>NZ_CP107923.1:6847500-10417451 GCF_036026695.1 Amycolatopsis sp. NBC_00438 | reverse complement strand
CCCCGAAACCGCCTGAAACAGGGGGGTCCGTTAACAAGATCAGCGCAGGTCAGAACCCCTGACGGAGCCCGTCCGAGGCCCAGTGTGCCCCCGGCGCCCCGAGAGCGCCAGGGGAAATCCCGGGAAGCAGCCGGGAAGAGCACGGAAAGAACATTGCTCCGAGTACATTGCGCCGTATTGCTCCGCATCAAAGCTCCGCCTAGCGTCGAAGGCATGACCTCCACCTACGACGACGCGGGACCGGAGGACGCGACGACCGTCCTGCTCGTCCACGGCCACCCCTTCGACCGTTCGATGTGGCGCCCCCAGGCCCGGTACCTGGCCGGGCGCGGCTACCGGGTCGTCACCCCGGACCTCCGCGGGTACGGCACCCGCAAGTCCGACGAGACCAAGACCGGCCTCGACGTCTTCGCGCGCGACGTCGTCGAGCTGGCCGACCACCTCGGTATCGGGACCTTCGTGCTCGGCGGCCTCTCCATGGGCGGCCAGATCGTCATGCAGGCGATCGCCGACCACCCCGGCCGCGTCAGCGCGCTCCTGCTGGCCGACACCTTCGCCGGCCTGGACACCCCCGAGGTGAAGCAGGGCCGTATCGACACCGCGGCGAGGATCACCGGGGACGGCATGGAGCAGTACGCCGACGAGCTCCTCCCCAAGATGATCTCGCCGGAGACCCGCGCGACCAGGCCGGACGTCGAGGAGCACGTCAGAAGGATGATGCGCAACGCTCCCCCCGAGGGTGCCGCGGCCGCCCTGAGAGGACGCGCCGAGCGCCCGGACTACACCCCCGGGCTCCGGAACATCGCCGTCCCGACCCTGGTCGTAGCAGGCAGTGAGGACGAGTTCACCCCGGTGCGCGACGCCGAACTCATCCACCGGGAAGTCGCGGGTTCCACCCTGGTGGTGATCGACGGCGCGGGCCACCTGCCTAACCTGGAGCGCGAGACCGAGTTCAACGAGGCGCTCAGCACCTTCCTGACCGACAGCGGAGCCAAGCCATGACCCAGCAGCAGACCGTGTTCGTGACCGGCGCCAGCGCCGGCTTCGGTGACGCCATCGCCCGCCGGTTCGTCGCCGAGGGCGCCCGGGTGATCGCCGTCGCCCGTAGTGACGACAAGCTCGAGAAGCTCGCCGGGGAGCTGGGCGACGCCGTCCTCACGCTCAAGCTCGACGTCGGCGACCCCGAAGCGGTCAAGACGAAGATCGAAGGCCTCCCCGCGGACTGGCGCGAGGTCGACGTCCTGGTCAACAACGCCGGGCTCGCGAAGGGCCTCCAGCCCGCGCACCAGGCGGACCTCGCCGACTGGGACGAGATGATCGCGACGAACGTCCGCGGCCTCACCCACGTCACGCGCGCGCTGCTGCCCGGGATGGTCGAGCGCGGCCGTGGCCACGTGCTCAACATCGGCTCGATCGCCGGCACCTACCCTTACCCCGGCGGCAACGTCTACGGCGCGACCAAGGCGTTCGTCCACCAGTTCAGCCTCAACCTGCGCAGTGACCTGCACGGCACCGGCGTCCGGGTGACGAACATCGAGCCCGGCATGGTCGGCGGCACGGACTTCTCGAAGGTCCGCTTCGACGGCGACCAGGAGAAGGCCGACAAGGTCTACCAGGGCACCACCCCGCTGACGGCGGACGATGTCGCGGAGTCCGTCTACTGGGCCGCGAGCCAGCCGAAGCACGTGAACATCAACGTCATCGAGCTGATGCCGGTGGTGCAGAGCTTCTCCGCGCTGCAGATCTACCGCGAATCCTGAAACAGATCGAACAGGGCCTGCTGGGCCGGGTCCCGCTCGGTCGGCCGGCGCGCGGTCCGCGGCCGCCCGCCGGTCGACGGGTAGTGCAGCACCAGCTCGCCGATGCCCGCGAGCCGGCCGAGCAGCTCACTCACGGACAGGTTCATCCCGGCCCGGTCGGCCTCGCGCCGCATCAGGTGCGTCACCGTCGCGGCGAGCACCGAGACGAGCCCGTGTGCCGCGATCCGCTGCCGCGTCCACTCCCAGCGCGGGGTGGGGCCGGTGACGGTGGGCCCGGTCAGCCAGCGGAACGTCGATTCGAGGTGGGTGCGCGCCCGGTAGGCGGTGACGACCTCGGCGACCGGCCAGTCCCGGTCGGTGACCAGCACCTGCTTGCCGAAGAACTCGTCGTCGAGGCGGGCGACGGCGGCGGTGTCGATCCGCCGCTCGAGGCGGATCTCCCCGGCCCGGCTCCCGCTCAGCACCGCGGTGAGCACGCGCTCGGCGCGCCGGCCGCGGGTGACGCGGCCGATCTCGGCGTGCACCTGGGCGCGGTCGCCGCGGTGGGTGCCCGCCGCCAGGGCCCCGGCCAGGCCGTCCAGCTCGCGGGTCGCGGTGGCCAGCTCGTCGGCGAACGCGCGGGACTGCGCCGCGTGCAGCGTCGCCGAATGCGTCAGGATCACCCGCCGCCGGACGCCGTCCACCACCGCGTGCGTGTCGAGCGCGGTGAGGCCGGCGAACCGCTCGGGGTCGACGCGCTTGCGGGCGGACGCGGGCTGGGTCAGCAGCTCGGGGTGGTCGGTCAGCGGCAGGGAACCGACGAACCCGCTGCGTGAGCCGAGGTCGAGCTGCGCGGCCTGTCCGGTGTGGAAGATGAGCGTCGCCGGGCCCAGCTCGCCGGTCAGCGCGGCGAACGTCGGGGCCGTGCCGTCGTCGCGCCGGTACAGCCGCGAGCCGAGCGGGATCGCGCCGTCGCGGGTCACCCGCAGGCCCACCCCGGCGAGCACGCCCTGGCAGGCCGAGGGCAGCGTGCAGTCCGCGGCCGCGAACGCGGTGAACTGCGGGACGTCGACGGCGAGGGCCGCGTGGTCGTCGAGGATCTCCAACACCGCGGAGGCGACGGTCTCCTCGATCCGCGTGATCCGTTCGGGGGTCAGCCTTTCCAGCGCCCGCCAGAATCCGTCTACTGTGGACACCCGAGGGCGCACCAGGTCCGGGGCGGCCCCGGTCGCCCACCAGTCCGCGATCGGCGTCTCCGGCGCGGTGGCCCGGTGCAGCACTGCGATCGCCAGCGTCAGCCCGAGCGTGGTCTTGGCGCGCTGGGGCCCGGCGACCTCGTCGACGCGGCGGACGAAGTCGAGACGCCGCAGCGTCGCCCACACCGCGGCCACGGCGCCGTACGCGCGGTAGCGTGCCGACGCGGGTTCACCGCCCGGGACGGCGCGCGCGATCTCGTCGGCGGTACCGAGATAACGCTGGGTCACCACACGGGGCTTGCCGTCCACCCGCGCGGACTCCGCGAGGTAGTAGTACGTCCGTCCGCCGATCTTCTTCCCGATCACCGAGGCCACCCTTTAGGTAATACACGCCGCGCAGCTGATCGACAACCATCTCGGCGCGTTGACCTGCGACGACGATCACCATCCACGATCGGGTGAGCGGGGTGCGGAAGACACACTGGCTGGTCGCACGAGGACGGTCCTAGCGTGGGCGGAATGGGACCCGAACCCGACGCCACCACCCCGACCGCCTCCGCGATGCGCCGTGCGCTCGCCCGGGCGCGTGACGGGAAGACACTCGACGTAGCCGAGGCGAGCGTCCTGCTGCACGCTCGCGGCGAAGACCTGGGGAAGCTGTCCGAGTACGCCTCCCGCATCCGCGACGCCGGCCTGGCCGAGGCCGGGCGCGCGGGGATCATCACCTACAGCCGCAAGGTGTTCATCCCGCTCACCCGGCTCTGCCGCGACCGCTGCGGCTACTGCACGTTCGTCACCGTGCCCGGCCGGCTCGAATCGCCGTTCCTCTCGCCCGACGAGGTCCTCGACATCGCCCGCAAGGGTGCCGAGATGGGCTGCAAGGAAGCCCTCTTCACCCTCGGCGACCGGCCCGAGGACCGCTGGACGGCGGCCCGCGACTGGCTGGACGCGCACGGCTACGACGACACGCTCTCCTACGTCCGCGCGATGGCGATCCGGGTGCTGGAGGAGACCGGCCTGCTGCCGCACCTCAACCCCGGCGTCCTGTCCTGGCAGGACTTCCAGCGCCTCAAGCCCGTCGCGCCGTCGATGGGCATGATGCTGGAGACGACCGCGACCCGGCTGTGGAGCGAGAAGGGCGGCCCGCACTACGGGTCGCCGGACAAGGATCCCGCCGTCCGGCTGCGCGTGCTCGAAGACGCCGGCCGCAGCAGCGTCCCGTTCACCACCGGGGTGCTGATCGGCATCGGCGAGACGTTCGAGGAGCGCGCGGACGCCCTGTTCGAGATCCGCAAGATCGCCAAGACCTACGGCGGCATCCAGGAAGTCATCGTGCAGAACTTCCGGGCCAAGCCCGACACGAAGATGCGCGCGACGCCGGACGCCGACCTCGAGGAGCTCGCCGCGAACATCGCCGTGGCGCGGCTCGTGCTCGGCCCGAAGATGCGCATCCAGGCGCCGCCGAACCTGATCGGCAACCAGTACGACCTGATGATCCGCGCCGGGATCGACGACTGGGGCGGCGTCTCGCCGCTGACCCCGGACCACGTCAACCCGGAACGCGCGTGGCCGCAGATCGACGAGCTCGCCCGCCGCACCGAGAAGGCCGGCTTCGAGCTCAAGGAACGGCTCACGATCTACCCCGAGTACGTCAACGCCGGCGAGCCCTGGCTGGACCCGCGGATCACCCGGCACGTCGCCGCGCTCGTCGACCCGGCCACCGGGATGGCGCGCGAGGGCGCGATGCCGGTCGGCATCCCGTGGCAGGAGCCGGACGGCGGCTGGCAGCAGTCCGGCCGCACCGACCTGCACACCGAGATCGACACCACCGGCCGGACGGAAGACCGCCGCAGCGACTTCGACTCGGTGTACGGGGACTGGAAGGAGATCGGCGACCGGATCAAGACCGGGCCGCAGAAGTTCGACTCCACCGTGCTGGAAGCCTTGCGCAGCGCGGAAAAGGACCCCGCCGGGCTGTCCGACGACGCCGCGCTCGCGCTGCTGTCCGCCGACGGCAAGGAACTCGACGCCTTCACGAAGCTGGCCGACGACCTGCGGCGCGAGACGGTCGGCGACGACGTCACCTTCGTCGTCACGCGGAACATCAACTTCACCAACGTCTGCTACACGGGTTGCCGCTTCTGCGCCTTCGCGCAGCGTCGCACCGACGCCGACGCGTACACGCTCTCGCTGGAGCAGGTCGGCGACCGCGTCGACGAGGCGTGGGCCGCGGGCGCGACCGAGATCTGCATGCAGGGCGGCATCCACCCGGACCTGCCGGGCACCGCGTACTTCGACCTCGCGGCCGAGGTCAAGCGCCGGCAGCCGGACATCCACCTGCACTCCTACAGCCCGATGGAGGTCGTCAACGGCGCTTCGCGGACCAACCTCTCGCTGCGGGACTGGCTGATCCAGGCGAAGGAGTCCGGCGTCGACTCGCTGCCGGGCACGGCCGCGGAGATCCTCGACGACGACGTCCGCTGGGTGCTCACCAAGGGCAAGCTGCCGACGTCGGAGTGGATCAAGGTCGTCACCACCGCGCACGAGGTCGGCCTGCCGACGACGTCCACGATGATGTACGGCCACGTCGACACGCCCGCGCACTGGGTCGCGCACCTCAAGCTGCTCGCGAAGCTGCAGCGCGACGGCCTCGAGAAGCACGGCAAGCGCGGCTTCTCCGAGTTCGTGCTGCTGCCGTTCATCCACCAGAGCTCGCCGATCTACCTCGCCGGGCTCGCCCGGCCGGGGGCGACGCAGAACGAGAACCGGGCGGTGCACGCGCTGTCCCGGCTGCTGCTGCACGGGATGATCGACAACATCCAGAGCTCCTGGGTGAAGCTCGGCACCGAGGGCAGCCGCGCGGTGCTGCAGGGCGGCGTCAACGACATCGGCGGCACGCTGATGGAGGAGACGATCAGCCGGATGGCCGGCGCGTCGAACGGGTCGTACAAGACGATCAGCGACATGCGCGAGATGGTCGAGCCGCTGGGCCGGCCGCTGGTGCAGCGGACGACGGGCTACGGCCGGCCCTCGGCCGAGCGGATCGCCGCGGCGGAGGCGTCCGACGGGGTCGCCACCGCGGTCCGGAAGCCGCTGCTGCCCCTGCTCACGCCGTAATAAGCGGTTCTTCGGGGGTTCCGGGTGGCGGAGCCCCGGTCGACACAGCGGTAGCGGGCGCCCGGCTCCGGGGCGCCCGCTACTCTTCCGGTTCATGGGGGTTTTCCGCTTCGCACCACTTCTCTTCGTCGCGCTTCTCGCGGGTTGCGGCACTACGCCGCCTCCGCCGCCCGTGCCCACACCCACGACGACGCCGAGCCCGACGTACGCGCCACCGCCGTCGGCCGGACTGTCGCTTTCGGTCGGCCAGGTCGAAGCCGGTCTCGGGCACCGCGCGAGCGTGCTGACGCTGACCAACCGGGACGGCGAGCCGCGGAAGGTCACCGGCTACCCGGACCTGAAGATCCTCACCGAAGACGGTTCGCCGCTCGAAGTGAAGGTCGAGCACGGTACGTCGTACTTCGCGCGTGACCTCGGGCCGCAGAACGTGACGCTCAAGCCCGGCGAGAAGGTCGTGGCCGTGCTCGCGTGGTCGGCGACCGTGACGTCCGGGGACCAGCACACCGGTGCCGCGATCTCGGTGGTCCCCGTCCCGGGCGAACCCGCGCAGAGCCAGCCGCTGGACACCGACCTCGGCACCACGGACACCGTCACCGTCAGCTCCTGGGCGACCGAAATCGGCAACTGACCACTTTGTGTCACCGCTCACAAACCCACGGTTGACCGCCGGGGCGTTGTGCTACTTGTTTTCCTCACGACCAGGGCAAGCACCGTAGCTTCACCTGCCGGAAGGACTTCGATGAGCACCTCCGTGGCCGCGCTGGACATGATCGACTCGGACCGCTATCCGCTCACCGATCCGGAAAGCGGAGCCTGGCGGGAGGTCGTCGCCGGTACCCGCGCGGAGCTCGCCGACGTCGGCTGCAGCGTCCTCGCCGACTTCATCCGGCCGGAGCTGCACGAGGCCTTGCGGGCCGAGTGCGCCGCACTCGAACCGCACGCGTACACGAAGGTCGAAAAGGTCAACGCGTACAACACCGCGCTCGACGCCGCGCTGCCCGAGGACCACCCGGGCCGGACGATCATGGAGCGCGGCAACGCCTTCGTCGCCCGCGACCACGTCCCCGGCGACGCCATCATCAGCCGGCTCTACACCAGCCCGGTGTTCCAGCGGTTCATCGCGGACTGCTTCGGCCTGCCGGAGCTGCACGAGCTCGCCGACCCGCTGTCCGGGCTGACGCTCAACGTGATCGCGCCCGGCCGCGCGCACCCGTGGCACTTCGACACGAACTCCTACACCGTCAGCATGCTGACGCAGGCCGCGAACGACGGCGGAACGTTCGAATACTGCCCGAACATCCGGTCCGCGGAGGCCGAGAATTTTTCCGGTGTCCGCTCCGTTCTTTCCGGGGAAAGCACCCGTCTGGTCCAGCGATTGAGCCTCCGTCCGGGCGATCTGCAGTTGTTCAAAGGCCGCTTCGCCTTGCATCGGGTCACTAGGGTGGAAGGGAAGATCGCGCGCCACTCGGCGATCTTCGCTTACAGCGAGCGCCCCGGCGTCATCGGCAGCCCGGAGCGGACCAGGCAGCTCTTCGGCCGGGTCCTGCCCGAACACCTGGCTGGTCACGCTGTGCGGGGCGACGCCCTGCTCGACTAGATCTAGGAGCCTGGCCCGTGCCTTTCGACTCGACCGGCAAGATCTCGTTCGACCACATCTACACCGCGCCCGACCCCCGTCCGTTCTTCGGAACGTTGCAGCGCGTGGATTACCAGATTCCGCAACTGGCGAAGCCGTACTTCACGAAACTGATCGAGGAATACCAGGCGGAGCGCGGGATCGCGCGGCCGACCGTGCTCGACGTCGGCTGTTCCTACGGCGTCAACAGCGCGTTGCTGCGGTGCGAAACGACCCTGGACGACCTCTACGAGCAGTACACCGCGCCCGGTGTCGAGGACCTCGACCGCGCCGCCCTGCTCGAGCGCGACCGGCGGCTCGTGCGCAGCCGCGCGACCCCCGACGGCGCCCGGTTCTTCGGCCTCGACGCCGCGGGGGCGGCGCTGGACTACGCGCGTGAAGCGGGCTTCCTGGACGAGACGATCTACGCCGACTTCGAACGCTACGACCCGGACGAGACGCAGCAGGCGCTGCTCGATCAGGTGGACCTCGTCGTGTCGACCGGCTGTGTCGGCTACGTCACCGAGAAGTCGATCGCCCGGATCGCGCGCGGCTCCCGGCCGTGGATGGCGCACTTCGTGCTGCGGATGTTCTCCTACGACCCGGTCGCGGAAAGCCTCGCGGAGCTGGGCTACGAGACCGCGGCGATCGACGGCGTCTACCGGCAGCGGCGGTTCGCCTCCGCCGAGGAGCAGGCCCACATCCTCGACTCGCTGGGCACGGCCGGCGTCGATCCCGAAGGGCTCGAGTCCGAAGGCTGGCTGTACGCGCAGCTGTATGTTTCCCGACCGAAGAAGGGTGCGGCCGCCGGGCTCGCGTCCACGCTCAACGCCGTTGCCACCGAAGACGAAGACACCGCCCCCGACGAACGAGGATGACAGAGTGAGCAGTCCGGAATGGTCCCCCCGCACGTTCGGCAACGAGGACCGGCTTCCCCGGGTCCCCGTGCCCACCTTGGACGACAGCGGCCGCCGCTTCCTGGAATGGTGCGGTCCGCTGCTGACGCCGGACGAGCTGGCGGAGACCGAAGCGGCGGTCGAGGACTTCCTCGCGCCCGACAGCCCGGCCCACGGGTTGCAGGCCGCGCTGGAGGAGTACGACCGGTCACCCGGCGTGCACAGCTGGCTGGACACCTTCTGGCCGTACCGCTACCTCGGCCGCCGCGACCGGATCGCGCTCAACGCCAACTTCTTCTTCCTGTTCGCCGAATCGCCGCTGGGCCAGGTGGAACGCGCGGCCGAGCTGACCGCGTCCGCGGTGGACTACAAGCTGCGGCTCGACGACGAACTGGTGCCGGCCGTGCTCGTGCGCGGCGCGCCGCAGTCGATGGTGCAGCACCGGTACCTGTTCTCGGCGACGCGGATCCCGGGCGAAGTGCTCGACACCGCGCGCACGCCGTACCGCGACGGCTGGGAAGGGCCGTCGCGGGCGCGGCACATCATCGTGTTCCACCGGAACACGCCGTTCCGGATGGACGTCGTCGCCGAAGACGGCCGGCCGTACTCCGCCGAGCAGCTCGCCGACGGCCTGCGGGCGATCCTCAAGGACGACCACACCACGGACGTGCCCGCCGGCCACTTCACCACCAAGGCCCGCGCGGAGTGGGCGGCCAGCCGGCAGGCCCTGCTGGACGCGGGCAACGCCGAAGCTCTCGAAACCCTCGAGACGGCGTTGTTCTGCGTCTGCCTCGACGACTTCGCGCCGTCGACCACCCTGGAAGCCGCGGACCAGCTGCTGTACGGCGCCAACCGCTGGTACGACAAGGCCGTCTCGCTGATCGTGTTCGAGGACGGCACCGCCGGGATCAACGTCGAGCACTGCGAGCTCGACGGCACCACGATCCTCGGCTTCACGGACGCGCTGCTCAGCGGGGAACGCCTCCCGCGTGACCCCGCCGACGGCGTCCCGGGGTTCGAGCCCGTCGAGTTCACGCTGACCGACGCCCTCCGCGAAGACGCCCGCGCCGCCGGAGAGTCCTTCAAGGCGTACGCGGACGCGACGGCCACGCAGACCGTGTCGTTCGACTTCGGCGCCAACCGCGTGAAGGAGCTGGGGATGTCCCCCGACGCCTTCGCGCAGATGGCCTACCAGCTCGCGCACAAGCGCGCGAAGGGCCTGACGGGGGCGACGTACGAGTCGATCGCCACCCGGCAGTTCCGGAACGGCCGGACCGAAGCCATGCGCGTCGTCACGCCGGAGGTCTTCCGGTTCGTCGCCGCGATGGAAGACGGCTCAACCGAAGAGAAGCGGGAAGCGTTCCGGACGGCGGCGGCGAAGCACGTTTCGCGGGCGAAGGAGTGTCAGGCCGGTGACGCGCCGGAGCAGCACCTGTGGGAGCTGCAGCTGATCGCCAAGCGCCGCGGCGACACGGAGACACCGGCGTTGTACAGCTCGCCGGGCTGGCTGAAGATGCGCGACGACTACCTGAGCACCAGCTCGGCGCCGTCGGTGAACATCCAGTACTTCGGCTTCGGCTCGACCAGCCCGCAGTGCATCGGCATCGCGTACGTGCTGCTGCCGGACCGCTGGAACCTCTACCTCAGCACGCCGAAGCACGTGTCGTCGGAGATGTACCGCTTCGCCGACGAACTCGCGAAGGCCGTCAGCGAGCTGCAGGAGCTGCTGGCCGGCGGCTGAGCAGACGCTGCAACCAGCTCAGCCGGGCGGCCCGCGCCGCCCGGCTGAGCCGCGCTTCCGGCACCAGCGCGTCGAAGCCGTGGAACCCGCCGGGCCAGACGTGCAGCTCGGCCTCGCCGCCCGCCTCCCAGAGCCGGCTCGCGTAGGCGACCACCTCGTCGCGGAACGTCTCGGCGGTGCCGACGTCCAGGAACGTCGGCGGCAGGCCGGAAAGGTCGGCCGCGCGGGCCGGCGCGGCGTACGGCGGGACGTCGCGAAGGTCTCCCAGGTACGCCGCCCAGCCGACGTTGTTGGCCGTGCGGTCCCACAGACCGCGGCCGTCGAGCTCGACGGCCGAGTGCGTGCTGTTGCGGTCGTCGAGCATCGGGCAGAGCAGCAGCTGCCCGGCGAGTGCCGGGCCGCCGCGGTCGCGGGCGAGCAGGGCCGTGGCCGCCGCCAGGCCGCCACCCGCGCTGACGCCGCCGATCACGATCGGACCGGCGAGCCGCTCGGCCGTCCACGACAGACCGGCGTAGCAGTCTTCGACCGGCGCCGGGTACGGGTGTTCGGGCGCGAGCCGGTAACCCGGCGAAACGATGGTGACGCCGAGTTCTCCCGCCCAGCGCAGCACGTTCGGCACGTCCGGGCCGAGGTGGCTGCCGACGATCAGGCCGCCGCCGTGGACGTAGTAGAGAACGCCGCGGCTCTCGGGCGGGCGCGCGACCAGCAACGGCACCTCCTCCGCGCGCTCCTCCGCGAACTCGAAGCCCGGGTGCGCCGCGGCCAGCTCGTCGACGGTCTGCTCGGCGCCGGCGACGAACTCACGCCGCGCGGCGATGCCGTCCACCGTGTTCAACGGCGGACGGGCCGCCCGCAGCTGTTCGACGACCGGCGCCAGTTCCGGGTCGAACGGCGGCGGCACGTCAGGCTCCCTCGGGGTTCGAGACGACGAGGACGAGCGAGCCGTCGAACGTCGGCTGCTCGCGGAACCGGCCGTAGCGGCGTTCCCACGTGCCGTCGTCGAGGTCGTGGCGCAGCTCCGCGGCGAACCGGTGGTGCACCCGGTCGTCGACGAAGCTCCACGCCGAGCACGACAGCCGCGCGCCCGGGTCGAGCAGGCGCTCGGGGCGGGCGTAGTAGGCCTCGTTGAAGCCGTCGGTGCAGTCGATCGGCACCGGGACGCCGATGATCGACGTGTGGCCGCCGAGCCCGTCGGCGATGTCGTCGACCGGCGGGTAGCGCCGCGCCTCGGTCTCGATCACCTCGGGCGCGTAGTCGAGCAGCCAGAACCGCCGCAGCAGCGCGGGATCGCAGGTCAGGATGGCGACCGGACCGCGGGTGACCCGGCGGACCTCCTTCAGCCCGGCCCACAGGTCGTTCCACTGGTGGACGCTGAACGTGCTCATCGCGCCCTCGAACGACCGGTCCGGGAACGGCAGCTTCTCGGCGACCGCGTCGACCGCGGGTGGCAGGCCCTCGGGCCGCTGCGCGCGCATCGACGCCGACGGCTCGACCGCCGTCACCTCGCGGTCCTGGGGCTCGTACGCGCCCGCGCCCGCGCCGACGTTGAGGACGGTCCGCGCCTCCCCCAGCGCGTCGAGGATGTACCGGCCGATCCGCGGGTCCGGCACGCGGTAGTCCGTGTACACCCCGCCGATCGCGCCGTAGTCGGCGTCACCGGCGCTTCCGTCGGCACGTCGCTCAATCATGGCTCAAAACTAGCAGCGGCCTGCGGGTCCTCGACGCCGTGGCGCTGCTCCGCCCGACGGAAACCGACGTCCGGCATCCGGCGCAGCCGTCAGTTTCTGTCGCAAATTTGCGTAAGTTCGTTCATCTATTGCGTTATCTTGTCCCGGATTCGTATGATCCAGGTCACAAGGGTCCCCACCTGCACTCGACGAGGAGTTGCTGCTCCATGTCTCCCCATCCTGTCTTCAGCGCGCCCGAAAACTTGACCAAGCCCCGTCGGCGAGCGAGATTCGGCGCACTGGCCGCCGCCGTCGCCGCCGCGACCGGCCTGACCGTCGTCACCCTGGCCGCGGCCCCCGCGAATTCGGCGCTCGCCGCCGGGCGCGGCGCGACCGTGCCGTTCCTCGAACAGGAAGCCGAGTCCGCCGCGACCAACGGCGCGGTCATCGGCCCCGACCGCAACGCCGGCACCCTCGCCGGCGAGGCGTCCGGCCGCAAAGCCGTGACGCTGGGCGGTCAAGGCAAGTACGTCGAATTCACGCTCACCGCGCCGGCCAACTCGATCGACTTCCGGTTCAGCCTCCCGGACTCCGGGAACGGCACGGGCACGAGCGGCTCGATCTCGTTGTACGTCAACGGTTCCCACAACCGCGACGTCGCGCTGACGTCGAAGTACGCCTGGTACTACGGCTCGTACCCGTTCACCAACACCCCGGGTGACGGCCACGCGCACCACTTCTACGACGAGACCCGCGCGCTGCTGGGCACGAACTACCCGGCCGGCACCAAGATCAAGCTGCAGGTCGACGCGGGCGACATCACGACCTCGACGATCGACCTGGCCGACTTCGAGCAGGTCGGCGCGGCCGCGGCCAAGCCCGCGAACTCGGTGTCCGTCACCGACTACGGCGCCACCGCGGGCGACACCAGCGACGACGCGGGCGCGTTCGACGCCGCCGTCGCCGCCGCTCGCAGTCAAGGCAAAGAGGTCTGGATCCCGTCCGGGACCTTCACCCTCGGCCACCACATCACCGTCGACCAGGTGACCATCCGCGGCGCCGGCCCGTGGTACTCCGTGCTGACCGGCCCGCGCGCCGGCATTTTCGGCAAGGGCGAACCGGCCAGCTGCGGCACGTCGACGTATCCCGGCAACAGCGCGGTCCCGGGCACGAGCAGCGCGGTCAAGCTGTACGACTTCGCGATCATCGGCCAGGTCGACGCCCGCGTCGACTGCGACCAGTCCAACGCCATCGGCGGCGCGCTGGGCGGCGGCTCGGTCGTGCAGAACCTGTGGCTGCAGCACACGAAGGTCGGGCTGTGGCTCGACGGACCGTTCGACGGGCTCACCGTGTCCGGCAACCGGATCCTCGACCAGACCGCCGACGGGCTGAACCTGCACCAGGGCATCAGCAACGTCACCGTGACGAACAACTTCCTGCGCAACACCGGCGACGACGGCCTGGCCATGTGGTCCGAGCACGACGCCGACCACAACAACACCTTCTCCTTCAACACCGTGCTGCTGCCGATCCTGGCCAACAACATCGCGATCTACGGCGGGCGCGACAACACCGTGTCCGACAACGTCGTGGCCGACACCCAGGACCAGGGCGGCGGCATCCACATCGCCAACCGGTTCAGCGCGGTGCCCCTCGCCGGGACGACGACCGTCGCGCGCAACACCGCGATCCGCACCGGCGTGCTCGACTCGAACTGGCAGTTCGGCGTCGGCGCCCTGTGGTTCGACGGCCGCGACGGCGCCATCACCGGCCGCGTCGACGTCACCGACCTCGACCTGCTGGACAACAACTACGAGGCCATCCAGTTCATCGACAGCCAGACCACGGACGTGCACTTCACCAACGTGCGCATCACCGGCGCGGGGACCTTCGCCTGGCAGCTGCAGGCCAAGCCGACCGGCACGGTGAAGAACGTCGTCGCGACCGGGATCGGCCGCGCGGGCGTCTACAACTGCATGGGCCCGGACGCGCTGACCGGCCTGGTCGACCAGGGCGGCAACTCCGGCTGGAGCACGACGTTCTGCGGCTCGTGGCCGACGCCGGTGTACGGCTCGGACAACGGCGGCACGACCACACCGACGACCCCGACCACACCCACGACCCCGCCGACCACCACCACGACGACGACCCCGCCGACCGGGAACCTGGCGCTGCACAAGGCGATCAGCGCGTCTGCGTCGCAGGGCGGCTTCCCGCCGGGCAACGCGGTCGACGGCGACGCGAACTCGTACTGGGAGAGCGCGAACAACGCGTTCCCGCAGTCGCTGACCGTCGACTTCGGCGCCACGGTTTCGGTGTCGCGGCTGGTCCTGAAGCTGCCGCCGTCCTCGGCGTGGGGCACGCGCACGCAGACGATCGCGGTCGACGGCGTCAAAGCCGCGGCGGGCTACACCTTCAACCCGGCGACCGGCAACACCGCGACCATCACCTTCCCGGCGACGTCCGCGCGCACCCTGCGGCTGACCTTCACCGGCAACACCGGCTGGCCGGCGGGACAGCTGTCCGAACTCGAAGCGTACGCGTCCTAGAACCCGCAGAAAGGTGACGACGATGTCCCCCACACCACGGCGCCGCGCGGCGCTGCTGGCCGCGACCCTCGCCGCGTCCGGCCTGACCGTGCTGGTTACGGGCGGCACTCCCGCGGCCGCGGCGACCTGCCCGACGACGGCGTCCGGCGGCGCGAGCGTGCCGTTCCGGACGGTCGAGGCCGAGTGCTCGGCGACCACCGGCTCGGCCGTCGGCCCCGACTACACCCAGGCCAGCATCGCTTCGGAAGCGTCCGGGCGGCAGGCCGTCCGGATCGGGTCCGGCCAGTACGTCGAGTTCACGCTGCCGGCGGCGGCCAACTCGATCAACGTCCACTACAACATCCCGGACGGCTCGTCCGGGCGGCTTTCGGTGTACGTCGGCGGGGCCAAGCTCGGCAGCGGGCTGTCCGTGACGTCCCGGTACTCCTATGTGGACACCGGGTTCATCTCGGGCTCGAAGACGCACCACTTCTTCGACGACGCCCGGTTGCTCTTCGGCCAGAACGCGGCGGCCGGCACGAAGGTCCGCGTCCAGGCCGACTCCGGTGACGTCGGCCAGGCGACCATCGATCTGGCCGACTTCGAGCAGGTCGGCGGCGCGGGCGCGAAGCCGGCGAATGCCCTCTCGGTAGCCGATTACGGCGCCACGGCGAACGACTCCTCCGACGACACCCAGGCGTTCCGCAACGGCCTGTCGGCGGCGCGCTCGCAGGGCAAGGAGCTGTTCGTGCCGTCCGGCCGGTTCGAGATCGGGTCGGCACTGCAGATCGACCAGACCACCGTCCGCGGCGCCGGGCCGTGGTACACGGTGTTGCACGGCAACAACATCTTCAACAACGGCGGCGCGTCCGGGAACATCAAGCTGTACGACTTCGCGGTGTTCGGTGACGTGACCGAGCGCAACGACGGCAGCCCGGACAACGCGTTCCACGGCGTTCTCGGCACCGGCTCGGTCGTGTCGGGTCTCTGGATCCAGAACACCAAGTGCGGGCTGTGGCTGATGAACGGCGCGTCGTCGAACCTCACCATCGAGAACAACCGCATCCAGGACACCCAGGCCGACGGCGTGAACTTCGACGGCGCCGTCACGAACTCGTCGTTGCGCAACAACTACCTGCGCAACAACGGCGACGACGGCCTCGCGCTCTGGTCCAACGGCCAGGCCGACTCCGGCAACACGATCGCGAACAACACGGTCGTGCAGCCGAACCTGGCCAACGGCATCGCGCTCTACGGCGGGTCGAACAACACCGTCAGCGGCAACCTGGTGCAGGACACCAACGCGCTCGGCGGTGGCTACCTGGTGGCGAACCGGTTCAACTCGGTGCCGCTCGGCGGCACGGTGACGCTGTCGAACAACACCGCGCTGCGGGCCGGGGCACTCGACCCGAACTGGCAGTTCGGCGTCGGCGCGCTGTGGTTCGACGCGCGTGACCAGGCGATCACCGGCGTGACGATCCGAGTCACCGGGTTCACCGCGATCCAGAGCCCGTACGAGGCGATCCAGTTCATCGACGGCAACGGGCAGGGCAAGCAGATCCAGGGCGTCACGATCGACGGCGTCTCGGTGCAGGGCGCGGGCACCTTCGTGGCGCAGTCGCAGACGCAGGGGACCGCGACGATCAGCAACCTGAGCGCGTCCGGCGTCGGCGTCACCGGCACGTACAACTGCCCGTACCCGACGTCGATCCCGAAGATGACCTTCGGCGGCTCGGGCAACAGCGGCTGGACCGGCACGTGGAGCGACTGCTCGAGCTGGCCCGCGCCGAACTCGGGCCCGCCGCAGCCGCCGCAGTCGGGCAGCAACATCGCGCGGGGCAAGGCGATCAGCTCGTCGTCGTCGCAGGGCGGGTTCCCGCCGGGCAACGCCAACGACGGCAACGCGGACTCGTACTGGGAGAGCGCGAACAACGCGTTCCCGCAGACGCTGACCGTCGACCTGGGCGCGGCGGCGTCGATCAACAAGGTGACGCTCAAGCTGCCGCCGTCGTCGGCGTGGGGCGCGCGCACCCAGACGGTGACGATCGCGGGCAGCACGGACGGCGGCTCGTACACGACGCTGGTCGGCTCGCGCGGTTACGCGTTCGACCCGGCGTCGGGCAACACGGCGTCGGCGTCGTTCACGGCGACGTCGCAGCGCTTCGTGCGGCTGACGTTCACCGGCAACACCGGCTGGCCCGCCGGTCAGGTGTCCGAGTTCGAGGTGGCGGCTTCGTAACTCCGGACTGAAGACAAGCCCGTCCCGGCTCCTGACACCGGGACGGGCTTGTCTTACTTTTGCGCGCAGTTGCTGTAAAGTTTCACTCATGACGCGTCGTCTTGCCGAAGTCGCCCGCCAGGTCGGGGTCAGTGAAGCCACGGTCAGCCGGGTGCTCAACGGGCGGTCGGGGGTGTCCGCCAGCACCCGCGCCGCCGTGCTCACCGCGCTGGACGTGATGGGTTACGAGCGGCCCACCCAGCTGCGCGGCGAGCGCGCCCGCCTGGTCGGGCTCGTGCTCCCCGAACTGCAGAACCCGATTTTCCCGGCCCTGGCCGAGATCATGGGCAACGCGCTCGCGCAGCAGGGCTTCACCCCCGTCCTTTGTACCCGGACCGCGGGCGGGGTGTCGGAGGCGGAGTACGTCGAACTGCTCCTGCAGCAGCAGGTGTCGGGCGTCGTGTTCGCCGGCGGGCTCTACGCGCAGTCCGACGCGGTGCACTCGCACTACCACCACCTGGTCGAGCGGCGGCTCCCGACGGTGCTGATCAACGCGGCCGTCGACCACCTCGGGCTGCCCCAGGTGTCGTGCGACGACGCGGTCGCCGTCGAGCAGGTCGTCGGGCACCTCAGCTCGCTCGGGCACGAGAAGATCGGGCTGGTGCTCGGACCGACCGACCACGTGCCGTCGAAGCGCAAGCTGGAGGCGTTCCAGGCGTACGCGGCGAAGCTCGGCCTGCCGGTGCTCGACGAACTGGTCGAGCACGGCATGTTCTCCATCGAAGGCGGCCACGCCGCGGCGGCCCGGCTCTACCCGCGCGGCGCGACCGCGGTGTTGTGCGCGAGCGACCTGCTGGCCCTGGGCGCGGTCCGCGCGGCCCGCCGGCAGGGCCTGTCGGTGCCCGACGACGTCTCGGTGGTCGGCTACGACGACTCGGCCCTGATGAACTGCACCGACCCGCCCCTGACGACCACCCGCCAGCCGATCGAGGCGATGGGCCGCGCGGTGGTCGAGCTGCTGGTCAAGCGCATCAACGGCGGCGAGGTGGCGGCCGAGGAGCTGCTGTTCGCGCCGGAACTGGTGGTGCGCGGCTCGACCGCGCGCCGCATCGCCTGACCCCGCGTCACCCCCAGGCGCGACGGCTTCCGGGCCGTCGCGCCTTTTCGCGCGCCCGGGGCGCGCTGGAGCGTTCGGCGGTACCCATTCCACCCGCGTCTCCTCGCCGGCGCGTTCGCAGCCTGTTCGTAACTTGCAAAGTCTCGTCGGCTTATTGCGTCGATCCGGTCTCACACTTTAGAGTGACCGCAATCACGTGACAGCCGTCGCGACCCGAGAAGAGGCTTGAGATGAGCAGTCCCTGGTCCCGATCCTTGCCCCGCCGGATGTTCTGCCTGCTGGCCGCAGGCGGCCTCGCGCTGGGGGTGGCCGCCTGCGGTGACGACGGCAACGCCGCCGCGCCCGGGGGCAAGGTGAAGATCACGGTCACCGGCCAGCCGCCCACCAGCCAGCCGTTCGAGCGCGGTGTCTTCGACGCCGACGTCAAGGAGTTCGAGGCGTCCCACCCGAACATCCAGATCGAGCCCCACGAGGGGTTCATGGACCCGAAGACGTTCTCCGCGAAGCTCGCCGGCGGCCAGCTCGAAGACGTCTACTACGTCTACTTCACCGACCCGGCGCAGATCATCGCGCGGCATCAAGCCGCGGACATCACGGAAGCGTCGAAGAGCGTCCCGCACATCGGCGACCTCAAGCCGGAACTGCTGGACAACTTCCGTGACGCGAGCGGCAAGCTCTACGGCCTGCCGACGATGAACTACACGATGGGCCTGGTCTACAGCCGCCCGCTGTTCCAGAAGGCCGGGCTCGACCCGAACAAGCCGCCGACGACCTGGGACGAAGTCCGCGAAGACGCGAAGAAGATCTCCGCGCTGGGCAACGGCACCGTCGGGTACGCCGACTACAGCAAGAACAACCAGGGCGGCTGGCACATGACCAGCTGGCTGTACTCGATGGGCGGCGACATCGCCCGCAAGGACGGCGACAAGTGGGTCGCCGACTTCGACAACGAGAAGGGCAAGCAGGCCCTGCAGTACCTGCACGACATGCGCTGGACCGACAACTCCATGGGCGCCAAGCAGCTGCTGGAAGCCACGGACGTGCAGCGGATGATGGGCGCCGGCCAGCTCGGCATGTACATGGCCGCCCCGGACAACATCCCGACGCTGGTCAAGCAGTTCAACGGCAAGTACGAGGACTACGGCGTCGCGGGCATGCCCGGCGGGCAGGGCACCCTGCTCGGCGGCGAAGGCTACATGCTGAACCCGAAGGCGTCGCCGGAGAAGATCAAGGCCGGCCTCGAGTGGATCCAGTGGAAGTACCTCAACCCGGACCGCTTCGAGAAGCACATCCAGCAGTACGTCGACGGCAAGCAGCCGGTCGGCCTGCCCGCCGAGCCGACCCCGGACGTCTGGCAGGGCGCGGTGCGTGACCAGCAGCTGGCGCTGAAGGCGAAGTTCGCCAACGTCCCGGCCACGAACTACCAGTCCTACGTGGACACGACCAGCAAGATCAAGGGCAGCATCGAGCCGCCCAACGCGCAACAGGTCTACGCCGCCCTCGACAGCGTCATGCAGGCGGTGCTCACGGACCAGAACGCGAACATCGACCAGCAGCTGTCGTCCGCTTCGTCGAAGGTCAACGGTGTCCTCGCCCAGGTCAAGTAGCCTCCTCGCCTGGCCCGCGACGTCTTCGTCGCGGGCCAGGCGCCCGGCCGCGTCCCCGGCCGAGCGCCGCCGCGTCCGGTTGCGCCGCAAGCTGAAGGAGAACCTCACCGCGTACGGCCTGCTCTGCGCCGCGCTGCTGGTGTTCGCGATGTTCTCCTGGTACCCGATCGTGCGGGGCGTGCTGCTGAGCTTCCAGCAGGTCGACTTCGTCAACGCGCCCACGTGGGTCGGGTTCGACAACTTCAGCCGCCTGTTCGACGACCCGCTGTTCGGCGTCGCCTGGCGCAACACGCTCCTGTTCACCGGGCTCGCGCTGGTCTTCGGGTTCGCCGTCCCGTTCCTCACCGCGGTGCTGCTGAACGAGATCCGGCACGCCAAGGCGTTCTTCCGGCTCGCGGTGTACCTGCCGGTGATGCTGCCGCCGGTGGTCACGGCGCTGATGTGGAAGTGGTTCTACGACCCGGGTCCCGGTCTGTTCAACTCCGCGCTCGGCGCGGTGGGCCTGCCCGGCGGCCAGTGGCTCGACTCCTCCACCACCGCGATGCTGTCGCTGGTCTTCGTCTCCACCTGGGCCAACATGGGCAGCACCACGCTGATCTACCTGGCCGCGCTCGGCACGATCCCCGGCGAGCTGTACGAAGCCGCGGAGCTCGACGGCGCCGGGATGTGGCAGCGGCTGCGGCACGTCACGTTCCCGCAGACCCGGTTCGTGCTGCTGGTGCTCCTGCTGCTGCAGATCGTCGCGACGATGCAGGTGTTCACCGAGCCGTACGTGATGACCGGCGGCGGGCCGGACGACTCGACGGTCACCGTGCTCCTGCTGCTCTACCGGTACGCCTTCGTCTACAACGACTTCGGCTCGGCGAGTGCGATGAGCCTGCTGCTGTTCATCGCGCTGGGCGTGTTCTCGGCGTGGTACGTCCGGCTGACGCGGAAGGCGGACCAGTCATGAGGACCCTCGTCTCCCCCGGCGCGTTGCGCAGCCGGCGCGGCAAGGCCGTCTACGGCGTGATCTTCGCCTGCACGCTCGCGGTGTTCGTCCTGGCCTTCATGTTCCCGCTGTACTGGGTGATCACCGGGGCGATGAAGTCACCGCAGGAACTGGCGCAGACCCCGGCTACGCTCATCCCGCACGAGTGGCACCCGGAGACCTTCGGCGAGGCGTGGGACCAGCTGAGCCTGGGCAAGTACTTCCTCAACACGCTGATCGTCGCCGGCGGCGCGTGGCTGGCGCAGCTGGCCATCGACGTGCCGGCCGCGTTCGCGCTGTCGAAGCTGCGCCCGAAGTTCGGCAACGTCGTGCTGGGCCTGATGCTGGCGACGCTGATGCTGCCGGCCACGGCCCTGCTGGTGCCGACGTACGTGACGGTGACGGACCTGCCGCTGCTGCACCTCAACCTGATCAACTCGCCGACCGCGGTCTGGCTGCCCGCGGCGGCGAACGCGTTCAACATCTACCTGCTGAAGCGGTTCTTCGACCAGATCCCGGACGAGCTGATCGAAGCGGCCCGCATCGACGGCGCCGGGCCGGTGCGCACGCTGTGGCGGATCATCCTGCCGATCTCGCGGCCGATCCTGGCCGTGGTGTCGATCCTCGCGGTGGTCACCGCGTGGAAGGACTTCATCTGGCCCCTGCTGGTGTTCCCGGACACCGAAAAGCAGACCCTCTCGGTGATGCTGCAACGGGTGGCGATCGACATGCCGCTCAACGTGCTCGTCGCCGGGATGGTGCTGGCCAGCCTGCCGATGGTGGCGCTGTTCCTGGCGTTCCAGCGGCAGATCCTCGCCGGGCTGACCGCCGGCGCCGTCAAGGGCTGAAGCCGCGCCCGGGGTTTCCACGACTACTAGGAGGGCACTTCCGTGACCGACAAGACCGGCTGGTGGCGTAGCGCGGCGATCTACCAGGTCTACATCCGCAGCTTCGCGGACGGCAACGGCGACGGCATCGGCGACCTCGCCGGCGTCCGTTCGCGCCTGGACCACCTGGCCGAGCTGGGGATCGACGCGATCTGGTTCACCCCCTGGTACCCCTCGCCGATGGACGACGGCGGCTACGACGTCGCCGACTTCCGCGACATCGAACCGCTGTTCGGCACGCTCGCCGAAGCCGAGGAGCTGCTCGCCGAGGCCCACGCCCGGGACATCCGGGTGATCATCGACATCGTGCCGAACCACTGCTCCGACGAGCACCGCTGGTTCCAGGCCGCGCTCGCCGCGGGCCCGGGTTCGCCGGAGCGGCAGCGGTTCTGGTTCCGGCCCGGCCGCGGCCCGGACGGCGCCGAGCCGCCCAACAACTGGAAGTCCCGTTTCGGCGGATCCGCCTGGACGCGCGTGCCGGACGGCGAGTGGTTCCTGCACCTCTACAGCTCGCGCCAGCCGGACTTCAACTGGGAGAACCCGGACATCCGCCAGGAGTTCGAGGACGTGCTGCGCTTCTGGTTCGACCGCGGGGTCGACGGCTTCCGCATCGACGTCGCCGACGGGCTGGTCAAGGACCCGCGGCTGCCGGACGTCGAAGAGGGCGACGAGACGCCGTTCTCCGACATGGAGGGCCTGCACGAAATCTACCGGTCGTGGCGCAAGATCGCCGACAGCTACGCGGGCGAGCGCGTGCTGGTCGGCGAGATGTGGCTGCCGGACATGTCCCGCGCGGCGCGCTACCTGCGCTCGGGCGAGCTGCACTCGGCGTTCAACTTCGACTTCCTGGTCTGCCCGTGGGACGCCGGGCGCTTCCGCGACGTCATCACCCGCACGCTGCGGGCGCACGACGAGGTCGGCGCGCCGGCCGCGTGGGTGCTGTCGAACCACGACGTCACCCGGCACGTCACGCGCTACGGCCGGCAGGGCGACACGGGCTTCAGCTTCGCGAACCGGCTGCACGAGCTGCCGGTGGACCGGGAGCTGGGCACCCGCCGGGCCCGCGCGGCGGCGCTGCTGACGCTGGCCCTGCCGGGCGGGCTGTACGTCTACCAGGGCGAAGAACTCGGGCTCTGGGAGATCCGCGACATCCCCGACAACCTGCGCCAGGACCCGGTGTGGGCCCGTACGAACGGCACCGACCCCGGCCGCGACGGCTGCCGCGTCCCGATCCCGTGGTCGGGTGACGAGCCGCCGTTCGGCTTCGGTTCCGGGGACGCGTGGCTCCCGCAGCCCGCGGAGTGGTCGTCGTTCACGGCCGCCGCCGAGGCCGCGGACCCGACGTCGATGCTGTCGCTCTACCGCGACGGCCTGCGCATCCGGGAAGAGCAGGCGGCCCTCGGCGCGGGCACGCTGGAGTGGCTGTCGCTGGGTGACGGCGTGCTGGCGTTCACGCGCGAGCCGGGCTTCACGTTCGCGCTGAACTTCTCGGCGTCGCCGGTACCCCTGCCGGCGGGCGAGGTCCTGCTGGCGAGCGGCCCGGTGGACGGCTCCCTGCCGACCGACACCGCAGTCTGGCTCCGCACCTCCTGAAAGCCGTGAAGGCCTCCTTACCGGCTCTTATGGCCGGTAAGGAGGCCTTCACGGACTTTCGGTGGCCTGCTTCGGTTGGGCTACTTGGTCAGCTGCAGCACGTCCACGCCGCGCGCGTTGTCCGCGACGTAGACGTACTTCCCGTGCCAGTAGGGAGCCCACGCACTCGCGTCCGCCGGCCGGTAGTACGCGATCTGCCGCGGGTTCGTCGGGTCGCTCACGTCCAGGAACCGTGTGCCCTGCGAGTAGAACGACTGCGCGAGCACCTTCCCGCGGACGTCGAAGTAGTGCGCGGAGCAGTCGTCGGACGCCGGGTCGCTGCCCTCCTGGCCGTTGACGCCCCAGGTGCCGACGCTCTGCAGCCGGAAGGGCTGCTCGGGCGTCGAACGCCAGCCTTCGCCGTGGTAGGAACCGGCCAGCGACGAGATCGTCAGCACGCCGTCGCCCGCGCAGCCGTCGACGAAGTTCTCCTCCGTCGCGTAGATCAGGTCCTGACCGCGCCAGGCGCCGTCGCCGACCCGGTGCCCGGCCGGGTGGAAGCTGTTGTGCATGAACCGGGACGGCGCCGCGGTCTCGGCGATGCCGCCGCCGGCGTACGGGATCGGCTCGTGCGCCGTCGCGCGGCGGATCTTGTTCGACAGCGGGTCGCGGTGCACGCCGGACGTCCAGTAACCACGCACGCCACCGCGCCCGGACACCCAGGCCACGCCGTTGTCGTCCACCTGGACGTCGTGCACGTAGTCGGTCTTGCCGTCGTTGCGGGCGAGCTCGATCGGCTGCGGGTCCATCTTCGGGTGCTTCGGGTCGCGGATGTCGGTGACCCAGATCGGCCGGCCGCCCCACTCCGCGGGCTGGTCGGCGGCCTTCGACGGGCCACCCGTCCACAGGTAGCGGCAGCCGTCGACGCAGCTGGTGGTGTGCCCGGCGGGCGCCTTCACGTAGCTGATGATCTTCGGCGCTTCGGGCTTCGCGACGTCGACGACGTAGATGCCGGACTCGCCGGTCTGCGTGGTGCCGCCGAACGCGCGCGGGTCCCGGGACAGGAACACCAGCTTGCGGGCCGGGTCGACCTCGGTGTCCTCGGTCTCCCACAGGCCCGGCAGGCTGACCTGCCCGACCAGCTTCGGCGCGGCGGGGTTCTTCGTCAGGTCGTAGACCTTCAGGCCGAACTCGCCGGAGACGACCATGACGTCGCGGCGGCCGTAGTCGAGGAAGTTGATCGAGATGGCGCCGGCGGCGTCGGGCACGTTGCCGACGGACTTGACGTTCTTGATCGCCCCCGGGTCACCCGCCGTCCGCGCGGCCGGGACCGCGGGTTTGTCGTCCTCGCCGCAGGCGGCGGCCGGCAACCCGGTCGCGACCAGCGTGGCACTGACGGTGACGGCGGCGAAGCACGACCGTAGCCAGGTGCGCACAAAACCTCCCAAAAGGCGTGATCAGCCGAACCGTACGACGGAGATCAACCGGACACAACCGCCTTTGGTTGCCTTCCGACTGGTAGGACTGGCCCATGCGCTTGCTCGCCCTGCTGGCCGTCCTGGCCCTCGCCGTCACGGGGTGCTCCGACCCCGGCCCCGCCCCCGGTGTCCTGTCCGTCGGCATCCGGGAGCCCGCGACGCTGCTGCCGGCCGACCTCTCCGACCAGGCGGGCCGGCTGGTGACCGGCGCCCTGTGGACCCCGCTCGCCGACTACGACGCGGCGACCGGGAAGGTCACGCCGCGCGCGGCCGAGTCGATCGAGAGCGCCGACCGGGTGCACTGGACGGTGCGCCTGCGGCCCTCGACGTTCCACGACGGCACCCCGGTCACCGCGCAGTCCTATGTGGACACCTGGAGGGCGATCGCCGCCGCACACTGGGTGGCTTCGCCGGTGCTCACGAAGCTGGTGCGCGCCCGGGAGATCAAGGCCTCGGGACTCGTCCTCACCTTGACGCTCGACCGCCCGTCCGGCCAGGTCCCGGCGTTGCTCTCGGCACCGGGCCTGGTGCCGCTGCCCGCGTCGGTGCTCGCGTCCCACGACTGGAACGGCTTCGCGAAGGCGCCGGTCGGCAACGGCCCGTACCGGCTCGACGGGCCGTGGAAACCCGGCTCCGGCGGGACGCTGAAACGCGTCGGCGAAGGCGGCGCCGCGACGATCGAGCTGCGGGTCGGGGAGCCGTCCGCCCAGTACGACGCGGTCAAGGCGGGCACGCTCGACCTGGCGACCGAGGTCCCCGGCGAGAAGCACGAGGCCATCCACGAGTTCGGCGACCGGCACGCGACGTGGGCCCTGCCGCAGGCCGGCTACCTCACGTTCCCGGTGACCGATCCGAGGTTCACCGACGCGACGGTCCGCCACGGCTTCGCGCTCGGCGTCGACCGCGCCGCGCTGGAGGCCGGGCCACTGGCCCACCAGGTCGACCCGGCCAAGGCCCTGCTACCCCCGGCAGACGCGCCGGGCGAGCGCACGGGCACCTGCCGCCCGTGCACCTTCGACGCGGCGGCAGGCAAGGCACTGCTGAAGCAAGCCTCGTTCCCCGGCGGCGCGACCGTCTACTTCGGACCGGGTGCCGAAGGGTGGACCCGCACCCTGGTGGTCGGCCTGCACAAGGCCCTGGACGTTTCGGTGACGGCGCAAGCCCGCCCGGCCGGGCAGCTCGACGGCCCGTCCACCCTGGACGTCAAGCTCGCGACGCCGAGCCCGTACGAGCTGTTGTCGGCCCTGGCCGAGGCGTCGGGTTACCGGGACGAGAACTTCCGGCAGAACCTGGCTCTCGCCGACGCGGCGGCGACGGGAGACGAGGCGGGCGAGCTGTACCGGCTGGCGGAGAACCAGCTGCTGCGCGACCTCCCGGTGGCGCCGCTGTGGTCCGGGCACGGCCACGCGGTCTGGGGCGACCGCGTGCACGACGTCGTGACGACGCCCTTCACGGGACCGGTACTGGCCGGGATCGCGGCGCCGTGACCTGGGACCCGGCGCCACTGTCCGAAGTGGTCACCCTGTTCTCGCGGGTCCGGGCCCCGTGGTGGATCGCGGGTGGCTACGCGATCGAACTGGCCGTGGGGCACGCCTTCCGGGCGCACGACGATGCTCGACGAATCAGCGGACGGCGAGTGGTTCTCTCGCCGGAACCCCGGCCTGCGGCGCCCGGTCGCCGAGCTGGGCCGCCTGTTCGCCGACGGAATCCCTTACCTGGCAACGGAAGTGCAGCTGTTCTCCAAGTCCGGTCGCCCCCGTCCGAAGGACGAGCAGGACTTCACCGCCGTGCTGCCCGTCCTGGACGCCGCTCAGCGACGGTGGCTCGCGGACGCGCTCGGGACCGCGCACCCGTGGCACGACCGCCTGATCGTCATCCCCGGCCGATGAACGGCATGGTCGTCGCGGTGATCGTCAGGAACTGGACGTTGGTGTCGAGCGGCAGCCCGGCCATGTAGAGGACCGCGTCGGCGACGTGCCGGACGTCGAACGTCGGTTCCGCGACGACCCGCCCGTCGGGCTGCGGGATGCCGGCCGCCATCCGTTCGGTCATCTCGGTGGCGGCGTTGCCGATGTCGATCTGCCCGCAGGCGACGTTCCAGGCCCGGCCGTCGAGCGAGATCGACCTGGTCAGGCCGGTGACGGCGTGCTTCGTCGCGGTGTAGGCGACGCTCGCGGGCCGCGGCACGTGCGCGGAGATCGAGCCGTTGTTGACGATCCGGCCGCCGCGCGGGTCCTGCTCCTTCATCAGCAGCACGGCCTGCTGGGCGCAGAGGAACATCCCGGTGAGGTTGACGTCGACGGTGCGCTTCCAGTCCGCAACGCTCAGGTCGGCGACGGTACCCGCGGCGCCGATCCCGGCGTTGTTGACCAGCAGGTCGAGCCGTCCCCAGCGGTCGCGGACGGCGTCGAACAGGGCTTGGACGGAGTCTTCGTCGGCGACGTCGGTGGGCACGACGAGCGCGGTTTCGCGCCCTTCCGCCGTCTCGGCCAGCGCGTCGGCCCGCCGCCCGGCGAGCGCGACCTCGAAGCCCTCGTCGAGCAGCGCCCGCGCCACCGCCCGCCCGATGCCCGATCCGGCCCCGGTCACCACCGCCGTCTTCACCATGCCGCCGACCCTAACGAAAGAGGGCCCGGCGAGTGCCGGGCCCTCTTCGCGAGGAGGAACTACTTCGGCTGGACCCCGAGCGCGGCCAGCGCCGGGCCCGTCATGATCAGGCCGTTGCCGGTCACCGTGTCGAACCCGGGCGTGCCCAGGTCGATCGCGGACGACACCAGCGCGGTGCGGATCTGCGCCGGGGTCGCCGTCGGCTTGCCCGACAGCAGCAGCGCCGCGATGGCCGCCGCGTGCGGGGCCGCCGCCGACGTCCCGAAGAACGGCTGGAAGCCGGTCACCGAGGTCGAGACGCCGTCGGCCGCCGTGATGTCCGGCTTGTTGCGCGTCGTGCCGCCGGTCGAGGACACGTTGCCCGCGGTGATCGCGGTGCCGTCGGCGTTGTAGAACAGGTGCCGCTTGCCGTCGGAGGAGAACCGCTCCCACTTGCTCGACGCGGTGAACACGCCGGGGTACGGGCCGGCCGGGTTCGCCGGGTCGCCGGTCTCCAGCGGCCGGGTGAACGCGCCCGCCGCCGGGGCCGCCGCCACGCTGAACGCGCTGGCCGCGGACGAGTGGCCGTTCGTGACGCCGTTGGTGCTGAACGCCTTGAGCGAGCCCGAGGCGACGAACCGGCCGCGGATCACGTTGAGCGCGATGAACCGGTCGGCGCCGCTGTACTTCACGACGGCGACCTTGTAACCGGAGCCGGTGGCCGGCACGTTCGCGATCTCGTACGGGTTCTGCGAGCCGGACTGGCCGTTTTCGCTGGAGGCCACGACGCTGCCCGCGGAGTTCAGGATGAACAGGTCGTAGTCGTTGGCGGAGCGGCCCCACGGGTCGGACCAGAACAGCGTCACCGGCTTGCCGAGCGAGCCCGCCGAAAGCGCGTCGAAGTTCTGCGTGGTGCTACTGGGGTCGAAGTCGTGCGGCGTGCCGGTGACGCCGGTGATCTTCGTCGAGGAAGCGCGGAAGTCGCCCTCGTAGTAGCCGCTGGTGCCGTCGGTCGCGTTGCCCGAGTTGCCGGCCGAGGAGAAGTACAGGACGCCGGCCGCGGTGACGTCGTTGACGGCCTGCGCGACCTGGGTGTCCTGGAACGGCGACTCGTCGAAGTAGGAGACGTCGTCGACGATGATCTGGCAGTGGCTCGTGGTGCGCAACGCGCGGATGTTCGCGGCGAAGCTGGCTTCGCTGGTGAACGCCGTCGCGAAGCCGAGGGTGGCGTTGGGCGCGAGGTCGTGGACGATTTCGAGCATCGCGGTGCCCTCGTCGCCGCTGCCCTTCTGACCGGACAGGACGTCCACGGCAGGCAGCTCGCCGGCGGTCTGGGACTTCGCCAGCGAGTCGACGCCGTCGGAGAGCACGCAGACCTTCACGCCGGTGCCGCTGACGCCGTAGGTGGTCCGGGCGGTATCGGTGCCGTGCGCTTTGTCCCCTTCGGACACCTGGGTCGCGGCCGGGGCCTTCGCGGCGAGCGCCTCGCGCAGGTCGCGGTTGCCCGGCTCGCTCCAGGTGGTGGCCTGGGCGGCGGGCTTGACCTCGGTGACGTCCGCGCGGCCGGAGATCGCGTCCAGAGCGGACAGCGGCAGGTCGGCGCGCACGGCGCCGGCCGCGGCGTAGCGCACGGTGCCGCCCGCGGCCTGGACGGCGTTCGCGACGGCCTGGTCGCGGGTGGCGATGTCGACCGAGACGGTGCCGGCGCCGCTCACGCCGACGCCGGAGCGGTATTCCGGCAGCTTCGCGGCCAGTGAGCGATCGGCGCGCAACCGCTTCTCGACGACCAGTTGACTCGATTGCTTGCGCTCGGCCGGGGTCAGGCTCTTCTTGATGCTCTGCAGCGCGCTGATGCCCGCTTCGGTGCGCGCGGTCGCGGCGTCCACCGTGGACGGCTGGGCCACGGCGACCCCCGTCGACAACAGCAAGGCGCCGACCGTCAGCGGAACCGCGTGCGCGGCGACCCGGCTGAATCTCACCATCGATTTCTCCCTGTGGTACTCGGCCACTCGACCGAATGACACCCGACCGGGTGTAATGGGGAGAATCTAAGGAGTGACCGATCACCGGTCCACCGACCAAAGTCGGGAACGTCCAGCCGTCCACATGGTGGAACGGTCAGGGAAACGTGAGAACGATTTTTCCCCGGCCGTGCCCGGTCCCGATTTCGCGATGGCCCGCCGCGGCCTCGGTGAGACGCGCGGCCGAGCGTCCGGACTTCGAGACGAGCGCCGACGTCGATCCCCCGCGGCGCGGCGCCTCGACCCGCAGCTTCAGGCCATCGCGGTAGACGACGACGGTCGCGCCCAGCTCGCGGACGTAGTTCTGGTTCGCCTCACTCGCCGTTCCGATCACCGCCGAGCACGCCCCGAGCCGCGCGAGCTGCACGGCGGCGGTGCCGTGCACGAGCAGCGTCTCGCCTTCCTTGACCCGCAACGCTTCCAGGGCGATCGACGCGGTCTGGGTCCCCGCGGTGAACCCGCCGGCCACCTCCCACGGCATCCCGGGCGGTTTCGGCGTGACGTCGGAAGCGGCACGACGATGAATTCGGCGGCGGCTTTGCGCGCAGAAAAGTACACGCGCTTCGTCGCGTACTTTCCTCAGCGGGAAAATTTCCGCACCGGTCCGCGACCGCCTTGATCACCCAGTCCTCGGCAGCTCCGGGCCGTTCACCCGATCGAGAATCTCGACGAGTATTTCGTTGTGCTGCAAAAGGTTCCGGAACCGATCGAGGTCCGCTACCTCCAGACCCCACCGAAACTGTCGGACCCGGTTCGTAGCCTTCGGAACATGGTCGACATCGTCCGGGCCACCGGATCCCCAGCAGCGTCCCTGACCGCGTTGATGCACGCGTCGTCCGCATACCAGGGCGAGTACGCGTCCATCCTGGACGGCTACACGGTCACGCCCGCCTACATCGAAGCCCACCCGACCTTCGCCGCCATGACCGGCGACGAGGTGCTGGGCTTCTACGCACTCCTCGAAGAGCCACCGGAACTCGACATCCTCTTCGTGGCGGACGCCGCCCAGGGCCTCGGCCTCGGCAGCCGCCTGGTCGCGCACATGCTCGCCGAAGCCCGGGCGCGAGACATCCCGGCGGTGCGGGTCGTTTCGCACCCACCGGCGCTGCCGTTCTACCTCCGCATGGGCGCGCGCCACACCGGCACGATCCCGCCGAAACCCCGAAGATCGCGTGGGCGCGCCCGGAACTCCGGTTCGAAGTGGCGATCCCGCTACAGTCTGGAGAATGATTGATTTCTCCAAGAACACGGTCTTCAAGCTCGCCCCGTGCAACCCCCAGGACATCACGCCGACGGTTCAGCCGATCATCATCCAGGGCGAACAGGTGATGGCCTGCTTCAAGGCCGTCCGCGACTTCGTCGTGTTCACCGACAAGCGGCTGATCGCGGTGAACGTCCAAGGCGTCACGGGCAAGAAGAAGGACTTCACATCCTTGCCCTACAGCAAGATCCAGGCGTTCTCGATCGAAACGGCGGGCACTTTCGACCTCGACGCCGAACTCGACCTGTGGTTCAGCGGACTCGGCAAGGTCCGTCTGGAGTTCAAGGGCAGTTCGGACATCCGTCAGCTGGGTCACTTGATCGCGTCCCACGTGCTCTGAGATCGAGCCCTGACCCGCCTTACCGGGTCAGGGCCGGCCGCGGGCTACATGTTGATCATGTGCCCCGCGAGGCCGTGCAGGGCTTCCTTCACCGCTTCACCCAGCGTCGGGTGCGCGTGGACGTTCCGGGAGACCTCGTGCACCGTCAGATCCCACTGCTGCGCCAACGTCAGCTCCGGAAGCAGCTCCGTGACGTCCGGCCCGATGAGGTGGCCGCCGATCAGCTCGCCGTACTTCGCGTCGCTGATCAGCTTGACGAACCCGCCCGCGTCGCCAAGGCCCTGGGCCTTGCCGTTCGCGGTGAAGGGAAACTTCGCCACCTTCACGTCGTAGCCCTTGTCGCGGGCCTGTTCTTCCGTCCAGCCGAAGCTCGCGATCTGCGGCTGGCAGTACGTCGCGCGCGGGATCATCGGGAAGTCGAGTTCCATCGTCTCCGCGCCCGCGATCGTCTCCGCCGCCACGACACCCATCGACTCGGACGCGTGCGCGAGCATCAGCTTCGCCGTCACGTCGCCGATCGCGAAGATGTGGTCGACGTTCGTGCGGCCCCGGCCGTCGATGGCGATGGCGCCGCGCTCGGTCAGGGCGACACCCGTCTTCTCCAGGCCGTAACCCTCGACCCGCGGCTGGAACCCGATCGCCTGCAGGACCTTGTCCGCTTCCAGGACCTGCTTGCCGTCCTTCTCCGACGACACGGTCACGTGCACCGACGCGTCCGACTCGTCGATCGACTCGACGCGGGTCGACGTCAGCACCTTGATGCCGAGCTTGCGGTAACGCTTGGCGAGCTCCGCCGAGACCTCGGCGTCCTCCAGCGGGACCATCCGGTCGAGGAACTCGACGATCGTGACGTCGACCCCGTAGTTGTGCAGCACGTAGGCGAACTCGACGCCGATCGCGCCGGCCCCGGCGATGATGATGCTCGACGGCAGCTCACTGGCGAGGATCTGCTCTTCGTACGTCACGACCCGCGAGCTGCGCGAGGTGCCCGGCAGCAGCTTCGTCGTCGCGCCCGTCGCGATGACGCAGTGGTCGAAGGCCACCCGCGAGCCGTTCACCTCGAGGGTGTGGTCATCGACGAACGTGCCGTGCCCGTCGAACTCGGTGATCTTGTTCTTCTTCATCAGGAAGTGCACGCCCTTGACGCGCCCGTCGGCGACCTTGCGGCTGCGCTCGTAGGCGGCCGTGTAGTCGACGCGGATCGGGCTGTCGGACGAGATGCCGAACGCCTTCGCCTCCTGCGTCACCACGTGCGCCAGTTCGGCGTTGCGCAGCAGCGCCTTCGACGGGATGCACCCGACGTTCAGGCAGACCCCGCCCCAGTACTTCTCCTCGACCACGGCGGCGCTCAGACCCAGCTGGGACGCGCGGATCGCCGCGACGTAGCCACCTACCCCGGCCCCCAGCACGACGACATCGAAGTGTTGTGCACTCATGCACCCGAAACTACCCTCCCGCGCCCCTCGCGGCGGGGTGACCCGGGCCTCAGGCGGCGACCGGCGGGCGCTCGCCCCGGAGCGTCACGAGCAGGTCCGTCACGGCCGCCATGATGCGCGCCGTCGCTTCTTCGAGCACCTCGCGGGTCAGCTCGCGGCCGGCGAGGTCCGAGAGGTCGACCGGCGGGCCGGCGACCAGGTCGACGGTCTTGCGCGGCAGGCCGCGGGGGAACCACGCGGTAGCGGGCAGCAGCCGGTGCGTGCCCCAGTTGGCCACCGGGATCACCGGCGCGCCGGTCTCGAGGGCGATCCGGGCGACGCCGGTCTTGCCGCGCATCGGCCAGCCGGCGGGGTCCTTCGAGAACGTCGCCTCCGGGAAGATCGCGACGCACTCGCCGGCCTTCACGGACGCGACCGCGTCGCGGAAGGCCTCCGACGCCGTGGCGGCGCCGCGGTAGACCGGGATGTGCCGCCCGGAGCGCATCACCGAACGCACGACCGGGAGGTTCCAGAGGGAGGCTTTCGCCAGGTACCGCGGCACCCGGCCGGCGGCGAGGCAGAACGCGGTGAGCGTGGTCGGGTCGGCGAACGACAGGTGGTTGGACGCCACCAGCACCCCGCCGGTCTTCGGGATGTTCCGAGAGCCCCGCACCCGGAACCGGGTGGACTGGACGAGGAACTGCCAGACCACCTCGATCGCGAAGCTGTACCAGGCGCCCCGGCCGGCGCGGGCGAAGCGCCGGCCGTAGGCGATCATCTGGCGTCGGGTGAGCAGCTCACCCTCGAGGTCGAGGGCGGTCCAGCGGTCGGTCATGAAGGTAATTCGTAGCCGACGACCGGCCGGATCGCCCCGGTCACCCCCGGAACGCGGCGCAGATCACAGCCGCTCGAGCACCACCACGGGGATCTCGCGGTCGGTCTTCTTGGCGTACTCGTTGTAGTCCGGCCAGACGGCGGCGAGCTTCTCCCACAGCTTCGCGCGCTCCTCGCCGGACGACGTGCGGGCGCGGGCCTGGTACTTGTCGGCCTTCACCTGGACGCCGACCTCGGGGTGTTCGAGGAGGTTGAAGTACCAGCCGGGGTGGTTCGGCGCGCCGCCCTTGGAAGCGACGATCACGGCGTTGCCGTCGACCTCCTGGTAGATCAGGGCGAACTTGCGCTCCTGGCCGGTCTTGCGGCCGGTGGTGGTCAGCACCAGCGCCGGGACGCCGTCCCGCCACTCGTGGCCGACCTCGCCGTCGGTCTCCTCGTAGCGGCGGACGTGCTCGTCACCGAACAGCATGGGGCCTTCCTCTCATGATCGACGATCTTCAGGGCGTGACGAACTCACCACGTCCTGGTCTCCCTTGGTGGCAACACACGACCGGCCCTCGATCTTCCGCACCCCCGTTTCACACGATCGGGGTAACTTTTGGCGGCCACCGGCGCCGTGACCACCACCCGGACCACCTGGGCGAACCGGAGCGGGCTTACCCTCTCCGTTCCCGCACTCCTCCCCAGTAGATTGCGTTCCCGTCGCCTCCGGGCCGGCACCACGCGGCCGGCACCCCACGGCCGGCGAGCAAGGTATGCGGGCCGCACGCCCGAGACCGATCTTGGAGGATCCATGAAGGCCCGGCCGCACGTGACGCTCGAAGACGTGGCACGCAGCGCGAACGTCTCGCTCGCGACGGCGTCGCGGGTGCTCAACGGCACCGCGTCCGTCCGCGCCGACCTGCGGGAGCGGGTCTCCGCGGCCGCGGCCGAGCTGGCCTACGCCCCGAACGCCCACGCGCAGGCCCTCGCCGGGGGCACGCACCGGACGGTCGGCGTGATCTGCCACGACGTCGGCGACCCCTACTTCGCCGCCATCGCGAGCGGGGTGATGCGGGTGGCCACGGACAACGGGCTGCTGGTGATGCTGGCCGGCACGTTCCGCGACCCGGACCGCGAGGTCGCCTACGTCTCGACGCTGCGAGCGCAGCGGGCCGCGGCCATCCTGCTGATCGGCTCGGCGTTCGAGGACCGGGCGTGGGAGCGCGCGATGGCCGCGGAGCTGGAGCCCTACCGCCGGGGCGGCGGCCAGGTCGCGGCGGTCAGCCGCCACCGCGGGCTCAAGATCGACACCGTGCAGCCGGACAACAAGGGCGGCGCCGCCGAGCTGGCGAAGTCGCTCGCCGGCCTCGGGCACAAGAGGTTCGCCGTGCTCGCCGGGCCCCGACGGCTGAGCACGGTCGTCGACCGCCTCGCCGGCTTCACCGACGGGCTCGCCGCGCACGGCATAGACCTGCGCGAAGACGACGTCGTCGAAGCCGCGTTCACCCGCGACGGCGGTTACGAGGCGACCAAGCAGCTGCTCGCCACCCGCAAGCGCAAGCTGCCCACCTGCATCTTCGCCGTCACGGACGTGATGGCGATCGGCGCGATGACGGCGTTGCGCGAGGCCGGCTTGGCCGTACCCGGCGACATCTCGCTCGCCGGCTTCGACGACATCCCGGTGGTCCGCGACCTCGCCCCGGCGCTCACGACCGTCCGGCTGCCACTGGAGCAGCTGGGCGAGCGGGCAATGGACCTCGCGATCAAGGGCGGCAGCGCAAGCCGCCCTCGAACGATCCGGCTGGCCGGCGAGGTAGTCCTGCGCGAGAGCACCGGACGACCCAAGCGCTGACCGACAGGTCTTGCCGAGCCACCGAAGCCGAGCAGCGAGAAACACCGCACCCTGGGCGATCACCGGGCAGGGGCGCCGAGACGCACCGCACGAACGCGCCGCGCCCTCAAGCCCCGACCAGGCAGGCCACCGCACCGCACCGCACTGCACCGCACGAACGCGCCGCGCCCCCGAGCGCCGACCGGGCAGGGCGCCGAGACGCTACAAGGAAGCACCGCGCCCCGAGCCCCGACCTGGCGGGCCGCCGAACCGCACCGCACGAACGCGCCGCTCCCCCGAGCCCCGACCAGGCAGGCCACCGAAGCCACACGGCGCGATTGCACCGCGTCCCCGAGTTCTGCCCGAGAGGCCGCCGAAACCGGACAACGCGAAAGCACCACGCCCCAACCTCCGACCCGAGAGTCCGGCCGGGCCGCCGTAATCGCGCACCGAGAAGCACCGCGCGCACTCAGGCGCCGACCGAACGAGGCGATAGCACCGGCGAAGCCGGGCCGCGCGAAAGCACCACACGCTCCGAGCGCCCGACGGACGGGCCGGCCGAGCCGCCGAATTCGTCCAGCGAGAAACCCGCCACGCGCCCGCAAACCGCGCGCGACTGGGGCGGCCGGACCGGCGAAGTCGCACTGCAGGAGACCGCCACGCACCCCGGGCACCGACCGGACGGGGCCTTGTCGTGCCCCGGCGCAGGCCCTACCGTAGTCGGCGAGAAAGCGCTTTCTGACTACTCCGGAGGTCCCCGTGCTCGTGCTCCCCACCCCCGGCGGCGAGCTCACGACGTGGTCGCCGGGCGGGCCGCGGCCGCCCGAGCCGCCGTCGGCACCTCCTGCCTCTCGGATCGCCTACGCCGCCGCGCACGTCGTGGCGGACGCGCTGGCCGACGAGCCCTACCGCGTGGACTGGGACACGACGCTGGCCTTCCGGGAGCACCTCTGGGCCTGCGGGCTCGGCGTCGCCGACGCGATGGACACCGCGCAGCGCGGCATGGGCCTGGACTGGTCAACCACCCGCGAACTGGTCACGCGCACCGGCGCGGCCGCGGGCGGGCGGCCCTGGGTCGCCGGCGTCGGCACGGACCAGCTGGCCGCCGGCCCGGCCACCGTCGCGTCCATTGTGGACGCCTGGCGTGAGCAGCTCGACCTGGTCGGCGGGGCGGGCGCGGTGCCGGTCGTGATGGCCAGCCGGGCGCTCGCCGCGGCGGCGTCCGGGCCGGACGACTACCATGCGGCGTACGGCAAGCTGCTGTCCGAGGCGAGCGGGCCGGTCTTGCTGCACTGGCTGGGCGAGCAGTTCGACCCGGCGCTGGCCGGTTACTGGGGCCACGACGACGTCCGGGACGCGGCCCGGGAACTGGGCGCGCTCTGCGCCGAGTACGCCGGGACCGTGGCCGGGGTGAAGGTCTCGGTGCTCGACGCCGCCGTCGAGACGGAGTTCCGCCGGGCGCTGCCGGCCGGCGTCCGGTGCTACACCGGCGACGACTTCCACTACCCCGACCTCATCGCGGGCGACGAGCACGGGCACAGCGAAGCCCTGCTCGGGATCTTCGACCCGATCGCGCCGGTCGCCGGGGCCGCGCTCGCCCGTCTCGACGACGGCGACGCCGCCGGGTTCCGCGCGCTGCTGGACCCGACCGTGCCGCTGGGCCGCGAGATCTTCCGCGCGCCGACCCGGCACTACAAGACCGGCGTCGTCTTCCTCGCCTACCTCAACGGCCACCAGGAGCACTTCCGGATGATCGCCGGCCAGGAGTCGGCGCGCACGATCACGCACCTCGCCACGCTGCTGCGCCTCGCCGACGACGCCGGGGTGCTGGCCGATCCCGACCTGGCCGTGGCCCGGATGCGGCCGCTGCTGCTGGCCGCCGGGGTGGCGTGATGGACGAGCGGCTCAGCCTCAACCAGATCACCACCAAGGCCTGGTCGCTGCCCGAAGCCGTCGCCGGGTGCGCGGAAGCGGGCGTCGGCTGGATCGGGCTGTGGCGCGACAAGGTCGCGGAGACCGGCGTCGACGAAGCCGCGCGCCTGCTCAAGGAGCACGGCATCCGGGTCTCTTCCCTGTGCCGCGGCGGGTTCTTCACCGGCGTGACGCCCGAAGGCTCCCCTGTGGACGGTGTGGCGCGGACGCGGGAGGCGATCGACGAAGCCGCCGCGCTGGGCGCCGGCGTCCTCGTGCTCGTGGTCGGCGGGGTCGCGGGCAACGACCTCAAGGCGTCCCGGCAGCGGGTCGCGGACGCCGTCGGCGAGCTGGCCCCCTACGCCGGGGAACGCGGGGTGCGCCTCGGCCTGGAACCGTTGCACCCGATGCAGTGCGCGGACCGATCCGTGCTGTCCACAGTGGACCAGGCGCTGGCGATCGCGGTCGAGCACCCGGCCGAGCAGGTCGGCATCATCGTGGACGAGTTCCACGTCTGGTGGGACCCGCGGATCGAGGAGTCGATCGCCGCGGCCGCCGGCCGGATCGCCGGGTTCCACGTCTGCGACGTCCTCGTGCCGCTGCCCGACCCGCTGCTGGGCCGCGCGCTGCCGGGCGACGGCCCGATCGACCACCGGCACCTGCGCGCCCGCGTCGAGGCCGCGGGTTACACCGGCCCGATCGAGGTCGAGGTCTTCAACGCCGGCCTGTGGGCCCGGCCGGGCGCGGAGGTGCTCGCCGAGACCATCGCGGCGTTCGAGCGGCACGTGGCCCGAGGGTCCGGCCGCCGGTAGCCTGGGACCGTCAGGCGAACGGGGGTCGCAGGATGACGGACCAGCAGAGCGACGACGGCGCGGTCCGGAGCGTGCTGCGCACCTTCGACCTGCTCGCGCTGTTCACCGAACGCCACCGCACGTGGGCCGTCAAGGACCTCACCGCGGCGAGCGGCCTGGCCAAGACCACCGTGCTGCGGCTGGTCGCCACCTGCGAGCAGCGCGGCCTGCTCTGGACGCGCCCGGACGGCCGGGTCACCGTCGGCCCGGGCCTGCTGCGCTGGGCCACGCTGGCGAACACCGCGTGGCAGCTGCCCGAACCGGTCCGCCAGGTGCTGCGCGAGCTGGCGCTGGAGTGCGGCGAGACGGCCGGGCTCTACGTCCGCAGCACGACGGTGCTCGTCTGCGTCGCCCAGCAGGAGGGCCCGCAGGGCATCCGGCACGTGGGCCGGGTGGGCGACGAGCTGCCGCTGACGTGCGGCGCGGCGGGCCTCGTGCTCGACGCCGCCGCGGCCGGGAACGCCGAGACCAGCCACGGCGAGCCGGAGGCCGGCGCGTCGAGCGTCGCCGCGCCGGTGCACGACGGCGACGGGCGGGTGCTCGCCGCGCTCGCGATCACCGGGCCGACCACGCGGTTCACCGGACCGCGGGCCGCCGGGTTCGGCGCGTCGGTGACGGCGGCCGCGCGGCGGATCTCCCGGATCGGCTTCGGCACCCGTCCCGACCAGCCCTGACGTGGAACTGAGGCCGTCCGGTTAGGCTTCCGGCATGCCGAACCTGCTGGTGGTGGAAGACGACGCGGCGATCGGCAGCGTGCTCGAATCCACCCTGCGACTCCACGGCTACCAGGTGTCCTGGCGGCGCGACGGCCGCACCGCGCTGAAGGCGGCCGGCGACGGCGAGTTCGACCTCGTCCTGCTCGACCTCGGCCTGCCCGACCTGGACGGCGTCGAGGTCTGCCGCCGGCTGCGGGCCGCGCTGCCCGCCACGGTGCTCGTCATCCTCACCGCCCGGCAGGAGGAGATGGACGTCGTCGTCGGCCTCGACGCCGGGGCCGACGACTACCTCACCAAGCCGATCCGGCTGGGCGAGCTGCTGGCCCGGGTGCGGGCGCACCTGCGCCGCGGCGCCCCGGCCACCGCCCGGCCGCCGGTGACCGTCGGCGGCCTCACCGTCGACGTCGCGGGCCGCCGCGCGAGCGTCAACGGGAACGAGGTCGTGCTGCGCGCGAAGGAGTTCGACCTGCTGGCCCGGCTGGCCGAGCAGCCCGGCGTCGCGGTCAGCCGCGAGACGCTGATGGCCGAGGTCTGGGACGCGCACTGGTACGGCTCGACCAAGACGCTGGACGTGCACATCGCGGCCGTGCGCCGCAAGCTCGCCGCGGCCGCCGGAGCCGGGGCGGCCGTCCCGCTGATCGCCACCCTGCGCGGGCACGGGTACCGCCTGGAGGATCCCGCGCGGACCGGGGCGCAGCGGTAGCCGTGCGCCGCCGGATCATCGCCCTGACCGTGCTGGCCGCGCTGGTGGCGACCGTCCTGTTCGCGCTCCCGCTGGGCGTGGCCGTGATGCAGTACTACCGCGACGACACGACGTCGGACCTGGAGCGCGCCGCCGACACCGCCGCGCTGGCCGTCGCCCACGAGCTGAACGCCGGGCTGGCGCCGGTCGTCCCACCGTTGGAGGGGGACGAGGCCGAAGGCGCGGTCGGCGTCTACTCCCCGGACGGGCGGCTGCTCGCCGGGCAGGGGCCGGCCGTCGGCGGCTCGATCGAGCTCCAGGCGGCGAAGGCCACCGAGGACGTCGTCACCGGCCGGCAAGGCGGCAAAGTGGTGCTGGCCGTCCCGGTGGTCAACGGGTCGCGCACGATCGGCGTCGTCCGCGCCGCGCTGCCGGTGTCCGACCTCTACCTGCGGGTCGGGCTGACCTGGCTCGCCATGGCCGCGCTGGCGGTGGTGGCGATCGGGGCGAGCTGGCTGACGGCCCGGCGGTCGACGTCGCGGCTGGTCCGGCCGCTGGAGGAGCTGGCCGCCGTGGCCGAGCGGCTCGGCGACGGCGACTTCACCGCCCGCGGCCCGCGCGCCGGGATCGCGGAGATCGACCAGGTCGGCGAGGCGCTCGACGCCACCGCGACCCGCATCGGCGAGACGCTGGAGCGCGAGCGCGCGTTCTCCGCGGAGGCGTCCCACCAGCTGCGGACGCCGTTGACCGGGCTGCGGCTGCAGCTCGAAGCCGCGCTGGAGACACCGGAGAGCGACCCGTACGCGGCGATCCGCGCCGGGATCGCGTCCGCCGACCGGCTGGAACGCACCATCGAAGACCTCCTGGCGCTCGGCCGGGAACGCCGGGCGCCGCGGGCCGAGCTCGCCCTCGACGTCCTGCTCGACGAGGTCCGGCAGGCCGGGGAGGCGCTGCTCGCGCCACACGGGCGGAAGCTGCGGATCGTCCGGGAGGACCCGCCGCCGGCCCGCGCGGCCGCCGCCGCGGTCCGGCAGGTGCTCGGTGTGCTGCTGGACAACGCCGTGACGCACGGGCGCGGCACGGTCACCGTGGTGGCCCGCGACGCCGGGGACGCGCTGGCCATCGACGTCGCCGACGAAGGCCCGGACCTCGGCGAGACGGACCCGTTCGCGAGCGCGCCGAGCGGCCACGGCATCGGCCTGCGCCTGGCCCGCAGCCTCGCCGAAGCCGAGGGCGGCCGGCTGCGCCTGCACCTGCCGTCCCCGCCGACGTTCACCCTGCTCCTGCCCGCGTCCAGCCCACCGTGACCGCGTGCACCCGATGGAATGATTCGCCACGAATCACGTGTCTTGTGCAATGAATCACCTGTGATTCATCTTTACGCGCAATGTTCTCCTGTTTTGCGCTTCCGCGACGGCGGATACGGTCGTCGGCATGACTCTGCGAGCCGCGACGGTGCGGCGGAAACCGGTGGCCGACCTGATCGCCGAAGGTGATCATGGCACGTTGAAGCGGTCGCTCGGCCTCGGCCAGCTCACCACGCTGAGCATCGGCGCGACGCTGGGCAGCGGGATCTTCGTCGTGCTGGGCGAAGCCGTCCCGGTGGCCGGCCCGTCGGTCGTGCTGTCGTTCGTGCTCGCCGGGATCACCGCGCTCTTCTCCGCCCTGTCCTACGCCGAGCTCGCCGGCATGATCCCGCTGTCCGGTTCGTCCTACTCCTACACCTACGCCACGCTCGGCGAACTCGTCGCCTGGGTCTGCGGCTGGTGCCTGATCCTCGAGTACGGCGTCTCGGTGGCGTCGGTCGCCGTCGGCTGGGGCCAGTACCTCAACGAACTGCTGCGGCTGGTCTTCGGGTTCGCCATCCCGGACGCGCTCAGCCAGCCGCCCGGCTCGGGCGGGATCGTCAACGTGCCGGCCATCGTCGTCGTGCTGCTCGCGATGGTGCTGCTGCTGTCGGGCGCGAAGGAAAGCGCCCGGGCCAACACGATCATGGTCGCGGTCAAGATCGCCACCCTGGTGCTGTTCTGCGTCATCGCGTTCACCGCCGTGCAGGCGAAGAACTTCTCGCCGTTCCTGCCGCTCGGGCTGGCCGGGATGAGCGCCGGTGGCGCGAAGCTGTTCTTCTCCTACATCGGCTTCGACGCCGCGTCAACGGCCGGCGAGGAGGCGAAGAACCCGCAGCGCGACCTGCCGCGGGCGATCCTGCTCTCGCTCGGCATCGTCACGGTGCTGTACTGCCTGGTCGCGGTGGCCGCCGTCGGCGCGCTGCCGTGGCAGCAGTTCGACGGCCAGGAAGCCGCGCTCTCGCACGTGCTTTCGGCGGTGTCGGACAACAAAGTGTGGGCGGCGCTGCTGGCCGTCGGCGCGATCGTGGCGATCTCCAGCGTCGTGCTGACCGTCCTCTACGGGCAGACGCGCATCCTGTTCGCGATGTCCCGCGACGGCCTCGTCCCGAAGTCGCTGTCCACAGTGGACGCCAAGACCGGCGCGCCGCGGATCAACACGCTGGTCGTCTCCGGCTTCGTGGCCGTGCTCGCCGCGTTCATCCCGCTGGGCAAGCTGGCCGACGCCACCAGCATCGGCACGCTCTTCGCGTTCGGCCTGGTCAACGTCGCCGTCCTGCTGCTGCGACGGCGGCAGCCGGACACGCCGCGCGCGTTCCGCGTGCCGTTCTCGCCGGTCACGCCGCTGCTCGGCGTGCTGTGCTGCGGGTACATGATGTTCAGCCTCGACGGCGCCACCTGGGTCGTCTTCGGCGCCTGGATGCTGCTGGGCCTGGTGATCTACTTCGGTTACGGCATCCGGAAGTCGCGGCTGTCATGAGGGTCGCCGTCCACCAGGGCCCGTTCGCCGAGCTGCCCGGCGCCGTCGCGGCGTCCGGCGCCGACCTCGTCGTCGCGGCCGAGATGATCACCACCGGCTACCACATCGGCGCGCGCACCCGCGAACTCGCCGAGCCGGCCGACGGGCCGACCGCGGCCCGGATGTCCGCGCTGGCCCGGGAAACCGGCGTCGCGCTGGCGTACGGCTACCCGGAATCCGCCGGCGAGGACGTCTTCAACAGCGTCCAGCTGATCGACAGCACCGGACGGCGGCTCGCAAACTACCGCAAGACACACCTCTTCGGCGAGATCGACAAGAACTGGTTCGCGCCGGGCGAAGAAGCGGTGGTGCAGGCCGACCTCGACGGCGTCCGGATCGGGCTGCTGATCTGCTACGACGTCGAGTTCCCGGAAATGGTCCGGGCGCACGCGCTGGCCGGCACCGAGCTGCTGGTCGTGCCCACCGCGCTGATGAGCCCGTACGAGCTGGTCGCCGACACGCTGGTGCCCGCGCGGGCCTACGAAAGCCAGCTGTTCCTCGCCTACGCCAACCGCTGCGACGCCGAGCGGGAGCTGACCTACTGCGGCCGGTCCTGCGTCGTCGCGCCGACCGGCGAAGTGCTGGCCCGCGCGGGCGCCGGACCCGGGCTGATCCACGCCGACGTCACCCGGGACGCGCTCGCCGCGTCCCGGCTGGAGAACACCCACCTGGCCGACCGACGGCCCGAACTGTACCGGGGAACCACCGCATGACCTCCGCTGTCCCGACCGCGATCCACCACGACGAGCCGGCGGGTCGCCCGATCACGATGTTCGGCCCCGACTTCCCGTTCGCCTACGACGACTACCTCGCCCACCCGGCCGGGCTGGGCTCGGTGCCGCCCGAGCGGCACGGCACCGACGTCGCCGTGATCGGCGGCGGCCTCTCCGGCATCGTCACGGCGTACGAGCTGATGAAGCTCGGCCTGCGCCCGGTCGTCTACGAGATCGCCGAAATCGGCGGCCGGCTGCGCACCGTGCGCTTCCCGGGCTGCCCGGACGACGTCGTCGCGGAGATGGGCGCGATGCGCTTCCCGCCCGCGTCGACCGCGCTCTTCCACTACATCGACAAGGTCGGCCTGGAAACGACGCCGTTCCCGAACCCCCTCGCGCCGGAGACGCCGAGCACCGTCGTCGACCTCAAGGGCCAGAGCCATTACGCGCGGACGCCGGCCGACCTGCCCGCGGTGTTCGGCGAGGTCGCCGCCGCGTGGGACCGGACCCTGGCCGAGCACGCGTCGTTCGCCGAGATGCAGACGGCGATCCGCGACCGCGACGCGAAGACGATCAAGCGGCTGTGGAACGAGCTCGTGCCGAAGCTGGACAACCAGACGTTCTACGGTTTCCTCTGCGACTCGCCCGCGTTCGCGTCCTTCCGCAACCGCGAGATCTTCGGCCAGGTCGGCTTCGGCACCGGCGGCTGGGACACCGACTTCCCGAACTCCATCCTGGAGATCCTCCGAGTGGTCTATACCGGTGCCGACGACGAGCACCGCAGCATCGCCGGCGGCAGCCAGCAGCTGCCCCAGCGGCTGTGGGAGCACGCGCCGGCCGAAATGGCGTTCTGGCCCGCCGGGACGAGCCTCAGCACGCTGCACGGCGGGCGGCCGCACCCCGGCGTCACGCGGCTGCACCGCACGGCGCCGAACAACATCACGGTGACCGACGCCGAGGGCCACATCCGGACGTTCCCCGCGGCCGTGTTCACCGCGCAGAGCTGGATGCTGCTGTCGAAGATCGAATGCGACGAAGCGCTGTTCCCGATCGACCACTGGACGGCGATCGAGCGGACGCACTACATGGAGTCGTCGAAGGTGTTCGTGCCGGTGGACCGGCCGTTCTGGCTGGACCCCGATCCGGTGACCGGCCGTGACACGATGAGCATGACGCTCACCGACCGGATGCCGCGCGGCACCTACCTGCTCGGCGACGACCCGGACTCCCCCGCCGTGATCTGCCTGTCCTACACGTGGGCCGACGACTCGCTGAAGTGGCTGCCCCTGACCGTCGGCGAGCGCGTCGAGGTGATGCTGCAGTCGCTGCGGGAGATCTACCCGGGCGTCGACGTCCGGCGGCACCTCATCGGCGACCCGGTCACCGTGTCGTGGGAGGCCGAACCGCACTTCATGGGCGCGTTCAAGGCCAACCTGCCCGGCCACTACCGCTACCAGCACCGGCTGTTCACGCACTTCGTGCAGGACTCGCTCCCGGCGCGCTACCGCGGCCTGTTCCTCGCGGGCGACGACGTCTCGTGGACGGCGGGCTGGGCCGAAGGCGCGGTGCAGACGGCGCTCAACGCGGTCTGGGGCGTGCTGCACCACCTGGGCGGCGAGACGCATCCCGCGAACCCCGGCCCGGGTGACGGATTCGCCGACATCGCGCCCATCGCGTTGCCGGACTAGGCATGCCCCGATCGTGGTCCCCCGTCCGGCGGCACGGCGGACTGACCTGCCTGGCGCAAGGCGACATGCGACGATAGGACGCATGAACACCGAGCCGGCGCCGCGATGGCGAAGACTGGAACCGGACGAACGGAAGGAACAGATCTTCGCTTGCGCGGCGCGGCTGTTCGGTGACCGTCCCTACTCGGAAGTGTCCACTTCGGACATCGCGGCCGCGGCGGGCGTGGCGCGCGGGCTGATCAACCACTACTTCGGCACCAAGCGCGAGCTGTACCTGGAAATCATCCGCCGGGCGCTGACCGTGCCGCGGCTGGCCATCGAGATCCTGCCCGAAGGGCCGCTCGAACTGCGGGCCGACGTCGCGATCGACTGGTTCCTCGACATGGTCACCAGCCAGGAGCGGATGTGGCTGGCCGCGATCGCCCCCGAAGGCATCGGCCGGGACCTCGAAGTGGAGCGCATTCTCGAAGAAGCCGACCGGGAATCGGCCGATCGGGTGCTCGAAGCCGTCGGACTGTCCAGCCAGAGCGAACACGGGCCCGAGCTGAACGCGCTCGTGCGCGCGTTCGGCGGAATGGTGAAGTCGGCCGGGCGGGAATGGCTCGTGCGCGGTTCGCTGACCCGCGAGCAGGTGCACCTGCTGCTGTCGAAATCGCTGGTCACGCTGGTCGGCGAGATCTTCCCGGCCATCCAGCAGGTGCCGCCGGCGCCGCGGCAGGGCGACCGGTAACCGCTGACGGACAGACCGAAGCCCCCGGCGCCACGAGGGGGAGGAGGGCGCCGGGGGCTTCGGGTCGATGGACGGACCACCGACGCACGCTCACGGTACGCCGGGGCACTGTCAAGTCGCTGTCAACCCGTGGAGCCCTGGTCACGCAGCTCTTCGAGCCGGTGGGCGAGCCCGTCGAGGCAGCGTTGGACGGCGTAGTCGTAGAGCTGCGCGTAGTAGTTCGCCGCGAGGTCGGGGTCGCCCATCAGGTCGTGCATCGCCGACCCGAGCTCGGCCATGCCGGGCAGGTCGGTGCGCTCCCGGTAGGTCGCGTAGGTCTCGGTGTTGTCGATCCGCAGCGCCAGCGCGCCCTCGCGGTCGTCCTCCATGGCGACGAACTGGCAGGCCGTCATCAACATCAGGTTGTAGGCGAGCACGCTCTCGCTGCCGAAACCGGCGGTCAGCAGCACGCCGACCCCGGCGTCGATGCTGAGGGTGGCCGCGTCGACCGACGGGCCGAACAGCGCGAGCCGGCGCGCGCAGCCCGGGTAGGTCCGCAGCACCGAGCGCAGCCCGGCGAGCAGGTCGGTGAACCACTGCTGCCACGGCAGCTGCGGATCCGGCAGCACCAGCAGGCCGACGACCCGGTCGACGACGGCGTTGACCACCGCGTCCCGGTCGCCGACGTGGTGGTAGATCACCGCCGGGTAGGCGTCGACGGCGCGGGCAAGCTGCCGCAGCGTCCAGTTGTCGAGACCGACGTCGGCGGTCAGCCGCGTGGCCGCGTCGACGACCTTTTCGGCCGTGATCGCCGGCAGTCCGGCTGCGGCCCGCGACCGGGGACGCTCTCCGGTGCCCGAGGATGAGGTCGGCATGGGGCGTTACGGTAACCGCACGGACCGGCCCGGTGCCAGCGACGCAAGTCTGGGGCAAGATCGGGGCATGGCACGCGCACAGGCCAACGGTCTCGAGCTCGAGTACGACACCTTCGGCGATCCGGCGGCTCCGCCCCTGGTCCTGGTGATGGGCCTGGGTGCCCAGATGATCACCTGGGAAGACGCTTTCTGCGAACTCCTCGCGAACCGCGGGTTTTTCGTGGTGCGCTACGACAACCGGGACGTCGGGCTCTCGACGTACTTCGACCAGCTGCCGCCGCCGGACCTGGGCGCGCTCTTCGCCGGTGATCCCTCGACGGCGCCGTACCTGCTGGCCGACCTGGCCGACGACGCCGTCGGGCTGTTCGACGCGCTCGGCATCGCGCGAGCCCACGTCGTCGGCGCGTCGATGGGCGGGATGATCGTGCAGCAGCTGGCGATCGACCACCCGGACCGGCTGCTGAGCGTCACGTCGATCATGTCGACCACCGGCGATCCGGCGGTCGGGCAGGCCGAGCCGTGGGCGCTGGCGGTACTGACGCGGCCGCCGGCCACGACCCGCGAGCAGGCCCTCTCCGACAGCGTCGAGGGCTACCGGCGGCTCGGCTCCCCCGGGTACCCGGACGACGAGGCGTTCCTGCTGGCCAAGGCGACGATGCAGTTCGACCGCGCCCGCCACCCGGAGGGCACCCTGCGCCACGCGGCGGCGGTGATGGCGTCGGGCGACCGGACGTCCGGGCTGCGTTCTGTCGAGCTGCCGGCGCTGGTCATCCACGGCGACGCCGACCCGCTGATCGACGTGAGCGGCGGCAAGGCGACGGCGGAGGCGATCCCGGGCGCGGAGCTGGTGGTCATCCCGGGCATGGGCCACAACCTGCCGCGCGCGGTCTGGCCGGAGGTCGCCGACGCGATCGTGCGCGTGACGGGTCAATAAGGCGTCAAGAACGGGTGGCCGGGGCGTAGGGAACGCGTCCTGAGCCCGGTCGTCGGCCACCGGCGGCGGTGCACTGACGGCATGACAGGTGGTTTCGGGTTCCCGTTCGGGTGCGTGGCCGCGGTGGCGGCCGTGATCGCGGCGCACCTGGCCGGGCCGAGTCCGTGGTTCGCGCTGGTCACGCTGGGTCTGGTGGTGCTGGCGACGGCCCGCTGGACGACGTTCCCGGCCGCCCTCGGCGTGCTCGTGGTCGCCTGGGCGCTGGACGCGGGTTTCGTCCTGAGCCACTTCGGGGCTTTGGTCTTCGACGCGGCTTCGGCCCGGTCGGCCCTGGTCCTGGCCGGCTCTCTCGCCCTGGGCCTGCTCACGGCCCGGCGCACCCGGATGCTGGTGCGGATCCCGGTACCCCGCCGCCCGGAGGCCGTGGCCGAGCACCGGCCCTCCCGCGCCCCCGCGATGTGAAATCCACGTGAGGAGTTCGCACTTTCATAGAGAAAGTGCGAACTCGGCGGGTGGGCGAATGGTCAGGTTGCGAAGTCCCAGCGGGTGGCGCCGTGCGGTTCGGCGGAGGCCACGCCGATGGCCCGGTGCAGGGCGAGCCGGTACAGGTGCCAAGGCGGGGCTCCCGCGCTGGGCGCGCTGTACGGCGCGGTGAGGGTGGCGCCTTCCGCCGTGGCGGGCCAGCCGCCCTCGCGGTAGACCACCGCCACACGCTCGACGGTGGCGGAGTCGGTCACGCGGCCGGCCTCGCCTTCCAGGATGAGGTCCATGCCGCGCAGGCGCACCGCAACGGTGCACGCCGGGTTCTCCGCCAGGTTCCGCGCCCGGCGGGTGCCCGGCCCGGCCTTGAAGTACAGGGCGTCCTCGACCCACACGGCGCCGACGCCGGCGGAGTGCGGCCGCCCGTCGGGGCGCACGGTCGACACGAAAAAGGTCAGGTCCGCGGTCGGGGTGTCGGCGACGAGGATGTCGCGGGCCCGGCTCCACTCCAGCGGCGCGGACCCGTACCGGTCGAGGTTCTTGGTGTTCGTCGGCTCGGTCATGACTACGCGTCGAACGGCGTCACGCCGGATCGACACCGGCGGCCGAAAAGATGCCGGCGAGGGTCCGGGCGCCGCCGGGATCGTCGTCCGACGTCGCCGGGACGATCGCCAGTTCGTCGACGCCCGCCGCGGCGAAGTCGGCGATCTTCCGCGTGATGTCGTCGCGCGAGCCGAGCAGGCCGACCGCCGCGATCGCCTCGACCGGCACCGCCGCGAGCAGCTCACGCGGGTGCGGGCGGGTCCGCGCGAACTCGACCAGGTCGCCGAAGCCCTCCGCGCGGAACATGTCCGCGTAACCCGGCGCGGCGAGGTACCCCACGACCCCGCGGCGAAGCTGCTCGATCGCGGCCTCCGACGGATCCACCGCGCCGACCACCCACGCGGCCACCGGCGGCGGCGTGGTCCCCGCGCGCTCGCACGCCGAGCGCAGGCCTTGCACCAGCGACGCCGCGGCCGCCGGGCTGACCAGGTTGATCACCATCCGGTCGGCGTGCCGCGCCGCGACGTCCAGCGCGCGCGGGCCGAACGCCGCGATCGTCAACGGCGACTTCGGCGCGGGCAGCCGCAGCCGGTAGCCCCGGGAGCCGACGATCTTCCCGTCCACAGTGGACTTGTCGCCGTCGAGGAGCTGCCGGACGGCCACCGCGGACTCTTCGAGGGCCGTCGCCGCGTGGTCGCGGGAGCGGCCGTGCCAGCCGCGCACCACGACGTCGCTGGACGTCCCGAGCGCGACGCGGGTCTCGCGGCCGGTCAGGGTCGCGACCGACGCGACGCCCATCGCGATCGTCGCCGGGTCCCGCACCGTCACGGCGAGCGGGCCGAAGGTCAGCGCAAGGGAGGTACCGGCGCCGATCGCGATGCCGAGGGCGAACGCGTCCCACGTCGCCATCTCGCCGATCCAGATTTCGGCGTACCCGGCGGCCTCCGCCGCGCGTGCGGTCTCCAGGGCCTCCACCGGCGGGCGGTCCTGCCAGAGCCCCAGTGACACCGAAAGCCTCATGCCGCACGCTCCACGAGTACCGCCGTTCCCGATCCCGCGGCTCCACTGACCGCCGTGACACCGTAGCGCCCGCCGCGTCGGGTCAGCTCGTCGACGCAGCCGGCCAGCAGGATCGCCCCGGTGGCCCCGAAAGCGTGGCCCATCGCGATCGTGCCGCCATTGACGTTGAAGACGTCGTTCCCGAAACCGAGGTCGCGCCGGATCTTCATGCACAGCGCGGCGAACGCCTCGGCGAACTCGACGACGTCCACTTCGGACGGACGCACGCCGTGCCGCTCCAGCAGCCGCGAGACGGCCAGCTGCCCGGACAGCAGCATCCGGATCGGGTCGCTGCCCGCGGTCACCGCACCCAGGACGTTCGCTCGCGGCGCGAGCCCCAGCCGCGACGCGGCCGCGGGTGAAGCCAGCAGGACCAGCCCGGCGGCGTCGGCCAGCGAGGGCGACGTCCCGCGCGTGTGCAGCCCGCCGAACGACGACGGCAGCTCGGCCAGGGCTTCGGCGGACGTCGCGGGCCGGACGTGCTCGTCGTGCGCCAGCCCGGCGACCGGGACGAGCGACGCGTCGTACCGGCCGTCTTTCCAGGCCGCCGCGGCGAGCTGCTGCGTCCGCAGGCCGTAGGCGTCGAGTTCGTCGCGGCTGAAGCCTTCGTCGGCCGCCACCAGGTCGGCCGCGATACCCATGTTGCCCGCGCCGAACCGTTCTTCGGTCCACAGTGGACCTCCGTCGGTGAACATCGGGACCCGCGAGACGGACTCGACCCCGCCCGCCACCACGACTTCCGCCTCGCCCGCGCGGATCAGCGCGGCGCCCAGAGCGACGGCGTCGAGCCCGGACGAGCAGAACCGGTTGACCGTCATCCCGGCTACCGACACCGGCCAGTCCGCCGCCAGCACCGCCGTGCGCGCCAGGTTCGCGCCCTGCTCGCCGGTCTGGGACGCGCAGCCCAGGATCACCTGGCCGACGACCGAGGGATCGAGACCGCGCGCGACCAGGGCGTCCAGAAGCGTGGTGACCAGTTCCAGCGGCGGCACCGAAGCCAGGCCGCCGCGTGGGGACGCCTTGCCGCGCGGTGTCCGCACGGTCAGCAGCACCGAAGCCGTCATCGGGTCACGATGGTCGTGACGACCGTGGTGAACGACCCGCCGACGTTGAGCGTCAACGCCGTCCGCGCGCCGTCGACCTGGGTCTCGCCCGCGGTTCCGGTCACCTGGCGCGCCGCGTCGTGCAGCATCCGGACGCCGGTGGCGCCGACCGGGTGGCCGAGCCCGAGCAGGCCGCCGCTCGGGTTGATCCCGGCCGTGTCGAGGCCGCCGTCGGCGATGAACCGGCCGCCGCCGCCCGGCGGGGCGACGCCGAGGTGCTCCAGCGCGACGAGCCCGGTGATCGTGAAGCAGTCGTGCAGTTCGACGACGTCGAGCGCGTCCGGGCCGGGCACGTCCGCGCGCCGGTAGGCGTCGACGACGGCGCCGCGCAGCTGCGGGAACAGGTACTCGCCGCCGGTGGCGAGCTTCTCGGTGAGCCCGATGTGCGCCGTGCGGTGGCCGAACCCGGCGATGCGCGGGAAGTCGCCGCCCAGGCGCTGGGCGAACGCCGGGGAGGCCAGCAGGACCGCCGCGGCGCCGTCGGTGATCCGGCCGCAGTCCTGCTTGCGCAAGCTGCCTTCGATGACCGGGTTCAGCTCGTCGTCCGGCCCGAACGCGCCGGCCGGGAACTGCCAGTCGCGGGCCTGGGCGAGCGAATTCTTCGCCGCACGGGCGAAAGCGTGTTCGGCGAACTGCCCGAGGTGCGCCGAGTCGAGGCCGTAGCGTGCGTCGTACGCGGTGGCGACGTCGGCGAACAGCGCGGGCCACGGGAACTTCGCGTTGACGGCTTCGTGCCCGGCCCACGCGGCGGACCCGAGGTACTCGGCCGCGCGCTGCCCGTCGGTGTTGCGCATCAGCTCGACGCCGACGACCAGCGCGAGGTCGTACCGGCCGGATTCGAGGTCCGCGCAGGCGGCGAGCACCGCCGTGCTGCCGGACGCGCACGCGGCTTCGTGCCGGGTGCTGGGCACGCCGTCCAGCTCCGGGACGGCCGCCACCAGCAGGCCGCCGAGCTGGGCCTGCCCGGTGAACAGCTCCGCGGCGAGGTTGCCGACGTGCGCGACACCGACGTCCGCCGCCGACACCCCCGCGTCCGCGAGAGCCGCGGGCACGACTTCGGCGAACATCTCGAGGATCCCGCGCCCCTCCTTCGCGAAGTTGCGCGCGAAGTCGGTCTGCGCCCCGCCCAGCACGAACACCGTCATGGCCTCACTCCAGACTCTCCCGCAGCTGCCGTTTCAGGATCTTCCCCACCGGGTTGCGGGGCAAGGCGTCCGCGTACTCCAGGCGTTCCGGCAGCTTGAACGCGGCGACCTTCCGCTCGCGCAGGTAGGCCACCAGGTCCTCGAGCGACGGCTTGCGCTCCCCCGGCACGACGACCGCGCAGACGCGTTCGCCCATCACCTCGTCGGGCACGCCGACCACGCCGACGTCGGCGACGTCCGGGTGCCCGGCCAGCAGGCCCTCGACCTCGGCGGGCGAGATGTTCATCCCGCCCCGGATGACCAGGTCCTTCGCACGGTCGACGTAGCGCAGGAACTCGCCGCGTTCACCGGCGATCTCGAAGACGTCACCGGTGCGGAAGTGCCCGTCGTCGTCGAAGGCCGACGTGTCGAGCGGTTCCCCCATCGACGTCAGGTAGCCAGCAAACACCGTCGGCCCGGCGATGTGCAGCACGCCGGGGCGCCCGGGTCCGGTCACGTGCGCACCGGTCACCGGGTCGTGCAGCCGCACCGACGTCCGGCCGGCGACCGGAGTCGACCAGGTGACGTCGGAGGCGTAGTTCGGGAAGAAGCTCGCGCGCTGGTCCGGGTCCGGCAGGTCGATCGGGCCGGACAGCAGCGCGGTGCCCTCGTTGGAGCCGAAGAAGTTGATGATGTCGATCCCGTACCGCTCGGCCCAGGTGCGGACCAGCCACGGCGAGAGCGGCGCCGAACCGGAACCGATCTTCCGCAGGGCGGAGATGTCCACTCCGGACAGGATCTTCTCGTTGTGCAGCAAAATGGTCAGCAACGCGGGCGGCGCGAGCGTGTACGTGACGCGCTCGGCCGCGAGCTGCCCCAGGAACACGGGCAGGTCGAACGGGTGGTGCGGCACGAACACCGCGCCGGTCTGCAGCCACGGCAGGAACATCCCGCCGATGCCGGCCATGTTCGTCATCGGGAACGGCGACAGCAGGACGTCGTCGCTCGTGAGGCCGGCGGCCTGCGCGCAGCCGCCCGCGGTGGCGAGCCAGTCGCCGTGACAGCGCGGGACCGCCTTGGGCTCGGCTTCGGTACCGGACGTCCAGCAGATCGTCACGCAGTCGTTCACGTCGGTGTCCAGGGTGGACAGATATTCGTCCACAGCGGACTTGTCCGCTGTGGACAGTGGTTCCTCGGGCCAGGCCAGCGCGCCGGCCGGTTCGTCGTCCCCCCCGGGCGACGACGAACCGGACCGACGGCGCCGCAACGCCCAGCCCAAGGGCCGCCCCGGCGAGCTCGTGCTCGCCGTATCTGGATGCGGTGATCACCCCGACGGCCCCGGTGCGCCGGCACATCGGGCCCATCTCGTGCTCCCGGTAGGACACCGGGAACGGGGTGACGATCGCGCCGATCCGCACGATCGCGAGGAACGCCTGGACCAGGGCCGAGCAGTTCGGCAGCTGCACGGCCACGACGTCTCCTGCTCGCACCCCTCTGGCGAGCAGGAACGCGGCCAGGACGTCGACACGTTCGTCGAGCCGGTTCCAGGTCCACCGCACCGGGTCGCGTCCGACCAGTGCGGTGGTGTTCGGTGGATCGACCAGCGCGAGACCCTCCGGGTCGGCACTGACCCGCTCCTTCACGAGCCGGTCGATCGTCTCCGCGCTCCACCATCCCCGTGCCCGGAGATCCCGGGCACGACCCTCTCGATGGCACCTCATGCGCGGAGGCTGTCCAGCTGGTCCGCCCGGACCCACGTCGCGTGGAATCCGAGTGGCACCCGCTGGGGAAGCAGGACCCTGGCCACGGGTCCGGCAGCGAGATCGGCGGCGTCGAAGATGTCCAGTTCGGAGCGTCCCTCACGCTCGTCCTGCACGAACGTCACCAGATAACCGTCCGCCGAATCGACGGATGCGCCATCGCGGGGTGCGAAGGGCGCCTCACTGCCCCACCGACCGGGACCGAACCGGTATTCGGTCTTGGAGCCGGCAAGATTGTCATAGCGCACGAGCCCGTCGAACTTCAGCGTCGACTCGGGCGAGATGTGCACCGTGTAGGAGTACCGGTTCCGCGCGCCGACACCCCGGGCGTCGACGGTCGGGAACTCGGTGTTGGCGTCGTCGAGCGGCGTCTCGGAGCACGCGCCGGTCCGCATGTCGAACCGGTAGCGGTGCAGCTGGGCGTCGAGCCGCAGGTAGGAGAGCATCTTCGCCAGCGGCGTGTGCGCGTCGGCCCGGGGCTGCGGCTTGCTCACGCGGCAGACGTCGAGGACGACTTCGTCGCCTTCTTCCCAGGCGTTGACGACGTGGTAGATGTAGCACGGGCCGGCTTCGAACCAGCGGATCTGGCTACCTTCCCCGTAGCGTGGCATCACTCCGAACCGGCTCGGCATCGAGCGGTCGAAGTGCAGTTTGTGGCGGCCCTGCTTCGCGGCCTGGAGGTCCTGCACCAGCGGCAGGTCCATCAGCACCGCGTAGTGCTCGGTGATGGCCATGTCGTGCGGCAGCCGCGGGCCCGGCAGCTCGATCTCGGTGGTCTTGACGACCTGGCCGTCCGCGCTGATGACGCCGTAGCGCAGGTAGGGCGGGCGCGGGCCGTAGTCGAACCAGAACAGCTCGCCGGTGGCCTCGTCCACCTTGGGGTGGGCCATCATGTCGCCGACCAGCGTGCCGAGGAAGTCCTCGGCGCCCAGCGTCTCCAGGGAGAGCGGGTCGACGCCGTACGGCGAGCCGCACAGGTACCAGGTGGCGAGGATGCGGCCGCGGTGGAAGACGACGTCGGTGTTGGCGTTGTCCTTCAGCCCCAGGCCGTGGCCGTTGCCGAACGGGTTGCCCTTCGGGTTCTCCATGACGCCGGTCCAGAGGCCCTTGCCGGCCTCGGACTCGGCCTCGAAGGCCTTGGTGCGGACCCAGCGGTTGCGGTAGCGGGCCTTGCCGTTCTCCAGGTGGACGGCGTGGATCATGCCGTCGCCGTCGAACCAGTGGTAGCGGCCTTCCGGGGCGAACCGCGGGTTGGGGCCGTTGCGCAGGTAGACGCCGTTGAGGTCCTTCGGGATCTCGCCGATGACCTGCAGGTCTTCCGCGTCGATCTCGGTGCCGACCGGGGCGTAGACGCCCAGCAGGTAGGGGTTGGCCTCGTCGCCGTCCGCCGTCCGGGCCACCATCAGCGGCTGTTCGGAGGTGCTGGTCATCGGGCTTCTCCCTGGCTGTCGGGCTCACCGCGCTGGCTGATGAGGACGAGACTATGATTTGTGTAGCCAGGTGTCAATAGGCTTCTTTTCCTGTAGCCAGGTGTACGCTGGGCGCCGATGTAACAAGGGGGATCGCGTGACGGAAGCGACTGCACACCCGTCTTTGGGGGGTTCCGGGTGGCGGAGCCCCCGGCCTGAGGCGGAGCCTCAGTTGTCACAACGCGTCAGGCCCGCGGGCGATCCGCTCCGCAGGGCACTAGAGCTGGTCGGTGACCAGTGGACGCTGCTCATCCTGCAGAGCCTCTTCCTGCGCTTCCGCCGCTACGAAGAGCTGCGCCTGCGCCTGGGCATCTCCCCGACCGCGCTTTCCGGGCGCCTGCGGGACATGGTGGACGCGGGCATGCTCGTGCGCGTGCCGTACCGGGACGCCCGCCGGACCCGGCACGAGTACCGGCTCACCGAGCGCGGCCTGGAGCTGTGGCCGCTGCTGATTTCGATCTGGGCCTGGGAACGCGAGTGGGTCGACGGCCGCCGCGAGGTGCTGCCGACGCTGATCCACCTCGACTGCGAGCTGGCTACATCAGCGCCCCTCGGCTGCGGCGCCTGCGGCCGCCGGGTCGACGCCCGCGACGTCCGCGCCGAACGCCTCGACAGCACCGGCGTCGCCGCCGCGACGGCGTCCAAGCGCTTCCGCCGCAAGGACGCCGAAGGCCTGGCCGGCGACCCGCTGATGTTTTTCCCGGACACGATGGAGCTGCTCGGGGACCGCTGGTCGACCGGGCTCCTGGTGTCGGCGCTGCTCGGCGCGCGGCACTTCTCGGAGTTCGAGCGCGAGCTGGGCATCGGGCCGAGCGTGCTCTCGGGCCGGCTGAGCAAGCTCGTCGAGGTCGGGGTGCTGCGGACGGGCGTCGCGAAGACCCGCACGGACGCGCGTGACTACCGGATGACGGCGAAGGGCCTGGCGTTCTTCCCGGCGCTGGCGTTCATCGCCGAGTGGTCGCGCGGGTTCGAGGTCACCGGCCAGGAGCCGGACATCACGCTGCACCACGTCGAATGCGGCAACCGGCTGCGGCCGATGCTCCTGTGCGACCATTGCGGCCGTCCCCTGACCCGCAAGTCGGTGCAGTTCGGCGGAGTACCGACGCCCAAACGGTGACGGCGTGACGTAATCGACTCGCCAAGGGCCTCCGCCACTGCCAGGCTGGAGTGGTCACACGTCGTCAGTTCCGGAGGTAAGCATGAGTGAACCGAGTCCCTCGCCCGGCGGCGAGGAGGAGGACGACGTCAAGCGCAAGTTCCGCGAGGCACTGGAGCGCAAGCAGGCGCACGCGCGCTCCGGGGCGTCGAACGAGAGCGGCGGCGGCAAGAACCAGCACGCCCACGGCCCGGCGGCGAACAAGCGGACGTTCCGCCGCAAGAGCGGCTGAGATCTCCCCTGATCTCCCGGTCCAAGGCCCCCATCGCCCGCGGTGGGGGCCTTCGTCGTGTTCAGGGGTTTTCCCGTGTCTTCGGCTCGAGCGGCACCGGCCCGCACGCGCCCTCGCTACCGTGCGGAAATGAAGAACTGGGCGGGCAACCACGTCTTCGCCGCGGACCGGATCGCCCGGCCGTCGAGCGTCGCGGAGCTCCGGCAGCTGGTGGCGGACGCGCCGCGGGTCAAGGCGCTGGGGACCCGGCACTCCTTCACCGACATCGCCGACTTCCCCGGCGGCGTCCTGGTCGATCCGGCGGGCCTCGACATCCCCACCGAAATCGACGCCGGCGCGGCCACGGTGACCGTCGGCGCGGCGGCCCGGTACGGCGATTTCGCCGGAGCCGTGGACGAGGCCGGGTTCGCCCTGGAGAACCTCGCGTCGCTGCCGCACTGCACGGTCGCCGGCAGCGTCGCCACCGCCACCCACGGTTCCGGCGAACGGGTCCGGAACCTCTCGGCGGCGGTCTCCGGCCTCGAGCTGGTCACCGCCGACGGCACGCTGCGCCACTACACCCGGGAACGGGACCCGGAAGTCTTCTCCGGCCTGGTCGTCAACCTCGGCGCGCTCGGCGTCGTCACCCGGGTGACCCTCGACCTCGTGCCGTCCTTCTCGGTGCGGCAGGACGGGTTCACGATCCCGTGGTCCTCGGTGCTCGACGGCTTCGACGAACTGCAGGCCGCCGGGTACAGCGTCAGCCTGTTCACGCCCTGGGTCGGGGATACCGCGGGCCTGGTCCTGCTCAAACGCCGCGTCGAACCGGGCGCGAACGCGCTCGCGCCGCCCGGCTTCCCCGGCGCGACGCCGGTGCCGTCACCGCCGGGCGGGAACTTCACCGGCTGGGGTGTGCCGGGCCCCTGGCACCACCGGCTGCCGCACTTCCGGCTGGACTCCGTGCCCAGCGTCGGTGAAGAGCTGCAGTCGGAGTTCTTCGTGCCCCGCGCGGACGCCGTCGCCGCGCTGACCGAGATCCGCGCGCTCGGCGAGCAGCTGGCCACGGCCCTGCACGTGTCCGAAATCCGCACGGTCGCCGGCGACGACCTGTGGCTGAGCCCGTGCCACGGCGGCGACCGCGTCGGCATCCACTTCACCTGGCAGCCGAAGCCGGACGCCGTCGCGGCGGTGCTGCCGCTGATCCGGGAACGGCTGGCCCCGTTCGGCGCCCGGCCGCACTGGGCCAAGCTGTTCCCCGGCGACCGGTGGCCCGCCGAGCACTACCCGGAGCTGCCCCGGTTCCGCGCGCTGGCCGACGAGCTCGACCCGCGGGGCGCCTTCCGCAACCCGTACCTCCGGCGGCACGTCTTCGGGGACCGGCTCACGGCGTGAACGAGCCCAGGTGGTCCAGCACGACGAACTCGCTGGCCGGACTCGCCGCCGTCACCGCCTTGCGCAGGATCTCCAGGCCGCCGTTGGGGTCTTTCGCCTGGCCCAGCGGGAGGTCGAAGTCGTCCCAGTGCGTGGCGGCGACGTAGCGCGGATTGCCCAGGGTGCGCAGCAGGCGGGGCACGTACTGCGTCACCTTCGCGCCGCCCACCGGCACCAGGACGACGTCCGGGCGCAGGCCGGCCAGTTCGGACTCGACGTAGTTCGAGCCGCCGAAGTCCAGGACGCTCGCCCCGCCGCCGGTCACCTGGTAGGCCAGTGTGCCGCCCTCGTACAGGTCTTCGATGACCTTCGGCTTGTCACGCCGGGACAGCGGGCGCGAGCCGGGGAACGGCACCCGCGCCCGCTCGCCCGTCGCCGAGTGCAGGGAGCGCAGGATCCGGATCGAGTAGCCGTCGAAGGTCAGGTCCTCGCCGCCGTACGCGATCGCAAGTTGGTCCTCCGGGGCGCCGAGGGCGGCCATGAGACTCAAATGGGTCTCGGTGCCGAAGACCGTCGCTCCGGTGCGTTTCGCCAGGTAGGGAACGTCGGTGAGGTGGTCGTAGTGGCCGTGGGTGACGAGGATGTGGTCCGCGCGCAGCTCGCCGCGGTCGAGGTAGCCGTCGATCAGCGCCTTGTCCACCGACAGCGGGGTCTTCGGGTCCGCGCCCGCCGGGGTGTACGTGCCGGTCTTGAACCGGGTCAGCCACGGGTCGATCAGGATCGTCTTCGTGCCGGTCGAGCCCGGCACGCGGATCTCCCAGCTGTTGTTCCCCCACCACCGCACCGTCATCTGCGACGTCCTCTCGGTGGCCGCCGAAGCCGCCGAGACCCCGGCGAGGATCGTGGCCGCCGCCGCGCCCGCGCCGAACAGCCCGCGTCTGCTGAGTCCTTTGTCCATGACGGCCAGCCGATCACGGATCCGGCGTGGCTGTCCAAGATCGATCCGTCGGCATGTCGATATGTAAACAGCTATCATCGCAGCGTGGACCACCTCCGTTCGCTGCGGTACTTCCTCGTCGTCGCCGAGGAACTGCACTTCGGCCACGCCGCCGACCGGCTCGGCATCGCGCAGCCGCCGCTGAGCCAGCGGATCAAACGCCTCGAAGCCGAGCTGGGCGCGAACCTGTTCGACCGCGGCCGCCGCGTCACGCTGACCGAGGCCGGCGAGGTGCTGCGGACCGAGGCCCGGGACCTCCTCGCCCGCTGGGACCGGATGACGGCGCTGGTCGCGAAGGCCGAGCGCGGCGAGATGGACGCCCTGCGCGCGGGCGTGCCACCCGAGCTGCCCGGCCGGGTGCTGGCGGCGATCCTCACGGCGTTCGCCGAGCGGTGCCCCGGCATCCGGCTGGATCTGCAGGAGCTGACCACGGCCGAGCAGGCCCGGCTGCTGGCCGACCGCGAACTCGACGCGGGGTTGCTGCAGCTGCCGGTCGACGTCGTCGGGCTCGACCTCGGCCCCGCGATCGACACGCCGCTGGGCGTGGTCCTCCCCCGCGACTCGCCGCTGGCCCGCTCTTCGTCTCTGGCACTGGCCGACCTGGCGGGCGAGGGACTGGTGCACGCCCCGCGCGCGGCGGCGCCGGGAAGTTACGACGCCCTGCTGCGCACGTGCTGGGAGCACGGCTTCCGCCCGGCGGCCGTCCGGCACGCGCGCAACCCGGAGTTCGCGCTGGGCCTGGTCCTGGCCGGCCACGGCGTCGCGTTCGAACCGGGCGCGCGCAAGGAGCCGCGGGTGGTGTGGCGGCCGCTGAAGGACCGGCTGGACGCGCGGATGGCGTTCGCGTGGCCGTCGTCGAGCCCGCACCCCCAGGCCGCGACGCTGGCCGAGATCGCCGCGGGAGTGCTGCGGGACGACGGCGTTTCGCGGATCGTGCCCCCGGATCCGAGCGGGGCCCGGCCGTGGGACGTCTTCTACGAGCGCAGCTGACCAACCACGTCGTGAGTGGTTAGGGCGGTTCTAACCGCCCTAAACACTCACGAGCGCAGCTGATCCACCGCCGCGCGGGCCGCGTCGCCGATCGCGCGGTCGATGTCCGGGCGCCGCAGCGTTTCCGCGCCGCCCACCGTGAACACCGCGATCGCGTACGCCGTCCCGTCCGGGTACGTCGCGATGCCGATCTCGTTGCGGATGCCCGGCATCGTGCCCGTCTTGGCCGCCACCGCGACGTCGGCCGGGAAGCCCGCGGTCAGGCGGTGCCAGCTGACCTGCGCGGTCATCCGCTCGAGGACCTGGGCGCCGGCGCCGGGATCGCTCCAGATCGCCGCCAGCAACGCGGTCATCTCCCGGGGCGTGCTCGCGGTCGTGGAAAGCGGGTCCAGGGCACGCAACGGACGTCCCGCGTCGGTGTCCTCGATGATCGTGCGCAGCAGGTCGCGCGGGGCGCCGATGATCGTCGTGCGGGTCAGGCCCAGCTCCGCCAGCAGCGACCGGACATTCTCCACGCCGACGCGGTCGAACAGCAGGTCCGCCGCCGTGTTGTCGGACACCGACAGGGCCAGCAGGGCCGCGTCGCGCAGGCTGTACTCGACGTCGTCGGCGAAGCCCGATGTCCCGCTGCCGCCCAGGCGATCGGCGGCGGTGGCCCGGACGCGGTCCGCCGGGTCGAGCAGGCCCGCCGCGACCTGGCGGGCGAACTCGTACGCCAGCGCCACCTTCACCACGGACGCCAGGACGACCGGCGCGTCGGCGTCATGGCAGACCTCGGAGGCGGAACCGAGCCGGTGGGCGTGCAGGAAACCCCGCACGCCCACCGCTTCGAACAGAGAGGAAAGGCTCACACGGTCATGATGGACCGCAGCCGGCCGACCTCCGCCATCCGCCGCTCGGCGAGCCGGTCGGCCGCCGTCGCCGGGGGCACGCCGTCGGCGTCGGCCAGCGCGAACACGGCCTTCGTCGTGTCGAAGATCGCCGTGGTCTTGCGCTTGGCGCGGGCGAAGTCGAACCCGTGGCGCTCGTCGTCGACCTGGATCACGCCGCCCGCGTTGACCAGGTAGTCCGGCGCGTAGAGCACACCGCGGTCGGCGAGCTGCTTGTCGACGCCCGCGTGCGCGAGCTGGTTGTTCGCCGCGCCGCACACGATGCGCGCGCCCAGCACCGGCACGGTGTCGTCGTTCAGCACGCCACCCAGCGCACACGGCGCGAAGACGTCCAGCTCGGCGCGCAGCAGAGTGTCCACATCGGACACCGCCTTGACGTCCGGGTACAGCGAAAGGGTGCGCTCGATCGCCGGCGCGTAGACGTCGGTGATGGTCACCTGCGCCCCGGCCTCGACCAGGTGCCCGACGAGGATGTGCCCGACCTTGCCGACGCCGGCCACGCCGACGCGCTTGCCGGCCAGGTCCGGGCTGCCCCAGAGGTGCTCGGCCGAGGCGCGCATGCCCTGGAAGACGCCGAACGCGGTCAGCACGGACGAGTCGCCGGCGCCGCCGTCCTCGGGCGAACGGCCGGTGACGAAGCGGGATTCGCGGGCCACGACGTCCATGTCGTGCACGAACGTGCCCACGTCGCAAGCGGTGATGTAGCGGCCGCCCAGGGACTGCACGAAACGCCCGTACGCGCGCAGCAGCGCTTCGGACTTGAGCGTCTTCGGGTCGCCGATGATGACGGCCTTGCCGCCGCCGAGGTCGAGCCCGGCCAGCGCGTTCTTGTACGCCATGCCCTTGGACAGCGCGAGCACGTCGTCGAGCGCGTCGGTTTCGGTGGCGTAGGGGTGGAAGCGCGTCCCGCCCAAGGCGGGGCCGAGCGCCGTGGAGTAGATGCCGATGATGGCCTTCAGGCCACTGGCTTCGTCGTGGCAGTACACGACCTGTTCGTGCCCGGAGCTCCGGGCGAACACTCCTTCGGTCACGGTGGTGACTCCTTTGTCTCCCGCGCCCGGTTCGTGGCCGGGACGCGCTTCGATGGTTGGCGGGACCGAGCGCGGAGGTCGTCCGCCCACGGGTTCCCGGCACCAACCTAGATCGCCGCCGCGCGCCGGACCAGTACAGGTCCCGCGATACGGACTGGTAACCCGGAGATCAGCCGCGCACCACCGCGCCGAGCGCGCCCATCGCCGTCTCCAGCTGCGTGTCCGACAGGTAGGGCGCCGGGCCGAAGCGCAGGTACGGCCCGCGGCTGTCGGTGCGGACGCCTTGCGCGGCGAGCGCGGCCTGCAGCGCGCCGGCGTCGGCGCAGCGCAGCGAGAGGAAGCCGCCGAGCATGCCGAGCGGCGTCTCGCGGTCGCGGGTGACGACGTCCTCGGGCAGCGAGAGCTTGTCGAAGACGTCGGCGAGCAGCCCCACCTGGTGCTGCGACACCTCGCGGAGGAACTCCGGCGTGAGGCCCTGCTCGGCGAAGAACCGCTGGACGCGGGCGCCGCGGTAGTGGCTCGCCGGGTCGTAGGTGGCGCCGGCGAAGCGGTCGCCGCCCATGGCGTAGGCGACGCCGCCGGGCCGCCGTTCGTCGGCGAGCGCGCCGAACTCGGCGTACCAGCCGGTGATCACCGGCCGCAGCTCCTGGGCGTGCGCGGGCAGCCGCAGGAAGCAGTTGCCCTCGCCCAGCTGCAGGTACTTGTAACCGCCGCCGAGCACCCAGGCGTTGGTCAGGCCCAGGTCGTGCAACGGGAACGGCACCACGCCGAGCGCGTGGTAGGCGTCGACGACCAGCTCGATCGAGCGGTCGCGGCAGACGTCGGCGAGGTGCGCGAGGCCCGGGACCAGCCGGGACGTCTCGAACAGCACGGCCGACACGAGCACCGCGGCCGTGTGGTCGTCGACCTCGGCGGCGACGCGCTCGGCCAGCGTCGTCACCGGCTCGACCGGCACCCGCACGACCTCGACGCCCTCCTCTTCGAGGCGCGCGAGCTGACGGCGCAGCGTGTGGAACTCGCCTTCGGTGGTGACCAGCCGTGGTCTTCGCGGCAGCTCCATCGCGGACAGGAACCGCAGCACCAGGTCGTGGGTGCTCGCGCCGAGCGCGTACTCGCCGTGCGGGTCGCCGAGCAGCAGGCGGAAGCCCGCGCGCAGCTCGTCGGCCTTCGCGAACGCGCGCTCCCACTTCAGGTCGACGTCCCGGGCGGCGTCGGCGAAGGACTCGAGGAGCCCTTCCTCGGCGACGTCGGGCCAGGCCTGGTGCGAATGCCCGGAGAGCAGAAGGCGTTCCCGCACCGAGAACCGCGTGTAGTGCGCGGCCAGGGCGTTCGAGTCCGCGCGGATGTCGTCGAGCGAGGTCACAATCGGCTCCGTACTGCCCAGAGATCCGGGAACATCGGCTGGAAAAGCGTGGTACGCAGGTAAGTCGCGCCGGACGATCCTCCTGTCCCGGTCTTGTCGCCGATGGTGCGTTCGACCATCTTCACGTGCCGGTAGCGCCACTCCTGCATCCCTTCATCGAGATCCACCAGACATTCGGCGACGACCGACGGGCCGCCGTCGTCGCGGTACATGTCCAGCAATATCTCCTGCAGGGCCGGGGAGGGCTCCACCGGTCGAGTGACGTCTCGATCACACTCGACCGGGTAGCCAGAAGTCTTGAGGTACGCGAGAAAAGAGTCGAACAACGACGGCCGCGCCATCGCGTCGGCGATGCCCTTGCGCTGCTCGCCGCCCTCGGGGTAGTGCGCGAACACCCGCTCGTCGCGACGCCCGAGCACCGCTTCCAGCTCCCGGAACTGGGCCGACTGGAAGCCGCTGGAGGCGTCCAGCCGGGCGCGGAAGCTGGTGAACTGGCTGGGCGTCATGGTCTCCAGGACGTCGATCTGCGCGACGGCGACCTTGAGGATCGACAGGATCCGCCGCACGGTGCGGATCGCGTGCGCGGTCGTGCCCGCTTCGAGGCACTCCTGCAGGTACGTCGCTTCGTGCAGCATCTGCTTGAACCACAGTTCGTACACCTGGTGGATCACGATGAACAGCAGCTCGTCGTGCTCCTCCGAACGCGGCCGCTGGGCACCCAGCACCTCGTCCAGGGCCAGGTACGAGGTGTAGCTCAGGGCTTCCTGCGTCTTGGCGTCGATGTCGGTCATCCTCGGGTCACCTCGTCGAAGTGGCGCTGGGCCGCGGGGGCCAGCGCGGTGTACAGATCGTGGAACAACTCGACCGCGGCCGCCCGGTGATCCGGTGCGGGCACCAGTTCGGCGGGCAGTTCCGGGTCGAGCGACGGGAACGCGCGGAAGGTGTGCACCAGCCGCGTGCGGACGTCGAAGGCGGTCCGGTCGGCCAGGTCTTCGCCGGGGTAGCGGCCGAACTGCCCGACGAACGCCGTGTAGCGCGCGGCCAGCTCGTCGAGGTCCCAGGCCCGGCCGGCGAACCGGCGGACGTCGAGCGCGGCGGACGGCCGGCCGAGCAGCAGCCCGGCGTGCTCGGTGACGTCCAGCTCGCCGAGCAGCGCGAGCACCTCGGCCTCGCGGTCGTGCGGGGCGATCCAGGTGCCGTCCGCGTACGGCCCGAAGCCGAGGAACCGCAGCCGCCGCACCAGCCGTTCGCGCGCCTGGCGGCGGGTCTCGGGGATGCTCTGCCACAGCACCGTCCACTCGCCCGCGGCGCGCTCGCGGCGGCCGAGGGAGAAGATCCGGTGGTCGCCGTCGGCGAGCAGGGCGACCGCGCGGCGGGTCAGCGAGTAGTGCACCGTGCGGCCTTCGCGGTGGCGCGTGAGCAGGCCGCGCCGCACCAGGCGGGTGAGCGCGATCCGGGCCGCGCCGTCGGAAAAGCCCAGCTCGGCGAGCACCGCGACCAGGCCGCCCGACCACACCCGGCGCGTCTCGCGCGGGTGCACGTAGCTGCCCAGCAACGTCACGACCAGCTCCTGGGGGCTGGCTTCGAAGGCATCGACGGGCACGGGCGCAACTCTATACACCTCAGGCCGCTGCGGTGTAGCTTGATTTGCGTGACGTACTTCGCGGACCTCAGCTCGCGGCAGGTCGACGCCCTGGTTTCGGGTGACCGCGTCCCCGTGCTGCTGCTCCCGCTGGGCGCGATCGAGCCGCACGGCCCGCACGCGCCGCTGGGCACCGACCCGCTGATCTCGCGCGGGATGTGCGAGCGCGCGGCGTCCCGGCTGGCCGCCGACGACGACGTCCAGGTGCTGATCCTCCCGGAGATCCCGTACGGCGTGACGCGGTTCGCGGCCGGGTTCGCCGGCGGCATCCACATCGGCGAGGAGACGCTGCACGCGCTGCTGGTGGACGTCGGCGCCGCGCTGATCGGCCAGCGACTGCCGCGGATCCTGCTGGTCAACAACCACTTCGAGCCCGCGCACCTGGTCACCCTGCGGCGCGCGGTGGAGACGCTCAACTTCGCCTACGACGGGCACGTCGCGCTGCTCGACCTGGTCCGGCGGCGGCACGCGCAGCGCCTCACCGAGGAGTTCCAGTCGGGCGAATGCCACGCCGGGCGGTACGAGACGTCGCTGGTGCTGGCCGACCGGCCCGAACTGGTCGACCAGGTCGTCATGCGGGAGCTGCCGCATGTGCCGGTCAGCCTGGCGTCGGCACCTCCCGACGGTGGCTTCGTCGCGATGGGGATGTCCGACGCCTACTGCGGCAAACCCGCCGAGGCGACGGCTTCGGAAGGCGAAGAGACCTTCTCGGTCCTGACCGATCTGCTGGTGGAAGCGATCCGGGAGCTGGCCCGTGCCTGAGCCGTTCAACCTCGCGTCCTACTTCGTCGACCGGCACGCGTCAACGGACCGGACCGCGTTGTTCGTCGGCTCGCGGGAGGTCGGTTACGCGGCGCTGGCGAAGCTGGTCAACCGCGCCGGGAACGTGCTGCGCGACGCGGGTGTCCGAAGTGGACAGCGGGTGCTGCTCGCCCTGAGCGACGGCGAGGAGTTCGTCGCCACCTGGTACGGCGCCCAGAAGATCGGCGCGGTCACCGCGGAGGTCTATCCCTTCCTGCAACCCAAGGACTACGCGTACTACCTGGGGTACACCGAGGCCGTCGCGGTCATCGCGGACGCCGTCACGCTGCCCGCACTCCGCGAGGCGGGTGCGCGGAACCTGCTGGTCACCGGCGTTCCCGAGAGCGAGCTACGGCCGGGCGAGCGTCCATTCCGGACACTGCTCGACGCCGCGTCCGACGAACTCGAAGCCGCGCCGACCACGCTGGACGACGTCGGGATCTGGAAGTTCACCACCGGCAGCACGGGCGCACCCAAGGCGTGCGTGCATCCCTTGCGGAGCGCGAGAGAGAGCTTCGAGCGGTACGCCGTGCAGGTGCTCGGGCTGCGTGAGGACGACCGGATTTTGGCTGTGCCCAAGCTGTTCTTCGGCTACGCACGCGATCTGGTGGCACTGTTCCCGTTCGGCGTCGGCGCGGCCGGGATCGCGTTCCCCGAACGCAGCACGGCGGACCTGATGTTCGAGCTGATCGCGCGGTACCGGCCGAGCGTGCTGGTGAACGTGCCGACCATGATGAGCGCGATGATCGCGCACCCGGCCGCGGCGTCACAGGACCTGAGCTGCCTGCGGATGACGACGTCGGCGGGCGAGGCGCTGCCCGCGGAGCTGCACCGGAAGTGGGACGCGGCGTTCGGCGTGCCGGTGGTGGACGGCATCGGATCGTCGGAGGCGTACCACATCTACCTGTCGAACCGGCCCGGCTCGATTCGGGTCGGCACGCTCGGGACCGAGGTCCCCGGCTACACCGCACAGGTCGTCGACGAACTCGGGAATCCCTTGCCGGACGGCGAAATCGGGCCGCTGCGGGTCACCGGGCCGACGATCGCGCTGGAGTACTTCGGCGACGCGGAGAAGTCCGCGAAGACGTTCGACGGCGACACCCTGACCTCCGGTGACCTGTTCAGCCGGTCCGGCGGGTTCTTCAAGCACCACGGCCGCGCGGACGCGCTGCTCAAGGTCGGCGGGGTGTTCGTCGCGCCCGGCGAGATCGAGGACTGCCTGCTCGGCCACGGGGCGGTGATGGACTGCGCGGTCGTCGGCCACGAGGTTGGCGGCCTGGTGCTGCCGCGCGCGTACGTCGTGCTGGCGCCGGGCGCGTCGGTGGCCGCGGACGAGCTGAAGGACCACGCCAAGGCACATTTGGCCAAGCACAAATACCCTCGTGAGGTGGTCTTCGTGACCGAACTCCCCCGCACCGCCAACGGCAAGCTCGACCGGCGCGCGCTGGCGGCCCGCCCGTGAGCCGGCTGGTCGTGGTCACCGGCGGCACCCGCGGCATCGGCGCCGCGATCGCCGCGCGGTTCCGCGCCGCGGGTGACACCGTGCTGGCGCCCGGCCGCGCGGACTGCGACGTCACCGACGAGAACGCCGTCTCGGAGTACTTCGCGGCGGCGGGCCCGGTGGACGTGCTGGTGAACAACGCCGGGATCTCTTCCAGCGCCCCGGTTTCCCGGACCACTTTGGACGATTGGCGCCGGCAGATCGACGTCAACGCGACCGGGGCTTTCCTGTGCACCCGCGCGGTGCTGCCGGGGATGCGCGAGCGCGACCGCGGCCGGATCGTCACGGTGGCGTCGACGGCGTCGCACGTCGGCTACCGCTACACCGCCGGCTACACGGCGTCGAAGCACGCGGCGGCCGGCCTGATGCGGGCGGTCGCGGCGGAGCTGGCGGGCACCGGCGTCACGGCGAACGCGGTGTGCCCGGCGTTCGTCCGCACCGACATGACGGCGACGTCGGTGGCGCGGATCCAGGAGCGCACCGGGCGTGCGTCCGAGGAGGCCGAGGCGGCGTTGGCGGCGGCGTCCCCGCTGGGCCGGCTGCTGGAACCGGGCGAAGTGGCGTTCGCGGTGTCCTTCCTGGCGGCCCCCGAGGCCGCCGCGATCAACGGCCAGACCCTCGTACTCGACGGCGGAGGAATCCAGTCATGAGCCCGTTCCGCGCGACCGCACCGCTCACGAAGGAGTGGGAGCACTTCGAGTTCACGGTGGCCGACGGCGTCGCCACCGTGACGCTCGACCGGCCGGAGAAGCTGAACGCGCTGACGTTCGACGTCTACGCCGACCTGCGTGACCTGATCATCGAGCTGCCGCAGCACGAAGACGTCCGGGTGCTGGTGATCACCGGGCGCGGGCGCGGGTTCTGCTCCGGCGGCGACGTCGAGGAGATCATCGGCGAGCTGCAGAAGTTCGAGACGGCGGAACTGCTGGAGTTCACGCGCATGACGGGCGCGGTCGTGAAGGCCCTGCGCGAGTGCCCGCTGCCGGTGATCGCGGCGGTCAACGGCGTCGCGGCGGGCGCGGGTTCGGTGATCGCGCTGGCCAGCGACTTCCGGCTGCTGGCGCGGTCGGCGAAGTTCGCGTTCCTGTTCACCAAGGTCGGCCTGGCCGGCGCGGACATGGGCTCGGCGTACCTGCTGCCGCGCCTAGTGGGCTTGGGCCGCGCGACGGAACTGCTGATCCTGGGTGACAAGGTGTCGTCCTCCCGTGCCGCCGAGATCGGCTTGGCCACCCAGGTGGTCGAGGACGACGAGCTGCCCGCCGCCGCGACGGCGTTGGCCCGCCGCCTCGCGGACGGCCCGGCGTTGGCGTACGCGACGACCAAGGTGCTGCTGACCCGCGAGCTGGACATGGACCTGGGCAGCGCGATCGAGCTGGAAGCGATGACCCAGGCGCTGTTGATGACGGCGAAGGACCACAAGGAGTTCTACGCGGCCTGGTCGGCGGGCCGCGAACCCCGCTGGACCGGCCGCTGACGGTCGGCTCACGTACCCAGACAGTCGGCTCACGTGCCCAGACAGTCGGCCCGCGTACCCAGACAGTCGGTTCGTGAGCCGACCCTCCAGGTACGCGAGCCGACTGTTCAGGTACGTGAGCCGACCCTTCGGGTACGGGTCAGAGCCGGGTGATCGCGATCTTCGACTCTTCCAGGGAGCCGAAGTACAGCCGGCCGCGCCACTCGCGGACGCCCACCAGCATGTGGAAGCCGTCGATCTCGCCCCGGAACTCGTGCACCACCGTGCCGTCCGCCGCGACGCCCAGGACGCCCACCTCGCGCCCGGGGCTCGGCTGCAGCGACGTCGGCAACCGCCGGACGCCCGCGCGCACGAACGCCGGCAGCCGGCGGACCACGTCCAACGCCGCCACCTTCGGGGACGCCTGCGTGATCCAGATCAGGCCGTCCGTGCCCGTCGAGATGTTGTCCGGGAAGCCCGGCAGGTCGTCGACGAGGACGTCGGCGCGGCCGTCGGCCAGCCGGACACGGGAAACCCGGCAGGCCCCCGTCTCCGCGACCGCCACGAACGACTCGTCCGGCGCCAGCGCGACGCCGTTGGCGAACTGGAGGCCGTCCAGGACCAGGTCGATCGCGCCGTCCGGGGTGCGGCGCAGCAGGCGGCCGCCCGCGGTCTGCTCGATCAGGTCGTCGCGCCAGTTGTCGATGCCGAAGCGGCGTGACGAGTCCGTGAAGTAGATCGTGCCGTCCGCGGCCACCGCGGCGTTGTTGCAGAACACGAAGTCCAGGCCCAGCGCCGAGGTCGCCAGGACGGACGGAGTGCCGCCGGAAAGGGGCACCACCAGCAGCCCGGCCCGCGCGTCGCAGATCAGCAGCTCGTCGTCGCCGTAGAGCTCCAGGCCCAGCGGACGGCCGCCGGTGTCGGCGATGGTTTCGACGCCGCTGCCGTCCGGGGTGAAGCGGAGGATGCGGCCGTCGTCGACGCCGGTGTAGATCCGGCCTTCGCCGTCGACGACGACGTCCTCCGGGCCGTGGCCGCCGACCGGGATGAGCGTGACTGGACCGAACCGCATCGGACGTCTCCTACCGGTAGGTGAGCAGCTGGGCCGCTTCGGCCTCGAAGTGCGGGTGTTCGTTGAACGACAGCATCGTGACACCGCCGCGGCCGGAGACCAGCTTGGTGATCCCGCCGTTGACCGTGACGCGGTTGAGCTTGAGCAGGCCCACTTCGGGCGTCCCCAGCAACGCACCGCAGACGGTCGCGATCACGCCGCCGGAGGTGAACACGACCGCGTGCTCCCCCTTGCCCAGCGTCGCGACCAGGTCTTCCAGCGCGCCGCGGCAGCGGGCGAGGAAAGCGGGCCACGTCTCCGCGCACGGGCCGTCGGCGCCCGCCTCGATCCACGACGTCAGCGCCTTGTCCAGCACCCCCTGGTAGGCGCGCGAGTCCTCCTGCGGCGCGCCGCCCGCGTGGTGCACGCCGATGTCGACGTGGTCGTACTCGTTCCAGCGCGGGTCCTCGACCACCGGCACGTCGGTGCCGAGCACCTTCAGCGCCGTCGCCGCCGTGTCGCGCTGCCGGGCGAGCGTGCCCGACCGGATCCGGCTGAAGGAGACGTCGCGCCGCAGCAGTTCCGCACCGACCACAGTGGACTGCTCGAAGCCGCGCGGGGACAGCGCGTCGTAGTCCGCCGCGCCGAACGACGCCTGTCCGTGCCGGACCAGGTAGATGGCGCCCACTTACACGCTCCCCTTCGCGATGATCTCGCGGCAGCGCCAGTCGAGGTACCCGACGAACTGCCAGAAGTCCTTGAACGCCGGGTTGCGCGTGGCGCCGTCGTGGTAGCGCCGGTAGAGCTGCTGCAGCACCGCGGCGAGCCGGAAGAGGCCGTAGACCTCGTAGAACCGCCAGTCGCCGATCGCGAGCCCGGTCTTCCCGGCGTAGCGCGCGACGAACTCCTCGCGGGTGAACGTGCCCGGCAGGTGCGTCGGCTGGCGGCGGCTGGCCTGCATGACGTCGTCGTCATCGGCCTGCACCCAGTAGGCCAGCATGCTGCCCAGCTCCATCAGCGGGTCGCCGAGGGTCGCCATCTCCCAGTCGAGGACGCCGGCGATGTTCAACGTCGACGAGCCGTCCAGCACCAGGTTGTCGAGGCGGTAGTCGTTGTGGATCAAGCAGATCTTGACCTCGCCGGGCCGGTTCGAAGCCAGCCAGCCGCGCACTTCGGCGAAGTCGGGGACGTTGTCCGTGCGCGCCGCGGTGAACCGGTCCGACCAGCCGCGGATCTGCCGCTCGACGTACCCCGCGCCCTTGCCGAGGTCGCTCAGCCCGGCGCGTTCGACGTCGACGGCGTGCAGGTCGACCAGCCGGTCGACGACCTTGCCGGACAGCTCGCGCGCCTGCTCGGGGGTGAGCGTCATGCCCTCGGGGAGGTTGCCGCGCAGGATCAGGCCGTCGAGCTTCTCCATGACGTAGAAGTCGCCGCCGAGCACGGCCGGGTCGTCGCCGAAGGCGAGCATCTCCGGCACGTACGGGAACACCGGCTTCAGGGCGTGCTGCACGCGGTACTCGCGCCGCATGTCGTGCGCCGACGCGGCTTTGTGCCCGGCCGGCGGACGGCGCAGGATCAGCTCGCGGTCCGGGTAGGTGAGCAGGTAGGTCAGGTTCGACGCGCCGCCGGGGAACTGCCGGACCCGCGGCGGCTCGGCGCCGAGGCCGCTCACGCGGACCGACAGCCACGCGTGCACCGCGGCGGCGTCGAAGGCGTCCTCGGCGCGGACATCGACGGTGGTGTCGGTGGTGTCGTTGGTGCTCACGCGAACCTCCGCAGGATCCAGACCGGCACGACGCGCATCGCGAGGCTCAGCGGCACCCACGGCCACGCCGGGACGTAGGCCCGCGCACCCTCCGCCTCGACGGCCTTCACCAGCGCGCGGGCGCCCGTGTCGGCCTTGGCCAGCAGCGGGTTCCGGCCGATCCGGTCGTTCATCTCGGACTCGATGTACCCCGGCCGGATGTCGGTGACCTTGATGCCCTTGCGCTTCAGCTCGGCGCGGGCGCCGTCGACGAACGCCGAAATGCCCGCCTTCGACGCGGCGTACGCGGTGAGGTTGCCCGGCAGGCCGCGGATCGCGCTGAACGACGAGACGACGGCGATGTGCCCGCTGCCCTGCTCGCGGAAGATCCCGGCGGCGGCCTCGATCTGCGCGGCGGCCGCGACGAAGTTGACTTCGAGAGTCTGGCGGTTGGCGTCGAACCGGCCCTTGCCGACCGGCTGCCCCTTCCCGAGCCCGGCGTTCACGATCACCCGATCGAGGGACCCCAGCTCGGCGCGGAACTCCTCGAAGACGCGGAAGACGCTGTCGTGGTCGGTGACGTCCAGGGTGCGCGTCACGACCTTGATCCCGGGGTGGGCCGCGGTCAGCTCGGCGGCGAGTTTTTCGAGGCGCTCCGTGCGCCGGGCGCACAACGCGAGGTTGCGCCCCTTCGCCGCGAACTGCCGGGCCATGCCTTCGCCCAAGCCGCTGCTCGCGCCCGTGATCAGGATGTTCTTCCGGAGCGTCATGGACCGGATGCTACCCGGTGGTAATAAGACCGGTGGCCCGGCGCTGGGGGCGTCGCCGGGCCACCGGTCATCGCGCGGCCACACCGGCCGGTCGCACAACGCGGCCGGGTGAACCGGAGCCGGAACCGCTCTCGCGGCCGGTTCGCCTGCGTCCGGGTGGACCGTGAGGGGGAGGCGGGGCCACCGGCGCAGGCAAGTCATACAAGCGCGTCCGCCCAGGCCGGGGCAATGGTTCACAGTTGCCAGTACTAGCCCGTTCGCCCGAGTGGACGCACGTCCGAGGCGATCGAGCACCCCCGTGAAGAGGGACGCGGATCATGCCGGGAATCCTGCTAACGTGCACCGTGTCGGGGATCGTCGGGGGGACGGCACGGGGCGGGTCGGATCGGCAATGGCGGGCAGCACGGCGGACCACGTGGTGAGCGGCGGTCAGGAAGGTGGACGCACCGCGTTCGCCACGCAGCTGCGCGCGGCCATCGCCACCAGCGGGCTCTCGCTCGACCGCATCCAGGCCCGGCTGCGGGCCCGCGGCGTCGTCGTCAGCGTCACCGCGCTCAGTTATTGGCAGTCCGGCAAGCGGCAGCCGGAGCGGCAGAGCTCCCTCTCGGCCGTGCGCAGCCTCGAAGAAATCCTCGACGTCCCCGCCGGCGCCCTGCTCGGCTTGCTGCCCCCGCCGCGCCCCCGTGGCGGCGCCGGGAAACGCCAGGCCGGCGGCGAGCCCATGTCGTTCCCCCGCGAAGTACTGCTGCCGATGCTCGCGAAAGTCGGCGCGGCGGACGCGCTCGAGCGCCAGCACCCGCTGAAGATGGTCGGCCTGCACGACCTGTGCGAGATCGCCGAGGACGGCGGCCAGCGCTCGGTGACCGCCCGCGCGGTCTTCCAGGCCGGCACCGACGGCCTGGACCGCTGGCTGCTGGTCTACACCCAGGACGACCCGGCCGCCGGGCCCCCGGAGCTGCACGCGGTGCGCAACTGCCGGATCGGCCGCGCGGAGGTCGACGAGAAACACGGCCTCGTCGTCGCCGAACTCGTCTTCGACCAGCCGATCGACCGGGGCGAGACGCACCTGATCGAGTACACCCTGACCAACAGCGGGCCGCCGTACCCGGAGTGCCGCAACACCCACTACCGCGAGTTCCGCCGCCCGGTGCGCGAATACCTGCTGGAAGTCCGGTTCGCGCCGGGCACCGCGCCCGAGCACTGCTGGCAGTACTCGCGCAACGGCAACGCCGGCTCGCTGTCGCGCCGCCCGCTGAAGCTGGACGGCGCGGACGGCGTGCACGCGGTCGCGCTGGACTTCGGCCCCGGCGTCTTCGGCATCGACTGGGAGTAGCAGCTCAGGAAAGCTTGGTGCGCAACACCTTCCCGGTCGCGTTGCGCGGCAGCTCGGCCAGGAACTCGACGTCGCGGGGCACCTTGTAGCGGGCCAGGTTGGCCTTGACGTAGTCGCGGACCGCGTCGACGTCGAGGTCCGCGCCGTCGGCCAGGACGACGAACGCCTTGAGCCGCTGGCCGAACTCCGGGTCCTCGACGCCGATCACCGCGGCCTCCAGGACGTCCTCGCGCTCGACCAGGAGGTTCTCCACCTCGATCGGGAACACGTTCTCGCCGCCGGAGACGATCATCTCGTCGTCGCGGCCGTCGATGAAGAGCAGGCCGTCGTCGTCGAAGTGGCCGACGTCGCCGCTGGAGAGCAGGCCGTCGATGATCTCCTTGTGCCGGCCGTCGGTGTACCCGCCGAAGCTGAGACCGCTGCCGACGAACACGCGGCCGGTGACGTGCGCCTCGGTGATCCGGCCGCCCTTTTCGTCGTACAGCGCGACTTTGCAGCCGACCGGCGCGCGGCCGACGGTGCCCGGGGCCTTCACCCAGTCCTCCGGCGTCGCGACCGTGGCGACCGCGACCTCGGTCGAGCCGTACAGGTTGTGCACGACCGGGCCGAACGCCTCGTTGGCGCGGTTGCCGAGGTCCGGCGACAGCGCCGAGCCGGCGACGAAGATGATCCGCAGCGACGAAGTGTCGTACTTCGCCCGGACGTCGGCGGGCAGGTCGACGATGCGCTGCAGCATGGTCGGCACGAGCACCAGCGCGGTGCACTTGTGCTCGGCGACGCCGCGCAGCGTCTCCTCCGGACTGAACTTGCGGCGCATCACGACGGTCGAGCCGAGCGCGAAGGACAGGATGAACTGCGACAGGCCGGTGCCGTGGAACAGCGGCGCGCCCATGTACGTGGCTTCGTTGGCGCGCAACGGGATCCGGTCGAGGAACTGCGCCGACGCCAGCGCGGAGGTGTGCGGCCGCGGCGCGCCCTTCGGCGTCCCGGTGGTGCCGCTGGTCAGCAGCACGAACCCGCCCGGTTTGGCTGGCGCGGGCCACGGCCGGTCGTCGGTGCTGGCGATGATCTCGGCGAGCACCGGGACGTCCCGGTCGGACAGGTCGCTGTCGTTGTCGACCCAGGCGAGGTAGCGGTCGACGTTCTTCGGCATGGCGTCCAGCAGGCCGGTGAACTCCTGGTCGTAGACCAGCGCGGTGACCTTCTCGCGCTTCGCGACGTCGGCCAGCTGCGGTTTGGCGAAGCCGGTGTTCATCAGCAGCAGGCGCACGCCGAGCTTGCCGGCCGCGGCCATCGTGAGCACCAGGCCGCGGTGGTCGCGGCACAGCGCGGCGACGACCTGACCGGGCTTGATCCCGCGCTCCGACCAGGCCCGGGCCAGCGCGTTCGACTGGTCGTCGAGCTGCTTGTAGGTGAGCGGGCCGACCTCGTCGACGATGCCGACGGCGGTCGGGTCGCGGCGCGCGGAGATGTGGTTGGCGCCGGCGAACGGCCCGTACTTGCGGATCGCGACCAGGGACCGGAGGCCTTCGTCGACGCGGGGAAAGGGCACCAGCCCGGCCCGCCGCATCACGTCGACACTGCGCGCCGTCTCGGCCACCTTGTCCGCCACTTGCGTGGCGAGCGCGACCAGGCTCATCCGGGCACCTCCGTTGCTGCGGGAAGAGCGCCCCACTCCGTACCGGCGGTATGGGGGCTACTCGACAGTAAACCAAGCCCACCGCGCCCGCACCAGACGCACTCGCTCCGAAACTGTCGGTGGTAGTCGGCACACTGTGTCCGTGCAGGTGATCGCGGGGCGGGAGGAGGACGGGAGCTTCACCGTGCGTTCGCCGTCCTCGACCTTGTCCGGCCTGGACGAGGCGGGTTTCGCGGCGTCGGCCCGGGAGCTGGAGGCGGCTCACGAGCCGAGGTGGGTGTTCCCGTCGGCGGAGCTGACCTATCCGGTGCTGGTCGCGGCCGGCGTGCGGGTGCGGCGGTGTTACGACCTCGCGCTGGCGGAGGGGCTGCTGCTGGCGCACGCGGGGCAGGAGGACCAGTCGCGGAGCTTGCGCGCGGCCTGGGCCAGGGCGAACGGGGAAGAACCGCCGTCCGATTCGGCGACCGTCGAGCTGGCTCAGCCGACCCTGTTCGACACCCGGGCCCCGACCCTGCCCGACGGCGTGACGGTCGTCACGGCGGTCGAGCGCGTGCTGGCCGAGCAGGAGCGGCGGGTGGCGGCGACCGAGCACCCGGACCGGTTCCGGCTGCTGCTGGCCGCGGAGTCGGCGAGCGCGCTGGCCGCGGTGGAGATGTCGGCCGACGGCCTGCCCTGGCGCGCGGACCTGCACGAGGAGCTGCTGGTCTCGCGGCTCGGGCCGCGGGTGCGCTTCGGCGAGCGGCCGAAGGTGCTGGTCGAGCTGGCGGCGAAGATCACCGAGGCGTTCGGCGGGCGCGCGGTCAACCCGGACTCGCCGCCGAGCGTCGTCCGGGCGCTGGCCCGGGCCGGGATCGAGGTGCCGTCCGCGCGGAAGTACTTCCTGAAGGGCATCGACCACCCGGCCGTCGGGCCGCTGCTGGAGTACAAGGAGCTGTCGCGGCTGTACACGGCGAACGGCTGGACGTGGCTCGACGAGTGGGTCGCCGACGGCCGGTTCCGCCCGCACTACGTCGTCGGCGGCGTGGTGTCCGGCCGCTGGGCCAGCCGCGGCGGCGGGGCGTTGCAGATCCCGAAGGTGCTGCGCACGTGCGTGCGCGCGGACCCGGGCTGGAAACTGGTGGTGGCCGACGCCGCCCAGCTGGAGCCGAGGGTCCTGACGGCCCTGTCGGGCGACCGCCGGCTGGCCGACGTCGCGGCGGCGACGGACCTGTACGCGCGTCTGGCCGAAGCGCTGTTCTCGGGCGCCCGCTGGGTCCCGTTGTCACCGGACGACGACCGGGACGACCGGGCGCGCGCGAAGATCGCGATGCTGTCGGCGATGTACGGCGGCACGTCCGGCGAGGCGGGTCCGCTGCTGGCCTTGCTGCGGCAGCGGTTCCCGGACGCGGTGTCCTATGTGGAGCACGCGGCCCAGGCGGGTGAACGCGGCGAGCGCGTCCGGTCCCGGCTCGGCCGCACCTCGCCGGCCCCTTCGGCGGCTTGGCGTGCCCTGACGGGTGGGCTGGCTTCGGACGAAGCGGCGGAGCTGAAGGCCCGCCGGGCGTCGCGCGGCTGGGGCCGGTTCACGCGCAACTTCGTCGTCCAGGCGAGCGCGGCGGACATGACGGCGGTGATGCTCGCGACGCTGCGCCGCCGCCTGCCGTCCCCCGCCCACCTGGTGTTCTTCCAGCACGACGAGGTGATCGTCCACACCCCGGCCGAGCTGGCCGACGTGGTCTCTTCGTCCATTGTGGACAGCGTCACGGAGGCGGCGACGATGTTGTTCGGCCCGGCGTGCCCGGTCCGCTTCCCGATGCACATCGCCCCAGTGGACACCTACGCCGACGCCAAGTAGCCGTGTCGTCCACCTGCGTACGCGTGTCGTCCATCCGTGTACGCGTGTCGTCCACCGGAGTACGCGAGGCCGCCGGCCGGTCCGTCCGGCCGCGTACCCGAACGGACGACACGCGTACCTGGGTGGACGACACGCGTACCTGGGTGGACGACACGGCGTCAGGCGAGGGCGTCGTCCAGGGCCTTCGTGATGCGTTTCAGCGAGACCGGGTGGGCCGTGCCCAGGGTCTGGGCGAAGAACGAGACCCGCAGTTCCTCGATCATCCAGCGGACCTCGTCCAGCGCCGGGGACGACGTGCCGGGCGGGAGCGATGCGAGAGCCTCGCGGTACTCGCCCGTGATCCACGCGATGTCCGCCGTCCGCTGCAAGTCGCGGGTCGGTTCCGAGACCAGCTTCTCCAGGCGGCGCGAGATGCCCTGCAGGTAGCGGATCACGTTGCGCAGCCGGGACGCGCCCGTCGCCGTCACGAAACCCGGGTACACCAAGCCGGAAAGCTGGGCCCGCATGTCCGCCAGGGACTCCGCCGGGCCGCGGGTCGAGGGCAGCGCCACCTCGACGTCGTTGGCCGCGCGCAGGATCTTCTCCACGTCCGTCAGCACTTCCAGCACCTCGGGGTGCAGGCCCGCCCGGACCTTCTCCAGCAGCACCTTGAACCCGGTCTCGTCGAACGCCGGGCCGCCGCCGGCCGCCATCAGCGCGTCCACCGCGCAGTCGACGCAGTCCTCCAGCAACGCCGCCACACTTCCGTGCGGGTTGCGGTTCAGGACCAGCTTCGACGAGTTGGACAGCGACCTCGTGATGAACTTCATCGGCGAGCTCAGGTTGAGCCGCAGCATCCGCCGCGAGCCCGCCCACATCGCGTGCTCCTGCTGGGCCGGCGTGTCCAGCATGCGGACCGCCACGGTCGCGCCTTCGTCGACCAGCGCTGGGTACGCCTTGACGTCGTGGCCGCGCTGGGTCGAGGCGAAAACCCTTGGCAGCGAACCGAACGACGGCTTCGTCAGGCCCGCCTTCTCCAGGCTGTTGGCCGCCTTCGAGATGGTCTCCCGGACCTTCGGCGCCAGCTTGAGCCGCAGCAGCGAGACGTCCTTGCCCTCGGCCAGCTTCTTGCCACGCTCGTCCACCACCCGGAACGTCATCTTCAGGTGCTCCGGCACTGCCGAAAGGTCCCAGTCGGAGAAGGGGATCGTGATTCCGCGCAACGCCCGCAGCTCGCGGCCGAGCACCTCCAGCAGCGGTCCGTCCGAAGGGGACACTCGCGAAAGGACGTAGTTGGCCGTGTCCGGCGCCGGGACGAAGTTGCGGCGCACCGCCTTCGGCAGCGACTTGATCAGCTGCGTCACCAGTTCCGACCGCAAACCCGGCACCTGCCAGTCGAAGCCGTCCTCGGTGACCTGGTTCAGCACCGGCAGCGGGATGTGCACGGTGACGCCGTCCGCGTCCGCGCCCGGCTCGAACTGGTAGGTCAGCTTGAAGACCTGCGTGCCCTGTGTCCACGAGTCGGGGTAGTCGCCCTCGCGGACGCCGCCCGCGGTCTCGTTGATGAGCATCGACTTCTCGAACGACAGCAGGTCCGGCTGCTCGTGGCGGGTCTTCTTCCACCACGTGTCGAAGTGCCGCACCGAGACGACGTCCGCGGGGACACGGGAATCGTAGAACTCGTACAGCGTCTGGTCGTCGACGAGGATGTCGCGGCGCCGCGCCCGGTTCTCCAGGTCTTCGACCTCTTCCAGCAGCGCCCGGTTCTCGGCGAAGAAGTGGTGCCGGGTCTGCCAGTCGCCTTCGACCAGCGCGTGCCGGATGAACAGCGCCCGCGACATCTCGGGATCGATCCGGCCGTAGTTGACGCGCCGGTCGGCGATCAGCGGGACGCCGTAGAGCGTCACCTTCTCGATCGCGATCACCGCGCCCTGCTTGCGTTCCCAGTGCGGCTCGGAGTAGCTGCGCTTGACGACGTGCTGCGCCAGCGGCTCGACCCACTCCGGCTCGATGCGCGCGTTGACCCGCGCCCACAGCCGGGACGTCTCGACCAGCTCGGCCGACATCACCCAGCGCGGCTGCTTCTTGAACAGCGCCGAACCGGGGAAAACGCCGAACCGCGCGCCGCGCGCGCCCAGGTAGTCGCCCTTCGCCGGGTCCTTGAGGCCGATGTGCGAGAGCAGCCCGGCGATCAGCGACGTGTGCACCTTCTGCGGGTCGACGGCGTCGGTGTTCGTGTTGAGCGAGATGCCGAGCGGCTTGGCCAGCTGGCGCAGCTGGCTGAAGATGTCCTGCCACTCGCGCACGCGTAGGTAGTTGAGGAACTCGTTGCGGCACAACCGGCGGAACTGGTTGCTGGACAACGCCTTCTGCTGCTCGGCGACGTACTCCCACAGGTTCAGGTAGGCCAGGAAGTCCGACGTCGGGTCCGCGAACCGCGCGTGCTGCTGATCGGCCTGCTGCTGCTTCTCCGACGGCCGCTCCCGCGGGTCCTGGATGGACAGCGCGGCCGCGATGATCATCACTTCGCGGACGCAGCCGTTGCGGGCGGCTTCGAGGACCATCCGGCCCATCCGCGGGTCCACCGGCAGCTGCGCGAGCTTGCGGCCGGTGTCGGTGAGCCGCCGGTCGCTGTTGCCGGCGGCCTCGCTGTCGAACGCGCCGAGCTCCTGCAGCAGGCCGATGCCGTCGGTGACCTGACGGCGGTCCGGCGGCTCGACGAACGGGAACGCCGCGATGTCGCCCAGCCCCAGCGACGTCATCTGCAGGATGACCGAGGCCAGGTTGGTCCGCAGGATCTCCGGGTCGGTGAACTCGGGCCGCGCCTCGAAGTCCTCTTCGGAGTAGAGCCGGATGCAGATGCCGTCCGACGTCCGGCCGCAGCGGCCCTTGCGCTGGTTCGCCGACGCCTGCGACACCGGCTCGATCGGCAGCCGCTGCACCTTGGTGCGGTGGCTGTAGCGCGAGATCCGCGCGGTGCCCGGGTCGACGACGTACTTGATGCCCGGCACGGTCAGCGACGTCTCGGCGACGTTGGTCGCGAGCACGACCCGGCGTCCGGTGTGCTGCTGGAACACGCGGTGCTGATCGGCCGCCGACAGCCGCGCGTAGAGCGGCAGGACCTCGGTGCCCCGCAGGTCGGCGCGGTTGAGCACGTCCGCGGTGTCGCGGATCTCGCGCTCGCCGGAGAGGAACACCAGGACGTCGCCCGGGCCCTCGGCGCACAGCTCTTCGACGGCTTCGAGGATGCCCTGGGTCTGGTCGCGCTCGTCGTCCGCTTCGGGGTCTTCCGGGTCGACCAGCGGCCGGTAGCGCACCTCGACCGGGTACGTCCGGCCGGAGACCTCGACGATCGGCGCGTTGTCGAAGTGCTTCGAGAACCGCTCCGGGTCGATGGTCGCCGAGGTGATGATCACCTTGAGGTCGGGACGCCGCGGCAGCAGCTGCTTGAGGTAACCGAGGATGAAGTCGATGTTGAGGCTGCGCTCGTGGGCCTCGTCGATGATCAGCGTGTCGTACTGGAGCAGCGACCGGTCGGTCTGGATCTCGGCCAGCAGGATGCCGTCGGTCATCAGCTTGACCAGCGTGTCCTGCCCGGACTGGTCGGTGAACCGGACTTTGTAGCCGACGGTGTCGCCCAGCTCGGTCTTCAGCTCGCTCGCGATCCGGTCGGCGACCGTGCGCGCGGCCAGCCGGCGCGGCTGCGTGTGGCCGATCTGGCCGCGGACGCCGCGGCCGAGCTCGAGGCAGATCTTGGGCAGCTGGGTGGTCTTGCCGGAGCCGGTCTCCCCCGCGACGATCACGACCTGGTGCGCGGCGATGGCCGCGCCGATCTCGTCCTTGAGCCTGCTGACCGGCAGTTCTTCGGGGTATTCGATCTTGGGCACGCTCTCGCGGCGCGACAGCAGGCGCAGCTCGGCGGCGTCGACGTCGGCGGCGATCCTGGCGAGGGCGCTGTCGCGGTCGCGGGCCTTGCGGGCACCGTCGAGCCGCCTGCGCAGCCGCTGCTCGTCGCGCGGCATCAGCTCGGGCAGGCGCGCACGCAGCGCTTCGAAAGGAGATGGCGTGGACATACTTGGGCCAAGGATAGCCGTGCGTGACGAGGCGGGCTCCTGAATATCCCCGCGGCGTGACCGGCGGCACCCCGGAAGTCCGTGAAGGCCTCCTTGAGGGACTCTGAGTCCCTCAAGGAGGCCTTCACGGACGGACGAGCGTCAGCCGGGCTGGCCGGGCTGCTGCGGGTGCTGCTGCTGGGCGTACGGCTGCTGCTGCGGGGCCTGGCCCGGGAACTGCTGCTGCGGCTGGCCCGGGTAACCCTGCGGGGCGCCCGGCGCCGGCGGCTGCTGCGCGAACTGCTGCTGCGGCTGCGGCGCGGCCTTGGACCGGTTGAGCACCAGCGAGACGACGATCAGGGCGACGCCGACCAGGCCCAGCACGATCCCGAACGTGGGCTGCATGTCGTCGGCCCACGAGAGGAGCCGGAACTCCATGTCGAACTGCTCGAGGACGAACGTGCCGAAGCCGAGGACGGCGAACAGGATGCCGATCCGCATCATGATGGAAGACATGGAAAACCCCCAACGGGCAAGGAAAACGGGAGCAGACCGCCCCCGACGGCCCGCAATGGGACTCGAACGATAACGACCGGTCGAAGCCCTGTCCCCGGATTTCCCGATTTGTTACCTCACGTCCGCTGGAGCGAGTCCGGGCCCAGGTCGGCGAGCGTCCGGTGGCCGGAAAGTCCCATCGTCAGGTCGAAGTCGGCCAGGATGCTCCGCAGCACGTGCCGGACGCCGTCCTCGCCCGCGTGCGCCAGGCCGTACACCCACGGGCGGCCCACCAGCACCGCGCGGGCGCCGAGCGCGATCGCCTTGAGGACGTCGGCGCCGGTGCGGATGCCGGAGTCGAACAGCACCTCCAGCCGGTCGCCGACCGCCGCGACGATGCCGGGCAGCGCCTCGAGCGCGCCGATCGCGCCGTCGACCTGGCGGCCGCCGTGGTTGGAGACGACGATGCCGTCCATCCCGGCCTCGGCCGCGCGGCGCGCGTCGGCGACGTGCTGGATGCCCTTGAGCACGATCGGGCCGTCCCAGTGCTCACGCAGGAACGGCAGCTGGTCCCACGTCCGGTCGGCGCCGGTGATCATGCCGAGCCAGCGCAGGATCGCCGTGCCGGAGTCCTCTTCCGGCGTCTTCTCCAGCAGGCCGCGGAACACCGGGTCGGTGAACGCGACGGCGAGCCCCTCGCCCTTGAGGAACGGCAGGTAGCCCTGGTCCAGATCGGACGGTCGCCAGGCCAGCGTCCACGTGTCGAGCGTGACGACCAGCGCCGTGTAGCCGGCCGCCTTCGCCCGGGCCAGCAGGCTCGCGCAGACGTCCGGGTCGCCCGGCCAGTACAGCTGGAACCAGCGCGGGCCGTCGCCGTTGGCCGCGGCGACGTCCTCGATGCCGGTCGACGACGCCGTGGAGAGGATGAACGGCAGGCCGACCGAGGCCGCGGCGCGGGCCGTGGCGGACTCGGCGTCGGAGTGCACGATCGACTGGACGCCGACGGGCGCGACGGCCACCGGCGCGGGCAGCCGGGTGCCGAGCACCGTGCTCGACAGGTCGCGGTCGGTGGCGCCGGTCAGCATCCGCGGCACGACGCGCCAGCGGTCGAACGCCTCGCGGTTCGCGCGGGCGGTCGCGCCGGAGCCGGCCGCGCCCGCGACGTAGGAGAACGGACCGGGCGCCATGACCTCGCGGGCCGACGCTTCGAGCTTCGTCGCGTCGGTCGAGCACGGCGGCAGCTGACCACCGAGACCCTGCAGGTAGAGCTCGTTCTGGTAGCTGCCGAAGCGTTCGGTCACGTCTGCCTCCTCGCGTTCGAGGCGCACTGTACCCGTCGGTAACGGCCCCGCGCCTCAGGCCGGGGGACGCTGCATGGGCTGCATCGGCGGCCCGCCCGGCGGCGAGAACGCCGGGCCGTGGTCGGTGAACCCGAGCCGCCGGTAGAGCCGCGCGCTGTCCGGCGAACTGGCTTCGAGGTAGGTCGACGCGCCCTCGGCGTCGTAGCGGTCGAGGCCGTGGCGGACCAGCCGCGCGCCGAGGCCTTCCCGCTGCCGGCCGGGCCGGACGCCGATGAACTGCGCGTGCCAGTGCGGTTCGCGCGGCTCGCGGGCGGCCAGCAGGCCGAGCAGGACGCCCAGCCGGTGCAGTTCGTCGTCGTCGAGGCCCGGGATCAGCACGTCACCGCCGCCGTCACCGCCGGCGGGGGTCCAGATCACCGCGGCCGTGTGGTCGGCCGTCAGGTCGACGCTCCCGGTCGCGACGGCGAGGTCGGTGAGCGCGCGGAAGAACGCCGGGTGCGCGCCGGTGCGGCGGCGGTCGTCGCCGGGGAAGATCCAGCGGCTCATCGGATCGTCCTGGAACGCCGCGACGAGGATGCCGACGACGGCGTCCACATCGGACGGACCCGCGGACCGGACGTCGCTCATCGGCCCACCAGCTCCTCGGTTTCGCGGACCGGGCCGCCGATCCCGGCGTAGACGTCGGGGAGCCGGGTGCGCAGCGACTCGCCCCGCAGGAAGCCGACCAGCCCGGCCAGCGCCAGCAGCCCCGGCAGGCCCCAGCGCAGCAGCGGGTTCGAGCCCGCCGGGCCGAGCAGGACGGCGAAGTGGACGACGATGAGCACCAGGATCACGCTCAGCGCCAGCGCGGCCAGCAGCGGCGCGACCTGCCGCCGCCAGCGCGTCTCCTCCCCCGGATGACGCCGGAAGAAGCCGGCCACCGACAGCGAAACCGCGATCATGATGATCGTGACGCCGGTCGACGCGGTGACGCCGGTCCAGGTGAACAGGTCGGTGAACGGGTCGCGCCCGGCCAGCGCGAACACCGCGACGACGACGAAAGCGATCGTGGTCTGCACCAGGGAACCGCCGATCGGGGCGCCGGTGCGCTTGCTCGTGCGGCTGAACCCGACGGGCAGCAGCCCGTCCCGGCCGAGTGCGAAGAAATACCGGCCGACCGCGTTGTGGAAACTCACCATCGCGGCGCATTGGCTCGTCAGGAACAGTACGTAGGCGACGCCGGAAAAAGCCGTACCGAGGTGTTCCCCGGCGAGCCCGAACAACAGGCCCGGCCCTTCGGCGGCGGCCCGTTCCACGATGTGGTCGGGGCCGGTCGCGACGGCCATCCCGAGTGAGGAAACGACGTACAGCACGGCGGTCAGGCCGATCGCGATGTAGGTCGCCCGGCCGACCGTCCGGCTCGGGTCGCGGCATTCCTCGCCGTAGGTCGCGGCGCCTTCGAAACCGAGGAAAACGGCGATGGAAAAGGCGAAGACGGCGCCGGTCCCGGCGGTGAACAGGCTCGACGGCGCCAGCGGCGCCAGCGAAACGTGGCCGCCGGCCGGGTGCGCGAACATCCCGGCGTTCACCACCACGAGCACCGCGACCTCCAGTGCCAGCGCGACGCCGAGCACCTTCGCGTTGAGGTCGATCCGCAGCACCCCGGCCGCGCCGACGACCAGCACCGTCAGCAGCGCGATCACCCACCACGGCACGTGCACGCCGAACAGCGCGGCGAGCCACGTCGAAACGGAAAGGCCGAAGATGCCGTAGATCCCGAGCTGGATCGAGCTGTAGGCGACGACGGTCACGTAGGCGACACCGGTGCCCGCCGATTTCCCGATTCCGTGGGCGACGTACGGGTAGAACGCGCCGGCGTTCGTGATGTAACGGCTCATCGCGGCGTACCCGACGGCGAACAACGCGAGCACGGGAGCCAGCACCACGAACGAAAGTGGCACCCCGATACTGCCTGTCACAGCGTAGGTCGCCGAAACCCCGCCGGCGATCGCGTACAGCGGGCCCGCCGCCGCGACCACGAAGAACACGATCTGGACGGCCCCGAGCCGCCGGGCGCCGAGGCCGCGCCGTTCGGGCGTGTGCGTGCGCATGAACCTTTCCCACTGCTTGGAAACCGCCGGAGAATCCGAAGTGATCTTGGCGGCGGTCCACAGAGTAGGGGCAGCGCCCCCGCCGGCGGTACGGCCGATCGGGGTAAAACGCCCAGGCACCGGAAACCGCCGGAGGACGTACCGCTATCTTCGGGATCCTTCACGTCGATAGCCCAGGGGGCCCATTTCCGTCATGCGCCGGCTCACCTTGGTCGATTCGTTCTTCTTCCTCGGGCACGACGAGTTCACCGGGCGCGCGGTGCTCGGCCGGACGTCGCTCGGCATCGGGCTGGCCGGCGCGGTGTTGTGCGACCTGTTGTTCAGCGACCGGATCACCGTCGAAGACCGCAAGGTCCGCCCGATCACCCGGCGGCCGCCGGGAATTCCGACCATGGACCGGATCTTTTCCGAAATCCTCGGCGAATCCGCCGCGCACGGCGTGCGCGACTGGATCGACCACCTGCGCGCCACCCTGCCGTCGATCACGGCCGACAACCTCATCTCGCTCGGGCTCGTGCGCCGCGCCCCGGATCGGGTGCTGCTGCGCCGGACGCACCGCTACCCGCCCGCGGACCTGCTCGTCTCGACGGCCGCGCGCAGCAAGGCCCGGTCGGCGGTCTTCGGCGTCGAGCAGCCGGACCCGCATGCGGCGTGCCTGGCCCTGCTCGCGTGGACCGCGGGGGTCTCCGACCTGTGCGAACCGGAACTCGGCCGGGCGCAGGTGCGCACCTGGATGGCCGACACCCACGAGTCGCTGCCGCGCCGCATCGCCGACGTGATCACCGGGGTGGAGGCGGTCGCCGCGGCCGTCGTCTACACCGGCGACCGGAAGTGACCGGCGGGACCGGGCCGTTCGTCACCGGTCCGGCCACCGTCACGGCCGGATGGCTTCCGTGGCGACAGCCGCCCGCCGCTCGGGGGCCGGTCCGCTGCCGGCCGGATCGGTAACCTGGGCGCGTCCGCAGTCGACGTCCCCTGGAGGAGACATGCGCGCGCACGACGTGGTCCTGTTCGGCGCCACCGGCTTCACCGGCGGCCTCACCGCCGAGTACCTGGCCCGGCACGCGCCCGCGGACCTGCGCTGGGCGCTGGCCGGGCGCAACCGCGGCAAGCTCGAGGCCGTGCGGGCGCGGCTCGCGGAGATCGACGACCGGTTCGCGGCGCTCGACCTGCTCGTCGCCGACTCCGGCGATCCGGCGTCGCTGCGCGCCGTCGCCGAGGCCACGAAGGTCGTGATCACGACGGTCGGGCCGTACCTGAGCCAGGGTGAGCCGCTGGTCGCGGCGTGCGCCGAGGCGGGCACCGACTACGTCGATCTGACCGGCGAGCCCGAGTTCGCCGACCTGATGTACCTCAAGCACGACCGGCGCGCCCGCGAGACCGGCGCGCGGCTGGTGCACGCGTGCGGGTTCGACTCGATCCCGCACGACCTCGGCGCGTGGTTCACCGTGCGGCAGCTGCCCGAAGGCGTGCCGCTGCGCGTCGACGGTTACGTCCGGGCGAGCGGGATGCCGTCCGGTGGCACGTTCCTCAGCGCGCTGACCGTGCTGTCCCGCATGCCGGCCGGCGCGCGGGCCGCTCGCGAGCGCGCGGCCGCCGAGCCGCGTCCGGCGGGCCGGTTCGCGCGGGCCCCGCTCGGCCGGCCGCACCGGGTGCCCGGCGCGGGCTGGTGGGCGGTGCCGCTGCCGACGATCGACCCCGAGGTCGTCCGCCGGTCGGCGGCCGCGGTCGAGCGCTACGGCCCGGACTTCACCTACCGGCACTTCGCCGCGGTCAAGCACCTGCCGGTGCTGGCGGGCGGCGCGGTCGGTGTCGGCGCGCTGTTCGCCGCCGCGCAGGTCCCGCCGGCCCGGCGGGCGCTGTCCCGGCTGCTGGCGCCGGGCAACGGGCCGAGCCCGGAACGCCGCGCGCGGTCGTGGTTCTCGGTGCGGTTCATCGGCGAGGGCGGCGGCCGGCGCGTGGTGACCGAAGTGTCCGGCGGCGACCCGGGTTACGACGAGACGGCGAAGATGCTCGCGGAGTCGGCCCTCTGCCTGGCGACCGACGACCTCCCGGAGACGGCAGGCCAGGTGACCACGGCGGCGGCGATGGGCGACGCGCTGCTCGACCGGCTCACCAAGGCGGGGATCCGCTTCGAGACGCTCTGACCGCTGCCCCTCCTCTCCCGGGCCGGCCGGTTTCACGCGGTTTCACAGTGCCGTGGCGTGAAACTTTGCCGGTGTGATGGATCTTCTGCCGCTCCCGAGCCGCGTTTAGCGTCGATCGGGTTCTGCGCGGAACTCCCCATCCCCCTGTTCTCGAGGAGCGTCATGAGACTGCCCCAACGGTTCGCCGCGCTCGGCGGGGCGACGGCGGCGGGCATGGTCGTGGTCGGCATCGCCGTCGCCGCGCCCGCGCAGCCCACCCCCACGCCACCACCCGCCGTGTCGGCCGCGCAGGCCCAGGCCAACGCCACGAACGCCGCCGCCGGCCTGGTCGGCGCCCGCCCGGCCGCCCTGTTCGCCGGATCCCACGACAAGTTCGTCCAGCGGGACGTGCGGTCCGCGTCCGGCCTGTCGTACGTCGTCTACGACCGCACCTACGACGGCCTGCCCGTGATCGGCGGCGACCTCGTCATCGCCACCGACTCCGCGGGCACCGTGAAGACCACCTCCGTCGCCCAGCAGCAGCCCCTCGGCGACCTGAACGTCCGCGGCGCCAAGCTCACCGCGGCCCAGGCGGACGCCGTCGCCGCGAAGCAGGTCCGCGGGCCGAAGGGCCTGCCCGGCGGGACGCTCGTCGTCGTCGCCGACGGCAGCGGGCGGCTCGCCTACGAGAGCAACGTCGAAGGCACCGACTCGCGCGGTGAGCCGAGCAGCCTGAGCGTCTACGTCGACGCCGTGGACGGCCGGGTGCTGCGGACCGTGCAGCACGTCGCCGCGGGCACCGGCACCGGCAAGTGGAACGGGCCGGCCCCGCTGCCGCTGAACACCACGAAGTCCGGCAGCACGTACTCGATGGCCGACCCGGACACGGCCAACCTGGACTGCCGCAACTACAGCAACGACTCCGTCCTCACCGGCTCGGACGACAGCTGGGGCAACGGCACCGGCACGAACATCGAGACCGGCTGCGCGGACGCGTTGTTCGTCACCCAGACCGAGAAGAAGATGCTCTCGGAGTGGGTGGGCCGCAACGGCTTCACCGGCAACGGCGGCGCCTGGAAGATCCGCGTCGGCCTCGACGACGAGAACGCGTACTACTACAACTCGCGCCCGGCCTACGTGAACCTCGGGCACAACCCGAGCGGCGAATGGGTCGGCTCGCTCGACATCCTGGGCCACGAGATGGGCCACGGCGTCGACGACTACTCCGGCTCCGGCGGCTTCTCCGGCGGCGGGACGCAGGAGTTCGTCGCCGACACCTTCGGCACCGCGACGGAGTTCTACGCGAACGAGCCGTCGCAGTACGACCCGCCGGACTACGCGATCGGCGAAGAGGTCAACCTGGTCGGCACCGGCGCGATCCGCTACATGTACGACCCGTCGAAGGTCGGCGACCCGAACTGCTACTCCAGCTCCACCCCGAACGCGGAGGTGCACAAGGCGGCCGGGCCCGGCGACCACTGGTTCTACCTGCTGGCCGAGGGCAGCAACCCGACGAACGGCCAGCCCACCAGCCCGACCTGCAACAACACCACCGTGGCCGGCCTGGGCATCCGCAAGGCGATCAACATCATGCACGGCGCCGTCCAGCTCAAGACGTCCGGCAGCTCGTACGTGCGCTACCGCACGTGGACGCTGCAGGCCGCCAAGAACCTGTACCCGAACTCCTGCACCGAGTTCAACGCCGTGAAGGCGGCGTGGAACGCGGTCAGCGTGCCGGCGCAGTCGGGCGACCCGACGTGCACCGACTCGACCCCGACCACCACGCCCCCGACGACCACGCCCCCCACCACGACGCCGCCGACGACCACGCCGCCGGGGAACTGCACCGGCCAGAAGCTGCTGAACCCGGGCTTCGAGTCGGGCAAGACGTCGTGGACCGACCCGAACACCACCATCGGCCAGTGGGGCAACCAGGCGCCGGCGCGCTCGGGCACCTACGCGTCGTGGCTCGGCGGCCAGGGCGTGACGCACACCGACACGCTTTCGCAATCAGTGGCGCTTCCCGCGGGCTGCCACGCGAGCCTGACCTTCTGGCTGCGCGTGAGCACGGCCGAGACCGAGAACGTCGTCTACGACAAGCTGGTCGTGTCCGCCGGGTCGACGGCGGTGGCGACGTACTCGAACCTCGACCGCAACCCGGCCTACGCGCAGAAGACGATCGACCTGTCGTCCTACGCCGGCCAGACCGTCACGCTCAAGTTCGCCGGCACGGAGGACCAGTCGCTGCAGACGTCCTTCGTCGTCGACGACACGGCGCTCACCCTCGGTTGATCCCGGCGGGGCCTGCTACCTACTTTGGTGGCAGGCCCCGTTGCGCCAGGTGCAGCGGGTATTCATGCTTACCCGATGGAAGGGTTTCCCGCGGAGGTCACGGCGGCGGTCCGGGAAGGACCGTTCGACGTGGCCTTCGACTTGGCGATCCGGCATCGCGGGCTGAGCCTCGAGGCGCTGCAGCGGCGGATGGCGACCCGCGGCGCCCAGGTCAGCCTGGCGACGCTGAGCTACTGGCGGCGAGGCCGGCGTCACCCGGAAGGGCAGCGCTCGCTGCACGCGGTCGGCGTCGCCGAAGGCTGTCTCGGCCTGCCCGCGGACGCCTTGACGATCCTGGCGGCCCGGCCGCGCGTGCGCCGGACCGAGCCGTGGCCCGGCGGGGTCAGCCTGGCCAGCGCGCTCGGCGCCGAGCCGACCGAGCTGGGCTCGTGCGACGGCATCGACCTCGACGGCAACGCCCGGCTCGCGATCGCGTCGGTGCACCAGCGGGCCACGCTGACCGCGGACCGCACCGAGGCCTCGGTGCGCACGGAGATGGTGGTGACCAGCCGCGACGACGGCGTCGACCGCTGGGTGTCGTTCTTCCGCCCGCAGACCGGCGGCGCCCACCACCCGGTGCTGCGGTCGGCGCGCTGCTGCCGCCCCGGCCGGATCCGCCGCGACCCGTCGTCGGAGCTGCTGGCCGTGGAGCTGCGGTTCGACTACCCGCTGCGCGCGGGCGAGACGTACGTGTTCGACTTCGACTTCGGTTACGACGGCCCCCCGCCGGAGACGAGCTACCTGCAGTTCGGCATCCGCGCCCCGGCGCGTCAGCTGGTGCTGCAGGCCTGCTTCGACCCGGCGGCGGTCCCGGTCCGCTGCTACCGCTACCACCGCCCCCGCGACGGCTCCCCGGACACCGCGCGGGAACCGGAGCTGCCGGTGGGCCCCAGCCTGACCGGCCACATCGCGGTGCTGGACGCGCAGCCGGGCGTCTACGGCATGGTCTGGGAGTGGGACTGACGGTCGATCTCGTAGTCCGCTTCCTCGAACGAGCCCACCCGCGACCGCAACCGGCCCGTCGAGAACGGCCAGCTGAAGCTGTTGCGCCCGTTGACGTCCGTGTAGTAGCTCGAACAGCCGCCGGACTGGTAGACGGTGCCGGGCAAAGCCGCCTGGACCTCGGCGTCGAACGCCGCCTGGGCCTCCGGGCGCACCGCGACCGACGCCCAGCCCGAATTCAGCGTCCGGGTCACCGCGGCGACCGTGTGCCGCAGCTGGGCCTCGAGGATCATGAACGCCGACGTGTGACCGGTGCCGAGGCTCGGGCCGAGCAGCAGGTACAGGTTGGGGAACCCGGCGACCGTCGTGCCGAGGTACGCCGAAGGGCTGCCCCGCCAGTGGTCGTCGAGGCTGCGGCCGTCGTCGTCGAACACGCGGGCCGACACCGGCATGTCGAGGATGTGGAAGCCGGTGCCGAAGACGATCGCGTCGACTTCCGCCGCCGAACCGTCCGCACCCACGACCCGGTTGCCGGCTACCGAAGAGACCGCGGTCGGATGGACGTCCACTGTGGACTTCGTGAGCGCGCGGTAGTACGTGTTCGACATCAAGAGGCGCTTGCAGCCGAGTGTGTAGTCCGGTGTGAGCTTTCGGCGCAGCACCGGGTCCCGCACCGCGAGCCGCAAGTGCGCGAGCCCGAGCTTCTGGACCTGCCGCAGCAGCCACGGGTGCCGGAAGCCGAACCCGAGCGTCTCCATGGCGCCGTACTCCACACCGCGCAGCATCCGTCGCAGCGCCGGGAACCGCCGCAGTAGCACCCGTTCGACGCCCGGGACGTGGTGGTCCGGCTTGGGCAGCACCCACTGCGCGGTGCGCTGGAACAGGTGCAGCCGCTCGACCCGGTCGACGATCTCCGGGACGAACTGCACCGCGGACGCGCCCGTGCCGATCACCGCGACGCGCTTGCCCGTCAGGTCGTAGCCGTGGTTCCAGCGCGCGGAGTGGAAGACCTCGCCCGGGAAACCGTCGAGACCGGGCAGGTCCGGGATCAGCGGCTCGTGCCACGGCCCGGTGCCCGCGACCAGGATCCTCGCCGTGTAAGGCCCTCGGGACGTCGCCAAGTCCCACCGCGCCTCAAGAGCGTTCCACTTCGCCCGCGTCACCTCGACGCCGTACCGGATCTTCGAAGAGACGCCGAACCGCGAAGCGGTGTCACGCAGGTAGGCCCGGATCTCCGCCTGACCGGCGAACGCGCGCGTCCACTCGGGATTCGGGGCGAACGAGTACGAGTAGAGCGCGGACGGGACGTCGCAGGCGCAGCCGGGATAGGTGTTGTCGCGCCAGGTGCCGCCGAGTTCGGCGGCCTTCTCCAGTACGGCGAGGTCGTCGACCCCGGCCTGGCCGAGCCGGATGGCCGCACCCAGCCCCGAGGCCCCGGCGCCGACGACGAGGACCGCGAAGTCGCGTTGTTCCATTTTCGGAGACTAACAGTATCTCAGTACTACTGGTACTCCAGTTCCGTGACTCGCTAGAGTGCAGGCATGGCCCGACTCACCCGCGCGGAAAGCCAGGCGCGCACCCGCGAACAGCTCATCGAGACCGCCAAGCAGCTCTTCCTGTGTGACGGTTACTCGGTGACGTCGCTGGAGAAGGTCGCCGACGAGGCCGGGTACTCGAAGGGCGCGGTCTACTCGAACTTCCGCAACAAGGACGAGCTCTGCCTCGCCGTACTCGACCGGATCCACGACGAGCAGGTGGAGGCGGTCGCGGAGGCGCTGGTCGGCGCCGACGGGATGGAAGGGCTGCTGACGGCGTTCCAGTCGTGGGCCGAGCGCAGCATCGGCGACGAGGCGTGGACCGCGCTGGAGGTCGAGTTCGCCACGACCGCCCGGCGCAACCCGCACGTGCGGGCCGAACTGGCCGCCCGCGACAAGACCATCCGCGACACCATTGCGAGCCTGCTCTCGGGCTACGCCGAGCGGTTCGGGATCACCCTCCCGATGTCGGCCGACGACGCCGCGACGGCGCTGCTCAGCCTGGGCATCGGCCTGGGTGTCCAGCGCGCGATCGACCCGACGATCCCGGTGAACGTGCTGCCGGACGTCATCCGCATCTTCGCCGGCGCCCGCTGACCACCCCGAAATAGTCTACTTCGGCTTGGCTTTTTTCCCTATTTGCCAACAACTTCGTCCCCCCTTGTGGCGGTGCTGACCCTTCGCTACCGTGGCGCTACGCCGCAGCACCACCAGCAACCCGTTTCCGGCAGCCGAAGGGCCACCGAATTCCGGGTGCTGTCCGCCATGCCCACAGCGTCATTGCCCAACGGCCGTGCTCCCCCACGGCACGTTTCGCGGAAAGGGTTTTCCCCCATGAGCAAGAAGTTGCGGCCGGTCCTGATCGGCGCGCTCGGCGCGGCCTCCGTCGCGGCCCTCGTGATCACCACGCCCGCGCTCTCCTCGGCCGCCCCCGCGCCGCCGGCCGCGCAGAGCGCCGCCTCCGTCAACGCGGTCGGCGACCTCTCCGTCGCGGCCAAGAAGGAGATCGCGATGAAGCTGGTCTCCAGCGCGGAAAACTCCTCCCTGGACTGGAAAGCGCAGTACAAGTACATCGAGGACATCGGTGACGGCCGCGGGTACACCGCCGGCATCATCGGTTTCTGCTCCGGCACCGGCGACATGCTCGAACTGGTCCAGGCCTACACCGACGCCGTCCCGAACAACCCGCTCGCGAAGTACCTCCCCGCGCTGAAGAAGGTGAACGGCACCGACTCGCACAGCGGGCTCGGCTCGGCGTTCGAAAGCGCGTGGAAGCAGGCCGCGGCCACGACCGCGTTCCAGACCGCGCAGAACAACGAGCGCGACCGCGTCTACTTCAACCCCGCGGTGAGCCAGGGCAAGACGGACGGCCTGAGCAACCTCGGCCAATTCGCCTACTACGACGCCATCGTGATGCACGGCCCGGGCACCGACCACAGCAGCTTCGGCGGCATCCGCTCGGCCGCGCTGAAGAAGGCCAAGACCCCGGCGCAGGGTGGCGACGAGGCGACCTACCTCAAGGCGTTCTTCGCCGCCCGCAAGGTCGTCATGAACGAGGAAGAAGCCCACTCCGACACCTCGCGCGTCGACACCGAGCAGGTGACGTTCCTCAACGCGGGCAACTTCGACCTGCACACCCCGCTGAAGTGGAAGGTCTACGGGGACTCCTACACCATCAACTGACGTGGGTGCGCGACCGGCGTGGCGCCGCTAGGGTCTCCGGCATGGGCAGGAGATTCCTCGGCGCCACGCTGGTCGCGGCCGCACTGGTCGCGGGCACGCTGCTGACCAGCACCGCCGCGACCCCCGCCGGAGCCGTCCCGCTGTCCTTCCACGGGGACGCGGGCCAGGTGCTCACCGTCGTCGCGGACTCGGCGAGCGCGACCACCGCCGTGCTCACCGCCTGGCAGCGCACCGAAACCGGCTGGTCCAGGGCCTACGGTCCGATCAGCGCGTTCGTCGGCAAGGACGGCGTCGGCCAGGCCAGCGAATCGACGTCGCACACCCCGGCCGGCGTGTGGAAGCTGACCGAGGCCTTCGGGATCCAGCCGGACAACGGGACCCGGCTGCCGTACCGGCAGGTCACGACGTCGGACTGGTGGGTGTCCGATGTGAAGTCCCCGTACTACAACACGCACTTCTCCTGCGTTCCCGGAACGTGCCCGTTCAACGAGGCGGCCGGTGAGGATCTCGGCAAGGCGGGGCCGGTCTACGACCACGCCGTCGTCCTCGACTACAACCGCTCGCCCGTGGTGCCGGGCGCCGGGTCCGCGTTCTTCCTGCACGTCTCGAACGGGAAGCCGACCGCGGGCTGCGTCTCGATCCCGGGCCCGGACCTCGATGCCGTGATGCGCTGGCTCGACCCGGCGCGGCACCCGGTCGCCGACATCTCGGTCAGCGGCTGAGCAGCTCGTCCACCGTGCGGGTGTTGATGATCCGCTCGGGCGCGATCCCGGCCTTGATCGCCCGCTCGCAGCCGTAGCCCTGCCAGTCGAGCTGGCCGGGCGCGTGCGCGTCGCTGTCGATGGCGAACTCGCAGCCGAGTTCCGCGGCCAGGCGCAGCAGCTTCATCGGCGGGTCGAGGCGTTCGGGCCGCGAGTTGATCTCCACCGCGACGCCGTTCTCGCGGCACGCGGTGAACACGGCCTTGGCGTCGAACTCCGACTCCGGCCGGCCGCGGCCGACGACGAGCCGGCCGGTGCAGTGCCCCAGCACCCGGACGTGCGGGTTCCGCACCGCGGCGAGCATCCGCCGGGTCATGTCCCGCGCCGGCATCCGCAGCTTCGAGTGCACGCTCGCGACGACGAAGTCGAGCTGCCCGAGCAGCTCTTCCTCCTGGTCGAGCGCGCCGTCGTCGAGGATGTCGACCTCGATGCCCTGCAGCAGCCGGAACGGCGCCATCAGCTCGTTGGCCTTGGCGACGATCTGCATCTGCGTCCGCAGCCGGTCCGGCGACAGCCCGTTCGCGACGGTCAGCCGCGGCGAGTGGTCGGTCAGGACCATCCACTCGTGCCCGATCTCCCGGCCCGCGACGGCCATCTCGCCGATTGAGCTGCCGCCGTCCGACCAGTCGGAATGGGTGTGGCAGTCGCCCTTCAGCGCGGATCGAAGCGGTTCGCCGTCGGGCAGCTTCGCCTCGACGATCTTCTCGCGGTAGGCCGGATCACGGCCGGCCAGCGCGTCTTCGATGACGCCCGCGGTGGCTTTCCCGATCCCGGGCAACGCGGTGAGGGTGCCGTTCTCGGCCATCGAGGCCAGCCGGTCGGCGTCGGTCTTGTCGACGGTGGCGGCCGCGTTGCGGAACGCGCGCACCCGGTAGCTCGGCTCCCCCGCGCGTTCGAGCTGGAACGCGATCTCCCGCAACGCCCACGCCGGATCCATGGGACCTTCCTACCCCCTCGGGGGCAGTTCGTGCAGCTCGACGTCCGTCAGCGCACCTTGCGAGATCCGGGCCGTCTGGTAAGTGCAGAACGGCTGGCGGCGGCGGTCCGTCGGCGAGCCCGGGTTGAGCAGGCGCAGGCCGGCCGGCGTGGTCGTGTCCCACGGGATGTGGCTGTGGCCGAACACGAGGACGTCGGTGTCCGGGAACTGCGCGTCGCACCGCTGCTCGCGGCCCTGTTTCGCACCCGTCTCGTGGATGACGGCCAAGCGGACGCCGTCGAGGTCGGCGTGGGCGATCTCCGGCAGCCTCGTGCGCAGTTCCGGCCCGTCGTTGTTGCCGTACACGCCGATCAGGCGCTCGCTGCGGGTCTCCAGCTCGTCGAGCAGGGGCACGTCCACCCAGTCACCCGCGTGCACGACGACGTCGGCGGCCTCGACCTCCCGCCAGACCTGCTCGGGCAGCACCCGCGCGCGGCCCGGGAGGTGGGTGTCGGAGATGAGCAGGAGCTTCACCCGATGGCCTTCAGGACGCGTTCCAGGAAGCCGCCGATGTGGTCGCGCAGCAGCGCGGCCGCGCCCTCGGCGTCACCCTTCTTGGCCGCGGACAGCACGGCCTTGTGCTCGGTCCACTCCTTCTTCCAGCTGGGGTTGGCTTCCCAGCCGACGACGCTGATCAGCGCGGCGCGGTCCTTGAGGTCGTCCAGGATCGAGACCATCAGCGGGTTGCCGCAGCCGCGGTAGAGCGCGCGGTGGAAACGGCGGTTGAGCAGGCTCAACGCGACCTGGTCCTTGTCGGCGATCGCCGCCGACGCCTCCTTGAGCGCGTCCGCGGCGTCTTCCAGCAGGTCCGCGTCGCGCCGCTCGACAGTGCGCCGGACGCCTTCGGGCTCGAGCACCATCCGCACGTCGTAGACGGACTTGGCCAGGTCGGCGTCGACGACGCAGACCGAGGCGCCCTTGTACGGGCTGAACGTCACCAGGCCCGAGTTGGACAGCACCTTGAGCGCCTCGCGCACCGGCGTCTTGGACACGCCCAGCCGCGCGGCCAGCTCGGCTTCGACCAGGGGCTGGCCGGGGAGCAGCTCGCGGGTGAGGATGCCGCGGCGGATCTCCTCCAGGACCACTTCGGTCCGGGATGCGGGCAGGCTGAACGTCCCGGTCATGGCGCGCTCCCTCGTCGTGTCGGAGCCCATTCAACCAGCCCCACCGGATCATATATCAGATGCCATAATGGAAGGCATGAAGGAACCCGAGGAGCTCCGCAGCCACCGGTGGTACGGCGGCGACGACCTGCGCGACTTCAGCCACCGCGCCCGCAGCCGTCAGCTCGGCTACAACCCGGAAGAGCACCTCGGCAAGCCGGTGATCGGCATCCTCAACACGTGGAGCGACATCAACCCGTGCCACATGCACCTGCGCGAACGCGCCGAGCAGGTCAAACGCGGGGTGTGGCAGGCCGGCGGCTTCCCGCTGGAGTTCCCGGTGGCGACGCTCTCGGAGACCTACCAGAAGCCGACGCCGATGCTCTACCGGAATCTGCTGGCGATGGAGACCGAGGAGATCCTGCGGTCCTACCCGATCGACGGCGCGGTGCTGATGGGCGGCTGCGACAAGTCCACGCCGGCGCTGCTGATGGGCGCCGCGAGCGCGGACCTGCCCGCGATCTTCGTCCCGGCCGGGCCGATGCTGCGCGGCCACTGGCGCGACGAGGTGCTCGGCAGCGGCACCGACATGTGGAAGTACTGGGACGAGAAGCGCGCGGGCCGGATCGGCGACGCCGAAATGTCCGAACTGGAGCGCGGGCTCGCGCGGTCGCCCGGCCACTGCATGACGATGGGCACGGCGTCGACCATGACCTCGGCCGCGGAAGTGCTCGGCATGACGCTGCCGGGCGCGGCGTCGATCCCGGCCGTCGACTCGGCCCACCACCGGATGGCCGCGGCGAGCGGCGCCCGGATCGTCGGCATGGTCTGGGAAGACCTGCGCATCGGGCAGATCCTCGACAAGCGCGCGTACGCGGACGCGATCACGACCGTGCTCGCCCTGGGTGGCTCGACCAACGCCGTGATCCACCTGGTCGCGATGGCCGGGCGCAGCGGGATCCCGTTGGGACTGGGCGATTTCGACGCGATCGCGCGGCGCGTCCCGGTGCTGGCGAACATCCGTCCCGGCGGTGACTGGCTGATGGAGGACTTCTACTACGCGGGCGGCCTGCCGGGGTTGCTGTCGCGGCTGACCGACCTCCTGCACCTCGACCGGCCGACGGTCACCGGCCGCACCCTGGGTGCCGATCTCTCGGCGGCCCGGGTACACAACGACGACGTCATCCGGCCGCGCGACAACCCGGTCGCCGCCGAGGGCGGCGTCGCGGTCCTGCACGGCAACCTGGCGCCGTCGGGCGCGGTGATCAAGCACCTCGCCGCCGAGCCGGACCTGCTGGTGCACACCGGCCCGGCCGTGGTCTTCGAGAACTACCGCGACCTGAAGAAGCGGATCGAGAACCCGGCGATCACCGCGGACTCGGTCCTGGTGCTGCGCGGCTCGGGCCCGCTCGGCGGCCCCGGGATGCCGGAGTACGGGATGCTGCCGATCCCGGCGCACCTGCTGGCGGCCGGGGTCCGCGACATGGTCCGGATCTCGGACGCCCGGATGAGCGGGACGAGCTACGGGGCGTGCGTGCTGCACGTGGCCCCGGAGTCCCACGTGGGCGGCCCGCTGGCCCTGGTCCGCGACGGCGACCTGATCACGCTGGACGTCCCGTCGCGGGTGCTGCGGCTGGAGGTGTCCGATGAGGAGCTCGCGCGGCGCCGTGCCGCGTGGACGCCGCCGGCGCCGGTGTTCGAGCGGGGTTACGGAGCGCTCTACGCCGAGCACATCACCCAGGCCGACGAGGGCTGTGACTTCGACTTCCTGGCCCGCGCGGGCCACAACCCGGAGCCCGACGCACGCTGAAGGTTGCCTCGCGTACCCCTACCGTGACCGGTTCATCCCCCGTTAGGGCGAGTCGTACGGCTTGTCCGGGTGCCCCGTACGCTGAGGCCGTCACCGGCGCGATCGGGCGCCGCGTTGAAGGGGTGGAGAGTTGCCGTACGAACCGCGCTGGCCCGAGTCACACGGTGAGCAGACCGACGTCCTTCCGGTCGTCCGCCCCGACGCCGCACCCGAGCCCGATGCCCCGGCGAACCGGACGAAAAACCTGCGCAGGGCCGGCTGGATCGCCGGTGGCGTCTTCGGGCTGCTCGTCGTGGTCTACGGCGTCGACCTGATGGTCAGCCAGGGCAGCGTGCCGCGCGGGGTGACCGTCGCGGGCGTCGACGTCGGCGGCATGGATCGCGCCGCCGCCGAGCAGGAGCTGCGCGGGCAGATCGAGCCGCGGCTCACCCGTCCGCTGGCCGTGACGGCCGGCGACGTCCGAGGCAGCCTGTCCCCCACCCTCGCCGGGCTGACCCTCGACTGGGCGCGGACGCTGGACCAGGCCGGCGAGCAGCCGCTGAACCCGTTCACGCGCCTTTCCTCGCTGTTCTCTAGCCGCGAGGTCGGTGTCGTCAGCCGCGCCGACGACACCAAGCTCGCCGCCGCCCTCGAGAGCCTCCGCGGCGAGATCGACCGCGAGCCCGCCGAGGGCACCGTGAAGTTCGAGGGGACGAACCCGGTCGCCGTCGCGCCGAAGCCCGGGCAGAAGCTCGACGTCGAGGCCGCGAAGGCCGCCGTCGTCGAGAAGTGGGCCCGCGGCGAGACCCTGGCCCTGCCGGTGACGAGCACGCCGGTCCGCACCACGCCCGAAGGCGTCCAGGCCGCGCTGGAGCAGTTCGCGAAGCCCGCCGTCTCGGGCCCGCTGGTCGTCAAGGGTGACGGCAAGAACGCCACCGTGAAGCCGGACGCGATCGCCGCCGCGCTGAGCTTCGAGCCCGCCGAGGGCGGCGGGCTGACGCCGAAGATCGACAACGCCAAGATCGCCGACGCCGCCAAGCCGCAGCTGAAGTCCACCGAGAAGGAGGGCAAGGAGGCGACCATCGTCTTCGAAGGCGGCAAGCCCACGGTGGACCCGTCGACCGACGGCCGGGCGATCGACTGGGACCCGAGCCTCAAGCCGCTGCCCGAGGTGCTGAAGAAGACCGACGGCCGCGAGGTCCCGGCGATCTACAAGGACAGCCCGGCCAAGGTGACGACCGACCAGGCGAACCAGCTGGGCGTCAAGGAGGTCGTCGGCGAGTTCACGACCGGCGGCTTCGCGGCCGACTCCGGCACGAACATCCGCGTGGTGGCGCAGAAGGTCAACGGCGCCATCGTCAAGCCGGGGGAAACCTTCAGCCTCAACGGGTTCACCGGCCCGCGCGGCAAGCCGCAGGGGTACGTCGAGGCGGGCGTGATCGAGAACGGCGCCCCGGCGCGCGAGGTCGGCGGCGGCATCTCGCAGTTCGCGACGACGCTGTACAACGCGTCGTACTTCTCGGGCATGAAGGACGCGGGCCACAAGGAACACAGCTACTACATCAGCCGCTACCCCGCCGCGCGGGAGGCGACGGTGTTCCAGAACCCCAACGGCGCCAGCGTCATCGACATCAAGTTCACGAACGACTCGCCGACCGGCATCGCGATCCAGACGATCTGGACGCCGTCGTCGATCACCGTGAAGCTGTGGGGCACCAAGCGCTACACCGTCGAGTCGATCCCGGGCAGCCGGTCCAACCCGACCGACCCCCAGGCCAAGCCGGGCCCGGCGGAGAACTGCCACGCCTCCAACGGCGCGCCGGGCTTCACCACGACCGACACCCGCGTGCTCAAGGACGCCTCGTCCGGCCGTGAGGTCAGCCGCTCGACGCGGACCGTCCGCTACAACCCGCAACCGAAAATCACCTGCGGCCCCTCCTCCTAACGGCCGTTCACCGGCTGCGTCCACGCCGGTACGCTGAGTGCTTCCGCGAATCCCCGGGGGCGCCATGACGGCACGTGCGGCAGGGTTCCGGGACGTCCTCGCGGTAGCGGAGTTCCGGGCCCTGTTCGGCGCCCAGCTGGTCTCCGTCACCGGCGACCAGCTCGCCCGCGTCGCGCTGTCGATCCTGGTCTACGACCGCACGAACTCGCCCGGCTGGGCCGCGCTGACCTACGCCCTGACGTTCCTGCCCGACCTCCTCGGCGGCCCGCTGCTGTCGGGCCTCGCCGACCGGTACCCGCCGCGGCGGGTGATGGTCGTCGCCGACGTCGTGCGCGCGGTCGCGGTGACGGCGATGGCGCTGCCCGGGCTGCCGTTGCCCGCCGTGGCCGCGCTGCTCGTCGGCGTCCAGCTGTTCAACCCGGTGTGGAACTCCGCGCGGGCCGCGCTGATGCCGCAGGTGCTGCCCGAAGAGACTTTTGTGCCCGGGATGGGGTTGCTGATGATCCTGGTGCAGGCCGGGCAGGTCGCCGGGTTCGCGCTCGGCGGGCTGCTCGTCGCCGGTCTCGGCACCGCCGGGGCGCTGCTGGCGGACGCGGTGAGCTTCGCGGCGTCGGCGGTGCTGCTGGCCTCGGGCGTGCGCCCGCGCCCGCCGCGCGCCGAGCCGGGGATCCGCTGGTGGCGGCACGTCCGGGCGGGCTGGACGGTCGTCGTCGGCGACCGCCGCCGGCTCGCGCTGGTGGCACTGGGGTGCGTGTCCGGCAGCTACATCGCAGGCGAGGCGATCGCGGCACCGTACGCGGCCGAACTGGGCGGCGGCGCGGTGGTGGTCGGGCTGCTGCTCGGGGCGTACGCGCTGGGCAACGTCGTGGGCATGGCCGCGCTGTCCCGCGTCCCGCCGGAGCGGCGCGCGCGGCTGCTCGGGCCGCTCGCGGTGCTGGCGTGCGCGGCCCTGCTGGGCTGCGCGCTGCGCCCGGACCTCGAGGCGACGCTCGCGTTGCTCACGCTGTCCGGGATCGCCAGTTCGTACAACCTCATCGCCAACACGACGTTCGTCCAGCTGACGCCGGAAGCCCAGCGCGCGCAGGCGTTCGGCTTCGCGTTGACGGCGTTGCGGGTCTCGCAGGGGCTGGGCGTGGTGCTCGCCGGGCTCGCGGCCGAGCGGGCGGCCCCGCACGGCGTCGTCGCCGCGGCCGGGGCCCTGGGCGTGCTAGCGGCGTTCGGCGCGGCCCGGCTCTGGCACCGGGCCCAGCCGGCCGCCGAGCCGTCCTGAGCCACCCAGCTGGTTTCCGGGCCACCCGGCCACGAGCCGGGCGGTCCGGACCCGGTGACCGGTCCCCAGCGGGTCCCGGTCACCGGGTTCGGTTCTCAGAACCGCGTCCAGTCGGTCGGGCGCTGACCGGTGCGGGTGGTCCAGTCCGTCGGGCACGCGGGCAGTGGTGCGACGTCGACGTCGGTGTCGGCATTGGCCCAGTCGGTCGGGATCTGGTGCGCGGTCCAGTCGGTCGGCAGTTCGCGCGCGGTCCAGTCGGTGGGCATCTGACGCGTGGTCCAGTCCGTCGGGATGGCGCGGGTCCAGTCGGTCGGCAGCTGCCGCGTCCAGTCGGTGGGCCGCTGCGCGCGACGGCGGGACGGGACGATGTTGGCGTTGGACAGGAAGTGCGACATGATTTCTCCTTGTGGTGTACGAATGTGGGGCGATCTTGTACGGTGCGTAATCGGACGGTAGCCCGACCAGCCTAATGACACACCGCATTCATTCGATTACAGTGACGATTCCGCGAAGAGTTCCGTCCTGGAAAGAGGGGCGTTCCGTGGGATTCTCCGGGTCCCAAGGGCGTAAGCCCAGCTCAGAACGTCCACGATCGGGTATCCGTACGTGGGCCATGTGGAAGCTGCCCACTCCGGTGTTCGGCTACGTCCTCGTGGTCGACGCACTGGCCCTGATCGCGATTCTGGCCACCGCCGGCCTCGTGCCGATCAGCGGGCAGGCCGTGCTCTGGTGTGGCCTCATCCTGGCCGGCGAGATCGTGCACCTCGAAGCGGCGCAACGCATCGAGCGCATCCGCGAGCTCGCCGCCGACGGCCGGCCGCACATGCACCTGCAGTCGATCTGGATCTTCGCCGGGCTCCTGCTGCTACCGCCGCCCCTGGCCACTCTGGTGATCGTGGTCAGTTACGCCCATTCGTGGGTCCGAGTCTACAAAAGGCGCGGCGTGGTTCACCGGAAAGTGTTCTCCGGCGCCACCGTGATCCTGGCCTGCGCCGCCGCGGGGGTGGTGCTGACCGTCGGCACGGGCGGGCACGTGGCACCCTACGTCCCCTACCTCGACGGTTTCGGCGGGATGACCGCCCTGCTCGCGTCCGGGATCGTCTACTTCGGACTCAACTACGTGCTGGTCATCCTGGCGATCGTGATGAGCAACCCGGGCAAGCCGCCGCGGCAGGCGTTCGGCAACCCCTCCGACGTGCTGATCGTGCTCGCCGCGGTCGGCGTCGGCTGCGGTATCGCGCTGGTCATGACGGTCCGGCCGTGGCTGCTGCCGGTGCTCATGGTGACGCCGGTGGCGCTGCACATCGGCCTGCTGCTGCCGCAGTTCCAGGCCGCCGCGCGCACCGATTCGAAGACTTCGCTGCTGGCCCCGGAGTTCTGGGTGCAGCTGGCCCGCAACGAACTGGCGCGCGCGGCCGAGCTGTCGTCGACCGCGGGCGTGCTGATGATCGACATCGACCACTTCAAGGCCATCGACGACGGCAACGGCCACCTGGCCGGCGACGAGGTGCTGCGCGCGATCGCGGCGGTCGTCCAGAACTCGGTGCGGGGCGGCGACTACGTCGGGCGTTTCGGCGGCGACGAGTTCGTGGTCCTGCTCCCGGGCACGACGAGCACGGAGATCGTCACCGTCGCCGACCGCATCCGCGCGGCGATCGCGCGGATCGAGGTGAAGGTCCCGGTGGTCCGCCCGGGCAAGCCCGAGGTGATCACCGGCCTGACCGCGTCGATCGGCGCGGCGGTGTACCCGGAGACGGCCACGGACTACACGATCCTGCTGCAGGCGGCCGACGACGCGGTGTTCGCGGCGAAGGAAGCCGGCCGCGACCAGGTGGTCCTCGCCGAGACCCGTTCCGAGCTGTCCCGGCCCGAAGTCCCCGACACGCTCTGAGCGCGGCCCGAAAACCGGTGGAACGGCGCCCACTACCGTGCCGGGTGACCGAGTCGTCCAGGCGAGGACGTGCCGTTGTACATCCGTCGAGAGTTCCCGAGCGCTGATCTCCCAGCGCGTCGCGTTTTCCGCGCCGCGCTCCTTTGCTGCGGACTTCTCACCGGAACGGTGTCCTTCTCATGCCCGAAAACCGGGCCGTCGTGCCCACCCGCCTGCTCCTCGTCCGGCGACCTTGCCACGCGTGCGCGTCCGAACGTGAAGCTCACGTTCCCGGAGCGGGTGAACGTGCGTTCCGTACGGCCCGATCTGCTGGATCGGCTGCACGGCAACGACTCCGGCCTGACCGCCGAGCCGCTCCGGGATCCGCTCGTGCAGCACCGCAACCGCATCACCCTCGACGGGGACGGCGCGTAGCGGCTCGACACCGGCGGAGCCGATCTCCGGAACCGGGAGGTGCTCGACGTCGAAGTCCGGTTCGCGGCGCGGATCCCGGTCCGGCCGGTGCGGCTGATCGCCGAAGGGTGCGCTCTTTCCCGGGCGGAGGTCGAACGCCTGATCATGGAAGGCCAGGTCGTTTCCGCGGTCCGGTTGAGCGGCAAGCTCTCCGGCGGCTTCTGCTTCACGCTCAAGCGCTGACCCCTCTCGGGCCTGTCCGATGTGGACAGGCCCGAGGGCGGCTTCCGGGTCAGGGCAGCGTGGCCAGGGACTCCGCGAGAACGGCGTCGGACAGCTCGTTGTCGACCATGTCCCCGGCGAGGTACGCGGCGTAGGCCGGCAGGTCGAGGTGCGCGTGGCCGCACAACGCCGTGAGGATCACCTTCTCCTCGCCGGTTTCCTTGCACCGCAACGCCTCCTGGATGCACGCGGCGAGTGCGTGGGTCGGCTCCGGCGCCGGGATGATGCCCTCGGAACGGGCGAAGCGCACGCCCGCGGCGAAGCACTCCTGCTGCCCGATCGCGATCGCCTCGATCAGGCCGAGCTCGTAGATGTGCGAGATCAGCGGCGACATCCCGTGGTAGCGCAGGCCGCCCGCGTGGATCGGGTCCGGGATGAAGTCGTGGCCGAGGGTGTGCATCTTGAGCAGCGGCGTCAGGCCGGCGGTGTCGCCGAAGTCGTAGGCGTACTTCCCGCGGGTCAGCGTCGGGCACGCGGCCGGCTCGACCGCGCGGATCACCGGGTCCATCCGGCCGGCCAGCTTCTCCCGCAGGAACGGGAACGCCAGCCCGCCGAAGTTCGAGCCGCCACCGGTGCAGCCGACCAGCAGGTCGGGGGTGTCACCGGCCAGCCGGAACTGCCGCAGCGCTTCTTCGCCGATGATCGTCTGGTGCAGCAGCACGTGGTTGAGGACGCTGCCCAGCGCGTACCGCGTGTCCGGGTCCTGCGCCGCCTGCTCGACGGCCTCGCTGATCGCGATGCCGAGGCTGCCGGTCGAGTCGGGGTGCTGCTCGAGGACGGCCCGGCCGGACTCGGTCAGCTCGGACGGGCTCGGGTGGACCGTCGCGCCGAACGTCTCCATCATCAGCTTGCGGTAGGGCTTCTGGTCGTAGGACGCCCGGACCTGCCAGACCTCGCATTCGAGCCCGAACTGCGCGCAGGCGAAGGCGAGCGCGCTGCCCCACTGGCCGGCGCCGGTCTCGGTGGTCAGCCGGGCGACGCCCTCCCGCGCGTTGTAGAACGCCTGCGGCACCGCGGTGTTCGGCTTGTGGGAGCCGACCGGGCTGACCCCCTCGTACTTGTAGTAGATCCGCGCCGGCGTCCCGAGTGCCTTCTCGAGCCGGCGCGCGCGGAACAGCGGCGACGGCCGCCAGAGCCGGTAGACCTCGAGCACCTCTTCGGGAATGTCGATATAGCGCTCCGCCGTCACCTCCTGCTCGATGAGCGCCTGGGGGAACAGCGGCGCGAGATCGGCCGGCCCGACCGGCTCGCGGGTCCCGGGGTGCAGGGGCGGAGGCGGCGGCTCGGGCAGATCGGGGATGACGTTGTACCACTGGGTCGGCAGATCGTTTTCGTCCAGGATGTACTTGGTGCGTTCGGCCATCACGCCTCCTACGTCGGCTCCCCGGTCGAACTTAGGACGCGTCCGCTGCCGAAGCCAGTCGTGCTCACTACGGTGGTCGTCATGAACGGTCTTTCCCGCCCCGACGCGCCGCTGTGGCGGCCCCCTTCCGGCCGCGGCCCGGGCCTGGTCCTGATCCAGGAGATCTTCGGCCTGGACGACTACCTCCGGTCGGTGGCGGCGGACCTGGCCGGCCGGGGGTACGTGGTGGCGGTCCCGGAGCTGTTCTGGCGGACCTCCCCAGGCTGGTCGTCGGCCCACGACGAAGCCGGCGTCGCGGCGTCGATGCAGGTCGCGTCCACTTTCGACCCGGAGCTGGGCCTCTCGGACGTCCTGGCGACCCTCGCCCGCCTCCGCGCCCTGCCGGAGGTCACGGGCGGCGCCGGCGTGCTGGGCTTCTGCCTCGGCGGCTCGCTGGCCTACGCGGCGGCGGCCGCGGGCGACCCGGACGTGGCGGTGTCGTTCTACGGCTCGACGGTGCCGTCCGAGCTGGCGGAGCTGCCGAAGATCACCTGCCCCGTCCAGTTCCACTTCGGCGGGCAGGACCCGTTCATCCCGCGGCCGGACGTGGCCTCGGTGGAGGCCGCGGTGGCCTCGCACCCGGGCGCGGAGATCCACGTGCAGGAGGAAGCCGGGCACGCGTTCCACAACCACGTGGCCCCGATGTTCCACCACCCCGAGGCGGCGGCGCGGGCGTGGGACCTGACGACGGAGTTCCTGCGGCGGACCCTGCCGAGCTGAGCCGGTTCGCCCGCCGGCGCCTACGCTGGGCCGGCCGTCGGTGGCAGGTCACCGGCCCGACACGCACCCGGAGGTTTCACCATGCCCCACGCCGTGGACTTCGCCACCGTATCGACGGCCGGCCTGGAGTCGTCGCCGGTCGCCGATGCCCTCGCCGGCCTGCGGGCGAACGAGGCCCGGTACTTCAAGAACAAGTACGACCACGTCTTCACGGTCGAGCCCGCGAGCGACGCCGCGTCGGTGGTCGACTGGGTGAGCCGGATCCTCGAGGAGGAACGCGGCATCGTCATCGCGTCCCGCCCGCTCGAGGCGACCGCGTTCCAGGTCGAGAACATCCGCATGGCCTACGTCTTCTACGAGAGCGGCCTGTCGATCAACGTGATGTACACGATCGACGACAACGGCAAACGCGCGGTCGGGTTCAAGCTCTCCGACGGGATGGACGTCCCCGAGGAACTCGGCGCGTTCAAGTTCGCCCGCCAGAAGTCGAAACTGGCCGGCACCATCCGCGGCTCCTACTTCGTCGTCAAGAAGGAGTACTGACCCGGCCGCGCCGGGCGGTGTTCGCGATGAGGATGGCCACCAGGTCGGCCAGCGCGAGTGCGTCTTCGGGGTCGTCGGCCCGGCGCGGGAGGCTGCGAACGGGCGCCACCTGATCGAGCGCGATCCCCGACCTCGCCAGGAGAAAAGTGAGCGCCAGGAAGGCGGAGCGGGCGTTGCCGTCGTCAAACGGGTGGAAGAAGCAGACGTCGAGGTAGAGCCGTGCGGCGCGGGCGGGAAGAGGCAGCTCCGGGTCGTGGGCCTGCGCCAGGCACCGTCCGAACCGGTCGCGCAGCCCGGGCCCGGCGCCGTAGCGTTCACGGCCGCCCTTGGCGAAAGCCGGTCGAGACCGGAACGGCGCCTCGGCGACGTCCAGGACACACCGCTGCCAGGCGCCGAGCACCTCGAAGCCCAGCACCGCGCCGGATTCGGCGTCGGCTCGTGCCCGAGCGAGGGCGGCGAGCAGCCGCGCGGCCCGGACCGGGTCGCGGCGGTGGTCCCGGGTGCGGATGTCGTGGGCCGGCCCGTCGCGTAGCGGGATGATCGCCTGAGCCTCCGGTGGAGTGCGGCGGACCCGGTGCCACGGCGTGGCGTCGCGGACGTCCAGCCACACCCGCAAGTGGTCGGGAGCGGTCATCCCCGGCTCTCGGGCGGGGACGACACCGCGAGCCGTCCGGCGACTTCGTCCACGAGGCCGGTGTCCGGCGCGGTCCAGCTCTCGAAGTCGCCGGAGACCGCGCGTTCGACCTCGGCCTCCGCGGTCTCGGCGGTCACACCCCAGCGGGTCAGGAACCAGGTGAGCACCTGCTTGCAGTGCAGGTACCAGGCGTCTCCGGCGCCGGTCCGCTCGACGACGGCGGTGACCAGGTCGGTGGTGGCGCGTTCCGGGACCCGTCGGCGTTCTTCGGCCGGGACGGCGTCCGGCGGGTACCGGTCGAACCGCCCGGCCAGCTCCTCCAGCCAGCCCCGCCACTCGCAGAGCGCGGCCGCGACGCGTTCCAGCGTGGCGGCCGGGGTGGTGATCGAGTCGCGGGGGCAGCACCAGGCGGCGACCGGCCCGCCGCCGATGTCCCCCTCGTCGTGCGCCCACCGCCAGCCCGCGGCCCACCGCCCGAAGCGGCCGGTCATGGCCCGGGTCAGCTCGTCCGCCCAGGCGGCGCCTTCGGTTCCGGACCAGGCGATCACGTCGGGATCGGCGGCCGCCCCGACCGGCCGGGCGGGTACGCGAGCGGCGGGAGCGAGGGCGCTGATCACGCCGAGCGCGGACGCGGCGTCGAACGGGTGGTGCCGGGGATCCACGTCACCCCAGGACAAGTCGGACGGCACGACGAGGTCGATCATCACCGGAGCATGGCACGACCGTGCCCCGGGCCGGGCTCACAGGGTCGGTGTCATCCCGCCGTCGATGACGATGTCCGTGCCGGTCACGTTCGCCGCTCGGCCGCCCGCCAGCAGCAGCACCAGGTCGGCGACCTCCTCCGGCTGCGTGAACCGGCCCGTCACCGCGTCCCCCGCCGCCTGCTTCGCGACCGCGTCCGGATCCAGGCTGTTCGCGCGGCCGACCGTCGCCGCGACACCGCCGTCGCCCAGCCACAGTCCGGTGCTGACCGGGCCGGGGCTGATCGTGTTGACGCGGATCCCCTGTGGTCCCAGCTCTTTCGACAGCGATTTGCAGAAGTTGAGCAACGCCGCCTTGGCCGCGCTGTAGTCGATGACGAGCGGGTCCGGCAGCGTCGCGTTGACCGACGCGATCGTGACGATGCTGCCCGCACCCCGGTCGAGCAGGTGCGGGACGGCGGCGCGGGTGGTGCGGACCGCGGCGAGGAAGTTGATCGTCAGCGCCGTGAGCCAGTCGTCGTCGGTGACCGACAGGAAACCGCCGGTGCGCGGGGTGACCCCGCCGACGTTGTTGACCAGGATGTCCAGCCCGCCGAACGCGCTGATCGCGGCGTCGACCAGCTTCGCGGGTCCGTCCGGGGCGGCGAGGTCGCCCTGGACCGGCCGGACGGAGGTGAGCTCGGCCAGTTCGGGCGTGACCGTGCGGGCGCCGGCCACGACGTGGACACCCTCGGCGGCCAGCGCGCGGGTGACGGCCAGCCCGATGCCCTTGCTGGCTCCGGTGACGACGGCGATCTTGCCGGACAGGTTCAGGTCCACGGTGACGCTCTCCTCGGGCCGGGGTCCGGGCAACAGGCGTCACAGTACGCGCGGCCCGGCCCCGAACCGATCAGGAATCGAGAAGCCCTGGTCACGGGGTCGCGCCTAGCGTTACCGCCATGACCTCCATCAGCAACATCACCCTCGAAGTGGCCGACACCGCGGCCGCCGAACGCTTCTACACCGCCGCCTTCGGGCTGGGCGACCGCCTTCGCCTGCGGGCCTCCGAGGCGCCCAGCACCGGCTTCCGCGGGTTCACCCTGTCGCTCATCGTGTCCCAGCCGGCCGACGTCGACGCCCTGATCGACGCCGCCCTCGAAGCCGGCGCGACGAGCCTCAAGCCCACCGCGAAGTCGATGTGGGGCTACGGCGGCGTCGTCCGGGCCCCGGACGGCACCATCTGGAAGGTCGCGACCTCCGCGAAGAAGGACACCGGCCCCGCCACCAAGCAGGTCGACGACGTCGCGCTCCTGCTCGGCGTCAGCGACATCGTGGCGAGCAAGAAGTTCTACGCCGACCACGGCCTGACCGTCGGGAAGAGCTTCGGCCGGATGTACGTCGAGTTCGCCACGACCGGCGTCAAGCTGGGGCTCTACCGGCGCAAGGCCCTCGCCAAGGACGCCGGAGTCGCGCCCGAGGGCGCGGGCTCGCACCGGATCGCCGTGGTCGGCGGCGTCGCGCCGCTCACCGACCCGGACGGCTTCACCTGGGAAGCCGCCGCACTGGTTCCCCAGTCCTGATGTGCCACCACTACCTGCTCGCCCTGCTCGCCGAGCAGCACCAGGACGACGCCGTCGAGGCACCGCCGGCCGGCGACGAAGTCCCGGCGCCCGGGGAGAGCCTCGATCCTCAACCCTGCGGGTAGAAGAGGAACAGCGTGCAGCCGGTGGCCGTCGCGGGCACGTGCCACGAGCCGGCCGGCGCGTGCAGGAACGTCCCGGCCGGGTAGTCGCGGGCGCCGTCGTCGAACGTGCCCGCGACGACGTAGACCTCCTCCGGGCCGGGCTCGTGGACGTCGCGGCGCGGCCACGACGTGCCCGGGTCCATCTCCAGCACCCCGGCGTGCGCGCCGCCCGCGTCCGTCCACAACGGACGGTGCCGGATGCCGGGGAACAGCTCCCGGATCGGGGCTTGCTCGACGGAGACTGCGGTGTAGCCCGGCTGGGCGAGGATCTCGGGGTGCATGTCCCCCACCGTGCCGCGCCCGGGCCGGGCGGGGACAGTGTCGACAAAGACACCCTGGGGTACTTTCCTGCCATGCATCGTGTGGTGGCCCTGGTGCGGCCGGTGCAGTCGACGTTCGAGCTCGGCTGCGCCGCCGAGGTCTTCGGCACGCGCCGGGCCGGCGTGCCGCAGCACTACGAGTTCGACGTCTGCGCCGAGACACCCGGCCCGGTGCCGACGACGGCCGGGTACACGATGTCCGTGCCGCTGGGTCTCTCGGCGCTCGCGGCCGCGGACACCGTGCTCATCCCGGGCTGGGCGCCGGTCGAAGCGCCGCTGCCCGCCCGCGTGCGCCGCGCGCTGCTGCGGGCCCACGCCCGGGGCGCGCGGCTCGTCACCATCTGCTCCGGCGTGTTCGCGCTGGCCCGCACCGGGCTGCTGGACGGCCGTTCGGCCACGACGCACTGGCAGCGCGCCGCCCAGCTGCAGCAGGAGTTCCCCGACGTGCGCGTCGAGCCCGACGCGCTCTACGTCGACCACGGCGACGTCGCGACGAGCGCCGGCGCGGGCGCCGGGATCGACCTGTGCCTGCACCTCGTCCGGCAGGACCACGGGGCCGCGCACGCGGCGCTCGTCGCGCGGCACATGGTGATGCCGCCACACCGTGACGGCGGGCAGGCACAGTACGCGCCGCCGGTACCCGCGGAGGACGCGCTGGACGGCCTCCTCGCATGGGCCGGCGCGCGCCTCGGGACGTCCTTGTCCGTGGGCGACCTGGCCGCGCACCTGAGCGTCTCGCCGCGCACGCTCGCGCGGCGCTTCGCCGAGCGGCTGGGCACGAGCCCCGGCGCCTGGCTGCTGTCGCGCCGGGTCGCCGAGGCCCGCACCCTGCTCGAAGAGACCGACCTGCCGGTGGACGCGGTCGCGGCGCGCGTCGGCCTCGCCTCCGCGGTCAACCTCCGCCGCCGCTTCCGCGCCCAGGTCGGCACCACCCCGGGTGCCTACCGGCGGGCGTTCAGCTCCGGTAGCGGAACAGGATCCGGCCGCGGCTGAGGTCGTACGGGCTCAGCTCCACGAGCACCCGGTCGTAGGGCAGGATCTTGATGTAGTTCCGCCGGATCTTCCCGCTGATGTGCGCGAGCACCTTGTGCCCGTTTTCCAGCTCGACCCGGAACGTGGCGTTGCGCAGGCACTCCACGACCGTGCCCTCGATTTCGATGCTGCCGGTCTTCGCCATCACCGGATCACCAGCTCGAGGTTGCTGCTCGCCCGCCGGGCGCCGGCGCCTTCGAACAACGCCGTGGCCGCCGTGTTGGCTTCGTTGACCTCCGCCGACGCCGTTTCGACGCCGGAGCGGTGCAGCGCACCCAGCGCGTACGCGAGCAGGGCCCGCGCGACGCCCCGGCGTCGCAGGTCGGCGCGGACGGCGATCAGCCCGATCCGCGGCTGCCGGAGCGGCACCACCCGGACCAGGCCCACGTAGTCGCCGGCCCGCGCGGCCACCGCGTACCTCGACGGGTCCAGCGCGGACCGCACCTCGGCGGGCATCTCCTGCCAGCCGACGGTGGCCTCGACCTCGTCGCGGATCACGCGATCCAGCTCCCTCAACGGCTTTTCCTCCGCCTCGCCGACTCCGATCATCGTCACGCCGGACGGCGCCGGCCCCGGGCCGGCTTCGGTGGGGACGACGTACTCCCATTCGCGACGGCGGATGGAGAAGCCGGCGCGCAGCCAGTCGGTGGTGAGGTCGAGGTCGGCCTCGTCGACGACGGTGTGGAGCGGCCTCGGCAGATCGCGCAGCATGGTCTCGGCGAGGTGGTCGAATACCGCGCCGTGCCAGGCATCGACGCTGAGGAAGACCCGCCCATCCGGCCGTCGCGACGCTTCGCCGCGGCCGACGACCAGGTCGTCTTCCAAGGCGTGCCAGTGGCGTTCCGCGACCCGGGTGATGACCGTTTTCTCGTGCGTGTCCGAAGGGTTCATCGGCCACCGCCGAGGTGCCGGGCGAAGAACCGGACCGCGCTGTCGGCCTCGAACCGCGGCAGCTCCTTGTGCGCGCCCGCGTTGGCGTGCAACGTTTTCTCCTTCGACGCGAAGGCGTCGAACAACGCGAGACCGGCTTCGCGCGGGATGTGCTCGTCGTCCCACTGGAGCGCGAACTCGATCGGGATCGTGATGCGCTTCGCCGTCTCCGCCAGGGGTTCCGGCCAGAACAGCCCGAAAACCGCGGCGGCGATCCGGGGTTCGGCCGCCGTCAGCGGCACCCCGATCGCGGTGCCCATGTTGAGGCCGAAGTAGCCGGCCGGACCGTCGAAGCCGGCCTCCTGGAGCGCGTCGAGCGTCGCCCGCCACTCCGGGACGGCCTGCTCCGCCAGGTGCGCGTTGTACCGGACGACGATCGGGCCGACGGGCTCACCGGAGGCCATCGCGCGCTGCATGACGGCGATCTCCCGCTCGTCGTGAGCCGTCCGCGGCCGGTCACCGTGACCGGGCGCGTCGAGAACGGCGACGGCGAACCCACAGCCGGCCACGATCCGCCCGGCCCGGCCCGCCATGGCTGGGGCTTTCTTGTGGGTACCGCCGCCGTGGCCCATCAGGACCAGGGGAAGGTGCTCGCCACCCGCGGCGGGTGACCAGAGTACACCGGGGACATCGCCCACGGTGAAGTCGCGCTCGAGGACGCCGTCAGACGTCGTTTCCGAAGTGAAGTGCATGAGTGGTGCCTTTCGGGAGTGTCAGGACGCTCCCGGCGGCACCTACGCCGACCACCCGGCCGTGACACGGGGAGGGAGCACCCACGGCATAACGTTCACAGGGCTCACCTCCTCAGGCAGTACACGGTCGGGAGCGACGGTACCAACCCGGCTTCAGCAGTCCAACTCCTTTACCGGCGAGCAGCCGCCGGTGGGGACTCCAGCCGATTCCGGTGCGTTCGCGGACCAGGTGGGAGTGCCCAGGTGAGTGGCCAGCACCAGGTCGGCGGCGAAGACCTGCTCGCGGACGGTGTTCCAGGCCTTCCACACGTCGGGTTCGGCGAGCGGGTACTTCGAACCGCGGGTGCTCTGCCAGTTGTCCGGGTTGATCAGATCAGGCATGTGGAGCGCGGGCCGGGCGAACCGTGGTCCCTCGCCGTCAGCCGGTCTGGCCGGCACGAAGCTGTACATGCCGTGGACGGGGCTCTCGAACGTCGCCGCGCGGTAGAGGGTGAACCTCGTGTGGGCATCGGCTCCGGCGGCCATCGTCCCGGCGGTGCAGATCGTGAACGCCTCGTCCTCGTCGAGGTCGGCAGCCTGTGCCGGCGTCCACGGCTTGGACTCGGCGACCACGAACACCGTGTCCACGCAGAACTCGTGGTCGAGCCTCGATCCGAAGCAGATCACCGAACCCGCCGGCAACGTCTGCATGGAGGTAGGCCGCCGTTCGTCCCGGATGACCTGCTTGCAGTTGCTGTAGCGCATCCGATCCCCGAACACCCACGGGTCGGTGTTCTGGCCACCCCCACGAGTCCAGTACGGCCGGTGCAGCGCCCGCGGCAGCCGACCTTCTTTCGCCCAACGACGCTCCACGTGCGACGGCGGCTCCCACTCACCCCAGAAGACCACCTCACCCTCCTGGAGACGGTCGCCGGAGTCGACGTAACGACCGTCGGCAATGAGGAACTTGCGCCCGTGAGGGCCGACGTTCCAGGGCATGTCGTCGCTCTCCGGGCGATGTTCCGCTCCGGGGTGGGGGAACTGCACGAACGCCGTCATGCCCCAGGGGTCGCGCCGGCCGTCCCTTTGTTACGCCGACCCGGCGATGGCCTCCGCCAGCACCGAGCGCATCGACGTCGCCGGGCGGCCGAGCAGCCGCTCCAGTTCCGGGTCCACCGCCGCGAACTCGCCGCGCCGCGACGCGTGGAACATGCCCAGCAGCATCTCCGCCCGGGGGGCCGGGACGCCGTGGCCGGTCAGCGATCGCACCCAGTCCTCGTCGTCCGCGACGACTCGGCGGATCGTGCGGCCCGTCAGTTCCGAGAGGATCCGCGCGACGTCCGTGAGGTCCAGCGCGACCGGTGCGGTCAGCGGCGGTGTCGGGCCCTCGAAAGAGCTGCCGGACGCCAGGATGATCGCCGCCGCTTCGGCCAGGTCGGCGTGGGCGGTCCAGGACACCGGGCCGTCCGCCGGGGCGACGAGTTCGCCGGTTTCCAGTGCCGCGCCGAGCAGCTGGGGCACTGTGCTCGCGTAGAACCCGTTGCGCAGCACCGTGAACGGCGTGCCCGTTTTCGCGAGGTACGCCTCGGTCGCGGCGTGGTCGGGCATCGGCGCGAACAGCGAATCCTCGGCCGCGCCCTGGTGGCTCGTGTAGAGGACACGCCCGGCGCCCGCGGCCGAAGCGGCCTCGATCGCCGTCCGGTGGCTCTCCACCGCTTTCCCGCCCGTCTCGTTCGCCGAGACGATGAGCACCTGCGTGGCGCCCTCGAAGGCCTCGGCGAGCGACTGCGGGTCGCCGAAGTCGCCGCGCCGCACGCGCACGCCGAGGTTTCCGGCGCGGTCGACGTCGCGGACGCTGACGCCGATCTGCTCGGCCGGGACGAGCTCGCGCAGCCGGCCGACGATCCGGGAGCCGAGCTTGCCGGTCCCACCGGTGATGACGATCATGGCCCACCTCTCACTAACGTTGATAGTAACGACGTTAGCATCATGGATACCACAGATGCGTTATCATTGAAAACATGAAGACGGTCCGGGACGAGACGCGCACGAACATCGTCGAGGTCGCGGGGCGGCTGCTGCGGGAGCAGGGTGTGGCCGCGGTCACGATCCGCGCCGTCGCGCAGGCGGCCGGCCTGCAGCCGCCGGCCCTCTACCGGTTCTTCGCGGACAAGGACGCCCTGCTCGACGTGGTCGCCGAGCACGTGTTCAGCACCTACGTCGCCGGGAAGGCCGTCGACAAGACGGCCGATCCGGTGGCCGACCTGCGCGCCGGGTGGGACGCGCACATCGCCTTCGGCCTCGCCAACGCCACCTTGTTCGGCCTGCTGATCGACCCGCGCCGGACGTCCGGCGGCGCCGCGGCGGCCGGGCTGGCGGTCCTGCGCGCCCGCGTCCACCGCGTCGCGGCGACCGGGCGCCTGCGGGTCACCGAACGCCGCGCCGTCGAGGTGATCCACGCCGCCGGCACCGGCGCCGTGCTCACCCTGCTGGCCGTGCCACCGGACGACCGGGAGACCGGCCTCGCCGACACGATGTACCAGGCCGTGCTGCACGCGATCCTCACCGACGCGCCGGCGCCCGACGCCGTCGTGCCGGGACTGTCGAAGCTGACCACCGCCGAACGCGCCCTGCTCGACGAGTGGCTCGGCCGGGCGGGCTGAGCTGGGGCAGACTGGGTGACGTGCCGGAACTCCCCGAAGTCGAGCTCGCCCGTCAGGTCCTCTCCGGCGCGCTCGGCCGCAAGATCCGCGACGTCGACGACCGCGACGACTGGGTCTGCCGGCCGCACGCGCCGGGCGACATCGCCGCCGCGCTGACCGGCGGGCGGCTGACCGCCGCGCACCGGCGGGGCAAGACGCTGTGGTGCGAAACCGAGGGCGGCGACGGGAAACCCGGCCCGAACCTCGGCCTGCACCTGGGGATGGCCGGCCAGCTGCGGCTCGGCGGCGAACGCGGGCCACTCGGCCCGGAACAGTTCCGCCACCGCGCGGAGAAACCCGAGTGGTTCCGGTTCGGGATCACCTTCGCCGACGGCGAACAGCTGCTCCTGTTCGACACGCGGCGGCTGAGCCGGGTGCGCCTCGACCCCGACCTGGACGCGCTGGGCCCCGACGCCGGGGAGATCTCGCGAGCCGGCTTCCGCGAGCGCGTCGGCCGCGGCCGGGCCCCGCTGAAGGCGCGGCTGCTGGACCAGTCCGTGGTCGCCGGGATCGGCAACCTGCTGGCCGACGAAACCCTGTGGCAGGCCGCGCTGAGCCCGTCGCGGCCCGTGGACGGCCTGACCGGCGACGAGCTCACCGAGCTCCACAAAGCACTCAGGAAAGCGTTGCGCGCCGCGATCAAGCACGGCGGGGTGCACACCGGCGAGATCATCGGACACCGCCGAGCCGGCGACCACTGCCCGCGCTGCGGGGCGGAGATGGCGCACGGCACGGTCGGCGGCCGGTCGACCTGGTGGTGTTCGAAGGAACAGCTGGACTAGGCGCTGCCGGGCTTCGTGATCCGGGCGCGAAGGCCGCGAGCGGTGCCTAGCGCGGCCCGAGGCCGGTGCGGCCGTCGAGCAGCTCGCGCACGACGTCCAGCTGACCCGCGTGCCGCGCCGTCTCCTCGATCATGTGCAGCACCACCCCGCGCAGATCGGCGACCTCCTCCTCCTCGGGCGGGCCGGGATGACGGCCTGCCGGCGGCGTGGCGAGCGGCGTCGCGGCGAAGATCTCGTCGGAGCGGCGGCATTGTTCGCGGTAAAAGGCGAAAACGACGTCCGGGGAGCGCGGGGTGGTCAGCGGCGCGTGGTCGTCGTCCGGCCAGGCGAGGAGACCGGCGGTGCCGGTGACGATCTCCTGGAACCAGTACCGCTCGGCGTACCCGAGGTGCTCCACCATGCCCAGCGGCGTCCAGCCGGACGGCAGGAGCGGCGTCGTCAGCGCCGGCTCCCCCAGTTCTTCGAGGATCGCCAGGACGGCGGCCCGCTGGGCGTGCAGGTACCTCAGCAGCATGCGCTTCTCACCGTCCACGACCGCGGACCCTAGCGACTCCGCACGAGGGCGACCGGAATTTGTCGGAGGTTGCCGGTAGCGTCGGATCCATGGCAACACTGGTCACCTTCCACGCCCACCCGGACGACGAATGCCTCCGGACCGCGGGCGTCATGCGGAAGGCCGTCGAAGACGGGCATCGGGTCGTGCTGGTCGTCGCGACGCGCGGCGAGGTCGGCGAGGTACCCGACGGCTTTCTCGCCGAGGGCGAAAAACTCGAGGACCGCCGCGTCCAAGAGGCCCACGCGGCCGCGAAGATCCTCGGCGTCGAGCGCGTCGAGTTCCTCGGCTACCGCGACTCCGGGATGATGGGCGAGGCGACGAACGACGACCCGGCGTGCTTCTGGCAGGCCGACGTCGAAGCGGCCGCCGCCCAGCTCGCGGCGATCCTGCGCGAGGAGTCGGCGAGCGTGCTGACGGTCTACGACGACAACGGCGACTACGGTCACCCCGACCACATCCAGGTCCACCGCGTCGGCGTCCGCGCGGCCGAGCTGGCCGGCACCGCGCGCGTCTTCCAGGCGACGTTCAACCGCGAGTTCATGCAGCGCGGCTTCGACGCGGCGGTCGAGCAAGGCCTGATGCCGCCCGAGGCGCGGCCGAACCCGCCGGAGAACGTCGAGTTCGGCAAGCCGGAAGCCGAGATCACGGCCGCGGTGGACGTCACGAAGTACGTCGACGTCAAGCGCGCGGCGATGCGCGCCCACCCGAGCCAGATCAGCGAGGACACGTTCATGCTGGCCATGCCGGACGACGCCTTCGCCTTCGCGTTCGGCACGGAGTGGTACATCCGGGCGGGCCAGGGGCCGGGCATCACGGAGACGGACCTGATGGCCGGACTCTGACCCCGGCAGGGCCGGGAATTGCCGAGCCGGCCGGTTCCGCCGAGCCGGTCCGGGCCGCGGCTCAGGCGAGCGCGGCCGTCACGTCCAGCTCCACCAGCTGGTCGGTGTACCCGAGCTGCGCGACACCGAGCAGCGTGCTCGCGGTCGTGAACGCCGCGCCGATCCCGGACTCGTTCAGGCGGTCCCAGACCGCCGACAGCGTCGGACGATCGGTGGTCACCACGTAGATCACCGTGCGGACCACGTCCTGCGGGGTCGCGCCCGCGAACGCCAGCGCGGCCGCCGTGTTGGCGATCACCTGGTCGGTCTGGGCGAGGACGTCGCCGTCGACGACCTTGCCGTCCGCGGCCAGGGGGCACTGGCCCGCCAGGTACACCGTGCGGCCCGCCGGCGCCACGGTCACGTGGTGGTACCCCGGCGTCGGGTGCAGGCCGGGCGGGTTCTGCCGTTGAATGGTCACCACCGCATCATCACGGGGCGGGCAACCGGATTTCGGGAGGGCGCGTGCGCAGGACCATCGACTGGGCGGACGGCGCGATCGTCATCATCGACCAGACCGCGCTGCCCGGCGACTACCGCCTGCTGGCGCTGCGGACGGTCGGCGAGCTCGTCGACGCGATCCAGCGCCTCGCCGTCCGCGGCGCGCCCGCGCTCGGCGGTGCCGGCGCGCTCGGCGTCGCGCTGGCGGCCCGGCTCGGCGGGGACGTCCGGGCCGACGCCGAACTGATCGCGGCCGCCCGCCCCACAGCCGTCAACCTGCGCTGGGGGGTGGAACGCGCGCTGACGAAGCTCGGCCAGGGCGCCGACGCCGTCCTCGCCGAAGCGCAGGCCGTGCTGACCGAAGACGAACAACTCAACAAGTCGGCGTCCGCGCACGCCGCCGGGATCGTGCTGGCGGAGTGCCCGCGCCGGCCGTTGCGGCTGCTCAGCCACTGCAACGCGGGCCGGCTCGCCACCGTCGGGTGGGGCAGCGCGCTCGGCGTCGTCTGGCACCTGCACGAGCGCGGCCTCGTCGAGGAGGTGCTCGTCGACGAGACGCGCCCGCTGCTGCAGGGCGCCCGGCTGACGGCGTGGGAGCTGGCGCAGGCCGGCGTGCCCTACCGCGTCCAGCCGGACGGCGCGGCCGCCGCGGCGATGGCCCGCGGGATGGTCGACTGCGTGCTCGTGGGCGCCGACCGGATCGCCGCCAACGGCGACGTGGCCAACAAGATCGGCACCTACGGCCTGGCCATCGCCGCCGCGCACCACGGGGTGCCGTTCGTCGTCGTCGCGCCGTCGTCCACAGTGGACAGTTCACTCGCGGACGGCACGGGCGTCACCATCGAAGAACGGGACGCCCGCGAGCTCACCGAATACGCCGGGATCGGCATCACGCCGCCGGGCGCGGAGGTGTTCAACCCCGCGTTCGACGTCACCCCGGCGGCGCTGATCACGGCCGTGGTCACCGAAAACGGCCGCTACGTCCCTTAGGGGCGCGGGCCGATCTCGCGGCCGCCGTCGGTCACCAGGATCGCCATCGCCGGGCACGAGTCGGCGGCGTCGAGCACCGTCTCGTCCCCGTCGACCTCCTCGGTGACCGTGCGCGCGACGGCACCGTCCAGCGCGAACACCTCGGGCATCAGGGACGCGCACATCCCCGAGCCGATGCAGGTGTGTTCGTCGACCTCAACGTGCCAGCTCATGGTCACCTTCCGAATCACCAGCCGATCGGCATCGACCGCGGTCCGCGGACGAGCATCTGCGTCTTCCACACGATATCGCCCGCGAGGTGCAGCCCGGGCAGCTCGGTGACCAACGCGCGCAGCGCCTCCTGCAGTTCGAGGCGGGCGAGCGGCGCGCCGAGGCAGTGGTGGACGCCGTGGCCGAAGCCCAGGTGGTGGTTGTCCTCGCGGTCGAAGCGCAGTCCGTCCGCGTCGTCGAACCGCAGCCGGTCGCGGTTGGCCGCGCCGACGGCCACCAGCACCGGCTCGCCCGCCCGCACGAGCACCCCGCCGACCTCGATGTCCTCGGTGGCGTACCGCGCGAAGCCGGCACCGGCGCCCAGTGGCACGAAGCGCAGCAGCTCCTCGACCGCGGCCGGGATCAGGTCCGGGTCCTCCCGCAGGCGCGCCCACTGCCCGGGCTGGTCGAGCAGCGCGTAGACGAAGTTGGGGATCTGGCTCGCGGTGGTCTCGTGGCCGGCGACGAGGATGCCGACGCACAGGTCGACCAGCTCCAGCTCGGTCAGCCGGTCGCGCGTGTCGCGGGCCTCGATCAACGCCGTCATCAGGTCGTCCCGCGGCGCCGAGCGGTGTTCGGCGATCAGGCCGCGCATGTAGTCGCGCAGCTCCTCGCGGTTGCGCTCGAACTCCTCGGGCGTCAGGCCGCTGGTGGACAGGGCCGCGTCGCTCCAGACGCGGAACTTCGGCCGGTCCGCGACCGGGACGCCGAGCAGCTCGCAGATCACGGCGACCGGGATCGGCAGCGCGTAGGCGTCGACGAGGTCCGCGGTCGTCCCGGCGGCCTTCATGTCGGCGATCAGCTCGGCCGCGAGCCGGGTGACGCGCGGCCGGAGCAGCTCGACGCGGCGCATGGTGAACGCCTTCGCGACGAGCGTCCGCAGCCGCGTGTGGTCGGGCGGGTCCATCTGCAGGATGCCGCCGTCCCGCTGCACGGGCGAGCGCCGCGGCGCGTCCTTCTCCTTCTCCATCGCCCGGGAGAAGCGGCGGTCACCGAGCACGAACCGGGCGTCGGCGTAACGCGTGGCCAGCCAGGCGGGCTCGCCGTAGGTCATCTTGACCCGCACCAGGCCGGCCGCCTCGCGAGCGGCCGAGTAGGCCTCGTTCAGGTCGAGCCCCGCCTCCTCGTTGAACGGGTACGCGAGCGGCTCGGTGTGCGTGGTGGTCATCCGGGAACCCCCGTGTCTCGTTTGTAAGCACCTGCTTGCAAACGCTACACAGCATCGAGTCTCACGTCGAGCACTCTCGCGGCCACGCTGCGTACACCACCGTGCGATCGGCGGACACCGGCGAACGCCTCGGAAGCGGCCGCGAGGCCGGCTCCCGAGGCGGCGCCGAACGCCGCCCACGCCCTCCCCCGAAGCGGGCGGCCACCCGACGATGCCGTGCGCGCGGCCGTTGCCCCAGGCCTGCGCGGTTATCGACCAGTTTTTGTCCACCTTCCGGCGGAAAGTTTCCGGCCGGTTGTCACCATGCGCCATTGCCGAGTCACGGAAACCTAGGTTACGGTGACCTAGGTGTGGATAGAGATCCTGCTGCTGTCGAGGCTGGCCCGCGAGCCGATGCACGGTTACGAGCTGCGCAAGGCCGTGGAGGCCTCGACCGGCCACACCTTGTCGAACAACTCGCTGTACCCGACGTTGCGGCGCTTCGTCGACGCCGGCGCGGTGAGCCGGAGCGCGGAGGAACAGGAGGCCAAACCGCCGCGGCACGTCTACACCGTCACCGACGTCGGGCGGGAGCTGCTGCACGACATGCTCGCCGACTTCCCGGACGACCTCGCGCTCAACGAAGCCGAGTTCCTCGCCAGAGTGGGGAACTTCGGCTGGCTGCGCGAAGACGAGCGGATACGCGTCATCGACGTGCGCGACCGCGGGCTCGCGGCCGAGCGCGACCGGCTGACCCGGCTGCTCGCCGAGCAGGCCGATCCGTGGAGCCGCGCCACCATGCAGCACGTCTGCGAGCAGTTCGACACCGAACGCGCCTGGCTCGCCGAACTGAAACGAGGAGCGGTTTCATGACCACCACCGAAGAGACCCCTCGGCTGCCCTTCGCCCGCGCCGACGCGCTCGCGATCGCGCCGGACTACGAAGCGCTCCGGCGGCAGGCCCCGGTCAGCCGGGTGCTCACCCCCGCCGGCGACCCGGCGTGGCTGGTGACGTCGTTCGAGGAGGCCAAGGAGATCTTCCGCGACAAGCGTTTCGGCCGCTCGCACCCCGCGCCGGAGCAGGCGTCGCGCATCTCCCACGCCGCGATCCAGGACGGCCCGAGCGGCGACTTCGACACCGAGGAGCAGGAGCACAAGCGGATGCGCCGGATGCTGGCGCCCGCGTTCTCCGCGCCGCGGATGCGCGCCCTCGGCGACCGGATCGAGGAGCTGACCACCCGCTGCCTCGACGACATGCGGGCGGCGCACGACGCCCACCCCGGCGAGCCGGTCAACCTGACCGAGCTGCTCGCCTTTCCCTTGCCGGTGCTGGTGATCTGCGAACTGCTCGGTGTCCCGTTCGACGACCGCGAGCACTTCCGGAACCTGTCGGAGCGGATCGCGGTGATGGACGGCGGCGCCGACGCGCAGGCCGCGATGACCGAGTTCAAGGCCTACATGACCGGCCTGGCCGACACCAAGCGCGCGAACCCGCAGGCCGACGTCATCTCCGACATGGTCGCGGTCCAGGCCGACGACCCGGCCTTCACCGACGACGACCTCGCGCGCATGGGCGCCGGGCTGCTGTTCGCCGGCCACGAGACGACGTCCACCCGGATCGCGATGGGCGTGCTGTTCCTGCTCACCGACACCGCCCGCCGCGACCGCTTCGCCGCCGACCCCGAGGGCGAGGTGAACCAGACCGTCGAGGAGATCCTGCGGATGACGGCGACCAGCGGCACCGGCCTGCTGCGCTACGCGCACGAGGACGTCGAGGTCGCCGGGACCCGGATCATGCGCGGCGACGCCGTGCTCATCTCCAGCGACGCCGCCAACCGCGACGCCGCGGCGTTCGCCGACCCGGACGAGTTCGACCCGGGCCGCACCCCGAACGTCCACCTCGCCTTCGGCACCGGCGCGCACGTCTGCATCGGCGCGAACCTGGCCCGCACCGAGCTGCGGACGGTCTTCCCCGCTCTGTTCCGCGCTTTCCCGGAGATGCGCCTCGCCGTCGGCCTCGACGACATCGCCGTCCGCGTGAACCGCGTCGCGGGCGGCGTCGACCGCGTCCCCGTCACCTGGTGAGGAGCGTCCCGTGAAGATCAGCGTCGACACCGGCAAGTGCGTCTCCTCGGGCCAGTGCGTGCTGCTGGCGCCGGAGACGTTCGACCAGAACGAAGACGACGGCACGGTGGTCCTCCTCGCCGACGAGCCGCCGGCCGGTGAGCGGGACGCGGCGCGGCAGGCCGAGCTGACCTGCCCGGCCGCGGCGATCCGGCTCGTCGAGGCCTGACCGACCGCACCCGCGTCCGGTTTGCCGGTTAACCTTCAGCGGTGACCGAACAGCCGGGCCGGAAGCGGGACGCCGCCGCGACGCGCCTGGCGCTGCTCGACGCCGCCGCGAAGCTGTTCGCCGAGCGCGGGTTCGACCGGACCACGGTGCGGGACATCGCGAAGGAAGCGGGCGCCAACCAGTCGCTGCTCTTCCGCTACTTCGGCAGTAAAGAAGCGCTGTTCGAGGCGGTCATCGCGCGGAACACGCGTGAGCAGATCGCCTCGAACTCGCCGGAACGGCTGTTCAGCGCGACCTTGCGCAGCATGCTGGAACCCGGCGGCGAGCGGAACCGGACGCTCGAGACGTACCTGCGGTCACCGGGCAGCGACAGCGCCGCCGCGGCGATGCGGCAGGAGCTGGGCCGCGAGTACGCCGGCACGCTCGCCGGCCTGACCGACGCACCGGACGCCGAGCTGCGCGCCGACCTCGCGCTCGCCTGGCTGCTGGGCATCGGGCTGGTCCGCGAGGTCACCGCGAAGGAACCACTGGCCAGCGCCGACCCGGACACCATCTGCCGGCTCGTGCTCGCCGCCACCCGGACCTTGCTGGAGCGCACCGAATAACGCTCGAACCAGGCGGCACTTTCACGTGAAAGTGCCGCCTCGTCAGGGCAACGCGCGCCGCAGCAGTTCCGCCAGGTGCACTGCCTGGCGGCCCGACTCCTGGGCGATCTGGGTCCGGCAGCTGAAGCCGTCGGAGACGACGACCGTGTCTTCCGAAGCTGCGCGGATCGCCGGGAGCATGCGGTCCTCCGCCACCGCCTTCGAGACGTCGTAGTGGCCGCGCTCGAAGCCGAAGTTGCCCGCCAGGCCACAACATCCCGAGTCCAGCGTCGTGTTGCGGACGCCCGCCGCCGCCATCGCCGACTCGTCGGCGGTGAAGCCGAGGACCGCGTGCTGGTGGCAGTGGACCTGGGTGATCGCGTCGACGTCCAGCGCCGCGAACGGGATCGGGGCGCGCTCCAGGAGTTCCGCGAAGGTGGCCGTGCGTGACGCCAGCAGCGACGCACGCGGATCGTCCGGCAGGAGAGCCGGCAGGTCGCCGCGGAACAGCGCCGTGCAGCTCGGCTCCAGCCCGGCGACCTCGTACCCCGCGTCCAGGTACGGCGCCAGCACGTCCAAGGTGCGCCGCAGGACGCGGCGCGCGACGTCCAGCTGGCCGGTCGACACCCACGTCAGTCCACAACAGACACCACGGTCGGGCAGCACGACGTCGTACCCGGCCGCGGTCAGCACCTCGTGGGCCGCGTCGAGCACCGACGGCGTCAGGTAGTTGTTGAACGAATCCGGCCACAGCACGACTTTCCGGTCGCCGGACGCGCGGCGCCGCAGGTCCGCCCGCGCCGTCGTGAACGGCTTCCGCGCGAACTCCGGCAGTGCTCGTTCCTTCGCGATCCCGCCCAGCCGTTTCAGCAGCCCGGACAACCGCGGCGACCGGCCGACGGCGTTGGCCAGCCGCGGCGCCCGTGCGCTGGCCCGCAGCCACAGCGGCAGCCAGCCCATCGAGTAGTGCGCCGCCGGGCGCAGCCGCCGCCGGTAGTGCTGGTGCAGGAACTCGGCCTTGTACGTCGCCATGTCGACGTCCACCGGGCAGTCCGACAGGCATCCCTTGCAGGACAAGCACAAGTCGAGCGCGTCGTGGACCTCGGCCGAGCGCCAGCCGTCCGTGATGACCTCGCCGTTGAGCATCTCGGCGAGCAGGTGGGCCCGCCCGCGTGTCGAATGCCGTTCCTCGCGGGTGGCGCGGTAACTCGGGCACATCACGCCGCCGCCGCTGGTGTTGCGGCACTTCCCGACGCCGACGCAGCGGCGCATCGCCTGCCCGAAACTCCCCCGGTCCTCCGGGTAACCGAGCACCGTGACGTCCTCAAGGGACAGTGGCGCCGGGCGCACGCGCAGGTTCGCGTCGACCTTGCGCGGCTCGACGATGATGCCGGGGTTCATCCGCCCCGCCGGGTCGAAGATCGCCTTGAACCGCGCGAAGACGTCCATCATCTCCGGGCTGTACATCCGGGACAGCAGCTCCGAGCGGGCCTGCCCGTCGCCGTGTTCGCCGGACAACGATCCACCGTGGGCCGCGACGAGGTCCGCGGCCTCTTCGAGGAACCGCCGGAATCCGGCGATCCCCTGCCGGGACAGCAGATCGAAGTCCAGGCGCAGGTGCAGGCAGCCCTCGCCGTAGTGGCCGTAGACGACGCTCTTACGCCCGTGCGCGCGCATCAGGTCCTTGAACTCGCGCAGGTACGCGCCGAGCCGCTCGGGCGGGACCGCCGCGTCCTCCCAGCCCGGCCACGCTTCCGAGCCGTCCGCGAGCCGGGTCGCCAGGCCCGCGCCCTCCTCGCGGATCCGCCACAGCTTGCGCTGCGCGACGGGGTCGTCGAGCACGACGGATCCGGTCAGGTCCAGCGACGCGGCCAGCGCGCGGGCGCGCCCGGCGGCCTCGGCCGGGTCCGCGCCGGCCAGCTCGACGAACAGCCACGCGCCGCCGGGCGGCAGGTCGTTCCCGCGGCCGGGGAGCATCGCGACCAGCTCGGCGTCCACGCCTTCGACGGTCAGCGGCGACCACGGCAGGATCGACGGCACCGCGTCGGCCGCCGCGATGTCGGACGGGAAACCCAGCACGGCCAGCACCCGGTGCCGCGGCAGCTCGGCCAGCGCGACCGTCGCTTCGAGCACCGTGACGCACGTGCCCTCCGAGCCGACGAGCGCCTTGGCGACGTCGAAGCCGTTCTCCGGCAACAGGTGTTCCAGGCCGTAGCCGGAGACGCGCCGCGGCCACGTCGAAAGTTCCTTGCGCAGCAGCGCCAGATTGTCCCGCACCAGCGCGCGCAGCTCGTCGAAGATCCGGCCCTCAGTGGGCTCGCCGGGGCCGAGGGTGAGACGGGTGCCGTCGTAGAGCAGGACGTCCAGCGAGCGCACGACGTCGACCGTGCGGCCCCACGCCACCGAGTGCGAGCCGCAGGCGTTGTTGCCGATCATCCCGCCGATCGTGCAGCGGCTGTGCGTCGAGGGGTCCGGGCCGAACCGCAGCCCGTGCGGCGCCGCGACGGCTTGGAGGTCGTCGAGCACGGTCCCGGGCAGCACCCGCGCGAGCCGCGTCGCCGGGTCGAGCGAGAGCACCCCGCCGACGTGGCGTGAGGTGTCGATCACCAGCCCGGGCCCGCACGCGTTCCCGGCGACGCTGGTGCCCCCGCCGCGGGCGATCACCGGCAGGTCCCGGGCGCGGGCGGCGGCGACCGCGGCGACGACGTCGTCGACGGTCTCCGGCAGCACGACGCCGCGGGGCACGTGGCGGTAGTTGGAGGCGTCGGTCGTGTACAGCGCGAGCGTGGCGGCGTCGGTGAGGATCTCCACGCCCCCATTCAAGTCGATCGGTGGCACGATCCGCTGTGTGACGATCGACTTGCACGCCCACAGCACGGCCTCGGACGGCACGACCCCGCCGGCGGACCTGCCGCGGCTGGCGGCCCGGGCGGGCCTGACCGTGGTCGCGCTGACCGACCACGACACGTTCGCCGGCCTGGCTCTTGCGGCGCCCGCCGCCGCGGAAGCCGGGATCGAGCTGGTGCCCGGCGTCGAGATCTCCTGCCGGCTCGACGACGCCGAGGTGCACCTGCTCGGCTACTTCGCCGACCCGGCGGACGCGCCGCTCGCCGCCGAGCTGGAGCTGATCCGCACCGACCGCGCCCGCCGCGCGGTCCGGATGGTCGAGCGCTGCCGCGAGCTGGGCGCGCCGATCACCCTGGCCCAGGTGGAGGCGATCGCGGCAGGCGCCCCGCTGGGCCGCCCCCACATCGCGGCGGCGCTGGTGGCCTCGGGGGTGACGACCGACGCGTTCACGCAGGACTGGCTCGCCGACGGCGGCCGCGCGGACGTCCCGAAGCACGTCCTGCCCACGACGGCCGCGATCGCCCTGGTCCGCGCGGCCGGCGGCACGGCGGTGCTGGCCCACCCGCGCTCGTCGAAGCGCCGGGCGGAGGTATCGGACGCCCAGCTGGCGACGCTGGCCGCAGCAGGCCTCGCCGGCCTGGAGGCGGACCACCCGGAGCAGCCACCGGAGGTCGGCCGGCGGCTGCGGGAGGTGGCCGCGGAGCTGGGGTTGCTGACGACGGGATCGAGCGACTTCCACGGCGACCGCAAGCCGGTCCGCCTCGGCGACTTCACGACGTCCCCCGAGGTGCTCGCCGCCCTGCGCCCCTGAGCCGGCCAAGCCGGCCGGCCCGGGTGAGGCCCTGCGCCCGGCCGACGCGCCGTGAGGGGCACCCTCAGGGCGCTCAAGTCCCTCAAGGTGCCCCTCACGACTTACGGCCCTGAAGGTGCCCCTCACGGCCTCCGGCTTCAGCGAGTGGCGGCCGCGGTGAGGCGGCGCTCGGCCAGCGCGGCCGCCTCGCGCAACGGCGTCGTCGCGTGGGACCGCGCCGCCGCGAGGATGGTTTCGACGGTCCCTTCGATCGAGTCGACGCGGGCCAGCGCCGCGTCGTGGTCCAAGCCCTCGGCCTCCCGGGCGAGCGTGTACAAGATCCCGCCCGCGCTCGCGACGTAGTCCGGCACCCACAGCACGCCCCGGGCGGCGAGCGCGTCCGCGACGGCGTCGTCGGTCAGCTGGTTGTTGGCCGGGCCCACCACCAGCGGTGTGTCGAGGCGGGCCACGCTCTCGAGGCTGAGCACGCCGCCGACCGCCGCCGGGATCACCACGTCCGCCGTCAGGGTGAGCGCTTTCTCCGGCTCGGCCCACTCGAAGCCCAGCTCGCGAGCCTCGGCCCGCTTCGCCGGGTCGACGTCCGACACCACCACAGACGCGCCCATGGCCTGCAGGCTCGCCGCGAGGTGCGCGCCCACCGCGCCGTAGCCGCTGATCACCACCCGGCGGCCGGCCATCGACCGGGTGCCCGACGCCGCCCGCAGCGCGGCCAGCACGCCGATCGCGGTCGGGCCGCTCGACGAGCCCGTGCCGCCCGCCGCCTCGGGCGTGCAGTACGCGTGCGGCGTGACCTCGCGCAGCACCAGCATGTCGGCCGGGCCGGTGCCGACGTCCGGGCCGGCCAGGTACCCGCCGTCGAACGACGCGATCAGATCGGCGTGGTCCAGAAGGACGTCTCGCCGTTCCGCCGGAGAGAGCACCCGGCCGGGCTCCAGCGCGATGACGCTCTTCGCGCCCCCGAAATCGAGGCCCGCGACCGCGCACTTCGCGGTCATCGCGGCCGAGAGGCGCAGGACGTCGTCCACGGCGTGGGTCACGCTCGGATACGCCTTGAAGCGGCAGCCGCCGACGGCCGGGCCGAGCACGCTCGAATGGATCGCGACCATCGTGGTGACGCCGGATCGACGGCCACGGCGGGCGATCAGTTGCTCATGTGCGGTCATGGGAACTGAAGTTAGAGTGATTGTCGGCCGTATCGACATGTCGCCGAACTAAATTCGGCGACGACAAGGAGGACCCGGTGCTGGACGAACTTGATTCGGCGATCGTGCGGCTGCTGCAGGAGGACGCCCGGCAGACCAACCGGGAAATCGCCCGCAAGGTCGGCATCGCGCCGTCGACCTGCCTCGAGCGGATCCGGCTGCTGCGGGAGCGCGGCGTCATCCGCGGCTACCACGCCGACATCGACCTGGCGAGCCTCAACCGCGGCGTCCGGGCCCTGGTCGCGGCGCAGGTGCGGCCGCTGAGCCGGGCCGTGATCGACACTTTCCAGAGCTCGATCGCCCAGCTGCCGGAAGTGCTTTCGGTCTACGTCACGGCGGGCAGCGACGATTTCCTGATCGAAGTCACCACACCCGACATCGACGGGCTGCACGCGTTCCTCGCCGACCGGCTCGCGATCCGCCGGGAGATCGTCGGCTTCCGCACTTCGATCATTTTCCGGCACTTGCGCAAGACGACGTTGGAACCGCTGGCCTAAGGGGTACCCGGACGTGGACGGCGCGCCATCCCCGGAAATACCCGGATTCGCACCCTGGGAGTCGGAAACTGCCGGTGGTGGGAGGTCTAATGAGTGCGACGGGAAGGAGGCACCGCCATGATCACCACGTTGAACCATCGTGAGCGGGCCACATTGAGAGCCGTGGCCGGGGGCCACGCCGAGATCAGCTGCAGCTGCGAGCCCGACCTGTTCATCGACGGCCTGAGCTGCTGCGACCAGTCCACCGTGCACCGGCTGGCCCGCCTGGGCCTGATCGCGCCGGCCCGCCCGGGCAAGTGCGGCCAGCGCGTTCCGGCATTACTCACCGAAGCCGGTTCGCACGCGCTGGGTGAGGTCTTCGCGGCCGCCGCGTAATTGTGTTGCCGCCGCGGCAGCGGCGCTGCCAGCATCGCGCGATGCACGTATTCCTCGAAACCGAGCGGCTGATCCTCCGCCGGTTCACCGAGAACGACGCCGACGCGCTGTTCGAGCTCTACGACGATCCCGCGGTCATGAAGTACCTCAATGGGGGCCGGCCCGCGGATCGCACGGAGATCGTCACTCTCGATCTCCCCGCGTTCCTCGGTTACTACGAGCGTTTTCCCGGTTACGGGTTCTGGGCCGCGATCGAGAAGCGGTCGAGCGCATTCCTGGGGTGGTTCCACTACCGGCCGCGGCCGCATGACCCGCCGGACGAACCCGAACTGGGCTACCGGCTGCACCAGTCCGCCTGGGGCAAGGGCTACGGCACCGAGGGCTCGGCGGCGCTGCTCGCGAAAGGCTTCGCCGACCTGGGGGTCAAGCGCGTCACGGCGTTCACCATGACGGTGAACCAGCGCTCGCGGCGCGTGATGGAAAACCTGGGGATGACGTTCGTCCGCACGTACTTCGAGGAGTTCCCGGAGCACGATCGGGCGCCGGGCGCGGAACACGGCGAAGTCGAGTACGCGATCACGCGCGAGCAGTGGAGGCTGCGGTCGTGAGTGTTTAGGGCGGTTCTAACCGCCCTAAACACTCACGACAGGCTGCGGCAGAAGGCTCAGCCGTGGACTTCGAACTCGTAGATCCGCGCCGCGCCGTTGCCGTCGTTGGCCGGGGTGGTGAGGTTCAGCTTCACGTACCGGGCCGATCGTGTCGTGATCGGGTGATACGTGCGGCTGGCCCGCGAGCCGGTCACGGACGCCACCGTCGTCCAGTTCGTGCCGTCGGTCGACGTCTGGATCGTGAAGGCGCCGGTGTTCCAGGCCGTGGTCTCACCGCCGAGGCCGGCGTGCTCGACCACGAACGACGACACGTTCTGCGCCGACCCGAGGTCGACCTGGAGGAACTTCGTGGCGGCCGTGCTGCAGAACTTGCTGTTGTTCGCCAGGCTGCCGTCGACGGCGTTGGCCGCGCCTTCGGACGAGGCACACGCCGCCGAGCCCGTCGCCGCCTTGCCCTGCGCCAGGTTCGCGCCGAGGTTCGGCGCGGCGGGCGGCGGGGTGAACCCGTCGTTGTACGACGGCGGGACGTCCGCCGCGTTCGTGCCCCACGCGCTCGGTGACGAGCCCATCGTGTAGTTCAGCGTCGACGCGCCCGCGATGTCGCCGTAGCGGATCCACGACTTCGTCGTCGCGGTCCCGTTGACACTGAGGCTTTGCACGTACTGCGCGCCCTGGCCGGCGCCACTGCCGGTGATCTGGATCGTCCCGCTCGGGCGGATGATCGAGACGGCCGGGAACAGCGGGCCGTGCAGGGCGAGGACGTCCGCGCCCGGCGTCGCCGGGTACATCCCCAGCGCGGCGAAGACGTACCACGCCGAGGTCGCGCCGAGGTCGTCGTTGCCGGGCTCGCCGCCCGCGCCGGTGGTGAACGACTCGTTCATCACGCGCCGCACCGCCGAGCTGGTGCCCTGCGGGTGGGCGGCGTAGTTGTACGCCCACGGCACGCCGTGCTCGGGCTCGTTGCCGATGTAGAAGTACGGCTGGGTGAGGCCGCCGTTGAGCTGGGTGAAGTGGTGGTCCAGCCGCTGGACCGCGGTCTTCGCGCCGCCCATCAGGTTGATCAGGCCCTGGTAGTTGTAGGGCACCATCCACGTGTACTGCGCCGGGTTGCCCTCGGTGTACCCGCTGTTGCTCGACGGCACGACCGGCCACGCGAACGTGCCGGTGCTGCCCCGCGGCTGGATGTAGCCGGAGTCGGGGCCGTACACGTTCTGCCACCACTGGGCTCGCTGCATGTAGGTGTTGTACTTCGTCGTGTCGCCCACGGCCTTCGCGAACTGGGCCACCGCGAAGTCCGACGCCGAGTACTCGAGCGAGTCCGACGGGTCCTCGGTGACGTAGTGCCGGCTGACGTACCCGGACTGACGCCCGCGGATCGACTGCCCCTGCGCGGTGCCGCCGTTGGAGCTCTTGTCCATCAGCGTCAGCGCCGCCGCCGTGTCGAAGCCGCGGACACCGAAGGCGTACATGCTGCCGACGACGATCGGCCCGGGGTCACCGGTCATCACGAAGTGCTCGTTGTTGTTGTGCGACCACTTGGGCAGCAACCCGCCCTGCTGGCCGTCGAGCACCATCGACTTCGCGATGTCGCTGGCTTCATCGGGCGCGACCAACCCGATCAGCGCGGCCCAGGACCGGTAGATGTCCCAGCCGGAGTAGTTCTGGTAGACGGTGTGCGACGCCGTGTGGATCGCTTGGTCGAACCCGCGGTACTGGCCGTTGGTGTCGCTGGCGATGTTCGGGTTCTGGAACACGTGGTACAGCGCCGTGTAGAACTTCTGCAGGTCCGCGGCGGCACCCCCGGTCACCTGGACGCGGTTGAGGACGCTGTTCCAGCTCGTGTCGGCCGCGGCGCGGATCCCCGCGAAGTCGAACCCGGGGTTCTCGGCCGCGAGGTTCGCCTGCGCGTTGGCCAGGCTGACGAACGAGATGCCGACCTTCGCCTGCACGGTGGTGTTGGTGGAGGTGTCGAAGGTGACGTAACCGCCGGCGTTCGTGCCGCTGCTGCTCGCGGATCCGGCGCTCACCGTGCCGCCGAGCCAGGTGCCGAAGCCGCTGGGCGCGCGGTCGAACTGGATGACGTAGAAGATCTGGTACGTCTTGGACGAGCCGCAGAAGCCGCCGCCGGTCGCCGAACCGGTGAGCTGGCTGCCGCTGATGCTGACGGATCCGTTGCGGTTGCCGGTCGCGCTGCGGCCGGGGTTGACCAGCAGGCGCGCGGTCGTCGTGTTCGGGTAGGTCAGCTTCATGAAGCCGGACCGCTTGGTGGCGGAGAGCTCGACGGTGGTGTTGTAGTTGTCGAGCTTGTTCTTGTAGTAGCCGGGCGCGGCCGACTCGTTCGCCTTCGTGTAGCGGCCGGCGTACCCGGTCCAGCCGGTGCCCGGCGACGTGCCGATCGCGCCGGTGATCGGCAGCAGGCCGAGGTCCTCGTTGTTGGGGCAGCCGGCGCCGTTGAAGTGGGTGAGGCTGAACTCTTCGATGCTGGTGTCGCCGTAGCGGTAGCCGGACGGCGAGCCAGTCGGGGTGTCCGGGCTGAACTGCGTCATCCCGAACGGCACGACGGCGCCCGGGTAGGTGCTGCCGCCGGCGCCGCCGGGCACCGGGTTGGGCGAGTTGCTGTTGTCCGTGCCGATGAAGGGATTCACGTACTGCGTAAGGGCTAGCGTCGCGGCGCCGGCGGCCGGGGCGGGCAGCGCGGCGAGCCCCGCGCCCACGAGGACCGCGGCGAGCGCCGCTCCCCGAAGCCGTCTCCTGAACCTTGACAGTGGTCCGGACATGGAACCTTCCTCTCCTCGGCACGCGGTGGCTGACAACGTTGTCAATCGGCCCGAAAACCGCACTTTCCTAGGGAAAGTGCAGCATTTTGAGGCTGGTGGGGCTGCTGTGGTGACAGAGGTGGTGCTGGGCCCGGGTCGGAGCGGGCCGGGTGATCCGGTGGTCGGGGGAAGGACATGGTGCCACGGGCGAATACCTCCGCGGTAGCACCGAAAGTCCGAATCCCCCTTGTGCGCCAACCGAATCCGCGAGCCGTCAGCCCACCACCCGCCGGTGGTCCGCAGTCACGGGCCCGACGTGACCCACCGCTCGCCGAGTCCGGTGGCCTTCGCCTCGCCGCCCGTGAGGTCGGCCAGCCAGCCCGCGAACGTCCCGGCCTCGCCCGGAGCCAGGCCGATCTCGAAGTGGGCCAGCTCGTCGAAGCGGGTCGCGTGGAGCGCGTACCGCGACGCGCGCAGGTCGTTCTCCAGCCGTCCCGCGCGGTCGTAGCTCACGGCGACCTCAACCACTTGGAGTCGACGGTGTTCTAGTACGCCTACTACGTCGATCGCTTGTGCCACAGCCTGTCCGTACGCGCGGATGAGCCCGCCCGCGCCGAGCAGCACCCCGCCGAAGTAGCGTGTCACGACCGCGACCGTGTCCGTCAACTCCCGGCGGCGCAGCACTTCCAGCATCGGCGTGCCCGCGGTGCCGGCCGGTTCACCGTCGTCACTGGACCGTCGGCTCCGTCCATCCGGGCCGAGAACGAAGGCGTGGCAGTGGTGCCGGGCCCCCGGTCCGGCCCGTCGCCGGGCCGCGATGAACTCGCGCGCGGCCTCCTCCGAAGACACCGGAGCGAGCGCGCAGAGGAAGCGGGAGCGCTTGATCTCGACCTCGTGGCCGCCTTCGCGAGCCACGGAGAGATAACGATCAGTCATCGGACGGGTTCACCATGTACCCAGCTTCTCACCCCGGAGCAGGGCCCCGACACCCGCATCAGACCACTTGGGACAGACATCTCCGCAGGTCAGAAGGGTATTTGCCGGTTTCCTGGCCGACCCTGGCCGACATAGGGGTCGACCCCCGGGCCCGTCAACGCAAGCGTGGCATTTCCCACCCGGGGCCAACGACGTATGTCGATAACAGCGAATTCACACTATCGTCATAAGACCCGGCGAACCCGGGAGTAACACCGCGCGCTCCGGCCGACCCCCACCACAGTGGTCTGCCTCTGCGCGCACCCGCAGTACCGACACGTTCGGCTGCCCAGTGTTGTGCGGCCTCCCAGATGCCCGCGTCCGGCTTCCGGGCTCTCATGCCCGGCCGATACCTCGCGGCATCTTGCACCTCGACAACAGCAACTGTTCTCGACTGACCATCGCGGTACCGGACCACTTCGTTAACCGGTTCAGCACGAACCACTCGATGAGGTGAGTACCGGTCACGCCAACGCCTTGGGAGGCGGCCAGCCGTGACCCACCGTGCCAGTGCGCTCCCCCCGTCGGGGGAGCAGCTCAGCAACGCCGAGGCCAAGGGCCTCTACCGGAGCGAATACGAACACGACGCCTGCGGTGTCGCGTTCGTCGCCGATCTCACCGGACGCCGGGACCATTCCATCGTCGCGAAGGCCCTGGTCGCGTTGCGCAACCTGGAACACCGCGGGGCGCGGGGCGCCGAACCGGACACCGGGGACGGCGCCGGGCTCCTGATCCAGATCCCGGACGAGTTCTACCGTGAGGTCGTCGACTTCACACTGCCCGAACCCGGCATGTACGCCGTGGGCACCGCTTTCCTGCCCCAGGACGAAAAACGCCGCGGCCGGGCGATGACGACCATCGAGCGCATCGCGGCCGAAGAGGACATGCGCGTCCTCGGCTGGCGCGAGCTGCCGGTGCACCCCGAGCACTGCGGGCCGACCGCGGCCGAGACAATGCCGCACTTCACGCAGCTGTTCCTGGCCGCGCGCCGGCCGAAGCCGGAGCACGCCGACCCGCTGTCGATCGAGCGCAGCGCGTTCTGCGTCCGCAAGCGCGCCGAGCACGAGCTCGTCGAAGAGGACGTCTACTTCCCGAGCCTCTCCTCGCGCACGATCGTCTACAAAGGAATGCTCACCGAGCCCCAGGTCGAGCGCTTCTTCGCCGACCTGACCGACGAGCGCGTCACCAGCGCCATCGGCCTGGTGCACTCCCGCTTCTCCACCAACACGTTCCCGTCCTGGCCGCTGGCCCACCCGTACCGGTACGTCGCGCACAACGGTGAGATCAACACCCTGCGCGGCAACCGCAACTGGATGGACGCCCGCGAGGCGCTGCTCGAGACCGACCTGATCCCGGGCGACCTCAAGCGGATCTACCCGGTGATCACCCGCGGCGCGAGCGACTCGGCGTCCTTCGACGAGGTCCTGGAGCTGCTCCACCTCGGCGGCCGGTCGCTCCCCCACGCCGTCCTGATGATGATCCCGGAAGCCTGGGAGAACCACCAGGAGATGGACCCGGCGCGACGCGCCTTCTACGAGTTCCACTCGACGCTGATGGAGCCGTGGGACGGCCCCGCGCTGGTCGCCTTCACCGACGGCAGCCAGATCGGCGCGGTGCTGGACCGCAACGGCCTGCGCCCCGGCCGCTACTGGGTGACCGACGACGGTCTCGTCGTGCTCGCCTCCGAGGTCGGCGTGCTCGACATCGACCCGGCGACGATCGTCCGCAAGGGACGGCTCGAGCCCGGCCGGATGTTCCTGGTCGACACCGAGGCCGGCCGGATCGTCGAGGACGAGGAGATCAAGGGCGAGCTGGCCACCGCGCACCCGTACGACGAGTGGGTCGAGGCCGGGCTGCTGCAGCTCGACGACCTGCCCGAGCGCGACCGCGAGGTCCCGCTGCACGCCGCGCTCGTGCGCCGCCAGCAGGCGTTCGGCTACACCGAGGAAGACCTCGAAACGATCCTCGAGCCGATGGCCCGCACCGGCGCGGAGCCGATCGGCTCGATGGGCAACGACTCGCCGCTGGCGTCGCTCTCCAGCCGCTCCCGGCTGATCTTCGACTACTTCATCCAGCTGTTCGCCCAGGTCACGAACCCGCCGCTGGACGCGATCCGCGAAGAGCTGGTGACGGCGCTGGGCGCGCAGATCGGCGCCGAGCCGAACCTGCTCGTCGGCAACTCGGCGTCGTGCCGCCGGATCGCGCTGCCGTTCCCGGTGCTCGACAACGACCAGCTCGCCAAGCTGGTGCACGTCAACGACGACGGTGACCTGCCCGAGTTCCAGGCCGTCACCGTGCTCGGCCGGTACAACGTGCACGGCGGCGGCGAGGCGCTGGTCCAGCGGCTCGACGAGATCCGCACCGAGGTGTCGGAGGCGATCGAGGACGGCGCGCGGGTGATCGTGCTGTCCGACCGCGGGACCGACGAGGACCACGCGCCGATCCCGTCGCTGCTGCTGACCGGCGCGGTGCACCACCACCTCGTCCGCGAGAAGACGCGCACGCAGGTCGGGCTCGTCGTCGAGGCCGGCGACGCGCGCGAGGTGCACCACATCGCGCTGCTCGTCGGCTACGGCGTCGCCGCGGTCAACCCGTACCTGGCGATGGCGACCGTCGAGGAGATGGCCCACCGGGGCCTGATCCCGGGCGTGACGCCGAAGCAGGCGACCCAGAACCTGATCAAGGCGCTGGGCAAGGGTGTCCGCAAGACGATGTCCAAGATGGGTGTCTCGACCGTCGCGTCCTACACCGGCGCGCAGATCTTCGAGGCGATCGGGCTCGGCGAAGAGGTCATCGAAAACTGCTTCACCGGCACGACCTCGCGCCTCGGCGGCGTCGGCTTCGACACCCTGGCCGAAGAGGTCGCGAAGCGGCACCAGTACGCCTTCCCGGCCGACGGCGTCCGCGCCGCCCACCGCCAGCTCGAGACCGGCGCCGACTACCAGTGGCGCCGCGAGGGCGAGCCGCACCTGTTCAACCCGCAGACGGTGTTCAAGCTCCAGCACTCCACGCGGGCCGGGAAGTACGACGTCTTCAAGGAGTACACGAAGGCCGTCGACGACCAGGCCGAGAAGCTGCTGACGCTGCGCGGGCTGTTCGGCTTCAAGTACGGCCAGCGGCCGCCGGTGCCGATCGAGGAGGTCGAACCGGTCTCGTCGATCGTCAAGCGCTTCGCCACCGGCGCGATCTCCTACGGCTCGATCTCGATGGAGATGCACCAGACCCTCGCCATCGCGATGAACCGCCTCGGCGGCAAGTCCAACACCGGTGAGGGCGGCGAAGACGCGGAGCGGCTCTACGACCCGGAGCGGCGTAGCGCCGTGAAGCAGGTCGCTTCCGGCCGCTTCGGCGTCACGAGCGAGTACCTCGTCAACGCCGACGACATCCAGATCAAGATGGCGCAGGGCGCGAAGCCCGGCGAAGGCGGGCAGCTGCCCGGCGCGAAGGTGTACCCGTGGATCGCGAAGACGCGGTACTCGACGCCGGGTGTCGGGCTCATCTCGCCGCCGCCGCACCACGACATCTACTCGATCGAGGACCTCGCCCAGCTGATCCACGACCTCAAGAACGCCAACCCGGCCGCGCGCATCCACGTGAAGCTCGTGTCCGAGGTCGGCGTCGGCACGGTCGCGGCGGGCGTCTCGAAGGCGCACGCGGACGTCGTGCTCATCTCGGGCCACGACGGCGGGACCGGCGCGTCACCGCTGTCGTCGATCAAGCACGCCGGCGGCCCGTGGGAGCTGGGCCTGGCCGAGACGCAGCAGACGCTGCTGGCCAACCGGCTGCGCGACCGGATCGTGGTGCAGACCGACGGCCAGCTCAAGACCGGCCGCGACGTCGTCATCGCGGCGCTGCTCGGCGCCGAGGAGTTCGGTTTCGCGACCGCGCCGCTGGTGGTGTCGGGCTGCATCATGATGCGCGTCTGCCACCTCGACACCTGCCCGGTGGGCGTCGCGACGCAGAACCCGAAGCTGCGCGAGAAGTTCAGCGGCAAGGCCGAGTACGTCGTGAACTTCTTCGAGTTCATCGCCCAGGAGGTCCGCGAGTACCTGGCGGAGCTGGGTTTCCGGACGATCGCCGAGGCCGTCGGGCACGCCGAGTTCCTGGACAAGCGCAAGGCGATCGACCACTGGAAGGCCGCCGGGCTGGACCTGTCGCCGATCTTCCACGTGCCCGAGATGGCGCCGGCCGGCCTGCGGCTGCAGCAGACGCAGCAGGACCACGGGCTGGAGAAGGCGCTCGACAACACGCTGATCCAGCTCGCCGAAGGCGCCCTGAACTCGGGTGACAAGGTGCGGCTGGAACTGCCGGTGCGCAACGTGAACCGGACCGTCGGCACCATGCTCGGCTCGGAGCTGACCAAGCGGTGGGGCGGCGAGGGCCTGCCGGACGACACCATCGACGTCACCTTCACCGGGACCGCCGGCCAGTCGTTCGGCGCGTTCGTGCCGAAGGGCATCACGCTGCGGCTCTACGGCGACGGCAACGACTACGTCGGCAAGGGCCTCTCCGGCGGCCGGCTGATCGTGCGCCCGTCCAAGGAGGCGCAGTACGCCGCCGAGGAGCACATCATCGCCGGCAACGTGATCGGCTACGGCGCGACCAGCGGCGAGATCTTCATCCGCGGCAAGGTCGGCGAGCGGTTCTGCGTGCGCAACTCGGGCGCGCTGGCCGTCGTCGAAGGCGTCGGCGACCACGGCGTCGAGTACATGACCGGCGGCCGGGTGGTCGTGCTCGGGTCGATCGGCCGCAACTTCGCGGCCGGCATGTCCGGCGGCGTCGCGTACGTGCTGGACCTGCCCGCGCACCGCGTCAACCCGGAGATGGTCGACCTCGACCCGCTCGACTCCGAGGACGCCGACTTCCTGCGCGAGGCCCTCGAAAAGCATTACGACGAAACCGAGTCCGCGGTCGCGCGCGCCCTGCTCGCCGACTGGGACGCGGGCGTCGACCGATTCGGCAAGGTCATGCCGAAGGACTACAAGCGCGTGCTCGCGGCCCAGGTGCAGGCCGAACGGGACGGACGCGACGTGAACGAGGCGATCATGGAGGCAGCTCATGGCTGAAAATCGCGCAGCCGGCCATGAGTGCCGACCGGGTGCGGGTGTCCCGCAAGAAACGGAGGCCGCACATGGCTGACCCCAAGGGCTTTCTGACCACCACGCGCGAAGAGCCGAAGCGGCGTCCGGTCGACCTGCGGCTGATGGACTGGCGCGAGGTCTACGAGGACTTCGCGTCGACGAAGCTGGAGAAGCAGGCCGGCCGCTGCATGGACTGCGGCATCCCGTTCTGCCACCAGGGCTGCCCGCTCGGGAATCTGATCCCGGAGTGGAACACGCTGGTGTGGCGGGAGGACTGGCAGCAGGCGGCCGAGCGGCTGCACGCGACCAACAACTTCCCGGAGTTCACCGGCACCCTGTGCCCGGCGCCGTGTGAAACCGCGTGCGTGCTCGGGATCAACGACGATCCGGTGACCATCAAGCGCGTCGAGATCTCCATCATCGACCGCGCCTTCGCCGAAGGCTGGGTGACGCCGGAGATTCCCGAGGCTCGCACCGGCAAGAAGGTCGCGGTGGTCGGGTCCGGCCCGTCGGGTCTTGCCGCGGCGCAGCAGCTCACGCGCGCGGGCCACAGCGTCGTGGTCCTCGAGCGGGCCGACAAGATCGGCGGGCTGCTGCGCTACGGCATTCCCGAGTTCAAGATGGAGAAGCACCGCCTGGACCGCCGGCTCGCGCAGATGGAGGCGGAGGGCACGGAGTTCCGCACCTCGGTGAACGTCGGCGTGGACCTGTCCGTCGAAGAGCTGCAGTCGTCTTACGACGCCGTGGTGCTCGCCGGCGGCGCGACCGACTGGCGCGACCTGCCGATCCCCGGCCGGGAGTTCGACGGCATCCACCAGGCGATGGAGTTCCTGCCGCCGGCCAACCGGGTCGCGTCGGGTGACCTCGACGTCTCGCCGTACTCGGCCGAGGGCCTCGACGTCGTCGTCATCGGCGGCGGCGACACGGGCGCGGACTGCGTCGGGACGTCGCACCGCCAGGGCGCGCGTTCGGTGACGCAGCTGGAGATCATGCCGCGGCCGCCGCAGGCCCGGTCGGACGCCCACCCGTGGCCGACGTACCCGATGATCTACCGGGTGTCCTCGGCGCACGAAGAGGGCGGCGAGCGGCTGTATTCGGTGAACACGCAGGAGTTCGCGGCCGACGCCGACGGCCGGGTGCGCGCGCTGAAGCTGGTCGAGGTGCGCAGCGAGGGCGGCAGGTTCGTCCCGGTCGAGGGCACCGAAACCGAGCTGCCGGCCCAGCTGGTGCTGCTGGCGATGGGCTTCCTCGGGCCGCAGAAGAAGGGCCTGATCGAGGACCTGGGCGTCGAGCTGGACGCGCGCGGCAACGTCGCGCGCGACAAGGCGTTCAAGACGAGCCTGGACAACGTGTTCGTCGCGGGCGACATGGGCCGCGGCCAGTCCCTGATCGTCTGGGCGATCGCGGAAGGCCGTTCCGCGGCGGCCGGCGTCGACGCGTTCCTGACCGGGCGCGGGATCCTGCCGGCCCCGATCGCGCCGACGGACCGCCCGCTCACGTAAGACCCGGCGCCGGCGGCGGTGCCAAAGTCGTCACCCCGCCGGCGCTGTCCCACCGCTCAGTTCCGCTCTTCGCTCGGCCGCTCCGCCGCCGAGCCGGTCTCCTTGGTCTTCGCGATCGCCTGCAGGACGAGATAGCCGATGGCGACGACGGGGATCACGAAGATGACCGCCGGGAAGACGAACGTGCCGCGCGTCTGGTTGGCGACGTAGATCGCGTAGACGATCAGGCCGGCGCCGCCGACGGCGGCCCAGAACCGTTGCGAGGCCTTGAGTTTGGGCACGCACGCGGCACCGACCAGGATGATGCCGCTGAGCAGGCTGAAGACCTCGTAGACGCCCATGGGAGTTCCTTTCTCGGGGGGTGGTTCAGCGGGGCAGGGTGCTGCCCTTCGGGCCGTGGGTGTGGGAGATGAGCTTGGCGAAGCAGTGGTCGGCGTCGAGGTGTTCCGCGGTGCACCAGTCGTTCGCCGCGGCGCCGGTGGTGAACGGCGTGTTCACCACGGTGATCCAGAAGTCGCCTTTGGTGAAGCTGGTGTAGTCGCCGGACCAGAGCAGCAGCGCCGACGGGTAGGACTGGCGGGTCGTGGTGAAGTCGGCCCAGATCGCCCGCTGGTCGTACGTCGTGCCGTCCGCGACCAGGCCGTCGTTCTTCGACGACAGCTGCGGGACCCACCGGTCCGCCAAGGCCTCGGCCCGCGTCCGGTCGGTGCCGACCTGCTGCCGCAGCGTGGTCTGCGCGGCCGCCTCGTCCGCGGGCGCGTTGTCCGCCGCGGTGGTGGGCTCGGTCGACGTCGGTGGCTCGGCGTACTGCGTCGTCGTCGGCTCGGTGTAGGACGTCGTGGGCGCCGAATAGCCACCGCCGTAACTGCCGTAGCCGCCGGCCGACGTGCTGCCGGTGTCCGCGTAGCTCGTCGTCCCCAGGCCGAGCGGGTGCCCGCAGACCGTCGCGGTCTGCCTCGTGGCGCGCTGCAGTTCCGTCCCCGACGTTTCGTCGGAATCGGCGATCTTCCCCAGCGCGGCGGCGTCGGCGCTCAAGTCCGCGCCGGAATACCGCTCGGCCAGATCGGAAAGGTCGTCGGCACTGGAGAAAACGGCGTTGTCGAAGATTCCGCCGACCGCGGTCATCAGCGTCCGGCCCAGCTCGTCGAAGCCGGTGCACAGGGCCCGCCGGTCGACGGGACCGCTGGCACAGCCCGAAAGCCCGGCCAGAGCGACCGCCACGACGGCGCCCAGAGCGACAGCTCGTTTCATCTTCGCCTCCCGCGTTCGCAGTTCACGGACAGAGGTCGGCGAGCGCGCGGAATCCGCTACCGAACCCGGGAAACTGTCGGGGAAATGACCGGTATCGAGATTCCGGGTGCCGGGCGGAACCGTGATCAGCTGTCGAGGAGAGCGCTTCCCAGCGGGGTGAGCGAGTGCAGCACCGTGTTGCGCTCCCGGTGCGTGATGATCAGCCCCGCGCGGCGCAGGACCGTGGCGTGCTTGCTGACCGCCGACGGCGTGACGCCCAGCCGCGCCGCCAGTTCGGACGTGCTGCAGCCGACCGCCAGCACGGTGAGGGCCGCCGCGCGGGTCGGGCCGAGCAGGTCCGCCAGCGCGTTGCCGGGCGCCTTCCGGGCCGTGCGGTCGTGGCCGGCCCCGTGCGCGGCCTGGCGGACGCACGGGTAGAGCAGCCGCGGGATCCCGCCCGGGGCCGGCGTCACGAACGCCGGGCACACCGCGAAGTACGTCGGGACCAGCAGCAGACCGGTGCCCTCCGAGGCGGGCTCGCCGGCGGTGCGGTCGTCGGTCTCCAGCACCGGGGGCGCCCAGCGGACCATCGGGCGCAGGCCGGTCAGGAGCGCGTCGACGCCGCCGTGGAGCAGCACCTGCGTGCGCATCCCGAGATCCGCGTCCACCTGCGCGCAGACGTAGTCCCAGCCCGGCGCGAGCGCGAGGTCGTGGTACTCCTGCATGGCCTGGACCACTCGCGGCAGGCCCGCGGTGTCGCCGTCGGCGAGCGCCGTCGCCCAGCCCGGGAGCTCGTGGTCGGCCGGCGCGGTGCGCAGGCCGATCTTCAGCGCCGTCGACTCCGTCTTCAGCACCGCCGCGAGCCCGGACTCCAGGTCGTAGCGGCCCGCGGCCGGCAGCAGGAACTCCGGGAGCGGCGCGTCCGGGCGGCACAGCCACAGCAGCACGGCCGCCGAGTCCGGCAGGCCCTGCCACACCCGGTGCCGCCAGCGGTTGAACGCCGACGACGCCGCGTTCCGCCCGCCGTCGCGCCGCTGCAGGACCTGCAGGCTCGCGGCGAGTTCCGCCATCGGGTCGGCCGCGGCGGCGAGCCCGACGCGGATCAGGTCCTGCAACGTCAGCACGATGCGCACGGATGGCCCCCGGGGTGTCTGTCCCCCTGTATCGGCCGCCGTACCGTTCCGTTACACCGCTGACCAGCGTCTTTGCCGCTCCGGGAAATCTACTCGACGAGGCAGGAACTCCCCTGAATGATGGCTTTCAGAGACCCGCTTTCGGGGGTTTGAGGGTCTCGACGAGGGGGATTCGCCGGTTTTCCTGTGCGCCGGGTCCGTTGCGGCCCGGGGCTGGGTCCTGTCTGCCTTCTCCCCGTCATCAGGTGTTACCAGATGCCGAAAAAAGGGGAACGATGACGAAGATCAAGCGACTGATGGTGACGGTCGCCGCGGCGGCGGGCCTGCTGGGCCTGGTCGCCGTACCGCAGGCCAGTGCGGCGCCGGCCGACAGCAAGGGGGACGTGAAGGTCTCTTCGCTGGCCGGGGTCACGCTGCGGCACTCGAAGGTGGCCGACGCGGCGAAGCAGCAGCGGTCCACCAACCGCGCGGCGGCCGACGTCGACCCGGGGCCGTGGCTGATCGTCTCCGCGCAGTCCGGGCGCTGCTGGGACGCCGACCTGAACACGATCGGCGCCAACGGCACGAAGATGCAGCTGTGGGACTGCAACGACACGGCCGCGAACCAGGCGTTCTGGCTGACCCAGAACCCGGAGGGCTTCTACCGCTTCCAGAACTACCAGAGCGGCCGGTACCTCGACGCCGACCTGAACTCGATCGGCAAGAACGGCACCAAGGTCCAGCTGTGGGACTTCATCGCCGGTGGCAAGAACCAGTGGTGGGCGGGCACCGTCAACCCCGAGGGCTACCTGCGTCTGCAGAGCGGCGCGAGCACCCGCTACCTGACCGCCGAGGGGCAGGCCGGGACGAACGGCACGCGCCTGCAGCTGTGGGACTTCATCGCGGGCGGCACGTCGCAGTGGTGGTCCTGACCGGTTGACCGGACAGTCGTCCGACGGAACGCGGGTCCCGGCCGGGGCCCGCGTTTTCGTTTCCGCGGCGATTTCGCGTTCAACTTAATCTTTCGTGTGAAACCGCCGGGCGGGTGGCGATCACCCGCCCGTTTGTTGCATTCTGTGTTCAGGGGACCCGGCCGGGCCAGGGGAGGATCCGGCCGGGTACCGCCGCTAGGCGGTTTACTTGGGGAGGGGACCCTGATGTCTGTCGATCTGTCCACCACACTGTCCTGGACCACGGCGAGCGGGGACGCCGCGACGATGCTCGGCGAACTGCAGCCGAACATCCTCAAAGCGCACGTGCGTGATCATCTTTCCGCGCTGTTCCTGACGTTCGGCGAGCCGGCGGAGGCGCGGGCCTTCCTCGTCTCGCTCACCGGGAAGATGAAGTCCGCCAAGGAACACCTCGCCGAAGTCGGCGGGTTCAACAGCGGCGGTGCCCCCGGGACGCCGTACGTCGGCGCCGGGCTCACCGCGGCGGGCTACCGCGTGCTCGGCGTCGGAAACCTCCCGCAGGACGAGGCGTTCCTGCGCGGGATGGCGGCGCCGGACACGCGGCGGAAGCTGGGCGATCCGCCGCGGTCGACGTTCGATCCGGGCTACCACAGCGAAATCCACGCCGTCGTGCTCGTCGGGGACGCCACCGACAAGGCGATGACCGCGCGGCGCAACGAGATCCTCGACCTGCTGCCGGACTCCGTCGCCGTCGTGGCGGAGGAGACCGGGCTCGGCCGGGCCAACGCGCGCGGCGAGGGTATCGAGCACTTCGGGTACGTCGACGGCCGGAGCCAGCCGTTGTTCCTCACCGAAGACGTCGACGCGGAAAAGAACAACACCGACGGCATCAACGTGTGGAATCCGGCGGCGCCGCTTTCCCAGGTATTGGTCGCCGACAGCGCGGCACCCGATCCCGGCGTGCATTTCGGCAGTTACTTCGTTTTCCGCAAACTGGAGCAGAACGTGCGCCGGTTCAAGCAGGCGGAAGCGGACCTGGCCGACACGCTCGGGCTCACCGGCGACGACCGCGAACGCGCCGGCGCGATGATCATCGGCCGGTTCGAGGACGGCACGCCGCTGACCACCCAGCGGGAGGACGGCGCCGAAAGCCCGGTGTCGAACAACTTCACCTTCGACAGCGACCGCGACGCGCTCAAGTGCCCGTTCCAGGCGCACATCCGCAAGACCAACCCGCGCGGCTCCGGCGGCGCGGAAGACCCCGCGGCCGAGCGGCTGCACCTGATGGCCCGCCGGGGCGTCACCTACGGCGAGCGCCCGGACGACCCGAACGCGGACGTGCCGCCCGGAGCCCGCCCGAGCGGCGGCGTCGGACTGCTGTTCATGGCCTTCAACTCGGTGCTGGGCAACCAGTTCGAGTTCACCCAGGCGATCTGGGCGGACAACCCGGGCTTCCCGATCGTCGACGGCGTCACACCGGGCCTGGACCCGGTGATCGGCCAGGGCAGGCGCGAGCCGTCGGACTACACCGCCGGCTGGGGCGGCTCGGCGCGGCGCACGGCGGACCCGGTGCCGCAGTCGGTGACGCTCAAGGGCGGCGAGTACTTCTTCATGCCGTCGCTGGCGTTCCTCCGCTCGCTCTGATTACCCGGTACCTTTACCGCTCCTGGTGAAGCGGCGAAAGGGACGGGCTTGGACCGGCACGAACGGCTCAGCGCACTGCTGGACATGGTGGGGCAGCGGGACAAGATCGACGTCGAGGCCTCCGCGGAGGAGCTCGACGTCTCCCCCGCCACGATCCGGCGGGATCTGGACCACCTGGCCGGTCGCCGGCTGCTGACCCGCACGCGGGGCGGCGCGGTGGCGAGCAACGTGGCCTACGACCTGCCGTTGCGGCACAAGGCCGCGCGCAACGCGCCGGAGAAGCAGCGCATCAGCGCGGCCGCCGCACAGCTGGTCGAGCGCGGCATGGTCCTCGGGCTCAACGGCGGCACCACGAGCACCGAAGTCGCCCGCGCGCTGGCGTTGCGCCCGGACCTGGCCGAACGGGACGGCTCGCCGGCGCTGACGGTGGTGACGAACGCGCTCAACATCGCCCACGAGCTGGCGGTCCGCCCGAACATCAAGATCGTCGTGACGGGCGGCGTGGCCCGCCAGCACTCGTTCGAGCTGACCGGGCCGCTGGCCGGCCCGGTCCTCGACCAGATCACCCTGGACCTGGTGTTCCTGGGCGTGGACGCCTTCGACGCCGAGCGCGGCGCGTACGCGCACCACGAAGGCGAGGCGAGCATCAACGGGCTGCTGGCGGCGAAAGCGCGCCAGGTGGTGGTGATCGCGGACAGCGGCAAACTGGGCGGCCACGCGTTCGCCCGCATCTGCGACACGACGGCGGTCCACCAGCTGATCACGGACTCGGGAGCGGATCCGGAGCAGATAGCCGCCTTCGCGGCGGCGGGGGTCGAGGTCGTGACGGCCTGACCGGCGGCCGTCCGGGTTCCCGGACGGCCGCCGGCGGCTCAGGCGTCCAGCCGGTCCAAGGCCAGCAACCCGGCCCCCAGCCGGCCCGCCTCGTCGCCCAGCTGCGCGATCCGCAGCTCCGGCATCCGCTGGAAGGTCAGGTGCGACGTCAGCCAGTCGCGCACCGGCCCGAGCACGTAGTCCGACGCCGTGAACAAACCGCCACCGAGGACGATCACCTCCGGACCCAGCAACGTCAGCAGCGTCCGGATCCCGTGGCCGAGCCCGTCCAGCGCGTCCTGGACCACCTCCACCGCCACCTCGTCACCGTGGCGGGCCAGGTCGACCACCTCGCGGGCGCCGTCGGCCGGGCGGCCCGTGCGTTCGGTGTAGCGGCGGGCGATCGCCGCCGCCGAAGAGATCGCCTCCAGGCAGCCGATCGCACCGCAGCCGCACTTCAGCGAGTGGCCGACGTCGATGTGACCGACCTCGCCCGCCTGCCCGCCCGCGCGGTGGATGCGGCCGTCGAGCAGCAGCGCGGCCGCGATCCCGGTGCCGACCGGGATGAACGCCGCGTTCCGCGCCCCCTGGCCGGCGCCGACGCGGAACTCGGCGATGCCGCCCGCGGTGACGTCGTGCCCGAACGCCACCGGCAGTCCCAGCCGGTCCTCCAGCAGCTCGCCGAAGTGGACCTCGCGCCAGTCGAGGTTGGCGGAGAAGTGGCAGATCCGGGTCTCCTCGTCGACGATCCCCGGCACCACCACGCCGACCGCGGCCGGTGTCCCGGCGCCGGCCTGCTCGGACAACGAAGCCACGATGTCCGCCACCTGCTCGGCCAGCGCCGTGCCGTCCGCGCCGCGCGCCGTCTCGGCCCGCAGTGTCGCCTTCGGCTGCAGCCGCTCGTCGAGCAGCGCCGCCTTGATCGTCGTACCGCCCACATCGAGGGCCGCCACCATTCGAGTCACCGGCGCATTGTCACATTGACGGGCCCGGAAGTGCGGACCTACGCTCAACCGGCCAGACGAGGGAATCCGGAACGCGGTGCAAGTCCGCGCGGTCGCGCCACTGTGACCCCCACCAGGGGGAAGCCAGACCCGGACCCTCGTAAGACCCCGATGAGGCCGCGAAAGCCCGAGGAGGCCCCCACCATGTCGCAAGCGGCAGTTCCCGCCGTTCCGCTCCCCGTCCGGATCCCGATCCGTGAGATCGTCCCGTGGGCGGTGTTCGTGGTCCTCCTCGCCCTGATCGCGGTGTACTTCGTCAGCGCCGAGCAGGGCGCCACCTCGATCTTCGCGAACATGTACGTCCACGAGTTCGTGCACGACGGCCGGCACCTGCTGGCCTTCCCCTGCCACTGATCGGCGGCACGTACTCCCATGATGAAGTCCCTGCTGGTCCGCGGCATGCTCGCGGGCCTGATCGCCGGTGTGCTCGCGTTCGGTTTCGCCTACGCCTTCGGCGAGCCGCCGGTCGAAACGTCCATCGGGCTCGAAGAGACCCTGTCGCACGACCACGCCCACGCCCACGGAACGGACGCGGACGCCGGCGCCGGCGCCGGCCAGACTGCCGAAGCGCCCGAGGAGGAGCTCGTCCCACGGGACATCCAGAGCACCGTCGGGCTGCTGGCCGGGGTGCTGGTCTACGCCGTCGCGATCGGCGGGCTGCTGTCGCTCGCCTTCGCGTTCGTCCAAGGCCGTCTCGGCGGCCTGCGCCCCCGGGTGACGGCGTTGCTGCTCACCGGCGGCGCGTTCGCCGTGGTGTTCCTGATCCCGTTCCTCAAGTACCCGGCCAACCCGCCCGCGGTGGGCCAGCCGGGCACGATCGGCTCGCGTACCGAGCTGTACTTCGGGTTCGTCGCCGTCTCACTGCTCGCGGGCATTCTCGCGACGGTCTTCGGCCGCAAGCTCGCGGACCGCTTCGGGGCGTGGAACGGCTTCCTCCTCGCCGCGGCGGGCTACCTCGTGGTGGTCGCGCTGGTGGCCTGGCTGATGCCGGTGGTCGACGAGGTCCCCGCGGCCTTCCCGGCGTCGACGCTCTGGCGCTTCCGGACGGCGTCGATCGGCACCCAGGCGACGCTGTGGCTCGCTCTGGGCCTGTCTTTCGGGGCCCTCGCGGAGAAGTCGCTGACCAAGAAGGCAGTCGCCACGGCCGTGGCCTGACGTGCGGGCGCGGGGGCCGGGCCGCCCCCGCGCCTGTTCCCGTCGCCTCGCCCCCTTTATGATCTCCCCCAGGGTCGGGGGATCCGAGGGGGAAAAATCATGACCGAGACGGATATCGCGGCGCCCGCGAAACGGGACGGCTTCGCCGTGGCGTCCTTGGCGACCGGGGTGCTGGGCTTCTTCGGGATCACCGCGTTGCTGGGGCTGGTCTTCGGCATCGTCGCGCTGGTCCGGATCCACCGGAGCGGCGAGCGTGGCCGCGGCTTCGCGATCGGCGGGATCGCCGCGAGCGTGGCCTGGGCGATCGCCGTGCCGGTCGCCGCCGTCCTGCTGCTGGCCGCGCTGGCGAGTTCGTCGAACGCGCCGATCCTCGCGATGCAGGTCGACGACTGCTACAACGTCGCACGCCCGGCCCAGGACGCGGCGAAGGTCTCGTGTGACGGCGACCACGACGGCCTCCTGCTCGATTCCTTCACCATGGCCGGGCCGCAGGTGCCCTACCCCGGTGACCGGAAGGTCCGGGACAGCGCGCTCAGCGTGTGCTCGGACCGGCTGAAGAGCCTGCTCGAGGACGCCGGGGCGGTCCCGGCGGAACCGATGATCACCGGGTACGGGCCGGACGAGGCGGCCTGGGCCAAGGGGAGCCGCACCGCGATGTGCGGGTTCGAGTCGCACGCCGGCTCTTGGCGCGGCAACTGACCGGCGCTCAGGGCGCGCCGGGCGGCACGAACGGCAAGCCCGCCGGCGCGCCCCGCTCCAGCAGCGTCAGCAACGCCGCCGTGTCGAGGTGCTCGTCGACGGCGTCCGCCAGGCGGTCCAGCATGTCCTCACGCAGGTCCGCGAAGCCCGGCGCGTCCGGGGACGGCGTCCACGCGACACCCGCCTGCGCCGCCGCCTCGGCGAGCCAGGCGCGGCGGAACGCGTCGTTCTCGAACGCGCCGTGCCACAACGTGCCCCAGACCGCGCCCACGCGGTAGCCGTCCAAAAAGGACTCCAGAGGGGCCGTCGCGGTCACCGAGCCGTGGTGGATCTCGTAGGCGTCGACGCGGGTGCCGCGCCACTCGCCCGCCGGGCGGGCGAGCACCTTCTCCTCGGCGAACGTCACGCGCGCCGGCAGCAGGCCCAGGCCCGGCACCTCGCCGGCGCCGGACTCGACGTCATCCACAATGGACTCCGCGAGCATCTGGTAACCGCCGCAGATGCCGAGGACCGGCTTCCCGGCCGCGGCCCGGGCCGCCAGCGCCGTGTCCAGGCCGCGGGCACGCAGCCAGGCCAGGTCGTCGACCGTGGCGCGGGAACCGGGCAGCACCACGACGTCGGCCGCCGCGACCGTGTCCGGGTCGGCGGTCAGCGACACCGTGACGCCGGGTTCGGCAGCGAGGGCGTCGACGTCGGTGGCGTTGGACGCGCGCGGGAACCGGACGACCGCCACGCTCAGGCCGCCGCGATGGGCCTCGCGGCGCCAGCCGGCCGCGGCCAGCGCGTCTTCCGAGTCGATCCACACCCGGTGGAGCCAGGGCAGCACGCCCAGCACCGGCCGTCCGGTGACTTTTTCCAGGCTGTCCAGACCCGGGCGCAGCAGCCCGACGTCACCGCGGAACTTGTTGACGACCCAGCCCGCGACGAGCGCCTGGTCCTCGGCCGAGAGCAGCGCGAGGGTGCCGAACATCGCGGCGAGCACACCACCGCGATCGATGTCGCCGACGACCAGCACCGGCAGCCCGAACCGCCGCGCCAGCCCCAGGTTGACGTAGTCGCCGCCACGCAGGTTGATCTCGGCGGGACTGCCCGCGCCTTCGCAGACGACGACGTCGTAGCGCGCGCTGAGGTCGTCGTAGGCGGCGAAGGCGATCTCGGCGAGCCCGGCCCGGCCGGTCGCGTACTCCCCCGCTTCGAGGGTGCCGAACGGCTTCCCGAGCGCGACGACGTGACTGCGCCGATCGCTGCCGGGCTTGAGCAGCACGGGATTCATCGCGGCTTCGGGCTCGACGCGGGCCGCGCGCGCCTGCAGCCACTGCGCGCGGCCGATCTCGGCCCCGTCGGCGCAAACCATGGAGTTGTTGGACATGTTCTGGGCTTTGAACGGCGCGACGCGCACCCCGCGCCGGGCGAGCCACCGGCAGATCCCGGCGGTGACCAGGCTCTTGCCCGCATCGGACGTCGTCCCGGCGACGAGCAGGCCGCTCATCGGGCCACCGCCGCGCACCGGCGCATTTTGTCCACAGCCGCCGCGCCGCCGGCCGGGTTGTCCACAGATCGCCGAACGGCCCTTGGCCCCCGCCGCCCACCGATAGACTGGACAGGGGCCGCCCCCCAGGGAGTGGTGGGGGCTGCCGTCGCGGCGATCGCGACCGCCCCACCTCGGCGTGAGCGTCGAATCGCCCGTCGGCGGCCGGTGCCGGAGGCGATCACCACCGCCACGGCCAGCGCGGCGACCCCCACCAGCCGGGACAGGCGCACCGCGCGCCGCAGGTCGCCCGGCGCGGGATCGCGCCCCTCCCCCAGCCGGGCCCGGCGCTCCACCTCGCCGCCGTAGCTGTTCGTGCCGCCCAGCCGGATGTCCAGCGCACCCGCGAACGCCGCCTCCACCTGGCCCGCGTTCGGGCTCGGGTGCAGCCCGCCGTCGCGGCGCCAGACCCGCCACGACTGCCGGGAACGCCCACCGGCGAGGGGCGCGCACAACGCCGTGAGCCCGGCGCCGAGCCGGGACGGGACCAGATTCACCAGGTCGTCGGCGCGGGCCGCGGCCCAGCCGAACCGCCGGTAGCGCGGTGACCGGTAGCCGACCATCGCGTCGAGCGTGTTGAGCGCGCGGTAGCCGAGCAGGCCCGGCAGCCCCGCGACGGCGCCCCAGAACAGCGGCGCGACGACGGCGTCCGACGTGTTCTCCGCGATCGACTCGGTCGCCGCGCGGGTCAGCTCGGCGGAGTCGAGCGTCGTCGCGTCGCGCGCGCAGAGGTGCGACAGCCGCGTACGCGCCGAAGGCACTTCGCCCGCTTCGAGCAGCTTCGCCATCTCCGCACCTTCGTCGGCGAGACCACGTCCGCCGAGCACGACCCACGTACAGACGGCAGTCGCCGCGAAGCGTGCGAAGGGGCGACGCCGCGTCGCGGTCTGAAGCGCGGCTCCGAGGCCGACAGCAGTGAAGGCACACAACCCCGCGTACGCGGCTCCGCGCGGCTTCGAGTCGGCCCACACGCGGCGTTCGAGACGCGCCGCGAAAGAGCCGAAGATCGCGACGGGATGACCCTGACGGGGGTCACCGAACAGTGCGTCGGCGACATATCCGGTAACGAGTCCGGCCGCGGTTGTCCCTAGACGGAGTGGCACGTGGCGCACGTTAGCGCGTGCACCACAATGCCCGGTATGACCAAGCTGACGCTCCGGCTCGCCGGGTATCTGGAGAACCTGGCGCGCGCGCTCCGCCGGTACGGACGCGACGAAGGAAAGGTGCTCGTCCTCGGCGGCGTCCGCTCGGGGAAGTCACGGCACGCCGAGCGGCTCGCCGCCCGCCACCCGCACCTCGTCTACGTCGCGCCCGGCCTGCCCCCGAGCGACGACGACCCCGAATGGGCCGCGCGGGTGGCCGCGCACCAGGCGCGGCGGCCGTCGAACTGGAAGACCGTCGAGACCACGGACCTCGCGGGCACCCTCCGGAAGGCGACCGAGCCGCTCCTCATCGACTGCCTCGGCACCTGGCTCTCGCAGGTGCTCGACGAGGTCGGCGCGTGGGAGCAGCGGCGGGGCTGGGAGCACCGGCTCGACGACCGGCTCGAGGACTTCCTGGCCGCGTGGGCCGCGGCGCGGGTGCCGGTGGTCGCGGTCAGCAACGAGGTCGGCAGCGGTGTGGTGCCCGCAACGTCGTCCGGGCGGCTGTTCCGTGATGTGCTGGGCGCACTCAACAACCGGGTGTCCGCCGACGCCGACCGGGTCCAGCTGGTCGTCGCGGGCCGGGTGCTCGACCTGTAACCGGAGGCGCTCGTGTTCGACGTACCCGTGCCTGATGCCACCGCCCGCGCCGCCGCGCAGGAGCGGCTCGACGGCCTGGTCAAGCCGCTCGGCTCGCTGGGCCGGCTCGAGGAGATCGCGGCCTGGCTGGCCGCCGCGCACGGCAGTGTGCCGCCGCGTCCCCTGGACGACGTCCGAGTGGTCGTCTTCGCGGGCGACCACGGCGTGTCCGCGCTGTCGGCGTACCCGCGCGAGGTGACCGCGGCGATGGTGCGGGTGTTCCTGGCCGGCAAGAGCGGCGTGAACGTGCTGGCCGCGCAGGTCGGGGCCGAGGTCCGGGTCGCCGACCTCGGCGTCGACTGGGACGGTGCGGACGTCCCCGCGGACGTGACGGCCCACAAGATCCGCCGCGGCTCGGGCTCGATCGACGTCGAGGACGCTCTGGAGCCCGGCGAAGCGCAGGCCGCCTTCGAGGCGGGCCGCGCGATCGCCGACGAAGAGCGCGAAGCGGACGTGCTCATCCCCGGCGACATGGGCATCGGCAACACGGCGATGTGCGCGGCCCTGGTCGCGGCTTCGCTGGGCTTGCCGGCCGCGGAAGTGGTCGGCACCGGGACCGGCGTCGACGCGGCCGGCCTGGAGCGCAAGACGGCGGCGGTCTCGGCGGCGTTGACGCGGACCGCGGGCCGGGTGGAAGACCCGTTCGAGCGCTTGACGGCGCTGGGCAGCGCATGTGTCGCGGCGACGGCGGGCTTCCTGGTCCAGGCGGCGGTCCGAGGCATCCCGGTGCTGCTCGACGGCGTGTTCTCGGGCGCGGCGGCGCTGGTGGCGCGGGACATCGCGCCGGGCGCGGAGCAGTGGTGGCTGGCCGGGCACCGCTCGACGGAGCCGTCCCAGGCGTTCGCGCTGAAAGCGCTGGGACTGGAGCCGATCCTGGACTTCGGTCTGCGGCTGGGCGAAGGCAGCGGCGCGGTGCAGGCGATCCCGACCCTGCGCGCGGCCCGCGCGATCCTCGCGGAGATGGGCCTGCTGGCGGACTTGGCATGACCCCAGCCCCCACCACTCCCCGGGGGGCGTCCCCTGTCCAGTCTATCGGTACCCGCCCCGGGGGAAGCCCCGTTCGGCGATCTGTGGACAACTCCGCCGGCGCCGGCCGAGCTGTGGACAACCGGACGTGAGCCGCTGGGGTGACGCCGCGCGGCTGGCCGTCGGGACGCTCACCACCGTGCCCGTCCCGGCGCCGCGCGTCATCGATCGGCGCGTGGCCGGGGGCGCCATGCTGCTCGCGCCGCTGGCCGCCGTCCCGCTCGCCGCCGCGGCCGCGCTGGTGGTCGCCGCCGGGCAGGCCCTGCACCTCCCGGCCTTCGCGGTCGCCGCCGTCGCGCTCGGCGCGGTGGCCCTCGGCACCCGTGGCCTGCACCTCGACGGGCTCGCCGACACCGCCGACGGCCTCGGCGCCTCCTACGACCGCGCCAAGGCCCTCGACGTCATGCGCCGCGGCGACTCGGGGCCGACCGGCGTCGCGACACTCGTGTTCGTCCTGCTCGTCCAGGCCGGCGCGCTGGCCGGGGCGATCGGCGCGCACCACGGCGTCGCGGCGGCCGCGGCGGCGGTGCTCGCCGGACGCTGCACGCTGTCGATGTCCTGCGCGAAGGGCGTCCCGTCGGCCCGGCCGGAGGGACTCGGCGCGACCGTCGCGGGCTCGGTGCCGCGGGCCGCGGCAGCAGGCGTGGCGGTGGCCGCGGCCGCCTGCGCCGCGCTCGTCCCCGGACTGCCTTGGTGGCGCGGACCCGTGGCCGTCCTGCTGGCCTACGCCGTCGCCGCGGCGCTTCTCCGGCGCTGCACCCAACGGCTCGGCGGCGTCACCGGCGACGTCCTCGGCGCGGGCGTCGAAACCGCCGTCGCGGCGGCGCTGCTCGTCCTGTCGACCTGAGACCTCCGCGCTGACGCCGCCGTGGACCTGGCGGAACTCTTCCGCGACAGCAAGGGCCACGAAGCGGGGTTCCTGAAGCGCCCGGACGCGACGTCGTTCAAACACACCTGCGCAGTGCCGTGAGGAACGCGTCCGTCACGTCGCGGTCGCGCACCGCCAGCCGCAGGTGGTCCAGGCCCAGTCCCGGGAACGTGTCGCCGCGGCGGACGGCGTAACCCGCTTCACGCAGCCGCAACCGGACGTCGGCGCCCTGCGGGATCCGGACCAGCACGAACGGGCCGCGCGGCTCGCCGAGAACGGAAACACCCGCCGCCGTCAAGCCCGACACCAGGTACTCCCGGTCCGTTTCCGCCGCCACAGCAAGCTTTTCTGCTTCCTCCACAGCGGACGGACGACAACACGCCACCGTCGCGACACCGGCCAAAGTGGACACCGACCACGGCACCTGGACCGCGCGCAGCCGCTCGATCACGGCCGGCTCGGCCAGCACGTACCCCGCCCGCAGCCCGGCCAGCCCCCACGTCTTCGTCAGGCTCCGCAGCACGACCACGCCCGGCACCCCGGCGGCCAGGCTCTCGGCCTCGCCCGGGACCGCGTCCAGGAACGCCTCGTCGACGACCAGCAGCCGCCCGGGCCGGGCCAGCACACGCAGCGAAGACGCCGGGTGCAGCACCGACGTCGGGTTCGTCGGGTTGCCGACGAACACCAGATCCGCGTCCTCGGGCACGGCTGCGGGATCGAGCACGAAACCGTCCACTTCGGACAGGATCACGCGTGAAACCGCGTGCCCGGCGGCCCGCAACGCGGCCTCCGGCTCGGTGAACTGCGGGTGCACGACCACCGCGCGCCGCGGCCGCAGCGCCGACGCCAGGAGCGTGAACGCCTCTGCGGCACCCGCCGTGACCAGCACTTCCGAAGAGGAACGGCCATGCCGCAACGCGACGGCCGCAGTCGCCTCGACGGCCGAGGGATAAGCCGCGAGAGTGTCCAAAGCGGACGACAGTTCGGCGCGCAGCCACGCCGGTGGCCGCGGCAACCGGACGTTCACCGCGAGGTCCACCAGCCCCGGCCCGACCTCGCGATCGCCGTGGTGGTGCAGGTCGTAGTCACCCATGGGCGAATTCGCGGACGCGCGCCGCGAACCGCTGCGCCAGCTCGGGATAGCCGGCCCAGTGGACGTGCAGGTAGGACGCGTGCAGCGTCGGCGACGCGAAGCCGTCCAGCTGCCGGTCCCAGCCCCAGGCCGCCGACGCGCCGTACGAGGGCGTGACCTCGGTGCGGTGGAACTCGTGCCCGGTGACGCGCTGACCGGCCGTGGCCAGCACGTTGTCCTCGACGGCGACCGCGCGCCGGTAGCCGAGCTTGCCGCGGGCGGTCATCTTGGCGTCCGCCGGCACCGCGCCGACCATCGGCACGCCGTCGAGCGACTGGCACAGGTACAACAGCCCGGCGCATTCCGCGCTGACCGGCATCCCGCGGTCGACCGCTTTCGCCACTTCGGCGCGCAACGCCGTGTTCGCCGACAGCTCGGCCGCGTGCACCTCGGGGAACCCGCCGCCGAAGTACAACCCGGCGCACCCGTCCGGCAAGGTCTTGTCCCGCAACGGATCGACGTCCACGACGTCGACCCCGCACGCCGCGAGCAGCTCGATGTTCTCGGTGTAGCGGAAGGTGAACGCCGGGCCGCCCGCCGCCGCGACCGTCGCACGTGGACCGTCCACACCGGACGGTGTCCACATCGGAGCCGAAAGCCGGGACGCCCCCGAAGCGATCCGGACGATCGCCTCCAGGTCGACGCCGTCGGTGACCCACGCGGCGAGCGAAGGCAGCACGCGCTCGGCTTCCGCGGACCGTTCCGCGGCGGGCACCAGGCCTAGGTGCCGGCTCGGCGCGTGGATCTCTTCGTTGCGGTACAACGCACCCAGCAGCGGGACGCCGGTCGCTTCCAGCGCGGACGCGATCTCGTCGAGGTGCCGCTGCGAGCCCAGCTTGTTCAGGATGACGCCGGCCAGCCGCACCCGCGTGTCGTAGGAGGCGAACCCCAGAACCGTCGCCGCGACGCTGCGCGAGGCCGCCGAGGCGTCCACGACGAGGACCACCGGCGCGTCGATCAGCCGGGCCACGTGCGCGGTCGACGCGTAACCTTCGGTGCCCAGCGCGCCGTCGAACAGGCCCATCACACCCTCGATCACGGCGATGTCCGCGTCGCGAGAACCGTGGCGCAACAACGGGATCAGCGTGTCCTCACCCTGCAGGAACGGGTCGAGGTTGCGCGCCGGACGCCCCGTCGCGAGGGCGTGGTAGCTCGGGTCGATGAAGTCCGGGCCGACCTTGTGCCCCGACACCCGGTGCCCGGCCGTGCGCAGGGCCGCCATCAGGCCGGCGGCGACAGTGGTCTTGCCGTGCCCGGAGCCGGGCGCGGCGATCACCACGCGCGCTACCACTCGATCCCCCGCTGGCCCTTCTGGCCGGCGTCCATCGGGTGCTTCACCTTGGTCATCTCGGCGACGAGGTCGGCGGCGTCGAGCAGCTCCGGCGGCGCGTACCGGCCGGTGATGACGACGTGCTGGTGCCCCGGCCGATCGGCCAAAGTGGACACGACGTCGTCGACATCGAGCCACCCCCACTTGAGCAGGTAGGAGAACTCGTCGAGGACGTAGAAGTCGTGCGTCTCGGCGGCGAGCCGGCGCTTGATCTCCGCCCAGCCCTCACGCGCGTTCTCGGCGTGGTCCTCGTCGGTGCCGGACTTGCGCGCCCAGCTCCAGCCTTCACCCATCTTGTGCCACTCGACGGGCCCACCCTCGCCGGTGTCGTCGTGCAGCTTGCCCAGCGCGCGGAACGCGGCTTCCTCGCCGACGCGCCACTTCGCCGACTTGACGAACTGGAACACGCCGATCGACCAGCCCTGGTTCCAGGCGCGCAGCGCCATCCCGAACGCGGCGGTCGACTTGCCCTTCATCTCGCCGGTGTGCACGGCGAGCAGCGGCCGGTTGCGGCGCTGGCGCGTGGTCAGCCCGTCCTTCGGGACGACTTCCGGTTTCCCCTGCGGCATCAGGCAGCCCTTCCCGCGGTGCGCGCGCGGACGGCGTCGGCGAGGGACTCCGCGGCGACGTCGGCCAGCGGCACGTGCTCGCCGCCGAGGTGCGCGGCCAGATCCGCGGCGAGACCGAGGCGCATCCTGCCGCTTTCGCAGTCCATCACCACGGTCGTGACGCCGGTGAGCAGCCCGGCCGCGGCCTGGGCGCGCGCGACGGCGTTCGCGCCGCTGGTGGCGCGGCCGTCGGTGACGACGACCAGCAGCGGACGGCGTCGCGGATCGCGGATCTCTTCGACGCGCAGCACCCGCGCGGCTTCGAGGAGTCCTTCGGCCAACGGCGTGCGGCCACCGGTCGGGAGGCCTTCGAGGCGGGACGCGGCCGCGTCGACGCTGATCGTCGGCGGCAGCGCGAGTTCGGCGGAATCGCCGCGGAAGGTGACGAGCCCGACCTTGTCCCGGCGCTGGTAGGCGTCGAGGAGCAGCGACAGGACAGCGGACTTGACCTCGCGCATGCGGGTCTTCGCGCCCATCGAGCCCGAGGCGTCCACGCAGAAGAGCACGAGGTTGCCTTCACGGCCTTCACGCAACGCGAACCGCAGGTCCTGGCGTCGCATCTTCAGCCCGGCGCCGTCGCGGCCACGTGCTTTCTGGTGCGGCGCCGCGGCTTTGACGGTCGCGACCAGGTGCGGCCGCCCGTCCCGGACGCTCGGGGGCTGGACGCCGATGGTGCGTCCGCTGTCGGTGATCGCCCGCGACCGGCGGCCGCGCTCGCCTTCACCCATGCCCTTGACGCGGAACACGCGCGCCTTGAACGTTTCGCCGGCGCCGACGGTCTTCTGCTGCCCACCCTGCTGCTGGGGCCGGCCCTGCGGCGCGTCGCCCTGAGGAACCTCTGGCGGAACGTCTTGCGGCGCGTCGTCCGGCGTCGAACCGCTGCCCGGGCCGTCGTCCTCGGGACCCGGCTCCGGCGGCTGGGCGTCCTGAAGGGCCTGCTCCAGCTGCTCTTCCGAGATCCCGGGCGCGTCGAACGGGTTGCGGCGGCGCCGGTGCGGCAGCGCGAGCCGCGCGGCCACGCGGACGTCTTCGGTGCTCACCTCGTCGCGGCCGGCCCAGGCGGCGTGCGCGACCGCGGCGCGCGCGGTGACGATGTCCGCGCGCATGCCGTCGACCTCGAACGACGCGCAGATCTCGGCGATCTGGCGCAGCGCGTCGTCGGGCAGCTTGACGGCGGGCAGAAGCCGTTGCGCCGACTCGATTTCCTCGGCCAGGCGGGTGTCGTCGTCGGCGTACCCGGCGGCGAAGGCGTCCGGATCGGCTTCGTAGGCCAGGCGACGGCGGACGACCTCGACGCGCTGCTCCGGGTCCCGGCTGGACGCGACCTCGACGGTCAGGCCGAACCGGTCCAGCAGCTGCGGGCGCAGCTCGCCTTCCTCGGGGTTCATGGTGCCGATCAGCACGAACCGCGCCGCGTGCGACACGGAGACGCCCTCGCGCTCGACGGTCGCCTGCCCCATCGCCGCGGCGTCGAGCAGGGTGTCGACGAGGTGGTCGTGCAGCAGGTTGACCTCGTCGACGTACAGCAGCCCGCGGTGCGCGGCGGCGAGCAGGCCGGGCTGGTAGTCCGTGACGCCCTCGGCCAGGGCCTTCTCCAGGTTCAGCGAGCCGACGACGCGGTCTTCGGCCGCGCCGACCGGCAGCTCGACCAGCCGCGCCGGCCGGCGGTGGCGGCCGGCACCGTCGTGGGGGCCGTCCGGGCAGCTCGGATCGGGCGCCGCGGGATCACACGAAAAGCGGCAGCCGTCGACGACGTCCACACCCGGCAGCAGGCCCGCGAGCGCGCGGACCATGGTCGACTTCGCGGTGCCCTTCTCACCCCGCACCAGCACCCCGCCCACGGCGGGCGAGATCGAGGACAGGATCAGCGCCAGGCGCAGGTCCGGCATCCCGACGACGGCGGTGAACGGGTACGGCTTCAACAGCACTCCTTCAGCGGCGGAGGTCGGCGACCGGCCGATCATCGCACAGCGTGCGCCTCGCTTAGGGTGGGAAATCGTGCGCGAAAAATCACGTCGACCTGCAACGGAACTCGCGGAACCACGGAGCCCACGACGCCTGACGGTGGTCGGGATCGGCGCCGACGGCTGGCCGGGACTGTCGGAACAGGCCCAGGCCCTGGTCCTCGGCGCCGACGTCGTCATCGGCGCGCCGCGGCAGCTGGAGTACCTGCCCGCCGACGTGCCGGCGGTGCCTTGGCCTTCGCCGCTGCTGCCCGGCCTCGACGCGCTGCTCGCCGAGCACGAAGGCCGGCGCGTGTGCGTCCTGGCCAGCGGAGATCCGTTTTTGTCGGGGGTGGGTTCTACGCTGGTGGCCCATGGATACGAAGTCGAGGCGCTGCCCGCGCTCTCGTCGGTGACACTGGCCCGGGCCCGGCTGGGCTGGTCCGCCGAGGAGACCGAGGTGGTGACCCTCGTCGGCCGATCGTCGGCGCGCGCGGCCCGGGTGCTGGCGCCGCGCCGGCGGGTGCTCGTCCTGGGCGCCGACGCGGCGGCTCTGCGCTCCCTGCTCACCGTGCGGGGTTATGGCGAGAGCGAGCTGTTCGCGCTGGAGAACCTGGGCGGGCCCGAAGAGCGCATCTCCGACGGCTGGACCGGCGATCCCGGCCCGCTGACGGTGTTCGCGCTGGAGTGCACCGGCCCGGCGCTGCCCCTGATCGGCATCCCGGACGACGTGTACGCGCACGACGGCCAGCTGACCAAGCGCGACCTGCGCGTGTCGGCGCTGGCCCGCCTCGCCCCGAGCCCCGGCGAACTGCTGTGGGACGTCGGGGCGGGCGCGGGCAGCGTCGGCATCGAGTGGTCGCGGATGCACGGATTGAACCGGGCGATCGCGATCGAGCGTGACCCCGAGCGCGCCGAGCGGATCGGCCGCAACGCGGTGGACCTGGGAGTACCGGAACTGGAGGTGGTGACCGGAGAAGCACCCGACGCGCTGAGCGCGCTGCCCGCGCCGGACGCCGTCTTCCTCGGAGGCGGCGTGACGGTGCCGGGTGTACTGGACGCGTGCCTGACCACGGGCGCGCGAGTGGTGGCGCACGGAGTCACCCTGGAGGCCGAGCAGGCCTTGAGCCGGGCGTACGAACAGCACGGTGGTGAGCTGCTGCGGATCGCGGTCGAACGTGCCGCACCGCTGGGCGGCTTCACAGGCTGGACACCGGCACGGACGGTGACGCAGTGGAGCAGCCGATGACCGGCCCCACGGTGGCAACCCGCCCCCTCGGACAGCGGCGACCGACCAGCCGGCCCACCGCGGTCAACGCCCTGGGCGAGCGGCGGACAACCGACCACACGGCCACGGCCCGCACGCTCGGAGAGCAGCGCGCGCCCAGGCACGCCGCCCCGGCCTACGCCACCGGCGCCCAGCGCACAACTGACCGCACCGCAAGGGCCCGCGCCCTCGCGCAACGGCGACCGACCGGTCGGCCCACCGCGGCCCACACCCGGGGCGAGCGGCGGACAACCGCCTCCACCGCCGCGGCGAGCGCCCGCGGACAGCGGCAGGCAACCAGCCGTTTCACCGCCGACCGCACCCTCAGGCAGCAGCGCACGCCTAAGCACGCAACCACGACCTACGCCACCGGCGAGCAGCGGGTAACCGACCACACGGCAAGGGCCCGCGCCCTCGCGCAACGGCGACCGACCGGCTGGCCCACGGCAGCCCACTCCCAGGGCGAGCGGCGGACAACCGCCTCCACCGCCGCGGCGAGCGCCCGCGGACAGCGGCAGGCAACCAGCCGACCCACCACCGACCGCACCCTCGAACAGCAGCGCACGTCCAAGCAGGCCGCCCCGGCCCACGCCACCGGCGAGCAGCGGGTAACCGACCACACGGCAAGGGCCCGCGCCCTCGCGCAACGGCGACCGACCAGCCGGCCCACGGCCGTCCACACTTCGAGCGAGCGGACAACCGGCCCCACCATGGCCCACACCCTCGGACCGCGGCAGGCAACCAGCCGACCCACCGCCGACCGCCCCCTCGGACAGCAGCGCACGCCCAAGCAGGCCGCCCCGGCCCACACCACCGGCGCACAGCGCACAACCGGCCGCACCGCCGCAGCCCGCATCCCGGGGAGCAGCCGATGACCGTGTACTTCGTCGGTGCCGGCCCCGGGGCCGCGGACCTGATCACCGTGCGCGGGCGGGACCTGCTCGGCCGTTGCGGCGTCTGTCTCTACCCCGGCAGCATGACGCCCACCGACCTGCTCGCGTACTGCCCGCCGTCCGCGGAGCTGGTGGACACCGCGAATCTCAGCCTGGAGGAGATCGTCGAGATGCTGGCCCGAGGGCACCGGGCCGGGCACGATGTCGTGCGGCTGTGCTCCGGCGATCCGTCGCTCTACAGCGCCGTCGCCGAGCAGGTGCGACGGCTCGACGCCGCCGGCGTGCCGTACGAGGTCGTCCCCGGTGTGCCCGCCTTCGCCGCGTCGGCCGCTGTGCTCGGGCGGGAGCTGACCGTGCCCGAGGTCGGGCAGAGCCTGATCATCACGCGCGTCCAGGCCCGCTCGACCGCGATGCCGCCGGGCGAGACCCTCGCCGCGTTCGCCGCCACCGGCGCGACCCTCGCGCTGCACCTGGCGATCAACCACGTCGAACGGGTCACCGGCGAACTGACCCCGCACTACGGCGCCGACTGCCCCGTCGCCGTCGTGGCGCTCGCGAGCCAGCCCGGCGAAACTGTGGTGCGCGGGGTGCTCGCCGAACTGCCGGAGCTGGTCCGCGCCGCCGGGATGACGCGGGCGGCGACGATCTTCGTCGGCCGGGTGCTCGCCGCGGCCGGGTTCCCGGACAGCTTCCTCTATTCCAGTGCCCGCGACCGGGCCGACCAACCGGAGTCGTTGTGACGGAACTGCGCTGGGGCCTGCTGGCCGCCGGGACCATCGCCGCCGAGTTCGCCGCGGGTGTCGACGAAAGCAGGCACGGCACGCTGACCGCCGTCGCCGCGCGGTCCGCCGACCGGGCCCGCGAGTTCGCGACGCGCTTCGAGATCCCGAAGGCCTACAGCAGCTACGAAGACCTCCTCGCCGACCCGGAGATCGACGCGGTGTACGTCTCGACGCCGCACCCGATGCACAAGGAATGGGCCATCGCGGCGGCCGAAGCGGGCAAGCACGTGCTGTGCGAGAAACCCCTGACCGTCACCGCCGCCGACGCCGAAGTGGTCATCGCCGCGGCTCGCAAGCAGGACGTCTTCCTGATGGAGGCGTTCATGTACCGGCTGCACCCGCAGACACGGCGGCTGGCCGAGCTGATCTCGTGCGGCGCGATCGGCGACGTCCGCGCGGTCGACGTCACCTTCAGCTACGCCACTGACGACGGCGAAGCGGCCCGGCTCGGCGACCTCGCGCTCGGCGGCGGCGGGATCCTCGACGTCGGCTGCTACTGCACGTCGCTGGCCAGGCTGGTCGCGCAGGCGGCGCTCGGCGTCGACGTCGTGGAGCCGGAAGAGGTGACGGGGATGGCGAAGCTGTCCGCGTCCGGCGTCGACGAGTACGCGACCGGCCTGCTGCGGCTGCCGGGCGACATCCTCGCGCGGCTGTCGTGCGGGTTCCGGCTGGCGCAGGAGGACGCCATCCACGTCTACGGCACCCGCGGGCGGCTGCACGTGCCGCGGCCGGCGTGGATCCACGCGCTGCGCAAGCCCGTGACGTCGCAGATCGTCCTCACACCGCTCGACGGCGCACCCGAGATCATCGAGATCGAAGCAAGCCAGGGGCTCTTCGCGCGCGAAGCGGATCACGTCGCCGCGCACATCGCCGACCGGCAGGCACCCGAGCTGACCTGGGCGGAGACGATGGCCAACATGCGCACCCTCGACCGCTGGCGGGACGCCGTCGGCTACGGGCGTCCTTCGTGATCCTCGTCCTCGGCGGCACGGGCGAAGCACGGAAGCTCGCTTCGGAGCTGACAGAGCGCGGAGTGCGCGTCGTGTCTTCGCTGGCGGGACGCGTCGCGCGGCCACGCCTCCCGGTCGGCGAAGTACGCGTAGGCGGCTTCGGCGGCGTAGAGGGTCTCGCGGGCTGGCTGCGCGAAAACGACGTACGCGCTGTCGTGGACGCGACGCACCCCTTCGCCGAGCGCATCGGGGCCAACGCGGCGAAAGCAGCCGAACGCACCGAAATCCCGCTGCTGCGGCTCGCCCGGCCCGGCTGGGAAGCCGGCGAAAACGACGTCTGGCACTGGGCGGACGACCTCGCCGACGCCGCGAAGAAACTCCCGGACCTCGGCAAACGCGTCTTCCTCACCAGCGGACGCCAAGGACTGCCCGCCTTCGCGCACCTCGACGACCTGTGGTTCCTGATCCGCTGCGTCGACCCGCCCGAACCGCCGTTGCCCCGGCACCACGAGCTGCTCCTCGCGCGCGGACCGTACGAAGTGGACGCCGAGCGCGCACTGCTGAGGGGCCACGGTGTCGACGTCCTCGTCACGAAGGATTCCGGTGGCGACCTGACCAGTGCCAAACTCACGGCCGCCAGGGAACTCGGCGTGCCCGTGCTGCTGGTCCGGCGCCCGCCGAGGCCCGTCACGGAGACCGCCGAGACCGTGCCCGAAGCCGTCGAATGGGTGCTGAACCGATGATCGAAGAGTTCTACGAAGTCCTGAACAAACGCCGTGACGTCCGCGGCGAGTTCACCGGCGAGCCGATCCCCGAGGCGACGCTGACGAGGATCCTCGAAGCCGCGCACGCCGCGCCGAGCGTCGGGCTCACGCAGCCGTGGGACTTCGTGCTGGTCGACGACCACACGACCCGCGAGCGGTTCGCGAAGCACGTCCAGGAGGAGCGAGAGGTCTTCGCGGGACAGCTCGGCGAAGAGCGCGCCGGCACCTTCGCGAACATCAAGATCGAGGGCATCCTCGAGTCGAGCCTCGGAATCGTCGTCACCTACGACCCCGCGCGCGGCGCGCCCGACGTGCTCGGCCGGCACGCCATCGCCGACGCCGGCCTGTACTCCGTCTGCCTGGCGATCCAGAACCTGTGGCTGGCCGCGACCGCCGAAGGCCTCGGCGTCGGCTGGGTGAGTTTCTACCGCGAACCGTTCCTCGGCGAACTGCTCGGCATCCCGGACGGTGTACGGCCCGTCGCGTGGCTCTGCACGGGCCCGGTCAGCCGGCTCGAAACCGTGCCCGACCTGGAGCGTCACGGGTGGCGCAGCCGCCGTCCCCTGGCCGAGGCGATACACCACGGGCGCTTCACGCCGCGTGACCCGGGGTCTGCGTAACGGGCCTCGGTCTGACCCGTTAGCGTTGCGCCGATGCGTCTGATTGCCGTAGCGCTGGGGTTGCTCTCGGCCTTGTGCGCGCTGGCTTTCCCCCTCCTGCCGGTGGTGCAGGACACGGCGGAGGTCGTCTGGCCGACCGGCAGCGACACCCGCTCCGTCAACGCGCCCTTGACCGGGTACTGGGCCCAGGACCTGCGCGCCGAACTGCCGTGCGCGGCCATCCGTTCGGTCGACGCCCGCACGAACGGCCCGGGCCTGCTGTTCGCCACCGTGCCCGACGGCCGCACCGACCCGAAGTCCGGCAAGGGCGTCGGGATGCAGCTGCGCGTCGACAACGGCGTGCTGATCGCCTCCAGCCAGGGCCAGCAGATCGCCCAGCAGCCGCTGCCGTCCGAGAAGTGCGACGTCGAGCTGGACGTCGACGCGACGCAGATGACCCTCGCCGTGGCCGGCACCCCGGTGTTCCACACCGGCGGCGACGTCCGGCCCCGCGTGGTCGGCATCTACTCCTCGATCAACTCGAGCAAGGACCCGATCGCCGGGCTGCACGTCTCGGTCGTGCCGGACACGCGCTACCAGACGTCGCCGACGACGCTGAAGGTCGTCGTCGGCGTGCTCGCGATCCTGTCGCTGATCGGCTGCATGATCGCGGTCTGGCGCCGCGACTCCGGCTTCGCCCGCCGCGCGCCGCGCTGGGCGCCGGTCGGCTGGTGGCGGCTGACGATGCGGGACGCCACGGTGATCGCCGCGCTCGGCGCGTGGGTCTTCATCGGGCCCGTGACCTCGGACGACGGCTACATCCTCACGATGGCCCGGGTCACCGAGCAGACCGGGTTCCTGACGAACTACCACCGCTGGTTCGGCGTCGCCGAGGCGCCGTTCGGCTGGTTCTACCACCTGTTCGAACTGATGGCGCACGTCAGCGTGGTACCGCCGTGGATCCGGCTGCCGTCGTTCCTGCTCGGCGTGCTCTGCTGGCTGCTGATCAGCCGCGAGGTCATGCCGCGCCTGGGCGCCCAGGTCCGCACCAGCCGCCCGGCGAGCTGGGCCGCGGCGACGGTGTTCCTGGTCTGGTGGATGCCCTACAACAACGGTGTCCGGCCCGAACCGGTCGCCGCGCTCGGGTCGCTGCTGGCGATCTGCGCCGTCGAACGCACCCTGGTGACGCGGCGGCTGCTGCCGCTGTGCCTCGGCCTGACCGCGGCCGGGTTCACCCTGGCCGCGACGCCGACCGGGTTGATCGCGGTCGCGCCGTACCTGGTCGCCGCGCGCCCGCTGTTCAAGCTGATCCGCCAGCGCGCCAACGAGAACGGCTGGCTGCCGGTGCTCGCGCCGGTCGCCGCGGCGGGGCTGCTGGTGCTCGTCGTGGTGTTCGCCGACCAGACGTTCGCGACGGTCCAGGAGGCGACCCGGATCCGCACCCAGGTCGGCCCGAACCTCTCGTGGTTCCAAGAGCTCGCGCGCTACCAGCTGTTGTTCGCCGACCTCCCGGACGGCTCCGCGCCACGCCGGTTCCCGGTGCTGCTGATCGTGCTGTGCACGGCCACCTGCCTGGTGATGCTGCTGCGCCGCGGCCGCATCCAGGGCGCGTCGCTCGGCCCCGCGCGCCGCCTGATCGGCACGACGGCCCTGTTCTTCCTGCTCCTGGCCCTGACGCCGACGAAGTGGACCCACCACTTCGGCGCGTTCGCCGCGGTCGGGGCGTCGATGGCGGCGTTGACGGCACTCGCGACGAGTTCGACCGTGCTGCGGTCCAAACGCAACCGCGCCGCGTTCCTGGCCGGGCTGCTGGTCGTCGGCGCGCTGGCCGCGACCGGGCCGAACACCTACTGGTTCGTCTCGCGCCTCGGCGTCCAGTGGACGAACGTGGCGCCGTCGATCGGCGGCATCCCGCTGTCCACGATCCTGCTGGTGGCGGCCGCGATCGCGGGGATCTACGCGTTCGTGGAGAACGTCCGCGCGCACCGGCCCACCGCCGCGCCCCCGGTGCAGGAAGGCCGGTTGCGCGCGCTGCGGCTCGGCTCGCTGTCGCTGGTGGTGGTCTGCGGCCTGGTGGCGGGCGGCGAGTTCATCACGATGGCGTGGGCGATCCACAACCAGGCCGGCAGCTACAGCCTGGGCGCGGCGAACGTCGGGCACCTGTTCGGCAAGAGCTGCAACCTCTCCGACCACGTCATGGTGGAGCGCGACGCGGCGACGAGCATCCTGCACCCGCAGGCCGAACAGCGGACGGTCCCCGACGAGACCAAGCCACCGGAGAACTCGCCGCTGCCCAACCCCGACCACGACAACGGCCGCGTCCAGACCGGCTTCCACACCCGCTCGGTCGACGACAAGGACCCCCTGGCGGAGCCGCCGCACGGGTTCACGCCGGAGAACGTGCCGATGTGGTCGAGCTACCTCGACCCCGAGACGCGCGCGGGCCGCCTGCGCAGCGACTGGTACGCGCTGACGGAGAAGCCCGCGGACGGCCAGGTCGTGGTGGCGACGGCGGGCGCGTCCCGGCGGCCGACGTCGGTCAGCCTCGACTACGGCGTGAACACCCCCGAGGGCGTGAAGATCCTGCGCAGCCAGTTCGTGCTCCCGCCGGGCGGGGGCACGGGTGGCTGGAACGACACCCGCATCAACCTGCGCGATCTCCCCCCGGAGACGAACGCGCTGCGCATCAACATCGTCGACAACGACCTCACCGAAGACGGCTGGATCGCGGCTTCGGCCCCGCGCGTCCCGACGTTCACGACGCTGACGGACAAGATCGGCTCGAAGCCGGTGTACATCGACTGGCCGGCGTCGTTCGTGTACCCGTGCGCCCAGCCGGTGATGTCCCACGACGGCATTTCGCAGGTCCCGGAGTACCGCATCACGGCGGGCGGCCTGGCGGACGAGGCGGAGTGGGCGTCCTCGACCAACGGCGGCCCGATCGGCTGGCTCGAGGAGCTGGCCGAGGAACCCGAGGTGCCGAGCTACCTGATCGGCCAGCCGAGCCAGTCGTGGGGCCAGCTGCTGCAGATCGAGCCGTTCACCGAAGGCATCGCCCCGACGGTGATCCACGGCGAGAAAACCGTCCCGGGCTGGTGGTCCCCGGGCCCGGGGCCGAGCCAGCCCAACGGCAAGGACCCGACGCGCTGACCCGGTCGTGAGTGGTTAGGGCGGTTCTAACCGCCCTGACCACTCACGACCGGGCTACGGCAGACTCAGTAGCTGCGGGGCGTCCAGACGATGCCGTTCTCCGCGCGGGTCCGGGACGAGCCCACGATCAGCAGGCAGCGCATGTCCACAGTGGACGGGTCCAGCTCGCCGAGCGTGGTGATGCGGACGTCCTCCTCCGGACCGCCGACGTCCCGCGCCACCACGACCGGAGTCGACGGCGAGCGGTGGCGGAGCAGCACGTCACGGGCGTCCGCGAGCTGGGTCGTGCGGGTCCGCGAAGCCGGGTTGTACAACGCCAGCACCAGATCCGCCGCACCCGCCGCGTCCAAGCGCTTCTCGATGATCTCCCACGGCTTGAGCCGGTCGGACAGCGAGAGCACGCAGTAGTCGTGCCCCAGCGGCGCGCCGACCCGGGACGCCGCCGCCTGGGCCGCCGTCACGCCCGGCACGATCCGGACGCGGACTCCCGCGCCCTGCCCCAAGGACACCTGTTCCAGCACTGCCGACGCCATCGCGAACACCCCCGGATCGCCCGAGGAAACCACGGCCACGCGCGCGCCGGAAGCGGCCAGCGACAACGCCTCGACCGCCCGGTCCGCCTCGACCCGGTTGCCGGACGCGTGACGCTGCTGCCCGGACTTCTGCGGCACCCGCGCGACATACGGGCCGTACCCGACGATGTGCTCGGCCGCTTCCAACTCCGCCAAGGCTTCCGGCGTCAGCCACTCCGGACCCGCCGGACCGAGGCCGACGACGACCACCTCGCCACCGGTAGCGGCCACCGGCGGCGAAACAACGGGTGACTGCCGAGACGCGTAAGCCGGCGAAGGCAGCAACGCCAGCGAGAAATAGGGCACGGAGGCGGGATCCACCGAGGCCAGCGGCGCGATCCGCTGCTCACCCCATGTCGCGCGCTCGATGTAGAACGCGTCGTCGAGCTTCCCGGCCTCCGCCAGCGCCTCCCGTACCGAACCGAACGTGCGTCCCAGCTTCAGAACCGCCGCCGAATCCGTGTCCGCGAGACGACGCGCCAGTTCCGGCGCGGGCAGCGTGCCCGGCAGGATCGTCAGGACCTCGTCGCGCTGGACCAGCGGGCGGCCCAGCACGGACGACGCCGCGCTCACCGACGTCACCCCGGGCACGACCACGGCGGGAAACCGACCGGACAGCCGTTCGTGCATGTACATGTACGAGCCGTAGAAGAACGGGTCGCCTTCGCAGAGCACGACGACGTCGCGACCGGCGTCCAGGTGCTCGGCGAGCCGTTTCGCGCTCAGCTCGTAGAAGTCCGCGATCGCACCTTCGTAGCCGCCCGGGTGGTCCGTGGTCTCGGTCGTGACCGGGTAGACGAGCTTCTCCTCGATCTGCCCCTCACGCAGGTACGGCTCGGCCACCGACCGCGCGATGCTCCGGCCGTGCCGCGCGCTGTGGTACGCGATGACCGGCGCGTCCGAGATCAGCCGCGCGGCCTTGACCGTCATGAGTTCCGGGTCGCCGGGACCGAGCCCGACGCCGTACAGCGTGCCGGTCATTCTTCGGTGCTCGCCAACGCGTTGATCGCGGCGACGGCCATCGCGCTGCCGCCACGACGCCCGTGCACCACCAGATACGGTGCCGGCGCGCGCTTGGCCAGCTCCACTTTGGACTCCGCCGCGCCGACGAACCCGACCGGGACACCGATGATCGCCGCGGGCGCGCCGACGCCCTCGTCGAGGATCTCCAGCAGGCGGAACAGCGCGGTCGGCGCGTTGCCGATCGCGACGACCGAGCCGGGCAGCTTGTCACGCCACAGTTCCAGCGCCGCCGCCGAGCGCGTGGTGCCCATCCGCTCGGCGAGGGACGGCACCCGGGCGTCGGACAGGGTGCAGACGACTTCGTTGTCCGCGGGCAGGCGGCGCCGGGTGACGCCACTGGCGATCATCTGCGCGTCGCACAGGATCGGCGCGCCCGCCTCGAGGGCGGCGCGGCCGGACTCGACGACGTCGAGGGTGTAGCGCACGTCGTCGACCAGATCGACCATGCCGCAGGCGTGGATCATCCGGACCGCCAGGCCGGCCACGTCGTCGGGCAGGATCGCCAGGTCCGCCTCCTCGCGGATCGTGGCGAACGAGTGCCGGTAGATCTCGGCACCGTCCCGCAGGTAGTCGATCACAGTCTTCCTTTCAGCTCTTCGAGCGGCACCCACCGGCCGTCGACCCGGTAGCCGCCGACTTCGGCGACCACGTCCACATGCGACTGCGAGGGCTTGCCGCACCGCCGTTCGCAACCCGAGAAGTGCGCGCGCAGCCCGGGCCGGAACACGGCGTCGGCGCGGACGTCGGCGCGCGACTTCGCGCAGCCCGGCCGGCCGACGCACGCACTGGTCCCGAGCGGCTCGCCGCCGAAGCCGAGCCGTTCGAAGACGTCGGGGGCCGCGTCCGGCAGCACCACGGACTTCCACGGCGTGACCAGCACCGGCCCGAAGCCGGCGAGCGCGCGGACCTGCGCGGCCGACAGCTGCCCGAACCTCGGGACGACGCCCGCCGCGGACGCCGAGATCATCCCGGCCGGCACCGGGATGTCGGCACGGGGAACCGGCGTCCCACGCCACGCCGGATCGTCCAGCTCGGCGACGCGCCACGCGGATCCGCGCACCCGGAGGAACTCCCGCGCGAGGTCGATCAGCTCCGAGACCGCGTCGGCCAGCGCCACTCGGCGTCCGGTGTCGCCGCCCGCGAGCAGCAAGGTTCCCTCGGAAGGGCCGGTCGCGCGCCAGCAGACGTCGGCGCCTTCGCCGGCGACGTCACCGCGGCCGTCGTCGAAGGCGAAGAGGAACCGCCCGGGCAGCGACGCCAGCTCGGGGATCGAGCACAAGCGCGAGTCCAGCGACGCGGCCAGACCGCGGACGTCGGCGAGGCCACCGGCGAGCCCGCTCAGCGGCGAGGCCAGGACGTTGCGGACCCGCTCGTGCGACGGCGACGGCAGCAGGCCCGCGTCGGTCAGCCGGGCCGCGAGCCCGGGCCGCGTCACCCCGCGCAGCTGGACGTTGCCGCGCGAAGTGAGGTGGAGGTCGCCGTCGCCGCACGCCTCGGCGCAGCCGGCCAGCGCCCGCAGCTGCGCGGCGGAAACCGCACCCCCGGGCAGCCGGACCCGCGCCAACGGGCCGTCCGCGGCGTCGTGGGTGGCGAAAACGCCGGGGCACGCGTCGGCTCGCACACGCGCGGGGGTCGGCATGAGGTCACTGTAACTCGCGGTTCTCCGGCTCTTTCGCGGCCGGACGCGGGCGTAGGACGGCTGTCCCGGCGTCCAGGTCCACGTCACGCCGGGGAGGCGCGCCGTCGGCGTCCTGCTCGACGAGCATCGACATCGTCTCGCGGTGTTCCAGCTCACGCCGCTTGGTGCCGTAGAGGAACGCGGTGGTCTCTTCGACGTAGGTCGCGGACAGCCGCGCCTTGAACCGCGAGCCGTTCTTGCGCGGCCGCAACTCGATCGCGGCCATGACCAGCAGGATCACCACGCCGCCCGGAAGGGCCAGCCCCAGCCAAGTTCCCATGCCCCGCGAACCGGATGACCGCCGGTCAAATTCCGGATGCAGCAGAAGTCACATCGAATGTAGTAGGTGTGCTACATTCGATCGCACCAGTCAGATGGGGGTTCGGACCATGAGAGATCCAGCGGACCCCGCCGTCCGCGTGAGCGGGCTGCGGATGCGCTACGGCGCGAACGACGTCCTGCACGGCGTCGAGTTCCAGGCCGCCCGAGGAGAGGTCGTGTGCCTGCTCGGGCCGAACGGCGCGGGCAAGACGACCACGATCGAGATCCTCGAAGGCTTCCGGATGCGGTCGGCCGGCGAGGTGAGCGTGCTGGGCGTCGACCCGGCACACGGCGGCGAGGACTGGCGGGCACGCCTGGGAGTCGTGCTCCAGTCCTGGCGCGACCACGGGAAGTGGCGCGTCCGCGAGCTGCTCGCGCACCTCGGGCGGTACTACGCGCCGTACTCGACACCGTCGAGCACGCGGCCGTGGGACGCCGACGAGCTGATCGCGGCGGTGGGGCTCACCGAACACGCGCAGAAGAAGATCAAGACCCTGTCCGGCGGCCAGCGGCGGCGGCTCGACGTCGCGATCGGCATCGTCGGGCGTCCCGAGCTGCTGTTCCTCGACGAGCCGACCGCGGGCTTCGACCCGGAGGCCCGGCGCGAGTTCCACGACCTGGTGCACCGGCTGTCCGACGAGCTCGACACCACGATCCTGCTGACCACGCACGACCTCGACGAGGCCGAGAAGCTGGCCGACCGGATCCTCATCCTCAACGGCGGCCGGATCGTCGCCGACGGCTCGGCCGACGCGCTCACCCGCCAGATCGCGGGCGAAGCCGAGGTCCGCTGGACGATCGACGGCCGGCACTTCGTCCACTCGACGACCGAGGCGACCAAGTACGTCCACGACCTGTTCAAGCAGCACGGCGAGGCGGTGGCCGATCTCGAAGTCCGCCGCGCGTCGCTGGAAGACACCTACATGACCCTCGTCCACCGCGCCGAAACCGGCGGCGAAACCGAGGTCGGCCTGCAGGAAGCGGGTGCGCGATGAACACCGTCGTGATGCGGGCCGGGCTGGCCCGGGGCTGGATCGAGTTCAAGCAGACCTGGACCAACCGCGAGGACCTGGTCGGCCAGATCGTCTTCGCCGCGCTCTTCCTCGGCGTGGTGTTCTTCATGCGCGACGCGACGGTGCCCGGCACCGGCTTCTCCCTCGGCGCGGCGACCGTGCCCGGGGTGCTCGGCGCCGGGATCGTGTTCACCGGGCTCACCGGGGCGGCGAGCTACCTGGTCATCGACCGCGAGGACGGCACGTTGCTGCGGGCGAAGGCGACCCCGAACGGCATGCTCGGCTACCTGATCGGCAAGACCACGACGCTGTCGCTCGGGCAGGTGGCGTCGCTGCTGGTGGTGCTGATCCCGTGCCTGTTCCTGTATCCCTCGCTCGCTCCCGACGGCTTCTGGTCCTACCTGCACCTGCTGGGCGTGCTGGCGCTCGGGCTGTTCGCGACCCTGCCGATCGGGGCCGCGCTGGGGTCGCTGATCAGCAGCCCACGGTCCACGGGGCTGATCGTGCTGCCGGTGATGGGGCTGGGGGCGATCTCCGGGATCTTCTACCCGGTGATCGCGCTGCCGGTGTGGGTGCAGGGCATCGCGCAGGTGTTCCCGATGTACTGGCTGGGGCTGGGCATGCGCTCGGCGCTGCTGCCGGACAGCGCGGTCATCGCCGAGATCGGCCATTCGTGGCGGCCGCTGCCGACCCTCGCCGTGCTCGTCGCGTGGTCCGTGATCGGATTGGTCCTGGCCCCGGTCCTGCTCCGCCGCATGGCGCGGCGCGAGTCGGGTTCGTCGGTGGCCGAACGCCGGGAGAAGGCCATGCAGCGTGTGGGGTGAGTCATGAGCGAGGTCGTCTACAACCGGATCGCGATGCTGCGCGCGGAGCGGTCGATCTCACGCCGCGAGCTGGCGGACGCGCTGGGCGTGCACTACCAGACGATCGGCTACCTCGAGCGCGGCGAGTACAGCCCGAGCCTCTACCTGGCGCTGCGGATCGCGGACTTCTTCGAGGTCACGGTGGAGATCCTGTTCTCGACGAAGCCGTTCCCGCGGCTGGGAGAGCGGTCCGCCTAAACGACGCGCCGGTGATCGCGACCGAAGCCGCGGCCCGCCGACTCCCGGGAGCCCGCACGCTGCGGACCGTCGTGATCGGCGCCGGGTTCATCGGCTCCGAAGTCGCGCGGGCGGCGTGCCAACGGGGGCGTGCCGGGGACGATCGTGGAGGCAGCGCCCGTCCCCACTCGTCCGCGGCTGGAGAGGACGCTGCCACGGCGCTGGCCGGCCGGCCACAGGCGAGGGGCCTGCACGCGGGCCTCGTCGTCGCCATCCGGTGCAGTGCGGGCAGCACGCCTCGTACCGGGTCGTACTCGGGTAAGCGAAGACCGCGAACTAAGGCTTGCGGAGATCCGCTTCGACCAGCGCGCGGACGACGTCGGCGCGGCGGTTCTCGCGGACCGTCCGGCTGAGCTCGACGTGCAGGAACGGCGTGCGCCCGGCGGCCTGGCTCTGCACGTTCGTGGTGCCGGCCAGGCCCCGGCAGGGCTCGGCCCACGCCCGGCAGACGCGGAAACCGTCGGCGGTGAGCCGGTCCGCCGCCCGCCGGGCCGCGTCGCCGGCTTCGGCGGCGCCGGCCGAGAGCACGACGTCGGCCGAGGTCAGGGTGGCATCGCCGAAGCCGTGGAGCTGCACCTGCGGCAGGCCTCGCCGGGCGAGCAGTGTCGTCACGACGTGGAAGACGCTGCGGGTCTCGTGCGCGGGGTCTTCGCGACGGCGGTGCGCGCCCCCGACCACGAGGACGGCGCCCGGGACCTGCCGGAAGAGGGCGAGACCGAGCCGGTCGGTCCGCAGGTCGGAGGAGGCGTGCGGCACCTCGACGACCAGCGACGGCGGCGCGGAGCGGTCGATCGCGTAGAGCCCCCAGGCTCGTTCGGTGCCGGGCTCCTGGACGGCCAAGGTGTCGCCGTCGACGGAGAACCCCAGGTCAGCGAGGTCGTTCGGCCGCCGGTCGAGCAGCGCGGCGAAGCCGGCTTCGGCGGCCCGGAGCTCTTCGACGGTCGGCACCCGGTACGGCTGGCGGGTCGACTGCGCGGCCGTGAAGTCGCGGAGGAGGGAATCCACCCGGCAGCCTCCCGATCCGTAGCGCTCGACCACCCAGGTTACCGACCCCAGAGCCGTGGACGTCACCTTGACGCCGTGCCCGGCCGCACCGGAGAGTGAGTCCGATACCCACGCGTCGGCAGGTGAGGAACCCGGTGAGAGTCCGGGGCGGTCCCGCCACTGTCACCGGAGAGCCCGCTCTCCGGGAGCCAGGAACTCCGGCCGGCGCGCCCGTCTACCCGGGGCGCGGACCCCGAGGAGGAACCTCGTGATCCTGCTTCTGTCCACATCGGACACCGACCTGCTCAGCGCGCGTTCGTGCGACGGCGAGTTCCGGCTGGCGAACCCTTCGCGGCTCGACGTCGCCGAGCTGCCGGGCCTGCTCGACGGCGTCCGCATCGTGGTCGTCCGCATCCTCGGCACCCCGCGGAGCTGGCAGGAGGGCCTCGACACGCTGCTCGCGTCGGGTGCGCACGTCGTCGTCCTGGGCGGGGAGCAGACACCGGACGCCGAGCTGATGAAGCTCTCGACCGTCCCCGCCGGCATCGCCGCCGAAGCCCACGCCTACCTCGCGCAGGGCGGCCCGGCGAACCTCACGCAGCTGCACCGGTTCCTCTCCGACACGCTCCTGCTCACCGGGGACGGCTTCGAGCCGCCTGCCGTGCAGCCCACCTGGGGCATCCTCGAACGGCCCGCGACCCGTGCGGACGGCCCGCTCGTCGGGATCCTCTACTACCGGGCGCACCACCTGTCCGGGAACACCGCGTTCGTGCACACCCTGGCCGACCGGATCGAGGCCGCCGGCGGGCGCGCGCTGCCGGTGTACACCGCGTCGCTGCGTACTCGTGAGCCGGAGATGATGGCCGAGCTGGCCAAGGTCGACGCACTGCTGGTCACGGTGCTCGCGGCGGGCGGCACGAAGCCGTCCGAGGTGGGCGCCGGCGGTGACGACGAGGCCTGGGACGTCGCCGAGATGGCCGCGCTCGACGTCCCGATCCTCCAGGCGCTGTGCCTGACCAGCGACCGCGAGACCTGGGCCGCGAGCGACGACGGCCTCTCCCCGTTGGACGCCGGCAACCAGATGGCCGTCCCGGAGTTCGACGGACGGCTGATCACGGTGCCGTTCTCGTTCAAGGAACTCGACGAAGACGGGCTGCCGCGGTACGTCCCGGACGCCGAGCGCGCGTCCCGCGTCGCGAAGATCGCCCTGGCGCACGCGCGTCTCCGGCACACGCCTGCTTCTGAGCGGCGCGTCGCGCTGATGCTGTCCGCGTACCCGACGAAGCACTCCCGCGTCGGCAACGCGGTCGGGCTGGACACCCCCGCGTCCGTCATCGAGCTGCTGCGGCGGATGCGCGACCTGGGTTACGACCTGGGCGCGGACGCGTTCCCGGGCGTCGACCCGACCGGCACCGACCAGCCCGACGGCGACGCCCTGATCCACGCGCTGATCGCGGCGGGCGGCCAGGACCCGGAGTGGCTGACCGAGGAGCAGCTGGCCGGCAACCCGATCCGGGTGCCCGCCGCGCGCTACCAGGAGTGGTTCGACGCGCTGCCCGCGGAGCTGCGCGAAGGCGTCGAGGGGCATTGGGGCCAGGCGCCGGGCGAGCTGTACGTCGACAACGGCGACATCGTGCTGGCGTCGCTGCAGAGCGGCAACGTCATCATCATGATCCAGCCGCCGCGCGGGTTCGGCGAGAACCCGGTGGCGATCTACCACAACCCGGACCTGCCGCCGAGCCACCACTACCTGGCCGCCTACCGCTGGCTGGAAGAGGAGTTCGGCGCGCACGCCGTCGTCCACCTGGGCAAACACGGGTCGCTGGAGTGGCTGCCGGGCAAGACGGCCGGGCTCTCGGCGTCCTGCGCGCCGGACGCCGTGCTCGGGAACCTGCCGCTGATCTACCCGTTCCTGATCAACGACCCGGGCGAGGGCGCGCAGGCGAAGCGCCGCGCGCACGCGACGATCGTCGACCACCTGATCCCGCCGATGGCACGCGCCGAGTCGTACGGCGACATGGCGCGGCTGGAGCAGCTGCTCGACGAGCACGCGAACATCGCGGCGATGGACCCGGCGAAGCTGCCTGCCGTGCGCGCGCAGATCTGGACGCTCATCCAGGCCGCGAAGCTGGACCACGACCTCGGCGTCGAGCAGCGCCCGCACGACGCGGAGTTCGACGACTTCCTGCTGCACATCGACGGCTGGCTGTGCGAGGTCAAGGACGCCCAGATCCGCGACGGGCTGCACATCCTCGGCGCGGCACCGACCGGTGAGGCGCGCGTCAACCTGGTGCTGGCGATGTTGCGCGCCCAGCAGATCTGGGGCGGCAAGCAAGGCGCGATCCCCGGGCTGCGATCGGCGTTGGGGCTCAAGGAGAACTCCGACGCGCCGACGTCCGAAGTGGACAAGATCGAGAAGACGGCGCGGTCGCTGGTCGAGGCGATGGAGTGGCGCTCCTGGGACGTCACGGCGGTGGGCGGCATCATCGACGACAAACTGGGCGGCCCGGACGAGCAGGTCCAGCTGATCCTGGAGTTCGCGGCGAACGAGATCGTCCCGCGGCTGGCCGCGACCACGGGTGAGCTGGACGCGATCCTGCACGCGCTGGACGGCGGCTACATCCCGGCCGGTCCGAGCGGATCGCCGTTGCGCGGGCTGGTGAACGTGCTGCCGACCGGCCGGAACTTCTACACGGTCGACCCGAAGGCGATCCCGAGCCGGCTGGCCTGGGAGACCGGGCAGGCGCTGGCGGACTCGCTGCTGCGCCGCTACCGCGAGGACACCGGCGACTGGCCGCGGTCGGTCGGGCTGTCGGTGTGGGGCACGTCGGCGATGCGGACGTCGGGCGACGACGCCGCGGAGGTCTTGGCCCTGCTGGGCGTCCAGCCGGTGTGGGACGAGGCGTCACGGCGCGTCACCGGCATCGAGGCGATTCCGCTGGCCGAACTGGGCCGCCCCCGCATCGACGTCACGATCCGCATCAGCGGCTTCTTCCGCGACGCGTTCCCGCACGTCATCACGATGATGGACGACGCCGTGCGATTGGTCGCCGGGCTGGACGAGCCCGCGTCCGAGAACTTCGTCAAGGCGCACGTTTCCGCGGATCTGGCCACGCACGGCGACACGCGACGCGCGACGACCCGGATCTTCGGCTCCAAGCCAGGGGCGTACGGCGCCGGGCTGCTGCCGCTGATGGAGTCCGGGAACTGGCGCGACGACAAGGACCTCGCCGAGGTGTACGCGGTCTGGGGCGGCTTCGCCTACGGCCGCGACCTGGACGGCCGCCCGGCGCGCGAGGACATGGAGAGTTCGTACAAGCGGATCGTGGTGGCGGCGAAGAACACCGACACGCGCGAGCACGACATCGCCGACTCGGACGACTATTTCCAGTACCACGGCGGCATGATCGCCACGGTCCGCGCACTGACGGGCACGGCCCCGGTGTCGTACGTGGGCGACAGCACGACACCGGACGCGGTCCGCACCCGCACACTGGGCGAGGAGACGGCCCGGGTATTCCGCGCCCGGGTGGTCAACCCGCGCTGGCTCGCGGCGATGCGCCGCCACGGTTACAAGGGCGCGTTCGAGCTGGCGGCAACGGTGGACTACCTGTTCGGCTTCGACGCGACGGCGGGCGTCGTCGGCGACTGGATGTACGAGAAGCTGACCGAGTCGTACGTGCTGGACGAGACGAACCAGGAGTTCCTGCGCCAGGCGAACCCGTGGGCGTTGCGCGGAATCGTGGAGCGCCTGAACGAGGCGGCGGACCGCGGCCTGTGGGAGGAACCGGACCCCGAGCTCTTGGCGCAGATGCGGGAGGTCTACCTCTCCTTGGAGGGCGACCTAGAGTCCCAGTAAGGCGGTTGTCCACACCCGATCGGGGTGTGGACAACCCCGCCGTCCACGGCCGGACCACGGCTTCCCGTCACCCCTCACCGATAGACTGGAGCAGGGCACGCCCCCCGGTGGAGGGTGGGGGCCGCCTTCACGCGGGTGTGGGCCGGGCGGCTCTTCCGGAACGGCCAACACATCCCCCGGAGCGGCCGACACGGCGACGGGAACCGCCAACACGGCGTCCAGCACCACCAGCCGAACTCCGCTGTCGGCATGTTGGCCGTTCCGGTCGGCGCAATGGCCGTTCCGGTCAGCGAGTTGGCCATTGCGGTCGGCGTGTTGGCCGTTCCGTCAGCGTGTTGGCCGTTCCGTCAGCGTGTTGGCCGTTCCGTCAGCGTGTTGGCTACCCGGGCGACATGGTGGCCGTTGCCGTTGTCGCCTCTGCTCACTTGGGCGATGACTTTGCCGGAACTCTGCGTGGAGCGTGTGGCCTGCTTTTTGCGCCCGGGCCGGGGCCTCTTCGGCGGTGGCCATCATGTCGGTGGCGCAACCGCCTTTCGTCGTCTCCGGAATGCGACATTTCTCGGGTTTCGCCCGTAACCCCGCCTTCGCCTTGACTTTGAAATGGTCTAGTCCAATGATCTGTCCACCCTCGAACCCCACCGGGAGGACAGATCATGCGCAGAAGCAGACTGGCCGCCGTCGGGCTCGCCGCCGCCACCTTCATCGGTACAGCAGTGAGTCTCGTGATCGGCGCGCCCTCCGCGACAGCGGCGCTGGGCAACAACTGGTACGCCGCGGCGCCGTATCTGATGCCCGTGAGCAACAATCCCCCGGACCCCGTCACGGTGATGAACGCGACCGGGCTCAAGGCGTTCCAGCTGGCGTTCATCCTGGCGCCCAACGGCGGCGGCTGCAGCCCGACCTGGGACGGCACGGCCGCGGTCTCCTCGGACACGAACGTCGCCGGCGTGATCTCCCGGATCCGCGGCGCGGGCGGTGACGTCTCGGTGTCCGTCGGCGGTTACGGCGGCACGAAGCTCGGCCAGACCTGCGGGACGGTGGCCGCGACGACCGCCGCGTACCAGCAGGTCATCTCGAAGTACTCGCTCAAGGCGATCGACTTCGACCTCGAAGAGCCGGAGTACGAGAACACCGCGGCCATCGCGAACGAGCTCGGCGCGGCGAAGACGTTGCAGGCCAACAACCCCGGCCTGTTCGTGTCGGTGACCATGCCGGGCACCGCGGCCGGCACCGGCTGGTTCGGCACGCAGCTGCTCGACCAGGCGAAGTCGATCGGCTTCTCCCCCAACAACTTCTCGATCATGCCGTTCGACGGCGGCTTCAACGGCGGTTCGTCGCAGGTGTCGGCGCTCGAGGCCCTGCACGGCCTGCTGATGTCACACATGGGCTGGGACAGCGCCACGGCGTACTCGCACGAGGGCTTCTCCGGCATGAACGGCAAGTCGGACGCGGCCGAGATGTTCTACACGTCGGACTTCCAGACGGTGTACGACTACGCGACCAGCCACGGCCTGGGCCGCTTCACGTTCTGGTCGGTCAACCGCGACCGTGCCTGCGTCGGCACGACCGACAACGGCGTCTGCAGCAACGTGCCGCAGAACGACTGGGACTTCACGAAGTTCAGCGTCCGCTTCGCCGGGGCGACCCCGCCCCAGACGACGCCGACCACCAATCCGACGACGCCGACCACCCCGGGCGGCGGCTCGTGCACGGCGGCGGAGTGGGATCGCACCAAGGTCTACGTGAAGGACGACGTGGTCAAGCACAACAGCCACAAGTTCACCGCGAAGTGGTGGACCCAGGGCGAAGAGCCCGGGACGACCGGTGAATGGGGCGTCTGGGCCGACAACGGCGCCTGCTGATTTCGCTCTGCCGAAGGCCGCCCCGGGCTCGCTCGGGGCGGCCTTCGCTCGTCAGAACTCGAGGTGGGTGTTCTCGCGCTGGACCTCCGGGGTCAGCGCGGGCACCTCGACGACGTGCCGCCCGGCTCGGCGCAGCAGCTCGGTGCCCTGGGCGTCGACGAAGACCGGCGGCTCCCGCCACGCGAACACGACGCGCGGGATCCCGGCGTCGAGGATGAGCCGGGTGCAGCTGCGCGGGTGCGAGCTGCGGTTGCTGCAGGGCTCGAGCGAGCTGTAGATGGTGGCGCCGGCCAGCCGCGGGTCACCTTCGCACCTGGCGAGGGCGGCTTCCTCGGCGTGGTTCAGCGGTTCACCCTCGCCGGAATGCCCGGTCGCGATGACGTCGCCTTCGGCGTCGGTGATGACGGCCCCGACCCGGAAGGTGTGGCTCGGCGGGCACTCGGCCGCGAGCGCGATGGCCTCCCGCAGCCGCTGGACGTCCCGGCCGGTCGGTTCGTCGACCGCACGGTATTCGAGGATCGCCATGCCGGTCAGTTCGCGTGCTCTGACCAGCCGCAACGGCCGCGGGTAGAGGCCGGGCCCGACGAACCGTGGCGCGTCCGGCTGCCCGACGAAGAACGGCGCGATCGCCAGCCGCAGCTCGTCGGCCAGCCCTTCGGCGAGGAACCGCGTGTGGATCCCGCCACCGCCCTCGACCAGCAGGTTCTTGATGCCGCGCGCGCCGAGGTCGTCGAGGACACGGCCGAAGTCGGGCGGATCCCCGGCGTCGACGACGGTGGCGACGTCCTTGAGCGCGTCGGCGGCACCGGGCGGCGCGTAGACGATCTTTTCGGTGTCCCCGACGGTGAAGAACTGCGCGTCCGGATCGAGGCCGCGGGTGGTCAGGGTGACCTTGACCGGCTGCTCGGACTTGCCCAGCTCAAGACGTTGCCGCCGCAGTTCGGGCGACCGGACGAGCAGCCGCGGGTTGTCGGCCCGCACGGTCCCGGCCCCGACGAGAACGGCGTCGGCCTCGGCCCGCAGCCGGTCGACGACAGCGAAGTCGTCCTCAGTGGACAGCACCAACCGTTCGGGTGAGGTGTTGTCGAGGAAACCGTCGAGCGACTGCGCGGCGGAGAGCAGGACGTGCGGCCGGTCGATCACCCGGCCCAGTATGCCGGGCCGTAACACCGCGGGCGATCGGGACGTCCTAGGAACCATGACCACGCGAGGCTGGCAGAAGGAGCGGACGCTCACCACGCTCGACACGGTAGGCCGCCGGGTAGCGGTGACGACCGGCCTCACCCGCGACCCGGAAGGACGCCTGGTCGCGGTCATCGCGGTCGGCGACGGCCCCACGGCGATCTTCCGCCACCTGCACGACCCCGACGACCGCACCGAACTGGTGATCAACGCGGCCGACACGGCGGACGACCTCCACACGCTGACGGGCATCGCCCCGGTACGCCAGCTGCGGCGCCGCCGCCGCTAGCACGGCGCCGGTTCCGGCCGCGAGGCCTCGGCAGACGTTCCGGCCGCGCGGATTCCGGCTCCGCGGAGGTTGGCCAAATAGTGCGGCCTACCCCGCGGGTTTCAGCTCTGCCGAGTTGGCCGCCCAGTTTCGGCCGGACCCTGCGGACTTCAACTCCGCCGAGCTTGACCTCGCAGTTGCGGTCTACCCCGCCGACTTCGGCTCCGCCGAGCTTGGCCGCCCAGTTTCGGTCTACCCTGCCGACCTCAGCTCCGCCGAGCTTGACCGCGCAGTCGCGACCTACCCCGCGGACTTCAGCTCTGCCGAGTTGGCCGCCCAGTTGCGGCCGGACCTGCGGACTTCAACTCCGCGGAGCTGGCCGCCCAGTTTCGGCCGGACCCTGCGGACTTCAACTCAGCCGAGCTTGACCGCCCAGTTTCGGACTGACCCTGCGGATTTCAGGTCCACGGGTCGGGCCGCATCGTTTCGGCCGCGCGTTCAGCCGCGTGGCGGTAGTCGTGGAGTTCCGGCTTGCAAGATCAGGCACTGCGGATTCGACTCGGTGTGGTCCGAGCTCGCCCGCTTCTTCATCGGCTTCATGTGCCAGTACACGCCGGAGAGCGTCACCCGAGGCGCGCAGGTGTTCGGTCCCCGGTTCCTACTCCGCGCGGTCCGCCCTACGAGCTACGGTGCCCAGCCGCCGGCTGTTGTCGTCGGCGAGGCGAACCCCTCGACCGCGGCACACCCAGCCGCCCATCGCCGTGGCGATGGGGCGGCGGGCTCAGCCGGGCAGGACGGCGTACTGGCGGACGTAGAGGTCCGTGTACGTCACCGGGCCGCGGGGGCCGGGGACCTTGTCCAGGTTGATGCCCGTTTCCGGGACCGCGAGCAGCTTGAAGCCGTCGAGGAGGCGGGTCGGGGCGTTCCAGAAGACGCCCGTGCCCGTGTAGCCGTCGAAAAACGCATCGGCGGCGGCCTCGTCCTCGGTCGCGATGCCTGCGGCCAGACCCGAGGTCTGCTCGTTCGCGATCTCGACGGCGTCGGCGAGGGCGCCGACCTTGGCGACCGTGACCGTCGCCTCGCGGTCGGAGTCCAGGGCCCACTCGTAGCCGATCGCGTGCTCGTGCGGGGCCAGCGAAGGCGTCACGCCCCGTTCGGCCAGCGCGTCGGCGATGCCCGGCCAGACGTCGTCGTGGATGTTTTCGTGGATCAGCAGCAGGTTGAGCCGGTTGCAGACCCCGAGCCGGTCGAGGCTGGCGAAGACCAGGTCGCGTGCCTTGGTGACGTCCGCGCCGCGGTCGACGTACAGGACGCCGCCGCCGTCGGCGTGGGCGAGCGTGCCGACGCCGTGGATCGCGGCCTCGGTGGCCAGGGCGCGCGTGCTGTCGCCGCTGCCGCGCAGGATGACGAGGGGCACCAGGTTCGGCAGGCGTACCAGCGCGGACGCGGCTTCGCGCTCCACGCGCGGCACCAGCTGAATGCAGTCCGCGTCGATGCCGGCTTCCGTCAGCGCCGGCGCGATGACCACCTCACGCAGCCGCTGCGCCGAGCCGAGCGCGGCCGAGCCGGTGCGCAGCACGCCGGCGTTGCGCGACTTGACCAGCTGCGACGCCACGTCGACCGTGACGTTCGGGCGCGCCTCGTAGTTCGCGCCGATCACGCCGACCGGACGGCGCCGTTCGACCAGCCGCAGCCCGCCGTCCAGCGTGGACACCTCGACCGAGCGCTCCTGGTGCGGGGCGCCGGCGAGGAGCCGCAACTGCTCGGCCATGCCGGTCAGCCGCTCCGGGGTGATGGTGAGCCGGTCGAGCAGACCGGCGCTCATCCCCTCGGCGGTCGAACGCTCGACATCGGCCTGGTTCGCCTCGAGGATCTCGTCGCGATGCGTCAGCAGGCGTTCGGCCATCCCGGCCAGGGCGGCGTCCACGGCCTCCGCACTGGCGGCGGCAAGCGACGGCGCGGCCAGCTTCGCAGCCCGTGCGCACTCCTCCACGGCCTTGGCGACCTCGTCCATCGTTCGGCTCCCTCCGGCTGACCAGCGAGAGACCAGTTTGCCGCATCGACCCGGCCCGGTGGGTCAGGGGCTCCGCCACGACCACGAGCGACGGCCGACCGCGACGAGACAGCGCACCGGCCGCACACCGAGAACGCCGGACGCCCGCGCCGGAGCGCACGACGCCGCGCCGCGATTCGGACAGCCGATCTGCGATCACCGCTCCGCCCCCGGCCCCGGCCCCGCCCCGCCCCGCCCCGCCCCGCCCCGACGACACCATGCCGCAATTCGGACAGCCGGTCTGCGATCACCGGCCTTGACGACACCCTGCCGCGGTTTGGGGACCAGCGGCGGTCCGCGATCACCGTTGCCGGTCAGGCGGCCACGGGCTCCAGCAGCCACAGGCCGCCCGCGATGAGGCAGCTGACCGTCGCCACGCCGAACACCAGGACCCAGAGCACCGGCGGTACCGCGGTCAGGCGGCCGAGCTGGTCGGCGTCGGAGTCGCGGGCCTGGCCCCGGCGGCGCTTGGTCTGCAGCTCGATCACCGGCCGGACGCCACCGAAGAGCAGGAACCACGTCAGCAGGTAGCCGAACGGGGCCTGGACCTCGACCGGCGCCACGAAGGCGACGAGCGCCAGCACGACCGCGCTGGCCACGACCGTGAACACGCCGTAGGCGTTGCGCACCATCACCAGCACGCCGAGCAGCAGCAGCGCGATCAGCACGAGGACCGTGCCGACCAGGTCGTTGCCCAGCAGGCTGGCGAACAGCAGCCCCAGCACCGACGGCGCCAGGTAGCCGGCCATCGCGGTGAACGCCATCCCCGGCCCCTCGGGCTTGCCGCGCGAGACGGTGACGCCCGAGGTGTCCGAGTGCAGCTTGATGCCCTGCAGGCGCCGTCCGACCAGCACGGCGGCCAGCCCGTGCCCGGCCTCGTGCACGATCGTGACGACGTTGCGCGCCCGCCGCCACGGCGTGCCGCCGACGAGCACCACCAGCAGCGCCACGGCCCCGGCGACCAGGGTGATGACGGCGGGCGTCTGGGCCTGCTCCAGCAGCGTCCCGGCCGGGTCGGCGGCGGCTTGGAGGGCCGCCGGGACGTCACCGGCCGTGCTGCCGAGCGCGAGTTGAACGGGCGAGCTCACCCGGACACCTCACCACAGGCGACATCTGGCTACGGTGAGTCCCCACCGGACCGGGGTCCGCGGCTTCCGGTATGGGTTCGGGTCGTTGGCACACCTCACTTTCGTGGATCGGGACGGTAATGGTGCTTCGGGCGGGGCGAACGCGCCCGCGATCCGGGGACGACCGGTGCGGCTCAGCTCATCGCGACTCCCGCATCCGGGCCTCGCCCTCCACCCGGAAGAGGAACGATGCCCAGCTCCGGAACGGCGCCCAGGCCTCCGCGATCTCCGTCAGCTCGCCGACGTCGGCGTCCGGGAGGTGGTAGGCCTCACGCATGATCTCGTGCAGGCGGCTCTCTCCTCGCGGGAAGACGTCCGGATGTCCGGCGCCGCGGATCAGGATCAGCTCCGCGCTGAACCGGCCGACGCCCGGCAGCTGCTGCAGCTGTTTGAGGGCCTCCGCCGCCGGCATCGACCGCAGCGCCGCCGCGTCGAGCAGGCCGTCCGCCGCCGCCTGGGCGATGCCCCGCAGACGCTCGAGCTTGTGCGCGGGCGCGCCCGGCAGGTACTCCAGCCTCGCCAGCTCTCCCGGCGCCGGGAACGAGGAAAGCCGCACGCCGCCGACGTCGACCTCCGTGCCGTGACGGTCGGTGAGACGGCGGCGCAGCCGTACCGCCTGGGTCATCCAGATCCGGTGGCTCAGCACCGCCCAGCACGCCGCCTCGTACGGCGACGCGAACAGGACCGGCCGCAGCCCGGGGTGCAGGTCCTGCAGCAACGAGACGACCGGATCGCGGCGGCCGGCGGCCGGGAACTCCGTGCCGTCGACGTCCAGGGAGCACATCCTCATCACCTGGGCCAACGCCGCTTCGGTGTGCTCCGCCGGGCCGTGGACCTCCGCTTCCACCACGCCCGGCGATCTCTGTCTCAGGACCGCTCCCATCGGCGTCCACGCGCCGTCGACCGGGAACGCCACCCGGAGCGCTCCGGGCTCCGTGCCCGCTTCCGGCCGCCCGGCGGGCGCGAACCCCGTCAGGAACCGGGCCGCCGCGGCCAGGTCGAACCCGCCGTGGATCAGGATTTCCCCGCTGGTCGTGGCAATGGTCGAAGCTGTCATGTCTCCTCCTCGGATCGTCGGATCGGAACCTCGCCGACGACGTTAGGAAGGGGCACCGACAATTTCCGGCCTCGAACACCCGAGCCCGGCTTTGTTCACTCGGTCGAGTGACCTCGGCTTGGGCATACTGCCGGTATCCGAACGATGGGAGCGCCTGTGCCGACCACCGCCCTCGACCGGCTCGAGAAGCTGCTGGGGACCCCGGCGGACACCCACGCGGGCTTCCTCGACCTGCTGGGCACCGCGGACCAGGCGGGGCCGCCCACCGGCATCACCCAGCGCCTGATGCGCACCACCCTGCTCCCCCGGGTCTACGAGCGGTACTGGCGCCCCGCGCTCGGCCGTGTGCTCAAAGGCCCGGCCGGGCCCAGCATGGCCGGCGAAGTCCGGCTCGCCACGGAACTCCTCGACCTCGCGCCGGGCGCAACCGCTCTGGACGTCGCCTGCGGCACCGGCCGGTTCACCCGCGCGTTCGGCGAAGCCGTCGGCCCGGGCGGACTCGCGATCGGCCTGGACGGCGCACGCACCATGCTCACCAAAGCGGTGGCCGAGGGTGGCCCGGCCAACGTCGCCTACCTGCGCGCGGACGCGGTACGCGTCCCGCTGCGAGCGTCCACTGTGGACGCTGTCTGCTGCTTCGCCGCGCTCCACATGTTCGCCGAACCGGAGACCGCGCTGGACTCCTTCGCGCGCGTACTCAAGCCTGGCGGCCGGATCGTGCTGCTCACCAGTGCGCGCCGCGGGCGGCAACCCGCGCGGTGGTTGGAGTCCGTCGGCGGGATCGTCAGCGGGCAGAAGATGTTCGACCGCGGCGAAATCGCGGCGAGCCTGCGCGCCCGCGGCTTCACGGACATCACCGAGCGGTACGCCGGGGTCACGCAGATCGTGGCGGGCCGGCTGGGCTGAGCGGCGCGAACTGTCGGGGGTGGCGGTTAGCATCGCCCTCATGACCCACGCCGAACCCGTCCCGCCCGACGACAGCTACCTCCGTTCCCTGGTCGAAGCCACCGCCGAAGCCGTGGCGGCGGCCGAACCACTGCCCTCGCCACACACCGGCGCGGACGAGGCGACCCGGGCCGAGGTGACCGCCGCGGTCGAGCGCACCTCACCCGATCTGGTGGCGTTGAGCCAAGATCTGCACGCTCATCCCGAGGAAGGGTTCGGGGAACACCGCTCGGTCGGCGCGCTGGCGGACCTCTTGGCGCGCCACGGCCACGAAGCGACCGTCGGCGTGGGCGGCCTCGACACCGCGCTGCGGGTGAGCACACCCGAGCGGGACGGTCCGCACATCGCCGTCCTCGCCGAATACGACGCGCTGCCCGGCCTCGGCCACGCGTGCGGCCACAACGTCATCTGCACCACGGCCGCGGGCGGTTTCCTCGGCGCCGCGACGGTCGCCGAACGGCTCGGCGGGCGCGTCAGCCTCATCGGCACACCGGCCGAGGAAGGCGGTGGCGGCAAGGAGATCCTGGCTCGCGCGGGCGTCTTCGACGACGTCGACGCGGTGATCATGCTGCACCCGTTCAGCCACGACGTCGCGCTGCACCCGTTCCTGGGCCGCCGTCAGCTGGAGATGGTCTTCCACGGTGTCGGGGCGCACGCTTCGGCCCAGCCGTTCATGGGCCGCAACGCCCTCGACGCCGCGGTCGCCGCCTACCAGGGCGTCTCGGCGCTGCGGCAGCAACTCCCGCAGAGCGACCGCGTGCACGGCGTGTTCAGCGACGGCGGCGCCCGGCCGAACGTCATCCCGGCCCGCGCCGCGTTGCTGTTCTACCTGCGCTCCCAGAACCCTGAGACGCTGCGCGACCTGGCCACCCGCATGACGTCGATCGCCGAGGGCGCGGCGGCGATGACCGGCTGCGGCGTCGAGCTGATCTGGGACGCCCAGGCCGCGTACCTGCCGATCCGGTTCAACACCGCACTCGCCGGGCGCTGGTCGGTCAACCAGGCCGGCACCGGCCGCAAGCCGCTGCCGCCGGGCATCGTCCCGGAGTCGCTCACCGGATCGACCGACCTCGGCAACCTTTCCTACCGGATGCCGGCACTGCACCCGATGCTCGGGATCGCCGGCCCCACGGTCGCGTTGCACACCAAGGAGTTCGCGGCCGCGGCCGGCTCGGAGACGGGTGACGCGGGCGTCCGCGACGGCGCGCTCGGGCTGGCCCTGACCGCCGCGGACTACCTCGGCGACGCCGAGCTGCGGAAGGCCGTCCACGACGAGTTCGAGGCGGCGGGAGGTGCCTTGGACGTTCCGGCTTTCTTCGACTGAGGCGCACGGAAAGCCTGAGAACCGCCTGAGTTTTCTCAGCTGATTCTTCTCAGCAAAGCTGCGGGGTTTTCCACAGGTTGTTCACAAGCACGGGCGCGAATCTTGGTTCATGACCGAGAACGAGAGTCGGCCCGGCCCCGCCTCACCCGGTGGGCACCAGCCGCACCAGAACACCCAGCAGTACGGGCCGTACGCGCAGTACGCCTACCACCAGCAGGCCGCGCCGAATCCGCTCTTCACCCCGCAGCCGCCGCCTGCACCGCAGGCTCTCAAGAAGCCGCGCAAGGGCGGCCGGATCGCCATGCTCGTCGGCGCGACCGCGCTCGGCGCCGCGCTGGTCGGGGGCGTCGGCGGCGCCGCGATCGTCGGGCTGACCGCGACCTCGGCGGACGGCACGACGTCGGTGAGCACGCCGGCGGCGACGGGGCAGACGGTCTCCAACAGCACTTCCGGCGACGTCAGCGGCGTCGCGGCGAAGGTGACGCCGAGCGTCGTGCAGATCAACGTCACCACCGGCCAGGGCGAGGCGATCGGCTCCGGCGTCATCCTCACCGCCGACGGCCGAATCCTCACCAACGCGCACGTCGTCGACGGCGCCCAGAGTGTCGTCATCACGACCTCCGACGGCACGAAGTACCAGGCCAGCGTGGTCGGCGCGGACACCAAGGCGGACATCGCGGTGGTCCAGGCGAAGAACGCCAGCAGTCTGACGGCGGCCAGCCTCGGGGACTCGAGCAAGCTCGCCGTCGGCCAGGAAGTTGTCGCGATCGGCTCGCCGGGCGGACTGCAGAACACCGTCACGACCGGCATCGTCAGCGCGCTGAACCGGAACCTGTCCGACATCGGCCAGGGCGAGCAACAGCAGCAGTCGCCGTTCAACCGCACCTCGAACCAGACCAGCGACTCGCCCAGCTACACCGCGATCCAGACGGACGCCTCGATCAACCAGGGCAACTCCGGCGGCGCGCTCGTCGACGCGAACGGCAACGTCATCGGGATCAACTCGGCGCTCTACAGCCCGACGGCCTCGGCCAACGGGTCCGCGGGCAGCGTCGGGATCGGCTTCGCCATCCCGATCAACGACGCCAAGAAGATCGTCGACCAGATCGTGAACGGCTGACAGACGCGGACGGGCCGTATTCGGGGCGGCCCCTCCAGTCCTCCCGTGTCGGGGCGCGGAGGACACCCGGCGAAGGCCGTTTCGAGAGTCAATCGGGGGCTCTCGAAACGGCCTTCGTGCTGCCTACAGCTCGTAAGTGAGCGTGAAGGTGTGGTTCTGCTCCGCGTCCATCTCGATGCTCGCCGTGCCGGAGATCCCGCTCAGCTCACCCGAGCCGGAGCCCGTGAGGATCTTCAGCGTCAGGCCGGTGTCGTCGGCCGTGTGGTGCAGGACGAACGCGCCCTTGCGACCGTCGACCGAGACGGCGAGACGCTCGAAGGCGACGTACGCGCGCGAAGTCGCGTTGGACGCTGTCAGCATCTCGACCGTGCTGGTCCCTTCGACCGCGCCGGTGAACGTCTTGGCGATCGCCACCCGGGCGAACTCCGTGCCCGCGGCCTCATCGGTCGCCTGCGGCTCCCACTGGTCGAGGACGAACGACGCGGTGGCGGTGCTGGTCATGGCTGGTTTCCCCTGTTCGTCGGTGATGAACGCCAGCTTGGCAGCGATACCTGACAGGTCGCGTCAGGTTTTCTCAGCGCTTCCGGTTGCCGAACAGCCCGCGCGTGATCTCCCGGCCCAGCGCACTGGCCGCGGACCGCATGAACGACTTCACGGCCGGGTTCTTCATCGCCGACTCGATGAACCCGGGGTCGTCCTTCTCCTTGGGCGCAGGTGCGGGTGCCGCCTCGGGCGCGGGCGCGTCCGGGGTGGGCGCGTCGGGGGCGGGCGCGGCGACCTTCGCGGCCAGCTTCTCGTAGGCCGACTCCCGGTCGATCGTCTCGGCGTACTTCGCGTGCAGGTCCGACGAAGCGACCGAAGCGGCGACGGCGTCCGCGCCGATCGAGCCCATCTTCGACCGCGGCGCCCGCAGCCGCGTCCACGCCACCGGCGTCGGCGCGCCCCGCTCCGACAGCACCGTGACGATCGCCTCGCCGATGCCCAGCGACGTCAACGCCGTGTCGAGCTCGTAGAACTTCGTCTTCGGGTAGGTCTTCACCGTCTTGGCCAGCGCCGCCTGGTCGTCCGGCGTGAACGCCCGCAGCGCGTGCTGGATCCGCGCGCCCAGCTGCGAAAGCACGTTGTTCGGGATGTCCGTGGGCAGCTGCGTGCAGAAGAACACGCCGACACCCTTCGACCGGATCAGCTTCACGGTCTGCTCGATGCGCTCGAGGAACGCCTTCGACGCGTCGTTGAAGAGCAGGTGCGCCTCGTCGAAGAAGAAGACCAGCTTCGGCTGGTCGAGATCGCCCTCCTCCGGCAGCTCCTCGAACAGCTCGGCCAGCAGCCACATCAGGAACGTCGAGAACAACGCGGGCTTCGCCTGCAGGTTGTCCAGCTCCAGCAGCGTGACGACGCCCTTGCCGTCGCGTGCGCGCATCAGGTCGTGGACGTCCAGCTCGGGTTCGCCGAAGAAGTCCTCACCACCCTGCGCCTCCAGGTTGGACAGCGCGCGCAGGATCACCCCGGCCGTCGCGGCCGAGACGCCGCCGATGCCCTTGAGATCCGCCTTGCCCTCGTCGCCGGTCAGGTGCGTGATGACCGACCGGAGGTCCTTCGTGTCCAGCAACGCCAGCCCACGCTGGTCGGCCCAGTGGAAGATCAGCCCGAGCGTCGACTCCTGCGTCTCGTTCAGCCCCAGCACCTTCGACAGCAGCACCGGCCCGAAACTCGTGATCGTCGCGCGGATCGGCGAGCCCTTCCCGCCGGTCCCCAGCGACAGGAACTGCACCGGAAACGCCGTGCCCGCCCAGTCGTCACCGAGCTCCTGCGAGCGCTTCGACACCTTGTCGTTCGCCTCACCAGCGGCCGCGAGGCCCGACAGATCGCCCTTGACGTCCGCGAGCACCACCGGCACCCCAGCCGCCGACAACTGCTCCGCCACCAGCTGCAACGTCTTCGTCTTGCCCGTCCCGGTCGCCCCCGCGACCAGCCCGTGCCGGTTCAGCGTCGCCAACGGCAAGCGCACCGCGGCACCCGCGTCCGCCCGGCCGTCGATCACCACCGCACCCAGCTCCAGCGCGGCACCCTCACTCGCATAACCGGCGGCGATCTCGCCCGCCGGCGTCCCCTGCTCCGTCACTCGCGACTCCCCGATCTGTGTCCTGCACCACACCGGTGGCGGCCTCGCGAGCGTAAACGCGCCGTACGTGCAGGTAACGCACCTCTTGTCCCCGTGTCGGGTTAGGGTCACCAGGTGACCGACCGCCTAGTCTGGATCGACTGCGAGATGACGGGGCTCGACCTCGGCAAGGACGCGTTGATCGAAATCGCCGCCCTCGTGACCGACGCGGAACTCAACGTGCTCGGCGAGGGCGTGGACATCGTCATCCACGCCGACGAGGAAAAACTCGCCGGCATGCCCGAGATCGTCCGCGAGATGCACGCCCACTCCGGCCTCACCGAAGAAGTGCGCCGCTCCACGGTGAGCCTCGAAGAAGCCGAGCGCCGCGTCCTCGAGTACATCCGCGAGTACATCCCGGAGCCCGGCACCGCACCACTGGCCGGCAACTCGATCGCCACCGACCGCGGCTACATCACCCGCGACATGCCGGCCCTCGACGCGCACCTCCACTACCGCCTCGTCGACGTCTCCTCCGTCAAGGAACTCGTCCGCCGCTGGTACCCGCGCATCTACTACGCCAAGCCGGAAAAGGGCCTCGCCCACCGCGCCCTCGCCGACATCAAGGAATCCATCGGCGAACTCGACTACTACCGGCGCGTCGCCTTCGTCGCCCAACCCGGCCCCAGCAGCGACGAAGCCAAAGCCGTCGCCGCTGAAGTGCAGGAACAGCACCAGGGGTAACCCCCTGAAAAACCACGCGCGGGCACCCGCTACGATTACGACATCGAGGTGATCGCACGCGGTTGCCTCAGATGGTGGGCGTAGCTCAGCTGGTAGAGCACCTGGTTGTGGTCCAGGAGGTCGCGGGTTCGAAACCCGTCGCTCACCCCGTCACCCCGGTTTGGTCGGTCCCTGCGGGACCTCCCCGAGCCGGGGTTTTGCCTTTTCTTGTGGGGGTCGAACCCCCACACCCCCGCCGGGGGATGCCCCCGGACCCCCATCCCGTGTGGTCGGCCTGGGTGCGTCGGCTCGGGTGGCGTCGGTTTGCTCTTTGGTTCACCCGTTGGTGGTAGTGCTCACGACCGGATGGCTCAGCGTGCGGGAGTTGGCCGCTGGGTGCACCGTGATGTCGTGGGAATTTCACGACCTAAGTTGCGGAAGAAGAAGCTGCGGTACGAGGACATCACCGTCGTCGACCAGTCGTTGCTCAAGCGGGCCGTGGGGGCCGCCGCGCTGGGCAATGCCATGGAGTGGTTCGACTTCGGCGTCTACGCCTACATCGCCGACACCATCTCCGAGGTATTCTTCCCCACCAGTGTCGCCCCCGGGGTGCGGCTGATCGGGACCTTCGGGGCCTTCACCGCCGCGTTCCTCATGCGGCCGCTCGGAGGGCTCGTGTTCGGGCCCCTCGGCGACCGGATCGGGCGGCAGAAGGTCCTCGCCGTCACCATGATCATGATGGCGATCGGGACCCTGTGCATCGGGCTGATCCCGTCGTACACCTCGATCGGCGTGTGGTCGCCGATCCTGCTCGTGCTCGCACGGATGGTCCAGGGCTTCTCCACCGGTGGCGAATACGGCGGCGCGACGACGTTCATCGCCGAGTACTCCCCCGACAAACGCCGCGGCTTCATGGGCTCCTGGCTCGAATTCGGCACGCTGTCCGGGTACGTGCTCGGCGCGACCGTCGTCACCGCCATGAAGACGTGGGTCCCGCACGAGACGCTGATCGACTGGGGCTGGCGGATCCCGTTCCTGGTCGCCGGGCCGCTCGGCATCATCGGCCTCTACATGCGCCTCAAGCTCGAGGAGACCCCGGCGTTCCAGAAGCACGCCGAAGAGGCCGAGAAGCGCGGCCGCTCCGGCGAGCCGTTCTGGAAGATGTTCACCGACTACTGGCCCGCGCTGCTGATCTGCGTCGGCCTGGTGCTCGTGTTCAACGTCACCGACTACATGCTGCTGTCGTACATGCCGACGTACCTGTCCGAGCAGCTGCACCTCGACGCCACGCACGGCCTGCTGCTGATCATCGTCGTGATGGTCGTGATGATGCTGATCATCCTGGTCGGCGGCCGGATCACCGACAAGGTCGGCCGCAAGCCCGTGATGATGGCCGGCTGCCTCGGCTACCTCGTGCTGTCGTGGCCGTTGATGCTGCTGGTGCACGACGGCGGCCTCGTGCTCACGTTCCTCGGCCTGATGGGCCTGGGCCTGCTGCTGCTCTGCTTCGAGGTCTCGATGCCCGCGGCGCTGCCCGCGCTGTTCCCGACCGCGATCCGCTACGGCGCGCTGTCCATCGCGTTCAACATCTCCGTGTCGCTCTTCGGCGGCACAACGCCGCTGGTCATGCAGGCCCTGATCTCCTCGACCGGCCACGACTTCTGGCCGGCCTGGTACCTGATGGCGGCCGGCGCGGTCGGCGCCGTCGCGGTGTACTTCAGCCGCGAGACGGCGAACAAGCCGCTGTGGGGTTCGGGTCCCGCGGTCGAGACCGAGGCCGAGGCGCGGGAACTCGTCCGCGACTCGGCGAAGGGCTAGGCCACCTCGAGCAGCAAGCCGGTCAGCTCGGCGGGCATGGTGATCATGCAGTCGTGGCCGGTCGGCAGCTCCCGGACCCGTTCGCCGGGCGGGACGGGCCGCCGGGTGATGCCTTCCGGCCGCCCGGCGACGCAGTGGATGTGCGTGCGCGGGATCGCTTTCACCGCCGGGTTGTCCAGCCTCACCGACTCCGTCAGGCACCGCACCGGCTGGTCCGAGAGCATCGAACGCAGCCAGGCGACATCGTCGGGATCGGTGACTCCGAACAGTCCGAGCGGCGGGGGCAGCTCCGGCAGCGGCGGCACACGCCAGCCGTCGACGGCGAGATCGACGAGCTGCTTGCTCATCGGCATCACGTCGACCGCCGTCTCGCCGTCTTCCGGCACCATCGCATCGAGGTAGACCAGGTGCGCGATCCGCTCCGGGACGCGGTTGGCCACGGACGAGATGACCAGCCCGGAGTAGCTGTGGCCGACGAGCACGACGTCGTCGAGACGCTCGTGCTCGATCAGGCCGACGACGTCGTCGACGTGGGTTTCGAGCCCGACCTCGGGCCTCAGCAGATGCGCCTTGTCGCCGTAGCCGGTCAGGGACGGCGCGAACACCCGGTGCCCGGCCGCCTCCAGCAGCGGAACCACGCGATCCCAGCTGCGCCCGCTGTGCCAAGCGCCGTGTACCAGCAGAAATGTCGTCATGGGCGAGCGGTTCCTCCTCGTGCCTCGGTACCCTTTGGTAACCGAGACCATCGTGATCCACTCGACGCGCACCGGGCAATACGGCACTAATTGGTGCCCCGGTTCCCAGGAGGTAACCATGGAGGACCCGTGCAAGGCCCGCCAAGTCCTCGGCATCGTCGGGGACAAGTGGGCGCTGCTGGTCGTGCGCATGCTCAAGGACGGGCCGCGGCGCTTCACCGAGCTCAAGCGGTCCGTCGACGGCATCAGCCAGCGGATGCTCACCGTGACCCTGCGCGACCTCGAACGCGACGGGATCCTGACCCGCACGGTCCTCGCCGTCATGCCCCCGAACGTCAGCTACGAGCTGACGCCGATGGGCCGCACGCTGCGCGAAGCCACCGCGCCGCTGCTGGCGTGGAGCATCGAGCACCTGCCGCACATCGACGCCGCCCGCGAGGCGTACGACAACCGCTAGTTCGCGGCGGTCCGCCACTCGTCCCAGGACAGCTGCCAGACGCTCCAGCCGTCGGTCGGCTCGAGCTTCGGGCCGCCGCTGTTCTGGACGGTGACGACGTCGCCCTTCTTGGAGGTGTCCATCAGCCACTTCGTGTTCTCGGTGGACAGGTTCAGGCAGCCGTGGCTGACGTTGCTGTGGCCCTGCTGCCGGACCGACCACGGCGCGGAGTGGTAGAAGATGCCGCTGTAGGACAGGCGCACGGCGTACTGGACGAAGGTGCGGTAGCCGCCGGGCGTGTCCTCGGGGACGCCGTAGGTGCCGGAGTCCATCGTGTAGCCGTTGTGCTCGCTCATGACCGTGTAGTTCCCGGCGGGCGTGGTGTGACCCGGCTTGCCCATGGACGTCGGCATGGTCTTGACCACCTGGTCGTTGACCGAGACGGTCATCTGGTGGGTGCCACCGTCGGCGACCGCGACGAGCTTGTCGCCGACGGCGCCGGTGATCGTCTTGTCCTCACGGCCGTAGCTGCCGTTGCCGAGCGGCTTGCCGTAGACAGCGGCGTCGACCTTGATCTTCGTGCCGCTCTTCCAGTAGTCCTTCGGCCGCCAGGTCACCTGCTTGTCGCCGGACCAGCGGAACGCGCCCTCGGTGGCCGGCTCGGCGGTGACCTTGAGCGCCTTTTCGGCCGCGGCCTTGTCGGCGACGTTGCCGGTGAAAGTGAAGATCAGCGGCAGCCCGACACCGACGGTCTCGCCCTCGACGAGGTTCACCGAGACGCCGAGCTGACGGGCGGGCTTGACGGTGGTGAAGCTCGACTCCGCGGTGACCGGCTTCCCGTCGGTCCCGGTCGCCGTCGCGGTCAGCTTGTAGGCCTTGCCGTACCCGAGCGGCTCGGCGGAGTCCCACCCGGCGCCGTCCGCCCGCGGCTTCCCGGCGACAGGCTTCCCGTCGGCCCCGGTCAGCTTCACGTCCCCGACCTTCCCGTCGGCGACGGCGACGGTCACGGGCTCACCGGGCGCGACGTCCTTGGCGTCCTTGGCCGGAGTGAGCGTGAGCGCGGCGGCCTTCAGCACCGGTTTCGGCGCGGGCGCGGACGACGTCACCTGCGGCGATTCACCCGAAGGACTGCCACTGCACCCGGCCACCGTGAGGCCGATCACCCCCGCGGCCACCAGCAGCCGCGCCCCCATGCCGCTCGAACGCTTCATGCCACCCGCCTGTTTCGTCGTCGATGTCCGCCTCCAGTGTGCCCGACCAGCCCGGACACCGGGGCGGGAACGTCCGAACCCGCGTAAGTGACCCCCCTTGAAACGGGCCGCGAAGCCGGTGCTAATCTTTTCCACGTCGCCGAGGGAAACCTCCGGCAGACACCGGCGCCATTAGCTCAATTGGCAGAGCAGCTGGCTCTTAACCAGCGGGTTCGGGGTTCGAGTCCCTGATGGCGCACCCTCACTCCCCAGGTCGAAGATCTCTTCGGCCTGGGGATTTGTGATTTCCGGCATCTTTTCGCCCACTCTGGACTGTCCACAGTGGTCTCCTGAGGGCGCCAGCCGGGTGCAAGTCGCCTTCAGTGCCGCGTAGCGATAGCGGGACCGGTTGGTGTCCATGCCGCTCGCAGGTTCAGGTGGCCGAGCGCCGAGCATCGACGTGTCACCGATCTCGGCGATATCCGGCCTCACGCGTCATAACGCATGCAGCAACCCCTCTTGTCCTCTACTGAGGTGATCGGTCCGGCACGCCCCCCGACCGTCCCGATCATCGACAGCCGGCTCGGCGGCAGGACGCCCCCCGTTTGCCGCCGGGCCGGGCCGCGACGTCGGCCTCGCCGTCGCCGGGTGTTTGCCGGCGGCGGGCCGGCTCGTAGCCGGGGTCGCGGATTCCGGATACGTCGCCGCGCCGGCTGCGCACCAGGTCCGGGCGGCTGAGCACCACGTGCCCCGTCGCCGACACCGCAGGCATCAGGCGCGGCAGGCGGGCCTCGTCGGCCTCGTTCTTGTGGTGACTGTCGCCGTGGCCTGCGTGTTGTGCCGCGGCCGGTACGCCTGGCGAGCCGATCCGGTCGAGCCCGCTGTCTGACGGGCCGACCGGATGTGCGGGGCATTCGGATCCGTTCGTCGTGGGTGAGCTCATCAGGTCAGCCGGTCATCGCCTCCGACCGGCTCGATCCCCGCGCCTGAACTACACTGGCCTCGCTCGTCAGGCGAGGACGGCGGGCTTGAGGACTTCCTCGCACCACGCCCGGAAACTGGTGGGCGTCCCGGTTTCCGGGGTGCGCGCCACCGCGTTGTCGAGGCCGGCGTCCTTGGCCAGTGCCATGGCGAGCATGCCCTGGGCCATGGCCTCCGACATCCCCGCCTGCAGCATCCGGTCCTTGTAGGCCTGGCCGGGGATCCGCTGGAACCGGATCGGCCGCTGCAGCACCTCGGACATGATCCGGGCCATGTCGTCGAAGGACAGGTCCTGCGGGCCGAGCACCGGAACCTCGGCCACTCCGCTCCACGACGTATCGATGAGCAGACCGGCGGCGACCAAGGCGATGTCCTGGGTGGCGCACGACGGGAGCTTGCGGTCCCCGGAGATCGGTGAGGTGAACACACCCTCGTTCTTGATCATCGCCGCCTGGCGGGCGATGTTGTCCATGAACGAGGGCATCGTCAGCGCACGGTAGTTCACGCCGGTGCTCGCGATCAGGTCGTCCATCGCCAGCGACGCGGTCACGTTCCCGGCGTCGCCGGCCAGCGCGGTAGCGCGCCCCAGGGCCGAGACGCCGACCATCCGCGCGACTCGATGCTGTTCCAGGGCTTTGCACGCCGGTCCGCTGAAGCCGACGTAGGCCGCTTCGACGCTGGGCGCGCGGGGATCCGCCGGCACGAGCCAGAAGACGGCGTGGGCGCCGGCGAACGCCTCGGTGACGACGTCGAGGTCCCCGTGGGAGCCCTCGACCACTTCGACGCGTTCGCGTGTCTCGGTGGGAAGGCGGGACGGGTCGCGGGAGATCACCCGGACCGGCGCGTTGCGGGCCAGGAGGTTGTCGACGACCTGGTGGCCGATCCGGCCGGTGGGCGCGGTGACGACGATCATGAGACCCCTTCGAGGGCATGGAGGTGAACGGGTGCGACGTGACAGCCGAGCGTCCTCGACCGCCTGGGAAATGGTCGCGATGCCGGTCGGCGGGAAGATCCGGACAGCGGTGGACCCGAACCGGATTCCCGCCTGAGCGCACAAAATCGTTCCCTGCGGAGGAACTGGCCCGTGCTCGCGTGACACGATGATCATGTCTGGTGATCTCGACGGTCGATCGTCGCGAGGGCAGGGGCTGGGCACTCCGGCGCTGTCCACCGCAGCCTACTCGTGATCGGGGCTCACGGCGGCGTTTACCACCCCTGCACCGTCTCCTACGACGCGTCGATCGCGGCCGGAGGCAGTTCGACGACCACCAGCGTGCCCCGGCCGGCCAGTGGGTCCTCGAACCGCGCTCGGCCGCCGTGGGCGGCCGCGGTGTCCGCGACGATCGCCAAGCCCAAGCCCGATCCCGGCAGCGGACGTGCCGCCGGGGCGCGCCAGAACCGTTCGAACGCGGGCTCGCGGTCCTCCGCGGCGACCCCCGGGCCGTCATCGGCGACGGAGATCCGGCCCGGCGCCGAGCCGACCGTGACCACGGACCCGGCGGGCGAGAACTTGATCGCGTTGTCGAGCAGGTTGAGGACCATCCGCTCCAGCGCGCCCGCGTCCCCGCGGACGGACCACTCGGCGTTGTCGACGTCGAAGGTGTGGTCCCGCGCGCGACTCGACGCCCGCCGGACCGCCCGCCGGACGACGGCCGCCATGGCGACGTCGGTGTGCTCCAGTTCGTGCTCGTCGCGGGCCAGCACCACGAGCTCGGTGACGAGATCGCCGAGTTCGACCGCCTGCACCTGCAGCCGGTCCACCATCCGGGCGCGTTGCCCGTCCGCCAGCGGACGACCGGTGCGCTCGCTGCGGGCCAGCAGGTCGATGTTGGTGCGCAAGCTGGTCAGCGGAGTGCGCAGCTCGTGGGCCGCGTCCGTCACCAATGCCCGCTGGCGGCGGCGGGACTCGGCGAGGGCGCCGGTCATCGCCGCGAACGCCCGGCCCATCCGGCCGACCTCGTCGCGGCCGGACACGGCGACCGGGAGGTCGAGATCCTGGGTCCGGGCGATCTCCTCGGCGGCGGCGGTCAGCCGCGCCATCGGCTCGAGGGTCCGGCGGGTGAGGAGCAGGCCGGCCGCGGCCGCGAGCGCCGCGCCCAGCACCGACACCACGATCAGAACGGTGCGCAGCCCGGTCAAGGTGCTCTCGACTTCGGCGAGGCTGCGCGAGATGGCCACGACGTTCCCGTCGCCGGCCGGGCCGAGCAGCACCCGTACCGGCGCGCCGGACTGCGTGTAGCCGTCCCGCAGCGTCACCGTCCGCGCCGTCCGGTCCGATGGCTCGAGGACGACCGAGTCCACCCCTGCGGGCGAACACGTCGTCCCGTCCGCCTTGAGCAGCTGGACCCCTTCGAGGAACCGCTGCAGCGGACGGCCCTGGTTCACCGCACGGCACAGGTCGGCCCAGTCCGGCTTCGGCAGGGCGGGGTCCTGCGCGCCGGGCGGCGGCCAGCCGCCGAGCAGCGTCTCGTCCAGCTGCGCACGCAGGTTGTGCTGCGTGGCCACGTACGTCACGGTGCTGATCGACGCGATCGCCAGTGCCACGATCGCCGCGGTGATCAGCGCGACGCGGCTGCGCAGCAGCATCCGGCGCTCTCCGCGGCGTTTCACGGCGCCCGCAACACGAACCCGACACCGCGCACGGTGTGCAGCAGCCGGCTCGCCCCGCCCGCCTCGGTCTTGCGCCGCAGGTACCCGACGTAGACGTCGAGGTTGTTGGTACGGCTGGGTTCCGTGCCCCACACCGCCTGGCGCAGCTGGTGTTTGGTCAGCACCTTGCCCGGCGAGTCCAGGAAGGTCACCAGGAGATCGAACTCGGTCGGCGTCAGCTCCATCCGCCGCCCGCCACGGGCGACCTCGCGGGTGCGCGGGTCGAGCTCCAGGTCCGCGAACCGGCGGACCGCGGGCGCGCGACGGCGGCCGCGGTTCTGCTTCAACAGCGCCCGTACGCGGGCGAGCAGCTCCTCCAGGGCGAACGGTTTGACGAGGTAGTCGTCGGCTCCGGAGTCGAGGCCGGTCACCCGGTCGCCGAGCGCGTCGCGCGCGGTGAGCAGCAGCACCGGCAGCCGCTCGCCCGCCGCGCGGATGCGGCGGCACGTCTCCAGGCCGTCGACCCCGGGCATCATCACGTCGAGGATCACCAGGTCGGGCTTCCGATCACCGGCGACGGCCTCGATCGCCGTCGCGCCGCAGATCGCCGTACCGACGTCGTAGCCCTCGAATTCCAGGCTGCGCTGAAGACTTTCCCGCACGTCGGGATCGTCGTCCACCACCAGCAGTCGCATCCGGCGGAGGCTACGCGGCCAGCCTGTGCGTGAGCTGTAGATCCACTTCTCACGATTCTCTCAGGTGAAGTCCAGGTGCTTCTCACGATCGGTAGCCCACCGTATGGGCAACGTAACCGGTCACACAGTGTCGTGCTCGGCCGCGAACCAGCGAGAACGGAGGAAGCATGCCGGTCGGCACGACCGGGGGTCTCCGGACCTCCCCCGAACACCGTGCGGCGACGGCCACGGTGGACATCGTCGTCCCGGTGTACAACGAGGAACGCGCGTTGCCCGGCTGCGTGCGCGTGCTGCGCGAGTTCCTCCGCGACCAGTTCCCGTTCGGCTGGACCATCGTGATCGCCGACAACGCCAGCACGGACCGGACGTTGGAGGTCGCCGAAGCGCTCGCCCGTGAACACGACTCGGTCCGGGTGCGCCACCTCGACCGCAAGGGCCGCGGCCTGGCCCTGCGCGAGACCTGGCGGGCCAGCACCGCCGACGTCGTCGTGTACATGGACGTGGATCTCTCCACCGGGCTCGACGCCCTGCTGCCGCTGGTGGCTCCGCTGGTCAACGGGCACTCCGACCTGGCCATCGGCTCCCGGCTGGCCCCCGGGGCCCGCACGGTGCGCGGGCCGAAACGCGAGTTCGTCTCCCGCTGCTACAACGGGCTGGTCCGGCTGAGCCACGGCGCCCGGTTCTCCGACGCGCAGTGCGGGTTCAAGGCCGCGCGCACCGACGTCATCCGGCCGCTGCTGGACCACGTCGAGGACGACGCCTGGTTCTTCGACACCGAACTGCTGCTCCTGGCCGAGCACAACGGGTTGCGCGTGCACGAGGTGCCGGTCGACTGGGTCGAGGACACCGACAGCCGCGTCGACGTCGCCAAGACCGCGCTCGACGACATCCGCGGCCTGGTCCGGGTCGCCCGCGCGAAAGCGGCCGGCACCGCGCGGGTGGCGGACCTGCCCCGCCGGCCGGCACCCCGCGCGGCCCACCCCGACGCCGTGCTGGGCGCGCCGAGCGGCGGCCGGCTCTGGGAAGTCCTGTCGTTCGCGGTGATCGGGGTGATCTCCACCGTCGCGAACCTCGTGCTGTACGGGCTCTTCCGGCTGTGGTGGCCGGTACTGGTGGCGAACCTGGCCGCGCTGGTGCTCACCACGCTGTTCAACACCGAAGCCAACCGCCGCTTCACCTTCGCCGGCGCGGGCGTCGGCCGGAGCAAGGCGCACCTGCAGGGGTTCGTGGTGTTCGGGCTCTACTACGCGTTCACCTCGGCCGCGCTGCTCGCACTGCCCGCGCTCGACCCGCACCCCGCACGCGCGCTGGAGCTGACGGTGTTGTTCGCGGCCTCGGTGCTGGGCACCGCGGGGCGGTTCGTGCTCCTGCGCGGCTGGGTCTTCCGCAAGGACAACCGAAAGGACGAAGAATGACAGTCGCCGCCGGACACGCGGCACCCGCCGGCCGCGTCACGGTCACATCCGGGACGCGGTGGCGGGCCTGGGCGCTCGCCGGGATCTGCGTCGCCGCGGGTGTGCTCTACGCGTGGCGGATCGGCGCGGGCCAGCTGGGCAACACCTACTACTCCGCAGCCGTGAAGTCCATGACGGACAGCTTCACGAACTTCCTGTTCGGCTCGTTCGACCCGTACGGCGTGTTCACAGTGGACAAACCGCCGATGTCGCTGTGGCCGCAGGCGCTTTCGGTGCTGGTGTTCGGCTTCCACGGCTGGGCCCTGCTGCTCCCCCAGGTGCTCGAGGGGGTCGCGGCGGTGTTCCTCCTGCACCGCGCGGTGCGGCTGTGGGCGGGCGAGAACGTGGCGCTGCTGGCCGCGCTGATCCTCACGCTGACCCCGATCACCGTCGCGATCAACCGGGACAACAACCCCGACACGCTCCTGGTGCTGCTGCTCATCGCGGCGGCCTACGCGTTCACGCGCTCGGTGCAGGCGGACGCGAGCCGTCCGCGGACGAAGTGGCTGCTGTGGTGCGCCTTTTTCATCGGCTGTGGGTTCGTCACCAAGATGATGCAGGCGTGGATCGTCGTCCCCGGGTTCGCGCTGGCGTACTTCCTCGGCACGAGCGCGCCGGTCAAGCGGCGGGTTCTCGACCTGCTCGGGGCCGGCGTCGTGCTGGTCGCGTCGTCGTTCTGGTGGGTGGCGCTGCACGACTGGTGGCCCGGGGCCAAGCCGTACATGGGCGGCAGCACCGACGGAACCGCGTGGAACCTGATCTTCGGCTACAACGGCTTCGGCCGGATCTTCGGCAACGAAGGCAACCCCGGTGGCAGTGGAGGACCGCGCCCGGACCTGCCCGAGGGAATCACCCTGCCGTCGGGGCTGGGCGGCGGCGCCGGCGGGATGTTCGGCGGTGACACCGGTCTCGGCCGGATGTTCAGCGCGTCGGTCGGCGGGCAGATCGCGTGGCTGCTGCCGCTGGCCCTGTTCGTCCTGGTGGTCGTCGCCGTCCAGGGTGTCCTGCGGAGGGCGGCCAAGCAGCCGGGCGACCCGGCGCCGCGGGCCGGCTGGTTCGCGTGGGGCGGCTGGCTGCTGGTGACCGCGGTGGTGTTCAGCTACGCGCAGGGCATCTGGCACCCGTACTACACGACGATGCTCGCCCCGGCGATCGCGGCGATCTCCGCGGCGGGGCTGGCGCGGTTCTGGCGCGCCTACCGCGGCGACGGAGCCGCCGGGTGGCTGCTGCTGCCCGCCGCGGTGGCGCTCACCGCGGTGTGGGCCTTCGTGCTGGCGAGCCGCGACCCTTCGTGGCAGGGCTGGACGCGCTGGGCGGTCCTGGTGGCGGGCGTGGTGGCGGTGGCCGCGCTGCTCGCGGCCCGGCTCGTCGAAGCCCGCCGTGCGGCGCTCTCGCGCGTCTCGCTCGTGCTCGGGCTGGTCACCCTGCTGCTGGTCCCGGCGGTGTGGTCCACGGCGACCGCCGCGACCGGAGCGGACCTCGGCGTGATGCCGGCCGCGGGCCCGAGCGGCGGTTCCGGTGGCTTCCGGCCGGGCGGATCCCCGGACGCCGCCGGCGGGATGCCGCAGCTGCCCGCCGGTTTCCCCGGTGGCACGGGAACGCCACCGGGCGGTGGCGGCCTCCCGGAGATACCGGGTGGCACCGGCGGTTTCCCGGGCGGCGGACGCCCGTCCGGCGGGTTCGGCGGCATGATGGGCGCGCTGAACGGCGAGCTCACCGACGAGCAGCATCGCATCCTGGACTACGCGAAGCAGCACGGCGGCGGCGCGGAGATCACCTTGGCCGTCGACAGCTCGGCGAGCATGGTGGCGGGCTTCATCATCGGTTCCGACGAGACGGTCATCGGCATGGGCGGGTTCATGGGCAGCGACGACTCGCCCTCGGTCGGTCAGCTCCGGCAGTGGACGGCCGAAGGCAAGCTGAAGTTCGTCCTCGGTGGATCCGGCGGTGGCATGCCGGGAATGAACGGCGGCGCCGGCCGGCAGCGGCAGCAGTGGATCGATCAGCACTGCACCGCCGTCGACCCGGCGGCCTACGGCGGGCAGGCCGCCCAGCAGAACGGCCAAGCCGGGCCGATGGGCATGGCGCAGACCCTCTACGAGTGTCACTCCTGAGCTGCATCAACCCCCGCCACGCAGGCGCCCGGTACCGGTCGGGGTGGGCAGGGCCCGCCCCGGCCGGGTATCGCGACCGTTCGTCCAGTGCCGCGAACCACCGCCGCGCCGGGCGGAAGCCGGAATCAGCCTCAGCTGTAGTGGGGCCGGCCTGTCCGGAGCGGACCTCCGCCGTGTTCGACTTCGAACCCGGCGACGGGAACTCGCGGCCATCGGCGCGTGGGGGCCGCTCTGCTCGCCGGCGGTCGCTCACACCTCGGCCCAGGTCATCCAGTCGTCACCCTCGCGCTGCACACCCCATGCCGCCGCCAGCTCCTCGAGGAAAAGACGTCCCAACGCGGCATCAGCGGCAGCCGGTTCGTCCCGGCACGGCGTCACCGGCGGAGTGGAGATCACCTCGATGTGAGCGACCGCCGGCATGTCGAACCGGCACAGGTGGACCTCGCGCAGCCGGCTGCCGTGCCGATCGGCGTCGGCTACCAGCTCGTCGACCACGATGAGGAGATCGGTCAGATGGGCCGGCGAGGTGTCCGCGAACACCTGCGCTGTCAACCGGCGGGCTTCGCGGCTCGCCGAGGCACCGGGCGGCAGCTCGCAGGCGGACGCGCGCAGGGTGACGATGGCGGGCGGGGTGTGGGCCATCATCTTCGTTCCTCCCGGTCGGGATCCTCCCGCGCGGCGTACCCGGCCTCGAAGGCGATTACACCTGAACGAGGCCCTGGGCACGGCCGTGCGCGGCGCCGGCCCGGCGCTCCGGGTCCGGGGAGCGAGCACGGCGATGTCCCGCTTCAGACGAGAATGTCGGCCCAGACCGTCTTGTGGTCGTCGTAGAGGGTCACGCCCCATCGGCGGCTGATCGCATCGACGAGCAGAAGCCCGCGCCCGCGGGCACTCTCCGACGACGACTCGCAAAGCCGGACGCCGAGGTCCGGGCGCGGGTCGTCGATCTCCAGCCTGACCGGCTGACCGGGCTCGCCGGAACGGATGCGCAGCGCCCGCACACCGTGGGCGTGGTCCACCGCGTTGGTGACCAGCTCGGTGACGAGCAGCAGGGCGTCATCCACGGACTCGGGGCGAGCACCGGCCAGCACGAGCCGCACCCACCGGCGGATGGCCGCCAGATCGGGCGTCGCCCCGGTCTCGATCTCGCACTCGTGCAGGCTGGGTTCCGGGAGATCCATGTGGTCCTTCGGCAGGCGATACGGGAGCGGACAGCAGCCTGAACCTGCGGTTACCCAGCCGAATCCGGAAGTACGCACTGCGTCGGGCACCGGTTTGACGTGCGATCGGGGCCCGCGCCGGTTCAAACCCGAAACGGGCGAGAGCCACCCCACACCCGGGACGCCGTGACGTTCGCGGACCGGCCGGGTCCATCAGGGGTCCGGGCGAGCGGGAGCCTCCCGCGAACGCCAGACCCCAAGGAGTCCCCATGACGAAGCCGGCCACGACCAGCCCCGCCCCCGCGGCCACCACCGTGGTGGACCGCGAGAACGGTGCGGTGGCGTCCGCGCACGGTACGACGACCATCTCCGACGTCGTGGTGCAGAAGATCGCCGGCCTGGCCACCCGCGAGGTCGCCGGTGTCCACGCCCTCGGCGGTGGCGCGACCCGGGCGTTCAACGCCTTGCGCGAGCGGATCCCCGGCGCGACCGCGTCCTCCGGCCAGGGTGTGACCGTCGAGGTCGGCGAGCGCCAGGCCGCGATCGACCTGCAGATCCTCGTCGAATACGGCGTCTCCATCGCGGACCTGGCCCGCTCCGTGCGGCGCAACGTCATCAGCGCGGTCGAGACGATGACCGGGCTCGAGGTCGTCGAGGTGAACCTCACCGTCTCCGACGTCCACCTCCCCGGCGACGACGAGGGCGACGACACCGCCACCGTGACCGGTCGCGTCCAGTGATTCCGGGCGTGGAGCCCGACCCCGCGGTGGTCGCCACGCTCGTGACGGCTCTCCCGCAGGTCGCGGCCCTGCACGCCGGTCACTTCGGGGAGATCGCCACGCTCCTGCCCGGACGCCGGGTCCCCGGCGTCCGGGTCCGGCCCGAGGACATCACCATCGGTGTCACCGGCCGTTATCCGGCCACCGCGGCCGAGATCGGGACCGCGGTCCGCCTCGCGGTCGGGCCGGCCGACCGGCCGGTGCACGTCCACATCGGCGACATCGCCGCCCCCGCGGCACGCGCCGTCACCGTCGTCGTCGAGGAGCTCCCGTGAACCACAGCCACATCGGCCTGCTGACCGGCCTCGTCCTGGGCCTGGCCGCCGCGTTCGGCGGCTTCTGGGCCTTCCTCCTCGTCCTCGGGGGCCTCGGACTGCTGGTCGGGCGGTACCTCGACGGCAAGCTGGACGTCTCCGCGTTGGCCGGCCGGGATCGGGGCTGAGCACCCGGTCACGACGGCACCGGTCACCGGTCACCGGTCGAACGGCCGTGCGCGATGCCTGCGGTGTTCAAGGCCTCGATCAGAGCCTGGTCGGTGGTCAGGACGCGCACGCCGCACCCCCGCCGGCCCTCGCCGACGGTGACCGCACGCACGCTGCGCACGACGTCGGCGACCGGCAGCGTGCAGGCCGACACGTCGAGCAGGACGACGCCGCGGCACAGCTCGCAGGCCTGCCGGAGTTCGTCCGTCACCGCCTCGGTGTCGCCCTGGGCTGCCCCGCCGGTGGCGGTGATGAGAATCGCGGCATCCGCCACGACGGTCCGCAGCACGAGCTGACGGCGCACCGGCGCGGCGGCGGTCAACGCGTCGTCGAGACGGCCGTAAACGGTCAGGATCCGGTCTACCTCGGTGAGGTGGAGGATCCGCCGGGTCGCCGGGGATCCGGCGACCACGATCAGCCGGGTCCGCGCACCGACCAGGTGGTGTGCGGCCACGAGGACCGACAGCCCGGCACAGGCGAGGAACGTGGTCGCGGTGAGATCCACGACGAGCAGCGGCGGGTGCTGGGCGATCACGTCGGCGAGGGCGTCGCTGAGCGCGGGCGTGGTGGACAGGTCGATTTCGCCATCCGCGATGACCAGGACGACGCCTGGCCGGCGGGCCAGAGCGAGCTCCAGCAGCGCCTTGCCCGTGGCGGGGAGCTGCCCGACGAGGGTGAGCGGCGGCCGGGTAGCGGCACGCTGGAACTCGTGGTGTTCGGAGTGGTCCACGATCAGCTCCTGCGCTGACCTCCGCGGCGCGGAACGCGGCCAGCTGTCGACGGTGATCGTCGCGAGCGCGTGGTCTGGGCCCTCCCGGCGCGGCGACCTCAGGGTAACGGTTCGCGAGCGTTCCGTCATCCGCGCCCGTGCCCAGGCGCTGGTCGTCGACGTCAGCGCAGCCACACACTTCTTCAGCTGGGACGAGCGCCGCTCGAGCGGCGCTCGTCCCAGAAGTTCCCGAGAGCACCCGGGTTCGCACGGCCGGCCGAAACTTGTACGCCCCTGGACAAATGGCCCTGGAGGTGGTTTTCCAGCCGTGCGAACCCGTACTGCGGCTTTTCCCGGACGATCAGAGCCGGGGGCCGGTCAGAACTTGCCGGCCGCGATGTCGGCGACCTTCACCCGGGAAGACTCGTAGGTCTGCGGAGGCGACGGCTTCTCGCCCGGAGCGGTCTTGCTCGTCTCGAAGCGGAGCGGCAGGCCGGTCTGGGCGTTGATCGTCAGCACGTACTCGTAGTGCCCGGCGAACAAGGCGGATCCGGCCGTCAGGTTCAACACGGGCTGTCCGTTGACGATCGCCTTGTCGACCTTGACATCCGGAATGGTGGACAACAGGCGGAGCACCCCGGCCCGGACCTCCGGGTTCGCCGCACCCACGGCAAGCGCGCGGAAGCTGTTGCTCCACAGGACGCCGTTGATGCCGTCCTCCAGGTCCTTGCCCGTGGGCCGCGGCCGCGGCTGCGGGTCCTTGATCCCCTTCTCCTTCAGGCGCGGAATCAACTCGGCCTGCGCCTTGTCCCACACTTTCTGCGCCTCGGCCGAACTGAGGCCCACTCCCCACGCGTTGGGGGCCGCGTTGATCATCTGCAACCGGGCCTTGTCGAGATCGCTGCTCGCCGCGAACCGCGCGGCCGCGACCACCGAGGAATCGTAGGAGACAGCGAGGTCCTCACCACGGACCACCGCCCCGGAAAGGGCACTCCGCTCCTGCGCGAAGAAGATCTTGCCCGCGTCGGTGTACAGGGTGTAGATCGGGTACGGCTTTCCGTCGGGCGCGATCTTGCTGCTGATGACCAGCGAAGCGTCTCCCGGCAGCGAACCCGCGGTCACCTTGACGTCCGCCGCCAGGGTCACCAGCCTGGACTCCGCCGCGGGCGCCTGGGCGGTCGGTTCGGCGGGCGGCGCCGAGGTCACCGACGTCACCGACACGACGACCGCCACCGCCGCCGCGACTCCGACGACACCCACGCCCACGCGGAAGCCAGGGGTCCGGGTGAACCGCTTCCTCCGCACCGGAGCCGCGACCAGGTCCGGCATCTCGGACGCGACCATCGCTGTCCCCAGCGTCACCCTGGCCCGCTCGTACGCCTCCGGTCGCAAGGGCGACACGTCCTTCACCTGCTTGACCAAGTCCATCTCATCCATGTCCGCAAGCTCTCTTTCACACAGTGGGGATCTTCAGCAACGCAACGACTTCCGGCGCGTTCCGCAGTTCTTTCCTGGCCTGGTGCAGCAAACGGCGCGCTGTGCCGGCTGGTATGACGAGCACCCGTGCCGCCTCGGCGGCGGTCAGGTCCTCCCAGGCGACGAGGGTCAGCACCTCTCGTTGCGTCGGCTGGAGCTTCGCCAAGGCCGCCCGCAGCAACGTCTGGGTGTCCACCCGGGCGTCCACCGCGGGCCACGGGTCCCACCCGCTGGCCATGCTCGTGACGTCCGGCACGAGATCCTCGGCGGGTTGCGACCGCCAGTGACGCCGCAGCATGTTCAGCGCCACGCCGTACAGCCACGGCCGCGCGTTGGCGAACGACTTGTCGTAGTTTCGCCGGGATTCGTAGGCCGCCACCCACACGTCGCCGAGCAGGTCCTCCGCCCTGTCGCGCCCCACTCGCCGGGCCAGATAAGCGCCGAGCGCGACCTCGTGGCGGCAGATCACCTCCACGAAGGCGTTCCCGTCGCCGTCCAGCGATCTGGTGATTAGTTCCGCGTCCGACGCCATGCAGCTCCTAGGTCCGCCTTGTCCTTCCACCCGGTGCTTGCCAACCGGCGTCGAAAGTGTTCAGCCGGCCGCCTAGGTGCACGGAACGCCTTCCGCGAAGGTCGTGGGCACTCGCACGGGCGACCAGGGCACGCTCAGCGTCCACACGCCGAGGGCCTTGACGAAACCTTCGTCATCGCCGGGCTGAAGAACGGCGACGACATCGGGCTTCGAACCAGCACGACCCGAGCCGGTGATCACCATCGGTCCGAACGGGCTCGTCTCCCGGCAGTGCCGGCGTCCGGACGGGGCCACGACACGGAAGACGTCGAGCTCGGCGTCCGAAGCATCTCGAGGCACTTCGAGGTGAGCACAGGGGTCGGGGTGCGGCTCCGCGGCGCCGCGGCCCCCGGACTTCCGGCACGCCGCGACCAGTTGCTCGATCCGGGCCAGCCGGTTCCTGGCCGCCCACCGCTCGGCCACCGAGCGACCCCTTCCCCACGCGCGCACCATCCACCCGGCCGCGCCGTCCGGCAACGGGCCGGATCGCCCGTTCCCCAGCACGCGGGTGACTTCGAGGATCTGCCAAGCGCGGGACGCGCTGACGCCCGGTTCCTGCGGGAAAGGCAGTACCTGGAGCGCTTCGGCCCGGCCGGCGGCGTCCTCGGCGAGCTCGTCGGCGACCGTGAGCCGCTGGGCTCTGCTCAGCAGAGGCAGCACGTCCGGCAGGCAGGAGTGCAGCATGTCGGTCACGTCGTGGAAGCTCCACTGGCCGACGTGGCGGTAGCCGGCCCCGGACAGGCTGATCTGCGGGATGGTGCCGGGACCGCGCAAGTGGCCGATGAGCTCGGCGATGCCGGCCTCGATGACCGGGTAGGTGTCGAGCCAGGGTGCCGCGTCCCACGCGCCCTCCGACAGGTGCGTCAGGTAGGCGGCGAGATCGCCGGCCACGTCGCCGTCGTCGAGGGTGGTGACCTTCCGGGTGTGATCGGCATACATTCCGGGCCACGTGGCGAGAACGGAGAAGCGGCGGCCGGAGGCCAGAACGCTGTAACTGGTCAAGGGCGTCTCCTGAGCGCGGACCACTGACGACGCCGAGCGTCAGGGCGGCGTCGTCTGCAAGTGAGGGGTCCGGGAGCCCCGCGGCGCGACCGCCAAGCCAGTCCGTGGGCAAGAGGTTAGCCCATCGCGCGCCGGCGCTTCCACGCGTGCTCCGGGTCAATGTGTTTCCACGGGACGGATAGTTGCCGCTTCAGGCGGTGCTCCTGGTGACAACAGCAGCGAAATCTGTCTCGTGTCACGGGTTTGGCCGAACGGTAGGCGCCACAAGGAGACATCGTCCACTTTGGCACCAGACCGCCGGATGTCACATGCCGATGGTCTTCCTCCGTACGAAGTTACCGTCCGGATGACTGTGTGCGCACCGGTTGCGGATGCCGAAGTTGTCAGGATTCGATCAGTTCGAACCGATGTACGACGCGGTCTGTTCTGGACAATCAGTGGCCAAATAGTGGGCAGCCGCCTACCCGGGGGATACGGTTGCGTCGAAGCGGGTGGTAGAAGTCGTAAGTGGCCGGCACCATTGTCCGAGCTTCGGGAGGTGGCATTGAACCGGGCGCCGTTCACCTACGTCGGCCTGGATGGTGAGGTGCGATCGATCACGCCGGACATCCGCGCCGACCACATCGGACACTCCCGTCGTCCCGCGCGGCGTGACAGTGTCCCGGCGGCAGTGGATCCGCCCGAGCCGGGTGAACAACCGGTCGACGGCAAACGATGATCTTGCGTGATCGGGGCGCAGTGTCCTGCCTGGACGGTGCGCGCCCGACAGCGCGTTCGGCGGTCGACCGCGGTTCCCGAAAGTGTCTTTTGTGGACGGAGGTGGCCGCAGTCGCGAGCGGGCTGCCGACTTCCAGGAGGGCGAAGCCGGCGGCCCGGCTTCGGGGGCCGCGGCACGGATGTGGGGGCGGACACACCCCAGGTCACTTGCTACGAACTCGAAGCAGTTATACAGTCTGCGATGTACTTCGAACTCGAAGCACATATCCATGATCCGGAGAATGTCATGAAGGCAGTGCGCTTCCACCAGTACGGCGGCCCCGAGGTACTGCGCTACGAAGAGGCCGACCGGCCCCGCCCGGCGGCCGGGCAGGTGCTCGTCGAGGTCGCGGCCACCTCGTTCAACCCGGTCGACGCCGCCATCCGCGCGGGTTACCTCCAGGAGGTCTTCCCGGTCGCACTCCCGCACACACCGGGCATCGACGTCGCGGGCACCGTGATCGAACTCGGCGACGGCGTCCAGGGGCACGCCGTCGCCGAGCGGGTGATCGCCTACCTGCCGATGCTGCTCGGCGGTGCGGCCGCGGAGTTCGCCGTCGTCCCGGCCGAGCTGGTGGCCCCGGCGCCGACCACGATCCCGCTCGCCGAGGCCGCCGCGTTGCCCGCCGCCGCGCTGACCGCGTGGCAGGCCTTGTTCGACCACGCCGACCTGCGCGCCGACCAGCGGATCCTCGTCAACGGCGCAGGCGGTGGCGTCGGCGGTTTCGCGATCCAGCTGGCCAAGCAGGCCGGTGCCACGGTGCTCGCGACAGCGAGCGCACGGAGCACCGAGGCGGTGCGCGCCGCCGGGGCCGACCGGATCGTCGACTACACCGCGACCGCGGTGACCACGGCGGTGACCGAACCGGTGGACGTGGTGCTGAACCTGGCGAACATCGGCGAGCCGGACATGGCCGCGCTGACCGGGCTCGTGCGGTCGGGCGGGACGATCCTCAGCACAGCGACACCCGCCGTCGGCGACGCCGGCCGAGGTGTGCGGGGCCTCGGGATGCAACTACGCCCGGACGTGACGCAGCTCGCCGCCATCACGAAGAAGGTCGACACGGGTGAGCTGCGCGTCGACGTCAGCGCCGGCTACCCGCTCGCGGAGATCGCCGCGGTGCACCAGCTGAGCGCGGCCGGCCGGATCAGGGGCAAGGTCGTCCTGACGACCACCGCGTGATCCGCGACCGCCGCACCCGCCACGACCGCAGACAAGCAACGACAACCGTCACCACGAAGGACATCACCATGACGCTCGACCAACGCCAGGCCCTGCTGGACATCCTGCGGCACGCACCCCTCGACATCGGTGGTGACCTCGGCGAGCAGCGCGTGATCTTCCACGACATGATCGCGTCAGTGCCCTTGCCCGAGGACGTCTCGACGAGCCCCGGCGAGCTCGGCGGCGTCCCGGTCCTCACCGTGGAGACGCCCCACATCGACCCGTCGACGGTGATCCTGTACTTCCACGGCGGCGCCTACGCCCTCGGTTCCGCCGCCGACGGCGCGGGGCTGGCCGCCGACGTGGGCCGCCGCGCCGGCGCGCGCGTCATTTCGGTGGATTACCGGCTCGCGCCGGAGAGCCCGTACCCGGCCGCCGTCGACGACGCCGTTGCCGCCTACCGGGCACTGCTCGACCAGGGCACGCCGAGTGCCGCGATCGCGTTCGTGGGCGAGTCCGCCGGCGGCGGCCTGGTCGCCGCGACACTCGTCGCCGTCAAGGCCGCCGGTCTGCCCCAGCCGTCGTCGGCCACGGTCTTCTCGCCGTGGGCCGACCTGACCGTGTCCGGCGGCTCCGCGACAGCCAAGGCCGATGTGGACCCCGCGCTGACCGCGGCCGGCCTCCGCCGGCGTGCCTTGGACTACCTCGGCGACACCGACCCGGCCACGCCGCTGGCCAGTCCTGTTTTCGCCGACCTGACCGGGGTGGCGCCGCTGCTCGTCCAGGTCGGGTCCTACGAAATCCTGCTCGACGACGCCGTCCGGCTGGCCGCCCGCGCCGCCGAGCACGACGTCGAAGTCCGGTTGCAGGTGTCACCCGGCCTGCCGCACGTCTTCCAGGGTTTCGCCGCGCTGGTCGACGAGGCCGACGCCGCCCTCGACGCGGCGGCCGCGTTCATCAAGGCGCACGTGAGGGCCGGGGTCGCGCCGGCACTGGCAGAGCAGGCCTAGCCGACGGCCGCGCCGCCCGGGCCAGGTCTTACGCCGCGCACACGTCGTCAGACCTGGTCGGGTGCCACTGTCCGGAGTGGGCGTGCCCGGCTCTTCGACCGGCAGGGTCTCGGCGCGGGCGCGTTCGAGCATGAGCCGCGCACGCTCACCGACTGCGTCCGACCGGCACGCGCCCTGCAGACGTGGCGCTCACCGACCCCGATCAGCACCGGCGACGCAAAGACTCGCGAAGAAGACGCGGCCGACGTACGCTCTTTCGTCGAAACTTCTGCTTTGGGTCTGGTCGGGAGCCGGACCGTCGACCTGAGTGACCGGAGGCAGACGATGACCTTCACGATGACCGTCCGCCGGAACAGTTGCGGGAGCATCGAACTGGTCCTGACGGGCGAGATGCTGGGCAGCGCACCTCCCTCACTCCGATCGCGGCTGTCCGACCTGATCACCGTCGATCGCCCGGAGACGCTGCTGATCGATCTGCAGCAGGTGACGGCGATCAGCAGCGCCGGAATACACGCACTGGTATTCGGCTACACCATCGCTGTCGATCACGGCACGTCCTACAGAGTTCGTCACGCTCGTGGCCAGGTCCGCCGTGTCCTGCAGTTGGCCGGCGTCCTCGAAATGCTGACCGACAGCGATGACCTCGGAGCGCTTCTCCTTGCGACGATAAACCTCGAGGAACCTCATTCCACCTGACGATTCCCGCATGCGCGACGCCGAGATCACCCGGATTACGAGGGCCCCAAACAGATCCAGCGGATCGTCACGGCGCGCGTTGCTCAAGGACCGAGCGAGCCGCCTGGATCGGCGGGCGTGGCCGGCCCGGTGGGCGGCCGTGAGGCGGGAGACGCCCGCGGGTGGGCCGGGTCGACGCCGGTCAGGTCGCGGATGCGGCTCGGGCGGTGGTCGGCCGGGTTCGGTGAACGCGGAGGCGGGCCGCGGCGCGGCGGCGGTTCGTGGTACGCCTGCGGCGTCTCGCCCAGCTCCGGTTCGTGGAGAGCCGCTCGGACACCGCACCACTGCCCGCCCCGGTGACGTACTTCCGGCCCGCGATTCCGGCCGGAATCGCGAATCGAATCGGAATCGCGAGGAAAGAAGGCCCCGCACCGGTGTCGGTACATTTGCGGGACCGGTCCCGTCCGAAATGTGCCATCCTGGAGGGATGGGGAGAACGGGACCGCTCGGCTTTCTCGGGGCCGACGCGCTGGTGAAACTGCTCGGCGCGCTGTGCTTGCGGCCGCGGCTCGGGGATCGGCCTCGGAAACTCGACGAACAGTGCGAGTGGACCGATTATCAGGACGAGCGGTCCGAACGGCGTGGTCTGCCGATGGTGTGCCTGGTCCGGCCGCCGGAAAGCGCGGATGTGCTGACCGCGGTCGCGGGCCGGCTCAAGACCGCGAAACCGCAGGGCAGCATCCGGTACGCACGTCCCGGGCTCGCCCAGCACGAAGGCCGGGACGAGGCCGGCGCCGCGACCGCGGACTCCGTCACCGTCCTGCGGGACATCCTGCGGGAGGCGCGGAAAGAACTCGGCGACAGCGCGACGGCGCACACCAGCAGGCTGCCGTTCCCGCTGTTCGACCTCGTCTACTGGCTGATGCTGCAGGACTACGACGGCCGCGACGATCCCGACGGTGTGCTGCGGCGCGCGATCCGGCGGATCAGCCTCGCCGAACGGTTCAGCGCGTCCGCCGAGGACGCCGTCAAGCAGCTGCCGGAGAACCAGGGCATCTGGAAGGTCTTTTCGCTGCTCGTGCGCGGGCTGACCCTGCTGACCTTCCGGATCGCGGTCACCGGGCGGGTCCCGCTGCTGTCCGGGCGGTACCGCTGGTTCCGGCGGCAGCCGCACCTGGCGCCGGAGATGTCCGGCAGTTTCGTGCGGTTCGCCCGGCGGCTCACCGAGGGGCAGTGGCAGGAGGAGGCGCCCGAGTACGTCTGCCGGCTGCTGCTCAACGCGTTCCTGGAGGACCTGCGGCGCGCGTACCGGCTGCGGCCGTGGCGGGTGTGGCGGCGGCGCCGGATGACCTACCCGGTGCTGCTGCTCGACGAGGTGAGCGTCGGCAACGGCGGTTACCGCCTGCTGGAGCTGGTCAACTCGGTCCGCAACCAGGTCGGCCTCTTCGACCCGCTGCTGGTGGTCAGCGCCAGCCCGGCGCCGCCGCCGGACGCGTCGCCGACCTCGCGCCGCCCGCAGTTCCAGGCGGAGCAGGCGCGCGCGGCCTACGTGGCCTGGCAGAACCAGCTCGAACGCGACCGGCGGGAACGTCAGCCGACCGCCTGGTACCTGCCGATCGGCGTCCGGCCGCCCGCCGAGGGCGACGAGCCGAAGGTCCAGCAGATGCTGCAGACCCTCGGCAGCGACTACCGGTTCCGCCGGCAGGTGCGGCCGCCGTGGTGGGCGAGCCGGTGGACGCGGATCGGCGTGCCGGTCGTGGTGGTGGCGCTGGTCGCCGGGTTCGTCGCCTACCGCCACCACGACACCTACGCCGAGCACTGCGGCTCGGACAACCCCTGGCTGATCTGGACCGGCAGCGAGTGCGTCGGCACCACGGACGGCTCCCAGGACGTCTTCCAGCCATCGGACGCGACGATCCGGCAGGTCGAAGCGGTGGTGCTGGACCAGAACCACCGCGCGGAGGCGCTGCACGAGGCCCACCCGGAGCGGCCCTACATCACGCTCGTCGTGCTGGAGGCGCTGACGTCGTCCAACCACCTCGCCGACGGGCTGACCACCGAACGCGAGTCGGTGGAAGGGTTCGCGGTCGCCCAGCTGCGGCAGCTGAACGCGCCCGGGTCGGCCGACCCGATCGTCCGGCTGCTCATCGCCAACGCGGGGCGCGACATGCGGGAAGGCGTGCGGGTGGCGAACCAGCTGCGGCTGCAGGCCCAGCAGGACAGCAGCATCGTCGGCGTGGTCGGGCTGGACCTGAGCAGCGAGCCGACCCAGCGGACCATCGCCGCGCTGACCAACGCCGGGCTGCCGATGGTCGCCTCGACGCTGTCCGCCGACCCGCTGGCCGACCTGAATCCGATGTACTTCCAGGTGACGCCGCAGAACCGGCGTGAGGCCGCGGTGGCGGCCGGGTTCGCCGAACAGCTGCCGGGCCCGCGCGTGGTCCGCGTCTACTACTCCGACGACGACGCCGACCTCTACAGCACCAACCTGCGTGACGACGCGCTCAAGTCGTTCCGGGACAAGGGTTTCCGGGCCGAGGCGCGGGCGTTCACCCCGGACGGCGGCCCCGGCGGACCGCCGTCCCACGTGCGGTACGGCGAGACGCTGGTGGGCAACGCCGGCGCGGCGGGCCGCGATACCTGTTCCTACGACGGTTTTGTGTTCTTCGCCGGCCGGGGCGTCCCCGACTTCGGCCAGTTCATCAGCAGCGCCGCCCAGTGCGGCAGCCGCGCCACGGTGATCGGCGACGACGACGTCACGCGGTTCGTCGCCGACCAGGGCGAACGCCAGCGCAACCGCGCGCTGCCGTACTACTACATGTCGTTCGCCACCGCGCCGGTCACCGAGCCGAAGGGCGCGGCGCTCGACTTCTACACGACGCTGGACCAGACGCTGTTCCCGTTCGAGCGGACGCCGGAGGGCCGCTCGTACGACGGCCACGCCGCGCTCGCCTACGACGCCGCGCAGGTGATGATCGTCGCGGCGGCGTACCTGCGGGAGACCGCCGCCGAAATCCCGGTGACGCCGGGCGCGATCTGGCGCGAGATCACCGCGATCCACACTTCGCGCCCGGACGCCAAGCAGGTCAACAAGTACCTCGAAGGCGTCACCGGCACCATCGACTTCGGCGGCGACATCGGCCGGAACGTCCCGCAGAACAAGCCGGTCGCGGTGATGGGGGTGGCGGGCGGCGAAGTCGACAAGGCCGTGCACGGCTTCTGCGGAGCGGCCGACGGTCCCACGTCCGACACCTGGTGCCCGCCCGACCCCTAGACCCACCGGCCACCTACACCGCGGCGCAGGTCGACACGGCCGTCTCCGTTTACCTGGCCTTGTCGTCCGCCGTCGGCGGGCTCGGCGTCCTCGCCTGGCTCACGACGACGTGGGCCGTCCGGGCGGGCAAGCGCTGGGCGCGCCCGGCCACGACCGTGCTGCTGGTGCTCGGGGTCGCGATCGGCCTGACGGGGCTGCTCGTCAAGGACACCTCCGGCGACACCGGCTTGCCCTCGGCACTCGGGTGGTCCGGGGTGGCACCGTGCCTGGCCGCGCTGCTCGCCGTGGCGCTGCTGTGGCGGCGACCGGAGACGCGCTACCGCTGAGCGGCCCAGGCGCGGTCGGCGTCGGCGATCGTGGGGTGCGCGGGGAAGAAGTCGGCCAGGCCGATGAGCCGGAGGCTGCGCTGCACCGGGCTCGGCACCCCGACCAGGGTGATCCCGGCCTCGGCCGCGAGGGCCAGGTTGCGGGCCGCCAGAAGGGCGGAAATGCCGCTGGAGTCGCAGAACGTCAGGGCCGACAGGTCGACGATCAGGTGCTCGCCGCGGCTCAGGGTCAGGGCCTCGATCGCCGCGCGGGCGGCCGGCGAGGTGGCGGCGTCGAGCTCACCGGCGAACTCCAGCACCGTGCCCGTGGCGGACGCGCGGGTGGCCGTCGTGAACGCCGCGGTCACGGGTGGGTCCGCGCGGGGATGCTCAGGGCCAGCAGGGCGGTGTCGTCCTCGACGCCGTCGCCGAAGCCGGTGAGCAGGGCGGTCAGCTCGGCGATCACCGCCGGGGCCGTGGTGGACGCGCGCGTGGTGAGGAACTCCAGCAGCTGTTCTTCGCTGTAGCGGTCCCGGCCGGGTGCGGTGCGGGCTTCGGTGAGGCCGTCGCTGTAGAGCAGCAGCGTGTCGCCGGGGGCCAGGTGCAGGCCGGCCTGGGTGAACCGGGCGCCGGGCACCGCGCCGACGAGCATCCCGCCCGGGGTGTCGACGAACGCCGCGGTGCCGTCGGCGCGGACCAGGACCGCCGGCGGGTGGCCGCCGCTGGCCAGGGTGATCGCGCAGCCGCCCGGCTCCGGGGTGAGCGCGCCGTAGATGGCGGTGCAGTACCGCGGGTCGGTGCCGCGGAACTCCTGGTGCAGCACGGTGTTGAGGTTGGTGAGCACGCCGACGGGGTCGGGGTCGTAGACGGCGGCGGCCCGCAGCGTGTAGCGGGCCAGGGACGTCACCGCGGCCGCGACGGCGCCCTTGCCGGAGACGTCGCCGAGGAAGAACCCCCAGGTGCCGCCGGTGAGCGGGAACAGGTCGTAGAAGTCGCCGCCGACCTCGTCGACCGACGCGGGGTGGTAGTAGGCGGCCACCTCCAGACCGGGGACGGCCGGCAGCGTGGGCGGCAGCAGGGTGCGCTGCAGGATCGCCGCGAGCTCCCGGGCCCGGTCGCGTTCGACGTCGGCCTGGCGGCGGGCGCGCAGCAGTTCCTCTTCGTAAGCGCGGCGGTCGCGGGCGTCGAAGATCGTGCTGCGGATCAGCTGGGCGGTGCCGTCGGCGCCCGCCTTCACCGTCGATGTGACGAGCACCGGCAGCCGGGTCCCGCCGGCGGTCTGCAGCTCCAGCGCCAGGCCGCCGGCCTCGCCGTGCATCGCCAGCATCGGCGCGATGTGCGTCTCGTGGTAGATCCGGCCGCCGACGGTCAGCAGGTCGGCGAACCGGCGCCGGCCCACCAGGTCGTCGCGCCGGTGGCCCAGCCAGTCGAGCAGAGTGGTGTTGATCTTCGCGATGGTGCCGTCCAGCAACGTCGAGAGGTAGCCGCACGGCGCGTTTTCGTAGAGGTCCTCGGCGCTGTCTTCGAGCAGGGCCGGAAACGCGGCCCTGCTCGTGTCCTCACTGCCGTCGGTGTCCCCGGTTTCGCACATCACGGCGTTTCCGCGAACGCCCGGATCGCGTCAGTGGTCGCCTCTGGCGCGCTCAGCTGCGGGCAGTGCCCGATCGCGTCCAGCGTCACCAGTTCGCTGCCGGCGATCCGGTCGCGCACGAACGCGCCGACCTCCGGCGGGGCGATGGCGTCCTGCGCGGTCTGGACGACCAGCGTGGGCACCGTGACCGCCGGCAGGTCGGCGCGGTTGTCGGAGAGGAACGTGGCCCGCGCGAACACCCGCGCGATGACCGGGTCGGTGCGGCAGAAGCTGTCCGTCAGCTCGCCGCCCAGCTCGGGGCGGTCCGGGTTGCCCATGATCACCGGCGCCATCGCCGCCGACCAGCCCAGGTAGTTGGCTTCGAGGGAGTCGAGCAGCTCGTCGATGTCGGCCCGGCTGAAACCGCCGCGGTAGTCCCCGTCGTCGAGGTAACACGGCGACGGCGTGAGCAGCACCAGCTTGGCGAACCGCGCCGGCGCGCGGTTCACGGCCAGCACGGCGATCATCGCCGACACCGAGTGCCCGACGAGGACGACGTCACGCAGGTCCAGCTCGTCGCAGATCCCGAGGATGTCCTCGGCGTAGGCGTCGAGCCCGGCGTACCGCTTGGCCGACCACGACGCGATGTCCGACTTCCCCGCGCCGACGTGGTCGAACAGCACCACGCGGAAGCGGGCGGCCAGCGCGGGGGCGACGAGCCGCCAGAGGTTCTGGTCGCAGCCGAAACCGTGGGCGAGCAGCACCACGGGGCCGTCGGCCGGGCCCGTGACGACCACGTTGTTCCTGCTGCGCGCGTCCATCGGGTCATCCTGCCAGGCGAACGCCCTCCGGCGGGTTCCGGTGCCCGATCGAGACGGTCTCCGCCGGCCGGCTGTTTGACCGGCGGAGACCGCCCGTCCCCGGCTTACCCCGCACGGGCCGCGGCAAACGGCCGGGACCCGAAAGAGCCACCCGCACCGGACCAGCACGGCACCGTGGTCCGTCCTTTGAGGACACTTCGGGCGGTTCTGCTGCATTCGGCGGCTGACATGTCCGGTGGACAACGTTGACAGTGGATCAGCAGGTCTGCGTGGACAAGGGAGTGCGCGTGTTCCGATCACCGTCGCTGAAGCTGATCCACACCCTGGTCGCGGTCGTGACGGGCGTGGCCGCCGTCACCGGAGTCGCCGCCGCCCGGGATCCGAGACCCGCGCAGGTGGACCAGGCCGTCGTCCAGGACGGGCACGCCCGGTTCGAGGTGCTGACGCCGACGCTGATCCGGCTCGAATACGCCGGTGACGACCGGTTCCAGGACCTGACCACCTTCAACGCCGTGAACCGGTCCTTCCCCGCCCCCGCCTACACGACCACGGTGACCGGCGGCGTCCGCGAGATCAAGACCGCCGGCCTCACCCTGCGGTACCGGCAGAACAGCGGCCCGTTCACCCGCGACAACACGTCGGTGCTGCTCACGACGACCAACGTCACGGCCGCGCCGCTGTTCCCGTCCTACTGCGCCTTCGCCACGGCCTGCGAGGCCGAAAACGGCGTGCCGGGCGGGTCGGCGTCGACCGCCTACGACCACACCGGGAACACCGGTTCGGGGTTCCTGGCCGGCTTCACGTCGGTCGGGGCGTCGCTCGCCCAGGACGTCTCCGCGGTGCCGTCGGCCGGGCAGTACCGGCTCACCGTCCGCTACGCGAACGCGCAGGGCGGCGACGGCCAGACCACCACGCGCACGCTGTCCACCACGGTCAACGGCGCGCCCGGGCCGAAGCTCTCGCTGCCGGCGACGTCGTCCTGGAACACCTGGGCGACCGCGTCGGTGACGGTTCCGCTGACCGCCGGGACGAACGCCGTCCGGATCGACCGCAAGTCCGGTGACTCGGGCAACGTGAACCTCGACAGCCTCGCCGTCACGACGACCACCGCGGCCTACCCCGCCGCCGACACCTCGCTGCTCACGACCGCCTACGGCGCCGGGCCCAAGTCCGTGCTCGGCGGCTGGGACCGGTCGCTGGACAACCCGGAGGCCGTCCCGACGCCGCAGCACCCCGGCCTGCTCGACCGCGACGGCTGGTACCTGCTCGACGACACGCACTCGGCCGTCCTCAACGCCGACCGCACCGTCACGGACCGGGCGTCGCACGGCGCGCAGCCCTACCAGGACGGCTACTTCTTCGGCTACGGCAAGGACTTCAAGCAGGGCCTGGGCGACCTGAACGCCCTCACCGGCGGCACGGCACTGCTGCCGCGGTCCGCTTACGGCGTCTGGTTCTCCCGCTACTTCGCCTACTCCGACAACGACTACCGCACGTCGCTGCTGCCGAAGTTCCGCTCCACCTTCACCCCGATCGACTGGCTGGTCGTCGACACCGACTGGAAGTCGCCGTCGCAGTGGAACGGCTGGAACTGGAACACCGCGCTCTTCCCGGACCCGCAAGGGTTCCTGAACTGGACGAAACAACAGGGCCTGGCCGTCTCGCTCAACATCCACACGTCCATCGCGGGCAACGACCCGAAGTTCGCGGCGGCGAACACGACCGCGGGCGGGCTGATCGCCGACGGCTCGAACTACGTGTGGGACTGGTCGAACCCGGCGCACCTGCGCTCCTACTTCGACCTGCACAAGCCGTTCGACGCCCAGGGCGTCCGGACGTGGTGGCTGGACTACTGCTCCGGCTGCGGCCGGTCGAGCGCGTCGGACACCGGCGTCGCGCCGGACAACTTCATCAACCAGGCCTACGCCGACCACGCGGCGGCGCAGGGCCTGCGGGGCTTCTCCTTCGGCCGCATCGGCGGCGCCGAACAGGGCGGCATCCACAGCAGCTACCCGCTCGGGCCCTGGTCGGAGCGCCGCAACACCCTCCAGTTCACCGGCGACACCCCGCTGAGCTGGGACATGCTCGCCTACGAAGCCCGCTTCACGCCGGACGAGGCGGCCGCCGGGCTCAGCAACGTCAGCCACGACATCGGCAGCTTCCACGGCGGGCACCTGCCCGACGACCTCTACGCGCGGTGGCTGCAGCTGGGCGCGTTCCAGCCGATCGACCGGCTGCACTCCGACCACGGCGACCGGCTGCCCTGGGACTACCCCGGCGCGGCGGGCGACAGCGCGGAGAAGTTCCTGCGGCTGCGCGAGTCGCTGGTGCCCTACACCTACACCCTCGCCAAGCAGGCGAACCAGACCGGCGTGCCGATCACCCGGCCGCTCTACCTGAACTACCCGGACCAGGACGCGGCCTACACCCACCCGCAGGAGTACCTGTACGGCGACAACGTCCTCGTCGCGCCGATCACCACCGCGAGCGGCTCGGTCTCGGCGTGGATCCCGCCGGGCACCTGGACCGACTACTTCACCGGCACCGTCTACACGGGACCGTCGACCGCGACGATCACCAAGCCGCTGTCGGAGATGCCGGTGCTCGTCAAGGCCGGCGGCATCGTGCCGATCCGCACCAACTACACCGACAACGCCGCCGCGCCGCTGGACCAGCTCACGCTGAACGTGACGGCGGGCGCCGACGGGAGCTTCTCGCTGTACGAGGACTCCGGCGAAGGCGCCGGCGCGTCGTCGACCACCCGGTTCGGCTGGCAGGACGCCGCGAGGACGTTGACGGTCGACGCGGCCGCCGGCACCTCCCCGGCCAAGGCCTACACCCTGCGGCTGGCCAACGCGGCCGCGCCGACCGCGGTCTCGGTGGACGGCCAGCGGCTGCCCGAGACGGCGTGGGCCTACAACGCGCACTCCCGCACGGTCACCGTGACCACGGCGAGCCTGCCGTCGAACGCCCGGCACACCGTCACCTTGACGGGCACCGCCGCCGACAACCCGGCGGCGGGCCAGGTGACCGGCCGCGGCGGGCTCTGCCTCGCCGTCCACGGCGGCGCGTCGGCCGACGGCACGCCGCTGGAGCTGGCCGCCTGCGACCACTCGGCGGGCCAGCAGCTCACCCCGCCGACCGGTGGGGGCACGGTGCGCGTCCTCGGCAAGTGCCTCGACGTCGCCGGCGGCTCGACGGCCGCGGGCACGCCGGTGCAGCTCTACACCTGCAACGGGACGGCCGCGCAGGCCTGGAGCCTGACCACGGCGGGCAAGCTGACGAACGCCGGCCGGTGCCTGGCCGCCACGGCGGCGGGCGACGGGATGCGCCTGGCCGACTGCGCCGACACGGCCGACCAGGCCTGGCGCTTCCCGCCGGCACCGGTCACGGGCCCGGCCGGGCTCTGCGCCGACGTCGTCGACGCCTACCCCGCGTCGGGCAGCGCGGTGCAGCTCTACGGCTGCAACGGCACGGACGCGCAGCGGTGGTCCGCGCCGGGCGACACGTCGGTGCGCACGCTCGGGAAATGCCTCGACGTCGTCAACGCCGGCACCGCGAACACCACGCCGGTGCAGCTGTGGGACTGCAACGGAAGCCCGGCTCAGCAATGGGTTCCGGCCGCGAACGGGGCGCTGCGCAACGTCGGTGCGGGCCGCTGCCTGGACGACCCGGACAACGCCGGCAAAGCCGGGGACCGGCTGCGGATCTACGACTGCAACGCCTCCGCCGCGCAGCGCTTCGCCCTGGGATCCTGACCACCGCGGCCACGATCCCTGGAGGTCAGGGCGCTGTCCTGCGGGTCAAGCTCACGGTCTTCGCGCCCAGGCGGCCCATCGAGCGGACTCACCGGACAGCGCCTAAACTCTCCTCACGTCGCGGCACCCCCGGACCCCGGTGGCCGAGCACACCCCACTCGCCGATCGGGAGCAGCTGATGAACAGCGTTCAGCACGCGACCAGGCCTGTCGTCACGCGAGAATTCACCCGCCGGGCCGCCGGCGCCTGGATCCGCGCGGCCGACGCCGGGCTCATCGACGCCGCCGAGCTCGTCTGGCTGCTGAGCCACCTGCCCGGCGAGCCGAGCGACCGGACCGGCGTCGAGGCGAACGGATGACGACCGGCAGCCCCACCCGGCCGGTGGCGTCCTGGCAGCCCGCCGAAACCGATCTTCCCGGGCGGATGCTGACGCTCGTCTACCGCGTCGCGATGCAGACCGGGCGGTCCCAGCGCACGAGCACCGCGTTGTGCCGCCGGGTGCTCGCCGCGGCACCCGAGGTGGACCGGCGCTGCCGGAACGCCGCCGCCGAACGGCAGGTGCGCGCCCGTGTCCTGGTGGCGCTGCGGGCGGACCTGGCGCCGCGGATCGAGCGTGCGCGGCTGGACGCAGCCCTGCACGACGCCGTCCTGCTCGACGAGGTCACGCAGCTGCCGCCCCGCCAGCGCTTCGCCCTGTGGTCCACCGCCGTGGACCGCCTCACGACGGCCGAGCTGGCCACCCGCACGGGCTGGACGCCGCCACAGATCGCCCGGCTGCTGCGGGCCGCGCTGCGGACCGTGACCTCGGGCGCCACGCTGCCGGAGTGAGAACCGGCACTCGACCTCGGGCACCACGCTGCGGGCGCCGGACGCCCGGGAGAGACTGGTGCGGTGTCCAGCAACGAACCCCCTGAGCCGCCGCCGCTGGTGATCCCCGACGAGCAGCCGGCCTTGCAGTGCAGTGTCAGCCGCCGCGGCAGCGCGGTCGTCGTCGCCGTGGCCGACGAGCTCGACCTCCTGACCGTCCCGGAGTTCAGCCGGACCCTGACCGCGCTGCAGGCGGCCGCGGCCGGGCCCGTCGTGCTGGACCTGACGGCGGTGACCTTCCTCGACTCGAGCGGCATCAACGCCATCGTCCGGGCCAGCCGCGACGCCGACGACAACCCCACCCGGCTGCGGGTCGTCGCCACCGGCCCCACGGTGCTCAAGACCATCCAGCTCGCCGGCGCCCACGAGCTGATCACGCTCGCCCCGACCGTCGACGACGCGCTGGCCCTGCCCTGACGTGCGCGAAGCGGGGCACCGGGGAGTTCCCGGTGCCCCGCTTCGTCGTGCCCGCGGGCGGTGGCACGGCACTCGCGTGAACACTTTTCGCGGCTGCGGCCAACAGGGGGTGACCCTGCACGCTGACGCGAAAAACGATCTTCGGTGACAACCTTTCCCCACCGGCTCACGTCTTGGGAGCCGAGAGTTCCACTGGGGTTGCACCGAAAACTGGAGGATCCTTCCCTTGCCCACCGCTCTGACCCGTCGTGCGGGCCGGCTGGTGGTCGCCGTGCTGGCGACCGCTCTGGCCCTGCCCGGCGTGCCCGCCGACGCCGCCACCCCACCCGAACCGGCGGCACCCCACCTGACCTGGTCCGACTGCCAGGACGGCTTCCAGTGCTCGACGGCGCCGGTGCCGCTGGACTACGACCAGCCGACCGGCGCCCAGATCCAGCTGGCGCTGATCAAGCTCCCGGCCACGGACCCGGCGAAGCGCATCGGCACCCTCTTCGTCAACTTCGGCGGCCCCGGCGCGTCCGGGCTGCAGCGGCTGCGCGAGCGCGGCAAGTGGCCGTGGCTGTTCTCGCCCGAGCTGCGGTCCCGCTTCGACGTCGTGTCCTGGGACCCGCGCGGCATCGCCAACAGCACGGCCGTCCGGTGCTTCGACACCGAGGCGGACCAGCAGGCGTTCTTCGGGTCGTTCCCGGAAATGCCCGGCGACCCGAGCGGCGAAGCGCCGTTCTTCGCCGCTTCGAAAGACCTCGCCGACCGGTGCGGCCAGAAGGCGGGGAACCTCCTCCAGCATGTCTCGACGGCGAACACCGCCCGGGACCTGGACGTGCTGCGCCGCGCCGTCGGTGACCAGAAGCTGACCTACCACGGGATCTCGTACGGCACGTTCCTCGGCGCCGTCTACGCCAACCTGTTCCCGGACCGGATCCGGGCCATGGTCTTCGACGGCTCGATGGACTTCGTCGGCAGCGCCACCGGCCACGACGGCACGGGCCGGACGGTCCCGCTGGACACCCGGCAGGACGTCCCGCGCGGCATCTCGGACACGTTCGACCAGTTCCTGAAGCAGTGCACCGCGGCCGGCCCGGACTGCGCTTTCTCCTCGGGTGACCCGAAGGCGAAGTGGACCGAGATCATGACGCGGGCCCAGCGGGGCCCGATCACCGTCCCCGGCGCCGACGGTCCGGAGACCTGGACGTACTCCGGGATCATCAACACCGCCGGCGACCTCTCGGACCTGCGGGGCTGGCCGGACATCGCGGACCTGTTGCAGCGCTTGTACGACGCCCGGACCACGGTGACCGCCGCGCGGACGGCGAGCACCACCGGCGAGCAGTACACCTCGAACCGCACCGAGGCGTTCAACGCGATCCAGTGCACCGACAGCGACGTCCCGGCCGATCCGGCGATCTACAGCCGGTACGCCGCCTCGGAAGACCAGCGGGTGCCGTACTTCGGGCGGATCGGCGCGCTGGACATGATGAGCTGCGCGTACTGGAAGGCGAAGGACACCGACCGGTACACCGGGCCGTGGAACCGCTGGACGTCGGCGCCGATCCTGGTGATCAACAACCGGTACGACCCGTCGACGCCGCTGCACGGCGCGCAGGACGGCGCCGCGGAACTGGCGCGCGCCAAGGTGTTCGTGACCGACGGCTTCGGGCACTCGTCGATGTACGCGCCGAGCACGTGCACGGAACAGGTCAAGCGGAACTACCTGATCTCCGGGACGTTCCCGGCGGCGGGCAAGACCTGCGGGCTCGACGCGAACCCGTTCGTCACGCAGTGACCGCGGGCTTCGGCAGGTGGTGAAAGCCGTGAAGGCCTCCTTACCGGCTCTTGTGGCCGGCAAGGAGGCCTTCACGGCAACGGCGGCGGCGCGATGTCGCTAGCGGGTGTCGACCTGCCGCGCGAGCGGATCGACGGCCGGACCGGGCGGGGAAGATCCTGCTAATGTGGAACACGTTCTAGTTTCGCGGGCAGGAGGACGATGGCCGAACCGCAGCTCAGGGGCGCCTACCCGGTGGTCCCCGGCGTGCCGCCCGCGCGGGCCCTGCTCGGTTCGCGGATCCGGGACCTGATCGAGGCCGCGGTGTGCGTGCGCGACGACGAGGCCGACCTGGTCGCCGCGGCGAGGCGGATCGAAGACGTCACCGAGGTTCTGCGCGCCGCCGGCGGTACGTCGCCGTTGCTGCTCGCCGCGCTCGAGGGCGGCGGGTACCTGAGCATCAACAACCCGGTCGAAGGACCGGGAAACCCGCTGGCCCCGCCGCTGTCGTGGGTGCACGTCGGGCCGGACTCGGTGCGGGCCGATCTGCTTCTCGGCGCGGCGCACGAAGGGCCGCCCGGGCGCGTGCACGGCGGCTGGGTGGCCGCGGTGCTGGACCACGTGCTGGGCCGCGCCACCGCGGCGGCCGGCTTCCCCGGCATGACGGCGTCCCTGACGGTCGACTACCACCAGGGCACGCCCTACGGCGTCCCGCTCACCGCGGAAGGCCGCCTGACCAGCCGCGACGGCCGCAAGGTCCACGCCGCCGGCGAACTGCGCGCGGGCGACACCGTCTGCGCGACGGCGACGGCCTTGCTGGTCCAGTTCCGCCCCGGCCACCTGCCAACCCCCTCGTAACCCCCGCTCCCCCGGCCCCCGCGCCGGATTCGCGACGCGTGGTGCTGTTGGCGCGAACCCAGCCTCCACAGTCTGCCGCGGCCCTCGTGAGTGGTTAGGGCGGTTAGAACCGCCCTAACCACTCACGACGAGCCGCGGCAGACCACTCACCGGCGCTCGCCACGAATTCGCCAACAGCACCGTGTCGACTCCCCAATCACGCGAGTCGACCCTCCAAACACGTCAACCGACCCTCCAGGTACGCGGGCCGACTCTCCGGGTACGCGAGCCGACCGCTCGGGTACGCAAACCCGCTACCCGGCCCGGTTCCGGCGCCGCAACCACCGCCGTCCGACCCTGCCGTCCGACTCCCGATCGACTCCCGGCGCGGCCGGACCGCTAGGTCACCGGGCCGCGGTTCGGCAGTTCTAGCACCACCGTGCGCTTTCCGGTGTCGCCGTCGTCCGCGGGGGTCGGGGGCAGGGGCTCGCCGGGTGGGCGGGCGTCGAGGATGTCCGTCGACCGCACCAGCCGCAGCGGGGTTTCGGGGGTCGCGCGGAACGGGCGGACCCGGACCCACGTGGTGCTCGTGTGCTCGTCGCGCAGGCAGGGGCCGGCGATCGTGCCGATGCGTTCCGGCGACGTCCGCAAGCCGGGCATCGACGGCTCCCGGCGGCCGCGGTAGCGGACCTGCCACCCCTGCGGATACCCGCCGGGACCGGCGCCCTCGGCCATCTCGTCACCCCGCTCGACTCGGACGTCGCTTCGAGCGCCGTGGTCCGGGGCGCGACGTCCAGCGTAAGCCCGGGTGGGGCGCGCCGGGCTCGGCCAGCCGGGTGGTTCCCCCGGTGAGTCCTTTGAGGACGGACGTCAGCCGGGCGGGCGCCGGGGCGTGATGCCGATGACGTCGCGGTCCGGCACCCGGATCGCCGGGCCGTCGCCGAGCGGGGCGAGCGGGATCGTTTCGAGGCCGGTGCCCGGATCCCGCGACGGCGGCCCGAGGACCACACCGGCCGACCAGCCGGGTCCCCGCCGGTTCCGGTAGGTCAGGACCCAGCCCACCGGGTACTCGTCGTCCAGATCGCCGGTCAGTCCCACGATGCCACCCCGATTCGTCGACGTAGGGATCGCCGGGGTCCGGGGCGGTGGTCCAGCCTACGCGGGTACCGGCGCGCCCCGGCAGCTCCAGCCGGGTGGTCCGGAAGCCCGCCGGAACCGGTAAAGTCGGGGGTGACGCCCCGGACCTCGGCGCTTGTTTCCGACGGCAGCGCGAGGCGGGAGCCCGGCGCTCGAACCGAACGCCGAGGCGAAACCATGCTCATCCGCGCGATCTGGGCCGCGGCCACGGCCTTCGCCGGCGTATTCGCGACGCTCGCGGTCGTGGGCGCGCCGGTCGGTGCCATGCTCGGCTGGAGCCTGCCGGCGGCGGCCGTCGGCGCGGTTGCCGCCGTTGTGCTGCCACGGCGGCGGAAACGCGGCCCGGACACCCCGGCGGACCGGAGCACGAACGACGTCGTCGCGGCGATCACCCGGCCGCCGCCGGCTCCCCGGCCGGTCGCCGAGCTGAGCACCGACGATCTGTGCACAGCTTGGCGGCGCAGCTACTTCCAGCTGCTCGTCGCGCGGGATCCCGCGACCCGCCGGAGCATGGTGCAGCGCCGGCAGGACTACCTCGACGAGCTCGAGCGGCGCGACCGCCGCGGTTTCGTCCGCTGGCTGCACAGCGGCGCCCGCGCCGGCGGTGATCCGGGGCCGTTCCTCCGGACCCGCCGGTGAACGCGGGCTAGACCTTGCGGCTCGGGCGCGCCAGGACGAGGCCCGGGTCCAGCGTCCGTTCGGCGATCGCGCGGGCGACGTCGCTCAGCCGCAGGTTGTGGCCGCGGCTGTACCCCCGCAACGCGACGAACGCGTCGTCCATGCTGAGCCCGCCGGTCACGGCCAGGACGCCCTTCGCCTGCTCGATGGTCACCCGGCTGTTCAACGCGGTCTGCAGCTGCTCGGACATCGTCTCCCCGTGCCGGATGGCCCGTTCCTGGAGGATGCCGATGGTCGCGGTGTCGGCGAGCCCTTGCGCCAGGTCGACGTCGTCGGCCGAGAGCCGGCCCGGCCGGGCGCCGAAGAGGTTCAGCGCGCCGATGGTCTGCTTGCGCAGCCGCATCGGGAGCGCGTGCACCGAGGCGTACTCCTGGCGGGCGGCTTCGGCGGCGAACCGGGGCCACTGGCCGGCTTGCGCGGCGACGTCGGCGACCAGCACCGGGACCCCGCTCGCGAAGCAGTCCACACACGGGCCTTCGTCGCTGCTGAGCTGGAACAGTTCCAGCAGCCGGGCCTGTTCGGTCGAGGAGGCGAGGACCTGCAGGCTGCCGCGCTCGTCGACCAGGGTCAGGCCGGCCGCGGCGACGTCGAGCAGCTCCACGCACCGCCGCACCAGCGTGTGCAGCAGGTCGGCGACGTCGAAATCGTCGACGAGCGTGTCGGCCAGTGCGACGAACGTCCGGGTCACCTGTCGTTCACGGTCGGCCATGCCCACCATCTCCTCGTTTCTCGTCGGATCTGTTCATGGTGGATCCCTTCAGGGCTCCAGGTCCAGCCGGAGCCGGCCGGCCACGATGTCGGCGGCGACGTCGAGCAGCGTGCGGCCGTGCCCGAAGGCGTGGGCGCGCATCTTCGCCAGCGCTTCCGCGGCCGGCACGTCCAGCTGCGCGATCAGCATCCCGGTGGCCTGGTGCACCTCGCGGTGCCGCATCCCGGCGCTCTCCATCCACCGGCCGTCCCCGTCGAGCCACCGGTCGCCGCCGAGCAGGCCCGACAGCGCCAGCGCGGCGATGTCGGCCACCTGCAGGGCGGTCGCCAGCTCGACCGTGGTCAGCGAGCCCGGGGTCGCCCGGTAGGTGTCCAAGGTCGCGACGCGCACGACCCCGATCTGCAGCGGGAACGTGAACAGCGCCGCCACCGGGTGCGCGACGGCCTGGGCGGCGAACACCGGCCAGGCCGGCGGGAGCGCGCCGACGAGGTCGGGGTGCAGGACCGGGCCGCCCAGGGAATAGGCCTCGTAACACGGCCCTTCCCCGAGGGTGAGCTGCAGCTCGGCCAGCGCGGCGCTCACCGGGTCGCTGGTGTAGACGACTTCGCGGTGCCCGGCGTCGGCCATCACCGACACGGCGGCGCCGTCCACCGGGAGCAGCCGGACGAACGCCCGGCACACCCGGCCGACCGTGTCGACCCCGCTGCCCGGTGTGCCGTCCGCGAGCGCGGCGAGCACGCTGGTCCGCAGCGCGTCGAGCTCAGCCACCGGCCTGCCGCCAGCGCATCCTGGTCTCCCTCGGGTCGGTGTCCTGCACCGCCACACCGACTGGGAAGGGACAGGGTCCGGATCGCTCCGCAACGCGGGTGTGTTGTCGGGACAGCCTACCCCGCGACGTGCGGATACGCCGCCGAGCGGTGCTGGAAGGCGAGGATCGCGGGATTGCGGATGACGCCGTCGCGGATCTCGACGGCGCGCCGCACGGTCTCGTGACCGTCCCATTCGGACGGTCCGCCGAGCACCGGCCGCAGCAGCGGGAGCAGCGCCTCGCTGATCTCCCACGTGGCCGAGTTCCACAGGTAGGACGGGCTGTGGTCGACGGCGTAGTAGGTGATGCCGTCGCCGACCGTGAAAGCCGGGTGGGCGAACGTGGTGGGCTTCGCCCAGCTGAAACCCATGCCCTCGTCGCAGGAGACGTCGACGATCAGGCTGCCCGGCGCGAACGCGGCGAGGTCTTCCTCGATGAGGAACGTCAGCGGCTCGGCGGTGTCCTGCAGCACGCAGTTGACGACGATGTCGTGCTCGGCGAGGAACCCGGCCAGCGGCACGCGGCCCCGGCCGTTCACCGCGTGGCTGCGCCGGAGGTCGCCCGGGTTGTTCTCGTCGTGCTCGAAGTGCACCATCGTGGCGGAATGGATCGGCGAGCCGACCGCGGCGATCCCCCGGCCGGTGAGGACGTGCACGTCGTGCACGCCGTGCGCGTTGAGCGCGGTCACCGATCCCCGTGCCGTCGCGCCGAAACCGATCACGACCGCCTTCAGCCGGCGGCCGTAGTCCCCGGTCGAGCCGGCCAGCTGCAGCGCGTGCAGCACCGAGCAGTAACCGGCGAGCTCGTTGTTCTTGTGGAAGACGTGCAGCCCGAACGAGCCGTCGCGGTTCCAGTGATTCATCGCCTCGAACGCGATCAGCGTCAGCTTGCCGTCGATCGCCAGCTGCGTGAGCCCGGTGTCCTGGACGCAGTGCGGCCAGCCCCACAGCACCTGACCGGTCCGCAGTTCGGCGACGTCTTCGCGCAACGGCTTGGCGAGCAACAGGACGTCGCACTCGGCGACGAGCTGTTCGCGGGTGCGCAGGCCGCCGACGAGGCCGGCCAGCTGTTCGTCGGCGACGCCGAAGTCTTCGCCGTAGCCGTGTTCGAGGAAGATGCGTTCGCGGAGATCGGCTTCGATCAGCTCGAAGTGGTGCGGGTGAATGGGAAGGCGGCGTTCGTTTTCCTTGCGGGAACGCGCGACGACGCCGAGGGTGAGCTGGTCCACGAGGGCCCCTTTGGTAGACCCCAGTCTTAACACACGGTGCGTGTAGTGTCTGTGGTGACCGAGAGCATTTCGCGCGCGGGCGCTCGAGCCCGCGCCGTCCTCGGGCGCGTTCCGGGCGCGATCGGCGGCCGGAGACGGGAGAACCGACATGACGTCGGTCCCACACACAGTCACCGCCCCCGCGGCCGAAGAGCACGCGCTCCGGCTGCGGTTGAAGCCGAAGGGACCCACGACCGGGTATGTCGACGGCGCGTGGTGGCCGCGCTCGGCCGACCTGGTCGGCGAACTGCCGGAACTGTTCGCCGTACTGGCCGTCCGGCTGGGCCGGATCGAGCGGGTCACGTTCCACCTCGGCGACTTTTCCGAGCCGCCACGCCGGATCGTCCACGACGGCGAGCGGGTCCGGCTGGAGGGGTTCCGGTCGCAGCGAGCCGGCACGGTGACCGTGATCGGCGCTTCGGACCGGCACCGCGTGACCCTGCTGACGGTGCCGGCGGACGCGAACCCGGAAGCCGCGCACGACGTGCAGATGGCGGCGGCGCACCGCGACAACACCGACACGGTGGAGACGTTGCTGGGCCGCCTGACGTAGCCCGCCCGCCGGTCTACTGTGGACGTCCGGGCAGCGCGAGCCGGAAGATCTTGCGGACCACCGAGCCGAGCTGCCGGGACAGTGAGCCCGTGTTGTACGGCAGGCCGTGGTCCTCGCAGATCTCCCGGACCTCGGCGGCGATCCGCGGGTAGCGGTGGCTGGGCAGGTCCGGGAACAGGTGGTGCTCGATCTGGTGGCTGAGGTTGCCCGACAGCACGTGGAACAGCGGGCTGCCGGTGATGTTCGCCGAACCGAGCATCTGGCGCAGGTACCACTGGCCCCGGGTCTCGTGCTCGCTCTCCTCCTCGGCGAAAACCTCGGCGCCGTCGGGGAAGTGACCGCAGAAGATGATCGAGAACGCCCACAGGTTGCGGAGCACGTTGGCCGTGACGTTCGCGGACAGCGTCAACGGCGCGAGCGGTCCGGTGAGCAGCGGGTGGACCACGTAGTCGCGGCCGGCCTGGCGCGCCGTCTTGCGCAGCATCGGTTTCAGCAGCGGGACGACGTCGCGCCAGCTGCGCCGCCGTTGCACGATCCGGTCGACCTCGAGGTCGTGCAGCATGATCCCGTACTCGAAGAACACCGCCTGCGCCGCGGCGTAGACCGGGTTGCCGAGGTAGTACGGGTGCCACGGCTGGTCCTCGGTGATCCGGAGGATGCCGTAACCGACGTCGCGATCCTTGTCGAGGATGTTGGTGTAGGTGTGGTGCATGAAGTTGTGCGAGCGGCGCCACTGCTCGCCCGGGCACACCATGTCCCACTCGAACGTCCGCGAGTTCAGCGCCGGGTCCTTCATCCAGTCGTACTGGCCGTGCATCACGTTGTGGCCGATTTCCATGTTGTCCAGGATCTTCGACAACGTGAGCGCCGCGACCCCGCCCGCCCAGGCGGGCGGGAACCAGCCGGCGAACAACAGCACCCGGCCGGCGACCTCGCAGAACCGTTGCACGGCAACGACGTTGTGGATGTAGTCGGCGTCTTCCGCGCCGAGCTCGCCGGCGACACGGGTGCGCAGCTTGTCCAGCTCCGCGCCGATCTGCTCGATCTCGACGGGGTCGAGCTCCTTGTGCGTGGTGGTCATCAGCTGGTCTCCTCGGGCCGTTCGACTGCGGTCGCCTGGGTCCGGGGCGCGCCCCCAGCGTAGGCGCGCTCGCCGCGGCCGGGCTCGGCCAGGCGGGTGGTCCCGGATCGTTTCCCCCGGCGGCACACGCGCGTAACGTGGCGCACCGGAGACCGACAGCCGGAGCGGCACATGGACTCACCGAGGAAGACCGCGCTCGTCGCGGGCGTGCTCTACCTGCTCACCTTCGTCTCGATCCCGACACTCGCGCTCTACGGCCCGGTGCGCGGCCGCAACTACGTCACCGGCGACGGCCCGGACACCGCGGCGGTCGTCGGCGGTGCCTTGGAGGTCGTTGTCGCCTTCGCCTGCGTCGGCACCGCTGTCACCCTGTTCCCGATCTTGAAGCGGCAGAACGAATCCGTCGCGCTGGGCTTCGTCGGTGCCCGGACCCTGGAGGGCGCGGCGATCATCGCCGGGGTCGCGTGCCTGCTGACCGTCGTGACGCTGCGGCGGACCGGCGCCGGCGCCGACGCGGTCGTCAGCGGTCAGGTGCTGGTGGCGCTGTACGACCGGCTGTTCCTGCTCGGGCAGAGTCTCATGCCGGCGGTGAACGCGCTGCTGCTCGGCTCGCTGCTCTACCGCTCGCGCCTGGTGCCGCGCGCGCTGCCCGTGCTCGGGTTCGTCGGCGCGCCACTGCTCCTGGCGGCCACGCTGGCCACGATGGCCGGCGCCGTCGAGCGGGACGCCCCGGTGGTGGCGCTGGCCGCGCTCCCGATCGCGTTGTGGGAGCTGTCGCTGGGAATCTGGTTGATCGCCAAGGGATTCCGGCCGTCGCCCCTCACCTCCACCGACCGGGCCGCCGACCCGGCGGCGTGATCGATCTCCCCACGCCGAGGACGGTACCCAAAAGCCCAGCGATGCTGTGCTTTCGGACTCCCGGTACCGTCGGGACATGCCCGAACCGACACGTCGCGGCCCGTACGCCAAGGGGGTCGCCCGGCGGCGGCAGATCCTGCGCGAGGCGCCGGCCGCCTCCTCGACGACCTCGCCGACGTGACCGCGCACACCGCCAGGACGCCCGGGCTCGGCCGCCCCGCCCGGGTCCTGCAGGCGGCCCGGTGATCAGCCCGCCGCCGGGCTTCGTCCTGCTGGAGTCGTCGCCGTTCGTCGCGCTGGTCGGGCCGATCCACGTCAACGACGACGGCGTCCTCGGGGTCCACGTCCGCGAGGAGCACCGCAACACGCTCGGCACGGTCCACGGCGGCTTCCTGATGACGCTGGCCGACATCTCCGCCGGCCGCACCGCGCGCCACGCGATCGGTGAGGGCGCGGTGGTCCGCACGGTCAGCTCCACGGTCGACTTCCTCTCGCCGGCCGCGGTCGGCAGCTGGCTGGAGGCCGAGACCACAGTGGATCGCGTCGGCCGGCGCGCGGTCTTCACGTCCTGCCGGGTGACGTCGGCGGGAACGACGGTGGCGCGGGCGAGCTTCGTCCTGCTGCGCAGCCAGTAGTCAGAGCCAGTCGCGTCGGCGGAAAATACCGAACAGCAACGCCGACAACAACACGATCGCCAGCGTCGACATCCAGAACCCCAGCGGGCTGCCGCTGCCCGGGTACGGCACGTTCTGGCCGAAGAACCCGGTCACCGCGGTCGGGACGGCGATCACCGCGGCCCAGCCCGTCACCTTCTTCATGATCAGGTTGAGCCGGTTGCCCTGCAGGTTCAGCTGCGTCTCGCGGATCGTGGAAACCAGCTCCCGCAACGACTCCGTCCATTCCGACGCGCGCAGCACGTGGTCGTAGACGTCCTGGAAGTACGGCGCGGTGGCCTCGTCGAAGAACGGCTGGTCGCGGCGCATCAGCGCGTTGACGACCTCGCGCATCGGCAGCACCACCCGGCGCAGCGCGGTCAGGCTCTTGCGCAGCCGGAACGAGCGCCGCTGCAGCTCGGCCTGGTCCGGGCGGTCGTCGAAAACGAGGTCCTCCAGGCGTTCGATCTCGTCGTCGAGTGCTTGCACGGCCTCGAAATGCCCGTCCACGACGTAGTCGAGCAGCCCGTGCAGCAGGTACGGGACACCCGAGCCGGCCAGGTCCGTGGCGGCGTCCCAGCGCGCGACGACGGCGTCCATCGCGAACCGGTCGTCCTTGCGGACCGTCACCAGGGCGTGCGGCATCACGAACGCGGCCAGCTCGGAGGTCCGCACCCGGCCGCTCTCCTGGTCGAAATCGGCCGAGTACGCGGTCAGGAACGCGTGGCGGTCGTAGCGGTCCAGCTTGGGGCGCTGGTGTTCGTGGACGGCGTCCTCCACGGCCAGGCGGTGCAGCCCGAACTCCTCCGTCAGCGCGGCGAGGTCGGCCTCCGACGGCTCGCACAGGTCGACCCACACGGTCGTGTCCTCGTCGGCGAGGAAGTCCGACACCCGCTCGACCGGGAACCCCTCCTCCTTCAGCTCGCCGCCGCGGTACGCCCTGGTCATCGTCATTTCCCCGGATTACCCCGGCGCCGAGCCGGTCACACCGATCCCCCGTTCGTGAGAAGTGCACCGACTGCGACGCGCGGGCACCCCCCTCGGGGACTACCCCCTCGCGACGGGAAACCCGGCCGGGGAGACCGGCTACTGTCAGCACCACCAGTGACGTCGCGAGGAGAAAACGTGGTAGCGGAAAGCGGGCAGCCCCACCGGCTGGCTGAGGTGCTCGAGAAGGACGGGGAACGGCTGGTCGGCCGCTGGGCCGAGCTGGCCGGTCCGGCGCTGCGCGGGCGGCTGACGACCACCGAGCTCGAGCGTGACCTGCGCGACCTGTACTCCGCGATCACCGCCGTGATCACCCTCGACGGCGACCTGACCCGCTCCGAGTACACCGAGCTCAAGGCGCAGCTGGCCGACCTCTCCCGGACCCGGGCCCGGCAGGGCTTCAGCCCGTCCGAGACCGCCGCGGGCGTCTTCGCCCTCAAGCAGGCCGTCTCCGAGCTGACCGAGGACGACGAGAGCACCCAGGTCTTCCGCGAGGTGCTGGCGTTTTCGGGCCTGCTCGACACGCTCGGGCTGTGGACGTTCGAGACCTACGCCACCGCCCGCGAGGAGATCATCCGCGAGCAGTCCGAGCAGCTGCTCGAGCTGACCACCCCGGTGGTCAAGCTCTGGGAGGGCGTGCTCGCGGTACCCCTGGTCGGCACCCTCGACTCCGCGCGCACCCAGGTCGTCATGGAGAAGCTGCTGGAAGCGCTGGTCGAGACCGGCTCCGAGCACGCGATCATCGACATCACCGGTGTGCTGGCCGTCGACACGCAGGTCGCCCAGCACCTGCTCAAGACCGTCGTCGCGGCGCGGCTGATGGGCGCCGAATGCATCATCTCGGGCATCCGGCCGCAGATCGCGCAGACGATCGTGGCGCTCGGGATCGAGTTCGGCGACATCACCACCAAGGCCACGCTGGCCGACGCGCTGCGCCACGCCCTGCAGCGTGAAGGCGTCGTCGTGAGCCGCTCCCGCGAACGGACCCGCTGATGGACCGCGTCCCCATCCTGAAGATCGGCGACATGCTGCTGGTCTCCATCCAGATCGACCTGCAGGACCAGAGTGTCCTGGCGCTGCAGGAGGACCTCGCCGAGAAGATCAGCACGACCGGGGCGTCCGGCGTGGTCATCGACATCTCCGCGGTCGAGATCGTCGACTCGTTCATCGGCCGGATGTTCGCGACCATCGCCTCGCTCTCGAAGCTGTTCGACGCCGAGACGGTCGTCGTCGGCATGCGGCCCGCCGTGGCCATCACCCTGGTCGAGCTGGGCCTGACGCTGGGAGACGTGCGCACGGCGCTCGACCTCGAGCGCGGGATCAAGGTGCTCGGCACGCTCACCGCGCGGCGGAACGGGAGCACGGCCGGCCCGGACGAGGGATTCCTTCCGGTGACGGGATGAGCGATCCCGGCAGAACCGACGAGCAGGAGATCCGGGCCGACGAGGACGTCGTCCGCGTCCGCCAGCTCGTCCGCGCCTACTCCCTGCAGGTCAAGCTGTCCCTGGTGGACCAGACCAAGCTGGTCACCGCCACCAGTGAGCTCGCGCGCAACACCCTGATCTACGGCGGCGGCGGGACGGCCCGCGTCGAAGAGGTCACCGACGGCCGCCGCAAGGGCGTCCGGGCGAGTTTCCACGACGAGGGCCCCGGCATCCCGGACGTCACCGTGGCCCTGGCCGACGGCTGGAGCAGCGGCAAGGGGCTCGGCCTCGGGCTCGGCGGCGCCAAGCGGCTGGTGGACCAGTTCGAGCTGGACACCGAGGTCGGCCGCGGGACGCACATCGTCGTCGTCAAGTGGGCGCGATGACCGCCGCCGGCTCCCTCCCCGTCACCGAGGACTTCGCCTGGCTGCGGGTCGAGGACGCGACGGCGCACGGCCGGGCCCGGCGGGCCGCGGCCATGCTCGCCACCCAGCTCGGGTTCGGCGAGGTCCGGGCCACCGAGATCGGGCTGGCCGTCACCGAGCTCGGCACCAACCTCACCAAGCACGCCGTCGAAGGCGTGCTGGTCATCCGGGCGATCCGGGCCGTCACCCAGGCCGCCGTCGAGGTCGTCGCGATCGACCGCGGCCCCGGCATGGCCGACGCCGACGCGTCCGGCCGGGACGGCGAATCCACCACCGGCACGCTCGGGGTCGGCATGGGCGCGGTGCGCCGGCTCGCCGACGTGACGTCGGTGCTCTCCGAACCCGGCCGCGGCACCGTGGTGACCGCGCGGTTCCACCCCCGGCGGACGCCCCTCGAGGAGATCCCCGAAGCCGACACCGCCGGGCTCACCCGGCCCATCGACGGGGAAGAGGTCTGCGGCGACACCTACGCCGTCCACCACGAGCCCGGCCGGCTCCGGCTGATGATGTGTGACGGATCGGGCCACGGCCCGCTGGCGGCCGCGGCTTCGCGGGCCGCCGCCGACGTCTTCCGCGACCACGTGACGGCCTCGCCGGAGGCGGTCGTGAAACACATCCACGAGGCCCTGCGCCGGACCCGCGGCGGCGCGGTCGCCGTCGCGGAGATCAACACCGCCGCCGGCACCGTGCGGTTCGCCGGCCTGGGCAACATCGCCGGCTGCGTCGTCGCCGACGGCCGCAAGCAGGGCATGATCTCGGCGCCCGGGGTCGCCGGGCACCAGGCCCGCACGATCCGCGCGTTCGACTACCCGCTGCCGCCCGGCGCGACGGTGGTCCTGCACTCCGACGGCCTCACCGAGCGCTGGAGCGTCGAAGGCCGTGAGCGGCTGTTCGCCGCCACTCCCCTCGCGATCGCGGCGGCCCTTTTGCGCGACGCCGGGATCCGCCACGACGACGCCGGCGTGCTCGTCGGCAAGCCCCGCCCATGACCGGCCGGCAGCGCGACGAGCTGATCCGGCTGCCGGTCGGCGCGGAACCCGACGTGTTCACGATCCGCCGGTGCGGCCGCGAAGTGGCCGCCGCGGCCGGTTTGGAGGGCCAGGACCAGGTCCGGGTCGCCACCGTGCTCAGCGACATCGGGCGCGACCTCGTGCACGCCGGGGTGCAGGCCACCGTCCGGTTCGTCCTCAAGGAGGCACCGCCCGCGCTCGTCGTCGAGTTCGCCTGGCACGGCGACGCCGCCGACACGGTGCTCCGGAGCGGCCGGAGCACCGCGGACCGGCTGATGGACGACGTGCGCGTCACCCGCGAAGCCGGCCAGAACCTGGTCGCGCTGCACAAACTGCGCTCCCCCGCGGCGAAGTCCCCCACCGCCGCCGACCTCGACCGGCTGCGCCAGGTCCTGGAGCAGCGCGGGGTGACCACCCCGATGGACGAGCTGCGGGCGCAGAACCAGGAACTGCTCGAAACCCTGGAAAGCCTCGAAGCGAAAAGCCAGGAACTGATGCGGCTCAACGAGGAGCTCGAAGAGACCAACCACGGTGTCGTCGCGCTCTACAAGGAACTCTCCGAGGAGCTCGAGGAAACGAACCGCGGCGTCGTCGCCCTCTACGCCGAGCTCAACGAGAAGTCGAGCCAGCTCAAGGCGGCCAGCGAGGCGAAGACCCGGTTCTGGTCCAACATCAGCCACGAGCTGCGGGCGCCGATCAACTCCGTCATCGGCCTCGCCCGCCTGCTGACCGGGCCCGGCGCCGATCCGCTCACCGACGACCAGCGCCGTCAGGTGAGCCTGGTCAACGACGCGGGCTCGACCGTGCTTTCCCTGGTCAACGAGCTGCTCGACACCGCGAAAGCCGAGTCCGGCCGGCTGGTCGCGCAGCCGACGCAGGTCGACCTGACCGCCGTCTGCCTCCAGCTGCGGGGCGGCCTGCGCTCGACCGTGACCTCGCCCGACGTCAAGCTGGTGATCGAGGAGCCCGGCCCGGCACCCGAGCTGGTCACCGACGAGACCATGCTCGTGCGCATCCTGCGCAACCTGCTGTCCAACAGCCTCAAGTTCACCGAACACGGCGAGGTCCGGCTGACCATCGACGCCGACTCCGGCGACGTCCGGTTCACCGTCTCGGACACCGGCATCGGCATCCCCGCCGACCAGCAGGACCGCGTCTTCGAAGAGTTCCACCAGGTCCACAACGACCTGCAGGCCGCGTCGCCGGGCACCGGGCTCGGCCTGCCGTACGCGCGCCGGCTCGCGGAGATCCTGGGCGGCGGCCTGACGCTGTCCAGTGAGCACGGCGTGGGCACCACCGTCGTGCTGCGGCTGCCGCGCCCCGACCCGTCCCGGGCCACCCCGGCGCGCGTCGACTCGGTGCTCATCGTGGACGACGACGCCGACTTCCGGGTCCGGCTCGCCCGGCTGGTCCACGGCGTCACCGCCGACGTCCGGCACGCCGCGGACGGGCGCGAGGCGATCGAAGCCCTCGACGAGCACCGGCCCGGCCTGATCTTCCTGGACCTGTTCATGCCCGGGATGAACGGCAAGGAGGTACTCCAGGTGCTGCGGGAAAAGCCCGACCTGCGCGACGTCCCGGTGGTCGTGGTCACCTCGGGGGCGCCCGAAGGACTGGACCTGACCGGCGCCGGTCTCCGGGCCGGCCTGCTGCTCAAGTCGCAGGTCACGCCGGAAACCCTCGGACTCGCCATCGGCGAAGCATTCGCGGTGGTGGCCGGGACGGTGCGCAGATGAGCTCCCCTCTCGACGACGCCGGCCCGGCCGGGCGGGCCAGCATCCTGGTCGTCGACGACCTCGAGCCCAGCCGGTACCTGACCAGCAGCTGGCTGCGCCGCAACGGCTACCGCGTCACCGAGGCCCGCACCGGCCGGGAGGCGCTCGAGGCCGTCGCGGAAGAGGAGCTGGACCTCGTCCTGCTGGACGTCCACCTGCCGGACATGAGCGGGTTCGAGGTCTGCGAGCGGGTCAAGGGCGACCCCCGCACGGCCGCGATGCCCGTCATCCACATCTCCGCCACGGCCATCGAGGTCGAGGACCGCACCACCGGCCTCGACCGCGGCGCGGACGGTTACCTGGTCGAGCCGGTCGACCCCGGTGAGCTGGTGGCCACCGTCGAAGCCGCCCTGCGGTACTACCGCGCCCGGACCCACGCCGAACGGCTGGCGCTGCGGCTGGGCCGGCTGACCCGCGCCACCCTCGCGATGAACAGCGCCCGCACGTTCGACGACGTCCTCGCCGCGGCGGCGACCGGCGCGGCGACGATCTTCGAAAGCCCGGCCTCCGTCCTGAGCGCGAGCCACCGCGGCCTGGTGCGCTCCGCCGCCACCGACAGCCCCGCCGACGTCCCGGTCGTCCACGCGGACACCCTGCGCGCGCTGGACCAGGTCACCGGGGCGGCGGGCCCCGACGCGCCGGCGTCCTCGGTCTTCGCGGCCCCGGACGGGCTTTCGACGGTGGCCCTGGTCTCCCCGAACCCGTCGAAGCTGCCCGTCGCGATCACGGTGGCGGCGCGGGCGATCCGGTCCGAGGACGACCGCAACCTGCTGCTGCAGCTGGGCCAGGCGACGGCGCTCGCGTGCGAGGCGATGCGGACGTTCTCCGAAGAGCACCAGCTCGCCCTGACGCTGCAGCAGAGCCTGCTGCCCCGGGAGCTCCCGGCCCGGCCCGAGCTGGAGATGGCCGCGCGGTACGCCCCGGCGAGCGACAACGCGGAGATCGGCGGCGACTTCTACGAGGTCTCCGACCTCGGTGGCGGCCGGCTGCTGATCGCCGTCGGCGACGTCGTCGGCCACTCCATCGAAGCGGCGACCGTGATGGGCGAGGTCCGGCACGCCCTGCGCGCGTACGCGGTGGAGGGGCACGGGCCGGTCGGGATCCTGCACCTGCTGGACGCGATGCTGCACCGGTACCACCCGCGCAGCCTCACCACGCTCTGCCTCGTCGTGCTCGACCCCGCGTCGGGCGCGCTGGAGATCGCGAGCGCGGGCCACGTCCCGCCGCTGCTCGCCGACGCGTCCGGCGCGCGGTACGTCGAGATCGCCGGACCGCTCCTGGGCATCGGCCTGCCCCGCCCGCCCGCGACGTCGCTGACCCTCGACCCCGGCACGCTGATGCTGCTGGTGACGGACGGCCTGCTCGAGCGCCGGGGCAGCACCATCGACGACGGCATGGACCTGCTCCAGGCGGCGGTCGCCCACGACGCGGACCTGGAGTCGTTGTGCGACACACTGCTGGACCGCTTCGGCGAAGCCGCGGAGGACGACATCGCGCTGCTGGCCTTCCGGCGCCGGTGAGCCTCAGACCGTCGCGGCGTAGCGGTGGGCGTTCTCCGCTTTCGCCGCCGCCTCGCCGAGGTGGACGACCACCCGGCACTGGGGGTCGCCCATCGCGATGCGCTCCTCCAGCGTCACCGCCGACGAACCGACGTTGCGGGCCGCGATGCCGCCGAACACCGAGGACGTCATCCGGCACAGCGACGGCGACTGGCGCACCGCGGCGCCGAACGGGCAGTCGGAGTTGACGAAGACCAGCCGGTCGCCGGTGATCTCGACGACCTGGAACGTGCCGCCGATCGCCGCCTTCAGCCGCACCAGGCATTCGGCGATCTGCTCGGGGGTCAGCTGGGCCGCCCGCACGGCGATGGCGTCGCGGTACTCCTGCTCCATCTGACCGCCGATGTCGGCCGCGACCTGGGCGATCGCGCGCTGCGCCGCTGCCGGGCCCTGCTGCTGCTCGACGGCCGTCGACAGCTGCACGACCAGGGCGCGCAGGAAACTCTCCCGGCCGAAACCGCCCTCGGGACGGGCCTCGGACAAGGCGGGCAGCGGGCCGGCGCGGCGCGCGGGCGGATCGATCGACAGCTCCACCGGGCGGGCCACGGGCAGCACCGACCGCACGACCTTCCCTCCGGCGCGCTTCGCGGCCACGGCCAGCTCGGAGGAGAACTGCGACACGATCCACAGGCCACGCCCGCGGTACTGCTCCGCCGAGGGCGCTTCCCGCGGCAGCGCGAACGCCTCGCCCATGTCGTGCACTTCGAGCACGGGCCGGACTTCGGTCCACTGGAGCGACACCCAGATGTCGCCGCGGCCGTGGTCGTAGGCGTTCGCGAGCAGCTCCGCCACGATCAACGCGGCGTCGTCGATCTGCTCGGCCTGGCCGACGGCGTGCCGGGCGAGGTAGCCGGTGATCTCACGGCGCAGCAGCGACGCGGAGGCGCGGTCCTGCCGGTCAAGGAACCAATCCACGCCAGGACCTCCTCAGTCTCCGCTCCCATACCGTACGCGGCTTCCCGGCATCCGGAGCAGCGCCGCCGCCGGTCCCGGCTGCTACGGTCCTACCAAGACGGTTGAGACGCCAGCCGTGGTTGTGTCATGCGTGGTTCCACGCCGTCCCCGAGGAGTCCACCGGTGATCGAAGGCCCGCCCGCCCGCGTCAACTTCGCGCTCGAGCTGACGTCCACCGGCGCCGCGACGGTGCTCAAGGCGATCGGCGAAATCGACGCGTCGGTCTCCGGCGAGCTGCGCGACCGCCTGGCGGCGGCCATCGAGGCCGGTGCCCCGGTGCTCGCCGACCTGTCCGAAGTGACGTTCTGCGACTCCACCGGACTGACGGCGCTGATCCACGCCCACCGCGCCGCCGTCGCGGCCGGCACGAGGTTCGTCCTCGTCACGAAGCAGCGCGCGGTGCTCCGGCCGATCTCGCTGCTGGGGCTGGCCGAGATCCTGGAGATCCACCCGGACGTCGAAGCCGCCCGCACGGCCCTCGGCTGACCGTCACCGGCGCTCATCGGCCTTCCGGCGGCGTCACCGGCGCTCGAAGCCCGGCACGCGGTGGTGTGGCTCGGCGGCTTGGTGGCTCTCGCCCAATCGATCGTGTTCACCCTCCCCGTCGCCGTCGCGTCCTGGAAGCAGGAACCGTGGGCGCGGGATCTGGTCACCGACCACTTCCCCGCCATCATCGGGCTTCCGGCGGCGGCCCTGGCTTCGTTTTTGATCATCGCGGCGTTCGAAGCGCGGTTCGACAAGATCAAGATGAAGGTCGGGCAGCTCGTCGAGTTCAGCGGCGCGTCCGGCCCGATCGTGCTCTGGGTGCTGTGCTTCTGCGCGATGGCGTCGGGGATCAAGCTCGTCCGGTGAAGCCGGCCGCCCCCAGGTCGCGCCGCCGGGGGACACGGCGCGACCTGCGGGGTTCAGCGCACGGCCTTCACCGAGTTGATGTACGCGCTCGAGGGCGCCAGGAACGAGTACACGACGCCGATCAGCGCGGCGAGGACACTGACGTAGGTGACCCAGGTGCTCTGGCCGACCAGGACCGACAGCAGCTGGAGCGCGGTCAGGACCGTGAGCACGATGCGGGCCCAGTTGCGGCCGGCGCGGAGCTTGAAGGCGAACAGCAGGAACAGCAGGGCGATCACGACCGCGATCACCACGGCCACGACGAGGCCGATGGTGACCGCCGCGTCGATCTGGGCTTCGGTCAGGCCGGTGCCGTTCTGCCTGCTGGCGTCGCGGGTGGCGTTGGTGAGGTCGTCCCTGTTGCCGAAGACCAGGATGCCGCCGATCAGGCTGATCACCGTCGAGGCGATGAACGCCCAGAACGAGATCTCGATCGTGCGCGGGCGGGCGGGGGCGGCGGCGCTCGAAGCGGATGGGTCGGACGAAGCCGGATAACTCGGGTATTCGCTCATGGGATCAATTTGGCACGGCCGTTTGGCCCTCGCTAGCTGAATGCGAAAGGCCGACTCGACCGGCGCAACCGGACCCCGGAAAGCGACGGCGGCGACACGGGCCGCTACGAATTCCACGGTCGGAACCGGGCGTCAGCTCCAGCGGCCGCGGTGCACGACGTCGGCCGGCGGCTTCCGGCGCCGCTTGAACCGCTCCCGGTCGACCGGGACGGTCTCCGCCGGGTACCCGATGGCGATGGCGCCGATCGGTTCCTGGTCGTCGGGCACGCCGTACAGCGCACGGAACGGCGCCACCTGCTCGGGGACGATGCCGAAGTACAGCGCGCCCAGTCCTTCGTCGACGACGGTCTGCAGGATCAGCAGCGCCGCCATCCCGGTGTCGATGTGCCAGAACGGCACCGGCCACCGCGCTTCGTCGCGATCGGTCCAGCCCTTGTCCGGTTCGGCGTACCGGTCCAGGTACACCCGCTTGCACGACAGCGGCACGATCACCAGCGGCGCGCTGCGCACCGACTCCTGCACGGCGTCCAGGCCCACGGTCCAGAAAGGCCCGAGCGCCTCGCCTTCGAGCACCAGGAACGCCTGCCCCTGCGAAAACCCGGCGGACGGCCCGCGCGTCGCGTTGTCGAGGATGCGCTCCAGGCTCTCGGCGGGCACCGGCTCGGGGCCGAACTCCCGGACCATCCGCCGCCGTCGCACCACGTCTTGGAAATCCATGGTCGGAGACCCTAGCGAAACCGTTCGGGGAGGGGCGCTTTATTGGTCCAGACCAGGATGCGGCATCCTCGATCGTGGGCGCCGGCCGCCGCCGGTGTCGAAGTCGTCGATCTGACGAGGAGGATCGTGCACGACGCGAACCGACCGGCTGACGCCCCCGCCGGACAACCCTGGCTGGTGACCGGCGGGGTCTCCTTCACATCCCGGCTGATCGTCGGGATCGAGCAGTACTCCGACCCCCGGCTCGTCGCCGACGTCCTGGCCGCCGGCGGCTGCGACGTCTTCATCACCACCTACGACCCCGGCGGGAACCGGGCCAGCCTCCTGCTTTCCGACCTCGACGAGGCGATGGACCTCACCCGGTACGGCTGGATCGGGACGACCTCGTTCGCCTACTCGGCCGAGGAAGCCGTGGACACCGCGAAGAAGCTGCGCGACGCGTTCGGCATCGAGGTGATCAAGCTGGACGTCCGCACGCCGGGCAACCTGCCCGACGGCGAACCCACCGTCGCCGCGGCGGAAACCCTGGTCGACGCCGGGTTTTCCGTGCTGCCCTTCATCTGCCCGGACGTCGAGCTGGCGAACCGGCTCGTCGGCCTCGGTGCCGTGGCGTTGCGCGTGCTGGCGTCGCCGGTCGCCAGCGCGCAAGGTGTGCTCGACCCGGCCGCCGTGCGGGCGGTGATCGAAACCGTCGACGTCCCGGTCGTCGTCGAAGGCGGGCTCGGCACCCCCGGGCACGTCTCGGACGCGCTGGCGCTCGGCGCGGACGCGGTGCTCGTCAACACCGCGATCGCGATCGCACCGGACTGCCCCGCCACCGCGGCGGCCATGCGCCGCGCCGTCGACGCCGCCCGGCTGACCGAGCCGGCCGGCACCTGAGTCCACACTGGACGGCGTCCCGCCAGGCGCTGTCCACTGTGGACATTCAGTATTCCGCCGTGGTCCGGCGGGCCGTCACCAGCAGCAGCGCCACCGCGATGGCGACCAGCACCGACTGCTCGATGATCGCCACCACACCCTGGCCGATCGCGGTGTTGAGGCCGACCCAGCAGTACGTCAGCAGGGTTCCCGCCGCCGGCGCGAACGCCGGCGGGTTCAGGGCCCGCACGACCACGGCGGCCACTACGACCAGCGCCAGCATCAGCGCGGCCAGCAGCCACGGCGAGATCGACTCCCAGCGTTCCAGCAGCTGCACGCCCGTGCCGGCGACCAGGCCGACCGCGAACCCGGCCCAGTGGTTGCCCTTCGGCGCGTCGCGCGGCGGCTTGCGGAACCCGCGGATCGCCAGGACCACCAGCCCGATCACGATCAGCCCGGCCACGATCAGCTGGGCCGGCGCCGACATGAACGGCGCGGGCCCGACCAGCAGCGAGATCAGGAACTCGGCGGCGCAGCCGAGGACGAACACGACCGACCAGAACACCAGGCCGAGCTTGCCCAGCCACGGTTCGCGGCCGAACAGCGCCTCGGTGATCGCGATCGGCGTGCCCATGCTCCACACGACGTGCAGCGTCAGCACGTACACCGTCCACGGCGCGCCGATCCCCAGCGCCGGGATGTGCCCGGCGTCGAGCACGCGGATGCCGAGGTAGTCCGGGTTGAACAGCGACTGCGTCAGCAGGCCTTCTTCGAGCAGGCCGAAGGCGAGGCTCAGGGTGAGGATGGTCGGCCAGCCGCGGTTCAGGTGCCGGGCGGTCTCGCGGATGAGCAGCGCGGCACTGCCGTAGAAGGCGACGAACATGCCGAACTGGCCGAACTGCTGCCCGGGCCGCGGGGTGCCGCTGAGGTACTGGTCGCCGAGCAGGAACTCGGCGACGAACGGGGACAGTGCCACCAGGAGGAGGGCCGCAGCCAGACGTCGCGCCATGCCCCCATGCTCCCGGTAACCGTCCGGACGCGCTCGGCGATCCCGGCCTCCGACGGCCACGAGTTTCCGCGCACCCCCGTGACCCTCGCCACCCCCGGCCCGAACGCCCCGCTTACTTGGCGGCCCAGCCCGGCGGGACGGCTTTGCCGGTCGAGTGCGACTTCAGCGGGGTGTGGTGGCGGACCCCGCGGTGCGGGCCGCGGGTCGCGGTCGACGTCACCGTGGTCATCGACGGCGGCGGTGCCTGGACGTCGGCCACCGTGCCGCCGGACGGCGCTTTCCCGTCGCCGGGCGGGGAAACCGCGTCCGAACCGACCGGGGTGAGGATCACGACGGGCGAGGGCGGCGGCGCGGTCGACGTGGCCGGGATCCGGCCGGGGTCCGGGTAGGACGGCGAGTGCAGGCTGTCGGTCACCCGGCCGCTGCCGGTCACCAGCGCGACCAGCACCAGCCCGGCGGCCACCGGCGACAGGACGGCCGCCGCCACCACGCCCCGCTTGCGGCGGGACGCCGGCAGCGAAGGCGGTGTCACCAGGCCGGACGGCAACGGCTCGGACGACGAGGCCTCCGACAGCGCCCGCACGACCTCGGCGGCGGTCGGGCGCAGCGCCGGGTCGCGGGCCGTCATCAGGTGCAGCACCTGGGAGAACCCGTCCGGCAGGCCTTCCGGGATGCGCGGCTGCCGGCTCAGCCGGGCGAGCGCGGCCTCGACGCGCGGGCCGGCGTACTCGCGCTCGGCCGTGACGGCTTCGATGAGCACGAGCCCCAGCGCGTAGACGTCGGCGGGCGGCCCCACCGGCTCGCCGAGGACCTGCTCCGGCGCCATGTACGCGGCGGTCCCGGCGACCGACCCGACCGCCGTGACGCGCGTGGTGTCCAGGAGGTACGCGACGCCGAAGTCGGTGATCATCGCGCCGTCGTCGCCGAGCAGCACGTTGCCCGGCTTGAGATCGCGGTGGATGACGCCGCGCTCGTGCACGTGGGCCAGCGCGTCGGCCAGCCGCCGGGCCATGGCCACGATCTCGTCGAGGCCGAGCGGGCCGGTGAGCAGACGCTCGGAAAGGTCTTCGCCCTCGACGAGCTGCATCACGAGGTACGCGCGGCCGTCCTCCTCGCCGGCGTCGTGCAGGCCGACGACCCCCGGGTGGTCGAGGCCCTGCAGGATCGCCGTCTCCCGGGCGCGGCGGGGCCCGAGGGTGGCGGCGTTGCGGTGGAACAGCTTGACGGCGCACTCGGTGCCGGCGTCGCGGTCACGGGCGCGGTAGACGCGGGCCGTGCCGCCGCTGCCGAGCAGGTCGCCCAGCTCGTACCGGTCGCCGACGAGCGCGGGCGCGGTGCTCGTGTCGATCTCGGTCTCGGTTTCGGGCAGCGGCGCCAGGTGGTACCGCCGCTCGGTCACGAGGTCGTGCGACTCCGCACCCGCCATCGCCTCCGACCCCCCAGCACGCCGACCGAAGAAGCCAACATAGCCGACGCCGGCCCGAAACGTCTTCACCTTTCGGCGGCTCGTTCCTTCAACGGCTCCCACCAGGACCGGTTCCCGGTGTACCAGGCCACCGTCGCGGCCAGGCCCTCGTCGAACTTCACCTGCGGCGCGTACCCCAGCTCGGTGCTGATCTTCGTGATGTCGACCGAGTACCGGCGGTCGTGGCCCTTGCGGTCCTCGACCCGGCGCACCCGGTCCCAGCCGACGCCGGCCGCGTCCAGCAGCCGGCCGGTCAGGTCCAGGTTGCTCAGCTCGGTCCCGCCGCCGATGTTGTACACCTCGCCCGGCCGGCCCGCCTCGGCGACGAGCTGGATGCCCTGGCAGTGGTCGTCCACGTGCAGCCAGTCGCGCACGTTCATTCCGTCGCCGTAGAGCGGCACCTGCGCGCCGTCGAGCAGGTTGGTGACGAACAGCGGGACGACCTTCTCCGGGAACTGGTACGGCCCGTAGTTGTTCGAGCACCGCGTCACGCACACCGGCAGGCCGTGCGTGCGGAAGTACGCCCGCGCCAGCAGGTCCGACGACGCCTTCGACGCCGAGTACGGCGAGTTCGGCTCCAGCGGGTGCTCTTCCGGCCACGAACCGTCGTCGATCGAGCCGTACACCTCGTCGGTGGACACGTGCACGAACTTGCCGACCTCGGCGCGCAACGCCGCTTCGAGCAGCGTGTGCGTGCCGAGGACGTTCGTCAGCACGAAGTCGCCCGCCCCGGCGATCGACCGGTCCACATGGGACTCCGCGGCGAAGTGCACCACGAGGTCGACACCGCGCATCACGTCCGCTACGACCGAGGCATCACAGATGTCGCCTTCGACGAACGTCAGCCGTTCGCTGCCGGCCACCGGGGCGAGGTTCGCCCGGTTCCCGGCGTAGGTCAGCGAGTCGAGCACGGTCACCTCGGCGCCGTCGAGCGCCGGGTACGCCCCGGACAGCACCTGCCGGACGTAGTTCGAGCCGATGAAACCCGCTCCGCCGGTCACCAGGACCCGCATCGTTTTCCCCTTTCAGGCAAGCTCGGAAGATCAGCTCAGTTCGAAGATCACGGACGCGGCGGGCACCTCGACCGGCCGGGCGCGCAGCAGGCGCCAGCCGCTCTCGGCGAACACGCCGTCCCACTGCGCGAGCGTCGGCAGGTCGACGCCCATCAGGTCGTGCGCGGTCTCGAACCCCAGGGTGAACACGGGCTTCTCGCGGTCCGCCACGCCTTCGAGGCGCGCGGTGTCGCCGAGCAGGAACCGGCGCGCGTCCGGGAACGCCTCGCGCAGCATCCGCAGGGTCGCCACGCAGCGCTCCCGCGGCCAGAAGTCGTGCCCCATCATGAAGCACGTCAGCAGTTCGACGCCTTCGAAGCGCGGTGACGGCCGCAACGCGCGGACGTCCGCCTCGACGAACTCGAAGCCCAGTCCCTCGGCTTCGGTGTTCGACGCCGCCGAACGCAGCACCGCCGCCGCGATGTCGACGCCGACGCCGCGCACGCCCGGGAAGCGGCGGGCCAGGTCGATGAGCCGCCCGCCGCCGCCGCAGCCGAGGTCGGCCACCTTGGTCACCGGGAAGTCCAGGCCGGCCAGGGCTTCGGCGAACACCGGGTCGAACGCCTGCCGGTTGATGTCCCGGCAGGCGAATCCGATGGCCGCGGCGTCGCGCCGGAAGAAGTCGCCGGTGCGCTCGGAGTTGCGGACGATCCGCGGCATGTTCGCGAACAGCTCGCCGCAGCCGATCGTCAGCCAGTGGAAGAACGCCTTGGCCCGGACCACCTCGGCGAACTCCGGGCCGGCCACGACGACGTCACCCTCGCGCACCACGACGCCGACCGAGGCCAGCGCCGCGAACACGCTCCGGATCGACGGCTCGTGCAGGTCGCGCTGCGCGCAGAACTCCGGCACGTCGAGGGTGCCGCCGCCGTCGAGGACGTCGAGGGCGCCGGCCTCCCAGGCCGTGGCGACGGCGAACGCCGCCACGGCCGAGTTGAAGATGCCCGCCGCGCCGCCCGGGATCGGCTCCGGCGCCCAGTCGCCGATCCAGGAGACCGGGAACGTCGTGGTCTCGGTCATCTCAGACCAGCCGGACCGTCGGCACGTAGAGGATCCACTGGCCGCCGGCGTCGCGGAACGCCTGCTCCTTGGCCATGATCTCGTCGGCGTGGTTCCACGCGAACAGCAGCGCGTAGTCCGGGTAGGGGTCCGAGAACGCGGCGGCCGGCTTCACCGGGATGTGCGTGCCCGGGGTGAGGCGGTTCTGCTTGGCCGGCGTGGTGTCGCAGACGAACTCGACGAGGTCCGGGCCGAGGCCGCACAGGTTGGCGATGGTCGCGCTCTTCGCCGTGGCGCCGTAGGCGACGACGCGCTTGCCCTCGTCCTTCGCCTTGCGCAGCAGGGTGACGAGGTCTTCCTTGACCTGCAGCACCTTCGCGCCGAACGCCTCGAGCGTCGCCCGCTCGTGCAGCCCGGCGGCCTGCTCCTCGGCCAGCAGCTCGTGGACGGCCGCCGACGGCGTCCGGGAGCCGGCCGGCGCCAGCGTGTAGCGCACCTCGCCGCCGTGGACGTCGAGGCGGTGCGCGTCGACGAGCTCGAGGCCGTGGCGCTGCGCCATCTGCTGCACCGAACGCAGGGTGAAGAAGTAGAAGTGCTCGTCGTAGATCTGGTCGAATGACGTGCGCTTGACGATCTCGCCCAGGTACGGGTCCTCGAAAACGAACACGCCGCTCGGCTTCAGCAGCGCCTTGACGCCGTCGAGGATCGAGTCCATGTACGGGATGTGGCACAGGGTGTTGGCCGCGTAGATGACGTCGGCCGGGCCGTCCTCGGCGAGGATCTCGCGCGCCGTCGACTCCTCGAAGAACGACTTGCGCACGCGCACGCCCTTCGACGCCGCGACGTCGGCGACGCCACCGGAGGGCTCGACGCCCAGGTGCCGGATGCCGGAGTCGGCCAGCGTCTTGAGCATGATGCCGTCGTTGCAGCCCATCTCGACGGCGAACGGGTCGTCGCCGGTGAGCTCGGTGGCGATCAGGTGCTTGGCGAGGTCCTCGAAGTGTCCGCGCATCACCACGGAGCCCGAGGAGTAGTACGGGTACTCCTCGTGGAACATCGCCTCGCGGGGCACCTCCTCCATCAGCTGCACCATCGTGCAGCCGCCGCACAGGCCGACGGCGAGGCGGAAGAAGAACTCCTTCTCCGGGTCGGCGCCCGGCGCGACGAAGGCGTCGGAGAGCGGCTGGCGCCCGAAGTCGAAGAACTCTTCGACCGTGCCGCCGCAGATCCGGCACTCAGCAGTGTTCGACATGCTCACAATCTCCCTCTTGGGTATGGGAAAGTTTCAGATCCAGACGTTGCGGGCGACCCGCTGCACCTGCTCGATCAAGGCGGCCTGTTCGAGCGTCCCGTCGTGTTCCTCCCGCAGCGGCGCCTTGGTGGCGACCGCTTCGACGAAGGCCCGGATCGCCCCGGCGAACTGGTGGTCGGCCGCCAGCACCACCTCTTCGCGGTGGTCCTGCCGTTCGATCCGCAGCACCGGCCGGTGCGTCTCCGGCAGGGTGAACGCCCAGTCCAGCGACAGCCGCCCGGTGCTGCCGGAAAGGGCGTAGCTGTTCTGGTAGGAGTGCTCCATGCCGAAGGTCAGCTGGGCCGGCACGCCTTCGGGCGACGCGAGCAGCACGCTGCCCGACATCACGACGTCGAGCGCGCGGTCGCGGCGGAACACCGCGCCGGCCACCGACAGGTCCCGGCCCAGCAGGTGCTGGGCCGCGCGGATCGGGTAACCGCCGAAGTCGAGGAACGCGCCGCCGCCGACGTCCGGCTGGTAGCGGATGTCCCCCGGCGGCTTCGGCGGGATCGTGAACGCGCTGTGGAAGCCGCGCAGGTCCCCGATCGCGCCGTCGGCGAGCAGCTTGCGCACCGCCGCGTGCTGGGAGTGGTAGAGGAACATGTAGTTCTCGAGCAGCACCAGGCCGCGCTCGCGGGCCAGGTCGAGCAGCCGCGCCGACTCCTTGCAGCCGTCGGTCATCGGCTTCTCCACCAGCACGTGCTTGCCGGCTTCGAGGCACCGTTCGATCCACTCCGCGTGCAGCATCAGCGGCAGCGGGATGTAGACGGCGTCGACGTCCTCGTGCTCGGCCACCGCCTGGTAGCCGGCGTAGGGCGTGCCGCCGAAGCGGTCGGTGAACTTCCGGGCCCGCTCGCCGTCGCGGCTGGCGATCGCGACGACGTCGATCGCCGGGTCGGTCTCCATCGCCGGCAGCGTCCGCCGCCAGGCGATGTCCGCGCACCCGATCACCCCGAAGCGCAGCCGCTGGGCCGGTTGGTAACTCGTCATCGGCAGAAACTCCGCTGCTCGTCGGGATGGGGGGAGGTCGGTGGGCTCGTCAGGAAGCGTGCGCCGCGGGGGCGCCCGCCCCCAGTGCCGCGTAGTGCGCGAGGCACTCCTCGTAGGTCGGCAGCAGCCCTTCGGACTCCGCCTCCTTGAGGCCGACGCCGTTCGCGTCCTTTTCGGACATGATCGGCGGCCCGGTCAGCTCCCACGGGATGCCGATGTCCGGGTCCATCGGGTTGAGCACGAGCATGGTGCCCGGCACGTAGTTCTGCGAGCACAGGTAGTTCATGCACGCGTCGTCGGTCAGGGCGTGGAAGGCGTGGCCCAGCCCGTCGGCCAGGTAGACCGCCGTGCCGGAGTCCTCGTCCTGGTAGGTGACGTCGTAGACGCCGAACGTCGGCGAGCCGACGCGCAGGTCCACCACGACATCCATCACCGCGCCGCGCACGCACGTGACCAGTTTCGCCTGGCCCGGCGGGAGCGTGGTGCCGTGGATGCCGCGCACGGTGTCGCGGCGGCTCGTGGAGTAGTTCACCTGGTTGACCACGAACGGGTAGCCGATCAGGTCCGAGAGCGCGTCCGCGCGGAACGCCTCGTGGAACCGGCCCCGCTGGTCCGGGAACTGCTCCGGGAACAGCCTGAAGGCATTCGGGACCTTGGTCTCTTCGATCCGCATTCCGCCCGGCATAGCTACCAGCTCCCCAATTCGTCCCGGAAAGAGTTCGTCATGCCGCGGCCAGCTTCTCCAGCAGGCCCACGGCTTCCGCGGGCGAACGCTGGGCCCGGACCGCGGCGGCGGCGCGCAACGCGCCGGTGGTGAAGGCGGGCTCGTCCAGCAGCGCGCGGCACCGCTGCGCCACCCGCTCCGGTGAAACCTCGTCCAGGGCGAGCTGCAGGCCCGCGCCGGTCGCGGCCACGGCCGCGGCGTTGTCGAACTGGTCGTCGAACTGCGGCAGCACCAGCTGCGGGCAGCCGGCCTCCAGCGCGGTGAGCACGGTGCCCTGGCCACCGTGGTTGACCATGGCCTCGCAGGCCGGCAGCACCTGGGCGAGCGGGAGCCGCCCGGCGCGGTCGGCCGCGGCGGCCAGCTCGGGCCAGTCCGCCAGCACGTCGTCGGCGGCGGCCACCACCAGCTCGACGTCGAGTTCCTTCAGCAGCTTCAGCATCGGGGCCACGGTCTCGCGCAGCCCGAGGGCGGCCATGCCGGGCAGCACCGTGCCGAAGGTGACGCACACCCGCGGCCGCTCCCGCGGCTCGAACACCCAGCCCGGCAGCCGCACGTCGCCGTTGAACGACCCGCCGCGGACGCCTTCGTGGCCGAACGCGTGCGGCAGCCGCATGCCCGGCGGCCACGGGTCCAGCGTGCCCACCGGGTCCGGCGGCGCCGCGGCGAGCTCGATCGCCGCCGCCCGGCCGTACTCGGTCAGCGGCGCGACACCCCAGTGGTAGGCGACGACCGGGACGTCGTGGACCGCGGCCGCCAGCGGGCCGGCGAACTCCGCCCGCTCGCTGACGACGAGGTCGGGCCGCCACGCGCCGATCAGCTTCCGCGCGCCGGGCAGGCACGCCCGGGCGATCTGCCCGAACGCGTGGCCGTGCTCGGAGCGCCGCAGCTCGGTGCTCTCGGCGGTGACCGGCGGTTCGCCGCCGACCAGCTCGACGAACTCGGGCGCGGCGCCCCAGGACGTCACCGGCAGGCCGCACCGGAGCACGACCGGCGCGAACGCCTCGGTCGTGGCGACCAGGACCTCGTGCCCGGCCGCCCGGGCCGCCCAGGCGAGCGGCACGAGGGGGAACAGATGGCCGCGCAACGGCGCGGTCGTGAACAGCAATCGCACGCGAACTTCCTTTCCCGGTGCGGTGAATCCGGCCAGGCGGCACTTTCACGTGAAAGTGCCGCTCCCAGGTGGGCACTTTCACGTGAAAGTGCCGTTCCCGGGGTCAGCAGAGGCTGTGGATGCAGGCCAGCAGGCTGCGGGCCTCGATGTTCAGGTAGTGCCCGTGGCGCAGCAGGTCGATCAGCTGGCGCACGGTCATCCAGCAGTAGTTCGGCGGCACCTCGACCGGGAACTCCTCGCCCACCTCGATCAGCTGGTAGCGGGTCAGCGCGTGGTAGAACCGGCCGCCCTCTTCCGAAAGCTTCTGGTCGTAGTGGGTTTTGACCCCGCCGACCTCGAGCACGTCCCGCAGGAAGGGCTCCTTGATCGACGACACGTCCTGGCCGGGCAGCAGGTGCACGGTGGGCGCCATCTCGACCATGTCCATCAGCCCGTACTCCGGGCGGGCCTGCACCAGCAGGTGCAGCACGCCGCGGACGCGCCGGGCGAGGAAGGCGGCATGCCCCTCCCCCCTGGGGTGGAGCAGGGGCTGCCGCCAGGCCTTGACCTCCCGGGTGCCCGCCTCGACCCGCACGCCGATGATGCGGAAGTTCTCCCCCGCGTCGTCGGTGATCTCCTCGTCGTCGCGGTGCCAGCCCGTCGTCGCCGACAACGGCGTCAGCCGGGCCGACCAGTCGCAGCGCGTCTTGGCCTCGGTGAACCAGCTGAGGATGTCCCCCGCGGTGTGCAGGGCCGGGCCCGGTGCGTCCTCGGTCGTGTACTGGTAGGAACGCACGAGCGCGTCCCGGAAGTCCTCGCCGGTCGCGCCGTCGCCGTCCGGCAGCGCGAACGGGATGCACGAGAGCACCGTGCGGGCGTCCATGTTCACCAGGTTGTCCCGGTGGGAGAGCTCGCCGATCTGGGCCAGGCTCAGCCAGCAGTAGTCCTCGTGCAGCTCGACGTCGCCGGTCACCAGCACGACCATGTTGCGGTTGCGCTTGCGCCAGAACCACGCGCCCTGCTCGGACTGCAGCACGTCCACCAGCACCTGGCCGCGGCCGGCGCCGACGAAGTACTCCAGGTAGCGCGTCGAGCCACCGCGGTGCACCTGCGTGTAGTTGCTGCGGGTGGCCTGCACCGTCGGCGACAGCTGGAGCGTGTTGACGTTGCCCGGCTCCATCTTGGCCTGCATCAGGCAGTGCAGCACACCGTCGAACTCCTTGACGACGATGCCGAGGATGCCGATCTCGGGCTGGTTGATGATGGGCTGGGACCACGTCGGGACCCCGCCCTCGCGCACCTGCAGGCCTTCGATGGTGAAGAAGCGCCCGCTCTTGTGCCCGAGATTGCCGGTGCCGGCCTCGAACTCCCAGTCACCGAGCTCGGCGAACGGGATGCGGTCGACGGCGAAGTGCCCGGCCGCCGACCGCTCCGCCCACCAGTCGTGGAACTCCACCATGGACATCACACTGCCGCCGGTGGTTTCGGGCACGGGGTTCAGTTCCCGGTGCAGCACCGCGAGTCGCTTCATGCTCGTGCTCTCCTGTCTCCTCGGGCCACCGGATGGGTCAGAGCTTCGCCAGCACCGCCTGCACCTTCTCCACGACCCGTTCCTGGTCCACGTCGGACAGCGACGCGTACATCGGCAGCGAGAAGATCTCGTGGGCCGCCGCCTCGGTCTCGGGCAGCGAACCCTCGCGGTAGCCCAGCTTCGCGAAGCCGGACTGGGTGTGGACCGGCCACGGGTAGCTGATGTTCAGCTCGACGCCCTCGGGCTTGAGCTGCTCGATGATCTTGTCCCGCAACGGGTGCCGGGCCACGTAGACGTAGTAGACGTGGTCGTTGCCCGGCGCGAGGGCCGGCGTCACGAGGTCGGTGCCGGCGAAGGCCTCGACGTACCGCTCGGCGATGAGCCGGCGGCGGGCGATGTAGTCGTCGAGCCGGGTCAGCTTGCGGCGCAGGATCTCCGCCTGCACCTCGTCGAGCCGGCTGTTGTACCCCGGCGTGGAGACGACGTAGTAGACCTTCTCCATGCCGTAGTAGCGCAGCCGCCGCAGGTTCGCCTCGGTCTCGGCGTCCGAGGTGATCGTCGCGCCGCCGTCACCATAGGCGCCGAGCACCTTGGTCGGGTAGAAGGAGAAGGCCGCGGCCTTGCCCATCGACCCGGCGATCTTCCCGTGGTGGCGGGCGCCGTGCGCCTGCGCGCAGTCTTCCAGGATCGGCAGGCCGTGCTTGGCCGCGATCGCTTCCAGCGGCGCCATGTCGACGCACTGGCCGTACAGGTGCACGGGCAGCAGGCAGGTCGTGCGCTCGGTGATCGCCGCCTCGACCTGCTCGACGTTCATCAGGTACGTGCCGGGGTGGACGTCGACGAACACCGGCACGGCGCCGATCTGGTCGATCGCCAGCACGGTCGGCGCCGCGGTGTTGGACACCGTGATCACCTCGTCGCCGGCCTTGACGCCGAGGGCGCGCAGGCCGAGGACGATGGCGTTGGTGCCGTTGTCGACGCCGACGCAGTGCTCGACGCCGTGGTAGGCGGCGAACTCCTCCTCGAACGCCTTCACACTCGGGCCGAGCACGAGCTTGCCGGAGCGGAAGACCGTGTCGACGGCGTCGAGAATGTCGTCCCGTTCTTTCTCGTACTCCGGCAAATAACCCCAGACATATTGAGCCATCAGGGCGGGTCACCTCCAGGGGATCGGCCGTGGCACGACCGGACAGGGCTCGTACGACGCAGGCGAATTCCCGGTTGACTTCCGGGACGCTGCAACACATGGGCTATTCGGCACGACGACTATTCGCTTTCGCTGGCCGCGCCGCCGGAGTCATGGAAGCACACTTCCGCTCGGCTGTCACAGCATTGCCGGCGTCCGATTCGACGAGCATTACCGGCCCGTCCCGCCGGCGGGACAACGACCGCCACGGTGTTGTTGACCGGGGCCGGAGGGCTGGCTAACCTCGGCCGGGTTCCGGCTGCCGACTGGGGGCATTCGCCCGGAGCGCGTCACCCCGCATCAGGGGAAGGATTCGCCGCGCGGCCACACGGACGATTAAGCGGAAGGGCTGAATTGTCATGTCAGAGAACGCCACGAAAGTCGACCTCACCAATGTCGACGACGTCGAGGAGATGGTCCGGGAGATCGCCCGGATGATCTGCGCCGAGCAGCCCGACATGCCCGAACCGGAGAGCCTGCGCGACCTCGACTCGTTTTCCGTGGTGCAGGTGCTGCTCGAGGTCGAGAACACGACGGACCGGAAGCTGCTGGAGAAGTTCGAGGACTTCACCGAGGGCGAAGAGTTCCGCGACCTGGCGGCCTACATCGTGAAGATCGTCGCCGAGGAGGACGCGGCCCCGGCCGAAACCCCGGCCCCCGCAGACGGAACGGCGGCCCCCGACGCCGCCGCTCCGGACGCCCCGGCCTAGTGCTCGTGAGTGTTCAGGGCGGTTAGAACCGCCCTGAACACTCACGACCGGCCGCGGCAGACGCCGGTGTGCGGGCGCCCCGGGCCCGCACACCGGTCCCGCCGGCGAGACACGGTTCTCCTCACAGATCGGACGGCTCAGCCGATGGACCACTCCACCACGGATACTTCACGGCCCGTGCTCCCGGTCCGGCCCGAACCCCTCGCCGTCCGGCCGCCGCGGCACCGGCTCGCGCGCCGGTTCATCCTGTGGCGCACGCTCAACACGCTGTTCTGGGCGATCGGCGTGCTCGGCGCGTTCTTCACGCTCCACATCATCTTCGCCGGCATCCGCACCTGGCTCGACCCGGTCATCTGGGGCGTCGGCGCCACCTTCGCGGCGAACTTCCTGTTCATGCCGACCTACCGCTACCTGGTGCACCGCTGGGAGACGACCGACGAGGCCGTCTACTCGCTCAGCGGCTGGATCACCCGGGAGTGGCGGATCGTCCCGGTGTCCCGGATCCAGAGCATCGACACCGTGCAGGGCCCGATCGAGCAGCTGCTCGGCCTCTCGACCATCAAGGTCACGACGGCCTCGCACGAGGGACACGTGAAGATCGAAGGCCTGGAGACGCCGATCGCCGAGGAGGCGGTCCGCCGGCTCAACGAGATCGCCCAGGCCACCCCCGGGGACGCGACGTGACGGCGGAAGCGGCCACCGAGCCCGTGACCCCCGCGCCGGCCGAGGAGAGCGGGCTTCCCTGGCTGCGCCTGGACATCAAGCTCTTCTACGTCAACGCGGCCAAGTTCACGATCTCCTTCGCCATCAGCATCACGAGCTACTTCCTCTACGACTCGGGCCCGGTCTGGCCGCTGCTGGTGGTCAGCGGCATCAGCGCGCTGATGACCCTGCGGGACCTGTGGCGCTGGCTGTTCACCCGCTACCGCGTCACCCCCGAACGCGTCGAGCGCCGCACCGGCCTGCTGGTCCGCGAGGAGCGGCACGTCGGGCGCGACCGCATCCGCAGCGTCAGCAGCAGCGCGAAACTGCGGCACCGCTTGGTGAAACTGCGCGTCGTCCACATCGGCTCGGGTGAGGGCAAGCACTTCTCGGCCGCGTTCAAGCTCGACGCGCTCTCGAAGGAGACGGCCGCCCAGCTGCGGCGCGACCTGATCCCCCGCGACGCCGAGGCACCGGCGGAACGCGAGGTCGTCATCGCCCGGCTGCGCTGGATCTGGTTGTGGTACAACGTTTTTCACGTCTGGGCGATCCTCGCCGGGGTCCTGTTCCTCGTCTCGCTGTACTTCACGATGCAGACGTTCGCCGTCGACCTGATCGACGTCATCGCCGGCCTGATCCACTGGGCGGACCTCGGCGTGTGGCGCACGATCGGCGCGTCCGTCGGGATCACGTTCGTCCTCGGCTACTTCTCCCTCGGCCTGGACTTCGCCGCGAAGCACTGGAACTTCGAGCTGGTCCGCACGACCAGCGGCGAGGACGGCACCGAGCTGCGCACCCGGCAGGGCCTGTTCACCACCAAGACCGTGCACCGCGAGGACCGCCGGATCCGGGGCGTGCACCTGCACGAACCGCTGCTGTGGCGGTGGATGCGCCTCGCCGAGACCAAGGTGATCACGACCGGGCTCAACGCCTCGCTCAACGAGTCGGCCAACATCCTGCCGCGCACCCCGCTGCGCGACGCCCGGCACGCGGCGAGCTTCGTCTTCCCGGACGGCCACCAGCCCCTCGAAGCGCCGCTGCTGCGCCACCCCATCGGCGCGTTCCGGCGCCGGCTGTACTGGGCGACCTACGGCCCGGCGGCCGTCGCGGGCCTGCTCGCCTGGCTCGGCGCGACCGGCGTCGTGCCGACGTCGTGGTGGCCGCTGCCGCTGCTGCTCCTGCCGCTGACCTGGGCGCTGGCCTGGGTCGCCTACCGCACGCTGGGCCACGCGCTCATCGGCCCGTACCTGGTCGTGCGCAGCGGCGCGGCCGGCCGCTCGACGACCGTGCTGCGCACCCGCGCGGTGATCGGCTGGCGGCTGCGGCAGACGATCTTCCAGCGACTGGGCTCGCGGATGACGATCGGCGTCCCGACCGCGGCCGGCGACCGCTACTACCGCGCGATCGACGCCGGCACCGAGCAGGCCCTCGCGTTCGTCGCCGGCGCCGACCCGGAACTCGCGCACGAATTCCTTTCCGGCACCGGGACACCCCCGGCCGATTCGCATTTCGCCCCGCGATCGGACGCGCCATCAACGCACCATTCCGAAACTCGGAGGTGACAATGCGGCACACCAGGCTCACCGAAACGCTTTCCGTCGGCGAAATCGGGCTCGGCTGCAGTTCGATGTCCTACGGTTACGGGCCCGCCCGGACCGCGCGGGACCACGCGGAGTCGGCGCGGGTGCTCCGGCACGCGGTCGACCTCGGCGTCACCGTGTTCGACACGGCCGACGTCTACGGCCCGTTCACGAACGAACAGCTGCTCGGCGAGGTGCTCGCGCCGGTGCGCGCCGACACCACGATCGCCACCAAGGTCGGGCTGGTCCTGCGGCCCGACGGCACCCTGGAACGCAACGGGCGCCCCGAATACCTCCGCGAGGCCTGCGAAGGCTCGCTGAAACGGCTCGGCGTCGACGCGATCGGCCTCTACCAGCTGCACCGGGTCGACCCGGACGTGCCGCTGACCGAGTCCTGGGGCGCCCTGGCCGAGCTCGTCACCGAGGGCAAGGTCCGCGGCCTCGGCATCTCGCACGCCACCGTGGAGGAGCTCGAACAGATCCACGCGCTCTTCCCGATCGCCGCGGTGCAGTACGAACTGTCCGTCTGGGAGCGGCGCAACCTCGAGGAAATCCTTCCGTGGACGTGGAAGAACGACGTCGGGTTCCTCGCCTGCTGCCCGATCGGCCGCGGTTACCTGTCCGGCCGGGTCGCCGTCGACGAGCTCGTCGACGGGGATTCGCGACGGCGTGATCCGCGGTTCGAGGCCGCCGCGCTCACCGACAACCAGCGCATCGTCGACGGCCTGCACCGGGTCGCCGCCCGGCACGGCGCGACCCCGGCGCAGGTGGCGATCGCGTGGCTCACCACGCACGGCGACAACGTCGTGCCGATCCCGGGCACGCGGCGGCTGCGCTGGCTGGAGGAGAACGTCGGCGCGGCCGGGATCCGGCTGGACGCGGAGGACCTGCGCGACATCGACACGCTGCCGGTGGCGACCGGCGAAAAGCGCTGGGACGAACACCGTGAACCGGCCGTCTCGAAATGACCGCGCAATTCCTTAGAAACGGTGGCGGCGCTGTCCTAGACTTCGGGCAGCTCACCGGCCGCGGCGAACCGGCCATTCCCGGAAGAGCCGTTCTGCACATTCATCGTGACGCGAAACTGGAGGAGAAGCCGTGGGCGCACAGGCACGACCGCTGATCACGGTGCTCGGCTCGTCCGGGCTCTTGGGCACCGCCATCACCCGCGAACTGGCGAGCCGGCCGGTCCGCCTCCGCCTCGCCGGGCGCCGGCCGACCACCGTCCCGGACGGGGCGTTGGCCGACATCGACGTCCGGACCACCGACCTGACCGCCGACGGGGCCGTCGCCGACGCCGTCGAAGGCGCCGACGCGGTGATCCACCTGGTGGCGCACATCGCCGGGGCCAGCACCTGGCGGGTGTCGTCGGACGACCCGGTCGCCGAGCGCGTCAACCTCGGGCTGGTGCACGACCTCGTCGCCGCGGTGAAGGACCAGCGGCCGGAGAACCCGCCGGTGGTCCTGCTGGCCGGGTCGATGTCGCAGGCCGGGCGCTCGATCTCGGGCCGGATCGACGGCACCGAACCCGACCGGCCGCTGACCACCTACGACCGGCAGAAGCTGGACGCCGAGCACGCGATCCGCGACGCCGTCGAGGCCGGCCTGCTGCGGGGCGCGTCGCTGCGGCTGGCCACGCTCTACACCCAGGGCTCGGACTCCCCCGCGCTCGACCGCGGGGTCGTCTCGGCGATGATGCGCCGCGCGTTCGCCGGCGAGCCGCTCACCATGTGGCACGACGGCACGGTCAAGCGGGACCTGGTGTGCGTGGACGACGTCGCCCGCGCGTTCCTCGCCGCGCTCGACCAGCCGGACGCCGTCGACGGCAGGCCGTGGCTGGTCGGCACCGGGCTCGCGACGAGCATCGCGGACCTGTTCGGCGGGGTCGCGAAGGTCGTCGCCGCGCAGACCGGGCGGGAGCCGGTGCCGGTGGTGTCGGTCAAGCCGGCCGACCACTCGATGCCGACCGACCTGCTCGACTTCGTGCTCGACCCGTCGGGTTTCCAGAACGCCACCGGCTGGGCGCCGCGCGTCTCGCTGGAGCACGGCCTGGAGAACCTCGCCGCGGCGATGGCCCGCGACGCCGTCGCCCAGAGCGTCTGAGGGGGAAACCGTGCGCGTCCTGCTGGTCCTGCCCGCCGAGAAGAGCATCTTCAACTACCTGGTGCCGGTCACCTGGGCGCTGCGCACCGCCGGCCACGAGGTGCACGTCGCGAGCCTGCCGCGGTTCGCGAGCACGATCACCCAGGCCGGGCTGACGGCCGTCCCGGTCGGGCACGACCGGGACCCGTGGCGCATCACCGAAAACCGGCCGGCGGAGCGCGCCGCGCTGCGGGCCGGGGTGGCCGCGCCTTACGACCTGTTCGACGCGCCCGGTAGCGCGTCGTGGGACTACCTGCGAGACGGGATGACGGCCGCGGTCACGGGCTGGCACCGGCTGACCAACTTCCCGATGGTCGCCGACCTCGTCGAGTACACCCGGTACTGGGAGCCGGACCTCGTGCTGTGGGAGCCGCTCTGTTACGCCGGGGCGATCGCCGCCAAGGCGTGCGGCGCGGCGCACGGCCGGCTGCTGTTCGGCATCGACGTCTTCGGCGCCACCCGCGTCGACTACCTGCGCACGCAAGCGCGGCAGGCACCGGCGGACCGCGCCGACCCGCTGGCCGACTGGCTCGGGAGCTACGCCCGCAAGTACGGCTTCGACGCCGGTGAGGACCTCGCCGTCGGCGACTTCACCATCGACCAGCTGCCCGCGTCGCTGAGCCTGGACGCCGGGCTCGACACCGTGCGCGTCCAGTTAGTGCCCTACGGCGGGGCGGCTGTGGTGCCGGATTGGCTGAAGCGGCCGGCGGAGCGTCCGCGGGTCGCGCTGACCCTCGGTCTCACCGCGACCGAGGTCTTCGGCGGCTACAACGTGCCGCTGTCGGAGATCCTCTTAGGACTGTCCGAATTGGACGCCGAGGTGGTGGCGACGGTCGCCGAGGACGTGCAGCGGACACTGCCGCCGATGCCGGAGAACGTCCGGATGGTGCCGTACGTCCCGTGGCACGCGCTCGCCCCGACGTGCGCCGCGGTGGTGCACCACGCGGGCGCGGCGACGCTGGCCACCACGGCGCGGCACCCGGTGCCGCAGCTGGCCCTGCACTTCCACTTCGACCAGCCCTACCTGGGCCGCAAGCTCGCCGAGCACGGCGCCGGCCTGGAGATCCACACCGGCGACGCAACGGGCGCGAACGTCCGCGACGCCGTCGCCCGCTTGCTCACCGAGCAGTCCTTCAAAGCCCGCGCGGCAGACCTGCGCGACGAGATCTTCGCGCTCCCCACCCCGAACGAGCTGGCCGGAACGCTCGAAGAGCTGACCGCCAAGCACCGCACCCGCTGACCCCAAGCCGCACTTTCGCCGAGAAAGTGTTCCGGAGTTACGACCTCCGGATTCAGGTTCACTCGAAAGTGCCGCGGCAGACCCGGAAAGGAGCATTATGCGCGTCCTGTTCGCCACCACGCCGCAGAAGAGCGTCTTCCTGTACCTGGCGCCGATGGCGTGGGCGCTGCGCACCGCCGGCCACGAGGTCCGCTTCGCGAGCCAGCCCGCGCTGACGGACGTGATCACGCAGTCCGGCCTCACCGCGGTGCCGGTCGGGCACACCCGCAACCGCCGCCTCAGCGACGACGACGGCCGTGAAGAGGGCCGCGCCGGGTTGCCCGCGCCGTACGACGTCTTCGACGACTACGAGCGCGCCACCTGGGAGTACCTCGAGCCGGGCATGGCCGACGCGGTGCGCGGCTGGCACTGGCTGACCAACCACCCGATGATCGGCGGGCTCGTCGAGTTCGCCCGCGCCTGGCAGCCGGACCTGATCGTCTGGGAACCGTTCTGCTACGCCGGGCCGATCGCTGCGAAGGCTTGCGGCGCGGCACATGCGCGTCTCCTGTTCGGGGTGGACGTCTTCGGCGCGGCGCGCGAGCAGTACCGGCGGCGGCTGGCCGAGGAGCCCGGCCGCGTCGATCACCTCGGCGCGTGGCTCGGCCGGTACGCGCGGATGTACGGCGCCGAGTTCTCCGAGGACATGACGACCGGGCAGTTCACCATCGACCAGTTCCCGGCCAGTTTCCAGCCCGCGACCGAGCTGGATGTCGTGCGCACGCAGTACATCCCGTACGGCGGCCCGGCCGTGGTGCCGGACTGGCTGTCCAAGCCACCGGAGCGCCCGCGCGTCGCGATGACGCTGGGGCTGACCGCGACCGAGCACTTCAACGGCTACACCGTCGGCGTCCAGGAAGCGCTCGACGCCCTCGCCGACCTCGACATCGAGCTGGTCGCGACCGTCGCGGAGAAGGCCCAAGCGGAACTGACGCGGATCCCGGACAACACGCGGATCGTCTCGTACGTGCCCTGGCACGCGCTGGCCCCGACGTGCTCGGTGGTCGTCCACCACGCCGGCGCCGCGACCATGGCCACGACGTCCCGGCACCCGGTGCCGCAGCTGGCCCTGCACCACCACTACGACCAGCCGTTCCTCGGGCGCAAGCTGGCCGAGCACGGCGCCGGGCTGGAGCTGCCGACCCACCGCGCGACCGGCGCGCGGATCCGCGAGAGCGTCGAACGGCTGCTCACCGAACAGTCCTTCAAGGACCGGGCCGCGGACCTGCGCGACGAGATCCTCGGGCTGCCGTCGCCGAACGCGATCGTGCCGGAGATCGAGGCGCGCGTCCGATGAGAGTCCTGCTGACGACCTATCCGGAGAAGACGTTCTTCTACCACCTGGTCCCGCTCGCCTGGGCGCTGCGCACGGCCGGGCACGAGGTGCGCGTGGCGTGCCAGCCGAAGTTCGCGCCGGTCGTCACCCAGGCCGGGCTGACCGCCGTGCCGGTCGGGTCCGACCGCAACTTCTGGCGCATCACCGAGACGCGCGCCGGCGGGACGGAGGCGATGCGCGAAGGGATCATGCCGCCGTACGACGCCTTCGACGACGTCACCAAGCAGAATCTCGAGTACCTGCAGCCGGGGCTGACCGAGGCGGTGCGCGGCTGGCACCGGGTGAGCAACTTCCCCATGGTGGCCGACCTGGTCGAGTTCGCCCGGGCCTGGCAGCCGGACCTCGTCGTGTGGGAGCCGCTGAGCCAGGCGGGCGCGATCGCGGCGCGGGCGTGCGGCGCGGCGCACGCCCGGATGCTGTGGAGCATCGACCTCTTCGGCGGCGTCCGCGACCACTACCTGCGGTTGCGCGGTGACGAGCCGGACCCGTTCGAGGCGTGGTTTTCCGGCTACGGCCGCAAGTACGGCTTCGAGTTCGGCGAGGACATGGTCACCGGGGACTTCACCCTCGATCACCTGCCGGGCAGCCTGCAGATCGAGGCCGACCTGCCGTACCTGCGCTTCCAGTACGTCCCCTACGGCGGCCCGGCTTCGGTGCCGGACTGGCTGCAACGTCCTCCCGAACGCCCGAGGATCGCGCTGACGATGGGGCTGAGCGCCACCGAGATCTTCGGCGGTTACCACCTGTCGCTGCCCGACGTCCTCGACGCACTGTCCGATGTGGACGTCGAGGTGGTGGCGACGGCGCAGGGGCTCGGCACCGTCCCGTCGAACGTCCGCCTGGTCTCCTACGTCCCGCTGCACGCCTTGGCGCCGACGTGCGCGGCCGCCGTCCACCACGGCGGCCTCGGCACCCTCGCCACGTTCGCCCGGGCCGGCGTCCCCCAGCTGTGCGTGCCGCACCACCTGGACGAGCCGATCTTCGCTGCCGGCCTGGCCCGCTTGGGCGCCGGGATCGACCTCCGCTCACCTACGGCCGACACGATCCGCACAAGCGTCCGTCGCCTGCTCGACGACCCGTCCTTCACCCGAGGCGCGGCGAACCTCCAGTCCGAAATGGACACTCTGCCGACCCCGAACGACATCGTCCCCGACCTCGAAGACCTCACCGCCAAGTTCCGCAGAAGGTCGTGAGTGTTTAGGGCGGTTCTAACCGCCCTAAACACTCACGACAAGCCGCGGCAGACCCGGAAGAGAGACCATGCGCGTCCTGCTCACGACCTACCCGGAGAAGACCATCTTCCAGCCGATGGTCACGCTCGCGTGGGCGCTGCGCACCGCCGGGCACGAGGTGCGGGTGGCGACCCAGCCGGGCTTCGAGGACGTCATCACCGGCGCCGGGCTGACGCCGGTCCCGGTCGGCCGCCGCGGCGTCGGCAACTGGCGGCGGCTCACCGAGGCCTACCCCGACCTGGCCGAAGCCGAGCGCGTCGGCCTGCCTTCGCCTTATGACACCGCGGTTTCCGGTGTCGGCACGCGCGAGGAGATGGCCGGAGGCTACGCGTCCATCGTGGAACTCTGGCACAAGCAGAACAACTTCCCGCTGGTCACCGGCCTGGTCGAGTTCGCCCGAGCGTGGCAGCCGGACCTGGTGATCTGGGAACCGACGACGTACGCGGGCGCGATCGCGGCGAAAGCGTGCGGCGCCGCGCACGGCCGTCTCTTGTGGAGCATCGACGTCTTCGGCGCGGCCCGCGAACGCTTCCGTTCCCTGGGCCCGGGTCCCGACCCGCTGGCCGACTGGATCGCCGGCTACTGCCGCAAGTACGGCTTCGCCTTCGACGAGGAGCTGATCACCGGCCAGTTCACCATCGACCCGGTGCCGGAGCCGATCCACCTCCAGACGCGGCTGCCGAGGCTGCCGGTGCAGTACGTCCCGTACGGCGGCGCGGCCAGCGTCCCGGACTGGCTGAAGCGCAGGAGCGACCGGCCGCGGATCGGCCTGACCCTCGGCACGACGGCCACCGAGCACTTCGGCGGCTACACGGTGAGCGTCCCGGACATCCTAGCCGCGCTGTCCGATGTGGACGCCGAGATCGTCGCCACCCTGCCGGACGCCGAAGCCGCCAAGGTCCCGGAAGTCCCGGCCAACGCCCGGATCGTGCCGTACGTGCCGCTGCACGCGCTCGTGCCGACGTGCGCGGCGGTCATCAACCACGCCGGCCCGGGCACCTACCTGACGACGGCCCGCTACGGCGTCCCGCAGCTGGCCGTGCCGTGGGAGTTCGACGAGCCGGAGCTGGCCCGCCGCGCGACGGTCCACGGTTCGGCCCTGACCCTGACGGGCGCGGAGGTGTCGGGCAAGGCCGTGCGCGCGGGCGTCCTGCGGCTGCTGAGCGAGCCGTCCTTCACCGCACGGGCCACGGAACTGGCCGCGCGAATGGCCGCCACGCCCTCGCCCAACGACGTCGTCCCGGCGCTCGAAGCCCTCGCCGCCCGGAGGAACGTATGAGGACCACCCGGCCCGGCCCCGACCGTCCGACCTTCCCGGCCACGGGAACGGCCGCCGCACCCGTGCTCGAAGCTCGCCGAGCGGAGGAACCCCCGCGCATTCTCACCGGCGTCTTCCCGGCGCTGCGCGACCTCGCCACCCGGTACCGGCGCAGCTCCCGGGCGTCGAGCCCCGCCGTCCGCGCGAGTGTGCTGCGCCTGCTGGCCGCCGCTCCCTCGCCATCCGAAGCCCGCTGACCGGAGGAAACCCATGCGCATCCTGTTCGTCTCCAACCCGCCCCGGACCGTCTACAAGTACATGTTCACCATCGCCTGGGCGCTGCGGACCGCCGGGCACGAGGTCCGGTTCGCCAGCCAGCCCGAGTTCGTCGACGAGGTCCTGCAGGCCGGGCTCACCGCCGTGCCGGTCGGGCACAGCCGCGACATGCACAAGGTCGCCGCCCGCACCCGCGGCGTCGAAAACGAACGCGCGGGCATCCCGGCGCCCTACGACGTCTACGAAGAGCCCGAGAAGGCCACCTGGGAACACATGGTCTCGACGATGGCCAACGAGGGCATCGAGTGGCACAAGTACGGCAACTTCCCGATCATCTCCGGGCTCGTCGAGTTCGCCCGCTACTGGGAGCCCGACCTCGTCGTCTGGGACCCGCTGAGCTTCGCCGGCGCGATCGCGGCCAAGGCGTGCGGCGCGGCCCACGCGCGGCTGCTGTTCGGCGTCGACGTCTTCGGCAAGGTGCGTCAGCAGTTCGTGAAGCTGCGGGACGCACAGCCGGCCGACCAGCGCCGCGACCCGCTCGCCGAGTGGATGGGCGCCTACGCCCGCAAGTACGGCTTCGACTTCACCGAGGACATGTTCACCGGGGACTTCACGCTCGACCAGTTCCCGCTGAGCTGGCAGGACGAGGCCGACCTGGAGTACGTGCGGACGCAGTACATCGCCTACAACGGCGCTTCGGTCGTCCCGAAGTGGCTGCAGACGCCGCCGGAGAAGCCGCGGATCGCGATCACCATGGGCAACAGCGCGGTCGAGGTCTACCGCGGGTACAACGTGCCGCTGAGCGACCTGCTGGACTCCGTCGCCGACCTCGACGTCGAGGTGGTCGCGACGGTCGCCGCGTCCCAGCAGCCGCTGCTCGGCAAGACGCCGGACAACGCCCGGATCGTCGACTTCGCGCCGATGCACGCGCTCGCCCCGACGTGCTCGGTCGTCGTCCACCACGCCGGCGCCGCGACCATGGGCACCACCGCGCGCCACCCCGTCCCGCAGCTCGCCCTGCCCTACCACTACGACCAGCCGACGCTCGGCAAGATGCTCGAGAAGCAGGGCGCCGGGCTGTCGATCCACGTCTCCGAGGTGACGCCCGAGAAGTTCCGCACGGCGATCGACCGGCTGCTCACCGAGCAGGTGTTCCAGGACCGGGCGGTGGCCCTGCGCGACGAGATCTTCGCGCTGCCGACGCCGAACCAGGCCGTGCCGCGGATCGAAGAGCTCGTCGTGAAGCACCGGGCGCGGTGACATGCGCGTCCTGCTGACCACCTACGCCGAGCGCACCCATTTCCTGATGATGGTGCCGCTCGCGTGGGCGCTGCGCACCGCCGGGCACGACGTCCGGGTGGCGGTGCAGCCCAAGCTCGCCGGGGCGGTGACCGGGGCGGGGCTCACCGCCGTCCCGGTCGGGCACGACCGCGACCTGTGGGACCTGCTGCGCCGCACCGGACCCGAGCACCTGTTCGGCGTCGAGACGGGCTGGCCCGCGCCCTACGACACGGCGGCACTGTCCACCCCGGACTGGGACCACGTGCTGCGCGGCTACCGCGACATCGCCGTGCGCTGGCACAAGACGAGCAACGTCCCGCTGATCAACGACCTCGTCGACTTCGCCCAGTGGTGGCGGCCGGACCTCGTGCTGTGGGAGCCGACGACGTACGCCGGCGCGATCGCGGCCAAGGCGTGCGGCGCCGCGCACGGCCGGATCCTCATCGGCGAGGACGTCTTCGGCCTGACCCGCGACCACTTCCTCCGGCTGCGGCCATCCGGTGCGCCGGACCCGCTCGGCGAGTGGCTGGGGGCGTACGCGGAGAAGTACGGCGGCGAGTTCAGCGAGGACATGGTCACCGGGCAGTTCACGATCGACCAGCTCCCCGCGTCCCTGCGGCACCGGGCCTCGCTGGAGCACGTCCCGATGCGGTACGTGAACTACGGCGGCGCGGCGGTGGTCCCGGACTGGCTGTCGACGCCGCCCTCGCGCCCACGCATCGCCTTGACCATGGGCCTGACCGCGCACGACCGCACCGGCGGCTACCCGGTGGACCTGCAGGACGTCCTCGACGCGGTCGACGGCCTCGACGTCGAGCTGGTCGCCACGGTCACTCCCGAAACCCGGCTCAGCAGGGTTCCGAAGCGCACCCGCCTGGTCCCGTTCGTGCCGTTGACCGCCCTGCTGACGACGTGCTCGGTCGCCATCCACCACGCCGGCGTCGGCACCCTGGCGTCGACGGCGTTGCGCGGCATCCCGCAGCTCACCCTGCCCTGGGACGTCGACCAGCCCACGCTCGGCGCCCGCCTCGCGGCGCAGGACGCCGGGATCTCCATCCACGCCACCGAGGCGACCACCGAAGGCATCCGCGACGCGCTCGTCCGGCTGCTGCACGAACCCGCGTACACCAAGGGCGCCGCCCACCTGCGCGAGGAGATGCTCGCCATGCCGACGCCCAACGACGTCGCCCACCAGTTAACCGAGGGATGAGGCCATGCGCGTCCTGTTCACCACCTACCCGGAGAAGACCCACTTCCTCGCCATGGCGCCGCTCGCCTGGGCGCTGCGCACCGCCGGGCACGAGGTGCGCGTCGCCTGCCAGCCGAAGTTCGCCGACGTCGTCACGCAGGCCGGGCTCACCGCCGTGCCGGTCGGGCCGGACCGCGACCTCTGGCAGCTGATGGCGCGTGACACGAACTGGTTCAGCGTCGGCCTCAACGGCCTGCCGGTGCCTTACGACACCGTCGACTGGCGCCCCGAGGACGTCTCCTACGAGTACCTCCGCGACGGCTACAAGCTGCACGTCACCAAGTGGCACAAGATGAGCAACGTCCCGCTGATCCCCGGCCTGGTCGAGTTCGCCCAGGTGTGGCAGCCGGACCTGGTGATCTGGGAGCCGTCGACGTACGCGGGCGCGATCGCCGCCGAGGCCGTCGGCGCGGCGCACGCGCGGCTGCTGTTCAGCCTCGACACCTTCGGCGTCACCCGCGACCACTTCACCCGCCTCAGCACTGAAGGCGCCGAAGACCCGCTGAAGGACTGGCTGGCGCCGGCCGCGGGCAAGTACGGCGTCCCGTGGAGCGAACGCCTGGTCACGGGTGAGTTCACGATCTCGCTGTTGCCGCCGTCACTGCGCGTGGAGGCGGATCTCGACTACGTGCCGATGCGGTACGTGCCCTACGGCGGCCCCGCCGTGCTCCCGGCCTGGCTGCGGACGCCGCCGGAGAAGCCACGGGTGGCACTCACCATGGGCATCAGCATCGCCGAGTCCAGCGGGGACATGGTCGACCTCAAGGACCTGTTCGACGAACTGTCCGATGTGGACATGGAACTCGTCGCGACGATCCCGGAGAGCGTCCAGGAGAAGCTCGGGAAGGTCCCGGACAACGTCCGGATGGTGTCCTTCGTGCCGCTGCACGCGCTCGTGCCGACGTGCACCGCCGTCATCCACCACGCCGGCTACGGCACCCTCGCGACGACGGCGTTGCACGGCAAACCGCAGGTCATCGTGCCCTGGAACGCCGACGGGCCCGCGCTCGCCAAGCGCGTCGCCGCGCAGGGGGCCGGGCTGGCGCTGCACGTCCACCAGGCGTCGGCCCGCGGGGTGCTGCGCAACCGGCTGCTGCGCGTGCTCACCGAGCCGAAGTTCACCGAGGGCGCGCACCGGCTGCGCGACGAGATCCTCGCCATGCCGACGCCCAACGACGTCGCCGACCAGCTCGCCCACCGGGTCGCGAAAGTGGCCATCGCGTGAAGGTCCTCTTCGCCGCCAACCCCGAGAAGGCGCACTTCCTGCCGATGGTGCCGCTGGCCTGGGCGCTGCGCACCGCCGGGCACGAGGTGCGGATCGCGTGCCAGCCGAAGTTCGCGCCGGTCGTCACCCAGGCCGGGCTGACGGCGGTGCCGGTCGGCCGCGACGGCGACCTGTGGGACCTCATGCCGCGCCACCCCGACTACCGCGGCACCCAGTGGCGACCGGCGTACGGGCTGCCGGTGCCGTACGAGGTCGCGGAGTTCCCGGAGAAGGCGACGCCGGAGTACCTCGAGGAGTCGTACGCGGCGATCCTGCACTACTGGCACAAACCCGCGTGTTTCCCGATGATCGGCGGCCTGGTCGAGTTCGCGCGCGCCTGGGAGCCAGACCTCGTGCTGTGGGAGCCGCTGTGTTTCGCGGGCCCGATCGCGGCGCTGGCGTCCGGCGCCGCGCACGGCCGGATCCTGTGGAGCACCGACGTCTTCGGCGTCACCCGGTCGTTTCCCGCCGCCGGCGATCCGCTGGGTGACTGGCTCGGCGCGTACGCGCGCAAGCACGGCGGCGAGTTCACCGAGGAGCTGGTCACCGGGCAGTTCACGATCGACCAGCTCCCGGCGTCACTGCGGCTGCCGACGTCGCTGGAAACCGTGCCGCTGCAATACCTTCCGCACGGCGGCCCGGCGTCCGTCCCGGACTGGCTGCGCAAGCCGCCGGAGAAGCCGCGGGTCGCGCTGAGCATGGGGATCAGCCTCACCGACCACGAGGCCGGGTACTCGGTCGCGGTGCAGGACGTGCTGGATCACCTGGTCAAGCTGGACGTCGAGGTGGTCGCCACCCTGCCGGACGTCGAGAAGGCGAAACTGGCGAGCATCCCGGACGGCGTCCGGATCGTGCCGTACGCGCCGCTCGAAGCCCTGGCGGCGACGTGCTCGGCCGTCGTCTCCCACGGCGGCTTCGGCACGTTCCTGACGACCGCGCGCCACGCCGTCCCGCAGCTGTGCACGCCCTGGGACTTCGACGGCCCGGTCTTCGCCGCCCGCGCCGCGGCGCAAGGCGGCGCACTCGCGGTCCGCGCCGACCAGGCAACGGGCGAGGTGGTGGCGGACGCCGTGTCCCGCCTGCTCAGCGAGTCCACCTTCGCAGACCGGGCCGCGGTCCTACGCGACGAAATCCGGGCCATGCCCACACCCAACGAGGTCGCCGACCAGCTGGCCGCCCAGTACCGCAGGGGGTCGTGAGTGTTTAGGGCGGTTAGAACCGCCCTAAACACTCACGACAAAGCCGCGGCAGACCCGGAAAAGGAGGAGTAGTGCGGGTTTTGTTCACCGTCAGCCCGGGGACGACCGTGTTCAACAGCATGGTGCCGCTGGCCTGGGCGCTGCGCACCGCCGGGCACGACGTGCGCGTCGCGAGCCAGCCCGCGTTCGCCGACGAGATCACCCAGGCCGGGCTCACCGCCGTGCCGCTCGGGCGTGACCTCGGCATCCCGCGACTGCTGCTGGCCATGGGCATGGACAGCGCCGCCCTCGAAGAGGCGCGCCGCGGTCTGCCGGACCCGTACGCCGTGCTGGACGAGCCGGACTCGACCGACTGGGACCGCGCCCACCGCGCGTTCACCGAGGTCGCCGAGGGCGCGCGGTTCGAGACGTTCGCGATCATGTCGGCGCTCGTCGGGTTCGTCCGCGACTGGGAACCGGACCTCGTCGTGTGGGAGCCGTTCACCCCGGCCGGCGCGATCGCGGCCAAGGCGTGCGGCGCCGCCCACGCCCGGCTGCTCTACGGCGTCGACGTCTACGCCTTTGCGCGTCAACACTTCCTGAGCATCCGCAACGGCCGGAACGACCCTCTCGCGGACTGGCTCGGCGGGTACGCGCGCAAGTACGGCGCGGAGTTCAGCGAGGACATGACGGTCGGCCAGTTCACCATCGACCAGATCCCGGCGAGCCTGCAGACCGAGTCCGACCTGCACTACCTGCGCACGCCCTACATCCCGTACGGCGGCGCGGCGGTCGTCCCGCGCTGGCTGCAGCTGCCGCCGCAACGCCCGCGCGTCGCCCTCACCATGGGCCTGAGCGCCACCGGCTACTTCTCCGGGTACACGGTGAACGTGCAGGACATCCTGGACTCCCTCGCCGACCTGGACATCGAGCTGGTGGCGACGGTCGCCGAGGCCGAGCAGGCGAAATTGGCGCGGATCCCTGACAACGCGCGGCTCGTGCCGTACGTGGCCTTGCACGCGCTCGCCCCGACGTGCACGGCGGCGATCACGCACGCCGGTTTCGGCACGCTGACGGCGTTCGCGCCCTACGGCGTCCCGCAGCTGACGTTGCCGTTCCACTTCGACGAGCCGACGCTCGGCCACCGCCTCGCCGCCCAGGGCGCCGGCCTCAACCTCGACCCGACGCAGGTCACGGGCGCGAACGTCCGCGAAGGCGTCCTGCGCCTGCTCACCGAGCCGAGCTTCACCACGGCGGCCCGCCGCCTCCAAACCGAGATCCGCGCCTTACCCAGCCCCAACGACCTGGTCCCCGAGATCGAAGCCCTGACCGCCAAGCACCGCACCCGCCACTGACCAAAGCGCCACTTTCCCTAGGAAAGTGTTCCGGAGTTACGACCTCCGGATCACTTTCCTAGGGAAAGTGGCGGATCTGACACGAACGGAGGAAAGGCCCGTGCGCGTTCTGTTCGCGGTCAACCCGGAGAAGAGCACCTTCCTGTACCTCGTGCCGATGGCGTGGGCGCTGCGCACCGCCGGGCACGAGGTGCGGGTGGCGAGCCAGCCCGGGTTCGCCGACGTCATCACCCAGGCCGGGCTCACCGCCGTCCCGGTCGGGCGGGACGTCGACAAGTGGCGCGGCACCGAGCCCGAGCTGCTGGAACAGTCGCGCGCCGGGCTCCCCTCGCCGTGGGACGTCCTCGACGGAAACGAGGACGATCTCGTCGAGAAGCAGGAGCACGCCGTCGCGTCGATCCACCGGCCGGACAACGTGCCGATGCTCGCCGGGCTCGTCGAATTCGCCCAGGCCTGGCAGCCGGACCTCGTGATCTGGGAGCCGTTCTGCCTCGCCGGGCCGATCGCGGCCAAGGCGTGCGGGGCGGCGCACGCGCGGATGCTGTTCAGCGTCGACGTCTTCGGCCTGACCCGCGAACACTTCCGGAAGGCGAAGCAGGACAAGGACCCGCTGGCCGATTGGCTCGGCGCGTACGGCCGCAAGTACGGTTTCGCCTTCACCGAGGACATGACCACCGGGCACTTCACGATCGACCAGTTCCCGGCGAGCCTGCAGGAGAACGCCGACCTCGACTACGTCCGCACGCAGTACGTCCCGTACGGCGGCCCGGCCGTGATCCCGGGCTGGCTCAAGCGCCCGCCGGAACGCCCCCGCATCGGCCTCACTCTCGGCCTGACCGCGACGGAGATCTTCACCGGCTACACCGTCCCACTGCGGGACGTGCTCACCGAACTGTCCACTTTGGACGTCGAGGTGGTCGCGACCGTCGCCGAGGCCGAGCAGGAGAAGCTCGGGACGCTGCCGGACAACGTCCGCGTCGTGTCGTACGTCCCGTGGCACGCGCTGGTGCCGACCTGCGCGGCGATCGTGCACCACGCCGGCGCGGCGACGCTGCTGACGACGTCGCGTTACCCGGTGCCGCAGCTGGCCGTGCACTACCACTTCGACCAGCCGATCCTCGGCCGCAAGCTCGCCGAGCACGGTGCCGGGCTCGCGCTGCACACCACCGAGGCGACCGGCACGGCCGTCCGCGACGCCGTGCAGCGGCTGCTCACCGAGCCGGAGTTCCGCCGCCGGGCCGTCGCGCTGCGCGGCGAAGTGCTCTCCGCCCCCAGCCCGAACGACCTGGTGCCGCGGCTGGAAGAACTGACCGCCCGGCACCGCACCCGCTAGGAGACGACGACCATGCGTGTTCTGTTCACCGACACCCCCGAGCCGACGACGTTCATGCCGATGGCCCCGCTGGCCTGGGCGTTGCGCACGGCCGGGCACGAGGTCCGCTTCGCCGCGGCGCCCCACTTCGCCGAGACGATCACCCAGGCCGGGCTGACGGCCGTCCCGGTCGGCCGCGACGTCGACATGTACCGCCGCCTCGACGCCGTGATGGGCGCACTCGAACACAACGCGGAGCTGAAGGCCGAGTTCGAGGGCGTCTCCGACGAAGACGCCCTGGAGCTGCTGAAACTCGAGTCCGGGATGCCCGCGCCCTACGACGTCGCCGAGTTCCCCGAGCGCGCCGACTGGGAGAAGATGCTGCCCGCCTACGCGGGCGCGGTGTGGACCGACCACAAGCCCGAGAACTTCCCGATGATCGCCGGGCTCGTCGAGTTCGCCCGCGCGTGGGAGCCGGACCTGGTGCTGTGGGAGCCGTCGACCTACGCGGGCGCGATCGCGGCCAAGGCCTGCGGCGCGGCCCATGGACGTCTTCTGGGAAGGCTCGACGCGTTCGGCGTCACCCGCTCGCACTATGTGAAACTCCTGGCGCAGCAGCCGGAAGACCAGCGCTACGACCCGTTCGCCGACTGGTACGAGGGCTACTGCGAGCGCTACGGCTTCGAGTTCTCCGAGGACATGGTCACCGGCCAGTTCAGCGTCGACCAATTCCCCGGCTCGCTGCGGATGGCCGCCGACGACGTCGACTACCTGCCGATGCAGCACGTTCCTTACGGCGGCCCGGCGTCGGTGCCGCACTGGCTGTGGGCGGCCCCGACCCGCCCGCGCGTCGCCCTCACGCTGGGCAGCACCGCCGCCATCCGCTTCGACGGCTACACCGTGGACGTCCAGGACGTCCTCACCGCGCTCGGCGACCTCGACATCGAGGTGATCGCCACGGTCGCCGACAACGTCCGCGGCCGGCTCACCGCCGTGCCGCGCAACACCCGGATCGTGCCGTACGCGCCGCTGCACGCCCTCGCGCCGACCTGCGACGTCGTGATCAACCACGCCGGCGCCGGCACCTACCTGGCCGTCGCGCTGCACGGCGTCCCGCAGCTGACCCTGCCGTGGGACCTCGACGAGCCGGAGCTGGCCCGCCGCGCCACCGCGCACGGGTCGGCGTTGATGATCCGCGGCGACCACGCGACCGGTAAGGACGTCGCCGACGGCGTCGCCCGGCTGCTCACCGAGCCGCGGTTCCGCGCACGGGCCGTCGACCTGCGGGACGAGATGCTCGCGCTACCCTCGCCCAACGACGTCGCCGGGCAGCTGGAAGAGCTGACCGTGAAGTTCCGGACGCGCTGATGAAGGTCCTGTTCACCGTCATCGCCGAGCGGACCATCTTCTGCTCGATGGTCCCGCTGGCCTGGGCGCTGCGGACGGCCGGGCACGAGGTGCGCGTGGCCTGCCAGCCGGCGTTCGCTTCCGTGGTGACCCAGGCCGGGCTGACGGCCGTCCCGGTCGGGCGCGACGCGACGATCTGGCGGATGGAGAGCCTCGACCCGGCCCTGCTGGAGCAGGCGCGGGCCGGCCTGCCGAGCCCGTGGCGGGTGGTCGAGGACCCCGCGAACCCCGACTGGGAAGACCTGCGCGAGGGCCACCGCGTCGCCGTCGACGAGGGCCACAAGCTGGAGAACTTCCCGCTGATCGGCGGCCTCGCCGAGTTCGCCCGGGCGTGGGAGCCGGACCTGGTGATCTGGGAGCCGCTGACCTACGCCGGCCCGATCGCCGCGAAGGCGTGCGGCGCCGCGCACGCCCGGCTGCTCTGGAGCCTCGACGTCTTCGGCGCGACCCGCGAGATCTACCGGCGGACGGCGAACGGCGCCCCCGAGGATCCGCTCGCGGACTGGCTCGGCGGTTACGGCCGCAAGTACGGCTTCGAGTTCACCGAGGACATGACGACCGGGCAGTTCAGCATCGACCAGGTGCCGCCGTCGATCGGCCTGCGTGCGAGCGACCTCGACTACCGGCCGATGCAGTACGTCCCCTACGGCGGCCCGGCCGCCACCCCGGACTGGCTGCCCACCCAGCGCCCGCGCATCGGCCTCACCCTGGGCACCACCGCGACCGAGCAGTTCGGCGGCTACGTCGTCGATGTCGCGGACACCCTCGCCGAGCTGTCCACTTTGGACGTCGAGGTGGTCGCGACGGTCAAGGATCCCGCGTTCCCGATCCCGGACAACGCGCGCGTCGTGCCTTTCGTCCCCCTGGACGCCCTGGCCCCGACCTGCGACGTCGTGATCGACCACGCCGGGCCGGGCACGTTCCTCACGGTGGCCCGCCACGGCGTCCCGCAGCTGACGGTCCCGTGGGACTTCGACGAGCCCGAGCTGGCCCGCCGCGCGGCCGCGCAGGGCGGGTCGCTCACGATCCGCGGCGACCGCGCGACCGGCGTCCGGATCCGCGAGGGCGTCGAACGGCTCCTGGCCGAACCCTCGTTCAGGACTCGCGCCACGGACCTGCGTGACGAGCTGCGCGGCCTGCCGTCCCCCAACGACGTCGCCGAGGAGATCGAAGCCCTCGTCGAGAAGAACCGGTGAGGCCGATGCGCGTCCTGTTCGCCACCTACCCCGAGTCCACGGTGTTCCAGCCGATGGTGCCGCTGGCCTGGGCGTTGCGCACGGCCGGGCACGAGGTCCGCGTCGCCGCGCCCCCGGTTTTCGCCGACACGATCACCGCGGCCGGGCTCACCGCCGTCCCGGTCGGCCGGGAGCGCACGAACACCTGGCGGCGGCTGCTCTCCCTGGATCCCGCCGAAGCCGAGGCGGACCGGGCGGGCCTGCCGTCGCCGTACGACGCCGCGTTGCGCCCGGTGGGCGTCGAGGAGATGCGAGCCGGGTACGAGCGGATGATCGAGCACGGCCACAAGCTGAACAACTTCGCGCTCGTCCCCGGGCTCGTCGAGTTCGCCCGCGCGTGGCAGCCCGACCTGGTGATCTGGGAAGCCACGACGTACGCCGGCGCGATCGCGGCCAAGGCGTGCGGCGCGGCCCACGCGCGGTTCCTGTGGAGCCTCGACGTCTTCGGCGTGACGCGCGAACGCTTCCTCGCCCACTCCCCGGAGTCCGACCCGCTGAAGGACTGGCTCAGCGGGTACGGCCGCAAGTACGGCTTCGACTTCGACGAAAGCCTGGTCACCGGCGAGTACACGCTCGACGCGCTGCCCGCGTCCCTGCGCCTCGACGCCGATCTCGACTACCGGTCGATGCAGTACGTCCCCTACAACGGCCCGTCGACGGTCCCGGACTGGCTGCAACGCCCCCGCGACCGCCCCCGGATCGGCCTCACCCTGGGCACGTCGGCCACGGAGCAGTTCGCCGGGTACACCGTGAGCGTCAAGGACATCCTGGCCGAGTTGTCCACTGTGGACGCCGAGGTGGTCGCCACCGTCGCCGAAGACCTGGGCCCGGTCGACGCCCGGGTGGTGCCCTTCGTGCCGCTCGACGTCCTGGCCCCGACCTGCGACGTCGTCATCAACCACGCCGGCCCCGGCACCTTCCTGACCGTCGCCCGCCACGGCGTCCCGCAGCTGACCGTGCCGTGGACGTTCGACGAGCCCGCGCTCGCCGCCCGCGCGGCCGACCAGGGCGGCTCGCTCACCTTGCCCGGCGACCAGGCCACCCCCACGGCCATCCGGGAGCACGTCCTGCAGCTGCTGACCGAACCGGAGTTCCGCGACCGCGCCGCCGCGCTGCGCAAGGAGATCCGGGCCCTGCCCACCCCCAACGAGCTAGCCCACGAACTCCGCACCCGGTCGTGAGTGGTTAGGGCGGTTCTAACCGCCCTAACCACTCACGACCGGCACCGCACGAAAGGTAAGCCCGATGCGCATCCTGTTCACCACCGCCAACCAGGGCAGCATGTTCCAGCCGATGGTGCCGCTGGCCTGGGCCCTGCGCACGGCCGGGCACGAGGTCGTCGTCGCCACGCAGCCCGACTTCGTCGAGGAGGTGACGCAGGCCGGGCTCACTGCGGTCCCGGCGGGTCGCCAAGTCGACCCGCGCCGGCTGCTCGTGGCCATGCAGGTCACCGAGGACATGCTCGAGGAGGCCCGCGAAGGCCTGCACCCGCCGTACGACGCCGTCGAAGACCCGTCGAGCGCCGACTGGGACAGCATGCTCACCGGCTACGTCGACGACGTCGAGCGCTGCCGCTACGAGATCTTCTCCATGATCGGCGGGCTCGTCGAGTTCGCCAAGTCGTGGCAGCCGGACCTGGTCATCTGGGAGCCGTTCACCTACGCCGGAGCCATCGCCGCCAAGGCGTGCGGCGCTGCGCACGCGCGTCTGCTGTTCGGCGCCGACGTCTACGGCCGCGCCCGCGAGATCTTCCGCGGTTTCGGCCAGGCCGAAGACCCGCTGGCCAAGTGGTTCGCTTCCTACGGCCGCAAGTACGGCTTCGAGTTCACCGAGGACCTGATCACCGGCGACTTCACGATCGACCCGATGCCGGCCAGCCTGCAGTGCGAGGCCGACCTCAACTACCTGCACATGCGCAACGTCCCGTACGGCGGCGTCGCGATCGCGCCGTGGTGGCTGGAGATCAAGCCCGAGAAGCCGCGCGTCGCGCTCACCATGGGCCTCACCGCGACCGGGCACTTCGCCGGCTACACCATCGACATCCAGGACGTCCTCGACGCGCTCGCCGACTTCGACGTCGAGCTGTACGCGACGGTGCCGGAGGACGAGCAGGAGAAGCTGCGCAGCATCCCGGAGAACGCGCTGCTGATGCCGTACATCCCGCTGCACGCGCTCGCGTCGACGTGCTCGGTCGCGATCAACCACGCCGGCGTCGGCACGCTCTCGACGTTCGCGCTGCACGGCGTCCCGCAGCTGACCCTGCCGTACCACTTCGACGAGCCGCTGATCGGCCGCCGGTTCGCGGCGACCGGCGCCGGGCTGAACATGCACGGCATCCCGATCGACGCGGGCACGATCCGCACAAACGTCCTGCGGCTGCTGGAAGAACCGTCGTTCACCGAGGGGGCGGCGCGGCTGCGCGACGAGATGCACGCGCTGCCGACGCCGAACCAGCTGGTCGGCGAGCTGGAAGCGCTGACCGTCAAGCACCGCGGCGGTGCCTCGTGAAGGTCCTGTTCTGCGCCTTGCCGCAGCTGACGCACTTCTACGCGACGGTCCCACTGGCCTGGGCGCTGCGCACGGCCGGGCACGAAGTCCGGTACGCGACCTCGCCCGACTTCGCCGAAGCCGTGACGGACGCCGGGCTCACCGCCGTCCCGGTCGGCCCGGCCGACGCCGAGGACGACGAGGAGATCGCCGAGGAGGCCCCGGCCGGGCTGCCCGCGCCGTACGACCTCGCGGAGTCGGGCTCGGACTGGACCGACGGGCACGCCGAGGCGTTCGACGCGATGGTCACCTACGCCTTCGGCGAGTTCAACGCGCCGATCCTCGACGACCTGGTCGCGTTCGCCCGCTCCTGGCAGCCGGATCTGGTGCTGTGGGAGCCGTTCACCTACGCGGGCGCGTTCGCCGCGGCGGCCTGCGGCGCGGCGCACGGCCGGGTGCTGTTCGGCACCGATTTCCTCGGCGTCACGCACGAGTGGATCCACACGCACGTCCCGGACGACCGGCTCACCGGGTGGCTCACTTCGACGACCGACCGCCTCGGCGTCTCCTACACCGATGACCTGCGCTCCGGGCACTTCACCGTCGACCAGCTGCCGTCACCACTGCGGTTGTCTTCACCGGAGCTGGAGTACGTCCCGGCGCGGTACGTCGCCTACGGCGGCCCGGCGGAAGTTCCCGCCTGGCTGCGGGAAACCCCGGCACGCCCGCGGATCGCGGTCACCCTGGGCACCTCGGCGACGCTCGAGTACGGCGGCTACACCGTGCAGGTGACCGACCTGCTCGCCGCGTTGTCCACAATGGACGTCGAGGTGGTGGCGACGGTCGACGGGCCGGTGCCGGACAACGTGCGGGCGGTGCCGTACGTGCCGCTCGACGCCCTGGCCCCGACCTGCGCGGCGGCCATCCACCACGGCGGGTTCGGCACACTGCTGACGTTCGCCCGCCACGGCGTCCCCCAGCTGACCCTGCCGCACGACTTCGACGCGCCGCTGCTGGGCCGCAAGCTCGCGGCCCAGGGCGCCGGGCTGACGGTCGACCCGGCCCAGGCCGGCGGCCGCCGGATCCGGTGGAGCGTCGAACAGCTGCTGCGCAACGACGGCATCCAGTCCGCCGCGGCCGGGCTGGCCGGCGAGATCGCGGCGATGCCGAGCCCCAACGACGTCGTCGCCCGGCTCGAGGAACTGACCACGAAACACCGCGGAGGCCGGCTGTGAAGGTCCTGTGCTGCGTCCTGCCCCAGCTGACGCACTTCTACGCGCTGGCGCCGCTCGCGTGGGCGCTGCGCACGGCCGGGCACGAGGTCCGGGTGGCGAGCACGCCGGGGTTCACCGACGCGATCACCCGCGCCGGCCTCACCGCCGTCCCGCTCGGCCACGACCCGGAACCCGACCCCGAGGACGACACACCCGAGGCGCAGGAGGCGCGCGACGCGTTGCGGCGCGGCTTGCCGAAGCCGTACGACCTCGCGGAGTTCACGCCGACGCCGGCCGACTGGACCGACGAGCGCGCCGAGGCGTTCGAGATGATGGTGACGTACGCGTTCGGCGAGGACAACGAGCCGCTGCTGGACGGCGCGGTCGAGTTCGCCCGCGCGTGGCGGCCGGACCTGGTGCTGTGGGAGCCGTTCACCTACAGCGGCGCCCTCGCGGCCCACGCGTGCGGCGCCGCGCACGGCCGGGTGCTGTTCGGCACGGACTTCCTGGGCGTCACGCACGACTGGATCCGTCGCTTCACCGCCACCGACCGCCTCACCGGGTGGCTCACCGAAACGGCGGCGCGCCACGGCCTCCCGTACGAGGACCACTTGCGCGCCGGGCACTTCACCCTGGACCCGCTCCCGCCGAGCCTCGCGGTCTCCCTGGACGCGATCCCGGTTCGCTACACCCCGTACGGCGGCGCGGCGGTGGTCCCACCCTGGGTGACGCAGCCGCTCTCCCGCCCGCGAGTGGCGTTGACACTGGGCACGTCGGCGACGGAGTACTCGGGTTACACGGTGAACGTCCGCGACATCCTGGCCGCGTTGTCCACAATGGACATCGAGGTGGTGGCGACGATCGCCGATCCTGAGTCACTGGGCCCGATCCCGTCGAACGCGCGAGTGGTCCCGTACGTCCCCTTGGACGCCCTGGCGGCCACGTGCACGGCGGCGATCCACCACGGCGGTTTCGGCACCCTGGCGACGTTCTCCCGCCACGGCGTCCCGCAGCTGACGCTCCCGTACGACTTCGACGCGCCGCTGCTGGCCCGCAAGCTGGAAGAGCAGGGCACCGGCCTCACAGTCCACTCGGACGACGCAACGGGCCCAGCGGTCCGCGACGCGCTACAACGACTCCTCACCGAACCGACGTTCCGCACCCAAGCCCAGGCGCTACGCGCCGAAATCGAGGCCCAGCCGGGCCCGAACGACGTCGTCACCCAGCTGGAGCAGCTCACCCGCAAGCACCAGCTCACCTGACCCCGTAAAGCCGTGAAGGCCTCCTTACCGGCTCTTATGGCCGGTAAGGAGGCCTTGACGGCTTTGAACGGAGCCGCGGGAGGATCAGTTGTACTGCAGCGCGTCCAGGCCGATCGCGAGGCCGAGGGCCAGACGGCGGTCGATCTCCTCGTCGTCCAGGCGCAGCAGGTAGTTGTCCGACAGCCGCGCGGTCTTCTCCAGCGCGCCCACGACCTGGTCCTCGCCGCGGGTGAGGTCGAAGTGGTACTTCCAGAAGAACGGGACCTCGACGTCACCCGGCCACGGGACGAGTTTCCAGATCCGGCGGAACGCCGCCATGCCCTGGCTGCGCTCGCTGACCGTCAGGCGGTCACGGCCGTCCTGGTCGAGCACCCAGGTCGAGCGGTAGAACGACTTGCCGAACTTCTTGCCGAACAGGCCGAGCACCTCTTCGTCGCCGTCCGTCCCCAGCACCTGGTACGCGCTGGACAGCTCTTCCACCTTGTGGGAACGGAACTTCGCGAGCACCGTCTCCTTGCTCTCGTCGGTGTAGAACGTCGCGTGTTCCTTGAACGTGAGGCGTTTCTCTTCGATGAACGCGACCAGCTCACCCGGCTGGCCCTGGCCGTCGTCCGCGTACACGTGGTAGCGGATGACCATCAGCTTCTGCTTCTGCCGGATGTGGAACCGATCGTGCTTCTGCAGCTGGTGAATTTCCATGGGTCCCCCGTAAGCGGTCTAACCGATCATGGTTGCTCGATGCTAGCGCGGCCACCCCCGGCGAGCTGAACCGCGGGAACGGCGTACCGGCGCGCGATCTCGTGGAACACGTCCTTCGGTTCCCAGCGGTCCAGGTTGTCGGGATCGATCTTCACCACGCTGAACGACGCCATGTCCAGGTCCCGCAACGGATCCGCGAAGTGCGGGTAGTCGCGCAGCGCGAACGTGTAGACGAACGCGCCGTGGACGTCGTTGCGCGAGTAGACGTCGATCATGTCGCCGACGTAGGCGGCCTGCACGCGCTCGCTGCGGATGTTGCCCTTGCGGATCTTGGGCGGCACTGACAGCCAGTTGACGATCTTGAACGATCCCGGCCCGCGTTGCGCGCCGCCGACGTAGGCCCCGCAGCCGAACTCCGTGATGAGCAGCGGTTTCCCGGCGCGCGCGAGCCGTTGTTTCAACTGCACCTCGAACTGCGCGGAGTTCGACGCCGTGCGGTACAGGTTCACTCCCGCGTAGTCGAAGCCGGACCAGTCGACGTCCTCCCACGACGCCGCCGCGTAGGTGACCGGGCCGCCGAACACCGGCTTGACGCGGCCCAGCGCCCGCGCCAGCAGCCGGTTCACCTTGCGGTTGATCCGCTTTTCGAAGCGCCGCCGCCAGTGGATGGTGACGAGCAGCCGCATCGCCTCCGGCCGGCCGGGGATCATCCCGGCCAGGTGCAGGGAGAACTCGCAGCCGACGACCAGGTTGACCCGGCCGGGGAAGCCGCGCCGCAGCTGTTCCGCGGCCAGCGCGGCGACCTCGAGGGTGCGCAGCACCTTGCGCCGCCCGATGTCCACCGGGTGCGGCTCGATCCAGACGTCGAGGCCCGCCGTCAGGGCGTTGTGCGCCGCGGTGAACAGCTTCGGCAGGTCCATCCCGATCAGGATGACGTCGGTGCAGTGCAGCTGCTCCCGGATCGCCCGCAGGTCGTGCGCGGCGACCTCTTCGCTCACCTCGTCGACCTGCAACGAGATTCCCTTGACCCGCAGGCTCATCCCGCGTCGCCGTTGGCCAGCGCGTCGGTGGCGTAGCGGTTGAGCAGGTCGCGCGCGGCGCGCACTTCGGCCGCCATCGGCCGGTCCTCGGCCAGCGGCGGGGAGATCCCGGCGAGCTCGGCCCAGATCCCGCCGTCGGCCGGCGGCGCGTCGGTCATCACGGCCAGCTGCGCGACGCCGAGGGCGAGCGAGCCGATCACCAGCCAGCCCAGCTCCAGGGCTTCGGCCACGGAGTTGGCACCGTTGAGCGCCATCGGGACGTGGTCCTGGTTCCAGCCGTTGGTCGGCAGCGTCGTCAGCGACGACGGGTAGACCAGCTGCCGGATCCGCGACACGAACGACGTCGCGCTGATGTGCACGCCGGCGAGGCCGCAGCCACGGCCGGCGCGCGGGGTCAGCATCGGCGGCAGGTCGCCGTTGGTGGCCGGGGACAGCAACAGGCCCAGCTGCCGTTCGGCCAGGTAGACCGCCATGTGCAGGGCTAGCCCGGTCTGGTCGGAAGCGAGCCCGACCGGCATCGCGTGGAAGTTGCCGCCGTGCAGCAACCGGCCTTCGAAGGTGATCGGGTTGTCCTGGCAGCCGTCGACCTCCAGGGCCAGCACGTTGCCGACGTTGTCGAGCTGGTCGAGCACCGCGCCGAGCACCTGCGGCGCGCACCGCAGGCTGTAGGGCTCCTGCAGCGGGCGTTTCGGGTCGCGGGTCTGGGCCTCGGGCAGCTCACGCCGGATCCACTCGGCCGCGGTGAGCTGGCCGAGCTGGCCGCGCGCGATGCCGTGCCCGGCGTCGTAGTGCTCCGGGTTGGCACCCAGCAGCTTCGCGAGCCGGCCGGTCAGCATCGCGGCAGCCTGGACCAGCCGCAGCGACGACTGGTGGTTGACGATCGACTGGGCGAGGCTCGCGCCGGTGCCGTTGACGAACGCCAGCGCTTCCCGCACCGGCCAGTCGACCGGCTCGTGGCCCAGCGCGGCCAGCGCGTCCTTCGCGGGCACCGTGATCCACCGGCCGCCGCCGTCGCGGCGCCACGCCCGGCCCTGCCCGCCGAACGCCAGCGCGGCGTGCGCGAGCGGCTGCAGGTCACCGCTGGCGCTGACCGTGCCGTGGCGCGGGATCACCGGAGTGAAGCCCTTGTTCCACAGGTCGGCGAGGATCTGCCAGAACCGCGGCGTGACGGCGGAGTAGCCCTTGCGCATGTTCTGGATCCGCAGCCAGAGGATCAACCGCGAGACGTCCGGCGAGAGCGGCGCGCCCTGGCCGGTGCCGAGGTGGGAGATGAGCGAACTGCCCTGCTCCATCTCGGAGTCGGCGTCGAACACCACCAGCGGCCCGAAGCCCTGGGTGAGCCCGTACACCGGCTTGTCGGCGGTGAGGTGCTCCTCGATGGTGCGCGCGCTCGCCCGCATCCGGGCGATGTCCGCGTCGTCGCACGGGTCGATCTTCGCGTCCCAGTCGGCGCTCCAGACGATCTCGCTCAGGTACATGGAACTGGTCAGCTCGCGGCCCTGGCTTTCGGCGATCGGTGTCACCTCGCTGCGACCTCCTCGTCGGGTGTGGTGGGGGCGGGAACGTGCCGCAGCTTGCCCAGGGCGGACCGGTCGATCCGGGGCACGACGTGCAGCTTGCGCGGCCGGACGCCCAGGCGGGCGAACGCGGCCGCGAAGTCGAGGTCGGCGACCTCGGTGCCGGGCGCGAGGGCGACGAGCAGCTCGACGTGCTCGCCGATCTTCGGGTCGGTGACCGGCAGCAGCGCCAGGTCGGCGCAGTCGAGCACGGCCCGCAGGGCGTACTCGGCGTCGTCGAGGTTGATCCGGCGGCCGTTGACCTTGACCAGGCGCCCGGCCCGGCCGGCGTGCCGGAACGAGCGCGCGCCGAGCGGCACGACCCGGTCGTCGGCCTCCCAGGACGCCGGCTCCGGCTCGCCGGGCCGGAACGCCAGCCGCGGGCTGGTGACGGCCAGCGGCACCTCGGCGCCCGGCGTCACCGGACCCGCGAACCCGACGTCGGGGAACAGCTGCCACTCCGGGGGCTCGCCTTCGCGCCAGCTGCGCGTCGCGATGCCGCCCGCTTCCGTGGAGCCGAGCACCTCGACCAGCAGGGCCCGCTCCGGGCCGAGCTCGCGCAGCAGGTCGCCCGCGGTGGCCGGCAGCATGGCGCCGCCGTAGAGCACGGTGAGGTGGTCGAGCCCGCGCACCCAGTCCAGGTGGCGCAGCAGCAGCTCGAAGATCCACGGCGTCGCCATCACCGCCGGGCGGCCGCCGATGTCGGGCAGGGTGCCGTAGAAGCCGTCGCGGTACCACGCGGGCACGCCGAGGCGGGCCGGGACGAGCACCGTGGCGAGCGCGCCGAACAGGTGGACCGGCGGCACGAACGAGACGACGGCGTCCGGCCGGCCGGGCGCCACCAGGTCGGCGAGCATCCCCGCCTCGGCCCACACCTTCGGCCCGTACCGCCGCCACTGCCGGCGCGGGCCGGTGGTGCCCGAGGTGTGGAAGTCGACGACGGCGGGCAGCGCGTCCGGCCCGATCGCCGGCTCGCGGTCCCACCGGACGTGCCAGGCGCGCCCGGTCACCTCCGGCGCCGCGAACCCGGGCGCGAGCAGCTCGCGCGGGGTCAGCTCCGCGTATCCCATCCCCCTAGCCCAGCGTCTCGGAGAGCTGGACCAGGTACTTGCCGTATTCGGAGCTCTTCATCGCCTCGCCGGAGCGCCGGCACCGCTCGGCGTCGATGTACCCCATGCGCAGCGCGATCTCCTCCAGGCAGGCGACCCGCACGCTCTGGCGCTTTTCGATCACCTGAACGTATTGGCTGGCGGCGAGCAGGGAGTCGTGCGTCCCGGCGTCGAGCCAGGTGAACCCGCGGCCCAGGCGGCACAGCTGCGCCCGGCCCTCCTTGAGGTAGGCCTTGTTGACGTCGGTGATCTCCAGCTCGCCCCGCGCCGACGGCTCGATGCCGCGGGCGACCTCGACGACGTCGGAGTCGTAGAGGTAGAGCCCGGTGATCGCGTTGTCCGAACGCGGGCGCAGCGGTTTCTCTTCGATCGACACGAGGGCGCCGCGCTCGTCGGTTTCGCCGATGCCGTAGCGCTCGGGATCGGAGACCGGGTAACCGAACAGCGTGCAGCCGTCGAGGCGCTCGCGCGCGGCGCGCAGGATCCGGGAAAAGCCGGCACCGTGGAAGATGTTGTCGCCCAGGATCAACGCGGACGGATTCCCGTCGATGTGGTCCGCGCCGATCAGCAGCGCCTCGGCGATGCCGCGCGGCTGGTCCTGCTCGGCGTAGCTGATGTCGAGCCCCAGGTCGGAGCCGTCGCCGAGCAGCGCGCGCAGGGACGGGATGCTCTCGGGGGTCGAGATGACCAGGATCTCCCGGATGCCGGCGAGCATCAGCACCGAAAGCGGGTAATAGACCATCGGCTTGTCGTAGACCGCGAGCAGCTGCTTGGACGTCGCCTTCGTCAGGGGGTACAACCGCGAACCGGTTCCGCCGGCGAGAACGATTCCTTTCATGGGCTTGTCCATTTTCTGGTCCATTTCGTCGATATACGTCGACCGCGAGGCGAGAATGAGAATGCCGCGATGTGGATATCGGGAACACTAGGCAAGGCGACGCGGAGGCGTCAATGGTGCGGACGCGGCGGTGACGCGCCTTTCCGCAATGGCCGGAGGGGACGATTTCCGGTCGTGCTCCCGCGGGACCCGGGATTGCGCACCCCCCGGGCGCGGCGTCCCGCCGGCGGGACGCCGCGCCCGCGAGCGGCACCCGGGCGGGCCGGTGCCGGACCGGTGCCGAGTCCGACGTGGACACAGCCCCCTCAACTTGTCAAACCCTTACGACGGTGCCAGAATCCTCCTGGTCACCGAGGTGGTCCGCTTCTGCGCGGCGTCGTCGCGCACCCGGATCGCTTCGGCCGGAAGCGGGCACCGACGAGGCCCGCAGCACTGGGGCACCTGGGGGCGCTTTGGACACGACCGTTTCGGCACGAGGCTCGTGCACGACCGGCGGCGGACGCGGACGTCCGCGCCGGCCCGAGGAGCCCTCGGACGAACGCGAATGATCTTCATTTAGTCCACGGCGTGGACTAATCGGCGGCACCACCGCCGACCGGCGGGCCAGGGGTGTGCCCGGGGTCACTTTTCCCTCCACCACACCGTTGTGGTGCTATCCCGGAATAGGACGGCGAGCGCGCGAGCGGGCCGTTCCGATCCCGGCCGCCGCGGGCCCGCTCACCGGCTCGGACCGCATTCCGGAACGGCGTGTCGAACCGTCTCAGGAAATCCCGCGAACGGCACCTCGCAGGATGCTCGCGTGTAGGGTGCTGACACCAAGTAATTCACCCGATCGGGGAAGGAGGAGAAGGCCAATGGGGAGGAGTACAGGGCGGCCCGGCGAACACGTTTGGCGGGCCGAGGTCGTCTATGTCGATGACGCCTAGGAGACGAATGGTGATGATGACGAGCAAAGAGGGCAGCATTCCGCGGCACGCCGAACCGGCCGCCCCGCGGAACACCGACCGGTCACCGGTCGCTTCGCCCCCAGGCCGCCTGACCGGCCGGCCGTTCACCGACGGAATGCTGACCAGGCGGACCAGCCTCAACCTGCCACCCCAGATCCCGCTCGACGAGTGGAGCAGGATCGGCCACGAGATCTTCGTGATCTCGGAGTCCTCGACGTGGTGGCTGGGTGACTGGTTGATCTACGGACAGGCGCAGTACCCGGACCGCTACATGCACGCGATCGCGAAGACGTCGCTGGACTATCAGACGCTCCGCAACTACGCGTGGGTGGCACGGCGGTACTCGGTGACCCGCCGCCGGCCGGCGCTCAGCTTCCAGCACCACGCGGAGCTGGCCAGCCTGCCGGAAGAACAGCAGGAGAACTGGCTCGATCGGGCGGAGAAGTTCGGCTGGTCCCGCAACGAGCTGCGCAACCGGGTCCGGGCCAGCCGCAAGGCGGCACGGGCGGTGGACGACGAGGAAGGCAGCGACGTCCTCAGTATCGAGATGAACGTGCCGGCGGACCGGAAGCAGCGATGGCTCGAGGCCGCCAGCACGACGAAGCAGGACCTGCTCTCGTGGATCGTGTCCATTTTGGACAACGCGGCGGACACCGTGATCGGGCTGCCGGGCGACGAGCACGCGATATCGGGGCAGCACGCGATATCGGGGCAGAAGGAAGGCTGACCGCCTCCCGACGCACCACCGGGGAAACCGAGTTCGACCGAAGTTCACTGGGGACTGGGGAAAGACTTTAACTCGGGTTCACCACCACCAGCGGCAGGCATTCCGTGCGGGAATGCCTGCCGCTGTCCGTTACTCCCGAACAAAAACCACGGAAGCGAGGACAGTCATGTCCGGCAGCAGGTTGTTCACCTCGGAGTCGGTGACCGAAGGGCACCCCGACAAGATTTGCGACGCCATCAGCGACTCGATCCTCGACGGTCTGCTGTCGAAGGACCCGCGCAGCCGCGTCGCGGTCGAGACCCTGATCACCACCGGCCAGGTCCACGTCGCCGGTGAGGTGACCACCGAGGCCTACGCCGACATCCCGACGATCGTGCGGGACGTGATCCTGCGGATCGGCTACGACTCCTCGGCGAAGGGGTTCGACGGCAACTCGTGCGGTGTCAACGTCGCGATCGGGTCGCAGTCGGCCGACATCGCCCAGGGCGTCGACACCGCGTACGAGTCCCGTGTCGAGTCCGATGAGGACGAGATCAACCGCCAGGGTGCGGGTGACCAGGGCCTGATGTTCGGCTACGCCTGCTCCGACACCCCGGAGCTGATGCCCTTGCCGATCGCGTTGGCACACCGCCTTTCCCGTCGCCTGACGGCGGTGCGGAAGGACGGCGTCCTGCCCTACCTGCGTCCCGACGGAAAGACCCAGGTCACCATCGAGTACGCCGGTGACCAGCCGGTCCGCCTCGACACGGTCGTCGTCTCGTCGCAGCACGCGGAAGGCATCGACCTCGACCGCATGCTGGGCGTCGATGTGAAGGACCACGTCGTCGAGCCGGAACTGGCGGACCTCGGCATCGACACGTCCGGCGCGCGGCTGCTGGTCAACCCCACGGGCCGGTTCGTGATCGGTGGTCCGATGGGTGACGCCGGCTTGACCGGTCGGAAGATCATCGTCGACACCTACGGCGGTATGGCCCGTCACGGTGGTGGCGCCTTCTCCGGCAAGGACCCGTCCAAAGTGGACCGTTCCGCGGCGTATGCGATGCGGTGGGTGGCGAAGAACGTCGTCGCCGCTGGGTTGGCGACGCGGACCGAGGTGCAGGTCGCGTACGCGATCGGCAAGGCGGCGCCGGTGGGTCTGTTCGTGGAGACGTTCGGGACGGAGACGGTGGACCCGTCGAAGATCCAACAGGCCATCACCGAGGTGTTCGACCTGCGTCCGGCGGCGATCATCCGTGACCTGGACCTGCTGCGCCCGATCTACGCCCCGACCGCCGCGTATGGCCACTTCGGCCGTCCGGAACTGGACCTGCCGTGGGAGAGCACCGCCCGCGCGGCCGACCTGAAAGCCGCCACCGGCGCCTGACCTGTCGTGAGGGGCACCTTCAGGGCTTAGATGTCCCTGAAGGTGCCCCTCACGACGTTCGGTTTTTCCGGTCGCGGGCGAGGATGGCCCAGATTTCCTTGTCGTAGCGGGCACCTTCGTACGGCCAGTACTCGCGCAGCACGCCTTCGCGGACCATGCCGAGGCGTTCGGCGACCGCCGAGCTGCGGACGTTGTCCGCGCGGCAGCGCCACTCCGCGCGGTGCAGGCCCCGGGTGGTGAACGCCCAGTCGAGCAGCGCCTCGCAGGCCCGCGTGACCAGGCCGTGGCCCTCGGCGCCGGGTTCGAGCCAGCAGCCGATCTCGCACGAGCCGACACCCGCGTCGAACTCCACGAACATGACGCCGCCGACCAGCCGGCCGTCGAGCCGGATCCCGAAGAGCCGGCCGCCGTCGGCGGCCTGACGCTCGGCGTACCGGCGCAGGGTCGCCCGCGCGCCCTCGACGTCGTCGGTGACGAACGCCGGCCCGACCCACGGCCGGATGTGCTCGCGCGCCCGCTCGAGGTGCCCGGCGAACTCCTCGGCCTGCCACGGCTCCAGCGGCTCGAGCCGCGCGGTTTCCGTCAACGATCGAAAGAACACAACTGCCCCCATTCACACAACGACTGTTACGATAACACGCGTGCCGCGTCCCAGGGGAGACCACGAAGCCCGCCGCCGCGACGTCTCCGAGGCGGTCTGGCGGGTCCTGACCGCGCACGGCTTCGGCGGCCTGACGATGCGCGCCGTCGCGACCGAGCTCGGCGCCACCACCGGCCTGCTCACGCACTACTTCAGCGGCAAACAGGACCTGCTCGCGCACGCGCTCGACCTGCTGGACGAGCGCACTGCCACCCGCGCCCGCCGGACCGCCGGCCCGGGCCTCGCCGCGGTGCGCGCGCTGCTCCTGGACGTCCTGCCGCTCACCGGTGAAGCGGTCACGGGCAACCGGATCTGGGTGTCCTCATGGGACACCGCGCTCGCCGACCCGGCGTTGAGCGCCGCGTACGCGCGGAAGTACGGCGAGAGCCGCGACCGGCTGCGCGACCTCGTCACCGACGCACAACGGCTCGGCGAGCTGCGCCCGGGCGATCCTGAGCGCGTCGCCGCGGGCGCGTTGTCGTTCACGCTCGGCCTGGTCGTCCAGGCGCTGTTCGACCCGCGCGCGTTCCCGCCGGACCGGCAGGTCGAGCTGCTCGACGACCACCTCGCCGCCCTGGTCGACCCGCATTTCCCGGCGGACGGGTGATCTCGTGTTAGCCTGTCGCCGTGCAGCGCCTGATGACGTCCTCGCGACTCGTAACCCGGCGCGCCGGCTGAACCAGGTCGCCGGCGCGCAGCGCTGACGACCCTGTTTCGCACCGGGGCCTGGCCCGGATCCCCCGAGAACCGCACTTTCTGGAGATCCGTCATGGCCCCCACGTCTTTCGCCCCGAACTCACTGCTGGTCCGCCGCCGCATCGCCACGTACTTCACCGGCGGCGCCGCGGGAATCCCCGACCTGGTCGGCACCCTCACCCAGCAGGGCCGCATGATCCACGAACTGTCGGTCGACGTCCGCGACGGCGTCCGCGAGAGCTCCCTGGCCTGCGCGCTGCTGCTCCCCGACGAGGAGACGGACCACCTGCTGGACCGGCTGCGCGAACTCCCGGCGGTCGTCTCGGCCGAACTCGCCTGACGCCCCGGTCCACAACGGACCCCGGTGATGTCCACCACCGACTGGACTTGCCGGTCCAAAAAACTCTCGGCACCCTGGAGGAGTCCACAAGATTTCCGTTGCACAGGAGCACTTCCCCATGGCACTCGACCAGTACTACCTCCTCGGCCGCTCCGGGCTGCGTGTCAGCCGGCTCGCGCTGGGCACGATGAACTTCGGCACCGGCGGCTTCCACGCCGCGTACGGCAAGACCGAGGAGGAGGTCCGCCCGATCTTCCGCCGCTACCTCGACGGGGGCGGCAACTTCATCGACACCGCGGACTTCTACACCGCCGGCGAGAGCGAAACCCTCCTCGGCAAGCTCATCGGCGAGGCGAACGTCCGCGACAAGGTGGTGCTCACCACCAAGTTCACCAACAGCGTCGCCGACGGCGACCCGAACGCGGGCGGCAACGGGCGCAAGCACATGATCCGCGCCCTGGAGGCGTCGCTGCGCCGGCTGGGCACCGACTACGTCGACCTCTTCCTGCTGCACACCTGGGACCGGCTCACCCCGGTCGAGGAGGTCATGCGCACGTTCGACGACCTGGTCCGCGCGGGCAAGATCCGCTACGCCGGCCTCTCCGACGTGCCCGCCTGGTACGCCTCGCGGGCCCAGACGTTCGCCGAGGCCAACGCGCTCACGCCGGTGATCAACCTGCAGCTGCCGTATTCGCTGGTGCAGCGCGAGATCGAGACCGAGCACGTCCCGCTGGGCCGGACGCTCGGCCTCGGCGTCACGGCGTGGAGCCCGCTGGCGGGCGGATTCCTCACCGGCAAGTACCGCACCGGGACCGAAGGCCGGTTCGCCGACCCGGACGCCCAGACTTGGACCGACCGCGACTGGCAGCTGCTCAAGCCGCTGGAGGAGATCGCGGGCAAGCTCGGCGTGACGATGGCCCAGGTCGCGCTCAACTGGGTCGCCACCCAGCCGGGCATCGCGTCCGCGATCGTCGGCGCCAGCAGCGCCGACCAGCTCGGCGCGAGCATGGCCGCCCTCGACTTCGAGATCCCGGCCGAGCTGCGCACCCTGCTGGACGAGGCGAGCGCGGTCCCGCCGGCCTCGGTGTACCGGATGTTCACCCCGGGCTACCAGAACTGGATCGTCACCCCGGGCCTGAAGATCGGCGACAAGCCGGCGGGCTACGCGCCGGACGTGCGGAACTGGGTCTAGGAAACCACTTCCCCGCCCTGCACGACGTGCCGGAAGGGCCGGGTCAGCACCCCGGCGTCGGCGAGCGGGTCGCCGTCCACCACGACGAGGTCCGCGTGCGCGCCGACGGCCAGGGTGCCGATCTCGCCCGTCAGGTTCAGCAGGTCCGCCGCCGTCGACGTCGCCGCGCGGATCACCTCCAGGGGTGACTGGACTTCGGCGCGCAGGCGGAACTCGTGGTTCTGGTGGCGGTGCATGCCGCCGAGGAGGTCGGTGCCGTAGACCAGCTTCACGCCGCCGCGGGACGCGCGTTCGAGGGCGGCCAGGCCCGCGTCGAGGACCGCGTCCACCTTGCGCCAGCTCGATTCCGGCAGGCCGTGCTCGCGGCCTTCCTCCTTCAGCGCCCAGTACGTCACCAGCGTCGGCACCAGGTACGCGTCCCGCGCGAGGAACAGCTCCACGCTGCGGTCGTCGAGGAGGTTGCCGTGTTCGATCGACCGGACGCCCAGCTCGAGGGCCCGGTTGACGGCGCGGGCGGTGTACGCGTGCGCCGCGACGTACCGGTTCGCCGCCTCCGCCTCCTCGACGATCGCGCGCAGCTCGTCGGCCGAGTACTGCGTCGAGTCGATCCGGTCGGTCGGGGACGCGACGCCGCCCGAGGCCATCACCTTGAGGTGGTGGGCGCCCTTGCGCAGCTCGTCGCGGGCGGCGGCGCGGACCGCGTCGACGCCGTCGGCGATCCGGCTGAGGCCCGCGCAGCACGGGTGGTCGTCCCGGACGCGGGTGCCGCGGGTGCGGCTGTCGCCGTGCCCGCCGGTCTGGCTCAGCGCCTTGCCGCAGAACAGCAGCCGCGGCCCGCGGAACAGCCCTTCCGCCTGCGCGTCGGCGAGGCCGTAGTCGGCGCCCGCGACGTCGCGGACCGTGGTGAAGCCGCGGTCGAGCATCCCGCTCATGATCCGGGCGGCCTGGGCGGCCGCGTAGGCCGGTGACTGCGCCGGCAGCGAGCCGAGGTCCGCGGTCGACGCGGTGACGTGCACGTGCGCATCGATCAGCCCGGGCAGCACGACGGCGCCGCGCAGGTCGAGCGTCCGCACGTCGGCGGCGGCCGGCCCCGGCCCGGCCTCGGCGATCCGGCCGTCGGCGCACCGCAGGTCACCCTCGGTGTACTCCCCCGTCGCCGGATCGAGCAGGCGGGCGTTGCGCAGGAGCAGCGAGGAGGTCACCACGCCATTGGATCGGGCCGCCGCTCCGGATTCAACTGTGACCCAGCTCACGTCGTCGTCACGACGGTTTCCGGCGCTCCCGGCGGTCTTGATCCGGACCGCACCGCACCACCACCCGGAGGGCCCGATGTCCCACTCCAGCCAGACCGCCGTCGTCACCGGAGCCGGCCGCGGCTTCGGACGCGCGATCGCCGCCGCGCTCGTCGCCGACGGCTACACCGTCGTCGGCATCGCGCGCAGCGAAGCCGACCTCGAAGCGGCCCGGGACGAGCTCGGCGAGCGCTTCGTGCCCGTCGCCGCCGACGCGACCGAGGACACGCTCGCGCAAGACGTCCTCCACGAGCACCGGCCGGCGCTGCTCGTGCTCAACGCCGGCGCCGTGCCGCCCATGGCGCCGATCCACGAACAGACGTGGGAGACCTTCAGCCGCAACTGGCACGTCGACACCCGGCACGCCTTCGCCTGGACGCGGGCCGCGCTGCGGGAACCCCTCGCGCCCGGCGGGGTCGTCGTGTCGATGTCGAGCGGGGCCACCCTCGGCGGGTCGCCGCTCAGCGGCGGGTACGCCAGCGCGAAGGCCGCGGTCCGGTACCTGCGCGGGTACGCCGCCGGCGAGTCGGACCGCGCCGCGCTGGGCCTGCGGTTCGTCACGTTGCTGCCGCAGCTGACGCCCACCGCGGGCGTCGGCGCGGCGGGCGTCACCGGCTACGCCGCGCGTGCCGGCGTCGGCCGCGACGCCTTCATCGAGGGCCTGCAGCCGGTCCTGACGCCGGAGCAGGTCGCCAAGGCCGTCCTCGACGTCGCTTCGGACGCCGGAAGCGCCGCCGAGTACCAGGTCGACGGTTCCGGGCTGCGCGCGCTCTAACGTGGACGGGACCATGACCGACTTCGCCGCGGAGACCGAGCCGTTCCGGCCGGAGCTGCTCGCGCACTGCTACCGCCTGCTCGGCTCGATCCACGACGCCGAGGACCTCGTGCAGGAGACCTACCTGCGGGCGTGGCGCGGGTTCGGCCGGTTCGAAGGCCGCTCCTCGGTGCGGCGGTGGCTGTACAAGATCGCGACCACGGCCTGCCTGACGGCGTTGGCGACCCGGGCCCGGCGGCCGCTGCCGTCGGGCCTGGGCGCGCCGGCCGACGACCACCGGGTGCCCGTCGCGGACGCGGAACCGTCGGTGCCGTGGCTGCAGCCGGTGCCGGACGCGCTGCTCGACCCGGCGGCGATCACCGCGGGCCGGGCCGGGGTGCGGCTGGCGTTCATCGCCGCGCTGCAGCTGCTGCCCGCCCGGCAGCGCGCCGTGCTGACCCTGCGCGACGTGCTGGCGTTCCCGGCCGCCGACGTCGCCGGCATGCTCGACACGACGACCGACGCCGTCGACAGCGCGCTGCGCCGCGCCCGCACCCGGCTCGCCGAAGCGGCCCTGGCCGAAGACGACCTCGCCGAGCCCGGTGAACCCGCCCGCCGGACGCTGCTCGACAGCTACGTCGACGCGTTCGTCCGCGCCGACCCGGGCGCGCTGGTGAAGCTGCTGCGGGCCGACGTCGAGCTGGAGATGCCCCCGATCCCGACGTGGTTCACCGGCCGGGACGCGGTCGTCGGGTTCCTCGCGAGCCGCGTGCTGCGCGAGGGCCGCTGGCACCTGGTCCCGACGCGCGCCAACGGCCAGCCGGCGCTGGTGGAGTACGCCCGGACCGAGAGCGGCTTCGAGCCCCACGGCGTCCAGGTGCTGACACTCGCCGGCGACCGGATCGCGCGGATCACGGCGTTCAACGACCCGGCACTGGTCCCGGCGTTCGGCCGGGCACCGGCCCGGGACAGCCGGCCCGCGGTGCCCGACGCGTGACCGCGGCTCGTGACTGCCCCGGGCCGAACCGGCACCGGACCCTTCGCCCCCAGCGGGAATGCGCCGCCAACCCTCAGGCTTCGGTGTGCCCCAGCAGCGGCCGCGGCACGAACCTCGCCGCCCGGTCCAGCAGGGTGTCCAGTTCGAGCACGGTGAGTTCGTTGGCCCCGGCCCGGACGACCGGGCGCGGCACGTACAGCGTCCGCTGCGGTCCGCGCCGCCAGTAGCGGCCCAGCGGGAAGCCGTTGAACCACGCCATGCCCTTGCCCCACTCGCCCGTGTCCAGGAACAAGTCGGCCGACGCGGGGACGTCGACGGACGCGCGCAGCAGCACCGGGCCGGCCACCGGGCCCGCCACCGGCGCCGGGACGGAAGGCGCGGAAGGCGCGGAAGGCGCGGAAGGCAGTGCGGCCAGGTCGAGCGGCAGTACTTCCCAGCCCAGCAACGGCGAGCCGTCCACCGAGGCGCCGCCGATGATGCCCTTCGGTTCGCCGATCCGCGGGCCGTAGTCGACGCGGCCCTCGTCCTCGACCAGCACCAGCAGCTCGCCCCGGCCGCCCGGCAGCGGCAGCGCGCGCTCGTGGTGCTCCCGCAGCAGCGTGCCGACGCGGACGCCGTCCACGAACACCGTCGCGCGGTCGCGGACCTCGCCGAACACCAGCACGCCCGGCCCGTCGACCCAGGTCCGCAGCAGCGCCAGCCGCGGCATCGGGGACAGCTCGTCGAACACCGGCAGCTCTTCGAAGGACCGCCACGGGCCCCAGCGCTGCGGGGCTTCGAGCAGGAACACCGGGTCACCCAGCACCGCGGACGGCGTCGGCGCGGGCCGCGCCGGGGGCGGCGGCGTGTCCGGAACCTCGTGGTAGCGGGCGATCACGTCCCGGAACGCGTGGTACTTCGGTGTCGGGTCGCCGGCTTCGTCCAGCGGCGCGTCGTAGTCGTAGGACGTCACGATCGGCCGGTAGACGCCCTTGTCGTTGGCGCCGCTGGTGAGCCCGAAGCTGGTGCCGCCGTGGAACATGTACAGGTTGACCGACGCGCCGGCGGCGAGCAGCGTGTCCAGTTCGGCCGCGGCGTCCGCGGCGGAGGTCGTGTGGTGGTGGGTGCCCCAGTCGTCGAACCAGCCGTTCCAGAACTCGGCGCACATCAGCGGCCCGGCCGGCTGGTGCGCGCGCAGGGTCGCGAGCCGCGCCGCCGCGCCGGAACCGAACGACGCCGTCCGGTGCAGCCCGTCGAGGCCACCGGCTTCGAGCATGTCCGGCTGGTCCACTGTGGTCAGTGGTACCACCACCCCGGCCGCGCGCGTGTACTCGGCCAGCGCCTTCAGGTACCGCTTGTCGTCGCCGAACGCGCCGTACTCGTTCTCGACCTGGACCAGCAGCACCGGCCCGCCACGGTCGATCTGGTGCGGCACAACCACTTCGAGCACGCGCGTCAGGTACTCGCGCACGGCGGCGAGGTACCGCGGCTCGAACCGGCGGACCCCCACCTCCGGGTCCCGGAACAGCCACGCCGGCAGCCCGCCGTTGTCCCACTCCGCGCAGATGTACGGACCGGGCCGGACGATCGCGTACATCCCGGCGTCGGCGATCAAGCGCAGGAACCGGTCCAGATCGAGGCCGCCGGTGAGGTCGAAGGTGCCGGGCTCGGGCGCGTGCGCGTTCCACGGCACGTACGTCTCGATGGTGTTGAGCCCCATCCGCCGTGCCTTGTCGATCCGGTCGGCCCACAGGTCCGGGTGCACCCGGAAGTAGTGCAGGGAACCGGAAATAATCCGGAACGGCCGGCCGTCGAGCAGGAAATCGGTCTCGCCGATGACGAACTCAGGCATCCGGGCCCGCCAGGTGGAGCACACTCCAGGACCGGGGTGGCAGCGTCGCGGTGATGACGGTTCCCTTCTCGTCGGACGTCGCGGTGGCACCGGGCAGCGGCACCGGTCCCGCCGCGTCGAGGGTTTCGGCGGCGGACAGGGCGAACCGCCCGCCGCGGAGCCGGATCTCGACGTCGGTGCCCGACGCCGGGGCGCGGTTGGTGAGGAACACCGCACCCGCGGACCCGTCCACTGTCGCGGCGACGTCGACGAGATCGACCTCACCGTGCCGCGCGGTCCGGATCCGCTCTCCTTCGGCACCCAGCCGGAGACTGACACCCCGGGCCAGCGAGGAGACCAGCCGGAACGGGTGGAACGTCGGCTGCCGCCAGGCCGCGCCGCCGGGCTCGGTGCGGATCGGCGCGATCGCGTTCACCAGCTGCGCCTGGTTGGCCATCGTGACGCGGTCGACGTTGCGCAGCAACGAGCTCAGCAGCGAGCCGACGACCACCGCGTCGGTGAGGTCGTACGTCTCCTCCAGCAGCCGCGGGTGCTCCGGCCAGCCTCCGGCGACGAGCTCGGGCTGCTCGGTCTCGTTCCAGCGGCGCAGGTCCCAGACGTTCCACTCGTCGACGCTGATCCCGACGCGGGCCCCCACCTCGTCGATGATCCCTGCCGTCGTCCGGATGTAGGCGTCCAGTGCCGACGCGCTCGCGAGGTAACTGTCGGTGTCGCCGTCGATCTCCTGGTAGTAGGCGTGCAGCGAGATGTGGTCGACGAGCCCGGCCGTGTGCCGCAGCACCGTGCGCTCCCACTCGCCGAACGTCGGCATCTCCGCGTGCGAGCTCCCGGCGACGACCAGTTCGACGTCCGGGTCGATCATCCGCATCACCCGGGCGGTCTCCGCGGCCAGCCGGCCGTACTCGCCGGCCGTCTTGTGCCCGATCTGCCACGGCCCGTCCATCTCGTTGCCCAGGCACCACAACCGGAAGCCGAACGGGCGGTCGGCGCCGTTCGCGCGCCGCCGCTCGCTCAGTTCGGTGCCGCCGGGGTGGTTGCAGTACTCGAGGACGTCGGCGGCTTCCTGGACGCCGCGGGTGCCGAGGTTGACCGCGTACATCACCTCGACGTCCGCGGCCTGCGCCCACGCGGCGAACTCGTGCAGCCCGAACCGGTTGGACTCCACGCTGTGCCAGGCGGGGTCGAGCCGGACCGGCCGGTCGGGCCCGACGCCGTCCTCCCAGCGGTACGCCGAGACGAAATTGCCGCCGGGGTAGCGCACCACCGTCGGGCCCAGTTCCCGGACCAGCTCCAGCACGTCACCGCGAAACCCACGACTGTCCGAAGTGGAGTGTCCCGGTTCGTGGATCCCGGTGTACACGGCCCGGCCCAGGTGCTCGACGAACGAGCCGAAAAGGCGGCGCGGGACCGGGCCGACGGCCTCGTTCACGTCACCTTCGATCCGGACGCTCATCCCGCGGTGACCGTGAAGCCCTGCTGGTTGCCGTAGTCGACCAGCGCCCTCTGCCACGCGGCCAGCCCGGCGTCGAGGCTGGTGCCGTTGAGGTAGGCCTGCCCGACGGTGTCGGTGAAGACGCTGTTGGCGTAGGTCTGGTACGGCAGGTACGTCCAGCCTTTCGCGACGTCCTTCGACGCCTGCGTCAGCACCTGGTTGACCTTCTGCCCGCCGAAGTACGGCACGGCCTCGTCGACGAACGCGGGTGAGCTCAGGTCGGCCGTGGTGGCCGGGAAGCCACCGCTTTCGATGAACGGCTTGACGCCGTTGCCGTGGTTGAGCCAGCGCACGAACGCCGCGGCCAGCGCCGGGTTCTTGCTCTGCTTGAGCACCGACTGCGTGCTGCCGCCGTTCTCCGCGGTGACCGGCTGCCCGTCGTAGGTCGGCATCGGCGCCACCGCCCACTTCCCGGCGCCGCCGGGCACCGAGGACTTGAAGTTGCCGGGCATCCAGGCACCGGTGACCAGGGTGGCGATGGTGCCGTCACCCAGCGCGCGGAACCAGTCGTCGGACCACTCCTTGACCGGGGCGAGCTGCTTGCCCTCGACCAGCTGGTTCCACAGCGCGGTCCACTTCTTCGAGCCCGCGTCCGCCAGGTTGATCTTCACGTTCCGGCCGTCCGCGGTGAACGGGTGCCCGCCCGCCTGCCAGATCATGCTGAGCGCGAAGCCGGGGTCGCCGGTGTCGGAGGTGATGTACTTCGTCGGGTCCGCCGCGTGCAGCTTCTTGGCCGCGGCGACGTACTCCTCCCAGGTCTTCGGCACGGCGATGGCGAACTTGTCGAAGACCTCCTTGTTGTAGAACAACGCCATCGGGCCGGAGTCCTGCGGCAGGCCGTACAGCCCGTTGTTGTTCTTCACCTGCGCCCACGTCGACGCGCTGTAGTCCTTTTCGAACGCTTGGAAGCCGAACTGGCCGAGGTCGGCGAGCGAGTCGGTCAGCGCGAACTGCGGCAACGCGTAGTACTCGACCTGCGCGACGTCCGGCGCGCCGGAGCCGGCCTTGATCGCGTTCTGCAGCTTGGTGTACTCGTCCTTGTTCGTGCCGGCATTGACGTAATTGACCTTGACGTTGGGAAACTCCTTCTGGAACGCGGCGACCTGGTCCTTGGCCGACGGCGTCCAGCTCCAGTAGGTGATCTCCCCGCCGGCCTTCAGCGCGGCGTCGACGGAGTCCTGGGTGCCGGTGGCGCCGGCCGGCCCGGAGGAGCTTCCGGACGAGCAGCCCACGGCCAGCAGGGCGGCCAGTGCGACGGCGCCGAACGCCTTGGCGCGAGTGCGGATGCGTGACATCGGGTGTCCCTTCACGACGGTGTGACGGCTGTGCTTGTTGCTTGACACGCTCATTGCTTGACACTGCCCGCACTGAGACCGGACTGCCAGAAGCGTTGCAGGAGCAGGAAAGCGACGACGAGCGGGATGATCGTGAGCAGCGAACCGGTGAGCACCAGGTTGAACACCGGCCGCGCGCCGGCGCCGGAGGCCTGCGCGCTCCACTGGTTCAGCCCGACGGTCAGCGGGTACCACTTCGGCTCGCTCAGCATGATCAGGGGCAGGAAGTAGTTGTTCCAGGTGGACACCATGGTGAACAGCGCGACGGTCACCACGCCGGGGACCAGCTGGCGCAGCGTCACGGTGAAGAAGATCCGGAGCTCGCCCGCGCCGTCGATCCGCGCCGCCTCCATCAGCTCGTCGGGAATGGCTTCGGTGGCGTACACCCAGATCAGGTAGAGGCCGAACGGGCTGATCAGCGACGGGATGATGATGGCCAGCGGGGTGTTCGTCAGCCCGAGCTTGCTGAACATCAGGAACGTCGGCACGGCGAGCGCCGTCCCGGGCACGGCCACCGCGCCGAGCACGACGGCGAAGACCGCCTTGCGGCCGGGGAAGCGGTACTTGGCCATCCCGTACCCGGCCGCGGTGGCGAGGACCGTCGCGCCGCCGGCGCCGACCCCGACGTAGAGCAGCGTGTTCCCCAGCCAGCGCAGGAAGATCCCGTCGTCGTAGGTGAAGGTCTGGCCGATGTTGTCGAACAGCGCGAACGGGCCGCCGAACGACAGCCCCGAGCTGCTGAACAGCGCGGCCTGCGTCTTGGTCGCGTTGATCACCAGCCACACCAGCGGGACCAGGGTGTAGAGCAGGTACAGCGCCATGACCGTGGTGAGCACCCGGGACCGGCGGGGGCGCGTCACGGAGACTGCCGTCATCACATCCCCTTCCGGGCGCCGCGCAGCTGCACGACGTAGGCGATGACGGCGGTGATCGCGCCCATCACGATCGCGACCGTGGCGGAGTAGTTGTACTGCTGGCCGCCGAAGGAGAGGTTATAGGCGTACATGTTCGGCGTGTAGAACGTGCCGATCACGTTGGGCGCCAGCGTGCGCATGATGTTCGGCTCATTGAACAGCTGGAAGCTGCCGATGATCGAGAAGATCGTGGCGATCACGATCGCGCCCCGCAGCGCCGGGAGCTTGATGCTCGAGATGGTGCGGAACGCGCCCGCGCCGTCGATCGCCGCCGCCTCGAACAGCTCCTTCGGGATCACCTTCAGCGCGGAGTAGAAGATGAGCATGTTGTAGCCCACGAACTCCCAGGTGACGACGTTGCCGATCGAGGCGAGCATCCAGTTTTCCGACAACGGTTTCACGACGTCGCGGCCGAGCAGGTGGTTCAGGTCCGCCGCCAGTCCGAAGTGGTCGCCGTAGATGAAGCCCCACATCAGCGCGGCGACCACCGCGGGCACGGCGTAGGGCAGGAAGATCACGATCCGGAAGAACCCGGCCGCGTGCAGCCGGGCGCTGTCGATCGCCAGCGCGGCGACGAGCGCGAGCAGCAGCATCACCGGCACCTGGACGGCGAGGAAGAGCAGCACCCGCAGGAAGGAGTCCCAGAACTTCGCGTCGGCGAGGACGTCGGCGTAGTTCGCGGCGCCGACGAACGTCGTCCCGCCGAAGAAGGCCTGGTCGCGGAAGAGGCTGAGGCCGAACGCGTAGATGATCGGCGCCAGGAACGTCAGCGCGAAGACGACCATGAACGGGGCGACGAAGAGCCAGCCACGCCACTGCCGCCGTGGCCGGCGGGCCGGTGGGGCCGCTGAAGCCATGGGGGCCATGGAAGCCATGGGAGCCACTGTGGACGTCATCGTCCCTCCGGCGGTTCGTGCTGATGTTTACGTTAACATGGACGACCGGAAGGTACCGTGTTGACGTAAACATGTCCAGGACATCAAGGAGCCACCCGTGCCGGCTGCATCCGCTCGCCGTGGACCGTCGATGGCGGACGTGGCCCGCGAGGCGGGCGTCTCGGGCCAGACGGTCTCCCGGGTGGCGAACGGCCGGGCGAACGTCGACGACGCCACCCGCGAACGGGTCCTGGCCGCGATGCGCCGCATCGGCTACCGGCCCAACAGTGCGGCCCGCGCGCTGCGCAACGGGACGTTCCGCAGTATCGGCGTGATCATCTCGGCGCTGCCGACGTTCGGGAACAGCCGCACGCTCGACGCCATCGCGGCGGCGGTCGTCGCCGAGGGGTTCTCGATCATCCTGATGCCGGTGACGCGCCCGACGCAGGGTGAGGTCACCGGGGCGTTCAGCAAGCTGAACGAGCAGGCGGTCGACGGCGTCGTCATCCTCATCGAGCAGCACCAGCTCGACCAGAGCGAGATCGAGCTGCCGCACGGCCTGCCGGTGGTGGTGATCGACTCGAGCGCGCGGTACGACTACCCCGTCGTCGACACCGACCAGGCCGACGGCGCGGCGACGGCGACCCGGCACCTGCTCGACCTCGGGCACCGCACGGTCCGGCACATCGCGGGCCCGCCGCAGTCCTACGCGGCCGAGCGGCGCCGGAAGTCGTGGCAGGCCACATTGGAGGGTGCCGGCCGCGAGGTGCCGCCGGTGCTCACCGGCGACTGGTCCCCCGAGTCGGGTTATCGCGCCGGCCAGGTGCTCGCCACGGACCCGGCCGTGACCGCGGTGTTCGCGGCGAACGACCAGATGGCGCTCGGCTTGCTGCGCGCGTTGCACGAGGCCGGCCGGAGCGTGCCGGGCGAAGTGAGCGTCGTCGGCTTCGACGACATGGACGAGTCCGCCCACTTCTGGCCCCCGCTCACCACGATCCGCCAGTCGTTCGAGGCGGTCGGCCGGCACGCGGTGGCCGCCCTGCTCGCCGAGATCGCGGCCGACGTCGAAGCGGGCGCGCCGGTGACCGTCCCGACCGAACTGGTCGTCCGCGCCAGCACGGCACCGCCGCCGGAATAGCCGGTTTTACGCAGACGGCGGCAGCTCGTTTCATCGCGGGGCCCAAGGGGAACTACTGGCCACCAGCCGGACGGCGAATCCGTTGTCCGGTACCGCAAATGCCGTAGTGGTGGGGACCATTCGGTCCTACCCAAGGAAACGAGGACGTCATGCTCGCCATCGTCGCCGCAGTGCTCTTCGGGCTCGCCCTGATCATGGAGCTCGCCGGGTTCAGCCTCGGCCCGGTCATCACCACGAGCACCCTGACCACCGCCGGCCTGCTGTGCGTCGCGCTGCACCTGGCCGGGGTCGCCACCGACCGGTCGCGCTTCAGCCGGAGCCGCCGTCGCCGCTAGCCCGCCGCGGGCTCCAGCGCCCGGCGCAGCACCTGGGTGAACACCTCGGGTGTCTGCGCGCCGGCGACGCCGAACCGGCTGTCGATCACGAAGAACGGCACCCCGGTCGCGCCGAGGGCCCGCGCCTGCTCGCCGTCCGCCTCGACTTCGGCTTCGTAGGTGTCGGACGCGAGCACGGCGCGGGCCTCCTCGGCGTCCAGCCCGGCTTCGGCGGCCAGTTCGACCAGCGAGTCGCGGTCGAACAGCGACCGCCGTTCGGTGAAGTGCGCGCGGTAGAAGCGGTCGACGACCTCGTCGGCCAGGCCGCGGTCGGCGGCGAGGTGGACCAGGCGGTGCCCGTCGACGGTGTTTCCCATGTGGACCCCGTCGAGGTGGTACTCGAGCCCGTCGGCCGCGGCGCGCTGTTCCATCTGCGCTTCCATCTCGTCGGCCTCCTCGAGCGTCCGGCCGTACTTCTCCGAGAGGATCTCGCGGGTCGGCCGGGACGTCCCGCGCGGGAACGACGGGTCGAGCTGGAACGAGTGGTGCACCACCTCGACGTCCACGCCGAGCTCGGCCACGGCCTGCTCGAACCGGCGCTTGCCGAGGTAACACCACGGGCAGACGAGATCGGACCAGATGTCGACGCGCACGACGCACTCCTTGATCGGGAACTGCCACCACGGTAACCACGGGGCGGCACGCACTTCAACGTAACCGTCGGCGACCTGCGGGGAATTCCCTGCGCGCCAGCGGGATCCCGGGCGGTACTAGGCTGCGCCCGGTGACTGTCTCGACCGACGACATCGTCCGGCACGCGGCCCGGCTGCTGTTCGCCGGCACCCGCCTCGACCTCGGCCGGATGGCGGCCGAGCTGGGGATCTCGCGCACGACGTTCTTCCGCCGCGTCGGCAACCGGGACGACCTGATGGGCGCCGGGCTGCTGCTGCTCTCCGACCGGACCTGGCGGCAGGCGCTGGAGCGCTGGCACACGAAGCACGGCGACGACGTCCGCGGCCCGGACGGGCGGCTGCGCTGCCTCTGGGTGATGGAGGAGTACCGCCGCGAGGTGGCCGGCAACGCGGGCATGCGCAAGCTGTTCGACACCGAGTCGACGGTCGCGCTGCGGGTGCTGACCGACCCGCGCGGCGGCGTCCAGCCCGCCCTGGTCGACGCGCACGTCGAGCTGTTCCGCGCCGACGCCGAGGCCGCCGGGCTGACCCCGCTGGTCCCGCTGCCCGACCTGGCGTTCGCCGTGGTCCGCCTGGGCGAGTCGTTCCTCTACTCCGACGTCCTGGCCGCGCGCTCGGTCGACCTGGCCGTCGCGACGACGCTGCTCGACAAGCTCGTCCAAGGCGCCCTGGAGCGCTAGCCAGGCGCCTGTACCCGGTGCCCGCGTCGGCCAGGACGCCCTCGAGCGCTCGGTCCGGCGCTCATTCACCAACAACCGGACAATCCCTCACCCGTTCGGCCGTTGTGGAACATTTCGCCTAAGTGTTTCATTGGGCGACGGGAGCGACCACCTCCGCCCCCTCGCACGCGGCATGCGTTCCCTTGCCGTGCAACGGTTCCATCGATCTGCCCGTCAGTATCCGGGCGCGCTTTCGCCTGCCCGGGGAAAGAGAGCGATCCATGTCCGTACTCACCAGCCCGCCGACGTCGTCTGGCTCGGGTGAGAAAACCCGCCGCCTCGGCTGGCGCAGCAAGACCGCCGGTGTCGTGGCGGCCGCGCTGGCGCTGACCACCGGTGTCGTCGCGCCGGCGCCGGCCGCCGCGAACCCCTACGAACGGGGTCCGGCACCGACCACGTCCAGCATCGAAGCCAGCCGCGGCAGCTTCGCGACCAGCACCACCACGGTGTCCCGGCTGGCCGTGTCCGGCTTCGGCGGCGGCACCATCTACTACCCGACCAGCACGACCGCCGGCACGTTCGGCGCGATCTCGATCGCCCCCGGCTTCACGGCCACCCAGTCGAGCATCTCCTGGCTGGGCCCGCGGCTCGCGTCGCAGGGGTTCGTGGTGTTCACCATCGACACGCTGACCACGAGCGACCAGCCCGACAGCCGGGGCAGGCAGCTGCTGTCCTCTTTGGACTACCTGACCCAGCAGAGCTCGGTGCGGTCGCGGATCGACAGCAGCCGGCTCGGCGTCGTCGGGCACTCGATGGGCGGCGGCGGCACGCTGGAGGCGGCGCGCTCGCGGCCGTCCCTGCAGGCGGCCATCCCGCTGACCGGCTGGAACCTGACGAAGAGCTGGTCGACCGTGCGGGTGCCGACGCTGGTCGTCGGGGCCCAGGCGGACACCGTCGCCCCGGTGGCGTCGCACTCGATCCCGTTCTACACGAGCCTGCCGTCCTCCTTGGACAAGGCGTACCTGGAACTGCGTGGCGCCAGCCACTTCGCGCCGAACTCGTCGAACACGACGATCGCGAAGTACACGCTGTCCTGGCTCAAGCGGTTCATCGACGACGACACGCGCTACGAGCAGTTCCTGTGCCCGATCCCGGGCACCAGCACGACGATCTCCGACTACCGGGGCAACTGCCCGCACGCCGGCTGATCGGTCCGCCGGGCCCGCGCTCGGCGCGGCGCGGGCTCGGCGGCCCACTGCAGCAGGAACCGCAACGCGGATTCGGAGCCGGACCCGGGCTCGGCGGTGTAGGCCACCAGCCGCCGGCCCGGGTGTGTCTCCACCGAGAACTGCTGGACGTCGAGCGTGACCGCGCCCGCCACCGGGTGCACGTAGGTCTTGGTCAGCTCCCGCGGCCCGCGCACCTGGTGGCTGCTCCACCACGCCCGGAAGTCCGCGTCCTTGAGCACCAGCTCGCCGACCAGGCCCGCCAGTGCCGGGTCGGCGGGGTCCCGGCCCGCCTCCATCCGCAGCACCTCGACGCACTCGCGCGCGGCACGCGGCAAGTCCTCGAGCCCATCGCGGCCCGGCACGGCGCGTCCGTCTCCCAGGTCGCGCTGGCCTGGCTGCTCGGCCGCTCCCCCGCCGTCCTGCCGATCCCGGGGACGACGTCGATCGCGCACGTGCGGGAGAACCTGGCCGCGCAGGACCTGGTCCTGAGCCACGGAGAGATCGCCGCGATCACCGGGTTATGACGACTTTTCCCTTGGCATGCCCCGCTTCCTGGTAGGCGATCGCCTCGCGGAGGTCGGCGAACGGGTAGCTCCGGTCGATCACCGGCGTGAGGGCGCCGGACTCGGCGTACCCGGCCAGCCGGCCCAGGACCGCCTTCTTGTCGCGGCAGGCCACCGCGTCCGCGAGCACGACTTTCCGTCCGGTGAAGGGCCCGGCGGCCAGCGCGCCGAACACGTGGCCGGCGGGCTGCACCCAGCGCCCGGCCGGGCCGCCGACGGCGACGAACCGGCCCGTCCGGGTCAGCAGCCGTCGGCAGGCCGGGAGCGATCGGCTGCCCGCGATGTCCAGGAGAACGTCGTAGGTGCGGCCGCTGCGGGTGAAGTCGTCTTCGCGGTAGTCGGTCACCTCGGTCGCGCCGAGCGCGCGGGCGAGGTCGGCGCCGGCCGCGCCGCAGACGGCGTCGACCTGCGCGCCGAGCGCCTTGGCCAGCTGGACGGCGAAGGTGCCGACCCCACCGGACGCGCCGTTGACCAGGACGCGGTGCCCGCGTTCCACCCCGCGCAGGGCGACCAGTGCGGTGACGGCCGCCATCGGCATCGCCGCCGCCTGCTCGTGGCTCAGAGTGGCGGGTTTCGGGGCGAGCAGGTCTTCGGGAACGGTGACGTACTCGGCGTAAGCCCCGTGCGGCAGCAGCGCGTAGACGTCGTCGCCGGGCCGGAACGCCGTCACGCTCGCACCCACCGCCTCGACCCGGCCCGCCACGTCGCAGCCGAGGATCACCGCGTGCGGCCGTCGCGGCCCACCGGGCATCAGGCGCGCGACCCGCGGCTCGCCGCGCATGTAGTGCCAGTCGTACGGGTTCACGGAGGTCGCGAGCACCCGCACGAGCACCTCGCCCGCGGCGGGCACCGGGTCGGCCACGTCCTCGAAGGTCAGCTGCCCGGGCGGGCCGTACGCGTGCAGGACCAGCGCTTTCATGGCGTCTCCCTGGCTCTTACAACGTAAGTCGTACGTTGTAAGGTGACCGTACGCCGCAAGGCGGATGATCGCCAGCCTTACCTTGTACGATCTTGCGGGTGGCCACCGACGCCGTCCCCGCACCGCGGACCCCGCTGAGCCGTGAGCGCGTGCTGCGCGCGGCGGTCGGGCTCGCGGACGAACACGGCCTGCGCGCGCTCACGATGCGCCGGCTCGCGGAGGAGCTGGGCGCCGAGGCGATGTCGCTCTACTACCACGTGGCCAAGAAGGAAGACGTGCTCGACGGCATCGTCGACGCGGTGGCCCAGGAGATCAACGAAGCCGTCGCCGACATCGCCGCGCCCGACTGGAAAACCGCGGTGCGCCGGCGAATCCTGGCGGCGCGCGAGGTGTTCCTCCGCCACCGCTGGGCGCCGGCGCTGTTCGAGACGCGCTCGTCGACGAGCCTGGCGGTCCTGCGCTACTACGACGCCCTGGTCGGCCTGATGCGCCAAGGCGGCTTCTCCTACGACCTGGTCCACCACTCGCTGCACGCCCTGGGCAGCCGCGCGCTCGGCTTCAACCAGGAGCTGTTCGACCCGGCCGAAAGCGGCGGCGGCGACATCCCCGCGGACCTGGCCGACCAGCTACCCCACCTGGTGAGCATGCTGAGCGGGATAGCCCACGACGACCCGGACTCGACGCTCGGCTGGTGCGACGACCAGGCGGAGTTCGAGTTCGGCCTGGACCTCGTCCTCGACGGCTTGGACCGCCTCCGCGAACAGGCCTGAGTCACCGGCCCTCCAAGTCCGACGCTGCCCTCGGCAGTCAGGCGAGGTGCAGCGGGAAGATCTCCACGGCTTCGCCGGTGATCCGCGCGATGTCCGTGCCCGGCTTCGCATTCGCCAGGAGGCCGATCGGGGAAACGGCATGTCCCGGTGGCCGCCGAGCGATCCCGCGTCCACCGCATGCCGAATGAACGACAAACCTCTTACGCCCCTTGCACCGTCGCGAGCCGAGCCTGCAGTCCGTCCAGCAGGGCCGCCAAGCCGAACTCGAAGCTTCGCTCCGGCGCGCCCGCGTACTCGCTCGCCTCCGGCTGCTCCAGCCGGGCCCGGAGCCTCGGGAACCCGCCCGCGATCGCCGCGGGCTGGGTCATCGCCGCGCGCAGCTTCCTCCGGGTCGCCGCCGTCGCGGCGCAGGCGGCGGGTCAGGGAGACCGTCGCCGCCGCGCCCACCGTGTTGCCCAGGACGAACGTGAACACCGCCGCGGCCGCGCGGTCGGCCTCCGCTCCGCCGAAGCCGGCCCGCTCGTGGATCGCCGGGGTGCAATCGTCGAAGCGGGCCTTGCCCGGGCCGTACATCAGGTGGCCGGCCAGGGCCTGCACCAGCCACGGGTGGCGGGTCATCATCGTGTGCGGCCCGGCCGCGTCGCGCCGGCCGAGCGTGCCGACGTCGGGCAGGTCGATTTCCGCCCAGATCTCGTCGCCCGCGAGGCGGACCAGGTTGTCCTCGCTCTCGACGTGCCAGTACACCGCGGTGGCACTAAGTTCGAGTCGCCGCCGAGCCCGCTCACCAGGTGGGACGACGGCGCCCGAGGGGCAGAATCGAGAGCGGCAACCCGTCCCGGATCGTGGAGGAACACCGGTGTCGCGACCCCTGCGGAAGCTCGGCTTCCTGACCATCGGCCTGTTCGACGCGGCCGACCCGCGCCGCGGCCACGAATCGACCCTCGAGATCATCGAGCTCGGCGAACAGCTCGGCTTCGACAGCGCCTGGGTGCGCCACCGTCACCTGCAGTACGGCATCTCCTCGCCGGTCGCGGTGCTGGCCGCGGCGTCCCAGCGCACCAGCCGGATCCACCTCGGCACCGCCGTGATCCCGCTGGGCTGGGAGAACCCGCTGCGGCTCGCCGAAGACCTCGCCACGGTCGACCTGCTCTCGGGCGGGCGGCTCGAACCGGGCCTGAGCGTCGGGCCGCCGATGCGCTGGGACGACGTCAAGCAGGCGCTCTACCCGGACACCGCGGACGCCGAAGACTTCGGCTACGAACGCGTCCAGCGGCTACTCGGTTTCGTGCGCGGTGAACCGGCCACCGGGTTCAGCGGCACCGAGGGGTTCGAGGTGTTCTCCGACCGCGTCCAGCCGCAGGCGCCCGGGCTCGGCGACCGCCTCTGGTACGGCGGCGCGAGCCTGCGCTCGGCCGAGTGGGCGGGCCGGCACCGGATGAACTTCCTGACCAGCAGCGTGGTCAAAGCCGAAGAGGCGGACGACTTCGCCGAGATCCAGCTGTCCCACATCCGGACCTTCCGCGCCGCCCACCCCGACGGCGAGCAGGCGCGGGTCTCGCAGGGACTCGTCGTCGTCCCGACCGACAGCGCCACGCCGGAGCAGCGCGCCAAGTACGAGGCCTTCGCGGCGAACCGGCTGCCGCGCACCGAGTCCCCGCAGGGCCCGGCGCGGATGCTGTTCTCCCCCGACTTCGTCGGCACCTCCGCGGAGATCGCCGACCGGCTGCACGCCCACGCCGCGTTCCGGGAGATCGACGAGGTCGCCTTCGCGCTGCCGTTCACCTTCGAGCACGAGGACTACGTCCAGATCCTCACCGACATCGCGACGAAGCTCGGCCCGGAGCTGGGCCGCCACCCCTGAGACGCGGAAAGTCCACAGTGGCCTCCCCGACGGAGGCCACTGTGGACAGTGTGCCGCGAATTACTTGTTGGTGCCCGGGGTCAGCACCTTGTCGATCACGAAGACGGTGGCGTTCTTGGTGGGGATGTTGCCACAGAGGATCTTCGCTCCGTTGACGGTCATGTTGTCACCGGTGCCTTCGATCTTCAGCGGCCCACCGGCGGCGTTGAGCGAGTCGAGCGTGCCGGCCGAGGCGAGGCCCTTGGCGTCGTAACGCTTGCCGACGACGTGGTACTGCAGGATCGGCGACAGCTCGGCCGGCTTGCCCGCCAGCTCGTTGAACTTGGCGTCACCCAGCGCCGCGAAGGCCGGGTCGGCCGGCGCGAACACGGTGATGGCCGGGGCGCTGTTGAGCGTGTCGACCAGGTTGGTGGCCTTGACCGCGGCGACGAGCTTGGTCAGCAGCGGGTTGGTCGAGGCGGCGGAGGCGACGGGCTGCGGGCCCATCGAGTCCAGCGAACCCGGCGCCGAACCCTGCGGCAGCTGCGAGCAGGCGGGGCCGAAGACGTCGGCGTTGGTGGTCATGCCGTTCGAGGCGCCCGAGTCGGCGCTGGAGGACGGCGCGGCCATCGAAGACGACGGGGCCGGGGCCGGGGCGCTGGAGCTGGCCGACGACGCGGTGTCGCTGCCGCTGCACGCGGTCAGGGTGAGCGCGGCGGCCGCCGTCAGACCGATACCGGCGATACGAAGGTTACGCACGAAAAATCACTCCATTATGCGGCTTGGACAGTTCACTCGGAACTGTTTGTTGTGAGTCATTCGGGACTACCCGGAAAACGGATTGGGTCCGATCGGGTGACGCGGCTCACCATGCGGTGAAAGCCTTGCGGTGCATGAGGAAGGCCGATCCGCGAGTCGCGTTCGTCGGCGCTTCGGGATCGGTGTTCCCGCCGGTGATCAGGTCAGGGAAATCGTGCTGACGGCCGCCGTCGTCGGGCCGGCGGAACCGCCCGCGGGCTCGACGGTGATGCCGATGTGGTCGGTGCCCGGCGGGATCGCGGCGAGCATCGGGCGCATCTGGTGCGGCGACTCGGGTTGCATCAGCCCCGCCGACCGCGTGCCGTCGGCGCCGGTGAACCACACCTGGTAGGCGTGGCCCGCGTCGAGCGCCGGGAACCCGGAGGCGAGCAGGACGGCCTTGCCCTGGCCGCGCGACACCACGAGCGTCGCGCCGCTCAGGCCGGAACCCTTGACCGTCGAGGCGTCCGGCGCGGTCAGCACCGAATTGAGCGACGCCTGTTCCTGCTGGGCGGCGTCGAGCTGCCGGTCACTGGAGGCGGTGTGCACGCCGAACGCGACCGCCACCACGGCCGCCGCGGCGGCGCCGAACAGCGCGGTGCGCACCTGCCAGGTCCGGCGCCCGTGGCCGGCCGCGCCGATGGCGGTCACCTTGGGCGGCAGCTGACGGGTGCGGGTCACCTCGGCCAGCACCCGGGCCCGCAGTTCGGCCGGCGGATCGACCGCCACGGCGACGGCGAGCCGCGAACCGGTCGCCCGCAGCTCCTCGACCTCCTGGCGGCAGGCAGCGCACTCCCCGAGGTGCCGTTCGAATTCGGCACGCTCCACATCGGACACCGCGTCGAGCGCGTAGGCGCCGGTCAGCGTGTGCAGTTCGGCGGTCATCGTTCCACCCCCAAGCAGTCGCGCAGCCGGATGAGCCCGTCCCGGATCCGGGTCTTGACGGTGCCCGGTGCCACCTTCAGCACTTCGGCCACTTCCGGGTAGGTGTAGCCGTTGTAGTAGGCCAGCACGATGGACTCGCGCTGCAGTTCGGTCAGCGCGGACAGGCACTGGCGCACCCGCTCCTGGTCCAGGCTGGCCATGGTGGACTCGGTGACCTCGTCGAACGGCCGTTGCACGTCCATCCGGCCGACCTTGTCCTCGCGGTCGAGCACGGCCTGGTGGGAGCGCACGCGGTCGACGGCCCGGCGGTGGGCGATCATCAGCACCCACGACAGCGCGCTGCCGCGCTCCGGGACGAACCTCGTGGCCTTGCGCCACACCTCCACCAGAACCTCCTGCGCCACTTCTTCGGCCTGGGCGTGGTTGCGCAGCACGCGCATCGCCAGTCCCAGCACCGGACCGGCGATGAGGTCGTAGAGCGACGAGAAAGCGCCCTCGTCCCCGGCCCCGACCCGCTGCAGCAGCTCTTCGGCACTGGCCACGGTCACCGGAGCCTCGTCCGTATGCAGCCGCAGCCGCCCACGCTCACCCATCCCCGGTAACCTCCACGTCACCCACCACGCCCTCCGGCATCTGCGGAGGATTCGCGGCCGGCGGGCGCGGCGGACTGGTCTGCGCGGCGATGAGGTGGCGTGTCCCACCCGGGCGGGGCAAGTTCGGCGACCGGACCCATCCGGCGGGTCGGCGGCTCCGAAGACCTGGTGTCGCGGACTCGGCCCGGTCCGGCCGCTTTGTGAAAACCGCGGCGAATCCTTCACATTCGAGTGTGGGTGTTTGCCCTTTTTTCCGCGCTCACGGTGACCTTTCGCACTTCTTGGTCCCCCTATGGAGTGAAACGCTTTCGTATTGAGAAGGCACTAACCTCACTATGGGTTATCCCAAGAGCAAGATCGACAGAACCGACGAGACGTGAGGGGCCACCCCATGGCCGAGCCGCACAGCCTGACCAGCGCCAGCGTCGACTTCGCCCTCCGCACCTTCGGGGCGGAGCCGAAGCCGGTGCCGGCCGAGCTCGAGTACGACACCCGCGACCCGTACGCGGTCGCCGTTGTGCTCCACGCCGGGGCGAACGCCGTCCGGTGGCTGTTCGGGCGCGACCTGCTCGCCGACGGCCTGCTCGCCCGCTGCGGCGACGGTGACGTGCGCATCGGCCCCGCGGGCAACCCGGAGCTGGTCACCGTGGAGCTGACCTCCCCGGACGGCGCCGCGGTGCTCGAGGCACCCGCGAAGGAGATCGCCGCCTTCCTCGACACGACCTACGAGGTCATCCCCGCCGGCAGCGAGAGCGACTGGTTCGACTTCGAGACCGAACTCGAGAAGCTGACCTACCAGGACTGAGTACCGTCCCGCGGGTGAGCTTCTTCCTGACGACCGTCCTGGCCGCCCTCGACGACGGCGGCGACCGCGTCCTGTTCCGCCAGGACGGCGTCACGACCTACCACCAGGCCCGCGACCGCCTGCGCCGGCTGCACGGCGGCCTGGGCGAGGTCGATGTCGTGGCCGTGGACGTCCGGAACCGGCCCGAGACCCTGCTGGTGCAGCTCGCGGCGCTCCTGCGCGGCGCGACCGTGCTGCTGGTCGCCGCGTCGGCGCCCCGCCAGGATCGGCTGGCCGCGGCCGCCGCGGCGGCCGTCACCACCGTCGTCACCGACCGGCCGCACGAGTGGCCCGGGGGCGACGTCCGCACCCTCGACGACCTCGACGGTGAGCCCCAGGACCTCCGGCTGCCCAACGCCGTCCGTGTCCTCTTCCCCACCGGTGGCACCACCGGCACCCCCAAGCTCATCCGCCACAGCGGCATCTACGACGGCATGGCCTACATCTTCGCGCCGTCGCCGGACGGCCCCGGCCGCACGCTGCTCGTCGCGCCGATGACGCACATGACCGGCCACGCCACCGTGCTCGGCACGCTCCTGCGCCGCGACACCCTGGTGCTCCAGGACGGCTTCGACGCAGGCGCCGTCCTGGCCGCGATCCAGGAGCACCGGATCGACACGCTCTCCCTGACGCCACCCCGGCTGGCCGCGGTGCTCGACCACCCCGCGCTCGAGAAGACCGACGTCAGCAGCGTCCGGTCCCTTTCCCTCGGCGCCGCGCCGCTGCCGCCGCACCGGCTCGCGCAGGCGCTCGACGTCTTCGGCCCGGTCGTCGGCCAGGGGTACGGCCTCACCGAGGCCCCGATGATCGCGAGCATCTCCGCCGCCGAACTCGTCGACCACCCGGAACGGCTCGGCTCGGTCGGCCGGATCGTGCCCGGCATGGAAGCGCGGCTCACCGACGGCGAGGTCGAGGTGCGCGGACTGTCCATGATGGACGGTTACCTCGGCGGCCCGGACGTCGGCGCCGGCTGGCTGCGCACCGGCGACCTCGGCCGCTTCGACGACGAGGGCTACCTCTACCTGCTCGACCGCGTGGACGACGTCGTCGTGGTCGGTGAGCACGGCACGAAGGTGCCCTCGACCGTCGTCGAACACGCCCTCGCGACGCACCCGGCGGTCCGCGCGGCGGCCGTCTTCGGCAGGCACACCGTGGACGGCCAGGTGCTGCACGCCGTCGTCGTCGCGTCCGGCGAAGTGACCGAAGCCGACCTGAAAGAACACGCGAGAAGCGCGTTCGGCCAGGAGCACTACGTCCCGGCGAGCGTGTCCTTCACCGACGCGCTGCCGCTCACCGAAGTCGGCAAGGTCGACAAGCGCGCCCTCGCTCAGGTCGTGACGGCGCCGTAGGACGACGACCGGACCAGCTTCGCGTACTTCCCGAGCACCCCTTCCGGGAACTTGTTCGGCAGCGGCTCCCAGCCCTCGCGACGGCGGGCCAGCTCGGCCGCGTCGACCAGCAGGTCGATGCTGCGGGCCTTGATGTCGACGGCGATCCGGTCGCCGGTGCGGACGAAGGCGATCGGCCCGCCGTCGACGGCTTCGGGCGCGACGTGGCCGATGCACAGGCCGGTGGTGCCGCCGGAGAACCGGCCGTCGGTCAGCAGCAGGACGTCCTTGCCGAGCCCGGCGCCCTTGATCGCCGCGGTGATCGCGAGCATCTCGCGCATCCCCGGCCCGCCCTTTGGGCCTTCGTAGCGGATGACCACGACGTCACCGGCCTCGATGTGCCCCTCGTTCAGCGCGGCCATCGCCTCCTGCTCGCGCTCGAACACCCGCGCCGGGCCTTCGAAGTTCGAGGTGTCGAAGCCCGCGGACTTCACGACGGCACCTTCGGGAGCGAGCGAGCCGCGCAGGATGGTGATGCCGCCGGTCGGGTGCAGCGGGTTGTCCAGCTTGCGCAGGACCTCGCCGTCGATCGGCTCGGGGTCGAGCTCGGCCAGGTTTTCGGCCACGGTCTTACCGGTGACGGTGAGCGCGTCGCCGTGGATCAGGCCCTCGTCGAGCAGCGCCTTCATCAGCACCGGGATGCCGCCGTGGCGGTCGATGTCGTTCATGACGTACTTGCCGAACGGCTTCAGGTCGCCCAGGTGCGGGACGCGGTCGCCGACGCGGTTGAAGTCGTCGAGGTCGAGCGCGACCTTCGCCTCGTGCGCGATGGCCAGCAGGTGCAGCACGGCGTTGGTCGAGCCGCCGAGGGCCATGACGACGGTGATGGCGTTCTCGAACGCCTCGCGGGTGAGGATGTCGCGCGCGGTGATGCCCTTTTCGAGCAGCCCGACCACGGCCTCGCCGGACAGGTGCGCGTAGTTGTCACGGCGGCGGTCCGCGGACGGCGGCGCGGCCGACCCCGGCATGCTCATCCCCATCGCCTCGGCCGCCGACGCCATCGTGTTCGCCGTGTACATCCCGCCGCAGGCGCCCTCACCGGGGCAGATGGCGCGTTCGATGCGGTCCAGGTCGGCGGTCTTGAGCCGCCCCGCCCGGCACGCGCCGACGGCTTCGAAGGCGTCGATCAGCGTGACGTCCTTCTCGGTTCCGTCGGTCAGCTTCACCCAGCCGGGCGCGATCGAGCCGGCGTAGAGGAACACCGACGCCAGGTCGAGGCGCGCGGCGGCCATCAGCATCCCGGGCAGCGACTTGTCGCAGCCGGCCAGCAGGATCGAGCCGTCGAGCCGCTCGGCCTGCATCACCGTCTCGATCGAGTCCGCGATGACCTCGCGGGAGACCAGCGAGAAGTGCATCCCGTCGTGGCCCATGGAAATGCCGTCCGACACCGAGATCGTGCCGAACTGCAGCGGGTAGCCGCCGGCCGCGTGCACGCCCTCCTTGGACGCCTGGGCCAGGCGGTCGAGGGACAGGTTGCACGGGGTGATCTCGTTCCACGAGCTGGCGACGCCGATGATCGGCTTGCGCCAGTCGTCGTCGCCCATCCCGACGGCCCGGAGCATGCCGCGGGCGGGCGCTGCCTCGATCCCGTCGGTCACGGTGCGGCTGCGGGGTTTCGGGTCGATCGTCATGGTGCGCCTTCCGATACGACGTTCGGACGCACTGGATGCTACCCGCGTCCGTGCGGTCCGCTCACCGGAACGATTCCCTTCCCGGACCCAAGCGAATCGGCGAAAACTCGGGCGAATGATCGCCGGCGCTTTGATCAACACAGTCGTGTGGGGCACGGGCAACGTCGGCCGGGCCGCAATCCGGGCCGTCGAGGCCCATCCCGCGTTGAAGCTCACGGCCGTGCTGGTGCACAACCCGGACAAGGTCGGCAAGGACGCGGGCGCCCTCGCCGGCGTCGGCGACCTGGGTGTCACCGCCACCGACGACGTCGAGGCCGTGCTGGCGGCGAGCCCGCGCGCGGTCGTGTACGCCGCTTCGGGCGACGTCCGGTTCGACGACGCGCTGGCCGACATCGTGCGCGCGGTCGGCGCGGGCGCGATCGTCGTGACGCCGGCGCTCTACCCGCTCTACGACCAGCGCAACGCGCCGCCGGAGCTGCGGGACCCGGTCCTGGCGGCGATCACCGAGGGCGGCGGCTCGCTGTTCGTCTCCGGCGTCGACCCCGGCTGGGGCAACGACGTGCTGCCGCTGCTGATCAGCGGGCTCGGCACCGACGTCGACGTCATCCGCTGCCAGGAGATCTTCGACTACTCGACCTACGAGCAGCCCGACTCCGTGCGGTACCTGGTCGGCATGGGCCAGCCGATGGACTACGACCCGCCGATGCTGATGACCGGCGTGCCGTCGATGGTGTGGGGCGGGCAGGTCCGGCTGATCGCGCGCGGCCTCGGCGTCGAGGTCGACGAGCTGCGCGAGACGCTGGACCGGCGTCCCCTCGAGGAAACCGTGTCCACCCGGACGATGGGCGAGTTCGAGAAGGGCACCCAGGGCGCGGTGCGGTTCGAGGTCCAGGGCATCGTCGACGGCGAACCGCGGATCGTCATCGAGCACGTCACCCGCATCCACCCGGCGTGCGCGCCGGACTGGCCGACGCCGCCCAGCGGCGACGGCGCCCACCGCGTGATCATCGAAGGCCGGCCGCGGATCGAGGTCAGCATCGAAGCGAGCGACGAAGGCGAAAACCGGTCCGCGGGCGGCAACGCCACCGCGGTCGGCCGCCTCGTCGGCGCGATCGACTGGCTGGCCGACGCGAAACCCGGCCTCTACGACGCACTCGACGTCCCGCTGCGCCCGGCAGCCGGCAAGCTCGGAAGGAGGCGCTCGTGAACATCGACATCCCCGAGGGCAAGGACCCGATCGGCTACGTGTGGGGCGAAATGGTGCCCGGTATCGGGGTGGCCGCCTCGAAGTTCTCACTGGCGGTCTATTCGCACACCACGTTGGGGCTGCGGGAGTTCGAGGCCGCGCGGCTGCGGATCGCGCAGATCAACGGCTGCGTCTTCTGCCTCGACTGGCGCACCGAACGCGACGGCGTCAAGGTCGAAGAGGAGTTCGCGGACGCCGTGCTCGACTGGCGCACGACCGACCGCTTCGACGAGCGCACGCGACTCGCGGCCGAGTACGCCGAGCGGTACGCGCTCGACCACCACAGCATCGACGACGAGTTCTGGAAGCGGATGGCCGAGCACTACAGCCAGAAGGAGGTCGTCGAGCTGAGCATGAGCCTCGGTTCGTGGCTGGCCTTCGGGCGGCTCAACCACGTCCTGGGTCTCGACGTCGCCTGCGTCCTCCCGTCCCACCGCTCGTGAGTGTTTAGGGCGGTTAGAACCGCCCTAAACACTCACGACGAGCCGCGGCAGACCCTAGAAGTCCGTGGCGATGATCTTCTCGATGTTCCGTTCGGCCAGCGCCGTGATGGTGACGAACGGGTTGACGCTCGTGTTGCCGGGGATCAGGGAACCGTCGATCGCGTACAGGCCCTGGTACCCGGCGAGCCTGCCGTAGTTGTCGGTCGCCTTGCCGAGCACCGCGCCCCCGAGCGGGTGGTAGGTCAGATGGTCACCCCAGATCTTGTAGATGCCGAAGAGGTCGGTCCGGTAGATCGTCCCCTCCTTCGAGTTGATCTTGTCGAAGATGGTCTTCGCCATGTCGATGCCCGGCTGCTTCCACGCCGTCTGCCAGTTCAGGTCGACCTTCTGGGTCGACGGGTTCCAGCTGAACTGCGCGCGGTTCGGGTTCTTCGTGATGGACAGGTAGAACGACGCCCACGTCTCGATCCCGGTCGGCAGCGGCGCGACCTCCGCGAACGCACCGCCGGCCGCCCAGTTGTCGATGCCACCGCAGGGGATCGACGACTGGAGGCTGCCGGTCGGGTCCCAGATCTGGTTGGCCCGCCCGACCATCACGTTCCCGTTGTCACCCCAGTTCTTGCCGACCTCGCCGTTGAGGTTCGGCAGGGCGCCGGTGGCCTTGAGCTTCACCAGCAGCTTGCTCGTGCCGACGCTGCCCGCGGCGAAGAACACCTTGGCCGCGGTCACGACCTTGGTCGCCGACACGTCACCCGTGGTGTTGAGCTGCTCGATCGTGACGGTGTAACCGCCGCCGGACGCGGGCGTCACCTTCGCCACCCGGTGCAGCGGCGAGATGGTGACGCGGCCGGTCGCCTGGATCTGCGGCAGGTAGGTCTTCTGCAGCGACTTCTTGCCGTAGTTGTTGCCGTACAGGATTTCCCCGGCCAGCGCGGAGCGCGGCACCGTGTTGGCCTGCTCCTGCTTCATGTAGTTCCAGTCGTACACGTCCGGGACGAAGACGTACGGGAACCCGGACCGCTGCGCCTGCTTCCGGCCGACCCGCGCGTACTGGTAGCACTCGGCGGTGTCGAACCAGGCCGGGTCGATGAGCCCGACGCCGAGACCGGCGTTGGCGCGCGGGTAGTAGGTGTTGTACATCTCGTCGGCGCTGACGGTCGGGAGGATCGCGCCGAAGTTCTCACGCTTCGGCGTGACGGCCATGCCGCCGTTGACGAGCGACCCGCCGCCGACCCCGCGGCCCTGGTACACGGTGATGCCGCTGAACTCCTCGGCGTCGAGGATGCCGGTGTACTTCGGGATGTCCTTGTCGATCGGGAAACCGAGGAAGTTGGACAGCGGCTGCTTCGTGCGGGTGCGCAGCCAGAACGAGCGCTGGTCGGGCGTGGTCGTGTTGGCGAAGATCTTGCCGTCGGAGCCGGGGGTGTCCCAGGCCATACCCATTTCGACGAGCTGGACGTCGACTCCCGCCTGCGCGAGCCGCAGCGCGGTGACCTGACCGCCGTAACCGGAACCGATCACCAGCGCCGGCACCCGGGCCCCGTCGGGGATGGGGCCGGCCGCTCTCGGCGTCGCACCGGCGGCTCGGCCGGCGAGCGCGGCCCCGGCCAAGATAGAACCTGTTCCTGCAATGAAGAGACGTCGGGAAAGCCCGCCAGAGTTCGTTCTCCCCATGGCTTCGTCGCTCATGTGATGTTCCTCACCGTTGAGGTATTTAGAACACGTTATAGCTCACTGGTACAGACAAGTCGACATATACCCGCGAGTAACCTCCAGGCACGGCGCAGTATTGGCGCGAATGGGCCATGATGGACGACTGTGGAGTCGACCCGTGTGGACCGCTGGCTGTGGGCGGTCCGGCTGATGAAGACCCGCCCGGACGCCGCCGCCGCGTGCCGGGGCGGGCACGTGCGTGTCAACGACAAACCCGCGAAGCCCGCGACGACCGTGGTACCGGGCGACGAAGTCCGCGTGCGCGTCGGCGGAACGACCAGGATCCTCGACGTGGTACGGGTGATCCAGAAACGCGTGGGCGCCCCGGACGCGGCGACGTGCTTCCTGGACCGGACGCCCAAGCCGCCCCCGGAGTCCGCGATCCCGGTCGCCCGCCGCGATCGCGGCGCGGGCCGACCGACCAAAAGGGAGCGCCGCGTGCTGGACGCGTTCCGCTCGCCGGATCTCTAGCCGCACCGCCGCCGAAAGCCGTGAATGGCCCATCGAGGGACTTGAAGTCCCTCAATGGGCCATTCACGGACTGGGGATCAGGTGGCGGGCGGGACCGGTGTCAGGAACTCCAGGCGGTTGCCGAGGCAGTCGCGGGTGTAGAACCGGCGGTGGCCCGGGAAGCCGTCGTCCCATTCGACCGGGCTGCCGTGCGCCTCGAGCCGGGACGCCACCGCGTCGAGGTCGTCGGCGAGGATGCCCGGGTGCGCCTTGCGGGCGGGCCGGAAGTCCGTCTCGACGCCGAGGTGGAGTTCCAGCCCGCCGTCCCGCACCCCGCCGTCCCGCACCCCGCCGGCCTGCACCCACAGCCCGCCGCGGGCGGCCAGTTCCGGCGGCTTCGGGATCTCGGTCAGCCCGAGCACGCCGACGTAGAACGCGCGGCAGCGGTCCTCGCTGCCCGGCTCGATGGCCAGCTGGACGTGGTGCACGCCGAAGGTCATGCCCTCAGCGTGCCACCAGCTCCCGCAGTTCCTTCACGACGTCGGCGGGCGCCTCCTCGGCCATGAAGTGCCCGGACGACACCGTGCGGTGGCGCAGGTCGGCCGCCCAGGGGTGCCACAGCGCCGTCGCGTCGTAGCCGAGCGCGGCGCCCCAGTCCTGCTGCAGCACGGTGACCGGCATGCCGAGCCGGTCGCCGGCCGCCCGCGACGCCGTGTCGTGCTCGACGTCCACCGTCGCGGTCGCCCGGTAGTCGGCCACGATCGACGGCACGGCTTCGCGGCAGGCCCGCAGGTATTCGGCGCGGACGTCGGCCGGGATCGCGTCCGGGCGCTGCGTCCAGGCGTCGAGGAAGTACCCGAAGAACGCGTCGGGCGCGCCGCCGATGAGCGTCTCGGGCAGGCCCGGCGGCTGCGCCATCAGGTAGAGGTGGAAGCCGACCGCCGCGCTCACGCCGTGCAGCACGTCCCACATGTCGAGGGTCGGCAGCACGTCGAGGATCGCCAGGTGGGAGACGGCGCCGGGGTGGTCGAGACCGGCCCGGATGGCGACCAGCGCGCCGCGGTCGTGCCCGGCGAGGGCGAACCGCTCGTGCCCGAACGCGCGGGCCACGGCCACGACGTCGGCGGCCATCGTGCGCTTCGAGTACGTCTCGCCGGTGTCGGCCGGCTTGTCGCTGGCGCCGTAACCACGCAGGTCGGGGACGAGGACCGTGTGATCGGCGGCGAGGTCGGCGGCGACGTGCCGCCACATCAGGTGGGTCTGCGGGAAGCCGTGCAACAGCACGATCGGGGCGCCGGAGCCGCCGACGGCGACGTTGAGGGCGATGTCGTCACCGACGGTGACGCGCTGGTAGTCGAACCCGGGGATCTGCATGGACGTCCTTTCGCGGTGGTTGCCCGTTGAGCCTGCGTCAGCCCGATCAGCGCCGGGTCAGCGCCGGCTGAGCGCGTTACAGTGCGTGCATGGTCTGGTTCGGCGTGCTCGGTCCGCTGGTGGCCGAGGGCGAGCGGGGCCCGTTGGCGCTCAAGGGCCCCCGGCACCGGGCGGTCCTGGCACGGCTGCTGATCGCGCGCGGCCGCGTCGTGCCGGTGGACGTCCTGGTCGACGACCTCTGGCTGGACCCGCCCGGCGGCGCGGTCGGCGCGCTCCAGACGTTCGTGTCCGCGTTGCGCCGGGCCCTGGAACCCGACCGCCCGCCACGAACACCGGCCGGTTTGCTGATCACCTCGGGACCCGGTTACGCGGTGCGCGCGGAGTCCGTCGACGCCTGGAGTTTCGAAGCCGCGGTGACCACGCCGGGAGCGACACTGTCCCAAGTGGACGAAGCGCTCGGCCTCTGGCGCGGCCCCGCGTACGCGGAGTTCGCCGACGAGCCCTGGGCCCGCGGCGAGATCAACCGCCTCGACGAGCTGCGGCTGCTGGCGATCGAGCGGCGGGCGTCGGCGCTGCTGGAGCTGGGCCGGGCGGCCGAGGCGGTCCCGGACCTGGAGGCGCACGTCGAGGCGTGGCCGTTGCGCGAGGACGGCTGGCGGCTGCTCGCGTTGGCCCTCTACCGGGCCGGCCGCCAGGGTGACGCGCTGGGGGCGCTGCGACGGGCGCGGCAGGTGCTGGTCGCCGAGCTGGGTGTCGACCCGGGCCCCGGGTTGCGCCAGGCGGAGGCCGACATCCTGGCGCACGCCCCGCTCGCGGCGCCGGTGCCGGCCCCGCACCTGGTGGGGCGCGCGGACGAACTGGCCCGGTTGGCGTCGGAGGCGGCCACGGCGCGCGGCGGCCGGCTGCGCCTGGCCTTGATCTCCGGCGAGGCGGGCGCGGGGAAAACCGCGCTGGCGGAAGCGTTCTCGGCGCAGCTGGCCGGCCGCGGCTGGACCACGGCGTGGGGCGCCAGCCCGGACGACGAGGGCCTGCCGGCGGTGTGGCCGTGGACCCGCGTCCTGGGCGAGGCCGTGTCGCTGGACCCCGAGCCGGGCGGCGATCCCGTCGCCGCGCGCTTCCACCGGCACCGGGCCGTCGCCGCCCACCTCGCCGCGCTCGGCCGCACGTCCCCGCTCCTGCTCGTGTTCGACGACCTCCAGTGGGCCGGCGCGGAAACCCTCACCCTGCTGGCCTCGGTCGTCGCCGATCCGTCCGTGCGGCACGTGCTCGTCGTCGGCACGCACCGCAGCACCGACCTGCCCGCCACCCTGGCGGACTTCCTCGGCCGCGTCGCCCGCGCCGAACCCACCCGCGTCTACCTCGGCGGGCTGTCCGCGGCCGAAGCGGGTGACCTCGTCCGCGCGACGCTCGGCCACGACGTCCCCGCGCCCGCCACCGCGGCGATCCACCGGCGCAGCGGCGGCAACCCGTTCTTCGTGCGGGAGCTCGCGCGGCTGTTCGACACCGACTCGGACGCCGTCGTCCCGCCCGGGGTCCGGGACGTCGTCCGCCACCGCCTTTCCCGGCTGCCCGCCGCCACGCAAGAGCTGCTGCGCCGCGCGGCGGTGCTCGGCCGCGACGTCGACCTCGGCCTGCTCGGCACGCTGGCCGGCACCGACGTCCTCGACGACGTCGAAGCGGCGGCCCGGGCCGGGTTCCTGGTCGAGCCCGGGCCGGGACGGGTCCGGTTCGCGCACGATCTGGTGCGGGACACGCTGTACCACGATCTTTCGCCCACGCGCCGCGCCCGCTGGCACGCCGGGACCGGCGAGGCGCTGGAACGGTTGCGGCCGGACGACGTCGACGCGCTGGCCCACCACTTCCTGCTCGCCGAAAGCCCGGCCGCCGTCCGGTACGCGCGGCTGGCGGCGGAACGCGCCGAGCGCCGGGTGGCCCCGCACGAGGCGGCGCGGCTGTGGCAGGCCGCGCTCGAGCGTGCCGGCGACGACGTCCGCGAGCGGCTGGACCTGATCATGGGGCTGGTGCGGGCGCTGGCCGTCACGGGTTCGCTGGCGGAAGCCCGCGAGCACCGCGCGGAGGCGGTGACGCTGGCGGAATCCCTCGGCGACCCGGTGCTGATCGCGTCCGTGCTGGGCGCGTTCGACGTCCCGGCCGTGTGGACGGCCAACGACGACCCGGAGCTGGCCGCGCGGATCGCCACCGTCGTCGAGAAGACCCTGGTCGCGCTGCCGCCGGAGCGGCGCGCCGAGCGGGCGCGGCTGCTGGCGACGCTCGCGCTGGAGCTGCGCACCACCGGCGGCGACCGCGGCCGCGAGGCGGCCTTCGAGGCCGAAGCCCTGGCGCGCGAACTGGCCGATCCCGGGCTGCTCGCGTTCGCGCTCAACGCGCGGTTCATGCAGGCCTTCGACCGGGCCGGCCTGGCCCCGGAGCGGGCGCGCATCGGCCGTGAGCTGGTCGACGTCGCGTCCTCGCACGGCCTGGTGACGTTCGCGGTGCTGGGCCACTTGGTGCTGGTCCAGGCGTTTTCCGCGCTGGCCGACCTGCCCGCCGCCGACACCCACGCCGCCGCGGCCGACCGGCTGGCCGAGGACCACGACCTGCCGCTGGTCGGCGTGTTCACGCAGTGGTACCGCGCGCTGCGGGCGAGCATCACGGACGACCCGGCGGCGGAGGCGCTGTTCCGCGCGGCGGCCGCCCGTCTCCCGGGCACGGGCATGACCGGCCTGGAGGACGGCATCCTCGCCTTCGCCCTGCTGTGCCACCGCGTCCAGCGCGGCGAGTCCACAGTGGACTACACCGGCGACGCCCCGCACGGCCTCCTGTACGAGGCCCGCCTGAGCCTCCGGGCCGTCACCGCCATCGACGCCGGCGACGTCCCCGCCATGACCCGGCTCTACGACGCGCTCCTCCCCGCGGAGGCCGAACTGGCCGGCGCGGGCAGCGGTCTGCTGACACTCCGCCCCGTGGCCTTCTACCTGGGCGAACTCGCGACGGCCTTGGGCCGCCCCGCCACCTCGCACTACCGCCAGGCCCTGCACCTGGCCCGGCGCTGCCACGCACCCCACTGGATCGCCGACGTCGAACCCCGCACCTGACGCCGGCCGCGCGAAAACCCGCAACGCGGCGTGGGCCACGCGCCTACCCTGGATCGGGTGAGCGACAGCGAGAACTTCGAGGGACGCGATGTCGGGTCCGGGATCTCCGTCATCCGCGAAAGCACCGACGTCGTGGGCTCCGGGCCGCGGCTGCACCGGCACCCCTACGCCGAAACCTTCGTCATCCTCCGGGGGCGGGCCCGGTTCACCATCGGCGACGAGGAGCGGGACGGTGGCGCCGGGGACGTGCTCGTCGTCCCGGCCGGCACGCCGCACAAGTTCGCCGTGCTCGGCCCCGGCGTCTACGAGGCCGTGCACATCCACGAAAGCGACCACTTCATCACGGAGTACCTGGAGTGACCGGGGAGACTAGACCTCGTCTTCGCTGATCATGCCGCGCAGCTTCTGGAGGGCGCGGTACTGCGTGATGCGGACGTTGCCCGCCGAAATGCCCAGCGATTCCGCCGTCTCGTTCGCCGACAGGCCGACGACGATCCGCAGCGACAGGATCGCCTGGTGCAGCGGCGGCAGCGTCGCCATCAGCCGGCCCAGCCGGGCGCCGAGGTCCAGCTCCAGCACGTGGTTCTCCGGCTCGTTGCCGCCCAGCGGCCGGTCCGGCAGCTCCGACACCGGCTTCGAGCGGTCGCGCGCTACCGACCGGAACGCGTCGGCGACCTTGTTCGCCGCGATCGCCCGCACCAGGTACAGGAACGAGCCGCCGCGGTCCTGGTAGCCCGGCAGCACCTTCAGCACCGCGAGCAGGACCTCCTGCGCGACGTCGTCGGCCGAGAGGTACGACAGGTCGCGGCCGCCGATCCGGGCACGGCAGTAGCGGGCGACCGTCGGCTTGATCAGCCGCAGCAGCGCCTGGATCGCCGCCGGGTCTCCGGTGCGCGCCGCCGCGACCACCGGGTCGAGGTCCTCCTTGGTCAGCCGGCCCTCCGGCCGCGGCAGCTCCTTCAGCACGGTGTAGCCGTCGACCTCTTCGGCCGGAACCGTGTCCAACGCCATGGTCTCCATGGGGTTCCCTCCTCGTTCCGGCCACCCGGAAATACCTTCACCGCGGGAACTCGTTTTCTGTTCCGCTATCCGATTATCGAGGCGCTGACCAGCAACGTTGCAGGGTCGTGGTTCTTGTCCACATATTGTCCGTTAACGATGAACGGCCCACTCGGCATACCCGGCGGTCGGCTCCACCCGGCTGGTCAAATTCTTGACAGTAATCGCCAGGACGCGGGAATCGGTAGCGAAATCGCACCGCGCGCCGATGCTTCGCCCGTGACCGCCGCCGACGCCCAGGACCTCCACCGATGATCACCCATTGAACGCCACCGGAGAGTGTGCCCCGATGACGGATCCCGATCCCGGCCCGCCCGGTCACCCCGTGACGGACCGGTTCGACGTCTTCCTGTGTTCCGCGCGAGCCGACCCGGCGACCGAACACATCGAAGAAACGCTCCGCGCCGACGGGCTGCGGGTATTCCGGCCCGCTCCATTCGACGATTTCGACAAGACTGCTGACAATCTCGCCGGTTCCCGCGTGATGCTCGCCCGCTATTCGCGAGATCTGCCGGCCGACTACGCGTGCCAATGGCAGCTGACGGCCGCGCTGGCCGCCGCCGGGCGCCACGGCGACCCGGCGGACCGCGTCCTGCTGCTCAACCCCGAACCCGGCACCGCGCACCTCGCGCCGGCCGGACTCGCGGACGCGAAGTTCGCGGTGACCTCGGCAAACCTCGTCGCCGAAGTCCGCGCGAAGATCGCCGCGACGGACGTCCCCCTCGGCGCGTCCGCGGGACGACCGAGCCGGCTGATCGGCCGCTACCCCGCGCTCTGGGCCGTCCACAGCGCCTTTTTCCCCGGCGCCACCGCCGATCCGCGGCCGGTCGTGGTCCTGCGCGGCCTGCCGGGCATCGGCAAGACGACCCTGGCCGAGCAGTACGCGCATCTGTTCGCCGGCGCTTTCCCCGGCGGGCTGGTCCGGCTCGGCCCGTTCGGTCACCTCGACCCGGACGACTTCCTCGCGCAGTTCCCCCTCACCCTCGCGCGCGCCGCCGCGGACCGGCTCGGCACCGACGTGTCCGGGCTGGACCTCGGCCGCCTGCGCGCGCTGCTCGCCGACCGGATCGACGCGGCCCGCGAGAAGGTGCTGGTGCTCGTCGACGACGTCCCGGCCGGGACGTCGCCCGCGATCCTCGACCGGCTCGTGCTGCCGGGCGAGCACGTCCGCACCCTGGTCACCAGCCGGTCCGGCCGGTGGGACGCGGCGACGGTGGACCTCACCGGCTTCACCGGCGAGGAGAGCGTGCGGCTGTTCCGGGCGCCCTTGGGCGACGTCGAACGCGCGGCCGTGCTGCGGTTCGCCGACCGCTGCGACGGGCACCCGATCACCTTGCGCGCCACGGCTTTCACCTCCCGGCCGCTCACCGCCGAAGTGCTGGACGCGCTGCCGGACACCGCGCCGCAGGCCGTCCGGGACCTGCTCGCCGGCCTCGGCGCCGCGGCCCGGGACCTGGTCCGGCTGGCCGCGGTACTCGCGCCCGTCCCGGTGCCCCGGAAGTTCGCCGCCGAAGTGCTCGGAGAGCTCGACGACGCGGCCGTCCTCACCCGCGGGCTCGCCACCAAAGTGGACGGCGACCTGCAGTTCCAGAGCCTCACCCTCGACGTCGCCCGCACCGGGCTCGACCCCGGTGACCTGCCGGCCCGCGCCGCCGAAGTCCTGCTCGCGTGGCTGGCCGGCGACCGGGGACGGCGTGACTTCCTGCTCCAGCACGCCCGCGCCGTCGCCGAAATCGCGCCGGCGCACCGGGTCCGGCTGCTGCGCCCGGTCGCGGCGGCCCACCTTGCCCAGGCGGATCCGACGACGGCCGGCGAGATCCACGCTGTGCTCCTCTCGACCGGCGAAGCGACGTCCGCGGACCACACCCGCGCGGCCCGCGTCGAAATCGCCTGTGGCCTGTACGCGGAGGCCGTCGGGCACGCGCGTGAGGCGCTCGTGCTGGCCGGCGGCGAAGCCGAGCAGTACGCGGCCGGCCTGACCGCCGCGCAGGCCCTGGACTGCCAGGGCGACTACGCCGAAGCCGACCGGACGTTCTGGCACCACGCCGGCGACCGGCTGCCTGAAGCCGGCGAAGAGCGCTACCGGGCCGCCGTCGCCACGGCTCTCACCCACCGGCTGCGCGGCCGGCCGCGGGAAGCCGTCGCGCTCCTCGAACCGATCCTCGCCGAGCTGCGGGACGCCCCGCCGGGTGCCGCCGAGCCGGCGCGGCTCGAATACGCGCGGAGCCTGCTGCTGTCCGGGCAGCCGCGCCGGGCGCGGGAGGTCGCCGGCGAAGTCGTCGCGGCCTGCCACGCGACGGGCCGGGACCGGCACCCCCGCTGCGACGAGGCGGAGCTGGTCCGCGCCGACGCGATACTCGCGCTCGACCTGGCCGGCCTGCGGGCCGCGCCGGCCGACTGGGAGCGCTCGGCGGCCGAACTGCGCGAGCTCGAGGAGAGCTACGCGCGGCGCTACGGCTCCGAAAGCCCGCTGACCTTGACGGCCGCGATGCACGCCGACCGCGCGTTGCTGGCCCTGGGCCAGCCGAAACGCGCGCTGGCGGTGTTGTCCGCGACCGAGCGCGTGGTGCTGCGGGTGCTGGGCGGGGACCACCGGCTGCGGTACCGGCTGCGGCACGGAATGGGCCTGGCGCACGCCCAGCTGCGCGAGTTCGGCCGCCAGGCCGAGCTGCTGGAGGACATTCTCGAGCCACAGATCCGCCTGCTCGGCCGGACCCACCCGGAGACCATCGAAAGCCGTCTCGACCTCGGGATCGCGCTCGCCCTGAGCGGCCGCGGCCCCCGCGGGCGGGCGACCGAGCTGGTCGACGCCGCCGCGCTGGACGTCGTCGACGCGCTCGGCGTCAGCACCGAACTGGCGGCGAAAGCCCAGGCCGCGCGGCAGGTCGTGCGGCTGCCGCAGCCGTTCGTGTCCGCGCTGTTCACCGTCGAACGGCTGATCTGGCCCGGCCGGGCCGGGGTCAGTTGACGCCGGCGGGCTGCCAGCGGATCCCGTAGGCGAAGCCGGGGGCGAGGTGCCGGAACCGGACGTGCACCTCGCCGGAGTCGTCGGCGGTGAGCTCCGGCCCGCGCCGGGTCGGGTCGCGCGCGTCCTCCTGGAACGCCTTTTCCACGAGCACGATGTGCTCCGGCACCCGGTCGCCGAACTTGACGTGCAGATCGAACAGATCGCACGGATGACGCGGCACGCACACGTAGTGCGGTTCCCGGATGCTCGCCCGGAACCGCAACGCGATTTCGTGCTGCTCCCCGCGCCGCAACGGTTCCGGCAACCGCAACGCCAGCCCGATCCGGTCGCTCGACTCCATCACCCGGCTCGTCAGCACACCGCCGTGGAAGACGTCCACCTCCAGATCCGACTCGTGCACGGATTCACCCGTCTTCGCGGTCGCGCTCAGCGTCAAGGCCAGATCCAGCTCGGTGATTTCGTCGGCGTCCGCGACCACCCGCCGGAATTCGAACGCCTCCACCGCCGGGTCGCCCAACGTCAGCGCGACCCGCAGTTCTTCGGTGTGCCAACTGCGGCTCGGATACCGCGGTCCGGGATCCGGCTCGGGCCGCTTGACCGCCATTGCCGCGATCTGTTCGATGCCTTCGTCGATGCGACGGCGGACCGTGCGGTCGTCGCGCTGCAAGGTGCTCGCCGCCCAGCGGACCCGCTCCTGGTAGAAGGGCTTCCGGGCGCTCTCGTGCAGGGCGAACGCGGCGAGCAGGACGATCTTCAGGTCCTCCGGCAGCGCCCCGACCAGGGGCAACAATCGGCCGGACAGTTTACGCCGCACCTCGGCCTGGTCGTCATCTTCCACAATGCCGCATATCGCGCGCAGCGCCGGCCCGACCCGTTCCCCGAGCGGTGTGGTGAAAATTCCCCTCCCCTTCCGGAGAATCTTCAGCTCGCCGACCACCTCCGCCGCTTTGAGGACCACCGTTCCTCCCCTCGCCGTTCCGCGCACGGTCGTCAATACTCGTCAGCCCCGCGGCCGCTGTCCAGTCGATCACGCCACGGCATACGGATCGTTATCCCGCGGTTTCCTTTCCTCTCGTTGCAGGAAACGGGAAACTCCTTGCCGGGCCGTTCCGCGCGGCCGCATTTCTTGACGAGGCGATTCCGCGGCAAACCGAGGACCAGGGGTGCTCCCGCGCCAGGTGCCACCCCGTACACCCGCTATCGAAGGAGTCGAAATACCTGTTGCCGGTTCGATTTCACAGCTACTTGGCCGAGTCGGCTCCGTGGTCGCCGCATGCGGCGACCAAGCAGACCCACTCGATCGGGCCGACGTCGCCCTCCTGACAGCCGTCTTCATTTGAGGCTGAGCCCATGCGTGACGAACGAGCTGTGCGCACGGTGGCCGGCCAGGGGTAGGCGGGTCCAGCCAGTCCGCCCGACGACGATCGAGCACGGTCATAATGCTCCTGCGACGGGGGTGCGTACTGATGAACGAACGAGCGACGTTCGGCGCGGAACTGCGCCGCTTGCGCCGAGCGGCCGGGCTCTCCCTGGCCGGTCTCGCGGACCGGATCCACTACAGCAAGGGCTACCTGAGCAAAGTGGAAACGGGGCTGACCACACCGAATCCGGCACTGGCCACGCTGTGCGACGCCGAACTGCGCGCGGCCGGGACCCTCACCGCCCTGCTCCCCCACGAACCCACGCGACGGCGCACCCGCCCCGACGTCCAGCCGTCCGGGCTGCCGCCCGCGACCGGCGACTTCACCGGCCGCGCCGACGAACTGCGGGCGGTGCGCGACGCGCTGGAAACCGAAAACGGCGTCTGCGTGATCTCCGGGATGGGCGGGGTCGGCAAGACGGCGCTGGCCGTCCGCTGCGCCCACCGGCTCGAAGCGGTGTTCGCCGACGGCTGCGTGTTCGTCGACCTCCGCGGGCACAGCGAGGCCCCGGTCGACCCGGCGGCCCTGCACGACCGGCTGCTGCGGGTGCTCGGCGTGCCCGCCGAACGGATCCCGGCCGACCCGGACGACCGGGCCGCGTTCTACCGCACCCGGCTGCGCGGGCGCAGTCTCCTGCTGGTGCTGGACAACGCGGCCGACGCGGCGCAGGTGCGGCCGTTGCTGCCCGCCGAGCCGAAGTGCCGGGTGCTGGTGACCAGCCGGTCGCGGCTGAGCGCGCTCGACGAGGCCCGGCACGTCTCGCTCGACGTCCTGCCCGCCGGCACCGCGGCCGAGCTCTTCGCCGCGCTCACCGGGGCGGCCGCCGCCGACGCGGCCCGCGTCGCCGAACGCTGCGGCCGGCTCCCCCTCGCCGTCCGGATCGCCGCGGCCCGGCTGCGGGCCCACCCGGCATGGGACGTGGCCGAGCTGGACCGCCGGCTGGCCGTCGAGGCCGACCGGCTCGGCGAGCTCGACGACGGCGAGCGCAGCCTGTCCGCGGCCTTCCGGCTGTCGGCGCGTCAGCTCAGCGACGCCGAAGGCCGGTTGTTCGGCCTGCTCTCGCTGCACCCCGGCGGCGATCTCGACGTCCGCGCGGCGAGCGCGCTGGCCGGGCTCGCGCCGCGGGAGACCGACCGGCTGCTCGACCGGCTGCACGACGCGTACCTGATCACCCAGCCCGCCGCCGACCGGTACGGCTTCCACGACCTGCTCCGCGCGTTCGCCGTCGAGACCGGCGAAGCCGCCCTCGAACCCGAAGAGCGGCAGGCGGCCTTCCGCCAGCTCGCGGCGTTCGCCGTGCGGGACGCCGAACGGGCCGACCGGCTGCTGGCCCCGCAGCGCTACCGGCCGGTGGTCACCTACCCCGGCGGCCTGCCCGAGCCGGTGCCCGCGGAAGCCGTCGCGTGGTTCCGCGCCGAGTGGCCGAACCTCGTCGCCCTGTGCCGCCGGGCGGGCGAGCTCGGCGAGCACGAGCGGTGCTGGCAGCTGGCGTTCTTCCTGCGCGGGTACTTCTTCCTGGCGAAGCTGTGGGACGAGTGGATCGTGACGCACCGCTGGGCCCGCGCGGCGGCCGAAGCGGCGGGCGACCGGTGGGCGCTGGCGACCACGACGGCGAACCTCGGGATCGCCCTGGTCGACCGGGGCGACCTCGACGGCGCGTCCGAGTGCTACCGCGAAGCGCTCCGGGAGTACCGCGCGATCGGCGACCGCCACGGCGAAGCCACCGCGCTCGCGCACCACGCCTGGGCCGACCACTACCGCGGCGACTACCGGTCCGCGTTGCGCGATTTCGGGACGGCGCTGGCGTTCTACGAGCAGACCGGCAGCCGCCGCAACGCCGCCATCACCGAACGCGGCATCGCGCTGGTGCGCGTCGCGCTCGGCGAGGCCGCGGCGGCGGCGGACGTCGCGGCGGGCACGCTGACCGTGTTCGACGAGCTCGGCCTGGAGCTCGACGCCGTGCTGGCGCTCAACTGCCTGGGCTGGGCCCGGTTCCACACCGGCGAACACGACCTCGCCGCGGCGGCCTACCGCGAAGCGGCGGCCCGGGCGGAGGCGTGCGAGAGCGACCACGAAGCGGCCCGGGCGTACACGGGCCTGGGCAACGTCGCGTTCGCCCGCGGCGCGGCGTCGGAGGCGGCGGGCTACTGGGCGCGGGCGGACGAGAGCCACCCCGGCCTCGACCCGGTCGTCGTCGGCGAAACCCGGGCCCGGCCGGCGTAACGGCGGCTCCGGACGCGCCGACTCCGGTGTCATGCCGACCCGCCCCCGGGTCTTCGTGTCGTACTCGCACGACGACGAGGACCACAAGACGCTCGTGCGCCGGTTCGCCGAGTTCCTCCACCGGCACATCGGCCTCGAGGTGCACCTGGACCAGTGGGCCGACGGCGCCCGCGTCGACTGGTCCAGGTGGGCCCTGCGGCAGCTGAAGGCGGCCGACTACACGCTCGCCATCGCGTCCCCGATGTACCGGCGGCGCACCGACGGCGAGGAGTCGCCGCACGTCGGCCGCGGCGCGCAGTTCGAGGGCGCGGTCCTGCGCGACCAGGTGACCGCCGACATCGACGAGTACACGGCGCGGATCCTGCCGATCGTGCTCCCCGGCCGCGCGATCGACGAGATCCCGCAGTTCCTCAACCCGTATTCGACGACCCGCTTCGTGGTCCGGCAGTTCCAGGTCGGCGACAGCGGCGTCCAGAGCCTGGTGCGGGCGATCGCGCGCCGGCCGGAACACCCCCGGCCGGACGAAGATCCCGCGGTGTTCGCCGGCGGCGGGTACACGCCGGCCCCGAGGCGCCGGAAACTGCTGCTGACCACGGAACTGACGCCCGTCTCGAAAGGACCGGACGTCCGGCTCGCCGCCGCGAGCATCGACGGCACCCACCACGGCCACAGCATCACCTACCGCTGCTCGATGTTCTGCGGCGAACCCCGCGGCGTCGTCGAGTACGACCTGGGCCGGAAGTACCGGAAGTTCGAGTCCGCGGCAGGCGTCCTCGACGACGCGGCGGACGCCGGCCAGACGGGCCACTTCGAGGTGTTCCTCGACGGCGTCCCCCAGCCGTCGGTCACCGTACGGCTCGGCGCGCCGGCGCAGTTCGACGTGGACGTCTCCGAAGTCCTCAGGCTGCGGCTCGTCGCCTACCGGCCCGACACGATCGGGTCACCCCTGCTGGCCGGCGCCCGGATCGCGGGCGGCCTGTCGAACGGCCTCCCGGAACTGGGCTGGGGCAACCCGTCCCTGACCACCTGATCGAGCAGCATCGGCATCGGCGGCCACGGGTATCCGCCGATCATGTACCCGAGGATGTGGCTGGTTTCGGGCGCCCTGCGGCTGTTCCTCGTCACCGCCGCACCGGCCGCGGTGCACGTACCCCTGCTCGTCGGCTCGTCGCGGCGGTTGTCACCTTCGTCGTGCCGGCACCGCGAAGCACCAGCTGGGCCAACGCCGGCCGACTCACGGGCAGTGATCATCCTTTCGCCTGATCGTGTGATGAACAGGTGTTCGATACTGGGTTAGTGTCTGTGGTGTGGACGACGACCGGATGTGGCAAGCCGACGCGGTGGCACTGGCCGACCGTGTCGGTGAGCTGGTGACCCGGATCCGTTGCGCGGAAGCGGAACTGGGTGCGGTGCTGGTCGAGATCGAAACCCGCGGTGTGGAGGCTTTGTTCGGATACCGTTCCGTGGGGCGGCTGTTGGAAGACCTGGCCGATATTTCCGCGGATGCTGCGGGAAAGTTGCTGCGGCGGGCCCGGGCGTTGAACTCGGCCCCAGAAACAGCCCCGGCCACGGCTGAGGCGGCTCGGGATGGCCGGTTGAGCAACCCGATGATCGACACGATCCTGGAGACTCTGCGCCAGATCCCGGATGAGCATCGTGGGGATGCCGAACGGGAGATGGTGCTGCTGTCCCGGACCGCGGGCCGAAGACAGGTAGCGGCTTTGGGTGCGCATCTGCTGGGTTACCTCAACCCGGACGGCCCACCTCCGGACGACACCACACCCTCGGTACCCGAGCGTGAGTTGTCGCTGCGGCGTAAAAGGACCGGTGTGTGGGAGCTGCGCGGAAGGTTCGACGACGAGACCGGCACCCGCGCCCATGCCCTGCTGGATTCCCTGGCGGAACGCCGCACAGCCGAGGACCTGCGTTCCCCGCAGGAACGGTACGGTGACGCGTTCTCCGACGCGATCGACCTGGCCCTGAACTCACCGGACCTACCACTGCAGGCCGGTGAACGAGCCCACGTCCTGGTCACAATGCCCCTGGAGGCGTTGACGACCGGTGCGGGCACGGCCCGGCTGGGCGACACCGGTGACATCTCGGCCGCGGACGCCCGGGTCCACGCGTGTGACAGCGGTGTCATCCCCGCGGTCCTGGGTAGCAAAAGTGAGCCGCTGGATCTGGGGCGGTTGCGTCGTTTGATCACCGCGGGTCTCCGCCGGGCTCTGTATTTACGTGACCGGGGTTGTGCGTTCCCGGGTTGCCATCGTCCTCCGCGGCATTGTCAGGGGCACCATATTCGGCACTGGGCCGAGGGTGGTCCGACGAGTCTGGGGAACCTGGTGTTGTTGTGTGGGTATCACCATCGGTTGGTGCATAGTTCGAGTTGGCAGGTCCGGGTGGCTGCGGATGGGTTGCCGGAGTTCATCCCGCCGTTGTTCATGGACCGGCGTCGACAACCCCGACGCAACAACGTCCACAAGCCACTACCAGCAGCAGCCTGACCGGGAGGGGCAGGCTTGCGCGGCCACCAGCGTGGTCTGAATGAGGAGGCCGGGGCCGCCGCCACCGGCGGCCTGAACGAGGAGGCCGGACCTCCGTCGCGGCGGCGCCTGAACGAGGAGGCCGAGGCCTCCGTCATGGCGGCGCCTGAACGAGAAGGGCAGGCCCGTAGCCACTGGTTGCGGGTCTGGACCCGTTGCCTCCTGTCGCGGGTCTGGCCTGTTGCCTCCCGTCGCGGGTCTGGACCCGTTGCCTCCCGTCGCGGGTCTGGCCTGTTGCCTCCCGTCGCGGGTCTGGACCCGTTGCCTCCCGTCGCGGGTCTGGCCTGTTGCCTCCCGTCGCGGGTCTGGACCCGTTGCCTCCCGTCGCGGGTCTGGCCTGTTGCCTCCCGTCGCGGGTCTGGACCCGTTGCCTCCCGTCGCGGGTCCGGACCTGCGCCTCCTGTTGCGGATCTGGACGTTGCCGCCCGCTGCTCGGGCACGACCGGCGCTGGTCACCGTTCGACGAAACGGAGGTTCCGCCGGCGGATTCTCCCGGCGCTTCGTCGTGGAGGAATGGGAGCCTGCTGTAGCGGCGACCAGAGGCGACGGACGTCGCCTCTGGTCGCAATGAGTACGAAAACGCGCCACCTACAGGGGCTTGGTAAGTGCGCGGCCGAACTCCGCGACGCGAAGCTCGCCGCCCTTGTAGTCCCCCATGAGGTTCAACGTCACCACGAAGTTCCGGTGGGCGATGCCCGGGTCATGTTGTTGCGGTGGAATCGAAGTAGCCGCCGGTTTCCGCGTCCCAGCGGGCCAGGAGCCGGCGCTCGATCCCGCTGGTGCTCGCGGCCTGTCGCGCTGCCGACAGCTCGTCGTGGTCCGCACGGCGGACCCGCCGTCGGAGAACCGGCCGTGCCGCACCAGTCATAGGTCCGCGTGCCGGGCACGCGGGGCTCTGCCGGACCACGAGGGTGGCTCGCCCGGGAGGCCCGGCGGATCAGCGTCGACCTGCTGGTGCAGCTGTCCCGGAAGCAGGTGCGGAACGCGTGTGCGCGTCGACCACGCCCGGCACCAGCCGGGCCTCGCCCACGAGCGCCGCCGGGCATCGGTGAAGTGGCCCAGTGATCGCCGGTCGAACCACAGCTCCACGTACCTCCGCGCGTACGGCCGCTGCCCGAGTACGCGCTCTGCCGTAGGCGCAAGTGCCGTTCCTCGGCGGACGACCGCGGCGGCCCGGGTCCCGAGGATGAGGGCAGCACGAAGGAGGGCACCATGACCAGCCGACTCGGCGCCCGGGCCCGCAAGGGGTACCTGGTGGCCCACATCGTCTCGGGGGGCGCGTGGATCGGGATCGATGCGGTCCTCGGCGTGCTCGTCGCCACCGCGCTCGTCTCGGACGACCCCGCGGTCGTCGCCACGAGCCTGGGAGCGCTGGAGCTGTTCGCGATCTGGCCGATGCTGATCGCCGCGGTCCTCACGCTCGGGACCGGCGTCGTGCTCGGCCTCGGCACGAAGTACGGCCTTGTCCGCTACTGGTGGGTGGCCGTGAAGCTGGCCGTGAACGTCGTGATGGTCCTGCTGATCCTCTTCGCGCTGCGGCCGGGGTTGTACGACGCCGCCGGATACGGCCGGCAGCTCGCCGCCGGTGTGCCCCCGCAGGGTGATCCGGCCGGCCTGCTCTACCCCGTGATCGTCGCACCCGGCCTGCTGTTGTTCGCCAGCGTCCTCTCGGTCTTCAAGCCGTGGGGCCGCGTCCGGAAGGAGACCCGTGAACCTGCCCGTCGAAACGATCGCCCTGACCAAACGCTACGGACCGGCCGCCGCGGTGGCGGAGCTGAACCTGTCGGTGCGCGCCGGTGAGGTGTACGGCTTCCTCGGCCCCAACGGCGCCGGCAAGACGACGACGCTGCGGATGCTGCTCGGCCTGATCCGGCCGACTTCCGGCGACGTCCGGCTCTTCGGTGACGAACCGGGTCCGGCCAGTCTCGCGCGGGTCGGCGCGCTCATCGAAGGGCCCGCCTTCTACCCGTACCTTTCCGGCCGGGCGAACCTGCGGGTCCTCGCCGACCACGCCCGTGTCTCCCGCGGCCGCGTCGACGCCGTGCTCGACGTCGTCACCCTCGCCGATCGGGCCAAGGACAAGTACGCGACCTACTCGCTCGGCATGAAGCAGCGGCTCGGCCTCGCGGCCGCGTTGCTGAAGGAGCCCGAACTCGTGGTGCTGGACGAGCCGACCAACGGCCTCGATCCGGCCGGGATGGCCGACATGCGCGTGACGCTGCGCAAGCTCGCCGCGGACGGCTGCACCGTGCTGCTGTCGAGCCACCTGCTGGCCGAGGCCGAGCAGATCTGCGACCGCGTCGGCGTGCTCGACCACGGCCGGCTCGTCGCCGAGACGTCCGTGACCGACCTGCGGGCCGGTGGTGCGCTGCGGGTCGTCGCCGGGCCGCTCGACCAGGCCCGTGCGCACCTCGGCCGGCTGCTCGGCGCGGACCGCGTCCACGCCGACGGCGCCGCGCTCGAACTGGACGTCGACCCCGGTGAGGCCGGGCGGATCAACGCGGCGCTCGTCGGCGCCGGCCTCGACGTCACCGAGCTGCGCTGGCGCGAACCCGACCTGGAACAGACGTTCCTCGCCCTGACCGGAGCCCCGACCGGAGGTACCCCCGATGCTGCGTGACATCCGAGCCGAACTCCTGAAGCAGACGCGGCGGCCCGCGAGCTGGCTGCTGCTGGCCGTCGCCGTCGTGCTGACGCTGACCTTCGGTTACGCCGTCCCCTACGCGGGCCTGGACGGCGTCCCGGCGTCCGGCGGGCCCGGCGCCGGACGCGGGCTGAGCGCGATGCTGCCGGACGCGTTCGTCAGCAGCGCCCTCGGCGGCCTGCCGATCTTCGTCGGCGCGCTCGCGCTGATCTTCGGCGTGCTCGTCGCGGGCAGCGAATACGGCTTCGGCACGTGGAAGACGGTGCTGGTGCAGAACCCTTCGCGGGTCACCGTCTTCGGCGCGAAGCTGGTCGTCGTCACGGTGGCGGCGCTGGCCACGGTGCTCGCGCTGTTCGCGGCGGACGCGGGCGCGAGCGCGCTCGTCGCGTCGCTGCAGGGCCAGGCGCTGGTCTGGCCGAGCGGGTCCGACGTCCTGCTGGGCCTCGGCGCCGGCTGGCTGGTGACGACCACGTGGGGCGCGCTCGGTGTGCTGCTGGCCGTCGGCCTGCGTTCGGTCGCGCTGCCGATCGGGCTGGGCCTGGTGTGGCTGCTGGCCGTGCAGAACCTCCTCGCGTCGGTCGCCGCGCCGCTGCTGACCTGGGTCGCCGACCTGCAGAAGGTGCTGCCCGGGCCGAACGCCGGCGCGCTCGTGGCCTCGTTCGGGGCGAGCGCCCCCGGGGTCGAGCGGATCGTCGGTTCCGGGCAGGCCACCGCCGTGCTCGCCGGGTATCTGGTCGTCTTCGCCGGGCTCGGCGGGTGGCTGCTGCACCGGCGTGACATCGCCTGATGGTGCCGGTGCGGTGAGCCGGTTCCCGCGTCCGTCCGGTGTAGTGTTTCTCAGTCCGGCGGACCGGGCGTGACCACGTGAGGTGCCATGACAGTGCGGCGGTACCCAGTGGCGATCCTGCTCGTCGTCGTCACGGCGGCGCTGATCGTCGTCAACGGGTTCGCGTTCTGGGGTGACACTTTCGCGCTGTGGATCGACGACGCCATGCAGCTGAGCGCCGGCGTCGCCGCGGTCGTCTGCGGCTGCCTGGTCGCCCGCCGCTTCGGCGGCCACCAGCGCTGGTGGCGGCTGCTGATCGCGCTCGGCATGGCCGGCTGGTCGCTCGGGCAGTGCGTCTGGTCCTGGTTCCAGCTGGTCGACGGCCGGGGGCTGCCGTCGCCGTCGCTGGCCGACGTCGGCTACCTGAGCTTCCCGGTCCTCGCGCTCGCCGCGCTGTTCACCCTGGCGCGGGCGCGGATCCGGCCGGACCGCGAGCGCTGGCAACCCGCGCAGTGGACCGCGCACTTCGGCATCGCGGTGGTGCTCGACGGCCTGGTCGTCACCGGTTCGCTGTTCATCCTGACCTGGACCGCGGCGCTCGGGCAGCTGGTCCGGGCCACCGCGCCGGACGCGGGCTCGTGGGCCGTGGCCATCGCCTATCCCCTGTCGGACCTGGTCATCGTGGTCGTCGCGGTGCTGCTGGTGGTGTTCGACCGGGTGGACCGGCCCTACCGCGCGAACCTGCTGCTGCTGGCCGTCGGGATCGTCGCGCTCGCCTGCTCCGACAGCGTGTTCGCCTACCTCGTCAGCATCGGCGCGGAGAGCATGAAGCCGTGGGCCGACGCGGGGTTCGTGCTCGGTCCGATGTTCATCGCGTTCGCGCTGCTGGTGACGCCGAACACCCGGCGGCGCGACGACGCGGCCCAGCCCGGCGGGGTCGACTGGTGGCAGCTGGCGCTGCCCTACATCCCGGTCACCGCGGTGGCGCTGCTGATCACCGTGCAGCTGATCGGCGGGGCCGGGCCGGACGGCGTCGAGGTGTTCGTCGGGGTGCTCGTGGTGTTCCTCGTGCTCGCCCGGCAGCTGCTTTCCGTGCTGGACAACCGGTTGCTGCTGCGGCGGGTGTACGAAGGCCAGCAGCAGCTGACGCACCAGGCCTTCCACGACCCGCTCACCGGGCTGGCCAACCGCGCGCTGTTCGGCGACCGGCTGGACTCGGCGGTCGCCGAAGGCGCCGACGCCCGTCACCCGCTCGTGCTGATCTTCGTCGACCTGGACGACTTCAAGGAGGTCAACGACCGCTTCGGGCACGCGGGCGGCGACCTGCTGCTGCACGCCGTCGCGCAGCGGCTGCTGGGCTGCGTGCGCTCGACCGACACCGTCGCGCGCCTGGGCGGTGACGAGTTCGCGATCCTGCTCGAAGGGGAGGTCGACGCGCCGCAGGCGGTCGCGGACCGGATCCGCGGCGCGCTGCGGCGGCCGTTCGCGGTGCACGGCACGCTCGTCCCGGTCCGGGCGAGCATGGGGCTGGTCGTGCCGGACCCGGCCGAGCCGCTGGTCACCTCCGACGTGCTGCTGGGCCGCGCGGACACGTCGATGTACGCGGGCAAGCGGCTGGGCAAGGACACGACCGTGGTCTACCGGCCGTCCCACGACGGCCCGCCGGACTTCCCGTCGGCGCTGCGCCGCGCGGCCGGCGGCATCCCGGAGGGCTTCGAGCTGGTGTTCCAGCCGATCGTGCGGCTCGGCGACGAGACGCCGGTGGCCGTCGAAGCGCTGGCCCGCTGGACCACCCCGGACGGCACGGCCGTGTCGCCCGAGACGTTCGTCCGCGCGGTCGAAGGCGCCGGCCTCGGCGCCGAACTGGACGCGCTGGTGCTGGACCTCGCCTGCCGCGAGATCACCGCGGCCGGGCTGGACCTGACCGTGCACGTCAACGTCTGCGCCAGCCGGCTCGGCGCGGCCGCGCTCGAACGGAGCGTCAGCGCGAGCCTGGCCCGGTACGGGTTGCCCGCGGACCGGCTCGTCGTCGAGATCACCGAGACGGTGCCGGTGCCCGACCTGGCCCAGGGCGCCGACGCGATCCGGCGGCTGCAGGCCCTCGGCGTCCGGGTGGCGCTCGACGACTTCGGGGCCGGGTACAGCTCGCTGACCGTGCTGCACGCCCTGCCGGTCGACCTGATCAAGCTGGACCGCGCGCTGACGACGGGTATCCAGCCGGAGCGCGACGCCGCGCTGTGCCGGTCGCTGGTCGGGCTGTGCGCCGACCTCGACCTGGCGGTGGTCGCCGAAGGCATCGAGACGGCCGAGCAGGCCGAACTGATCATCCGGGCGGGCTGCACCACCGCCCAGGGCTACCGCTTCGGCCGCCCGGCCCCGCTGTCGGCGCTGCGCCTCTCCGGCGCGACACCGCTCTCGGCAAGCTGATCCGGGTCTGCCGCGGCCCGTCGTGAGTGTTCAGGGCGGTTCTAACCGCCCTGAACACTCACGACCCCCGGGGCTCAGTCCGCGTGCACGCCCGGCGGGAGCACGCCGAAGATCGTCGCCGTCGAGCCCGCGCCCTTGCGGTTGATCGGGCCGCCCGCCAGGACCCACGCGCCGGTCGTCGGCAGGGCCTTGAGGTTCGCCAGGATCTCCAGGCTGATCCGGTGGCGCTGGTAGACCAGCTTGGACACGGTGTACGTCTCGTCGGTGCCGACGTCCGGGCTGAACGTGTCGGTGCCCGTGCCGCCTTGGCGGCCGAGGCGTCCCGTGTCGATCAGCCACTTGACCGCGGGGATCGAGAACCCGGGCTGGTGCAGCACGCCGTCGGCGCCGGTGTTCGGGTAGGCCGGGGTGCCCCACTTGGCGTCCCAGCCGGTCCAGAGCACGACGACGGCGTCGTCGGGGATCCGGCCGTGGCGCTTCTCCCAGGCCTTGAGGTCGTCGATCGTCACGCCGTAGTCCGCGTTCGCCGCGGCCTTCGCTCTTATGTCGATCTTGACGGCGGGCCGGAATAGATCCGCCGGATCCATGGCGTCGGCGAGGGGCTGACCGGTGTTGAAGTGGCCGGGCGCGCCCCAGTGCGTGCCGGTGTGCTCGCCTTCGCGAACGAACTGCAGGTAATAGCCGTCGTCCGGGATGGTCGCGATGGTCTCCAGGGAGAACGCCGGGTCGCCGGGGAACACGTTGGTCTTCGCGGGGTCGTTGACGTGCGACAGGTTGACCAGGTTCAGCTGGTCGAGCCGCACCGACGGCGGTTGCGCGGCCTGCGCGGTCCGCCCGGACACGGCGGCGCCGAACACCCCGGCCAGGCCCGCGGCCAGCACCCTGCGTCTCATCGGCATGGGGGAATCACCTTTCACCGGAACACCGCCCGTGCGGCGGCCTGCACGGTGATATCACCCAGACCGGGTGCGGCCAAGGAGTTAGGCGAAGATGGGGCCATGGACGACGACATCGAAGACAACGCCGACAACGGCGTGCTGGATCCCGAAGACACCCTGGTCGACCGCGACGAGCTGGCGGAAGGTTATTCGCCGCCGGAGCACTCGCGCGCCACCGAGGACTGGGGCACGACCGCGCGCGAGACCGCGGAGGGCGAAAGCTGGGAAGGCCGGCTCGCCCGCGAGGTCCCCGACCTGGCCGACGACGCCGACGACGACGGCCTCGGCGACAACGAGGACAGCGACGGCGAGCTGATCGACGACGAGGTCGGCGACGTCCGCGCGGGCCGGCTGGTCGCCTCGGACGAGGGTTTCGGCGCGGACACCGACGAAGAGCTGTACGCGTCGGACGCGGGCGTCGACGGCGGTGCGGCTTCGGCGGAGGAAGCCGCGGTCCACGTGATCGACGAGTCCCGCCGCTGGTGAGGTGGCAGGGCCTGCGCGGCCCTGCCACCCCGCCGGACGCGACGGTCCGGTCCGCGGTCGTCGTGCCGGGGAACACGACCCGCCCCCTCGACGGTTCGTGCCGGTCCCTCCGTGGCGCAGGGGCCTTGCGCGACGCTTTCCGAATCCTGTCCGGCCCCGCGTCCACGAGCCCGGCCCGCCGCCGGGCCCACCCCTCGCGGGTCCGGCGGCGAAATTCCGCGTCCAACCTGATGAGCGGCCTAATCCTTTCCGCCGTCCGGCGCGTGGGGTAGGGGGCAGAGCGGTCAACGGCCGGATCAGGCCATCCCCGGCCCCGCTCCCGCCGGAGGAGGGCACGGATGCTCGAGGGCTTGCTGACGCCCGGCGCGGGCGCGCTGTACGACACGATGGTGCGCACCGGGCCGCTGCCGCTGGACGACCCGCGCGCCGGGAGCCCGGAGATGCGGGAGCTGTTCGACCAGGGTTTCGTGCGCCGCGACTACCGCGACGACCCGGTGATCGCGCCGATGGAGCCGGTGCGCGCCGTCGACCACGCGATCCTGGGCGCGCAGCAGCGGCTCGTGGAGCAGCAGCGCCAGATCGTCGCGGCGCGCCAGCAGCTGGACATGCTGCAGGCGGTGTACCGCGCGGCGCACGGCAGCGGCGGCGACCCGGGCGTCGAGGTGCTGACGGACCCGCAGCGCATCGGCTCGCTGTCGCTGGAACTGTGCCTGTCCGCGCGCGAAGAGTTCCTGACCTTCACCACGCGGCACTTCAAGCGGAAACCGGACGCGGGCACGGTGATGCGCCTGCCGGACGCGGTGACCGAACGCGGCGTGCGGCTGCGCAACGTCTACGAGCGCGCCGCCCTGGAGTTCGCCGGCGCCAAGGAAGTCGTCGACGCCAGCGTCGCGGCCGGGTGGGCGATGCGGGTGGCGCCGGAGCTGCCGATGAAGATGGTCGTCGCCGATCACCATTCCGCACTGGTACCGCTGGATCCGAGCGGCATGGACGGCGCGCTGTTCGTCCGCAGCCCCACGATCGTCGCGGCGCTGAGGATGCTGTTCGAGCTGGTCTGGAGCCAGGCGGTCGCGGTGGACGGCGGGCACCCGCGCGACGGCCTCACCCCGACCCAGGCGAAGGTGCTGGACCTGCTGGCCACGGGCATGACGGACGGCGCGATCGCCCGCCACCTGGACGTCAGCGAGCGCACGGTCCGCCGGCACGTCCAGGGGCTGCTGGAGACACTGCAGGCGGACAACCGGGTCGCGGCGGTGTTCGCGGCGACCCGGCTGGGCTGGCTCGGCTGAGCGCACGCCCGGGTGCTATTCCAGCTTCCGGCACTGGGGCGGGCCGTGGGTCCAGATCCAGACGCAGTCGGTCCCGGGCGGCCGGACCGCCGGGTCGCCGTGGCCCGGCGCCGCGGCGGCCGTCGGGGCGGCGAGGGCGGCCAGGGTGCCGATGGCCGCCGCGGCGAGCAGGCCGGCCAGCACTCGCTTGATCATGGTCGTCCTTTCCCGCGAAGTGATCTCCTGGGCCAAGCTAGGGCCGTCCGCACGGCGGCGGCAGGGGCGGTTTCGGCCACTGTCCGGTACCGGCCGGCCGGCGGTGGCCGGTACCGGACAGTGGCCGCACCCGCCCGGTGCGCGCGCCGGCGCGGCTCTCCTACGGTCGGGGACATGGGTGACGAGGCGCCCCCGCGCTGGTGGGGTGAGGAGGGCGCCCGTCCCCGCCCGGACCCGGCGGGCTGGTGGCCGGAAGCCGACACGCTGCACTGGGTGCAGGCCCCGGCGACGGCATCCGCCCCGGCCGAAGCGGCACTGCCCTCGTAACGCCGTGAATGGCCCATCGAGGGACTTGAAGTCCCTCGATGGGCCATTCACGGACCTGGGCGAGGGTCAGGCGCGGTTGTACTCGCGGACCGCGTCCAGGTAGCCCGAAATCGCGTCCCGGTTGCGCAGCAGGCATTCCGCTCGGCGGGCCATGCGGTCGCGTTCCGCTTCCAGGGTCGCCAGCATCTCCGGGGTCGCGTCCGGGAAGTAGATGGCGCGGGGTTTGTCCAGGCACGGCAGGATCTGCTTGATGATCCGGGTCGGCAGGCCGGCGTCCAGCAGGCCGCGGACCTGGATCACGCGGTCGACCGTCGCGGTGTCGTAGTCGCGGTAGCCGTTGGCGCCGCGGGACGCGATGATGAGGCCCTGCTCCTCGTAGTACCGCAGCAGCCGCCGGGACGTGCCCGTGCGCTCGGAGAGCTCGCCGATCCGCATGTGCGCCACCTCACGTCCGCCGGACTGGACCATCACATCCGTGTGAGGGTTCGAGCATAACGGCATGAGGACTCCCGCTCTGCTCGCCCTGACCACCGCCGCGTTCGTCACGGTGCTCACCGAGGCCCTGCCCGCGGGCGTGCTGCCCGGCATGAGCGCCGGGCTGCGCGTCGGCGAGTCCGCGGCCGGCCAGGCCGTGACGATCTACGCGCTCGGCACCGCGCTCACCGCGATCCCGCTGGCCGCGGCGACGTCGACCTGGCGGCGCAAACGTTTGCTGCTGACCGGGGTGGCCGGGTTCGCCGTCGCCAACACCGTGACGGCGCTGTCCGCGGACTACGCGCTGACGATGGTGGCTCGGTTCGTCGCCGGGATCGCGGCGGGCGTCGTCTGGGCGCTGCTGGCCGGGTACGCGCGCCGCCTGGCGCCCGCGGGCCGCGAGGGCAAGGCGATCGCGATCGTGATGGCGGGCATCCCGCTCGCGCTGTCGCTGGGCATTCCCGCCGGGACGTTCCTCGGCGGCCTGCTCGGCTGGCGCTCGGCGTTCGGCGTGATGTCGGTGCTCGCGGTCGTGCTGCTGGCGTGGATCGCCGCCGGCGTCCCGGACCACCCGGGACAGCCTCGCGGCGGCCGGCTGCCGGTGCTGCGCACGCTCACCGTGCCGGGCGTGACGCCGGTCCTGGTCGTGACGCTCGTGTTCGTGCTGGCCCACACCGTGCTCTACACCTACGTCGCCGCGTTCCTCGGCCACGCCGGGCTCGGCGGTTCGGTGGACGTCGTCCTGCTGGTGTTCGGGGTCGCGTCGATGGCGGGCATCGGGATCGTCGGCGCCCGGATCGACCGCGCGCTGCGGCGGCTCACGATCCTCAGCACGGTCCTGGTCGCCGTCGCCGCGGTCCTCATGGTGGCGGGCAGTCCGGCCCTGATCTACGTCGCCGTCGCGCTGTGGGGCCTCGGCTGGGGCGGCGTCCCGACGCTGCTGCAGACCGCCGCCGGCAACGCCGGTGGCGAGGCCGCGGACAACGCGCAGGCCATGCTCGTCACGCTGTGGAACGCCGCGATGGCCGCGGGCGGCGTGACCGGCGGGGTCCTGCTCGACACCGCCGGTCCGGCGGCCTTCCCGTGGACGCTGCTCGTGCTCCTGGTGCCGGTGCTCGCCGTGGTGCTCGGCGCGCGGCGCCACGGGTTCCCGCAGCAGTCGTGAATGGACGAAGGGCCCGGGCGGCTTCGCCACCCGGGCCCTCCAGCTTTTCAGCAGCGGCCGGACGAGATGGCCCGCAGCAGTTCCGCGTTGGCCGTGTCGCCCGACAGCTCCCAGGCGAACACCCCGCCCAGGCCCTGCGACTTCGCGTAACCCGCCTTGGCCGCGGCCGTCTCGGGGGTGTCGTAGCTCCACCACTGCGAGCCGCACTTGGCGTACGCCGTGCCCGCGACCTTGCCGTTGGCCGGGCAGGTCGTCTTGAGGACCTTGTAGTCCTCGACGCCGGCTTCGTAGGTGCCCGGGGCGGGGCCGGTGGCCGTGCCGCCCGGCTGCTTCTGCGTGACGCCGTCCCAGCCGCGGCCGTAGAACCCGAGGCCCAGCAACATCTTCGACGACGGCACGCCCTGGTGGCGCAGCTTCTGGATGGCCGCGTCGGCGTAGAACCCGGCGGTCGGGATGCCCGGGTAGGACCGCAGCGGCGAGTGCGGCGCGGTGGGCCCGGCCGGGCTGCCCCCGGCGACGAAGTAGTCGTAGGTCATCACGTTGTACCAGTCGAGGTAGCGGCTCGCCCCGGCGTAGTCGTTCGCGTCGATCTTGCCGTTCTTCGACCCGTCCGCGGTGATGGCGGCCGTGACGAGCTGGTGCCCGAACTTCGCGCGCAGCGCCTTGACCAGGCCCGTGAACGCCTTCGGCCCGCTGGTGTCGCAGGTCAGGCCGCAGGCGTTGGGGTACTCCCAGTCGATGTCGATGCCGTCGAAGACCCCGGCCCAGCGCGGGTCGTTGACCAGGTTGTAGCAGGACTCGGCGAACGCGGCCGGGTTCTTCGCCGCCTCGGTGAAGCCGCCCGACCAGGTCCAGCCGCCGAACGACCAGATCACCTTGAGCTTCGGGTTCAGCTTCTTCAGCTCCAGGAGCTGGTTGAAGCTGCCGTGCAGCGTGCCGGTGTCCGCCTGGCCGTCGACGCTCATCGACGCGTCGTAGGGCATGTCGTGGTCGGCCCACGGGTCGCCGACCGCGCAGCCGCCGCCGGTCACGTTGCCGAAGGCGTAGTTGATGTGGGTCAGCTTCGCGGCCGAACCGGACGTCTGGATGTCCTTGACGTGGTAGTTGCGGGCGTAGACGTCCCAGTCGGCGAAGTAGGCCATCACCTTGTCCCGGGACTGGTTGCCGTGGGACTGGCCGGCCTCGGCGACGGCCGGGGTGGCCACGGACGCGACGGACAGGGCCAGCGCGGCAGCGGCGATCGCGGCGCGTTTTCTCATGCGGAGCACGGCTTTCCCTTCAGGGTCAAGGGTCCTTCGGCGAACCGGCCGGTCGGACCGGCTGAGGTTAACAGGTCCAGACCACTGCGGACAGAGCGAAAGGTCTGCCGCGAACAGATTTCCCGGTCGTGTCGCAGCCGGGTCCGGATTCACGGTGTGCGAAGATCCCCGCATGACGGAGTTCGGCTGCGCCCGCTGCTACGGCAAAGACGCCCTGACCGCGATGGCGTTCTGCACGACCCGGCTTCGCGAAACCCACCGCTTGGTGCAGCAGTCGCACTTCGGCGTTTCCCTGCGCGAATGTCCGGAATGCGGCCAGGCGTTCGCCTCGATCTTCACCGAGTTCGTCGACTGGACCGGCGGCGAGGACGCCCAGTTCTTCGACATCGTGCCGCTGACCGGCACCGAGGTGATCTCGTTGGCGGCACAGGGTTCCGGCGTCGACCTGGTCACCCTGGGCGCGCTCGGCAGCAGGCGGCGGCGGCTCTCGTCGGCCTGGCCGACCGGCGGCGCGAAGACGATTTCGTGGAAATCGGAGCCGCTTTCGGTGCGCGAAGGCCACTGACACCCTTCAGGAACGCCCGGCCAGCCGGAGGATCGCCGCCGCCGAACGGTCGACGTCATCCTCCGTCGTGGACCAGTTCGACACCGAAATCCGCAGGTACCGGCGGCCGCGCCAGGTAGTACCGCCGAGCCAGCACGTGCCGTCGCGCTGGATCGCCGTGATCAGCGCGTCGGTGCGGGTGTCGTCGCCGAAGGACACCAGGACCTGGTTGAGGACGACGTCGTTGGCGATCTCCGCGCCGCCCTCGGCGAGGGTCACCGCGAACCGGCGGGCCAAGCGGCAGCAGCGGTCGACGAGTTCGGCCACGCCGTCGCGGCCCAGTTCGCGCAGCGCCGCCCACACGGCGAACCCGCGGGCGCGCCGCGACGACTCCGGCGTGAGGTCGCCCATGCCGGCCACCTCACCCGCGCCGACCAGGTAGGCCGCGCGGTTGGCGAAGGCCGCGGCGTGCACGTCCGGCCGGGCGCAGAAGACGAACCCCGAGTCGTAGGGCACGTTGAGCCACTTGTGCCCGTCGCAGGCCCAGGAGTCGGCCAGCTCGACGCCGTCGAGCAGCGCCGCCGTGGCCGGGTTGGCCGCGGCCCACAGGCCGAACGCGCCGTCGACGTGCACCCAGGCGTCGCCGGCGGCTTCCCGGGCGGCTCGGAGGTCGTCGCACGCGCCGGTGTTCACGTTGCCCGCCTGCAGGCAGACGATCACCGGGCCGGTCCCGGCGGCCAGCACCCGTTCCAGGTCGGCGACGTCGATCGCGCCCTGCGGGCCGGCGGCGACCTCGTCGACGGCGGCTGTGCCGAAGCCGAGCAGCCGCAGCGCGCGGTCGATCGTCGCGTGCCGTTCGGCGCTCGCGACCACGCGGACGCGCGGGGCGCCGAAGAGCCCGTCGTGTCCGGCGTCCCAGCCCGCTTCGGCGAGCACGTGGTGGCGCGCGGCGGCGAGCCCGGCGGTGTTCGCCGCCTGCCCGCCGGTCACGAACCCGGCGGACGCGGTGGCCGGGATGCCGAGCAGGTCCTTGAGCCAGCCGCCGGCGGCGTCTTCCGCGGCCGCGGCGGCGGGTGAGAGCACGGCGTTGAAGGCGTTCTGGTCCCAGCCCGCGGCGAGGACGTCCGCGGCCGTCGCGGCGGGCAGTCCGCCGCCGATGACGAACCCGAAGAACCGCGGCCCGGCCGTGGCCATCAGCCCGGGCTCGGCGGCCCGTGCGAGGTGTTCGAGCACTTCGGACGGCGGGCTCGGGTCCTTCGGCAGCGGTCCGCCGAAGCCCGCGCGCACCGCGGCGGCATCGCCGGCCGGGACCACCGGCCGCCCGGCCAGGCTTTCGCGGTAGTCCGCGGCCAGCGCGGCGGCCCGGGCCAGGAGATCACGCGTCTCGTCCACGGACCCGACTCTAGGCGGCCTTCGGGTGTGCGGCCCGCACGTTTTCCCGGGCCAGCTCCGCGGTCGTCGCGATCCGGCGCTGCCGCGTCTCCGGGCGCTTCGCCTTGGCGATCCACTCCAGGATCAACCGGCGGGACGACGGCGGGAACGCGGCGAAGTGCCCGGCCCCGACCGGGTCGAACGCGCGCGCCAGATCCGGCGGGACGACGCCGTCCTGCGCCTCGGCCAGCGCGTCCCACGTGCCGGTGCGGCGGGCGAGGTCGACCATCGCCTGCCCGGCCGGCGTCATCATGCCGGCCGCGGTCAGCCGGGCCACGCGGTCGCGGTTCACCCGGCTCCACGTACTCTTCGGATTCCGCGGCGTGAAGCAGAGGTACGTGCTTTCCGCGTCGCGCCTGAGCGCTTTGCTGTCGATCCAGCCGAAACACAGGGCCTGCTCCATCGCCTCGTGCACCAGCACCCCCGGCGCGCCGCTGTGCTTGCGCCGGATCACCAGCCACACCGACGTCGCGGTGCCGCGCGACGCGAGCCACTCCCGCCACTGCGCGACCGACGTGACCTGCACCACCGCGATGCCTTCCAAAGTCTCCATGCCCACATCATCGGGGGTGAAGTGTTCACCTTCTGAGCACTTTCGCGGGGGAACAATCGGGGGCCCCGCGGCGTAGCGTCTTGATATGGAAACTGCGCTGAGCACCGACCGGCTCGTGATCCGGGACTGGACGGTGGACGACGCCGAAGCCGCGTTCGAGATCTACGGCGCGGAAGACGTCACGCACTGGCTGACGCCGGCCATGGACCGCGTCAGCGATGTCGGCGCCATGCGTGCCGTCCTGAACGCGTGGCAGGAGGCGCAGCCCAACCTCTGGCCGCCGCGCGGGCGCTGGGCCGTGGAGCGCAAGGAGGACGGCGCCGTGATCGGCGGCCTCGGCATCCGGCTGCTGCCGCCGTTCGAAGAGGACCTCGAGCTGAGCTGGCAGCTCAGCCCCGGCGCCTGGGGCCAGGGGTACGCGTCGGAGGCGTCACAGGCCCTCATCCAGTGGGCGTTCACGCAGGACACCGACGAGCTGTTCGCGGTCGCCCGGCCGAACAACACGCGCGCGATCGCCGTCGCCAAGCGCCTTGGCATGCAGTGGGTCGGCGAGACCGACAAGTACTACAACCTGCGGCTGCAGGTGTACCGGATCCGGCACACCGACCTCATCGACTGACCGGCTCCAGCAGGAAGACGCGGATCTCGCGGTGCTCGGCCCGCACGGCGTACCGGTCGTACGCGGGCCAGTACTCCGCGACGGCGTCCCACATCTCCTGACGCTCGGCACCGCTCAGCAGCCGCCCGGTGACCTCGGCCGTCCGGCCGCCGATCGCGACCGTCGCCCGGGGCTGGGCCAGGAGGTTCGCCGACCACGCCGGGTGCGCCTCGCCGCCCCAGTTCGAGCCGATGACGACGTACCCGCCGACACGCTCGACGTAGAGCAGCGGCACCTGACGCGGTTCGCCGCTGCGGCGCCCGAGTGTGGTGAGCAGCAGCGTCCGCAGCCCGACCGCGGTGCCGACGCCGACCCGGCCGCCGCTGATCCGCAGCAGCACCCGGTCGGCCGGCATCAACGCCCGCCCCACCACCGCGAACGCCTTGCTCTTGCCGAACCCCGCGAACACACCCCGCAACCCAGCCACACCCGGAACCCTAGCCGCCGGTCTGCCGCGGCCGGTCGTGAGTGGTCAGGGCGGTTCTAACCGCCCTGACCACTCACGACCCGCGGGCGGCACTCACCAAGCGGCGGGGGCGGGTGGCGGGACCACCGGGGGCCGGTCGTCGCAGGTGATGGTGTTCGGGAGGAGCCACGGGGCAAGCCAGCTCGAATTGCCGCCGAGGTCGGTCAGCGAGAACTCCGAGCCCGTCGGCGGGAAGTCGAACGACCCGCAGTTGTTGACGCCGACCGCGCCGACGTTGCGGGCGCCGACGTTCCGGAACGACGCCGACCCGGCCGCGCGGGCGCTCAGCACCGACGTCCCGGCACCGTCGACGCGCAGGTCCGCGAACTTCAGTCCGTTGATCGAATACAGGTCCTTCACCGGGAAGTCGCTGACCAGCATGATCGCGTTGTAGGTGTTGTCGAGGAAGTGGTCGCCGGTGACCTGGATGTCGGCGTCGATGTTCTTCTCCAGGGCGTAGAACCAGATCGCGCCGAGCCCGATCTTCCAGTTCAGCTCGAACGTCCCGGCCCGGACGGTCGTGTTGTCCGTGATCCGCACGTACCCGGTGAACGCCTCGGCGCCGAAGCGCGAGCCGACCTGGATCGCGCTGCCCTCGCGGATCGGGTCGGCGACCAGGTTGGCCGAGACAGTGGTGTCGGTGCCGCCGTAGAGCGCGATCCCGTTGGCCAGCACCGGCGTCTGGACGGTGTTGTGGCTGAACGTGTTGCGCGCGTTTTCGATCTTCTCCGACCACATCGCGAGGCCGTCGTCGCCGGTGTTGCGGACGAAGTTGTTCGCCACCACCGAGTCCGTGACGCCGGTGTGGAAGTTCAGGCCGTCGGCGATCTGGTCGGCGATGACGTTGTCCGTGATGCGCGTGTTCTTCATCGGGCCGTCGAACCACAGGCCGACCTTGGTGTGGTGCAGGTAGAGGCCGTCCACAGTGGAGTCGCTGAGCGCGCCGCCGATGGCGTTGACCTGGTCGGTGTCGATCCGCTCCCGGACGTCGCCGACGATCGCAAAGCCGGCGAGGTGGACGTTGTGACTGCCGCCGGCGGCGGCGTCACGGCCGTAGAAGCCGGCGCCGGTGTGCACCGAGCCGTCCGGCGCGGGCGTGTCCAGCTTGACCTCGTGGCCCTTGACGATCGTGTACCAGTTGCCGGCGCCTTCGATCGTGACGTCGTCGACGATGATGTGCCGGTTGACCTGGTAGGTGCCGGGCGGCAGGTAGACCTTGAGGTGCGCCCGGCGGGCGAAGGTGATCGCGCGGTCGATCGCGTCGGCCGAGTCGCGCCTGCCGGTCGGGTCGGCGCCGAAGAACAGGACGTTGGCCGCGATCAGGTCGACGCGCGGTGGCGCGACGAGCTCGGAGTCGAGCAGGTCGACGACCGTCCACGCGGCGGGCGTCCCGGCCGGGACGGTGAGCCGGACCCGGTCCCCCGCCCGGTAGGTCTGGCCGAGCAGCAGGCGCTGTTCGTCGTAGAAGTGGTTGGGGCGGAAGGGTTTCGTGACGACCGGCGATGGGGTGGTCGCCGCGGGCACGCACGCGCACTCGGTGATCCACCAGTCCGGGTGCAGCAGGTCCGCGTCCGGGTCGTTCGTGAACGGGTACTGGTTGTACAGCCACGCGTACTGCGAGGTCAGCGTCATCGGCTGCCGGTGGCCGCCGTTGACGGTGACGTCCAGCGGCGCGGTGATCCCGCCGCCGTGCGGCGCGTCCGGGATGCTGTAGCGGACGGTGATCGCGTTGGCCGCCGCGGGCAGCGTGAACTCGACGTGCTGGCCCGCGGTGAGTTTCACGGCGCGACGGCCGGACGCCTCGGCGGGCAGCGTGTAGGCCGAGCGGTCCGGGCCGATCACGGCACCGTCGGTGCGGGCGTTCTCCGCTTCCTGCTCGGCGAAGCCGACTGCGGCGCCGCGCCCCGCGACCAGCGCGGGGTCGAGCGCGGCGCGCGTCACCACCGGCCGGTCGGTGGCCGCCGACGCCGGAGCGGCCACGGAAAGCAGGGTGAGGACCGCGACCAGCACGGCTCCGAAGGTGCGTCGCGCCATCGCGGACCTCGTTTCGCTCGGGAGTGCCCTGAAGAGCGCCCGGAAGAGTAGGCGGAAGAGTAGGTCGCGCTTCGCCCTCACCACAAGGTGTTGCCGCGATTTTGCCCGAACTTACTCGGTACTTGCAGATATCAATACAGAAGTTGCGCAATCGGACGTCTGGCAAGGTGGGTCCATGACTCGTCCCGAATCCGCCGCCGAAGTCTTCGACGCGCTCGGCAAGGACTACGAACACGCCTTCCGCGCCGCGACCGCCCAGCGGGACGCGATCACGGCGTTGATCGCATCGCTGCCTCCGCAGGCGAAGGTGCTCGACCTCGGGTCGGGCACCGGGCGCCCGACCGCCGAACTGCTGGCCGAGGCGGGCCACGACGTCACCGGCTACGACGTCGCGCCGAAGATGGTGGAGATCGCGCGCGCCCAGGTGCCCGCGGCCCGGTTCGAGCTCGGCGACCAGCGCGAGCTGACCTTCGAGGACGGTTCCTGGGACGCGGTCACGACGTTCTTCTCGCTGCTGCAGCTGACGCGCGCGGAGCAGGAGACCGTGATCGGCCGGCTGGCGGCGTGGGTGAAGCCGGGCGGCCTGGTGCTGCTGGCCACGGTGCCGGCCGATGTGGACGGGCTCGACATCGTCTTCATGGGACACCCGGTGCGCGCGAGCAGTTTCACCCCCGAGGCGCTGGCCGGGCTGCTGCGCGCGGCCGGGCTCGAGATCGTCCGCGAGGAGCAGGCGGAGTTCGTCCCGGACCACCCCGGCGCCACCCCCGAGCCGCACGTCTACCTCACCGCGCGGCGCCCTTCGTGAACCCGGTTTCGTGAGTCAGTCGTGGCGTCAACCCCTCACCGGGAAGATCGCCCGGCGGATATGAATTTTGCTCAAGTTCGTGCGTATCCCCGCCACCGGAACCCGAGCTAAAGTGAGGAATGGGCATCGAAGCTCTGGCCAGGCCGGTACCTCGCGAACACCGTGAGCTGGTGCGCGAGATGCTGGGCAGGCTGCCGGAGTTCGCCGATCGCCTCGCCCGGCTGCTCAGCACGGAAGACGAGTTCTACCGCCAGGTCGACCACGTCGCGCCGGCCGAGCTGCGCAAGGTCTGCCACGCCAACCTCGAACGCGCGCTGACGGCGCTGGCCGACGGCCACGGCCTCGCGCTCGACGCGGCCCGCAAGACCGGGCTCGTCCAAGCGCGGCAAGGGATTCCGCTGCCGGCCGTGCTGCGCGCGTTCCGGATCGGCGGCACGTTCGTCTACGAGGCGCTGCTGGAGCTGGCCGGCCCCGAGTTCCTCAACTCCACCCGGACGATCGAGATCAACTCCTACGTCTGGAAGGCGATCGACCTCTACTCGGACGCGCTGACCACGGCGTACGACGAGGTCGCGGCCGAGCCGTCGCACGCGAACGCGCGCCGGCTGGACGACCTGCTGCGCGGGCGCCTGGCCGGCCAGTCCGAAATGGAGGCCGCGGCCCGCGAGCTGGGGCTGCCGACCGCGGGCATGTTCGTCGCCGTCGTCACCGAACGAGTCGAACCGGATGGACAGGACGGACAGGACGGACAGGACGGACAGGACACGGTCGAGGCCTTGATGCGGGCGCGGCGCTGGCGGTCGGCGTGGCGCCCCGGTGGCGAAGCGGGCCTGGTCGCGATCGACCGGATCGAAGACCTCCGGCGGCTGCGGGAAGTGCTGGGTTCGCTGCCGGTCGCGGCCGGGCTGAGCCGGCCGTTCGCCGGGTTCCCGGACGTCCCGGACGCGCTGCACCGGGCCCGGATCGCGCGCCGCTCGCTGCCGTCGGCGACCGCCGGCGTGGTCGTGTTCGGCGACTCGCCGGTGACCACCTTGGTCGCGGCCGCGCCGGGGATGGCCCGCGACGTCGTGCGGTCGGCGTTGTCGGGGGTTCTCACGCTGCCGGGCGCCGAGCGCAAGGTCCTGCTCGACACGCTGCTCGCGTGGTTCGCCGGCCACGGCTCGGCGAAGGAGGCGGCGGACCGGCTGTTCGTGCACCCCAACACGGTCCGCTACCGCCTGCGCCGCGTGCAGGAACTGACCAAGCGCGACCTGACCGACCCGGTCGACATCGGCGAGCTGTACGTCGCGCTGGAGTCCGTCCGGCTTGATCCGGAGCCATCGTAGATCGACAGCTACCGATTGACTTTCGATAGATAAGCGGCGATAGTCGTCGCATGCTCACCGAAAGACGCGCTGTCGCCGCGCTCCGGGTGTTCCTCGTCGTGCTGTTCGCCGTCCTCGTGGTGTTCCAGACGCTCTCGTTACCCGGCGGGATCGCGTACACGACGTCGCAGAACCCTCACGACGCGCCGCTGCGGTGGCCGCTGACCGCGATCGCGGTGTTCCTGGTGCTGTGCGTCGAGGTCGTCGTCGTCGCGACCTGGAAGCTGCTGACCCTGGTCAAGAAGGACCGGATCTTCACCAGCGCGGCGCTGAAGTGGGTCGACGCCATCGTCTGGGCCGTGGCCGCCGCGTGGGTGGTCTTCGTCGGCATGCTGATCTTCGTCGGCTTCAACGCGGACGATCCGGGGATGCCGATGCTGCTGTTCCTGATGACCGTCGGGATCACCGTGATCGGCCTGCTGATGGTGGTCATGCGCGCCCTGCTGCGCCAGGCCACTACGCTGCGGACCGACATGGAAGCGGTCATCTGATGGCGATCGTCGTGCGCATCGACGTCGAACTGGCCAAGCGCAAGCTGAGCGTCGGGGAGTTCGCCGAGAAGGTCGGGCTGACGCCCGCCAACGTCGCCGTCCTCAAGAACGGCCGCGCCAAAGCCGTGCGGTTCAGCACCCTGGAAGCCATGTGCCGGGTCCTCGAATGCCAGCCCGGCGACCTGCTGGAGTGGGTCGACGACTAGGGCGCGTCCGACAACGCGGGTGGCGGAATCGGACACGTCCGGGCGAGGTCAAGCCTGCCCGGCCTGTGCCCACGCGATCAGGTCCCGGACACGCCCGGCCTCCGGCACGTCGACCAGTCCCGTCAGCATCAGGGGCCCCGACGGAGGAAGGAACGTCAAAGGGCCGCGCGAGAACCCGCTGAAGACGACGGTTCCGCTGCCGTCCCGCCGGATCCGGGCGACCGGCGGCGGCAGCGTGCCGAGGTACGCCGACGCGCGCGTCCTTCCCGAGAAGCGATCGGCCAGCACGATCCGCCGGTCGGTCACGACGTACTCGACACCGCGCCGCCCTCGCAACCTGATGACGACCGGCACCCAGAGGAACGCGACACCACTCACCCCGACGGCCCATGAGAAGAACGACAGCGGTTGATGCCTCGCCACCGGGACCACGACGGTCGCGATCCCCCAGAACAGGCCGAACGCGAACTGGTACCAGTCGAACCGAGCGAAGACGAGCCGCTGTGGCCGTCCCGACCACAGCAGCCGCTCACCCGGCAGCAGAACATTCGTCGGCACGTCCACGGCGACCTCCCTGGGTTCCTTGCCGGGCTGACGCCCGGAGGACCATCCGGGTTGTCCTCGCGGCCGAACTGCCCGGTCCCGGCTGAGCCGGCGCCGGCTCAGCCGGAGCCGCCCGAAGGACCGCCCTAGGCGAGATCGACCGGCCGCACCCGCAGCTTTTCGGCGATACGGGCCAGCGCCTGCTGATCGGCCGCGGTGAGCGGGTCGAGCACGAGCTGCCGCACGGCGGCCACGTGCGCCGGCGCCGCGGCGACGACCACCGCGTAACCGGCGTCGGTGAGCGCGGCGAGGGTGTAGCGGCCGTCCTCGGGGTCGGGTGAGCGCTCGACCCAGCCACGCTGCTCGAACCGCTTGACCACGTTGGACAGTCGCGAGAGCGAACCGTTGGCGAGGTAGGCGAGTTCGCTCATCCGCAGGCGCCGGTCCGGCGCCTCCGACATCTGGCTGAGCGTCAGGTATTCGAAGAGCGTGACGCCGGCTTCCTGCTGCAGCGGCGCCTCCAGCTTGCCCGGCAGCAACAGAATCAGCGAGATCAGCCCGGTCCAGGCGTCCTTTTCGGACGGCGTCAGCCAGCGAGGCCCGTCCGCGTCGCGTCCCATGGGAGGACTCTACCCAGCGCGCCATGACTTCACGCTTGAAGTCTGATACGGTGACTTCAAGCGTGAAGTCAATCGGAGGGAACCCCATGCCCGAGTTCTTCGTCACCCCCGGCTACGGCCCCAAGCACCTCGCCGCCCTGCACTACACGCAGGCGGTCCGGATCGGCGACCGCGTCGAAATCTCGGGCCAGGGCGGCTGGGACGACAACACGGTTTTCCCCGAGTCCCTCGAGGAGGAGATCGTCCGGGCCTTCGAGAACGTCGAGCGCACCCTGGCCACCGCGGGCGCCGGCTGGGCCGACGTCGTCGCGGTCGATTCGTTCCACCTCCCCACGGCCACCGACAGCATCGGCGACGACCACACGAGGGTGATGGTGGAGCAGTTCCGCAAGCGCATGGGCGACCGGGCGCCCATCTGGACCCAGATCGGCGTCGCGGCTTTGGGCGCGCCGGGGATGCGGGTGGAGATCCGGGCCACGGCCATCGTGAGCTGACGTCCGGCCGGCCCCCGGATTTTGTCGGGGGTGTCTGTGACGATGACGGAAACACCCGCCGCGGCGGAACCGGACCGCCGGTTCCGGCTGGAGGTCCTGCGCGACGTCGTCCAGGCCGAGCCGGCCGCCGCCGGCTTGGCGGTAGCGCCGGGAGAACACCCGACCGGCACCGCCGGCGCGGTCGTGTACGTCGACGTGCCGGATCTGCGCGGCGTGGCGGTCGGCTGGTACGAGCACGCGATCCTGCTCGACGCGGCGCAGGAGGCCTGGGGCGAGGACCCGCACCGGGAGGGCGCGGAATGCGCGGCGTTCGGGCGGTTGACGTCCGCGATCGGGGCGGCGATGGCCGAGGCGATGCGGACGATCCTGACGGCCGCCGGCCTGGAGGTCGCCGACGCCGGCAACGACTACCTGCCCGGCCGGTTCCTGGTGACCCGCATGGTGACCCCGTCGGTGTGGCAGGCACGGCGGGACGCCCGGTTCGCACGGCGCCACGAGTCGATGGTGGCGGCGTGGAACGCCCGGCACGCGGCCGAATGCCCGGACCCGGGCTGCGAAGTCCACCGGGAGGGCGGTGAGCCGGGAGCGGCCACGAACTCCTGACACGGCGAGCGGCCGAGCGCCGGCTGTAGCCGTCCGGCACCGGCCCTGGTCTGGTCCGGCCCAGACTAGGCCGCGTCGAGCTCCACCAGCCTCGCCAGTTCCAGCAGCGTGCCCTCGAAGCCGGGGCCGGCGGTGAGTTCCACCGTGAGCGGACCTCCGCGCCGATCCGTGCCCACGGGAAGGGACACCGCCGGTTCCGTCCACTGGGGACGGTCCAGCGCGGCCGAGACGACGACGTCCGGCCGCCGCGCCGGGCGCCGGCGACCGCCGGCGTCCAGGTCCAGTACCACGTTGCCGTGCAACGAAAGCAGGGCCGCCACGTCGGCGACGGCGTCGCGCAGCTCGCGGTCGGCGATCGAATCCGAGTGGGCGCCGATCGCCGGGTGAGACGGCTCGCCGTCGTGGCCGAGGCGGGGGACGAACCGGGCGAGGTCGCCGCGGCCGCAGACGATGGCGCGGATGCCCGGGATGCCCGCCGACGGGTCGCTGAGGCTGACCCCGACGCTCGCGGCCGCCGCCACGATCCGGGCGCGCCAGCGGGCGGTGGCCGCGATCGCGACCATCGAAGAATCCTGCGACAAAGTGGGAATGCTCCTTGCGGTCCAGCGCGGCGGAGTGAGGATCGTCCGATCCTGGGCCCACGTCCGTTGTGCCCGGGAACAAACATGTTTGGTCGGTTGGTGCGAACGGCGGCCCACCTGCCGCCTTCCGGGCGTACCCGGTGTCTGTGACCGCGGGTCACACTTTGACGCCCGGCGTGGCGCGGGCCACTATCCGGGCACTGATTACCGCCCGGTAATTTGCGTGAAACCAGGAGGACCGTTGCGACGTGCTTTCGGCCTGATCTTGCTGGCACTGGGCGTTTTCGCGGTCGCCGGAGCCGTGCTGCTCCCGGCCTACGTCTACCCCAAGCTCGCCAAGGTGCCGCTCGACCAGGATTCGACGTCGACACTCGAAGGTACCGCGAGCCAGGTGCTCGCGGTGACCGACAACGGCTCCGGCCCGGTCTCGGCCATCCGCAAGGACGCCAAGCTGACCGCGGTGGCGCACGTGCAGGCGAACTTCGCGGCACCCGAGATGCACCAGGACACCGACTACGCGGTCTGGCTCCTGGCCGTCCAGGTCACCGACGACGCCGACAACACGGTGCTCAGCGCGAGCAAGCGGCAGGTCTGCTTCGACCGGCGCAGCGGCGAGGGCTACGAGCCGCGCGGGGAAACCGACCCGAAGTGCGACGCCAAGAGCAGCTACGTCACCGAACTGAAGGACAAGGCCGACAAGGACGGGCAGAAGCCGCCGGAGACGAACGACTACAAGCCGCAGCCCGGGCTGAACTTCAAGTTCCCGTTCGGCACCGAGCAGCAGGACTACAAGGTCTACGACGACAACACCGGCGCGGCCGTCACCGCCAGGTTCGCCGGCACCGAGACGGTCGACGGGATCGAGACCTACAAGTTCGTCCAGGACATCCCCGACACCAAGATCGCCACGAAGGACGTGCCGGGCTCACTGGTCGGCTCCCCCGATCCGACCGTGCAGGCCGACCTCTACTACCGCGGCGTCAACACGCTGTGGGTGGAGCCGGTCACCGGGATCGAGATGAAGCAGCAGCAACAGCAGCACCAGGAGCTGCGCGCCGGGACGAGCGGCACCTCGGCCGTGGTGTTCGACGGGACGCTCGCCTACACCGCGGAGACCGTCGCGAAGATGGCGGACCAGGTGAACGCGAACAAGGGCCGGCTGGAATTCCTCTCCAGCACCGGTCCGCTGTGGCTCGGCATCGGCGGCGGCGTGCTGATCATCGGCTCGATCGTGCTGCTGGCCCGGCGCCGGCGTCCCGAGCCCCCGGCCGCGCCGCGGGGGAAGCAGCCGCCGCGGAAGGTGCTCTTCACCGCCGGCCCCTGAATCAACGGCGCCGCAGGACCAGCACCAGGTTCCACGACGCGATTTCCCGGAGGGCCGGGACCCGCACGATCCACATCGCCCAGCTCGGGTGATAACGCGGGTACCCGGCCACCAGATCGGCCAGCGGTGTCGCCTTCGCCCAGCGGAGCGCGGCGCCCACCGACACCGGGAAAAGGCTTTCGCCGAATTTGTTCTTCGGCTGCTTCCCGAGCTTCCGGAAATACCGCTGACGCGCGTAGTGACCGCCGAGGAAATGCCACGGCGCGGTCTCGTGACCGCCCCAGGGTGAATACCACGGCGTGAACGACGCGAAGACGGTGCCGCCGGGCTTGGTGACCCGGCACATCTCGTCGAGCATCACCCACGGCTTCGCGACGTGCTCCAGTACGTTCGAGGAGTAGCAGACGTCCACGGATCCGCTGCGCACGGGCAGTTCCGTGCCGCTGGCGCGGATCATGTTCTCCCCCGGCTCGCCGCGCGCGGACAGCTCGCCGACGTCCGGGTCGACGCCGAGGTAGGTCGCGCCGGCCGCGCGGAACGCGTCGGAGAAATACCCCGGACCGCCCCCGACGTCGAGCACCGTGCGCCCGGACAGCGGAGCGTGTGCCGCCAATTGCCGCACGGAGTCGGCGGCCAGCGCCGAGTAAAAACCGTCCGGGTCGGTCTGTTCGGTGAGAAAAGTGCGGAAGAGGGTCACGGAACGGCGGAGCGTCGCGCGGTGCGGCTCGGCGTTCGGGGCGACGACCGGATTTACTGCCATTGAACCATCGCTTTCCGAAATACGTTCCTCTACTGTGTACGCATACCGTGTACGCACCGGTAACCTAGCATCGTCGCTACAGTTTGGATAACCCGATGGACCGTCCTCGTGTGCTGCTGGTCAACTGGCGCGACACCGGCCACCCCGAGGGCGGCGGGTCCGAGCGGTACGTCGAGCGGATGGCCGAAGGACTCGCGAAGGCGGGCTACCGGGTCGAGATCCAGTGCGCGGCCTACCCGGGCGCGACGGCGGGCGAATGGCGTGACGGCGTCCGTTACCGGCGCCGCGGCAACAAGTTCGGCGTCTACGTCCACGCGCTGCGGGCGATCCGCCGGGCGCGCGCCGATCTGGTGGTGGACGTCCAGAACGGGATGCCGTTCTTCGCCCGGCTGGTGGCCGGCTGTCCGGTGCTGGTGCTCGTGCACCACGTCCACAAGGAACAGTGGATCAGCGCCCTGGGTGAGACGCTGGGCCGGGTCGGCTGGTGGATCGAGTCGCGACTGGCGCCGTGGCTGTTCCGCAAGTGCCGCTACGTCACGGTTTCCGAGGTCACCAAGGCCGAGCTCGCCGACCTGGGCGTCGGCCGCGAGCGCGTCACGGTGGTCGCCAACGGCCTCGACGCACCCCCGCCGGTGGCGTCCGAACGGGACGGTTCGCCCACCCTGGTCGCGGTGAGCAGGCTGGTGCCGCACAAGCGGATCGAGCACGCCATCGACGTCGTCGCGCGGCTCGCGCGGCGCTGGCCGCAGCTGCGGCTCGAGGTCGTCGGCCAGGGACCGTGGGACGAGGTGCTGCGGGCGCACGCGGCCGAGCGCGGGGTCGCGGACCGCGTCACCCTGCACGGCTGGGTCGACGAGCAGGCCAAGCACGAGATCCTGGCGCGGTCGTGGCTGCACCTGTGCCCGTCGGTCAAGGAGGGCTGGGGCATCGTCATCATGGAGGCGGCCGCGCACGGCGTGCCCTCGGTCGCCTACCGCGCCGCGGGCGGCGTCGCCGAGTCCATCGTGGACGGCCGGACCGGGCTGCTGGCGGACGACTTCGAGGACTTCACCGCCCGCGTCGACGGCCTGCTCGCCGACGGCCTGCGCCGCGCGGAAATGGGTCTGGCCGGGGCCGAACGGGCCGGGAAGTACAGCTGGGAACAGAGTGTCGGCGAGTTCGCGTCACTGGTCCGCGACGTCGCCGGCGTGCCGGCTCCGCGGCCCCGGGTCCTGGATCGCCCCGGCTTCCTCCCGCACCGCGTCCCGGAACCGGTCCAGCAGGCGGCCGGCGGCCGCCGCGCCGAAGTCCTTGCGGCGGGCCCGCACGGTCACCGTGGTGGTGTCCCCCGTGGTCGCCGCGCCGAACGCCACGCCTGAGCGGCCGCTCGCGGCCGGGTAGAAGGCGATCGACCGGACGGAGTCCCCCGCCGACACCACCCCGAGGTTCGACACCAGGAACGTCGAGCCGAGCCGGCTCGCCAGCAACCGGGTGCCCAGCCGGGCGACCCGGCTGCTGCGCGCGGGGAAATCGGGCTCGGGCGGCTGCGCGAGCAGGACGTCCGCGACTGCCGCGGTGTCCGGACCGGACGGCAGCCGGAGCCGGAAGAACGCGCTGTCGTGCACGGGTTCCGGCGCGGCCCCGGACCGCCACGACGCGCCCAGCGCGGCGACGACGCGGGCCGTGCGGGCGCCGTGCGCGTGGTTCCAGCGGCCGGTCGCGAGGGTGGCGGCCGCGACGAAACCCGCGGCCCCCAAGCGCAGCCGGGGCACGCGGCGGGCCTCGAAGACGTCTCCGACGGTCTCGCCGTCCCGATCGGGCACGATCCGGCCCGGTGGCGCGAAAAGCGCCTCGGCGAGGCGCTGTACGGCCGAAACGACGAACGGCTTCCCGCCGCCGGTGCGCTCGCCGATCCCGCGCGCCGCCGAGGAAACCGGGACGTCGAGCAGGAACCCGAGCAGGGCGAGCAGGCCGAGGCCGTCGAGCGCGCCGTGGTGGGCGGCAACGAGCAACGCCGGCTGGTCGAGACGGACGGCGACCCGCACCAGGGGCGCGCCGCGGTCGTAGGGCTCGGCCGCGAAGCGGGCGCGGACCTCGGAGAACTCAGTGGCCCGGGTCTGTTCGACCATCGGGACGGGACCGAGGTGCGGGTACCGCGGCAGCGCGGCCGCAAGCCGCGCGCGGAGTTTTTCCGGTTCCGGAGCCGAGAAAAGGTCCGCTTCCAGGAGGATGCTCCAGGAAACGGTGGGGTCGCCGTAGAGCCCGACCACGCGGTGCGCGTGGTCGGTGGCGAACCGCGTCACGTCCCGGCGCGTCAGCGGTTCCCGTACAACTTGGCCGGGTGGTCCGCGGGGTTGTACTTCACCTGCGCGTTGAACTGGTCCTGCACCTGGGCGGCGCTGTCCGGGTCGGCGCTCTGGATGAGGGCGAAGCCCGCGCCGGTCGCCAGACCGCCTCCGATGATGACGGCGGCTACCACCCCGATGAGCGTGCCCACGTGTCACTCCTTCCGCGGCGGGAAAATCCTGCCGCGGCCCAATGTACGCATCGGTAACATCCGGCACAACAGTGCGACGCAGAGCAACGTGAGCGCTACGCCGTCCGCGAGCAAAGCCGGGCCCCACGCAACGGCTTTCACCGCTGCCTCACCCGGGGTCCGGTACAGCGTCAGCCATTCCCCCGACCACACCGGCGTCGCCCCGGCGAGCAGCCGCGGGTCGACGTCGCCCGGGGTCCCGTGTTCGACGAGGACCCAGCCGATCCCGGCCTCGGTGAGCTCCCGGGCGGACGTCGCGGCGCGCACGTCGCCGATCCTCGGGTCCTCACCGACGATCCGATCGGCGCCGACCTGCAGGGTGTCGTCCATCAGCACCGGCTTCGGCAGCACGCGCGGCGCCGGGTCGAGCTGCGTGCGATCGCCGTTCCACGCGAAGCCGCGGAACGTCGAGAGCGGCAGCGCCAGCACGTCACCGGGACGATCGTCACCACCGAGCACTTCGGACACCGCGCGCCAGTCGTCCGGGTACCGCGCGGTGCCGAGCCGGCCCCAGCCGCCCCACGCCAGGTCCGGCATGGTGAGGATCGGGAAGAGGACGGCCGCGACGACGAGCCCGGTCCGTCCTCGCGGAGTCCGCAGTTGCGCGGCAGCGGCTTCGACCGCGAGCGCGAAGCCCGTCGAGAGCGGCAACGCCCACCAGGCCACCCACTTCTGGGCGTCCCGCAGCAGTCCGGCGCCGGGCAGGTGCCGCGTCGCGAAGTCCAGCACGGCGTCGCCGGCCGGCAGCGTGGCGAGCGACGCCAGCAGGACGCCCGCGACGCCGAGGAGGAAGAGGGCGCGGACCGGCGGGGTGCCCCAGCGCGCGGCGAGCGGTTTCAGGCCGGCCAGCGCGATCGCGACGGTGACGAGCACGAGCACCGGGATCAGCGGCACGGCGCGGCTGCCGGGCACCGTTTCGGAGTTCCAGATCCCGCCGAGGCCGAGGACGCTGAGCAGCGCCGGGCCCCAGCTTTCGGCGCGGGCGCTGAACGCCGTGACGCCGGCCGGGTCGGAGTAGGTGCCGCCGGCGTTGAGGAACGTCGGCACCAGCCAGGGCAGGTTGAGCAGCACGGCGATGCCCAGGGTCGCCGGGATCCGGCGCGACCCGGCGGCGACGATGGCGACGGCGGCGGCGAGCACCCCGCCCGGCGGCGTCAGCACCGCGGGGGCGCAGGTGAGCACCAGCCGCCAGAGGGATTTCGGTTCGTGGTCGCGGGCGGCGAGGCCGGCGCGGACGATCCACGGCAGGCACGCGTAGGTCAGCAGCAGCGGCCAGTGCCCGATGAACAGCCGCTCCGCGACGTAAGGCGTCCAGGCGTACGCGGTCGCGGCGACCAGCCGGGTACCGGTGTGCTCGGTCGGGACGAGCTTTCCCGCGCCGTACGCGGCGAAGAAGATCGCCAGCAGCAGCACGAGTTTCTGGACGATGTCACCGGGCAGCGCGGTCGTCGCGAGCGCGACGGCGGCGTCGGCGGGCACCGACCGCGGCAGCGTCGCCCCGATCCCGAAGGCGTCCGGCACGAAGTACTGCTGCGGCGCGAAGACCATGTCGTAGCTCAGCACGAACCCGCGGCCGAGCAAGGGCGCGCAGACGGCGAACGCGAGCACGGCGGAGACGACGGGGAGTGCCGGCCTGCTGCCCGGTGCGTCCACGGCCCTTCCTTTCCCTTCCCCGCGCGGTTATCGTCCCTGGTCATTACTCGCCGGTAATGGGAGCCCGTCGTTGAGCGTAGACACCGAAGCCGTACCGGCGCGGACCGGCAACCGGGTCGCGGCGATCCTCGTCTCGCTCGCCCTCGCGGGCAACAACGCGGGCAGCTACGTGCTGAGCCTGGCGGCGGCCCGGATCCTCGTCCCGGGCGCGTTCGGCGAGCTGAGCTCGCTGCTGGCGGTGCTGGTGATCGGCGTCGTCCCGGCGATGGGGCTGCAGACGGTGGTGGCGCTGCGCGTCGCGCGCTCCCCGCAGCACACGGGCTCGCTCTTCGCCCTCGGCCTGATGACGAGCGGCATCGTCGCGGCGGCGGCGCTGACGCTCAGCCCGTTGCTGGTGCTCCTGCTGCACCTGGGCTCGCTGGCCCCGGCGCTGCTGGTGACGGCGTCCCTCGGCCCGTTGACGCTCCTCGGCCTGTTCCACGGCCTCCTCCAAGGCTCCCACCGCTTCGCGACGCTGGCCGGGCTCATCGCCCTGGAGGGCGCCGGCAAGGTCGGCGGCTCGCTGGTGGGCCTGCTCGTCTCGGGCTCGACGACCGGCGCGCTGGCCGGCACGGCGATCGGTTCGCTGGCGGTGGTGACGGCGAGCTGGCAGATCTGCGGCCGGCCGCGTCCCCGCTGGGCCGACCGCCACGGCCGCGACGTCCTGCACACGGCCCAGGCGATGCTGGCGCTGGTGCTGCTGGTGAACCTGGACCTGGTGCTGGCCCGCCACACGCTCCCCGCCGCGGAGGCGGGCGAGTACGCGCTCGGGGCGATTGTCACGAAGATCGCGTATTGGCTGCCGCAGGCCGTGGGCGTCTTGGTGCTCCCCCGGTTCGCGGTCCTCTCCGCCCGCCGCCGCGCGTTGCCGGTGGCGCTGGCCGTGTGCGCGTCGCTGGACGCGGTGGTGGTGCTGGTGACGCTCGTCTTCGGCTCGCGGTTGCTGCCGCTGATCGGCGGAGTCCGGTACGCCGGAAGCACGATGCCCCTGTGGCCGTTCGCGCTGGCGGGCTCGATGCTGGCGCTGGTGCAGATCCTGTTGTACGCACGCCTGGCGGACGGCGACCGCCGGGTGACGGTGCTGATGTGGGCGGCGGTCGCGGTGGAGGCGGTACTGATCCCGGCGTGGCTGCACGGATCGGCGACCCAGGTGGTGACGGTGGCGGCTTGTTGTGCGGGCGGGTTGGCCCTGGCGGGGGCGCTGGTGGAGGTGCGGGCCCGCCGCGCGGGCTGACGGCGGCGGCACGAACGGACCGTTCGTGCGTTTCGCTTTCGTTCCGGCGAAGATCGTTTCATCCTGGAGGGGTGCGAAGAGGAGACCGGGTCCCGGACCGCCCACGCGAGCCGGTGGGAAGCTGCCGGGGCGTGCTGCTGAAGAATGGTGAGCCGACCGGCGAACACCGGATCCGGGCCGCCTTGCGGCACGGTCGTGAGGGTGCGCGTGCCCACGGATATTCACCTAGTGGTACCCGCCGAGCACCGAGTCACCGACCTGGCGTTCGTCCACGTCGAACGGACGCCCCGGCTGCCGGGACCGCAGTCGCCCCTGAGCGTTCCGGTGGCGCCCGCCAGCCGAGCCGTACTCGACGCGGCTCGGCGTTCGCCGGGCCAGACACCGTCACGGTGACGCTGGCCGAGGTGATCCCGGCGCCCCGCACCGCGCCGGCTCTCGCTGACGAACTCTCGGCGGGAAGCCGCTCAGGCCTGTGCTACCGACCCGCGCCTTGGCTCCTTTGCTCGGCGGCGCCCGATCGGTGGCCGAAGCCGAAGCCTGGCACCTGCTCGGGCACTCAGGGCTGCCGCGTGCCGGTGGAACGCCAAGCTACCCGGCTGTCGGCGTGGTGGGTCCTCCCGGCCTCTCGTCGACCGCACACCAATCCCGGCCGGACGACCCGTGCACCCGGGTCACGTATCGGAAGGTCGGAGCGCGTACTCAGGCGGTCGGCTCGGTGGGGTTTTCCTTGCGCGCGAACCAGTCGATGCACGTCGCCACCGTCGCCGCGGCCGCGAGCAACAGCGCCGCCTGGGTGACCGGGCCGTAAGCCCAGTCCTGGCCGTGGCCCAGGACCCGGCCCGTCACCGAGACCGCCGCCGCCACCGCCATGCCGCCGAACGCCAGGAACCTCGGTGCCCGTTCCGAGAACTGGCGCGCCAGCAGGCAGGCGATCAACAGCACCACCGGCAGCATCCCGCCCAAGGCAACCAGTAGCCCGATCAGCAGCACCGGAACCACAACCGCACCGCCGGCCGCAACAGGGAACGGGCGCCGGCGGGCCGGCCAGGCCACGCCCACCAGCAACAGCAGCACCGCGAAGGCCCCGATCAGCAAGTCCGTGCGGTACGAAGCGTCCGGGGTGAACGACAGAGCGACCACCCCACCCGCTCCCGCCGGGACGATCCACGCCTGCTGCCAGCCGTCCACGCGGGTGCGGGTCAGCTGTTTGCCGTCCATTGTGGCCACCCAGCCCGCGTTCGCGTTCTCCGGGACCGCAAGCACCGACTCGTCGCCCGGGGCGACCGTCACCGAGCGCGACGTCGCATCCCACTTGCCGATCTGCACTGCCCGGTGCGCAGCAGGGGCAACCTCCGCAGAGGGCCGCAGCCACAGGTCCTGGACCACGAACGACTCCGACCGGTCCGTGCGCAGCTCGTGGCCACCGGAGGGCAGTTCGATGCCGCCTTCGGAGTCGCGGCACATCGTCAGCGGCAGCGGGCGGTGGTCGATGATGTCCGACAGCGTGCCCGTCACCGACGTCCGGTAGTCGAGGCCGTCCAGGTGGATGTTCGGGCCCGCGCCGCACGGCACCGTGAACGCCGGATCGGGACCGGGCAAGAGCCCATCCGTGCCGGACAGTTCCAGGCTGCCGACGCCGACCACCGCGCGGGCCGCCGGATCGTCGTCGTCGCCGGGCACGATGATCTGCAGCTGGTCGGTGTCGAGGGGTTCGAAGGTGCCGGACCCGCTCTCGTCCAGCTGTACCGTGCGGTTGCCCGTCTTGCCGACCAGCTCCACCTGCCGCGGCGCCTTCGCCCCGCTCCCCGGCGAAACCCCGATGTGCAGCCCCGAAATCCGTTTCGGCGCGGTCCAGTTCAAGGTCAACGTCGGCCGCAGGTCGGTGACGTCGGGGCGCCACGTCGTGCCCGGGTCGCCGTCGACCGCGGCGAACCCGCTCGCCGCCGGGTCACCGCCGAGCTGGGACGTCGAGGCCACCGTCACCCCCGGCAGCGACACCGGGTTCTTGCCGCCGCCCGCGGGCAGCACCGCGCCGCCGACGAGGAACGTCGCGTCCGCGGGGGTGCTGAACAGCCGCCGGATCCCGTCGGGTTCCTCACCGTCGCGGGCGGCCGTCGCGTCGCAGCGGACGGCGCCGCCCGCCGGAAGGCACGCGTACCGCGGCTGCGCGCCGCGGGTGAACGCGAACCCCGGCGCCGGACCGGCGGGCAGGTCCGCGGGCACCTCGAGCGCGCGTTGCGGCTGGGTGCCGGGGATGTTCAGCTCCGCGATGCCGACGTTGCCGTCCTGCCGCCCGACCACCAGTGACAGCAGCGTGACCCGCACCTTCGTGGTGACGCCCGCCGCGACCGGGTAGCTGTGCGCCCCGGCGCCGCGGATGACCTGCTGGTCGACCGAGCCGTTGTCGGTGGTGATCCGGACGCGGGTCGCCGGCCAGCCGACCCGCAGGTCGTCGACCATCTGCAGGTCGACGGCCGTGACCAGGCGCGGGGTGTCGAGCTCCACTTCCAGCCACTGGCCGACCGGGCCGGTGAACGACGACGACTGCCACGCCGTGCGCGGGTCGCCGTCGATCGCGGCGAACGGCTGGTGGCTCGGGTCGGAGCCCCCGAAGGCGTCGGCGAACGACGCGGCCGTCGACGCCGTCACCGCGCGGATGCCGCGGTAGGCGGCCACGGTCTGGTGCTCCTGGCCGGGGAACGGCAGCAGGTCGCCGGCCGCGCGCTCCTGCCGGAACGCCTCGCCCGCGGTGAGGGTCTGGCTGAGGTTGTCGCGCACGCCGCCGACGTTCCGCTCGGCGCGCCGCAGGCCGTCGGTGACCAGCCGCGGGCCGCCGGGTGAGCCGCCGTCACCGGTGAGCACGGTCGGTGTCGCCGGGTCGAGCTGGCCGGAGTCGATCAGCGGGGCCAGGTTCTCCGGGCCGCCACTCACGGTCGGGACGTCCTTTGTGGACGTCGCGGTGGCCAGCGGCACCCGCCGCTGAACCTCGTAGATCTCGAGGGGGCCGAACGTCGCGGCCTTGCCGATGCCCGGGGACCCCGCCAGGCCCGAGCGCAGGGTGGCGATCGAGGGGGCGTCGGTCCGCTGCCGGTCGATGTCGTTGCGCAGCATGAGGAACCGGTACCCGGACCGCGCGAGCAGCGCGGCCAGGCCGGGGTCGCCGCGGCCGTCGGCGAGCGCGGCGTCGACGGAGTCCATCAGCCGCGTGTTTCCTTCGGACCCCAACGGCACCTGGTTGCGCACCGCCCACGGGCTCTTCGCGATCGCCTGCGCGGGTTCGTCGACCGTGCGGCCCCAGTCGTACTCGCCGAAGCCGGTCGCCGGCAGCAGCAGCGTCCGCGCGTTCGGGTCGGCCTTGGCGACCCAGCCCGTCGCGTCGTACCAGTAGCCCGGCACCTCGTTCCAGCCCGGGCCGGAGCGCAGGTTCAGCAGCCACGCGGGCGCGGCCATCACCAGCACCAGCAGCAGACCTGCCGCGGGCCGCAGGAACCGGCGCGCGGACTTCACCCGCACCGGGCCGGAAATGCCGTGCACGAACGCGAGCATCAGCGGCAGCCGCAGCACCGGTTCGAACTTGTGGACGTTGCGCAGCGGGGCGAGCGGCCCGTCGAGCAGGTGCCGGACCTGCTCGGCGAGCGGGCTGTCGAGCGTGCCGACGTACCCGATCGTCAGCAGCGTCAGGCCGGTGACGACGCCCAGCACCAGGAACCGCCGCTCCGGCAGGCCGCGGCGGGTCAGCCCGAGCAGGCCGACGCCGGCGACGAGCCCGGTGGCGAGCATCAGCACCGGGTTGTCGATCAGCGACCAGCCGCCGGGCCACCACGGCGTGCCCTGGACGACGTAGGCGACCCATTGGTTCGTCCCGCGCAGCACCTCGAACAGCGACATCGGCGCGGTCGTGTTGGTCGCGGACTCGATGTAGTCCAGGAACGGCAGGCTGTACTCGCCGAGCAGCAGCAGCGGGAGGATCCACCACAGCGTCGCGCAGGCGACGAACCCCGCCCACCAGCCGGCGAGCCGGACGTGCTCGCGCGTCCACTTGCGCGTCAGCAGCCACAGTCCGGGCAGGACCAGCGCCATCACGACCATCGCGCCGTTGACGCCGCCCATGCACAGCACGGCGACCGCGGACAGCCCGGCCGCGCGCCGCGGCGAGCCGGTCACCCCGGCCCGCACCAGCGGCACCAGGACCCACGGCAGCAGCACCGCGGGCAGCATTTCCGCGGACAGACCCCCGATTTCGGTCAGCATCCGCGGCGCGAGCGCGTACCCGAGGGCGCCGATCAGCCGGGTGCGCTCGGTGCCGAGCTTCATCGCGCGCGCCAGCAGCAGCGCCCCGCCGAACGCGGCCGACAGCAGCAGCGCGCCCCACAGCCGTTGCGTGACCCACGCGGGTATCCCGGCGGCCTGGCCCAGCGCGAAGAACGGACCCATCGGGAACAGGTAGCCGTACGCCTGGTTCTGCAGTTCGCCCGCGGTCGCCTGCGGGTTCCACAGGTGCAGCGCGCGGCCGAGGAATCCGATCGGGTCGACGGCCAGGTCGAGCTTGGTGTCGAACGTCGTCTTCCCCGGCATCTGCAGGAACGACAACGTGGTCAGCGCCAGCACGATCCACGTGCTCGGCCGGCGCACGAACCCACCCGGCGAGAACTTCCGGGCGCGCCCCGAGGGCGGAGCGTCGTCCCGGGTTCGTTCGCGGGTGGCGGTTACCATCCGGTAGATACTAGGCCGAAACCTGGCTACCATGTGCCGAGGATTTTTCCCGGTTTCCGAATTTCCTGGGCAGGTGCGTCATTTCTTCCGAGGACACGGCGTTCGACGATGCCTGGGCCCTGGCCGAGCCGGTCAAGGGCTGGATGACGCGCGCGCAGGGCGAAGCCCTCTGGGACGCCGCGCGCCGCCTGGAGAAGGGCGACGTGATCCTCGAGATCGGCAGCCACCAGGGCCGGTCGACGATCGTGCTGGGCGCGGCCGCCCGCACCGTCGGGGCCACGGTGATCGCGGTCGACCCGTTCGTCGACGGCCGGCTGTTCGGCGGATCCCCGACGCGGCAACTGTTCGAGCGCAACATCCGCGCCGCCGGGCTGGACGACGTCGTCGAGCTCGTCGCCGGTTACAGCACGGCACTGCGCCCTGACTGGGACCGGCCCCTACAGCTGCTTTACATCGACGGCAAGCACGACTACTGGACCTACACCGACGACCTGCGCTGGTCGGACCACCTGCCGCCGGGGGCGGAAATCCTGGTCCACGACTGCTTTTCCTCCATCGGCGTCACGCTCGGCACGGTCGCGAAAGTCCTCTTCGGACGCCGCTACACCTATGTGGACCGGGCGACGTCGCTGGCGCGGTTCCGGCTCGCGCCGCCGTCCCCGGCGGACCGGCTGCGCGTGCTGGCCCAGCTGCCGTGGTTCGTCCGCAACGTCGGGATCAAGGTCCTGCTGCGCCTGCGGCTGCGGCCGGTGGCGCGCCTGCTCGGCCACGACAGCCCGTACGACCCCTACTGACATCGACCCGGTCGTGAGTGGTTAGGGCGGTTAGAACCGCCCTAACCACTCACGACGGGCTTGCCGACCTCCACCTTGGCGAGGCACACCGGCGCGCCCGGGCTCGACAGCTGCACGCCGATGTGGTCGAACAGGCCGTCCACCGGCACGAACATCGAGTGCAGCCCGTCCTGGAACCAGACCGGCGTGCGCTTACCTTCGAGGTCGACGAGGCCTTCGCCGCCGTCCGAGGTGTAGTAGTCGAGCTTGAGCAGGTACCGGCCGAGCACCGGGGTGTCGAGCGGGATCCGCACGAGCGTCTCGCCGATCGTGGTACCGCAGTTCGGCACCGGGCCCGGGACGCCGCGGGAAACCGGCTCCACCCCGGTGATCCGGTGCGGCCTGCCGTCCGCGTCGAGCAGGTGCATCCGGCTGGTCGGCTGGTCGAAGTGCGCGCCGGGCAGCAGGCCGACCACGCGTGAGGCGAAGGAATCCGCCCCGAACCATTCGAACACCACATCGGACGGGACGAAGTTGTCGTAGAAGACGAGATCCGGGTCTTCGGCGAGCGCGGCCCGGACGTTGGCGACGTACTCGCCGGAGTGCTCGAACCGCATCCCGGGCGACAGCCGCAGGAAGCCCACCGTCGAGCTCGCGAGCAGAAGCAGGCAGACGACTAGGGCGATCGGCCGTTCGCGCTTTCCACCGGACGGCGCAACTTCGCCGGGGGTCAGGAACGCGAACGCTCCACAAAGGGCGGCCACGAGCGCCAGTTCGGCGACGTACCGCGGATCGTCCCCCGCCCCCGGGCCGGCTTCGCGCAGCCGCGTCAGCGCCAGCAGCGCGACGTCCACGGCGAGCAGGATCCCGAGCAGCGCCCACGCCCGCCACGCCCGGCGGCCACCCGCGCGCACCCCGGCGATCAGGATGCCCAGCGCCGCCAGGAACACCACGACGACGACCACGAACGGCGACGGCGCCCAGGTCGCGCCCGGCCCGGGGCCGGACCACGGGCCGCCCGCGAGGCCCGGGAGCAGGGTGTCGCCGAGCATCCGGCCGGTCAGGTCGGCGACGGTCCCGGCGGACATCGGCGTGCCGGCCGAGGTCACCTGGCTCGACGTCAGCGCGAGGTAGGCCACCACGAACGCCGCGAGCAGCGCGGCGTGCCCGAGCCAGTAGCGCGTCCGGTCCCGGAAGGACTGTCCGGAGAGGACGGCCACGCCGGCCAGCAGCACCGGGATCACCGCCGCCTTTTCGTAGAACGCCAGCCCGAACAGCGTCCACGCGAAGGTGCCCAGCCACCAGCGGCCGCCGTCCCGGAAGTACCGGACCTGCGCGTGCAGCGCGCCTACGGCGGCGAGCACGACCGGCACGATCTGCGCGCCGTAGGCCCACCACAGCGTCGGGACCAGCAGCAGCGTCGACGCCGTGAACACGGTGAACGGCACCAGGATCGCCCACCGGCGGCCGAAACAGCGCACCAGCAGGCACCAGAACAGCACCGTCGCGAGCGCGCGCATGAGCAGCAGCGGCAGCATCAGCAGCGGGAAGTTCAGCGGCGCCCACGCGGTCAGTACCGCGGCGAGGAAGAACCCGCCCGGCGTCAGGTGCCCGTGGTAGTCCTGGAACAGGAACCCGAGGTCGAACGGCCCGGCGGCGCCCGCCCGGTACGTCACGATGAAGTCGTCCTGGTCGAAATTCCCGTGCAGCGCCGCCCACGCGTGCAGCACGAACGGCACCAGGCCGGCCACGACCGCGACGAGGACGACGGCCGGTGGTCTCCACACCGTCCGCGGCGCGGGCTTTTCGGTCAGCTCCAGCACGGCGTCCTCACTTCTTGCAAGCCGGTGGTTGGCACATGAGCTTGCTCAGCGCCTGGTAGAAGACGTCGGAGATCTTGCGCGGATCCGGGGTGCTGAAGGATTCGCCGCCGGTCGCGGCCGAAACCCGCTGCAGTTCCGTGGCGTCGATGTCCGGGCCGATGCCGATCCCGATCACCGGCAGCGGTTTGCGCGGATCCTGCAGCTTGCCGAGCTCGGCGAGCAGGCCGGGCAGCCCGATCGAGTCGCTGTCCTCGTTGCGGCCGTCGGTGAGCACGACGACGACGTTGATCCGGCCGAGTTTCCAGCTCTGCCGGGCGTTCTGGTACGCGGCGAGGATCGAGTCGTACAGCCCGGTGGCGCCACCGGGCTTCGGCTTCACCGCCTGCAACGTCGCCAGGCCGCCGTGGGCGAGCTGGTCCGCGATGGACCGCATGGGCAGCAGTTCCTTGTAGTCGCGGTCGCCCTCGAGCTTGGTGGAGAACAGCCACAGCCCCAGCTCGGTCGTGGGCTTGAACAACCCGAGCCCCTGCGTCGCGGCTTCCAGCGTCAGCGCCATCCGGCTGCGGCCGGTGCCCGGGACGGTGGCGGCCATCGAGCCGGACACGTCGAGCAGCACCTGGACGCGGGCGCTCAGGTTGGCCCCGGCCCAGGCCTGCAGCACGCCGTACATCGCTTCGGGGGTGGGCGGCCCGACCGGCCGCGGCGCGGCGCTCGTGCGGGTGTCGGGCGCCCGGTCGCCCAGCAGCTGGCCGGTCGGCGTCCGGAAACCGGCGTCGGCGAACGCCTTCGTGGCCGACTGGTCGAGCAGCAGCCGCAGGAACCGTTCGGCCGCCGTCCTCGACGCCTCCGACGCGCGCGGCAGCACGACGTACGGGTAGTCGAAACTCGGCACCCCGACGGCGGGGTACGCGGCGACGAGCTTGCGCGCCAGCACGGACTGTTCCGACGCGGGTGACGCGGTGAACGGTTCCTTCACCGCCGACAGCCTGCGGATCTCTTCGGTGAACGCGGCGGCCGGGTCGGGCGCGTCCTTCGTCAGCTGCTGCAGCCCGATCAGCGCGGCGATCCCGGCGGGATCACGGCCCGGGTCGGGCAGCCCCACCGGGCTGCCGGCGACGACGTCCGACCAGGACGGTGACTTCGCCGGCCAGCCCGCCTGTTTCGCGACTTCGTCGGTCAGTGCCAGGACAACCGGCGAACTCGCCACCGATTGACCGGTCTCCGGCAGGTTCCACGCGCCGCCGTCCCGCGCCTGCAGCAGCCAGGTGCTCGACTCGGGCACCCAGACGTCGGGCCCGTTCGCGCCGTTGGCTTCCAGGGCCGCCGCGGTGGCCGTCGACGCGCTCGCCGTGACCTCCACGGTGTAACAGTCGGGTCCCGGCACCGACCGCGCGAGCGCGGAGAGCACCGGCGCGACGTCCGGCGCGGCGGTGATGCGGACCGGGGTCGTGGTGTCACAACCCCCGTTCGCGAGGCGGTTCTTCAGGTAGTCCACCCCGAACCAGGCGAGCAGGGCCACCACGAGCAGCACGCTCAGGACGACGACCCGCGCGTCGAGACGCCGGGATCGCGCCGGGTGTGCGGCCATGCACGTGCCTTCCCTCGTGGAGAGTCTGCAGCTTGCCAGCCGGGTGAGCGGGAAGCCAGTGCCGATAGCGGAAAGTCACCGTCGCCGCGTGATCCCGTGGTGAAGGAATCGTGTGCCGCGGCCGTCTCGGTGACGCACCGGAATTGCGTACCATTTCCGCTTGACGCCCGTCCCACATGGGTAACAGCACGATGGCGGATCGCGGAGACGATTTCGCCGTCCCCGAACCGGCGATACGGCACCGAACGGAGACGCAACCCGTGCGCACGATGTACGACGCGGTCACGGCCGCGAACATCCCCGCCGGCGGTCAGCTTGTCGCGGGATACATCGACAAGATCAAACTGGAACCCTGGTCGGCCGCCGACTGGGCCCGCTTCCCGAACGCGGTCAAGGTCACGATCGTCAAGAAGGCGAGCACGAACGACGGACACGTCCTCGACGTCGAACCCGGTGACGCCACCCCGGCCGAGGCGCCGGGCTGGGTCCGGATGCGGCGCGCGGCGGGCGCGGACCCGACGATCTACGTCAACCGCTCGACCTGGCCGAGCGTGCAGTCGGCCTTCTCGTCGGCCGGCGTGGCCCAGCCGCACTACTGGATCGCCCATTACGACGGCGATCCGGCCATCCCGGACGGCGCCGTCGCCAAGCAGTACCGGGGCGACGTCGCCCCGGGTTACGACGTCTCGTCCGTCGTCGACTTCTGGCCCGGAGTGGACGGCAACGGATCCGCCTCGACTGGAGTGGAGATCATGGAACGCATCACCGTCACCCCGCCGAACGCCGAGCAGAACACGGTGCGGGTCTTCCTTTCCGGCAGCCCGGGTTCGGCCGTGGTCGTCCGCCCGCGGCTGGGCGGTGACGGCTTCTCGAAGCCGATGTGGGTCGGCGACATCTTCGCGTGGGGCAACGACCACAACGGCGTCGGGCACAACCCGGCGCAGGTCGCGGGCTACAACTCGAAGCTGACTTCGCACCGGCGGTACGAGCTGCCGGGCGCCGTCTGGGCCGACATCAACTACAGCGCCGCGGACCCGTTCGAGATCGACATCGTCGGATAACCCTGTGGGCTGACGGCTCACTCGGGCGGCAGGGCGCGGCACAACGCGTCGACGGCCGCGGCGTAGGCGTGTTCGGGCGGGGTCGCGTACCCGACGACCAGGCCGTCCATTGTGGACATCGTGGCGGCCGGGTGCCGGAAGGCGGCCAGGCCGTCGAGCGCGAGACCCTGCCACGTCGCGGCCCGCACCACCGAATTCTCGGTGCCCTCGGGCAGGCGCAGCACGGCGTGCAGGCCGGCGGCGACGCCGGTGGGCGTGACGTGCGGGGCCTGCGCGGCGAGCGCGGCGACCAGCAGGTCGCGACGGCGCCGGTAGCGCTGCCGCATCCGCCGGATGTGCTTGTCGTACGCGCCGGATTCGACGAATTCGGCCAGGGTGAGCTGATCCACCACGCCCGCCCACGCTTCGCGCTCGCCCTTCACCGCCAGGACGGCGTCGACGAGGTGCCCCGGCAGCACCAGCCACCCGAGCCGCAGCGCCGGTGAGAGGCTCTTGCTGACCGAACCGACGTAGACCACGTGCTCCGGATCGAGGCCCTGGACCGCGCCGATCGGCTTGCGGTCGTAGCGGAACTCGCCGTCGTAGTCGTCCTCGATGACCAGCCCGCCGGTCGCGCGGGCGTGGCCGACGACGGCGGCGCGGCGGTCGTGGTGCAGCGGGCCGCCCGTCGGGAACTGGTGCGCCGGGGTGAGCAGGACAGCGCGGACTCCCGCGGTCAGCTCGTCGACGCGCGCGCCGTTTTCGTCCAGGGACAACGGAATCGCCGGGACGCCGGCGGCCGTGAGGATCGAGCGGTGGAACGCCAGGCCGTAGGACTCCACGGCGAGCGGGCCGCGCAGCACGGCGGGGAACAGCAGGCGCAGCGCGTGCGCGAACCCGGAGCAGACGACGATCCGGTCCGGCGACGTCCGCACCCCGCGGGCCCGGGCGAGGTACCCGGCCAGCGCCGCCCGCAGCTCCGGGCGGCCGCGCGGGTCGCCGGGACCGAACGCGTCGTGCGGGGCGACGTTCAACGCGCGGCGCGCGGCGGCGAGCCACTCGGTGCGCGGGAACGACGCCGCGTCCGGCTGGCCCTGGCGGAGGTTGTACCGCGGCGCCGGCGTCCCGGGCGCCTTCTTCGGCGTCCGGACCGGCGCGACCGGTTCGGCGCGGTCGGCGACCCGCGTGCCGGAGCCTTGGACGGCGGTGAGCCAGCCCTCGGCGACCAGCTCGGCGTAGGCGTCGGCGACGGTGTTGCGGGCGATGCCCAGGTCGGCGGCCAGCGAGCGGTACGGCGGCAGCCGGACGCCCGGGGCGAGCCGCCCGGTGCGGACGGCGTCCCGCAGCGCGGTGATGAGCGCGGCCCGCTTGCCGCCGTCGCCGGACAGCTCGAGGTGGAGATCGGCACCCAGCCGCTCACCCAGATTGACCCATGATTCCGGCACGGAAATGCACCCTACACGGCGGTCACTTCGGCTTTAGGTTTTCCTCATGACGCACCGCATCACTTTCGCCAAGTCCGCCCCGAAGGCCTTCAAGGCCCTGATCGGCTTCGACGCCGCCGCCCGCGCCGGGCTCGACCCCGCGCTGGTCGAGCTGGTCCAGATCCGCACCGCGCAGCTCAACCGCTGCGCCTACTGCCTGCACATCCACACCTCCGACGCCCGCAAGGCCGGCGAGAGCGAGGAGCGGCTGCACCTGATCGCCGTGTGGCACGAGGCCGCGAACTTCTTCAGCGAGCAGGAGCTGGCCGCGCTGGCGCTGACCGACGCCGTGACGCTGATCTCGACCGGCGGCGTCCCCGACGACGTCTACGCCCGGGCCGCCGGCCAGTTCGGCCAGGACGAACTGGCGCAACTGCTCGCGCTGATCTTCACCAGCAACACGTGGAACCGGATCGCCATCACCACGGCGAAGGTGCCCGGCACCGACGAGCGGGCCTGATACGGGAAACGCGCAAAGAAACGCGGAAGAACCACCATCCCCCGGCGATGGTGGTTCTTCCGCGTCGCGCCTCAGTCCGCGAGGGCCAGCAGATCTTCTTCGACGACCGGCTCCTCGGCCACCCGCTTCCGGGCCACCAGACCGCTGATCGCGACGAGCAGACCCAGCACCGCGATGCCGGTGACCACGCTCAGCGCCGGCGTCAGCCCGGTGAGCAGCGCCGCGGGTGACGCCTCACCGCCGCCGTTGGCGGTCAGGACCGCCGTCACGACCGCGAGCCCGATCGCGCCGCCGACCTGCAGCGACGTGTTGAGCAAGCCGCCGGCCAGGCCCTGTTCGTCGTCCGCGATCCCGTTGGTGCCCTGGATGTTGAGCGACGAGAACGCCAGCGTGAAGCCGATGCCGAGCAGGACCATGCTGGGCAGGACGAAGGCCGCGTACCCCGAGTGCTCGTCCACGCGCAGGAACAGCGCGTAGCCCAGCACGTGGGCGACCACCCCCGCAAAGATCGTGCGCGGGGTGCCGACGCGGTCGATCAGCGGCTCGATGCGCGGTGAGCCGAACGCGACGATCAGCGCCGCCGGCAGGAACCCGAGCGCGGTCTGCAGCGCCGACCAGCCCAGCACCCGCTGCAGGTAGAGCATCACGACGAACTGGAACCCGATGTACGCGCCGAAGAACAGCGCGCCGCCGAGGTTGGCCCGCGCGAGCGGTCCCGAGCGAAGGATTCCCAGGCGCAGCAACGGGTGGGCACTGCGCTTCTCGATGAGGACGAACGCCGCCAGCAGCGCGACGGCGACGACGAACGTGATCAGCGTGCGCGGCGCGGCCCAGCCGACCTGCGGGGCCTCGACCACGCCGAACACCAGCAGCAGCGAACCGGCGGCGCCGGTGATCGCGCCCGGGAAGTCGTACCCGCGGCCCTCTTCGCGGCGGTAGGACGGGATCAGCTTCCAGGCGGCGACGAACGCGACCACGGCGATCGGCGCGGGCAGCAGGAACGTCCAGCGCCAGCCGACCTCGGTCAGCAGCCCGGAGAAGACCAGCCCGGCCGAGTAGCCGCTGGCGCCGAAGACGGCGAAGATGCTGATCGCCTTGTTGCGGGCGGGCCCTTCGTGGAACGTCGTGGTGATGATGGACAGCGCGGCCGGCGCGGTGAAGGCGGCGGCGAGGCCCTTGATGAAGCGGCTGGCGATGAGCAGCGCGCCGTCGTCGACGAGGCCGCCGAGCAGCGAGGCCAGCGCGAACACGGCGACCGCGACGAGGAAGACGCGGCGGCGGCCGAGCAGGTCGGCGGTGCGCCCGCCGAGCAGCAGCAGCCCGCCGTAACCCAGCACGTAGCCGCTGACGACCCATTGCAGCGCGGCGGTGGACAGGCCCAGGTCGGCCTGGATGGCGGGGAGGGCGACACCGACCATCGACACGTCGAGCGCGTCGAGGCCGATGACGATGGACACCGTGAGCAGGACACCCCAGAGGCGCGCGTCCCACCGGGTCGAGGTGGTGGACAGGTCCGCGGAAGAACTCATGACGGCGACAGTACATGCACACGCATCTAATGTCTAAGCATTAAATGTCATTGCATCAGATGCCTGCGCATGCTAAGTTGGTCGCCGTGAGCGACGTCGCTGAGCACACTGCGAATGAGCAGGGTCTGGTCGAAGAGTGGCACGAGCTGCTGGCCCGCTACTCGGCCGTGTTCAGCGCGCTCGAGTGCCGCCTCCAGGAGCGCCACGGGATCGGCGCGAACGAGTTCGAGGCCCTCGAACGGCTCGCCACCTGCGACTTCAAGTGCCGCTCGGCCGACCTCACCGGCGCGATCCACCTGAGCCAGAGCGCCACGTCCCGGCTGGTCGCCCGGCTGGAGAAGGAAGGCCTGGTCGAGCGCGCCCTCTGCGACGTGGACCGCCGGGGCATCTTCGTCACGCTGACCGACACCGGCCGCGAAAAGTATCTCGCGGCGAAGGGGACGCACCGCGAGGTGCTGAACGAAATCCTGGGCTGAGCCCTTACCCCACGGGGCCTTCGATGGCCTTCACCTGAATCTGCCGCTGCGCCCCGGAAGCGTCCGACACGGTCAGCGTCAGCTGGTCGCCCGGGTGGTGGGTGTCCATCACGTTGGTCAACGCCGTCGCCGAGCCGGTCGCCTTGCCGTCGATGGCCGTGATCACGGCGCCGGCCGTCAGGCCCGCCCGCTCGGCCGGGCCGCGCGCGACGACGTCACGGACCTGGGCGCCGCCGCCCTGGCCGTCCGACACCGAGACGCCGATGAACGCCGTCTTGCCGATGTGGATCTTGTCCGACGCGGTGCCCGCGACGATCTGGTGCGCGATGTCGATGGCCTGGTTGATCGGGATCGCGAAGCCCTGACCGCCCGCGCCGCTGCGGCGGCCGTTGAGCTGGTAGCCGGTGGACGCCGCCGTGTCGACGCCGATGACCTGCGCGTTCGCGTTGACCAGCGGGCCGCCGGAGTCACCCGACTCGATGTTGGCCTGCACCTGGATCAGCCCGGTGAGCTGCTCGGACGAGCCACTGGACTCGTCGGACGCGGTGATCGACTGGTCGAGCGCGGTGACCGTGCCCGGCGCCGGCACCGGGTCGCCGCCGCGGCCGCCCGCGTTGCCCAGGCCGAGGATCTGGTCGCCGACCTTGACCGTCGAGGAGTCGCCGATGGCCGCCGTCGGCAGCCCGGACGCGTCTTCGAGCTGGATCACCGCGATGTCCTCGCCGCGGTCGTAGCCCACGACGTGCGCGGTGAACGTGTCGCCGGTGCCGATGCTGGTGACCTTGATGCTGGTCGCGCCGGCGACGACGTGGTTGTTCGTCAGGATTTCGCCGTCCGGGGTCAGCACGATGCCGGTGCCCGCGGCGGCCGCGCCCTGCAGGCCCAATTCGGTGTTGACGTTGACGATGGCCGGGTTGACCTTCGCGGCCACGGCGCCGGCGTCGAGCACCGTGGCCGACGCGCTGGGCTGCCCGGAGAAGCCGAAGTTCTGGTTGCCGCTCGCGGTGGGGCTGTTCGCCGAGATCAGGTGCCCGATGCCGAGCCCGGCCACGACGGCCAGCGCCACCGCGACGACGGTGACGGTGAGCGTCCGCAGCGGATGCCGCCTGCGCGGCGGCGGCTGGTAGGCGGGCGGCGGATAGCCGTAGCCGACGCCGTGAGGGGCACCTTCAGGGCTGTAAAAGCCGTGAGGGGCACCCTCAGGGATGTAAGAGCCCTGAGGGGCACCTTCAGGGCGATAAGGGTCGTGAGGGGCACCCTCACGGCCGTAAAAGCCGTGAGGGGCACCTTCAGGGCGATAAGGATCCTGAGGGGCACCCTCACGGCCGTAAAAGCCGTGAGGGGCACCTTCAGGGCGATAAGGATCCTGAGGGGCACCCTCAGGACCGTAAAAGCCGTGAGGGTGCCCCTCACGGCCGTACTGCGGCTGGGCCGGGGACTGCTGCGGCGGGTACGGGCGGCCCCACTGGTCGCGCGGCTGGTCCTGCGGTTGGCCGTACGGCTGCTCCCGGGGCTGGTAATAGCCGGACTGGTAGTAGCCCTGCGGGTACTCCCCCCGGCCGTAGCCGTGGGGGTACTCGCCGCCGCCCTGCGGCCGTCGGTCGTACTCGCTCATGCCCTTGCTCCCAGCCCTCGGCACGCCTTCGCCGTTCCAGCAAACGCCGCGTTCCTGAGAATTTCCTTGTCCGGTTCCATGGAGTTGCTGTGGATGTACCCACCCGAACGCCGGGACCGGTCCAGTGTGATCGACGTTACCCTTCCCGCATGAAGCGCACCGCCGTGCTGGTCGCGGCCGCTTTCCTGGTCGTCGGCTGCAGCGGCACGACCACCGGGACACCGGCACCGGAGCCGTCCGCGGCGGGCGAGCCGCACCGGCTGGTGTTCGACGTCTCGGGCACGGCCGTCGTCACCACCCTGACCTGCACCGTCGACGGCAAGGCGACCGAAGAGAAGAACGTGAAGCTGCCCTGGAGCCGCACGTTCAGCTTCCCGCCGCACACCGGCAAGCACGAGTACCAGGTCGTCATGCGGTACGCGGACGGCTCGGTGAACGCGACGGCGAAGGTGGACGGCCGGCTCCAGACCAGCAGCAGCGGCGGCGGGGACGGCGCCGGCACGCAGTCGATGAACGGCGACTTCAGCGACTGAGCGCCACCCCCGACCGGATCGCCTCGGTGACGCGGTCCGCACGCTCGCAGATCCCGCCCACGGCCGCGACGGCCTCACGCAGCGCCGCGTCGTCCGCCAAGCCCGCCCGGACGGCCGGGGGTTCCGGGTGGCTGAGCCCCCGGCCCGAGGCGGCGCCGGAACACCGCACTTCGATGCTCACCCGGGCCGTCACCGCCGCCGCGCGAGCCGCTTCGGCCGCCGCCGCGAGGTCGGTCACCACCCGGGGATCCGGGGGAACCCGCTCCACCAGGTCCAGCACCACCGCCGCCGCGGCGATCACGGCCGCGGGTGGCACGCAGGCCTCTCGCTGAGCGTCGAGCAGCGCGTCCGGGTTGCCCGAGGCCCGGCTGACGGTGGTGACCGCGTGCGCGTCCTTCTCCGCCAGCCGCAGCGCGTGCATGCTCAACGCCTCCGCCTCGGCCACCACCGCACGGTCCTCCGCACAGCGGGCCACCAGCGCCGCGGCTTGGGCGACGTGCAGCGCCGCCGTCGCCCCGCCCCCTGGTGACGCGTCGCGGGACGCGAGGGCCTTGAGGAAGTCGCTCATGATCTGGTCACGCATGACTCACCTCCGGATCCGTTCCATCGCCGGGTCGAACAGGGGCTCCGCCGCCACGGTCGCCGGCACCCGGCGGCCGAAGTACTCGATTTCGACGCCGCTGCCGACGTCCGCCGACTCCGGCAGCCAGGCATACGCGATCGGCTTCCCGATCGTGTAGCCGTACGCCGCGCTCGTGACGTACCCCGCCGGGACACCGTCGACGAACACCGGTTCCTTGCCCAGCACCACGGTCCGGCCGTCGTCGATCGTGAGGCACCGCAGGCGCCGCGTCGACGTCCGGTTCCCGAGGGCTTCGCGCCCGAGGAAGTCACCCTTGGCCGGGCGCACCGCGAAGCCGACGCCTGCCTCGTACGGGTCGTGTTCGGTGGTCATGTCGGTGCCCCACAGCCGGTAGCCCTTTTCCAGGCGCAGGCTGTTGAACGCGGCCCGCCCGCCGGCGATGACGCCGAGAGGCTGCCCGGCCGCCCAGAGCGCGTCCCACAGCCGCAGGCCGTTGTCCGCGCCGGTGTAGATCTCCCAGCCGAGTTCGCCCACATAGGACAGTCGCATCGCGACGACCGGCACCCCGGCGATCCGCGCTTTCCGCGCCCGGAAGTACTTCAACCCGGCGTGCGAGAAGTCGTCCTCGCTCAGCGGCTGCACGAGATCGCGGGCGAGCGGCCCCCAGACGCCGATGCAGCACGTGCCGCCGGTGGTGTCGCGGACCTGCACCCCCGGAGGCGCGTGCTTCACCAAGTGGTCGACGTCGATGGCGCCGTTGATCCCGGCCTGGAACAGCTCGGGCCCGAGCCGCGCGACCGTGACGTCACTGCGCACGCCGCCCGCCTCGTCCAGCATCAGCGTGTAGGTGACCGACCCGACGGACTTGTCGAGCTGGTTGGTCGTCAGCCCCTGCAAAAACTCCAGTGCCCCCGGTCCGCTGATCTCGACGCGCTTCAGCGGAGTCATGTCGTACATCGCGACGGCGTTGCGCGTCTGCCAGGCCTCGGCCGCCGCGATGGGCGAGTGGAACTGGGCGGACCAGCCGTCGCGCGCGGGTGGCAGCGAGTCGTGCGGCAGCTTCTTCAACAGCGGCGCGTTGGCTTCGAACCAGTGCGGCCGCTCCCAGCCGCCCGCCTCCAGGAACACCGCGCCCAGCTCGCGCTGCCGCACGTGGAACGGCGTCACGCGCAGGTCGCGCGGCGACAGCTTGGGCTGCAACGGGTGCAGGATGTCGTAGACCTCGACGAAGTTCTGCTGCGCCGTCTCGTGCACGTACGACGGCGCGAGCTGGACGTCTTCGAAGCGGTGGACGTCGACCTCGTGCAGGTCGGTCTCCGACCGGTCGTCGACCAGCAGCTCCGCGACGGCCTTGGCGATGCCCGCGGAGTGCGTCACCCAGACGGCTTCGGCGATCCAGAACCCGCGGACGTCGGCCGATTCGCCGACCAGCGACTGGCCGTCCGGGGTGAAGGAGAAGATGCCGTTGAAGCCCTCCTCGACCTTCGCCTGCCGCAGCGCGGGCAATAGCAGCTGGCTCTGCTCCCACGACGGCGCGAAGTCCTCTTCGGTGAAGGGCAGCATCGACGGCATGGCGCTGTCGGTCACCGACGGGTCCAATGTGGACTCTTCGACCGGCATCGGGCGGTGGGCGTAGGAGCCGATGCCGATGCGGTCGACGTGCTCGCGGAAGTACAGGTCCTGGTCCTGGTGACGCAGGATCGGCAGGCTCGCTTCGACCTCTTCGCCGTTCGAGGCACTCTTTCCCGCCGAGAACGCATCAGCACTGTTGCGCCCGACGAGTTCGTCGATCCGCCCGGTCTTGACGTACTGGTGCGCCAGCGGCAGCAGCGGGACGTCCATCCCGGCCATCGCACCGATCTCGCGGCCCCAGAACCCGGCGCACGACACGACGATGTCCGCCGGGAAATCCCCCTGGTCGGTCCGGACACCGGTGACGCGCCCGCCTTCCTGAAGGACGTCGATGACCTTTGTGGACCCGATGAAACGAGCGCCTCGCGCGGTGGCCCGCTCCGCCAGCACCTCGACCGCCTTCGCGGCCCGCGCCAGCCCATCGGTCGGCACGTGCAACCCGCCGAAGACCTGCGAGCCGTCGAGCAGCGGCCAGCGGCGGACACACTCCTCGGCGTCGATCAGCGAACCCTGGACGCCCCACGACGTCGCCCAGCCGTGCTTGCGCTTGAGGTCTTCCCAGCGCGCCGGGGTCGTCGCGACCTCCATGCCGCCGACCTGCAGGAAACAGTCCAGTTCCAGGAACTTCGAGACGGTGTACTTCGCGAACTCCGTCATCGTCTTGGACGCGTTGGTCTGGAACACCAGGCCGGGCGCGTGCGACGTCGACCCGCCGGTGCGCGGCAGCGGGCCCTGGTCGAGCACGGTGATGTCGGCCCAGCCGCGGGCGGCCAGCTCGTCGGCCAGGTTCGCGCCGACGATGCCGGCGCCGATGATCACGACTTTCGGTGCGGTCATGGCGGAACTCCTTCTAACGAAAGACGACGGTGCTGTTGCCGTTGAGCAGGACGCGGCGTTCGCAGTGCCAGCGCACCGCGCGGGACAGGGCGAGCGCTTCGGCGTCGCGCCCGACGGTGACCAGCTCGCGCGGCGAGTAGGTGTGGTCGACGCGCGCGACCTCCTGCTCGATGATCGGGCCTTCGTCGAGGTCGGGCGTGACGTAGTGGGCGGTCGCGCCGACGTACTTGACGCCGCGGTCGTAGGCCTGGTGGTAGGGCTTGGCGCCCTTGAACCCGGGCAGGAACGAGTGGTGGATGTTGATCGCGCGGCCTTCGAGCTTGAGGCACAGGTCGTTGGACAGCACCTGCATGTACCGCGCGAGCACCACCAGGTCCACGGCGTACTCGCCGACCAGGTCGAGCAGCCGCTGTTCGGCCTCCGGTTTGGTCTCCGGCGTCACGGGCACGTGCTCGAACGGCACGCCGGCCGCCTCGGCCATCGGCCGCAGGTCCTCGTGGTTGGACACGATGACGGCGATGTCCGCGCCGAGGCCGCCCGCGCGCCAGCGGAAGAGCAGGTCGTTGAGGCAGTGCCCGAACTTCGACACCATCACCAGCAGCCGCGGCGGTGTCCCGTCGGAGAGGTCGAACTCCATCCCGAAGTCCCCGGCCACGACAGCGAAGTCGCGGCGCAGTTCGTCCACTGTGGCCTCCCCGGGTGCGGTGAACGACGTGCGCAGGAACAGCGAGCCGCGGACGTCGTCGTCGAACTGCTGGTGCTCGACGATGTCGCAACCCTGCCCGACGAGGAACGTCGTGACGGCGTGCACGATGCCCGAGCGCTCGGGACACTTGAGCGTCAGGGTGAAGGTCATGACACGTACTCCGGACTCGCGTCGGCCAGCCAGGCCTTGAAGTAATCGGAGAACGACTGCCGCACGAGGATCGTGAAGCCGTCTTCCCGGACCATGAGCACGATCCCGGTGCGGGCCAACAGGGTCTGCACGCAAGTACCGGGCGGCGACACCGACTCGTCAAGGTCGATCGAGCAGCCGTGGGCGAGAACGTCCCGGGCGTGCACCCCGGTCAGCTGCACGGTCACCCGCTGCGCCGAGACGTCGACCACCGCGTCACTTTCACGTGAAAGTGACGCCTCCAGCTCGGCCTGGCGGCCGGGCTCGGCGAGCACGAGGTACTCGTCGGGACCCATCCACAGGATGTCCACGCCGTTGCCGCTCGTGAACGTGCACGGCTCGGGCAGGGCGACGCCGAGCAGAGCGTGCCCGTCACGGAGGCGCACGGTGAGCTGGGTGCGGAACGGTTCTTCGACCGCTTCAGCCGTCACGGCGGGCTCCTTCCTTGTCGAAGAGCACGGATTCGGTCACGGTCACCGGCACCACGCGGTCGCCGATCGGGACGTACAGCGTCTCGCCGACGCGTTCTCGGCCCGAGCGCACCAAGGCCAGCGCGAAGGTCCGTTCCAGCGCGGCGCTGTGGTAACTGGAGGTGACGTGGCCGAGCATCCGCACCGGCGGTTCGGGCACGACGTCGGATTCGATGATCTGGGATCCCTCCGGCAGGAGCACCGACGGATCGACGGGCAGCAGGCCGACGAGCTGTTTGCGGTCCGGCCGGTTGTTCTCGGTGCGGGCGAAGGACCGCTTGCCGAGGAAGTCGGCCTTCTTCTTGGACACCGCCCAGGACATCCCGAGATCCTGGGGCGTCACCGTGCCGTCCGTGTCCTGGCCGATGATCGGGTAGCCCTTCTCGGCACGCAGGACGTGCATGGTTTCGGTGCCGTACGGCGTGGCGCTCTCGTCCACAATGGACTCCCAGAGCGCGAGTCCGTACCAGGAAGGGACGTTGATCTCGTAGGCCAGCTCGCCGGAGAAGCTGATCCGGCAGACCCGCGCCTTGATGCCGGCGACTTCGGCGTCCTGCCAGGTCATGAACCCGAAGGCGTCGTTGCTCACGTCAAGTCCGGGTGCGAGCGCGCCCAGTACCTCCCGGGAGCGCGGGCCGACCAGCGGGATGGTGGCCCAGTGTTCGGTGACCGACGTCGCGAAGACGTCGAGGTGCGGCCATTCCGTCTGCAGCCACTCCTCCATCCACTCCAGGACCATCGCCGCGTTGCCGGTCGTGGTGGTGACGAGGAAGCGGTCGTCGGCGACGCGGATGACCGTGCCGTCGTCGAGGACCATGCCGTCGACCCCGCACATCACGCCGTAGCGAATGCGGCCGACACGCAGGTTGCTCATCATGTTCGTGTAGAGCATGTCGAGGAACGCTCCCGCGTCCGGGCCTTGGACGTCGATCTTGCCCAAAGTGGACCCGTCCATCACCGCGACGTCGGTGCGCGCCGCCCGGCATTCGCGCCGGACCGCGTCGTTCATCGACTCGCCGGGTTGCGGGTAGAACCACGGCCGTTTCCACTGGCCGACGTTCTCGAACTCGGCGCCGTGCTCGACGTGCCACGGGTGGATCATGGTGACACGCACGGGATCGTGCAGCTCACCCCGGTGCCGTCCGGCCAGCGCGGCGAACGACACCGGCGTGTACGGCGGCCGGAACGTCGTGGGCCGCTGCGTCGCCAGGTCGACGCCGAGGGCTTCGGCGGTGATACCCGCGGCGAGCAGGCCGGACGTCTTGCCCTGGTCGTGCGCGGTGCCGATGGTGGTGTAGCGCTTGATGTGCTCCAGCGAGCGCAGTCCGGCGCCGGTGGCGCGCAGGACGTCCGAGACGGTCGCGTCCCGCTGCTGGTCCACGAACCGGGTGTCCACTTCGGACTCGGGGGCGGGCACCTGCCAGAGTGTCATGGCCTCCGGCAGTCCCTCGCCCGCGGCGGCTCCGACAACCCGCACGGTCGGCAGGTCACCATCGGGGACGTACGCGCCCAGCTCCGGCGCGTACCGGAGCTTGCCGCGGGCCTGGCTGAACAGGTGCACCGCCGGGTTCCAGCCGCCGGACACGAGCAGCAGGTCACACTCGACGCGCTCCCCCGTCGTCTCGCCCAGTTTCGCCACGTGGACGGCGGTGATGTGCTCGACGCCGTCGGTACCGATGACGCCGTAGCCCTCGCGCGCGTCGACGATCCGCACGATCTCGGCGCCTGCCGCCGCGAGGTCGGAGGCGGCGTCGTACGCGCTGTCGTTGGTGGTGAACACGACCACCCGTTGCCCGGCCAGGACGCCGTAGCGGTTCAGGTAGGTACGCGCGGCGCCGGCGAGCATGATGCCGGGGCGGTCGTTGTCCGGGAACACGATCGGCCGCTCGTGGGCCCCCGTGGCCAGCACGATCCGTTTCGCCCGGATCCGCCAGACCCGCTGCCGCGAGATCCGCTCGGGTGCGGCGGGCTCGCCCCGTCGTTCCAGGGCGAGCACAAAACCGTCGTCGTAGATGCCGAACGCCGTGGTGCGCGAGAGGAACCGGACACCCTCGGGAGCTTCGCCGTCGGACTGGTCGTCGACCAGCAGCACCCGGCCTTCGGCTTCGGCTGCGGCGGCGAGACCGGCGGGGCCGGCGCCGACGACCAGGACGTCACAGTGGGCGTGCTTGGCGTCGTACCGGGCCGGGTCGGGCTCGGCGGCCAGGCGACCTTGACCGGACAGGCCGCGCGCGACGAGGCCGTCGTACAGCTCGACGGTGGTGGCCGACAGCATCGGCTCCGGGAACGGCGCTTCGATCTGCACCAGGGCGTTCGAGTCCTCGACACCCGCCGCGACGATGCCGCGCGGCCGGCCGTACTTGATGCTGGTCGCGACCTGGTGGATGCCGTTGGCCAGCAACGCGGAAGCCAAGGTGTCGCCGAGGAAACCGGTCAGCTCACGGCCGTCGAAGGTGAACTTGAGCGGGACGCCGGAAAGTCGGGTCACGGGATCACCGGCTTCGGCTCGTCGAGGCGGTAGACCGCCAGGAGGTCGTGGGTGCGGGTGTCGCGCACGGCGTTGAACCACCGCCGGCAGCCCGCGGAGTGGCTCCAGCGCTCGGCGAGCGGCCCGCTCGGGTTGGCGCGGAAGAAGACGAACTTGGCCCAGTCCTCATCGGACAGTGCGGCCGGGTCCTCCGGGTAGGCGACGTGGGCCTGGCCGCCGTAGTGGAACTCGGCCTCTTCACGCGGCCCGCACCACGGGCAAGGAATCAACTGCATGATTGCTCCTAATGCGCGACGGCGGCGGCGCCGTGCTCGTCGACGAGGGCACCGGTGGTGAACCGGTCGAGCGTGAACGGTTCGGCGTACTCGTGCGGCTTGCCCCGCGCGATGGTGGCCGCGAAGACGTCGCCGACGCCCGGTGTGGCTTTGAAACCGCCGGTGCCCCAGCCGCAGTTGAGAAACAGGTTCTCGACCGGCGTCAGGCCGATGATCGGGGACGCGTCCGGGCTGACGTCGACGATGCCGGCCCACGTCCGCAGCAGGTGCGCCCGCGCGAACACCGGGAACAGCTCCAGCGCGGCGGCCATCTGCTGCTCGATGATGTGGAACGAGCCGCGCTGGCCGTAGCCGTTGTAGCTGTCGATGCCGGCGCCCATCACGAGTTCGCCCTTGTGCGCCTGGGAAACGTAGACGTGCACGGCGTTCGACATGACGACCGTCGGGTGGATCGGCTCCAGCAGCTCGGACACCAAGGCCTGCAACGGGTGCGACACGAGCGGCAGGTCGAGGCCCACCATGCGGGCCAGCACCGACGAGTGCCCGGCGGCGCACAACGCGACCTTGCCCGCGGCGATCCGGCCCCTCGACGTCTCGACCGCGGTGACCCGGCCGTCGACCGTGGAGATGCCGGTGACCTCGCAGTTCTGGATGAGGTCGACGCCCATCGCGTGCGCCGCGCGGGCGAAGCCCCAGGCCACGTAGTCGTGCTTCGCGATGCCCGCGCGCGGCTGGTAGGTCGCGCCGAGCACCGGGTAGCGGACGTCCGGCGAGGTGTTGACGATCGGGCACAGTTCCTTGACACCCTCGGCGTCCACCCATTCGGCGTCGATGCCGTTGAGCTTGTTGGCTTCGACGCGGCGGACGCTGTCGCGGACGTCCTGCAGGCTGTGCGCGAGGTTCAGCACGCCGCGCTGGCTGAACAGGATCGGGTAACCGAGGTCCTCTTCGAGGCCTTCCCACAGCTTGAGGGAGTGCTCGTAGATGCCGGAGCTCTCGTCCCAGAGGTAGTTGGAGCGGATGATCGTGGTGTTGCGGGCCATGTTCCCGCCCGCGAGCCAGCCCTTCTCCAGCACGGCGACGTTGGTGATGCCGTGCACCTTCGCCAGGTAGTACGCGGTGGCGAGGCCGTGCCCGCCGCCACCCACGACGATCACGTCGTAGGCCGGCTTGGGTTCCGGGTCGTCCCAGAGGAAGTCCGGGTGGTCCGGCAGGTCCGCGCCGGGGGTGCGAGGCATCCGAGTCCTCCTGGTCGACTTCTGATATATCAATTGTCGATGTAGGCTAAGCGGTGTGAACCCACCGGTCAATCCCCCATCGCTGGCCGAACAGGCGTACCTCTTCGTCCGTGATCGCCTGGTCATGCTCGACATCCGGCCGGGCGACCCGATCAACGAGGAGTGGCTCGGCACCACCCTCGGCATGGGCCGCACGCCGATCCGCGAGGCGCTCAAACGCCTCGAATCCGAGCGGCTGGTCGTCGCCTACCCGCGGCGGGGCACGTTCGCCACCGACGTCAACATCTCCGACCTCGCGCACATCTCCGAGGTCCGGCGCACGCTGGAGCCGATGGCCACCGCCGCCGCGGCCGGGCGCGCGACCACGGCCGACCGGGCGACGCTCACCGAGCTGCGCGCGCAGCTCGACGTCGGCGTCCCGGCCGGGGACAACGCCGAGCTGCTGCGCACCGACCTCGCCCTGCACCGGGCGATCTACCGGTGCGTGCACAACCCGTTCCTCGAGGACACGCTGATCCGGTACGACAACCTCGCGACGCGGATCTGGTGCGTGTTCGTGCCCCGGCTGCCCGGGATGGCCGGCCACGTCGACGAGCACGTCCCGCTCCTCACCGCGATCATCGAGGGCGACGCCGAGAAGGCCGCCGCGTTGACGCTGGAGCACGTCACCGGCTTCGAGGCCGCCATCCGGGCGTTGATCTGAAGCCTCGTGAGTGTTTAGGGCGGTTAGAACCGCCCTAAACACTCACGAGAGGCGACCACGGACCCAGTCGTGGAACTCGCCGATGTGGTGCTCGCTGGGCACGAGCACCCCGCCGCCGGCGTAGGCGCGCGAGTCCATCGCGAGCTGGCAGCGTTCGCACGCCTCGAAGTCCTGCAGGTTGACGCGGTGGAACAGTTCGATCGAGCGTGTCAGGTCACGCCCGGACTCGACGACGCCGGGCAGGTAGAGCCAGTCACAGCGGACCAGCGTCCGGTCCGGGGCCAGGGGGAACATCCGGTGCAGGATCACGTGGTCCGGCACCAGGTTGACGAACACCTGCGGCCGGATGGTGATCGCGTAGTACTTGCGGTCCTGGTCCTCGGTGACGCCGGGCAGCCGGTCGACGCCCTCGCCGCCGTCGATGGTGAAGCCCCGGACCTCACCGCCGAACGCCGCGCCGTGGCCGACGTAGTACTGCGCGGCGTACCCGTCGGCGAACTCCGGCAGGACCTCGGTGAGCTCGGGATGGATCGTCGCGCAGTGGTAGCACTCCATGAAGTTCTCGATGATCTGTTTCCAGTTCGCCTTCACGTCGTACTCGACGCGCTTGCCGAGCGCGAGGCCGTCGACGCCGTACGCCTCGATCGCGCTCGCGCCGCCGAGCCGTTCGGTGACCGCGGCGACCACGCTGCCCTCGAACGGCGGCGGTTCTTCGGCCAGGCAGACCCACGCGTACCCGAGCCACTCGCGCAGGTGGACGCGGGTGAGCCCGAACGTCGTGCGGTCGACGTCCGGCATGCCGGTGAGGTTGGGCGCGGCGATCAGCTTGCCGTCGAGGCCGTACGTCCAGGCGTGGTACGGGCACTGGAAGGCGCGCTTCACGGTGCCGGAGTCGTCGGTGCACAGCCGCGCGCCGCGGTGGCGGCAGACGTTGAGGAACGCGTTCAGCTTGCCGTCCCGGCCCCGCGAGACCAGGACGCTCTCCTTGCCGATCTGCACGGTCTCGAACGCCCCGGGCCCGGCGAGGTCCGCGCTGCGCACGGCGCAGAACCAGTCGGCCTCGAAGATCTTCGACTGCTCCAGCGCGAAGATCGCCGGATCGGTGTAGTAGGAGCCGGGCAGCGTGGCGAGCAGGCTCGGCGGGAGATCGGTAGTGGTCACCGTCGGGGGTCCTCTCCGCGGTCAGTACGGGAGTAGTTGCGCAGAACGCGTCTTGTTGCTCACTCCGGAACAGAGTGACTCCCACCCAAACCCCGTGTCAACCCAAGTTTTTCAACCCACACCAAGATTTCCGGCACGTTTCGGACGACACGCGTACCCGAAGGGTCGGCTCACGTACCCGGACAGTCGGCTCGCGTACCCAGCGGGTCGGTTCGTGAGCCGACCCTCCAGGTACGCGAGCCGACTCCCTGGGTACGTGAGCCGACCGTCCGGGTCAGGCGGCGGGGCCGTGGATGGCCCGGCGGAAGAGGGTTTCGATCTCCTCGCGGGCCGGGCGGGGGTCGGCCAGGGCCGCCTGCATCAGGAGGCCGCAGAACAGGCCGGCCAGGAGCCGGCCGGTGAGGGGGTCGGTGCGGGAGCCGAAGAACGCGATGAGCGCCTGGTCCCAGGCCGCGCTCGCCGCGCGGAGGCGGGGGCGGTGCAGGGCCGCGACGTACAGGTCGTACTCGACGACCGTGTCCCGGTACTGCTCGTTGATGTAGCCCATGACCAGCTCGGCCAGCGCGGCGGCGAAGTCGGCTTCCGGCGGCAGCGCCGCTTCCCACTCCTTCAGCGCGTGGACGTTCTTCTCCGCGGCCTCGTGCAGCGCCACTTCCAGCAGGTCGTCCAGGGTCGCGAAGTGGTACGTCGTCGAGCCCAGCGGGACGCCCGCCGCGGCGGCGACCGCGCGGTGGGTGAGGCCGTCGATGCCCCGCTGGGCGACGACCTCGATCGCCGCCTTCGCGATGCGCGCGCGCCGGTCGGGGTCGTTGGGGCCGCGACGGCGCCCGGAAGCGGACACCGCGGTGGATTCGGTCTTCGACATCGGTGTCGAGCAGCCCCCTTCGTGCGTCTCGGGCGCGACGGACAGATCGTCGCACGCCGCCCCGGCCGACCCTACTTGTGGACATCTGTACACGTCTCGCGTACAAATGTACGCACTCGACGCACCGCCCGCAGCCACTGCCGATCCGGAAGGGGCCGCATGAAGGACCTGCACATCGACGGGATCTGGACGGACGCGTCCGGGGGCACCGCCTCCGACGTGCTGAACCCCGCCACCGGCCAGGTGATCGAACGCGTCGCCGAGGCCGGCCGCGAGGAGGTCGACGCCGCCGTCGAAGCCGCGCGCCGGGCCTTCGACGACGGGCCGTGGCGCAAGACGACCGCCACCGAGCGCGGCGAACTCCTCCGGCGCGTCGCCGACCTGCTGGTCCGCGACCGCGAGGACCTGGCCCGCACCGAGAGCCTCGACACCGGCAAGACGCTGGGCGAAGGCCGCATCGACATCGACGACGTCACCACCGTCTTCCGCTACTACGCCGACCTCGCCGGCAAGGACGCCGGCCGGGTGGTCGACGCCGGCAGCGCGACCGTCGTCAGCCGGATCGTGCACGAGCCCGTCGGCGTCTGCGCGCTGATCGCGCCGTGGAACTACCCGCTGCTCCAGATGTCCTGGAAGCTCGCCCCGGCACTCGCCGCGGGCAACACGACGGTGCTCAAACCCAGCGAAGTGACGCCGCTGACCACGATCAAGCTGGTCGCGCTGCTCGAAGAGGCCGGGGCCCCGGCGGGCGTCGTCAACCTCCTGCTCGGCCCGGGTCACGTCGGCGCCGCGATGGTCGAGCACCCGGCCGTGGACCTCGTCTCCTTCACCGGCGGCTACGCGACCGGCGAGAAGATCATGACGGCCGCCGCGAAGGGCGTCCGCCGGGTCGCCCTGGAGCTCGGTGGCAAGAACCCGAACGTGGTCTTCGACGACGCCGACTACGACACCGCCCTCGACTACGCGCTGATGGCCGCGTTCGTCCATTCGGGACAGGTCTGCTCGGCGGGCGCGCGCTTGATCGTCCAGGATGGCATCCATGACCGGTTCGTGGCGGACCTCGCCGCGCGCGCCGAGGCGATCCGGGTCGGTGACGGCCTCGATCCCGCCACCGAGACGGGCCCGCTCGTCTCGGCGCAGCACCGCGCCAAGGTCGAGGGGTACATCGAAGGCGCTCTCAGAGAAGGCGCAACGCTCCGAGCCGGGGGCAAGCGACCCGAAGGCGCGCAGTACGAAAGCGGTTTCTTCCTGCGCCCGACGGTGTTCTCCGACTGCACCAGGGACATGGCGGTCGTCCGGGAAGAGGTCTTCGGCCCGGTCGTCACCGTCGAACGCTTCGCCGAAGAGGCCGACGCGATCGCGCTGGCCAACGACACCGAGTACGGGCTCGCCGGAGCCGTGTGGACGTCGGACGCGTCCCGCGCCCAGCGGGTCGCCGGGGCGCTGCGCCACGGCACCGTGTGGATCAACGACTACCACCCCTACCTGCCGCAGGCGGAGTGGGGCGGGTTCGGCCGGTCCGGCATCGGCCGCGAGCTCGGACCGTCCGGGCTCGCGGAGTACCAGGAGAGCAAGCACGTCTACCAGAACATCGATCCCGTTCCGCAGCACTGGTTCAAGGGCTGATCACTCCCCCACCACGTGAGGACGTCGCGATGACCACACAGGAAAAGCCGGCGGGCGGGGGGCCCGGCCCGGACGACAGCTCCGAGCTCGAGAAGTTCGGCTACCGCCAGGAGCTCGAACGCTCGCTCGGCTCGTTCTCCAGCTTCGCCGCCGGGTTCAGCTACATCTCGATCCTGACCGGCGTGTTCCAGCTCTTCTTCTTCGGCTTCGGCTCGGGCGGGCCGGCGTTCATCTGGACGTGGCCGCTGGTCTTCATCGGCCAGCTCTGCGTCGCGCTGTGCTTCGCCGAGCTCGCCGGGCAGTTCCCGCTCGCCGGCTCGGTGTACCAGTGGGCGAAGCAGATCGCGAAACCCCGGACGTCGTGGCTGGCCGGCTGGATCATGATCATCGGCGCGATCGTCACGGCCGCGGCCGTCGCGGTGGCCTACCAGATCATCCTGCCGCAGGTGTCGACCGCGTTCCAGATCGTCGGCAGCGACGACGACGCCGGCCTGACCTCCACCCCGGGCGGCGCGCAGAACGCCATCATCCTGGCGCTCATCCTGGTCGTGTTCGCCACGGTCGTGAACATCATCGGCGTCAAGCTGATGGCGAAGATCAACAACTTCGGGGTCGCGGTGGAGCTCGGCGCGAGCGTGCTGCTCGTGATCGCCCTCGCCATCCACATCAAGCGCGGCCCGGGCATCGTCTTCGACACCCACGGCACCGGTGACGGTCACACGTTCGGGTACCTCGGAGCCTTCCTGGTGGCGTCGCTCATGAGCGCGTATGTCTTCTACGGCTTCGACACCGCGGGCTCGCTGGCGGAGGAGACGACGCAGCCGCGCCGGCACGCGCCGCGCGCGATCCTGCGGGCGATCACCGCCGCGTTCATCGTCGGCGGCCTGATGATGCTCGTCGGCATGATGGCCGTCGGCGACCTCAACGCCAAGGAGCTGAGCACGTCCGGCATGCCGTACCTGCTGAAGAGCACCCTCGGCGAGGGCCTCGGCGACGCGTTCCTGATCTGCTCGGCGATCGCGATCACCGTGTGCTGCCTGGCCGTGCAGACCGCGGCCATCCGGATGTCGTGGGCGATGGCCCGCGACGGCCGGCTGCCGTTCAGCAAGGCGATGGCGAATGTCTCGCCGCGCTCGAAGACGCCGGTCCTGCCCGCGCTGCTCACCGGCGGCCTGACCGTCGTGGTGCTGCTGATCAACCTGGGCAACCAGCGGGCGTTCTTCATCCTGACCTCGACCGCGATCATCCTGTTCTACATCCCCTACCTGATGGTCACCGCGCCGATGCTCATCCGCCGCCTGCGGGGCGGCTGGCCGCGCCCGGACCACGGGCCGTACTTCAAGCTCGGCCGCTGGGGCACGCTGGTGAACCTGGTCGCGGTCGTCTACGGCGGCGCGATGACCGTCAACCTGATCTGGCCGCGCACCGAGGTCTACGGCGACGACCACTGGTACTTCCAGTGGGGCGCGGTGATCGTCACCGGGCTGATCGTCCTCGTCGGTGCGATCATGCTCTACATCCGGCGCGCCACCTGGGGTTCGTCGCACACGAGCCCCGAGCACATGCCGGACGAAGCCCCGGACACCCTGCCCGGCTGAGGAGGACGCATGAGTGAAAACTACGACTTCGTCATCGTCGGCGGTGGTTCGGCGGGGTGCGCGCTGGCGAACCGGCTGTCGGCGAACCCGTCGAACAAGGTCCTGGTGCTGGAGGCCGGCCGGTCCGACTACAAGTGGGACGTCTTCATCCACATGCCGGCCGCGCTGACCTTCCCGATCGGGTCGAAGTTCTACGACTGGGGCTACCGCAGCGAACCCGAGCCGCACATGAACCGGCGCCGCATCTACCACGCCCGCGGCAAGGTGCTCGGCGGCTCGTCGAGCATCAACGGGATGATCTTCCAGCGCGGCAACCCGCTGGACTACGAGCGCTGGGCCGGCGACCCCGGAATGTCCACATGGGACTACGCGCACTGCCTGCCGTACTTCCAGCGCATGGAAAACTGCTTGGCCGACGCGCCGGACGGTCAGTGGCGCGGCCACGACGGGCCGCTCGAACTGGAGCGCGGCCCGGCCTCGAACCCGCTGTTCCAGGCCTTCTTCGACGCCGCCGAGCAGGCGGGGTACCCGCGCACCGACGACGTCAACGGCTACCGGCAGGAGGGCTTCGCGGCGTTCGACCGCAACGTCCGGAAAGGACGGCGGCTGTCCGCGGCCGGCGCCTACCTCCACCCCGTCGAGAACCGGTCCAACCTCACGATCAAGACCCGCGCGTTCGTGTCGCAGATCCTCTTCGACGGCACCCGCGCGATCGGCGTCGAGTACAGCGAAGGCCGGGGCGTGCCGGCCGAGGTGTACGGCAAGGAGATCATCCTCTGCGGCGGCGCGATCAACAGCCCGCAGCTGCTGCAGCTCTCCGGCGTCGGCAACGCGGCCGACCTGGAGAAGCTCGGCATCGACGTCGTGAAGGACCTGCCGGGCGTCGGCGAGAACCTGCAGGATCACCTGGAGGTCTACATCCAGTACGCCTGCAAGGAACCGGTGTCGATGCAGCCGTCGCTGGCCAAGTGGAAGCGGCCCTACATCGGCGCGCAGTGGCTGTTCCTGCGGTCCGGGCCGGCCGCGACCAACCACTTCGAGGGCGGCGGGTTCGTCCGGTCCAACGACGAGGTGAAGTACCCGAACCTGATGTTCCACTTCCTGCCGGTGGCGATCCGCTACGACGGGTCGGCCCCCACGGAAGGCCACGGCTACCAGGTGCACGTCGGCCCGATGTACGCCGACACCCGCGGCTCGGTGAAGCTCACCTCGACCGACCCGCGGCAGCACCCGGCCATCAAGTTCAACTACCTGTCCACGGAAAACGATCGCAAGGAGTGGATCGAGGCCGTGCGGGTGGCGCGGAAGATCCTCAACCAGTCCGCGATGGGCCGGTACAACGGCGGGGAGATCTCGCCGGGACCGTCGGTGGAGTCCGACGAGGAGATCCTCGACTGGGTCGCGAAGGACGCCGAGACGGCGCTGCACCCGTCGTGCACGGCCAAGATGGGCGTGGACGAGGGCTCCGTCGTCGACCCGCAGACGATGCGGGTGCACGGCACCGAGGGCCTGCGTGTGGTCGACGCATCGGTCATGCCCTACATCCCCAACGGCAACATCTACGCGCCGGTGATGATGACCGCGGAGAAGGCCGCGGACCTGATCCTCGGCAACACCCCGCTGGCCCCGCTCAAGCAGCCGTTCTACCGCCACGGCGAGACCCCTGCTCACTGAGCGTATACCGAGCTTTCGTAGGGAAAGATGCGTTTTTGCCACTCACAAGGGTGACCTTGTGGCGGCAGTGGCGGGTTTCGGCGTGCCCGGATTCTCCGTTACCGGGTAACAAAACTACCGGGGCGTACCCCCTTGACGACGCCCGGCGTCGAATTCACACTTGTTGCGGATCACAGTCGATGTTCCTCAATGCGCAACAGTTAGCGGAGGCGTCATGATTCGCGCATGCACCGTCGACGAGCTGCCCCCGGGTGAGTCCGTCCGGATTCCCGGGACCCCCGCCATCGCGGTGTTCCACACCGAGGACGGCGAGCTGTACGCCATCGACGACACGTGCACCCACCAGGACGCTTCGCTGGCCGACGGCTGGCTCGAAGGCTGCTTCGTCGAGTGCCCGCTGCACGCGGCGCTGTTCGACCTGCGCACGGGCGTGCCGAGCTGCCTGCCGGCGAAGGAACCGGTGCGGACGTACCCGGTGCTGGTCGACGACGGCGTCATCTACGTCCAGGGCGTGGCCCGCGAGGACGCCGCGTGAAACGCGTCGCGGTCGTCGGCGCTTCGCTGGCCGGGGTCCGCGCCGCGCAGGAGCTGCGCGCGCAGGGCTACGACGGCGGGGTGGTGCTGATCGGCGAAGAGGCGCACCTGCCCTACGACCGGCCGCCGCTGTCCAAGGGTTTCCTGGCCGGGACGACCTCCCGCGCCGCGCTGGAGCTGCTCGACGCCGGCGATCTCGCGTCGCTGGCCCTGGACTTCCGCCTCGGCGTCCGGGCGACCTCCCTGGACCCGGCGGCCCGCCGGGTGCACCTCTCGGACGGCAGCTCGGTGCACGCGGACGGCGTCGTCATCGCCACCGGCGGCCGCGCGCGCACCCTGCCCGGCTTCGAGGGCGCCCACTCGCTGCGCACGATCGACGACGCTGTCGCGCTGCGGTCCGCTTTGGTGCCCGGGGTCCGCGTGGTGATCGTCGGCGCGGGGTTCATCGGCGCCGAGGTGGCCTCGACGTGCCGTTCGCTGGGCCTCGACGTGGTCGTCTTGGAAGCCTTGAGCGCGCCGTTGGCCCCGGTGCTGGGGTCCGAGCTGGCCGCGGTGTGCGCGCGGCTGCACGCCGGCCACGGCACGGACCTGCGCTGCGGCGTCGCCGTCTCGGGCCTTGTCGCGTCGGCTGGCCGGGTGACGGGCGTCCGCCTGGCCGACGACTCGGTCGTCCCGGCCGACGTCGTCGTGGTGGGTGTCGGCATGACCCCGGCCACGGACTGGCTGGCGGGCTCCGGCCTGACGGTCGGCAACGGCGTCCACACCGACGCCGGCCTGGTGACGGACCTGCCTCAGGTGGTGGCGATCGGCGACGTCGCCCGCTACCACACCGACGGCGTCGGACGGCGGCACGAGCACTGGACGAACGCTTCCGAGCAGGCGCCGGTCGCGGTGGGCAACCTCCTCTCCGGACGCACCGAACGCACGTACGTCCCGAGCGGGTACGTCTGGTCGGACCAGTACACGGGGACCCTGCAGCTGGCGGGGCACCCGCGTCCGGACGATGTCCTCACCTTCGTGGAGGGCGGCCCGGCGGACGCGTCGTTCGTGGCGACGTACCAGCGTGACGGGGAGACGGTGGGGGTGTTCGCGCTGAACAACCCGAAGCTGTTCAACCGCCTGCGGCGCCAGGCTTTGCGCCGCCCGGCCGCGGTCTAGGTGACGGTCTGGGGGGCGGTCGTCTTTCCCCGCCGGGAGCGGAGCAGCTGCCACACCCGGTTCTCGGGTGCCGTGACGTGGTCGAGGATCTCCTCGACGTACTCCGGGGCCATCACCTCGACGAGCGCGGACACCCGCGCGGGGACCTGCCCGCCCCGCTCCCAGAGCCGGCCCCGGTCCTCGTCGGTCAGGTGGAGCAGAACCCGGGCGTGCGCAAGGTGTCCGACCCGGTCGAGGCAGTCGCGGACGACGTTCAGGTCCCGGGCCGACCCGACCCGATGCGGCCGGTTGCCGCGCAGCTGCGCCAGCGCGAGGTGGAAGTACAGCGCGGGGTCCGCCGACGGCGCGCGGAGCGCTTGCGTGAGAGCCGCGACAGCCGCGTTGTAGTCCTTGCGGGCCAACGCCCGCAGGCCGTCGGCGGGATAGTCCCGGGGCCGCGCGGGCCCGTTCACGTTTTCGGCGCTACCCGTCCGGAAGACGCGGCCGGGCACGGCCTTCCGCGTCTTCTCCTCTGGCTCTTCCATGCTCCTGAGTCGCCCGGCCCCCACGGGATGTTCCCGCGTCCGGGTGGACCCGGCCCGAAATCAGCCGTACGGCCGCATACTCTCGGTAATCGGAATCACCAAGAGAGTTCGTCCAAGTCGGACTCCAGCCGGGCCCGCCAGGTCCAGCGCCGCTCGGTCGTGTCCGTGCCGTCCGTCGCCGGGGGTCCCAGCGGCAAGGCCTGGTCCTTGATCCCGAACGTGACCCGGTACGCCAGCACCGAAGCCGCCGTACGGATCCAGGCGTCGCCCGATGTCCCCGACGGCGGGGCGACGCCGAGGGCGTGGCTGAACCACATCGGCAGCAGCGCGTTCGAGCCGATCGCGTCGGTGATCCGGGTCCGCAGCCGCACCTGCAGGTCCTGCCACGCGCGTTCGGCGCGCTCCAGCTGCGGCACCACGCGCGCCTCGACCGCGTCGGCCTCGCGCAACGCGAGCCGGGCCTGCTCCGCGGCGTCGGCCGCCGCCGGGATCTCCTCGTCCAGCAGCGTGCGGCGCCGGGTGCTCAACGCTCGCAACGACGGCTCGGCGTCGCCGCGAGCGCGGGAACCGCGGTCCGTCGTGGCGAGGCGGCGGATGACTTCCAGCAGGTCTGCGTCGCAGCGCGCGGCCGCTTCGCGCACCTCCGCCAGCCGGGCGATCTCCTGCTCGTGGCGGGCGCGCTGCTCCTTCGTCACCAGCTCCTTGTGCAGGTCGTCCCAGCGCGCGGCCTGCGCCGCCAGGGCGCGCGTCTCGGCGCCGACGTCGTCGAGGTTCGCCTGCGGCACGCCGTCCGATATGCGTACCGCGCGTTCCAGGGCCTGGACCTGCTGCTGCAACCGTTCCAGCTGCCGGCCGAGGTGGTCGATCCGGTGTTCCTGGGACGCCCCGGGGCCGAGCTTGCCGGCCAGGTCCGCGACCTCCCGGCGCAGGCCGGCGTCCCGGGCGTCGACGTCCTCGACGGCCGTGCGCAGGCCGTCCACCGCAGCGAACAGCTCGTCGAGGTCGCGGCGGGTGGTGTCGGCCGGCTCGGCGTAGTCGGCGTACTCCGTCTCGAAGTCGGGGTCGTCGCCGTAGGTGGCGTAGCCGCGCCTCACGGGATGCGGCTTTCCCGGACCAGGCCCGCGATCGCGCCCGCGGTCCCGAGCGCCGCCAGCACGGTGGCCACCACCGTCACCGTGGCCGACGGCCACGGAAGCAACGCCACCACCAGGCCCACCGCCGCCAGCGCGCCCGCCCACGCCGCCAGCGTCCGCTCGCGCAGCACCGCCGGCACCTTCCGGACCGGCGCGAAGCCGATCCACATCCCGGCCGCGAACAGCGGGACGAGCAACGGCAGCCACCCGGGCGAGAGCACACCGAACAGCACGAGCGCACCCGCGACGAGCCCGGCGAGCACCGGGAGAGCCGCGAAGAACACGACCGCGCGCTGCGTCGCCGCGTGGCGGGCGCCGAGTTCCGCCGCCACCAGCCGGCGCGCGGCCTCCTCGTGGTCCGTCTCGGCGTCCAGCAGCCGGTGGGCCGCCGCCACGAGCCGGTCCATCGGTTCGGCGTCCTCGGCACCGGGCTCCGGCGCCGTCCCGAGCCGGCCCGCCAGGTCCTGCTTGAGCCGGTCCACGCGCGCCGCCGCCTGGTCCCGGTCCTGCTGGGCTGGAGTCGTCACGCGAACACTTTAAGTGCCACCACTGTCACATCCGGCCAATGCGGCCGGTGAGTCTCACAGGTCGCCCAGCGCCGTGACCGGTGACTCGACGCAGTCCGCGACGAACCGCAGGAACCCGCCCGCCGTGCCGCCGTCGCAGACGCGGTGGTCGAACGCCAGCGTCAGCTCGCACACCTTCCGCACGGCCAGCTCGCCGCCGGCCACCCACGGCCGGTCGATGATCCGGCCGATGCCGAGGATCGCGGCCTCGGGGTGGTTGATGATCGCGGCCGAGCCGTCGACGCCGAAGACGCCGTAGTTGTTGACCGTGAACGTGCCGCCGGTCAGGTCGGCCGGCGCGAGCTTGCCGTCGCGCGCGGTGCGGGCGCGGTCGCCGATCGCCGCCGACAGGTCCCGGGTGGACAGGCTCCCGGCGTCGCGCACGACCGGCACCATGAGCCCGCGGCCGGTCTGCGCGGCGAAGCCGAGGTGGATCCTGTCCAGCACCACGATCTCGTCGCCTTCGACGCGCGAGTTCAGCTCGGGGTACTTCTTCAGCCCCGCCACGGCGAACCGGGCGATCAGGCCGAGCAGGCTGACCGGCCGGTCCGTCTTGGCGTTCAAGGCCACGCGGGCGGCGACCAGCTCCGACGCGTCGACATCCACCCAGACCGTGGCCTCGGGGATCTCGCGCCGCGACGCCGTCAGCTTGTCGGCGACGACCTTGCGGACGCCGGTGAGCGGGATCCGGCGTTCACCGTCGGCCGGCTTCTTGGCCAGCAGCGCTTCGACGTCGGCGCGGCGGATGATGCCGTCCGGGCCGGTGGCGGTGACCTTCGCGAGGTCGATCCCGTTGTCCGCGGCCATCTTCCGGACGAACGGCGAGATCACGCCGGGCGCCTTGGCTTTCACCACGGCCTGCACGACGGGCGCCTCCACACGCCGGACACGCTTGCGACGGGTCGTCGGCGCGGTGCCGTAGCCGATGAGGACGTTGCCGCTGCCCGATGACGTGGTCGACACTGTCACGCCGGGCTCGGCGAAGCCGCCGACGCTCAGCAGCGGCGCACCGACCGGCAGCAGCTGCCCGGGCTCGCCGTGCAGCGCCGACACCACGCCGGCGAACGGCACGGGCACCTCGACCGCCGCCTTCGCCGTCTCGACCTCGACGACGATCTGGTCGATGCCGACGGTGTCGCCGACCTTGACGTGCCAGTTGAGGATCGCCGCCTCGGTCAGGCCCTCGCCGAGGTCCGGCAGCAGGAAGTCAGGCACCGGCCACCACCGGGGTGTCGGCCCACTGCAGGCGGGCGATGGTGTCGAGGATCCGGTCGACGTCCGGCAGCTGGTGGCGTTCCAGCTTCGGCGAGGGGAACGGGATGTCCAGGCCGGTCACGCGCAGCACCGGCGCGTGCAGCTGGTGGAAGCACTGCTCCGTGACGCGAGCGACGACCTCCGCGCCGTAGCCACCGAAGCCTGCGGCCTCGTGCACGACGACCGCGCGGCCGGTGCGGCGCACCGAAGCCGTCACGGTCTCGTCGTCGAACGGGCTCAGCGACCGCAGGTCGACGACCTCGACGTCCCAGCCCTCCTCCTTCGCGGCCTCGGCGGTCTCCAGTGCGGTGGCGACCATCGGGCCGTACGCGATGAGCGTGACGTCCTTGCCCTGCCGGCGGACCACGGCCTGGTCCATGGCCGGGCCGCTGCGGGTGAAGGAGACCTCTTCGGACGACCAGTAACGGCACTTCGGCTCGAGGAAGACGACCGGGTCCGGCGAGTCGATGGCGTCGCGGAGCAGGTCGTAGGCGTCCTGAGCGGTGCCCGGCGTGACGACGCGCAGGCCCGGCGTGTGCGTGTAGTAGGCCTCGCTGGAGTCGCAGTGGTGCTCGACGCCGCCGATCCCGCCGGCGTAGGGGATCCGGATGACCATCGGCAGCGAGAGCGCGCCGCGGGTGCGGTTGCGCAGCTTCGCGACGTGCGAGGTGATCTGCTCGAACGCGGGGTAGGCGAAGGCGTCGAACTGCATCTCGACGACCGGGCGGAAGCCGCCCATGGCCATCCCGACGGCGAACCCGACGATGCCGGCCTCGGCGAGCGGGGTGTCGAAGCAGCGGTCCTCGCCGAAGTCGGCGGTGATGCCGTCGGTGACCCGGAAGACACCACCGAGCGCGCCGACGTCCTCACCGAACACGACCACGTTGTCGTCGTCCTTGAGCGCGTCCCGCAGGGCGGCGTTGAGCGCCTGCGCCATCGTGGTCGTCATCAGGCCTCCAGCTCGGCTGTTACAACGGGGGCTCCGCCCCGGGCCGGGGGCTCCGCCACCCGGACCCCCGAAAGATCGGCTTTGAGGGCGGCCCGCTGCGCTTCCAGGTGGCGGGTCGGCTCGGCGTAGACGTGGTCGAACAGCGACAGCGGGTCGAGTTCGGGTTCGGCGTTGAGCGTGTCGCGGACGGTCTGGGCGAAGTCCTCGGCGTCGCCGCGGAACTGCTCGATTTCGTTGTCGCTGAGGGTCTTCTGGGCCTTGAGATAGGTCTCGAGCCGGGTCACCGGGTCTGCTTCGCGCCACTTCGCGACTTCGTCGGCTTCGCGGTAGCGGGTGGCGTCGTCGGCGTTGGTGTGGGCGTCGATGCGGTAGGTGTGGGCCTCGACGAGGACCGGGCCGTTCTTGTCCCGCGCGTGTTTCACGGCGTCGTCGAGGACGCTCAGGACCGCGACGGCGTCGTTGCCGTCGACCTGCTCCGAGCGCATGCCGTAGCCGATCCCCTTGTACGCCAACGCGGCCGCGGCGCTCTGCTTCTCGAACGGCACGGAGATCGCGTAGCGGTTGTTTTGCACGAAGAAGACCACGGGAGCCTTGAAGACGGCGGCGAAGTTGAGCGCCTCGTGGAAGTCGCCTTCGCTGGTGGCGCCGTCGCCGATGAGCGCGAGCGCGACGCCGTCCTCACCGCGTCGCTGCATCGCGTGGGCGAGCCCGGTGGCGTGCAGGGTCTGCGTCGCGAGCGGAGTGCACTGCGGCGCTACGCGCGTCTCGGCGGGGTTGTAGCCACAGTGCGCGTCGCCGCGAAGCAGCGTCAGGACTTCGCCGGGCTTCAGGCCGCGCGCGATGAGAGCGACGGAGTCGCGGTAGGTCGGGAAGAGCCAGTCCTGCTTGGCGAGGGTGAGCGCCGCGGCGACCTGGCAGGCCTCCTGGCCGGCGCTGGAGGGGTAGACGGCGAGGCGGCCCTGCTTGGTGAGCGCGGTCGCCTGGACGTCGAACCGGCGGCCCAGGACCATCAGCCGGTAGGCCTCCTTGAGCCGCTCTCGGGACGGCTCGCCGTAGCCGCCGTGCTGGTCGGCACGCGTCCCGTCCTCGGCGACGAACCGCACCGGCGACGCGGACGGCAGCAGGGTTTCCGTCGCCATGACGCTCACCACCTCTCGCAGACATATGATGCTCAGATGGTGGTTCTCGGCGGTGTTGTGTTCAAGGGTTGCGGGAAATGAGCGACAAACAGTCTTTATCAGCCGGTTCCGGTGACCAAACGTCCGCGTCGGGTTCGGCTACGTCCGGACTCGCGGGACGGACGGTCGCGCCCCTGGACGACGTCGACCGCGCGATGCTGGCGGAGCTGTCCGCGGACGGCCGCCTGGCGGTCCGCGCCCTGGCGGAGCGCCTGCACATTTCGCGCACGAACGCGTACGCGCGGCTGGAGCGCCTGATGGCGGAGGGCGTGATCACGGGCTTCGGCGCCCGCATCGACCCGCGCCGCGCGGGCCTGGGCACGTCGGCGTACATCGTGGTGACGGTCGAGCAGACGTCCTGGCGCACGATGGCCACGGACCTGCACGAAATCCCGTACGTCGACCACGTCGCCCTGGTCGGCGGCGACTTCGACATCCTGCTGCTGGTCCGCACCCCGGACAACACCACGCTGCGCGACGTGGTCCTGGAGCGTCTGCAGGCCCTGGAAGGGGTCCGCTCGACGAGGACGTGGCTGATCTTCGAGGAACTCCCCGGCTCAGTCCTGGCCTGACCTCGTGTCGTCCCCGCAATCACGCGTGATGCCCCTCCAATCACGCGAGTCACGCGCCCAATCACGCGAGATCCGCCCCCAGTCACACGAGATCCGGATCCAGACACGCGATCCGGGGCGCACTCCGCGTACCCGGAGGGTCGGCTCGCGCACCTGGACAGTCGGCTCGCGTACCTGGAGGGTCGGCTACGTGAGGTCCCACTCCAGGACCACCTGGCGGCCTGTCCCCGCGCCGCCGGCGCGGCGGTACGTCGCCTGGGCCGCGGCGTTGTCCTCCTCCGTCACCACCCACATGTCGTAACACCCCCGCGAACGGGCCAGCGCGGCCAGCTCCGTCACCAAGGCCGAGCCGAGGCCGCGGCCTTGGAACGACGGGGAGACGCCCAGTTCGTACAGGAACATCTCCGTGCCCTTGTCCGGGTGCGTCATCTCGACGCCGGTGACCATCCCCGCCGGGACGTCGTCGACGTACGCGAGCAGCAGGTGGTGACCCTCCGAAGCGAGGAATCGCTCCAGTGCCGCCAAAACCGGCAGGTCGTCGAAGAGGTGGCCCGCGGCCAGTGCCGGTGCGGACGTCGTGATGCGGCGGATGTCCATCCGGCCATCCTGGCAAACAGCGCAGCCTCCGCGGGCAGAACGGCTGCCCTCGCGCACCCTTGACCCGGCCCGACCTGCGCGGTAATGGGGTGCCGCCCACCGGACGACTCTTATTTTATGGCGAGAATTAACGAAGAGCGTACCGGCCGGAAACTATTGACGCCGTCCCCGTTGCCCGGTGAGGATCGGCCGGTCCGCCGCCCTCGCAGAATGGACCAGACCATGGCCGGAAGATCACGCGCGTGGTCGCGTGCGCGTCGAAGTTCGCTCGTCACGCTGATGAGCCTGAGCCTGCTCGGCGGGGTCGCGCAGGCGGCACCGCTGCAGGCCCAGGCCGCACCGGCACAGCCCGTCATCGGGAAGCCCGCCCTCGACAAGAACGGCTGCGCCAAGATCGAGAAGGCCCTGCCGACCCTGGCGGACTGGCCCAAGGTCGACAGCCAGGTCAAGGGCAAGGCCGGCGACGAGGCGCGCATCGCCCAGATCCTCGCGGGGATGACCCTCGAGGAGAAGGTCGGGCAGATGACGCAGCCCGAGATCACCTCGATCACCCCCGACGAGGTCCGCCAGTACGCCATCGGCACCGTCCTCAACGGCGGCGGCGCGTGGCCCGGCGGCAACAAGCACGCCACCCAGCAGGACTGGCTGAACCTCGCCGACTCCTACTGGAACGCCTCCAAGACCAGCCGCACGAAGATCCCCGTCATCTGGGGCATCGACGCCGTGCACGGCAACAACAACGTCTACGGCGCCACCGTCTTCCCGCACAACATCGGCCTCGGCGCGGCGCACGACCCGTGCCTGGTCCGCGACGTCGCCGGCGCCACCGCCCGGCAGGTCCGCTCGACCGGCCAGGACTGGGCGTTCTCGCCCACCCTCGCCGTCGTCCAGGACGACCGCTGGGGCCGCACCTACGAGGGCTTCTCCGAGGACCCGCGGATCACGCGCTCCTACGGCTACGAGGACATCAACGGCCTCCAGGACGGCGCCACCAGCCGCATCGGCTACAACGGCGTGATCGCCACCGCCAAGCACTTCATCGGGGACGGCGGCACGATCAAGGGCCAGGACCAGGGCGTCAACCCGTCGTCCGAAGCCGACATGATCAACATCCACGGCCAGGGCTACTACGGCGCGCTCGCCGCCGGCTCCCAGACCGTGATGGTGTCGTTCAACAGCTGGACCAACCCGGACCTCGGCATCAACGAGGGCAAGCTGACCGGCAGCAGCAAGGCCATGAACGAGATCCTGAAGGGCAAGATCGGCTTCGACGGCCTGGTCGTGTCCGACTGGAACGCCATCGGCCAGGTCCCCGGCTGCACGAACTCCTCGTGCCCGCAGGCGATCAACGCCGGCATCGACGTCGTGATGGTGCCCGCCGACTGGAAGGCGTTCATCACCAACACCGTCGCCCAGGTGCAGAGCGGCCAGATCCCGATGTCGCGGATCGACGACGCCGTGACCCGCATCCTGCGCGTCAAGCTGCGTGACGGCATCTTCGAGTCGCAGAAGCCGTCCGACCGCTCCTACGCCAACTCGGACGAGGCGCTGAAGGACAACTGGCTGGCCCGCGACGCGGCCCGCGAGTCGCAGACGCTGCTGAAGAACAACGGCAACGTGCTGCCGCTCAAGCCGAAGGCGAAGGTCCTGGTGGTCGGCAAGAGCGCCGACAACATCTCGAACCAGACCGGCGGCTGGACGCTGAGCTGGCAGGGCACCGGCAACACCAACGCCGACTTCCCGAACGCCACCTCGATCCTGACCGGCATCAAGCAGGACCTCGGCGACGCCAACGTCACCTTCGACGAGAAGGGCGACATCGACCCCAAGGGCTATGACGCCGTCATCGCCGTGATCGGTGAGACGCCGTACGCCGAGGGTGTCGGCGACCTGACCCGCAAGACGCTCGAGGCCTCGAAGCTCTACCCCGAGGACGCGGCCGTGCTGGACAAGGTCAGCGGCAAGGGCACCCCGGTCGTCACCGTCTACGTCGGCGGCCGGCCGCTCTACATGAACCACGAGATCAACCGCTCGGACGCGTTCGTCGCGGCCTGGCTGCCCGGCACCGAGGGCGGCGGCGTCGCCGACATGCTGGTCAAGGGCAAGGACGGCACCGGCTACCAGGGCACGCTGTCCTACTCGTGGCCGAAGAGCGCGTGCCAGTCGCCGCTCAACCCGTGGTCCCCGGACTACGACCCGCTGTTCAAGCTGGGTTACGGCCTCAAGACCGGCCAGCGCGTCACCCTCGGCCAGCTGGACGAGACCCCCGGCCCGGCAACCTGCGGGTCCACCGGTGGCGGCGGGACGGCGACCGAGGACCTGTCGATCTTCGACCGGACCGACGTCGCGCCGTACACGAGCCAGATCGGCTCGGCGGAGAACTGGGGCGGCACGGTGATCGGCCCGGACGGCACGGCGGCGCACAGCGAGATCAACGTCGTCCCGACCGACGTCAACGTGCAGGGTGACGGCCTGAAGGCGACCTGGACGGGCACGGGAGCGGCCCAGCTCTACATGCAGAACACGGCGGGCACGAACGACCTGCGCAGTTACCTGAACGCGGACGGGGCGCTGGAGTTCGACACGACCGTGCAGCAGGCACCGGTCAACCGGACGGTGATCAGCATGCACTGCGTCTACCCGTGCTTCTCGGAGGTGAACGCGACGAAGCTGTTCACCGACCTGGCGGGCGGCGCGAAGACCACGGTGAAGATCCCGTTGTCCTGCTTCAACAACGGGCTGGACTTCGAGCACATCAACACGCCGTTCCTGGTCTACACCGACGCCGCGTTCCAGGCCTCGTTCGCGAACGTGCGGTGGGTCCCGAACGGAGCGAAGGATCCGGACGCGAGACCCTGTTCGAGCTTGACCTGACGACCGGCCGGGCCGGGAGCGGAAATCCGCTCCCGGCCCGGTTCGTTTTGGGCCACGATGAACCGATGACCACCGACGCGACCGCGCTCGCCGACGAGCTGCTGCACGTGCTGGGCACCTACATGCCGCTCGAAGCGACCTTCGTCGGCATCGAAGGCCACGACGCCGAGCTCGCCGATCCCGGCGAAGCCGCCCAGCAGCGGCTGCGGGCGCGAGCCGCGGACATCCTCGCCCGCGCGGAAGCCTCCGAAGACGACGACCGCGTGACGCTCGGGGTCGTCGTCCAGCAGGCCGAGGCCATCCTCACCCAGCTCGACGCGCGGGTCGTCGAGTTCACCCTGGCCGATCCGATGTTCGCGGTCGGCATCAGCCACCTCGCCTTCCTGCCCCAGCTCACGCCGTCGGGCGAGCGGGGCGCGGCCGGCTTCCGGGCCCGGCTGGCCGCCTTGCCCGCGTTCTACGAAGCCCTCGCCCAGCGCCACCGCGACGGTCTGAAAGCCGGCCGCACGCCGGTCGAGCGGATGGTCGGCACCGCCGTCGCGTTCCTGGACCGCTTCCTCGCGCAGGAGACGCCGTTCCCGGGCCACGAGCAGCTGGTCGCGGACGTCGTGCGGCCCGCGCTGACGCGCTACCGCGACGTGCTCACGACGGAGATCGCCGGGCACGGCCGCCCCGACGACCGGCCCGGGCTCTGCTGGCTCGAAGACGGCGAAGCGACGTACGCGGCCCTGGCCCGGATGCACACGACCACCGGCCACACCCCCGCGGAGCTGCACCAGCTCGGCCTGGACGTGCTGGCCGGGCTGGAAACCGAGTACACCGAGCTCGGCGGCCGGGTCTTCGGGCTGACCGACCCGGCCGAGGTGCGCCGCCGGCTGCGGACCGACGAGAGTCTCCGCTGGCGCGACGCCGGGGAAATGCTCGAGACGGCCCGCGCCGCCGTCGCCCGCGCGACCGCCGCGGCGCCGGACTGGTTCCCGCGGACGCCGGCGGCCGAGTGCGTCGTGCGGGCCGTCCCGGAGCCGGAGGCGCCCGTCGCCGCCCCCGCGTACTACATGCCGCCCGCGCTCGACGGCTCACGGCCGGGCGTCTACTACACCAACACCCACGAGGTCCGCTCGCGCGACCGGTTCATCGCCGAGACGGTGGCGTTCCACGAAGCCGTGCCCGGGCACCATTTCGAGAACTCGCTGGCGCAGGAGCTGACCGGGCTGCCGCAGCTGCGCCGGATCGCGCCGGTGACCGCCTACAGCGAGGGCTGGGGGCTCTACACCGAGCGGCTGGCCGACGAGATGGGCCTGTTCTCCGGCGACCTGATGCGCCTCGGCATGGTCGCCGAGGACTCCGTCCGCGCCGCGCGGCTGGTGGTCGACACCGGCCTGCACGCGCTGCGCTGGACCCGCGAGCAGTGCGTCGGGTTCCTCCGCGCGCACACCGTGCTCAGCGAGGTCGAAGTGCAGTCCGAAACCGACCGGTACATCGAATGCCCCGGGCAGGCGCTGGCGTACATGACCGGCCGGCTGGAGCTCGTCCGGCTGCGCCGGTTCGCCGAGGAGGCCCTCGGGGATTCCTTCGACATCAAGGAGTTCCACGGCGTGGTGCTCGGCGGCGGGCCGGTGCCGCTGAAGGTGCTGGACGACGTCGTGCGCGCCTGGGTCGCGTCCGGCTGATTCAGTGCTGCATGCCGTAGGACTTCTGGCACGGGTAGCCGTCGCCGGTGGCCGACCAGCTCGCCGGGTAGCCGCTCTGCGCCCACGCCGCGTAGGCCTGGGCGTAGGTGTAGCCGCGGGAGTACAGCCACTGGCACGGCGTCTGGCCGGCCGAGGGCGTGATGCTGATCCACGGCTGGGCGTTGTACCAGCTCGGCTGGGCGTACCACTGGCTCGTCACCGCGGCGCCCTGGCTCTTCGGCTGGACGTAGACGGTCTGCGGCGCCGGTACGACGACCGTCTGCGGCGCCGGCGCGGTGACGGTCGGCGTGCTCGGGGCCGTGACGGTCGCCGTCGAGGCCGGGGCCTGGGCCGCGCTGCCGGCGAGAGTGCGCCCGGGAAGCCCGCACGCGCTTAGCGCGAGCACGGCGGAAATCATCGCGGTGGCGCGGAGAATACGCATGGTCCTGCTCATTTCGTCCGGGTCATGTGACTGCCGGCGAGAACGCCACCGGAAACGGTGTAGGAACCGGAAAAGACGCGGGTGCTGCCGTCGGTCTGCGCCGCGGACAACACGACGTACACCGTGTTCCCGCGGACGTCGGTGACGGTCACCGTGTCCCACGACGTCGTCGAGAAACCGTTGACGTACTTGGTGTACCCGCCGCCCCCGGCGATTCTGCTGCCACCGAGCGACCACGCCGTGGTGAAATCGCGGCGGTTGAGCGCGTCGTAGTAGGCGATCACCGTCTGCGCCGCCGACGTGTCCACCGGCGCGACGTAGACCGGCGGCTGCTGCACGTAGACGGTTTGCGGCGCGGGCACCGCGATCGTGCTGGTCACCGCCGTCTGCCGGCTCGCCGCGACCGGGACCGGCACACCCGCCACGGGCACGCCACAGGCCGCGGCACCCACCAGGACGAGGGCGGCGACGAGAATTCCGGGAGCTTTCATGGGAAATCAACTTCTTCCGTGTTCGCCACCCAGGAATCGGCCGCCCGCGGCATTCTGCAACGCTTTCCCGGAAACGCGACCCAAGCGTTACTCCGTTGGATTCAGACGTTCTGCCGCGCGATGTCGTAGGCCGTCATCGCGGCGGCCAGATGACGGGCGTCGGCGGCCTGCGTCGCGTCGTAGCCGGTGATCAAGTGAATCCGGCCCAGACGGTAGGTCAGCGTGTTGCGGTGGATGCTCAACGCACTCGCCGCTTCGCCGCGGTTGTACCCCGAGACGACGAACGCGCGCAGGGCGTCGATCAGGTGAGGGTGGTCTTCGAGCGGGGCCAGCACCCGCGCGAGCGCGTCGCGTGCCGGGCTCGGGCGGGCGAGCTGGTACTCGATGGCGAGGTCGGCCAGCCGGTAGAGCCGCGCGGGCCGCCGCAGGTTCTCCGCCAGGGTCAGGACTTCCACGGCTTCGGAGTGCGCCGCCGGGATGTCGGCCTGGGTCTCCGCCCGGGCCGCGGCGGCGGTGCAGGGCCGGCCGCAGATCTCGTCGACCCGCGCGGCCACGGCGTCGGCCGCGACGCCGTCCGGGACCAGCAGCACCCCGCCGTCCCCCTTGAAGGTCACCAGCACCTGACTGTCCACATCGGACCGGACGGCACGGAAGAGGTCCGTCGCCGCCCGGGAGCCGGCCGACGCGGGCAGCGCGGGCAGGTGGAACACGACGACGTCGTAGCTCTCCGGCAGTTCGCGACGGCGCACCGGGCGGCCCGCGAGCAGGCTCGCCGCGAGGTTCTGCCGGTCTTCGCGCTGTTCCCAGTCGAGGTCTTCCCGCTCGCGCAGGTACGCCTCGGCCACGCGCGGCATCACCTCGCCGAGGAAGTCGAGCATCCGGGCACCCAGCACGGCCCGGTCGCCGGTGAGCTGCTCCCAGGCGACGCTCGCGGCGAGCGGGTAGATCTTGAGCACGGCTTCGAGCGGCAGGCCGTCGCGGGCGCGCTCGGCGCCCCAGGCGATCGGCAGGGCCAGCTCGTCCTCGGTCGGGCGCCGGCCTTCGGCGACGGTGGTGAGGAACAGCTCGAACACCGCGGTCGCGTTGGCGACCAGGTCACCCGCCAGCACGCTCGCCGGCAGCAGCCGGTATTCGGGGATCTCGGCCGCGCACCGGGTGATCATCGCGCTGGCGATCTCACCCGATCGAGGGAACAGCTCGGCCACTGGATCCATGCCACATTGTCACCATGCACAAACGGCCCCGGCAAGTTTCTGCGTGTTCTGCCAGCAGACAGCCTTGATCTTGTGCCGCATGCTGTGCATACAAACCAGACCGAAGGGACTTCGCAATGGCGCGGGGAACAAAACGATGGCTGGCCGGGCTCGGGATCGCGAGCCTGCTCGCCCTGGGCGTGGCGGCGCCGGCCCAGGCCACGACCACGGCCGGCGGGAACAACGACTTCGGCTGCCGCCCGAGCGCCGCGCACCCGAATCCGGTCGTGCTGCTCCACGGCACCTTCGCCACCTACTACGAGGACCTCAACTTCCTCCAGGCCGACCTGGCCGCCCGCGGCTACTGCACGTTCTCGCTGACCTACGGCGCCTACCCGCAGTTCCCGTTCGCGGGCGGGCTCAAGCCGGTCGCCGAATCGTCGGTCGAGATCAAGAACTACGTCGAAAAGGTCCGCGCGGCCACCGGCGCGGCCAAGGTCGACGTCGTCGGGCACTCCGAAGGCGGCCTCCAGTCGCTCTACCTGGCCAAGATGCAGGGCATCCAGAGTGAGATCGGCAAGGTCGTCGCGATCGCGCCGCCGACCCACGGCGCCAACGCGTCCGGGCTGCTGACGCTGGCCTACACGCTGCTCGGCAAGAGCACCTGGGACACCATCGTCAAGACGATCGGCCTGCCGATCTTCGCCGACGAGCTGGACGGCGGTGCCGCGATCGTCGCGCTCAACACCGGCCCGGTCGCCCAGCCCGGCATCGACTACACGATCATCACCTCGCGCTACGACGAGCTGGTGACGCCGACCGAGACGTCGTTCGTCCGCGAGCCGGGCGTGCACAACAGCTACGTCCAGGACTCGTGCCCGTTCGACCCGGTCGGGCACATCGGCGAGGCCTACGACCTCAACGTCTGGCACCTGGTGCGCAACGCGCTCGACCCGGCGCACGCCGCGCCGATCCGGCTCTGCGCCGTGGGTTCGCCCGGATGACCTGGCCCCGCTACGACGGCCCCGGGGACCTCGCGGCGATCGAGGCCGTCCCGCTGGCCGACCGCGGCCTGCCGGAGAGCACGTACGAGCTGCTCCGGCAGGCCGGGAGCCGGTTCGCCGACCGCCCGGCTCTCACACTCCTGCCCTCGGGCGAGGCGTGGGAGCACCCGGAGACCTGGACCTACGGCGATCTGCTCGCCCGCGTCCACCGGATCGCGAACGTGCTCACCGACCTGGGCCTGACCCGGCGGGACGCGGTCGCGCTGCTCGCGCCCAACAGCGGCGACGTCTTCGCGGCGACGCTGGCGGCCCAGGCCGTCGGCATCGCCGCGCCGGTCAACCCCGGCCTCGCGCCGCACCAGGTCCGGGAGCTGCTCGAGACGTCCGGCGCCCGCCTGGTCATCGCCGCGGATCCCGGCCTCGACGTCGGCCGCCCGGTGCTTTCGCTCGCGGAACTGGGGTCCCGCGCCGACGCGGCCGATCCGGTCCGCCTGCACGCCGAGCCGCCGCGGGGCACGGACTTCGCGGGCTACTTCCACACCGGCGGCTCCACCGGCACCCCGAAGATCGCCGTGCACACCCAGGCCGGCGAGGTCGGCATGGCCTGGACGCTCGCCGCGTCCACCGGCGACGACGACCTCGTGCTGCTCGCCGCGCTCCCCCTGTTCCACGTCAACGCGCTGCTCGTGACCGGGCTGGCGCCGCTGTTCAAAGGCCAGCACGTCGTCTGGGCGGGCCCGCTCGGCTACCGCGACCCGGCGCTCTACCCGGTGTTCTGGCGGATCGTCGAGCGCTACCGGATCGGCGCGATGTCCGCCGTGCCGACGGTCTACGCCGTGCTCGCGCAGGTCCCGCTCGACGCGGACATCTCCTCTCTCACGTTCCCGATCGTCGGCGCGGCGCCCTTGCCCGCGGCCGTACGCCGGCAGTGGCGCGAACGCACCGGCGTCGACCTGGTCGAGGGGTACGGCCTGACCGAGGGCACCTGCGCGTCCGCCCGTGGCTTCCCGGGGGTGTCGCGCCCGGGCACGGTCCGGCAGCGGATGCCGTACCAGGAGGTCAAGGCCGTCCGGATCGACGGCGACGGCCGGACGGATCTGCCGCCGGGCGAAACCGGTGTGCTGGTGATCCGCGGCCCGAACGTCTTCCCCGGCTACCTGCGCGACGGAAAGCCCGACCCGGCGGGCAAAGTCGTCGACGGCTGGCTCGACACGGGCGACCTGGGCAGCGTCGACGCCGAGGGTTTCGTCCGGCTGGCCGGCCGCGCGAAGGACCTGATCATCCGCGGCGGCCACAACATCGACCCGGCGACGATCGAAGAGGCGTTGCTGGCGCACCCGGCGGTCTCGGGCGCGGCCGCCATCGGCCGCCCCGACCGCCACTCGGGCGAGGTCCCGGTGGTCTACGTGACCCTGCACGCGCCCACGCCGTCATCGGAACTGCTGGCGTGGGCGGCCGCCCGGGTCCCGGAGCGCGCGGCCGTCCCGAAGGACGTCCACATCGTCCCGGAGATCCCGCTGACCGCGGTGGGCAAGCAGTACAAGCCGGCCCTGCGCCAGGACACCCTGCGGCGGGTGGCCGAGGCCGAGGTCGCCGCCCTGGGCCTCGACGCCGAGGTGACCGTGGAACTGGACCGCGACGAACCGGTGGTCGTCGTGCACGCGACCCCCTCCGCGACCCTGGAGTCCACTTTGGACAGCTACGCATTCCGCTGGCGCCACACCGGGCGATCACCCGATTCGTAGTCCGTTCCCCCTCCGCCGCAGTGGTAGTCTCGGAAAGCGGGAGAGGGTGGTTCGGATGTCCCGGAAAAAGGCGTTCCTGGTGCTCGCTGTGGTCGCGGGGCTCGCGGCCGCCGGGCTCAGCGCCGCCGCGGCCCGCCAGGCCCCGCCGGCGCCCGGCCCCGAAACCGCCGTGGAGCACCGCAACCCCCAGGACCCGGGCGAAGTCGACCGCCACTGGACACCCGATCGCTTCCGGCAGGCCGACGAGAACATGCGCCACCAGAGCGGTCCGGCGGACTAGGCGTATCTGCACCCCGGCCGCCGGCCTCTTCTCCGTGCGGGAATCCGGCTCCGGGGGGAAACGATGGACGGCGACGACTTCTCGACACTCGAACACCGGCGGAACCGCGTCTTCGAACGTCTCGAGCGGCTCAGCGCGCGGGAGCGCGAAATCCTCGTCCTCCTCGGCCACGGCCTGTCCAACCGTGGCATCGCCCGCCGGCTGGACATCAGCGAACGCACCGTGAAATTCCACGTCAGCAACGTCCTGATCAAGCTGCGCGTCGAATCGCGGCTGCAGGCGGGCTCGGTCGCCAGCCTGCTCATCTCCCGGCCGGGCCACCACGGCCTCCCCTGAACGGCGCAACTCCAAGGTCCAGTGTCGCCACCGCCCCGCGCGGCGGGAAGCTGGCTGCCGGGCGGGATCGCCGCCCCGGGGGAATCTGGAGGTACCCGGTGAAAAGTATCGGATGGGCAGGGGGAGCCACCGTCCTGGTGGTGCTCGGAGGCATGCTGATGCACGGCTCGGCACAAGCCGCGACAACGGCCGATGCGGTGCCGGGCAAGGCTTCCGCCGCGGTCGTCCACCACTCGGCCGCGCCCGAGCAGGACGTCCTGAGCCACTGGACGGCCGAGCGGATGCGGACCGCCGAGCCGGTCGACGTACCGAAGGAACAGCACGGGGCCGAACCGCAGACCCACGTCCTGCCCGCGAAGTCCGCGCCCGGGTCGACGAGCCCGGCGGGCGGGAAGCAGGGCGCGGCCGCACTCGCCGCGCTCAGTCAGTCGCAGGTCTGGACCGCCCACGGCCAGATGCCGGCGTCGACCGTCGGCAAGCTGTACTTCGACGAGCCCGACGGTGGCCATTCGTGCACCGCGAGCGTGCTCAACTCGGCCAACCGCAGCATGATCTGGACCGCGGGGCATTGCGTGACCGACGGCGCGAAGCACTGGTACACCAACTTCGTCTTCGTCCCGGACTACGCCGGTTCCGGTGAGCCGCTGGGCCGCTGGACCTGGAAGTCGCTGTCGGCGCCGAACGGCTACTTCGACGGCAAGGACAGCGACTACGACGTCGCGGCCATCACGCTGTGGCCCCGCAACGGCGCCAGCGTCGCCAACGTGACCGGCTGGCAGGGTTACAAGTTCGGCTCCGGCTACGACTGGAACGTCTACGAGTTCGGCTACCCGTTCGACACGCACCCGGCCCGCGCCGGCATCACCGGGCAGCAGCTGCGCTACTGCACCGGCACGACGTGGCGCCCGGGCATCTGGCCGTTCCAGCCCGACCAGGAGGCCATCCACTGCGACCAGGGCCACGGCGCCAGCGGCGGTCCCTGGCTCGACGACTTGCAGCTCGCCCGCGGCTGGGGCTACCTCGTCGGCAACGTGAGCTACCACCCCGACGACAACTCCGACGAGGAACGCAGCCCGCACTTCGGGGACGCGGCGATCAACGTCTACAACGCCCAGCAAGCCGCCTGACCCACACCACGTCGTGAGTGTTCAGGGCGGTTCTAACCGCCCTGAACACTCACGACGTCCCTAGCCGAGGCCGATGGCGAACACGTGCAGGTTCGTGTCCGACGGCAGGGTCACCGAGGCGATCTGCTTGCCCGCCGGGGCTGCGAACGGCGTCGTCGCGTAGACCGACGCGCCGCCGCCCGGGCCGCCCGGCTGGTTTCGGTGGTCGGCGCGCGCGACGAGCGTGTTGCCGAACACCGGATCGGTACCGCCGCCCGGGAACACCCAGTCGCCGAAGGACAAGTCGGCCTGGCCGGTGGTGCCGTCGGTGAAGGTGACGGTCGCCTTGGCCTGGTGGTCGCCGTTCGACGCCGTGCCGACGAAGGACAGCCGGGTCCCGGACAGCCGGATCGTCTGCCCCGCCGGGACGACGTTGTCCGGGCGGCCGGCCGGTGCCGCGGGCCAGGTGAACGTCGTGCCCACCACCTGGGCAGGCTTACCGCCCACCAGTCCCGCCGCGGCCAGCGCCTCGCGGGAGAGGCTGTTCCCGGCGCCGTCGATGTCCGCCGAACCCACGTCGCCGTCGTCCGAGATGCCGACGTTCGAATACGCGGCGGCGAGCCCGCCCTTCGGCGCGACCAGCACGATCACCGAGCCGGGCACCGACGTCGAGCTGCCCCGGACGGTCACCGGGACCTGGCAGTAGCCCTCGGGTGTCCCGGCGGCCACCGAAACCGTCAGCTTCGCGGTGCCGCTGCCGGTCCGGTCGTCGAGCCGGACCTGCCGCGGACCCGTGACCGTCAGGCCGGCCGGGGCCTTCGTCGTGACGTCCAGGCTGCGGTCGTGCCCGCCGAGCCGCTGTGCGCTGACCGTGGCCTCGCCCGTGCTGCCCGGCTCGACGACGACCTGGTTGGTCGCCGACGTCAGGAACGGCTTCTCCTTGTCCTGGTAGGACGGTGGCGCCGAGTTCGCCGCCCACCGTTTGTCCGGAGTGGACTGCAGCGAGAAGTCCAGCCGGGCGCCGTCGCGCACGGTGTTCGCGGGCAGGTAGGTGCGGTCCCAGTCACGGCCGTTCAACGACAGGTCATGGACGTACGGCGTGCCTGAAGACGCCTTCGGCGCGCGGATGTCGATCGTCCGTCCCTTCGGGAGCGACAGCACGGCCCGCTCGAACAGCGGGCTGTGCACGACCAGGTCCGGCGTGCCCGGCGTGGCCGGGTAGATGCCGAGCGCGGCCCAGACGTACCACGACGACTGCGCGCCGAGGTCGTCGTTGCCCGGTTCACCGTCCGGCGTCGCGCTGAACAGCGTCGTGGCGATCTCGCGGACCACCTGCTGGGTCTTCCACGGCTGCCCGACGTGGTTGTACAGCCACGGGACGCCGAAGTCGGGTTCGTTGCCGGCCCACATGTTCGGCTCGTTCGGGCCGACGTTCAGCTTCTGGAAGAACGTGTCCAACCGCTGGGCGACGGCGGCCGGGCCGCCCATCGCCGTCACCAGGCCGGCCGGGTCCTGCGGGACCAGCCAGGTGTACTGCGCGGCGTTGCCCTCGTCGAAGCCGTCCTGGCCGAACTTGCCGGGCGGCGGCGGGACGTAGGCCGGGCCGTCCGGGAAACGGCCGTCCTGCCCGCGCGGCTGGATGTACCCGGTGAGCGGGTTGAAGATGTTCTGCCAGTTCTGGCCGCGCTGGGTGAACTCGCGCGCGACGTCCCGGTCGCCGATGCCCTGGGCGAGCTGCGCGATGGCGAAGTCGTCGATCGCCCACTCCAGGGTGATCGACGCACCGACACGGGCGTGGTCGCCGCGGGAAGCGTCGTTGTTCGGCAGGTACCCGCGGGCGACGTAGTCCGCGATGCCCTTGCGTTCCTGGTACGCGCCGGGCGTGTCGTCGACCGAGGTCGCGCCCTTGACCAGGTACTTCAGCGCCGTCTTGACGTCGAAGTCCCGCGCGCCGAACGCGTAGAGGCTGGAGATCAGCGCGACCGAGCTGTCGCCGGTCATCTGGCCGGTGTAGTCGTTCGCCATCGGCCAGCGCGGCCACCAGCCGCCCTGCACGGCGTCGTTGGTCAGCGACTGCGCCATGTCGCTGGCTTCCGCCGGGAACAGCATGGCCTGCAGCGGCGCGAGCGAGCGGTAGGTGTCCCAGTCGGAGAAGTTCGCGTACTGGTGCCGCCCCTTCGGCAGGGTGCGGATCCGGTCGTCGAAGCCGATGTAGCGCCCGTCGGCGTCGTCGAACGTGTTCGGGTGCATCAGGGAGTGGTACAGGAAGGTGTAGAACGTCTTGAGCTGAGCCGCATCGCGACCCGCAACCCGGATCTTGCCCAGCGCCTGCGTCCACCTGTCCCTTGTGGACTTGCGGACGGCGCCGAAGTCGAAGCCCGGTACTTCCGCGGCCGCGTTGGCCTTCGCGCCGTCGACGCCCACGTAGGACATCGACACCTTGGCGTGCACCACGCCCTGCGCACCGAAGGTCAGGTACGCGCCTGCCTTCGGCGAGTCGACGCTGTCGGTCTCCGGCTTGACGCTGGAACCGTCCCAGGTGCCGTGGGCGGTGAACGGCTGGTCGAAGGTGATGTCGTAGTAGACCGTGTACTTGTTCGGCTTGCCGCAGAAGTTGCCGGTGGTCGCCGAGCCGCTGACCTCGCGGTCGCCGGTGATCTTCAGGTCGGCCTTCGAGTTCCCGGCGAGGCTGGCGCCGCCCTTGACGAGCACCTGCGCGTTCGCGCCGGCCGGGAAGGTGAACGCGGCGAGCCCGGTGCGCGTGGTCGCGGTCAGCTCGGCCCGGATCTTCGAGTCGGCGAGCGTCACGGCGTAGTAGCCCGGCTCGGCCTTCTCGTCGTCGTGGGTGAAGTGCTCGGTGCGGTCCCAGGGCGCGCTGCCGACGTCGCCGGTGATCGGCAGGATCGGCACGTCACCGAACGCGTTGCAGCCGACCGAGGCGTGATCGAGGCTGAAACCTCGGATCTGATCACTGTGGTACTGGTAGCCGGCGTACGCGCCCTGGGTGTCCGGCGAGAACTGCATCATCCCGAAGGGTGCCGCCGGGCCGGGGAAGTTGTTGATTTCGCCGACCGAGCTGCCACCGCTGCCGGTCCCGATCAGCGGGTCGACGTACGCCGCCGGGTCCCCCACCAGCGGTGACATCGTTGTCGGAGCCGCCGAAGCGACGCCGGGGACCCCGATCACCGCCGTCGCGACGATCGCCGCCATGAGCCTGACTCGCACCGATGCCTCCCGAGGCTGCCCCAGCCAACACTGCCTGGACATCCGACCTTTGCCTGCCGGCGGGCCCGGGGTCAACACTTTGACAAAGACCTGGCTCGTTCCCCTGAGGTATGAAGATCCGGTCAGGATCGGGTGGGAGGGGTGTCAGGACGCCTACTGTCTACGCCGTGTGCGCACGTGTACTGGTCGCCGAGGACGACGAGAAGCAGGCCGAAGTCCTCCGGCTCTACCTCGAGAGCGAAGGGCACACGGTCGTGCTGGCCCCCGACGGCCGGGCCGCCCTCGACGAGGCCCGCCGCGACCGCCCCGACCTGCTGGTCCTCGACGTGATGATGCCCAAGGTCGACGGCCTGGACGTCTGCCGGATCCTGCGCGGCGAATCCGACGTCGCGGTGCTGATGCTCACCGCCCGGGCCACCGAGGACGACCTGCTGCTCGGCCTGGACCTCGGCGCGGACGACTACCTGACCAAGCCCTACAGCCCGCGCGAGCTGATGGCCCGGGTGAGAACGCTCCTGCGGCGGACGGCCGCCCGGCGCGAACCGGCCGACACGGCGTTGCGCGCGGGCGGGCTGCGGCTCGACCCGGTGCGGCACGAGGTGTCGGTCGACGGCCGCCCGGTGGAAACGACGCCGGGCGAGTTCCTGCTGCTCGCGACGCTGATCAAGCAGCCGGGCCGGGTGTTCACCCGGCGTCAGCTGCTGGAGCTGACCCGCGGCGACGACCGGTTCGTCAGCACCCGGATCATCGACGTCCACGTGCTCAACCTGCGCAAGAAGCTCGAGCCGGACCCGGCGAAGCCGCAGTACCTGCTGACCGTCTTCGGCGTCGGCTACAAGTTGGCCGCCGAGAACAGTGCGTAGGCCGTTTCCGAGAAGACGCAGCCTGGTCCTGCGGCTGTCGGCCGTCTCGCTGCTCATCGCCCTCGGCTCGATCGCCGCGACGGCGTGGCTCGCCGTGCAGACCACCACCCGCGCGATCCAGCAGGAACAGGGCCAGGCCCTGTCCGACGACGCGATGATCTACACCCGGCTGCTCGGCTTCGCCGCGGCGAACCACAGCTGGGACCAGGCCGGCCCGAAGCTGCGGGCGCTGGCCGGGGAGACCGGCCGCCGGATCGTCGTGACCACCATCGACCGGCGGGTGCTGGCCGACTCCGGAGGCGCGCCGGTCACGCTGCCGGTGAAGGCGAGCGCGTCGGTGGACCCGCTGCACGTCGACCCGGTCTTGATGCCGGGCGCCGGGACCAGCGGCATCGACCCGCGCGCGGTGGGGCCGTTCCGGCTGCCGCCCCGCGAACACGAGGACCTCGCCGCCCTGGCCGAGAAGGCGGTCCGGTGCCTCGACGACATGGGCCTGCGCAGCGAGGTGCAGGACTCGCCGAGCGGCCGGCCCCAGATCAGCGCGCCCGACCCCGTCACCGCCCGCTACTTCGCGGCCAAGTGCGGGTTCTACGAGCTCGCGGACCCCACGCCGACCGAGCAGGCCGCGCTCACCAGCCTCAACGACGCCGTGAACACCTGCCTCCAGCGCCGGGGCTCGGGGCAGGTGAAGCTCACCCTCGACTTCGAGGCGCTCGGCACCTCCGACCAGGGCCCGGCCGGCGCCTGTATCGACACGGCACGGCGTGAGCAGCTCGCGCCGTACGTCGCGCCGCCCGCGCTGCTGTTCACCCTCGGCCCGGGCGACTCGCCGGTGCCGACGTTCACGCTCTCGAGGGAGAACCTGACGCGGATCCTCGCGGTGACCGGCGGGGTGCTGGCGCTGGCCGTGGCGATCACCGTGCTGGTCTCGACGCGGCTGTCGCGCCCGCTGCGGGCGCTGACCGAGGCGGCCGAGCAGGACCGGCCGGCGCCGGTGAAGTCCCGCGACGAGGTGGGTTACCTCGCGACCGCGTTCAACGACCTCACCGCGCGCCGCGAACGCATCGAGGAGCAGCGCAAGGCGATGGTCAGCGACATCGCGCACGAGCTGCGCAACCCGCTGAACGTGATCCGCGGCCGGCTGGAGGCCGCCGAGGACGGGCACCTGCCCTTCGACCAGGCGCTGAGCACGTCGCTGCTCGAAGAAACGGTGCTGCTGCAGCACATCGTCGAGGACCTGCAGGACCTGGCCGCGGCCGACGCCGGGCACCTGCGGCTCTACCCGGAGACCGTCGACGCGGCCGAGCTGGCCGGCCAGGTCGCGGCCGCGCACGCCGACCGGGCCGCCGCGGCCGGTGTCACGCTGTCCGTCGAGGCCGCCGGGGAAGCCCGGCTGACGGCCGACCCGGTCCGCCTGCGCCAGGTGACGGGCAACCTGGTGGGCAACGCGATCCGGCACACCCCGGCCGGCGGCCGCGTCACGATCCACGTCTCGTCCACTGTGGACGAGGTCGTGCTCGCGGTCGCGGACACCGGCACCGGGATCGCCCCAGAGCACCTGCCGCACGTGTTCGACCGGTTCTGGCGGGCCGAGAAGTCCCGCAGCCGCCAGACCGGCGGCAGCGGGCTCGGCCTCGCCATCGTGCGCCACCTCGTGCAGGCGCACGGCGGCACCATCGCCGTCGAGTCCGAAGTGGATAGTGGCTCGACGTTCACGGTCCGGCTACCGAAGGCGGATCTCCGTGGTGAGGGTGCCGGGGTGCGGGACGCGTAGGACGTGCAGCCGGCGGGCGCCGTCCGGCACCGGAGCGCCGGGCGGGAGCGGGGCGAGCGGCGGGTACGGCCCGGCGGGCGGCGGCACCGCGTCCGACGCCGTCCTGCGCGCCCGCCAAGCCGAGCAGCGTGACGGCTGCGGCACCACCCATGAAGGGTTCTGCGATCGATCACGACTGCCTCCTAGCCCTTGAGGCCGCTTTGGGCGAGCCCTTCGACGAACTGGCGTTGCGCGATGACGAAGACCAGCAGCACCGGCACGACCGTGGTGGTCGCGGCGGCAAGCTGGACGTTCCAGAGGTGGCCGCCGTAGACGTCGACGTACTGCGTCAGCGCCACCGGCAGCGTGTACCTGGTCTTGTCGGTCAGGTAGACCAGCGGTTCCAGGAAGAAGTTCCACGTGTTGAGGAACGTGAAGATCGCGACGGCCGCCAGCGCGGGCTTCGCGATCGGCATCGCGACGCGCCGGTAGAGCCCGAAGCGCGACAGGCCGTCGAGCCGGCCCGCCTCCTCCAGTTCGCCCGGGATCGTGATGAAGAACTGCCGCATCACGAACGTCGCGAGCACGCTCGGCGCGCCGAAGATCGGCACGACGATCAGCGGCCAGTGCGTGTTCGTCAGCCCGAAGTCGTCGACCAGGCGGAACAGCGGGATGATCGTGACCTCGCTCGGCACCATCAGCCCGATGAGGATCAGCCCGAAGAACTTCTCACCGCGGAACCGGATGCGCGCGAACGCGTAGCCGGCCAGCGAGGAGAAGAACATCGTGCCGAGCGTGACGAGCACCGCGATGTACAGGCTGTTGAAGTACTGCTGCGCCAACGGGAAGTCGGTGAACGCGGCCTGGTAGTTCTCCCACTGCGGCTGGCTCGGAAACAGCTTCGGCGGGTACGCGAGCACCTCGTTGGCCGGCAGCAGCGACGCCGTGATCATCCACCAGGTGGGGAACACGAACGGCACCGCCAGCACGACCATCACCACATAGCAGGTGATCTTCGCCCTACGACTCATGGAACACCCACCGCCTCCGCATCCGCCACTGCAGCAGCGTCAGCACCAGGATCACGAGGAACAGCACGACGGCCAGCGCGGCGCCGTAACCGAGGTCGTGGTTGGCGAACGCCTGCTGGTAGAAGTAGAAGACGAGCACGTTGGTGCTGTCCGCGGGCCCGCCCAGGGTCAGCACCTGGATCTGCGCGAACACCTGCAACGCGCCGGCGACCGTGATGATCGCCGTGAGCAGCGTGGTCGGGCTGATCATCGGCAGGATCACCGAGCGGAACCGCCGCCACGGCCCGGCACCGTCCAATTGGGACGCCTCCATGATGGACGCCGGGATCCCTTGCAGCGCGGCGAGGAACAGCACCATGTTGAGCCCGACGTTCTTCAGCACCTGCACCACGATCACTGACAGCATCGCGCTGCCGTTGCCGCGCAGCCAGTTCGGGCCGTCGATCCCGATCGTCTGCAACAACGAGTTGATCCCGCCGTTGTCCTGCAGCAGGAAGTTCCACACGATCGTCCACGCCACGAGCGTGATGACCACCGGTGAGAAGAAGATCGTCCGGAACACCGTGGTGCCGCGCAGTTTCAGGTTCAGCAGCAACGCGAGCGAGAGCGCCAGCGCGAGGTTCAGCACGACCAGGCCGACGCAGAAGATCGCCGTCGCGCGGGCGACCTTCGGCGCGGTCGGGTCGTCGAAGAGCTTCGCGTAGTTGTCCGTCCCGGCGAACGACGACGTCCCGGCCAGCAGGTTGACGTCCTGGAAGCTGTACCAGACCACCGCCGCCAGCGGCGCCACGACGAAGGCGAGGAAGCCGAGGGCCTGCGGGGCGATGAAAATCCACCCCGCGAGCTCTTCGCGCTTCTTCGAGCTGAGCGTCACTGGCTCAGCACCGGGTCGATGGCTTGGCACACCCCGGCGAGCGCGGCGGGCACGTTCGCGTCCGGCTTCCACATCGGGTCCAAAGCGGACTGGACGAGTGACGCGATCCGCGCGCTACCGGTGTGCGACGGCAGGACCGCGCCGTTCTTGATCCCGTTCACCACGACGTTCTGCAGCTGTTCCTGGCTGAACAACGGGTTCGCCTTCGCCAGGGTCGCCGCGTTGATCAGGCTGTCGCGCGCCGGCGGGAAGTACTGGCCGAGCTTCGCCGAGTTGGCCGGGTTGGTGAAGAACGCCAGGAAGTCCGACGCGGCCTTGGCGTGCTTGCCCTTCACCGGGACGCCGATCCCGGCCTGGCCGATGACCTGCGCGTTCGCCTTCGGCCCGGCGGGCAGCGGGACGATGCCCCAGTCGAACGGCTTGGCCTTGAGCAGCCCGGCCCGGCTGATCTGCGCGATGGTCAGGCCCGCTTCGCCGGCGAAGAAGTCCGCCGTGGTGCCCGGGCCGGGCAGCGCCTTGTCGGTGAAGATCGCCTGGTGCAGGAAGGTCATCGCGGACGTCATCTCCGGCGTCGCGAACCCGCAGGTCCTGCCGTCCGGGCCCCAGGCGTCGGCGCCGAAGCCGCGCCAGACCGAGGCGAGCAGCACCCACTGCTTGTACTCGAACTCGCGGACGACCAGGCCGGCCTTGCCGGTGTCGCGCGCGGCGACCTGGGTGGCGATCTGCTTGGCGGCGTCCCAGGTCCACCGTCCACTCGCGAGCAGCTGGTCCGGCGTCTCGGTGACGCCGGCTTGGGTGAGCAGGTTCTTGTTGTAGAACATGCCGAACGGCGACGTCGAGAACGGGTAGGCGAAGAGGCTGTCGCCCTTGGTCCACAGCTTCGTGGCGGACGGGACCAGTTCGCCGGCGTTGTAGCCCGCGGTCGCGCTCAGCGTGGGCTTGAGGTCGGTGAGCGCGCCGGACTGGACGAAGTCCGGGGCGTCGCGCTCGAGGATCCAGGCGAGGTCGGGCGGGTTGCCGCCGGACATCTGCGTCGTCAGCGCGGCCGAGTACGCGCTCGTGTCGCCCGGGACGACGTCGAACTTCACCGACGCGACCTCGGGGTGGGCCTTGCGGTACTCGGCGGCGATGGAGTCGAAGAGGGCGAGCTGGTTCTTGTCCGTGGTCCAGACCGTCATGCGCAGTGCGATGTTCGTGTCGTCGCCGGCGCCGCCCGAGCAGGCGGTCGAGGCCACAGCGACGGCGGACAACGCCGCGGCGATGAGCAGCCGGGCTCTCTGGTAGGCCACAATGCCTCCTGGTTATTCGAATTAGCAGCGACGGTAAACGTCTCGTTCGTAGGCTGTCAACAGCCAGTACGCCTAGTTTTGAGTGTGCACTGTGTTAGTGAATGTGCACTGTGGAGGGTGCTGCCGCAGTGGCACCTTCGTGGAACGTGCACGGCAGCAGCAGCTGCCGGGGCTTCGGATCCGCGAGCAGCTCGACCAGGACGCGCACCGCGTGCGCGCCCATCTCGTGGCGCGGGATGCGGAACATCGACCAGTCGGTGGGCGTGGTCGGCACCGCGTGCGCGGCCGGCTGCTGCGACGGGTCGGCGTCGCCCAGCACGACGAGCGAAAGGTCTTCGGGCACGCGCACGCCGAGATCGTCCGCGCACGCCAGGATGCCGTCGGCCATCGCCGAGCTCTCGACGAGCAGCGCGGTGACGCCTTCGTCGAGCGCCTGCCGCAGCGCGAGCGCCGGGTCGTCGGCGAGGAACACGAGCGGCGGCCGGCGGTGCTTGCGCGCCGCCGCCTCGTAACCGGTGCGGCGGTCGAGCGTCGGCTCGTTCTCCTCGGTGACGCTCAGCAGCCCGATCTTGCGGTGCCCGAGCCGCCACAGCCACTCGTGGACTTCACGGGTGGCCGCGACGTAGTCGGCGCCGACGTAGCTGATCGGCCCGGTCGGCGACTCGCGGCGGCCGACGAACACGAACGGGAACTGCTCCTCGACGAGCTGCGCGAGCTCCTGCGGGTCGTTGTGCCGGCCCAGCAGGACCGAGCCGTCGGCGATGCGCAGCCGGTTCGTGCCCTGGTCGTAGATGCGGCGGCGCCCGTCGCGGCGGCCACCGCTGGTGAACAGCAGCAGGTCGAAGCCCTGGGCCTCGGCCTCCTCCTCGATGCCGAGCAGGAACGGCCGGTAGAAGTCGGCCACGCCGGACGGGAACACCGACTCGTAGGTGAACACGCCGAGGATCTGGTTGGACTTGCCGCGCAGGCGGCGGCCCATGATGTCCACGGTGTACCCGGTCTCGCGGAGCACCTGCTGGACGCGCTCGCGGGTCTCCGGGGTGATGCGGAGGCTGTCGGAGCCGTTCAGGACCATCGAGACGACGGCCTGCGAGACGCCGGCCAGGCGTGCCACCTGGGCCTGCGTGACCCGGCCCGAACCCGCCGTCATCGATGACTCCCTCCAGCGCGACTGCCGCGGACAATCGGCACAGTACAGGCGGCACTTTCAGTACCCCCGCACTTCCGGCCACCGGCGCTCCACCCCGGCGGCGTCCAGGTCGCGCGCGAACTCTTCGAAGAGCCGGCCGTCGGCCTGGACGGCCCGCGGCTCGACGCCCTCGCGCACCGCGAACGCGGCGAGCAGCCCGGCGACCTCGCCGACGTTCCACTCGACCGGGTGCAGCCGGAAGCAGCCGTTGGTGATGTGGGTGGTGCCGATGTTCTTGCCCGCGGGCAAGAGGTTGGTCACCCGGACGGGCAGCAGCGCGCCGAGCGGGATCTCGTAGGGCACGCTCGCGACGTCGACGTAGTTGTCCCCGCCGGTCGACGGGTGCAGGTCGATCCGGTAGCTCCCGACCCCGACGGCGTCCTCGCGCCGGACCCGGCCGTCGACGCCGAGGATCTCCGCCGAGACGTCGTGCTCGGTGACGGTGGTGACCGCCTTGATCCGCCGCGCTTCCCGGACGTACGCCGACTTCGCGAGCCCGTCCTGGGTGCCCGTGACGTCGGGCCGCAGCTTGAGGCCGGGGAAGCCGGTGCCGCCGTCCGCGCGGGGTGCCTCGGTCTGCAGCCAGTACAGGACGGACAGGCTCAGCTGCTTGGCTTCGTGGTGCGCCTCTTTGACGACGGCTTCGTCCGCGTGGCCGGGGATGGTCAGCGCGGGCCTGAGCCAATAGTCGTTGAGCGGCCAGTTGACCAGGGTGATGTCGGAGTCGAAGGCGCCGTCGGCGTGCAGGCCGCGGGCCAGGATGCGCCGGAACGCCCAGAGCTCCTTGTCCCCCGCGTCGGCGCTCTGATCGGCGCTGACGGCCAGGGGATCGCCGGCCGGGTTGGGCACGAAAGTGCGCTTGACCGGGTCCAGGGTCCGCGGGTCGGGGGCGACGAAGCCGAGCAGCGGGCCGGGCCAGAAGTCCGGCTGGTAGTCGCGCCAGAAGCCGTACATCCCGGGCCGGTCGATGACGTGGTGCTCGCCCTCGTGGTGCGAAACGGCGAAGCAGTAGGTGATCCCCTGCAGGTTCGCGGGGTCGGCTTCCGCCGGGGCGTGCGGTTCGCCGTGTTCGGACTGCGCTTCCGCGCCGGTGACGTGCTCGGTGCCGGTGAGCGGCAGGAGGTCGCCGTCCTCGGTGGCGTCGACGACGTACTGCGCGGTGACGGTGACGCGCTCGCCGTGGCGGTCTTCGAGGGTCACGGCGTCGACCCGGTCGCCGCTGGTCACGGCGTCGATCGGCCGGTGTTCGAGCAGGACGTCGATCCGCCCGGCGCTGCGGTGCGGCGCGAGCAGGCTCTCGACGACGGCGAGCGCGACGCGCGGTTCGTGGCAGAGCTTGCTGACCTTCCCGGCGCCCGGGTTCAGCTCGGCCAGCGCGGCGGCTTCGGCGCGCAGCGGGTAGTGGCGGCGATAGTAGCCGCGAATGCCTTCGCGCAGCTCACGGTAGGTGCGGGTGGATCCGAAGCGTTCGATCCAGGGGTTCTCGTCGGGCGGCACGGCCTGCGCGGTCAGCTGCCCGCCGAGCCAGTCGGTCGCCTCGGTGAGCACCACGCGCCGTCCGGCCTTGGCCGCCGCCAGCGCGGCGGCGACCCCGCCGAGACCGCCGCCGACCACCAGAATCTCCGTGTCCAGTTCCCTCATGAGCCTTCCGCATCTCGCCACAGTGCCGGAGTAATACGAATTACTCACGGCATACTGCGGGAGTCTGGGCCGCGCGTCAAGAGTGTGGGTCTGCCGCGGCTTGTCGTGAGTGGTTAGGGCGGTTAGAACCGCCCTAACCACTCACGACCCGCCGCGGCAGAGAGCTAGAGCGGGAGGCCCGCGTAGTTGTTGGCCAGTTCCGTGGACGCGGCCTCCGACGTCACCGTCCGCTGGAGCTGGGACAGCTGGAGCTGCGCGTCGAAGTCGTCGCCGTGGCGGTGCAGCATCGACGTCATCCACCACGAGAAGTGCGTGCAGCGCCAGACCCGCTGCAACGCCGCGTCCGAATAGGCGTCGACGAGACCGTCGTCGCCCTGGAAGGAAGTCGTGAGAGCCGTGGAAAGCAGCGCGACGTCGGCCACCGCGAGGTTCAGGCCCTTGGCACCCGTCGGCGGGACGATGTGCGCGGCATCCCCGGCCAGGTAAAGGTTTCCGTGCCGCATCGGCGTCGTCACGAAGCTGCGCATCGGCAGCACGCTCTTCTCCGTGATCGGTCCCGTGTGCAACGTCCAGCCCGGCACACCGAGCCGTTCCGACAGCGCCGTCCAGATCCGGTCGTCACTCCACCGCGCGATGTCCTCGTCCGGCGCCACCTGCAGGTAGAACCGGCTGACGTGCGGCGAACGCATGCTGTGCATGGCGAAGCCGTCCGGGTGCCACGCGTAGATCAGCTCATCGGTCGACGGCGCGACGTCGGCCAGCACCCCCAGCCACGCGAACGGGTACGTCCGCTCCCAGACCTTCTGCCGCGGCATGAACGAGCGGCTCGGCCCGTGAAAACCGTCGCAGCCGACGACGACGTCCGCGTCGATCCGCTGCGCGCGCCCATCGGCGTCCACAAAGGACACCGACGGCGAGCCGGTGACGTCGTGCAGCTCGACGTCGGACACGGAGTAGAACGCCGGCCGCCCGGCCTTTTCCCGCGCCGCCATCAGGTCCTTGGTCACCTCGGTCTGGCCGTAGACCGTCACCGACCGGCCGGTGAGGTCGACGAAGTCCAGGTGGTGCCGGTTCCCCGGCCACTGCAGGTGGATCCCGCGGTGTTCCATGCCCTCCGCGTCGAGCCGGTCGCCGAGGCCCACGTTCCGGAGCAGCTCGACCGTGCCCGCTTCGAGGATGCCCGCGCGGATGCGCGCCTGGACGTACTCCGCGGTCTGCCGTTCGAGCAGCACCGAGTCGACGCCCTCGAGGCCGAGCAGGTGGGACAGCAGCAGCCCGGCCGGGCCGGCGCCGACGATGGCGACCTGGGTGCGCACGCGGAACGTCCTTTCGACGGCTGGACCCCGAGGATGCCGCCGAGAGCACCCGTCACACCAGGGCATTCTCACTCATTGAGAGATTGTCCGCGAAATACCGCGCGCCGCGGCGAGCAGGGCCGGGATCTGCGCCCGCGCGTTCCGGCCGGTGGGCACGATCACCGACAGCGCCGCGGCGACGTCGCCGGCCGGCCCGCGCAGCGGCACGGCGATGCCGGTCGTCTCCTCGTCGATGAAGCCCGCGCAGTACGCGTAGCCGTCGCGCCGGACGTCGGCGAGGAACCGCCGCAGCCGCGCGGGCTCGGTGAGCGTGGTGCGCCGGTACGCCGGCAGCGGCCCGGCCAGCACCTCTTCCCGCAGCTCGGCGGGCGCGTGGGCCAGCAGCACGAGCCCGGACGACGACGCGTGCAGCGGCAGCCGCCCGGCCACCCGCGTCACGTTGACGACCGCGCCGGGCGCCGAAAGCCGCTCGACGAACAGCACCTCACGGTCCTCCAGCACGGCGAGCTGCGTGTGGTGCCCGACAACGGCGTGCAGGTCCTCCATGAACGGCAGCGCCGCTTCCCGCAGCCCGAGTGTCGGCGACGCGCGCGACGCCAGTTCCCACAATCGGACGCCCACCCGGACCCGCCGGTCGGGATCACGCCGCAGCCAGCCGTGCCCGACCAGCTCGTCGATCAGCCTCGACGCCGTCGCGACGTGCAGGCCGGCACGCCGCGCGACGTCCGACACGCGCAGCGCCGGCGTGTCCGGCCCGAACGTCTCGAAGACGCGGACGACGCGCGAAATCACGGACTCGCCGTGGGCCGGTCTCACCACGTCAGGCAGTGTGCCCCACCCGCCGGCGGGGCACACCGCGACGCGTCACGGCAGGGCGTTCAGGAACGGCTCGTGGCTGTTCTGGAACTCCCAGTTGTAGTACTTGTCCCAGTTGATCGACCACGTCATCAGCCCGCGCAACGCCGGCGACGCGCCGCCGCGCAGCGTGTACGAGCCGCAGCCGGTGCCCTTGGCCAGGCAGGTCACCGCCGTCTGGACGACGGACGGCGCGAGGTAGCCGTTGCCGGCGCTGACCGCCGCCGGCAGCCCGACCGCGATCTGGTCCGGCCGCAGCCCCGGGAAGAACTGGCCGGTGTTCGCCACGCTGAAACCGGCCTTGAGCATGTCGCCCATCGCGATCGGGAAGTCCGCGGCGCCCATGTTGTGGTACTGGTTGTCCAGGCCCATCACCGGGCCGGAGTTGTAGTCCTGGACGTGCAGCACGGTCAGCGAATCGCGCAGCGCGTGGATCACCGGCAGGTACGCGCCGGTCCGCGCGTCACCGCCGCCCGAGCCGCCGTAGAACTGGTAGCCGACCTGGACGAAAAACGTCTCCGGTGCCATCGTCAGCACAAAACCCGCGCCGTACCTGGCTTTCAGCGACTTCAGAGCGGAGATCAGGTTGACGATCGACGGCGTGGTCGGGTTGTGGAAGTCCGTGTCGCCGGCGTTGAGCGAGAGCGAGTGGCCCTCGAAGTCGACGTCGAGGCCGTTGAGACCGTACTTGTCGATGATCGCCGAGACGGAGCTGACGAAGGTGTCGCGCGCGGCCGTCGTGGTCAGCTGGACCTGGCCGTTCTGGCCACCGATGGAGATCAGCACCTTCTTGCCCTGCGCCTGCTTCGCGCGGACCGCGGCGATGAAGTCGGCGTCGCTCTCGACGTTCGGGCACTCCGCGACCGAGCAGCGGTTGAATCGGATGTCGCCGGAGGTCACCGACGTCGGTTCGCCGAAGGACAGGTCGATGATGTCCCAGGCGGCGGGCACGTCGGCCAGCCGGACGTAGCCGGAGCCGTTCGCGAAACTCGCGTGCAGGTAGCCGATCAAGGAGTGCTTCGGCAGGCCGGTGTCGACGCAGCCGGTGGTGCTGCCGGTGGCCGCGGCGGTGCGCGGCGACTCGCCGGCGGTGTTGTACGCGGCCACGGCGTAGCTGTGCGTCGAGCAGGCGGTCAGCCCCGTGAGGGTGGCGCTCGTCCCGGTGACGGTCGTGCGGAGCGTGCTGCCTTCGTAGACGCGGTAACCGGTGACAGTGCCCGCGCTCACGCCCCAGCTCAGGGCGATGGACGAGGTCGTGACGGCGCCGACCGACGGCGTCCCGGGTGCTCCCGGCGTGCCCGGCGTGCTGCCGCCCGGGCCGTCGAGGACGACGTCGTCGGCGTAGTAGGTACCCGCGCCGTACCAGCCGTGCAGGTAGAGCTGGGCCGACGTCTGGCCCGCGGCCGAGGTGAACGACAGCGAAAGCTGGTTGTAGGCGCCCGCGTTGCCCGACCAGGTCGACGCGCCGCCGGTGACGCCGAGGTAGACCGGGTTGCCGCGGACCCACGCGGACACGGTGTACGTCGTGTTCGGCAGCACGGACACCGTCTGCGCGCACTGGGCGTAGTCGGAGCCGGCCGGGGTGGCGGCGAGCGCGTAGCCGCCGGAGTGCACCGGCGTCGCCACGGCTGTGCCGCCCGAGCACGTCCAGCCCGACAGCGAGCCGGCCTCGAAACCGGGGTTGGTGAGCAGGTTGGCCGCCTCGGCGGTGCCTCCGCCGGCCACCAGACCGGAGAGCGCCAGCGCGAGGGCGGCGAGTGCGACGGAGAATCTGGAACGCCTCATCGGGTCCTCCAGTGGGGACGCGGTAGCACCGCGGAGAACCATATTGTCTAGACCACTGAGTGAAATGTCCAGACCAACTCGTCAGCAACCGACCAACAGCCGCGCCACCAGGCGGGTGCGCGCCGCGCCGGCCCGGTCGACCACCTGGACGCTGCGCCACCCCGGCGGCACCCGGTCGGCGAGCAGCTCCTCCCGCCACTTCCCGGTGCGGCGGACGTGCCGTTCGAACGAGCGCGGCCGCACCATCCGGCCCCGGCTGCGCTGGCCTTCCAGGGCCTGCTCGGCGGTGGCGTCGACGAACAGCAGCCGCATCGAGCGCCCGGTCAGCCTCCCGACCAGGGCGAGCAGCGCGCGGGTCGACGCCCGCGTCGACGGCTCGTGGACGACGAGCGGCCCGTCGGCGGCGATGGCCCGCCGGACGATCCGCAGCCGGTGCCCCGCGTGCACGAGCGGCCGGTACCAGCGGTAGGGCACCGCGTCCGGCAGCACCGTCGCCAGCCGCGCCCGGACCTGGTCGGAGTCGAGCACCGGCAGCCCCCCGGCCGCGTGCCGGAGCATGGTGGTCTTGCCCGCGCCGGGCAGCCCGGCGACGACGAGCAGGTCACGCGGTCCGAGCTCGATGACAGTGGGCGCGCTCATGTCCCGACAACGCCCGATCGAAGGTAATGGTTCCTTTACCTTCGACTCCGGTCCGTGACGGGGACGGTGACCGTCCGCACCGGCCACCCCGGCGGCGGGGCAACACCACTCCGCGGTGGGACCGGTTCTCACGTCCCGTGTCCGGCGTCACCCACTCGCCTGAAAACCCATGCGTGCCAGGGCATTCGACGGCCCGGAAACCGCTTCGGGTGAAGATCCTCCACGCCTCTTCCCGGCGTCTCGAAAATCCCTATCTTCTGGAAGGGACGCCACGGCCAGAACAGGGGAAAGGCACCATGACCCAGTCGCTGGAACTCCCACTCCAGGAATACTGTCTCGATTGGACACTCACCGGCGACGACGGCGGCCGGGTCGAAGTCACCCTCTCCGGTCAGGTGACCCTGCTCGACAACAACCGGTTCTACAAGATCGACGGGGTCGTCTACGTCGCGCAGGGCGACGCCGACATCCGCGCGGTCGGTAACCCGCGGCTGTCCGTGCGCCGCAACGGCGTCGAGAAGTCCGGCCGCCAGTGGGGCTGGGAGATGTGCTCGGCCCGCAAGAGCCTCGGCGCGCTCAGCACGATGGAGGGCTACTTCGTCCGCACCGGCTACTGGGCGCCCGCCGACCGCTCGATCCAGCTGAGCATGTGCGCCGAGCTCGGGTGGAGCCGGCGCAAGACCTACAGCCCGAACGTCACCGTGCGGATGATCGACTGATCTCTCACCGACCGAGCACAGTGGACTTGCGCCGGGCCGCCGCGACGACGAACCCGGCCGCGACGGCGCCCGCCACCGCGCACCCGGCGCCGAATCCTGCCGCCGGTTCGTGCACCCGCAGTACCGAGACGCACAGCCACACCGCGGCGCCGAACAGGACGCCGAGCACCGGCCCGGCGACCAGCGCGCCCCGCCCGCGGTGGCCGTTGCGGATGTTCCGCAGCACCGACTCCAGGTAGGCGAGGGCGAACAGCGCCAGGATGAGGCTGCCCGCCCCCATCGCGCTGGCCAGCGGGTGCTGCGAGGTGAGCAGCGTGAACGTCTGGGTGACGGTGCCGGTCTGGATGGTCGCGGTGACCGCACCGCCGACGATCCACCGCGCCAGGCCCGGCAGCTCGAGCTGCGCGGTGAAGCCGTTGCCGGCGGCCTTCGCCGTCGTCTCGGCGGACCCGAGCGGGATCCCCGCGGCGGCCAGGTCGAGCGCGACCCGGCCGGGGTTGCCGGGGCCGGTCACCGTGAGCGGTTTGCTCAGGTCCACCTCGACCGGCGCCGACACGGGCGCCCCGCCGACGACCAGCGTCGGCGACGCCTGGTGCGGCAGCCGTTCCGGGGTGAGCAGAGCGAGCACGACCAGCGCGATGAGCGCGGCGGCCGCGGCGAGCCGGAACCACAGCGTGGCCGCGTTCGACGGTGCTTCTTCGGCCACCGGCTGTTGCTGCTGCGGGATGCGCGTGGCCGACAACGTCGGGTCCGGCCCGGGCCGCTGGACCGGCCGCGTCCGGGCGTCGGCCGGCGGGGCCGGCGCGGTCGGCGAGTTGAGCCCGGAGATCACCCGCGGCGTCAGGTGCAGCACCGGCACGCCGGCGCGTTCGAGCCAGCCCGGGCCGTAGACGGCGGTGGCGGCGCCCGCGAGGTCGGCCGCGAACGACTCGGCCTCCCGGTAGCGCGACTCGGGCTCGCGCGCGAGGCTGCGCATGATCACGCCGGCGATGGGCATCGGCACCCCCGCGATCGGCCGCGGGTCGGTGAACATGTGCTGGCGCATCATGCTGATCGCGCCGCGGGTGTTGTCGAACGGCAGCTGCCGGGACAGCAGTTCGTAGAGCACGGTGCCGGCCGCGTAGACGTCGGCCGCCGGGCTCAGCGCGTTGCCCATCGCCTGCTCCGGCGCGATGTAGGCCGGGGTGCCGAGGATTTCGCCGCCGTGCGTGACGAGCGTGGCGCCTTCGCTGATGACGCGCGCGATGCCGAAGTCGGCCACCTTCATCACGCCCTGCGTGCTGAAGAGCAGGTTCCGCGGCTTGACGTCGAGGTGCAGCACGCCCGCCCGGTGCGCCGCGTGCAGCCCGGCGAGCATCGCCAGGCCGATCGCGCACGCCTGCTCGCCGCTGACGCCACCGCCGTGGAACCGGCTGTGCACGGTGCCGCCGTCGAGCCGTTCCATCACCAGCAGGTGCTCGCGCCCGGTGCGGACGTAGTCGTACACCGGCACGATGTGCGGGTGGTCCAGGCTGGCCAGCACCCGCGCCTCGCGGTCGAACAGCTCGCTGCTCGCGGCGTGGTTGAGCACGTCCCAGGGCAGCTGCTTGATCGCGACGCTGCGGCCCAGCGTCCGGTGCGTCCCGGCGAACACGACACCCATGCCGCCTTCGCCGATCTCGGCGCCGATGTCGTACTGCGGGAGCGCGGCGATCAGGTCCGCGGGTGCGCTCATCGGGTGCGGTCCCGGGTCGCGGGGACGCGCATCCGGACGGTCTGGTCGCCAGTACCGTCTCTCGGGCCTTCTCCCGGGGTTTCGTAGGCGGGCTCCGGGGCCGGCTTCACCGGGTTGGGCGTCAGGTAGCCCAGCAGGAACGCGATCGCCGCGGCGCCGAGCACCACCGGGATCTCGATCGCCGGCTCCGGCGGGACCAGCCGCAGCACCGACAGCGTGATCACCGCGACCAGGCCGGTACCGAACCCGGCGGGCAGGAACCTCAGGCCGCGACGCCAGCGGTTGGCGGCCAGGCGGTGCCGGGCCAGCGCGAGCAGCGCCGTCAGCCAGGCCAGGATCGTGAGCACGAGCATCGCCAGGCCGAAGACGCCGTAGACCGACCAGAAGGAGCCGCGGACGTCAGCGACCGTGGTCGCCTCGCCGAGCGTCGCACGCCCGGCGTCGAGCAGCTCGACCGACGACGGCAGCAGCCCGGTCGCCTGCCCGGACAGGTCACCGAGGTCGAGCACGAACGTCCGGCTCACCTTGCCCCGCGCCGGCACCTCGAACGGCGCCGTCGTGTCGTAGGCGAAGAAGGTGAGCGCGAGAGCGACGCCGGACACCCGCACGCTGCGGACCTTCACCGGCGCGTTGCCGGTGTTGGTGGCCACGACCTCGAGCTTGACCTGGCTCGCCGGGTCGATCGGGACGGTGGCGTCCGCGATCGGCCGGTCGTCGATCGACACCTGCAGTCCGAGCGAACCCGACTCCGCCGAGGCGGGCGGTGCGCCGAGCAGCACCGCGCACAAACCCAACGCAACCCCCGCCGCGATGACACGTCCCATTGGGCATCCCCTACTTGCGTAATCCGACTGGTCCGGAATGCTACAGCGAGCACACACCCGGGGAGGGACGTTCCGATGCGTTACGTGGTTCGGTTGTTTTTCGGCGCGCTGGCCGGAGCGTTGCTCCTGGTCCTGTTCGCATTCGGCGCCAGCGCACAAGTTCCTCCTTCGGTTGGTTTGAAACCGTCGAGCGGACCCGCGGGCAGCTCTTTCACTATTTCCTGGAACGGTTTCCCGACCTGCCGGGTCATCAATTTCTTCTGGGCGGGCAGTTCCCTCGGGTCACAGGTAGCCCCGAAGGTCAGCGGCCAGTTCCCCACGGCGGTCCCCGCCGGAGCGAAGCCGGGTTCCTACACGGTCACGGCCACCTGCACGAGCCAGAAGGAGACGGCCAGCGGCACGTTCGTCGTCACCGGGGTCACGACCACCACCCCGCCGCCACCGGTGACCACGACGCCGGTCACGCCGCCACCCGTCACCACGCGGCCGTCGAAGCCCGGGGGCCCCACCACCACCCCGCCGTCCACGACGACCACCCCGCCCACGACCACGAGCACGCCGCCGACGTCGACCACCCCGACGACGCCCGGCACCCCGCCCGCGACCACCAGCACCGCGCCGAAGCCGGGTGAGCTCGTCCTGGACCGGCCGAGCGTCCAGCCCGGCGACGAGCTCTCGGCGTCCGGGCGGGGCTGCGAGCCCGGCCGGATGGTGACGCTGACGGCCGACGGCGCCGAGGTCGGCTCCGCCTACACCGACAGCACGGGCGCCTTCACCGCGCCGGTCGAGTTCACCCGGATCGAAGCGGGGCCGCACACGGTGGTCGCCGAGTGCGGGGTGCGGCTGACCGGCACGGTCGACCAGGTCGTGACCCGCTCGTCCGGCGGGCAGACGAGCACGCTGGTGATCCTGGTGTTCTTCGTGCTGGCCGGCATCGCGGTGATCCGTTTCCCGTAAGCGCCCCGGTTGACATGCAAAGGTCCTGATGGACGAGGTGTCCAAGGCGCCGGCCGATCCCAGCGGCCGCGCTGGTCATGACGTCCCGGGGAAAGCACCGATGAACGAATTCGCGTACACGACCTACATCAGCACCACTCCGGAAAACTCTGGCGTTTCCTTCGAGACGGACTGGGAAAAAGGCTCGCCGATGACCTGGACGGAAAGCGCGCGAAAACGAGCGACCCGGAACAGGTCGTCCTCGAATCCGATCCCTACCGCCGGCTCTCCCGCACCTGGCACACCTTCACCCGGGAATGGGCGAAAGGCCACGGCTTCGACGACAGCACGACCCTGTCGATGTGCAGCCAGGGGCCGGCCCGCGCTGCTGTCAAGCCTGACGACGCTCCTGGAGACCGGCGTCCCGCTTCCGTGATCATGACTTACCGGACCAAAAAGACACATCAGGCACAGTAGAACGTCTGAATCCTCCCCTTTTCGGGAGCGTGGTGTTGAAGTCCCGGTGAATTTCCTACTCTCGGCGCCCTCCGCAGTGGTTTTCCGGGCGTTAGGCTCGCATGATCCGTGACCGGAATGGTCCGATCGAGTGACGGGAGAGCACGCGTGCCGGGGTCTGTGCGTACCCGCTGGATCGTGGCGGTGGCCGCCGTCGCCGTCGTGGCCGGCGCGGTCGTGGTGCTCTGGCCGCGCGACGCCGAGGCGCAGGATCCGGAGATCGCCGTGTCGCGCTCGTCGTGCGGCACCGGCTGGTCGGCCCCGAAGCCGGGCCCGCAGACGTTCCGCGTGCACAACACCGGCTCGGTGACCGCCGAGGTCGACCTCATCGACCCCGCCACGGGCGTGATCTACGGCGAGGTCGAGGGGCTCGGGCCGGCGACCACCCGGCCGTTGCAGGTCAACCTGGGCAACGGCAGCTACGCGTTCCGCTGCCTGCCCGAGGACGCGGGCGCGATCGTCGGGCCCGTCGCGCAGGTCAGCGGCGGGGCCGAGCGATCCGGCCCCGGTGTCGCGCCGGTGACGCACAACGACCTGCTCGGCCCGCTCAAGGCGTACCAGGCACACGTCACCACCGGCCTCGGCGAGCTGGTCGCGAACACGGGCGCGCTGAAGAACGCCGTCCACGGCGGCGACCGCACCGCGAGCGAGACGGCGTGGCTGACCGCGCACCTGACGTACGAGCGCCTCGGCGCCGCGTACGACGCGTTCGGCGACTCCGACGGCGCGCTCAACGGCACCGCCGACGGCCTGCCGGGCGGCACGTCGGACGAAGGGTTCACCGGCTTCCACCGCCTGGAGTCCGGCCTCTGGCACGGCGAAGACCTCGGCGCCCTGGCCGGCGTCGCCGACCGGCTGGACACCGACGCCCACACCCTGCAGACGTCGTTCGGCGACAGCCAGGTCGACGGCAACGACCTGGCCCTGCGCGCGCACGAGATCATGGAGAACACGCTGCAGTTCGAACTCACCGGCCGCACCGACTACGGCAGCGGAACCACCCTCGCGACGGCCCGCGCCAACCTCGACGGCACCCGAGCGGTCCTCGACGTCCTGCGCCCGCTGCTGACCCCGCGCTACCAGCAGCTCCCCAAGCTGGACACCTGGCTGACCCGCACCCAGACCACGCTGGACGCCGCTCACCGGCCCGACGGCACGTGGACCCCGCTGGCCCAGCTGGCCCCGAAGCAGCGCCAGAAGCTGAACGCGGACGTGAGCGAGCTGACGGAACTACTGGCCCCGATCGCGGCGATCGCCGAACCGAGGAGGGTCTCGTGACCCGCCGGCCTCGTTGCCTTGCTTCGCGGCGGGTCGCCGACGGCGCGAAAGCCGAACTGCCGGCGCCGACCACCGCCAAACCGAGGAGGGTCCCGTGACCGACCAGCCTCGTTGTCCCGTGCCGCACCCCGCCGCTGCCGTGGAACAGGCCTCGCCTCTCCGGGTCACCGCCGCTGGGCTGCCTCGGCGTTCCTTCCTGCGCCGGGCCGCGATGGGCGCGGGGCTGACCGTCGCCGCCGGGGCTGGGCTCGGGGCCTCCGCCGCCGTCACCGACAGCACCTCGTCCGTTCCCTTCCACGGTGCGAACCAGGCCGCGATCCTGCGGCAGCCGCCGACGCAGACCGTGGTCGCGTCGTTCGATCTCGTCGCCGAATCGAAGGCCGAGCTGACCGAGCTGTTCCGCGCGATCACCGACCGGGCGCGGTTCCTCACGGGCGGGGGCGCGCCGGCCTCGCTCGGGATCACCGGGCCGCCCGCCGACTCGGGGGTGCTGGGGCCGGTCGTGCCGGGTGGTGACCTGGGCGTGATCCTCGGCGTCGGGTCGTCGCTGTTCGACGACCGCTACGGCCTGGCGAAACTCAAGCCCGCCAAGCTGAAGCCGATGACGATGTTCCCGAACGACGCGCTGGACCCGGCGCAGTGCCACGGCGACCTGAGCCTGACCCTTTCGGCGAACGCCACCGACACCGTGCTGCACGCGCTGCGCGACATCACCCGCGCCACCCGCGGCGGCATGCAGCTGCGCTGGCGGCTGAACGGCTTCAGCTCGCCGCCGCGGCCGTCCGGCACACCGCGGAACCTGATGGGTTTCAAGGACGGCACCGCGAACCCGGAAGGGTCCGAACTGGACAGTCTCTTGTGGACGTCCGGCGGCGGCGAACCCGCGTGGACCACGGGTGGCAGCTACCAGGTCGTCCGGCTGATCCGGATGCTGGTGGAGTTCTGGGACCGGGTCTCCCTCGCCGAACAGGAGAACATGTTCGGCCGGCGCCGCGACACCGGAGCGCCGCTCGACGGCACCGACGAGAAGGACGTCCCCCGCTACGCCGACGACCCGATCGGCACCGTGATCCCGCTGACCAGCCACATCCGCAAGGCCAACCCGCGCACCCCGCAGACCGGCAACAGCCGGATCCTGCGCCGCGCCGTGAACTACGACCGCGGCGTCGACAGCAACGGAAACCTCGACATGGGCCTGCTGTTCGTCTGCTACCAGCAGGATCTGGAGCGCCAGTTCGAGGCGATCCAGACCCGGCTGACCGACGAGCCGCTGACCGACTACATCTCCCCGTTCGGCGGCGGCTACTTCTTCGCGCTGCCGGGCGTCACCGGCCCGGACGACCACTACGGCCGTTCCTTACTGACCTGATTGCCGTTCCCCACCACCAAGAAAACCAGGAGGAATCCGAAGTGGACACCCGACCCCGCCGGCGACGGCGCGGCCTGCTCGGCGCCGGGGCACTCGCCTCGGTCGCCGTGCTGGCCGTCGTCACCGGTTCCGCGGCGACCACCGCGGAAGCCCAGCCGCTGCACCCGTTCCCGGCGCAGTGGATCCCCACCTCGACGCCGATCAAGCACGTCGTGGTCATCTTCGGCGAGAACATCGCCTTCGACCACTACTTCGGCACCTACCCGAACGCGGCGAACACCGACGGCACGCCGTTCCAGGCCGCGCGCAACACCCCGAAGGTCAACGGCCTGGACCACAAGCTGCTGACCGACAACCCGAACGCGTACAACCCGAAGCGGCTCACGCACGAGCAGGCGATGACCTGCGACCAGAACCACAACTACGGCGCGGAGCAAGCCGCTTTCAACGGCGGCAAGATGGACAAGTTCGTCGAGAAGACCGAGACGGACAAGTGCACCGGCCAGCCGGTGCTGTTCGGCGAGCCCGGCCTGGTGATGGACTACTTCGACGGCAACACCGTCACCGGCATGTGGAACTACGCGCAGCACTACGCGCTGAACGACAACTCGTTCGACACGAACTTCGGGCCCTCGACCCCGGGCGCGCTCAACCTGATCTCCGGCAACACGCACGGCGTCCAGGCCGTGAATTCGGTGACGCACGAGCCGGTCAGCGACGCGTACGCGGTCCAGTCGCCGGACGCGAACGGCGTCGGCACGATGATCAACGACCCGGACCCGGCGTGGGACGACTGCGCGGACAAGAACCACACGAGCACGGACAACCTGGCGACCATGCACGGCCGCAACGTCGGTGACCTGCTCAACCAGCGCCACGTGACGTGGGGTTGGTTCCAGGGCGGCTTCCGCCCGACCGGCTCGGCCAACGGTTACGCGGTCTGCGGCGCCACGCACACCAACGTCGGCGGCGCCGCGGTGGTCGACTACAGCCCGCACCACGAGCCGTTCCAGTACTACCCGTCGACGGCGAACCCGAAGCACCTGCCGCCGTCGTCGGTCCAGGCGATCGGCCAGACCGACCGCGCGAACCACCAGTACGACATCGCGGACTTCAACGACTCCCTGCAGGCCGGCTCGATGCCCGCGGTGAGCTTCCTGAAGGCCCCGGAGTACCAGGACGGGCACGCGGGCTACTCGGACCCGCTGGACGAGCAGCAGTTCGTGGTCAGCGAAGTCAACAAGATCCAGCAGTCCCCCGACTGGCGCTCGACGGCGATCGTCCTGGCGTACGACGACTCGGACGGCTGGTACGACCACGTTTCGTCGCCGGTGATCAACGGCTCCCACGACGCTGCGCAGGACCAGTCGGTCTGCACGGCCAAGCCGTCGGTCCTGGGCGGCTACGCGGACCGCTGCGGCTACGGCCCGCGGCTCCCGCTCCTGGTGATTTCGCCGTACAGCAAGGCGAACCACGTCGACCACACGCTGACGGACCAGACCTCGGTGCTGAAGTTCATCGAGGACAACTGGTTCGCCGGCCGGATCGGCGACAGCTCGTACGATTCCCGGGCGAACTCGATGTCGAACATGTTCTCGTTCTGGTGGCCCCAGGCGGGCAAGCTGACCCTGGACCCGAAGACCGGGGCCGTGGCGCACCGGTAGGTTTTGGTGTTCGACGGGCTCGTGGCCGGTTGGCCGCGAGCCCGTCTTGCTGTTCCGGGCACGGGCGGTCGGCAGCTGGGCCTGGGCCGTGGTTTTCGGGACCGCCTCGTGGAGTCCCGTCGGGTGGCCGGTGGTGTTGCGGAGGATGGCGACGATCGCGCCGGTTGCGAAGAGGCCCGCGACCAACGGCTGCGACACGAAAGCGCGCCCCGGCGAAGGCTTCCCGCCTGGCCGACGAGGAGCGCCACCGGCTCGCTCTGACCGCCTGCCACCATTGGTTTGAGCACCTCTCCTCCGGGCTCGGAGGGTGCCCAGCCATGGACACGACCGCGCTGCACAGTGCCTACGGCAAGCTGTTCGACGCGGCGGCTGCGCTCGCGCCCGCCACAGCAACGCTTCCGCGCAACGGATCCGGGTCACCAGCTCACCGACACGGTCGGCTAATGCCACCGCGTCGGCTTGCCACATCCGCTCGTCGTCCACACCACAAACACTAACCCGGAATCGAACACCCGTTCATCACACGATCAGGCGAAGAACGGAGAGTCACGGACGCACGGGGTCCAGGTCCCAGGCCAGCGTGACCACGGTCCCCTCGTCGCCGGATGAGATGTCCGCTCGGTCGGCGCTGGCCCTCAGCAGCAGCAATCCCCGGCCCCGCAACGAAACCGGGCGGGGGTCGGGGACCGGGGTGCGCCACCGGCCGTGGTCGGTGATCACCACTTCGACGCGGTCGGGGTGGATCGCCGCGTCCAGGTCGACCAGGCCGGAGCCCGCGCCGTGGTACGCGTGGTCGGCCACGTTCGCCAGGGCCTCGTAGCTCGCCAGCACGATGTCCTGGGCGCGGGACGGCTCCACTCCCGCGGCGAGGACCCACGCCGTCAGGTCGTGCCGCAGGCGCCGCAACGCTTCGGGCGCGGCTGCTACGCCGTGACAGCGGAACGGGGCCGCCGACCCGGCGGATTCGTGCATCGGGTTCGCCTTTCTGCCCGGCCCGGGGCCCGCGGGGCCCGTCACTTCCGGAGGGCTTCGTCGACCGTCGGGTGGACGCCGATCCAGGTGTCGAGCCCGGTGGTCGTCAGGGGTCCCGACGTCACCGGCGAAACACTCACCACCCGCAGCGCGCGCTCCGCCAGTTTGCGGTGCGCGGCCGCGAGCACCTGCAGACCGGCCGAGCAGAAGAACGTCACCGCGCTCAGGTCGACCACCAGCACTTCGGGGCCTTCGGCGAGCACGGTGTCGACGACTTCCTCGAAGTCCGGTGCGCTGAGCAGGTCGATTTCGCCCGCCACGCGGAGCACGGCGGCCTGGCCGCGCCAATCCAGCGTGGCCGAAAGCTCGGTGGCGGGGAGATCCCGGGGGAAAGAGCTCACGGCCACTCATCGTGCCTCAATCGGCGCCCCGGCGCCAACGCCCGCCTCAGCGGTGCGGCAACTGCACCACGGTGACCCAGAAGTCGTCGATCTGCCGGACGACCTCGACGAACTTCTCGAAGTCGACCGGCTTGGTGACGTAGGCGTTGGCGTGCAGGTCGTAGCTGCGCAGGATGTCCTCCTCCGCCTCCGACGTCGTCAGCACGACCACCGGGATCGTCCGCAGCGCCGGGTCCTGCTTGATCTCGCCGAGCACCTCACGGCCGTCCTTGCGGGGCAGGTTGAGGTCCAGCAGGATCAGCCCCGGCCGCGGCGCGTCCGCGAACGGGCCCTCGCGGTGCAGGAACCGGAGCGCCTCGACGCCGTCGCTCGCGACGTGCAGCGCGTTGCGGATCTTGTGGTGCTCGAACGCTTCCCGGGTCATCAGCACGTCGCCGGGGTCGTCCTCGACGAGCAGGATGTCGATCGGTGCCAATGCCTCGCTCATGCGCCCCCAACTTCCTCGTCGCCGCGCTCGAGCCGCGCGGGCAGGGTGAACCGGAAGGTGGTGCCGTCGGCACCGGTTTCCGTGTCGAGCCAGATCCGGCCGCCGTGGTACTCGACGATCCGGCGGCACATGGCCAGCCCGATGCCGGTGCCCGGGTAGGCGCTGCGGGAGTGCAGCCGCTGGAACAGTGCGAAGATCCGGTCGGCGTACTCGGCTTCGATGCCGATCCCGTTGTCCCGCACCGCGAACACCCAGTCGTCGCCGTCGCGCTCCGCGGTGACGCGCACCTCCGGCGGCGCTTCGCCGTGGAACTTCACGGCGTTGCCGATGAGGTTCTGGAAGACGGCCGTCAGCAGCGCCGGCTCGACGCGGACCTCCGGCAGGTCGTCGTAGGTCACCTTGCCGCGGTTGAGCGAAAGCGCGACTTCCAGGTTCGCGACCGCGCCGTCGACGAGCTCGGCCGCGGGGACCACGACGTGCTCCCCCGGTTTCCGGCCGACGCGGGAGAACGACAGGAGGTCGTTGATCAGGCCCTGCATGCGCTTCGCGCCGTCGACGGCGTACTCGATGTACTGCTCGCCACGCTCGTCGAGCAGGCCCGCGTACCGCCGTTGCAGCAGCTGGCAGAAGCTGGCCACCTTCCGCAATGGCTCCTGCAGGTCGTGCGAAGCGACGTACGCGAACTGCTCCAGGTCGGCGTTGGACCGCTCCAGCTCGCGCGTCCGCTGGTCCAGGAGCCCGTGCGCGCGCTCCAGCTCGGCCACCTCGTCGAGGATCCGCTGCCGCATGGCCTCGACGTCGCTGCCGAGCTGGACCAGCTCGCTCGGCCCCTCGCCGCGGACCGGCCGGTGGATGTCCTGGTCGGCGACGTGCCGGACCTCGCCGGCCAGCCGCAGGATGGGCCGGGTGATGACGCGGCGCAGGCCGAGGAACAGCAGCACGAACAGCAGCACGATGAGCACCGCGACGGCGATGAGCATCGCGGTCAGGAAGTTCGCCGCGCCGTCGAGGTCGGCGCGGCCTTCGGCGCGCAGCGTCGCCAGATGTGCGGCCTGGGCGTCGAGGGCGCCGCGGACGGCGTCGAACTGGGTCCGGCTGCGGTCGGCCTGCGCCGGGGTGACCGGCGGCGCGGCCGGGGTGAGGGTGGGCGCGACCGTCGCCTGCCAGGTCGACGCCGCCCGCAGCACGCGGTCGAGGTCGTCGCCGATCTGCGTGCCCGGCGTCGCGCCGAGCTGCCGCAGCTGGGCGACGGCGTCACCCTGCGAGCGGACGCCGTCGGTGTAGGGCGCGAGGAAGTCCGGCTTCCGGCCGAGCTGGTAGCCGCGGACGCCGGTCTCCTGGTTCAGCAGCGCGGTCGACAGCTGGATCGCGGCGAGCCGCTGGGCGCCGATCACGTCGAGCAGGCGGTTGCGGGCGTCGGTGAGGTTGCTCAGCGCGATCCCGCCGCCGGCGAGGGCCGCGAGCAGCAGCACCGCCTCCGCCACGGCGAGCAGGGTCAGCCAGCGGCGGATCGGCCAGCCACGCACAGTGCCGGTCATCGGCCGGTCTCCCCAGGGATGTGGTTGAGCAGGGCGAGGGCGACGTCGTCGTCCAGCGGGCCGGAGTTGAGGCGTTCGGCGCGGGCGATCAGCTCGTCGAGGAGGGCCCGGCCGCCCAGGCCGCCCTGGTGCCGGATGTCGAGCACGAGCTCGGCCATCCGCTCGTGGCCGAGCCGTTCGGAGCCGGCGCCGACGCGGCCTTCGAACACGCCGTCGGTGTAGAGCAACAATGACCAGCCGGGGTCCAGCGGCACGTCGAGGGCCTCCCACTTGGTGCCTTCGACGACGCCGAGCGGGACGCCCAGGCGTTCGCCGGAGAGCAGGTGCCCGTCGCCCGGGGTGAGCAGCAGCGGCGGCAGGTGCCCCGCCAGCGACAGGCGCAGGGATCTTCGGTCCGGCGCGACGACGACCATGCAGACCGTCGCGAACAGCGGCTCGATCCGCTCGTGCACCAGGACCCGCTCGACCATGCTCAGCACATCGGGCATCGGCAGGCCGGCCATCACCAGCGAGCGCCACGCGATCCGCAGCGCGACGCCGAGCGCGGCCTCGTCCGGGCCGTGGCCGCAGACGTCGCCGATCATCATCTGGACGCTGCCGTCGGCCATCTCGATCGCGTCGTAGAAATCGCCGCCGAGCAGGGATCCGTTGCGGCCAGGCCGGTAGCGCGACGCCAGTTCGAGGTGCGGGTCGCGCAGCAGCGGGCTGGGCAGCAGGCCGCGTTCGAGCCGCGCGTTCTCGCGGGCGAGCAGCTGCTGCTGGAGGAACTGCTGCTCGACCTGCTCGGCGCGCTTGCGTTCGCGGGCGAAGCGCAGGGCCTTGACCAGAAGCGGGCCGTCGACCTGGTCCTTGACGAGGTAGTCCTGCGCGCCGGCGGCGACCGCGGCGACGCCGGTGGCCTGGTCGTGCTGGCCGGTCAGCACGACGACCGCGACGCCGGGCGCGTGCTGGGCGAGGCGGGTGAGCCCGCCGAGTCCCATCGCGTCGGGCAGCTGGAGGTCGAGCAGGACGCAGTCGGCGGTGAGCGGCGTGGCGAGGGCGGCGGTGAGGGTCTCGACGCGTTCGAGCGCGACCGGCACCGACGTGTCGGCGAGCATCTCGTCGACCAGCAGCGCGTCGCCGTCGTCGTCCTCGATCAGCAGCACGCGCAAGCGGGTGCGGGGATCCCACGATGAGTCGTGCGCGGCGGTCACCGGCTTCTCCCGTTCAGCGGCACCTTCAGGCGATCACCCTAGCGGCACCGGTCTCGGCCGCCTACGACCACACGGCCCCGGCAGGGGTAGCGATTTATAGCACCCCGCTGTCCCGCCCGGTGCATAACGGTTCGGCTCGAGGCGGTCCCGTTACCCGGGTTTCCGCGCCTACGCTGCCTTTATGTCCGAGCCGCCCGTTCCGGTCCGGCGCGCGGCCGTCGCGTGGTGGGGTGCGACGGCGTGCTGGTTCCTCGGCTCCCTGCTCGGCCACCTGAACGGCGGGCACGCCACGCCGGGCCTGGGCGCCGGCGGCACCGGGGAGCGCGACGCGCTGCTGGCGGCGACCTTGCCGACGCCGGTCGCGGTACTCGCGTTCGTGATCGCGGCCGGGTTGTGGGCGTCGCTGGTGTACGGCGTGTACCGCGGTGCCGGATGGGCGCGCGTCGTGCTCGCGATCGCCGGCGCGCTGGGCATCCTGGACGTCGTGCTGCAGCTGTTCGCGCTCGTCGCGTCGTCCGCCCGCGACCCCGGCGACCTGCTGCGGGGCCTGGCGTTCCTGATCGCGCTGGGCCTGGCGATGGCGGGGTTCACGCTGATGTTCCGCACGGACGCCGCACCGTATTTCACCCGTCACAAGGCGCCGTAGAACCTCCGGTGCGCCTCGGCCGCCGCCGGCCAGGTGAACCGCCGGGCCAGCGCGCGCCCCGGGGCCGGATCGGTGCCCGCCATCGCGGCCCGCAGCTCCCGTGCGAAGCCGGGCGGGCCGGCGGCGAAGCGGGCGACGTCGCCGAAGACCTCGCGCAGCACGGGCAGGTCGCGCGTCACCACCGGCACCCCGGCGGCCAGGGCCTCCATCGCGGCCAGCCCGAAGCCCTCCTTGGTCGACGGGAACGCGAACACCGCGGCCGACGCCATCAGCGACGGCAGCTCGTCGTGCGCGACCGGGCCCAGGACGTCCGGTTCGACGCCCAGTTCGGCGGCGCGTTTCTCCCAGCGCGTGCGGTAGTCGCGGTAGTCGAAGAGCGTCTCGCCGCCGGCGATGACCAGGCGGAGGTCCGGTTCGGCCAGCAGCGCGTACGCCTCGAGCAGGTCCAGCGAGCCCTTGCGCGGCTCGATTCCGCCCACCGCCAAGACATAACGTCCTCGGCCGGTATCCGGGCGGGCGTTGGCGAAGCGGTCGTAGTCGACGCCGTTGGGGATCACCGTCGCCTCGATGCCCCAGCCGTCGCGGACCTCCGCCGCGACGGAGGCGGACACGCAGAGGTGCGCGTACGGCCGGACGATCGCGCGTTCGTGGCAGGCGGCCAGCTCCGGCGTGGTGAAGGTGTCGAGGTGGTGGATCGTGCGGACGCAAGCGTCGACGGCGTTCGCGCTGATGCAGTCCTGCGCGTGGACGACGTCGTAGGCGTCCGGGGTGAACGCCGCGCGCAGCACCGCGATCGAGCGCAGGATCCGCTCGCCGACGCTCTCGCCGGGGACGTCCGGGAAAGGCACGATCGACAATCGGACAGCGGGGTCGACCGGCCGGAAGAACCCCGTGTCGCCGCCGCGGCCGAGCGTCCACACCGTGACGTCCTCGCCGAGCGCCGCGAGGGCTTCGGCGAGCGCAAGGGTGTGCACGACGCCGCCGCGGGGTTTGGTCGAGTAGCTCAGCAGGGCGATGCGCATCAGGCCTCCCGGTAGACCTCGGGTTTCCGTTCCCCCAGGTGGTGCAGCACGCGGCGGGCGTTCGCGAGTTCCTGTTCAACGTCCAGTTCGGCGACCGCGATGCCGGCCTTGGACCAGGTCCGGGCCAGGATCTCGCCGCCCGGGCCGACGACCTTGGCCTGACCGAGGAACCGCATGCCGCCCATCGCGCCGGTCTGGTTGGACGACACGAGCACGACCTGGTTCTCCGCGGCCCGCGCCTGGTCGTAGAGGTCGAACAGCCGCGACTGCCGGTCCTGGGCCATCCGCGGCGCGCGGTTGGTGATGCTGGTCGGCCACGCGCTCAGGCAGGCGACGATGTCCGCGCCGTCGACGGCCAGCGAGCGGGCCGACTCGGGGAACGTCTTGTCGTAGTCGATCAGCATGCCGAGGCGCCCGACGGGCGTGTCGAACGCGGCGAACTCCGCCCCCGGCTCGTACGCGATGCCCTCCCCCGGCGGTTGGTGGACCTTGCGGTGCCGGCCGAGGACGCCGTCACCTGTGACGCACACCGCGGAGTTGTAGCGGCGCGGCCCGTCGGCCTCGCAGTAGCCGACGCACACGACCATTTCCGCGGCCAGCGACTGGATCGTCTTCAGCTCCGGACAGCCGGGGTCGAGGGCCGGCGGGAGCGCTTCCGGGTCCGGATGGCGCAGGTCGGCGAGATACCCGCCGAGGGCCGCGTCCGGCAGCACCAGCAGCGCGGCGCCGGCCGAGCGCGCGTGGTCGATCAGCGTCGCGATGCGCTGCAGGTCGAAGTCGAGGTCGCGGCCGAAGTGCGCGGCGACGGCGGCGATCCGGATCTGCCCCATTCACGGGACACTAACGGGGTAGGCGTCCGGCCGTCTGTCCGCCAGGTGCCCCATCGACCGGCGCGCGGTGGACAGCGCGGCCTGGACGTCGAACTCGGCGATCGCCATCCCTTCGGCGACGCCGGTGTCGGCGACGATCTCGCCACCGGGGTCGACGATCTTCGCACCGGCGACGAACCGCAGGTCGCCGAAGGTGCCGGACTGGTTGGCCGAGACCCAGACGATCTGGTTCTCCAGCGCGCGGGCCCGGTCGAAGAGGTCGAACCGGCGTTTCCAGCGATCCTGCGCCAGGTCCGCCGCCGCGTTGGTGCGGCTGCCGGGCCACGCGCTCATGCACACGACCACCTCGGCGCCGTCCAGCGCGAGCGCCCGCGCGGATTCGGGGAAAGCCTTGTCGTAGCAGATCATCATGCCCAGGCGCCCGACCGGCGTGTCGAACGCGGCGAACCCGCGGCCGGCGCCGTAACTGGCGTTTTCGGCCAGCGGCTGGTGGACCTTGCGGTGGTTGCCGAGGACACCGTCGCCGTGCACGCAGACCGCGGAGTTGTAGCGCCGGCCGCCGGCGAGTTCGCAGTACCCCGCCGTGACGACGAGGTCGCCGGCCAGCGCGGCCAGCCGGGCTATCTCCGGGCCGTCGACGGCCAGCGCGGGCGGGCCTTCGGCGCCGCCGTCGAGGTTGGCGAGGTAGCCGCCGAGGGCCGCCTCCGGCAACGCCAGCAGCCGCACGCCCTCGGCCTTCGCCTCGCCGATCAGCTTCTCGATGCGCGCGAAGTCGCCTTCGAGGTCGCGGTCGAACGGCGCGGCGACCGCGGCCATCCTGAGTGTGGTCATGAGTTCCCCAATCCGGTGACGCCGCCGTCGATGGCGGGCGTCGTTTCGCCGTCGGGCCAGCGCAGCGTGACGCCGGTGCCGTCGACCAGTTCGCCGCAGGCCGCGATGACCGCCGGCCCCGCGGGCGCGGGTCTGCCGGTGGTGAGCATCGCGAAGCCGGGGAAGCAGGTCAGCCAGTCCCCTGTGGACGCTCCGCGCGGCCGTGGGACCTTGTCGACGTCCAGGACCGCGCCGCAGCCGGACGCTTCGGCGAGCATGCCGAGGGTGCCCGCGATGCCGGCCATCGAGACGTCCTTGGCCGCGCTCGGCCGCGCCTTCGCGACCGAGCCGAGCAGTTCGCGCAGCTCGGGCGTGCGACGGAAACTCGTCGAGTCCCATTGACGTCCGGTGTAGCCCGGCCGCCAGCCGCCACCGAGGTCGGCGGTGAGCCAGACCCGCTCACCGGGCTTGCCACCACCCCCGGGCACCGGGTGTTCGGTGCGCCCCAGCGCCGTCACCGACAGGGAAGCCGGGACGCCGAACTGGGTGTGCCCGCCGAGTACCGGGACGCCGTACGCCTCGCTCGCCTTCCGCAGTCCACTGAGGACTCGCGCGGCGAACGACGCGTCCCGCGCACCCAGCGCGTCGAGCAGGCCGGTCGGCGTGGCGCCCATCGCGGCCAGGTCGTTGAGGTTGACCAGGACCGAGCACCAGCCCGCCCATTCCGGGTCGCGCTCGACCATGGAGGGGATGATCGCGTCGCAGGCCGCGACGACGTCGGTGCCGGGTACCGGGACGCCGTCGTCACCGACAAAGCCGGGCACGCCGGTCATTCCCCGCACCAACGGGCCGAGCGCGGCCTTGGTCGAGCGGGCCAGCGCGGCGATCCGGCCGATCGGCCAGCGCATGAGGACGTGGTCGTGACCGGCGACGGTCACCGGCCGCACGCGCTGCCAGCCGAGGCGGGTGAACAGGCGCTCGGTGCGCGTCTGGACAGTCGCCTCGAACCGCAGTGCGCCTTCGGCTTCGGCCCGCGCGCAGGCCGCGCGGACCAACGCCGAGCCGATCCCGGCCGGCGACCCGGGTGCGACGACCAGCCGTCCACCCTTCCACCAGCCGAGGTCGGGGCCGTCGGTGGCCGGGCCGAGGCGGACGCCGCCGAGCACTTCGCCTGCCGCGTCCCGCGCCACCAGGACCAGGGTGCGCGGGTCGGTGTCGTGGTCGTCGAGGTCGTGTCCGGCGAAAAGTCCTTGCCGGGCCACGAACGCTTCGTGACGCAACGCGCGGTACGCCGTCAGTCCATTGTGGTCGGCTTCGCCGATGTGGAACGCCGGGCGCGCCGCGACGCTGCGGACGTCACCCAGCAACGCGAGGATGTCGTGGTCCATCTCAGCCACCCGCCGCGCTGAGCAGGCCGCACGCGCCGCAGGCGGCACAGCCCGCACCCTGGTCGGCGCCGGTCATCCCGGCCGCCCGCAGCAGCGCGGCGATCCGGCCGGTGACGTCGGCGACCAGCGCGGGCGAAGGCGCGGTGGCGCCGTCCCGCCGGGCCAGCGTGCCGACCATCGGCCGCATCGGTACGGCGAACGGGTAGACGCCCATGTCGATCAGCCGCCCGGCACCCTCCACAAGGGAGTCCGGGTCCTCGCCGAGACCGATCAGCAGGTACGTCGACACGCGGTTGCGGCCGAAGACGCGGACCGCCTCCGCCCAGGCGGCTTCGTACTCCGCCATCGGCACGGTCGACTTGCCCGGCATCCAGCGCCGCCGGACGTCGTCGTCCAGCGACTCGACGTGGATGCCGATCGACGTCGCCCCGGCGTCCCTCAAGTCCCGGAGCACGCCGAGGTCGCCCGGCGGCTCGATCTGCACCTGGATCGGCAGGCCCGGCACGGCGTCGAGCACCGCGCGGACGCAGCGCACGAGGTGCCGGGCGCCGCGGTCGGGCCCGGACGTCGTGCCGGTCGTCATCACCATCTGCCGGACGCCGTCGAGCCGCACCGCTGCCTCGGCGACCTCCGCGAGCTGCTGCGGGGTCTTCGCGGCCACAGTGGACCCCGCCCGCAGCGACTCCTCGATGGTGCAGAACCGGCAGCGCTGGTCCTCGGTGTACCGGATGCACGTCTGCACGACCGTCGTCGCGAGGACGTCCTTGCCGTGCAGCAAGGCGATCTTCCGGTACGGTACACCGTCCGTTGTGGACAGATCGTAGAACCGTGGACGCCCGACCGGGGTGACGCTCAGGCCGAGGTCGATCGTCTCGCGGAAGATCCGGCCGTCCCGGACGACGTACGGGCTCTCGGGGTTCAGCGGTAGCGTGGCGTTGGCACCGTCGACCGCCAGGTGGCCGTCGTCGCTCGGCCCGGCGCCCTTGCTGCGTTGCACAGGTGCTTCCACACGCACTCCGCGGACGGCGATGTCGGCGCGGGTTTCCAGGTCTTCTTCGATGCCAACGCGCACACTGGCTCCTAGAACATGTAGGTGGAGTTGATGATCGCGCCCTTGCGCGCGTAGTGGATCAGCGCGTCCTGCACGTCCAGGGGGTGCGTCGGGATGACGCCCTCGATGAGGTCCTCCTCGCGCGCGCCGTGCAGCGAGAGGCCGAAGCGGCAGCAGTAGGCCTTGCCGCCCTCGCTGATGAACGTCTTGAGCTGGTCGTTGATGTTCAGCTCGCCCGGGAACGCGGCGTTGCCGGTGGTCGGGAAGCCGCGGGTGGCCAGGCAGTTGAGCGAACCCGGGCCGTAGAAGTAGATCGCGGCTTCGAAGCCCTTCCGCAGCGCACGCGTCGCCTGCAGGATCGCGACGAAGCTCACCGACGACTCGTGCGCGATGCCGTGCACGAGCGTGAAGTAGCTCTGGCCGGGTTCGGCCTGGTAGTCCGGGAAGACCTTGGTCCCGCCGTACAGGTTGGACCCCTGCGGCAGCGACGGGTGCGGGATCTCGTCGAGGCTGGTCTTCTCGGTCTCGGTCAGCTCTGCCATCGGTCTATTTCCCTTTCTTCGGTCCGTACAGCACGTCGAACGTGCCGCGGAAAACCAGGTCGGCGAGCTCGCCGTCGCCGGCCGCGGCGGCCAGCTTGGCGAGTTCGCCCTCGTGATCGCCCCACGGCTCGTCGGAGGCGAACAGCACGCGGTCGTGGCCGAGGCCCCGGCGTGAGATCTCCTCGACGAGCCAGCGGGGCGTGAAGCCGATCGCCCAGGACAGGTCCGTGTAGACCTGTTTCCCGGCGGCGATCCAGTCGAAGAAGCGGCCGCCGACGAGCTTGATGTGCCCGCTCATCCCGCCGCCGAAGTGGACGAGGTGCAGCTTGACGTCGTCGGCGTAGGCTTCGACGAGCTTGCCGACCTCGTCGATGTCCGACGCCGCGCCCGGCGAGGTGTGGACGTGCACGACGAGGTCGTGCGCCCTCGCCGTGGCGAAGATCTTGTCGAGCTGCGGCTTGCACGCGGGGTCGGATGCCTTGCCGCCCAGCAGGAAGCTGAGCTTGAGCGCCCGCACGCCGTCCTCGCCTGCCAGCTTCAACGCCTCTTCGGTGCGAACGGCGTCTTCGGCTCGCGGCGACACCCACAGCGCGGCGCTGATCCGGTCGTCCTTGCCCGCCGCCTCGACGCAGAGCTCGTTGAAGGAGAACGCGACCGCCGGATCGGGGATGCCGTAGTTCGGGATCACCAAGGCGCGTTCGGTGCCTTCACGGTCCAAATCGGACAGGAGTTCGCCGATCGTCGCCCGGCTGCCGATCGCGGGTGCGACCGGCGGTCCGCCGTAGAACGGGAACGCCGGGAGCACACCCAGGTGCCGGTGGGCGTCGTTCGTCCAGCGCTTCATGCGACCGTCCTCGGGGCGACCCAGTCGTCGTCGGCCGGGTAGGTGCTGACCGGCGTGCCCGACAGCCAGCGGACGTCGCCGCCGCGTCCGACGTCGGTGATCCGCCGGGCCAGGTACTCCGCGTCCGCGGCGACCCCGCAGAAGCGGCCGGAACCCCAGGTGTGCTGCCAGGGCAGGCCGAGGAAGTACAGGCCGGGGCAGCTCGTCACGCCGCGGTGGTGCGTCGGGTAACCCTTGCCGTCGAAGACCGGGACGTCGATCCAGCGGTGGTCGCGGCCGAAGCCGGTGCTCCAGACGACGGCGGAAAGCGCTTCCGCGTCGAGTGTTCGTTGACTGTCCCGCGGTTCCCAGACCGGCTTGTAACGGTCCTCCTTCGGCGCCGGGACCCCGCGTTTCGCGATGTAGGCGTCGATGGAGTCCTTGATGCCCTCGGAGACGGCGTCCGCCGCGTCGAGGTTGCGGCGCAGGTCGTCCGCGAACGACAACTGTCCATTCCGGACGTTGTTCAGGCGGCCGTACAGCTGCATGCCCTGCGCGGCGAACGCGCGCAGGTCGATGTCGTGGCCGCCGTCGCGTCCGGTAACGTAGTGGTTGGCGCGGAACCGCACAGCGTCCGCGTCGGCGAACTCGTCGATTCCCCTGTTGTAGTAACCCATTTCGTCGAGCCACGCGACGACGTCACGGCCGCGGTAGCGCCGGGCCACGCGCGGCGCCGACCCGACGGCCAGGTGCACCCGGCGCCCGGCCAAGTGCAGGTCTTCGGCGATCTGGCAGCCGGACTGGCCGGTGCCGACGACCAGGACGTCGCCGTCGGGCAGCTGGTCCGGGTTGCGGTACTCGGCCGAGTGCAGCTGGACGACGTGCTCCGGCAGCCGCTCGGCCAGCCGCGGCTTCAACGGCACCTGGTACGGGCCGGTGGCCAGTACGACGTGGTCGGCGGTCAGCTCGCCGGCCGACGTCGTCAGCCGGAACCCGCCGCCGGGCAGCTGCCGCAGCCGCCTCGCTTCGACGCCCTCGCACAGCGGGACGTCGAACTCCTTCACGTACGACTCGAGGTAGGTGACGATCTCGTCCCGGACCATGAACCCGTCCGGATCGTCACCCGGGTAGGGGAAACCGGGGAGCCGGCACTGCCAATTCGGCGTGACCAGGCAGAAACTGTCCCAGCGGCGGGTCCGCCATTCGTGCCCCGCGCGCTCGCGTTCGAGCACGACGTGCCCGACTCCGGCGGAGGTCAGGCAGTGGGACATCGAGAGTCCCGCCTGGCCGCCGCCGACCACGATCACCGGCCGATGCAGGCCGTCGAGCTCGAAGTTCATGCCGATCAGTGCAACGGCGAACCATTTCCGGGCGGTTTCATCCGGAACATCGGCGTGTTACCAGAACCGCGTTGAGTAACGCTTCGCCCAGCGTCCGGTTAACACTCCGGCGGCCGCGATGTGTTGCGGCGCAGGGGTTCTTCGAGTTCGGCGGTGGTTTCCGCCGGGTCAGCGGCCGGGGCGGCCGTGCCCGTGCTGCCACGAGCTGATCGCCGAGCTCACCATGTCGCGCCACTGGTCCTCGGGCGCCGGCGTCGACGACGTCGTCACGGGATTCGCGGGTTTGCGCCCCGCGACGGGCCGGCTCGTCGTCTTGACGGGGGTGTCCTGCAGCCCGGCGGTGAGCGGGGGCGGTTCGGCCGAGGCGCTGAACGTCGCGACGGCCTCGCTGGACGTCGCCGGCGGCGGTGGCGCGGCGGCCCCCGGCGGCGGCACGGCCGTCCCGCCGACCACGTGCGGCTGGAACAGCACCACGGCGGCCAGCCCGAGCGCGACGGCGGCGACCGCCCCGATCACGAACGGCTGCGTACGCCGCGGCGGATCTGCGGGCGGGGCATCGTGCGCGCGCTCGCCGGGGTCGTCCGCGGCCAGCTCGGCGTCGAGGATCGCGAGCGGATCGTGTCTGGGCTCTTGGGGCTCCGCGGCAGGCTCCTCGGCGAGTTTCGCGTCGAGTTCACCGCGGATCATCAGCGGCTTCGTCTGCGACAGGTTCACCAGTTCGGCGACCGAGGGGAGCTCACCCTCACCGCCCGTGCGTGCCATCGAAGGACCTCCAGCCTGCCGGCGTCGCCTGGCCGCGTACGGGGGTCACCCTACTGGGCGACTACGGGGCGGAGCGCACCGTGTGCCGTCAGCTCCACCAGTGCGCGTCACCGACGGTCTCGAAGCCCAGCGAGTCGTAGAGCGGCTTGCCGGCCCGGGCGGCGGTCAGCGTCACGGGGAGGCCGTCGAAGTGCCGCAGCACGGCGTGCATCAACGTCCGCCCGACGCCCTTCGAACGATGCTCCGGCATCGTCGTCACCCAGTACGCGCCGCCGACACCGCCGTGGGCCATGGTCAGGCAGGCGCCCGCGTCGCCGAGGGTGAAGAAAGCCGGGCCGTCCTGCTCCAGCAGCGACAGCGGGAAGACGTCGCCGGCCCGGTAGTGCTCCAGCGGGAAGCCGTCCACCACCATGCGCCCGGCCCGGACCAGGTTGCCGCCGGTCCCGACCCGGCGGACACCGGCGGCGGGCTCGGGCTCGGGCGCGGGCGCCGGTTCGCGCACCATCACGGGCAGGTGGCGCGCGGTCATCCCGACGGCCGTGAGGTCGAGCGTGCCGAAAGGATCCTCGACGACCAGAGCGCGGCCGTGATCCTTGCACGCCTTCGCGACCGGCGCCGGGTCTTCCCCGGGATCCGGAGTGGTCGGCATGATCCGCACAGCGGCCGGGCCGTCGATGACGGCAAAACCGTCGTGCGACCGGACGTCGTGGCCCCGAGCCCGGCCCAGAGCGGTCCACATCGCGACGGCGTTGTCGCAGGCCTGCTGCAGGCGCTGGGTGAGCAATCCGGTCATGCCCGGCAGCCTAAAGCCGGATTGGCCCGGCCCACAGAGCCAATCCGCCGGTCCCGGGCCAGGCCATTGCACCCCGGCACCCCGGCACCCCGGCACCCCGGCACCCCGGCACCCCGGCACCCCGGCACCCCGGCACCCCGGCACCCCGGCACCCCGGCACCCCGGCACCCCGGCACCCCGGCACCCCGGCACCCCGGCACCCCGGCACCCCGGCACCCCGGCACCCCGGCACCCCGGCACCCCGGCACCGACGAGGCAAGCCGACCGCGACCATGTCGGGCAAGCCATGATGTGCCGGCGTCGAACCGGAACCATCCGATCGCGCCGAGTCGGGCCGCCGTCAACCGGCGCCGAAGCAGATCCGTCCGGCTATGTCGAGCCGGCCGTCAACCCGCGCCGAGGCAGACGAAAGGGCGGCGGAACGGGTCGACCGCGATCGCGTCGGCCAGCGCCAGCGACGGGCTGTCGCGGACCGCGAGGGCCCGGTAGTAGTCGTCCATCGCGGCGGCCGAAGCGAGGTCGCCGACGCGGGACAGGGGCGCGATCACCGTCCGCGAGCCACTCGCGAGCAGGGCGCTGGCGAACCCGAGGGCCTCGTCGCCCGGCCGGATCCGGTTGAGCGCGAGCTCGCACGCGGCGAACACGACCTGCCGCGGCGGCTGCCGCAGCCCGGCCATCTCGTGGCCGAACAGAGCGCCGTCGGCGAGCTCGAGGCGTGAGAAGAGCGCGTTTTCCGGCTCGTGCGCGCCGTGTGCGGCGAAGTGGGCCAGCTTGGCGCCGTCCATCGCGCGCAGCACGGACTTCACGGTCGCCTTGGCGCCGGTCATCGTCGTCGCGGTGCGGTAGTGCGTGGTCAGCTTCTCGAGCTCACCGCGAGCGCCGGCCAGCCCGGGCCCGCGGACGAGCACGATCTTGCGAGCCCGCGACAGCTTCGTCCGCTCGGCGGCGAGCCACGCGGTCGCCGACGGCGCGACGACGGTCGGCCGCCCCCGCAGCCCCGGCAGCACCCCCCACGGCACCGCGTACAGCGGCCCGGTGGGGACGATGACCAGATCGCGGTCGCCGAACAGCTTTTCCAGGGGCTGGATCAGCTGCGCGTCGAGCCGGTCGGCCTGCTTGCGCGCCGACACCATGACGACCTCGGCCAGCCGTTCGGGCAGGTTGTCCGGCGCGAGCGCGTCGAGGTCGACGTTCAGCACCCGCGCGGACTCGGCGGCGTCCCCGGCCGACCCGAGCCGCACCAGCCGGCACTCACCCCCGGCGACGACCACCGCGACCAGCTCGTCCCCGGAGGCGGCAAAGCTGACCATGGCCCGCTCGCCGAGCTGCCCGGCAACCTCGCTCAACCCGGCCAGCGGCCGCGGCCGGCCCCAGCGCCCGGTGTGCCAGCCGAGCCGCTGGGCTTCCCGCAGGCGCTCGTTGTACTTGGCGCGCAGGCCCGCGATCGGGTGCCCGTCGTGCTGGGCCTCCTGGATGGCCTGCCCGAGCCCGCGCACCTCGGCCACCCGCGCGGCCAGCTCGGGATCGGTCCCGGCGGACAGCGGTTCGTAGCGGTAGGTCTGGGCCCGCGTCCGCTCCAGCCAGACGAACAGCCGCCGCGCGTCACTGCGTTCCAGCACGAGCTTGACCGCGAGGTCGGCGAGCTCCTGACCGTGCAGAGCGGTCCCGGACACGAGGTCCAGCCCGCCCATCCGATCGCGAACGGCGTCGAGCTCGGTCAACCCGGACCGGATCTCGGTGAGCGCCTTGGCCCGGCTCCCCTGCGCAACGGCCAGCTCGGCCCGGCAAAGCCGCCGAAGCATCCGGTAGTCGATCGGAGTCAGCTGCCCGGGCCGCGGCACCTTCTGCAACGTCTCGGCGGCGCGCTGGAGGTTTCCCCGCCGGATGTCCAACCGGACGGCGAGCATCCGAGCGGTCGCGGCCTGATCGACCAGCTGCGGCTGAGACATCTTCTCGGCAGCCCGCAAGGCCCTGGCGGGAAGTCCGGTGGGCACTTCGCCACTCGACACGGCGTCCCGTACGTCGGCCTGCAGCCCCAGGACGGTCGCGTTGGCCACGCAGGTCCGGCAGCCGACCCGCAGCAGGAGCCGGCGAGCCGAGCTGGCCATCTGCCGGGCGAGTTCGATGTCGTCACTCAGCAGGGCCGCCGACGCCCGCTCCAGCTCGGCAGCGCCGAGATCGCGGGCGATGCTGGGCCCCGCTCGCATCCGGGAGATGAGGTCGTCGAGATGGCTTCCCGCCTCGTCGGCCAGCCCGGCTGTGAGGAGTGCTTGCGCCTGTTCCATCGAAAGGAGTGCAGGTGCCTCCAGCTCCAGCGCGCGGTAGGCCCGCTCGCTTTCTTCGTACAACCGCAGGGCTTCCGGCACGTCGCCGGTCCGCAGCGCCAGTGTGCCGAGGATCCGCCGGACATCGGCGGCCTCGCCCCGCAGCTCGTACTTCTCCGAAAGCTCCAGGGCCCGGCTCAAGTCCGCGCGAGCGTGCGGGACGTTGCCCAGCTTCGTGTGGACCCAGCCCCGCGACGACAGGGTCACCACGAACCCCCGCATCAGCGGTGCCGGATCGCCGCGCTCCGCGAGCAGTTGTTCCTTGTGCTCGAGCGAAGCGTCGAAGGAAACGAGACTGTCCTCGTTGCGCCCGACGGTCATGAGCCGCATGGCGTAGTTGTGGTTCAGGGTGCCGTTGAGCTCGGCCTGCAGCACCGGGTCGGTCACCGCGTTGATGAGCAGCCGCACATCGTCGAGCCCGGCCAGTCCGGCGGCGACGTCACCGGTGATCTCCGACGACATGGCCGCCAGGGTGCTGGCCAGCTTGATCCGGGTGACCAGCCAGTCCGTGCGGTGCCGATCCGGCACCGGGTGGATCGAGTCCAGCAGGGTCATCCCGCGCCGCAGGTGCTTGACCCCTTGGTGAAAACGCCCGAGGCAGGACGCATCGGCGGCGGCTTGCTGGAGTGCGCGGACCGACTCGATGACCGACGAGGGGTCCAGGTTTGTCACAGGCACTCTCCTATGACAGCACAGCTGTAGGCAAAAGGAAGCCCGCCTACCGGTCGAAGATCAGCAGGCGGGCCAACGACGAGCCGAACGGTCTCAGGCCTTGATGACCTGATAACAACCGCCGACACACTCGGTGTGGACCGGGTGATCCGTGTGGGTCTTGCCGTCGCCGTCGGTCCACTGGACCAACGGCGGGGTCGGCTCCTCGGTCGGCTCCGGAGTCTCTTCGGGTTTGGTGTCCGTGGGCGTCGACATGGTCGATCTCCTCTCCCCTGGGGATCTTCATAGGGACGCTGACCGGTGACGGTGAGTCCCTCGCCGCGGGGCCCTCTCCCCGCGAACGGACCAATAGTTGCACAACGGAGCATTGATCGGGAGAGTTTTCGCTACAGAAAGTCAGTCCGATCGGCGTGAACAGGCCAGACGTTCTCACCAAACCGTCCTAACGAGTGAACCCTGTAACGGCTTTGACCAGGGCGTGCATCGCCGCCGGGCGGACTGGGTCATGCGAGGCGGGGTGCACCGCTGATCACGGAGTGCGACTGAGCGTGCGCTCAGGAGTTCCGGAGTGGTTGGCGGTCTTCCGCGCTGATCGCCGTCCGGTGAGGAGGCACCGCGCTCACGCGGGTCCGTGATCTGCGGGCGTGGCGCTTCGGGAGCGATGCGCACGGGCCTTCGCGGTGGACCGGCGTTGCGGCGGTTGTGTTGGGGATGCGGCTCCCGTGGCGGACACCGGTCGGCGGCGGCAGCCGGCCGCGGTCGAATTCGGTGCGGATCGGGAGGTTGCCGGTATGGGGCGGCCATTGGCAGCTGTGCGGTCGTCGGCAGCTGTGCGGTCGTCGGCAGCTGTGCGGTCGTCGGCAGCTGTGCGGTCGTCGGCAGCTGTGCGGTCGTCGGCAGCTGTGCGGTCGTCGGCAGCTGTGCGGTCGTCGGCAGATGTGCGGCCGTGGGCAGCTGTGCGGCCGTGGGCAGCTGTGCGGCCGTGGGCAGATGTGCGGCCGTGGGCAGATGTGCGGCCGCTGGCGAGTGTGCCGCAACCGGTGGGTATGCGGTCATCGGCGGCTGAGAGATCATCGGCGGCGATCCGGTCGCCGGCAGCGGTCGTTGGCAACTTTGCGGCCGTCGGCCGCGGCGCAGTCGGCGGCGGCGGCGCGGCCGTCGGCGGCGGCGGCGCGGCCGTCGTCGTCGTCGGCGGCGGCGGCGGCGGCGGCGGCGGCGATGACGCTGTCATCTGCAACTGTGCGGCCGTTGGCGTCGGCGCGGTCATCGGCGACTGTGCAGATGTCGGCAACTGTGCGGTCGTCAACTGCGGCGCGGTCGTCAGCGGCGGCGGCGCAGTCGTCGGCAGCGGGGGCGTCGAACCTGTGGAGCATGTGGGTGTGATGCGCTTGCAGTCGGTGGCATTCGACTGCGGCGGGTCGTCGGCGATCATTCCGGCGACCGTGGTTCGGGCGTCGGCTCGGGTTGCCGTTGGTGGACGGCCGGTGTTTGAGGTCGGCACCTGCCGGCGAGCGATTCCTCTGCTGTTGTCGGGGACTCTTTGTGTTGTCCGGCGCTTCCGGCCGGGGTTCGGGCCGGGGGTGTCTGTGGGTCAGGATCGCTTTGTTGTCACCGCTGTGTGGATTGCTGAGATCAGGCGGGTGTTCTCCGGGGCCGCGCCGCCGGGGAAGGCGAATCTGCGGCGGTTGTAGCCGTACGCCAAGCCTGTTCGGGGGTCCGCGAATGCCTGGGAGCCCGCTGCTCCGCTGTGGCCGAATGCTCCCTGGCCCAGGACCGGGTAGTCGTATCCGACCGCGGAGAAGCCCAGGCCGAAGGCGTTGGGGCCTCGTGTTGACAGGTCCTCGCCGATCGAGTGGATCTGGGCTACGTCCGCGGCGGTTTCCGGGGACAGGAGGGGGTTCGGGCCGCTGATGGCCGCCGCGTACATTCCGGCGAGGCCACGCGCGGACGCGACGCCGCCTACCGAAGCCGGGCTCAGTTGGCGTACCTCCTTGATGTTCGGGAGGTCCCAGAGTTCCGGGGCCTTCGGGTGGTTGCGGTTGAACGCGATCGCCGTGATGCTGTCCGGGCCCGTCGCGTTCGCCGCCAGCGCGGCCAGCTGCTCCGGGGTCGGCAGCATCGGTTGCGTCGTCAGGAAACGCGGTTCCAGGTCTTCGGGCAGCCCCAGGTAGAAATCGAGGCCGTACGGCTTGCGGACGCGCTCTTCGTAGTGCTCCTGGATGCTGCGGCCGGTCACCCGCCGGACGACCTCGCCGGTCAGGGCGCCGATCACCAGTGCGTGGTAGCCGAACGCCGTTCCCGGGCGCCAGTACGGCTTCTGCGGTGCGAGGCGCTCGGCGATGATCCGGTCGTCGGCGATCTCCTCGGCGGTGAACCCGTGGTCCGCGCCGACGACGCCGGCGCGGTGCGCCAACAGGTCCCGCAGCGTGATCGCGGCCTTGCCCGCGGCGCCGAACTCCGGCCAGTAGTGGCTGACGCGCTCGTCGAGGTCCAGCACGCCGTCCTGCACCAGGAGCGCGACCACCAGGTGCGCGGCACCCTTGGTCGAGGAGAACACGCCGGTCAGGGAGTCGGCCGTGATCTCCGGGCCGGTCCACAGGTCGACGACGCGCTCGCTGCCCACGTGCGCGACGAGCTGGGCGGCGTAGTCGCCACCTTCACCGGCCGCGACGGCGGCGAACTCCTCACGGACGGACTCGTACCCGTCGGCGACGGTGCCCTGGATGTGCTCGGACGACATGGCGGCTCCCTCAGTGATCACTACGCCTGCGCCCAGTGCAAGCCCGGGCCGCGCCGGGGTATTCCGGGTACCACGAACACGCGCGGAGTTGATTTTCCCGCCGTGGGGAACCCGACTTCGAAAACCGAGTCCGCCGAAACGGCACCGCGGCCGCGGTTCACGATCACGGCCGTCGCGATCGGCACGTCCGGCCTGACGCCGGCGGTCGCTACCCGGGCGGCCTGGCTGATCGTCCGGCCGCCGGTCGTGGCCGCATGGAGGTTCTCGTGGGTCGCGCAGGCGTTAGTGCTGGTGCTCGGCGCGCTGTGGTTCGCGCTGCTGCCGATCAGCGTGCTGGCACTGGTCTTCGGTGTGTCCGTGGGGGCGCACGCATCAGCCGGGCCGGATCGGCGCCGCACTCGGGGTGCGCACGCTCTTGCTCGCGTTGTCCGGCGCCGCGGTGTTCGCGACGACGTCGTGGCTCGCCGTCGGGCCGCCGATCGCCTACTTCGGCACCCGGTCGGGACGCTGAGGGTAGATCGACCTCCCGGGCGGGTAGCCACCGGGCATGAAGCTGACTTCGACCGTGCTCGGCGCGCGGGATCCGCGCGCGCTGGCCGTCTTCTACGCGACCCTGCTCGGCTGGGCGATCAAGACCGACGAACCGGAGTGGGTGACGCTGCGCCCCGACGACGGCGGCCCCGGCCTCTCCTTCCAGCTGGAACCCGGCCATGTGCCACCGGAATGGCCGCACGCGGACGGTGCCCAGCAGATGCAGCTGCACCTGGACATCGAGGTCGACGACCTCGACGCCGCCGGCGTGATCGCGATCGACGCGGGCGCCGGGCTCGCGGCGTTCCAGCCGCAGGAGAAGGTGCGCGTGTACCTCGATCCGGCCGGGCATCCGTTCTGCCTCTGGACGCGCGAATGAGGTGACGCCCCGCGTTCGAACGGTCACAGGATCCGCTATGTTCGCTTGAGGTACCGGTTGCCGGCGAACGGAGTGAGTCCTGTGGGGGTGCACCGGATCTGGCACCACGGACTGGTCCCCGTCGAGGGGAAACGCCCCTTGGACGCGTTGCGCAGCAGGCTCATCACGCGGCAACGGCAGCACGACGACTACACGGTCACCGATCTCGGCTCGTCCGACGACGGCGGGTCGCGCCGGTGCGACCTGAAGTTCGCGTGGCCGGACCGCGACGGCCGCTACTCCGTTCAGGTATTGCTTTCGCTGTGCTACCACGCCGGCGCGGACCGCGTGGCGTGGTTGCTGGCGGCGGCGTGCACGCGGCCGTGGCGCAGCTGCCACGAAGCGCCGGCGCACCGGATCGGCCTGGAGGAGCTGGGCGCCAGCGGCAGCGACGAGATCCCGATCGACGGGCCGGTGCTCTCGATGCACGGCTGGTCGCGCGAGGAGTGCGAGCGTGTCGCGGATCTGCTCGCCGAGGCGCTGGTGGCGCCGTGGCGGACGTCGGCGGTGCTGGTGCTCACCGAACCGCCGGCGGCGCCGATCGAGGGCTGGCCGGGGCTGGTGAACGTGTTCGACGTCGACGACCGCTTCCGCCGCACCCTCAACGGCCACCTCCCGCTCGGCTGCGCGGTGCCGCTGGGCGCCCGGCTGTTCGTCCCGCCGTGCGACGAACTGCCGGACTTCGTCGAATCGGCCCTTCCCGTGTCGGAGCAGGCGCTTGAAGGCGCCCTGACGCGGTTCATCCAGACGCGGGGCCGGACGCCGCTGCCCGAGGAGTGGGCGGAGGTGCCGAGCGTGCGGGCCTGGTACGCGGCGGACCCGTTCGCGCCGCCGGAGCGGGAACCCGACGCCGGGCTGACCGACAAGCTCGACCGCGCCGAGCGCGAGCTGGCGGAGGCGCGGGGCGTGATCGCCATCCTGCGCAAGAAGGCCAAGAGCGGCGCGGACGAGCGGGATCGCGCGGCGCGCGAGGTGAAGGCCCTGCGCGGCCGCATCGAGGAGCTGTCGGCGGTCGACGTCGCCTGCCTGCAGGAGCAGCTGGCGCGGCTGCAGGAGGCGCTGGACGACTACGCGCGTGCCTTCGACGAGATGGAGGCCGAGCGCGATGAGCTCAGGCGCGCCAACGGGTTGCTGGCCGGCACGCTGACCCGCTACCACGACGCGGGCACCGAGGTCGCCGACGCCGAACGCCCGCCGGACGACTTCCCGAGCTTCGCCGACCTGATCGGCGCGGCCGCGGCGACCCTCGAGTACCTCGAGATCACGGCCGAATCGGCGCCGACGGCGATCCTCGACCACCACCCGAAAGCCGCGGCCTGGCGCCGGAAGGCGTGGGACGCGCTGCGCACGCTCGACGCCTACGCGCGGGCCCGCCGGTCGCTGCTCGACGCGGGGCAGGACCCCGGGCCCGAGCTGTCGGACGTGCTCGCGTTCGCCCGCACCGGCCAGCCGGGCTCGCTGATCAGCGCCAACATCATCGCGCTGGCCGAGTCCGACACCGTGACGACGAACGAACGGCTCCGCCAGGCGCGCACGTTCCGCGTCGACCCGCGGACGAACCCGGCGGGACGCGACTACTTCGGCGCCCACATCGCCCTCGAGCGCTTCAAGTCGCCCGCGCCGCGGCTGCACTTCCTCGACGACACCGACCGCACGGGCACGGTGTATGTCGGGTACCTGGGCGCCCACCTGCCGACGTCGAAGACCAACTGAGCGAGAATCGCGGGCATGACGGCCGACAAGCACCTCGCGTACTGCTGGATCGCCCGCGGTGACGAGGTGCTGTTCCTCCGCCGCGCACCCGGGGTCTTCCTCGCCGGGCGCTGGGAGCTGCCGGGCGGAACGGTCGAGCCGGGCGAACCCCACGAGGCCGCGGCGGTGCGCGAAGCGGCGGAGGAAACCGGGCTGACGGTCCGGATCAGCGGGGAGCGCGGCCGCGACACGTGGCCGGACATCACGGGACGGCCGCTGCGGATCCACGCGTGCTTCTACACGGCCGAGGAATCGGGCGAGGGCGAAGTGGTGCTCAATCCGGAAGAACACGACGACTTCGCGTGGCTTACGCCGGCGGACGCGCGCGCTTTGGAGCTGCCGGAGCACTTTCGGCGGCTGCTGTCTTCGTAGCCGGCCTCTGCCGGGCAGGCGGATCGTTCTGGTCACGCCATCGACGCTACCCGAACACACGTGCGAAGATCATCGCTGGATCGGGTGAAGTGCGGGACGGCGTTTCAGCGCGGGATTCTGTTGCAGTGCAAGGAAAGGCGCACGAAGACGATGGGCGCCGCCCCCGGTTTCCACGCTACCGGAGGGCACCGACAAAGACGGTGGTGCCGTTTGTTGCCGGGAGGTGGCGGGCGCCGTTGCGGGCCACCTGGCCGACTCCTCAGGAGGCGATGGCCTCGTTGATCGCCAGCAGCTCCTGCGCGGTGCGGGTGGCGGTGAATTCGATGACGTCGTAGCGGGCGAGGCGCTGGACCACGAACGGGTCGCTGGCGAGGACCGCGTCGAGCTTGCCGCGGAGCACGGGGCGGGTGAGGATCACGTGGTCGGCCGCACCGGTCCCCTTTCCGGAAACGAGGAAAATCCCCCTCGTGAATTGCGTGCGCAACCAGACCGAATGGTCCGGGAGCGCGTAGTCGACTTCTGTTTCGGGCGCTGTATAGGTCAGCAGTGCGATGTACATGATTCGATGGTAGAACTCCTGCGGCCACCTCGCATCCGCCTGCCGAGTGGCGCCGGACACCGCATTCGGCAATATCCCGGTCAAGAACCGCCGACCATTCTTTACGGCCGCTTTTTGAATCAACCGTACGTAGCTCGGCGTACGACAGGGAGTCGACGCCGGGCCGACGCGGCCGGCCCGCGGACGAGCGAGACTCGGGGCCATGAACGCAGTGACCGGGATCTGGCACGAAGGCGGCCGCGCCGAGCGGATCGCCTACACCGTCGGCGCGGCCCTCTTCGTGAGCGGGCTCGGGCACGCGGTCGTGCTCCTCACCACCGGCGGCTCATGGCTGGGCCCGCTGTCGATGCGCAAGGCCGTCACGTTCGGGCTGTCGTTCGGCCTGACGCTGGCCTCGGTCGCCTGGGCGACGTCGTTCCTCACCGTCCGGCCGCGGTGGCGGTCCGTGCTGCTCGGCGCGTTCAGCGTGGCGAGTGTCGTCGAGGTCGCCCTGGTCAGCGTGCAGTCCTGGCGCGGTGTGCCGTCGCACTTCAACTTCGAGACGCCGTTCGACAACGTCGTGTCGATGACGCTCGCCGCGGGTGGCGGGGTGCTCATCCTGACCGTCATCGGCTTCACCGCGGCCGCGCTCGTCGAACCCGGGCCGGCCGCGCCGAGCCTGCGTCTCGCCATCCGGTCCGGACTGCTCGTGCTGGTGGTCGCGCTGGCCACCGGCGCCGTGATGATCGCCCGCGGCGTCGTGGAGGCCCGCGGCGGCGATCCGCAGCTGGCCTACACCACCGCCGGTTCGCTCAAGCCGCTGCACGCGGTCGCGATGCACGCGATCCTCGTGCTGCCCGGGCTGGCGTGGCTGCTCACCTTCACCCGCTGGCCCGAGGCCCACCGGATGCGTGTCGTCAGGATCGCGGTCGCGGCGGACGCCGTGCTCACCGCCGTCATCGGTGTCGAGTCCTTCACCGGCACGTCCCCCCTCGCCGCGCCCCTTCCGGTGCTCGCGCTGTCGGTCCTGGCGGCGGCCGCGCTGGCCGGCACCGGCCTGTACGCGCTGAGCGGTGTTGAACCGGGTATCCGATTCGTACGTATCCCCGATGGGAAGGCAAGGGGCCGGTAAAGCGGCGGACGGAGACCACGTGCGGCACGGCATGACCACGAGCGGCCTTTTCCAGCAGAGTCAGGCCCACAGCCCGTCGTTCTTCTCCGTCATGCGGGCGATGGGCCAGCACGGCGACGACCTCGCGGACTTCTGCATCCCCTGCAACCCGTACTTCCCGACCGACGGGATGTTCGGCGAGCTGGAACGCAACCTCCGCACGATCCTCAAGTTCTACCCGAGCGACGCGGGCGCGATCACCGCGCAGCTGGCGCACGTCCTGCGCCTGAACCCGTCGACGATCTCGTTGGCCAACGGCTCGACCGAGCTCATCACCTGGATCGACCACCTGCTGGTGGACGCGAGCATCGCGGTGCCGATCCCGACGTTCGGCCGCTGGACCGACCAGCCGCTGGAAACCGGCAAGCGCGTCGACATGTTCCTCCTGAAGGAAGCGAACAACTTCGAGCTGCGCGTCGACGAGTACATCGAGTTCGTCAAGCGCCGGGGCTCGCGGGTCGCGGTGCTGTGCAACCCGAACAACCCCGACGGCGGGTACCTCTCGCGCCGCGAGGTCATCCGGTTCATGGACGCCCTCGAGGACCTCGATCTCGTGGTGATCGACGAGTCGTTCATCGACTTCGTCGAGGCCGAGATGAACCCGTCGGTGGCCGCCGAAGCCGTCGTGAGGCCGAACGTCATCGTGCTGAAGAGCCTCGGGAAGAACTTCGGGCTGCACGGGATCCGGTTCGGTTACCAGGTGTCGAACCCGGCGCTGACCCGCAAGCTGTCGGCCGCGCTGCCGAAGTGGAACCTGAACTCGCTGGCCGAGACCGTCATCTTCATGCTCGCCGAGCACCGCGCGGAGTACGAGGACAGTCTCAAGCGGCTCGCGCTCGACCGGTTCATGATGAACTCGCAGCTGAGCCAGTTCCCGGAACTGACGGTGTACCCGTCGCAGGCGAACTTCCTGCTCGTCAAGCTGCCCGGGTCGGTCGACGGCGCCGAGCTGTGCGACTACCTGCTCACCGAGCACCACCTGCTGGTGCGCCAGTGCGGCAACAAGATCGGCATGACCAGCCAGTTCATGCGCTTCGGGGTGCGGCCGGACACCGAGGTCGAGCGGCTGGTCGAGGGACTGCGCGGGGTCGAGCGGCTCGGCGGCGGCCGCCACACGCCGCCGATCGAGCTCGTCTCGCACTCCCGCGAACCGGAACGGTCGATCAGCTGACCGCGTGGTCGATGGCCGACTTCCAGGCGAACCTCCGGCCGTTCGCCGAACTCGACCGCGCGGGCCGCACCCGCAGACTGCGCCGGCTCGCCGAAGCCGCGTTGACCGACTACGACGTCCCGGTGGCCCGGCTGACCCCGCTGGCGCGCGGGCGCAACACGACGTTCCGGGTGGACGGCGCGGACGGCCACCGGTACGTCCTGCGCGTGGAACGGCCGGACGGCCCGAGCGTCGCGCAGGTGCGGGCCGAGATCGCCTGGCTCTCGGCGCTGTGCCGCGAAACGGACCTGGTGGTGCCGCGGCCGGTGCCGACGCGGCACCGGGAACCGGCCACCGTCGTCGCCGACCCGGCCGTCCCCGAACCACGCACCTGCGTGCTGCGCCACTGGGTCGAAGGCCGGTTCCTGGACGAGCGGCTCACCCCGACGCAGCTGTACCGGCTGGGCGAGGTCACCGCGCGGCTGCACCGCCACGGCGCCCGGATGAACGGCCTCGACCGCGGCCGCGTCGACGACCTCAGCGCCTTCGGCCGGGCCCAGGTGGACGGCTTCTCGGCGACCGTCGTCGAGCGCGCGGTCGCCCTGGCCGGCGAGGACGTCCGCGCCGCGCTGGCGCGGGTGCGGGCGGTGCGGGCCGCGCTCGGGTTCGGCGCCGACGTGTTCGGCCTGGTCCACGGCGGCCTGCACCAGGAGAACTACCTGTTCCACCGCGGCCGGGTCGCGGTGGTCGGCTTCGGCGACTGCGGGTACGGGCACTACGCCTACGACCTGGCGGTGACGGTCGAGGCGATCGCGCACCTGCCGCACCGCGCGCAGTTGCGGGAGGCGCTGCTGGACGGCTACCGGTCGGTGCGCCCGGCCACGTTCGCGACCGACCCGGCCGTGCTCGACGCCTTCGCCGGGTTGCGCCGGGTCCAGCTGCGGCTGCGCGCGCTCGACGGGACGGCCTGACGTTACAGATGGTCGCTACACTTGCTACATGGCCGGACGATCGAGCAACGCCACCAGTACCCGCGACCGCCTCCTGCTGGCCGCCGGGCAGCTCCTGCACGAGGCGGACGGCGGCGCGGTGTCGACGCGCGCGATCTGCGAACGCGCCGGCGTCCAGGCCCCGACCCTGTACCACCACTTCGGCAACAAGCAGGGCCTGCTCGACGCCGTCGTGAACTACGGCTTCACCCAGTACGTCCAGGCACCCGAAACCGGCGGCGACCCGGTCGCGCGGATCCGCGAGGGCTGGGATAGGCACGTTGAGTACGGCCTGGAGAACCCGGCGTTCTACGTGCTGCTCTACGGCCAGATCGAGCCCGGCGTGCCGTGCAACCTCACCAGCAGCGCCGAGGCGATGCTGCTCGAGCTGTTCACCCCGCTCGCCCGCGCCGGGCGGCTGCGCGTCGAGGCGACCGAGGCCGCGCGGCAGTTCGCGGCGGCCAACAGCGGGGTCACACTCAGCCTGATCGCCCAGCCCGAAGGCGCCCGCGACCTGGCGATGTCCACGCAGGTCCGGGACGCCGTGCTGGCCGGACTGCTCACCGACGGCCCGGCGGCAGGGTCGTCGACGAGCGCACTCGCGGTCGCTTTGTCGACCGCTCTCGCGGACGACGTCGACGAGCTGACGACCACCGAGCGGCAGCTGCTGCGGGAGTGGCTGCACCGCCTCGCGAGCTGACGCTACATTTGCTACATTGAACCGTATGGCGAATGTAGTGAACGAGTTCGGCGTGTTCCTGGCCCCGCACCGCGACGACGAGACGCGCAAGGCGCACGCCGTCGCGGCCGACAAACTCGGTTACGGCACGGTCTGGTTCGGCACCGGCAGCGCTTCGGTCGGCGACCTCAAGTTCGTCGAGGACGTCTTGGCCGCGACCGAGCGGATCACCGTGGCGACGGCGATCGTGAACATGTGGGCCGACGAACCGGAGGTTCTGGCCGAGTCGTACCACCGGCTGGCGGGCCGGTACGGAAAGCGCTTGCTCCTCGGCATCGGCATCGGCCACCCGGAATCGGTCGCGGCGTACCAGAGCCCGTACGACAAGATCGTCGGCTACCTCGACCGGCTCGACGCCGCCGGTGTGCCCGCCGACGCCCGGATCCTCGCCGCACTCGGCGACCGTGTGCTGAAGCTGGCCGCCGAACGCACGGCCGGCGCGGTCCCCTACCTCGTGCCGGTCGCGCACACGCGGCACGCGCGCTCGGTGCTGGGCCCGGGCAAACTCCTGACGCCGGAACAGAAAGTGGTCGTCGACGAGGACCCGGTGGCGGCGCGCGCGATCGGCCGCCCGTACGTGCGCGAGCCGTACCTCGGACTGCGCAACTACGTGAACAACCTGCTGCGCCACGGGTACACCGAGGCGGACGTCGCCGATGGCGGCAGTGACCGCCTGATCGACGACCTCGTGCTGCACGGCAAGCCCGAGAGCATCGCGAAGCGCCTGCGGTCCCATGTGGACGCCGGAGCCGACCACGTGGCCGTCCAGGTGCTCGGCCCCACGCCGGACGTGGAGGCCGAGCACCACCGGCTCCTCGCCGGCCTACTGCTCTGATCAGCCCGGCGCCGGCGCCAGCGCGTTCAACGCCGTGACGATCACGCTTTCCTCGTAGGTGAAGTGGGTGTCCAATGCGGACGCCAGCCGATCGAACTCCGCGTGCAGCCGGACCGGGTCGGACTCTTCGCCGACGAGCCGCTGGATCTCCTCCTGCAGCCGCGCGACGACGACGTGTTCCGCGCCCAGCTTCGTCAACGCGGGGGCGAGCGCGGGGAACTGCGCGGCCAGCATCGGGAAGATCGCCGTGTCCTCGCCCGTGTGGTGACGGGTGAGGGCCGAGCAGAAACCGAGGCAGCGCTTACTGAAGCTCAGCGGCTCGCCGGAATCCAGCTGTGCCCGCAGATCCCGCAGCTCGGTGCGCAGCCACTCGTGCACCTCGACGATCCAGTCGCCCATCCGCCGGACGCGGTCGAGGCGGTGCAGCACGATCACCGGCAGCACCCGGGTCGTCCGGGCCTGGTAGTCGGCAAAGCCCGGCTGCTGCTCGACGACCTTGGCGAACAGCGCGTCGCGGTCGGGGGCGATGGCCGCCATCGCCTCGAACGTCTCGGTGCCGGTTTCCACGGTCACCAAAGGGTTCTTGCGGATGTTGTGGTACCAGGCGGGGTGCTTCGGCAGGCCCATCGCCGACGCGACGACGACCAGCTGGCCGTCGATGTGCAGGGCGCCCAAGGTGACGCCGTGTTTCCGGCCGGTGCGGGCACCGGTCGTGGTGAGCTGGATCAAACTCGCGTGGTCCTTCCGATGTGGAGTGATCGGAGGCGTGAGAGGGCACGACGGAGGCACACTTGTCCCACAGCAGGGAAAAGACGAGAGACACCGACGTGTCGATCTCAGGGGGCTGAGTAGCCACTACCTCCGTGCGTAGGCCCATCCGGGGCGCACATCCACGGTAGCACGGAATCAGCGAGCGTCGTCAGCCGCTTCCTTCGCCGCGATGGCGGCTTCGTCGGCTTGGTCGAAGGCTTCCTTGGCCGTCTCGAACTCGGCCGTCGCGCGCTCGGCGCGTTCCTCGGCTTCCGCGAGGCGGGCCCGCAGGTCTTCGACGCGGGCCGTGGCCTGCTCCGCCGCGCGCTCGGCGCGGACGAGGTCGCGTTCGGCCACCGCGCGTTCCTTCGCCAGCTCGGCGGCTTCCTTGCGCAGGCGCTCGCGTTCGGCGCGGAAGCGCTCCCGCTCGGCCCGCTCCTCGTCCTCGCGCTTGGAGTCCTTTTCGGCCCGCTCGGCCTTTTCGGTCCGCTTGGCTTTCGCGGGTTCGGCCTTTTCCACCAGCTTCGCCGGACGCTTGCCGGTCGACGGCGGGGCGGTCGCGGCGAGCGTGAACCACTGGTCGGTGTCCTGGTGCGCCACCGACGTCAGGCACCCGGCCAGGGCGAGCGCGGCGGTGTCCGGGTCGGCCGCGACGGCTTCGAGCGTCGCCTCGACCTCCCGCGCGACGGTGTCGCTCATCTTCGCCAGGCCGTGCAGGATCCGCCGCACCAGCTCGCCGCGACGCCGGGCCAGCGCGCGCAGGTCGTCCCCGGCCAGGCGGGTGTGCGCGTCCCGCAGCTCGTCGCCGAGTTCGGCCAGCTCACGCAGCTCGTCCGGATCTTCGCGGGCCAGCCGGTTGACGATCGCGGCCGCGGTGGTCGGCTTCCGCAGCTCCTTGATCTTCGCCGCCAGGTCGGCGTCCCCCTCGGCCTTCGCCGCCTTCGCCGCCGCATTGCGCGCGCTGACGAACTCCGCGAGGTCACCCCCGTAGAGCTCGCCGGCCACCGTCTCCAAGTCCATCCCGCCCAGCCAACCACATCGGACTGGTGCGAGCACCCGCGAACAGTCATCATCGGGTCAGGGGCGACGAAGGGAAGGCGCGTGTTCTTCGATCTGGGTGTCCGGGACTTCCTCGACCGCGCGGAGGCGGTGTACCCGGACCGCGTCGCGGTGGTCGACGAGCCGAACCAGCCCGCGCCGAGCTGGGGTTCGCTCACCTACCGCGAGGTGGCGCGGCGGGCCCGCGCGCAGGCCGCCCACCTCGACGCGCTGGGCGTGCCGGTCGGCGGGCGCGTCGCGGTGGTGTCGCACAACGCCGCGCGCCTGCTCGTGTCGTTCTTCGGCGTCTCGGCTTGGGGCCGGGTGCTGGTGCCGGTGAACTTCCGCCTCGCGCCGGCGGAGGTGAAGTACATCGTGGAGCACTCCGGTGCGGAGGTGCTGATCGTCGACCCCGAGCTGGCACACCTGCTCGACAGCGTCACCGCGAAGCACGTCTTCGTGCTGGGTCGTGACGACGACGTGATCTGGGGTGGCGACGGCGAACCGCGGCCCTGGGCGGGTGACGAGTCGGCCACCGCGACGATCAACTACACGTCCGGCACCACGGCGCGGCCGAAGGGCGTGCAGCTGACCCAGCGCAACATCTGGCTCAACGCGGCCGTCTTCGGGCTGCACACGACGTTGAACGACAACGACGTCCTGCTGCACACGCTGCCGATGTTCCACTGCAACGGCTGGGGCATGCCGTACGCGGTGACCGGGCTCGGCGGGCGGCATATCGTGCTGCGCAAGGTCGACGGCACCGAGATCCTGCGACGCATCCAGGAGCACGGCGTCACGATCCTGTGCGCCGCGCCCGCGGTGGTCAGCGCGGCGCTCGACGGCGCCGCGAGCTGGGACGGCGAGATCCCCGGCCGCGACCGCGTCCGGATCGTCGTGGCCGGCGCACCCCCGCCGACCCGGACGATCGAGCGGGTGCGGGCCGAGCTGGGCTGGGAGTTCATCCAGATCTACGGCCTCACCGAGACGGCGCCGCTGCTGACGGTCAACCGGATGCGCAGCGAGTGGGCGGACCTCGACCCGCACGAGCAGGCGAAGCTGCTGGGCCGCGCCGGCACGCCCGCGCTGGGCGTCCGGATCGCCGTCGACACCGACGGCGAGGTGCTCGCGCAGTCGAACCACAACCTCGACGGCTACTGGGAGAACCCTGACGAGACCGCGCGGGTGCAGGAGGGCAACTGGTTCCACACGGGTGACGGCGGTTCCTTCGAAGACGGCTACCTGACGATCGCGGACCGCAAGAAGGACGTGATCATCTCGGGTGGCGAGAACGTGTCGTCGATCGAGGTGGAGGACGCGCTCAGCTCGCACCCGGCGGTGCGCGAGGCGGCGGTGATCGGCGTCCCGGACGAGAAGTGGGGCGAGCTGGTGACGGCGTTGGTGGTGACCGGTTCGGAAGTGTCCGCCGAGGAGCTGATCAAGCACTGCCGCGAGTACCTGGCGGGGTACAAGTGCCCGAAGCGGGTGGAGTTCCTCGACGAGCTGCCGCGGACGGCGACCGGGAAGATCCAGAAGTTCAAGCTGCGGGAGCCGTTCTGGCAGGGCCGGGCGCGAGGGGTGAATTGAGGTTCTTCTTCGACGCGGGCTCGGGCGCGGTGCTCTGGGCCGACGTCGGCCCGGCCGACCTGGAGCGGCTGCCGATCAGCGCCGGGCTGCGGGCGGAGCTGGACAGCCTCGTCGAGCAGTACGACGAGTCGCTGAACTGGGACTACCCGCCCGACCCCGGCCCGTGGCGGGAGGCGCGGTGCCGTCGCTTCAACGCCGACGTCCGGGCGGCGCTGGCCCGGTTGCGTCGTGAACTCGGGGAGGACGTCGAGGACGGGTTCACCGAGCTGCACGAGGATCCGGACCTGGACCACTACCTGGCCGACCCGAAGGGCTTCAAGCGGTCGTCTGGCTGACGACGAGATCGCCGCCGCTGGACCGGAGCCGGATGACGCGGTCGCCGACTTCCAGCTCGGCGCCGATCCGGATGCCGGCCTTGTCGAAGCTCTCGTGGTAGCGCGAGATGGCCAGCTCGCCGCCGCCGGCGACTTCACGGCGCACGTAGTCGGCCTCCGGCCACAGGTAGTCCGGAATCCCGCTTTCACTCCGGCGCTCGACGCGTAGCGACCAGTCCGTCCAGACGACCCACACCAGGGACGATCCGTCGACCAGGATGACCTGCAGTGCCGCCGCCTCGCCGTTACGATGAAAGATCTCCGAGACCGAAGCGACTCCGAGGCCGACCGGTTCCATCAGCGGACCAGGCGGAAGAAGGTCCGCACCTCGGCGACGAACAGCTCCGGCTGCTCGAACGCCGCGAAGTGCCCGCCCCGGTCCAGTTCGTTCCAATACCGGATGTCCGGGTACCTCCGCGCGGCCCACCGGCGCGACGGTCTCGGCACCTCCGCGGGGAAGATCGAACAGCCCGTCGGGACGTCCACCGTGTCGTCCGTCGCCTCGCTGAACCACTTCTGGACCTTCGCGATGCTCTCCCAGTACAACCGCGCCGACGACGTCGCCGTGCCCGTCAGCCAGTAGAGCGTGATGTTGTCCAGCAGCTCGTCGCGGGTGAACGGGAAGCCGTCGGACCAGGCGTGGAACTTCTCCAGCAGCCAGCCGCACAGGCCGGCCGGGGAATCCGCCAGGCCGTAGCCCAGGGTCTGCGGGCGGGTCGACTGCTGGGCCGAGTAGCCGTCCTCCCAGCGCTGCGCGTGCTTCAACGCCTCCAGCGCTTCGCGTTCCGCCGCAGTCAGGTCGTCGAACGTCGCCGGGTCGGGGGCGGCGATCGGCGGGTTCAGGTGGATGCCCGCCAGGTGGGCCGCGTCCTGCTGGGCCAGTGACGTCGTGATCGACGTTCCCCAGTCGCCGCCCTGGGCGCCGTAGCGGGTGTAACCGAGACGGGCCATCAGCTCCGCCCACGCCGCCGCGATCCGCTCGATGCCCCAGCCCGGCGACGACGGCTTGTCGCTGAAGCCGTAGCCCGGCAGAGAGGGGATCACCAGGTGGAACTCGCGCGAGAGCGGCTCGATCACCTTGGTGAACTCGACGATCGAGCCGGGCCAGCCGTGCGTCAGCACCAGCGGCAGTGCGTCCGGGCGCGGCGAACGCACGTGCAGGAAATGCACGCCCAGGCCGTCGATTTCGGTGCGGTACTGCGGAAATCCGTTGAGCCGGGCCTCCGCGCGGCGCCAGTCGTAGCCGGACGCCCAGTACTCGCAGAATTCCCGCAGCAGGGCCAGCGGCGTGCCCTGGCTCCAGTCGTCGACCGGCTCCTCTTCGGGCCAGCGGGTCCGGCGCAGGCGCGAACGCAGGTCGTCGAGGTCGGCCTCGGCGACGTCGATCCGGAACGGCGTGATCACGCCGGGACGTAGGTCAGCTGGACGACGCCGTTGCCGAAGGTGGCGGACTTCTTGAGCACCAGCGGGAAACCCGGCCCCTCCTCGGGGAACAGCCGCTTCCCGCGGCCCACGACGATCGGGTACAGCAGCAGGTTCAGCTCGTCGACCAGGCCTTCGGCCAGCAGCCAGCGCACCGCCGTGGTGCTGCCGCTGGTCATGATGTCGCCGCCCTCCCCGGCCTTCAACACGCGGACGGCCTCGACCGGGTCCCCGGTCAGCAGCGTCGAGTTGTTCCAGGTGACCTCGGACAACGTCGACGACAGCACGTACTTGCGCACGCTGTTCATGAACTCGGCGCCCGCGTCGTCCTCGACCGTCCGGCCGGGCCACGCTTCGGCGAAACCTTCGTAGGTGACGCGGCCGAGCAGCATCGCGTCGGCGGCCGCCATCCCGCCGCCGACGGCGCGGCCGATTTCGTCGTTCCAGTACCGCAGCGACCACTTGTCGGGCGCCTCGACCACACCGTCCAGCGAGAGGAACAGGTTCGACACGATCTTGCGCATGGACTTCCCTTCGGTCGAGTTCTCACTATGACCGAAAAGCCGCCGTCCCGCAGCGGTTTGACCGGACTATCCGATCCGTCCATTCGCGACTGGCTTCAGCAGGTCGAGCGCGCGGCCGAGGGTGTCCAGCCGCGCTTCGAGCGTGTCGCCCGCCGGGTACAGCCGGACCGTGTCGATGCCCGTGGCACGCCAGACGCGCAGGCGTTCGCGGACCATCTCCTCGGTGCCGATCAGCGTGGTGCCGAGCACCATCTCGTCGCTGACGAGTGCGGTGGCGCCGTCGCGGTCACCGGCCTGCCAGCGCTCGCGGACCTCGGCGGCGACGTCCGCCCAGCCCTGCCGGCTGTAGGCGTTGTTGTAGAAGTTCGTGGTGGCCGAGCCCATCCCGCCGAGGCTGAAGGCCAGTTCCTTCTTGCGGCCGCCGACCATCGTGCGCAGCTCGTCCTCGTTCGCCGCGAAGGCGACTTCGGCGCCCTGGCAGACGTCGATGTCCTTGCGCGTACGGCCCGACTTCGCGAGGCCGGCGTCGAGGTGGGTGAAGTAGGCGTCGGCGCCTTCGGGGACGAAGCTGGTGCCGAGCCAGCCGTCCGCGACCTCGCCGGTCAGTTCGAGCAGCTTCGGCGAGAGCGTGGCCAGGTAGATCGGGATGTCCGGGTTCGGCTCGGTCGACAGCCGCATCGGGCGGGTCTCGCCGGGCAGCGGGATCTCGAAAGCCTTGCCGGAGAAGGAGATCTTCTCGCCGGCGAAAGCCTGGCGGATGATCTCGACGGTTTCGCGCATCCGCGTCAGCGGCTTGGCGAACGGGACGCCGTGCAGGCCCTCGATCACCTGCGGCCCGGACGGGCCGAGGCCGAGCGAGAACCGGCCGCCGGAGAGGTCCGCGAGCGTCAGCGCGGCCTGCGCGATCGCGACCGGCGTGCGCGTGCCGAGCTGGACGATGCCGGAGCCGAGCCGGATCCGGTCGGTGCGGGCGGCGAGGTAGCCGAGCGCCGACGGCGCGTCCGAACCCCAGGCCTCGGCGACCCAGCAGACGTCGAGACCGAGCTTTTCCGCCTCCAGCACGAAGTCCAGCGTCACGGGAGTGTCGCGGGAGAACTCGACCGTCGTCGCGGTCTTCACGAGCCTTCGACCCGGTCCTTGATCGCGGCGAGGTTGCCGGTCATCGCGGTTTCGAACTCCCGCAGCCGCACGAAGACGATCTTCTGTTCCTTCTCGGGCATCCGGTCGATGGCGAACGACAGCCCGGACCGGCCCGGGCCCAGCTGCATCCACTGCGAGAGCCGGGTGCCGCCGTTGTCGGGTTCGAGGGTGAACTTCCAGACCGAGCTCGGCTCGGCCGGATCCTGCACCGCCCAGGCGAACACCCGCGGCGCGTCGCACTCGACGACGTACGACGTCGTCTCCCATTCGCCGAACGCGTCGTGCTTGCTCCGGCCCACGAACTTGCGGCGGGCCTCGCCGTCGCACCACTCGACGGACTGCAGTTCGGAACTCAGGGAAGGCATCAGACCGATGTCGGAGACCACCGGCCAGACGTCCTCGGGGGCGGCGTCGATCCAGGTCGAGACCTCGGCCGTGGGCTTGTCCGCGTACCGCGCGCCGGTCCACTCCATCGTGGTCGCACTCCTCTCGGTGAGCCTCTGACCACGATAGTTGCGTAGGTAGACCCGGCTGTCAATCTCACTCCTGCCGGGCGAAGCGCTCCTCGACGTCCGCGCGCTGCGCCAGCCGGGCCGGGAAACCGGGGCCACGGCGCATCCGCGTGTCGTCCGGGGTCATCGGCGCGGCGCACTCGGCGCAGACGATTTCGGCGTGGGTGTCGTGCCCGCAGGCCAGGTGGTGCACGGTGATCGGCGGACCGGCCTCGCCGGCGAGCCACTTGTCGCCCCAGCGCGTCATCGCGAGCAGTACCGGGTAGAAGTCGCGGCCCTTTTCGGTGAGCACGTAGTCGTAGCGCACCGGCTCGCTCTGGTAGGCCACCTTCTCCAGCAACCCCTCGTCGACCAGCCGCTTGAGCCGGTCGGCGAGGGTGTTGCGGGCGATGCCGAGCGCCTGCTGGAACTCGTCGAAGCGGCGGACGCCGTAGAAGGCGTCACGCAGCACCAGCGGCGTCCACCAGTCACCGAGCAGATCCATGGTGCGCGCGATCGAGCACGGCCACTGCGCGAACGAGGTCCGTTTCATGCGACCGAGGGTACGCCGTCTTCCGGAGAGACTCAGCAGGTCAGCCGCGCCGTGCCCCGAAGTCAGACGAGGTGGCCGGTGGTGACGTCCACGTGGTCCGGGACCTCGTCGTGCGCGTCGCCGACCGAGAGCGTGCCGGCGGGCTCGACCAGCAGCACGCTCGCGCCCGCCTTCGACGACGGCTTGTGGAACGTGCCCTTCGGCACGACGAAGACCTGGCCTCGGCTCAGCGTCACCACCCGTTCCGACGGGTCGCGCAGGCCGATCTCGATCTCGCCGTCCAGCACCAGGAAGAACTCGTCGGTGTCCTCGTGGACGTGCCAGACGTGCTCGCCGGCGAACCGCGCGAGGCGGATGTCGTAGTCGTTGACGCGGGTGACGATCCGCGGGCTCCAGGCGGCGTCGAAGCTCGCCAGGACTTCGGTCAGGTCGATCGGGTTCATGCCCACCATGGTCGATCTGGCGGGTGAGCGGCACGAGTGCTAGGAATCGCACATGCCGCAAGAATTCTCTCACCGGGTCGTCGCGATCGTGACGGCGGAGTCGAACCCGTTCGAGATGGGCGTCGCGACCGAGCTGTTCGGGCTGCGTCGGCCCGAGCTGAACCGGCCCTGGTACGACTTCGCGCTCTGCGCCGCGACCCCGGACGTGCGGATGAACCTCGGCCTGTTCACGCTCTCCGGCGTCGCCGGGCTCGAGGCCGCCGACACGGCCGACACGCTGATCGCCCCGGCCCGCCCCGACACCGGCGTGCCGACCGACCCGGCGATCCTCGCCGCGATCCGCCGGGCCGCGGCCCGGGGCGCCCGGCTGGTCAGCTTCTGCACCGGCGCGTTCGCGCTCGCCGAGGCGGGCGTCCTGGACGGCCGGCGCGCGACCACGCACTGGCAGTGGGCCGCGGAGTTCGCCGAGCGCTTCCCGGCGGTGCGCTGGGAGCCGGACGTCCTGTTCGTCGACGAGGCCAACGTCCTCACGGCGGCGGGCAGCGCGGCCTCCCTCGACCTCGGCCTCCACCTCATCCACCGCGACCACGGCGCGGAAGTCGTCAACGCGGTCAGCCGCCGCCTGGTGTTCACGGGCCACCGCGACGGCGGGCAGCGGCAGTTCATCGCCCGGCCGGTGCCGGCGGTGCCGGACACCTCGCTGGCGCCGCTGCTGGCCTGGGCCCTCGAGCGGCTGGACACCCCGCTGACGGTGACCGACTTGGCCGCGCGAGCGGCGACCAGCCCGGCGACGCTGCACCGGAGGTTCCGCGCGGAGCTGGGCACGACGCCGCTGGCGTGGCTGACGACCGAGCGGGTGACGCTGGCCTGCCGCCTGATCGAGCGCGGCGAGCTACGGCTGGACCGGGTGGCCGAGGCGAGCGGCTTCGGGACGGCGTCGAACCTGCGCCTGCAGCTGAGACGCCACACGGGTCTCAGCCCGAGCGCGTACCGCCGCCGCTTCGGCCCGGCCCTCGTGAGCGGTAGTTAGGGTTCTAACCCGGATTACCGCTCACGACGTCTTGGAGCGCCTGGGCCAGGGACTCCTCTTGCAGCCGCGCCGGGTAGCCGCGAGGGTCGGCCGCCGCGAGGACGTTGAAGCCTTCCACCAGCGCCACCAGGCTCTTCGTCGTCAGCTCCAGGCGGTCGTCCGGCCACTCCGGACGGCAGGCCGCGATCAGCCGCCGGACCCGCGCCAGGAACGAGTGGTTCGCCGCTCGGTGACGCTCGGCCAGGTCGTCGTCCGCGAGGGCCGCCGCCAGGAAGCCGACCCAGACGCGGGACTCCTCGTGGTGGCCGTGGGGCAGGTCGATCGCGCAGCCCAGGACCGCGCGCAACGCCGCGGGCGCGTCGGCCGCAGAGGCCTCCGCCGCGTCCGCGCGGATCGCCGTGCGCTCGTAGAGCAGGTCGCGCGCGTGCAGCAGCAGCGCCTTCTTCGTCGGGAACGCGTGCAGCACCAGGCCGGTCGTGCAGCCGGCGCGCTCGGCGACCGCGCGCAGCGTCAGCCCCGGCAGGCCCGCCTCCGCCAGCACCTGCCACACCGCGTTCGACAGCAGCTCGCGCTGCGCCCCCACGTCACGCTGTCTCGGCACCCGGAACCTCCTTCCCCGGTAGCGTAACAGGTGCTACGGTAACGCTCGTTACGAAAAGGGGGTGTGCCCGATGACCGACCTCGGCACCATCGCGATCAGCGCCGTGAACTGGGACGATCCCGACGCGGCCCGGCTGCGCGAGGCCCAGCGCGTCGAACTCGACGCCCGCTACGGCACCGACAACCACGAGCCCGGCGCACTGCCGACCGCCGAGACCATGGCGGTGTTCCTCGTCGCGCGCGACGGCGGCGGCACCGCCGTCGGCTGCGGCGGGCTCCGGCCGCTCGGACCGGACTCGGCCGAGATCAAGCGCATGTACGTCGACCCGGCCGCGCGCGGCTCCGGCGTCGCGACCGCCCTGCTGCGCGCGCTCGAAGACCACGCGCGGGAACTCGGGATTCCACGGCTGCTGCTGGAAACCGGCACCGGGCAGCCGGACGCGATGCGCTTCTACCAGCGCGAAGGCTACGAGCCGATCGAGGCCTACGGGCCCTACCGCGGCGAGCCGTTGTCGCGCTGTTTCACCCGCGATCTCCGAGCGCCATAGGTTTTCCGATGGCGCGGCCAAGGCAAGCTATTGGTTCGCGAGGACACCACGGGCCTACCGTCGAAGGAACGGCGGCCCAGGGTCGGGCCGCCGTTCCCGACTCAGACGGAGTTTTCCCTTGCGCATCAAGCACATCGGCGTCGCGCTGGCCGCGATCGCCGTCTTCGCCCTGCCGGCCACCCCGGCCGGCGCGGCACCGAGAATCGTGCCGCTCGCCCCCGGACAGCAACCGGAGAACATCACCCTGGAGCCCGACGGTTCCGCGGACCTGACCTTCGCCTACACCGGCGAGATCGGCCGGGTCTCCCCCGGCGGCAACGTCACCATCATCGCCCGGATCCCGGCGCCGGAAGACGGCGACGTTCCGGTCGTCCACAAGCGACTGTTCCTCGGCGGCATCGTCCGCGCACCCGGCGGTGACCTGTACGTCGCCGTCTCGACCGGCACCGCGGCCACCGGCCTCTACCGGGTCAGGGCCGGGGCGCCGCCGGTGCAGGTAGCGAAACTGCCGCCGGCCGGCTTCCAGAACGGCGTCGCGCGGGACCCGGCGACCGGCGACATCTACGTCGCCGACTCGTTCGACTCCACGGTCTGGCGGGTTTCGCGGGGACGCGTCACCGCCTGGGCCACCGGCGACCTGCTCGCCCCGGTAAGCGGTTTCGGCGCCAACGGGATCAAGGTCCACGACGGCGCGGTCTGGGTGTCCAACCTGGACCGCGGCACCCTGGTCCGCTTCCCGCTGCGCGGCGGGCCCGGCCGGGTCGTCACCTCGGGTCTCGGGCCGGTCGACGACTTCGCCTTCCACGGCGACACCGTCGTCGCGGCGATCAACCAGGACAACCGCGTGGTCACCATCGACCACGACGGCGTCCGCACCATTCTGTCCACTAAGGACGGACTGGCCAACCCGACCGCGGTCGCCGTCCGTGACGACACGCTGTTCGTCACGGACGGCGCCTACTTCGGCGGCTCGCCGAACCTGCTTCAGGCGACGCTCGCGGCGAACACGTGCAACGCCGGGTTCGCCGGCAGCGTCACCGCCACGACCTCCTTGCCCGCGGTCAGCGGGACGGAGTTCGCGAACACGCGGTACGGCGTGGTCGGGTAGGCCACGCCGGTCCCGGTGTTCTTGCCCAGGACGGTCGCGACGGTCGTCGCGCCGTACTGGGCGGGATCGGCGCAGCACCAGTTCGGGAACCCGAGATCGGACTGGCCGGTGCTGCCGTCGGCGTACTGGACGACGACCGTGCCCTTCGCGATCCCGGTGCCCGTGCCGGCCAGCACCAGCTTCGACCCGGTCCCGCGCACCGCGACGGTCTGACCGGCCGCGACGACGTTGTCCGGCTTCGCGCCCACGGCGTCCGGCCAGGTCAGCGACGCACCCAGAGCCGCGAACGCCGCTCCCGGTTTCAGCCCGGCCTCGGCGAGGCCTTCGGCCCGGAAGCTGCTGCCGCCGCCGTCGAGATCGCCGGCCGTCACGTGGGCCGCGTCGGTGACGCCGACGTTCGACGCGGCCGCCGCCAGGGACGCGTACGGCACCGTCACCGTCGACGAGTCCACGGCCTGGTGCGCGTCCAGCCGCGCGCGGTAGGTCGTGGTCGCGGTGACCTGGTAGTCCGCCGGCTTCAGCCCGGCTTCGGGGGTCAGCGTCACCGGCACCTTCACCGTCTGACCAGGCCAAACGAGCTTCGGCAGCGCCGGGACGTCGGCGTGGAACCCGGTTCCCTGCACCGAAAGCGCGACGTCCCGGACCGGCAGCGGCGTGCCGTTGGTGAAGCTCACCGTCGCCGCGGCGGGCTGTCCCGGAGCCGCCAGCGACGGCATGGTCAGCGTCGTCGAGCCGTTGTCGTCCTCGGGGAAGAACCCGCCGACGGCGCTGGCGCCGAAGAGCCGCACGTCCTGACTCGCACCGGCGCCGACCGGCCCGGTCTTCACGCGCACCACGCCACGGGCGGCCGGGTCGTACCACCAGCCCGACGACGCCTTGTCCAGCTCGGCCTTGCCGGCGTACTGCCGCAGGATCCCGGTGCCCGCCTGGACGAGCGCCGGCTTCGTTCCCGTGTGGACGGACAGCTGGTAGTTCCGCGCCGCGGGCTTGCCCGGGTAGGTTCCGGCGCTCGCGCCGATCCCGACGGTCACTGTGCCCGGCCCGGACTTCGGCGCGTCCACGGTGAACGTCTGCTTCGCCTGCTCCCCGCGCTGGTAGCCACGGGTGACGCCGTCGTCTTCGGTGAGCGTGAAGCTGCCCTTGCTCTGCGGGTAGACGTCCAGGTCGAGCTCGCCCTTGTCCCGCGTCTGCCACGACTTCGTGCCGTCGGCCCACATCGGCACCACAGCGCCGGCCCGGACGAACAGCGGGAGCGTGTCGAGCGGCGCGTCGTAGCCGTCGATCGTGGTCGGGCCGGTGTAGGTCTTGCCGCTCCAGTAGTCGACCCAGGTGCCCTTGGGCAGGTAGATGCCGTTGCGCACGTTCGACTTCTCGTACACCGGCGCGACGAGGAAGTCCGTGCCGGACAGGAATTCGTACTTCGCCTTTTCGGTCCACACGTTCGGGTCGTCCGGATACTCCAGGGCCAGCGGCCGCACCTGGCCGACGCCGGTCTGGTGCGCCTGGGCCGAATAGCTGTAGGTGTAGGGCAGCAGCCGCTCCTTGAGCATCAGGTACTTGCGGTTGATCGAGGTGTACGGCTCACCCTGGGCCCACGGCTGCTTGTCCGACGACGCCCAGCCGTCCATCGTCATCGCCGTCGGCAGGAAGGACTTCCACTGCAGGTCGCGGACGTAGGTCTGCGGGCTGCCGCCGAAGATGCCGTCGATGTCGCCGGTGTTGTAGGCGATGCCGGACGTCGTCGCGCCCGCGTAGGTCGGGATCTGCCACTTGATGTAGTCGTAGGAGCCGGACTGGTCGCCGCTCCACAGCACGCCGCAGCGCTGGGCACCGGCCCAGCTCACCGGCTGCCAGACGAACCCGCGCGCGTCACTGTTGTCCTCGATGCCCTTGTGGGCGGTGTCGCAGGCGTCGAGCGCGAACTGGTACCCCGGGCCGACCCAGGCGACGTCCAGCTTGCGCACCCGCACCCCGGCCTTGACCTCTTCGGCCTGGTTGGGGACGCCGTTCTCGGTCCACAGCCCGAGCTGCATGTCGTTCTTGCGCAGGCCCTCGCCGGTCTGCTGCAGGTTCTCGTAACCACAGCCGTAGCCGTCGTTGACCAGCATCCAGCCGTTGGGCATGTCGTTCGCCGTGTAGCCGTCGGCCACCTTCACCGCGTCGAGCGTGTGCCGCTCACCGCGGTTGGCGTTGTGCAGGTAGCAGTCCGAATCGCCGGTCTCCAGGCCGTAGATCGGCGGCAGGAACGGCTTGCCGACCAGGTCGGTGTACCCGCCGATGACGTCCTTGAGGCTGTTCCCGACGACGTAGGTGGCGTCGAAGCGGCGCTCGTCGTGGGTGGTCTCGACCGGGTCGGTGAAGGAGTAGCTGCCCGGCGCGAAGGTGTTCCGCAGGACGCCGTAGCCCGCGGTCGAGGCGTAGAACGGCTGCGAGTTGGGCGCGCCGCCGTCGTTCCAGTTGTCGTCGGCGAAGATCTTGATCGTCTGGTCGCGGTGGCTGTAGCGGCCGTTCTGCTCGCCGCCGCCGACGAACTGCTCGGACGCCGTCCGGGTCAGGCTCTGCGTGGTCGTCGAGCCGGTCCAGGACAGCGGCGCGGACTCCGTCCAGAGCTGTTTGCGGTCCGCGCCGTCGTAGAGGGCGAACTTCAACGGGTGCTTGTATGCCCGCAATGTCGCTTTCGGGGTGGAGATGGCCCAGTAGGCGCCCTTGTCGACGCGCTTCGGCGTGGCCGAGGGCGTGTTCTTCGGGAGGACGATCTTGCTGCCGGCCGGGTCGGTGAAGGACCCGTCGGGGGCGAGCCAGACCCGGACGGCACCGTCGGCCGGGAAGCTCACGCGCACCGCCGCGCTCCCCGACGCCAGCGTCACCGTGGCGCCGTCGGCGGAGATCCCGGTCAGGTCGCCGAGCTGGCCGGAGGGCGCCGCGGGCGGGTCGGCGTAGGCCGTGGCGGGCGAGAGCCCGAGAACGGCGGCTGTTGCCAGACACCCGAGCGTTTGCGCAACTCTGCTCATTACTGACACCTTTCGCGCATCAACACGCATGTTGGAGTCTGTATAGCGCACGTTTCGCGCAGTGTCACCCGCTGAACCGGTTCCGACGCCCGGACTCCCGACTTCCGTCGGGCGGTCACTGCGAGTACTTGAACGGCGTCTTAGAGCTCACTCCATCTGCAAATTGCAGATCGCATCTCTCTGTCCACTCAGGACGATTACGCGCGTCGCTTCCCGTTGCCACACTTCAGGTTCCGATGGGCGTTTTCCGGCGTGCAGCAGCACGTGCATCCGCACGCCGCCGAGGCGAGCAGGTTGTCAGTAAGTGATGAAGTGCTTGCTGTGAAACAGGTTTCCGCTGTAAGTTGGCAGCCCACCGAAGGCTGGGGATCAGCAATCGGGGCTCGTGCTGCTCGACGGGATCTGGGAGGTGACCGGCGAGAGAGCGCTTACCGGCGGTCGGGTCGCCGTCGGGTGCAGGAGGGAAGTCATGCCGTGGTTCACCCAGGACAAGCAGTGTCCGACCGAGTGACAGAACCGTATTTGGTGGCACAGGACGCCATCGCCGACGAGCTCCGCCGCGGCAAGTGGTGCGTGTACCTGCACGAATGGCTGGGCATCGACGGTGATCTGCCGACGTGGCAGGCCGAGGTGGCCGCCAAAACGTCACTCTCCGGAGTCGAAGTGTGCTTCGTCGAGATCCCGCGCAAGGACATGACGCTGATCGCGAACGTGCGGGCACTGCCGTCCTTCGAGCAGGTCAGGGAGTCGGTCGCGGCCCTGGAGGACTACCGCGGCCGGGTGGACCGACAACGTTGGCACGGCGCGGCGGCACGGCGGTTACCACCGCCTGGGTGACAACGTTGGCACGGCACCCGTGCTACCGAGCTGACTCGCGTTGCCGCGCCGCCAGGAAGTGCGCCGTCTTCGCCGTCGCGTCGTACAACGCCCGGCAGTGCTCGTAGAACTCCTGGTACCGCGTGACATTCGCCGGGTCGGGCGTCACCGTTGCCGCGATCGGGTTGGCGCGGGCCAGGTCGATCCCGAGGCCCGTGGCCTCCGCCGCCAGGAGCGCGTCGCCGAGGGAAGCGCCGATCGTCTCGGCCGGGATCTGCTGGGGCAAGCCCGTGACGTCCGAGACGATGCGCGTCCACAGGCCGCCCTTGGTGCCTCCGCCGACCGCGACCAGGTGCCCGGCCGCGCCGCCCGCGGCGGCCATCGCCTCCAGGTTGTGCCGCACCCCGTACGCGATGCCCTCGAGTGCCGCGCGGTAGAGGTCGGCGCGGGTGTGCGCGGTCGTCAAGCCGGCGAGCACACCCCGCGCGTCCGGGTCGAACAGCGGCGTCCGCTCCCCGGCGAAGTACGGCAGCAGCAGGAGCCCGCGGCTGCCCGCCGGCACGTCCGCGGCCTCGGCGGCCAGGTCCGCGTAGCCGCCGCCGACCAGCCGGCGCAGCCAGTCGGTGACCGCGCCCGACGTCGCCATGCCCGCGGCGAGCGTGAAGCTGCCCGGCGCGACCCCGCGCGTACCCCACAAGCCGGGGTGCGGCCTTGCCTCGGTTCGGTGAGCACCTGGACGAGGAACATCGTGGCGCCGTACATGATCATCACGTCGCCGGGCTCGCGGACGCCGACGCTCGTGGCTTCCGCCCAGGCGTCGACCGTGCCGGCGGTGACCGGCAGCCCGGTCCGTTCAGCCGCGGCGGCGGTGACCTCGCCGGCGATCTCGGTCGGCCACAGCAGGTCCGGGAGCGCCGGCCCGGGCGCGACGCGCTCCGCCCAGTCCGCCGCCCACGCGCCGGCCGCGAGGTCGTACAGCGGCGTGCACTGGCTGGCCGAGTGGTGGTCCAGGACGTACCGGCCGGTGCACCAGGAACGAGCTCGCCATCAGGAGCTTCTTCGTGCGCGCGTGGACATCCGGCTCGTGCCGGGCCGGCCAGCGCACCTTGGTGCCCGACGGCCTGGCCGGTCAGCGGCGTACCACCGCGCGCCAGGATCTCGCCGGCCCCGAACTCGTCGTTCAGCTCCGCGATTCCGGCGCCGGCCCGGGTGTCGACGCCGTACAGGATGGCCGGGCGCAGCGGGTCGCCGTGCTCGTCGGCGGGCAGCAGGCCGCTGATCCCGAGCCCGGCGAGAGGCCGGCCGCCGGCGGCGCGCAGCAGGTCCGCGACGACGGCGGTGAAGTCGGCCCACCACACGGCTTCGGCGTCGTGCTCCACCCAGCCGGGGCGGGGCGTCGACACGCCGTGTTCGCGGACGGACCGGGCGAGCACGGCGCCCTCGGCGTCCACCAGGACGCCCTTCGAGCCGGCCGTGCCGATGTCCACGCCGAGCAGCAGTCCGGTCATCCACCCCTCCGCCGGGCCGCCATGCGGGAAATCGATTACCACCAAGCTATGGTGTGTCCGGAACACTGGCAACGACTCAGGTGAACGAGGACGCGGTGGCGACGATCTCCGACGTGGCGGCACTGGCCGGGGTGTCCACCGCGACCGTGTCCCGGGCACTCAACGGCAAGTCCACTGTGGACCCGGCGCTGGCCGAACGGGTGGCCCGGGCGGTGGCCGAACTCGGCTACACGCCGAACGGGCTGGCCCGCAGCCTGCGCCGCCGCGAGACGGCGGTCCTCGCACTGATCATCTCCGACGTCGAGAACCCGTTCTTCACGGCGATCGCGCGCGGGGTCGAGGACACCGCGCAGGCCGCCGGGTTCTCCGTGATGCTGTGCAACTCCGACGAGAACACCGCGAAGGAACGCCGGTACGTCGAGGTCGCCGCGCAGGAACGGCTGGCGGGCGTGATCATGTCGCCGACCACCGCCCAGAGCGACGTCCGCCCGCTGCTCGCGCACGGCACGCCGATCGTGACGGTCGACCGGCGCCTGGAAGCGGCCGACTGCGACGCGGTGCTCGTCGACTCCCGGGTCGCGGCCCGCGATGCCGTGCGGCACCTCGTCGATCGCGGCTACGAGCGGATCGCCTGCGTCGCGGGGCCGCCGGGGATCACCACGGCGGACGACCGCCTCGACGGTTACCGCGACGGACTCCGCGACGCGGGCCGGAAACTCTCGACGCGGTGGGTGCGCCGCTGCGAATTCCGCGAAACCGGTGGTTACGAGGCGGCGAAACAGTTGCTGACCAGAGCCGATCCGCCGGACGCGCTCCTGGTGTCCAGCAGCACGATGGCGATCGGCGTCCTGCAGGCAATGGCGGAGCTGGGCCTGACTTCCGGCCGCGACGTCGGCATCGTCTCGTTCGACGACGCACCCTGGACGACGCTGATTTCGCCGACCCTGACCGTCGTGGCCCAGCCGGCCCACTCGATGGGCCAGCTCGCGGCACGGCTCCTGCTGGACCGCATCGGCGGCAGCGGATCCCCCGCGGCGACCACGACGACGATGGCCGCCCAGCTGATCGTCCGCGGCAGCTCCACGCGCTGAAAGCGGCACTTTTCCCCCGCGGCGGCACGGTCGCGCTCGCCGGATCGCTGGTGGTGCCGGCGAGCACGGTGCCGATGCCCCTGGCTCGGCCCGGACACGCCGATGTGGCCGACCCAGGCGTTGCTGCTGGTCCGCGGCGCGGGGCTGGGTTTGTCGATCATGCCCGCGTCGACGGCGGCGTACGCCTCGGTCGACGCGAACGAACTCGGGCACGCGACGGCGCTGGTGAACATCGGGCGGCGCGGTCGGCGGGGCGTTGTGCGTGATCGTCTTGCCCCGTGGCCTCACGATCGATCCGGCGACCGGCTTCGGCTGGGCGTTCGGCGTGCTGGGCGCGCTGGGCGCGCTCGGCACCGTCGCGACGGCCTGGCTGCGCCGCGCGATCGTCCACAGTGGACGCCACGATGGGACCCACCTGCGAACCTGGCGCGATCACCGGTTTGGTGATTTCCTGGAGCCGATCAACCACGGTCAGTGACGGGAGGACGGGCCATGCTGGGGGTACGCAAGCGGCTGCTGACCGCGGCGGCGGTCACGGCGGTAGCGGGAAGCCTGCTGGCCGCGGCGCCGGCGTCGGCGGCCGGAACGGGAAGCGTCGACTGGAAACCCTGCGCGGACGCGCCGGGCGTCGACTGCGGCGCGGTGACCGTGCCGATCGACTACGCCCATCCGGAGATGGGCACCACGAGCGTCGCGCTCGCCCGGCGGAAGGCCACGGACCCGCGGGCCCGGATCGGCGCGGTCCTGATGGACCCGGGCGGTCCCGGCGGGCCGGGCGCGGGCCAGGTCAAGGAGGGCTGGTCGCTCTCGGCCGAGGTCACCAAGCGCTTCGACACCGTGGGCTTCGACCCGCGTGGCATCGGCGACAGCACCCAGATCAAGTGCGGCCTCGACGAGGTCATCGCCGACCACCCCGAAGTGCCGCGCAACCAGGCCGAGTTCGAGCAGCTCGCGCGGTACAACCGGAAGGTCGGCGAGAGCTGCGCCCGGCTGACCGGGCCGCTCGCGAGTTTCGCCGACACCGAGACCGTCGCGCGGGACATGGACGCGATCCGCGCCGCGCTCGGCGAGAAGAAGCTGACCTACTACGGCGTTTCGTACGGCACGCTGATGGGCCAGCAGTACGCCGAGCTGTTCCCCGGCAAGGTCCGCGCGCTCGTGCTGGACAGCAACATGGACCACTCGCAGCTGGGCGCGTGGGACTTCCTGCGCAGCGAAACGCAGTCCGTGCAGGCGGAGTTCGGCGAGTTCGCCGCCTGGTGCGGCCGGACGCCATCCTGCGTGTTGCACGGCCAGGACGTCTCGAAGGTGACGCGGGACCTGCAGGACAAGGCCGCGCGCGGCGAACTGAAGGCCCCGCAGAGCGGTGAACCGATCACCTCGCTGAACCTCGCGTCGATCTTCCAGGGCGCGTTCTACGGCCCGAGCTGGGACCAGCTGGCGAAGACGTTGAAGTCCTTCGCGGACGGCACGCCGGCGGCCGCGTCGGCTCGGGCGCGGGACGAGATCCCGGTCAACACCGTGTTCCAGAGCATCTTCTGCGACGACTGGAACCTGCCGGTGCACAGCTACGCCGAGCTGGAGACCTACCGGCGCGCGGCCGCGGCCTCCGCACCGGACGTCAAGGTCAACTCGCTGGGCTGGTCCGCCGTGACCGCCTGCATCGGCTGGCCGGAGAAGGCGAGCAACCCGCAGCACCCGCTGCAGGTGCACGGCGCGCCGCCGCTGCTGGTCCTGAGCAGCGAGTACGACCCGGCGACGCCGTACGTGTGGTCGCAGACCGTGGCCCGGCAGACCGGCAACACACTGCTCACCTACGACGGCTGGGGCCACGGCGCCTACTTCAAGAACAGCGACTGCGTCACCAGGGCGACCGACGACTACCTGATCACCGGCAAGCTCCCGGCGAAGGGCACGCACTGCGCCGCCGTGGAGCCGGGCACTCCCCAAGCCCGGATCGCCGGGCCGAAGGCGCCTCCGGCAATCGGCTTCTGACGCTTCCGAAACGAGGCCGGGACCGGCACAATCGGTTCCGGCCTCGCGGCGTTGCGAGGAAAGGAGCCCCGTCATGCGGTTCAGGACTTTCCTCGCGAGTACGGCGATCGCCGTCACGCTCACCGGGCTGGCCACGGCGCCCGCGGACGCCGGAGTCCGGCACGGCGGCGGGTACCTCGCCCTCGGTGACTCCGTGGCGTTCGGCTACCGGCCCGGCGCCGTGACCCCGGTTTCGGACTACCTGAACGCGGCGAACTTCCGCGGCTACGCCGAGAACTACGCGGCCCTGCGCGGCCTGCGCGTCGCCAACGCGTCGTGTCCCGGCGAGACGACCGGGAGTTTGCTGAAGGCCGGCGCGCAGAGCAACGGCTGCGAGAACTCCGTCGGCTCCCCGGTCGGCTACCGCACCACGTTCCCGCTGCACGTGCCGTACGCGGGCACCCAGATCGACTACGCCACGCGGTACTTGCGCACCCACCAGGACACCAAGCTGGTGACGCTGAACATCGGCGCCAACGACATGTTCGTCTGCCAGGCCACGACGCCGGACCAGTGCACCGGCCCGGACTTCCAGGCGGCGCTGGACCGGATGAGCCGCAACGTCGCGACGATCCTCGGCGCCGTGCGCGCCCACTACCGCGGTGACCTGGTGCTGATGTCGTACTACTCGCTCGACTACCGCGACCCCGCGCAGGTCGAGCAGGTGCAGGCGATCGACGCGGCGCTCACGCAGGTGACCCGCCGCTACCACGGGAAGATCGCCGACGGCTTCACGGCGTTCCGGCTGGCGTCCCTGCGCACGGGTGGTGACCCGTGCGCGGCCGGGCTGCTGATCAAGCTGCCGGCCGGGGGCTGTGACGTCCACCCGGCAGCGGCCGGCCACCGGGTCCTCACGGCGGCCCTCGCCCTGGCGCGTTAAACCGCCTGGACCTCGACGCCCGCCGCCTCGAACGCGCGCACGATCTCCGGGTCCGCTTCCGCGTCGGTCACCAGCGCGTGCACCTGCGTCGTCTCGCAGATGCGGGCGAACGCGCGGCGGCCCAGCTTCGACCCGTCCGCCACCGCCACCACGCGCTCGGCGCGTTCCACCATCAGGCGGTTGATGCTGGCCTCGCCCTCGTGGTGGGCGAACGCGCCCGCGTCCGGGTCGAACGCGTCGACGCCGAGGAACAGCAGGTCGATGGTCAGCTCACTGAGCACCCGCGTGGCCAGCGGCCCGCTCAGCTCGAACGACTGCGGCCGGGCCACACCGCCGGTCACGACGATCTTGACGTTCGGGCGGACCGCCAGCTCGTGCGCGATGTTCAGCGCGTTCGTCACCACCGTGATGCCGGGCGCGTCACCCCGCCCGGACAGGTCGGACCGGATCGCCAAGGCCCGCGCCACGCCGGCGGTCGTCGTGCCGCCGTTGAGGCCGACCACCATCCCCTTGGCGGCGAAGGCGGCTGCGGCGTTGCTGATCCGCTGCTTCTCCGGGACGTGCCGCGCGGTCTTGTAGCGCAGCGGCAGGTCGTAGGCGAGGTCGTTGGCGACCGCGCCGCCCCGGGTGCGCGTGAGCAGCTGCTGCTCCGCCAGGTGGTCGAGGTCGCGGCGGATCGTCGCCGCGGAGACGCTGAGCTCCTCGGCCACGTCCTCGACGTCGATCTTTTCCCGCTGCCCCAGCATGTCCAGCAGGGTGCTCAACCGTTCGTGCCGGGCCATCGGCGGTACTCCCTAGGTTCCTGTGCACAAAAAAGTGCGCTGTTGACCACCGTTTCGAGCATTATGCTGCACGATCACTGTCCTCGGAACGCGGCACGCCGCCTACTTCATCCGGAAGTCATAGCGCCCCGGCAGCGGATCGGACGACAGCGCCGCCCAAGTGTCGGACAACGACGTCTCCCCTTCCCGGATGTTCGCGACCTCGAACCCCGCGTCGAAGATCGCCCGCGCACCCTCGACGTCGCCCAGCGCCAGCCGCGCCTGAGCGGCCAGCAGCGCAAGCCGTCCCGTCGGTTCCGGCGGCAGCTCCGGCGCGCACCCGGCCGCGACGGCCTCCACCAGCAGCGGCTCCAGCGCCGGCGCCAGCTTCAACGCCCGGTCGTACAGCTGGGCCGCCTCCGCCGAGCCGGCCGTCACCGCCAGGCAGCGCAGGGCCCACGGGTTCTCGGCCGCTGACACCGAAGCCGCCCACGCCTCCCGCGCTGCCTCGTGACGCCCGGCCGCCCAGCGCGCGACACCCCGGTGGTACCAGGTCAGCCAGTTGTCGGCCGTGTGCTCCAGCAGATCGGCCCAGTACCGGTTGACCAGCGTCGACGGCGGCACGGCCAGTGGGTCACCCTGCGGCGGGACACCGTCCAGCAGGGACAGCCACGGCTCCTGCTCCGGCCCCAGCGACTCCGGCGGAAACGGCGTGCCCGGCAGGCAGGTCGGCATCCGGCGGGCCTCCAGCGCACCCCAACCGGATCCGGTGGCCAGCAACGGGCCCGGCTCGACGTCGAGGATCTTCCGCCACTGTTCGTGGTACCCGGTCAAAACCGGTGCGACGACGGCGTCGGTGGCGGCCTGCCAGTCGTCGCCGTGGACCACCGCGGGGTCCGCCGCGAGCGGGCCGTACGCCTCGAGCCAGTCCCACGCGTCGCCGGCCGGCAGACGCAGGTGCTCCAGCTGGGTGCGGGCCAGCCCGGCCTGGATCTCCAGGTAGCCGCCCGCTCCCGGCGCGAGCCAGTCCTGCCAGCGGCGGCCGCCCGCGGATTCGCCCCACAGGAACAGTTTCCGGCCGCGCAGCCGCTCGGTCGAGGTCTGCAGCAGGCCGCGCCCGTCGCCGTCCACCGCGGCGATCCACGGCTTCGAGCACTCGAAGAAGTAGTCCGCGGCGGACTCCGCGCGCGCCGGGTAAGTCAGCGAGCCCGGGACGTCGACCAGGTCCAGCCGGCCCGAGTAGCCGTAGTGCCAGGCCTGCGTCGCCGGTGCGAGCACGCGGGTGTCCGGCGTCTGCGCCACCGCGATGTTCGACCACCAGTACACCGGGACGTCGTGCGGGTGCGGGTTGCGGATCCGCACGCCCACCAGCAGGAAGTCGGAGTCCTCGGGCAGCCAGAAGTCGAGGTGGTACGGCAGGTCGCGGGTGCGTTCCCACTCCCAGAGCCGCAGCACCGGCGTGCCGTCCGGCCCTTCGACCTGAGCCGCGAACATCGGCGCGCAGGTCAGCGTCGTGTGCCCGGTGCTGCCCAGGTTCCACTCGACGCCGCCCGCGAACCAGGCGTCGCGCAGCGCGAGGTTCGCGGGCTGGAACACCGGGTTGCGGTAGAGCAGCTCACGTCCGTTGTGAACCAGGGAGTACAGCCGGCCGCCCAGCGTGGGCAGGATGGTCGCCCGCACCCGGTCGTTCTCCAGCACCAGCGCGGGCAGCTCCCGCTCGGTGCGCGAGCGCGAATACCCGTCTTGCAGCCGGCACGGCAGCACGGTGTCGAGCCGGCCGTAGTCCAGCCCCGCCGCGAGATCCGGCGGCAACTCGTCCACATTGGACACCGACGCGACGGCCTCCGGCTTGATCAAGGGCGGCAACGGGTTCTCGGGTCCCAGCTCGGCCGCGGGCAGGACCAGCCCGGTGCGGTACAGGCGCGTCATGGCAGCCGGTCACCGGTGGCCGCGTCGAACAGGTGGACCGAGCCGAGCTGCGGCGTCAGCGCGATCGCCTGCCCCCGCTGCCACGGCGCCATGCCCGGCGTACGCACGGTCAGCACCCGGTCGCCGTCCCGGCAGTACAGGTACTGGTCGCTGCCCAGCTCCTCGACGACCTCGACGACGGCGTCGAACCCGCCGTCGCCGATCGTCCAGCCCTCCGGCCGGACGCCGACGACGACGCCGAGCCCGGTCAGCGCCGAGCGCTGCGCCGGCGTCAGGGGCAACCGCGTCCCGCCGACAACCGCGCCGTCGCTGTCCACTGTGGTCTCCAGCAGGTTCATCGCGGGCGAGCCGATGAACCCGGCGACGAACACGTTCACCGGCCGCGCGAACAGCCCGATCGGCGTGTCGACCTGCTGCAGGACGCCGTCCTTGAGCACCGCCACCCGGTCGCCCATGGTCATCGCCTCGACCTGGTCGTGCGTGACGTACAGCGTCGTGATGCCGAGCCGTCGTTGCAGCGACGCGATCTGCGTGCGCGTCTGCACCCGCAGCTTGGCGTCCAGGTTGGACAGAGGTTCGTCCATGAGGAACACGCTCGGCTCGCGCACGATCGCCCGGCCCATCGCGACCCGCTGGCGCTGCCCGCCGGACAGCTTCGCGGGCTTGCGGTCGAGGTACTCCGTCAGATCGAGTACCGCGGCGGCCTCGCGCACCTTGCGTTCGCGCTCGGCCTTCGGCATCTTGGCCAGCTTCAGGTGGAAGCCGATGTTCTCGCCCACCGACATGTGCGGGTAGAGCGCGTAGTTCTGGAACACCATCGCGATGTCGCGGTCCTTGGGCGCCAGCTCGGTGACGTCGCGGTCGCCGATGTGGATGGAGCCGTCGTCGACCCCCTCCAGCCCGGCCAGCATCCGCAGCGTCGTCGACTTGCCGCAGCCGGACGGCCCGACCAGCACGAGGAACTCGCCGTCGGCGACCTCGAGGTCGAGCCCGTCGACGGCGGGCCGCTCGACCCCGGCGTAGAACCGGGTCGTGTCCTGGAAACTCACGGTGGCCATCAGGTCCTACTTTCCGGCGCCGAGGGTCAGGCCGGTGATGATCCGGCGGGCGAGCACGAGGTAGAGCACGAGCATCGGGAGCACGACGATCGCCACACCGGCGATCAGGCCGCCGTACTCCGACTGGTAACTCGCGGCGCCGTAGAAGGTGAACAGCGCCCGCGAGAGCGTGAAGTGGGCCTGGTCCTTGAGGAACACGATCGCCAGCAGCGTCTCGTTCCACAGGCCGATGGCGTTCAGCGTCAACGCCGTGATCAGGCCGCCGCGGGCGAGCGGCAGCATGACGGAGAAGAACGTCCGCGTCGGCGAGGCACCGTCCAAAGAGGCCGCTTCCTCCAGCTCGTCCGGCAGCGAGCGGAAGAAGCCGGTCAGCAGGAACACGGTGAACGGGATCGACAACGCGACGTAGAGCAGGAACAGGCCGTACTCGTTGTCCAGGTGGGCTTTGCTCATGGTCACGAACAGCGGGATGATCACCGTCTGGAACGGCACCCCCATGCCGATCGCGACGGCGTTCGTCATCGGCCCGGACCCGCGCACGCCGAGCCGGGTCAGCGCGTACGCGCAGGGCGCGGACACGGCGACCGTCGCGACCGTCGCCAGCCCGACCAGGACGACCGTCGTCAGCACGGCGTCGCCGAAGCCGGCGTTGTTCCAGGCGTAGATGAAGTTCCGGAACGGCTTGCCGAGGTGGAACCACTGGTACGGCAGCGCGAACGGCTTGGTGAAGATCTCCACCGGCGTCTTGAACGACGCCGTGAGCAGCCAGTACAGCACCAGCACGTTGCCCGCGGTGAACGCCCAGACGATCACGGAACCCAAGAGCCGCAACGGGCTCAGCTTCCGCGAGCCGGGCGCCGGACGCGGTTTGCGCGGCACCTTGCGCGGCGGTTTGGCGACCGCGCGCACGGGCGCGTCGGTGACAGTCATGGGATCCCCCTCAGAACTGGATCGCGTCACGGCGCATCAACCGGCGCAGCAGGACAACGAGAATCGACACCAGCGCGATCATCGCCACCGCGCAGGCGCAGGCGGCCCCGAAGTCGGGCGTGCCGTTCGAGCCGAAGGTGCGGTCGAACACGTAGACCCCGAGTGTCCACGCCTGGTTCGGCGGGGCGTAGGTACCCGGCCCGGCCAGCACGAACACCAGCTCGAAGATCTTCAGCGCGTTGATCGTCCACAGGACACCGGCAACGCCGACGACGTCCCACGTCATCGGCAGCGTGATGTTGCGGAACTTCTGCCACGGCGACGCGCCGCCCAGCTCGGAGTCCTCGTAGAGGTACGGCGGGATCCGGTCGACCGCGGCCATCAGGATGGTGATGTAGAAGCCCGAGCTGGCCCAGATCAGCGACGCCGTCACGACGCCGGTCACGTTGGCCGGCGCCAGGAACTTCGCCGCGTCCGCGCCGACGTGCTCCAGCACGTAGTTCGCCAGGCCCTGCTTACCCGGCTGGTACTTGAACACGAACCCGAGGAACATGCCCAGCGCGACCGGCGCGACGATGTTCGGGAAGAACAGGATCGCCCGGACGACCTTGCCACCGCGCATGTCCCGCAGCACCATGGTGAACAGGAACGCCAGCGCGAACGTGCCGATGCCGCCGAGGAAGACGTACACCAGCGTGTTGCGGAAGGCGTACTGGAACGAGTCGCTCGCCCACATCTGCGTGTAGTTGGTGACGCCGTTGGGCTTGGGCGTGTCCCCCGCGCCGGCCCAGCTGGTGAAGCTCAGGACGACGGTCGCGAGCGTCGGGAGTACCAGGAAAGCCAGGTACAGCACCAAAGCCGGGGCCGCGAACGGCCAGAACAGCCGCCTCTTGCGGCGCAGGTGCGCAGCGCCGGCGGCGCGGGCCCCCCGGTCCCGCGCCGCCGTCGTCGTGACCGTGGCCATCAGCTCTGGTTCTTCCAGAAGTCGGCGCCCTTGGCCGCGAGCTGGTCCACGAACTGCTGGGGGTTCAGCTCACCCTTGAGCAGCGAGGTGTCGGCCGGGTCGAAGACGTCGGTCTGCCACTTGCCGCCGGCGATGCCGTCGATCCCGTCGTACTGCAGGACGTGCTCCTTCTTCGGGTCGTCCATCGCGGCCTTGACCTGCTTGAGGTCGTCTGGCACGGCGAGGTCGGCGCGCGGCACCAGGTTGTCGGCCACCGCCGGGATGCCCGAGAGGATGTCCTTGTTCAGGAAGTAGGCGATGAACGCCTTCGCGGCCTCGGCGTGCTTGGCCTTCTTGGTGACGGCGAAGCCGATCGACATCTGCTCGACGGTGTCGTGCGTGGCACCGGCCGGCATCGGGAACTGGAACGAGCCGTAGTTGATCTTCGTTCCGGCGCCCTGCTTGTCCAGGTACTCGCGCGTCTCGCTCGGCGCCCAGGTGCCGACGTAGAGGTAGCGCGAGTCGCCGTCCGCCCAGCGCTGCTGCACCTGCGGGAACTTCGCCGCGTCCCAGCCGTCGATGAAGTACTTCGGCAGCTTCGCGGTTTCGGTGGCGGCCTTGAGGAAACCGGGGTCGGTCTTCCAGAGCTGCCCGGTCTTGTCGGACGCGGCTTTGTTCAGCCCGCCCGAACCGACGTAGCGCTCGGCGAGCTGGGTGAAGAAGTACATGTTGTAGAACGGGATGTCGCCGTCCTGGCTGATCGCGGCCTTGCCGTCGGCCTTCGCCTTGTCGAACAGCGCGGTCAGGTCGTCCATCGTCTTCGGCTGCTGCACGTCACCGGCGGCGTCCTTGTTGAACCACCAGGCGCTCGACTGGACGGTGTAGGGGACCATGAAGTTGTGGCCCTCGCGGTCCTTGTTCTGCGGGAAGTCGTACGAGCTGGGCGAAAGCATGTCCTTGACGGTCTTGTCGCCCTCGCCGACCTTCATCGCGAAGACGTCGTCGACGCTCTGCGTGCCGCCCGGTGTCGCGATCGCCGCGCCGACCTTGCTGACGTCCTGGTCGAACAGGTCCGGCACCGCGTCGGTGTTCAGCGCCGGCACCAGGTTCTGTGTGTAGGCCTTGCGCCCCAGCCACTGCACGTTCACCTTGACGCCGGTCTTCTCCTGGAAGCACTTGAAGGCCTTCTGCAGGACCTTGCCCTGCGGCTCGTCGGCCGTCCACATCGCCCAGTAGGTGAACTCCTTGTCCGTGGCGGGTTTGACCGCCGCCTCCGGGCAAGGCGCGTTGAGGTACTGGTCGACACCGGGCAGCGCGTTCTCGCCGGTGTCGCTGCCGGAGTCCGCGCCCCCGCCGCAGCCGGCCAGCAGGAGAGAGGCCCCCACCGCACACGCCATGACCTTGCTTCGCCGCATCCGCCACCACCAGAGTTCGAGTTTCACGCAACTTCTGCGCGTTGCTGCGCAGTTTTGTTAGGTTTCACGCATCTGTCAACACTTGATGGAACAAGTTCTGCTCAATCGTCACTTCGGTCCGCGCTCGGTGACCAGCATGAGCACACCGAGCAACCGCCGCACCTCGACGGCGACGGCGTCCCGCCCGGCCCCCAGGTACTTCCGCGGGTCGACGCGATCCGGGTGCGCGCGCCAGTCCCCGGCGGCGGCCGCGGTGAACACCTTGTTGAGCTGGGTGGCGATGTTGATCTTCGTCATCCCGGCTTTCACCGCGTCGGCCAGGCCTTCGTCGGGTACGCCGGAGGAACCGTGCAGCACCAACGGGACCGGCACCCGGTCCCGCAGCCTCGTGATCAGCTCGAAGTCCAAAGTGGCGTCCCGGGTCAGCATCGCGTGCGAGCTGCCGACCGCCACGGCGAGCGCGTCGACCCCGGTGGCCGCGGCGAACTCCGCCGCCTCGTCCGGATCGGTGCGCGCGCCCGGCGCGTGCACGCCGTCCTTGCCGCCGACCTCGCCGAGTTCGGCCTCGACCCAGACGCCGTGGTCGTGGCAGAACGCGGTGATCTCGCGGGTCGCGCGGACGTTGTCGGCGTAGTCCAGTTTGGACGCGTCGAACATGACCGAGCCGAACCCGAGCCCGACGGCTTCCCGCACGAGGTCGGCGGATTCGGCGTGGTCGAGGTGCACGGCTACGTCCGGTTCGGCTTCACGGGCCGCGGCCAGCGCCGCGCCGCCGATCGGCGCCAGGGCGCCGTGGTAGCGCACGGCGTTCTGGCTGAGCTGCACGATCACCGGCGCGCCGGCCGCGGCCGCGCCGTCGACGATCGCGGTGATGTGCTCCAGCTGGATGGCGTTGAAAGCGCCGCAGCCGCGTCCCGCCGCCACAGCGGCGCCGACGATCTCCCCGGTACTCACCAGAGGCATGACCTACTCCTGTCGTTTCGGGTCTGCCGCGGCGGGTCGTGAGTGCTTAGGGCGGTTAGAACCGCCCTAACCACTCACGACCCGCACCGCGACCAAGTCCACTTCGCGCTCGTAGTGCGCCAGGTCGATGTCTCCGGCCAGCGGCCCCAGCACGGCCGCGCCGGACAGCGCGACGGCCCGGCGCAGGATGTCCGGCCACGCCTCGCGGCGGCTGAGGCCGAGGGCGAGCGCCGCGACGACGGCGTCACCCGCGCCGGTGCTGTTGCCCCGGAGCGCGGTGGACGGCGTCGCGTGCCACGTGCCCGAGCCGGTGACCGCGAGCAGGCCGTCGGCGCCGAGTGACACGACCACCGCGCCCGCGCCCGCCCGCCGCAGTTCACCCGCCGCAGCGACCGGGTCGTCGAGGCCGGTGACCTCGCGCAGTTCTTCGGCGTTCGGCTTGACCACGGCCGGGCGTGCGGCCAGGCCGGCCAGCAGTGCCGCGCCTGAGGTGTCCAGCACGGACGTTCCCGTGAGCAGCGACGCGTAGGCGCCGGACGGCGCGCCGGGCGGGAGACTGCCGGAGCAGACCAGCACCTCGGGCGCGTGCCGCCGGACCGCGTCGGCGAGCAGCCGCCATTCCGCGGCGGACAGCGCCGGGCCGGGCTCGTTCAGCAGCGTGACCGAGCCGTCGTCGCCCAGCACGGTCGTGGTGCGGCGCGTTTCGCCGGCGATCGGCACCAGCTCGGCGGGCAGACCGGCCGCGCCGAGGTCCGCTGCGACCGCGGACCCCGTCGCCCCGCCGGCCGTCGCGACCGCGCGGACGTCGGCGCCCAGCGCGTGCAGCACCCGCGCGACGTTGATCCCCTTGCCCCCGGCCCGGCTCCGGACCTCCCGGACGCGGTGCACGCCGTCCGGCCGGAGACCGTCCACTGTGTACGTGACGTCGAGCGCGGTGTTCGGCGTCACGGTGAGGATCACGGCGGGCTCACGTCAGCACGACGGAGCGGCTGAGGCTACGTGGGTTGTCCGGGTCCAGGCCCTTGCGCCGGGCGATCGCGCCCGCGACGAGCTGCGCGCGGACCAGGTCGGCCAGCGGGTCGAGGCCGCTTTCGACGAACGTGCCGCCCGCCCGGCGGACGTCCTCGGCCAGCCCCTCCGGCGCGCGGCCGAACATCCAGGTCACCCGGCCCGGCTCGGCGATGCTGATCGGGCCGTGCCGGTAGTCCCACGCCGGGTACGACTCCGTCCACAGCAGACACGCCTCGCGGAACTTGAGCGCGGCCTCGTTCGCGAGCCCCACCGACCAGCCGGTGCCGAGGAAGCTGAACTGCCCGGCCCCGACCAGCGACTCCGGCAGCGGCTCGGCCAGCACCCGCTCGGCCTGCGCGATGACGCCGGTCAGGTCCTCGCCGAGGTGCGCGCGCAGCATCGCGAGCGCGGTGGTGGCGAACCGGGTCTGCACGACCGAGCGTTCGTCCACCGAGGACAGGTCGACGACGGCGTCGGCGGCCCGCTCGATCTCGGCGGGCACGCCGGTGATCGCCGTGGTCCGGGTGCGGCCGCGCAGCTTCGCGAGCACGGTGTGCACCTCGGTCGTGGTGCCCGAGCGGCTCAGCGCGAGCACGTGGTCGTAGTCCCGGCCGGCCGGGAACTCGGACGCGGCAAACGCGTCGGTCTCCCCGAGCCCGGCGGTTTCACGCAGCACCGCGTACGCCTGACCGACGAACCACGACGTGCCACAGCCGACGATCGCCACCCGGGCGCCCGGCGCGGGCAGCTGCCCGCTGTTCGCCGAGGCCAGCGCGGCCGCGTCCCGCCAGCAGCCGGGCTGGCTCGCGATCTCCGCCGCCATGAAGGTCCCGCTCATGAACTCCCCATCCGTGCCGGTTGCGCGCAACACCTGTCACGTTAGGTGCAGTTTTGTGCGTCGTCAATCGTCGTATCGTGCAACTTCACACAGAGTCCGCGCAGAGAAGTGCGCGAGAAGACAGCAGACGACGGAACCGGCACCGGGTCCGGGCGCAGCAAAAAGGCCACCCTCGGCGAGGGTGGCCTGCAGTGGGAGAGCGGGTCCGGCGGCTACCGGGGCTTGCGGCGCAGCAGCCCGGTGACGACAGCCATCGCGCGCGAACGCGACGACGGGACCGGGGCGACGACCGGCTCGGGACCGATCCGGCGGCGCATGCGGTAGGCGAGTTCGAGCACTTCGATGTCTTCGGGCCGGCGTCTGCCGTGGACGTCCGGCCTCAGGTACAGCTCGCTGACCGTGACAGGCTTGCCACTGGCACGGGGTGCCGTGCGCGCCATCGGGAACCTCCGGGAGTAGCTGCCGTGCGGGATGGCCCTGATTCTATGAATCAAATTCGGGTTCGTCACCTTACTCGCCAGTTGTGTCCGGCGTGTTCATCGAACCGGCCATCCCCCGCGTTAGCCTCGCAGCATGATCACCACTGGGGCGTTGACCGAATCCGACCGCGTGGCCTGGGAAAACCTGTTCGCCGGCTACAACGAGTTCTACGGCAGGCCACTCACGCCGCACCTCGCGGACCGCGACTGGCGCGAGTTCTCGACCGGCGAGCGGATGCACGCGCTCGGCGCACGGCTCGACGGCGAGCTCGTCGGGATCACGCACTTCCTGACGCACGCCAGCACGACGTCGGCCGACGTCTGCTACCTGCAGGACCTCTTCACCGCGCCCGAAGCCCGCGGTCACGGCGTCGGCCGGGCGCTGATCGACGCCGTCGCCGGCTGGGCGCGGGACCAGGGTTGCGTGCGCGTCTACTGGCACACGCAGACGTCGAACACGACCGCGCGCCGGCTCTACGACCAGGTCGCGCTCGACAAGGGGTTCATGCAGTACCAGATCCCGCTCGGCTAGCGGCGGTGCCGGCCGCCGCCACCGCGGTGGTGGCGGTCGTGCCCGCCGTCATGGTGCCCGCCGCCGGACCACGCCTGCTGGCGGTGCGGGCTCGCGGACCGGGCCGGATGCCGGTCGGAGCCGCCTGCCCAGGCCGGGACGGCCGGGATTTCGTGCCGCACCGGAGTCACCCGTTTCGGCGGTGCCGCGGAATTCGCGGCCGGTTTTCCGGAATTCGACGGCCGGACGACGGCCGCCGGGATGATTCCGCCGGTTTTCGATTCCGGCACCACGGATTCCGGTGGCTTCGCGGCGTCCGCCGGCGACGGCGTCACGGACAGCGGCACGGGCTCGAGGCCGACGGGCGGCCACACCGCGCCCGCGGCGTGCTCGTACGGCTGCGCGACCGCGGCCGCGACCCCGCCGGTGATCGCCAACGCCCCGGCGACCACCGAGAACACCCGGACCCGGGCGAGCGAACGCAGCACCGGGGACCGGCGGCGGTGCCGCGACGGCGGCGACTCGAGCGCGTCCTGCCAGCTTGCGGACCGGACCAGCAGCTCGGCCACGCTGACCTGCTCGCGGCGCGGAGCCCGACGTGTCATCAAACCCTCCACCCATGGGTCGACCGGACGGTGGCGACGCGTCCGGTCGGCCGATCATAGGAATGGCCGGGGGCCGTGTAAAGCAGCCGCGCTCAGGAGAGCCGGCCGCCGCCGTCGACGTGCAGGGTCGTCCCGGTGATGAACGGATTCGCCAGCAGGCTCAAGGTCGCCGTGGAGATATCCGCCGTCCCGCCGACGCGGCGCGCCGGATTCGCTTCCGCCGTGCGGCGCAAGAAGTCGTCCTTCGCGTCGCCGAGGCGGTCCCACGCGCCCGAGTCGACGATGCCCGGCGACACCGCGTTGACGCGGACCGGCGCGAGCTCCACCGCGAGCGCCTCGGCCAGGAACGCGACCGCGCCGTTCGTCGTGGCCATCACCGCCCGCTCCGGCATCGGGCGCCACGCGGCGACCCCGGAGAACAGCACGATCGCGCCACCGGCGCGGAATCGCGGCGCGAAGTGCTTGGCCAGCGTGATCGGCCCGATCACCTTGGCGTCGAAGGCCCGGGTGACCGCGTCCCGGTCCAGTGTCGCGATCGGCCCGTTCGCCGGTGCCGCGGCCAGGGTGATCAGGAAATCGAGTTCACCCACCGTCTCGGCAAGCGCTTTCAGCGAGGATTCGTCCCCGAGATCGGCGTATTCGGTGACAATTCCGGGCTCGGTGAAACACTCCGGATTCCGCCCGGCGAAGACGACCTCCGCTCCCGCCGCCCGCGCGTCCACCGCGATCCGGCGGGCGATCCCCGAACCGCCGCCCACGATCACCAGCCGTTTTCCGTCGAAAGACATCGTCGTGCTCCTTTCGTCTCGCACTCCGGGTTCAGCGCGCGGCGGCACCGGATCCATCCCGTCGTGATACGGAGGTTTTCGATGGCTGCGATAGAATCAGCGAATGCCTACGTTGCGCGCCCTCGAGTGCCTGGTCGCCGTGCTGGACGCGGGATCGATCACCGAAGCGGCCGCGCGGCTGCACCTTTCGCAGCCCGCGTTGTCCCACCAGATCGGCGCGCTCGAACGCGAACTGGGCACGCCGGTGCTCGAACGGCTGCCGCGCGGGGTCCGGCCGACCGCGGCGGGCCGGGCCGTGCTGAGTGACGCGCGGGCGGCACTGGCCGCGGCCGAGCGGGTGGTCCGCACCGGCCGCGCGGTGGCCAGCGGCGGTGACGGCTCCCTCCGGATCGCGTGCGCGGAGACCATGACCGCCGGGCTGCTCGCGCCGGTCCTGCGGGCCTGGCACCGGCAACGGCCGGGCGTGCGGATCACGCTCGTCGAGACGACGAGCGCGGACGCGCTGGTCACAGCGTTGGAGACGGGTGAGGCGGACGTCGCGGCCGGACCGCGGCCGAGCCGCTGGACCGGACACAGCGAAGTGGTCGGGCGCGAGGAGATCGTCCTGGCCCTGGCCGCGGACCACCCGCTCGCCACCCGCGCGGCGGTGCCGATCGCGGACCTGGCCGGGCTCCCGGTGGTGCACTACCACCGGGACAACGGCCTCGGCGGCTGGCTGGACGGGGTGGCGGCGGAGCACGCCACGGTGCTGGACGCGGTGATGCGGACGAAGCAGGCGTCGACCGCGGCTCAGCTGGCCGCGGCCGGCCTCGGCGTGGCCCTGGTCCCGACGACGGCGCTGCCCCGGACGTTCGCCGGCGCGCTGCGGCGGCTGAAGCCCGCGCTGCACCGCGAAGTCGTCACTTTCACCGCAACGCCGTCGGATTCGCTCGTCCGGCGGTTTTGTTCGGACGTACGTCACCGCGGGATCGCCGTCCCGGCCGCGCTACTGGACAAACTCTCCTGAGTGACCCGTTAAGTCCTGGTGAATGTGACAGATTCCCTACGAAGGTTTTGTGCCAACAGGACGAACTTCTCCGGGACGACCGGATTTCGCTGTGCCATTCGCCAAAGTTCGCTTCCATCGGATAGCTTGCTCCTACCGGCCAGTACCGGTGGTGGGGCCGATCGGGTGAGGCGATCAGCGAAGATCGAGGGAAGCGGGGACGACCATGCCGAAGCACCGGCCACGTCGCAAGAGCGCGCGTTCCGTCCGCCGGACCGCCGCCGCGCTCGCCGGTGGCGCGCTCGTCGTGCTGCCCACGCTGACCGCCGGGGGCCTGCCCGCGCCGGTCGTCGTGGCGAACTCCGGGGACGCGCTGCCGGACCAGGCCGCGCCGCTGCAGCCGCCGAACATCGTCATGCCGCCGGTCGCCGTCGACGGCAGCCTGCCGCAGCCGCCGGTGCCGATGCCGCTGGTCGTGCCCGGCGGGCACGCGGGCTCGGCCGGCATCTCCGGGCCGCTCGGCATCCCGGCCAGCATGCTCAAGGCGTACAAGAACGCCGCCGACATCCTGAACAAGGAACAGCCGGGCTGCCACATCGACTGGGCGCTGATCGCGAGCATCGGCCGGATCGAGTCGAACCACGCCCGCGGCGGGTACGTCAACGCGGCCGGCGACACGCTGGAGCCGATCCTCGGGCCGGTGCTCAACGGCGCGGGCGCGTTCGCCGCGATCCCGGACACCGACGGCGGCAAGTACGACGGCGACGCGCTGTGGGACCGCGCGGTCGGCCCGACGCAGTTCATCCCGGCGACGTGGAAGGGCTACGCCTCCGACGGCAACGGCGACGGCGTCTCGAACCCGAACAACGTCTACGACGAGACCCTGGCCAGCGCGCGGTACCTCTGCTCGGGCGGGCTCGACCTCTCCACGGACGCCGGCCAGCGGATCGCCGTCCGCCGCTACAACAACTCGCAGTCCTATGTGGACACAGTGCTGGCGTGGGCCACGGCCTACCGCGGCGGCGTGGCCCAGCTGCCCGACAGCGACATCCCGATCGGCACGCCGAACGCCCCGGACAACGCCGCGGCCGGCGGCCCGGTCGGCGTCCCCGCGCCGCCCGCCCCGCCGGTGGTCACCGGCCCGCCGGGGACGCTCCCGCTGCCGGGCACGTCGACGACCCCGACCACCTCGACCTCGCCGACGTCCACCACCCCCACGACGCCGGCCTCACCGACCTCGCCGACCTCCACCACGCCGACGACGCCCACCACGCCGCCGTCGACCACGAGCACGACCACCCCGCCGCCGTCGACGACGCCGACCACCCCGGCCGGCTCCGCGGAGACGCCCACCGAGTCCACCACCACCACGACCACCCCGCCGGGGTGAGCCCGGTGGAGCCTTTCCTGGTGCACATCCGCTGTGACACCGACGGCTACAGCCACGCCGTCACCGAGGACGAGTTCGCGACCGGCCGGCACAGCGGGCGGTTCGTCGCGATCTGCGGCCACGTGGTGCTGGCGGCCCCGATGATCGAGGCACCGGGCCGTTTCGACCCGACGTGCCGCGACATCCTGCGCGGCGACACCACACCGGCCGAGCCGGCGGTGCCGGCGCAGGAACGCCGCCGTTCGCGGTGGCTGCGCACCACTCGCCGCTGACACCCAGTCTCAAGTCCGTGAAGGCCTCCTTGAGGGACACTGAGTCCCTCAAGGAGGCCTTCACGGACTTGAGGTATCGCCGCTGACCAGGGCCTGGATGCCATCGAGCATGCGGTGCAGCCCGAACTCGTAGGCCGCTTCGCCCTGGGCTTCGGCCGTTCCGCCGAAACCGCCGCCCAGCCAGGCACGGTTGATCGCCGGGTGGCCCTCGACCGTGAAGTGGTTCTCCCAGAACGACGACCGCTGGTGCCACCAGGCCTCGGTGGACTGTCCCGTGCTGCGCTCCAGGCGCGTGTTCTCCGCGCCCAGCGCCGCGTTCGCGTCGACGTACGTGCCGATCCCGTTGGCCGCCGCGACGGCGTCGCGCGGCGGCAGGCCCAGACCGTCCATGATGGACAGCAGGTACTCCTGGCCGGCCAGCTGACCGGGGCCCAGCGGCGGCCGCACCCGCGAGACCTCGCACAGCCACGGGTGATTCCGGTAGGCGTCGCCGGTCCGCGACGCGTACAGCGCCACCTGCTCGCGCCAGTCGGCGGGACGCGGTTCGCCCGGCCCGGGCAGCCGTCGTTCGACGAGCACGTCGTCGACCATCAGGTCCACCAGCTCGGTCTTGCCGGGCACGTACGTGTAGAGCGTCATCGTGCCCGCGCCGAGCTCCTTCGCGACGCGGTGCATCGACGCCGCCGCCAGCCCGTCGGCGTCCGCGACCGTGATCGCCGCCGCGACGATCCGCTCGACCGTCAGCGTCGGACGCCGGCCCCTCGTCGGCTCGCCGGCCCCGCCCCGGGCGCGCCAGAGCAACGCCAGTGTGCGGTCGATGTTCTCGGCACCACTGCGTTCGGCGGTCATGCGCTCCCCTCGCTCCGTCCCCGCGATCCTACCGGCGAACCGCGCTCACCTGGCACTTCAGGACGTTGGTCCCGGGAACCCGGACGTCTGTCCGCCTACCCTGGAGACCATGACCGGACGCAAGCCGCCCAAGGTCTCCTTCCGCTGGTGGGTCGACTGCCGGATCAGCGAAGCGCGCGACCGCGGGGAGTTCGACGACCTGCCGGGCACCGGCAAGCCGCTGCCGCCGCCCACCGGCAACGACGCCGCGACCGACTGGATCCTGCGGCGGGTCCGGGCCGAGGGCCACGACACCGCGGCGTTGCTGCCGCCCGCGCTCGCGCTCAAGCGGGAGGTGCAGGACCTGCCCGGCACACTCGCCGGCGAGCGGACCGAACGGCGGGTGCGGGAGCTCGTCGAGGACCTCAACGAGCGGATCCGCCAGGCCTACCGCAACCACCTGTCCGGCCCGCCGCTCACCGTCGCGCCGGTCGACGTCGACGAAGCGCTGGAGGACTGGCGCCGCTCACGCGCCACGCCGTAACCACGCGCGTTCCGCCGCGCTCCACGCGGTCGTCGTGAGCAGGTAGATCCCCGCGGCCTGCGGCACGACGAGCGTCACGAGCACCGTGCCGTAAGGCAGCAGCCGCAGCAGTTTCCCGCCGGGCACCTCGGCCGCGGCGGCTTCGCGCTGCCGGTCCTGCCAGCGCACGGAGAACCACGCGACGACGGCGAGCCCGGCCGCGATCACGAAGACGAGCGGGCTGCCGGCCAGGCCGTGCGCGCCCAGTGGCGTGCCGAACAGCGTCGCGCCGAGCAGCGAGTTGGGCTCGCCGCCGATCGTGGCGGTCGTGAAGACGCGGTACATCACCATGAAGAACGGCAGCTGCGCCAGCATCGGCAGGCAGCCGACGAACATCGACGTACCGGTCTCCTGCTGCAGCTTCGTCATCTCCGCGGCCAGGCGCTCCCGGTCCCGGCCGTGTTCGGTATGCAGCGCCTTGATTTCGGGCATCAGGACGGCCCGGGCGCGTTCGCCGCGGGCCGCCGCGCGGGCGAACGGGTGCAGCAGCAGCCGCACGGACAGGGTGAAGCCGACGATGACCACCACCGCCGGGAGCGGGGTCAGCCAGTGGATCAGGTGGTACGCGCCGGCGACGGGCACGTCGAGAAAGCCGAACATGGGCAGCACTCCGCATGAGTGAAGAGGGAAAGGGGCAGGCGGAATGGCTGCGTGTAAGAGGTTCCTACGCAGCCAGGCTGCGGAAACCGGGTGCTCGTGGCCTGCTGCGTCCGGGTGCGCCGGGATCGCGGAGCCGGATGGACTCGGCCCGGCGGGCGCGACGGCGAGCGGCGGCGACCCGGCTGCGGGCCGGCACTGACCAGAGCGCGAGTTCGCTGCGCTGCGTGCTGCCGACCAGCAGGACGACCAGGAGGCTCGCGGCGGCGAGGGAGGCGAAGGCGACCAGCGCGGTGGGGCTGATCAGCACGGGGAACGCCAGCTCGAGCAACGTGGTCACGACAGCCGTCCCCCTTCCTTCCGCTCCCAGCGTAGCCGAAGCGCTAACAGCCCGATGGGCTGTAACCTGGTTCGATGAGAGGCCCTTTCCTCGCGGTGCCGATCCTGGCGCTGCTTCTGCTGTTCACCGTCCCCTGGTGGACGCTCGTTCTCGCGCCGGAGTGGGGTACCGCGGGCTTCATCGCCGGCACCGCGCTCTTCGCGCTGGGCCTGGTGACGATGCCGGTCGCGATGGTCTTCGGCCACGGTAAGCGCCAGCGTGACGGCGGTGCCCGCCTCGGCGACACGCTGCTCGCGGTCAGCTGGGTGCTGTTCACGTGGTCCGTGCTGAGCCTGGTGCTGCGCGTCGCGCTGCTCGGCGTCGACGACCCGGCGCGGTCGCGGATCGTCGCGGGCGCCGCCGCGCTCGTGGCCATCTCGTTGCTGGTGTACGGCAACCGCGTCGCGATGCGCGTGCCGCCGGTGAAGGCGACCGACGTCGTCATCCCGCGGCTCGGCCCGGCGCTCGACGGCCTGCGCGTCGCGGTCCTGACCGACACCCACTTCGGACCGATCGACCGGACGAAGTGGTCGGAGAAGGTCGTCGCGGCGGTGAACGCGCTGGACGCGGACGTCGTCTGCCACGCGGGTGACCTCGCGGACGGCTCGGTGGCGCGGCGCCGCAAGCAGGTCGACCCGCTCGGCGGCGTCCAGGCCAAGCTCGGGCGGTTCTACATCACCGGCAACCACGAGTACTTCGGCGAGGCGCAGGGCTGGCTCGACCACATGGCCGGGCTCGGCTGGGACCCGCTGCACAACCGCTCGACGCTGCTGGAGCGCGGCGGCGACCGGATCGTGTTCGCCGGCATCGACGACCCGACGGGCGCGTCGTCCGGCCTGCCGGGCCACGGCCCCGACCTGCCCGCGGCGCTCGACGGCGTGCCGTCCGAAGTGCCGGTCGTGCTGCTCGCGCACCAGCCGAAGCAGGTCGTGCAGGCTCAGGAAGCGGGCATCGACCTGCAGATCTCCGGGCACACGCACGGTGGCCAGATCTGGCCGTTCCACTTCCTGGTGCGGCTCGATCAGCCGATGCTGTCCGGCCTCAAGCGGTTCGGCCCGACCCAGCTCTACAACAGCCGGGGCACCGGGTTCTGGGGACCGCCGTTCCGGGTCTTCGCGCCCAGCGAGATCACGCTCCTCACGCTGCGCCGCGCCTGAGTCAGGCCGCCCCGATCCCCCGGGGCGGCCTCTCTCCGGCATTACCGACAAGTTTTTTTGTCTTGACAGTTTTTGTACTCGGATGTCAGGCTGTCCGGCATGACCACCACCCTGAGCCCCGCCCGCACCGCCACGACGTCGGACGGCCGGACCCGCGCCCTGCTCGCCTGTGGCGTCCTCGCCGGGCCCGTCTTTGTCCTGACCGGGCTGGTCCAGGGCCTGACGCGGGCCGGCTTCGACCTCACGCGGCACCCGGCCAGCCTGCTGTCGGACGGCTCACTCGGCTTCATCCAGATCACGAACTTCCTGGTCACCGGCTTGCTGACGCTCGCGGCGGCAGCCGGGATCAGCCGGACGCTGCCCGGCCGGTGGGGCCCGAGGCTGCTCGCGGTCTACGGCGTCGGCCTGCTCTGCGCCGGCGGCTTCCGGGCCGACCCGCAGGACGGCTTCCCGCTCGGCACGCCCGCCGGGCCGCCGGCGTCGGTGAGCTGGCACGGCACGCTGCACTTCGTCTGCGGCGGCATCGGCTTCGCCGGCCTGATCGCGGCGTGCTTCGTCATCGGCTCGCACCTCACGCCGGGGCGGGCCCGGTACTCGCGGATCACCGGCGTGCTTTTCTTCCTCGGCTTCGCGGGCGTAGCGTCCGGTTCGACGAGCCCGGTCGTGACGCTCGGCTTCTGGGCGGCGGTCACTGTCGCCTGGACCTGGCTCGCGACGACGTCAGCCCACCTGATGCGGCGCTGAAACCCCTTACCGGACAAGGAGAAGACCCATGAGCACGACGGTTTCCGCCGACGGCACCGAGATCGCCTACACCCGCGCCGGGTCCGGCCCCGCGCTCGTCCTGGTGGACGGCGCGATGTGCTACCGCGGCTCGTCGCCCAACGACGACCTGGCGAAGGAACTGGCCGCGCACTTCACCGTCTACACCTACGACCGCCGCGGCCGCGGTGAGAGCACCGACACCGCGCCGTACGCGATCGAGCGTGAGGTCGAGGACCTCGAAGCGCTGGTCGAGCAGGCGGGCGGCACGGCGTTGCTGTTCGGCATCTCGTCGGGCGCGGCGCTGGCGCTGGAAGCGGTGGACCGCGGCCTGCCGGTGACCAAACTGGCGCTGTACGAACCGCCGTTCATCGTCGACGACACCCGCAAGCCGGTCCCGGCCGACTACGCGACCCGCCTGGACGCGGCCGTGGCGGCGGGCAAGCGCGGCAAGGCGGTCAAGATCTTCATGACCGAGGGCGTCGGCCTGAGCCCCGCGGTCGTCGCGACGATGCGGGTCATGCCGTTCTGGTCGAAGCTCAAGCGAGTGGCCCACACGATCCCGTACGACACGGCGGTGGTGGGCGACCGCCAGTCGGGCGCGCCGCTGCCGTCCCCGGCGTGGCCGGAGGTGAAGATCCCGGCTGTCGCCATCGACGGCGGCAAGAGCCCGGAGTGGATGCGCAACGGCGTGGCGACGCTGGCGAAGGCCCTGCCCTCGGCGCAGTACCGGACGCTGCCGGACCAGACGCACATCGTGCAGGCCGCCGCGCTGGCCCCGGTGCTGACGGACTTCTTCCGGAGCTAGGAGAGCACCCGCGCCCAGACGGGAAATGGCGGCGGCTCCGGCTCGTCCACCCCGTCCGGCGCGTCCTCCAGCTCACTCCGGAGAACGGCGCCCGGCTGCGGGTCGGCGAGGAACGCGTCGACGATCGGCGTCAGGTCGCCGGCCAGCCGGTATGAGCCGCCGAAGGGCAACGCCTCCGGGGCACGCGAGGAGACCGAGCACCGGAGCGCCCCGACCTGCTCGTTGTGCCGGACGTAGAGGGTCACGGTCAGGCGGCCGGCGAGCACCTCGGTGAACGCTTCGAACGCGGCAACGACCCTCCCCGGTGGGCACTGCCACCGGGCCGGTGCTTAGCAACCAGGTGTTGTGCCGCGCTTCCGCGATGGGATCCGCGGGCTCCACCAGGAACTCCTCGGCGCCCAGCTCGGCGATCCAGGTCAGCAGCAGCACGCCGGAAGTCTGCCATCGCCGCGATTACCGGTGGACGGGCCCGGGAACATGGTCACCATGAGCCCGTCCATCCGGATCGTCGAAGCGGACATCACCACCCTCGACGTCGACGTCGTCGTCAACGCCGCCAACTCCTCGCTCCTGGGCGGGGGCGGCGTCGACGGGGCCATCCACCGCAAGGGCGGGCCCGCGATCCTCGCCGCGTGCCGCGAACTGCGGGCCGGGCACTACGGGCGGGGGCTCAAGACCGGGCAGGCCGTCGCCACCACCGCTGGGAACCTGCCCGCGAAGTGGGTCGTGCACACCGTCGGGCCCGTGTGGTCGGCCACCGAAGACCGGTCCGCGCTGCTCGCCGACTGCCACCGGAACTCGCTGAAGGTCGCCGACGAACTCGAGGCCAAAACCGTCGCTTTCCCGGCCATCTCGACCGGGATCTACCGCTGGCCGATGGCGTCCGCCGCCGAGATCGCGCTCGCCACCGTCCGCGCCGCGGAGACCGATGTCGAGGAGATCGTCTTCGCGCTCCGCGGCGAAGAGGCCATGGACGCCTTTCGCGCGCGTCACAACTCCCTTGCCTGAGCGAGCACCGACCGGGCAGGGTGCGGACGTGCCCACCCGCGCGCTGGTCTTCGACTTCGACGGCACCCTCGCCGACACCGAGTCCGCCGTCCTCGCCTCCTGGCAGGAGACCTTCCGCGACCACGGCGTCGAGCTGCCGCTGGCCGCCTGGTACGCCGTGATCGGCACCCAGCACACCACGAACGCGATGTTCGCCCTGCTCGCCGAGCGGGTCCCCGGTATCGACGTCGAGGCGTTGCGCCCGGTCACGAAGGCCCGCGTCCTCAAGCTCCTCGAGACCCTCGGGCCGCGCGACGGCGTCCTCGGCTACCTCGACTCCGCGCGGGAGCATGGCCTGAGGCTGGCCGTCGCGTCCAGTTCGTCCGGCGGCTGGGTGCTCCCGCACCTCGAACGGCTCGGCATCGCGGGCTACTTCGACGCCGTCTGCACCGGTGACCGGCACGCCGCCAAGCCACGGCCCGACCTCTACCTCGCCGCCCTCGACGCGCTGGGCGCCGACGCCGGCGAGGCCATCGCCTTCGAGGACACCCCGCACGGCGTGACCTCGGCCAAGGCCGCCGGGCTGACCTGCGTCGCGGTGCCGAACGCGATCACCGAGAGCCTCGACTTCGGCGCGGCGGACGTCGTCCTGCCGTCCTTCACCGCCGAGCCGCTGGAAGCGCTGCTCAGCCGTCGAGCAACGCCGTCAGCCGGTCCAGGAACGGCAGCTGGCCCTTGAGCAGCTTCTCCCGGGCGACGTCGAGGGTGAACCACTCGACGCGGTCCAGCTCGGGGAACTCCTGCTGCTTGCCCGAGCGCGGCGGCCACTCCATGGTGAACGTGCCGGGCACGACGGCCGCCGGGTCGAGGTCGGCCTCGACCGCCCACGCCGTGACGACCTTGCCGCCCGACTGCTTGATCTCCCCGAGCGGCGCGTAGTCACCGGAGGGCGCGGGCAGGCCCAGCTCCTCCTGGAACTCGCGGCGCGCCGCCTCCTCCGGGGGCTCGTCCTCGTCCAGCTCGCCCTTCGGCAGCGACCACGAGGCCGCGTCCTTCTTCGCCCAGAACGGCCCGCCCATGTGCCCGAGCAGCACTTCGACGTCGTCGCCCCGCCCGCGGTGGAGCAGGAGCCCGGCACTGCGTTTGCCCGCCATCGGCCCAGTCTGCCGAAACCCGCCGAAGATTTTTCCGCGGGGTTGTCGATCCGGCCGCGGCCGGATCGACGCGTTGACAGAAGGCGAGAACGGACCGAAAGGAACCCACCATGACCACCACCATCACCCCCGCCGCCCGGACCACCGAGAACACCGAGGTCAAGCGCACGAGCGCGGCCGCCGGCGCCGTCATCTCGGCCAGCCGGATCGTGATCTCGTTCCTGTTCGGCTTCCACGGCCTCCAGGGATTCGGGTTCTTCGGCGGGATAGACGGCCAGGGCGGCGGCGTCCCGTTCGGCTCGTTCCCCGGCTGGTGGGGCAGCGTCCTCGAGCTGGCCGGCGCCGCGCTGCTGCTGGTCGGCCTCGCGAGCCGCGCCGCGGCGCTGGTGCTGTCCGGCGTGATGGCCTACGCCTACTTCACCGTGCACGCGCCGATGGGCCTGCTGCCCCTGCAGAACATGGGCGAGCCGGCCGCCGTCTACTCCTGGGTTTTCCTGCTCTTCGCCGTCGTCGGCCCGGGCACCTTCGCGCTCGACACGCTCCTCAAGCGCCGCCGCTGACCCGCACCGCAAGTCCGTGAAGGCCACCTTGAGGGACATAGAGTCCCTCAAGGTGGCCTTCACGGACTTCGGAGGTAGGGGTTAGAAGCCGCCCTGGGCGGCCGCCAGGTCGGACCGCGCCATCACGTGTTCCATCAGGCTGGTCAGCACCTGCTTCGTCGACTCCCGCTCGCGCGCGTCGCACAGCAGCAGCGGGACGTCCATGCCGATGTCGAGCGCCTGCCGGACCTCTTCGGTGCCGTAGCGGTAACCGCCGTCGAAGCAGTTCACGCCGACGACGAACGGCAGGTTGCGACGCTCGAAGAAGTCGACCGCGGCGAAGCAGCTGTCCAACCGGCGGGTGTCGGCCAGCACGACGGCGCCGAGCGCGCCCTCCGCCAGCTCGTCCCACATGAACCAGAACCGGTCCTGCCCGGGCGTGCCGAACAGGTACAGGATCAGGTCGGGGTTGATCGTGATGCGGCCGAAGTCGAGCGCGACCGTCGTGGTGGTCTTCTGCTCGATGCCCGATAGGTCGTCGACGCCCTCGGACGCGGTGGTGATGACTTCCTCGGTGCGCAGCGGCGGCACTTCGCTCACCGAACCGACCATCGTGGTCTTGCCGACCCCGAAGCCGCCGGCGATCAGCACCTTGACCGCCGTCGCGGTCAGGTTCCGCCGGGGTTCAGAGTTTCCGGATGCCATCAAGAACCGCCTGGAGTACGTGTTTGTTGGGAGTTTCGTTCACCGGCGCCGCGGTACGGAACAGCACCAGGTTCTGCTCGATGAGATCGCTCAACATCACCTTCACCACGGGCAACGGCAAGTCGACCCGTGCGGCCACCTCGGCCACCGAGACCGGTCGCTGGCACAGCGCCACGATGCGGGCGTACTCCGGTTCGAGCATGCCCGCTTCGTGCGCCGTGCGCAGCGCGACGACCAGCGTGATCAGGTCCAGCCCGAGCGTGTCGGAGCGCGTGCGCCCACCTGTGACGGCGTAGGACCGGACCAGGGGGCCGGCCTCGTCGTCGAACCAGGCTTCGTGCTTGGCGCTCACGGCGACGTGGGCAGGACGCCGGCGCCGGTCCGGGGCGCCGAGGTGAGTACCTGGCCGACCCGCTTCACCATCAGGTTCATCTCGTAGGCCACGAGGCCCATGTCCGCGTCCTCGCGGGCGAGCAGGGCCAGGCAGGCACCCCGTCCGGCCGCCGTCACGAACAGGAACGCGTGGTCCATCTCGACCATCGTCTGGCGGACGTTGCCGCCGCCGAAGTGCCGTCCGGTGCCGCGCGCGAGGCTCTGGAACGCCGAAGCCACCGCCGAGAGGTGTTCGGCGTCTTCTTCGGAGAGGTTCCCGGACCGCCCGATGAGCAGGCCGTCCGAGGACAGGACCACCGCGCGGTCCGCGCCGGCGACCCGCTTGACGAGGTCGTCCAGCAGCCAGTCGAGCTCACTGACGCCTGAGTTGGCCATTACTCGCGCTCTCCGTACGTGTCGTCGTTCCCGGCTGGTTCCTCGTCACGGCCCCGGCGGGTGCCCTGCTGGAAGGCGGACAACCGGCTGCGGGCCGCTTCCGGGGAGTCCAGCCGGACCTCTTCCCGTTCCTGTGCCGGCCTATCTTCCCGCAACTGGGGAACGAGGCTCTGCTGACGTCGCCGTTGCGGCAGCGGCGGGCGGCCCGGGGCCTCCGGGCGGCGCGGCTGCTGCGGCCGGGACTCCGACACCGCGGGCCGCGGCTCCTGCCGGGGCTCCTGCGGCGGCCACACCGGCTGCTGCGCGGCCGGGCGGGCCGGGCGCTGGCGGACGGGGGGCGCGGGCGGCCGGGCCGACGCCGCCGGCTGGGCCTGGGTCGGCTGGCTGGGCGGCTGGCTCACCGGCTGGATCTGGGTGGGCTGGCTGACCGGCTCGGAGACGGTCCCGACCGGCACCGGTGTCGGCTCGGACGGCGGCTGCGCCGGGGCCGGCGCGATCACCGGGGCCGGCTGCGTGGGCATCGGCGGCGGGTCCGTGCGGTGACGGGCCGGGCGGCGCGGCTGCCGCCGCAGCTGCCGGACCTCGTCGTTCGGCGGCTCGGACTCGCCCGGGTTCGGCACGAGCTCCGGCTTCGGCGGGGTGATCGGCTGCTCCGGCTCGAGCTCGGCGAGCGGGGCGAGCAGGTCGGTGCGGACCAGGACGATCGCCCGGGTGCCGCCGTAGGCCGACTCGCGCAGGTGCACCTGGATACCGTGGCGCGCGGCCAGCCGCGCGACCACGAACAGGCCCAGGCGCGGCTCGTCGGACAGGGCCATGATGCCGAAGTCCGGCGGGGCGGCCAGCAGCGTGTTGATCTCTTCGGTCTGGTCCGGTTCGAGCCCGAGACCCTGGTCCTCGACCTCGATCACGACGCCCTTGCCGACCACGTTGCCGCGGACCTCGACCCGCGACTGCGGCGGCGAGAACGACGTCGCGTTGTCGATCAGCTCGGCCAGCAGGTGCACGAGGTCGCCGACGACTGGGCCGCGGATGGCGATCTGCGGCAGCGCCGCGGTCTTCACCCGGGCGAAGTCCTCGGTCTCCGCGGACGCGCCGCGGACCAGCTCGGCCAGCCCGACCGGGTTGCGCCACTGCCGGCCCGGCTGCCCGCCGCCGAGGATGATCAGGTTCTCGGCGTTGCGGCGGGCGCGGGTGGAGAGGTGGTCGAGCTGGAACAGCGTGTCCAGCTGCTCCGGGTCCTCCTGCTTGCGCTCGGCCTGGTCGAGCACCTTGAGCTGGCGGTGCACGATGACCTGGCTGCGGTGGGCGATGTTGAGGAACACCGTCTTGGTGCCCTCGCGGATCTTGGCCTCGTCGATGGCGGCCGCGATGGCGGTCTGCTGCGCCTTGTTGAACGCGTCGGCGACCTGGCCGATCTCGTCGGTGCCGTGGTCGAGGAAGTGCCCGCCCTCTTCGAGGTCGACCGGCTCACCCGCCTGGACCCGGGCGACCAGCTCCGGCAACCGGACCTCGGCCGCGTCGAGGGTGTCCTCCCGCAGCCGGTGCAGCCGGCCGATGAGCCGGTTCGACAGCCGGACGGCGACGAAGACGACGAAGACCGCGAAGAGCACCGCGATCACACCGGCGATCAGCGACTCGGTGAACGTCGAGTCGGCGTCGTCGATCGCGGCCTGGCTCGCGTTGGCGCTCTGCGCGACGAAGATGCCCGACAGCGCGTCACCGACCTGTTTGGCGGCCGCGCGCCACTGGTCCTGCGCCACCGGCAGCTTGGTCAGGTCGCCGCGCAGGAACGCCGTCTCGACCTGGTTCACGATCTGCCACGGCTGGCTCGCCAGCAGCTGGTCGTACTTGGCCTTGACCTCGGGGATCATCTTCGGCGCCGACGCGTCGAGCTGCGCGTGGTAGGCACCGACCTGGCCGACGTAGGTGCGGAAGTCGTCGTTCGTCAGCCCGCCCGCGGCCAGCCCGGCGGCCGCGAGCGCGTCACTGCGCTGCATCGCTTCGGCCGCGGTGAACATCGGGATGGCGGTCAGCCGGTCGAACGCGTTCTGCGCGCCCCGCGCGTTCTGCGCCAGCCCGGCCAGGCCGTCGGTGAACTGGTCGATGATCTTGTTGTAGAAGGTGAAGGCCTGGCTGATCTGGATCTGGCCGCTGTCGACCGCCTGGCGGGTCTGCGGCAGCTGCTGGTAGAGCCCGAAGAACGTGGTGATGTTCTTCTGGACGCTGGGCGGGGTGTCGCTGTAGCCGGCGAAGCTGTCCTTGAGGTACTCGATCGTCTTCGCGGCGTTCTGGTCGGTCTTCGGGCGGACGACCGCGAGCACCGCGCGCTGGTTGCCCTGACCCGCGAGGAGGCTCAGGGTCGCCAGGCGCTCCTGCTGCAGCGCGCCGAAGAACGGGATCGACGGGGCTTCCGAACCCCGGATCCGGTTCACGTAGTCACGGCCCGTGACGGCGTCGTAGATCAGGTAACCTGCGAGCGCCACGCCGACGAGCAGTAGCGCGACACTGGGGATGAGCGCGATCGTGAGGACGCGCTTCCGAATCGAGGATCCCCGGTTGCGTCGAAGAGAAATCTGCTTCACCTGGGTCCGTTTTCCTTCCGGCAGTACATGGTTTCGGGTCGCCCGAGGCGGTCAACACCCGGATTCCGACCAGCCGGATCAACATCACCGTGGTCTGCTTCGCCCGCGACGACGGTATGCAGCCCTTCAGGGCACGTCAAGTCCGTGGCGATAACGTGATCTTGGAAACGGTGACCCATCCACACTCGTTGCCCGCGCTTGGAAAGTCCACCACCGAAAGTCGTGACGTTCGCCGCGGGACGACTTCCGTTTCACGCCACGGGTGCGCGCCGGAACCGGTGCCGACCGGACCCGGCGCCGACCCGGGGGCCGCTACGTACGGCGGCGCCGAATCGTTCGGTGAGAAACATCACGGGTTCGGCACGGCCGGGCCTCATCACGACCTCGTTCGGGTTCGACGGCTCCCGGAAAGCGGAAATACGCACGAATCGCGATCGGCACCACGGATTCACCGGAACGCGGGCCGGAATTCCCGCCATTCCGCGAAGCGGGAGCCCGACCGGCCCGAAGCGGCAGCGGAACCGGTTCCGGAAGTCGACCCCCCGGCACTGCTCCGAATGGAATAGCGCGCCGTCGAAGAATTCGATTACCGGGCACCCGTCGCGTCGCGGCCAGGGCTGACGCTGCGCGCCATGGCGCGACGTCCGGCGGCCACCCTCGGAGACGCCCGCGGCACGCGCGGTCCCGCCCGCGCCGCCGGCATCGGCGCCTGAAGCCCTTTCACCGCAAGGGTTTCCTCAGCCGGGGAACTCGTCGGCCAGGGTGTTCCAGAACTGGAGTTCGTAGCTCTGGAACAGCCGGGCGCAGACCAGCGCCTCGTGGACGTCGAGCCGGTGCGCGTCGATCCCGGCCTGGATCGCGGCGAGCGCCTGCTGTTCGATCTCCGGGACGTCGGCGGCGAAGAAGTCGAAGAACGAGCAAGCGGCGTCGTCGAACCCGTAGTGCTCGCGCATGCCGGCCGCGACGTCCTGGCAGTACCGGCCGAAAGCGGCGAAGTTGGCGAAGATCCCGGCCGTGGTCGCCGCCTGCTCGCCGTTGAGCGCCAGCCACGCGACGACAGCCGGGTACGCCTGGCAGCCCGCGCGCGGCAGCTCCTCGCCGTGGTCTGGACCAGCCGCCGCGATTAGCGCGTCGAGCATCAGGTGCGCCTGCTGCTCTCCCGGTGCGAGACCGCCGAAGAAGGTGCGCGCGTTCGGTTCGTCGGCCCGCGCGGCCAGCGCGTGGAAGCTCCGCCAGTCACTGAGCGTGATCCGTTTTTCCTCGGCGGCGAGGGCCGCGAACACCCGCCGCGGCGCGCGGCCCGCGGTGATCAGCGGGACCAGCCGGTTGTCGTCGTCGCGCGGCGCGAGCTCGGCCTGGATCTGGTCGAGCAGCTCGCGAGCCTGACGGGTCATCGGATCCCCTGTCGTCCGCCGGACGTGGCCCGTCCATTCAAGCGAAGTTCGCGGGCCGGCGCCCGCGTGCACCGCGGCCGGTCGTGAGGAGCTGACCGGCCGAAACCGGATGAAGGAGACATTTGACCTGGCCGCGATTCTCTATCCACCAGCCTGCGGAGCCCCTAAAGTGTGGCCATCCGGACCACCAGGAGGCCAGTGTTGACCACCCCGTCCGTCGCCGAGCAGACCGAAGGTCAGACGATCCCGCGGTTGCTGCACCGCAACGCGGTCACCTACCCGGACCTGCCGGCGATCACCTCGCTCGACATCGAGGGGCAGCCGACGCTCAGCTGGCTGGAGTTCCGCACCGCGATCGCCGAGGTGTCCCGCGGCCTCGCCGGGCTCGGGCTCGCCCCGCGCGACCGGCTGCTGATCATGGCGCCCGGCTGCCCGGACCACATCGTCACCGACCTCGCCGCGACCCACCTGTCCACGATCCCGTGCACCGCCTACGCCACGCTCAGCCCGGACCAGATCCGGTTCGTCGCGCGGCACAGCGCGGCGCCGGTCGTGGTGCTCGGCGGCGAGACCGAGCTGGCCCGCTGGCGCCCGGTGCTCGACGACCTCCCGGCGCTGCGCCACATCGTCGTGATGGACGAGACCGCGATCCCGGCCGGCGACGACCGGTTCGTCTCCCTGGCTGACGTCCGCGCGCGCGGCCGGGAAGCGCTTGCCGCCGACCCCGAAGCGTTCGAGAAGTCCTGGCAGGGCATCCAGCCGGACGACCCGCTGTCGATGATCTACACCTCGGGCACCACCGGTGACCCCAAGGGTGTCGTGCTGTCGCACCGCAACGCGATCCACCAGGCGTATGCGGTGACGGAGCTGCACCACCCGCCGATGCACGCGACGAACATCGCGTACCTGCCGCTCGCGCACATCGCCGAGCGGGAGCTGTCGGTCTACCTGCCGATCGTCTGGGCCGGGCACGTGCACACGCTCGCCGACCCGTCCGGCGTCGTCGGCGCGCTCGGCAAGGTGCACCCGCAGAGCTTCTTCGGCGTCCCGCGCGTGTGGGAGAAGATGGTCGCCGGGCTGAAGAACATGCTCGGCGGCGTGCCGGAGGACCGGCGCGCGGCGTTGCTCGCGGCGAACGAGCTGCTGCAGCAGGGCTACAAGCTGCGCAGCGCCGGCCAGGAGGTCCCGCCGGAGCTGGCCGAGCGGATCAAGCAGACCGACGCGGCCGCCCTCGCCCCGGTGCGGGCGCTGCTCGGGCTGGACCAGGTGCTCGTCGCCTCCAGCGGCGCGGCCGCGCTGCCGGTCGAGATCATCTACTTCCTCGCCGGGCTCGGCATCGAGATCGCCGAGGTCTGGGGCCTGTCCGAGACGACCGGCGCGGCGACGTCGAACTCGGGTGCCGCGTTCCGCGCGGGCAGCGTCGGCAAGCCGCTCGCCGACGTCGACGTGCGTGTCGCCGACGACGGTGAGCTGCTGGTCCGCGGCCCGATCGTCTTCCTCGGCTACCTGCAGGAGGACGGCACCATCGCCGACGCGACCGACGCCGAGGGCTGGTACGCCACCGGCGACATCGGCACGATCGACGAAGACGGCTTCGTGACGATCACCGACCGCAAGAAGGAACTGATCATCACGTCGAGCGGCAAGAACATCGCCCCGACGCGGATCGAGGGGCTGCTCAAGGAGCACCCGCTGATCGGCCAGGCCGTCGCGATCGGCGACGACCGCCCGTACGTCACGGCGCTGCTCGTCCTCGACGACGAGATCGCGCCCGGCTGGGCCGCGGCGAACGGCGTCGACGCGAAGCCCGACGAGCTGGCCGACCACCCGGCGGTGCGCGCCGAGCTGGAGCGCGCGGTCGAGTCGGCCAACAGCCGGCTGGCCCGGATCGAGCAGATCAAGCGCTACCACGTGCTGCCGAAGACGTGGACGCCCGAGTCGGGCGAGCTGACCCCGACGCTGAAGCTCAAGCGCCGGATCATCAACGACCGCTACTCGGCCGACATCGAGGCCCTCTACGCCGCCGCCCGCAACCCAGCCCCCACCGCCGGCTCCTGACCCCGAAGCGTCACTTTCGCTAGGAAAGATGCGTCCGGAGGCCCCTGGGACGCATCTTTCCTAGCGAAAGCTCGGCTTTGAAACGCAAAGTGGTCAGGCGGTCCGGGGCGAGGTGTCGGTCCACTTGCGCAGCCGCGGCGGGACGCGCTTCTCCAGGCCGTAGTTCTCCAGGTGCGCGCTGAAGACCTCGTCGAAGGCCTTCTGCACGGTCTCGGTGTCCCACACCGGGCGCTCCAGGATCGGCTGCTTGAGGAACGGCTGGCCCATGACGTGCAACTGCGGGCCGTTGCAGCGGATCATCTGCCCGGTGATCCCGTCCGAGCCCTCGCCGAGCAGGAACAGCACCACCGGCGCGATCCGCGACGGCGTCCGGTCCGGCGGGCAGGCACGCAGGGAGCGTTCGGACTTCCACACCATCCGGGTGTGCGCGAGCGGGCAGACGGCGTTGACGCGGATGCCGACGTCTTCGAGGTCCAGCGCCCACGAGTAGGTCAGGGACGCGACCGCGCCCTTGCTCGCCGCGTAGACGCCGAGCTTGCGCTGCCCGAGCGAGGCGCCGGAGGAGATGTTGACGATCGAGCCGCCGGTGCCCGCGTCGACCATCGCCTTGATCGCGGCCAGGCCGGTGTTGACGACCCCCAGGACGTTCACCTGGACCAGCTCGCGGGCCTGCTCGGCGTCGTCCTCCCAGGGCAGCGCCTCGTAGTTGAGCCCGGCGTTGTTGACCAGCCCGTCGAGCCCGCCGAACTCCTTGACGCACAGGTCGATGATCTCCTGCGCCTCGCCGGCCTCGGCGACGCTGTGCCCGCTGGCCACGGCCCGGCCGCCGTGGTCCCGGATGGTCCGGGCGGTCCGCTCGGCGAGCTCGACGTCGATGTCGTTGACGACCACCGCGCCGCCCGCGCGCGCGATGTGCACCGCGAACGCCTCGCCCAGCCCCCGCCCGGCGCCGGTCACCACGACCGCCTTGCCCTGCATCAAGTCGTCCATCGTCATCTCCCCGATCTGCGGCGCCGTCGGCGCGGCGGCCCGTCCACCCCGGCCGGTCCTGGCTCCAGTCTTGGCCCGTTCGGCCCAACGGGGCATCGCCACGACGACGAGCGGCCCCCGCTCTGCGCCGAGCGAGCCCGGTTCGATCAGCCCGGAGATACCCGCGCACCGGTCACGGGCACCGTCCGCCGCCGGTCAGGCGGCGTAGCCCGATCGGCTCAAGGGTGCAGTCGCGCGCTGTTCCGCGTACGTCGGCGAGTAATCGACGGCATACTGTTAGTGCTTCCCGGGACCGCGAGTGTGACGCCCCCGGGCCGGGTCGTCACTGCCGAGGCACAATGCGAGGCGATCCATATTCACTCGATCGGGGGACGGTGGTGGCGAGGTGACGACGCGGGCGACCCCTCGGTTCCGGGCCGTCCTGGCCAACCGGGAGTTCCGCGCGCTGTGGTTCGCGGAGACGCAGTCGATGCTGGGCGACCAGCTCACCATCGTCGCGCTGGCCATCCTCGTGTTCGACCGGACCGGGTCGCCGCTGCTCTCGGCCGTCGTCTACTCCCTGACGTTCCTGCCCGCGCTCGCCGGCGGCCTGGGCCTGTCCCAGCTCGCCGACCGCTTCCCGCGGCGGGCCGTGCTGGTCGCCGGGTCGCTCGCGCAGGCCGTGCTGATCGGGCTGATGGCCGTGCCCGGGATGCCGATGGGCTGGCTGTTCGTGCTGTTCGTGCTGGCCCGGCTGGCGAACGCGCCGGGCAACGCCGCGCAGAACGCGCTCGGCCGGGAGATCTTCACCGACGACGACGTCTACCTGCAGAGCCAGGACCTGCGCGGGATCACCAACAACACGGCCATGCTGGGCGGCCTCGCCGTCGGCGGCCTGCTGGTGACGACGATCGGCACGTCGTGGGCCCTGGCGATCGACGCGGTGACGTTCCTGGTCGCCGCGGTCGCGGTACAGCTGCTGGTGCTGCGCCGCCCGGCCGCCGGCGACGGCGGCGCCCCGTGGTTCGGCGCCATCCGGCAGGTTTTCGGCGACGAACGGCTGCGGGTGCTGCTCTACCTGTCCTGGCTGGTCGGGCTGGCGGTCATCCCGGAGGGCCTCGCCGCGCCCCTCGCCGCGCAACTGGGCGCGGGTGAACAAGCCGTCGGCTGGCTGCTGGCCGCCGACCCGCTGGGCTTCGTGCTCGGCACGTTCGTGCTGTCGCGGTTCGTCTCGACGGAACGCCGCCGCAAGCTGCTGGGAGTGCTGGCCGCGCTGCCGCTGGCCGCGCTCGCGGCCTTCGCGCTGCGGCCGGGGCTCGCGACCGCGCTGGTGCTGCTGGCGCTGGCCGGGGCGACGGGTGCCTACGTCATCACGGTGTCGGCCACGTTCATCACGTGGGTCCCCAACGACATCCGTGGCAGCGCCGGTGGGCTGTACCGGACCGGGCTGCGGGTCGCCCAGGGGGTGGGGGTGGGGATCGGCGGGCTGGTCGCGCAGTGGATCAGCTCCGCGAACACGACGATCGCGCTCGCCGGCGCGGTGGGCCTGCTGCTGGCCGTCCCGGTCGCGCTCGCCTGGCGCCGGGTCGACGGGCCGCAACCACCGCCGTCATGACAGTCGGTTCAGTGGACTCCGCGGGTTCAGAGGTCACGGTTGGCCATCGGGAACCACCTCTCCGTGAAGTCAAGATCGTGAATGGGATTCGCACTCGTCACAGGTCGCGGTTGCGCACGGGAGCCACCTCTCGGGGTAATCGGGGGACGACAATTCGCCGGCTCATCAGAGATCGCGGTTGGTCAACGGTGCCACCTCCGTGTGGGGAGCCTGAAGATGCTTTTGGTCCGCGTTCCCGGCAGTTACGACGGGGACCCGGCAGTTCCGTTGCGATGGGATGATACCCGGCGGCGGAATGCGGGAACCACTCTGGCAGGTACCGATGAGATTACTCAAGACCCCAAGTAGGCTGGAAAGGAGGTGACCAATTGCATCCCGGACCAGACGACGCCGCGACCGGCGGCCGCGGCGCCCCGCGACCGGCGTCGTCGCGCCAAGAAGCGGACCAGGTGGCGACCACTACCCGTGGTCCATCCGGGACAGTCCGGAACGACCACCCGTACTCGCCGCGCAACTGGGCGCTCTGGCGCCGCCGGCCGCGGGTCGTGGCCTTCTTCCTCGCCAGCGAGGCGATCGCCGTCGCCGTCATCGCCGTTCTGCTCACCCGCTCCCCGGGCCTGATACCGCGCGACTGGATCAATTTCGGAATTCTCGCGGCCGGCGCCACCATTCACATCCAATTGACCCAGCGCCAGGAGGAAAGGCGCCGGAACCGCAAAAAGACGGTGCTGATCGACCTCACCGCGGTGTGGACCTTTTCCGCCGCGCTGATCCTGCCCGCGCCGCTCATTCTGCTGGTCATCGCCGTCATTCGGACCCAGCACTGGTTCATCGCCCGGCGCCCGGCGCACAACTTCATTTTCTCGTCGATCACGCACGGCCTCGCCGGCGTCCTCGCGCACCTCACCTACACCTCGCTCGGCCCCCACCTGCTGGGCCTCGGCTGGGGCGACTTCCTGTACGAGTTCGGCGCGATCGTCCTCACCGGCGCGATCTACGAGGCGATCCAGATCGTCTACGTCGGCGGGGCCCTCGCGCTCGGCATGTCGTCCGAGCCCACGGTTCGCAACGTCCTGGGCAGCCCGGCCGACAACATGCTCGAAGCGATCACCATCGGCCTCGGCGCGGTGACGGCGATCCTGCTCGCGGTGGTGCCGCCGATGGTCGCGGTGATGGCCGTGGTGACAGTCGTCTTCAATCGCCTCGCCGAACTCGATCAGCTCCAGAACGACGTCCGGACGGATCCGAAAACCGGCATTCTCAACATGCGCGGCTGGTCGGAGACGGCTGAGCGCGCACTGGAACGGACCGCTCGTTCGGGTGATCAGCTGGCGCTCCTGATGGTCGATCTCGACCACTTCAAGTGGATTAACGACACCTATGGACATCCAGCGGGTGACGACGTGCTCCGCACTGTTGCGCAAACCCTCGACGAAGTGACCAGACCGAGTGACTCGGTCGGCCGTTTCGGCGGCGAGGAATTCCTCATTCTGCTCCCGGACATCGACGAAGAGGCCACGCACGACGCCGCCGAGCGCATCCGCATCGCGATCGCCAAGCTGCACATCGTGACCACGGACAAGCGCGGCGACCCGGCGACGATCGCGGACCGCACGACGTCGATCGGCGTGGCCCGCTACCCGCGGCACGGCGAGACGCTGGACCGGCTCCTCCAAGCCGCCGACGCGGCGGTCTACCGGGCGAAGGAGAGCGGCCGCGACCAGGTGAGCTTCGCCCCGGACACCCCGGACGACCTGCCCGCGTCCTGACCGGTCAGGCCCCCAGCCGGACCGCCGGCCGGGCCTGCACCAGCACCTCCGCCGTCGTTCCCGGCGCCGGCGCAGCAGCTCTTCCCGGTAACCCGCGGACTCCGGCCGCGGCGCTCGCGCGTCCGGCGCGGAAGCCGCTCGGGCCTTCGCCAGCGTCGGGATCACGCGGTTTCCGCAGGGCAGCGCCGGGAGCGAGGCGGCGCAGCGCGCGCACGGTGTTCTCCACCGGCACCCGCCGATCGATCGAGCGCACTTCACGTCCTCCTGCTCACCGCGCCGCCGCCGGGCCGCGGAAAGCGAGAACGGGCGGCCGATCGGGCAACCCCCACCGCGCACCCGGGGGTTAGCCCCGTGTCGGCCCGGCGGCGGGGCTGGCACCCTTGACCCATGCCAGCCCCGACCGAGCCGCCTCGTGTCCGCCGACCCTGGTCGACGTCCGGCTGGCTGCTGCTGGTGCTGCTGGTGGTGTTCGCGTTCGGGCTGATCGCCTCGCGCCCGCCGTCGCCGCCCGACCAGGGGCCGCCCACCGGCGACGTCCTGGCCGCGCAGAACGCGATCGAGGCGCTGGTCCACCCCGGCCCGCACCCGGACGCGCTGGCGTTGCTGCCCAAGGACTTCACCGCGCTCAGCGGCGTCACGCCGGGCTCGAGGCCGGCCCGCGACGGCACCGTCCGCGCGGTGCACGTCGACGGCGGCTGCTCGACGCCGTGGGGCGACGACAACACCAAGTGGGACTACGCGGTGCCGTGCAAGGCGCACGACCTCGGGTACGACCTGCTGCGCTACGCCGACCGCAAGGGCCACCCGCTCGGCCCGGAGGTCCGCGAAGCGCTCGACAGCCGGCTGTCCTACGACATGCACCACGCCTGCGACCTCAACCCGATGAACTCGGCGAACACCTGCCGGGTCGTCGCGTCCTTCTACTCGGCCGGGCTGGTCGTCAACTCGTGGCACCAGCGCTGGGGCCCGCCGGTCGGCGACCCGATCGGCCCGATGGTCGCCGGCGTGCTCGTGATCGGCTGCCTGCTGGTGTTCCGGCTGCGCGGCTGGCACTACGCCCGCCGCACGAGGCCCACGCCGCGGCCCGCTCCCCTGCCCGCGTCGGTGAGCCGCTGGGCGCTGCTCGGCGCCGGCGGCGTCGTCCTGCTCCTGCTCGGCGAGTCCGTGACGGCGCTCGCGCACTGGGCCGGGGCACCCGAACCGGCGTTGTGGCCGCTGACCTGGCTCGCCCAGCTCACGCCGGTGATCTTCTTCGCCGGCGGGCACGCCAACGCGGCCGGCTGGCGCGCCGAGCAGGAGACGGGCGGCGGCTACCGCCACTACCTGGCCGAACGCGCCAACCCGCTGCTGCGGCCGGCGTTGATCTTCGCCGTCGTCGCGCTGCTGACGCCGCTCGCGCTCGAACTGCTCGGCATCCCCGCGGGCACCACGGCCACGGTGATGCGGATCGCGCTGCACCCGCTCTGGCTGCTCGGCGTCTACCTGCTGACGATCGTCTGCGCGCCGCCGCTGCTGACGCTGCACCGCCGGGCCCCGGTGGCCGCGGCGGGCGGCCTGCTCGCCCTGGTCGTCTGCGGCGAACTGGCCGCGAACTGGGCCGGCTCGCCCCTGCCCCGCTACGCCGCGACGTTCGCCCTCGCGCTCCTCGCCCAGCAACTCGCCTTCGCGCACGCCGACGGCGTACGGCCATCACGACGTCTTCTCGGCTTCGCGGCCTTCGCCGGTGTCGCGGCGCTCGCCGTGGTGAGCGTCGTCCGCGGCGCGCCGCCGGTCCTGCTCGGCAGCCCGGGCGCGCCGGCCGCGTTCTCCGCGCCGCCGTGGGGCGTGCTGCTGCTCGGCGTGGCCCAGCTGAGCGTGCTCGGGCTGCTGGCCGGCCCGCTGTCGCGGCTCGGCTCGCGGCCCGGCGTCACCACGGCGTGCCGGGTCGTGCTGCGCGCGCCGATGAGCCTGTACCTGGCGTTCCTCGCCGCGATGCTGCTGCTGGTGGCCGTCGTCTACCTGCCGGGGCGGATCGCCGACGGCCTGACCTGGCTGGTCCGGCCGCGCACGCTGGTCGCGGTCGGTTTGCTCGCGGTGCCCGGGGCGCTGGTGTTCTGGTGGTTCGAGCGTCACGCGCACGGCGCCGACCGCCCGCGCGCGGCGGAGCTCCCCGGCCGCCGCACGGCCGTGCTGACCAGGGCCGCGGCGGCGCTCGGCATCGGCTACGCGACGCTCGGGGTGTTCGGCTTCGCCCTGACGCGCTTCGGCGGCGTCGCGGCGGACGCGGACATCCTCGGCCTGCGGCTCGACCCGATCCAGAGCCTGGTGCACCTGCTGCTCGGGGTCTTCCTGCTGCACACGATCCGCATCGGCGCGAGCGCGGCGACGGGCACCTGGCTGGCCACGGCCCTGGCGTGCGCGCCCTCGCTGTTGTTCGCGGTCGACGGCGGCACCCCGGGCCTGCTGGGCGTGACCCTCCACGCGACGACGGCGATGTTCGCCCTGCTGGCCGCGGCGGGAACGCTGCTCCCGGCCCCCAGCCGCGTCACCCACACGGCCCCCTGAGTCCCCGCCCGATGCCCGAGCTTTCGTAGGGAAAGATGCGTCCGAGGGCCCTTCCGACGCATCTTTCCCTACGAAAGCTCGGGCTTGCGGCGCCGGGCGTTCACTCGTTCGTGGGACCCGCGGCCACCCGTCGTGGAGCGGGTTCGCCCTGCTCTTCGCGGCGGGCGGTGCGGCCTCCGGCCGACGCGGCGTCCTGACCAGGCGAAACCGGCCGAGGTGCCGGAAAATGGGTGGTGCACGCCACATCCACAGGGGGATGTGTAACGCTACGGCAACCAGGGGAAGGCACCATGCGTCCCATCCTGTAGCCCTACCGATCTGAGCAGTGAGGAGTCGCCCGCGTGGATCACCCGCCTCGGAACGGGCAAGGCGACCGCCGCCCCGCCCGGCCCTGGCAGGACGAGCCGGCCCGGCCCGGCGCGCGCCGCGGCACTCCGCCGCCTCGCCGTCCCGCACCTCGCCGTGAACCGGTGGACGCGCGTCGCACGCCCCCGGCGCAGCGGGCGCGCCGCAACTCCTTCCGGGGCGCGAAGATCGCGCTGACCGTCGTCTCGCTGCTGGTGATGGGCCTGACCGGCTACGCCTGGGCCGCCATGCAGGGCCTGGTCAACGGCCTGAACTACGCGAACGTGATCAGCGACGACGCCGGTGGCGACAAGCCCGCCGACGGCGCCCGCGACATCCTGCTGGTCGGCCTGGACAGCCGCACCGACGCCCAGGGCAACCCGCTCTCGCGCGAGGTGCTCGACCAGCTGCGCGCCGGCGACTCCGACGGCGAGCTGAACACCGACTCGCTGATCTTCGTGCACATCCCGAACGACGGCAGCAAGGCCGTGGCGATTTCCCTGCCGCGCGACACCTACGTCGACATCCCGGGCGGCTACGGCAAGCACAAGATCAACTCGGCGTACGCCCGCGCGATGCTGGCGGCCCGCAAGGACCTGCAGAAGCAGGGCGTCACCGACCCCAAGCAGCTCGACGTCCAGGCGAACCAGGCCGGGGCGAAGGAGCTGATCCAGACCGTCGAGAAGCTCACCGGGTCGACCATCGACAACTACGCCGCGGTCAACCTGCTCGGCTTCAGCGACATCACCACGGCCATCGGCGGCGTCGACGTCTGCCTGAACAACAACGTCAAGGACCAGTACTCCGGCGCGAACTTCACCAAGGGCCAGCACACGATCTCCGGCGTCGAGGCGCTCGAGTTCGTCCGCCAGCGCCACGGCCTGCCGAACGGCGACCTCGACCGGGTCGTCCGGCAGCAGGTGTTCATGGCCGGTATGGCCCGCAAGGTGCTCTCGGCCGGCACGCTGACCAACCCGGGCAAGCTCAGCGACCTGATCGACGCGATCAAGAAGTCGGTCGTGCTCAACCAGAACTGGGACATCTTCGGGTTCGCCCAGCAGATGAAGGGCCTCACCGGCGGCCAGCTCGAGTTCCGCACCATCCCGGTGAAGAACATCGAGTACCGGACCCCGGAGGACGGCGTCGCGATCCAGGTCGACCCGACCGAGGTGAAGGACTTCGTCCAGGGCCTCGCCGGGCCGCAGCCGGGCGCGACGACGCCCGCGCCGCAGCCCGACAGCGCGAACAAGGCGACCACGGTCGACGTCCGCAACGCCTCCGGCAAGACCGGCCTGGCCGCGACCGTCGCCAAAGCCCTCGAAACCAAGGGCTTCACCTCGGGGGACACGGCGAACTCGACCTCGCGCAAGACCACGGTGATCTGGGTGCCGAAGGGCGGCACGGCCGCCGGCCAGGCCGTCGCGGACGCGCTGGGCGGCTCGCCGACGGTCCAGGAGGACAAGAGCGTCAAGGCCGGGCACGTGATGGTGTTCCTCGGCGCCGACTACAAGGCCCCGAGCACCGACTCGAACGCCGGGGCCGGCACCGGGGGCGCGACGTCCCAGGCACCCGCGCCGCCGCCGGCCGACGCGGAGAAGCCGATCACCGCCGAGGGCGTTCCCTGCGTCAACTGAGTCACGGCGCCTGCAAGTTGCACCTCGACGTCATCTGCCGTTAACCCGTTAGGCCTAACTCGCGCAATCGGTATCAAAGACATGCCGGAATCCGCGTAATGCGCGGCCACCTGCGCACTTACATACACGTGAGGGTGCACCTGCACGGGAACTGTCACCTCCGTGAAGGTGCCGCGGGAGGAACACGGCAGGGGACATTGATGTGCTGATCGACGCCGAGGACTACCAGCGGATTCTCGGAGACGAGCTCCGCAAGCTCAGGCGCAGCCGAGGCTGGACGCGCAAGGAGCTCAACCAGCACCTGCAGAGCGAGATTTCGCTGCAGACGCTGGCCACCTACGAACTGGGCACCAGACAGTGTTCCGTGGTGCGGCTGGTCGAGCTGTGCGTCGCGATGGACGAGCTGCCCCAGGACCTGCTGGCCAAGGTGCACCGCCGGGTGTTCGTCGACGAGCCCGGCCGGGTCCGCGTCGACCTGCGCAAGGTCGTCGCCGACGCGCCGCCCGAGCTGCTCCCCCTGCGCCGCTGGGCCGAGGACCGCCTCCGCACGGCCGGCGAGCACGGCCCCGGCGAGGTGGCCCTCGACCTGCCCGCCCTGGAGCGCATGGCGGAGCTGTGCGAACTGCCCACTGTGGACCTGATCGCGAGCCTCCGCCGCTACGTCTCCCGCTGATCCCCGAAAGCCGTGAGGGGCACCCTCAGGGACTTCGGGTCCCTGAGGGTGCCCCTCACGGCGGATCAGGATCAGCCGACGCGGTAGTCCTCGCGCCGCACCTTCCGCGTGTCGAGCCAGTAGCGCCAGGTGAAGCCGGGCCAGATCGTCCGGTTGACGCCCTTCGCGTCGAGGTACCAGCTCCGGCAACCACCACGGGTCCAGATGCCCTTCGCGAGCTTGCGCTGGATCCGCGTGTTGAACCGCTCCTGCACCTCGGCCTTGGGCTCGATCGCCCGGCCGCCGGCCAGCCGCAGCGCCTGGGCGACGTAGGAGATCTGGGCCTCGATCATGAACACCACCGAGTTGTGGCCGAGGCCGGTGTTCGGGCCGAGCAGGAAGAACAGGTTCGGGAAGCCGGCGACGGTGATCCCGAGGTGCGTCCGCATCCCCTCGGTCGCCCACTCCTTGCCGAGGTTGCGGCCCTCGCGCCCGACGATCTCCAGGTCGTCGAAGGCGTCGGAGACGTGGAACCCGGTGCCGTAGACGATCGCGTCGACCTCGTGCTCGACCCCGGCCGCGTCGACGACGCTGTGCTCGCGGACCTCCTGGACGCCGTCGGTCACGACGTCGACGTTGTCCCGCGCGAGCGCCGGGTAGTAGTCGTTGGAGATGAGCACGCGCTTGCAGCCCATGGTGTAGTCCGGGGTGACCTTGCGCCGCAACGCCGGGTCCTGGATCGCGCGGTCGATGTTGCGCTGGGCCAGGCGCTGGCCGAGCTTCATCACCCAGGTCTGGCCGTTGAAGCCGATCGCGCGCGCCTCGAGCGTCCAGTACAGGAAGTTGCGGTAGGCGCGCTGGGCGAACGGGAGCGCGCGGAACAGCGCTCGCGCGCGGCCGGACATCTCGTGGTCGGCCTTCGGCATGATCCACGGCGGCGTGCGCTGGAAGAGTGTCAGCTTCCCGACCTCCGGCGCGATCTTCGGCACGAACTGGACGGCGCTGGCGCCGGTGCCGATCACGGCGACCCGCTTGCCGGCCAGGTCGGCGTCGTGACGCCACCGCGCGGAGTGGAACGCCGGGCCCGCGAAGTTCTCGATGCCCGGCAGCTCCGGGATCTGCGGCAGGTGCAGCGCCCCGACGCCGGCGACCAGCGCCTGGCCCACGAACTCGTCGCCGCCCCTCGTGGCGACGTGCCAGCGGTTCTCCTCGCCGTCCCAGCGGGCGCCGGTCATCTCCTGGCCGAAGCGGACGAAGCGGCGCAGGTCGTGCTTGTCGGCGACCTCGCGCATGTAGCGCCAGATCTCCGGCTGCGGCGAATACGCGCGTGACCAGCCCGGGTTCTGCTCGAAGGAGAACGAGTACATGTGCGACGGGATGTCGCAGGCGCAGCCCGGGTAGCTGTTGTCGCGCCAGGTGCCGCCGACGTCGTGCGCCTTCTCGAGGATGACGAAGTCGTCGCGCCCCTCCTTGCGCAGCTGGATCGCCATGCCGAGACCGGAGAACCCGGTCCCGACGATGACGACCCCGGTCTCCGTGCGGTTGCCCATGGCCTGCCTCCCGGCTTCCTGTTACCCGTCGTCCAGCTTACTCAGAGTAGGTTACTACCGGTAGAGTGTTGCCCGTGACCACCGCCAAGCGCAAGCGCATGCCCCGGGCCGAGCGGATGCGCCAGATGATCGACGTCGCCGAGGAGGTCTTTTCGGCGCGCGGCTACGCGGCGGCGTCCATGGACGAGATCGCCGAACTGGTGGGCGTCTCGAAGCCGATGCTGTACGAGTACTTCAACTCGAAGGAAGGCCTGCTCCTGGCCTGCATCCAGGAGTCGCGGGCGGTCCTGCGGGAGGTCACCGAGCAGGCGACGGTCGGCGCGACCAGCGCCGAGGACGCCCTGCGGCGCGGCCTGCTGGCGTTCTTCGTGTTCATCCGCGAGCGGCGGCAGGCCTGGTCACTGCTGCGGCACGAGATGGCGCTGATCGGCACACCCGCCGCCGAAGAGGTCGAGGAGACCCGCCGGCAGCAGACCGACCTCATCGCCGCACTGATGAGCGGTTATTTCACCGGAGATGACGACCTGCGCGCCGAGGCGGCCGCGGAATTCGTCGTCGGAGCCTGCGAACGGCTCGCTATCTGGTGTGAGCGACACGAAGAAGTGACCCCCGAAATGGCCACCGAGTACGCGATGGACGTCCTCTGGGCTGGACTTCGGGGCCGTGCACGGTAATCTGCTCGTGCATTAGGCCATTTGGTCGTTACTCAGCGCACTTTGCGCTCCGTGTCTTGTGACACAGAGTTGCTCTACGGTATCGATGACACGGTACAAAAGTGTGCTGGGCTTCGCGCGGTCGTGAACAGGGTGGCGGGAACCACGTCATAAGGGCGTGGCGACCGGGTCACGTACGCGTGAGGGCATGCTGGAGAGGGAGAGGGGCGTGAGGCAGATGGTGGAAGCGATCACGGCGACGTACGTCCAACAGGACGCGGACTGGGCGATCACGGTCAGCGGTCAGGGCAAGGAGCTGACCGCCCGGGCACCGGGCATCATCGCCGCCCGGGACCGCGCGGACCAGCTGGTCGAACAGCTGGCCGACGGCGGCAAGACCACGGTGGTACACCTGATCAACGGCAGCGCGCTGGACTTCACCAGCGCCTACATGACCGCCCGGCTGACGCTCCCGAAGCTCCCGCCGCTCGAGGTCCCGCCGCCGGGCAGCGTGCCGAAGCAGCAGACCGCGGAAACGGCGGAGAAGACCGTCGAGGAGATCGCGAAGCCGGCCGAGAAGAAGCCGGCGCTGCCGACGGCCAAGCAGCTCCCCAAGGAAGTCGAGGAGCCCAAGCCGGTGGCCGAGCCGGCTCCCGAGGTCGAAACCAAGACCCCGGCCAAGCCGGCCCGCGCCTGAGCTACTTGAGGAGCTTGCGCACCAGCAGGGCCAGCACCAGGACACCCGCGCCGATCAGCGGGTACTTGACCTTGGGGTTGTCCAGCTTGGCGCGCACACCGTTCTTGGCCGCGTCCGCGAGCTTCTTGGGGTCGGCCTTGACGGTCAGCTGATCGAGCGTCGCCGCCAGGGCGGTTCGAGCCTGCTCGATCTCACGCTCGATCGTCTCGGGATCGCGGGCCACGGGTCCTCCTCGCCGCAAGGGACTGCTGGCGGCCAACGTTAGCTGGCCCGCCCCCGGAACCCCGCACCGGCCACGGCCCGGCGTGGCGAAGGCCGCAGCACGCTACGCTTCCGGATGCGCAGGGCCCGTAGCCCAATTGGCAGAGGCACACGGTTTAGGTCCGTGCCAGTGAGAGTTCGAGTCTCTCCGGGCCCACTCGAATCCCCCCGATCGCTCAGCCGATCGTGACGTGCGGTGCCAGCGCCCGCAGGAAGTCCGGCGCGTCGAACAGCTCACCCGCCGAGGCGACGCCCTTCGCCCTGACGCGGCCCGTCAGGATCCGCTCCACCGCCTCCACCGCGAGCGGTGCCGTGACCGCGTAGATGTCCTGGCCCCGCGCCGCCAGCCGGCGCTCCTCGCCGCCCGACCGGACCACGACGTCGACCACGAACGTCTCCGGCGATCCCGCCCGCTCCTGCGCCGCCGACAGACCCGCGGCCGCCACGGAAGTCATGTAGGTCGTCACCGACGGGACGTCGAGGTGGCTGGGGATCGTGACGACGTCGGCCATCGTGAACTCGCCGAGCACCGGCTGCGCGCCCAGCGGCTCGGGGAACGGCCAGGACAGCTTCGGCAGCGCGTCGTCGACGTACTCCAGGCGACCGCCCGCGAACCGGATGCGCCGGTCTCCCCGGCGCGAGCGGGAGACGCGGCCCGCGGCGAGCGTGCCCGCCGTCGGGTGCCAGCCGCTCAGGCCGTACGCGACGTGGATCTCGTCCGCGCTCGTCCAGTCGCCCATGGCCGCCGTGGCCAGCAGGTCGCCGAGGCCGCCGAAGAACGCCATGGCCGGGACGACCACGCTGTCCGCGGCGCGCGCGAACGTGTCGAGGTTGGCCTCCAGCTCCGCCGCGACGTCCACGTAGGGCACGCCCGCCCGCTGCGCCGCCTCGATCACCGGCGCGGCCGTCTCGGCGAAGGGACCCGCCGTGTTGATCACCGCGGCCACGCCCTCCAGCGCGCGGTCGAGGGACGCCGGGTCGTCGACCGACGCCGGCCGGCCGCCGGGCAGGCGCGCCGCGTCCCGGCCGGAGAGGATCGGCTCGAAGCCGCGTTCGCGCAGCTCAGCCACCACGAAGCGGCCGGTGTGCCCGTAGGCGCCGTAAACCAGTACCGATGTCATACGACCATCCTGACGAGCGCGGCACCGCGCGGACAGTGTCCGGAACGCCATCATGCGTACAATTTCGGACATGCAGACAGTGGCGCTGGCCGCGACCGACGGGATGCTGTCCTTCGAGCTGGCCATCGCGTCGGAGGTCTTCGGCGAGAACCCCCGGTACGACTTCGCCGTCTGCGGCTCGGCGCCCGTCCTGGTCGGCCGGTTCCGGCTGGAGCCCGAGCACGGGTTCGACCGGCTGGCGCGCTCCGGCACCGTGCTCGTCCCCGGCTGGGCGGACGTCGACGTCGACCCGCCGGCCGACCTGCTCGACGCCGTCCGCGAGGCCCACGCGCGGGGCGCGCGGGTGGCGTCCCTCTGCACCGGCGCGTTCGTGCTGGCCGCCGCCGGCCTGCTCGACGGGCTGCGCGCGACGACCCACTGGGCCCACACCGGCGTCCTGGCCGCGCGCTATCCCCGCGTCGAGGTCGACCCCGACGTGCTCTACGTCGACAACGGCAGCGTCCTGACGTCGGCGGGCAAGGCCGCGGCGATGGACCTGTGCCTGCACCTGGTCCGCACCGACCACGGTTCGGCGGTCGCCAACACGATCGCCCGCCGCCTGGTCGTGCCGCCGCACCGCGACGGCGGGCAGGCCCAGTTCGTCCCCGCGCCGGTGCCCGCCCGGGACGGCCACGCGCTCACCGAGCTGTTCCCCTGGGCGACCGAACGGCTCGACCGCCCGCTGTCGGTGGACGACCTGGCGCGGCGGGCCAACATGAGCGCCCGCACCCTGACCCGCCACTTCCGGACGGTCACCGGGACGACGCCGCTGCAGTGGCTGCTGACCCAGCGCATCCGCCGCGCCCAGGAGCTGCTGGAGACGTCGAGCAGCAGTGTCGACGCCATCGCGGAAGCGGTCGGCATGGGCACGGCTACGACGTTGCGCCGGCACTTCCACCGCACGGTGGGCGTCGCCCCGGACGCCTACCGCCGCACGTTCCGCGGTTAGGGTTCGCCATGCAGTCGTACGGTCGTCGCGGTACGCCCGCAGATCGCGCGGGAGGTGCTGACCGGCCTCGTCTTCCGGCCGCCCGGCAGGTCCGGTCCATCCCGCTGCCGACCGTGAGCCGGGGCGCCGGCCGCACCGCCGTCTACCCCGACGACCCCGTCGCCCGGGTGTTGTTCGAGAGCGTCGGCGACGTCGTCGTCCCGCGGGACGAGCCGGCTCTGGCCACGTTCTCCGCGGCGACCGCCACCTTCGCCGCGCCGGGCCGGACGCTGCTCCAGAACTCCGGCAAGCTCGAAGCCCTGGCCCGGAAGCACACGACCCCGGGCGGCATCAACGAGCGGTTCCTGGCCGATCTGCGCGGCGACGGCCTGCGCGACAGCGTCCTGGCCCGGGTGAGCGGTCAGTAGCGGACGTCGCTCTGCAGCAGCGGCGGGTAGACCGCGGACGGCTCGCCGTCGACCGTCGCGCCCGCGAACTGCAGCATCGCGCGCTGCGCGCCGTGCATCGGGGCCGGGTAGTCGAGCGTCGGCGCCGAGACGTCGTCCAGCCGGGCGAGCTGATCGGCCGACAGGGCGATCTCCAGCGCCGCGAGGTTGCCGGTCAGGTGTTCCAGGCGGCGGGCGCCGACGATCGGGACGACCGTGCCCCGCCGGGCGCGCAGCCAGGCCAGCGACACCGCCGCCGACGTCGTGCCGAGCTCGCCGGCGATCGCCGCGACGACGTCGATGACCGCGAACTCCGCCTCGCCCGGACCGCCGACGTACGCCGCGCGGGCCGACTCGGGACGGTCGGCGCCGCGGCGGTACTTGCCCGACAGGAAGCCGTTCTTCAGCGGGCTCCACGGCGTCAGCGCGATCCCCTGGTCGAGCGCGAACGGCGCGAGCTCGCCCTCGACCGTGCGGGCCAGCAGCGAGTACTCGACCTGCAGCGCGATCAGCGGCGTCCAGCCCCGCAGCTGCGCGGTCGTCTGGGCCTGCGCGGTGACCCACGCCGGGGTGTTCGAGAAGCCGACGTACCGGATCTTGCCGGCGCGGACCAGGTCGTCGAGGGTCCGCATGGTCTCCTCGATCGGCGTGGTGCGGTCCCAGTTGTGCAGCCAGTACAGGTCGAGGTAGTCGGTGCGCAGGCGGCGGAGCGTCTGCTCGAGCTGGGCGATGATCGACGCGCGGCCCGCGCCGCCGCCGTTCGGGTCGCCCGGGAACATGTTGCCGAAGAACTTGGACGCCAGCACGACGTGCTGCCGCCGGCCGGGCCGCGCGGCGAAGAAGTCGCCGAGGATCTTCTCCGAGTGGCCGTTGGTGTAGAAGTTGGCCGTGTCGACGAAGTTCCCGCCCAGGTCCAGGTAGGACGCGAGGATCTTCCCGGACTCTTCGACGCTGCAGCCGGCGCCGCCCGGGTCCTCGCCGAAGGTCATCGCGCCGAGCGCGAACGGGCTGACGCGCAGCCCGGACCGGCCGAGGGTGACGTAGTGGTCGAGTGACATGAAACGCTCCTTGCGTGTCGGATTACCTGCTCCCAGGAAACGCGAATTGCCAGCTCAGCGGTAGATCGATCCACGCGACCTCTTGCACGATCCTCTCGGACTTGGTTCTCTTGAGGTATGCGCACGACGCTCCTCGCCGAGATCCGCGATCTCATCGCCACCCACGCCCACGCGGACCTGCGCACGCCCGTGCCGGGGCTCTTGCTGTCCAAAGTGGACTCGGGCGAGCCGCACCATTCGCTGACCGAGCCGCTGCTGGTCGTCATGGCCCAGGGCGGCAAGCGCCTGCTGCTCGGCGAGCAGGTGCACGAATACCGCGCCGGGCAGTACCTCCTGGTCACCACGGACCTGCCGGTGACCGGGCACTTCGTCGGCGCGTCGCCGCGGACGCCGGCGCTGGGCATGGGCCTGGCCCTGCGCCCGGCGGCCATCGCCCCGCTGCTGCTGGAGACGCCGCCGCACCGCGGGCTCCGCGAGCCGTCGCCGATCGCGACCGGCGACGCCGGCGCCGACCTCCTGGACGCCACGGCCCGGTTGCTGCGCCTGCTCGACCACCCCGCGGACGCGCCGGTGCTCGCCCCGCTGATCGAGCGCGAGCTGCTGTGGCGGCTGCTCACCGGCCCACACGGCGGCCTGCTGCGTCAGATCGGCCTGGCCGACAGCAGCTTGTCCCACGTCAGCCGCGCGATCCGCTGGATCCGCGAGAACTACGCCGAGCCGATGCGCGTCGACGAACTCGCGCGGCTGACCGGCATGAGCCCCTCGGCGTTCCACCGCCATTTCCGCGCGGTGACGGCGATGAGCCCGCTGCAGTTCCAGAAGCGCATCCGCCTGCAGGAGGCGCGTTCCCTGCTGGTGGCCGACGCGGGCGACATCGCGGGCGTCGGGCACCTCGTGGGGTACGACAGCCCGTCGCAGTTCAACCGGGAGTACCGGCGCTTGTTCGGGGCGCCGCCGGGTCAGGACGCGGCGCGGCTGCGCGAAGCCGCGGCACCGGCGGCCCAGCTGCCCTGACCACCGGCTTCGGCGCCGCCCGCCGCGCAACCGCCTGAACCCGGCGCGCCCGACCGCCCTTGCCGTCGCGACCGGCCCCGGCCGCCGATCCGTTCAAGACCGGCGGCCGCGCCGGTGCGACCCTGGCCGGGTGACTGCGAACCTTTCCGCGGCGGCGTCCTTCCTGGCCACGCACGCCCGGCTCCTCGACCGACGCCGTTTCGAACTGCTGCGGGGCGAGACCGACGCGAAAGCCGTGCTCGCCGCCGTCGACGGTTATCGCAACCCCGATGGGGGTTACGGCTGGGGTCTCGAACCCGACCTGCGCGCCGCGGAAAGCCAGCCCGGCGGCGCCTTGCACGCGTTCGAGGTCTTCGAGGACATCGCCCCGGCCACCTCGCCGCACTCGGCGAAGCTCTGCGACTGGCTGGCCGGCGCCTCCCGGCCCGACGGCGGCCTGCCCTTCGCACTGCCCGTGGCCGATCCCGCCGGCTGCGCGCCGTTCTGGGTCCAGGCCGACCCGGAAGAGGCCGCGCTGCAGAGCACGGCGTTCGCGGCCGCCGTCGCGCTGCGCGTCGCGCGGCACGACCGCGCCGTGCGCGACCACGCGTGGCTGGCCGGCGCGACGCGGTACTGCTTCCGCAGCATCGAGCAGCTCTCCGAGGCGCCGCACGCGATCGTGCTGTCGTTCGCCGTGCAGTTCGCCGACGCGGCCCACGACTTCCACCCCGAGGCGAGCGCCCTGCTGGATCACCTCGGCGCGTTCGTCCCGGCCGACGGCCTGGCCGCGGTGGCCGGCGGCTCCGAAGGAGAGACCCTGCGCGCCCTCGACTTCGCGCCCCTGCCGGACCGCCCGGCGCGCGCGTTGTTCAAGGACGGCGTGATCGAGGCCGAGCTGGCGCGGCTGGCCGGCGAGCAGCAGGACGACGGCGGCTGGCGCGTCGACTTCGCGAGTTTTTCGCCCGCCGCGGCCCTCGAATGGCGCGGTTACGCCACGGTGCGTGCCGTGTCGATCCTGCAGCGCAACGGCATCCTCTGACCGACGCGAAAAGTTCTACACGGGTGGCGTCGAGGTTCACTCGGCCGTGGCGGGTCGTATCGCAGCCCGTGACGCGACCACGGACCGTGACCCTTGCGATGTCACCGTTCGGAGGCAGCGGGCGACCGGCCACCGGGCGACCGGACCACTCGGGGTGGCACGGCCCGCCGCTCGCCGCCGCCACGACGGCCGCTCGAAGACGTCGAACGCGCTCGAACGAGCGGCCGGCCGGGCCCCCTCCGGGACGGAATCCCTGATCATCACGCGCCTTCCGGTCGCCGGCGCCGAACCCGTAGGGTGACGGGGAAGCCGGTACCCGGAGGTGAACGATGGCGTCGCGCAACCCGCTGGGGTGGTTCGCCCGCTGGGCGGACTGGTTCGAAGAACGCGGCGTCTACGTGCCCGGCGAGGAGAGCCGCGCGGTCGACCCGGTCCGCGATTTCGGCTGGTTGATGGCCGCCTGGGTCGCCGGAGTGGCGATCTTCATCCTGTTGTTCGCCCTCGCGGTTTAAGTGGCATGTCGAGGGTGATTGTCACCACCCGTGCCGTTCCGGTCACGGATTGGCCACGGGGCGGCACCAGGTCCGCGTCAACCCCCCGTGGCGCCTCGTAACCCCGCGCGATCACGGCCAGAGTGGAGCGGGTTCGCCCGGCACGTCCCGCTGCCGCATGGCGACCCCGACCCGCCGACTGGAGTACCCGCGATGGCGCTCGCGCGCACGTGCAAGATCATTTTCACCTCAGGACTGCTGTGCCTGGCGGTGGCGTGCGGGGTCCCTTCGGCGCAGGAAGGCACGGCCGCGCTCGGCGCGGGCGGCTCCCCCGCGGGCGCCGCGGCCGCCCAGGCGGGCAACGACCTGAAGTTCGGCGCCGACCACCGGTTCGCCAGCGGCGTCACCATCTCGGTCGGCTCGCCCCAGTCCTTCCGGCCCAGCCCGTCGGCCTACCCGCAGAGCCCGCGCGGCGCGGCCTTCGACGTCCAGCTGACCAACGACGGCACCACGACGTACAAGCTCTCGGGCCTCGCGGTCACGGCCACCGCGTCGGGCGCGGCGGTCAAGCAGGTCGTCGACACGACGCAGGGCTTCACCGGCATCGCCGACGCGGGCAAGGACGTCCTGCCGGGCCGCTCGGTGCACGTCACCCTGGCCTTCGCGGTGCCCCAGGACCAGACGCAGCTCCGGTTGCGGATCAGACCGAGCACGACCGAAGAAGCCGTGGTCACGTATTGCGGACCCGCCTGAGCCGGCGCCCGTTACGCTCGAAGGCATGACCGAGCGCCTTTCCCCCGGTGACGACGCCCCGGACTTCACCCTGCCCGACAGCGAGGGCAAGGAGGTGTCGCTGCGCGACTTCCGCGGCAAGTCCGTCGTCGTGTACTTCTACCCGGCCGCGAGCACGCCGGGCTGCACCAAGCAGGCCTGCGACTTCCGCGACAACCTCGCCGACCTGAACGACGCCGGCTACCAGGTGGTCGGCATTTCGCCGGACACGCAGGCGAAGCTCGCGAAGTTCGTCGCGAAGGAAGAGCTGACGTTCCCGCTCCTGGGTGACCCGGAGAAGACCGTGATCACCGAGTGGGGTGTGTACGGCGAGAAGAAGAACTACGGCAAGACCTACATGGGCGTCATCCGCTCGACGTTCGTCGTCGACCCGGAAGGCAAGATCGCGCAGGCCTTCTACAACGTCCGCGCGTCCGGTCACGTCGCGAAGCTGATCCGGGACCTCGGCCTGGCCGCCTGATCATCGGTTCCACCCGCCCTTTCGGGACGCTGCCTGGGCTGCGAAAGGGAGACCGACTCATGTTCCAGGCAACGAAGATCCCCGCGCTCGCCGCGGCCGTGCCGGCCGCGGCGACGCTCGGTGCCACGCCCACGCAGGCCGCCGGCACCGTCGTCACCCACGACCTCGCCGTGACGGCCGCCCAGCGCCAAGCCGCGCTCGATTACTGGACGCCACAACGGATCGCGGCGATGCCGGGTTCGCCGGCGGCACCGCCGTCGACCGCGGCGAAGACTGTTCGTGCCCGGGTGACTCGGCCGCCAGTCCGTGAATGGCACATTGAGGGACTCTGAGTCCCTCAATGTGCCATTCACGGCTTTAAGCCTCGGCGAGCTCCCGCAACGCCGGGAGCAGCGCGCGAAGGGCGCGGCCGCGGTGCGAGACGGCGTCCTTTTCGGACGGTTCCATCTCCGCCGAGGTCCGGGTCTCGCCGTCCGGCCGGAAGATCGGGTCGTAACCGAAACCGTTGGTGCCACGGCGGGCACGCTCCAGCGTCCCGCGCCACTCGCCGCGGACCAAGGTCTCCTCGCCGGAGGTCAGCACGAGAGCCGCCGCGCAGACGAACTGGGCGCCGCGGCGCTCGTCCGGGACGTCGTTCAGCTGCGCCAGCACCAGGTTCAGGTTCGCGTCGTCGTCGCCGTGGCCGCCCGACCAGCGGGCCGAGAGCACACCCGGCATGCCGTTCAACGCGTCCACCGCGATGCCCGAGTCGTCCGCGATCGCGGGCAGACCACAAGCCGCCACGGCGTCACGGGCCTTCGCGACCGCGTTGCCCTCGAAGTCCGGCGCGGTCTCGGGGGCCTCCGGAAACGACTCGACGTCCGCGAGACCCAAAACCTCGATGCCCGAGATTCCCTCCGCGATGAGGATCCGCCGAAGCTCGCCGAGCTTCTTCGCGTTGCGCGTGGCGAGAAGCAGCTTCGTCACTTCGAGCCCTTCTTCTTGTCCGGACGCGGCTCCGGCAGCTCGCCCGGGTACGGCAGCGCCAGCGCCTCGTTCTGCAGGCGGGTCAGCTCCTCGCAGCCGGCCTGCGCCAGGTCCAGCATCTTGTCCAAAGTGGACCGCGCGAAGGTGGCGCCCTCGCCGGTGCCCTGGACCTCGACCAGCGTGCCCGCGTCCGTGGCGACCACGTTCATGTCGACCTCGGCGCGCGAGTCCTCCTCGTACGGCAGGTCGAGGCGCACCCGGCCGTCGACGACGCCGACGCTCACCGCGGCCACCGAGGACGACAGCGGCTGCGGGTCGTTGAGCCGGTTCGCCGCGCCCAGCCAGGTGATCGCGTCGGCCAGGGCGACGTAGCCGCCGGTCACGGCCGCCGTGCGGGTGCCGCCGTCGGCCTGGATGACGTCGCAGTCGATGACGATCGTGTTCTCGCCCAGCGCGGCCAGGTCGATGCAGGCCCGCAGCGAGCGGCCGATCAGCCGCGAGATCTCGTGCGTGCGGCCGCCGATGCGGCCCTTGACCGATTCACGGTCGCCGCGCGTGTTCGTCGCGGACGGCAGCATCGCGTACTCGGCCGTCACCCAGCCGAGGCCGGAGCCGGCCCGCCAGCGCGGCACGCCTTCGGTGACACTCGCGGCGCACAGGACCCGCGTGTTGCCGAATTCGATCAACACCGACCCCGCGGGCCACTGCTGGAACCCCCGGGTGATCTTGATGTCACGGAGCTGGTCGTCGTTCCTGCCATCTTTTCGAGCCACGAAGAGCACTCTAGGACCGCACTGCTCACACGTCGTAGACGGCACCCTGCTTGACGACCTCGGCCCCGGCGAACTCGGCCGCGGCCTCGGCCAGCACGGCACCGGGGTCCGTCCACGGCGCGATGTGCGTCAGCAGCAGCCGTCCGACACCGGCGTCGCGCGCCAGCTCACCGGCCTGCTTGCCGGACAGGTGAACACCCTCCGGACGCTCCGCCGAATCCGTCCAGGACGCTTCGGCGAGCAGCAGGTCGACGCCGTCGGCGAGCTCGTTCAGCGCCCGGCACGGGCCGGTGTCGCCGGTGAAGGCGAAGATCCGGCCGCCGTAGGAGATGCGCAGGCCGAACGCCGGGGTCGGGTGGTCGACCTCGACCGCGACCACCTCGAACGGCCCGATCCGGAACGGCTCGGAGCGCAGCGGGTGGAAGGCGTAGACGTCGGAGAGGTCGGTGCCGGCCCGCTCGGTCTCGTTGGGCGCGTACGCGTTCGCGAGCCGGACCGGCGCGTCGGCCGGCCCGTACAGCGGCAGCAGGCGCGGGCGGGCCGGGTACGGCGGCGCCGGGTGGTAGCGGCGCAGGACCGTGAGTGCGCTGACATCGGCGCAGTGATCGGGATGCAGGTGGGTGAGCACGAGCGCGCCGAGGTCGAACGGATCGGCCACGGCCTGCAGCTGCGCCAGCGTGCCGTTGCCCAGTTCGAGGCCGAGCAGGAAGCCCTCGGCCTCGAGCAGGTAACCGGACGCGGCGGCGTTCGGCCCGGGGATGCTGCCGGAGCACCCGAGGATGGTCAGTCGCACTTCGCCACCCTAAGGGCCCGAAGGCGTGATCACGCGGTGGTGGGAGCGAGGACACCCGGGGCAAAACCCATGAAGCGCTGGGCGAGGCGGGTGAACGGCTCGGCCGAGCCGGTGGCCAGGAACTCGTGCCGCGGCGCGGTCTCCCTGGTCGTCAGCAGGTCCCGCTCGGTGAGCACGCGGACGAGGTCCTTCGCGGTCTCGTCCGCGCTGCTCACCAGGGTGACCTCCTGGCCCATCACGATCTGCAGCACGCCCTGCAGCAGCGGGTAGTGCGTGCAGCCGAGCACGAGCGTGTCGACCTCGGCGTCCAGCAACGGCTCCAGGTAGCCCTGGGCCAGCCCGAGCACCTGCCGCCCGGAGGTGATGCCGCGCTCGACGAAGTCCACGAACCGCGGGCAGGCGACGCTGGTGAGCGTGATGCCCGGCGCCGCGGCGAAGGCGTCTTCGTAGGCCCGCGACCGCACGGTGCCCTCGGTGCCGATCACGCCGACCCGCCCGGTGTGCGTCGCGATGACGGCGCGGCGCGCGGCGGGCAGGACGACCTCGATCACCGGGACGTCGTAGCGCTCGCGGGCGTCGCGCAGGCAGGCGGCGGACGCCGTGTTGCAGGCGATCACCAAGGCCTTCACGCCGCTCTCGACGATCTCGTCGAGCGCCGCGAGCGCGTAGCTGCGGGCGGTGGCGATCGGGAGCGGGCCGTACGGGTTGTGCGCCGTGTCGCCGACGTAGCGGAGCTGTTCGGCGGGCAGCTGCTCGAGGATCGCCCTCGCGACCGTCAACCCGCCTACGCCGGAATCGAACACACCGATCGGGGCATCAGCGAGCGGCAGGGTCACGCCTCGAGGTTACCCGTGACCGCGGGAGCGGGTTTGCGGGACTTCCCGGTGCGGCCGGTCAGCCACGCCGCCAGGACGCCGGCCAGCGCGCCGAAGACGTGCCCCTGCCAGGAGACACCGGTGTTGCCCGGCAGCAGGCCCAGCAGCATCCCGCTCCAGATGCCCAGCAGCACGACGGCGACCAGGATCTGCCCGGCCGCGCGGTTGAAGATGCCGCGGACCAGCAGGTAGGCGAGCCAGCCGAAGGCCAGCCCGGACGCCCCGACCGTGACCGTGTTGGCCGGCCCGATCAGCCAGACGCCGAGCCCGGACACGAGCCAGATGATGCCCGTGACCAGCGCGAACCGGCCGATCCCGGCGGCCATCGCGAGGAAGGAGAACAGCAGCACCGGCACGGTGTTGGCGAACAGGTGCGACCAGCCGGCGTGCAGCACGGGCGCGAACAGCACGCCGTCCAGGCCGGACAGCTCGCGCGAGTGGATGCCGCCCTGGTCCAGGTCGCCGGGCAGGATCACGTCGGCCAGCTCGACCAGGTAGAGCAGCAGGGTGAAGGACAACGCGACGAGCGCGGCCGCCTTCGGTTTCGACGGCAGCACGCGCTTGCGGGCGTCGGTCGCGGTGTCGGAAGCCGGGTCCGGGTTCACAGGCAAGGTGCTCACGTCCTCGACGCTACGTCAGGGCGCGGCAGGTCCGCCTCGGGTGAAATCCCTGATCCGGGGGTTTCCCGCCGCCCGCGATGATCGCCGGTGCGGCCGGATCGCCGGTTTTTGTCGGTGCCTGCCGCTAGCGTCCGGATCATGGATGTCACCGGATACCTGGAGCGGCTCGGCCTCGACGCGGAGCCGCCGAGCCTGGCCGCGCTGGGGCGGCTGCACGCGGCGCACGTCGAGCGCGTGCCGTACGAGGCGCTGGAGATCTCCCTCGGCCGGCCGACGCCGCTGGAGCCGTCGGCGTCGCTGGCGCGGATCCTGCGCGGCCGCGGCGGCTACTGCTACCACCTCAACGGCGCCTTTTCGGCGTTGCTGCGCGAGCTCGGTTACGACGTCACCCGGCACCTGGGCGGGGTGCAGGGCGGCGCGGCGGACGCGCCGAACGTGGACCGGAACCACCTGGCGCTGACCGTCACCGGCCTGCCGGAGGACCCGTCGGCGAGGTGGCTGGTGGACGCCGGGCTGGGTGACGGCATCCACGAGCCGCTCCCCCTCCGGGAAGGCACCTACACGCAAGGCCCGCACACCTACCGGCTACGGCCGTCGGAGGTGGCGCCGGGCGGCTGGCGGTTCGACCACGACCCGTCGGGCAGCTTCGCCGGCTTCGACTTCGCCCCGGGCGCGGCGAAAATGGCCGACTTCGCGGAGAAGCACGCGTGGCTGTCGACGGCGCCGGAGTCGGGGTTCGTGCGCGTCTGCGTCATCCAGCGGCGGGACGCGGCGGGCGTCGACACCCTGCGGGCGCTGACGCTGAACCGCCACGGCGCCAAGGAACTCGTCGAGTCACCCGAAGCCTGGTGGGCGGCGGCGGGCGACGTATTCGGGATCCCGTCGGCGCTGTTCACGGCCGAGGAGCGCGAACGGCTGTGGCACACTGTCGTCGCCCAGCACGAGGCGCACACGAGCGGCGGGCCGGTGGTCGCCGTGTGACTCAACCGGGCAGCGGGGCCTTGCCGAGCGCGTAGTCGACGGCGGCCTCGGCGTGCAGCCGGGTCGTCGGGAACACCGGCACCGCGCTGTCCTCGGGACCCACCAGCAGCTCGATCTCCGTGCAGCCGTAGATCACGCCTTCGGCGCCGGCCTCGACGAGCCGCGCGATCACGCCCCGGTAGGCCTCGCGCGACTCCGGCTTCACGACGCCGAGCACCAGTTCGTCGTAGATGACCCGGTGCACGAGGTCGCGGTCGTCGGCGCCGGGCACGAGGACGTCGAGGCTGTGCGCGGCGAGCCGGTCGCGGTAGAACGGCTGGCTCATGGTGAAACCGGTCCCGAGCAGGCCGACCCGGCGGATCCCGGCGGCCCGGATGGCGGCCGCCGTCGCGTCGGCGAGGTGCAGCAGCGGGATGCCCAGGCCGTCGGTCAGCCGGTCGGCGACCTTGTGCATGGTGTTGGTGCAGAGCACGACGAAGTCGGCGCCGGCCGCCTCCAGCGCGCGAGCGGCGCGGTTCAGCTCCGCGCCCGCGTCGTCCCAGCGGCCGTCGGCCTGCATCGCCTCGATCACGGCGAAGTCCACCGAATACAGCACGGTGCGCGCGGAGTGGAAGCCCCCGAGGGAGGCTTTCACCCGTTCGTTTACCAAGCGGTAGTACTCACTGGACGATTCCCAGCTCATCCCGCCCAGCAGCCCGATGACCTTCATGCTGTTCAGCATGCCCGAACGGAAAGTGCGCACCACGTTCGCCGGGGTGTCCAACGTCCTGATCAGCGACGGGACGTCGGCGATCCTGGTCGACGGCTTCTTCTCCCGGCCGTCGCTGCTGAAGATGGCCACCCGCGTCGCGCCGTCCCGGAGCCGGATCGACGAGTGCCTGCGCCGGCTGGACGTCACGAAGCTGGACGCCGTCCTGGTGGCCCACTCCCATGTGGACCACGTCCTGGACGCGCCGGTGGTCGCCCAGCGGACCGGCGCCACGCTGTGCGGCTCGCCGTCGACGCGCCGGGTCCAGGAGGGCTACGACCTCGCCGCCGAGCCGTTCCACGAGCTCGTGCCGGGCGAGCCGGTGAAGTTCGGCGAGTTCACGGTGACCCCCGTCGACGCCCGGCACAGCGACGGCGACCGGGTCCCGGGCGAGATCACCGAACCGGTCCGGGTCCCCGCGAAGGCGAGCGCGTTCAAGACCGGCCGGTGCTATTCGTTCCACGTCGCGCACCCCGAGGGTGACGTCCTGGTCCACCCGTCGGCGAACTTCGTCCCGGGCGCCCTGTCCGGCTACTCGGCGGACGTCGTCTACCTGGGCGCCGGAGCGGCCGGGAAGCAGACGGAGGAATGGCGGGAGGAGTACTGGCGCGAGACGGTCGGCGCCCTCGGCCCGCGAGTGGTCCGCCCGGTGCACTGGGACGCCTTCTGGCGCCCGCTGTCCAAGCCGTTGAAGCTGCTCCCGAAGCTGTTCGACGACCTGGACACGACGATGGCCACCTTCAAGCGCCTCGCCGCCGAAACCGGCATAGACCTGGCCCTCCCGGAACTGTGGAAGACCGAGTGACTCAGGCCCAGAGCTGCCCGTCGAGCCGCTCGGCGGCCTCGTCCAGCGAGCCCGCGTAAGCCCCGGTCGACAGGTACTTCCAGCCGGCGTCGGCGACGACGAACGCCACGTCGGCGGGCTTGCCGGCCGCCACGGCCTTCTCGGCGACGGCCAGCGCCGCGTGCAGCACCGCGCCCGTCGAGATGCCCGCGAAGATGCCTTCGTGCTCCAGCAGCTCCCGCGTCCGGCGCAGCGCGTCGTACGCGCCGACCGAGTACCGGCCGTTGAGCACGCTGGGGTCGTACAGCTCCGGGACGAACCCCTCGTCGAGGTTGCGCAGGCCGTACACCAGCTCGCCGTAACGCGGCTCGGCCGCGATGATCTGGACGTCCGGCTTCGCCTCGTGCAGGTACCGGCCGCAGCCGACCAGCGTGCCGGTCGTGCCGAGGCCGCCGACGAAGTGCGTCAGCGTCGGCAGGTCCTTGAGCAGCTCGGGCCCGGTGCCGCGGTAGTGCGCGTCCGCGTTGGCCGGGTTGCCGTACTGGTACAGCATCACCCACTCGGGGTTCGCCGCGGACAGTTCCTTCGCCCGCCGGACGGCCTCGTTCGAGCCGCCTGCGGCCGGCGAGAACACGATCCGCGCGCCGTAGGCCTGCAGCAGCTGCTTGCGCTCGGTCGAGGTGTTCTCCGGCATCACGCAGACCAGCCCGTAACCCTTGAGCTTGGCGGCCATGGCCAGCGAGATGCCGGTGTTGCCCGACGTCGGCTCCAGGATCGTGGAGCCGCGCCGCAGCTTGCCCTCACGCTCGGCGGCTTCGATCATGGCCAGCGCGGGGCGGTCCTTGATCGAGCCGGTCGGGTTGCGGTCCTCCAGCTTCGCCCACAGGCGCACGTCGTGCGTCGGCGAGAGCCGGGGCAGCCCGACCAGCGGGGTGCCACCGAGCGCGTCGAGCAGGGACTCGAAGCGAGCCATCGATCAGCCACCGGCCACGGCGGGGAGGATGGTCAGGGTGTCGCCGTCCTTGACCTCGGCCTCGAGCCCGCCGGCGAAGCGCACGTCCTCATCGTTCACGTAGACGTTGATGAAGCGGTGCAGCTTCTCCTCCTTCACCAGGCGCGCCTTGAGACCGGCGTGCCGGGACTCGACGTCGTCGATGACCTGCAGGACGGTCGCGCCCTTCGCCTCGACGGACTTCTCGCCGCCGGTGTGGGTGCGCAGGATCGTCGGGATGGAGACGGTCACGGCCATGGGTTCTTACCTCCGGTGGGTTCCTACACGCAGACGCCTGCGGCGCGCGGTTTGTTCCGAGCTGGTCTTCTGGGCGGGCTCAGCCGACGATCTCGACCGGCTCCTCGGTGATCTCGGCGTCCACGATCCGGTACGACCGGAACTCGTGCACTTCGGGGTCCCGGGTCGAGACGAGCACGTAGTGCGCGCCGGGCTCGGCCGCGATCGACGCGTCGGTCCGCGACGGGTACGCCTCGGTCGCGGTGTGCGAGTGGTAGATCACCACCGGCTCTTCGTCGTTGGCGGCCATCTCGCGGTAGAGCTTCAGCAGGTCACCCGAGTCGAACTCGTAGAACGTCGGGGACCGCGCCGCGTTGAGCATCGGGATGAACCGCTCGGGCACATCGGAACCCTCCGCCCCGGCGATCACCCCGCACGCCTCGTCGGGGTGGTCACGGCGGGCGTGGGCGACGATCTCGTCGACGAGTTCACGGCGGATCCGGAGCACACCGCCATCTTAGGTCGTGGACACAAGCTGTCCAGACTCTGAGATCTACCGCTCACCGGTGGCCTGGTCCGCGCCCCCGACCTCGACGTGAGCCGCGAAGGGCTGCCCGAGGACCCGCACCTCTAGCCGAACGCCTCCGGCCAGACCTCGCGGTAGGCCGGGACGCCGCCGGCCGTGGTCGCGGCCAGCAGGCCGTGCACCATCGCCCGCGCGAACACCCGGGCCGCCGCCGAACAGAGCGCGTCCAACGCCGCCGGGCGCGCCGCCGCGCCGAACGGGCCGCTCGCCTCCGGCAGCTCCCGCGCGCCCGTGGCCAGCGCGAACACCGTGTCGCCGTCGAACATCGTGTGCGCCGGGCGGACCGCGCGCGCCAGCCCGTCCTGGGCCGCCACCGCGAGCCGCCGGGCCTCGGCCTTCGACAGCGCCGCGTCGACCGCGACGACGCCGATCGTCGTGTTCAGGTCGGTCCGCTTCGGCGGCAGGTCGGCGGGCCGCGAAGGCCAGGTCACGCCGAAGTCGCCGTGGTCGGCCGCGTACGCCCGGCCCGTCGCGAGGTCGACGGCCTCGCCCGCCGCGTTGACCGCCGCCAGCGCCCCGACCGTGTACTCGCCGACGACCTCACTGGCCGAGCCGATGCCGCCCTTGAGCGACCCGACGGCCGCCCCCGCACCCGCCCCGGCCGTCCCCAGCGCGAACGATTCCGAAGCCGCCTCGCAGGCCGCGTAACCGAAGGACGCGTCCGGCCGGTTGCCCCACTCGCCGCGCGGCAGGTCGAACAGCACGGCCGCGGGCACGATCGGCACGACCTCGTGCGGCCGCGTCCCGACCGGGAAGCCCAGGTTCCGTTCCGCGAGCCAGCGCATGACGCCGTCGGCCGCGGCCAGCCCGTACGCCGACCCACCCGAGAGGCAGACGGCGTTGACGCGCTGGACCAGGTTCTCCGGCTCCAGCAGGTTCGTCTCGCGGGTCCCGGGCGCGCCGCCGCGCTGGTCCACGGCGCCGACCGCGCCGTCGGGCACGAGCACAACGGTCGTCCCGGTCGCCCAGCCGTCCCCGAGCCGTTCGTGGTGCCCGACCAGCACGCCGGGGACGTCGGTGATCATCCGGCCAGGGCCTGGATCAGCGTCTCCTGCACCCAGGTCAGCCAGTGGTAGACGCCCAGGTGCGGCGCCCGCGGGTCGTCCTCGGGCAGCTCGTCGGGCATGTCCTCGGTGACGTCGAGCGCGGTGCCCAGCGCCAGCCGGACGTCGTTGAGCGCGCCCAGCCAGGCGTCGGCCTGCTCTTCGGTCAGCCGGACGTTGCCGCCGTCGCGCGGCAGCGTGTCGAGCACGATCTTGGCCACGCCGACCTTGATGTCGAGCAGCTCCGGCTCGTGCAGCGAGCGCATCGCCGCGGCCGAGTCGAGGTCCTCGCGGGTCGGGTTGTCCGGGTCGAGCCGGTGGAAGTCGGGCAGCAGCCGCGAGAGCACCGGGTCGTCCGGCGACTCGGTCGGGCCGGTCCGGATGCCGGTCAGCTCGGCGAGCTCGTCCTGCGGCGCCTCCTCGGCGCGCGCGGTGAGCATGTCCTCGAGCTGGCTGACCAGGCCGCGCAGCACGGCCGCTTCCTGCTGCTCGAACCCGGCGTGGATGACCGCGCCCTTGCGCCGCCAGCCGTTCACGACGGCTGCTCCATCGTGGCCCACAGGCCCGCCGCGTGGAGTTTCGCCACGTCCACCTCCACCTTTTCCTTGCTGCCCGACGACACGATCGCCTTGCCCTTGTGATGCACGTCCAGCATCAGCTTGGTGGCGTGGTCGCGGCTGTACCCGAACAGCTTCTGGAAGACGTACGTCACGTACGACATCAGGTTGACGGGGTCGTTCCACACCACGGTCCGCCACGGTGTGTCCGACTCGGCGACCTCGGCACCGGCCGGCTCGACCTGCGTCTGCTCGGATGCGACAGGCGTGGACATGCACCCCATGGTGTCACGGGGGCGCGAGGGTACGCCGCGCCAGGTCCGGCCATGTGGGTGAATAGGCTGACCCCATGGGTTCACCGGAGCCGGCCACGACCAGCACAGCGCTGCTCACCGACCACTACGAGCTGACCATGCTGGGCAGCGCGCTCGCCGACGGTACGGCGGCGCGCCCCTGCGTGTTCGAGGCGTTCGCCCGGCGGTTGCCGGCCGGGCGCCGCTACGGCGTCGTCGCGGGCACCGCCCGGGTGCTCGACGCGATCGCGGACTTCCGCTTCACCGACGCCGAGCTGGCGCAGCTGGAGGCCACCGCGGTGGTCGACGACGCGACGCTCGCCTGGCTCGCGGACTACGAGTTCGCCGGTGACATCGACGGCTACGCCGAGGGCGAGCTGTACTTCCCCGGCTCGCCGATCCTGACCGTCACCGGCTCGTTCGCCGAGTGCGTCCTGCTCGAGACACTGGTGCTCTCGATCCTCAACCACGACAGCGCGATCGCCTCCGCCGCGGCCCGGATGTCGGCCGCCGCGCACGGCCGCCCGATCATCGAGATGGGCGGGCGCCGCACGCACGAGTGGGCCGCCGTCGCCGCCGCGCGCGCCTCCTACCTGGCCGGCTTCGCGACGACGTCCAACCTCGAGGCGGGCCGCCGCTACGGCATCCCGACCCGCGGCACCGTCGCGCACGCCTTCACGCTGCTGCACGACAGCGAGGAAGAGGCCTTCCGCTCGCAGGTCGACAAGATGGGCGCGGACACCACGCTGCTGGTCGACACCTACGACATCACCGCCGGCATCGAGGCCGCGGTGCGTGTCGCCGGCCCGGAGCTCGGCGCGATCCGGATCGACTCCGGCGACGTCGGCCCGCTCGCCCGCCGCGCCCGCGAGCAGCTGGACTCCCTCGGCGCGAAGGACACCCGGATCGTCGTCTCCGGCGACCTGGACGAGCACGCCATCGCCGCGCTGCGCGCCGAGCCGGTGGACGCGTACGGCGTCGGCACCTCGGTCGTCACCGGGTCCGGCGCGCCGACCGCGGGCATGGTCTACAAGCTGGTCGAGGTGGACGGCAAGCCGGTCGCCAAGCGCAGCGCGCACAAGGAGTCCCGCGGCGGGCGCAAGTCCGCGCTGCGGCGCCACCGCGGCACCGGGACGGCCGTCGAAGAGGTCGTCTGGACGGTGTCGGGGCGGGCGCCCGAGCCGGAGCCGAACGACCGGCCGCTGCAGCTGCCGCTGATCCGTGCTGGCCGCGTCGAACCGGATCTGCCTACGCTCGACGACGCCAGGCAGCGGTTGCGCCGCGGCCTGGTCAGCCTGCCGTGGGAGGGCCTGAAGCTCTCGCACGGCGAGCCCGCCATCCCGACGCTCTTCCTCTGAACGGAGGCCGCCCCATGGGAACCGCGCTGATCGTGGTGGACGTGCAGAACGACTTCTGCGAAGGCGGCTCGCTGGCGGTCGCCGGCGGCGCGGCGGCCGCGGCGACGATCTCGGCGCTGTCCGCGACCGGCGGCTACTCGCACGTCGTGGCCACCCGCGACTACCACGTCGACCCGGGTGACCACTTCAGCGAGACGCCCGACTTCGTCGCGAGCTGGCCGCCGCACTGCGTGGCCGGCACCCCGGGCGCGTCGTTCCACCCCGCCCTCGACGTCGTCCCGATCGGGGCGGTGTTCTCGAAGGGCGAGTACAGCGCGGCGTACTCCGGCTTCGAAGGCGCCTCCGGGGACGGGAAGTCCCTGGAGACCTGGCTGCGCGAACACGACGTGACCGACGTCGACGTCGTCGGCATCGCCACGGACTACTGCGTGCGCGCGACCGCGCTGGACGCGGCCCGGGCCGGGTTCGGCGTCCGCGTGCTGCTCGACCACACGGCGGGCATCGCCCGGGCTTCGGTGGACGCCGCGCTGCGGGACTTCGCCGAGGTCGGCGTCACGCACACCGGTGAGGCGCACGTCGGATGAAGGACCTGCAGGCCGCTCTGGCGGAACACCGGCTCGTCGCGATCCTGCGGGCCAACGACGCGTCGCGCTTCGCCGACGCGGCGATGGTCCTGCACGCGGCAGGGATCCGCCTGCTCGAAGCCACTTTGACGACGCCGGGCGCGCCCGCGGCGATCACCGCGCTGCGCCTGGCGCTGGGCGACGACGCGCTGATCGGCGCCGGCAGCGTCCGCGAGGCGTCCGATGTGGACATCGCGGTCGACGCCGGCGCGCGCTACCTGATCACGCCGACGGTCAATGCCGCGGTGCTCGATCGCGCCGCGGCCCTCGACGTCCCGGTGGTCTGCGGCGCGCTGACGCCGACGGAGATCGACCAGGCCTGGCGCCTCGGCGCGGCCGCGGTGAAGGTCTTCCCGATCGCGGCCGTGGGCGGCGTCGCCTACCTGCGCGCGGTCCGCGCCCCGCTGCCGGACGTCCCGCTCGTGCCGACCGGCGGCGTCCACCTGGCCGACGTCGAGAGCTACCTGCGTTCGGGCGCGATCGCGGTGGCGGCGGCGACCCCCCTGCTGGGCGACGCCCTGACGTCCGCGGGCAGCCTCCCGGACCTGGCGACCCGAGCGGGCGAATTCGTCGCCGCCGCCGCCCGCTTCGCCACCGCCTGACACCTCACTTTCGTAGGGAAAGATGCGTCCGGGGCCCCCGAATCCGCATCTTTCCCTATGAAAGTGACGCCTTCTTCTTGCCGTACGGGTCGCAGGCGGCCGTGCCGAGGTAGACGTCGCCGCTCGCCGGGCCGCCCTGCGGGAACAGCACGATGTGCAGCGCGTGCGTGACCAGGCTGCCGTCCGGCGGCTGGGGCGTCACCGTCTCGTTGAGGATCACCGTGGCCAGCGCGGTGCCCGCCGGGCCGCCGGGGATGACGATCCGGTCGTTCGGCGGGATCTCGGCGGGCACGGTGATCCCGGTGACGGCGCCGATCGTCACCTCGCCGCCGCTGCCGGTGGCGCTCGTCGCACACTTCGCCGAGAACGTCCGGACCGTAATCACCGGGCCGCCGTACCGCTTGAGGACCGACGCCTCGAACCGGTGCCCGGACGCCTGCGCGATGGCCACCTCGCCCGAGCGGCCGCAGCCGGACTCGCCGAGGCCGAACGACGCGACGTCGCCGGTCACGCCGCCGTCCGTCCGCGCCGACGCCGGTCCGTCGGCCGTGCACTTCGCCAGTTCACCGGTGACGACGTGCTCGTTGTCGATCAGCACGTCGAGCGAGCCGGCGGACGCCCAGCCAGTGGACGTCACCGGCGCGGCGGCGACCAGGAGCGGCCCGGCCAGCGCCGTCACGGCCAGCAACCGGATCGTCCTCATCCTGGCGTTTCGCATGCACCGGCCTCCTCGGTTCGTGACGGTTCGTAGTCTCCCTGTGGATCATCGGCAGGGGCGGCGCGCCGCCTGATCGGGTCCACCCGGACGAGTGGCCGGTGAGGAACGCGACTTTCCGGCTTTTCCCGGGGGTAACGAGCGTTAACCTCGGTCGGTCGCGTGTGTCCACCGTGGGAGGTTCTGTGTCTTCGCTGTCCATCGCCGGAAAGCGGCCCGTGCTGGCCGACCTCGTGCCCGGCTCGCTCGTCCGGGACATCGCGCTGGTCGCCGGCGGTGCCGTGCTCACCGGCGCCGCCGCGCAGCTGATCATCCCGGTGCCGGGCAGCCCGGTGCCGATGACCGGCCAGACGTTCGCCGCGCTGCTCGTCGGCGCCTCGCTCGGCATGTCGCGCGGCGCCGCGTCGATGCTGGTCTACCTGCTCGTCGGCGCCGTGGGTGTGCCGTGGTTCCAGAACGGCACGGCGGGCCTGTCCGGCGCGAGCGCCGGCTACATCGTCGGGTTCGTCTTCGCGGGCGCCCTCGTCGGCGCGCTCGCCGGGCGCGGCGGCGACCGGACGCCCCTGCGCACCGTGGGCACCATGGTGCTCGGCAACGTCGTGATCTACGCGTTCGGCGTGCCGTGGCTGATGGCCTCGACCGGCTTCGACCTGTCGACGGCCTTCGCCAAGGGCGTCACGCCGTTCCTGATCGGCGACGCGCTGAAGATCGTCGTGGCCGCCGGCCTGCTGCCGCTCACGTGGAAGCTGGTCTCGCGCCGCACCGAAGACTGACACGTCTCGCCGGAGGGCCCGCCGTCGCGACGGCGGGCCCTCCGCCGTCTACACGACGGCGCGAGTGGCCCGTTCGCGACGGAGCACCGATCCTGTCGGTGGTGGCGGCTAATGTGTCGCTGTGCCCGCTCGAACTGACTTCCCCGGCGTCCTCGAACTCCTGACCCACGCGGTGGAGTCGGTGGGCGGAGCCGAGCGGCCGGGGCAGGTCGAGATGGCCGACGCCGTCGGCCGCGCCATCCGCACCGGCGAGCACCTCGCCGTGCAGGCCGGCACCGGCACCGGCAAGTCGCTGGCCTACCTCGTCCCCGCGATCCGGTACGCCGTCGAGAAGGAAGCCACCGTCGTGGTGTCGACGGCCACCATCGCGCTGCAGCGCCAGCTCGTCGACCGCGACCTCCCCCGGCTCGCGAAGGCGCTGAAGAAGCCGCTGGGCCGCGAACCGACCTTCGCGATCCTCAAGGGCCGCCGCAACTACATGTGCCTGCACCGGCTGGACTCCGGCGCGCCGGACGAGCCGGAGGACGCCCAGCTCTTCGACCCGTTCGCGGTGTCGCGCCTCGGCAAGGAGGTCACGCGGCTGCGGGAATGGGCGTCGGACACCGAAACCGGCGACCGCGACGAGCTCGTCCCGGGCGTGACGGACCAGGCGTGGCGCCAGGTGTCCGTGACCGCAAGGGAATGCCTCGGCGCGTCCCGCTGCCCGATCGGCACGGACTGCTTCGCCGAGAAGGCCCGCGCCGAGGCCGGCCGCGCCGACGTCATCATCACCAACCACGCGCTGCTGGCCATCGACGCGTTGCAGGGCTACCAGGTCCTGCCGGACCACGACGTCGTGATCATCGACGAGGCGCACGACCTGGTCGACCGGGTCACCTCGGTCGCCACCGGCGAGCTGACCAGCGCGATGTGCGCGTCCGCCGCCCGCCGCTGCGGCAAGCTGATCGACGCCGACGTCGCCGACCGCCTGCTCGAAGCGGGTGACGGGCTGGCCCTGATCGTCGACGACCTGCCCGCCGGCCGGATGGACACGCTGCCGCAGCCGTTGCGGGGCGCCATCCCCGCGGTCCGCGACGCCGCGCACGCGTGCATCAAGGCGCTGGGCTCGGACCGCAAGGAGGACCTCGAAGGGGCCACCGCGCGCAAACTGGCGCGCACGCTGCTCGACGAGGTGCACGACACCGCGGTCCGGCTGCTCGAGGCGTTCGACGAAGACCAGGCGCACCAGCGCGACGTCGTGTGGCTGGCGGGCGACAAGTTCTCGTCGAACCCGCGCCCGCCGGCGTTGAAGGTCGCGCCGCTGGGCGTCGCCGGCCTGCTGCGCGAGCGCGTGTTCAACCTGCACACGACGATCCTGACCTCGGCGACGCTGACGCTGGGCGGCACGTTCGACACGATGGCGCGCCAGTGGGGGCTCCCGCCGGGCGCGGCGCGCGTCGAAAAGGCGCCGGGCGCCGCGACGGACAAGGAAGCGCCGTCCGACGCCGACACCGGGCCGAAGTGGACGGGGCTGGACGTCGGCTCGCCGTTCGACCACCAGCGCAACGGCATCCTCTACCTGGCCAAGCACCTGCCGCCGCCAGGGCGTGACGGCCTCGCGTCGTCCACAATGGACGAACTGGCCGAGCTGATCGAGGCGGCGGGCGGACGCACGCTGGGCCTGTTCTCCTCGATGCGCGCGGCCAAGCAGGCGGCCGAAGAGATGCGCGAGCGGCTGGACTTCCCGGTGCTGTGCCAGGGTGACGACGCGACGTCACTGCTGGTCCAGAAGTTCTCCGAGGATGTCCGGACCTGCTTGTTCGGCACCCTCAGCCTGTGGCAGGGCGTGGACGTCCCGGGCCCGTCGCTGCAGCTCGTGGTCGTCGACCGGATCCCGTTCCCGCGCCCGGACGACCCGGTGTCCTCGGCGCGGCAACGCGCGGTGGAAGCCCGCGGTGGCAACGGGTTCCTCACCGTGGCGGCCACGCACGCGGCGCTGCTGCTGGCGCAGGGCACCGGCCGGCTGCACCGCTCGGTGACCGACCGCGGCGTCGTCGCGGTGCTGGATTCGCGGCTGGCGAACGCCCGCTACGGCGGATTCCTCCGTGCGTCGCTGCCGCCGTTCTGGCCCACGATGGACCCGAAGGTGGCGCGCGACGCCTTGCGGCGCCTGGACGCAGCCGCGCCCGCGTGACGCGGTCCACAACACCGACCGGTACGGTGAAGCAACCGAAGCAACAAGGGAGCACCGGTTGACCCAGGATTCGTCCAGCGCACAGTCCCGGACTGTCAGTGTCGACGACACCGGCGTGCGGCGGCGCCTCGCGGACGGCAGCGAAGAGGCCGTCACGTGGTCCGATCTGTCCTCGGTGATGGTCAGGGTGATCCCTGACGGCCCGTGGAACGAAGACGTCTTCTTCATGCTGGTGGGCACCGACGGCAAAGGCACCGCGGTCCCCAGCGGCGACCCGGCGGCCGACGCGTTGATCGAACGGCTGCAGTCGTTGCCGGGCTTCGACAACGAGAAGTTCATCGAAGCCATGACGACGGACGCGGACCAGGCCTACGTGGTCTGGGAATCCAGCGAAAACTGATCTGCGTAACAAGCACTCCACCCGGGGCGACTACCGAGGGCGATCGAGCCCTTCGACATCGACTCCCGGGAAGGTGTGCCGGTGCGGAACAGACTTCGGAAGATCAGCAGTTGTTTCCTGGTGCTTGCCATGACACTGCTTGCCACAGTCATCGCGAGCAGCCCGGCCTCGGCGAGCGTGACAGTGCTCTGCTCCGGCGGCTCATACAGCACATGCATCAACAGCGGTCACACCGCGCACGGTTTCGAGCAGCACTACCAAAACGGGTACTGGGGCGCCTACAGCGGCCACAACTGCACCAACTACGCCGCTTACCTGGAGTCGACCGTCAACGGTGCGGCCACCCCCGCCTATCAACTGGGCAACGCAGCACAATGGGCCTCCAGCGCTGCGGCCCACGGGGTGCCGGTCAACGCCTCTCCCGCGGCCGGTGCAATAGCCCAGTGGGACGCCGGATCCGGCGGCGCCTCCCCCGACGGGCACGTCGCCTACGTCGAGGGCTGGGACGGCACGTCCCTGGTCATTTCCGAGGACAACTACTCGGCAGGACCGTTCCGCTGGCGCACGATCACCGTCGGTGACCCGCAGTGGCCCAGCCACTTCATCCATTTCAAGGATCTGGCCACTACCGGGCAGAACCGGGTATCGGTTCTCGATCCCGCCGGCAACGTCTTCGCCAAAGACGGGCTCGGCGGTGGCGGCTGGCTCAACCAGGGAGCCCAGGCAACTGCGGTGTCCGATGGTGGGCCCCGTCAGGCCCTGCTCAACTCAGCTCAGCAGGTGTACGCCAAGGACGACACGGCTGTCGGCGGCTGGCTCGACCAAGGAGCCATGGCCAGCAAAGTGGTGGTCGGCCTCACCGGCCGGATGTTCATCATCACCCCCGACAACTGGGTATACGGCAAAGACACACTCGGCGCGGGCGGCTGGCTGAACCAGGCGGCTCAGGCGACGGATGTGTCCGTCGGCCAGAACCGCGTCGCGATCGTCACCCCATGTGGCGCCGTCTACGCCAAGGACAACCTCGGTTCCGGTGGCTGGATCCAGCAAAGCGACTGCTACACCGCGACTGACGTCGAAGTAGGGCCGACGGGCCGAATCGCGTTCATCCGGGTGGACGGCGAGGTGTTCGCCAAGGACGACATCAGCGGACCGGGTGGTTGGTACGACCAAGCGGCCGCCGCTACACAGTTGCGCATCGGCGGAGCTCGGCTGGTGATCCTGACACCCGACAGCCACGTGTACGCCAAGGACCACCTGGGTGCCGGCGGTTGGCTCGATCAAGGAGCACAGGCTGTGGAGATAGCAGTCACCAAGCAAGGCCGCCTCGTCCTGCGCAACTTGGGAAACTACGTATACGCCAAAGACGACACCAACCCAGGCGGCTGGATCGACCAAGCCGCCCAGGCGTTGAGACTCGCCGGGTGATCTAGGTCGGGAACTCCTCCGTCACCGGGATGCCCTTCTTGAGCGTCCGGCTCACCGTGCAGAGCCGCTCGATCGCGCGGTCCACGGCACCGGCCAGCGCCTCCCGCTGATCCGCCGCCAAAGTCGACACATCGACATCGAAGGCGACGTGCACGGCGTCCAGTTCCGAGGCCCCTTCACGCCGGTCGGCCGAGACGGTGACGCGGAACTTCGCGTTCTCGCCGACCCGCCGCGTGATCAGCTCTTCGGCCGTCACCGCGCTGCAGCCCGCGGCCGCGATCTGCAGCAGCTCCGCGGGCGAAAACGCCCCCTCCGCACCGGTCCGGCCCAGCCGGACCTCGGCGCCGCGGTCGTTGCGTCCGACGAAGCTGTGCTGCCCGTCGCGCTGTACTTCGAGTCCCATATCGGCTCCAACCGGCTCAGGAAACCGCTTGTTCCGGCGTCCAGTACGTGGGCGGAAACTGCGCGAGGACGGTGATCGTGCCGGGATCGACCTCGGTGAACCCGGCGTCCCGCACCGCGATGACGCGGTCGCGCCGCCACGCGCCCTCGGGGTCGTCGCCCGGGTGCAGTTCCTTCCACCGCGCGACACTCGGGGTGCGCACGGCCGTCCGGTAGCCCCGCGCGGCCCAGCCGGCGAGCTGTTCTTCGGTCAGCAGCGCGGCGAGGATCATCGTGGCGTGGCCGACCTGCGCGGCGCCTTTGCCGACGGTCATCGGGACCTGCGGGTTGAGCAGGAGCAGCGGGACGCCGTCCGGGATCGGGCCCGGCTCGTCCGGCGGCAGCTCGCTGCCCGAGATCTGGAGCCGCGACACCTCTTTGGGCGTTTCGGTGACCAAGCCCGGCACCAGCGCCCGCGCCTCGGCGCCGTCGACCTCGACGGTGACGCCCGGCAGGTCCTGCACCGCCGCCCAGTGCGCGCCCCGCGCCCGCCGCGCGACCTTGCGGATCCGGTTGTCGAGCCACGCGTGCATCGGCTCGGCCCACTCGCCCTCGGGCTCGGCGCGCTCGTCCAGGCAGACCGCCAGCGCGGCCGCCGCGGCGGCCTCCAGCAGCGGCGTGCGCCCCGGCGGCTCGGCGCGTTCGATGCGCAGGATGACCGGCATCGCCCGCACCTCCTCCGGCAGCTCGTCGGAGGTGTCCGAGGTGTCTTCGGGCGGCAGCCCCAGCCAGTAGGCGTAGCGGCTGCCCAGCGGGTCGAGAACGCTGCTCACGGACGCGTCAGCTCGAGTCCGGCGGCGGCGTCGGCCGCTTCGACCTCGCCGCGGGTGAGGCCGAGCACGAACAGCACGGCGTCGAGGTAGGGGTGCGAGAGCGCGGTATCGGCGACTTCGCGCAGCGCGGGCTTGGCGTTGAACGCGACCCCCATGCCGGCCGCGGACAACATGTCGATGTCGTTGGCGCCGTCCCCGACCGCCACGCACTGCTCCAGCGGGATGTCGTATTCACCGGCGACGCGGCGAAGCACCTTCGCCTTGCCCGCGCGGTCGACGACCTCGCCGATCACCCGGCCGGTGAGCTTGCCGTCCACGATCTCGAGCTCGTTCGCCGCCGCGAAGTCCAGCCCGAGGTCGTCCACCAGACCGCCGATGACCTGGGTGAACCCGCCGGACACCACGCCGGTCTTGAACCCCATCCGCTTGAGCGTGCGGATCGTCGTACGGGCGCCCGGGGTGAGTTCGATCGTCGCGGCGACCTCGTCGATCGCCGTGGCCGGCAGCCCGGCCAGCAGCGCGACGCGCCGTTCCAATGACTCGGTGAAGTTCAGCTCGCCGCGCATCGCGGCCTCGGTGATCTCGCGGATCTCCGGCTCGACGCCGGCGTGCGCGCCCAGCATCTCGATGACCTCACCCTGGATCAGGGTCGAGTCGACGTCGAAGACGACCAGCCGCTTCGCCCGCCGGGTGATCCCGGCGCGTTCCACCGCGATGTCGACGCCGGCCTCGACAGCGGCGTCGGCGAGCACGGTCCGCAACGCGGCGTCGGCTTCGGGCGTGTCGCGGTCGACCGAGACGTACAGCTCCAGCCCGGTCACCGGGTAGTCGGCGACGCTGCGGATCGAGTCGATGTTCACGCCGAGCGCGGCGAGCCGGCGCGCGACCTCGGAAAAGCCCCGGGCGGTGACCGGACGGCCCAGCACCACCAGCACGTGCGACGAGTCGCGACGGCCGAGCGCGAACGGGTCCGCCCCGATCGCCGCGCCGATCTTGACCTCGACCTGCATGCCGACCGACGCCATCGCCTGCTCGACGGACTCCTGCAGCCCCTCCGGGTCGCGGTAGACCCCGGCGAGCACCCCGAGCACCAGCTGGCCGCGGATGACGACCTGCTCGACGTCGAGCACGTCGACGTCGTGCCTGGTCAGCACGGCGAACAGCACGGACGAGACGCCCGGCTTGTCGGGGCCGGTCGTCGTGATCAGGACGGGGGTTTGGGTCACTGGTCATCCCTCGCTCGGCAACGCTGCACGAACAGTCTGCCGGTCCGGCCTTGGACATAAGTAGAGCGCGTGCCCGGCTTCACAAAAGCCGGACACACGCTCTCACTCGTTCAGGGGGTCTTACTGCTCGCCCGAGTTGTCCTTGCTGTGGTCACCCGGCATGAGCTTCTCGGTCAGCACCTGTGACGGCGCGGAGCCGTGGCTGTTCAGCTTCTGCTTGCCGAAGAACCCGATCTCGCCCTCCTTGTGGAGGCGCTCGATCATGTGCGGGTAGTGCAGCTCGAACGCCGGCCGCTCGGACCGGATCCGGGGCAGTTCGGTGAAGTTGTGCCGCGGCGGCGGGCAGGAGGTCGCCCACTCGAGCGAGTTGCCGTAGCCCCACGGGTCGTCCACCGTGACGATCTCGCCGTACCGGTAGCTCTTGAAGACGTTCCAGATGAACGGCAGCGTCGAGGCACCGAGGATGTACGCGCCGATCGTGGAGATCGTGTTCAGCGTCGTGAAGCCGTCACTGGTCAGGTAGTCCGCGTACCGCCGCGGCATGCCTTCCGCGCCCAGCCAGTGCTGGACGAGGAACGTGCCGTGGAAGCCGATGAACGTGGTCCAGAAGTGCCACTTGCCGAGCTTCTCGTCCATCATCCGGCCGGTGATCTTCGGGAACCAGAAGTAGATGCCGGCGAAGGTGGCGAACACGATCGTGCCGTAGAGCACGTAGTGGAAGTGCGCGACGACGAAGTAGCTGTCCGACACGTGGAAGTCGATCGCCGGCGCGGCCAGCAGGATGCCGGTCAGGCCGCCGAAGAGGAACGTGACGATGAAGCCCATCGAGAAGATCATCGGCGTCTCGAAGGACAGCTGGCCCTTCCACATCGTGCCGATCCAGTTGAAGAACTTCACGCCGGTCGGGACCGCGATCAGGAACGTCATGAAGGAGAAGAACGGCAGCAGCACGGCGCCGGTGGCGTACATGTGGTGCGCCCACACCGCGACCGACAGCGCCGCGATGGCCAGCGTCGCCCAGACCAGGCTCTTGTAACCGAACATGGGCTTGCGGCTGAACACCGGGAAGATCTCCGACACGATCCCGAAGAACGGGAGCGCGACGATGTAGACCTCCGGATGGCCGAAGAACCAGAACAGGTGCTGCCAGAGGATCACGCCGCCGTTTTCGGGGTCGAAGACGTGTGCCCCCAGATGCCGGTCCGCCAGCAGGCCCATCAGGGCCGCGGTCAGGATCGGGAAGGCGAGCAGGATCAGGATCGACGTCACCAGGATGTTCCAGGTGAAGATCGGCATCCGGTACATCGTCATGCCCGGCGCGCGCAGGCAGACCACGGTGGTGACCATGTTGACCGCGCCGAGGATGGTGCCCAGACCGGAGACCACCAGGCCCGAGATCCACAGGTCCGCGCCGACGCCCGGCGAGTGGATCGCGTCCGACAGCGGGGTGTAGGCGAACCAGCCGAAGTCGGCGGCGCCACCCGGCGTCAGGAAGCCCGACAGCACGATCAGGCCGCCGAAGAGGTACAGCCAGTAGGAGAACGCGTTCAGCCGCGGGAAGGCGACGTCCGGCGAACCGATCTGCAGCGGGAGGATGAAGTTCGCGAACCCGAAGAGGATGGGCGTCGCGTACAGCAGCAGCATCACCGTGCCGTGCATGGTGAAGAGCTGGTTGTACTGCTCCTGCGAGAGGAACTGCTGCCCGGGTCGCGCCAGCTCGGTACGGATGAGCATGGCCATCGCGCCGCCCGCCATGAAGAAGGCGAACGACGTGACCAGGTACATGATCCCGATCTGCTTGTGGTCCGTCGTGCGGAACAACCGCAGCAGGTACGAACCCTTGACCGACTCGCGCGCGGGATACGGGCGCGTCGCGATCGGCTTGGGGGCTACGGCCGTCACTCCTGCCTCCAACACTTGAAACCTTGTGGTGGTCATCGTCGCGCCACCGGGGCTCGGGAACACCCGGTCCGGCGGCTTGAAGGGATCGTAGCCCTCGCTACCGACAGTCGCGCGCACCGGCTGGCAAGATCGGCGGATGGCCGACGGGTACACGCATGCGGCGGTGCGCGCGGCCCTGACCGTGACCACCCGGTTGGGGCTGCCGGAGCACTCGCCGCAGGTGCTCCACGAACGCTCGAACGTGCTGGTGAGGCTGGGTCCGCTGGTGGCGAGGGTGCCGGCGACGACGCTGCTCGCCCGGCCGGAGCCGGCGCCCTGGCTGGCCCGCGACGTGGCCGTCTCCCGCTTCCTCACCGAACGTGGTGTGCTCGTCGTCTCACCCCTCGCCGATCCCCCGGCCGGCCCGCATTTCGCGGACGGCCTGCCGGTCACGCTCTGGCACCACACACCGCACGATCCGGACCACCGGTACGCACCGGACGTCGTCGCGCGCTCGCTCGCCGAAGTGCACGCGGCGCTGCGGGAGTACCCGGGCGAACTGCCCCGGCGCGGGCCGCTGGACGACCTGGGACGGATGCTCGACCGGCACGGCGCCGCGATGGATGGCGCGGCGCCCCGGCTGCGCGCCGAAGCCGCCCGGATCGAGGCCGCGCTGCCGGACGTCGCCGTGCAGGCGCTGCACGGCGACGCGCACCCCGGCAACCTGATCGCCACCGAGGCCGGGCCGTGCTGGCTCGACTTCGAGGACACCTGGCGCGGGCCGCTCGGCTGGGACCTGGGGATCCTGGCCCGCCAGGGCGGCCCGGAGTACGCGGCCGCCTACCCGGGTTCGGCCGGCATCCCCCTCGAAGCCTGTACGGAACTGCGCGAACTCTTCGCCGTCGCGTGGCGCTTCATCATCGCGAAGCGGTTCCCGCACCGGCTTCCCGAAGCACGCGAAGCGCTCGCCGCCTACTTCTCGTGAGTTGCCGGGTACCAGGAGAGGATCGCTTCGACGACGCCCGCGGGGTCCTCGAGCGGCGTCAGGTGACCGGCCCCGGGCAGCACCACGAGCGTGGCGCCGGGCATCGCCTCGACCATCGCGCTCGCCGCCTCGACGGGCGTGATCGGGTCCTCTTCCCCGACCACGACCAGCGCCGGGACGACGGCGTCGCGCAGCAGGTCGAGGGAGTCCGGCCGGGTCCGCAGCGCCAGCGCGGTCCACGAGATCCCGGCGGGCGGCTGGGATTCGATGATCTCCCGGACCGTCTCGACGACGTCGGGCCGCTCCGCGCGCGTCGACGCCGCCAGCAGGTTCGGCAGGTTGGCCTCGGCCAGCCAGCCCGCGATGCCCTCCTGTTCGACGCGCACCGCGACGTCCAGCCGGCTCTGCGCGGCCTCGGGCGTGTCGGCCGTGGCCTTGGTGTCGATGAAGACGAGCCCGCCGACGCGGTCCGGCGCCAGCCGCAGCACGGCCATCGCGAGGTAGCCGCCCATCGAGCAGCCGCCGAGCACCACCCGGTCCAGGTCCAGCCGGTCGAGCAGGGCGACCACGTCGCGCGCGGCGTCGTCGAGACCCGGCTCGCGGCCGGACTCCGGCAGCGGCGAGCGGCCGAGCCCGCGCTGGTCCGGAGTGATCACCCGAAGGTGTGAAGCCAGGGGTTCGCGCACCGCGTTCCACATGCGGGCATCCAGGGGAAAGGCGTGGAGGAGGACCAGCGGCAGTTCGGTCATGCGCGTCATTTTGTCGGACCCCCGCGCTAGCTTCGCCGACGTGTTCACCGACATCGAAACCGACCGGCTGCTGCTGCGTCCGCTCCACGAGGCGGACCGGCAGGCGATGGTCGACATCCACACGGATCCGCGCACCAACCGCTTCCACCCCGACCCGCCCGACGTCCCGCGGGCGTCGGAGATGTTCACCGCCTGGCTGGCGCACTGGGCCGAGCACGATTTCGGCTACCTGGCGGTGACCGAACCGGGCGGCAAGGAGGTCATCGGCGTGTGCGGCGTGCGGCTGCGCGAGTTCCACGGCGAGAAGGTGCTCAACCTCGGCTACCGGTTCCGGCCGTCCGCCTGGGGCAAGGGCTACGCGGTCGAGGCCGGGCGCGCGGTACTGGAGTGGTGCGCCCGCGAGCAGGCGTCCGTGCCGGTGCTGGCGAGCGTGAACGTGGCCAACAAGCCGTCGCTGCGGGTCGCCGAGCGGCTCGGCTTCACCGAGTACACGGAGGAGGTGTACGACGGCGCGCTGTCGCGGCACTACCGGCGCTGAGCCGGCCGTTGTTTGACAACTCCAGAGAGAAGCGGATCACCGGCGGCGTTGCGGGCGGCGCCGGGCGCGGGCGTCCCAGCAGGGCCGGTGCCAGTGCCGCCGGTCGGCGACGGACCCGGTCTCGTCGGCGGGCCAGACGACGAGGTGCGGCGTGCCCGGCCGGATCTCGTGGTCACAGCCGGGGCAGCGGTAGAACTTCGTGGCCTGCGCGCCGGGCACGGTCCGCACGAGCCACTCGCCGTCGGCCCCGGCTTCGGCCCGGGCCCACCCGGTGGCAGCACCGAGCTCCCGCTCGGGCGGCCCACCGTCCGAGCGGCGGCCGGGACGGTTGCGTCGAGGCACGCCCAAACGGTAACCGCACCCCACCCACCCCCGCGCGCGCCGCCCGCCCCCGTGTCGACCCGCCAATCACGCGTGATGCCCGCCGGAGCGCGCGAACCGACCCTCCAGGTACGCGAGTCGTCCATCCAGGTACGCGAGTCGTCCATCCAGGTACGCGAGTCGTCCGCCCAGGTACGCGAGTCGTCCGCCCAGGTACGCGACGTCGCGGCCGTCACCCCTGGGCGATCGCCAGCGGCACCAGCTGCTCGGCGGTGGTCAGGGAACCGTGCTGTCCGATCAACGACGTCTCCACGGCTTCGGCCAGCCCGCGGACCATCCCGAACCGCCCCCGGGCCGCGGCCACGACGTCGCCGATCCGCGGCAGCACCCGGTCGCTGACGGTGTGGCCGAACCACCCTTCGGCGACGGCCTCCTCCCGCGAACGCACCCAGGCCCGCTCGCCCACCACTTCCCGCCACGCGGCGAGCACGTCGGCGGCGGCCCCGGGCTCGGTGTAGACGTGCCGGGCCCGGACCTCACCCCCGAACGTCCGGACGCCCGCCAGCAGCTCCGGCACGTCCTCGAGGTCGACCTTGTCGTCGACGGTCACCATCCCGTGGTCGGCCACCACGGCGAGCAGGGCGCCGGCCGGCAGACCGTCCACAAGGGACTCGACGAGGCGGTCGACCTGGCGCAGCTGCATCCGCCACGCGGTCGAGCCGGGGCCGTAAACGTGCCCGAGCAGGTCGAGTTCGTTGTGGTAGGCGTAGCAGAAGGCCCGCCCGCCGAGCACCGACAACGTCCGGGCGGCGAGGTCGCCGAGCGCGTGCACCCCGGCGTAGCGCGCGCCGCTCTGGGTGGCGCGGGTCAGCGCGGTGTCGGCGAACTGCGCGGACGACACGACGGCCGCGTCGATCCCGGCCTCGGCGGCGCGCTCGAACGTCGTCGGCAGCGGCTGCACCTCACGCGGCGGGAGGGCGCCGCGCAGGTCACCGCCGTCCTCGTGGCTGCGCCAGCGCAACGCGTTGAGCACACCGACACCCGGCATCTCGAAGGTGTAGCCGACCATGCCGTGCTCGCCGGACGCGAGGCCGGTCCCGATCGCGGCCACCCCGGCCGCGGTCGTCGACGGGAAGCCCACGCGCAACGTCCGCCGGGCGAGCTCGGTCAGCACCGGGGCGTCCGCGGCGTGCTCGGTCAGCAGCTCCCAGCCGAGCCCGTCGATCAGCAACACCGCAGCACTGCGCGCCTCCGGCAGGGCGAGCGTGTTCGCGCAGCCGGGGACCCCGAGCGCGGCGAGCAGGGAGGGGACGACCTGTCCGAGGTGCGCGACGTCGGCGAGCGAAGGGGGCTGCACGCGCCCAGCTTCCCATCCGGGGTGCCGCCCGGCGATAATCCCCGTATGCCGACCTACGCCTACCGCTGCCGCGAGTGCACCGAGACCTTCGAGCTCCTGCGCCCGATGAGCGAGTCCGGCGCGCCGGCCGCCTGCCCGGAGGGCCACGCGGACACCGTCAAGCTGCTCACCACGGTCGCCCTCACCGGGGCCGCAGGTGGTCCCGCGGCCCCGGCCGGTGGCGGCGGGTGCTGTGGCGGCGGCTGCTGCGGCTGATCGGCCTCAGAGGGCCTTCAGCGCCTGCTCGAGGTCGTGCCAGAGGTCCTCGACGTCCTCCAGCCCGGCGGAGAGCCGGATGAGCTGCTCGGACACGCCGGCGTCGTGACGGTCGCCGGCGTCGACGATCCGGTGGCTGATCGATCCCGGGTGCTGGATGAGCGTGTCGACGCTGCCGAGGCTGACGGCCGGCGTGATCAGCCGGACGGCGCCGATCAGGGCGTGCGGGTCGCCGTCGACCTCGAACGCCACCAGCGGCCCGCCGAGGCGCGGGTAGTGCACCTTCGTCACGGCCGGGTGGGCGGCGAGCCGCTCGGCCAGCGTCGCCGCGGTCGCTGCCGCCGCGGTGACCCGCAGCGGAAGCGTGGAAAGCCCGCGCAGCAACAGATAGCCGGCCAGCGGGTGCAGCACGCCACCGGTGGCGAAGCGGATCTGCCGCAGCCGCGCGGCTTCCTCGGCGTCGCACGCGACGACCCCGCCCATCACGTCGCCGTGGCCGCCGAGGAACTTCGTCGCGCTGTGCAGCACGATCCGGGCGCCGTGGCGGCCCGGGCGCTGCAGCACCGGCGTCGCGAAAGTGTTGTCCACCAGCAAAGGCACGTCTCCGCAGACGGCGGCGAGTGCGGCGATGTCGACCTCGGCGAGCGTCGGGTTCGCCGGGGTCTCGACGAACACCAGGCCGGTGTCGGGCCGCAGCGCGGCGGCGACGGCGTCCGGCGCGGCCCAGGTGACCTCGGTGCCGAGCAATCCCGACTGGAGCAGGTGGTCACTGCAGCCGTACAGCGGGCGCACGGCGACGACGTGCCGTTTCCCTTGCGCCACCGCGGAAAGCAGGCACGCGGAGACCGCGGCCATGCCGCTGGCGAACGCCACGCCGTGGTCGAAGCCTTCGAGTTCGGCCAGGGCCCGCTCGAACCGGTCGACGGTCGGGTTGCCCACCCGGCCGTAGATCGGCAGGCCGGCGAGCTCGCCACCGGCGGCGAACTCGTCGATCCGGGCGGCTTCGCCGGCGCTGTCACGGGACGGGTAGGTCGTGGACAGGTCGAGCGGCGCGGCGTGCACGCCCAGGTCCGTGAGGTCGTCACGGCCGGCGTGGACGGCGCGGGTGCGCAGGGCGGAAGTCATACGAGCATGCTCGATCTTTCACCGGATCGAGAGCAACAGTCTCGGATATCATTCGCTGATGTCCGCGAACGTCGAACTCAGTCCGGTTGATCTTGATATTCTGCGCCTGCTGCAGAACGACGCCCGGATCACCAACAAGGACCTCGCGGCCGCGGTCGGCATCGCGCCGTCGACGTGCCTGGACCGGGTGACGCGGCTGCGGGACACCGGCGTGATCACCGGGCAGCACGCGTCGGTCGACGCGGCGAAGCTCGGCCGGCCGCTGGAGGCGTTCCTGTTCGTCCAGGTGCGCCCGCACCGGCGGCCGCTGGTGGACCCGTTCATCGAGCACCTGCTGTCCCTGCCCGAGGTGCGCGCGGTCTACCACCTGACCGGGCCGGACGACTTCCTCGCGCACGTCGCCACCAGCTCGGCCGGCGAGCTGCAGCGGCTGGTGCTCGACGAGCTGACCGCCCGCGACGAGGTCGCCCGCGTGCACACGAACCTGGTGTTCCAGCACTGGAGCGGCGGCCCGCTGCTACCGCCGAACACCTGAGGTCACAGCGTGTCGAGCCACCGGCGGGTCTCACGCGGGGACGTCATGCGGAGGACCACGGGGCACGGCGGTTCGGCGGCCCAGCCCCGGATGGTCGCCCGTTTCCGCGCGAACGAAGCGAAGTGCCAGTGGATGATCGAGTCCGCGGAGAACATCTGGCGGAACGACTCGACGTTGCCGTTGCAGATCCGCTCGCGGGTCACCGACCGCACGGCCGTCCGGCGCACCAGGCGGCCCAGCGAAAGCCAGCGCGGGTAGTCGAGACCCACGATGAGCTGGGTACGGGGGAGCACGACGTCCTTCCACCTGCTGTACGCGGCGTCGAGGACCCAGCGCTCCCCCGCGCAGACCTCCGCGATGCGGCGGCGTTGCTCCTCGTCGGGTACCGCGACCCAGCCCGGCTCCCAGGTCAGGTCGTCCGCCGAGTGGTACGGCAGGCCGGTGCGCTCGGCGATCCGCGCGGCGAGCGTCGACTTGCCCGAGCCGGTGACGCCGTAGACGACGATCCGGTCAGGAATCGAAGTCACGGGCAGGCTCCTGCGGACCGCGGTAGGGCAGGGTCTGGCTGTAGACGATGCTCGTGGTCGTGCTGCCGAACTGGGCCAGCTCGTCCATCGTGTGCTCGAGGTGGGCCATCGAGGCCGCGGCGACCTTGAGCGTGTAGCAGTCGTCGCCGGTGGTGCGCACGCATTCGAGGATCTCGAAGCGCTCGGCGAGCAGCTTGTGCAGCGGCTCGTGGCGGCTGCCCGGGTACTTGAGCCGGACGACGGCGAGCACCGCGTACCCGACCTTGCCGAGGTCGATGTCCGCGCGGTACCCGGTGATCACGCCGGTGGTCTCGAGGCGGCGGAGGCGTTCGGTCGTCGCGGACGCGCTGAGGTTCACCCGGCGGCCCAGCTCGGTGAGGGGCAACCGGGCGTCGCGCTGGAGCTCGACCAGGATGGCCCAGTCGGTCGGATCGAGACTCTCGGTCATTCGGCGAATATACCGCGAGATCCACGGCCGAAGCCATCGAACACCGTGGCCGATCCCTTCCGATCAGCGCTTTCCCCTCGTTAGCCTTGGTGGGTGAAGATCGGCGTGAACGTCCCCAACTTCGGCCCCGGCACGGATCCCGACGCGCTGCGCTCGTGGGCGCAGACCGTGGAAGGCCTCGGCTACGACCTGCTGATGGTGTCCGACCACGTCGCGATCACCCCCGACGTCGCGGCGCAGTACCCGGCGCCGTTCTACGAGCCGTTCACGACGTTGTCGTGGCTGGCCGGCGTCACGAGCCGGGTGCGCCTGGGGACCACCGTGCTGGTCGTCCCGTACCGCCATCCCCTGCTGGTTGCCCGGATGGCGGCGAACCTCGACCAGCTGAGCGGCGGCCGGCTGGTGCTCGGCGCCGGCATCGGCTGGGCGAAGCAGGAGTTCGACGCGCTGGGCGTCCCGTTCGAGAAGCGCGGGAAGCTCACCACCGAGTACCTGCGGGCGATCCGCGCGGCCTGGGCCGAGCACGACGACTACCGCGCGGGCCCGATCCCGCTCTGGCTCGGCGGGCACAGCGACGCCGGGCTGCGCCGGGCGATCGAACTCGGCGACGCGTGGCACCCGTTGCGGCTGACCATGGCCGGGTTCCGGGAAGGCTTGGGGCGCTTGAATACCCTGGCCGGCGACCAGCCGGTGCCGGCGTTCGCGCCGCGGATCCTGCTGCGGCTGACCGGTACCCCCGTGACCGGGCCGGAGCGGCGCGCCGGCGAGGGCACGCTCGACCAGGTCCTCGACGACCTGACGCGGTTGCGGGCGATGGGCGCGGACACCGTCGTGCTCGACCCGTTCGACGCCGACCCGGCCGAAACCCTTCACCCCGAAGTGGCTTGGCGAGACCTCGCGGCGATTGCCGCGTCCTGGAAGGAGAAGCGATGAAGGACACCGAAGAAACCCTGCTGCGGCGGGCGATCGAGCTGGCCCGCGAAGCCGGGAGGTGCACGGCAACCCGCCGTTCGGCTCCCTGCTGGCGGACGCCGGCGGTCAGATCCTGGTCGAGGACCGCAACACCTCGATCACCGACAACGACATCACGGCGCACCCGGAGCTGAAGCTGGCCCGCTGGGCGGCGCAGCACCTCGCCCCGGAGGTCGCGGCGAAGACCACGATGTTCACCAGCACCCAGCCGTGCGGGATGTGCGCCGGCGCGATCGAGCGGTCCGGGCTCGGCCGGGTCGTCTTCGCGCTGTCGACCGAGCAGTTCCTCACCCTGCGGCCGCCGGTGACCTGGGGCGGCCACGAACTCGACGGCCCCGCGTTGTTCGACGAGGCCCGCGTCCCGGTCGAGGGCTATTACCGGTAACAGCCACGGGACGCCTTGCTCGAGTGTTCCGGTGCTCGATGCGAACGGGTCCCGGCGAGCGTTGCGCCGACCGAGCACGATCCGGTCCCCGGGGTAACGGGCGCCGCTTTCCGGACGACCTCCTTCGCACGAACGGACCCGCCGATCGTGCCGACCGGAGGTGTCCCGATGACCGACCTGTACCAACCGGATCCCGTCGCGCCGCCGGCCGCACGGGCTCGGACCAGGAGCAGGACCAGTCCGTGGCACCTGCTGCTCGCGGCCACGGGTGGCGCCGCGCTGGTCGGCGCGCTGTGGCTCGGCCTCGGCCTGGCCGGCTCCGGCGGTCCCGCCGGTCCGGCCGGCGGGTCGTTCGACCTCCGTGGCACGTTCACCTTGAACAGCGGCGGGGACGGTTTCGGCACCTGCGGTGGCTCCGGCGGCTACTCGGACATCTCCGGTGGTACGAGGGTCACGGTCTACAGCGCCGCCGGCACCGTGCTTTCCCAGGGCGCGCTCGGCACCGGGCGGCCGGCGGGCATGGGCACCTGCGTGTTCTCCCTGTCCGCGGCGAACGTCCCCGCGGGCGAGAAGTTCTACCTGGTCGAGGTCTCCCACCGCGGCCGGATCATGGTGCCGCCCGAGGAGGCGCGCACCGGGAGCGTCGCGCTGAGCCTGGGGAACTGATCAGTAGTCCTTGAAGCCCTTCCCGGTCTTCCGGCCCAGGCGCCCGGCGGTGACCAGGTGCTCCAGCAGCGGCGCCGGCGCGAAGCCTTCCTCGCGGAACTCGTTGTACAGCGTCCGCTGGATGGCCAGGGAGACGTCGAGGCCCACGACGTCCAGCAGCTCGAACGGGCCCATCGGCAGGCCGCAGCCGACCTTCATCGCCGTGTCGATGTCGTCGGCGCCGGCGTAGTGGGCTTCCAGCATCTTCACGGCGTCGTTGAGGTAGGGGAACAGCAGCGCGTTGACGATGAATCCCGCCCGGTCGCCGCAGTGCACCGCGTGTTTGCCGACCGCCTGGCAGACCGCGCTCGCCGTGGCGACCACGTCCGGGGCCGTCGCGATCGTCGACACGACCTCCACCAGCTTCATCACCGGGGCCGGGTTGAAGAAGTGGAGACCGACCACATCGGCCGGCCGGGAGGTCGCCGCGGCGCACTCGATCACCGGCAGGGACGACGTCGTCGTGGCCAGGACGGCGGCGGGGCGGACGACCTCGTCCAGGGCCGCGAACACCGCCTGCTTCACCGAAAGCTCTTCGGCCACCGCTTCGACGACCAGGTCGACGTCGGCCAGGGCTTCGAAATCGGTGACCGGGGTGATCCTCGCCAAGGCAAGAGCCGCGTCCTCTTCGGACAGTTTGCCCTTGACGACGGCCTTGTCGAGCGACTTCTTCACCTTCGCCACCGACGCCTGGGCCTTCTCCAGGCTCCGAGCGCGCAGCACGACGTCGAGGCCGCGCTTGGCGAAGACCTCCGCGATGCCGGTGGCCATCGTCCCGGTGCCGACCACGCCGACCTTCGCGACCGGCCGCGGCGAGACACCGTCCACAGTGGACGTTTTGGCGGCGTCCGCGACCACATTCGGCGAGTCCGGCGCGTCGTAGGTGTAGAAGCCGCGACCGGTCTTGCGGCCGAGCAGGCCCGCCGTGATCATCTGCTTGAGCAGCGGCGCCGGCGCGTGCAACCGGTTGCGGGACTGGTGGTACATCGTGTCGAGGATCTCGTTCGCGGTGTCCAGCCCGATCAGGTCGAGCAGCGCAAGCGGGCCCATGGGGTAACCGCAGCCGAAGCGCATCGCGGCGTCGAGGTCCTCGCGCGTGGCGTAGCGCTGCTCGTACATCCGCACCGCGTGGTTCAGGTAGCCGAACAGCAGCGCGTTCGCGATGAACCCGGCCCGGTCGCCGATCACCACCGGCACCTTGCCCAGCCGCTCGGCGAAGGCGACGGCGTCGGTGACCACCTCGGGCTCGGTCACGACCGTTTTCACGATCTCGACGAGCTTCTGCACCGGCGCCGGGTTGAAGAAGTGCATGCCGACGACCTTGCCGGGACGTGCGGTGTGCACGCCGATCTCGGTGATCGACAGCGACGACGTGTTGGACGCGAAGACGACCTCCGGCCGGGTGACCTTGTCCAGCTGCGCGAACACGTCGGCCTTGGCCGCCAGGCTCTCCGGGATCGCCTCGACCACGAGGTCCACATCGGACAGATCGGAGAGCGAGGTGCTGTACCGGATCCGGCCCAGCAGCGCCTCCCGGCCGGCTTCGTCGAGCTTGCCGCCGGACAGGGCGCGCTCGGTCGAGTGCTCCAGATGCCCCCGGCCGCGCGCGACGCCCGTCTCGTCGAGCTCGACCGTGATGACGTCGAGCCCGCTGCGCGCGAGCACTTCGGCGATACCGGCCCCCATCGTGCCGAGGCCGACCACTCCGACTGTCGAGATGTCCCGCGCCATCGAGGCCTCCAGTGATGTTACTCGCCGGTAATTGCCCCGATACTGCCACGCGCCGTCGTCTGAAGCCCACACGGAATCGAGTCAGAACCGCGGATGTCACCCGGTCGGCAACGCGGTCTCACTCGCCGAAATTGCCGTCCACCAGCTCTTTTGCCTTCGCCAGCGCCTCGGCTGCCTGCGGGCCGCTCGCCCGGACGCGGATCCGGTCGCCCTGGCGGGCGCCGAGCGACATCAGGGCCAGCACGCTGTGCCCATCGGCCTCCTGCTCGCCGAGGCCCACCCTCACCTCGGCGTCGAACGCGCTCAGCGTGCGCACCAGCACCGCGGCCGGCCGGGCGTGCAGCCCGACCTCGTTGCGCAGCTCCAGCTCGATCTCGTCACTCCCGCCGGCGGCCGGCGTAGCGGCGGGCATCAGATCCTCGGGCATCCCGGCCGCCGCGGCGGCCTCCGCCACCGCTTTGCGGTCCTGCCCGGCCTGCGCCGCGACGGCCGCAGCGATCGCGCCTTCGACCAGCGGGCCGTCCGCGACGAGGGCGGCCGACGGGTCGGCCAGCGACTCGACGGCCAGCTCGGCGGTCATCTGGGCGCTGCCGAGGTCGTAGAGCAGCACGACCCCGGCGCCGGAGTCGGCGCGCTGGGTGGCCGCGACGACCTCGTCGTAGTCCGTGCCGATCTCGCCGCCGGGCAGGCCGCCGGCCGGCAGGATCGTGACGTCCGGGGCCATCTGGGCGGCCAGTTCGGCGAGGCCTTCCGCGAGCTTCCCGCTGTGCGACACGAGCACGATGCCGACGCTCACCGGGCAGCTCCCGCGAACGCCCGCAGCAGCAGCGCCGACGACCGCGCGCCCGGGTCCATGTGGCCCACCGCCCGCTCGCCCAGGTAGGACGCCCGGCCTTTGCGCGGCACCAGATCCACTGTGGACTCGGCACCGCGGTCGGCGGCGTCGGCGGCCGCGGTCAGCACGGCGGCGACGTCCCCGCCGTCCTCGGCCGCCTTCTCCGCGGCCGCGAGCGCGGGGATCAGCGCGTCGACCATGGTCGCGTCGCCTTCCACGGCCTTCCCGCGGGCCTGGACGCCTTCGAGCCCGGCCCGCAGCGCGTCCACCAGCGCCGGGACGTCGAGTTCGGCGGTCGTGCCCAGCTTGGCCGAGGCACGCAGGAAAGCCGTGCCGTACAACGGGCCGGCCGCTCCGCCGACCTTGGAGATCAGCGTCGTCGCGACGAGCTTCAGCACCCCGCCCGGGGTGTCCGGCTCGGCGGCGTCCAGCGCCGCGACGACGGCCGTGAAGCCGCGGTTCAGGTTCTCGCCGTGGTCGCCGTCGCCGATCGCGCGGTCGAGCTCGACCAGTTCGGCCCGGTGCTCGGCGACCACCGCCGCGGCGGCGCGCACGGCCGCCGCGACCCCCTCGGACTTGCAGGTCATCAGACCCCCCACCGCAGGGCCGCGGTGTTGACCGGCGCGTCCCAGAGCGCCGTCAGCTCGTCGTCCAGTTTGAGCAACGTGAGACTCATCCCCTGCATCTCGAGGCTGGTGATGTACGGCCCGACCAGCCGGCGTTCGACCACGATCCCACGCTCGGCCAGCAGCCGCTCGGCGATGCCGTGGGCCAGGTAGAGCTCGACCAGCGGAGTGCCGCCCATCGAGTTGGTGAACAGCAGGACCCGGTCGCCGGAGGCGAACGGCAGGTCCGAGACGACCGCCTCGACCAGCCGCGCGACCAGCGCGTCGGCCGGTTCGAGCGGGATCCGTTCGCGGCCGGGCTCGCCGTGGATGCCGATGCCGAACTCGATCTCGTCGTCGGCGAGCTCGAAGCTGGGGGTGCCGGCGTGCGGCACGGTCGGCGCGGTCAGCGCGACGCCGATCGAGCGCACCTGGCCGATCACCTTCTCCGCCAGCGCGGTCACGGCGTCGAGCGAGTCGCCACGCTCGGCGGCGGCGCCGGTGATCTTCTCCAGCAGGACCGTGCCGCCGACCCCGCGGCGGCCCGCGGTGAACGTCGAGTCCTTGACCGCGACGTCGTCGTCGATCACGACGCTGCGCACCTCGAGGCCCTCGGCGGCGGCCAGCTCGGCGGCGGTCTCGAAGTTGAGCACGTCGCCGGTGTAGTTCTTCACGATCAGCAGGGCACCCGCGTCCCCCGTGGTCGCGGTGACGGCGGCCTGCACGGCGTCCGGGGTGGGCGAGGTGAACACGGCGCCCGGGACGGCGGCGGCGAGCATGCCCTGGCCGACGAAGCCGCCGTGCAGCGGCTCGTGCCCGGATCCGCCGCCGGAGATGACGGCGACCTTGCCCGCGACCGGGGCGTCGGCCCGGACCACGACGTCCGGGTCCTGCTGGACGCGGAGGATGTCGGCGTGCGCGGCGGCGAGGCCCCGCAGCGACTCCACGACCACGTTCGCCGGATCGTTGATGATCTTCTTCACGGCAACCTCCGGCACATCAGCGGGTGGGTGCCCTCTTCCTACATCCCCGCGCGGCCGGACGCCAGGTCAGGGTTTGGGGAGCAACGTGGCGACGTTCTTCGCGACGGTGACCGCCTTGCCGCACGGGTCGTCCGTGTCCGGTTTGGCGTCGTAGTTCTCATAGCGCACCTGGGCCAGTTCGACGTCGTCGCCCTGCCACGGCCGGTGCTGCCACTCCACGTCGCACTTCGACGAGCCCGACGTGCCCTTCTTCTGGTAGCCGGTGACCCCGCCACCGAGGTCCACCTTGGAGTAACCGTCGCCCACGATCGGGGGCAGGCCCGGGAGGAACCCGACCGACACCGTCGCGGCGGACCCGGTGGCCTTCCACTCACAGCCGTGCAGCCCCGACGCCGTCGGCTTCGCGGACGGCGCGGCCGAGGCGACCACAGAGGACTCCGCCATCGCGCACGGGTCGGCGGTCAGGAGGGTGCCCGGCGGGGTGGAGTACTTCTCCGGCGAGTTGTGCAGCTTCTGCACGACGGCGTCCATCAGCGTCTGCCCGGGACGGCAGGGATCACCCGGGTAGGCGACCGTCAGCGTCACGGCGGTGTCCGGGTTGAGGGCCGTCATCGCCGCGACCGTGCAGTCCGAGTCGTCGGTCTTGTCGACGCGCAGCGGCAGGCCACCGACCAGGCCGGTCGTCTTGTCCGCGCGGGGCAGCAGGGTGTTGCCGATCTCGAACTCGAGCCGGATCTCCTTGCCGCCGGGGTCCTTCACCTTGTTGGTGCAGCGGTCGTAGGCGATCGACGACGGCGTCGGGTCCTCGTCGACCGTGCCGAGGCCGAGCGCGCCGAGGGCGTCCTTGGTCAGGAACTGGCACGGCTTGACCGTCCGCAGGGCGCCGGTGGCCACCGCGGCGTCGGTGATCGGGCCGTCGGAGGGCTGGCCCGAGCCGGCCCCGGCGGGCACCGTCGTCCGCGCGAAGTTGGACTTGCCGAGGTCCTGCCCGCACGCGCTCAGTGTCAGCGAGAGGGCGGTGACCAGCAGGAACAGCTTCGGGAGACGGCGGCGCCGAACGTCAGGGAGCACGCGATGCACGGTAGCGGCACGATCGTGCCGCTGTCCGGACAACCCGGCTATTCCCCCGCCGCCGGGGTGGTGTCGGTGGTCTCTTCGGTCTCGGTCTGCGCCGGCACGACCAGCGGCCGGACCTGCGCCCAGACGAAGAACAGCGCCGCGACCACCAGCATGCCGATGCCGGCCCACAGGTTGATGTTCACCCCGGCCGCCTTCTGCAGCTCGGCGTCCGTGGTGAAAGCGATGCCCATCACCGTGAGGATGACGCCGTAGACGCCGATCAGCAGGGCGATGATCAGCCGGATGTCGAAAGCGCCCGCCTTCTTGGGTCGCGCGCCGGACTCGGTAGCCATGACGGACCTCCTAGAAGATGACGTTGAGGGCGATGGTCAGGATGAGCACGATGCCCGCGAGCAGGCCCGGCTTGCGGTACCAGCCCGCGTTCTCGCCGGTGTTGTCGTGCTGCCGCGTGCTCTTCGGGGTCAGCGAGTAAACGAGCCCGACCAGCTCTTCGTCCGGCTTCGGCTTGGTCGCCAGCGAGACCACGACGCTCACCACGATGTCGACGACGAACGCGGTACCGGCGGCCACGAAGCTGGTGCCCTGGCCGCTCAGGCCGATCACCCCGGCCTGCGACAGGCCCCAGACGGTGATCGCGGACGCGGTACCGAGGAGCAGGCCGCTCCAGCCGGCGTGCGGCGTCATCCGCTTCCAGAACATGCCCAGGATGAACGTCGCGAACAGCGGCGCGTTGAAGAACGAGAACAGGTCCTGCAGGTAGTCCAGGATGTTGCCGGAGTTCGAGGCGATGAACGCGGTGCCGATCGCGAGGACCGTGCCGACCGACGTCACGATGCGCCCGAGCCGCAGGTAGTAGCCGTCCGGCTTGTCCTTCTGGACGTACGTCTGCCAGATGTCGTACGTGAAGACCGTGTTGAACGAGCTGAGGTTCGCGGCCATGCCGGCCATGAACGAGGCCAGCAGGCCGGCGATCGCGATGCCGAGCATGCCGTTGGGCAGCAGGTCGCGCATCAGCAGCAGGAGCGCGTTGTTGAAGGTGACGCCGCTTTCCGCGGTGCCGCCGTCGAGCAGGACCTGCTTGTCCTTGACGTACTCGGACACGGTGACCGCGGCGATCATGCCGGGGATGATCACGATGAACGGGACCAGCATCTTCGGGAACGCGCCGATGATCGGCGTGCGCCGCGCGGCGGACATGCTCTTCGACGCCATCGCGCGCTGGACCTCGACGAAGTTCGTCGTCCAGTAGCCGAACGAGAGCACGAAGCCCAGACCGAACACGATGCCGAGGATCGAGAGGATGTTGTTGCCGAAACCGGTGAGGTTGTCACCGGGCCAGGAGTGCAGCTGCGCGGTGCCGCCCGGGCTGTCGGTGACCTTGTCGACCAGGCCCTGCCAGCCGCCGACCTTCACCAGGCCGATGATCGTCAGCGGCACCAGCGCGATCACGATCACGAAGAACTGCAGGACCTCGTTGTAGATCGCGGCGGAGAGACCACCGAGCGCGGTGTAGGAGAGCACGATCACGGCGGCGATGATGATCGACACCCAGATCGGCCAGCCCAGCAGCAGGTTCACGACGCTGGCCAGCAGGAACAGGTTCGCGCCCGCGATCAGGATCTGAGCGGCGGCGAAGCTGATGCCGTTGAGCAGGTGCGCCGGCTTGCCGAAGCGGCGGCGCATGAACTCGGGAACGCTGCGGACCTTGGAGCCGTAGTAGAACGGCATCATCACGATGCCGAGGAACAGCATCGCCGGGATCGCGCCGATCCAGAAGTAGTGCACGGTCGGCAGGCCGTACTGGGCGCCGTTGGCCGACATGCCCATGACCTCGACCGCGCCGAGGTTCGCCGAGATGAACGCCAGGCCGGTCACCCAGGCGGGTAGCGAACGGCCCGACAGGAAGAAGTCGAGACTGCTCGACACCTGCCGTCGTGCCAGGTACCCGATGCCGAGCACCAGGACGAAGTAGAACGCCAACTCGATGTAGTCGATCGCGTTGGCGTCGAGTCGCAGGTTCGCATCGGCGAGAAACACCCGACCCACCTCCCGGCTGTCTTTTCAAACTGGACAACAACCGACAGGAATCACCACTGTCCTGTCGGATCCGGACAGTACTGCATGGATTCAGGGTCGGCACGCTGACCTGTCCATTGTGCACAGAGGGCGCGTTTCCCGGTCGTTGACCAGCGGAAACGCGCCCTCTGCACCGCGGGAGCGGCTCAGTTGTGGATCATCGATCGGTCGGGACGCCGATCTCGCCCTCCTCCTCGATCAGCCGGGCGAGCACGGCATCGGGCAGGTAAGTGCGGTGCGGGTAGCCCGGGCCCCACGAGTTGAGCAGCGGCACCGCCCCAAGCTCGTCGGCCCGCGGGTTGCCGAGGACGGCGTGCACGTCGTCGACCGACTTGGCCCAGCGGAAGGCCGCGATGCCCTGCTTGGCGTCGGGAACGTACTTCTCGCGCGCCTCCCAGTCGTCGTTGCGGTACGAGTCGTCCCAGAGCACGTGCCCGGCGTCCTTGAGCACCTCGGCGCCGGCGCGGACGGACGTGCCGTTGTCGTCGCCGGGGTTGGTCTCGGGCCACTCGTCGCGCTTCTTGGCCGCGTCCCAGAGCCAGCGGGCGGTGTACTCACCGCCGTTGAACAGCGACATGCACCGCGACCAGCCGAAGCCGACGCAGGCGCCTTCCGCCCCCTGGTCGTAGAACGCGTAGTTGGTGTCGGTGTCCGGGGTGCCACCCGGTTCGAGGCAGACGCAGTGCCCGCCGCGGATCCGGCCGAGCGCGGCGGCGCCCGCCTTCGCGATGAAGAACTCGCCGGACTTCTCGTCCTTCTCCGGCGTGTCGAACGCGGAGTACCAGTTGACCCCGATGACCACGGGCGACCGCGTCGGCCGGTCGTCGTCCGCGAGCGCGGACAGCGGATACCGTTCGACGTGCTCCCAGTCGTCCGGAATGAACCGGCCCAGCCGCGGGTCGAGCGGATCGGAACCGAGCGGGCGATAACGCATGACTTCCTCCTCCGTGCAGGCGAAAAAGCGCGCACGCCGACCGGAGAACATGCGCACACCAAGCTCAAGGCGGAAAGAAAACGTTGGCACGACAAAGAAAGACGGCCGAGCGCACCACCCTCCGGCCACACCGGACGCACCGGCGGAACCCCTCGAATCGAGTATCCCACGAGCGGGACGCAAGGGATCCGCACCTCACCCGAACAGCGCATTAATACAACTCGGAGAAATGATCCGCCCACCGCAATGCGTGCTATCCGGTCAACAATTCCCCGGCCGGAGTAATGGCAGTCGAATCAGATACACGAATAAGGCATCGATTCGGCATCACCGTAACAACGGCGACGAGCGCCACGACTCAGGTGCGTCTTTCCCGCCACCGGACCACCCGGAGGAATCCTGTGTCACCACCACTGGCCGTCGTCGTCATCCTCTTCGCGCTCTTCCTCTGCGCCGTGGCCGTCAAACGCCTCTTCGCGAACCCGGCCGACGACACCGACGGTGTCGTCGGGATCCACCAGGGGCTACACCTGACCGAGTCGGTCCTCGTCGAAACCTCCGGAGCCACCGTTTTGCGGCATCCCCTCCACGGCCTGTCCGCCCGGGTGGAAACCCGGTACGAGCGCAGCGACCGGGTGACCGTCCCGCGCGTGCTGTTCCTGGGCGTGCTCGCATTGGCCGCGAGGAAGAAGGAGTACGACGGCGAAGTCCTGCTGATCATCGAAGGTCCGGAAACCGCGATCATCCGCGCGGCCGGCTTGCGGAAGAACCCGCGGGCCATGCGCGAAGCACGTGAGTTCGCCGATCTGCTGAACGAACAAGCCGGCGCCGGCCCGAAACCCGCCACGGCGAAGTCGGCTCAGCGGTTCGACGTGGCGCTGCTCGATGCCGGCGGTCAGCAGGTGGACGTCGTCCGGGCGGTGCGGCGGGTGGTGCGCGGGCTCGGCGTCGTGGACGCCAGGGAACTGGTCACCGGCACGCCGTCGATCCTTCTCCAGCAGGTGCCCGCCAGGCAGGCCGAAGTGGCGCGGCGGGAACTCGAGAGCGCCGGGGCGACCGTCGAACTGTGGTGAGACCGGCTCAGGAAGTCACACGGCGGAAGCGCGGGACCGGCCCAGCCGGCGTCTCGACCGTCTCGGTGAACATCGCCTCCGGCCGCACCCACAAGCCGCGCGCACCGTACAGCGCGCGGTACACCACCAGCTGCTCTTCGGTTTCACTGTGCGACGCCACGCCGAGCACCTCGTACTCGTTGCCCTTGTAGTGGACGTAGCGGCCGGGCTGCACCACTCAGAACAGCCGGAACTCGTCGGACTCGATGCCGCGCAGCTCGTCGTAGTCCAGGGTCAGGCAGCGGATTCCGCGGTCCTCCGCCAGCGTGCGCGCCTGCGGCTTGATGATCTGGGCCGCGAACACGCCCTGTACCGGGGCCAGCAGCGGGTCGCGGTTCAGCAGCTCGAGATACCGCGTCAGCTGCTCGACGCCGTCGATTTCGCCGCGGCGCTTGATCTCCACCGCGACCGACTTGCCGTCGGCGTCGCGGGCCATGATGTCGACCGGGCCGATCGGCGTCGGGAACTCGCGGCGGACCAGGGTGTAGCCGTCGCCGAGGGTCTTGATGTGCTCGGCCAGCAGTTCCTGCAGGTGCGCCTCGACGCCGTCCTTCTGCAGGCCCGGTTCGGCGCCCAGAGCCTGGGAGTAGTCGTGGAAGATCTCCTCGATCGAGATCACCAGCTTCTCGCCCTGCTTGTTTTCGACGATCCAGATCTTGCCGTCCTCGATCAGCCAGCAGGGCGGGCTCATCCAGTTCAACGGCTTGTACGCGCGGTCGTCGGAGTGGACCGACACCGAGCCGTCGGACTTGACGAGCAACAGCCGGGTGGCCATCGGCAGGTGGGCGGTGAGCCGGCCGGCGTAGTCGACCTGGCACCGCGCGATCACGAGACGCACCCGAGGAGGGTAGGACAGGTCCGGGATACTGGTCCGGTGGACCCCATTCAGCGTGTCGCGTCCCGCGAGGTGTACCGGAACAACTGGATGACCGTGCGGGAGGACGAAATCCGCCGCCCCGACGGTTCGGCGGGCATCTACGGCGTGATCGACAAGCCGGCGTACGCCCTCGTCATCGCCCAGGACGGCGACCGGTTCCGGCTGGTCGAGCAGTTCCGCTACCCGATCGGCGAACGCCGCTGGGAGTTCCCGCAGGGCACCGCGCCGGACCTGGCCGACGTGCCACCCGGCGAGCTCGCGGCCCGCGAACTGCGCGAGGAGACCGGGCTGCGCGCCGGCTCGATGGTGACGCTCGGCCAGCTCGACGTCGCGCCCGGCATGAGCAGCCAGCGCGGCTGGGTGTTCCTCGCCACCGAGCTCACCGAGGGCGAGCCGGAGCGCGAGCTCGAAGAACAGGACATGCGCGACGCCTGGTTCACCCGCGACGACGTCGAGAAGATGATTCTCACCGGCGGGATCACCGACGCGCAGTCGATCGCCGCGTGGGCCCAGCTCATGCTGGCCGAGCGGCTCCGGCCCGGAGCATCCCGCGGATGACCAGGTGGTGGAACGGCCTGATCAGCGCGAAGTAGGCCGGCCCGACGCGGTTGTGGAAGTGCACGATCGTGCCGACCCGGAACCGCCGGCGAGCGCCGGTGACGACCTCGACCGTCAGGTACCCGCTCAGATGAGCGTCATCCGCGCCGACGACGAGGTAGCGCTCCGGGTCGCCCGCCCGCACGGTGAAGATCCCGGCCGCGTCACCGGGCTCGAAGCCGATGTCCGCGGACCGGCGCCGGCGCGGCACCCGCGCCGTTTTCAGGCGCAGCGCCCGGGCCGGCAGGTACCGGACGCCGAACAGGACCTTCACCCATCCGGGACTCCAGCCGAAGACGCCCGCGACGAACTCGCGCAGGCTGTTCTCGCTGTCGATCTCCTTGAACTCGACGTAGTCGGCGCCGTCGAGGAAGGGCTCGAGGTCGGTCATGATCTTCTCCCCAGTACGAGTTCCAGCGCGCTCTTGAGCCGGTCGCCCGACAGCGGCGGCACGACCTGCCCGGCGCCGACGACGACGAGGTACAGCGCCTGGCCGAGTTCCGCGTCGCCGCAGACCTCGGTCAGGTAGTCCGCGCGCGTGCGGTCGACGCGCTCCTGGACCGCCCGCGCCTCGGCGTCCTGCAGCGCCCACGCCCGGACGGCGATCTCCAGCTCGGGTCCCGGCCCGGGCGCGAGGACGAGCTTCATCAGCGTGCGCAGCCGGTCACCCCGCACGCGTTCGGCCTCATCCATGAACCGCGTGGTGCGTTGGGCTTCGAAGTGCTCCAGCAGCGCTGTGCGGTAGCCGCCGATGCCGCGGAAGTGGTGGTAGAAGCTGCCTTTCGACAGGCCGAGCCGCTCGGTCAGCCGCTCGATGGTCACCGCCGGCGCGCCCTGCTCCGCCAGCAGCGTCAGCCCCGCGTCCAGCCAGTCCCGCTTGCTCACCATGAGCCATACCATACCGTATGGTACGGCCGCCGGGCACGAGAACGGTACTTTCACGTGAAAGTGCCGCTTCGGTTCAGTCGGTCCAGGAGGGCTTGCGCTTCTCCAGGAACGCCGCCATGCCTTCGCGGGCGCCGGGTAGTTGCGACGCCGAGGCCATGACCTCCAGGGCGATCGCGTACGCGTCGACCTCCGGGCGGTCCAGCTGCGCGTACAACGTCACCTTGCCCATCGCCTTGCTCGCCCGGCTGCCGCGTGTCGCCCGCGCGAGCAGGTCCGCGACGGCGTCGTCCAGCCGGTCGTCCGGCACGACCCGGTTGACCAGGCCCCAGTCGAGCGCGGTCGGCGCGTCGATCACGTCGCCGGTCAGGGCCAGCTCCATCAGACGCTTGCGGCCGATCGAGCGGGCCACCGGGACCGCCGGCGTGTGGCAGAACCAGCCGCCTTTGCCGCCCGGGAGCGCGAAGCCCGCGGATGCGGCGGCGATCGCGAGGTCGCACGACGCCACCAGCTGGCAGCCCGCGGCCGTGGCCAGGCCGTGCACCCGCGCGATGACGACCTGGGGCACCGACTGCATCGTGCGCATCAGGTCCGTGCACAACGTCAGCAGCTCGCGCACGCCCATCAGGTCGCGCGCGGCGACGTCGCCGAAGTCGTGCCCGGCGGAGAACACCGGACCGGCCCCGGCCAGCACGATGCCGGTCGCGTCGGACGTCCCGGCCTCGCGGAACGCGGCCAGCAGCTCGGCGAGGTGGTCCGCGGACAGCGAGTTGCGCCGTGCCGCGCGGTTCATGGTGATCGAGACGGTGTCGCCGTCGCGCTTGACCAGGATGTGCTCGTACTCGGTCATGCCCCGACGGTAACCCTTCTGAACGTGCGCCGGTAACTGTCCGGGCCGACGCCGACTTCGGCACGCATCCGCCGCCGCAGGTTCGCCGCGGTGCCCAGGCCCGAGCGCTGCGCGACCCGCTCGACCGGCAGCTCGGTCGTCTCCAGCAGCCGTTGCGCGTACCGGACGCGCTGCACGCGCAGCCAGCGTCCCGGCGTCACACCGGTCGCCGCCGCGAACTCCCGGTGGAACGTCCGCTCGCTCATCCGCGCGTGCCCGACCAGGTCTTCGACGCCGATGTCGGCGCCGATCCGGGCCAGCGCCCAGTCCATTGTGGACGCCATGCCCGGCTGGGCGTTCGACGGCGGCAACGGGTTGTCGACGTACTGGCGCTGCCCGCCTTCCCGCGCCGGCGGCATCACCAGGCGGCGCGCGAGCGCGGCGGCGACGTCCGCGCCGTGGTCGCGGCGGACCAGGTACAAGCAGAGGTCGAGGCCGCCGACGACCCCCGCCGAGGTCAGGACACCGTCGTCGTCGGTGTAGAGCACGTCGCGCCGGAGGTCCGCGTGCGGCGCGACGACGATCAGGGAGTCGAAGTCGCGCCAGTGCGTGGTCGCCGCGCGGCCGTCGAGCAGGCCGGCGGCGGCCAGCGTGAACGCGCCCGAGCACAACGCGGCCACCGTCGTCCCCGCGCGACGCGCCCGCCGCAGGGCCACGGCCGCCGCCGGCGGCACCGAGGCCAGCGGGTCGTCGCGGCCCGGCGCCACGACGAGGTCGCAGCCGTCGAGCCCGGCCAGGCCGTGCGTGGCCGCGACGTCACCGAACGGCGAGACGGCCGTGCGGACCCGGCCCGGACTGCACAGCCGCAGGGTGAACGGGCCGATCCCGCTGTCGGTGCGGTCCTGGCCCCAGACCTCGCCGATCACCGCGAGGTCGAACATCCGAGTGCCGGGCAGGAGCAGGACGCCGATCGTGCGCATGGCAGAAAAGTACCGCATCGCGCGTCTTCTGCCACTCCCCCGGACGTCACGGAACAGAGAAACTCGACGTCATGACCGAAACGGCACTCATCCTGATCGACGTCCAGCGCGGGTTCGACGAGCCCGTCTGGGGACCGCGCAACAACCCCGGCGCCGAAGCGAACATCAAGGCCCTGCTCGACGCGTGGCAGGAGCGGCGGCTGCCGGTGGTGCTGGTGCACCACGACTCGACGGGGCCGAAGTCCTCGCTGCGGCCCGGCCAGCCGGGCAACGACTTCAAGCCCGAACTCGACGGCGCGCGCCCCGACCTCGTGTTCGGCAAGCGGGTCAACTCGGCGTTCATCGGCGACGTCGACCTCGACGCGTGGCTGCGCAAGCGCGGCATCACGAGCTTCGTGCTCGCCGGCATCCAGACGAACTTCTGCTGCGAGACCACCGCGCGGATGGGCGGGAACCTAGGCTACGACGTGACTTTCGCGCTCGACGCGACGTTCACGTTCGACCTGCCGGGCGTGGACGGCGACGTCGTCACCGCCGACGAGCTCTACCGCGTCACGGCGGCGAACCTGCACAACCAGTTCGCCACCGTCAAGTCCACAAAGGACATCCTGGCCGGCCTCAGCTGAGGCCGTGGCGCTCGCGGATGAGCGAGACGATGCCGTCCATGATGTCGGTCAGCTCGTAGTCCTTGGGCGTGAACACCCGCGCGATGCCGCGTTCGGTCAGCAACGCGGCGTCGTCGGGCGGGATGATCCCGCCGACGATCACCGGGACGTCACCCGCGCCCGCGGCACGCAGGCCGTCGACGACGTGCGGCACGACCTCGAGGTGCGAACCGGACAGCACCGACAGCCCGACGACGTGCACGCCTTCCTGCACGGCGGCCGCGGTGATCTGCTCGGGCGTCAGCCGGATGCCCTGGTAGACGACCTCGAAGCCGACGTCGCGGGCGCGGACGGCGACCTGCTCGGCGCCGTTGGAGTGCCCGTCGAGCCCCGGCTTGCCGACCAGGATCCGCAGCCGCTCGCCCAATTCCGCCTCGGTGGCGCGGACGCGTTCGCGCACCCGCTCGATCCCCGGGTCGCCGCCACCCGCGGCGGCCGCGGAAACCCCGGTGGGCGCCCGGTATTCGCCGAACACCTCGCGCAGCGCGCCCGACCACTCGCCGGTGGTCACGCCGGCCCGCGCACAGTCCACAGTGGCCTCGAAGAGGTTCGCCGACGTCCGCGCGGTCTCCTTCAGCGTGGCCAGCGTCCGCTCGACGGCGTCGCTGTCCCGCTGGCCGCGCCAATCCTCGAGCGCCGCGACGGCTTCCTTCTCGACGGCCGGGTCGATCGTCTCGATCGCCTTCGCGCCCTCGGCCTGCAGCGGTGACGGCTCGGTCGTCGCGAACTTGTTGACGCCGACCAGCACCCGCTCCCCGTTCTCCATCCCGCGGCGGTATTCGGCCAGCGACCCGACCAGCTGCGACTTCATGTAGCCGCTCTCGACCGCCGCGACCGCGCCGCCGACGTCCTGGACGCGGGCGATCTCCTCGCGCGCGCCGGCCATGATCTCGTCGACCTTGGCCTGGATGACGTGCGAGCCGTCGAAGATGTCCTCGTACTCCAGCAGGTCCGTCTCGAAGGCGAGCACCTGCTGCATCCGCAGCGCCCACTGCTGGTCCCACGGCCGGGGCAGGCCGAGCGCCTCGTTCCACGCCGGCAGCTGGATCGCGCGGGCCCGCGCGCCGCGGGAGAGCGACACCGCGAGCATCTCCAGCACGATCCGCTGGACGTTGTTCTCCGGCTGGGCCTCGGTGAGACCGAGCGAGTTGACCTGGACGCCGTAGCGCAGCCGGCGTGCCTTCGGATCCGTTACGCCGTAACGATCCCGCGTGATCTCGTCCCAGAGCGCGGTGAACGCGCGCATCTTGGACATCTCCTCGACGAACCGCACGCCGGCGTTGACGAAGAACGAGATCCGCGCGACGACCTTGTCCATGTCGGCCTGGTCGACCTGCCCGGAGTCCCGGACGGCGTCGAGCACGGCGATCGCGGTGCACAGCGCGTAGGCGACCTCCTGCGTCGGCGTCGCGCCGGCTTCCTGCAGGTGGTAGCTGCAGATGTTGATCGGGTTCCACTTCGGCACGTGGTGCACGGTCCACGCGATCATGTCGGTGATCAGCCGCAGGCTGGGGCCCGGCGGGAAGATGTAGGTCCCGCGGGACAGGTACTCCTTGATGATGTCGTTCTGCGTCGTGCCGGTGAGCTTCGCGAGGACTTCGTCGACGTCGCGGCCTTCGGCTTCGGCCTGCTCACGCGCCACGGAGACGTACAGCGCGAGCAGCCACATGGCCGGCGCGTTGATCGTCATCGACGTGTTGGCCTCGGCGAGCGGGATGCCGTCGAAGAGGCGCCGCATGTCGCCGATGTGCGAGATCGGCACTCCGACCTTGCCGACCTCACCGCGGCTGAGCTGGTGGTCCGGGTCGTAGCCGGTCTGGGTCGGGAGATCGAACGCCACCGAAAGGCCGGTCTGGCCCTTGGCGAGGTTGCGCCGGTAGAGCTCGTTCGACGCGGCCGCGGAGGAGTGGCCCGCGTAGGTGCGCATCACCCACGGGCGGTCCCGCTCGTGGTCGGATGGGTACGGCACTGTGCACCTCCGGCGCTGGTCGACCCATCGAGTGTACCGGCCGGTAACTTAGGTGGCGGAGTGGAATCGGACACGTCCGGGTGACGGCCCCGCGATCCGAGCCCGCACGATCAGCGCGTGGACCTGTTCGACGTCCGGCACAGCGAACAGCGCGATCGGACGCGGTCGGTTCTGCTTCGGATGCCGAAGCAGAACAGCCGCTCGCCCGGCTGAACAACGATGATCGGCGGCCTCCCCGGCGCTCTTTGCCGGGCTGGCGCCCGAGAAGGCCGTACCGGTTGCCTTCAGGCGGCCGAAGTGCCGGACGTGTCCGGTTCCGGCGGGGCCTGGCGGCTCTTCGCCTCGTCGATGGCCTTGGTCAGCAGGTCGCGGACGCGCTTGGGCTCGCCGACGCCCATCAGCGTCACCGAGCCGGGCTCGGGGAAGGCGAAGGTGCCGGTGCTCGACCGGCCGGGCTTGAGGACCGGCGCCGACAGGCCGGCCAGTTCGCTGGCGCGTTCCTTCTGCCGGAACAGGCCCGAGCGCGCGATGATCCGGGTGTCCGTGACGGCGTAGGTCGTCCGGCCGAGCGCGAGGTAGCGGACGGCGGACCGGCCGACCGCGCCGTAGAGGCCGGCGGCCAGCACGACCAGCCCGGCGAGCATGCCCGCGCCTTCGGGTTCCTGCGAGAGGAGGAACCACAGCGCGGCCGCGGTGACGACGAGCCCGGCGGGGGCGATCACCCCGTCCGCGGCGACGTAGAACGGGCGCTGGACCGGCTCGCCCGCCCAGAGCACGCGCTCACCGGGTAGAAGATCGATTTCCCCTGCTGACATGGCAGAACACTACTCCGCCAGGGTGGCCGACGCCGAATGCCGAACGCGCCGTGAGAGCCCGGGCACGCTCTGTGCGTCCACGCGAGCCACTGTGACGGAAATCCGCGAGACCGCACCGAGATCCGTCGGTTAGCGTGGGCAGCCGTGACGTGGAGTGTGTACGGGAGTTACCTGCTCATCGTGGTCCTGATCGTGCTCGCGCCGGGGCCGGACACGATGGTGATGCTGAAGAACGCCCTCTCCGGCGGCTTCCGGGGCGGGCTGCTCGCCTCGCTCGGGATCGTCACCGGGAACGTCGTGCAGGGCAGCGCCGCCGCGCTCGGGCTCGGCGTGCTCATCGCGAAGTCGCAGCCGGTGTTCCTCACCCTCAAGTGGATCGGCGCGGCGTACCTCGTCTTCCTCGGTTTCCAGGCGCTGCGCGGCGCGTTCCGCGGGAACTACGACGTCGTCGAGCAGACGCAGCAGCGTCGTCCCGGCGGCGGTTTCCGGCGGTTCCGCGAAGGGTTCCTCTCCAACATCACCAACCCGAAGGTGCTCGTGCTGTACCTGTCGGTGCTGCCGCAGTTCCTCGACCCCGGTCGCACGACGACCTGGGACGCGCTCGCGCTGGCCTACACCGTCGCCGTGATCGGCGGGCTGTGGCTGCTGGTGCTGCTGGTGTTCGTGCACCGCGTGCGCGCCTGGCTGGGCCGCCGCCGGGTCCGCCGGACGCTGGACGGCGTCACCGGCACCGCGCTGGTCGGGTTCGGCGCCGCCCTCGCCCTGGAGTCCTGATGACGTGGAGCACCTACGCCGGGTTCGCGGCGATGATGGCGTTGCTGGCGATGATGCCGGGCCCGGACACGATGGTGGTGCTGAAGAACGCGCTCACCGGCGGCGCGCGCGGCGGCGGCTGGGCGTGCGCCGGCATCACCGTCGCGAATTTCCTGCAGGGCACGGCGGCCGCGCTCGGGCTGGGCGCGGTGATCACCCGCTACCAGCCGGTGTTCGTGACGGTGAAGTGGCTCGGCGCGGCGTACCTGGTGTACCTGGGCGTCCAGGCCCTGCGCGGCGCCTGGCGAGGTGACTACGAGGCGCTGGACGACGTCCGCCGCGCCCGCGCCTCCCGGAGCCGGCGGTTCCGCGAAGGGTTCCTGTCCAACATCACCAACCCCAAGGTGATCGTGCTGTACCTGTCGGTGCTGCCGCAGTTCCTGACGCCCGGATCGGGCTTCGGGGACTCGCTGCTGCTGGCGTACACGGTCGCGGCGCTGGGCGTGGTGTGGCAGGTGCTGCTGCTGTTGTTCGTGCACCGGGTCCGCGGGTGGTTGCAGCGCCGGAAGGTGCGCCGCGCGATGGACGGCGTGACGGGGACGGCCTTGCTCGGCTTCGGCGCGGCCTTGGCCCTCGAAGGCTGACGCCTTCACCGATCGGCGGCGAGCACGGCCGCGAGGCCCTCTCGCAGGTCTTCGACGAAATACCCGGGCACCTCCAGCGACGGGAAATGTCCCCCGGTTCCGGGCTCCGTCCACCGGACGATCCGCCGGTACCGCTCCCGTGCCCAAGCGCGCGGGTACTTCTCGATGTCGCGGGGATACACGGTGATCGCCGACGGGACGTCGACCCGGAGCCCGGGATCGAGGGAGTTGTGGCTTTCGTAGTAGATGCGGGCCGCGGACGCGCCGGTCCGCGTCAGCCAGTACAGGGTGACGTCGTCGAGAACGCGGTCGAGGGAAATCGTCTCGAACGGGCTGTCTTCGGTGTCCGACCACTCGGCGAACTTGTCGAGGATCCAGGCGAGCAGCCCGACCGGTGAGTCGACGAGCGAGTAGCCGATGGTCTGCGGCCGGGTCGCCTGCTGCTTCGCGTACGCCGCGCGGTGACGCCAGAAATGGCGGGTTTCCTCGGTCCACGCGCGTTCGACCGCCGTCAGCCCGTCCGTGGTCAACCCGGGCGGTCCTTCCGCGAACGTCGTGTGGATGCCGAGAACGTGCGCCGGGAACCGGCCGGCGAGAACCGTGGTGATGTTGCCGCCCCAGTCGCCGCCGTGCGCGGCGAACCTGCGGTAGCCGAGCCGTCCCATCAGTTCCACCCACGCGGCCGCGATCTTTTCGGTTCCCCACCCGGTGGTGGCGGGCTTGTCGCTGTAACCGAAGCCGGGCAGCGACGGGACCACGACGTGGAACGCCGGCGCGGCCGCGTCCTCCGGATCCGCCAGCTCGTCCACCACGTCGGCGAACTCGGCGATGCTGCCCGGCCAGCCGTGCGTCACGATCAGCGGAGTGGCGTCCGCGCGCGCGGATCGGCGGTGCAGGAAGTGGATTCCCAGATCGTCGATGGTCGTGCGGAACTGGCCGATCCGGTCGAGGCGCTCTTCGAACGACCGCCAGTCGTACCCGGTGCGCCAGTAGTCCACGACGTCGACGAGGTCGGCGAGCGGAACGCCCTGGTCCCATCGGCGAGGACCGGGCGCGGCGCCCCGGATCGTCTCGGCCTCCGGCAGGCGCGCCGCGGCCAGTCGCGCACGCAGTTCGTCGAGGTCGGCGTCGGGTGCGTGGGCTTCGAACGCCCGCACGTCGCTGGGTGAACGGGGCATGAGACCTCCTGGCTGTCGCGGAACCGGCTTAGACGGTTCTAACAGACCTCCTCGTCCACTCGCAACCTGCTAAGCTGGTTCCATGCCTGCCGGGTTCCCCGACTTCCGCCTCGGTACCGTGCTGGCGACGAGCTTCACGGGGACCCTGTCGGAGCGTCACGGCGAAGCCGTGGAGCGCGTTCCCACACCGCACCGGCTCGTCGACTGGCTGGCCGTGAGCGGCCTCGCCGTGGACTCCTGCACCGCCGCCCAGCTCGAACTCGCCCGGGAACTGCGGGAGGCGATCCACGCCGCCGCGACCGCGGCCGCGACCCGGGACGCCCTCCCCGCGTCCGCGGTCCGGGTCATCAACGACCGCAGCGCCGGGGGCCGGGCCGCGGCCGTCCTGACCCCCGAGGGCACGCGGCGCTGGCAGCTCGGCTCGGCTTCCCGCGTGGAAGACGCCCTCGGCGTGATCGCCGCCGACGCGATCAGCGTCATCGCCGGCGAACGGGACGGAAAGCTGGCCTTGTGCGCCTCGCCGACCTGCCGGGCCGCGTTCTTCGACACCAGCCAAAGCCGCACCCGCAGATGGTGCGACATGAACACCTGCGGGAATCGTCAGAAGAAAGCGCGCTTCTTGGCCAACCAGCGCAAGAAAACCGGCTCCCCCCAATAGCGGTACGGCCGGGCGGGCTCGCGGTCGGAAGTCAGAGCGTGCGCTCCAGCCAGTCGTAGATCCGGCCGACCGCGAGGCGCTGGGCGCCGACGTGGCAGTGGGCGTCCGCGCCTTCCTCCGCCGTGAACGTCAGCAACGTCTTCGGCGCGGTCACGTGCGAGTACAGCCGGCGCGGCTCGGTTTCCGTCTCACCGCCGAAGAACAGGTCGTCCGCCGCTTCGCAGATCAGCGTCGGGCACGCGATCTTCTCCGCGAAGCCGCCTTCGAGGGTGTACTCGAGGTACTTCGCGACGAACTCGCGGTCGGTCGCCGCGCCCAGGACGTAGCGGCCGTGGTCGCACGCCCAGCGCAGGGTCGAGCTGGCCTGCCGGCCGGCGGCGAGGAACGCGTCGAACTCCTCGTCGTGCTCGGCGTTCGCGCGGCGGACGATCTCCTCGCGGTCCCACGGCAGCATCGACGTCACCGCGGAGCCCGCGTCGTAGACGCCGTCGACCGCGATCACCGCCGCCAGGCGTGGTTCGAACGCCGCGGCGCGCGGGGCGAGCACACCGCCCAGGCTGACGCCCAGGAGCGCGATCCGCTCCGGGTCGACGCCGTCGAGGCCCAGCACGAAGTCCACCACCGGCGTCACGACGTGCTCCCAGTCCGGCCGGAACACGAGCTTGTCGCGGTGCATCGCGCTCGGCTGGCCGGGGCCGTCGAAGGTCAGCACGTGGTAGCCGCGCTCGGCGCCGGACGCCGCGCCGAAGAAGTGGAGTTCCTCGGCGCTGCCGTCGAAACCGCTGTGCATCAGGACAACCGGCTTCGGGCTCGCGCCGGGAGCGCGGTAGAAGTAGCCCTGCAGGGTGGTTCCCTCGTACGGGATTTCGACCGGCTCGGCGACGGCCGCACGCCGGAAGCATTCGACGCTGCGGTCGTAGGCCGCCGCGATCCGCGGGTCCGCCGGGTCGCCGTGCAGGAAGAAGTCCGCCGAGAAGTAGTAGGTCGACGCGCGCAGCAGCAGATCCCGCGCGGTCACCGGGCTCGCGTCGGCCGCCTCGGCGTACAGCCGGTCGGCCAGGCCGCGGTAGGCGTCGTGCCAGCTGTCGTAGTCCCCCGGCGTCACCTTCGACGCGGCCGCGAGCACCTCGCCGAAGTCCGAGCCGCCGTAGGCCGCGTGGCCGAACAGGCGCAGGGTTTCGAACCAGAACTGCGGGTCCTCGGTGAACATGAGCTGCTTCATCGGATTTCCTCCATCACAAAGGTGCGGAACGAGCGGGCGGGCCGGCCGGTGACCTGCTCGACGGCCGGGGTGACACGGTCTTCGGTGCCGCGGCGGACGTCCTCGTCGAGCGCGGCGAGAATGGCGGCGAAGGCTTCGGGAATGCCGTACGCCGTCAGCCGCGCGGCGAACTCCGCGGTGCTCACCGCGCGGTGCCGCACCGGACGTCCGGTGTGCGCGGCGACGATCTCGGCGGCCTCGGCGTAGCTCACCGCCGAAGGGCCGGTGAGCACGTGTTCGGTGTTGTGCGGTTCGGCGTCGGTCAGCGCGCGGACGGCGACCGCCGCGATGTCGCCGGCGTCGACGAACGCGACCCGGGCGTCGCCGGTCGCGGTGACGATCTCGCCGTCCCGCACGCCCTGGGCGACCAGGTGCTCGCCGGTGAAGTTCTGCATGAACCACGACGGCTTCAGCACGGTCCACTCCGGCACCGCGCGTACCAGGCGCTGCAGTTCGCCGAGCCCGGGCGAGTCCTCGGTGACGGCGGACGAGCTGAGCAGCACCACCCGGCGGACGCCGGCGTCGAGCGCGTCCGCCAGGAACGGTTCGACCAGCCGCGCGGGCTCGGCCTCGCCGATCGGGGCGAGCAGGTACACGGCATCGACGTCGCGGAGCGCCTCGGTGTGCGTGCCGCGGTCGGTCCAGTCGAACCGGACCTGGCCGGGTTCGCTCGCCTTGCGGGTGGCCGCCCTGGCGGTGACGCCGATTTCCCGCAGGCCCGCGACCACCCGGCCGCCGGTCGTGCCGGTGCCGCCGAGGACCAGGACGTCAGCCACGGTCACTCCCGGCGAACGCCGCCGTCAGCTCGTCGACGCCGCCCATCAGCTCGGCCGCGGCCAGCGGGCTCCAGTAGTCGCGGTAGTGCCGGATTTCGCCGTCCGCCACGGTCAGCACGGCGATGTAGGACAGCTCGTACGGCTTCCGCGTCGCGACGACGACTCCCGCGACGGTCATTTCCACGACCACCACGGCCGGGTCGGCGGTCTCGTGGACGGTCTTCGCCGCGATCGCCCGGACATCCAGGAGGTCCGGGTAGCCGCGCAGGTAGTCGGCGATGGCCTCGCGGCCCTCGACACGAGCCGGGTAGCCCGGCGCGGCGAACGGGAACTCGAGGACGCCGTCCTCGGCCCAGAGCCCGGCGAACCCGGCCATGTCGTGCTTCAGCAGCAGGTCGAGTGCGTGCTCGACAAGATCGCGTGGCTGCACGAGAACTCCTTCAACGTTTGGACGAGACGGTACCGTCCCGACGTCAATATAGACGGGACGGTACCGTTCCGTCCACCCGCTACACTGCGCCCCATGGCACGCACTCCGACCGGCGCCGCGGTCCTCCAGCCCGAAGTCACCCAGGCCATCACGGACGCGGTGCTGCACGAGCTCGCCGAGCAGGGCTACGGGCGGCTGTCGATGGAAGCGGTGGCCAAGCGCGCCGGCGTCGGCAAGAGCGCCCTGTACCGGCGGTGGACGTCGAAGCACGAGATGATCACCGCGGTGGTCGCGGAATTCAGCGTGTCGCGCGCGGTGCTCGAAGACACCGGCTCACTGCGCGGCGACCTGCGGGTGACACTGCGGGCGATGATCGACTGGCTGACGCACCCGGTGTTCTCGCGGATCCTGCCGGACCTCGTCGCCGAGGGCGCGCGGAACCCGGAGATGGCCGAAAGCGCGCGCACGAGCATCGGCGGCCCGCGGCGCGACCGCGCGGAGGTGATGCTGCGCCGCGCGATGGACCGCGGCGAGCTGCCGGCGGACCTCGACGTCGAGATGGCGATGGACGTCCTGGGCGCGCCGATCTACTGGCGCATGGTGGTCCGCCGGGCCCCGGTGGAGCCGGACTACCTGGACCGGCTGGTGGAGTACGTCCTGCGCGCGCTGGGCGCCCGCGAGGTCTGAAAAGCCGTGAATGGCACATCGAGGGACTCTGAGTCCCTCGATGTGCCATTCACGGACTACGTGCGGGCCGGCTCCCCGCTGACGCGCTCGATGCGCGCGCCCAGGCGGTTCAGGTTCTCAACGAAGTGCGGGTAGCCGCGGTCGATGTGGAAGACGTCCCAGACCTCGGTGACGCCGTCCGCGCACAGCCCGGCCAGCACCAGCCCGGCGCCCGCGCGGATGTCCGACGCCCAGACCGGCGCGCTGGAGAGCCGTTCGACGCCGCGGACCACCGCGTGGTGGCCGTCCGTGCGGGTGTCGCCCGAAAGCCGGATCATCTCCTCGATGAACCGGAACCGCGCCTCGTAGACGTTCTCGGTGATCATCGAGGTGCCCTCGGACACCGCCGACAGCGCGACCGCGAACGGCTGCAGGTCGGTCGCGAAACCGGGGTAGGGCAGCGTGACCCAGTCGACCGCCTGCGGCCGTTCGGCCTGCACGATGCGGAAACCCTTGTCCCCGAAGGTGGTGACTTCGGCGCCGGCCAGCTGGAGCTTGTCGAGCACCAGGTCGAGGTGGTGCGGGTTGACGCCGCGCACGGTCAGGTCGCCGCGGGTCATCGACGCCGCGAACGCCCAGGTCGCGCCCACGATCCGGTCGCCGATCACACTGTGCTGGGTCGGGTGCAGCTGCTCCACGCCGTGCACGGTCAGCGTCGACGTCCCGGCGCCCTCGACCTTCGCGCCCATCTCCACGAGCATCGTGCAGATGTCGACGATCTCGGGCTCGCGCGCGCAGTTGTCGATCACCGTGGTGCCCTCGGCCAGCACGGCGGCCATCAGGATGTTCTCGGTCGCGCCGACGCTCGGGAAGTCCAGCCAGATCTGCGCGCCGACCAGCGTCTCGGCCTTCGCGACGACGCAGCCGTGCTCGATGGTGCTCGTCGCGCCCAGCTTGCGCAGGCCGTTCTGGTGCATGTCCAGCGGCCGCGAGCCGATCGCGTCACCGCCCGGCAGCGCCACGACGGCCTGCTTCAGCCGGCCGACCAGCGGTCCCAGCACGCAGACGGACGCGCGCAGCTTGCCCATCGCCGCCGAGTCGGCGCGGTAGGACAGCTCGGCCGGCGTGGTGATGGTGGCCGTGTCGCCCTCGATGACGACCTCGCAGCCGACGCTCCGCAGCACGTCGCCCATCAGCGGGACGTCGAGGATCTGCGGGCAGTTCGTGATGGTCGTGGTGCCCTCCGCGAGGAGGGCGGCGGCCATCAGTTTCAGCACGCTGTTCTTGGCCCCGACCACGTCGACCTCGCCGACCAGCCGGGCTCCGCCATGCACGTCGAAGTGCTCGCTCATGGCCGCCAATCATGCCCTCTCGCCCGGATTCGACCCGGGCGGGGGCCGCTATGGTGGCTTCATGGTCGTTCGCATCAACCGCGTGTACACCAAGGTCGGCGACAACGGCACGACGGCGCTCGGTGACGGGTCGCGCGTGCCCAAGACGTCCCCGCGCCTGGGCGCCTACGCCGACACCGACGAGGCCAACTCGGTCATCGGGCTGGCCGTCGCGCTGGGCGCGCTGCCGGCCGAGATCACGGACGTCCTGCGCATGCTGCAGAACGACCTCTTCGACGTCGGCGCCGACCTCTGCCTGCCGATCCAGGACGACCCGCCGTACCCGCCCCTGCGCATCACCGAGAAGTACCTGGAGCGACTCGAAGGCTGGTGCGACGACTTCAACGACCGCCTGCCGAAGCTGACGTCGTTCATCCTGCCGGGCGGCACTCCGGGCGCGGCGTTCCTGCACCAGGCGCGCACGGTGTCGCGGCGGGCCGAGCGGTCGGCGTGGGAGCTCTACGAGGCCGAGCCGGCGACGACGAACCCGATCGCGCTCAAGTACCTGAACCGGCTCTCGGACCTGCTGTTCATCCTCGCCCGGCTGGCCAACCCCGAGGGTGACGTGCTGTGGCAGCCGGGCGGGCAGCCCTCCTAGATCCCCCAGCTCTCCCGCAGAGACCGCAGGGCCTGGTGGAAGCCGGGGAACGTCTTCTTCACGCACTCCGGGTCGTCCAGCGTGATGCCGTCGGCCAGCAGGCCCGTGATGCTGAACGCCATCGCGATCCGGTGGTCGCGGCGGCACTTGATCAGCGCGCCGGTGGGCACGCCCGGCTGGATCTCGATCCAGTCGCGGCCGGTCTCGACGCCCACCCCGAGCGCGCGCAGGTTCTCCTCGCACGCGTCCAGGCGGTCGCACTCCTTGATCCGCGTGTTGTAGACGTCCTCGATGCGCACCGGCCCGGCCGCGAACGGCGCGATCGCGGCCAGCGTCGGGACCGTGTCGGAGATGTCGCGCATGTTCACCGTGACGCCGCGCAGGCCCTCCGACGGGCCCGCGACCGTCACCGAGTCCTCTTCCAGCTGCACGTGGGCGCCCATCCGCTCGAGGACGTCCACGAACCGGACGTCGCCCTGCAGGGCCGTCGTTCCCAGGCCGGGGATGGTCACCGTGCGGCCGGTGACCGCCGCCGCGGCCAGGAAGTAGCTGGCCGTCGACGCGTCGGGCTCCACCGGGTAGTCGCACGCCTGGTACGGCTGCGGCGGGACGACGAACGTCTGGCCCTCACGGCGGACGTCGACGCCGAAGCGCCGCATCATCTCCAGCGTGATCTCGACGTACGGCACCGACACGAGGTCGGTCACGGTGATCCGCAGCCCCTCCGCGGTCAGCGGCCCGAGCAGCAGCAACGCGGTCAGGAACTGCGACGAGAGCCCCGCGTCCAGGGTCAGGTCGCCGCCCTTGACGCCGTTCGCGCGGACGGTCAGCGGGTGGTGGCCCGGCTCGCCCTCGAAGGTCAGGTCGACGCCCAGCTCCTGCAGCGCGTCGGTGAGCGGCCCCAGCGGACGGCGGCGCATCTGGTCGGAGGCGTCGAAGTGGAACGTGCCGGTGCCGGCTGCGGCGAGCGCGGGCAGGAAGCGGGCCGTGGTGGCGCCGTCGCGGCAGAAGACGTCGGCGGACGCCACACCCGGCCCCGGCGGCCGGCCCTCGATCGTCCAGGCGTCCGGCTGCCGGTCGACCTGGTAGCCGAGCTTCACGAGCCCCTCGGCGAAGCCCTCGGTGTCGTCCGAATGCAGCGGACGGCCGAGCACGGTGGTGCCGCGCGCGGCGGCGGCCAGGAACAGGCCTCGGGCGGTGACGGACTTGGAGCCGGGGATGTCGACGAGGGTCACGAACCCCAGTTTAGTGGGGCGCGATCTCCGCCATCGGGCCCCAGTCGGAGGCGTCCTGGACGTTGATGATCCGCGGGTTGTCCGAGATGTAGGCACCCAGGTTCGCGACCGCCCACTTGAAGTGGTCGGAGCCGACGTGCGCGACGGCGGCGTCCTGGCCTTCGAAGCCCTCGACCAGCACGTACGTGTTCGTGTCCTCGAGGCTGCGGGACCACTCGAAGAACCGGTTGCCCGCTTCGGCGCGAGTGTTCTCGGTGTAGTCCGCCACGATGTCCGGCCAGGCTTCCGCGTGCTCCGGTTTGACCGGGAACTTGACCACGATGAAGATCATGCGTTCAACCGTAGGCCAAAACGGCCGGGCCGGCTGTCTCGGTTTGAGACAACCGGGGTCAAGAGGCGCGCGGGAGACGGCGCCCGGGCGGGGCGGATTCGAGCCAGGAGAGGAAGCCGGTGAGCGCGCCCGGTCCCATGGCGATCTCGATCGCCTCCTGCGTCTCGGACTCGCAGCGCAGCACGATGGCGCCTTCGGGAACGGCGTAGGCCTCGGTGCCGGACGGGTCACGGCGGTCGGCGATCTGCATGCTCGCGCGCTGGAAGACGCGGTCCGGGCCGGAGCGCAGGCTCCACACCCGGTACCAGACGAACTCGTCACCCTCGTAGCGGCCGAGCCCCAGGTGCCAGCTGGCCCGCGCGTTGTCCGGACGCCACCGCAGCGCGACGCTCACGCCCCCGCCGCGGCGCATCCGGATCCACCGCTGGCCATACCAGCCGACCAGCACGGCGAGCACGATCAGGAGCCCGAGTACCACCACGGTGATCTGCACGGCCCGGCTCCTGCCCGTCGCTCGCTCAGACCGACTGACCTGCGGCGCGGAGCTGGGCCGTAGCCCTGGTCCGCTCGGTCTCGTCGTCGGCGGTCAGGGCCGCCTTGGCCGCGTCGACGTCGATTTCGTCGGAAAGCTCGGCGCTTTCGGCGAGGATGCTCACCCCGGTGCCGGTGACCGACAGGAAACCGCCGTGCACGGCCGCACACACCGTCTCGCCGTCGGTGGTCGTCACCTTGACCACGCCACCCTCGACGAGCTGCCCGAGCACGGGCTCGTGACCGGCCATGATGCCGATCTCGCCCTCGGTGGTCTGGGCCACCACGAAAGTGGCGGTACCCGACCAGAGACGGCGCTCCACGGCCACCAGCTCCACGGACATCTCAGCCACGTAGCACTCCTTCGCTCGGGGTGTTGCCACCGAGTGTAATAGGTCTGTATCCCGGTATGAGAACGGCGGGGGCCCGAGTCCACAATGGACACTGCCCCCGCCGTCGTCAGGAGATCACTTCTTGGTGATTTCCTTGTACTTCTTCTCGAGGTCTTCGAGGCCACCGATACCCAGGAACGCCTGCTCCGGGTAGTGGTCGAAGTCACCCTTGGCGATGCGGTCGAACGACTCGATGGTCTCCGACAGCGGCACCGTCGAGCCCGGGATCTGCGTGAACGCCTCCGCGACCAGCATGTTCTGCGAGAGGAAGCGCTCGATCCGGCGGGCACGCTGGACGGTGAGCTTGTCCTCTTCCGAGAGCTCGTCCATACCGAGGATCGCGATGATGTCCTGCAGTTCCTTGTACTTCTGCAGGATCCGGATGACCTCGGAGGCCACGCGGTAGTGGTCCTCACCGACGATGGCCGGGTCGAGGATCGTCGACGTCGACGCCAGCGGGTCCACCGCCGGGAAGATGCCCTTCTGGAAGACACCACGCGACAGCTCGGTGGTGGCGTCCAGGTGGGCGAACGTCGCGGCCGGGGCCGGGTCGGTGTAGTCGTCCGCGGGGACGTAGATCGCCTGCATCGAGGTGATCGACCGGCCTCGGGTCGAGGTGATCCGCTCCTGCAGCTGGCCCATCTCGTCGGCCAGCGTCGGCTGGTAACCCACGGCCGACGGCATCCGGCCCAGCAGGGTCGACACCTCGGAACCGGCCTGGGTGAACCGGAAGATGTTGTCGATGAACAGCAGCACGTCCTGGTTCTGCACATCGCGGAAGTACTCCGCCATGGTCAGCGCGGACAGGGCGACGCGCATGCGCGTGCCCGGCGGCTCGTCCATCTGGCCGAACACGAGGGCGGTGTCGTTGATGACGCCGTCTTCGCTCATCTCCAGGAAGAGGTCGTTGCCCTCACGGGTGCGCTCGCCGACCCCGGCGAACACCGACGTACCACCGAAGTTCCGGGCGACACGGGTGATCATCTCCTTGATGAGCACCGTCTTGCCGACGCCGGCACCGCCGAACAGGCCGATCTTGCCACCCTGGACGTACGGGGTGAGCAGGTCGACGACCTTGAGGCCGGTCTCCAGCATCTCCGTCTTGCCTTCGAGCTGGTCGAAGGACGGCGGGTTGCGGTGGATGCCCCAGCGCTCGAGGTCATCGCCGTAGCCGGGCTCGTCGAGGCACTCGCCGAGCGCGTTGTAGACGTGGCCCTTGACCTTGTCGCCCACCGGCACGGTGATCGGGCCGCCGGTGTCGGTGACCTCGGCACCGCGGACGAGACCGTCCTGCGGCTGCAGCGAAATGGTGCGGACGAGGTTGTCACCCAGGTGGGAGGCGACCTCGAGCGTCACGGTCTTGCGGAGCTGCTCGAACTCGATCTCGACCTTGAGCGCGTTGAACTGGTCGGGCACGGAACCGCGCGGGAACTCGACGTCGACGACCGGACCGGTCACCGACACGATGCGCCCCTTGGCGCGCGGGGCTTCAGTACTGGTCATCAATCATCACTTCCTGCTGCGGTGAGCGCGTTCGCGCCACCGACGATTTCGGAGATCTCCTGGGTGATCTGCGCCTGGCGGGCCTGGTTCATCTCCCGCGTCAGGTTGCCGACCAGGTCGTTCGCGTTGTCCGAAGCGGCCTTCATCGCCGTCCGGCGCGCGGCCAGCTCGGACGCCGCCGACTCCAACAGCGCCGAGTAGATGCGCGTGTTGATGTACTTCGGCAGGAGCGAGTCCAGCAGCTTGTCGGCACTCGGCTCGAACTCGTAGCTGGGGAGCAGCCCGGCGGGCGTCTCCTCTTCCCCTTCGGAGTACTCGACCTCGAGCGGCGCGACGCGCTTGGCGATCGGCCGCTGCGTCAGCATCGACACGAACTCGGTGTAGACGATGTGGATCTCGTCGACACCTTCGATGCCGTCGGCGTTGCCCTGCGCGTCGTCGACGCCGGCCATGAACGACTCGACCAGCGTCTCCGCAGCCTCGACCGCGGCGGCGTAGTTCGGCTGGTCGGAGAAGCCCGTCCAGCCGTCCGCCACCTCGCGGTTGCGGAACCGGTAGTAGTTCAGGCCCTTGTTGCCGGTGACGTAGACCTGAGCTTCCTTGCCCTCTTTGCGGAGCAGGGAAAGCAGCTCTTCGGTCGCGCGCAGCACGTTGGAGTTGTAGCCACCGCACTGGCCCTTGTCACTGGTCACGACCAGGACAGCGGCCCGCTTCGGGTTCGGGCGCTCGACCAGCAGCGGGTGGTCGAGGTTGGCCGCCGCACCGGCCAGCGCCGAGAGCACCTTGGTGATCTCGTCGGCGTACGGCCGGGAAGCGGCGACCTTCGCCCGCGCCTTGGTGATGCGCGCGGTGGCGATGAGCTCCATCGCCTTGGTGATCTTGCCGATCGACTTGGTCGCCTTGATGCGCGACCGGAGTTCCCGGAGTTGTGCGGCCATGAGCTATCAGCTCACTTCTTCGGGGCGGGCTTGTTGACCTTGACGGTCTCCTGCCCGACCTTGTCGGCGTCCATCGCGTCGGCGTCGGCCCCGACCAAGGCGTTGCCGTCGGAGGTGGTGAACTCCTTCTTGAACTCGTTCACCGCGGCGACCAGCTTGTCGGCGGTCGCGTCCTCGAACTTCCCGGAGTCGCGGATCGCGCCCAGGACGTCGTCGTGCTTGCGGCGGGCCGAGTCGAGGAACTCGTGGTTGAAGCGGCGCACGTCCTCGGTCGGGACCGAGTCGTAGTGGCCGTTCGTGCCCAGCCACACCGTGCAGACCTGCTCCTCGACCGGGATCGGCGAGTACTGCGGCTGCTTGAGCACCTCGTACAGCCGGGCACCGCGCTCGAGCTGCGCCTTGGAGGCGTCGTCGAGGTCCGAGGCGAAGGCGGCGAACGCCTCCAGCTCGCGGTACTGGGACAGGTCGATGCGCAGCGAGCCGGAGACCGACTTCATCGCCTTGACCTGCGCGGCACCACCCACGCGGGAAACCGAGATACCCACGTCGATGGCCGGGCGCTGGCCGGCGTTGAACAGGTCCGACTGGAAGAAGCACTGGCCGTCGGTGATCGAGATGACGTTCGTCGGGATGTAGGCCGACACGTCGTTGGCCTTCGTCTCGATGATCGGCAGCCCGGTCAGCGAGCCGGCGCCCAGCTCGTCCGAGAGCTTCGCGCACCGCTCGAGGAGACGGGAGTGCAAGTAGAAGACGTCGCCGGGGAAGGCTTCGCGGCCCGGCGGGCGACGCAGCAGCAGCGAGATCGCGCGGTACGCGTCGGCCTGCTTGGTCAGGTCGTCGAACACGATGAGGACGTGCTTGCCCTCGAACATCCAGTGCTGGCCGATGGCCGAGCCGGTGTACGGGGCGATCCACTTGAAGCCGGCGGAGTCCGATGCCGGAGCGGCGACGATGGTGGTGTACTCCATCGCGCCCGCGTCCTCGAGGGACTTCTTGACCGCGGCGATCGTGGAGCCCTTCTGGCCGATCGCGACGTAGATGCAGCGGACCTGCTTCTTCTCGTCGCCGGTGTCCCAGTTGGACTTCTGGTTGATGATCGTGTCCACGGCGACGGCGGTCTTGCCCGTCTTGCGGTCACCGATGATCAGCTGGCGCTGGCCGCGCCCGATCGGGGTCATCGCGTCGATGGCGGTGATGCCGGTCTGCAGCGGCTCCGACACCGGCTGGCGCTCGACCACCGACGCGGCCTTGACCTCCAGCGGACGGCGGTCGACGGTCTCGATGTCGCCGAGGCCGTCGATCGGGGCGCCCAGCGGGTTGACGACACGGCCGAGGTAGCCGTCGCCGACCGGCACCGACAGGACCTGGCCGGTGCGCTTGACCTGCTGGCCCTCTTCGATGCTTTCGAAGTCGCCGAGGATCGCGGCACCGATGGAGCGCGCGTCCAGGTTCAGTGCGACGCCCAGGACGCCGCCGGGGAACTCGAGCAGCTCGTTGGCCATGGCCGAGGGAAGGCCCTCGACGTGGGCGATACCGTCACCCGCGTCGATCACGACGCCAACTTCTTCCCGGCTCACGTCCGGGGCGTAACTCGAGACGTAGTTCTCGATCGCGCTACGGATCTCATCCGAGGAGATCGTCAGCTCGGCCATGTCTTTCCCGCTCTCGCTTCGTTCTTGCCAGTATGCAAAGTCTTGTGTGGCCGGGGACTAGGCCCGGGCCAGCCGCCTGCGCAGGGCAGCGAGCTGACCCGCCGCGCTCCCGTCGATGATCTCGTCGCCGACGCGGACGACGAGCCCGCCGCCGAGACTGGGATCGACCTCGACGTGCAGCGCGATCGACCGCCCGTAGATGGTGTCGAGCTTCGCGCCCAGCTGGGCGGTCTGCTCGTCGGTCAGGGGGCTCGCGCTGGTCACGTAGGCGACCGAGCGCTGACGGCGTTCCGCGGCCAGCTTGACCAGCGCGTCGAGCCCGGCGCCGACACCGCGGCCCTTGGCCCGGCGGACGACCTGCTCGACGAGGGTCTCGGTGACCACGTCCACCTTGTCGGCGAACAGCCCGCGCACCAGCGACCGCTTGGCGTCGGCGGGACCGGCCAGGTCCGCCAGGGCGGTCTCGAGCTCCGGGTGGTTGGCCACGACGCGCGAGACCTGGAACAGCTGGGTCTCGACGGCGTCGATGTTGCCGGTCTTCTCGGCGGCGGTGAGCAGCGCGGAGTGACCGAGCGACTCGAGCCCGTCGACCAGCTGACGAGGGCTGGACCAGCGGCTGCCCGCCACGGCGTCGAGCACCTTCAGGGCCGGCTCGGACAGCTTGCCGTCGAACAGCCGGCGCACCAGCGTGGTGCGCGACTCCGGCGTCGCCGAGGCGTCACTCACCGCCCGGCGCAGACCGATCTCCCGGTCCAGCAGGTCGACGACCGAGAGCAGCTCGTCGCCGACCGTGGCCGCGTCGGCTCCCGCGTCGGCCAGAACCTCGCCGAGGCGTTCCTCGGCGAGGCCGAGCGCTTCACGGCTCGCAGCATGCAGCGTCATTCCGGTCTACTTCCCCGCTCCACCAGCGGCACCGGCGGTGTCCAGCTCCGCGAGGAACCGGTCGACGGTGCCACGACGGCGCGCCTCGTCTTCGAGCGACTCGCCGACGATGCGGCTGGCCAGCTCCACGGCGTTGCGGCCCATGTCGGCCCGCAGCTCGGCGATGATCTGCGCCTTCTGGGCCTGCAGCTGAGCCTGGCCCTGTGCGACGATCCGCTGGGACTCCGCCTCGGCGTCGGCCCGCAGTTCCGCCTTGATCTGCTCGGCTTCGAGCCGCGCGTCGTCACGGATCTTCGCGGCCTCGCTCCGGGCTTCCTTCAGCTGCGCCTGGTACTGCGCCAGCGCGGCTTCGGCTTCGGCCTGGGCCTTTTCGGCCTTCTCGATGCCACCCTCGATCTTCTGCGCACGCTCTTCGTACGCGGCCTCGAAGCGAGGGACGACGTACTTCTTGAGGATGAACAGCAGGATCAGGAAGGCGACGATGCCGAGGATCAGCTCCGAGATGTCGGGGATGATCGGGTTGTGCGTCTCGCCTTCAGCGGCGAGGAGCATTGCACTCTTCAGCACGGCGTCTCCTTAAGCGATGAGCTGCTGACTCAGGCGGCGGAGGCGATGAAGTAGATGACGATGCCGATCAGGGCCAGAACCTCGGTCAGCACGAAGGTCGAGAAGCCGATGCCCTGCAGCTTGCCCTGGGCCTCCGGCTGACGCGCGGTGCCGTTGATGACGGCGGCGAAGATCAGACCCACACCGATGCCCGGGCCGATCGCGCCGAGGCCGTAACCGATGGCGGCGAGGCCGGGGTTGATGTTGACGGCGGCTTCGGCGGCCTGGGCCAGAACGATGTTGCTCACGTGCATTTCCCTTCACTTCGGTCCACGCGCTCGCGTGAATCGGGGGCTTGTGTGTTTCTCAGTGCTCCGACGCCAGCGCGGCGCCGATGTACCCGGCCGACAGCAGGGCGAAGATGTAGGCCTGCAGCACCTGGATGAAGGCCTCGAGGAAAGTCATCCCGATGGCGAAGATCCACGCCACCAGCGAAACCGGCTTCAGCGCCCAGCCCGACGTCTCGGTCAGCAGGAAGGTGCCGCCGAGAGTGAACACGGCCAGGATGAGGTGGCCGGCGAACATGGCGGCGAAAACACGGATGGCGAGCGTGAGCGGGTTGAGGAAGAACTTCTCCGCGAACTCGATCAGCGAGAAGAGCGGCAGCACCGCCTTGGGCACGCCCGGCGGTGCGAGTTCCTTCTTGAAGTACCCGGCGAAACCGTGCCGCTTGAAGCCGGCGTAGTGGTAGACCGGGTAGACCACGAGGACCGCCAGCGCGACGGGGAAACCGAAGCGCGCCATGGTCGGGAACTGCAGGACGGGGATGATCCCGTAGAGGTTGTTCACCAGTACGAAGGTGAACAACGAGAAAACGAGCGGCACGTACGGCTTGAAGTCTTTCGAGCCGATCTGCTCGCGTGCGATGTTGTTGCGGCTGAAGTCGTAGATGGACTCCGCGACGAACTGCCCTTTGCTCGGAACGACCTTCAGCTTGCGGGTCGCCAGCAGGAAGTACGCCGCGATGATGACCACCGAGAGCACGACGAGCACCATCGGCTTGGTAACCCCGCCGAACAGCGGCGGCAACTCGAAGCTTCCGGCACCGGGCGGTGCGAACACCGCACCCTCGGCCAATACCAGCGCGCCCACTGGGCTCCTTCCGGTTCTCCCGGCCGGCGTTCACTCCGCCGGGGGAATCGTCACGATCTGGACTTAACGTACCCGATACGCATCGGGACGTCGGAGGCGGCTGCCCCACTGTGCGATGAACACGGCTTCACGTTCTGCACACGGGGTTGTCTCGCGTGAACACTGCCCTGCGGTCTACTTCGGACCAGCGGCGGAAGGCGGAACTACACGGTCGCCACACTGCTGATCGCGGTTCGTCTCAGGAAGCGCGCGGCCGAGGCCGCCACCCTTGACGCGGACCATACCAGCAGGTCAATCAGTGCCGTACACGCGTACTCCATACCCACCGATCAGCCCAGGACTTAGGTCCCGGGTCGACCCGGGACCCAGGTCCGGCGGGGGCCGGGACCCTCCCGGGAACGTCGCAGGCGAGCCGTCCGGGACCCGTTTCGAGAGCCGCGCGAAAGCGCACGCCCGTGACGCCGGTCACACCCAGGTGGCCGCAGGCCGGTTCACCGTGGGTAACGGAACTTCCCGGCAAAACGGACCGGGCTCAGGAGGGGATGATCGTCGGGATCTTGGTCTTGCGGAAGGCGGCGAACTCGGCCGCGGCGGCCAGCAGGATGGCCACGATCATGGTGATGCCGAGCGACATCGGGTGCAGCGCCGTGACGCCCTTCAGCAGCGTCAGCGCGCCGAACAGCAGGACGACCTTGACGACGTACCCGCCGAGCGCGATCACCATGACGAACATCGGGTCCTGGCCGGCGCTGAAACGCATCATGCCCAGCGTCGAAAGCGACGCCAGCATCGCCAGCGCCCCGCCGACGAGCGAGCCCCAGAAACCCGGCATGCCGTTGAGGATGCTGAAGAGCACGATGCAGACGAGCACCGCCGGCGGGGTCACCAGCAGCGAAGCCTTCGTCATGGCGCGGGCCGCCTGCAGCACCACCTTGGCGTGCGGGTTCTCCTGCGCTTCGGTCGAAGTCTCGGTCTCGCTCACAACTGGCTCCCTGCTCGGTTCAACACCCGAGTGTAGAGGCCCTGGTGAAACGGGGTCCCGGCCACCCGGCGCGACGAACCGGCCGCTCCCGCTCCGCGTAATGCGCCGGCAACGGAAGCGACCGGGATCAGGTCCGTTTTCGCGGACTGGTTTCCGGACCGGTCAGGCCGGCCAGGTCGCCCCCGGATTGGTGCACGTCAGGCCGTTCCAATCCAGACTGTGGACACTCGTGACGCTGACCGTGACCGTCTGCCCCGGCCGACGCAGGCGATCGTGTTCCCGACCAGCACGAAGCGGGCGAGCACCTGCCCGACCGGCCGTCATCGGTGCAGTGGTGGTGGTAGTCGCTCCAGTCCGCGGAACTCGCACCGCAGGGGTGACCAGCGGACGAAGTCCAGTTCACGGTCCCGCCGTCAACTCCGTCCAGCCCTCCGGCCGCCTCGCCGGCGTGTCCCACGCGGGCGAACGCCGTCCCCACGGCCAGCAGCCCGGTGACGGATTCGCGCATCCTCATTCGTTTCCCCTCCCGATTCAACGAACAAAGAGGGAGCGACCGGACAAGGCAGGGCGCAGCGAGAAGCCTTTCGCTCGCGGACTCCCCAGCCCCAACCCCTCGGGAAAACGGCAACCAGAGAAGGCGATCATGGGCAATTACCCGATCGTGGCACCGCGGGCTAAGCGCCTGGCTGGTGGCGCGAGCGCAGCCGCGGGATGATCGAGACCCCCACCGCGAACACCAGGCCGACGCCGATGATCCAGAGGGCCGCCGCGTCGTTGAACAGGGTCACCGAAACCGCGCCGAACGCCAGGATGCCGGCCCACAAGTAGATGAGCAGCACCGCCCGGCGCTGGGAGTGGCCGATCTCCAGGAGGCGGTGGTGCAGGTGCATCTTGTCCGCCGCGAACGGGCTTTCGCCGCGGCGGGTGCGGCGGACGACCGCCATGATCAGGTCCAGCAGCGGGACGAACAGCACCGCCGCCACGACCACCAGCGGGGACAGCAGCGCGATCGCGTCCTTGCCGCTGAACTGCGGGTAGGGCACGCGCCCGGACGCCGACGTCGTCGCGCCCGCGAGCATCAGACCGATCATCATCGAGCCCGAGTCGCCCATGAATATCTTGGCGGGCTGGAAGTTGTACGGCAGGAACCCCAGACACGCGCCGGCGAGGGTGGCCGCGATCAGCGCCGGCGGGTAGGTGCCGACGTCGCCGCCGGAGCTGTCGAGCAGGCCCAGCGAAAACGCGCAGGTGGCCGCCGCCGCGATGAAGCCGAGGCCGCCGGCCAGGCCGTCGAGGCCGTCGACGAAGTTCATCGCGTTGACCATCACGACGACCATCACGACGGTGAGCAGCGCGCCCTGGTTCTTGTCGAGCACCAGGACCGAGCCGAACGACGCGCCGGTGCCGCCCCACGGCACCCAGAACGACACCCACTGCACGCCGAAGATGACCAGGATCCCGGCGCACATCACCTGGCCGGCCAGTTTCGTCCAGGCGTCGAGCTCGAACCGGTCGTCGAGCGCGCCGATCAGCGAGATGACGCCGGCGGCGAGCAGCACGCCGACCGAGTCGAACGAGGCGTCGAAGCCGTGCGACAGCGCGGGCAGCTGGTGGGCCAGGCCCATTGCCGCGGCGACCCCGAGGTAGATGCCGATCCCGCCCATGCGCGGGATCGGCGCGACGTGCACGTCGCGCGCGCGGGGGTTCGCGATCGCGCCGACGCGGATCGCGATCCGGCGCACGACGCCGGTCAGCAGGTAGGTCACGGCCGTCGCGGTCAGCGCGACGAGGATGTATTCCCGGATCGGGAGAAGACCGGATGTGGGCGGCACGGGTGCGTCACGCTCGCGGGGTCGGGGTCACCCGCGACACGCTATCGTGCCGCGCGCGACGCCTTGATCCGGCTTCACGCCAACGATTCCGCGGGGACACCGAGCACCTCCGCGATGGCGTCCTTGCTCACGGCGCCTTCGCGCAGCACCACCGGTTCGGTACCGGTGAGGTCCACGATGCTCGACGCGACGGCCTCGCCGCTGGAGCCGCCGTCGAGGTACACCGCGACCGAGTCGCCGAGCTGCTCCTGCGCGTCCTGCGCGGTGCTGGCCGGCGGCCGGCCGGAGACGTTCGCGCTCGAGACGGCCATCGGGCCGACGTCGCGCAGCAGCTCCAGCGCCACCGGGTGCAGCGGCATCCGCAGCATCACGGTGCCGCGCGCGTCGCCGAGGTTCCACTGCAGACTCGGCGCGTGGGGCAGCACAATGGACAGATCGCCGGGCCAGAAGGCTTCGATGAGCGCGCGGGCCTGCGGCGGCACGCCGAGAACCAGACCGTCCACAGTGGACCACGAGCCGACGAGCACGCCGACCGGCATGTCGGGGCCGCGGTTCTTCGCGCGCAGCAGGGCCTGGACGGCGCCCGCGTCGAACGCGTCCGCGCCGATGCCGTAGACCGTGTCGGTCGGCAGGACGACCAGCCGGCTCGACCGGACCGCGCCGGCCGCGGCGGCCAGCCCGTCGGCCCGGGAGTCCCGCTTGCTGCAGTCGTAGACCACGCTCATGGCGCCAAGGGTAGCCCCGCGCGCCGGAGGGGCCCGCCGCGGCAGGCCCCTCCGGGTCGTGGTCCCGAGGTGCGCGTCAGAAGCCGAACGCCGTGCAGCTCGCGGTGGCCGTCTTCGACGGGTCGCTCACCGACGTCGCCGTCAGCTTCACCCGGGCGGCCAGGTCACCGCCACTGCGCTTCGCGAAGGCGGGCACCTTCACGAACTGGCCGAACTTCGCCGTCGCCAGCTCGTTCGGCAGCCGCACCTGCCAGCCCTTCGCGTCGGTCGACGCGCTCAGCCGGTAGGTGTCGGTGTCATACGGCGCCTTCGCACCCTTCGCCGACCCCGTGTTGACCAGGCCGAAGTCGCAGGTCGCGAGCCCGCCGCGGGCGAACGCCGGCGGCGCCGGGGTCACCGCGGCGCCCCGCGCCTGGCTGCCCGCGCCGTCGAGCGAAGCGACCGTGACGGTGTAGGAGAGCACCCCCTTGCGGTCCCGGGCGAGGTCGGTGACCAGGAACTTCAGCCGGTTCGCCTGGTCGGTGTACTCGTACGGGCTCGCCGCCTCGGTGCCCGCCTTGAACAGCGCGTCGTTGAGCTGGCGGTAGTCACCGATGGTGATCTTCACCGGCGTGCCGTCCGGCTTGGTGTAGTCGGTGATGCCGATGTCCTGCGGGTTGGCGTCGATCACCCAGTCGAACGGCGCGTTGTCCTGGTTCTTCGTCTTGGTGATCATGACTCCGGAGTCCGGCGCGAAGGAGTCCGCGCCCATCCGGTCGACGACCTCGACGGTGTAGTTGTCGTAGCCACCGCCGTCGCAGAACGGGTCCTTGGCGCGGTCGCACTTCGGGCTCTTGTCGCCGCCGGTGAGCTTGATGTTCAGCCCGGTGAACGCACCCGGCTGCGCCTCGGTCTCGCGGGCGGTCAGCCGAGCCGACACCGGGCCGGACGTCGCCAGCTGGTTGCGGTCGAGCTGCAGCACGTCCGCCGGGTCGACGATGCCGAGCTTCAGCTTGTTGCGCAGCTGGTGCTGCGCGCCCATCGAACTGCCCTGCGTGGCCGGGATCTGCCAGCGCGTGTGCGGGCCGCCCGGTCCGTTGAACGTGCCGCGCGACAGCATGTCCCACGGCCCGCTGTAACTGCGGGACGGTGGAACGCCGAACGGGTTGTTGTAGTTGTCGCCGATGCCGAGGATGTGGCTGAACTCGTGGGCGTAGGTCGACTGCCCGGAGCTTTCGGCCTGCACCGAGCTGCCGTTCCCGGCGTTGGGCCAGATGCTGGCGGCCGACGCCCACGACGTCCACGGGACGTACCGGGTGGCGGCGTAGTTCGGCAGGTCGTGGTTCGGCGGGCCGAACGCGTCCGGGACGTTCTCCTTGGTGCCGAACTTCATCTCGCCGAACTCCTGCCAGGTCGAGCTTTCGTCCTGGCCGGCGGAAAGGTAGAAGACGAAGTCGAACTGGTTCGCGGCGTCGCCGACGTCGGCGCGCCAGGCGTTCCCGGCGTCCGCGCGGATGTCGCGGTCGCAGTTCGCGCTCGGCGGGCACGCGCCCGGCTGGAACTCCATGCCGTACTCGTAGGACTTGCCGGGCATCCGGTACGGGCCGAACGCCGTCAGCTGGACGCCGAGGCGGCCGCCGGAGTCCTCCATCCAGTACTCGTTGATGGTGTGCCCGTTGTTGAGGGCTTCGGGTTTGTTGAGGAAGTCCTGGTAGTACTGCGCGACGTTCGCCCGCGGGATGTTCGCGGCGGCGGGCCCGGGGTTGCCGAACACGGTCGACTTCGGCGGCTGCGTGACGACGAAGTCCTGGTCGGGGTAGTCGGCGAGGACGACGGCGCCCTTGAAGACGCGCTGCGTCGGCTTCAGGGCGGGGTCGGCCCAGTTCGTCCCGGGCACCTTGCGGTAGTCGGACCACGTCATGTGGTCCTGGTTCTCCCAGTGCGCGGCGTCGATCGGGGCGGGCCAGCCACGGGTGAGCGGTTCGGCGGCCGCGGTCCCGGCACCGAGCCCGGACAGGACCGTGACGGCGGCGAGCAGGGCGAGCGCTTTCGGGGTTCTGGCGCGCATCTGCGGCTCCTTCACTGGAAACCGGCGGTTTCCCGTGATCGACCGTATTGAGCCGCGCTGTCCCCGTTCTGCCCCGGAGCGAGGGTTTACCCGCTTGCCCCACGACGAAAGTCTGGCCGGTTTGTCAGGAGTACTCCGGCCCGGTGGACAAGTCCGCCCGCGCGCCAGGCGAGCAGCACGGAACTGTCGGTGCCTGCCGGTAGCGTGGAAAACGGGGGCTGCTCAGCCCAGCCGCTTCGCCGTGACGAAGCGCGCGCGGCCCGTCAGGTCGTTGTGGCCTTCGACGGCCGTCAGCACCCGGCGCGCGCGGACCAGCGCCGGGACCGCCGAGCCGTGGGTGTCGTCGTGTTCGATGGCCAAGCCGCCGCCCGGGCGCAGCAGGCGGGCGCCCGCCGCGATCGCGTGGCGGATCACCGCCAGGCCGCTCTCCTCGGCGAACACCGCGCGCGGCGGGTCGTGCTCGGCGACCTCCGGCGGCACCGGGGTGCCGTCCGGGACGTACGGCGGGTTGCACAGCACCAGGTCGACCAGGCCGTCGAGCTCGGCGAACATCGTCGGGTCGGCGATGTCGCCGGAGTAGAGCCGGATCGGGGTGTTGCCGGCGTCGGCGTGGACGTCCGCGTTGTGCCGCGCCCAGGCCAGCGCCTGCGGGTCGACGTCCACCGCGTAGACGACCGCGTCCGGGCGCGCGTGCGCGACGCCGAGGGCGAGCGCGCCGGAGCCGGTGCACAGGTCGACCACGACCGGGAACTCCCGGCCCTGCAGGAACTTGACGCCCCACTCGAGCAGCAGCTCGGTCTCCGGCCGCGGCACGAACACACCGGCCCCGACCGCGACGGTGATGTCACCCAGCGCGGCCCAGCCGGTCAGGTACTGCAGCGGGATCCGCTTCGCGCGTTGCTGGACGAGCTGGCCGATGGCCTCGATGACGGGCGGATCGACCAGGGGCACCATCGGCAGCCGGCCGCGTTCGACCCCGAGCACGTGCGCGGCGATCACCTCGGCGTCGAACCGCGGCGAAGCCACGCCCGCCCGCTCGAGAATGCGGGTGGCCTCGATGATGGCCAGGCGCAGCGGCTGCCGATTCACTCGTCGTCCTTCACCTCGTCAAGCCTGGCACACCAGGCGGAACTCCCCTGTCAGGACACGCGCCGGTCCTCCGCCGTCCAGCGTATCGAGCGAGCGGTCAGCCGCCCTCTTCGGTCAGGTACCCGGCCAAGGCGCTGCGACGGCGCTGGAGCGTCCCGATCCGGTCGTCCATCGCCGTCAGCTCGCGGTGCAGCAGCCGCGCGAGCTCCGGGCAGAGGTCGAGGTGGGCGTCCTCACCGCTCGCGCACTGCAGCGCCGACGCGATCACCTCCGTGGTCAGCCCGGCCGCGAGGAGCCGGCGGATCTGCCGGACGCGGACGACGGCGTCCTCGCCGTAACACCGGTAGCCGTTGCGGTCGCGCGACGCCGCCAGCAGACCCTGTTCCTCGTAGTAGCGCAGCAACCGCGTGCTGACGCCCGTCCGTCCCGCGAGTTCGCCGATCCGCATCCGTCCCCCGGACTTGACCTTCACACTGATGTGAAGACCTAACGTCGCCGGTATGACCGAACATTTCCACCGCGTCGTCCGCGGCACCGGCCCGGGCCTGCTGCTCGCCCACGGCGGGGGCGGCAGCGTCGAGGGCAACTCGCCGGCGAGCCGGTCGCGATCGGCGCCGGTCTGGAGCGGTTCGCGGTCCTCGGCTACTCGCTGGGGTACGGCCGTCGCGGTCCGCGCCACCACGCGGCACCCCGATCGTGTCACCGGTCTGGTCCTGACCAGCGGTTTCGCCCGGCCCGAGAACTCGCGAAGTTCCTCACGCCGGTCGCGAGCGGCCGCGACCAGCTCGAAAACCCCGACACCCGGGCAGCTCGAGACGGCCGTCGACCAGCTCGCCGCGATCGAAAAGTTCCTCGGGAGGCTGTCGTGAACCTCGAAGTCGTACTGCCGAACGAACACCCGGACCTGCCGCCCGGCCGGCCCGCCGAGCTGGCGCGGCTCGCCGAAGAGCTCGGCTACCGCACGGCGTGGCTGCCCGACCACCTGATCCCGCCCGGCGCGTTCGGCGACGTCTTCGGCGGGGTCTACGAGCCGCTCGTCACCCTCGCCCACATCGCCGCGCTGACCAGCCGGATCCGGCTCGGGACGTCGGTGCTGATCGTGCCGCTGCGGGAGCCGTTCGCGCTGGCCAAGCAGGTCGCGACCCTCGATGCGCTGTCCGGGCACCGGTTCGACCTCGGCGTCGGCACCGGCTGGAACGAGCCCGAGTTCGCCGAGGTCGAGGCCGATTTCGCCGGGCGGGGGAAGCGCACCGACACCACCCTCGACCTGCTCGCGGAGCTGTTCCGGACCGGCCGCGGCCCGGGCGGCGGGTACTTCGAGCCGCGGCCGGCGGGACCGGTGCCGATCACCGTCGGCGGCAACTCCACGATCGCCCTGCGGCGCGCCGCCCGCGTCGGTTCGGCGTGGCAGAGCGCCGGGCTGTCCCCCGCCGAGTTCGGCGAGCGGGCCGGGAAACTCGCGGACCTGGCCGCCGGCCGCGACGTGCGGGCCACTGCCCGGATGGAGTGGGACGGGACCGATCTCGACGCCGCCGTCGCGCGGTTCCGGGCGTATATCCTGGCCGGGGCGGACGCGGTGGCCGTCCACTTCGGCCCGGCCGAGGGCTTCGACCGGCGGATGACCGCGTTCGCCGAGGCCGTCGCCGGTCCCTAGGATGCCCGAGACGCCGAACCCCCGGGAGCGCCAGTGCCGACAGAGCCGACCACGCGCCGCCGGGTCGCGTTCATCTTCCCGATCTACAACGAGGAAGGGAACATCGAGCTGCTGCAGCGCACGGTCGACGAGGTCACCGCGCCGCTGGCCGGGAAGTACGACTTCAGCTTCATCTACGTCGACGACGGCAGCAAGGACGGCTCGCTGGCCGCGCTCACCGAGCTGAGCGCGCGCGACGGCCGGATCACGGTCATCGAGCTGTCCCGCAACTTCGGCCACCAGATGGCCGTCACCGCCGGGCTCGACCTGGTCGACGCGGACGCCGCGATCATCATGGACAGCGACCTGCAGGACCCGCCGCGGGTGGCGCTGGAGCTCATCGAGAAGTGGGAAGAGGGCTTCGACGTCGTCTACGCGCAGCGGCGCTCGCGCCAGGACTCGCCGTTCAAGCGGCTCACCGCGAGCGCGTTCTACTGGTTCCTCGGCAAGATGGCCGCGGTCGACATCCCGAAGAACACCGGCGACTTCCGGCTGGTCGACCGCAAGGTCGTCGACGAGCTGCGCAAGTACCGCGAGCGCGACCGGTTCCTGCGCGGCCTGGTCAGCTACGTCGGGTTCAAGCAGACGGCGGTGCTGTTCGACCGCGACAAGCGGCACACCGGCGCCACCGGCTACCCGCTGACGAAGATGATGCGGCTCGCCGCCGACGGCATCGTCGGGTTCTCGACCACGCCGCTGCGGATGATCACGCGGATGGGGTACCTGTTCTCGCTGCTGAGCTTCCTCGGCGTGCTCTACGTCATCGGCGTCAAGCTGTTCGCGCCGGAGACCGCGGTGCCCGGCTGGGCGTTCATCACCATCGCGATGTTCTTCCTCGGCGGTATCCAGATCATCATGCTGGGCGTGCTCGGCAGCTACATCGGCCGGACGTACTCGCAGGTGCAGAACCGGCCGCTGTACAGCGTCGCGTCGGTGCGGACGGGCGCGAACGAGACCGCCGGGGACAGCCGGAGCGGCGTCCGATGAGGCTCGTCACGGCCACGCAAGTCCGCTTCGGCATCGTCGGGATCGGCAACACGCTGGTCGACGTCCTCGGGTACGCGCTGCTGGCCACGCTCGGCGTGCCGACCTTCGTGGCGAACTTCATCTCCACGACCGTCGGCATGCTGCTGTCGTTCACGCTGAACCGGAACTTCACCTTCCGGGCGAAGGACGGCGACGTCCGCCGCCAGGCGCTGCTGTTCTTCGTGGTCACCGCGTTCGGGCTCTGGGTGGTGCAGTTCCTCGTCATCACGCTGGTGAACCACCTGTTCCCGGGGATCAACCTGCTGGTGCCCAAGGGCGCCGCGATCGTCGTCGGGCTGTTCTGGAACTACCTGCTCTACCACTACGTCGTGTTCCGCCACCGGCCGGTGACGCCGCTACCCGGTGCGGCACCCGCCGACTCAGCGTGATCTCGTACGCTGGTCCGAGTGCGATCCCGTGAACTGCGCTTCGGCCTGGGCGTCTTCGTCCTCTCCCTGGGCGTCCTGCTGCTCCGGTTCCTCGTGCCGAGGCCGGTCGGAATGGCCGACAACGGCGACGGCTGGCGCCTGCTGTGCGACCTCGGCGGCCGGCACCCCGAGCTGAAGAGCGAGTTCTACGTCCACTTCAGCTACGGGCCGGGTTCGGCCTGCAAGAGCGACTACATCTCGAGCCAGGCGTGGCTCGACTGGTTCGCGAGCAAGCTCGGGCACGTGCTCGGCTCGTCGGCCGAACTGAACCTGCTGGTGCTCGGCGCGATCACGTGCGTGCTCGTCGCCGCCGGCGTCGCGGCCACCGTGCTGGGCCTGGACCTGAGCCGCCGCAACCGCGTCATCGCCGCCGTCCTGCTGCTGCTCGTGATGGCCGACTCGGCGTTCTTCGGCTACTTCGCCTCGGTGCTCAGCGAAGGCGCCGGGTTCGTCGGCATGCTGCTCATGGCGGGCGGCCTCCTGCTGATGCACCGCACGGGCGCGTGGCGTTATTGGGGCGCGGCGCTGACCGTGGTGGGCGCGCTGATCGGGATCAACGCGAAGTCGCAGACGCTGCTGCTGATCCCGCTGTTCGTGCTCGCGCTGGCGCTGGTCCGGCCGCTCGGCGCGCGCGGCCGCACGCGCTGGCTGCTGCCGCTGGGCGTGCTGGTGATCGTCGGCGCCGGCACGGCGATGGTGCAGTCGAAGGGCGACCCGGCGAACGCCGAGTACCGCGAAGCCAACATGTTCCACGTGGTGTTCGACAGCATCGTGGACGGCAAGCACGACACCGACGCCGACCTGACCGCGCTGGGCCTCCCGCCGGACGCCAGGAAGTTCATCGGCAAGGGCTGGTGGGAAGCGAGCCCCTGGACGGACCCGGGCTACAACACCTACCGCGACAAGATCAGCCGCCGCAACGTCGTGCAGTACTACGCGTCGCACCCGGAGCGCACGCTGCAGATCCTCCAGCAGGGCGCGGTCGACACGCTCACCGCCCGCCCCGCGCGCCTGGGCAGCTTCGCCGAGTCGGCCGGCTTCCCGCAGATGGCCCAGGAGTACCGGGTGCCGGTGTTCTCCGGGCTGTCCGCGCTGGCCGCGCCGCTGGGCCTGTTCCTGCTGATCCCGTTCTGGCTGCTGACGGCGTGGCTGGGCATCCGCGCGTTCCGCCGGCACCGGCGTGAGTTCGGGATCGTGGTGTTCTTCCTGCTGCTGTTCGGGATCGGCCAGTTCGGCCTGTCCGCGCTCGGCGAAGGCGTCGAAGGCGTGAAGCACCAGCTGCTGACGCTGTTCCCGACGTTCCTGGCCGCGGTGTTCGCGGTGCTGAGCCTGCTGCCGCGGCCGTCCCGGGCCGTGCCGGAAGACGCCGGGGAAGAGCCGGAGTCCGAGGCCATGACCGAGGTCTTCGACGCCTTCCGGGAGCCGGAGAAGCCCGCCGTCCGCTAAACCGTTCCGGCCTCCCGGGCGTGGGGAAGGCGGTGGTCCGGGAGCAGCCCGGACACCGCTTACCTGTGGGAGGCAAGTGTGCGGTCAGCAGTACGGAAGTTCGCCGTCGTCGCGGGAGTCGTGGCGGCTGGGATCGTCGTGGCACCCGCCGCGCACGCGACCACCGCGGCCAAGCCGGTGCCGGTGTGCCCGGGTACCGAACTCCACAAGGAGGGCTTGCCCAAGCCGCTGAAGAACCAGCTCGGCGAGCAGGCCGGCACCCTGCGCCTGTGGTACTCCAGCGCGAACGGCGGCACCAACTGCGCGAAGGTCACCAGCGACGGGAACAACCCGAGGTCCATGTCGGTCAGCATCCGGACGGAGACTTCCGCCACGGTCACCGACTCCGGCCCTTACTCGACCTACGCGGGCGGGGTCGTGCTGACCGGGACCAACGGCCACTGCATCTACCTGTCCGGCAACCTCTCGCTGGGCAACGGCACGGTCAACCAGTTCCGCGCCTCGGCCGGACCGGTTGCCTGCGGCTGACGTGACGAGCCCGCCGTCCGATGCGGGCGGCGGGCGTCAGCCGGACTGCGAGGCCAGTCGCTCTTCGCGGTCCGCGGTCGCCAGGGCGTCCAGGACACCGTCCAGGTCGCCGTCCAGGACCTGGTCCAGGTTGTACGACTTGTAGTTCACCCGGTGGTCCGAAATGCGGTTCTCCGGGAAGTTGTACGTGCGGATGCGCTCCGACCGGTCGACCGTGCGGACCTGGGAGCGGCGGGCGTCGGACGCCTTGGCCGCGGCCTCCTCCTCGGCGACCGCCTGGAGGCGGGCCTGCAGGACCTGCAGCGCGCGGGCGCGGTTCTGGATCTGCGACTTCTCGTTCTGGCACGAGACGACGATGCCGGTCGGCAGGTGGGTGATCCGCACCGCCGAGTCGGTCGTGTTGACGCTCTGGCCGCCCGGGCCCGACGAGCGGAAGACGTCGATGCGCAGGTCGTTCGGGTCGATCTCGACCTCGACCTCTTCGGGCTCCGGGTAGATCAGCACCCCGGACGCCGACGTGTGGATCCGGCCCTGCGACTCGGTCGCCGGCACGCGCTGGACGCGGTGCACGCCGCCCTCGAACTTCAGGCGGGACCAGACGCCGTCGACGACCGCCGACTTCGTCTTGATCGAGAGCGTGACGTCCTTGAAGCCGCCCAGGTCGGAGTCGACCGAGTCGAGCACCTCGGCCTTCCAGCCGTGCCGCTCCGCGTAACGCAGGTACATCCGCAGCAGGTCGCCGGCGAACAGCGCCGACTCCTCGCCGCCTTCACCGGACTTGATCTCCATCACGACGTCGGAGCCGTCGTACGGGTCGCGCGGCAGCAGCAGCTCGGTGAGCTTCGACTCCAGCTCGGGGATCCCGGCGGCCAGCTCCTCGGCCTCCGCGGCGAACCCGGAGTCCTCCGCCGCCAGCTCCCGCGCGGCCACGAGGTCTTCGCGGGCGGAGTCGAGCGAGTGGACGGCGCGCACCACGGGCGTCAGCTCGGCGTAGCGGCGGCCGAGCTTGCGGGCGCGCGCCTGGTCGGCGTGCACCGCCGGGTCCGCGAGCTGGGTCTCCAGCTCCGCGTGTTCGGCGAGCAGCCCCTTGAGCGAGCTCGAATCCACCTCTGCCACCTCTCAGCTCGGTTTTCCGGACAACGAAACGGCGCCCACCCGAACGTGCGGGTGGGCGCCGTCGACCAAGCTACTTGGCTTCGGCGTCCTTCTTCTGACGCTTGCCGTAACGAGCCTCGAAGCGCGCGACGCGGCCACCGGTGTCCATGATCTTCTGCTTGCCCGTGTAGAACGGGTGGCAGTTGGAGCAGATCTCGACGTGGATGGAGCCGCTGGTCTTCGTGCTACGCGTGGTGAAGGTGTTACCGCAGTCGCAGTCGACGTTCGTGACCACGTACTCGGGGTGAATACCGCTCTTCATGGTGTCCTCTCTCGTTGGCTCCGGGTCCCCAGTCTTCGAGCGGGGTGAACCGGCGCCGGACTTCAGCGGGTAATTCTGCCAGACAGGCTGACAGGTACTTGAACAGACCCCGTTGACCTGGTATTCCCGCCCCGAAAGCCGTGAAGGCCCCCTTCCCGGCCACAAGAGCCGGTAAGGGGGCCTTCACGGACTTACGACCGGAACTCAGTCGTCCTCGTTGCCGCCGAGGGCGGTCTTCGAGACCTGCATGAGGAACTCGGTGTTCGTCTTCGTCTTGCGCAGCCGCGAGATCAGCAGGTCGATGGCCTGCTGCGAGTCGAGCGCGTGCAGCACCCGGCTCAGCTTCACGGTCACGGCCAGCTCGTCCGGGTTGAGCAGCAGCTCGTCCTTACGAGTACCCGACGGGTTGACGTCGACGGCCGGGAACACGCGGCGCTCGGCGATCTTGCGGTCGAGCTTGAGCTCCGCGTTACCGGTGCCCTTGAACTCTTCGAAGATGACCGTGTCCATCGTCGACCCGGTCTCCACCATCGCCGTGGCGAAGATGGTCAGCGAACCGCCGTTCTCGATGTTGCGCGCCGCGCCGAGGAACCGCTTCGGCGGGTAGAGAGCGGTCGAGTCGACACCACCGGACAGGATCCGGCCGGACGCCGGGGCCGCCAGGTTGTACGCGCGGCCGAGCCGCGTGATCGAGTCGAGCAGCACGACGACGTCGTGGCCCATCTCGACCAGGCGCTTGGCCCGCTCGATGGACAGCTCCGCGACCGAGGTGTGGTCCGCCGGCGGCCGGTCGAAGGTGGAGGCGATGACCTCACCCTTCACCGAGCGCTGCATGTCCGTGACCTCTTCCGGACGCTCGTCCACGAGGACGACCATCAGGTGGCACTCGGGGTTGTTCGTCGAGATCGCGTTCGCGATGTCCTGCATGATCGTGGTCTTACCGGCCTTCGGCGGCGACACGATCAGGGCACGCTGCCCCTTGCCGACCGGCATGATCAGGTCGATCACGCGGGTCGTGAGCTTGTGCGACTCGGTCTCGAGGCGCAGCCGCTCGTTCGGGTACAGCGGGGTCAGCTTGGTGAAGTCGGGACGCCGCTTGGCCTCGTCCGGCTCCAGGCCGTTGATCGAGTCGACGCGCACCAGCGGGTTGAACTTCTGCCGCTGCTGCTCGCCGTCACGCGGCTGGCGCACGACGCCGGTGATGGCGTCACCACGGCGCAGGCCGTACTTGCGGACCAGCGAAAGCGAGACGTACACGTCGTTCGGGCCGGCGAGGTAGCCCGACGTCCGGACGAACGCGTAGTTGTCGAGCACGTCCAGGATGCCCGCGACGGGCAGCAGGACGTCGTCCTCGCGGATCTCGGTGTCCGGCGAACCGCCGACCTCGCGCTGGCCGCCCCCACTGCCGCGACGGCGACGGTCGCGGAAGCGACGGCCGCGACGGCCGCCTTCCTCGTCGTCGTCCTGCGGCTGCTGGGCGCGGTTGTCGCGGTTGTCACGGTTGTCCTGACCGCCGCGGCTGCCACCGTCCTGCTGGTTGCGCTGACGGTTGCCGTCCTGGCCCTGCCGGTTGTCGTTCCGGTTGCCCTGACGCTGCTCGCGCTGACCGCCCTGCTGGCGGTCGCCACCCTGCTGGCGGTCGCCACCCTGCTGCCGGTCGCCGCCACCCTGACGCTCACCCTGCTGGCGGTCGCCGCCGTTCTGGCGGTCACCACCCTGCTGGCGGTCGTTCTGGCGGTCGCCGCTCTGGCTCTCGGGCGCACCGGCGGCGCGGTTCGAACCGCGGCGACGCCGGCTGCGGCCGCCCTCCTCGGGCGCGCCGTCCTGGCCCTGCTGGCCGTCCTGCTTGTCCTGCTGCGGGCGCTCGGCCTGCGGCTGGGTGTCCGCGACGGGCGCAGCCGGCGCCTCGACGGACGCCTCCGGGACCACGGCCTTCTTCGGCTCCGGCTTGGTCGCCGGGGCCTCGGCCTTGGGCTCGTTCTTCGGGGCCGCCTTGGGCGCATCGCCGAGGCCGTCCAGAGGCAGGGTCTCGGCAGCCGCACGCTTGCGAGACTTGCCCTGACGCTCACGGATCGCGGCGATCAGATCGCCCTTGCGCATACCCGTCGTCTCACCGACGCCGAGCTCCCCAGCCAGCGAACGCAGTTCGGCCACAGTCTTGCCGGTCAACCCGCCGACCGTCTTCTTGGGAGCGGGGGCCGTGCCGTTCGACTCTGCGGCGCCGTTACCCACGTCGCTCAAAAGATCGGTGTTGCTCACACATGTCCTTCCTGACCGATCCACGCCTCCAGGCGGATCAGCGGACTGCCGCTCGCTTCTGATCGCGAACCGGCGTAACTGCCCCCCGATACGGGAGATAAGCTCTTCGGCCGTGCGAAACACAGCTGGAGCGCCTCCACCACAGGGGTTTGCGTCCTCCATTCGGAGGATGCGGAATCCGACACCGCCGAGACCGGAAACCCGCCTGCGTCCCTCCGCGTTACCCCGCTTGCCAGGCGGTGCGGATCTGGCGGATCGACGAAGGATGCGATCCGGGAAACTCCCCTGGACCGGCATCGGGTGCGGAAACGCACGGTGATCGAACGCCCCCGAGGGTAGACCGCACCGGTGCCGGGTGCAACAACCACCCCCCGCGTGGCGGCCCCCACCGCAGGCACGTGACCCAGCCTTTACTGAGCCGCAACCTGCACACCCGCGAGATCCGCGGGCAGCTCGTAGACGTCGAAACCCTCAACACCGGCCCCTGGCGGCAATATTCCCGTCGTGGTCAGCGCGAGCACCGTCGGGCCCGCCCCGGAGATCGCCGCGGCCACGCCTTGTGCACGGAGCGTGTCCACCAGTCCGGTGCTCGCCGGGTACGCGGGCGCCCGGTAGTGCTGGTGCAGGCGGTCTTCGGTGGCCGCCAGCAGCAGCTCCGGTTTCGCCGTGAGCGCGTGCACGGCGAGCGCGGCGCGGCCCGCGTTGTGCGCGGCGTCGCGGTGCGGCACGGACGCCGGCAGCAGGCCGCGGGTGGTCGCGGTGGCCGAGCGGACCGCCGGGACCGCGACGACCGGCCGGATCGAGGCGTGCGGGGTCAGCCGCTCGGCGCGGAACTCCGCGCCTTCGCACCAGGCCAGCACGAGGCCGCCGAACAGGCTGGCCGCGGCGTTGTCCGCGTGGCCCTCGAAGCCCGCCGCCAGCTGCAGCGCGTCGAATTCGTCGATCTCCCGGTCCGCCAACGCGTACCCCGCGGCGACGCCGGAAACCACCGCGGCCGCCGACGACCCGAGCCCGCGCGCGTGCGGGATCGCGTTGAAGCAGCGCAGGTGCAGGCCGGGCGGGTCGACGCCGAGGTGCGCGCAGGTCCGCCGGATCGCCCGCACCACGAGATGGGTCTCGTCGGTGGGCACGTCGGCGACGCCGCCCGCGCCCGCGTCGATCACCTCGACCTTGAGGCCGCCGTCGGTGACCTGCACCTCGACGACGTCGTAGAGCGCCAGCGCCAGGCCGAACGCGTCGAAGCCCGGGCCCAGGTTCGCCGTGGACGCCGGGACGGTCACGCGGAACCCGCTCATCGCAGGTCCAGCGCCGCCGCGACCGCCGAGGGGTCCACCGCCAGCGGTTCGACCTCGACGTTGCCCGCCAGCGCCGTCTGCGGGTCCTTCAGGCCGTGGCCGGTGACGGTGCAGACGACCGTGGCGCCCTTCGGCAGCCGGCCGTCGGCGGCCGTCGCGAGCAGGCCGGCCACGCTGGTGGCCGACGCCGGCTCGACGAACACGCCTTCACGCCCGGCGAGCAGCCGGTACGCCTCGAGGATCTTCTCGTCGGTGACCGCTTCGAACAGCCCGTGGGACTCGTCCTTCGCCTTGACCGCGGCGCTCCACGACGCCGGGCTGCCGATCCGGATCGCGGTGGCGATCGTGTCCGGGTCGCGCACCGGTTCGCCCAGCACCAGCGGCGCGGCGCCGGCCGCCTGGAAGCCGAACATCCGCGGGGTGTTCTTCACCACACCGTCGGCCGCGTACTCCGAATACCCCGCCCAGTAGGCGGTGATGTTGCCGGCGTTGCCGACCGGCAGGCAGTGGATGTCCGGTGCCCGGCCGAGCGCGTCGCAGACCTCGAACGCGGCGGTCTTCTGGCCGGCGATGCGCACCGGGTTCACCGAGTTGACGAGCGTGACCGGGTAGTCGGCCGCGGTCTTGCGGGCCAGCTCGAGGCAGTCGTCGAAGTTGCCGTCGACCTGCAGGATCCGCGCGCCGTGCAGCACGGCCTGGGCGAGCTTGCCCATCGCGATCTTGCCTTGGGGCACCAGCACCGCGCAGGTGAGCCCGGCGCGCACGGCGTAGGCGGCGGCCGAGGCCGAGGTGTTGCCGGTCGACGCGCAGATCACCGCCTTGAGCCCGCTGGCGAGCGCGTGCGTGATGGCCACGGTCATGCCGCGGTCCTTGAACGAGCCGGTCGGGTTGACGCCCTCGACCTTGAGGTGGACGTCGCAGCCGGTCAGCTCGGACAGGTAGCGGGCGGGCAGCAGCGGGGTGTTGCCCTCCCCGAGCGTGATCACCCGCGCGCCGTCGGGGACCGGGACGCGGTCGCGGTACGCCTCGATGATGCCGGGCCAGGCCTGAATACTCATGCGATCGCCTCGCTCCGCGAGACAGCGTCTGATCCTTTTCGGCGCATGATGTCCATGGTTCGCTCGCAAGCGTCGCTCACTGGTCTTCGCCTTCCACCCGCATCACACTGACAACTTGGTGGACGACGTCGAGCCGCCCGATCTCGTCCACAGTGGACCGCAGGGCCGCGTCGGGGGCCTGGTGCGTGACGACGACCAGGCTCGCGCGGTCGGCGACGTGGAGCTGGCGGACCGCCGCGATGCTCACGCCGTGGGCGGCGAACGCCTGCGCCACCTGGGCGAGCACCCCGGCGCGGTCGGCCACGGAAAGGCTTACGTGGTACCGGGTCGGGGTCTGGCCCATCGGCCGCACCGGCAGCGCCGCGTACGCCGACTCGCGCGGGCCGCGGCCGCCGGCCACCTGGTTGCGGGCCACCGCGACCAGGTCGCCGAGCACCGCGCTCGCCGTCGGCGCGCCGCCCGCGCCCTGGCCGTAGAACATCAGCTCGCCGGCGGCGTCGGCCTCGACGTAGACGGCGTTGAACGCGCCGTTGACGCCGGCCAGCTGGTGGCTGCGCGGGATCATCACCGGGTGCACGCGGGCGGACACCGACTCGACGCCGTCGTCGTCGGTCACCCGTTCGCAGATGGCGAGGAGCTTGACCGTGCGGCCGAGCACGCGGGCCGCGCCGAGGTCGGCGGCGGTGACGTCGGCGATGCCCTCGCGGTGCACGTCCGAGGCCGTCACGCGGGTGTGGAAGGCGAGCGAGGCGAGGATCGCGGCCTTGGACGCGGCGTCGTAGCCGTCGACGTCGGCGGTCGGGTCGGCCTCGGCGTACCCGAGCCGGCTGGCCTCGTCGAGCGTCTCGGCGTAGCCGGCGCCGGTCGAGTCCATCGCGGACAGGATGTAGTTCGTGGTGCCGTTGACGATGCCCATCACGCGGGTGATCCGGTCGCCCGCCAGCGACTCGCGCAGCGGGCGCAGCAGCGGGATGGCGCCGGCCACGGCGGCCTCGAAGTAGAGGTCGACGCCGGCGGCGTCGGCCGCCTCGAACAGATCGGCGGAGTGCTCGGCGAGCAGCGCCTTGTTCGCGGTGACCACGGACTTCCCGGCCTTCAACGCGGCGAGCAGCCAGCTGCGCACCGGCTCGATGCCGCCGACGAGCTCGACCACGACGTCGACGTCGTCGGAGGTCACGAGCTTCTCGGCGTCGGCGGTCAGCAGCTCCGGCGGCAGCTCGGGGTGCTTGTCCGGGCGGCGGACCGCGATGCCGGCCAGCTCGACCGGCGCGCCCGCCCGGGCGGCCAGCTCCCCGGCCTGCTCGGTGAGCAACCGGGCGACCTCGCCGCCCACGGTCCCGCAGCCGAGCAGGGCGACCCTGATCGCCCGTTTCGGAGTGTCGCTGCGTTCAGCAGAAGCAGACACGGTTTCTCAGACCTCCAGGCGGAGCATGTCGTCGGTCGTCTCACGCCGCAGCAGCAGCCGGGCGCCGCCGTTGCGCACGGCGACCACGGCCGGGCGCGGCTGCCGGTTGTACGTGCTCGCCATCGAGTAGCAGTAGGCACCGGTCGCCGCGACGGCCAGCAGGTCGCCCGGAGCCAGCGTGTCGGGCAGCCAGCAGTCTCGTACGACGATGTCGCCGGACTCACAGTGTTTTCCCACGACCCGGGACAGCACGGCGTGCACCGGCTGGTCGTTGTCGCTCGCGGAGCGGGAAACCAGCCGGACGTCGTACACCGCGTCGTAGAGCGCGGTCCGGATGTTGTCGCTCATTCCGCCGTCGACGCTGACGTACCGGCGCACCGCGTTGTCGCCGAGCGCGACGTCCTTGATGGTGCCGACCTCGTACAGCGTGATCGTGCCGGGCCCGGCGATCGCGCGGCCCGGTTCGCCGGCGATGCGCGGCACCGGCAGGCCGGCGTAGGCGCACTCCTTGCGGACGATCTCGCGGATCTGCGTGATCATCTGCGCCGGCGGCGGCGGGTTGTCCTTGTCGGTGTAGGCGATGCCGAACCCGCCGCCGAGGTCGACCAGGTTCAGCTGGTCGAGCAGCTCGGGGCCGTGTTCCTTGGCCAGCTCGGCGAGCAGCCCGACGACGCGGCGGGCGGCGACCTCGAAGCCGTCGGCGTCGAAGATCTGCGAGCCGATGTGGCTGTGCAGGCCGGTCAGCTTCAGCGACGGCGCGTTGAGCACCCGCCGCACCGCCTCCGCGGCGTCCCCGGCGGCCAACGAGAAGCCGAACTTCTGGTCCTCGTGGGCCGTCGCGATGAACTCGTGGGTGTGTGCCTCGACACCGACGGTGACCCGGATCAGCACCGCCTGCACGACGTCGTGGCGCGCGGCGATGTCGGCCAGCCGGGCGATCTCGTAGTACGAGTCGAGCACGACCGTGCCGACGCCCGCGACGATCGCGGCTTCGAGCTCCGCCGGCGACTTGTTGTTGCCGTGGAAGGTGATCCGCTCGGCCGGGAAGCTCGCGCGCTGCGCCACGGCGAGCTCGCCGCCGCTGCAGACGTCCAGGCTCAGCCCCTGCTCGGCCACCCAGCGGGCGATCTCGATGGAGAGAAACGCCTTGGACGCGTAGTGCACGAGCGACGGGTCGTCGAACGCCTCGGCGTAGTCCGCGCAGCGGGACTTGAAGTCGGCCTCGTCGACCACGAACAGCGGGGTGCCGTGCTGCTCGGCCAGCTCGCGCACGTCGACGCCGGCGATCCGCACGACGCCGTCGGCGCCGCGGAAGGTGTTGCGGGGCCAGACCTTCGGGTAGAGCCGGTCGAGCTCGTCGCCGCTCGCGGGCGGGAACCCGGAGGAGTCGGCGTGGGGGTAGACGTCGGCGTGCCGTGGGCCCGCGGGGTGCGCCATCGATTACATCCGTTCCGGAGCAGAGACACCGAGCAGGGCGAGGCCGTTGGCCAGGACCTGGCGGGCCGCTTCGCACAGCGCGAGCCGCGCGTGGGTCAGCGGAGTCACCTCTTCGTCGCCCTGGGGCAGCACGCGGCCCACGGTGTAGAACTTGTGGTAGGCGCCCGCGAGTTCTTCGAGGTAGCGCGCGATCCGGTGCGGCTCCCGCATGTCGGCGGCCCGGCGCACCATTTCCGGGAACTCGCCGATGGTGCGGATCAGGTCGCCCTCGGCGGTCAGCGTCAAGAGTCCGAAGTCGACGTCCGAAAAGGACTCGGCGGACTTGATGCCCAGGTCGGCCGCGTTGCGCTGCAGCGACGCCAGCCGCGCGTGGGCGTACTGGACGTAGTAGACCGGGTTGTCGTTGGAGTGCTTGCGCAGCAGGTCCAGGTCGACGTCCAAAGAGGAGTCGACGGAGTAGCGGATCAGCTCGTAGCGGGCCGGGTCGACGCCGACCGCCTCGACCAGGTCCTCCATCGTGATCACGGTACCGGCGCGCTTGGACATCCGCACCGGCTTGCCGTCGCTGACCAGGTTGACCATCTGGCCGATCAGCACCTCGACCGTGGCCGGGTCGTCGCCGAACGCCGCCGCGGCCGCCTTGAGCCGGGCGATGTAGCCGTGGTGGTCCGCGCCGAGCATGTAGATGCAGAGGTCGAAGCCGCGGTTGCGCTTGTCCTTGAAGTAGGCGAGGTCGCCGGCGATGTAGGCCGGGTTGCCGTCCTGCTTGATGACGACGCGGTCCTTGTCGTCGCCGTACTCGGACGACTTCAGCCACCAGGCGCCGTCGGCGAAGTAGAGGTTCCCGGAGTCCTTCAGCTGCTGGACGGCGGCGTCGACCGCGCCCGACTCGTGCAGCGAGTTCTCGTGGAAGTAGACGTCGAAGTCGGTGCCGAAGTCGTGCAGGCTCTGCTTGATCTCGGTGAACATCAGGTTGATGCCGATGCGGCGGAACGTCTCGTGCCGCTCGTCCTCGGGCAGCGACAGCGCGCTCGGCTCGGCCTTGATGACCTCGGCGGCGATGTCGTTGATGTAGCCGCCCGCGTAGCCGTCTTCCGGCGCGGGCTCGCCCTTCGCGGCGGCGACCAGCGACCGGACGAACCGGTCGATCTGCGCGCCGGCGTCGTTGAAGTAGTACTCGCGGGTGACCTCGGCGCCCTGCGCGCCGAGAACACGGCCCAGCGCGTCGCCGACCGCGGCCCAGCGGGTGCCGCCCAGGTGGATCGGGCCGGTCGGGTTGGCCGAGACGAACTCGAGGTTGATCCTGGTGCCGGCCAGCGCGTCCCCGCGGCCGAAGGCGGCGCCGGCCTCGATGACCTGGCGCACGATGTCACCCTGCGCGGCGGCGGCCAGGCGGAAGTTCAGGAAGCCCGGGCCGGCGACCTCGGCCGAGGCGACGCCGTCGGCCGCCGCGACCGCTTCGGCCAGCGCCTCGGCGAACTCGCGGGGCTTCAGGCCGGCCTTCTTGGCCACCTGCAGGGCCAGGTTCGTCGCGTAGTCGCCGTGGTCGGGGTTGCGCGGGCGTTCGATGGTCACCTGCTCCGGCAGCACGGTGTCGTCGATGCCGCGTGCGGTCAGTACCTGCACGGCGGAGCTGCGGACCAGGTCGGCGAGAGCGGCGGGAGTCACTCGTCGAATTCTAGGTGTGCCCAGGTCGGGCGCTTCCGGCGGTCTCGGCGACATCACGGGACGGATCCACGTACCGCTTTTCGGGGGTTCCGGGTGGCGGAGCCCCCGGCCCGAGGCGAAGCCTCGGTGGGCACTGTGTTCGGTGGGCACTGTGTGAGGTGTTAACGGTGATCAGAAGCGTGGTCTCTACACTGGCCCGGGCGGGAATCCGTCCGCAGCCAGCAGAGGAGAACGCGGGAGCCATGGCGAACCGGACAACTCGGAAAAAGGGGTCGGCTGTGAAGGCGGCCCGCGGTTCCGTCGTGAGCAAGAAGGGGACGCCGTGGGGCACGATCATCGCGGTCGTGGCCATCGTCGCCCTCGCCGCCGCCGTGATCACGTATTACATGATCGCGTCGGCGCCGAAGCGTGACCAGGCCAGCCGTGAGGAGGCCGCCGCCTCGTTCGCGCCGACCGCGTCCGACCCGGATCCGTCGAAGCGCATCCCCGGCGTGATCACCGCGACCTACACCGGCAGTGTCCACGTGCTCCCGACCGAGCGCGTGGCCTACGACAAGACCCCGCCGTTCGGCGGCCCGCACGACCAGACGTGGGCCACCTGCACCGGCATCGTGTACCCGAACGCCGTCCGCACCGAGAACATGGTGCACGCGCTCGAGCACGGCTCCGTGTGGATCGCCTACAACCCGCAGCAGATCTCGGGTGACGCGCTGAACCTGCTGAGCGTGCGCGCCAAGGACAAGCCGTTCACGATGCTGTCGCCCTACCCCGGCCTCGACAAGCCGATCTCGCTGCAGTCCTGGGGTCACCAGCTGAAGCTGGACAAAGCCGACGACCCGCGGATCGACGAGTTCATCGCGGCCCTGCGGTCCAACCCGAACGGCGTCTACCCCGAGGTCGGCGCGTCCTGCGACGCGGTGCCGGGCTCGTTCGACCCGGACAACCCGCCGCCGTTCGACCCGTCGAAGCCGGGCCCGGACGCGAAGCCGATGGACTACAAGGGCAGCACCGCCGCCCAGGGTGAGAACGGCGCCCCCTCCGCCGGTATGCCGACCGCGCCCGCCTCCGCCCCGGCCTCGGGCGCGCCGTCGCAGTGAGTTCCGAAGCCGACCTCGACCTCGACACCGACGAGGTCGTCGAGCAGCCGACGTGGTCGCGCTGGGTGATCATCGGCGGGACGCTGCTGGCGGTGCTGCTGATCGGCGGCGTCGCGGGGATGTTCGTCACCCGCGCCGTCGACGACCCGGCGGCCACGGCCACACCGGCCCGCGACTCGGTCGAGGTCGGCTTCGCGCAGGACATGTCGACGCACCACCTGCAGGCGGTCACGATGTCGGGCATCGCCCGGGACCGCACGACCGACCCGGAGATCAAGCAGCTCGCGTTCGACATCGAACGCACGCAGCTCGAGCAGGTCGGCCGGATGAAGGGCTGGCTCATGCTGTGGGACCAGCCGGAGCAGGCGATCGGCGCGCCGATGAAGTGGATGACGGAACCGATGTCGGGCCACGACGGCATGTCGATGGCCCCGCAGTCGCTGTCCCCGGCCGGCGGCGCCCTGATGCCGGGCATGGCGACGGACACGGAGCTGTCGAAGCTGCGGTCGCTGTCGGGCCGCCCGTTCGACGTCTACTTCCTGCAGCTGATGCTCCGCCACCACCAGGGCGGCACGTCGATGGCGCAGTACGCGTCGGAGCATTCGAACCTGCCGGCGCTGAAGGCCTTGGTGAACAGCATCCTCACGTCCCAGGGCGCGGAGATGGACCAGATGAAACTGATGCTCACCGGCCGGGGCGCCCAGCCGCTCCCCTGAGTTCCGAGTGCCGTGAAGGCCTCCTTACCGGCTCTTATGGCCGGTAAGGAGGCCTTCACGGCTTTCGGGCTTGGGGCGGCGCGAGCTGCCGGTGCCGGCAGGCACCCATCCTCACGGAGCCACGACCAGCGAGTCGGGGCCCGGTAGGGCGCGGCGCGGCCGGACAGCCCCTGCCGTGCCACCGCCGCACGCTGCCGCTGAGGCCGGGTTCGCGCAGGGGACCCGCGTGCGCGCGGCGGGATTCGAAACTGCGACACCTGCCTCCGGAGGGCAGTGCCCAGTCGGGAAACAGGCCGGAGGGCGTCGACTACCAGGAGAGTTCCTGGCAGCGGCGCGCGCAGTGCGGCGCCTCCACCTGCAGGGTCGCGTGCTCGATCGCATAGCGCGTCGAGAGCAGGTTCTGCGCTTCGGTCAGCACGTCCGACTGCTGCGCCGGCGGGGCGAGCGTCAGGTGTGCCGAAGCCACCTCCATGCCCGATGTCAGGGTCCAGACGTGCAGGTCGTGCACGTCCGCGACGCCCGGCAGCGCCGACAGTTCCGCGCTGATCGCGCCGACGTCGACACCCTGCGGGGCGTGCTGGAAGAGGATGCGCAGGGCGCGGCGCGCCAGGGTCCACGTGCGGGGCAGCACGAACAGGCCGATCGCGACGCCGATGATCGGGTCGGCGTAGCGCCAGCCCGTGAGCAGCGTCAGCGCGCCGCTGAGCAGCACGCCGACCGAGCCGATCAAGTCGGCCAGCACCTCGAGGTACGCGCCGCGGACGTTGAGGCTTTCCTTCGCCCCCGAGCGCAGCACCGCGAACGACACGATGTTCGCCACCAGGCCGGCGGTCGCGGCCAGCAGCACCGGCAGGCCGGGCACCGCGGGCGGGTCGCTGATCCGGCCGACGGCCTCGACGAGGACGTACCCCGCGACGCCGAACAGCAGGATCGCGTTGCCCAGCGCGGCCAGCACCTCCGCGCGGTAGAGGCCGAACGTGCGGCTGACCGTGGGGCCGGAGCGGCGGGCCAGGATGATCGCGGTCAGGGCCATGCCGACGCCGAGGACGTCGGTGAACATGTGTGCCGCGTCCGAGATCAGGGCCAGCGAGCCGGTGGCGAAGCCCACGACGAACTCCAGCACCATGAACCCGGCGCCGATGCCCAGGGCGATCGTCAGGCTCCGGACGTACCGGCCCGACGCGCTCGCCGGCGCGGCCGCTTGGCCGTGCCCGTGTCCGTGTCCGTGCCCCATTTCGCCTCCGTTCCCGGTCTACCGTCGAGGCCAAACATATAGTCGAATGCGCATATGTGCAACAGAGGGCAGCCTAAGTTCACCCATCCGGAAACTACCCCGCAGGCGCGCGCCGACCAATCCACCAGGAGGGGTTTCCCGCCTTGCGGACCGGTCACGCTTCGACGCCGGCCGCGTCAGCGCACGAGCCGGAAGAACCCCCGGACCTGCTGGACGAACAGTTCGGGCTGCTCGAGCGCGGCGAAGTGACCGCCGACGGGCAGGCTCTCGAACCAGCGAAGGTCGGCGTAGCGCTGCTCGGCCTGCCGCCGCGACGGCCGCACGATCTCCTTGGGGAACACGGAAACCCCGGCGGGCACGGTGACCCGGGACAGGTCGCGGTCGTTGTTCTCCCAGTACATCCGCGCCGAGGACGCGGCGGTCGCGGTGAACCAGTAGACGGAGATCGCGTCGAGCAGCTTTTCCCGCGCGACGGCGTCTTCCGGCTGTCCCTTGTGGTCGGTCCAGGCCCAGAACTTCTCGGCGATCCAGGCGGCCTGGCCCGCCGGCGAGTCGGTCAGGCCGTAACCGAGCGTCTGCGGCCGGGTGCCCTGCTGCCCGGAGTAGCCGGCGCCGGTCCGCCGGAACTCCTCCAGGTCGGCGCGGGCCTGACGCTCGTCCGGCGTCGGATCCTCCTGGTCCAGCCGCACGGGCGCGAAGTTGACGTGCACCCCGGCGACACGTTCGAACCGCGCCAGCGCGTTGGTGACGGCGGCACCCCAGTCACCGCCCTGGGCGCCGTAGCGCTCGTAGCCGAGCGTCGTCATCAGCTCGTCCCACAGCTCGGCGACCCGCGGGATCTTGAGCGCGGGTTTGTCACTCCACCCGAACCCGGGCAGCGACGGCGCGACGACGTGGAAGGCGTCGGCGGGATCCCCGCCGTGCGCCCGCGGATCGGTCAGCGGCCCGAGCACGTCGAGGAACTCGGTGACGGACCCGGGCCAGCCGTGCGTCAGCACGAGCGGCAGCGCGTCCGGTTCGGGCGACCGGACGTGCAGGAAGTGCAGGCCGACACCGTCCACGGTGGCCCGGAACTGCGGGAAGGCGTTCAGCCGGCCGGCGAAGCCGAAGTCGTACTCCTCGCCCCAGAACCGGCAGAGCTCCCGCACGTAGGAGAGCGGAGCGCCCTGCGACCAGTCGTCGACGGTCTCGGCCTCGGGCCACCGGGTCCGCCGCAACCGCTCCCGCAGGTCGGCGACGTCGGCCTCATCGAGCGGTACCCGGAACGGCTCAACCACGACAGCTCCTTCAGGTGGGCCTCCCACGCTATCGAGACAGCCGGGAATGGATCAACTTTGCCGCCCTGACCAGCGAGTACGCTTTGCGGCGCCCTGCCCGCGCGGGTCGCGGGGGATGCGCTAAGCTTCTGAAGTCGCCCAGCGATGGGCCCTCGTAGCTCAGGGGATAGAGCACTGCCCTCCGGAGGCAGGTGTCGCAGGTTCGAATCCTGCCGAGGGCACTCAAGTACCCGAGACTTGCTCGCGAAAGCGTGAACCAGGTCTCGGGTTTGTGTTTCCAAGGGTGATCTTCGAGCCTGACCACCGATCGCACTTCGACACTTGATCGCCGTCGGCAAGATCAAACGGTCAAACCCTTGATAAGAGCACCCTTCCCCCGACCCCTCCTGCAGTTCGACTTGATCGGCACGCCGGAGCCCGCGTAAGCGGGTTCATCAGACATGGTGCCCGCGAATCGCGCCGATGCTCCCGTCCTGCAACGTCTGCGGGGCGACCCCTGCGGCAGCCGCAGCTAGCAATGCTGCGGAACGTCGCACCGGCCCCGGTCGCCATCTTCGGGACGTCCGCGCGCTCGCGGGGATCTGTCGGTCAACAAGAGATCTCGGCGAAGCCGGCTCGAGATGCGAGACCAACTGCCGGACTGGTTCCGATCGGCCGAGATACGTGTTCTCTCGCGAAAGACGCTGCCAAGATCAACGGGGCGACACGAGGCACGCCGGATCCCGGCACCCGCCACTGCCACCACTCCCGTCCGCCAGCGCTGAGTCGTCGGCGCACAAAGGCCTGCAGGGGTCGCGTTCCCGCCTGCGACGACCCGTACCAGCCAGCCTCAGAGGGGCACTGAGCACGCCCGTGGCCACACGACGATCGCCGCGTGAGATGGCTCCCGAGCAGGCTTTTCACACTTTCTGTCCATTAATCTTCCAGTATTTGTCTACTTTCCATTCCTCGATATCCAACCGTTGCAAATACCTTATGTCACAATGACCTGATCCGGTAACGTTCCAAATGCCTGAAGAGACTTCGAACCAGGTAATGAAGCGGACCCAGTGAAGGTGAGCTGACCATGTCTGTCCCCTGTGCTCGGTGCGGGACGGCGCCCGCGCTGCCGAGTGCGGAGTTCTGTGACGGCTGCGCGCCGGCGTCCATCATGTCCATGACCCTCGAATTCCCAGTTGTGCCACCGAACGCTGAACAGTCCGATCTCCCGCTGGAGGACCTGCCGCCCGCGGCAGCACCCGTGCTGGTGCCGGGGACGCCACCTCCGGCCGAGCCGGCACCCGCACCTCCTGCTCAGGACGAGCTGCGGCCCTACAAGCGCGCCGCCGGCGTGGTGGGAGCGGTTGCCACCGTGGTCGCGATCGTGGTGGTCGTCGCCTTTACCGCCACCACCGGGCGCAATACGTCCGCCACGTCTTCTTCCACCGATGCCACGACGCCGACCACGACGACCACTCCGGTCGAGACCGTCTCCAGCACGCCGGACTCCCGGCCCACAGACGAAAGCTCGGCCCGGCAACGGCTTGATGACCAGGTCGGGCACGATCGCGGGCAAGTCGATCTGCTCACGGACTCCTGGGTTCCCCAGCTCTCTTCAAAGATGCTCGGCCTCAAGGCGAACGGCACAACCTACGACCACCAGGCCATCTGGGCGGACTTCACGAGTTTGCAGACGAAGTACCCCGGCGTGCTGCTGCTGTGGTCGGGCGACTACAGCAGCTTCAAGCAGGGCAACTTCTGGGTCACAGTCTTCCCACAGCCCTACAGCAGTGGCGAGTCCGCGAACGGCTGGTGCGACGACGCGGGAATCGACAAGGATGGTTGTTACGCGAAGCGCATCACGCACACGGGCGGATACACCGGCAGCACCATGCTTCGAAAATAGCCACCGAACGGACATCTTCCGGACAGAAACGCGACTAAATCGGATACGGAGAAAACGGCTGTGACCCAGGTTTTCCTCAGTTACCGCACCTGTGACGAACCCTTCGCGGCGGCTTTCTTCGACCTCGAGCTGACCCGTGAGTTCGGTCCGGACGCGGTGTTCTTCGCGTCTCGGTCGATCGAACTCGGCGCGAGCTGGGAGACGGCGATGTTCGCGGCGGTTTCCGCTTCGGATGCCGTTCTGGTGATCATCGGGTCGAGGTGGCTGACGGCGGCCGACAAGAAGGGACGACGACGGCTGGACGACCCGCGCGACTTCGTGCGCCGGGAAGTCGAATTGGGTCTTCAGCTGAAGAAGCAGGTCATCCCGGTGCACCTCGAACGCCGTCACGAGCTCGACGTCGACACACTGCCGGAATCGCTGCGGGAACTCGCCGGCAAGCAGAGCACGACCGTGGCGTTCCGCAACAGCAAGCCTGACTTGGACCGGCTGGTCACGCGCCTGCGTAGGCAGATCCCATCGCTGGTTCCGGCGCCCCCGGCAGCGAGCGCCACGAGCATCGACAACAGCACGCACAACACCGTCACCGGCCCGGTCCACGGGAACGTCTTCCAAGGCCGCAAGCACATCGGAGGCATCTTCTTCGGCGAACGGCCCTCCGGCACCTGACCGACCCCAGTACCTCGAAGACAGCAGTCAGAGGAGACACCACGTGGTCGACGAGAAGCCAACCACCCCACCGGCGAAGCCACCTGCCCCGGTTCCGCCCTCCGCGGAGCAGCCGGCAACGGCCAAACCCGACGGCAACGCAGCGGACCCGTCAGGTGAAAAGGTCACCACACCCGGCCCGGCAGCGGACGCCGACCGGGACTCGGCCGTGCGGAACCTGCAGGGCGAGGCGGCCCTGCTGGAGCAGACGGAGATGGGCAAGTACGTCTCCCGTGGGATCAACCAGTTCAACGCAGAGACGATCATCTTCACGAGCTCCTACGACGAGGAGTTCACAGACAGTGGCCGCCGCGCCGGGCAACGCCGGCCACCCAGGCTCCGCCTCTCCGAGCAAGACCTCGACAAAGCGACGGCATCGTTCGTCGAGCCGCCTGGCTTTCAGGACGAGCTGGCTCTGCTCGCGGACCGGAACCTCGTCGTGCTGGCCGGCCCGATCCGTACCGGCAAACGCACCCGGGCCCTGCAACTCCTCAAGACGACCCTGCGCGATGCCGGACTTGACGAGGCCGTCGAAGAGCTGCCCGCGTCCATACTGACGAACCCCCAATGGCGGGTGCCGAGGAAGGACACCGGGTTCGTCGTTTTCGACGAACCCGGACGCAAGGACGCCTTTTCCGCCGCCAAGATCGGCGAGGAGTGGCTGCGGAACATCGCGCAGCGGTTGCAAGAGTCGGACAGCTTCTTGGTCGTGGTCACTGGCCCGCCCGGCGGTTCGCTTGCCGACGCGCCCAATCGCGCCGAGTTCGTCCTCGACGAGTGGGAGCTGCCCGATTCGGTGGAGATCCTGCACCGCCGGCTGCGTGACACCGTGCCGTCAGAAGCCGAAGAGCTGATCGAAAAGCTGGGCGGCACCGAGCTAACCGAGGTGCTCGTCGAGCGGGACAGCCCCGCCTTCGCAGTACGCGCAGCCACGGAGATCGTCGAGAGCCACCGAGCCGGCCGCAGTCTCGAAGAGACAGCGGCGAAGCTCGGTAATGCCGAGGGCCTGGTCCACGAGTGGCTGAGCCGCGATCCGGAAGTGAAGGACCTTTCGCTGGTTCTGGCCACCGCGGTGCTGGACGACACCGGGTACCTCAAGGTCGCGGACGCGGCGGTCTCGCTCTACCAGCGGCTGAGTAGCGGCGGCGGCGCGCCCACGTCCTTGCGGTACGCACAGCGGCTCCTCGCCGACCACACCTGGCTTCAGCGCGTGCCGCCCGAAGACCATCGGCGCGCCCCGACGCTGCGGTTCCGGCACCCGCGAGTTCGGCCTGCCGTGCTCAGGGTCGTCTGGTGCGGCTACGACGGCGCCCGCGGCAAGATCTTGGAGTGGCTCAAGGAACTGGCCTTGCACCCCGACGTCGAGATCCGGGCAGGCGTGGCCCAGGCCATCGGGATCCTGGCGCAACAGGACTTCCAGCACGGCGTGCACGAATACCTGCAACCGTGGGGGCGGGAAGACTCTCAACTGCTGAGGCAGACTGCCGCACTGGGCCTCAACGTCGCGGGCGCGCTCGGCGACGACCGTGCGGCGTGGTCGGTGCTCGAACGCTGGGCCACGTTCGCGTACTGGGAGAACACGGAGAACCTCTGCACCACCGCGGCGCTCGCCGCCGGCGGCCCCCTCGGCATCCGCGAGCCACGGCGGGCGCTGAGAGTCCTCCGCGACTTCGTGGTCTGCCCGGACAAGTGGGACGTGCTGACGTCGGTGGCTGCGAGCACCCGCGCGCTGCTCGGCGCCGGCCGCGGCCGCGAGGTGCTGGACGCTCTGCACGAATGGACCGAAGCGGACGGCGACAAGGACGCCCTTGTCAAGGCGCTGCTCGTGTTCACCTGCGTCGTCGAGCCCGACTCCGAAGACGCCTGGCCGGTGCTGCTTCGCACAGCGGACGAAAATCGCGAGCGCATCACCGCACTATGGTGCCGGGCCATGGCCAACGGGTTCGTCCGGGACCTGGCGCTCGGCGAGCTGCGCAACTGGGTGCGCCGGGTCGATGAGGACCCGGGTGCCGAGCCGGTCGTCCTCGGTCTCGTCGCCGACATCGCGGACGAAAGCCCGGGCGACAAGAACCGCGTCCGCCACGCACTCAGCCAATGGGCCCAAGACCGCTACCAGCCATCGTTGGCCGCGGCGACGTTTTACGACCTGATGGACGAACCGGAAGAAGAGGTGTCATGACCCGGACCTACAACCCCATCCTGGAACGCACTGAAGTAGGCCGGAGCTGGTTCCGCTCGACGTCGCCGGCCCCCGAGCTGGGCACAGCGCACGTGCTTATCCGCGCCTCGGCGGAGCCGATCGTCGTGTGGCACGGTCGGCCCGGGCCGACCGGCCGGCTCGGCGACCACCGCCGCTACATCATCGATGTCGCCAACCACGGCATCTCGTTCACTGTGAAGGCGGCGAGCGCGGAAGCCGTGTTCTCCTTCTCTGTGCAAGTCGAACTGGCATGCCGGGTGCTCAACCCGCTCACCATCGCGCGGGACAACATCCAGGACCTGACCGCCGCACTTCTCCCCTCACTCGCCCGCGAGATCCGGGACACGGCGGCACGGTTCGAGGTGCTGCGCCCGACCGACGCGGCACGGGCGATCGAACTGCGGTTGAGCTCGGCCCATCCGTCCCAGGACGTGGAGCTCGGTGGGTACTCGGTCACGGTGGAGCCCGTGAACACCCAGGGAGTGGTCGAGGCAAAGCAGGAACTCGGCGTGCAGAAACTGCGCCGGACGGAAATGCGGGACGTCTCGCACGGAGGACCTGAAGAGCAGTTCGCCCAGCTGCTTGCCACGAACAACGGCGACGTGCGCGAAGTGCTCGCATTCCTGAGCAACGAGCGCAACGCCGAGGCACAGAACATGCTCAAGGGCCTGCAGATCGCCATGGGCGGCAATCTGGAGGACATGGACGTCGCCGAGGTCCACCGCACTGCGTTCGGCAACCTCTTCGGCGGGAAACACAGCGGGTTCGGCGGGCAGCGGGAGAGCATGCGCGAACGCGTCGAGCGACGGAACAAGGCCGCGGCTATCGAAAGCGGTTCCGTCGTGGAGGTGTCCGACGCCACCGTGAGCAAGGAAGCGAGAGCGGCAGAGAAGCCGGTATCCGCGGCGCCTGCCAAAGCACCGTCCGAGAAGCCGGCAGGCGAGTCGGCGAGTGACTCGAACGGCGCCGCACCATCGGGTGACGTCTGAGGCGCGATCCTGTCGAAAAGCTGTGAAACCGGACAGACCTGGCACTCCCCGCCGCTCCCGCGCGTTCACCGGGTAGCAAGACGGAGGAGGACCGATGGGTGCGTTGGGGACGTTGCTGGGGTTCGCGCTGACCCTGTACATGCTCGTGCTGATCGCGCGGATGGTGCTGGACTGGGTCGCCGTGGTGGGCACCAGCCCGCCGTGGACCCGGCGGGCCCGCGGGCTGGCCTACGCGGCGACCGAGCCCGTCATCGGGCCGGTGCGACGCGTCGTGCGGCCGGTACGGCTCGGCGGGATCTCGCTCGATCTCGCCTTCACGCTGGTGTTCGTCGCCGTGCTGGTGCTGCGGTCAGTCGCCTTCAGCCTGTAGCGTGCCGCGGAATCCCGCGGACAGCCGGTCGACGCCGCGCTCCAGTTCGGCGCGGACGCCGCGCAGGTCGATGCCGTCCGGGTCGATCAGGGCCTGCATCGAGATCCCCCGCAGCTGGGCGAGCAGCGCGGACGCGTACGCGTCGGCGTCCCGGACGCCCGTGATGGTGCCGTCGGCGATCCCGCTGGCGACGGTCTGGGCGATGGCGAAGCGGAACCGGCGGTCGGCCTCGGTCAGGGCGGCGCGCATGGCCGAGCTTTCCGCCGACGCGTCGCCCCAGAGGGCCAGGAACGCGTGGTTGAGCGTCGGCATCGTGGTGATGAGCTCGAAGATGATGTCCAGCAGCGCTCGCAGCATGTCCATCGGCGTCGCGGTGGCGGACCCGGTCCGGGCCGCCACCGCTTCGCTGTAGGCGTCGGTGAACTCCTCGACGGCGTACTCGACCAGCTTGCCGCCGAGGCCGTCCTTGTCGCCGAAGTGCTGGTAGATCACGGCTTTCGCGTACCCCGAGCGCGCGCAGACCCCGCCGAGCTTCATCTTGCCGAAGCCTTCCTCGGCGATGAGGTGCGCGGCGGCGTCCAGAATGCGAGCCTCGACGGCCTCGTCGGCGTCCTGCTGGATCCGGCCTGCGGCGGAACGGTCCACCGGGCCATGCTAGCCAGTGGAACCCCGATATCACCGGCCAACTTGGCCCATACGCGCGTGACCTGCGATTACTTGACGAACCGGCCGACGAAGTCGAGCGCGGTGGCCGCCACCTCCCGCCAGCCGCTGTCGATGGTCAGCGAGTGCCCGCGGCCGGGGAGCTCGGCGAACTCGGTCGTCCCCGGGTTCTTCAGCTGCCGCTCGTAGGTGGCGTGCGCGATGGCGTGCGGCACCTGGTGGTCGTGCTCGCCGGAGATGACCAGCAGCGGGCCGCGGTCGGGGTTGAGGTTGTCGGCCTTGACCTCGGTGCGCGGGTTGATGTTCGCGAACGCGGCCTGGAAGATCGGCACGCCCGAACCGGCGACGTGGTACTTCTCGTACAGCTCGTGGGCCTCTTCGTCGCTGACGGCGTTGGCGAAGCCGTACTTGAACTGCTCGAACGTCAGCGCCACCGCGCGGTGCCGGTTGGCCGGGTTCGTCAGCACCGCCGAGGACGCCTTGAGCGCGCTGGCCGGCAGCGGCAGCACGCCGCGGGATGGCGCCGGGTCGATCGCGACGGTCGCGGCCGACAGCCCGCGCCCGGCGAGCATCTGGACGAGCAGCCCGCCGAACGAGTGCCCGATGATCGCCGGCTTGCGGTCCAGCTTCTCGACGATGGCCTGCTGGTACGCCGCGACGTCGCCGACGCTCTTGTTGGCGAAGACGTCCGGGTTCGCCCGGGCCTCCTCGACCGTGGCCGGGTCGTCGGGCCAGCCCGGGGTGACCGCGGCGTAGCCCGCGGCCTCGAAGAACTCGGCCCAGCGGTCCCAGCTGGTGTCGAGCAGCCACAGCCCGTGGACGAACACGACCGGCTGCTTGCCGGAGGTGTTGGCCCGCTCGACCTCGGCCAGTTCCTGAGCGGTGGGTGCGGGGACGGTCACGGTCACTCCCGGATGAATTCGAGCAGCTCGGCGTTGAACCGAGTCTCGTGGTCGCCGCACAGGCCGTGCGGCGCGCCCTCGTGGACGACGAGGGTGGCGTTCGGCAGGATCTCGGCGCTGCGCCGGCCGGCCGCGTCGATCGGCACGATCTGGTCGTCGTCGCCGTGCACCACCAGCACCGGGATCTCGATCTTGCCGAGGTCGCCGGTGAAGTCCTGCTCGGAGAACTGCGCGACGCAGTCGTAGGCCGCCTTGAGCCCGACCTGCATGCTCAGTCGCCAGAACTGGTCGCGCAGGCCCTGCGAGACCGTCGATCCCGGCCGGTTCGCGCCGTAGAAGGGCGCGGACAGGTCCTGGTAGAACTGCGACCGGTCGGCCGCGACGCCGGCGCGGATGTCGTCGAACGCGCTCAGCGGCAGGCCACCGGGGTTGGCCGCCGTCTGCAGCATCAGCGGCGGCACCGCGCCCAGCAGCACGGCCTTGCGGACGCGCTCGGTGCCGTGCCGGCCCAGGTAGCGCGTCACCTCACCGCCGCCGGTGGAGTGCCCGACGAGCACGACGCCGGTCAGGTCCAGCGACTCGATGAGCGCGGCGAGGTCGTCGGCGTAGGTGTCCATGTCGTTGCCGGTCCACGTCTGGCTGGACCGGCCGTGGCCGCGCCGGTCGTGCGCGATCGCGCGGAACCCGTTGGACGCCACCAGGTTCAGCTGCGGATCCCACGCGTCGGCGTTCAGCGGCCAGCCGTGGCTGAACACCACCGGCGGCCCGGAACCCCAGTCCTTGTAGAAGATCTCGGCACCGTCGGAAGTGCGAGCGAAAGGCATCACGACCTCTTTTCTCCGAGAAACCGAGCCTAGGAGCGCCCGGCGCGTGCCGGATCGGCTCTCGGTGCCCGGCCCTCGGCCGTCCGCGCCACGCGATTGCGGGATCCGGGCGCTGTCGGGACGCCGAGCGGTCCGGTTGACTGGCTTCATGACCGTGGGTTTCGAGACGCAGCTCGCCTGGTGGTCGTTCGGGCCGGTGACGCTCTCCCGCGTCGAGCCGGCCGGAGTTTCCCTGCCACGCGGGGAGCGCTCCGGCGAGCTGAGCCTGCTCGCCACCCCGCGGCCGGTCACGTTCGTCTGGCAGGACCACGACGCGCCGCGGACGCTGCACGTCCCGCTGGGCGAGCTGGGCCTGTCCGCGGCGACGGTCGGCCGGGCGGCACCGCGGCTCGCGGCGAGCCCGCTCCACCGGCTGGTCGCGCGCCACGTCCGGGACCTGGCCCGCGACGCCGACGTCCTCAGCGCGACGCCGTCGGCGGACGCGCTGGGCCGCGTGTGCGTCGATCTGGTCCGGGCGCTGCTGGTGAGCGCGGCGGGCGAGGAGCCGGCGCTGATCACCCAGGTGCAGACCCACGTGCGGCGCCACCTCGGCGACCCCGGCCTGTCCCCCGCGTCGGTCGCCGCCGCGCTCGCGGTGTCGCCGCGCCAGCTCTACCGGGCCTGCGCGGCCGCGGACGTCCGCCTCGAGCAGTGGATCATCACGGCCCGGCTGGCGGCGGCCCGCGCCGACCTGGCCGACCGGCACCTCCCGATCGCCGCGGTCGCCCGCCGCTGGGGGTTCAAGGATCCGACCCACTTCACCCGCCGGTTCCGCGCGGCTTACGGCGTGTCGCCCAGCGAGTGGCGGCACCGTCAGTGAACGGTGCGGGACCCGTCAGCGGGCCTCGGCAGTCTTCGGTCATCACCGACCGAGAGGACCTCCCGATGACCGCCAAGACCGTGCTCGTGTCCGGGGCCAGCATCGCCGGCCCGTCCGCGGCCTACTGGCTGCACCGCCACGGCTACCGCGTCACCGTCGTCGAGACCGCGCCGGAGCTGCGGCCCGGCGGCCAGGCCGTCGACTTCCGGGGTGAGCAGGTGAAGCTGCTGGCCGCGATGGGCGTCCTCGGCGACGTCCGCCGGTACGAGACGGCGATGGGCGAGCAGACCGTGCTCGGCCTCGACGCGAAGCCGCAGCTGACCGTGCCCGGCGCCGCGTGGAGCGGCGAGGTCGAGATCCTGCGCGGCGACCTCGCCCGCGTCCTGTACGAGCACACCAGGAGCTACACCGAGTACGTCTTCGGCGACCGCGTCACGAGCCTGACCGAGCACGCCGACGGCGTCGAGGTCACCTTCTCCCGCGGGGCGCCGCGGAAGTTCGACCTGGTCGTCGGGGCCGACGGCGTGCACTCGGGGGTGCGGGCCGCGGCGTTCGGGCCGGAGGCGGATTTCCGCCGCGACCTCGGCTTCGGCATCGCCGGGTTCACCGCGCCCAACCACCTCGGGCTCGACCACACGAGCGTCATGTACAACGAGCCCGGCCGCGGCCTGACGGTCGGCAGCCACCGGCACGCGGACCGGCTGCACGTCGGGCTGGTCTTCGCCGCCGACGGCGTCGAGTTCGGCCGCCGCAGCGCCGGCGAGCAGCGCGCGCTGGTCGCGCGGCTGTTCGCGGACACCGGCTGGGAGACGCCGAAACTGCTCGAGTCCCTGCCCGCGGCCACCGACCTCTACGTCGACTCGATCAGCCAGATCCACCTCGACCGCTGGTCGAAGGGCCGGGTCGTGCTGCTCGGCGACGCCGCGTGGTGCGCCGGGCCGGGCGGGTCCGGCACCGGGCTGGCGATGATGGGCGCCCAGGTGCTGGCCGGGGAGCTCGCGGCGGCCGGCGGCGATCACGTGACGGCGTTCGCGAAGTACGAGGAGCGGCTGCGCAAACCGGCCGCGGTCGGGCAGAAGAACGGCAAGGGCTCGGGCAACTTCCTCGCGCCGCGCACGGCCGCGAAGATCCGCAGCCGCAACCGCGCCTACAAGATGCTGAGCACCCGGCTGTTCGGCCGCGTCTTCACCTGGATGACCGACCGGGCGGCCAACGCGCTGGAGTACCGCGAATATCCGGTGCTCACCGCGGCGTGACGCGGCGATCTTCCTCTCTTCGGGGGACTACGCTGGCGGCCCGGCGTGAGGTGCGTCACCCTGGCCGCCATGTCACTACGCCGGGCCCACGACGCCCCGGTCCGGACGGCACTCGTCGGAATCGCGGTGCTGGGCCTGGGCATGGTGACCGCGATGAACGCCCGGTCCCTGCCGGTGATCGGCGACGGGACGACGTATTCCGCCGAGTTCGGCGAAGCCGCGGGCCTGTTCGAGGGCAACGACGTCCGGATCGCCGGGGTGAAGGTCGGCCGCGTCTCGGACATCCGCCTGCGCGGCGACCACGTCCTGGTGTCGTTCCAGGCGAAGGGCGCGTGGCTGGGCGACACGACGAGCGCGGCGATCCGGCTGAAAACCGTGCTGGGCCAGAAGTTCCTGGCGCTCGACCCGCAGGGTGAAGGCACCCTCGACCCGGACACGCCGATCCCCCGCGCGCGCACGACCGTCCCCTACGACGTCCTCACCGCGTTCGGCGAGCTTTCGTCCACTGTGGACCGGATCGACACCGCGCAGCTGGCGAAGAGCTTCGACACGCTGTCGGCGACGCTGGCGAACACACCGGAGAGCGTCCGGGCGGCGCTCACCGGGCTGTCGCGACTCTCGGACACCCTCGCCTCTCGTGACGGCCAGCTCTCGACACTGCTGGCCAACACCCGGGTGGTGTCGCGGACGCTCGTCGACCGCGACGCCGCCGTGCGGCAGATCCTGAACGACGGCAACCAGCTGCTCGAAGAGGTGAGCCGCCGCGAAGGCGCGATCACGTCCCTGCTCGACGGCTCGCGGCAGCTGGCCACCGAGCTGTCCGGGCTCATCACCGACAACGAGGTGCGGCTCGGGCCGTTGCTCACCCAGCTCGACCAGCTGACGTCGATGCTGCAGCGCAACCAGGACGCGCTCGCCGCCGGGATCCGCGGGTTCGCGCCGCTGGTCCGCCTCGCCGTCAACCTCTCCGGCAACGGCCGGTGGGTCGACGGTTACCTGTGCGGGCTCCTGCTGCCGTCGTTCGGGCCGCTCAACGAGGAAGGCTGCTTCGGCTGAGCGTGGCATGCTGACCGCATGCGATACCTGCTCCTGCTCTGCGGCGACGAATCCGCGGAAGCGGCCGCCGGCCCGGAGATGGCCCGGCGCTGCCACGAATGGGGCGCCGACCTGGCACGGCGCGGGATCGGGCAGACCGGCACCGGCCTGCGCCCGCCGTCCGAAGCGAAGACGCTGCGCGTGCGCGACGGCGACGTACTGCTCACCGACGGTCCGTTCGCCGAGACCAAGGAGCAGATCGGCGGCTACGTCATCCTCGACTGCCCCGACCGCGAAACGGCCGTCGAAGTCGCTTCGCGGCACCCGTGGGCCGAGGCCGGCTCGCTCGAGCTGCGTGAGATCGCCGACGGGCCACCTACACCTTCGTGATCTTCACCGTCACCTGGTTGTCGTTGTAGGTGTACGCCACGTATTCGAACTCGACGCCGGTGCGCTCGACGTACTCCGTCCAGGCGCGGTACTCGTGCCGCTTCCAGCCGGGGAAGTTGAAGAACTCGTCGAAGTGCACGATGCTGCCGGCGCGCAGCCGCGGCCCGCAGAGGTCGAGGACGGTCTTGGCGGAGCTGTAGAGATCGCCGTCCACGTGCAGGAAATCGACGCGGCCGGGGTGCTGCTGCAGGAATCCCGGGAGACTGTCGGCGAACAGGCCGACAACCAGCTCGGCGCCCGGGACGTCCGGCAGGTCGTCGCGGGCGAACGCGCCCGCGGGCATGCCGTTGAGCCACGCCTCGGGCAGGCCGTCGAAGGAGTCGAAGCCGTAGACCTGCTCGCTGCCGCGGGCGCGGGTGATCGTCCGCAGCGTGTTGCCGGACGCGACGCCGAACTCCAGCGCCATTCCGCCTTGGGGCGCCAGGGAAAGCGCGTACTCGAGCGTCTGCTTCGGCTTGCCGAAGTGCGGGGCGCCGACCAGGTGCTCGCGGGCGAAGACGTTGCTCTCCAGGGCCGCGTCCTGGTCACCGGCGTAGACGATGTCGCGGCGGCTGCGGATCTCGAACTCCACCACCCGATCGAGCAGCCGGTCACCCTGACGGACGATCTCCTCGCGCAGCTCCGTGGCCATCCGGTTCAGCTGATCGGTGTACGGGTCGTGCACTTTCGAGGCCACCCGGAACAACAGCTTCCCCAGCGTGCGCCTCAAGGTTTTTGTTGCGGAAGAACGGGATTCCGTCTGGTTCATCTCGGGACGGTACCTCACACTGTGGTCGCCTCTCGTGAGTGTTCAGGGCGGTTAGAACCGCCCTGAACACTCACGACGAGCCGGAACCCCGCGTCCCACTCCGGCAGGTCCAGCAGGTCCCGGTGCTCTTCGTGCCAGCGACCGGACTCGAGGTCCGCGCGCAGCCGGGCGATGCCGCGCGCCACGGCGTCGGGGTCCGTCTGGGCCAGGGCCGAGCACGCCTGCCGCACCGCCGGGTCGAGGTAGGCCTCCGGGCGCCGCCAGTGGGCCGGGAAAACACCGTCGGTGAAGTCCCACGGCACCGGCAGCGGGACCACGCTCCGCGCTCCCAGGAAAGCCGCGATGTCCGACGCCGACGGGCGCGACCGCTCCAGCTCCGCCACCTCCGGCACGTACTCGCGCACCAGCCAGAAGTCGTTGTGGCGCCCGGTGTCGTAGGCCAGCACGACCTGCCGGGGCGCCACCCGGCGCAGTTCGGCGAGGCCACGCCGCCAGTCCGGCCAGTGGTGCACGGTCAGCACCGCGAGCGCGGCGTCGAACGTGCCCGCCGCGAACGGCAGGGCCTCCGCGACCGCGCGCACCACCGGCGCGGCGCCGGGAGGGCGTTGCCGGATCATCGCCGCGGACGGCTCGACCGCGGTGACCCGCCGCCCGGGCGGCTCGTAGGAGCCCGTGCCGGAGCCAACGTCGAGCACCGTGCCCGCGTCTCCCAGCGCGTCGAGCAGCGGCGCGAGCCAGCGTGGGTCGGTCCGCCTGCCCAGCGCGTAACCGAGACCGATGCGGTCGTAGGTCGTCATCGCACACCCCCAGGTCGAAGCCGATTTCGTTGCGGTAACCGGCACCCCCGAGCCTAGTTTCACCGGCGACGGAAGGGGATTCCATGAGCAGGATCATCGTGTTCGGCGCCGGCGGGCGGGCCGGGCAGCGGGTCGTCGCCGAGGCGACCAGGAGGGGCCACGAGGTCACCGCGGCGGTGCGCGACCCGGGTCGCCACGAGGGGGTCGCGGCCGACGTCACCGACGCGGACAGCGTGGCGGCGGTGGTGGCCGGGCACGACGCGGTCATCAGCGTCGCGTACGCCGCCGGAACGGCATCGGCCGCGTTCTTCCCGGCCGCCGCCGAAGCGCTCGTGCGCGGCCTGACCCGAGCCGGGGTCGGCCGGCTGGTCGTCGCCGGGATCGGGACGACGCTGGAGACGGCGCCCGGCGTCGCGGTGCACGACGCGCCGGGCTTCCCGGCCGCGCACCGCGAGTTCTCGCTGGGGCACGCGGCCGAGCTGGCCGTACTGCGCGAGAGCGGCCTGGATTGGCTGGTCGTCGCGCCGCCGCCGGTGATGCTGGGCGAAGGCGACGGCACAGGCACCTACCGCACGGCCGTCACGACGCTCCTCCCGGCGGAGGCGTTCGCCTACGCGGACTTCGCGCTCGCGCTGGTCGACGAGGCGACGACGCCGAAGCACTCGCGGGTGCTCCTGGCCGTGGCCTAACGCTCCGGGGTTTCGCCGCCGTTCTGCTCGGCGAGGAACCGCTCGAACTGCGTCCCGAGCTCCTCGGCGGTCGGCATGTGCTCGACGGACTCCGCGAGCAGGCTGCCCTTCTCGGAGGCCTCGACGAACGCGTCGTACTGCCGCTCCAGCGCGCGGACGACGTCGCCGGCGTTTTCGTCGGACGCGGCGATCTGCCGTTCGATCTCGGCGGCGGCGAGGTCCGCGGCCGTGCGCAGCTCGCCGACGGCCAGGTTCAGCCCGGTCGCGCGGCCCAGCGCCTCGAGCAGGTTGAGCGACGCGGTCGGGTACGCCAGCTGCGCGAGGTAGTGGGGCACGTGCGCGGCGAAGCCGACGGCGTCGTGCCCCCACTCGCCGAAGCGGTACTCCAGCAGCGCGGCGGCGCTGCCCGGCACCTGCAGCCGGTTGGGCAGCGGCTGGTGCTCGCCGACCAGGTCCTGGCGGGTGGCGTGCGCGGTGACGCCGAGCGGGCGGGTGTGCGGCGCGCCCATCGGGATGCCGTGGAAGCCGGCGGTCAGCCGGACGCCCCAGCGCTCGACGAGGTTGCGGACCGCGGCGCAGAACCGCTCCCAGTCGTGGTCGGGCTCCGGGCCGGACAACAGCAGGAACGGCGTCTCGTCGGCGTCGTGCAGCAGGTGGACGACCAGTTCCGGGGCGTCGTAGTCCTCCCAGTGGTCCACCGCGTAGGTCATCGTCGGGCGCCGTGAGCGGTAGTCGATGAGGCGGTCGACGTCGAACCGCGCGACCACCCGGTGTTCCCCGCTCAGCAGGTGCTCGGCCAGCAGACGACCCGCCGAACCCGCGTCCATGAACCCCTCGAAGTGGTGCAGCAACACCGCCCCGGTCAGGTCGGGGACGTCCGAGTCCACCTCGTACAGGTCGTCGGGATCGAATCCCACCGGATCCTCCTGCTCACTGCTCGCCGACACTTATGCGAATCCTTCAAGCACAACACACCCCGACGGGGATTCCATTCCACCGGCCGTGCCGGGGATCGTAACGCCATGCGATCGAGGCCGGACCGGATCGGCATCGTGACACTTGTCGTGGGCGCGCAAGCCACCGATCGGGCACGCTGAAGCGGTGAGCGAACACACCACGAGTACGGCCCTGCGGCTGCGGCCGCCGGCACACCGGGTCAGCCGCCGGGCCATCGGCTACTGGACGACGACCGCCGCGATCCTCTGGATCGTGCTGATCGGGGTGCAGACGCTCATCGTGGCGACCAGCGACGACGCGCCCGCGTTCCTCGACGTGACGCTGGTGATCTCGTGCGTGCTCGGCCCGCTGCACCTGATCGTGATGCCGCAGTGGCGCTACCGCGTGCACCGCTGGGAGGTCACCGGCGAGGCCGTCTACACGCAGGCGGGCTGGCTGAAGCAGCAGTGGCGGATCGCGCCGGTCTCGCGGATCCAGACCGTCGACATCGAGCGCGACCCGTTCGAGCAGCTCTTCGGGCTGGCGAAGATCACGGTGACGACGGCGTCCGCGGCCGGCCCGCTGCGCATCGCGGGCCTGCGGCACGACCGCGCGCTGGAGCTGGCCGACGAGCTGACGAAGACGACGCAAGCGATCCGGGGGGACGCGACATGAGCAGCACCGCCGACACCGGGACGGCCGTGGTCCGGCCCGCCGAGGGCACGCAGGACGCGCCGTGGCACCACCTCGACCGGCGCATGCTGCTCATCCGGCCGGTGCTGGACCTGGTGAAGTCGCTGCCGGTGCTGCTGGGCGCGTTGCTGTTCGGCCACGGTGAGCCGTGGCAGTGGATCGGCCTGGCCTTCACCGCGATCGCCGTCTTCACCGGTGTCTCGCACGTGCTGACGTCGCGCTACCGGATCACCGAGTCGCAGGTCGAGTGGCACACCGGGCTGCTGCTGCGCAAGCAGCGGGCCATCCCGCGCGACCGGATCCGCACGGTCGACGTCACCTCCGAGCCCAAGCACCGGCTGTTCTCGCTGGCGGCGGCCCGGATCGGCACCGGGCGCCACAACCACGGCAAGGGGCCGAACAAGGACGAGCTGGTGCTCGACGCCGTCACGGTCGCCGAGGCCCAGCGGCTGCGGACGCTGCTGCTGCACCGCAAGGCGCCCGCCTCGTCCGCCGCGGTCGCCGCGGACGAGCCCGCCGCGCCGCCGGAGCAGCTGATCGCCGCCGTCGACAAGCGCTGGCTGCGGTACGCGCCGTTCACGCTGTCGGGGCTGGCGGTGGTGGGTGCCGCCGTCGGCACCGTCTACCACTTCGCGCACGAACTGCACTTCGACCCGGTCCAGTTCTCGCTGGTCCGGACGGTCGTCGGGCACTTCGCCGACACCCCGACGTGGCTGAGCGTGGTGCTCGCCGCCGTCGGGCTGCTGGTGCTCGTGTCGGTGCTGTCGGTCGGCGGGTACATCCTGTCGTTCTGGAACTTCCGGCTCACCCGCGAGCCCGCCGGCACGCTGCACATCCGGCGCGGGCTGATCACGACGCGCTCGGTGTCGATCGAAGAGGACCGGCTGCGCGGCGTCGAGGTCCGCGAGCCGCTGCCGCTGCGCCTGGCGGGCGGCGCCCGCTGCGTCGCCATCGCGGGCGGCCTGCGTGAAGGCAAGGGCGCGGACAAGAGCGGCGGCCTGCTGCTGCCCCCGGCCCCGGTCGCCCGCGTCCACGAAGTCGTCGCGGCGGTCCTCGGCGAAGACCCCGCGGCGACGCCGCTGGTGCGCCACCCCCGCCGCGCCCTCTACCGCCGGCTGTCCCGCGCGGTGATCGGCGTGCTGGTGCTCGCCGCGGCGCTCTACGCGCTGTCGTGGCTGGGCGCGCTCCCGGACTGGCCGTGGCAGGTGGCCGTGGTGCTGCTGCCGTTCGCGGCCTTGGTCGGCTGGGACCGCTACCGCGGCCTCGGCCACGCGCTGACGGGCCGCTACCTGGTGACGCGCTCGGGCTCGCTGGACCGCGGCACGGCGGTGGTCCGGTGCGACGGCATGACGGGCATCGTGGTCGAGCGCTCGTTCTTCCAGCGCCGCGCGGGCTTGGTCACGGTGATCGCCCCGGTCGCGGCGGGCAAGGGCCACTACCGCGTCCTGGACGTCGGCGAGACAGACGGGCTGACGCTCGCCGACCGGGCTCTCCCGGGGCTGCTGACGCCGTTCCTCGAACGCTGACCGCTCGGGGACCGAGCCGATCGACGTCGATCTCGTTGTGGGCGGGGAACCGGAACTCGTCCCACCGCAGCTCAGCCACACCGTCACGCCGCCCGGTCCGGCGCACCCGATTTCCGGGTACTACAAACAAAAGCGAGTTCGGCACGTTTCGGTCGATATTCAATTGCCCCCGGACCGAGGCCGGGTCGGCCGGGTCGACACCGCCGTGACCTGCGAAGCAGTCACACCGCCGGAGCCGCTTGCCGTATCCCGTTGGGAATGCTGGCTTTCGTTTCACGCAACGTGCTAATTTATTCACCCCGTGTGATAGCGAAGGTCGTTTTTGTCCCACCGAGAGGTCATGATGACGCCTGCCGTCAGTCCGGTCGACGGTTCCGCCACCACTTCCCCCCGCCGTACCCCCGGTGCCAGCAGTTCCCGGAAGGTCCTGCAGCTGCTGCTCGCGTTCTCCGAACGCCGGTGGGAGGCCAGCGTCGCCGAGCTGGCCGCCACGATCGGCACCCCGGTCGCGACGACCTACCGCTACGTCGCCCTGCTCAAGGAGCTGCAGCTGCTCGAAGAGGGCACCGCCGGCCACTACCACCTGACCAGCCAGGTGATGCCGCTCGCGCGGGCCGCGCAGCTGGCGAACGACCTCGTCCGGCTGGCCAAGCCGGCCATGGAGGAAGCGGCCCGCGAACTCGGCGAGACCGTGATGCTGTTCCAGCAGTTCGGCGACGCCGCGGTGTGCGCGGACCGCGTCGAGTGCGACCGGGCCATGCGGTTCACCTTCGAGCCCGGGCATTCGGTGCCGCTCGGGCTCGGCGCGTCCGGCAAGATGCTGCTGGCGCTGCTGCCGGAAATCGAACGGGACCGGCGGCTGCCGCCGATCATCGACCAGTACGGCATCGGTGTGCGCGACGAGCTGAAGTTCGCGCAGGAGAACAGGTTCTCGCTCAGTTCCGGGGAAATCGACGAAGGCGTCTGGGCCTGTTCGGTCCCGGTGCCGACGATGGGCAAGCGGCCGACCGTGCTGACCATGGCCGGCCCCGCCGCCCGGATCACCGAAAGCGCCCGCGACACCGCGATCACCGCGCTGCAGGGCTACGCGAACCGCATCCAGCGGACGTTTTCGTCGTATTCGCTGTAAAAATCCCGCGCGCCGGAGCGGTCGCGCGAGTAGGAATGCGAAGGTGATCCGGCTCGCGCGCCCCGACGACCTGCCCGCCCTGATCGACATCGAGCGCGAGGCCGGGCGGATCTTCCGCGACCTCGACATGGCCGCGATCGCCGACGACGACCCGGGTTCGGTGGCGGAGCTGTCGGTCTACCAGGCCGACGACCGCGCCTGGGTGAGCGTCGACGCCGACGACCGCCCGGTCGCCTACCTCGTCGCGGAGGTCGTCGACGGGCACGCGCACATCGAGCAGGTCTCGGTCCGGCCCGGCCACGCGCGGCGCGGAATCGGCCGCGCGCTCATCGAGACGCTCGCCGTGTGGGCGGCCGAGCGCGGCCTGCCGGCGCTCACGCTCACGACGTTCACCGAGGTGCCGTGGAACGCGCCGTACTACGAGCGGTTGCGGTTCCGGGTCGTCGAGGACGCCGAAATCGGCGACGGGCTGCGTGACATCCGCCGCTCCGAAGCCGCCCGCGGCCTGGACGCCTGGCCGCGCGTGGCGATGATCCGCCCACTCTGACCTGCGCAAATGCCCTTTTCTCCCCTACCTGGGGGATCCACTGGCGCGACCAGTCGAACATGTGTTCTACTGTGCGGGCCGGTCCCGGAGGGGGAAGCTCCGCGGGCCGGCCCAATCTTTTCGGGGAGTCTGAGGAGGCAGCGTGGCGGTCAAGATCACCCACCTGACGAACGGCCAGCAAGTGCGTTTCGCGAACGCGGACGGCGCCCGCCGGTACGCCGAGATCATGGGCGGCGGCGTCGACAAGTGGCGGTTCACGGTGGTGCCCGAAGACCTCGCGTTCCGGAAAATGTCGGACTCGGTCGTTAACGTGCCGGTATGGCGTATGACTTCCAGGTGACCGTGGACTCGGCCGACCCGCACGTGCTCGCCGACTGGTGGGCCGAGACGCTCGGCTGGACCGTGGAACCGACCGACGAGAACTTCATCCGCGAGATGATCGCGAAGGGCTACGCGAGCGACGCGGAGACGAAGACGCACAACGGGGCTTTGGTGTGGAAGACGGGTGCGGCCATCCGGCACCCGGACTCTCCACCGGAAGGTCCACCGAAGCGGGTGCTCTTCCAGCTGGTCCCGGAGCCCAAGACCGTGAAGAACCGGCTCCACCTCGACGTCTGGGTCGGCGCGGCCAACGTCGACGCGACGGTGGAGAAGCTGACCACGCGGGGCGCGAAGTTCCTGCACCGCGGGCAGCAGGGGCCGCACAGCTGGGTGACGGTCGCGGACCCGGAGGGCAACGAGTTCTGCGTGTCGTGACACGCAGGGTGAACGGCTCATTCCTGCCGTCGGAGGACAGGAATGAGCCGTTCACCGTTTCAGCGCAGGCGGTCCAGGGCCTTCGGCAACGCCGTGGCCAGCAGGTCGAGTTCCGGTTCCGCCGCGATCAGCGGCGGCGACACGGCGATCCCGCGGCCGAGGTTGCGCACGATCACACCCTCGTCGCGGCACGCGCGCTGCAGCTTGACCGGGGCGCCCGGGTCGGCGTCCATGACTTCCGCCGTCAGCTCCACCGCGGCGAGGAAGCCCAGGCCGGCGCGGACCTCTTTGACCAGCGGGTGGTCGCTGACACCGGACACGGCGTCGGCGAGCGGCTTCTCGAGTTCGCGGCCGCGCGGGATCAGGCCGTCACGCTCGTAGATGTCCAGCGTGGCGAGGCCCGCCGCGCAGGCGACGGGGTGCCCGGCGTACGTCGCGCCGTGGCGGAAGATCGGGGCGCCGGGCGCGCCGGTGAAGAACGGTTCCGCCACGCGCGGGGCCACGATCAGCGCGCCGAGCGGGATGGTCCCGCCGGTGATGCCCTTCGCCGTCGTGATCATGTCGGGTTGCACCGACCACCGGTCGATGCCGAACCACGTGCCGAGCCGGCCCCACGCGGCGATGACGCAGTCCGCGACGAACAGGACGTCGTGGCGGCGGCAGATTTCCGCGACCGCCTCGATGTACCCGTCCGGCGGCAGCAGCACACCGCCCGCGCCGATGACGGGTTCGCAGAAGAACGCCGCGACGTTGGCCGCGCCCACCCGCTGGATCTCGGCCTCGAGCGCGCCGGCGTCGTCGAACGGAACGTGCGAGAACTCCGGCGGCTGCGGGCCGACGCCGGCCGCGTTGGCCGGGATGCCGCCGACGGCCGTGCCGAACCCGTGCGTGCCGTGGTACCCCTGCGTCCGGCCGATGACGTGCACCTTCTCCGGCCGCCCGGTCTGCGCGAAGTAGGCGCGCGCGAGCTTCACGGCGGTGTCGATGACGTCCCCGCCACCGGAGCCGAAGAACACCTTCGACCCGGGGGTCGGCGCGAGCTCGGCGACGCGGTCGGCCAGCTCGATCGCCGGCTCGTTCGCGTTGTAACCGAACAGGTTGTACGAGTCGAGCGCCCGCAGCTGCTTGCCGACGGCCTCGGTGATCTCCGGTCGCCCGTGCCCGAAGTTGGCGTACCAGAGCGACGCGGTGGCATCGAAGTACCGCCGCCCGGCGTCGTCCCAGACGTAGGAGCCCTCACCGCGGGTGATGACCATCCGATCCCCGTCGACGGCCCCCATATCGGCAAACGGGTGCCAGAGGGCGTGCTTCGGCTGTGCTGACATCGGTCCTCCTCAGGTCGCGCCCTCATCCTTACCAGGGCGAAGCAATGAGCGCGAACACTCCATCGTGCACAGTTCGGCGGTCCGGACTGGCCGGAACGGCACCACAACCTGTAACAACGACGCCGCTTGGCCGACCAACCGCGGGGCTTCCGCCGCCCCCAGCGGCAGGCGCAGACCAGCCCCGGCGGGGTTCGCGGTGCCGGCCCTCGGCACCGTCGCGTGGTGGTTCCTCCGGCAAAGGCTGCACGTGGCCCGACCCGGTCCTCGCGTCCGGCACGAACTGAGCCTCACCCCAGGAACTCCGCGATCTCCGCTTCCGAATAACCCAGCTCCGCCAGCACCTCCGAAGTGTGCTGCCCCAGCGTCGGCGGCGCGGACGTCGGCCGCGCCGGTGTATCCGAAGCCTTCACCGGGAACCCGGTGCCCACGTACGTCCCCACCGTCGGGTGCGGCAACCGCACCACCTGGTCACGCGCGGCCGTCCACGGGTCCGCGTACACGTCGTCGATCTGGTTGATCGGAGCCGCCGGGATGCCCGCCGTGTCGAAGGCCTTCAGCCAGTCCGCCGCCGCGCGGGTCCGCAGCACCGGCTCCAGCAGCGCGTTCAGCGCATCCCGGTGCGCCGCGCGCGCGGCGTTCGAAGAGAACCGGGGGTCCGATGCGATGTCCAAGCCGAGCACCCCGCAGAACGCGTGCCACAGCTTTTCGCTGCCCACCGCGATGATCAGCCAGCCGTCGGAGACGTGGTACGCCTGATACGGGACGATGCTCGGGTGCGCCGAGCCCATCCGGCGCGGCCGCGGGGTGTCGTAGAAGTGCGCGCCCGCCGCGTAGGTGTGCCACGCCAGCTGACTGTCCAAAAGGGACACGTCGAGGTACTGGCCGCGGCCGGTGGTGTGCCGGGCCTGCAGCGCCATAAGCACGGCGATGATCGCCCACGTCCCGGCGTTGAGGTCGGCCACCGGCAGCCCGACCTTCGCCGGCGGGCCGCCGGGCTCGCCGGTCAGCGACATGACGCCGCCGAGGGCCTGCGCGACCAGGTCGTAGCCCGCGCGGTCGCGGTAGGGCCCGGTCTGGCCGAACCCGGTGATCGACACGTGGATCAGCCGCGGGTTCACCGCCGCCAGCGCGGCGTAGCCGATCCCCCACTTCTCCAGCGTCCCCGGCCGGAAGTTCTCGACGAGCACATCGGCGCCGGCGACCAGCCGCCGCAGCGCGTCCCGGCCGCGGTCGCTCTTGAGGTCGAGGACGATCCCGCGCTTGTTCCGGTTCGCCGCGAGGTAGTAGACGGCCTCTTCGCCGACGAACGGCGGGCCCCAGCCGCGGGTGTCGTCGCCGTGGCCCGGCGGCTCGACCTTGACGACGTCGGCGCCCATCTCGCCGAGGTACTGCGTGCAGTACGGCCCGGCGAGGATGCGGGAGAGGTCGACGACCTTGATCCCGTCCAGCGGCCGGAGTCCGTCAGGGGCAGGGGGCATCAACGGCTCCTCGTCGGGCTCGGCGGCGTCCGCCCCTTTCTACCTCGCGCTCTCGGGAAATGGATTTCCTACCAACGGACCTAGACGGCGATCACTCCCATCGTGTTGATTGTTGATCGAGTCTGTGCAGAGTTGCGCACTCCTGGAGGGAACGATGCGTCGTCTTGTTGGAATGGCGGCCACGCTGGCCGTCTGCGCCACGCTGGTCACGGTCACGCAAGCCGCGGCCGCGGAACCCCGGTACTTCGCCGCCCAGCGCGTCGGCGACCGGCCGCCGATGGGCTGGAACAGCTGGAACAAGTTCGGCTGCGACATCAACGAAGACCTGATCCGCGGCGCCGCCGACGCGCTCGTGTCGTCCGGCATGAAGGACGCGGGCTACCAGTACGTCAACATCGACGACTGCTGGGCCGAACAGAACCGCACGGCCGACGGCAAGCTCGAACCCAACCACGAGAAGTTCCCGCACGGCATCAAGGCGCTCGCCGACTACGTCCACGGGCTCGGCCTCAAGCTCGGCATCTACACCAGCGCCGGCACGCTGACCTGCCAGAAGACCATGCCCGGCGCGCTCGACCACGAGGACGCGGACGCGCAGTCGTTCGCCGACTGGGACGTCGACTACCTCAAGTACGACAACTGCAACAACCAGGGCCGCCCGGCGATCGAGCGCTACACCAAGATGGGCGACGCGATCGCGAAGACCGGCCGCCCGATGATCTACGCGCTCTGCGAATGGGGCGAGAACGACCCGTGGACCTGGGGCCGCGACGCCGGCGCGCAGCTGTGGCGCACCACCGGCGACATCAGCGACAACTGGGGAAGCATGACCGGCATCCTCGACCAGCAGGTCGGCCTGGAGAAGTACGCCGGCCCCGGCGGCTGGAACGACCCGGACATGCTCGAGGTCGGCAACGGCGGCATGACCGACGCCGAGTACCGCTCGCACTTCTCGCTCTGGGCGTTGCTGAACGCGCCGCTGCTGGCCGGAAACGACCTGCCCGCGATGTCGGCGGCGAACAAGAAGATCCTGGAGAACAAGGACGTCATCGCGCTGGACCAGGACTGGGCGGGCACGCAGGGCCACAAGATCCGCGACGACGGCGACACCGAGGTCTGGGCCAAGCCGATGTCCGACGGCTCGGCCGCGGTCGTGCTGTTCAACCGCGGCCCGGCGAGCGCGGCGATGAGCACGACGGCGAAGGACCTCGGCCTCAAGGCGCGCGACTACCGCGTCCGCGACCTCTGGAGCGGCACCGAAACCGAGACCGCCGGCACTCTCCGCGCCGCTGTGCCGTCCCACGGCTCGGCCGTGTTCCGCGTCTGGCCGGCCACCCACCCGGCGGCCGCGCCGCTGACGACGCTGGCCCTGCCGAGCCCGGACTACGTGCCCGCCGACCGGCCGCTGACGACGACGCTGAAGGTGACCAACGACGGCAGCACGCCGATCGCGGACGTCCGGACCAGCGTCACGGCGCCGACCGGCTGGAAGCTGGCCGGGCCCGGCACGTTCACGGTGCCGGTCGTCCTGCCCGGGAAGAGCTGGCAAAAGGCGGTCACCTTCAAGCCCGTCGCTCCCACCGGCGATCACGTCACGCTCACCGCGAAGGCGAGCTACCTGACCCTGTGGGGCAAGCGCGACCTGGCGTCGGAAGGCACATCGCCGCTCGTCTCGCGGCCGACGGCGGGGACGACGGCGTTGTCGAAGGCTCCGTGGATGTCGTCCGACAACGGCTGGGGCCCGGTCGAACGCGGCACGAGCAACGGCGAGGCCCAAGCGGGTGACGGCCACAAGATCACCATCGCCGGCACCGGCTACGACGACGGGATCGGCGCCCACGCCCCGTCGAGCGTGCGGATCTACGTCGGCGCGGGCTGCACGTCGGTCAGCACGCTGGTCGGCCTGGACGACGAGAACTCCGATGGCAGTGTGGGGTTCCGTCTCCTCGGGGACGGCAAGGAGCTGGCCGCCACCGGCGTCATGCACCCCGGAGACAAGGCTCAGCCCCTGACCGCGCAGCTCTCCGGCGTCCAGGTGCTGGAGCTGTCGGTGACCGACGGCGGTGACGGCAACACCAACGACCACGCCGACTGGGCGAACGCCACGATCACCTGCTGAGGTCGATGAGCCAGGCTTCGGCGTCGCGGAGGTAGCGGTCCAACGCAGCCTCCGCGACGTCGAACCGGCCACCGCGCAAGTCGTCCAGGATCTGCTCGTGACACTCGAGGAACGGCTCGTAGAACTCGCGGGTGTTCTCGTTGAGCACGAAGAACAACCGGGTTTCGGCGAGGACCTGGCGCATCATGGCGGAGATCCGTTCGCTGCCGGCGAGATCGGCGAGCGCCTGGTGGAAGTGGATGCTCGCGGTGCCGACCGCCGGCCAGTCCTCGGCTTCCGCGGCCGCGCGCCCGTCCCGCAACGCGCCCTCGGCCGCCGTCAGGTCCACAGTGGATCGTTCGGCCGCGCGGCGCAGGGCACCACATTCGGTGGCCCGGCGCACGACGTAGAGGTCTTCGATGTCCTCAGTGGTCAGTTCGCGCACGAACACACCGCGGTTCAGCTCGTGCACGGCCAGCCGTTCGTGGGCCAGCAGCTGGAACGACTCGCGCAGTGTGTTGCGCGAGACGCCCAGCGCCGAGCTGATCACCGGCTCGGAAAGCCTTTCACCGGGGGCGAAGACGCCGTCGGTGATGTACTGGCGCAGGATCGCGGCCACCCGCTCGGCCGTGCCGCTGCGCGCGAGCAGGTGCCGCTCGCGCTCCAGCCCCGAGGCGTCCACAGTGGACATCGGGACTCCGTTACCTGACGCCGAGTTCGAAGTCGAGGCTGTACCGGTTGCCCGGCATCACCCCCGCGGCCTTCGCGCCGTCGATCGGCAGCACGACGCCGTTGATGAAGCGCGACTCGTCACTGGCCAGGAACACCACGGCCTTCGCGACTTCCCACGCCTCGCCGACGCGAGCGGCCGGCGTGCTCGCGACGAGCTGGTGCTGCTTGGTCTCGAACTCCTCCGGGGACGCGAGCGTGCTGCGCAGCATGTCGGTGTCGATCGCGCCCGGGTTCACCGTGTTGGCGCGGATGCCCTGGTGCGCGTGGGCGACGGCGATCGACTTCGTCAGCCCGACCAGCGCGTGCTTGGTGGCGTTGTAGACCGGGTCGCCGGGGCGGCCCATCACGCCGCCGTTCGACGACGTCGTGACGATGCTGCCCGCCTGGCGCTCGAGCATGTGCGGCAGCACGGCGCGGGTGCCCAGGAACGCCGCCCGCACGTTGAGCGCGAAGATGTCGTCGAAGTCGGCCAGTGTCGTGTCCACCAGCGGCTTGCCGAGGTGGCCGCCGACGTTGTTGAACAGCACGTCGATCCGGCCGGTTTCGGCGATGACGCCGTCGACGAACGCGCCGACCTGGTCCTCGTCGGTGGCGTCCACTATGGAGTGCCGATAGCCCGCCAGGGACTCGGCGGGCTCGCGGATGTCCGACGCGAACACCGTCGCGCCCTCGGCGAGGAACTCCTTCACCGTGGCGAGGCCGATACCCCGCGCGCCGCCGAAGACGACCGCCACCTTGCCGGCCAACCGACCCATCACTTACCCGCTCTCAGTCGTGCTGTCTGCTCTTCGTCCACCACGTAGTCCTCCGGCAGCCGGACGAGTGTGTCCGGTTCCCCGAGGTACCGCACTTCGACGCCGTACACCTCACGCGCCGCCGCCGCCGAGACGTACCCTTCGACGACGTCCGCGAGCACGGCCGTCACCGGCCGTTCGCGCGGCGGCCCGTAACCGCCACCGCCGGGGAGTGTGACGTCCACAACGGACTCCGCGGCGAGGGTAACGCGGCTCTTCGCCGGCAGGTCGGGCCCGTCGCGCAAGCCGAACCGTCCGGGTGAGCCCGCGCCGCCACCGTCCACACCGGACGCCGCCGCCCGCACGCGGTCGACGTTCCCGTTGACACTCCAGGAATCCACGGCGCGTGCCACCATCGTGGTCACCTGTCCGAGGCCGCCGCGCCGGCGCCCGGGGCCGCCGGAATCCACCCGCAGCACCCGTTCGGACTGCACGAGCGGCGCCATGGTCTCGATGACCTCGGTCGGCGTCGAGCGCAGGCCGCTCGGGAAACCCGTGGTGTTCAGGCCGTCCTTGTCCGCCCGCGCGCCCATGCCGCCGGTCTGGAAGACGTTGAGCATGAACCCGGTGCCCCGCCAGATGGTCATCCACAGCGCGTCCGCGCTCGGCGCGAGCGCCGCGCCGGGCAGCGCGCCGATCAGCAGCGACGGCAGGAAGTGCCCGATCAGGTGCCGTGACGCGACCGGCGCCGGCGGCAGGCAGTTCAGCACCGACCCCTCGGGTGCGGTCACGTGCACCGGCCGGAACGAGCCGGCGTTGTGCGGCACCTCCGGCGCGATCGCCGCCTTGACCGCGAACGACGCGTACGCCCGGGTGTAGTTCAGCACGACGTTGATCCCGCGCCGGCTCTGCGGCGATGAGCCCGCGAAGTCGAGGTGGATCTCGTCACCATCCACAGTGGCCGTGACACGCAGGACGATCTCTTCGTCGTCGAAGCCGTCGGTGACGATTTTGTTGGTGTAGGTCCCGTCCGGTAGCTCCCGCAGCGCGTCCCGCAGGGCGTTCTCCGAGCGGTTCATGATCTCGGCGGCGACGTCGTCGAGCGTGTCGAGCCCGAACTCGTCCAGCAGCCGCACCAGGCTCGCCGCGCCGACCTCGTTGCCGGTGACCTGCGCGTACAGATCGCCGATGGTCTCCTCCGGCGTGCGGACGTTGGCGCGGATCAGCCGTTCCAGGTCGGTGTTGACCTCGCCCGCGCGCAGGAACTTGAGGATCGGCAGCCGGAGGCCTTCCTCGAAGACCTCGTGCGCTTCGGCGGACACCAGCTGGCCGCCGATGTCGGGCGCGTGACAGCACGACGCGAACCACGCGACCAGCCGGCCGGCCCGGAACACCGGCGTTGCGACGGTGATGTCGTTGATCTGCCCAGCGGTCTGCCACGGGTCGTTGGTGAGCAGCACATCACCGGGTGCGAGCCGGTCAGCCGGGTAGGCGGCGACGAAGTGGTGCATGCCGGTGGCCATCGCGTTGATGTGGCCGGGGGTGCCGCCGACCGACTGGCCGATCATCTCGCCGCGGGAGTCGAACACCGCGCACGCCAGGTCGAGCGATTCGCGGACGACAGCGGAGAAGGCCGTGTTGACCAGCGCGTTCTGCTGTTCGGCGAGGATCGAGTGCAGCCGGTTGCCGAACAGCCCGACGAGGATCGGGTCGGTGCCCATTGCCGCCTCCGCGGGAGGGAGTGCGTCGGCGGGGCTCACGCCGTCACCTCCAGCGCGGCGTCCTCGCGAACGACGCAGTGCGCGCCTGGTGGGACGACCACAGTGGACTCGCGTTCCTCCACGATGGCCGGTCCGTCGACCCGGACACCGGGTTCGAGCCGGTACCGGTCGAACACAGCCGTGTCGGCAAAGCCGCCCGCCGACGGGAAGTAGGCCTTGCGGGTGCCCTTGCGTGCGGCACCGGACGTCTCACGCCCGGCCAGCCGGAGGGTGACGTCCGGGGCCGGGCCACTGGAAACGACGCGCCAGTTCAGCACCTCGACGCCGACCTCGGGCCCGGACCGCCGGTACAGCGCGCGGTAGGTGCGGGTGAACTCGTCGATCAGGGTGTCCGGCCAGCTGCCGTCGTGGACCGGGACGCGGATCTCGTAACCCTGTCCGGCATAACGCATTTCGGCGATCCGCCGGTGCGTCACACCGTCCACACCAGACTTCGCGAGCAGCGCCGCGCCTTCGGCCTCCATCTCGGCGAACAGGGCGTCGACCTGGTCCCACGACAGATCGAGCACGGCCGCGCGGGCGGACCGGACGAAGTCGAACGCCAGCGGCGCGGTCAGGAACCCGGCCGCGCTGAGCACTCCGGCGGCCGGCGGCGCGACGACCGCCGGCGCCCCGAGCGCGCGGGCGACCCCCACGCCGTGCACCGGGCCCGCGCCGCCGAAGGTGTACATCGGCAGCCGCGCGGGATCCTGCCCGCGTTCGACGGCGTGCACGCGCGCGGCGTTCGCCATGTCCTCGTTGACACTCGTGTGGATGCCCCACGCGGCCTCTTCGACGCTGACGCCGAGCGGCTCGGCGATGCGCTCGCGGATGGCCGTCCGCGCGGCCTCTCGATCCAGGCCCATGTCGCCGCCGAGGAAGTACCCCGGGTCGAGGTAGCCGAGCACCAGGTCGGCGTCGGTGACCGTGGGCTCGCTGCCGCCGCGGGCGTAGCAGGCCGGGCCGGGTTCGGAGCCGGCCGAGTCGGGGCCGACGGTCAGCAACCCCAGCGCGTCGATCCGGGCGATCGACCCGCCGCCGACACCGATCTCGATCATGTCGACGACCGGCACCTGCACCGGCAGCCCGGAGCCGGGCAGCAGCCGGTACTTCCGGTCCACTTCGAACTGGTGCGTCACCAGCGGCGCGCCGCCGGCGATCAGGCAGAGTTTCGCCGTCGTGCCGCCCATGTCGAAAGCCAGCAGGTCTGCCGGGCCGATCGCGGCCGCCGCCAGCGCGCCCCCGGCCGGGCCGGACTCGAGAATCCGGATCGGGTGCCGGGCCGCGGTGTCCACAGTGGCCAGACCGCCGTTGGACAGCATGATGTGCGGCGCGCCGGCGACACCGAGCCGGCGCAGCCGGAGTTCGAGATCGCGCAGGTACCGCTCGGTGAGGTCCTGGACGTAGACGTTCGCGACCGTGGTCGACGCGCGCTCGAACTCGCGGATCTCGGGCACGACCTCCGACGAGAGCGCGACCCGCAGGCCGGGCGCGACGTCGGCGAGGACCTCGGCCGCACGCCGCTCGTGGGCCGGGTTGGTGAACGCGTGCAGGAAGCAGATCGCGACGGCGTCGATCCCCCGGCCGGCCAGCTCGCGGCCGAGCCGGGCGACGTACGCCTCGTCGAGTCCGATGTGGACGGACCCGTCGGCGAGGATCCGCTCCGGGACGTCGAAGCGCAGGTGCCGCGGGACCAGCGGCTCGGGCAGTTCGATGAGCAGGTCGTACAGCTCGTACCGGTGTTCGCGCCGCATTTCCAGGACGTCGCGGAACCCGGCGGTCGCGAGCAGCGCGGTGCGCGAGCCCTTGCGCTCGATCAGCGCGTTCGTCACGAGCGTCGTCCCGTGCACGACCTGCTCGACGTCGCCGGCGGCGATCCCGGCGTCGGCGAAGAGCGCGGCCAGGCCCTCCTCGACCGCGCGGGCCGGCTCGTCGTGCGTGGTCAGCACCTTGCCGACGGCGACGATCCCGGCGCCGTCCACCGCGCAGAGATCGGTGAACGTGCCGCCGATGTCGACACCGATCCTCATCTGCCGTTCCTCATCCGGCGGCCTTCCGGTACCACCGCGGCGAGGAGTTCAGCGGCGGCTTCAGCTTGGCCTTCACGACCAGCACGTTCGGCTCGTCCGACTCGACGAACTCGCCGAGCAGCCGCCGGAACGCGCGCCCGAACCCGGAGACGCGGTCGGCGTGCACGCCGAAGGAGCGCGCCAGGCCGACGAAGTCCGGGCTGTCCCAGTCGACCCCGCGCCGCGGCAGCCCTTCGCGCTCTTGGTCGTAGCGCAGCATGCCGTAGCCGCCGTCGTCGACCAGGACGACCGTGACCGGCAGCTGTTCCTGCGCGAGCGTCGCGAGATCACCGCAGGCGTAGAGGAACCCGCCGTCGCCGGTGATGCAGATGGCGCGGCCGACCCCCGCTGCGGCGGCGCCGAGCGACGCCGGGAAGCCGTAACCGAGGGTGCCCCAGCCCATCGGGTAGGCGAGCTTGCGCGGCGCCCGCACCCGGTGGAAGCCGCCGACCCAGTAACCCGCGACGCACATGTCGGACACCAGCACCGCGTCCGTCGGCAACACCTCGTCCAAAGTGGACAGGAAGTCGTAGGCCTGCGGCTCCTCCTCGCGGATGCGCTGGCGCACCCGGCGGCCGATGCCGGCCAGCCGCAGCGTGATGTCGTCGAGCCCCGCCCGCTGCTTCGGCAGCAGGCGCTCGACGATCGCGCGCGCGTCACCGACCAGCGTCAGGTCCGGCGGGTAGTTCTTGGCGGCGTCGTCGGCGTCGACGTTGATCGCGATGAGCGTGGGCGGCTGGGGCATCAGCCAGTTCTGCGTCATCAGGCCGTCGAAGTCGGTGCCGATGGCGAGCACGACGTCGGCCTCGTCCCACAGCTCGCCGACCTCCGGGGTGTGCACCGGGTTCGGCGCCAGGCACGGGTGGTCGAGCGGCAGCAGGCCGCGGGCGGCGAACGTGGTGATCACCGGCGCGGCCAGCTTCTCGGCGAGCGCGCCGATGGCCGCGCCCGCGCCCGAGCGCAGCGCGCCGCCGCCGGCCCAGATCAGCGGGTGCTGCGCGTCGGACAGCAGCGCTTCCGCCCGCGCGAGGTCGGGGACGTCGCTCTCGGGCTTGCGGTGCGGCGCGGGCGGACGCCGGTGCGGCACCTCTTCGCGCAGGTAGTCGGTCGGCACGCCGAGGTACACCGGGCCACTCTGCGGCTGCAGCGCGAGCCGGGCGGCGCGGTGCACGGTGGTGCCGATCTGGTCGGCCGCGCGGACGGTGAAGCCGCCCTTGGTGATCGGCGCGAACATCGCCTGCTGGTCCGAGGTCTCGTGCAGCACCCCGCGCACGACGCCGGGACGACGCAGCGTCGAGGGGATGTCCGTGGCGATGACCAGCACCGACGCGGCGGAAGCCATGGCCTCGCCGACGGCGCCGAGCGTGTTGGCGGCGCCGGGCCCGGTGGTCACCAGCGCGACGCCGAGCTTCCCGGTGGCGCGGGCGTAACCGTCGGCGGCGTACCCGGCCGTCTGTTCGTGGCGGACGCCGATGATCTTGATGCCGGTCTCGGCGAACGCCTCCCACAACGGCAGGTTGTGCACCCCGGGCAGGCCGAAAACGAGCTCCGTACCCAGCGATTTCAACGCGTCCGCCAGCTCCCGCGCACCACTCACAGCCACGGCCCGGATACTGCCAGATCGTTGAACGATCTGGCAATCGCCCCTAGACGATGTTGTGCTCGGCCGGTGCGCTACCGGCCGCCGCGAACCGGCGGACATCCAGCTCGGCGACGTCGATCGCCGTCGGCCGGCCCAGGTAGAGGTCCCGGATCAGCTCGCCGGTGGCCGGACCCATCTGGAAGCCGTGGCCGGAGAAGCCGGTCGCGTAGAAGAACCGCGACAGAAGGACGCTTTCCCCGATGATCTGGTTGCGGTCCGGCGTCATCTCGTACAACCCGGCCCACGCCGTGCGGATGCCGGCGTCCAGCACGGCCGGGATCCGGCGCCCGGCCAGCTCGGCCAGCCGCGGCAGCCACTCGCCCGCCTCGTAGCGGGTGCCGAAGCCGGGGAAGCCGTCGTCCTCGCAAAAGGACATCGCCAGACCTGCGCCTTCGCGGTGGAAGTAGAACGCCGAGGGCATCTCGATGGTCAGCGGCACCGACTCCGGCAACCCGGGCACCGGACCGGTGAACACGACCTGGCGCCGGAACGGGCGCACCGGCAGGTCCAGCCCGGCCAGCGCGCCGACCCGGCCCGACCACGCGCCCGCCGCGCACACCACCGCGCCGGTCCGGACAAAGCCCGCCGTCGTGCGCACGCCGGTCAGCACGTCGCCGTCACGTTCGATCCCGGTCACCTCGACGCCGGTCCGGAGCTGCGCGCCGCGGGCGCGTGCAGCTCTGGCGTACCCCTGCACGACCGCGTCCGGCGTCGCCTTCGCGTCGTCCGGCGACCAGAGCGCCGCGACGACGCCGTCCGGTTCGAGCAGCGGGAGGACGTCCCGCACCTCCGAGGGGTCGAGCAGGTAGCTCCGGACGCCGTGCGCGCGCTGCAGCTCCGCGCAATGTCCGATTGCGGGCACGTCCGCCGGGTCGGTGATCAGGTACAGGTAGCCGTCGCGGCGGAAGTCGATCTCGGTGCCGAACCGCTCCCGGAACGCGCTGTACTCGGCGAGCCCGCGCAGCCCCAGCTCGACGTTCACGGGCTTGGTGAACGACGACCGGATGCCGCCCGCGGCCTTCGCCGTCGAGCCCTCACCCAGGCCGTCGCGCTCCAGCAGCAGGACGTCGACGCCGGCCTCGGCCAACCGGAACGCGCAGCTCACCCCGATCACCCCGCCGCCGATCACCACGACTTCGGCCATCTGTGGCAGGGACGTTTCCCCGGCGCTGCGGACGGTCATACTCGCCAATGTAGAACGTGATCCACCGGTGGCACCCGAACGCGTAGAGTCGGCCCACCGGGGCAGCGACGCTCCGCGCGCGGAAGGTGGTACCCGATGCCGATGATGCCGGTGACCGACTCGATGTTCCTCCTGGTGGAGTCGCGCGAGCACCCGATGCACGTCGGCGGTCTGCAGCTGTTCAAGAAACCGGACGGCGCCGGCCCGGACTACCTGAGCGGCATCCGCCGGAACCTGCTCGAATCGGACAACATGCGGCCGATCTTCCGCCGCCGCCCGGCGCGTCCGGTGAACACGCTCGGGCACGTCGCCTGGTCGACCGACACCGAGCTCGAGCTCGACTACCACTTCCGGCACTCCGCGCTGCCGCAGCCGGGCCGGATCCGCGAACTGCTGGAGCTCGCCGGCCGCTGGCACGGCACCCTGCTCGACCGGCACCGGCCGCTGTGGGAGATCCACCTCGTCGAAGGCCTGGCCGACGGCCGGTTCGCCGTCTACACCAAGGTCCACCACGCGCTGATGGACGGCGTCTCGGCGCTGCGCCACCTGCAGGGCACGCTGTCGGACGACCCGTCGGACATGGACTGCCCGCCCTGGTGGGGCACCCGGCGCAAACCGGGCGAAGGCCGCACCCGGAGCCCGCGGTCGCTGCTGGACACCGCCGGCAAGACGGTCAACCAGATCGCGAGCCTGGCGCCGGCGGCGGTGAAGGTGGCGCGGGAGGCGTTCGGCGAGCACACGGTGACCCTGCCGGGCCAGGCGCCGCGGACGATGTTCAACGTGCCGATCGGCGGCGCGCGCCGGTTCGCGGCGCAGTCGTGGTCGCTCGACCGCGTGCGGCAGGTGGCCAACGCGGCGGGGGTGTCGCGCAACGACGTCGTGCTCGCGATGTGCTCGGGCGCGCTGCGGGACTACCTCATCGAGCAGCGCGCGCTGCCGGACGCGCCGATGATCGCGATGGTGCCGGTTTCGTTGCGCCGCAAGACCGATCCGGGTGAGGCGACCGGCAACAACATCGGCGCGCTGCTGTGCAACCTGGCCACCGACCTGCCGGACGCGGGCAAGCGCCTCGGCGCGATCCACCAGTCGATGCGCAACGGCAAGCGGCTGTTCTCGGAGCTGACGCCGTTGCAGACGCTGCTGCTCTCCGGGATCAACGTGGCGCAATTGGGCGTTTCGCCGATACCCGGCGTCGTGAACAACACGCGGCCGCCGTTCAACCTGGTGATCTCGAACGTGCCCGGCCCCCGCAAGCAGATGTACTGGAACGGCGCGCAGCTCGACGGCATCTACCCCGCGTCGGTGCTGCTCGACGGCCAGGCCGTCAACATCACGCTGACCAGCAACGGCGACAACCTCGACTTCGGCATCACCGGCTGCCGCCGCAGCGTGCCGCACCTGCAGCGCATCCTGACGCACCTCGACACGGCGCTGGTCGAGCTGGAAGCCGCCGTCAAGTAGTCCGAAGCGGACTAGACGACCCCCTCCGGCGCGGCCCCGGCGATCTGCACGGCGTCGGCGGTGATGCGGTCGATCTCGGCCAAGTCATCGGACGTCAACGTGATGTCGGCGGCGGCGAGACTCGCCTCGATGTGCCGCGGGTTCCGCGCCCCGACGATGGCGGCGTGCACCCCGGGCCGGGCGAGCGTCCAGGCGATGGCGAGCTGGCTGACAGCGACGTCCCGCTGGGCGGCGAAGGCCTGGAGTTCGTCGACGATCTTGAGGTTGCGGCGCAGGTTGTCCCCCTGGAACGCACTCGACCGCGACCGCCAGTCGGTGGTTTCGAAGGTGCTGTCCGGAGTGAACGCGCCGGTCAGCAGGCCGCTGCCGAGCGGGCTGTAGACGAACACGCCGATGTCGTGCTCGCGGGCGTAGGGCAGCGGGTCGGTCTCGATGCCGCGGCGGAACAGGTGGTAGGGCGGCTGGAGCGTCTCGACCGGCCGCGTCTTGTCGAACTCGGCCAGCTGCGCGGAGCCGTAGTTGGAGACGCCGACGTGCCGGACCTTGCCGGCGTCGACGAACTCCTGCAGCAGCCCGGCGACGTCCGCTGCCGGGGTGTCGGGGTCGGGCCAGTGCACCTGGTAGACGTCGACGTGGTCGCGCCCGAGGTTGCGCAGGCTCTCGTCGAGACCCCGGGTGAGCCACGCTCGCCGGGAGTCGCGGGGTCGTTCGGCCCGCGGGTTGATGCCGCCCTTGGTGGCGACGACGACGTCCTCGACTCCTCGCAGCGCCCGCCCGAGCAGCACCTCGGAGCGGCCGCGGCCGTACGCCTGCGCCGTGTCGAAGAAGTTCACACCGAGAGCGCGGGCGTGGTGGATCGCCGCGATCGCGGTGTCTTCGTCGAAGGCGCCCCAGTCGCCGCCGAGCTGCCAGGTGCCGAAGGCGATCTTCGAGACTTCGAGACCGCTGCGACCCAAGATCGTCGTACGCATGAGTCCAGCACAGCACAGACGTCGGACCACTGCACCGATCTTCCCGGCGAGCGAAACCCCCAAATAACTCTTTGACAGTCGCGGCCGTGTCCCCGAGACTCGGGAGCATGTCCCTCGACGACCTCCGGGTCCTGGCCCACCCGCTGCGCATGCGCATCCTCTCGCTGCTGACGGGCACGGCGATGAGCGCGGCGGAGGCGGCCCGCGAGCTGGGCGAAACCCAGGCGAACATCAGCTACCACTTCCGCCGCCTGCACGACGCGGGCCTGCTGGACGTCGCGGAGGAAGTCCGCATCCGCGGCGGCCGCGCGAAGCGCTACCGCCACGACCCGGACTCCGGCCGGCGTCTCACCTCCCGCGACCCGGTCGAGGAACAGATGCTGACGAGGGCGATCGCGAGCGAGCTGCTGCGCCGGGCGGAGTCCCGCGCGTCGGGCCGCCCGGCATCCCTGTCGGACGCGGAGCTGTGGCTGGCCCCGGAGGTGTGGTCGGAGCTGCTGGCGCGGGTGAAGGAGGTGAGCCACGAACTCCACACCGCGGCGCAAGCGCCCAGGACGCCGGGGACGGTCCGGGTCAGCGTGAGCATGGCGCTGTTCGAGCTGACTCCGGGGGAAGCGCCGGAGGAGCCGCAATGAGCACTCCGCTGTACTCGCCGGGGTTGGCGACCGCGAGGAATCGCTGTGCGCACCTTGCTTTCGGCCATCATCACAGGTCTATCCGAGCCGACCCCGATCACGCCGCCGGCGGAGGAATCGCGATGAGTGCTCCGCTGCTCGCGAGCCCCGCCGTGGTGCCGTTCGGGTCGCCCCCGTGCACCGCAGTAGTCGCCCGTTCTCGTGCTGACCTCGGCCATGTCACCAGCGAAGAGAACCCTGATTCTCGCCGACGCCTGTGTGAGGCCTACCCCCGATCGCTCCCGCGGGATTGCGATGAGCGGCCTGCTGCCCGCCTGCCCCGGCGCAGCGTTGACCGAGCCGGCCCGAGTTTCTTCGCATCTCGCCGTGCGAAGCCCTCGCCGTGGACCCGCGGCAGCGCCACCGGCGGAGGAGTCATGACGAACTCGCCACCGCCTACCGGCGTCGGCGAGGCGCATTTCGAGCCGGCTACAGCCGTCCCGTCTCCGAAGGAATCGTGATGACCACCCTGCTCCCGGCCGGCCCCGAGGCAGTGCCGTTCGAGCCGGATCCCACTGTGCCACTGGCGAAGGGCGGCGACGAGCACCCCGCTGTCCGCCAACTGGAAAAGGCGGGCCGGTACGAACGGGCACGGATCGCCTTCGCCCGGGACCTGTTCGACCGGCACACACCGGCGCAGCTCTTCGAGCCGGCTCTGGCCATCCTGCCCGCAAAGCACTCGCGATGAGCACCCTGATGCCCGCCAACGCCGTGACGCAGTCCAAACCGGCCCCGATCGCACCACTCGCGGAGGAATCGTGATGAGCGCGCCACTCTTCGCGCCGTTGCGGGAGCACCGGTTCCGGGCGCTCGTCGCCGGGCGGACCTTTGCCGACTTCGCCAACGCCGTCGCGCCCTTTGCGCTGGCCTTCGCCGTGGTCGACCTGACCGGGTCGGCCGTGGATCTCGGGATCGTCGTCGGGGCCCGGTCGGTCGCCAACATCCTGCTCGTGCTGTTCGGCGGGATGCTCGCCGACCGGTTGCCGCGGTCGGTGATCCTGCAGGGCACCGAAACCGCCGCCGCGCTCACGCAGGCTGCCATCGCCGCGAGTGTCCTCTGTGGATTCGCCTCGGTGCCGCTGCTGGTCGGGCTCAGCCTCGTCAACGGCGCCGTCTCGGCCATTTCGCTGCCCGCCGCCGCGTCGCTCACGCCGCTGACCGTACCCGGCACGCTGCTCACCCAGGCGAACGCGCTGGTCCGGCTCCTGTCGAACGTCGGCCGGATCGCCGGGGCCAGTCTCGCCGGGGTCCTGGTCGCCTTCGCCGGTTCCGGGTGGGCGCTCGCCGGGAACGCGCTGCTGTTCGTCGCCGCCGCGCTGTCCTACCACCGGATCCGGCTGCCGAGCGGGGACCGGATCCCCGGCAGCCGCCCGCTCGCCGAACTCGCCGAGGGCTGGCGCGAGTTCCGCGCGCGGTCCTGGGTGTGGCTGGTGGTGCTGCAGTTCATGCTGGTCAACGCGGTCAACTCGGGCGCGATCGTGGTGCTCGGCCCGCTGGTCGCCGACGACACGTTCGGCCGCACCGGCTGGGGCCTCGCCTTGGCGGTGCAGACCGCCGGCGCTCTGCTCGGCGGCGTCATCGCGGCCCACTGGCGACCCCGGCGGATGCTGTTCCTCGGCGTCGCGCTGGTCATGGCGGACGCGCTCCCGATGATCGCGCTCGGCGTCACGCCCTACCTGGCCCCGCTGCTGCTCGCGATGTTCCTCGGCGGCATCGCGCTCGAGCAGTTCTCCGTCGCGTGGGACGTGTCGCTGCAGGAGAACATCCCGCCGGAGAAGCTCGCCCGCGTGTACTCCTACGACATGCTCGGTTCGTTCCTCGCACTGCCGCTGGGCCAGATCAGCGCGGGCCCGCTCGCCGAACACGCCGGCCGCGAGGCGACGCTGATCGGCGGCGCGGTGCTGGTCGTCGTCACGACCGCGCTCGTGCTGTGCAGCCCGCAGATCCGCGGCTTGGTCAGGCGGACGCCGGTCGCACCAGAAGGAAGTTCACCAGGTTCGCGCTGAACACGACGTCGGCACCGTCGTCGACGAACTCGACCCGGGTGCGCAGCACTCCCCGGTCCGGCTTCGAGCGTGAAACGCGAGCCTCGGTGACCGTCGCGCGCAACCGCAGCACCGCACCCGGCCGGACAGGACGCGGCCAGCGCAGCTCGTCCACCCCGGGACTGCCCAGACTGGCCACAGTGGACAGGTAGTGCGCCGCGTAGAGCCGCATCATCAGGCTCGCCGTGTGCCAGCCGCTGGCGATCAGCCCGCCGAACGGCCCGGCCGCCGCCGCGGCCGGGTCGACGTGGAAGCTCTGCGGGTCGTACCGCCGGGCGAACTCCAGGATCTCGGCCTCGGTCACCTCGACGCTCCCGCAGTCGTAGGTCGCGCCGGGAACGTAGTCCGCGAAGTAGCGGTCGCCGATCGGGGTGCCGAACTCGCTCGTCATGGCCGCAGAGTGCCACAAGAACACTTCGATCCGGAGCGAACGGTTCCCGGGCTACCCTCGAGGTCATGCCCGGGGAACCCGACATCGCCTCGGTCGCCCAGGCGATCGGCGAACCGGCACGGGCCGCGATGCTCCTGCAGCTGCTGAACGGCGACGCGCACTCCGCCCGCGCCTTGGCGACGGTGGCCGGTATCGCGCCGTCCACCGCGAGCTCGCACCTGCGCCGGCTCTGCGACGCCGGGCTCGTGCACGCCACCGAAGCCGGCCGGCGACGACTGCACCGGCTCGCGGGCCGGGAGGTCGCGCACCTCGTCGAGGTATTGACCGCCCTCGCCCCGCCCGCTTGCCCGACCGGCTCCAGCCCGACCCGCCGTCCGGGCCGTTGCTGCGAGCCCGAGCCTGCTACGGCCACATCGGCGGCCAGTAGCGGCGCTGCTGCGCGAAGACGGTGTGATCGACAACCTGGCCCCGGGCGAATCCGGCACGGTCCGCACCTTCGACCACCCGCTGTTGGTAGCGCTCGGCATCACCGCCCTGCCGGACTCACGCCCCGGCGTGCGGGCGTGCCTCGACTGGTCGCACGGCACCGTCCACCTCGCCGGAGCCCTGGGCGCCGCACTGTTCACGTCATTGCTCGACGACGGCTGGGTACGCCGCCACCCACGCGGCCGGGCGCTGCGGATCACGGAACCGGGCCGCCGCCGGCTCGCCGAGCTCCGGATCGGCTGACGGCGCTGCTACCCCGCGCGCAGGCGATCGTCGCCACGCTCCGGGCTACCGACTCGCGCGAAAGTCAGTGCCAGGCTGCGACTGACGGCCTTCCCTGCTACCGGCCTGCGCCGATGTCCGGGCCGGACCGCGATAGCTGCCGCTCGCGCTACCGACCCGCGCGGAGATCGGCGCCAGTCGGCGATGGCGGTCACGCTCGCGCCACTGCCCCGGGCGGATACCAGCGTCAAGGTGCGCTGGTCCCCACACTCGCGCCGGGTGCACGTCTGGACATTCGACGCGACGCGCCGGACTGCCGCTGGTTTCTCGCTGCAGACCGGAGCCGGTTCGAGCGGATGTCAGTGCCGGCCCGCGATGGCCGTCGCTACCGGCTCGCGCGGGGCTCCGGGGTCAGGTCGCGGTGACCGTCGAGGCGCCACCAGCTCTCGAGAGTCTCGCGCAGCACCTTGAGCAGCTCCCCGCCCGTCTCCAGGGGAACCAGCGCGGCCGGGCCGTCGCCGACTCTCAAGCCCGCGGCCAGCCGGTCGCCCTGCTCGATCAGGCCGACGACCACGCTCGTCGGCTCCCCGGTGACGTCGACGGTCGGAATGGCTCGTTCGTACCGCCAGCCTTGAGCGTTCACCCGGCCGACAGTGGCACAGCTTTCCCGGCCGCGGCCGGGGTTTCACCCTTAAGTGGTCAGGCGGGCGCCCAGGGCCGCACTTCTTCCAGCAGCTTCGCGACGGCCAGCACGAGGTCGTCCGAGTGCCGCGGCCCGACGATCTGCAGCCCGACCGGCAAGCCCTCCGACGTGCACCCGGCCGGCACGCTGATCGCGGGCTGCTGGGTCATGTTGAACGGGTAGGTGAACGGCGTCCACTCCGGCCACTCGCTCAGCCCGCTGCCCGGCGGCACGTTGTGACCCGCCTCGAACGCGGGGATCGGGACGGTCGGCGTGATCAGCACGTCGTAGCGCGTGTGGAATTCGCCCATCAGGATGCCCAGCGCGGCGCGCTCGGCGGTCGCGTCGAGGTAGTCGCTCGCCGACCAGGTCTTGCCCAGCTCCCAGACCTTGCGCAGGCCGGGATCGGTCCGATCTTCGGAACCCGCCGGGAAACTGTCGAGCAGCTTCGCCGCGCCGGAGGACCACAACACGTCGAACGCCGGTTTCGGGTCGGCGAAGCCGGGGTCGGTCTCTTCGATGTGCAGCCCGGCGTCGCCGAGCGCGCGCACCGCCGCCGCGACGATCGCGGCCACTTCCGGGTCGACGTCGACGTAGCCGAGCGTCGGGGAGAACGCGGCGATCAGGCCGCGCACGTCCCGCCGGACCGCCTCGCGGAACGACGTCACCGGCGGCGCCAGTGCGGCCGGGTCACGGTGGTCGGGGATCGACAGCACGTCCATCAACATCGCGGTGTCGTCCACCGACCGCGCCATCGGGCCGGCGTGCGACAGCGGCCCGAACGGGCTCGCCGGGTACAGCGCGATCCGGCCGTGGGTCGGCTTCAGCCCGACGATCCCGCAGAACGACGCCGGGATCCGCACCGAGCCACCGCCGTCTGTGCCGACGGACAGCTCACCCATCCCGGCCGCCACCGCCGCGGCGCTACCGCCGCTCGAACCACCGGACGTCTTAGTGGGGTCGACCGGGTTGCGCGTGATCCCCTGCAGCGGACTGTCGGTGACGCCCTTCCAGGCGATCTCCGGCGTGGTCGTCTTGCCCAGCAGCACAAGGCCGGCCTCGCGCATCCGCGCCGCGACCGGGCTGTCGACGTCCCACGGCTGGTCCGGGTCGATGCTCTTCGAGCCCCGGACGGTCGGCCAGCCCTGGGTCAGGAACATGTCCTTGATCGAGGAGGGCACCCCGTCGAGCAGGCCGATCGGGTTGCCGTCGCGCCAGCGGGCCTCGGACGCCTTGGCCTGTTCCAGCGCCCCGTCGGCGTCGACGAGGGTGTAGGCGTTGCACTCGCCGTCCCTGGCCTCGATGGCCTGCAGCGCGTTCTGCGTCGCCTCGAGCGGTGAGAGCTCACCGGTCGCGTAGGCGGCGACGAGCTCGCTGGCGGTCAGCATCCTGTCGTTCATCCGGCTCCCTGGTTCCCCGACGGCACGTAGCCGAGCGTCTTGTCGACGACATTGCGCAGCGGCTCCCCAGCGCGCCAGCGGCGGAAGTTCTCGGTGAACACCTCGACCAGCGTGTTCCGCCAGCCGATGAAGTCCCCGGACATGTGCGGCGAGAGCAGCACGTCCGGCATGTTCCACAGTGGACTCTCGGGCGGCAGCGGCTCGGTGTCGAACACGTCGAGCGCCGCCCCGGCGATGACGCGATCCGTCAGCGCCGCGACCAGGTCGGACGTGACCACCAGCTCGCCCCGCCCGACGTTCACGAACCGGGCCGACGGCTTCATCGCGGCGAACGCGCGCGCGTCGAACAAACCTTTGGTGTTCTCGGTCAGCGGCGCGACCGCGACGACGTAGTCGGCCTCGGGCAGGTACTCGGTGAGCTGCGCGGAATCGTGCACGACACCGAAGTCGGGGTCACCGGTGCGCGCCCGGCGCCCGGCGCCGCTCACCCGCATCCCGGCCGCCCGCAGCAGCCGCGCGATGGCCCGCCCGATCGGCCCGGTGCCGACGACCACAGCAGTGCGCCCGGCGATCCGCTCGCTCTCGCGATGCAGCCAGCGCCCCTCGCGCTGCAGGTCGTGCGAGCGCGCGAAGTCCTTGGCGAAGGCGAGGACGACGCCCAGCACGTACTCGGCGATGGCATCGTCGAAGACGCCCCGCGAGTTGGTCAGGACGACGTCGCTCTCCACAAGCCCCGGGAACAGCACGGGGTCGACGCCGGCGCTGGCGATGTGCAGCCACCGCAGCCGGTCGGCCGCATGCCAAGCGCCCGGCACGGCCGTCGAGAGGAAGTCGTAGACGAACAGCGCGTCCGCGCCGCACAGCGCTTCGGGCAACCCGGCCGCGTCCGTGTAACGCACGACCGCCTCGGATTCGACTGCACGCATGTCCGGTGGACGGTGCTCGCCGCAGAGCACGGTCAGGACGGGAGTTTCCCGGTTTTCCGAGGCGATCACGTTGACACGGTAAAAGCGGCTCGTATGATTGTCAACAATCCGAGGAACGACCCCCGGAGCACCGGACGTGTCATCAAGTTCAGACGTATTCCGGAGGCTGAGCCTTGGATTTCGACTTCCTGGCGTTCGAAGGCCCGCTGGCGCAACGCGGCATCGGGGTGATCGCCCCCTTCGACCTCGCCCTCGAGCGCGAGCTCTGGCGGTGGGTGCCGATGGAGGTGTCGCTGCACCTCGCCCGCACGCCGTACGAGCCCGTGCCGGTCAGCATGGAGATGGCGCGCCTCGTCAGCGACAGCCACCACCTGGCCAGCGCCACCCGCGACGTGCTGCACGTCGAGCCCGAGGTCGTCGCTTACCTCTGCACGTCGGGCAGCTTCGTCAACGGCGTCGACTACGAACGCTCCCTGACCAAGGCGATCTGCGACGCCGGCGCGCCGGACGCCGTCACCACCTCGGGCGCGCTGGCCGAGGTGCTGAACCAGCTCGACCTGCACCGGGTCTCGGTGCTCACGCCGTACGACGCCGACCTGACCCGGGCGCTGCACGACTTCCTCGGCGAGCTGAACGTCGAGACCGTCGCCAGCGATCACCTCGGGCTGGGCGGCGGGATCTGGAAGGTCAGCTACCGGACCATCGCCGAGCGCATCCTCGCCGCAGACCACGGCGAAGCCGAGGCGATCTTCGTCAGCTGCACCAACCTCCCCACCTACGACCTGATCGAGCCACTGGAAACCGCCCTCGGAAAACCGGTGCTCACGGCCAACCAGCTGACCATGTGGGCGTGCCTGCGCCGCATGAACCTGCCCATCGTCGGCCCCGGGAAGTGGCTTCGTGACGTGTCGTGAAGGGTTTCCTTGACCATCCCTCTAGGATTGTCGACAATTTGCGTCTCTCCGGAGGTTCCGTGACCACCATCGGCTTCATCTACCCCGACCACGCGGCCGAAGACGACTACCCGCTCGCCGAGCAGCTGCTCGGCGGGATGGCCGCCGACGAAGGCGATATCCGGCTCGCGGTCGAGCACATCTACGGCACCGACAAGCACGCGGTCGCCGAGTTGCTGGACCTCGGCAGCGAGACCCGCCTCGCCGACGGTGCCGCCCTGCTCAAGAAGCACGAACCCGACGCGGTCATCTGGGCCTGCACCAGCGGCAGCTTCGTCTACGGCTGGGACGGTGCCCAGGACCAGGTCGACCGCCTGGCCGCCGTCGCCGGCGTGCCGGCCTCCAGCACCTCCTTCGCGTTCGTGCACGCCGCGCGCGCCCTCGGCGTCAAGCGGGTCGCCGTGGCCGCCAGCTACCCGGACGACATCGCCCGGCTGTTCGTGGACTTCCTCAAGGCCGGCGGCATCGAGGTCCTCTCGATGGCCAGCGCCGACATCGTCACCGCGGCCGAAGTCGGCGCGCTGCCTCCGGAAGCCGTCGTCGAGCTCGCCGTGCGCCACGACCACCCGGACGCCGACGCGGTGCTGGTGCCGGACACCGCGATGCGGACGCTCCAGGAGATCAACATCCTCGAGGCCGCACTGAAGAAGCCCGTGCTGACCGCCAACCAGGTCACCGTCTGGGAGGGCCTGCGCCTGACCGGGCGGCACCGCCTCGTCCGCTCCCTCGGCGCGCTCTTCCGGCGGCTGCCGGACGGGAGCGCCTGACATGGCTCTGCCACCGGGCATGCTGCCCGAGATCGAGCCGGTCAGCCGGGAGTCGACGGCCGCGGTCATCGCGCGCCAGCTTCGTGACGCGATCATGACCGGCACCCTGCCGCCGGGCACCCAGCTCGGTGAGACCGACCTGGCCGCCCGGTTCCAGGTGTCACGGGGGCCGCTCCGGGAAGCCATGCAGCATCTGGTGTCCGAGGGACTGCTGCGCAGCGAACGGCACCGCGGCCTGTTCGTGATCGACCTCGAGCCCGGCGACGTCTACGACATCTACGCCGCCCGCTCCGCGATCGAACGCGCCGCGATGCTGCGCGCCATCCGCGGCGGCGAACGCGACCGGATCGCGGCGGTGCTCGAGCGGACCGTCGTCGAGATGGCGGCCGCCGCGAGCGACGACGATCCGAGCGCGCTTTCCACGGCGGACCTGAAGTTCCACGAGGCCCTGATCAACGCCTCCGGGAGCAAGCGGCTCGTCCGCATGGCCCGGACCCTGCTCATCGAGACCCGGATGTGCCTCACCGCGCTCCAGGGCACTTACCAGCGGGTCGAGGAGCGCGTGGACGAACACACGAAGCTCATCCAGGCCCTCCGCGACGGCGACGAGGAGACGGCGCTGACCCTCCTGGACGCCCACATGGAGGACGCGGTACAGCGCCTCGCGCCGGGTACCAGCCTCGTGGAGGGACACGCCCCGCCGGTGCCCTGACGCCCCGCCGAGCACCCGTGCCGCCTGTCCGAGCACACGGCTTCCCCGCCCTCGCGCCGTGGAAGCCCGTGCTCGGAGAGCAGACACGCGTGCTCGCAGGATCGACACGCGTGATTGCCGGGTCGGCACGTACACCCGGTCGGCCGGCTCGGGTATCCGGACGGACGTCACGCGTGCCTGGACGGACGGCACGGGTACCGGGAAGCACCCGACCGGCGGCGCGCAAACGCAGTCAGCGGGCATGGCGGACTCCCAGCACCGGCTGGCCACCGTGGCCGTCGCGGAAGTCGGGCGACCACGGCCAGCGACCCCGGTCGTCCGCGTGGACCAGTTGCAGCGCCCGGATTTCCGGGCCGTACAGCGCGACCGCGAACACCAGGTGCGCCGACGGCTCGCTGAGCGGGACGACCTCGATCAGCGGGCCGCCGCGCAACGGGATGCGTTCACCGGGCTCGGGTGGTGCCGCGTGCAGCGAATGGCTCGCCATGTCGTTGAGCAGATTCGCCGCCGCCCGCAGCGAAAGCCCGGTGGCGACCAGTTCGGGCAGGCCGTACCCGCTGAGCCCGATCGTGTAGGCCCACGGCGGGTACGGCCCGGCGCTCTCCACGCCTTGCACGAGCCAGCCCCGGTCGGCCACGCCGTCGCGAAGCCGTTCCAGGTACCCGGATCTGTCCGGGTCTTCGCACTGCTGACACATCGGTGTCTCCTCCCCCTCGGTGGACTGGGGACCACCGTGCCGGAGGGCACCGACAAAAACTCAGCCCAGCGCTTCGGCCACTGCCGTGCCGAGCCGTTCTGTGGTATCGCCGCCGCCGAGGTCCGGCGTGCGCACCCGGCCCTCGTCGAGCACCCGGTCCACCGCTGCGCGGATCGCTTGCGCGGCAACGGTTTCGCCCAGGTGTTCGACCAGCATCGCGGCCGCCAGGATCTGCGCCACGGGGTTGGCGATGCCCTGCCCGGCGATGTCCGGAGCGCTCCCGTGGACCGCTTCGAACATCGACGGGGATTCACCCGATGGGTTGATGTTGCCGGACGGTGCCATGCCGAGTCCGCCGGTGATCGCGGCCGCGAGGTCGCTCAGGATGTCGCCGAAGAGGTTCGAACCCACGATCACGTCGAGCCGGTCCGGCGCCTGGACCATGCGCGCCGCCAAGGCATCCACGTGCATCTGTTCACTGTGGACGTCCGGGTACTCGGCGGCGATCTCGGCGAAGATCTCGTCCCAGAACGGCATCGAGTGGATGAGCCCGTTGGACTTCGTCGCCGAGCAGACGCGCGAAGACCGTGTTCGCGCGAGGTCGAAGGCGTACCGGATGATCCGTTCGACGCCGACGCGGGTGAACACCGATTCCTGCACCACGAACTCGTCCGGCCGGCCCGCGTTGTGCCGGCCGCCGATCGCGGAGTACTCCCCTTCGGAGTTCTCCCGGACGATCACCAGCTCCAGCTCTTCGGCCTTCCGTCCGGCCAGCACCGACGTCGTGCCCGGCAGCAGCCGCACCGGGCGCAGGTTGACGTACTGCGAGAACGCCCGCCGCAGCGGGATCAGCAGGCCCCACAGGGAAACGTGGTCCGGGACGCCGGGGAAGCCGACCGCGCCGAGCAGAATCCCGTCGAACGCCGAGAGCTGCTCGACGCCGTCGTCCGGCATCATCGACCCGAGCTGGGCGTACCGCTCGCAGCTCCAGTCGAACTCGGTCCACTCCAGGGAGAAGCCGAACTTCGCAGAGGCGGCGTCGAGAACCTTTCGGGCCTCGACGGTGACGTCCACGCCGATCCCGTCGCCGGGGATGCTCGCGATGCGGTAGGAACTCACAGGGCCACCGCGATGTACTTGGTCTCCAGGAACTCGTCGATGCCGAACGAGCCGCCCTCGCGGCCGAGCCCGGACGCCTTGATGCCGCCGAACGGCGCCGCCGGGTTGGACACGATGCCCTGGTTCAGCCCGATCATCCCGGCTTCGAGGGCTTCGGAAACGCGCAGCGCCCGCTTGAGGTCGCTGGTGTAGACGTAAGAAACGAGACCGAACTCGGTGTCGTTCGCCTTCGCCACCGCCTCTTCCTCGGTGTCGAAGGCGGAGATCGGCGCGACCGGCCCGAAGATCTCTTCGTGCGTCAGACGCGCTTCCTGCGGGACGTCGGTGAGCACGGTGGCCTGGTAGAAGTGGCCAGGCCCGTCCACGCCGGCGCCGCCGGTGAGCACCTTCGCGCCGCGGTCGGTGGCGTCCTTGACCAGCTCGGTCACCTTCGTGACTGCGGCTTCGTCGATCAGCGGGCCGACGGCGACGTCCTTCTCGGTGCCGCGGCCCATCGGCAACGCCTGCATGCGCTCGGTCAGCCGTCGCGAGAACTCCTCGACGACACCACGCTGCACGTAGAAGCGGTTCGCCGCGGTGCACGCCTCGCCGATGTTGCGCATCTTCGCGAGCATCGCGCCTTCGATGGCCGCGTCCATGTCGGCGTCCTCGAAGACCAGGAACGGCGCGTTGCCGCCCAGCTCCATCGACGTCCGCAGCACCTTGTCGGCGCACTGTTCCAGCAGCTTGCGGCCGACGCCGGTGGAGCCGGTGAAGGAGAGTTTGCGGGCGCGGCCGTCGCGGATCAGCGGTTCCATCACGCCACCGGAGTCGCTGGTCGTGACGACGTTGAGGACGCCGGCGGGCAGCCCGGCCTCGGCGAGGATGCCGGCCAGGGCGAGCATCGACAGCGGCGTCTGCGCGGCCGGCTTGATCACCGACGTGCAGCCCGCGGCGATCGCCGGGCCGATCTTGCGCGTGCCCATCGCCATCGGGAAGTTCCACGGCGTGATCAGCAGCGTCGGGCCGACCGGCTGCTTGGTGATGAGGAAGCGGCCCGAGCCGTTGGGCGCGGTCGCGTAGCCGCCTTCGATCCGGACGGCCTCCTCGGCGAACCAGCGGAAGAACTCGGCGGCGTAGGCGATTTCGCCCTTCGACTCCGCCAGCGGCTTGCCCATCTCGAGCGTCATGAGCAGGGCGAGTTCGTCCTGGCGCGCCATCAGCAGCTCGTACGCGCGGCGCAGGATCTCACCGCGTTCGCGGGGTGCCATTTTCGCGAAGTCCGCCTGCGCGGCGACAGCGGCGTCCAGAGCGGCCACGCCGTCCGCCGGCGAGGCGTCGGCGACCTGACACAGCTCCCGGCCGGTCGCCGGATCCAGAACCGGGAAGGTCTTCCCGGTCTCGGCGGCGACCCACTTGCCGCCGATGAACAGTTCCTTGCCGACCGCGTCGACGACGCCGGACTCGGTGCTCACGCTCATCCCGACTGCTCCTCACGTGTTGTCCCGAGGGCCATGCTATGGATATTGTCAACAATCGACAACCCACTCAGACCGACCAAGGAGCACGCTGCCATGGCCCAGCTATCTCCGCTGCTCAAGCAGGCAACGCCCGTCGTGGTCGACCACGGTGAAGGGGTTTACCTCTACGACGTCGACGGCAACCGGCACCTCGACTTCACCGCCGGGATCGGCGTCACGAGCACCGGGCACTGCCACCCGCACGTCGTGCGAGCAGCGCAGGAGCAGATCGGCAAGCTCATCCACGGGCAGTACACGACGGTGATGCACCAGCCGCTGCTCGAACTGACGAAACGCCTCGGCGACGTCCTGCCGAGCGGCCTCGACTCGCTGTTCTTCGCGAACTCCGGGAGCGAAGCCGTCGAGGCCGCGCTGCGGCTTTCGCGGCAGGCGACGAAGCGCCCGAACGTCATCGCCTTCCAGGGCGGCTTCCACGGCCGGACCGTCGCGGCGGCGTCGATGACGACGTCCGGGACGCGGTTCAGCGCCGGCATCGGCCCGTTGATGTCCGGCGTGCACGTGGCGCCGTTCCCGTACGCCTACCACTACGGCTGGGACGAGCAGACCGCGACGAAGTTCGCGCTGCGCGAGCTCGACTACCTCTTCCAGACGGTCAGCGCGCCGAACGAGACCGCCGCGATCTTCGTCGAACCGGTGCTCGGCGAGGGCGGCTACGTCCCGGCGAACACCGAGTTCATGGCCGGGCTGCGCGAGCGCGCCGACCGGCACGGGATCCTGCTGGTGGTCGACGAGATCCAGACCGGCTTCGGCCGCACCGGGAAGTTCTGGGGGCACGACCACTTCGACGTCTCCCCCGACATCGTGCTGATCGCGAAGGGCCTGGCCAGCGGCTTCCCGCTGTCCGGCATCGCCGCCTCGCAGGAGTTGATGGCGAAGGCGTTCCCAGGTTCGCAGGGCGGGACGTACGGTGGCAACGCCGTCTCGTGCGCCGCCGCGATCGCGACGCTCGAGGTGATCCAGCAGGAGAACCTCGTGGAGAACGCGGCCGCACGCGGGCAGCAGCTGCTCGACGGCGCGCGGCTGGTCGCGGACAAGACGCCGGCGATCGGCGAGGTGCGCGGGCTCGGGCTGCTGGTCGGCTCGGAGTTCACGACGGCCGACGGCGAGCCGGACGCCGCGACCGCGGCGGCCGCGCAGCAGACCGCGTCCAAGAGCGGCCTGCTGCTGCTCACCTGCGGGCCGTACATGAATGTGGTCCGGATGGTGCCGCCGCTGGTGGTCACCGCCGAGCAGGTCGACGACGCACTGCGCGTCTGGGGCGAGGTCGTCGCGTCCGTCACGGGGAGCTGAGGATGGCCCGGTACATCACGATCACCCTCGACAAGCGCGGGATCTCCTGCCGGGCCCGGCTGCTGGACGACGAAGCGCCGCGCACTTGCAAGGCGGTGTGGGACGCGTTGCCGCAGAGCGGTTCGGCGTACCACGCGAAGTACGCGCGCAACGAGGTCTACACGCTCGTGCCGCCGTTCGCGGAGCCCAAGCCGGGGCGGGAGAACCCGACGATCACGCCGATCCCCGGCGACGTCGTGTACTTCGGCTTCGCGGCGTGGGAGATCGGCAACCCCGCGTACGGCTACGACGACGGCAGCGAGGCGCACAGCGACCAGGGCGCGACCGACCTCGCGATCTTCTACGGGCGCAACAACCTGCTGATCAACGGCGACGCGGGCTGGGTGCCCGGCAACGTGTTCGCCACGATCGAGGAGGGCTTGGCCGAGATGGCCGCGGCCGCGCAGGACCTCTGGCTACGGGGTGTCGAGGGCGAGACACTCTCGTTCGCGCGAGCCTGAATCCCTTACCCGCCAAGGGGACGCCGGGTGCGATTACCGCACCCGGCGTTCCCTTTTTCAGCCTTCCGCCACCCGAAAGGGTGATCGTCGGAGTTTCACCTTTCGTGGCCGGTGATCACCAGATCGAGCTACGCAAGTACCCGGGATGCCGGATCAAGCCCGGTATTACCGACAGTGAGATTCCGCCTGGTTGCTACCCGGAGTGGTTGACCGCCAACCGGGGCACCCCGGCGTCAAACACGAAGGGATTACGTGTTTAACATGGGAAGATTCCGCGAGAGCGAACTTCCCGGAAATCGGCTCTTTGACACTTCGCCAGCACGGTGAAAACCTGATTCAGCTCCTCGCGAGAGCAACTCCAGGGAATCAGGAATCATTCAATAAGGAGCCTTTCCATGCAGATGTTCGCCCAGCACGCGCACCACGCCCACGACATCCTCACGGGCGTTCTCGCGCACCTGGCGCACGTCCTCGGCTGGCTGGTCTGACCTAGGTGACCGGACGGCCCGGTCGCGGGAAACCGCGACCGGGCCGTTTCACGCGCTCGCGGACAACCGCGCGAAATCGTCGTCGGAAAGCTCGATTTCCGACGCGCCGCAATTCTCTTCGAGGTGTTCGGGCGACGACGTCCCGGGAATCGGGATGACGACCGGGGACCGGCGCAGCAACCAGGCGAGGGACACCTGAGCGGGTGTCGCGCCGAGATCGGCCGCGACCTTTCCGAGCACGCCGCCGGCCGTCGCGTGCCCGCCGTTCGCGATCGGCAGCCACGGGATGAACGCGATGCCCTCCCGCTCACAGTGGTCGAGGACGTCGTCGGACGCCCGGTCGGTCAGGTTGTAGCGGTTCTGCACGCTCGCGATGGGCGTGACGCCCCGGGCTTCCTCGAGCTGCGCGACACTCACCTCCGACAACCCGATCCGCGCGACCTTGCCTTCCTCCCGCAGCCGCGCGAGCGCGCCGACCTGCTCCGCGAGCGGCACCTGCGGGTCCAGGCGGTGCAGCTGCAGCAGGTCCAGGCGGTCGACGCGCAGCCGTCGCAGTGAAAGCTCGGCCTGCTGCCGGAGGTACTCGGGCCGGCCGAGCGGAACCCACTCGCCGCGGCTCGGGCGCGCGTGCCCGCACTTCGTCGCGATGAGCAGCCCCGGGTACGGGTGGAGGGCCTCGGCGAGCAGCTCCTCGTTCAGTCCCAGGTCGTAGGCGTCGGCGGTGTCGAAGAACGTCACGCCGAGCTCGGCCGCCCGGCGCGCGACCGCCGAGGCCCCGTCGGGCACGTGATCCCACTCGGTCAGCCGCATGGCGCCGAAACCCAGGCGACGCACGGAAAAGCCGTCTTCGAAGGTGTACGTCGATGTCATGCCGGAAGCCTCGCTCCGGCAGCCGTCACCCACCAGAGATTTAGCCTGAGCTAAATTCCGACCGCTCCGCCAAATATGAAACATTTTCATAGCGGCGTACTGGCGGTACGTACTACGCTGCGGTAACCACAGCAACGGCGCGGAGGAGAGACTCTCGATGGGCGACGTGGCGGCACAGCTGGCCGAGATCGTCGGGGACAAGAACCTGCTCACGGGCGAGGCGATCTCCGAGGACTACGCGCACGACGAAGCGCTGACGGCGGAGCCGCAGAAGCCCGCGTACGTCGCGAAGCCGGCAACGGCCGACGAAGTCGCGGAGCTGCTGAAGGCCGCTTCGGAGCACAGCATCCCGGTGACCGCACGGGGCTCCGGCAGCGGACTGTCCGGCGCCGCTCGCCCCCGCGAAGACGGCCTCGTCATCTCCTTCGAGCGGATGAACGCCGTCCTGGAGATCGACACCGGCAACCACGTCGCCGTCGTGCAGCCCGGCGTCACCCTCGCCGAACTCGACGTCAAGACGGCCGAAGCCGGGCTCAGCTACACCGTCTACCCCGGCGAGCTCTCCGCGAGCGTCGGCGGCAACGTCGGCACCAACGCCGGTGGCATGCGCGCCGTGAAATACGGCGTCACCCGCAACAACGTCCTGGGCCTGCAGGCCGTGCTGCCGACCGGCGAGATCCTCCGCACCGGCGGCAAGACGTCGAAGGTGTCCACGGGCTATGACCTCACCCAGCTGATCATCGGCTCCGAAGGCACCCTCGCACTGGCCACCGAGATCATCGTCAAGCTGCACCCGCGGCTGACCCACGGCGCCACCGTGCTCGCGCCGTTCGGCAACTTCGACCAGGTCATGGCGGCCGTCCCGGAGATCGTCTCCAGCGGGCTCGCGCCGCACATCCTCGAATACATCGACAACCTGACGATGGCGGCGATCGTCTACAACGAGAAGCTCGAGCTCGGTGTGCCGGACAAGATCCGCGAGACGACCGAGGCCTACCTCGTCGTCGCGCTGGAAAACCGCGAAGCGCAGCGGCTGGAGCAGGACGTCGAGACCGTCGGCGAGCTGCTCGGCGAGCTCGGCGCGACCGATGTCTACGTCCTCGACGGCGGCGCCGCGCGCAAGCTCATCGAAGCGCGCGAGAAGGCGTTCTGGACCGCGAAGGCCGCCGGCGCGGACGACGTCATCGACGTCGTCGTCCCGCGCACCGCGATGCCGGAGTTCATCAAGAAGGCCCGCGAGCTCGCGATGGCCGCGGGCGGCGGCGCGATCGGCTGCGGGCACGCCGGCGACGGCAACGTGCACCTCGGGATCTTCTGCAAAGACACCGCCGCGCGGAAGCAGCTGCTCACCGACATCTTCGCCCACGCCATGGCCCTCGGCGGCGCGATCTCCGGCGAGCACGGCCTCGGCCGCACCAAGGCGGGCTACTACCAGGAACTCGAAGACCCGGCGAAGATCGCACTGATGCGCCGGATCAAGCAGAGCTTCGACCCCGCCGGGATCCTCAACCCCGGCGTTCTCTTCACCGAAGGAACCGCATGAGCGAGATGAACGGCGCCCAGTCCCTGATCCGCACCCTGGTCGACGCCGACGTCGAAGTGTGCTTCGCCAACCCCGGCACATCGGAGATGCACTTCGTCGCCGCGCTGGACACCGTCCCGGAGATGCGGGGCGTGCTGGCGCTGTTCGAAGGCGTCGTCACCGGCGCCGCCGACGGTTACGCGCGCATCGCCGGCAAGCCGGCCGCGACGCTGCTGCACCTCGGCCCGGGTCTCGGCAACGGCCTGGCGAACCTGCACAACGCACGCCGCGCGAACACGCCGATCGTCAACGTCGTCGGCGACCACGCGACCTACCACAAGCAGTACGACGCGCCGCTCGAGTCGGACATCGAGTCGATCGCGAGCTCGCTCGAAGGCTGGGTGCGCCGTTCCGAGCACACCAAGGACGTCGGCGCGGACGCCGCCGCCGCGGTCGCCGCCGCGCAGGACGCGCCCGGCCGGGTCGCGACGCTGATCCTCCCCGCGGACGCTTCGTGGGGTGACGGCGGCGAGACCTGCCAGCCGATCCCGCCGCGTGTGCCGCAGACCGTGGACGCGACCACGGTCAAGGACGTCGCCGCGGTGTTCGGCACCGGCGAACCGGTCGCGCTGCTGATCGGCGGCGGCGCGTGCACCGAGGAAGGTCTGCGCGCGGCCTCCCGGATCGCGGCCGCGACCGGCGCGAAGGCGTTCGTCGAGACGTTCCCGTCCCGGCTCGAGCGCGGCGCCGGGCTGCCGACGATCGAGCGGCTCGGCTACCTCGCCGAGCAGGTCACCTACCAGCTCGACGGGATCAAGCACATCGTCGTCGCGGGCACGAAGGCGCCGGTGTCGTTCTTCGCCTACCCGGGCAAGCCGAGCGACCTGGTGCCCGAAGGTGCGCAGGTGCACACGCTTGCGTCCGTCGGACAGGACGTCACGCGCGCGCTGAACGAGGTCGCCGACCTGGTCGCCGCGGACACCGAGCCGGTGCTGCAGCAGGCGTCCCGGCCCGCGCTGCCGAGCGGCCCGCTCACCCCGCAGAACTGGGTCGACGTCATCGGCGCGCTGTTGCCGGAGAACGCGATCATCGCCGACGAGGCGAACACGTCCGGCCTGATGCTGCCGGCGGCGACGGCGGGCGCGCCGCGCCACGACGTCCTGACGCTGACCGGCGGCGCGATCGGCTACGGCATGCCGGTGGCGACCGGCGCGGCCGTGGCGGCACCGGACCGTCCTGTCCTGAACCTGCAGGCCGACGGCAGCGCGCTCTACACGATCTCCGCGCTGTGGACCCAGGCGCGCGAAAACCTGAACGTGACGACGGTGCTGCTCAACAACCGCGCGTACGCGATCCTGCGGCTGGAGCTGCAGCGCGTCGGGGCGCAGGGCGGCCCGAAGGCGAACGAGCTGCTCGACCTCTCACGACCGGACATGGACTTCGTGAAGATCGCGGAGGGCATGGGTGTGCCCGCGACCCGCGCGACGACCGCCGAGGAACTCGCCGAACAGCTGCGGCGCGCGTTCGCCGAGCCCGGGCCGCACCTTATCGATGCCGTAGTGCCACCTTTGCTCTGAGTCCGGCTATTCTCGCCGTCACACCAGATGTCGGGAGTGGCGGATGAGCGCAGACGAACACGCGAGACGGGGCATCGATTTCGAGCGCCCGAACGCGGCGCGCGTGTACGACTACATGATCGGCGGCAAGCTCAACTACGCCGTCGACCGGATGTTCGCCGACCAGATCCTGGGCGTGCTGCCGAACGCGCGGCACATGGCGGTGGTCAACCGGGCGTGGCTGCGCCGGGCCGTGCGGTTCGGCGCGGAGCAGGGCATCCGCCAGTTCCTGGACATCGGCTCGGGCATGCCGACGGTCGGGCACGTGCACGAGGTCGTCCAGGCGATCGACCCCGCGTCGCAGGTCGTCTACGTCGACAACGAGCCGATCGCCGTCGCGCACAGCGAGATCGTGCTGGAGGGCAACGACAACGCGGCGATGGTCCAGGCCAACGCCGAGTACGTCGACGAGGTGCTGGAGCACCCGACCACCGAGACGATGCTGGACTTCGACCAGCCGGTGATGATCATCATGGCCGCGTTCGTGCACTTCATCCCGGACTCCCGTGACCCGGCCGGCCTGATCGCGCAGTACTTGGACGCGTTCCCGCCGGGCAGCTACCTGGCGTTGTCGTCGGGCACGTGGGAAGGCCAGGGCGAGGAGTCGCAGCGTTCGGTCGCGCTGTACGAGAAGAGCGGCACGCCGCTGACCCTGCGCTCCCCCGACGAGATGCGCGCGCTGGTGAAGGGGCTCGAAATCCTGCCGCCGGGTGTCGTGTTCACGCCGGAGTGGCGCCCGGACGAGCCGCTCGAAGACCCGGCCGCGCAGTCCGGCGGTCTGTCGCTGGTGGCGCGCAAGGCCTGACGCGGGCCGGGCTATTCTCGCGTCACACTCGAGCCCGGGAGCGGCGGATGACCGAAGACGAACTGGCTAGGCGCGGCATCGACCTCGAGAAGCCGAACGCCGCGCGTGTGTACGACTACATCCTCGGCGGCCAGCTGAACTACGCGGTCGACCGAATGTTCGCCGAGCAGGTGCTGACGGCGCAGCCGAACGCGCGAGAGCGGGCGAGGCTCAACCGGCAGTGGCTGCGCCGCGCGATCCGGTTCGGGATGGACCAGGGCATCCGGCAGTTCCTGGACATCGGCTCGGGCATGCCGACCGTGGGGCACGTGCACGAAGTCGCGCAGGCCGCCGACCCGACCTCTCGCGTCGTCTACGTCGACAACGAGCCGGTCGCGGTCGCGCACAGCGAGATCGTGCTGGAGAACAACGAGAACGCGGCGATGGTGTACGCCGACGCCGAGTTCCCGGACGACGTCCTCGAGCACGACACCACCGAGATGATGCTGGACCTGGACCAGCCGGTGATGGTGGTGATGGCGCTGTTCGTGCACTTCATCCCGGACGAGCGCGAGCCGGCCCGGCTGCTCGCCGCCTACCGTGACGCGCTCGCGCCCGGCAGCTACCTGGCGCTGTCGTCGGCCACGCACGAGCGGCAGAGCGACGAGACCGCGCGCGCCGTGGCGATGTACAAGAAGAGCTCCAACCCGGTGATCCCGCGCTCGGCCGACGAGCTGCGGGCCCTGGTCGACGGCTTCGAGATCGTCGACCCCGGCGTCGTGTTCATCCCGCAGTGGCGCCCGAACTCCACCGACGACATGCCGGCAGACCCGACCGAGTGCGGCGGGCTGGCACTGGTGGCGCGCAAGAACTGACGGCGTGCGCCGCGGGTCCGGTCCCCTCGACGGCAGACCGGACCCGCGCCTACGCGACGCCGACCAGAACCGGCGCCACCTTCGTCTTCGGGACCAACGCCGCGAGAGCGACGCCGGCCAGCGCGGCGCACGCCGCGACCGCGAACGTCGCGCGGAAGCCGCCCAGTGACGGCACCGCCAGGCCGCCGACGCTGATCGTCAGCTGCGCCAGCATCGCGGCCATCACCGCGCTCGAGACGGCCGTGCCGACCGAGCGCATCAGCGCGTTCAAGCCGTTCGCGGAGGCCGTTTCGGTGACCGGCACCGAGCCCATGATCAGCGCGGGCATCGCCGCGTACGCGATCCCGACACCGGCGCCGATGATCACCGACGCCGTGATGAGCTCGAGTGCGTTGTCCATCAGCACAATTGCGAACGCGTAGCCGACGGCGATCACCAGGGCGCCGCTCATCAGCGTCGGGCGTGGGCCGAACCGCGCGATGAGCCGCGCCGAAACCGGCGAGAGCAACATCATCACCAGGCCGTTCGGCGCGAGGGTGAGCCCGGATTCGACCATGGTCTGGCCGAGCCCGTAGCCGGTCGACGACGGGGCCTGCAGCAGCTGCGGGAACGACAACGCCATGGCGTACAACGCGAAGCCGACCATGATCGACGCCAGGTTCGTGAACAGCACCGGACGGCGGGAGGAGACGCGCAGGTCGACCAGCGGGTCGCGGCGGCGCAGCTGGTAGACGCCCCAGCCGACCAGGACGACGACGGCCAGCGCGGCCAGGCCGAGCGTCCGCGCGCTGGTCCAGCCCCAGGTGCCGCCCTTGACGACGGGCAGCAACAGGCAGAGCAACCCGGCGGCCAGGCCGAACGCGCCGAAGTAGTCGAACGGCGCGGGCGTGCGCAGCGGCGACTCCGGCACCACCGTGAGGATCAGCAGCGCGCAGGCCAGCCCGAGCCCGGCGGCCGTCCAGAACAGCACGTGCCAGTCAGCGTTCTCGGCGACCAGCGCCGCGACCGGCAGCCCGATCGCGCCGCCCACCCCGAGCGTCGCGCTCATCAGGGAGATCGCGCCGCCGACGCGTTCGGGCGGGAGCTCGTCGCGCATGATGCTGATGCCCAGCGGGATGACGCCCATCGCGCAGCCCTGGAGCCCGCGGCCGAGGATCTGGAACGCGAGCGCGCTGGTCGTCGCGGACACGACCGAACCGGCGATGAGCACGGCGAGGCTGATGAGGATCATCCGGCGTTTGCCGTAGAGGTCACCGAGCCGGCCGCTGACCGGCGTGATCACCGCCGCGGCGAGCAGCGTCACCGTGACCACCCACGACGCGTCGGCGGGCGAGGCGTGCAGCAGCCGCGGGAACACCGGGATCAGCGGCACGACCAGGGTCTGCATGAACGACGCCACCAGACCGCACGAAGCGAGGACGACGACGATCGCGCGGCCGGGCCCTTCGGGACGGGACACCACCACACCCCCAGATGTGTAGTTAGTACGCATCATGCAACTTCATGCACTGTACCTACGCACTGGGGGATTCCGATCCATTCGTGCTCGATGCCGTACATCTCACAGCCAGGTGCGCACCCCGCCGTGCCCCGAGCAGGTGCCGGAGCGGTGCTGGCTGTAGCTGTAGCTGCCGTCGTTGCAGATGGCGGTCGCGCCGGACGGGTTGTCACTCGGCCGGTGCACGCAGTTGCCGTCCGAGTTCCGGTAGTAGTCGGCACCGCACGCGGCAGGTTGCGGCGCGGGCTTGGCCGTGGTCTTCGGCGCCGGGGCTTTCGCCGCGGTCGTCTTCGGTGCGACGACCTTGGGTGCGACGGCCTTGGGCGCGACGGTCTTCGGCGCGGCCGTCGTGGCGACCGGCACGTCGGAAGTGGTCGGCAGCGCGGAAGTGGTAGCCGGCGCTTCGGTCGTGACCGGAACGGAATACGTCGGCGTCGCGTAGCTCGATGTCGTCGGCGCGATCACGCCGACGTTGCCGGTGTCCCTGAACTGCTGCGGACCCGCGCCGCAGCCTGCGACCAGCAGTCCCGCCGCCAGGATCAACCCGAGCTTCTTACCCACAAGTACTCCTTAGCCACGCGAACCGATGCCGCCTAGTCGGTGGCCGGAAACCGTTTGTTACAAAGAAAATCGCAAGCGACCCCCGTTACGCTGTGAGCAAATCCCGCCCCGCGCGCACGCGCTCACCCCTAATCTCGCGGCATGGAGCTCGTCGAGATCACCCCGCGGCTGCACTTGATCCGGGACGCGTTCGTCCAGGCCTACCTCTGGCAGGACGACGACGCCCTGACCCTGATCGACACCGGCCTCGCCGGCTGGGCGCCCGGCATCGCGGACGCGATCCGCTCGGCCGGGCGGGAACCCGGTGAGCTGCGCCGGATCGTGCTGACCCATTACCACTCCGACCACGCGGGCGCGGCGGCCGACATCCGCGCGTGGGGCGGGATCGAGGTGCTCGCCCACCACGCGGACGCGCCGGTGGTGCGCGGTGAACGGCCCGCCACCCCGCCGGTGCTGCTCGACTGGGAGCGTCCGCTGTACGAGCAGACCGGCGCCGAGACCAAGGGCCTCACCGGGCCGCCCTGCGCCGTCGACCGTGAACTCGCCGACGGCGACGAACTCGGCTTCGGCGGCGGCGCGAAGATCCTCGCGATCCCCGGGCACACCGACGGCAGCATCGCGATCCACCTCCCGGAGCACGGCGTCCTGTTCACCGGCGACTCGGTCACGCAGATGGAGGGCGCCGCCATGCCCGGCGTGTTCAACACGGATCGCCCGCGCCTGCTGGAGTCATTCCGCAGGCTGGCCGCGCTGAACGTCGAAATCGCGTGCTTCGGCCACATGGATCCGTTCACCGAGCACGCCGGCAAACGCTTGCGCGCCGCTCTAGACGGGCTGGCGTGAATCCGTCCTAGACTCGCCGGATGTCCTGGTTACGGCGGTACGCCGCCGAACTCGCGGTCACCGTCGCGGTGCTCGCGGGTTCGCTGTTCGCCGTGCTGAGTGACACGGCGGAGCCCGGGAACCACGTCGTGCTCGGCTGGGTGCTGACAATCGCCTGCTGCGCCGCGCTGTTCCTGCGCCGCCGCTACCCGCTGGGTGTCGCCGGGTTCGCGCTGGTCTGCTGCGCGCTCTACTACCCGCTCACCGATCCGGACGGCCTTGTCCTGCTGGCCTTCGCCTACACGCTCTACACGGCCGCGGCGGCCGGCCGGATCCGCGGCGCCGCGCTGCTGGTCGTCGCGGCGATGGCGGGTGTCGTGGTCGGCGAGATCAGCTCACGGACCGGGCGGCACGTCGACAACTTCGCGTTCTTCCTGATGACCGGCTGGTTCGTCGCGCTGGTCGCGGGCGGCGCCGTCGCGCACTTCCGCGCCGCGGCCGAACGCACCAAAGCCGCCGAAGCGCGGACCGACGAGCGCCTCCGCATCGCGCGCGAGCTGCACGACGCGCTGGGCCACCACCTCGCGCTGATCAACGTCCAGGCCGGCGCCGCGCTGCACCGCCGGGATCCGGAGCAGTCCGAAGAAGCACTCGGCGCGATCAAGGACGCTAGCAAGACGGCGTTGCAAGAGCTGCGCGCGACTCTCGGCATGCTGCGCCAGACCGGCGTGCCCACGCTGTCCCGCGTCGCGGAGCTGGCCGAATCGGCCGGCGCGTCCGGGCTGACCGTGCGCACCGAGATCGACGGCGTCGCCCGGGACCTGCCGCCGGACGTCGAGCACGCCGCGTTCCGCGTCGTCCAGGAAGCTCTGACGAACGTCGCGAAGCACGCCGCCGCCACAGCCGTCGTCGTCCGGCTGGGCTACGGCGAAACCGAGCTGTCCGTCCAGGTCGACGACGACGGCCGCGGCGGCACCGCCCCGGCCGGCGACGGCATCCGCGGCATGACCGAACGCGCGCGGGCCCTCGGCGGCGAAGTGACCGCCGCGCCGCGCGAAGGGGGCGGTTTCCGGGTGCGCGCCCGGCTGCCGGTGCGATGATGGGCCGATGATCCGGGTCCTGCTCGTCGACGACCAGCGGCTCGTCCGCGCCGGCTTCCGGTCCATTTTGGACGGCGAGGACGACATCGACGTCGTCGCCGAAGCCGCCGACGGGCACGAAGCCCTGCAGGCCGCGCACGACCACCGCCCGGACGTCGTGCTGATGGACATCCGGATGCCGGTGCTCGACGGCCTGGCCGCCACCCGGCACCTGCTGGCAGACCCGGCGCTGACCGGCACCAAGGTCGTCATCCTCACCACGTTCGACCTCGACGAAGACGTCTACGGCGCGCTTCGCGCGGGTGCGAGCGGGTTCCTGGTCAAGGACACCGAACCCGCGGAGCTGATCCACGCCGTGCGCGTCGTCTCCCGCGGTGACGCGCTGCTGGCGCCGTCCATCACGCGACGGCTGATCTCCGAGTTCGCCGCTCGCGTCACCCGCCCGGCGACGGCCCCGGCGCTCGACCGGCTCACCGACCGCGAGCGCGAAGTCCTGTCCCTGGTCGCCGCGGGCCTGTCGAACGACGAGATCGCGCGCGAGCTGACACTCAGCCCGGCGACGGCGAAGACGCACGTCAGCCGCATCATGACCAAGACCGGCACTCACGACCGCGCCCAGCTCGTCGTGCTCGCCTACGAGTCCGGCGCGGTGACACCGCGCTGGCTCAACCCCTGAGCCGTACTCCCGCGGGAGTACGGGAAAGGCCTTAAGGGACACCGCCGGGAGCACCCGAAGTGCCCTCCGGAGCGCGACGCGGAGTAGGCCCGCACTCGCGGATTCTTGTCCACCATGGACACCATCACTCGCACCTCCGGCGGCCGGCTGGCGCGTCTCGCCGGCTGGGCGCAACGCCACCGGTGGCTCGCCGTCGCACTCTGGGCCCTGGTCCTCCTCGGCGTCACGTTCACCTCCCGGCTCACCGGCAGCGCCTTCCACGACGACAACTCGCTGCCGGGCACCGAGTCGCAGCAGGTCGTCGATCTGCTGAAGACGACCGCGCAGTCCGGCGCGAACGCGCAGATCGTCTTCAAGTCCGACAGCGGGCTGCCCACCCGGCGTGCCGCGGTCGAAAACGCTCTGGGGAATGTCCGATTGCTGCCGCACGTGCGGTCGGTGACCGGCCCGTTCGAGAGCGCGGCGACGCTGTCGCGGGACGGCCGGATCGGCTACGCGACCGTCACGTTCGACGCCGCGTCGGCCGACCTCCCCTACGCCGACATCGTCAAGGTCGTCGACACCGCGAAGCAGGCGAAGGACGTTCAGGTCGCGCTCGCCGGTGACCCGATCAAGCGGGTGGCCGAGGGTGGCGGGCCCGCGGAAGGTGTCGGACTGCTCGCCGCGCTGGTCGTGCTCGTGTTCCTGTTCCGCTCGCTGCTCGCGGCGGGACTGCCGGTCATCACCGCGGTGTTCGCGGTCGGCAGCACACTGGGCGCGATCACGATCGTCTCGCACTACGTCGACATCGCGAGCTACACGTCCCCGCTGATGATGCTGGTCGGGTTCGGCGTCGGTGTCGACTACGCGTTGCTCATCTTTTCCCGCTACCGCAGCGAAATCCTGGCCGGCCACGACCGCGACGCGGCGGCGCGGCGCGCGCTCGACACTGCCGGGAGGTCGGTGCTGTTCGCCGGGACGACGGTGATCATCGCGCTGCTCGGCTTGCTCGCCCTCGGGCTCGGCGGGCTGCGGGGTGTCGCGCTGGCCGTCGCGCTCACCGTCCTCATGACGATGCTCGCGTCGGTGACGCTGCTGCCCGCGTTGCTGTCGCTGTTCGGCAAGCGGCTCGAACGCGGCATCCGCAAGCACGCCGAAAGGCGCGAGCACGGCAAGGCCTGGCGGCGGCTCGCCGACGGCGTCCAACGTCGTCCGGCAGCCCCGCTGGCGATCGGCCTGCTCGTCCTCGTCGGACTGTCCCTCCCGGCCGCGGGCATGCGGCTCGGCTTCGCCGACTCGGGCACCGACCCCGCCGGGTCGACGACGCGCGAGGCGTACGACCTGATGGCCGAAGGGTTCGGGCCGGGCTTCAGCGGGCCGCTCGCCGTCGTCACCGAAGACGGCGAGCCCGTCGCGCTGCAGCAGCGGCTCGCGTCGACCCCGGGCATCGCCCGCGCGCTGCCGCCGATGGGCCTGACCGTGCTCGCGTTCCCGACGACGTCCCCGCAGGACGAAGCGACCGCCGACCTGGTGACGCGCCTGCGGACCGAGGTCCTACCGTCCCTGTCCGGCCACTACCTGGTCGGCGGTTCGGTCGCGGCCGCGACGGACTTCGCCGACGCCGTCGCCGCTCGGCTGCCCCTGTTCGTGCTGGTCGTCGTCGGGCTTTCGGCGTTGCTGCTGATGGTCGTGTTCCGGTCGATCCTCATTCCGCTGAAGGCGGCGCTGCTGAACCTGCTGAGCATCGGCGCCTCGCTCGGCGTGATGACGCTGGTGTTCGGCGACGGCTGGTTCGGCGCGCAGTCCGGCCCGATCGAGGCGTTCGTGCCGGTGATGATCTTCGCGATCGTGTTCGGCCTGTCGATGGACTACGAGGTGTTCCTGGTGTCGCGGATGCACGAGGAGTGGCGGCGCACCGGCGACGCGCGGCTCGCGGTGCGCGAAGGCCTCGCCGCGACCGGCGGCGTGATCACCGCCGCCGGCGCGATCATGGTGCTGGTGTTCGGCGCGTTCCTGCTCGACCCGTCGCGGATGCTGGCGCAGTTCGGGCTCGGCCTCGCGGTGGCGGTGCTGCTGGACGCGCTGGTGATCCGCTGCCTGCTCGTCCCGGCGATCATGCGCCTGCTCGGCGCGCGGGCCTGGTGGCTGCCTCGCTGGCTGGACCGCCGGCTCCCGCACGTCGCGCTGGAACCGTGAGTCGCTTCGGCGGCGGCCAAGGCCCGGGCGGCGCGCCCAGGCCTTGGTCCGCTGCGTTCAGCCTGATCGGGTGACGGTCAGCTCCCCCACGTCGTCGGCGTCTCGGACAGGCGGAAGTCCAGGGAACCGCCCGTGTGCAGGAAGGACTCGTCGAGCTTCCAGTCCCGCTGCGGCCGGCCGGCCCTGCGGACGTCCGCGACGTACTTGCCGCTGCCCGACGTCGCGATCCGGATCGGGGCCCCGGCCGCCGGGCGGATCACGGCGCTCGGGAACAGCGGGCTCGACAGCAGCAGCTCGCCCGAACCCGGCGTGCGCGGGTAGATGCCGAGCGCGGCGAAGACGTACCAGGCGGACATCGTGCCGAGGTCGTCGTTGCCGGGCAGGCCCAACGGCCCGGTCCCGTACACCCCGTTCACCAGCTGCCGCACGGTTTCCTGTGTCTTCCACGGCTGCCCGAGCTCGTTGTAGAGCCACGGCGCGTGGATGTCGGGCTCGTTCGTCGGGTCGTACTTGAGCGGTCCGCCACCGCGCAGCAGCCAGTTGCCGTTCGCGTCGTGGAAGAAGCCGTCGAGGCGGGTGACGGCGGTCGTCTTGCCGCCCATCGCGTCGGAGAGGCCGGAGACGTCCTGCGGGACCATCCAGGTGTAGGCCGCCGCGCTGCCCTGGGCGAACCCGCGGTCGCTCGCCGGGTCGAACGGCGTCACCCAGCCGCCGTCGACGTTGCGCGCCTGCATGTAGCCGGTCGCCGGGTTGTAGACGTTGCGCCAGTACTCCCCGCGCGCGTGCAGCTCTGCGGCTTCGTTCTTGCGACCCAGCAGCTCTGCGAAATGTCCGATTGCGAAGTCGGCCACGGAGTCTTCGAGCGTCTCCGCGGCGCCGCCCCAGCAGTGGCAGACGTCGTTGGGCGCGTAGTGCGAGGTCAGGTACTGCGCGAGGTTCGGGCGCTGGCCGACGCACTGGCCGGGGCAGCCGCCGTCCTGCAGACCTTCCGGCCGCGGCACGGTCGCCTGCTTGTACAGCGAATCGAACGCGCCGCGGTAGTCGAAGTTGCGGACGCCCATCGCGTAGAACGTCGCGAGCGTCGCCGCCGTCGGGTCGCCGGTCATCACGTGCGTCGCGCCGTTGACGTGCACCCAGCGGTCCCAGACGCCGTCGTTCTGCTGCGCGTAGTTGTAGAGCGACTGCGCGAAGTTCCCGGCGACGCGGGGTTCGAGCAGGGCCAGGAGCTGCACCTGTGCGCGGTACTGATCCCAGCCGGAGAAGTTGGAGTACTGCGCGTCCTGGCCGCGGGCGACGCGGTGGGGTTTCCGATCCATCCCCAGGTACTGGCCGTCGACGTCGCTCACCAGGTTCGGCTGCTGCAGGCCGTGGTAGAGCGCGGTGTAGAAGGTGATCTGCTGGTTGGCCGTGCCGCCGCTGACAGCGACGCGGTTCAGTTCGGTGTTCCACGCGCGTTTCGTCTCGGCGGCCACGCTGTCGACCGTGGACCTCGGCGGCTGCTCGGCCCGCAGGTTGCGCTCCGCGCCTTCGAGCGAGACGTACGAAATCGCGATCCGCATGGTGACCTTGCTGCCGGGCGCGAAGGTGACGTACCCGCCGGAGCCTCGGCCCGCGCGGTCGCCGCCGGTCGCGTAACCCTCACCGCCGGTCTGGTCGAGCCCGCCCGGCTGCAGCGTCGCGTCCTTCCACGTCCCGGTGCCGGCGAACGGCTGGTCGAACCACGCGGTGAAGTACAGCCGGTAGTAGGACTTGCGGTTGTTGACGCCGCCGTTCGCGCGGCGGCCGCAGAACGCGCCGGTGAGCACGGACCCGGTGACCTTGCGGTTCGCCGGGTCGAGGTGCGTCTCGGCGTCCTCGCTGCCGTTGAGCGAGTTCGACGTCCGGAAGAGCAGGTTCGCGGGCTTGCCCGCGGGGTACCGGAGGGTGCCGAGCGCGGTGCGTTCGGTGGCCGCCACGTCGGTGGTGACGCCGTTCGCGAGCCCGAGCTTGTAGCGCCCCGGCGTCGCCGATTCGTCGGCGTGGCTGAAGTTGCTCGCGTAGATCGCGTCGGTGGTGTCCGCGGTCGGCGACGACGTGACGTCGCCGGCGAAGGGCAGGATCGGCACGTCCCCCGCGGCGCCCGGGTTGCAGCCCGCGCCGTTGACGTGCGTGAGGCTCAGGCCGCGGATCCGGGTGGTGTCGTGCTGGTAGCCGTTGGCGGCGCCGGTCGACGTCTGGTCCCCGCGCGTGCTGGTGGGACTCCAGGCGAGCATCCCGAACGGCGCGGTGGCCCCGGGGTAGGTGTTCCCGTCCCCGGCGGAGCCGATGAGGGGATCGACGTAGTCGGCAGGGCTCAGGCCGGCGGCGGCTGACATCGTTGTCAGGCTGGAGGCGAACAGGACGGCGGCGAGGACCACCGTGACAGGACGGCGCATGGGCGGAGATTAACCGCGTCCGATGGCCTTTGGGCGAACTGGAGCGGACAAACAGGCGGACACGCCCGCATCTTGCCCGCCGGACTCCCGACGCGGCTGCCCATTCACCTTCGCCGCCCTGACACCTCCTGGCCATCGCCGTCGCCGCTCGATCAGCACCACCAAGCCGCATGCTTTGACATCGACGACGACGCTCGGGGCACCGCGGTCAAGCTGGTGAAGCTCGACGACCCCGCCCCTGCGCTCCTCGACCTCTGCAACCGGACGTTCACCGACGACGAGTGAGGCAACACGCGCGGAACCACCTGGAAGACCGAGGCCGACCTGGCCACGGTCATAAACCTGGTCGTCAGATAACGCCGAAGGCCGCCACCGGGAGTTCCCGGTGACGGCCTCCGACGTCAGCGCTTATTCGTAGATCTCGCCCTTGGCGGCCTTCTCCACCAGCGAAGCCGGCGGCTCGAAGTGGTCGCCGTACCGGGCCGCGAGCTCACGCGACCGGTCGACGAAGCCCTGCAGGCCACCCTCGTACTGGTTGATGTACTGGATGACACCGCCGGTCCAGGCCGGGAAGCCGATGCCGAAGATGGAGCCGATGTTGGCGTCGGCCACCGACGTCAGCACGCCTTCGTCGAAGCACTTGACCGTCTCGAGCGCCTCGGCGAACAGCATCCGCTCCTTGAGGTCCTCGAACGGGACCTCGGCCGAGCCGGACTTGAACGCGTCGCGCAGGCCCGGCCACAGCCCGGTGCGCTTGCCGTCCTCGCCGTACTCGTAGAAGCCCGCGCCCGTCGAACGGCCCTTGCGGTCGAACTCGTCGACCATCCGGTCGATGACGCCCTCCGACGCGTGCCCCTTCCACGTGCCGCCCGCGGCCTCGATCGCCTCGCGGGTCTCCTTGCGGATCTTGCGCGGCAGGGTCAGCGTCAGCTCGTCCATCAGCTGCAGCGGCGGCGCCGGGTAACCGGCCTGCGAACCCGCCTGCTCGATCGACGCCGGCTCGACACCCTCGCCCAGCGCGGCGACGGCCTCGTTGATGAACGTGCCGATGACGCGCGAGGTGAAGAAGCCGCGGCTGTCGTTGACGACGATCGGGGTCTTCTTGATCTGCAGCGTGTAGTCGAAGACCTTCGCCAGCGTCGCCGGCGACGTCTTCTCGCCGCAGATGATCTCGACCAGCGGCATCTTGTCCACCGGCGAGAAGAAGTGGATCCCGATGAAGTCCTCGGTCCGCTGCACACCCTCGGCGAGCGTGGTGATCGGCAGCGTCGAGGTGTTGGAGCCCAGCACCGCGTCGGCGTTGACGACGCTCTCGATCTCCCCGAACACCTTGTGCTTCAGCTCGACGCTCTCGAACACGGCCTCGATCACGAAGTCGACACCCGCGAAGTCGGCGGGGTCCGCGGTCGGCTTGATCTTCGCGAGCAGCGCGTCCGACTTCTCCTGCGTGGTCTTGCCGCGCGAAAGGGCCTTCTGCTCGATCTTGGCCGCGTAGCCCTTGCCCTTCTCGGCCGCCTCCTGCGAGACGTCCTTGAGGACGACGTCGATGCCGGCCTTCGCCGACACGTACGCGATCGCGGCGCCCATCATCCCGGCCCCGAGCACGCCGACCTTCTTGGCCGTGTACTTCTCGAAGCCGTCCGGCCGCGAGCCGCCGGAGTTGATGGTCTGCAGGTCGAAGAAGAACGCCTTCGTCATGTTCTTCGAGACCTGGCCGGTGGCGAGGCTGATGAAGTAGCGCGTCTCGATGGTGATCGCGGTGTCGAAGTCGACCTGCGAGCCCTCGATGGCGGCGGCCAGGATCGCCCGCGGCGCCGGCATGTTCGCGCCCTTGATCTGCTTGCGCAGGTTCGCCGGGAACGCGGGCAGGTTCGCCGCGAAGCTCGGGTTGGACGGCGTGCCGCCCGGGATCCGGTAGCCCTTGACGTCCCAGGGCTGTACGCCGCCTTCGGGGTTGGCCTTGATCCACGCCTTCGCGGCGGGGACGAGCTCCTCGACGGTGTCGACGACCTCGTGCACCAGGCCCAGCTCCAGCGCCTTGCGCGGGCGGTGGCGCTGGCCCTGCAGCAGGACGTTCAGCAGCGCGCTCTGGATACCCAGTAATCGGACAGTGCGCACAACGCCACCGCCACCGGGCAGCAGGCCCAGCGTCACCTCGGGCAGGCCGATCTGGCTGCCCTTGGCGTCGGCGGCGATGCGGTGGTGCGTCGCCAGCGCGATCTCGAGGCCACCGCCGAGCGCGGCGCCGTTGATCGCCGCGACGACCGGCTTGCCGAGCTGCTCGATCCGCCGCATCTGGCCCTTCATCAGGCCGGACGACTCGGTGAACTCGACCGCGTTCTCAGGCTTCGCCTGGATGAGGTCGTTGAGGTCGCCGCCGGCGAAGAAGGTCTTCTTCGCCGAGGTGATGACGACGCCGGTGATGGCGTCCTTCTCGGCCTCCAGCCGGTCCACGGTTACGCCGAGCGACTCGCGGAAGTCGGCGTTCATGGTGTTCGCCGACTGCTTCGGGTCGTCGAGGGTCAGGGTGACGATGCCGTCTTCGTCCTGCTCCCAGCGGATGGTCTTGCTCTCAGCCATTAGTGTCCTCACACCCGCTCGATGATGGTGGCGACGCCCATGCCGCCGCCGATGCACAGGGTCACCAGGGCGCGGCGCGCCTGGCGGCGTTCGAGCTCGTCGACCACGGTGCCGACCAGCATCGCGCCGGTGGCGCCGAGCGGGTGGCCCATGGCGATCGCGCCGCCGTTGACGTTGACCTTCTCCTCGTCGAGGTGCAGGTCCTTGATCCACTTGAGCACGACGGACGCGAACGCCTCGTTGAGCTCCCACAGGTCGATGTCCTCGGGCTTGAGGCCCGCGGTCTTCAGGACCTTCTCGGTGGCCGGGGTCGGGCCGGTGAGCATGATCGTCGGCTCGGAGCCGATCGACGCGGTCGCCACGATCCGGGCGCGCGGCGTGAGCCCGAAGGTCTTGCCGATCTGCTCGGAACCGACGAGCACCAGCGCGGCGCCGTCGACGATGCCGGAGGAGTTGCCGCCGGTGTGGACGTGGTTGATCTTCTCGACCGAGTGGTACTTCTGCAGCGCCACGGCGTCGAAGCCGCCCAGCTCGCCGATGCCCGCGAAGGCCGGCTTGAGCTTGCCGAGACCCTCGACGGTGGAGCCGGGACGGCGGTGCTCGTCGTGGTCCAGGACGGTCACGCCGTTGATGTCCTTGACCGGGACGACGGACTTCGCGAAGTAGCCGCCGGACCACGCCGCTTCGGCCTTCTCCTGCGAGCGCACGGCCCACGCGTCGACGTCTTCGCGCGAGAAGCCCTCGATGGTCGCGATCAGGTCGGCGCCGGTGCCCTGCGGGACGATGTAGTTGTCGTACGCGGTGGCCGGGTCCATGAACAGCGCGCCACCGTCGGAGCCCATCGGCACGCGCGACATCGACTCGACACCGCCGGCGATGATCAGGTTGTCCCAGCCGGACCGGATCTTCTGCGCGGCGGTGTTCGTGGCTTCCAGGCCGGAGGCGCAGAAGCGGTTGAGCTGCACGCCCGCGACGGTCTCGGGCAGGCCCGCGTTCAGCGCGGCGGTGCGCGCGATGACCGCGCCCTGCTCGCCGACCGGGGAGACGACGCCGAGTACGACGTCGTCGATCACCGCCGGGTCGAGGTTCGGGTGGCGGACCTTGAGCTCTTCGATCAGGCCGACCACCAGGTCGACCGGCTTGGTGCCGTGGAGGGCACCGCCCTTGTTCTTGCCGCGAGGCGTGCGGATCGCCTCGTAGATGTAGGCCTCGCTACTCACTGAACACTCCTCGCGAGCGGGTGGGACGTCTTCGTACCGTGACCGATGATACCGGCCAGTAGTGCTAATGGCCATTAACATATCGCCGGATAACCCCATGGTGTCAATGGGTTGCCTGTGTGCCGTTAGCCGCTATCGTCGACTCACTATGACCGACTCCGTGCGCGCTGTGCGACCGCGCGACCGCAAGGCCCAGCTGGCCGCGGTCGCCGCGGAGCTGTTCCGCACGCGCGGCTTCCCGGGCGTCGGCATCAAGGACATAGCGGACGCGGCAGGCGTCACCGGCCCGGCGTTGTACCGGCACTTCGCGGACAAGCAGGCGATCCTCGCGTACGTCGTCCTCGGGGGTTTCGAAGAGCTGGAAGCGGCGACGGCTTCGGCGCTCTCGGACTCGGTTCCGCCCGTTGACCAGCTGGAAGACCTGCTCGGCCGGCTCGCGACGCAGGCCGTCGAACGCCGGGAGATCGCGGCCCTGTGGCGCTGGGAAGGCCGTCACCTCCCGAAGGAAGACCAGCGGGAGATCGCCCGCCGGTCGACGCTGGCGCTGGCGTCGTGGTCGAAGGCGCTGCTCGTTCAACGCCCGGAACTACGGGCCGAAGACGCCGAGCTGCTGTGCTGGGCGGCACTGTCGGTGTTCGGCAGCGTGTCGGTCCACCACACCGCCGTGGCCCGCCGTCGCTTCGCTCAGTTACTGGTCGAACTGGCCCTCGGTGTGCTCAACGCCACACTGCCAACGCCGGCCTCTCCCCCTCCGGACACGCCGCCATTGCGCTTGGGCACGCCATCCCGCCGAGAGCAGGTCCTGGCGGAGGCGACGGCCTTGTTCGCCCAGCGAGGCTTCCACGACGTGAGCATGGAAGACATCGGAGCGGCGGCGGGCATCGCGGGCCCCAGCGTCTACCGCCACTTCCCGAGCAAGGCAGCCCTGATGGTGGCGATCGGCCACCGAGCAGCCGACCGCCTGGCCCTGGCGGCCGAGCAAGCCCTGCAGGCCCCGGACGAGCCGGCGGCATTGCGCCGGTTGGCGGCGTCTTACGTACACACGATTCTGCACACGCCGGAACTGCTGGTCTCGTTCTCGACGGACCGGGTGACGATGCCAGAGCGCGACAAAGCCGACCTCCTGCGAGTGCAGCGCGATTACGTGGCCCAGTGGGTCACGTTGCTATCGACCACTCACCCATCGCTACCCCCGCGCGAGGCGAAGATAACGATTCACGCGGCCCTGACCATCGCGAACGACCTGGCCCGCACCCGCAGGGTCGCCAGCCGCCCGGGCTTCGAAGCAGAACTGACCACCCTGCTGCACACGATCCTCGACCTCACCTGACCGACGTCCAACCCTGTCGCTACGACGGCAATTACGGGATCATGGCCACAGCCTTGGTTCTCCGTCGAGAGGGAAAACGTGACGCAATGTCCACGATCCGGAGATGAAGCAGGAATCGAGTCTTCGCTTCTCGATCTGAGTTCGGTGCCGTTGAACACGCTGCGAAGCGTTGACAGCAAAGAACTGCGCGAGGCGCTGCAGCACGTGGTCGAGCGCGTCGCCCACATCCCGATGACCGTGAGCGGAAGCCAAGGTGCGGCTCGCGTCGAGTGACGGCGCGCCACCCGGAACCGATTCCGGATGGCGCGTGAGACCGTCGCTCGTCGAGGCCCGCTACAGCGGCATCGGGTCGATGTCGCAGTCGGCCCGGACTCCGCGTGCGGCCGACTCAGTGTTCGGGTGGTTGCTCCCCAGCACTCGGACGTGCCGCATCAGCACGTCGCTACGCAATGAGTCGGCGGCCACGTTTTCGCCCAGCTCACGAAGGTCGAGCGAACGGTTGAGCTGGACAGCCAGCGTCATCGGGTGGTCCTCGCCGAGGACGTGACGGGCCTTGTCGAGCAGACCGGAGTCCAGCACGGCCGCCTCCGTCACTCGTTCCAGGGCGTAGAGGTCACTCGCCACGTTGATCCCGCACGCAATCGAGTGCGGGTGGTTCACGCCGAGCCGCTCGCGAAACCGCTGCAACGACAGTTCGTCCTCGACACGTGCTCTCGCCGGGTTACCGCCGAGCCGCAGAGTCACCCCGAGATCGAGCGCGGCCGACAACGTGTGCGGGTGGGTTTCACCCAACGCCTGCCGGTAGAGCCCCAGCACTTCTTCACCGAGTTCGAGAGCTTCGGCGAGCTTTCCCGCACATCGGAGATCAATCGCATGTCCCAGCGCGCAGGCCACCGCGTTCGGATGGGTGCGGCCATACCGAACCCGGAACCTGGGCAGAGCGTCACCTGAGAGTTCGAGCGCCGTGTCGTGATCGCCGCTCTTGCGAAGCGTGACCGACAAGAAGTAGCGGCGGCGGAGCAAGTCTGCGCTGTTCTCGTCGTCGAGCCGGCTGGTTCGCTCGACGATGCGACCGGCCTCGACAGCGGCCCCGGCATAGTCTCCGGCCTCCCGGCGAGCGAGCAAAAGCAGCATTCTCGTGGCAAGCGTATTGACGTGGTCGGCACCGAAGTTCTCGGCACGACGCTCGTACGCGTCCTTCGCCAGTATGCGAGCCTTTTCGTATTCACCGGTTAGCAACAGCGCGACCGCGAACTCGTGCGTGGCTGCCGCGATGAAGGGGTGCTCGGCGCTGAGGCTGTCCCGCGCTTTGAGGTGGATCATTTCGTTGAGGTTCCGCGCCTCGGCGAACTCACCGCGCGCCTTCAAGATGAGCGCGTAGGTCAGCTTCGCATTCAACGTGTCGCTGTGGTCCGGTCCGAGAAGAGCGGCGTAGCGATCCAACGTCTGCCTCGCGACTTCGGCGGCCTCGTCGTACTGTCCAACACACCAGAGATAGAACGCGAGCCTCTCGGACGCACTCAGCTCCCCCAGGTTCTCAGCGGGCTTCTCACCAGCCGAGAGCCGTTGCTCCCGATCGGCTGCCCACGCTCGCACCGCCCGCTTCGCGAGCGAGATGGCGCCTCGGTGTTCGCCGCTGTGGTGAAGGAAAGCGAAGAGGTGGGCGACGAGCCGGCGCACCCGCGGGTCCCGGCACTCAGCCAGTTCGGCGACTTCGACGTGCCGCCATATTGCCCGGTACCGCGGCCAGTTGCTCGGCGACGCGGGATCGCCGGGATCCCAACCGGCCAGCAACAGGTGAGCACAGTGGCGCATCTCCAACCGGTGCGCGTCATTCATTCGGTTCCGCAGCACGGCCTGCACCAGAAGATGCAGGCTCAAGGAGCCGGCGCCGTGGTCGATCTCGGCCAGGCCGTACCGGCTGATGTCACGAATCGCCTGGCCTAGCAGCATCGGGTCGCGCACCACAGCGGCGAGTTCGGGCGGCAGGCCAGGCGCCTCGGTAAACAGACGACGCGAGACGGGCCCAGACGCGAAGAATGCGCACACCTGGAGGAGCAGGAGGGCACCGGGGTTGCTCTCGCTCAACTGGGCGAGCGGCGCGTTCCACGCGGCGGCCACAGAGGTTTCATAGTCGATCGGCGCCGAGGTGCCGAGTATTTCGACGATCTTTTCGTTACAGAGCGCCAGGTACTCCGCCGCGGGCATCCCGGACCCGGCCAGCCAACAGGCGGCCTGGTCGACCGCCAGCGGCAGATCACCGAGCTTATCCGCGATCTTGTCGGCGTCCGGGTCGACGATCCCTGACCTGCCCAACAGCTCTTTGCTCTCGGCGCGTTCGAAGACGCCCACCTCCAGTGGCCGCGCAACGGAAGCCCAGCTTGGGTTATGAGTAGTCACCAGAATTTGTCCTGGCCCGTCGACCGGGAAGAACGGGCGGACCAGATCCGGGTCCTCGGCCGAGTCGAAGACCAGCAGCCAACGGCGATACGGCCGGCCCAGACGCAGGGCCTCCCGGACGGCCGGCACGGCGGTACCTGCCTCGCCGGCACCAGGCAGCCCCAAGCATCGGGCGAGTTCGGTGAAACTTGCGCGGATCTGGGTTTCCTGGGTGGCCTGGATCCACCAGACGACGTCGTAGCTCCGACGGTGCCGGTAGATGTACTCCACCGCCATCTGCGTCTTGCCTGCACCGCTCATTCCTTGCAGTGCCGACGGCAGGATGGCGGTCGTTCCTGCACCCAGCCGTTCACCCAACTGATCAAGCAGTCCGCGCCTTCCGGTGAAGAGTGGATTCTTCGGCGGCACGGCCCCCCAGATGGGCGGGCGTCGTCATCCGAACGGCGCGGACCGACCACTACGGGAACCTCCGGGACGATCTCCGTGCTCTCGCTCGGGCTCACTTCGACCGGCGGCGAAGTTGCGCGGTCTGCCGGAATATCAGGGTGGACGACAGGTTCAGGTCCGCTCGAAGAACTCGACTGCTTGAGTTCCCGCGGCATCACGTCACTCACGAATCGTGATGCCAACTCATCCCTTGCCCCACAGAACAATGCCACCGCACTACTCGTATGCCGATCACCATTGACAACTACGGATCCCACGGGGCACGCATCAACACAGGTTCGGACCCGGTCTCCGGTCTGTGCTACAAAACGTAGACGTCGAGTTCGACGATGCCAGTCCGGCGAGATACTTCACCTGTCCGAGCGACTCTCGTTTCCCATCGAAGGTTCACGCGCGTACCGCTCACGCGAACCACGCATCACCTCGGCTCTCCGAAGCCGGCACTTCCTCATGCCAACCAGTGCCGGGCGAACCTGGCCCGCTTCGCCCACATCGGACAAACAACCGATGGCCGCCAAGCAGACCCATCACGCACTCCCATCGCGAGCCCCGCAGGCCGCCGCCCGGCGAGCGAGACTCGCGGCCGCACCGGCGGGCTATCCGCGGCGGGCCCTCCCACGGAATCTATTCACCACCCGGCGCCGCTCTTTCGTCACTCATTCGCGACTGCGCCTCACCGCTTCGTACCGTGACTCCCGGTATTACACTGCGGAGTTACCCTGTTCGCGAAAACGGCGAAACCTCAGGCCGTCCGGAGTACGCTGCCCTTTACGGCATGCCCCCGAATGGGTGATCGACGGGCGTGCTACTTTACGCGCGCCTCCAAGCGGGATCTTAATGAGAGGGGAAATCGCGATGCGATCGCCGGGCGGCAGGAGGCGACCGGGGATCCAATCCGAGCTCCTGGACCTCAGTGCCACGCCGCTGTCCGAGCTGCGGAAACTCGACTCCGCACTCATGCGCAGATCAGTGCGCCACGTCGTCGAGCGCACGGCGCACAACCCGATCACGGCGAGCGGGAGCCAAGGCGCGAAACGGGTCGAGTAGGCGGCGTCCGTTAGGGTGGACCGTGTCCATCCGCAGTAATGTCCCCATCGAAGCCGCCACCGAGCCGCTCGTGCACGACGTCTCGTGGGCGGAGTTCGACCTCCTGGCCCGTTCCGAAGGTGGCCAGGCACTGGTCCGGCGGTTACGGACGGCGGAGCGCAGCCGTCGGCTGCTTCTGCTGCGCGCCATCATCGACGAAACGACCGGGCGCCCGGACCGGCACGGGCCGCTCCCTTCCGTCGACACCGCGTGGGACCTCTTGGTCCTGGCCGAGGAGACCGATCCGCGAGCGCTCGAAGACGTGCTCGCCCACCCCTACACGGGCAGCTGGGCCGGCTACACCACACGTCTGCTCCAGCACCAGGACGTCACCGACGGCCGCCCGCTCTGGGTCCACATCGGACACCTGCACGCACTGGCTGCCGCGGCGGCGATCCGCGCCGGCGTCACCGGCTTTCGGATCCGGATCCCGGCGTGGCGCGGGCTGGCAGCCCTGCCGACCCTCGGCGTCGCCCACATCGACGGGTTACCCGAGAGCGCCACGGCCGAAGTCCACAGCGTCGCGGGCCGGGTCGAGATCTCGGCCTGCGGCCGCGTCGTGGCGATCCCGATCGACTCCGCGGCCGACGCGCCAGGCTGGCGCGGGATCCGCACGTTCCAGCTGGACTCCGAAGGACGGCGGCTGGCAATCCGCATCGACGACGTCGACCCTTACCGCGGACTCCACGGCCCGCGGGCGCCATACCGGCTCTCGCCCGAAGACCTGGCACATTGGCGCGGAATGCTCAGCCAGGCCTGGGAGCTGATCACCCGGCTGGTCCCGGAGTACGCGGACGCCCTGCCCGCCGGCCTCGACACGATCGTGCCCGACCCGCCGTTCCCGTTCCGCCTGCCGAGCGCGTCGAGCGGGGAGGCGTTCGGCAGCGCGGTGATCTGTCACCCCGAAGACCCGGTGACCCTGGCCGCGGCTCTGGTGCACGAGTTCCAGCACATCCGGCTCGGCGGTCTGCTGCAGATCGCGGCCCTCCACTCCAGCGACCGGACAGAACGGCTTTACGCACCCTGGCGAGACGACCCGCGACCGCTCGGCGGTGTCATTCACGGCATCTACGCGTTCTTCGCGGTCACGGAGTTCTACCGCGCGCTCAGCAGGGATCTGCCGGAAGACGAACTGGCCGCTTTCGAGTTCGCGCACTGGCGGCGTCAGGTCGAGAACACCCTGTTCGACATCCGCGAGGACGCCGAACTGACCGAGGCCGGGCACCGGTTCCTCGGACACCTCGCGAAGCGTCTCGAAGACTGGCGGCACGACGAGGTCACGACGGTCGCAGCGGACTGGTCGGCGCTGATGGCCGTCGACCACCGCGCGGGCTGGCGGCTTCGCCACCACCGCGCGGCTCCGGAGACGGTCGACCGCCTCGTCGGCGCCTGGCTGGGCGGCGCCACCGTCGACACCGATTCCGCTGTCCCGGTCCTGGTCACCGACCCGGACGGCCCGTGGTCGGAGGCACGGGCCGACCTGCTCCGGGTTCGCCTCGGTGAAGACGGTGAACGCCGGGCCCGGCAGGTCTGGCGGGACGTCTCCGGCGCTTCGGAGGCCGACCTCGCCCTCGTGAACGGCAACGGGGAGGCCGCACTCGAAGGCTACCGAGCCGAACTCCGCCGGGATCCCGACGTGCCGGTCGCCCTGGTCGGGCTGGGACTCGCCCTGCGGATGACCCACGAGGAGAACACGGCAGCCGTCATCCTGGACCGGCCCGAGCTGGTGCGGGCGGTGCACCGGGGGATCCGGAAGCGGGCCAACCCGGCCCCGACACCCGAAGAGGTCGCTCGGTGGCTGGCCACGACCGGCCGGTGAGCCGTCACAGCGGGGTCGGGTCGATGTCGCACACGGCGCGCTGCCCGCGTTCGGCGGCCACCGTCATCGGGTGGTCGCCGCGCAGCACCCGTCGGTAGCGGGCGACGACGTCCTGCTGCTGCAGCAGGGCTTCCCGGTCCCGGCCGACCCCCCGCAGGTCGAGCGCCCGGTTGAGCTGGGCCGCCAAGGTGATCGGGTGGTCTTCGCCGACGGTGCGACGGGCACGCGCCAGGCTTTCGGTGTCACGCACCAGGAGCCGCTCTGCCGACATCCGCGAGGAGCCGGGAGCCACCTGGTCGTTCGCGAGATCGATCGCCGCGGCGATGGTGTGTGGATGATCGGCACCGAGGATCCGGCGCAGGTTCCGAAATGCGTTGTCGTCCTGTTTCCGCGCCGCCGTGCTCTCTCCCAGCAGCCGGAGCGTCACGCCGAGGTCGATCTCCGAGATCAAGGTGTGCGGGTGGCGGTCGCCGAGACTCGCCCGGTACAGGTCCACCGCCTGCCGGCCCAGTTCGCCTGCCGCTTCGAATTCCCCGGCGTACCGCAGGTCGATCGAGTGCGCCAGCGCGCAGGGCAGCGTGTTCGGATGGCTGAGCCCGTAGCGTGAGCGGAAGCGCTCGAGGGTGCTCCGGGACAGCGTCAGTGCCGCCGCGTGCTGACCGTCCTTCCGCAACGCCACCGCCAGGTGGTACTCCCGGCGGACGACTCCGGCGTTGTCATCCCGGAAGAGGCTGCGGACCCGCTCGACGATCTTCTGCAGCTCCATTCGCGCCAGGGCGTAGTCACCGATCTCGCGCCGGCAGATCGCCAGGATGGTCAACGTGCTGATGGTGGCCGCGTTGTCCGGACCCAGTATTTCGGCACATCGCGCATAGGTGTCCTCCCCGATCCGCCGCGCCTCTTCGTACTCTCCGGTGAGGAGCAGCGAGACGACCAGATCGTGGGCAGCGGTCAGGGTCTTCGGCTCATCGCTGCCGAGGATCGCGACCGCCTCGTGAAAAGTCGCCAGGTTGAGCCTGCGCGCACCGGCGAAGTCGCCTCTGGCCTTCAGCACCACGGCCACCGACAACTGCGCGTTCAGGGTCTGCTCGGACCGCTGTCCGATGGTCTCCTTCTGCTGGTAAAGCCGGAGGGTGCGGTTGTTGACCACTTCCGCCTCCTCGTACCTGCCGAGCACCCACAGGAAGAAGCCGAGCCGTTCCGACGCTTCCAACGTCAGCGGATCCGCTTCTCCGAACCGCTCGGTCCAGGACGCTGTCACGCGCTGGGCGAGCAGCGTCGCACCGGTGTGGTCACCCCAGAAGTACAGAAACTTCAACAGGTTGATGACGAGCTCACGCACCCAGTCGTCGTCGCAGTCGATCAATTCGGCAGCGTAGAGGTGCGGGAGCAACGTGTGGTACTGCGGCCAGAGCCGAGCCGCAGCCGGATCGCCGGGATCCCGGTTCGCCAGCAGCAGGTGCGCGCCGTGCTGGAGATCCCGGCGATGCTGATCGCTCATCCGGTTGCGCAGCACCAGCTGAACCAGCCAATGCAGCTGCAGCGTGTCGGACCGGTGGTCGACCTTCGCCAGTCCCCATCGGTTGATGTCCCTCAGCGCCTGGTCGAGCTGGGTGGGGTCACGCATGGCCGCGTCGAGCTCCGGGGCGATGGAAAGTCTGCGGACACCGGCGAAGATGCTGCGGGAGATCGGTTCCGGGGCGAAGAACGCACAGATCTGGAGCAGCTGGTGCGCGGCGCGGTTGCGGGTTCCGAGCTCGTCGAACGAAACGTTCCACGCGGCGGCGATCGGCACCTCGTACTCGGTCGGGGCCGAGGTGGCCAGGATTTCCGCGGTCTTCTCCTCGAGGCGCCGCAGATACTCGTCGACCGGCATGGCGATCTCGGTCCGCAGCGAGGCGGCCTGGGCGAGCGCCAGCGGCAGGTCGCCCAGTTGCGCCGCGAGCCGGTCGGCCTGCTCCGCGCCGAGCTGCGGATCGTGCAGGCTCAGCAGTTCGGTGCTTTCCGCACGAATGAACGGCCGCACTTCGAGGGGCTGCGGGAAGTTCTCCGGCCAGTCCGGGTTCCTCGTCGTCACGACGATCTCGCCCGGCCCTTCGGACGGCAGGAACGGTAGCGCCGCCTCGGGTTCGTCCGCCGAGTCGAACACGAGCAGCCATCGGCGGTACGGCTGGCCGGACCGGAGGGCTTCGAGCACGGCGGGCACCGCGGTAACGGTCTCCGCGGCACCGGCCAGTCCGAGCTGCCGGGCGAGTTCCGTCAGAGACGCGCGGATCTGCGTCCCCTGCGCGGCACTGACCCACCAGACCAGGTCGTATCGCCCGAGGTTCTGATACACGTACTCCGCCGCGATCTGGGTCTTGCCGAGCCCACCGGTACCGAAGAGCGCGGCGCGTCCGCTGTCGTGAAGTTCCTCGGCCAGTCCTTCGAGCAGCAGCTGCCGGCCGGTGAAGTCCGGATTGCGAGCGGGCACGGCGCCCCACACTGTGGGCGCGTCGGTCGTGAACTGGCGGACCCGCTGAAGGGAATCGGCCGCCTGGTCGTGGACGTCGGCGACCAGGTTCTCGGTCGTGGACAGGGGATTCGTAACAGTCCCGGTCTCCGTCGCCGGCCCGCCCGTGCCGGCCAGCTCGGCTTCCCAGCGCAGCAGGCGATCCGCCCGTCCGGCATAGGGCCCGGACAGAGTCCGCATGACGGCCCGTTCGAGCGCGACCCCGGGGGCCAGGTCGGCGTCCGATTCGGGCAGCGGCGCACGGACCGGATCGTCCAGTGCCTCGGCGACCCTGAGCAGTACCGGATAGCGGTCGCCGAAGCGCCGGGTGGTGGTGACGACGACCCGGGCCGTGTCCGACCGCCGTCCTGCGGCCAGGAGCGCTTCTCGCACGGGAGAAGGGAACTCGTAGACGATGTCGTCCCAGTCCTTGATGGCTTCCGTGGTCGACAGCACGTCGAGCAGGCCACTGCTGAACACCTCCGCGAGATCGGCGGTGGCCGCTTCCGGCACGAGTTCGGACTGGACGAACCGGGCGATCGGCAGGCTCACCGGTACCGCGGCCAAGAGCGTCGCCAGCCGGAACGCCGACGGTGAAGCGATCCCGTGGAAGTGCCTGACACGATCTCCGGCGGACAGCTCCGGTCCGTGCAGTTCGTCCCACGGTTCCGCGGGCTGAGGCTGCGTCCGCGCGAGCATGACGACCGCCTGCACCGGGTCGGGCTGCACCCGGCCGACCAACCGGACCCACCACGAGAGCCAGCGCGCGTCGAGCTCGACGACCGGGATCGGCACCGCGCCGGCGCCCGCGGTCCCCGGGTCCTCACCGGTCAGCCAGGAATCCGGAAGTTCGAGCCCGTACCGCCGGTTCGGCCGGAACGGTCCTGGCGTCGTGAGCCTGGCCTGGTGCAGTTGCGGGCCCGACCGGCCCCAGAGCCGCTGGGGCAGTACCTGGACGATGCACACCGGCATCGTCCGGCCCCATTGGGCGAGCAGCGGGGAAACCAGATCCTCGCGCCAAGACTCACCCATCCCATCGGTCAGCACGAGCATCAGGCGGTGGCCGGACGGATCGAGCAGCTCCGCGGGCTGCCGTTCCGGCGCGCCCGGCGTGCCACCTCGCAGCACCGGCCCGGACACGACGTCGCCGATTCGCTTGTCGGTCTCCAGCAACCGGATCTGAATGGCCCGGAAAGCGCCGAGCTGCCGGAGCAGCGCGAGAAAAGCCGCCACCGTGGGTTGCCACAACGCCATCGACGGACTCGAGTCGACCACGACAGTCAGGTCGAGGGCACGGAGCGTGGCAGGCTTCGTCTGCGGAAGCCAGAGCCCGTCCTGCGCCGCCTGTTCCGCGGTCAGCTCTTCGTCCAACACGACGTCCTGCTCGCGGCGCGACGGACGGGTCTGCTTGAGCGGACGAAGGGCCCGGGTGACGGCGGCCGCCTCCGGCAGGAACCGCGAAGGTCCGTTGACCCCCTCGGCGCCGCTCGCCCCGAGGATCTCCGCGCTCTTGGCCAGCGCGGTCACGAGCAGCTCAGGTCCCCGGCCGAGCGGCGGGATCGTCGGCCCGGCCGGTTCTTCCGGCGGTTCCGGCGACACGTGGTCCAGGTCCTCCGGGACGGCCGGTTCTTCGGGCGACTCGAATTCGGGGTGCGCGCGGGAAGCGGAATCCCCGATGGCCATCGCCAGCCACACCGCGTCGCCCACTTCGCTCCAGCTCAACTCGGAGACTGTGGGGACCTCGGTCGGCTCCCGCGACACGTCAGGAAACCAAGGAGTTCAGTTGCCGCCAGAGTGCGTCGACCAACCTCGGCCAGGAGACGTCGTCTTCGCGGTAGGCCCCGGATGTGGCCAGGTAGACCGCCTCCAAGAGCTTGTCGACCGGCAGACCACCGAATGCCTCACTGCGGCTGACGAACTCCTCGATGATGCGCGACCGGTGCTCGTCGGACGGGTCGAGCATGTGCGCGGCGACCATCGCGGCCAGCTGGCCGACGTCCGGGTCCTTGGTTTCGTAGCGCAGGCAGCGGCGGAGGAAGGCGGGCGGGAAGTCCCGCTCCCCGTTGCTGGTGATGATGACCACGGGAAAGGCGTGACACCGGACCCGGCCGCCGATGATCTCGGCGGTGGAGTCGGGGTCGGCGGTGAACACCTCGACCACCGGCGTCCGCTGCGCCATCCGGACCAGCTCGGGGATTTCGAACTCGCCGTCTTCGAACAGGCTGAGCAAGTCGTTGGGCAGGTCGGCTTCGGACTTGTCCAGCTCGTCGATGAGCAGGACGCGGGGACGTCGACGGGGCAGGAACGCGGTGCCCAGCTCACCGAGCCGGACGAAGTCACCGATGGGCGGTTCCGCCTCTCCGCCGCCTGCCGACCGGGCCCCGGCCGCTTGGGCGCGGCCGATCGCGTCGTAGCCGTACTGTCCTGCTTTTACTGTGGTGTGGGAAGTGATCGGCCACTGGAGCACCCGGCCGAGGGCCAGTTCCCGGGCGATCCGGAACGCCAGGCTGGATTTCCCGCTGCCGGGACGTCCGGTCACGAGGAGGGGCCGACGCAGATAGAGGGCCGCGTTGACCATGTCGACCTCGTGGATGTCGGCCCTCGGGACCGATTCCGTGCTGGCCGCGCCCAACCGTCGCTTCATTTCCCCGTTGTCGGACGGCACCGAAATCTCGTCCAGGAGCGGCCCGCCGTCGAACTCCCGCCACGGCGGCGGTGGCGGGAGCAGCCCGGCCCGCTCCGGCGCCGGAAGTCCGGTGCCGCGGTAGACCCACCAGTCCGGCGGCGTCTCAGGATGCGCGCCCTCGCTCATCCGCGTTCCCTGGCGGCGGGGCTGGCCGGAACGGCGGGTTGTCGAGGAAAACGAGTCGTGACGGGTCGTCCCACAGGATGACGAGATCGCGTGCCAGCCGCAGATCCACCGGAATGTTCAGTTTCCGGAATGCGGCACGCCGGGATTTCTGCACCTGGGCTGGAAGATCGTTGAGACCGCCGTCGACGAGCCACGTGACCACCTCTCGTAAGAGATCCAGCGAAGCCTCGGGGTGCCATAATAATGCCGGCAGCCCGGACCGCAATCCTGCCGCCAGCTCGTCTTCGCCCGGCCGCGGCCGCAATGACGGCGCCGCCGCGAGAACCAGGACAATCCATTGCTCGTCACTCAATATAGCGTCGAGGCGATGCCGTTGCCCCGTGTCGTCCGCTGTGCAGAAGTACACCCGTTCGGCCGATAGCTCGGTCGCCATCGCTTCCCAGCGCATTCGCCAGGCCCGGTGCCATTGCGGTGATCGCATCCGTTCCAGTGAACGCACGACGATCGGATAGTCGAGAAACAGGGGTCGTGGGTCACCGGTTTCGTGTTCCTTGCACCATCGGTGGACCGGGAGGCTCAGCAGGGCCCTCGGCAAGACGAACTCCAAGGCTACTTCGCCGCGATATTCCGCCCACGCCTTTTCGGCGTCGACGACGAGAGTGTCGACGTGCCGCTCGAGCTGGTCGCCCGCCACCGTGTGGAGGCCGCCCCGAGCCGGCGGCCACACCTCGGGGTCGTCCTGACGCCAGAAGGAGACTTGGTGCCGGCCCGGATCGATGCCGTCGGGCTGCACGACGATCATCAGGTGCAGCCTCGCCCCGGCCGGAGAATCCGGTTGCGGGTCCGACCGTAGCTCGCGCAACCCCACCTCGGCCTGAAGACGGCGGGCCTGCAGGGTGTTCCAGGCGCGCAGCTCACCGGCCAGCCGTGGCGCGCACTTCGCGGCGACCAACTCGACGAACGCCAGCGCGGGCGGTAAGCCGCTCGCCGGGGTGTTGAAATCCGTCAGAACGCAAAAAGCCGCCCACGCGTCGTGGACATCGGACGGCGGGTCGCCCGGCCCGGCCGCCCGGCGGACTGACGCGCTCAATCGCGGCGGAACCAGCCCGGACAGCATCGAGCGCAACCACATCAGTTCCGCGTCCGGCAAGAGGTCGTACATCCGCGGCTGGTGCACCAGCCGCCGGACGTGGTCCGACTCCGGCGAATCCGGGCGCATCATCCGCACGGCGTCGGCAAGTGCGTTCATTCCGCCGCTGGTCTTCGCGCACGCATTGACGACTTCGATCAGGTGATCGCGGCCGGTCACCTGATCCGGGATCGTCAGCCGGAATCCGAGGTTGTCGTGGATCAGGTCCAGCAACAGTGCACGACCCGCGGGATCGACGGTCAAACCCGCTGTGGCGAGGACGTTCACGATCGCTTCCCGGACTGCGATCGTGGTGCCCGGCCCGGCACGGAACTCGCGTCCGGGCCCGTACCCCCCATCATCGGTCGGCACCTGACGAACCACCTCCCCGACAGCCTCGTGGCCAGGGAACGTGAGTTTACCGATCAATCCCGGCCGGAACAGGGCAAAAGCTGGACAAGCGTCACCGGATCCGCGGATCCGGCCATGCTTCGATGATGAGAGCCAAGGCTTCGACCTGCGGTGATTCCGGCTCGATGGTCCGGACAGCGTCCAGGAGGTCCGACATTCCGCCGTCGAAGCGCTGGCACGTTCGCGCCAGTGCGATCACGTGCAGGCGGTCCTCCGCGTGATAGGGCACGATCTCGGCGATTTCGCGGCGCCGGAAAACCTCCAGCAGCAATCTCCGGCTTTGCCCATCACGCACACAGGGAATCGCCAGCAGCGCTTCGATCAATTCCGGCAACGAGCTCTGCGGCCTCGGGAGGATGCGGTGCGGGGCCGGCGGGGGCACCGAGAGGTCGTTTCCCGGAGTACCGCCCAGCAAGCGCAGCCACGGCTGGGCGGTCGTCTCCTTGACCTCCGCCAGGATCTGTCGGTACGCGTCGGAGTCGGCAGCCGGGTCGTGCTTCACCACCTCGCGGTAGAACTCTTCCGAGACGATGATGGCCAGTTGGGCGCCTGTCTGCTTCTGGGCCACCTTCGCCACCTTCGCGTCCAGCAAACGGAACGTGTAGTTGACTGCCGGGCTGATCGAGCCGTGGCTGCCCCGGTGGACCTCGCCGGCATGGATCGCCAGGCGGAGTTGGAGCCTGGCTTCGACCGTGTGCACGGCGTTGTGACGGCGAAGCTCGCCGAGCATCCGCTCGGGCAGCTGCGTGACCAGGTCGGCCTTGGCCATGTCCGGCGGCAGCAGAAACATCGCGCCGTCGCCGGTGTTCTCGATCAAACAGGCTTCCCACGAAACGCCTGTCTCGGCAAGTGTCCGGCGCAGCACGCCCCAGAGACCTTCGTGCACCTCGTGGAGATGAGCGACAGTCCGCTTCGGGTCGTTGTAGCCGGCGATATCGACGACCATGATCGTCCGGTGCAGCGCGGCCGGATAGGAATGCACGGCCCACCTCCCCACGTCCCGCACTCAGTGTCCCAGACGGATGCACGCACGGCTATGTTCGCGCAGGGCGTTACCGCGAAACGCGGACGTCAGAGGGCCGCACTGGACATAATTCGGCGTGCCCACGAGACGCCTGCACCTGGTGAGCGCGGATGAGGACCACCGCGTCTCGACCATCGAGCTCTTCTTCGACCTGGTCTTCGTCTACGCCATCACCCAGACCACCCAGCTGATGGCCGATCACCTGAGCCCCCTCGGGGTGGGGCAGGGGCTGGCCATGCTCGCTGTTCTTTGGTGGTGCTGGTGCTCCTACGCCTGGCTCGGGACCACCATCCACGTCGACCACGGGATCGCCCGGCTTGCGATGTTCGGGGCGATGGCCGTGATGTTCCTCGTCTCCCTCACCATTCCCGAGGCCTTTGTCGATCATCCCGGTGGGTTGTTCGCGCCCGTCCTCTTCGTGGTCTGTTACGCCGTCGTGCGGCTGCTGCACCTTGTCGCCTACCTGGGCGCCGCTCGGCATGATGCCGGGCTCAAGCGCGTGTTGCTCCGGATGTTCGTCGGGTTGCTGCCGAGCGTGGTGCTGCTCGGGGTCGCGACGACGTTGAGCGGGCCGTGGCAGCTGGGGTTGTGGGTGGTCGCCTTGCTCGTCGACTACCTCAACGTCTACCTGACCGGGCCGGACGGCTGGCGGTTGAACTCGCCGGCGCACTTCGCCGAGCGGTTCGGGCTGATCGTGATCATCGCGCTCGGGGAGTCGATCGTCGCGATCGGCATCGGGATCGGGGCGCTGCCGATGTCGTGGCCGGTCACCGGGGCGGCCGTGTGCGGGCTCGCGCTGGCCGCCGGGATGTGGTGGACCTACTTCGACGTCGTCGCGCGGGTGTCCGAGCATCGGCTGACCCGCGCGACCGGGCATGAGCGCGCGAAGCTCGCCACCGACTCCTACACGTTCCTGCACCTGCCGCTGATCGCCGGGATCGTGCTCGTCGCCCTCGGGCTGAAGAAGGCGCTGCTCTACGTCGCCGACACCGAGCACCACGCGCCGGGTGAGGCGCTGCACGGCGTGCCGATCTGGACGTTGACCGGGGGGCTCGCGCTCTACCTGATCGCCCTGAGCTCACTGCGCAAGCGCAACCTCGGCAGCTGGAACCACCAGCGCCTGGTCCTGGCGGTCCTGCTGGTCGCGGTGACGCCGTTGCTGGCGCACGTGCCCGCCGCGGTGCTGGTCCTGATCGTCGCCGCGGTGGTGCTCGGGCTCATCGCCTTCGAACGCCTGCAGTTCGCGGACTGGCGCAAGCAGGTGCACGCCGACCACTCATGACGACTCGAGCAGCTCCGGGCCGACGACCGAAAGCAGCTGGAGCTTCTCGGCGTCTTCGGTGCCCGGCTTGGCCGTGAACACCAGCAGCACTTGCGCGAGGTCGTCGGTGAACAGGAGCTGGCAGTCGAGGTCGATCGGGCCGAAGCTCGGGTGGACGATCGTCTTGCGCCGCTCCGACGGCACCTCGACTTCGTGTGCGTCCCACAGCTTCGCGAACTCCGCGCTCTTCGCGCTCAGAAGCCGCGCGAGGTCCGCGGCCCGGGGGTCGCTGCCGGACGTCGCCCGCAGGCTCGCCACCAGGAACCGGCTGTGCCGGACGCGGTCGGCTTCCGGGTAGATCCGCCGCTCCGCCGGGTCGGTGAACCAGCGGTAGACGGCGCTGCGCGCGGGCCCGGTGTGGCCGGTTTCGTCGCCGAGCAGCGCTTTGGCCGGCGGGTTCTGCACGAGCGTCTCGCCGAGGTTCGACATCACCTGGGCGGGGGTGTCGTGCAGCCGGTCCAGGACGCGCATCAGCGGCGGGCTGACGTGGTCGGCGCGCGACACCCGCGTCGGCGCGGTGTGCCCGGCCAGCCGGAACAGGTGGTCACGCTCGTCGAGGGTGAGCCGCAGGCCGCGCGCGATCGCGGCCAGCATCTGCTCCGAGGGCCGCGGTCCGCGCCGCTGTTCCAGCCGCGTGTAGTAGTCGGTGGACATGCCCGAGAGCGTCGCGACCTCCTCGCGACGCAGGCCGGCCGTGCGGCGACGCTGTCCCGGCGGCAGCCCGACGTCTTCCGGGCTCAGCGCCTCACGGCGGCGGCGCAGGAAGTCGGCGAGCGCTGGACGGTCCACACCCCTGATTATCGGCCCTTCCGCGCGCGGTGCCAGGGATCGCCGATCCCCCGATCGGCGCGCTCTGCCACGGTCCGCGCGCCGCGGCGACGCTGGTCCCATGACCCCTTCACTTTCCGGCCGCACCTTCGTCGTCACCGGCGCCGCGGGTGGCCTCGGCGCCATCACCGCCCGCGATCTGGCCGCCCGTGGCGCGCACGTCGTGCTCGCCGTGCGCGACCCCGCCCGCGTCACCCCGCCCCCCGGCGATACCGAGGTCCGGCGCCTCGACCTCGCCGACCTCGCTTCGGTGCGCGCCTTCGCCGACGGCTGGTCCGGCGACCTCGACGTCCTCGTCAACAACGCCGGCGTGATGGCCGTCCCGTACGGCAAGTCCGTCGACGGCTTCGAGACGCACATGGCCGTGAACCACTTCGGGCCCTTCGCGCTGACGAACCTGCTGCTGCCGTACCTCACCGGACGCGTCGTGACCGTCGCCTCGGGTCTGTCCAGGACGGGGCGGATCCGTCTCGACGACCTGAACTGGGAGCACCGCCGCTACTCGCCGATGCGGGCGTACGGCCAGTCGAAACTGGCGAACCTGCTGTTCACGCTCGAACTGCAGCGCCGGCTCACCGACGCCGGCAGCAAGGTACTGGCGGTCGCGGCGCACCCGGGTGTCGCGCGGACCGGGCTCGACCGGCACACCGGCGGCGTGCAGGCGACGCTGGTCAAGGCGCTCTACCCGCTGATCACGCAGAAGAAGGCGGAGTACGGCGCGCTGCCGACGCTCTTCGCCGCGACCGAGGACCTCCCGGGCAACGCCTACATCGGCCCGGGCGGGCGATCCGGCGAGACGCCGAAGCCGGCCCGGCGGCGTCCCGCGGACAGCGATCCCGCCGTCGCGCGGGAGCTGTGGGAGGCCTCGGCGCGGCTGACTCACTCGTAAGTGAACCCGCACTGGCGCGCAGCCGCATACCGCGTTAACCTACTCGCGAGTAGGTAACGCGGATGGAGGGCCACAATGGCTGCGCCAAGGAAACGGGACGCGATGGGCTGGGGCCTGTCCGCGCTGACCCGGCTGGCCGGGAGCAAAGTCGTGGATCGGGCCGGGCTGCGCAAGCCCATCGAAGGCCTGGTCACCGCGGGGACGCGCAACGGCTTCCGGGCCGCCGGCGCGGCCACCCGGTCGTTCACGTCGGTGCGGAAGCTGGGCAAGCCCGCCCGGCTCTCGCCGGCGAACGACACCGGGCTGTTCGACCTGACGCCGAGCGAGGACCAGCAGCTCATCGTCGAGACCGTGACAGAATTCGCCGCCGAGCAGCTGCGCCCGGCCGCCGCGGACGCCGACGCCAAGCTCGAAGCCCCGGAAGGCCTGCTGAGCCGGGCCGCCGAGCTGGGCATCAGCCTGGTCGGCATCCCCGAGGAGCTCGGCGGCGTCGGCACCGAACGGTCGGTCGTCACCAACGCGCTGGTCGCGGAGGCCCTCGCCCACGGTGACCTCGGGCTGGCGGTCGCGGTGCTCGCGCCGTCCGCGGTCAGCACGGCGCTGGTCAGCTGGGGCGACGAGCAGCAGCAGGCCGACTACCTGCCCGCGTTCGTCGGCGAGAACGTGCCCGCCGCCGCGCTCGCGCTGCAGGAGCAGCGGGCGCTGTACGACCCGTTCAAGCCCGCGACGAAGGCCCGCCGCACCCCGAAGGGCTACCAGCTCGACGGCGTGAAGTCGCTGGTACCGCGCGCGGCGCAGGCGGAGCTGTTCATCGTCTCCGCGGACCTCGAAGGCCGCGGCCCGGCGCTGTTCCTCGTCGAGTCGTCGAACGCCGGGGTGACCATCGAGGCCGAGCCGGCGATGGGCCTGCGCGGCGCCGCGACCGGAAAGCTGCACCTGGAGAAGGTGGCGCTGCCCGCGGGCGCGCTGCTCGGCGGCGGCAAGCTCGACGTCTTCACCGAGCTCGTCCGGCTCTCGCGGCTGGGCTGGGCGGCGCTGGCCGCCGGTACCGCGAAGGCCGTGCTCGACTACGTCGTCCCCTACGTCAACGAGCGCGTCGCATTCGGCGAGCCGATCAGCCACCGGCAGGCCGTGGCGTTCTCGGTCGCCGACATCGCGATCGAGCTGGAGGGCCTGCGGCTGGTCACGCTGCGCGCCGCGGCGCGGGCCGAGCAGGGCAAGTCCTACGCCCGCGAGGTCGCGCTGGCCCGGAAGCTGGCCGTGGACAAGGGCATGCAGATCGGCAACGCGGGCGTGCAGCTGCTCGGCGGGCACGGCTTCGTCAAGGAGCACCCGGTCGAGCGCTGGTACCGGGACCTGCGCGCCATCGGCGTCATGGAAGGCGCCGTCCTTCTCTAGGTTTCGGAAAGGCGTTAACGATGATTAACCTGGAAGCTCCCAAGAAGGCCGGCGCGCTGATCAACCAGGCGTACCAGGCCGCGGCCGAGGTGTTCCGGCCGATCTCGCGCAAGTACGACCGCGCGGAGCACACCTACCCCGCCGAGCTGGACATGTTCGCGGCGCTGCTGGACGGCCTCAACTCCTCCGGCGAGGGCGGCGCCGGCGCCGCGGGCGTCCGCCGCTCGAAGGACGAGAAGGAAAAGGGCAACCGCAACGGCGCCAACCTCAACGTCGTCCTCGGCACCATCGAGATGTGCTGGGGTGACGTCGGCCTGCTGCTGTCGATGCCGCGCCAGGGCCTGGGCAACGCGGCGATCGGCTCGGTCGCGACCGACGAGCAGCTCAAGCGCTTCTCCGGGCTGTGGGCGGCGATGGCGATCACCGAGCCCGGTTTCGGCTCGGACTCCGCGGCGGTCACCACGACCGCCCGGCTGGACGGCGACGACTACATCATCAACGGCGAAAAGATCTTCGTGACGTCCGGCGAGCGCGCCGACGCGGTCGTCGTGTGGGCGACGCTGGACAAGACGAAGGGCCGCGCGGCGATCAAGTCGTTCGTGGTCGAGAAGGGCACGCCGGGCTTCGAGGTGGTGCGCGTCGAGCACAAGCTCGGCATCCGCGCGTCCGACACCGCGGTGCTGCGCTTCGAGAACTGCCGCGTCCCCGCGGAGAACCTGCTGGGCACGGCGGAAATCGACACCGCCAAGGGTTTCGCGGGCGTCATGCAGACGTTCGACAACACCCGCCCGCTGGTGGCGGCGATGGCGATCGGCGTCGCCCGGGCGGCGCTGGAGGAGACGCGCCGGATCCTCACCGACGCGGGAGTGGTCATCGACTACGACCGCCCGGCCCACACCCAGCACGCGGCGGCGGCCGAGTTCCTCCGCCTGGAAGCGGACTACGAGTCGGCGTACCTGCTGACGCTGGAATCGGCGTGGATGGCCGACAACCGCAAGCCGAACTCGCTGCAGGCGTCGATGGCGAAGGCCAAGGCCGGGCGTTCGGTGGTGGACATCGCGCTGAAGTGCGTCGAGCTGACCGGGGCGTACGGCGAGGAGTCGTTGCTGGAGAAGTGGGCGCGGGACGCGAAGATCCTCGACATCTTCGAGGGGACCCAGCAGATCCAGCAGCTCATCGTGGCTCGGCGGGTGCTGGGGAAGACGAGTGCTCAGCTGAAGTAGGTCGCCGGCAGTCGGCCTCCGGTAGTCTCGCCGTCGGAGGCCGACTGTGACCGAACCCGCCAGGACCGACAACGACGTTGTGCACGAGCCCGGTGACACCACTCCGATCAAGACGCCCGAGGAGTGGGCCGCCGAGGGGTGGGACGCCGGGCGGCAGAACCCGAAGACCCTCGACGAAGCCCGCGCCGCGCTCGCCGCGCGGATCGCCGCTCACGACGCGCCCGACACCGAAGCCGACTCCGGCGCCTACGACGCGCTGGAGGGCTGAGCGGTGTACGTCCCCTGGCTCGTCGACGCCGCCCGCAGCACCGGCTACCCCGTCGTCGAGGTCGCCGGGTGGCAGACCCGGGGTCACGGCGGCATGCGCGTCGTCGAAGGCGTCGTGGGGCACCACACCGCCACCGCCGATTCCGCGCCGGGCGACTACCCGTCCCTCGACGTCGTCACGAACGGCCGCCCCGACCTGGCCGGGCCGCTGTGCAACCTCGGTCTCGGGCGCAGCGGCACGATCTACGTCGTCGCCGCCGGGTGCGCCTACCACGCCGGCGCGTCCCGCTGGCTCGGGTTCCTCGACCTGAACGACGAGTTCCTCGGCATCGAAGCGGAGTCCGCGGGCAACGGCGTCTGGACGGACGCGCAGCGCGACGCCTACCCGAAGCTCGTCGCCGCGCTGCTGCGTTACATGTCCCGTGGTGTCGAGCGCTACGCCGGGCACAAGGACGTCTGCGTCCCCGCGGGCCGCAAGATCGACCCGGTCGGCATCGACACCGGCTGGCTCCGCCAGCGCGCCACCACCGGCGCCCCCGGCACGACAGGAGTCGAAATCTTGGAACGCATCACCGTCACGCCGCCGGACGCGGGTGAGCACACGGTCCGCGTCTTCCTGTCCGGCAGCCCGGGCTCGGCGATCGTCGTCCGCCCGCGGCTGGGCGGCGACGGTTCCACGAAACCGATGTGGGTGCCGGGCATCCTCGCGTGGGGTTCGGACCACACGGGCATCGGCCACAACCCCGCGCAAACCCCGGGTTACGACCCGAGGCTGACGTCGCACCGGCGCTACGAAGTTCCCGGCGCCGTGTGGGCGGACCTCCACTACAGCGCGGCCGAGCCGTTCGACGTCGACCTAGTCGGCTGAGATCCGGTCGTCCAGGAACTCGTCCAGGTAGCGCCACGTCGTGCCGCGCGCCTTGCGTCCGGTCAGGACGCCCAGGTGCCCGCCCGGCGCGGTCTTGAAGCGGACCTCGGGGGCGTTGTCCAGCAGTTCCACCACGCGCTCGACCGACGCCCGCGGCGCGATCGTGTCGTTCTGGCCCGCCACTACCAGCGTCGGGACCTTCACCGTCGACAGCGAGATCACCCGGCCGTTCAGGTCGACCTTGCCTTCCGCGAGGTCGTTCGTGCGGAACAGGCGGTGGTACAGCTGGCCGAACGTGCGGCCCGGGTAGGCGTACATGTTGTCCATGAAGTGGTCCACCGCCTCGATCTGGGCCAGGTAGTCCCGGTCGTCGAGGTTCTTGAGGATGGCGATCGGCTTCGTGATCTCCTTGCTGATGCCCGTCGCCTTGAAGACCCGGCTGACCAAATAGGACGGTGCGCCGCCGAACGCGCGGTAGATCGGCGTCAGCAGGTGGCCGCCCGTCAGGTCGACCAGCGGGCGGAACGGGGCGACGATCGGGATCGCCGTGAAGTCCACCGGGGAGCCGATCGCCGTGATCGACGCGATCGGGAGGTCCGGCTGGTCGGCGTTCACCAGCATCGAGAAGATGCCGCCGAGCGACCACGACACCAGGTGCACGGCCTGGCCACCGGCGTCCGCGCTGACCTTGCGGATCGCGCGCGGCAGCACCTCGTCGATCCAGTGCTCGATGCCCAGGCGCCGGTCGGAGAACGCGACCATGCCGTAGTCGACGAGGTAGGCGTTGCGGCCGTCCTCGACGAGGTGCTCGATGAGGCTGCAGCCGCGGCGCAGGTCGAAGCAGATCGCCGGCGCGGCCAGCGGCGGCACGAGCAGGATCGGCGGCCCCGACACCGGTCGGCTGCTGTGCGTCATCCGGTAGACCGAGCGGTTCGGGCCCTGGTCGATCAGCACCCGCGGCATCGGACGGAGATCGGCGACCCCACCGTGCAGCACCTTGCCGACCACGTTCGACGCCGCGGCGGCCAGCCGTGCGGGCGGTGAAGCCATGTCCGTTGCCTCCTGGAGTCCCCCGGGGAATACCCGGCAATCTTGCCAGTGCGGGCGCGCGCGGCTCAACCACGCCACACCTGCAAGCACCCCGCAAGCACGTCCAATTCGGACAGTCGTTAGGCCGTCCGAGTTACTCCGCGGCCGCTCCGGGCGCACTCTCCGCGGCCCGCGCTTCGTACGCCGCACGAGCCGGGGAATGGGCCGCTGAAGCCAAAAGCTGGTCCGCTTTCAGCGTCCGAGCGAGCAGTTCGGCGGCCCGCCGCGGCAGCAGTCCCGTGAGTTTGCCCATAGGCCCCAGTGACCGGGGCACGAAGACGTCGAACTTCGGCTTCCGCAGCGTGGCGACGATGGCGTCGGCGACGTTTTCCGGGCTCGCGGACTTGAACAGCTTCGCCTCGCCGAGACCGCTCGCGAGCTCGGTCCGCACGATCGCGGGCATCACGCAGGAGACGTGCACGCCGGAGCCGTGCAGCTCCAGGTGCACGGCCTCGGACAGCCCGACGACGGCGTGCTTGGTGGCGCAGTACGTCGCCGCGCCCGGAAAGCCCGCTTTGCCGGCGAACGACGCGACGTTGACGATGTGCCCGCTGCGGCGCGGGCGCATCCGCTTCATCGCTTCGCGGGTGCCGTGGATGACGGCGTGCAGGTTGATCTCGAGCTGCCGCCGGGTCGTCGCGTCGCTCTCCTCCTCGAGGGCGGCGAGCGGCATGATGCCGGCGTTGTTGATCAGCACGTCGATGCGGCCGTGGCGGCGTTCGACCTCGTCGAGGAACCCGGTGAAGCCGCGGATGTCGGTGACGTCCAGCGGCAGCGCTTCGGCGCCCAGCTCACCGGCCGTTTTCTCGGCCCGGACCTGGTCGAGGTCGCCGATGACGACCAGCGCGCCCAGCCGGGACAGCGCCGACGCGGTCGCCGCGCCGATCCCCTGCCCACCGCCGGTGATGACGACGACCTTGCCCGCGAGATGCTCGGCCATGGCGACTCCTCCGTCTGTTGGCAACGCGTCAACAGTGTCGCTCCCGGGCCGGGATCGCGCTACCCCACACGCTGCTCCAGCACCTGACCGGTCCAGCCGTCGACGTCGAACCGCACGGTCGGCTTGAACCCCTGGCTCTCGTAGTAGCGCTGCAGATCGCCGTCGCCGCCGGCCCAGCAGTCGACGCGCACGAGGTCGATGCCGCGGCGCTTGGCCTCGTCGAGCGCGTACTCGACGAGCCGCCCGCCGACGCGCCGGCCAGCGAACCGGCGGGACGTGATCAGCAGCCGCACGTACAGCTCACGCTCGTCGACGGCCGGCACGTGCGGGTCATGCTCTTCGGAGACGATCAGCGCACCCGCGGGCTCGCCGCCGACCATCGCGATGCGCAGCCCGGGGTCGGCGACCATGCCCTGGACCCGCTCGACGCGCTTCGGGACGTCGCTCCACGGCTCGGTCCCCCACTGCTTCGCACTGCCGCGCGCGACCAGCCATTCGACGGCTTCGTCGAAGAAGCGCAGCAGTATGTCGGCGTCCCCAGGGTCACCCGATCGGATGACGGTGTTGTCCATGCCCCCTGTTTACCGGACCAGGCGGACGCGCGGGCGCGCTTTCCCGACGCCGGCGGCACTCACCAGCAGGTGCCGGGATACTTCACGCGTGGTCACGATGGCCGCGCTCTCCTGCACCGGCGACCACACGCCCGGGGCGAGCTGGACGGCTTCGGTTGCGCCATCGGCGCGGTACTTGTCCCGCAGCCTGGCCGGAAGCGAACCCACGGGCACCACCTTGGGGTAGCCGGCCGGGAAGGTTGTCGGCGTGGGGCTGGGCGGGGCCAGGGTGACCGTCGCGGTCGGCGACGGGTGCCGAACTCCGGACCGTCGTCGACCCGCGCCTCGGGTGCGCATCCCGCGACCAGGCAGGCACCCACCACTACGACCGCGAACCGCTTCATCCTCACCCTCCCTGAGGACTTTCGCAGGCGAGGGATCGCGCGTTAGCTCAGCCGACGCCGAGGTGGCGCGAGATCAGCATCTTCTGGACCTCGCTCGTCCCCTCGCCGATCTCCAGGATCTTCGCGTCGCGGTAGAACCGGCTCACCGGGTACTCGTTCATGAAGCCGTACCCGCCGAAGATCTGCGTCGCGTCGCGCGCGTTGTCCATCGCCGCGTTCGAGGCCACCAGCTTCGCGATCGACGCTTCCTTCTTGAACGGCTCGCCGCGCAGCATCTTCGACGCCGCCTGGTAGTACGCCAGGCGCGCGGTGTGCGTGCGGACCTCCATGTCGGCGATCTTGAACTGGATCGCCTGGTATTCCCCGATCCGCTTGCCGAACGCGACGCGGTCCTTCACGTACCCCAGGCACTCGTCGACGCAGCCTTGCGCCAGGCCCACCGACAGTGCGGCGATCGCGACGCGGCCTTCGTCCAAAATGGACAAGAACTGGGCGTAACCGCGGCCGCGGGCGCCGACGAGGTTCTCGACCGGGACATGGACGTCCGAAAAGGACAGTTCGTGCGTGTCCGAGCAGTTCCAGCCGACCTTCGAGTACTTCGGCGCGACCTCGAAGCCCGGGGTGCCGGACGGGACGAGGATCGCCGAGATCTCCTTGCGGCCGTTCTCCATCACGTCCGTCACGGCGGTGACCGTGACCAGGCGGGTGATGTCCGTGCCCGAGTTCGTGATGAACGCCTTGCTGCCGTTTATGACCCAGTCGTCACCGTCCTGGCGCGCTCGCGTGCGGGTCGCGCCCGCGTCCGAGCCGCCGCCCGGCTCGGTCAGGCCGAAGCCGCCCAGAGCCGTGCCCGCGCACAACGACGGGAGCCACTTCTCCTTCTGCTCCTGCGTGCCGAAGCGGAAGATCGGCATCGCGCCGAGGGAAACGCCCGCCTCCAGGGTGATCGCCACCGACGAGTCGACGCGCGCCAGTTCCTCCAGCGCCAGGCACAGCGCGAAGTAGTCGCCGCCCATGCCGCCGAACTCCTCCGGGAACGGCAGGCCGAACAGGCCCATCCCGCCCATCTTCGCGACGATCTCGTACGGGAACTCTTCCTTCTCGTAGAGCGCGCCGATCACCGGCGCCACCTCGGCGTGCGCGAAGTCCTCGACCGTCTTGCGGAGGGACTCGTAGTCCTCGTCCAGGCGGAAGTCGATCACTGCTGCTCCTCTTGGGGGCTGACTACGGCAAGGGTTTCGTCGAGCGCGACCTGTTGGCCGGCCCGGACGGGAAGTTCGCTGACCACGCCGTCGATCGGCGCCGTGACCGTGTGTTCCATCTTCATCGCCTCGACGACCAGCAACGGCGTCCCGGCACGCACGACGTCACCCGCGGCGACCTTGACGACGAGCACCGTGCCCGGCATCGGGCTGGTGACCGGCCCGGCGCCCGCGGCCTCGCCGCGCGACGACAGCACGAACTCCTGCTCCCCGAAGGGGAAGCTCCGGCCGTCGCGCGCCAGCCACACCGTCCGATCAGGACCGGACGCGTGGCGGTACCGGTGGAACACGCCGCCGTGGCGAACCTCCAGAAGGGACCCGTCACGCCGGGCCGAGACGCGCACCGGCTCCGCGTCGTCGACGAACACCGTCGCCGCGGAAGGCGTGCCCTCCACCCGGACCACCGCCGACGTCCGGCCCGACTTCAACCGGAACACGACTCCGCCGGCCGCGCCCATCCGCCAGCCGTCCGGGACGTCCCACGGGTCCACAATGGATCCCGACGGCTGCAGCTCCAGCAACCGATCGAGCGCGGCCGCGGCGAAGAATTCCGCCGGTACGTCCGAAGAGACCAGTGTGGACAGCCGGCGGTCGACCAGCTCGGTGTCGAGACGCCCCTCGCGGACGTCGGTGTCGGCCAGCAATCCCCGCAGGAACGCGGTGTTCGTGCCGACGCCCAGCACCGCCGTGTCGGCCAGCGCCCGGTCGAGCCGGTGCAGCGCGGCCGCGCGGTCCGGGCCCCAGGCGATGACCTTGGCCAGCATCGGGTCGTAGTTCGAGCCGATCACCGCGCCGGGCGCCAGCCACGAGTCGACGCGCACGCCGTCGCCCGACGGCTCGTGCACCGCCAGCACCGTGCCGCCGGTCGGGATGAAGCCGCGCGCCGGGTCCTCGGCGTACACCCGCGCCTCGACGGCATGGCCGTTCAACACGACGTCCGACTGTTTGACGGAAAGGTGCTCCCCCGCCGCGACGCGGACCTGCCACTCGACGAGGTCGAGGCCGGTGACCAGCTCGGTGACCGGGTGCTCGACCTGCAGCCGGGTGTTCATCTCCATGAAGAAGAACTCGTCCGGGTTGTGCGCCGACATGATGAACTCGACCGTGCCCGCGCCGACGTACCCGACCGAGCGCGCCGCCTCGGCGGCCGCCGTGCCCATCTTGTCGCGGGTGGTCTCGTCGAGCAGCACCGACGGCGCTTCCTCGATGATCTTCTGGTGCCGCCGCTGCAGGCTGCACTCGCGCTCACCGAGGTGGATCACGTGCCCGAACGTGTCGGCCATGACCTGGATCTCGATGTGCCGCGGGGTCGTGACGAACCGCTCCAGCAGCAGCGTGTCGTCGCCGAACGAGCTCTTGGCCTCGCGCCGGGCCGACTCGATGGCGTCGGCCAGCTCCTCGGGAGCGTGCACCAGCCGCATGCCCTTGCCGCCACCACCGGCGGACGGCTTGATCAGCAGCGGATAGCCGACACCGGCCGCGGCGGCGGCGAAATCGCCGTCCGTGATGTCTACATCGGACACTCCGGGCACGACCGGGACGCCCGCCTTCGACACCGTCGCCTTCGCGCGGATCTTGTCGCCCATGGCGTCGATCGCGGCGACCGGCGGCCCGATGAACACCAGCCCGGCGGCCTCGCAGGCCCGCGCGAACTCGGCGTTCTCGGCCAGGAAGCCGTACCCCGGGTGCACGGCCTGCGCGCCCGATGACACGGCCGCGTCCACCATGGCCGGAATGGACAGGTAACTGCGCGCGGCTTCGGCCGGACCGATCCGGACGGCGGTGTCCGCCTCGTGGACGTGCCGCGCGTCGGCGTCGGCGTCGCTGTAGACGGCGACGGCGCGGATGCCGAGGTCACGCAACGTGCGGATGACCCGCACCGCGATCTCGCCGCGGTTGGCGACCAACACTGAGTCGAACATCATCACATCCGGAAGACGCCGTAGTTGACATCGGAAAGGGGCGCGTTCGCCGCGGTCGAGAGCGCGAGGCCGAGCACCGTGCGGGTGTCGGCCGGGTCGATCACGCCGTCGTCCCACAGCCGCGCGGTCGAGTAGTAGGGGCTCCCCTGCGCCTCGTACTGCTCGCGGATCGGGTCCTTGAACGTCTCTTCGTCCTCTGTGGACCATTCACCGCCGCGTGCCTCGATCGAGTCGCGGCGGACCGTCGAGAGCACCGACGCCGCCTGCTCGCCGCCCATCACCGAGATCCGCGCGTTCGGCCACATCCAGAGGAACCGCGGCGAGTACGCCCGGCCGCACATCGAGTAGTTGCCGGCGCCGAAAGAGCCGCCGATAACGACCGTTAACTTCGGCACCCGCGCGCAGGCCACCGCGGTGACCATCTTCGCGCCGTGCTTGGCGATGCCGCCGGCCTCGTACGCCTTGCCGACCATGAAGCCGGTGATGTTCTGCAGGAACAGCAGCGGGATCGAGCGCTTGTCGCACAGTTCGATGAAGTGCGCGCCCTTCATCGCGGACTCGGCGAACAGGACGCCGTTGTTCGCGACGATGCCGACCGGGTGGCCGTGGATCCGGGCGAACCCGGTGACCAGCGTCGAGCCGTACTCCTTCTTGAACTCGCCGAACCGGCTGCCGTCGACGATCCGCGCGATCACCTCGCGCACGTCGTACGGCGTGCGCGAGTCGGTCGGCACGACGCCGTACAGCTCGGCGGGGTCGACGGCCGGCGCCTCGGTCGGCAGGACGTCCCACGGGCGCGGCGTGCGCGGCCCGAGCGTCGAGACGATCGAGCGGACGATCCGCAGCGCGTGCGCGTCGTCGTCGGCCAGGTGGTCGGTGACGCCGGACTGGCGCGAGTGGACGTCGCCGCCGCCGAGTTCCTCCGCCGTGACGACCTCGCCGGTCGCGGCCTTCACCAGCGGCGGGCCGCCGAGGAAGATCGTGCCCTGGTTCCGGACGATGACGGCCTCGTCGCTCATCGCCGGGACGTACGCGCCGCCGGCGGTGCACGAACCGAGCACCGCGGCGATCTGCGGGATGCCGCGCGCGGACATCGTCGCCTGGTTGTAGAAGATCCGGCCGAAGTGTTCACGATCCGGGAAGACCTCGTCCTGCCGCGGCAGGAACGCGCCGCCGGAGTCCACCAGGTAGACGCACGGCAGGTTGTTGTGCAGCGCGACCTCCTGGGCGCGCAGGTGCTTCTTCACCGTCATCGGGTAGTACGTGCCGCCCTTGACGGTGGCGTCGTTCGCGACGATGACGCACTCGCGCCCGGAGACGCGCCCGATCCCGGTGATGATGCCCGCCGACGGCGCTTCGTCGTCGTACAGTCCGTTCGCGGCCAGCGGCGACAGCTCGAGGAACGGCGAACCCGGGTCCAGCAGCGTGTCGACGCGGTCGCGCGGGAGCAGCTTGCCGCGCTCGACGTGCCGGGTGCGTGACTTCTCCGGCCCGCCGAGGCGGGCGCTCGAGAGGCGTTTGCGGAGGTCTTCGACCAGCTCCGCGTGGGATGTGGCGTTGCGGGCGTAAGCCTCGCTGTCCGGGGCGGCCGAAGTCCCCAGAGCCGGCGTGTCCATGGGCTCCCTCGAAGTTAGCGGTCGTTAACCTCCGTCCCGATGTTAGCGACCGCTAACCTGGCTGTCCAGTCGCCGGAATGCCGTGAAGGCCACCCCGGACGCGCCGGGATGGCCTTCACGGACCGGAGGGGACCGGGTTCAGCCGATGGCACCCCGCAGCGGGGCGTAGTAGCCGCCGGACTGACCGGCCGCCGTCGGGTGGTACGACTCGATGACCGGCCAGGTGAGGCTGTGCAGGTAGTCGCCGGCCGAGGAGCAGATGTTGTGCCCCACGAACGACGGCCGGACGTCGACGAACGTCGCGCCCGCCGCCGCCGCCCGCGACGCCGTCACCGACGCCAGCGTGTCGGCGCCCGAGTTGATCGCGGTGCGCTTGGTGTCGCTCAGCCCGACCCAGCAGGAGCCGGGCACGGTGTAGAAGCGCGGGTAGGACAGGACGACGAGCCGCGCGCCCGGCGCCTTCGCCTTGATCGCGTTGTAGGTGTTCGTCAGCAGCGCCGGCAGGGTGTTGTTGACGTAGGTCTTCGCGGTGTTGACGCGGTTGGTGCAGTCCGCGTCGCTGCCGAGGGTGCAGGTCTGGATCACGTCGCTGAAGCCGGCGTCGTTGCCGCCCACGGTGACCGTGACCAGGGTCGCGTTGGAGGGGATGGAGTTGGCCTGGCTGATGACGTCACCCGTCCGGGCGCCGGAACAGGCCAGGAAGGTGAGCGACGTGCCGCTGTGCGCGTTGGCCCACAGCTGCGGGTAGGCGTTGGAGCTGCGGTAGCAGCTCCCGGAACTGCCGTAGCTGCCGGCGCCGACTCCCGAGGAGTAGGAATCACCGACCGCTGCGTAGACGGTCCCGGCGGCCTGGGCGAGGCCCGTGACACCGAGAGTGGACAGGACGACGGCGCCGAGAGCCGTGATCGATCGCTGGAAGAATCGCCGGGACAGGCGGATCGGAACCCCCATGGGCCACTCCTTTGTGACAGAACCGACCTGAAAAGCACACCAGGTGAAGGCCCCACAAGGAAGAGCGACTACCAGCAAGTAACTCTCTTGGCCCACGACTTAAGACGGGCGAGTGGTTAACGTTCACTAACCGTTACCCCGGACCTGCTTGTTAGCGCTCGCTAACCTGTCGCCCCTAATATGGCCGGATGGCCGCGAACCCGACGCCACTCGTGAACGGCGAGAAGGCGAACAGACGCGAACAGATCCTGGCCGCGGCCGCCGAACTGTTCGCCCACCACGGCTTCCACGGCGTCGGCATCGACGACATCGGCGCCGCGGTCGGCATCTCCGGCCCGGCGCTCTACCGCCACTTCCGGAGCAAGGACGCGATCCTCGGCGAGATGCTGAACTCGATCAGCCGCTACCTGCTCGACGGCGGCACGACGTGGGCGGGCAGGCCCGGCACGCCGGACGACACGCTGGCCGGGCTCGTCGCGTTCCACGTCGGCTTCGCGCTCAACCACCCGGCGCTGATCACCGTCCAGGAGCGCAACCTCGCGAACCTCACCGACGCCGACCGCAAGCAGGTGCGCGCGCTGCAGCGCCAGTACGTCGAAGTGTGGGTGCGGGCGATCCGCGAAGCCATGCCGGAGCTGGGCGAACGGCAGGCACGTTCGGCGGCACACGCCGTGTTCGGACTGATCAACTCGACCCCGTACAACCGCCATCTCGGTGACGGCGAACTCGCCGAACTGCTCTCCCGGCTCGCGTTGGGTGCTCTGCGCGCGGCCGGATGACCGACCCGGATCAAGGTATCCCCACGAGCGCCGTCGCTGGTGTTTGATGGGGCACGTGGACCCGGACTGGAACGAGCGGCTCGTCGAGAAGGCCCAGCGCGCGTTGACCGCGCTGAGCGTCGGCGACGACGCCGAGGCCCTCGTCGAGGTCGCCCCGACGGCGACCGAACCGCAGGCCCGCGCGGACGAGACCAAGCACCTGATGCTGCTGCTGTTCGGCGAGTGCAGCGCGATGGTCTCGACCCTGGGCGACGGCGGCACCGCGCCGGTCAAGGTCCAGGTCTTCGACGAGGACGGCGAAGAAGTGTCGATCGACCAGGCCGACCCGCCGGTGCGGACGGCCGTGCGGACGCTGCTCGCCGAAGTTCACGGCAACACCGAAGCGGCGCAGGAGCAGGTCGAGATCGCCCTGGCCAACGCCGCGCCGGACGAGGTCGACAGCCTGGTGCTGCAGGCCCTGCGCTGGACGATCCGGCTGTCGGTGGAGTGCCTGGACCGCGACCTGCCGGTGGCCCCCTGGATCTCCGAAGCCGTCTCGGACTGAGGCGTCACTTTCCTAGGGAAAGATGCGTCGCCGCCGGGTCGAGGCGCATCTTTCCCTACGAAAGTGACGCGTCTACGCCGGGCGCAGGGATCGCACGATCGGGGTCAGGTAGAGCTCCGCGACGCGACGGCGTTCGACGTCGTCGTCGACCGGCAGCACCGTCTCGGGCGTGAGCACCAGGGAGACCACGATCCGGATCAGCAGCTCGGCCATGCCGTCGATGTCGTCGTCCGGCAGGCTGAGGCGCCCCGCGGCGATCTCCGCGCGGAAGTGCGTCGCGATCCGGGCGCGGGCGGCGGCGAAGAGGCCGCCCGCCTGGACCGTCAGGTGCGGCAGGATCAGCTCCGGCTCGGTGCGCAGCAGACGGGTGAGCAGCCGGTGGCCGCGCAGGTACCCCAGGGAGAAGCTCAACCCCTCGATGAGCTTCTCCTCCGGGGAGTCCTGGGCCTCGACGACGGCGTCGACCTTCGTCAGGAACCGCTTCATCTCCCGCAGGATCAGCGCGTTGAGCAGCTGGTCCTTCTTCGGGAAGTAGCGGTAGATCGTCACGCGTGAGAGGCCGACGCGGCGCGCCACGTCGTCCACGGTGAACCGGCGCAGCCCGAAGTCCTCGGCCTGGGTCAGGGCCGCGCCCATGATCCGTTCGGACGTCTCGTCGCCGGGCAGCTCGGCGTCGAGCGCGTGCTGCAGGAGGTTGCGCATGGGCCAACCCTAGGCCGCTTTACAACTTGACGAAATTTGTTACATGCGTTCTAGTGTTTCACGACACCGGGAGGCGCGGAATGGGTGATCGGGAAGCGACGGCCGAGCGGCTGCTCAAGTCGAGCGCCCGGCTCTCCTACGACCCGGACGTCGACGTCCACTGGGCCGCGCCGCTCAACGAGGACCAGTTCTTCATCCCCGAACGGCTGGTTTCGTTGTACGGCACGCCTCTGTGGGACACGCTGACCCGCGAACAGCGGATCGAGCTGTCGCGCCAGGAGCTGGTCAACACCGTCAGCGTCGGCATCTGGTTCGAGATCATCCTCATGCAGATGCTGCTGCGCGCGTCCTACCGGCAGGACCCGACCACCCGCCACGTGCACTACGCGCTGACCGAGGTCGCCGACGAATGCCGGCACTCCACGATGTTCGCGACGCTGATCGAGCGCGTCGGCGGCCGGCCCTACCGCAACAACCGCTGGCTGCAGCGCTCCGCGCAGACGTTGCCGCTGATCCTGCACGGGCCCGCGATGTGGGTGGCCACGCTGATCGGCGAAGAGATCTTCGACGCGCTGCAGCGTGAGCACCTCGACGACGAATCGGTGCAGCCGCTGGTGCGCGCGGTGATGCGGATCCACGTGACCGAAGAGGCGCGGCACGTCCGCTACGCGCGGGACGACCTGGTCCGTTCGCTGGCCGGCGCGCCGTGGTGGCGCAAGGAGTTCACGCGACTGGTCGTCGCCGTGGGCGCGTTGCTGATGTCGCGGCTGCTGTCCCGGCCGCGGCAGTACCAGCGCGCCGGGCTCGATCCCGCCGTGGCCGTCGCGGCCGCGCGGGCGAGCGCGCACCGGCGGGAGACGCTCGCCTTCGGCGCCCGGAAGCTGGTGCGGTTCCTGCGGGAGAACGACCTGATCGGCGGGCCGAGCGCGGTGCTGTGGCGCCGCGCCGGGATGCTCTAGGAGGGAAAGCCATGGCTCTCAAGGATCTTCTCGTCGCGGGCACCGGCCGGCTGGCCGACCGGATCAGCACCGCCGGCGACGAGGCGGGCGAGCGCGCCGACGACGTCGCCTGGCGGGTGGCGAAGCTGTCCGACAAGGCGGCGGAACGGCTCGGCGACGTCGCGGCCGGCGCGTCCCGGCGGGTGGCGGAACGTCTGGTACGGCTGGGAGAACGGGTCGCTAACCCAGCAACGCCTTCACCAAGGCGGCGATCTGCTCGGTCTCGATGAGGAACGAGTCGTGGCCGTACGGCGACGTCACCACCGAAGGCTCCGTCGTCCCCTTGATCCCGGCCGCAATCTCCGCCGACTGGTACAGCGGGTACAGCCGGTCGCTGTCCACGCCGCCGATCACCGCGCGAGCCGTCACCCGGCCCAAGGCCGCCGCGACGCCGCCGCGGTCACGGCCGACGTCGTGGGTGTTCATCGACTCCGTCAGCACCAGGTAGCTGTTCGCGTCGAACCGGCCGGCCAGCTTCTCGGCGTGGTGGTCCAAATAGGACTCGACGGCGAACCGCCCACCCCGCAACGGGTCTTCGTCACCCTGGTACGTCCGGCCGAACCGCTCGGCCAGCTCCGGCTCGCTGCGGTAGGTCACGTGCGCGATCCGGCGCGCGACGCCGAGGCCGCGAAACGGCCCGGCCGGCGCCGAGTAGTAGTCACCGCCGTGCCAGTCCGGGTCCGCGCGGATCGCGTGCAGCTGCGGAGCGGCCCAGGCGATCTGCTCCGCTGACGCGCGCGCCGTCGAGGCCAGGACCAGCACCGTCGCCACCCGCGAGGGCAGCGAAACCGCCCACTCGAGCGCGCGCATCCCGCCCATGGACCCGCCGACGACGGCCGCCCAGCGGCCGATCCCGAGCGCGTCCGCCAGCACCGCCTCGGTCGTGACCTGGTCCCGGACCGTCACGACCGGGAAGCGGCTGCCCCACGGCGTCCCGTCCGGGTCGGGCGACGACGGCCCGGTCGAGCCCTGGCAGCCGCCGAGCACGTTCGGGACCACGACGAAGAACTCCGTGGTGTCCAAAGCTTTTCCGGGCCCGATCAGCCCGTCCCACCAGCCCGCACCGGGGTGCCCGGGCTCGGCCGGGCCGGCGGCGTGGCTGTCGCCGGTCAGCGCGTGCTCGACGAGGATCGCGTTGGACGCGTCGGAGTTGAGCGTCCCCCACGTCTCGTAGGCCAGGGTGTAGCCGGGCAGCGCACCACCGGCCTCGAGCGTGAGCCCGGGGCCGGTGACGAACTGCCGGCGGCCTGGCGGATCGGTGATCCGCCAGGCCCCGGTGACGGGCTCAGCCGTCACAGATCCGCCTTGGCCGCCCGGAATCCGGCTTCCAGGTCGGCCTTGAGGTCCTCGACGCCTTCCAGCCCGACGGCGAGCCGGACCAGGCCCGGCGTCACGCCGCTGGCCAGCTGCTCTTCCGGCGAAAGCTGGCTGTGCGTGGTGGACGCCGGGTGCACGATCAGGCTACGGACGTCACCGATGTTGACCAGCTGGCTGTGCAGTTCGGTGCCGTCGACGAACTTGCGGCCCGCGTCCACGCCGCCGCGCAGGTCGAACGACAGCACCGCGCCCGCGCCGCGCGGCAGGTACTTCTGCGCCGCGGAGTAGAACGGACTGGACGGCAGGCCGGCGTAGTAGACCTTCTCGACCTCGTCGCGCTGCTCGAGCCACTCGGCGAGCGCCTGCGCGTTCGCCACGTGCCGCTCGAGGCGCAGCGACAGCGTCTCGATGCCCTGCAGGATCAGGAAGCTGTTCAACGGTGAGATGGCCGCGCCGGTGTCGCGCAGGATCTGGACGCGCGCCTTCGCGGCGTACGCGCCCGGGCCGAGCGCCTCCCAGTACTTGAGACCGTGGTAGCTCGGGTCGGGCTCGGTGAAGCCCGGGAACTTCGCCGCGTCCTTGCCGAAGTCGAACGTGCCGCCGTCGACCAGTACACCGGCCACCGTGGTGCCGTGGCCGCCGAGGTACTTGGTCGCCGAGTGGACGACGATGTCGGCGCCGTGCTCGATCGGGCGCAGCAGGAACGGCGTCGGCACCGTGTTGTCGACGACCAGTGGGACGCCGGCCTCGTGCGCGGTGTCGGCGACGCCGCGGATGTCGAGGACGTTGCTGCCCGGGTTGGCCAGCGTCTCGGCGAAGAACAGCTTCGTGTTCGGGCGGACGGCGGCGCGCCACTGCTCGAGGTCGTCCTGGTCCTCGACGAACGAGACCTCGATGCCGAGCTTCGGCAGCGTGTAGTGGAAGAGGTTGTAGGTGCCGCCGTAGAGCGACGGGCTGGAGACGAAGTGGTCGCCCGCGTTGGCGAGGTTGAGGATCGCCGCGGTGGTGGCGGCCGAACCGGACGCGAACGCGAGCGCCGCGACGCCGCCTTCGAGCGCGGCGACCCGCTGCTCCAGGACGTCCTGGGTCGGGTTCATGATCCGCGTGTAGATGTTGCCCGGCTCGGCCAGGCTGAACAGGTCGGCGCCGTGCTGGCTGTCGCGGAAGACGTACGACGTCGTCTGGTAGATCGGCGTCGCCCGCGCGCCCGTGGCCGGATCCGGCGCGGCGCCCGCGTGGATCTGCCTGGTCTCGAAGGACCACGCCGAGGTGTCGTCCGCGCTCATCGGTTCTCCTTGCGGCTCAAGGGGGTGCTGGAGGGCTGCTCGTCCGAAGCTACTTCGGCCGAACGGAGTACCCAACCGTTCCCACCTCCTGGGAGACACGCTACCCGGGGTGGTCGCGAACAATTGTCTTGCTAACTGAATCTCTCTGTCACTAAGATACTTTTACAGGGAGACTCAACGGGAGGTAGTCATGACGGAACGGGCACAGGTGCTGGTCGTGGGGGCCGGACTCGGCGGATTGTCGGCGTCGATGTTCCTGGCGCAGGACGGAGTGGACGTGCTGACGGTCGAGCGGCACGCGGGAACGTCGGTCCACTCGCGGGCCTCCGGGCAGAACTGGCGCACGATGGAGCTGTTCCACTGGGCGGGCATCGACGACGACGTGCTGCACGCCAGCCCGAGAGCGTCCCAGGGCCTGCGGATCACGGTCGCGACCAGCCTGGCCGGGCAGGTGTTCCACCGGATCACCGAGGACGGCAGCGAGTTCGACGTCTCGGCCACGACCACGATGCCGCACGGCATGGCCGGGCAGGACGTCGTCGAGCCGATCCTGCTGGCGGCCGCGGAGAAGGCGGGCGCGCGCGTCCGGTTCCGGACCGAACTCGTCGAGCTGACCCAGGACGACGACGGCGTCACCGCGACGCTGCGGCACCGCGACTCCGGCGAGGAGACGTTGGTGCGCGCGGACTACGTCGTCGCGGCCGACGGCGGGCGCAGCGGGATCCGGCAGGCGCTGGGCATCGCGACCGACGGCTTGGACGGGCTCAGTCACTGCCTGGGCGTGGTGTTCGACGCCGACCTCGGCGACCGCGTCAAGGCGGGCGTGACCGACCTGTTCTACCTGCGGCACCCGGAGTTCACCGCCGGGCTGACGAACACCGACGTCGCCGGCCGGTACGTCTTCGGCCCGGATTACCACCCGGAACGCGGCGAGAGCCCGGACGACTTCGGCCACGACCGGCTGGTCGCGATGATCCGCACCGCCACCGACCTGCCGGAGCTCGATCCGAAGATCGTCTGGACGGGCTCGTGGGAGATCGCCGCGCGGCTGGCGGAGCGGTTCCGGTCCGGGCGGGTCTTCCTGGTCGGCGACGCGGCGAAGGTGACCCCGCCGACCGGTGGCCAGGGCGGCAACACGGCGGTCGGCGACGGCGCGGACATCGCGTGGAAGCTCGCTTCGGTCCTTCGCGGCGACGCGGGCGACGCGCTGCTGGACACCTACGAGGCCGAGCGGAAGCCGATCGCGCGGATGATTGTCGACATGTCGCTGCACAACCTGAAGGAGCGCATGCGTCCCGACCTGGACGTCTCCGGGCTGACGAAGGCCGAGGACCCCTTGGCGGCGGTCCTCGGGTTCCGCTACCGGTCGACGGCGGTGCTCTCGGAGGAGCCGGACGACGGCGCACGCGTCGAAGACATCCTGGCGCCGACCGGCCGGCCCGGTTTCCGCGCGCCCGGCATGGCGTCCACAGTGGACTTGCTGGGGCATTCGTGGGTACTGCTCTGCGCCGGCGACGATTCGCGGTGGGCCCCGGCGGCTTCGGACATCGCGACCGGGACCAGGGTGCGGCTGGATTGCCACGCTGTGGAAGGTGACGAGTTCGCCGCGAAGTACGGACTGTCCCGCGGGGGTGCGTCCCTGGTGCGGCCGGACGGCATCGTCGCCTGGCGCGCGAAGGAGCCGGCCGAGGACCCGGCGGGCGAGTTGGGGCGAGTGCTGACGGCGGTCCTGTCGCGTTAGAGCCGTCCCAGCACCCAGTGGAAGGTCGCGTCGCCCTCGGGCTCGCGCATCGTCACCTGCTCGTCCACGACCAGCGTGAAACCGGCGGCTTCGAGGAGCCGCCGGTCTTCAGCCAGCCGGCGATGGTGTTCGAAACCGTCTCCGTCGGGAGAAAGACCACCGCACACACCCCTGTTGCGGGGAAGGAGCGGTCAGGATCAGCGCGCGATCCGTCCCGGACACCGAGTCGATCGGCTCGGAAGACTTCGCGTCGTTCGACGAGCACCAGCGGGCATGGCCCCGGACAACAGCGGGTGTCAGTTCGTCAACCGCGCCGGAACCCTCAGACGTGTGCGTCGACTCGGACGAACGGGGCTACGGCCGGATCCGGCACCCTGGTGATCCGGGCGGGCGGCCGCGGTCTGCTTCGGCGAGAATGAGCCGGTGGTGTCGGTGCGCAGCGTGGTCGACCGGGTGGGGCCGACGCTGCTCCACGCGCTCCAGGTGCCCGACGACTCGCCCGCCGTCGCCGATGTCGTGATCGCCGAGCCCGGCGGGGGCGTCACCCTTGCCGCCGGGGACCTCGTGCTCGGCGTCGCCACCACCGGGCCCGAAGATGCCGCCGAGCTGGTGAAACAGAGCGCCGAGCAGGGCGCCGCCGCGGTGCTGCTCAAGCCGCCCGTCGCCGCGAAGACGTCGGTGAAGCGGGCGGCGAAAGCCGCCGGGATCGCGCTGATCCAGGTGCACGCCGCGACGTCGTGGGCGCAGCTCGTGTGGCTGCTGCGGACCGTCCTCGACGCGCTCGCCGACGAGTCCGAGAACCTCGAGAACGACACCGGCTCCGGCGATCTCTTCCGGCTGGCCGACGCCGTCGCGTCCGTTGTGGACGCTCCGGTGACCATCGAGGACACCAACTCGCGCGTGCTCGCCTACTCCGCCCGTCAGGACCTCACCGACCCCGCGCGCGTCGCCACGATCATGGGCCGCCGCATCCCGGACGACGTCCTCGCGCGGTTCCGCTCGCGCGGGGTGTTCCGCGAGCTCTCGCGCGGGCGGCAGACGATCTTCGTACCGGCCCAGCGCGACGGCACGCTGCCTCGGCTGATCGTGCCGATCCGGATGGGCGGCGAGCTGCTCGGCTCGATGTGGGCGGTGGTCGCCGGGCCGGTGTCCGACGAGCGCGCGGCCGCCTTCGCCGACGCCGCCCCGGTCGTCGCGCTGCACCTGCTGCGGCGGCGGGCCTACACGGACGCGCAGCGCCGCGCGTCGGCCGAGCTGTTGCGGGGTGTGCTCGAAGGCCGGGCGAACCCGCGCAAGGCGATGGCGGAGCTGGACCTGTCCGACGAGCCGCACCGCGTGGTCGTCATCGAGGTCACCGGCGGCGACGGCCGGGACGCCGAGGGCCTGCGGCTCGCGTTGCTGGAACGGCTGTCCCAGGGCATCGGCCGCCGTCCGGTGGCCACCGAGCTGGGCGGCCTGCTCTACGCCGTGGTCCCGGACCGCGCCGGCTCCGGCGGCTGGGCCGAGCTGCGCGAGGCGCTCGCGACGCAGTCGGCGTCCCGGCGCGGCGGCGCCCCGCGAGCCGCGGCGGGCGCGCCCGGCGAGATCGGCGACCTCTCGACGTCCCGCGCCCAAGCCGACGAAGCGCTCGGCCTGCTCCGCGCGGAAATCCTCGACGAGCGTGTCATCACCTTCGACGAGGCTTGGACGGCCCTGGCGCTGCACCGCGGGGCGACGGCGGCGGTCGCGGCGAAGGTCGCGGACCTCGGACCGCTCGGCGCGTTGCGCGCCCACGACGAGACGAGCAAGGCCGGGTACGCCGACACGCTCTACGAGTGGCTGCGGCACCCCGGCGACCCGCGGGCGGCGGCGCGCGAGCTGCGGATCCACCCCAACACCCTGCGGTACCGGATGCGGAAGCTGCTGGAGCTGGTCCCGCTCGACCTCGACGACCCCGACGTCCGGCTCGCGCTGATCACCCAGCTGGTGGCGTTGCGCTGGAGCTGAGCCGTTCTGGCTTATGCACTGGTCCGCATGGATCGCGCCGATAGTACGGATTGTCCTTTCCCGCCGAAAGAAGGTGGATTCCGGCGGTTCGACGGCGCATTTTCGCTGCACCACCCGGGGTGGCCGGGTCGTCGCAGAGGAGTGTCCATGAGTTTTCGCAGGGCCCTGAAGCTGGGCGCGGTGTCCGCGCTCTCCCTGGTTTCCCTGGCCGTCCCGGGCACCACGGCCGGCAGTGCCGTCGCGGCGCCGAGCGGCGACTGCTTCACGCCCACGCAGTCCGCGGACCGCAGCAAGGACGGCCACGCCGACAGCCTGTCGCCGGCCGAAGCAGCCCGCGTCGAAGCCGACATGCAGAGCAAGCTGGCCGGCAAGCGCGCCGCGCTGGCACCCGCGGCGACGTCGATCCCGGTGTACTTCCACGTGATCACCAGCGGCTCGACCGGCAACCTGCCGGCCGCCACGATCACCAAGCAGATCTCGGTGCTCAACAGCGCGTACGGCAGCAAGGGCTTCAGCTTCAGCCTGGTGAGCACGGACTACACGAACAACTCCACCTGGTACAACGGCATCACCGACGGCACATCCGCCGAGCGCAACATGAAGAACGCGCTGCGCAAGGGCGGCAAGAACGCGCTGAACATCTACACCGCCAACCTCGGTGACGACCTGCTCGGCTGGGCGACGTTCCCGTGGAACTACACGTCGTCGCCGAAGCTCGACGGCGTCGTCATCCTCGACGAGTCCCTCCCGGGCCGCTCGGCGACCAACTACAACGAGGGTGACACGGCAACCCACGAAGTCGGCCACTGGATGGGGCTCTACCACACGTTCCAGGGCGGCTGCTCCGGTTCGGGCGACTACGTCTCGGACACCCCGGCCGAAGCCACCGCGACGTCCGGCTGCCCGGCGAGCAAGAACACCTGCTCGGCCGCGGGCAGCGACCCGATCCACAACTTCATGGACTACAGCTACGACGGCTGCATGTACGAATTCACCGCGGGCCAGGGCACGCGGATGACCAGCTCCTGGTCGGCCTACCGCGCCTGACGCTCAAAGCTGTGAATGGCACATTGAGGGACTCTGAGTCCCTCAATGTGCCATTCACGGCTTTTCACGGGACCAGCAGCGTTTTGCCCACTGTGGTGCGGGATTCCATCGCCGCGTGGGCGTCGGCTGCCTGGGCCAGCGGGAAGCGCTGGCCGATCAGGGGGACCAGGCGGCCCTCCGCCGCTTCCGTCAACGCCGACTTCGTGAACGTGCGCATGTCCTCGGGGCCGCCGATCCCGCGGACCAGCGAGACGTCTCGGGCGGCAGCGTCCTCTTCGGACACTTCCGCCCACGAACCGCCCGCCAGGCCGTAGCTCGCCATCCGGCCGCCGGGGCGCAACAGGCCGAACGCCGCCGTGCCGATGGCGCCGCCCACGCCGTCGAAGACCACGTCGACCTCGCCGACCGCAGACGTCCAGTCCGGGCGCGAGTAGTCGACGACCGCGTCGGCGCCCAGCACTCGTGCCACCTTCGCCGGGCCGCCCGCGGCGCCCACCACGGACGCCCCCGCGGCCTTCGCCAGCTGGACCAGCAGGCCGCCGACCCCGCCCGCCGCCGCTTCGACCAGTACCCGGTCGCCGGGCCGCACCCCGGTCGCGTGGATCAGGCCGGTCGCGGTGCGGCCGTCCGCGAGCAACGCCACCGCCGCGTCGAGCGCCAGCCCCTCCGGCACCGGGAACACCGACGCCGCGTCCACCGCGACGCGTTGGGCATACCCGCCGGAACCCCCGGTCGACGTGACCACCCGCTGCCCGGCGAGGTCCGGGTCCACCCCCGCGCCGACCGCGCTGATCACGCCGCCGACGCCGTTGCCGGGCACGATCGGCAGCCGGGGACGGAACGGTCCCGGGCCGCCCGCCCGCATCTGCGTCTCGACGAACGTGGTGTTCGCGAACGCCACCTCGACCACCACCCGGCCGTCCCCCGCGACCGGGTCCGGGGCCTCCCCCGGGACGAGTACTTCCGGACCGCCGAACTCCCGCATCCACACCACGCGCATGCCGCACAGGTTGCAACTTCAAGCGCGGTCGAAGTCAATGGCCTGTCGGCTCAGCACTATGAACGCGTCGAATAACTGTCCGCTCAGCACGATGACACCGCCGTCCGGGTGGCTCACCGTGAAGGACACCACCGCACCGATTCCGGACGCAGACCGACCCAGGAGGCCGACCGTGCGTATCGCCGTTCCCCGTGAGATCAAGAAGCACGAGTACCGGGTCGCGCTGACCCCGGCGGGGGTGCACGAGCTGGTCGGCCGCGGGCACGACGTGTTCGTCGAGACCGGTGCCGGTGTCGGCTCCTCGATCACCGACGAGGAGTACGTCGCCGCCGGCGCGAAGATCCTCGCCACCGCGGACGAGACCTGGGCCCAGGGCGAGCTCGTGCTCAAGGTCAAGGAGCCGATCGCCGAGGAGTACCCGCGGCTGCGCGCCGACCAGGTGCTCTTCACCTACCTGCACATCGCCGCCGACCGGCCGCTGACCGACGCGCTGCTGGCCGCGGGCACCACCGCGATCGCCTACGAGACCGTCCAGACGGCCAACGGCGCGCTGCCGCTGCTCGCCCCGATGTCCGAGGTCGCGGGCCGGCTGGCCCCGCAGGTCGGCGCGTTCTCCCTGATGAAGCCGAGCGGCGGCCGCGGCGTGCTGCCCGGCGGCATCCCCGGCGTGCACCCGGCGCGCGTCGTCGTCATCGGCGGTGGCGTGGCCGGCCTCAACGCCGCCCGCGTCGCGCTGGGCCTCGGTTCGGACGTCGAGATCCTGGACACCAACGTCGACCGCCTCCGCCAGATCGACAACGACTTCGGCGGCCGCATCCGCACGGTGACGTCGAACCGCCTGTCGGTCGAGGAGGCCGTGCTGCAGGCCGACATGGTCGTCGGCGCGGTGCTGGTGCCGGGCGCGAAGGCGCCGAAGCTGGTCTCGAACGAGCTGGTCTCGCGGATGAAGGCGGGCAGCGTGCTCGTCGACATCGCGATCGACCAGGGCGGCTGCTTCGCCGACTCCCGCCCGACCACCCACGACGACCCGACCTACACCGTGCACGAGTCGGTCTTCTACTGCGTCGCGAACATGCCGGGCGCGGTGCCCCGCACGTCCACTTACGGCCTCACGAACGTCACGCTGCCCTACGCGGTCCAGCTGGCCGAGCACGGCTGGAAGACGGCGCTGCAGGCGGACGCGGCCTTGGCGAAGGGCCTCAACACCCACGCCGGCGCCCTGACCAACGGCCCGGTCGCGGTGGCCCACGACCTGCCGCACACGCCGCTGGCCACCGTCCTCGCCTGACCATCACCTCACCCGAGCGGGTCCCTGCCGTGCGTCGGCAGGGGCCCGCTCTCCTTTTGCCAAGAGTTTGGCCAGGAGCCGCCGGCCGTACGCGATGGCCGGCAGCTCGACCCAGCGGCGCAGCCCGCACGCGAAGAGCAACGCGACGGCCGACGTCGCGGCGGCCTTGGCGAGGCCGGTCGGCAGCAGGAGGCCGGTCACGCCCGCGGCGCCGGTCTGCGCGAGGTACAGCGCGTACGACCGGTCCCCGACGAACGTGAACGGGCGGCTCGCCAGCAGCCGCCGGACCGGACTCTGCGCGATCACGGCGACGAGCAGCAGCGCCGACCCGGCCGCGTAGATCGGGACGACGTACTGCCAGTGCCCGCCGAGCGACTGCCCCAGCGGCTTGACCGAGAACTGCAGCACGACGAATCCCAACGCCACCAGCACCGCCGCGGCCGGGCTGGTCAGCGGCCGGAACACAGCGAACCCGCGCGGGTGATGCAGCGCCAGGCCGAGCAGGCAGCCGATGACCAGCGAGCAGTAGTGCACGGACAAGCTCGCCCACTGCGCCGACGGCGCCAGCGGCAGCACGCCGAGCACGAAGCACACCACACCGGCGCCGATCACGGCGCGCAGCAAGGATTTCCGGCTGCGCGCGAACGACGTCAGCACGAGCAGCGCGGGCCAGACGAGGTAGAACTTCTCCTCCACACCCAGCGACCACGACGTCGGGTAGGGCGTGTTGTAGTCGACGACCTCGTTGAAGAACGTCAGGTAGAACGGCACCGCGTCGGCGAGCCGGCTGGCGTGGTAGGTCCCGGCGAGCGTCACGGCCAGCGCCGTCAACCCGAGCAGCAGGAAGTACACCGGCAGGATCCGGAAGACGCGGCGGACGTAGAAGCCGCGCAGGGAAATCCGGCCCGTGCGGTCCTCTTCCCGCAGCGCGAGGGTCGTGATGAGGAAACCGGACAGCACGAAGAACAGCTGGACGGCGATCCAGCCCTGCAGCCGGTCGACGACCGGGCCGCCGTAGTGGAAGAACACGACGGCGAGGGCGGCGAGCGCGCGCAGGCCGGTCAAGCCGGGAAACCACGACGACGCGCGGAACTCGGCGTGGTCGAGCGGCCGCCACCAGGAACGAACGATCATGGCCGCAGCGTCGGGCGCGGACGCTGAACCGGAGCTGAAGCGACCTTAAGACGTCTTCAGCTCCGGGAGCCGGACGACGAACCGGCTCCCGCCTTCGACCTCGGCGGTGCCGCCGTGGGCGCGGGCGATGTCGGCGACGATGGCGAGCCCCAGCCCGGCGCCGCCGTCGTCGCGGGCGCGGCCGTCGTCCAGCCGGACGAAGCGGTCGAAGACGCGCTCGCGGTCCGCCTCCGGGATGCCGGGGCCGTCGTCGCTGACCGCGAGCACCGCCTGTCCGTCCACAACGGACACTTCGACGACGACGCGGGACGTCGCGTGCCGCTCGGCGTTGTCGACGAGGTTGCGGACCAGCCGTTCCAGCCGGGGCCGGTGGCCGCGCACGACCGGCGTCGCGCGGACTTCGAAGTGGACGTCGCGACCGGCGACCGCGGCTTCGGCCACCTCGGCCAGGGCCACCGGTTCGAGGCGGTCCGGGCCGGCGTCCAGCTTGCCGAGCAGCACGAGGTCCGCGACGAGGTCCTGCATCCGGGTGACGTCGAGCAGCGCGTTCTCGCAGGCGGCGCGCCAGTCGAGCCGGTCGGGGTGGGCCAGCAGCACCTCCAGCTGCGTCCGCATCGAGGCGAGCGGGGTGCGCAGCTCGTGCGACGCGTCGGAGGTGAACCGGCTCTGCCGGGTGACGGCGTCGTCGAGCCGGGCGAGCATCGAGTTCATCGTCGCGGCGAGGCGCGCGATCTCGTCGGCGCTGCCCGGCGCGGGGACGCGGCGGCCGAGGTCGTGCGCGCCGATCTCGGCGACCTCGGCGCGGATCGCCTCGACCGGCCGCAGCGAGCGGCTGACGGCGAACCACGCGATCACGCCGATCAGCACGGCGACCGCGGGGACGCCGGCGGTGAGCGTGGCGCGGGCCGAGTCGACCGCCGCCTGGCCTTCGGGGTCGATCCGGACACCGGCGTAGACGTCGTACTCGCTGTCGCCGCTGACCTCGTGGATGACGTGCACGGTGAGGTCTTCGTCGAGCCCGCCCAGTTCGGGGGCGCAGCCGACGGAGGCGGGATCGGCCCGGTCGACGGCGCCCGGCCCCACCGTGACGTCGGCGTCGTACGCGGCCAAGGTGGCCCCGCGCAGCGCCGGGCAGGACGCCAGCCGGTGCCCCGACCGGTCGGTGACTTCGTAGATCGAGTCACGGACGAGCAGTCGCAGGTCATCGGGCTTGGCGCCGGTGTCGAGCAGCTGGACGATCGCTTCCGCGTGGGCCACGGCGAGCTGCTGGGCGGCGTTTTCGAGGCGGCTTTGGGACTGGACCACGAACCAAACGGACACCGCCCCGAGCGCGACAGCGGAGGTTGCGAAAGCCGTCAGCGCGACGCGGAAGCGGGTCGAGCGGAACACCCTACGCACCGGAAGCCACCACGAGGTAGCCCGCGCCGCGGACCGTCCGGATGGTCTCGCCGCCGAGCTTCCGGCGTAACGCGCTGACGTGGACCTCCACCAGGTTGGCGGTGGCCGAGGAGGCGAAGTCCCACAGGTTGTCGAGCAGCTCGGCCTTGGTGACGACCTGCCCCGGCCGTTGCACGAGGTAGGCGAGCAGCGCGAACTCCTTGCCGGTGAGCGTGATGTCGGAGTCTCCGCGCCGGCAGCTGCGCGTGGCCGGGTCGAGTTCGAGGTCCCCCAGTTTGAGGACCCCCGGCCGGGTGGCGCCACCGCGGCGGATGAGGGCGCGCAGCCGGGAGAGCAGGACGCCGTAGGAGAAGGGCTTGGGCAGGAAGTCGTCGGCGCCGGTGTCGAGGGCCTCGATCTCGTCGTCCTCGCCGTCCTTGGCGGTGAGCATGAGGATCGGGGTGCTGTCCCCTTGATCGCGCAGCCGCCGGCAGACGCGGTAGCCGTTGAGGCCGGGAAGCATGATGTCGAGCACGATGGCCGAGTAGGGATGTTCCCCGGCGAACCACAGAGCATCCCGCCCGTTGTGCGCGACATCGACGGCATACCCCTCGGCACTGAGCCCGGCCCGCAAGGCCTCGGCCAGCCGCAGCTCGTCCTCGACGAGCAAGATCCGCATCGAGCCAAGATGCCACAGCAACCCCACAAACGCCGGAGCAGGCAACACAGGCACCCAAGAGCGAGAGCAAGAGCAAGAGCAGAAGCCGGCCACACCTCCACCGGAAGCCGCCGGCCCCGAAGCCGGCCACGCTGGAAGCGGAGCAGAAGGCACCGTGGGGGTCCGGGGGCTCGGCCCCCGGGAGAAACAATGAAGACGAAGCGAAGGGCGAAGCCCGAAGCGGAGACGTAAACGGCGACCCGCTCAACCAACCTGGGGGTCATTGGGAGCGGGCCGCCGTGTTCCACCTTAGAGGGCGCGGGGCGACTTTGCTGCACCGGGTCGGCAAGTCTGGCAAATTCTTTATCAACTCGACCCGCCCACGAGTGACTGTCGACCGCAAACCCTCTGGTCAGACGCTCGCCACTGCTACCGCCCGTGCCCGGAACCGGTTGCGGAACGTGACGAAGGTCGCTCTCGGCCGGTTCCGCCGTTCCGTGCGCGCGGGTCGCCCGAGTAGGGCAGGATGCGCCCCATCAGCGGGAACGTTAGGGGACGGTATGCACGACGGCAGTGGCCGGATTGTGGTGCAGAACCTGAGCAAGCAGTTCGGCACGGTGAACGCCGTGCAGAACCTGAGTTTCACGGTCGAGCCGGGTTCGGTGACGGGCTTCCTCGGCCCGAACGGCGCCGGCAAGACGACGACGCTCCGCATGTTGCTCGGGCTGGTGACGCCGACGCAGGGGTCGGCGACGATCAACGGGAGGCCGCACTCGCAGCTGGGGAACCCGGCGCGGGTGGTGGGCTCGGTGCTCGAGAACGAGGGGTTCCACCCGAGCCGGACGGCGCGCAACCACCTGCGGGTCTATGCCGCCGCGATCGGGGTGCCCGATCAGCGCGCGGACGACGTCCTGGGCCTGGTCGGCCTGGGCAGCGCCGCCGACCGGAAGGCGGGCGGGTTCTCGCTCGGCATGCGGCAGCGGCTCGCGCTGGCGACGGCGTTGCTGGGCGATCCGCAGGTGCTGGTGCTCGACGAGCCGACGAACGGCCTGGACCCGGAGGGCATCCTCTGGCTGCGCAACTTCCTGCGCTCTTACGCCCGTGAGCAGCATCGCACGGTGCTCGTGTCGAGCCACCTGCTCAACGAGGTGGAGCAGCTGATCGACCAGGTGGTCATCATCAGCCAGGGCGTGACGCGCTACAACGGGTCGCTGGATCAGCTGCGCAAGGGCCAGCAGTCGCGGGTGCTCGTGCAGCCGGCGGATCCCGCGGCGCTGGTGAAGGCGTTGCAGGAGAACGGCATCAACCAGGTTTCGCCGACGCCGGACGGCCGGGTCGCCGTCGCGGGCTCGTCGGTGCAGCAGATCGGGGACCTGGCCGCGAAGGCCGGGATCGCGGTCTACGGGATGCAGGAGGAGCACGCCGACCTCGAGCGGATGTTCTTCCAGCTGACGCAGGGCCAGTTCAGCGGCGGTCCTCAGGGGTATCCCCCGCAGCCGCAGTACCAGGGCCCGCCGCCGCCCGGCTACCCGCAGCAGTACCAGCAGGGTCCGCCGTCGGGGCCGCAACAGCAGCAGCACTGGGGAGGTCCGCAGCAGTGATGGGGAACCTGATCAAGGCGGAGTTCCGCAAGACGCTCTCGCTGAAGACGTGGTGGGTGCTGCTCATTCCGCTGGCGCTGGTGGCGTTCTGGCTGACGTTCGCGTGGGGCAAGATCACCAACGACTTCGCGGACTTCCTGAGCTCCGACAGCGACGCCCGGCAGGTCACCCGGCTGATCGGCCTGGACCCGAACCAGGTGCCGGTGGGGCTGCTCGCGCTGGCGCACGGCGTGAACATCGCGCAGCTCGTCCCGGGACTGTTCGGCATCTTCGCGCTGGCCGGCGAGTACCGCAGCAAGACGATCACGACGACGTTCCTGACCGCGCCGAACCGGATCTCGGCGCTGACCGCGAAGATGCTCACCTACGTCGGGTGGGGCGCGATCTACGGGCTGGTCAGCTTCGGCGTCTCGGCGATCGCCGTGATGGCGTCGGTCGACTCGGGCCGCTGGCCGTCGGCGGGCCAGTGGCTGGCCGCGCTCGGCGGGACGGTGCTGGCCGCGGTGCTGGTGACGTTGTTCGGCATCGGCTTCGGCGCGGTGCTGCGCAGCGTGCCGCTGGCGGTGGTGCTGTTCCTGGTGTGGTTCCTGATCGTGGAGAACGTCCTGGTGATCCTGCTCTGGGGCCAGACGACCCTGCTGGGCGGGATCCTGCCGAACGGCACGGCGAACGGCATCGTCGGCGGTATCGCCGCGGACGCGTTCGGGTTCAACTCGCTCAACCTGCCCGCCGACGTCAACACGGGGGCGCAGCTGCTGCTGCAGTACACCGCGGCCGCGCCCGGCGTGCTCTCGTGGTGGGCCTCGGCGCTGATCTTCTTCGCGTGGACGATGCTCTTCTTCGGCTTCGGCTGGCTGGGCAACCAGAAGCGCGACATCACCTGATCCCGGAAGCCCGCGAAAGCCCCCTTACCGACCGAAAACGCCGGCGAGGGGGCTTTCGCGGCTTTCGGGGAAATATTCTGTCGGTCGCGACGCTTAGTGTTGCTACGTGAGCACCGCACCGCCCCGCCTCCGTCAAGAGCTCCCACCCACCGAGACCGTCGGCTGGGTGCGGCGGCTGTCCGCCGCGGCGTGGGAGCACCGCGCCACCGTCGTGCTGTCGCTGGCCGCCGCCGTGTTCAGCGTCGGGGTGCAGGCCGCCAGCCCGCTGCTGGTGCGCGCGGCGGTGGACGACGCGGTGGCGGGTCAGACCGGCGCCCTGCCGGGGATCGCGGTCGTCCTGGTGGCGTTGCAGCTGGTCGCGTTCGCCACGGCGTTCCTGCGCCGCTACTTCGGCGGCAAGCTCGCCCTCGACGTCCAGCACGACCTGCGGCAGCGGGTGTTCAACGCGGTGTCGCGGCTCGACGGCGGCAAGCAGGACGCGCTGCGCACCGGCCAGGTCGTCTCGCGCGCGATCTCGGACCTGCAGCTGGTCACCGGGATCCTGATGCAGATCCCGCTGTCCTTCGGTTCGGTGATCTTCGCGCTGCTGTCGTTCGTGGCGATGCTGTGGATGTCGCCGGTGCTGACGCTGATCGCGCTGGTCGTCACGCCCGCGGTGGGCATCGTCGTGACCCGCAGCCGCAAGCGGCTGTTCCCGGCGACGTGGTCGGCGCAGCAGCGCGCGGCGGACGTCGCGCAGCAGGTCGAGGAGACCGTCACCGGTGTCCGCGTCGTGAAGGGCTTCGGCCAGGAGTCGCGCGAAGTCGGCCGCTTGGAGCGGACGGCGCGCAAGCTGTTCGGAGAGCGCCTTCGCGCGGCGAAGCTGTCCGCGGTGCCGACGGCCACGACCGCGGCGTTGCCCGCCGCGGGCCAGGTCGCGGTGCTCGGCATCGGCGGTGTCCTCGCGCTGGACGGCTCGATCACGCTCGGTACCTTCCTCGCCTTCGCGACCTACCTCGCGACTCTGATCGGCCCGGCCCGGATGCTGTCCGGCCTGGTCGTGCAGGCCCAGCTGACCCGCGCCGGCGCGGAACGCGTGTACGAGCTGATCGACGCGCAGCCGGACGTCGTCGACGCCCCCGACGCACGGCCGCTGCCGAAGGGCCCGCTCGGCGTCGAGCTGAGCGACGTCCGGTTCGGCTACACCCGCAGCGAACCGGTGCTGGACGGCCTTTCGGTGACCGCGCACCCGGGCGAGACCCTCGCGCTGGTCGGCACCGCCGGGTCCGGGAAGTCGACGATCTCGCTGCTGCTGCCCCGCTTCTACGACGTGCACGCGGGCGCGATCCGCGTCGGCGGGCTCGACGTCCGGGACGTGCCCCTGCGGCAGCTGCGCCAGTCGATCGGCGTCGTGTTCGAGGAAGCGTTCCTGTTCTCCTCGTCGATCCGCGACAACATCGCCTACGGCCGGCCCGACGCCGGGGACGACGAGATCGTCGCGGCGGCGCGCGCGGCGGAGGCCGACGAGTTCATCCGCGCCCTGCCGGAGGGCTACGACACCCTGGTCGGCGAGCGCGGCCTGACCCTTTCGGGTGGCCAGCGGCAACGGCTCGGGCTGGCGCGGGCGCTGATCACCGACCCGCGGATCCTGATCCTCGACGACGCGACGTCGGCCATCGACACCGTCACCGAAGCGGCGATCCACGACACGCTGCGCTCGGTCACGGCCAGCCGCACGACCCTGCTCATCGCGCACCGGCGCTCCACCCTCGCGCTGGCCGACCGGATCGCGGTGCTCGACGACGGCCACGTCGTCGACGTCGGCACCGAGGCCGAGCTGATGGCGCGCTGCCCGCTGTTCCGCGAACTCGTCGCGGGCCCGGGTGACGACGTCGAGGAGAAGGTCCGCTGCGAGGGCCTCGACCGCGGCCCGGCCGGCGTCACGGCGGCGCTCTGGCCGCGTGACGACGACAAGGACGAGGTCGACCACCTGGCCGAGGCCGCGCAGCAGCGCAGCGGCAACCCGAACAGCAGCGGGTTCGTCGGCGGGGGTGGCGGTCTCGACGTGCCGCCGACGCCGGAGCTGATCGAAGGCGTCCGGAAGCTGCCCCCGGTCACCGACGAGCCCCGGCTGTCCGATGTGGACGTCACCGCGCCGGACCCGCGGTTCCGGCTGGCGGGCCTGCTGCGGCCGGTCCGCTGGCCGCTCGCGGTGGTGATCGGCCTGGTCGCGGCGGACGCGCTGGCCTCGATCGCGCTGCCGGGGCTGTACCAGTTCGGCGTCGACCACGGCGTCCGCACCGGCGTGGAGTGGATGATCTGGCTCGCCGCCGGGATCGGCGCCGTGGTGATCGCGGCCGACTGGGTGGTGGTCTTCGCGCAGACCCGGCTGACGTCGCGGGTCGGCGAGACGGTGCTGTACGCGCTGCGCGTCCGCAGCTACGCGCACCTGCAGCGGCTCGGGCTCGACTACTACGAGCGAGAGCTGTCCGGGAAGATCATGACCCGGATGACGACGGACGTCGACGCGCTCTCGACGTTCCTGCAGACCGGGCTGGCCACCGCCGTGGTCAGCGCGCTGACACTGGCCGGGATCACGGTGGCGCTGCTGGTCACCGACGCCGGCCTGGCGCTGTACGCGCTGGCGATGGTGCCGGTGCTGGCCGTCGCGACGGTGATCTTCCGGCGGGCGGCGTCGAAGGCCTACAACGAGGCCCGCGAGCGCGTCAGCCTGGTCAACGCGGACATGCAGGAGAACATGAGCGGCCTGCGCGTCGCCCAGGCGTACACCCGCGAAGACCGCTCCGCCGAGGCGTTCGCTTCGCGCAGCGACGACTACCGCCGCTCGCGGCTGCGGGCGCAGCGGTACGTGGCGACGTACTTCCCGCTGGTCGCGCTGATGTCCGACCTGGCGACGACCACGGTGCTGGTCGCGGGCGCGAACCGCGTGTCGGCGGGGACCCTGTCGGCCGGCGTGCTGCTCGGGTTCCTGCTGTACCTGCAGCAGTTCTTCTCCCCGATCCAGCAGCTGTCCTCGGTGTTCGACGGCTACCAGCAGGCCCGCGTCGGCCTGAACCGGATCGGCGACCTGCTGCGGACGCCGACGTCCGTCCCGCCGGCGGAACACCCGCTGGCCATCCCGGAGCGGCTGCGCGGCGAGGTCAGCTTCAAGGAGGTCGACTTCGCCTACGCGGGCACGGACGCGAAGGCGCTGGCGCAGTTCTCGCTCGACGTCGCGGCCGGGGAGACCATCGCACTGGTCGGCGCCACCGGCGCGGGCAAGTCGACGGCGGTGAAGCTGGTCGCGCGCTTCTACGACGCCACCGGCGGCACGGTCCGGATCGACGGCACCGACGTCCGCGAGTACGAGCTCGCCGGGCTGCGGCACCGGATGGGCGTGGTGCCGCAGGAGGCGCACCTGTTCTCGGGCACGGTGGCCGACAACGTCCGGTACGGCCGCCCGGCGGCGACGGACGCCGAGGTCGAGGCGGCGGTCCGCGCGGTGGGCGCGCTCGACGGCGTCGCGGCGCTGTCGGCCGGGTTCCTGCAGCCGGTGGGCGAGCGCGGGCGGTCGCTGTCGGCGGGGCAGCGTCAGCTGGTGGCCCTGGCCCGGGCGGAGCTGGTGGACCCGGACGTCCTGCTGCTCGACGAGGCGACGGCGGCCCTGGACCCGTCCACGGAAGCCGCGGTCCTGCGCGCGACGGAACACCTGGCCCGCCGCCGCACGACGTTCGTGGTCGCCCACCGCCTCGCGACGGCGGCCCGCGCCGACCGCATCGTCGTCCTCGACCACGGCCGGATCGTCGAAACCGGAACCCACGAAGAGCTCCTGGCCGCGAACAGCTTCTACGCCCGCCTCTGGTCCCTCGGCTGACCCGTACCGGACCAGTCGGCTCACGTACCCGGAGAGTCGGCTCGCGTACCCGGAGAGTCGGTTCGCGTACCCGGAGAGTCGGTTCGTGAGCCGACCGTCCAGGTACGCGAGCCGACTCCCTGGGTACGCGAGCCGACTCCCTGGGTACGTGAGCCGACCCTGCGGGTACGGGTTCCGCACCGAAAGTCTCTCGCGGGGGTGGGCGGGCGATGGGAGCATGGCGGGATGTTCGAACAACAGCGGGCGCCCGACCGGCAGATCCGCGCCGTGCAGACCGAGACCACCGTCCGGGTCTACCAGGCCTACTCGCCCGAAATCGCCGAGCCGGCGCTGGCGAAGCAGACCTTCGTCGCGCCGTTCAAGCGGGAGCGGATGACGTGGATCAAGCCGTCGTTCCGGTGGATGGCCTACCGGTGCGGTTACGGGACCAAGCCCGGGCAGGAGGTCGTCCTGGCGATCGACATCACCCGCGACGGCTTCGAGTGGGCCCTGGCCCACGCGGCGCTGAGCCACCCCGGCCGCGACCAGGACAAGGCGGCCTGGGAAGCACAGGTCAAGACCAGTCCCGTGCGCGTCCAGTGGGACCCCGAACGTGACCTCAACCACCAGGCGCTGAACTTCCGGGCGATCCAGGTCGGACTGAGCGGCGAGGCCGTCGACCGCTACGTCGACGAGTGGATCACCGCTGTCACCGACGTCACGCCGGTGATGCGGCGGATCCACCAGCACCTGCGGGACTACGAGCTGCACAAGGCCGTGAAACTGGTCCCCCACGAGCCACCGTACGAACTCCCCGAAGACCTCGCGCGGGCCATCGACGCGGACGGCTGAGAGCCGGCTAAGGCAGCGCCCGCCACTTCAGGGACCCCAGTCCGCGGCCTCGACGTCCGGGCGCCCCGCCCAGCGGAACGTCCCCGGCCGGACGTGCACGCCCGCGCCGACCAGCCAGTCCGGCTCGCCGGGTTCGACGTGCTCCTGCTCCTCGAAATCGGCCACGGTGGGCCACACGGCCTCGCACGAATCGCACCGCAGCACGACCGTGCCGGACTCGGTGACCAGCGGCCTGACCAGGCCCTAGTCCCAGAACGACGGACATTCGAGCAGCCACATCCACCCAGCAGAACCAGCCGGGGTGAACGGCGGCGGAGCGCTCGGCGACGAGCCCGCCAACCCTGGCGAAAACCCTGTACCCGGTCCACTGCTTAAGGTTCTCTTAGCACATCTTGATCGTGTCAGTGACCGATGCCCTAGTGCGCCACGCCTCACACAGGCCGGTTCCATCACATCGCACTCATCGAGGGGGTTAGCCTGGTAGGCGCATCAACGGATCCAAGATCGAGATCGAGACGGATAGAGGCGAGCCCAAGCCGTGTCCAGCAGCAGCCCTGCGTCACAGTTCGGCCCCAACGAGTGGCTGGTCGAAGAGATGTACGACCAGTTCCTCGCTGACCCATCTTCAGTCGATGCCGCGTGGCACGACTTCTTCGCGGACTTCAAGCCGACGCAGAACGCTCAGACCAAGGCGGACAACGCCCGGCAGCAGCAAGCCGACGCCAAGCCCGCCACCAACGGACAGGCCACGGCGCCGTCGACGAAGGCGGTGCAGAACGCGGAGTCCGCGGCCAAGCAGACGTCGACGCCGGGCGCCAAGCCCGCCACCACCGCGCCCGCCAAGCCGGCTGCGAAGCCCGCCGCGAACGCCGCGAGCACGGCGAGCCCGGCCAAGGCCGCGCCGACCAGCCCGGCCAAGGCCGAGGTGAAGCCGCAGGCCAAGGACGAGCCGGAGTCGAAGCAGCTCCGCGGCGCCGCGGCGGCGATCGCCAAGAACATGGACGCGTCGCTGTCCGTCCCGACCGCGACCAGCGTGCGCGCGGTCCCGGCGAAGCTGATGGCCGACAACCGCATCGTCATCAACAACCACCTCAAGCGCACCCGCGGTGGCAAGATCTCCTTCACGCACCTCATCGGCTTCGCCATGGTGCGGGCGCTGAAGGACTACCCGAACCTGAACCGGCACTACCAGCAGATCGACGGCAAGCCGTTCGCGATCACGCCGGAGCACGTCAACTTCGGGCTCGCCATCGACATGAAGGGCAAGGACGGTTCCCGCAACCTCGTCGTGGCCTCGGTCAAGAACGTCGGGGACATGTCGTTCCTGCAGTTCTGGCAGGCCTACGAGGACATCGTCAAGAAGGCCCGCAACAACAAGCTGACCGCGGACGACTTCGCCGGCACCACCATCTCGCTGACCAACCCGGGCGGCATCGGCACCAACCACTCGGTGCCGCGCCTGCAGGCCGGCCAGGGCGCGATCATCGGCGTCGGCGCCATGCAGTACCCGGCGGCGTTCGAGGGCACCAGCGAGAAGACGCTGGTCGACCTCGGCATCAGCAAGATCATGACGCTGACCTCGACGTATGACCACCGCATCATCCAGGGCGCGGAGTCCGGCGAGTTCCTCAAGCGCATCCACCAGCTGCTGCTCGGCGAAGACGGCTTCTACGACGACGTCTTCACCAGCCTGCGCCTGCCGTACGAGCCGATCCGCTGGGTCGCCGACATCCCCGAGGGCCCGGTCGACAAGACCGCCCGCGTGATCGAGCTGATCGACGCGTTCCGGATGCGCGGTCACCTGATGGCCGACACGGACCCGCTGAACTACCGCCAGCGCAGCCACGCCGACCTCGACGTGCTGAGCCACGGCCTCACGCTGTGGGATCTGGACCGCGAGTTCCCGGTCGGCGGCTTCGCCGGCCAGGAGCGGATGAAGCTGCGCGACATCCTCGGCGTGCTGCGCAACTCGTACTGCCGCACGGTCGGCATCGAGTACACGCACATCCTCGACCCCGAGGAGCGCCGCTGGATCCAGGAGCGCGTCGAGATCCCGCACGAGAAGCCGGACCCCGCGGTCCAGAAGTACGTGCTCTCGAAGCTGAACGCCGCCGAGGCGTTCGAGACGTTCCTGCAGACCAAGTACGTCGGCCAGAAGCGGTTCTCGCTCGAAGGCGGCGAGACGGCGATCCCGCTGCTCGACACGCTGCTGGACAAGGCCGCCGAGCACGAGCTCGACGAGGTCGTCATCGGCATGCCGCACCGCGGCCGGCTCAACGTGCTGGCCAACATCGTCGGCAAGCCGATCTCGCAGATCTTCCAGGAGTTCGAGGGCAACCTCGACCCGGGCCAGGCGCACGGCTCCGGCGACGTGAAGTACCACCTCGGTGCCGAGGGCAAGTACTTCCGGATGTTCGGCGACGGCGAGACGAAGGTCTCGCTGACGGCGAACCCGTCGCACCTGGAGACCGTGGACCCGGTGCTCGAGGGCATCGTCCGCGCGAAGCAGGACCTCCTGGACAAGGGCGGCGAGGGCTACACCGTGCTGCCGGTCCTGATGCACGGCGACGCGGCCTTCGCGGGCCAGGGCGTCGTCGCCGAGACGCTGAACCTGTCGCTGCTGCGCGGGTACCGCACCGGCGGCACCGTGCACGTGATCGTCAACAACCAGGTCGGCTTCACCACCGCGCCGGAGCACTCGCGTTCCAGCCAGTACGCCACCGACGTCGCGAAGATGATCGGCTCGCCGATCTTCCACGTGAACGGTGACGACCCGGAGGCCGCGCACTGGGTCGCCCAGCTGGCCGTCGAGTACCGGCAGGCGTTCCACAAGGACGTCGTGATCGACCTGATCTGCTACCGCCGCCGCGGCCACAACGAGGGCGACGACCCCTCGATGACGCAGCCGGCGATGTACGACATCATCGACACGAAGCGCTCGGTCCGGAAGGGCTACACCGAGTCGCTGATCGGCCGCGGCGACATCTCCGTCGAGGAGGCCGAGGCCGCGCTGCGCGACTTCTCGAGCCAGCTGGAGCACGTCTTCAACGAGGTCCGCGAGCTGGAGAAGCACCCGGCGAAGGCGAGCCCCTCGGTCGAGGAGGAGCAGCAGGTCCCGGCGAAGGTCACGACGTCGATCAGCAGCGAGACGCTGGAGCACATCGGCGACGCGTTCGTGAACGTGCCGGAGGGCTTCACGCCGCACCCGCGGGTCAAGCCGGTCATGGAGCGCCGCCACAAGATGTCCCGCGAAGGCGACATCGACTGGGCGTTCGGCGAGCTGCTCGCGTTCGGGTCCCTCGCGCTGGAAGGCCGGCTCATCCGGCTGTCCGGCCAGGACTCGCGGCGCGGCACGTTCACCCAGCGGCACTCGGTCTTCATCGACCGCAAGACCGGCCAGGAGTACTCGCCGCTGCAGAACCTGGCCGACGGCCAGGGCCGCGTGATGATCTACGACTCGGCGCTGTCGGAATACGCGGCCGTCGGTTTCGAGTACGGCTACTCGGTGGCGAACTCCGAAGCGCTCGTGATGTGGGAAGCGCAGTTCGGTGACTTCGTCAACGGCGCGCAGACCGTCATCGACGAGTACATCTCCTCGGGCGAGGCGAAGTGGGGCCAGCGCTCCGACGTCGTGCTGCTGCTGCCGCACGGCCACGAGGGCCAGGGCCCGGACCACACCTCCGGGCGCATCGAGCGCTTCCTGGCGCTGTGCGCCGAAGGCTCGATGACCGTCGCGGTGCCCTCCACCCCGGCGAACTACTTCCACCTGCTGCGCCGGCACGCCCTCGACGGGATCCAGCGCCCGCTGGTCGTCTTCACGCCGAAGTCGATGCTGCGCAACAAGGCCGCGACCTCGGCGACCGCCGACTTCACCGGCCAGTCCCGGTTCATGTCCGTCATCGACGACGTGACGCCGGACCCGGCGAAGGTCCGCAAGGTGCTGCTGACCTCCGGAAAGCTGTACTGGGAGCTGGTGGCGGAGCGGACGAAGCGCGAGGCGGACGACGTCGCGATCGTGCGGATCGAGCAGTACTACCCGCTGCCGAAGAAGAAGCTGCTGGCGGCGCTGGAGCGCTACACCAACGCGACGCAGGTCGCGTGGGTCCAGGAGGAGCCGGAGAACCAGGGCGGGTGGCCGTTCTTCGGCCTGAACCTGCCGCGGAAGTTCCCGGAGGTGCTCTCGGGCCTGCAGGTCGTGTCGCGTCGCCCGATGGCGGCGCCGTCGGCCGGCTCGTCGAAGGTCCACGAGGTGGAGCAGAAGGCGCTGATCTCGAAGGCGTTCGACTGATCGCTTGACCACGAAGAAGGCCCCCGCACTGTTCGGTGCGGGGGCCTTCTTCGTCCGGCCGGAGCCGCGTCAGCCGCCCGAGGTGATGGAGAACGGGGCCCAGTTGCCGGCCGCCCGGAACGGCTGCGCCGCGTAGTCCGGGCCCGCCGCGCGCTGGCGGGCGACCTCCTCGAAGGCGCCTTCGGTGTCGCCGCCGAGCAGTTGCTGCCACCGGTGTTTGCAGGCGACGAACTCGTCGATGTTCCCGGCCGCGCGGTGCGCCGCCGAAAGCAGCGCGAAAGCCAGCGTCAGATCCAGTGTCCCGGCGGCGACGCTCTCGACGACCCAGCCCACGACGTCCCGTGAGCTCGCGCCCGCGACCCGGCGCTGCGCGTCGGTGAGCGCCACGCTGACCGCTTCCAGCGACCAGTCGGTGCCGCTCAGGCGGTCGTGGAACCACAGCATCAGCACCGCGGTCGCCAGGTCCGGCACCGGGCGGAAGGTGGTGACCAGCGCCGTCGCCCCGGCGGCGAGCAACGTGCTCGCGATGCCGGTGAGCTCGTCGCCGCTGCGGACCCGGTGCTTACCGCTCTGACAGGACCCGAGCACGACGAGCGCACCCGACCAGTCGAGTGCCGCGAGCCGCGGCAGCGTGACCTGGTCCGGGTCGCCGTCGGCGCCGGCGAGCAGCAGCCCCGACCGTTCCGGGCGGGCGTCGTCGAACACGGCGTGGCAGGCCAGGTGCACGAGCCGGGTGGTGCCGTCGAGGGCGCCGGCGAGCCAGTCGAAGGTGAGGTCGCCGCCGTGGCGGGCCTCGCCGCCCAGCCGGGCCGCGACCCCGGCCGCTTCGGCCCGCGCGAACGGCAGATCGCCGAGCGGGTCACCGCCGATGACCAGCGACTCCCGCCGCAGCCACGACCCGCGGTGCGCCGCGCGCAGCAGGGACGCGCTGGGCACCACGAACGTCCCCGGGCGGGGCTCGCCGGCACCGTCTTCCCCGGGCACGAGGTGCAGCGACGCCAGGTGCAGCGGACCGTACGGCGCGACGTACACCTCGGTGCGCACGTCGCCGACGAGCCGGGCGAGCCGCCGGTACACCGGCTGCGCGAGCAGCCGGTCGAGGCTGCCGGGGTCGTCGTCGTCCAGCAGCCGGGCGAAATCGGCGAGGTCCGGGTCGGCCGTCTCGACGACCAGCCGGACGTCGATCCCGGTGCCCGTCACGGTGAAGACGTAGATGCCCTTTTCACCCGTGAAGAACTCCAGCAGCGTCCGCTCGCCGCGCAGCGAAAGCAGCGACCGGACGTCCGGGCCGGTCGACGGCGTCGCCATCCGGTGCAGCCGGACGCCGGGGTGGCTGCCGGCGAGCCGGTCCCAGACGTCTTCGATCCGGGTCCGGACGCTCTCGATCTCCTGGTCGGCGCCGACGATCCGGACGGCCCGTTCCCGCGGGGACAGCCCGGTGTCCCCGAACGACCGCGTCCGCAGCCGGACGAGCTGCTGCCACAGCTCCGCTTCCTCGGCCAGCAGCGGATCCTCGCCCTCGGTGACCGGCGGCCGGTCGCGCACGGCGTCGAGCAGCGCCCGGGATTTCGCGGACTGCAGCAGTTCGAACGCCCGCTCGGCCTGGCCGAGCGCGATCGCGAGCTCGACGGCCGGGCCGTACGGCGGCTCGGCGTACACGGCGAACCGGCCGACCTCCCCGACGTCGACCGCTTCCCGGCGCAGAAGCGCGTAGGCCGCGCAAGCCCGCTCCAGCCGCTCGAGTGTCGCCTCGGTCGACTGTCCTTTCCGGACGGCCAGTTCACCGAGCTTGGTGTTGACGACGAACGAAAGCGCGACGTCCGGGTTGCCCACCAGCGAGACCTCGAGCTGGGTGGCGATCTCCGCGGCTTCGTCGTCTTTCCCTTGCCGCGCCAGGAATTCCATCAACCGGGCCCGGCGCCCGGCGAGCCGCCCCGGAAGGTCGCCGGCCATCGACTGCCCGGCTTCCACGAACCGCCGCAGGTAGTGTTCCTCCAGGTCGGCGGCGTCGTGTTCGCCGGCGATCCGGGCGGCGAGGCCGTCCAGGATGCCCATGTCGCCGACGGCGGCGAGCGCCTCCCGCTGGTCCTCCGAGAGGTCGGGCCTGCCCAGCCGTTCCCAGCGCCGGTCGCGCACGAAGGCCTGCAGTGCCCGGGCCCGGGCCAGGCGTTCGAGCACCTCCGTCTCCGAAAAGCCCTCGAAGCGCACCATCAGGCTGCACTGGTTGATCAGCGCGGCGAGTTCCCGGTCGGGGTCGCCGAGCTGATTCGCCCGGAGCTTGGCCCGTTCCAGGTACCGCCAGGCCGTTTCGTGCTCGCCGGTCTCCATGTAGAGGTAACCGAGGCTGTTCCACACCCGCGGCAGGCAGTGGTGCGCCGCGAGGTGCTCCCAGGCCGCTTCGGACTGGCGGAGCAGGCGCTCGGCGGTCGCGTACTCGTGCCGCATCAGGGCCCGCTCGCCCTCGTCCACCGCGTCTTCGGCGGACTTCGCGAAGAGACCGATCTCGAGCGCGGCGTCGGCTTCCGGGTGCTCGGCGGTGAACTTGGCGGCGGTCTGCCGCTCGATCTCCGCGACGCGCGCGGCGTGGGCGGTGGTGTAGTGCTCGACGTCGACGTCGGCGTGCAGCCGGTGGATCAGGTCGTGTGCCTCGACGAACGCCCGCGCGGCCGCGTCGCGATCGGTCAGCCGAGCGCGGATCGAAAGGTTGCGCAGCGCCTTGAACTCGTCGTACCCGGCGTCCGCCGACCGGAACAGCGCCACGGCCTCCCGCGTCCGCTCGACCGCCTCCCCGAACCGGCCCTGCCGGTGCAGCTCCTCGCCGAGGTTGTCCAGGGCGATCGCCCGCAGGACCGGGTTCTCGCCGGGGACCGCGAGGGCCTCTTCGTACAGCTCGAGGGCGCTCGGGTCGTTGCGCCGGGACCGGATCAGCGCGTGGTTCTGCAGCGTGGCGCGGTACCCGTCGGCGTTCCCGGACGCCTTGGCCGCCTTCACCGCCTCGGCCAGGTACTCGTCGGCTTCGGCCAGCCGCTCGTCGGCCATCTCGACCAGCCCGAGCCCTTCGAGGGCGGCGCTGACGGCGTTGAGGTCGCCCAGCTCCTCGGCGACCCGGTAGGCGAACACGTACGCCTGCCGGGCGTCGTCGAACTGCCGCGCCAGCCGGGCGGCCTGGCCGAGCAGCCGGTAGAAGGCGAACACCGCGAGCCGTTCGTCGCGCTCGGCCTCCGCCAGCTCCAGGCCGCCGAGCAGGGCCGCGTAGGCGTCCTGGTGCCGGCCGGCGCCGAGCAGCCGGTGGGCGTGCTGGATCAGCGCGAACAGCCGGGCGTCGCTCACGCCCGCACCGACCGGAGGAGGGTGGCCGGATCGTCGACGAGGTGCAGTTCGGGCGGCGGCCCGCCACCCGGCCGGTGGCCGCGCAGGTCCGCCAGTTCGAGGTTCGAGAACCGGTCGACCAGCTCGGCGTAGAGCCGCTGGTACTCGGTGAACAGCGTCTCCTGCTGGGGGCGGGTCAGGTCGTCGGAGAAGATCGCCCCCGCCGTCTGCCGCCAGGTGCGCTGCGCGGGCCCGAGGTCACCCGCGATGACCTGTTCCTTCGTCCGCTCCCACAGCGGGTAGAAGGCGAGCTTGCGGTAGTCGTCGCGTTCCCGCTTCGCCTCGACGCTGACCAGGATGAAGTCGTGCTCGGTGTACGGCTCCAGCGTGACGCCGTCGGGCCCGAGCCGGTGCAGTCTGCCCTCGGAGACGCGCAGCGCGGCCAGGTCCTCTTTGGTCGTCTCCGTGTGCGGCCGGCGCATGACGCAGAAGTGCAGCGGCACGAGCCCGCCCGGACCGCCGTGCTGCCACGACCGGTAGGCGCCGACGCGCAGTTCGACGTCCGGCGACTCGAGAAAGGACTCGATGCCGCGGATCAGCGACGACGCCAGCGGTACGGCGCCGGCGAGCCCGCCGAACCCGACCGCCGCGGCGACGTCCTCGACGACCTTCAGCGAACGCGCGATCCAGTCGGTGGTCTTGGCCCGGAACAACGCGACGAGCAGGCTGAAATCGTCACCCTCGTAGGGCACCGGCCCGGCGACGCGGACGTTGCCGACCTCGACGGCGTCGTCGGCGCCGGTCACCTGGAACCGCCGGGAGAGTTCGGCGCTGCTGAGCACCGTGGGCACCGCGACCGGTTTCCCCTTGTGGACGAACTCGGTGACGATCGTGCCGAAGGGCAGGTACTCGCGCCACAGCTCACGCGCCCGGGTGAGCCACATCTGCTGCAGCCGCACTTCAAGGTAGACGTGGCCGGGCACGAACTCGAGCGGCGGTTCGCCGCCCGGATCGGCGGCCGGGACCTGCACCGCGACGATCCCCTGGTTGTTCCGCTTGACCACGCGGTCGACCAGTTCCCGAATCCCCATCACGTCCCCCTCGAACAACGGCCTCGCGCCGATTCTAGGGATCCGCCCGGGGCCCGGCTGCCGGTCGGGACCGGCAGCCGGGTGATTTTCAGACGGTCAGCGACCAGGTGTCGATGCGCCCGGTGTCGGCCGAGGCGACGTCCTGGACGCGCAACGTCCAGGTGCCGTTCGCGGCCTCGCCGGCGACGTTCGCGCTGTAGGTCGTGTTGATGTCGTCGGACGAGTCACTGCCGGAGTTCTTCAGCCGGTACGCCGAACCGTCCGGCGCGACCAGGTCGATCACCAGGTCGCCGACGTAGGTGTGGACGATGTGGACCTCCACCGCCGTGGTCGCCGACGCGTTGCGCGCGCAGCCCGAGACGCTCACGCTGCTGGTCACCGCCGCACCGCGGTCGGGGATGGCGACGTCGGTGCCGTTGGTGACGGTGCCGCAGGTCGGCGGCGGGGTCGTGCCGGTGCCCGTGTAGAGCAGGACGTTCGGCGAGCCCGTGCCCGGGCTGGTCACCTTGCCGGTGGTGCCGTTCGCGACGAGCGCGTCGCGGACCTGCTGCGGCGTCGCGCCCGGGTTGGCGGCCAGGTACAGCGCCGCCGCGCCGACGACGTGCGGGGTCGCCATCGACGTGCCGCTGATCGTGTTCGTGGCGGTGGTGCTGCCGATCCACGACGACGTGATGCCGCTGCCCGGCGCGAAGATGTCGAGGCAGGTGCCGATGTTCGAGTAGCTGGCGCGGGCGTCGGTGGACGTCGTCGCGCCGACCGTGATGCCCGTCGCGACGCGGCCCGGGGAGCCGTTGCACGCGTTGGCGCCGTTGTCGTTGCCGGCGGCGAGACCGTAGGTGACGCCCGAGGCGATCGAGCGCTGCACGGCGGCGTCCAGGGTGCTCGACGCGCCGCCACCGAGGCTCATGTTGGCCACGGCGGGTTTGATCGCGTTGGCCGTCACCCAGTCGACGCCGGAGATCACGCCCGCGGTCGTGCCGGAGCCGCTGCAGTTCAGCACCCGCACGCCGACCAGCTTGACCTCCTTGGCCAGGCCGTACTGCGAGCCGCCGATGGTGCCGGCGACGTGCGTGCCGTGGCCCTGGCAGTCGGTGGCGTTGCTGTCGTTGTCGACGAAGTCGTAACCCGACGTCGCGCGCCCGCCGAAGGTGCTGTGCGTCAGGTTGATGCCCGTGTCGATGACGTACGCGTGCACGTTCGCCGCGGTGGTGCTGTAGCTGTACTTCTGGTCCAGCGGCAGGTTCCGCTGGTCGACCCGGTCCAGGCCCCACGACGGCGGGTTCAGCTGGTCGGCGCTGGCCCGCACGACCCGGTTCTGCTCCACAATGGACACATCGGGATCGGCTGCGACGCGCTTCGCCTGCGTCTCGGACATCGTGGCGGTGAAGCCGCGCAAGGCCGCCGAGAACGTCCGCTCGACGGTGCCGCCGTGCCGGCCGGTGACGCTCTGGGCCGTGCCGCCCTTGAGGACGACGATGTAGCTGTCCTTGACGGCGTCGGCGCTGCCGGCGCCGGCGATCGTGCCTTCCCTAGCGGTCGCGACGGCGTTGCCGCCGAGGACGGTCAACGCCGAGACCGCCGCCACCACACCGATTCTGCTGAAGATTCCCCGAGAGCTCCGCACGGATCTGTCCCTTCTGGGCAGGGGTGAAGGTGCTCGAACTGTAGGTCGACCCCGGTCGAGATAGGAAGATCGACCTGTTTGTCCGGTTTTGAACCACTCGAACGGTCCCCTACCAAAGTCGGCCCGGAAAACGGCTTCGCCGCGACGCCCGTCTCCGGGCATGCTGACGGCCATGCTCATCCGCCGCGAAACCCCCGACGACCGGACCGCCGTGCACGTCGTGCACTCGGAAGCCTTCCGCCGCGAGCCGGGCGTGACTCCCCTCGAAGCCCCGCTCGTCGACGACCTGCGCGCCGACGGCGACCTGATCGGCGCGCTGTCGTTCGTCGCGGTCCGCGACGGCGAGGTCGTCGGGCACGTCTGCTGCAGCCCGGCGCGGCTCGGCGACGACACCGGCGTCTCGGTCGGCCTCGGCCCGCTCGGGGTGCTGCCCGCGCACCACCGGACCGGCGTCGGCTCGGCGCTGGTGCACACGGTCCTCGGCGCGGCCGACGCCCTGGGCTACGGCCTCGTCGTCCTGCTCGGCTCGCCGGTGTACTACGCGCGCTTCGGGTTCGTGCTGGCCTCGACGCTCGGCGTCACGCCGCCGGAGCCGGGGTGGGCCGAGCACTTCCAGGCCCGCCCGCTCGCGGAGTACAACGCAACGCAGCAAGGCGCGTTCGAGTACGCGCCGGCCTTTTCCCGGATCTGAACAAGGAGCCCGCACGCATGTACGCACCCCGTTCGTCGGTCGGTGTCCGGATCAACCGCGAGCAGCCGCCGTCCCGGCTGCGCGAGCTGGCGCAGCAGGCCGAGGCGGCCGGGCTCGACGAGCTGTGGCTGGTCGAGGACTGCTTCTGGGCGGCCGGGATCGCGACGGTCGCCACGGCCCTGGCGACGACGTCGACGATCAAGGTCGGCATCGGCGTCATGCCGGTGGTGGCGCGCAACCCGGCGATCGCGGCGATGGAGCTCGCGGCGCTGGCGGAGCTGCACCCGGGCCGGCTGATCGCGGGCTTCGGCCACGGCGTCCCGTCGTGGATGAAGCAGATCGGCGCGTACCCGGCGTCCCCGCTGGCGGCGCTGGAGGAGACGCTCGCCGCGGTCCGGCGCCTGCTGGCGGGCGACCGCGTCTCGGTGTCCGGCCGGCACGTCTCGCTGGAGGAGGTGGAGCTGGTGTTCCCACCGGCCTCGCCGCCGCCGCTGGTGGCGGGCGTGCGCCGCCCGAAGTCCCTGGCGATCGCGGGCGCCACGGCGGACGGCACAATCCTGGCCGAGCCGTCCCCGCCGGAGTACGTCCGCTCGGCCCTGGCGGCCATCGCACCCGGGCGTTCGGTGGCGGGCGCCCCGGCGAACCACACGGTGGTGACGTACAACTGGCTGGCCCTGGGCGACCCCGAGCGAGCCCGGCTGACGGTGGCGGAGTCGCTCACGCCGGGAGCACGGGTGCAGGTGGAAGGCCTGCCGTTCGCCGACGAGCTGCTGGCCCTGGTGGACTCGGCGTCCACAGTGGACGAACTGGCGGCGGGCCTGCGTCCGGAGTGGATAGAGCAACTGGCCGTGTGCGGCGATCTGCCGTCGTGCGTGGCGCGGGTCCGCGCGCTGCACGAAGCCGGCAGCGGCTCGGTGGTGCTGCTGCCGTTGCCGGAGGAGCCCCCGGAGGAGGGCATCGAGGCCGCGGGCCAGGTGGCGGCCGCCTTGCGCGCCTGACGGCCCCGGTTGTCCACAGCCCGGCGGCACTGTGGACAACCAGGCCGGGCCGAGGCGGTTTCCGGCATTCCGTCGGACACCCCCGATACGCTGGAAGCGGGGCCGGTCCCCCGGAGAGGGTGGGGGCTGCTTTGGGGGGCCGAGCTCCGCGGAAAAGGGGTTCGCCGGGCGCGGGCCGCGTGTGAGGATCGGGTCATGCCCGTCGACCCGCACCTCTTGCCGGCCTTCATCGCCACCACCATGATCGCGATGGTCGTGCCGGGGCCGGACATGCTGTTCGTCCTCGGCTGCGGCATGCGCGGTGGGCCGCGGGCCGGGCTGCTCGCCACCGCCGGGGTCGCCACCAGTGAGGCGATCCACGTCGCCGTGGCGGCGGCCGGGCTCGCCGCCTTGTTCGCCGCCGTGCCCGTGGCCTTCACCGTCGTGCGGGTCGTCGGCGCCGCTTACCTCATCCACCTCGGCGTCCAGGCCATCCGCAAGCGCAAGGCCATCCCCGGCGACACCGTCCCCGGCACCGAACGCGCCTACCTCTCGGGACTGCTGACCAACCTCCTGAACCCGAAGATGGTCACCTTCACCATCGCGTTCCTCCCCCAGTTCGTCGACCCCGCTCTCGGGCGCGTCGGGCTGCAGTTCGCGATCCTCGGCGCGATCATGATCGTGTTCGAGTTCCTCGTCGACGGCGCCGTCGGTGTCCTCGCCGGCCGCATCGGTGGCTGGCTGCGCCGCAAGCGCAAGGCCCGGCAACGCCTCGAAGTCGCCACCGGCGGCATCTTCATCGGCCTCGGCGTCCGGCTGGCCCTCGAGCACTGACCCGGGGGTAGCGCCTGCGCTACCCCCAAGCCGGCGGCCCGCCCCAGGGTGCGGAGCCCGGGCCCCGGCCAGGATCCGTGTCATGACCAAGAAAACCACAGCCGTCCTCGCCGCCGCGGCCATCGTCACGCTCCTCGCCCCCGCGACCGCCGACGCGGCCCAGCCGGACCCCGTCCGCGCGCTGACGCAGGCGGCGCATCCGTTGCGCACCACCGAACCCGGCTGCGACACCGCCGACCTGCGGGCCCTCGGCGCGATGATCGGCGACGCCCAGGTGACCGGCCTCGGCGAAGCGACCCATGGCTCCCACGAGTTCTTCGCCATGAAGGAACGGCTCTTCCGCTACCTCGTCGAGGAGAAGGGCTTCACCACCTTCGCGCTCGAAATGAGCTGGTCCGCCGGCCTCCGGATCGACGAGTTCCTCCAGACCGGAAACGGTGACGCGCGCACCATCACCAAGGCCGCCCTCGCCGGCTCGCCGTGGGACCGCGAGGAGTTCGTCCACCTCGTCGAGTGGATGCGCGACTACAACCGCCACCACCCCGCCCGGCCCGTCCACTTCCTCGGCGACGACCTCAGCGCGCCGACGGTGGACGACGAGTTCTTCGGCCGGGTGACCGGCTACGTCCAGCGGACCCACCCCGAGTCGCTGGCCCGGCTGAACGAGCTCTACACCGGCCTGCGCCCGATCGACGACGTCTTCGCCTACCTCGCCAAGCCGCTCGCGGAGCGGCAGCGGCTCGCGGCCCAGGCCCAGGAGGCCGTCGATCTGGTGCAGAGCTTCGGCGACGACTGGGTGGCGCAGGACGCCCGGTCCATCGCGCAGACCGCGAAGTTCCTCACGATCGACCTCGCCGATCCGGCCTCGGTGGCGACGTCCCAGCGCTTCCGCGACGAGGTGATGGCGCAGAACGTCGTCTGGTGGCAGCGGCACACCGGCGCCAAGATCCTGCTGTCCGCGCACAACGGCCACGTCGGCTACGTCTCCGGTGATCCCGGGCGGTACCCCAAGACGCAGGGCTCGTTCCTGCGCGACACGCTCGGCGCGAACTACGTCGCCACGGGCTTCACCTTCGACCGCGGTTCGTTCCTGTCGCAGGACGAAGCCGGTACCTGGCAGAAGTTCACCGTCGGCGCCGCCGGGCCCGGATCGAACGAGGACACCCTCGACCAGGTCCGCTACCAGGACTACTACCTCGACATGCGGTCCGCGCCGGCCGCCGCCCGCGCGTGGCTGGACGTCGCCCGGCCGACGTACGACATCGGGACGGCGTTCCCCGTCGACCCGGCGGACATCGCGCTCGCGCGGTCCTACGACCTGCTCATCCACCTCCACGACGTCCGTGAGGCGGCGATGGCTAGGTCTTGAGGTTGTTGCGGGCCAGGAAGTCCTCGGCGATGTCGAGGGGGTTGCGCTTCTCCTCGGTGAACTCCACGTTCAGCTGGGTGAGCTGGTCGGTGGTCAGCGCCGCCGACACCCGGTTCAGCGCCGCGGCTTCCTGCTCCGACAGCGTCCCCTTCGCGATGAGCGGCACGATGTTCTGCGCCGGGAACATGTTCTTGTCGTCGGTGAGCGGGACGAAGCCGTTCGCCTTGATGGTGGACGACGTGCTGAACAGGTCCGCCACCTGGACGTCGCCGGACTTGAGCGCCGCCACCGTCACCGGGCCGCCGGTGTCGGTGGTCCGGATCTCCTTGAACTCGCAGCCGTAGAGCGTCTTGATCTTGTCCTTCCAGCGGCTGCTCCACTGGCCCGGCCCGCCGAACACGAGTTCGCCGCAGCGCTTTCCCAGGTCGGAGACCGTCTTCACGCCGGAAGACGCCAGCTGCGGCCCGACGACCAGCAGGTCCTTGTCTTCGGCGGGCGCCTGGTCCAGCACCTCGAACCCGGCCGGCACCTTCTGCTTCAGCTGCGCGTAGACGTCCTGCGGCGTGGTCGCCTGGGTGTCCTTGTCGAAGTACCGCAACAGGTTCCCGCTGTAGTCCGGCACGACCGACAGCGACTTGTCCTGCAGCGCCTTGACGACGACCTCGCGGCTGCCCACCGGCGGCCGCACGGTGACGTTCTCCGCGCCCGCGTTCTTCAGCGCCCCGGCGTAGATCTGGGCCAGCAGCAGGCTTTCCCCGACGTCGGACGCGCCGATGATGATGTCGCCGTTCGAGCCGCCCTCACCACCACCGGCGAGCGGGTTGCCGCAGCCCGCGACCAAGACCGCGACGGCGATCAGACCGGCCAGCCGTTTCATGCCGCCACCTTCTTGCCGGTCGCCGCCGCCGTCGCCAGCCGGACCCCCTTGGGGACCAGCGCGCGGTTCAGCAGCGCGAACAGGACGTCGAGCACGATCGCCAGCAGTGTGGTCAACAGCGCGCCGGCGATCACCTCGGAGTAGTCCAAAATGGCCAGCCCGTCGAGCAGGAACCGCCCCAGGCCACCGAGTCCGACGTACGCGGCCACGGCGGCGGTCGCCACGAGCTGCAGCACGGCATTGCGGATGCCACCCAGCACCAGCGGCAGGGAGATCGGCACCTCGACCTTCCAGAGCCGTTGCCAGCCGGTCATCCCGATGCCCTGGGCGGCGTCGACGACGCCGTGGTCGGTCGCCTGCAGCCCGGCGTACGTGCCGGCCAGGATCGGCGGCACGGCCAGCACGACCAGGCCGATGATCGTCGCGGTGACGCTCTCGGTGAAGAGCAGGAACAGGAACGTGACGAGACCCAGCGTAGGCAGGGCACGGATCGCGTTGCCGGCACTCACCAGCGCGACGCCGCCACGTCCGGTGTGGCCGACGAACAGTCCCAACGGGACGGCGATCACCAAGGCGATCACCAGCGCCAGCACCGTGTAACCGAGGTGCTCCAGCAACCGCTGCGGGATGCCGTCCGGGCCGGACCAGTGGGCCGGGTCGCCGAACCAGTGGAAGAGATCGGTGATCATGCGACGGCCACCCCCGTGTTCCCGGCGCGTTCCCAGGGTGTCAGCAGGTTCCGCAGGCCGACGAGCAGCAGGTCGACGACCAGGGCGAGCACCAGGGTCAGCACGATGCCGACGACGATCGGCGAGAAGTACTCACGCTGGAAGCCGTCGGTGAACAGCACACCGAGGCCGCCGGTGCCGATCAGCGCGCCGACGCTCACCAGGCTGATGTTGCTCACCGACGCCACCCGCACGCCGGCCGCGAGCACCGGGACCGACAGCGGCAGCTCGACGGCGAAGAACTTGCGCACCGGCTTGTAGCCGACGGCGGTCGCGGCGGCGATCACCGACGGCGGCACCGCGTCCAGCGCGTCGAGCACCGGGCGCACCAGCAGCGCCGTGGTGTAGATCGTCAGCGCGACGACGACGTTGGTGCTGTCCAGGATCTTCGACCCGATCAAGCCGGGGATGACGACGAACAGCGCGAGCGACGGGATCGTGTAGAGCAGGTTGGCCAGCACCATGAGCACCGACCGCGCGGGCGCCCAGCGGTGCCCGAGCCAGCCGGCCGCGATCGCCAGCACGACGCCGATGACCAGCGGCAGCAGCGCGAGGTAGACGTGGTCACCGAGGTCGCCGAGGATCTGCTCGCGGTTGTTGCCGCTGCCCAGGTACCGCCCGAGCTCGTCGAAGAAGTTCATGACGCCTGCGGGGTCGCCTCGATCACATCGAGCACTTGACGAGCGAGCACCCCGCCGAGCACGCGGTGGTCGTCGTCGACGACCACGCCGAGGCTGGCGGGCGACGACAGCGCGGCGTCGAGCGCGCCGCGGATCGGGGTGCCGCGGATCCACAGTGAACCGCCGGCGACGAGGTCGTCTTCGGACAGTGCGCCGTCCACTGTGGAGTTCGGCGGCAGCCAGCCGCGCGGCTGCTTGTCGGCGTTGACGACGAGTCGCCAGCCGTCGCTCGCGGAGACCGGAGAGCCGATCTCGACCAGCTCGAGGTCCTTGATCTCGACGCCGTCGGCGGAGAGGAACGACAGGCCGCGGTAGCCGCGGTCACGGCCGACGAACGACGCGACGAAGTCGTCCACCGGGTGGCGCAGCACGTCGGCGGGGGTGCCGTACTGGGCAAGCTTGCCGCCGACGCGCATGACCGCGACCTTGTCGCCGAGCCGGACGGCCTCGTCGATGTCGTGCGTGACGAACACGATCGTCTTGCCCAGCTGCGACTGCAGCCGCAGCAGCTCGTCCTGCAGGCCTTCGCGCACCACCGGGTCGACCGCGGAGAACGGCTCGTCCATCAGCAGCACCGGCGAGTCCGCGGCGAGCGCGCGGGCGACGCCGACACGCTGCTGCTGGCCGCCGGAAAGCTGGGCCGGGTACCGCTTGCCGACCTCGACCGGCAGGCCGATGGTCTCCAGCAGCTCGGCCGCCCGCTTGCGCGCCTTCGCCTTGTCCCAGCCGGACAGCAGGGGCACGGTGGCGATGTTGTCCAGGACCGTCCTATGTGGAAAGAGCCCGGCGTGCTGGATGACGTAGCCGATGCCGCGGCGCAGCAGGGCCGGGTCGCCCTCGGCGACGTCCTTGCCGTCCAGCAGCACCTGGCCGCCGGTGGGCTCGATCATCCGGTTGATCATCCGCAGCGACGTCGTCTTGCCGCAGCCGGACGGGCCGACGAACACGGTGATCGTGCCGTCCTCGACCGTCAGGTTCAGCTTGTCGACGGCGACCGTCCCATCGGGATACTGCTTGGTCACGTCGCGGAATTCGATCGTCACTTGCCCACTCCCCGTGTCAGGTCCAATCGACCGTAGCCGAGTCGGCGGTGGTTGGCACGCTGTTCCGGCAGGTGGAGAGCGGGCGCCTAAGCTCGTGGCCCGTGAAGGCACTCGACGACGTCCTCGCCGCGCACGGCGTCGGCGTCCGCCCGTTGTACCGCGTCATCGACCTGCTGCGCACCGGCGACCACGACCTCGGTGAGCTGGTCCGGCTGAGCACGGCGCCGCGGCGCAGCGTGGAGGACGTCCTCGCGGCGCTGGGCGACGACCTCGACCGCAGCGGCGACCGGCTGCGCCTGTCCCCCGGCGTCGCCGCGTCGTACCTGCGCTACAGCGTCCCCCGCTACGCCGACCCGCTCGACGAAGCCGTGGCCACGCACGAGTTGCTGCCGAAGGTCGCCGAGTGGGTGGCCGAGGTGCCGGCGCCGCTGGCCGCGCTCGACCACGTCCAGGCCACGCCGGAGACGGTGCTGCGCCGCGCCCTGTGGCTGGACGCGCGTTACGACCTGGCATCCGCGCGGCTGCTGTTCCTCGGCGACCACGACCTGACGTCGCTGGCGGTGCGGGCGGTCTGCCCGGCGGCGGATCTGACCGTCGTCGACCTCGACGAGCGGGTGCTCGCCTACCTGGACGACCGCGCCGCCGGGGAGATCAAGACCGCGCACGCGGACCTGCGCGTCGGCCTGCCGCCCGCCGTGACCGGGCGCGCCGACCTGGTGTTCAGTGACCCGCCATACACGCCGGAGGGCATGGGCCTGTTCGCCGCGCGCGGGGTGCAGGCGCTGCGGGAGCCGAGCGAGGGGCGGCTGCTGTTCGCCTACGGCTACAGCCCGCGGCACCCGGCGCTGGGCGCGCAGGTGCAGCGCTCGCTGGCCACGCTCGGGCTGACGTTCGAGGCGATCCTGCCGGGCTTCAACAGCTACTTCGGCGCGCAGGCGATCGGCAGCGCGGCGGACCTGTACGTCTGCCAGCCGACGGCGAAGGCCAAGAAAGTCCGCAGTGGCAAGGCGATCTACACACACGGGCCGCAGTCGGTCGAGGCGGCCGGGACAAAACCGGCGCTGCTGGAGAAGCTGAAGGAGATCGCCGTCGCGAGCGGGCTCTCGTTCGAGTCGCGCCCGGTGGACTGGTCGATCTCCGGGCCCGAGGGCGACGCGATCGCGATGGACCTCTCGGCCGACCCCGGCCCGTGGCTGCTGCGCACGCTGCTGGGCACGAACGCCCGGCGGCTCGCGTTGCTGCTGCCGAACGCGCACCCGGACCTGGCGGACCAGGCGTCCCAGACGGCCCTTGCGGCCCTAGTCGCCGGCAAATACACGCTGCGGTACCTGCGGAGCACGCCGGACAACCGCCACGCGGTGGTCGTCGCGGACGCGGTGGAGCACCAGTCGGAGGTGCTGACCCGCGCCCACGCCCGCCTGGCGAACGTCTCCCTCGACGTCCCCCCGGACCTGCAGGACCTGCGCCTGGTGGATGTCCCCCGCCACCGCTTGCCGGCTCTGCTGGGTCTCTGAACGCGCCAAAAGCGGCACTTTCACGTGAAAGTGCCGCTTTTGACAGGGACTGTCAGGCGGTGACGCCGTCCGCTTCCGCGGCCTTCGCCACCGCGGCCGCGACCTCGGGGGCCACGCGCGGGTCGAGCGGGCTCGGGACGATGCGGTCCGGGCCCAGGTCGTCCATCGCGACCGAGACGATCGCCTCGGCGGCCGCCAGCTTCATGTTCTCCGTGATCGCCCGGGCGCCGGAGTCCAGCGCGCCGCGGAAGACGCCGGGGAACGCCAGCACGTTGTTGATCTGGTTCGGGAAGTCGCTGCGCCCGGTGGCCACGATCGACGCGTAGCGCGCCGCGACCTCCGGGTGCACCTCCGGGTCCGGATTGGACAGTGCGAACACGATGCCGCCGCCCGCCATCCGGCCCAGCAGCGTCTCGTCGATCGTCGCGCCGGACAGGCCCAGGAAGACGTCCGCGCCTTCGAGCGCCTCGGCGAGGCCACCGGACAGGCCGGCCTTGTTGGTCGTCGAGGCCAGCTGCGCCTTGACCGGGTTCAGGCCGTCGCGGCCGGTGTGGATGATGCCGCGCGAGTCGAGCACGGTGACGTCGCCGATGCCGGCCCCCTGCAGGATCCGCGCGCAGGCCACGCCCGCCGCGCCGGCGCCGGAGATGACCACGCGCTGGTCGGCGATCGCCCGGTCCAGCACCAGGTTCGCGCCGCGCAGCGCGGCCAGCGTGACGATCGCCGTGCCGTGCTGGTCGTCGTGCATGACCGGGCAGTCGAGCGCCTCCTTGAGCTTGTCCTCCAGCTCGAAGCAGCGCGGCGCGGAGACGTCCTCCAGGTTGACCGCGCCGTACGACGGGCGCAGCCGCACCAGGGTCTCGACGATTTCGTCGACGTCGGTGGTGTCCAGCACCAGCGGGATCGAGTCGAGGCCGCCGAAGGTCTTGAAGAGCACGGACTTGCCCTCCATGACCGGCAGCGACGCGCTGGCGCCGATGTCGCCGAGGCCGAGCACCGCGGTCCCGTCGCTCACCACCACGACCAGCCGGTCCGCCCACGTGTACCGCTTGGCCTTGGCGGCGTCCTCCGCGATCGCGCGGCTCACCTTCGCCACACCGGGGGTGTAGGCGATCGAAAGGTCACGCGGGCTGGAAATCGGGCGGGTGGCCGCCACCGAGAGCTTGCCGCCCTCGTGCCCGGTGAAGATCTCGTCGTCGGTGACCGGCGCAACAGTGCCGGTGGGGTCGTTCATGGGGTTTCCTGTCGTCGTTTCCGTGTTTCCCTCAGTAGGAATGACGGAACTCGCGGTTCGAACGTGGGTCACTGGAATTCTCCTGGGCCTGCGAGCGGGGGGACCAGGCAGCAGGCGAAGGCACGCCCTCTTACCTGGGCTTCTCCTCCGGCACGGCAGCCCAGCGCGGTAGCGCCGGCCTGTCGGCGAAGCGTCCATGCGGCCATCGGTGCCGTGGGTGTGGCGATGGCCGCGGACGCGGCGGTCCCGTCATTGTGACAGGAGCGGTGCCGCCGGTGACCCCTCGGTGCGGCTGAGGTCACACATTCGCCGGTTTTCCCCAATTCCCAAGACGTCCGTCCGGTTTTCTTGGCGCCCGATAAGGTGACGCCATGCAATTCCGCCGGCTGAGCGTCCCGGACGCCTTCGAGTTCACCCCCCGGGCGTTCCCCGACGACCGGGGCCTGTTCACCGCCCCCTTCCAGGAAGACGTCTTCCGCGCCGCCGTCGGCCACCGCCTGCGGCTCGGCCAGTCCAACCACAGCGTCTCCAAGCGCGGCTCGATCCGCGGTGTCCACTTCGCCGACACCCCGCCCGGCCAGGCGAAGTACGTCTACTGCGCCCGCGGCTCGCTGCTCGACGTCGTCGTCGACGTGCGCGTCGGCTCGCCGACGTTCGGCGAGTGGGACGCCGTCCGCCTCGACGCCGACTCGTTCAACGCCGCGTACCTCGCCGAGGGCCTCGGCCACGGCTTCATCGCGCTCGAGGACGACACGGCGATGGCCTACCTCTGCTCGGAGCCGTACAACCCGACGGGCGAGCACGGGATCAACCCGCTCGACCCGGCGCTGAACCTGCCCTGGCCCTCGGACATCACGCACATCCTGTCCGGGAAGGACCGCACCGCGCCGACACTGGCCGAGGCGAAGGACCGCGGCCTGCTCCCGGCGTACGACGACTGCGTCGCCTACTACGACAAGCTGCGCTCGAACGACTGACCGCCACCCGGACCGGGACCGGTGGTCCCCTTGCGAATTTAGTAAGCGCGCATATAGTCTGCTCGCATGGCACTTTACGAGTACGCGCACACCGAGACGTCCACCGCTCCCGCCGCCGCGATCTGGCCGCTCTGGGCGGACACCGCCCGCTGGCCGGAGTGGGACGCGGGCGTCCGGTCGGTGGTCCTCGACGGCGCGTTCGCCGTCGGCACCAGCGGCACGATGACCATGGACGGCCTGCCGCCCATCCCGTTCACCCTGACCGAGGTCACCGCTGGCCGGAGCTTCACCGACGAGACGCGGCTGCCGGACGCGCTGCTGCGGTTCGAGCACGTCCTGACCGAGGTCGAGGGCGGCACGGAGATCACCTACCGCGTCACCGTCGACGGTCCGCCGGAACTGGGGCCGCAGGTCACCGAAGACACTCCGGACGCCATGCGCGCGTTGGCCGAGCTCGCTGAGACAAGCTTGCGGGTATGACCGCCCCGGAGTCCCGCCTGCCCGGCCCCGAACGCAGCCCCGGCTTCCTGCTGTGGCGCGTGACGCTGGCCTGGCAGCGGGCGATGCGGGCCGCGCTGGCCCCGCACGACCTCACGCACGTCCAGTTCGTGCTGCTGACCACCACGTGGTGGCTCACCCGCTCGGGCGAGGCGCCGACCCAGCGGCAGCTGGCCGAACAGGCCGGTACCGACACGATGATGACCAGCCAGGTCGTCCGCAAGCTCGCCGAGCGGGGGCTCATGGAGCGTGCGGACGACCCGGCCGACGCCCGCGCGAAGCGGCTCCAGATCACCGCGCCGGGCCTGGAACTGGTCGCGAAGGCACTGAAGGACGTCGAGGCCGCCGACGCGTCGTTCTTCGACGGCGTCGGCAGCGATTTCACCGACTCGCTGGCGAAGCTCAGCCCTTGACGTCTTCGGCGAGGACACGCTCGATGTTGCGCTCGGCGAGCGCCGTGATCGTCACGAACGGGTTGACGCCGGTGCTGCCCGGGATCAGCGAGCCGTCGGTGACGTACAGGTTCCGGTAGCCCTTCACGCGGCCGTAGTCGTCGGTCGCCTCGCCCAGCACCAGCCCGCCGAGCGGGTGGTAGGTGAAGCGGTTCTCGAACGGGCGCGTGTCGCCGAAGAGGTCGTAGCGGTAGATCGTCTTGTTCGCCCGGTTGATCTTGTCGAACAGCGCTTTCGCGGCGTCGATCGACGGCTGCCCCTGCGACGCCGTCCAGTGCAGCTTCGCCGAGTCGCTCGCGGCGTCGTAGGTGAAGTGGCCGCGCTCGGGGTTCTTGGTGATCGCCAGGTAGAGGCTCACCCAGGTCTCGATGCCGGCCGGTACCGGCGCGATCTCGGCGAAGGCCGGGTGCACCGGGTCGGCCCAGTTGTCGATGCCGAGCGCGGGCATGCCGGACTGCAGGCTGCCGGTGGTGTCCCAGAGGTGGTTGGCGCGCCCGAGCATGACGTTGCCGTTGGTGCCCCAGCCCTGCCCGACGCGCTCGTCGAGCGCCGGGAGCCGCCCGGTGTCGCGGGCGCGCACCAGCAGCTCGGTCGAGCCGAGGCTGCCCGCGCCGAGGAACAGGTGCTTCGTGGTGACGTGCTTGGTCGCGAGGACCGTGCCGTGCTCGTCGCTCTCGCGCACGACCAGCGTGTACGCGCCGTCGGCCTGCTGGATGATCTCGCGGACTTCGTGCAGGGTCTGGATCGTCACGTGGCCGGTGCCGAGCGCGGCGGCGAGGTAGGACTTGTCGAGCGAGCGCTTCCCGTGGTTGTTGCCGTAGATGACTTCGGACGCGTCGGCCGAGCGCACGACCGTGCCCGCCTCTTCGCGGCGCAGGTAGTCCATGTCGTAGACGCTGGGCACGAACACCGTGCCGAACCCGGCCTTGCGCGCGGCTTTCCGCGAGACGCGGGCGTACTGGTAGGACTTGCACGTCTCGAACCACCGCGGGTCGACGACGTTGACCCCGAGGCCGGCCCGGGCCCGCGGGAAGTACTTGCCGTACATCTCTCCGGCGTCGACCCGCGGCAGGATCTCCTCGAAGTAGGACCGCTTCGGCGTCACGGCCATCGCGCCGTTGACCAGCGAGCCGCCGCCCACACCACGGCCGAGGTAGACGGCCATGTCACCGTAATTCACACGGTCGAGCACACCGGCGTAGCGCTTGATGTCGCGGTTGGCGAGGTCGAGCCAGAGGAACGACGCGAGCGGCGCTTCGGTGCGGTCCTTGAACCACATCGACCGTTCGTCCGGGGTGAGCATCGGGCAGAAGACCTTGCCGTCCGCGCCCGGCGTCGTCCACAGGCGACCCATCTCGAGCATCAGGGTCGGGACCCCGGCCTCGCCGAGCCGCAACGCCGTCACGGCGGCGCCGTAGCCGGTGCCGATGACCACGGCCGGGACGTACTCCGGCAGCGGCGCGGCGCTCGCGGTCCGGGTCGAGACGGTGGTCAGCCCGAGTGCGGCGGCGGAACTCAGTGCGGAGAGGCCGAGGAAGCGGCGGCGGGTGAAGGGGGACATGATCACGATCGTGACGGATCGGGTGAACGGTGTTAACTAAATGGACTCGGTTTCACCCGGTCGAGCGAAATTTCGGGTCTTCCCCTGGGGGCGATCCCGGATGTCCCGCGCGGCCGTCCTCGCCAGGCTGGCTCCCATGAAACTTCTCGCACTGGCCGCGGCCGGGGTCGCCGTGGCCGCACTGGGGTCCACCCTCGCGTTCGCCTCGCCGGCACGCGCCGACGAGCTGCCGACGTTCGACTTCACCGACTGCCCGGCCCCGCCCGCCAACGCCGACCCCGGCACGTGGCGCTGTGAAGCCTTTGTCTCCCAAGGAAAACTGACCATCGACGGCCACGAGATCCCGCTCGGGGAACTGCGGCTGACCTTCAGCGAAGGCCGGATCAACGGCCAGTACGCCCAGGCGTTCGGCGCCCTGCGGCACGCACCGGCGCGCGTCCCCGGCCTGCCCGGCACGACGATCCAGTTGCGCTACGGCGGTTTCTCGGACTTCCTGAGCGACGAGGAGCGCCGCGGCGAGCTCGACGTCTACGCCGTGGTCCGGAACCCGTTGCTGGGCAAGGACTGCAGCATCGGCACCGCGGCCGAGCCGTTGCACACGGTCGTCCACGACGACCCGGCGATCCCGCCCACCGTGATCTCCCAGAACCCGATGACGGCCCACCTCGGCGTCATCGACCCGGACCTGGCCCTTCCGGCCACGCAGGGCTGCGGCCCGCTCGGCAAGCTCGTCGACCGGCGCCTCGGCCTCCCGTCGCCGGCCGGCGAGAACACGTTCCAGCAGGCGTCGTACGTCCAGTACAAGGCGCTCTGAGCCCCGCCGCGGCGGTCGTGGGGGTCCGGCCGGGTTCCGGCCCGACCGGGCGCTCACGACCGGAGAGCCGCGGCGGGCTTCTTCGGGGTCACCCAGATGGTGATGGTCCCGGTGACCACCGGCTTGCCGTGCGCGTCGGAAATGGTCACCGGGACCGGGAGCTCGAAACCCTCGTCGCCGAACTCCGGCAGTTCCGGCAGCGACGCCACCGCGCGCAGGCCCGTCTCGGCCTTCGCCACGTACCGGACGTCCATGCCCTTCGGCAGCCAGCGGTGCGTCGGGGGAACGGTCGCCTCGGCGAGCATGCCCATCGCGATTTCGGCGAGGTTGCAGGCCGCGATCGCGTGGAACGTGCGGATGTGGTTGTAAACACCCCACCACTTCGGGGCACTCACCTCGCAGTGCCCGGGACGCAGCTCGCGCACGGACGGCAGCACCGTGCCGAAGTAGGGCACGCGCAGGCACATCGCCGCGCTGAACAGCTGTTTCCCGCCCGGCTTGGCGGCCAGCTTGTGCCACAGCGCGAACGTCGGCGTCTCGGCCATCCAGATCTCCTCAGGCTTAACTACTGGCCAGTAGCCAAGCACGCGCCCGGCCGAGGCGCAAACCGCCGCCTATAGTCGGCGCGTGGCAAATCGGCTGTTCCTCCTCCGCCACGGCCAGACCGAATGGTCGGTCGACGGGCGGCACACCGGACGCACGGACATCCCGCTGACCCCGGCCGGCGAAGGCCAGGCCCTCGCGGCGGGCGGCACGCTCCGGAGCCTGCTCGGCGGGCCGTCGCTGGTGCTGTCGAGCCCGCGCAAGCGCGCGCTGCGCACGGCCGCACTGGCCGGCCTGCGCGTCGACGAGGTCACCGAGGACCTCTCCGAGTGGGACTACGGCGACTACGAGGGCATCACGACGCCCCAGATCCGCGAGACCGTGCCGGGCTGGACGGTGTGGACGCACCCGGTCCTCGGCGGCGAGAGCGCCGAGGAGGTCAGCGCCCGCGCGGACCGGGTCCTCGAGCGCGCCCGCCGCGACACCGAGGCCGGCGACGTGATCCTGGTCGGTCACGGGCACTTCAGCCGGGTCATGGTGGCCCGCTGGGTGGGCCTGCCCGCGACGTCCGGTGTCCACTTCGGACTCGACGCGGCGGGCATCGCGGTACTCGGCGACGAGCGCGGCGAACCCCAGATCGAACACCTCAACCTGCCGCCCTCACTGGAGGACTGACGTGCCCGACGACCGCATCCGCCGCATCCGGCCCGACGACGTCGAGGCCGCCGTCGGGCTGGTCTACGCCCTCGCGGAGTACGAACGCGCCCCGGACGAGTGCCACCTGACGGCGGAGCAGCTGCACGAGGCCCTGTTCGGCGACGCGCCCAAGCTGTTCGGGCACGTGGCCGAGGTGGCCGGCGAGATCGTCGGGTTCGCGGTCTGGTTCCTGAACTTCTCGACCTGGCGCGGTGTGCACGGCATCTACCTGGAGGACCTGTTCGTCCTCCCGGCCCACCGCGGCTCGGGCCTGGGCAAGGCGCTCCTGGCGACGCTCGCGGCGGAGTGCGTCGCGAACGGCTACGGCCGGCTGGAGTGGTCGGTCCTCGACTGGAACCCGGCGACGGAGTTCTACAAGGCCCTCGGCGCGGTCCCGATGGACGAGTGGACCGTGAACCGCCTCACCGACGAGCCGCTGAAAGCCCTCGCCGCCCAGGCCTGACTCAGCTGGCTGCCGCGCCGTCGTGAGTGTTCAGTCCTCGTCCTGGCCTTCGCGCTCCGCGCGGCGCCCGGCCAGGCCGCCGCGCTCGGCGGCTTCCGTCTCGGACTCGCCCTCGCGCAGGCCCAGCGCCCAGGCCCGGGACGGGGCGCGGAACAACAGCACCAGCGCCGCGATGCCGAACAGCGCGATCGGGACGCCCCACACGGGCTCGCCGGACGGGCCCAGCAGGTACCAGCCCAGGCCGACCACGATCAGCGCGATCACCACCCCCGGGGAGCGCGCCCACGTCTGCCCGAGGACCAGCCCGGCCGACGCGGCCAGGAACGCCAGCGCCACCACGACGAACGTGCCGGACTCGACGTAGACGTTGTTGCCCGGCTGAGCCGGCGAGCCCAGGCCGTTCACCAGCACGATCACCCCGAACACCAGCAGGGCCAGCGACGGCACCGCCGTCACCACGCCGGCCAGCCGGACCTCACGGGGAGCGGGCGAGAGCTTCACAGCAGGGGCCTTCCGAACTGCTTTGCGGGAGCACAGTGGACTCGACCAGGGCGAGTCACCGTGCGTGAGCTGATTCGATCGTATGCCACCCGGTCGGCCGTTTTCGCGGGACCGCCCGGGCGTCGAAAATTCAGGTGTCGTCGATGAGCGGGCGGTCGGCCCGGGTGCACTTGTCACGACGAGCGGACAACTCGTCACGCGAAGGAGGGCCGCCCGGCACAGGGTCACAGGTGCTGTTCGGAGCGTTGCCGGACCGGTGCTTCCGGTCACCTTGCGCCGCTGAGAGGTTCTCGGGGCGGTGGGCGTCACCTACCCTGCGGTAGTGCGCGCAATTCTCGTCGTGAACCCCCAGGCCACCTCGACCACCGCCGGTGGCCGGGACGTCCTGGCCCACGCGCTCGCCAGCCAGGTCAAGCTCGACGTCGTCGAAACCGACTACCGCGGCCACGCGATGGCCGTCGCGCGCTCGGCCGCGCGGGACGGGATCGACCTGGTCGTGGCCCACGGCGGTGACGGCACGGTCAACGAGGTCGTCAACGGCCTGCTGGCCGACGCGGTGACATCCGGGGCTTCGCCCCGGGCCGGGGGCTTCGCCACCCGGGCCCCCGAAAGAGGCCTGGACAGCGATCCGACCCAGATCGGGCGCGTGCCGGCGCTGGGTGTCGTGCCCGGCGGCTCGGCCAACGTGTTCGCCCGCGCTCTCGGTATTTCGGCCGATCCCGTCGAGGCCACCCACCAGCTGCTCAACGCGCTGGAGAACGACCGGTCGCACCGCGTCGGGCTCGGCTTGGCCGACGGGCACTGGTTCACCTTCAACTCCGGCCTCGGCTGGGACGCCGACGTCGTCGGCCGCGTCGCGAAGCGCCGGGGCAAGCAAACGACCGCCGGCCTCTACATGAGGGCCGCCGTCCGCTCCTACTTCCGGCCGCCGCTGGGCCGGCCGGCCCTCACGATCCGGATCCCGGGTGAGGAACCCGCCGAAGCGTTGACCGCTTTCGTGTCGAACACCGATCCGTGGAGTTACCTGGGCGAGCGTCCGGTCCACCTCAACCCGGGTTGCTCGTTCGAGACGGGATTGGGCCTGTTCGCGTTGAACGGTCTGGGGTTGCCCACGGTGTTCAAGCATGTACGCCGTGCTTTGGCTACGAAGAGCAACCAAAAAGGCAAACGTCTCGTGCGTCACGACGACCTGCCGATGATCCGCATCGACGCAGCTGAACCGGTAAACTTCCAGGTGGACGGCGACCTCGTCGGCCAGCGGACCAGGGTGGAGTTCTTCAGCGTCCCGGATGCACTCACAGTGATCGCGTGACGACGGGACAGCTGATCGCCTGCGGCAAAGTGCAATCTGCCGTTCGTCGACCCAGAAGCTCCACTCACCGCATCAGCCTTCCCTTCGGGCGGCTGTTTCGGAGAGAAACCGCAGGTCAGACGTGTCGCTCAGCCGGGTGAGCTGACTCACCGATCTTCAAGAAACACTTGTCCAACGCAGTGCTTCGTGAAAGCATTCACAAGCACCCCAAGAACACGACCGCCATGACGACTGTGGCGCGGCTCTCTCCCGCGCCACATGAAGGAGCTCACGAACATGGACTGGCGCCACGACGCGGCCTGCCGAGACGAGGACCCCGAGCTGTTCTTCCCGGTGGGAACCAGCGGTCCTGCTCTGTCGCAGGTTAGTCAGGCCAAGGCCGTGTGCCACCGCTGCACCGTCGCATCCGACTGCTTGGCCTGGGCTCTGGCCAGTGGTCAGGACGCCGGCGTGTGGGGCGGCATGAGCGAGGACGAGCGACGCGCAGTCAAGCGCCGCCGCACGCACATCGGCACGCGTACCAACGCCTGATTTTTCATCCAGCTACATCGCATCAAGCTACACCCGAGCCACGTAGGCGATTCGCCCGGGCTGGCACCGTTGTGTCCAGGCCTTCTGGGGTGATACCTACCCGGCTCCAGCTTAACAAGTGGGGTGAAACCACCCGGCGACGGGTGCGGTGAAACCTCACCAGGACTTCAAGTCCTCCCGCGAGACGCTGAACGGCCCGGCACCTGCACCCAGGTGCCGGGCCTTCATCGTGTCGTCCCCCCATTCACGCGTGATGTCCCTTCACTCACGCGAAATCCGCACCCGATCACGCCGTCGACGGAAAAATGCCCGGTGTTGATCATCGCGAAACCCACCCGATCGAGCGGGAGGGCCGTTTCAAAGCAATTGATTCAAACTGCGCGCGGGGCCACCTGTCGTGAGGGGCACCTTCAGGGCTTATATGTCCCTGAGGGTGCCCCTCACGACATTCGGCGTCTGCGGTTCAAAGGCGGCGGGAAAGCGGAATCCGCAGCGCCGCTTCCGTCCCGGTCGCCCGGGTCGCCGACGCCTCCGCGCGCACCTTCCGCAGGGAAAGCGAGCCGCGCAGCTCCGACTCCACCAGGGTGCGGACGATCTGCAGCCCCAGGCCGTCGGACCGCTCCAGCGAGAACCCCGCGGGCAGGCCGCGGCCGTTGTCGCGGATGACGACGTCCAGCCAGCGCGCCGAGCGCTCCACGATCAGCTCGACCTTGCCCGACCGGCCGGCCGGGAAGGCGTGCTCGATGGCGTTCTGCACCAGCTCGGCCAGCACCATCACCAGCGGCGTCGCGATTTCCGCGACGACCACCCCGAACGAGCCCTTGCGCGACAGCCCGACCTGCGATTCGGCCGTCGCGACCTCGCCCACCATCGGCAGCACGTTGTCGAGCAGCTTGTCGAGGTCGACGCGCTCGTCGACCGAGATGGACAGCGCCTCGTGGACCAGCGCGATCGACGTCACGCGCCGCACCGACTCGGCGAGCGCGAGCCGCGCCTCCTCCGACGACGTCCGCCGGGACTGCAGGCGCAGCAGCGCCGCCACCGTCTGCAGGTTGTTCTTCACCCGGTGGTGGATCTCACGGATCGTCGCGTCCTTCGACAGCAACGCGCGGTCACGCCGTTTCACCTCGGTGACGTCGCGGACGAGCACCAGCGCGCCCGCCGCCTGCCCGGCCGGGCGCAGCGGCAGCGCGCGGAACAGCACCACGGCGCCGCGCCGTGAATCGGCCTCGGTGCGGCTCGACGGCTTCCCGTCGAGGGCTTCGATGATCCGGTGCGACACCTCGGTCGCGTCGAACGGGTCGCGGATCAGCGACCGCGTCAGCGGCGCCAGACGCGTGCCGACCAGGTCGGACTCGTGCCCCATCCGGTGGTAGGCGGACAGGCCGTTCGGGCTGGCGAACACGACCGTGCCGCTCGAATCGAGGCGGATCAGGCCGTCGCCCACCCGCGGTGACGTGTGGGTGTCGGTCGCGTTGGTGCCGCTCGGCGGGAACGTGCCGTCAACGATCATCTGGCACAGGTCGCCGGCGCTGCCCAGGTACGCGATCTCCAACGGCGAAGGCACCCGCGGCGCGGCCAGGTTCGTCTCGCGGCTCATCACCGCGACGACGTCGTCGTGGAAGCGCACGGGGATCGCCTCGCGGCGCATCGGCAGGTCGCGGTACCAGTGCGGGTCTTCTTCGCGGCAGATCCGGACGTCGCGCATGGCCTTCGCCAGCTGCGGGTGCTCCTGCACCGTGAACCGCGTGCCGACGACGTCCTCGGGGTGCGCGGTCGGCGCCGTCGTCGGGCGTGCGTGCGCGACGCACACGAAGTCGCCGCCGTCGGGCTGCAGTTCTTCGACCACCGGGACCCAGAGCAGGAAGTCCGCGAAGGACAGGTCGGCCAGCAGCTGCCATTCGGCGACGACGGTCTGGAGGTGGTCCGCGGCCTCCCCGGGGAGGCCGGTGTTGTCGGCGAGCAGTTCGGCGAGCGTCGACACGGTTACTCGACCGTCCCGAGGACGTCGCCCTGCTGGACGCGGTCGCCCTTCGCCACGGCGAGGCTGGTCAGCGTGCCCGCCTTTTCGCTCACGGCAGGCAGCTCCATCTTCATCGACTCCAGGATCAGCACGGTGTCACCCGCGTTCAGCGTGGTGCCCGGCTCCGCGACGACCTGGAGCACGGTGCCGACCATTTCGGCCCTGATCTCGGCCATCGACGCCCCTCCTCGCTCTTCGCCGGACCACCCCATCCAACCAGAACGGGACGTCATGACACACTTGAGAGGTTGCCCCCCGCCCGGCAGGCGCCAGCGCCGCGGCCGTGGCCACTTTTTGACGACGAGGAGTAATCATGTCGAAGCGCGCTCGCAAGCGTCGCAGCCGGAAGAAGAACAGCGCGAACCACGGCGGTAAGCCCAACTCCTGAATCCCGGCGTCGGCACGCAAAAGGCCCCCGCACTCCTGCGCGGGGGCCTTCGTCGTGCTCGGGCGCTGTCTATTCGGAACGCTGCTCGATGCTGATCTCGGTGCGCTCGACCGTCACCCCGCCGCGTGACGCGACGGTCTGGCGGATCGACGCGCGCAGCCGGGTCTTCAGCTCGTCTGGGGCCAAGTCGCCGCCGCACTTGCGGTGCAGCAGCTGCTTGATGTGCTCGTCGATGCCGTACTCCTCGAGGCACGGCGGGCAGTCGTCGATGTGCTGGCGGAGCGCGGCGTCCCGCTCCGGGCTGCACTCGCGGTCGAGGAGCAGGTAGATGTCGGCGAGCGCTTCTTCGCACCGGACCTTGTCGGACGCGCCTTCGCACATGTCGTTCATCGCCCGGCCACCTCTTCCTTGGCACCCCGGATGAACCCGCGCTCGCGAGCGACGTCGGCGAGCAGGTCACGCAGCTGGGCGCGCCCGCGGTGCAAGCGGGACATCACGGTGCCGATGGGGGTGTCCATGATCTCGGCGATCTCCTTGTAGGCGAAGCCCTCGACGTCGGCCAGGTAGACGGCCAGCCGGAACTCCTCGGGCAGCTTCTGCAGGGCGGCCTTGACGTCGGTGTCGGGGAGGTTGTCCATCGCCTCTACCTCGGCCGACCGCAGCCCGCTCGAGGTGTGGGCCTCGGCCTTGGCGATCTGCCAGTCCGTGATCTCCTCGGTGGGCTGCTGGACCGGCTGCCGCTGCCGCTTGCGGTAGCCGTTGATGTAGGTGTTGGTCAGGATGCGGTACATCCAGGCCTTGAGGTTCGTGCCGGCCTTGAACGACGCGAAGGCGGCATACGCCTTCAGGTAGGTCTCCTGGACCAGGTCCTCGGCGTCGGCGGGGTTGCGGGTCATCCGCATCGCGGCCGAGTACAGCTGGTCGAGCAGGGGCATGGCGTCCCGTTCGAAGCGCTCTGCGCGCTCCGCCTCGGTCGCTTCTTCCGGCGCTGAACTCTGCGTGCTCGGCAAACCGTTCCCTTCCCGCTCGGCGTCGATGCGCGTGTACGCATACGGCGACGTCGAGTTTACGCGGGGGCCGGGCACACCGCGGGTCGCCGGTGCCTCAGGGCGGCGGCGGCTGCGAGAGCGTGTGGTGGCGAGGGTTGTGGTCACGTCCCGTACAACCGATCGGACTACCCGGGCATTCCCTAGACTTCCGTGCCATGGCTGGCAAGGGCACCCCGGCGACCGCGCTCCTGACGAAGCAGAAGGTGGCGCACACGCTGCACGCGTACGACCACGATCCGCGCGCCGAGTCGTTCGGCCTGGAGGCCGTCGAGGCCCTCGGCCTGGACCGCGCGCGGGTGTTCAAGACCCTGGTGGCGGAGGTCGACGGCAAGCTGACGGTGGGCGTGGTCCCGGTCACCGGCCAGCTGGACCTGAAGGGCCTGGCCGCCGCGGCGGGTGGCAAGAAGGCGAAGATGGCGGACCCGGCGGCCGCCCAGCGGGCCACGGGGTACGTGCTGGGCGGGATCTCGCCGCTGGGCCACCGCAGCCGGCTGCCGGTGGTGATCGACGCGTCGGCGGAGAAGTTCGAGACGGTGTTCTGCTCGGCCGGGCGACGGGGGCTGGAGGTAGAGCTGGCACCCGGCGAGCTGATCCGGCTGACGGGCGCCGTGGTGGCACCGATCGCGGCCTGACCTGCACTGCAACAGCCTGCATAGCCCCCACCCGTCCCGGGGGCCGGCCCCTCGCGGCCCGAACTCCGGTAGCCGACGATGGAGGATTCGGAGACGTCGGACGTCCCGGATCCTCCACCAACGACATTCAGCCCAGCGGGCGCAGCACCCGGGACAACCACTCGGTCGCCGCGCGGGAGACCGTTTCCAGGTCCTTGCCCAGGCTGTGGTCGCCGTCCACCAGCACCAGCTCCTGGTGCGCTCCCACCTTCGGGCGGCCGAACGGGTCGCGCTCCCCCTGGATCACCAGTGTCGGGACCTCGACCGCGTCGAACTCCGGCTGGCGGGTCTTCTCCGGGCGGCCCGGCGGGTGCTCGGGGAACGCCAGGCACAGCACCGCGACCGCCTGGCCGGCCGACGCCGTCCGGCAGGCCACCCGGGCGCCCGAAGAGCGGCCGCCGAAGACGAACGGGAGGCCGTCGAAGCGCTCCGACAGCTCGTCGGCGATCGTCAGCCAGGCCGCGTCCAGCTGGTTCGCCGGGGCCGGCGCGGCGGCCCGCGACCTTGTACGGCTGTTCGACCAGCGCCACGTGCACGCCGGCCGCGGTCGCCGCGCGCGTCACCGCGACCAGGTCCTTCGCGCCGAGGCCGCCACCCGCGCCGTGGCCGAGCATCAGCACCGCCACGCCTTCCTCGGCGCAGTGCAGGTAGACCCGGGCCGGGCCGTACGCGGTTTCGATCGGCAGGGCGGTCATGACTTCGGCGCGTCGAAGAGGGCGGCTTCGTGCTGCGGGTCGACGCGGTCGAGCAGTTCGGGCCCGTTGTTGCGGACGTTGTTCACCATGCTCGACACCGGCCGCAGCTCCAGCGACTCGACGATGTCCTCGGGTGTGGGCACCAGCAGGTCGGTGACGTCGTCGCGGTCCGGGTCCAGCCAGCCGTCCCAGTGGGACTGGGGAACGATCAGCGGCATCCGGTGGTGGACGTCGGTGAGCTGCCCGGCGGCGTCGGTCGTGATGATCGAGAACGTGATCAGCGGCGCCGCGTTCTCGTCGTCCTTCGGGTGCCAGCTCTCCCAGATCCCGCCGAACGCGAGCGACGCGTCGCCGGGGCCGGTCATGTAGAACGGCTCCTTCTCCTTGCCCGTGCGGCGCCACTCGAACCAGCCGTCGGCGGGCACCAGGCAGCGGCGGGACACGAGCGCGCGGCGGAACGCCGGCTTCTCGGCGGCCGTCTCGGCGCGAGTGTTGATCATCCGCGAGCCGACGGACGGGTCCTTGGCCCAGAACGGCACCAGGCCCCACTTCATCAGCCGCAGCGAGCGCTCGGCGGGTTCGCCGGAGAGGACCTGGCCCTCGTCGTCGCGCGGGTGCCGCTGCACGACGGTGACCACGTTCTTGGTCGGCGCCACGTTGTGGTCGGTCCGAGCCCGGCCTTCGGTGAGGTCGATCGCCTCGAACTCCTCGATCAGCTTCGCCGGGTCCTTCGTGGCGGCGTAGCGGCCGCACATGGCCAACCTCCTCGTCCGGACATTGCCTGACGACGCCATCGTTACACGCAGGCCAGGGCCCTGGCGAGCGGCATGGGATCATTCGGGTGGCACCGGTGCACAGGAGGCGGACGGTTTGACGCGGAACGACTGGAGCAAGCTGGACGAGTCCGACGTCCGCGTCCGCCCCGGCAAGGGCACCCGGCCCCGCAGCAAGCGCCGTCCCGAGCACGCCGACGCCGTCTCCGCGATGGTCATCGGCAAGGACCGCGGGCGCTGGACCTGCGCGATCGAGGCCGATCCCGGCCGGGTGATCACCACGATGCGCGCCCGCGAGATGGGCCGCACGCCGGTGGTGGTCGGCGACCGGGTCGGGGTGGTCGGCGACGTCTCCGGCAAGCCCGACACCCTCGCGCGCATCATCCGCGTCGACGAGCGCACCAGCTCCCTGCTGCGCACGGCCGACGACACCGACCCGTTCGAGCGGCTGGTCGTCGCCAACGCCGAGCGCCTGCTGATCGTCACCGCGCTGGCCGACCCGCCGCCGCGGACCGGGTTCATCGACCGCTGCATCGTCGCCTGCTACGCGGGTGGCGTCGAGCCGGTGCTGTGCCTGACGAAGGCCGACCTGGCCAGCCCGGACGAGCTCCTCGCGGGATACGCGGGCCTCGACATCCCGGCGATCGTCTCCCGTCACGACGAAACTCCCGAAGGCCTCGCCGGGATGCTGAAAGACCGCGTGACGGCGCTGGTCGGGCACTCCGGCGTCGGCAAGTCCACCCTGGTCAACCGCTTGGTCCCGGACGCCGACCTGGCCGTGGGCGTGGTGAGCGGGGTCGGGAAGGGGCGGCACACGTCCGTCGCCGCGGTGGCGCTGCCGCTGCCGGACGGCGGCTGGGTGATCGACACCCCGGGCGTCCGGTCGTTCGGGCTGGCCCACGTGACCGCGGACGACATCGTCGACGCCTTCGAGGAGTTCGCCGCGGCCGCCGAGGAGTGCCCGTCGGGCTGCGGGCACCTCGGGCCGCCGGAGGATCCGGACTGCGCGCTCGACGACGTCGTCACCGACGGCCAGGCCGGGGCCGAGCGGCTCGCGTCCCTGCGGCGCCTGCTGGCCTCGCGCGGCGGTCTCGATGTGACGCGCCCCACGGAATCCTGAGACAACCGGGAACCGGCTCCGCATCGTCATCGTCACATCGGTAACCAATCACCCGATCAGGCGATATGCCGAGCGGAAGATCCGACTCTGAGGGGATTCGAATGCGCAAGACCACCCTGGTCGCCGCGGGCGCCGCACTGGTGCTCACGCTGACGGCGTGCAGCGGCAACTCCGCCACCGGCACGGCCCAGCCCGCCGGCGCGGGCAGCCAGTCCCAAGCCGACGGCGGCAGCGGCCTCGCCTCGCCGTTCACCGACGCCATCCAGCTGGCCTCGGCGTCCAAGCAGGGCACCGCGAAGTCGAAGTCGGCGAAGTTCACCATGGAGGGCTCCGCCGCGGGCCAGACCGTGAACGCGACCGGCGCGATGGCCATGGACGGCGCGAACACCAAGTTCTCGATGACCAGCACCGCGGCCGGCGAGACCACCGAGATGCGCATGGTCGACAAGGTCATGTACATCAAGCTGCCCGCCGAGCAGCGGAAGCAGATGGGCACCGACAAGTCGTGGGCCAAGATCTCGGCCGACGGCACCGACCCGATCTCGCAGGCGATGGGGAGCGCGCTGTCGCAGTCGGCGGAGCAGAGTGACCCGAGCAAGATCCTGGAGCAGGTGTCCAAGGCCGGCCGGATCATCTCGTCCGACCAGACCGAGCTGAACGGCCAGCAGGTCAACCACTACAAGGTCGAGCTCGACGTCGCCAAGTCGGTCGAGCAGTTCACCGACCAGGTCCCGGCCGCGGCCCGCGACAAGCTCACCGAGATGCTCAAGGGCAAGGACATCAAGATCCCGGCCGAGCTGTGGCTGGACAAGGACAACCTGCCGGTGCAGGTCACCATGGACCAGGGCCCGATGATGCAGGCCCTGGGCGCGCCCGGCGCGGGCGACTCGAAGTTCACGATGAAGTACAGCGACTGGGGCACCACCGTCGACGTGGCGGCCCCGCCGGCCGACCAGGTCGTCGACCTCGGCGAGCTGATGAAGAACGGTGGCCGCTGACCAGCAGCGACTGTGCGTAGCAGCGGCTCCCCCGAACGGGTTCGGGGGAGCCGCTGTGTTTGTGTGTGCCATGCGCAAAGCCGCCGTCGTGCTGCTGCTCGCCCTGCTCGCCGGTGCGTGCTCCCCCGCCTCGCCACCACCGGCGTTCGGTGACGCGCGAGCACTGGCCGACGCCGCGACGGCGGCCACCACGAGCGGCGGGTCGGCGAAGTTCGCCACGGACGTCGCCGTCGGCTCGGTCCGGTCGAAGGGCCAGGGCCAGGCGCGGTTCGGCGCCGGCGGGACGTCCCAGGTGCTGACGACCGACTTCATCGGCGAGCCGATGGAGCTGCGGCTGGTGGCCGGGAAGCTGTACGCGAAGGTGCCGGAGGGCTCCCGCGACCAGGTCGGCAGCGGGAAGCCGTGGGTCGAGGTGGCCCCGGACGGCACCGACCCGTTCTCGCAGGTGCTCGGCGGCAGCCTCGGGCAGCTGGCGGCGCAGAACGATCCGGCGCACACGCTGGGCGAGGTTCGTACGGCGGGCACGATCGTCTCGGCCGAGCGCACCGACCTCGGCGGGACCGGCGCGGAGCACTACCGCGTCGACCTCGACCTGGCGAAGCTCGGCGCCGACCTGCCCGCGGGCCTCTCCGCGGACGAGGTGGGGCAGCTGGGCGGCAAGTTCCCGGTCGAGCTCTGGCTCGACGACGCGCACCGGCCGCTGCAGATCGTGTTCGACCTGTCGCCGATCCTGCCGGGCTCGGGCGCGAAGATCACCACCCGCTACACGGAGTGGGGCGGGCCGGTCGACGTCCAGGCGCCGCCGCCGGACCAGGTGGGGACGCTCACACCGTAGTCACGTTCTCCGCGGCCGCCTCGTCCACGCGTGGACGAAGGGAGTCAGGACATGCGGGTGATGGTGATCGGGGCGACGGGCGTGCTGGGCGTCCCGGCGGTGGCGCGGCTGCTGGAGGCCGGCCACGAGGTGAGCGGGCTGGCCCGCACCGCGGACCGGGTGACTGCGGTCGAGGCGACGGGCGCGAAGCCGGTCGTCGGCGACCTGTTCGACGCGGCGTCGCTGGCCACGGCGCTGCGAGGGCACGACGCGGTCGTCAACCTGGCGACGCGCATCCCGGGCCCGCGCGAGATGACGCGCAAGGCGGCCTGGGCGCCGAACGACCGCGTCCGGCTGCAGGGCAGCGCGTCGCTGGCGGCGGCGGTCCGCCGCGTGGACGAGCTGCGCACCGTGGTCCAGGAGGGCATCTCGTTCGTCTACGCGGACGGCGGCGACCACGAACTGGACGAGGACGCGCCGGTGCGCCCCCGAGGTGTGACGGCGTCTTCGGTGCGGGCGCACGCGAACGTGGCCGAGCTGGAGGCCTCGGGGCGGACGGTGATCCGCCTGCGCATCGCGAACCTGGTGGGCGGCGACGCCGTCATGCCCCCGATGGTCCTCGGAGCACGCAAGGACTGGGCAACGGCGATCCACCCGCTGGACGCGGCGGCAGGTGCGGTGGCTTCGCTGGAGGCGCCCTCGGGGGTCTACAACGTGGGTGCGACGCCGGTGACCAAGGAGCAGCTGGGCCAGGCGCTGGCCGACGCAGCGGGGGTCCGGAAAGCGCGGGTGGTGCCGAAGTGGCTGGCGTCGCGGCTGTCGCTGGCGGAGCCGATGGCCCGCTCGCAGCGGGTGGTGTCACGGAAGCTCGCGGAGGCGACCGGCTGGCGGTGCGAGCTGCCGGTGCCGGGCCCGGAGTGGTTCGGGACGCGCTGAGGGGTGCCGGCTGTTCCGGTCGACGTGGTGGCCGTTCTCGCCCTCGTCGCGCCCCGCTCGGATGGCGACTTCGCGGGGCAACGGCCAGCACACCGGCTGGGGCAGCTGACCTGCAAGCCACGCCGAGCCCGAAAGCCGTGAAGGCCTCCTTCACGGCTTTCCGGGCGCGAGCGGGAAGGCATGGGTACCGAATCCGACTTCGCCGGCGCCCGGACTGATTCGAGACGCGCTGAAGGTTTCGGGCCTGGGCCGGAAAAGACCGGCCCCCGCCCTGTCCCTGGGGGGCGTGCCCAGCTCCAGTCTACCGGCCACCCCCGACCGAAACCCCTGATCAGCCCGCCAGGGCCGAAGTTGTCCACATGCACACAAGCCTGTGGACAACTCGCGTCGGGAGGGTCAGAGCAGCTCCAGCAGGAACGGCAGTTCCTGCGGCGCGTACCAAGCCAGTTCGTGATCCTCCGCGTCGCCGAGGATGAACTCCGCATCCAGGTCTCCGAGGTCGGCCGCGTCGATCACCCCGGCCGCCGCCGAGACCGCGTCCGCCGCTTCCGGGCTGTCCACGTGGACCGCCGCCACCGCGGACAGCGGGATCGGGCCGCCGATGCGGACCACCGGAGCGTCCAGGTCGGGGCGCAGGGTGATGCCCTCGACGTCCGCCGACACCACCACCCGGCGGGGTTCGCCCTTCTCCTCCGCCGCGATCAGGCGCAGCGAGGCGCGGGCCGCGTCGAGGAGCGCCGCGTACTCGAGCTCCTCGTCCGATCCGCTCACGTACGCCTCGCGCAGCGCCGGGGTCAGCGCGAACGCCGTCCCGTTGCGCGCCCGGAACTCCCCCGACGATTCCAGGTCGCGAAGCATCGCGATGGTCGCAGGCAGATAGACCCTCACCAGTGCGCACCCTTCAGCTCTTCCAAGGATTCTTCGATCATCCCGGCCAGCAGGTCGACGTCGAACGCGGCCTTGCGGTCGCCGTTGAGTCCGAAGTAGACACCGCCGTGGTACGACGTCACCCCGATCGCCAGCGCCTGGGTGCGCATCAGCGGCATCACCGGGAACATCTCGACCAGTCTCGCCTCTCCCGCGTACATCGGCATCTGCGGGCCCGGCGAATTGGTCACCATGACGTTGAAGATCCGTCCGGACAACGACCCCGCCGCTCGCGCGCCGAGGGAATGCAGGGTAGCCGGGGCGAAGCCGCCGACCTTGAGCAGGCCGCGCGCGGCGACCGAGCGGCCCGAGTCGAGGTGCTCGGTCATCGCGTGGCCGATGTGCTGCAGCCGCAGCACCGGGTTCGGCTCGCCCACCGGCAGGTCGACCAGGTACGCGGCCACCTGGTTGCCGACCAGGGCCGGCGTCGAGTACTCCGCCGTCTCGGCGTCGCGCACCGCCATCGGGGCCAGCGCCCGCACCGTCGCGTCCGGGGTCAGCGTCTCCTCGCGCGACAGCAGCCACTCGCGCAACGCGCCGGTGATGGCCGCGAGGACGACGTCGTTGACCGTGCCGCCGTGCTCCGCGCGGATCTTCCGGAAGTCCTCGAGCCGCGTGCGGACCACCGAGAACACCCGCCCGCCGGACACCCGGACGTTCAGCGGCCCCGGCGGCGCCGGGTTGACCAGCGTGCGCAGCGCCGCCGCCATCCCGCCGACGGTCTCGGCGAACTTGCCGGCCGCCGCGGCCGCGTCGTTCGCCGCCGACCGGACGTTCTCCACGACCTCGCCCGGCCGCTGGACGCCTTCGCTGACCGCGTCGAGCACCAGCTGGGTGCGGCTCGGCTCGCGCCGCGGCGTCCAGATGTCCTCGAACGGCTCCGGCTCGGCCGGGGTCGGGTCGAGGATGAGCTGGCCGAGCTCGATCGTGCCGACACCGTCCACAACGGACTGGTGGGTCTTGGTGACCAGCGCGATCCGGTCGCCGGAGAGGCCCTCGATGAAGTACGCCTCCCAGAGCGGCCGCTCCGGCGCCAGCCGCCGCGACATCAGCCGCGCCACCAGGTCGAACAGCTGGTCGTCACTGCCCGGCTGGGGCAGCGCGGAGCGCCGGACGTGGTAGTTCAGGTCGAAGTCGACGTCGTCCACCCACACCGGCCGCGCCAGGTGCCCGGGCACCTCCGCCACGCGCTGCCGGTACCGCGGCAAGTACGCCAGCCGCGCCCCGACCAGGTCGAGCAGCTGCGCGTAGCTGAACCCGGAGCGCGGCCGTTCGAAGATCGCCACCCCGCCGACGTGCATCGGCGTCGCGTGGTCCTCGACGTAGAGGAACGAGGCGTCCAGCGCGGAAAGGCGGTCGGGCATGGGCCGATCCTTACACAATGCCAGACTGCCCGGTGTGGGTGATGACTCGACGATTTCGCCGAAGGACCGCTTCCTGACCGTGTACGGCCGCAAGCCGGTGCTCGAGGCGCTGGCAGACGACGGCCTGCGCGTGGACAAGGTGATCCTCGCCGACACCGCCCGCGGGCCGGGCGCGGCCGAGATCCAGCGCGCGGCGAAGGACGCGGGCGTGCCGGTGCAGCGCGCCAGCGCCCACCGGGTCAAGGTGCTCGCCGGCAACGGCAAGCAGGACCAGGGGGTGCTCGCCGACGTCGTCGCGCCGCGGATGCGCGCGCTGGCCACGGCGCTGGAGGACCGGCGGCCGCCGTCGCGGGTGCTGCTGCTGGACGGCATCACGACCCCGGCGAACGTCGGCATGATCCTGCGCACCGCGACCGCGGCCGGGCTCGACGGCGTGATCGTGCCGCGCCGCGGCGTCGCGGCGCTGGACCCGCTGGTGGTCAAGGCTTCGGCGGGCGTCGCGTTCCGCGCCCCGGTGCTGCGCTGCGGCTCGGCGCGCGAAGCGGCCGAAATGCTCACCGAAGCGGGCTACGGGCTCTACGCGCTGAACGCGTCCTCGGAGACCACATTGTTCGACGTAAACCTGACGCAGCGCGCGGCTTTTGTCCTCGGCGGCGAAACGGACGGCGTCGGCGCCGACGTCGGCGAGCTCGTCACGGAATGGGTGTCGATCCCGATGCCGGGCGACGTCGAGTCGCTCAATGTCTCGGCCGCCGCCGCGGTGCTTTCCTTCGAACTGGTCCGCCGCGCACGTTAAGCGTTCACTGATCGGGAAACAGCACCCCCAGTTCGACGAGCGTTTCCCCGACCGACCGGTGGTGCACCCCGACCATGCCGGCCTCGACGGCGCCGCGGATGTTCGCTGCGGAGTCGTCGACGAACGCACAGTGCACGGCGGGCAGGCCGAGCCGGTCCGCCGCGATCAGGTACACGGCCGGATCCGGTTTGGCCACCCCGACCTCGCCGGAGAACACCAGTGCGTCGAAATAGTCGAACATGGTTTTCTTGACCTGCTCCGACGCTCCCGGCGCGTTGGACAGCAGCGCGGTACGGATGCCCCGCTTGCGCGCGGTCATCAGATATTCGTAGAAGCGGTCAGCGTCCGGATCCGTGAGAACTCCGGCGAAATCGACCAATAACCCCTTCAGCACCCGGCACACCATAGCCGTGTGGCGGGGCGCTGTCTCTCAGAGCGCAACAATGCGATGTGCCCTTAGCGCACAGTCACCGGCGAAGCCATCGCTTCGGCGGTTCTCCCCCGAATCGTGCGATTCCTGACGCGATTCGGGCCTTCGCTCCCTCTAAGCCTGCGGATGCGGCGAAATGCCGAGTCCGGGAGGGGAGGAAATGTCCGAGGAACATCGCCTGAGAACGCTGATCCGCTACGAGGCGCCCCGCCGGGCCGAACGGCTCGCGGCCGTGACGCCGGAAGAGCCCCGCCGGGCCGGCGCGCGCGGGCCGGCGTCGAGGCAGCTCGAGGCGTCCGAAGTGGGCCACCTGCTGAACATGCTGCTGGAGGCCTACGACGGACGTCGCCCGGTGCCGCAGATCCGCGGCCTGGTGGCCCCGGAGGTGTACGCGGGCCTCAGCGGGCCACGCCTGCCGCAACCGCGGCACCGGACGCACAGTGTCCACACGTGCAACCCGGTGGCGGGCGTGATCGAGGCGTGCGCCCGTGTGGAGGCCGACGGCCGGTCGTTCGCGCTGGCGGCCCGCTTCACCCGCGCCGCGACGGGGTGGCAGTGCGTGCGTTTCGCGCTGCTGAAACCCCAGCGGCTCGACCGGCGTCCCCAGCGGGCCGCGGCGTGAGGCGGGCGGGCGCGGCCCGGGCCCCGCCGCGACCGTCCCAGCGCGACGGTCGCAGGTAGACGGTCGTGAGTGGTGATCCGGGTGCCGGCCCCCCTTCGCCACTCACGACCGGACCGGCAGCGCCGACAGGCCGCGCAGCGTGGTCGTCGGGTTCCAGGCCGGGGTGCCGTCCAGCGCCAGGTCCGGGCGGCGGCGGGCCAGCTCGCGGAAGACGATGCGGCCTTCGAGCCGGGCCAGGGGCGCGCCGAGGCAGAAGTGGATGCCCTGGCCGAACGCCAGGTGCCTGCCCGGCGCCCGGCCCGGGTCGAACGTCTCCGGGCCGCTCGCGGGGTCGCGGTTGGCCGCGCCGATCAGGACGATCACCTGGCTGCCCGCCGGGACCGGCAACGAGCCGAGCGTCGTGTCGCGCACCGCGGTCCGCGCGGTCAGCTGGACCGGCGAGTCGTAGCGCAGCACTTCTTCGACCACCCGATCGGACGCCTCCGCGGCGGGGCGCAGGCCGTCGTGGCGGAGCAGCGCCAGCACGCCGTTGCCGATCAGGTTCGTCGTCGTCTCGTGCCCGGCGATCAGCAGGAGGGTGAGCGTCACCAGGAGTTCGCCCTCGCTGAGCGCGTCACCCGCGTCGGACACCGCCACCAGCGCGGACAGCAGGTCCTCGCCCGGCTCGCGCCGCCGTTTCGCGGCGAGTTCGCGGAAGTAGCCGACGAACGACCGGCGCGCGCGGACCGCCGGTTCGACCGTCCCGGGGCTTTGCAGGAACGGCGGATCCAGCGCCCGCGCCATCGCGTGCGACCACTCCGCGAACTGCTCGCGGTCGTCCAGCGGGACGCCGAGCAGTTCGGCGATCACCTCGACCGGCAACGGCTTCGCGAGCGTCGTCATGAGGTCGAATTCGCGTGGCGCGCGGTCGATCAGGTCCGCGGTGAGCGTTTCGATCCGCGGCGCCAGCTGCTCGACCATCCGCGGCGTGAACGCCTTCGCCACCAGCCGCCGCAACCGCGTGTGGTCGGGCGGGTTCAGCGACAGGAACGCCCGGACCACGCGTCCTGACTCGTCGACCGGCTGGTCCGGCCGCCGGTCCGCCGGGTCCAGGTACTCGGGTTCGGGGTGCCCGAACGCCGGGTCGCGCAGCACCTGTGTGGCTTCCGCGATGCCGCTGACGGCGAACATCCGCTCGGCCAGGACCGCGACCGGCCGGCGTTCCCGCCACCGCCGGTAGTGCGGGTAGGGATCGGGCCGCCGATCGGCGGCGAACAACGCGAAGAACTCCTGCGGATCGGCCACCGCCGACAACGTCGTCACGAACTTCCCCCGTCCACGAAACCGGGGCGCGTGGAAGACAGCTCCACGCGCCCCGTTCTCGGCTCACATCAGCGGCTCACGTCAGCGACGCGGGCCCTTCTTGCCCTTCTTGGCCGCGTCACGCTGGGCGGCCCGGCGGTCCCGGCGGGTGGCGCCGCTGCCGCCCGTGGAGTCGCCCGCTTCCTCGGCGTGCGCCTCGACCTCGCCGTCCTCACCCGGGCCGGACAACGTCAGCCCCGACTGCTGGCTGTTGCCGCCGAGGCCCTTGCCGCGCAGCGCGGCCGGGACGGACTCGGTGTCGGTCGTCGGCGGCTGCGGCGGCGCCGGCCGCGCGTGGCGGCCCTCCGGCACGGCCTGGCCGTTGCCGGTGCCGACGCCCGCCGGCAGCGCGGCGGCGTCCTCGGCGGGCGGCGCTTCGGCCCGCTCGACCTGCAGGTTGAACAGGAAGCCGACAGCCTCCTCCTTCAACGAGTCGAGCATCGCGCGGAACATGTCGAAGCCCTCGCGCTGGTACTCGATCAGCGGGTCGCGCTGCGCGAGCGCCCGCATGCCGATGCCCTGCTTGAGGTAGTCCATCTCGTAGAGGTGCTCACGCCACTTGCGGTCGAGGACCGTCAGCATGACCTGGCCCTCCAGGGTCCGCATGCCTTCCGGGCCGACGAGCGCGTTGATCTCCGCTTCGCGCTTGTCGTAGGCGTCGCGGGCGTCCTGCACCAGCGCCTCGCGCAGCGTGCTCGCGTCGAGGTCACCGTCCTCCAGCAGGTCGTCCCAGTCGAGGCTGACCGGGTACAGCGTCTTCAGCGCCGTCCACAGCTTCTCGTGGTCCCAGTCCTCGGCGTAACCGTTCGCCGTCGCGCCGTCCACGTAGGCGTTGACGACGTCGACGAGCATGCCCTCGATCTGGTCGCGCAGGCTCTCGCCGGCCAGGACGCGGTGGCGCTCGGCGTAGATCACCTTGCGCTGCTCGTTCATGACCTCGTCGTACTTGAGGACGTCCTTGCGCTGCTCCATGTTGATCTGCTCGACCTGGGTCTGCGCGCTCTTGATGGCCTTGGAGACCATCTTGTGCTCGATCGGCACGTCGTCGGGCAGCCGCATGGTGGTCATGACGCGCTCGACCATGGTCGCGTTGAAGCGGCGCATGAGCTCGTCACCGAGCGACAGGTAGAAGCGGGACTCGCCCGGGTCACCCTGCCGGCCGGACCGGCCGCGGAGCTGGTTGTCGATGCGGCGCGACTCGTGCCGCTCGGTGCCCAGGACGTACAGGCCGCCCGCGTCGCGGACCATCTCGGCCTCGGCCTTCGACTCTTCCTTGACCTTCTCGAGGATGGCCGGCCAGGCGGCTTCGTACTCCTCGGAGTGCTCGACCGGGTCCAGGCCCTGCTCGCGCAGCACGTGGTCGGCGATCAGGTCGGGGTTGCCACCCAGCACGATGTCGGTGCCGCGGCCCGCCATGTTCGTGGCGACCGTGACGGCGCCCTTCTGGCCGGCGCGGGCGACGATCAGCGCCTCACGATCGTGGTGCTTCGCGTTCAGCACCTCGTGCGGCACGCTCAGCTTCACCAGCAGCTTCGACAGGCGCTCGGACTTCTCGACGCTGGTCGTGCCGACCAGGACCGGCTGGCCCTTCTCGTGCCGCTCGGCGATGTCCTCGGCGACCGCCTCGTACTTCGCCTCTTCGGTCTTGTAGATCAGGTCCGGCTGGTCGGCGCGGACCATCGGCCGGTTCGTCGGGATCGGCACCACGCCCAGCTTGTAGGTCTGGTGGAACTCGGCGGCCTCGGTCTCGGCCGTACCGGTCATGCCCGAAAGCTTGCCGTAGAGCCGGAAGTAGTTCTGCAGCGTGATCGTGGCGAGGGTCTGGTTCTCGGCTTTGATCTCGACCTTTTCCTTGGCCTCGATCGCCTGGTGCATGCCCTCGTTGTAACGGCGGCCGTGCAGCACGCGGCCGGTGAACTCGTCGACGATCGCGACTTCACCGTTGCGGACGATGTAGTCCTTGTCGCGGTGGAAGAGCTCCTGGACCTTCAGCGCGTTGTTCAGGTAGCCGACCAGCGGGGTGTTCGCGGCCTCGTACAGGTTTTCGATACCGAGCTGGTCCTCGACGAACCGGACGCCCTTCTCGGTGACGGCCACCGTGCGCTTCCGGACGTCGACCTCGTAGTGGTACTTCGAGTTGATCAGGTTCGTCTTCTCGACCCGCTCGCGCGACCCCATCGTGGTGGTGTCGATGCCGTTCATCAGCGGGGCGAGCCGCGCGAACTCGACGTACCAGCGCGACGACTGGTCCGCCGGGCCCGAGATGATCAGCGGCGTCCGCGCCTCGTCGATGAGGATCGAGTCCACCTCGTCGACGATGGCGAAGTTGTGCCCGCGCTGGACGCAGTCGTCCAGGCTCCACGCCATGTTGTCGCGCAGGTAGTCGAAGCCGAACTCGTTGTTCGTGCCGTAGGTGACGTCGGCGTTGTACTGGCTGCGCCGGACGTCCGGCTGCTGCTCCGACAGGATGACGCCGACCTCGAGCCCGAGGAAGCGGTGGATGCGGCCCATCCACTCCGAGTCGCGCTTGGCCAGGTAGTCGTTCGTCGTGACGACGTGCACGCCCTTGCCGGGGATGGCGTTGAGGTACGCCGCGAGGACGCAGGTCAGGGTCTTGCCCTCACCGGTCTTCATCTCGGCGACCTGGCCCAGGTGCAGGGCGGCACCGCCCATCAGCTGGACGTCGAAGTGCCGCTGGCCGAGCACCCGCTTGGCCGCCTCCCGGGCGACCGAGAAGGCTTCCGGCAGCAGGTCGTCCAGGGACTCCCCGCCCGCGTGCCGCTTGCGGAACTCGTCCGTCTTGGCCCGCAGCTCGGCGTCGGTCAGGTCCTTGACGTCGTCTTCGAGGGTGTTGATGTGATCGGCGATGTTGCGCAGCCGCTTCACCATCTTGCCCTCGCCCGCGCGGAGCAGGCGGTTCAGCACCATCCGGTCGACCTCACTAGCTGATCATGAGCGCGCCCGGGCCGGTCCCGGACAGGTTCTCCCACGGCGGCGGCCGTGGGTCGGCGCCACCGTTCCACCCCATCGTAGGGAACCCGGGGCGTCGTGTGCACACGCCGTACGTCCTGACATGCGGATGGCCCGCACGCGGGCGCGTGCGGGCCATCGGCGGAGGCCTCCTTCGAGCCGGCTCAGCCGAGCCGGATCACGCCGTAGTCGAAGCCTTTCCGCCGGTAGACCACGCTGGGCCGGCCCGCGTCGGAGTCGTTGAAGAGGTAGAAATCGTGGCCGACCAGCTCCATCTCGTAGAGAGCCTGGTCCACCGTCATCGGATCAGCGGTGTGCTGCTTCTCGCGGACGACGCGGCCGGGCTGGTGGCCCAGGTCGTCGTCGGCCCAGCTCTGCTGCTGGGGCAGGGCGATCTCGTCGGCACTCGCGAAGCCGTTCGTGTGCGGTTCGGCTTCGGGTGCGTCCAACACCGCGGTACGCGCGGCGGGACTGGCGGCGGCCGGGGAGGTACCACCCGGCAGTACAGAGGTCGCTTCGGCGACCGATTCCGGTCGGCTGCGCCCGTAGTGCACGCGCCTCCGGTCGTGTGTCCTCCGCAGCCGGTTTTCCAGCTTGGTGACTGCGGAATCGAGCGCTGCGTAGAAGTCGGCGGCACACGCTTCAGCGCGTACGGCCGGGCCACGCCCCTTTCCGGTGATTTCGACGCGCTGGCAGCTCTTGGCCTGGCGCCGGTTGGGTTCGTGGAACAGCTCCACGTCGTACCGGATGACTTTCCTGTCGTAGCGCTCGAGGCGGGCCAGCTTTTCGCTGACGAGTGCCCGATAGTGCTCGGGCACCTCTACGTTGCGGCCCTTAACGACGATGTCCATACACGACCTCCCTCGCTGAGATGACTGCGAGCTGTTGAGTTCACACACGGCGCCGGTGTAGCGGGGACGGAAGCCCGGATCGCGGGCTGAGAAGGAACTCGGATCGGTTCACGACGTCTCGTGCCGGATGCCCGAGCGCGGACTCAGCGCACCTCCGGCGCCAGGGACATGGGCTCGTCACCTCCCTGCCTGCGGGGATTGCTGATAGCGGAGCACGTTAGCTTCCTCACGCCCGTTACAACAGCCCCCGAGCCGGGGGATGTCGGGGAATGAGACTCCGTCACCCCGCGCAGTGAGCGAGGGGTGAACACCAGAAAACACCCGCTGGTCGGACGCGCGCCGGTGGCCGTGGCATCACACGGACGGCGCACCACACCACCTGCACGGACGCCGAGGGTGACGGCCTTGTCCGGCACAGCCACCACTCCGGTGGAGTGGTTCGGCACCCGAGTGGCTTTGATCGACACCCTCATGCCCGGACAACGGCCGCGGGTCCGCTCGCGTTCCCGCCGGAAGTCACTCGTGTAGGTGACACCCCCGGTCACCCGGGCGCGCGGGGTGGTGGGGGTGGGTGCTTTCGGTGGCCGGCGATCTTGTGGTGTGGGTGGGGTTGGTGGGGCTCGGAGAGGCTGGTGTGACCAGGCGGAACCGCGGTTTGCAGGTGTTTGGGGCGTGGTTGGGGTTTCCGGTGCTGGGTCGGCGCGGTCCGGAGGTGCTGATTCGGGGATTCACCCGGCCGCGAAATGTCTTCGGAGATCGGTTTGGTGGCTCGCTTTCGCCGTTCATCTGCGCCAGGTTTGCCGGGGATGGGGTTTTTATGTCGCGGGGGCGGCCCGGTGACGGACCACGATCGAGCCCGCGATCGGGCCCGTGGTCGCCGTGGACTGTCGCGGCGGCGCCGTGCACAGATCGCGCCCGCGGTCGCTGCGGACTATCGCGGCGACGCCGTGCACATGTCGCGCCCGCGGTCCTCGGTCTTGGTGAACTTGCCGTTCGCGTCTTTGCCTCCATTCGGCAGGAGTTCCGGCGGCTGCCCAGGGTTGGGCGACTGACGCTGGGGCCGGTTCACCCGGTCCTCACCCGGCCGCGAGCAGGGTGAGGACAGCCGAGACCGCGATGCCCTCTGCGGCCAATACGCGCACGCATGCGGCCGCGGTGGCGCCGGTGGTCACGACGTCGTCCAGGACCACCACCGGGAATCCGGGTGGTGGGCGTCCGGCCTCTCGGAACCGGAGACGGCCGGCCAGGTTGGCGGCGCGTTGGGCGTGGCCGAGCCCGACTGCATCGCGGGCGCTTCCGGCCAGCTCCAGCGCTGGTGCGACGGCCACTTCGAAGCCGCGGGTGGACAAGACTTTCGCCGCGGCTTCGGCCAGACGCTCGACGTGGGGGCCACCGCGTACCCGGGATGCGGATGGCCGGCTCGGTGCCGGGACCAGGCAGATCTTGCGGGCTCCGGGAGGTGGGCCGCCGCTCTGGGCCAGGTCCGATGGCAGACCGAGGGATGCGGCGCGGGTCAGCCCTGGTGGCCGGTGCGCGAACACTGCGCTCCGGGCTTCGTCCGGCGGCTGCCGGACGGACGTGGTTCCAGCCGCGCCGGCCAGGCCTGGCCGGTGCGCGAAGGCCGGAGTGGCGCTCTGGACCGGAGCGGCGGTTCCGTCGGCACAGTCCGCCGGCCGGTACGCCAAAGCAGCGCTCTGGGACTGGCCTGGCGGCTGCCGAGCGGGCGCCGTTCCCGCTGCGTGGGCTAACCCGGCTTGGCCGAACGCTGGAGCATCGTCGGCAGCCCGAGGACGACCTGGCAACCGCCCAGCGGAAACCGTTCCCGCCGCGCGAGCCTGGCCGGGTTGCCCGAGCACGGGAGCATCGTCGGCACCCCGAGGACGACCTGACAACCGCCCAGCGGAAACCGTTCCCGCCGCGCGGACCAGGCCGGCTTGCCCGTACGCGACAGCATCGTCGGCAGTCCGAGGCCGGTCCGGCGGCTGCCGTGTGGAACCGGTTCCAGAACCCCGTTCCGCAAGCTGTGGAACAGATGCGGAAACGGTTCCGGCACCGGTTCCCCGTAGCGGCAACACGGCCAGCGCCTCCGCCAGCGCCGTCCCGAGGGCCGGTGCCAGGTCACGGCGCCCCCGCTCCTTGTACGCGATCAACAACCGCCGTCCGACTCCGGTGTAGCGGGCCAGGGAGAACACCCGGACCAACCCCGCCGTGGGCACGCGGGCCACCTCCCTCACCGCGCCCCAGACGCCCCCGCATCGGGCGCAACAAGGCGCGCCGCGGGCTCCGCAGGCGGCGCAGCGGCTGGGGATCAACAGGTCGAGAAGCGCGTCGAGAAACATACGGAAAGTGTCGCGACCACCACCGACAGTTTCGGCCTCGAAGCCCACAGCCCTCACCCGAAAGTGTCAGCCCGGGTAGAAGGGGTCCGCGTCCTTCGCCGAATGGTTCTGGGGGCGCCAGACCTCGCCGAGCACCGACGCCGTCCAGAGGCCGCTGGCGTCGGCTACCACGATCGGGCGGCTGGGGGCCGCTGTGACGCCGTGGACCGGGGTGGTCAGGTTGGAGCTGTTGAACGCGTCCATCCGCTGGCCGTCCACCGTCACGCGGACCACCGGCTGCGACACGCTGGACGTCACCGCGACCAGGGTGTCCTGGGTCAGCCAGTCCACGTCGACGACGTCCTGGAGGTCGTGGGGCTGCAGGTGCCGGGGCTCGCGCAGGCTGACCGAATCGCCGCCCGAGCCGACCACCGACGCCACCCACAGCTGGCCGCCGACCACGGCGGCGACGCGGGCGCCGTCGCGGGAGAACCGGAGCTCCGAGACGCTGCCCTGCTGGATCAGGTCGGAGGCGTTCACCGTCAACGGGGTCCACTGGCCGTTCGGGGTCAGCACGATGCGGGCCACCGACAGCTGGTCGACCACCGTCCACACCTCGGACGCGCCGGGGCGCCACGTCGGCCGGCTCAGGGTGCTGCCGGCCACGTTGACCTGCGGCAGTTCGCGGCCGAGGTCGCCGATCCGCAGGTGGACCCCGCCGCCGGTACGCTCCACCACCGCGAGGCGCTTGCCGTCGATCGACTGGGCCGCGTTGACGACGTCGTATCCGCCGTTGCCGGCCGGGCCGGCGATCGGGGCGCCGTCGCCGAGGGACCGGACCCGGCCGCCGACCGTCATCAGACCCAGCAGGTCCTGGCTCGGCGAGAGCGCCGCGCCGTACGCGGGGAGGTCGCTCTGGCGCCAGTCCGGGTGGTTCGGCACCAGCGCGGCGCCGTCGGCGAGGATCCGGATCCGCGCCGACGTCACGTACTGCAGCGAAAGCACGATCTGCGCGGCGATCAGGTTCCGGATGTCGTCGCTGACGCCGGTCAGCCCGGTCAGCGGGATCACCAGCGTCCCGTCGTCGAGGCTCTTGACGTTGGTGTCGATCGCCACTGGTTCGCCGAGCAGGTTCTTCACCGCCCCGGCCAGGCTCGTCGACGGGCCGTTGACCAGCATGTCCATCACCCGGCTCGGCAACCCGGCCTGCGGTTTCGCGACGACGTAGCGCCGGTCGGGGACGAACGTGTTGGCGGACTCCGAATAGAAGACGACCGGTACCGCGGTGTAGTTCTCGCTGAAGTCGGACTCGGTCGCGTACAGGTCGGCGGGCGGGTCGACGATCCGCCACTGGCCGGTCGGCTGCTTGCGCACCTTCACGTGGAGCAGCGCCGAGCTGTAGTCCGGGACGAACGCGCTGTTCTGGTCGAGCGTGCCGACGTCGATCCCGCGCACGTTGACGACCTGGGTGTTCGGGTCCGGCTGCGGTTCGGTGTCGTAAACCGTGCCGAAGGTGTCCTGGATGATCGTCAGGCTGCGGCTGGGCCGCCAGGCCGCCCGGCCCTGGTCGTCCAGGTACGCGCGGGCGGCCCCGTTGTTCTGGCCCGGCTTGAGCGTCGCGCCGATGAAGTCGCGGACCAGCGTCAACGGGTCGATGTCGTGCGGCGGATCGGGCGCCTCGACGTTCTGGCCCTGGCCCTGCCGGTCCCCCGAGACCACGACCGGCTGGGACTCGAGCGGCACGTTGGCGCAGCCCGCCAGCAGCACCAAGCACGACAATGCGAGCAGAACGCGTTTCACTGACCGACTTCCTCACGCTCGGCGAAGATCGCCTCCGGCGCCGGCGTCACCTCGATGATCCCGAGCGGCACCTCGCCCGGGATGTGGTCCGGCGGCGGCAGGGCCAGGGGCGGCTCGCCGGCGGGGACGTCCTGGTGGCGCGGGAAGTAGAACCGGAAGCACGAGCCCTGGCCGGGCGCGCCCCACGCGTCGAGCTCGCCGCCGTGCAGGCGCGCGTCCTCCTGGCTGATCGCCAGGCCGAGGCCGGTGCCGCCGGTCCGCCGGTTGCGCGACGGGTCGGCGCGCCAGAACCGGTTGAACACCAGGTCCGCCTCGCCGGACCGCAGGCCGACGCCGTGGTCCCGGACGGTGATGGCGACCGTCGTCTCGTCGGCCGCGACGGTGAGCACCACCGGCCGGCCCTCGCTGTGGTCCACGGCGTTGCCGAGCAGGTTGCGCAGGATCCGCTCGACGCGCCGGGAGTCGACCTCGGCGGGCACTTCCTCGTCGGGCAGCACGAGCTCGACCGAGCTGCCCGCGTTGCCGGCGATCACCCGCACCTGCTCGACCGCGCGGGTGGCGATCGGGCGGACGTCGATGAACTCGGCGGACAGGTCTTCGACGCCGGCGTCGAGCCTGCTGATCTCCAGCAGGTCGCCGAGCAGGGCCTCGAACCGGTCGAGCTCGTCGACCAGCAGCTCGGTGGAGCGCGCGAGCCCGGCCGGGAACTGCTCGCGCGACGCGTGCAGCACGTCGGCGGCCATCCGGACGGTGGTCAGCGGCGTGCGCAGCTCGTGGGAGACGTCGGAGGTGAACCGGCGCTGCAGCCCGCCGAAGTCCTCGAGCTGGCGGATCTGGCGCTGGATGCTGGCGGCCATCCCGTTGTAGGACACGGCGAGCTTCGCCAGGTCGTCCTCGCCGATCACGGCGAGGCGCTGGTCGAGATCGCCGCCGGCGAACTGCTCCGCCGCCGCGGCGGCCGACCGGACCGGCCGCACCACCTGCCGCACCACCAGGTTCGTGATGCCGGCCAGCAGGAGCAGCAGGACGAGGCCGCCGACCAGCAGCGTGTTCTGCACGGTCGAGACGGTGTTCTGCTCGGTCGTCAGCGGGAACAGCAAGTACAGCTGCAGCGGGCTGGCGACGGTCTTGAGCGGCGTGCCGACGATCAGGTAGGTCGTGCGGCCGCCGTTCATGTCGGTGACCGTGTGCTCGAGGTAGCTCGTCTGCTCGGCCTCGACGAACTGCCGCAGCCGCGGCGGCACGTTCTCGAACGGCCCGGCGAACGCGGGCTCGTCGCCGGAGCGGTCGTGGCCGCCGCTGGCGAGCACCGGGATGAACGTGCCCGCCGCCGAGCCCGCCGCGTCCTGGCTGGTCGGCGTGATCGCGATCTTCTTCAGCGCGTTCTCGAGCCGGTTGCTCAGCGCCTCGGACGTCTCGCTGCCGAGGCCGACGAGCTCACCGGCGGCGGTCTCGGCGGCCGCGCGGGTCTGCGCGGTGGCGGCGTCGCGCTTGGTGTCCAGCAGCCGCTCGGTGATCTGGTTCTGCAGGACCATGCCCAGCACGAACACCACGGCCGAGGACAGCGCGAGCGTCGAGACGGTGACGCGGAACTGGAGCGAGTGCTTCCACAGCTCGTTGAACGCCACCGCGCGACGGCGCGCGAAAACGACGACACGCCGCACCAGGCGTGCCGTCGAACGCGCGAACGCGGGAAGCCGTCTACCGGCCTCCCTGGTCATGGAGCCATCACGGCGGGCCGGCCTTGTACCCGACGCCGCGAACGGTCAACACCACCTCGGGGTGTTCCGGGTCCTTCTCGACCTTGGAGCGCAGCCGCTGGACGTGCACGTTCACCAGCCGGGTGTCGGCCGCGTGGCGGTAGCCCCAGACCTGCTCGAGCAACACCTCGCGGGTGAACACCTGACGCGGCTTGCGGGCCAGCGCCACCAGCAGGTCGAACTCCAGCGGGGTCAGCGGGATGGCCTTGCCCTCGCGCGTGACCTCGTGGCCGGGCACGTCGATCGCCAGGTCGCCGATCGTGAGCGACTCCGCCGGTTCGGCCTCGGTGCGGCGCATCCGGGCGCGGACCCGGGCGACCAGCTCCTTCGGCTTGAACGGCTTGACGACGTAGTCGTCGGCGCCGGACTCCAGGCCGAGGACGATGTCGACGGTGTCGCTCTTGGCGGTGAGCATGACGATCGGCACCCCGGACTCGGCGCGGATCGCCTTGCAGACGTCGATCCCGTTCATCCCGGGCAGCATCAGGTCGAGCAGGACGAGGTCGGGCTTCAGCTCACGCAGCGCGGGAAGCGCGCGTGAGCCGTCGGCGACCACCGCCGTGTCGAACCCCTCCCCACGGAGCACGATGGTGAGCATCTCCGCGAGTGCAGGGTCGTCGTCGACCACGAGAACACGTGCCTTCATGACCACATATTCGCACTAGTTCCGACGGCCGGACGCGCGACCCGCGTGTTTGACCACCAGAAAGATCAAGATCCGCACCGGTCCCTGCTCCATCCGGGTGCCCCTGGACGGTCCGTGAAGGCCTCCTTCAGGGACTCTGAGTCCCTCAAGGAGGCCTTCACGGACCTGTGGGGTGGGCTCAGGCGGTCCGCCGGGCCGCCGCGTCAAGAGATTCGCCCACTCAGCCGATAGGCAGTGCGCAAAACGGATAGTGTTGCGCTATGCGGAACCAGGACTCGGGCAACGCAACTCAGAGCCAGGTGCAGTCGGTCGACCGGGCGATCAGCGTGCTGGAGCTGCTCGCGCGCAACGGCGAAACCGGCATCACGGAGATCGCCGGCGAACTGGGTGTGCACAAGTCGACGGCGTCGCGCCTGCTCAGCGTCCTGGAGTCGAGAGGCCTGGTCGAACAGCTCGGTGAACGCGGGAAGTACGCGATCGGCTTCGGCATCGTCCGGCTGGCGGGCGCCGCGACCGGGCGGATGGACCTGGCGAAGCTCGGCCGCGCCAGCTGCCTGACCCTCGCCGAGGAGCTCGGCGAGACCGTGAACATCGCCATCGCCGACGACGGCGTCGCGATCAACATCAGCCAGGCCCGCGGCGCCGCGGCGATCACCACGCAGAACTGGACCGGCCAGCGGACGCCCCTGCACGCGACCTCCAGCGGCAAGATCCTGCTGGCCTACATGGCCGAAGCCGAACGCAAGCGGGTGCTGAAGCGGAAGCTGGAGCAGTACACGCCGCGCACGACCGTCGAGCCGGACGAGCTGATGACCGAGCTGGAACGGATCCTCGAAGACGGCTTCGCGGCCTGCTACGAGGAGTTCGAGCTCGGCATGCACGCCGTGGCGGTGCCGATCCACGGCCCGGGCGGCGACGTCGTCGCCGCGATGAGCGCGTCGGGCCCGTCGTACCGGCTGTCGAAGCAGCGGGTGAAGCAGATCGTGCGGCCGATGACCGAGGCCGCGGACGACCTTTCCGCGCAGCTCGGTTACTTCCGGGACTAGTACAACCGCGCCATCGCCCGGATCGTCTTTCCCATGTGCGCCACCAGTTCCGGGGGTTCGAGGACCTGCGCGTCCGCGCCGAGCCGGAGCAGTCCGGCGGCGGCGTGCGGCACGCTCTCCAGCGGGACGGCCGCGCGCTGCCAGCCCTCGGCGTCCGCGGGTTCGAGGGTGTGCGAGACGAGCCGGGCCGCCTTCGGGCCGAGAATCTCGGGCAGGGCCGCGATTCCCGCCGGGGAAAGGCGGACGACGGCGGTCTCGTCGAGGTCCGCCCGCTCGTACCGCTCGACGTGCTCCCGCCAGAACTCCGCGAGGTCGAAGCCGGCGGGCCGGGTGAACGTCTCGCCGAGCGGCGTCAGGTCCACGATGTTCGTGACGCGGTAGGTCCGCCCGGACGCCACGAGGTACCAGACGCCGGCCTTGAGGACCAGGCCGAGCGGGTGCAGCCGCCGCGTCACGACGCCGGGGCGAGGTGACCAGCGGCGGTAGCGGACCTCGACGACCTGGTCCCGCCACAGGGCTTCCGCGGCGGCGAGCAGCTGCGGCACCGGGTCCGCTTCGCGATACCAGCCGGGCGCGTCGAGGTGGAACCGCTGCCGGATCCGCGTCGACGCGTCCCGGTACGGCGTCGGCAGCGCCGCCGTCAGCTTCAGCTCGGCCGCGGCCACCTGGGCGCCCAGGCCCAGCTCGGCGGCGGGTTGCGGCAAGCCGGTGAGGAACAGCGACTCGGCCTCGTCGGCGGTCAGGCCGGTCAGCCGGGTGCGGTAGCCGTCCATCAGCTGGTAGCCGCCGCGCGGGCCGGGCTCGGCGTAGATCGGCACGCCCGCGGCGGCCAGCGCCTCGACGTCGCGGTACACCGTCCGCGCGGTCACGCCCAGCTCGGCGGCCAGCCGGGACGCGCTCATCCGGCCGCGGTTCTGCAGCAGCAGAAGCAGGGACACCAGCCGGCTCGCACGCACCCGGCGAAGTCTGCCAGCCACCACTGACCGAAGGTGTCAGTGATCGCGGCCCAGGATCGCCGTCATGAACGACTTCGACTTCCTCCACGGCTCCTGGACCGTCGTCAGCCGGCGGCTCAAGACGATCTTCGCCGGCTGCGACGACTGGGACGTCTTCCCCGGCACCACCACCTGCCGGACCCTCTTCGAGGGCGGCGGCAACACCGAAGAGATCCGCTTCCCCGCCCGCGGGTTCCGCGGTTTCACCCTGCGCCTGTTCGACGTCGAGCGGAAGGAGTGGTCGATCTACTGGGCCAACGACCGCACCGGGCTGCTCCAGCCGCCGGTCGTGGGCACCTTCGCCGGCGGCCGGGGCGACTTCTACGGCGACGACGTCCACGAGGGTCAGCCGATCAAGGCGCACTACCTGTGGTCGGGCACCACGGGGCTGTCGCCGCGGTGGGAGCAGGAGTTCTCGGCCGACGGCGGGAAGACCTGGGAATCCAACTGGATCATGGAGTTCACCTGGGCGTGAACCGGCACCTTTTCGGGCGCTTGACAGCAAGTCGCGCATGACGCACGTTGTTGCCGAAGACGCAACTTCGCCCGGAGGGATCCCGCGATGGCACAGCCCCGGGTGGTGGTCATCGGCACCGGTCTCGTCGCCCGCGCGCTCGCCGACGAGCTGACCGAGCGCGGCTGGACCGACGTCACGGTGCTGGGCGGCGGCGCGCGGCCCGACACCCCCGGGCTCGTGTTCCGGACCGGCGCGGACCGCACGCTGACGGAGTTCGCGAAGTACACCGCCGCGAAGTACAGCGGCCTCACGTTCGACGGCCGGTGGTGCTTCAACCCGGTCGGCAGCCTGGAGCTCGCGACCACTCCCGAGCGGCTCGCGGACCTCAAGCGCCGGCACGGCTGGGCGACGTCGTGGGGCGTGCGCGGCTTCCTGCGCACGCCCCGCGCATGCGCCGACCTGCACCCGCTCCTCGACGAAACCCCGGTGCTGGGCGGGTTCCACGTCCCGGGTGACGGCCTGCTGCACGCCGGGAACGCGGCCGAAGCCCAGGCGCGGCGGGCGGCGGCGCGGGGTGCGAAGTTCCTCGACGACGACGTCGTGGCGATCGACCGGTCCGGCGGACGCGTCACCGGCGTCGTCACCGCTTCCGGACGGCTGCGCGCCGACGTCGTCGTGTCGTGCGACGGCGCCGGCGCGCTCGTCGGCCTGGCGGTGCCGCACGTGCCGCGGCCGCACCGGTACGCGCGGACGTCACCGCTGGCGGAACTGGCCGGGCACAACGACGACCACGCGCAGGCGGGCAAACCCGTGCTGCGCCACCACGACCGCGCGCTGTACTTCCGCGAGCACGTCGACCGGCTCGGCGTCGGGGCCCTCACGCTGCGGGACGAGGACTTCGACCCGGCGTGGGACGCGGCCGCCGCCCTGCTGCCCGCGCTCCGCGACGCCAAGCCCGAGATCGTCGGCACGGTGACGCTCCCGGGCACGCCGGACGGGATGCCGCTGCTGGGCGAGCACCCGGACCTCGAAGGCTTCTGGGTGGCCGAGGCCGTCCGGGACGAGCACTCCGCCGGGGTCGCGCGCGAACTGGCGCGCTGGCTCGTCGACGGGCAGCCGACGCTGGCCGTGCACGGTTGCGACCTGGCCCGCTTCGACCGCGTTTCCCTGCGGGGCAAGGGTTTCGCCGAGGTCCACGAGATCGTGCACCCGCTGGATCCCCGGGACGAGCCGGCGCGGACGGGACCCTTTTTCGAGCGGCAGAGCGCACTCGGCGCGTACTTCCTGCCGGCGGACGGCTGGGCGCGGCCGCAGTGGTACCAGGCCAACGCGGACCTGCCCACGGCCCCGGCGCGCGCCGGCTGGGCCGCGCGGCACTGGTCGCCGATCGGGTACGCGGAGGCGCTCGAGGCCCGCGAGCGCGTCGCGATGTTCGACCTGACGCCGGTGCCGCGGCTGGCGGTCACCGGCCCGGGGGCGCTGCCGTTCCTGCAGGCCATGACGACCGGCGACCTGGCGAAGCCGCCCGGCTCGGTCACCCGGACGCTGCTGCTCGGCGAGGACGGCGGGGTGCGCGGCCTGCTGACCGTCGCCCGGCTGGGCGGCGAACGGTTCCACGTCGGCGCCGGCAGCCGGCTGGACTTCGACTGGCTGCGGCGCCACCTGCCGGGCGACGGCACCGTGCAGCTCCACGAGACCACGCCCGGCACGTGCTGCGTCGGCGTTTCGGGTCCGCTGACCCACGACGCCCTGCCCGAACTGTCCACAGTGGAGTCCCCCGCCGAGGAGACCTATGTGGACGACGTCCCCGTAGTCGCGTTGCGACTGTCCACTGTGTCCTGGGAGGTCCACGCCACAGCGGACCTGGGCCGACGGCTGTGGGACGCGCTGCGGGCGCGCGGGATCACCGCCGCCGGGCACCAGGCGTACACCAGCCTGCGGCTGGAAGCCGGAGTGCCCGTCCCGGGCGTCGACGTCACCACCGAGCACGATCCGTACGAAGCCGGGCTCGGCTCGCTCGTCCGGCTGGACAAGGGTTACTTCCTCGGCCGCGACGCCCTCGCCGGCCGCTGCGACGCCGGCACCGGCCGCCGGCTGACCCGGTTGAGCGTCGACGGCGTCGTGCTGGGCCAGGAACCGGTGTACGTCGAGGGTCGCGCGGCCGGGTACGTCACCAGCGCCGCGGACGGGATCGCGTACGCCTGGCTGCCGGCGGAGTACAGCGTGCCGGGGACGCCGGTGGAGATCGAGTACTTCGGCACGCGCGTCCCGGGGAGGGTCGTATGACGCACTACGACGTGATCGTGCTCGGCCTCGGCGGGATGGGCAGCGCCGCCGCGTACCGGCTGGCGCAGCGCGGCCAGCGGGTGCTCGGCCTCGACCAGTTCGCACCGGTGCACAACCGCGGGTCGAGTCACGGCGGTTCGCGGATCACGCGCCAGGCCTACCTCGAAGGCCCCGAGTACGTGCCACTCCTGCTGCGGGCCCACGAACTGTGGGGCGGCCTCGAGCGCGACAGCGGACGCAAACTGTTCACCCGCTGCGGCGGGCTGATGGTCGGCGCGGCGGCTTCGCGGACGATCACCGGCAGCGTCGCCTCGGCGGCGGCGTTCGGCATCCCGCACGAACTGCTCGACGCCCGGGAAATCCGCCGCCGGTTCCCGACGACGTCACCGGCACCGGACGAGGTCGCGCTGTACGAGCCGGGCGCCGGGCTGGTGTCGCCCGAGGGCAGCGTCGCCGCGCACCTGCAGCTCGCCGCGCGGTGCGGCGCCGAACTGCACCACGAGGAGAAGGTGTTCACCTGGAGCACCATGGCCGGCGGCGTGCGCGTCGGGACCTCGCACAACTACTACACGGCCGACCGGCTGGTGCTGTGTCCCGGCGCGTGGGCCGGCGAGCTGCTGCGCGACCTCGGCGTCGGGTTCACCGTGCGGCGGCAGGTGCAGTTCTGGTTCGCGCCGTCGGGCGGGGTCGAGCCGTTCCGCCGGCACCCGGTCTACATCTGGGAAGCCGACGGCTACACGTTCTACGGCTTCCCGGCGCACAACGCGGCGGGTGACGGCGTGAAGGTCGCGTTCCACAGCGGCGGCCGGCCGTGCACGCCCGACGGTCTCGACCGGACGGTGACCGAAGCCGAGGTCCACGAGATCGCCACGGTCGTCAAGTGCCACCTGCCGACGCTGCCCGGCGCGTTCCTCCGCGCGGTGACGTGCATGTACACCGACACCGCCGACGAGAGCTTCGTGCTGGCGCCACACCCCGCCGAGGAACGCGTGCTGCTGGCGTGCGGCTTCTCCGGCCACGGCTTCAAGTTCGCGCCGGTGGTCGGCGAGATCGTCGCGGACCTGGTCGTCGACGGGACGACCACGCATCCGATCGCCCGGTTCGACCCGGCGCGCCTGCTGGCCTGACCTCGAGCCGGTCAGCCCAGGAGCGTGGTGGCAAGGGACTCCAGGTCGACGCCCGCCACGCCGTCCAAGACGTGCCACGGCGCGAGCCAGCCCGCGGCGGCCAGCTCGTCGTAGACGTCCGCGCAGCGCCGCTGCAGACCGTCGTCGGTCTCGAAGGCGTCGCGCTCGCGGTCGGTTTCGGCCGCCGCACGGCGTTCCGCGCGTTCCGCCGCGACCGAGGCGGCGACCCGCAGCAGCAGGTGCGCGTCCGGGTGCGGCAGACCGAAGCGGGCGACCTCCAGTTCCCACACCCACTTCACGACCTCGCCGGCCGCGTCCTGCCGCAAGCGCGCGGCGGCGTACGCGGCGTTGGACGCGACGTACCGGTCGAGCAGGACGACGTCGTGCGTGTCACGCAGGGCGCGGATCTCGTCCGCAGCACCGCTGCGGTCCAGCGCGTAGAGCACGGCCATGCCGTACACCGAGTCGGCGAGGTCGCCGTGCCCGCGGTGCAGCGCCTCCTTGACGAGGTCCGCGTGCACGCTCTCGCCGTACCGCGGAAACGCCAGCTTCGCCACGCTCGCGCCCCGGGCGCGCAACGCGTTCGTCAGCCCCTCGGTCAGCGTGCGCTTGCCCGCGCCGTCGAGCCCTTCGATGACCACCAGTCGCCCCATGGGCGTCACAGTAACGGTGGTGGACCGGCGGGCTCGGTGGAAGGTGATCGACGCCGAGCCCGCCGGTACGACTAGGCGGTCGCCCGCCGCAGGTGCAGCACGTAGTAACCCGCGCCGCTGACCAGCAGGACCCCGGCCAGGATCAGCAGCGGGATCCAGCCGGTGTCGTTGCTGGAGGGCGCCGGGCCGCCGTCGCCGCGGGGCATGACCGAGCCGGTGGCGCCGTAGCCGCCGGCCTCGCCCTTCCGGTCGTAGGCCGAGCCGGGGAGCTTGTCCGCGTACTTCGCCCCGACCGCGCGCTGGTAGTCGGCGATGGTCACCGCGCCGCCGCCGTCGAGCGGGGTGACGCGGCCGTCGCCGACCGCGTACCAGGCGTCGACCTGCGGTTCGTGCAGCAACTGGGCGCCGGCGGGCAGCTTGCGGGCGAACGCCGTCTCGACGTCTCCCGAGGCGATGTTGCCGACCTGCCAGGCGCCGTCGTCCCCGCGGACCGACCAGAGCGTCGCGGTCCGGCCGTCGGAAGCCTGGACGGGCACCGCGAAGTAGGAGAACACGCCCGGGGCCGCGTCCGGCTTGCCGACGACGAAGTCCGCGGCCAGGTCGTAGACGGGGTAGGCGTCCGGCGCGATCCGCACCGAGACCGGCGCGGCCGGCGCGCCGGGCGCCTGGGCGAAGAACCGGACCAGGGTGTCCTGGAGCCCGGGCGCGGCGGCCGCGCTCCGGGCCGCCGCGGCGTCGGCGCTGCTGATGCCGGGCGCCTGGGCCGCGCCTGACACCGGTGCCGTCATCAGCAGCGCCGCGCCGGTCAGCACGGCGAGCACCAGCACTCGCCTGCTCATCGGGTGATCCCCGTGAGCGTGTGCGTCCAGGAGAAGGACGAGTTCTGCGTGTAGTACCCGTAGGTCGACCAGTTGTAGCGCCGGGCCGGCCCCGGGTCACCCCAGTACACCCAGTCGCCGCTGGTGTCGTAGCCGTAGAGGACGTGCGTGTGACCGCCGCCCGAGCGGTAGCCGACCCGGGTCTCGACCGGCCGGTTCGCGGCGGTCTGCGTCCGGATCGAGGCGTAGGGGATACGGCTGTCGACGTAGCGGCCGGGCGAGGTGAACCCGAGGCGGGCGAAGGCGCGCTGCGGATCGGCGAGGGTGCCCGGCAGGTTCGCGCAGTCGGTCCCCGCCGTGTCGTGGGCCAGCTGGCAGAAGCGCGTCTGGCTGACGGTGACGCCGTGGTAGGCCGCGATGGTGTTGCCCGACGCCGCCCAGCACCACTGGTTCCGCTGCTGCGCCTGCATCGAGATCGGGTTCCGGACGTTCGACGGCGCTCCGGACGCGGCGGCGGTGGCCGGCACGGCCAGGCACAGCATCAGGCTCACCGCCAGTGCGGCGTGGACTCTGCTCGACTTCACCAGCACGGACGGCCCTCCTGCTCGAACGTGGGCGAACCAGCGGTGGTCACCACGGTGAACAACGCCGTCACCCGGAGCAAGAACGCCATCTGGAGGAACGGACCGTTCCGGGGGGCAGCCGGAACGCGGAACAGTCACCATCACGTGGCCAACCACCCTGAACGGGGGTCGGCACGTCTACTTTACGCTGCTAACGTGAACGTTCCGCGGTGTTCACGCCCAGCGCACACACTGGTCGGGTGAAGGGACGAGCGGTGGTACAAGACGGGAACCTCCCACTGATCATCGATGGCGCCCGGGCGACCCGGGCATCGGTCGCCGAACTGCCGAAAGAGCTGACCGAAGCGCTCCGGACCGGCGAATTCCACCATGCCCTGAGACTCGCGATCGCCTACCGCGGCCTCTCCCTCGCCCGGCTCCGCGCGCACCTCGCGCTGCGCGGGGTCCAAATCGGACAGTCGACGCTGAGTTACTGGCAGCGCGGGCTGCGCCAGCCCGAGGTGCCCAAGGCGCTGCCGGCGGTCCGGGCCCTGGAATCGGTCCTCCAGCTGCCCGCGGACGCCCTCGTGGTGCTGATCGGCCCGCGACTGGTCCGCCGCGGCCACCAGCCGGCGGCGTCGTTCCACGACCTGCGTTCCGGTGACATGGGGTCGATCGTCGAGGACCTGCTCGCCGAGCTCGGCGCGTACCCGTCGTCGAACCACTACAACGCCGACCTCGAGCTGCTGTCGGTCCACGACACGATCACGTTCGACGCCGAGCACCGCCAGGTCAGTCTCCGGACCCGGCTGGTGACCCGCGCCCGCCGGCACGGCCCGGACCGCTACCTGACGGTCTACAACGGCGATCCGGGCTGCCGGATCGACGACGTCGAGCTGATCACGGACGAGGGCTGCCGCGTCGGCCGCATGCGCCGCAACCCGGACGCGGACACGATGGCGACCGAGCTGCTGTTCGACCGCAAGCTCGCCGAGGGCGACATCCACGTGTTCTGCTTCGAGGTCCGCGACGACTCGGGTTCGGCGTCGCCGGGCTACTACCGGATGCTGCGCGACCGCTGCGCGAGCTACCTGGTCCAGCTGCGCTTCGACCGCAACGCCCTCCCGGCCCGCTGCACCCGCCAGGTCCGCGCCCGCGACGACGCCCTGCCGGTGGTGGCGGAGGAGCTGGCGTGCGACATGGGCGGCGTCAGCAGCGCGTTCTTCAACGACGCGGGTCCGGGGTTGGCCGGAGTCGCGGTGGAGTGGAACTGATTGGCGCAACGGCCCGCCGAATTGAACGGAATTTGATTACCCCGCGAGTGCACGATTCACTCGAATGGGTGAAGAGTGTGTTTGAGCACAACTACTCCGGGACGGGTCCCGGGACCGGCGTTTAAAGTATTGCCTTCCAGTCGGGGGAGACTGGACGGCAAGGAGAAAAGTGCCAGAAAACCTCTCCATCACTCTCGGCGCACTGGTGGAAGCACAGGTCACCGACGCCGGAGGACCACCGTCGCCGGTTCTGGTCCTCGAAGGAACCGGCGGCTCCGGCCGTTCCACGGCGTTGCGGAAAACGCTGGAGGAATACCGGGAAAAGACGCCGACAGCACTGGTTCAACCGCACGACAACGGCGAACCCGCGGATTCCGCTGTGCGCGGCGTCCTCACGGCCGTAATGCTCGGTCTCACCCCGGGAATCCGCGGTTACGACGTCAAGTTCCCGCGCACGGTGATCGCGCAGATCGTCCTCAGCGAAGACTTCTCCGGGCTGACCGCGGCCGCGGCGCTGAGCCGGCTGAAGGTGGTGCTGGCCGCCTACAGCGAGCCCGCCGCGGTGACCAAGTTCGTCGTCGGCCTGGTGGCCGCCGGTGGAGAACTGGCCGCGAACCAGGCCGCCCCACCCGTCGCCGCGGTCACCTCCGCGATCGCGAAGCAGGTGGCCGCGGGCGTCCTGGCGGCCCTGCGCAAGCGGGCCTGGCAACGGCAGATCGACTGGGACGGCCTCGTGGCCTGGTTCGGCCACCAGGACAAGGGCTTCCGCTACAACGCCGCCCAGATCCTGATCGACCTCAGCAACCGGGCCCGCAGTGACCGTGCCGACCTGCGCGAAGGAGTGACCGACCTGCTGGTCGCCGCCCTGCTCGCGGACCTGCGGCACAGCTGGGAGTCGGCCCGTGGCACCGCACCGAACGTGCTCGTGCTCATCGACGACGCCGACCTGCCCGGCCCGTCGGCCTTCATCGGCTCGCTGATCCGCGTCCGGGCCGGGCTGGCCGCCACGCGCGCCGGCCTGCCGGACCCGGTGAACGTGGCCGTCGCCTCCGCCGGCGCGCTGGCCGACGTGCTCACCGCGGACACCGGCTGGACAGGTGGGGCCGACCCGGCCCGGCCGTGGGTACGGGTGCCGGCGGCCGACCTCGGCCAGGAGGAGGTCTGCCTGCTGGCCCAGAGCTTCGACTGGGGTGGCGGACGCCGGTACGGCTTGATCACCCACCACCTCACCCACGGCCACCCGGAGGGGACGGGCATCGTCCTGCGCGCGCTCGTCGCCGGGCCCGAGCTGGCCGACGACCTCGACGGCCTGCTGCGCCGCCGCGGACCGGGCGACGTCCCGATCGACCACCGGCTGCTCGAACCGTTCGCCCGCGGCCTGAGCGCGCGCAAGGACGTCGACGAGCCCCAGTTCGAGGCGCTCGTGACCCTGTCGGGTGCCCGTGATCGGCGCGAAGCCGACGGGCTGCTCCCGCTGCTGCCGCACCCGATCGGCATCGGCTCCCCCGTGTTCACGTCACCGACGTTGTGGTCGCCTCCGGGAGCGGACGGCGGCCGCCTGCACCCGCTGGCCCGGTACGCCGGCCTGCGGCTCCTCGCCGCCCGCGACGACCCGGCGACCGGCTGGACGGCGGTGTTCCGGAAGCTGCGGGACCGTGCCGGGCCCGACGACCCGGCCGGCCGGCTGCACCACGAAAGGCTGCTGAGCGGCAAGGAGGTCGTGGCCAAGGAGCTGGCCGGCCTCCTGCGGGAGCTGCGGGCCGCGGACTGGCTGACCCTGCTCGACGAGGTCACCGCCACCCCGGACCCCCGGGAACGGGACTTCGCGGCCGTCTGCGGTCCGAAGCAGCCCGCGACTCCGGTGGACCACATCGTCGTGCTGCTCGGCGTGTTCCCCGCACTCCACGACCCGTGCCTCACCTCCGCGTGGAATCGCAAGACCCTGCAGACCCTCGCCTCGCACAGCCTCACCCACCTGGCCGGGTACGGCGACGAGCGGCCGCCGTTCCTCATGTGGCCCCGGCGCTGACCGCCCCACCTCCCGGAAGGACCCCACCTTGCCCTCGCGCTACCGCTGGGTGGTCGTGCCCCGTGCCGACCGCTTCCCGAAACTGTGGATCGACTGGCTCCGGCTCGGGCTCGTGGTCCTGCTGGCCGTCACCGCCACCGGCGTCGTCGTCTTCCGGCAGGACCTCGGCCGGCTGGCCACCTGCAACGACGGCTGGCCAGGTACCGCCGCCTGGTCCGCCGCCGGCGAGTGCGTCGGGTTGTCCGACGGCTCGTACGCCTTCGGCCTCGACCGGTTCGCCCCCGTGCTGCAGACGATCGCCCACCAGAACGACGCGGCCGCCGACAGCTGCGACCCGGACGGCACGCCGGTGACCGTCGGCGTGCTGGTGACCATGACCGACCGCTACACGGGCGGCCGCGCGGTGCACGAGCTCGAAGGCATGGCGGCGGGTCAGCGCCACGCCAACGGCACCGGCTGCGTGCACCCGATGCGGCTGGTGGTCGCGAACATCGGCGCGTACGGCCCGGACAGCGAAGGACTCGACGTCGCGCAGGCGCTAGCCGACCGGCCGGACGTCGTCGCGGTCGTCGGGATGGGCCTGAGCCAGGAACAGGCGGCCCGGACCGCGGACCTGTTCGCCGGCGCGAAGATCCCGATGGTGTCCGACGTGATCACCGCGGAGGGCTTCGACCAGACCGGCTCGCGCGAGGACCAGCCGCAGTTCGACTCGTGCGACCCGGACATCACCTACCAGCACGGGATCGGGCGGGACTACTTCTACCGCGTCGCTTACCGCAACCGGGTGCAGATCGACCGGCTCGCCGCCGTCGTGACCGCGCGGCCGGACTTCATCATGGTGCCCACCGGCGGTTCCGACCCGTACACCTGCACCGCGCTGCCGATGGTGCAGCGCCGGTTCGGCGGCGACGTCACCGAGGTGAAGTTCGACGCCGACGAGTCCACCACGGTGCTGCAGACGGCGAGGCGGATCTGCGGCACGGCCAAGGACGTCACCGTCGTGTACATCGCCCGCGGCAGTGACCTGGCCCGGCTCTTGTTCAGCCTCGACGAGGCGTTCGGCAGCGGCCAGTGCGCGGCGACGTCGGTGGCCGTGGTGAGCACCTCGGACGGCCAGCGGCTCCGCGCGGTCGAGGACAACCCGATGCTGGAGGACCTGCGGGTCCGCGCCCTGCGGTCGGCGAGCTTCGCCACCGGCAAGGTGCGCCTGCTCACGACGCTCGTCTCGGGCGCCGACAAGAAGCGCCCGGACAACCCCGGGTTCGCCGATCTGGAGGAGTCGTTCACCGGCGCCGGGTTCGACCTGGCGGACATCGACGACGGCTGGGCGGTCAACGCCTACGACTCGACGGTCTCGGTGTCCGAAGCCCTGCGCACCCTCCCGGCCGCGAAACCGGTCCAGCGCAGCCAGGTGAACACGGCGATCAGCGGCTTCTCCGCGGCGGGCCAAGCGGTCCGCGGCGCGGGCGGCATGATCACGTTCGACAACAGCGGCAACCGGGCCGACGCCGGCCCGCCCGTGGTCCGGGTCTGCCCCCTGCAACCGGCGACCGGATCCCGCCCGGCCCGCACCACAAGCGTGCCGGCGGGCCCGGGAGACCCGGCGACCTGCTGACCGGAGACGCGCCGCCGTTTCCCGCCGGCGGGACACGAGCTACGCGGGTCCGCCGCTCACCGCACCTCGAACCCGTTGGCCTTGGCTGCCTCCGCTTGGCGGTCGTCCCTGGTCACGAAGGTCACCGGCGAGCCGCCCGTCAGCTCCGCCGTGCCGTGCATCGCGACCGCGATGTGGATCGCGGCGAGAGTGGACACCGGGCTCCCGATCACCGTCCGCCGAGCCGCGGCGAAGACACGCGGATTCAGCGGGACGACTCCCAGCACCGTCCGCGAATCCTCGTCGAACTGACGGAGGAGACTTGTCATGCCGGGCTTGGCCGCGGTGATCGCGCCGGCCAGTTCCAGCCGGGTGAGTTCGCTGGTCAGGACGAAGTGCCCGCCATCGATGAGCAGTTCTCGCAGCTCGGCGTGGCCGGGCTCGTCGGCGAGATAGGCCGCGAACAAGGCGGTCGGGTCAGCGTAGAAGATCGTCACCGGTCACCCCTCGTCCAGCGGATCGGACCCCAGCCACGCGAGAGTTCCTCCAGCTTGTCGTGTCCAGGCGCGTCGTTCTCGGGCACAAAAGTGATCAGCTTGCCTTCGACGACCAGGCGTTTCCGCCGTTCGAGCGGGCTCTCGACCTGCGCCACCACCACTCGCAAGGCCTCGGTGACCAGGTCGTTCATGCTGCGCCCCTCGGCCTCGGCTCTCGCCTTCAGCTATCACTGTTCAGACCATGCAACAGAAAGGCCGCCCCGGACACGTCCGGGGCGGCCTGACCTGCAAGAACGAAAAACTCAGTACCGGTAGTGGTCCGCCTTGAACGGGCCTTCGACGTCGACGTCGATGTACTCGGCCTGCTCCTTGGTGAGCTTGGTCAGCTCACCGCCCAGCGCGTCGAGGTGGATCTTCGCGACCTTCTCGTCGAGCTTCTTGGGGAGGCGGAAGACCTCCTTGTCGTACTCCTCGTGCTTGGTGAACAGCTCGACCTGCGCGATCACCTGGTTGGAGAAGCTGTTCGACATCACGAACGACGGGTGGCCGGTCGCGTTGCCCAGGTTGAGCAGACGGCCCTCCGACAGCACGATGATCGTGTTGCCGTTCGGGAAGATCCACTCGTCGACCTGCGGCTTGATGGTGATGCGCCGGATGCCCGGGTAGCGCTGCAGGCCGGCCATGTCGAGCTCGTTGTCGAAGTGGCCGATGTTGCCCAGGATCGCCTGGTGCTTCATCTTCGCCATGTCCTCGACCAGCACGACGTCCTTGTTGCCGGTCGTCGTGATCACGATGTCGGCGGTGGGCAGCGCGTTCTTCAGCGTCTGGACCTGGTAGCCGTCCATCGCCGCCTGCAGTGCGCAGATCGGGTCGATCTCGGTGACGATCACGCGGGCACCCTGGCCGCGCAGCGACTCCGCCGCGCCCTTGCCGACGTCGCCGTAACCGCAGACGACCGCGACCTTGCCGCCGATGAGGACGTCGGTGCCGCGGTTGATGCCGTCGATCAGCGAGTGGCGGATGCCGTAGCGGTTGTCGAACTTCGACTTCGTCACGGCGTCGTTGACGTTGATCGCCGGGAACAGCAGCTCACCGGCCGCGGCCAGCTGGTACAGCCGCAGCACGCCGGTGGTGGTCTCCTCGGTGACGCCGCGGATGCCCTCGCCGATCTTCGTCCACTTGCCGGTGTCCGAGGCGACCGACGCCTTCAGCAGCTCGAGGAACACGCGGAACTCGTCCGAGGTGTTCTCGTCCGGGGCCGGCACGACACCCGACTTCTCGAACTCGGTGCCCTTGTGGACCAGCATGGTGGCGTCGCCACCGTCGTCGAGGATCATGTTGGGACCCTCGCCGTCCCAGGTGAGCATCCGCTCGGTGCACCACCAGTACTCCTCGAGCGACTCGCCCTTCCAGGCGAAGACCGGGACGCCCTTGGGCTCCTCGGCCGTGCCGTTCGGGCCGATGACGACCGCGGCGGCCGCGTGGTCCTGCGTCGAGAAGATGTTGCAGGACGCCCAGCGCACCTCGGCACCGAGCGACACCAGCGTCTCGATGAGGACGGCGGTCTGGACCGTCATGTGCAGGGAACCGGAGACCCGCGCCCCGCGCAGGGGGTAGACCTCCGCGTATTCGCGCCGCAGCGCCATCAGTCCCGGCATCTCGTGCTCGGCGAGGCGGATCTCCTTGCGGCCGAACTCGGCGGCCTCGAGGTCGGCGACGGCGAACTCGATGCCGTTGCGGGTCTCGTGCCGCTTGGCAACGCTTTCGGGGGTCATAGTGGCGATTCCTCCAAGGCTCGATGACTTCCGAACACTACCGTTGTCCGCTCGACCTTCCCTAGAAAGCGATCCGCAGCAGTTCAGGAGGCCCTCACCGTGCCCATGCCCGGCCCGGACACCCGCGTCGTCGAAATCCGCGTCGCCGGGCTCGTGGGCACCAGCGGCGAGACCCTGCTCGACGCGGTCGCGACCGTCGACGTCGCCGGCGACGGGCTGGGCCGCGTGATCCGCCCGGCGGACCGGCTGCGGCGGCCGGCACCGGGACCGGTCCTCCCGGCGCTGGGCCGGTCGATCCCGCGGACCCTCGAAGGCTACCTCTGGCACGGGATGACGTCCGGGGGCGCCGCGAAGGCCACGTGGGCCCTGCTCTTCCCGTTCTCCCTGGCCAACGTCGCGTTCTGGATGCTGCCGGCGGTCCCGCCCGGCCGCCGCCTCCCCCGCGTCCTCGGCGCGGTGTGCCGCGGCCTGCTGCGCGTCGCGGCCCTGCTGCTGACCATGCTGCTGATGGGCCAGCTCGCGGCGATCGCGCTCGACCTGTTCGGCGCGCAGTGCCTCGCGCCCGGCTCGGGCTGCCTGCCCGTCGTCCCGGACGGCTTGCGCACGGTCCCGGCGCGGATCACGGTCGGTCTGCTGCCGCTGCTCGTGGTCATCTTCGTGCTGCACCGGATCTCCTCGGCGAACTGGGCGGTGCACGCCGAGAGCGACCGCGTCGAAGGCCCGCTGCGGATGCGCACCGGCTCCGGGACGCCGGCGCTGCGCGGCCTGCACACCGTCGCCGCGCTCGCGTCGGTCGCGCTGCTGCTGCTCGGCGGCCCGTTCCGGGTGCCCGGCGACGTCTTCGACCTGGTCGTCTGGATCAGCACGCTGGCGCTGGTGCTCGCCGCCGTCGTCGCCGCGGCGATCGGCGTCGACACCGGGCGGATCGCCCGCCGCGGCCTGATCGCGTTCGCGACGCTGCTGGTCGTCGTGGCCGCGGTGCGGCTGCGGCCCGGCACCGGCCGGCTGCCGGGGACCAACGGCGTCGTCGAGGGCCTCGGCGCGTCTCTGGTCGCGGTCACCGTGCTGTTCGCGCTGTTCCTGGCCCCGGCCGCGGTGCTGGCCCGGCCCACCTGGAAGCACAAGCCGCGCCGGCTGCGGCCGTGGGCGGGCGGCTGGGCGGCCGCGCCCGTGCTCGCGCTCGCCGGCCTCCTCGGCGGCGGGTTCGGCGCCGGGCTCGCCGAAGCCGTCCGACGCCTGTCCGGGGCCGATCTCCTGCAGGTGCCCGACACGTACCTGCTGGTCACGGTCCTGTGGGGCGCCGGGCTGGCGCTCGCCGCGGTGCTGTCCCTGCTGGGCTTCGCGGTCGCCGTCCCGGTGCGCCGGCTGCGGCGGGGCGTCCCGGCGATCGTCGGGCTGATGGAGCACGACGACCAGCAGGAGGTCCAGGCCGCGGCGGCGTGGGCGCGCTCGGCGTGGGAACGGCGGCACCTGCACCACCTGGCCCTCACCGTGGCGTCGGCGATGTCGGCGGGCGGCGCGGCGCTGCTCGTGCTGCGGTTCGGGTTCGGCCAGGTCCCCCGCTGGTTCGGGCCGCTGTCCGCGATCGGCGTCTTCGCGCTCGGCGCGCTGGCCGCGGGGCTGCTGCGCGTCGTCTACACCGCGGCGCGCACACCGCAGCGCAGCCGGCACCTCGGCGCGCTCGCCGACCTCGTCTGCTTCTGGCCGCGGGCGGCGCACCCGACCGTGCCGCCGTGCTACGCGCTGAAGGTCGTGCCCGAACTCGCCGCGCGCGTGCGCGAGCACCTCAAGGAGCCGGGGACGCGGGTGGTGCTGTCCGGCTACAACCTCGGCAGCCTGCTCACGGTCATGGCCGCCGCGCGGCTCGCCGCCGAACTGCCGGAGACGGACCTCGAGCGCGTCGGCGTGCTGACCGCCGGGTCACCTCTGCAGTGGGGCTACCAGCGGGCCTTCCCCGCGCTGCTGCCGCAGGAGTCGCTGGAGCGGCTCTTCGAAAGCCTCGACGGCCGGTGGCGGGCGCTGTGCCGCGGCACGGACATCTTCGGCGGCGGCGTGACGACGTGGCGGCACGAGGTCTCCGACCGGCAGCTCTACGGCGTCGGGTTCCTGGCCGAGGGTGGCTGCGGCCCGCTGAAGGCGAAGGCCGACGAGAACGGCGTCCTCATCCTGGGCGGCGACCACTGGCTGCCGGACCCGCTGCGCGGCCCGACCGGCCGGCACCGCTGGGCGCCGGGGGTGCTCAAGCACCAGGACTACGTCGTCGACGCGGAGTGGGACCACGCCGTCGCGATGGCGGCCGGGCTGGGCAAGCCGACCACCGGTGAGCAGGGCCTGCTCTTCCCGGACTTCCCCGGAAAGCCGTGAAGGGCACCTTCAGGGACTCTATGTCCCTGAAGGTGCCCTTCACGGCACGCTTCGGCTAGCTCAGCTTCACTCGGAAGCCTTGCGGCGGAACTTCAGCAGCGCGAGCAGGCCGCCACCGCCGAGGATCAGCAGCGCGGCGATCCACACGAGCCACATGTTGTCGAAACCGGTGTTGGCCAGGCCGCCACCGGTGCCGGACTCGTTGCCCGCGGGGACGACGGCCGGAGCGGTCGAGCTGGTCGGCGAGACCGAGGTGTCCGAGGTCGCCGGGGCGCTCGGCTTCGTGGACTCGGTCGGCTTGGTGGGCCGGGTCGGGGCCGTGGTGGTCTCGGTCGGCTTGGTGGAGGTCTTGGTGCCGCAGAGGTACCACTTGTCGATGCCGGCCTGGTGGCCGTTGCGGCTGAACGGCGCGCGCAGGTCGGTCCACGGCGCGTTCTTGTCCAGGCCACGGGCGCCCGGGGTGTAGTCGTTGAAGCCGTCGTCGCCGCCGATGACGACGATGCGCTTCACGGTGACGCCTTCGTTGACCTTGGTGATGGCCAGGCGGTTGTTGGTGATCTTGGCGACGACGTCGCCCTGGCCGAGGTCGGTGCCCTCGGCGCACGGGGTCGCCTTGCCGGGCGTCGGGTGCGGGCGGTTGTCGTCACTGTGGCAGGCCAGCGCGGAACCGGCGGTGCCGATGAGGGCGGCGGCGGTGAGCGCGATGATCGCGGCCGAGCCGCGGAGGGTACGACTACGCATTCATAACTCCTGTGCCAGGCGGGGAGACACTGTCGAAAGTTGTGATCGCGATACCACTGAGCGTGAAATCACACTGCTGTAATTCACCCGCCAGTGGCACACGAAGGATCGAAAGGTATCGCACGTCACTCGTCTCGCTACACGGGGTCCCCTTTTAGGCACGATGGGCAAGATCGTCTCGCCTCACCCGTTCTGCCCCGGTCCACAAAAAACCCCGCCGACCTGCGGGAAGCAGGTCGGCGGGGGGTGCCACGAAAGAGTGGGTGAATCAGCCCTCGGGTGCCTTGGCCGGCGATTCGACATCTTCGACGCCGTCGGCCTGACGCTTGCCGAGCAGCGAGTGCCGGCGGCTGTAGGCGAAGTAGAGGATCACGCCGATCACCATCCACACGACGAACCGCAGCCAGGTCAGCACGGTCAGGTTCAGCATCAGCCAGACGCAGGCCACGATGGCCAGGATCGGGATGAGCGGCACCAGCGGCACCTTGAAGGCGCGGGGCAGGTCCGGCCGCGTCCGGCGCAGGATCAGCACGCCCGCCGAGACCAGCACGAACGCGAAGAGCGTGCCGACGTTGACCATCTCTTCAAGCTTGTCCGCCGGGAAGAACGTCGCCGCCAGGGCGACCAGGCCGCCGACGATCAGCGTCGCGCGCTTCGGCGTCCCCTGCCCGCCGGTCTTCGCCAGGCCACGCGGCATCAGGCCGTCGCGGGACATGGCGTAGATGATCCGGACCTGGCCGAGCATCAGGACCATGACGACGGTGGTCAGGCCGGCCAGCGCGCCGAAGGAGATGATGTTGGCCGCCCAGTCGACGCCGTTGGCGGAGAACGCCGTCGCGAGCGTCTTGTGGCTGCCGTCGCCCGCCGAGGTGGCCAGGTCCTTGTAGGACGTCATGCCGACGACCACGAGCGACACGGCGACGTACAGCACCGTGACGATGATCAGCGAGCCGAAGATGCCGCGCGGCACGGACTTCTGCGGGTTCTTCGTCTCCTCGGCGGTGGTCGCCACGATGTCGAACCCGATGAACGCGAAGAACACCAGCGAGGCGCCGGCCAGCAGGCCGAACACGCCGTACGAGCTGCTCGCGCCGCCCGCGATCAGCGAGAAGAGCGACTGGTCGACGCCGGTCTCGCCGGAGCCTCCGGTCGAGCCCGGCGGGATGTAGGGCGAGTAGTTGGCGCCCTTGATGTAGAAGATGCCGAGGATGATCACGAACAGCACCACGGCGACCTTGATGCCGGTGATCACCATCGAGACCCGCGAAGACAGCTTGGTGCCGACGGCCAGCAGCGTCGTCAGGAGCGCGACGACGACCAGCGCGCCCCAGTCGATCGTGACGCTGCCGATGTCGAACGTCGTCTTCGCGCCCTTGCCGAACAGGTAGCTCAGCACGGTTTCGAGGTAGACCGACCAGCCCTTGGACACGGCGGCGGCGCCGACGGCGAGCTCCAGGATCAGGTCCCAGCCGATGATCCACGCCATGAACTCGCCGAACGTGGCGTAGGAGAACGTGTACGCGCTGCCCGCGACCGGCACGGTCGAGGCGAACTCGGCGTAGCACAGCGCCGCCAGCGCGCACGCGATCGCGGCGAACACGAACGCCAGCGAGACCGACGGGCCGGCGTAGTCACCGGCCGCGCGCGCGGTGAGCGTGAAGATGCCCGCGCCGATGACGACCGCCACCCCGAAGACCGTGAGGTCCCAGGCGCTCAGGTTCCGCCGGAGCTTGGTGTCCGGTTCGTCGGTGTCCTTAATGGACTGTTCGATCGATTTAGTGCGCCACAATCCCGTTCCGGGCACCGTTGACCTCCTACGGCTGGCCTGCGAGTTTCGCCGTAGGTCACCCTAACGGGTCAGGCGCGGGTCGGCTTGCCGGAACGCGCGTAGCCGATCACCGGGCGAGGCTGCGGTCCAGGTCCGGCTCGAGGTAGATGAGCTTCGCGACCGGCACCTTCGAGCGCACGCGGGCCTCGGCGTCGTCGATGGCCGTGGCCACCGCGGCGGTGTCGAGGCCGGGCACCAGCGCCAGCTTCGCCGCGACCAGCAGCTCGTCCGGGCCGAGGTACTGGGTGCGGATGTGGATGACGCGCTCGACCTTGCCCGCGGCCAGCTCGTCGACGATCGTCGCGAGGACCGCCGGGTTCGCGCCTTCGCCGATGAGGAGGCTCTTCATCTCGACGATCAGGATGATCGCGATGACGCCCAGCAGCAGGCCGATCCCGAGGGTGCCGACGCCGTCCCAGACCGGATCGCCGGTGACCACCGACAGCCCGACACCGAGCAGCGCGAGGACGAGTCCGAGCAGCGCGCCGGCGTCCTCCAGCAGGACGACCGGGAGCTCCGGCTCCTTGGCCTGGCGGATGAAGCCCCACCAGCTGACGTCGCCCTTGATCTTCTTCGACTCGCCGACGGCGGTGTAGAAGCTGTAGCCCTCGAGACCCACCGCGACGACCAGGATGATCACGGCGACGATCGGCGACTCCAGCGGCTCCGGCGCGCCGATCTTGTGGATGCCTTCGTAGATCGCGAACGCCGAGCCGAGGGTGAAGAGCATCAGCGCGACGATGAAGGAGTAGAAGTACCGGTCGCGGCCGTAGCCGAACGGGTGCTCCTTGTCCGCCGCGCGCCTCGACGTCTTCTGGCCGAGCAGCAGCAGGCCCTGGTTCGTGGTGTCGGCCAGCGAGTGCACCGACTCCGCCAGCATCGACGACGACCCGGTGACGAGGAAGCCGACGAACTTCGCGGCCGCGATCCCGGCGTTGGCTCCGAGCGCGGCGATGATCGCCTTGGTTCCGCCTCCAGCTGACACGACCGCTCCCCTGGTAGGTCCTGAATGTCCGGGTGGAGCGTAATCGGAGCGGTTCCGGTGGGTCCCCACCGGCCGGGATTTCGATCAGGCAATGGCGGCGGCCGGCTTCGGCGGACGCCGACGACTGCGCGCGGACAGCCGTGGACACCACAGGCCTGGGCAGAACTCCCGTCACGCGCAAACGCGCCCGGTTTTGTCGGTGCCCTCCGCTACCGTGGCCCTCCCTGCTCGCCCGTCCAGGAAGGTGCCATGGCGTACTTCGCCGTGCTCGGCGCGCTTGCGATCGAAAGCCCGCCGGGCCAGTGGCCCGTGCTGCGCGGAGACCGGCAGCGCACGCTGCTGGCCGTGCTGCTGCTGAACGCCAACCAGCACGTCCACGTCGACGTGCTGGTCGAAGCCCTGTGGCCGGAGCGGCCGCCGAAGTCGTACACCTCGAACCTGCACACCTACCTCTCGCGGCTGCGCGAGCGGATCGACGGCCTGCGCGTCGAGCGCGGGCCGCTCGGGTACCGGCTGCGGGCCGAGCCGCACGAACTCGACCTGCTCGCGTTCCGGGCGGCCGCCGCCGAAGGGAAGCGGGCGGGGGACGCCGTCGCCGCGTCGCGGCACTACCGGCGGGCGCTCGCGTTGTGGCGGGGGCCGGTGCTGGCCGGGCTGCACGTGCCGCGGCTCGACGCCGACGTCGCGCGGCTGGAGTCCGAACGGCTCGCCGTCTTCGAGGACTGCGTCGACGCCGAGCTGACCGCCGGGCGGCACGGGGAGCTGACCGGCGAGCTGCCGGCGATGATCACCGAGCACCCGCTGCGCGAACGGCTGGCCGCGCAGCTGATGACCGCGCTGCACCGGGCCGGCCGGCAGGGTGATTCGCTCGAGATCTACCGGCGGCTGCGGACCACGTTGATCGAGGAGCTCGGCGTCGAACCGGGTGCGGAAGCCCGCCGGGTGCACGCGGCCGTGCTGCGCGGCGAAGATCCGGTGCCGCGGCTGCCCGCGCCGGTCTGGCCGGTGTGCCAGCTGCCGCCGGACACCGCGGACTTCACCGGCCGCGACACCGAACTGGCCGAACTCACCGGTGTGCTGGGCAGCGGTGACGGCGTCCCCGTCGCGGTGCTCAGCGGCGAACCGGGCGCGGGCAAGAGCACCCTGGCCGTGCGCGCCGCCCACCGGCTGCGGGCGCGGTTCCCGGACGGCCAGCTGTACGTCCCGTCCGGCCCGCGCGACCTCGGTGACGTCCTGGCCGACCTGCTGCGCGCGCTCGGCGTCACCGGCCCGGCCATCCCGGACGACGTCCACGCCCGCGCGGCGGTGTTCCGCGGCCGGCTCACCGACCGCCGCGTGCTCGTGGTGCTCGACGACGCCACCGACCCCGAGCACGTCCGCATGCTGCTGCCGGGCACGCCGGGCTGCGCCGTCCTGGTGACGAGCCGGCGCCGGCTCAGCGGCCTCGCGGGCGCGCACCGGCTGCCGCTCGGGCCGCTGCCGGACGCCGACGCGACACGCCTGCTGACCCGGCTCGCGGGCGACCGCGTGGCGCGCGAACCCGCCGACGCCGCGCGCATCATCGCGGCCTGCGACCACCTGCCGCTGGCCCTGCGGATCGCGGGCAGCAGGCTGGCCATCCGCCCGCACCTGCGGCTCGCCGGACTGGCCGACCGGCTCGAGGACGAGGTCCGCCGGCTCGACGAGCTGACGGTCAGCGACCTGGGCGTCCGCGGCAGCATCGCGCTGAGCTACGACGGCCTCCGCCCGCTCACGCGGCGCGCGTTCCGGCTGATCGGCCGCTGCGCCAACCTCGACCTGCCCGCCTGGGCGATCACCGCGCTGATCGACGACCCGGGGGCCGACGAAGCCGTCGAAGAGCTCGTCGAGGCCAGCCTGCTGGAGTCCGGCGGCCCGGACGAGACCGGCGAAGGCCGTTACCGGCTGCACGACCTCGTCCGCCTCTACGCGACCGAACTCGACGCGCCCGACGGCGGCGGCCTGCGCACGGTGCTGGCGGCGACGCTGGCCCTGGCCGACACGGCGGCGGCGCGGCTGCCCCGCACGGTGCCGATGCCGGCACTGGCGCGGGAAGCACCCGCGCAGCCCTTGCCACCCGAGCTCGTCGAGCGGCTGCTGGCGCGGCCGGAGCGCTGGTTCGCCGCCGAACGCGCGAACCTCCTGCTGCTCGTCGGCACGCTGTGCGGGCTGGGCCGCCGGCACGACGCGCTGCTCCTGCTCGACCGGCTCAGCGGATACCTGTATCTGCAGGGGCACTACGCCGACATGCGCGCGGGCTACGAGACGGTGCTGGCAGCCGCCGGCGAAGACGGCTCCCTGACGGCGATCGCCGAGGCCAACCTGACGTTGCTGCGCCACGCCCGCGGCCAGTACGAGGAGGCCGCGGCCGGGTACCGCGAGTGCGCGAAGAAGCTGGAGGAGCACGGCGATCGCCGCACTCACGCCTGGGTTTCGGCCAACCTGGCGCACTGCCTGATCGGGCTGGGCCGCGCGGAAGAGGCCCTGCACACGGCCGCGCACGCGCGCGAACTGTTCACTGTGGACGGTGACGCGGCCGAGCTGGGCCGGGTCCGAGCGGCGGAGTCGGCCGCCCTGCACCGGCTGGGCCGGGTCGGCGACGCCCTGCGCGTCGACGAGGAAGCCGTTGCGCTGGCCCGGAAATCCGGCGAGCCGCGACAGCTGGGGACCGCCCTGCACGGCGTCGCGTGGTCGCTTTTGCTCAGTGGGCAGCCGGCCGAGGCGGCGTCGGCGATCACGGAATCGGTGACGCTGCTGCGAACAACCCCGGCGAGGTCGGCACTGGCGAAGTCCCTGCGCACGCTGGGCGCGATCGAAGCGTTCCGAGGCGAACGACGGCGGTCGGTGGAGGCGTTCGAGGCGGCTCGCGACCTGGCCCGAGAGCTGGACGAACGACCGCGAGAACTGTCGTGCACCCGAGCGATCGCGGCCGCCTGGATCGGCGAAGGCCGTGCGGCACAGGCGATCCCGGTCCTGCGAGCGTGCCTCGACGAGTTCCGCGAAATGGGCGGCCGCCCCGCGACCAGCCTGACGTGGCTCGTCTTGCACCGCGCGTACGAGATGACCGGCGACCAGGCATCGGCGGCCGAAGCAGCCACGGAGGCCGCGGCCCTGACGGAGCCACGCGACGCCAGCGCGGCCACCCTGCGGCGAGCCCTGCTGGCGCTCACCGAGCCCGTGTAGCTGCCTCGGCTGCTTCACGCGCCGACGGCGGCCCGAAACGGGGTGGTGCCGCCCCCTCGCGACACCACCCCCCGCTAGGCGACCGCGGTCGCGCCTCCCCGCACGACCTCACCCGCCCCGACCTCGGCGGCAGCAGCCCAACCCGCACAGCGAACCGGGCCACCCGACCTCACTGGGCCGTTGCACCTGTACCTCCCCGCACGACACCGCCTCGGCGGCCTGCCTGCCCGGCCCGCGAGCCCGGCCCGCGCCACCTCAGCGGGCAACGCAGCCGCGCCTCCCCGCACGACCACAACCCGCCCTGTACGACACCACTCCGGCCGCACAACCCCGGCACCCGACCGCACGCCCACCGAAACCGGCGGGCACCATCCAAGCCAGACAGCCGACGCCGCACCTCCCCGTACGGCGCCACCTTGGGCGAGGCACTCCCGCAGCCACATCCCGTACGGCACCACCTCGGCGAGACAATCCCGACGCCCCACCTCCCCGCAGGGCGCCACCTCGGCAAGACACTCCAGCAGCCACGCCTCCCCGCGCGACTTGCGCCCTCGCGGCACCACCCGACCCCGCACTCCGCAGCCACGCCTCCCCAGCGTGACCACGCCCCTCCAGAACCGAGTGGCACCGTCCAGGTCGCCGACGCCGGGCATCAGACCGGCGTCACCCCCAGCAGCGTCCGCCGCCCCTTGCTCTCGCTCTTCCTCCCCGGAAATCGACAGCACGAGGCTCCAGGACCACCCCTCGGACCGATACTGGCGAACCCCGCCACACGGAACGCACACAGAACACCCGGCCGCCCGCGCACGAAAAAGCCACCAGGAGCAGGCGCTCCTGGTGGCTTTCAAGCAGGGGTCAGCAGGTTCCCGCCGTCGCGCGGAAGAGCTGGGCGCCGGTCCTGTCGAGCGGGCGGATCTTCACCGGCGGGTCGGCGGCCGGCAGCCAGACCGACTGGCCTCGGCGCAGCTCCACCTTCTCGCCGTCGTCCGCCGTCACCAGCAGGTCGCCCGCCGTGCACAGCAGGATCTGCGGGCCGATGCTGTCGACCGTCACTTCGTCGTCCTGACCCGAAGTCCACTCGACGCGCGAGAGCTCGAACTCCGGCGCGTCCGTGTGGTAGATCGCCATCCGGTCGCCCGCGTCGCCGCATTGGACCGGCATCTCGCCGCACGCGAAGTCGACCACTCGCAGCAGCTCCGGGACGTCCACGTGCTTCGGCGTCAGGCCGCAGCGCAGGATGTTGTCCGAGTTCGCCAGGATCTCCACGGCCGTGCCGTTCAGGTACAGGTGCAGGTTGCCGGCCGGCAGGTAGATCGCCTCGCCCGCGCGCAGCGTCAGGCGGTTCAGCAGCAGCGCCGCCAGCACGCCCGCGTCGCGCGGGTGGGTCTCGCCCAGCTCCAGGATCGTCCGGCACTCGACCGCGAACTCGCCGTGCTCGCGCAGGTGCCGGACGCACGAGTCCAGCACCTCCGGCAGCAGCGCGTCGAGCGACGACTGCGGCAGCGTGATCCACGTCGTGAACAGCGCCCGCAGGCCCGACGGGTCCAGTTGCGCCTCGAGCAGCCCGGTGTACTTCGCCAGCCCCGGCGTCTCGATCGCCTTCAGCAGCTTGACCGTGCGCTCCGGCTCGCGGAACCCGGCCAGCGCGTGGAACTCCGTCAGCGCGCAGACGAGCTCCGGCTTCGCCGTCGGGTCCGGATAGTTGCGGTTCGGCGCGTCCCGCGGGATGCCCAGCTTCTCCTCGCGGGCGTGCCCCTCCGCGGCCTGCGCCGCCGACGGGTGCGCCTGCATCGACAGCGGCTCCTCCGCGGCGAGGATCTTCAGCAGGAACGGCAGCCGCCCGCCCCACCGCTTCGCGCAGCGCTCGCCGAGCTGGTTCAGCGGGTCGGCTTCGACCAGCTCCAGCAGGCTCCGCTCGGTCCCGTCGGGACCGATGACGTGCGACGGGTCGCCCGGGTGGGCTCCCATCCACAGCTCGGCCTCGGGGTGCGGCGCGGGGATCGGACGGCCCAGCAGCTCGGGGATCGCCGTCCGCGATCCCCAGGCGTAGGGCCGCACCGCGTTGCGCAGCAGCTCCACTGTCACCTCAACTCCACTCCTTCGGCACCGGCCCGGGCCGGTGCTCGGCGGGTCTCACGCCGTCACGGGCTCGAAGCGGCCCGCGCCGCCGATGCTGCCCGCCGCCAGCCCGAGATAGACCGCCGCCAGTTCGAACCGCAGCGCCAGCACCGCGGCCCGCACGATTTCGTCCGCCTCGAACTCCTCGGCCGGGGCGATGACGTCCGCACCCGGCAGCAGATCCTCGGCCTGGAAGCGTGCCGCGTCCGTGGCCGGACCGGTACGCACCGAGAGAAGCAGCACCCGGGTGAGGATGTCACCTGATGGATCGTCCGGATCGGCGAAGATGTCACGCTCCGCGCCACTCGATTGCGCCGCCCGCCGCAATGCGGGGCGCGCCAGAGCCTGACGGAAATCCTCGACGTCACAGACGGTAGCAGCGTGCGCCGCGAACGCGTGCGCAGCGTGTTCACCGACGGCGACGGCGACCGGGTCCAGCCCCCACAGGAGCGGCACGCGGTCGGCGACCCGCAACGCGAGCGCTTTGGCCGGGTTCGCGAACGAGTCGCGGGCCAGGTAGTCCTTTTCGGCTTCCAGGTCGAGCTGGTCGGCCAGCACCTGGACGTCGGCGACCAGCAGGCCCAGCGCGTTCGCGGTGAGCAGCCCGGCGGCCAGGCCGCGCGGGAACGCCAGCTCCGGCGGCACCGGGATCCGCGGCGCCAGCAGCACGCCCTTGCCCGCCACGGCGGCGGCCACCGGGCCTTCCGCCGGCGCGGAGAGCACCACCGACGCGCCGAAGCGCGCGGCCCGCTCCAGCGACGCGGCGAGTTCGCGGTCACCGGCGTCGTCGGTGTGCGCGAAGACGACGTCGAGCGCGCCGATCCAGCTCGGCACCACCTCGGCGACGACCACCGGCACCGGGCACGCCGGCGCCAGCAGCGCCGCCAGCAGCCGCGTGAGCGTCCGGCTCACGCCCGGCCGGTCGATCAGCACGACGGCACGCGGCCGGCCCACGTCGAGCCGGTCGGCCAGGCCCAGCTCGGCCGCAAGCTCGGTGGTCGCCCGCACCTGGGCGCCCGCCATCGCGGCGGCGCGGAGCAACCCCGCACTGTCGGCCTCGGCCAGGCGCGCGGGGTCGTCGAGCAGCGTGTCGTCAAGCACCGTCGGCATCGGACGCTTCGCTTTCAGCGGGGCCGCCGGTGGCTTCGTCGAGCAGCAGCACCGGGATCCCGTCGCGGACCGGGTACACCCGGCCGCACTCGGTACAGGTCAGGGCGTCGGCCTCCGGGTCGCCCGGCGTCCCGGGACGCAGCGGGGCGTGATCGGGCGACGGGCACGCCAGGATCTCGAGGAGCTGGGCGTCGAGCGTGAGGGCCATGGTTCCTCCATACCACGCGATGAGGTGGGGAGAAGAGCACAGTTTCGGACACAGTTCGGTCCGGACGGCCCTTCTCCCCCGGGACGGGTCAGCTGCGGATGATCGCGAGGACGTCTTCCACCAGGGCCTGCACCGCCTCGGCGTTGGCGGCCTCGACGTTCAGCCGCAGCAGCGGCTCGGTGTTCGACGGGCGCAGGTTGAACCACGCGCCGCCCGGCAGCTGCACGGTGAGACCGTCCAGTTCGTCGATCTCGACCCCGGACTTGCCGCCGAACGCGTCCTTGACGGCCATCATCTTGGCGACCTGGTCGTCCACCGTGGAGTTGATCTCCCCCGACGCCGCGTAGCGCGAGTACGCGCTGGTCAGGTCGGACAGCGGGCCGTCCTGCTCGCCGAGCGCGGCGAGCACGTGCAGCGCCGCCAGCATGCCGGTGTCGGCGCGCCAGAAGTCGCGGAAGTAGTAGTGCGCCGAGTGCTCGCCGCCGAAGATCGCGCCGGTGCGGGCCATCTCGGCCTTGATGAAGGAGTGCCCGACCCGGGTGCGGACCGGCTTGCCGCCGTGCTCGGCGACGATCTCCGGCACACCCTTGGACGTGATCAGGTTGTGGATGACCGTGCCGCCCGGGTCCTTGGCCAGCTCGCGCACGGCGACCAGCGCCGTGATCGCGCTCGGCGAAACCGGCTCGCCGCGCTCGTCGACGATGAAGCAGCGGTCGGCGTCGCCGTCGAAGGCCACGCCCGCGTCCGCGCCGACCTCGCGCACCTTCGCCTGCAGGTCGACGATGTTCGCCGGGTCCAGCGGGTTGGCCTCGTGGTTCGGGAAGCTGCCGTCGAGCTCGAAGTACATCGGCACGACGTCGATCGGCAGCCCGTCGAAGACGGTCGGGACGGTGTGCCCGCCCATGCCGTTGCCGGCGTCGACCACGATCTTCAGCGGCCGGTTGCCGGACAGGTCGACGAGGTTGCGCAGGTAGGCGGCGTAGTCGGCGAGGACGTCGCGCTCCGAGACGGTGCCGCGCTGGCCCTCGAAGCCGGGCACGCCCTGCTCGACGGTGTCGCGGATCTCGGCGAGCCCGGTGTCCTGGCCGACCGGCGACGCGCCCGCGCGGCACATCTTGATGCCGTTGTACTTGGCCGGGTTGTGGCTGGCCGTGAACATCGCGCCCGGCAGGTTCAGCGAACCCGACGCGAAGTACAGCTGGTCGGTGCTCGCCAGGCCGATGCTGACGACGTCGAGGCCCTGCGAAGTGACTCCCTCGGCGAAGGCCGCGGACAGCCCCGGCGACGAGTCGCGCATGTCGTGGCCGATCACCACCGCGGGGGCCTCGGGCTTGATGAGCAGCGCGAACGCGGCACCGAAGTCGCGGACGAGGTCCGCGTCGAGCTGCTCGCCGACCACGCCGCGAATGTCGTAGGCCTTCACGATGCCCGAAAGGTCTGGCACGCCGTCTCCCCGCGAATAGTCGTCCCGGCGCCCGCTGCGCCGCGCGGAAAGCCTACCGGCGCCGGAGGTGGGTTACGCGTTCAGGCGCGGCCGGGCAGGACCCGGAGGTGGCCGCGGCGCCCGGAGGGGCCTTCGGGCTCGGGGGCCGGCGGCGCGGGCTTGTCGGACCGGCCGGCCTCGCGCACGGCCTCGGCCAGCGCGGTCAGCTCGTCGGCCGACGGGTCCGGAGCGGCGAACGCGCCTTCGTGCCGGACGACTTCCCAGCCCTTGGGGACGGTCAGCCGCAGCGCGTGGGCTTCGCAGAGGTCGTACGAGTGGGGCTCGGAGGCGGTGGCCAGAGGGCCGACGACGGCGGTGGAGTCGCTGTAGGCATACGTCAGCGTGGCCACAGCCGGCTCGAGACAGCCGGTACGCGAACACTTCCGTACGCTCCGCACGATCGGAAACGATAGCGCGTCGCCGCAAGGACGTAGGAGCGACACGCGCTGAGACGCGCCGACCGCATAGACTTCCGGGGTGGCGACGGCTCGTGACTACCGACAGCGGCGGCGCCTGCGACGGGACCGGCACGGCCGGGGCCTGCGCGGGACGCTCTATCCGGCGACCCTGCCCGCCGCCGCGAGCCGCGCGGAGCGGTTCGACGCGCTGGTGCTCGACGCGCTGGAACCGATAGAAGCTCGCTGGCGCCACGAGCTGACGAAGCTGGACGTGGCGGTCGACGACGTGCCCGAAGTCCGCGAGAATGGCCACGCGCCCGCGGACGGCGTGCTGCACGACGGCGCGGTGCCGCTGTCGCGCCTGGTCCCGGCGGGGGTGGATCGCACGGGGATGCCCACGCGCGCCCGGATCGTGCTGTACCGGCGGCCGCTGGAGGCACGGGCGAAGGACCCGTCGGAGCTGGCCGAGCTGGTGCACGACGTGCTGGTGGAGCAGGTGGCGGGGTACCTCGGCGTGGAACCGGACGTCATCGAAGGCGAGTAGTCCGCTCGCGCTCGGCCCCACGCCCCGACAGGGCGTGGGGAGACTGGCGTCCCGGGCTCAGCGGCGGCGCCGGGCCGGGACCGCCGTCAGCAGGGTGAACAGCACCGCCGCCAGCTGGGCCAGCAGCAGCAGGTTCCGTTCCGTGCCCGGGTACTCCACCGTGACCTCCGACGTCGCCGGGGGCACCGAGACCGCCACCTGGTGGCCCCACGCCGGGACGATCGGGACCGGTTTGCCGCCCACCGAAGCCTTCCAGCCCGCTTCCTGCTCCGCCGCCAGCACCAGCAGGCGGCCGGTCGGGCCGTCCGAGACCCGGACGCGGACGTCCGGGAGGCCCGCTTGCACCGGGGCCACGCCCGGCGCGTTCCCGGGGGCGCCGCCGCCCGTGACCGCGGCCTTCGCCTGCTCCGGGGAGATCAGGATCACCTGACCCGCCGGTGACAACAGGCGGAGCACGCCACGGCCGTCGGAGGTCGGGGCCGCCACCGACACCATGTCCTTCGCCAGCGGTGGGTACGCCCGCGGGTCGGCGCCCGGCGGGAGCACCACGTACTCCACGCCCGCGGCCGCCGCCGCCGCGAACGTCCGCTGGACCGCCGCCGCGTCGCCCTGGCCGAGGTCGCGGCGCCACGTCGCGAGCCGGGCCGGGGTGCCGGGCGTGGGTGCCAGGTCGTCGTCGCCGTAGTGGGGCAGGCGGCCGCCGGTCTGGCGGGTCGCGTCGGGCGTGAGGTCGAGCACCGACCGGCCGGACGCGCCCAGCTCCGCCGTCACCTCCGGCGCCAGTGAAGGACGCTCGCCGGCGCGAAGGGGTCCCTGCCCGCCGACGACCACCGCGCCGGCGGCCAGCGCGAGGAACACCACGACACCGGCGATCGCGGACACCTTCGGCAGCCACGTCGACGGCACCCCGGCCGAACCGCCGCGCTGCCACGAACCGAGCACGACCCACAGCAGCCCCGCGCCGACGATCAGCAGCGGCACCCCCGCGTAACCGTGCGCCGCCGCGCCGCCCTGCATCGGGGTCGCCGTGACGAGCCGGACCAGCACCAGGCCACCGGCGCCCAGGACCCCCAGCGCGAGCCCGCCCGCGGCGAGCTTCGTCGGCCGGACGACGAGCGCCACCAGCGCCGCCGCGATCACCGCGACGCCGATCGGCCACGCGCCGGGCCCGCCCGGGGCGAGCCCGGCCAGGTCCGTGCCGGACACCGGCGACGCCGCGCCGCCCAAGCCCTGGACGAGCAGTTCCGGGTGTTTCAGCAGCACCGTCGGCCACGGCAGCAGCAGCGCCAGCGGCAGCAGCACGACGATCCCGACCGACGCGATCCGCCGCGCCAGCCCGGTCGGCGCCGGCAGCACCACGAACCCGATCAGCAGCCCGGCGAGCGCGAGCCCGTGCGCCAGCGGCGAGAACGCGCCGAGCAGCGCGACGCCGAACGCCGAGAGCGCCGACACGTGCAGCCACCGGGTGTCCGCGCGGACCAGCAGCCCGGCGATGCCCGCCGCGACGAGCGGCAGCACCAGGTGCACCACGACGACGTCGAGCCGGCCCTGCGCCACCGCCGCCGTGGCGGCCGGCAGCAGCGCGTACGTCGCGGCGACGACCGCGCGAACCCACCGGCGCACGCGAAGCCGCCGGGTCGCCACGTACGCGCTCAGCGCCGCGAGCGGGATGTCCCCGAGCAGCAGGACGGCGACGAGCGCGGCCGGGCCGCCGATCGGCGCGAACACCGCGCCGATCGTGCCCAGCACCGGGACCGTCGCCGAGGCGGGCGCGCCGGTGCCGCCCGCGATCGCGTGCCACGGCGTGAGGTACGACGTCCAGAGCTCACCGAGGCCGCCGACCGGGAGCAGCTTGCCCCCGAACAGGTCGAGCCCGAGCCGGGCGCGGTTGACGAACAGCCCCAGCGCCGTCATCACGACCAGGAGCACCACCGGCGGCGCGAAGATCGTCGCGCCGAGCACACGACGGCGGTTCACCTCGACGAAGACGATCTCGGGCTCGGGCGCCGGAGCAGCTTCTTCAGCGAGATCGGTGGCTTCCGAAGTTTCCGTGGTTTCCGGTTCCGGCGCCACGGTTTCCGGCAGCGTGACGGCGACGAGCGTGCCCGGCCGCCGCAGCCCCGACCCGCGTGAGCTGACCCCGCGCAGCGCGCCGGCGGGCAGCGCGTCCGGCCCGACCGGACGGTTCTCGCGCGCGTCGAGCGCTTCCGGCGTCACCCACGCGGACTCGGTTTCGACGGTTTCGGGGACCGTCCCGAGCGCGACGTCGTTCTCCACGCCGCGGCGCACGAGGCCGACGACCCCGGCGCGGACGGCGTTGCGCAGCCGCGTCCCGCGTCCGGTGAAGAGACCGCGAACCGTGCCGGGCCGCGGATTCCGCCGCCGGTGCGCCCGGGCGGCACGCAATCCGCCGCGTCCACGGAGGAGGTACGCGGCGGCCGCGAACTCCGCCCGCGCCTCGCCGGTGCGGCGCAGCAGGACGAAGGCCAGCGCGCGCAGCACCGAGAGCAGCGGGAGCCGGATCATCCCCAGCCAGAAGGAAAACGTCGAGCAGTTCACCAGGAACACCCGCAGCCCGTGGGCGCGGTTCGCGGCCGCGAGCGACGTGGGCACGGCGTCGGCGGGCCGCTGCCCGGTGGTGACGGCGCGCGCGTGCCGCACCCGCGCGGCCGGGACCGACAGGACCAGCCCACCGGCCGCGTTCGCGCGCCAGCCGAAGTCGAGATCTTCGCGCAGCAACGGGAAATCCGGGTCGAACCCGCCGAGGGCGTCCCACGCGTCGCGGCGCACGAGCGAGCCCGCGCTGGGCACGGCGAGCACCTCGGCCGGGTCGTCGCCGGTCGCGGCGACCTGCTGCCGGTGCCCGGACGCGTCGGTCGACAGGCCGGCTTCGACGATCAGCCGCGGGTCCGTCCAATCGAGCCCGAGCGCGCCCAGCACGGTCGCGGACGGTTGCGCCGTCGCGACTTTCAGGAGTTCGTCGAGGCAGTCGGGTTCGGGCGCGCAGTCGTCGTGCAGCAGCCAGAGCCACGCGCCCGGGTCGCCCCAGCGCTCGGTGGCGTGCTCGACGGCTTCCGCCACCGCGGCGGCGAAGCCGGTTTCACTCGAAAGCGTGATGATCCCGGAGAGCACCGGCGTCGCGTCGGGATCACTGCCGGGGTCGGCCGCTTCGGCCAGCAGACGCGGGGTCGCGTCGGTGGATCCGGTGTCCACGGCGAGCACGTGCCGGGGCCGGAGAGTGCTGCGGCGCAACGAAGAAAGCGCCAGCGGCAGCCAGTTTTCGCCGTTGTGACAGACCACAATGGCCAGAACGGGCGCGGTGCGCAGGGCGGGCGGCGCGGCGGTGCGGGGCAACAAACGCTCCAGATCAGGCGATGGATCGGTGCGGCCACCCTACGGCCCCGGTCCGTCACCCGATGGTGAACCCACGCCGCGTGTTCACCACGTGGAATCACCGGTGACGCCACGCATCACCGGTGATCTCCCCTCAAACTGCGCGTTTCTTCAGCTTCCGGCGCTCCCGCTCGGACAGACCGCCCCAGATGCCGAAGCGTTCGTCCTTGGCCAGCGCGTACTCAAGGCACTCGTCCTTGACCTCGCAACCCAGGCAGATCCGCTTGGCTTCGCGGGTGGAGCCGCCCTTCTCGGGGAAGAACGCCTCCGGGTCCGTCTGCGCGCACAGAGCGCGTTCTTGCCAGTCCTGCTCTTCCTCGGTGGCATCGATGAGCTCGGTGAGATCTCCCAGAGCCTGCTCCGGGATCTCGCCCCAACTCATGACGTGCCCCCATTCCTTACCATCGGCTTCCAACCGCACGTCCGCCTCCTCGCTCCCTAGCACTCCCCAGGCTGGCGGTGGTGAAACGACACTCGCCGTCCCCTCGACGACGAATGACATCACTGTGATTACACCCGTGTAGTGCGGTCAGGTCAAGCGGAGTAGCGAGTTCGGGGGACCCTTCGGCCCGATCGCGCAAGGGGACACGCCGGTAACTTCACACCGGGCATACGGAAGACTGGAAGCGTGCAGAAGTCAGCGACGCGCCCCAGCCCGGTCTTCCTCGGCATCCTCGCCCTCACCGTCGCCGGTGGCGTGATGGCCGCCTTCGGCGACGTGACCACCGTTCTGGTCGGTGACCGCGATCCACTCCTCATCGCCGGCGTCGTGATCTTCGTCGCCGCCGGCTGGGTGGCCTCGCTGTCGCTGCACGAGTTCGGCCACGCGATGGTCGCCTACCGGGGCGGTGACGCGAGTGTCGCTCATAAGGGTTACCTGACGCTGGACGTCCGGAAGTACACCGATCCGGTCCTGTCGATCGTCCTGCCGTTGATCTTCCTCATCATCGGCGGCATCCCGCTGCCGGGCGGCGCGGTCTGGATCAACCGGGGCGCGCTGCGCTCGCGCGGGACGTCGTCGTGGGTCTCGCTGGCGGGGCCGCTGAGCAACCTCGCGGTCGGCGCGGCGCTGACGCTCGTGGTGGCGCTGGTGCCGATGGCGGGCGGCCTGGTCGTCGCGATGTCCTACCTGGCGCTGCTGCAGGTCCTGACGTTCATCCTGAACATCCTCCCGATCCCCGGCCTCGACGGCTGGGGCGCGATCGAGCCGTACCTGCCGCCGCAGGCCCGCGCGTTCGGCGCCCAGGTGCGCCCGTGGGCCCCGATCATCCTGTTCGCGATCCTCTGGTTCTTCACCCCGGCGAGCACGGCCCTGTGGGACGGCGCGTTCTGGATCTACAACAACCTGGGCGGCTTCGAAGAAGGCGCCCGCGCGGGCGCCAGCGTCTTCCGCTTCTGGAACTGACGCGCCGGGTCAGCGGGCGGGCGCCTGTTCCGTCAGCCAGGTGTGCGCCCGCTTCCAGACCTCCTTCAGCCCGGAGCGCTCGCCGAGGTAGTCGCCCGCCGCGCCGACGACCGGGAGCATGCCCAGCGCGCGGTGCACGAGGTTGCCCCGCGGCCGCTTCTCCAGCTCTCCCGTGATGCCGATCAGGCCGCGGCCGAGGCGCCACAGCGTCCCGGCGGCGGCCTTGATCGTCGCCTTGCCGTGTTTCTTCTCCGACGCCGTCAGCTCTTCGGTCAGCCTCGCGGCTTCCTCGGCCTCGGCGGCTTCGTCGTGTTCCGGATGCTTGCCCGCCGCGAGGTCGGGATCGATGTCGCGCTCGAACAGCACCGACGCGATCAGCCGGACGCGCGTGCCGACGTCGGTGACGCCGTACTCGCCGGCGATCGCGCACAACAGCAGCCCCTGGGACGCCGCGCCGAGTGTGTCCTGCACCGGGAGCCGGTCGGCCAGCGCGCCGCCCAGGCCGGGGATCGACGTCAGCAGCGCCGTGAAGCGGCCCACGCGGTTCATCCACCAGCTCGAGCGGTCGTAGCCGGTCATCCGGCCCCACGCGGCCGTGCCGGGGACCTTCACCGACGTCAGCCCGTGGATCAGTTTCGCCTTGAGCCCGGACTCGACCTCGGCGAGGTCGTCCTGCTCCCGCCGGTCACGCGCCTGCAGCCCGAACGGGTCGGACTCGCGCAGCGCGTCCAGCATCGGGCCGCACGCCCGGACGAACGGCCGCAGCACCGCCACGACCTGCTTGTCGGAAATCGCCTCAGCCACGTCCCGGTTTCCTTCCCGCCGCCCGTCCCAGCCCACCGCCGAGCACCATCGCGCCGGGAAGCGCGCTCGCACCGAGCAGCAGCAGCGCCCGCCAGTCCTGGATCAGCACCAGGTCGCCGCCCGGACCCAGCATGCCGAACCCGAACACGACGAGCACCCACACGACGAGGGGTACCCACGAAAGAGACGGCCGCACCAGCTTGGCCGTGGCCGACACCAGCCACGGGGTCGTCACCGCGCCGACCAGCACCGTCACCGGCAGCGGCAGCACGCCGAGCCGCAGCGGCAGGAAGAACAGCTCCAGCACGCCCAGCAGCACGGTGTCGAAGGCGAGCAGGAGCAGGAAGGCGATCTGGGGCCCGGTCAACCGGTCCGGCGTGGTCACAGTCCACCGAACAGGTCGCCGGCCGCGCCCTCGGCCGGGCCGTGGGCCAGCACGAAGTAGTCGTGTGCCGGGATCGGCTGGGCCAGCTCGTTGGTCAGCGCGAAGTGCGGGACGGCGCCCTCGACCACGGTCAGCTGCGTCGCGTGCGCGCGCAGTGCCGCGAGCTTCGACGGCAGGTGCGCGGCGACGTCGAGGACCGTCGTGATCTCTTCGTCCGGGGTCACCGGCAGCTCGGCGTCCGGCGGCACCGGGAAGAGGGACGTCCCGTCCGCGCGCAGCTCCGCCAGGCCGGCGCGGACGGCGTCACGCGAAGCGACCGTGTGGAACACCCGCGCGACCGACGACGCCCGCGGCGCGGCGGCCATGGTGATCTCGTGGGCGCGGATGTGGTCGGGGTGGCCGTACCCGCCGAACGCGTCGTAGGTGACGACGACCTGCGGCCGGACCTCGTCGAGGATTTCCGCCAGCTGCGCGGCCTGCTCTTCGAGGGCGCCACCGGCGAACGCCCGCGGGTGGGACGCCGCCGCCGTGCCCGCCATGCCCGAATCGCGCCACCGGCCGATCCCGCCCAGGTAACGATGTCGCGACACCCCCAGCGCGGCGCACGCGGCCGTCAGCTCGCCGACGCGGTAACCGCCGAGCTGGTCGGCGGCCCAGGCCCCCAGCCCGGCCAGCTCCGGCAGCTCGCGGACGATCTCGCCTTCCTCACCGAGCGTGCAGGTCACCACGGTCACCTCGGCGCCTTCGGCGGCGTATCGTGCGATCGTGGCGCCGGTGGTGATGCTCTCGTCGTCGGGATGGGCGTGGACGAGCAGCAGCCTTCGCGGTACCGGAGAGATCACGGGTTGAGCGTAATTCCCGTGCTCCGACCTTAGTCGGGGACACCCTCGGTTATCCTCGCGCGAGTCGCGACCGCCGCGTCGCGATGGTCTGTACCCCCACGAAGGGCATCTTGGTGAGCACTGAAGCAACTTCGGCGAACGTCGCCGACGTGTCGGGATCCGTTCTGTCCATCTCCGACCTGAGCGTCTCGTTCCCGACCGAAGACGGCGTCGTCGACGCGGTCAAGGGCATCGGGTTCGACGTCAAGCCCGGCGAGATCGTCGCCGTCGTCGGTGAGTCCGGGTCCGGCAAGTCCGTCACGTCGATGTCGGTGCTGGGCCTGCTGCCCAAGACCAGCCGCATCGCCGGCGAGCTCCGCCTGGGCGAACGCAACCTGGCGGAGCTCAAGGAAAAGGACATGCAGAAGATCCGCGGCAACCAGGTCGCGATGATCTTCCAGGAGCCGATGACGGCGCTGAACCCGGTCTACACGATCGGCTGGCAGCTGCGCGAGGCCCTGCGTTCGCACCAGGACATCTCGAAGGCCGCCGCCGACAAGCGCGCGGTCGAGCTGATCGACCTGGTCGGCATCCCGAACCCGGCGCAGCGGTTCAAGCAGTACCCGCACCAGCTCTCGGGCGGCCTGCGCCAGCGCGTCGTCATCGCCATGGCGATCGCCTGCGACCCGAAGGTCATCATCGCCGACGAGCCGACCACCGCGCTCGACGTCACCGTGCAGGCGGAGATCCTCGGCCTGCTGCGCAAGCTGCGCGACACCCTCGACACCGCGATCGTGCTGATCACGCACGACATGGGCGTCGTCGCCGACATGGCCGACCGCGTCATCGTGATGTACCAGGGCGAGATCGTCGAAGAGGCGCCGGTGCGCGAACTGTTCGCCTCGCCCAAGGAGGACTACACCCGGCGGCTGCTCGCCGCGGTGCCGGTCCTCGGCCAGCGCCCCGAGGGGCGCCGCCTGCTCGACACCGGGATCGACGCCGACAGCACCGAGGCGGCCAAGATCGCCGAGGACATCCGGCTGGCCGACGCCGAGCTGGAAGCCGTGATCGAAGAGGCCGCACCGGCCCTGGAGATCAAGAACCTCGTCCTCGAGTACCCGGGCCGCCGCGGCCAGGGCAAGAACCGCGCGGTGGACGACGTCTCGCTGACCATCGCCAAGGGCGAGATCGTCGGCCTGGTCGGCGAGTCCGGCTCCGGGAAGTCGACCGTCGGCCGCTGCGCCGTGGGCCTGCTCCGGGCCACCCAGGGCACGATCGCGATCGCGGGCAAGGACATCACCACGATGTCCGCGAAGGAAATCCGCCCGCTTCGCCGGTTCTTCTCGATCGTGTTCCAGGACCCGGCGTCCACGTTGGACCCGAAGATGACGATCGGCGAGTCGATCGCCGAGCCGATGGTGCTGCACAAGGTGCTGGCCGGCAAGGAGCTCTCGGCCCGCGTGCGCTCGCTGCTCGACAAGGTCGAGCTGGGCGGGCACTACATGAACCGCTACCCGCACGAGCTCTCGGGCGGCCAGCGCCAGCGCGTCGCGATCGCCCGCGCGCTGTCGCTCGACCCGGCGCTGCTGATCGCCGACGAGCCGACCTCGGCGCTGGACGTGTCGGTGCAGGCCCGTGTCCTGGACCTGTTCCTCGACCTGCAGCAGTCGCTGCAGTTCGCGTGCCTGTTCATCAGCCACGACCTCGCCGTGGTCGACCTGCTGGCCGACCGCGTCGCGGTGATGCAGTACGGCAAGCTGGTCGAGGTCGGCACCCGCGACCAGGTGCTGCACTCGCCCCAGCAGGAGTACACCCGGCGCCTGCTGTCGGCGGCCCCGGTCGCCGACCCGGTGCTGCAGGCCGAGCGCCGCGCGGCCTGGGAAGCGGGCCGGCTGGCGCCGGTCGCCGACTGACGCTCCCGTAGACACGTCGAAGGCCGCCACCCGGCTCGGGTGGCGGCCTTCGACGTTCCTGGGGCCCGGGTTCGCTCTCACTCTGCTTCCACTGCGTGGGCCCCGGGTGTCAGCCGACCCGGATGCGGGGGTCGAGGATGCCCATGCCGTGCCAGGTGAAGACCGTCTCCGTGATGATCGCGCCGGTCACCGTGGCGCCGAAGTTGACCGAGAACAGCGTCATCACGGGATCAGCGCGTTGCGGAACGCGTGCCGCCAGATCACGCGGGTGTTCGTGGCGCCCTTGGCGCGCGCTGTGCGCACGTAGTCGGCGTCCAGCACCTCCAGCATCGACGCGCGCTGGAAGCGGCTGTAGGCGGCGAACGTGATGGCCATGATGGACAGTGTCGGCAGCAGGAACGCGCCGACGTACTTCGCGAGCGCGTCGCCGACGCCGGTCGCCGAGAGGCTCTCCGGGCTCGTCGTGCGCAGCCACGGGTCCCCGAGGACGTCCGCCAGCCCGAGGTCGCGGACCCAGATGTTGGCGCGGATCGCGTAGCCCTTGAGCACGATGGCGACGCAGAAGATCGGCATCGAGAACATCAGGAACGCCAGCGTCGTCGCGATGTAGTCCCAGAGGGAGTACTGCTTGACGGCGGCGAGCACACCCACCAGCACCCCGAGGACCAGGGCCAGCACCGACGCCGCGAGCACCAGTTCGAGCGTCACCCGGAACGCCGCCAGCACCTTCGGCGCCACCGGCTGGAGCGCGTTGCCCTGCGCGACGGAGATGCCCCAGTCGCCGGACAGGAAGTGGCCGAGCCAGGTGAAGTACCGCGCGAAGACGGGCTGGTCCAGACCGAGCCGGTGCTCGGTGTCGGCGATCGCCTGCGCGCTGATGCCGGGTTTGCTCCGGAGCTCCCCGAGCGGGTCGCCCGTGTTCGCGACCATGACGAAGCAGAGGAACGTGCCGACCAGCAGGACCGGGATCGAGACGAGCAGCCTGCGGACCACGTACACCACGAGATTCATCCGAAACCCCCAGGTCCGGCGGTTCTCGCGGCAAACGGCCGCGGGGGTGACCGGAATCCCGGTCACCCCCGCGGCGCGTGGTCAGGCCTTCATTCTCCGCTGACGCGGGTCGAAGGCGTCGCGAAGACCGTCACCGATGAAGTTGATCGTCAGTGAAATCAGCACGAGCACGATGAACGGCCCGAAGAACAGCGCCGGCCGCGTCTGCAGCTGGGCGTAGTTCTCCAGGATGACGCGGCCGAGCGAGGTGTCCGGCAGCTGGACACCGAGGCCGATGAACGACAGCGCGGCTTCCGCCAGCACGGCCTGCGCGACCGCGAGGGTGGCGTTGACCGTGATGCTGCCGACCATGTTCGGCACCAGGTGCTTGAAGATGATCCGGAACGTGCCGGCGCCCGAAGCGCGAGCGGCGTCGACGAACTCCCGCTGCGACAGCGACATCGCCTCGGCCCGGGTGATCCGGGCGACCTGCATCCAGCCGAAGGCCGCCAGCACCAGCGCCACGATGTACCAGGCACCGCCGCCGAACACCTTGGCGAGGATGGCCGCCGCGGCGATCTGCGGGATGATCAGGAACAGGTCCGTCACGCGTGAGATCGCCGAGTCGGTGAAGCTGCGCAGGTAGCCCGCCAGGGCGCCGAGGACGACGCCGACGAAGGTCGACAGGACCGACACCGTGAGCGCGATCAGCAGCGAGAACTGGGTACCGCGCAGGATCTGCGACACCATGTCCTTGCCGACCTGCGTGGTGCCCAGCGGGAAGTCCCCGTTCGGCTTCGCGAAGGACGGGAAGGAGCTGTCCTCGTAGCTGTGCGGCCAGAAGATCGGCATCAGGATGCTGAGCAGGATGATCAGCACCAGCACCGCGGTCGAGGCCATCGCCAGCTTGTGGTGCAGGAACTTGCGCAGGACGAGCTTGCCCTGGCTCCGCGGCTCGGGCAGGGCCTCCGGCGGCAGCGTGCCGTCGGCGGTCGCGGTTTCGCTCGCGAGAAGTGAGTTCAAGTCAGCCAACGCGAATCCTCGGGTCCAGGATGCCGTACATCAGGTCGGCGATCAGGTTGGCGACGACCACGCTGGTGGCGATGACCACGAGCCAGCCCATCAGCACCTGGGTGTCGTTTTTCGTGACGGCTTCCACCAGCAGCGTGCCCATGCCGTGCCAGTTGAAGACCGTTTCGGTGATGATCGCCCCGGCGAGCACCGAGCCGAAGTTCACCGAGAACAGCGTCGTCACGGGGATCAGGGCGTTGCGGAACGCGTGCCGGAAGATGACCCGGCCGTTCCCCAGGCCCTTGGCGCGCGCGGTGCGCACGTAGTCCGAGCTCATGACCTCGAGCATCGAAGCCCGCTGGAAGCGGCTGTACGCGGCGAAGCTGATCGCCATGATCGAGAGGGTCGGCAGCAGGTACGCGCCGACCGTACTGGTTATGAAGTCCCCGACGCCGTCGGTCTTCAGCTGCTCCGGGCTGATCGTGCGCAGCCAGGGATTGCCGAGGACGTCGGACAGGCCCAGGTCCCGCACCCAGCCGTTGATCTCGATCGCGTAGCGCTTCAGCACGATCGCGACGCAGAAGATCGGCATCGAGAAGAGCAGGAAGGCCAGGGTGGTCGCGATGTAGTCGATGATCGAGTACTGCTTCACCGCGGCCAGCACACCGACGATGATGCCGATGATCAGCGCGAGGATCTCGGCGCCGACGACCAGCTTGAGCGTGACGGCGAACGCGGCCGTGACCTTGGGCGCGACCGGCGCGAGGGCGTTGCCCTGCGCGATCGAGGTGCCCCAGTCACCGGACAGGAAGTGCCCGAGCCACGTGAAGTAGCGCGGGATGACGCCCTGGTCCAGCCCCAGCTTGTGGGAGAGCGCGTCGATCGCGTCCTTGCTCATCAGCGGGTTGTTGCGGATCTCGCCCAGCGGGTCACCGGTGGCGGCGACCATCACGAACGACAAAAAGGTCCCGACCAGGAGGACGGGAATCGATATCGCCAGACGGCGAAGGATGTAGATCACCAGGTTCAACGAACTGCTCCTCATCCGGGCCTGGTCGTCAGAAGTGCGCTGGACCGCTACCCGGTTGTCTACCGTAGTGGTGGTAACCCTACGGTCAACAGCTACTTCCGGTGGGTACCGGGGCCCGGCTCGTGGCCGGGCCCCGGTACCTCCCAGGTCATCTGGAGCGAGGGGAAAGAAGCGTCAGGGCGCTAGCCCCGTTACTTCTTCTCCCACTCGCCGGCGTTCCACAGCACACCGTTGTACGACTGCATGTACACCCGGTCGATGCCCTTGAACGCCCACATGGACGGCGTCTGGAACAGCGGCATGGTCGCGTACTTGTCGGCGATCGCCTTGTCCGCGGCCTGGTAGTTCTGCAGCTTGCTCTGCTCGTCGGTCGCCTTCACGGCGGCGGTGAACGCCTCGTCGATCTTCGGGTCGCAGAGGTTCTGGTAGTTCTGGTCACCACCGTTGGTCGGGCAGACGTAGATCGAGCGCGACTGCGACTTGAACGGCGCCGACGACCAGCCGAAGAGGGCGATGTCGTAGTCACCGGTCGAGACGCGGCCACCCTTGAGGAAGTTGGCGTCGGTCTCGTCCTTGACCTCGATACCGGCCGCCTTGGCCTGCGAGATGATGATCTCGACGGTCTGGCTGCGGCGCGCGTTCTGGTTGTGCGTGATCTTGAACGAAGCGCGCACGCCACCCTTGGCGAAGATGCCGTCGGCACCCTTCGCCCAGCCGGCGTCGGTCAGCGTCTTCGCCGCTGCCTCGGCACCCAGCCCGGCCTTGCTGCCGTACAGGTCGGTGTAGCCCTCTTCACCCTGGAAGAACACGATCGAGTTCAGCGGGGCCGCGTCGGCCTGGACTTCCTTGAGCAGCTTGTCGGTGATGGCCTTGCGGTCGACCGACTCGAAGAACGCCTTGCGGAGCGCGTCGTCCTTGAAGATGCGGTTGAACTGCAGGTCGAGGTGCTCGTAGGTCAGCTGTGCGGCCGACCCGTAGGTGACACCCTGCGCCGAGAGGCCCTTCATCGTCTGGGCCGCGGTGGCGTCCGGCTGGGTCGACGCCGCGACGTCGATCTCACCGTTCTGCAGCGCGGTCGCCATGGCCTTGGTGTCTTCCATGGCGCGGACGATGATCTTGGCCGGGCCGCCCTTGCCGCCGGCCCAAGCCGGGTTCTTGACGAGGGTGACGGCCTTCTGGTTGGCGTCGAACGCGTCGATCATGTACGGGCCGGAGGCCGGCATGAGCGCCTTGTCGAAGCCCTTCCACTTGTTCGTCCAGAAGTCGCCGGCCTTGGACAGCTGGGCCGGGTCACCGGTCGGGGCCAGCTTGGTGATGTCCGCGATGCCGGTCTGCTTCTCGAGGATGTGCGCCGGCAGGATCGAGACGCCGCTGAACAGGCCCTTGTAGTCGAGGTACGGCTCGCTGTAGTCCGTCTCGAAGGTCAGGTTGTCCTTGCAGGTGGCGGTCTTGATCTTGTCGTAGCCGGTGGTCGACGCCGCGTTGAACGGGTTCTTGCCGTCCGAGCCCTTGGCCTGGCCGCTCTGCGAGAGCCAGTTCAGGTACAGGTCGTGGCAGTCGAAGGCCGCGTTGTCGGACCACTTGATGTTCGGCTTGATCTTGTACGTGACGACCTGCGGGTCCTTGGAGGTCACGTCGACCGAGTCGAACATGTCGTTGTTGAGCAGCACCTTGTTGTTGCCGTCGAGGACGAAGGAGTCTTCGAGCACGGCCGTCAAGATGTACGTGTTGTACGAGCTGTTGGTGTCCGGGGTGTTGTTGTTGTACCCCGAGTACCCGTCGTCGATCCCGACCGTGACGGTGCCGTCCCAGCCCTTGACGTCGGCGAGCTTGAACGAGTCACCCGTCTCGGCTTTGCCGACAGCCATCGACTTGACGTCGGTCGACGACCCGTTCTGGTCCGTGCTGCCCGAACCCGAATCGCCGCCGCTGCAGGCGCTCAGCAGCAGCGTGCCCGCTGCGACGAGCGACAAGGCGGAGACTGCTTTGGTTCTCCTCATGAAGTGTGCCCTCCTAGCACTGAGCCCTTGAATTGTGACAAGGACCCACACCGCTCCGGTTTGGTGCCGGAGCCTACGACACGCCAAGCGACACTCAACTGGCGCACTGCGGGTGCACGCTAGAAAGGAAAAGCACCGACAGTCACCAGTTCAGGGTCGATCGTGACCAAAGGGTGACTTCCAGTGGACATCCAGAAATACGACGGTTACCTCATGGAATCAATGGCTGCCACCCGAAGGCGTCGGTGAAGATCACTCGGTAGTACTGAATGCGTAGCCGAGTGATTACTTCGGGCCGCGAGTCCAGTTCACGGCGGACCCGAACGGGCCCACCATGGGGGGACCCGGCGTGACGCCCGAGATACCCGATCCGATCGCCAGGGTGTCAGCCATCTGGAACAGCGGGATCACCACGTTCTGACGCCAAAGTTCAGGCTCAAGGGTGGTCAGGGCCTCGGCGATCGGCGTGGCGCCCGACAGCGCGGCGTCGATCGAGGGCTGCAGGGCCGGGTCGCAGAAGCCCGCCGAATTGCCCGGAACGACCGGTTTTGCCGTGTCCCTCCCCGAAGCGGTCTGCTCGAGCCGGCAGCCGAAGGTCGACGCGAGCACCGATGCCGTGTCGCCGCCGACCGCCTGCGGCACGACCGCGATGTCGATCCCGACGTTGCCCGCCGAGTCCCCGGCCGGCTGCTGGACCCCGCTGACCACCGGCATCGCGAGCAGGCCGCTGAACAGGTCCCGCGGCTGCGGCGTGATCGCGTTGACCTCGATGCCCTGCGCGGTCAGCTCGCCGGTGAGCTCCTTGGCGATCGACGCGTACGGCTCCTGGGTGCCGGGCGAGGCCACGACCAGCGACAGCGCCTTGCCGTTCTTGCGCCAGGTGCCCGCCGTCTTGGTGTAGCCGGCCGCCTTCAGCGACTCCTCGGCCTTCGCGACGTCCGGCGCGGTCGGCGGGCCGGGCGGGATCGTCGCGGTGTACCCGGCCACCGACGGCGCCTTGACCTGGGCGTCGGCGTGCAGCGTCGCCGACGGCCCGCCGTTGACACCCTCGGTGATCAGCTTGGGGCGGTCGAGCAGGGCGGCGACCCCGGCCCGGACCTGCGCGTCCTGCAGCGTGGCGCTGACCGGCCGCAGCAGCACGTCGGCGACGAGCGGCCGGGCCACGGTGTGGAGCTGGACGGCCGAGCCGAGCTCGCCGAGCAGCTTGAGTTCGTCCCCGGTGGTCCGGGCCAGCGCGAACTGGTCGTTGCCGCTGCGCAGCGCGGCCAGCAGGGTGCTCTGGTCCGACCGGCGCAGCACGATCCGGTCGATCGCCGCGGGCTTCTCCCAGTAGCGCTCGTTGCGCTCGAGGATCACCTCGCCGCGGGCGGTGTCGAGGCTCTTGATCGAGAACGGGCCGGCGATGGCCGGGAAGTTCGAGGCCAGGGCGCCGCGCCAGCCGTCGGGGGCGTCCTTGAGCAGGTGGGCGGGCAGCAGGTCCGAGAACAGCGTCTGCCAGCCGGGGTACGGCTTGGCGAAGGTGACCTCGACGCGCTTGCCGCCTTCGCGGGACTGCAGGTCGGTGATCTGCCGGTAGCCGGCCGGGCCGATCACGCCGGGCTGGTCGCGCATCTGGGTGCGCAGGTAGTCGAAGTCCTCGGCGGCGATCGGCGCGCCGTCGGACCAGGACGCGTCCGGCCGGATGTCGTAGGCCACGACGAACGGCTGCTGCGAGAGCACCTCGGCGGACTTCATCAGGTTCTTGTCGAGCAGGGTGGCGCCGTCGTCCTTCTGGCGGAACACCGAGGGCAGCAGCAGCTGCGAGAGCGCCGAGGTCACCTGCGAGGAGTCCGCGAGGTTGTGCGGGTTGTACCCGCCGAGCACGTCGTCGACGCCGACGACGATCTGCGACGGGGTCTTGCCGGTGGTCGAGACCGGCGCCACCGACGTCGACACCACCGGGGGTGGCGGGGTGTTCGAACAGGCGGCGAGCACCACGGCCGCGAGTGCCAGTACCGGCCCCGCCTTGCGATTCACCCGCACGCCCTGTTCCTTCCGGATTCTCGCCGATCGGGGCAGCCATGCTCCCATGACCACCTCCGCCGCCGGAACCGAGATTCCCATACCCGGATCGGCCGGGTCCGGCGCCCCATCGTGGCGCTATGGAAAAGGACGCGCGGAGCACCGTCCGGGTTCCCGGACCGTTCCGGAACGGCGGAACGAACACGGCCCGGACACGGGACGGCGCCGGGCGGAGGTGAACACCAGGCGGTCCGCCTATAAAGATATAAGGAGAAGGTACGCGAATTCGGTGACGCTGGGGCGGGGTATTTCCGACACAGGGTCACCTGCGGACGCGAAAAGGGCCTCCCGGCCGATCGCCGGGAGGCCCTTTTCGCGTTGTCGGATCAGACGTTGTCGCGGCTCTTGGCGCGCGAACGCTCCTTGGCCCGGGTGTTGATGTCCAGCGTGACCTTGCGGACGCGCACGACCTCCGGGGCCACCTCGACGCACTCGTCGACCGAGCAGAACTCCAGGGCCTCTTCCAGGCCCATCTTGCGCGGCCGGGCCAGCGTCTCCATCACGTCGGCGGAGGACTGACGCATGTTCGTCAGCTTCTTCTCCTTGGTGATGTTGATGTCGAGGTCCTCGAAGCGCGGGTTCTCGCCCACGACCATGCCCTCGTAGACGTCGGCGCCCGGCTCGACGAAGAACGTGCCGCGGTCGGCCAGCTGGATCATCGCGTACGCGGTGACCGGGCCGGTCCGGTCGGCGACCAGGGACCCGCTGTGGCGGGTGCGGATCTCGCCCGCCCACGGGAAGTAGCCCTCGAACACGTGGTTCGCGATGCCGGTGCCGCGGGTCTCGGTGAGGAAGTCGGTGCGGAAGCTGATCAGGCCGCGCGACGGGAGCACGTAGACCAGCTTGATCCGGCCGGTGCCGTTGCCGCTCATGTCCTCCATGCGGCCCTTGCGGGACGCCAGGAGCTGCGTGATCGCGCCGAGGTGCTCTTCCGGCGAGTCGATGTAGAGGCGCTCGAACGGTTCGTGCAGCTTGCCGTCGATCGTGCGGAGCACGACCTGCGGCTTGCCGACGGTCAGCTCGAAGCCCTCACGCCGCATCTGCTCGACCAGGATGGCCAGCGCCAGCTCGCCACGGCCCTGCACCTCCCAGGTGTCGGGGCGCTCGGTCGGCAGCACGCGGATCGAGACGTTGCCGATCAGCTCGACGTCGAGGCGGGCCTTGACCAGCCGCGCGGTGACCTTGTCGCCGCCGTTGCGCCCGGCCAGCGGCGAGGTGTTGACGCCGATGGTCATCGAGATGGCGGGCTCGTCGACGGTGATCCGGGGCAGCGCCACCGGGCTCTCGGAGTCGGCGAGGGTGTCGCCGATGGTGATCTCCGGGATTCCGGCGATGGCAACCAGTTCGCCCGCGCTGGCCTCGGTCGCCGGGACGCGGGTGAGCGCCTCGGTGACCAGCAGCTCGGAGATCCGGACGTTCTGCACGGTGCCGTCTTCGCGCATCCAGGCCACGGTCTGGCCCTTGCGGAGCCGGCCGGCGTGGATGCGGATGAGCGCGATGCGGCCGAGGAAGTTCGACGCGTCGAGGTTCGTGACCAGGGCCTGCAGCGGCGCGTCCAGGTCCGCGGCGGGCGGCGGGACGTGGCGCATCAGCGTCTCGAACAGCGGGTCGAGGTTCTCGCTGTCGGGCAGGCCGCCGTCCTCCGGCTGCGCCAGGCTCGCCTTGCCGGCGCGCGCGGAGGCGTAGACGACCGGGAGGTCGAGGATGGCGTCGAGATCGGCGTCCTCGATGTCGCCGGCCAGATCCAGCAGCAGGTCGTGGGTCTCTTCGACGACCTCCGCGATCCGCGCGTCCGGCCGGTCGACCTTGTTGACCAGCAGGATCACCGGCAGCTTGGCCTCGAGGGTCTTGCGGAGCACGAAGCGGGTCTGCGGGAGCGGGCCCTCGCTGGCGTCGACCAGCAGGACCACGCCGTCGACCATCGCCAGGCCGCGCTCGACCTCACCGCCGAAGTCGGCGTGGCCGGGGGTGTCGATGACGTTGATGGTCACCGAACCCTCGGGCGTCTGGCGGTGGATCGAGGTGTTCTTCGCCAGGATGGTGATGCCCTTTTCGCGCTCCAGCTCACCGGAGTCCATGACCCGGTCGACGAGCTCGGCGCGCTCGGCGAAGGCGCCCGACTGCCGGAGCATGGCGTCGACCAGCGTGGTCTTGCCGTGGTCGACGTGGGCGACGATCGCGACGTTGCGCAGGTCGGGCCGGGTCTTACCGGTCGACCGGCCGGTTTCGACGGTAGCGCTGGCTGCGGGCACGCGAAGACTCCTGAACTTCAAAGGTGTGGGTGGCCGCGTAAGCCCGTTCGGCATCCTGTGACCGGCTCTGGTCACACGCGGACCTCACCAAGGATACCTGCACCCCCATTGTGAGGAGCCCCACGCCCCAAGATCGGTTAGGCTCTCCTAATCTGGAGAGCCGGACAGCGTCGCCGATCCGAGGAGCTCACGCGTGGGCAAGAAGCCACCGGACGACCCGCACAAGGTCGTGCGCAAGCTGATGAAAGCCGGCAAGGTCAAGAAGAAGTGCTGCCGGTCCAAGCCGCGCTGCAAGAAGTGCCCGGTGCTGGCGCTCAAGAAGGCGAAGGCGAAGCTCGACCTCGCGGCCTGACGCTCCGGGGCCTCAGTGCTCTCCGGGGACTCAGCGCTCTCCGAGGACTCAGTGCGAGATGGCCTCGTTGAGGTCCCGCAGCTCCGGCGCGGTCTTGGTCGGCGAGAACGGGATGACCTCGTACTTCGCGAGGTGCCGCACCGCGAAGGGGTCGCTCGCCAGGATCGCGTCGAGCTTCCCCTGCGACATCGGCCGCGTGATGATCACGCCGCCGACGCGCGGCTTCCGCGCCCCGGACGCGAGGAAGAGGCCGCGCTCGTACTGCGCCTCCAGCCACGCCACGTGGTCCGGCAGCGCCAGGTCGACTTCTTCGATCGGGGCGGTGTAGGTCAGCAGTACGACGAACATGGTTACGACGGTAGACCCGCTCGGTTATAGTCACCGCATGTTTGCGCAGACGTCCCAGTGGTGGCCGCCCTCGGCGGCCCACTGACCCTGCGCTGAATCCAGCAGCGGCCGCCCCGGACGGGCGGCCTTTTTCGTGCCTTCGCCGGGGTGGTCCCCGTCGAAAGGACCCACGATGAGCAAGCTGTCCGGGATCACCCCGTCCGGTCACGTCCACCTCGGCAACCACCTCGGGGCCGTCCGCCGCTGGGCCGCCGAGGGCGGCCCGGACGACCTCTACTTCGTCGCCGACCTGCACGGCATGACGACGTCGCACAACCCCGCCAAACTCCGATCCTTGGCGGGTGAGCAGCTCGCCGTCCTCATCGCCGCCGGCATCGACCCCGAGCGGGTGTTCGTCCAGTCCGACCTCGCCCGCGAGCTGGGGGCGCTGACCTGGGTCCTGGAGTGCACCTGCAACTACGGCGAGGCCGCCCGGATGATCCAGTTCAAGGAGAAGTCCAAGGGCCAGGCCGGGGTGCGGCTGTCGCTGCTGACCTACCCGGTGCTGATGGCCGCGGACATCCTGCTGCAGGGCGCGCGGGAGGTGCCGGTCGGCGAGGACCAGCGCCAGCACGTCGAGCTGGCCCGGACGCTGGCCAAGCGGTTCAACGGCACCTACGGCGACGTGTTCACCGTCCCCGAGGCCGTGCTCCCGCCGGCGGGCGCACGGGTGAAGGACCTCGCCGACCCGACGCGCAAGATGTCGAAGTCGTCGCAGGACGGCGCGGGCGTGGTGTTCGTGCTCGACGAGCCCGACCAGATCCGCCGCAAGATCCGCCGCGCCGTCACCGACGGCGGTTCGGTGCCGGTGCACGCGCCGGACACCCGGCCGGGCATGGCGAACCTGCTGGAGATCCTCGCGGCCTGCCGCGGCGGGTCACCGGCCGATCTGGCCGACGAGTTCTCGTCGTACGGCGCGGTGAAGGACGCCGTCGCCGACGCGGTGATCGAACAGCTGCGGCCGCTGCGCGAGCGCGCGTTGACGCTGCTCGGCGACGTCGCGGAGCTGGACCGGGTCCGCAAAGCGGGCGCGGCCCGGGCCGCCGAGCGCGGCTCGCACCGCCTCTCGGCCGCGCTGCGGATGATCGGCGCCAGTTGAAGAGGTCCGTGAAGGCCTCCTTGAGGGACTCTGAGTCCCTCAAGGAGGCCTTCACGGACCTTCAGGAGAGCAGTTCCCGGAAGGCCGGGAGCAGGATGCGGTCGGCGGGCAGCCAGTCGACGTCGTCGAGGTCGTCCGGGCCGAGCCACTGAACGGCCAGGTGTTCGACCGCCCGCGGCTCGTCGCCCGGCGAGACCAGCGAAGCCGCGTAGATCCGCAGGATCTTGTCCCCGGGCAGCGGGATCTCCTGCCCGACCCGCGCCCCGACCTCGATCACGACGTCCAGCTCCTCGCTGCACTCGCGAGCCAGGGCGAAGGCGTCGGACTCACCGTCCTCGACGCGCCCGCCGGGCAGCTCCCACTGCCCCGCGTGCCCCGGCGGCCAGGCCCGCTGCTGGGCCAGCAACTTCCCGTCGCGCACCAGGGCGGCACCCACGATCACACCGTTCACAGCCCCGGAATCTACCCGGAAGCCCGGACGCGACCCGCGCCGTGTCACCCCTCCAAACACGCGAGTCGACCCTCTGGCACGCGAGCCGACCCTCCAGACACGCGAGCCGACCGTCTGGGCACGCGAGCTGACCCCCTGGGCACGCGAGCCGACCGTCCAGGCACGCCGACCGACCCTCCGAGAACGCAAGCCGTCCCCCCGAGGCGCGCCCTCCCAACAGCCGCGCGCATCAGTCGTGAGTGTTTAGGCGGGTTAGAACCGCCCTAAACACTCACGAGACCGGCGCCGAACGCCAGATGACCTGGAACCGCGCGCCCCCGTCCGGGGACTCGCCCACCTGGACCCGCCCGCCGCGACGGCGGACCGTCTCGGCCACCATCGCCAGCCCCAGGCCGGTGCCGCCGGTGATCCGGGCGCGGTCGTCGGACACCCGGTAGAACCGGTCGAAGACCTTCTCGCGGTGCTCCGGCGCGATCCCGGGACCGTCGTCGTCGACCACGACCCGCACCGACGAGCGCGACGCCAGCACCGAGACCACGATCTCCCCGCGCGCGTAGCGGCAGGCGTTGCGCAGCAGGTTGTCGAGCACCAGCTCGACCTCGCCGTGCGCCGACCACGCCCAGGCCTGCGCGACCGCGTTGCTCACCCGCGTCTCCGGCGCCCCGGCCGGCAGCCGCGCGACCGCCGCGCGGACCTCGCTGACCAGCTCGACCGGCTCCGCGGGCGGCACCTCCCCCGCGTCCGAACGGGCCAGCGACAACAGCCCGTCGAGCAGCGACGAGAGCCGCTCGGCCTCCGTCAGGATGTCGCCCAGCGTCTCCTGGGACAGCTCCGGATCGGGATTGGTGACGGCGACCTCGGCCTGCACCCGGATCGACGCGACCGGCGAGCGCAGCTCGTGCGCCGCGTCGCCGGTGAACCGCCGCAGCCGCTCGCTCGCTTGCTCCTGCCGCTCCAGCAGCGCGTTGAACTCCTCCGCCAGCGCGCGCAGCTCGTCGTGCGAGTCCGGCAGCGGCAGCCGCGCGCCCGGCGGCAGCGTCCGCACCGTGCCCCGCATCCGCGCCACCGGGCGCAGCGCCAAGCGCACCACCAGCCACGTCGCCAGGCCCGCGACCAGCGCGCCGACCGACGCGACGACCACCAGCCACACCCCGCCGTAGTGCACGGCGGCGGAGAATCCGACGAGGCCCGCGCCGGCGACGACCAGCCGTTGCGTCCCGTCGGGCGTGCTGACGACCGCGCCCAGGTAGCGGGCGCCGTCCTGCTGCACCGGCTGCCCGGCCTTGAGCAGCCCGACGTCGGCACCGCCGAGCCCGCTCGGCGCGCCGCCGTCGACCGGCGTGCCCGAGATGTCGAGCACCCGGACGGTCACCGGGGCGGTGACCGGCAGGGCCCGGCCGGCGGCCACCTCGGCACCGGCCGGGCCGAGCGCGCCCGTCAGCTCGCGGTCGACCGAGTCGATGAGCAACGGCGAGAGCTTGGCCGCGGCCAGCGCGGCGAGCCCGAGCAGGCAGCCCAGGGTGATCGTCGCGGCCAGCACGGTGATCCGGGCCTGCAGGGACCGCCCGCGCCACCAGGTCATCACGGGGTGATGACCTCGTCGATCTGCGCGTCGGAGGCCAGGTAGCCGTGCCCGCGCACCGTCCGCAGCAGCGCGCCGGCGCCGACGGCGTCGAGCTTGCGCCGCACGTACCCGACGTACACCTCGACGAGGTTGCGCGTCACGGCCTGCTCCTCGCCCCAGACCGCGCGCAGCAGCTCGTCCTTGGTGACGACCGTGCCCGCGCGGCCGACGAGCACCTCGAGCAGCGCGAACTCGCGCGGGCTCAGCCCGACCTCCTCGCCGTTCCAGTGCACCTGCCGCAGCCCGCGGTCGACCTCCAGCGCGCCGAGCCGCAGTGTGCCGCGGCTGGCGTCCGGCCCGGCGCGGCGCAGCGTCGCGCGGACCTGCGCCACCAGCACGACGAAGGAGAACGGCTTGACGAGGTAACCGTCGGCGCCGAGGTCCAGGCCGTCGGCCTGGTCGACCTCGCCGTCCTTGGCCGACACGAGCAGCACCGGCGTCGTGACGCCGTCCTTGCGCAGCCGCTCCAGCACGCGGTAACCGGACAAGCCGGGCAGCATGATGTCGAGCAGCACGACGTCGAACGAGCCGGTGCTCGCCAGCTGCAGCCCGCTGGGGCCGTCCGCGGCGGTGACCACGTCCATCCCCTCCGCGCGCAGCCCGCGTTGCAGTGCCTTCCGCACGCCCAGCTCGTCGTCGACCACCAGCACCCGAGGTTTCACGCCTTTCATCATGGCGGGTTTGCGCAGGTCCCGCGGGATCTCTCAGCACGATCTCAGCCGCGGAGGGAGAACCTTCAGGGGTATCTCAGCCTCGAGAGGGAAGCGTCGGAGCCGGGAACCGAGCACACTCGGGTTCGGGAACACAGGGAGAGACGCATGAAACCGAAGACGAAGGGCATCACCGCGGCGGTCGTGGGCACGGCCCTCGGCGCCGGCGGGCTCGCGTTCATCGCGATGCCGGCGAGCGCCGACGACAAGCCGGCGTTGCCGCAGGTCAGCGCGGAGGACTTGGTGCAGTCGGTGATGACCGCCAAGCCGGGCGCGTTCGACGGCACGCTGAAGGTCAGCAACAACCTCGGGCTGCCCGCGGTGGGGAGCGCGATCCCGGGGGCGTCCGCGCTGAACATCGACTCGGCGCACATCTTCACCGACGGCGCGGGCAAGAGCCGGCTGGCCGTCACGCAGGGCGCCGGCCAGGAGACCGTGGTCCACGACGGCACGACCGTCTGGGACTACAGCTCCAAGACCAACACCGCGACCAAGGTGACCATCCCGGCGGACGTGGCGAAGCAGAAGGGCGCGGGCAGCGAGAAGACGCCCGACCCGGTCGCGACGACCACCGAGCTGCTGGCGAAGGTCCGCGAGAGCAGCACGGTGTCGGTCGACGGCACCGCGACCGTCGCCGACCGCCCGGCCTACGAGCTGGTCCTGACGCCGAAGCCGGGCGAGCGCACGCTGCTGCGCGAGATCCGCGTGGCCGTCGACTCGCAGACGCGGATGCCGCTGCGCGTGTCGGTGCTGAGCAACGGGACGTCGACGCCGGCCCTCGAGGTCGCGTTCACCGACGTCCAGTTCACCCAGCAGCCCGCCGACCTCTTCGCCTTCACCCCGCCGAAGGGCGCCAAGGTGGAGGAGAAGACGCCGACCGTCGACCAGAAGGACAAGGCTCTCGCCGAGCAGGCGAAGCAGGACGTCAAGGTCGTCGGCGACGGCTGGGACACCGTCATCACCGGCAAGGTGCCGGCCGACGCGCTGAACGCGGCGCCGAAGCAGCAGGGTGACCGCCAGGGCCGGGGCACCGACCCGCAGGCCCTGCTCGACCGGTTCACCAAGAAGGTCAGCGGCACCTGGGGCAGCGGCCACCTCATCACCACGAAGGTCGGCAGCGCGATCCTGACCGACGACGGCCGCTTCGCCGCCGGTGCGGTGCCGGAGCAGGTCCTGTTCGAAGCGCTGGGTCAGAAGTGACCAGTACGACCTCTGTCGAGGCCGGGACGGACGTTTTGAATCCTGCACAGGAGACGTCCGCCCCGGCGGTTCCCCTGGCCGCGCGCACCAGGGGGCTGCGCAAGGTCTACCGCGGCACGGTCGCGGTGGACCACGTCGACCTCGACATCCCCGAGGGCGCGGTCGTCGGGATGCTCGGGCCGAACGGCTCGGGCAAGACGACCACCATCCGGATGCTGCTGGGCCTGGTGCGCCCGACCGAGGGTGAGGTCGAGCTGCTCGGCCGCAAGATGCCCGACGCCGCCGCGCACGCACTGCCGGACGTCGGCGCGCTGGTCGAGGGGCCGGGCTTCCACCCGTTCCTCTCCGGCCGCGACAACCTGCTGCGCTTCGCCGCGGCCGAACCGCGGCTGGCGTCGTCCGGGATCCCGCTCGCGGTGGACTCCGCGCTCGAGCGCGTCGGGCTGAGCGTCGCCGCGCGACGGCGGTACAAGGGGTACTCGCTCGGCATGAAGCAACGGCTCGGGCTCGCTTCGGCGTTGCTCGTGCCGCGGAAGATGGTCGTGCTCGACGAGCCGACCAACGGCCTCGACCCTGCTGGTACCAGGGAGATCCGCAGGATCGTGGCCGAGCTGCACGCCGAGGGTGTCACCGTGCTGGTGTCGTCGCACCTGCTGGCCGAGGTGGAGGCGACCTGCACGCACGTCGCCGTGCTGCAGGCCGGGAACGTCGTCGCGCAGGGCGAGCTGGCGGAGCTGCTGGAGTCCGGCAACGCGGCCTTGCTGGTCCGCACACCGGACGCCGAGCAAGCCGTGGAAGTGCTGCGGGAGAACCGGATCGGCGCGCGGCTGACGCCGGACGGGATCCGCGCCGACCTCACGGCGACCGAGGCGCCGCGGGTGCTGCAGGTCCTGGTGGGCGCGGGGGTCGCGGTCCACGAGGCGACGCGGGCGCGTACCGGCCTGGAAGACCTGTTCGCGCGGCTGACGGAGGGGGCGGAATGACCACGGTTCTCGAGGCACCGGTGGCCCGCGCCGGCCACGACACGGTGCCGCTGCCCCGGTTGCTGGCCGCGGAGCTGCGCTGGATCTTCCGGCGGCCGCGCACCCTCGCGGTGCTGGGCCTGCTGGCGCTGATCCCGGTGGTGATCGGCATCGGCCTGACGCTGGTCAGCGAAGACGCGCAATCCGGCGGCGGCCCTGACGACGGCGGCGGCGCGCTGCTGGCGTCCGCGGTGAACAACGCGTTCGTGCTGCCGATCGCGGCGATCGTGATGACGCTGACCCTGCTGCTCCCGCTGGCTTCGGCGATGGCGGGCGCGGACGCGATCGCGGGCGAGACGTCCCACGGAACCCTGCGCGGCTGGCTCATCGCCCCGGTCGGCCGCGGCCGGCTGCTGGCGGTCAAGGCGTTCGGCGTCGCGACGGTGTCGGTGGTTTCGGTGCTGGCGATGTGCTTCACGGGCGTGGTGACCGGCCTGATCATCAACGGCACGGATTCGCTGTTCACGCTGTCGGGCACGACGTTGTCGGTGGGCGGCGCGCTGGCCCGGATCCTGCTGGTCGCGGGCTGGGTCGTCCTGCAGCTGTGGGCGGTCGGCGCGGTGGCGCTGGCGATCTCCAGCTGGACCGAGCACCCGATGCTGGTGGTGGCGTCGGTCCTGGCGGCGGACATCGTGTTCACGATCCTGGGGTTCCTGACTTCGCTGGATTGGCTGCACCCGTTCTTGTTGACGCAGAACTGGTCGCTGGCGCCGGCGGAGGTGCTGCAGGACCCGATGGGGACGCAGATGCTGGGCGAAGGAGCTTTGCGAGCGGCGTGCTACATCGTGATCGGGCTCTCGCTGGCCTACGCGCGGTTGTCCACCCGCGACGGCTGAGCCGCTTTCCCGGGCCAGGTCGCAAGACTTGGCCCGGGGTCATCCGGCAGCCCGCGGCACCTTCCCGGACACCGGAATAGCGTAGGGCCGCTCCGCGGACGGCCCGTACGGGATCAGCACCACCATGTCGCGGCCCCGGCCGCCGATCCAGGCGCGGCGATCCACGCGGTCCTTCAGCACCTTCGTCCCGTGGGTCGATCTGACCGCGCGCACCGTGATCGCCGAGCCGTCGTGGTAGTGGACGCGGAGGTCCGCATCGGGCCTGCGCTCGGTGCGGCGGAGTTCGGGGAGCACCGTCACCGCGGCCCGGCGCCAGCCGGTTCGCCGCACGGCGTGGTACCGCCGCCGCCAGCGGAAGGCCGCGAGCACCGACCACGGTACCGCGAAGAAGGTGACCAGCAGCGGCACGATCAAGACCCAGACCGGGAACGGGTCCTCGGCCCGCTCGTCGTCGAGGCGGGCCACCTGCGGGTGGGCCGGGTCGTAGACCACCGCCACCACCTGGCCGACCGCGTACCTGGTTCCGGTTTCCCGGACGATCTCCGCGGTCCGGGTCACGCCCTCGACGCGGTATTCGACCCGCACCGACGCCCCGACCGCGACGACGTCGGCGAGCGTGCGGGTACCGGTTTCCCGGACGACGCCGGCCGGTTCGCCGACCGCCGTGATCCCCGCCGCGCAGCGGCCCATCAGCCACCACCACGCCACCGCGATCAGCACCGCGCCGGCCGAGGGTGCGCAGCCGCGAGGTCTCCTCCTCGAAATCGACGCCGTCAAGCGGCTTCGGCGCCGGCAGCCACTTCTCTTCGCCCATCCGGCCAGCGCGGCCTCGGCCCGGTGGTCGGCGGCCACGATCCGGGACCATGCGATGACGGCCAGCGCCGCCGAACCGATGAGCGCCCCGGCGTCGGCCGGGAGTTCCCCGGCCCCGAAGAGGTAGCCCGGCTGAGCGAGCGTGATCGCCGTGCCGATCACGAAGATCGCGAAAACCAGCGCGCACACCGCGGCGAGCAGTTCCCACGCCGTGCGCTGCCACGACGCCCGGCGAGCGGCGGCCTCGGCGTCCGACTCCGGATCCATCGCCGAAGCCTAGGCGGAACCCGCAGGTCAGCGCGGATTCGGCGGAAGCGCACACCGGGGCAACCCCGGGCGCCCGCCGAACGTGCAAGTAGTCAACCGACCAGGGCCACGCCGTCCGAGTCGAGTTCCAGCGTCACCCGGTCCCCCGCCCGGAAATCAGCCGCCGCCGGGGCCACCGCGTCCACAGTGGACTCCGCCAGCCGGACCACCAGCCGCACGTGTTCGCGCCGGTGGACCGCGGCCACCACTTCGCCGTCCACTCCGGAGCCGGCCACGCGCAGTGCGTGCGGGCGCAGCCCCAGCCGCACCGGGCCGTCCTTGACGTCCGGCACCGCCACATCCCCCAGCGGCGTCCGGACCACGCCGCCTGTCGCGATCCCCTCGGCGAACGACGTCACTCCCAGGAACCGCGCCACGTCGTCGTCCAGCGGGTTGCGCCACACCCGGCGAACCGCACCCTCCTGCCGGACTTCGCCGGCGTCGAGCACCGCGACCCGGTCGGCCAGTGTGAACGCCTCCTCCTGGTCGTGCGTCACCAGCAACGCCGTGATCTTGCTGCGCCGCAACAGGTCCGCGAGGTCGATCGCCAGCTGCTCGCGCAACCCGGCGTCCAAACCGGACAGTGGCTCGTCGAGCAACAGCAGCCGCGGCTCCGGCGCCAGCGCGCGGGCCAGCGCCACCCGCTGCGCCTGACCGCCCGACAGCTCCGTCACCCGCCGCCGCTCGAAGCCGGACAGCCCGACCAGTTCCAGCAGCTCGGCGACGCGTGGCGCCCACGCCGACCGCGGCACGCCGTGCATCCGCAGGCCGAACGCGATGTTCGCGGCGACGTCGCGGTGGCCGAACAGCTGGCCGTCCTGGAAGACCAGCCCGAAGCCGCGCCGGTGGACCGGCACCGCGCCGAGGTCCTCACCGTCCCAGCTGACCGTGCCGCGAGCCGACGGCTCCAGCCCGGTGATCGCGCGCAGCAGCGTCGACTTGCCCGAGCCCGACGGGCCCAGCAGCGCCAGCACCTCGCCGTCGGCGATGTCGAGCCGGGCGTCGCGCACCGCGGCGAATGATCCATAGTGGACGGTCAGGTCCCGCACCGACAGCGCCATCAGAACTCTCCCACCCGGCCGCGCGCGGCCCCGAGCCGGTCGATCAGCGCGACCGCCAGCACCGTCACGAGCATCAGCAACGCGCACGCGGCGTACGCCATCTGGTTGTTCAGCTCGCCCGGACGTCCCATCAGCGACGCGATCGCGACCGGCAGCGTCGGCAACGTCGGCCGGGCCAGGAAACTCGTCGCGCCGAACTCGCCGAGCGCCACGACGAACCCGAATCCCGCGGCCGCGACCAGCGGGCGCAGCGTCAGCGGCAGGTCGATCTCCCGCCACACCCGCAGCGGGCTCGCGCCGAGCGTCGACGCGGCCTGCCGCAGCCGGACGTCGACCGAGCGCAGCACCGGCAGCACCATCCGCACGATCAGCGGGATGATCACCAGCGCCTGCGCCAGCGGCACCAGGTAGGGCGACGTCCGCAGGTCGCCGGGCAGCGCGTCGAGCGTCACGAGGTAGCCGAACCCGACGGTCACCGCGGACACCCCGAGCGGCAGCATCAGCGCGGCGTCGAGCGTCTCCCCCAGCCCGCGCGCGGCCCGCGCCGGCGACCGGCGCAGCGCCACCAGCACCACCGACGCGAGCACGCCGACGACCAGCGCCAGCAGCGTCGCGTCGATCGCCACCTTCAGCGAGTTCAGCGCGGCGTCCCAGCCGGACACCTGCAGCGCGCCCTTCTCGCCGGTGCCCGCGAGCGCGCGGTACCCCGCGAGGCTCCAGCCGTCCGAAGTGGACACCGACTCGGCGAGCAGCGCGACGATCGGCGTCAGCAGCAGGGCCAGCACGACGCCCGCAGCGCCGACGACCCACCACTCGCCGCCGCGAGGGCGTCGCACCGCGCCGGAACCGATCCTGGCGCCTTCCTTGCGCCGCCGCGCCAACCCGCCGACGACCAGCGCCGCGACGACCGCCGCGAACTGGATCAGCGAAAGCGCCGACGCGCCGGAGAGGTCGAGCAGGTCGACCGTCCGCAAGTAGATCTCGGTTTCCAGGGTCCGGTACCGCGCGCCGCCGAGGATCAGCACGACGCCGAAGCTGGTGGCGCAGAACAGGAAGACGACGGCCGCGGCGGACGCGATCGCGGGCGCCAGCGCGGGCAGCGTCACCGACCGGAACGCCCGCCACGGCGACGCGCCGAGCGCCCGGGCGGCGTCGGACGTCCGCGAATCCAGCCGCGCCCAGAGCCCGGCGACCGTCCGCGCGACGACGGCGACGTTGAAGAACGCGTTGGCCAGCACGATCGGCAGCACGCCGCCGTCCGGCCACAGCGCCCGGAACGCCAGCCCGACCACGACGGTCGGCAGCACGAACGGCACGAGCACCAGCGTCCGCGCCAGGCCGACGCCGGGCAGTTTCGCCCGCGCCAGCAGGAACGCCACGGGCAGCCCGGCCAGCACCGCGACGACCGTCGAGCCCGCGGCGGTGGCCACCGTGAAGCCGGCCAGCCGCCACGTCTGCGGGTCGCCCAGCACGACGTCGAGCCCGCCCGCGGCGAACCCGCGCCCGACGATCGCCAGCACCGGCCAGGCGAAGAACACCACCAGGAACCCGATCGGGCCCAGCCCGAGCAGCGCCAGGCCGAGCCCCCGGGTGGTCCGCGGCGGGGCCAGGAGGCTCCGGGATGTCACTGCACGAGCGTGCGCCATTCGCCGATCCACTTCTCACGCCCGGCCTGCACCTGGTCCGCGGTCAGCGCCTGCGGCTTCTGCGGCAGCGGCGCGACCTGCGCCCAGCCCGCCGGCAGGTCGACACCCTGGCGCGTCGGGTAGACGTACATGTTGGCCGCCACCGTCGCCTGGAACTGCTGCGAAAGCAGGAAGTCGACGACCTTGCGCGCGTTCTCCTCCTGCTTGCCGCCGGCCAGCACCCCGGCGTACTCGACCTGCCGGTAGCAGGTGTCGAGCAGCGCCTTCGTCCGCGGCTTCCCGTCGTCGCCCACCTCGGCGGCCGGCGACGACGCGTACGAGACCACGATCGGCCGCGGCCCCTTGCCGGACGAGCCGGAGAAGTCCTTGGTGTAGGCCTCTTCCCAGCCGCTGACCACCTTGAGCCCGTTGGCCTTCAGCTTGGTCCAGTAGTCCTTCCAGCCGGCCTCGCCGTACTTCGCGACGGTGCCGAGCAGGAACGCGAGCCCGGGCGACGCCGTCGCCGGATCCTCGGCGACCAGCAGGTCCTTGTACTTCGGGTCGGCCAGGTCGTCGTACGACTCCGGCGCCGGGATCCCCTTGGCGGTGAAGTAGTTCGTGTCGACGTTGACGCAGACGTCGCCGACGTCGACCGCGGACAGCCGGTGCTCCGGGTCGACGGCGTAACGCTGCGGCCCGCGGTCGGCCTCCGGGCTGGTGTAGGGCTCGAAGACGCCCTCGGCGAGCGCGCGCGAGGCGAACGTCGAGTCGACGCCGTACGCGACGTCGCCGACCGGGTTGGCCTTGGTCAGCACGAGCTTGTTGGTCAGCGAACCGGCGTCGCCCTGCTTGAGCACCGAGATCTTGATGCCCGACTGCTGCTGGAAGGCGTCGAGCACCTCCTGCGGCGCCAGGAAGGAGTCGTGCGTCACCAGGGTGACGGTGGGCGTCTGCTTCGTGTCACCGGACCCGTCCGACAGCGAGCACGCCGCTGTGACGACGCTGACGGCGGCGATGGCCGTCGCGGCGCGTACAGCCCTGCGTTTCATCTACCCTCCTGCACTTCGCCGGACGAGGAGGGAAAGCCCTCCCTTCGCCGGCATGATCCGGGATCAGGTGCTAACGGTCGCGGGTCACCCCGCCTCTCAGCCCGGCTCACCGGACTCCCGTGGCAACCGTGCAGCGTAGTCCAGGACGTTGGACGATGGAGGCATGACGGAAATCTTGAGCGACGACGAGGCCGATCGAGCTCTGCTCCACGGGTGGGTCCGCACGGGCGCGGTGATCCGGCGAGAGGTGGAGCTCCCGAGCTTCCCGAAGGCGATCGAGGTGGTCGACCGGGTCGCGGTGCTCGCCGAGGCCGCCGACCACCACCCGGACATCGACATCCGCTGGCGCACGCTGACCTTCCACCTCAGCACGCATTCGGCAGGCGGGTTGACGGAGAAGGACTTCGCGCTGGCCAAGCAGATCAACGAAGTTCTCGACGGACTGTGATCCCGCCTACTCTCAGTGCACGAAAGCCCGGGTTCGACGTCTCTCGGTAAAGGACTTCGGACTCGAGAGGACAGTCATGACCCAGGCGATCGTGGTAGGCACGACGGCATTCGCGACGATGGTGGCCGCGGCCGGTGGGGTGCTCTGGTTCACCGTCCGCAACCGCCGTCACTCGGACGGCTGAGTGCTGTTTCCGCTGGTCAGCGGCATGATCGGGTGAGCTTCGTCACAGCTGCTAACGCTCGGCATGGTCAACGCGCTGAACACGCGGAAGCATCGGCCCGTTCGTAGGGAAACGCCATGAACAGCACCCCCGCCCCCGCCACCCTGACCACCGCCCAGCGCGCCTGGATCAACGCCCTCGCGCCCGCGGTCGTGCTGATCGCGATCGCGCTGATGGGCCTCCTCGGCTAATCCGCCCGGTCGTAGGCCTGCCGGGCCGCCCGCAAGCTCGGCAGGTACTTCTCCGCCCATTCGCGGCAACGGTCCATGGGCTCGAACAAGGTCCGGCCCAGGTCCGTCAGCGCGTACTCGACGCGTGGCGGGTTCTCGTCGTAGGTCTTGCGGGTGATCATCCCGTCCCGCTCGAGGGACCGCAGTGTCTCGGTGAGCACCTTCGGACTGACGTTCCTCAGCGGCACGCGCAGTTCGGAGAACCGCCGCGGCCCGTCCTTCAGGCAGACGACGACCATGCCGCCCCACTTGTCCCCGATCCGGAACGGCGTATCGCCGGACGGGCATTGCGGCGCGAAGAGATCAGCGGTCAGCGGCTCCACGAAGCCGACGTTAGGCCACGCCGTCGACGAGCAGCAACCGCCGCCGCAGCGCGGTCTTGCTGAGCTGCAGCGCCTCGGCGTACTCGGCCGAGGCGTACCAGCGTTCGGCCGTCTCGCGATCCGGGAACTCGACGAGGACCACGCGGTCGTCGCAGTCCCCCTTCGAGAACCGTCGGCGTCGCACCGCGGGCGAGGTAACGGCCGTCGTGGTGCACGATCGACTCCTGGGCGAGTTCGCGGTAACGCCGGCCCTGGACTTCGTCGAGGATTTCGACCTCGGAGATCACGTAGACGCTCACGGTTCCGAGGGTGGCAGAACTCCGGAGCCGTCACCTGGTGCTGTCACTACCCGGATTTCCTCCGGCGGCGGGAACTCGACCGGGGTTTCGTCGGCCACGCTCCAGTATTCGAGGCCGGACAAGCGGCCTTCGTCGACGAAGAGGATGAGCCCGCCGTCCACCACATCGACGTCCACGGCCACCCGGCTCTCGACGTCGGCCACCGTCACTGTTGCGTCGACGGCGAGGTCGATCGTGGGACACCCGCACGGGCAGCGGCCGGTCACCTCGGCCGTGCGCGCCTGGGCGCGAAGTGCCGCGGCACCGGGAAAGTCCGTAGCCAGCAGCAGGTCCAGGACCGCTCTCTCGCGCGGAGTGAGCGGCCGGCGAGCGGTGCTCAATAGCGTGGCATGTTCGGGATCGTCTTCTCGGCGACGTCGATGAGGGCCTCGACCTTCACGACGTCGGCCGTCACGTCCTCCGGCGTCACCGCAGGCGCCTCCGAGGACCGGTAGGCGACTTCGTTGCGACGGGCCCGCATCCGGTTGAAGGGCCGCAAAACCGACCCCAGCGGCGGATCCAGCTGAGCGAGGACGGCTTCGTAGACGGTGACGTGCCCACCGCGGCTCGTCACCCGCAGCCCCTGGTTCTGCAGGACGGCCGCCAACGCCCGCCGCGCGCTGTCGTAGGCCAGCGTGTAGGCGCCTTCCGGGTCCGTCTCCTGGAGCTGTCGCGCCGAAGCAAGGTGCGTACGGGCTCGGACGAGCTCGGCCTCGGCCGCCTCCCGCGACGCCGGAACGTGCTCGATGGCGCCGCGCGCGAGGAACGCGTCGATCCGTTCGCGGCCTTGGTTCCACTGCGGCATCAGGTCTCCTGGCTGAGTTTCACCAGCGGACGCTCACGCACGCTGGTGAGGAACGGATCGGTGGTGCTCGCCGCCCACGACTCGGGCGAGACCCGGTGGACGTTGACCTCGCGCCCCAGCCGCCGTGACACCTGTTCCGCCGAGTCGAAGAGCGCGTCCGGATCGGGCGAACCGACAACGAGGACGTCGACGTCGCCGGGCGGAAGACCGGGTTCGCCGCTGTAGCGCGCGGCCCAGGAGCCGTAGATGTAGGCCTCGCGCACGCCGGCCAGCCCGGACAGGGCCTCGGCGAGAAGCGGCATCGGCCCGAAGGTGACAGCGATGAGCTCGCTCAGGGGCGGGTAGAGCGGGGTATCGGTACGCGCCTTGACGAGCCGGCTGCGGCCCACCCGCCGGTCTTCCAGGATGCCGCCCCCGGTCAGCCGCTCGACTTCCCGCAACACGGCGGTGGGCGTGACACCACAGGCCTCGGCGAGCTCGGTGATGCTGTACTCGCGATCCGGGTGCAGGAGCACGAGCGCGAGCAGCTCACCCTGCATGCGCGAACGCAGCAGGGGCAGCAAGCTCGGCGAAGCTTTCATTGGACGCAGTATATCCTGCGCCCAATGAAAGTAACAACCAGCGACAAGCCGCTACTCGGCCAGCGCCAGGTCGGCAATGACCAGAAGGCGCTCGTAGTACGGCCGCCCCGCAGCGGGGAACTCCGGCAGCGACGACCTCAGCCTGTCCGCGGCACGCGCGAAGGACATCCGCGCGCCCGGCGGCAGTGATCCCGCCCGGCTCGCCCACCCGCAGATGTCGGCGTCGATCGTCACGGCGCACACGGACCCGTAGTCCTCGCCCCGCCTGACCGCCGACGGAAACGGCGCGGCACGGTGCTCCGCGAGGACAGCAGCCAGATCGCTCATCACCCGGCCGACCTACGACCCGGGGCCGAGACAGATCTAGACGTTGAAGCGGAACGTTGACACCCAGCACTCCGACCAGCGGAGATAGGCCTGCAACGCCTCTGACCTGCCGTTTCTTACGTTTGCCAGCGTTGGTTACAGATGGCACTACTTGACCGTTCTGCGGACGGTCCGCGGACTGACGGTCCGCGAGGGAACGTTGGACCGGGGGAGGGCTACGGTCTCGGCGTAACCCTGAGGACGTCGCGGATCGCGACACCCTGGACGGGACTTTTTACACGCCTTAATCCAAGCAAGCCACCCCAGTGGTTAAGTCGGGTACAGCCCCCGGATTTTGCGCCCGACCTGCGGGTTTTCGCGACACCAAGATCACCTGAAGACCACTGGTCGAGCGTTTGCGCAGGTCAGGGCTTAAACACGCGTCCGATATAGAAATGCGTGGAGCCGTGTGTGTGGGTCTCCGTAGTGGATCTTAAAAGATCATCTTGACCCTCTGTTGTTGATCACCAATATCTGGTTGGTGACCAACCAACGTAGATCATTTAGATCTTGGGCAGGAAACTTCCTGCGATCCCAGGAGATCCACATCTGATCAACTAGCGGCCTTGGCCTGATCGAGTCCGTCCCTGTACTCATGGGTCCACTCAGCACCCTGCTGGTCCTCAGGGAGGTTGTCGAGGCCGGTGCTGAGGTGATCGACCGCGTCGCCGTGGTCGCCTAAGGCTAGGTGTGCGAGACCGCTGTTGAGGCGGTGGAAGGTGGGCGTGAGCCAGTACGCGGTGGGTGGTGGCTCGTCGCGTGCTGCCTCGTCGAGCATCCCGTCTGCCTGGTCGAGCAGGCGAAGAGCAGCGTCCCGCTCGTCGATCTTCGCGTACCCCTGCGCTGCCTGAATGGCGTCACCGATGCGCTGGGCCACGTGCGCGCCTGGTGTGTGGTACGCGGTGAGGAAGCCGCGGATCATGGCGCGTGGTCTACCCTGCTGCCGTGCGAGGTAGCCGCGGAAGTTGAGGGCCTGCGCTGCGAGCGTGCCGTCTTCTGCCTCGTCGGCGAGGTCTTCGGCCTGTCCCAGCAGGCGCACGGCCTCAGCGTCCCGTCGAGCCTCGGCGTGCAGCCAGCCGGCGAACTGCACGTGCTCGCTGGCCACGCTCGCCAGCTGTTGCCTGAGGGGCCCGTTCACCTCCTTCAGCAGGTCGGTGACCATCTCCGTCTGCGCGAGGGACGCGGGGATGAGCGGGACGGGTCCGAGGACGTCGTCGAGACGGCGTTGTGCGGCGAGACTGTCGGCGAGGGCGGCGATCGCGGCTTCGTCGATGCGGCCGGGGAAGCGCACGGAGTAGGTGATGCGGTCGCGCTGGTCGGCGTTGAGCGGACCGACGTCGAGCGTCTTCGGCGGCAGGTACTCGAGGAGCCGGCCGTGTGCGCCGAGCTCGTCATCGAGGCGCGCGGCGGTGGCCTCGTCAACGCGCTGCAGCCCGGACTCGTACCGGGAGATGGACGACACGGACATGAACACGCGCTGAGCAAGCTTGGACTGCGACAGGCCGGCCGCTTCGCGGAAGCGGCGGAGCGCGTCGCCGAACGTCTCGGCCATGCGGTCACCTCGGTTCGCGGAGTGCCCCCCGCGGATGCCCCCGGGAGCTACCCGGGGGCGTTGTCCTCCGCGAAGAGGATCGAACCATCCTAGCCGACAAAAGGGGCACCCACCGTGGGTGCCCCTTTTTCCCGGCGCCAGGAAAAAGCCTGGTCAGGATGGTTACGGGGTCCCGGTCCCCTCGGCACGCCGATGGAAGTTCTCGTGCCAGAGCAGCGGGCCCGAGATCGTGTCGAGCGCCTTCATGTAGGCGCGGGTACACGCCGGGCAGAGGTCCTGCGGGGTGATCCAGCCGTCCGCCAAGGCCTCGACGCAGGTCAAGCCGCCAGTCGTCTCCGCCGTCCGCGGACACCTCGAGGTCGTCACTTCGAGCCTCGCGCGAGGTGTTCGCTGATGACTTCGTGCGCTTCCGCTTCCTGCCCCCCAGTGAGGGGAACGGGTCGCGACGGGACGCTGTTCATGATCGACCAAAACTCGGCCTTCGCATTGTCCCAGGGGATGTCGTTCTCCTCGACCCGGCGGATGAGGTCAGCCGCCTTCGCCACGGCGGCTTCGTGGGCGGCACGGTATGCCGCCCACACGGCGGCCTCCTCTTCGCGGGCGAGCTGCCATCCGATGAGCTGGTAGGGCAGCCGCTGCGGCTCTGGTGCATCCTGTTGCATGGGTCGGACCTCTATTCCGATCAAGGTCCCCGGGTTGGTGTTCCAGCACCGCCGGGGGCCGCCCCCTACTTGCTACTAGATTTTCCGTATGGACGAAAACTAGCAGGACTGTCTACACGGGACAAGCGTTTCCGTATAGACGTTAATTACGGTATGGTCTCGCCATGAGCGAGGAGAAGCGCAAGCCGGGCCGGCCCCCCACTGGGGAGACACCGGTCCGCAGCGTGAAGATGCCCGACGAGCGCTGGAACTCTCTCGGAGACAAGGCCAAGGACGTCGGGTCCGACCGTTCCAAGGTGATCAACGAACTCGCCGCATGGTGGACCCGCGAGGACGGAGCCGAGCTCCCCGAACGGCCGTAGCGCCACGGAAACACCTCCTGAACAGGGTGAACGTCACGTGACGTGACACGCCTCCTTGCGTTTCTCCCCAGAGTCCCCCGGTCGGGATCGATCTTCTACACCGGCCCTTTGCGCGTACCTTTGCGCAAAGGGCAACCCCTTCACCTGCGGTAATGCCACGTCGATGCTCAGGACATGGCTGAAGAGGACTGGCGGATGGTGCGGACGATCCGCACCCGCGACACCGCAGGGCACCCGGTAGAGATCACCGTTGGCCTGGTCCTGGTCGACGGCCAGCCGGAGCCCGCCATGCGCGTCGATGGCGGCCCCACCGTGCTACTCCCCCTGCACCAGGTCGGCGGGGAACTCCTCGCCGCGATCCGGCAGATGCTCATGGACTGGTACACGCGGAGCCAGTCGTGAGCTCCGCGGTCCAGGTCTACCGCCACGCCGAGCCGGGGAAAGCCTTCCCGCTGTCGCAGCTCGCGCCGCTGGACGTCAGCAAGAACTGGGACGAGACCACTCGAACCCGTCGCACCTGCCAGGGCTGCAAGCGCGTGTTCCTCCACGCTGGCGCCGCATGGGCGTGCGAGCGCAGCCCTCACCAGTTCACCTAGTCAGCCTGGTCGCCGTGCCGTGGCCCCCCGACCGGCACGGCGGCCAGGTGTCGACCGCTCCCATGAGCGGAACCGGGAGCGGCGCACTTCCTTTCCACCCCGATCGGTGTGCGTCGCTCCCACCCGGACTCCGTCCGCCGCGTGATCCCTGTGGCAACCAGGGTCTGCCTCACGCGGCGGGCGGACCGGGGCCAGTTGACAGAAAGTGGACAAGAAGGTCACGGGCCGATCTCGCAGGCAACGCACCGCATGATCGAAGCGACCTAGCTGCGAGACGGCCCCCGCCCCGAGGAGTGAGCGATCGTGACCACGAACGTGCGGAACTTCCTGTACATCGTCGCGACGCTGGCGTTGATCGGTGGCATCGTCCTGCTCGCCACGCCCGTGTCGAGCGTGACCAGCGGTGACATGACCGTGAGCTGTGGGACCGCGTGGGCCCCTGACACCTATCAGGCGGGCCTTGATCAGTTCGGTGCAGCAGTGGGCAACGCCTTCCAGGGGCGGTCCTACGCGAGCAACGCGTACGACGGCTACGCCGCGAGCTGCGACAGCGCCATCAGCACGCGCCGCGTGTGGGGCTACGCGATCGGCATCATCGGTCTCCTGCTCGGCGCCGGCGTCGCGGTCGCGGCGAACCGTCGACCGGAGGACGCCGCATCCCCGGCCGACGGCGCGCCTGCGTCCTAGAGCCTGCCCCCCGAGCTCTCTGTCGTGATGCTGTTCATCGCAGCCTTGACCTGACCGAGCATGGCGCCACGTTCCATGTACAGCTTGCCGTTGATCTCCCGGCTTCCGGTGTCCACGATCGCGGTGACGATGCGTTCCGTCATGTCCCGCATTCCCCGGAGCAGCTGGTCCTCCTGCCCGGAGGTGCGGACGTTCTCCGGCTTCCCGGTGCCGTTCCACACTGTCGACATCCCCGGCGGCAGCGCACCACCGTTGTCGTACGCGCGCGGCCTCGGAAGACGTGCGTGCCCGCCGGCCGCCACCTGACCGCCGTCGGCGTACCAGTGCGGCGTCCGCGACAGCCACTTCGAGTACGCCTCGATCGGACTGTTGTGGTACCGGGCCTTGATGTACCGCCCACCGGCGACAGACTGCAGGTACGGGTCTGACGTCTTCGGGATCCCGTACCCGCCCCACGTGGAGTCGAGGAACTGGAACATCCCGTAAGCGGTCGACACCTTGTTCTTGACGGCGTTCTGGTAGCCAGACTCACCCATGATCAGCGCGTTCGCGGCGTCCCACTGCGGGCCGACCCATCCGAACATGTTGGCGAACACGCTCTGCACGATCGCCTTGTTCGCCGCCCGGTCACCGGAGACGCCACCGACCGGGCCGATGGTGATGGGCGGCGGGGCCACGTACTTCGGCAGCGACGGCGGGGCGGGGAAGCCCATCACGGTGCGGGCGTTCACTGATGACTGGTAGCCGACGCCGGCGCCGGAGAACAGGTAGTTGATCCCCGCGCCGTCGACCTGCCCGCCCTGAGCGTACTTCGGGAGCTGGCGCTTCTGGACAGCCTGCATGAACCCTGGGCCGTAGTGGTCCACGGAATCGACGGGCATCATCCACTCACGACTGGAAGCCCAGATCAGCTGGTCGTCCGCGCGAGGTGCGCCAGCGCCCGGAATCTGGCCACCGGCAGCGAACGCGTGCGAGGCGTTCGGGGAGATCGAGCCGATGTGACCACCGAACTTGTCGTCATACGCCCGATTCAGCTCGTCGAAGTTCGCCGACGCGACCGCCGTCATGGAGAACTTCCAGTCGGGCGGGATCTCCCCCAGCTTCTTGAGCAGGTTCGAGGCCTGGTCCGTGGTGAGCCCGAACTTGTCCGCGGTCTGCTGAATCAGTGCGTTGTACCCCGCCGCGGTCGGCCCGTACTGCTTGTTGATCGCGTCCGCGAGGGAGAACAGCTGTCCCAGGTTCCGCCGGCCGGCTTCGGTGGTGATGTCCAGAGACCTCGAGGTGTTCGCCACCGCGTCGTTCAACGCCTGGTTCGCGGTGGTGAGCTGATCAGAAGCCTGCTTCTGCTGGTACTGCGCATCCCTGACGGCCTGGTGGGCGCGCTGTTGCGCATACGACGCGTCCGCCACGCCCTGCTGGGCCCGGATGACAGCGCGCTGCGCCTGCTCCACCCCATACGAGGCGTCCTTCACCTGCTGCTGCGCCGCCACCACCTGCTGCTGCGCAGACACGACTTGCTGCTGCGCGGAGACAACAGACTTCGAACCCTCAACCCCGCGGGCATCCGCGGCGGCAACATCCTGCTTCAGGTTCGCGCCACTCTGCAACGCCGCGTTGAGAGAGTTCTGCGCCGACAGCAGGTCGATCGCAGCCTTGACCCGGTCCTCGTTCTCCGCCGTCACCGGACCAGAAGCAAGCGCGCGAGCGTTCGACCCGTTGATCTGCAGGTTCCCCGCAGCCGTCTGCGCGTCGAACAACCTCACCCGAGCCGACGCCTCGGACGTGAACTGGTCGTCCAGCTGCTGGTGCATGGCCTTCAGGTCGCGGACAGCCTGCTGACGGGCCTCGTTGAGGGAGACCTGCGCGTCCCGTTCCTGCCGCTGCGCCTCCACAACGGACCGCTGAGCATCCACATAGGACCGCTGAGCGGTCTCCACGCCATGCTGGGCATCCGCGACGCCCCGCTGGGCATCCGCGAGGGACCTCGCTGCGGTTTCCTCGCCATGCTGCGCGTCAGCGATCGACCGGCTAGCGGACGCCAGGCCGTGAGACGCCGTCGAGACTGAATTGCGAGCCTGAGCAACCTGCTTATCGGCTTGACTGAACGTCTCGTCGATCGCGGCGCCAGCGTTAGCCGCCCCGAGGGTCGCTTGAGCGAACTTGAGTTGCACGTCTTGCAGGCCAGCCGAGGCGTCACCGGATGCGGCGGCGACACCTTCCAGGCCGAAGATGGCAGCCTGCTGAGAGATCCCGAACATGAGGCCCGCGTTAGCTGCCGCGTCCAACCCGGCCTTGTCGTGGGTCAACGCGGCCGCATGATCCCTGAGCGACCCCGAGCTCTGGTCCGCGATCGTCTTCTGGTCCTTGAACTTGCCGATCAGGTCCTGCAGGTGGTTGAGGAGCTCCTGTGCGGCCTGGCCGGTGTCGTTCAGTCCAGAGTCCACCTGGGAACCGCCGGCGACCGTGGTGTACCGGTGGTTCGCGTCGATCACCTTTTGGATCTTCGCGGCGAGCGAGTCGTAGGCGCCCCCACCCGCAGTGATCGCGCCGGTGAGGTCCTTCTGCGAGATCCCGAACTGCCGCGCCGAGTCAGCGGCGTTCTTGAATTCCTGGTTGGACTGGATCGCGCCGATCACCGCAGCGTTGACCGCGCCGTTCGAGGCTTGCAACGCGCCCGCCACACCGTCCATGGCGCCAGCGAGCTCCTGCGCCGAGTCCGACGAGCTGCCCATGGTCCCCGACAGCAACACGAACCCAACGGTCGCCGCGGCGAGAGCGATACCCACAGGCCCTGCGAGCGACTCCGCAACCGCGGCAGTCCCCACCGAGGCGGTAGCGGCGCGGGCACCGAAGCCCTGCATGGAAATTCCGGCGGCGGTGGCCTTGGCGGCACCCGACTCCATCGCCACGCCCATGGTGAGGATCCGAGCGGAAAGGGCTTCGATGCCAGCCGTGACGACGCCGGCGAGCTTGAAGGCCCCCCACGTCGCCAACGCGGCCGTGCCGACGCCTCCCAGCAGTGGCGCGAGCGGTTCGATGACTTGCGCGACAACGGTGAGGATCTCCGCGACGGCGGTCAGGGACGCGGTCAGGATCGGTATCGCCCCGGATGCCAGACCGGCAGCCACCTGAGTCACGCCGGAGATCGCCACGCTGATGTCCTGGCCGCTCGCGGCCCACACCTGCGCCAAGTCGTTGACCAGCGAGATTCCCAGCGTCAGAACAGACGAGAGGATCTGCCCGAACGACTGGACCGACGCGCCGTACGCAGCAGAGTTCTGCCCCAGGCTGGCCAGCGACGTACCAACCGTGGTGCCAAGCTGCCCAGCGAGCTGCTCCAGGGAATGGAACACCGGAAGGCTGTGCTCCATCGCGCTCGTGGCGCCCGGCATCACGTTCGTCGCGAACAGCGAGACGCCGTTCGTCAACGCCCGCAGGTCCGGGCCGGCCGCGGAGAACGCGCGCTGCATCTGCGGCTGCAGGGCTTCGAACGTGTGCCCGATCTGATTTCCGGACGCCACCAGCTGTGGCACCAGCTGGCCGGTCGCGGTCTTGGTGTCCGCGACAACGTTCGACCACAACGTCTTGTAGGTCTGCTGGACCTGCTGGTTCGACGCCTGAGCCGTCGCTGCCACACCGATGAACGCAGACCCCAGCCCACCGAGGATCGCGGCCCCAGCGAGCGGTGAGGCCGCCGCAATGCCTGCGGTCATCAGCGTGAACCGGTTGGTGAAGCTGTCGAGCGCCTTGTCGGACTCGTCGGTCTTGACGTTGACCGTCGCGGTGGCTTCCTTGCCGTCGAGCCGGCTGAGCCTGGCTTCGAGACGGTCGACTGCGTCAGCCGCGGTCAGGAACGTCTTACTTGCTCGGTCCAGGGCGACCACTGAGAAGCTCAGGTCACTCATTTACGACCTCCAAGATCGTTACGCGTCACGTAACGTGACGCGTGACGGGCCATTGAAAACGCCTCTGACCTGCGGCTTTGGGGGCGTAACGCGTTTCCAATGGCGTCACACGGGGATAAATGCGAGTAGCCGTGTGTGTGGGTCTCCGGATCCAGGCTTAAAAAGATCTTGCCTGCATTGATCGTTGATCTTCGGTGATCCACAAGTGATCGACTTGAGTGGTCCGACCGCACCGGGACCGCGCGTGCGCAGGTCCCGGTGCGGCCCGACGTGGCCGGCATGCTGGCCCCTGCCTAGAAGGCCGGCGTGCTGAGGCCGCTACCCGTGATCGACTGCATCCCCGCGGGGAACCGCCGGAAGCTGTAGGCGAAGTACCCGTAGAGCACGAGGAGCACGCCGAGGCTGGCGGCCTTGGGCTGGTCGGCGCGGATGTAGACGGGGGCGTTGGGGTCTTCCCACAGGTGGCACTCGTCGGCGGGGACGACGTAGATGGCGTCCTCGTTGGTGCCGGTGCCGCCGGCGGTGCCGAGGTTGTTGTCGACGACAGCCTGCATCCCGTTGGGCAGGACGCCCCGCGAGCCGCTGCCGTACTTGACGGCGTTGTTGACGCCGCTGGACTGCGGGTCGATGCCGGGCTGCTGGATGGTCGGCCAGTTCGGGCCGACCTGGGACTGCATCCAGTACCACCGACGGGAGTGCATGATCACGTGCGAGGGGACCGCCTGGCCCAGCAGCGCCGCCTCGACGCCTGCCGCGGCACCCAGCAGCTTCGGGTACAGCTCCCCCACGGTCGGGGACGCGTCGGTGTAGGTCGTGGTCGTCGCGAGCGCAGCGAGCCCCGTGGTGGACTGGTTGATCAGCGTGTTGTCGAGCGTGGTGGCGTAGCGGCGGAACAGGTCGCCGAGGGTGACCTCCTCGATGCCGGTGCCTCGCTCGATCGCCTGCCGGGACAGGGTCTGCTGACCCGACGCGGTCTGGACGTTCTCCGTGAGGAGCGTGTCGTCCATGTCCGTCTCCGAGACCGCGGAGTTCTCCGACGCCTGCAGCGCCACCGACGAGGCGGTGGTGATGCGGGAGATGTTGACCGTCATGCCCTCCGACGGGAGGTCGTGGTGGTTGCAGATGTCCGCGAACGGACGCATGTTGGCGACGGCCGGCGCGTACATGTCCGTCAGGTACTGCGGGACCACCAGGCCGGAGAACGCACCGGTGCCAGCCGCGCGCTGCAGCTGCTGCCCGCGCTCCACCTTCTCCTCACTCATGTGTCGGGCGAGGCGGTCGATGGCGTCGGGATCGCGGGTGAGGAACTGACGGGCGACGTCGCGCAGGAAAAGCGAGCCCTTGCGGTCGCTCTCCCTCGTGTACGTGCGGGGTTCGGAGCCGACGCGGGCGACCTGGTCGTAGGCGCTCGCGGTCGAGCGTGCCGCGCCGGCGCCGGCCGCGGGGGCGGTGATCTGGGTGTCGAGCTGGTTCCGCTGGGCGAGGAGAGCGTCGAACCGGGCGGTTTCCTCGGTGGTGAGGGACTTGTGCCCGGACCGCTGTGCCGTCTCCACAATGGAGCGGAGCTGTCGAGCGATGCTGTCACGGTCGGCGCGCAGGGTTGCAACATCGACCGCCGGAGCGGTGAAAGTCATGATGAGGCCATTCAGGCGGGCAGGGCGAATCGACGCCCGGCGAAGGGACGAATCCGGAGTTCGCACCTGGCTTTGCTCTACCGCCGCGTTCTGAGTGACGTTCGCGGGAGCTCTGCGCCTTACCTGACTCTGAGTGGTCCTCGTAGGGCTGGCACCTAGGTCGACCCGTTCGCTTGACTCTGAGTGGCCCCTGCGAACGGATCGGCCCGATGTAATTCAGTTGGCCGGGCTCAGTCCCCGTGATCACGCGGTCATCTAACGTGAAACGCCGGGGCACCGGCCGGTACTACCTGTCAACTTCGGCGTGGCGACGAAAACCCGCTTCTGCCAAAATCCATTGTGCCCTAACGGAGTCAGGTTTCCAAACCCGACACGAGGTAGTTCAGGCCGTCTCGCAATTCGACCCGGCCTGCATTCCGTAAACGCTGCAGCGCGGTGCGGACAGCGGAACCACCGAACCGCGCGGTGAGGTCCCGAGTAGGCACTCCGGCCGAGCCGCTCTCCGCGAGCGCAGTGAGGACGGCTTCCGTGCGGCGGCCCTGGTGGTAATCCTGCTCGACGGCGGCGAGAGGGGTACTCAGATCGTGAGTACCCCTGGCGGCGACCAGCGGGCGACGGCCTCGCTCGGCGACGACCTCGGCGACTAGGTCCCGGCACACCGCCCACACCGCCCGGATCCGCGGAGAGCGACGCACGGACAGCTCCGCGCCAAGGAGGACGGCCTCGATGTGGCGGACGTCGTCCACAGTGCACCGGGTGAGGCTGGCCTCGAGCGCGCCGGCGGTGCCGCCGATGGTGGCGAGTGCGTCCCAGAACGCGGCGACGGTGGGCAGGGTGACGCGGTACAGGTCCGCGGCGTGCCCGCAGGAGTTCCGCCACTCCTGGTGCTGAGCGCTCGACATGCCGGCAACGGTGGCGATGACGTCGAACTCACCAAGGGACCGCGTGACGGTGGCCGCGGTCATCGGCCAGCCCTGTCCTGCCGCGTGACGGTGAGCACCGTCGTCCTGATCTCTCGCCACAGGTCCCGGTTGAGCTCGGTCTGTGCGCGGTGCACCGCGCGGCGCACGAGGGCGAGCACGAACGCCTGTTCCTCAGCGCCACAGCTGGTGACGGCTCGCGTGAAGCCGCACAGGTCTTCGTCGTACCCGACTTCCGAGAGGGCGCAGAAGACGGTGGTGATCGCCGGTACCTCGAGCGATCGGGACAGTTCCGCTGCGTCGGCGCGGAAGGCGACTATCTGGTCTACGTTCATCGCCGCTAGTGCGTCTGCGATGCGCCGATCGTTCACGGGTCATCCCCTTCTAATGCGTCTGTTGATCAGGCTAGAACTCGTGAAGGCCGAACGACGGTAGTGAACGGTTTTGAACCTTTTTCCGTATCCCCCGCGCGCACACATATAGGGACTCATACGGAAAACCCTTCTAAACCGTTCACTACCGCAGGTCATGACCACATTGCCTCGGTCTCTGCTTCACTTGCCGAGAGCGCCACGCCGACGTAGACGTACGCCCCGCCGGTCCCCCGCTTCTTCTCGAACAGGTTGCCGACTCTGCGGCCAAAGTCGGCCTGCGTCATCGGCGGGTGACCGTGCTTCATCGCCCACCCCGCCCATGCCTCGAACAACGCCTTGGCCTTGACCTTCACCATGGGCCCGGTAACGCACTCGTCGGCCATGAACTGAGCGAGTGGGTCGCTCTCGTTCCGGTAGGCCTCTGTGCGCTCCAGGACGGCCGGAGGCGGGTTCAGCCCTTCCCGCTGGTAGTCCTCCCACCCGGCGTACACCCACGCCAGCACGGCGGGCAGCTGCGCCTTCAGCTTCTCCGGCAGCTTCACGTCGGGCTCTTCGACCGTGACGTCGAACGGGACGACGCTGAGCCGTCGCCACATCGCCCGGTCGTCGGCGGAAACCCGCGGCGGGTGGTTCGTGATGTAGAGCATGCTGTGCGACGGAGCGAACTCGAACGGGTTCTCCCGCATGCGGTTCGCGCGGATCTTGTCGCCGCCGGTCAGCCGCTTCACGGTGCCGGCCGCGATGACGTCCCCTTCGTCGGTTTCCGACGTGACGACCAGGCGTGCGCCGTGGAGATCGGCCAGGAACGTTGCGTGACGCTCGTGCTTCGTTTTCATGATGAGTTTCGGGTCGACCGTGATGCCGTAGTCTCCGAACGCTGCGAGGACCGCGTCGACCAGGACGGACTTCCCGTTGCCGCCTGTGCCCGTGAGGATGGGCAGCATGTGCTCCCGGACGGTTCCGAGCATGGCCACGCCGAGGACCCGCTGCAGGTACTGCCGCACCTGTGCGTCGGGGAGCACTTCCTGCAGGAAGGTGTTGAACAGGTCCGAGTCGGCATCCGGGCGGATGCTGGTGCCCGCGCACTTCGTGATCATGTTCGCGGGCCGGTGGGGCTGCAGTTGCCCGGTCTCCAGGTTGAGCGTCCCGTTCAGGGCGTTGAACAGGTGAGCGTGAGCGTTCGTCTGCTCCGCGGAGACGGTCATGGGCTTCATGTACTTGGCGAGCTCGAGGACTCCGACGACACCGCCGCTGCTCTCGCACTTCCGGACATCCCCGAGAAGGGACTCGCGTTCCTTCGCCTGCAAGTCGACGCTCTCGTGACGGATGTCCTTCAGCAGGCTGATCAGGCTGCGCCTGGCCTTGCCGTCCTTGTCCTCAACCCAGTGTGTGCCGGTCCACTGGTGCCAGCCGATCCCGTGCACGTACAGAAGCTTTCCCGTGCAGGCGTGGACGAAGCGCTCCGCGATCCGGAGTTGTCCGGTGTGCAGTTCGCGGTGAAACGGTAGGACGTTGGCGGTGGTGTCTGCGTCCAGGTTCGGCGGGGAGGCAGATTCGACGGTCATGCAGCACGTCCTTTCCGGTGGGCGTTCTCAGCCTCGAATTGCGCCCAGGACGCGGCGGCGCGGGATCGAATCTGTTCGGGCGTAAGCGGTTCTGTAGTCGGCGCGGCGCGTCGACGATCCAGCTCGGCGTAGCTCGGCGCGCCAGCGAGCCCGACAGAGAGCGCGGAGATCGCGGTGGACGTCTCGCGGAGGTCGGAGCGGTGGGTCCACTCCACCCACTCGGCGAGAAGGTCATCGATGTGCGGGGACAGGGTGAGCAGACGCCAGCAGGATGCGGCGTGCACGAGGGACGCGCGGCGCCTCGGGTCGTCGGCCGGGAGCGCCCGCCACTCGTCGCTCCCGTAGGGCGGAGGCTTCATGAGGTCGATCACGTCGGGTCACCCCTCTCCATGAGGACGGCGATCACCACGTCGCTGATCAGACCCCGGGCCGCGAGGTGGTCGAACGCGGCAACGTTGGCCGCGGTCGTGGCCCGTGACTGCCGAGGGACGTGAACGCACCAGGGATCGCGTGGGCCGGACTCGAGCGGCGGGAGTCGGCGGGAAGCGTCACGCCGTCGTCGGAGCTGTTGGGGAACTGAGGGGCCACCGTTTACGCTTTGCCCATCGTCGTGGTGGACGTGGTGGTCGGACGGGGTCCCCTCGGGGCCCCGTTCGTCGTCTGGGGGGTTCATGCCACCTTCCCCCCGTTCGCCTCCTCCTGGAGTCCGCGCAGCCATTCGGTGACGATCTTGGCGTCGTACAGCACACGGCGGCCGCACTTGAATGAGGCAGGGCCGGAGCCGACGTGCCGCCAGTAGCGGACGGTTTCCGGGCTCGTGCGGCAAAGATTCGCCACTTCAGCGGTAGTCAGATATTCGGGCATCGCCCGATCACCTCCGAGTAGGTTGCTTGACATACTCGACGCTAGCCAACGTTTGTAGGCGAGTACTACCGTTGACCTACTCGGTATTTCGTGTAACCTACTCGGCATGAGTGACGGAGAGTTCGGGGACGGCGAGTTCCGCGTCAGGATCGGCAACGGCGGATGGCTTCTGATCGACGCCGCCAACCTGCCGGGGCCGCTGTACCTGCGTCTACAGGACAGGAACGGCCGTCTGTGCGTCGCCGAGTTCTACCTCGACGCACAGGAGGGGGCACCGATCACGCCGCAGGACCTCGCGTCGATTCCCGTCGCGCGCATCGAGTCGGCGGCCAACGCCTTCTGGTCGGACAAGATCCGCGACAGCATCGGCCGGCCCGCCCCGGACCTGTCCACCTTGGCGACATACTTCGATCTTGGGCTCGGGAACGCCGCGCCGGTCGCGCGACAGATCCGGTACGGCAACTGGGTCGTGCAGTCACTGGCGACACAGAAGTACGTGCCTGCCGGCGAGGTGCGGACCACTCTCAAGATCGACGACGACTTGAGTGTCGAGTTGGCCACGGTCGACCGGCGCACCACCTCGCAAAAGTGGTCGCAGATCCGTGCCTCGGACCGACAGTTCCGACTGACGCCCGACCAGGGGCCGACGGAGGGTCTGACGGACGAGTTCTTGGCACTGATCAAGCGCGCGTACGACGCCGCGCGCGCGCGGGGGGAACGGCCGAATGCGTCGATCCGCGAGCAGCTCGGCGGGGACACCCGTGGGATCTCGCTCAAGACGGTTCAGCGATGGGTCTTCACGGCCCGACAACGGGGGATCATGCTCCCCCCATCACGCAAGGGAGCGGCTAGCTGATGTCCAGCGTCAAGAAGCGTCCGAACGGCAAGTGGAGAGCTCGGTACCGAGACGACGCCGGCAAGGAACACGCCCGCCACTTCGAGCGGAAAATCGACGCGCAAAAGTGGCTGGACCAGGTCACCGCGAGCGTCGTTACGGGGCAGTACGTAGACCCGACCGCGGGCCGCGTGACCTTCACCGACTACTTCGAGCAGTGGGCCGCCCGTCAGGTGTGGGTCGACGGGACCGAGAAGGCGATGCGCCTCGCCGCGCGCTCGGCGACCTTCGCGGACCTCGAGCTCCGGAAGATCCGACCCACGCACGTCGAGCAGTGGGTCAAGGTCATGAAGGACGGCGACCCGCGCCGCGAGAACTCCCGCAAGCTCGCGCCCGGCACGATCCACACTCGCGTGAACAACGTGCGCGCGGTCCTCAGGGCAGCTGTCCGAGACAAGATGATCGCGTCCGACCCGAGCGAGGACGTGACCCTGCCGCGGCGGCGGAAGGCCGAAGCGGCGATGCAGCTCCCGACGACGAAGCAAGTCGGCGCACTCCTGGCCGCGGCGGACGACACCTTCGGGGTGTTCGTCGCGCTGTGTGCGTTCGCCGGCTTGCGGCTCGGCGAGGCCGCGGCCGTACGGGTGGGCGACGTCGACTTCCTGCGCAAGCGGTTGACCATCTCCCGGCAGGTGCAGCGGGCCACGAAGGGGCAGGTGGAGATCCGTGCGCCGAAGTACGGCAGTGAGCGGACCGTGTTCCTCGCTCCCGAGCTCGTAACGGCCCTCTCAGCGCACGTCGGCCGTCTCGACGGCGCGGGACCCGACCGGTGGCTGTTCAACGGCGAGAACGGCAATCCGCCGCATCAGAACACGGTCGGCTACTGGTGGCGGAAGACGCTCCGCGACGCCGGCCAGACCGGGATCCGCCTGCACGACCTACGGCACCACTTCGCGTCGGGCCTGATCGCCGCGGGGTGCGACGTCGTGACCGTGCAACGCGCCCTGGGGCACGCCAGCGCCACGACGACGCTCAACACCTACAGCCACCTGTGGCCGAGCGCCGAGGACCGTACGCGCCAGGCTGCCGCGGGCCTCATGGCCGGAGCACTGAAGGCTGCGGACCAGGTGCGGACAGCGGTCGGCGAGTAGCCAGCAAGCGGCAGGTCAGAGGCCGATTTCCCCGCGGACTAGACGTTGAAGCGGAACTCCACCACGTCGCCGTCCGTCATGGTGTAGTCCTTGCCCTCCATGCGGACCTTGCCCGCGGCCCGGGCCGCCGCCATCGAGCCGGCGTCCATCAGGTCGTTGTACGAGACGATCTCCGCCTTGATGAAGCCGCGCTCGAAGTCCGTGTGGATGACGCCCGCGGCCTGCGGGGCCGTCGCGCCCTGCGGGATCGTCCAGGCGCGCGACTCCTTGGGGCCCGCGGTCAGGTAGGTCTGCAGGCCGAGGGTGTGGAAGCCGGCGCGGGCCAGCGAGTACAGGCCCGGCTCCGGCTGGCCGACCGACTCGAGCAGCTCGCGCACCGACTCCTCGTCGTCCAGCTCCAGCAGCTCCTGCTCGACCTTCGCGTCGAGGAACACCGCGTCGGCCGGCGCGACCAGCTTGGTCAGCTCCTCGCGGCGGGCTTCGTCGGTGAGGACGCCTTCGTCGGCGTTGAAGACGTACAGGAACGGCTTCGTGGTCAGGAGACTGTGCTCGCGAAGCAGTTCGAGGTCGACGTCCTTCTGCGCGGAGAAGAGCGTGCGGCCGCTGTCGAGGATTTCCTTCGCCTTCTGCGCGGCCTCGAGCGCGGGCTTCGCTTCCTTCTTGGTCCGCGCTTCCTTCTCCAGGCGCCAGACGGCCTTCTCGAGCGTCTGCAGGTCGGCCAGGATGAGCTCGGTGTTGATCGTCTCGATGTCGCTCAGCGGGTCGATCTTGCCGTCGACGTGGATCACGTCCGGGTCGTCGAACACGCGGATGACCTGGCAGATCGCGTTGGCCTCACGGATGTTCGCGAGGAACTTGTTGCCCAGCCCGGCGCCCTCGGAGGCACCCTTCACGATGCCTGCGATGTCCACAAAGGACACCACGGCCGGCACGGTCTTCTCCGACTTGAACAGCTCGGCGAGCTTGTCCAGCCGCGGGTCCGGCAGCGGGACCACGCCTACGTTCGGCTCGATCGTCGCGAACGGGTAGTTCGCGGCGAGCACGTCGTTGCGGGTCAGCGCGTTGAACAGGGTGGACTTGCCGACGTTGGGCAGGCCGACGATACCGAGGGTGAGGCTCACGACCCCGAAGTCTACGTGGCCGGTCCGCGGACGCCGTCAGGGCTCACGACCAGGCCGAACGCCGTGTCGGATTCCCGCCAGTCGCGGTGCTGACCTGGTGGCAGGCTGGGATTCATGGTCCCGAACACGGCGGTCGCCGAAGCCCCGGCGCTCTGGCGCGACGCCGAGCGCTGCTACCGCGTGGTCACCGCCCGCGACCCGCGCTTCGACGGCCAGTTCATCATGGCGGTCCGCACCACCGGCATCTACTGCCGGCCGTCGTGCCCGGCGTCGACGCCGAAGGTGCAGAACGTCCGCTTCTACCCGACGTCGGCGGCGGCACAGGCCAACGGCTTCCGCGCCTGCCGCCGCTGCTTCCCCGACGCCGTGCCCGGGTCGCCGGACTGGAACCTGCGCGCCGACCTCGCGGCGCGGGCGATGCGCCTGATCTCCGACGGGACTGTCGAACGCGAAGGCGTCCCGGGCCTCGCACGACGGCTCGGCTACTCCGAGCGCCAGCTCGGCCGGGTGCTCACCGCCGAACTGGGCGCCGGTCCGCTCGCGCTCGCCCGGGCCCACCGCGCGCACTCGGCGCGGCTGCTCATCGAGATGTCCGGGCTGCCGCTGACCGACGTCGCGTTCGCGGCGGGCTTCTCCAGCGTCCGGCAGTTCAACGAGACGATCCGCGAAGTGTTCGCGACAACGCCTTCGCAGCTTCGCGCCTTCGCTGCTTCGCGGCGTAGACGTCAGGGTGACGTCGGAGGAACGCGGCTCAGCCTGCGGCTGCCGTTCAGGCCGCCTTTCGACGCCGTCGGGCTGCTTCGCTTCTTCGCGGACAGGGCGGTGCCGGGCGTCGAAGACGTCATCGACGGGACGTACACCCGCACGCTGCGCCTCGCGCACGGCTCCGGCGTCGTACGGCTGACGCCGGAGCCGGACCACGTGCGCTGCGAGCTGCAGCTCGCCGACCTGCGTGATCTCAGCAGCGCGGTCAGCCGGGTCCGCCGCCTGCTGGACCTCGACGCCGACCCGGCGGCGGTCACGCGCGTGCTCGGCGCCGACCCCGCGCTGGCACCGGTCGTGGCTGCGGTGCCCGGGATCCGCGTCCCGGGCGCGGTCGACGGTGAGGAGCTGCTGCTGCGCGCCCTGCTCGGCCGGGAGGTGCCGGACGTCCTCGGCGCCGAGGTGCCGGGCGAAGCGGGGGTGACGAGGTTGTTCCCGACGGCGGCCCAGCTCGCGACGGCGGGACCACCACGGGTGGCCGGCGTCGCCGCGGCGCTGGCCGAGGGCCGGCTGGACGTGCACGTCGGACGCGGCGCGGCGGACCTGGGGGCGGAGCTGCTCGCGTGCCCGGGGGTCGACGCGTGGACAGCGGACTACGTGCTGATGCGCGTCCTCGGTGCGCCGGACGTCCTGCTGACCGGCGACGCCGCCCTGCAGCGGGGCGCGGCGGCGCTGGGCGTGAGGGATCTCTCGGAGCGGGCCAGGCGGTGGACGCCGTGGTGTTCCTACGCCGGGATGTACCTGTGGCGCGCGGATCCGGCGGGCTCGGCAGCCCGCACAAAGCGGCCGTGAGCTTCGACAATGGGCGCAGCCGGGACGATTCGAGTGCGCCGCCACCCCCGGGCAAGGGCGCAGGTAGCAAGTCTTGGCCACCGCCAAGAGCCGCGGCAGTCGGCGAGCCGGGTGCTAGGCCTGTTCGCCCGGCCAGAGCAGGGCCTGAGCCACGATCACCTGCTCGCCGTTGAAGGTGACCGCCGGCGAGCCGTGCAGGCGGTAGCCGAGCTCCAGCGCCTCGCTCACCCGGTGACAGAACTTCGCGTCGTCCGGGCCGGTGAGCACGCGGTAGCGGGGCAGGCCCTCGGGCAGCTGGTCGGTCATGACTTCATCTTGGCCGAGGCGTCAGCCCGCGCGCACCTCCAAGGTCGAGCCCGTGCGGGCCTTGCGGACCCGCAGCCGCGTCGGGATGCGCTGCCGCAGTTCCTCGACGTGCGACACCAGCCCGACCACCCGGCCGCCGGCGCGGAGTTCGTCGAGGATGTTCATCACGACGTCCAAGGTCTCGGCGTCCAGCGTGCCGAAGCCCTCGTCGACGAACAGCGTGTCCAGCAGCGCGCCACCGGTCTCGCCGGCGACGACGTCCGCCAGCCCCAGCGCCAGCGCCAGCGACGCCAGGAACGACTCGCCGCCGGACAGCGTCTTCGCCGGGCGGATGGTGCCCGAGTAGTCGTCCAGCACGTCGATGCCGAGGCCGCCGCGGGTGCCGCGCGCGCCGGCCGCGTCCGAGTGCACGAACGCGTAGCGCCCCTGACTCATCGTGCGCAGCCGGTGCGTGGCGGCGACCGCCACCTCCTCCAGCCGCGCCGCCAGCACGTACGAGCGCAGCGACATCTTCCGGCTGTTCTGCCCGCGCCCGTTGACGACGTCCGCCAGAGCGCGCAGCTCCGCGTACTCGGTTTCGGCCGGTGCCAACCCGGCGAGTGCTTTCCGCAGCAGTCCGGCCAGCCGGGTCAGCTCTACGTGCTGGGAGGCGGCAACGCGCAAGGCCGCGTACGCCGTGTCGGCGGCCGCGCGCGCCAGTTCGGCGGCGTCGGCCGCGCGCCCGACGTCGGCGACGTCGTCCGGCGAGATGCCGAACAGGTCCGGCTCGGCCAGCAGCGCCCGCGCGCCCGCCGCGGTCGCCTCGGCCTCGGCGATGCCTTGTTCCAGCTTTTCGATCTGCTCGTCCGGCAGCATCGCCGAGCGCGCCTTCTTCAGCGACGTGAAGCCCTTGGCCTTGACCGCCGCGTCAACCAGCGTGCGTTGCTGCGCGACCCGTTCCCGGGCACCGGTGACCGCCGTCCGCGCCTCGGCGACGGCTTCGAGGGCCTCGGCCAGCCCGACCAGGTGCGTCCGCCGCGCCCCGACGTCCGCGAACTCGCCGCGCCCGGCGACCAACCGGCGTTCCCGCTCGGCCAGCCGTTCTTCCAGGGACCGGACGTCCGCCGTGGCCTCGGCCACCGCTTGCTCGGCCCGGCGACGACGTTCCGTCCGCAGCTCCAGGTCCCGCTCCAGCAGCACGACCTGCTGACCGAGTTTCGCCTTCGCTTCGGCTTGCTGGGTCAGCGTGGTGACTGTCGCTCGGGCTTCGGACAGCTCGGCCGTGACGGTCTCGGCGGTCCGCCCCTCCAGCCGCTCGATCAGCCCCGCCAGCCGCGCCTTCGCCTCTTCCAGCGCGGTGACGACCCGCTGCCGCATCGCGTCCGCCGCCTGCTCGGCTTCCTCGGCGGCCCGCTCTTCGGCCGGATCGACGAGTATCGCGTTCCGGTTCGCCGGCGCCGGATGCTCCGCGGAGCCGCAGACCGGGCAGGGCGCGCCTTCCGGCAACGCGGCGGCGAGTTCGGCCGCCATGCCGTCGAGCCGCCGCTCGCGCAGGTCGAGCCGCCGTTGCCGGGCCGCTTGGTGCGTGTCGACGACTTCGCGCAGTTTCGCTTCGCCCCGACCGACTTTCGCCTGCGCCTCGGGCAGTTCGGCCGCGTCGCGCGCCACGGCCCGCAGCTCGTCGACGCGGGCGCGAGCCCCGTCGAGCTTGGCTTCGGCTTCGGCCGCCGCGAGCGCGTCCGCCCGCAGTTTCGCCAGCTGGCCGGGGATCGCGGCCAGCTCGGCGGTCAGTTCTTCAGCCTGCTTCGCGGCTGTGACGGAGGACAGCTTCAGGTCGTCGCGCCGCATGATGTCGACCTGCTGCTGCTCGGCCTCGGCGACCAGTTCGGCGACCGCACCCGCTTCTTCGCGCGCGGTCGCCGCTCGCGCCTTCAGGTCGCCAGTCGCACGGGTACCGAACTCCCGCAGCTCTGCGCCGCACGCCTTCTCTGCCTGCTCGGCGTCGGTCAGCTCCGCGGTCCGCCGGTCCAGCAGGTCCGCCTCGACGGCCACGCCCGCCGCCCGCCGCGCGGCCGCGACTTCCTGGGCCCACTCGGCACGCTGGGGCGCCTGCTCGGTGATCTCGAGCAGCCGCAAGTGCGCGGTGCGAACCCGGCGGATCTTCTCCGCGTCGGCGCGCTCCTCCTGCAGATGCGCGTCCGCCCGCTGGGCCGCGGCCCGCGCCCGTTCCTCCTCCGCCGTGACCTGCCCGACGCGTTCGGTGGCCGCCGCGAGCACCGCGTCCACCCACTCCGCGGGCTCCGACTCGGGCGGATCCTGTTGGGCCTCCTGGCCATACCGCGCCAGCAGCTCGCGCACGGACTGCTGCCGCGCCTCCAGCTCCCGGCCGCGCTCGGCCCGCAGGTCGGCGAACCAGCGTTCGACGTCGGCGAAGCGCTCGGTGCCGAACAGCCGTTCCAGCAGCTTTTCGCGCTCGGCGGTGTCCGAGCGCAGGAACCGGGCGAACTCGCCCTGCGGCAGCAGCACCACCTGGAAGAACTGGGCCGCGGTCATCCCGAGCAGCCGCTCGACCGTGCGCGCGACCTCCTCGATCCGGATCAGGCCCTCCGGCGCGAGCCCGGCCGGCGCGGTGCCGATCCAGCTCAGCGACACCTTCGCCTGCTGCGTTGTCGTGCCCTCGCCACGCCGCTTCGGCCGCTGGTACTCGGGGTTGCGCACGATCTTCAGCCGGTGCCCCTGCACGGTGAGCTCCAGCGCGACCTCGGTGACCTGATCCGGCACGGCCAGGTCGCAGCGCAGCCGCTTCGCCTCGTTGCGGGCGCCCGGGACCACGCCGAACAGGGCGAACGCGATCGCGTCGAGCAGCGTGGTCTTGCCCGCGCCGGTTTCGCCGTGGAGGAGGAAGAGCCCGTCCGCGCCGAGCACCTCGAAGTCGACCACCTGGCGCTTGAGGTACGGCCCGAAGGCCTCGACCTCCAGCCTGTGCAGCCTCATTTCGCGAGCGCCCCCCGGTCGGCCGCTTCGAGTGCGTGGAACAGGAGCTTCTCTTCGCGTTCGCTCGGCGGGGCACCGCGGCAGTCGTCGAGGAAGCTGCGCGAGATCTCGATGTCGGAGCGGCCGCGGACGGCGTCGGAGTACCGCAGCGGGGCGCCCGCGTACCCGCCTTCGGGCTCCCACTCCACGTGCACGGCGTGCGGGAACCGCACGCGCAGCCGGCGCATCGCGTCCACCGGGCGGACGCGATCGGTGACCGTGACCGACAGGAAGTGCTCGAGGAACACGTCGTGTTCCGGGGCCACGAGCAGGTCTTCGAGTTCGCCGCGCAGGGTGGCCAGGGCCCGCGGCACCGGCAGCTCGTGCCGGCGGACTTCGGCGAGCCCGTCGGCGTCCAGGTCGACCAGCCAGACCGATTTGCGTTGCCGCGCCTCGGAAAACGAGTACGCCAGCGGGCTTCCGGAGTAGCGCAGGTGCTCGGCGAGGGTCTGCGGGCCGTGAAGGTGGCCGAGCGCGACGTAGTCGACGCCGTCGAAAACCGAGCCGGGCACCTGTTCGACGCCCCCGACCGCGATCGTCCGCTCCGAATCGGTCGGTTCGCCACCGGTGACGAACGCGTGCGCAAGCACGACCGACCGGACGCCGGGGCGGGTGGCGAGGTCTTCGCGGATCCGGCGCATGGCCTCGGTGAGCACGCCCGTGTGCCCGCGCGCCTCCGGCACGCCCAGCGCGTGCCGCGACGGTTCCGGTTCGAGGTAAGGGATGCCGTAACACGCGACCGGGCCGTGGTCGTCGTCGAGCAGCACCGGTTCGGCGAGGCCCCCGACGGTGGTGCGCAGGTGCAGCCCGCCGGCGGCGGCGAACTCGGCGAACGCGCCGAGCCGGGGAGCGGAGTCGTGGTTGCCGGGCGTGACGATCAGCTGCGCGCCGGCCGCGCGGATCCGGGCGACCGCCGCGGTGGCCACCCGCACGGCCTCGGCCGACGGCACCGCGCGGTCGTAGATGTCCCCCGCCACCAGGACGACGTCGATCGCCTCGCCGGCCACGAGGTCGGCGAGGTGCCCGAGCACCGCTTCCTGTTCCGCCAGCAGGTCCGCACCGTGGAAGGTGCGGCCGAGGTGCCAGTCGGACGTGTGCAGGAATCTCACCGGGCCAAGGTACGACCCGGCTCCGACGAAATCGCGGAGGCTCGCCGCCATCCCACTCGAACGTGTGTACGAGCACGAGAGTGGCTTGCTCGGACACGCCCTGCCCGAATTCGAAGTGTTCCCAGGTCAGCTACCCAGAGCGACGGGTCGGGTGCGTTTTTTGTCGGTGGGGTCCGTCATGATGTCTGCGCGGTCCGATCCAGCGGCCCCGAGGGAGGAGATTCAGGTGGCGACAGTGCTGACCACGGCGGCGGTCGTGCTCGCGGTCCTGCTGCTGATCGCGGTCGCGGTGCTGTGGCGGCTGTACAACGACGGGATGCGGCGCGCGGACGCGGCGGCCCGGCTGGTCGCGGCCGAGCGGGCGAAGGCGGATCAGCAGCAGCTCGCGCTGCGCCGGTACGAGGTGGCGTTCGCGTCGATCAGCGGGCGCGGCGAGCTGGGCGAGCAGGTACTGGTCGAGACGGCGCGGGCGCTCGGGCTCCGCGAAGACCTGCACTTCACCCTGCAGACCGACCTGGCCGGTGGCGGCGCGGCGAAACCGGACATGGTGCTGAGCGTCGGCGGCGGGCGCACGGTCCCGGTCGACGCCAAGGCGAGCATGGCGACCTGGGCCGAAGCGATCGAGACCGACAACCCGGAGGAACGGCTGGACGCGTTGCGCGCGCACGTCCGGCAGATCCGGTCCCGGGCGGCCGAGCTGGCCGGCAAGGGCTATCAGCGCTGGGCGGACGCGATCTACGGCACGATCATGTTCGTCCCGTCCGACGCCGCCGTGGTCGCGGCGCTGGACACCGACCCGGAACTGCTGCGCTGGCTGATCGACCGGCGGGTGTTCCTGTGCGGGCCGACGGGCTTCGGCGTGCTGGCCTCGGCGGCCCTGTTCGCGGCGACCGACCGCACGCTGGAGGCCGACGTCGAGCAGGTCCGGGCCGGCGCGGCCGCGGCGCACCGGGCCGCGGGCGGCGCGGTGGAGGCGCTCAACCTGTCCAGCACGCACCTGCAGCGGTTCCTTTCGGCGCGACGGCGGGAACTGGAAGCCCTGGAGACGTTCCGGGCGACGGTGGCTCCCTTGACGGACGCGTCGGGGAGTCCGGCCGCGGTGCCCCAGGTGCGGAAGGGGGACGAACTGGCGGCGAGCTGAAAGGACTGGACCACGGGTGATCGGCTGACTCACCGTCACGGCGGGGCGCCCCGCTTGGCCCGGAGCCGGGCTCCGGAACGGGCGGCAACCGCCTGAACGGTGTCGCGATGTGGGCCCTGCGAACGCGGCGACGGGTCACCGGTTTGGCGAGGACGACCTCGGCTGGTCGCGCTGAGCCATCGAGCCGTTCGACGGGCTCGCGGCGAGGTACGGCCCGGGCAGGCAAGGCCGGACAGCGTCGGCGGCCGGACCCGGCGCGGTGGAGGCGGCCTCGGACGGACGTACCCGAGCGGCTGACTCGCGTCACTCGGTGCGGCAGTTTGTGACCTCGGCGGACAGCACCCGGACACGGCCATCCGGCCTACCTGGCGGAGCAGTGTCCAAAAGGTGGCCACGAGGTGGCCGGTAACCGTCCTACCAGCGACGATGCTCCCCGTGGCGAGTCACGGCCGGCACCGATCGAGCACTCCGGGAGATGCCGATGACGGCTGTCCGCGGTGAGTGCCCGCAGCCATTCGGCTCACGCCGCCGGGTGGCGGTACAACCAAGTCGGCGGCGGTGCTAGCAAGATCTTCACAACCACGAGATACGGTGTTGTCTCGTGACCGCGATTCGCGATCGCCAGAGCGATCCAGATGCCGACGACGTCCCCGTGCCGTGGGACGAGCGTCCAGTCGTCGGTTCGAGGCGTGGACTCCCTTGGTGGGCGGCGGTCCTGGTCGGCCTCGGCCTGGCGGTCGTCGGTGCCCTCATCGGCAAGCCGAGCCAGAACAGCATCCCCGTCATCTTCACGGTCTGTTACGTCCTGGGCGCGGTGATCGCGGTCTGCGCGGTGCGGCGCAGGGGCATCTTCGGGCCGATGGTGATGCCGCCGCTGGTGCTGGCCGTGACCGTGCCCAGCGTGATCCTGCTGACCTCCGGGTCGCAGGGCGGCGACGACATGCTTTCGAAGGCGCTGAAAATCGGCACCCCGCTGATCAACGGCTTCCCGATGATGGCGATCACCACCGGTGTCACGCTGCTGATCGGGTTCGTCCGGATCTTCCGCGAGAAGGACCCGGACGCCCCGGCGAAGGTCAAGGGCGGCAAGGGTGGCAAGGCCGACCGCCGTCGCGCGGACGAGGACGACGAGAAGCCCGCGGCTCGTGCCGCGGCGACGTCGGCGGGTGGGCGGCCGCGGCCGCCCGGCTCGAGCCGCACCGGTCAGACGCCCGTGCCGCAAGGTGCCCGCCGTGGCCGTGAAGGCGAACCGCCCCGGCGGCCGCGTCCGCCCGCGGAAGGTGAGCGCCGCGCCCCTCGTGCGGCGGGTGCGCCCGCCGAGCGCGACCCGGGCACCCGCGGCACCCGCAAGCCCCCGCCGGCGAACCGCCGCCCCCGCCCGGAAGAGGCCGACCCTCGCCGGCGCGAGCCCCGCGGCGACGCCGCCCCGCGCCGCCGGCCGCGGCCCCCGGCCGAAGACGGCCGTGACACACCGCCGCCCCGCCGCCCCTCGGCGGGTGGACGTGGTGCTCCGCCGCGACGGAACCGTCCCTGGGACGACGAAGAACGCTGACGTATCACCGAAGGCGGTCATTTCCTGCGGGAGGTGACCGCCTTCGGCGTTCAGGCGCGATGGTTCGGACCACACGGCTCACCACCGCGGCGACCTCTGCCACCGACGCGCGGCCGAGCGCGATCCCCGGACGTATCGACCCGCCGCAGCGACGCTCCCGGCCGGGTGTCGACTCACTCGGCGAGTCCGCTCCCGAGATCCCGGATCTCGTCCGACGGCCGCGAGAGCGAGGCGGAGAAGGGGTGGCGCTCACCCATCGGACGCCCCAGCAGGTTCTGCCGCCGGGTAAGGGGCTCATCTCGGAAAGCACCCGGCGGCGAGCCGAAGATCGACTCGCCGCCGGAACCGCTCAAGCTTCGGGGCACGAAGCTCTGTCGGCGAGCCGAAACCCGGCCCGCCGCCGAAGCGTCCAGAGGAACTCAGACCTTGCGAAGCTCCTTCGGCGGCGCGAAGGTGATCTTCTCGTTCGCCGTGGTGACCTCGTCGACGTCGGCGTAGCCGCGCTCGGCCAGCCAGTCGAGGACCTCCATCACCAGCACGTCCGGGACCGACGCGCCGCTGGTGACGCCCACCGTGGTGACGCCCTCCAGCCAGGCTTCGTCGATCTCGCGGGCGAAGTCGATCAGGTACGACGTGTCGGCGCCCGCCTTCAGGGCCACCTCGACCAGGCGCTTCGAGTTGGACGAGTTCGTCGAGCCGACCACCAGGACCAGGTCGCACTCGGCCGCCATCGCCTTGACCGCGACCTGGCGGTTCGTGGTGGCGTAACAGATGTCGTCGCTGGGCGGGTCCGCCAGACCGGGGAACCGCTCGCGGAGCTGGTCGACCCGCTCCATCGTCTCGTCGACCGACAGGGTCGTCTGGGACAGCCAGATCACCTTCGACGGGTCGCGCACCTCGACCTTGTCGACGTCCTCGGCCTTGTCGACCAGCTGCACCTTGTCCGGCGCCTCACCGGCGGTGCCCTCGACCTCTTCGTGGCCTTCGTGGCCGATCAGGAGGATGTCGTAGTCGTCCTTGGCGAACCGGTTGACCTCCTTGTGCACCTTCGTCACCAGGGGGCAGGTCGCGTCGATCGTGCGCAGGTTCCGGTCCGCCGCCTCCGCGTGCACCATCGGCGAGACGCCGTGGGCGGAGAACACCACGAGCGCGCCCTCGGGCACCTCGGACGTCTCGTCGACGAAGATCGCGCCGCGCTCGCGCAGCGTCTCGACCACGTGGCGGTTGTGGACGATCTCCTTGCGCACGTACACGGGGGCGCCGTAGACCTCGAGGGCCTTCTCGACGGCGATCACCGCGCGGTCCACGCCGGCGCAGTAGCCACGCGGCTTCGCGAGCAGCACGCGCTTCTTGCCGGAGGCGGTTCCGGTGATCGTCGGGGTACCCGCGGGCTCGATTCCGGGACTCGCTGAACTCATGGCACCCAGGGTACGGGCAGTCCGCGGGCGAACCCGCAGTCCCTTTCGGGTGAGCTTCGTCCCCCTGTCGTGCTGTGCGCGGGGTCACGCAACGCGCCCGAACCCACCCTTTGGGTTGGGCAGGATGGCGTAAATGCGGCAGGCTAGACGTATGAAGCCATTCCCGCTCCCCCTCCGGGTCGCCGCGGGCCTCGCCGTCAGCACCGCCGAGCGGGTTCGTGAGCTTCCCCGGCAGCTCGCCGGGCTCCCGGTGACCGTCGTCAGCCAGGTCCTGCAGGCCTCCATGCGGGTGCAGCAGCACGTCACCGAGCTGGCGATCAAGGGCGACAACGCCCTGTCGAACCTGCGGCCCGTCGAGGACACCCCCAGCTGGGCGACCTTCGACGAAGACCTCGACGTCCCGCCCGTCCGGCCCAACCTCACGCCGGTCGCCGACGTGCCCGAACCCCGTTCGGAGGTCAACGGTCACGTTCCGTCACTTTCCGACTTCGAAGCGGAACTGGGTGACCCGTGGGCCGACGAAGAGCGCGCGCTCGCCGAGGACCACGCCGACGGCGAGTTCGACGCGCCCGAAAACGCGCCGGAGAAAGCCTCCAAGCCGAAGCCCGGCACCCCCAAGATCGACAAGAAGGCCAAGAGCGAAATCCCGAAGACCAGCGCCGGCGGGTACGAAGGTCCCGCCGGGCTGACCGGCTACGACCAGCTCACGCTGCCGCAGCTGCGGGCCCGGCTGCGCCAGTTCTCGATCCCGCAGCTCGAGACGATCCTCGAGTACGAGCGCGCCCACGCCGACCGCTCGTCGTTCACCGGGATGCTGAGCCGCCGGATCGCCAACGCCCGCAAGGCGCAAGAGTCCGGCGACGGCACGGAAGGCCCGTGAGCACCGAATCCGCGCCGGCACCCTCGAGCACCGCCGAAAACCCCTGGCCGGTCCGCACGGTCGCGCGCAAGGTCGGCGACTGGATCCACCGGCTCGGCAGCGTCTGGGTCGAAGGTCAGGTCACCCAGGTCAACTCGCGGCCGAACACGCAGACCGCGTTCCTGACGCTGCGCGACCCGTCCGCGGACGTCTCGATGTCGGTCACCTGCCCGAACTGGCTGATCCGCGAGATGGAGCCGCCGCTGCGCGAGGGCGCCAGCGTCGTCGTGCACGCGAAGCCGTCGTTCTTCTTCGGCCGCGGCACGATCAGCCTGCGCGCCGACGAGATCCGCGCCGTCGGCATCGGTGAGCTGCTGGCCCGGATCGAACGCCTGAAGAAGCTGCTCACCGCCGAAGGCCTCTTCTCGGCGCAGCGCAAGCGGCCGATCCCGTTCCTGCCCCGGGGCGTCGGCCTGATCACCGGCCGTGCGTCGGCGGCCGAGCGGGACGTCCTGGTCAACGCCCAGGCGCGCTGGCCGCACGTGCAGTTCAAGGTCTTCAACACCGCCGTGCAGGGTTCGCAGGCGGTTCCGCAGATCATGCGCGCGCTGCGGATGCTGGACGCCGACACGGACGTCGACGTCATCGTCATCGCCCGCGGCGGCGGCAGCGTCGAAGACCTGCTGCCGTTCTCCGACGAGGCGCTCTGCCGCGCGGTGTCGGCCACCGGGACACCGGTGGTCAGCGCGATCGGGCACGAGCCCGACACCCCGCTGCTCGACTACGTCGCCGACCTGCGCTGCTCGACGCCGACCGACGCGAGCAAGCGGATCGTGCCGGACGTCCGCGAGGAGACCCAGCGCGTCCACCAGATGCGCGATCGCGGCCGCCGCGCGCTGCACGGCTGGGTCGACACCCAGACCCGGCTGCTGACCCAGCTGCGCAGCCGCCCGGCGCTGGCCGATCCGCTCGGCCCGGTCCAGCGGCGCCAGGACGACGTCGACGTGCACCGCGAACGCGCCCGCCGCGCCATGCTGACCCTGCTCGCCAAGGACCAGGCCGAAATCGCCAGCGCGCGGGCCCGGCTCACCGCGCTCGGGCCGGCCGCGACGCTGGAACGCGGCTACGCGGTCGTGCAGTTCCTCGACGCCGAAGGCAACCTCCAGGTACTCCGCTCCGTCTCCGAAGTCGAGGCCGGTGCCCAGCTGCGCGTGCGCGTGGGCGACGGCGCGATCACGGCGGTGGCGGAAGGAGCACGGGAGTGAATCCTCGGGCAGCGACGTTCCTCCCGCTGACGATGGACGCGGCCCGGCAGCTGGGCGCGCGTCCGCTGCTGGACCAGGCGATCCGCACCGATCGGGCGGCCGCCGAATGCTGGACGGCGCTGCTCGCCGGCTGCGGCACCGCCGCCCGCCGCGACCTGGGCCCGCAGCTGCGGCGGCTCTCCGAGGCGACGTCGATGCAGGTCGGTTCGCGCTGGTGGTTCGCCGAGGGCGCCGGGCACCGCAAGCGGGTGGCCGGGGCGCAGGAAAACCTCGAAGAGGCGATCGCGGAGGGTGACGGGCAGGAGTTCGCGCTGGCGTTCGTCGGGTACGACCACGCGATGGCGAGCGCGGTAGTGTGCGCCCACAACCCATCCCGGAAGGTCGGAGAACGTCCAGCGTGAGCGAACCAGCCACTGAGGAACTCGGCTACGAGCAGGCCCGTGACCGCCTCGTCGAGGTCGTCCGCGAGCTCGAAGCCGGCGGGCTGTCGCTCGAGCAGTCGCTCGAGTTGTGGGAGAAGGGCGAGAAGCTCGCGAAGGTCTGCGAGCGGCACCTCGAGGGCGCCCGGGAGCGCGTCGAAGCCGCCTTGGCGTCCGTCGAGGACGAGCCCGGCAACGGCCAGTGACGTTCGCCATGCCGTCGGTGCCTCGACCGACCCGCGGTATCTGAGAGACTGGGCGTCCGCCGAACTCCGCATTCCGGGAGGCCCGCATGACCAGCTCCAGCGCCCCACAACGCCGTGAAGCGCCCGACCGCAACCTCGCGATGGAGCTGGTCCGGGTGACCGAAGCCGCCGCGATGGCGGCCGGCCGCTGGGTCGGCCGCGGCGACAAGATCGGCGGGGACGGCGCGGCCGTCGACGCGATGCGCCAGCTGGTGTCGACCGTGTCCATGCGCGGCGTCGTGGTGATCGGCGAGGGCGAGAAGGACGAAGCGCCCATGCTGTTCAACGGCGAAGAGGTCGGCAACGGCGACGGCCCGGACTGCGACGTCGCGGTCGACCCGGTCGACGGCACCACGCTGATGGCCAAGGGCATGCCCAACGCCCTCGCGGTGCTCGCGGTCGCCGAGCGCGGCGCGATGTTTGACCCGTCCGCGGTGTTCTACATGGAGAAGCTGGCCGTCGGGCCGGAAGCCGCGGGCAAGGTGGAGCTCGGCGCGCCGATCGCGGAGAACATCCGCCGGGTCGCCAAGGCGAAGAACAGCAGCGTCGGCGACGTCACGGTGTGCATCCTGGACCGCCCGCGCCACGAGCAGATCATCAAGGAGGTCCGCGACGCCGGCGCGCGGATCCGCTTCATCTCCGACGGCGACGTCGCGGGCGCGATCGCCGCGGCCCGCCCGACCACCGGCGTCGACATGCTGATCGGCATCGGCGGCACCCCCGAGGGCATCATCGCGGCCTGCGCGATGAAGTGCCTCGGCGGCGAGCTGCAGGGCCGGCTGTGGCCGAAGGACGACGCCGAGCGCGAGAAGGCCATCGCCGCCGGGCACGACCTCGACCGCGTCCTGCTCAACGACGACCTCGTGCGCGGCGACAACGTCTTCTTCTGCGCCACCGGCGTCACCGACGGCGACCTGCTCCGCGGCGTCAACTACCGCGAGGGCGGCGCGACGACGCAGTCCATCGTGATGCGGTCCAAGTCCGGGACCGTCAGAATGATCGACGGCTACCACCGGCTCGACAAGCTCCGGGCGTACTCCTCGATCGACTTCGACGGCAACCTGAGCGCCGGCGACGACGACGTGGTGCCCCCGCTGCCGTAAAGGAGATTCGTGACCAGGCGACTGCTGGCACTGCTGACGGTCCTCGCGCTCGTTCTGGTCCCGGGCACCGCCGCGGCCGAACCCGGCATCGTCGGCGGCGCCGTCGCCGACCAGCCGTACCCGTTCGCGGTGTCGCTGCACTCGACGTCCGGCAAGCTGTTCTGCGCCGGCGCGCTGATCGCCCCGGCGTGGGTGGTCACGGCCGCGCACTGCGTCTTCGACAAGGCGCCGTCCGCGGTGTCGCTGCGGCTGGGGTCGAACGACTCCGGGCAGGGCGGCGAGGTCGCGCGGCCCGCCGAGATCATCGTCAACCCGGCGTTCGACACGCAGAACCCGGCGGGCGACATCGCGTTGCTGCGGCTCGCGGCGCCGGCCAAGGCGGCGCCGATCGCGATCGCGACGGCGGCGGCACCGGGGACGGCGACCCGGATCCTCGGCTGGGGCCAGACCTGCCCGAAGGTGAACTGCGGCCAGATCCCGACGGCGCTGCAGCAGCTCGACACGCACATCGTCGAAGGCTCGAAGTGCACGTCGGTGTTCGACGGCACGGCCGAGCTGTGCACGGACAACCCGGGCGGCACCGCCGGGGCGTGCTTCGGCGACTCCGGCGGCCCGGAAGTCGTGCGCGACGGCGACCACTGGCTGCTGGCCGGCGTCACGAGCCGCCCGGGCAACGACAGCCCGGTGTGCGCGACGGCGCCGTCGATCTACACGTCCGTCGTCGCCTACGCGCCGTGGATCGCGGAGAAGACGAAGGCCTGACCTACTCGGCGTTGCTGGAGTGGCCCGGGAACAGGTGCGCGTCCGGGTCGAGGGCGACGGCGATGTTGTTGACGGCCGTCGCGGCCTCGCCGAAGCCGGTCGCGATCAGCTTGACCTTGCCCGGGTAGGCGGCCACGTCGCCCGCCGCGTAGACGCGTTCGCGCGGGGTCGCCATCGTCGAGTCGACGGCGATGGCGCGGTGGTCGATCTCCAGACCCCAGCTCTCGATCGGCCCGAGGTCGGCGGTGAACCCGAGCGCGGCGACGACGGAGTTGGCCGGCAGCCGCTCCTCGCCGGCGGCCTTCACCGAGACGTGGACGGCTTCGAGCGCGCCGCTCGCGTCCTCGACGAACGCCGTGACCTCGGCGTCGGTGATGATCCGGGTGCCGAGCTCACGAGCCTGCCGGACGATCGACTCGGCGGCGCGGAACTTCGCGCGGCGGTGCACGAGCGTCACGCTGGCCGCGACGGGGTGCAGCGCGAGCACCCAGTCGAACGCCGAGTCGCCGCCACCGACGACCACCACGTGCTGCCCGGCGTGCGCCTGCAACGACGGCACGAAGTGCACCATGCCCCGGCCGAGCCAGCCGTCGCCCGCGGGCAGCGGACGCGGGGTGAACTCGCCGATGCCCGCGGTGATCAGCACGGCGCCGGCGCGGAGGGTCTCACCGCCGTCGAGGGTGAGTTCCACGCCGTTTTCGAGAGTCTCCAGCTTCTCGGCCTTGCGCCCCAGCAGGTAGGCCGGCTTCCACGGCGCGGCCTGCTGGACGAGCCCGTCCACGAGGTCGCGCCCCTTGACCGCGGCGAACCCGCCGACGTCGTAGATCATCTTCTCGGGGTACATCGCGGTCACCTGGCCGCCGGGCTCGGGCAGCGAGTCGACGATGGCCATCGACAGCCCGCGAAACCCGGCGTAGTAGGCGGCGAAGAGGCCGGTCGGGCCCGCGCCGATGATCACGAGGTCGTAGGAGTCCCCAGAAGCTTCAGTCATGCTCGCTCCAGCCAGTGGTGGATGGCGGTGATCGAGAACACACCCGATCCTAGCCTCGCCGGGCTCGTGGGGTGGTCGACGCCACGACGCGGCCGGCCGATGGTCGGGTTGTGGCGGGCCCGGCCGACGTCGCGAACGGTCCGTTCGCGACGCGCGCGGTGCGAACGGACCGCTCGCGCCGGTTCGGTCCGGCGCGAAAGGGCCACTCGCGCGGGGCTGGTCGACACGGCACGAACGGGCCACTCGCGCCGTGGGCGGCTCGAAAGGACCGTTCGCGCCTCCCTGCGGCCGTGCGCCAACGGCCCGTTCGCGACCAATTCGGCGCCAAAGGGCCACTCGCGCCACGGCCGCTGACGCGAAAGGGCCACTCGCACCGCCACCCGGCACCAATGGCCCGTTCGCGACCGATCCGGCACGAAAGGGCCACTCGCGCAAGCCCACGCGACATGGCACGGACGGACCGCTCACCGCCCCACCGGCGCGAAAGGGCCACTCGCACCCACCGCCAACCGGCAGCAGAGGCCCGTTCGCGACCGAACCGGCACCAGCCGACCCGTTCGCGACCGAACCGGCACTAACTGGCCACTCGCGCCCCGGCCGCTGGCGCGAAAGGGCCACTCGCACCGCCACCCGGCACCAACGGCCCGTTCGCGACCGAACCGGCACCAGCGGGCCACTCGCGCCGCAGGGGTGCGCAACGCCACCACGCGACAACCCTCGAACAGGTCCAGAATCGGTGTCATGGCTGACCAGGAATACCGGATCGAACACGACACGATGGGCGAGGTCCGCGTGCCGGTCGACGCTCTCTACCGCGCGCAGACGCAGCGGGCCGTGGAGAACTTCCCCATCTCCGGCCGGGGCCTGGAGCGTGCCCAGATCCGCGCGCTCGGCCTGCTCAAGGCCGCCGCCGCGCGCGTGAACCGCAAGCTCGGGGTGCTCGACGCCGATGTCGCCGACGCCATCGCCAAGGCCGCCGACGAGGTCGCCGAGGGCGCCCACGACGCGCACTTCCCGATCGACGTCTTCCAGACCGGCTCGGGCACGTCGTCGAACATGAACGCCAACGAGGTCATCGCCACCCTCGCCACCCGGACCCTCGGCCGCGACGTGCACCCGAACGACCACGTCAACGCGTCGCAGTCCTCCAACGACACCTTCCCGACGACCATCCACGTCGCCGCGACCGAAGCCGTGCTCAAGGACGTCGTCCCGGCGCTCGAGCACCTCGCCGGCGCGATCGAGACGCGCGCCGCGGAGTGGACGGACGTCGTGAAGTCCGGGCGCACGCACCTGATGGACGCCGTCCCGATCACGCTGGGCCAGGAGGCCGGCGCGTGGGCGTCGCAGGTCCGCTTCGGCATCGAACGGCTGAAGTCCGGCCTGCCGCGCCTCGGTGAGCTGCCGATCGGCGGCACCGCCGTCGGGTCCGGGCTGAACGCGCCCGACGGCTTCGGCGCGGCCGTCGCGGCCGAGCTCGCCGAGGTGACCGGGCTGCCGCTGACCGAGGCCCGCGACCACTTCGAGGCGCAGGCGACGCAGGACAGCGTCGTCGAGACGTCCGGGCACCTGCGCACCCTCGCCGTCTCGCTCAACAAGATCGCGAACGACCTGCGCTGGCTGGGTTCCGGCCCCCGCACCGGCCTCGGCGAGCTGGCCCTGCCGGACCTGCAGCCGGGCTCGTCGATCATGCCCGGCAAGGTCAACCCGGTGATCCCGGAGGCGACGCTGCAGGTCGTCGCGCAGGTGATCGGCAACGACGCGGCCGTCGCCTTCGCCGGCGCGGCGGGTAACTTCCAGCTCAACGTCAACCTGCCGGTGATCGCCCGCAACGTCCTCGAGTCGGCCCGGCTGCTCGCCGCCGTCTCGCGGCTGCTGGCGGACAAGGTGTTCGACGGCGTCACGGCGAACGTCGAGCGCACCCGGCAGTACGCCGAAGGCTCGCCGTCGATCGTGACGCCGCTCAACTCCTACATCGGCTACGAAGAAGCCGCCGCGGTCGCGAAGCAGGCCTTGAAGGAGCTGAAGACGATCCGCGAGGTCGTCCTCGAACGCGGCCACGTCAAGGACGGCAAGCTCACCGAAGCCCAGCTCGACGAAGCCCTCGACGTGCTCCGCATGGCCCGCGGCGGCAAGTGAAGTCTCCGTGAGGTGTCGCATCTTTCCTAGGGAAAGTGACGGTTCGGGAGCGAGCGGCTACCGCCGGCGCAGGTGCTTGTCCGCCAGCGCCGGCGGGGTGTAGTCCTTCTCCGCCGGGTTCAGGTCCGTGCCCGGCGGGACGATCTCGTCGATCCGGTCCAGCACGTCGTCGTCCAGCTCCAGATCGGCGCCGGCAAGCAGGTCGTCGAGCTGAGCGGGCGTGCGCGGGCCGATGATCGCCGACGTCACGCCCGGGTGCGCGCGGACGAACGCCGTCGCCAGGTGCGTGAGAGGCCGGCCCAGGTCGTCGGCGATCTTCTTCAGCTGCGCGATCGCGTCGAACTTGACGGCGTTCTCCGGCAGCGCCGGGTCGAACTTGTGCGCCTGCAACGTCCGGCGGCCTTCGGACAGGTCCACATCGGACGGTTTCAGGTACTTGCCGGACAGCCAGCCGCTGGCCAGCGGGCTCCACGTGAGCACGCCCATGCCGTACTTCCGCGCGGTCGGCAGCACGGCGGCCTCGATCGCCCGGTTGAAGATCGAGTACGGCGGCTGCTCGGCGCGGAACCGCGCCAGGCCGCGCTTTTCCGCCACCCACTGGGCTTCCACGATCTGCTCGGCCGGGAAGTCCGACGACCCGATCGCGCGCACCTTCCCGGACCGCACGAAGTCCGTCAGCACCGAGAGCGTCTCCTCGATGTCGGTCGCCGGGTCCGGCCGGTGGACCTGGTAGAGGTCGACGTAGTCGGTGTCGAGCCGCCGCAGGCTGTCGTCCAGTGCGCGGGTCAGCCAGCGCCGCGAAAGACCGCCCTGGTTGGGGTCCGAGCCCATCTGGAAGAAGCCCTTGGTGGCGAGCACGACGTCGTCGCGGCGGCCTTTCAAGGCCTTCCCGACGATCTGCTCGTTCTCGCCGTTCGAGTACATGTCCGCGGTGTCCCAGAAGTTGACGCCGGCGTCGAGCGCGGTGTGCAGCATCCGGACGCCCTCTTCGTGGTCCGGGTTGCCCCACTGGCCGAGCATCATGGCGCCGAACGCGTACTCGCTGACCGAGATCCCCGTGCCACCCAGAATTCGTCGTTTCATGCCTCCACCTTGCGAGCGGTCCGGGGGCCGAGCCAGGCCGCGTCCCGCCTGGGTCCGGCAGTACCAGGCTGGACGTCGTGCGCCGGGGATACTGGAGGCATGAGTGACGCAGCCGAGCTCGGCGCCTTCCTGAAGGCGCGCCGTGCCGCCCTCGAACCGGACGAGGTCGGCCTGCCGCAGGGGATCACCCGGCGCCGGGTGGCCGGGCTGCGCCGCGAGGAGATCGCGCAGCTCGCGGGCATCAGCGTCGACTACTACACGCGCCTGGAGCAGGGCCGCGCGAAGAACGTCTCGGAGGCGATCCTCGACGCGCTGGCCCGCGCGTTGCGGCTGCGCCCGGACGAGGAGTCCTACCTGCGCAACCTCGCCGCGCCGAAGCGGCGTGACCGGCTCGGGCCCCAGCGGATCCGGCCCGAGCTGCAGCTGATGCTGGACGCCCTCCAGGCACCGGCGTTCATCTTCGGCTCCTACCTGGACGTCCTGGCGTGGAACGCGCTCGGCGGCGCGGTCGCGTTCGACTTCGGCAACCTCGACGAGCGCAGCATGCCGAAGCTGTTCTTCCTGGACGAGCGCGCGAAGCAGCTGCACCCCGAGTACGACGCGGTGTGCCGCGAGCTCGTCGCGAACCTGCGCGCCGAGAGCGGCCGCCACCCCGGCGACCCGAAGTTCGCCCAGCTGATCGGCGAGCTTTCACTGGCCAGCGCCGAGTTCCGCACGCTGTGGGCCGAGCACCACGTGCAGGAGAAGGCACAGGGCTGGAAGCTCATGCTCAACCCGGTCGTCGGCGAGCTGCGGCTGCGCTACGAGACGTTGCGCCTGCCCGACGACCCGGACCAGGGCCTGGTGATCTACCACGCCGAACCCGGGTCGGAGTCCGCCCGCGCACTCGGCCTGCTGGCCAGCTGGATCGCCGAGGCCCCCAGCGGTGAACGACCGGTGAACACTCGGCCGTCGCACCCCCACCGCGGGTGACGGCTGCCTACGCTCGTCCACCTGGGGAGTCGGGGGTAGAGGAGCGGCACGGTGGGCGTCGGCGCGACGATGCAGTCACTCGCCGAGATCCTCAGCTCGGATTCGGGCAGTCTCGTCCTGGGCCTCGCCGCGCTGGTCGCGATGGCCGCGCCGTTCGTGGACCGCTACTTCATCCGGCGCCGCCGGCTGGCGTTCCGGGTGCTCTACAACTCGAAGATCGGCCTCTCCCCGATCGACCTCCACGACGGTGAAAACGGTTCCGCACAGGCAGACCCGCAGCTGGAGCGCACCGCGCGGCTGCTGAGCCGGATGAGCGTCGTGGTGATCCGGGTCCGCAACACCGGCGGCTTCGACATCGCGCCGGAGGACTTCGAAATCCCGCTGTCGTTCACCTTCGGCAGCCGGATCGTCTGGGACGCGCGGGTGTCCGACGCGACCGACGACGGCCTGCGCCAGCACGTCCGTGACGGCCTGGAGTTCTTCACGCGCGACACCCCGCAGCGGCCGGTGGAAGGCGCGAAGCTGTCGAGGGTGCGCGCGTGGCTGCCCAAGCGGCTTGCCGAGACACCCGCGCCCGAAGCACCCGAGTGGCACGGCGTCCGGTTCGCCCGGCTTTCCTTGAAGCGCAAGGAAAAGTTCAAGCTGGTCGTCGTGCTCCGCGAGTCCGACGGGCATGACGGCGAGATCAGCAAGGAGATCGAGCACTACGCCCGGCTCGCCGCCGGCCGGATCAAGGACGACCGCAAGCAGCGGCGGGTCACCTGGCCGGTCGTCACCACGGCGGTCGGGGTGCTGCTGACCGGCGCGCTGCTGGCGACGCTGCTCGTGTCGTGGTCACGGCCGTCCGGCGAGACCGCGCTCTGCGCCACCGGGAAGCTGTCGGTCGAAGGCTCGAGCGCGTTCGTCCCGATCATCAAGGGCATCGCCGCCGAGTACCACGGCCAGTGCGATGGCGCGGCCATCACGACCCGCGCGACCGGCAGCGTCACCGGCGTCCGCGCGCTCGCGCCGGTCGACGCGGCGGGCCGGAACGAGCTGGCGGTGCTGTCGGACGGCCGGTCGGGCGAAGCGGGCGCGGATCTCGAGGCGAAGGCCGTCGCCGTGGTCGTCTACACGCTGGTCGTCAACCGCGCGGCCGGCGTCGACCGGCTGACGAACCAGCAGGTCAAGGACATCTTCAGCGGCCGTGTGCGCAACTGGGACCAGCTCCGGCCGGGGCCGTCGGTGCCGATCGGGATCGTCGGGCGCGGGCAGGAGTCGGGCACCCGCAAGACGTTCGAGCAGAAGGTGCTCGGCAGCGCGGAAGACCGGCTGACGTCGGACTCGTGCCGCAAGCCCGAGCGCGATCCGGCGGCGGCGACCACGCGCTGCGAGCGCGGGACGACGGCCGAGGTGCTCACCGAGGTCGGCGCGGTGCCGGGGGCGATCGGGTACGCGGACGTCCCGGCGGCGAAGGCGGCCGCGGCGAAGGACCGGCAGGTCGGCGTCGTGCAGCTCGACGGCCACTACCCCGACGTCACGACGATCGACGCCGGCTACCGGTTCTGGACCGTCGAGTACCTGTATACGAAGGGTGTACCCGACAACGGCAGCGTGCTGAAGCGGTTCCTGGACTACCTGGCGAGCCCGACCGCGCGGGCCGAGCTGCAGGACGCCGGGTTCGTGCCGTGCGTGGCCAAGGACGGCCTGCTCGACCCCGTCTGCACCAGGGCGGACATCTGATCACCGAGAAATTGTCGGTGGTCCGGGTCATGATGTCCGGGTGTTGCTCACCGAGATAGTCCGGGCGTCCGCCGACCTGGCGGCGACGAGGTCCAGGAAGGCGAAGATCGCCCTCCTGGCCACGCTGCTGCGCGCGGCCCAGGTCGCGGAGCTGCCCGTCGTGATCGCGTACCTGACCGGGCAGACGGCGCAGGACCGGCTGGGTGCGGGCTGGCGCACCCTGGCCGGGCTCGGCGCGTCGCCCGCTCCGGAGCCGGTGGTGACGGTGCTGGAGGTCGACGAAGCGCTGACGTCGGCGGCCGGTGTGGCGGCCGGCACCGGCTCGTCGACACGGCGGCAGGAGGTGCTGCGCGCGCTGTTCGTGCGGCTCACGAAGGGCGAGCAGGAGTTCCTGTTCCGGCTGGTCACCGGCGAGCTGCGGCAAGGCGCGCTCGAGGGCGTGATGGTCGACGCGGTCGCGGCGGCGGCCGACGTCCCGGCCGTCGATGTCCGGCGGGCGTTCATGCTGTCCGGCAAGCTGCCGACCACCGGCGTCGCGGCCCTGACCGGCGGGCAGGCGGCGCTGGCGGAGTTCCGGCTGACCCTGGGCACGCCGATCCGGCCGATGCTGGCGTCGCCGGCGGGGTCGCTGGAAGAGGCCGTCACCGAGCACGCCGAGGCGATCGTCGAGTACAAGATGGACGGTGCGCGGATCCAGGTGCACCGCCAAGGTGACGAGGTGCACGTCTGGACGCGGACGTTGCGCGAGATCACCGGCAGCGTGCAAGAGCTGGTCGAACTCGTGCGGGCGCTGCCGTGCGAATCGGTGGTACTCGACGGCGAGACCCTGGCCTTGACCGACGCCGGGCGTCCGCGGCCGTTCCAGGACACGATGAGCCGGTTCGGCAGCACCCGCGAGGAGCAGGTGAAGGCCCTGCTGCTGCGGCCGTACTTCTTCGACTGCCTGCACCTCGACGGCGTCGACCTGCTGGACGCGCCGCTATCCGAGCGCAACGCGGCGCTGCGCAAGGTCGCCGGGGCGCACGTGATCCCCGGCGAGGTGGGCGTTTCGCGCGCCGCCGAGGTGCTGGAGGCGGCGATGGAGGCCGGGCACGAGGGTGTGATGGTCAAGGACCTGGCGGCGCCGTACGCGGCCGGGCGGCGCGGGCGCGCGTGGCTCAAGGTCAAGCCGGTGCACACGATCGACCTGGTCGTGCTCGCGGCGGAGTGGGGCCACGGCCGGCGCACGGGCAAGCTGTCGAACCTGCACCTGGGCGCCCGCGACCCGGACGGCGGCCCGCCGATCATGGTGGGCAAGACCTTCAAGGGCATGACCGACGAGCTGCTCGCCTGGCAGACGGCGACGTTCCAGGAGATCGAGACCCACCGCGACGACTGGACGGTGTACGTCCGCCCGGAGGTCGTGGTGGAGATCGAGCTGGACAGCGCCCAGGTCAGCACGCGCTACCCGGGCGGCCTCGCGCTGCGCTTCGCCCGGGTGGTCCGCTACCGCCCGGACAAGGAAGCCGCCGACGCGGACACGATCGACACCGTCCGCGGCCTCCTCCAAGGCGACCGCTCGGAAGGAGGCTGACCACGAGTCGTCCATCCAGGTACGCGAGTCGTCCTCGAAAGGGAGGCTGAAACGAAAGTATCGATCACGACATCGAGCGTCTTCGCGGTGCTTTCCTCCTAAAAGGAAAGACGAAAGTCGATGTTGCCTTCTCCCCGTCCTGACCAGAGTGGCTGACGGAGTTTCCTTCAGCCAGGGGAGAAAAGCATGAGACTGCGCGCTGCCGCCGGTTTGCTCGCGAGCACGACCCTGCTCGTGACCGCGTTCGCCGTACCCGCCGGTGCGACGCCCGTGCCGAGCACGCCGGACGCCGGGCACCAGCCGTCGAAGCACCACTTCTCGGCGGCCGCGCAGTCGTTCGTCGGCGCGGACACCGTGCAGAAGCGGGTCGCGAAGCTGGAAGCGGCGATGTCGACGCTGCCGAAGGAGAGCACCGCCTACAACGCGACGAAGCTCTGGAACAACGGCATCACCGGCGCGGGCAGCACGGTCACGACGCTGGTGTCGTTCGGCGACGACCAGGTCAAGCAGGTGCTCGACACCTACTCGAAGAACCACGGCCTGCCGCCGGCGAACGTCGAGATCCTGCAGCCGTCCGGCCCGGTGCCGGCGTGCACCGACCCCGGCGTCGACACCGCGACCTGCCAGGGCTGGGGCGGCGAGACCGACCTCGACGTCACGATGATGCACGCCCTGGCGCCGAACGCGAAGATCATCGTCGCGGCCACGCCCGTCGCCGAGACGCAGGGCTTCACCGGCCTGCCCGAGATGATGCACGCGGTCGACTACTTGACCGAGCACAAGCTGACCGACGTCATCTCGATGAGCTTCGGCACGACCGAGGAGAATTTCCCGTCGTTCGACTCGATCAAGACACTCGACCCGGCGCTGGAGCGTGCGAGCAAGGCCGGCATCACGATGGTCGCCTCCTCGGGTGACGACGGCCCGACCGGCGGTTACCTCTACGGGCCGGGCAACTACCCGTACCGCGTCGCCAGCTGGCCCGCGTCCGACCCGCGTGTCACGACGCTCGGCGGCACCCAGCTGCACCTCGACACGACCGGGGCCCGCACCAAGCCGGACGACGTCGTGAACGTCGCCGACAACGGCTTCTCCGAAGGCGCGGGCCTCTCCAAGACGTACGCGCGGCCGAACTGGCAGGACGGCGTCAAGAAGATCACCGGCAGCAAGATGCGCTCGTTCCCGGACATCAGCATGGAAGGCGTGTTCGGCACGTCGCAGTCCGCGCCGCTGTTCGCCGGTGTGCTCGCGCTGGCCGTGCAGGCCAAGGGCGGCAAGCTCGGCCAGATCAACCCGGTGCTGTACACGAAGCTCGGCCCGGCCGGCGCCAAGGCGGGCATCGTCGACGTCACCGAAGGCGACAACAGCCAGGACGGCGTCACCGGCTTCCCCGCGGCGAAGGGTTTCGACATCGCCAGTGGCTGGGGCACGGTCGACGCGTCGGTCTTCGTTCCCGCATTGGTGAAGGCACTCCGCTGACGCTTTAACCGAAACTGCGGCGATCCACGCCGCTTTCGACGCGGCCGTCTCCGACGGGACGAGCTACACGCAGGTGTACGCCGCGGAAATCAAGCAAAAGAACTTCATCGGTTTCCGCACCACCAGCGTCGGCAATTTCGCACTGGGTTTCCGGCCGGTGCAGACCGAGCTCGTGATCGTGCCGCTCGAGGAAAAGAGCGGCACGGTCACGGCGGGCACGCCGCTGACGATCACGGACACGAACCGGGCCTCGGTCAAGAAACGTGATCTTCAGGGCCGGTTCGTGATCAAGACGACGCAGGGCAGAGCTTCAGGCTCAGCCAGCTGCCGGTCGAGCAGAAGGCCGGGTACGAGGCGTTCACCACCACCCTCCGGGGCGCGCCCGGGTTCGGCGACAGCGATCCGCCCGATCCGCCCGGCGTGCGATCGACGTCCCGGCCGGGAACACGGCACCGGCGGGCCTGACTCGATCGAGTGGTCCACAAAGGACCCCACCGCGGTTACCAGCCGGTATCCTCCGGGGATGCACGGTTCGAAGCTCACGCGCACCTGGTTCGCGGTCACCGCGGTGGTCGCCCTGACCGGCCTGGTCAGCCAGGTGATCGCCACCGCGGGCGACACCACCGGTCAGTTCAGCGGCGCCGGCGCGCGGATCGCGAACCTGTTCTGCTTCTTCACGATCGACTCGAACCTGCTGGTCATCGTGACCTCGCTGATCGTCGCGCTGGGCGCCGCCCGCGTCACCGGGCCGTTCCGCGTGCTCTGGCTCGACGCGCTCGCCGGCATCATCGTGACCGGCATCGTCTACCAGGTCGCCCTCGCCGGCCTGTACGAGCTGCACGGGCTGCCGCTGTTCGCCGACACGATGCTGCACAAGGTGACGCCGATCCTGTTCGTGCTCGGCTGGCTGCTCGCCGGCCCGCGCGGCGCGCTGACCTGGCCGACGGTCTGGTGGTCGCTGATCTACCCGGCGGCGTGGCTCGCGTTCACCCTGCCGCGCGGCGCGCTCACCGGCTTCTACCCGTACCCGTTCGTCGACGCGGGCGCGCTCGGCTACGGCCGCGTGACACTCAACTGCGTCGCCATCGGCGTGTTCTTCACCGTGCTCGCGGCGGGCTTGTTCCTGGCCGACCGGTCGTTCCACCGCCGCGCGCTGCACCGGGCCGCGACCGCCGAGGCGCGGGCCGAAGCCGTCTGAGCTGCCCTAGTCGTCTGAGCCGTCCGAGCCGTCTGACGGCTAACCCCGGACGCGGCGGAACGCGTTGAGCCCGTCGGTGAACCCGGCCTGCACGAGGGTCAGCGCCGCACCGCGCGAATCCACCGGCCGCCCGGCCGCGAGCCGGTGCATCTGCCGGGTGTGCCACTGGATCTCCAGCAGGCTGTCGGCGAGCCGGATGCCGGTCTTGGGGCAGCGCCGCTGCGCCTCGACGTCCTCGCCGGCCAGCAACCGGGCGGGCAGCCCGGGGTCGACGACCAGCGGCCGGCCGAGCCCGATGACGTCGAGTTCGCCGGAGCTCAGCGCGTCGGCCATCCCGCCGGGCGTGGTGAAGCCGCCGGTGACCATCAGCGCGACGTCGGAGACGTTGCGTGCCTTCGCGGCGTAGTCCAGGAAGTACGCTTCGCGCGCCTGAGTGCTCGCGCGACCCGAGCCCATCATCGCGGCCTTCTCGTATGTCCCGCCGGAGACTTCCAGCAGGTCCAGCCCGGCTTCGCCGAGAGCGTGGACAACCTGGAGCGACTCGTCCTCGGTGAAGCCGCCGCGCTGGAAGTCGGCGCTGTTGAGCTTGACCGACACCGGGACGTCGTCGCCGACGGCTTCCCGCACGCGCCGCACGACCTCGAGCAGGAACCGCCGGCGGCCGGCGGCGTCGCCGCCCCAGGCGTCGGTCCGCCGGTTGGTCAGCGGCGAGAGGAACTGGGAGACGAGGTAGCCGTGCGCGCCATGGATCTGTACGCCCGCGAAGCCCGCGTCGGCGAACGTGCGCGCCGCGACGCCGAAGCGTTCGACAATCGCTTCGATCTCTTCGCCGGACAGCGCTCGCGGAGCAGCGAAGGCGGTACGGACGCCTCGATCGCCGAAGGGCACTGCGGACGGCGCGACCGGACGGGACGACAGGTAGCGCGGGCTCTGCCGTCCCGGGTGGTTCAGCTGCACCCAGAGCTGCGTTTCGGCGCCTTCGACCGACCGCGCCCACGGCCGGTAGACGTCCGGATCGGGGCTCAGCGCGACGTTGCGCGGCTCGCCCAGCGCGCTCGGGTCGACCATGACGTTGCCGGTGATCAGCGTGCCGGCGCCGCCGCGCGCCCACGTCCGGTACAGCTCGGCCAGCTCGCGGGTCGGGGCGTTGCGCCGGTCGCCGAGCTGCTCGCTGAGCGCCGACTTGACCAGCCGGTTGGGCAGCACGGCGCCGCAGCGCAGCTTGAGCGGCTCGGCCAGCAGGTCCCGGATCATCGCTGCTCCTTCACGTCGACTTACCGGCAGTAAAGCTACCCGAAAGTAGATACCGACGGTATGTCAGCTGTGTCAGGCCCCGACCACTAGGGTCGGGCGCATGACGGCGATCGTGCAGAACCTGGTGACCTCTGGCGTCTTCGAGCTCGACGGAGGCAGCTGGGACGTCGACAACAACGTGTGGATCGTGGGCGACGACGCGGAGGTGATCGTGATCGACGCCGCGCACGACGCGAAGGCGATCGAGAACGTCGTCGGCGACCGGAAGCTGGTCGCGATCGTCTGCACGCACGCGCACAACGACCACGTCAACGCCGCCCCGGCGCTCGCCGAAGCCACCGGCGCGCCGATCCTGCTGCACCCGGCCGACCGGGTCGTCTGGGACCTCACCCACCCGGACCGCGCCCCGGACGGCGAACTGGCGGACGGCCGGACGATCACCATCGCGGGCACCGAACTGCGCGTCATCCACACGCCGGGCCACGCGCCGGGCGCGGTCTGCCTGTACGCCGAGGACCTGGGCGTCCTGTTCACCGGCGACACCCTGTTCCACGGCGGCCCGGGCGCCACCGGACGGTCCTATTCGGACTACCCGACCATCGTGAAGTCCATCCGGGAGAAGCTGTTCACGCTCCCCGACGCCACGAAGGTCCACACGGGCCACGGCGAGGGCACGAAGCTCGGCGCGGAGAAGTCCGCCTCGACCGGCTGGGACCAGCCCTGAGAAGCGGCGGCACTTTCACGTGAAAGTGCCGCCTCAGGCAGTGCGCTTCCGGGCGACGAGGGCGAGCTCCTCGATCGCCCGGTCCAAGTTGCCGGCAGCGGTACGGACAACTGGTGGCCGGAAGACTCGGTCGAACGGATCTCCGTGCGGCGTTCGGTTTCAGCGGCTCGACCGGCGACGCCACCGCCGTGATGACCGCGGCCCCAGCGCGGTCAGCCCGTCAGCCGCGGCGGGACGGGCTCCACCCGGACCCGCTGCTTCGCCTCTTCCACCAGGTCCCGCGCCCACCGCTGCAGCCCCGCGACGTCGATCTCGTAGGGCGGCTCGCTGCGGAACGGCTCGATGTTCGCCGCGCCGCGCTCCAGCAGCGACGCGGCGCCGGACGTGTTGCCACGCGCCGCGTGCGTCAGGCCGACGGCGAGCTGCGCGAGGCCGCGCCACAGCTCGCGGTCCGGGCCGTCCGACGTCTTCCAAGCGTCCTCGAAGACCTCGTGCGCGTGGAACGGCTTGCCGTCGTCGAGCAGGTGCTGGGCCTCCGCAAGCGTTTGCGCCGGCGTCCGGACGATGCCCTCCGGCTGGCGCTCGACGCCGTCGGCGCCGTACGGCAGCGGGCGGCCGAGGCCGTCGCGCGGCCGTGCGTTGCGTGCTCGCCCCTCGGCGTCCCGGTCGCGGCGGCTCATGCCCCGATCCTCCCACGCACCCGGCCGCGTTCGCCGTCTCCTGCCGAGCCACGTAGCCTGGGGACTCGTGCGTTTCCTCGACGGCCACCGGCCCGCCCACGACCTGACCTACGACGACGTGTTCCTGTTGCCGAACCGTTCGGACGTGGAGTCCCGCTTCGACGTCGACCTGTCCACCGCGGACGGCACCGGCGCCACCATCCCGATCGTCGTGGCGAACATGACCGCCGTCGCCGGCCGCCGGATGGCCGAGACCGTCGCCCGCCGCGGTGGCCTGGTGGTGCTGCCCCAGGACGTCGACAGCGCGGCCGTCGCCGACATCGTCGGCTGGGTCAAGAGCCGCCATACCGTCTGGGACACGCCGCTGGTGCTGACCGGCGGCGACGCCGTCGCCGACGCCCTCAACCTGGTCCACAAGCGCTCCCACGGCGCCGTCGTGGTCGTGGACGGCGACGGCCGCCCGACCGGCATCGTCACCGAAGCGGCCTGCGCGAACGTCGACCGCTTCGCGCGCCTCGCCGACGTCGCGCAGCCGCCGACCGCCGTCGTCCCGCTGGACACGCCGCCGCGGCACGTCTTCGAGCTGCTGCACGCCCAGGGCGCGCACCTGGCGCTGGGCCTGGACGCCGACGGCAAGCTCGCGGGCGTGCTGACCGCGGTCGGCGCGTTGCGCGCCGACATCTACACCCCGGCGGTCGACGACGGCGGCAAGCTGCGCGTCGCGGCCGCCGTCGGGGTCAACGGCGACGTCGCGGCGAAGGCCGAAGCCGTGCTCGCCGCGGGCGTCGACGTGCTCGTCGTCGACACGGCGCACGGCCACCAGGAGAAGATGATCGCCGCGCTGAAGGCCGTCCGGTCGGTGTCGCCGCAGGTCCCGGTGGTCGCCGGGAACGTCGTCACGGCCGAGGGCACGCGCGACCTGATCCAGGCCGGCGCCGACGTCGTCAAGGTCGGCGTCGGGCCGGGCGCGATGTGCACGACCCGGATGATGACCGGCGTGGGCCGCCCGCAGTTCTCCGCCGTCGCCGAGTGCGCGGCCGCCGCGCGCGAGCTGGGCAAGCACGTCTGGGCCGACGGCGGCGTCCGCCACCCGCGTGACGTCGCGCTGGCGCTGGCCGCGGGCGCGTCCGCGGCGATGGTCGGCTCGTGGTTCGCCGGCACCTACGAATCCCCCGGCGACCTGCGGTTCGACGAGCAGGGCCGGCCCTACAAGGAGTCGTTCGGGATGGCGTCGAAGCGTGCGGTGGGCGCACGGACCCGCACCGACGGTTCGTTCGACCGCGCGCGCAAGGCGCTGTTCGAGGAGGGCATCTCGTCGTCGCGGATGTCCCTCGACCCGGCGCGCCCGAGCGTCGAGGACCTGCTGGACTCGATCGGCTCCGGCGTCCGGTCCTCGTGCACCTACGCCGGCGCCCGCACGCTGGAAGAGTTCCACGAGCGGGCCTTGCTGGGCGTCCAGTCGGCCGCAGGCTTCGCGGAAGGCCGTCCGCTCCCCTCGGGCTGGTAAACGCCGTGAAGGGCACCTTCAGGGCTTAGATGTCCCTGAAGGTGCCCCTCACGGCACTTCAAGCTCAGCCGTGGTCCTCCAGCATTTCGGTGACCAGGGCGGCGATCGGCGAGCGCTCCGAGCGTGTCAGCGTGACGTGCGCGAAGAGCGGGTGGCCCTTGAGCTTCTCGATCACGGCCGAGACGCCGTCGTGCCGCCCGACCCGCAGGTTGTCGCGCTGCGCGACGTCGTGGGTGAGCACCACGCGCGACGCCGTGCCGAGCCGGGAGAGCACCGTCAGCAGGACGTTGCGCTCCAGGGACTGCGCCTCGTCGACGATCACGAACGCGTCGTGCAGCGAGCGGCCGCGGATGTGCGTCAGCGGCAGCACCTCGAGCATGCCGCGGTCGAACACCTCGTCCAGGACTTCCTGGCTGACCAGCGCGCCGAGGGTGTCGAACACCGCCTGCGCCCAGGGCTGCATCTTCTCGCTCTCGGACCCGGGCAGGTAACCGAGGTCCTGGCCGCCGACCGCGTAGACCGGCCGGAACACCACGACCTTGCGGTGCTGCCGGCGTTCCATCACGGCTTCGAGCCCGGCGCACAGCGCGAGCGCCGACTTGCCGGTGCCGGCGCGGCCGCCGAGGGAGACGATGCCGACGTCGGCGTCGAGCAGCAGGTCGAGCGCGATGCGCTGCTCGGCGCTGCGGCCGTGCAGGCCGAACGCCTCGCGATCGCCCCGGACCAGCCGGATGCGCTTGTCCGCCGTGATCCGGCCCAGCCCGCTGGAGCTGCCAGCGAGCAGCCGCAGCCCGGTGTGGCAGGGCAGCTCGGCGAGCTCGTCCATGCCGTACTCGACCGGGTCGACGGTGCCGCCGCCGAAGAGCGTGTCCAGCACGTCGTGCTCGACGTCCACGTCCGCCATGCCCGTCCAGCCCGACGGCGTGACGTCCTGCGCGCGGTACTCGTCCGCTTCGAGGCCCACGGCCCCGGCCTTGACCCGCAGCGGGATGTCCTTCGTCACCAGCGTGACCGCCGGGAACTCCGCCGCCAGGTTGAGCGCGCAGGCGAGGATCCGGTGGTCGTTGGAGTCGGTCCGGAACCCGATCGGGAGCACCGTCGGGTCCGAGTGGTTCAGCTCCACCTGCAGCGTGCCGCCGTGGTCCCCGATGGGGAGCGGCGCGTCGAGCCTGCCGTGCTGCCGGCGCAGGTCGTCGAGCATGCGCAGGGATTCCCGGGCGAACCAGCCGAGCTCCGGGTGGTGGCGCTTCGCCTCCAGTTCACTGATGACGACCAGCGGAAGCACGACCGCATGCTCGGCGAAGCGGGTCACCGCCCACGGGTCCGACAGAAGGACCGACGTGTCGAGCACGTACATGTGCTGCTGGGTTTCGGGCGAGGTCGAGGCTTTCTCCGGGCCAGGAACGGCACCGGTCGAAGAACGGCCAGAGGCCTTACGGGGTAAACGCTGCGCAGTCACGACGGCATCTCCCTCGAGGGCGTGTGCACCTCACGCCCGCACTCGCTGGGCCGGGCACCTCCCTGGCTGGACCACTCCGCCTGACGAGCTGTCAGGCGGCGCGGCCACGAGGGCCGGGTGCCGGCCCCCTCGTGCGTCTCGTGGGCGGCTGCGCCGCCCCCTCGATCACCGTCACGACCAGGGCCTCCCGCGAGGACCCGCACGGATCGCGTGCCCTCATCTCGGAAGGTACCCACGAATCGGTGATCGCGCAGGAAGCCAACCCGGTGATTCGCCAGATCGTCACCTCACTGTCGGTCGTCCGACATCAACGCCTGGTGACGGTGGCTCTGAGTAGTCGCCGTCTCGATCGATACCCACCCGCCCGGATGATCTTGGTCAATTCACTGACTCGGCGTATTTACAAGATCGGCTTCGGGGTTCTACCACGTTCGGTTGAGGAATGCATTTTGCGTAGCGAAGAGAGAACCGTACCGAGTGAAAGGCCCCGCATCGGGCTCACACAATGGGCGTACAAGACGTACGAGAAGCCCGATAAGCGAGTAATTTTTTGACTGCGGGACACACCACCGGTCCTCCGGTGCCCCGGATCCCAACAGTTCTATCTAGGAGTGTGCGAAGTGCTGAAGAAGGCTGGTTTCGTGGCCGCCACCGCTGCGGGCCTCATGATGATCGGCAGCACCGCGTTCGCCGCCACGACGGACGACCACGGCTACACCCCGGACCCGTCGTTCGGCGACGCCTACGCCACGTTCATCGAGGGTGGCGGCGCGCTCGGCTACGGCGCCGCGTCCCTGGTCGCCGGCGCCTACGCCGGTGTGCTGACCTCGCCGGCGCTGGTGCTGCACTCGCTGGAGCACCACCACCACTGAGTCAGGTCGCGCGCAAGGCCCCGGAGTCCGCTCCGGGGCTTTTCGCCGTGTCAGGGGTGCTCAGGAACCGAACCGGCGGTGCCGCCAGGCGTAGTCGCGGATAGCCCGCAGGAAGTCGACGCGGCGGAATGCCGGCCAATAGGCTTCGGTGAACCAGAATTCCGAATGCGCGGATTGCCAGAGCAGGAATCCGGAAAGCCGCTGTTCGCCGGAAGTGCGGATGATGAGATCCGGATCCGGCTGCCCCGAGGTGTAGAGGTGCTCGGAGATGTGGTCGACGTCGAGGATTTTCGCCAGCTCGTGAATACTCGTGCCTTCGTCGGCGTGGTGGAGCAGCAGCTTGCGCACAGCGTCCGCGATTTCCTGGCGCCCGCCGTAACCGACCGCGACGTTGACCTCCATGCCGGTGCGCCCTTCGGTGCGCGCGGCGGCTTCGCTGAGTCGCTTGGCGACTTCGGCGGGTAGCAGGTCGAGCGCCCCGACGATCCGCAGCCGCCATTGCGTACCCGGCGCGGCGAGCTCGTCGGTGACGTCGGTGATGATCTTCAGCAGCGGCGTGAGCTCGTCCGGGTCGCGGTTGAGGTTGTCGGTGGAGAGCAGCCACATGGTGACGACCTCGACGTCGGCCTCGTGGCACCAGCTCAGGAAGTCCGCGATCTTCTTCGCGCCGGCCCGATGGCCGTCCGCGACGTCCGCGAAGCCCGCTTCCCGCGCCCACCGGCGGTTGCCGTCGAGCATGATGGCGATGTGCCGGGGATGCCGGCCGCGGGCCTGCTGGATGAGGCGCCTGCCGTAGGCGCTGTACACGACGTCGGACAAGAAGGAGCGAACACTCACGTCGAGGAAGACTACGCACCCGGTGTGAGGCGTGTGACTTGACCGCTGTCCGGGAACCTACGGTCCCGTAACCTGGTTGTGTGAGTGTGACGACGGAATCCCCGGAGCCCGTAGTGGACCTGCGCCCCCGCCTCCGGGGCCACATCCACTTCTGGACGTTCTTCGGTGCCCTCGCGGCGGCGGCGGCACTGATCAGCCTGGCCGCGTCCACAGTGTCCGCGATCGCCACTCTGGCGGTGTCGATCTACGGCGTCACGATCCTGGGCCTGTTCGGCGTGAGCGCGCTGTACCACCGCCGGCTGTGGAGCCCCCGCGCGTACAAGTGGATGAAGCGGGCGGATCACTCGATGATCTTCCTGTTCATCGCGGGCACGTACACCCCGTTCACCCTGCTGGCGATGCCCAAGCCCACGGGCTACGTGGTCCTCTCGATCGTCTGGGGCGGCGCTGTCCTCGGCGTGGCGCTGAAGATGCTGTGGCCCCACGCACCGCGCTGGCTGGGCGTGCCGATCTACATAGCGCTGGGCTACGTAGCGGTGTTCGTCTTCCCGGAGCTGCTGTCCCACGCGGGCGTGGCGGCTTTGGTGCTGCTGTGCGTGGGCGGGCTGTTCTACACCCTGGGCGCGGCGTTCTACGGCTTCAAGTGGCCCAACCACTGGCCGGATACGTTCGGGTACCACGAGTACTTCCACGCGTGCACGGTGCTGGCGGCGATTTGCCACTACATCGCGATCTGGTTGGCCATGTACGCCTAGTGTCCTGAGTCGTTAATTCGTCGGCAGTAGGCGGCGACTGACTCAAGGATCTGATCAGGGGTGCGGGTCCGGACGTAGGGCCGAGGGTTGGTGTTCCACTGGGCGATCCAGTCTCGGATGTCGCGTTCAAGGGCCGTGACTGAGCGGAGGACACCGCGGCGGAGCAGTTTGGCGGTGATCTCAGCGAAGAACCGTTCGACGAGGTTGAGCCAGCTGGAGCCGGTCGGGGTGAAGTGCAAGTGGTACCGGGGTTCTTGAGCAGCCAGGCACCACGTGGACCTCGAGCCCGGCGGGCACGTTCTTGTCGATGGTGCGCAGCAACGCGAGGAACTCCTGGTACCGATCCGGTGCCGTCGAAGCGCGGTGCCGGTGTGATCTCAACGCCGGACCGGTGCTCGCCGACCTCGACAGCATGTCCGATCGGCCGCTCACCCCAGAGCAGTGCGCCGCCGTCCGGGGGCCGTTTCTGATCCGGCAGCACACCGTGCTCATCACCGGGCAGCGGCCGCGGTGTACCTAGTGGCCAGTTCGGCGAACGCTTCCCTCAGCTCCGGAGGGCCGACCACCTCGATGTCCGCGTCGAACCGGCCGAAGGATGCCGCCAAGGCCGGCCATGACCAGGCACCCATCGCCACCCGGCAATGCGAAACGTCCAGCGCCTCGACCAGTCCCTCGTGGACATACGGCGCCACCTCCGCGGCCGGCGCGGCGAGGATCACCTCGCCCTGGCAGGGCAATTCCGGAGTCGAAGATCCCCGGAAACGGGACGTCACGAAGGCGCCCACGTCGCCCAGCTCACGCGGCTTGAAACGCGGCCCGGTCGGCGTTCGCGGGGTGATGCGGTCCGCGCGGAACGTGCGCCAGTCCTCGCGGTCCAGGTCCCACGCCACCAGGTACCAGCGGCCTCCCCACGTGATCAGGTGGTGGGGCTCGGCTCGGCGTAGCGCCGACGCGTAGTCGAAACGCAGGACCTCGGCCGCGTGGATTGCCGTGCTCAGGGCCAGCAACACCCCTGGGGACGCCTGGGCGGACGAGGGGCGGGCGACGGCCGTGATCTGCAGGGTCGAGATGCGGTGACGCAGTCGCGAGGGCATCACCTGGCGGACCGTGGTCAACGCTCTCGCCGCGGCCTCCTCGATTCCTGCTCCCGTCGTGACCGCCAGCTGGAGGGCGACCGCCAGGGCCACTGCCTGGTCGTCGTCGAACAACAGGGGTGGCAGTTCGGTGCCGGCGTCCAGGCGGTAGCCGCCGTCCGGGCCCTTGATCGCCGCTATCGGGTAGCCGAGTTCTCGCAGGCGGTCGACGTCTCGGCGGACCGTGCGCGGGCTGATCTCCAGGCGCTCGGCCAGCAGCGCCCCCGGCCAGTCGCGGCGGGACTGGAGCAACGAGAGCAACGACAGCAGGCGGCCCGAGGTCTTCGGCATGGGTTCCATGATGCCCCGAGAAGAGGACACTTCCTGGCCGCTACCCCTGCGAGGGTGGTCCTATGCCAGAGAACAACGAAACCGCCGACCTGATCGCCGAGCTCGCCGTCGCGCGGGCTGCCCTGACGAACACCGTCCGGGACCTCACCGACGAGCAGCTCGGCGAACACCCGACCGTCTCCGCCCTGTGCCTGGGCGGGCTGATCAAGCACGTCGCGACCATCGAGGAAGGGTGGCTGCGCTGGGCCGTCGAAGGGCCCTCGGCGCTGCGCTACGACCTGCCCGACGGCGTGACCTGGGCCGACTTCGCCGGCGGGACCGCTCGGGAGTACCCGCAGTGGGCCATCGATCACCAGAACGAGTTCCGGATGCTGCCCGGCGACTCCCTCGCCGGGATCCTCAAGCGCTACGAGGAGGTCGCCGCCCGGACCGCGGAGGTCGTCGCCACCGTGGACCTTTCGGCGACGCACCTCCTGCCGGAGGCGCCCTGGAACGAGCCGGGCGCCGTGCGCAGCGTGCGGCGGGTGCTGCTGCACGTCATCGCCGAGACCGCGCAGCACGCCGGGCACGCGGACATCCTGCGTGAGGCGCTTGACGGGCAGAAGTCGTCCTGACGCGCGGAAGGGGACTCGCGAGAGTCCCCTTCCCCCAGTTCAGGCCCACATTCCCGGCTGGTAGTCACCCGCCGGGTTGCGGACGATCACGTTCAGCCGGTTCCAGGCGTTGATCATCGCCACGAGCACGACCAGCGCGCCGACCTGCTCGTCGTCGAAGTGCTTGCGGACCTCGGCCCACGTGTCGTCGCCGACGCCGTGGTGGTTGTCCGCCAGGCGCGTGCCCTCCTCCGCCAGGGCCAGCGCCGCGCGCTCCGCTTCGGTGAACACCGTCGCCTCGCGCCAGGCCGCCACCAGGTTCAGGCGCAGGGACGTCTCGCCCGCGTGGGCCGCGTCCTTCGTGTGCATGTCCAGGCAGACGCCGCAGCCGTTGATCTGGCTGGCCCGGATCTTCACCAGCTCCTGCGTCGCCTTGGGCAGCGTCGACTCCTCGACGGGGCGGGACGCCGCGACGAGGCGCTTGACGAACTTGCCGGCAACCTCGTTCTCGAACATGTCGAGCCGTGCATCCATGGTCTTTTCCTTCCCTCGTCCGGTTTCACCCCCTTGACGAAGCCGCGCGCGACGTTGTGACAGTGGCGCCGGTCACACGAACTGCTTCGCCGCGTCCCGGGCGGCCGCCGCGAGGTTGACCAGGAAGCGCGCGAACTCGGACTCTTCCGCGCGGTTGCGCGGCGGCGCGAGCGTCACCGTCACTTCGCCGAGCTTCAGCACCACCGCCGGCAGCGGGTGGTCCCAGCCGACGAACTGCATCACGGCGTCCGCGTCGGCCGGGACGCGCCACATCACTTCGCACTCGTCCATGCCCTGTCTTTCCCAGCCACCCGGGGTTACACACCTTCGCACCAACCCCGGGCCCGCGGATCGCGCCGCGGGCCATGGCTCTGACCTGCGGCGACACCTCGGACTTAGCCCGCGGGCGGTGCTTCAAACTCGCACCTTCGGGGGTCACCCACAGGGACACCACGACGGTTGCCGTGATCAAGGCCACGACCGACCGTTGCCCCAGACACACTCAACGCGTGGAAGGAGCAGCACCGCGATGGCCAAGACCATGCAGCCCCAGGAGCTCATCGACAGTGCCGTCGTCGACCCGAACGGCCACAAGCTCGGGAAGGTCGGCAACGTCTACCTCGCCGACGCGACGCACCAGCCGGAGTGGATCACGGTGAAGACCGGCCTCTTCGGGACCAAGGAGAGCTTCGTCCCGCTTTCCGGCGCGCACACCGACCAGGACGGCGTGCACGTCCAGGTCGACAAGGACAGCGTCTCCGACGCGCCCCGCATCGACGCCGACGGTCACCTCTCGCCGGAGGAGAGCGCGCAGCTTTACAAGCACTACGGCCTGCCGGTGCCGCGGACGTCGCCCGACGGGCGGATGGACGACCGGATGGCGCAGGGCAAGGGCAACGGCCGTGAGCAGTCCGGAATGGACAGTGCGGGGACCCGGCAGGCCGCCATGGGCGACGCCGGCCGCGGCCGGTCCGAAATGGACAGCGCGGGCCGCGGGCGGTCCGAAATGGACGCCGCCGGCCGGGACAAGGCGGGCCGCGACAAGATGGGCCGCGACGGCGACCGGACCATGACGCGCTCCGAGGAGCGGCTGAACGTCGGGACCGAGCAGGTCGAGACCGGGCACGTGCGGCTGCGCAAGTACGTCGTCACCGAAGAGCAGCAGATCACCGTGCCGGTGAGCCACGAAGAGGTGCGCATCGAGCGCGAGCCGATCAAGGACGGCGCCGGCGGGCGGGCCGAGATCGGCGAGGACGAGCAGGACATCATCCTGCACGCCGAAAAGCCGGTCGTGAACAAGGAAACCGTGGCCGTCGAGCGGGCACGCCTCAAGACCGAGACGGTCACCGAGGACCAGACGGTGTCGGGCAAGGTCCGCAAGGAGCAGTTCGAGGTCACCGACGACAACGGCAAGCACCGCAAGTCGTAACCCTGAGCGGGCGGCCGGCTCCCCGAAGCCGAGCCGCCCGGGGTGCACGGCGGCAGCCGGGGCGGACGCGCACAGCGCGCCGCCCCTTTGTCGTCGGTGCCGCACGTCGAACGCCGGAACCGAGGCAACCCCGGTTCCGGCGAGCGGGTCAGGACGTCAGCATCGGCGCGCGGAGGAACTGCTCCGGGATCGCGAACGCGTCCACCAGGGTCCGGGCGTGCGGGCGCAGCTCCGCGCACAGGCCGTTCACCGCCGCCGTAACGGCTTTTCCACGGGACGCCGACAGGCGGCCGTGGCCCAGGAACCAGGCCAGGTCCTCTTCGATCGCCGACAGCGCGTACAGGTCGCAGACGCGCTCCAGCACCGTGCGGGCTTCCGGGTCCTCGCACCGCTCGACGGCCCCGGCGAACGCCGTAAGGATCAGGCGTTCGACGTGCACCCGGCCGGCGCGCAGCACGTGGTCCTGGGCCGCGTTGAACACGCCGAACGGGTCGTCACCCGCCTTGCGCAAGCGCTTCACCACGCCCTCGACGACGTGCTCCTCGCGGTCCTCGAACAGCCCGAGCTGCCAGTCGCGGCGGAAGAACACGTCCGAATCGGACGCCTCGGTGAGCCGTTCGAACGCCTTGCGCGCGGACGTCCGCTCCAGCACGGTGCTGACCACCTGCTCGGCGAAGAACCGCGCCGTCGCCAGCGGGCTCAGGTCCTCGAAGTCCTGCTTGAAGCTGGTCAGCAGGCCCTTCGCGACCAGCTGCAGCAGCACCGTGTTATCGCCTTCGAACGTCGTGAAGACGTCCGTGTCGGCTTTCAGCCCGGCCAGCAGGTTCTCCGAGAGGTAACCCGAGCCGCCGCACGCCTCGCGCGCGGTCTGGATCGTCGCCGTCGCGTGCCAGGTGTTCGCCGCCTTCAGCCCGGCCGCGCGGGACTCCAGCTCACGCTGTTCTTCTTCCGGCGCCGACGAGTCGATGTCGTGCAGTTTCGAGACCAGCTCCTCCTGGGCGAAGTGCAGCGCGTACGTCTTCGCCAGCGCGGGCAGCAGTTTCCGCTGGTGCGCCAGGTAGTCGAGGACGACGACCTCGTCGCCGCCCGGCTTCGTGAACTGGCGGCGGACCTCGCCGTAGCGGACAGCCAGCGCCAGCGCGCGTTTCGTCGCGCTGCCCGCGCTGCCGCCGACGCTCACCCGGCCGCGGATCAGCGCGCCCAGCATCGTGAAGAAGCGACGGCTGTCGCTCTCGATCGGGCTCGAGTACGCGCCGGACTCGTCGACGTCGCCGAAGCGGTTCAGCAGGGCCTCGCGCGGGACCCGGACGTTGCCGAAGCTCAACCGTCCATTGTCGACGCCGTTCAGGCCCGCCTTGGGACCGCAGTCCTCGATGGACACTCCGGGAGCGGGATTGCCGTCCTCGTCCCGGATCGGCACCAGGAACGCGTGCACACCGCGGGACTCGTCGCCGGTGATCAGCTGCGCGAACACCACGGCCATCCGGCCGTCGCGGGCCGCGTTGCCGATGTATTCCTTCTTGGCCATGGTGTCCGGCGTGTGCAGCACGAACCTGCCGTCGGCAAAGGTCGCGGTGGTGCGCAGGTGCTGGACGTCGGAACCGTGGCCGTGCTCGGTCATCGCGAAACAGCCGAGCAGGTCGAGGTCCTTGATCTCACGCAGGTACTTCGAGTGGTGGCGTTCGGTGCCCAGCAGCTGGACGGCGCCGCCGAACAGTCCCCATTGGACGCCGGCCTTCACCATCAGCGACAGGTCGCCGAAGCCGAGCATCTCGAACGACGTCACCGAGCCGCCGACGTCACCGCCCCCGCCGTAGGCCGGGTCGAAACCCAGCCCGGGCCGGTCGGTCGCGGCGAGCGCGCGCAGCTGGTCGAGCACCTGGGCGCGGTGGGCCTCGACGTCGAGGTCGATCGGATCACGGAACTCCGAGCCGCTCATCTCGGCGCGCACGCCACGGCGCAGCTCGGCCCAGCGGCCGTCGAGGACGGCGGTCAGCGCGTCCGGATCCACCTTCGCGGGCACATTGGGCACGTCCACGGCTTCCTCCGAAAAGTACTTGCTACTCGTTAGTAGTCAGCGTGCCCCAGCCGCGTGGATCCCGCAGGTTCAGATCACCCTTGCGTGGTCCACGGAACACCTGTAATCATCGGATCATGTCGATCCGAAAGGGCGTGCGCGCCCTGGTGCGTTGAGCACCCCGCGGCGGGAACCCCGCCGCATCCCCGTCCCGGCCGAGCATTCCCGGGCTCCCGAAATCCGCGATGAGTGGCTGCGCCACGCGCTGAGCACCGAACCCGCCGAGCGCGGGACCGCGGAAGCCGTCATCAGCGAGTTGTACGCGCTGGCCGGGCAGTCACCACCCGAGTTCGCCTGGGTCGGTTCGCCCGCGGCCGCCGTCGCGCTGATCCCACCCGCGCAAGCGCTTTCGCTCGGCGGTGACCTGCCGGTCGAAGCACTGATAGCGACGCTGGTGACGTCCCTGCGCGAGCGGCTCGACCAGTACGTCGGGGCCTGGCGGGACCGGTACCGGTGGCCGGACCCGCCGCGCGGCGGCGCTTCGGTGCGCGAACTCCTCAACAACGGTGTCGCGCCCGCGTTGCGCCGGACGATCCGGGACTCGGTCGCCTGGGTGCTGCGCGGCGAGCTCGCGACGTCGTCCGGGCTGCACTGGTACGGCCAGCAGGACGCCTACTGGGTCGCGCACTACGACCTCCACCGGCGGGTCGACGGCGTGCGGTTCGCCCTCGGCGACGTCGCGCAGTTGGACCTGTGGGCGACGCTCGCCCGGTCCTGCGGCTGGTGGTGGCCCCGCGAAAACGTTTGCGTCATTGCCGAACGGCCGCTCGTCGCGCGCACCGAACAGCTGCCGTCGGACCACGGCGAAGCCCGGCTGCACAACGGGAACGGGCCGGCGATGGCGTTCCCCGACGGCTGGACCGTGCACGCGTGGCACGGAACGCGGGTGCCGTCCTGGGTGATCGACGCGCCGACGGCGGACCGGATCACCAGCGAGCGCAACGTCGAAGTGCGCCGCTGCGCGATCGAGCACGTCGGCTGGGCGGCCTTCGTCGAAGACGCCGGCCTGGAACTCCTCGCCCACGCCGAGGATCCCGGCAACCCCGGCTGCGAACTCCTGCTCTACAACGCGTGGCCGGAGCCGTGGCGCGCGCCCGCCCGGCTGTTGCTGGCGGTGAACGGCTCCGTCGAGCGCGACGGCACCCGCCGCCGTTACGGACTGCGTGTCCCCGCCGGATTCGACCATCCCCTCGACGCCGCCGGCTGGACGTACGGGCTCAGCGGAGCCCAGTACGCGCAGCTGCGGCGTCGGACCTGAACCCCATAGGTGATCGCATGTATCTCGCAGAACTGCTCGACCACACCGGACTCGACGTCCTCGGCCACCTCGACCGGCAGGTCGCCGTCCCGGTGATCGACGGGCTCCAGGCCCAAGGCGACCTGATCGTCGTCCCGGCAGAGATGACCGGCGTCGACGTCCACGGCTGGCGCCCCCTGCCCGAGGAGGGCGTGGAACTCGTCCGCGGCGAAGACGGCAACAACCCGCACACCCTCGTCGCCGAACACGGCTCGTGCCGGCTGACGACCTGGGTGAACGACCCCGAAGGCCTGGCGATCGCGATGGTGCGCAACGCCCTGCCGGTGTACCTCGTGCACCCGGAGCACGGGGCGACCGGCATCGCCCCGGGCTGCTGGGTCGTGCGCCGGCAGCGCGAGGCGGGTTTCGGGTTCCGGAAGGCGATCCTGGTCGCCGACTGATCGTGCGTGGCGGGGTGCCGCCGAGGGGGCAGCACCCCGCCACGCGCCGACGGCGGTCGCGTGTCGCCTCCAGGCGGCTGGACCTCCGTCGCTCGCCACCAGCGGCGGGGTGCCGCCGAGGGGGCGGCACCCCACGTGCGTCAGGCCAGGTCCGGGCCCTTCGAGCGCAGGTCGTCGACCTTGGTCATGGCTTCGCGCAGGTCGCCGAGCCAGCTGTCGGCGTGCTCGCCGACCAGGCGCACCGCCCAGGCCAGCGCCTCCGACCGCGAGCGCGCGACGCCGGCGTCCACCAGTGTGTCGAGCACCAGGCGTTCCGGCTGCCGGAGCCGGGTCATCACCGGCGCCGAGTGGGTGGTGAACAGCACGGTCGTGCCGCCGAGCTTGGTGCCCCAGGAGACTTTCCGCTGGTAGCGGTGCTCGGCCTGGCGCGCGATCTCGATGCGCTCGTCGCGCGTCTCCTCGCGGTAGCGGCTGATCCGGCCGTCCTCGGCCGCGGCGCGGGCCGCGTCGTCGGCGTACTCCTCGGTGAGCGCCGGCAGCTCGCCGATCACGATGATCTCTTCCCGGTCGACCGTGACCTCCGGCGCTCCGGTGAACCAGCCCTCGGGCAGGCGCCCGCCGAACCAGGCCGCCGCGTCGTCCGCCGAAGGCACCTCGCCCTGCTGCCAGCCGCCGCCGCCCTTCCAGCCGCTGCCGCCTTTCCAGCCTCGTCCCATGCCGCACCTCCGATTACATGATTACAACGCTACCGACGCTACGCCGGAAACACCTGATTGCGGACGTCGTTCACCCAGAGCGCAAAGCCGTGAAGGCCCCCTTGAGGGACTCTGAGTCCCTCAAGGGGGCCTTCACGGACCGGGTCAGAGCTGGGCGGCGAGAGCTTCCGGGGTGGTGACCGGGCGGTCGCAGACGTAACCGCGGCAGACGTACGCCGCCGCGGCGCCGGCCACCAGCGGGCGGTCGGCCAGCAGGGGGACGCCTGGGGCGTCCGGCGAACCCGCCAGCACGATGCCGCCGCCGTGGACGCCCCGGGCCGCCGCGAGCCGCAACGCCGGGTCCGCGCCGACCACCGCGACCTGCACCGGACCGGCCTGCATCGCCTCGGCGACCGACAGCCAGTGCCCGGCGAACCGCGGCACCCGGCCGGCGAGCACGCCGACCCGGCGAACCGCCTGCTCGGCGGCCTCGCGATAGCGCCCGACGTTCTCGTGACCCGCGAGCGCGGACGCCGTCAGCAGCGCACCGGCCAGCGCCGATGCCCCCGCCGGGCTGGCGTTGTCGCCCGGGTCGGCCGGGCGCTGGACCAGCGTCTCGGCGTCGTCGGCCGTGTCGAAGTACGCGCCCGGGACATCCGGGGACGCGAAGTGCGTCAGCGCCAGGTCGAGCAGCCGGGTCGCCTCGGTGAGCCACTTCGCCTCGCCCGTGGCCTGGTGCAGGGCCAGAAATCCGTCGGCGACGCAGGCGTAGTCCTCCAGCACGCCGGCCGACTCGCCGACGACACCGTCGCGGGAGCTGCGTCGCAACCGGCCGTCGACGACGTGGACGCGCAGCAGCAAGTCAGCCGCGTCACGGGCCCATTCGATCCACTGTGGACGATCGAGAGCGACGCCCGCCTCGGCCAAAGCCGTGATCACCAGGCCGTTCCAGGACGCGATCACCTTGTCGTCACGGCCCGGCTGCGGCCGTTTCGCCCGCTCGTCGAGGAGCTTGAACCGGATGTCCTCGAACGGCGTGTCCGCGAGCAGGCGCAACGTCGACGCGCCGTCCTCGAAAGTCCCCTCGGGCGTGACGCCGAACAGGTCGGCGGCCACCTTGCCGTCCTCCTCGCCGAGGACTTCACGCAACTGCGCCGGCGTCCAGACGTAGGTCAGGCCTTCGACGCCGTCGGTGTCCGCGTCCAGCGACGACGCGAAGCCGCCTTCGGCCGTCCGCAGTTCCGCGGCGAGGAACTCGGCCGTCCCGGTGGCGACGCGCGACGCGGTCCGCGAGCCGGTGCGGCGCGAGAGGTGGGCGTAGAACCGCAGGAGCAACGCGTTGTCGTACAACATCTTCTCGAAGTGCGGCACGATCCACTCGGCGTCCACGGAGTACCGGGCGAAGCCGCCGCCGAGCTGGTCGTACAGCCCGCCGCGCGCCATCGCCTCCGCTGTCGCGTCCACCAGGGACAATGCCGTCTCAGATCCGGTGCGCTCGTAGTGGCGCAGCAGGAACTCCAGCACCATCGACGGCGGGAACTTCGGCGCGCGGCCGAACCCGCCGTTGACCGGATCAGCTTCCCCCTGAAGCTTTTCCACGGCGGCCGCGAGCACGGCTTCGTCCACAACGGACTCCTGCAGCGGCCCGGTCTGCTCGGCGATGTGCGCGACGATCTGCTTCGCGCCCTCCAGCAGCTCGCCGGGCCGTTCCTGCCAGGCCTCGGCGACGGCGGACAGCAGCTGCCGGAACGACGGCATCCCCGGCCGCGGCGTCGGCGGGTAGTAGGTGCCGCAGTGGAACGGCTCGCCGTCCGGGGTGAGGAAGCAGGTCATCGGCCAGCCGCCCTGCCCGGTCATCGCCTGCGTGGCGGCCATGTACACCGCGTCGATGTCCGGCCGCTCCTCGCGATCGACCTTGATGTTGACGAAGTTCTCGTTCATCTCTGCCGCGGTCCCGGCGTCTTCGAACGACTCGTGCGCCATGACGTGACACCAGTGGCACGCGGCGTAGCCCACGGACAACAGGATGGGCACGTTCCGCCGCCGCGCCTCGGCGAGCGCGTCCGCGCCCCACTGCCACCACTCGACCGGGTTCTCCGCGTGCTGGAGCAGGTACGGGCTGGTCGCACTGGCGAGGCGGTTCATGCCTTCAGGGTCGCACTCCGGAAAACCGGGCGCGCGGTCACCAGGGCGTCAGCCACACTTGCGCGGTGCTGTTGACCATCACGACCACCCGTACCCCCGCCACCGATCTGGGCTTCCTCCTGCACAAGCATCCGGAGAAGGCCCAGTCGGTCGCGCTTTCCGCCGGCACCGCGCACGTCTTCTACCCCGAGGCGACGCCGGCGAAGTGCACCGCCGCGTTGTTCGTCGAGATCGATGCGATCGAGCTCGTGCGCGGCGGCGGGACGTCGTTGACGCAGTACGTCAACGACCGGCCGTACGCCGGTGGCTCGTACCTCGCGGTGGCGCTGCGGGCGGCGTTCACGACGGCGCTCGCCGGGCGCTGCGCCGCGCGTCCCGAACTCGTCGACGAGGCCTTCGAACTGGAGATCCGCGTGCCGTCGCTGTCCGCGCGCGGTGGCGCGGAGGTGGTGCACAAGCTCTTCGAGCCGCTCGGCTGGCAGGTCACGGCGACGCCGATCCCGCTCGACCCGGAGTTCCCGCAGTGGGGCGAGAGTCGCTATGTCGACTTGACGCTCACCGGTACCCAGCGGGTCGCCGACGCGCTGCGCCACCTCTACGTCCTGCTGCCCGCCCTCGACGGCGACAAGCACTACTGGGTCGGGCAGGACGAGGCCGACAAGCTGCTGCGCGCCGGCGAAGGCTGGCTCGGCCGGCACCCCGAGCGCACGCTCATCACCAACCGCTACCTCGAGCGACGCCGTCCCGTCGTGAACTACGCGCTGTCGCGCCTCGCCGAGGCGGACGACGTCCCGGCGGAGGCCGAAGCTCTGGTCACCGAGGTTCCCGACCGGCCCGAACCGCTGTCGACGCAGCGGCACGGGAGCGTGCTCGCCGCGCTCCGGGCGGCCGGCGCCCAGCGCGTCCTCGACCTCGGCTGCGGTCCCGGTGCACTGCTGCGCGTGCTCGAGAAGGAGCCGTCGTTCACCGAGATCGTCGGCGTCGACGTCTCCGCGAGTGCGTTGGACATCGCGGAGAAGCGGCTCAAGGAGCACAGCCGCGTGACGCTGCGGCAGTCCGCGCTGACCTACGCCGACCCGGCGCTGGCCGGGTACGACGCCGCCGTGCTGATGGAGGTCGTCGAACACGTCGACGAAGAGCGGCTGCCGGCCCTGGAGCACGCCGTGTTCGGGGTCGCGGCGCCGCGGACGGTGATCGTCACGACGCCCAACGCGGAGTACAACCGGCTGTTCGAATTCCTCCCGATGGGGCATTTCCGGCACGCCGATCACCGGTTCGAATGGACCCGGGCGGAGTTCCGCGCCTGGGCCGACGGCGTCGCGGCCCGAAATCGCTACGCCGTTCGTTACCTGCCGGTCGGACCGGAGGACCAGGATTCAGGACCGCCGACCCAGCTGGCGGTTTTCACGAGTGAGAAGGAGGTGGCCGCGTGAAGCTGACCGTTCCCGAGATGTCCCTCGATATAACCCGCTAGTAGTACTTAGCAGAACCGGCGGCTGACCAGGGGCTTTCTGGCTGACAAGCCAGCGGAGCACCATCGCCGGGAGGCAGACAGGCGCCCGCTCCTACCCCAGGAGCAGCCCGTGTTCAGGTTCTTCACGCGCCTCGCCCGCGCGCTACGACGTCCGGATTCCGTGGCCCTTCGCCGCGCCGATGAGCAAATGGTCCACGCCGAGCTCGAGGCCATCGAAGCGGCGATGTGGCTCGAGCAGGCCCGTGAACTGCGCCGCCGGGCGGAAGGTCGATGAAGCGCGCTGCGGCCATCGCCGCCGCCCTGCTCGTCCTGGCCGTGCTCCTCGTAGCCCTCGCGCCCCACTCGGCATCGTCGGTGACGGCCGCCGCCTGGACGCCCACACGCGACATCGACGGTGCCGGCGCGCGATGCGACACCGCCACCGCGGCGGACGTCGCCCTGACCCGGCTCGGCGAGCACCACGTGGCCGTGTTCGTCCGCCCGCAAGCAGACCTCGATGCCGTCGTGCCCGCCGGCGCGGCCGGGTACGCCGAGCCGACGCCCGACGGGTTCGGGCGGATCACGCTCACAGCAGACCAACGCGTGCTCCCCTGCCGCTACGTGTGGTCGACGATCGCGCACGAGTGGACGCACGTCCTGCAGTACCGGGCGTGTGGCGGCTGCGACCTCTACGCCGGCGGCCGCGGCCCGCACGCCGAGATCGTGGCCGACTGCGGGAGCGTGCTCACCGGCTGGCCGGACTACTGGCCATACCTCACCGACCGCGCGAACGCCAGCGGCAGGGACGGCTGCTCGAGCAGTGAGCTCGCTGAGGCGAAGGCTCTACGTCGATGGACACGGTGAGCAGCGCCCACGCGCGGTACTCACCTGATCCGGTGAGCCTGCGCGGCGTGCGTAACGAGGTCGTTGATCGACGCGACCTGTGCCGGAAACCGCCTGACTCTGTTGGAGAGCCGTCATGAAGCCCCGCACGTTCGTCGCCATCGCCGCCTTTGCCGTTGCCCTCGGCGCGCTGATTCTGCTCGGGGTCCCGGTGAAGGCCACCGCCTCGGGCGGGCAATCCGTGGCCTGCGGCAGCGGGTTTCACACCGACACGAGCCAGGCAGAGCACGCCGCGAACGTCAACGCGCTGACGAACGCCTACGCGGCCGACGCCGGCGCGGGCTGGGCCCTCCCGGACGGCACCAAGGGCTACCAGGCGGCGTGTGACAGCGCACTGTCGACGCGGCGCGGGTTCGGCTGGGGCCTGCTCGCGCTCGGCGGGGTCGTGTTCATCGGCGCGCTGGTAGTGCAACGCCCAGCGCAGGCGGGACGGCCCCCGGCCTCGGCGGCGTAGCTGCAGGCCTCAAGACGGGTCACCCGGCCGGTACGCTGGTGCTGTACCTCTTCGCGGAGGAACGCCCCCGGGTAGCCGGCCAGCTCCCGGGGGCACGCGGAGAGGTCGACTCCGCGAATGAGGTGGTCTACGTGACCGAAGACGACGCGCTGCCCGTCGGCAAGAGAATCAAGTTGTACCGCGAGCGCGCGGGCATGTCCCGCCCGGTGCTGGCCGGTCTGCTCGGCAAGTCCGCCGAGTGGCTGAAGGCCGTCGAGACCCTGCGGCTCCAGACTCCACGGCTCCCGATGCTGCTGCGGATAGCGCAGGCGCTCGAACTCGACGACCTGGCCGCGCTGACCGGCAACGGGCACGCCGTCCCGGTCACGGTTTACGCCGGGCACCGGCACGCCGCTCTCTCGGCCGTGCAGTCCGCGCTCACCGAGTACCGCGTCAGTGTGACGCCAGATCCCGTCTCCCTCGCGCACCTCGCCGAGCGGCTGCGCGTCGCCTGGCTCGTCCGGCACTCCTCACCCGACCACCGAACGCAGCTCGGCACACTACTGCCCGGCCTCATCAGCGATGCGCAGAACGCCGTGCGCGGACTCCGTGGCGACGAGCGGCGCGAGGCCCGGCGAGTGCTCTCCGGCGTCTACCAGCTCGCCGACTTCTACGTGGCGTACCAGCCGTCTCCGGAACTGGTGTGGATGGTCGCCGACCGGGCGCTGACCGAGGCACAGGAAGCGGACGACCCGTACGCGATTGCCGGGGGCGCGTGGGCGATGGTCCAGGCACTCCGAGACGCCGGGCGTTGGGACGAAGCGGTGTCACTGGCGACCGACGCTCGGCGGCAGCTGCTGCCCTACCTCGACGGGGCGCCTACTGACTGGCGAGGAGTGGCCGGCGCCCTCGATGCGGAGATCGCCTACGTTCACGCGCGGCGCGGCCGCCACGGTGAGGCCTGGGCGCACTGGGAATCGGCCGAGCAGGTGGCGCGCGGCCTCGGTGCCGACTACCGACACACGCAGACGTCGTTCTCCCAGAGTGTGATGAAGGCGCACGCGGTCACCCTTGGCGTGGAGCTGCGCCGCGTCGGCGAAGCGCAGAGAGCAGCCGATGCCCTGGACCCCGTGCTGATCCCGTCGTTGGCGAGGCGGAGCCGCCACCTGATCGAAGTCGCCCGGGTGCACGCGCTTCAGGGCGACCCGGCCGCCGTTCTCGCCACTCTCGACCGGGCGCAGCGGGTGGCGAGCGAGACGATCAGCTACAACGGCTTCGCCCGCGACATGCTGGTGGACCTCTCGAAGCGGCCGCCGACCGGGGAACGGGCTGCGGTGCGCGACCTCAGCCAGCGGGTCGGCCTGGTCGCCTGAACCGCTGATCGAGTGAGGGTACAAACCGTACCTGTCCGGAGTTTGCGCAGGTCATAGCGTCTGTCGCGTGACGGCGCGCGATGGTGATCAGCCCTTCCCCGACGAGGGCAACGAGAGCGGCCCGGTTCCGCTTCAGGGACAGGCCGCCGACGAACACGCCCCCTCCGCGCCGTCACGCCCCAATCAGTACGACGTGTTCAACCGGGCGGCCGACGCCGGGAACGTGTGGGTGAGTGGCCTCGGCATCGGCGCAGGAAGCGCGGACGTGAACGTCGTGGATCCCGAGTGGTGCGGCGGTAGCGATCTCGCGCGTGCGTTGTTCTACGCCCATCTGGGGACCGGTGTGTACTCGGTCCTCAATGCACGGTTGGTGCGCTGGTGACCGCGCTCGACGACCGGCCGTTGACGCACACCCCGTCGCCGATGCTGAACCGGTGGGTGTGGCACCTGTTCGAGGCCGACGGGTGGGCCCACCTTTATCTCGTCGCCGAGCTGGCGAATCGACGGCTGGAGCTGTTGCGCCCGTGGTGCCTACTCGGCGCCCCCTTCCCGCTGGAGCACGAGCGGTCGAACATCGACCCTCAGCCCCTGTTGATCCTGCGGCGCAACTGCTCGGGTGTCTGCCCGGCGTGCTTGGCTCACGAATGGGCCACCGTCCCGCACCCCCGAGCGGGAACGCTCGTCGTCGGCGAGTTCGTCGGCGACCTGGTCGAGGTGGTGACCAACGATGCACGCGCGTGACCGCGAACTGCTGGCTGGCCTCGCCGCGACCAACCAGGAGATCGGCGCAGTGACGCTGCAGCTGCTCACGCTGCAGCCTGATGACGCCAAGTACGCCGCTGCTCTACGCCACCTCGGCCGGGATCTGGTGCGGATCGGCGCCGAGATGGCCGCACGCGCCGGCGAGCTCGACGGCCAGGTACTCGATCCTGCCGCGCTGCTCCCGACAGCTGAGCAGCTTGACGAGCCGCCGCCTCAGTGAACCCCGGTCGGTGTGTCTGCCTCCCATTGTGCGGGCGCACCGGCCGGGTCCGTAACTCAGCAGCTTGGGTCGTGCCAGCACGCGTCCCAGACTCACCATCTCCCAGCCTCATCGGTAACGTTCGAGCAGGTTGGTACGACTAGGTGTGACGCGACCGGAAGGAACCCTCGTGGCAAGACTCGATGCAGCGACCCTTGCGGAGTTCGCACGTGTCGATGCGAGCGGCCTGCTGACTGTGGTCGGAGGTGGTTTCACCGAGGTCACGGCGATAGGCCCAGCTGGGCAAATGCCACTCACGCTCGCCTTCAGGGTGGTCGTGGGCGAGGACGAAGAAACTCCGAGCTTCACCGTGACCGCGAGCCCGCCCGACCGCAGCTATGTGATCAACTTCGAAGGCCAGATTCCAGTACCCGAACAGCCGAAGGTCATCGAGGGCGAGTACAGCGTTCAGGCGACCGTATCCCTACTGATGGCGGTAGCCGAAGAGGGTATCTATCGGGTGAACTTGAAGCTGTCGACCGGCGATGAGCGTGAGCTGCGGTTCCGGGTCAAGCTGACGGTTCCGGGCTGATGCTATGCGCTTGATCTTGACGACCCATGCGCGAGAGCGCATGAGTGAGCGCAACATCACAGAAGACGACGTGAACAAAGTCTTGGCAGGCTACGTTGAAAGAGTAGAAGGCGGCGCAAGCGTCCGCTACAAGGGCGTCGGCGCGACACGGAACGTGATGCTTAAGGTGTGGATAGTAGCGAAGTCGGACATACCCGGCAAAGTCAAGGTCGTCAAGAGCGTCGCGTGGGAAGGTGAGTGAGATGGCTGAACCGTCGTTCTCAGTTGAGATCGATCAGGTCGCCGAAGCTGCTTACGTGCGCTTCAACCAGCACGATGTCGTTGAGACCAAAGAGCTGGCCGATGAGATCAACGTGGACCTCGACAAGCACGGGATGGCCGTAGGCATCGAGCTGCTCGACCTGTCCGCACCGATTCCTCTGGACAAGATCGCCCAGCACGTCCACGTCGATAGCCGCGTGCTCGCGCTGCTGGAGAACATCGCTCGAAACCAGACGCGGATGCAGGCGGGAACGAGCGCCTCGGCGATCAACTGGCCCTTCGAGACGCAGCCGTTCGTAACTGCCACCTCGTAACTACCCCGAGACGACGCAAAGAGCCCCCACAACCTGCCCTCGGGCAAGTGGTGGGGGCTCTGCACTACACGTCGATGGACTTCGCCACGCATCAGGACGTCAGGGAACCTCAGGGAGGTAGAGCGGCGGCGGATCGGCGATCGTGCCGCCGAGACGGCGGAGCTGGTCCACCACGTCCTCGTCCCAGCGGTGGTGCACGCGCAGCACGTCGTCGTGGCGCCGCTGAGTCGTGCGTACCTCGCGCAGCTCGGTACGCACTTCTTTCAGGTCGTCGCCGAGATCCCGGTTCGACTCGGCTGCGGTCTGCACCAGCACGGCCGCGGAGTCGGCGTTGACCTTCCGGGTATCGGCCCGCGCCCGGACGATGTCGTAGACGGCTTTCGCGACCGCGCCGACGCCGCCGGCCCCGCCGAGCCACGTCAGCATGTCCGTCATCGCAGCGCCACCTTCCGAGCGCGGGAGATCTGCACCGCCCGCCACGCCGCGGCCGCGGACATCGCGAACAGGAACAGGCAAAAAGCCAGTGCCCGGACCCCGGTGGTCCCCAGCCCCCAGCAGCCGTAGGCGAACCCGACGCCGGCGAGCCCGGTCAGCCCGGCCCGCTCCCAGAGCACGCCATTCACGGTGGCCGCGCGGATGATGCCGGACAGCGCCACCGAGCACGTCACCAGCCCGACGGCGAGGAAGACGTGACCGAAGGGTGTCGGGTAGCCGCGCAACGTCGTGGTGGCCACCGAGTCGAACGCGACCAACCCGGCCACGCAGTACAGGCCGAACGCCGCGACGATCAGTGTCTCGAATGGATTGCGGGTACTCGTCATCACGAGAGCCCCCCTTTCACGGTGAGGTGGTGCCGGCGAAGTACGCCTGTGACAGCGCGTAATCCGCGCCCAGCACGGCAAGCGGGGTGATCGCCACGGCATTGGAGTTGCCGGTGTTCGCCGACACCCAGCCGTAGAGATCGATCGTCATGAAGTGCCCGAGACTGCTTTTCGGTACCTGTACCGAAAAGGGGCCGTTGAGCAGATTTCCCGTCGAGCTCACACCGGTTGAGAGCGCGACGGTCGGCGTGGTCCAGGTCCAGCCGGTGACGGTGTCGACCAGTTTGGCGTAGGTCGATCCGGTCAATCCGGTGACGCCACCGGAGGACACCGTGAAGTTCCACGACAGGTAGAAGCACGAGTTCAGCTGCACCAGCTGCCCCGAGTACAACGGGATAGCCGAACCGGCCCCGCTGTAGACCAAGCCCGGCTGAGACGGGTACATCGGCACCTGCGTGAACGGCCTGGCCAACCCGTACTTCGTCGCCGCGTCCGTCGCAACAACCAGCGTTCCGGCGCCGTCGTAGAGGCTCACGACGGCGCCGGAGTTGTCGGCATTGGGCAGCACGGTGAAGTCCGGCACGCCGCCGTGCGCGACGGAGAACGGGTACTTCGACTGGCGTCCCTGTTCGTCAGCCTGGCGCTGTTGCCGGTTCAGCTTGTTCACCAGGAAATCCGGTGACCCGGGGCGTTCGATCGGTGGGTTCGCAACCACTCAGGACCCCTCACCGCTTGCAGCTGGTGCAGCACCTTGTCCCGCTCGGGGCCGTTCGAGACGCCGAGGATGCGGTAGGAGTACTTGCCGTTCTTCAGCCAGTGATGGTTCTTCACGCTGTAGTCGGCGAAGTGCCCTGGCAGGTACGAGCCCAGCCGCGGCTCGGCGTCGGCAAGCACGGTGGCCTGCCACTGCTCGGGCTGCGAGTTGTACAGGGCCACGTCCGCCGTCGCCCAGCCATCCAAAGTGGACTGATCGGACGCCGAGGTGTGCCCGGAGTCGACCATGTCCAGCATCGGCCACCCCGCGGTCGTCAGCGCGGTGGCGGTGGCGTAGCCGTAGAGCTGACCGGCCTCGTTCCCGGTCCCCTTTACGAACGCGGTGTTCGCCTGGTCCGAGCCGTCACCAGCGATGTCCAGGCGTACCAGGCTCGATCGGTAATCGAACAGCAGCGGCACGCCCGGCTGCACCAGGTAAGGGTCCCCGATCAGCATCCGGTGCCGGATGTACCGCAGCCCGCCGACCACGGTGAGGTACGGCTGGAACAACACGTCCGGCCCGCCGTCGACCTGCGTCAGTTCCTGCAGGCGCTGGCCGACCATCGCCATCTCGTAGCCGTAGTAGCGCCGGAAGTTGGTGCCGGCGGCCGCCGGCGTCGGCAAATCTACGGGGAGCGCTGAGCCAGGCCGGTACGTCATCGACGTGGCGTGGTAGACGATTCCGCGAGCGATGTTCGGCAGGCTGTCGGTCGTGTACACGTCCGCCGACGCATCGGTGATCCGCGCCGCTGCCGGGTTCCACGCCAGGTTGTGCAGCACCCGGCGGTTCAACAGCTCCCAGAAACCCTTACCGGACACCGTGTGCTCCGGCTTGTCCGCGGCCGGAGCGTACGGAATGATCGGCCCGGCCTGGCACACGACGTCCGCCGGCGCACCACGCCCGCGCACGATCGCGACGGAGAACCGCCACGGCACGCACCACTCCCGCACCCGTGCCGTCTTCGCGCCACCCTCGAGCGGGACGGTGATCTTCCAGCCGCCGACGTCGTTGATCCGCGAGGACCATTCCGGCTCGGCGCTCAGGTCGAGCTCGAAGAGGACCCGGCCGGTGACCGTGTCGTAGGCCAGCGCGGTGTAAGCGCGCTCGGCGGTGGTCATTACAGCCCCGTCCACTTCATCTGGATGCGGTTCGAGTCCAACGCCACGTTGGTGGTGAGGTTGCCCCCGGACGCCTGCCACAGCCACACCGCGAAGGTGTCTCCCGCAGCGAATCGTTTCTGGCCGGCGAACTGCAGTTGAAGGGCGGGCTGGCCGCCGCCGATGCCGGTGTAGTCGTTGTTGCCACCGAACCGGTACGCCGTCGCTGAGGTGGTCGACAGGACCGCGGCCCGCTCGAAGAACCCGTTGCCGGACGCGCCGTTCCACCGTATCGTGCCGGTGATCGACCACGTGCCCGCGCGGTTGACCGTGAAAACTCCGCCCGAGTAGGAGATGTAGGGCGAAGACTCGACCGCGGTGTCGAACGTCATGCGAGCATTGGTGCTGGTCGCGACGGTCTGCGCGGCGGTCTGCGAGTACTCGGCGTAGCCCGTGGCACCTGGCACGATGCGCTGCCAGTTGCCGGCGCTGTCCTTCACCTCAAGCACGTCGGTGGCCGGGTTGTAGCGGTGGTCGCCGACGCTGCCCGCCGTGTCGCTGTCGCCCTCGAGCAGCGCGCGCGTCGCGCCCAGCACACCCACCGAGCGGCGCAGCCGGGTCAGCGTAATCACGCCGCCGGTGGATACCTGGGCCCGCGCGAGCGGGATGCCCACACCTCCGCCCGAAGTCGGGAACGACGTGTACACGCCGAGGCTGTTCACCGAGATCGGGTCGGCCGGAACCGCGCCCGGCGTACCGGTGATGATCTCGATGCGGCACGGGTTGCCGTCCGGTGAGGTGTCGCCCTGCGTCGAGTCGTACCAGCGCATCACCACGATGTCGTTGCGCGGGTTCGACGCCGGCGCCGGGTCGCACGTCACCGACGCCGCGGCGGTCAGCCAGCCCTCGTACGGGCCCTGGCCGGAGCGGTGCGCGATCGCGCTTCCCGGCGCGACGCCCATTGTCAGCCCGGACGTGACCGTGACGAGCAGGTCGGTGAACCGGGTGTTGGCTACGTCCCACGTCGTCGGCAGGACACCGGAGCGGGTGCCGTTCATCGGCGTGGCGTCGTTGTTCTGGTAGACGGCCTGGAGCAGGGCGCGGCCCTGGCGCGCGTTGTTGACGCGCGAGCCGCCAGGCATCGCGGACCAGAAGCCGGTCGCTGCCGCGTTGGTGGGCATTCGGGCCCCCTCTCAGTTGTAGGCGTGCTGCCAAGTGGCGGTGACGGTTCCCGCGCCGGTGCCGGAGAACTGGACGGTCACCTGGCCGCCGGGCGGAATCTCGATCCACTGCGCCGAGGCGAGGAACCCGAAGCGGTCGACACCGTTGAGCGCGACCGAGCGGGTGAACGGGCTGGTGTCGATCACCAACGTCTGTCCCGTGTCGACGGTGCCGGTGTAGGCGATCACGTCGCCGGTGGCCGGATTGGTGAACGTCGGGTTGGTGAGCGGCCCGGTGACGGTGAAGACGGGCCAGCTCGGCGCGGTGCCGGGGTTGCTCAGCGAGAGCACACCGCCGTTCCCGCTGCTGCCCCAGTCGAGGCCGCCATTGGCCCAGTCCAAGCCGCCGCTGCCCCAGTCGAGGCCGTCGGTAGCTGTACCGATGACCGTGAACGGCCCGGCCGTCTGTACCGAGCTGTCCAGCCAGCGTGGATCCGCCGCGTAGAGCGGCAGCTGCCAATCGAAGCCCTGCGCGTCCGCCCAGCCCTCGAGCCTTACCGCGGCCGAGTCCAGCTCGACCAGCAGCTGCCGCGTCGAGATGCCGTCGGCCTTCACGAGCGCGAGCTCCGCGCCGTCCGGGAACAGGCCGAGCAACCGGTCTCGCGCCGCCACAGCGCCTGCGAAGTCCGGCGCCTGGCACCAGCCCTGCAAGGTGTCGGAGCGGGCCGCCAGGTATGAGCGCGCGCGGTACGCGCCCATCCCGAACGGCCGCTCCGTGGTGTGGACCTTCCTGCCGGCACCGCCGTGCAGGGTCTGCGCCGTCACCACCCACCGGCAGCCGTAGTCATCGTCCACATTGGCCGACCAGCTGCCGATCGAGTACACCGGCAGGATCACCGAGGTAGGCACATCAGGCTCCCCTCATGACCCAGCCGAGCTCACCCGATACGGCCGCAGCGACCGCGTAGGGCTCCATCGCCGCGGTGTGCACCGTGATGTTGTTGACGACTCCGCCCCCGCCGGCCATCGCCGGACTCCGGCCCATCCGCGCGTTCGTCTCGTCGAGCAGCCGCTGCGAGCGGGCCGAGGACGGGTCGAGCGGGATGTAGGACTCCGGGACTCGCAGGTTGTCCCCGACGACGCGCCACGTGTTCGGCGGCACGATCTGCGCCATCGACGACATCGGAGTCAGCCCCTCGAACCCGCCGCCGGCGAAGAACTTGAGGATGTTCCCCTTGGCGTTGGGCTTGAGAAGCCCGCCCTCGGCCAGCCCGAACGTCGAGGCGCCGCGGCCCGTCGTGGAAGGCGGGATGTAGACGCCCTGGATGTACGCGGTCCGGGTGCGCGCCGCGTTGTTCAGCGATGCCTCGGCCGCACCGACGTCGGCCCGCGCGTGCGTCTCCGCCCATGTGCCGTCGGTGTTCTGCTTCCACACCCGCACCGCGCCGGTCGCGGTGTTGATATCGGCGTACGTGCGCGTGGTGGCGCCGGTGGCGTCCGTGGTCGACTTCCACTGCCGCACCAGGTTGTTCGCCGGGTCCGGGTTCGTGTAGGTCGTGGTGTTCCCGACGGTGGACGTGGTGACGTTCTTCCAGTTGGTCACCGCGTTGTCGGCGGGGCTGGTGTTGGCGAAAACCGTTGCGGTGGCGTTGCTGTTGCCGACCTGGTCGAGCAGGTGCTGCGCGGCTGCGCGGCCCGGCTCGGTGTCGGCGAACACCGCGAACTTGCCGTTCGGCATCTTCACGACCGTCATGCCCAGCTCGCCGAGCGCACGGATCGCCGGGTCGGTCAGGGCATCCATCGTGATGCCCTTCTCGTCCGGCACCGCGGCGAGCTTGGTCTGGATGTCGGTCAGCTGCCGCTGCGTCTCGGTGTCGCCTTCGAGGCCCAGCTGCGTCACGACCTTGTCCGGCAACATCCCGTAGTGATCAAGGATCTTCCCGATCTGAGTGTCGTTGAGCCCGAGCTGGCGCAGCTGCTTCTCGAACTCGCCCCGCATCGCCGCCAGCTTCGGCGTGATCTCCGCCGCCGGCGTACCCGCGTCCTTCAGGGACTGCGCGTAGCTGGCAAAGTCGGTCACGCCCTTCTGGACAGTGTCCTGCAGCTTGGACCCGGCCTCGGTGACCGTGTTGATCGAGCCCGAGACGTCCACGAGATCCTTGGCGTGAGCCCTGATGTCGAGGCTCTTGAACGCGTCGCCGATGCCACGCAGGTCGTCGTTCCACGCCTGCAGGGCTTCCTCGACGCCGGGCGTCTGCCCGGCCAGCCGCAGCATCACCTCGATGATCGCCTGGCCCTTGGCCGCCACATCGCCACCGGTGGTGTTGAGCGCGGCGAACGCCGTCTCCAGGTCCGCCGTGGCCGCCTTCGCCGCGTACATCGCCGGGGTGGTGCCCCGCGCCGCGATGGACTCGACCAGCCGAAGGCCCGATTCCAGCTCGGCGGCTTTCTTCGCGCCGTCGGCCGACGCACCCGCCTGCGCGTTGATCGCCCGGACGTTCTGCAGGGTGGTGGCCAGCTCGGCTTTCTGCGCGTCGGTCAGGTCGAGCGACGCCATGCGTGTGGCGGTCATCTTGTCCACCACGTCCGCGGCGTGCCCGCCCTGCTGCATGAAGGCGTCCGACAGCTGCAGCACCATGCCGGTGACATCGCCGCCGTGCTGGTTGGCCTGCACGAGCCCGGTCAGGTAGCTGCGGAAGTGGTCGTTGACGGTCTTCAGCGCGTCCGCCTGGCCGAGGCCGGCCGCCGACACCGTGCCCATCGACACGCCGAGGCGGTCATTCGACAGGAAGGCGTTCTTGTCCGACAGCGCCTTGAGCGCGGTCTGGCGGACGTTCTCCCCGATGACGCCGTTGTCCCGGCGGTACGCCTCGGTCATGTCGTTGACCGCCTGCGTGTGCTGCGCGGCCCGCGCGGCGGCCTCGGCCTGCTTCTGCCCGAGAACGCCGAGGATCAGCCCGAACACGCCGACGGCCGCGGTGACCGGGGTGACCCCGGCGACGAGTCCGCCGAGGCCGGTGACGAACTTGTCCCGGAAGCCGTCGGCGGCCTTGATGTCCTTGCCAACGCCTTGGAACCCGGCGCCGACGTCGATGCCGAACCGGCTCGCGATCATCCCGGCCGCGGTCAGCGACCCGGCGAACTGCCCCACTTGCGGCGGCAGCATCGAGATCAGCGACAGCAGCAACCGCAGCATCGTGACCGTGCCAGTACCGGTGCCGGTGAAGCCGGACAGGAACCCGATCGCCGCCGAGCCCTCCGACGTCATGTCGTTCAAGCCGCCGGTGACCTGGTCGACGATCACGTGCAGCATCGACAGCGGGCCGCTGCTGCCGTTGGCCAGGTTCGCGAACAGCGTCCCCAGCCGCGCCTCGAGCAAAGCGACCGTCGAGCCGAAGATGACGAAGCCCTGGCGGGCGCCCTCACTCCCCTGGGACGCGTTGGTGAAGAACAGGCTCAGCCCGGTGCCGGCCTGGGATGTCAGCCTGTGCAGGCCCTTCAGTGCGGGCTCGGACGCCTCCACGGCGGTGACCACGCCCGGCATCGCGTTCTCGCGAAGTCGGTGGCCGCGCCGGTCAGCTCTCGCACCGCCGGGGCGGACGCGGCCACGCCGGCGCGGATCTGCGGGGCCAGCCGGTCCCAGGCGTTCCCGGCCGAGTCGATCGCGGTGACCGTCTCGTTCTCCAGCACGCCCGACAAGCCACGCAGGTCGGAGCTGGCGTGGTTGGACAGGTCCTGGACCTTGGTCTGCACACGGTCCGAGGACAGCGCCGCGTACACGCCGAGCGCCGCGAAGCCGCCGGCCACCAGCGCCAGCGACGCCGTGGCTCCGGCCGCTCCGGCCGCGGCCGCCACCGGCAGCCCGACCGATAGACCAGTGAACTTGAGCGCGTCGAACTTCGCGTTGGCTCGAGCGGCCGAGCGACCCAGCTCGTCCTCGGCGCCCTTGCCCGCCTTGCGCGCGGAGTCGCGTGTGGCCTTCTCGTCCACCTCCGGCTTGATGACCGGCTTTGTCTCGCGCTCGATCTTCTCTTTGACAAGCTTGGTGTTCTTCGGATCCTTCAGCGCGGTGCCGAGCGAGACCGGCTTTTCGCCCTCGATCTTCGCGCGGATGCGCTTCTCGTCGCCGGAGGTCTCATCCTTCAGGTGGACCTCGACGTACGCGCCGGCCAGCTTGAAGTCGCCACCAGGTGCGGTCACCGCGTGCCCCCTCCCCGGCTCAGCCGAAGTCGAAGACCCCGGCCTGGTTCACGCCCAGCGGCCCGTACTCACGGGTCCGGTTCAGCGCCTTCAGCTCGTCGGCGGTGTGCGCTCTCACGGGCGCCGCCGGGACCGCTGCGGGCCGGACGGACTGCGCGGGCGTCTGCGGGGCAGCGGCGGGCTGTTCGGCCGCGCGGCGCATCGCGTGCCTGACGGCGCCGTCGTAGAGCGCGAGCCGGACCATGCGCGGCAGGAACACCGCAGCGGGCAGCTGGTCCAGCTCGTCGACCCGGTGGAAGACCGACATGTCGCTCAGCACGTCGTCGAGGTGCTCGAAGAACCAGCCCACGGCCGAGAGCCGCTCGTGCCAGGCGTCGGTCAGGCTTTTGGGCCCAGCACCCCGTCCGGGAGAATCCGGTCCACCAGCGCGTTGAGCACCTTCTCCCACGCAGCCGGCGTCACGGTCTCGCACTCCTGCAGCGCTTCCCACGCCTCGTCGGTGAGCAGCTTCTCCGCCGCGAACGCCAGCGCCTCGGCCTCGCCCTGCTCGGTTGCGATCTTGTACGCCTTCATCGACCACGACGGCGGCACCCGCTTCGGGATCGTGTACGTGATGCCGCCAACGGTGAACAGCGGCTCGCGGTCGGCGACCAGCTCGGCGACTTCGGCCTGGGCCGCGGCGTCGTCGAGCACGATGCCGAGATCGGCGGCCGGCTTCGTCACGGCGCGCTTGCGGGTGGACGTCTTGCGGGGCGCGGATGCGGCCATGGTGCGGTCCTCCTGACGGGACAAGGGGAAAGTGGGGCAGCCCCGCCCCGCACGCCGTCAGGTGCGCGCGGAGCGGGGCTGCGTCTGGTGGTGGATCAGGCCTCGACCTCGTCGATCACCCGGAACGGACTGATCGACTCCGAGACGAAGAACGTCTGGAACTCGGCGGCGAGCGCCTGCTGGTTCGCCTTTTCCCAGTTCAGCGCCGTGTCACCCGAGGGCAGCGCCTTGCGCAGGATCACCCGGCGCTTCAGCGACCGCGAGCCGTCGGTGACGTCCGGGCCGAGGCCGTCGACCATCAGCGTCCGGTACGGCGCGCGGTTCGCGGTCTGCCCGGCGTTCAGGTCGGACGTGGCGTAGCCCGCGCCGGTCGGGCCGGCGGTCATGTTCCACGCGTAGGCGAGGTTCACCCGCGTCATCTCCGCGAAGTTCACCGTGGCCTTGATGTCGCGGTCGGTCAGCCGCGCGCCGAGCTTGTCGACGAGCTGGTCACCGGTGAGCGGCGTCCACGTCGGGCTGATGTTGACGCTGGTACCACCGAGCGTGATGCCCGCGTCGTACCAGGCACTCGCCGCCGGTGCGATGTTCACGTCGGCCAGAGCCGGCTCGTAGGACAGCGTCGGGTCGAAAGCGTTCTTGTAAAAGTACAGCCGGGCCGGACCCATGACGAGGTTTCCGGGCACCAGACCGCTCGTGTCAGCCATAAGGCACTCCACTGTGGACAGGGACCGGATGGCCCCGATGGGTTGGTGTCGGTCCCCTCACGGGGTGCTCTTGGCGACCGGGACCCAATGCAGCATCAGGTCCAGCGCGTACACGGCGTAGTCGCCGAAGTCGCCGTACGCCCGCCTCGGCTTGCCGAGGACGTAAGCCGTCTTCACGACGGCGTTTTCGCTGCACGCGGGCAGCGGGACGAACCACGGCTCCCGCCGGTAGGTCCCCGTTTGCACGCTCAGCACGAGGTTGCGCGCCTTGTTCCACGGCGGCGCGTCCGTACCCGGCGTGGTTGCCCAGCCGCGCACGTCCATCACCGGCGATTCCAGCCGGTACTCGGGCACGGTGTCGCCGCCAGCCACCGCGACGGTCACGAAGCCGGACGCCGCCCAGCTGCTCGTATCGCGCGGCAGTGTCTCCCCGACCATCCCGGCAGAGAGGCCGCCGAGCTGCGCCAGCCACGCCAAGGTCACCGCCTCGTCCGAGGCGTACAGGAACGGGGCCGTCATCACGCACCCCGCCTGCGATAGAGCGCCGGCCGCAGGAATGGTTGCGGCGGTACCACGTCGCCGGTGAAGACGGTCTCGCCGTCCGCACCGCGGTAGGCGACGCGGTGGCCTTCCTCGACGTACAGCGCGTAATTCAGGTCTGAGCCGATCCGCGCGGTGTCGCCGTTGATCTCACTCGACAGCGACTCGCGCAGGTGGCCGGTGTCGACGGGCACAAGCCGCTGCGCGTCGTCGAGGACTTCGCCGACGAGCCGGCCGAACAGCTCGCGCACGTCGGCGGAGATCTGCTCGCGCCAGTCCGCGGCCTCGCGGTAGTCCGCCACGGCTCACCCCCCGTCGTCGCCGATCCGCTTGAGCTCGAGCAGGACGTCCGGCTCCCGGCCCGGTGTGCGCGGGCGGGTGACGTTCTGCACGAGGTACAACACGCCGTTGCGGTCATCGCGGATCCGGTCGCCGGTGAGCACGTCGGTGGTGGACGGCACGGTGCCGGTAACCACACGCACGACGCGCGGGGTCTGCGTAGCTGGGTCCCAGGTGCGGGTGTCGCGTTCGTCGACCGCGAGCAGCACGCCAGTGGCCGCCGGGGTGAGGTTGTTCGGCACCGGGTCGCCGAAGTCCGACGGAGTGGTGCCGCGGTAGATCGACGCCCGGCAGGTGGCCATCGCGTACACGTCAGCCTCCGATCGGGCGCCAGGTCCCGGGGTCGCCGTCCTCACCCGTCGGCTCACGCCGGCGCGGGGACTCCCCCGGCGCCCGGACGTGCAGCGAACTGGAGCCGAGCCACGACACTCGCCGCAGCGCCTGCGCCGCGTGTGGGCCGAGGATCAGCCAGCTGTCGTTGCCCTGCTGCGAGCCCTGCCCGGACCCGGTGCCCTTGACGTCCAGCCGCACGAACTCGTCCGGCTGGTCCTTCTGCCACGCGGCCTGATAGGCGGTGGCGAGCTTGAGCCAGTACCGGTCTCGGGAACCGATCCGCTCGGCGTCCTCGAAGAGCCGGCCGCTCTCGATGTCGATGACGGCCTGTGCCCGCGGCATCGCGTCCTCGGGGACCGTCTCGCCCGTGTAGGTGAGCACGTCGGCCGCGCTCGCCCAGGTGTCCGGCATGGCGCCTCCCTTCCGGGAACGGGGCCGCGCAGCAGTTCGCCACGCGGCCCCGTCACGGGCTCGGTCAGTTCTTGACGAGCATCGAGAACGCACCCGGCGCGCCCACCGCGAACGCCTTGCGGGCGCGGAAGTACAGCAGGTTCTCGTCCGTGTCGACGCCGATGCCGGTCTCGGTGTCCTGGAAGTTCACCGCGAGCTCGCCCTGCGTGCGGTCGCCGACCTGCAGGTACTGCCGGTTGCCGAAGACGATGAACGGGTTGCCGGTCGGCTTGGACGAGCCGGCCGCGGACGTCTTCGCGCCCATCGACCACTGGAGCTCGTAGCCGAACAGCTTCGGCGTGCCGCCCTGGCCGCCGCCGGCCGTGCCGTTGGACGACTCGTTCAGGATCGGCGAGCCGCTGGCGTCCTTGATGCCGCGCAGCACCTGCTTGAAGCTCGGGTGCGCGACCACGATGGTCTCGGCCTCGTCGAAGAAGTCCCCGACCTCGTAGAGCCCCAGCGCCGCCGAGAGGTTGTCGTAGGTGATGCCGCCGGTGCCGGCCAGGGTGAGGTTCGCGTTGCCGGTGTAGCCGGTGACGGTGTCGTTCTGGGTGAGCAGGTAGTAGAGGCTGTCGAAGCCCCACCCGCTCGTGCCCTTCGCGGCGGTGATGCCGAGGGTCACGTTGTCGAACAGCTTGCCGAACGCGGTACCGGCGTCGCCGGACTTGGCGTCCACGATGGACGCCAGCGAGTCCTCCATGTCCTCGGCCGCCACGACGACCTTGCCGCCGAACTTGTCGGTGTTCAGCAGCACCGAGTCGTTCGGCGAGTTGTCGGCGGGGGCACTGGTGGACTTCGCCCAGCGATCGATGACGACGCCGCCCGAGCGCGGCGTGTACTTGGTGTTGCTGCCCATCGGCACGTGGTTGCCCCACCGGAGCACTGCCGAGGACTGCTGAACCTTCTGGATGACGTCGGGGTTGGTCTCGATCGGGATCCAGCCCGCCCCGGTGAAAGTGACAGCCATGACGGCTCTCCGTTTCTGTTGGGATACAAGGGAAAGTCACCGCTTCCCCATCACGGGTGCGGTTGGACGCCCTCACGGGCTGCTCTGTGGTGCTGGGGGTGGCGCTGTGTCAGCCGCCGTAGCGGGCGGCGATGATCTCGCCCGCGGTCTTCTCGGTCTCGGCGGTCTGCTTGCCGCCGGGGGTGAGCTTGCCGGGGCGCAGCTTCTCGCCTTCGCCCTCGGCCTTGAAGAACTCGGGGTACTCGGCCTTGACGCGCTTCACCTCGGCGTCGAGGCCGGTGATCGTGCCCTTGTCGTCAATGTCCAGCTTGGACACGTCGAGCAGGCCAGCCAAGGCGGCCACGCGGTCCGTCTTGGCATCGGCCTCCAGCAGCGCGGACTTCGCCGAGGCCTTGATGGCGGTCGGCTTGTAGAGCGCCGTCGCGGCCTCCAGCGCTTCGCGCTTGGCCTTGTCGGCGTCGGTCTCGTTCTTCTGCTCGAGTTCCTTGAGCTTGACGCGACGGCCCGCGGACTCGGCGTTCACACGCGCGAGCTCGGCCAGCTTCGCCTCGTACTCGGCCTTCGTCGGCGGCTTCCATTCCTCCGTGGTCTCCGTGCCCGGGCCGGGCTTGGTCTCCTCGGTGGTGGTCTCCGTCGTGGTTTCCTCCGCCATCACGGCGTCCTTCCTCGAATGTGCCCGCCAGCGGGCTACCTGGTGAACTGGCCGCGCTTCACGGCCCGTTCCGCCCGCGCCTTGACCGACGCGGGCACCCGCCACCCCGAGGGCGCGGGAGAGTTCTTGCCGGACCCGATCCGGGTCAGTAGCCGGTCAGCCGCCTGCAGCCGGACGTTCTCCGACTCCGAGGGCAGCGCGTCACCGCGGAGCACCGAGCGCTCCGCCTCGCGGCGTAGAGCTCCCGGCAGGTCGAACGCCGCCGAGGCTGCTGCGGCTGCGGCCGCCTTCCGCGCGGCGGCCACCGCGACGTGATCGCCCCTGGCCTGCGCGTCCTTGATGGCCTCGGCCCAGTCGTGTGTGACCGCGAGCGCCGCGGCCTCGTCGTGCCCGAGCCACAACGACAGCCGGCATCGGCACCGAGGGTGGCGTGGCGGCCGGGAGAGCTCGACGAGCACGAGCTTCCCGGCGGCGTCGTAGGCCTTCGGCTGGTACGACTTGGCTCCGAAGGTATGCCGCCAGTCGAAGTGGCCACCGGGCACGATCAGCCGGCCTGCCTGCGCCAGACAAGACACGCAGGCGTCCCGCTCCGCCACCCACACCAGCCGAGCGTCCAGCCGCTGCGCCACGATGCTCATGGCCGCGTTCAGCTCGCCGTTCGCGGTGTCCCGGGCGGCGGCCTCGATGATCGCCGCAGCCTGGCCCATCGCCGCGATGCGCCGCTGGACGTCGGCGAGCGTTCCCGAGTCGGCCGCGCGCACCAGCGTTGCCGCCTCGGCGAGCTTGGCACGAGCCGCCTTCACCGCCAGCTCGATCGCCGCCACAGTGGTCGGCTCCAGCTCGAGCGGAATCGGCCGCACCCGCGCGCCGGCCTCGCGGTGAGCCTGCTCGGCGCCGAGGCGTCGCGCACGGGTCGCGTAGTCGGTCAGCACCGGACCGGCGTCGACCGGAATGCCCGCGATCCGCGCGGCCAGCTTCGCCGTGAGCGCGGTGAACCGGCTCCCGGACGCCTGCGCCCGCGGCTTGCCGAACAGCCGCGCCCACGAGGACACCGCCCACGAGAACACCTGCCGCGCCGCCTGGCGCAGAGGTCCGGCGGCCGCGGTGATGGCCGCGCGCTCGAGCTCCAGCGCCTGCGCGTCGTGCTCGGCGATCAGCTCCAGCGGATCAGGCGCCGCCATCGTCCGGGCCCGTCACGTCGCCGATCAGCTTCGTGACCACCCGCTGCACCGTTGCCTGGTCGGTCAGCCCGGCCGCCACCGCCGAGGCGAAGTTGCCGAGCGCGTCACCGAGCTGGTTCAGCAGCGCCACCCGCTGCGGTAGGCCACCGTCGCCGTCGTCCAGCCAGCGCTCGACGTCTTTGGTGTCGTAACCGATCTCCGTCAGGGACACGCCCACCGGCACGCCCACGTCCTGCTTCTGCTTGGCGTGGGTGAGCTTCGTGGTCTCGTCGGTGGACTCGATCGGTGCCCAGCTGATCGACACCGGCGCATTCTCGTGGCCGAAGATCTTCAGCACGAAGCCGTAGAAGCTCCGCCACGTCGGATCGAACGCGTCGCGCCGGTCGCCGGCCTTGTCGTCCAGTGGCTCGTTTGCCGTCTTCAATGACTCGCCGGACGGGATCTGGCCGGTGCGGTCGAACATGTGCAGCGGCGTGGACGCCGCCACCGAGCCTTCACGCAGGTACGCCTCGCGGCGGTCCAGGAAGACGGCCGCGGTCGTAGGCTCCAGCTGCTTGACGTCGTCGTAGCCTTCGAGGTCCCAGAGTGACCCGGGCTCGCTGGACAGCTTCGACTTCCGGTCCTCGCCCGTGGACGACACCGTCCGCTTGCCGTCCGCGGACACTGCGAAGTCGTCCTCGTCCAGGTCGTCCGGTGTCATCGCCTTCATGCCCAGCTTGCGCAGGGCCACCCGCTGCGGCAGCGTGTTGAAGTCCACGCCGGCCATGTCGCTGATCTCCAGCTTCAGCAACTTGTTCTGCGTGCCGTAGAAGCATCTGTGCTCCGGCGTGCCGTACTCGCCCGGCAGCCCCGTGCCGTGAAAGTGGAACACCGGGAAGCCGTACGGGTTCTCCTCCACCGCGTCCCGGCCGTCAGCCGCGTACGGCTGGAAGTCTCCGGCCTTGCTCGATCGCTGCCCCTTCGCGATCCAGTGCTCGATCCGGTCGGCGTAGATCAGGTCCACGCGGACGCGCTTCACGCCCAGCGGCGTCTTCACGATCCAGCGCTGGATCGCCAGCCGCGGCGTCTCCGGCTCGTCCTCGTCGTAGATCACCCGCATTTCCCGTGGGCCGTGCACCGACACCCGGACCTTGCCGGGCACCGGATCGCCGGCCTTGTCGAGCTTCGGCCAAGCCGACAGGTAGCTGTCTCCGAGCTGCAGCGCCCGACGCATCACCGCGGGCCGGACACGGCCCATGAGGTTGTCCTCGTCCACCGCAGCGATCAGCGCCGTGCGCTCATCGGTGTCGCTGGTGATCGCGGTGACCTTGAGCTTGTTCGCCACCGCGTCGATGACGACGTCACCGAGCAGCGTCTGGAACGACACGCCGGCGTCGCGCAGCAGCGCGCGCACGCGGCGGGAGGTGAACACCTCGTCCACCGGCCCGTCGCTGTAGGCCTTGGCCTTGCAGTACGCGTCATCCGCACCACGCATCGCCGCCAGGGCGCCGTCGAGATCGCTTTTCATGCCGCCCCTTCCCGTGCGGTGGCCCGCTGCAGCGGGGCGTCGGACTTCAGGAACACCTCGACGCCGGTGCCGATCGCGTCCACGAGGTCGTCGTGCTCGGCCAGCGGGAACCGGATCATCTGCGCCTCGGCCTGGTGCAGTCGCTTCTCGTGGAGGACGCGGCCGCGCTGGTACTTCGCCAGCAGTGAGCCGGCGCGGACTTCCTTCGGCCGGTCCTGGTGGACGGTGCGCACCGGGACCGGCAGGTCGTGCAGGATCGCCAGCCAGACGTCGCCACCCTGGTTGGTCTCCACCACCACGCCTGCGATGTCCGGGAACTCCGTGAGGATGGCCAGGACGCGGGCGCGCAGGCGCTCGCCCGGCGGGATCTTGACCTGCCAGGCTTCGCGGACGACGCACACGCGTTTCGGTCCAGGGGCCGACGCGCCGATCACCGCCAGCGCGGTGAAGTCGCTCTTGGCCCGCGTCGTCACCGCCGGGTCGATGCTCAGCAGCTGGTGCGTGATCGCCACGCCGTCGCGGTAGACGAAGTCCGCTCCGGACCAGAACGCCGAGTCCGCGGCCATCGGGTCGTTTCGGTACTGGGACTGGAAGCTGCGGGTGTGTCGGACGGAGTTGATCCACTCCATCGACCAGCGCTCGGGCCACAGACTGCGCTCGGCGCCGTCCGGGCCGGTCTGGATCACGTCCCAGTAGCGCGGGACGAACCGCTCGTCATCGACCCACGCCGGGGATTGCTCGCCGCGGGCCTTAGCCGCGACGTCGTCCACGATCGCGCCCGGCATCGCCACCGTGCCGGCCAGCGTGACCGAGGCGCGGTTGTTCATCGGCAGGATGCCGCCGGTCATCGTGGCCAGGCGGCTCGCCTTCTGCGCCGGGGAGTACTTGCCCTCGGTTCCCTCGATGTCGTCGAGGATGAGGTGATCCGGGCGCCGCGTGCCGATCTTCAGGCCGAGCACCTGTGAGTCGATGCCGCGGGCGGCGAACACGAAGCCGCTGCGCGCCATGTACATCGATTGCGAGTCGGCGACCGTGGCGCCCTTGGCTCGCCGCGCCGGCGCGCATAGGTCCGCGAAGTCCAGCCGTAGCAACGCGTTCTGCTCGGTCTCACGCTTGAACGTGGCCAGGTGATCGGTCGCCTGCGTCGCCGAGTTGGCGAACGCCGCGATGAACATCCGATGCCCGTGCGCCGCCAGCCACAACGGGATGATCGTGAACCACCACGTGCTCTTTCCGCAGCCGCGAGGGGCCACGATGGCGTCCCGCAGGGAGCCGGGCTCGCACGCCGCGATCGGCCGGACGTACCGCTTCGCCAGCTCGCACCACTCGCAATGGGCTTCGCTGAACGAGATCTCGTCCCCGGTCTCGGCGCCGCGCAGGTGGTGCGGCAAATACGTCAGCGCGAACAGCAGCGGATCCAGTCGCGTGAGAACGCGACGCCCCTCGGGGTCGGCCAGCAGCCGCTCATCCAGGCCGGCCAGGTAGGCGGTGAGGTCGAACATCCCGGGTGCCCTCCACGTCCTGCCCGTGCGCGAGCCTGGGCCGAGGGCTCTGCCCGGCTCCGTCGAGCAGCAGACCCGGGATCTGCAGCCAGCTGTAACAGCGGCCGCATCGTTGTCGATCTACGTGGCACCAACGAAGCGGAGGCATCGATGTCGATCAGCGTGCGAACCCCGGCGAGGACGTACACCTACGAAACCGGGAAGGTCTTCAGGGTGAGTCAGACCGGCATTCTGTCCATCTACGACAGCGCCGCGCGCGACGCGGACGCCATCGCCACCTTTGCGGACGCTCGCTGGCTCTACGCCGAGAACACGAACTCCTCGAAGGCCAAGACCGAACACGACGCCGCGTAGCCGGGGTCAGCCCAGCCTGCTGGCGTCGTCGCCGAGCAACCTTCCGGCTGTAACAGCGGCCGCGACGATATCGATCTACGTGACACCAACTCAACGAGGACTGATCACATGGCTATCGAGGTTCGCGCCGGTCTCTCGGTCTACACGTTCGCCGACGGCAAGAAAACTGAGGTGCGCGCCGACGGACATTTGACCGTGATCGGCGGCCAGAGCAAAACCCTCGCCGTCTTCGCGCCTGGTAAATGGGACAACTGCGCAGAGTCTGACTCGTACAAGATGACGAAGACTCGTGGCGCTGTAGCGACTGCCTAGCAGTCACCTTCTCCGGTGCCATCGTCGCGAACCCATCCCGTGCCGTCCGGGAGTTGCCGGTAGCCGCCGGGCTCAACGCTGTGTGGCTGCTTGCCGCCGTTCTCGATGGCCTCGGCGATCTCCCGCCAGCGCGCGGCGAGCGCTCGCCGCTTCTCGTCGTCGAGAGCGGTGCGTTCCTCCCACCGGCCCGCGGCAATGCGCGCCTCGGCACCGAGGTAGCTCCGCTCCGCTTCGGTGAGGTCGCTGAACTTCGTGATCATGAGCTGTACGCCTCCTCCCAGCGGTGCACGTTGGCCTCGATCGTCCGGCCGGTCGCCCACTCCCGGGCCTGCTTCCCCAGCTGTACGCGGGCCTCGGCGTCGTTCACCAGGTCCGCGAGCGCGGCCGTCCAGTCTTTCGCCGTCGCCGCCAGCCGGCACGGTGCTCCGTCTTCCGCCGCGCGTCCGTACGGACCGGCGGCGGACACGATGGCCGGGACGCCGAGCGCGGACATCTCCACCAGCGCCAGGTCCGACTTCGCGTCGTTGAACGCCGACGGGCGCAGCGGGATCACGGCCAGGTCGAAGTCCACCGCGCGCAGGAAGTCGCCGACGCTCTCGTGCCAGCCGGTCCAGCGCGCACGGCCGTGGCGGGTGGCTACCCGCGGCGTGTAGTCCGCCCCCATGCAGTGCAGCTCGGCGCGATCGCGGTTGTCCGGGTGCTGCAGGAACTGCCGCAGCGGCCGGGCCAGCTCGCCGAAGTCACGGCTGTGCGAAGGCCCACCGCGCCAGCCAATCGTCACCTGCTCCGGATCCAGGTGCGCAGGTACAGGCCCGGTCCATCGGGTAGCCAACAGACCCGGAACCATGGGCGCGAAGCGCTCGTGCTCGAGCAGCCAGGCCGGCACCTGGTTGGGCAGTACGCGGATCTGCGCGAACGGGTTGATCTCGCGCGCCTGCTCGGCCAGCCGGTCAGTGGTCACCGTGATCACGTCGGCCACGGCCATGTTCTCGCGGTAGCGGCGCACGGTGTCGGCGTCGTAGAACTGCGCGGCGTAGCGGTTGCTCGGGTCCACATCGGTCAGCAGGTCATCGGTCTCGAAGACGAGCTTCGAATGGCCGGCACGGGCGAGCTTCTGCCAGGTGACCGACGCGCCCTCGAGGCAGATGCGCTGCCCCACGATCACGTCGCACTCGCCGTTCTTGGCCTCGTTCGGCACCACGCGACCGTCGGCCATCACGTCGTGACCACGCTTGGCCAGCTCGGCGCCGGGCAGCAGGCAGCGGTAGTAACCGCAGCCGGAGTAGTCCGCCAACCACATGAAGATGCGCACGCGCTGTCCCCCGATCGTGATCGTTGAAGCGAAACGCCGGGCGGCGTGCACGCGACTCCCCGGTCATGAGCCACAACGCGGCACTGCCACCCGACGCCGACCCCGATCTGCAGCACCTGCGCAGGGTGGCGCAGATGGCGAACATGTCTGATCGCCAGATCTGGCGCGACGCGATGGCCGAGTGCGTCCGCAACGACCAGCCGTGGACGCTCATCGCCGCTGCGCTGGAGATCAGCCGACAGGAGTTGAGCGAACGCTTCCGCCCTGTCCCCGGGGAATACGTCGATCCGCTGTCGCACAACGAATGGCACGTGCGCAGCGCCGACAGGATCATCATCGTGATGCCAGGCGGTGGTCAGGTGCGGTACGAGAACAGCGCGGACGAGTTCGTGCGGATGGCTGCCCGTGACCGGCTGGAGCTACGCGAGCCCCGGTCCGGTACCACGCCGTAACGGGAACCACGCCTGCAGCGACTTCGGCGCATGGTCGACATCACCTACGGCGGCATCCGATACCGCGTGCTCGAGGCGCATAGCCCGACTCACGCGCAGAGTCACATCCTCGAGCAGCTGGCACGCGGGCCGTTCTGGCTCTCGGCCGAGATCGTCGGAGCGCCGACGAGTGGGAACCTGGTAGAACTGCTGATCACACCCGGGGTGCCGATCGCCGTACACGTGCGTTAGCCGCCGGCCAGCTCCCGCTCGGCGGCCTGCTGCTCGGTGCGCGCCTTAGCGATGAGGTCGTCCAGCTCGGCGGGGCGGGCGGTGACGGTGGCCGAGACGATGGACTCCACCGGGGCTTCGGCGCCGGTGAGCTTCGCCAGCTGCGTGTCGATCTTCAACAGGCGGTCGACGGCCTGGAGCACCGGGCCGTCATCGATGATCGGTTCGCCGTCGAGCCGGACGATCTGGCCGTCGCTGATCGTGAGGTGGTCGCGCTCGAGCACCTTCAGCACGGCCAGGCGCGAGACGTTCAGTCGCTCGATCAGCAGCGTGCGGTACTGCTCGGCCAGCGGACTCACCCGCTCGGCGGCCTCCAGCTCGATCAGCGTGCGGGCGCCTTCGTGGCTGACCCGCATGCCCTCGGTCGTCATGATCCGGGCGACCTCGCGCAGGCTGTGGCCCCGCAGGCTCAGCTCGTAGGCGCGGACCTGGCGCGCGGCCTTGTCGGCAACCTTGCCGCGGCGCTGGTGATTCCTGCCGGCGTTCGGCATCGGCGCTCACCTCCGCGGGCGTAGAAGGTCCGGGAGCAGCAGCGCGGCGGGTAGGAGCGCCTGCGCTGCTGCTCGACCGGAGAGGGGTCCCGGAACCTCACGCCGCACTGAGGAGGCCGTGCGTGTCGGCGGGGCCGGGAGAATGACCGAAGCCCCCACCGCGTCCCCGAGCCAGGGCGGTGAGGGCTTCGAACGGCGGGGCATGGCTCCGCCTCGATTTGTGACGCTACGGCCTTGACAGGCACCTGTCAAACAGGTCGTCGTCACGCAGCTGTGAGCGCGGCCTGGTGGTCGAGCAGCGCCAGGACGTCGGCGAGCCGGTAGCGCCCGTCCGAACGGGCGCCGATCTGGCCGCGGTAGCGCCAGTTGCGCACGCGCCCGGCCGAGACCGGCGTCCCCCAGGTACGCGTCTCCTGCTCGATCTCAGCGGCCGTGAGCCAGGTCGAGGTGACGTACTCCCGGGCCGCGTGCACGGCATCCTCGCGGCGCAGCCAGTCCCCGCAGGCGGGGCACTCGGCGGCCACCCGGTCGAACTCGCACGAGACCGGATGACCGCAGGCGCACAGCCCGAGGGGCACGCGCGCCGGCTGCTCGATCCGGGCCATCACCATCTCCTCCAGCTCCACATGCCGCGAACCGAGCGCCGCCAGGTACTCGTCCCGCAACTCCAGCGCGTCGAGGTCGATCGGCGGGACGCTGCCGAAGGCACCCTTCGTACCGATCGCGCCCGGGTGCCGAGTCACGGCCTGCTTGGCGATCACGTGGTCCAGAAGATCGACGATTACGGACATGGTGGCTCCCCTACCGAAACAACCTGAACGATCGTTCCGATAGTAACTGGTGTTCCGCAAGTAGACAGTTACGTCAGTGCGCCAATGTCAGTGACTGCCGTCCCGTCGGCGCCGTGCGGCGGCGGCAACCGCGACGTCTCTCACGGGGCCCACCGTCACGCTCTGTCGCGGACTTCTCCAGCCGACCAGCTCACCGGTGCGGAGCTTGGACAGCCTGGCCAGGCACTCAACTAACTTTTCGCCACTAATACGCATAGGGAAAGTTGGTTTGATGCCTGGCCAGGCTGTCCAAGCCCACGTCAAGCCCTAAACCGGAGCCCCAGCCACGCCATGCTGCGCGCCGATGAGGTCGGCCCATTCGGGCCCGATGAGGCCCATCCGGTCACGCCCAGCGACCCAGGCAGTACCGAGCGTGCGTAGCCGGGCTGGCCTTCGCGCAGCCGTTTTGCGCACACTCCGTTACTGGTGACGGCCGGGTGCGTCTCGAACCGCGTGGCCACCAACCGCTCGTTCCAGACGCCCTGGTAGCCCCGGTCTGAGCGCCACGCGCGCAGTGCCGCCACGAGATCCTTCGCGGTTACGTAGGGCGTCTCCGGCGTGCTACCGGGCGGTACCGCCTCCACCAGCTCGGTGAAGATCTGGAGCACCTCGTCCTGCTCCAGCCGCCACGTATCCGTGCTCGCCACCACCGCGGCCGGCATCGGCGGCATCTGCCGCTTGAAGATCGAGTACCAGGCGTGCGCGCCCGTCACAAGCCACGCCAGCACCGCCTCGGCCCCCTCGCCGCGCTTGAGCCGGTCCCGGACCGTGGTGTCGGCCCGGACGTCCCCGGGCTGGAACGGGCCGAGGCGGGACTCATCGCCGGGCGTGCGGTACCGCGCGGTGAAGGCGATCCGGCACAGCCGCCGCCAGGTGCCGTTGTCGGTCTCGGCCACCACGGGCATGAAGTTCGTGTTGACGAACAGCGTGTGCGTGGCGGGGAAGCTCTCGTTGTCCTTGTAGACCTGCCGGGCGGTGATCCGGTGCGTGCCCACGAGCTTGCGCAGCTTCGCCACGTCCATCGTTCGAGCCTCGGGCAGCTCCTCCACCTGCGCGTACCGAACGCCCCGCAGCGCCATCCACTCGGTGCTGTGGTCCCCGGGGCTGCCGAGCAGTAGCTTGTCCGGCACCATCGTGAAGTAGTCGCCGAGCGCGGCGTTGATCGCGCCCACGAGCGTGCTCTTACCGTTGGACCCCGCGCCCCACTCGAACGTCAGCACGTCGTCATCGGCGACGTGCCCGGTGATCGCCTGCCCCTTGCGCAACTGGTACCACGCCCGGAAGTTCGCGTCCGGGCCGAGCGCGGCCAGTGCGGCGTCCCACGCCGGCGACGTGGCGCCGGGCACGTAGTCGACGTCCGTGCACTTCGTGACCATCATCGACGGGTCGTGCGGGGTCAGCTCGAGCGTTTCGAGGTTGAGCAGGCCGTTGCGGCAGTTGAGCACGTCGGGGTCCACGTCGAAGTCCGCGGCGTCGGCCAGCAGCAACCCGCGGGCGAGGTCGGTCAGCGCGTTGACCTTGGCGGCTGAGTTGAGGGTGGCGATCCGCTTGAGCAGCTCGCCGAAGTCGAGCGACTTGCCGTCGTCGACCGCGGCTGCCCGGCTGAACTCCCGGATGAACAGCCGCACCGCGTCGCGCACGGGCACGTTCGAGCACCCGACCCACACCTGGCCTGTCCACTCCAGCCAGCCCATCGCGTCGGTGTAGAGGAACCGGCCGCGCAGCGCGTCGGCGACGCGCTCGACGAACACCGTCTCCTGGAGCTGGTGAGGCTGGAGCCCGCCGCTCGGCATCGCGGCCGGGCTCGGCTGGACCAGCCGCACCACGTTGTCGGTCACGCCGTTCCCCTCTCGATGGCAGCGCGCAGCGCGGCGCGGTCTGCCTCTTCCTGATCCGTGAAGCGCAGGTGCTCCAGCAGCTCGGCCACCTGGGAGCGCACGAAGTCGAGGTCCCGCTTGCTCTCGCCGGGGCTGAGGCGCAGCGGCGGGTGGGCGAGCAGCCGGGACAGCTCCAGCGAGCGCTTCCAGACCACGCGGCGGAACCCATGCGGGCCGTCGTGCGTGGTGCGGTAGTGCGGCTTGAGCGCGGTGAACATCCCTGTGGCCGTGCCGCGCGCCATCGCCGCCGCCGTCTCCGGATCCACCGACCATGTCGGTGAGCACGTCGAGCAGACGCACGAGCCAACCAGGCTCGAGGTCAGCGTCTGCGTCACGTCGCACGCGCAGTGCTCGAGGCGATCCAGTGCCTCGGCCGCCCACGCGGGGTCGGCCAGCAGCAGCGGGTCGAGCTCGCCGGCGTGGGCGCGGTGGCAGGTCTCGTAGGCGCCATAGTCCTCGGGCGAGGTGTAGACGTCGGCGGTGTCGTAGTCGCTCATGATCATTCCCCCGTGCAGTTGGTGCCGTCGCCATCGCAGTGCCCCGCGCACACTCCCGGCGCGATGGCGCGCGACGGGCAGTGGAGGGGACAGTGCTCTCCGCGCTGCGGGTAGCCGACCTCGGCGGGCGGCGGGTAGTCGGTCATCAGCTCGACGTACGCCTGCGCCTTTTCGAGGCCGCGCGCGACGTAGGCGGGGTCCGGGGCGCTCATGTCAGCACCCCGTCCACGAACGCCGACGCCTGCGCGCGCAGGGCGATGATCTCCGGCGTGACGCGGGCAGTGAAGGCGAGCGCGATGTGCGCGGGCCCTGCGTTGAACAGCACCGGCCCGCCGGTGAGGATCCGCCGGTCGTGCTCGGGGTCGATCTCGCGGCGCTGGTTGGGCACCTCTCCCGGCACCGGCGCGGCCTCGCGCACCTCACGATAGGTCGTAGGCACGATCCGGACCCGCGCCCAGGTGTGCCGCCGGGCGCGGGCGGCCAGCGCGATGCACGGCAGGTTCGTCACCAGCTCGGTGCCCAGCACGTCGGTGGTGAACGTCGCGGGGTAGGCCACCTCATTCCAGTCGTCCCAGGCCATCAAGTAGTGAAAGCCCAGGCAAGCGGGGCAGTAGACGTTCACCGTGAACCACGGCTCGCGGCAGTCGCCGAACTCGGCGAAGTCGCCCGGCTCGACGTCCGGGAACGCGGGCAGCAGTTCGCACGGGTGATTGGGCTTCGGGTGGATGATGGTGGAGTTCATCGCGCGCCCTTCGTGTCCAAGCAGGTGTTCCGGACCCAACCGAAGCTCCTGCGGTGGCCGGTCTCCTCCGCGAGGCGCTCGACGATCTGGCGGAAGGACAGGCCCTGCGCCCGCAGCTCGCGCGTCCGCGCTTTGAGCGCGGCCTGCTCAGCCGGGGGCAAGAGGTGCGCGGGGCGCGTGCGAGTGACGCACTGCCCGCCGATGACGACCTGCCAGGTGAGGCGCTCTTCGTGGGCGTTCACGCGGCACCGTCCACAGCAGACTCGGAGACCGGCGGAAGCAGCCGGCGAATTTCGGCGCGTGCCTCGGCCGTAAGCTTCCCGGCCGCAGCGACGACGTCACGCACGAACTCGGCGTCGGAGTTCTCTACGGCGGCGGGCTGCACCAGCGCCTCAACGTCGGCAGCGCGGACCTTCAGCATCCGCGGGCCCACACGAAACCCGAGCAGCGTTCCCGCGTCGATGTAGTTGAGCACGGTCCGATGGCTCACACCGAGACGTGCCGCAGCGTCGGCAACCTTGATCAAGTTATCGGGAATTGCAGAGGCGGACACAATTTCTCCCTGAAATGAGGAGAAATGCGCTACAAAACGGGACTATCCGCGTTTTGTGCCCAGCACACCACTGGTGCGCCATTCAAGTGCCTACCCTGGGAATTCGCCCGCTCTCGCGGATGGTGGCCGCATCCGCCCACACGGTGCGTGTGGCGGCCCGTATTCCGTACTCTCGGCTAGCCAGGCATTTCGTTGATGGCGTGAACGCTACGCATTCGAGAAACCTCGCGCAAGCCGTACCGCAGCCGGAAACCCTTGGTACGCCTGCACAACTGGCACAACTGGCATCATTGACAGCGTTAGAGTCCCAGGTGGACGGATCGCGTACCGGGCACTCCTCCGTGGATCACAAGTCGATCACGCCGCGCACGGCCCGGTCCGGCACTCGTCACCGCGGTGGAAGTGGATGCGGTCGCGGGTCGGCGTCTTGCCGTTGCCTCGGCCGATCGGCAGGATCCGCAGCTGGCCCAGGTGCTCGGGGCGCAGCAGCACGCGTAACGTCGCCCGATGGGTGTCGAACGTGGCCGTCTTCCAGCGCACCTCGACGTCCGGACCGGGCTCGATCAGGCCGGCCAGCTCGGCGGGGCGCAGCAACTCAGCTTCACGGGCCCGCAGCCTCTCGGCCCGTTGCTCGAACGCGGCTTCGCCGCGCGCCGCGCTGGCCGGCTTGATACGCCCGGCGTCCCGCTCGGTCAGCAGCTCTTCCAGGTCCCGAGCGATCTCCTCGAGCTCGGCGGCGATCTCGCCCAGCTCGACGTCATGCCCCTCACGCGCCTGCGCGAACGCGTCGTAGTTGCGCTCGTCCGCGAGGTAGGCCAGCGCGGCTGCAGTCACCAGCCGGTCGAGATCCGCTAGCGGCACCCGAGCGCAGCCACCCGCGGCCGAGCAGGCGTAGGTGACCGGCGCGGCGTACCCGGGCCGAGAGGCGTACTTCCGGCCAGCTCGCCGTCGGATCAGCGCGTCGCAGACGTGGCACACGCCGAGCCCGGAGAGCAGGTGCTTGGTGCCGCCGGGGCGCGCGGTCTGCGCCGCGTTGTCCCGTAGCCGCTTTTGCACGCGCCAGAACACCGCCGGATCGATCAGTGCCGGCCAGGCGCCCGGCGTCCGCTCGGCGAGCGGGGACAGCGTGCGGCGACCCGGCGTGCGGCCGGGGTCGTGGATCCGAACCCCGATGTACGCCTCGTTCGTCAGCAGCGTCTTCAGCGCATCGGGCGGGTAGGGCTTGCCGCGGCGGTCCGTCACGCCGCGACGCTCCCAGTCCATCGCGATGGAGCGCTGCGTGTGGCCTCGGTCCACGCGGTCGAAGAGCTCGACGATCAGCGGCCCTTCCTCCGGGTGCGGTACCTGCGCCTGGAACTGGCCGGTGCGCTCGTCGTAGATCCGCTGGTAACCCGTGAGGATGCGGCCGTGCGGGAGCCCCGCCCGTGCAGCGCCCGCCGTTCCGCGGCGTGTGCGGACGCTGAGCAACCCCGCCTCGAACGCCGCGTCCGCGGCCGCGTGCACCAGGTCTCGGCGGTCGTGCGGGTCCGCCGGGTCCATCAGCCGGCCGCGGACGTCGATCCAGAACCGCACACCCCGTGCTTCGGCCAGCTCGATCAGCCGGAGCCACTCCGATTCCCTGCGGGAACCACGCGAGTTCTCCCACATCATCAGGATCGACGCTCCGAAGGTGCCTTGCTCGAGATCGGTGATCAGCCGCTCGAAGTCGACGCGCTCTTTCGTGGCGAACCGCGAGGCACTGCCGAGATCGCGGTAGCTCGGTCCCTGCAGCTCCCAGCCCATCCGGTCAGCGGAGCGGATGTGGTCGTTGTGCTGGTCGTCGGGCGACTTCTCCCGGTCCGTGTGCGAGACGCGCACCAAATCGCGTGCGATCACGGCGCTCGTTGCGGGAGACTGAGTCATGGCCGTAGAGTACCTCGTACCAGATATGTCCCTCGTCGTGCTCGTCGGCGCGTCCGGCTCCGGCAAGTCGACGTTCGCGCGCACGCACTTCGCGCCGACGCAGGTGCTCTCCAGCGATTTCTTCCGCGGGCTCGTCGCCGACGACGAGAACGACCAGTCCGCGTCCGCCGACGCCTTCGAGGCGCTGCACTACATCGCGGGCAAGCGGCTCGCGGCCGGGCGGCTGACCGTCATCGACGCGACGAACGTCCAGCGCGCGTCGCGGGCGAGCCTGGTGAAGCTCGCGAAGGAGCACGACGTGCTGCCGACGGCGATCGTGCTCGACCTGCCGCTGTCCGTCTGCGCGGCGCGCAACGCCGGGCGGGCCGACCGCGACTTCGACGAGCACGTGATCCGCCGGCAGCGCGGTGAGCTGCAGCGGTCGCTGAAGTCGTTGGAACGCGAAGGCTTCCGGCGCGTGCACGTGCTGCGCGGCGAGACCGAGGTGGCCGAAGCGGAGATCGCCGTCGAGCCGCTGCGCAACGACAAGCGCGAGCTGACCGGGCCGTTCGACGTGATCGGCGACGTCCACGGCTGCGCGGCCGAGCTCGAGGAACTGCTGGCCGAGCTGGGGTACGCCGACGGCGTCCACCCCGAAGGGCGGACCGCGGTGTTCGTCGGCGACCTCGTCGACCGCGGCCCGGACACCCCGGGTGTGCTGCGACGAGTCATGGGAATGGCCGGGAGCGGCAACGCGCTGGTCGTCTGCGGGAACCACGAGCAGAAGCTGGTGCGCGCGCTGCACGGGCGGAAGGTCAACGTCGCGCACGGGCTCGCCGAGTCGCTGGCGCAGCTCGATGCCGAGACCGAGGAGTTCCGCCGCCAGGCGCACGAATTCTGCGACGGCCTGATCGCGCACTACGTCCTCGACGGCGGCAAGCTCGTCGTCGCGCACGCCGGGCTGCCCGAGCGCTACCACGGACGCGCGTCCGGGCGGGTGCGCAGCATGGCGCTCTACGGCGACACGACCGGCGAGACCGACGAATACGGCCTGCCGGTGCGGCTGCCGTGGGCGCGCGACTACCGCGGGTCCGCGATGGTCCTGTACGGGCACACGCCGACGCTGGAACCGGAGTGGGTCAACAACACCATGTGCCTCGACACCGGGGTCGTGTTCGGCGGGAAGCTGACCGCGCTGCGGTACCCGGAGCGCGACGTCGTTTCGGTGAAGGCGCACCAGGTCTGGTACGAGCCGACGAAGCCGCTCGACGCGAACCGTCCGCTGGGCGGGCGTGAGCCTGCCGTCCTGGAGCTGGCCGACGTCACCGGCAAGCGGATCGTGAACGCCGCGCACCACGGCCGGATCGGCGTCTCGGCGGAGCAGTCCGCCGCGGCACTGGAGGTGATGAGCCGGTTCGCGGTGGACCCGCGCTGGCTCGCCTACCTGCCGCCGACGATGGCACCGTGCGCGACTTCGTCGCGTGAGGACTACCTGGAGCACCCCGAGGAGGCGTTCGCCGAGTTCCGCGCGGCCGGCGTCCAGTCCGTGCTGTGCGAGGAGAAGCACATGGGCTCGCGGGCCGTCGTGCTCGTGTGCCGGGACGACGACGTGGCTCACAAGCGCTTCGGCGTCCGGGGCGGCGGAGCGGTGTACACGCGCACCGGACGGCCGTTCTTCTCGGCGTCGCAGAACCTCGAACTGCTCGCCGACGTGCGGACCGCGGCGGCCGGGCTGTTCGAGGAACTGGACAGCGGCTGGCTGCTGTTCGACGCCGAACTGCTGCCGTGGAGCGCGAAGGCGGGTTCGCTGATCTCGAACCAGTACGCGTCGGTCGGCGCGGCCGCCCAGGCCGTGCTGCCCGCCGCGGTCTCCGCGCTGGCGACCGCCGCCGCGCGCGGCATCGACGTCACGGACCTGCTGGGGCGCACGGCGACCCGGGAGTCCACAGTGGAGTCCTACCGGGCGGCGTACCGGCGTTACTGCTGGCCGACGTCCGGCCTCGACGGTGTGCGGCTGGCGCCGTTCCAGCTGCTGGCTTCCGAGGGCGCGAGCTACCACGACCGGCCGCACGACTGGCACCTGTCGCTGCTCGACCGGCTGGCCGGGCCGCGTTTCCAGGGCACCCGGACGCTCTCCGTCGACACCACGGACGAGGCGTCCGTCGCGGCGGGCGTCGAGTGGTGGGAAGAGCTGACCGGCGCGGGCGGCGAGGGCATGGTCGTCAAGCCGGCGGCCAACCTGACCCGCGGCGCGCGCGGGCTGGTGCAGCCCGGGGTGAAGGTGCGCGGGCGCGAGTACCTGCGGATCATCTACGGCCCCGACTACACCCTCCCGGAGAACCTGGAGCGGCTGCGCAAGCGCGGGCTCAACCGCAAGCGCACGCTGGCGCTGCGGGAGTACGCGCTCGGCCTGGAAGCGCTGGAACGCGTCGCGCGGGGCGAGCCGCTGTGGCGGGTCCACGAGTGCGTGTTCGCGGTGCTGGCGCTGGAGTCGGACCCTGTGGACCCGCGGCTCTAGAAGTCGCGGCCGCAAGACGTTCTACGCTGGAACGGGCGTTCGGCGGCCCGCGCGCGTCGGCCGGGACGCCGCGGCCATGTGGCCTCAGGTCGCTGTGCGCCCTCCTTCCGGTCGTACGCTCGGGCCATGACCCGCTCGGCGACCTACGCTCGCCCCGGCCCGCTGACGGCCGTGGCGGTCGTCGGCGCGGCCGTGACGGCGTGGGGGCAGTACGCCTCGGGCGACCTGCGGGTCTACGACGTCCTGGCCGGGCTGCTCGGCTGTGCGCTGGTACCACTGGTGTTCCACCGCCCGGTCACGAGCACGCTCGCGGCGGCGGTGCTGGCCGTGCTGTCGCCGGTCGCGACCCCGCCCGCCGTGCTCGGCGTGCTGCAGGTCGCGCGGTCCCGGCCGTGGAGCCACGCGGTCACGGTCGCCGTGGCCGGGGTGCTGGCCCACGCTCTGCGCGGCCTGTGGCGGCCGGCCCACGGGCTGCCCTACGGCTGGTGGCTGGTGCTGGCGGTGCTCGCGCACGTCGCCGTCGTCGGGCTCGGCGCGCTCTCCGCGGGCCGCGACGCCGTGCTCACCGCGCTCACCGAACGGGCCCTGCGCGCCGAAGCCGAGCAGGGCCGCCGCATCGCCGAGGCCGGCGCGGCCGAACGCGCGTCGATCGCCCGGGAGATGCACAACGTCCTCGCGCACCGCCTGGCCCTGCTCGCGACCTACGCCGGCGCGCTCGAACACCGGCCCCACGCGCCGCCGGAGAAGCTCGCCCAGGCGGCCGGGGTGGTGCGGGCCGGCGCGCACCAGGCGCTCGTCGAACTGCGCGAAGTGATCGTGTTGCTGCACGACGACCCGGTGCCCGCCGGCACGGAACGGCCGGTGCCCGAGCTGACCGACCTGCCGGGGCTCGTCGAGCGGACGCGCGCGGTCGGCACGGCGGTGCAGGTGACCGGCGAGGTCGGCGGCGTGCCGGGGATGGCCGGGCGCACCGCCTACCGCGTCGTCCAGGAAGCCCTCACCAACGCCCGCAAGCACGCGCCGGGCCAGCCGGTGCGGATCGCGCTGGGCGGGGAAGCCGGGGCCCGGCTGGAGATCGCCGTCTCGAACCCCCTCGGCCCGGCCGGGAACCCCCAGCGCGCGACCGGGCACGGTCTCGTCGGCCTCACCGAACGCGTCCGGCTGGCCGGCGGGCAGCTCGACCACCGGCGATCCGGCGGCGAGTTCCTGCTGAACGCCTGGCTGCCGTGGCCGCGGTGACCCGGCTGCTGCCGGTGGACGACGACCTTGTCCGCGCCGGGCTGACGCTCGACGGCACTCGCGTGGTCGGCGAGGTGGCCGCGGCCCTCGACGTCGTGCTGGTGGACGTCCGGATGCCGCGTGTCGACGAGAACGGTGTCGGCTGCGGGGCGGTGCCGACCCGGGTCAGTCGGCCTTGGCGGGCGAGGTGTCCTCGACCGCCTTCGGTTCCTCGACCGGCTCGGCCTTCGCCTGGGACTCGCCCCCGGCCGGCGCCGGCTCGGTCTTCTCGGCCGGTTCGTCGAAGCTGGCCGGGACGCGCTTGAGGTGCTTCGTCATCGAGCGGACCAGGAAGGCCACCGCGATGAGGAAAAGGATCAGCACCAGGAAGCCGACCGGGGACGACTTGCCGAAGTCCTCCCCCTGCCCGCCGTTGTCGCCGTCACCGGGTTGCTGCGCCAGGACCAGGGCCGACGCGGTCACCGGAAGCGCCACGCCGGCCGGCAGCGTCAGACTCATGTGCTCACCTTCTCCTCGATGCCGGCGAACAGTTCGCTCTCGGGCAACGTGCTGTCCACCAGCGACTTGACCAGCTCGTACTCTTCGGTCGGCCAGATCGCGCGCTGCATCTCCAGCGGCACGAAGAACCAGCGGCTGTTCGGGTCGATCTGCGTCGCGTGCGCCTTCAGCGCCTCGTCCCGCGCCTCGAAGTATTCACCGCACTCGACGCGGGTCGTCACCCGCTCCATCACATCGGCGCGGTCGGGGTCCCACTTCTCGAGCCACTCGGTGTACGGCGATTCCATCCCGGCTTCCTTCAAGGCCGCGTCGAACGCGACCATCCGGGCCTTGGAGAAGCCGTGCATGTAGTACAGCTTCGACGGCTGCCACGGCTCGCCCGCGCCGGGGAAGCGGTCCGGGTCGGCCGCCGCGTCCCACGCCGCCATCGACACCTCGTGGGTGCGGATGTGGTCGGGGTGCGGGTAGCCGCCGTTCTCGTCGTAGGTCGTGATGACGTGCGGGCGGAACTCCCGGATCACGCGCACCAGCGCCTCGGTGGACTCCTCCAGCGGCACCACCGCGAACGACCCCTCGGGCACCGGCGGCAGCGGGTCGCCCTCCGGCAGGCCGGAGTCGACGAAGCCCAGCCAGCGCTGGCTCACGCCGAGGATCTTGGCCGCGCGGGCCATCTCCTCCCGGCGGACCTCGCGCATGTTCGCCAGCACGTCCGGCCGGTCCATCGCGGGGTTCAGGATGCTCCCGGCCTCGCCTCCGGTGCACGTGACGACCAGCACCTCGTGACCTTCGGCGGCGTAGCGCGCCATGGTGGCGGCGCCCTTGCTCGACTCGTCGTCCGGGTGGGCGTGCACGGCCATCATGCGCAGGCGCGGCTCGGCGGTGTTCCTCAGCTCGTCAGCTTCCACCATGCTCCGAACGACTCCCTTTCGACCCTTATTCCATAACCCACCCAGGACCCACCTGCGCGGCGCGCACCCGGCCAGCGGATACTCGATCCCGAAGGCCGTACCCGGGCCGGACAGCTCCATTGTCCCCAGGGGTACGACAAGAACGAGCAGGAGGCCCCGGGTTGGCAGGCGGACCGGCGGAAACGGTCGTCGGGAGCAGCGCGTCGACGCTCCCCGAAGGCCGCTACGGCACCGGGCGCACACCGATGTCCCGGCGCTGGCGACGCTGGCTTTTCCTGGCCATCGCCCTGGTCGTCAGCGGCGTGATCGCGTACGTCGCCTACGTCAACCTCGGCTCCGCGCCGATCGACGCCGAGCGCGTCGCCTTCAGCGGGAAACCGGGCAACGCGATGGAAATCACGCTCAACGTGACCCGCGACGACAACAACCGGCCGGGCGTCTGCATCGTCCGCGTCCGCGACAAGACCGGCGCCGAGAGCGGCCGCAAAGAGCTCCTGATCCCCGCCGGCGCGAAGTACAGCAGGATGACCACGACGATCAAGAGCATCGGGGCACCGGTGACGGCCGACGTGTACGGCTGCTCGTACGACATACCACGGTACCTGTCAACCCCATAGCGGCCAACGGGGTGAACCGCGCGCTCAACGCCCACGACGCGCGGAAATAACGGGCTTGGCCCTGTCGTGCCGTGATAGTCTGACCCCTCAGCACGGCCCACGACGGGCCGTGTTTTTCCTTTATCTCAGCCACGCGGGCACCTAGGCCCGTGTGGGCCGGCTTGAACACGCAAGCCTGGCAGGCCCGACGAGGAGATGGTGACCGTGAGCGACACCAAGGTGACCTGGCTGACCCAGGATGCCTACGACCGGCTCAAGCACGAGCTCGACGAAATGATCGAGAATCGTCCGGTTATCGCCGCGCGCATCAACGACAGCCGCGAAGAAGGCGACCTCAAGGAGAACGGCGGCTACCACGCCGCCCGGGAAGAACAGGGCCAGGCCGAGGCGCGCATCCGGCACCTCCAGGAGCTGCTGCGCGGGGCCAAGGTCGGCGAGGCGCCGGCCAACGACGGCACCGCCGGCCCGGGCAAGGTGCTGACCGTCCGGTACGAAGGCGACGACGAGGACGAGAAGTTCCTGCTCGCCACCCGCGAGGAAGGCGCCGAGGGCGGCCTCGACGTGTACTCCCCCGAGTCGCCGCTGGGCAAGGCCCTGCTCGGCGCCAAGGAAGGCGAGTCGCGCGAGTACGAGCTGCCGAACGGCAAGCTGCAGAAGGTCACCCTCGTCAAGGCCGTCCCCTACAGCGACGGCAAGTAGCGGTCCGGGCGCGCCCGGTTTCCCGTCGCCGGGCGCGCGTCCCCGCAGCTAGCGTGACTCCCAGAGGCCACGTACTGGGAGGACTTCAGTGAGCACGGAACCGATCTGCCAGGCCTGCGGCATGCAGTACCCCGAGGCCCGGGACGACTGCCCGGTCTGCGAAGACGAGCGCCAGTACGTCCCGGCGTCCGGGCAGCAGTGGACGAGCCTGGCCACCCTCCGCGCGAGCGGTACGTACACCCCGCGCGTCGAAGAACAGGGCCCCGGCATCGTCGGCGTCGGCTCGAACCCCGGGTTCGCGATCGGGCAGCGCGCCCTGCTGGTGCGGGCCGGCTCCGGCAATTTCCTGTGGGACTGCGCGGCGTACCTCGACGACGCGCTCGTCGAGCGGGTCCGCGCCCTCGGCGGGATCACCGGCATCGCGATCAGCCACCCGCACTACTACACGACGATGGTGGAGTGGGCGCACGCGTTCGACGTCCCGGTCTACCTGCACGAAGGCGATCAGCAGTGGATCGGCCGGCCCGACCCGTCGGTGGAGCTGTGGTCCGGCACCACCCTGGACGTCGCCCCCGACCTGCGGCTGATCAACCTGGGTGTGCACTTCGACGGCGGCACGGTCCTGCACTGGCCGGCCGGCGAAGAAGGCCGCGGCGCGCTGCTGTCCGGCGACATCGTCCAGGTGATCCCCGACCGGACGCACGTCGGCTTCATGTACAGCTACCCGAACCTGGTCCCGGAACGCCCGCACATCGTCCGCCGTGCGGCGGAACTGCTGGCGGGCTACCGCTTCGAGGCGATCTACGGAGCCTGGTGGGACGCGATCGTGCGCACCGACGGCTTCGAGGTCGTGCAGCGCTCGGCGAAGCGCTACCTGTCCCAGGTCATCGACGAAGGCTGACGCGCGTCCCGGGTCGTGAGTGGTTAGGGCGGTTAGAACCGCCCTAACCACTCACGACCGGGCGGTGCGTTCCAGCAGGGGGCGGACCCGGGGCGGGACCGGCGTCGAGAGGGCGATCGACGTCGACGTCCGCTGGACGTCCGGGACGCCGACCACCTCGTCGATCACCCGCTGCAGGTCGTCGTTGCCCCGCGCCACCATGCGGACGAACAGGTCGCCCTGGCCCGTGGTCGCGTGGACTTCGCAGACCTCGTCGATCGCCGCCAGGGCCTGCGCCACCTCCGCTCGGCGGCCCTGGGCGATCTCGATCACCGCGAACGCCGTGAGGCCGTAACCCATCGCCGCCAGGTCGAGCTCCGGCGGGAACCCGCCGAGGATGCCGCGTTCGGCCAGGCGGTCGAGGCGCGCCTGGACCGTTCCGCGGGCGACCCCGAGGCGGCGAGCGCACTCCAGCACGCCCAGACGCGGGGTGTCGGTGAGCAACAGCAGCAGCCGCGCGTCCAATGCGTCGAGGTTCTCCGACATTGCTCTCTTCCCTGCACAAGTTGTCCACGATGACAGCCGATGTCCGACAGTCACCGATCATATTGTCCAGCAAAAACTGAGACCATTGCACATCTTGCCTCACGGTCGGATGCTTCGAGGTATGACCCAGACTGCCGAACCCCACCAGGGTGCCCTCGACGACGTCAGCTACGACCAGCTGCGTCAGCTCGTCGGCCTCGTCGACCACGACGCCTCGACAGACCCGTTCCCGGTCAAGGCCATGGACGCGGTCGTGTTCATCGCCGGCAACGCGACCCAGACCGCCTGGTACTACCAGATCGCGTTCGGGATGCAGCTGGTCGCCTACTCCGGCCCCGAGACCGGCAACTTCGAGCGCAAGTCGTACGTGCTCAAGTCCGGCTCGGCCCGGTTCGTCATCACCGGCGGCGTGCGGCCGGACTCGCCGCTGCTGGACCACCACCGCAAGCACGGTGACGGCGTCATCGACCTGGCGCTGGAGACCACCGACGTCGACAAGTGCGTCGAGCACGCCCGCGCGCAGGGCGCGACCGTCCTCGAGGAGCCGCACGACGTCTCCGACGAGCACGGCACCGTGCGCGTCGCCGCGATCGCGACCTACGGCGAAACCCGCCACTCGCTGGTCGACCGGTCGCGCTACACCGGCGTCTACCTGCCCGGCTACGAGCCGCGCGAGAGCACCGTCAAGCGGCCCGAGGGTGCGCCGAAGCGGCTGTTCCAGGCCGTCGACCACTGCGTCGGCAACGTCGAGCTCGGCAAGATGGACTACTGGGTCGACTGGTACCACCGCGTCATGGGCTTCGTGAACATGGCGGAGTTCGTCGGCGACGACATCGCCACCGAGTACTCGGCCCTGATGAGCAAGGTCGTCTCGAACGGCAACCACCGCGTGAAGTTCCCGCTGAACGAGCCCGCCGTGGCGAAGAAGAAGTCGCAGATCGACGAGTACCTCGAGTTCTACGGCGGCGCGGGCTGCCAGCACATCGCGCTGGCCACCAACGACATCATCGCCACGGTCACCGCGATGCGCGCCGCCGGCGTCGAGTTCCTGGACACCCCGGCGTCGTACTACGAGGACCCGGAGCTGCGCGCCCGGATCGGCAACGTCCGCGTGTCGATCGAGACGCTCAAGGAGCACAGCATCCTGGTCGACCGCGACGAGGACGGCTACCTGCTGCAGATCTTCACCAAGCCCATCGGCGACCGGCCCACCGTGTTCTACGAGCTCATCGAGCGCCACGGTTCGCTGGGCTTCGGCAAGGGCAACTTCAAGGCCCTGTTCGAAGCGATCGAGCGCGAGCAGGAGCGCCGCGGCAACCTCTGAACCACAAAGCCGTGAAGGCCACCATGAGGGACTCCAAGTCCCCTATGGTGGCCTTCACGGCTTTCGGGGAACCGCGGGCGGCTCGGATCCGTCAGTGTGGAGAGGGACAGAAAAGGGGCCGGGATGCCGGACAGCGTCGACGCGAGCGACGAGATGATCGACAACTGGACCAAGCGGCTCGAGGAGAACGCCGCCCGGTACCAGGCACTGGCCGATCGCATGCAGGGCCAGACGGTCACCGAGCGGTCGAAGGACGGCCTGGTCACGGTGACCGTCGATGCGCGCGGCCTGCTGAAGAACCTCGTCATCGCGGAGTCCGCCGCCGGCGCCAAGCGGATGGCCGAGGTCTCCGCGCAGGTGATGCAGCTGGTGCAGCGCGCGCAGGCGCGGATCCCGGAACTGTTGCAGCAGGCCATGACCGAGACCACCGGCACGGGCGACCAGGCCGCTGTGGAGATCGTCCGCGAGGCGCAGAGCACGTTCCCTCAGCCGCCGCCGGAGCCCGAGCCCACGTTCCCGGAACCCGACCGCGTCCGCCGGTTCCTGCCGGACGACAACGACGAGCAGCCGCCCGCGGCGCCGCGCACTCCGCCGCCCGCACCGCCGCAGCAGCAACCGCCGCGGCGCCGGCGCCCGGCCGACGACGATGACGACGACTTCGGCGGACCGATCCTTTCCTAAGGGGGAACCGATGACGGATGTGGAACTCAGCACCGACCTGACCGCGCACGCGAAGCAGCTCGACGCCATCGGCGACGGGCTGCAGCAGGCCGTCGACGCGGCCAACCAGGTCAGCATGCCGACGGACGCGTACGGCATCCTCTGCCAGCCGTTCCGGATGCTGCTCGACCCGGTGGAGCAGTACGGGATCGACGCGCTCAAGGACGCCGTGCAGGCGATGACCGCCGTCTCCGGCAAAGTGCGCGAAGCCGCGGCGGCGTACCACACCTACGAAGCCGGGGTCGCCGACGATCTGAACAAGTCCACGGACGGTGCCTGATGCCCGAGGGCAACCCGCTCGTCGTGGACGCGAAGCAGGACCCGGACGGCCCGGGTGCCTTCACCGCGGGCAACGGCGACTACGGCTGGGCCGGGGGTATCGGCCTCGCCGAGTCGTCGATGGACGCGTTCAACGGGATCAAGGACGGCGACTGGGTTTCCGGCGGCCTGGGCGTGCTGAGCCTGGCCGGCGAGATCGCGGGCGCGGCCGTCGACCCGTTCGGGTACCTGATGTCGTCGGTGGCGTCGTTCCTGATGGAGCACATCCAGCCGTTGAAGGACATGCTGGACTCGCTCGCGGGCAACCCGCCGGTGATCCAGTCGTACGCGGACACCTGGGGCAACGTCTCGAAGGCGCTGGGCGAACGGAAGACCGACTTCGACAACGCGGTCAAGACCGGCACCGCGGGGTGGCAGGGCGCGGGCGCCGACGCGTACCGGAAATTCGCCACCGAGCACAGCGACGCGCTTTCGGGCGCGGCGACGGTCGCCGGCGCGATCAGCACGGTCACCATGATCATGGGCCAGGTCGTCTCGTTCGTCCGGGAGACCGTGCGCCAGCTGATCGCGGACCTGGTCGGCAAGCTGATCGCCTGGGTGATGGAGGAAGTCTTCTCGCTGGGCTTCGGCACGCCGGTCGTCGTCGCGCAGGCGTCGGCCGCGATCGCCAAGTGGGGCAAGAAGATCGGTGAGCTGCTCAAGAAGCTGACCGACACGATCCGCAAGGTGTCGCCGCTGCTGTCGAAGCTGGTCGACATCTTCGAAAAGATCGCCAAGGTCTTCGGCAAGGTGCTGGGCAAGGTCAGCGGCCTGGACGGGCTGAAGATCAAGGAAGGCGGCTTCGTCCACAAGGTCCCCAAGGGCGAGGGCGGCGTCCACACGAGGGCCCACAGCGGTTCGGAGGACTCGCCCGACGGCTCCGACGGTTCCTCGGGCGACTCCGGTGATTCCGGTGGCAGCCATGGGGATGCGGACTCGCCGGGTTCGGACCCGATGAACACGGACTCCTCGCCCGACACCGGCTCCCGCCGGAGTCCGAGCCGTGAGGAGCCGGGCGGCGACAGCGCCCACGCGGGTGACAGCTCCCCGACCGGCGACTCGAGCCCGTCGACGGCTCGCGGGGACGCTCCCGCGCAGGCGGGGAACTCCAGCCCGTCGGCCCGCGCGGGCGACAGCTCGCCCGGGGACGGTTCCCCTTCCCACACCGGGGATTCCAGCCCCTCGGCACGCACTGGGGACAGCTCACCCGCCCACGCCGGCGACTCCAGCCCGTCGGCTCACGCGGGCGACTCCAGCCCGGCACCACGAACCGCCGACAGCAGCCCCTCACCGACCCGTGCAGGCGACAACTCGCCTTCGCACACCGGAGACTCCAACCCTTCGGCACGCGCCGGTGACAGCTCACCCTCGCACACCGGAGATTCCGGCCCATCGACTCACGCCGGCGACTCCAGCCCGTCGCCGCGGGTCGCCGACAGCGGCCCGGGCACCCACGCCGGCGGCAATTCTCCTTCCCACGCCGGGGATTCGAGCCCGTCCCCCACCCGGGCGGGCGACAGCTCGCCGAGCCACGCCGGCTCGGGGAGTCCGTCGCACTCGTCGCCCGCCGCGCGGTCCGATGCGCCCGGCTCGCACGCCGGCGGTGACACTCCGAGCAGTGCCGCGCCGCCGCGGGCCGACGGCACCACTTCCGCCAGCGGTACCGCGCCCGCCGCTCCGCGTACCGGGGACCCGGGTACTCAGTTCCCGTCGCCGCGCGGTGGGGACGGCGCCGCCTCCGGCGTCCCGCCTCAGGGCGGCGCGCCGATGGGCGGGGGCATGCCGCCCGGTGGCAGCCCCGGTAGCGGCGGTGGCCCCGGCGGCGGTTCCCCGCGCACCGGCGGCGGCTGGACCGGTACCCCGGGCAGTCCCGGCGCGCACACGCCGCACGTCGACGCGCCCGGGCGGCCACGCCCCGGCGGCGACTTCCCCGAAGGACGCCCACGCCCCGGCCGTGATCTCCCCGAAGGACGGCCGCGCGCCGGCGGCGATCTGCCCGAAGGACGGCCGCGTCCGGGTGGCGACACCCCGCGTCCGCGCACCCCGGACACCCCCGCGCCGGCGGCCCGCGGCTTCGGCCCCGGCACGCACGGCCCGGACACCCGCCCCGGCGGGCACGCCCCGGGCAGCCGGCCGGGCGGCGGTCCCGGGCACACCGGCCCCGGCGGCACCCACGGTCCCGACGGGCACGGTCCCCACGAAAACGGCCCGCACGAAAACGGCCCCGGTCACCACGATCCCGACGGCGGCCCGCCCCATCACGGCGAACCGCTCAGCCCGGACGAGGTCAACGCGCGGCACGCCGAAAGCACGCCGTCCGGCAGCTCCTACCACGCCGGCGACCCGGACATGGGCGACCTGCCGCACCGGGTGCAGCCCGACCCGGACGGCCGCTACACCGTCGACGTGCACGTCACGCCGGACGGCCACGCCCGGATCGGCGACCGGCTCTACACCCCCGAAGAGTTCGCGGACGTCTTGCGCCGCAACGCCGATTACGACGGCCGCCCCGTCCGGCTGATCGGCTGCGACGCGAGCTCGAACGACTTCGCACACCGGCTTTCGCGTGAGCTCGACACCGAGGTGATGGCCCCGACGAAGCCGGCGTGGACCGACGCGCACGGCCGCGTCTTCTCCTCCGACTACGAAATCGGCCCGGACGGCAAGATGCGTCCCCGCATCCCGCCGGACGGCGAGTGGAACACCCACCACCCGGACGGCACGACCCACCGCGCCGGCGACGACGGTTTCGCCCCGGACACCCACCACGGCGACCCGCACGACGTCGACGCCGACAGCGCGCAGCACCGCGGCGAGCGCTACATCGACGAGGAACCGGTCGACATCGAGCACCCCGACCGGGAGCCGCGGGCGTCGATGAGGGAGCGGATCAACGACGACGCCTACCGCGAGAAGTACTACGACGGGCCGAACAAGAACGGCGAGTACTCGCGCAAGAACGCCGATCAGAACGACGCCCTCGACGAGCGCGTCCCGAAGATCAAGGAAGACACGACCAAGCCGGACGGCGAGAAGTTCGACCCGAAGTCCGACGACTTCGAACCGGCGAACTACCACAAGGCCAACGAGGTCGAGCACCCGGCGACGCCCGTGCAGCGGGACGAAGCCCAGGACCTCATCGACCGCCGGCACGCGGCGAACCAGCGCGCGCGGGAAGCCGAGGCGGACTACCAGGACGCCCACGGCAAGGGCACGGTCACCGACGAGATCGAGCGCGAGCGCACCGACGCGCACCGCGACCGGACGAACCTCGGCGAGGACCTCGGCGAGCACGCCGGCCGCGATGCCGTCGCCGACAGGTTCCCGCCGCCCGACTACGAGGTCAAGGAACTGCCCGATCCCGACCTGCACGGCGACAACACCCGGCTCGGCGACAAGCCCGGCTCGGGCCGGTTCGACCAGATCTACCAGGTCACCGGGCCGGACGGGCAGCCCCGGCTCGTCGTCGTCGAAGCCAAGGGGCCCAACGCCGGCCTCGGCACCCGGCAGGGCGCCGACGGGAACGGCCGCTTCGAACAAGGCCACCCGAAGTACGTCGACAGCATCATCAAGAACATGGCGGCGAACGGAACCGAGGCCGAGAAGAATCTCGCCGAAGACCTCATCCGGGCGCAGCGAAAAGGCACTCTCGATTATTACGTCGCCAAGGCCCGGGTACGCGACGAAGTCGACCTCGACCCGTCGGGCGCGAAGGTCCCGGACCCCGCGAACCCCGGCCAGTACAAGAAACATCCCGTGTACGGTGGCTACAACCTCAAGCAGTTCGACCTGACGGACAGATAACCGGAGAATCGTGGGGAGTGACGAATCCGTGCGCACTGTTGCCCGGCACGACTTCGACGCGCCGAATGCCGAGAGCGGCGCGAAACGGATTTTCGCGCGCCGGCAGGACGCACGGGAAGACATCGAGACGGACCGGCGCGGACCCGGTTACGCCTTGGACCGGTCATACGACGAGTTCGCCTACCGCTGCGGCGGCGACCCCCGCGCGGCCGAAAACGAAACCTGGCTGGCGCTGACCCGGGCACTGCAGGCCGGCGGCGCGCTGTTCCTGGCCGGGACCCGGCCCGAGGGCGAAGAGGTCGAGTTCCGGTTCGGCGACGAGGTGATCCGCCGCCCGGCGACCGGGCCGACGGTCGACACCGACGCGCCGAACTGGCTGAAGACCGCGTACCTCGCCATCGTGGCCCGCGACCAGCCCCGGCTCGACCTGCTCGCCGACGTCCCGATCGAGCAGCTGCGCGAAGCGGCGCCGGAGTACGACGACTACCTCTTCGACTGGGTGCGGGCGCTGCAGCTCCACATCCGCAACGGCCCGGACCTGATCGACACCGTCCTGGCGGCCATGCGCGGCACCGAGCCGGACGTGCTCCAGCACTCCGTCCCGGAGGCCGTGCTGCAGCTGCACTACCCGCCGATCGAGCTGTTCTACCTCTACACCCAACGCGAAGAAGGCAAGTTCAGCGACTCACTGGTGACGGCTTTGGAGCTGCACAAGCGGTTCTGGACGGCCGACCCCGAGCGGCCGCGCAGCCCGGCGAGCATCGTCGCGCTGGCACCGCTGGCGATGGCCTGCCTCGCCCGCGACGCCGGGATGACGGTCGACGTCGAGTCCGACTACCTGCCGCACCACCTGCTCACCGGCACCCGCGTCGGCGAGATCACGATCTGAGCGGGTCCGGGAGGACGAGATGAGCCAGCCACCGGGGCCGTTGCGGCCGGAGCAGCAGCACGAGCTCGTCCGGCAGATCGGCGCGGTGCTGACGGGTCAGGTGCCGCCGGGCTGGCGGCAGCTGCGGGTCGAGTACCGCGCCGCCGGCCGGCACATCGAGGCCGACCTGCTCGTGACCGCCCCGGACGGGCTGCCCCGGACCCTGCCACCGCACCCGGAAGCGGTGCGGCTGCTCGGCGTCCTGCGGGCGGGCATGTACCAGCCCGGCCACGGCACCTGGCTCGGCGCGGTCCTCGTGTTCGACCCGGGCCGGCCACCCGAGGCCGACTTCGGCCGGCCGGACCTCGAACCGCCGTTCCGGCACCAGCCGCCGCCCATCGGCTTCCAGGACGAGCTGCGGTTCTTCCCGCGCGCCGAAGAACGGATCCCGGGCTGGCTGCGGGACCGGGCGGGCCTGCCCCCGCTGGCCCTGCCGCCGCCCGCGCTGCCCGGCCCGGACGAAAAGGTGCACACGCCCCGCGTCCACGACGGCGTCGACGCGGCGGGCCGGCCGGTGATCCGGCGGCCGCCGCTGGCCCCGGCCGAGATCGAGCGGGTGCTGAGCTACCTGGACACGGCGCCGGTCATCCTGGCGTCCCGCAGTTACGGCGCCGACGCGTTCGCGCCGGACCGGGCCGACGCCGTGCCGATGAACTTCCGCACCGACGGGGCCTGGGCGTGGCCCGGCGCCGTCGCGTACTACCTGCGTGAGCACGGGGTGCCGCCGGATCCGGACCTGATCGCCCACATCCGGGCCCGGCGGTTCACCGCGCCGTCGGAGGTCTCCGCCGAGGCCACGGTCCTGGCGCTCGCGGCCATCACCGGCGAACGGCTGTGACAACCGCGGCTCCGCCACCCGGAAGCCGCTGAGACTTCCGGGGCTCAGACGACCGTGTAACCGGCGTTCGTCAGCGCGATCTCGATGTCCTTGCAGTGGTCGGGCCCGCGGGTCTCCAGCGCCAGCACGACGTCGGCCTCGCCGAGGTCGAGGCTGCCGGAGATCCGGGAGTGCTCGACGTCGAGGACGTTCGCGCCCAGCCCGCTGACGCACGACAGCACCCCCACCAGCGAGCCCGGCCGGTCCGGGACCCGCAGGTGCAGCCGCAGGTAGCGGCCGCCCGCGGTCATGCCGTGCTGGATGATCTGCAGGAGCAGCACCGGGTCGACGTTGCCGCCGGACAGGATGGCCACGACCGGCGGCTCGAACGCGCCGGGGTGCTGCAGCAGCGCGGCGACGGTGGCCGCGCCGGCCGGCTCGACGACCAGCTTGCGCCGTTCCAGGCAGAGCAGCACGGCCCGCGAGAGCGACTGCTCGGACACCGTCACGACGTCGTCGACCAGCGACTCGACGTGGGCGAAGCTGACCAGGCCCGGCTCACCGACCGCGATGCCGTCGGCCATGGTCGACGTCTGGCTCAGCCGGACCGGCGCGCCCGCGGTCAGCGACGGCGGGTACGCGGCGGCCTCCTCGGCCTGGACGCCGATCACCCGGACGTCCGGGCGCACCGACTTCACGGCGGCGGCGACCCCGCCGACCAGCCCGCCGCCGCCGGTGGCGACGAGGATCGTCTTGACCCCGGGCACCTGCTCGAGGATCTCGAGGCCGACGGTGCCCTGGCCGGCGATGACGTCCTGGTGGTCGAAGGGGTGGATGAACACCGCGCCGGTCCGCTCGCCGAACTCGATCGCGGCGGCGAGGGTCTCTTCGAGCAACGCGCCGTGCAGGTGGACGTCGGCGCCGTAACCGCGGGTGGCGGCGAGCTTCGGCAGCGGCGCCCGCAGCGGCATGAAGACCGTCGACTTGGCACCGAGCAGCGACGACGCGAGCGCGACGCCCTGCGCGTGGTTGCCGGCACTGGCCGCGACGACGCCGCGCGCGCGCTCTTCGTCGGTGAGACCGTGGATGCGGGTGTAGGCGCCACGGATCTTGAACGAGCCCGTGCGTTGCAGGTTTTCGCACTTCAGGTGCACCGGACCGCCGTGGAGCCGGCGCAGGTCGCGCGCGTGCTCCATCGGCGTCACCCGGGTCACTCCTTTGAGGAGTTCGCGGGCGGCCTGGATCCGCTCGATGGTGACGAGTTCCATGAGCCGGATGATGCCACTCAGGAGATCCACAGGTTGATCGGACCGGGAGCCGGGTACTCTTGGCGTGTCAACACGCGGTAAACAGGGAGCAACCATGGCACGGGGGAACGACGCGAAGGCCGCTCGACGGGCACGCGCCACCCGCTCCGCCGGGCTGGTCCCCCTCGTGATCGGGCTGGCCTCGGCCGCCGCCCTCACCGGAGCCGCGTACATCACGGTGGACAGCGCTTCGTGCGCGTCGCCGGCCCAGTACATCCGCCACGACAGCCACGTCGAGCTGGTCGGCGGCTGCGTCGACGGCGCGGATCTGCCCGCCGCGGGCACGCCGAAGTCCGGCACCGTGGTGCACGGCAACTACAACCCCTGACCTGCGCGAAAGCCTTAGCGAAACGGGCCCCGGAACCAGTCGGTTCCGGGGCCGTTTTGCTGTCTTCGGGACGTCAGCCCAGCGCGGTCAGCAGGTCCGAGACCAGGTCGGTGCCGTCTTCGATGCCGACCGAGAGGCGCAGCAGGTCCGACGGCACCTGCAGGGTCGAGCCCGCGGTGCTCGCGTGCGTCATCTTGCCCGGGTGCTCGATCAGCGACTCGATGCCGCCGAGCGACTCCGCGAGGATGAACAGCTTGGTGCGGGACGCGACGTCCAGCGCGGCCTGCTCACCGTCGACGTGGCTGAACGAGACCATCCCGCCGAAGCGGCGCATCTGCTTCGCGGCGACCTCGTGTCCGGGGTGCTCCGGCAGGCCCGGGTAGTAGACCTTCGCGACCTTCGGGTGCTTCAGCAGCGCCTGCACGACCAGCTCGGCGTTGTCGCTGTGCCGTTCCATCCGCAGGGCCAGGGTCTTGATGCCGCGCAGGGTCAGCCAGGCGTCGAACGGGCCGGGGACCGCGCCGGCGGCGTTGCGCAGGTAGAAGAACTGCTCGCGCAGCTCGTCTTCGTTGGTGACGATCGCGCCGCCGACGACGTCCGAGTGGCCGCCGAGGTACTTGGTGGTCGAGTGCAGCACGATGTCCGCGCCGAGCGAGAGCGGGTTCTGCAGGTACGGCGTCGCGAAGGTGTTGTCGACGACCAGGCGGGCGCCGGCGTTGTGCGCGACTCCGGCCAGCGCCGCGATGTCGGCGATGCCGAGCATGGGGTTGGTCGGCGACTCGCACCAGATCAGCTTGGTCTCGGGCCGGATCGCGGCGCGCACCTCGTCGAGGTCGCCCAGGTCCGCGACGGTGTGCTCGACGCCCCAGAGGCTGAGCACCTTGTCGATCAGGCGGAAGGTGCCGCCGTACGCGTCGTTCCCGAGCACGAGGTGGTCACCGGGACGCAGAGTGCTGCGCAGCACCACGTCGGACGCGGCCATGCCGGACGCGAAGGCGAGCGCGTGGCGGCCGCCCTCCAGCGAGGCGAGGGCCTCTTCCAGCGCGGTGCGGGTCGGGTTCGCGGTGCGCGAGTACTCGTAGTCGCCCTCGCGGGTGCCGCCGACGCCGTCCTGCGCGTAGGTCGAAGTCTGGTAGATGGGCACGATGACCGCGCCGGTGCGAGGGTCGGGCTTCTGACCGGCGTGGATCGCGCGAGTCTCGAATCCCAATTCGGAGTAGTCGTCCACCATTGCTTCAGCGTACGGCCCGGGCCTGACATTCCCGGCAGGTGGGATGGTTCTCGTCACTCGCGCCCGGGGACCGGGAGCCCGCACCACCGGGCGGTCGGCGCGGCCACGGCGAGGGCCAGCGTCACGACGGCCGGCGGCAGCACCACGAACAGCGCCGCCACCCCGCCGGCCACCAGGTCACCGGGCCCGCCGAGGTCGACGGAGGCCAGCCCGGTCGCCGCCAGCAGCAGCGACGTCAGGGTCGCGACGATCGCTGTCGCGCTGCCCGCGATGCAGCCCACCCGGCCCAGCGGGTCGTGGCGCAGCAGGAGGACGCCGCCGGGCAGCAGGGCCGCCGCGAGGACCAGGTCGACAGCCGCGTGGACGGCCGTGCGGGCCGCGTCGTCCGGGAACCGGACCAGCGCGACGACGTCGAGGAGCAGGCCCACGAGGTAGACCAGCCCGCCGAGCACGGCGAGGCCCGCGGCGGTGCGGGCGGTCCGGCCGCCGGCGGAGGTGAGCGCGGAAAAGAGCACGCGCCGAGGATAGGGCCACGGCGGGTGACGGCGCGATTACCAGCCTTCGGACGTGTACGCGCCCTGGCCGGTGAACACGGGCAGCGTCGGCGTGCGGTAGCGCAGGTACCGGAACGTCGGCGGCAGGAACGCCAGGATCAGCACGAACACCGCGAGCCCGGCGAGGCCGACCCGGTCCACCATGGCGAGGCCGCCGTGGGTGAACATCGCGTCGACGAACCGCGCCAGCGGGACCCCGGCCGACAGCGGCTCGGTCAGCAGAGCGCCGATCGCGAGCAGCGCGCCGAGCCCGAGCAGGATCGCGCCCGCGGTCGCGCGGAACAGCGTCGCCAGCGAGCCGAGCAGCAGCACGAGCCCGGCGAGCAGGAACGCACCGAGGTCCACCAGCACCAGCACGGGCAGCATGCCGAGACTGAATTCGGCGGGCATATCGAGAAAGATCTTGACCGGGACGAATCCCGCGGCAACCGCCGCCGGCAAACCGAGCAATCCGGCGAGAACTGCCGTTACTCCGGACGGCCTAGCGGATGAATACGAATGCGAATGCACTACCGGGTAACCGAGCGGACCGGCCACGACTCCCCCATCGACAGAACACGAACGTCGGCGCTCAGCCTAGTCTGCACCTGGGGAAGTAGTCCGAAAAAATATCGGAATTCGGCCGGACGGCGGAACCCAAGATCATTTTCCTGCGCTAGCGGTAGAAATCCTGTCACGTGATCGCTGCGAGCGATTTACCGACCGCTTGTCCTATTCGGACAATTGCGCGTTCGGCTATAAATGCAGCGTGCCCCGGAGCCGATTGGCTCCGGGGCACGAAAACGGTGTTCACCTACCACTGCTGCGGCGGCTGGCCGAACCCTCCGCTGGGCGGACCCTGCTGCTGCGGCGGCTGACCCCAGCCCTGCGGCGGCTGACCCGGTTGCTGGCCCGGCTGCTGCGGGTAGCCGTGCGGCGGCTGACCCGGCTGGCCGAAACCACCCGGCTGCTGCGGCTGCTGCGGGTACCCGCCACCCGACGGCTGCGGGAACCCGCCGCTGGCCGGGTTGGGGCCGCCCGGCTGACCCTGCTGACCGTGTTGACCCGGCTGGCCGTAGCCCGGGGGCGGGCCGTAACCCTGCGGCGGCTGGCCGAAGCCCTGCGGCGGCGGACCGGGCTGCCCCGGCTGGCCGAACCCGGGCTGCTGCTGCGGGCCACCGAAGCCTTGCGGCGGACCGTCGAAGCCCTGCTGCGGGCCACCGAACCCCTGGGGCGGACCGCCGAAGCCCTGCGGCCCGGCCGGCGCGGCACCGCCGTCACCGAGGCCGACGAACTGCTTGGTCGCCGGGAGGAGGCCCAGCACGCCGATCGCCAGCACGAAGATCCCGGCGACGAGGTAGAGCGCCTGGCCGTTGCCGAACTTGATCGTCGCGCCGTCCGGCACGTCGATGCTCAGCTCGATCATGATCAGGATCGCGAAGATCAGCAGCACGGCGCCGCCACCGACCGCCAGGAACGAGGCGATCTTGTTCTTCAGGAACGTGAACACCGCGGCGCCCAGCGCGGCCAGGCCGCCGATCAGCACCAGGATGTAGTAGATGGTCAACGCGCCGGGCGAGATGTACTGCCCGGCGTCCTTGGCCGCCTGGATCTGCTGATCGGTGACCTTGCCGACGGCGTCGGAGTACGTGGTGAAGTCGCTGTCGAACATGTCGACGAAGAAGAACACCACCGCGAGCAGGCCGAAGATCGCGAGCAGACCGGCCGCGATGTAGCCGAAGAGCGGGTTGCCGCCGCCGGCCGGCGACGCGCCGAACTGCTGCTGCGGCGGACCACCGAAGCCGGGCTGCTGGGGCCCGCCGAAACCGGGAGGACCACCGAAACCCTGCGGCGGCTGGCCCGGCTGGCCGAAGCCGCCCGGCTGCTGCTGCTGCCCGTAACCACCCGGCTGGCCGTACCCACCCTGCTGCTGGCCGAACGCCGCGGCCGGGTTGTCGGCCGCGCTCGGCGGCGGGTTGTACGGGATCGCCGGCGGCGGCTGGGAACCCGGCGGGACCAGCTGCGTGGAGTCCGCGACCGGAGCGTCACCGCCGGCCGGGTTCACCCACTGCGTCGCGTTCGCGTCGACCGGCGGCAGCGCCTGGGTCGCGCCCGCCCCGCCCTCACCCGGCTGGGCGGGCTGGACGACCTGCGTCGGTTCCGGCGTCTCCCCGAACGGGGAACCGCCTTGTGGCTGCACGACCTGCGTCGGCTCCGGACTACCGAACGGGTTGTCCTGCTGCGGCTCGGGGCCACTCGACGGGCCCTGAGGTGGCTGGTTGCCACCCCACGGCTGGTTCGGTGGCTGCGGTGCACTCATGTGGGTCTTGAACCCCCTTGACGAGGACGCGAAAGTGTTCTATTTGCGCCCACGCTATCGGATCACCCGGCAGGGCGCTCGTAACGCCCCTGCCGGGTCCGCCGATTAAGACTCTTCTGGGCTCCTGGTCACCGACCGGCCAGGAAACCCAGCAGGTCGTGCCGCGTGACGACACCGGCAGGCTTGCCGTCGACCAGCACGAGCGCGCCGTCGGCCCCCTCGAGCGCGGTCATCGCAGAACCCACCTGCTCCCCGCCGCCGATCGTCGGCAGCGGCAGGGACATGTGCCGGTCGAGCCGGTCGGCCAGCTGGGCCTTGCCGGTGAACAGCGCTTCGAGCAGGTCGCGCTCGTTGACCGCGCCGACGACCTCGGCGGCCATCACCGGCGGCTCCGCGCTGACCACGGGCATCTGGCTGACGCCGAACTCGGCGAGGATCGCGATGGCCTCGGCGACCGTCTCGTTCGGGTGCGAGTGCACCAGGGCCGGCAGCTGGCCGCTCTTCTTCGTCAGCACGTCCGCGACCGTCGCGCCCGAGGAGTCCGGCGGCAGGAAACCGTAGGAGGACATCCAGGTGTCGTTGAAGACCTTCGTCAGGTAGCCGCGGCCGCCGTCGGGCAGCAGCACGACCACGACGTCGTCCTCGGTGAGGCGTTCGGCGAGCTTCAGCGCGGCCGCGACCGCCATCCCGCACGAGCCGCCGACCAGCAGGCCTTCCTCCAGCGCGAGCCGGCGGGTGACCTGGAACGAGTCGGCGTCGGAGATCGGGATGATCTCGTCGGCGACGCCCCGGTCGTAGGTCTCCGGCCAGAAGTCCTCGCCGACGCCTTCGACCAGGTAGGGGCGGCCGCTGCCGCCGGAGTAGACCGAGCCCTCCGGGTCGGCGCCGACGACCTGCACGGCGCCGTCGCTGACCTCCTTGAGGTACTTGCCGGTGCCGGAGATGGTGCCGCCGGTGCCGACGCCCGCGACGAAGTGGGTGATCTTCCCGTCGGTCTGCTTCCACAGCTCCGGGCCGGTCGAGAGGTAGTGGCTCTCCGGGTTCTGCGGGTTGGCGTACTGGTTGGGCTTCCAGGCGCCGTCGATCTCGCGGACCAGGCGGTCGGAGACGTTGTAGTAGGAGTCCGGGTGCTCGGGCGCGACCGCGGTCGGGCACACCACGACCCGGGCGCCGTACGCCTTGAGCACGTTGCGCTTGTCCTCGCTGACCTTGTCCGGGCAGACGAAGACGCACTGGTAGCCCTTGCGCTGGGCGACCATGGCCAGCCCGACGCCGGTGTTGCCCGACGTCGGCTCCACGATCGTGCCGCCGGGGCGCAGGGCGCCGGACTTCTCGGCCGCTTCGATCATCCGCAGCGCGATCCGGTCCTTGACCGAGCCACCCGGGTTCAGGTACTCGACCTTGGCCAGCACGAGCGGCTTGAGCCCCTTGGTCAACGAGTTCAGCTTGACCAGCGGGGTGTTGCCCACGAGGTCTGCGATGTGCTCTGCGTACTCCACGCCGTCAGCCTAAACGGCCTACCGGTGGCGTTGTCCACTCAGCACGGCGCAAGGCCCGGGCGGACTCCGGGTGCGCGTCGGAAGTGACGGGGCGTTGTGGGCGAGGTCGGGGCCGTTCCGGCGCCGGCGTGTCGCTAAGCCACCAAGCCGCTACCGGTGCCGATTCACAGACCCGAGGGTCGCCGCACGCTGAGCCGTCATCCCGTCCCGGAGGACCCGCCCGGCGCCGTGCGCGCGGTCGCGACCCATCAGAGAAGGCAGGAAGGCCCAGCAAGTGCCTCGATGTTCGGCCATCCGGCTCACCTCCCCCGGTTCCGGAATGACGATGCTCTTTCCGGAACCGATCCTATCGGGTGCCGGCATCCGGCGGTGCGTCCTTTCGAGTCAATCGCGCGCGGTCCGGCCGGTCGGCGATCGGGCGTTCTTCCCAGTCCGGGGGCCAGGTCCTGGCGAAGCCGCGCTGCGCCTCGGCGCCGGCGAGCCGGGCCGCGGTCTTCGTCCCGAAATCGACCGGACCTGCGAAAACAGCACCGTTGAAGGAGTCCCGGTCACCACCGAAAACGGTGCCGCGGAAATCGACGCGATCCTTGAAGTTCGCTTTGTTGAAGTCGGCTTTGGTGCGGAATTCGGTGCCGCGGAAGGACACCAGTTCGAGGAACGTCGTCCCGTAGCAGACGATCGACCGGATCGAACAGTGCGTGAGGTTCAGCCCGACGAGCGTCGCCCCGGAGAAGTCGAGGTCGACGTCCGGCCAGAACCCTTCGTTCGGTTGTTCGACGGACCCGGCGCGCAGGTGCAGCTGCAGGATGCGCTGCGCGGTCTTGCGGACCTGCAGCTCCTCGGCGTTCTTCGCGGTGTGCTTGAACGGCATCCGCAGGTACGCGCAGAGCACGTTGACGATGGTCTGCCGGTGCGGCGCGTACCCGCCGGCGAGCCGTTCGAGCGCGTACAGCCCGGCGAGCCGGACCGGCGCCTTCTCGCTGCCGAGCTGGTCGGCGGCCTTGCTGTACATCTCGGTGACCCGGCGTTCGGTGGCGTCGTGGTCCTTCTGCACCAGGTCCAGCTCGGCGGAGCGCTGCCGCCGGGCGGCCAGCAGCAGCGCGGCCGCGCCCCCGGTGCCGACGACGATGTTGGCCGCGGTCCGCAGCGCGTCCAGCCGGGCGGAGTCCTCGGGCCGGCCCCCGCCGAGCAACGACAGCAACAGCGTCGCCGCCAGCCCGGCGAGCAGCAGCAGGCCCGCGCCCCAGAGCAGGATCGTCCTCGTACCCAGCACCCGCGCCTCGGTCCCCACCCGGGTGATCCTGCCAGCCCGGCTGTTGCCTTGGTCGCGTTCGGCTTTGTCCCGGGCGTGGTTCACGGCACTATGGTGAGCAACCGCTTAGCACGCTTAGCTCGCGATACGAGGATGTGTCACGTCATGCCTGAAGCCGTCATCGTCTCCACCGCGCGCTCGCCGATCGGGCGCGCCAACAAGGGTTCGCTGGTCAGCATGCGCCCCGACGACCTGACCGTGCAGATGATCCAGGCGGCACTGGCCAAGGTGCCGCAGCTCGACCCCACCGACATCGACGACCTGATGCTGGGCTGCGGCCTGCCGGGCGGCGAGTCCGGGTTCAACATGGGCCGCGCGGTCGCCGTCGAGCTCGGCTACGACCACCTGCCCGGCTGCACCATCACGCGCTACTGCTCGTCCAGCTTGCAGACCACCCGGATGGCGTTCCACGCGATCAAGGCCGGCGAGGGCGACGTCTTCATCTCGGCCGGCGTCGAGACGGTGTCGCGCTTCGGCAAGGGCAGCTCCGACTCGTGGCCGGACACGCACAACCCGCTGTTCGCCGACGCCGAGACGCGGACCAAGACGACCGCGGAGTCCGGCACGGACACCTGGACCGACCCGCGCACCGAGGGCAATGTCCCCGACGTCTACATCGCGATGGGCCAGACCGCGGAGAACCTGGCGCGGCAGAAGGGCGTCACGCGCGAGGACATGGACGAGTTCGGCGTCCGCTCGCAGAACCTGGCCGAGAAGGCCATCGCGGACGGCTTCTGGGCCAAGGACATCACCCCGGTGACGCTCCCGGACGGCACGGTCGTCTCGAAGGACGACGGCCCCCGCGCGGGCGTCACGGTCGAGGGCGTCTCGGGGCTGAAGCCGGTGTTCCGCCCGGACGGCCGTGTCACGGCGGGCAACTGCTGCGCGCTGAACGACGGCGCGGCCGCGCTGGTCGTCATGTCCGACACGAAGGCCCGCGAGCTGGGCCTGACGCCGCTGGCGCGGATCGTGTCGACGGGCGTGACGGGCCTGTCGCCGGAGATCATGGGCTACGGCCCGGTCGAGGCGTCCAAGCAGGCGCTGTCGCGCGCCGGCCTGTCGATCGGCGACATCGACCTGGTCGAGATCAACGAGGCGTTCGCCGCGCAGGTCATCCCGTCGTACCGCGACCTGGGCATCGACCTGGACCGCCTGAACGTCAACGGCGGCGCGATCGCGGTCGGCCACCCGTTCGGCATGACGGGCGCGCGCATCACGTCGACGCTGATCAACTCCCTGCAGCACCACGACAAGCAGTTCGGCCTGGAGACGATGTGCGTCGGCGGCGGGCAGGGTATGGCGCTGATCATCGAGCGCCTTTCCTGAGTCGTTGACGCCCGAAGGCCACCACCGGAAGTCCCGGTGGTGGCCTTCGGTGCGTACTCAGCCGGTCGGGTCACGTACCCGGAGGGTCGGCTCGCGTACCCGGAGGGTCGGCTCGCGTGATTGGGCGCGTCACTCGCGTGATTGAGCGCGTATCTCGGTCAGTGGAGCATCACCGGTGGGGTGAGTTCCTCGCCTTCCGGCACCGCCGGGGTGGCCGGGCGGGACTTCGGGAGGAAGAGGGCCGGGATCACGCAGAGGGCCACCAGGACCAGGGACCAGACGAACGTCGTCGAGAAGGCGTCCGCCGCCAGGCCCGTCGCCGCGTCGTGGGACGCCGGGTTCATGATCGCCGCGGTGGCCGCCAGCTGGCCTTGGGCCGTCGGGACGCCGAACTTGTCCGCCAGCAGGGCCGCCAGGATCGTCGCCATCACCGCCGAGCCGATCGCGCCCGCGGTCTGCTGGACGATGTTCGTCGCCGTGGACGCGCGGGCCATGTCCTTGGGCTGCAACGTCTGCAGCGCGGACGTCGTGATCGGCATCATCGTGCAGCCCATGCCCAGGCCCATCACGAACAGCGCCGACAGCAGCACCCAGTACGGCGTGGTCGCGGTGACCTGGGTCAGCATCGCCATCGAGCCGACCAGCAGCACCATGCCCGGCAGCACGATCTTCCGCGCGCCGACCTTGTCGGCCAGCCGCCCGGTGATCGGCATCATGATCATCGCGCCGAAGCCCTGCGGGGCCAGCAGCAGCCCGGCGTGCAGCGTGGTTTCGCCGCGCACCAGCAGGAAGTACGTCGGCAGCAGCATCATCCCGCCGAGGAACGCGACGAAGAACAGCGACATCGTCACCATCGCGATCGTGAACGCGCGGTTCTTGAACAGCCGCAGGTCCACCAGCGGGTTCGGCACCTTCAGCGCACGCAGCACGAACGCGACCAGCAGCGCCAGCCCGCCCAGCGCCGGCAGCCACACCTCGACGGCGCCGACCCCGCCCGCGGACGGGATCTTCGAGACGCCGAAGATCAACGCGGCCAGGCCCGGCGAAACCATCAGCATGCCCACGAAGTCGAAGCGGCCGGCCGGCTCCGGGGCGTCCTTCGGCAGCAGCCGCCACGACAGCAGCAGCGTGACGAGCCCGATCGGCACGTTGATGAAGAAGATCCAGCGCCAGCTCACCGCGTCGACCAGCCAGCCGCCGAGGATCGGGCCGCCGATCGGGCCCAGCAGCATCGGCACGCCCAGCACCGCCATCACGCGCCCGATCCGCTGCGGGCCCGCCGCGCGGGTCAGGATCGTCATCCCGCACGGCATCAGCATGCCGCCGCCGAAGCCCTGCAGGACGCGGAATCCGATCAGCGTTTCGATGTTCCACGCGACGCCCGCGAGCATCGACCCGGCCAGGAACAGCACGATCGCGACCATGTAGAGCCGCTTGGTGCCGAAGCGGTCGGACGCCCAGCCCGTGACCGGGATCACCGTGGCGAGCGCGAGCAGGTAGCCGGTGGCGACCCACTGGATGACGTCGAACGACGTCGAGAACTCGATCGTGAGCTTCTGCAGCGCGACGTTGACGACCGTGGTGTCCAGGATCGCCATGATGGCGCCGAGCACCACCACGGACGCGACCTTCAGCACCCCCGCGTCGAGCGCGTCACCCTGCGGCGCGGACGCCGTACTTTGCGTTGACATAAGGAAGAAATCCCCCAGGTAGTGGTTACGCCGCGAGGGTACCGGGGGACACCGACAAAAACCCGGGGCCGTCGCCGACGGCGATCAGCTGCCGCCACGCCGACGTGAAGCCGAAGCGCGAGTGGAACAGCGCGAGCCCGAGGCCCAGGCCGAGCAGCAGCAGGACGCCGGACTTGGCGCCGTAGGCCGGCGGGCCGACGCGGACGGGTTCTTCCGTCCGCGGCACGGGAGCGACGCAGGAGGTGGGGAACTCGAGGAACTTCTTGTCACCGAAGGGGATTCGGTCGTCGCCACCAGTACTCCAGGCCCGGGTCGGCGGAGCAGGACGAGCAAAGTTCGGGCGGCCGACGGGTCCGTCGCAGCCCGTCGCACAGTGTCGGACGAACGCCCTGTGGGACGAATGAACACCGCGGCTACCCCGAACGCCGCGAAGGCCCCTTCGCCGCGGCGGAGGGGCCTTCATCGGTCTTGCGGTGCTACTCGTTCGTCTTGACGCACATCGTCGTCGCCGGCTCCGGGTACACCGCGACGCGCGTGGCGTCGGTCCCTTCGCAGACGTTCTGGTCGGCCTGACCGCTGACGACCTTGACGAGCTCGCCGTCCTTCGACGGGTCGGAGCACGGAACCTTCTTGTAGCCCTGCGTCTTCGAGGTGAAGTTCGTCAGGCAGTCGCCCTGCTTGGCGTTGATCATCAGGCACAGCTTGTAGGAGCTGCGGCCGCTGACCGTGTAGGTGTCGTACGCCGCGTCGGCGCCGCCGGGGCAGGCGTCACTGGAGCTGTCCAGCTTCTTGGCGATCTTCACGTTCGCGTTCGGGTCGGCGCAGTCGGCCTTGACCGGGTCGTCGCCACCGCTGGTGAACTCGGTGATCGTCAGGCAGTCACCGGCGTTCGAGCTGGCCGGCGACTTGGCGAAGTTGATGATCGCCAGGGTGCCGCCGACGACCACGATCACCGCGACGATGGCGAGGCGGATCCAGAGGGCCTTCGACTTCTTCGGCGGGACCGGCGGCGCGGGCGGGTAGCCGGGCTGGCCGGGCGGCGGGCCGAACTGACCCGGCTGTCCGGGCGGCGGGCCGTACTGGCCGGGCTGGCCCTGGACCGGCTGGCCCTGGGGCGGCGTGCCGTACTGCGGCTGCGGCTGGCCCTGCGGCGGCGTGCCGTACTGCGGCTGGCCGTACTGCTGCTGCTGGCCGCCGGGCGGCGGCCCGTAGGGATCGGGCTGACCCACCGGCTGCTGGCCCCCGGGGGCCGGAGGGGGAACGCTCACTGTGAACCTCACACATGTGAAATAAGAGAACCGACCGGCACATCAAACACGCAGTGTGATCAGCGGCCGCAGCGGGGTCCGCGAAAGAGTCAATTACCGACAGAAAAGGCGCCCCGTTGATTACGGAGCGCCTTCACTGTGTGAGCGGTCGAGGACTGTGAGCCAGATTACTCGCGGAGGTAGGACAGCAGCCGCAGGATCTCCAGGTACAGCCAGACCAGGGTGGTCATCAGGCCGAAGGCGACGTACCAGGCCCACTTCGAGGGCATGCCCTCGCGGATCATCCGGTCCGCCTGGTCGAAGTCGAGCAGGAAGCTGAAGGCCGCGATGCCGATGCAGACGATGCTGAAGATGATGGCGATCGGGCCGCCGTCACGCAGGGGGTTGAAGCCGAAGGCCAGCGCACTGATCAGGTTGAACAGCATCAGGATCGCGACACCGACGACGGCACCGACGATCCACTTGGTCAGCTTCGGCGTCACCTTGACGGCACCGGTCTTGTAGACCACGAGCATGCCGATGAAGACACCCATGGTGCCGATGATCGCCTGCAGCGCGATACCCGGGTAGATCACTTCGAACACGCCGCTCAGCGCGCCGAGGAAGAGCCCTTCGGCGGCCGAGTAGACGAGCGTCAGCGGCGCGCTCGCCTTCTGTTTGAAAATGATCACCAGCGAGATGACGAGCCCGACGACCAGGCCGCCGAGCATCGCGCCGATGAGCGCCCCGGACAGCCGGCCGGTCTCGGCCAGCTGGTTCTGCGCCCAGATCGCCGTGACGATCCCGACGAGCAGGGTGACGCCGAGGCTCATGCCCGTCTTGACGACGACGTCGTCGACGGTCATCGGGCGGTCGCCCTCGCCGGAGGAGACCTGTCCCGGGCCGTACCCGGGCACGCCACCCTGGGGCTGGTTGAAGCCCACCGGGGGGCCGTACTGACCGTAAGTCTGAGTTCCGCCCTTGGGCAGGTTGCGGAACGCCGGGTTGCTACTGGAACGCACCTGATCCTCCTGGATCTGCTGCTTTGTCAATCAAGCTGCGTGAATCAACGCTGCATCGGGTCCAACGACCGCCGGGGACGCGCGGTTCCCGTCGAGTAAAGACGACTTTACTTGACGCCTGGTCAGCGGTCCTCGCGCACACCGTATGCGACGGACGTCACGACCGTTCGCCGACAGGCACCCGATGGACGCTAGACATCCCCAACCCGTTCGAGCGACCCTCACTTGGCGTGTCCGGATCTTCACCGAAAGCGCATCTGGGACTTGATCAAACGTGTGACCTGCGACGACACCCCGACGTCGGCGCGGGACCGTCGAAGGAGTCGAAACACCATGGGGTGGTCTGCACGCCCGCACGCGGGTCGACGCGCGCTCACCGGCCTGGTCGCGGCCGCGCTGCTCGGCACCCTCTCGGTGACGGTCGGGGCCCCGGCGGCGTCGGCGGCGTCCCAGGAGGGCATCGGCTACGAGGTCAAGCCCGGGCAGCCGATGAAACCGACCCCGAGCCGCAACTGGCTGGGCTCCTACATCGTCGGCGGGCAGCAGGTGTTCTGCGTGAGCTTCCAGCTCAAGGCCCCGAACACCGACGAGGAGTACCAGCCCGGTGACGAGCTGCTGACGAAGTGGGGCACGAAGCTGCCCGCGGACCAGGCGGCGAACATCTCCTACCTCCTGCTGCGCTACGGCGACACGAAGAAGCCCGAGGAAGCCGCCGCGCTCGCGCACCTGCTGCACTCCTGGACGGCCGCGCCGCGCACGCCCGCCGACCTCGACGCCGGGCTGACCGCCGACAAGATCGGTTACGACGCGGACTTCCACCTGGCCAAGCTGCCCGCGGACGCGAAGGCCGCCGTGGCCCGGCTGACGACCGAGGCCGGGACCAACCGCGGCCCCTGGACCGCGTCGGTCACGACGCCGAAGGACGACCAGCACGTCGGCACGGCCGCCGAGTGGACCGTGACGGTCAAGAACGCCAAGGGCAAGGGCGTCGCCGACGTCCCGGTGAAGCTGACGGCGACCGCCGCGACGCTCGGCGAGGAGAAGACCGCCACAACCGGCGCGGGCAACTCGAGCCCGCAGGCCGCGGCCAAGGACGTCACGCTCAAGACCGGCGCGGACGGCACGGTGAAGGTCTCGCTGACGCCGACCGGGGACAAGCCGGCGCTGGCCGCGTCGCTCACCGCCCCCGCCGACCGGCCGTACGTGCGGGCGCCGGTGAACACCGGGGTCCAGCGGGTCGTCTCGACCGGCGGCGAGAAGGAACTGACCGCCCAGGGCGTCGTCTCCGTCGCGAAGCCGGGCGTGGTGCAGGTGACCAAGGTGGACGCGAACAGCGGCAAGGGTGTCGGCGGCGCGGTCCTGCGGATCACCGGCACGGACCGGACGTCGGCCGCGCTCGGCCAGGACGGCAAGCCGCTGAACGGCGCCGACGGCAAGCCCGCCGTCGTCACCACCGACGGGAAGACCGGCGGGGTCACCGTCGAGAACCTCCGGGCGCCGCAGGACATCTGCGTCGTCGAGGTCAGCCCGCCGCCGGGCTACACGAACGCGTACGACCCGGGGAACCCGCCGTCGGCCTGCGGGAAGATCGAGCCGGGCAAGACCCTCGCGCTGACCGTGTCGAACAAGCCGAACGAGGTCCCGCACGCCATCCCGGCGGGCGACCGGCCGGTCACGCTGGCCCACGGCACGGTCGAGACGGACTACTCGGCGCTGGGCGTCGCCGGGCTCGGCCTGCTCGCCCTGCTGGGTTCCGCGCTGGTCGGCTTCGCCGCTCGGCGGGCGTCGCGCGGGTAACGGGATGGCAGGCAAAGCCCGGCTGCTGGCCGGTTTCACCGCGGGCGTCGTGACCGTGCTGGCGGTCCAGGTCGCCACCGGCGTGGTCGACGTGCCGCCGGCGACGACCGTCGTCGCGGGGTCGGCGCTGCCCGCCCCCGCGGCCGGGCGGTCGCCGGGCGGGGCGCCTTCGTCGACGCCGGCCACGACCTCCACGCCTCCTCCCGCGCAGCCACTACCGCCGTCCACGACCGCGGCGGCTCCGGCGGCGGAGACCCCGCGGGTGCCCGCGCCGCAGGAACCCGGCACCGTCCGGCTGCCCGGCGGCGGCACGGCGACGCTGGTGCGCAAGGAACTCGGTCCGGGCGCCGAGCTGCCGATCCCCGCCGACCTCGGCCAGGCGACCTGGTGGGGCGCCGAGCTGGACGCGGCGGGCGGAGCGAGCGTGTTCGCCGGCCACGTGAACTGGCGCGGCGCGACCGGGCCGTTCGCGGAGCTGTGGACCGACCGCATCGGCGGCCAGGTGTCCATTGTGGACAGCGCGGGCAAGACCTGGCGCTACACCGTCTCCCAGCTGGTCACCGTGCACAAGAACGACCTGGCCGCCCGCGCCGACGAGCTGTTCGGCCAGTCCGGCCCGCACCGGGTCGTCCTGGTGACCTGCGGCGGCCGCTGGGTCGGCGGTTCGGACGGTTACGAGGAGAACCGCGTCGTCATCGCGGACCCGGCCTAAGTTACTCGTGGGTAACATCACGTGGTGCCACGGTGGTCAGTGACGCCCGGATGCAGCACAATGCCCAGGGTCAGGCTGTGCGGGGCGAGAGGTGAGGCGACGACGATGGCGACGTTCTTGGTGACCGGGGCGACCGGACTGATCGGGCGCCAGTTCACCCGGCTGCTGCTCTCCCGCCCCGACGACGACCGCGTGGCGCTGGTCGTGCGCGCCTCGTCGCGGGCCAAGCTGGCCGCGCTCGTCGACCAGTGGCCGCACTCCGACCGCGTCACGCTGATCACCGGCGACCTCGGCGAGCCGCTGCTCGGGGTCTCCGGAACGGACCGCGACGAGCTGCGCGGGCACGTCGACCACGTCGTGCACCTGGCCGCGCTCTACGACCTCACCGCCGACGACGAAGCCAGCGTCAAGGCCAATGTGGACGGCACGCGAGCCGTCGTCGACCTCGCCGCGGACCTGCGCGCCGGCTGCCTGAACCACGTCTCGTCGGTGGCCGTCGCGGGTGATCACGACGGCGTCTTCACCGAGGAGATGTTCGACGCCGGCCAGCGGCTGGTCACGCCGTACCACCGGACCAAGTTCGAGGCCGAGAAGATCGTCCGCGAGCAGGACAGCGTGCCGTGGCGGGTGTACCGGCCCGCCGTCGTCGTCGGGGACTCCGTCACCGGCGAGATGGACAAGGTCGACGGCCCCTACTACCTCTTCCCCGCGATCAGCCGCCTCGCCGGGCTGCCGGACCTGCCGATCGTCGGGCCCGACCTCGGCGACACCAACGTCGTGCCGGTCGACTACGTCGCCAAGGCGCTGCTGGAGCTGGTGACCAAGCCCGGCCTCGACGGCCAGGCCTTCCACCTGGTCAACGCCGAGCCGCAGCCGGTCGTCTCGGTCTACAACGCCTTCGCGAAGGCCGCGGGCGCCCCGACCATCACCGTGCAGCTCAACGAGCGGTTCTCGAAGGGCATCGTCGGGCTGGTCAAGCTGTCCGAGCACATCCCCGGTTTCACCATCGCGCGCGACGCCGTCCTCGAGCGCCTCGGCATCCCGCCGGTGCTGCTGGAGACGATGGCGTTCCCGTCGGTGTTCTCCTCGACCGCTACGCGCAAGGCCCTCGCCGGCAGCGTCGAGGTGCCGCCGCTGGAGGACTACGCGGCGACGCTGTGGCGCTACTGGCGCGAGCACCTCGACCCGTTCCGCGCGCGCAAGCACGGGCCGCGCGGCGAGCTGGACGGCCGGCGCGTGATCATCACCGGTGCGTCGTCGGGCATCGGCCGCGCGACGGCGTTGAAGGTCGCCGCCGCCGGCGGAGTGCCGCTGCTCGTGGCGCGGCGCCAGCACGAGCTCGAAGAGGTGCGCGACGAGATCATCGCCGCTGGCGGCACGGCGTCGGTCTACCCGGCCGACCTGACCGACGAGGACTCGGTGCACAAGGCCGTCGACGCGATGCTCGCCGAGCACGGCCGGATCGACATGCTGGTCAACAACGCCGGCCGGTCGATCCGCCGGTCGATCAAGCTGTCCTACGACCGGATGCACGACTACGAGCGCGCGATGGCGATCAACTACTTCGGCGCGGTCCGGCTGATCCTCGCGGTGCTGCCGCACATGTCCGAGCGGAAGTTCGGGCACATCGTGAACGTCTCGTCGATCGGCGTCCAGGGCATCGCGCCGCGCTTCTCGGCGTACGCGGCGTCGAAGGCGGCGCTCGACTACTTCTCGCGCATCGCGGCGACCGAGACGCACGGCGACGGGATCACGTTCACCACCATCCACATGCCGCTCGTGCGGACGCCGATGATCCGGCCGACGAAGATCTACGACGCGTTCCCGACGAAGTCGCCGGAACAGGCCGCGGACATGGTGATGAAGGCGCTGCTCGAGCGTCCGAAGCACATCGGGACACCCGCCGGGCAGGCGATCGGGCTGGCCTACACGCTCACGCCGGGCCTCACCGACGCCGTCGCGTACCAGGGTTTCCGGATCTTCCCGGATTCGACCGCCGCGGGCGGTTCGGGCCAGCTCAAGATCGGACGTGGCGAGAAACACCTCTCGCGCGCGGCGATGGCGCTGGCCCGGCTCTCGCGCGGCTTTCACTGGTGACTCTGCGTTTTCCGGGTGCGGCCATTCCGGCGACGCGCCGCTGAGGCCACGACACGTGTTGGTGATTTGTTAAGCCGGACGGCGGATGCGCTCGGTGCCCGGGTACGGTCGGGCCCATGGTTCCTGAGCGCGACAATGCCGCGAGCGCCCTCAACGGCCTGCTCCCCCTCCGTCGTGAGTACACCCAGGCCTGGCACGGCTTCGACCGCAACGAGGTGCGCCAGTACCTCGATCACGTCGAGGCGCAGCTGCGCCGGGTCGTCAGCGACCGCGACGCCGCGGTGGCGCAGACCGCCGCGGTGGCGCGCGAGCTGGAGTCCGTCCGCGGGCAGGTCGCGCAGCTGGAAGCGCGCGTCGAGGAGCTGAAGAAACCGCCGGAGCGGCTCGAGGACCTCGACGAGCGGATGCAGCGGACGGTGACGCTCGCGCAGGCCCGCGCGGACGAGATCGTCAAGCGCGCCGAAGCCGCCGCGGAGAAGACGTGGGCGGGCTCGACCGAGGCGTCGACGAAGCTGCGCGAGCGCTACACGCGGCTCGTCACGGAACTGGACAAGCAGGCCGACCTGCTCCATTCGGAGCACGAGAACGCGCTTTCCGAGACGCGCGCGGAAGTGCAGCGGCTCACCGTCGAGGCGGCCCAGCGGCGGGAACTGCTCGACAACGAGGCGGAGCGCAAGCGCCGGAAGCTCGAGCGCGAGTTCGAGGCGTCCCAGACGGCCCAGAAGGCGGCGCTGGAGAAGCACGTCGCCGACCAGCGCACAGCGAGCAAGAACCAGGCCGAGCGCCGGCTCGCGGAGGCGACGGCCGAGGCGAAGCGCCGGCTCGACGAGGCCACCGCCGAGGCCAAGCGCCGTCTCGACGAGGCGACGACCCAGGCGGCCCAGCGCACGACAGCGGCGAACCGCAAGGTCGAGCGGCTGGCGGAGATCCGCGAGCAGGCGCGCAAGAGCCTGGCGGCGGCGGAGGACATCCTCAACCGCAGCGAGACGCAGCTGGCGACGCTGCCGGAGGAAGCGGTGATCCCCCAGGCGTCGAAGCTGGTCGGCGGCGACGAGCGCGGCGAGTCCCCGACGACCCCGGCCGCGCCGGTGGTCCCGGTGGTCCAGCCGTCGACCCCGGCCAAGCCGTCGGGCGCGACGAAGGCTCCGGTGCCCGTGAAGCAGGCGCCTCCGGTGAAGCAGGCTCCGGCGGCGGCGAAGCCGGGCAACAACGCCCCGGCGAAGCAGCACGGCCCGGCGACCAAGCCGGTGAACGGGAATGGGAACGGCGCCGCGAAGCCGCTGACGCCCGCGGCGGGCAAGCCCAGCTCCTGAAGTCTTGAAGTGCCGTGAAGGCCGCGCTGCCGAGGTTCGGTGGCGCGGCCTTTCGGCTGTGCGGGCCCGGTCGTTGGCGGTCTTTCGCCTCAACTGCCCCGGGCGGTAGCGCAGGATTCCGGCTAAGCGGCTCTTGCCGGTGTGTCGGCCTTCGGCCTGAGCGGGTCCGGGGCAGGTCAGCGGTGCCTTCCTGCCTGAGCAGCCCCCGATTCCACGCTAGCCGCAGGCGCCGACAGTTCCGGCTTTCCGCGCGCCGACGGCCGGGCTTGTCCCCAAGCCGTCGTGGTTGTGGACAAACCCCGAGATGATCAGCTCAGGCCGGGGGTCAGCCGCGGGAGGTGCGGGGCCAGGGGTTCGCCGCCTCCAGCTGGGCCGCCAGGCCCAGCAGCAACGGCTCTCCGCCCGGGCGGGTCACCAGCTGGACCGACGTCGGCAGGCCCGACGCCGGCGCCCGGCCGACCGGGACCGAGATCGCCGGGTAGCCCGCCAGGCTCCAGAGGCCCGTGAAGCCCGCCAGGCGCAGCGACGGCACCACGTTCGACGCCCACCGGCGCTCGTGCCAGCGGGCCGCCTTCGCCGGCCAGTGGGACAGCGTCGGCGTCATCAGGACGTCGTGGTCCGCGAAGAACTCCTCCGCCCGCGCTACCCAGCGCTGCTTCGTGCGCTCCCGGACGAAGCCGGCCTTCCGGAACAGCTGTCCGAGGCGGACGTGCGTGCGCGTCCGGCGTTGCAGGCGGGCGAAGTCGAAGTCCTCGGCCTGCTCGGCCGGGCCCGCGCACCAGCGGGCCGAGATGCCCAGGATCGCCGACGCGGGGTACTTGGGCGCGCCCGGCGCGACCGTGTGCCCGGCCGCCGTCAGCAGGTCAGCCGCGCGGGAGACCGCCGCGACCAGCTCACGGGGCACCGGCGAGTGGAGGACCGGCACCGTCGTCGACGTCCCGATGCGCACCGCGCCGGGCGTGGTGATTGTCGCCAGTGAAGGGTCCGCGGCCAGCACCGAGAACAGGACCGCCGCGTCGGCGACCGTCGTGGCCAGCGGGCCGTGCACCGACATGCCGAACCAGCCGCCTTCGGCCAGCCGGTCCGCACCCGGCTTCAGGCCGACGAGGCCGCACATCGCCGCCGGCAGGCGGATCGAGCCGAGGCCGTCGGTGCCGTGGGCGAGCGGGACCAGGCCGGACGCCACCGCCGCCGCGCTGCCGCCGGACGAGCCGCCCGCGGCGTACGTCGGTTCCCAGGGGTTGCGGGCGATGCCGTCCGGGGTGTCGCTCATCGGCCAGATGCACAGCTCCGGCACGCGGGTCAGCCCGACGAGCACCGCGCCCGCCGCGCGCAGCCGCGCCGCGATCACGCCGTCCTCGCCGGCCGGTGAAGACGGTCCCGCGACTGATCCGTGCGACGCGAACTCGCCGGAGATCGCCGTGACGTCCTTGACCGCGACGGGCACCCCCGCCAGCGGCAGCGTCGCCAGATCGGGCCGCGCGGCGACTTCGGCGGCCTCCGCCAGCGCCTCCTCGGCGCGCACCCGGCGGAACGCGCCGACCACGCCGTCGGTGGCGGCGATCCGGTCGAGGGCTTCCTTGACCACGTTCACCGGATCGAGTGTCCCGGCCCGCACGGAAGCCGCGATCTCCGCGGCGGTCAGCACCATGATCGCGACCCTAGCCCACGAAAAGACCTCAGATCGCGCCCGCGCGCAGCGCGTAGGCGACGGCGTGGGCGCGGTTGTTGAGACCGCAGCGCGTCATCAGGCCGTAGAGGACGTTCTTCACGGTCCGCTCGGAATAGCACAGCTTCGCGGCGATTTCCTCGGTGCCGAAGCCCTCGGCGACCAGGCGCAGCACGTCGCACTCGCGGGCGGCCAGCCCGGAGAGGGTGAGCCCGTTGGGCTCGAGCACGTCCCGGCGCATGCGCTGGACCTGCGAGAGCAGCGCCCCCTGCAGCCGCGGCGGCAGGTTCGCGGTGCCGTCGCCCGCCGCCATCACCGCCGTGACCAGCTCGGACCCGCCCGTGTCGCGGCGCGGCAGGATCGCCACGACGCCGCTCTCCAGCACCGCCATCAGGTCGCTCTCGCGGAAGTGCTCCACGACCAGCACGACGTGCGAGGCCTTGGCCGCCCGGATCTCGCCCAGCACCGCTTCGGTGACGTGCTCCTCCATCACCAGCAGCACGTCGGGCACCAGGTCGGTGATCCGGACGTCCGGATGGGACTCCAGGAGGCTCACCGCGCCGGCGTGCGTGATCGGGTCCGAGGCGAGGACGGTCACTTCGACGGGCTTCATGAAGGCAGTGTGACCTGTGGGTCTTCACGCCCTCCCTATTCCGTCTTCACGCCCGCCCGGCGGCCCGTGAAGACGATCAGGAACCGGCCTCGTCGTAGCCGCGGGCCAGCTCGCCGAACGCGTCCCGCGCGCGGTCGACGCAGTCCGGCATCCGCTCGGCCGCCCGGGCCCAGTCGAGCTTGGCCCGCAGGTACCGCTCCCGCGCCTCGTCGGTCCAGCCGGCCAGCCCCGGCTCCACAGTGGACTCCAGCTCGGCCAGCAGGTCGCCGAGGCCGCCGGTGATCGACCCCATCCGGTCGAGCACCAGGTCGGCGAGGGTGAAGTCGAACCGCTGGCGGGACATGGTCACGACCCGCCGGACCGTTGCCGTGGTACCCGGCCGCCGGTGGCCTCCAGCAGCCACGCGAGCCGGGTGAGGATGACGTCGAACTCCTGCTCCCAGTCGTTCATCGCCTGCCCGAACCGCACCGAAGCCTCGCCTCGCCACGCCGCCTGCAACGTCGCCATCTCGCTGTTGACGTCGCGGAGCTGGGAGTTCGCGGCCTCGATGGCGGACGCGAACCGCGCGGCGGCGCGCTTCATGTCCTCCGTCGGCACGGCTGAACTCATTCGCGGCTCCTTACGTGTCCGGCACCCGAGAGTGGCGTACCGGGCAGCCGAACGAAACCCCGCCCGGAAGCCGTTGCCCGAATGTCCGCCATCCTTGCCTGCGGGTTCACGACCGCCGCGTATGCTCACCTCAGGCATCCGGCGCGTGACGATACGTCAGCGCACGAAGGGAGACCGATGTCGGCTGCGGACAGCGCCGCACCGAGACTCCAACTGCTGGGTCCCGTACAGGCTTGGCGAGGCGACACCGAGCTCGACCTCGGCTCCGCGCACCGGCGCACGGTCCTCGCCGCACTGGCGATGAGCCCGAACCGCACGGTCTCGCGCGAGGAGCTGATCGACGCCGTCTGGGGCGAAGCGCCCCCGCAGAGCGCCCAGGGATCGATCTACACGTACGTCTCCGGGCTGCGGCGCTCCCTCGAGCCCGGCCGCGCCAAGGGCGAAGGCCCGCAGCTGCTCGCGTCGATCGGGTCCGGCTACTCCCTCTGCCTCGACGCCGAGGCGATCGACGTCCACCACTTCGAGACGCTGCGCGAGCAGTCCCAGCGGCAGCAGTCGGCCGGTGACCTCCGCGGCGCGCGCGAAACCCTCGACGAAGCCCTGGGCCTCTGGCACGGCGTCCCGCTGTCCGGTCTGCCCGGGCCGTTCGCCGCCGCCCAGCGCGCCCGGCTCGGCGAGGTGCGGCTCGCGACGATCGAACGGCGCGCCGAGATCGTGCTGGAGTCCGGCGGGCACCACGAGCTCGTCGCCGAGCTGACCGCGCTGACCCGCGAACACCCCTTCCGCGAGACGCTGCGCGGCCTGCTCATGCGCGCGCTGGCCCGCGCCGACCGGCGGACCGAGGCGATCGCGGTGTACACCGACGTCCGCGACAGGCTGGTCGAGTCGTCCGGCACCGAGCCGGGGCCGGCATTGCGGCGGCTGTACGAGCAGCTGCTGGAGAAGCCCGTCGCGCCGCCCGCGCCGAGACCGGCGCCGCCCGCCCGCGTGACACGTTTCCCCGTCGCGTCACTTCCGGACCGCACGGACATCTTCGTCGGCCGGGACGCCGAGCTGGCGCTGCTGCGCGAGGCCGTCGCCGGCCTGCTCGACGGCACCGGCCGGTCCCTGTGGCTGGAGGGCGAACCGGGCAGCGGCCGCACGGCCCTGCTGGCCGAAGTGCTCGCCACCGCGCAGGAAGCCGACGTGAAGCCCGCTTTCGCCGCCGCGGACGCGCTGGATCAGCGGTTCGCGCTGCGGCCGTTGCTCGACGCGCTGGGCGTGCACCCGCGGGCCACCGACGAGCGCCGGTCGGACCTCGCCGTCCGCCTCTCCGAGCAGCCCGGCGAAGACCCGGTCGACGGGCTGCTCGGCCTCGTCCGCGAGCTGTGCGCGGAGGCGCCGCTGGTGCTCGCGGTCGACGACCTGCAGTGGGCCGACGACACGACGTTGCGCGTCTGGCGGCACCTGAGCCGGGAGACGCGGGACCTGCCGCTGCTGCTCGTCGGCGCGTGCCGGCCGGTGCCGCGGCTGTCCGCGCTCGACGACCTGCGCGGCGAGCTGGACGCCGACACCACCACCGTGCTCGCGCTGCCGCCGCTGGCCGAGAGCGCCACGCTCGAGCTCGCCACCGAGCTGGTGGGCGCGCCGCCGGGGCCCGGGCTGCAGCTGCTGGTGTCGTACGCGGCCGGGAACCCGCGCTACGTCCGCGAAGTCGTCGAGACGCTGCTGGCGCAGTCGATGATCGTGCTCGACGGCGTGCACGCGCACCTGGACGGCAACTCGTGCCAGAACATCCCGTCACCCCTGGGGTCGCGGATCACGCTGTACCTGAGCTTCCTCTCCAGCGGCACGCGCGACACCCTGCGCTGGGCCGCGTTGCTGGGCCGCGAGTTCTCCTTGTCCGACATCGCGGTCGCCACCGAGCGGCCGCCGACGTCGCTCGTGGGCGCGGTCGACGAGGCGATCACCTCCGGCGTGCTCGTCGAGTCCGGCGACCGGGTGGCGTTCCGGCATCCGTTGCTGCGCCGCGTGCTCTACGAAAAGACCCCCGCGGCGATGCGCGTCGCGCTGCACCGGCAGCTGGCCGAAGCCTTCGCGACGGCGGGCGCGCCCGCGGACCGCGTCGCCGAGCAGCTCGCCGCGGCACCGGCCCAGGTGGACCCGTGGGTCGTCGGCTGGCTGCTGGAGAACATCGGCACGGTCGCCACCGAAACCCCGCGCGTCGCGGTCGATCTGCTGCGCCACGCCGTCACGCAGGGGGCGCTGCAGCAGGAGGCGCGGGAGACCCTCACCGCGACGCTGGCCCGGCTGCTCTTCTGGCTCGGGCGGGAACCCGAAGCCGAAGCGCGCTCGGTGGTCGCGCGGACGTCGGACAGCAGGCGCGCGGCCGAGATGCGCTGGATCCTGGCCTACATCTACTACCGCCGCGGTGATTTCGCCGAGGCGACGGCCGAGGTGAAGCGGACCCTCGACGACGTGGCCGTCCCGGAGATGTGGCGCGGGCGGCACGAGTCCCTGCTGACCACGCTGGAACGGCTGGGCGACGACCCGGGCGCGGTGCTCGTGCCGGCCGGGCTGCACCCGCTGGACGACGCGGCGCTGTCCGTGCCGAACCTCGACAGCCTCGACGAAGCCGCCGAGCCGCTCGACGCCGCCCGCCGGCTCGCCGCGACCCGCGCGGTGCCGGGCGAGATGCACCTGGCGGGCGCGGTGCACTACTACTGGCTGGGCCGCTGGCCGGAGGCGCTGGCCGAGCTGGACGCGGTCATCCGCGACGGCGCGGAAACCGCTTCCTACGTCCTGCGCAGCCCGGGGTCGGCGTTGCTCGTGCACGGCGTCGGCGCGCTGATCGCCGGGCACCGCGGCGAGCCCGGGCAGGCCCGGACGCACCTCGAAGCCGCGAGCCGGCAGCAGTTCCCCAAGGGCCTCGAGCCCGACGGCGGCGACTTCCTGCTCGCGGCGCGGTCGCTGCTGGCCGAGCAGGACGGCCGGCCCGAAGAGGCCTTGGCGGCGCTGCTGCCGCTGCTGGAGGAGAACTACCCGCCGGCCGCCCGGCACCAGTGGCTGCCCGACCTCGTCCGGCTCGCCGGGCAGCTCGGCGACCAGCAGCACGCCCACCAGGCGTTGCGGCTGCTCGAACCCGAGGGTGACGTCCCGCCGGCGCACGCCGCCGCGGCCGCGCACTGCCGCGGCCTGGTCACGGGCGACCCGGAACCGGTCCTCACGGCGGCCGAGCACTACCGCGCGGCCGGCCGGTTGCTCAAGCAGGCCAAGGCGACCGAGGACGCGGCGATCCTGCTGGCCGAATCGGATCGCCTGGACGAAGCCCGGATGGCGTTCCGCGCCGCGCTGACGATCTACACGGGCATCGGCGCGGTCTGGGACGTCCGGCGCGCGGAGGCCCGGATGCAGCCGTTCGGGATCCGGCGGGCCAACTCGGTCCGGTCGCGGGCCGCCGGCGAGTGACATCGGTGTCATCGCCGCCTCGCCACCCGTGATCAGAACGCCGGCACGCGTGATTCCGGAGCCGGCACGCGTGATTGAAGGGTCGACACGGCGGCCTCGGCCGTGTCGACCTTCCAGACACGCGTGTCGGCTCTCCGATCACGCGCGCCGGCCTTTCCGGCATGGTGTTCGGGGGCCCTGGCCTGGGCCGTCCACCAGGGCATACACCGTCGGGGGCCGCTCGCGGGGTTCCGGCCGCCGGGGCGTGATCCCGGGCTTGCCAGGTCAGTAAGCTCCCCGGAGTAGGTCAACCCGATCGGGTGTTGCCACGTCGGTAAAGTCGACGGAGAAGTCGGTACCGAGAACGGAACGACATGCCAGGGGATGCGGACACCGGTCTGCGAGTGGGCGTGCTCGGCCCGCTGCGGGCCTGGCGCGGGACGGCCGAGATCGGCCTCGGCCCCGCTCGTCAGCGCGCGATCTTCGCCGTGCTCGCGGTCAACGCCGGCCGTCCCGTCCCGCGTGCCGAGCTGATCGCCGGCGTCTGGGGCGATTCCGCGCCCGCGAGTGTCGAAGGCAGCGTCCACACCTACGTCTCCGGCCTGCGCCGGGCCCTCGAACCGGACCGGTCGCGCTGGTCGGCGTCGAGCGTGCTCGTGTCGGAAACCGCCGGGTACTCCCTGCTGCTCGACGACGACGCGCTCGACGCGGCCGTGTTCGAGCGGCACCGCGAACTCGCGCAACACCACCTCGACCAGGGTGATCCGCGGGCCGCCGTCACCGAACTGGACGCCGCGTTGGCGCTCTGGCAGGGCGAAGCGCTTTCCGGTGTCCCGGGCGAGTTCGCCGAGCGGCACCGCGAATACCTCGCCGAGCTGCGGCTGGCCACCTTGGAGCGGCGGGCCGAGGCCCTGCTGGCCCTCGGCGGCCACCTCGACCTCGCGCCCGAACTGGCCGTGCTGGCCGGGGAGAACCCGCTGCGGGAGTCCCTGCGCGAGTCGCTCATGCTCGCCCTCTACCGCAGCGGCCGCCACGGCGACGCCCTCGACGTCTTCCGCGACGCCCGCACCACGCTGATCGGCGAGCTGGGTGTCGAGCCCGGGCCGGCGTTGCAGCGGCTGCAGCAGCAGATCCTCGCGCAGGACCCGGCCCTCGACGCGCCCGCGGTGGTCGCGCCGCCTCCGCCCGTTCCGGCGCCGCGACACCGGCTTTTCGGCCGGGAGACAGAAAGCGCGCGGCTCGCGGAGCTCGTCACCGACGTCCGGGCCGGCCGCGGCCGGGCCGTGTGGATCGAAGGCGAAGCCGGGATCGGCAAGTCCGAACTGCTCACCGACTCGCTGCCCGGCGGCCCCGGTTTCCAGCTGCTGTGGGCGGCCGCCGACGAGCTGAGCACCCGCTTCCCGCTGCAGGTCATGATGGAGTGCCTGGAGATCGACGCGCATTCGCCCGACCCGCGGCGCGCGCGGGTGGCGAAGGAGCTCGCCGGGGAGGGTCCGGTGCGGCGTAGCTGGGGCCCGGCCGACCCGGTGCTCGGCGCCGTCGACCGGCTGCTGGTGCTGGTCGACGAGCTGTGCGCGCAGACGCCGCAGGTGCTGGTGGTCGACGACCTGCAGTGGGCCGACGAGGCGTCCGTGCTGGTCTGGCACCGGCTCTGCGCGGCGACGCGGCAGCTCCCCCTGCTACTGGTGGCCGCGACCCGCCCGGCACCGGACCGCGCCGAGCTCGCCCAGCTGCGCCGCGGCGTCCAGGCGCGCGACGGCGTGGTGCTCGACCTCGCGCCGTTGAGCGGCGACGACGTCGGGCGCCTCATCGAGGACCAGATCGGCGCGGTACCCGGGCCCGGCCTGCGCGAGCTGGCCGCCCGTGGCGCCGGAAACCCGTTGTACGTCAAGGAGATGGTCGACGTCCTGCTGCGCGCCGGCGCGGTCGAGGTGACCGGCGGCGAGGCCGACGTCGACGATCCCGAGGAGTTCGAGACGCCGCAGTCGCTGGTGGCCGCGGTCGACCGGCGGCTCGACTTCCTGCCCGCGCGGACCCAGGAAGTGCTGCGCTGGGGCGCGTTGCTGGGCATGGAGTTCGCCGTCGGCGACATCGCCGCGGTGCTCGGCTCCCGGCCGTCGGACCTGCTGGAGCCGCTGGAAGAAGCCGTCGCGGCGAACGTGCTGATCGACACCGGCACGCAGCTCGCGTTCCGGCATCCCTTGCTGCGTCAGGCGTTGTACAACCGGCTGCTGCCCGGGACGCGGGCGGCGCTGCACCGGCAGGCGGCCGAGGCACTGGCCCGGATCGGCGCCCCGGTCAAGCGGGTCGCCGAACAGCTGGTGGCCGCACCGGCCACAGTGGACGAATGGGTGCTCGACTGGCTGGCCGGGCACCACGCGGCCGTGTCGAACCGGGCGCCGCTGATCGCCGTCGAGCTGCTCGAGCGCGCGCTGGCCGCCGGCGCGAGCGACGACCCGCGCCGGGAGGTGCTGCTCGTCGCGCTCGTCAAGGTGCTGTTCCGGCTGGAGCGCAATCCGGAATCCTTGACGCAGCAAGCACTCGAGGTCGCCACCGAACCGGACGCCGTCGAGGAGATGCGGCACGTGCTCGCGGCGCTGCGGCACCGCCGCGGCGACACCGAAGGCGCGGTCGCGACGCTCGGCGCGTCCGCCGACGACCCGGCCGTGCCGGAGCTCTGGCGCGTCCGGCACCGGCAGCTGCTGGCGAACTTCCGCCGCGGCGATCTGTCCGATTTGGACACTGCGGAGAAGGCGGCGCGCGAAACGAAGGAGCAGTCCGGCGGCGACCGCTACCTGACCGCGCACGCCCTGCAGTCGTTGTGGCTGGTGGACTCGGTGCGCCGCGAGCACGACAGCGCGCTCGAGCACATCGACGCGGCGATCGAAGCGGTCGGCGACGAGCACGAGCTGGCCGACCTGCATCTCGACCTGCTCGACAACCGCGTCTTCACGCTGCAGAACCTCGACCGGCTCGCCGAAGCGGGCGAAGCGCTACGCGCGGCGGGCGAGGTCGCGGCGCGGCACGCGATGCCGGTCGGGCTGCAGGTTTCCGTCGCGGTGCACCGGTATTGGGAAGGCAGCTGGGACGAGGCGCTGGTCGAGCTGGACACGGTCACCGAGGACGGCCCGGCGATCACGTTCTACGGCCTGCGCGAGCCCGGGCCGGCGGCGTTGCTCCTGCACGGCGTCGCGGCGCTGATCGCGGGACGGCGGGACGACCGCGCGCAGGCGGCGGCCCACCTCGACGCGGCGGAGGAGTACGCCCCGGCGACCGGCGCCGAGCGCGAGAGCTTCGACTTCCTGCTGGTCGCCGACGCCCTCGCCGCCGAGCAGCGCGGCGACCGGGCGCGGGCGCTGCAGATCCTCGAACCGATCTTGAACCCGACGTACGCGCAGATGATGCTGCGGCACCAATGGCTTCCGGCGTTCGTCCGGCTGGCGATGGAGCAGGACGACCGCGAACGCGCGTTGCGGGCGCTGGACGTCTGCGAAGAAGAGGCGGAGAAGGAACGCCGCCCGGCGCGGGCGCTCGCCGCGGCGTCATGGTGCCGGGGGCTGATCGAGGAGGACCCGAGCCCGGTGCTCGACACGGCCGAGCACTTCCGCTCGGTCGGCCGCCGCCCGGAACTGGCGACGGCGCTGGAGGACGCGTCGGTGCTGCTGGCCCGCGCCGGCCGGCTGGACGCGGCCCAGGCGGCGTACGAGGAGGCGGCCGAGCTGTACACGGCGTTGTCGGCCCGCTGGGACCTGCGCCGCGCGGAGACCCGCTTGCGCCGGCTGGGCGTCCGGCGCGGGGCGCTGTCCTCGCCGATCCGCCCGGGCCACGGCTGGGAGTCGCTGACGCCGATCGAGGTCCGCATCGCGAGCCTGGTCGCGGAGGGCCGCTCGAACCCGGACATCGCGGCGGAACTGTCCCTGCCCCGGCGGACGGTCCAAGCCCACGTGGCCAGGTTGCTGGGCAAGCTGGAGACGCCGTCGCGCTCGGGCGTGGCCGACGCCTTCCGCCAGCGCACCTGATCCGACCCTCCAGGCACGCAAACCGACCCTCCAGGCACGCAAACCGACCCTCCAGGCACGCAAACCGACCCTCCAGGCACGCGAACCGACCGTCTGGGTACGCGAACCGACCGTTCCGGCACAGCGACCGACACGGTGTCGCCCCCGCCAAGGACAACACGCGTACCTGGAGAGTCGGGTCGCGTACCGGAAGGGTCGGGTCGCGTACCTGGAGAGTCGGGTCGCGTACCTGGAGGGTCGGTTAGGTGGGGAGGGCGTTGGCCTTGGCGATGCGCCCGAGGAAGTGGCCGGAGTCCTTGACCGTGCGGACCTGGGTCTCGAAGTCGACGTGGACCAGGCCGAACCGTTGCGAGTACCCCATCGCCCACTCGAAGTTGTCCAGCAGGGACCACGCGAAGTAGCCGCGCACGTCCGCGCCACCAACGATCGCGTCGTGGACCGCGCGGACGTGCGAGTCGAAGTAGGCGACGCGGGCAGCGTCGTGGACCCGGCCGTCGACCACTTCGTCCACAAAGGACGCACCATTCTCCGCCACCACCAGCGGCAAGCCACCGGAGCGGGTGGAAATCCAGCTCAGAAGCGAAGTCAGCGTCTCGGGTGACTGCTCCCAGCCGAACGCCGTCAGCGGCGGCCGAGCCGGGAGCACGTCCAGGCCTCGCAAGCCCGGCAGCGGGCAGTTGCTCGGCGCCGTGGGGTCCGCGAGCGGCGTCACCCGGGCCGGGGCGTAGTAGTTCACCCCGAGCCAGTCGATGGCCGCCGCGATGATGTCCGTGTCGCCGTCCCGGACCGACGCGGCGAAGCGGCCGCCGTGGTGGGCGACGTCCGCCACGACGTCGGCGGGGTAGCCCTTGCCCAGCACCGGGTCCAGGAAGAACCGGTTGTGGATGCCGTCGAACTTCCGGGCCGCTTCGGCGTGAGCCGGTGACGAGCCGTCCGCGATGGCGGGCGCGAAGTTCAACGCCAGCGAGAATTCGTGCCCCGGCCGGGCCTGCTCCGTCAACGCGCGTGTCGCCAGGCCGTGGCCGAGCAGCAGGTGGTGCGCCGCGACCAGCGCCGTGTCGTAGTCCTGGACGCCCGGCGCGTGCACGCCGCTGCCGTACCCCAGGTACGCCGCGCAGAACGGCTCGTTGATCGTCGTCCACTGCTCGACGCGGTCGCCGAGCGCGTCGTGGACCACCGCCGCGTACTCGGCGAACCGGAACGCCGTGTCCCGCGCCGGCCAGCCGCCGGCGTCCTCCAGCGCCTGCGGCAGGTCCCAGTGGTACAGCGTCAGCACCGGCGTGACGTCGCGGCTCAGCAGTTCGTCGACCAGCCGGTCGTAGAACCCGAGACCGGCCGCGGACGTCGTCACGCCGTCGGGCATGATCCGCGGCCACGCCACCGAAAAGCGGTACGCGTTGAGCCCGAGGCCGGCCAGCAGGCCGATGTCCTCGGGGTAGCGGTGGTAGTGGTCGCAGGCGACCTCGCCGGACGCGCCGTCGAGGACCTTACCCTCGGTGGCCGAGAAGGTGTCCCAGATGGACGGTCCGCGGCCACCCTCGGTGACGCCGCCCTCGACCTGGTACGACGCGGTCGCCGCGCCCCACCGGAAACCCGCCGGAAACTCCGTCACACTGGCGCCCCTCTCAGGATCCCCCGGACGACGTACCGGCCGAGCAGCAGGAACGCCGCGATGACGGGCAGCACGCCCACGGTCGCGCCGGTCAGCATCAGCGCGTAGTCGGTGTAATAACCGCTGGCCAGCTGCGACAGCGCGACCTGCACGGTCGGCGTCTCGTTGGGGTCGAGTACCACCAGCGGCCAGAAGTAGTCGTTCCACGTCGCCATGAACGTGAGCATCGCGAGCACCGCGGCCTGCGGGCGCAACGACGGGACCGCGACGTGCCAGTAGGTGCGCAGGATCGAGCAGCCGTCGACGGTCGCCGCGTCGACGAGGTCGGCGCTGATCGCGTTCTCGCAGGCCTGCCGCATCCAGAACACGCTGAACGCGCTGACCAGGCCGGGCACGATCACCGCTTCGAGCCGGCCGTACCAGCCGAGGTCGCCGACGACGAGGTAGAGCGGGATCACGCCGAGCTGCGCCGGCACCATCGCCGAGCCGACGACGAGCAGGAACAACGTGTTGCGGCCGGGGAACCGCAGCCGCGCGAACGCGAACCCGGCGAGGCTCGCCAAGACCACGTTGGACACCATCACCGTGCCCGAGACGATCAGCGAGTTGCCGATCGCGAGCCAGAAGTCGACGGTGTCGAACACGCGGCGCACGTTCTCGAAGAGGTGCCCGCCCGGCAGCAGCAGCGGTGACGTCTCCCCGATCGCCGAATTGTCCCTTGTGGACACCACGAACGACCAGTACAGCGGGAACATCGACGCGCCGAGCACGCCGATCAGCAGGGCGTACACCCAGGCGCCCGGCCGCCGCCGGGCCGTCACGCCGACCTCACGAACCGGCGCACGAGCCGGTAGTTCACCAGCGCGAACAGCACGCAGACGACGAACAGCACCCAGGTCAGCGCGGCCGCGTAACCGGCGTCGAAGTGCGTGAACCCCTTCTCGTACAAGTACATCGTCACGGTCTGGAACTGGCGGTCGTTGCCGCCGGTCCCGCCCGAGCCGCCCGCGTCGAACAGCTGCGGTTCGGCGAACAGCTGCAGGCCGTTGACGGTGCCGGCGATGGCCGTGAAGGCGAGCGCGGGCCGGATGCCCGGGACGGTGATCGACCAGAACGTGCGCCACCGCGACGCGCCGTCGAGCGCGGCGGCCTCGTACAGGTCCGCCGGCACGGCCTGCATCGCCGACAGGTAGATCAGCGCGTTGTAGCCGGTCCAGCGCCAGAGCACCATCGACGCCACCGCGACGTGCGACGACCAGGTGCTCGCCTGCCAGTTGACCGGCGCGACGCCGAACCAGCCGAGAACCTCGTTGACGACGCCGTAGTCGCGGCTGAACAGCTGCCCGAACACGAGCCCGACGGCGACCACCGATACGACGTTCGGCAGCAGGATCCCGGTGCGCCACCAGGTCGCGGCCCGCAGCGGCCGGTCGAGCAGCGCGGCGATCCCCAGCGCCAGCAGGAACTCCGGGACGGCGGCGAGCACGAAGATGCCGACCGTGTTGGCCAGCGCGTTGTAGAACCGCGGGTCGGTGAGCAGCTCGCCGTAGTTGGCGAGCCCGCGGTAGCCCTGGTCGCCGTCGAGCAGGTTCCAGTCGTGCAGCGACACCCAGATCGTGTAGAGCAGCGGGAACGCGCCGAAGACGACGAACAACCCGAAGAAGGGCGCGATGAGCAGCAACGGCGTGACCTTGCGGTCGAAACGGGCGAGCCGGTGCTGCACGCGGAGCTACTTCAGGGCTGCTTGGGCCTGCTGGACGGCGTCCGCCCAGGCCTGGTCGACGTTCTCGGTCTTGTCCTCGATCCGCCCGAGCGCGCGGCCGAACTCCGGCCGGACGTCGGCGTCGTGCAGGCCCCGGTAGTTGGGCCGCAGGGAGTCGGCCGACGCGGCGAAGATCTTCCCGATCGGCGCGTCGCCGAAGTACGGGTCGGTGTGCGCGACGACCTGCGGGTCCTTGTAGACGGCCGGCTCGCTGGGCAGGATGCCGTCGGAGAGGAACAGCTTCTTCTGCTGCTCCGGCGCCGTCAGCCAGCGGGCCAGGTCGTACGCCTCTTTCGGGTGCTCGCTCTGCTTCGGGACGGTCAGGAACGAACCGCCCTGGTTGCCGCTGGCGCCGGGCACGGTGGTGACGTCCCACTTGCCGCTGTTGGCGTCGCCGCCGGACTGCTTGATCTGGCTGAGCATCCACGCGGGACACGCGATCGTGGCGAACGAGCCCTGCTTGATGGCCACGTTCCAGGCCTGCGTGAAGGTGGTCGCGGCCGCCGTCTGGCCCTTTTCGGCGATCCCTCCGGAGAGGTAGAAGGCGTTGCGCACGGTCGGGTTCGTGCCGCCGATGTAGGAATCGTCCTTCGCCGCGAAGTAGTTCTCGGGCGACTGGTTCAGCATCGCCGTGTAGACGGTGCCCGCGGAGTCCGCGAACTTGACGTCCGGTGTCTTTTCGGAGAACCGCTGGGCCGTGGCGGCGTAGGCGTTCCAGTCGGGGATCAGCCTCGCGACGGCGTCACGGTCGGTCGGCAGGCCGGCCGCCTGGAACAGGTCGCGCCGGTAGCAGAGGGCGAGGCTGCCCATGTCCGTACCGAGGCCCAGGACGAAATCGCCGTCGGTGCCCTGCGCCCACTTCCACGGCGCCCACTGGCCCTGCAGGTCCCGCGCGCCGAACTGGGCGAGGTCGGCGAACTTGTCCTTCGCCTTCCGGTACTGCGGGATGTACTGCTCTTCGATCGCGACGACGTCGGCCGCGCCGTGGCCGGTGGCGAGCTGGGTCGCGAGGCCCTTGTGGTGGGTGTCGAAGTCGGTGACGCGGTTCTGCACCTCGACGTCCGGGTGCAGCTTCTCGTACTCCGCGATCAGCGGCGCGTACCCGAACTCACCGAAGGTCGCGATGGTGAGCTTGGTCTTGCCCCCGGCGTCGCTCGGACTGCAGGCGGCGAGCAGGGCCAGCGCGGCAGCCGCCGCGGCGGTCCGGCGGACGATCGTTCCCACGTGCGTGAGCTTCCCTCAGATCACACCCGCGCGCACGGCGTACGCGACCGCGTGCGGCCGGTTGCGCAAGTTGAGCCGGTTGGTCATGGCGTAGATGACGTTCTTCACGGTCCGCTCGGAGTAGCACAGCTTGCCCGCGATCTCGGCAGTGTCCCAGCCTTCCGCCATCAAGCGAAGCACATCCACCTCGCGCGGCGTCAGCGACGCCCCGGCGCCCTCGTGGGCCAGGGCCTCGACCTGGTCGCGCAGCGACGCCGTCCGGCCCCGCGCGGCGGCGAGCACGCTGTCGGTGAGCCGGTCGAGCGCGGTCCGCGGCAGCACGGCGGAGACGTGGCAGTCGGCGAGCAGGCTCAGGTGCGCCGGGTCGACGTGCCCGGCCACCAGCACGATCGCGGCGGGCGACTCCGCGGACGCGGCCCGCAGGGCGGCGATGACGTCGCGGTCGACCTGGTTCGCGGCGAACACGAGCACGGCGGCCTCGCCACGGCGGGCTCGCGGGACGACCAGCAGTTCGGGACGGGACCGCAGGTGGTTGATCAACCCGGTGAGGGCGATCGGGTCGGACGCCCATGCCGCCACGCGCACCTGGTCCATCGTGCCTCCTGGTAACCGTCATCGATTTTCCTGACGCCGCCCAGTCTGGTGAGACCGCCTTCACGAATTCTCTAACGCCGGTGATCGCCTTCTTCACGGTCCTCTTCACACGGTGAAGCCGGGGCGTCGACTACCGTCGTGGGGCCCGCCGACGAGTGAAGGGACCGATGAACCGCCGAAGTCTGGCCGCCCTGGGGGTGGCCGTGTGCATCGTGGCCGTGAGTCTGCTGGTCATCGGCCTGCAGCCGCGGACCGTGTCCGGTTTGGCGCTCCCGCGGACGCCTTTTCCCACCACCCCGCCCGTCCCCGCGGGCACCCCCGCACCCGCGCCGACCTCGAGTCTCTCGCGTCCCGGCGACTGCGCGTCGCTGGTGAACGGCCTCGACCTCCGCCGGCAGGTCGCGCAGCTGGTCGTCGTCGGCGTGACCGGGGACAACCCGGCTTCGACGGTGTCGCTGGTGCGCGACAACCAGGTCGGCGGGATCTTCATCGGTGGTAACGCAACAGCGTTGTTGAAAGATCACTCACTCGACGCCGTGCAGGGCGTCGCGAAGATCCCGGTGGGCGTTTCGGTCGACGAAGAGGGCGGCCGCGTCCAGCGCATCGACGATCTCGACGGCGACATGCCGTCGGCGCGCGAACTGGCGAAGACGAAGACGCCGGACCAGGTGCGCGGCATCGCCGCCGACCGTGGCCGGCAGCTCAAGGCCCGCGGGGTCACGGTGGACTTCGCGCCCGACACCGACGTCACCGACGCCCCGGACGACGACGTCATCGGCGACCGGTCCTTCAGCCCCGACCCGGCCCGCGTGAAGACGTACGCCACGGCGTTCGCGGCGGGCCTCCGCGACGCGGGTGTCCAGCCGGTGCTGAAGCACTTCCCCGGCCACGGCCACGGATCTGGTGACTCGCACAAGGGCACGGTCGTCACGCCGCCGCTCGCGCAACTGCGCGCGGTCGACCTCGCGCCCTACCGGAACATCGCCGACTACGGCCCGGTCGCCGTGATGGTCGGCCACCTCGACGTGCCGGACTTGACGAACGGCGTCCCGGCGTCACTTTCGCCGGCGGCGTACCAGCTGCTGCGCGGCGAATTCCACTTCACCGGGCCGATCCTGACCGACGACCTCGGCGCGATGAAGGCGATCACGGCGCAGTATTCGCTGCCGGACGCCGTCCTGAAGGCCCTGGAAGCGGGCGCGGACCAGGCGTTGTGGTCGTCCGGCGGCCGGATCGGCGAAGTGCTGGACCGGCTGGAGAAGGCCGTCGCCTCGGGCGAGCTGCCGAAGACGCGCGTCCAGCAGTCGGTGACGCGGGTGCTGCGCGGCAAAGGTGTCTGCGGCTGAGCCGGAACCTCCCTAGACTCCTTCGCGGCACCTACAGCAAGGAGTGACATGTCCGATCCCGGCGGTACTTTCCTTCTCGGCGGCGAACTGTCCGTGTCCCGGATGGGCTACGGCGCGATGCAGCTGGCCGGCCCCGGCGTGTGGGGACCGCCGAAGGACCACGACACCGCGGTCGCCGTGCTGCGCGAGGCCGTCGAAGCGGGTGTCACGCACATCGACACCAGCGACTACTACGGTCCGCACACCGTGAACGCCGTGATCAAGGAAGCCCTGCACCCGTACCCCGAAGACGTCCACCTGGTCACGAAGGTCGGGGCGCGGCGCAGCGAGGACAAGGGGTGGCCGGCCGCGCTGTCGGCTGACGAGCTCACCCAGGCGGTGCACGACAACCTGCGGAACCTGGGCCTCGACGCGCTCGACGTCGTCAACCTGCGGCTGAGCGACGCGACCGGCGGCTACCCGGTCGCGATGTCGCTCGCCGAGCCGTTCGGGGTGCTCGCGGGCCTGCGGGAGAAGGGCCTGATCCGGCACCTCGGCGTCAGCCACGTGACCGCGGACCAGCTCGACGAGGCCAAGGCGATCGCGCCGGTCGTCTGCGTCCAGAACCAGTACAACCTGGCGCACCGCGAAAACGACCCGCTCGTCGACAAGTGCGCGGCCGAGGGGATCGCCTTCGTGCCGTACTTCCCGCTCGGCGGCTTCAGCCCGCTGCAGTCGGGGCTGCTCGACGACTGCGCCGAGCGTCTGGGCGTGACGCCGATGCAGGTCGCGCTCGCGTGGCTGCTGCAGCGGTCGCCGTCGATGCTGCTCATCCCGGGCACGTCCTCGCCGGAGCACCTGCGCGAGAACCTCGCGGCCGCGGACCTGGAGCTGCCGGCGGACGTGCTCGCCGACCTCGACCGGATCGGAGCCGTCTGATGGCCGAATGGGGCGACCTGGTCGCGTACATCAGGCAGGCCTACCGGGTGGTGCGCGACGAGCCCGACGAGATCCGCATCCGGCTGATCTTCGGCGACGAGCCGGACACCGAGAACCGCGCCCAGATCATGGTGATCGCCCGGGAGATCCTGGACCAGCGCGAGGACTGGGTGCAGATCGCGACGCCGTTCGCCCGGCACGACGAGGTCGACCTCCTGTCGGTGCTGACCGAGGTCGGCGAGTCGACCATCGTCGGCGGGGTCGCGGTGATGGGCGACCACATCGTGCTGCGGCACTCGCTGCCCCTGATCAACCTGGACATCAACGAGTTCATCGATCCCCTCGAACTCGTCGCGGGCGCGGCCGAGCTGCTGGAACAGCAGTTCACGGGACGCGACGACTACTGAGCTTTCGGGGGCGCGAGCCCCCGACGTCACCGAGCATCGGGGCCTCAAGGCCGCCGCACCCCGCTGACCCGCACTTCCGAGGTCCGTGAATGGCACATCGAGGGACTCTGAGTCCCTCGATGTGCCATTCACGGCTTTGAGCCGCGGGCGTGCGTCAGGCGGGTTTGCGCGCCAGCACTCGTCCCTGCGGTACTCGCGCCGACGGGTTGCGCAGCACCGTCGTCAGGATCTCGAACCCCGCGTCGCGAAGCAGGTCGCAGACCCCGTCGACCGGGAGCCAGTAGATGTCCAGCGAAAACCCCTCGTGCCCGTACCCGTCCGTCCGGTGGTGACGCCGGTCGCCGACGTGGAAGCCGAGCTGCAGGTGACCGCCCGGGCGCACCACCCGGAACAGCTCCGCCGCCACCGCCGGGAGCCGCGCGGGCGGGGTGTGGATGATCGAATACCACGCCACCGCACCGGAAAGACCATCGTCCGGGAGATCGAGGTCCAGCAGCGAGCCCTCGGAAAACCGCAGTTCAGGGTAGTCGCGGCGGGCGACCGCGAGCATCTCCGGCGTCAGGTCGATGCCGGCGACGTCGAGGCCGAGCGACGCCAGGTAGGCCGTCACCAGGCCCGTGCCGCAGCCGAGGTCGGCGACCGGGCCGTCGCGGACCAGGTCGGCGAACGCCGCCAGCAGCGCGCGGTCCTCGACGTCTTCGCGAATCGGTGGGACGAAGCTGCCGTAGCTCTCGGCGACCACGGCGTAGGTGGCCCGGGTCGGGCTCAGGAACAGGTCATCGGTCACGCCCGGCAACCTAGCGGCGGGCACCGACGGTTTCCGGCGGAAGTCCTAAGTGGACTTTCCGAGGCTGTCCAGCATGATGCGGACGGACTCGAACTCCCGGACCTCCTGGCGGCAGTCGGAGCACGACGCCAGGTGCCGCTCGACCCGCGCCGTTTCGGCGTCGTCGAGCAACCCGAGGCTGTAGGCCCCGAGGTCGGTCCGGTCGTACCGGCCCATCGATCGTGTCTCCGTTTCCGCGCCCCGCCGAGGGACACCCGCACCCCACCGGACGTCTCCAGCGTCCTGGGACGTACGGCCGATCGGGCAAGTTCCCCCGATTTCCACCCGATCGGCCGACAACTGCGGTCGGAGTTCCGCCCATGTGAGTGACACTCATCGTCACGGATTTCACTTGCCCGAACACGGAAAGCTTTCTCGCGGCCAATTTCGCCGTTCGGCGTCATGGCTTCCGGGCTCGGCCGTCGAACCCGCGTCAGGTCGGCATTTTCCGGCCTCGACCTGGGTAACAAGCGAGCCGAAACGAGGAGAGCGATGACCGTACGAAGCCACCGGGCGGACAACGTCGTCGACGAGGTCGGGGTGTGGCTGACCGGGGAGTTCGGCGCCCGGCTCCCGGTCACGGAGATCGACCGCGTGGTCGAGGTGACGCGGATCGACCTCGAGAGCAGCATCGCGCCGGAAGAGCTCGGCGAGATGCTCCACCGGCTGGGCCGGGCCCGGCTGCTGCGGCTCGTGCAACCCGCCAAGGTGCGGATCCCGCAAGCGCGCTGACCCCGTGGCCTACGGCGCCGGGACGACGTGGACGACCACCGCCGTCGCGTTGTCCCGGCCGCCCGCCGCCTCGGCGACGGCCAGCAGCCGCCGGACCTGTTCGGCCGGCTCGCCCCGCCGGCCGAGGATCTCGTGGATCCGCTCGTAGGGCACCTGCTCGGCGACGCCGTCACTGCACAGCAGCAGCACGTCGCCCGGGCGCAGCGCGAGGCTGAGCACGTCCGGCTCCGGACGCGCGGGGTGGCCGATGTAGCGCGTCAGCTGGTACCGCGCGGCCGACGCCTGGGGCGAGTCGAACGCGTACCAGCCGTTGACCGCGCCGAGCCAGGCCATCGTGTGGTCGGTGGTGAGCAGCTCCAGCAGGCCGTCGCGCAGCCGGTAGGCCCGCGAGTCGCCGATCTGGACGAGCCAGTACCCGCCGCCGGACTCCACGAGCGCGGTGAGCGTGCACCCGGCCAGGCCGCCGATCCGCCGGCCGGACTCGCCGACCTCCCGCTGCGCCGCGGCGACCGCTTCCCGCAACGAGTCCGGGGAACCGCCCGCCCGCGCGACGAAGACGTCGACCGCGGTCCGTCCGGCCAGCCGGCTGCCTTCGCCGTCACCCATGCCGTCGGCGACCACCGCGAGCAACGGATCTTCGGTCAGGTGCACGACATCGAAGTTCGCGGAGTAGCGCTGCCCCACTTCGCTGCCTGCCGCGGCGCGCGTGACATGTCCGGCCATGGGCGCATCATGCCAGGGCCGTTCGCGCACACCCGTTGCCCGCGTGGCCAGGCTTCTTGACTGGACTAGACCAATCTGCTCTAGTGACTGGTGTCACGTTCTTCCCGGCCGGATGAGCACCCCCTCTTCGACACCCGGACGCCTCCCCCCGTCCGGACCCTGTCGTGGCCGAAGGAGTGAGCGAGCCTTGAGAAGACGTCTTGTCGCGGTGATTTCGGCCTTTGCGGCCGCAGCCGCGCTCGTGCTCGGTGTCCCCGCGTTGTCCACCGCCGCCCCGCAGGCCGCCGCCGCGGCGTGCAGCGGGCCCAACTGGGTCGCCGGCCAGTGGTACGACGTCGGCGCGGTCGTCAAGTACACCAACGGCAGTTACTACCGCGCCAAGAACGCGAATCCGGGTTACGACCCGATCATCAGCACCTGGTACTGGGAGCCCTACAGCTGTGACGGCGGTGGCGGCGGCACGACCTGCAACGCACCCAACTGGGTCGCCGGGCAGTGGTACGACGTCGGCGCGGTCGTCAAGTACACCAACGGCGGCTACTACCGCGCCAAGAACGCGAATCCGGGTTACGACCCGATCATCAGCACCTGGTACTGGGAGCCCTACAGCTGCGACGGCGGCGGCACGAACCCCGGCAACCCGGGCTCGTTCGTCGTCAGCGAAGCGCAGTTCAACCAGATCTTCCCGGGCCGCAACGGCTTCTACTCCTACAGCGGCCTGACCGCGGCGCTGTCCGCCTACCCCGGCTTCGCGAACACGGGCAGTGACACGGTGAAGAAGCAGGAGGCGGCCGCGTTCCTCGCGAACGTCGACCACGAGACCGGCGGCCTCGTCTACATCGTCGAACAGAACACGGCCAACTACCCGCACTACTGCGACTACAGCCAGTCCTACGGCTGCCCGGCCGGCCAGGCCGCGTACTACGGCCGCGGCCCGATCCAGCTGAGCTGGAACTTCAACTACAAGGCCGCGGGTGACGCGCTCGGCATCGACCTGCTCGGCAACCCCTGGCAGGTCGAGCAGAACTCGGCCGTCGCGTGGAAGACCGGCCTCTGGTACTGGAACACCCAGACCGGCCCGGGCTCGATGACGCCGCACAACGCGATCGTCAACGGCCGCGGCTTCGGCGAGACGATCCGCAGCATCAACGGCTCGATCGAATGCAACGGCGGCAACCCCGCCCAGGTCGAAAGCCGCGTCTCCAAGTACCGCTCGATCAGTTCGGTCCTCGGCGTCGACCCCGGCGCCAACCTCTACTGCTGAACCCCGGTCGTGAGTGTTCAGGGCGGTTAGAACCGCCCTGAACACTCACGACCTCACGCTGGGAGTCTCAGGCCGTCCGCCACAACGCGGGGACGTTCGGGGGCTCCCAGCCCGGCTGGGCCGTGTGCCCCTGTAAGCACACGTAGTCCCGGCCGCCGTAGGTGACGCGGGCGCCGGCCGCGTAGTTGGTGCCCGCCGCCCAGGTGGTGCCGCCGGGCGGCGTCGAAGTTGTCGAAGCCGGTGGCGGCGTGCCGGTGGTGGTCGGCGTCTGCGGCACGTTCAGCACGAAGTCGAACGCCGCTTCCTTCGCGCTCCCGTTGTCCCGCACGGTCATCAGCAGCCGCGCGTCGAAGATCGAGTCGGTGTTGTTGCGCGGCTCGTTCGGGAAGTACAGCTGCGTGGTCAGGATCGGCCGGCCCGGCGCCTGGACCTTCACGTGGATGTGCCGGGTGCGGCCCGGGTAGAGGCCCGGGACGATCGTCGACAGCGTGAACGCGCCCCGGGCGTCGGTGTACTGGTGGCCGCGGAAGGTGAAACCGGTGTTGTCGTACGCGCCGTTGACGTCCGCCTGCCAGAAGTCCAGCAGCGCGCGGTTCACCGGCAGGCACGCGAGCCCGAAGACGTAGCCCGTCACGGTCAGCCGCGTGCCCTGCGTGCCGGGCGTGACGAGCGACGTCCGCTCCGGCGAGTTCGGCTTGAAGTACGGGCCTTCGATCTGTTCGGGCGTCGGATCGTCGTCGTCGTGGCACGACGGCGTCAGCTCCGGGGCCTGGCTGCCCGCCGCGGCGGTGCGGGCCAGCGCGGGACCGCCGATCAGCGCGACGGGCGCCGCGACACCGGCGGCCAACGCGGCCCGCAGCAGCGTCTTGCGGCTCAGCTTGGTCTCTTCGTCCATGCCCTCGACGGTAAGGAGCGCACCCGCTCCCCGGCGATGGACCGGAGCGGTCAGTCGTGGTGCTTCTCGCCGGTGCGGCGGAAGTCGCCGGGGCTCAGCCCGGTCTCGCGCCGGAAGAACCGGCAGAAGTACGCCGGATCGGCGAAGCCGACGCGGCTGGCGACCTGCCGGACCGTGAGATCCGTCCGGAGCAGGAAGCGCTTGGCCTCCCGGATCCGCGCCTCCCGCACCAGCTGCGCGGCCGTGCGGCCGGTCGCGGCCTTGACCGCCTCGGTGAGGTGCTCCGGGGTGACGCCGATGCGTTCGGCGTGCGCGTGCACCGACCACAGCCCCAGGTCCGGACGTCCGGTGAGCCGGGCGAACTCCGCCGCCACCGCCCCGGTCCGGGCGGGCGGCGCGGCGGGCGTCCCCGGCAGCCGTCCCACGCGCACGACCAGGACGTGCAGCAGGGCCCGCAGGACCGAGTCCTCGCCGCGGCGGTGTTCCGCCTCCAGTTCGGTGATGAGGCGCGTGACGTCGGCGTCGGCGCGGGCGTCGAGCTCCGGCCACGGCCGTTCGCCCAGGCGTCGCAGCAGTTCGCGGTCGCCCGGGTAGTCGAGCAGGAAGTCGTCGGTGAACAGGACGACGTGCCCGGTCAGGTTCCGGGCCCCGGCCCAGTGGTGCACCTGGCCCGCGGCGATGACGCCGAAGTGCGGCGGCCGCAACGGCCAGCGGGCCAGGTCGACGACGTGCGCGCCGGTGCCGCCGGTGACGTGGACGAGCTCGTGGAAGGTGTGCCGGTGCGGGAACTCCGCGCGCGAGAGCGGCCCGATCGTGTCGAACGTCCCGACGGCGAACGGCACCGCGTGCGGCGCGGGCAGCTCCAGCCGGTGCATCGGCAGCTCTCCCGCCCGCGGCGGACGGCCGGGCGTCCCGGGCGGAACGGTCGTACCACGCATGGTCTCGTCCCTTCGCCTGTCGGCGGAAAAGTCTAGACCACTGCGTGCGCGGTTCGCCGGTTTCGCCCCGAACGTCGCAATCCGTTCGTCGGACGCCGGAACGGGGCCGGTCCACTGTGGACCGGCCCCGTCCGGGTTCAGCTCAGATCAGTTCACGCACGGCTGCGGCGACGGTTCACCAGCAGCATCAGCGCGCCGCCACCGAGCAGCAGGCCGCCGACGGTGAACGGCACGGCCGCGTCGACGCCGGTGTTGGCCAGGTCGCCGCCACCGCCGGGGGAACCGGCCGGGGTGGTCGGGGCCGGGCTGGTCGCCGGGGCGCCCGCCTCGGTCCAGCTGGCGGCCGCGTTCGCGGTCACCTCGGTCTTCTCCGAGTCGGCGACGATCAGCGACTGGGCCGGCTGCCGCGCGTAGTTCTCGGAGACGAACAGACGGCCCGTGTCCAGCTCGCCGCTGGCCTTGAGCTCGAAGGCGCCCTTGCCCGGCTTGGTGCCGGCCGGGACGTCGACGTAGAGCTTGGTGCCGTCCTTGACGTCCGAAGCCTTCAGCTCCTTGCCGTCGGCGTCGGTGATCTTGACGCCGTCGGGCAGCTGGCTGGTCAGCGCGGTGATGTCCCCGGAGGTCGCGACCGAGAACGGGCCGATCTTGCTGCCCGCGGTGCCCTCGGTCTTGTCCGCGGCGACGTTCAGGGTCGGCTTCGGCTGCGCGGCGAGACCCTTGTTCTGGTCACCGGTCAGGTAGCCGTACAGCGCGGCGACGTCGGCGTTGGCGTCGGCCGAGTTCTCCTCCGCCAGCGGCTTGGTGGCGTCGAGGTTCACGCCGTCGCTGAAGTGCCAGACCGCGGCCTGCGTCGCGGCGATGGCCTCGCGCTCGGAGACGCCGCCGTGGACCGTGACGCCCGCCTTGCCCAGCGCGCTGCCGAGAGCGTCGAGGCCGGCGCCCGGGTAGCCGTGGTGCAGCACCCAGTTGATCTTCGCGCTGTTCTCCTGGAACGGGCCCTTCGCGGGGTACTTGTTCCAGGGGCGCTCGACCATGTCGACGTCGGTGCGCAGGCCGACGGTGATCTGCACGCAGTAGAGCTTGAGGGTGCTGCCGTTGGAGAGCTTCATCGAGAACAGCTCGGCGATGTAGTCGCCGCCCTTCCCGAGGTTGAGCCGGTAACCGACGGTGCCACCGTTCCCGTCGACCTTGCCGTGGGCGGCACCGTCGTCGGCGAGAGCCGCCGGAGCACCGACCATGACCGCGGCGGCCGCGGCGAGAGCCGCGATCCCGCCACGTACGAGAGCTGACCTGACCTGCATAAATCTCCTATCAGAGCCCGAACCACGACGTGGGGGGCCGCGTGAGACCAAGCCCCGATCACAACGGCCACCGATTCGAGTGAGTTATCACCCGGTCAAGCGACACCGGAGCATACATGGACCTCACAAGGGCTACTTCCGGTGTCCCCGTTAACTCGAATGTGTTGCCCGGAAGGGCATGAAGAAGCCAGAAAAGTGCAGAATGCGACTCCGGAAACGCCGTTTTCCGAAGCGCGCATACCGGGCAAACAGGATCGGCATCCGACCACTGTGGACGGTATGGCACCCGGTGGCCGGCGTACGAGAAACGGCCGGAACCGTTGGCACCACCCGGGGGACCGCGCTCGCTCGCGATGACGATCGACACGCCGTTCGACGACCACGTGCTGGTCGGAACCGGGCCCGCCTGTCCGACCGGCGACGGCGGGGCGGCCTTCTTCGCGGCCCCGACCTCGGCGGTCGCCTGGTCGAGCGCGGACGGCGACGCGGGCTTCGGCAGTTCCACGAGCTTGGCGACGAGGTGCGGCAGGACGACGTGGTTCGCCTGCGCCGGCTGCACGGCCTGGCGCTTCACGGCCGGCCGCTGAGCAGGCTTCTTGCGGGAACCCGACTTGGCCGTGGCGTGCTTGGCCGGCGTGTGCTTGCCGGAGCGTGCCTCGCGGGCGTGTGCTTTGCGGGCTGGGCGACCTTCTGGGCGGCCGGCGCCGCGAGGGGCGCGACCTTGACCGGCGCGACGGCGGGCCGTCCGCCGGCCGCGGCGACCGGCGTCACGTCGTCGGCGGCGAAGGCCCCGGCGGCGGTCGCCCCGGCGGTGGCGAGCCCGGCGGCGCCGTACACGGCCGCGCGGCCCACCTTGCTGGAGGTTGTCATGCTGCTCTCCCCGTACGGATGACCTCGCGGAATGCGGGTTTCCGCGCAGCGTGGACGGGGAGTACACCCGGCGTACATCGGGGTTTCAGGCGCGCCGGAGCCCGTCGACGAGTACGGCGACCATGCGCTGGTTGAACTCGATGCCTTCGCCGCGCACCGGCTGGCACAAGAGGGCGATGGCGTGCATCAGGTCCTTCGCGCTGACGTCGGCGCGGGTCCCGCCGGTCGCGACGGCGGCGTCGAGCAGCGCGCCGAGCACGGGTTCGAGCCGTTGCATGAAGTACCCGGGCAGGCCGTCGAAGGCCGGATCCCCCGAGTGCAGGGCCGTCGCGAGGCCGCGTTTGGTCCCGACGAACGCGGTGTACCGGCGAAGCCACTCCGCGAGCGCCACCTCGGGTTCATGCTCGGCACTGAGCGCCGGCCCGGCGGCGGCGCAGGTGTCGATCCCCCGGTGCAGCACGGCCACGACGAGGTCGGCGCGCTGCGGGAAGTGCCGGTAGAGCGTCCCGACACCGACCCCGGCCAGGTCGGTGATCTCCTTCGCGGGAGCGTCCACACCCGAGGTGGCGAAGACGTTTTTTGCGGCTTCGAGCAGGGCGTCGACGTTGCGCTGGGCATCGGCGCGCAGCTTGCGCGGTTGCATAACCGGAAAGCCTTTCCGTATAGTAGCGGAAGAGCTTTCCGCTTACGCCCCGAGACTACCCCCAGGAGCCACCTCCCATGCAGTACCGCACCCTCGGCCGCACCGGCATCAAGGTCAGCCCGTACGCGCTCGGCACCCTGATGTTCGCGACGTCCATCGGCAACCCCGACCCCGAGGACTCGATCCGCGTCATCCACAAGGCCCTGGACGCGGGCATCAACTTCGTCGACACGGCCGACGCCTACGGCGACGTCGAAGACGTGGTGGGCAAGGCCCTCAAGGGCCGCCGCGACAACGTGGTCCTGGCCACCAAGTTCAGCCGCGCGACCGGCGAAGACCCCAACCACCAGGGCACCTCACGACGCTGGATCATGACCGCGGTCGAGAACTCGTTGCGCCGCTTGCAGACCGACCACATCGACCTGTACCAGATCCACCGCCCGGACCCGTCGACGGACATCGAGGAAACGCTCTCGGCGCTGAACGACCTGATCCACAGCGGCAAGGTCCGCGCGATCGGCACGTCGGCGATGCCGGTATCGGACATCGTCGAAGCCCAGTGGGCCGCCTCCCGCCGAGGCTTCGAGCGATTCCACACGGAGCAGCCGCCGTACTCGATCCTGAGCCGGGGCATCGAGCGCGAAGTCCTCCCGACAGCGCAACGCCACGGAATGGGCACGCTGGTCTGGGGCCCCCTGGGCCAAGGAATGCTCACGGGCCGAGTCCGCCGAGACGGCGCGAACGACCTCCGCCGCGCGGGCATGCTGAAGCACCTGAACGACTCGCACCGCATCGACGTGGTGGAGCAGCTGATCCCCTTGGCAGCCTCGGCGGGCATGCCGCTGACCCACCTGGCGATGGCGTTCGCGATCTCCCACCCGGGCGTGACAAGCGCGATCATCGGCCCGCGCACAATGACCCACCTGGACGACCTCCTGGCCGGACTGGAGGTCACCCTGTCGGACGAGGTACTGGACCGGATCGACGAGATAGTCCCGCCGGGCACGAACGTGAGCGCGCTGGACCAGGACTTCGTACCGCAGGCACTGCAGGAGGTCCCCCTCCGCCGCCGCCCGATGAGCGAACGCTCGGCCGCCTGACAGCAAAGTGCCCCCGACGGGGTTCGAACCCGCACTGGGTCGATTTTAAGTCGACTGCCTCTGCCAGTTGGGCTACGGGGGCACCGCACACTCTAGGCGATCCACGCCCCGCGCGAGCCACGAGGCCGGGCAGGGGTGTCCCCGCCCGGCCTCGTGTCTACTGTGGACTCAGTTCAGCGTCCAGGACTGGTTGGCGCTGCCCGTGCACGTCCAGATCTGCAGCGGGGTGCCGTCCGCGGAGCTGGGGCCCGTGGCGTCCAGGCACTTGCCCGAGGCCGGGTTGACCAGCTGGTTGCCCGTGTGGGTCCACTGCTGGGCGCCCGTTCCGTTGCAGTCGTAGAGCTGGACCTTCGCGCCGTTCGCCGTGCTTGCCGCGTTGACGTCCAGGCACTTGCCCAGTGCTCGGAGCGTGCCCGCGGTCGACGTCCAGGTCTGGGCCGTCGTGCCGTTGCACGTGTACAGGTCGACCGTCGTGCCGTTCGCCGAGGAGGCTCCTGCCACGTCCACGCACTTGCCGCCGTAGCCGGTGATCGTGCCGCTGCCCGCGGGCGGCGGGGTGGTCGTGCCGCCGCCGGTGATCGCGTTGAAGATCCTCGAGTACGCGTAACCCGTCGCGCGGTCGTAGTCCTGGAGCTCCCAGAACGACAGCTCCGCGACGCCGTTCTGGGCGGCGAACGTCTCCAGCTGCTGCGCGTCGGACTGGCTGAACTGGGCGCCGTCGTCGTTGCGGCCGGCGATCGGGGTCAAGCCCATCATCGCGTACGCCGCCGACGTCGAGATCCCGTACAGGCTCGCCAGCTGCGACGCGCTGGCGCGGGCCGCGGACAGGGCGTCGCCCAGGACCGGCTGGCCGTCGTAGAAGTCCATCACCATCAGGTTGACGACGCTGACCTTGACGCCCTTGTTCTTGGCGTCGCGCAGCAGGTCGAGCTCATTGCCCGGGATGCCCGTGGGGTCGACGGCCAGCGTGTAGTCGACCTGGACCGCGCCGTTCTGCTGCTGCAGTGCGGCCAGCGCGGAGTTGCGGCGCTGGTTCGACGCCGTGTCGCCGAGGACGCCGCCTTCGATGTCGAAGTCCAGGCGCGGCGTGCCGTAGGTGTTGACCACGTTCGCGTACGCCGCGGTCAGGCTGGCGGTGTTCGTGCAGGTCTGGGCCAGCTCACCGCCTTCGGCGCCGCCGAACGACGGGATGACGTTGCCGCCCGCGGCCTGCAGCGCGCTGATCTGCGTCTTGAAGGAGCCGACGCCGGTGCCGTTCGCTTCCCAGACCGGCGTGCAGCCGGACTGCGGGGTGAGGAACGCGAGTGTGAAGAACTTGGTGCCGGTGGCGTTCATGTCGGCGGACATCTGACCGGCGTCGGAGTCGCTGATCTGCAGGTAGGGGGCCGCGTAGTGGGCGGGAAAGGCGGGGCCGGCCGCGGCCGCGGTGCCGGGCGCGCCGGCGATGACGGCGACACTCAGCACGGCGGGCAACGCCGCCACGAGTGCCGCTTTGGTGCGGGAAAAGCGCATGGGAGCTCCTGGGACCGTGGGGACGGGCGGTGCGGAGTGATCGGATCTTGTCGGCGAGGGGGAGGTTCGCCGACTTATTCTTCGTAGTGAAGAAAGGGATACCCGCTCACTGGCCCAGTTGTCCAGACCATGTCGCTCACCGGCACACAGTCGGGCATTTCCTGGCAACTGCCCCAAAAGGCCCTTAACAGTCGGCAAGGAAGCGCTTCCACGACGAGCGCGAACGAACCGGCGGCGGCGGTGGTGGGTGAGCTTCGCAGGCTCGAGCGCGAAGGTCCCGCCGTCGCCTCGCGACACGAAAGAGCCCCGTCCGCCGAAGCGGACAGGGGCTCTCCCCACCGAAAACTCAGGACTTCGAGACGCGCGCGAACTCGTCCTTCGGGTTGTTGATCTGGCCCAGCGAGATGACCTCACGCCGGAACAGCCCGCCGAGGATCCAGTCGAACAGGATGCGGATCTTGCGGTTCCAGGTCGGCATCGCCTTGAGGTGGTAGGCGCGGTGGAACAGCCACGCCGGGAAGCCCTTGATCTTCAGGTTCAGCGCGTCGGCGACGCCCTTGTGCAGGCCGAGGCTCGCCACCGCGCCGAGGTTCTTGTGGAAGTAGTCCTTCGGCTTGCCGCCGCGGGTCACCTTGATGATGTTCTTCGCCAGCAGCCTCGCCTGGCGGACCGCGTGCTGCGCGTTCGGCGGGCACGTCGCCGTCGGGTCCTCTTCGGTGCGCGAGAGGTCCGGGATGGCCGCGTTGTCGCCCGCGGTCCAGACGTCCGGGTGGCCGACGACCTGCATGGCGGCCGTCGCCTCGAGGCGGCCGCGCTTGTCCAGCGGCAGGTCCGAGTTGGCCAGCACCGGGTTGGCCTTCACGCCGGCGGTCCAGATGAGCGTGTCCGTGTCGAACTCGGTGCCGTCCGACAGCACGACGTGGCCGTTTTCGAACGACTTCGCCGCCGTCGACAGGTAGACCTCGATGCCGCGCTTCTCCAGCTGCTCCACCGTGTACACGCCGAGCGTCTCGCGGACCTCGGGCAGGATGCGCCCGGCGGCCTCGACGAGCACCCAGCGGACGTCGGCCGGCTGGATGTTCGGGTAGTAGTTCTCCACCGCGAAGCGGGTCATGTCCTCGAGCTCGGCCAGCGCCTCGATGCCGGCGAACCCGCCGCCGACGACGGTGAACGTCAGCAGGCGCTTGCGCAGCTCGGGGTCGAGGGTGCTGGCGGCCTCGTCGAGCTTGGTCATGATGTGGTTGCGGAGGTAGATCGCCTCGCCGATGGTCTTGAAGGCGATGCCCTGCTCGACCAGGCCCGGGATCGGCAGGATGCGGGCGACGGCGCCGAGCGCGACCACGAGGACGTCGTAGCCGAGCTGCTCGATGTGGCCGTCGGCGGCCTCGACCGTCACGGACTTCTTGTCGTTCTCGATCTTGGTGACGCGCGCGGTCAGCACGTGGCAGCGCTTGAGCACGCGGCGCAGCGGCACGACCACGTGCCGCGGCTCGATCGCGCCGGCCGCGGCCTCCGGGAGGAACGGCGCGTAGGTCATGTGGGGCTGCGGGTCAACGACGGTCACGGAGGCCTCGTTGGCCCGGAGCATCTTCTGGAGGCCGTACGCCGTGTAGAGCCCGACGTACCCACCACCGAGGACGAGGATCCGAGTCGGTTCCGACTTCGACTTCGCAGCAGCCATGACTTCATAGTGGCACCTTCACACGGACCTTGCGCGGGGACCCCATCCGGCTGTGACCAGCGTCGCTGCACCTTCCGTAACGATTCAGTCCGAGGCCGTCACGGAGGTCGCGGCGCGGAAGACGTCCGCCACCATCGTGTGGGTCAGGAGCCCGGTCTGGACATTGCGCGGCGAGACGTGATAACAGCCGAAAATTCGCAGGTCGCCGAGCTTCAGAACCGTGCCGTGTCCGAACGCGGGCCGCGGTGACGGCACCGGCCAGCCGGCGGCGGCGAGCACCGGCAGCAACGCCTGCCAGCCGAACGCGCCGAGCACGACGATCGAGCGCAGTGTCGGACGTAACAGCGTCAGCTCCTCCGCGAGCCACGCCCGGCACGTGTCGCGCTCGGCCGGCGTCGGTTTGTTCTCCGGCGGGGCGCAGCGCACCGGCGAGACGAGCCGGGTGCCGTACAGCTCGAGGCCGTCGCCGATCGCGGTCGACGTCGGCTGCGACGCGAGGCCCACCTCGTGCAGCACCCGGAAGAGGAAGTCGCCCGACGGGTCGCCGGTGAACATCCGGCCGGTGCGGTTCGCGCCGTGCGCCGACGGCGCCAGCCCGACCACGGCGAGCGTGGCGTCCGCCGGCCCGAAGCCGGGCACCGGCCGCGCCCAGTACTCCTCACCGCGGAACGCCGCCTTCGCGCCCGCGACGCCTTCGCGCCACTCGACCAGCCGCGGGCAGGCCCGGCACGCGGAGACGGCGGCGTCGAGCTGGGCGAGCGTCCTCATCGCAGCGCCACCCGGGACAGCCGGTCGGCCTGCCGGGTCGTCTCGGGCAGCCGGTAGCGCGGGGTGAGCGCGAGCGTCAGCCGGCACGCGTGGGCCAGGTCGATGCGGTGCCCGGCCGAGACGTACACCGGCTTGACGCCGTCCTGGGTACGCAGCACCGCGCCGACCACCTCCCCCGCGTCGACCAGCGGCACCGACGAGCCGCGGGCCGGCGCCGGTTCGTCGTGCGAGCCGACGAACCGGGTCTTGCCGACGCCGAACGCGGGCCGCCCGGTCAGCACGCCCAGGTGGCAGGCGAGGCCGAACCGGCGGGGGTGGGCGAGGCCGTGGCCGTCGCAGACCAGGACGTCGGGCTCGTGGTCGAGCTGCTCGAGCGCGGCCAGCAGCGGCGGCAGCTCGCGGAAGGCGAACAGGCCCGGCTCGTACGGGAAGACGGCCTTGGCGCGGACCGTCCGCTCCTCCACCACGGTCAGTCCGGCGGTTTCGAGCGTGACGACCGCGGCGGCGATCCCGCCGGCGTCGTCGTAGGCGACGTCCAGGCCGGTCACCGTCGGCGGCAGCTCCGGGCCGTTGTCGGTGAGGTCGACCTCGCCGCGCAGCCGTTCCTGCACGGCGAGCGCCTCGGCGATCGTCGTCGGCCAGTCCCCGGTGTGCACCAAGTCACCCTGCCACAGTGATCCGGCTAAGTTGGGGTCCATGGCGGACACGACCCCCGAAGAGGCTCCCGAGAAGACGACTCCCGAAGTCAAGGAGCTCCCGGCCGAACCGGCCGACGACATCGTCACGACCCAGCACACGCTCACCGTGAAGCGGAAGACGCTGTCCTACACGGCGAAGGCCGGGCGGATCGTCCTGCGCAAGGAGGTCGTGAAGGACGGCAAGTCCGAGGGGCTCAAGGCGAAGGCCGAGGTCTTCATCACCTCCTACACCCTCGACGACGCCGAGCCCGGCTCGCGGCCGGTGACGTTCGCCTTCAACGGCGGCCCCGGCTCGTCGAGCATCTGGCTGCACATGGGGCTGCTCGGGCCGCGGCGCGTGCTCTCGGGCGACGTCGACGACCCGGAACCGCCGCCGTACGGGCTGGCCGACAACCCCGAGACGCTGCTGGTGCACAGCGACCTGGTGTTCATCGACCCGGTGTCGACGGGTTACTCGCGCGCGGCCGAGGGCGGCGAGACGAAGGACTTCCACGGGTTCAAGGGCGACATCGAGTCGGTCGGCGAGGTCATCCGGCTGTGGGTGTCGCGCCACGAGCGCTGGCTGTCGCCGAAGTTCCTGGCCGGCGAGTCGTACGGCACGCTGCGCGCCGCCGGGCTGGCCGCGCACCTGCAGGACCGCCACGGGCTGTACCTGAACGGGCTGCTGCTCATCTCGTCGGTGCTCGACCTCGGCACGCTGCAGTTCAGCGAGGGCAACGACCTGCCGTACTCGCTGTACGTGCCGACGTACGCGGCGATCGCGCACTACCACGGCCTGCACGGCGAGCGCCCGCTCGACGACGTCCTCGCCGACGCCGAGGACTTCGCGGCGAAGGACCTGCCGTGGGCGCTGGCGCGCGGCGCCCGGCTGTCCACACAGGACCGGGCCGACGCGGTGGCCACGCTGGCGTCGCTGACCGGGCTCACCGAGTCCTATGTGGACCGGGTGAACCTGCGGATCGAGCACGTCCGGTTCTTCACCGAGCTGCTGCGCGACCGCGGCCTCACGGTCGGCCGGATGGACGGCCGGTTCACGACGTGGGAGCCCGACGGCGGCCGCGAGCACATGAGCGACGACCCGTCGATCTCCCGGGTGATCGGCGCGTACTCGGCGGCGTTCAACCACTACGTGCGGGCCGAGCTCGGCTACGAGAACGACCTGCCGTACGAGATCATCCACGAGGACACCTTCAAGGCGTGGTCGTACAAGGAGTTCGAGGGCCGCTCGATCTCGGTGGTCGACTCGGTGAGCGCGGCGATGCGCGCGAACCCGCACCTGAAGGTCCACGTGGCGTTCGGCCACTACGACGGCGCGACGGCGTACTTCGCGGCCGAGCACGTCCTGGCGCACCTGCAGATCCCGGAGGAGCTGCGCGACAACATCGACACGGCGTACTACCCGGCGGGGCACATGATGTACGTCCACGAGCCGACCCGGGTGCAGCAGTCGAAGGACCTCGGGAAGTTCGTCAAGAAGGCGTCGAACCGCTGAGGGGCGGGCCAGGTCGTCGTGGGCTGCTTCGTTCCGGCCCCGCGACCTGGCTCAGCACCGGGGACCCGAGGACCCACCGCGCCCTCGGGTCCTTCACCGGGGCTCCGGTGGTGTCCAGTCGACGGCGCTCCGCGCGGGCCGCGGGTCCCCGTAGCGGCCCGGCGGGAGCGGCCGGCGGTTCCGGAGGTACGCGAGCAGCTCGGCGACCGACACCAGCGCGAAGTACACGATGAGCACCGGCCCGTACCCCGGCGGCAGCCGGTGGCCCAGGGCGTCCAGTAGCGGCGGGAACGCCACCAGCGCCGGCGACGCCGCGTGCATGTGCTCCGCCAGCAGCCCGCGGTACACCGCCAGCGACTCCGGGCCTTCGGCGAGCACCGGCGCCCGCAGGAAACCGGCCAGCACCACACCGCCGCAGAGAGCACTCAGGACCAGCAGCCCCAGCCAGCTCACCGCGTAGGCCGAAGCCGTGGAGAACAGCGAGACGGCCAGTGCCGCGCCGCCGGCGTACGCGAAGGCCAGTGCCACCGTGAACCAGCCGCCGAGCACACTGCGATCGCGCGTCGCGCCGGGCCAGGGACGCGTTTCGCCGGCGAGCTGCCGCTGCCGGCTCCGGACGGCCTGCCACATCGTCAGCTGGACGACGAAGCAGAAGAAGTACACCGGAGCGGCCGCGGTCACGCCGAAGAGGCGCTGGTAGCCGATCGCGCCGGCGAGACCGGCGACGCCGAAGAGCAGCAGCCACGGCAGGCTACGGCCGGGTGTGACGTTGCGGGTGGCCACCAGGGCGCCGATGTACGGCGTCGGCGCCGCGACCGGCCGGCCGCGCTTCGCCAGCCAGCTCAGCACCATCTCGTGTTCCTTGCTCATCAGACCTCCCCGTAGCCGGCGTCCGCCGAACGTCGTCACCACGACCGGGGCGAAGACGACGGTGAACGCCTCCCGCGGCGGACGCGCAGCCGCTCCGACAGCCGCGTCGTCGGCTCGGCCACCCGGATCCCGCGCCGCTCGAGCCACCGGTCGCGGCCTTTTCCCGGGCCGTCAACACGATCACCGGGCACCGGCCTGAGCGGGCAGGGGGACGCCGTAGTCACCGGCCGGGAGGGCCGGCCGCCGCCTGCGGGACACCAGCACGCCGACGACTTGCAGCGCGATCGCGAGCACCACGTAACCGGCGAGCCACGGCGCGAACCCGGGCGGCTGCCGGTGGGTGGTGACCAGGTCCACCAGCACCGGGAAGGAGTACATCGAAGGCAGTGCGAGGGTGAGGTCGTCGACCCGCAGCACGGTGTCGACCGCCAGCGACGGCCGGTCCTGCGCGATCACCGGGCGGCAGACCACACCCGCGAAGATCGCCGCGAAGACGACCGCGCCGAGCCCGAGCACGCCGAGCCAGCTCCAGGCGTACGTCCGGTACTCGGTGGCGAAGTACATCGTCGCCCCGAGCGCGGCGCCGCCCCCGAAGGTCACCACGACCGACGCGAGGTACCAGCGGTTCACCAGCGAACGCCACGGCGGCCGGGGACGGTCGAGCGCCCGCGCGCCCAGGGCCGCCGCGGCTCGGCGGTGCCGGTGCCGGATGGCGGACCAGGTCGCCCACTGGAACGCGCAGAGCAGGAAGTACACGACCTTGCTCTCGGTCATCTCGACCCCGCGCACGCCGGGCAGGTACTGCAGGCACTGGTAGCCGACCGCCCCGGCGATCCCGGCCAGGAGGAAAAGGGCCACCCGGATCAGGAACGCTCGCGGCCGCGCGCCGGCGCGCACGCCCAGCCGCGTCGCCAGCAGCCGGGTCGGGGTCTCCACCCGGACGCCGTGCTTCCCCAGCCAGACCGCGGCCTGCGCCACCTCGCCGCGGCTCGGCACTCGTTCGCTCACGGAACCCCCTCACTTCGCGGAGAACACGCACGAGCGGCCGGAAAGGTTTACCTGCCGTAGTAACCGGGCGGCAGGTGCCGGTATCGACGGCGGGTGATCAGCCAGCCGGTCAGCTGCAGGCCGATCGCGACCACCAGGTACGCCGAAGCGAGCCAGCCCAGCCAGCCGGGCGTGGCCCAGTCGACCACGAAGACCGGCACCGCCAAGACGGCGTACACGGCACGCGGGGCGAACCGGTAAGGATCTTCGGCCCGCAGCAGGTCGTCGACCCGCTGGGAGGTCTCGTCCTCCGCGATCACCGGCGCGCGGAGCACCCGGCCGAGCACCAGCGCGGTCGCGCCGGCCCCCAGGGCCAGCGCGAACGTGTGCAGCCCGACCTCCACGAACGGCGGATACCAGCGCTTCCAGGTGAACTGCGGCTCGGTCAGGAAGGTCGCCGCGCACAGCGCCGCCCCGCCGAGGAACGTGACGGCCGTCGAGACGAGGTACCACCAGCCCACCCGCTTCGCCGCCACCCGGAACGGGAGCGGCGCGCCGGTGCCGGCCAGCCGCTCGGCGAGCTGTTCCCGGTTCTGCACACTGCGCCAGCGCAGCACGAAGAACAAGGCGATGAGCGCGGCCTCGGCCGCCACCGAACCCGGCAGGTCCGTCGCGTGGAAGATGCCCTTGGTGGACCACCACAGAACCACCATGACGACCACGAAGGTGGGAATCCCCCGGCCGGTGAGGGACCGCCCGCCGACGCGCAGGGCGAGCAGCCGGGTCGGCAGCCACACCACCGCCCCGCGCCGGCCAAGCCACACCCGCGTGCGGCCCACCTCGAGCAGCGTCGGCTCACCCGGCAGTCTCGGATCCACCGGCAAGGCCGGCTCACGCACATCCACCCCGAAGTCCCCCTCGCCCCCTGGTCCACTGGTGAAACGCGGACCGCTCCGGAGAGGTTGCCTTCCCTGCGCGGTCTTTCGCAACTTCCTTCACGTCAGGCTTCACGTCACCTCCTCGGCGACCGGCGGGGACCTTCCGCCAGGGTTCCGCCGGAGTCACCGGCGGAACCGACTCGCGGAGGTCCCGTTCGCCGCGGCGGACGGTGTCCCCCGTCGACCGCTGCATCGCGAAGTAGAAGACGCTCTCGGTCCTCCCCGGGCCGAACACCCGCGAACCGGCGATGCCGGCGCCGGCCATCGCCTGCTCCCTGGCCGTCACCGGGGAAAGGTTGACGCGAAAACGGCCCGCCTCCCCGAAGGGAAGCGGGCCGTTGCCGGCAGAGCTACTTCAGGTACTGCGACCCGCGCGTCACCGCGCCATAGGCGTCGACGGCGCCGTGGCCGTAGAAGCCGTTGAACGACGGGTCACCCGCACACGTCGCGGTGAACGTCGCGTCGCGGCCTTCGTCCAGGTAGTCGACCGTGCGCGGGACCGGGCAGGCGATCTGGGACGCCGTGCCCTCGAGGACGCGCTGGACCTTGTCCGGGTCCAAGCCGAAACCGGCGCCGGACTTCTTGCCGTACTGCGAGATGATCAGCGCCGCGACGCCGGTTGCGTGCGGCGTGGCCATCGAGGTGCCCTGCAGCCACTGGTAGTAGCCGACCCGGCCGTCCGCGGCCGTGGCCTTCTGGACGCCCAGCGCGACACCGGCCGGCGTCACGTTGCCCGCCGCGTCGATGTTGCCGTCGGCCACCCCGGCGTTCTTCGGGTACGTCGAGAGGATCTCGTTCTCGACCGTGCGGAACCACGGCGTGCCGAAACCGTCGCGGAAGTAGCCGCCCGGCGCGGAAACCGAGATCTGCTCGGTGCCGTAGTTCGAGTAGTCCGCCTTCGCCTGCGACGGCCCGAACGCGCTGACGCCGATCGTGTGGTTGCCCTCGACCGGCAGGCTCAGGCAGCTCGCGTTGTCGACGGCACGCGGGTGCGTGGTGTTCGCCGGGTAGTCCGGGCTCGTCGTGTCCGGCTGCGGCGCGCCGAGGTCGGTGTGCTGGTTGCCCAGCGCGACCACCATCGTGACACCCTTGCGGTGCGCGTAGTTCAACGCGCGCTGCGTCGCCTCGATGATCGTGCGCTGCTCGGCCTGCTCCGCGGCCGAGTCGGCCGGGTTCGCCGTGCAGTTGTACAGCCACGGGTCGGTGTAGAAGCTCATGTTGACCACGTCGATGCCGGCGTCGCCGGCGTAGGTCAGCGCGTCGACGGTCGGCTGCAGGAAGAAGTACCCCGAGTCCTGGCCGGCGCGGATGTTCACCAGCGACACGTTCGGCGCGACCCCCGAGACGCCGAAGCCGTTGGCCGCGGCGGCGATCGTGCCGGCGACGTGCGTGCCGTGCGCACCGTCGTCGTGGTTCACCGGGTCGACGCAGCCGCGGAACTCGCACGGGCCGTCGACCTCGACGCCGTTGACGTCGAACGGGATGTCCTTGACGAAGTTGCGCGAGTCGGCCTCGTCGAAGTTCGGCGCGATGTCCGGGTGCGTGCCGTCGACGCCGGTGTCGATGATGCCGACCTTGACCTGCTTGCTGCCCGGCTGCTTGGTGCGGGAGAGGTCCGAGCGGACGGACTTGAGGCCCCAGAGCTGGTCGTCCAGCGGGTCCATCCCGACGGCCTTGGTGGCGGCTGCGTTCTTTTTCGAAGCGGCGCCGCGGCCTTCCTTCTCGACGTTGTTGTTCTTGGCCTTCTTGCCGTCCTTCGGCACCGAGCCGATGACCTGGGCCTTCGCTGCGCCGAACACGGCCCGGTTCGCCGAGACGCGCTCGGTGAAGCCGGACGCCGGAGCGCTGGCCTTGATCAGGCCGACCGCGCTGTTGGTCTCCAGCACCGTGCCACCCGCGTCGCGGATCGCCTTCTGCGCGCTCCCGACGCTCTGGACGTCCTTGGCGAGCACGGTGAACTCGGTCGCCGGGCCGGCCAGCGCGGGCTGCGCCGACGCGACCGGGACCGCCACCGCGCTGATCGCCCCGAACAACGGGACGACCAGCACCGCGGCGAGAAGCCTGGGTCTCTTCACGTTTCTCCTCCTCGGAAAGCGGTTACTGCTCCGCACCCCTCGGACCGTATAGTTCGGACATTGTGGTTACAACGGCCAAACGTACGTTATGGAACAACCGACTTCTGCTCCGCGAAGTGACATGCTGACAAGTGCCCGTCGGTCCGCGGCACGAGTTCCGGTACCTCCGAAGCGCAGCGGTCCTGCGCTTTCCAGCACCGCGTGCGGAACCGGCAGCCGGACGGGGGGTCCAGCGGGCTCGGGACGTCGCCCTCGAGCCGGATGATCTGCCGCTGCCCGCGCAGGGCCGGGTCCGCCACCGGCACGGCGGACAGCAGCGCCTGCGTGTACGGGTGGGACGGTCGCTCGTAGATCTCCTCGTCCGTGCCGATTTCGACGATCTTGCCGAGGTACATGACGGCGACCCGGTTGGACAGGTGCCGCACCACCGAAAGGTCGTGCGCGATGAAGACGTACGACAGGCCGAACTCGTCCTGCAGGTCGCCGAGCAGGTTCATCACCTGCGCCTGGATCGAGACGTCCAATGCGGACACCGGCTCGTCGCAGATGATCACCTTGGGCCGCAGGGCCAGCGCCCGCGCGATGCCGATGCGCTGGCGCTGCCCGCCGGAGAACTGGTGCGGGTAGCGGTTGAGGTGCTCGGGGTTGAGCCCGACCACCTCCAGCAGCTCCTGCACCTTCTTCGCCCGCGAGCCCTTCGGCGCGACGTCGGCGTGGATCTCGAACGGCTCGCCGACGATGTCGCCGACGGTCATCCGCGGGTTCAGCGACGTGTACGGGTCCTGCAGCACGATCTGGATCTCGCGGCGCAGCTTGCGCAGTTCGTTGCCGCGCATCGAAAAGATGTCGCGGCCCTCGAACTTCGCGGTGCCGCCGGTCGGCTCTTCCAGGCGCATCAGCACCTGGGCCAGGGTGGACTTGCCGCAGCCGGACTCGCCGACGACGCCGAGCGTCTCGCCGGGCAGCAGGTCGAACGAGACGCCGTCGACCGCCTTGACCTGGCCGACCGTCCGCTTGAACAGGACGCCGGTGCGGACCGGGAAGTACTTCTTGAGGTCGTTGACGGAAAGAATGGGTTCCGCCGACGTGCTCTTCTCAGCGGAAGCGGCATCAGACACTGCCACGGGAGTTCACCACCACATCTTCGGCGAAGTGGCACGCGCTGGTCCGGCCGAAGCCGATCCCGCGGGGCGCCGGGACTTCCGAGGAACAGCGGTCCTCGGCCCGCTTGCAGCGCGGGTGGAACGGGCAGCCGGGCGGGACGTCGAGCAGGCTCGGCGGCAGGCCCTTGATGGTCTCCAGCGTCTGTCCCTTGAGGTCGAGCCGGGGCAGGGAGTCCATCAGCGCGGCGGTGTAGGGGTGGGCCGGCGCGCGGAACAGCTCGACGACGTCGGCCTGTTCGACGATCCGGCCCGCGTACATCACCGCGATCCGGTCGGCGACCTCGGCGACCACGCCCAGGTCGTGCGTGATGAGCACCAGCCCCATCTTGCGTTCGGCCTGGATCTCCCCGAGCAGGTCCATGATCTGGGCCTGCACGGTGACGTCGAGGGCGGTGGTCGGCTCGTCGGCGATGAGCAGGTCCGGGTCCAGGGCCAGCGACATCGCGATCATCGCGCGCTGGCGCATCCCGCCGGAGAACTGGTGCGGGTAGTCCTTGATCCGCCGGTCGGCGGCCGGGATGCGGACGATGTCCAGCAGCTCGATCGCGCGTCTGCGGGCGTCCTTCTTGGACATCCCGAGCCGCACGCGCAGCTGCTCCTCGATCTGGAACCCCACGGTGAACACCGGGTTCAGCGCGGAGAGCGCGTCCTGGAAGATCATCGCGATCTCGCTGCCGCGCACCTCCCGGCGGCGGTCCTCGGACGCCGTCAGCAGGTCCTCGCCGCGCCAGCGCACGGCGCCGCCGGTGATCACGCCGGGTGGCACATCGAGGATGCCCATCACGGTCTGCGCGGTGACGCTCTTGCCGGAGCCGGACTCGCCGAGCACCGCCAGGGTCTCCCCGGCGTGCACGGAGTAGCCGACGCCGTTGAGCACGTTCGCCACGCCGTCCGAGGTGCGGAACTCGACGTGCAGATCCTCTACCTCGAGCAATAGTTCGTTGTCGGACAAGGGGATCTACCTCGACTTCGGATCGAGCGCGTCGCGGATGCCGTCACCCAGCATCACGAAGGCCAGCACGGTCAGGGTGACGAAGGCACCGGGGAACAGCAGCATGTGCGGGTCGCTGCGGAAGTAGTCCCGCGAGTCGCTGATCATCACGCCCCACGAGATCACCGGCGCGCGCACGCCGATGCCGAGGTAGGCCAACGTCGCCTCGGCGCCGATGAACGCGCCGAGCGCGATGGTGGCGTACACCAGCACCGGCGCGATCGTGTTCGGCAGCAGGTGCCGGAAGATGATCCGCGGCGTGCTCGCGCCGAGGCCGCGCGCGGCCTTGACGTAGTCGAGCTGCTTGGCCACCAGCGTCGCCGAGCGCATGATGCGCATCGCGACCGGCCAGCTCAGCACGGCGATCGAGCAGACGACCTGGACGATGATCGTGACCGCGCCCGGGTTCGAGCCGGGCGCGTTGAACGTCGTCAGGATGACGATCGCGCCGAGCACGAACGGCAGGCCGGCGAAGATGTCGCCGAAGCGCGACAGCAGGCTGTCGACGAACCGGCCGTAGTAACCGGCGACGATGCCGACGAGCGAGCCGAACAGGACGGTCAGCAGTGTGGAGAACACGCCGACCAGCAGCGACGCGCGGGTGCCGTAGATCGTCCGGGCGAACACGTCGGCACCCTGGTTGTCGTACCCGAACCAGGCACTCCCGGACGGTCCTTCGTTGGCGTGGGTCAGGTCGCTGAAACCCGCGTCGCGCGAGCTGAACAGACCGGGCGCGATCGCGATCAGCACGATGACCAGGATGATCACCGCCGAGACGACGACCGCCGGCTTGCGCCGCAGCTGACGCCAGGCGTCGGCCGCCAGGCTGCGGGGTTTCTGCGGGCTGGTCGCGGAGTCGTCGATGCGGGACAGCTCGGCCGCGTCGGCCCCGCCGCCGCCCACCAGGTTCGGGTCAGTCATAGCGGATCCTCGGGTCGAGAACGGCGTAGAGCAGGTCGACGATCAGGCTCATCAGCAGGTACACCAGCACCAGCAGGACGACCACGCCGACGACGGTGGCGCTCTCCCGGTTCTGGATGCCGCGGAAGATGAGCCCGCCCAGGCCGTTGATGTTGAACACGCCTTCGGTGACGATCGCGCCGCCCATCAGGGCGCCGAGGTCGGTGCCGAGGAACGTCAGCACCGGGATCACCGAGTTGCGCAGCAGGTGGACGCCGACGACGCGGCTGGTGGGCTGGCCCTTCGCGATCGCCGTCCGGACGTAGTCGGCGCGGCGGTTTTCGGCGATGCTCGTTCTCGACAGCCGGGCGACGTAGGCCATGGACAGGCTGCCGAGCGCGATGCCGGGCACGATCAGCTCGCCGATGCTGGGGTTGTCGGACACGCTGGCCTCGATCAGGCCGAGGCCGTTGGTGCCCAGGGCCAGCTGCAGCACGATCGCGGTGACGAACACCGGCAGCGAGATCAGGAACGTGGTCGAGACCAGCACCAGGTTGTCGAGGAAACCCTTGCCGCGCAGGCCGGTCAGCACGCCGGCGGTGAGGCCGATGACGGCTTCGATGATCACCGCGACCACGGCCAGGCGCAGGGTGATCGGGTAGGACGTCGCGATCAGCTCGCCGACCGAGGTGCCGTTGAAGGTCTCGCCCCAGTCGCCGGTGAACAGGCTCCCGAGGTACTTGAAGTACTGGACGAAGATGTTGTCGGCCAGGTGGAACTTCTCGGTCATCTGCGTGATGTACGCCTGGGGGCAGGCGGTCTGCCCGCACTTGCCGGCGAACGGGTCGCCGGGCACGGCCCAGACCAGGACGTAGATCAGGAACGTGGTGCCGAAGAAGACCGGGATCAGCTGGAGCAGCCGTCGCAGGACATAGCGGATCATGACGGATTCCTAGTGCGCGCCGGCCGTCGTGAGTGTTCAGGGCGGTTAGAACCGCCCTGAACACTCACGACGGCGTGGTGGTGGTTACGGCAGGTCAGCGCGTCACTTCTTCAGGACCTCGATGGACGGGTAGTCCGGCATGCGCCGGAAGTCCAGGCCCGCGGACTTGAGGTTCTTCGACTTCGCCGCGACACCCTTCTCGTCCCACACCGGGATCGAGGGCAGGTCCTTGGCGATCAGGTCCTCGGCCTGCTGGTACAGCTTGACCGCGGCGTCCTTGTCGGCCGTGGCGTCGGCCTGGCCGAGGATCGAGTCGACCTGCGGGTTCGAGTACGACGAGTCGTTCGAGGAGCCGCCGGTCTTGTAGATCGGGTTGAGGAAGTCCTCGATGGACGGGTAGTCCGCGGACCAGTCCGACCGGCCCATGCCCGTGAGCTTCTTGCCGGTCACGATGCTGCGCCACTGACCGAAGTCGGTGGCCGGCACGAAGTCGCACTCGACGCCGAGGGTGTTCTTGATGCTGTTGCACGCCGCGGTCAGCGGTTCCTTGCGGCCGCCGTCCGCGTTCGAGGCGATGGTCAGCTTGCCCTTGAAGCCGGACTTCGCGAAGGCTTCCTTCGCCGCGGCCGGGTCGAACTTGCAGAACTGGCAGACGCCGGTGCGGGCGCCCGGGATGCCCTGGGCGATGTAGCTGTCCGCGGGCACGTAGGTGTCGTTCATGACGGTCTTGGTGATCTGGGCCCGGTCGATCGCCATCGAGACGGCCTTGCGCAGCTCCAGGTTGTCGTAACCCGGGACGTAGTACGGCAGGGCGATCGTGCTGATCCCGAGCAGGTGGCCGGTGACCAGGCGGTCGCCCAGGTCGGCCTTGTACTTGCCGCCCGCGACGGCCGACGGCGGCAGCGCCTCCATGAAGTCGAGCCGGCCGCTCAGCAGGTCCTGGTAGGCCGTCTCCTGGCTGGCGTAGATCTTGATGTTCAGGTCCTTGAAGTGGACCTTGTCGTCACCCTTGTAGTCGTCGAAGCGGGTGAGCTTGATGTCCTGGTTCGGCGTCCGCGAGACGAACTTCATCGGGCCGTTGCCGACCGGGTGCTGCTCGAAGCCCTTGGGGTCCTTGAAGAACACGTCGGGCAGCGGCGCGAACGCCTGGTAGCCGACCTTGATCGAGAACACCGAGAACGGCCCGTCCAGCGTCACCTGGAACTCGTAGTCGCCCTTGAGGACCAGGCCGGACATCTTGTCCGTGGCCGGCTTGGCGTTCTTGTCCTCGGGGTGGACGTCCTTGTAGCCCTGGATGTTCGAGAAGAAGTCCGTGTTGAGCTGCCCGTTCGGGGCGTAGGCGCCGTAGTTCCAGGCGTCGATGAAGTTGTGCGCCTTCACCTCGGTGCCGTCGTGGAACTTCCAGCCCTGCTTGATCTTGATGTCGTAGACCTTGGAGTCGGTCGTCGTGATCGAGTCGGCCATCAGGTTGAACGGCTGTGCGTCCGCTCCCTTGAAGCCGACCAGCGTGGCGAACATGACCTGGATGGCCTTGGTCCCGCCGAGGTCGTTGATGTTGGTCGGGACCAGCGCGTTCTGCGGTTCCGTGCCGTAGACGCTGACCGTGCCGTCCGGGTCCGTCCCGCCCGAGCCCGTGGAGTCGCCTGAGCTGCCGCCCCCACAGGCGGCGAGCACCAGTGCCAGCGTGGTCACCACCGCGGAACTTCCCCAGAGCCTGCGCGAACGACGCATGATCCCCTCCACAATCCGGCTGTCCGAAAGATGGGACGCACGCTATCGGGGGCGGCGAAGGTGATCACAGGAGTGCGGTGTTGCAAATGTGTGACGACCGTCAGGACCACCTGGTTGGAGCACAACCAACGTAGGTAATCGGATACTCCGGACGGCCTAGCGCGGACGCCTTGTCATCGCGCGCTCACCGAGGGTTGGTCGCGAAATCCCTTGTGGCACAAGCCCTTTCGGGCGCACCAACGCGCGGCGATGGCCTGGACCACCGCCGCGACCGCGTCACCTCGAGGTGACTGGGTGTAACTGGTCTAGACGAGCGAAAGGGCGATGCCGTCGAGGATGTCGTGCTCGCTGACGATCAGCTCGGTCGGGCCGCCGCGGGCCGCGAGCTGCTCGGCGAGGATCTGGACCACCACGGCGCCGCCGCCGATCACGTCGACCCGGCCGGGGTGGATCACCGGGTTCGCCGCGCGGGTGGCGTGGTCGGCGTGCAGCAGGCCCGCAGCGAGCCGGTCGATATCCGCGGCGCCCAGCTTGGACAGGTGGACGCGCTCGCTGTCGTACTCGGTGAGGCCGAGGGCGATGGCCGAGAGCGTCGTCACCGTGCCGGCGACGCCGACCCAGGTCTTCGCGCGCGAGACGTCCACGACGTCGAACGCCTCGCTCAGCACCTTCCCGGCGAGGTCGCGCGCGACGGCGATCTCCTCGGCGGTGGGCGGGTCGCTCTTGAGGGCGCGCTCGGTGATCCGGACGCACCCGATGTCGACGGACTTCGCGGCGAGCACCTCGGCCTTGCGGCCGTCCCAGGTGCCGAGGACGAGCTCGGTCGAGCCGCCGCCGACGTCGACCACGACGAACGGGCCGTCGTCCGGGTCCTGCTCCCCGACGGCGCCGGTGAAGCTGAGCCGGGCTTCCTCGTCACCGGAGATCACCTCGGCCTCGACGCCGAGGGTCTCGCGCGTCATGCGGAAGAAGTCGTCGCGGTTCTTCGCGTCGCGGGTCGCGGAAGTGGCGACCATGCGCACCTTCTCGGCGCCCTTGCGGCGGGCGGCGATCGTGTAGTCGGCGAGCGCGACGCGGGTGCGTTCGAGCGCTTCGGGGGCGAGCTCACCGGTGGCGTCGACACCCTGGCCGAGCCGGACGATGCGCATCTCGCGGTGCAGGTCGCGCAGGTCCACCGTGCCGTCGTGGCGCGGGGTCAGCTCGGCGACGAGCAGGCGGATGGAGTTGGTCCCACAGTCGATCGCGGCAACACGAGGCATGGGATCCACCCTAGCCAACCCGCCACTTTCGTCGTGAAAGTGCCACTCGCGGGGCCGTTTACGCATCTTTCCTAGGGAAAGTGACGCCTTTGCCTCAGCTGGTGGAGGTCGGCAGCGTCGTCGTGGTCGTGGTGACCGACGTCGAGACCGAGGTGACGATCGCGCCGCAGCTCGGGGTCGGTGTCGTGGTCGGACCGCCGGGCGTGGTGCTGGTGTCCGGCGGAGTCGTCGTCGGGGACGGGACCGTGGTGACGCTGATCTCCGTCGTCGTGGTCGGCGTGGTCGTCGGTGGGGCGCACGGCTTCGACGTCGTCGGCGCGGTCGACGTGCCGCCCGGCGGGGTCGACGTCGGCGGGGCGCTCGGCGTCGTCGTCGGGACCGGCGGGGGCGGGATCGACGGCGGCGGGGGCCCGAGTGCCGCGTTGGGCGCGCCGACCGGGATCGTGCTGTCCGGGATCTGCATGATGCCGTTGCGGTACGCGTCGGCCCAGAGGACCACCGTGTTCACGTACGTGTCGGAGTTGTTGTAGCGGTAGATCGCGCCGCGCAGCTGGTCCGGGTTCGCCACGTCGAAGCCGCCCGAGCAGAGGTAGCGGCCGGTGGCCAGGGCGGCGTCGAAGATGTTGTTCGGGTCGGACTTGCCGTCGCCGTTGCCGTCGGAGGCGTAACCGCGCCACGTGCCCGGGATGAACTGGGTCGGGCCGACCGCGCGGTCCCACACCGGGTCCGTGTCGAGCAGGCCCTGGTCGGTGTCCGGGATCGCGGCGAACCCGCCCTGGCCGTTGAGCTCCGGGCCGAGGATCGGCTCGCGCGTGGTGCCGGCGGCGTCGACGTACCCGCCGCGGGCGTGGTTGGACTCGATGCGGCCGATGCTGGCGATCAGGGCCCAGTCGATGTGGCACGCGGGCTGCTCGCTGCCGAGGATGTCGGCGGCGTTGTGGTACGCGGCGAGCGCGGTGGCCGGGATGCCGAGCGGGCCGTCGGGGAGTTCGTAGGCCGGCAGCGGCAGCGGGATGGGGGCGCCGGGGAGGGTGCCGTCGACGGCGATCTGCTGGATGGCGGCGCGGCCGGGGTCGTAGCCCTGGGCGAGTGCGGCGTCGCGGGTGTGGTCTCCGCTGCCGCCGAGCCAGCCGAGCGTGACCGCGCCGGCCACCAGGGCCGGGATCACCGCGAGGACACCGGTGATCAGCGGGTACGCGCTGCGGTGGCGGATCCCGAATCTTCGGGTGTAGCTCCCGACTGCGTCAGGCAGTCGCCGCACGCGCATCGTTCGAAACCCTCCTGGCCGGACCGGTCAACCCACCCTCGGGTGACAGCCTGCCGTACCCGGGGCGCGGTTTCACCCCTTCGGGAGTCTGGATCTTCCCGGACCGGGGTTTTCGCTCACCCAGACCAGTTATCTCCTCACGGCCCGCGTTCGTTACTCGGCACACTCTCCCGTGGGCCACCCGTTCGCCTTAAGGAGCGCGAGGGTCTCGTCACCGAAAGGATTGACGCCGGGGCCGGCCGCGAGGGAGTGGGCGACGTGCACGTGCAGGCACTTGACGCGGCCCGGCATACCGCCGGCGGTGACCTGGTGGCCGAGGGGCTCGATCGCGTCGCGCTCGGCGAGGTAGGTCTCGTGGGTGCGCTGGTACTGCGCGGCGAGCTCGGGATCGGTGGTGAGCCGCTCGGTCATCTCCTTCATGATCCCGGACGCCTCGATCGTGCCGATCATCGAATTCAGCTTCGGGCAGGTCAAGTAGTAGAGGGTCGGGAACGGCGTGCCGTTCTCCAGCCGCGGGCTGGTCTGCACGACGGACGGGTGGCCGCTCGGGCACCGCGCGGCGACGGCCCGCAGCGCCCGCGGCGGCCGTCCGAGCTGCTCCGCGATGATCTCGCGGTCGGCGTCGGTGACGGGCTCGAACCGGTGCTGCTGCGTGCTGTTCACGCGCTCAAGGTTAATGCGTGGGGTGCACCACGCCGACCGCCCCCACGTGAGCCATGCGAAGACGCATCTTTCCCTGGGAAAGTGACGCCGGAAGGGGCCCTGGACGTATCTTTCCCTACGAAAGTGACGGGGTCGGCGTCAGCCGCCGGAGACCTGGTTCCAGAGGTTGTCGTACCAGGAGCCGTCCGGGATCTGCTGCTGGCCCGGCTGCGGGACCGTGTCCTGGGCCTTGTCCTCGGGCAGCTGGACGATGTAGGGCGTCTCGCCCGGCTTGACGTACCGCAGCCGGCGCCGGGCCTCCGCCTCGATCTGCGCCGGGTCGCTCAGCTCCGCCTTGCGGCCCTGGAGCTGAGCGACCGTCTGCTGCAGCAACGCCTGCTGCGCTTGTTGCTGGCGGATTTCGGTCCGCTGGGAGAGGTACGTGCGCAGGGGCACGGCGATGGTGAACGCCAGCGCGCACACCACGATCGCCACCACCGCCGCGCGGCGGGTGGTGGACATGCCGAGCACCTTCGCCGCACCCGACGCGCGCTTCTGCGCCAAGCCCCGGCGCAGCCGGGCCCTGGTCGTCTCCGCGTCGCCGGTGCGGCGCGCCCGCGCCGCCTCGGGACGGCGGGCCCGCGAGGACCCGCCCACCCGCGTGGCACCGCCGCCGGCGGCGCGGTTGCCGCCCCGGCTGCGTGGTGCCCTCCCCCGGTCCGCCATAACAGGCTCAGCCCTCGGCGCTGAACCGCGGGAAGGCCAGCTCGCCGGCGTACCGGGCGGCGTCACCGAGGGTCTCCTCGATGCGCAGCAGCTGGTTGTACTTGGCGATCCGCTCGCCGCGGGCCGGGGCACCGGTCTTGATCTGGCCGACGCCGGTGGCGACCGCCAGGTCCGCGATGAAGGTGTCCTCGGTCTCGCCGGAGCGGTGGCTCATCATCGACTTGTAGCCGAACGACGTGGCCAGCGAGATCGCGTCGAGCGTCTCGGACAGGGTGCCGATCTGGTTGACCTTCACCAGCAGCGCGTTGGCGGCGCGGCGGGTGATGCCTTCCTCGAGCCGGTCCGGGTTGGTGACGAACAGGTCGTCGCCGACGATCTGGACCTTCTCGCCGACCTCGGCGGTCAGGGTGACCCAGCCGTCCCAGTCGTCCTCGCTCAGCGGGTCCTCGATGGAAACCATCGGGTAGTCGCGGATCAGCTCGGCGTAGTACGCCGACATCTGCTCCGCGCTCTTCTTGCTGCCTTCGAAGGTGTACGCGCCGTCGGCGAAGAACTCCGTCGCGGCGACGTCGAGCGCGAGCGCGACGTCACGGCCCGGCGTGTACCCGGCCTTCTCGATGGCCTGCAGGATCAGGTCGAGCGCCTCGCGGTTGTTCGCCAGGTTCGGCGCGAAGCCGCCTTCGTCGCCCAGACCGGTCGACAGGCCGCGGCCCTTCAGCACCGACTTCAGCGAGTGGTAGACCTCGGCGCCCCAGCGCAGGGCCTCGCGGAAGGTCTCCGCGCCGATCGGCGCGATCATGAACTCCTGGACGTCGACGTTGCTGTCCGCGTGCGAACCGCCGTTGAGGATGTTCAGCATCGGGACCGGCAGCACGTGCGCGTTCGGCCCGCCCAGGTAGCGGAACAGCTCCAGGTCGGCCGATTCGGCGGCGGCCTTCGCGACGGCCAGCGAGACGCCGAGGATGGCGTTCGCGCCGAGGCGGGACTTCGCCGGCGTGCCGTCGAGGTCGACCAGCTTCTGGTCGACGATCCGCTGGTCGACGGCTTCGATGCCGACCATCTCCGGGCCGATCTCGTCGAGCACCGCGGCGACCGCGCGCTCGACGCCCTTGCCGTTGTAGCGGCCGGTGTCGCCGTCGCGGAGCTCGACCGCTTCGTGTTCGCCGGTGGACGCGCCCGACGGGACGGCGGCCCGCGCCAGGGTGCCGTCGTCGAGGGCGACCTCCACCTCGACGGTCGGGTTGCCGCGCGAGTCCAGAATCTCGCGCGCGCCTACCTGCTCGATGAGAGCCACGCCATGCTCCTCGGTGCGTCGTGCCTGCGGTTTCGCGCCCAGCCTAGCCGTCACCGCAGTTCACCCGTTGGAGGCACGGCCGGTAGCGGCCGGTCCGCCAGCGTCTTCAGCTGTCCGCGCGGACGGCCTGCCAGCCCGGCGGCAGCTCCACGACGTCGGACGTCTGCTGCCAGAACGTCCAGCTGTTGCCGCCGAGATCGCCGACGGTGAACACCCGCGCGCCGTAGGGCTGGTCCTGCGGCGGATCGAGCTCGCCCTCGTCGCCGAGCGCCGCCTCGATCCGCTCGTACCAGGCGTCGACGTCGTCGACGTACAGGATGTTGAGCTGGCCGACCGGGCCGTCGGCGCCCTTGGCCTGCCAGTAGTCCGGGCCGACGCCCGCGAGCTGGATCCGCGCTTCGCCCGCGCGGAGCGTCGCCTGGAAGACCTCGCCCGCCGCGTCGCAGAAGCGGACCTCCTCGGTGAACCCGAAGACCCTGGTCAGCCAGGCCAGCGCCGCGGTGGCGTCGGCGTAGTAGAGGTAGGGCGCCAAGCCCCGGTACCCGCTGCTCATGGCGGCACAGTCCATCACGTCCCGTTCACGGGCGTGTGTTAGCCCCTCTCCCGAGGTAAAGTCGGAGTGACCATGACGGACGCCGCAGCTGCTTCGCAGCCTCCCGAAGAGTCGCGGTTCCATGCCTTCCGCCAGGCCGAAGAGCTCGTCGGCCGCCGTCGCCCGCTCGACGCGCTGAAGGCGTTGCAACCGCTCCTGGAATCCGAGACGGACAAGCCGTCGGTGCACCTGCTCGCCGGGCGCGCCTACTTCCACTCCGCCCAGCTGCGGCGCGCCGAACAGGCGCTGACCCGGGTGCTGGAGCTGGATCCGACGGACCACTACGCCCGTTTCCTCCTCGGCCGCACCCTGCAGCGCCTGGGCCGGTTCGTCGAGGCGCTGGCGCAGCTGAAGATGGCTTCGGCGATGAACCCGGTGCCGGAGTACCTCGAAGCGATCAGCGAGGTCAAGGCGCACATCGCGCTGCGGGACTAGGTGCTGCGGGACCAGGGACCAGGGCCGGAGGACCGTACTTTCGGCCGATCTCTCCGGGCCCCTCGGCCGATCCGCTCGCACCCCTCCGCGGGAGAAGCTGGTTCCAGACCGAACAGGGAGGAACCGGAAATGTCGATCTTCGCCACTTTGGGTGCGTACGCCGGACTGCTGCTGCTGGTGCTGATGGCGGTCACGCCGTTGTTCGCCGACCGGGAGCTGTAGGCCTCACGGCGCGACGCTCGCCTCCGCGTAGGCGTCCGCCGCGCTGAAGACGTCCTGGCCGTACGTGACGGCCGAGTTGTAGAACAGCACCGCCCGCCACCAGCCGGCCGGGGTGCCCAGGTCGTCGCCGCCCGAGCACAGGTAGCGCGCCGCCGTGAAGGCCGCGTCGTCGACGTTCTGGGGGTCCGGCGTGCCGCCGTCGCCGTTGGCCCGCTCCTGGTACTTCTTCCACGTCGACGGCGGGAACTGCAGTGGGCCGATCAGGTGGTCCCACGACTTGTCGCCGTCGAGCTTGCCGCCGTCGGTGTCGTGCACCGCCGGGACGCCGGGTGAGCCGTCCAGCGGCGGGCCGACCACCGGCATGACGACGCGGCCGTCCGGCCGGATCGCCGAGAGGTCGAACTTCCCGCGCTCGGCCTCGACCCGGCCGATGCCCGCGAGCGTCGCCCACGACAGGTGACACGTCGGTTTCTGGCGCTGCATCCACATTTCCGCCCGGCCGTACGCCGAAACCACGCGTGCCGGGATGTGCGTCTTGTCCGCGACGCGGGTCGCCCACGCGTCGAGCTCGGCCTGGTCGGACACCGCGGGCCGGTCGACCGGCGCGGCGAGCCCGGCCCGCGGTGACTCCGCGCCGGGCTGCGGGCGTTGTTCCGGGATGGCCAGCGCCGGCTGGGGCGGCGGGGGTGCCGCCGGCGCGTCCGGGTTCCGGACACCGATGGTGAGGACGAGGACCACTCCGGTGAGCACGAGAGCCACCGCGAACGCCGCCCGGCCGAGATAGCGCCGCGGGGGACCACCCGAGGGCGGCGGGTCCGGACGTGTGACGGTCGGCTGAGCGGTATCGGCCACCCGATCAGGTTACGGAGCCACTCAAGAGGGACCACGATCGCCTGACCAGGCAAACGCAGGGTAAAAACAGGTCCGCTGCCAGCGACGTCACAGATTTTGTTATCGAGTCGACGCGCAGCACGCTGACCTGCGGTTACCCTAACCTAACTTCGGCCGTCGGTCCCTTTTGCCCGGTTCTTCCGTCGCTCCCGGACGTGCGCGCGCTGGACTTACAGGTGAGCCTTACCTAAAAACTTCACGGGGGCGGACGAAACAGGAGGCGGACCGGTGTTGTTCTCGAGCGCGCTGATCGGGCTACGCGAAGGCCTGGAGGCTGCGCTCGTCGTGAGCATCCTCGTGGCCTTCCTGGTCAAGACCGAGCGGCGCCACGCGCTGCGCTGGGTGTGGCCCGGCGTCGGCGCCGCGGTGCTGCTGTCGATCGCCGTCGGCGCGGTCCTGACCTACACGACCGCCCAGCTGTCGTTCGAGCACCAGGAGCTGCTCGGCGGGAGCCTGTCGATCGTCGCCGTCGTGTTCGTCACGGCGATGATCTTCTGGATGCGCAAGGCGTCCAAGAGCATCGCCGCCGAGCTGCGCGGGAAGATGGACGACGCGCTGGACGTCGGCCCGATGGCCGTGCTGCTGCTGTCGTTCCTCGCGGTCGGCCGGGAGGGCCTGGAGACCGCGGTGTTCTTCTACTCCGCCGTCCAGACCGCGCAGTCGGACACCGTCCAGCCGCTGATCGGGTTCGCCATCGGCATCGTGGCCGCGGTGATCCTGGCGTTCCTGCTCTACAAGGGCGCAGTCCGGTTCAACCTGGCGAAGTTCTTCACGATCACCGGTGTGCTGCTGGTCTTCGTCGCCGCCGGCGTGCTCGGTTACGGCCTGCACGACCTCCAGGAGGCCGCGTTCCTGCCGGGCATCAACACCCTGGCGTTCGACGCGTCGGACGCGCTGCCGGAGACGTCCTGGTACGGCGCGCTCCTGAAGGGCATCTTCAACTACTCCCAGCAGACGACCGTGCTGCAGGCCATCGCGTGGGTCGCCTACGTCGTCATCGTGCTGCCCCTTTTCCTCAAGCCCAGCAAGAAGACCGCGCCGGTGCCCGCCGCCGCGGCCGCCCCGAAGGAGTGACCGTGCGCAAGACCCACAGAACCCCGCTGGCCCTGGTGGCCGGCGCCGCCGCGCTGGTGACGCTGGCCGCGTGCGACGGCCAGGGCACCACCGGCACCGAGTCCTCGACCGGTGCGGCGGGCGGCCCGATCAAGGTCGAGGCCTCGGACACCGCGTGCACCGTCTCGGCCAACACCGCCGCCGCGGGCAACGTGACCTTCGAGATCACCAACAAGGGCGCCAAGGTCACCGAGTTCTACCTGTACGCCGAGGGCGACCGGATCATCGGCGAGGTCGAGAACATCGCGCCGGGCCTCAACCGGCGGCTGATCGTCGAGGCGTCCGACGCGGGCAAGTACCAGACCGCGTGCAAGCCGGGCATGGCCGGCAACGGCATCCGCGGCGACTTCACCATCACCGGCGGCGCGCCGAAGCAGGCCGACGCCAACGCGCGGAAGGCCGCGGCCACCAAGAGCTACGCCGACTACGTCGCGAACAACACCGCCGCGCTGGAGGAGCAGACGGGCAAGTTCGTCGACCTCGTCAAGGCCGGCAAGGTCGACGAGGCGAAGGCCGCGTACGCGACCACCCGCGTCTACTACGAGCGCATCGAGCCGGTGGCCGAGAAGTTCGGCGACCTGGACCCGGCCATCGACGTGCGCGAGGCCGACCTCGAGCCGAACCAGCAGTTCACCGGGTTCCACCGGCTGGAGAAGGACCTCTACGTGACCGGCCTCAAGCCGGACAGCCCGCAGATCGCGGACAAGCTGCTCACCGACGTCAAGGACCTCGTCGCGAAGTCGAAGACCCTCGAGCTGACCGCGCTCGACCTGGCGAACGGCGCGAAGGGCCTGCTCGACGAGGTCGCCACCGGCAAGATCACCGGCGAGGAGGAGACCTTCTCGCACACCGACCTGTGGGACTTCCAGGCCAACGTGGACGGTTCGAAGGGCGCGATCGCCTCGCTGCGGCCGCTGCTGCAGGAGCGTGACGCGGCCCTCGTGTCCACTTTGGACAAGGAGTTCGCGAACGTGCAGGGCCTGCTGGACAAGACCCGCGCCGGGGACGGCTACAAGTTCTACAACCAGCTGTCCCAGGACGAGATCAAGGCCTTCGCCAGCGCCGTCGACGCGCTGAGCGAGCCGCTGAGCAAGGTTGCGGAGGTTGTGTCACGGTGACGTTGAAAGGCGGGACCGAAGACTCAACCCGCGTCTCCCGCCGGAAGCTCTTCGGCCTGGCGGGAGCGGGTGTCGCGCTCGCCGGGGCCGGAGCCGCGGCGGGCATCGGGATCGACAAAGCGACCAGCGGCAACGCCGAGGCGGCGGTGACCACCGTCGACTTCCACGGCGAGCACCAGGCCGGCATCGTCACGCCGGCCCAGGCGAACCTGCACTTCGCCGCCTTGGACGTCACGACGACGGACCACGAGAAGCTGCGGCGGCTGCTCAAGACGTGGACCGACGCGGCCCGCCGGATGACGGCGGGCCAGGAGGTCGTCGCGAACGGCGCGATCGGCGGCGGCGAGTTCGCCCCGCCGGGCGACACCGGCGAGGCGCTCGACCTGCCGGCGTCGCACCTGACGCTGACCATCGGCTTCGGGCCGTCGCTGTTCGACGGCCGCTTCGGCCTCGCGGCCAAGCGGCCGCCGCAGCTGATCGACCTGCCGCTGTTCCCGAAGGACAAGCTCGACCCCGCCCGCAGCGGCGGCGACCTGTGCATCCAGGCGTGCGCGGACGACCCGCAGGTCGCCGTGCACGCGGTGCGCAACCTGGTGCGGCTCGGCTTCGGCGTCACCGAGGTCCGCTGGTCGCAGCTCGGCTTCGGCCGCAGCTCGTCGACGTCGCGGGCGCAGCAGACCCCGCGGAACCTGTTCGGCTTCAAGGACGGCACGAACAACATCAAGTCCGAGGACACCGACTACCTGCGCGACCAGGTGTGGGCCACGGCGGCCGACGGGCAGGCGTGGATGGCGGGCGGCAGTTACCTGGTGGCGCGCCGGATCCGGATGCACATCGAGACGTGGGACCGCGAAACCCTCGACGGCCAGCAGCAGATCATCGGCCGCACGAAGGGCGTCGGAGCGGCTTTGGGGCAGCAGAACGAGTTCGACGAGATCGATCTGGAAGTCGGCGGCGCGGGCGGCGAGAAGCTGATCGCGGAGGACGCCCACGTCCGGCTGGCGTCGCACCAGGCGTTGAACGGGACGCGGATCCTGCGCCGTGGTTACAACTTCGTCGACGGCTCCGACGGCGTCGGGCACCTCGAGGCCGGGCTGTTCTTCCTGGCGTTCAACCGGGACACGCGCAAGCAGTACGTCCCGATGCAGCAGGCGCTGTCCTCGAAGGACGCGATGATGGAGTACGTCCAGCACACGGGTTCGGCGCACTTCGCCGTCCCACCGGGCGTTTCGTCGACCGGCTCCTGGGGCGACGCCCTGTTTGCCTAAACCCTTTAGGCTGATCTACACTCACTTTAGGCAAAAGGGAGTGTAGTCATGGTTCGTGCTGGGTTGACCACGGAACGCGTCGTGCGCGCGGGGGCGGAGCTGGCCGACGAGGCCGGCTTCGAGCAGGTGACGCCGTCGGAGCTGGCGCGGCGGTTCGACGTCAAGGTCGCGAGCCTCTATTCGCACGTCAAGAACGCGCACGACCTGCGGACGAAGATCGCCCTGCTCGCGCTGGAGGAGCTCGCCGACCGGGCCGCCGCCGCGCTGGCCGGGCGGGCGGGGCGCGACGCGCTCGTGGCCTTCGCCGACGTCTACCGCGACTACGCCCGGGAGCACCCCGGGCGGTACGCCGCCGCGCAGTTCCGGCTCGATCCGGAGACCGCCGCCGCGAGCGCCGGGGTCCGGCACTCGCAGATGATGCGCGCGATCCTGCGGGGTTACGACCTCACCGGGCCGGACGAGACGCACGCCGTCCGGTTGCTGGGCAGCGTCTTCCACGGGTACGTCGACCTGGAGTCCCAGGGCGGCTTCGACCACAGCTCCCCCGCCTCCCAGGAGTCCTGGACCCGGATCCTGGCCGTCCTCGACACCCTTCTCCGCGATTGGCCCCAGTCATGATCACCACCCCCGTCACCGCCTCGCTGGTCCGCGGCGCCCTCGAACTCGAGCCCACCGAGCTCGGCCTGGTCCCGCACCGGCTGCCCGCACGGGCCCGGACGCAGAACACCGACCCGCGTCTCGCCATGGCCGAAGCGCAGCCCGCGGGCGTGCGGCTGCGGTTCCGGACCCGGGCCGACGTCGTCGAGCTGGAAACCCGGCCCACCAAGGTGGTGTACCCCGGTGCGCCGCCGCGGCCGGACGGCGTTTACGACCTGCTCGTCGACGGCCGCCTCGAGCGATCCGGCGTGGTCGAGGGCGGCAGCACGCTGACCGTCGACCTGGCCACCGGCGCCGGTTCGCGGGCCGACGGCCCGACCGGCCGTGTCCGGTTCACCGGACTCGGCGCCGGCCTCAAGGACGTCGAAATCTGGTTGCCGCACAACGAAATCACCGAGCTGGTGGCCCTGCGCACCGACGCGCCGGTCGAGGCCGCGCCGGCCCCGGGCCGGGTCTGGCTGCACCACGGCAGCTCGATCAGCCACGGCTCGAACGCCGCGACCCCGTCCGGAACGTGGCCCGCGCTCGCCGCCACCGCCGCAGGAGTGGACTTGGTGAACCTCGGGTTCAGCGGCAACGCGCTGCTCGACCCGTTCACCGCCCGCGCCATGCGCGACACCCCGGCCGACCTGATCAGCGTCAAGCTCGGCATCAACGTCGTCAACGCCGACCTGATGCGCCTGCGCGCGTTCGGCCCGGCCGTGCACGGGTTCCTCGACACGATCCGCGACGGCCACCCGGACACGCCGCTGCTGGTCGTCTCGCCGATCCTCTGCCCGATCCACGAAGAGACGCCGGGGCCCGGGGACTTCGACCACGAGGCGCTGGCCGCCGGCGAGGTGCGGTTCCGCGCCACCGGCGACCCCGCCGAGACGGCCGCGGGCAAGCTGACGCTGCAGGTCATCCGTGGCGAGCTGGCGCGGATCGTGGCGGCTCGCCAGGATGCCCGGCTGTACTACCTCGACGGCCGCGAGTTGTACGGCGAAGCGGACTTCGCGGAGTTCCCGCTGCCGGACAACCTGCACCCGGACCCGGCGGCGCACCGCCGGATCGGCGAGCGGTTCACGAAACTCGTGTTCGCCGACGGCGTCTTCTCTTGACTTCAAGCGAGCTTGAAGTTGGAGGCTGGAGGTCATGTTCACCGAAGCAGAGCTCGCGTACCTCGCCGGCCAGCCCCTCGGCCGCCTGGCGACGGCCCAGCCCGACGGCAAGCTCCAGGTCAACCCGGTCGGCTTCCGCTACAACCCGGACGAGCGGACGATCGACGTCACCGGGCACAACCTGCGCTCCAGCAAGAAGTTCCGCAACATCGCGACGAACGACCAGGTCGCGTTCGTCGTCGACGACCTCCCGTCGACGAACCCGTGGCGCGTCCGCTGCCTGGAGATCCGCGGCCGCGCCGAGGCGCTGGTCGGCGTCGCCCTGCCGGACAACCACTTCGACGACGCGGTGATCCGCATCCACCCGGCCCGGATCCTCGCCTTCGGCGTCGAGGACTGGGACCGGGAGCCGTTGGAGCTGGAGACGAACATCCGCAACGTCTGACGCACCGGCGGTGCGGGCGCTGGGGGTGCCCGCACCGGCGTCCGATGCCCCGCCGGTCACGTGAGGTTCCCCCGCGCACGCCCGAGCTACGGAGCCCGAGCCTCCAGATCCCGGACGGAACCTCGCGTGCCCGGTGGGGCATCACGCGAGATCCGCGCGGCCGCACGGCTACCGGCGGCCACCCCAGGCCGTGTAGGCCACCGTGCCCGCCACCGCCAGCACCACGGCCGTCCACGTGGCGGCGGTCGTGGCCGGCGGTTGCAGCATCCAGGCCACGATGTGGCTCGTCGTCGAGCCGTCGTGCTGGACGAACGGGGTGATGCCCGCCCAGAGCAGGGGCAACGTCCAGCCGAACTGACCGCCCGCGACCGTCGCCGCCAGGCCGGCCAGGCCCAGCAGGCCCGCGGCGTCACGCAGGATGATCGGCAAGTCGACAGTGGACGCACCCAGCTCCTGGACGGCCGGCACGGCGCCCCCGGCCACGAGGCCGATCAGCGCCAGGTGGGCGAACCGGCGGACCGGCCACGGCAGCGCCGCGGTGCGGTCGAGGTCCGGGTCCTGGCCGCTGAGTCCGATCGCCGCGACCGCGATCGCGGCCGTGAGCGTCAGCATGACCGGTACCGGCGACCACCAGTCACGCGCCAGGAACCACAGGCCCGCCGTGGCCACCAGCAGGGCCGCGAACGCCGCCGGGAGCTGTCTCGACCGGGCGTAGAGCATCACCCACCTCATCGCAGCGCCCCCGGCACCAGTGTGTCGATCGGGTCACCGTGGCAGGTCAGCAACACCTGGCGCAGCGCGACGATCCGGGCGAACTGGACGTCCGCCGGGAGCGCGTGGAACTTCTGCCACACCGGCTCGATCCGGCCGGACTCGTGGCGGAACCAGCTGCCGCCGTACTCGGGCAGCAGCTTCAGCTCGCCGGTGAAGTACGCCGCCGCGATCATGCGGCTGCCCGTGTCGGGCACGTCGCCGTAACTCGGTGGCATGCACGCGGGCAGCCCGGCGCCGGACAGCACCGCGAGCCGCAGGGTGCTCGCGTCGGCCGTGAGCAGGTCGTCGTTGATCTGGAAGTCCAGGTAGACGACGCCGGGATCGCGGGCGGGCCGGGCGGCGACGGAGTTCGGCGCCGTCCGCTCCTCGATCCGGGTGGGCGCGCCGGGCAGCTTCGCCAGCATCGCCAGCGCTTCCCGCCCCGGCACGGCCAGCGCGGCCAGGCGGTCTTCATGAGCCCGGCTGACGCAGATCGGCCCGTCGCAGAGCTTCTGCGCGGCGATGCTGTCCGCGGTCAGGAGCCCGCCGGCGGAAGCCGGGAAGACCGGCAGGGCGATCGCCGCCCCGGCCACCACCGGCAGCAGGCCGAGGACCCTGGCCCGCGCGGAGTTCGCCGCCAGCATCAGGAATCCCGTCACGGCGAGCCCGAAGAACCACGCCGTCTGCCCGAGGTCCACCGACGTCGCCGTCGTCACCAGTGCGCCCCGTGGCTCCCCGAAGACCGGCGTCAGCAACCCGAATCGGATGTACGAGACCGCAGCACTCCCCTCGAGCGACGTCAGCACCGACACCACGAGGGTCAGCACGGCCAGCGCGGGCGCGGTCAGCGGGTGCGGCAGCAGCCGCCCGATCGCCAGGCCGATCCAGCTTCCCGCCACGACGGCGAGCAGGCCGACGAAGAGGACCGGCAGGAAGCTCGCGGACACGAACCCGCCGTGCCCGAGCACCTCGGCCAGGCCGACGGCGAACACCACCACGACCCCGAGCGCGCTCAGCGCCCCCACGGCACCGGCCAGCCGCAGCGCCCGGTGCCAGCCCGGCCGGGACGTCGTGGACAACAGCTCGACCATGCCGGAGCGACTGTCGCGCATCCCCTGGATCGCCCCGGCGCCGACGGCGATCGGCCACAGGAACACCAGCAGGAACCGCAGCCACAGCGCGGTGGTCGTCGTGTTCCCCGTCCACGGCGCCGGCACCTTCCACCACGGGCCGGGCAGCAGGAACAGGAACCCGAGCGCGACGACGACCAGCGCCAGCCCGGCCCAGGGCGCGATGGTGCGCCGGAGTTCGATGCGGAAGACCATCACCAGGCCCCCTTGCCCGGCTCGTGGTTCAGCAGCGCCGAATACCCGCGCTCGATCGGGCTGTCGCCGACGTGGTCCGGCGTCCCGGCCGCGGCCAGTTCGCCGGGGGTGCCCTGGAAGACCAGCTTGCCCGCGTCGAACAGCACGACGTCGGAGCAGGCCGTGGCGACGTCCTCGACCAGGTGCGTCGAGATCAGCACGCACGAGTCCTGGCCCAGCTCCTGGACGAGCTCGCGGAACCGGACGCGCTGCGCCGGGTCGAGGCCGGCCGTCGGCTCGTCGAACAGCAGGACGTCCGGGTCGTTGACGATCGCCTGGGCGATCCCGACGCGCCGGACCATGCCGCCGGACAACGTCTTCATCCGGTCGTCGGCGCGGTCGGCCAGCCCGACGCGCTCGATCGCCCGCTGCACCGCGCCCGGGACGTCCGCCTTCGGCACTTCCTTGAGCCACGCCAGGTATTCGACGAACTCGCGGACCGTGAACCGCTTGTAGTACCCGAAGTTCTGCGGCAGGTAGCCGATCCGGCGGCGCAGGCCGCGCTGCCCGGTACGCCCCCCGACGGGTGCGCCGAGCAGCGTCAGCCGGCCTTCCGCCGGCCTGAGCACCGTCGCCAGCGCGCGGATCAGCGTCGTCTTGCCCGCGCCGTTCGGCCCGAGCAAGCCGTGTACCCCCTTGCCGAGGGACAGGTCCAGCCCGTCCACCGCCATTTTCCGCCGCCCTGCCCGCACCTTGAGCCCCTCGGCCTGGATCTCCCAGGCGTAGGCCGTTGGCGCGATCTCGGCGGCCCCGACAGCACGCATGTCTTCCTCCCTAGTTGCCCACGCCGAGCCGGGTGAAGGCGCCCTTGTGCAGGGCGACCACCACCGTCGTCAGCGCGAAGACCCCCGCCCACACCGGCAACGCGCCGGTGGTGAGCGCAAACGTTTGCTGCTGGGCCACCGCGGACGGCAGCACCACCAGCGCGGCCCAAGCCGCGATCAGCGCGTACGCCGCCCGGGTGACCCCGATCAGCCCGCCCAGCGCGAGCGTGCCGGTGGTGTAGGCCAAGCTCGGCAGCAGCCAGAGCGCGACGCCGGTCCCGGTCAGCCAGCCGGCGGCCCCGAGCACCGGCAGCACGACGAGCAGCACCGCCACCGTCCGCCGCGCGATCAGGTACAGCCCGGCCCGCGGGGTCGAGACGACGACCTCGTACGCCGGGTCGAGCCCCCGCGCCCACGACGCGGCCACACCCAGCACCGGCAGCACCGGGGCGAACAGCTGCACCGCCGTCGTGTCGAACACCGTGTGCCAGAACTGGTCGAACACCACCGCGAGCAGCGTGAGCAGCACGATCATCGCCAGCCACGGCACCATCACCGGGGTGACCCAGGTCGACAGCCACCGCCGCTTCGGATGCGGCACCGGACGTGCGTGCGCGGGTGCGCTCGGCAGCTCGATGTCCACCGCGAGCCGCGACCAGACGAGGTCCACCACCGGCTGCATCGGTGTCAGCGCGGCCAGCCTCGCCCGGCACTGGGCGCAGGCCTCGAGGTGCGCTTCGAGGCCCCAGAGCTGGTCACCGGGGAGGTCGTCACCCGCCGCGTACCCGGTGATGAGCCGGTCCGACGCATGGTTCATGACAGTGCCTCCCGCATCGCGATCCGTGCCCGGCGGGCGCGGGTCTTGACGGTTCCTTCCGGCAGCCCGAGCAGGACGGCGGTCTCGCGGACGGTCAGCCCGTCGAGCACCATCGCCTGCAGCACCGCTCGCAGTTCGGGCGCGAGGTCGCGCAGCGCGTCCCCGACCTCGTCGCCGACCGCCGCCGCCAGCGCCTCTTCTTCGGCGCCGGGCGCCGGCGCGACGTCGAGCGCCATCACCGGTGGCGGTTGCGCGTGGTGCGCCCGCCGGCGGAAGGCGTCGACCAGCCGCCGCACGGCGATGGTCCACACCCAGCCGACCGCGGAGCCGCCGGTCGCGGCCCCCGCGAACGAGCCCGCGGCGCGCCAGACGGCCAGGTACGTCTCCTGCATGACCTCGGCGACGACCTGCTCGTCCGCGCACCGGCGGCGCAGGCGCACGGCCAGCCAGGGCGACGTGCGGCGGTAGAGCTCCTCGAACGCCGCGCGGTCGCCCTTGGCCGTGCGCCGGACGAGATGCTCCTCGTCGGCGTCCTCCACTGGCTTCATCCTCACACCAGGCAAGACGCCGTAAGACCGCCACCGGTTCTCACCCCGCTGTGACCTGCGTCACGCTCACTTTCCCTAGGAAAGATACGTCCAGGGCCCCTTCAGGCGCATCTTTCCTAGGGAAAGTGGCGCTTGGGGGGGTCAGTCGCGGGTGGGCCAGAACTTGCGCCAGCCGTCGGCTTCCAGGGTGGTCGGCTCCAGGCCCGCGTCGCGGGCGGCCTGCTCGGCGGCGCGGACCTCCAGGGCGAACCCCTTCGCCAGCGCTCGCAGCTCACCCTCGGGGTCGACGCCCGCGCGGCGGGCCGTGGCCGCGATGCGGAACAGCTGGGCGGCCGCGTTCGAGCCCTTGGGGAAGAGGTCGAGCGGGATGCCGGCGCGGCCGCTGCGCTGGCCGAGCTTGCCCGCCAGCGCGACCGCCGGCTGGCCGAGCGCGACGCCATCCACAATGGACAGACGTTGCTTCTCGCGCTGCTTCAGCTCTTCCCACTTGAGGTTCTGGTGCTCGACCGTGCGCACCTCGTCGGCGTCGGCGAAGACGTGCGGGTGCCGGCCGACCAGCTTCTCGACCAGGGCGGCCGCGACGTCGTCGATGCCGAACGGGTCGGCCGGGTCCTCGGCGGCGACGCGGGCGTGGAAGAGCACCTGCAGCAGGACGTCGCCGAGCTCCTCGCGCAACGCCTCCCGGTCGCCGTCTTCGATCGCGTCGAGCAGCTCGTAGGTCTCCTCGACCAGGTACTGCCGCAGCGACTCGTGCGTCTGCACGGCGTCCCACGGGCAGCCGCCCGGCGAGCGCAGCCGGTCCATCACGTCCGCGGCCTCGACCAGCGGCGGGACGGGCGTGTCGATGACCTGCGCGCCGGTCGCGATGAGCAGGGACGCGGCGGGCTCCTCGCGCGACGTCGCGAGCAGCACGATGTCCTTCAGCGACCGCGCCTCCGTGACGGCCGGGACCCCGAACACCGCGGGGTCGACGTCCGTGGCCGCGTAAACGGCCGTGGACTCACGCAGGATCTTCAGCGCCGCGGCGGGCAGTGTCGCCCCGCGGACGACTACGACGACGCCCGAGCTCACTGCTGTGCGGACGAGCCCCGGACCAGCACCGCGCCCCGGGCGGGGTTCAGGCTCGGCACGACGCTCATGCTCATGACGTCCCACACGCCGTAGCGGGGGTTGATGCGCAGCCCGGTCTGGTCGACGTAGGGCTGCAGCAGCCGCGTGCCGATCGCGGTCAGCTGCGCGTCCGACGGCTTCTGCGGCGGCTGGTCGGCCGGCACCGCCTGATCGGTGCCACGGGTGTGGATCACGAAGACGAACCAGTCCGGGCTCTGCGGCTTCTCCGCCTGGAAGACGACGACGCTGCCCTGGGGCGAGCCGAACACCGGAGTCGACGCCAGCCCGGGGTACTGGTCGGCGCCGAAGAGCTGCGACCCCCCGGCGGTGAACCCGCTGGGAGCGGGCATCCCGGTCTGCTGCGCCTGCTGTCCTTCCGCCTGCGCCTGCTGGATCGCGGCCGTCATCTTGCCGGGGTCGGCCAGGAACTGCTTCCCGTAGTCGAGGGCCCGGGCGCGCGTGACGTCGTCGTCGTCACCCGAGGCTTTGATGCCGAGGTACTCCGCACCGACCGACAGCTTCGGCAGGTACTTCTGGGCGAGCTGCTGCTCGAGGACGACGTCGGTCGCCGTCTCGGTGCGGTCGCGCAGCTGGGAGATGATCTGGGTGACGGCGACCTGGTCGCCCTGGCCGGTGTCGGTCACCGGGGCGGCGGTCTCCTGCGCGATGAGGCCGGCGATCTTCTTCTGGTCGGCGACGATGCCTTCCCGCTGCGCGGCGTTCGCCGTCAGCTCGTGCAGCACCTGCTGCCGGACGACTTCCCGGCCCAGCAGCTCCACCTTGTGCTCACGCGCGAGCTTCTGCGCGTACGGCTGAGTCCGGACGGCCTGGTCGATCAGCGACTGCACCTGTTCGAGCGAGACCGAGCGGTCGCCGACGATCGCGGCGCTGCCGACCTGACTGGGGCCCGTGCCGCACCCGGCGAGCAGAAGACCTCCGGCAACGACCGCGACCAGCGCGCGAGGGCGCCCCATGATCCGCATCACAGCGCATACCCTCTCACACCATCGCACCCGAAACGCAACACCGGTGCGGTGTCGCCGGGCGTAACGTCGATCCCATGGACCACTGGCTGACCATCGAGGTCTTCGATGGCGAGTCCACGGCTTCGTTGTGGCGGCTCGCCCGGGGTGACGCACTGACCGAAGCAGCACTGACGAACGGCGCCGAGCAGTGGGTGTGGCACGAACACCGCTGGGGCGTCGTACTGGAGATCGAATTCCGTTCCGGGGAAAGCCGGGACGCGTTCCGGGCGTTGCCGGTCGTGACGGCGGCGCTCGACGCCGTGCCCGACCCGGCGCGCGGACTGCTCGTGTACCCGGGCCGCGGTGGCGGCGCGGGCACGCGGAAGCCGCGCAGACCACGCCCGAAGCCGATGGCGGACGCCGGGGCGATCCCGGTGCCGGTCGAGCAGGTGCGGATGGGGCTGGCGACGCCGACGCCGCCGATGTTCAGCGAAGTCGGCTGAGCGACGGGCGTCCGGTACCCGACCGGACGCCCGTTTCCCTTACACCGCCGCCGGTTTCTTCGTCAGCTGCGTCAGCAGCTTGGCGCACCAGCCGAGCAGTTCCTCGTCGCGCAGCGTCGGGGCGCCGATGCGGCCGCCCGCCGCGCCTTCCGTGGGCTTCGGGACCGACACGGTGTTCGTCACGGCCTTGAACGTCGCCTTCGGGTACAACCGCTTCAACCGCACCATCTGCGAGTCCTGCAGCGGCAGCGGTGCGAACCGGATCGTGTTGCCCTGGACGGCCACCTCCGTCACGCCCGCCTCGCGGCAGGTGTGCCGGAACCTCGCCACCGCCAGCAGGCGGTTGACCGGCGCCGGCGGCTGGCCGTAGCGGTCGATCAGCTCTTCGCGCACCGCGTCCAGGCCTTCGGTGTCCGGCGCCGCCGCGATCTTGCGGTACGCCTCCAGCCGCAGCCGCTCGCCCGGGATGTAGTCGTGCGGCAGGTGCGCGTCGATCGGGAGGTCGACGCGGACGTCGGCCAGCTCCTCGTCTTCGGCCGGCTCCGCGCCCGCGTGCCGGCGGAAGGCGTCGACCGCTTCGCCGACCAACCGCACGTACAGGTCGAACCCGACACCCGCGATGTGCCCGGACTGTTCCGCGCCCAGGATGTTGCCCGCGCCGCGGATTTCGAGGTCCTTCATGGCGACGGCCATGCCCGCGCCCAGTTCGGTGTTCTGGGCGATCGTCGCGAGCCGGTCGTGCGCGGTCTCGGTCAGCGGCGCTTCCGGTGGGTACAGGAAGTACGCGTACCCGCGCTCACGACCACGCCCGACGCGGCCGCGCAGCTGGTGCAGCTGCGCCAGCCCGAGCAGGTCACCGCGCTCGACCAGCAGCGTGTTCGCGTTCGAGATGTCCAGCCCGGTCTCGACGATCGTGGTGCACACCAGGACGTCGTACTCGTTTTCCCAGAAGCCCTGGATGATCTTCTCGAGCTTGTCCTCGTTCATCTGGCCGTGCGCGGTGACGACCCGCGCCTCCGGCACCAGCTCCCGGATGTGCCGCGCGGCCTTCTCGATCGAGGAAACGCGGTTGTGGACGTAGAAGACCTGGCCGTCGCGCAGCAGTTCGCGGCGGATGGCGGCGCCGACCTGCTTGTCGTCGTAGGAGCCGACGTAGGTCAGGATCGGGTGGCGATCCTCCGGCGGGGTCAGGATCGTCGACATCTCGCGGATGCCGGCCAGCGACATCTCGAGCGTGCGCGGGATCGGCGTCGCGGACATCGTCAGGACGTCGACGTGCGTGCGCAGCGCCTTGATGTGCTCCTTGTGCTCGACGCCGAAGCGCTGCTCCTCGTCGACGATGACCAGGCCGAGATCCTTGTAGCGGATGCCGGTCTGCAGCAGGCGGTGCGTGCCGATGACGATGTCGACCTCGCCGCCGGCGAGCTGCTCCAGGATGATGTCCGACTCGGTCTTGTTCGTGAACCGGGACAGGCCCTTGATCGTCACCGGGAACGAGCGCATCCGCTCGTGGAAGGTGTTGAGGTGCTGCTGGGCGAGCAGGGTCGTCGGGACGAGCACGGCGACCTGCTTGCCGTCCTGCACCGCCTTGAACGCGGCGCGCACGGCGATCTCGGTCTTGCCGTAGCCGACGTCGCCGCAGATCACGCGGTCCATCGGGACGCCGCGCTGCATGTCCGACTTGACCTCGTCGATCGCGGCGAGCTGGTCGTTGGTCTCGGTGAACGGGAAGGCGTCCTCCAGCTCGCCCTGCCACGGCGTGTCCGGGCCGAACGCGTGCCCGGGCGCGGCCTGGCGCGCGGCGTAGAGCTGCACCAGCTCGGCGGCGATCTCCTTGACCGCCTTCTTGGCGCGGGCCTTGGTGTTCTTCCAGTCGGAGCCACCCAGCTTGTTGAGCGTGGGCAGTTCGCCGCCGACGTACTTGGACACCTCGTCGAGCTGGTCGGTCGGCACGAACAGGCGGTCACCGGGGTGGCCGCGCTTGGACGAGCCGTACTCCAGCAGCAGGTATTCGCGGGTCGCGCCGGCGACGGTGCGCTGCACCATCTCGACGAACCGGCCGATGCCGTGCTGCTCGTGGACGACGTAGTCGCCGTTCTTGAGCGCCAGCGGGTCGACGGCGTTGCGCCGCCGCGACGGCATCTTGGTCGTGAGGTCCTTTGTGGACGTTCCGGCGCCGGCGCCACGGCCGGTGAGGTCCGCCTCCGACAGCACGACGAGGGCGCGCTCCGGCGAGACGAACCCTTCGGTGAGGGCGCCGCAGGTGACCGTGACCGTGCCGGGCGGGAGCGCGCCGGTGACGCCGTCACCCGCCAGGGTCGCCGGGACGTCGGCGCTCGACAGCTGCTCGACGGCGCGCGACGCGGTGCCCTGGCCGGCGACGACGAGCACCGCCGTGCCGCCCGCCGCGGTGTGCGCGCGCAGGTCCGCCGTCGCGCGCTCGATCTCGCCGCGGTAGGCCGGCGAGGCCTCCACCGAGACGCGGTAGACGTCCGGGTCTTCGCTGGTCAGCTGGCTCAGCGTCCACCAGGTGCGCTTGGTGTCCCGCGCGTGCGAGGCGATCCCGTCGAGCCCGCGGTAGGCGGACGAGCCGAGGTCGATCGGGGCCAGCCCGCCCGCCGCGGCCGTCGTCCAGGACGCTTCGAGGAACTCCTGGCCGGTGCGGACGAGGTCGGCGGCGCGGGCGCGGATCTTCTCCGGGTCGGTCAGCAGCACGTGGGTGCCGACCGGCATCGCGTCGGTGAGCAGCTCCAGCTCGCCTTCGCAGAGCACCGGGATGAGCGCTTCCATGCCTTCGACGGGGATGCCGTCGGCCAGCTTGGTGAGCATCTCGGACAGGTGCGCGTCGGCTTCGTACGTCTTCGCCAGCTCCGCGGCCTTGTCCTTGACCGGCTGGGTGAGCAGCAGCTCCCGGCACGGCGGCGCGGTGACGCGCGGGATCTCGCCGGGCAGCGACCGCTGGTCGGAGACGGCGAACGCGCGGATCTCGCTGACCTCGTCACCCCAGAACTCGACCCGGACCGGGTGCTGCGCGGTCGGGCCGAACAGGTCGAGGATGCCGCCGCGGACGGCGAACTCGCCGCGCTTCTCGACCATGTCGACGCGGGTGTAGGCCAGCTCGACCAGCCGTTCCAGCAGGCCCTCGAAGCTCTGTTCCTCGCCGACGACCAGGTCGACCGGGGCCAGCGAGCCCAGGCCGGGGGCCATCGGCTGGATCAGGCTGCGGACGGTGGCGACGACGACGCGCAGGTCGTCGGCCCCGGTCTTCAGCCGGTGGAGCACCTCCAGCCGCCGCCCGACGGTGTCGGCGCGGGGCGAGAGCCGCTCGTGGGGCAGCGTCTCCCAGGACGGGAAGTCGGCGACTTTCGCGGTGCCGAGCAGGGCGCCCAGCGACGCGGTCAGCTCGTCGGCCTCGCGGCCGGTGGCGGTCACGACGAGCACGGGTTTCCCGGCGCCGTCGTCGGAGGCGAGGGCCGCGGCGACGAGCTGCCGCGCGGCGATCGGCCCTTGGAGTTCGAGCAGCGGCGCACCGGCGCGCTCGACCACTCCGCGCAGGGCCGGGTCGGGAAGTATGGCGGTAAGGAGTCCGGACAGTGAAGCGTCGGTCACGGTCCCAGCCTACGTGCCACCCCCGACAGGTTTCCGGTCACCGCTGGCCGCGCGGGTGCTCAGGGCCCGGCGGTAGGCGGGCCGGGCCGGACCGTCGCGGAGTACCGGCGACGCCGGCCGGCCGGGCCGCGCGGCGGCCGGCTCGGGGAGGGTCGAGAGCCGCCGGAACACGTCCTCGGCCAGGTCGCCCAGCGCCCGGAGGTTGACCCAGGTGGCGTTGAACCGCCGGCAGTGCCCGGCGCGGCCGTCCCAGGGCTCCGGCGGGAGCCGCACGATCGGGCCGCCCTCCGCGTCGTCCAGCATGAAGTGGTGGGTCCGGCCCGGCCCGCCGACGCTGACCAGCCCGAAGTCGTGGACGAGCGAGCAGCGAAGGGCGTAGAGCGCCTCTCGTTCCGGCTCGCCCACTCCCGGCGCGAAGTACCGCAGCGCCCGGACGACCGGCGGGCCCGGCACCGCGGGCACCCCGGCCGGCCGGTAGGCGCTGCCCACCTGGTCGACCAGCATCAGGTAGCCGACGGCACCCAGCCAGTTCCCGCTCAAGGCGCCGCTGCCCGGCTCGATCCGGCCGGTTTCCGGGTTCCGGCCGGTCGCCTGCCGCGCCTCGCGCAGCACGGCGATCAGGCGGGACGCCCGGTGCGGTCGCTCGGCCGGCAGCCGGCACGCCACCGGCGTCCCCCGCTCGGACCAGTTCACCTTCGCCATGCCGATGAGTCGGCGCCGCCCCGCCCGCGTTACGAGGACCGCAGTTTCGCCGCCACCTCCGCCAGCCGTGGCAGCTGCTCGTCGAAGACCTTCGGCTCGGTACTCGCGATCCGCAGCAGCACGTGCTCCGCGCCGGCGTACTCGCGCAACTGCGAAGCCACCTCCGCGGCCGAGCCCGTGACCTGCATCTGGATCCGCTGGACGAAGTCCGCGGGCATGCCGTAGTTGCGCAGGCAGTACTCCTCCAGCAGCGCCGCCCCGCGCTCGGCGTCGTCCTCGACCAGGACGGTCGCGAACAGCGCCGGGGTGACCGGCCGCGACGCCGTCGCGCGGATCCCGGCCAGGCCCGAGACGTAGTCCGCCGGGTCGGGCGGGTACGGGAGCCAGCCGTCGTAGAGCCGGCCGGCGCGTTCCAGGGCCTGCGGGGTGTGCGCCGCGAGCCACACCGGCGGGCCGCCCGGGCGCGCGGGCGCCGGGAACACCGGCAGGGAGTCGTAGGCCAGCACCGGACCGTGGAACGACGTCTCGCCGCGCCACACGGCCCGCCACAGCGCCACGATGTCGTCCAGCCGCGCACGCCGGCGGGCCCACGGGACGCGCGCGAACGCGAACTCCGGCTCGCTCCGCCCGGTGAACCCGGCGCCCACGGCCAAGGTGAGCCGGCCGCCGCTGAGCAGGTCGAGGCTCAGCAGCTGGTTGGCCGTCTGGATCGGGTCGCGCAACGCCGGGAGCAGCGACGCCGTGCCGAGCGTGACGCGGGAGGTGCGCGCCGCGAACGCGCCGAGGATGGTCAGCGCGTCGATCGGGGCGCGGGCGAGCGTGTCGCCCACCCACACCGAGTCGAGGCCGAGGCGTTCGGCTTCGACGGCGGTCTCGACCAGTTCGGGCGCGGTCCGCCCGGCGTCGAGGATGGGCTGGTAGGTCGGGACGACCAGGCCGAATTTCGTCATGCCGCAAGCCTGTCCGCACCGGGGTATGGGCTCAATTCCTCGCGGGGAATGGCGCGGACCGCGATGATGGACGCGTGAACTTCGGAACGGCGCTCAAGGACTGGCGGATTCGGCGGCACCTCAGCCAGCTCGACCTGGCGTTGCGGGCCGGGACGACGCAACGGCACGTGAGCTTCATGGAGAGCGGGCGCTCGCTTCCCGGCCGCGGGATGGTGCTGCGGGTCGCCGAGTCGCTGGAACTGCCGCTGCGCGAACGCAACGGCCTGCTCTACGCCGCCGGGTTCGCACCGTCGTACCCGGAAACGCGGCTCGGTGACCCGGCGATCAAGCCGGTCCTCGACGGCCTGCGGCGGCTGCTCGACGGCCACCGGCCCTACCCGGCGATCGTCGTGGACCGCTACGGCGTGCTGGTCGCGAAGAACGACGCGTTCGGCCTGCTCACCGAGGGCGTCGCGCCGGAGCTGCTGGAAGAGCCGGTGGACACGCTGCGCCTCGCGCTGCACCCGCGGGGCATGGCGCCGCGCGTGCGCAACCTCGACGACTGGGCACGCCACATCCTCGAGCGCATCCGCAACGACCTCGCGCGCAACCCCGACGAACGGCTCGCCGCCCAGCTCGCCGAACTCGAGTCGTACCTGCCGCCGGCGTCCCCGCCGGCCCCGGACCACCTGGGCTTCGCGGTACCGGTCCGACTGTCCACTTCGGTCGGTGAGCTGCGGCTGATCACGGCGATCACGACGTTCGCGACCGCGGCGGACGTCACGGTGTCGGAGCTGAAGCTGGAGACGTTCCTGCCCGCGGACGCCGAAACCGCGGAAGCCCTGCTTCAGACGGCCGACGCCGTCAAGTGACCCACCGCTAGTTCCGCGCCCGCCCACAGGACCGCCGCGCCGGCGCTGCCCGCCGCGAACCGCCGGTACGGCATCGCCGCCGAGCCCGCGACGCGCGGCAGGACCGTCCGGACGCCGACCAGGCAGCGGCCGGCGATCACCGCCGGGACGCCGTAGCGCGCGACGGCCGCTTCCGCGCGGTCCCAGCGGTCCTGGCCGACGCGACGCGCGAGCCGCGGCCCCCACCGGCGGCCCTCCAGGTACGCGAGCTGGTCGCCGAGCACGGCGGCGGCCACCGCCACCGCGAACGCGAGTCCCAGCTGGAGCGTGCCGCGCTCGGCGAGGAACCCCATCAGCAGCAGCGTCGACCACGTCGGCAGCACGATTCCGGGCAGCAGTGCGGTTTCCGCCGCGATCACCAGGCCGCAGACCAGGTAGACGAGCACGGCGGGCGCGTCAAGCAGAGGCCGCAGCAGGCTGTCCACGCCGGGCCCTCCCCACGCTCACCGGCAGTGCCGCGCGGTAGACGAACGCCGGCGGCAGGTTCCCCCACACGACCGAAGTCCGCTCTACGACGGCGAAACGGCTTCGCAGCGACGCGGCGAAGCGGCGCGCGGGTGGCGTCCAGGCCGCGTGGGCGTACGCGAACGTCGTGAACCGGCCGTTCGCGGCGAGCGACGCCGTGACCGCGTCGAGGACGCGCAGCTGGCGGTCCGCGCTCATGGCCGTCCACGGCAGACCGGACACGACGACGTCGAAGCGCGCGGCGGTGAGGTGTTCCGCCGACCCCGTCACAACATCGACCTGCGGGAACCGGTCCCGGAGCGCGTCCGCGAAACGCGGGTTGATCTCTACGGCCGTCAGGCTCGCTTCGGGGCGAAGCAGCGCGAGGACGGCTTCGGTGAAGACGCCGGTGCCCGGCCCGAGCTCGGCGACGCGGGCCGCGCGTTCCAGGCCGAGGCCCGCCGTCATCGTCTCGGCGAGCCGCGGCGAACTGGCCGCGATCGCGCCCGTCAGCATCGGGTGGCGGAGGAATTCACTGGTGATCGACATGATCCCGACGCTAGGAACGGCCGCCGTGGCCGCGAATCCGCCGGATCGGCCGCTCGCGTCCTCCCGAGGGAGGACAAGGACGGACCGGCGGGATGACGCCACGGGCCCGGCACCCGCGTTACGTTCGGTCCGTGGAACGACTGGTGATGTGGGTGCGACGGCACCGGTGGACGGTGGACCTGCCGCTGTACGCCGTGTTCGTCTCCCTGGCGCCCAACTGGAACGGCGCCGCGCCGTGGACCATCCGGGCGATCCCGATGCTGTTCCTGCTGCCGCTGCTGGTGCGCCGCCGCTACCCGCGGCTCGCCGCGGCGCTGATCATCGCCGGGGCGACGGCGACCTACACGAACGAGATCTGGGCGTTCGACCGCGGCCGCGCCGAGCTGAGCATGGCCGTGGCGCTGTTCACCCTCGTGAAACTGGGCGACCGATGGGCCGGCGCGCTGATCGCCGCCTGCGTCGTCGTCCTCGACGTCATGTGGGGCTTCACCTGGGGCACGTACTCCGACAACCCGACCCTCACGATCGCCGGGACCCTTCCGCTGCACATCGCCGCCTGGGCGCTCGGGGAGTTCTTCCACGCCAAGGAAGAGCTCACCGCGGAGGAGGGGAAACGCGTCGACGCCCAGACCCGCGCGGTCGCCGCCGAGGAGCGCGCGCGGATCGCGCGGGAGCTGCACGACGTGCTGGCGCACAGCATGAGCGTGATCGTGCTGAACGCCGAGGGCGCGAAGCTCGCGCGGCACCGCGACCCCGCCGTCGTCGACCGCACGCTCGACACCATCGGCCGCACCGGCCGCGACGCGCTCGCCGAGCTGCGGCGGCTGCTCGACGTGCTGCACGCCGGCCAGGCCGCGCGCAGCCCGCAGCCGACGGTGGCGGAACTGCGCGAGCTCGTCGAGCAGTCCGGGCGCGCGGTCAGTCTCGACGTCAGCGGCGACCCGGGCGGCCTGCCCGCGAGCGCCGCGCTGCAGGCGTACCGGATCGTCCAGGAGGCCCTGACCAACATGATCAAGCACGCCCCGGCCGACGCGACCGGCCGCGTCGAAGTCGCCTTCGGGCCCCGCGAAACCCGGATCGAGGTGACGAACACCGGCGGCGACGACCCGCCTTCGCCGGTGCTGCCGTCGTCCGGGCGCGGGCTGGAAGGAATGCGCCAGCGCGTCGAGATGTACCACGGCGAGCTGACGACCGGGCCGCTCCCGGACGGCGGCTACCGGGTGCGCGCGAGCCTGGTGGTCGCGCCGTGAGCGTCCGGGTGCTGCTCTGCGACGACCAGGAACTGGTGCGGGTCGGGCTGCGGATGATCGTCGAGAGCCAGGACGACCTCGCCGTGGTGGGCGAGGCCGCGAACGGCGAGGAGGCCGTCGCGAAGGCCCGCGAGCTGCGGCCGGACCTGGTGCTGATGGACGTCCGGATGCCGGTGCTCGACGGCGTCACCGCGACCGGGCGGATCTGCGCGGAGCTGCCGGACGTGCGTGTCCTGATCATCACGACGTTCGACCTCGACGAGTACGCCTACGCCGCGTTGCGCGCCGGGGCCAGCGGGTTCCTGGTGAAGGACGCGCCGTCGGAGGAGATGCTCGTCGCGGTCCGCGGGGTGCTGCGCGGTGACGCGATGGTCTCGCCGTCGGTCACCCGCCGGCTGCTCGACCGCTACCTCGATCGCCTCCACGACGATCGCGACCCCGTGAACGTCGCGAAACTCGACGTTCTCACCGAGCGCGAGAAGGACGTCCTGGGACTCATCGCGCGCGGGCTGTCGAACGGCGAGATCGCCGGGAAGCTGTACATCGGCGAGACGACGGTGAAAACGCACGTCGGGCGGATCCTCGGCAAGCTGCGGCTGCGCGACCGGGTGCACGCGGTGGTGTTCGCCTACGAGTCCGGCTTGGTACGACCTGGGTCGTAACGCTCCCTATTTATCCACTTGATAGGGAAGGTTAGAGTATGTTGCATGACGATATACAAGTCGGAAGTCGGCGCGCGGCTGCTGCGCGAGCGCTACCTCGGCGTCCTCGAGGAGTGGCCCGTCCCCCACGAGCGGGTGCGTGTCCCGACGCCGGAGGGTGCGACGTTCGTGCTGGTCTCCGGCCCGGCCGAGGCCCCGCCACTGGTGCTGCTGCACGGCTCCGGCAGCAACTCCGGCGAGTGGGCGCCCCGGATGCCGGCGCTGGCCGGGCGGTTCCGGGTGTACGCCGTCGACGTCGTCGGCGAGCCGGGGCTGAGCGCCGAGACGCGACCGCCGATCGGCTCCGACCGGTACGCCGCCTGGCTGGACACCGTGCTCGACCACTTCGGCGTGGCGTCGGCGGCCTTCCTGACGTCGTCGCTCGGCGGCTGGCTCGGGCTCGACTACGCGACCCGGCGGCCCGGGCGCGTCACGGCGCTGGCCCTGCGGTCCCCGATCGGCCTCGGCCCGATGAAGAAGGGTTTCCTGGTCAAGGCCGTGCTGTGGGCGCTGCTGGGCGAGCGGGGCCGGCGGAAGTCGGTGGCCGGCGTGCTCGGTGACGCGAAGTCTCCGGAGGTCCTCGAGCACCAGCTGCTCGTGTCGGCGAACTACCGCTACCGCACCGGCCCGTTCCCGGCCTTCGACGACGCCACGCTGGCCCGGCTGACCATGCCGGTGTACGCCGTGGCCGGTACGGACGACGTCATGGTCGACTCCGCGACGACCAAACGGCGGCTCGAGACCTTCGCGCCGGACGCCGTCGCCGACCTCGTGCCGGGCACCGGGCACTACCTCCCCGGCGACGCCGACCTGGCGTTCCTCACGCGCGTGGCGGCGAACGGCGATTTCACCGCTTGATGGCAGGATGGGCCGTATGCGGCGTGCGCTGGGTCTCATCGGAGTGGTGTCCCTGCTGGTCACGGGCTGTTCGGGGGCTTCGAGCGCCCCTGTGCAGAGCGTCCCGCCACCCGCGTCCACACCGGCGGCGTTCAGCGGGAAGTTCAAGGTCGAGACGGTCACCGCGGGCCTCGAGCACGGCTGGGACATCGGCTTCCTGCCCGACGGCGGCATCCTCGTGCCGCAGCGGCCCGGCAAGCTCGCGCTGGTCCGCGGCGGCCAGGCCACCGAGGTGAAAGCCGACTTCTCCGACGTCCTCGTGCAGGGCGAGGGCGGGTTGCTCGGCATGGTGATCAGCCCGGACTTCACGACCAGCCGCGAGTTCATCACCTGCCAGGACCACCAGGAGGGTGGCAAGGCCGTCGACATCCGGCTGGTCACCTGGAAGCTGGCCGACGACGGCGGGAGCGCCACGAAGGTCAAGGACCTGCTCACCGGGCTGCCGGTCAACCCGAGCGGCCGGCACTCCGGCTGCCGCCCGACGTTCGCGCCGGACGGCGCGCTGCTGGTCGGCACCGGCGACACGGCGAAGTCGACCGTCTCGCAGGACCGCCACTCCCTGGGCGGCAAAGTGCTGCGCCTGGACGCGAAGACCGGGAAGCCGTTGCCGGACAACCCGTTCATCACCTCGTCGGACCCGCGCGAGCGGCTCGTCTACACCTACGGGCACCGCAACCTGCAGGGCGTGGCGATCCGGCCGGGCAGCGGCCAGGTCGTCACGGCCGAGCACGGCCCCACGTTCGACGACGAGGTCAACCTGCTGAAGCCGGGCGCGAACTACGGCTGGGACCCGGCGAAGGGCGGCACCGACCAGAGTTACGACGAGAGCGTGCCGATGACCGACCTCAAGCGCTTCCCGGACGCGGTGAGTCCACTGTGGACTTCCGGTAAGATCACCGAGGCGATCAGCGGCGACGCCTTCCTGACCGGCGCCCAGTGGGGCCCGAACGACGGCGCGCTCGTCGTGGTCGCGCTCAAGGGCCAGAAGCTGCTGCTGTACCACTTGGACCCCGCGGGCAAGGTCCTCGACGTCACGCTGCCGCCGGAGTTCGACGACAAGTTCGGCCGCCTGCGCGCGGTCCGCAGCGGCCCGGACGGCGCCCTGTACCTGACCACGTCGGATGGGACGAACGACAAGCTGCTCAAGATCACGCCCGCCTGATCATGCAAAAACCACGCCCAGCCGGTGCCGGGAACACTGTCGGAACGCGAGGCGATCGCGGAACATGGTGTGCACCAAGAGTTTTCGCCCGCCCCCGACGCGTGTTGGACGCGGTCCGAAGATAGCGTTCCCGCGGCAGCACCGCCGCCGGTCCCCGGGCGCCATCGCCGACCTGGCGCCCGGGGACCGGCTTCCAGCCGGATTATCCGAGGTAGGCCCCGCCGTTGACGTGCACGACCTGGCCGGTCACGTGCCCGGCGGCCGGGCTCGCCAGGAACGTCACCACGGCGGCGACGTCCGCGGGCGTGCCGGGACGTTTGTTCATCGTGTTCCCGACGAGCTGCTCGCGACGGCGGTCGCTGAGCTTGCCGTGGAAGAACCCGGTGTCCCCGATCAGTCCCGGCGCGACGACGTTGGCGGTGATCCCGCGCGAGCCGAACTCCTGGGCCACGCTGACGTTCCACGCCTCAACCGCGGCCTTCGCGGCACCGTAGGAACCGGCGCCGGTGTGGGCGGCGATCGAGCCGATCGTCACGATGCGAGCGTGATCGGTGAGCCGGTCGCGCAGGGCGTGCGTCACCAGCGCGGCACTGACCACATTGGACCGGAGGTTCCGCTCGAACGCGGCCGCGAACCCGGCCAGGCCTTCTTCGGCGTCGCCGGCGAAGTCCGTGTTGCCACCGGCGTTGTTGACGAGCACGTCGACCCGGTCCGGCAACTCACCCAGTGCGGTTTCGACGGCCGCGGGATCGGCCGCGTCGAAGACGACGGGACGCGCGCCGAGCAGCGTCGCGGCTTCGGTGAGCACCTTCTCGCGCCGTCCGGTGATCGTGACGCGGTCACCGGCCGCCGCGAACGCCGCCGCGACGGCGTAACCGATGCCCGTGCCGCCGCCGGTCACCACTACTTCCCTGCTGTTTCCCATGTCCCCGAACCTAGTGCTTAGGATCGGGTCATGACGAAGATCGATCCGAGCCCGGCATGATCGACAAGATCGCGTGGCTGCACCTGGTGGACGGCCGCATCCTGAGCACCCGTTCGCGCGGCAAGGACGTCTACTACCTTCCCGGCGGCAAGCGCGAGCCGGGCGAGACGGACGCGCAGACGCTGGTCCGAGAGGTCCGCGAAGAGGTCACGGCGTCGATCGCCGAGCCGACGATCCAGCCGGCCGGGGTCTTCGAGGCCCAGGCGGACGGCAAGGCCTCGGGTGTCGTGGTCCGGATGACGTGCTTCACGGCGGACTACACGGGAACGCTGGTCGCGAGCAGCGAGATCGAAGAAATCGCGTGGCTCGGCTACGCGGACCGCTCCCGGGTCTCCGCCGTCGACAAGATCATCTTCGACCACCTGCACGAGTCCGGGCAGCTGCGCTGAGCCCAAGTCCGTGAAGGCCTCCTTGAGGGACTCTGAGTCCCTCAAGGAGGCCTTCACGGACCTTCAGCAGGTGTCAGGTCAGCCGCAGCTTCGGCTTGTGCTCCAAGTGCGACAGCCCGTTCCAGGCCAGGTTCACCAGGTGCGCCGCGACCTCGTCCCGCTTCGGCTTCCGCGCGTCGAGCCACCACTGGCCGGTCAGCGCGACCATGCCCACCAGGGCCTGGGCGTACAGCGCCGTCAGTCGTTCGTCGTACCCGCGGGCCGCGAACTGCTGGGCCAGGATGTGCTCCACCTGGCTCGCGATGTCGTTCAGGACCGTCGAAAACGTGCCCGTGGAGCTCGCCACCGGGGAATCGCGGACCAGGATGCGGAAGCCGTCGTGGGAATCCTCGACGTAGGACAGCAACGCCGTCGCCGCCTGCTCGAGCATCACCCGGGGGTGGCCGCCGTGGAGGGTAGAGACCATGCGGTCCAGCAGCAGCTGGGTTTCGCGGTCGACGACCACGGCGTAGATGCCCTCTTTACCGCCGAAGTGTTCGTACACCACGGGTTTCGACACGTTGGCGCGGTGCGCGATCTCTTCGATCGACGTGCCGTCGAAACCCTTTTCGGCGAACAACGCCCGCGCCACGTTCAGCAATTGCTGACGGCGCTCGGTGCCGGTCATCCGGACGCGGGTCACCGGGGCGGCCGGACGTGCCCCGGTGACCTGCTCACGTTTTGAACGTCGTCTCCCCGCCACTCGCCGAACCCTACTTGCTCAGCTCTTCTCCGTGGCGATTCTGGCCAATCGCTGCGGGGTCGGCCAGCGCACGTCGTGCACCCAGCCGAACTTCTCGAAGATCCAGATCAGGCGTGCGGAAATGTCGATCTGGCCGCGCTTCACTCCGTGCCGTGCGGACGTCGGGTCGGCGTGGTGCAGGTTGTGCCAGGACTCGCCGAACGAGAAGATCGCCAGCGGCCAGAAGTTCGCCGACTTGTCGCGCGCCGCGAACGGGCGCTCGCCGATCATGTGGCAGATCGAGTTGACCGACCACGTGACGTGGTGCAGCACGCAGATGCGCACGAGCCCGGCCCAGAAGAACGCCGTCACGGCGCCCCACAGCGACCACGACACGAGCCCGCCGACGAGAGCCGGCAGCGCCAGGCTGACCAGGGCCCACAGCCAGAACAGGTCGTCGACCTTCTTGATCGCCGGGTCCTTCACCAGGTCCGGCGCGAAGCGCTCGGCGTTCGTCTGGTCGCGCTCGAACAGCCAGCCCATGTGCGCGTGCCAGAAACCCTTGGCGATGGCCCACGGCGAGGTGCCGAACGCCCACGGGGAGTGCGGGTCGCCGTCGCGGTCGGAGAACGCGTGGTGGCGACGGTGGTCGGCGACCCAGGTGATGACCGGGCCCTGCAGCGCGATGCTGCCGGCGATGGCCATGACCACGCGCAGCCACGGCTTGGCCTTGAACGAGCCGTGCGTGAAGTAGCGGTGGTACGACACGGTGATGCCGAGCCCGCTGATCGCGTAGAACACCACGAAGATGCCGACGTCGACCCAGCTCAGTCCCCAGCCCCAGGCGAACGGCACCGCGACGAGCAGTGCCACCAACGGCGCGATCACGCCGAAGTAGACCGAAAGCTGCACGCCGATCCCGCGGGTGCCTTCGGTGACAGGTTTGGGCCCCTTGGGAGCCGGCGGCTCCCCGGTGGGCTGCGAACGGTCGAGCGTGGCCGTCATACGCTTCACTTCTTCCTGGGAGGTGCCCCTACAAAGGGTTACCTAACCTACGATGCCGTAAGTTACGGTACAGGAGGTTCCGCCGGGTGGGGAGTGGCTGAACTCTCACCGGTACTTCGGACCCGGTTACCCCGCAGACGGGCGCGTAACGCATCCCCCGCGCGGACGACACCCGATCGTCGCTATCCTGACCAGGAGCAATCCGCCGTAGTGTAATCGGCAGCACTTCAGATTTTGGTTCTGACAGTTCAGGTTCGAATCCTGGCGGCGGAGCAGCGGAAACACCACAAGCCGAGTACCCCGAACCACGACACCGGGAGGTTGGCGCTGACCGAAGAGGCGACCGACCCGGTAGCGGCCAGACGGCCCGCGATGGTCGAGATGTCCGACGCCTGGCTCGTCGGACGAGCACGCGAGCTGACCGCCGCGGTGCAACGGTCCGAGTACCCCCACCAGCTCGAAATCGTCGCGCAGATGGACGAGCTGCTCGACGAGACCCAGCGCCGCGGCGAGCCGTTGCTGGTCGCGCAGCTGCTGCGCGCGTCCGCGACCGCGCGGCTGATCACCAAGGGCCTCGCCGCCGAAGCGGAGCCGCGGCTCGACGAGATGCTCGCGCACACCCGGCGGCACGGCCTGGCCCTGCTGCGGGCCGACGCGCACGCGCTGCGCGGACGCCGGCTGGTGCTGGCCGCGCAGGAGGACGCCGCGCTCACCGAGATCGCCCGCGCGCTGGCCATCCTCGACGACTCCGTGACCCCGGACCGCCAGGTCGGCGTCCGCCTGTGGAACCGGATGCTGTGGTCGACGCTGAACGACTGCTGGATCGTGCTCAACCAGCTCGGCGTGTACGAGGCCGCCGAAGAGGTCAGCAGCCGCGCCGCCGCCGCGATCCGCGAGAGCGCGACCCCGCACGAGATCACCCTGCAGCTGCTGAACCGGGTGAAGATGCTGCTCGGCTGGGGCCTGCGGCTGGAGCGGATCGAAGAGTACGACGAGAGCGCCGACAAGTTCCGCACCGCCGCGTCGATGGCGGTGGCCATCGAGGGGCCCTACAGCGAGTCGCTGTTCCCGCGCGAGGCCGGCGTCGAAGCCGTCGAGCAGGTCGGCGTGCTCGCCGCCGCGCCCGCCCTGCACCGGCCGAGCGAGGACCAGATCGAGCGGCTCCGGCGCCTCCACGAGGGCATCGGCCTCCCGGGCGAACGCGAGATCGTGACGATCGCGCTCGCCCGCTGCTTCGACAAGGCCGGCCGCCGCGAGGAAGCCCTGGACGTGCTCCGCGCGGCCCGCGATTCACTGGGTGACGACGGCTCGCAGCCGTCGATGCGGCTGAACGTCGCCCGCGAGCTGGCCCGCCTCGACACGAGCCCGGACTACGCGTCCGGCGTCAGCAAGTCGCTGGTCGACTACGCGACCCGGCTGGAGTCGGAGATGTGGAGCCTGCGCGAGTCGCAGATCGCCACCCTGAACGCCCGCCGCGAGCACGAACGGCTCTCCGCCGAGCACGGCGCGATCACCCAGCAGGCGCTGCAGGACCCGCTCACGGGCCTGCCGAACCGGCGCGCGCTGGACGAGAAGCTGCGTCAGCTCGCGTCCTCGGCCGACGCGCAGCCGCTGGCCGTCGCGCTCGTCGACCTCGACGGCTTCAAGGGCGTCAACGACAAGCAGTCGCACGCCGAAGGCGACAACGTGCTGCGTGTCGTCGCGAGCACGCTTCGTGACGCCCTGAGGGGAGACGACCTCGTGGCGCGCTACGGCGGCGACGAGTTCATCGTGCTGCTGCCGGGCACCCCGGCGTCCGCGGCGAAGATGGCGCTCGGCCGCGCGGTGAAGTCCGTCGCCGGCCTGCCGCACCACCTCTCGCACGGCGTCACGCTGTCGATCGGCCTCGTCTCACTGCGCCCGCAAGAGCGCGGCGAGCAGGTCCTCGCCCGCGCGGACGCGGCGATGTACCAGGCGAAACGCGGTGGCGGCAACCAGGTGGCGTCGGCGAACTCGATGGCCGCCGACCCGGCGGGCGCGTGGACCAGCGAAGGCCTACCGACCGACCCAGCGTGGGACCCCGACGAGCACAGTTAGGATCGGTGCCCGTCAAGCGTCACTTTCTCCGTGAAAGTGTTCCGGAGACGACTCCTCCGGAACACTTTCACGGAGAAAGTGACGACTGGAGCCATCGTTGGGAGCGTCGTTGACCGGCCCGCTGAGCACGTTGATCCTGGCCGCGGGTGAAGGCACCCGCATGCGTTCCTCGACGCCGAAGGTGCTGCACCCCATCGCCGGGCGGCCCCTCGTCGAGCACGCCGTCCGGGCCGCCGCCGGCCTGGACCCCGAGCACCTCGTCGTGGTCGTCGGCCACGGCCGCGAGGCCGTCGGCGAGAAGCTGGCCGCCGTCGGCGAGAACCTGGGCCGCGCGGTCGGCACCGCCGTGCAGGCCGAGCAGAAGGGCACCGGCCACGCCGTGGGCTGCGCCCTCGCGACCCTGCCCGCCGACCTCACCGGCACCGTGATCGTCAGCTACGGCGACGTCCCGCTCCTGGACACCGAGACGCTCGCCGCTCTGCTGGCCGAGCACACCGACGCGAAGAACGCCGTCACCGTGCTCACCGCCGTGGTCGACAACCCGGCGGGCTACGGCCGCATCACGCGCGACGACGCCGGCCACGTCACCGGGATCGTCGAGCACAAGGACGCCACCCCGGAGCAGGCGGAGATCACCGAGATCAACTCGGGCGTCTACGCCTTCGACGCCGCGGTGCTGCGCGACGGCCTTTCGCGCCTGTCGACCGACAACGCGCAGGGCGAGCTCTACCTCACCGACGTCCTGGGCATCGCGAACGGCGACGGGCTGAACGTCGGCGCGCTGGTCGTCGACGACCCGTGGCTGACCGAGGGTGTCAACGACCGCGTCCAGCTGTCGGTGCTCGGCGCCGAGCTGAACCGCCGGATCGTCCGCCACTGGCAGCGCGAAGGTGTCACGGTCGTCGACCCGGCCTCGACCTGGATCGACGCCGGCGTCACCCTCTCGCGGGACGTCGTGCTCGAGCCCGGCGTGCAACTCAAGGGCACCACATCGGTCGGCGAAGGCAGCACCGTCGGCCCGGACAGCACGCTGACGAACGTCTCGATCGGCGCCGGCGCCTCCGTCGTGCGGGTGCACGGCTCCGACTCCGAGCTGGGCGACCGCGTGAACGTCGGCCCGTTCACCTACCTGCGGCCGGGCACCAAGCTCGGCGAGAAGGCCAAGCTCGGCGCGTTCGTCGAGACGAAGGCCGCCGACATCGGCGCCGGCACGAAGGTGCCGCACCTGACCTACGTCGGCGACGCCACGATCGGCGAGAACAGCAACATCGGCTGCTCCAGCGTGTTCGTGAACTACGACGGCGTGAACAAGCACAAGACCGTTATCGGGTCGCATGTCCGGTTGGGCGCGGACAACACCTTCGTCGCCCCGGTGCGGATCGGTGACGGCGCTTACAGTGGTGCGGGTGCCGTGATCCGCGAGGATGTCCCGCCGGGCACACTCGCGGTGTCGGCGCCGCCGCAGCGCAACATCGAAGGCTGGGCGATCCGGCGCCGGCCGGGTACGCCCGCGGCGGAGGCGGCGCAGGCCGCCCTCGACGCCGATTCAGCAGCAGGAACCGACGGGGAGTCGCCAGCATGAGTCCGAAGTCAGGTACGCCGAAGAAGAACTTGATGCTCTTCTCCGGACGGGCGCACCGGGAGCTCGCGGAAGAGGTCGCCGAGCACCTCAACGTGACGATCACCCCGCAGACGGCGCACACCTTCGCCAACGGCGAGCTGTTCGTCCGGTTCGAGGAGTCCGTCCGCGGGACCGACGCCTTCGTCATCCAGGCGCACACCACCCCCATCAACGAGTACGTGATGGAACAGCTGATCATGGTGGACGCGCTGAAGCGGGCGAGCGCAAAACGGATCACCGTCGTGATGCCGTTCTACCCGTACGCGCGCCAGGACAAGAAGCACAAGGGCCGCGAGCCGATCTCGGCCCGGCTGATCGCCGACCTGTTCAAGACCGCGGGCGCCGACCGGATCATGACGGTCGACCTGCACACCGCGCAGATCCAGGGCTTCTTCGACGGCCCCGTCGACCACCTGATGGCCCAGAGCGTGCTGGCCGACCACATCAAGAAGACCTACGGCGACGCCGACATCACCGTCGTCTCGCCGGACTCGGGCCGGGTGCGGCTGGCCGAGAAGTGGGCGCAGACGCTGGGCGATCGCCCGATCGCGTTCATCCACAAGACGCGCGACCCGGACAAGCCGAACCAGGCCGTCGCGAACCGCGTGGTCGGCAAGGTCGAGGGCAAGCTCTGCGTCCTGATCGACGACATGATCGACACCGGCGGCACGATCGTGAAGGCCACCGAAGCGCTGATCGACGAGGGCGCGGCGGACGTCGTCATCGCGACGACCCACGGCATCCTCTCGGACCCGGCGACCGAGCGCCTTTCGCAGTGCAAGGCGCGCGAGGTCATCGTCACGAACTCGCTCCCGATCCCCGAGGAGAAGCGGTTCGAGGGCCTGACGGTCCTGTCGATCGCCCCGATGCTGGCGGAGGCCATCCAGCAGGTCTTCGAGGACGGCTCGGTCACGTCCCTCTTCGACGGCAACGCCTGAGGTTCCCCGGAAAGCCCGCTCTCCCAGCCGCGGAGGGCGGGCTTTCCGCTGCCCGCGAAAGCCCGCGACACCCGGACCGCACCGGAGCTAGCGTCGCCGACATGGGGAAGTTCAAGTTCGGCGTCAGCTTCCGGGAGATCGGCAGCCGGGACGCGTGGATCGCGAAGTGCCGGCGGGCCGAAGAGCTCGGCTACGACGTCATCACCGTGCCCGATCACCTCGGCACCGGGCGGTTCGCGCCGTTCCCGGTGCTCGCCATGGCCGCCGCCGTCACGGAGCGGCCGCGGCTCGGCACGCTCGTGTCCAACGTGCCCTTCTACAACCTCGCGCTCTTCGCGCGCGAAGCGTCGTCTACGGCCGCGCTGCTCGACGGGCGGCTCGACCTCGGCCTCGGCTCCGGGCACATGAAGGCCGAGTTCGACAACGCCGGCCTGCCGTGGCAGAAGGCGTCGGCCAGGATCGGCTACCTCGCCGAGAGCCTCGGCTACCTGCGGAACCACTTCGACGACGAAGGTCTCGCGATGCCGCGGCTGCTCATCGCGGGCAACAGCGACGGCGTCCTCGGGCTGGCCGCGGAGCACGCCGACATCGTCGGGTTCGCCGGGCTCCGGCAGCAGCCCGGCAAGCCGCCCGGCACCTTCCAGCTCGACAACGCCGAGGCGATGGACGAGCGCGTCGCGTACTTCCGGTCCGCGACGAGCCGGGACGTCGAGTACAACATGCTGGTGCAGCACGTCGAAGTCACCGGCGACCGCGAACAAGCGGCCGCGGCGTGGCACGAGAAGACCGAGCGCAGCGCCGTGCCGGACGCCCGCGAGCTCCTCGACGCGCCCCAGCTGCTGCTGGGCACGGTCGAGGAGATCGCCGGGCAACTGGAACAACGGCGAAAGCGCTACGGCTTCACGTACATCACCGTCTTCGAGCCGATGCTCGAGACGTTCGCGCCCGTGATCCGGGAACTTTCGGTGCCCAGCTGAGGCTCCGCCACCCGGACCCCCGAAACCCGTCAGTACCCGACCGAGGCTGCGCCTCGGGCCGGGGGCTCCGCCACCCGGACCCCCGAAACCCGTCAGTAGGCGACGGTGAAGCGCGCCCGGCGGTGCTTCGGGTCCTCGATCTCGTCGACGTACGCGGTCGCGAAGTCGTCGCCGCCGATGTGCGACTTGCCGTTCTCGTCGGTCACCAGGACGTCGCCGCCGACCCGGAACCCGCCCCGGCGCTCCCCGGGGATCCAGGCGCCGAACTCGGCGGCGGGGCTGACGTAGAACCAGTCGAGGTCCTCGGGCTGCTCGCGCAGTAGGTACAGCACCTCGGCGTGGTTGCCGGCCTCTTCCTTGTACTCGTCCGGGAATTCCGGGGTGTCGATCAGGCGCGGGCCGCCCTCGGCGACGTGCAGGCTCCCCGCACCGCCCACGAACGAGAGCCGGACGTCGTGCTCGCGTGCGATCCGGGCCAGCGCGGGCACGGCGTCGAGCAGCTTCTCGCCGTCGAGCGCGCGGGCCGGCGTGGCGACCACGATGACGTCCGCGTCCTTCGCCACCCGCGCGACGAAGTCCTCGTCGTGCAGCGAACCCTGCACCGCTTCGACGCCTTCGGGCACCGCGCCGGGGTGGCGCGCGACGCCGACCACCTCGTGCCCGCGGCGCAGCGCCTCGGTGCCGATCCTGCCCCCGGCGTACCCGGTCCCCCCGAAAACCACCAGCTTGGCCATCACGTTCTCCGTTCGAATTCGGCTGTCACAGCCGACTCTAAGAACGGAAGATCACCTACTTCAACGGAAGCAACGCACCGCCGGGTAGGTGTCCAGGTCAGCCGCCCAGCGCCGCGAACTCCGTGGCCAGCTGCTGCTTCACCGCGTTGACGTCGAGCGCCGCGCGCACCTCCGCCGTCGCGTTCGGCTTGGACAGCACCTGGTAGCTGGCCGTGCGGTTGGGGAGCTTGAACTTGACCGTGCAGGACATCTTGATCGTCGCGTACGGCTCCGCGTCGGCGGCCGCCGTGCACGTCTGCGCCCCGAGCGAGTCGGCGCTCACCTCGACGGAGAGGTTGATGTGCACCGTGCTCTTCCCGCCGGCGGCCGGTGTCCCGACGACGCTGTTGGAGACGTCCACCGTCGTGGTGCACGAGCCGACGAAGTCCTTGCAGTCGAGGTTGTCGTTCGTGACGACGGCGCTCGCCTGCACCAGTCCTTCGAACGGCTGTCCCAGCCCGCCGACGGTGTTGTCGAGGTCGGTGTGGAACGTCTTCAGCGCGTCCCCGGCGAGCGGGGCGACCTGGAACTCGGCGCCGAACTTCGGCCCGGCCTGCGGGTCGAGCAGCACCGGCGCGAAGCTGACGACCCGGTTCGGCTTGGCCGTGGTGACGCGCAGGACGCTGGGCGCGGCGCCCAGCTGGTAGACCTCGGTGCCGTCGGGGAGCTTGCTCCTGACCGGCTCGCGCGTCTGGTCCATCCCGGCCAGTGCCTTGCGCAACGCGCCGGCGAGCGCGGCGGGGGCGAACTTGGCCGCGGGGTCGAGCGGCAGCTCGGAGCCGAGCGAGCGCACCCAGCTCGTGCCGAACTGCGTGCCCTCGTCGATCGCGTGCGCCTTCCAGTAGTCGGCGTCGGCCTGCAGGTAGAACTGGCCGGCCGCGGCCGTCACCTGGACGGCGCGACCCTCGAGCGGCAGGGCGCCGACCGCGCTGCCGCCGCGGGTGATCCGGAACTGCTGCTCGGCGCCCTTGAGCGTCGACTTCAGCGCGAGCGCGGGGGCCTGTTCCAGCGCGGCGAGGGCGGCGTCGACCGCCGTGCGCTGCTCGGCACGCCGGTCCGCCTTCTCCCGGTCGGCCGCGGAGACGCCGGGCGTGCCCGGGACCGCCACCTGGCACCCGGCCAGCAGCCCGCTCAGCAGCACCACAGCCGCCACCGTGCCTCGAGCCCGCATCGTCCCGCCCCCTGCTCTCCCCCGCTCCGCCGAGCACACCTCGGCCGGCGGAGCTCCGCCACCGGATTTGTGTCGTCACGTCCCGGGCTCAAGAGGGTTCTAGCCTGGTCCGGGCACCCGCCGCAACCCACCGTGATGAGGTTGGTTTACACTCTTGAGGTTGTCTCGGCGAGGCGGGGCCCTTCCAGGGTGCCCGGCGTGATCGACGCGGCGGCTCGGAGTAGCCCCCGGCTGTCGTGCACGCCCGGAAACTCGCCGCCGAACGCAACCGCCTGAACGACAAGACCACCGCATCCCCGCCGCAGCATGCTGTTCACCGCACCATGTTCGTGATTTGAAGGAGTGCCACACCGTGTCCGAGGTACGTCTGTCCGTCGAGCCGCGCACCGAGTTCGGCAAGGGCGCCGCGCGTCGCACGCGTCGCGCCGGCAAGATCCCCGCCGTGCTGTACGGCCACGGCTCGGACCCGCGGCACTTCGCGCTGCCGGCCATCGAGTTCGCCCGCGTCGTCCGTGAGAACGGCTCCAACGCCGTCATCACCCTCGACCTCGAGGGCTCCGACGAGCTGGCGCTGACGAAGACCATCGTCGTGCACCCGCTCAAGAACTACATCGAGCACGTCGACCTGCTGGTCGTGAAGCGCGGCGAGAAGATCACCGTCGACATCCCCGTCGTCGTCACCGGCAACCCCGGCCCCGGCGGCCTGGTCAACCAGGACGTCGACACCCTGCAGGTCGAGGTCGAGGCGCTGCACATCCCGGACCAGTTCGAGGTCTCGATCGAGGGCGCCCCGATCGGCACCCAGATCGTCGCGTCGCAGGTCGAGCTGCCCCAGGGCGCCGTCCTGATCACCGACCCGGACTCGCTCGTCGTGGCCGTCAACGAGCCGCAGCGTGAAGAGGCCGAGGGCGAAGACGCCGCGTCCGACGCGGGCGACGACTCGGCCGAAGCCGCCGAATAACATTCGCGCATGACCGAAGACCTGCCCGGGGCCGGCGAGCTGATCCTGCTCGCCGGCCTCGGCAATCCCGGACCCCAGTACGCCGGAAACCGGCACAACGTCGGTTTCATGGTGCTGGACGAGCTCGCCGGCCGGGTCGGCGGCAAGTTCAAGGCGCACAAGAGCGGCGCCGAAGTGGTCGAAGGCCGCCTCGGCGGCCGCCGGGTCGTGCTCGTGAAGCCGCGTACCTTCATGAACCTCTCCGGCGGGCCCCTGGTCGGCGCGGCGAAGTTCTTCAAGGTGCCGCCGACCGGCGTCGTCGTGGTGCACGACGAGCTGGACGTCGACTTCGGCGCCCTGAAGCTGAAGTTCGGCGGCGGCGACAACGGCCACAACGGCCTCCGCTCGATCACGAAGTCCCTCGGCACCCGCGAGTACTACCGGGTGCGGTTCGGGATCGGCCGCCCGCCCGGCCGCCAGGACCCGGCGGACTTCGTGCTGAAGGACTTTTCGACGGTCGAGCGCAAGGAGCTCCCGTTCGAGGTGGATCGCTGCGCGGACGCCACCGAGGCTTTGGTCGCGACCGGCCTCGCCGCGGCGCAGAACACCTTTCACGCGGGCTGACACGGGTGGCAAGGTGAATCCATGACCCCTGACGAAGTCCGGGCGATCGCGTTCGGCAAACCCCGCTTCGGCCGTCGCGGTTACGACGAAGACCAAGTGGACGCGTTCCTCGACCTGATCGCCGAGGCGCTCGCCGGCCGCAACATCCTGACCGCCGACGACATCCACTACGTCGACTTCACGATCATGCCGATCGGCGCGCGCAGCTACGACCAGGCTCAGGTCGACATGTTCCTCGACGAAGCCGAGGCGGCGCTGGTCGCGTTGCGGAACCCGGCCCCGCCGCCGGTGGCCGAGGACGGCGCGCCCCCGGGTCCCCGGAAGTGGTTCGGCCGGAGCTGAAGACCCAGGTCGAAGTGTGAAACCCGCCACATGGCGCTGGGTAGTGCCGCTCACTCGATGGCGGGCGCCGGGGCGCCCGTCGGGGTGAGCTTCGGGGTTGCCCCTTCCGAGGAACCTGTTCACGGGTTAGGACGGTGTACGGGAGTTCGCACCGCCAACCCCGGAATCGGAGAGAGTTCCATGTCGTTCACCGCCGAAGACCTCGCCGAGGTCACATTCGGTAACGCCCCGATCGGCCGCCGTGGCTACGCCAAGCACGAGGTCGACGAGTTCGTCCGGCGCATCGCCAAGACGTTCGCCGAGGAGGACGACCTGACCGCCGCGGAAGTGCACCACGTGATGTTCTCGAAGCCCCTGATCGGCAAGCGCGGCTACGACGAGCGCGAGGTCGACCAGTTCCTCGACTCGGCCGAGGAGCAGCTCGCCGCCCGCTCGGGCCGCGCCCCGGACCTGCCGGGCGCCCGCACCTCGGAGGAAGCCACCGCGGAGCGCGCCACCCCACCGGCTCTCGCCGAGCACCTCCAGCAGCGCTAGACCGTCACTTTCACGTGAAAGTGCCGCCTCCAGGTGGGCACTTTCACGTGAAAGCGACGCGTCAGGCGTCCGCGTTATTCTTGATCCTGTCCGCGAACTGCGCGGCCGTCGCCGCGCGCTTCACCTTGCCGGACGGTGTTTTCGGCAGGCTGCCCGCCGGGAGCACGACCACCGCGTACGGCCGCATGTCGACGGCGTCGCGGACCCGGGCCGACACCTGCTTCACCAGGTTTTTCTCGGCCTCGGCGTCACCGGCCAGCTTGGACTCCAGGACGACGGCGAAGCGTTCGCGACGGCTGCCGGCGTCGATGCGCACCGCGACGGCGTTGCCCGCGCGCACGCCCTCGACCGACGTGGCCGCGCGCTCGATGTCCGTCGGGTACAGGTTGCGGCCGCCCATGATGATGACGTCCTTGCGGCGCCCGCAGATGACGATCTGGCCGTCGATCAGGTAGCCGAGGTCGCCCGTGCTGAGCCAGCCTTCGGCGTCCTGGGTGTCGAGCGGGCCGTCCATCGTCAGGTAGCCGGGGGTCACGGCCTCGCCGCGCAGCCGGATCTCGCCGACCGCACGCTCGCCAAGCCGCTCGCCCTTGTCGTCGACGATCTCCGCTTCGAGCCCGTCGAGCGGGCGGCCGAGCACCGCGAACGACCGGACGCTGTCGGTGCCACGCCGCTCGTCACCTTCGGGGACGGGCACCGCGCGGTTGTCGGCCTCCAGCGCGCCGGCCTCGACGACGTCGAGGGTGAGCCCGGTGAACAGCGGCGCGAACGACACCGCGAGCGTCGCTTCGGCCATGCCGTAGGCCGGGAACACGCACTCCGCGGGCATCTTGAACCGCGCGCCGGCGTCCACAAAGGTCTGGACGGCGCTCTCGTCGACGGGTTCGGCACCGTTCAGGGCGATCCGCAGCTTCGACAGGTCGTAGGCGTTGTCGTCGTCGACGCGGGCCATCCGGCGCCCGACGATCGCGTAGGCGAAGTTCGGCGCCGCCGTCGTCGTGCCGTGGTACTTCGTGATCAGCTCGGGCCAGATCAGCGGCCCGGACAGGAATTCGACCGGGGTGATCTTGACCAGCTCGACGCCGAACGTCATCGGCACGGTCAGGAAGCCGACCATCCCCATGTCGTGGAACGTCGGCAGCCACGACACCATCACGTCGGTGTCGAAGTCGAACTCCGCGCGGTCGACCATGGCTTTGACGTTGGAGTAGAGGTTGCCGTAAGTGATCCGCACGGCCTTGGGGTCGGCGGTCGACCCGCTGGTCAGCTGCAGCAGCGCGGTCTCACCCTCATCGGTGACGACGGCCTCGGCGAGCGGCTCGGCATCGGCCAGGTCCTTGATCAGCTTGAAGCCGATGCCCTTCTGCTCCAGCACCGGGGCGAGCTGGTCGAACGGCTCGCCCAGCAGCACCAGGTCCGAGTCGATCATCCCGAGCACCCGCACGGTGTCCTCGGCCCACTCGGCGAGGTCGGTCCGCGGGGTCGGCTGGTGCAGCATGGTGACGCTGCCCCCGGCCAGCCACACGGCCTGCACGGTCGGCGCGATCAGCACCGGCGCGGCGGCCAGCACCCCGACCGCCGTGCCTCGTTCGAATCCCCCGGCGACCAGGCCACCGGCGATCCGCCGGGCCTGTTCGTGCACCTCGGCCCAAGTCCGCCGGACCGGCTCCTTCGGCTCCCCGGTGACCATGCCACGCTGCTGACCTCGACCCGCCGCGGTGGCGACGAGCGTGTCCACGAACCTGCTCATGGGCGTCAGATTACTGGCTGGCCGTCACCATCCGCCGATCAACGCGGAAACCGGCCTGAGCACCTGCGCAGGAAAGCCGTGAAGGCCTCCTTCCCGGCTCTTACGGCCGGGAAGGAGGCCTTCACGGCTTTCAACGTTGGACCGGTCACTCCAGCAGCTCGGACGTCTCCAGCCAGCGCGCCTCGACGTCCTCGATCTCACCTTTGACGCCCTTCAGCTGCGCGTTCAGCTCCATCAGCTTCGCCGGGTCCGTCGCCGCTTCCAGCAGCGCCGCGTGGAGCTTCTCCTCCTTGGAATGCAGCTGGTCGAGCTTGCGCTCCAGGCGCCCCAGGTCCTTCTGCGCCGCGCGGAGGTCCGCCGCCGACTTCTTGGCCTCGGCCTTCGCCGCCGTCGGGGCCGTCGCGCCCGCGGGCTCCTTGGCGAGGGCGCGGCGGTTCAGGTACTCCTCGATGCCGCCCGGCAGGTGGGTGATGCGGCCGTCGCCGAAGAGGGCGACGATCGTGTCGCAGACGCGCTCCACCAGGTACCGGTCGTGCGAGACCACGACCATCGTGCCCGGCCAGCCGTCGAGCAGGTCTTCCAGCTGCTGCAGGGTGTCGATGTCCAGGTCGTTCGTCGGCTCGTCGAGGAGCAGGACGTTCGGCTCGGCCATCAGCAGCCGGCACAGCTGCAGCCGGCGCCGCTCGCCGCCCGACAGGTCGCCGACCGGGGTCCACTGGCGGGCCTGCGGGAAGCCGAGCTTCTCGCCGAGCTGCGACGCCGTCATCTCCTGCTTGCCGAACACCACGCGCCCGGCGATCTGCTCGATCGCCTGCAGCACCCGCAGGTCGGCGGGCAGGTCGTCGAGCTCCTGGCGCAGGTGCGCGAGCGCGACGGTCGTGCCCTGGATCCGGCGCCCGGTCGACCCCTCGACGTCGCCGCCGAGCAGCTTGAGCAGTGACGTCTTGCCCGAGCCGTTGATGCCGACCAGGCCGATCCGGTCGCCGGGGCCGACCCGCCAGGTGACGTGGTCGAGCAGCGTCCGCTCGCCGACCGTGTACGTCGTGTCTTCCAGCTCCAGCACGGTCTTGCCGAGCCGCCGCTTCGCGAACGCCATCAGCTCCACGGTGTCGCGCGGCGGCGGCACGTCCGCGATCAGCGCCTCGGCGGCGTCGATGCGGTAGCGCGGCTTCGACGAGCGCGCCTGCGGGCCGCGGCGCAGCCACGCCAGTTCCTTGCGCGCCAGGTTCTGCCGCTTCTCCTCGGCCGTCGCGGCCAGCCGCGCCCGCTCGGCGCGCGCGAAGATCCAGTCCGCGTAACCGCCTTCGTAACTCTCGACGCGGCCGTTGGCGACCTCCCAGGTCACACTCGCGACGGTGTCCAGGAACCACCGGTCGTGCGTGACGACCACGACCGCGATGCGCCGGTTCAGCAGGTGGTCGGCGAGCCACTGGACACCTTCGACGTCCAGGTGGTTGGTCGGTTCGTCGAGCACGACCAGGTCGAGCTCGCCGGTCAGCGCGGCGGCCAGGGACACCCGCCGCCGCTCGCCGCCGGAGAGGTTCGCGGTGGGTGTGTCGAGCCCGATCGCGGTGATGCCCAGTCCGTCCACAATGGACCGGACGCGCGCGTCCGCGGCCCATTCGTGCTCGGCGCCGTAGCGTTCGAGCACGACCTCGCCGACGCTGCTGCCGTCCGGCAGCTCGGTGCGCTGGGTGACGACGGCCATCCGCAGCCCGCCGACGTGGCTCACCCGACCGGTATCCGGCTCGGCGAGTCCGGAAAGGACTTCGAGGAGCGTGGTCTTGCCGCCGCCGTTGAGGCCGACGACACCGATGCGCTGCCCGGCCGCGACGCCCAGCGAGACGCCGTCCAGCAGTGGCTTCACCCCGTAGGACTTGCTCACCGCCTCCAGGTTGACCAGGTTGGCCATGCGCTCAGCCGATCCTTTCCACGATCGTGAACCGGGTCGCCACGATCGGAGTCGTGTCGTCCACGGTGAATTCGGGATCCTTCAGCTCGGCGCGCACTTGCGCCGTGTGCCAGAAGGAGGTGTGGTCCGCGCGCCATCCGGCGACGGTCGTGAAGCCTTCGCCCTCACCGACCGCGTGCGCGAGGTCCACTTCGGACAGTGGGAGGATCCGCACCTCGCGGATCTCGATGATCGCGACACCCTTGTCGGCGGAGTCGACGACCAGTTCGCGCTCGCCGGCCACGGGCGGCGCCTCGCCGTCGGCTTCATAACCCGCGAGGAGCGCGGACGTCGTCGTCTTCGTGCCGTCGAGGATCGCCCCGACGAGCTTGTCCCGCAACGGCCCCGGGAACGCGAACTCAGCGCGCCTCACGCGTGCACCCGCGGCGGCGCGGCGCGAGGCGCGTCGTCCCCGCCGACCACCCGCGCGCCCGGCACCGGGCCGTGGGCCACGCGGACCGTGCGGCACACCCCCGCACCCGACAGCTCGGCCGCGACCTCGACCGCCGTCTGCGCGTCTTCGCAGAGGAACGCGCACGTCGGGCCGGAGCCGGAAACCGTGCCCGCGAGCGCGCCCGCGTTGACGCCGGCGCGCAGCGTGCGGCGCAGCCCCGGCCGCAGCGAAACCGCCGCCGCCTGCAGGTCGTTGCCCAGCAGCAGCGCCAGCTGACGCGGATCGCCCGAGGCCAGCGCCTCGACGACCGGCGTGTGCGCGCCGATCCGCGGCGGGTTGCCCTCGGCGCGCAGCCGGTCCAGCTCGCCGAACACCTTCGGCGTCGACAGGCCGCGCTGGTCGAAGGCCAGCACCCAGTGGAACGTGTGCCGCGAGAGCACCGGCACCAGCTGCTCGCCGCGGCCGGTGCCCAGCGCCGTGCCGCCGTAGAGCGCGAACGGGACGTCGCTGCCCAGGCCGGCGGCGATCTCCGCGAGCTCGTCGCGGGTGATTTCGAGGTTCCAGAGGGAAGCCAGGCCGACGAGCGTCGCCGCCGCGTCCGCGCTGCCGCCCGCCATGCCGCCGGCGACCGGGATGCCCTTGCGCAGCACCACGCGGACCTTCGGCTCCTCGGTGCGGCCGACGTGCGCGGCCAGCGCTTCGACGGCGCGCCAGGCCAGGTTCGTGGCGTCGGTGGGCACCGAACCCTCACCCTCGCCGTAGATCTCCAGGCCCGGGTCGTCGGTGACCGCGACGGTCACTTCGTCGGTCAACGACAAGGCCTGGAACACGGTCACCAGCTCGTGGTAACCGTCCTCGCGCAGGTCGTCGACCGCCAGGTGCAGGTTGACCTTGGCCGGGACCCGGACGGTGACTGGGGGCGGGACTACAGCGAGCACCCGACCAGCCTACGTGCCCGCACCGGCCGGCTTCCCGCCAGGAGAAAGGACGTCGAGCGCCCGGCACCCGCTGAACGCCGTGAAGGGCACCTTCAGGGACATAGAGTCCCTGAAGGTGCCCTTCACGGCTTTGGGGGCCGGCTTTGGGGTCAGGCCGCGGCGACACCCTGGGGGCCGCGGGCGGTGTGCGTGACGTGGCCGCCGCGCTCGGCGACCCACGCCAGCGCCGCGTCGGCCCGCTCGCCGCGGACGCCGAGGCGGAACCGGCCGACCGGGGTGTCGCCGATCCGGGTCAGGCCCCCGCCGATGGTGGCGAACTCGACGTCGAAGCGGCCCGCGGCCTCGGGCAGCAGGGCGCCGACCGAGGCAAAGCCGACCAGCACGACGTCGACCGAGCGGTCGTAGCGCGACGCCTGCGCGCGGGTGGTCTCGATGGCCGGCAGCAGCGCCTGCGCGGTGCGGCTGCCCGGGTTCGAGATCAGGTCGAGCACGGAGCCGCGCTCGACGACCGTGCCGTCTTCGAGCACCGCGACGTCGTCGCAGACACGGCGGACGACACTCGCGTCCGGCGTCGTGACCACGATGGTGACGCCCAGCTCGGCGCGCGCCCGGTCGAGGACGGTGAGCACCGCGCCGGCCTCTTCGGGGTCGATGCCGGCGGTCGGGTCGTCGGCGAGCAGCACCGCGGGGGCCGCGGCGAGTGCCTTCGCGACGGCGACGCGGCGGAGCTGGCCGGCGGTCAGCTCGCCGGGACGCTGCGCGGCGCGCGGGGTCAGGCCGACGAGGTCGAGCAGCGAGCCGACCTTGCTGCGGCGCTGCGGGCCGTCGATGCCCAGCTGCTCCAGCGGGGACGCGATGTTGCCGGCGATGGTGCGCTCGGCGATCAGCTCCGACTTGGTGCCGACGACGCCGAGCTGACGGCGGATCTCGCGGAGCCGGCGGCCGTCGAGCGTGCCGGTGTTGAGGCCGTCGAGCCGCACGACGCCGCGGTCGGGCCGCTCCTGCAGCGCGATGCAGCGGGCGAGAACGGACTTGCCGGACCCGGCCGGGCCGACCACGCCGAACAGCGAGCCGGCCTGGACGTCGACGCTCACATCGTGCAGCGCGACGACCGGATTTCCGTTGAGGGCAAAGGACTTGGACAGGTTTTCGACGGTGATCACGAAGGCTCCAGAAAACGGGGCGCGTAGATGTACGCGTCCGGCCGCAAGCAAGTGTCCGTCCTCTATGGACGGTGCATGAAGAAGAGGTGTGACGGGTCGAGCAAGCTCAGTTGGAGCGTCGACATGCGGTCACGGAGCGGCGACCCTCGTCGACAACGCGGCGTTTGGTCAGCAGCAGCGGGCGAGCAACCCTCTTCATCGGGACGGCCTCCATCGGTCCTGGCGGTAGCACCTGCCCTGCGGAGGGTGGTTGCTGCGACTTCGGCGAGCCAGGTCTCTCAGTCGCTCGGGATGGACGTACTGAGTAAAACCGATCCCGAGGAGCGAAAGCAAGCCTGTTGGGCCAGATCACACGACTGGAGGTGTCCGGATCGCGAGACGGGCACCGCGGAGGACGTATTTTGCCGCGGTCAGCCGGCGACGGCGGCGAGCCGCGCGAAGTCGTGCACGTCCAGCTGCTCACCGCGGGTCTTCGGGTCGATCCCGGCGGCCACCAGCAGCTCACCGGCCCGCTCGGCCGACCCGGCCCAGCCGGCGAGCGCCGCGCGGAGCGTCTTCCTGCGTTGTGAGAACGCGGCGTCCACGAGACCGAACAGCCGGTCCCGGTCCTCGGACGCCGGCGCGTCGCCGCGTTCGAAGGCGACGAGCGCCGAATCGACGTTGGGTACCGGCCAGAACACCGAGCGTGGCACCGCGGCGACCTTGCGCGCCGAGCCGTACCAGGCGAGCTTGACGCTCGGGACGCCGTAGATCCGGCTGCCGGGGCCGGCGGCCATCCGGTCGGCGACTTCGGTCTGGACCATGACGAGGCCGCGGCGCAGCGACGGCAGCTCGGCCAGCAGGTGCAGCACGACCGGCACGGCGACGTTGTAGGGCAGGTTGGCCACAAGCGTGGTGGGCTCGGCGGGCAGATCCGCCTTCGAGACGCGCATGGCGTCGGCCTCGAGGACGTCCAGCCGGCCCGCGGCGTCCGGCCCGCGTTCGGCGACGGTCTTCGGCAGCCGTTCGGCCAGCTTCGGGTCGATCTCGACGGCCACGACCCGCGCCCCGGCGGCCAGCAGCCCGAGCGTCAGGGAGCCGAGCCCGGGCCCGACCTCCAGGACGACGTCGTCCGGGCCGAGGCGCGCGAGGTCGACGATCCGCCGCACGGTGTTGGGATCGTGCACGAAGTTCTGCCCGAGCTTCTTGGTCGGCCGCACGTCCAGCTCGGCCGCCAGCCCGCGGATCTCGGCAGGTCCCAACAGTTCAACCACCGGGTGAGCTTACCCAGCATGGTCCGGCAACACCGCGAGGGCAGCGGTGGCCAGCTCGCGCACCCGCCGCCAGTCCGGCTCGGCCGCGAGAGCATCGAACGTCCAGAGGTGTGCGTTGACTTCGCCGCTCATCCGTGTGAGCAGGCAATCGAGTTCGGCGAGGGCCGGTGTGGCCTCGCCGTGTCCTGGGCTGCGTCCGAGGTCTTCGTAGAAGTCGTCGAACTCCAGGGCGAGTTCGTCCGCGCAGACGGGAATGCCGATCTCGCGCAACCACGCCTGCTGCCGCTCGGCGGGCCACGTCAGCCGGGTCAGTGCCACGCGGAAGTACCGGAGCTTGTGCCGTTGGTAGTACTCCTCCACGGACCCAGTCTGACCAGGTCCTGGGGCCGGGGCACCCGAATATCCGTGCGGGGAGGGTCGGCCCGCGTACCCGGACAGTCGGCTCGCGTACTTGAAGGGTCGGCTCGCGTGATCGAGGAGCCGACACGCGTGATTGGACGTTCGACACACGTGACCGCAGGCGGAACCCGCGTGATCAGGCGGGTATCTCGCCTGATCACGCGAAACGGCCCCCACCCGGAGGTGGGGGCCGTTTCGGAAAAGCGGAAGTCAGGCCTTCTTGCCGCAGACCGGCCAGGCGCTGTAGCTGCCGCCGCGGCCGGCGCGGACCTTCTCCGCCACCGCGATCTGCTCTTCACGCGAAGCCTGGTTCGGCAGCGCGGCGTACTGGGAGCCGCCGTAGGCGTTCCAGGTCTGCTTGTCGAACTGGAGGCCGCCGTAGTAGCCGTTGCCGGTGTTGATGGCCCAGTTGCCGCCGGACTCGCACTGCGCGATGCGGTCCCACGCGGAACCGTCGCCGATGTCCGGGGTCGCGGCCTTCTTGGTGCCGACGTGGATGATCTTCGGCTTGGCCGGAGTGATCACCTGCTCCGACATCGACTCGCGCGAGACCTCTTTGCCGTTCTTCTGCGTGACCTTGTAGGTCACCATCTTCTCGCCCGGCGTGCCCGGGTCCTCGACCTGCGTCTTGCCCTTGTCGAGGTCCGGGTCGTCGACCTTCTGCTCGGGCGGGGCGATGGTTTCCTTCTGGTTCACCATCGAGACGCCGGTCCGGCTGATGTGGACCTCGGCGCCGTCGGTCAGCTTGACGTCCAGGCCGCCTTCGGCCGCGTCCTCCGGGCCCAGGGTGAGCTTGTACTCGCCCAGGAACTCCTTCGTGGTGACGGCGGTCGTCGTGACCTGCTTCGGCTCGTTGGCCCCGTCGAAGAGCGTGAGGTGCTTGAGCGTCTTGATCTGGACCGTGGCGCCCTCGAGGGGCAGCTCGCCGTCCTTCGGCATCGACATCCACGTGCCGGCCTTCTCGGCGTCGGTCATGCCGAGCTGGGACAGGGCGTCGCCCAGGTGGGTCGCGCGGACCCAGGACGTGCGCTCCGCGCCGTCGACGACCAGCTTCAGCTGGCGGCCGCGCTCGAGCTTGATGACGCCGCCGTCGCCGACCTCGGCCTGCGGGGACGGGGAGAGCGAGTCGTGCGCGCCGACCGACAGGCCCGCGTCCTCCAGCACCTCGCCGACGGTGTCGCCGAACGAGTGCACGGTGGTCGTCTGGCCGTCGACGTCGACGGTGATGCTCTTGTTCATCGCCAGCGCGGCCGCGCCGCCGCCGGCGATGCTGATCATGACGCCGAGGACGGCGCCCTTGAGGAAGCGGCGCTTCCAGACCTTGGAGGTCGCCCGGATGCTCTCGTCCAGCATGGCCTTCTTGGCCTGCGGGGACGCGGTCCGGTCCGCCTCGATCTCGTCCGGGATGACGATCGGCGGGAGGTAGGTGGTCTCCGCGTTGATGAGGCGGATCAGTTCGTCGACGTCGACGTCGATCGACGCCATCATCGCGTCGGCGTCGGGGCCGAGCGCGGCGAGGATGTCCTGCTGCGTGATGTTCGGGTCGTCAGAAAAGTCGAGCTGGCCGTACGCGGTGTCCTCGAAGTAATTGCGGTCGAGGACGGCGGCGGAGCGTGCTCCAGCCTGTCTGCTACCTGTCACCGGGTCGTTCCCTTTCCCAAGACGCCGTTCGGGGCGGCAGTCTTTACGTCTGGGCCCGCAGCCGGCGCCATCGTCACGGTCCCGGTCGTACCAACCCGGTTCCGCTTCCCCGACGTGCACTGACGTGACTGAGGGCGTAACAGCCGGCAACTGCATGGTGCAGTACCGACCGGCACGATCACGGGACAGTAACGGGTCCCGCCGGGTTGCGCAAACACCCCCCGGAGTGTCGTGATCTGAGTCACTCCATCAGGTGGGCGATCATGGAACCCGGTTGTCGCAATGCGTTCACCCCGTTGTGACACTGGGGAGTCGGTAGACCCGCTCGGCCGTGGTCCGGACCGATTCGGCGACTTCGTGGACAGCTTCGCCCCTGAGCGCCGCGAGGTGACGGACGGTGTACGCGGCGCCGTAGGGCTCGTTCGGGCGTCCACGGAAGGGGTGGGGGGTCAGAAACGGCGCGTCGGTCTCGACGAGGTAACCGTCCGGCGGGCAGAGCCGCGCCGCCTCGTGGAGCCCCTTGGCGTTCTTGAACGTCACGGTGCCGGCGAACGAAAGCACGTATCCGGCGTCGATACAGCGTCGCGCGATTTCCGCGTCCCCGGAAAAACAATGGAAGATTACGGCATTCGGCGCACCCTCTTCGGCCAGAATGCGCAGCACGTCCTCGTGGGCCTCGCGGTCGTGGATCATCAGCGGCTTGTCCAGCCGCTTCGCGAGGTCGATGTGCCAGCGGAACGCCTCCTGCTGGGCGTCGTGGGGCGAGTAGTCCCAGTAGTAGTCGAGGCCGGTCTCGCCGACGGCGACGACGCGCTCGGCCGACGCCAGGCGCTCCACTTCGGCCTTCTCGGCGTCGCCGAAGGCCTTGGTCCGGGTCGGGTGGATCGCGACCGCGGCCCACACCCGGCGGTCCCACGTCGCCGCCTCGGCCGCCCAGCGGGCGGAGGCGAGGTCGTCCGCCACCGTCACCACGCGCGCGACGCCCGCGCGCTCGGCGCGGTCGACCATGGCCGTCACATCGGCCGCGGTGACCGCGCCGCACGCGTCGAGGTGGGTGTGCGCGTCCACCACCGATACCGGGAGCCGGTCCGGGACCGGCGGCAGCTCGCGCTTCTCGTCACCCAACTCGCATACCTCTTACTTCGTGATCGGGGCCCACTCGGGGCCGGTTTCCCCGAGTTCCGGGTCGAGCTTCGTGAACAGCGGCGACGGCTTGGCGAGCGGGACGCCGACCTCGATCGGCGTCGACTCCCACTTCGCCTGCTCCGCCGCGTAGTCACCGGTGAGGATCGGGTTGACCCGGCCGGCGATGTCGAGGTCCTCGACCTCCTTGAGCTCCGGCTGCGCGGCCCACACGCCGGTGCCGCCGAGAGCCTCGTGGATCTTCTGGGCCGAGTGCGGCAGGAACGGCGTCAGCAGCGTGTTGGCGTCGCTGACGACCTGCAACGCGGTGTGCAGCACGCTGTCGCGGCGGGCCGGATCGTCCTTGAGCTTCCACGGCTCCTGGTCCGACAGGTACTTGTTCGCCGCCGTGACGACGCGCATCGCCTCGCCGGCCGCCTGCTTGAACCGCGACCGGGCCAGGTGCGCCCCGACGGTGTCGAACGCCTTGCGGGACAACGCCTTCAGCTCTTCGTCGGCCGGGGCCGGCGCCTCCGGGCGCGGGATCGCGCCGACGTTCTTGTGCGCCATCGAGATGGACCGGTTGACCAGGTTGCCCCACTCGTTGGCCAGCTCGAAGTTGGTCCGGCGGACGAACTCGTCCCAGGTGAAGTCGGTGTCCTGGGTCTCCGGGCCGGCGACCGAGATGAAGTACCGCAGCGTGTCCGGGCCGAAGTCGCGCAGGAAGTCCTCGACGTAGATGACACGCCCGCGCGAGGTCGAGAACTTCGAGCCGCTCATGGTGAGGAACTCGCTGGAGACGATCTCGTCGGGCAGGTGCAGCTTGCCGTACTTCCCGGCCTCGCCGCCCTTGTCACCCTCGCCGTTGTGGCCGAACAGCAGCGCCGGCCAGATCTGGGCGTGGAAGGTGATGTTGTCCTTGCCCATGAAGTAGTAGGACCGCGCGTCGGGGTTGGTCCACCACTCCTGCCACGCGTCCGGGTTCCCGGAGCGCCGCGCCCACTCGACGCTGGCCGAGAAGTAGCCGATCACCGCGTCGAACCAGACGTAGAACCGCTTCATCGGCTGGTCGCTCCAGCCGTCGAGGGGGATCTTGACGCCCCAGTCGAGGTCGCGGGTGATCGGCCGGGGCCGCATGTCGTCGATCAGGTTCTTGGTGAAGTTGAGGACGTTCGGGCGCCAGTCGGTCTTGGTCGAGAGCCAGTCGCCGAGGGTCTTCGTGAACGCCGGCAGGTCGAGGAAGTAGTGCTCGGTCTCGACGAACTTGGGCGTCTCGCCGTTGATCCGCGACTTGGGGTTGATCAGCTCCGCGGCGTCGAGCTGGTTGCCGCAGTTGTCGCACTGGTCGCCGCGCGCGCCGTCGTAGCCGCAGATCGGGCAGGTGCCCTCGACGTAGCGGTCGGGCAGCGTGCGGCCGGTGGACGGGCTGATCGCGCCGCGCGTGGTCTTCGGCACGACGTAGCCGTTGCGGTGCAGCGCCAGGAAGATCTGCTGCGTCACGTCGGCGTGGTTGCCGGTGGTGGTGCGGGTGAACAGGTCGTAGGACAGGCCGAGGCCCTGCAGGTCGTTGCCGATCTGACGGGTGTACTTGTCGGCGGTCTGCTGGGAGGTGAGGCCTTCCTTGTCGGCCTGGACGGTGATCGGCGTGCCGTGTTCGTCGGTGCCGGACACCATGAGCACCCGGTTGCCGGCCATTCGCTGGTAGCGGGAGAAGACGTCGGACGGGACGCCGAATCCGGACACGTGGCCGATGTGGCGGGGGCCGTTGGCGTAGGGCCAGGCCACCGCAGTCAACACTGGGGTGCTCATACCTTATTAGCCTACGGATGCCGTCCAAGGCGATTCCGGCAGGTACAGGAGGCCAGGGTGTCCGCGACGCGTCTGCTCGTGCTCGGGGTGGTGCGCATGTACGGCCGCGCGCACGGCTACCAGGTGCGGCGCGAGCTGCTGAGCTGGTCGGCCGACAAGTGGGCCAACGTCCAGCCGGGGTCGATCTACCACGCGCTGAAGAAGATGACCACCGAAGAACTGCTGGAGCAGGTCGACGTCGAGCCCGGTGACGGCGGCCCGGACCGGGTCGCCTACCGGCTCACCGACGTCGGCGAGCAGGAGTACCAGCTCCTGCTGTCGAAGGCGCTGTCCGACCCGGAGCTGAACCACCCGCACCTGTCGGCCGCGATCTCGCTGATGACCACGCTGCCGCGCGCCCGCGTGGTCAACCTGCTCCGGCACCGGCTGGTGCACCTGGAAGCCGAGCGGCGGCAGGCCACGCTGATGATCGAAGAGCTGAAGGCCAGCATGGAGCTGGGCACGCCCGAGCACGTCGGCGAGCTGTACCGGCTGTGGGGCGGGATCTCCGAGGCGAGCTTCGACTGGCTCCAGGGCCTGATCGCCCGGCTGGAAGCCGGCGAATACGTGATGGCGGACGAGCAAGGCGGCGCCTTCGGGGAGCCACCGGCCGATCCGGCCGAGTAATCAAATTTGACTAACCCCTCACCTGCGGGACTAGAGTGCCGGCTTCTGCTAGTCAAATTTGACTAAATCGTCGAGAGGGGATCTCATGATCACGGCACGCGGCCTCGAGCGGCGGTTCCGCCGCAAGGGCCGCACCGGGGGCGAAGTACACGCGGTGAAAGGCGTCGACCTCGACGTCGAAGCGGGCGAGCTGGTCGGCTTCCTCGGGCCGAACGGCGCCGGCAAGACGACGACGTTGCGCATGCTGACCACACTGCTGAAGCCGACCGCCGGCACGGCGACCGTCGGCGGGCACGACCTGCTGGCCGATCCCGTGGGGGTGCGCGAGCACATCGGCTACGTCGCTCAGGGCGGCGGCAGCGCGCCGGAGAGCAAGGTCGCCGAAGAGCTGGAACTGCAGGGGCGGCTCTACCGGATGAGCAAGGCCGACGCCATCGCGCGCGGCACGGAACTGTGCGAACAGCTCGACCTCACCGGCCTCGGCCGGCGGCTCACGAAGACGTTGTCGGGCGGGCAGCGGCGCCGGCTCGACATCGCGATGGGGCTGATCCACTCGCCGGGCCTGGTGTTCCTCGACGAGCCGTCGACCGGGCTCGACCCGCAGAGCCGGGCGAACCTGTGGGACCACATCCGCCGGCTGCGCGCCGAGCAGGGCGTCACGGTCTTCCTCACCACCCACTACCTCGACGAGGCGGACGCGCTGGCGGACCGGCTGATCGTGATCGACGACGGCCGGATCGTCGCCGAAGGAACCCCGGACGCGCTGAAGGCCCGGGTGTCCGGCGACGGCGTCGAGGTCGGCGTCGACCCGGCTTCGGCGGCCGAAGCGGCCGAGACCGCCGAGCGCCTGTCCGGCGCGCACGAGCTGTCGGTCACCGGCGGCGTGATCCGGTTCCGGGTGCCCCGCGGCGACGTCGCACTGCCGGAACTGCTGCGCGCGCTGGACACCCGGGGCATCGCGATGACGTCGATGCAGGTGCACCGGCCGACCCTGGACGACGTCTTCCTGACCCTGACCGGGCGCTCACTGCGCGAAGCCGAGCAGGGCGCGCACACCGCGAAGGAGACCGCCGATGTTGCGTGACACCTGGCTGATCTTCCGGCGCGACATGCTGAGCGCGCTGCGGAACCCGACCTGGGTGCTGATCGGGATCATGCAGCCCCTGCTGTACCTCTTCCTCTTCGGCCCCCTGATGGTCCGGGCGGTGCAGGCCCAGGGCCTGTCCGAAGTGGACGGCTGGATGCTGCTCACCCCGGCGCTGATCGCGCAGCTGGCGCTGTTCGGCAGCTCGTTCGTCGGGTTCGGCCTGCTGGCCGAATACCGGTCCGGCGTGGTCGAGCGGTTCCGGGTGACGCCGGTCAGCCGCGCGGCGCTGCTGCTGGGGAAGGTGCTGGCCAACGCGCTGCAGGCGGTCGTGCAGGCGCTGCTGATCATCGCCTTGGCGTACCTCGCGTTCGACCTGGACGCGCCGGTCGGCGGTGTCCTGCTGAGCCTGGTGATCGTCTTCCTGCTGGCGGTTTCGCTGGCGTCGTGCTCGTACGCGCTGGCGTTGACCTTGAAGAGCGAGGAGACGTTCCCGGCGCTGCTGAACGCCGTGCTCATCCCGGTGCTGCTGCTGTCCGGGATCCTGCTGCCGATCACGGCGGGCTCGGCGCCGGGCTGGCTGTACACGATTTCCCGGATCAACCCGTTCCGGCACGTGGTGGACGTCGAGCGCAGCAGCTTCCGCGGCGACTTCACGATGGACGCGCTGTTCACGGGGAGCGTCGTCGTGCTGGCGCTCGCGGCGCTGTCCGTGTGGTGGGGCACGCGCACCTTCCAGCGAGACAGCGCCTGACCAAAGAAACGCCTGATCAACCCGGTGTGGTGTGACTGCGGGTCCGCTCCCGGCGACGTATGGTGTGCTCTCATCTACGCGCCGGGGGCGGACTGTGACGGAGCCGGAAGCCGAACTCGGCATCTCGCTGTCCCACCGCGAGCGCGTCGCGGACTGGCAGGCCGTGCGCGGCGCGCAGACCAAGTTCGTCTCGGTGACGATCAGCGAGAACGTCAACTGGAGCAGCTCGGCCGCGGAGCGGAACCTGGCCGGCGCGCAGGAAGCCGGGCTGCACGTCGGCGGCCGCCACTACGCGCGGCCCGGCGCGGTGCACGACCAGGCCGACCACTTCGTCCGGACGGCGAGCAAGCTCGGCGCGTTCTCCCCCGGCTCGCTGGCGCCGGCGCTGGAGGTCGCGGCGCCGAGCGTCGACGACCGGTTCATCAAGGCGTGGATCAAGCACGTCCGGCACGCGGCGCGGGTCGAGCGGGTGCTGATCTACGCCGACTACGACTGCTGGCAGCACCGCCTGCACCCGGACCGCTGGGCCGACTCCGAGGTGGTGCTGTGGCTGATCCGGCACAACGGCATCCCGGGCCGGGCCGGCTGGTTCCACGCGCGGCTCGGCATCCACCAGCACGCGTCCGCGCCGGGCGTACCGGGCATCGACGGGCCGGTGGAGCAGAACGCCGTCGTGTATCCGTTCACATTGGGCGACCTTTTGCTGTAGGACCGGTGACAATGTCGCCATGCGCGTGCAGAGCAGGACACTCCGGACGAACGTGACACCGTCGCGCGCGCTCCTGGTGCTGACCGCGCACGCCCGCGCCCACGGCCTGCCGCCGCCCGCGATGCTGTCGGGTGACTGGTTCGGCTCACGGGCGGTGATCGCGCCGTCGCTTCAGGTGTCCCCCGGCCCGGTTTCCCGGCCCGAGCCGGCGGACGCCCCGCACGGCGTGGTCGGCGGCGGCTGGTTCGGTTACCTGTCCTACGACTCGGCCGACCCGTCGGGCCGGAGCGGCGCACTGCCCGCGACGGCGTGGGGCTGGGCGGACCACGTGCTGCGGTGGTCGGCGTCGGGCACCTGCTACCTGGAGTCCCTGGACGGCGGCGGCCCATCGGTGTCCACAATGGAGTCCCTGCTGGCTTCGGCCGTTCCTGCCGTTTCCTGGACGGCCGGCCCGCTACGACGTCCGCTGCCTTCGGAACACCGGGACGCGGTGAAGGCGTGCGTGCACGCGATCGAGGCTGGAGAGCTGTTCCAGGCGAACATCTGCAGCCGTTTCACGGGCTCGTTCTCGGGCTCGCCGGCCGCGCTGTTCGCCGCCGGCGTCTCCCGGCTGAACCCGCGTCGCGCGGCGTTCCTGTCGGGTGCCTGGGGTTCGGTGGTCTCGTTCTCGCCGGAGCTGTTCCTGGCACGCCACGGCCGTTCGGTGTTGTCGACGCCGATCAAGGGAACGCTCCCCCGGCGTGGGCCTTTCGACGCCGGCAACGCTTCGCTGCTGCGTCAGTCCACGAAAGACGTCGCGGAGAACGTGATGATCACGGACCTGGTGCGCAACGACCTGGGCCGGGTCTGCGAAGTGGGCTCCGTGACGGTGCCGTCGCTGCTGCGGGTGCGCCCGGCGCCGGGGGTGTGGCACCTGGAGTCGACGGTCTCGGGGGTACTGGGCCCGTCGGTGACCGACGACTTGCTGCTGGCGGCGACGTTCCCGCCGGGCTCGGTGACGGGCGCGCCGAAGATCCGCGCGCAGGACCTGATCGCGGAGCTGGAACCGTGCGCCCGCGGCGTCTACACGGGAGCGATCGGCCTGATCTCACCGGCGGCGGGCCTGGAGCTGAACGTCGCGATCCGCACGTTCGAGCTCTCGGGCGGCTCGATCACCCTGGGCGTCGGCGGCGGCATCACGGCGGATTCGGACCCGGAGGCGGAGTGGCAGGAGTGCCTCCACAAGGCCGCGCCACTGGAGGCCCTGCTGGCTTCAAAGCCGTGAAGGCCTCCTTACCGGCTCTTATGGCCGGTAAGGAGGCCTTCACGGACTTACTTCGTCGGGTCGAGGAGGAGCTTGCCGACCGTGCCGCGTGAGCGCAGGGCTTCGTGCGCGCCGCGCGCGTCCGTCAGGGCGTACTCGCCGCCCGGGACCGCTTTCAGGTTCCCGGCGAGCACCAGGTCGAACAGCTCGGTCAGCGCCGTGCCGAAGACGTCGCCCGGCAGGCGGAAGACGTGCGGCAGCCACATGCCGCTGATCGTCGTGCTGTGGCCGAGGATGTTGCGCAGGTCCACCGGCTTCGGCGACTCGCGCCCGGCCATGCCGTAGAACGCCAGCCGGCCGAACGCCGCCAGCGCGGCGATGCTCTGGTCCGTGGTCTTGCCGCCGACCATGTCGAGCACGACGTCGACGCGGCGGCCGCCGTTGGCCTCGAGCAGCGTCGCGGTCATGTCCTCGGCCCGCGAGTCGACCGCGACGTCGGCGCCGAGTCCCAGGGCGAGCGCGCGCTTCTCGTCGTTGCTGGCGGTGGCGATGACGCGGCCCGCGCCCCACGCCTTCGCGAGCTGCACGGCGATCGTCCCGACCCCGCCGGCGGCCGCGTGCACGACGACGGACTCGCCCTGCTCGAGGTGGGCGTTCTTGCGGAGCAGCACCCAGGCGGTCGCGCCCTGGACCAGCATGGACAGCGCGGTCAGGTCGTCGATGCCGTCGGGCACCGGGAAGGTGGTCACCTCCGGCGCGACGGCTTTTTCGGCGTACCCGCCACCGCTGTTGAGCAGCGCGACGACCCGCTTGCCGTCGGCGGTGCGCCCGACGACCTCACCACCGGGAACGAGCGGCAGCTTCGACGGCGCGAGGTAGGAGTTCTCGGCCTGGTGGGTGTCGGCGTAGTTGACGCCGATCCGCTCGACGTCGATCAGCACCTCACCGGCCCCGGCCACCGGATCGGGCAGTTCGACGGGCGTGAGCACCTCGGGTCCGCCGAACTCGGTCACCTGAACTGCGCGCATCTGCTGGTCCTCTCGATCGTCGTGTGAGACATTCTGGCATATGTCTCACGAGTTCGAGCTGGCCCGCACCTGGTTCCTGTCCGGCCGCCGGCTGGACATGGGAGAACTGGCGGAGGCGCTGTCGATCAGCCGCGCGACGCTGCACCGCCGCGTCGGCTCCCGGGACCGGTTGCTGGGCGAGATCCTGTGGTTCCTTTCGTCCGCGTCGATTACCCACCTGCTGCCGTCGTGCGTCGGACGCGGAGCCGCCGGCATCGCGGACTTCGTCAGCGGCTTCGTCCGATCGGCGAACGAGTCCCCGCCGTTCCGGGACTTCCTGCGCCGGGAGCCGGAGCGGGCCCTGCGCCTGTTGACGACCCGGGCCAGCGTCTGCCAGCAGCGGACCATCGCCGAACTGGAGTCCCTGCTGTCGACGGAGGCCACTGCCGGCCGTCTCGTCCCCCCGCTACCCGTGCCGGACCTGGCCTACCTGCTGGTCCGGATCGGCGAGTCGTTCGTCTACACGGACGTGATCACCGGCGACGCACCCGATGCCGGGAAGGCCCACGCCGCGGTGTCGGCGCTGCTGTCCTAGGTGTGGACGGGACCGGTTGACCCGTCAAGCGCCGTCTGCGAAGGAGACGACATCGGCGAGCGCGTCTTCGGCGATCCCACCGAGAACAAGATCCTTCTCCAGCTCGCGCAGCCGGGCCACGAGCGCCGGACCGATCTCGTGATCGAGCCGGGCGACGTGCCCGGCACAGGTGACCGCGAGTGCCCGGACCTGCCGGTTCACCCCGGATCCGAGGCACTCCAGGAGGAACCTCTGCAGCCAGCTCCGATCCGGCTCGTGGTAGGTGAGGCTGAGCAAGGCGTCGGTCGCATCCGCGACGTCACCTCCTCGAACCAGCTCGACCATCTCCGCGCGCCACGGCCCGTCTCCCTCGTCGGTCACCACCACCGCCGTCCTAGGGGTGGTCGAGGATGGCGTCGACGTTGATGCGCTGCTGGTCGAGCACGCCGCTGTAAACCCGGATGCCCCGCAGGTCGCCGTACCAGTAATCGCTGTCCTGGCCGTCGAACCGACCACGCCCGAGGAAGAGGTCCTCGAGATCGCTCGCGCCGTTCCAGCCGGTGACGTCACCGACGCACTTCGGGCTGAACTGGAACGCGTCCGTCGTCGCGTACACGCACGCCTGGTGCGTCACGGCGTCGTACGTCCCGGCGAGGTGGGTCCAGACACCGGACTCGGCGTCTCCGTCCGGCATCATCTGGGTCGCCCCCAGCGTCCAGCTCCAGCGGGGGCGCCAGGTGCCGTTCGCGTCCTGGACGCCGCGGTAGCCCAGGAGGTACGGCGAGGAGGACGCGCTGTTCGCCCCGAGCGCCGTGCGGCCGGCCTTGTCCACACCGGCGGGGTCGGACGGGTCACGCTGCTTCTCCCGCTCGGCGTCCACCTCGGTCCAGGTGTGCTTGACCCAGGCTTCGGCGGTGAAGCTCCGGTCGCTGCGGAAGTTCTGCGGGCGCGGCCCTTCGACCTGAGCGCCCCCGTCGAACGGGAAGCGGCCGACGTCCGCGCCGTCGTCGTCGGTCGTCAGCCGGAAACTCCCGCCCGGGGTGCCGGCAACGCCGCTGACGGAGTCCGTCGTGGTGCCGTCGAGCTGGTAGTTCGCCCGCAGCACGGCGGTGTTGGCGAGCTCGGCCACCTCGGCGGCCGGCAGCGCGCGGTCCCACACCTGGACCTGGTCGATCGATCCCGCGAAGGCGCCGATCCGGAACGGGCCGGTCGACCGCCACGCGGTGCCCGCCGGGATCGTCGTTTCCGCGGCGAGCGTGCCGTCGACGTACAGCCGTTCCTTGCCCGCGAGCACGTCGTGGACGCCCGTCAGGTGGGTCCACTTCCCGAGGTGCGGGGTGATGGACGTCTTCGCCCACCGCCAGAGGCCCCCGGTGGTGCTCAGCCCGAACTCGAGGCTGTCGGACGTGGCACCGAGGCTGAACGCGTCGCCGGAGGCGCCTCCCTGTGCGGCGAAGGTGTAGCAGCCGGGCTTGTCCAGCTTCACCCAGGCCGAAACCGCCAGGCCCCCCGCGGTGTCCACCACCGGGGACGACGTCGCCGCGCCGGTGCCCGCCAGCGCCTGGCCCCGGCCGTGGCCGATCGAGTCGTCGGTCGCGGACCGGCCCGGCGAATCCGAGTAGCCCGGACCGTAGGCGACGTTCGTCCCGGTCAGCGTGCCGTCGGCGCCGGTGGCGTCGGCCGTGTCACCGTCCAATGTGTACTCACGCGTGGCGGAAAGGCCCGCCGGGACGCCGTTCTGGTTGTAGAGCGTGGTGACGTCGGCGGCGGACAGGGCGCGCCCGAAGGTCGCCACCTCGTCGATCGCCCCGTGGAACAGGTCCGCCCGCGCTCCCGCGGCCAGGCCGCCGCCGAGGACCAGCGGGCCCGCCCCGCCCGAAGCCGTGGCCGGGATCGTCTGCTGGGCCTGGCCATCGACATACAGCGTCGCCGTGTGCGCCGTCGCGTTGTAGACGCCGGCGAGGTGCGTCCAGACGCCCGTCGCCGGCGCCGCCGTCGAGACCGCCGACCGCACGACCGGGTTCGCGACGTCCGAGCCGCTCAGGCTGAACGCCCATTTGCCGGTTTCCAGGTACTGCAGGGCGAACCCGCTCGTCCGGGCGCCGTCCTGGGACAGCACCACCCGCCGCTTGCCCAGATCGGCCGCGTCGACCCACGCCGACACCGAGAACGACTTGCCGAGGTCCAGGATCCGCGCGCTCGTGGCCAGGTAGTCGCCGGGCCGGCCGCTCACGGCCTGCGCCTGACCGAGCTTGCCCGGCGCGAAGGGGGCCGAACCGGCACCCGCGTAGCGCAGACCGGCGAACTGCGAGCGGGTGTCGCCCTCGAACTGCCACGCGGCCACCGGGGCCGCGGCGTCCTTGACCGAGAAGGAGTAGTCGGTCCGATCCGACGGTGTCTTCGCGCTGTCGCACGCCCACGCGCTCAGCACGTGCGGGCCGGAACTGGCGGGAGTGATGGTCGTGGTGGCGGACCCGCCCGGCACCGTCGGTTTCACCGTGCCGGCCTCGACGCCGTCGCAGCTCGGCGAGACCGAGTCGTCCAGCCGCCAGATGTAGTGGTCGACCGGGGAGCCCGTGCCGGCCGGCGTGAACGTGAAGTCGCCGGGCACGCCAGGGCCGCCGCCGAACGTATCGGCCGGGTACCTCTGCGAGGAAACGGCGGGCGCGTCGGGCGCCTGCGCGACTGGCGCCGCTTCAGCCGGACGCGCGAAGGCCGCGGCCGGGATGATGCCGGACGCCACGGCCAGCACGAGGAAGAGCCCGCCACGGCCGGCTCTCGACCGGGAAGAACGCACAACGGAAGACACGCGGAAACCCCTCCTCCGCGGCCTGGACAGTCCTGGCCGCGCCCACCAGGAACGATCGTCGATGATCGACTGCGGCGGTAGCGACCGAATGGCTCAATCCGGATTTCACCTACGACAAAACAGACATCGGCGTCACGTCGCCTTCCGCGCCGTCAGCACGGCATCGTAAAGCTCCTTTTTGGACACTCCGGTCGCCTCCGCGACCTCCGCCGCCGCGGACTTGAGCCGCTCGCCGGCCGCGACGCGGTCCGCCACCTCGCCCACCAGGTCCGCCACCGAGACCGCGCGCGGCTCGGCGCCCGACAGCACCACCGTGATCTCGCCGCGGACGCCGTCCGCGGCCCAGGCGGCCAGCGACGCCAGCGTCCCCCGCTTCACCTCTTCATACGTCTTCGTCAGCTCCCGGCAGACCGCCGCCCGGCGGTCCGCGCCCAGCACCGCAGCCGCGTCCGCCAGCAGGGAGGCCAGCCGGTGCGGGGACTCGAAGAACACCACCGTCCGGGGTTCCGAAACAAGCGACGTGAGCCACTTGGTCCGCTCACCCGGCTTGCGCGGCGCGAAGCCCTCGAAGCAGAACCGGTCACACGGCAAACCGGACAAAGCGAGCGCCGTGGTCACCGCCGAAGGGCCCGGGAGGCACGTCACCGGAATGTCCGCCGAGACGCACGCCGCCACCAGGCGGAAGCCCGGATCGGACACACTGGGCATACCGGCGTCCGTCACCAGGACCACCGTCTCGCCCGCCTGTAACGATTCGAGCAGCCTGGGCAGGCGCGCCGTCTCGACGTCCTCGTAGAAACTCACCACGCGGCCGCGCGGCGTGATCTCCAGCGCCGAGGCCAGGGACCGGAAGCGGCGGGTGTCCTCAGCGGCCACGACGTCGGCTTCGGCCAGCGCTTCCGCCAGGCGGGGCGACGCGTCGCGGACGTCGCCGAGTGGGGTGGCGGCCAGGACCAGGCGGCCGGGTGTCACCGATGAGCTCACCGGGCCAGCCTAGGCGGGTCGGCGGATCCGGACGACGTACGCCCTGTCCCGCCCGTAGGATCGCCCCGTGACCGCCGTGCTGACCCGTCCCGACGACGAAAGCGTCCGGCCGGGCCCGGCCGAGGCGCTCCGGCCGCCGACCGACCGCGAGACGACCCTGCTCGGCCGCGGCATGCCGGACGACCGGCTGCGCGCCTGGCTCGTGACCATCGTGCTCACCGTGATCGGCGGCATCGTCCGGCTGCAGAACCTCGGCAGCCCGACGGACAAGGGCAGCCCGGTCTTCGACGAGAAGCACTACGTCCCGCAGGCGTGGCAGGTGCTGCGCAACGGCGGTTACGAGGACAACTACGGCTACGAGCTGGTCGTCCACCCGCCGCTGGCGAAGCAGCTGATCGCGATCGGCGAATGGCTGTTCGGCTACAACGGCTGGGGCTGGCGGATCATGCCCGCGCTGGCCGGCACGCTCATCATCTTCCTGACCATCCGCATCGCCCGCCGCCTGACGCGCTCGACGCTGCTCGGCGCCATCGCCGGCATCCTGGTGATCAGCGACGGCGTCCTGCACCTGCAGTCGCGGATGGGCATGCTCGACATCTTCATCGCGCTGTTCGTGCTCGCCGCGTTCGCCTGCCTGCTGGTCGACCGCGACCAGGTGCGCACCCGGCTCGCGACGGCCGTGCGCGAGGGCTGGGCCGACGAGTCGCCGTGGGGGCCGAAACTCGGCTTCCGCTGGTGGCGGTTCGCGACCGGGCTGATGATCGGGCTCACCTTCGGCGTCAAGTGGTCGGCGCTCTACTACATCGTCGCGTTCGGGCTGCTGTGCGTCTTCTTCGACGTCGCGGCGCGGCGCGCGGCCGGCGTCGAACGGCCCTGGCTGGGCACGATCCGCCGCGACGTGCTGCCCGCGCTGTGGGCGATCCTGCTGATCCCGCTGCTGATGTACCTGGCCGCGTACTGGGCCTGGTTCGCCAGCGAGACGGCGACCGACCGGCACTACACCGAGATCAAGGACATCGCGCCGGGCGTCTGGGGCTGGATCCCGGCGTCGCTGCGCTCGCTCGGCGACTACTCGGCGAACGTCCTGCACTTCCACGAAACCCTGGTCACGCCCAAGGACAACCCGCACCCGTGGGAGTCGAAGCCCTGGACGTGGCCGATGGGGCTGCGCCCGATGCTCTACAGCTACGACGGCGAGATCACCGGCTGCGGCGAGTCCCGCTGCGTCAGCGCGACGATGCTGATCGGGACGCCGGCGATGTGGTGGCTGGCCATCCCGATGCTCGGCTGGGCGGCCTGGCGCTCGATCTTCCGCGCGGACTGGCGCTACGCCGCCGTGCTGGTCGGTTACCTCGGCGGGTACGTCTTCTGGTTCACCAACATCGACCGGCAGATGTACTTCTTCTACGCGACGCCGCTGGCCGCGTTCCTCGTGCTGGGGCTGACGTTGTGCCTGGGCCAGATCCTGGGCAGCGCGAAGCGCGGGTTCGAAAGACGCGGGACCGGTCTGCTCGTCGTCAGCCTGTACGTCGGGCTGGTCGTGGCGAACTTCGCCTGGCTGTGGCCGATCCTCAACGGCATCGCGATCACGACCGGCCAGTGGGAAGCCGAACGCTGGCTGCCGTCCTGGCGGTAGCTCGACCCGCTCAGCCCGCGAAGTACGCCCTCGGCGTGACGCCGACGGCGCGCCGGAACGCGGCGACGAACGCGCTCGCCGAGCTGTAGCCGACGCGGTGCGCGACCGTCTCCAGCGGCACGTCCTGCGCCAGCAGCGGCAGCGCCGCACGCAGCCGCACCTGGGTGCGCCACGTCCCGAACGGCATCCGGCACTCGCGGACGAAGATCCGCGCCAGCGTGCGCTCGGCCGCGCCGACGTCCCGGCCGAACTCGGCGAGGCCGCGCGGGTCGGCCGGGTTGGCCAGCACCGCCGCCTCGACGTCCCGCGCCCGCGGATCGGCGGGTGACGGCACCACGATCGGCACGACGTCGAGCGGTTCCAGCAGGTCGAACGCGACGGCTTCGGCCCGCAGCCGGGCTTCCGGGGCGACGCCGTCGCCGGTCAGGTACTCCAGCAGCTCGTGCAGCAGCGGCCGGACGGCGACCAGCCGCGGCTCCGGCCAGCGCACCGGGCTGCGGTCCGGGTGCGCGTAGATCCCGCGCAGGGCGGCCTTGCCGAGCGCGCCGGTCCGGTGCTGGACGCCGGCGGGCATCCACAGCGCGCGTGTCGGCGGCAGGACCCAGCCGGCGTCGCCCGCCTTGACCGCGATGACCCCGCTGGCCGCCCAGACGAGCTGGTGCACGGGGTGTTCGTGCCACGGGAACCAGGTGCCGGCCGGCAGGTCGACCTCGCCGAGCAGCATCGCGTGGTGGCCGTTTTGCGACATCAGTTGGCAGGCTATCGGCTACCGGTCACCACGACGGCTCCCTACCGTCGACGGCATGCCGATGAACCTGATCCACCGCAAGATCTGCAGCTCGGAGAAGTGGGCGGCCACCGTCGAGGAGCGCCTCACGCCGTGGCTGAAGGAGCGCGACCTGGGGGACGACGTCCTCGAGATCGGACCCGGCTTCGGCGCCACGACGAAGGTGCTGCTCGGCGTCGTCCCGAAGCTGACGGTCCTGGAAATCGACCACGCGTCGACCGAGCTGCTGCGCGCGAAGTTCGGCGACCGCGCCGACGTCGTCGAGGGCAGCGGCGCGGAGATGCCGTTCGAGTCGGGGCGCTTCTCGGCGGTCGTCTGCTTCACGATGCTGCACCACGTGCCGACGAAGCAGCTGCAGGACGCGATCTTCGCCGAGGCCGCGCGGGTCCTGCGCCCGGGCGGCACGTACTGCGGCAGCGACGGCCAGCTGAACCTGAGGTTCCGCCTGCTGCACATCGGCGACACGATGAACGTCGTCGACGCGCCGACGTTCGGCGGTCGTCTGGAGAAGGCGGGCTTCGAGCAGGTGGACGTCCAGCTGGAGCCGAAGCAGCTGGTGATCTTCTCGGCGGTGAAGCCGGGCTGAGGGGGCTGCCGCGGCTTGTCGTGAGTGTTCAGGGCGGTTCTAACCGCCCTGAACACTCACGACGGGTCCGGGTCAGCGGTGCGGCTGGCGCGGGACCACGCGGGTGACCGGGCCGTCCGCGGACTTGCCCGCCCTCGACAGCCAGCCCTCCACCTCGCGGCGCACCGAGTTGAGCGTCGGACGCCGGCGCGGCTCCGGGTCCAGGGACGCCGCCAGCAGCCGCGCGTGGGCGCTGCGCTGCGGCAGCCGGGACACCGGTTCCGCACGGGCCGCCGCCATCAGGGCCGCCATCGGGGTCTCGCGGGTGCCGCGGGGCGGCTGGCCCGTCAAGGCGTAGCTGATCGTCGCCGCGAGCTGCCAGGCGTCGGACGCCGGGGAGGCCGTCGCGCCCATCGCCTGCTCCGGGGCAACGAAGTCCGGCGTGCCGATCATCATGCCGGTCGCGGTCATCTTGGAGTCGCCCTGGCTGCGGGCGATGCCGAAGTCGATCAGGTGGGCCAGGCCGCTGGGGTCGAGCACGACGTTCGACGGCTTGATGTCGCGGTGCAGGACGCCCTTCTCGTGGGCGGCCGCGAGCGCGCCCGCCATGGTCGCCCACAGGCGGCCGGCGGCGACGTCGTCGAGCGGACCCTGGCCGTCGACCAGTTCGGCCAGCGGCCGGCCTTCGAGGTACTCCATGACCAGCGCGAGGCCGTCCGGCTCCTCGGCCAGGTCGTACACCTTGACGCAGTTCGGGTGGCTGACGACGGCCAGCGCGCGGGCCTCGCGCTGCATGCGCTCGGCGGTGTCGCGGTCCGGCGCGTGCGCGATCTTCAGCGCGACCGTGCGGTTGAGCTGGGTGTCGACGGCCTGCCAGACCGTGCCGAAACCGCCGGCGCCGAGCTGCTTGACGCGCCGGTAACGGCTGCCGCCGGCGTTGCGCGAGCCGGGCGGGTGCGGGATCGGGCCCGGCGCCGCGGCCAGCGCGCCCGCCATCGGGGGCGGTTCGGGCGCGGACGCGAGCGCCGTCTTCGGGTACGGCTTGTTGATCGGGGGCGGCGGAGGCGGCGGGGTGGGCCGCGGCTGGACCTGCGACGGCGGCTGCTGCGGCGGCCGGTAGGGCTCGGGGTTGCGGTTCGGCGGCGGCACGTCCGGCCGGTTGATGACCGACCACGGCGGCGGGCCGACCATCGCGACCGGGATCAGGCCCAGCACGCTGAACGGCAGGAAACCGAGCCAGAAGTGCAGCGCGGTGTTCGCTTCCATACCGACGCTGAACAAGGCCATCGCGACGAACGGGATCCAGAAGAACCGGGACGGCCACTTCGGACCGCGGCGGAACGCCGTGCGCCCCTGCAGCATCACGAACAGCAGCGACCCGGCCGGCAGCACGATGAAGGCCAGCAGGTACACGAAGAACGGGAGGTCGTCGGCGCCGGTGCTGCCGGAGGAAAGCACGTCGAACACGGTCTGACGGCCGCCCAGGTAGTTCACCTGCGAGTCGACCCAGCAGCCACCGGGCCCCTTCAGCGTCGCGACCTCGCTCGCGGACAGCCCGGACCTCTGGCCGGCGAACACCATGCGGTAGACACCCGACACGCCGTTCGACAGCAGCCACGGCAGCACCAGCGTGCTGAGCAGGCCGATCACGCCGAACACCGACAGCGTGGTCAGGTCGTACCGGTTGCCGGTGCCCTTGCGGATGATCGAGACGACGAGCGCGCCGATCGGCGGCAGCAACGCGACGAGCGCGCCCGCCGCACTCGTGGCCCAGACCCAGTCGCCGGGGCAGAAGCCCGGGCCGAACAAGGAATGGGCTAGCGAGAGCAACGCGCTCGCGAGTCCGTTCACTGCCGGGCTCCCCTCACTGTCCGTGTTCACGTCTTACCGTCACGCGGCATTTCCCCGCGGTCCAGCTTAGGACGCGCGCCGCCGCCGTTGGGTTGCCGGGTCTTTCCGGCGCCCGGATCCCGCGCGGAATCCGGCGGGCCCGCCGTCTCGGCGTCATGATGGGACCGGCGGGACGTTCGACGCGAAGGAGCGGGAATGGGCGCGTACTCCGAGGCCTACCGGCGGAGCCTGGCCGAGCCGGACGCGTTCTGGCTGGAAGCGGCCAAGACGATCACCTGGACGAAGGCCCCGGAACGGGCCCTCGACGACACGAACCCGCCCTTCTACCGCTGGTTCCCCGACGGCGAGCTGAACACCTCCTACAACGCCCTGGACCGCCACGTCGAGGCCGGCCGCGGCGGGCAGGACGCGCTGATCTGGGACTCCCCCGTGACCGGACAGCAACACACGTTCACCTACGAACAGCTCCGCGACGAGGTCGCGCGCTTCGCCGGTGCGCTGGGTTCGCTCGGCGTGACGCACGGTGACCGCGTCATCGTCTACCTGCCGATGGTCCCCGAAGCCGTGATCGCGATGCTGGCCTGCGCGCGGATCGGCGCGGTGCACTCGGTGGTCTTCGGCGGGTTCGCGCCGAAGGAGCTCGCGGCCCGGATCGAGGACGCGAAACCGAAGGTCGTCCTGGCCGCGTCCTGCGGGATCGAGCCGACGCGCGTCGTCGAGTACAAGCCGATCATCGACGCCGCCCTCGAGCTGACCGAACACCAGCCGGACCACGTCGTGGTGCTGCAGCGCGAGCAGGCGCCGGCCGAGCTGACCGAGCGGGACGTCGACTGGCGGGAGCTGGCCGCGAGCGCGTCCCCGGTCGATCCGGTACCGGTGAAGGCGACCGATCCGCTTTACATCCTCTACACGTCCGGGACCACGGGGAAGCCGAAGGGCGTCGTCCGCGACACCGGCGGGCACGCGGTGGCGCTGGCCTGGTCGATGAACGCGATCTACGACGTCCACGCGGGCGACGTCTGGTGGACGGCCTCCGACGTCGGCTGGGTCGTCGGGAACTCCTACATCGTCTACGCGCCACTGCTGGCGGGCGCGACGACAGTGCTCTACGAGGGCAAACCGGTCGGGACGCCGGACGCGGGCGCGTTCTGGCGGGTCATCGCCGAGCACGGCGTCCAGGCGCTGTTCACCGCGCCGACCGCGCTGCGGGCGATCAAGAAGGTCGACCCGGACGCGAAGGAACTGGAGAAGTACGACCTGAAGCAGTTCCGGACGCTGTTCATGGCCGGCGAGCGGCTCGACCCGGAGACCTACCACTGGGCGCGCGAGAAGCTGGGCACGCCGGTGATCGACCACTGGTGGCAGACCGAGACGGGCTGGCCGATCGCGGCCAACCTGCGAGGCCTGGAGCCGATGGACGTCAAGCCCGGCTCGGCGACCAAGCCCGTGCCCGGCTGGGACGTCCGGATCCTCGACCAGGCCGGCGACGAGCTGCCCGCGGGGCGCGAGGGCGCCATCACGGTCAAGCTGCCGCTGCCGCCGGGCTCGCTGCCGACGCTCTGGGGTGACGACGAGCGCTACCGCGAGGCCTACCTCTCCCGCTACGACGGCCACTACCTGACCGGCGACTCCGGGTACCTCGACGAGGACGGCTACCTGTTCGTCATGGGCCGCACCGACGACGTCATCAACGTCGCCGGCCACCGGTTGTCGACGGGGTCGATGGAGGCCGCGCTGGCCTCGCACCCGGCGGTCGCGGAGTGCGCCGTGATCGGGGTCGCCGACCAGCTCAAGGGCCAGTTGCCGCGCGGCTTCGTCGTGCTCAAGGCCGGCGTCGACACGCCTGCGGACCAGCTGCGCGACGAGCTGGTGGCGGTGGTGCGCCGGGACATCGGGCCGGTCGCCGCGTTCCGCGATGTGTCCATTGTGGACGCTCTGCCGAAGACGCGGTCCGGGAAGATCCTGCGCAAGACCATGCGCGCGATCGCCGACGGCCGCGACGAGGCGGCGCCCTCGACCATCGAGGATCCGGCCGTGCTGGACGCGATCCGGGCCGCGCTGCGCACTTCGTAAAGTATTGTTCCAAATACACCGGCTGGTCTGTACCTTTGTGAGGGAGTCCCCGACCGGAGGTGCTTTGATGCGCTTGTCCAGAGCCGTCTTGACCGCGGCTGTCGTGAGTCTGACGGCAGTCGGCCTGCCCGCCGCCGCCGCGGCGGCCCCCGCCACCACCACCCCCGAACGCAGCGTGACCGACGTCGTCCCCGCGCCGGTCTCGGCGAAAGCCGACACGAAGGCGGACTTCCGGCTCACGCCGTTCACCGTGATCAGCGCCGATCGGGGCGCCGGCCAGGTCGCGGACTACTTGCGCGGCCTGCTGCGCCCGGCCACCGGCTACCCGCTGCCGGTCGTGCCGCGCGCGTGGGGCCTGCCCGCGATCTCGCTCGAGCTGGGTCACGACGCCCGGCTCGGCACCGAGGGTTACCAGCTGAAGGTCGCGCGCAACGGCGTCTCCCTGTCGGCCAACACCGCGGACGGGCTCTTCGAAGGCGTCCAGTCGCTGCGGCAGCTGCTGCCGTCGGCGATCGAGGCGAAGCACGTGCAGCACCGGACGTGGACCGTCGCCGGCGGCACGATCCTCGACTACCCGCGCTTCGGCGAACGCGGCGCGATGCTCGACGTCGCCCGGCACTTCTTCCAGCCGGACCAGGTCAAGCTGTACATCGACCAGATCGCCCAGTACAAGCTCAACACGCTGCACCTGCACCTGGCCGACGACCAGGGCTGGCGCATCGAGATCAAGAGCTGGCCGAAGCTGGCGACCGTCGGCGGCAAGACGGCCGCGTACGGCGACCCCGGCGGCTACTACACGCAGAAGCAGTACAAGGACATCGTCGCGTACGCGGCTTCGCGGCACATCACGGTGATCCCGGAGATCGACATGCCGGGCCACACGAACGCGGCGCAGTCGACGTACGCGGAGCTGAACTGCGACGGCAAGGCCGTCCCGGTGCGCACCGACACCGAGGTCGGCTACAGCTCGCTGTGCATCTCGTCGCCGATCACCTACAAGTTCGTCGACGACGTCGTGCGCGAGCTGTCGGCCATCACGCCGGGCCGGTACCTCCACATCGGCGGCGACGAGGCCCACGCGACGCCCCCGGCGGACTACATCACTTTCCAGCAGAAGGTGGCGCCGATCGTCGCGAAGTACGGCAAGAAGATCACCGGCTGGCACGAGATCGCCAAGGCCACGCCGCCGGTGTCGGCGATCCCGCAGTACTGGGACTTCGGCGGTGACAACGCCTCCGTCGCCGCCGCGGCGGCCCGGGGCAACAAGATCCTGATGTCGCCGGCGAACTACGCGTACCTGGACATGAAGTACGACGAGTCCACGCCGCTGGGCCAGGACTGGGCCGCCCTGGTCGAGGTGAAGGACGGCTACAACTGGGACCCGGCGTCGCTGGTGACCGGCGTCGGCGAGAGCCAGGTCGCGGGCGTCGAAGCTCCACTGTGGACGGAGACCATCCGCACGAGCGACGACATCGAGTACATGGCGTTCCCGCGCCTGCCGGGCATCGCGGAGATCGGCTGGTCCCCGAAGGCCACGCACAACTGGGACGCCTACCGCCTGCGCCTGGCGAAGCAGTCCCCCCGCTGGACCCTCGAAGGCATCAACTTCTACCGCAGCCCCCAGGTCGACTGGAAGTAAGCAGGTGGTCCCGTTGTCGTGAGTGTTTAGGGCGGTTAGAACCGCCCTAAACACTCACGACAGTCTTGCGCCGATGGCTCGCCTGGCCAGGGTGTAGGGGGTGGCGGTGCCGGTGAGGACGGAGTCCGCGTTCGCCGCTCGGCCCAGCGCGTGCAGTTCGAAAGCCAGGACTTCGGGGTCCGTCTCGACGTGGCCCAGGGTTACTGCCTCGAGAGCCGACGCGCGGATGAAGTCCGCGAATGAGCCGCTCGCCGCCGCCACCGCGTCGTGGACCCGGCCCGGGCGCGCATCGAACTCCGCGCCGACGTTGAAGAAGAAGCAGCCACCCGGGAAGACGCGCTTTTCCGAGTAGTCCAGCCAGTTCTCGCAGATCGCCCGCAGCCGCGGCAGACCCGGCGGCACCTCCGTCGCCGGCGTCACGACGTGCGAGCGGAAGATCTCGAACGCCGCCTCGACCGTCGCGAGCTGCAGTTCCTCCTTGGAGCCGAACAGGGCGAAGACGCCGCTCTTGCTCAGCTCCAGCTCGGTGGCCAGCCGGCCGAGGGACAGCCCGTCGAGCCCGTCGACCGACGCGACGTCCACAGCGCGCCGCAGCACCAAGCGGCGGGTCGCGTCGCCGCGGGCCAGCCGCCCGTCAACCGGCACGGCGGGCCCGCCAGCGGTCCACAGTGGACTGGATCCCGGCGCTCCACTGCTCGGCGAGCGCGGGTGCCGCCAGCACGCGGTCGGCGAAGTCCAGCGCGGCCCCGACGTGCTCCGGCGGCAGCTGCCCGTAGTTCGCGAACGAGATGACGTACACCTCGGCGACCGTCGGCCCGTCCGCGCGCTCGACCAGTTCGACCGCACCCGACGTCGGCACGGTGCCCGGCCGCAGCACGCGCAGGTACCACCCGGAGCGCCCCGAGTCGATCATCGCCGGGACGGCGTCCTTGCGGCCGGTCTTCATCGCGAGCTTGAAACACGGCGACCGCGGCTGGGAGACCTGCACGAGCGCGTCACCCCAGGCCCAGACGTCCCCGATCCGCACGTCGTCCTCGGTGAGCCCGGACAGGGAGATGTTCTCGCCGAAGTCGGCCGTCGACACCTCGAAACCGTCCTCGCGCCAGGCCGCGTAGTGCTCGGCCGGGTAGACGTAGACCGCCTTGTCGGGGCCGCCGTGCACGGTGAGGTCGGCCTGCCGGTCGCCGTCGAGGTTCAGCTCGGTGAGGTTCAGCTCCGGCGCTGTGACCAGCGCCTTGGTGATCCCGCTCAGAACCGGCAGCTCGCGCCGGTACCCCAGGACGCTCGGTTCCCCCACGTAAACGCTGTCGACGTTCATGCTCCGAAGATAGCACGATCGTTCGTATTGTTTCCCACCTCTAGGCTGAGGTCATGGAACTGCTCGACCAGGCCCGCGCCCACGTCGACTCCGGCGCTCTCTTCGCCGAACTGGCCACGCTCGTCGCGTACCCCACGGTCAGCGACGCGCCCGAAGGCCGCGTCGCCATCCAGGCTTACCTCGACGAAGTCCTCACGCCCGCGCTGACGGCGCTGGGCTGCGAAGTCACGCAGCACGCGAACCCGGCCCCGGCGGGTGGCCCGTTCCTGGTCGGCGTCCGCGTCGAGGATCCCGGCTTGCCGACGCTGCTCTGCTACGGCCACGCCGACGTCGTCGGGGAGGCCGGCGAGTGGGGCGAAGGGCGAGGCCCGTGGACGCTCACCGCCGACGGCGACCGCTGGTACGGCCGCGGCACCGCGGACAACAAGGGTCAGCACCTGATCAACCTGACGGCCTTGCGGCTCCTGCTCGCCGACCGCGGCAACCTCGGCTTCAACCTCAAGTTCCTCTTCGAGACCGGCGAGGAGATCGGTTCACCCGGCCTCACCGAGTTCGCCGCGCAGGAAAAGGACCTCCTCGAAGCCGACGTCCTCATCGCCTCCGACGGCCCGCGCCTGGACGCCGCGACACCGACGCTGTTCCTCGGCGCGCGTGGTGCCATCCGGTTCGCGCTCGACATCGACCTGCGCCCGGACGCCTACCACTCCGGGAACTGAGGCGGGGTCCTGCGCAACCCGGCCACCACGCTCACCGGGGCGATCGCGAGCCTGGTCGACGGCCACGGCCGCGTCCAGGTGCCCGAACTGCTCCCGCCGGAACTCCCCGAGAGCGTGCGCGCGGCACTCGACGGCCTCAAGATCGCCAACACGCCCGGAGACCCGGTACCGGACGAAGGCTGGGGCGCGCCGGGCCTGACCGCCGCGGAACGGCTCTACGGCTGGAACACCCTCGAAGTCCTCGCGCTCGACGCGGGCGACGTCGACCGGCCGGTCAACGCGATCCCCGGCCGCGCGCGGGCGGTCCTGCAACTGCGGTACGTCGCCGGGACCGACGTCGGGAAGATCCCGGATGCGGTCACGAATCACCTTGCCGCAAAAGGGTTCCCGATGGTCGAGGTGACCGTCGGCGGCGACTTCCGGGCCAGCCGCACGCCAGTCGACGACCCGTGGGTCGGCTGGGCCAAGGCCGCGCTCGACGAGGTCGCCGCCCAGCCCGTCGCGCTCCTGCCGAACTTCGGTGGCGGCCTGCCCAACCACGTCTTCACCGACGTCCTCGGCCTGGCGACGCTGTGGCTGCCGCACTCCTACCCCGGCTGCCTGCAGCACGCGCCGGACGAGCACCTGCTCGCCCCGGTCGCCCGGGAAGGGCTGGTGCTCGCCACGGCGTTGTTCAGTGCTTTCGGTTCAGCGCCGCCGACTCCTCGTCGGTGAACAGGCGGGAGCGGATCAGGAAGCGCACGCCTTCGGGCGCCTCCAGCGAAAACCCGCTCCCGCGGCCCGGGACGACGTCGACCGTCAGGTGCGTGTGCTTCCAGTACGCGAACTGCGGTCCCGACATCCAGAACGGCACGTCTTCCATGCCCTCGACGACCAGGTCGCCGAGGCGCACGTCGGTCTGGCCGGTCTTGAACTCGCCCTTCGGGTAGCACATCGGGGCGCTTCCGTCGCAGCACCCGCCGGACTGGTGGAACATCACCGGTCCGTGGGTCGCCGCGAGCTTCCGGAGGAGGTCGGCCGCCTCCTCCGTCAACGCCACCCGCTCGGTCATCAGAAGAACCCGAGCGCCTGGTCGGAGTAGGAGACCAGCATGTTCTTCGTCTGCTGGTAGTGATCCAGCATCATCTTGTGGTTCTCCCGCCCGATGCCGGACGCCTTGTAGCCGCCGAAGGCCGCGTGGGCCGGGTAGGCGTGGTAGTTGTTCACCCACACGCGCCCCGCCTGGATGTCGCGGCCGGCCCGGTAGGCGGTGTTGCCGTCCCGGGACCAGACGCCGGCGCCGAGGCCGTAGAGGGTGTCGTTGGCGATCTTCATGGCGTCGTCGTAGTCGTCGAACTTCGTCACCGACACGACCGGGCCGAAGATCTCCTCCTGGAAGATCCGCATCTTGTTGTCGCCCGCGAAGACCGTCGGCTCGACGTAGTAACCGCCGGACAGGTCGCCGCCGAGGTCGCTGCGGCCGCCGCCGATCAGGATCTCGGCGCCTTCCTGCTTGCCGATGTCGATGTAGGACAGGATCTTCTCGAGCTGGTCGTTGGACGCCTGCGCGCCGATCATCGTGTCGGTGTCGAGCGGGTGGCCCTGCTTGATCTTGCGGACGCGCTCGACGGCGTCACCCATGAACTTGTCGTAGATGCCCGTCTGGACCAGCGCCCGCGACGGGCAGGTGCAGACCTCGCCCTGGTTCAGCGCGAAGAGCGTGAAGCCCTCCTGCGCCTTGTTGTAGAAGGCGTCGTTCTGCGCGGCGACGTCGTCGAAGAAGATGTTCGGGCTCTTGCCGCCCAGCTCGACGGTCACCGGGATGATGTTCTCGCTGGCGTACTGCAGGATCAGCCGCCCGGTCGTCGTCTCACCGGTGAAGGCGACCTTGCGGACGCGGTTGCTGGAGGCCAGCGGCTTGCCGGCCTCGACGCCGAAGCCGTTGACGATGTTCAGCACGCCCGGCGGGATCAGGTCGCCGATGATCGACATCAGCACGTGGATCGACGCCGGGGTCTGCTCGGCCGGCTTGAGCACGATCGCGTTGCCCGCGGCCAGCGCCGGGGCGAGCTTCCAGACCGCCATCAGGATCGGGAAGTTCCACGGGATGATCTGCGCGACCACACCGAGCGGCTCGTGGAAGTGGTAGGCGACGGTGTTCTCGTCGATCTGCGAGATGCCGCCCTCCTGGGCGCGCAGCGCGCCGGCGAAGTAGCGGAAGTGGTCGATGGCCAGCGGGATGTCGGCGGCGAGCGTCTCGCGGACGGCCTTGCCGTTCTCCCAGGCCTCGGCGACCGCGATCTTCTCGAGGTTCTGCTCCATCCGGTCGGCGATCTTCAGCAGGACCCCGGCGCGTTCCTCGACCGAGGTCTTGCCCCACGCGGGGGCCGCGCCCCAGGCCGCGTCGAGGGCCTTCTCGACGTCCGGCGCGGTGCCGCGGGCGATCTCGCAGAAGGTCTTCCCGGTGACGGGAGTCGGGTTCTCGAAGTACTGGCCGCCGGCGGGCGGCACGTATTCGCCGCCGATGTAGTGGTCGTAGCGTGACTCGAAGCTGACGACGCTGCCTTCGGTGTTCGGTGCGGCGTACTGGACCATCTTCCCTGCCTCATTGCTCGGAGTGACGGCTCTTCTCGGGCGCCGCCGAACGTAGGCCGGGCAACGTTGCACGGACGTTGCAGCCCTGTGAGCTGGCTCTCTACTCTCAAGAACGTGGCAGAGGCGCCCGAGCCCGAGATGCTGCGCGATCCGGAGTCGTACGCGCGGCTGCTCGAACACGTCCGCGCGGCGGTGCTGGCCGGGCTGCCGGGCCCGCGTTCGCCACGCTCCGTGGTCTCGGCGTCCTGGGACCGGTCGCTGGCCGCGCACGTCGACCCGGACGAGGGTGAAGCGCCGTTCGTCTACGACGTCGACGTGCTGACGGCGTTGCGGGAAGCCCACCCGCTGGCGCCCGTGCTGCCGGTGCTGCGGCAGATGCTGGTGAGCATCGCCGACGACGCCGAGCACGTGATGATCGTGACCGACGCCGAGGGCCTGATCCTGTGGCGCGAGGGCGCCGCGAACCAGCTGGTGCGCGCCGACCACGTCGGCCTTTCCGAAGGCACCCGGTGGAGCGAGTCGGCGATCGGCACGAACGCCATGGGCACGACCCTGGCGACCGGCGAGCCGGTGCAGATCTACTCGGCCGAGCACCTGGTCCGGCGCTACCACACGTGGACGTGCGCGGCGGCACCCGTGCGCGACCCGGAAACCGGCGTGCTGCTCGGCTCGATCGACGTCAGCGGCCCGCTGCGCACGGTCCACCCGGCGATGTTGTCGCTGGTCACGGCGACGGCGCAGCTCGCCGAAGGGCAGCTGCGCGCCCAGCTCGCGGTCCGCGACGAGCGGCTGCGGCGCGTCAACATGCCCCACCTGGAAGCCCTGCGCGGCCGCCCCGGCGCGCTGCTCTCGGCGAGCGGCCGGGTGCTCGCGGCCCAGGCGTGCCTGCTGCCGGCCACGGTGGACGTCCGTCGCGGCGGCGGCACGGTCGCCCTCCCCGACGGCCGGATCGCGACGATGGAGCCACTGGCCGAGGGCTACCTGCTCCGGCTGCGCTCCGGCGGCAGCGGCGGCCACCGCCCCCGGCTGCGCCTCGAGTACCTGGCCGACGGCGCCGGATCGACCACAGTGGACGGTCGCGACGTGCCGTTCACCTTGCGCCACGCGGAAATCCTGACGCTCTTGGCGTTGCACCCGAACGGCCTCTCGGCCGAGCGGCTCGCGTTGCAGCTCTACGGCGAGTCGGGCAACCCGGTGACGGTCCGCGCGGAGATCCACCGCCTGCGTTCCCAGCTGGGCGCGACGGTGGTGCAGACCCGCCCGTACCGCCTGGCGGCCGAGGTGGACGCGGATTTCGTGAAGGCGCGGTCGCTGCTGCGCTCGGGTTCGCCGTCGGACGTGCTGCAGGTGTTCCGCGGGCCGCTGCTGCCGGAGTCCGAGGCCCCGGCGATCCGCGAAGAACGTGAGACGCTCACGGCCCAGGTCCGCCAGGTGGCACTGAACAGCACCGACCCGGCGGTGCTGTGGTCGTTCTGGGAAACCTCGTGCGGCGTCGACGACTTCGAGATCCTGGACGCGCTGCTGACGACGCTCCCGCCGTCGGACCCCCGCCGCGCGGCCGTCTCGGCCCACCGCGCCCGGCTCGCCTGACCCAGCCCCCAGGACGCCGGTCCCACCCCTCAGCCCACGCGCCCCACCGAGTCGTCACTTTCCCTAGGAAAGATGCAACGCCTCACGTGGATTTTACCGACGCACCCGGCCTTGACCTCGGGATCAGTCGAGGGCACCCGATGTAGACAGCGTCTACAGAAGTTTGATAGACAGTGTCCACAAGGTGAACCACGGGTTACGGAGATCGGGAATGAGCTACCACCGTTTCGTCGTCCTCGGCGACAGCTGCGCCGAAGGTCTCGACGACCCGTACCCCGGCCGGCACCAGTACCGCGGCTGGGCGGACTTCGTCGCCGCGCGCTTGGCGGAGGAGGAGCCGCGCTTCCGGTACGCGAACCTCGCCGTCCGCGGGCGGCGGCTCGACCAGATCGTGCCCGAGCAGGTGCCCGCCGCGACCCGCCTCGAACCCGACCTGATCGCGCTCTTCGGCGGCGGCAACGACGTCATGAGCCGGGGCTGGGACGCGCGGACCGTGGCCCGCCGGGTCGACGCCGCCATCCGGGCCTGCACCGAGATCGCGCCCACCGTCGTCACCTTCACCCTCAGCGACGTCTCGAACCGGATGCCGCTGGGCGCGCGGATGCGGCCGCGGATCGTCGCGCTCAACGAGGCCATCCGCGAGGCCGCCGTCAGCTACGGCGCGCGGCTCGTCGACCTGTGGCCCGACCAGGCCGCCACCGACTCGCGCTACTTCGGCGCCGACCGGCTCCACCTGTCCACGCACGGGCACCACCGGCTCGCCGCCTACGTCCTCGGCCTACTCGGCCTCGACCACGACCCCGGCTGGCTCGCGCCACTGCCCGGTACGCCGTCCCACGGCGGCTGGCGCGCGGACCTGCACTGGGTGCTGCGGGAGGTGCTCCCGGTCGCCGTCACGCGCACGCGCAACCGGATGATCGGCCGCCAGCCCGGCGACGGCTTCTTCGCCAAACGCCCCGACCTGCTCCCGATCACCTTGGACGAGGCATGGGCACCCGGCAACGCCTGATCGACACCGCGTCCGAGCTGCTGGCCGGCGAGGGCGTCGACGCCGTGACGCTGCGCGGAATCGCGAAGGCGGCCGGCGTCTCGCACGGCGCGCCCCTGCGGCACTTCTCCGGGCGCGCCGAGCTGCTGTCGGCCGTCGCGACCCGCGGGTACGCCGACCTGCTCGCCCGCCGCGAGACGCTGCCGGAGACGTCGCCACGCGAGCGGCTCACCGCCGCCTGCCACAGCTACGTCGACTTCGCGCTGGCCAACCCGGCGATGTTCGAGCTGATGTTCCGCCGCGACCTGATCGACGCGACCGACCCGGCGCTCTCGGCGGCGGCGAGCGCGGTGTTCGACACCTTCGCCGTCCTGGTGGCCGCCGTGCCGACGCCGATCGCGCGGTCCGGCGCCGACCTGCGGCTGGTCGCCGCGTCACTCTGGGCGGCGTTGCACGGCCTCGCGCAGCTCTGGCTCTGGGGCGGGCTGGCCGGGGCGAGCTTCGCACCGTCACCCGAATCGGCGCTGGCCGTCACGCTCGACGCGTATCTCGGCTGACGCCCGGCGAAGAGGGGGCTCCGGAGACCTCCCCCGGCCCCGGTGGGGCACCCTCTCCGCCGAGTCAGTGGCCGACCGTAGTGGCGGACAGCCACCCAGCGGAAGCAACTGACGAGGTAGCCGGGGTAAACCTTCGCGGTACACCGGTAGCTTCCTCACCGTGACGGCACTGCGTGAACTGCGGGCGCGGCCACGGCTGGCCGACGCCGTGCTCGCGCTGCTCGTCGCGGGTTACCAGCTGGCCGGCGCCACCGAGCTGGGTGACCCCTTCGGCGCCCACGCGCGCCCTCTGGGGCTGGTGCTTGCCGCCGTCAGCGCGTTGCCGCTCGCGGCGCGCCGCCGCTTCCCGATCACGACGCTGGTCGCCTGCGTCGCCCTGATGGGCGTGTTCTACGCGCTCGGCTTCCGCTCGCAGCTCGGCCAGCTCAGCGTGATCGTGGCCGCGTACACCGTCTGGGCGCACTGCCGGTTCCGCGACGCGCTCGCCGTCACCGTGTTCGGCCTGATCGCCTACGAGACGTCGATGTTGTTCGGCAGCCCGGTCTCCCCGGTCGGCGACACGCTGCTGTCGCTGCTGCTCGCGACCGGCGTCGCGGCGATCGGGCGCACCGCCTACGTCCGCAGCCACCGGCTTCGCGACGCCGAGCACGACACCGAGCTGGCCGTCGCGGAGGAGCGCGTCCGGATCGCGCACGAGCTGCACGACGTCGTCTCGCACCACCTTTCGGTGATCTCCGTGCAGGCCAACCTCGCCCGGTACGTCTTCGATTCGGCGCCGGACACCGCGCGGGGTGCGCTGGACACGATCACCGGCACGACCACCGAAGCGCTCGACGAGCTGCGACGCCTCCTCAGCGTGCTCCGCCCGCCGCAGTACCCGCTCGAGGGGTACCGGCCGCAACCCGGGCTCGACGACCTCGAGACGCTCGCCGCCCGGGTCCGCGAAGCCGGGATCGCGGTCGGCCTCCAGGTCGCCGGCACGCCCCGGACGCTGCCGCCCGGCCAGCAGCTGTGCGCGTTCCGCGTCGCGCAGGAAGCCCTGACGAACGTCCTCAAGCACGGCGGCGCCACGGCCGAACTGACGCTGGACTACCGGACCGAGCACCTGGTCCTCGCCGTCACCGATCCCGGCGGCGGGCCGGCCGGCCCGCCGAACCCGGGCGGGCACGGGCTGATCGGCATGCGCGAACGGGCCCGGATGTACGGTGGCGTGATCGAGATCGGCCCCCGCGACCCGGCCGGGTTCGCCGTCGTGCTGACGCTGCCGTACCCGCGGCCGCTCGCCCAACCGCAGGAGCCCGAGTGACGAGTGTGCTGGTGGTCGACGACCAGGACCTCGTCCGCGCCGGGTTCGTCGCGCTGCTGGGCGCGGTGCCGGACATCGACGTCGCGGGCGAAGCGCGTGACGGCCTGGAGGCGATCGGGAAGGCGGCGGCGCTGCGGCCGGACGTCATCCTGATGGACATCCGGCTGCCGGGCCTGGACGGCGTCAAGGCGACCGAACGGATCCTCGCCACGGCCGAGGCACCGCGCCCGAGCGTGCTGATGCTGACCGTCTTCGACCTCGACGAGTACGTCTACACGGCGTTGCGCGCGGGCGCGGCGGGCTTCCTGCTCAAGGACAGCCCGACGGAGACGCTGATCGCCGGCATCCACGCGGTCGCCCGCGGCGACATGCTGTTCGGCCCGACGATCACCCGCCGGCTCGTCGAGGCGTTCACCCGGACCCCGCCGGAATCGCCCACCGCGTCACCGGCGCTGGCCGCGCTGACCGACCGCGAGCTGGAGGTGCTGCGGTTCGTCGGTACCGGCGTCCCGAACGGCTGGATCGCGGCCGAGCTGCGGGTCAGCGAAGCGACGGTGAAGACCCACCTCAACCGGCTGATGGCCAAGCTCGGCATCTCCAGCCGCGCGCAGGCCGTCGTGGTGGCCTACGAAACCGGGCTGGTCCGGCCGGGAGCTTGAGCAAGGTCCCGCCGCACGGCGAGCATGGTGCGCTCCGGGCCGAAGCCGAGCTCGCGGTTGACGCGGATCATGTGCGCGTTCTCCGCCCCGGTCGTGGTGCTGATCCGCACGGGTCCCGGAAGCTCGGCGAGCAGCCACCGCACCGGTCTCCTCGTGGATCGCGACGACAACCCGCTGTTCGAGCCCCGGTGCCCACCGGGCAGCGGGTTCCTCAGCCGCCCGATCAGTTCCGCCGGCGGAAGCCGCGGCTTCCGCGACACGCTCACCCGGTGCGAGCGCCCGAACACCTGATCGAATAAGCTCCGCCCATGTCCGAGTCAGACCCGCAGCTCGAGCGCATCCGCAAGCTCCTGGCCAAGGCCGAGGACCCGGCGGTCACCGAAGCGGAAGCCGAGGCGTACAACAAGAAGGCCGCCGAGCTCGTCGCCCGGTACGGCATCGACCAGGCGATGCTCGCGGAGACCGGCGCGAGCGTCGACGACATCGGCACGCTCACCATCCCGATGGACGACCCCTACAGCCGGGACAAGGCGAGCCTGCTCACCTCGGTCGCCTACCCGCTGCGCTGCCGGACCCTGCTGCACCGCGTCGGCCAGAAGGTCGAGAGCGTCACGGTGTTCGGCTACCAGTCCGACCTCGGCCGCGTGGAGCTGTTGTTCACCAGCCTCCTGCTGCAGGCGAGCACCCAGCTGAACCGCGTCCGGCCCGGCGGTTTCTTCCCCGGCGAGTCTCTCGCCGCGTACCGGCGCACGTGGCTGCACGGTTTCGCCCGCGCGGTCCACGAACGGCTTTCGCTGGCCGAACAAGAGGCCGTCCGCACGGCCGCGCCCGGCGCGCGCTCGGCGGAACTCGTGGTCCGGGACCGCTCGGCCCTGGTCCAGCACCGCTTCGACGAGGAGTACGGCGACCTGCGCTCGGCCGCGCCCCGGCGCCTGTCCGGCAGCGGTTACCTCGACGGCCACGACGCCGGCACGAAGGCGAACCTCGACCCGTCGGCACTGACGCGGCGGCGGAGGGCGTTGCCCGTCCGCTGAGCGTCGCCGCCATCCCGCGGTCCCGAAGCCGGAGTACACGGCCCGCCGCCGGCAGCCCACCCACGAGCGCCCGGGTCGTCAAGGTCGGCCCGTTCACGGTGACGCCGGCGGGTGCACTCGTCGACGGCCTGCGTCGAGCCGAACGACTGGATGAACCGTCTCGGGGATCACCCCGATGGACCTCCGCGCCACCACCTGCTAATTTTTGTTTGCATGTGGAGGACGCCGTGACCGAGCCCACCGGGGACGAGCTCGTCCGGCTGCTGGGGACCCTGGCGAATCCGCACCGGCTGCGGATCGTCGCGGCCTTGCTGGCCGAGCGCGCCTACGTCAGCGAGCTGGCGCGCGAACTGCGGATCAGCCGCGCGCTCCTGCAGGTGCACCTGCGCAAGCTCGAGGCCGCGGGCCTGGTCACGGCCAGCTTCGAGGTCGGCGAAGACGGCAAGACGCTGCGGTTCTACGAGCTCACGCCGTTCTCCGTCGTGCTGACGCCGAAGGCGATCGCGGCCGCCGTGCCGACGCTGACCACACCGGAGTCCGTCCGCGGGGACGGCGAGGAGGGACGGACATGAACTGGCACCAGTGGCAGGAGATCATCGGCGTGACCGGGGTCTTCGTCCTGATCACCGTCGTGCTCACGGTCGGGATCGTGCAGCTCGCCACGAGCTGGCGCGCCAAGGCCGCGCTGGCCCGCGAGCACGAATACCGGTCGCTCGCGGAGAAAGCCGTGCGGACGCAGGAGGAAACCGAACGGCAGCTGCGGGACGTCCAGGACCGCCTGCGGTCCATCGAACACGTGCTCAAGGAGGTCGACTGACCTGAGGCCCTGGACCGCCGAGCGGCAACTCGGCGGCCCAGGAAGAAGAAGCACCCACTCGCCCGAGGGCGAGCTCTCATCGGATCACTCCTTCACGGAAGGACTTTAGTTCATGCTGCCTGCAGGCACGCCCGTGGTCGAACGCGTCGCGCGCTGGTCGACGCACCACCGCGCCGCGGCGATCTTCGGCTGGCTCGCGCTTGTCGCGCTCGCCTGGGTCATCGGCACGTTCACTCCCGGCACCGACGCGCGCTCGAGTCCCGCCGGCGACGCCGGCACCGGTCAAGCGGCCCTCGACCGCCAGGACGCCCGCGAACCGTTCTGGGAAAACGTCCTGGTCCCCCGCGATTCTCCCGCCACCACAACGGACTTGGTGACGGCGCTGGCGGCGTCCGGTGCGGTGGCCGACATCCGCAGCCCACTGGCCGATCCGGCGCAGGTCTCCGCCGACGGCCGGTCCGGCCTGGTCACCTTCCGGCTTCTCGGCACCGGCACCGAAATCCGGGCGAACCTCGTGACGGCGACCGCCGCCGTCGACGCGGTGGCCGCGCGGCACCCGGGTGACCGGCTCGCGCAAGCGGGCGACCTCAGCGTGTCCGGCGCGGTCGACCGGAGCATCAAGGAGGACATCGGCCGGTCCGAGACGCGCTCGCTCCCGCTCACCCTGCTGATCCTGCTGGTCGTGTTCGGGTCGCTGGTCGCGGCGGCGATCCCGGTGCTGCTGGCGGGCACCACCGTGCTCGCGACGTTCGGCCTCCTGTCCGCAGTGGACAACTGGATTCCGGTCAACAGCGCCACTTCCTCGATGACGCTGCTGATCGGGATGGCCGTCGGCGTCGACTATTCGCTGTTCTTCCTGCGCCGCGTCCGGGAAGAACGCGCGCACGGCGTCGAAGAGTCGATCCGGATCGCGGCGCGGACGTCCGGGCACGTGATCGTCGTGTCGGGACTGACGGTCGCGCTGTGCGTGACCGGCCTGCTGTGCACCGGCCTCGACAACCTCCGCGGCCTGACGGTGAGCACCATCCTCGTCGTCGGGCTCGCGGTCCTGGCGTCGGTGACGGTGCTCCCCGCCACGCTCTCACTGCTCGGAGATCGCGTCGACCGCGCGCGAATCCCGTGGCTGGGCCGGCGTCGCACGGTCGCGACGCGCTCGCGGTTCTGGGCCGGCGTCGCGTCGATCGTGACCCGGCGGCCGGCGCTGTGGACCGGGATCGCCGCCGGGCTACTGGTCCTGCTCGCCCTGCCCGCGATCGGGATCCGGCTGCAGGACCCGGCCCCGACCGAAAGCCTGCCGCGCAGCGTCCCGGTGATCGACGCGGCCGCGCGCGTCCAGGAGGCTTTCCCGGGCAGCACCATGCCGGCGCACGTCGTCCTGTGGAGCGACCGCGGCCCGGTCGACACACCCGCGGTCCGCCGGGCGATCGACGAATTCACCGCCCGGACCCCGAAGCCGGCAGTCGTGGTACCCGTGGGTGACGCGCTCGTCGTGCGCGTCCCGCTCGGTGGTTCCGGGAACGACGAAGCGGCCGACCGCACCCTCACGGCGTTGCGGGAAACCCTGCTGCCCCAGTCGATCGGCCGGCTCGACGGCGTCCGCTTCGCGGTCGCGGGCCGGACCGCCGAGGCCCACGACTTCACCGCGCGAGTCCTGGAGCGGGCGCCCTACGTCTTCGGGTTCATCCTGCTGCTCGCGTTCGTGTTGCTGCTCGTGGTGTTCCGTTCGGTGGTGGTGCCGGCGGTGTCGATCCTGCTCAACCTGCTGTCGGTCGGCGCGGCCTACGGCGTCCTCACGCTGGTGTTCCAGGACGGCTTTCTCGCGCCACTACTGGGTTTCACCCCCTACGGCGGGGTGCTCGGCTGGCTGCCGATGTTCCTGTTCGTGCTGTTGTTCGGCCTGAGCACCGACTACCACATCTTCATCCTGAGCCGGATCCGCGAACGCCGCCAGGCGGGCAGCCCGGCGCGCGAGGCGATCGTCGAAGGCACGGCGGGCAGTTCCGGCGTGGTGACGAGCGCGGCGCTGATCATGACGGGCGTGTTCAGCATTTTCCTGAGCCTCGCGGCGATCGAGTACAAGATGCTGGGCCTGGGCATGGCTTTCGCGATCCTCCTGGACGCGACGGTGGTCCGGGGTGTCCTGCTCCCGGCGGCCCTGTCCCTGTTCGGCGACCGCCTGTGGAACCCGGTAGCACCTCGGGAAGATCCGTCCAGGACGTTTCACTTTTCCTGACAGATCGCCTCCTGCACGGTGACCGGTCATCGCGGCTTTCTTCCGCACCACCACGATGACCGGTCACCGGCTCAGACGAGCAGTTCGACGACCGCGCCCGCCGTGTCGGCCGCGCCGAAGTAGTCGCCGGTGGCCAGGTCCGCGCCGGCGTCCCGCCACCAGTCCGCCTGGCCCGCGGTGTCGATGCCGTCGACGACCAGCGTGGCACCGACCTGCCGGACCAGGGGCACCAGCTCGCCGAGGAACGTCGAGTCCGTCCACGCCTGCCATTCGGCGAGCCGCCGGGCGACCCGCACGACCCCGACCGGGAGGTCCTCGATCGCCCGCAGGTCGTCCGGCCCCATGCCGAACTCGTCGAGCAGCACGCGGACGCCGAGCCCGGTCAGCGCGGTCAGGTTCTCGACCACCCCGGACGTCCCCAGCGCGCCGACCGGGACCCCGATCATCAGCTGTTCCGGCGGCAGGCCGGAATCCGCCAGCAGCCCGGTGACACGGGTGCCCAGCGCCTCGTCCGTCACCTGGTGCTCGGTGAGGCCCGCGACCACGGGCAGCCCGAAGTCCAGGCGCTGGTGCCACCACTCGCCCTGCCGGCTCGCCGTCCGCAGCGCCCAGTCGCCCAGCGGCAGGACGAGCCCGGTCGCTTCGGCCAGCTCGGCACAGCGTTCGTGCGCCAGCGGCTCGCTCGGCCGGTCCCAGTGCAGCCGCGCTTCGACGCCGGCCAGCTCACCGTCCGCAAGCCGCACCATCGGCCGGTACCGCACCTCGATCTCGCCGTTCTCCCACGCCCCGGCCATGCCGACGGCGAGCCCCTGCGCCCGCCGGTCCGCGGCGTCGGCGACCGGGTCGAACATCTTCCACTGCCCGCGCCGCCGGGCCTTGGCCCGCCGCAGCGTCTGGTCCGCCGCGCGCAGCAGCTCACCCGGGTCGATACCCTTCACCGGCCGGTGCACCACCCCGGCACTGGCCGACAGCGCCAGCCCGTGGCCCTCGACGAAGAACGGCTCGGCGAGCTCGTCGTTGATGGCGCGCACGATGGTGTCGATGGACGGCGTCATCGCCGTGTTCTCGATCAGGATGCCGAACTCGTCGCTGTGGAAGCGGGCGATCATCGCCCGCTCGTGCGCCACGACGGCCTTCAACCGCTGCGCGAAGTGCACGAGCACCTGTTCGCCGACGCGCCGGCCGAGGCTGTTGCAGATCATGCCGAACGCGTCGAGGTCGACGTGGAGCAGCGTGACGCCGTGGACCGGGTCCGCGCGCCGCAGGGCCGCCTCGAGGTGGGTGCCGAAGTACTGGCGGTTCGGCAGGCCGGTCAGGACGTCGTGCAGGGCCTGCCGGCTCAGCTCGCTCTGCAGCAGCATCAGTTCGGTGCCGTCCTCGACCACCACGACGAAGTGCCGGGGCCGGTCACCGGCGTCGCGCAGCAGGGACGCGGTGAGCGAGATGCGCGCGACGTCACCGTCCTTGCGCAGCAGCCGCTGGGACTGCCGGATCCGGTCGCGGCCGCCGTCTTCGAGCAGTGTCTGCATGGCTTCACGGAAGATCTCGACGGAATCCGGGTGCACGAGGTCGTAGAGCCCCGTCCCGGTCAGCTCGCCGGAGGGGTGGCCGAGCATGTCGGCGAGCGCGGTGTTGGCCCGCGCGATCCGGCCGTCGAGCCGGACGACCGCGATGCCGCTCGCCGACGACGTGACCACCTCGTCGAAGCGCGCTTCGCTCTCCTTGAGGTTCCACTGCGCGTCCCGCACCGCCTTGAGCAGCGACAGGTGCATGATCTCCTGCTGGTCGAGGACGCTGCGTTCGTGCGCGAGCAGGAAGCCGCAGGACAGCGCGCCCAGCCCGAGCACGATCCGCTCGGCGAACCGGTCCGGCGGCTGGAGTTCCGCCAGCGCCGGCAACCCCTTTCCGAGGACGTCGAGCGTGCACCGCAGGCCCGGCTCGCCGACGTAACCGAGCGACACCAGCCGTTGCCCGATCCGCTCCGCGGCCGAGGTGCCCGCCGGCCGCTCCAGCAGGTGCGCGCAGAAGGCGTCGAGCAGGCCGCGCAGTTCTTCCTCGAGCCCTTCGCGGCTCAGTGACACGACGGTGACGCCACTGAGCAGATACGCCCACTTGCGGGCGAGCAGGTTCCGCTCGCGCGCCGGATCGGACGTATCCGCCGAACCGTCCGGCCGGTGATCGGGTTTCGCCATTTATTCAGCCTTGCTGTGCTTTCGCTCGCGCGGATCGGTCACCGTCGGCGTTCTTGCTGCCGATTCCCGCGTAAACCAGTGTGTTCATGTCGGCGGTCCCGGAGATGTCCGACGGACCGGCCGGCCGCCATTCGCCGCACCCGACCAGACCGGGTTCGACGATTTCGAATCCGGCGAACAACGCGGTCACTTCTTCGTGCGTTCGCAATGTCACCTGGTCCGGGCTCCGGCTTTCCTTGATCGCGTCGGTCGCTTCGGTGAGGTTCTCGCCCTGGTGGTCACCCGTGACGTGGGTGACGGCGAGAAAACTGCCGTCCGCCAGGGCCGCGCGGTAGCGGCCGACGAGCTCGCGCGGCCCGGACTCGTCCGGGATCCAGTGCAGCATCAGCAACATCAGCAACCCGAGCGGCTCGTCGAGGTCGAGCAGGCCGCGGACCTGCGGGGAGTCGAGGATCGTCTCCGGGTCACGCATGTCGGCCCGCACGATCGCGGCGTGATCGTTGCCCGCCAGCAGCAATTCGCTGTGCGCGACCGCCACCGGGTCGCGATCCACGTACACCACCCGGCATTCCGGGTCGCAGGCCTGCGCCACCTCGTGCACGTTCGCCACCGTCGGGATCCCCGAGCCGACGTCGAGGAACTGCCGGATCCCGTGGTCGACCATGAACCGCACCGCGCGCCCGAGGAACGCGCGGTTCACGCGCGCGGCCTCGCGCAGGCCGGGCATCACGTGCTCGATCTGCGCGCCCACGGCGCGATCGACGGCGAAGTTGTGCCGTCCCCCCAGCATGAAGTCGTAGGTGCGCGCCATGCTCGGCACGGAGATGTCGACACCCGGTGGCACCCATTCCGGTGATCGTGTCACAGAGAACACCTTCTAGTCACATCGGGAATGGCCCCGAGTTTAGCCATCCCGCGCGGTTCCCTCGCTGCGCCATATGCGTGACCGCAGACCACCCGTTCGGGCACTGTCACGCTCGACCGGACGCGCCTACCGTAGGCCGTCTCGTTGGCGGAATCCACACAATGGCGTAACGAGGAGTCCTCATGACCGTCCCGGTCGCACCGGGCCGGTGGCCTTTTCTCGGGCACACCCCGGCGCTCCTTCGGCGACGCTTCGTATTCACCGACGCATTGCACGAACACGGCGAGATCGTCAAAATCTACCTCGGCCCGGCACCCACCTACTTCGTCACCAGTCCACGGCTGAGTCACGAAGTGCTGGTCACGGCCGGGCCGAAGTTCCGCAAGGGCGCCATGTTCGACAAGTTCCGGCCGTTCGTCGGGAATGGCCTGGTGCTTTCGAACGGTGACTTCCACATGCGGCAGCGGCGGCTGATGCAGCCGGCGTTCCACCGCGACCGCTTGACCGCGTACGTGGAAACCATGCGCCGCGCGGCCGCCGAACTGGGCGACTCGTGGCAGCCGGGCGAAGTGCGGAAGATCGACGAAGACCTGCAGGGCCTGGCGGTGACGATCGTCGGCGAGGCCCTGTTCTCCACCGAGCTCGGGAAAGAGGCGATCGCCGAAGCACGCCGTTCCATCTATCTGATCATCCAGCAGGGAATGATTCGCGCGCTGTCGCCGAAGTTCGTCGAAAAACTGCCGATTCCCGGAAACCGCCGGTTCGACGAGGCCATCACCCGGATGCAGGCGATCGTGCTGGAGGTGATCCGCGAGTGGCGGGCCGACGGCGTCGACCGCGGCGACCTCCTGTCGATGCTGCTGCTGGCCGGCATGACCGACGAGCAAGCGCGCGACGAGGTTCTCACCCTGCTCACCGCCGGCATCGAGACGACCGCGCTCGCGCTGGCCTGGACGTTCCACGAGCTCGGCCGCAACCCCGACGTGGAAGCGCGGGTGCACACCGAAATCGACGAGGTGCTGGCCGGCCGCCCGGTCACCGGCGACGACCTGCACCGGCTGGTCTACGTCCGGCAGGTCGTCGACGAGGTGCTGCGCCAGTACCCGCTCTGGATGCTGATGCGCCGGACCCTCACCGAAGTCCGGCTCGGCGACGAGCGGCTGCCGGAGGGGGCCGAGGTGATCGTCAGCCCGCACGCCCTGCACCACGATCCCGCCAGCTTCGAGGCTCCCGGGCGGTTCGATCCCGACCGCTGGTCGCCGGAGCGCGCGAAGCAGCTGCCGAAGGGCGCGTTCATCCCGTTCGGGGCGGGCTCCCGGCAGTGTGTCGGGAACGTCTTCGCCCAGAACGAAATCGTCATCACCGTGGCCACGGTGGCCGCGCGCTGGCGGCTGGTCCCGGTCCCGGGCCGGCCGGTGCGCGTCAAGTTCACCTCCGCCGCGTACCCCGAAAGCCTGCCGATGACGGCAGTCCGTCGCTAGTTGGAGGTAGTTCTCCTTGCTTCGCCAAGCTTTCCGCCGCCTTTGTGCTGCCCTGCTCCTGATCGCGGCGGCGATGTCCGTACCGATCCCGGCCCACGCGGACACGGTCACCTGTCAGGACCTGTACGTCCCGGTCGCGCTGGGCCGAATGCACGGCCGCCTCTGCGCGCCGTCCCAGGCCGACACGGTGGTGGTCCTGATCCCCGGCGGCACGTACAACGCGTCCTACTGGGACATCGCCTACACGCCGGAGCTGCGTTCGTTCCGCCTGGCGATGAACCAGGCCGGCGTGGCGACACTCGCGGTCGACCGCATGGGCACGGGCTCGAGCTCCCAGCCCCTGAGCGCCCTCTTGTCGGCAACAGCCCAAGCGAACGCGGTCCACCAGGTGATCCAGTCGATCCGCACGCGCTTCACGAAGGTGATCGTCGGCGGTCACTCGATCGGCTCGGCGATGGCGATGATCGAAGCGGGAACCTTCCACGACGTCGACGGCGTCCTGGTGACGGACATGACGCACCGGATGAACTACGTCACCGTGATCCCGGTGCTGGCCAACATGATCCCGGCACCCCTGGACCCCCGGCTCGGCAGCCGCGGCCTGGACGCGGGCTACCTGACGACGTCCCCGGGAACCCGCTACACGGCGTTCCACACCCCCGGCCCGAACGACCCGGGCGCGATCGCGTACGACGAGTCCACAAAGGACGTCTTCGCGGTGACGGAGGCGGTGGACACGATCGCGATGACCACGGTGGTCATCCCGGCTTCCCAGCAGATCACGGTCCCGGTGTTCCTGGTGGTGGGCGACGACCCGCACTTCTGCGGCCCCCTGGCGAGCGACTGCTCGTCGCCGGAGGCACTGCGGGCTTCGGAGGCCCCGTTCTTCGCCCCGGCGGCGCGCCTGCAAACGTACATCCTGAACGGCTACGGCCACGCGATCAACTACGCCCCGAACGCCGGAACGTACTTCACCCAGGTGACGAACTGGCTCCAGACCGTTTCCTGACAGGCAGAAAGAGGACAAGGAATTGCCAGTTCGATGACACCCGCGCGCGCCGGTCCGGTTTCTGCGAAAGTCGTAGACCGGATCGGCGAGCGGGGAGAGCCATATGCGGGTCGTGGCGGTCATGAACTACAAGGGCGGCGTGGGCAAGACCACCCTCACCGCGAACCTCGGCGCGGTGGCCGCCGCCCGCGGCCTGCGTGTCCTCCTCCTCGACCTCGACCCGCAGACCAACCTGACCTTCTCGTTCTTCACCGTCGACGATTGGCAAAACCGGCTCAAGGACAACCGCACGATCAAGCAGTGGTACGACTCCGAAATACTCGGACGGGACATCTCCCTGGCCGACCTCGTCGTCACACCGGAACGGGTCAACCACGTTCTCCGGAACTCCACCGGCCGGCTCGACCTGATCTCCTCCCACCTCGGCCTGATCGACATCGACCTCGAACTCGCTGCCTTGCTGGGCGGGAGCACCACCCTCGACGGATCGAAGCGGAAGTTCCTGGACCTGCACAGTTGCCTCCGGGATGCACTGGAGGACAACCACTTCGACGACTACGACCTGGTGCTGATCGACTGCGCCCCGAACTTCGGGCTGGTCACCAAGACGGCGATCGTGGCCAGCGAACAGATCCTGGTACCCGCCAAGGCGGACTACCTGTCGACGTTGGGACTGGACTACCTGGCCGGCAACTGCGCGGGACTGGTGCAGCAGTTCAACGACTACGTGAATCACAAACCTGATTCCGGAACCTACCGGCCGATCGACCCGGGGTTCCTGGGAGTCGTCTTCACCATGGTGCAGATCTACTCGCAACAGGTGGTACTGGCCCAGCACCGCTACATCGAGGAGGTCGCCGCGAACTCGGTGGTTCCCGTGCTGAAGAGCAGGATCCGCAACAGCTCGAGCCACTTCGGCGACGCCGGCGAGAGCGGTGTCCCGGCGATGCTGCGCACCAACGGGAAGGACGACGTCGTCCGGGAATTCGACCAGCTGGCCGACGAGGTGCTGAGCGCACTCGCCCTGTCGGGTGATCGCCGATGAGCGAGCTGAAGAGCTTCGCCGTCCTGCAGGCCAGGATCTACGAGTTCCTGGCACAGCAGGACGAGACGACGCTGCAGGCGATCGTCAGCGGAGAGGCGCAGCTGACGGTTCTCCGCCCGGGCACGGCACCTGCTGCCGCGCCCGTCGCGGCACCGTCCGACGACCGGTCGCGCAAGCTTTCGGACCTGACGGTGCCCAAGCTGAAGGAGATGGCCGAACAGCTGGGCCTGACCCGGTACAAGAGCCTCAAGAAGGCCGCTCTCGTAGCCCTCCTGGCCGGCCAAGACCAGCCCGAGGCGACCGCGCCCGAGCCGATCGCCGAGGAGGCGGCAAAGCCGGCCACCGCGCCGGATCCGCCGCCGGCACCCGCGGAACCGAGCGCCGACGTCGCGGCCATCACCGCGCGCCTGAGCGAGATCGAAACTGAGGCGGACGGCGCCGCGTACCTCAAGGCGCAGCACCTGGACCGGGAGACCCTGCTCGCCGTCGCGGCTGAGTTGCAGCTCACGCGAGTGGAACGTCTGACCCACACAGAGCTCCAGAAAAAAGTACTGAGGCAAGCGATCGGTGCGCGGCGCAGGTTCGCCGGCCTGCGGAAGTGGTGAGCGCCGGTGACCGAGGAAGCAGGGGAAACCGGCGGCCGCTCGATGTACCTCATCCGCGGCCGCCGCGTGATGGTCTCGGACCTGCTGGAGGCGGGGCTGATCGAGGCCGGCGCGAAGCTCAGGTTCAACCGCGCCCGCATCGGTGCGACCTACACCGCGACGGTGACGGGCAAAGGCCGGATCCGGCTCGAGCCCGACGGCGAGGAGTTCCGCTCGCCCTCCCGGGCCGCCATGGTGGCCGCGGGCATGCGGGCGGTCGACGGCTGGCGGGCGTGGTGGGTCGTCGACCAGGACCGGCTGCTGGACAACGTGCGCCAGGAGCTGCTCGACCGGGCGATCTCCCGGGTAGCGCACCAGCAGACCGAAGACAAGGTGCGTCAGCGCATCCACGAACGCCTTCGGCAAGCCCGCAGCCGCGCGGACGAGCACGCCCCGGAACAGATCACCGTCCGCGAGCTCCTGGCGTTCTGGGGCGCGAAGGAGCGTGGCGACCAGGTCAGCCAGATCGAGGCGGACCTGGCGAACCACGGACTGGTGACGTCACCCAGTTTCCGCGCCGTCACCCTAGACACGCTGGTGTCGCTGACAACACCGCCCGACGAAGCGGAAGTACCCGCGACGGTGGGCTCGCCCGTCGCCGGCGAACTGCCGGTCGCCGAGGACGACGAAGGTGATGACGACCTGAACGTCCGCCTGACGGTGGGCAACCTGTCACCGCTCGAGGGCGTGGAGTCCGTCGGCCCGAACAGCACGCTGCACGAGGCGATCACGAAGATGGTCATCAACGACTATTCGCAGCTGGCCGTCCTCAGCGGCCCCCGCAACCCGCGCGGCGCCCTGACGTGGCGCTCGATCGCCCAGGCGATACACCGGAAACCGGACGCGACGGTCGCCGACGCGATCATCACGCACGTGGAGGTCGTCGCGTACGACCGAGACCTCTTCGAGGTCCTTCCCGCGCTGCAGCACCATGAGTTCGTGTTCGTCACGGACATCGGCAAGGCGGTGATGGGCATCGTCACCACAGCGGACGTCGCCCGGCGCTACGGCGAGATGGCCACCCCGTTCTTCCAGCTCGGCGAGCTGGACCAAACCCTCCGCTGGGTCTTGAAGGGCGCCTTGGACCTCAGCACGGTCCAGCCGTTCTGCCGCAGACCGATCGAGAGCTTCGACGACCTGGGTTTCGGCGACTACGAGCACATCCTGGAGAACAAGGACATCTGGCAGAAGCTGGCGTGGCCCCTGGACCGCCAAGTCTTCATCGCCCGCCTGGCGGAGATCCGCACGGTCCGCAACAAGGTGATGCACTTCCACCCGGACCCCCTCTCCGAGGACGCCACCAAGAAGCTGCGCAACTTCACCAGACTGCTGCACCGCTACCGCGACCCAACCTGACGAAAGCCAACCCACCACGAGAACGCAACCACACACGGGGGTCCGGGGGCGTGCCCCCGGGCGGGGTCTGGGGGTTGCACCCCCAGAGGACACAAACGAAGAGAGCCCCGTTCGCGCATTCCGCGAACAAGGCTCTCTTCGAACTTCGGGTGGAGCTGAGGGGAATCGAACCCCTGACCTTCTCGATGCGAACGAGACGCGCTACCAACTGCGCTACAGCCCCTTGATCGTGCTCGTAGAGCTTAGCAGTGCCCTACGAGCACATCACGCGGGGGGTCACTCGCCTACCGCGCGTCGATAAGGGCCGGTCCCGGGCTCGTCGAGCTCTTCGAACGCCGGGTCTTCGTCGTCCAGGTCGACGACGACCGCGCTGCGGCGGATGCGGGATGTCGGCGACGGGCGGCGCTCGACGATCTCGCGGCGGGCCGGCTCGACGACTTCCACATCGTCGACGTCGTCCTCCAGCTCGTCCTCGACCGAAGTCGAAGTCGACTCCGATGTCGAAGCCGCATACGTGGACGAAGACGAAGGCCGAGGCTCCGACGGGCGTCGCGGGGCGCGGGTGCTGTTGAACCGCGCGAGGCGGCGCTGGCGGATCTCCTCCTCGATGCGCACTTGGCGGCGCAGGTAGACGAGGTACCCGACCAGCACGACGTCGGCGAGCGCGTGGCCCCACCAGACGAGTGGCATCAGGAAGCCGGCGACGGCGGCCGTGATCACCGCGATGACGAGCAGGATGACGACGATGCGCTGCCGGAAGCTGTACTTCGCACGGGCCGCGATCTCCGCGGCCTCGGGGTCGAAGCCGCCGCGGCCCGGGCGGTAGCCGGCCCGTTCGCGTTCGGCTCGTTCCGCCCGCTCGGCGCGGGTCGGCTGCGGGAGCGGCTCCGGCTCCTCTTCGTCGAAGTCGTCCTCGAGCTCGAGGTCCGCCTCCAGCTCCGCGAGGTCGTCCTCGACCGAGGGCCGGGACTTCACGAGATTGGACTTGACGGGACTGTCGGACATGGCGAATTCCTCCCGGTCTTCGTTGCGTCCACCACCACTGCGCACGACCCTGGCCGCCAACGCGGAGTCAGCGGTCCTCGCGACCTGCTGCCGCCGACGCGCGACCATGGGCACGAGAACGACGAGCCATGCCGCGGCGAGCGCGACGATGATCACGGAGCTGGGCATCTCCCGTCACCTCCCCCGATCCTTCACCTGAAATCACGCTAGTCACAGGAGTAACAGATCGGACGGAGGCTCGCCGGGTTGGATCACGGAAATGCCTCACCGGATTAGGTGAATCTCACAGCATGTGGTAACGCGCTCACAACCCCGGATGGGTAATCACCGTCAGGCGTAGTCCGCACGCCCCGCCGAGACCAGCCGCGACACCAGCCCGGCGCCGGTCTCCTCGCGCGTGACGGCGAAGCAGTAGTGGTCCCGCCAGGCGCCGGCGACGTCGAGGTAGCGCTCGAACAGCCCCTCCTGCCGGTACCCCGCTTTGGTGAGAACCCGCAGGCTGGCTGCGTTCTCGGGACGCACGGTGGCCTCCAGCCGGTGCAGCCCGGCCGCGGCGAAGGCGTGGTCGGTGACGAGCGCGACAGCGGCCGTCGCGACCCCGCCGCGCACGATTTCGGACGAGACCCAATAGCCGATCCAGGCGGACCGCAGCGACGCGCGGACGACGTTACCGACAGTGATCTGGCCGGCCAGACGACCGTCGAGGGTGATCGTGAACGGCAGGCACTGACCACGCCGTGCGAGCGACCGCAGCGCCGCCCACTGCGACGGCCACGACCAGAAAGCGTTGCGTTCGGGCCACGGCCCGACGCCGGTCGGCTCCCACATCTCGAGGTGCGCGCGGTCCCGGAGCCGGATCCGGCTCCACTCGCCGGCGTCGCGCAGCCGGACCGGCCGGATCGCGACCTCGCCCGCGGGCACCCGCAGCGGGCCGAGCCGCGCCGGCCAGCCCGGGTGCCGGCTCTCGACCGGGTAGGAGACGCCCGACACGGAGTTCATCAGGCCCGTTGCGCCAGGAAGGTGACCTGCACCTGCTCGCCCGCGGCGACCTCGGTCATCTCCTCCGGCACGTTGATGAGGCAGTTCGCTTCGGCCAGCGACGCGAGCAGGTGCGCCCCGGACTGACCGAGCGGCTGGACCAGGTACTCGCCGTTGGCCTCGTCGCGCAGGAGCTGCCCGCGCAGGAAGCCGCGCCGGCCCTCGGTCGAGGTGATCGGCGACAGCAGCCGCGCGCCGACGATCCGCCGGTGCGGGTTGCGCGTGCCGCGGGCCGCCCGGATGAGCGGCCGCACGAGCACCTCGAACACCACCAGCGCGCTCATCGGGTTGCCCGGGAGCAGGAACGTCGGCACCGAGTCAGGGCCGAGCCGGCCGAACCCCTGGACCGAGCCGGGGTGCATCGCGATGCGCGTCGCGTCGATCCGGCCGAGGTCGGACAGCGCCGAGTGGACGTCGTCACCGGTGCTGCCGCCGGCACCGCCGGCGACGACCACGATCTCCGACATCAGCAGCCGGCCTTCGACGATCTCCCGCAGCCGCTTCGGCTCGCTCGACACGATGCCGACCCGGCTGACCTCGGCGCCCGCGTCGCGCGCGGCCGCGGCCAGCGCGTAGGAGTTGACGTCGTAGACCTGCCCGACCGACGGTGTCCGGTCGATGTCGACCAGTTCGTCGCCGACCGACACGATCGAGACCCGCGGCCGCGGGTAGACCAGCACCTTCGCGCGCCCGACCGCGGCGAGCAGGCCGACCTGCGCCGACCCGATCGTGTCGCCGCTGCGGACCGCGACGTCACCGATCTGGACGTCTTCGCCGGCCCGGCGCACGTACCCCGCCGAGGGCACCGAGCGGTGCACGGTGACCTTGGCCTGGTGCCCGTCGGTGTAGGCGAGCGGCACGACGGCGTCGGCCAGCGTCGGCAGCGGCGCGCCGGTGTCGACGCGCACCGCCTGGCCCGGCTGGAGCCGCCGCGGCTGGCGCGAGCCGGCCGCGATCTCGCCGACCACCGGCAGCTGCACCGGTTCCTGCCCGGCCGTGCGCACGTCGACGCTGCGCACGGCGTACCCGTCGACCGCCGCCTGGTCGAACCCGGGCAGCGCGTGCTCGGCGACCACCTCCTCGGCGCAGAGCAGCCCCTGGGCCTCGGAGATCGCCACCCGCACCGGCCGGGGCCGGACGGCGGCGTCCAGCGTCATCGCGATCTGCGACTCGACCGAGCGGAACTCGGCCTCCTCGTCCTCGGCCACTTCGGGCCGTGCCGCGTCGAGGGATTCCGTCATGGGCGATCTGTCCCGATCCGTTCCGTCAGCCACGCCCGTAAAGATGGACCGTACTCGGGCGTTTCGAGCGCGAAATCGACCGCGGCGCGCAGGAAACCACCCGGATTCCCCAGGTCGTGGCGTCCGCCGCGGTGCACGACGATGTGCACGGGGTGTCCTTCGGTGATCAGCAGCGCGACCGCGTCGGTCAGCTGGAGCTCGCCGCCGGAGCCCGGGGTGATGCGCTTCAGCGCGTCGAAGATCGCCCGGTCCAGCAGGTAACGGCCGGCCGCGGCGTAGGTCGACGGCGCGTCCTCCGGCTTCGGCTTCTCGACCATGCCGTGCACCTGCTTGACGTCTTCGTCGTCGGTGTCGGTGACGTCGAAGACGCCGTACGGCGAGATCTCGGCCTTCGGGATGTCGAACGCGCAGAGCACGCTGCCCCCGTGCTTGGCCCGCACCTCGCTCATCCGCTCGAGCACGCCGGTCGGCAGCACGATGTCGTCCGGCAGCAGCACCGCGACGGCCTCGTCCTCGGGCGTCAGGTTCGGCTCGGCCTGCGCGACGGCGTGGCCGAGGCCGAGCGCCTGCTCCTGGATCGCGGTCTCGACGGCCAGCAGGGCGGGGCCGCGCCGGACCTTGGCCAGCAGCTCGGTCTTGCCCTTGGCCTCGAGGTTCGCCTCCAGCTCGGGCTGGTCCTCGAAGTACTTGACGACGGCTTCCTTGCCCGGCGAGGTCACGATGACCAGGCGTTCCGCGCCGGCGGCGGCGGCCTCGGCCGCGACCAGCTCGATCCCCGGCGTGTCCACCACGGGCAGCAGTTCCTTGGGCACGGCCTTCGTCGCCGGCAGGAAGCGTGTCCCGAGGCCGGCGGCAGGCACGATAGCGGTTCTGAACGTCTTGGAAGTTGCGGCGCCCGTCATGGGCGCAAAGCCTAACGTGAGGCCATGCATGCGCTGGGCAATGAGCACCTGAGCAAGGCGGAGTGGCGTACCCGGCTTACGCGCGCGCGAGCCGGGCAGACTGCCGAATCGCACGCCCACGAGGCTTCGGCGCTGGTCAGCGCGGTGTCGAAGGTCACAGCCACGACCGTGTGCGCGTACCTGCCCTTCGGCACCGAACCGGGCACGACGGCGCTCGTCGACGCGCTGGCCGCCGGCGGCGCGCGGGTCCTGCTGCCGGTCATCGCCCCGAAGCCGGGTCCGCTGGACTGGGCCGAGTACACCGGCGAGGCCGATCTTGCGCCCGGGCGGCTGCGCGGCATCCTCGAGCCGAGCGGGAAACGCCTGGGTGCCGCCGCCGTGGGCGCGGCCGAGCTGGTCCTGGTGCCCGCGCTGGCCGTGGACCGGCAGGGTGTCCGGCTGGGCCGCGGCGCCGGCCACTACGATCGCTCGCTGGTGTTCGCCGCGGCCGGGGCGCGCCTGCTCGCCGTCGTCCGCGACGAAGAGCTGGTCGACCGGCTGCCCGGACAACCTCACGACGTGCGGATGAGCGGCGTCTTGACCCCTGGTCGAGGCGTGCTCGACCTGCCGATGTGAGCAACGAGGAATTGCTTTCGGGGAATGGTTTCAAGCACAATCTAGTTGGCACTCTTGTCGGATGAGTGCCAGCAAAGGAGCCCTCAGTGCCTACGTACCAGTACGCCTGCAAAGAATGCGACCACCGGTTCGAAGCCGTGCAGTCGTTCTCGGACCCCAGCCTGACGGTCTGCCCGCAGTGCTCCGGGCCGCTTCGCAAGGTCTTCAGCTCGGTCGGCGTCGTCTTCAAGGGCAGCGGTTTCTACCGCACCGACTCGCGTGACGCGGCCAAGTCGAGCACCACCTCGACGCCGGCGAAGAGCGAGGGCAAGTCCGAGTCGAAGCCCGAGACCAAGACGGAGTCGAAGCCCAAGTCCGACTCGGGCTCGGCATCTTCCTCCTCGGGTACGACGAAAACCGCCGCCGCGGCTTCCTGAGCCCGGAGTTATCCACAACACCCCAGTTGTCCACAGGGTGCGGACGAGGCCCTTCCGGCGGCCCGTCCGCTGCTCCTAACGTCGATCTTGTGCGGCACGTGGCCGCACTCGATCCGATCGAGGGGGACCTGTGGACGTCTTGGCGAAGCTCCGCTCACCCGATCTCACCCGGCTGCAGGGCCGGCGGACAAGGTTGCTCCGCCGCTGGCTCGCCGCCGGTCTGCTGCTGACCGGGCTGCTGCTCGTGGCCCATCCAGGCTCCGCACGTGGCGCGCCGACGATCCCGACCGTCGTGGCGGCGCGCGATCTCCCGTCCGGCGCCATGCTCCGCGCCGCCGACGTCCGCTTGGCCGATTTCCCTGGTGAGGCGCGCCCGTCCGGCGCGCTGAGCGCCCTCGACGTCGCCGCCGGACGGCTGCTGGCGGGCGCCGTCCGCGCCGGGGAACCGTTGACCGACGTCCGGCTGGCGAGCACCATCCCCGCACCGGGTGATCCCGCGACGGCGACCGTCCCGGTCCGGCTGGCCGACTCGGCGGTGGCCGAACTGCTGCGGCCCGGGCAGCGCGTCGACGTCGTGGCCGCGCCGGGGCCGGGAGCGTCCGCGTCCGTGCTGGCCGGCGGGGCGACCGTGGTGACGATCTCATCGCCGGACGCGGCCTCGGCGCGTCCGCTGGCCGGGCCGGCCAAGGGACCGCTTGTGCTGCTCCGGCTCCCGGAAGCGATCGCGACGAGGGTGGCGGCGATTTCACTGGACCGTCCGGTAACGGTTACTCTCCGCTAGCCCGCGCCCGCCGAGGCGGGCGACGGCATCCCCCGGCAGGCTTCGGGGCGGTGGAGCAACCGTCCCCGTTCGTGAGGAGAACAAGTGCTCAAGGGTTTCAAGGACTTCCTGATGCGCGGCAACGTCGTCGACCTCGCCGTAGCGGTGGTCATCGGCTCGGCGTTCACCGCCATCGTCACGGCGTTCACCACCGGCCTCATCAAGCCCCTGATCAGCACGATCGGCGGCACGGACGCCGCGCAGGGCCTCGGCTACCAGATCTTCGACAACAACAAAGCCACGTTCCTGGACATCGGCAGCGTGATCAACGCGGCGATCAACTTCGTGCTGGTCGCGGCGGTGGTCTACTTCGTGATCGTGCTGCCGGTGAAGCACGTGCAGGAGCGGCGCAAGCGCGGCCAGGAGCCGGGCCCCTCGGAGCCGACCGACGTCGAGCTGCTCATCGAGATCCGCGACCTGCTGCGGGCCCAGGCCCAGCGCGACGGCGGCCGCGACTGACGGCTCAGCGATCGTGGTGCGGTGGCCGGTTCTCCCGATACCAGTCGTCCGGGAGACCGGTGCGCCGGTCCGGGTCGCGCTCGTCGGAGGTGGTCTCGGGCAGCACGTCCCCGAAGATCTCGTCGACCCGCCGGCGCTGCTCGCTGCTGGCCTGGGGGTTCCGCTGTTCGCCCGGCATGACCCCAGTGTCCCACGACGCGTTCTTTGACAACTCCAGAGCGAAGCTCAGCCCGCGCCGGCCGGCGCGTCGAGACGCTCCCGCGGCGACGTTCTCGTCCTGGTGCGTGATCCGGCCGGTCCCCGGAATCGGCCGGATCACGAGCGAACGGGCGCGAAGCCGAACCGGGTTCCGACGGCAGGTGCGTCGCCCCGAAACCGAGCCTGCGCACCCGCAGGTCCGCCGATGTGAAAGTCCACGATCCCTCGGGCCAGGGGGCGACGGTATCGACGCCACCCCGGCCGCGCGGGAGGGTCACACCTCTTCGAGGCCCGAAAGCTCGTCGATCACGTGCGGCACCAGCGAGGTCAGGGTCGCCATCCCGTCCCGCACCGCGGAGCGCGAGCCGGCGAGGTTGACCACCAGTGTGCTGCCCGAGACGCCCGCGAGCCCCCGCGAGATCCCGGCGTCGACGGCGCCGGCCGCCAGGCCGGACGCGCGGATCGCCTCGCTGATGCCCGGGATGGGCCGGTCGAGCACCCCGGCGGTGGCGTCGGGGGTGTTGTCGCGCGGCAGCACTCCGGTGCCGCCGACGGTGATCACCAGGTCGGCGCCGCCGATCACGGCCGTGTTGAGCGCATTGCGGATACCCACGGCCCCGGCCTCGACGACCACCACGCCGTCGACGATGAAGCCCGCTTCTTCGAGCAGCTCGGTCACCAGCGGTCCCGTGGCGTCCTCGTGCTCGCCGTGCGCCACGCGATCGTCCACGATGACCACGAGGGCCCGGCCCAGCCGTTGTGCACTCCGTTCCATGCGCCCACCGTAGTCGGTTTCGGTCACCCGGCGGCGGGTGGTGCCCGGCGAGTTCTGACGATTCCGTGACGTGCCCGCGCTTGTCGCGACGGCGCCCCTCGCGGGCACCTAGCGTGTCCGTCATGCGCGTACTGGTCACCGGCGGAGCCGGGTTCATCGGGTCCCACATCGCCGATCTGCTGGCCGATGCGGGCGACGACGTCGTGGTGCTCGACAACCTGCTCCCCACGGCCCACGGCTCCCGCACACCACCGGCGTACACCGGCAGGCACCGGTTCCTGCGCGGCGACGTGACGGACACCGAGATCGTCGCCGAGCTGCTGGACGGCGTCGACGCGGTGTGCCACCAGGCGGCCGTCGTCGGGCACGGGATCGACCCCTCGGACGCGCCGTCGTACGCCCTGCACAACGACTACGGCACGGCCGTGCTGCTGGCCGGGATGCACGCGGCCGGCGTGGCGAAGCTGGTGCTGGCGTCGTCGATGGTCGTCTACGGCGAAGGCCGGTACTCGTGCCCGGACCACGGTGTCGTCCCGCCGTCGCCGCGCCGGGCGTCCGATGTGGACGCGGGCCGGTTCGAGCCGCGCTGCCCGGTCTGCGGCACCGAGCTGGCCTGGCAGCTGGTGCCCGAAGACGCGCCGCTGAACCCCCGCAGTACCTACGCGGCGACGAAGCTGGCGCAGGAACACCTGGCCGGCGCGTGGGCCCGGCAGACCGGCGGCAGCGTCTGGGCGATGCGCTACCACAACGTCTACGGGCCGCGGATGCCCCAGAACACCCCGTACGCCGGCGTCGCGTCGCTGTTTCGCTCGGCGCTGGTCCGCGGCGAGGCACCGCTGGTCCTCGAAGACGGCCGACAGCAGCGCGACTTCGTGCACGTCCACGACGTCGCGCGGGCGAATGTGCTCGCCCTGCGCACCGACGGCCCGGCGGGCGACATCACCCCGGTCAACGTCTGCTCCGGCACCCCGCACACGGTCGGCGAGCTGGCCGGGGAGCTGGCGCGGGCGTGCGACGGCCCGGCACCGCGGGTCGTCGGCGGGGCCCGGGCCGCGGACGTCCGGCACGTCGTCGCCGACCCCGCGCGGGCCCGGGAGCTGCTCGGGTTCACCGCGGAGGTCGGGTTCGCCACCGGCATCGACGGCTTCGCGACGGCGGAACTGCGGGACCCGGTTTCGGTCTGACGGCAACGGTCCGTCGACCTTGTTCAATTCATGCAGCGGATCACCGTGGGCGACTACACGATCGAAGCGCACCGGCACCCCGTCCCGCTGACCCGGCATCACCGCGCGGCACGGGCCGGGCCACTACGTCCTCGACGTCGAGGCGGACGGCGAGCGGCTGATCCTGCTCGGCGACGTCATCCACACGCCGGTGCAGCTGCGTGACGACCGGGTCCATCGCCGACCACGACCCGGAGGAGGTGGCCCGCACCCCGGCGGTGATCGCCCCGGCCCACTTCCCCGGACACGGCCAAGAACGCGCAGAAGGTGACCAGCCGCGGCGCCCGGGAACGCGGATCAGGCGGAAGTCCCACCGATGTGGGTGTCACCCATCTCTACGACATCGCCAGCGGCAGGCGGACTTCGAAGCGGCAGCCCGGGCCGTGGTTGTGCACGCCGATCTTCCCGCGGTGCGCCTCGACCAGGCCCTTGGCGATGGCCAGTCCGAGCCCGCCGCCGGTGGTCGTCCCGCTGCGCTCGGGCGTGCGGGCCTGCGTCCCGCGGAAGGCGACGTCGAAGACGCGGCCGATCTCGTCGTCGGGGATGCCGCCGCAGGAGTCGTCGACGGCGAGCAGGGCCTCGTCGCCGTCGACGCCGATCTGCACCGCGACCGTCCCGTCCGGCGGGGTGTGGCGGATCGCGTTGGACACCAGGTTCCGCACGATCCGGGCCAGTTCCGGGTCGCTGCCGGTGACGATCGGCCAGGACTCGGCGTTGGCGAGTACGCGCACCCGCTTCCGCTCGGCGACCGGGCTCTGGGCCGCGACGGCGTCGCTGACGACGTCCCGCAGCGGCACCGCCGACATCGTGAGCTCGAGCGCGCCCGCGGTGATCCGCGAGAGCTCGAACAGGTCGCCGACCATCCCGGACAGCCGGGTGGTCTCGCCACTGATCCGCTGGGCGTAGTCGGCGACCTCGTCGCGTTCGGAGACGACGCCGTCGGCGAGGGCCTCCGCCATCGCCTGGATGCCGGCCAGCGGGCTGCGCAGGTCGTGGCTGATCCAGGCGACCAGTTCGCGCCGCGATGCCTCGGCCGCGCGTTCGCGGTTCCGCGCCTCCCGCTCCCACACGCTGCGGCGGGCGATGGCGCGGCCGAGGATGATCGCGGCGGGCACGGTGATCACCCCGACGAGCAGGCAGACCAGCAGCATCGTGGTCAGCGCCGGGGTGAACATGAACCCGCTGACGCCCAGCACGCCGACGAGCGTCGAGAGCACCGGGATCAGCACCAGCACGGTCAGCGTGGTGGCCAGGGAACCGCGGCGCAGCACGTAGAGCACCACGCCGCCCAGCACGGCCACGGGCAGGGCGAACAGCAGCGCCAGCGGCAGGATGTGCCACAGGTGCGCCAGGATCTCGCCGAAGGACTCGCCAGGCTCGATCACGGTTGCTCCCGGTCGTAGCGGTAGCCGACGCCCCAGACGGTCGCGACCCGGGTCGGCTTGGCCGGTTCGCGCTCGATCTTCTCGCGCAACCGTCGCACGTGGACGGTCACAGTGGACTGATCGCCGAAGTCCCAGCCCCAGACCTTCTCCAGCAGGTCCGCCCGCGAGTAGGCGACGCCGGGGTGGCCGAGGAAGAAGGCCAGCAGATCGAACTCCCGGGTGGTGAGCGGGAGCTCACGGCCGCCGAGGGTCGCGGTGCGGGCGGTCATCTGCAGCCGCAGGTCGCCGTCGACGAGTTCCGCGGCCGCCGGTGTCGGCCGGGGCATCCGCGCACGGCGCAGCACGGACGCCACGCGCAGGGCGAGTTCCTTGGGGCTGAAGGGTTTTGTCACGTAGTCGTCGGCGCCGAGCTGGAGCCCGGCGATCCGGTTCTCCTCCTCGCCGAGCGCGGTGAGCATGACGATCGGCACCTGGCTGACCTGGCGCAGCCGCTTGCACACCTCGAGGCCGTTGATCCCCGGCATCATCACGTCGAGGACGACCAGGTCGGGCTCGTGGGTGGCGAACTTCGCCAGCCCCTCGGCACCGTCGCCGGCCATGTCGACGGTGAACCCGGCCACCTCGAGGTAGCGGCGCACGACGTCGCGCACGGTCTCGTCGTCGTCGACCACGAGCACACGGCCCGCCTGATCGCCTGTCATGTCTTCACCAGCCCGTCAGCAGCAGATGGTTGACCGCCAGCGCCGTCACGGCCTGCGCGGCCAGCCACCACCGGCGCCCCGGCCGTGGCAGCAGAGCCGTCATCGGCAGCAGCCACGCCCCGAACGGTAGCCAGATCCGTTCGGTCTCCGCTTTCGACAGGCCCGAAACGTCCGCGAAGATGATCGCGAGCAGGGCGGCGATGCCGAGGAGGAGCACCGGGTCGGCCCACACCGCGCGGCGGGGGCGGAGCAGGAACGCCTCGGTCAGGCCACGCCGGAGGGCGGCCACGACCGCGGGGCCGAGAGCCACCGCGACCGCGGCCAGGTCCGCCCACACCCAGTAGGAGTACGGCCGGACCAGGGCGACTCCCTGGTAGTAGCGCTCGACGACCAGGTGGTAGCCGTCGAGCCACCAGAAACCCGCCCACGCGAAGAGGGCGACGACAGCCAGCGCCGCCACTACCGCCAGTGCCGCCGCCCGCCACTGCCGTCCGAGCACGGCCACGGCCAGCGCGACCACGCCCAGCAGCACCAGGCCGTACGACAGGAAGATGCCGAAACCCAGCAGCCCACCCGCGGCCAACCCGGCGGGGACGGCGTACCGGCGGCCGTGGGCGAACCCGTTCGCGGACAGCGCCAGCAACGCCAGGCCGGTGGCCGTCACCCCGGCGAACAGGCCGTCCGCCGACACGCCGATCCACACCGCACCGGGGGTGAGCACGGCGAAGGGCAGCACCGAGCGAGCCGCTTCCGGCCGGCCGAGCAAGGCGACCGAGGCGGGCACGGCCACCGCCACCAGGCTGCCGACGAGCACGACGGCCGTCGCCGCCCACGCGCCGCCGTGCAGGCCGAGCCGGTCCAGCCAGACGAAGACCAGCGTCGCGCCCGGCGGATGCCCGGACACGTGCGTGGTCCAGGAGTTCGGCTGGAAGTCGAGGATGCGGGAGGAGAACTCGCGCAGCATCCGCGGGATGTCGGTGATCCCGGGTACCTCGTGCAGGTACTCCTGGGGAATGGTGAGGTGCCCGGCGAACCCGCGCGCCCAGCCGTCGACCAAGGTCAGCGAAAAGATCCAGGCCAGCGACGCGAAGTAGCCGGCGACGAGTGCGCGGCGCCACGGCAGGCGAGCGGCCAGTGCCGGGCCGTGGAGCACCACCGCGGCGGCGATGAGCACCGCGAACACCGACCCGGGGCCGACGTGCGGCAGCCAGTCGGCGAACAGCGGCGGCGCGCTGACGAAGATGACCACACCGGAGTTCGGCCGGTTGTAGTAGAGGCCGATCGCGGCGGCCGCGGCGACGAGCACCGCGGCCGCCGCGACGGCGAGGAGATCGGCCCGGTGGGCGCGGCGTGCGGGCCGATCGGGTGCCGGGTCTTCGGGTTCGCGGGCAGGCGGCTCGGCGAGCCTGGCTGCCGGGTTCGGCTCGCTCATCGCCGTCCACCTTAGGGCCGCTCACCGGGTTTCACGGCCCGGCGGCGGCAGCCGTAACGAGCCGGTAAGAACTCGTCATCCGATTGGTCAACGTCATGATTTGGTAAGCGGCACAATGCTTTCCCACTGTCCACCGTAGACCTACGGTCAGCGGCGTGACTGACTTGGAAGTGGACGTGGTCCTCCCCTGTCTCGACGAGGCGGGCGCCCTGCCCGGTGTGCTCGGCGGCCTGCCGCCGGGCTACCGCGCGATCGTGGTCGACAACGGCTCGGCCGACGGCTCACCCGAGGTGGCGGCCGCGCTCGGCGCGAAAGTGATCCACGAGCCGCGACGCGGGTACGGCGCGGCCGTGCACACCGGTTTGGAGGCCGCCACCGCGGACATCGTGTGCTTCGCCGACGCCGACGGCTCGCTGGATCTCGCCGACCTGCCCCGGCTGGTCGACGCGGTCGTGGCCGGCGCCGACCTGGCCGTCGGACGCCGGGTGCCGACCGGTCCCGGGGTGTGGCCGTGGCACGCGCGGGCCGGCAACATCGTGCTGTCCTTGCTGCTGCGCAGTCGCGGACTGCCGGTCCGGGACATCGCGCCGTTGCGTGCCGCGGATCGGCGGGCGTTGCTCGGCCTCGGCGTCACGGATCGCGCGTTCGGCTATCCCCTCGAGCTGCTGATCAAGGCGCAGCGCGCCGGATGGCGGGTCGACGAATCCGACGTCCGCTACGGCGAGCGGGCCAAGGGCACGAAGTCGAAGGTGTCCGGCTCGGTGCGGGGCACGCTGCGCGCGGTCCGCGACTTCGGGCGGGTGCTGGCGCGATGACGGCCCGGTTCGTGCTGCTGGTCGTGGCCAAGGCCCCCGTGCCGGGGTTCGCCAAGACCCGGCTCTGCCCACCCGCGACCCCGGTCCAGGCGGCGGAGATCGCCGCGTCCGCCCTGCTCGACACGCTCGACGCCGTCTGCGCGGTGCCCGGCGCCGAGCCGGTGGTCGCGATGACCGGCGACCTCGGCGCGGCCACCCGGGGCGCCGAAATCGGCCTCGCGCTGCGCCGCACCACCGTGATCCCGCAGCGTGGCTGGGACTTCGGCGCCCGGCTGGCGAACGCCCACGCCGATGCCGCCGCGGTGCACGCCGGGCTCCCGATCCTGCAGATCGGCATGGACACCCCGCAGGTCACGCCGGGATCGCTGGCCGCGACGATCGCCCCGGTCCTGCGCAACAGCCGCGACTCCGTACTCGGGCCGGCCGCGGACGGCGGCTGGTGGGCCCTCGGCCTCACCGACCCGCGGGCCGCGCAGGCGCTCGCGGGCGTCCCGATGTCCCGCGACGACACCGGCGAGCGCACGCTGCGCGCCCTCATCACGTGCGGCCTGGAGCCGTGGCAGGCCACCGAACTGTCCGATGTGGACACGATGGCCGACGCCCGCGGAGTGGCGCTCGAATGCCCCGGCAGCCGGTTCGCCGGCGCCGTCGCGGCCGTCGATCGGGCGGTCGCCTGATGACGGCGCCGGCGAGCACCGGAAGCGAGTTCGACCACGGCCTGCTCGGCCACCGCTGCTGGCTCGAACTGCCCAGCGGCGAGCGGATCGAGCTGCCGGTCGAGCGCTGGGCCCAGGCGTCCGACGGTGACGAGGTGCTGCTCGACACCTGCACCGGCCCGACCCTCGACATCGGCTGCGGCCCGGGACGGCTCACCGCCGCGCTGGCCGAACGCGGCGTCGTCGCGCTGGGCGTGGACAGCTCGCGCACCGCCGTCCGCCTGACCCGCCGGCGTGGCGGTAATGCGTTGCACCGCAACGTCTTCGACCACATTCCCGGCGAAGGCCGCTGGCAGCACGTCCTGCTGGCCGACGGCAACATCGGCATCGGCGGCGACCCCGCGGCGCTGCTGCGTCGCGTGGCCCAGCTGATCGCCGAGGACGGTGACGTCCTGGTCGAGCTGGACCCGCCCGGCGGCGGCCTGCGGCACGAGCGCGTCCGGCTGCGGCCCGGCCACGCCGACGTCGCGTGGTTCACCTGGGCCTGGGTCGGCGTGGACGCCATCGCCGAGGTCGCGAACCGGGCCGGGCTGCACGTCGACCGGACCACCCGGCACGGCCACCGCTGGTTCGCCCGGTTGGAGAAGCCGTGAAGCCGAAACGCACATCCCTCGCGGTGCGCGCTCGCGAAGCGCGAGCGCGGCTGAACGAACGCGTCGAACAACTGCCGATCCCGAAGGAAGAGCAGTTCAAGGCCGCGGCGCACAACGAGCGCGTGACGTCGAAGATCGGGTTGGCGCTCGCGGTCACCTTCACGACCTGCTTCGTGACGGGCCTGATCAGCCACTTCATCCAGCACCCGCCGGAGTGGTTCTTCTGGCCGAGCCGCCCGGTCGGGCTCTACCGGGTCACGCAGGGGCTGCACGTGATCTCCGGCGTGGCGTCGATCCCCTTGCTGCTGGCGAAACTGTGGAGCGTCTACCCGAAGCTGTTCGGCCGGCCGCTGGTCCGCTCGCTGCCGCACGCTCTCGAACGGCTGTCGATCCTGGTGCTCTCGGGTTCGGCGTTCTTCGAGCTGACGACCGGCCTGCTGAACGTCGCGCAGAACTACCCGTGGGCGTTCTACTTCCCGCAGGTCCACTACGCGGTCGCGTGGCTGGCGATCGGGTCGATCCTGGTGCACGTCGCGGTCAAGCTGCCGGTCATCCGCCGCGCGCTGAGCCGGGTCAGCGGCGAGGCCGAGGAGCGTCCGGCCACCGGGCTGTCGCGGCGCGGCTTCCTCCGCACCACGGGCCTGGCGACCGGTGTCGCGGTCGTCGCCACGGCCGGCGCCACGGTTCCCTTCCTGCGCGGCGTTTCCGGCCTAGCCTGGAAGACGAGCAAGGGCACGCAGGGCCTGCCGGTGAACCGCACGGCCGTGGCCGCGGGCGTCACGCAGACCGCGCAAGCGGCGGCCTGGCGGCTCTCGGTGGTGACCCCGCGCGGCACCACGAATTTCTCGCTCGACGAGCTGCGCGCCCTGCCGCAGACGACGGCCGAACTGCCGATCGCGTGTGTCGAAGGCTGGAGCCAGTCGGCGACCTGGCGCGGGATCTCGTTGCCGACGCTGCTGAAAGCCACCGGCGCACAACCGGGCACGGCGGTGCGAGTGTCCTCTTTGGAGCGTGCCGGGCTGTACGGCGTCAGCGTGCTCCCGGGCGAGCACACCGCCGACGACCTGACGCTGCTCGCGCTGGAGCTCAACGGCGACGTCCTCGACCTCGACCACGGCTTCCCCTGCCGGATCATCGCGCCGAACCGGCCCGGGGTGCTGCAGACGAAGTGGGTCACAAAACTGGAGGCCCTGTGAAGACCGCCCGTGTGCTCCTCGCCTTAACTGGCCTCGCGGCCCTCGGGTGGGGCGTGATCCTGTTCGCCGACTACGCGCTGCCGTTGCGCCCGGACGTCTTCGGCACGGTCGGCTGGCTCGTGGGCGGCCCGATCCTCAACGACGCCGTCATCGCCCCGCTGACGGCCCTGCTGGGCGTCACCCTGGCCCGCCTCCTGCCGCCCCCGTGGAAAACCCCGGTAGTCACGGGCACAGTCCTCACCGGCGTCCTGCTGATCCTGGCGTTCCCGCTCCTCTGGCGTCCCTACGGCACGGCCCCCATGCCCGGCCTCCACGACGGCAACCCAGCCCTGGGCCTGGCCCTGACCCTGGCCACCGTCTGGCTGGCAGTGGTCCTCACGGCCCTGCGCCACCGCCTGACGCCCCACCTCAAGCGCCCCACCCGCACCTGACCGACCCTCCAATCACGCGCGATACCCCTCCAGACACATGAGAAACCAGTCCAGAAGCCCCCACAAAAGCGGCCACGCGCGACCGGCGTCGAAATCCGGTCGCGCGTGGCCTTGTGGGTCCGGCCCCGAAAGTCACGGGGGTCGAGCCAAGGGTTGGTCTCGGCCGCGCCAGGGCGGCCGAGCGTCTGGAATGGATCAGTTGGGGGTGACGGGCTGCCCGCCGAGGGTCACCTCGACCGTGCGGCCACCCTGCAGGGTGAACGTGGCCTTCTCGTCCGGCGCCCGGGTGCGGATCGCGGCGACGAGCGTGTCGGACGAGTCGATGGTGCGGTCGTCGATCTTCGTCACGATGTCGCCCGACTTGAGGCCGGCCTTCTCCGCCGGGCTGCCCGCGGTGATGGCGCCGAGCTCGGCGCCGCCCTGCGGGGCGTCCTTGACCTGCGCGCCGATGTAGGTCTGCACGGCCTGGCCGGTCTTGATGATCGTGTCCGCCGTGCGACGCGCCTGGTCGATCGGGATGGCGAAGCCGATGCCGACGTTGCCACCCTCGGACGCGCCCTGTCCCTGGCCCTGCTGCCCGGACTGCGGGCTGTAGATCGCCGAGTTGATGCCGATGACCTGGCCGGACATGTTGGCCAGCGGACCGCCCGAGTTGCCCGGGTTGATCGCGGCGTCGGTCTGGACGGCGTCCATCACCGTGGTCTGGTCACCGGTGCTGCCGCCCGCCCGCACCGGCCGGTGCAGCGAGCTGACGATGCCCGAGGTGACCGTGCCGGCCAGCTCGAACGGCGAGCCGATGGCGACGACGGACTGGCCGACGCGCAGGTCGTCGGACCGGCCGATCTCGACCGGGGTCAGGTTGCCGACGCCGTCGACCTTGACCACCGCGATGTCCGTGGTCGGGTCGCGGCCGACGACCTTGGCCGCGGCCTTCCGGCCGTCCTGGAACACGGCCTGGATCTGCCCGCCGCCCGCGGCGACCTCGACGACGTGGTTGTTGGTCAGGATGTAGCCGTCGGTGCTGATGACGAACCCGGAGCCCTCGCCGGCCCCCTGCTGCCCGCTCACCTGCAGCTCGACGACGCTCGGCGACAGCTTCTGCGCGACGGATTCGACCGATCCGGCGGGCGCGTTGCCCGTCTGCTGGGCCGGCTTCGGCGCGTCGAGCGCGTTGCTCGACGGGCCCGACGTCCCGCCCGTGAGGTACCCGACGGCGCCGCCGGCGATGCCGCCGACCAGCAGCGCGACCAGCGCGACGCCGGCGAGCAGCTTGCCGCCGGAGCGCTTCGCCGGCGGGGCGGGAGGCGCGTTGTAGACCGACGTGCCGGGCTGCGCGTACGGGCTCGGCGGCGGGTAGACGCTCTGCTGGTGGTGCCCCTGCGGCGGTGTCTGCGCGCCCTGTGCTGACCAGGGGTTCTGCGCCCCGTAGGACGGATCGGCCCCCGTGACCGCGTGGTAGGACGGCTCGGCCGGCGCCGCGTACTGCGGCGTGCCGCCGGACGGGGACGCCGGGTCGCCATAAGGACTGCCGGACGCGCTCTGGTCGCTGTACGGGCTGCCGGACGCGGTGGCGCTCGGCTCGCCGTACGGACTCCCGGCCCAACCGCCCGGGGCGGCCTCCTGGCCGGAGCCGGGCTGGGCGTCCGCGGAGGGCCGCGGGGTCGCGGGGTCGTGCGCGGTGGGGTCGTTCTCGGTCATGTCATCACCTTGCGGGACGGTCCTGAGAGGTTCCTGAGCCGAACCTGTGCATCGGAGATGAGTATGGCCGGGTCACCCCGCCGCGCGGAGCCGTTCCGCGATTTGCTCCGGTGTCGCGTCGTTCACCCAGACCGCCATGCCCGATTCGGACCCCGCCAGGTACTTCAGCTTGTCCTTCGCGCGCAACACGGAGAACAGCTCCAGGTGGAGCCAGCCGAGTTCACGGTCCTGGCGCACCGGTGCCTGGTGCCACGCCGCGATGTAGGGCAACGGCCGGTCGTACAGCGCGTCACAACGGCGCAGGACGTCCAGGTAGACGTCGGCGAAGTCGTCGCGCTCGGCGTCGGTCAGCGCGGGGATGTCCGGAACCTGCCGGTGCGGCACGATCTGCACCTGGACCGGCCAGCGGGCCGCCGGCGGCACGAACGCCGTCCAGTGCTCGCCGGACGCCACGACGCGCGCGCCGGACTTGCGTTCGGCGGCCAGGACGTCGCCGAGCACCGGGCGGCCGTGTTCGGCCTGGTAGGCGCGCGCGACGTCGAGCATGCGCGCGGTCCGGGGCGTGACGAACGGGTAGCCGTAGATCTGCCCGTGCGGGTGGGACAGCGTGACGCCGATTTCCTCACCGCGGTTCTCGAACGGGAAAACCTGTTCCACACCCGGCACTTCGGACAGTCCGGCGGTCCGGTCGGCCCAGGCGTCGACCACGGCCCGCACCTGCTTCGGGGTCAGCCCGGCGAAGGAACCGTCGTGGTTGCTGGTAAAGCAGACGACCTCGCAGCGCCCCCGCCCCGGCTTGACCGGCACCAGCCCGAGACCGTCCACAGTGGTCGGTTCGCCGATCACATCCTCGGCGAAGGACGGAAAGCGGTTCTCGAACACGACAACGTCGTAGTCCCTTTCCGGGATCTCACTGGGTTTGCCGGGCTTGCTCGGACACAGTGGACAGAGGTCGGCGGGCGGCTTGTACGTCCGCGTCTGCCGGTGTGCGGCCATCGCGACCCACTCGTGGGTCAGCGGGTCGAGCCGGATCTCCGACGCGGCCGAAACCGGCGGCAGGTCGCGGGTGTCCTCGGCGACGCGCTCGGGCGCGCCGGGCTGGTCGAAATAGATGATCTCCCGGCCATCGGCCAGGCGCCGTGACGTGCGCTTCACGCTTCTTCAGCCTCGACTGTCTCCGCCGTCTCGGCGATCATGAGTTCCCCTGCCCTTTCGGCGAGTATTTCCCTGGCGTCGTCGGGGATCCCGTCGTCGGTGACGACGACGTCGGCCTCGTCCAGGTCGGCGATCGTCGAGATGCCGACGGTGCCCCACTTGGTGTGGTCGGCGAGCACGACCAGCTTGCGACCGGCCTCGACCAGCGCGCGGTCGGTCTCGCTCTCGGTCAGGTTCGGCGTCGTGAACCCCGGCCCGTCGGACATCCCGTGCACACCGAGGAAGACGACATCGAGGTGCAGCGACCGCAGGCTGTGCACGGCGACCGGCCCGACCAGCGCGTCCGACGGCGTCCGCACGCCACCGGTGAGCACGACCGTGCGGTCCGGCTGTGTCGACCCGCGCAGCACGTCCGCGACCTGGATCGAGTTGGTGACGATGGTGAGCCCGGAGATCGCGTCGAGCGCCCGCGCGAGCGTCCACGTGGTGGTGCCGGCGGAGATGCCGATCGCGGTGCCCGGCCGGACCAGGTTCGCCGCGAGCGCGGCGATCGCTTCCTTCTGCGCGCGCTGACGGACGGACTTGGCCTCGAAACCGGGTTCGTCGGTGCTCTTGCCGACGATGGACGTCGCGCCGCCGTAGACCTTCTCGACCAGCCCGCGGCCGGCCAGGACGTCCAGGTCGCGGCGGACCGTCATGTCGGACACGCCCAGCCTGGTCACGAGGTCACTGACCCGGACCGCACCGGTCCGGCGTGCCTCTTCCAGGATCACCGCCTGTCGCTGACGCGCCAGCACCGTTCACTCCGTCCCGAGTCGGCTCCCCAACCACACAAAATCCTACACGATTCAACATGGTATCCGCTGAGGTGATCGGGGTGAACTTCGAAACACCTGGTCACAGGCCAGGCACCAGGAGGGGCAGCAGCACACCCCAGCCGAACAACACCACCACCGGCGACCCGAGCGCAACCCGCCAGGCCCGTGACAGCGCGGCTGAGGTGACCAGAGCCGCCAGCACGTAACAGGCCGCGACCACGACGACGTACACCGCGAGAGGCCAGGTCCACACGCTGCCCAGCAGCGTCGTCGTCAGGGACAACACGACCAGCGGCCCGGCAAGCGCGACCGGCCAAGCCGGGCGGACGCGGGCCAGACCCAGGACCGCCCAGGCGAGCAGGACAGCGGCCAGCAGCACGAGCGGAACCAGCACGAAGCCCAAGAGGACACAACTGCCCCCGGTGCACCAGCCGGTGGTCGGCGCCGACGTCACGGTCAGGGCCGCGACCACGCCGGCTCCCGCGGCGGCCGGGCATCGGCGCAGCAGCATGCGCCGATCCTGGCCGCCACCGCGGCCCGCTGTCCCCCGAGTTACCCGACAGCAACCTCAGCCGGGCGCGCCCGGCAGCCGGATGGTCATCAGCGCGCCACCCTCGGGCGCCCGCGCGGCGTAGACCGCCCCGCCGTGGCGCTCGGCCGCGTGCTTGACGATCGCGAGGCCGAGCCCGGAACCGGGCAGCGTCCGCGCCTCCGACGAGCGGTAGAAGCGGTCGAACACCTTCGGCAGGTCCTCCTCGGCGATGCCCGGGCCGGCGTCCGCCACCTCGACCACCGCGGTGCCGTCGCCGAGCGGGTAGAGCCGCACCCAGACCGTCGCGTCCGGCGGCGAGAACTTCACCGCGTTGTCCAGCAGGTTCAGGATCGCGCGTTCGATCGAACTGTTGTCCCCGGTGAGCACCCACGGCTGCAGCGAGACGTCGAAGTTGATCTCGCCCGCACGCCGCCGCGCCCGGTCCAGCGCCCGCTCGACGACGTCCAGCAGCTCGACGCGCTCGAAGCGCTCGCGCGGCTCGTCCTGGCGGGCAAGCTCGACGAGGTCGCCGATGAGCTGGGTCAGCTCGTCGAGCTGGCCGCTGATGTCGGCGACGATGTCGACGCGGTCCGCGTCCGGCAGCGGCGGCGCGCCCGGCTTGCTCGCGGCGAGCAGCAGCTCGAGGTTGGTGCGCAGCGACGTCAACGGCGTCCGCAGCTCGTGGCCCGCGTCCGCGACCAGCTGGCGCTGCCGCTCCTGCGAGTCCGCGACCGTGCCGAGCATGGTGTTGAACGTCTGGGTGAGGCGGGCCAGCTCGTCGTCGCCGCTGACCGGGATCGGCCGCAGGTCGCCGGTCTTGGAGACGCGCTCGGCGGCCGACGTCAGCCGGTCCACCGGGCGCAGGCCGGCGCGCGCGACCGCGGTGCCCGCCGCGGCGGCGACCAGGATGCCCGCGCCGCCGATCAGGAACAGCACCAGCGCGAGCTCGTTCAGCGTGCGCTTGGTCGGACCCATCGACTGGGCCAGCACGATGGCCTCGCCGTGCCCGGACGGCAGCGCGACCACCCGGCTGTCCGTGCGGAAGTCCGTCCGCAGCGACTGCGCCGAATCGCCGTTGGCGACGTCGAGCTCCCGCTGGTCGAACGGCGGCGCCGAGCTCGACAGCGGGTAGGTCATCACGGCGTGCTGGACGTCGGGAGCGGCGTTGAGCTGCCCGATCTGCAGGTCCGCGCTCGCCAGGAACGCGCCGGGGACCTGCCGCAGCTCGGTCTGCACCTGCGGCGAGTTGACCGCCGCCTCGGCGCGCGCGACGAGGCCGTCGTCCAGCTGCTGGTAGAGGTTGCTGCTGACGACCATGTACGCGCCGAGGGAGACCAGCGCGACCGCGCCGGCCACACAGGCCGCGGCGAGCAGCGTGACCCGGCCGCGGAGGGAGAACCGGCGCGTACCCCAGCGGGTGCCGCGCGGGTCCTCTTCCCCGGGCGGGTCGATCACGGGGGAGTTTCCCTCAGGACGTACCCCACCCCCCGCACCGTGTGGATCAGCCTCGGCTCCGCCTCGGCCTCCGTCTTGCGGCGCAAATAGCCGACGTAGACCTCCAGGGCGTTGCCCGACGTCGGGAAGTCGTAACCCCATACTTCCTCCAGTATCCGGCCCCGCGTGAGGACGTGCTTCGGGTAGGAAAGGAACAGTTCCAGCAGCGCGAACTCGGTCCGGGTCAGGCTGATCTCGCGGCCGCCGCGGCGCACCTCGCGCGTGCCCGGGTCGAGGGTGAGGTCCGCGAAGGCCAACGTCTCGGACGCCTGCCCGCCGGGCCCCTCCGGGACGGCGCGGCGCAGCAGCGCGCGCAGCCGGGCGAGCAGTTCCTCGAGCGCGAACGGTTTCGGCAGGTAGTCGTCGGCGCCGGCGTCCAGCCCGGACACCCGGTCCGAGACGGTGTCGCGCGCGGTCAGCACGAGGATCGGCAGGTCGTCGCCGGTGCTGCGCAGGCGGCGGGCGACCTCCAGGCCGTCGAGCCGCGGCATCATGACGTCCAGGACCATCGCGTCCGGCCGGTTGGCGATGATCGCCTCGAGCGCCTGCGCACCGTCGCCGGCCAGCTCGACCTGGTAGCCGTTGAACTCCAGGGACCGCCGGAGCGAATCACGGACGGCGCGGTCGTCGTCCACCACAAGGATGCGCATGGCGATAGTTTTACTCAGCGTGCTGAGACTCGCCTAAGAACACACACAGAACACACAAAGAGTTTCTCTCACTCCGGACCGCGCGCGACCGGGGCGTTCCAGTGCCGCCAGAGCGCGAGCATCCGCACGGCCACCACGGCCGCGGCCGCCACGACGGTGACCGGCCCCTCGGGCAGTCGCAGAGCGTGACCGATCGCGACGAGCACCGAGCCGGCCAGCGCGGCCACGGCGTAGATCTCTTTCCGCAGGACCAGCGGGATTTCCCGGAGCAGCAGATCGCGCACGGCGCCGCCACCGATCCCGGTCGTCATGCCGATCAGGCACGCGGCGTAGACGGTCGCGCCGGCGTTGAGCGCGATGGTCGTCCCGGCGGTGGCGAACACGCCGAGCCCGAGCGCGTCGGCGAGCAGCACACCCCGCCGCAGCCGCGCGACCTGCGGGTGGAAGACGAACACGACGAGCGCGGTCACGGCGCAGACGGCGAGGTAGGGCCAGTTCCGCAGCGTCGTCGGCGGGTGGATGCCGAGCAGGACGTCCCGGATGACCCCGCCGCCGAGCGCCGTGGTGAGCCCGACCACGACGACACCGAAGACGTCGAGCCGGGCCCGCACGGCCGCCAGCGCCCCGGACGCCGCGAAGGCGACGAGCCCGAGGAACTCCAGCGCCGTGAGCAGCATTTACTGGCTTCTATTGGTCGAGCAGGCCACCGCGGTAGGCCAGCAGCGCGGCCTGCACGCGGTTGGCGGCCCCGATCTTGGAGAGCACGGCGGAGACGTACCCCTTGACGGTGGCCTCGGACAGGTGGAGCCGCCCACCGATCTCAGCGTTGCTGAGACCCTGCCCGATCAGCGCGACGACCTCGCGTTCTCGTTCGGAGAGAGAAGCGAGCAGCTTGCGAGCCGGCTGAGCGGCGCGTTGCTCGTCCCGGTGCGACTGCACCATTCGCGCGGCCACCCCCGGATCGAGGACGGCACCGCCTTTGGCCAGGTCCCGCACGGCCCGCAGCAGCGCGGCGGGGTCGATGTCCTTGAGCAGGAAGCCGTTGGCCCCGAGCCGCAGCGCGAGGCTGACGTACTCGTCGATGTCGAAGGTGGTCAGCATGGCGACGGTGGGCGGGTCAGGAAGGGCGAGGATGGCCCGCAGCGCCCGGATGCCGTCGTCAGGGGCACGCATCTTGATGTCGAGAAGAGCCACGTCAGGGTGATACCGACGCGCGACCTCCACCGCGGATCTGCCGTCGCTCGCCTCGCCCACGATCTCGATGTCCTGGGCCCCGGACATCATCGCGCGCAACCCCGAGCGCACCAGTTCCTCGTCGTCGGCGAACATGAGCTTGATCAACGAAGCCCTCCGCAACAGCCAGTAGGAGGCGGCTCCCCGCGTCCCGTTAACGAAGGTTACCTACTGTTGTTCAGCAGTTCGAAACCAGACACGACCAGGTGAGCTGCTGGTCCGACCAGGTCAGGCGCCATCGGCCCACCCTGGAGGTGTAGGGCCGCGGCCAGAACCACTCAGTCGGGTGACGACGGAGGTCGGGTTACTCCATCCGTGCCCCTTCGTCTGCGCGTGTCCCGGGCCCGCTAAGCTTGCGTCGGCAAGGCCCTCGTAGCTCAGGGGATAGAGCACCGCTCTCCTAAAGCGGGTGTCGCAGGTTCGAATCCTGCCGGGGGCACACCGCATCCTTCGCTTCAGAACGGTTCCGCGCGCAATCCGACGTGATAGCGGATCTCCTTGTATCTCGGCCCTAGGCCGGAGTTACGAGGTCGGCTCCAGTAGCGGCGCATCAGTTCCCTCGGCCATGAGGTTCTCCCGGACGAAGTAGCGGCCCAGCGGTGTCAAGGCGACTGTCGTGCCCTGAACCGGAATCACCGCCCACGCCGGTTCGCCCAGCAAGGCTCCGGTTGTGGCGGGAAGTTCCGCGTCGGCGGGGATGGTCACCTCGACCACGCCGGCTTCGGAGGCCGCGAGCAGCCCGGCCCTTGTAGCCGCGCCCACCAGCTCGAACGTGAGATCGTCGATGTCCGGGTCCTCGTAGAGAGCGACCAGCTCGTCGACCAGGTCTTCGAGATCGGCCGGCTCTTCGGCGCGGTACAGCTCGCCAAGAGCCCGCGGGCCCCACGGGCGGCTGAACTCCGACAGTTCGCGTGTCTCCGCATCGCGTAGGTCCAAGGCAGCCGGACCGGTGATCGCGACGTCGGCGATCTCGTGCCAGGTTCGCAGGGTCTCTTCGGTGCCCGCGTCTCCGCTCAGCAGACGCTCGATGGCCGCGAGTCCGGGTCCGCGACCACCTGGGTCCGGTGCAGCTGAAGCGCCTCGACGTCCAGCGCCAAGCGCCAGGCCCGGATCAGCGGAACGTGGTCACGTGGGTCCCGGGCCCCGGGACCGGGTTCGAAACCCAGCGCGTCCGCCAGACCGGCCGTGTCGCTCGGGGACGGGAAGCCTCGGCGCGTCACCTTTTTCCCCTCGGCTGCCCAGCGGCCGCACGCCACGAGGCGGGGAATCAGCGCAGAGGCGCGAGCCTGGTCCGCGAGTTCGGCGGCCGGTGAGAGCGTGATCGGCGGCTGTGCCACGGGCGGCTCGAGGTCGTCGAGGAACTCGGCCGGGAACTCGGTGCCGCGCCGGACCGCGGCGACCTGGCCGTCGCGCGCGGCGAACTTCGCGGTAGCCAGTTCGGGTGTGTGGTCGAGAAGAGCGCCGAGGACGGCACGCCGACGCGCGGCCGGGGACGTGTTGAACGCCTTCGTCCACGCCGCGACCTTCACGTCGTCGGCGATGTCGACGCCGTCCGCGCGCATCGCCGTGTAGAGGCGCTTCGCCAGCCGCCACTGGGACTCGTCCGCCATCGCCGCCGGGAACTTCGCCGCTGCCTTGGCCAGCTCCTTGCGCAGCGTCGCGGCGCGCATGGAGGCCGGGTGGAACCGGTCGGTGGCGTCGAGGAAGTCGAACAACGTCCGTAACGCGGCCGGAGCGTGTTCGTCCATGCCGAACGCGTTCGTCAGGCGCGTCGCCGCCAGCTCGATCAGCAGCCGGTGCGCATCACCCGTCTTCCACAACGTGGGGTCCGGCACCGCCAGCCAGCTACGTCGCGCTTCCAGCAGGGTTTCGAGGCAGAGCAGGACATCCTCGTCTGCTCGTTCGCCGAGCCGGCCGTGGACGTCCCGGACGATCCTGAGCACTGAGCGTTCGGACATACGCGCGGGATATTCACCCGGATCCACAGCCTAAACTGGGCGGCATCGTGGAACTGCCGATCGCCTTGATGCCGCTCTGGCAAGCCGTGCACGCGCGGTTGTCGGGTGGGTTGGCGGTCAGCCGGGTGAAGGTCGGGCCGCTTGATCCCGGGCAGCGGACTGCCCTGGCCGACCTGCTCGGGTCCGCTCGGCTGCCCGGCGAGCACGTCGAGATCAGCCTCGCCAAGCTCGACCAAGTGCTGCTGGACCGTACCGGCCAGGACTCGCGCGCCGTCGTCAGCCGGCTCGTCGGGCCGATCGGCGACCGCGCGGCCGAGCGGCGTGAAGCCGCGGCTCGGCGCGCTGAGCTGTGGGACTGGCTCGGCGGCCATCCGGTTGTCACGGCTCAGCCGGCGCTCGGCGACTGGGTCGCCAGTATCCGGCGGGCCGGGCTCGTCGGCGGGTCGATCGCCCGGACCAGGGAAGAGCTGGAAAAGGTCCTTGAGGTGCTGTCCGAGCTGCCCGCGGCCGGACAGCCGCTTCCGAAGTTCGCTGACGAGGTTCTCGGTGATACCCACGCCTTGGACGAGGGCAAACGCTGCGCGAACCTCGTCCTGAAGGCCCTGGTCGCCATCTACGACGTCCCGCCTCCGGCCGACGCGCCTGAGCGCCGGGCCCTGTGGGAACGGGCCGGGATCGCCGACGACCAGCTGTCTTCCACCGTTCTTGCGGCCGGGCTGCGGACGCGGGGTGGCGTGGTCAGCGACGTTCTCGAGCTGTGGGCCGACGCCGGGTTCGCGGCGGCCCTCACCCTGCAACAGCTTCGGGCCACGACGGCGTTGACCAGCGCACCGCCCGAGGTGTGGGTCTTCGAGAACCCCAGTGTGCTCGCCGTGGCGCTCGATCGGTTCGGCGAGCGCTGCCCGCCCTTGGTGTGCACGTCGGGGTGGCCGAGCAGTGCGGGCATCCTCCTGCTCAACCAGCTCTCCGCCGCGGGATCGGCGTTGTACTACCACGGTGACTTCGACGGCGAAGGGCTGCGGATCGCCGCCAACGTCGTCGCGCGGACCGGTGCGGTGCCCTGGCGGATGAGCAGTGACGACTACCTCGCCGCGGTGGCCGATGGGCCATCCGTCGGCCGGGTCACCTCCGTGCCGTGGGACGCGCAGCTGGCCAGGCACCTCACCGAAGCCGGGCGAACCGTTCCGGAGGAGCGCTTGGCAAGGGCGCTTCTGGATGAAATCGTCCAGCGGACAGGAAGCTGACAAAGACCGGTCACCGAATCCGCGTCTCCGAAAACTGTCGGTGCCGTCCCGTAGCGTGACCGATGACCACCGGGAGGCAGCATGGATCCGATCCGTGTCCCGCCCGAGATGTTCCGCTTCACCAGCGGGGATCGGGCGGGGCTGTACGTCTCGATCCTGCACGCCTTCGGTGAGGCCAACGAACGGCTGGAAACCGCGCTGGGGCTCGACGACGTCCGGGCCCGGTTGCGCACCGTCGGCCGGCTCGAAGCGATCGAGGACGACGAACTCACCGACGCGCTGGGGAAGCTGCGGGACTGGAACCTCGTCGACGTCGTCCAGAACCACTCCGAGAACTACCGGACCGCCGGCGAGTACGAACGTCGCAACCTGCAGTATTCCTTGACGCGACAAGGCGAAGCCGCCTTCGCGGGCGTGGTCCACGCGATGAACGTCCTGGCCGCGACCGGTGCGTTGCAGACCGCGGTGCTCGACGCGATCGCCGACCGGCTCGGCGACCTGGTCAGGGAACTGGAAAGGGGCACCAACCGGCGGATCTTCACCACGCTGATCGAACTCGAAGCCCACCTCGAAGCGTTGCGCGGCAACACGAAGCAGTTCAACGGCGAGCTGCAGCGGCTCCTGCGCGCGGATGGCGCGAACCTCACGACCTTCCACGAGGTCAAGGCCAGCACGGTGGCTTACCTCCAGGAGTTCCTCACCAACCTCGAACACCGGTCGCACACCATCGCGGTCCGGATCCAGCAGGTCGAGGACCACGGCGTCGGGTTGATGCAGCTGCGCGCCCTGACCGGCGCCGACCTGCCCCAGCTCACGGCCACCGACCCGGGTCCGTCTTGGCTCGAGCACCGGCGCGCGAAGTGGGAAGGCCTGCGCACCTGGTTCCTGCCGGTGGACGGCTCCCAGCCGCGGGTCGAGCAGCTGCACCTCGTCGCGCGCAAGGCGATCATCGCGCTGCTCCAGGTGCTCGACCGGATCACGGAGTCACGCCGGCGGACGAGCAGCGCGGTGGCCGACTTCCGTGAGCTCGCCCGGTGGTTCACGGTGGTCCCCGCCCAGGACGACCTCCACCGGCTGTGGTCGACCGTCTTCGGGCTGAGCTCCGCGCGGCACGCTCATCTCGCTCATCCCGATCCCGAGCTGATCAGCTCGACCTCGCCGTGGGCGGACGCCCCGCCGGTGGAGGTCTCCCCCTTGCTGAGGACGAGCGGGCGCACCGAACGATTCAGCCGCACGGGCAAGGTGCGCGACGTCGCGGCGGTGCGGGCGGCCAGAGCCGAACAGGCGCGCGCGGAGCGAGCCGAGTTGGAAGCGGCGTGGGACATGCTCGACACGGGTGGTGCGATCCGGCTGTCGTCGTTCGGGGCGCTCGATCACGCCGTCTTCGAGCGCCTGCTGGATCTGCTGGGATGCGCGCTCGGCGCGGCTCCCGGTCGCGCCGGCAACCGGCACAGCGCCACCTCCGACGGCCGGATCGAGATCCTCCTCCGCCCGCCGCGGGACGGTTCGACGGCCACTGTGACGACTCCGCGCGGGCAGTTCCGCGGCCCGGACTACGAGGTGGAGATCCGTACGGCCGGACAGCGGCTCGTCCGGCGCAGCGCCGGAGGCCGCCCGTGACCAAGCTGACCAACCAGCTGGTGAGCGCCGAACGCGAGGAGGTCGCGCACGGCATCCGCCGGCTGCTCGCGACCCCGCTGATCGCCGAGCTCAGCCAACCCGAGGCGTTCGACCTGGTCCGGCGCCGGCGAGAACCGATCCGGCAGTGGTTCGACTACTACTGCGGGTGGACCCTGACCGTCGAACCGCGGCTCGGGTACGCCCGGCTGGTCAAGGTGCGGACCGTCACGGACCCGACGAGGCCCGCGCGGCGGCCGCGGTCCGGGCGGGCCGCGTTCGACCGTCGCCGCTACGCGCTGCTGTGCGTCGTCGCGGCCGAGCTGCTCGCGGTCCCGGTGACCACGATCGGTCTGCTGGCGGACCGGGTCGGGCGGGCGACCGCGGCGGACGACGTCGTGCCGGCGTTCGAGACCGCCAGCCGCGGCGAACGCATGGCGTTCGTCGACGTCCTGCGCCTGCTCGAGTCCTACGGCGTGGTCGAGGTCGTCGACGGGACGACCGAAGCCTTCGTGGACTCGGCGGAGGCCAAGGTGCTGTACCGGATCGACGCGACGCTGCTGCTCCGGCTCCTGGCCGCACCGGTCGGGGCGTCGCAGCTCGCGGTCCCGGTCGAGGAGGTGGCGCTGCGCTTCGACGAGCTGCTGGCCGCAGTGTCCCGCGAACGACGCTACGGACTTGCTTCCGGCGCCCACGACGAAACCGCGACCCGGTCGGAAGTTCAGCGGAACCTGTGGCTGCGGCACTCGGTGTTCCGCCGGATCGTCGACGATCCGGTGCTCTACTTCGAGGACCTGAATGCCGACGAACGCGCCTACCTCGCCTCGCCGACCGGACGTCAGCTGCTGCGCCGGGCCGCGGACCAGGCGGGTTTCGTCCTGGAGGAGCGCGCTGAAGGCGTGCTCCTCGTCGACGTCGAAGGCATCGCGACCGACAGCCGGTTCCCCGACGACGCCGGCACCGCGAAGGTCGCGGCCCTGCTGCTGCTCGAGTCCCTCACCGGACCGTCCACAGTGGAGCAACTGGAGATCGGAGCAGCCGCGCTGCTCGACCGCTTTCCCCGGTGGGCGAAGACGTATCGCAACGAAGACGGGCCCCGGCAGCTCACGTCGGACGCTCTCGCGGTCCTGACCGCGTTCGGGCTCGCTCAGCACGAAGCCGGCCTGGTGCGGCCGCTTCCGGCCGCGGCCCGTTACGCGGTGCGGGATGCCCGGACCACCGAACCCGGAGGAACGACGCCATGACGGTGACCGAACTCCCCCAGCACGCCGCCGGGGAAACCGCGGCACGGCCGCCGCGCTGGATCCCGGCCCGGGCCGGGATCCTCAACGTCTGGCGGTACTACGACGAGGTCTTCGAATTCCACGAGGGACGCCTGCTGCTGCGCGGGCCCAACGGGAGCGGGAAGTCGAAGGCTCTGGAGCTGCTGTTGCCGTTCCTGTTCGACGCGAGCCTGCGCGCCAACCGGCTCTCGACGTTCGGCACCGGCGAACGAACCATGCATTGGAACCTCATGGGCGAGGGGGCGACCGGAACCACCAGGGTCGGCTACGTCTGGCTCGAGTTCCGCTTTCCCGGCGAGCCCGAGCGCTGGTTCACCTGCGGCGCCCGGTTGCAGGCGAGTTCGCACACCACCAGCGTGCACCCCGACTACTTCACCACGAGCTTGCGCGTCGCTCCAGACGAGCTCTCCCTCGTCAACCAAGCGGGCCAGCCGTTGACGAAGAGTGTGCTGGAGGAGCGCCTCGGCACCGACGGCGTCGTTTACGGCAACGCGGGCGACTACCGCACGGAGGTCCGGACGACGCTGTTCCCAGGGCTGAGCGAGCAACGCTTCGACGCGCTGATCATGGCGTTGCTCCAGCTGCGAATGCCGAAGCTGTCCCAACGGCTCGACCCCGCTTTGCTGTCCAGCCTGCTTTCCCGCGCGTTGCCTCCCTTGGGACAGCAGGAGATCGCCGACCTCGCCGAAGGTTTCGAGCGGCTCGACGCGCAACGCGGGCGGCTCAAAGCACTCGAGGAAGAAGTCCACGCGACCCGTACGCTGGCCACCCGCCAGCGCACCTACGCCCAGCGTGTCCTCCGCGCCGGTGCCGGAGCCTTGATTTCGGCGACGACCGAGCTGGACAACCGGGCCAAGGCCGCCCGCGACTCGGCCGAACGCCACGAGACCACCGCCCGGCAGAAGGAAACCGCCGAGCACCGAGCCGACGAGCTGGCCGGCCAAATCGGCACCACCGAAGCACGCAAGGCCGGGCTGATGGAGAGCGAGGAGTACAAGCAGGGGCAGGAGCTGGACAGGTTGCGCAGCCGGACGGCCGAAGCCCGCTCCGCCGCCGAACGGCTCGGCCGGGACGCGGCGAGCAAGCGCGCCGCCGCGACAGGCGACGAGCAGGTCCGGCGAACCGCCGGGCAAGCCGTGCACCAGCAGGCGGAAGCCGTTCAGGTGCAAGAGCTCGAGGCCCGCAACGCCGCCACCCGGGCCGGTTTGGTGAGCGCGTACGAGGAAGTCTCGGCACGAGTGGAAACCGAGACGAGCCAGGCCCGGACTCTGCTCGGCGCCGCCGTGCGGAGCAGGCGAGGTCAGCTCGACGCGGTCGGCAAGGCACTGGACGGCCACGAGCGTGCCGTCGACCGGCGAACGCACGCGGAGTCCGACCTGGACACGGCCCGGACCAGGCTCTCCGAGGCACAGGAACACCTCACGGGCGCGGTTGCCGAACGCGAAACCGCCTTGACCGCGTTGAGCACCGAGCTTCTGGCGTGGGTGGCGGGCTGTCGTGAGTTGAGCTTTCCGGAGCCCGAAACCCTCCTGAGCTGTCTGGAATCGGAACCAGAGCTGCTCGCCAGGATCGATGCCGTCGCCACGCCGATCCTGGAAGACATCATCCGCCAGGAAACGACAGCCGGCGCGGCGCTGACGACCGCGCGACGCGAACGTGCCGGCTTGACCGACGTTCTCGCCCGGCTCCGCACAGAGCAGGACCTGCCGCCGGAAGCTCCACCGACTCGGACGACCGACCGGGCGGCGATGATCGGGGCGCCCTTGTGGCGGCTTGTCGACTTCTCGGACTCGACGCCGGCGCGGACGGCCGCGGCCGTCGAGGCGGCGCTCGAAGGAAGCGGCCTGCTGGACGCCTGGGTCGGGCCGCGCGGCGACGTCGCGGGTCACGACGTCTTCGCCGATCCCGGTGCTCTCCCGCCGGTACCCGGCCGGTCGCTCGGCGACGTCTTGATCGCCGAACGCGACGCCGGTGTCGAGCCGAGCGCCGTCGAGCGGCTGTTGCGGTCGATCGCTTTCGGCGACGACCTGCCTGAAGGCGCGCCTGCGGCGATCGGCGCGGACGGGTCGTGGCGGCTGGGTGCGCTCAGCGGGAGCTGGGAAAAGGAGCACGCTTCCTACGTCGGCGCCCTCGCCCGCCAACGAGCCCGCCGACGTCGCATCGACGCGCTGACGGCATCGGTCGCGGAGTACGACGCCGCGGTGACCTCGCTGGGCGAGGAGCTGGCTGCCCTGCTGACGCGCCGGGAGGTGGTCGCGCACGAACGTGCGGCGCGTCCCGGGCACACGGCGGTGGCCGCCGCCACCGAGAACGTGGTGCGGCGGGAGTCGGAACGCGCCGCGGCCGAACGGATCGTCCGGGACCGGGTCGACGCCGTCACCTCGCGCGATCGGGAGGTGGCCCGGGCGCTCCACGAATTGGCCGGCGTCGCCGCCGAACACGGGTTGCCGACCGACCGCGCGGCCCTCGGCACCCTCGCGACCGCCATTGCCTCCTTCCAGGACCAAGCCGAAGGCTGGCTGGAAGCCCACGCCAAGCTGGCCGGTTTCCGGCAGGTCGCCACCGCCGCGGCCGAACAGGCCCGGCGCTCGGCGGAGATCTCCGCCGACCGGGAAGAAGAAGCCGCGAACGCCGCCGGCGACCACGAACGGCTCGCCGCCACCCTCGAAGCCGTCGACAGCACGTTCGGGGTCGACTACCGGGAAGTGCTGGCCGAGATCGAAACCCTGCGCGCCAAGATCCGGGAACTGGGTGAAGAGCACCGGAGTACCGCCCGCTCGGTCAACGAACTCGCCACCAAGCTCGGGGAGGTGAAGGTCCGGCGCGAAACCGACGACGAAGCCCACCGGCTCGCCGGGACCCGCCGGGATGACGCGGCGCACCGGTTCCGGCACTTGGCGACCGGTGTGTTCCCCGCCGACGGCGGAATCGACGACCTGACCACCTTCGAAGCGACTCTCGCCGCGTCGGACGGCGTCCGCGCCGCGTTGGAGGCAGCTCGGCTGGTGGCCGGCGCTTGGCCGACCATTCCACACTCGCCCGCCAACATCGGCGACGCGCTGCACCGGCTCTCCGAATCCGTGCACTCCTGCCGGGAAACCCTGAAGGCGCGCGCGGACCTCGACCTCGAGACCGACGAGGACGTGCAGGTCTTCACCGCGGTGGTCGACGGCATCCGGGTCGGCGCCGCGGAGCTGCTGCACATCCTCCGGACGGAGGCCGAGCAGAGCCGCGACGAAATCACCGAACGCGAGCGGCAGCTCTTCGACCAGACCCTGACCGGTGACACGCGGCGGCACCTGGCCGCGCGGATCCGGCAGGCGAACGAGCTCGTCGACGGGATGAACGCCCGACTGGAGCGGGTGCGGACGGCGTCGAAGGTGGCAGTGCACCTGGTCTGGCAGGTGGCACCGGATCTGCCGACCGGCACCAAAGCCGCCCGCGACCTCCTGCTCAAGGATCCGGCCGGACTGAACGACGCGGAACGGGAATCACTGCACCGGTTCTTCCGGGACCGGATCGAACAGGCCAAGGCGGACGACACGGCGACGAGCTGGGAGCAGCAGCTCGCCCAGGTCTTCGATTACACGGCGTGGCACCAGTTCGTGGTCAAGGTCGACCGGGCCAACGGCGAAGGGTGGAAACTGCTGACCCGCAAGCTGCACGGGGCGCTGTCGGGCGGGGAAAAGGCGATCGCGCTCCACCTGCCGCTGTTCGCCGCCGTCGCCGCGCACTACCAGGCCGCGCCGCAAGCGCCCCGCGTCATTCTGCTCGACGAGGTGTTCGTCGGGGTCGACGCCACCAACCGAGGGCAGGTGTTCGGGCTGCTGTCGGCGCTCGACCTCGACCTCATGCTGACGTCGGACCACGAGTGGTGCGTCTACTCGGAACTGAGCGGCATCGGCATCCACCAGCTGATCACCGGCGCCGACGGCGACGACGCCGTGACCACGGCGAGGTTCACCTGGGATGGCCATGAGCTGCGCACGCCTGAGCCATCCCTCAACGCTTGAGCACCGCGAGACCGTCGGCCACCACCACGCCGTTGTGGAGGACCGTGCGGTCCTTGCCTCGGTCCATCACCGCGCTTGTCGGGGTTTCGCCGTCCACCAGGACCAGGTCCGCTCGGTCGCCCACCGCCAGGCCTGGGCGGTCTTCGAGACCCGCCAAGCGCGGGACGTCGTGGCTCATGATCGACGCGCCGCCCATGGTGGCGACCGCCAAGGCCAGCTCCACATGCGCGTCTTGGCGGAAGCCGCGGGTGAAGGCCAGCTGCCACGTGCGGTCCAGCAGGTCGCAGTTGCCGTACGGGCTCCAGTAATCGCGTTGGCCGTCCTCCCCCAGGCCGATGCGGACGCCCGAGGAAACCAGGTCCAGCAGAGACAGCTGGCCGGCGGCCGAGGGCGCCACTGTGGTCATCGCGATGTCCAGCGCCGCGAAGTCGTCGATGACCCGGCGGCTGACCGACTCGGAGATCGAGCCCAGGTCGTACGCGTGGGACATCGTCACCTTGCCTCGCATGTCCAGCGCCCGGACGCGCTCGATCACCAGGTCGGTTGAGAACAGGCCCAGGTGGCCCGGCTCGTGCAGGTGGATGTCGATCTCCGCCTGGTGCTTCTCCGCCAGGGCGAATACCGCGTCCAGGTGGCCTTTGGGGTCTCGATCGAGCGTGCACGGGTCGATGCCGCCGATGACTGTTGCTCCTGAGCGCATTGCGGCGTCCAGAAGCTCCAGCGTGCCTGGTTCGCGCAGGATTCCGGCCTGGGCGAACGCCATCACCTGGACCTCGGCCTGGGCGGCGAACTTCTCACGCGCGGCCAGGACCGCTTCCAGCTTCTCCAGACGGCAGTCGACGTCCACTTGCGCGTAGCTGCGGACTCGCGTTGTGCCGTGCGCGATCATCCGCTCGAGGGTGCCGGCCACTCGCTCCGGTAGCGGGACCTCCGCTGAGCGCCAGTTGTCGCGGTCGTTCGTCATCATCGCGACCACTCCCGGGCCGCCCGTGTGCGGGCGGAACGGGAGGCCGATGCGGGTCGAGTCCAGGTGGACGTGGACGTCGCTGAACGACGGGAACAGCAGGCGGCCGCGGCCCTCGACCGCAGCCGGGACCCCGGGAGCGTGCGGGCGGATCGCCGCGATTTGGTCGCCGCGAAGCTCCACGTCGCTGCGGGGGCCGCCCCAGGGGCGGACGTCACTGATCAACACCGTCGACACGTTACTTGCCCAGCGCGTCCACGCCGGCCTGCGCGAACGACTCGTCCTGCGTCCCCGACGGCGCGCCGGCGACGCCGACCGCCGCGATCGGGGTCGAGCCCGCGGTCACCGGGACCGCGCCGGCCAGGAACAGGGTGCCCTCGATGTCCTTCAACGTCGGGGTCTGCTGCAGGCGGCCTGCCAGCTCGGACGTCTTCGCGTTCCACGAGACCGCCGTGAACGCCTTCTGCTGCGCCGAGCTGTAGGACTGCGGGCCCGCGCCGTCGCCGCGCAGGGTCAGGACCGTGTTGCCGTCGCGGTCCACCACCGCGACCGACACGTGCTGGCCGGCCTTGGTGGCGGCGTTCAGCGCGGCCTGACCGGCCTTCTGCGCGGCGGCGATCGACAGGTGTGACGTCTGGACGAGGCCCGTGGCGGGCGCCGCGGACGCCGACACCGCGCCGACGGTGGCGGCACTGACCATCGCCAAGCCGGCGGCGGCGATGCGGGTGCGGGTCGAGATCATGGTGCGCTCCTCGGAGTCGTGCGGTTCGATGACTCCAGCTTCAGCCCGCCACCAGGCCGGTGCGGTCGACGCATCGGCCGACCACCGGGTCAGCCGATCGGCTGATGCGCGGGCACCGGGCCCGGTCGACGCTGAGAGCGGAGGGGAGCGAACATGACAACGGCCGATTCCGACGCGCGGTGGCTCGCCGCTGTCATGCACTCGGCGTTCTTCCTGCTGGTGCTCGCCTCCGCGGTCCGGTTCCTGACGCGCCACGAGGGCACCTCGCTGGCGCCGTGGGTGATCGCGCTGACCGCGGCCCTCGTCGTCGCCTACGGCGTGGGGATGCGCAAGCCCGGCCTGGTCTGGCTGATCGTCGTCCTCGCGTTCTGGGTGGTGCTGGTGGTGCTCGCCCCGAGCTTCGCCTGGTCGGCGATCCCGCTGTTCGTCACCGGTCTGCGCACGCTGCCGACCGGGCCGGCGCTCGCCGTGGTCGCCGTGGTCACCGCGCTCGTGGTCGTTTCGCAGAACCGGCTGGCCGACGGCTTCGACCCGAACCTGACCATCGTGCCGATCGCCATCGCCGTGGTCACCGCCGCGGTGATCACCTTCATGCGACGGCAGACCGAGCGGCTGCGCGAGTCCGAGCGGCGTGCCGGGGTGCTGGCCGAGCGGCACCGGGTGTCCCGCGAAATCCACGACGCGCTCGCCCAGGGCCTGTCCAGCCAGGCGATGCTGCTGCAGGCCGCCGACCAGGCGTGGGCCCGGCCCGAGCTGGCGCGCGAGCACCTGCGTTCCGCGCTGCGCGTCGGCACCGGCAACCTGTCGGAAGCGCGCCGGCTCGTGCAGGACCTCGCCCCCGCCGACCTCGCCGACGCCACGCTCGAAGACGCGCTCCACGCCGTCGCCGACCGGCAGACGCAGGCCGGGCTGCCCGCCGAGGTCCGCGTCGACGGCGCCGAGCGGCCGCTGCCCGAGCGCGTTCAGTCCGCTTTGGTCCGCATCGCCCAGGGCGCGCTGGCCAACGCGCTCGAGCACGCGGGGGCCGGCCGCGCCGTCGTCACGCTCACCTACCTCGACGACCAGGTCGTGCTCGACGTCGCCGACGACGGACAGGGGTTCCACATGACAGAAGCCGACCCGGGTGAACGCGGCCACGGCCTCCCGGCCATGCGGGCCCGGGCGCGGCAGCTCGGCGGCCGCCTGACCGTCGAATCCGCCCCTGGCCAGGGCACCGTCATTTCGGCCGCGATCCCGTTGGAGACTGCCCCATGAGTATTCGCGTGCTGGTGTGCGACGACCACGCCGTCGTGCGCGCCGGGCTGCGCGCCCTGCTGTCGGGCGCGGACGGCATCGAGGTCGTCGCGGAGACGGCGAGCGGGGAGGAAGCCGTCGCGACGGCGGCCACCGTGCGCCCGGACGTCGTCCTGATGGATCTGCAGCTCGGCGCCGGCATCGACGGGATCGAGGCGACGCGGCGGATCCACGCCGGTCCGGACGCGCCCCGGGTCCTGGTCCTGACGACCTACGACACCGACGCGGACATCACCCGCGCCATCGCCGCGGGCGCCACCGGGTACCTGCTGAAAGCCGGGTCCGCCACCGAGTTGTACGCGGCGATCGACGCGGCCTCGGCCGGGCGCACCGCCGTGTCCCCGCCGGTCGCCGACCGGATGATGGCGCAGCTGCGCACCCCGCGGCCTTCCCTCACCGATCGCGAGCGGGACATCCTGCGCCAGCTCGCGCAGGGGCTGGGCAACCGCGAGATCGCCCGCGCGCTGTTCATCAGCGAAGCGACGGTCAAGACCCACCTGAGCCGGATCTACGGCAAGCTCGGCGTCGACACCCGGGCCGGCGCCGTCGCCGTGGCCAAGGAACAACGGCTGCTGGACTGAGCGCTCACGGCGCGTCCCCCCACCGGGCGCCGTAGGCCAGCCCCGGAGTCAGCCCCCGGAACCGCAGGTGGACCTCCCCCGCCGAATCGACCGCGAGGCGGCGACCGCCGCACGCCGGGTCCGCGACGTCTCGCTGGAACGCGCCGTCCAGGGCGCGGACCTCGCGGGGGTGCTCCAGTCCGAACCGGACGCGCAGGTCGAACGAGTCGCACACGTGCCGCGGCACGCACACCATCCACGGCTGCAGCGCCGCCGCCGACGGCAGCCGGAACAGGGCCGCGACCTCCCACGACTCGCCCCGGGACAACGGCTTCGGCAGCTCCAGCCCGTAACCCCAGCGGTCGCTCGCCTCCATCCCGCGGTCCACCAGCGTCCCGCCGTACAGCACCGTCACCGACAGGTCCTCACGACCGGCGGGCAGCGAGACGGCCAGGTCCAGCGAACGCAAGCCGCTCTGATCGGCGACGATCCGGCGTTGCTCCAGGATCTCCGGCCGCGGCTGGTCCAGGACCATCGCCACCCGGAGCTCGGCCGTGTGCCAGCGGCTCTTCTCCGACGGCGCCGGGCCGCGGCGCCCGCCGGTGGCCAGCTCCGCCAGGAGGTCGATCGCCTCGTCCACGCGACGGCGGACCGTCCGCGGGTCGCGGTCGACGCGGGTCGCGGCCCATTTCACCCGGTCCTGGTACAGCGGCTGGCGGGCCTCCGCGGAGATCGCGAAGGCCGCCAACGCCGCCAGGCGCAGGTCCTCCGGCAGGTGCTCGGCCAGTTCGGACAGCCGGGCGGCCACCTTGGTGCGGATCACCACGAGGCCGTCGTCGGCGGTCACGTCGCAGGCCGACCTCAGCACCGGGCCCACCCGCTCCTCGATCCGGCCCTGCAGGCCACGGCCCTTGCGCAGCACCTTCAGCTCGTGGACCAGCTCGGAACGCTCCACAGTGGTCTCCTTCAGTGCGTTTCCATGGCGTCTCCTTTTCTGGACAGAGTGGGACCGGCCGGTGGACGGGAAGTGGACAGAACGTGCATCACCGAGGCGATCAACGCCGTGCCCACGCGGACGCCGTCGCGGCCGAGGTACGTGCGGAAGGTGCCGATCCGGCCGAGCGCGTCCTCGTCCGCGTCGCCGACGCCGAACGCGACCACGCGCGGGCGCCGTTCCCAGGCCGGGTCGGTGAGCTCGGCGAACGCCGCGGGCCAGGTCACCGGATCCGTCGGCTGGCCGTCGGACAGGAAGAAGACGACCGGCCGGTGGACCTGGAGGCGGTGCTTCTCCAGCCCGCCGACGTCCCCGTCGATGACCTCTCGCAGGAACCTGAACGCCGGCCCGAAGTTGGTGCCGGCACACGCGCGCGGCGCGGGCAGCTCGGCGAGCTCGTCCATCGGGAGCAGCGACTGCACGACGTGCGGCGTCTCCCCGAAGCCGACGACGCTGCAGAGGATCCGGCCGGTGACCGACGCGTCGGCGTGCACCGCGCCGCGGAACTCCCGCAGGCCGCTGTTCAGCTCGTCGATGTGGTCGGCCATCGAGAGCGAAACATCGCAAGCGACGTAACACGGCAACACGTCGGACCCCATACCGGTTTCTCCTTCACACCCCTGATCGACCGGCGGAGTCTGGCAAGGGCGTGTGTATCGAACGTGGAGGAAATGCGGATTTTCGAAACCCTTTCGGCCGATTGCGCGATGTCATTTGCGGACAGCAAGCTGGCGCCGGGGAGGCCGCGTGGAGTTTCGGATGCTCGGCCCGCTGGAGGCGTGGCACGACGGCGTCCCGGTGCAGCTGGGTGACCAGCAGCAGCGGTTCGTCCTCGTCGTGCTGCTCCTGAACGCGAACAAGCCGGTGACGCCCGCCCGGCTCGCGGAGGTCGTCTGGGCCGGCCGGGAAGCCAAGCCCACCATGGTGCGCAGCTACATCAAGCGGCTGCGCGACGTCGTCCAGGACGCCGGCGACGTCGGCATCGAGACGACCCCGACCGGCTACCTGCTGCGGATCGGCGACGACCAGCTGGACACCATCCGGTTCGCCCGGCTGCGCGACCAGGCCACGGACGTCCGCGCCGAAGACCCGCGCCGCGCGATCACCCTGCTGCGCGCCGCCCTCGACCTGTGGCGGGGGAAGTTCCTCGAGGACATCGACATCGACCGGGTCGGCGGCGCCGACGTGATCTCGCCGGACGAGAGCTACCCCGACGCCGTCGGCGACCTGGCCGAGCTGGAGCTGGAGTCCGGCGACCACCGCTCGGCGCGCGACCGGCTGCGGCCACTCGTCCAGGCCGACCCGGCCAGCCAGAAGCACGCCGAACTCCTGATCCGCGCCCTGCTCGCCGGCGGTGACCGGGCGGGCGCGCTGCGCGTGTTCACCAGCACCCGTGACGCGCTCGACGGCCTGCGCATGCAGCCCGGGCCCGTGCTGCGCAAGCTCGCCGCGCGCGCCGAACAGGGTGATCCGCCCAGCTCCCTGCCGACCCGGCCGGGCGGGTTCACCGGCCGCGCCGCGGAGCTCGCCGCGATCGAGTCCGCCGCCGCGACCGGGCAGCGCGCGGTCTGGGTCAGCGGCGCCCCGGGCGTCGGCAAGACCGGCCTGGCCGTCGAGTCCGCCCACCAGCTCCGCGACCGGTTCCCCGACGGGCAGCTGCTGGTCCGCCTGAACGGGTTCACCCCGGGCGTCGACGCGGTCGACGTCGGCGACGCCCTCACCGAGCTGCTGACCGAACTCGGCGTCCCCGCCGAACAGGTCCCGGCCACCGTCGGCCGGAAAGTCCGGCTGTACCAGGACACCCTGTGGGGCACGCGCACCCTGCTCGTCCTGGACAACGCCGCGACGCCGGAGCAGATCCGGCCGTTGCTGCCCGAGACGGACGGCTGCCTGGCCGTCATCACCAGCCGGCGGATGGGCGACGCGGACACCGGCGAGAACATCCGGCTTTCGCCGTTGCCGCCCGAAGAAGCGGCCGACCTGTTCCACCAGCTGACCGGCCGGGCGCGGGTGCGCGGCCGGACGAGCGAGGTCGCCGCCGTGGTCCGCCGGTGCGGGTTCCTGCCGATGCCCATCCGGGTCGCGGCCGCGCTGTTCCGGCGGCACGACCGGTGGCCCCTGACGCACCTGCTCGGGCTGCTCGAAGAGAACGGGCCGTGGGGCGCGGACAGCGAGAACGTCGACGGCACCGCCGCCGTCCGGGTGTCCTACCAGCAGCTCGGCGAGCCGCAACGCGCCCTGTTCCGGCTGCTCGGCAGCGTGCCGGGCCCGGTCGTCGGCGTCCCCGGCGGGGCGGCGCTCGCCGGCTGCGACGTCACCGAGGCCCGCCTGCTGCTCGACGACCTCCACGAGGTCAGCCTGCTGGAGGAGGCCGCGCCGGAGCGGTACCAGATGCTGGACCCGCTCAAGGAGTTCGCCGCCACCGAGCCGGCCGACCGCGAGGGCGCGCTGGTGCGGCTGCTCGACTTCTACCTCGTGACGCTGGCGGCCGCGGTCGGCGCCGCGTACCCGTTCGACAAGGCCCAGCTGCCGGCAACGGACCGGTCCTGCCCGGTGACGCCGGTTTTCGCCGACTCCGACGCGGGGCTGCGGTGGATCGTCGCCGAGCGCGACAACCTCGTGGCCGCGGTCCGGTACGCCGCCGACCGCGAGCTGCCCGAGCACACCTGGCGGCTGGCCGTGCTGCTGTGGCGCTACTTCAACACAACGAACCAGTTCGAGGACTGGATCGGCACCCTCGACCTCGCCTGGAAAGTCGTCTCCGCGGACCCGGGCAACGACCTGGGCCAGGCGCACGTGCTGCTCCGGCTGGCGACCGCGAACGACCGGCGCGGGCAGCTTTCGGAGGCGCTGGAGCTGGCCGCGCAGGCGCTGCCGAAGTGGCGCCGCCTCGGCGACGAGCGGGGCGAGGCGGCGACGTTGTGCGCGCTCGCCATTCCCACCATGGAGCTGGGCCGGCACGACCAGGCCATCGCCCACCTCGAGGCCGCGCTGGCCAAGTCCGAGAGGAGCGAAGACCCGCGGGGCCAGGCCCACGCGTTGAGCATGCTCGGCTACCTCAACGAACTGCACGGCAACTTCGACGTCGCCCTGGAGCAGCACTCGGCGGCTGCCCGGATGCTGCGCGAAGTCGGCCACATCCAGGGCGTGGCACACACGCTGAACAATCTCGGGTCCGTGCAGGAAAAGCTCGGCCTCCTAACGGATGCGCTGGCCAGCTACACCGACGCGCACGGCTACGCCGCCCGGATCGGGGACCACGTCGTCGAGGCGTACGCGCTGAACAACATCGGCAACGTGCACCGTCAGCAAGGCCGGTTCCCCCAGGCCGTGCGCTATCACGAGAAGGCGCGCGAGGTGGCGGCGAACGTGCCCGACGCCGACCTGCAGACCCAGCTCTACCTCGACCGCGGCACGACGGCCCTCGCCCAGGGCGCGCACCGGGACGCGCTCACCGCCGCCAAGTCGGCCCTGGACCTGGCCGCCGGCCACGGGAACCGCGCTTACGAGGCCCGCGCGCGCCACGACATCGCGAGGACGCTGCACGCGATGGGCGACCACGAAAACGCCGTCGCGTACTGGGCCGCCGCCGAAAGCGCGTTCGCCGAGCTCGATCTGCCGGAAGCCGGTGCGGTGCGCGAGGAACGCGCCGCTCTGGAGTGCGCCTGCCTCCTGCGGTGACGTCAGTGCTGGTGCAGCACGCGGCTCAGTTCGGGGTAGATCTCCCGGACGGTGTGGTGGCCACGCCACCGGCTCAGGCACCTGGCGAGTTCGCGCAGGTCCGTCCGCACGGTCGCGGAGTCGACCTGCGCCACGTCGCCGATCGTCTCGGTCAGCGTCCGGCAGCTCTCGTCGATCTCCCCGTCCAGCGCGTGGGCCAGTGACCGGCGGACGCCGAACCGGGCCCTGGTGCGGCGGTTGATCGCGGGAACCCGGGACAGCTCCTCACCCAGGATGGTCGCCGCTTCACCGGTCATTCCGAGATCGGCCAGCGACCAACCGCGGGCGAGTGTCAGCGGATCCGCCGCGGTCGAACCGAGTACCGGGTAGTCCTTGGCGTCCACAGCGGACGAGTACACCGAGCCGGCCGCGCGGTCCAGCGCGCGCTCGAAGCCGTCCCGGTCGCCGGCCAGCGCGTGCCCCTGTGCTTCCCGCCGGGCGGCCAGACCGAACGTCCGCGAACCCTCTCGCCCGAGTTTTTGCGCCTGCCGGGCGAGGCCGATCGTGCCGATCGGGTCGTGCCGGTAAAGGGCCAGCCCGGCCTCCCGGACGTACGCGTAGCTCGCGATCTCCCGGTCGCCGGCGGCACGGGCCAGTTCCGAGGCGTGCCGCGTCCACGACAGCGCATCCTGGTCGTTGCCGGCTTCCTGACTCAGCCACCCGGTGTATTCGGACATCCGGGCAGCGAGCAGCAGCAGCCGGGACCGGACGGGCTCCGGGTTTCCCCTGGCCAGCGCGTGCACGGTGTGCGTCTGGGTAACGAGGGACTCGAGGACCACCGCGGGGCTGGTCTGCATGCCGAGGGTGCGCAGGTGCTCGAACGACGCGCGCAGCCCGGTCACCACCTGGTCGTCAAGGATCGGACGCGACCCGCCGGCCAGCGCGATCCCGAGCACCGCGCCCGCGCCGGCCAGCATCTGGCGACGATCGAGCGCGCCGGGGGTCTTCGCCGCCGCCATGGCGCGCGCCCGCGTCTCGTGCGCCGATTCGATCAACGCGCCACCGGCGTCCAGCACGCGGTCGCAGATCCGCGCCAGCATCGCGTTCGGCGGCTTGAGGTCGTTTTCGATCTTGCTGATGTAGCTCTTGCTGTAGTTGACCCGCTTGGCCAGTTCACCCATCGAGATCCCGGCAGCGGCCCGGCATTCCCTCAACAGCGTGCCGAATGTCCCGGCCATGCGAACCTCCATTTCGATGACACCCGAGTACATCATTCCAAGTGGCATTCACGCAATTGCCGGGCCGGCCGCGAATCGATCGCGGCCGGCCCGGCGCGCGTCACCCGTGCCAGGGGTTGCCGTTGGTGCCCGCCGGCGGCGGGGCGGGGGTGCTGGTGGGCGGCGGGGTGCCGCCGTCACCGCCGTCCGCGAACGCCGAGGTGGACCCGATCATCGGGGCCGCCGCGAGGATGCAGAGCGCGAGAACGGGTCCACCGATTTTGGTCAGCTTTTTGGACAAGGACATGACAAATCCTCCTTGATAAAGGTGATTGATCAGGGCTTTTGCGAAATTCCGCGCCCTGCAATCAGGATTCGTCACGCACGATTTCGCGACAAGGAGTTGACCGTTGACCGCCATCGCGGGCAACGGTCAACTCCGGTCCCAGCGCACGAAAAAGGCCGCGTTCCCCCTCGGAACGCGGCCTTTCCTCAGCGACCCGTGCGGGCCCGGTCCAGAACCTCTTCCAGCCGCAACGGAGTGGGCGGGTGGTGGCTGAGACAGAGCGGAGCCCGCATGATGCGGAACCCGAACGTCTCGCCTGTGACGTAGAACTGCCCGCGTTCCAGCCGCGAGATGTCCTCGACGGTGCTGCCCTTCGCCCTCGCCATCTCATTCGCCGCGGCGACCTGCGCCGGGCTGTTGAGGCGGCCGAAGAACTGCGTGGTCGCGTTCCCCGTGACCTGGTTGTGCAGGCCCTTGGGCGCCTGAGTCGCGAGAAGCAGGCCGAGTCCGTACTTACGGGCCTGCGAGGCGAGCAGGATGGTGCTTTGAGTGCTGGCCGTCCAGCCACCGGACGGAGCGATCGTCTGCGCTTCGTCCATGACGAACAGGCCGCCCAGCGGCCGGTCGGCCGCGGGGTTGCGTTTGATCCAGGCGAACACCTCCAGCTGCAGCTGGCTGACGAACCCCTGCCGCTGGTCTTCTGACGGCAACCCGACGAAGCTGATCACCGAGATCCGGGCCCGCTTCCCCGGCGACGGCGTCAGCAGCACGGCGGGATCGGCCGGCTCGCCCAAGCCGCCGAGCAGCGGATCGTTGACCATCGCGGCCCGCAGTGTCTCGGCGAGGTCCGCGGCGGTCTTCGTGCCGGTGGCGAGCTTGCTGACTCCCATCGGCAGCTCGGCGAGCAGGTCGACGAACCCGGACAGGCTGCGCGACTCCTCGCGCGCGAAGTACGTGAGCGCCTCGCGCAGCACGGCCTGTCCGCGGATCGCCCCTTTCGTGCCACCACTCACCCTGGCGTGCGGGACGAGTCTTGCCACGGCCGCCTCAACCGCCGCGGTGAACTCGTCCTCGTCGTCCCGGACCCCGGCGAAGTCCGGCAGCGGGTGGAAACTGAGCGGCCGCCCACCGGCCCGGCCGGGCGTCCACACCACGACCTCGGTGTTGGCCAGGTATTCCGCGGCATGGTCGGCGTCACCGGCACGCCAGCCGTCGGGTGGTTCGGGCCAAGCGTCGCCGAGCCGCGCGAGGTCGTTGTTCGGATCGAGGACAATAGCGGACACGCCGTGCAGCGCGCACTCTTCGATGATGCGCCGGAGGAGAACGGTCTTACCGGTACCGGAACCGGCGAAGATCACCGCGTGCTTGCGGAGGGACTCGAGTTCGATGCGGATCTCACCGTCGACGCCGAGCGTGAACTCGCCCGGCTTCTGCTCCGCCGGCGGCTTGGCGTCCAGTACCGGCTGCTGTTTCTTCGCGACGACTGATGACTGCATCTCTTGCACCGGCGGCGGGCGAGTTTCCCGCTGGCTGCCGCGGGGCTGGCCGATGTTGGGCAGGATCTGCCGCAGCAGTCCCGTCTTGCTCGCCGGCTTGCGGGCCACGAGCCAGTTCAGCAGCTCGTAGCTCTGCTTGGTGAACAGTTGCTTGAGCGCCCAGAAAGTCCGGATGTCGTCCTTGCTCATCTCGACGCGCGGACTTCCTACCCGGGCGAGGTCGCCGACCACGTTTTTGGTCTTGCCACCTGTCCAGCCCTTCGCACCGTGGTGGATCAGCACCAGGTGCCGGTTGCGCACACCGTCCCGGATCCCCGCGGCGTCGATCGCGTTTTGCACCCGTCGCAGTACCCGGTTGCCGTGTTGAGGCGCGAAGGCCCGGAACATCCAGCGTTCCTTGACGTCATCTTTCTCGTTCAACACCCGCAGGAGACCGGCGTGCAGATCGCGTGCCCCGTCTTGGGGTGGTTCGGTCTCCCAGGACTTGTCGTCGTTGCCGAACTCCGTGATCCACGAACGCAAGCCCGCTTGCAGGAGCCCGGGCATCACATCGTCTTCGTTGTGGTAGCTCAGCACGGCACTCACGTCGGTCTTCTTGCGCAGCTCGGCGAACTCACGGTCGAGGTCGGCGAAGTAGTGCGGTTCCGAGCCAGGCTCGAGCCGAGACGGCCCCTCGGTAGGTTCTGCCGGTTCTTCATCGAACGAGGTCAATTCGCGGATTTCGCCGTACAGGCAAACTTCGGCGTGCTCTTGAACCCGCCGGAGCACCTGCCGTGGGGTGTAGCCACTCCACGAATTGCCGAAGGCCTCCGCCGCGATCGGCCACGTCTCGTGCGGCGGCGTGAAGCCGATGCCCTGGTAAACAACGCCGAGCCACTTCTCGACCACCGCCCGGCCGACTCGAGGGTCGACGATGGCGCCGAGGATCGGGGTCTCGGTGAACCGGTCTTCGAACGAGTCGGTCGCGGCTTTCTGCAGCCGAATCCACGTGGTGGGCAAGCAAGCCACGATCGACAGGGTTCGCCGAGTCGACTGCCGGAGCTGCATCAGGCCGTGAGCGATGACGCCGAGTTCACCGGTCGTTTCCGACGAACGCTCATCGGGCTCCGGCGTGATGAACGAGTCCAGCTGATCGATCGCGGCCACACTCGGTCCGGTGAGCGCGAGCACTCGCGAGATCTCCGTGACCAGTTCCCGGTGCGGCTTCGGGTCTGTCGGTAGGCCCCACACCCTGCGCGCCTTCTTCTTGTCCTCGTCCATCGATGCCGACAGGTAGTCCTTGCCGACGGCTCGCTGGTCGGAGTCGAGGGCGGCGTACAGCACAAGCGCACGGACCGTGTCGACGCACTCGACGGCAACATGGGCGTCGACCCGACGCAGAGCATCGATGAAGTTGTTGAGGTCTTCCACGGTGAGCGGCGCATTACCGAGGATCACCTTGGCCACCGACTCGGTCACGCCCGCCTTGTCGCACAACCGCTGCAGCAACCTGGCCAGCTGGAGCTCGCCGTCGTCGCCTGTGCGCCACAGCTCACCACGCATGGCCCGCAGGACGTCGTCCCAGAAAGCAGCACCGGTCGTCAAGTCGATCAGAAAGAAGTAGCCGTCCTCTTGCTGGACGAACCGACGCACCCGGCCGAGCAGGTGGGTCTTCCCCACGCCCTTCTGCCCCTGCAACGTAAGCCCGATGGGACTGGGGCCGACGCTGTTCTTGGTATCGAGGATGCTCCCGCGAATGCGGTTCTCGGCCCGCGTGTGCAGGCCGTCCACGTGGAACGGCGACGTGCCCCAGACGTCGTCCGGTGTCTCGGCGGAGTTGAACCGGACCGCCGCGAGCGCTTGGTGCTGTTGCTCCTCACTCATGATTCCTCGATCGCCACGAGGTGCTTGTCCTCCTTGCCGATCCGGATCGCCGCGGCGTGGTCCGCATCGGTGAGGCCCTGGCGATCCGAGTCCGGCGAGAGGTGGACGAACCCTTGTTTCATCATGCCGATCAGGGTCTGGTCGACCTCGTTCTTCTCGGCACCGTTGAGCTTCGGACGGAGCGTCGCGAGGCGCACCCAGTCTTGTGGCTTGCCGGACAGCTCTTGGTAGACCCGGAGGATCACGTCCTCCAAGGATTCCTCCGGCTTCAGCGTCGAGCCGACGAGATCACGGAGTCGGAGATTGTTCTGCCCCGCGTAAAGCCTCAATGCGGCGAAGCAAATCCGAACCAGGGGGTTCGACCGCGGCGGGGTTTCGATGTCGGCCAGTGCCTGATCGCACCAATCCTCCCCCGCGCGTGTGATCTTGTGGACAAGCCGCCTGCCTTCTTTGCGGGTTTCAAGCAAGCCCGCCTTGTTCAGCTTGGTGCGGCCCGCCGGGCTGAGGTCGACACCGTGGTCCTTCCTCAGATCCGCGTTCGGCAGCTCGCCACCGTTCATCACCAGCACGAGCAGCGTCGCCCGTTCCGGGCTTCCGTACTTCTCCGCCATTCCCCACTCCTCACTTGGTCGAGTTCTTGGTCCGGCGATCGATCCGGTCGAGCAGGTTGCGGATCCGCGGACGGAGATCGTCCGGCGCCGTGATGCGGTTGCCGTTCGCGCGCACCTGGTTCAACTGCTCCAGGTCCACCGTCAAGTCCTTCAGCAGAGCCGTGTCACCGTCGTCCAGGGCTGCGGCCATGTCGACGACGGTCTGCTCGATCAGGGCCCACCGGCCGGCGTGGGCCACCGCGTCCGGCACCATGCGTAACGCGGCCGCCACGTCCTGAAGTGCGGTGCGGTCCGGGTCCGTGTGACTGGGCGTCGCTTCCGTGATGATCTCGTGCAGCTGCCGTGCCACCTGGCTCGGCCGCTGGTCCGCCTCCAGCTGGAAGTACCGCAAGTTGCGCAGGAACGCGGGCAGCTTCTCGGGATCCGTCCGGCCGGTGAGGACGCAGAACAACTGCCGGTCGCCATCCGCGTCGAGAGCGTGCCGGAGGAAGCGCTCCGCCTCGGTGGCCTGCCACCGGCTCACCTCGCGGTCCACGATGAGGCACAGGTGCTTGGCCGGATCGCTGCTGTGCTCGAGGAACTCCGGATCGCTGGACACGGAGCGATCGACCTCGAGCCCGAGCGCCTTCAGCTTCGCGATGAGCTCGTCGGCCGCCTTCGGTTGCGACCGTGGGATCGAGACCAGCAGGTCCAGCCTGTAGGACCGCCGCTGAGTACGAGCAGCGGCCACGTAAGCGTCCCTGTTGTCCGCTAGCAAAGTCGTCCGGTCGAACTGCTGAGCGATGACCGCGGCGACCGTCTCGAGGGCGAACGAGATCTGGTCCGCGGAAGGGACCGGTTCGTCCAGCACCGGGAGCTGCTCACCGAAGCTCCAGTAGGACACGTACGGCACCGTGGTGTGCCGCAGCATCAGGTCCTGCGTCACGCTTTTGGCCAGCCAGTTCCGGAACAGCGGGGCAGCGATCTCGGCACACCGCTGCTGCCACGCCTCGGCCCGCTCGTACTCGACGCGGTTGTCGAGGCGGGACAGGACCGGCAGCACCAGGTGCGGCGGACGGTCGTAGGGCATTCGGTCGCGGGCCAGGTTGGCGAGTTGCGCGGTCTCGACGACGCCGTGAACGCTCTGGTCGTTGGCGGTGAACAGAACGACCAGCCGGTCGGGCAGGTGCGCGGTGCAGATACCGCCGATGTCGGAGATGCCGGTCCGGCTGTCGATCAGGACGAAGTCGTAGTCGTCTGTCCACTCGGCCCGGCAGACCTCCAGGAAGTCTGCGAACCCCCGCTGGTACAGGTCGCCCCAGTCGATGTCCTGCACCCGGCCCGCGTAGCCGGCGTCCTGCCGGCCCGCGGCCAGCAGCGACACCTCACCTTCCGGGAGGTCGAGCCGGACCGCGTGGCGGGTCGGGCGCTTGGCTCCGGCGAGGAAGTCGGAAGCGAGGTCGACCACCCCGCCTTTGGGTGTCTTCGGCAGCAAGGGCCGGAAGTAGTGGTGCAGGCCGGGTGCTTCCAGGTCCCAGTCGATGGTGAGGACGCGGTAGCCCCAACGAGCCAGCAGCACGGCCACATTGGCCAGCGTAAAGCTGCGTCCTACTCCACCTTTGTAGGAGTAGAAGGTGACGACGGTCCCCGTCATGGGCCGAACCTCGGCAGTGCCGGCGGTGGTGGCAGGACGGGATCAGGAGGGTCGATGACCGGCCAGTCGGGCCGCCACGGCGGCACCTGCTTCAGCAGTTCCGCGAGGTCCTGCGCACACTGCCGGACCTTCTGCTGGAACGGGTGCCAGTCTCGACTTTCCTGAAACCCCTTGTCCGGGCCGTCAAGTCCTTTGAAGTCCCACCAGGACCGCATCCTCCCTTCGTTTTCGAAACTGACCGAGTCCGAGTAACGAATGGGGTAGATCAACCCCTGTGGACGTTGCGGGCTCGCCAGCCCTAGCAGCTTCTCCCGCGCCTGCATGCTGCCCCACTCGGCCATGCACCAGTCGGATACGAAGTACGGTGCGGAGAGGACCGCGATCATGATCTTGCTGTGCCGCAACGCGTGCTGCAACTGCGAAGGCCAGTGAACGCCGCGGTGCATCTCCTTGTCGATGAACATCTTCGGCGCGTCGGCCATCTCGTCGACAAGACACTCGACGAACCTGGGGTAGAAATTTGTCAACAGCCATTTCGGCGCGGTCCCGCGACGACTGTAGCTGACGAACACATCGTACTTGTATCCCGGCACGCGGACGATGATAGGCAAGCCGAACAGCGCAACACCAGGACAAAAAAGTGGCCAATAACTGCAAAACTGTCCAAAAAGTTGCTAAAAAGTGGACACGCTCAGAGGCGGTCTCCTACCGGTTCTCGAGGGCCTGAGGCGACCGAGACCACCACAGCCCCGGAGAGCAGCAGCGCGGCTGCGGCCACCAGAGCCGAAACCATCGATGTTCCGGATTCGATGACACCGAGAATCGCCACTCCCAGGACCGCACCCGTTTGCCGGGACGCGTTCAACGCGCCGCCGGCGATGCCCGCCAGGTCCCGCGGGACCGAGCCGATCGTCGCCGTCAGCAGGGACGGGATGGCCAGCGAGACGCCGAAGCCCAGCAAGGCCAATGCGACCACTGAGAGTGCCGCGGAGGTGGCGAATGCCTGGAGCAGCGTCCCTGAAGACATCAGGAGGAAGCCCGCCGTCGCCGGGACCCGGGGGCCGATCCGGGCGACCAGGCGGCCGGTGAAGACGGGGTTGAACGCCGTCGGGACGGTCAGCGGCAGGAAGGCCAAGCCGGTCAGTGCCGGCGGGTAATGGCGGACCTCCTGGAAGTACAGCGACAAAACGAAAAGGACGCCGGAGAGTCCGAAATTCACTATCGCGCCCGCCGCCAGGCCCCAGGGGAATATCCGGTCCTGGAAGAGCCGCGCCGGAAGCATTGCGTCCGGGCGGCGTTGGGAAATCACGAATGTCGCCGCCGCCAAGACCGTGATTCCGAGGGCGACGAGAACCGAGGGTGAGGTCCAGCCGGAAGCGCTTTCGATCAAGGCGTACGTCAGCGCCGACAACGCGACGACCGTCGTCGTCTGGCCGAGCCGGTCGGTGCGGCCCGGTTTGGGCGGGGTGGCCGGCGCGCGGCGGGACAGGATCAGGGCCAGCAACGCCACCGGGACGTTCACCACGAAGATCGCCCGCCAGCCGAACGCCTCGGTCAGCACGCCGCCCAGCAGCGGGCCCGCCACCAGACCGGTTCCGCTCAGCGCCGCCCAGACGCCCATGGCTTTCGCGCGGGCCGCCGGAACCGGGTACGTCGCCGCGATGAGCGACAGGGAACTGGGAACCAGCAGGGCGCCGGCGACGCCCGAGAGGGCCCGGAGCGCGATCAGGACCGGGACCGACGGCGACAGCGCGGAGAGCAGCGAGAGCGCGGCGAATGCGAGCAGGCCGGTGCAGAAGATCGGCCGGGCGCCATGGCGGTCGGACCAGGCTCCCGCGGTCAGGAGGAACGCCGCGAACGTCAGCGTGTAGCCGTTCGAGATCCACTGCTGGCCGGACAAGGACGGGGAGAGGGCCGGAAGCGCGACCGTGACGATCGTGGTGTCCAGCATGACCAGGAAGTAGCCCAGCGAGAGGCCGGTAAGGAGTCTTGGCACGTCTCCGAGCCTGGACGCTCAGTGACATCGGCGGAAGCAGGGAGTTACGATGGCGGGTATCGGGAACTCCGATGGGGGACACCATGGAACTGCGCCACCTGCGCACCTTTCGCGTGGTCGCGCGGACGCTCAACTTCACCCGGGCCGCCGGGGAGCTGCACTACGCGCAGTCCAGCGTCACCGAGCAAGTGCAAGCCCTCGAGGCCGAGCTGGGGACGCCGTTGTTCGAGCGAGGGCGACGCCTCGCGCTCACCGCCGCCGGGGAACGGCTCGTGGGGTACGCCGATCGGGTTCTCGCGCTGGTCGAGGAGGCCAAGGCCGCCGTGGACGACGAGCGCGGGGAACCGGACGGCGAGCTGACCATCGGCGCCCTGGAAACCCTGTGCGCGCAGTGGGTTCCGGAGATCTTCAAGGAGTACCGGACGCGGTGGCCGCGGGTGCGCGTCTCGCTCGTGGAAGCCGGCCGGGGCGAGCTGTACGCGGCCGTGCGGGAGTCCGAAATGGACGTTTGCTTCACCTTTGGTGACGCGCCGGCCGATCCTGCGCTCGCCAGTGAAGAGCTGGGCCGGGAACAGCTCGTCGTGATCGTGCCGGAGGGGCATCCCCTGGCGGGCCAGACGGAGATCCGGCCCGGCGATCTCCAGGGCGTCGGATTCCTCGCCACGCAACGGGGCTGCGGCTTCCGGGAAATGCTGGACCGGATCGACGGGCCCGTCATCGAAGCCGAAGTCGGCAGCCTGGCCGCGCTTTGCCGGTGCGTCGCGCAGGGACTGGGGTGCGGGATCGTGCCCGCGATCGTCGAGCACGCCGGCGCGACCGCCATTCCGCTCGCCGGCGAGGACACCGGCGTCACCATGACCTGGCGGCGGCGGGACGAGCGCAAGCCGGGCATCGCCGCGCTGCTCGCCACCGCGCGGAACCGATCGTCGCGGGAAGCGGCCGGTTGAGGGCTTCTCAAACGCCCATCGAGGTGGAAAGGTGCTCACCGGACCGAGGGCGTGACCGAAGGTCCGCTTCTGACAACGTTGTCATCTCCTGAGAGGTGCGCCCATGTGGTCGCAGAGCAGACGGTTGGCCGCCGCGGTGGCCGCGGGGGTGGTGGTCGTCGGCTTGGCGCCCGCCGTGGCGCAGGCCGCGCCGGCACCAGCCGCCGATCCGGTGAGCCTGGTCAACCCCTTCGTCGGCACGCAGAACTTCGGCAACACCTTCCCCGGCGCGAGCGCGCCGTTCGGAATGGTGCAGGTCAGCCCCGATACCGGCGGGCAAGGTGGCTACGACTACCTGCAGAACGCGATCTACGGCTTCAGCCAGACGCACCTCTCCGGCGTCGGCTGCGGCGTGATGGGCGAGCTGCCGATCATGCCGACCACGGGCGCCGTCGACAACGTTGACAAGGACGCTTACAAGTCCGCCTACAGCCACGACGACGAGCACGCCGAGCCCGGCTACTACCGCGTCGGCCTCAAGAAGTACGGCGTGAACGCCGAGCTGACGGCCACCGCGCGCACGGGCTGGCAGCGCTACACCTTCCCGTCGACCGGCCAGGCGAACGTCCTGTTCAACACCGGCCAGGCCAACCAGTCCGTGAAGGACTCCGAGATCCACGTCGTCGGCGACCGGACGCTCGAAGGGCGGGTCAAAGCCGGCGGGTTCTGTGCCGGGCACGACGAGCACACCGTCTACTTCACCGCCACCTTCGACCGGCCGTTCAGCTCCTACGGCACCTGGCGCGGCTCGACGCGCACCGACGGCAGCCGCGACGCCGCGGGCACCGGCGGCAACGGCGCCTGGGCGAGCTTCGACGCCACCACCGACCACGACGTCGTGCTCAAGGTCGGCCTGTCCTACACCGGGCTCGACGGCGCGCGGAAGAACCTGGCGGCGGAGACCAAGGACTTCGACTTCGACGCCACGAAGGCCGCGCTGCACCAGCAGTGGGCCGACCGGCTCGGCGCGATCAAGATCGGCGGCGGCACCACCGAGCGGCAGACGGCGTTCTACACCGCGCTCTACCACTCGCAGCTGCACCCGAACCTCGCCGGCGACACCGACGGCACGTACACCGGCTTCGACGCCAAGGTGCACACCGCGAGCGGCTACACGCCGTACCAGAACTTCTCGCTCTGGGACACCTACCGCCCGCAGAACCAGCTGCTCGAAATGCTCGAACCACAGGTCGCGCGGGACGTCGCGCTGTCGGTCGTCGCCATCGGCCGCGACGGCGGCTGGCTGCCGCGGTGGGCGCTGGCCGAGAGTGAAACCAACATCATGACCGGTGACCCGGTGACGCCGTTCCTCGTCGAGGCGTGGTCGAAGGGTCTGCTCGCCGGGCACGAAGAAGAGGCGTACGCGCTGCTCAAGAAGAACGCGACGAGCACGCCGCCCGCCGATTCGCCCTACAACGGGCGCTCCGGCGTCAACTACTACAACGACCGCGGGTACATCCCGAGCGGCCTGACGCTCGGCACGGACTGCGCGGCCAAGGGCGGCGACAACGACTGCGAGCACCCGGCGTCGGCGACCATGGAGTACTCCGCGGCCGACGCGGCGCTGGCGTTGATGGCTCGTGGACTGAACCACCAGGCCGACGCGCGGATGTTCGCCGACCGCGGCCAGTGGTACAAGAACCTCTGGGACTCCTCTACGCAAGCGTTCCGGCCGCGCACCACCGAGGGCACGTTCCTCACGCCGTACAACCCGGTCGACGCCGACCACCAGTTCCACGAAGGCGGCGCCTACCAGTACCAGTGGCTCGTGCCGCAGGACCCGGCCGGGCTCGTCTCGCTGATGGGCGGCAAGCCCGCGACGCAGAAGCGGCTCGACTCGTTCTTCGCCTACGACAAGCTGCTCACCGACCCGGCCGGCACCGCGCGCAACGACTGGATCGCCAGCCCGTACGACTACTACGGCAAGGCGACGTACAACCCGAACAACGAGCCCGACCTGCTCGCGCCGTACATGTACAACTGGGTCGGCGCGCCGGCGAAGACCGCGACGGTCGTCCGCGCGGCGATGACGCTGTTCACCACCGGCCCGGACGGCATGACCGGCAACGACGACCTCGGCACGATGTCGGCGTGGTACGTCTTCTCGTCGCTCGGGCTGTACCCGACGATGAGCGGCGCGAACTTCCTCGCCGTGTCGAGCCCGCAGTTCGAGTCGGCGACCGTCCGGATCGGACAGTACGGCCGGTCGCAGGGCGGCACGCTCACGGTGAACGCGCCGGGGGCGAGCGACACCAACCGGTACGTGCAGAGCGTGTCGCTCAACGGCCGCGACGTCCGGCAGACGTCGCTGGACTGGTCCGCGCTGGCGCACGGCGGGACGCTGAACCACAAGCTCGGGTCGAAGCCGTCTTCGTGGGGGACTTCGGCCGGCGCCCAGCCGCCGTCGGTGAACAACGCCGTCGGTGACCTGCGGCGGCACGTCGACGCGTCGCTGCGGCAGTCGTCCGTGGTGATCCCGTCGGGCGCGGCGCAGCAGGTGCACCTCGACCTGGACGTCCTCGCGCAGAACCCGCTGCTGCAGCCGGTGACGATTTCCGCGACCGCGCCCGCCGGGTGGAAGGCGAAGGTCCAGCCGGTCGACGTGATCTGGTCCGGGCGGCTGCCGGTGCAGAAGACGGTGCCGATCACGGTGACGGTGCCCGCGAATGCCGCGGCCGGGACGTATCCGGTGCAGGTCAAGGTGGCCGGGCTGGGCGCGAACACGGTGACCCGGTCGGTGTCGATCGAAGTCCGGACGCCCTCGGCGTGCGTCTCGCCGGGCGCGCAGTGCGCGGTCGACCTCGGCCGCGACTACAACCACGACGGGACGGCGACGGTCGCGGCGTCGACGGAGGGCAACTTCGACGGCGGCGGCTGGAGCTACGACGCGTCGCTGCTGCCGGCGGCCGGGCCGGTGACCTGGGACGGCGTCACGTACGCGGCGCCGGACGCGTCGGGGACGGCGGCGAACTTCGTCGAGGCGCGGGGCCAGTCGCTGCTGCTCCCGGCAGGTGCGCACGGTTCGCTGCGGCTGGTCGGGTCGTCGCACAACGGCCCGGTGACCACGACGCTGACCGCGCACTACACGGACGGCACGAGCGCCGACCTCGCCGCGACGTTCGGCGACTGGGCGGGATCGGGCAGCCCGGTGGTGCTCGAGATGCCGCACCGCATCAAGGCGGGCAGCGGCGTCGACGGCCCGCCGGTGCGCCTGTTCGGTGTCTCGGCGGCCCTGGACGGCGGGAAGACCCTGCAGTCGGTGAGCCTGCCGAACGACCCGCGGGTGGAGATCTACGCACTCACCCTGGCGTGAGCGCTCGGTGAAAGCCGTGAAGGCCTCCTTACCGGCTCTTATGGCCGGTAAGGAGGCCTTCACGGCTTTCCGGCCGCGTCGGGGTGCCGTCAGGCTACGGACGCGTTCAGTAGCCGTCCGCTACCCCGCGCAACATGTTAACTAGCATGCGAACTAGCATGTCAACTAATATGTCGCCGGCGTGACGGAGCGCGCGACTCGCTCGTGGCGTTCGCCAACACCCGCGGCGGCACCTTGGTACCCGGCCTGGACGAACAGGCCGGCTTCGAACCCATCGGGCTGTCCGACCCGGCGAAGATGTCGTCGGATCTGGGCGCCATGTGCGCGACCGACATCGAGCCACCTCTTCGACCGCACATCGGGTGGCGACCCAGGAACTGGGCGATCTGATCGCTCGCAAGCTTGTGGTCCAGACCGGTAATCGACGCTGGGCGAGGTACCGGCTCGCACCCGCGCTCGCACCCGGTTCGACGACGGGTTCCGCTCCACGGCGAGCCGATCGCCGTGCGGAAATCCTGGACGCCCTCACCGCCGGCGAACGTTCCCGGCTCGAACTGGCGGCAGCCACCGGTCTCACGGATCAGACCGTGGCCAGGTGGCTGCGCATCCTGCGGAGCGAAGATCTTGTCGAGACCACGGAGGTCAACGTCCGGAACCCCGCCACGCGGTATCGGCGGACCGGCAAGGTCGCGCTGGACGAATAATCACCTCAGGCTCGGACCTCCGGGGCCTGGGGCGCGCGGTCGAGCTTGCGGAACTCGACCCACTGGCGGCTGACGTCCGACCAGGTCGCCTGGTGCCGGTCGAAGAACTCCTGCAGCCTCTCGCGGCTCAGCTCGGTCGTCGGAGTCGCGACGATGTAGTAGTCCATGTCGTCCCGCAGCCGGTTCAGGCCGTAGCGGGTCTCCTCCATCAGCACCCAGCGCGAGCGCCAGTTGAAGAACGTCTCGAGCCCGCCGAGCACCGTCACCAGCGCGACCATCGGCAGCGCGATCGACGCCCGCGCCGGGATCTCCTGGATGCCCAGGACCACGGTCGACGCGGCGGTGAGCACGAGCGCGCTCACCCGCACGATCGACGCGCGCTGCCGGAAGCGGCGCTTGCGGACGTCGGCCCAGTCCATGTCGGCCGAGACCAGGTCGCGGAAGCCCAGCAACGTCTCGCGCAGCGGGCGGTCCGCCTCGCGGCCGGCGACTTCGAGGAACCCGCGTTCGGAGTCGAGGTGGTGGTCGGGCCGTTCGGACTGGGACACCATCCGGCCAGACTGCCAGCCGCGGCAAGGGTCAAGCCACGATGCGCGGCTCCGATGCCAGCCGCGACAGGACCTGCGTCAGCCGCCGCGCCGCTACGTCCCACTCCTCCAGCGCACTTCCGCGGCCCAACGCCGCCGTGCGCAGGGAGCGGCGCAGCTCCGGGTCCGCGTACCAGCGGTGCAGCGCGTCCGCCAGGGCGAACGGGTCGTTCGGGGGCACCAGCAGGCCCGGCATCTCGCCGTCCGCGTCGACGCCCAGGGCGTCGTAGACCCCGCCGACCTCCGTGGCCAGGACCGGGATGCCGCGGGCCAGGGCCTGCGCGACGAACATGCCCGACGCGCCCCCGCGGGACGGGATGACCAGCAGGTCCGCCGCGTTGTAGGCGGCGCCCAGGTCGACCGCGTCGCCGGACAGGGTGATGCGGCCGCCCAGGCCGAGGCGCTCGATCGACCAGCCCAGCTCGTCGACGTAACCCGGGGACACCGCCAGCGAGCCGACGCAGACGCACGACAGCGCGAGGTGGTCGACCTCGCCGAGGGCTTCCACCAGCACGTCTTGGCCGTTGCGGCGGGTGACGTCGCCGACGCACAGCAGCCGGGACACGCCGTCCGCGCCCGCGGCCAGCGGGGCCGAGTCCGTGCCGGGCTTCGCCACGTAGACGCGGCTCGGGTCGAGGTCGTGGCGGTCGATCAGCAGCCGGGCCAGCCACGGGCTGGTCGCGACGACCATGCCGGCCATCCGCAGCGTCTCGCGCTCGCAGGCGTCCAGCTCCGCGCGGTGCGCCGGGTCGAGGCCGGGCTCGTCGGCGAGGGCCTGGTGGACCAGGACGGCCAGCCGCAGCCGCCGCGCGTGCGGGACGACGATCTCGGGGACGCCGGCCGCGATCATGCTGTCGAGCAGCACGACCGTCCGGTCGGGCAGCGCGGTCAGGGACCGCGCGAGCCGTCTGCGCGCCGTCGCGTCCGGCTCCGGCCAGTCGCCGGCGATCGGCAGCTCCAGCACCGGCTGCCCGACGGCGGGCAGATTCTGGCACATCCGCTTGTCGTACGAATCGCTGCCCGGCGGCGCCGCGGGCAGAATGAAGACCATCGGGTCGGCGGGCCTCATCGCGGACGCCGGGGCAGGGCGGTGGAATCGGACACGGCTACCTCCAGGCGCGGTCGACGACGATGACGGCTCATCTGTCACACGCGGGAGGTCGGCGAACGGTTCAGCTCTGGGCGTCGATCATCCAGACGCCGTTCACCTGGACCATGGTGAAGGTGTCCGTCTCGGGCTGCTTGCCGTCGTAGGTGACGTGCGCGGTGACCCGGTTGGGCCCCGACTCCGTGACGCCGGTGGCCTGCACCGACTTGAACTGGCCCCACCAGCTCGAATACGAGGCGTAGCTCTGGTGGCGGGAGGCCTTGAACTTGTCCGTGAGCAGCTTCCACGCTTCCGCCGGATTGCCCGGGAGCAGCCCGTAGTAGGCGGAGAGGGAAGCGGCGGCGGTCTTCGCGGACGCCACCGTCGAAATCGTCGGTGACGTGGGCGGAGCCGAGGTCGACGGCGCCGACGAGGGCGCGGGTGTCGGGGACGGCGTGACCGAAGGCGTGACCGAAGCCGAGGTGGACGGCGCGAGCGACGCCGGCGGCGCGGCGTTGTCCTGCGGCGGTTTCTGGCGCACGACCAGCAGGATCGCGACGACGACCGCGACGCACAGCAGCGCCGCGCCCGCGCCGACGGCGATCATGCCCTTGCGAGCGCCGGGTGACACCGCGGCGACCTCGCCCGGCGGCGGGGGCGGGATGACGGCCGAAGCCGGCATGGCGGGTACCGCGGCCGGGGTCTCCGGGACGGTCGCCGCGAGCACGGCCTCCCCCGGTTCTTCGTCCGTCAGCAGCGCCCGCAGCTCCCGCTCGACCTCGTCCATCGACGGCCGATCGCCGGGTTCGGGGGCGAGCATCCGCAGCAGCAGCGGGGTCAGCCGCTCGGCCTTGACCGGCGGCTCGATCTCCCCGCTGGACGCCTTGTAGAGCAAGGCGATCGGGTTGTCCGCGGTGCCGTACGGCGTCGAGCCCTCGACGGCGGCGTACAGCGTGGCACCGAGGGAGAAGACGTCGGCGGCGAAGCTCGCGTCCTCGCCACGGGCGATCTCGGGCGCGAGGTACGCGGGCGTTCCGGCGATCTCGCCGGTGGCGGTGAGCTTGACGTCACCGATCGCGCGGGAGATGCCGAAGTCGGTGATCTTCGCCGTGCCGTCGTCGGAGACCAGGATGTTGGCCGGCTTGACGTCGCGGTGGACGATCCCGACGCGGTGCGCGCCCGCCAGCGCGGAGCTGATCTGGGCGCCGACGCGGATGGCGTCGTCGACCGGAACCGGTTCCTCCTGGATCAGGACGGCGAAACTCTTCGACGGCAGGTACTCCATCACCAGCCACGGCCGGTCCTCTTCTTCGAGGACGGCGAACACCGTGATCGCGTGGGAATGCTGCAACCGGGCCGCGATCCGCGCCTCGCGCATCGCGCGGTTCTTGGCTTCTTCGGTGCGGTCCTCGTCGTGGTCGTGCGGCAGCAGGAGTTCCTTGATCGCCACCGTGCGGTCGAGCCGCTCGTCCTGCGCGCGCCACACCGTGCCCATCGCGCCGCCGCCGATCGGCTCGATCAGCCGGTACCGATCGCGGATCCGGCGACTTTCCACGAGCATCCACCATTCTCCGAAGCGGCCGACGGGATCCGGCCAGCATGCCAGGCTCATCCGCCGACCGGTACCAACGTAACCGAAAACCTTGCGCGGACAGTGCAATCACGCACGTGGCGCTGCCCACCGTGTACCCGGAAATCTTAACGAACAACCCCATGGGCACGATCAAGCGCGTCCACGATCTCCTTGCGCAGCCCGGCACCGACGGCGATCGTGGCCGCGGAATCGACCGAATGCTCGCTCCCGTCGCGGTCGACGACGGCGCCGCCGGCCTCGCGCACCAGCAGCACACCGGCCATCGTGTCCCACGGGTTGTTGGCCAGAATCAGTGCTGCGTCGAGCTTTCCGTCCGCTACCCACGCCAGGTCGATCGCCGCGCTGCCGTACATCCTGATCTTCTGCGCCCGCGCGCCCAGGTCCGAAAGGAGCAACAGCCGCGCGCGGTTCTTCTCGTCCGCGAGGTCGCCGATCGCGAAGTCACCGACAGCGATCATGGCGTCCGACATCTCCGTCGCCGTGGACGCGCCGACCCGCTCTCCGTTCGCGAAGGCGCCTTCGCCTTCCGCGGCCGTGTAGGTGACGCCCAGGTACGGCAGTGTGATCGCCGCGACCGTGCTCTGCGCGCCGTCCACCAGCGCCAGGGAAATCCCGCACAGTGGAATTCCGCGCGCGAAGTTCGCGGTCCCGTCGATCGGGTCGAGCGCCCACCAGCGATCACCGTCGTCGCCGCTGCGCCCGCGCTCCTCGCCGAGGACGCCGATCTCCGGCGTCTCGGCGGCGAGGAACTCGCGCAGCGCGTCCTCGACCGCCGTGTCGACGTCGGTCACCAGGTCACGATCACCTTTCGCGGAAACGGAAAAGCTCGGGCGCGACCGGATGATCGCGGTCGCTCGCGCCACGGCCTCGCGCGCGACGTCCAGGAGTGCGGCATGCTCGCTCATGCCACCAACATAGAGAAGGGCCTCGCGATGACCGACCTGTTCCCGCTCACGACCACCGTCGACGAGCAGCGGCGGCGGGCGGCGGTCGCGGTGCTGCCGGTCGGCAGCTTCGAGCAGCACGGCGCGCACCTGCCGCTGGTGACGGACACGGTGATCGCGGCGACGCTGGCCCAGGCCGTCGCCGGCGCGTACCCGGTGCTGCACCTGCCCCCGCTTCCGATCTCCTGCTCGCACGAGCACGCCGCCTGGCCCGGCACGGTCAGCGTCTCCGCGCGCACGTTGCACGCTGTCGTCACCGACGTCGCGGACTCGTTGAAAGCGTCCGGCGTGGACCGGCTCGTGCTGGTCAACGGGCACGGCGGCAACTACGTACTGTCCAATGTGGTCCAAGAGAGCGCCGGCGGGATGGCGTTGTTCCCCGGCGTCGCGGACTGGCAGGCCGCGCACACCGCGGCCGGCCTGCGGACGTCGCTGGACGACGACATGCACGCGGGCGAGCTGGAGACGTCGATCCTGCTGCACGCCCACCCGCACCTGGTCCGGCCCGGCTACGAGACGGCCGACCACGTCACCGACCGCGAACACCTGCTGACGCTGGGCCTGCGGGCGTACACGGAGTCGGGCGTCGTCGGCCGTCCGTCGCTGGCGACCGCGGCGAAGGGACACGTCGTGCTGGACACGCTGGTCCAGCGCTTCGCCGCCGTCCTGGACGTGCTAGGCGCCTGACAGGTGCGGGAGCAGGTGGTCCATCCGCTCGGCCTTCGTCCGGAGATAGCGGAGGCTCTCCGGATTCGGCGGAACCAGCAGCGGAACCAGCTCACTGATCCGGATTCCGTAGCGGGTGAGCTGGTTGGCCTTTTCCGGGTTGTTCGACAGCAACCGCACCGAGCGGACCCCCAGGTCGGCCAGGATGCCGGCCGCCGAGTGGTAGTCGCGGGCGTCGATCGGCAGGCCGAGGGCCACGTTCGCGTCGACCGTGTCGAGGCCTTCGTCCTGCAGGCGCATCGCCTTGAGCTTGGCCAGCAGGCCGATGCCGCGTCCCTCGTGACCCTGGACGTAGATCAGCACGCCGGCGCCCTCTTCGACGATCCGGTCCAGGGCCGCCGCGAGCTGGTCGCCGCATTCGCAGTGCGTCGAGGCGAAGACGTCGCCGGTCAGGCACTCGCTGTGGACGCGGGTGAGCGTCCCGAGCTCGGTGATGTCCCCGTGGACCAGGGCGACCTGCTCGGTGCCGGTCCGGTCGAGGTAGCCGACCGCGCGGAAGGTCCCGTGCCGCGTCGGGAGCCGGGTGTCGACCACCCGCTCGACCACGGCCCGGTGCGGCAGGTTTTCGACGGCTTCGCTTGCGGTCATGACTTCAATCCCATCTCCGATTCGACAGGAACGTCGGCCGCCGTGCGCGGGGCGGGAACGACTGTTCCGGCGTGCGGAGCACGGGCCAGGCGGAACCCGGCGACGCTCCGGACGAGCAGGACACCGGCGCCGGGCAGGCTCGCGACCAGCGTGAGCACGCCGTAGACGACGGCGACGGTGACACCTTGGGCGGCCCCGAGACCGGCCGCGCCGAAGAGCAGGGCGCAGACGCCCTCTCGCGGCCCGAAGCCGCCGACGTTGAGCGGGAGACCCATCGCGAGCAGCGCGAGGATCATCAGGGGCAGCAGCTGCCCGACCGGCGCGGCCACCCCGGCCACGCGGGCGGCGACGACGAACAGCGCCAGGTGCCCGGCCAGCGTCGCGACCGACAGGAGGCCCACGGCGGGCCACGTCTCGCGGGTCAGCAGGCCGAGGCGGACGTCGGCGAGGGTGGCGGCGAAGCCGCGGCGCACCTTCGACGGGCTGTGGATCCAGCGGCCGCCGGCCACCCGGCCGACCACCACCGCGGCGACCGCGAGCAGCACCACGACGACCCCGCAGAGCGTCACGACCTGGCGGAACGCGCCCGGCACGACCCCCGGCCAGGCCAGCACGACGGTGACGGCGGAGCCGATCAGGACAACCTGCCCGGCGGTGCGTTCGAGGACGACGGCGCGCACGCCGCGCGGCACGTCACCGGACTCGCGGCCGTGCTGCACCGCACGGTGGACGTCGCCGAGGACGCCCGCGGGCAGCACGCCGTTGAGGAACAGCGCGCGGTAGTAGTCCCCGACCGCGGTCCGCAGGGAAAGCCGCAGGCCGAGCCGGGTGGCGACGATCTGCCAGCGGCCCGCGCTGAGCAGTGTCGTCGCGAAGCCGATGCCGAGCGCGGCCAGCACGCCGACGGTGTCGATCCGGCCGAGGCCGTCGAGGAAGGCGTCGCTGCCGAGCTGCCAGACGAGCACCGCGAGGATGCCGACGGCGCCGAGGATGCGCAGCCAGGCGAGCGCGCGCTTCACGCCGCCACCTCCAGGCTCGGCGGCAGGACCAGCAGGTCGCCGTGGTGGATCACCGCGTGCAGTTCGTGCGACTGTGCCATCTCGAGCCGGCGCTGCAGGTAGACGTCGGCGGCCGGGAGCAGGTCCGGGACCTGCTCGACGGCGGCACCCACCCAGCCGCGCAGCCACTGGCGCTGCAGTTCGGCCTGGTCGGGTCCGAGGCGCCAAGCGCTCTCCGCGCGGAGCACGGTCGCGCCGAGCCGGCCGAACGCGGTCGCGGCGACGTCCAGGGCGGCCGGGCCGAGCAGGCGTCGGCCACCGGTGATCCGGCGCTGGTGGGCGTTGAACGCGGCGGCGATCTCGTCGTCGAGCGGGTCGGCGGGCGACAGCTCGACGCGGCCGTCCACCGAGAGCATCAGCAGCGCCGCGCAGCCGGCCCCGACGATCGCGCCGGCCAGCGCGGTGACCTCGTCCTTGGTCAGCAGGTCGAGCAGCGCGGACGCGGTGACCAGCGACGTCCCGTCGAGGTCCGGCGCGCGCAGCGCCGTGACGTCGCGCTGTTCGGTGACGACGTCGACGGGGCTGCCGTCGAGCGCGGTCCGCGGCAGGCCCGCCCGGGCGTGGGCCAGCAGGGCGGTGTCGTGGTCGTGCAGGATCCAGTGCTGGGTGCCGGGCAGCCGCGCGGCCAGCCAGCGGCCGAGCGAGCCGGTGCCGCAGCCGAGGTCGCGGATGACGACCTCTTCGTCGTCCGGCAGGAACTCCCGGAGCGGTTCGAGCAGCTGGGGCGCACGGGCCGCCGCGTCGGCGGGCTCCCGCAGGCTCAGCCACTCGGGCGAGTAGGCACCCGTGTCGCATGATTCACTCGCAAGCTCGCTCATGCCGCTGCCTCCTGCCGCTGCAGCACCTCGGCGATCCGGCGCGCGGTGTCGTCCCAGCTGGTCAGCGTCTCGCGCCGCAGCGCCGCCGAGGCGCGCAAGCGCTTGCGCAGGTCCGCTTCGGTCAGCCAGCGGCGCAGCGCGGCACCGAGCGCGTCGACGTCGTCACCCGGCACGAGCATCCCGGGCACCGAGCCGTCCGGCGCGACGCCGACGGTGTCGGGCAGCGCGTCGACGTCAGTGGTCAGCACGGGCACGCCGCGGGAGAGGGCCTCGGTGACGACCATGCCGAACGTCTCGGCGCGCGAAGGCAGTACCAGCAGGTCGGCGGTGTGGTAGGTCGTGGCGAGCGCCTGGCCGGACCGCGGGCCGGTGAGGGTGAAGCGGGCGCCGAGGCGGTGTTCGCGCAGGCGCTCGACGTACTTCGTCTCGCGGCGGATCCCGCCGACGCACTCGCAGGTCCAGCGCAGGTCGGCGACGGTCTCGAGGGCCTGGGCGAGCACGCCCTGGCCCTTGCGCGGGGTCACGTTGGCCACGCAGACCAGGCGCGACATGCCGTCGGTGCCGATCGACAGCGGCGCCGGGTCGACCCCGGGCGTCACGGCGTGGACGCGGTGCGGGGCCAGGCCGTGGTGGCGGATCAGCCGTCGCGCGGCCCACTCGCTGGTCGCGACGACCGAGCTCGCGGCGTGCAGCGCCTCGCGTTCCAGCGCGTCCAGCTCGGCGGCGAGCGCGGGCGGCAGGCCGGTCTCGTCGGCCAGCGGCAGGTGCACCAGGACCGACAGCGACAACCGGCGCGCCTGCGGGACGATCACCTCGGGCACCCCGCACGCGACCAGGCCGTCGAGCAGCACGGCGGACCCGGCGGGCAACGCGGAGAGCAGGTGGCCGAGGACCGCGCGGGCCTCGGTGTCCGGGCGCGGCCAGGACCCGCTGACGGCGATCTCGTGCACCTCGAGGCCGGCCGCGGTGAGGCCGTCGCACATCCGGCGGTCGTATTTGTTGCCGCCGCTCGGGACGGCCGGGTCGTCGACGTCACCCGGCAAGATCACGTAGATGGCGCTCACAGCGCACGCTCGTAACTCGCCCAGGCGACGTGCGATTCCTTCAGCGAGACGGTGATGCCTTCGAGCCCGCGCGCGCCTTCGCCGAGGCGTCCGGCGTGGACCGCGTCGGCGAGGCGATCGGCGATGACCTTCGCGAGGTACTCGGTGGAGGTGTTGATGCCCTTGAACGCCGGCTCGTCGTCGAGGTTGCGGTAGTTCAGGTCGCTCAGCACCGCCCCGAGCTCTTCCGTGGCCTTGCCGATGTCGACGACGATGTTGTCCTCGTCGAGGTCGGTGCGGCGGAAGGTGGCATCCACCACGAAGGTCGCGCCGTGCAGGCGTTGCGCGGGTCCGAAGACTTCCCCGCGGAAGCTGTGGGCGACCATCACGTGGTCACGGACGGTGATGCTGAACACCAAGACCTCCGATGCGTTCGGGGTGGACGTGGTTACTGCGGCTGATACATGACACGGAGACAGCGGGCGGAAAGTTCATTCGTGGCCAACCGGGGTAACACCGACGGCAGGTCGTCAAACGCGCATTCGCCGTTGACCAGCGCCTCGAACGCCGGATCGGCCAGGAGATCGAGAGCGACGCCGAGCCGCTGCGCGTAACTGCGGTCCGGGCGCGCGACCGTGCCGACCTGGCTGCTGCGGATCGTCAGCCGCCGCGAGTGGAAGTTCTCGCCGAGCGGCACGCTGACCTTCCGGTCGCCGTACCAGGACAGCTCGACGACCTCGCCCTCCGGCGCGAGCAGCTCCAGCGCCTTCGCGAGACCGGCCTCGGACGCGCTCGCGTGCACGACGAGGTCGCAGTCACCCAGCGCTTCTTCCGGCGTCGAGAAGTCGACACCGAGTGCGTCGGCGATCTCTTTCTGCCGCGGGTCGACGTCGATGAGCTGCACGCGCGTCGCGGGGAAGCCGGACAGGAGCTTCGCGACGCTGGAGCCGACCATCCCGGCGCCGATCACGGCGATCCGGTCGCCGAGCCGCGGCCGCGCGTCCCACACGGCGTTCACCGCGGTCTCGACGGTGCCGGCGAGGATCGCGCGGCCGGGCGGGACGGCGTCGGGCACGAGGGTCACGGCGCTCGCCGGGACGACGTACGCGGTCTGGTGCGGGTAGAGGCAGAAGACGGTCCTGCCCCGGAGCTCACTCGGGCCTTGGTCGACGACACCGACGTTGAGGTAGCCGTACTTGACCGGGCCGGGGAAGTCGCCCTCCTGGAACGGCGCGCGCATGACGTCGTACTGGCTCGCCGGGACGCCACCGCGGAACACGAGGGTTTCGGTGCCGCGCGAGACGCCCGAATACAGCGTGCGCACAAGGACTTCGTCCGGTCCGGGGTCGCGCAGTGTCACGGACCGGATCTCGCCCTCGTCCGGCTTTTGAACCCAGAAAGCGCGTTCCACGTGTTTCTCCTAGCAGGCGGCCGGAGGCTGGTGTCGCCGCCACCCTATGAGCATTTCTCGGAGCGGACGATGATCAAGCAGGGACTTCTCCTACGCGCGGCGGTGCCGGCGTGGGTGCTCGCCGCCGGGGCCGTCGCCGGTGGCCTCGCGCCGATCGCCTGGGCGACCGGGCTCGTGTTCGGCGTCGCACTGGTGCTGCTGACGGGCTGGGGCCTGCGACGCACCGGCCGTGGCGGCTTCGGCCCGGCGGACTGGATCACGTTCGCCCGGGCGACGCTGGTCGGCTGCGCCGCGGAGCTGATCGCGGACGCCCACCAGCCGATCGCGTGGCTGGTCGCGCTCATCGCCGTCGCCCTGGCGCTGGACGGCGTCGACGGCCAGGTCGCCCGCCGCACCGGCACGTCGTCCGAGTTCGGCGCGCGCTTCGACATGGAGGTCGACGCGTTCCTGATCCTGCTGCTGTGCGTCCAGGTGTCGGAGAAGCTCGGCCTGTGGGTGCTGGCGATCGGCCTGATGCGCTACGCGTTCGTCGCGGCTTCGTGGGCGATGCCGTGGCTGACCGCGCCGCTCTACCCGAGCATGGCGCGCAAGACGGTGGCCGCGATCCAGGGCGTGGTCCTGGTGGTGGCGGTGTCGGAAATCCTGCCGGTGGCGTGGACCTTCGCCGCGGTGGCCGTCGCGCTGGCGTCGCTGGTCTGGTCCTTCGGCCGCGACGTCGTCTGGCTGGCCCGGCACCGCGTCCCGGCGGCCCGCCCGGCCGCAATCGTGGTCCTGACCCGCCGCCTTGCCCACGGCACGGCCGCACCGGCCCACAACCAGGCCGCTTAACCCCGGCTCCAAGTCCGTGAAGGCCTCCTTGAGGGACTCTGAGTCCCTCAAGGAGGCCTTCACGGACTTGGACGGAACCCCCGCGACTGGGTCAGCCGGACTCGCGGGCGGCCTTGGCGCGGCGTTTGCCCTCGTGCATCGCGGCCACCCGGGCGATCGGGATCGTGTGGCCCTCCTCGACCAGGTCCGCCGGCAGCACGAACGGCTCCGGCATCTCCTCGGTCCACGGGTCGCCGCCGGCCAGAAGACCCGGCGCCGTGTGCACCGTGAAGTCCGACGGCTTGACCCCGTCCAGGTCGGCCCAGCGGACCGGGAACGACACCGGCGCGCCCGGGCGGTTGCGGGGGCTGTAGACGCAGACGACCGTGCCGCCGCCGGAGCGGGTCGAGTCCAGGAAGACCTTGCCCTCACGGCGTTCCTTGACGAACTCCGTCGTGCCGCGGGCCGGGTCGATGCGCTCGGCGCGGGCCGCGACCGCGCGGGTGGCCGCCGCGATGTCCTCGGTCGACTGGCCCGGGGCGAGCGGGATGAAGACGTGCAGGCCTTTCGAGCCACTGGTCTTGACGGCGCCGTCGAGGCCGTCGGCCTGCAGTGCCTCGCGCACCAGCTTCGCGGCGTCGATCGCCAGCCTGAACGGGCCTTCCTCCGGCGGGTCGAGGTCGAGGACCAGGTGCGTCGGCCCGGTCGTGGGCTCGCCGCGGAAGAGCGTCACGTGGTACTCGATCGCCCGCTGGTTGCCGAACCAGATCAGCGTGCGCAGGTCGTTGCCCAGCGCGTAGATGACTTCGCGGCGCGAGCGGTCGGCCCACAGCGGCATCCGCTCGACCCAGTCCGGCGTGTACTTCGGCAGGTTCTTCTGCATGAACGGCCCCTGGCCGCGCAGCACCCGCACCACCGACAGCGGCCGGTCGCGCAGCTCCGGCAGCATCCGGTCGGCGACCGCTTCGAGGTAGTCCAGCATCTCGCGCTTGGTGGCCCCCGCGCCGGGGAAGACCTCCTGGTCGAGACTGCTCAACTTGACGCCGTGACGGAGCTCATCGCTGCTCATCGGCCCACCTTCGCGCCCGCGCGCGAAGCGGTCAACTCGCAGCGAGCCTTCCTCAGAACGGCAGCTGCGAGCGCAGCCGGTCCAGCCAGCGGTCGACGGTGTCCTCCGGCCGGCCCGGGTCGTTGGCCTGCCCGGCCGTGTCGGCCTGCCGCCGGACGTGCTCGCCGATCGTGTCCGCGTACTGCGGCAGCGCGTAGACGTCCTGCCAGTAACCAGCGCGCATCTCGACGGCCGCGACCTTCTGGTAGCCCACGGTCGCCCGCGGGAAGTCGAAGCCGTAGCGCTTGCCCTCGGGCTCCGGGCCGTTCGCGGTCACCACGATGACCGTCGGGTGCGCCTGCATGACGACCTGCGTCGGGTCCGCGCCGCGGGAGATCTTCGGGTCGTTGAGGCCGATGTAGTCGATCGACTGCCAGCCGCTGTAGTACGGGATCGCGCCGGCGTCGGTGACGGCGAGGCTGCGGGCCGGCGCCGGGACGTCGGCCTCGGCCAGGCCCTTGCCGATCGCGATGTGCGCGCGTTGCAGGTCGGGGCCGTAGTTCGCGATCACGCCGAGGTCGGGCGCGCTCGCGCCGGCGACGGCCGACCAGCCGACGGCCACCAGCCCGAGCAGGGCGCCGACGACCCGCGGCGCCAGCGTCCCGGCGGCGATCCCGGCACCCAGGCAGAGCACGGGGATCGCGTGGTCGGCGAAGCGGTCGAGGTAGTCCATGGTCGGCCCGGACACCGCGTACGTCACGTACGTGACCGCGACGGTCACCACGAGCAGCGCGCCGATCGCGCGCGTCGCCTTGCGGAGCAGCAGCGAGAGCGTCAGCAGCAGGAGCGGGAGCAGCAGCAACGTCGTGTGCTTGGTCCAGATCCAGCCGGAGTCGAGGTTGCCGAACTTGACGTAGAAGGTGTTCGGCAGCAGCTGGCCGTAGAACCGCCAGCGCCACACGAAGTACGCGGCGCCGACGACAACCGCGCCGCCGCTCCACCACCAGCGCGCGGCCCCGCGCTCGCGCCAGAACCACAGCAGGAAGACCGGCAGCGCGGCCAGCACGCCTTCGGGCCGGAGCATGCCGAGCAGGAGCAGCAGGACCGGCGGCTCCCAGACGCGCACGCGTTCGTTCGCCAGGACCCGCAGGCCGAGCACGACGACGCGCAGCAGCACCGCGGCGAACGCGGCCGTCTCGAGGCCGGCCGTGATGTGGAAGTAGGTCGGCAGGAACACGACGTACGCGCCCGCGCCGACCAGCACGCCGGTGAGGCCCGCACGGCGGTGGCCTTCGCGGATGAGCAGGTACAGCGTGCCCAGGCCGAGCAGCAGCGACGTCACCTTGGTGAACAGCGGCAGCGCCAGCCCGAGCCACGCGCCGAGCCCGGACCAGACGACCCAGGCGAAGTTCGTGAAGCCCTCGACGCGCGGGCCGTCGACGTTCCACACCGGGCCGTGCCCGGCCGCGAAGTTCGCCGAGTAGCGGAAGCTGATGAAGGCGTCGTCGATCGTGAGGAACCAGGCCGCCCAGGCGCCGACGAGGAAAAGAGCCGCCAGGAGCACCGAAACGGCGATCAGCGGGCCGCGGCGGGCCGGCGCGGTCACCGGCGGTTCGACGTCCGCCTCGATCGCCGTCATGGAATCCCCTCGGGTGGCCGGTGTCGACCCGACACTGTAACGGGGCGATTCAGACCGGCGGACGCCCGGTGCGCAGCCGGCGGCGCAGGTCCCAGAGGCAGAGGTTGTAGGGGAAGCGCCGCAGCGGGCCGGGGCTCAGCCGGACCAGCACGCCGACGCGGCGCAGGAGCGCGTCGAACCGGCGCTGATCGGCCGGGGTCCAGGTCAGGCGCATCTCCGCGCGGAAGCGCGGCGGCAGGAAGCCGGTGGTGACGAACCGGTGGAAGCGCCGGCCGGTCGCGGCCGCGACCGGGTGCAGGAACCGCAGGTCGACGAGGTCGGTGAGGTACCGGCGGACGGTGTCGTCGATGGCGACCTCGGCGAGCCCCCGGGTCCAGTACTCCTCGAACGCTTCGCGGTCCTCCGGCCACATCCCGGGCCGGACCTGCAACGTCGTGCCGAGCGCCGCGGCTTCGCGATAGAAGCGCTCCGGGTCGCCGCCGAGGAACGCGAGGTGGACGTCCTCGAAGCCCTTGTAGAGGCAGGCGGCGACCCAGAGCTGGAGATCGGTGTCGAACGCGTTGTAGGCGACCGGGCTGTCCGGGTCCGAGTGGACCTGCGCGTGAGCCTGGTCGACGCCGCGGCGGTAGGCGGCGCGCTCGGCGTCGGTGCCCATCGTGGCGACGGCGATATAGGTGAGCGTGGTCCGCGTCCGCTTCACCGGGTGCCGGAAGAGGTTGCCGCTGTCGACCTTGCTCTCCACCACGCCGTGCCCGACGGGGGCCCGGGACAGCTGCATGATCACGTTCGCGCTGGCGGCCAGCAGCCCGGCGCCGAGAACGGCGTCCCGGAGGGCGGTCGCGGCCATGGGCACGCCTCCTCGCCCGAGCGGGTTCCGCCCTCAGGAAACGCCGCTGTTGACGTCGTGTCAAGAACCGAAGGTGGCCTTCGGGTCGTACTCGCGCTTCAGCTCCCGCAACCGCCGCAGGTCATCCGCCGGGTAGACGCTCTCGGCGACCTCCGCCGGGTCGTGCTCGCCGTACACGAACGGCAGCAGCCGCCCGCTCGACCACGGCGTCAGCGCGTCGAACAGCTTCGCGTGCGCCTTGCGGACGGGCTCGATCCCGGCCTCGACCACCGAAAGCGCTCGGACGACGAACTCCGCCTGCCTGTCCCAGCCGACCCCCGGCACCTCCGGCGGCCGGGTGAGCGCGCCGCCCAGCCGGTCGACGATCAGCACCGTGCCGACCTCCGCGCCGGGGCCGGCGTGCTCGACGATCGCGTCGAGCATGGCGTCGTTGAGCTGGGTGACCGTCGTGTTGGTGCCGTGGTAGCCGTGCGGGTGCGGTGGCTCGGCCGCGATCGAGCCGGACTCGCTGAACGGCATCCGCTTCAGCGTGTCCATCAGCGCCGGCGCCGCGGCCCGAAGCGGCGCGACGAGGTCGTCCCCGCCGTCGCCGAGGTACGCGACCCGGACGTGCGCGATGTGCTTGCCGCGCAAGGTCTCCGGCACCATCGGCAGGTCGGGGTACGGGATCATGGCGAGCGACGTCGTGAGCGTGTCGGGTGCGCTCGACGCCCACGTGCGCCAGGCCCGCAGCACGGCGGGGATGTCCGCCGTGTCGAAGTAGAGGCCACCGCCGTACAGCTCGGTGACCGGAACCAGGTCCATTTCCAGCGCGGTGACGATGCCGAAGTCCGCCCGGCCGCCGCGCAGCGCCCAGAACAGGTCCGAACCCGCCTCGACGTGCCGAAGCGAGCCGTCGGCGGTCACGACGTCGATCGCGCGCACGTGGTCGGCGGCGCGACCGTACTTCCGGGCCATCAGCCCGAAGCCGCCGCTGAGCGTGTAGCCGACGACGCCGACGTCCGGCGACGAGCCGCTGAGCGGGGCGAGCCCGTGCTTCGCGGCGGCTTCGAGCACCGCGCCCCAGCGGACCCCGGCCTCGACGCGGGCGGTGCCGGCCTCGGCGTCAATCTCGACGCCGGCCAGCCGGCGGGTGCTGATCAGCAGTCCTTCGGTGCCCGCGGTCAGGCCGTGACCGGTGGCCTGCACGGAGACGCGCAGGCCGTGGGCGGCGGCGAACCGGACGGCGGTGACGACGTCGTCGGCGGTCTCGGCGCCGACGACCACGGCGGGCGCGGTGGCGACGGCGAGCTGGAAGCCGGCGACCTCGTCGTCGTAGCCGTCCTGACCGGGCCGGAAGACCTGGCCGGTGAGCGGGGTGACGTCCATCGTGAACTCCTCCTTCGGTGCTCCCTCCACCTTCGGCCCGCGACGATCAGAAGTCCAAGATCTGGTTTTTATCCCGGCTAGAATCAGTGCTTATGGAACTGCATCAGCTCGCGTACTTCGTCGCCGTCGCGGAGGAAGGCAACTTCACGCGCGCGGCGGAGCGGCTGCACGTCGCCCAGCCCGGGGTGAGCGCCCAGATCCGGCGCCTCGAGCGGGAGCTGGGGCAGGAGCTGCTGGACCGCTCCGGCCGCACGGTGCGGCTCACCGACGTCGGCGCGGCCGCGCTGCCCCACGCCCGGGCCGCGCTCGCGGCGGTGCGGGGCGTGCACGAGGCCGTCGACGAGCTGGCCGGGCTGGTCCGCGGCCAGGTCGCGCTCGGCGCCGTGACGTCGGCGGGGCCGGTCGGGCTGCCGGACCTGCTGGCCGGCTTCCACGAGCGGTACCCGGCGGTGGAGATCACGCTGGCCGAGGCCAACTCCGACACGATGCTGACGGCGCTGCAGGAGGGCCGGCTCGACCTGGCCGTGGTCGGTCTCGCGGCGGAGCCGCCGCCGGGCATCACGACGCAGGTGCTGATCGACGAGCCGTTCCTGGCCGTCACGGCGCCGTCCGGGCCGCTGGCCGACCGCGCGGAAGTCGCGCTGGCCGACCTGGCCGGGCCGCCGTTGATGGCCCTGCCGAAAGGCACCGGCCTGCGCACGGCGCTGGACCGGGCGTTCGCGGCCGAAGGGCTGACCCCGCGGATCGCGTTCGAGGCGGCCGACCCGAACGTGCTGGTGCAGCTGGCGGTGCGCGGCCTCGGCGTGGCGGTGGTGCCGGAATCCCTGGCCCGCTACCACGAAGGTGACGTGCGGGTGATCGACATCGTCCGGCCGCGGCTGCGCGGCGTACTCGCGCTGGCCTGGCGCGATCAGGGCCCGATCGGACCGGCGGCCCGCGCCCTGATCGCGTTCGCCCGGACGCGCTTGCCCCGCCCCACACGGCCGGGGCGGCCGTAGCCACGCCCTATACTCGCCCCCGACTGTCACACCGATGGGGGAACGTCTTGCGCACGATGAGCCATGAGGACTACCTCGGCAGCCGGCGCTTCCCCGGGCTCGACGGCCTGCGCGCGCTGGCCGCGACGATGGTCATCTTCTTCCACTTCGGCGGCCCGAACTGGGGCTGGCTGTCGGGCTGGGTCGGCGTCTACATCTTCTTCGTGCTGTCCGGCTTCCTGATCACGACGCTGCTGCTGCGCGAGCAGGACCGCACCGGCCGGATCTCGCTGTCGAACTTCTACATCCGGCGGGTCTTCCGGATCCTGCCGCCGTACCTGGTGATCCTCGGCGGCATCGTCGCGTTCGTGCTCCTGCGCGCCGAGTTCCTCAGCCGCGATTTCCCGCACGCGCTGAAGTACTACCTGACGTTCCTCAACGAGTTCTTCCCCGGTTCGGGCGGCAACGGCGCCGACAACTTCTTCAGCGGCTCGTGGACGCTGGGCATCGAGGAGAAGTTCTACCTGGTCTGGCCGTTCCTGCTGGTCGCGATCGGGATCGGCGCGGCCAAGCGCAAGTTCCTGCTGGTCGGCGCGGCGATGGTCGCGCTGCTGGCGCTGGTGCCGCTGACCACCGGCGGCTGGGTGCTGGGCGCGTCGAAGACCGCGATCTACACCTCGACCATCCACTACTTCATCCTGGCCAGCGGCTGCCTGCTGGCGATCCTGCTGCACTACCGCCGCGGGTACACGCTGCTGAAGCCGCTGACGCACCCGCTGGCCGCGATCCCGATCGTCGCCGCGTTCGCGCTGCTGCACACGAACCTCGACACCCTGTGGAACGAGTCGGGGCAGAACCTGCTGCTGCTCGTGGGGTACACGGTGCTGACGATGCTGCTGCTGATCGTCCTGGTCAGCCCGGGCCCGCTGCGCTGGCTGCTCGGCACGGCCCCGATGCGCTTCGTCGGCGAGCGGTCGTACTCGCTCTACCTGCTGCAGGGTCCGGTGCACTTCGTCGTCGTCCAGGCGGTGCCGGGGCTCGTGGTGAACCGGACGGTCACGGCGGTGACGGTGTTCCTGGTCGGCCTGGCGATCGCGGACCTGATCCACCGCTGGGTCGAGAAGCCCATGATCGACGTCGGCAAGCGGATCATCACCCGCAAGGAAGCCCGGCGCGAGGAGCGGGAGGCTGCCGGACAGCCGCCCGCCGAGCCCCGCGTCGAGTCCGCCCCCGCGACGACGTCGGTTTCCTGACCCCGCGGCCCGGCCGGTCTGCCGCGGCTTGTCGTGAGTGTTCAGGGCGGTTCTAACCGCCCTGAACACTCACGACCGGTGGTCAGCGCTCCAGGACCACGATCGGGATGATCCGGTCGGTCTTCTTCTCGTAGTCGGCGAAGCCCTCGGCGTGCGCGACCATGCCCGCGTACAGGCGGTCACGCTCGGCGCGGTCGGCGATCACCGTGGCCGTCGCCTCGAACTTCTCGGTGCCGACCTCGACCGTGACCTTGGGGTTCGCGACCAGGTTGTGGAACCACGCCGGGTTCTTCGGCGCGCCACCCATGGACGCGGCGATCACCAGGCGGTCGCCGTCGCGGGTGTAGACCAGCGGCGAGAGGCGCTCTTCGCCGCTCTTCGCGCCGATCGTCGTGAGCAGCAGCACATTCTTGCCCTCGAACATGCCGCCGACGACACCCGCGTTCGCGCGGAACTCCTCGGTGACCCCCTTGTTCATCTCGCGAACCTCGGTCAACCCGGGAACCTCGGACGTCATCTCAACCCCTGTTTCTTGCCGGTACGCTCGATCGGTGCCCCGAGGTAGGCTCGGGAGCGATCGAAGCGTTTGTTTTGCAAACAAAGCTACCGACGGGAGGAGTGCGGTGTCAACGGAAGCCGGGCCGAGTGTCGAGGACGGCGTGCGGCAGCTCCTGCTGCTCATGCCCCGCCTCGTCGGCCGGGCGAAGCGCACGCCGGTCCCCGACGAGCTCAACGGCTGCACGCTGGCGCCGCGGCACCTCTCGCTGCTGTCGTACCTGCTGTTCGACGGCCCGATGACGGTGACCGAGCTGGCCACCCGCCTCCAGGTGGCGCCGACGACGGCGAGCCTGATGGTCGGCGACCTCAGCCGCCAGGGCGTGCTGAACCGCGACGAAGACCCCGCCGACCGCCGCCGCACGATCGTCAGCATCCAGCCGGGCAAACGCCCGGCCGTCGACGCCTGGCTGGCCCGCGGCGCGAGGGCGTGGAGCGACGCGCTGGCGCCGTTGACGCCGGCCGAGCGGCAGCTGGTGATCTCGACGCTGGAGGCCTACGAACGCGGCTCCTGCGAAGGCCCTGCCTGCTAGCTCCCCGATGAGGTGTTCGGGCTCAGGCCTCGGTGCCCTTCTCACGCGCCAGCTTCCGCTGCGCTTCGGCGCGCTCACGGCACTTGCGGAGGAACTCTTCGTCGTCGTCCGGGCTCCCCGCCGCGAACCGGCCCGGCCGGTCGTACTCCGGGAACGCCGGCGCGTTGCGCTCGTAGCGGCCACCGGCACGCGCGACCTGCTGCGGCCGGCCCGCGACCAGCCAGACGATCGAACCGACCAGCGGCACCAGCAGCACGAGCAGCAGCCACAGCATCTTCGGCAGGTTGCGGCACGACGACTCGTCCGTCGTGATCACGTCGACCAAGCAGAAGATCCACAATCCGAGCGTGACGAAGCCGAGCAGCCCATCCATGTACAGCAATTTCCGGCCTTCCCCCAGACAAATGAACGCGGTAGTTCTAGCAGAGGCCACCGGCAGAACTCCCGCGGGTCACCCGCAGCACCGAAGGCATCCGGAGATTCGGCGACGACACCCACGCCGTTTCCGCTTCTGTCAGGCGAAAACCGCGCAGCGCCTGGAGAACCCCGGTGGCGAGCGCGATCGCGTGCGCCGAACCCGGGCATTCGCGCGGCCCGGCGCCGAACGGCATCCCGGTCAATTCGACCGTGACGTCCTCGCCGTCGACGCGGCGGCGCGTCCGCAACACCGGCGGGTCGGCCAGGAGCTCGCCCGGTTTTCCGGCCAGTGACGCGGAAAGCGCGTTCCCGATCAGGCCGGCGGTGGCGTCACAGGCCTGGACGAGCACGCCGATCCGCGCGGCCGCGAGTTCGGTGACTCCGCCGCACGCCCCGATCAGCCGTCCCATCGCCGCTTCCGCCGCCTCCGACGGGGTGACGTGCGGGTGGTACGCGGCCGCGACCAGCGCCACCTCCGCCGAGACGTCGGGCAGCCCCAGCGCTTCCGCGAGCACCCCGACCGGCACCGGCCGGGCGAGCACGGCCATCACATCGACGTCTTCGACTTTCGAGAGGATCCGCTGGGTCCACGCGAAAGCCTTGTCCTGCACCGCGTTCTCGTCGATCTCGGCGAGCAACGACACGGCGAGGGCGCGCCGCCGGACGTGCTCGGAGCCGTTGCTGAAGCGGGCGACGGTCGCGCGCAGCCAGGCGACACCGCCGGGCGGGACGTCGGCGGGAACGGGTGGTACCGGGGCGGTCAGCTGGGTCATGCGCCGACCGTAGGTGCGGGAAACGTCGGCGCCCGCCGAAGTTTCGGAGCACGACGGTTTCGGAGCACGACGGTTTCGGAGCAAGACGGGTTCAGAGCACCGACGTCGCCCGGAACCACGTCGCCTGCGGGCCGGCGCAGCGCATCACTCGCGGGACGGCGTGCTCGAACCACCACGCCTCGGTGACGCGGCCGTCGGGCAGCCGGTAGGTCGGTGGCCCGGCGACGCGCGCCAGCCCGGCGGCCTGCAGGGACCGCGCGCTCGCGACGTTGCCGACCTCGGCGCCGGCCCGCACCCGCGGCAGGCCGAGGTGATCGTGCGCCAGCACCAGCCCGGTGGCGAAGAGGACCCGGCCGATGCCGCGGCCGCGGTAGTCCGGCGCGAGGTAGCCGCCGGTCTCCGGGCCGCCGTCCTCGCCGGTGTGCACGCTGACCAGCCCGACGCACCGGCCGGCCTCGAGGTCGATCATCACCAGGTCGATCGACTGCGGATCGGGTGACACCCAGTCCGGCCCGGTGCCGGGCACGACGCGCAGCGCGTCCGCCCGGGCGCCCCGGGCGACGATGGAGTCGCGCTGCCAGCCGAGCCAGCGCTGCGCGGCCGGATCACTGCCGCAGGCGACGGCGGCGGCGTACTCCCACGCGGTGGGCGTCCGGAACAGGAAGCGCCCGGTGCGCACCACGTGGCCCTGCCGGTCGCAGGTCCGCTTGGACATCAGGCGGCCGCGCCGGGTGAGCCGGTCGAAGATCCCCTTGGTGGCTGGCAGCATCGCGGCGAAATCGTAGCGGAGTGGTCCGCGGCCGGTTGTTATTGTGGCCGGATGACGGCCGTACCCGAGGCGACCGAACTGGACGGCTCCGGCCGTGCGGCCCAGCCTCGCCAGCTCATCGTGACGGTGTACGGCCTCTATTCGCGCACCGAAGGCGGCTGGCTTTCGGTCGCGTCGCTGATCGATCTGCTGGCCGCCGTCGGGGTCGACGAGCCCGCCGTGCGCTCGTCGATCTCCCGGTTGAAGCGACGCGGGATCCTCGAGGCCGTACGCCGCAACGCCACCGCGGGTTACGAACTGTCCGACGACGCGCGCGGGATCCTGCGCGAAGGTGACGAGCGGATCTTCCGCCGCGAGCGCGCGACCCCGGCCGACGGCTGGCTGCTCGCGGTGTTCTCGGTGCCGGAGACCGAGCGGCACAAGCGCCACCTGCTGCGCACCCAGCTCGCCCGGATGGGCTTCGGCACCGCCGCCTCGGGCGTCTGGATCGCGCCGGCGCACCTGCACGACGTCACGGCCGAAGCCCTGACCCGCCTCGGTCTCGCGGGGTACGCCGACCTGTTCCGGGCCGATCACCTGGCCTTCGGCGACGTCGCCGCGAAGGTCCGTGACTGGTGGGACCTCGACCGGCTCGACGAGCTGTACACAACGTTCCTCGACGAGCACGGCCCGGCTTTGCGCCGCTGGCAGCGGCGCAAGACCGTCGCCGACGAAGAGGCCTTCGGCGACTACGTCCGGGTCCTGACCGGCTGGCGGCGGATGCCCTACCTCGACCCCGGCCTGCCCGCGGAGTTCCTGCCGCGCGACTGGTCGGGCATCCGCGCGGCCGAGCTGTTCTTCGAGCTGCACGCCCGGCTGGAGGACCCGGCCCGCGCGTACGTCTCGAAGGCGATCAACCTCGGCTGAGTCCGCTGCCGCACCTTGTCGTGAGTGTTTAGGGCGGTTCTAACCGCCCTAAACACTCACGACCGCGAAGCCTTGGACTTCGACCAGGGCTTCTTCGTCCCAGAGCCGGTCGACGCCGATGCCGGCCATCGCCGGGTACTCGGTGCCCGCGAGCCGCCGCCAGACCGCGCCGATCTCGCGCGCGTGCGCCCGGTAGTCGGCCATGTCGACGATGTAGATCGTCACGCTGCAGAGGTCCGCGGGTTCACCGCCGGCCGCGCGCAGCGACGTCAGCAAGTTGCCGAGCGCGCGTTCGAACTGCCCGACGACGCCGTCGCCCACGATCTTGTTCGACGCGTCCAGCGCGGTCTGCCCGGCGAGGAAGACGACCCGGCCCTCGGCGACCACCGCGTGCGAGAACCCGGAGGGCTTGCCCAGCTCCGGCGGGTTGATGCGTTCCATGCGGACACGGTAGCCCATCTTTCGCCTTATTGACGGTCGTACGCGTGACGACATACCCTGGACGGCGTGCGTATCGCGGTGATCGGCGGCGGCCCGGCGGGCCTGTACTTCGCCGCGCTGACCAAACAGCTCGGCCCGGGTCACGACATCACCGTCTGGGAGCGCAACGCGCCCGACGACACCTTCGGCTTCGGTGTGGTGTTCTCCGACGAGACGCTCGGCGGGATCGAACACGCCGACGCGGCCGTGCACGAGGCCATGCGCGCCGAGTTCGCCCGCTGGGACGACATCGACGTCCACTACCGCGACACGGTCACCACCTCGGGCGGCCACGGCTTCGCCGCGATGAGCCGCAAGCGCCTGCTCGGCATCCTGCAGAACCGCTGCGCGGAACTCGGCGTCGAACTGCGCTTCCGCGAAGAGGCCCCGGCGGATCTGTCCGGCTACGACCTGGTCATCGCCGCGGACGGCGTCAACTCCGCGGTCCGCGCGAAACACGCCGAGCACTTCCGGCCGAGCGTCGAGACGCGCCGGTGCCGCTACATCTGGCTCGGCACGGACCTGGTGTTCGACGCCTTCAAGTTCTACGTCCTGGAGACGCCGGCCGGGATCATGCAGATCCACGGCTACCCGTACGGCCGCGAGGGCAGCACGTTCATCCTCGAGGTGCAGGAGGACGTCTGGCAGCGGACGTTCGGCTCCATCGCGGCGACCTCGCTCAAGCCGGGCGAGAGTGACGAGAAGTCGATTTCGCTGATCCGCGAGCTGTGCGCCGACGTCCTGCAGGGCCACGGCGTCATGGCGAACAACTCGAAGTGGGTCACGTTCGGCACGGTGCGCTGCGAGACCTGGGTGCACGGCAACGTCGTCCTCCTCGGCGACGCCGCGCACACCGCGCACTTCTCGATCGGCTCCGGCACGAAGCTGGCCATGGAGGACGCACTCGCGCTGGCCGCGTGCCTGCACGAAAACGCGGGCGTCGCGGAGGCGCTCAAGGCGTACGAGCTGGAACGGCGCCCGGTCGTGACGTCGACCCAGCGCGCCGCGCAGGCCAGCCTGGAGTGGTTCGAGAACATCGCGCAGTACGCCCACCAGGACCCGCCGCAGTTCGCGTTCAACATCCTCACGCGCAGCCGCCGCGTCACCTACGACAACCTCCGCCTGCGCGACCCGGAGTTCGCCGGCGAACTGGACCACTGGTTCGCGCGGTCGCTCGGCACGACGTCGCGGCCGCCGATGTTCCAGCCGTTCAAGCTCGGCGAGCTGGAGCTGCCCAACCGGATCATCGTGTCGCCGATGGACATGTACTCCGCGGTGGACGGTGTGCCGGGCGACTTCCACCTGGTGCACCTGGGCAGCAAGGCCCTCGGCGGCGCCGGCCTGGTGATGACGGAGATGGTGTGCGTCTCGCCCGAAGGGCGGATCACGCCCGGCTGCGGCGGTCTCTACACGGCCGAGCAGGAAGCAGGGTGGAAGCGGGTCGTCGACTTCGTGCACGCCCAGTCCCCCGCTCGGATCGGCGTCCAATTAGGACACTCCGGCCGCAAGGGTTCGACAAAACTCATGTGGGACGGCATCGACGAGCCGCTGCCGTCGGACAACTGGGAAGTCTGCGCACCCTCGGCTCTGCCGTACTCCGAGCGGAACCAGGTCCCCCGTGAACTGTCCACAACAGACATGGTCGCGATCCGGGACGAGTTCGTCGCGTGCGCACTCGCTGCCGCTCGCGCCGGGTTCGACGTCCTCGAACTGCACTGCGCGCACGGCTACCTGCTCTCGTCGTTCCTCTCGCCGTTGACGAACCAGCGGACCGACGGCTACGGCGGCTCACTGGAGAATCGGCTGCGGTTCCCGCTCGAAGTCTTCGACGCGGTCCGTGCGGTGTGGCCCGCCGAGCGGCCGATGACCGTCCGGATCTCGGCGACCGACTGGGCGGACGGCGGCATCGACGCCGACGACGCCGTGGAGATCGCGCGCGCCTTCGCTTCCCACGGGGCGAACGGCATCGACGTCTCGACCGGCCAGGTGGTGTGCGACGAGAAGCCGCAGTACGGCCGGAGTTACCAGACGCCGTACGCCGACCGGATCCGCAACGAGATCGGGCAGGAGTACGGCATCGCGGTGATCGCCGTCGGCGCGATCTCGTCGTACGACGACGTGAACTCGCTGATCCTGGCCGGCCGCGCGGACCTGTGCGCCTTGGGCCGGACCCACCTCTACGATCCACAGTGGACGTTGCACGCGGCGGCCGAGCAGGGCTACCCGATCGTCTGGCCGAAGCAGTTCGCCGCGGGCAACCGCAGACCGCAGACCGGCCGTTCGGATGGCCCGGAGCCGCGGCTCGACCTCGTCCGGTCGGGGCCGACCGGCACCGCCCACGCCCGCTGGCGACCGGGAGCTTCGCGATGACCTTCACCCTCGACCCGGACCAGCTCGCCTTCGCGACGGACGTCCGGCGACTGGCCGAAGAGCAGCTGCGCCCGCTCGCCGAGTCCGGTGTGGAGGGTGCGGTCAACCGCCCGCTGCTCAAGGCGATGGGCGCGCTCGGCCTCCTCGCGCGGTTGTTCCCCGGCGTCGCCGACGGGAAGCCGTCACGCCAGGCCGCCGCGACGGACCTGTGCATCCTTCGCGAGAACCTCGCCACCGTCAGCACCGAGGCCGAGACGGCGTTGGCGTTGCAGGGCCTGGGAAGTTACCCGATCCTGCAGTCCGGACAGGACGATCAGGTCGCGAAGTGGCTGCCCGCGGTGGCGGCCGGGGACGCCGTGGCGGCGTTCGCGCTCACCGAACCGGACGCCGGTTCGGACGCGGCCGCTCTCTCGCTGAAAGCCGAGCCGGACGGCGACGGCTGGCGCCTCACCGGCGAGAAGATGTGGATCTCCAACGCGCCCGAGGCCGACTTCTACACGGTCTTCGCGCGCACCACCGAAGGCGCCGGCTCCCGCGGCGTCAGCGCGTTCGTCGTCCCCGGCGAGCGCCCGGGCCTGGGCGGCGAGCACCTGGACCTGGTCAGCCCGCACCCGATCGGCACGGTCACGTTCGACGGCGTCGAGGTCCGGCGTGAAGAGCTGCTCGGCGAAGAGAACCGCGGCTTCGCCGTCGCGATGCGGACCCTCGATCTGTTCCGCCCGAGCGTCGGCGCGTTCGCCGTCGGGATGGCGCAAGCCGCGTTGGACGCCACTGTGGACTACACCGGGCAGCGCGAAGCCTTTGGCGGCCCGCTGATCAAGCAGCAGGCGGTGGCGCACGCGCTGGCGGAGATGGCGACGCGCACGGAAGCAGCGCGCCTGCTGGTCTACGCGGCGGCGGGCGCGTACGACGCGGGCGAGCAGAACCTCGGCGGCCGCGCGGCGATGGCGAAGTTATTCGCCACCGAGGCCGCCCAGTTCGTCGTCGACTCGGCGGTGCAGCTGCACGGCGCCCGGGCCCTGCGGCGCGGGCACCTGCTGGAGCACCTCTACCGCGAGGTCCGCGCGCCGCGCATCTACGAAGGAGCGTCGGAGATCCAGCGGACGATCATCGCGCGCTGGCTGGCTTCCGCTCGAGCCACAGCTGGCTGAAGACGAGCGCGATCGCCACACCGCCCCACGAGGAAATCGCCGCGACGCTCTGGGAGTAGGCCAGCTCGCTGCCGCCGAACGTGGTCGGGATCTGCGGCTCCAGCGCGACCATCGCGATCGGCGTGATCAGCCGGTTGACGATGATCGAGAACGTCATCGCCACACTGCGGATCATCCACTTGCGGTGGTCGCCGAAGCGCCGCTCGCGCACCGCGCGCCAGCCGGCGAAGGTGCAGCCGAGCCAGAGCAGCGCCGCGACAATGTCACTGACCCGGGTCGTCGGGCCGAACGGGCTCTGCGAACCGATGGTCAGCGCCATGACCCCGGCCGGCAGCACCCCGGCGAAGACGTACGCGCGGCCGGCGTAACGGTGGAAAACGGGGTACGTCCGGCGCAGCCACGGCCAGATCTGCAGCACGGCCCCCACCATGGCGACGGATCCGAAGATCACGTGGGCGACGAGGAACCAGTAGTGCGCGGGAAAGCCTTCCGGCTGCGGCACCCTCGACTGCGCCGGATCGAAGGCGAGGTACGGCGGCAGCGAGAAGGCCAGGAAAGCGAGCACCAGCAAGGCGAGCGGCCCGATCCACGGCCGTCGCCACCACGGCGGCCGCTGCGGTGGCGCGGGTCTGATTTCCGTCCGGACGCTCATGGTTCCCCCAGGGGTCGGCTACCCGTACGAAGCTAGGGAAACCCCCGGGGCCGAACCATGGGGCCTGCCACCGCCACCCTGGTGGGGCCAGCCTTACCACCGAAAAGCCGTGAAGGCCTCCTTACCGGCCGTAAGAGCCGGTAAGGAGGCCTTCACGGACGTAGCTCAACTGCCGCGGACCCGGCGCACCGTGTCGCGGTAGAAGAGGCCGCTCTGCTTGATCGTCCTCTCCTGCGTTTCGTAGTCCACCCGGATCAGGCCGAACCGCTTCGCGTAGCCGTACGCCCATTCGAAGTTGTCCAACAGGGACCAGGCGAAGTAGCCCCGGACGTCCGCGCCCGCGTTGCGCGCCGCCGCCACCGCGGCGATGTGCGAGGCCAGGTACGCCGTGCGCTGCTCGTCGCGGACGAAGCCGCTCGAATCCGGGTCGTCGTCGAAGGCCGAGCCGTTCTCCGTGATGTACATCGGGAGGTTCGGGTAGTCGCGGCCCAGCCGGGTCAGCAGCTCGGTGAACTTGTCCGGCAGGATCTCCCAGCCCATCGCCGTCGTCGGCTCGCCGAACGGGACCGCGCGGGACGTCGGGACGCCGTCGGAGTCGACCGCGCTGCCCTGCTCGTCGACGCCGGAGAACTGCTGGCCGAAGTAGTAGTTCACGCCCAGGAAGTCCAGCGGTGTCGAGATGATCTCGAGGTCACCGTCCTGCACCGGCAGCTTGACACCGCGCGCGGCCAGGTCCTCCACCACGTCGTCCGGGTACTCGCCGCGCACCAGCGGGTCCAGGTAGATCCGGACGCCGAGGCCGTCGGCCTGACGCGCCGCGCGGACGTCTTCCGGGGAGTCCGTCGCCGGGTCGGCGGTGCACATGTTGAGAGTGATGCCGAACTCCGTGTCCGGCGGCGCGGCCTCGCGCATCCGCTGTGTCGCCAGGCCGTGGCCCAGCAGCAGGTGGTGCACCGCGTGCAGCCCGGCCGCGTAGTCCCGGCGGCCCGGCGCCATCACGCCGTGCACGTACCCGTGCATCGCCGAGCACCACGGCTCGTTCAACGTCGTCCAGTGCCGCACGCGGTCCTTGAGCCGGTCGAACACCAGCATCGAGTAGTCCGCGAAGCGGTACGCCGTGTCGCGCGCCGGCCAGCCGCCCGCGTCCTCGAGCTCCTGCGGCAGGTCCCAGTGGTAGAGCGTCAGCCACGGCGTGATGCCCTTGCCGAGCGTCTCGTCGACCAGCCGGTCGTAGAACCCGATGCCCGCCTCGTTGACCGGGCCGCGGCCGCGCGGCTGGATCCGGGGCCACGCCACGGAAAACCGGTAGGTGTCCGCGCCCAGCTCGTCCACCAGGCCGATGTCCGCCGGCATCCGGTGGTAGTGGTCGCAGGCGATGTCACCGTTGTCATTGTTGTCGATCGCCCACGGGACCTGGCAGAAAGTGTCCCAGATGGACGGTGTACGCCCGTCTTCGGAGACCGCACCTTCGATCTGGTACGCGGCGGTGGCCACGCCCCAGCGGAAGTCCGGCGGCAGGCTGTCGATCAACGCCTGCTGCTGCGCGGTCGCGGCTGTGGTCTCGGTCAAGGCGGCTCTCCTCCAGTGGTACCGGACAGGACGGGCGACGTTCAGGGGGTAGCGACGGGGTGCAGGAAACACGCCACTTCGCGCGACGCGTCGCCGCCGGGCAGGCCCAGCACGGGGATCTTCGAGTCGCACGGCTCGAAGGCCTTGGGACACCGCGGGTGGAACGCGCAGCCGGCCGGCATTCCCCGCGTGTCCGGCGGGGAACCCGGGATCCCGCTGAGCTCGCGTCGCGGACCCCGCAGCGCGGGGAACGAGTTCAGCAGGCCGAAGCTGTACGGGTGCAGTGCGTCCCGGTAGAGCGCCGACGCCGGGGCCTGTTCGACGATCCGGCCGCCGTACATGATCGCGATCCGGTCGGAGAACTCGACCAGCAGCGAAAGGTCGTGCGTGATGAACAGGACCGAGAAGCCCAGCCGTTCGCGCAGTTCCACGAGCTGACCGAGGATCTGGCGCTGCATCACGACGTCGAGCGCGGTGGTCGGCTCGTCCATGATGACCACGCGCGGTTCGAGCGCCAGCGCCATCGCGATCATCACGCGCTGGCGCATGCCGCCCGAGAGCTGGTGCGGGTACGCGTCGAGCCGGTCGGCCGAAATGCCGACCAGTTTCAGCAGGTCCTTCGCGCGGGCCGCGCGCCCGGCGCGGGTCGTGTCCGGCTCGTGCGCCTTGATGACGTCGACGAGCTGGGTGCTGACCTTGTGCACCGGGTTCAGCGAGTTCATCGCGCCCTGGAACACGATCGACGTCTCGGCCCAGCGGAAGTCGCGCAGCTGCTTGTGGTTCAGCTTCAGGACGTCGTACGGCTCGGCGTTCTCGGGGTGGTAGATCACCTCGCCGCCGCGGATCACGCCCGGCGGCGCGAGCAGCCGGGTCAGCCCGTAGGCCAAAGTGGACTTCCCGCTGCCGCTTTCCCCGGCCAGGCCGAGGACTTCGCCGCGGTTGAGCGTCAGGTGGACGTCCCGCACCGCGCGCACGGCTTCGTCGCCGACGCCGTAGTCGACGTCGAGACCCTTGATCTCCAGGACCGGTGTCATGATGCCTGTTCCTCCCGCCCGAGCACGGGCGTGAAGCCCACTCGCATGCGCTGCGTGCGCCCGTGGATGTCCCGCACCTTCGCCTTGCCGCTGCCGCGCAGCCGCGGGCTGACGAACTCGTCGATGCCGAAGTTCAGCAGCGACAGCGCGGTGCCGAGGACGGCGATCGCCAGCCCGGCCGGCACGAACCACCACCAGGCGCCCTGGGCCAGCGCCTGCTGGCTCTGCGCCCAGAACAGGATCGTGCCCCAGTTCCAGTTCGAGAAGCTCGAGACGCCGACGAACGCCAGCGTGATCTCCGACATCACCGCGAAGATCACCGTGCCGACAAAGCTGGACGCGATCACCGCGGTCAGGTTCGGCAGGATTTCGAAGAAGATGATCCGCCACGTCGACTCGCCGGTGGCCCGCGCTGCTTCGACGTACTCCCGGCCTCTCAGCGAAAGCGTCTGTGCCCGCAGGACTCGCGCGCCCCACGCCCACGACGTGAACCCGATGACCACCGCCACCAGGTAGTCACCGCCGCTCGGCAGCGCGCTGCCGATGATGATGATCAGCGGCAGCGCCGGGATCACCAGGAACACATTGGACAGTGCGGAGAGTCCTTCACCGGGCGTCCCGCCGAGGTAGCCGGACGTCACGCCGACGATGACCGCGAGGATCGTCGCCACCACGCCGGCGGTGAGGCCGACGAGCATGACGCTGCGGGTGCCGGCCAGGACCTGGCTGAAGATGTCCTGGCCGAGGTGCGTGGTGCCGAACCAGTGCCGCCCCGACGGCCCTTCGAGCAGGTCGTTGCTGCGGGCCGACGGGTCGAACGGCGCGATCCACTCACCGATCACCGCGATGATCAGGAAGAACACGATGACGCTGAGCCCGGTGATCGTCTTGCCGCCGCTGAGGAACCGGAACTTGCGCCGCTTGGCGCGCCCGGCGATGGCGTCGATCGGGAGGGCCTGGGCGGCCTTGACGTCCGCTGCTGGTACCGCCATGTCAGCCCGCCTTCCGGGTCCGCGGGTCGAGCGCGAGGTAGGCGACGTCCGCGAGGAGGTTCGCCACCAGCACCGACAGCGTGATGATCAGGAAGATGCCCTGCATCAGCGGGTAGTCCTGCGAGCCGACCGCCTGGAACAGCTCGAAGCCGACACCCGGGTAGGAGAAGACGATCTCCACGAGCAGCGTGCCGCCGACGATGAAGCCCAGCGCCAGCGCGAAGCCGGAGACGCTCGGCAGCAGCGCGTTGCGCGCCGCGTAACCGACCGCGACCCGGCGTTCGGGCAGGCCCTTGGCGTGCGCGACGGTGACGTAGTCCTCCGACGCGACGGTCACCATCATGTTGCGCATACCAAGTATCCAGCTGCCCATCGAGCTGATCAGGATGGTGATCGCGGGCAGCAGGCTGTGCTGGATCGCGCTGCCGATGAAGTCGGGGTCCCAGCCCGGGATCAGGCCCGGGTCGTACCCGCCGGACGACGGGAAGAAGCTCCCCGGCCCGGCCAGCAGCGTCAGGGCGATCAGGCCGAGCCAGAAGTACGGCACCGACGAGAGGAACGTCGTCACCGGGAGCAGGCCGTCGACCCACGAACCGCGCTTCCAGCCGGCGACGACACCGAGCGCGGTGCCGATCAGGAAGCCGATGATCGTCGTGATGCCGACCAGGATGATCGTCCACGGCAGACTGTCGCCGAGCACCTCGGTGACCGGCGTCGGGAAGAACGTGAACGACAGCCCGAGGTCGCCGCGGAAGAGCTGGGCCCAGTAGTGGAAGTACTGGGTGACCATGCTCTCGTTCTTGTCCAGTCCGAAGAGGACATACAGGGACTGGATCGCGTCCGCGCTGAGCGTGCCCTGGTTCTTCGTGATCAGCGACTGCACCGGGTCACCGGGGATCAGCCGCGGGATGAAGAAGTTGATGGTGACGGCGGCCCACGCCGTGAAGAGGTAGAAGGCCAGCCGTTGCAGCAGGTACCTCATCGGGCGGCCCCGTCGTACAGCCAGCACGCGGCCCAGTGGCCGGGTGCGTCGTCGACCTCGAACCGCGGCGGCAGGTCGGTTTTGCACCGCTCCATCGCGACCGGGCAGCGCGGGTGGAACCGGCAGCCGGACGGCGGGTCGATCAGGCTCGGCGGTTCGCCGGCGCCGCGCTCGGCCGGAACTTCACCGGGGTCCAGTTCGGCGCTGCCGCCGACCAGCCGGTCCGGGTCGGGCGCGGAGTCGATGAGCAGGCGCGTGTACGGGTGCGCCGGGTTCTGCGTGATCGTCTCGCTGTCGCCGCCTTCGACCATCCGGCCGGCGTACATCACCATCGTCTCGTCGGCGAAGTAGCGCGCTGACGCGATGTCGTGGGTGATGTAGAGGATCGCGAGGTGCAGGCGTTCCTTGAGGTCCCGCAACAGGTTCAGCACACCGAGCCGGATGGAGACGTCCAACATGGACACCGGCTCGTCGGCCAGCAGGGCCTCGGGGTCCGCGCCCAGTGCCCGCGCGATCGCGACGCGCTGGCGCTGCCCGCCGGACAGCTCGTGCGGGAACTTGTCGATGTAGCGCTCGGGCGGCGTCATCTGGACGCGCAGCAGCAGGTCGTGCAGCGCCTGCTCCAGGTCGTCGCCGGCCCGGCCGTGGATCTTCAGCGCCCGCGTCAGGTGGTACCGCACCGTGTGCACCGGGTTCAGCGACGCGAACGGGTCCTGGAAGATCATCTGGACCTGGCGGCAGTAGGCGCGGAAGGCCTTTCCGCCACGGACGTTCACCGTCTCGCCGTGCAGCTGGATGTCACCGCCGGTGCGCGGGTAGAGCTGCGCGAGCAGCCGCGCGACCGTCGACTTGCCCGAGCCGGACTCGCCGACCAGCGCGGTGACGCGGCCCCGTCGCAACGTCAGGGAGACGTCGTCGACGGCCTGGACCGCGCGGCGCGGGCCGGTCAGCCCGGCCCGGCCCTTCCGGCGCACCGGGAAGTGCTTGGTCAGCCCCGTCGCCTCGAGGACGACGTCGCCGAGGACCTCTTCCGTACCCCCCTCCGACCCGGCGGCGGCCGGATCGGAGGGGGCCGGGACGGCCGCGGAGTCACCGCGGCCGTCCCCGTGACCGGTCTTCACAACTGAGTCCGCCATGGATCAGGCCGCGGGCTTCAGGTGCAGGATGATGTCCAGCGCGTTGCGCAGGGTGGGCTGCGCGGGGGCGTACGGGTTCGCCTCCTCGGGCCAGCCCGTCCAGTTCTTCGTGCTGTACTCGCCACCGGAGTTCGCGGCCGAGGTCGGGATCATCGGCTGCTGGTCGATCATGATCTTCTGCAGCGTCGCCATGGCGGCGGTGCGGGAGGCGTCGTCCTCGGCGTTGGCGTAGGTCTCGAGCGCCCTGGTCGCCTCGTCGTTCTTGAAGCGGCCGTAGTTGCCGTTGATGTTGCCCTGGCCGGTCGGCTTGTAGCGGTTGCCGTCCATGACGTCGCGGTACATGTCGTACGGCGTCGCACCGTCGTTGGTCCAGTGCATCAGGCCCTCGAAGTCACCGGTGTCGACCGACTTCGTCCACGCGTCCTGGTTCATCTTGTCGACCGTCGCGGTGATGCCGATCTGCGACAGGTTGTCCTTGATGATCTCCAGGTCGGTGATGTAGTCCGACCAGCCCGACGGGACCGTGAGCTTGAGGGTGACCGGCTTGCCGGACGGGTCCTGCAGCTTGTCGCCGTTGAACGTGAAGCCGGCGCCGGTGAGCTGCGCCTTGGCCGCCGCGACGTCGACCTTGACGGTCTGGCCCTGGTACTGCGGCGCGATGAACGGGTCGCCCGCCGGCGTCGGAATGCCGGTGACCTGGTCGTTCTTCGGGTAGAAGTAGCCGGCCTCGCCCTGGTTGAAGATGTCGTCGCGGTTGATCACCTTGCTGATCGCCTGACGCAGCGGCGCGCTGTTCCAGGGGGCCTTCTCGGTGTTGAACCACAGACCGTGGACGGCCAGCTGCGCGGGGAACCAGAGCTTGTAGTGCTCGGGGTCCTTGTTCGTGTAGACGGCCTTGTAGTTCGGGATGAAGACGAAGCTCCACTCGGCCGCACCGCTGGCCAGCGCCGAGACCTGCGCGTTGTTGTCGGTGTAGGAGGTGTAGCGGATCTCCTTGACCTTCGGCGCTTCCTGCCAGTAACCGTCCCGCTGGCTGACGATCACCGTCTGCGGGGTGAACGACTTGAGCGTGTACGGGCCGGTGCCGACCGGGTTCTTGATCGTGTCGAGCGCCGGGTCCTTGATGCCCTGCCAAATGTGCTTCGGCACCACGATCGTCTGCAGGATCTTCACCTGGTTGACGAACTGGGAGCTGTCGAAGCCCAGCGTGACCTGGTTGCCGGCCGGGGTGATGTCCTTGTACGGGACGGCGTCGATGTTCAGCGCCTTGTTGTCCTTCAGCAGGCCGAACGTGTAGGCCACGTCCTCGGCGGTCATCGGCTGGCCGTCGGAGAACTTCACGTTGTCCCGAATGGTCAGGACCAGCTTCTTGTAGTTGTCCGACCAGTCCCACTTGGCGGCCAGCCACGGCTTGCCGGGCTCCTGCGGCTTGACGCGGTTGAGCATCACCAGGGGTTCGTAGATCGTCCACCGGTACCCGAGGTTGGCCGCGGCCGACGTCTCGAGGAACGGGTTGTTGTTCTCCGACTGCGGGCCGTTCGGCATGCCCACGTTGAGCACGGCGTTGGGGTTGCCCTGACCTGCGCTCGAGCTACCTCCCCCGCACGCGGTCAAGCCCCCCAGGGCCATTAGTGCCACTAGCGCTGCGACGATGGAGCGCTTGACTCGCATCGGTTCCTCCTGGTCATCGACGACTACTACTCCGTGTCGACTGGTAGCGAGCCCCGACCGCCGGCGACCGAACGACGCCACGAGTCAACCCGGGTGACTCGGGTCACGTCAATAACACGGCGGTAACGTTTTGTGCCTAAGTTTAAGTACTGAAAGAACTCGCGACCTTGGGCCGACCGGCGGTTTACCCCTTGCGACACAAGGGGTTTCAGCCGGTCCGGCCGCCCGCGGCGAGCAGCTGCGCGACCGGCAGGGTGGCCGCGCCGAGCGCGACGGCCTCCGGCCCGAGCCGGCCGAGGACGACTTCGGTGCGCCCGGCGAGGTAGTCGAGCGCGTGCCGGCCGACCGCGTCACGCACGGCGGGCAGGATCGCCGGACCCATGATCGCCCCTGCGGAGCCGGAAAGCACCACCCGGTCGGGGCTGAGCAGGTTGATGAGGTTCGCGATGCCGATCCCGAGGTACTCGCCGGTCTCGGCCAGCACCTCCGCGGCCGGCCCGGCGACCTGCGCTTCCGCCACGATGTGGGCCAGTTCGGCGTCGCTTTCGTCCCCGATGACGGGATCCTTGCCGACCCGGTCGGCGTACCGCCGGACGACCGCCTCGGTGCCGACGTAGGCCTCCAGGCAGCCGTGCGACCCGCACCGGCAGGCCGCGCCCCCTGCCTTGACGACGGTGTGCCCCCACTCGCTGGTCGTGATGCCCGGGTGGGACGGCCCGGCCGTCGCGACCGCGGCCCCGACCCCCACGCCGAGCAGGGCGACGATGGCCCGGTCCGCGCCCCGGCCGGCCCCCAGCCAGCTCTCGGCCTGGCCCAGTGTGCGGGCGCGGTTGTCCAAGTGAAGGGGCGCGACGACGTGCGGGCGGATCAGGTCGGCGAAGGCCACACCGCGCCAGCCGAGGGTCGGCGCGTGGACGATCCCGCCGTCGCGGACCGCCCCGGGCACGCCGATGCCGACGCCGAAGACCGCGTTCGCGTCGGCGTTCTCGAGGACCTCGGCGATGCCGGTGTGCACCAGCGCGGCCACCTGACCCGGGTCGAGCCGGGTGCCGACGAGGGGGTGGCGCACGGTGCCGAGCGTCCCGAGCGCGCAGTCGAACAGGCCGACCTCGACGTGCGTCTCGCCGACGTCGACGCCCACGACGTGGCCGAAATCGGGGCGCACGGCCAGCAGCGTCCGCGGGCGTCCGCCGTCCGATTCGACCGATCCGGCTTCGGCGACGACGCCGTCCGCGATCAGTTCGGCCACGACGTTCGTAACGGTGGCGGCCGAAAGTCCCGATTCAGCTACCAGTTCCAGTCTGCTGACCGGGCCGTGGAGGTAGAGGGTGGAGAGCAGTGCCGCGCGGTTGTGCCGCCGGAGGTCCCGCGTCGTCTGGCGCACTACCTGGGTCACGGTGGGGATTGTGCCAGATACCTGCGGTGCGACCATCAGTTCGGGACTTAGTTCACCAGTTAATACATGGCCACAACTTAGGGTGATCAGGCATCCTGTCAGTAGCCGGTAAGAGTTCAGATGGGTTGCCCATGGCGAGCAAGCGCACCACCGTCCGCGATCTGCGGCGACACAACCGTTCCCTGCTGCTGTCGAAACTCTACTTCGACGGCCCGCTGTCGCGGCACGAGCTGAGCCAGCTGACCGGACTGAGTGCCGCCACGGTCAGCAACGTGACCGCCGAACTGGGCGAGGAACGGCTCATCACCGAAGCGGGCCAGGTGGAATCCGACGGCGGCCGGCCGCGCGTGCTGCTGCGCGTCGACCCGGCGTACGGCCACGTCGTCGGCGTCGACATCGGCGAGACCGGCGTCAAGATCGAACTGTTCGACCTGGCGATGAACCGCCTCGCGACGGTCGACCACCCGCTCCCGGCGGCGCCCGACCCGGCGACGGCGGTCGAGCAGGTGACGTCGGGGCTGCGGGAGGTGTTCGCCAGCGCCGGCATCGAGGAATCGGCGGTGCTCGGTGTCGGCATCGGCGTGCCGGGCACGGTCGAGCAGGGCGAGCGGGTCCTGGTGCACGCGCCGACGGTCGGCTGGGACGCCGTCCCGCTGACGTCGCTGCTGCGTGACGCGGGGGTGACCCTGCCACTGTTCGTCGACAACGGCGCGAAGACCCAGGGCCAGGCGGAGATGTGGTTCGGCGCCGGCCGCGGCGCGAAGCACGCGGTGATAGCGCTGATCGGCTCGGGTGTCGGCGCTGCGGTGGTAGCGGACGGCTCGACGTACCGCGGCTCGACGAGCAGCGCGGGCGAGTGGGGCCACACGACGATCGCGTACGGCGGCGCGCAATGCCGCTGCGGCTCCCACGGCTGCCTGGAGGCCTACATCGGCGCGGAGGGCGTGCTGACGCGGTATCGCAAGGCACGCGGCAAGGACGTCCCGGGCGCGGACGAGCAGGCCCAGTTCTCGGCGTTGCTGGAGGCGGCCCCGAAGTCCAAAACGGCGGCTCGCGTCCTGGACGACACGGCCGGTTACCTGGGCGCGGGCATCGCGAACCTGATCAACTTGTTCAACCCGGAACGCATCGTGATCGGCGGCTGGGCGGGCCTGGCCCTGGGCGAGCAGCTCCTGCCCAGGATCCGCGAGGCCGCGGGCGAGCACGCGCTACGGCACCCGTTCAGCCAGACGTCGATCCAGCTGGGGTCGCTGGGCCTGGACGCGGTGGCCACGGGAGCGGCGACGTTACCGGTGGCGGACCTGCTGGAGCAGGGAGCGACGTCCCGGATCGCAAAACCGGCAGCCCCCAACTCCGACGCGGCCTGACCCGGGCTCCCGCTCTCACCCTCACCCTCACCGGCGCGGCCAACACACCGCCCGCAGCGGCCAACACGCTCACCGGCGCGGCCGGCACGCCGGGCACACCAGACACCCCCGGAGTGCCGGCCGCGCCGGGCACCGTGTTGGCCACTCCGGGCGCCGTATTGACCACTCCCGCCGGCGTGTTGGCCGCGCCGGGCGCCGCGTTGGCCACTCCCGCCAGCGTATTGGCCACTCTCGTCGGCGTGTCGGCCGCGCCGGGCACACCCGACACCCCCGGTGCGCCGGGCACCGTGTTGGCCACTCCCGCCGGCGTGTCGTCCCTTCGCGGCAGCTTGTCGGCAGTGTGTCGAGCCCTCGCGGCCCCAGAGCGGGGCCCGCCCTCCCCGGGGGTCCATCCCCGCTCCAGCGTATCGACCCCACCCGACAAACCTCCGGCAAAGCCCGCCCCGGCAGCCCGCTTGTCCACAACGTGGCCAGCCTGTGCACAACGGGCGTGCCCCGCTGAGCGGGAACCGGGCTCCCGCAGGTCAGCAGCACCTCGGGCCGACCGCGCCCGTCAGCCACCCACCCTTAATTCGGGTTGAAAAAAAATGACGGTCCGACTGTTGCCCGACTTGTCTGGACCATGCATACTTTGTTGCCAGGCACAACAAAGCCCTGTAGAACCCTTCGTCGCCCGCGACCCACCCGCCCCGGACCGCGGACGGCACCGCGATGCCCGGTCACGCCTGCCGCCGCCCCGGCATGCACGGCCACCCTCCCCTCCCCGCGTTCCGTGCTGCGCGCGGAACGCCGGTCCCCACGGTGAGAGAGGCGACAAAGATGTCCACCTCGAAATTCCGCAAGTTGCGCAGAGCAGCGGCCGTACTGGCCGTCGGCTCACTGCTCGTCCTCGGGCAGCAAGCACTGACCGCACCCGCCGCCGAAGCCGCGGCCACCTTCACCGACGACTTCAACGGCCCCGCCGGGTCCGCCGTCGACGGCTCCAAGTGGCAGCTCGAAACCGGCGACAACGTCAACAACCACGAGCGCCAGTACTACACATCCGGCACGAACAACGCCCAGCTCGACGGCCAGGGCCACCTCGTGATCACGGCCAAGAAGGAAAACCCCGGCAACTACAACTGCTGGTACGGCCGCTGCGAGTACACCTCCGCGCGGATGAACACCTCCGGCAAGTTCAGCCAGGCCTACGGCCACTTCGAGACGCGCATGAAGCTGCCGCGCGGGCAGGGCATGTGGCCGGCGTTCTGGATGCTCGGCGGCGGCAACTGGCCGACCGACGGCGAGATCGACGTCATGGAGAACGTCGGCTTCGAGCCGAACACCGTCCACGGCACCATCCACGGCCCCGGCTACTCCGGCTCCGGCGGCATCGGCGCCGCCTACAACGGCCCCAACTTCTCCGACGACTTCCACACCTACGCCGTCGACTGGTCGCCCAACCAGATCAAGTGGTACGTCGACGGGAACCTCTACCAGACGCGCACGCCGTCCGACCTGAACGGAAACCGCTGGGTCTACGACCACAACTTCTTCATCATCCTCAACCTCGCCGTCGGCGGGTACTGGCCGGGCGACCCCAACAGCAGCACGACGTTCCCGCAGCAGCTGGTCGTCGACTACGTCCACGTCACCAACGACACCGGCGGCACCACCCCGCCGTCCGGGCGCACCGGGCGGATCACCGGTATCGGCGGCAAGTGCGTCGACGTCGCGGGCGCCAGCACCGCCAACCTCACGCCGATCCAGATCACCGACTGCAACAACAACGCCGCGCAGAACTGGACCATCGGCACCGACGGCACGATCCGCGCGCTCGGCAAGTGCATGGACGTCAACGCCGCCGGCACCGCCGACGGGACAGCGGTGCAACTCTACGACTGCAACGGCACCGCCGCCCAGAAATGGGCGATCAGCGGGGCCAAGGACATCGTGAACCCCAACGCGAACAAGTGCCTCGACGCCACCGGCAATTCGAGTGCGAACGGCACCCGCCTGCAGATCTGGACCTGCGGCGGCGGCGCGAACCAGAAGTGGACCACGCCCTGATCTGCTCCCCCTCGTGAGTGTTTAGGGCGGTTCTAACCGCCCTAAACACTCACGACCCCTTACCCCACAGGAGAATCCAAGTGCGGCGATTCCTCGTCGCGCTAATGGGGTGTGCCCTGTTAGCGCTTTCTTTCCTGATGTCCACCTCCGCGCAAGCGGCGGTCGAGGCCGGCCCGTCCGCGAGCCAGCTGCTCGCGAAAACGACGTCCTGCCAGCAGATTTCGAACGGCAAGTACTCCTTCGACGAAGGCGGCGCGGCCACCGTGCCCGTCTGCCAGGCCAACGGCGCGGTGTTCTTCAAGGCCGACATGGACATCGACTGCGACGGCGTCCGTACCACGCAGTGCAACGAGCAGACCGACTGCTGCTTCTACCCGGACACGGCGTTCCACACGTCGACCGACCAGCCGCTGAACGCGGCGCAACTGCCCTACATCGTGCTGCCGCAGCCGACGTCCACATGGGACTACCGCAACTACGGCATCGACGGTGGTTCGGTCGTGGCGGTGATCTACAACAACCAGGTCACCTACGCCGTGGTCGGCGACACCGGGCCGACCGGCATCATCGGTGAGGCCTCCTACGCCACCGCCGTCAACCTCGGCATCAACCCCGACCCGTCCAACGGCGGCACCGAAGGTCCCGTGACGTACATCGTGTTCCCGAACACACACGTCAACCCGATCGAGAACCACAACAACGCCACCAGTCTCGGCGAGCAGGTCGCGACGCAGTTCGCCGGTGGCACCACCACCCCGCCGCCCGCCGGCAGCGGGCAAATCACCGGCCTCGGCGGCAAATGCGTCGACGTCAACGCGGCGAGCAACACCAACGGCACCGCGGTCCAGCTCTACGACTGCAACGGTACGACCGCGCAACAGTGGACAGTCGGTTCCGACGGCACGGTCCGCGCGCTCGGCAAGTGCCTCGACGTCACCAGCGCGGGTACGGCGAACGGCACCACCGTCCAGTTGTGGGACTGCAACGGTTCGAACGCCCAGAAGTGGACGGCGAACGGCACGCAGAACCTCGTCAACGCGGGCTCCGGCAAGTGTCTCGACGCGACCGGCAACAGCTCCGCCAACGGTACCCGGCTCCAGATCTGGACCTGCGGGTCCGGCGCGAACCAGAAGTGGACGCTCCCATGAGAAAACGCTCTCTCGCCGCATTGTTGGGTGTGACGGCCCTCGCCGCCGCCACCTTCGCCGTGCCCGCGCAGGCCGCGGGCGAGACCGTGAACGTCTGGCTCACCACGACCGACGACGCCAAGGGCGTCAACGTCACCCGCGGCCTGCAGCAGCAGACGCCGACCAGTTTCACCGCGGGGACCGGGACCGGCGGCCAGACCATCAACGTCAACGAAAACACTACGTACCAGCAGTTCGAGGGCGCCGGCGCGTCGTTCACCGACTCCGCCGCGTGGCTGCTCAACTCGAGCAACCTGCTCAGCGCCGGCACGCGCAACTCGGTGATGCAGAAGCTGTTCGACCCCAACGCGGGCATCGGCATCAGCTTCCTGCGCAACCCGATCGGCGCGTCGGACATCGCGCGCTACAGCTACACGTTCGACGACGTGCCCGCCGGGCAGACCGACCCGAACCTGACGAAGTTCTCCATCGCGCACGACCAGACCGACGTCCTGCCGCTGACCAAGCAGGCGCTGCAGCTCAACCCGCAGATCAAGGTCATGGCGTCGCCGTGGAGCGCGCCGCCGTGGATGAAGGACAACGACAGTTACCTGCTCGGCTGGGTCGAGTCGCAGTTCTACCCGGCCTACGCGCAGTACTTCGTGAAGTACGCCCAGGCCTACCAGGCCGCCGGTGTGCCGATCAACTACCTGTCGGTGCAGAACGAGCCGACGTGCTGCGCGAGTTACCCGTCGACCAACTGGAACGGCGCGGGCCTGGCGTACTTCACCAAGAACAACCTGCTGCCGGCGCTGCAGAACGCCGGTCTGTCCACAAAGGTCCTCGCCCTCGACTGGAACTGGGACCAGTACCAGTCCTTCGCGGCGCCCACCATGGACGACGCGGCGATCCGCAGCCACCCGAACTTCGGCGGCATGGCGTGGCACGGTTACGGCGGCAATGTCTCGCAGCAGACGACCGTGCACAACCAGTACCCGAGCGTGAACGCGTACTCGACCGAGCACTCGGGCGGCACCTGGGTGTCGAACCAGCAGGCCGAGGACATGACGAACATCGTCGACTACACGCGCAACTGGAGCCGCACGGTCACCAAGTGGAGCCTGGCGATGGACCAGGCGCACAACCCGCACAACGGTGGCTGTGACACCTGCACCGGCCTCGTGACCGTCCACAACGGAGACGGCCGCAACGGCCAGGTCGACTACACCGTCGAGTACTACACGATGGGTCACCTGACGAAGTTCGTGAAGCCCGGCGCGGTCCGGATCGACTCGAACGACAACTCGACCGTCCGCAACGTCGCCTGGAAGAACCCGGACGGCTCGAAGGCGCTGATCGCGTACAACACCAGCACCGGCACCCAGAGCGTCCGGGTGAACTGGGGCAACTCGTCGTTCACCTACAACCTGCCCGGCCACACGTCGGCGACGTTCACCTGGGCCGGCAACCAGGGCACCGGCGGCGGTGGCGGCGGCAAGACCGGCGCGATCACCGGCCTCGGCGGCAAGTGCCTGGACGTCGCGAGCGGCAGCAGCGCGAACGGCGCGGCCGTGCAGCTCTACGACTGCAACGGCTCGGCCGCGCAGCAGTGGACGGTCGGCACCGACGGCACGCTCCGCGCGCTGGGCAAGTGCCTCGACGTGACCGGACAGTCCACAGCGGACGGTGCGCAGCTGCAGCTGTGGGACTGCGGCGGGACGGCCAACCAGAGCTGGGCGGCGACGGCGGCCAAGGACCTCGTCGGCGCGGCGTCGAACAAGTGCGTCGACGCGACCGGCAATTCGAGTGCGAACGGCACCCGCCTGCAGATCTGGACCTGCACGGGCGCCGCCAACCAGAAGTGGAACGTGCCCGCATGAAGAAACTGGCAGTGACAACCGGGACTCCGCCCCGGGCCGGGGGCTCCGCCACCCGGAACCCCCGAAGAGCAGCAGCATTCGGCGCCCTCATAGCGGCGGCATCGGCACTGGTGCTCGCCCCGGGCGTCGCGCAGGCGGCGACCGGGCCGATCACCGGCATCGCCGGCAAGTGCGTCGACGTCAACGCGGCGAGCACCGCGAACGGTACGGCCATCCAGCTCTACGACTGCAACGGCAGCGGAGCTCAACAATGGACGGTCGGGTCCGACGGATCCCTGCAGGCGCTGGGCAAGTGCCTCGACGTCACCAGCGCCGGGACGGCCAACGGCACCACCATCCAGCTCTGGGACTGCAACGGCTCCACCGCCCAGAAGTGGACGGCCAACGCGGCGAAGAACCTCGTCAACACCGGGTCGGGCAAGTGCCTCGACGCGACCGGGAACTCGTCCGCGAACGGGACGCGGCTGCAGATTTGGACGTGCGCCACCAGCGCCAACCAGCAGTGGACGCTGCCGAGCGGCGGCACGACCCCGCCGCCGTCCGGGCCGGGCGTGATGGCCGTCGCGCCGTACCTCTACAACGGCTGGGGCAACCCGCCGAGCCCGGCGACGATCCAGAACGCCACCGGCGTCAAGTGGTTCACGCTGGCGTTCGTGCTGTCCAACGGCTACTGCAACCCGCAGTGGGACGACGGGCGCGCGCTGACCGGCGGCGTCGACCAGAACACCATCACCACCGTGCGCGCGGGCGGCGGCGACGTCATCCCGTCGTTCGGCGGCTACTCCGGCAACAAGCTGGAGTCGTCGTGCGGCAGCGCGGGTGAGCTGGCGGCGGCGTACCAGAAGGTGATCAGCGCCTACGGCCTCAAGGCGATCGACATCGACATCGAGGCCGACGCCTACAGCAACCCGACGGTGCAGCAGCGCACGGTCGACGCGCTGAAGACGATCCGGGCGAACAACGCGGGCATCAAGCTGTACGTCACGTTCGGCACCGGGCAGTCGGGGCCGGACAACAGCCTGGTCAACCGCGCGGCGCAGTCCGGTCTCACGGTCGACGGCTGGGTCATCATGCCGTTCGACTTCGGCGGCGCCGGTCAGAACATGGGCACGCTCACCCAGCGCGCGGCGGAAGGCCTCAAGAACGTCGTCAAGTCGGCTTACGGCTACGACGACGACACGGCCTACCGGCACATGGGCATCTCGTCGATGAACGGCATCACGGACAACAGCGAGACGGTCACCCTGGCCGACTTCACCACCATCCTGGCCTACGCGAACACGCACCACCTGGCCCGGTTGACGTTCTGGTCCGCGAACCGCGACCGCCCCTGCCCGGGCGCCTACCCGAACGACGACACGTGTTCGGGCGTTTCCCAGCAGGCATGGGACTTCACGAGGATCTTCGCCCGCTACGCCGGCTGAGTTCCGGCAAGTCCGTGAAGGCCTCCTTGAGGGACTCTAAGTCCCTCAAGGAGGCCTTCACGGCGTTTCGGAGCTGCCGGGGGTGACCCTGGGGGTAGTCACACGCCCCGGCAGCCGGGTCTCGCCGGCCGCTGGGGGTTCCGGCGGCGAAACCGCGCTGAGGTTATCCAGTCCGCGGCCCGGAAAAGCCGGGCTCGGCCCGTCCGGACCGCAAGCGTGCCCGAAGACGCACTACTCGACGGCGATCGCCGCCCGGGCCGCGGCCGCGCGGTCGGCGTACGCCTCGACCAGCTGCTCCTCCGCGTCCTCCAGGTACTTCATCAGCAGCTGCTCCGCGCCCGCGCCGTCGCCCGCCTCGACGCGGTCCAGGATCTCGTGGTTGCGCGGCAGGTAGCGCTCGTGGAAGCGGCGTGGCTCGGCCATGATGTGGAAGACCAGCCGCAGCTCGGCGATGAGCCTGCTGACCAGCTCGTTGACGCGCTCGCTGCCCGACAGCGCGGCCAGCTCCTGGTGGAACCAGACGTTCGCGGTGCCGAGGTCCTTCCAGTTCCCGTTGCGGGCGGCCTCGTCGCCGATGTCGACCTTCTCCTTGATCCGCGGGAACGACGCCGGCTTCGCCGTCACGCCCCGGACCGCGGCGCACTCGATGATCTTGCGCACGCGGTAGATGTCGACGACGTCCTCGATGCTCGGGATCCGCACGAACACCCCGCGGTTGAGCTCGTGGGCGAGCAGCCGCTCGTGCGTGAGCAGCCGGAACGCCTCCCGCAGCGTGTTGCGCGAGACGCCGAGCGCGTTGCCGATGTCCTGCTCCGACAGCCGCCCACCGGGCAGGAAGAAGCCCTCCGCGATGCGCTTGCGGAGGACGCCGGCCACCCGCTCGGCCGTGCTCTTGCGGCTGACCAGGCCGCGATCGGCCTCCAGGCCGGGCAGGTCCGGGACCACGCTGTCTTCGATGACCACGGGGACGATGGTACCCGTCACACTGAGGACGATCCAATTGCAGTCTTGTGGAATTGTTGAACAATCCTTACTGTGTGAGTCACGCCACGATGAGACACTGGCCTGGAGGTGCCCGACATGACTGCCACAGCAACCGAGGCCCGGCCGTTCGACTGGTTCCGCACACTGGGGAAACGCGGCCGGCTCGCCTTCGCCGGCGCGTTCGGCGGGTACGGCCTGGACTCGTTCGACTACCAGACCCTGCCCCTCGGACTCGCCGCGATCACCGCGTACTTCGGCATTTCGAGCGGCGAAGCCGGTCTGCTCGGCACGACGACGCTGGTCGTGTCGGCCGTCGGCGGGATCGGCGCCGGCATGCTGGCCGACCGCATCGGCCGTGTCCGCACGCTCCAGATCACCATCGCGATGTACACGGTGTTCACCGTGCTCTGCGGGTTCGCGCCCAACTTCGAGACGCTGCTGATCTTCCGCGCCCTGCAGGGCCTGGGCTTCGGCGGCGAATGGGCGGCCGGCGCGGCGCTGGTCGCGGAGTACTCCTCGGCGCGCTACCGCGGCCGGACCGTGGCGTTCGTGCAGAGTGCGTGGGCGGTCGGCTGGGGCCTGTCGGTGATCGTCTACACCGTCGTGTTCAGCCTCGCGAGCCCCGACCTGGCCTGGCGCATCATGTTCTGGACCGGCGTCATCCCGGCACTGCTCGTGCTCTGGGTCCGCAAGAGCGTCAAGGACGCGCCGCGCGCGGAAGAGCGTCTCAAGGGCGAGCGCGTCAAGGGCACGCTGGTCAAGATCTTCCACCGCGACCTGCTGCGCACGACGTTCTTCGCCGCGCTGCTCGCGACCGGCGTCCAGGGCGGGTACTACACGATCTCGACGTGGCTGCCGTCGTACCTGAAGAAGACGCGCGAGCTGACCGTGATCGGCACCGGCGGCTACCTCGCGTTCCTGATCACCGGCGCTTTCGTCGGGTACGTCTGCGGCGGCTACCTCACGGACCTGATGGGGCGCAAGAAGACCTTCCTGACGTTCGCGATCCTGTCGGCCGGGTTGATCGTCGCGTACACCCAGATCCCCAAGGGCGCCAACGGTCTCGTCCTGGTGCTCGGCTTCCCGCTCGGCTTCTCGATGTCCGCGATCTTCAGCGGCTTCGGCGCGTACCTCGCCGAGCTGTACCCGACGACGCTGCGCGGCACCGGCCAGGGCTTCACGTACAACTTCGGGCGCGCGGTCGGCGCGATCTTCCCGACCGTCGTCGGCTTCCTCGGCGCGGGCGGCGCGATCGTGTTCGGCGCGATCGGCTACGCCATCGCCGCCCTGGCCCTGCTCGGCTTGCCCGAAACCCGAGGGATCGAACTCGTTGACTGAATCTTGTGGGGGTGCGACCCCCACACCCCGCCCGGGGGCCCGCCCCCGGACCCGGAAGTCTCCCAAGGGGGAACTCATGACGACCTTCGACCAACCGGCCACCTTCACGCCGGAGCAAGCGCGCGAAGCGTTCCGGCGTGGCACGGCCCGCCCCACCACGGGCTGGGCCGGCGGCTTCACCCAGACGAACCTGATCGCCGTGCCCGAGGACTGGGCTTACGACGTCCTGCTGTTCTGCACCCGCAACCCGCAGGCGTGCCCGCTGCTCGACGTCACCGACCCCGGCGACCCGGCCACCCGCCTGGCCGACGGCGCGGACCTGCGCACCGACCTGCCGCGTTACCGGATCTGGCAGAACGGCGTGCTCGCCGGCGAGGTCTCCGACGCGACCGGGCTGTGGCGCAGCGACATGGTCGCCTTCTCGATCGGCTGCAGCTTCACGTTCGAGACGGCGCTGGCCGCCGAGGGCGTCCCGCTGCGGCACGTCGAGCAGGGCCGCAACGTCTCGATGTACCTGACGAACCGGCAGTGCGAGCCGGCCGGGCGGCTCTTCGGCCCGATGGTCGTCTCGATGCGGTACCTCCCCGAGGACCGCGTCGACGACGCCATCCGGATCACCCGCGCGATGCCGGCCGTCCACGGCGCGCCGGTGCACATCGGGGATCCGCGTACCCTGGGCATCGAAGATCTTTCGCGGCCGGACTTCGGTGATCCGGTGGACGCGGCCGACGGTGACGTCCCGGTGTTCTGGGCCTGCGGGGTCACCCCGCAGGCGGCGCTGATGGCGTCGCGGCCGCCGTACGCGATCACCCACGCGCCGGGGTACATGTTCATCACCGACCGCCACGACAGCGAATACCGGGTGGGCTGAAATGGACCTGAACAGCGACCTCGGCGAGGGTTTCGGCGCCTGGAAGATGGGTGACGACGAAGCCGTGCTCGACATCGTCACCAGCGCGAACGTCGCCTGCGGCTTCCACGCCGGCGACCCGTCGGTGATGCGGCACGTGTGCGAGCTGGCGGCCGATCGCGACGTCGCGATCGGCGCGCACGTCGGCTACCACGACCTGGCCGGGTTCGGCCGGCGCGCGCTCGACATCGCCCCGGAAGACCTGGCGAACGAGGTGCTCTACCAGATCGGCGCGCTCGACGCGTTCGCCCGCGCGGCCGGCAGCCGCGTGACGTACGTAAAGCCGCACGGCGCGTTGTACAACACCGCGGCGGCCGATCCGGAGCAGGCCGCGGCGATCGTCGAGGGCCTGCGCCGGTACGACCCGGCGCTCGCGCTGCTCTGCCTGCCGGACTCGGAAATGCAGCGGGAGGCGGAAAAAGCCGGGGTGGTGGCGTACGCCGAGGCGTTCGCCGACCGGGCCTACACCGCGGAAGGACGGCTGGTGTCGCGCAAGCAGCCCGGCGCCGTGCTGCACGAACCCGACGCCGTCGCCGAGCGCGCGGTCGCGATGGCGACCGGCGGCGGGGTCGTCACGGCCGGCGGCGGGAAGCTCGACCTGCGCCCGGATTCCCTGTGCGTGCACGGGGACACGCCGGGCGCGGTGGAGCTGGCCCGGCGGATCCGCGACGGCCTGACCGACGCGGGTGTCACGCTCACCGCGTTCACCGGATGACCGTCCGGCTGCTGCCGTGCGGACGCCGTGCGGTGCTCGTGGAAGTCGACGACGTACTGGGCTATCAGGCCGCGCTGGCGCAGGCGCCGCCGGACGGGGTGGTGGAACTCGTTCCGGCGGCGCGCACGCTGCTGGTCCGTTTCGACCCGGCGGTGACCTCCTCGGACCGGCTGGGCGCCCTGCTGGGTCGAGTGTCCCCTGTGGACAGTCAGGTTGCCGACACGCGCGAAGTGGTGATCCCGGTGGTGTACGACGGCGAAGACCTGACGGAGGTCGCGGCCGAGACCGGATTGTCGGTCGAGGAGGTCGTGGCCCGGCACCGCGCGGGGTCGTATGTCTCGGCGTTCTGCGGGTTCGCGCCCGGGTTCGCCTACCTGTCCGGCGCGGACCCGGTGCTGCACGTGTCCCGCCGGTCGTCGCCGCGCACGCGCATCCCGGCCGGCTCAGTGGCGATCGCGGGTGAGTACAGCGCGGTGTACCCGAGCGCGTCGCCGGGCGGCTGGCGGCTGATCGGGCGCACCGAGGCGCCCGTGTGGGACGTCGAACGCGACCCGCCGAACCTGCTGCCGCCGGGCACGCGCGTCCGGTTCCGGGAGGTTTCGTGAAGCTCGAGATCCGCCGGCCCGGCTTCGCCACAACGGTGCAGGACCTCGGCCGGCCCGGCCACGCGGCGCTCGGCGTCGGCCGGTCCGGCGCCGCCGACCGCGGCTCGTTCCTCCTGGCCAACCGGCTCGTCGGGAACCCGCCCGGCGCCGCGGCCCTGGAGGTCACGCTCGGCGGCCTGGTGCTGCGCGCGTCCGCGGTGACGACGGTCGCGGTGACCGGCGCGGACTGCCCCGTCACAGCGGGCGGCCGCGCTTTCGGCCTCAACGCGCCGATCACGCTGCACGCGGGTGCGGAACTGTCCCTCGGGATGGCCTCGGCCGGCCTGCGCTGTTACGTCGCGGTGCGCGGCGGCATCGACGTCCCGCCGGTGCTCGGCTCACGATCCACGGACACGCTGGGCAAGCTCGGGCCGCCCGCGATCGCGGCGGGCACGCTGCTGCCGGTCGGCGACGACGCGCTCGAGTTCCCTGGTGTCGATCTCGCGCCCCGGGCGCCCTTTCCGGTGTCCCCGGTGCTGCGGGTGACGCCGGGACCGCGTCGCGACTGGTTCACCGACCCGGCGCGTCTTCTGTCCACTGTGTACACAGTCTCGCCGGACTCCGACCGCGTCGGCATCCGCCTGACCGGCCCTCCGCTTTCCCGCGCCCGCGAAGACGAGCTGCCGTCGGAGCCGTGCGTGCCGGGATCGCTGCAGGTGCCGCCGTCGGGGCAGCCGATCCTGTTCCACGCCGACCACCCGACGACGGGCGGCTACCCGGTGATCGCCGTCGTCGACGAGGAGGACCTGGACGTCGCCGCCCAGCTGCGCCCGGGTCAGACTCTCCGCTTCCAGCCCTCGTGAGTGTTTAGGGCGGTTAGAACCGCCCTGAACACTCACGACAAGCCGCGGCAGACCACCGAGGCCGTGACCGTGACCGCGAGCCAGATCGCCCAGGCCGCGCCCGGGGCCAGGCCGGTCGCGATGACCCCCAGTGCCATCGCGACCAGCACCGGCCAGGCCCGCCGCCGCTTCCGCAGCAGTCCCGACTCCGCCAGGTAGGCGTCGAAGGCCTCCGCGACCTGGTCGTCGATCTCGTCGCGCAGCCGCGGGCTCAGCTCAGACATGCGCCGGGACCGCCGGGCGCGGCACTGCCACCGACAGGCACGCCAACGCCAGCGGCACCTCCAACCCGGCCATGAGCAGGGAGAACACGACGTCGTCGCCGGCCGTCACGACGTCGAACCACGCGTCGGTCAGCAGGAGCGTGGCCGTGCCGATCGCGGCGAACGGCACCCGCGGATCGCCCCGGCCGAGCAGCCAGGCCGTCGTGAGCAGGCCGAGCGCCTCCGCGGCGTCGAAGCCCGTCCACGCCAGGCTCCAGTGCTGCGCCGGATAGACGTCCGGCAGGGTCATCCCCAGTACCGCGATCCACGGCAGCAGGCACAATCCCGCCGCCCAGAAGACCTTCCGCATCGAAACCCCCGAAGTTCCCGTGCCTCTGGAACCCAAGGTAGCCGAATGCAGAGATTCTTTGCAAACAGTCTCTGTAGTACGCTCTGGGGCATGGTCGAACGTCCCGAACGGCGGGTCCTCACCGGCGCGGATCTCAAGGCCTTCTACAAGGCCCTGGCCAACCCCGTGCGCCGCGACATCCTGTCCTACCTGGGCGAACACGGCGAAGCGAACTCGACGAGCGTCGCGAAGGCCCTCGGCGAAAGCACCGGGACGACCAGCTACCACCTCCGCAAGCTCGCCGACCTCCGGCTGATCGCGGAGATCGAGGAGCGCTCCACCGGCCGTGAGCGCTGGTGGAAAGCGCTGTCGAAGGACCTCTACACCCCGCCCGGCCTGGAGATGACGCCCGACGAGCGCGAAGCCGCGTCGAAGCTCGGCGCGCTCAAGATGAGCCACGACATCGGCCTGCTCACGCGGGCGTACGCCGGGTACGACAGTGCCGAGGGCTGGAACCAGATCCACCGCTCCGGGCTGCGCCTGACGAAGGACCAGATCGCCTCGTTCGTCGAGGAGTACCAGAACCTGATCTGGAAGTACGTCACCGCGCCGGGCGAGCACCCCGAAGGCTCCCGCGCGATGGCCGTCCGGCTCGTCATGGTCCCGGAGAAGGAGTTCACCGAAGACTAGAGGCCGGACACCCGCAGCGTGATGTTCAGCCGGCCGGTCAGGCCGAGCGCCGGGTCCGCCGTGCCCGGCAACGTCCGCGGGACGCCGTGGTAGGCGAACCGGGACGCCCCGCCGAAGACGAACAAGTCGCCCGAGTGCAGTTCGACGTCGGTGTACGGCCTGTTGCGCGACTCCGTGTTGCCGAAGCGGAAAACGCACGTGTCGCCGAGGCTGAGCGACACCACCGGGGCCGCGCTCTGCTCGTCCTTGTCCTGGTGCTGCCCCATTTTCGTCTTCGCGGCGTAGAAGTTGACCAACGCGGTGTCGGGCTCGTAGCCGTCGGCCGGTTCGCCGTACGCGTCCGCCAGCGCGCGGCGGCCGAGGTCGCCGAGCCAGTCCGGGAACGGCAGCACCGGCCGGCCGTCGTCGGTCGTGCGCGAGTAGCCGTACGGGTACCAGTGCCAGCCGAGGCAGACGGTCTTGACCGACATCACGCCGCCGTTGGGGTACGTGGTGTTGCGGTAACCGGGCCAGCCGCGGCACGCGGCGACGAGGTCGCGCTGGGCGTCGAAGTCGAGCCAGTCGGGCAGGTGCACCGCACCGGGCGCGAGCTCGGCGCGGGGTCTCGGCAGAAGAGCGTCCACTACTTCGATTCTGCCAGCGGCTCCCGTCGCCGACTTCCGGCAACGTGCCCTGGGACCACCCGGTGACCGCGGAACGTCACACCGGCGGACCCGAACAGCCGCAGGAGACGTCCCATCGGGCGCTCCTGCGGCCGGGTCCCCTCGCGTTGGACCGCCATGGCTTGGACATTCCCACACCTGTTTGTCACATGCCAGCGTGGATCAGCTACGAACGGATCACTTGAACACGATGCCGTGGATCACTCACCGAACGTGACCACGGTGACGCCGGCCCGGGCCGGCACCGGGTCGGTCATCGCGGCCAGCGCGGCCGGGACGTCGTCGAGCCCGATCCGCCGGCCGATCAGCGCGGCCAGGTCGATGCCCGACGTCTCGACGACGCGCAGCAGCTCCGGATACTCGTGGGCCTGGAGGCCGTGGATCCCGACCAGCTCCAGCTCGCCGCCGATGACCCGGTGCATCGGGATCGGCGCGACGCCCTGCGCCGGCGGCATCAGCCCGGCCTGGACGTGCCGTCCGCGCTTGCGGAGGCTGCCCACCGACGCCGCGCAGGTCGACGGCGAGCCGAGGCAGTCGAGCGAGACGTGCGTGCCGCCTTCGGTCAGCTCGCGCACGTGCGCGGCGACGGCTTCCGGGCCGTCGAACGCCGACGCGTCGAGCGTCAGCGCCGCCCCCGACTTCGCCGCGAGCTCCAGCGCGGCCGGCGAGACGTCGACCGCGACGACCTTCGCGCCGGCCGCGACGGCGAGCAGCACGGCGGAGATCCCGACGCCGCCGCAGCCGTACACCGACACCCACTGCCCGGCGGTGACCCGGCCCTGCCGCAGCACCCCGCGGAACGCCGTGCCGAACCGGCAGCCCAGCGCCGCCGCCTCGGCCGCGCCGAGCGTGTCGGGCAGCGCGACCAGGTTGACCTCGGCGTGCCCGATCGCGACGCGCTCGGCGAAGGACCCCCAGTGCGTCGCGCCCGGCTGGAACTCGCGGTCGCAGATCTGCTGGTCGCCGCGCGCGCACTGGGCGCACGTGCCGCAGGCGCAGACGAACGGCACGGTGACGCGCGCGCCGAGCGCCCAGCCGCGCACGCCTTCGCCGAGCGCGACGACGCGGCCGGCGAGCTCGTGGCCGGCGACGTGCGGCAGTGTCACCGCGCTGTCATGCCCCTGCCACGTGTGCCAGTCACTGCGGCACACGCCGGTGGCGTCGACCTCGATGACGGCCCCGCCCGGCGGCGCAACCGGTTCCGGCACCTCCCTGACCACGGGCGGAACGCCGAACTCCTCCATGACCACAGCTCGCATGCCCGCGAGCCTACGCGAGCCGCTCACTTGAGCGGCTTTCCCTTGGTACCGCTCAGTTGAGCGGTGGCGGCTGCGGGTGGAAGCGCGTGCGCACCCGCGGCGGTCCGAGCAGCTTGCTGAGCGAACCGCCGGGCACGTTCAAGATGTCCTCGAGGTTTCTCAACGCCTCCAACGATTCTGCCCGTTCCGGCCGGCACCGTCCGGATTGCCAGTGGCTGAGGGTGGCCAAGCTGACCGTGGTTCCCCTGCCGCGCAAGCGATAGCGGATCCGGTCGAGGCCGAGGCCACGAACCCGGATCGCCGCTCGCAGTGCCACGGCGAAGGGCCCGTGGGCCAGCAGCCGGTCGAGTTCGGCCTGGTCCCCCCGGTCCATCGTGTGTGTTCGCTGACCGGTCATCACATCGCTCCGAAGCACTCCCGAATACGAAAATTGGAGCGTAGGCCTGCTTCGGCGAGATCGGAAGACCACTCACCCACCTGCGAACGCCCCGGAAGTCCTGACGTGGTCCGCGATCGCGGCGAACGGTGCCGAGTAGCCGGAGTTGACGGTGACGTAGGAAATCCCCCACCGCTCCCGCCACCGGAGGAGGTTTTCCCCGGCACGGCCCGGATCCGACGGCAGCACGGTGACCGCGCCGGCCGCCACCAGCTCCGGCAGATCGGCCCCGGCGAAGCGGGCCACCCGCGGCGACGGCTCGTCCCCGACGGCGATCAGGTTCAGCCCGAGCTCGATCTCCGGCAGCCGCGGCCCGGCGAGCGTACGGAATCGATCCACAATGGACTGCGCCTGGTCCTCGGTGGTCGTGGGATGCCAGGAGAAGGTCACGATGTCCGCTTCTTGCGCGGCGAGCGCCAGCATTTTCGGCCCGCTGGCGGCGAGCAGCAGCCGCGGCCGCTCGATCGATCGTTTGAGGTGCGTGACGGTGTCCGCCATCCGTGTGACGCGCTCACCCGGCGAGCCGAACTCCCGCCCGAGGCTCGCGGCGAGCGCGTCGGCGTTCGGCCGCCCGGCGCCGAGCCCGAGCTCGAACCGGCCCTCGGTCTGCTGTTACAGCGTCCGCGCCTGCCACTCGAGCGCCCGCGCGTCCCGGAACGGATCGGCGAGCACGAAGGTGCCGAGGGTGATCCGTTCGGTAACCGCGGCGGCCGCCCCGAGCAGCACGAAGGGGTCACCCCCGGAGACCGGATCGGTGGCCAGGAGGGTGTCGAAGCCGAGCTCCTCGGCCCGCCGCGCCTGAGCGGTCCAGGTGCCGAGGTCAGGCGCGTAACCGGCGACGATGCCGAAGCGGAACGGAGAGGTCATGCCGCCCATGGTCGGCGGCGCGGCGGGGTCACCACATCCGCTCCAGGACGTCACCCGGACGTACGCGCCCCGACGTCATCACAGCTCGATCACCGCCCGTAACACCCGCGGTGATCAATGCGTCTCTCTGCACAATCCCGGCACAGAGAGCGAGGCGGACAAATGACCGTCGACCCGAACACCCGCCAACCGCCGACCCCGGAGCCCGTCTCGCAGCCCGACACGGCTTTGCCGCCCGCGCACCGCAGCCGCAAGCCCCTCTTCATCGTCGCGGGTGCCGCGGTCGTCGCCGTGGTCGCCACCATCCTGATCATCGTCTTCACCACCTCAGGCCCCTCGTCCGTCAACGGCACACTGTCCCTGCTGTGCGACATGAAGTGCACCAAAGCCGCAGCTGACGGTTACGGGGACCTGAGCAGTGGCTCGCAAGTCACGCTTGTGGACGAGACCGGGCAGGTCGTGGCCACCACCCAGCTGCGCCGCACCCCCGGCGAAGAAACGAAGATCGTCGAAGGCATGTGGGTGCGCACCTTCACCTTCACGTTCACCGACGTGCCGAGCGCCGAGCGCTACGGCGTGCACCTCGGCAACACCAACCGCGGCACCCTGTGGAAGAGCGCCGAGGAGACCGAGCGTGACGGCTTCAGCCTCACCATCGGTGGCTAGCGCAGCGTGACCGACAGGGCCTGCGCGATCTCCTTGCCGATCGCGTGGGTCGCCACCTCCGGCGGTGACCCGACCTTGACCACCATCGGCCCCCCGAACGGCTGGCGCTCCACGACCTCGATGCGTTCGCCCAGGTTGATGGCGTGTTCCGTCAGGTACCTCAGCAGCTCCGGGTCGGTGTCCCAGACCCGGACGATCTCGCCGACCGCGCCCGGCTCCAGGTCGTCCAGGATGCGGACCGACAGTTCCTCGACGCTGCCGTCCGCGGCCGGGATCGGGTCGCCGTGGGGGTCGCGGACCGGGTTGCCGAGCTTGGCCGCGATGCGCTCGACCAGCCGGTCCGACACCGCGTGCTCCAGCGCGTCCGCCTCCGCGTGGACCTCGTCCCAGGTGTAGCCGAGCTCGGAGACCAGGTACGTCTCGATCAGCCGGTGCCGGCGCAGCACCGACCGCGCGAGCAGCCGGCCGTCGGCCGTGAGCTCGATGCCGCGGTAGGGCACGTGGGTGACCAGGCCGAGCTGGGACAGCTTCGTGACCATCCCCGACGCCGAGGACGGGCTGACCTCCAGCCGTCCGGCGAGCGAGGTGTTGGTGACCGGCTCACCGCGCTCGACCAGGCCGTAGATCACCCGGACGTAGTCCTCGACCGACGAGGATCTCCGGACCGAACCATCTCCCATGCCGCATACGATACGGGCCGGGTACTTTCCCCGTGCGCTTCACGGCCGCCAGCGGTAGCGGATCCAGCCGGGGACCGGTTCCGCGCCGAGCTGGGCGTAGAACGCCTCGCCTTTCTCGTTGCCCGCCTGCATGTCCCACTCGACGCGGCCGCCGGTGCGGCGGGCCAGCTCGCCGAGCAGCTCGCCGCCGAGGCCGTGACGCCGGTGCGCGGGACGCACGAACAGGTCGTCCAGCCAGATCCCCGGCTTGGCCTCCCAGGTGGAGAAGTTCCAGCTGCAGAACGCGAAGCCGGCGACCGTGCCGGGCTCGCCGGGCGGGGTCGTGATCAGCACCCAGGCCTTCGGCTCCGGCCCGAAAAGGTGACCGCCCATCTCGGCGCGGTCCAGCTTGAGGTCGTGCTTGTCCTCGTAGACGGCGTGCTCCTCGATGAGCGCGCAGATCTCCTCGATGTCTTCGAGGACGGCGTCGCGGACGGGCATTTCGCCTCCCGTTTCTGTCGGTGGTGGTCGTTAGGGTCGAGCGCGAAGGAGGTGGTCGGTGTCACCGGAGGAGAAGTTCGAGGACCTGGTCGACGAGTTCACCGGACAACCGGGCATCACGCCACCCGGCGCGACCGGCGGGTTCGGGCGCGGCGCCCTGCGGGCCGACGGCCGGATCTTCGCGATGTTCGTCCGCGGGCAGCTGGTGCTGAAGTTGCCGAAAATACGCGTGGACGAGCTGGTCGAAGGCGGGCACGGGATGCGCTTCGACGCGAACAAGGGCACCCCGATGAAGGAATGGCTGGCCCTGGCGGCGGACTCGCCGCAGCCGTGGCCCGCCCTGGCGAAGGAGGCACACGCATTCGTGGGAGGCAAGTGAGACATCAGGCCTGGTAACGCAGTTCGCCGCCGACGGCGGTGGCCAGCACGCTCAGGTCGTCCAAAGCGGACTCGTCCAGGGGCGAGCCGGAGAGCACGGCGAAGTCGGCGAGCTTCCCGGGCTCCAGCGTGCCCAGGTCCCGCTCGGCGAACGTCGCGTAGGCCGAGCCGTAGGTGTACGCGCGCAGCGCCTGTTCCGGCGTCAACGCCTCTTCGGGAGCGAAGGGCGCACCGGACGCCGTTCGCCGGCGCACCATGTCGGCGAGGGCGAGCAGCGGCGCGCCGTCGACCACCGGGCGATCCGACGACGCCGGGAGCACGCAACCGGCGTCGAGGACGCTGCGCAGCCGGTAGCACCACGGCACGCGGGCCTCGCCGAGCGCGGCGCGCATCCCGTCGCCGAGTTCGTTGACGAACCGGCCTTGCGGTGACGCGATCAGGCCGAGCGAAGCGAGCCGGGTCAGCTCCGCGGGCTGAAGCACCGCGCAGTGCTCGATGCGGTGCCGGTGGTCCGCGCGCGGCGAAGCAGCCAACGCGGCTTCGTACGCGTCGAGGACGACAGTGATCGCGCGGTCGCCGATCGCGTGCGTCGCGATCTGCCAGCCGGCGTCGTGCGCCTTCCGGATCGTGCGGGCGATCTCGTCCTCGGGCACCTGGAAGTAGCCGACATTGTCCGGCTCGCCGTCGAACGGCTCGCCGTCGAACGGCTCGTGCATCGCGCAGGTGCGCCCGACCAGGGAACCGTCGGCGAACAGCTTCATCGGGCCGACGCGCAGCCACTCGTCGCCGAGGCCGGTGCGCAGGCCGAGGTCGAGGCCGAACCCGGCGCCGTCGGGCAGGTCGTGGAGCACGCTCGCCGCGACCATCACCGTGCTGCGCACGCGCAGCACCCCGCGGTCGCGCGCGAGCTGATAGGCGGCCAGTTCGGCGGGTGTCTCGCCGACCAGCCCGCCGCCGATCCCGGCCTCCTGGACGCTCGTGATGCCCTCCGACAGGTACCGCTCCGACGCGCGGTCGAGGCCGCGGACGACCTGCTCCACCGGCGTCGGGTAGGTCAGCGGCCGCAGCAGCAGCTGGGCCTGCTCGCGCAGCAGCCCGGTGGGCGAGCCCTCGGCGTGCACGACGTCGCCGCCGACCGGCACGTGCGCCAGGTCCAGCTGGTCCAGCACGGCCGAGTTGACCACGGTCATGTGCCCGGACGTGTGCTTGAGCCGCACCAGCATCCCCGGCGCCGCGCGGTCGAGACCGTGCCGGTCCGGGTGCCCGCCGGCGAGCTTGTTCTGGTCGTACCCGCTGCCCACCACCCAGCTGCCCGCGGGGAGCGTCGCGGCCCGCGCGGCGACGGCGTCGTAGACCTCCTCGACGCTGCGGCAGCCGCCGAGCGGGACGTCGTCGAGGGCCATCCCGAACCAGGCCATGTGGTTGTGCGCGTCGTGGAAGCCCGGCACGACGAACCCGCCGCCGAGGTCGACGCGCGTGCGCGCGGACACCCCGAGAGCGTCCTCCCCCAGCGCGACGACCCGGCCGTGCAGCACGGCGAGTGCGCTGGTCAAGCCCGTGCCCGTCCACACCAGGGCGTTTTCGTAGACCGCATCGACCTGCATCCTTCAAAGGCTATCGATCGATCGATCGAACGTCTAGCATCGGCCGCATGCCCACCGTGGAGTTCGCCGTCGAAGACGGCATCGCGCACATCCGGCTCAACCGGCCCGAGCGGCTGAACGCGGTCGCCGCCGTGCTGGTCGACGACTTCCTCGCCGCGCTCGACGCCGCCGCCCGCAGCGACGCGCGCGTCGTCGTGCTGTCCGGGAACGGCCGGGCCTTCTGCGCCGGCCACGACCTCAAGGAGCCCACCCCCGAAGGTGATTCGCGGGCTCGCCTGGACCGGCTCCAGGACGTCACGCGGCGGCTGCGCGCGCTGCGGCAGCCGGTGATCGCCGCGGTGCACGGTTACGCGATCGGCGCGGGCGCCGAGTTCGCGCTCGGCTGCGACCTGATCCTCGCCGCCGAGGACGCGGTCTTCGCGTTCCCCGAGGTTTCGCTCGGCCTGAGCGTCACCGGCGCGGCGTCGCGGCTGCTGCCGCTGCTCGTCGGCCCGCTCAAGGCGAAGGAACTGCTCCTGCTCGGCGAGCGCTTCGACGGCCGGAAGGCCGCGGAGCTGGGCATGGTCAACACGGCGGTGCCCGCCGAACAGCTCCAGGCCGAGGCGCGGAGCTGGGCGAAGCGGATCGCCGAGCACCCGCCGGCCGCCGCGGCGATGGCGAAGCGCGTCCTCGACACCCCGATCGACGTCGAGCCCGCGCTGGAGCTGGAAGTCAGCCACGCGCTGATCACCGAGCACTCGGCCGCGGTCGCCGCGTCCACGGAGGCCTTCCGGAGCCGGACGTGACGCCGCCGGCCGAGGTGGGCACCCTCGCCCAGCTCGTCGCGCGCGCCGCGGAACTGTGGCCGCAGCGCACTGCGTGGATCTTCGACGAGACCGGCAAGCGCTTCACCTTCGCTCAGGTGGACGCCGAAACGTCACGCATCGCCGCCGCGCTGACCGACCGCGGCGTCGGCCCGGGTGACCGGGTCGCCGTGATGCTGCGCAACCAGCCCGCTTTCCCGCTGATCTGGCTCGGCCTGGCCAAGATCGGCGCGCTGCTGGTGCCGATCAACACGAACTACCGCGAGTTCGACGGCGCCCACGTCCTGCGCCACTCCGGCGCGAAGCTGGTCGTCGCAGCACCTGAGTTCACCGACCTGCTGAACCGGATCAGCCTGGCCGAGGTCATCACCCCCGCGGCACTTTCACGTGAAAGTGACCACCTGGGGGCGGCACTTTCACGTGAAAGTGCCGCTTTCACACCGGTGCCGGAAACGCCGGTGAACCTCCAGTACACCTCGGGTACCACCGGCGCGCCCAAGGGCTGCGTGCTGCCGAACCGGTACTGGACCACCCTCGCGATGAGCCTCGCCACGGACTTCCCGGCCGTCGGCGCGGACGACGTCATCCTGACCGCGCAACCGTTCCACTACATCGATCCACAGTGGAACGTCGCGCTGGGCCTGGCCGGCGGGGCCACGCTCGTCGTGCTCGACCGCTTCCACCCCAGCACGTTCTGGGCGAAGGTCCGCGAGCACGACGTCACGTGGTTCTACTGCCTCGGCCTGATGCCGACGCTGCTGCTGCGCCAGGAACCGTCCGCCGCCGATCGCGACCACAAGGTCCGCGCGATCTGCGCGTCCGCCATCCCGCTCGACCTGCACGCCGAGCTCGAGCAGCGCTGGGGCGTGCCGTGGTTCGAGGCGTTCGGGATGACCGAGACGGGCGGCGACATCCGGGTGGGCGCCGCCGATCACGGCGAGACCGTCGGCACCGGCTGCATCGGCCGGCCCAGCCGCGACCGCGAGGTGATGATCGCCGGCGACGACGGGAAGCCGTTGCCGCGCGGGGAAACCGGGCAGCTGCTGATCCGCGGGATCGGCCTGATGCACGGCTACCACGACGATCCCGACGCGACGGCGAAAGCCTTCCGCAACGGCTGGTTCTGCACCGGTGACCTCGCCCGGATGGACGACGCGGGCCGCGTCTACTACGTCGGCCGCACGAAGGACATGATCCGCCGCAGCGGCGAGAACGTCTCCGCCGACGAGGTCGAACGCGCCCTGCTGCTGCACCCGGCGGTGCGGCTGGCAGCTGTCATCGCGGTGCCGGACGAGCTGCGCGGCGAGGAGATCAAGGCGTACGTCGTGTGTGACGGCGAGCGTCCCGAGCCGGCCGCGCTCGCCGCGTTCTGCGCGGAAAAGCTGGCCTACTTCAAGGTTCCGCGGTTCTGGGCGTTCGCGGACGAGCTGCCGCTGACGCCGTCGGAGCGCGTCGCCAAGGGCGAGCTGCGGAAGGTGGCCGACCTGCGCGCCGGGGCCTGGGACGCGAAGGTGGGGACCTGGCTGTGAGCAGTCGCGACCGGGTGCGCGCGGCGGCCGTGAAACTGTTCGCCACCAAGGGGTTCCACGGCACCGGTATCCGGGATCTGGCCCAGGAAGCGGAACTTTCTTCGGCGAGCCTGTACCACTACATGGGCACCAAGGAGGATCTGCTCGCGGAAATCATGCACACCGCGCTGAACCGCCTCCTCGACGCCGCCCGCGAAGCGACCGCCGGCAGCCCCGACCCGGTGCACCGATTGCGCACGCTGGTGGCGTTGCACGTGCTCGCGCACGCGGTCGGCCCGGCGGAAACCCGGGTGGTGGACAACGAAGTCGACGTCCTGTCCCCGGCCGCGCGCGAGCCGGTCGTGGCCCTGCGCGACGGTTATGAACGGCTGTGGGCCGCGGCCATCGACGAAGGCGTCGCGGCCGGGGTGTTCCACACCGAACACCCGGCGGTGACCCGGCTGGCCCTGCTGGAGATGTGCAGTGGTGTCGCGCGGTGGTATTCGCCGCGCGGCCCGCTCGCGCTGGACCAGCTCGCCGAGCACTACGCGGAGCTGGCGTCGCGGGCGCTGGGCTGCACGTCGGCGCCCGGTGTGAGCAACCTGGCACGGTGCCGCGAAATCATCGCCAAAGAGTGGGGGCTGTCCGTTTAGCGCCGGTTTTACCTGAGTACGCCTTGCTCAGACGGCGCGCGTGGGGGACGCTCGAAGGGTGACTGAGGAAACGATCCAACTGGAACTGGACGACTCGGGTCTCGCGCCGGGCCTCCCGACGCCGGCAAACCCCCGCGATCAGGTGCAGGACGTGCCCTACCGCCCGGTCGAGTTCCGCGATGACGATCTCCCCACCGCCCTGGAGCGGTGCTCCAAGTGGCTACGGCAGGCGCAGGAGTGGCTGGGCGAGCCCCTCGACGTCCTGGCCATCCACCTCGACTACGACGACCGCCAGGGTTCGCCGTACTACGACGTGAAGCTGCTGTGCAACGAAGAGGACCTGGCCGGCGTACCGATCGCCATCCGCAACAAGAAGTAGCTCCAACCGCCGTCAAGGCCACTTCCCGGAGGTTCGGGAGGTGGCCTTGACCGCGTTCCGGGGGGCCCTCAGCCGAGGACGCCGCCGACCTTCACGTGCCCCTTGAGCAGGTTGCGCGCGATCGTGCGGCGCTGGATCTCGTCGGTGCCCTCGTAGATGCGCAGCAGCCGCAGCTCGCGGTACCAGCGCTCGACCGGCAGTTCCCGCGTGTAGCCCATGCCGCCGTGGATCTGCATGACGCGGTCGACGATTTCGTTGGCCTTCTGGCCGCCGTACAGCTTCGCCATCGACTGCGCGTGCCGCGAGTCGACGCCCTGGTCGACCTGCCAGGCGGCGCTGAGCACCAGCCAGCGCAGCGCTTCGAGCTCGACGCCGGAGTCGGCGATCATCCACTGGATCGCCTGCCGCTCGGCGATCTTCTGCCCGAACGTCTCGCGGGTGTTGGCGTGCTCGATGGCCATCGAGATCAGCCGCTCGCACGAACCGATCGCGCGCGCCGGCAGCAGGTAGCGGCCCTGCCCGATCCACTGCATGGCGAGCTCGAAGCCGCGGCCTTCCTCGCCGAGGATCTGCGTCTCCGGGACGCGGACGTCCTGGAAGACCAGCGACGCCGGGCCCCACTCGCCCATGGTGTCGATGTACTCGGACTTCCAGCCGGCCTCGCGGTCGACCAGGAAGCACGTGACACCGCCGTTCGCGCCCTTCTCCGGGTCGGTGATGGCGAAGACCATGGTGAAGTCGGCTTCGTTGCCACCGGTGATGAAGGTCTTCTCGCCGTTGATGACCCAGTCCGTGCCGTCCTTGCGGGCGGTCGCCCGGATGGCCTTCGCGTCGGACCCGGCGCCCGGCTCGGTGATCGCGAAACAGGACTTGCGCTCGCCCGAGATGGTCGGCAGGAGGTAGGCCTGCTTCTGCTCCTCGTTGGCGTGGAACAGGATGTTGTCCGCGGCGCCGCCGAAGCGGAACGGCACGAAGGTCCGGCCGAGCTCGGCTTCCAGCAGCGCGGCCATCACGGCGGACATCCCCATGCCGCCGTACTCCTCCGGCGTCAGGATGCCCCAGAAGCCGGACTCCTTGGCCTTCAGCTGGAGGTCCTTCAGCTCCTCGCCGGTGAGGCCGGGCTGGTTCGCGCGCTCGCGCCGCAGGACCTCCTGCTCGAGCGGAACCAGCTCGCGCTGGACGAACGTGCGGACCCAGTCGCGCACTTCACGTTCTTCGACGCTGAGAGAGAAATCCATGGGTGAGCTGCTCCTCTGACACGCTTCTGGGGGTCCAGGGGGCTCGCCCCCGGCCGGGGTCTGGGGCAAGGCCCCGGAAAACACTGTCACTGGCTAAGCGCTTGCTTACCCGAGAGTACCCGCTGAGTGCGGCATTACCCCAGTCCTGCACCCGAATTCGTGACAACGGCCGTGGTAGCGGGAAAGATCGGGGGTGTGATGGAGATCGTGGTCCGCTGGTCAGCGCCGTTGCCCGCCGAGCCGCGCTTCCTGCGCCTGCTCGACGACGTCGAGCAGGACCGGTTCGGGGCGTACCGGCAGGACGCGGACAAGCGGCGGTTCCTCACCGGCCGCGTCCTGGCGAAGACGGTCACGGCCGAGCGCCTGGGCGTCCCGCTGGAGTCGGTGAAGTTCGACGCGACCTGCGACGACTGCGGCAAGCCGCACGGCAGGCCGCGGATCCCGGGCGCGGACCTGACGTTGTCCATCTCACACTCGGGCGACCTGATCGGCCTCGCGGCCACCCCGGCGGTGCCGGTCGGCCTCGACGTCGAGACGGCGAACCGCAAGGCCGACGAAGGCCTCATCGAGTACGCCCTGAGCCCGGCCGAGGCCGAGCACCTGACGGGCCTGTCCGGCGAAGAGAAGGCGCGCGCGTTCTTCGTCTACTGGACGCGCAAGGAGGCGGTGATGAAGGCCACGGGCAAGGGCCTGAAGATCCCGCTGCAGAGCATCACGTTCTCCCGCTACGACGAACCGGCCCGCCTGATCACCTCGGGCGACCCGGCCCTGGACCCGGCGCGCACGAGCCTGGCGGACCTGAAGGCCGCGGACGGCTACCGAGCGGCGATCGCGGTGCTGACCACCGAAGAACTGTCGGTCACCGAGGAACACTGGGTGCCCTAAAGGCTGTCTTCCAGGCCCATCGCCGTCAGCAGGGTCCGGAACTTCGCCGTCGTCTCGTCCAGCTCCGCCCGCGGGTCCGACGCCGGGACGATGCCGCCCCCCGCGTACAGCCGCATCGACGTCGACGCGATCTCGGCGCAGCGGATCGCCACCGCCCACTCGCCGTCGCCCGTGGCGTCCACCCAGCCGACCGCGCCCGCGTAGTAGTCGCGGTCGAACGGCTCCAGCTCCTGGACCAGGTCACGCGCACCGTCGGTCGGGGTGCCGCAGATCGCCGGGGTCGGGTGCAGGGCCGCCGCGAGGTCGAGCGCCGTGACGTCCGGGTCCACCAGCTCGCCGGTGATCGGCGTGCGCAGGTGCCAGATGGCCGGCGTGGTGACCAGCTCCGGCTCGGCCGGCACCTCGAGCGTCCGGCAGAACGGCCGCAGCGCTTCGACGAGGTAGTCGATCACCACGGCGTGTTCCAGCTGGTCCTTGCGGGACGTCCGCAGCGCCTCGCCGTTGGCCCGGTCGGTCGCCGGGTCGGCCGAGCGCGGCATCGAGCCGGCGTGCGGACTGGAGAACACCGTCCGCCCGGTGCGGCGCAGCAGCAGCTCGGGCGTCGCGCCGACGAGCGTCCGGCCGCCGGGCAGCTCGGCCGCGTACGTGAAGTGGCGGGGATTGCCGACGGCCAGGTTGCGCACGATGCTCTCGGCGGGCAGCGGCGCGGAAAACTCGAGGTCCAGCGCGCGAGCCAGGACGGCTTTCCGCAGGTCACGCTCACGAAGAGCGTCGACGGCGGCGCGCACCGAAGCCATGTGCTGCTCGGGTGAAGGCACCGCGCGCACGTGTGACGGCGCCGGCAGGACCTCACGGGGCAGCGAAGGGGCACCTTCGGACCGGTGGACGGTCCGGGGCACGACCAGGTGACCGGACACCTTCGTGTCGGGCCCGGTGTCGAACGGCAGGACGCCGACCGCCAGCGGGGCGCCGGTCTCGGCGAGCACGCCCGGGATCACCGAGGCGAGCCGTCGGGCGTCCGTCTCGGTGACGGTCCGGAGGGTGCCCTGCGCCAGGAGTGCGCGCTGGGCCGTCGTGAACAGGAAGTCGCCGCGCTGGTAGCGGGCGGCCAAATCAACGGCAGGGAGTTCGTCCACCACTCCAGAGTCCCAGGATCCGGGAGATCCGCGAGGGAAGTGTCACGAGCGACACTCCCCTCGCGGTCAGCTCCTGGTGACGGCTACTTGAGCGCGTCGATGAGCGCCTCGCGCTGGCGCTCGCCCAGGCCGGCGGCGCGCCGGTCCGGGTCGATGCCGGCCTGCTCGAGCAGGGCGGCGACCTTCACCGCGCCGAGGCCGGGGACGGCCTTCAGCAGCTGGGTGACCTTCGTCTTCCCGATCGTCTTGTTCTCCTTGGCCTGCTTGAGCACCTTTTCGATGCTCTCCTTGCCGGACTTGATCGACGCGAGCAGCTCCGAACGCGCCTTGCGAGCCTCGGCCGCCTTGGCGAGTGCATCGGCGCGCTGCTCCGGAGTCAACGTAGGCAGAGCCAACGTAGTAGTCCTTTCCTCTCAGGTCTCCGCTTTCGCGGCCGACGGCTTTTTGCTGTGCTTGCTGCTGCAAGCGCTGCTCAGCCGTCTCTTACCACGGCCCCAGTAAACGCCACCGGGTTCTCCGCCGTGCAACCGACACGCACTTATTACCCCTGGAGGTGATGCCGGGCAACCCGCTCCGGCCTGCGGAAACGCTCCCAGTGAGCGTCCCGAGTGGCCTCACTCACCCGGAAGTGAAGCCTCCGCTACGCCCCGAATTCGCCCCCTTTTCCTTACGTGCAAGGAAAAGGGCCATATTTGATGATCATGATCACCGTTCGGTCGTCCCGCGATCGGGCGACGACCGTGACCGAACGGAGCCGTTGTTGACCATGCCCGCTTCACCCGATCCGCACTAGAGTCGGCTCAACCCCAGTTCACCGGCGAACACCCCCGGGAGTGACCATGTTGAGCACCATGCAGGACGGCCAGCTGTCGCTGGCGAACCTGCTCCGCCACGGCACGTCGGTGCACTCGGCGAGCGAAGTCGTCACCTGGACCGGTTCAGAAGCCCGTCGCGAGACCTACGGCGAGCTCGGCCGCAACGCCGCGCGCCTCGCGAACGCGCTCCGGAGCCTCGGCATCACCGGCGACCAGCGCGTCGGCACGTTCATGTGGAACAACGCCGAGCACCTGGCCGCCTACCTCGCCGTCCCGGCGATGGGCGCCGTGCTGCACACCCTGAACATCCGGCTGTTCCCGGAGCAGCTGGTCTTCGTGGCCAACCACGCCGAGGACCAGGTCGTCATCGTCGACGGCACCCTCGTCCCGCTGCTGGCCAAGCAGCTGCCGGAGTTCAAGACGGTCCGGCACGTCATCGTGGCCAACGGCGACGCGTCGACGCTGCAGGCGCCGGCCGGCGTCGAGGTCCACTCCTACGCCGAGCTGCTGGCCGGCCAGCCCGACACCTTCGACTGGCCGGAGATCGACGAGCGCTCCGCGGCCGCGATGTGTTACACGTCGGGCACGACGGGTGACCCCAAGGGCGTCGTCTACTCGCACCGGTCGATCTGGCTGCACTCGATGCAGGTCTGCATGAGCGACAGCATGAACCTCGCCCAGCACGACAAAGCGCTGGCCATCGTGCCGATGTTCCACGCGATGGCGTGGGGCCTGCCCTACGCGGCGCTGATGGTCGGCGCGACGCTGGTGATGCCGGACCGCTTCCTCCAGCCCGCGCCGCTCGCCGCACTGCTGGCCGACGTCAAGCCGACGTTCGCCGGCGCGGTCCCGACCGTCTGGCAGGGCCTGCTCGCCCACCTCGAAGCCCACCCGCAGGACATCTCGCACCTGCGCGAGGTCGTCGTCGGCGGGTCGGCGGTGCCGCCGTCGCTGATGCACGCGTTCGAGGAGCGGCACAACGTCCGGATCCTGCACGCCTGGGGCATGACGGAGACGTCCCCACTGGGCAGCGTCGCGCGCCCGCCGGCGTCCGCGACCGGCGACGAGGCCTGGCGCTACCGCTACACGCAGGGCCGCTTCCCGGCGGCCGTGACGGCCCGGCTGATCGGCGACTCGGGCGAAGAGCTGCCCTGGGACAACGACGCCGTCGGCGAGCTGGAGGTCCGCGGCCCGTGGATCGCGGGGGCGTACTACGGCGGGGCGGACATCGACCCCGACAAGTTCCACGACGGCTGGCTGCGCACGGGTGACGTCGGGAAGATCAGCTCGGACGGCTACCTGACGCTGACCGACCGCGCCAAGGACGTCATCAAGTCCGGCGGCGAGTGGATCTCGTCGGTCGACCTGGAGAACCAGGTCATGGGTCACCCGGCGGTGGCCGAGGCCGCGGTCGTCGGCATCCCGGACGAGAAGTGGGACGAGCGGCCGCTGGTCGCCGTCGTGCTCAAGGAAGGCCGGACGGCTACGCCCGAGGAGCTGCGCGAGTACCTCAGCGACAAGGTCGCGAAGTGGCAGCTGCCGGAAAACTGGACCTTCGTGGACGAAGTGCCCAAGACGAGCGTCGGCAAGTTCGACAAGAAGCGGATCCGCGCGTCCTACTCCGAGGGAAAGCTCGACATCTCACAGCTCTAACGGGTAAATCTCCGGCGTGCCTTTAGTTCCGTGAAGGCCACCTTGAGGGACTCTATGTCCCTCAAGGTGGCCTTCACGGACGTTCACGGAGGAGTGCTGGGGATGCGGAACAGGCGGAGTTTTCTCGCGCTCGCGGGAGCGGGAGCGGTGGGCGCGCTCGCGGCGGCGTGCGGGTCCAACACCGGGCGGCAGGGCGACCCGCCCGCGTCGACGGCGTACTCGGCGGGACCGCCGCCGACGGACGCGCCGAAGGTCGGCCTGCAGCAGTGGTACCACGCGTACGGCGAGGACGGCGTCCAGGAAGCCGTCAAGCGCTACGCCGCGACGTACCCCGGCGCCGCCGTCACCGTGCAGTGGAACCCCGGCGACTACGACTCGAAGATCGTCACCGCGCTGCAGAACAGCAAGGTGCCGGACGTCTTCGAGGCGCAGGTGAAGATCGACTGGGTGCGGCAGAACCAGGTCGTCGCGCTCGACGACGTCATCGGGCCGGTGAAGGGTGACTTCAGTCCGGCGGTGCTGGCCGCGCAGACCGTCGAGGGCAAGGTCTACGGCGTCCCGCAGGCCACCGACACGCAGGTGCTCTTCTACCGCAAGAGCCTGCTCCAGGCCGCCGGTGTGCAGCCGCCGCAGACCGTCGACGAGCTGATCGACGCGGCGTCGAAGCTCACGAAGGACGGCGTGAAGGGCTTCTTCGCGGGCAACGACGGCGGTGTCGGTGTGCTCACCGGCCCGCTGCTGTGGTCGGCCGGCCTCGACTACCTGAAGAACGGCAACCGCGAGGTCGGCTTCGACGACCCGCGCGCCGCGACCGCGCTGGCGAAGCTGCACACGCTCAACACCAACGGCTCGCTGCTGCTCGGCGCGCCCGCCGACTGGTCGGACCCGGGTGCGTTCATCGACGGGCTGGCCGCGATGCAGTGGACCGGGCTGTGGAACGTGCCGAAGATCCGCGACGCGTTCGACGACGACTTCGGCGTGCTGCCCTTCCCCAAGCTCGACGGCAGCGGCGCGCCGTCGGTCCCGGTCGGCGCGTACGGCGCGATGGTCAACGCCAAGAGCGCGCACGTCGCCGAGGCGAAGGCGTTCGTGAAGTGGCTGTGGGTGGACCAGACGCAGGACCAGCTGGAGTTCGCGACGAAGTTCGGCTTCCACGTCCCCGCGCGGCAGAGCCTGATCGACCGCGCGGACAGCCTCAAGACCGGCCCGGCCGCCGACGCCGCTCGATTCGTCAAGGAGAACAGCCACCTCGTCGGCGGTCCGGTGTGGACACAGCAGGCGAACACGGCACTGTCCGACGCGGTCGCGAAGATCGCGAAGGAGGGAGCGGACCCGGCCGCGCAGGTCAAGACGGCCATTGCTACTGCCGCTGCCGAGCTCAAGCGTCTTTTTGGATGACACCGGGGATGAAGCGGCGAGACGCACGCACATTCTGGCTGTTCGTCGGGCCGTTCCTGCTGGGGCTGGCGGTGTTCGCGTACCTGCCGATCGGCTGGAGCGCGTACCTCTCGTTCTTCGACGCGCGCAACACCGTCACGCCGACGAAGTTCGTCGGGCTGGACAACTACGGCCACATGCTCACCGACGAGCCGTTCCTGTCCAGCCTCGGCACGTTCAGCGTGTTCGCGCTGTTCATCGTGCCGCTGACGTTCGTGCTGTCGCTGGCGCTCGCGCTCGGCGTCAACCAGCTCCGGTTCGCGCGGGCGTTCTTCCGGTCGGTGTTCTTCCTGCCGTTCGCGTGCTCGTACGTCGTGGCGTCGCTGATCTGGAAGACGTCGCTGTTCTCCGGTGTCCGATACGGCCTGGCGAACACCGTGCTGTCGTTGTTCGGCGCCGATCCGGTGGCGTGGACGGGCACGGTCCACCCGCCGCTGTACTGGATCGTGCTGGTGACGGCGCGGCTGTGGCTGCAGCTCGGGTTCTACATGATCCTGTTCATCGCGGCCCTGCAACGGATCCCCCAGCACTTGTACGAGGCCGCGTGGCTCGACGGCGCGAAGCCGGGCTGGCAGGTGTTCCGGTACGTGACGCTGCCCCAGCTGCGCGCGACGGCCGTGGCGGTGCTGTTGCTGAACCTGATCAACGCGTACCAGGCGTTCGACGAGTTCTACAACATCATGGGTGACGCCCGCGGCTACCCGCCGTTCGCGCGGCCGCCGTTGGTCTACCTGTACTACACCTCGCTGGGTTCGGGTGGCCAGGACCTCGGCCGCGGCAGCGCGGGTGCGGTGATCCTGGCGCTGATCATCGCCATGGTGACGCTGCTGCAGGGCCGCGTCCTGCGGTTCGGACGTGCGACATGAGGGCGTTCCTCCGCTGGACGGCGCTGATCATCGCGGCCGTGCTGTTCCTGCTGCCGTTCTACCTGCTGTTGCGCAACGGGCTGGCGTCCCGAGCGGAGATCACCGCTCCACAGTGGACCTTCTTTCCGTCCACAGTGCACTGGGAGAACTTCTCCAAGCTCTTCGCCTCGGACGACGTCCCCTTCGCGCGAAGCCTGCTGAACTCGGCGATCGTGGCGGTGCTGCAGACAGTCGGCCTGCTGGTGCTGTGCTCGCTGGCGGGCTACGGCCTGGCGCGCATCCCGTACCGGCATTCCGGGATCGTGTTCTACGCGGTGCTGGCGACGCTGATGATCCCGACGTCGGTGACGTTCGTGCCGAGCTTCGTGGTCGTCTCGACCCTCGGCTGGCTGTCGGACTTCCGCGGCTTGGTGATCCCCGGGCTGTTCAGCGCGTTCAGCGTCTTCCTGTTCCGGCAGTACTTCCTGGACTTCCCCCGCGAGCTGGAGGAGGCGGGCCGCGTCGACGGCCTGACGCGCTGGGGCGTGTTCTGGCGCATCGTGGTCCCGAACTCCCGGGGCTTCTTCGCGGCGATCGCGGTCATCACGGTGATCGGCAGCTGGAACGCGTTCCTGTGGCCGCTGATCATCGCCCAGTCGCCGGATTCGTGGACGGTCCAGGTGGCGCTGTCGGGTCTGCTGACGGCGCAGAACCCGCAGCTGAACCTGCTGTTCCTGGCGGCGGCGGTGTCGATCCTGCCGATCGTGCTGCTGTTCGCGTTCCTGCAGCGGTACCTGGTGCGCGGGGTGACGGAGTCGGGCTTGAAGGGCTGAGTAACAACCGGGGCCACCGGAACGACTTCGAGGTCACTGACAGAAGTGGGTGCGGCGTGACCGATTTCGACTCCTACCAGCAGCCCGACCCGGCCGAGCCGACGTGGCAGCAGTACCCGCCCTCCATGCCGACGCCGGCCCCGCCGGCGGCGATGCAGCCTTACTACGGGACGCAGCCGTACCCGGTCCAGCCCTACGCGGCGCAGTCCTACCCGTCTCAGCCCTACCCCGCCCAGCCCTACCCCGCCCAGCCCAACGCGATGGCGGCGTACCCGATGCTGCGCACGAGCGGCATGGCGGTGGCGGGCCTGGTCGTCGGCATCCTCGCCCTGGTCGGTTTCTGGGTCCCGTTCGCGGACCTGCTGCTGGGTTTCCTGGCGATCGGCCTGTCGTGGGCCGGCATGGTCCAGGGCGGCCGGCCCGGCTACACCGGCAAGGGCATGGCGATCGCGGGCCTGATCTGCGGAATCATCGGCGTGATCCCGGCACTGATCGTGATGCTGTTCTTCTTCGGCCTGTTCGCCGCCGCCGGAGCGTGCGGCATCGCCTGCTGAGCCGCAGGGCCAGCGGCGGAAATGACCACGACCTTCGGCGGTACACCCCACCCCAAGCCCTGTGACAAGGTGAACCCAAGTGTCACGGTGAATGTTTTTCATGTTCACCGTGTGGACAACGTCGTCCGGCACGGTGCTGGGCAACCGAGACACCTGGGGAGCGAATCACATGGCCGAACTCACCCGGCGCACCTTCGCCACGGCCGGCGCCGCCGGTCTCGGGCTGCTGCTCTGCACGCCCACCGCGAACGCGCTCGACCGGGCACTGCGGCTCACCTCCACCCGCTCGGTCAGCACCACCGGAACCACGCTCGAACAGGTCGCGACCGGTGGCGGCACCGCGACCTACTCCCGGCTGAGCGCCGGTCCCGGCTGGCCGCTCGTCGTCCGCGGCGACCTCGCCGCCCCGCAGGCCGGGCGCGACGACCGGCGCCGCGCGCTCAGCGCGTTCGTGCAGTTCACCGACCTGCACATCACCGACACCGAGAGCCCCGCGCGCTTCGAGTACCTGCACCCCTACATCGGCTCCGCGCACCGGCCGCAGGAAGCGCTCGGGACCGTCGCGACCAGCGCGCTCGTCGAGCGGGTCAACAGCGTCCGGCAGGGCCCGTTCACCGGGCGGCCGTTCGACCTCATGGTCACCACCGGCGACAACACCGACAACCACGAACTGATCGAGCTCGACTGGTTCCTCAAGGTCCTCAACGGTGGCAGCGTCACGCCGAACTCCGGCGCCACGAACGCCTACGAAGGCGTCCAGAACTCGGGCAACAGCGCGTTCTGGAACCCGGCCATCCCGGGCAGCGACGCCTACTCCGCCAAGGGGTTCCCGCAGCTTCCCGGCCTGCTCGAAGCGGGCATCGGGACGTTCACCGCGCCGGGCCTCGACGTCCCGTGGTTCTGCACCTTCGGCAACCACGACGACAGCATCGTCGGCTCGCTACCGGCCCAGATCCCCGGCATCGACGCCTGGTACACCGGCAAGTACAAGGTGATCGGCAAGGACGAGAGCACCGCGAAGAAGCTCGCCGCGGCCATCAAGAAGCTGGGCTCGAGCGTGCCGGTCGCCGAGCTGTTCGGCGGCGGGGGCACGATCCGCGAGATCACGCCGGACGCGCGCCGCCGCCCGTTCAGCACCGGCGAGTTCGTGCGCGCGCACCTGGACACCGCCAACACGGGCCCCGGCCCGGCCGGGCACGGCTTCGGCGCCGACAACGCCGACGGCAAGGCCGTCTACTACACGTTCCGGATCGCGCCGGGCATCACCGGCATCAGCCTCGACACCACGACCGACGCCGGGTTCGCCGACGGCTCGATCGGCCTCGCGCAGTACAACTGGGTCGAGTCGACGCTCAAGCGCGGCAGCTCGGCGTACTACGACTTCTTCGGCCGCCGGGTCACCCACAGCGTCACCGACGAGCTGTTCCTGCTGTTCAGCCACCACACCAGCGGCTCGATGGGCAACCTGCTGCCGGACTCGCGCCACCTGCTCGACCCGCGCCTCGACGGCAACGCGTTCGTCGCGCTGCTCAAGCGCTTCCCGAACGTGCTGGCCTGGGTCAACGGCCACACGCACCTCAACAAGATCACCGCGCACGCCGGCGGCACCCCGAAGCAGAGCTTCTGGGAGATCAACACCGCGTCGCACGTCGACTTCCCGCAGCAGGCCAGGATCGTCGAGGTCGCGGACAACGCCGACGGCACGTTGTCGCTGTTCACGACGCTGATCGAGGCCGAAGCGCCGTACGCCGTCGACTACGACGCCCGGACGCCGCAAGCGCTTGCGGCGCTGTACCGCGAGTTGTCGTACAACGACATCCACGTCGACCTCGGCCGCGTCGGCGAGGCCGTCGACCACAACACGGAACTGCTGCTCGTCCACCCGCTGAGCTGACGCGCGTTACCCCGATCGGCGTGGGCAAGTGGGGCGGACTTGACCAGCCCATCGCCTCACCGAAATCAGAGACGAGGATCTGACGCCCTGATCATCCGCAACGGTACCAAACGTAGAACCACCCATAAGCACTAGCGTCGACCACAAAATGGAGACCATGGGTCACATGATTACCCCGTAAAGGTCAGCGTCATCCTGCTGATACCGCGAATGCCAGCGCGAGGTTGCCTACGAGCGACGACTTGAAGACCCAGGCAACGCCACCCACCATCGATCGAGACGTGACCCGACGACAATCTGACCGTGACAAGAACTTTTCCCAGAACCGAGCGCCGACTCCGCTACACTGACTGACCCGAGTCGGCGAGGTGAACTTTGGTAAGTCCTGACAGACCACCACACCGAGATCCCGGCATCGGTTTTTTCGACGAGAAAGACACAAAAGAAGCAATCGAGAAGATTGCCAAGGCGAAACGTCTCACAATATTCACCGGCGCCGGCATAGCCGCCGATCTTCACGTGCCAAATTGGTCCAACCTGGTATCGCGGCTCCTAGAGAATCTAGAGTCAGAAACGTATCAGAACGACCACGAGTGCCACTCAACCGTCCAACAGGCCGTTGACTTCTTCCATCAGATGCCTGCAGCATCGATAGTCGACGCACTATACGACGAAAAACATCCTCTCCATGCACTCAATCAAAGAAACAGGGACATCGCCAAGATTCTCTACGCCAGCAGCGGAGATTCTCCCGTAGACCGCACACCGGAAGACTCCCTCGCGGTATACGTACTCCGTCTTGCCGTTGCCAAACGGCTCGCCGGGTGCGACGTCCACATTCTCACAACAAATTATGACGACATGCTTGAACAGATTGCCGGTCATCACGAAATATTCAGTGATCTAGGATCCGACGGCGTAGCCGTATACACCAACTGGAACCACGAGGACGACGGACTCGCCCGCGGGGTCCCCATCTCGCATCTTCACGGTTTCATACCACGAACAGGCTCAGCCCGCGAGGTCGTCTTCTCCGAACGCGAGTACATCCAGTGGGACCGGGAAAGCAAATGGCGCGACTACCTGCCCAAACGGGTCACTGGCGGCGGCTTGACACTATTTATCGGCGCTTCCTTGCGAGATTACAACATCGCAGCCATGATTCGGCGGTTCAGCAGAGGCGAAGTCTACGCATTGCTTCCAGTTGAGGACGAGGTCGCACATGCCCAGCTACGAGGGAAGCCTTGGCTGCCCTCCAGTGCGCGCTATGCATCACTCCGCGGACTTCACCTCGGCGTACGCGTTCTACGCCCCGATTTCTATGGGCAAGTCTGCCAATTCCTACATGAAGCGACGATCCCGACAGACCTCCGAGTACCGAACTATTCCACCCGCCTCCGCAAGTGGTGGCAATCATGGTCAACTGAGGATCAAAAACCGCAGCGACTCAATCGACTCGTCGACTACTCCAGAAGTCTGCGACAGTTTGCGATCAACGAAGAGAGACAACTCGATCGAACCCCTCACGTCAAAGCAGAAGTCTGGGTCCGCGACGACCCCGACTCACGCCGCCTGAGACTTTACGCATCGTCACAAAATGTCGTCTTGCCAGACGCGGGCTACTGGCCACACAGTGCCCGGATCGAGCACATGTCGCGTTACGTAGCCGTCTCGGCGTTCGCAGCCAGGCAGGCGACCGAAGGCACGGTCGAAAACAGCCATGACGGTCGATGGACTCACTTCCTGGCCGTACCGATCATTCTCCCTGAGGCTCCGTACTACGAGCTTCCCGTCGGGGTAATGATCTTGTTGCTCCATGCACCCGCAATCGAAGAAGAGGTCTACTTCGGCGATGCAGAGAGCGATCACATGCGCGAACTCGCGGTCCGGATGAAGACTCTTGGCCAGGAGTTCCTACGCCCCACTACTTCTCCTTGACTCCGTATCGTTCCTTCAACGCCTCACGGAGACCGTCGGTGCCCACCCGAGGCGTTGCAACCTTGACGACCCGAACCCCCGGCCGCTCCTGGCTCCGCATACGAACTCGACTACCGGTCTCTGCGGGACGCACCGGTCTGTAGTCATAGTCTTCGGCAGGTGCATCAGTGTCGTCCACTTCACTCACGCTCCAACCTGCGGTGCCAGAAACACGGAACCCTCAACATTACAGGACGCAAGAGCGTGACGGAACGAAAGTTCCATCACGTCACCTGGTTGAAACCCGCGTCGACGACCGAACGCGACGTTAACACAACATGAAGCACCAATCGTCGAATGCCACACCACGTTGGCTGGCGGGAATCCCATGAACGTGTCGCCCTGTGCGAATTTGACTCCCCGCGACCGCAGTAAGGCTGCTACCCAGAGTCAGCGGATGAGGTTGCGCACGCACCTCCCTGCTCGTCCACCCGCTGAGCTGACGCGCGTTACCCGGGAGGTAATCGACCCGCGGCGCCGGTGTCCCGCAGGCTCGAGGGCATGACCGATCCCCAGGGCACGCAGCTCTTCCACCGCTCCATGCCGTTCTCCGAACGCCTCGGCGTCGAGGTCCTCGAACACGGGCCCGCGCTCGTGCGCAGCCGGCTGAAGTGGGACGAGAGCCTCTGCACGCTCGGCGGCGCGCTGCACGGGGGCGCGCTCATGGCGCTGGCCGACTCGACCGGCGCCGTGTGCGCGTTCCTCAACCTGCCCGAGGGCGCGCAGGGCACGACGACTGTCGAGTCGAAGACGAACTTCCTGCGCGCGGTGCGTTCGGGCTACGCGACTGCGTCGTCCAGACCACTGCACGCGGGCCGCAAGTTCGTCGTGGTGGAGACGGAGATCCACGACGACGACGGCAAGTTGGTCGCGAAAGTGACACAGACCCAGGCCGTCCTCTAGGTACCTGTTTACATACCCGGCCGGACCGGCGAAAATCCCTGGCTACTGGGTGGGTCGAGCAAGGAGCCGGGATGCGGGTACGCAGTTTGTTCGCCATATTGTCCGCCGTGATGGTGACGGTGGTGACGGCGCAGGTCGCCGAGGCCGCGCCCGGCCGGCCGGGCGACGACGAGTCGATCGACTACCACGAGTGGGCCGGCGGCCGCCTGCACGAGGGCAGCTTCGCCGGGCTCGCGCTGACCCGCGACGGCCTGCGCATCACCCGCCCGATCGGCACGGTCGAGCACACCGAACCCGAGCTCGGCACGACGAAGACGTACGAATACAGCCAGTGGACGTCGCCGTCGTACCGCCAGGGCTTCGGCGCGACGCAGCTCGTGTCGTCGTGGAACGCGCAGACGCCGGCGAAGACGTGGCTGCAGGTCGAGGCGCAGGGCAGGACGGCGGCCGGCGCGGAGACCGGCTGGTACGTGATGGGCCGCTGGGCCAGCGGCGACGCCGACATCCTGCGCACCAGCGTCGACGGCCAGGACGACGCGAACGCCCTGGTCGACGTCGACACGCTGGTCACGAAGACCGGCGTCACGCTCAAGTCGTACAAGCTGCGGATCAGCCTCTACCGGGAGAAGGGCTCGCACGCGACGCCGTCGGTGACGTCGCTGGGCGCGATGACCTCGGCGGTGCCGAACCGCTTCGACGTCCAGACGACGAAGCCGGGCCGCGCGAGCGGGATCGAGCTGAAGGTGCCGGCGTACGCGCAGAACCTCCACAAGGGACAGTTCCCGCAGTACGGCGGGGGCGGCGAGGCCTGGTGCAGCCCGACGTCGACGGAGATGGTGGCCGAGTACTGGGGCAAGAAGCCGTCGGCGGCGGAGATGTCGTGGATCCCGTCGGACTACGTCGACCCGTCGATCGCGTTCGCGGCGCGCTTCACCTACGACCACGCGTACGACGGCACGGGCAACTGGCCGTTCAACACGGCGTACGCGGCGTCGCGCGGGCTGCGCGGGCACATCACGCGGCTGCACTCGCTGAACGAGCTGGAGAACTACATCGTCCGCGGCATCCCGGTGATCACGTCCCAGTCGTTCCTGGCCTCCGAGCTGGACGGCGCGGGTTACGGCACGGCGGGCCACATCATGGTGGTGGTCGGCTTCACCAAGGACGGCGACGTGATCGTCAACGACCCGGCGTCGAGCAGCAACGACCGGGTGCGCAACGTGTACAAGCGAGACCAGTTCGAGAAGATCTGGCAGCGGACCCAGCGGTACCGCGCGGACGGAACCGTGGCGGGCGGCCCGGGCGGGATCGCGTACATCATCACCCCGGCTTGACCCCCGACGTGTCGTGAGGGGCACCCCCAGGGACGTTATGTCCCTGAGGGTGCCCCTCATGGCAGACTTCGCGCTGCCATGAGCAAGCCGTTGGTGTTCCTCGACGTGGACGGCCCGCTGATCCCCTTCGGGAGAAGCACCGGGCAGTACGAGGTGTTCACGAACGCCGAACTGGCCAACCCGCTGCTGTCCCGGGTCGATCCGAGCGTCGGCCCCCGGCTGCTGGCCCTCGGTGGCGACCTGATCTGGGCCACCACCTGGCTGGACGAGGCCAACGAGTGCGTCGCCCCGCTGCTCGGCCTGCCGCCGCTGCCGGTGCTGACCTGGCCGGACTCTCCCGACGAGGAGCGCGACGCCCGCGCCGGGCGGCACCGGAAGACCCGGCGGATCGTCGAGCGGGCCGCGGGCCTGCCTTTCGTCTGGATCGACGACGAGACGACCGGCGCGGACCGGCGCTGGGTGACGGCCCACCACCCGGGGCCGGCGCTACTCCACACGGTCGCGCCGAGCGCCGGTCTCACCGCCGGTGACCTCGACGTCATCGCCGCCTGGGTGCATCAGTTGCGCTAGACGCACCCTGTTGCGTCTTCACCACCGACTCTCACTCATGCGGATGTCGCCATCTCCGCATGATCCGTGATTAGCTGCGGGCAGAACCAGCGAGGAAGGTGGATTCGCATGCCGTACGAGGTCCAGGGGGTCGTTTCGCGGGCGAAGGGCGAGCCTGTCTCGCTGGAGACCGTGCTCGTGCCCGATCCCGGGCCGGGCGAGGCCGTCGTGAACGTGCAGGCCTGCGGGGTCTGCCACACCGACCTGCACTACCGCCAGGGCGGGATCAACGACGACTTCCCGTTCCTGCTCGGCCACGAGGCCGCCGGGGTCGTCGAAGCCGTCGGGGACGGCGTCACCGATCTCGAGCCCGGCGACTACGTCATCCTCAACTGGCGCGCCGTCTGCGGCACCTGCAGGGCCTGCAAGCGCGGCAAGCCGTGGTACTGCTTCTCGACGTTCAACGCCACCCAGCCGATGACGCTCGCCGACGGCACCAAGCTGTCGGCCGCGCTCGGCGTCGGCGCGTTCCTCGAGAAGACGCTCGTCCACAGCGGACAGTGCACGAAGGTCGACCGCGACGCCGAACCCGCCGTCGCCGGGCTGCTCGGCTGCGGCGTGATGGCCGGGCTCGGCGCGGCGATCAACACCGGCGCCGTCACCCGCGGCGACTCGGTCGCGGTCATCGGCTGCGGCGGCGTCGGGGACGCGGCCATCGCGGGCGCGAAGCTCGCCGGCGCCACCACGATCGTCGCGATCGACATGGACGACCGGAAGCTGGAGTGGGCCAAGGACTTCGGCGCCACCCACACGGTCAACAGCAAGGGTCTCTCCGAAGAAGCCGTCGTCGAGGCCATGCAGGACGCCACCAGCTCGTTCGGCCCGGACGTCGTGATCGACGCCGTCGGCCGGCCGGAGACCTGGCGCCAGGCCTTCTACGGGCGCGACCTCGCCGGCACCGTCGTGCTGGTCGGTGTGCCGACGCCGGAGATGCGCCTCGACGACCTGCCGCTGATCGACTTCTTCTCGCGCGGCGGCTCGCTCAAGTCGTCGTGGTACGGCGATTGCCTGCCGAGCCGCGACTTCCCGATGCTGGTGGACCTCTACCTGCAGGGCCGGCTGCCGCTCGACAAGTTCGTCACCGAGCGGATCGGCGTCGACGGCGTCGAGCAGGCCTTCGAGCGCATGCACCACGGTGACGTCCTGCGTAGCGTGGTGACGTTCTGACGCTCTTCGTCGACGAGGACTACCCGGCCGACCCCTACCCGGGGACCCGGCCGGGCTTTTCCTTCGTGCACACCGACGGCGCCGGGTATCCGCTGGACACGGCGCCGGAGGGCTGGCGTGAGCGGCAGGCCGTGCTGGCGTACGGCTCCAACGCGAACCCGTCGAAGATCAGCTGGATGCGCGCCGAACTGGGCCTGCGGGGCCCGGTCGTCGTCGCGCACGCCCGATGCGACGGCCTCGGCGCGGTCTGGGCGTCCGGCCTGCGCTACCGCGACGGCCAGCGCCCGGCGACGCTCACCGCGCTGCCCGGCGTCGAGGAGCACGCCGTCTGGTTCGTGACGCCGGACCAGCTCGCGGTCCTGGACGTCTGCGAGGGCCGCGGCAACCGCTACCACCTGGTCCGGCTGACCGACCCGGCCATCACGCTCGAAGACGGCAGCAAGGTCACCGACGTGCTGGCCTACATCGGCGCGATGCCGATCCGCTTCCCGCTGCTGGTCGACGGCAAGCCGGTCCGCACGGCCGACGTCCCGCAGGCGCAGGCGATCGGGCTGCGGGGCGAGGAAGCGGCCGGCCCGGGCATCGCGTGCGAGGTCGTCGAGCCGCCGGACGGGCGCACCTTTCCCTAGATCAGCTTGCCCGGGTTGAGGATTCCGGTCGGGTCCACCGCGGACTTCGCCGCGCGCAGCACCTCGACGCCGAGCTTGCCGATCTCCGCGCTCAGGTACGGCGCGTGGTCGACGCCGACGGCGTGGTGGTGCGAAATCGTGCCGAGGCCGCTGATCGCCTCGCACGCCGCGGCCTTCGCGCGCTGCCACTGCCCGACCGGGTCGGCCTGATCGCGCGCGGTCAGGACCGTGAAGTACAGCGACGCGCCCGTCTCGTACGCGTGCGAGATGTGGCACATGACGATCGCGCGGCCCAGTGACGCCGTGAGCGCCGCGCGGACGTCGTCGCGCAGTTCGTCCACAGTGGACCAGTAGGTCGCGGTCTCCAGCGTCTCGACGCAGACACCGCGGTCCATCAGCATGTCGCGCTGGCGCGGGCCGCCGAACCGGCCGTGCCGCCAGGACTCGCCGAGCGCCTTGCCGACGCGCACCGCGCCCAGCGCCTTCAGCCGGCGGGTGGTTTCGCGGCGGCGCACCGCGACGTCGTGCGCGGTGCCTTCCCAGCCGACGATCAGGAAACACGGGTGCCGCACGCCGCGCGCGGACAGGTACTTGCGCAGTGCCGTCGTCTTGAGCCCGCCGTTCAGCGCGAGCGAGACCTCGGTTTCGTCCACATCGGACAGCCGGGTGACGTCGGCGAGCACGTGGTTCTGCGCGAGGTCGCGGACCGCCGCCGCGCCGGCCTCCCAGCCGGGCAGCGCGTACCCCTCGTACCGCTTGACCGGCGGCGCCGGCCGCACCCGCAGCGAGACTTCGGTGATGACGCCGAGCGTGCCTTCGCTGCCGACGGCGAGCTGACGCAGGTCCGGGCCGGCCGCGGACGCCGGGGCGACACCGAGCTTCCACTCGCCGCGCGGGGTGGCCAGCCGGACGCCGGTGACCATGTCCTCGAACCGGCCGTAGCCCGACGACGCCTGGCCGGCCGAGCGCGTCGCCGCGAAGCCGCCGATCGTGGCGCGCTCGAACGACTGCGGGATGTGCCCGAGCGTCAGGCCGCGCTCGCCGAGCAGCCGCTCGGCTTCGGGGCCGCGGACGCCGGCCTGGAGGATGGCGATGCGTGATTCGGTGTCGACCGAGACCAGCGCGTCGAGCCGGACGAGGTCCAGCGCGATCACGGACGTCTTTTCACCGCTGAGCGCCGCGACCCCGCCGACCACCGAGGTCCCACCGCCGAACGGGACAACTCCGACATCGTGCCGCACGCAGACGTCGAGCACGGCCTGGACTTCGTCCGGTCCGGCGGGCAGCACGACCGCGTCCGGCACCGGGAACTCCACCGAGGACGACCGGCGGCGCAAGAGATCCAGGTAGGACAACCCGGTGGCCCGCGCGAGCCGCGATTCGTCGTCTACCAGCACGTTCGCGGTTCCGACGACCTCCGACAGCGTTTCCACTGCAGATCCGGCCAGACTTGACGACGGTATTTTAACCGTCAATTCGGCCACCGGTGCGGCGCCGGGACCCACCTGGCCTATACGCTGTTCAAGCCACTTGGCCGCCCGCGCGGGCAGCTGGGCGGCGTCGGCGGCTTCCGCGGTCCAGGACTGGCGGAGACGGTGGTCAATCAGCTCGTTCACGACTACAGTGTGACACATGGACGTGAAACGTCACACCACGCAGATCGCGGGATCTTCCGCGCTCGCGGACACCCGTAACCGGCAGACGGCGACACGAGTGGCCGATGACGTGCTGCTCGACGCCGCGCGCACGTGCGTGCTGGCCGTCGGTGTGCGCCGCACCACACTCGCCGAGATCGCCCGCACCGCCCGCGTCAGCCGGATGACGGTCTACCGCCGTTTTCCGGACGTGCGCAGCGTGCTCGCCGCGTTGATGACGCGTGAGTTCAGCGGCCTGCTGCGCACGGCGAGCGAACGCGGCGCCGAGGCGTCGGACAGCCGTGAGCGGCTCGTGCTCATCGCGTCCGCCGGGATCCGCGCGCTGTCGAACGACCCGCTGTTCCGCACGCTGCTCGACGTCGACCCCGAGCTGGTGCTGCCGTACATCGTGGAGCGGCTCGGCGCGACCCAGCGGTTCGCCGAGCAGGTGCTGCACCAGCTGCTCGAAACCGGCCACCAGGACGGCTCGGTCCGGCGCGCGCCGGTCGCGGCGCAGGCCCGGTCGGTGCTGCTGCTGGTCCAGTCCTTCGCGTTCTCGCTGCGGCCGGCCACGATGGACGTCGACCAGGCGGCGCTGATGGCCGAGTTCACCCACGTGCTCGACGCGGCCTTGAAGCCATGACGTCGGGGTCGCTCAACGCACGGCGCCGTGAACGCGAGCTCGCGGAACTGGCGTCGGGCGAGCGCGTCGACGTCATCGTGGTCGGCGGCGGCGTCACCGGCGCCGGCATCGCGCTCGACGCCGCTTCCCGCGGGTTGTCGGTGGCGCTCGTCGAGGCGCGCGACCTCGCCTTCGGGACATCACGCTGGTCGTCGAAGCTGGTCCACGGCGGACTGCGGTACCTGGCGCACGGCGAACTGGGCTTGGCGCACGAAAGCGCGGTCGAGCGCGGCATCATGATGACGCGCACGGCGCCGCACCTCACGCGCGCGATGCCGCAGCTGTTCCCGTTGTACCCCAGCACGTCCCGGGCTCAGCAGGCGCTGGTTTCGGCGGGCTTGCGAGCGGGCGACGGCCTCCGCCGGGCGGCGCGCACGCCGTCATCGGTACTGCCGCGGCCGCGCACGATCCCGGCGGCGGAGGCGCTCGCGCTGGCCCCCGCCCTCTCACCACACGCCCTGCGCGGCGCGTTGCTGGCCTACGACGGCGCCCTCGTCGACGACGCGCGCCTGGTCATCGCCCTGGCGCGCACGGCGGCGACGTTCGGCGCCCGCATCCTGACGCGGCTGTCGGCGCTCTCGGTGACGGCCGACCGCGTCCGCGTCCGCGACGGCGTTTCGGGCGACGAACTGGACCTGGTCGCCCGCCAGGTGATCAACGCGACGGGCGTCTGGGCCGGGACCCTGACCGGCTCGGTCCGCCTGCGGCCGTCGCGCGGTTCGCACCTGGTGCTCGCGCCGGGGACGGTCCCGATGGGCACGACGTCGATCAACATCGGCGTGCCCGGCGAGACCAACCGCTTCGTGTTCCTGCTCCCCCAGCCGGACGGCCGCGTCTACCTGGGACTGACGGATGAGCCGGTTTCGGGCTCGTTGCCCGACGTGCCAACGGTTCCGGAGTCCGATGTGGACTTCCTGCTGGCACTGGCGTCGTCGGTCCTGTCGCGCCCGCTGACCCGCGCGGACATCGCGGGCTCGTACGCGGGACTGCGCCCGTTGATCGAAGGCACGGGCGGCCGTTCGGCGGACCTGTCCCGCAAGCACGCGGTCCTGGCGGGCTCCGACGGCCTGCTGACGGTGGTCGGAGGCAAGCTCACGACGTACCGGAGGATGGCCGAGGACGCGGTCGACGCGGCGGTCCGCCTCGCCGGGCTCCCGACTTCGCCGTGCCGGACCTCCCGGCTTCCCTTGCTGGGCGCGGCCCGCCGCGAAGATCTGTCCCTTGTGGACGCTCCGGCCCGGCTGGTGGCCAAGTACGGCACGGAGGCGCCTCGCGTGGCGGCGCTGGGCGAACTGGACACCGAGTTCGCGGCCCCGGTGTCGCCGGGCACGGAAATCACGGCGGCGGAGATCGTCTGGGCGGTCCGCAACGAGGGTGCCCTGGACGTCGAGGACGTCCTGGAACGCCGGACGCGCCTGTCCCTGGTCCCGGCCGACGCGACCGCGGCGACCCCGCGAGTGGCCGAACTGGTGGACAAAGCACTGGCCGGCCTGGCCTGACCCGAAGCGGCACTTTCACGTGAAAGTGCCGCTTCGGCGTGCGCGAAAGCTGAGGCTTGATGTTCTCTTAGGTTGACGAGTCGTTGGGTTTTTGCAACAGTACGTTCTATGAGTCCGGTCAGGCGCGGCAAAGAGCTGCCGATCTACAACCGGCTACCCGTGTTGAGGGCCGAACGCGGGTTGAGCCGGGCCGCGCTGGCGAACGCCGTCGAGGTGAACCCGCAGACCATCGGGGCGCTCGAGCGCGGCGACCACTATCCGAGCCTGGACCTGGCCTTCCGGATCTGCGCGGTGTTCGACCTGCCGGTCGAAGCGGTGTTCAGCCGTGAACCGTTCATGCCACTGTCCACCCAGGTCTACCGCGAGGGGGGAGCATGACCATGATCGAACAGCAGGGTCGGCTGGCGGCCTACTGGGAACGTCAGCTCGACAAGATGGACGAACGCGAACTGCGGCACGCCCAGCGGCTGCCGGGCTGGCGCGACCGGCGGCACCGGCGCGCGCTGGCCGGGGCGCTGGCCGGCGCCGACCTCGTGCTCGTCGGCAGCGCGGCCGTCTTCACCGTGGTCTCGCCGTGGCTGTACTTCGGCCTCTGGATGGGCGCCCTGCTGACCGGCGGGGCCTCCTTCACGCTGCTGAAGATCCTGACCGGCCGGATGAGCGGGAGCTTCTCGCGGCTGCTGGACGAGCGCGAACGCGAGTGGCGCCACCGCGTCACCTACATCGGCTACCTGGTGCTCGTCGCGCTGATGCTGGTCGCGATGTTCTACACCCTGATCGTCGCCGGGCAGGCCGAGGGCGCGTTCCGCGGCGTGATGATGATGTCCGCGCTGCTCGTCACCGGCACCACCGTCCCGCCGATCGTGCTGGGCTGGTCGCTGCCGGACGACGACCCCGACGATTTCGAAGAGGGGGACACCCCATGACCGAGGGGAACCTGGAGATCGACGGGATCTCCAAACGCTACGGGGCGAAAGTGGCGCTGGACGGCGTCACGTTCGACGTCCGCGCCGGCGAGCTGTTCGGCTTCGTCGGCAGCAACGGCGCCGGCAAGACCACGACGATGCGGATCGCGCTGGGGGTGCTGGCCGCCGACGGTGGCGAGGTCCGCTTCGACGGCAAGCCGATCACCCACGAAACCCGCACGCACATCGGCTACATGCCGGAAGAACGCGGGCTCTACCCGAAGATGAAGGTGCTGGACCAGCTCGTCTACCTCGCCGAACTGCACGGCCTGACGGCGAACGAAGCCCACCGCAACGCCGAAACCTGGATCACCCGGCTCGGCCTGGCCGAGCGCCGCAAGGACGAGGTGCAGAAGCTCAGCCTCGGCAACCAGCAGCGCGTCCAGCTGGCCGCGGCGCTGGTGCACGACCCGGCCGTGCTGGTGCTCGACGAGCCGTTCTCCGGCCTCGACCCGCTGGCCGTCGACGTCATGAGCGCGGTGCTGCGCGAGAAGGCCGCGGCCGGGGTGCCGGTCGTGTTCTCCAGCCACCAGCTCGACCTCGTCGAGCGGCTGTGCGACCGGGTCGGGATCATCCGCAACGGCCGGATGGTCGCCGTCGGCACGGTCGGCGAGCTCACCGCCGAAGCCGGCAGCAAGCTCGTGGTGACGGCGCCGGGCGCGCGTCCCGGCTGGGCCGCGGGCCTGCCCGGCGTGCGGGTGCTGGAAGAACGTGACACGACCACCGTGCTCGGCCTCGAACCGAGCGCCGACGACCAGGCCGTGCTCGCCGCGGCGCTGTCGACCGGGCCGGTCACCGAGTTCAGCCACCGGCGCCGGACGCTGACCGAGCTGTTCCGCGACGCCGTATCGGACAAGGGGGAGCCGCGATGAGGACGCTGAGTGGGCGGCGCGCCGTCTGGCTCGTGATGAAGCGCGAGCTGAACACGCGGCTGCGGACGCGCTCGTTCGTGATCGGCACCGTCGTGATGCTGGTGCTGCTGCTGGGTTACGTCGGGTTCCAGGCCGCGCTGGCCGGGGCGGCCGACAAGAGCACGGTGGGCCTGACCGGACAGGCGACCGGGATCGCCCAGCAGCTCCAGACGAAGGCGGCGCAGGCGGGCCAGGAGATCTCGACCGTCACGATCACCGACCCGGCCGAGGGCCGGCAGAAGGTCGAGGACGGCGACCTGGACGCGCTCGTCTCGGGCAGTGCGGCGAAGCTGACCGCCACGTACAAGTCCTCTTTGGACAACCAGTTGCGCACGGTGCTCGACCAGGTGGCGCAGCAGCAGGTGCTCGACGGTGTGCTCTCGTCCGCCCAGCTCGAACCCGCCGACGTGATGGCGCAGGTCAACGGCACCCACGTGCAGGACGACGCGCTGTCGCCGGAGCCGGCCGACCACACCCAGCGGCTGGTCGTCGGCCTGATCGTCGCGTTCCTGCTCTACATCAGCATCATCACCTACGGGACGATGGTCGCCCAGGGTGTCGTCGAGGAGAAGTCGAGCCGGGTCGTGGAGATCCTGCTCGCCAGCGTGCGGCCGTGGCAGCTGTTGCTGGGCAAGGTGATCGGGCTCGGCCTGGTCGGGCTCGTCCAGCTGGTCATCCTCGCCACGGCCGGGCTGATCGCGGCGTCGGTGAGCGGGGTGTTCACCCTGTCCGGGTTCGCCGGCGGCGCGCTGCTGTGGGGCCTGCTCTGGTACCTGCTCGGTTTCCTGCTGTACGCCACGATCTACGGCGCGCTGGGCTCGCTCGTGTCCCGGCAGGAGGACACGCAGTCGGTCGTCGGGCCGATCAACATCGTGCTGATCATCGGGTTCGTCGCCGGCTTCAACCTGCTGCTGCAGGACCCGGACGGCACGGCGGCCAAGGTCGTCTCGCTGATCCCGCTGCTCTCGCCGATCCTGATGCCGGCCCGGATCGCGACCGGCGCCGCGGCCGGGTGGGAGATCGGGTTGTCCCTCGGCCTGACGGTCGCCTTGGTCGCGCTGCTGACCTGGCTGGGCGGCAAGATCTACGGCAACAGCGTGCTGCGCATCGGCAGCCGCATCAAGCTGTCGGAGGCCCTGCGCGGCTGAGCCCTCGTGAGTGTTCAGGGCGGTTAGAACCGCCCTGAACACTCACGACGTGATCTTGCCGTACCGCTCCAAGGACACCTGGCGCTCGTGGGCGTGATCCACCATCGGCTCCGGGTACTCCTTGGGGCGGTCCTTCAGCTTGTGGACCGCTTTCCCCGCCACCGAACGCAGTTCCGGGACGTATTTGCGGACGTAGTCGCCGTTCGGGTCGAACTTCTCCCCCTGCGTGGTCGGGTTGAAGATCCGGAAGTACGGCGCCGCGTCGGTGCCACTGCCCGCGACCCACTGCCAGTTCAGCTGGTTCGACGCGAGATCGCCGTCGACGAGGTGGTTCATGAAGTGCCGGGCGCCCTGCCACCACGGCAGGTGCAGGTCCTTCACCAGGAAACTCGCGACGACCATCCGGACGCGGTTGTGCATCCAGCCTTCGGCCAGCAGCTGCCGCATCCCGGCGTCGACGATGGGGTAGCCCGTCTTCCCGGCGCACCACCGGTCGAAGGCGTCGCGGTCGTCGTCGTGGCTCATCTTGTCGAACCGCTTGTCGTAGTTCTTGCGCGCGGTTTCCGGGCGGTGCCACAGGACGTCGGCGTGGAACTCGCGCCAGCACAGCTCGCTGCGCAACGACTTCGCGCCCACCCGGTCGTCACCGGCCAGGTCCGCGAGCAGCGTCCGCGGGTGGACGCACCCCCAGCGCAGGTACGGCGAGATCCGCGTGGTGCCTTCACGATCCGGCCGGTCACGGTCCTCGTCGTAGGTGTCGACGCCGCCGTCGAGGAAGGCGTGCCAGACGTCCAGCGCGGCCTGCTCACCCGGCTCCGGCAGCGTTGCGGAGACGCGCGGCGGCTTGGGGATCCCCGAGGAGCGATCCGGCTCGACCCAGTCCACAAGGGATGGTCCGGTGTCGGCGGGCGCACGCCAGCCGTGCGCGGTCCACGCGCGGAAGAACGGCGTGAAGACGCGGTACGGGTCGCCGTCCGGCTTGGTGACGCGCCCGGGCGCCACCGCGTACGGCGAGCCCGTCTCGACCCAGTCGATGTTGTGCTCCGCCAAGGCTTTCGCGACCTCGGCGTCCCGGCGACGGCCGTACGGGCCCGTGTCGGCGCTGACGTGCACCGCGCTCGCGCCGATCTTCTTGGCGGCCTTCACGACCTCGGCCGCCGGTTCGCCGCGCACCAGCATCAGCCGGCCGCCGAGCTGCTCGTCGAGCTTCTCCAGGCAGCCGTAGAGGAACGCCGTGCGCACGTCGCCGGACGGCTTCAGCAGTGCCTCGTCGAGGACGTACAGCGCGAGGACGTGCTTGCTGTGCTTCGAGGCTTCCAGCAGGGCGGCGTGGTCGCCGAGCCGCAGGTCGCGCCGGAACCACAGGACAACGGGTGCTTCTTTGGTCACGCCGGACAACGATAAGCGCCCCGCCGTGCCAGTGCACGACGGGGCGCTTCTCGATCGAGGCTTAACGCTCCGACATCGGGGTGTAGTCCCGCGACGCGTGGCCGGTGTAGATCTGCCGCGGGCGGCCGATCTTGGTGGCCGGGTCGTTGATCATCTCGCGCCAGTGCGCGATCCAGCCCGGCAGGCGGCCGAGCGCGAACAGCACCGTGAAGAACTTCGTCGGGAAGCCCAGCGCCCGGTAGATCAGGCCGGTGTAGAAGTCCACGTTCGGGTACAGCTTGCGCGAAACGAAGTAATCGTCCGAAAGCGCGGTCTCTTCGAGCTTCTTGGCGATGTCGAGCAGCTGGTCGCCGCCCTTCAGCTTGCCGAGGATCTCGTCGGCGGTGTTCTTGATGATCTTCGCGCGCGGGTCGTAGTTCTTGTACACCCGGTGCCCGAAGCCCATCAGCTTCACGCCCTTTTCCTTGTTCTTCACCCGCTCGACGAACTTGGCGACGTCGCCGCCGTCGTTCTTGATGCCCTCGAGCATGTCGAGCACCGCGGCGTTCGCGCCGCCGTGCAGCGGGCCGAACAGCGCGTTGATGCCGGCCGAGATCGACGCGAACAGGTTCGCCTCGGACGAGCCGACCAGGCGCACGGTCGAGGTCGAGCAGTTCTGCTCGTGGTCGGCGTGCAGGATGAACAGCAGGTCGAGCGCCTTCGCGACGTCCGGGTCGACCTCGTACGGCTCGGCCGGGAAGCCGAACGTCATGCGGAGGAAGTTCTCGACCAGGCCGAGCGAGTTGTCCGGGTACAGCAGCGGCTGGCCCACGGACTTCTTGTACGCGTACGCGGCCAGGGTCGGGACCTTGGCGAGCAGGCGGATGGTGGACAGCTCGACGTTCGGTTCGTCGAACGGGTCGAGCGAGTCCTGGTAGAAGGTCGAAAGCGCGGAGACGGCGCTGGAGAGCACCGGCATCGGGTGCGCGTCCCGCGGGAAGCCGCCGAAGAACTCCTTGAGGTCTTCGTGCAGCAGCGTGTGGCGCTGGATCTTCTCGGTGAAGTCGGCCAGCTGGGCCTCGGTCGGCAGCTCGCCGTAGATCAGCAGGTAGGAGACCTCGACGAAGGTCGACTTCTCGGCCAGCTGCTCGATCGGGTAACCCCGGTAGCGGAGGATGCCGGCGTCGCCGTCGATGTAGGCGATCGCCGACGAAGCGGCGCCGGTGTTGACGAACCCGGGGTCGTAGGTGATGTACCCCGTCTGCGCCAGCAGCTTCCCCAGTTCGATCCCGGGCGCGCCCTCGACCGGGTGGACAATCTTGAACTCGTGCTCACCATTCGGAAGGCTCAGCTTCGCGGTTTCGCCGCCGGACTGCCCCGCAGTCGTCGCGTCGGACATGCAAGTCCCTCTCACGTTGGGCACGGGCCGGCGGCGCCTGTAGGTTCCACAGGTAGCCACGTGTTCACGCGAGGAAACACTGGCGCCTCGCTGCACACCGCCCCGCTGGGGTATGAAGAATGCCCCTCTACGCTAGTCGAGAAACCCCGCACCGCGCAGCGGTGACGTTGCCCCAGGTACCCGCTTTGGGACCAGGTTCACACGGTGGATGCCATATCGGCGGTCGTGGGCGGCTCCGCGCCACTGCGCGACACGGTGATCGAGGCCGCTTTCGCCGCGAACGTGAGGGCTTCGCGCCACGCGTCCGCGTCGAGAGAAGCCAGGTCCGAGACCTCGTGGGTGGTCAGCCAGGCCAGCAGCGCGCCCTGGACGGTGTCGCCGGCGCCGATGGTGTCGACCACCGTCACCTTCCTCGACGGCACGTGGGCCACCTCACCTGCGGCGGTGATCACCGCGACGCCGTCGGCGCCCCGGGTGAGCACGACCGCGTCCACACCGGACTCGACCCACGTCTTCGCGGCGGCGACCGGGTCGGCGCCCTCGGTGAGCCACGCGGTGTCGTCGTCGGAGATCTTCAGCAACCGGACGTCCGGCAGCCACGACGCGAACCGGGCGCGGTAGGCGGCCGGATCGGTGATCAGGGCCTCGCGGATGTTCGGGTCCAGCACGGTCAGCACGCCGCGGGCGGCCTCGCGCCGCAGCATCGCTTCGTACGCCGACGCGCCGGGCTCCAGGACCATGCCGAGGGTGCCGAGCGAGAGCGCGGTGACCTCCTCCGGCAGCGCGCCGGGGTCGGCGACGAGCCGGTCCGCCGTGCCCTCGACGTAGAACGTGTAGTGCGCGGCGCCCTTCGCGTCGAGCGCGACGACGGCCAGCGTCGTCGGCTCATCCCCGCGTTGCAGCAGCGACGTGTCGACGTCCGACGCGTGCAGCCGCTCGACCATCGCTTCACCGAAGCGGTCGGTGGACACCCGCGACAGGAACGCCGTCGGCACGCCGAGCCGGCCCGCGGCCAGCGCGACGTTGTACGGCCCGCCGCCCAGGCGCGGCAGCAGCGCGCGCAGCCCACCGTCCACAGTGGAGTCCACGGGGTCACCCGGGACGAGGTCTACGAGAGCTTCTCCGCCTACGACGATCACCCGGCGAGTTTAAGGGAGAAGCGGGTGACAATTCCTGTCCGCTATTTGTTCAACCCGCCGAGCAGCAGCTCACCCAGAGCGGTGAACGCCTCGGCGTCGGACACCTCGGTCCGCTGCGCGAGCACGCCGGTCTGGATGCCTTCGACGATCAGCCCGGTCATCTCGGCGACGAGCCGGGCGTGGACGTCGCGGAAGACGCCGTCGGCGACGCCCTTGTCGATGAACGCGCGGATCCGCTGCGCCGCGAACCGGCTGTTGACCTGGTAGGTCTCGCGGGCCGGGGCGAACTCGGCGATGTCGCGCATGAACGTCGCCGACGCGCGATTCAGGTGCTCGGCGACGCCGGCCAGGTACTCGCCGATGAGCTTCGGCGCGTCGTCGATCCCGGCGATCCGCTCCTCGATCCGCTCCGCGGCGCCCCGGAAGAACTGGGCGACGACCTTGACGGCGAGCTGCTCCTTGCTGGGCGCGAGCGCGTAGAGCGTCGACTTCGAGCAGCGCAGGCGGGCGGCGATGTCGTCCAGGGTAAAGGCGGCGAACCCCTCCGCGAGGAAGAGGGCCTCGAGGTCGGCGAGCAGGGCACGCTGCCTCGCGGTGGGCCGGCGACTGGCTTCCATCGGACCACTATCTCCTACGTCTTCCGGCCACCCCAGGCTTGTCGTACTGTACTCTAAGCAGACCCACAGTACTGTTTTCAGTACCGTTATCCGGGAGGACCACGATGCCCGCCGAACGCCTGCTGCCCGACTCGGACGCCGAGGACCTGCTCGCCCTGGCGACCGAGATCGCCCGCGACGAGCTGGCGCCCCGCGCGGCCGAGGCCGAGGAGGCCGAGCGGTTCCCGCGCGAGCAGTTCCGGCTGCTCGGCAAGTCCGGGCTGCTGGGGCTGCCGTACGCGGAGCGCTGGGGTGGCGGCGACGTGCCGTACGAGGTGTACCTGCAGGTCCTGGAGGAGATCGCGGCCGCGTGGATGACGGTCGGCGTCGGGCTCTCGGTGCACACGATGTCCTGCTACGGCCTGGCCAACTGGGGCACCGACGAGCAGCGTGACCGGTGGCTCCCGGACATGCTCGAAGGCGGTTTGCTCGGCGCGTACGCGCTGTCGGAGACCCAGGCGGGCTCGGACGCGGCCGCGTTGACGACCCGCGCGCGTCTCGACGGCTCGGACTACGTCGTCAACGGCACCAAGGCGTGGATCACCCACGCCGGCGTCGCGGACTTCTACACGACGATGGTCCGCACGAGCGACGACGGCGGCCGCGGCATCTCGTGCCTGCTGGTCGACGGCGCCACACCGGGCCTGTCGGCGGCGCCGCGCGAACGGAAGATGGGCCTCACCGGGTCCCCGACCGCCCAGCTGATCTTCGACGACGCCACGGTTTCGGCGGACCGCCTGATCGGCGACGAGGGCCACGGCTTGAAGATCGCCTTGTCGTCGTTGAGCTCCGGCCGGCTGGGCATCGCGGCGTGCGCGGTGGGCCTGGCCCAGGCGGCGCTGGACGAGGCGGTGCAGTACGCGAAGGGCCGCTCGCAGTTCGGCCGCCCGATCATCGACTTCCAGGGCGTCGAATTCCTGCTGGCCGACATGGCGGCCACGGTCGAGTCGTCCCGCGCGACGTACTTGGACGCGGCCCGGCGACGCGACCGCGGGATGCCGTTCCAGCGCCAGGCTTCGATCGCGAAGCTGGTCGCGACGGACGGCGCGATGAAGGTGACGACAGACGCCGTCCAGGTCCTCGGCGGGGCCGGGTACACGCGGGACTTCCCGGTGGAGCGGTACATGCGCGAAGCGAAGGTGCCGCAGATCTTCGAAGGCACGAACCAGATCCAGCGGATGGTCATCGCGCGCGAACTGAAGGCCTCGGTGTAGCCCGGTCCAGCGAAGGCTGTCGCACGGCCGGCACAGATACCGTTACCCCATGTCCGGCCGTCTGCTGTCAGTCGAGGAGTACCGAGCGCTCGGGGAAACCGACCGTGGTTTCACCGAACTGGTGGAAGGCCGGGTGGTGCCGTCGCCCGGCGCCGGCCGGAGGCACAACATGGCCGCGTGCCGGCTGGCCGGACAGCTCGAACGGCAGTTGCCACGCGGTCTCGCCTTCGCCCTCGGCACCGACCTGGACCTGCAGCTGGCGCCGCACGGCGAGCCCGGCTTCTCCCGCCGCCCGGACCTGCTGGTCTTCGACCGAGCCGCGGTCGCCCGCGTCGGCGACCTGATCCGCGCCGACGAGGTGGCCGTGGTCATCGAAATCGTGTCGCCGGGCTCGAGACGCACCGACTACCGGGTGAAGCACGACGAGTACGCCGACGCCGGGATCCCGCACTACTGGATCATCGACCTCACCGAGCCGGTCTCGCTCGTCGCCTGCCGCGGGTACCAAGACGCGCCCGCGGTCACCGGCACCTTCACGACCGACGTCCCGTTCCCGGTCAGGCTCGACCTCGACGCCCTGCTGTCGTGAAGAAAATAGGCGGACGACACGCCGGAACCGCCCGGTAACCGACGTGTCGTCCGCCCGCTCAAGGGACGGTCAGCGGGACTCGCGGTACCGGCGGTCCGCCGATACGCCTTCGCCCAGCTGCTCGTCGAAGTGGTACACCTCGGCGCCGCGGACGAAGACCCGCAGCGCGCGGTTCATCACGTCCAGCGGGTCGCCGGACCACAGCACCACGTCCGCGTCGAGGCCCGGCTTCAGCGAGCCGATCTGCCCGTCCAGTCCCAGCATCTCAGCCGGGTTGACGGTCAGCGACTTCAGGGCCGTGTGCGGGTCGAGGCCGTCCTTGACCGCGAGCGCCGCCTGGTAGACCAGGAAGTTGATCGGGATCACCGGGTGGTCCGTGGTGATCGCGATCTTGACGCCGGCGCGGGCCAGGATGCCCGCCGAGCGCAGCGTGCGGTTGCGCAGCTCGACCTTGGACTTCGTGGTGAACAGCGGGCCGAGGATGACCGGGACGTCGCGCTCGGCGAGCAGGTCCGCGATCAGGTGACCTTCGGTGCCGTGGTTGATCACGAGCTTGTAGCCGAACTCGTCGGCGAGCCGGATCGCCGTCACGATGTCGTCCGCGCGGTGGACGTGCTGGTCCCAGTACAGCTCGCCGTCGAGGACCTTGGCCAGGACTTCCTGGGTCAGGTCGACCTCGTGCGGCTTGCCCTCGGCGGCCGCGTGGTCGCGCTTCGCCTGGTAGTTGCGGGCCTTCGTGAACGCCTCGCGCAGGATCGCCGCGACGCCCAGCCGCGTCGACGGCGTCTGCTTCTTGTCGCCGTACACGCGCTTCGGGTTCTCGCCGAGCGCGCTCTTCACGCTGACGCCTTCCGCGAAGACCATGTCGAGGATGCTGCGGCCCCAGGTCTTGACGCCGATGGTCTGGCCACCGATCGGGTTACCCGACCCGGGCTTGATGACGACGCTCGTGACGCCGCCGGCCAGCGCGTCGTCGAAGCCGGGCTCGTACGGGTCGATGCCGTCGATCGCGCGGAACCGGGCGCCGTTCGGGTCGGTCATCTCGTTGGTGTCGTTGCCGGCCCAGCCTTCGCCGTCCTCGTGGACGCCGAGGTGGGCGTGGGCGTCGATGAAGCCGGGCAGCACCCAGGTGCCGGCCGCGTCGACCAGTTCGGCGTCCTCCGGGATGTCGACGTCGGCCTCCGTGCCGACCGCGACGATCTTGCCGTCGTCGATCAGGACCGTGCCGTTGTCGATGGGATCACCGTCGATGGGGACGACGTAGCCCCCGACAATTGCCTTCGCCATAGTTCGCCACGCTAACGAACTCGCCTGGACGCCGCGACGCGGGGCTCAGCTCGCCAGCAGATCGAACGCGGACGAACAGGCCGTAAACGACCAGCGGCCAGGCCCGGGCCAGCAGATTCAGGCCGAGCGAGAGGCCGGTGAAGATGGCCATCAAGGAAAACGGGAAGGTCAGGGCCAAGAACAGGATCGGCAGCCACCAGGGCAGGCCCGGATCGAATGACCGGTCGTCCCACGCCGAGCGGGCCCAGATGGTCAGGCCCCACAGCAGCGCCGCCCAGACGAGCACGACGGTGATGAGGATGCGCTTGACCCGCCGGGTCTCCACGTCGAGCGGTTCCCGCTTCGGCTTGCCCAGCCCCAGACCGAGACGGCGGTGCTTGGCCTCCTTCGACTGGACGAAGTCGGCCAGCAGGTCGCGGTAGGCGGCGCGGAAGATCGCGCGGCTGCGGCGCCGGGTTTCGGCGAGCGTCTGCCGCTGCGCCGCGATCGGCCTCGCCCGCAGCCGCTCGCCCCACCCCGTGATCCGGGCGACGCCCACGATGTCGATGATCGCCGCCAGGCCGCCGGTGAACTGGCCGAGCTTGCCGAACCGGCCCCACCACAGCACCGGCAGACCCCACAGCCGGAAGCCCGCCACGGACTGGCCGTCGAACCACAGCCCCCAGGCCTGCCAGAACGAGACCGTCTGCACCGGAGCAGCCTACGGAACCCGCACCTTCTCCAGGTGCACCAATTCGTGGTTGTTCTCCGGTGTCCGGTGCGTCTCGCGGTAGCCGTGCTTCGCGTACAACCCCAGCGGCCCGACGCTCTTCGACCCGGTGAACAACCGGAACACCGTCACCTCGGGCGGGGCCGCCGCCTCGGCGGCGAGCAGCAGCCCGCCGCCCAGGCCCGCGCCCTGCCGGTCGGGCGCGACGACCAGCCGGGTCACCACGCCGACGTGCCCGGTCACCGTCAGGCGCACCGACGCGAGCAGCCGGCCGTTCTCCCGGATGCCCCACGAAAGGCACGACGCCAACGCCGCTTGCGCTTCGGCGAAGGTCTCCAGCAGCGGCGGCAGGTCGAAGTCGTCGTGCGCGCGGGCTTCGGTGACGTACGCCGCGCGTTGCAGCGTCAGCACTTCGCCCGCGTCGGCGACGCCCAGGCGAAGCGGCTTCACTTGACGCGGATGCCCCAGCTGCCGGACCACGACGTCGCCGGCTCCAGCTCGACCAGGTCGGTGCCCGTGTTGAGCGCGTCGGCCGGGCAGGTCATCGGCTCGATCGCGACCGCGCGGCCGCGCCCGACCAGGTCGTCCGGGGTGAACACCTGCGCCCAGCGGAAGTCCGGGCCGGTCCAGACCAGCAGCTCCTGCTCGCCGTGGGCGAGGACGAAGTGGTGCAGGCCGTCGTCGGCCGCGGCGAGTCCGCCGAACGCCGTGTCCAGGTCGACGCCCGCGAGGACGCGGCCGCCGCGGAAGTCGAAGTCGGTGCCCTCGACGTCCTGCTCCGGCGCGTACGGCATCTGCTCGTCGCCGAGGTAGGGCCGGACGCGGCTCGCGGGCAGGGTGAGGGTCAGCTCGTCGGTCGGGACGTCGCCGATCCGGAAGTACGGGTGCGTGCCGACGCCGACGCCGATCGGCTGCTCGCCTTCGTTGCGGATTTCGTGGGTGATCGTCAGCTCGCGCGGCGCGAGGTCGTAGGTGATCGTCGCGCGCAGCGGCACCGGCCAGCCCGGCTGCACCTCGACGTCGACGGCCAGGGTGATCGACGACTCGGCGTGCTCCAGCAGCTCCCACTCGAGGTGGCGGGTCAGGCCGTGGATGGCGTTGCCGCGCGCCTCCTCGGTGATCTCGAGCTGCTGCGGCTCCCCCTGGAACGTCCACAAGCCGGCCTTGGTCCGGTTCGGCCAGGGCAGCAGCACCTGTCCGGCGCCCTTCGGCGGCTTCGCGTCTTCGGCGAACTCCTCGACGTACGGCACTCCGCCGACTTCGAACGCGCGCAGGCCCGCACCGATCTCGGTGACGACGGCGCGCGCGTTGCCGCGGGTGATCTCGAACTGCTGACCGGTCGGGTTGCCCATGCGGACGACCTTACCGACGCGGCCGGACGACCTTGATGCCCAGCGCCGCCGCGTCCGCCAGCAGCTCGGCCAGCACGGCACGTTCCTGCTCGGTCCAGTCCTCGTCCGCGACGCCGACGTCGAGCACCGGCGGCGTCGGCTCGGCGTGCACCGCCGCGGCCAGGGCGGCCAGGAGCTCGCCGGGCCCGTCGTCGAAACCGAGCACCGCGAGGACGATCCCGTCGAGTTCGGCGGGGATCCACAGCCGGGTCCCGAGCACCCGGACGAGGGTCCTGACTTGAGCCGAGACGACTACGCTCCGTGTACCGAGATCGCTGCCCCCGACCTCCAGCCCGAGCTTTTCCAGGGCCGTGCGGACGATCTCGACGTCGACCGGATCGGCGCCGTACCGCTCGGCGAACAGCTCTCGTCCGAGAGTGTCCGGACCGGCGCTGAGCTGGTCAGGGATTGACGAACGCCGACGCAGCACCAGCGTCACGGTGACGCGCCGCCGCGAGCTGGCGGCGGCGCGGGGCAGCTCTCGGCGAACACCACCCGGCGGTGCCACGAACTCGGATTCGCTCACGCTTAGTGATAGTGCGCGCTGTCGCTCGGTCAGACCAGCAGGCTCACCCGGATGGCCGCAGCCGGGCTTTTCAGCGTTACTCACTAGACCGGTCGTCATAGTTTGCGTTACGGTCCCTTCCATGGTTCGCCGCACCGACACGCGGCAGCGGATGCTCGACACCGCCGCCGACCTGTTCCACTCGCAGGGCTACCACGCCACCGGCCTCACTCAGCTGACGACGGCCGGGGGCGCGCCGAAGGGGTCGCTCTACTTCCACTTCCCCGGCGGCAAGGAACAACTGGCCGCCGAAGCCGTCCGGCTGTCGAGCGAACGCACGGGCGAGCTGCTCCGCGCGGTCGTGGCCGGCGCCCCGGACGTCGCGACCGCGATCGACCGGGTCGTCGACGCGCTCGCGAACTTCCTGACGGAGTCGGACTTCCAGCGCGGCTGTCCACTCGCGACAGTCGCGTTGGACGCCGCCGCCGAGAGCGAACCGATCCGGGAGGCGTGCGCGGACGGCTACGCGGACTGGCACGATATCCTCACCGGATACCTTGCCACGCAAGGACTTCCCGCGGATCGCGCCGACGAGCTGGGCACCATCGTGCTCGCCGCCGTCGAAGGCGGGTTGCTGCTGGCCCGCACCCGCCGCGACGTCGCCCCGCTGCGGGCCGTCGCCGCCCACCTGCACGCCACCCTCGAACGGGAGTTCTCCTGATGCGCGTCCACCACCTGAACTGCGGGACCATGCGCCCGCCCGGCGGCCGGCTGGTCGACGGCCGGCCGGGCCTGTTCCGCCGCGCCACCATGGTCTGCCACTGCCTGCTCCTGGAGACGGCCACCGGGCTGCTGCTGGTCGAGACCGGTACCGGCACGCCGGCCGCCGTCGACCGCGAGGCCTGGCTCGGCGCCGGGTTCGTCCGGCAGTCGAACCCGATCGCGGATCCGGCGTTGCCCGCGATCGCGCAGATCCGGGCGCTGGGTCACGACCCGGCGGACGTCCGGGACATCGTGCTGACCCACCTGGACCTCGACCACGCGGGCGGGCTCATCGACTTCCCGTGGGCGCGGGTGCACGTCTACGCCGAGGAGCTGCGGGCCCTGCGGTCACCGCGTGACGCCGCCGAACGCGGGCGGTACCGGAAGATCCAGTTCAGTCATGGTCCACAGTGGACGTCCTATCCGGACACGGGCGACCCGTGGTTCGGCTTCGACGCCGTCCGGCAGCTGACCGGCCTGCCCGAGGAGGTCCTGCTGATCCCGCTCGGCGGGCACACCCGCGGCCACGCCGGGGTCGCCGTCGACACCGGCAGCGGCTGGCTGCTCAACGCGGGCGACTCGTACTTCTTCCACGGCCAGGTCGACCCGGCCGCGCCGCACTGCCCGCCGGGCCTGCGGTGGTTCGAGGGCCGGATGGAGACGGTCAAGGGCGCCCGGCTGGACAATCACGCCCGCCTGCGACAGCTTGTTCAGGAGCACGGCGACGAGGTGAGCGTCTTCGCCGCGCACGACGAGACCCAGTTCCTCCGGCTGAGCACCAGGAGCAGCGTATGAAGGTGCACCACTTCAACTGCGGCACGATGCGCCCGGCGGGCGGCAAGCTGCTCGACGGCGAGCCCGGGCTGCTGCGGCGGGCGGAGCTCGTCGCCCACTGCCTGCTGATCGAGACCGGCGACGGCCTGGTGCTGGTCGACACCGGGTTCGGCACCCAGGGTGTCGCCCAGCCGGGCAAGTGGCTGGGCCGGCCGTTCATGGCGATGGTCGGCGCCCGGCTCGAAGCGGCCGAGACGGCGGTCGCGCAGATCGAGGCGCTCGGCCTCGACCCGGCCGACGTCCGCCACATCGTGCCGACCCACCTCGACGTCGACCACGCCGGCGGGCTGGCGGACTTCCCGAACGCGGTGGTGCACGTCCGCACCGAGGAGCAGCGCGCGGCGACGGCCCCGTCGAACGCGGCGGAGAAGAACCGTTACCGCGCGGCCCAGTTCGCCCACCGTCCACTGTGGAGCACCTACGACGAGACGGGCGAGCCCTGGTTCGGTTTCGACGCGGTCCGGTCGTTGAAGGGCCTGCCGGAGGAGATCCTGCTGGTCCCGCTGACGGGCCACACGCTCGGCCACAGCGGCGTCGCGATCGACACCGGTGACGGCTGGCTCCTGCACGCGGGCGACGCGTACTTCTTCCACGGCCAGCTCGACCCGGTCGCCCCGCACTGCCCGCCGGGCATGACGGCGTTCCAGAACATCGTCCAGACGAAACGCCAGGCCCGCCTGGACAACCTGGCCCGGCTGCAGGAGCTGGTGAAGGAGCATCAGGACGAGGTGACGGTGTTCTCCGCCCACAGCCCGGTGGAGCTGGCGGCCCTGCGACGATGATCGTCGGCGAGCACTCGGCGCGGCTGAACGAGCCGGCCCGGGCATCCGGTCACTCGACGACGGGACCCGCCGGCTCGAGCGGCAGGACCCGGCGCAGCGCCGGGTAATCCTGGACGAACTGGCCTTCTACGCCGGTCAGGCGAGGGCGGCCGAAGAAGACCGCGACGAGGCGATCGCCCGCGCCGGGATCAAGACCGGCGACACCGCGGCGGTGCTCCTGCGGGCCGGGCCGGGCGCGATCACGCGGCCCGCGTTGAAGCAGCTGCCGGCCGTGGGGCAGCGACAGCTCGTCGGCTGGGCCTGATCAGCGGTTCCGGGGATCCGGCTGGGGCGGAGCCCCGGACGGCACAGCTCAGTTGCTGGCCGCGAGGGCGGCCTTGACCAGCGGCGCGATCTGATCCGGCGTCATCTTCGCCGGGCCGGTGTAGTTGATCAGCACCGGCGTCCCCGACACCAGCTCGGCCGACGCGAGGGTCGCCGTCTTCTGCTCGTCGACGTAGTAGACCGCGCCGTCCGGGAAACCGGCGACGTCCTGGGCGCCCGGCTTGGCCTTCTTGATCGACGCGACCATGTCGGCGGGCTTCGCCTGCCGGCCGTCGTACCGCGTCACCGCGAGCGCGCCCGCGGCCTTGTTGTCGAGCTTGTACTCGCAGGTGCGGGCCTTGCCGCCGCTGGCCGCGTTGTCCTGCACCGGTCCCGGCACCGCCGTGAGGTTGTCCAGGAACAGCGCCTTCGACACGGCCGCGGCCGGCAGCAGCGCGCACGGGTCGAGCGACGCCGCGGCGGCGTTCGTGCTCGGCTTGGGCGCGGGCGACGACGAGCTGGGCGCCGGCGCCGGCTTGTCCTCGGCGGAGCAGGCGGTCAAAGCGGCAAAAGCGACCAAAGCGACTGCGATACGCATACTTTGCACAGTAGCCGGAGGCGTCCTACGCCGTCGGCGCCCGGTACCGCCAGAACGCCGGAAGCACCAGCATCGCGGCCAGGACCAGCACGATCACCAGCAGTCCGCCGACGGTCGCCGTGGCCGCGGTGCCGAACGCGGCGGCGCCCCAGCCGTGGGTGAGGTCGGCGATCCGCGGGCCGCCGGCGACGACCACGGTGAACACCCCCTGGAGCCGGCCGCGCATCTCGTCGGTGGTCGCGGTCTGCAGGATCGCCATCCGGTAGACCGCGCTGACCATGTCCGCGGCGCCGGCCGCCGCCATGAAGACGACCGCGAGCCACAGCGAGTGCGCGAGCCCGAACGCGGCGACCGCCGCGCCCCACGCGCAGATCGAGATGACGACCGCGACGCCCTGGCGGTGGATGCGCGTCAGCCAGCCGGAGAACAGCCCGATCAGCATCGCGCCCGCGGGCAGCGCGGCGTAGAGCCAGCCGAGCGCCGGGCCGCCGCCGGGCGGGTCGCCGAACGTGCGCTCGGCCATCTCCGGGATCAGCGCCCGCGGCATCCCGAACACCATCGCGATGATGTCGGCGACGAACGAGGCCAGCAGGATCTTCTGCCCGGCCAGGTACCGGAACCCGTCGACGACGTCGCGGACGCCGGCGCGGCGCGAGGGCCCGTTCAGCGGCGGGATCGACGGCAGCCTCCAGACCGCGAAGAGCGTGATCGTCAGGGCGATGACGTCGATCAGGTAGAGCGTCGAGAGGCCGAGGACGGGGATCAGCGCGCCGGCCATCAGCGGGCCGAACACGGCGCCGAACGTCGACATCGTGGTGCTCAGCGCGTTCGCCGACGGCAGCAGCTCGGGCGGGACGAGCCGGGCGACGACGGCACCGCGGGTCGGCATGTTGATCGCGAAGAACGCCTGGTTGACGGCCAGCAGGCCGAGCACCAGCCACACCGAGCCGAAGTTCAGGAACGCCTGCAGCCAGAGCAGCGCGGACGTGATCGCGACCCCGACGTTCGTGACGAACAGGAGTTTCCGCCGGTCGACGGCGTCGGCGATGGCGCCGCCCCAGAGCCCGAAGACCAGCAGCGGGACCAGCGCGACGAGCCCGCTGAGGCCGACGTACGCCGAGGAGCCGGTGAGGTCGAAGACCTGCTTGGGCACGGCGACGGCGGTCAGCTGGGTGCCGACCGCGGTGACCACAGTGGACAGCCAGAGCCGGCGGAAGGCCGGGATCTTCAACGGCCGGGTGTCGACGACAATGCGCCCGAGGAGCCCGCGGATGCCCGTGCGGGGCGGCAAGGTCCCCGGTTGATCACTCACAACCAACGAGCTTAGCTCGGCTAACTATCCCCGGTCGCGTGATTTTCGTCGCCGGACGCCGAAGGGGCCCCCGCCGTGGCGAGGGCCCTTCGGGAGCAGAGAACTACGGCGCGACGCGCTCGATGTTCCAGCCGTCTTCGTGGCGCATGTAGCGGAGCCGGTCGTGCATGCGGTCCTCGCGGCCCTGCCAGAACTCGACGAGGTCCGGCCGGATCCGCCAGCCGCCCCAGTGCGGCGGGGCCGGGATGTGCTCGACGTCGGCGAAGCGCCGCTCGATGCCGTTCAGCGCGGTCTCCAGGGCGCGGCGCCCGTCGACGACGCGGGACTGCGGGGACGCCCAGGCGCCGAGCTGCGAGCCGCGCGGCCGCTGCGCCCAGTACTCCGCCGTCTCCTTGACGCCGACCTTCTCGACCTCGCCGCGGACGTGGACCTGGCGGTGCAGCCCGTACCAGGGGAACGTCACCGACGCGTAGCGCGTCGCCGTCAGGTCGTGGCTCTTCGACGAGGTGTAGTTCGTGTAGAACACGACACCCCGCTCGTCGAGGCCCTTGCACAGCACGGTGCGCGACGACGGGCGGCCTTCGGCGTCCGCGGTCGCGAGCACCATCGCGTTGGGTTCGGCGATCCCGGCGGCGACGGCCTGGTTCAGCCAGCCCTGCAACTGGTCGGTCCACGTGGCCGCCAGCGCCGACTCGTCGAACGCGGCGCCGTCATAGGCGACGCGCATCCCGGGCAGGCGTACTACGGCGTCTTCCACCTTGTCCTCGATCTCCGGCATCATCGCCAAACCTCCGTACCCGGTCGGGGCCCTGACACTTGGGTCCAGGTGACGTTAGGGCCTCGCGAGCTGCAGCGGAACCCACTGAACGGTGACTCCCGACACGACTTCGCCGCCATCGTCCCGTAACCGCCCGTCAGCAACCATTTACGCCCGCGTTACCTCCTGGACCGGGATCGATAAAGGACGCGGCTATCTTTCGGCCCGTTCCCCACCACCCCCGGAGGCAGGCATGACCGAGATCCTGTCGAACGCCCCAGAAGGCACTCCCGAAACGGTCCCACCGCAACGCCAGTACGCCCCGCTCGCGGCGAACGAAAACCGCGAGGACTACTCACTGCGCTTCGCCGCTCATTCGTTCCGGAAATGGTCACCGTTCGTGGTCGCGACGACGGCGCTGGGCGGCATCGCCTACCTCGCCGACTTCGCGATCGGCGCCAGCATCGTGCTCTCCTACGGCTTCACCTCCGGGGTGCTGGCGATCCTCGCCGCCGCCGTCGTCATCTTCACGACCGGCGTGCCCATCGCGGCCGCCTGCGCGAAGTCCGGAGTGGACATGGACCTCCTGACCCGCGGAGCCGGCTTCGGCTACTTCGGGTCGACGCTCACTTCGCTCGTCTACGCGAGCTTCACGGTCATCTTCTTCTCGCTCGAAGGTTCGATCATGGGCCAGGCCTTCGAGCTCGCCCTCGGCATCCCGCTGGCGGTCGGCTACCTCCTGGCCACGCTGATCGTCCTGCCGTTCGCGCTCTACGGCATGGGCGCGGTGGCGAAGATGCAGACCTGGACGCAGCCGCTGTGGCTCGCCGGGCTGGTGCTGCCGTTCGTCGTCGTGCTGGTCCGCGAGCCGGGCCGCTTCGCCGACTTCGCGGCCTTCGGCGGCACGGAAGGCGCCGGGTCCGGGTTCTCCGCGATCGGGTTCGGTTTCGGCATGGGTGTCGCCCTGTCGCTGATCGGGCAGATCGGCGAGCAGGCCGACTACTTGCGGTTCATGCCGGAGAAGACGACGGAGAACAAACGGGCCTGGTGGACCGCGGTGCTCGCCGCCGGGCCCGGCTGGGTCATCCTCGGGGCCGCCAAGCAGATCGGCGGCGCGCTCCTGGCGTTCCTCGCGCTCGGCGTCGTCGGCAAGACGGCCGCGCTCGAGCCGATCGCGCCGTACGTCGAGGCGGTGAAACCGGCCCTCGGCCCGGTCGCCCTGACGTTCGCCGCGCTGTTCGTCGTCGTCTCGCAGATCAAGATCAATACGACCAACGCGTACTCGGGCTCGCTGTCGTTCGCGAACTTCTTCTCCCGTGTGCTGCACAAGCACCCGGGCCGAGTCTGGTACGTGCTGGTGAACTGCGGGATCGCGCTCGCGCTGATGGAGTTCGGCGCGTTCGGGTTCCTCAACAAGATCCTGGGCTTCTATTCGAACGTCGCGATCGCCTGGATCGGCGCGGTGTGCGCGGATCTGGTCATCGCGAAGCCGCTCGGGCTCTCGCCGAAGTACATCGAGTTCAAGCGGGCCTACCTGCACAAGATCAATCCGGTCGGGTTCGGCTCGATGCTCGTCGCTTCGACGGTTTCGATCGCGGCGTACTTCGGTGCCTTCGGGCAGTTCCTGGCGGCGTTCAGCCCGTTGCTGGCGCTGGTCATCGCGATTGTGCTGGTGCCGACGCTGGCCGTCGTGACGCGCGGGAAGTACTACCTGGCCCGGCCGAACACGGTCGCCGGGCCCGATCAGGACATCGACCTGCGGGCGACGTACACCTGCTCGGTCTGCGGTGATCCGTACGAACTGCCGGACGTCGCCGACTGCGCCAAGCAGAGCGGGCCGATCTGCTCGTTGTGCTGCACGCTCGACAACACCTGTCACGACCTGTGCCAGGAGACGGGCCCGGTTTCCCTGGGCATTCCGACGGCGCGCACCCCGTAAAGTCCGTGAAGGGCCGTTACCAGCGTCCGCTGCTGGTAACGGCCCTTCACGTTCGCCGGTGTCCCCCCGGATCCCCCTCCCGGCTCGACTCTTCCACGTCGGAGGTCGCGCCGCGGTTGCCCTCGATGTCCAAGATCTTTTCCGGCCGCATGATGGCCGACCACATCATCGCGCGGAACTCCGCGCCGATCTGTTCGACCGGCAGCGGCGGGTCGTGCGCCTGCCATTCGCGCAGCAGCCCGGTACCCGCCCCGACCAGCGCGATCGCCGTCAGCCGGTAGTCCCGCACGGGCGCGACGCCGTGTTCCGCGGCGCGATTCGCCTCGGCGGCGATGAAGTTCGCCCAGCGGTCGACCCACACCTGGTGCTGCGCCTCCAGTTCGGCGCTGACGCCGACCGCCTCGACGTAGTTGAGGCGCGGCATCCGGGGATCCACGGTGACCGTCGCGATGAAGACGTCGAGAAGCGTCGAGATGCGGGTGAGCGCGTCGGCTTCGGCGACCTTGTCGAGCTCCGCGGTGACGTGCGCGAGCGCCAGGCTGTTGATCTGGTCGTGGAGGGTGCGGAGCACGTCCTCCTTGCTCGCGAACTCCTCGTAGAAGTTCCGCGTCGACACCCCGGCCCGCGCGCACATCTCGGTGATCTTGGTGTGCCGGAACCCGGTGGAGGTGAACAGCTCGAGGCCGGCCAGGAGCAGCCGCTGGCGACGGTCGGCACGACGTTGCTCGGGCGCGACCCCGCCGTACGTGCGAGCCACCGGTTCTCTCCTCCTTCCGAGGGATTGCCAGATCCTACCCGGGTGAGTAACTTGTGAAAATCGTCATTACCAAAGGCTCCGCGGGATTCGCTCGTCGAACCCGCCGGCGCACGGTATCGAGAACGAGCGCGTCCCGCTCGCGCGACCGCTTTCCCATCGCGATCTTCGACAACTTCCGCTCGCCGGGGACGGCGCAGGGGGCCTTCCCCGGCGAGCGGTGGCACGTCGACTTCCGACGGTCGTGAGGGGCACCCTCAGGGACTCCGAGTCCCTCAGGGTGCCCCTCACGACCAGGCCGACCACCGCCGAGGTCCTGGCTGCAGCCAGGAACTTCTGCGCTGCCAACCCGGCGCTCGCGCGCTGTGGGCCCGGCGCTCGCGGGCCGAGGGCTCGCACGGGACCCCGACACGGCGGCACCCGAGCTTCCGCAAGCCGTGAGGGGCACCCTCAGGGCTTTCAAGTCCCTGAGGGTGCCCCTCACGACAAGGGCGCCAACGCCGTCACGGCGTCCGGCGCGAGCGAAGTCGTGAGGGTGCCGCCGGCGGCGAGGGGCGTGCGGGACCACCAGTCACCCGAGGCCGCCTGCAGCTCCGGGCCGCCCACCACCAGGTCCGTGGCCAGGACCCGGCGGCCCGCCAAGTGGGCCAGGCTGGCGTCCAAAGTGGAGTCCCCGATCGTCAGCGTTTGCCGCAGCACCGGCACCGCACCCCGCGTGACCTGCTGTGACGTCGTGAGCGTGCCCGGCTTCTCGTTCGCCCGGCCCAGCACCAGCACTTCGCGCGTGTGCAGGTAGGCGTCGTCCGCCAGCGAGGCCCGGAACACGGCGGTGTGCCGGGCTCGCGCGGTGATGACCGTCGGCTCCGGCAGGTACTCCAGCCGGCCACCCTCGGCCACCGAGACATCCACTGTGGACAGTGAGCCTTCGCCGTGCAGGCCGGGTAGCGCCAGCGTCGCCGCGACGCCGGAGAGCCGCAGCGACGCTCCCGGGCCGACGCGGATCGTCAGAAGGAGGTCGTCGCCGCCCAGAGGCGACGTCGCCGAGTTGACCAGGTGGACCACCGCCGTCCGGCCGCCGCCGCGGCGCGGGAACAGCGTCAACGGCGCCATCGAGCGCAGCTCGCGCAGGATCGTGCGCGAGCCGTCGAAGCACGCCGTCAGCCGGGCGTGGGCCTTCACCCGGCGCGGACCGGGAGCAGCGACCGGACCCAGGCCGCGACCGCCGGCGCGTCCGGAGTGTCCACAAGGGACTGCGTGATCACCGGCAGCTCCCCGCGCATCCGGTGCGCGTCCGACGTCATCACGTCCATGTCCGCGCCGACCAGGTGCGCGATGTCGATCTTGTTGATCACCAGCAGGTCCGCGGTCGTGACACCGGGGCCGCCCTTGCGCGGCACCTTGTCGCCGCCCGCGACGTCGACCACGAACACCTGGCTGTCGGCCAGGCCGCGGCTGAACACCGCGGTCAGGTTGTCGCCGCCGCTCTCGATGATCACCAGGTCCAGTCCCGGGAACTTCTCCTCCAGCCGCTCGACGGCGTCGAGGTTCGCGGTGATGTCGTCGCGGATCGCCGTGTGCGGGCACGCGCCGGTCTGCACCGCCTCGATCCGCTCCGGGTCGAGCACTCCCGCGCGGCGCAGGAAGTCGGCGTCCTCGGTCGTGTAGATGTCGTTGGTGACGACGGCGAGGTTCACCTCGTCGCCCAGCGCCCGACACAGCGCCGCGGTCAGCGCCGTCTTGCCGGAGCCGACCGGGCCGCCGATGCCGATCCGGTACGCGCGCCCGGCCGTCGGCGCGGCGTCGTAGTGGTCGGGTTCGGCGGCCGTCGGGTCGAAGTTGACCTCGTGGAAGTGCCCATGACCGTGACCGTGCTCAGCTGGCAAAGAGACGCACCTCTTCCTGGTGATGCCGGGCCTGCGCCTCGGCGAACAGATCCAACCCGGGTGATCCGGGCGCCGGCAGCGACGCCGGGTCGTCGCCCGCCACCGCCGCCGCGGTCTCGCACACCGACCGCAGGTCGAGCCGCGCGACGACGGCGTTGACCGCGAACGGGTCCAGCCCCAGCAACCGCACCGCCGCACTCGCCGGACCGCTCACGGCCAAGTAGGCCACGGCCATCGCGGCGTCGTACGGCGCACCTCCCGCGACGCCGACCAGCGCACCCAGGACGATCGGGTGGTGCGGCCGCGGCGTTTCCTCCAACAGCGCGACGAGCACCGGGGACGGCCAGGAGATCCGCCCGGCCCGCGCGGTCCCCCGCCCCTGTGCCCGCGACGCCTCGCGCTGCGCGAGCGACGGCGTCCGCGCGTCCAGCTCGGCGTCCAACCGGGACCAGTGTCCACTTGAGACGGATCGCGCGGCCGCGTGGGCCGACGCCGCGGCGAACACCGCCGCCAGCAGGCCTGCCGTCCGCAACCGTCCGGAAAGGAATCCCGGCAGGTCCCTTTCGGACTTGATCAGTTTGCGCGCGACCGCTTCTTCGAGCCCGCCGCTGTGGACGTGCCCGCCGCCGGGGAAGCGGGAGTCCGCGAGAATGAGTGCCGAAAGGTCCATCAGAACAAGAAGTATCGTTGGGCCATCGGCAGTTCGGTCACGGGCTGCGGCTCGATCAGCTCGCCGTCGACGTGCACCGCGAAGCTGTCCGGCTCGACCCGGACGTCCGGCGTGGCGTCGTTGAGCACCATGTCCGCCTTGGTCCGCGCGCGCGTGTTCGACACGGCGACCAGCGGTCGCGTGATCCGGAAAGTTTCCCGCAGGTTGCTGTCGAGGGCCTCCGGCGCGACGAAGTGCAGGCTCAGCGCGGCGCCGATGTTCGCGCCGAACATCGGCCGGGCCATGACCGGTTGCGGTGTCGGGATGGACGCGTTCGCGTCGCCCATCGCCGCCCACGCCGGGAAGCCGCCCTTCAGGACCACGTGCGGCCGGACGCCGAAGAACTTCGGCTCCCACAGCACCAGGTCGGCCAGCTTGCCGACCTCGACCGAGCCGATCTCGGTCTCCATGCCGTGCGCGATGGCCGGGTTGATCGTGTATTTGGCGACATAACGCCGGGCACGCAGGTTGTCGGCCGCGCCGTCGCCGGGCAGGGCGCCACGACGGCGTTTCATCACGTGCGCGGTCTGCCAGGTCCGGATGATGACCTCACCGATCCGGCCCATCGCCTGCGAGTCCGAGCTCATCATCGAGATCGCGCCGAGGTCGTGCAGGACGTCCTCGGCCGCGATGGTCGTCGGCCGGATCCGGCTCTCGGCGAAGGCGAGGTCCTCGGGCACCGACGGGTTGAGGTGGTGGCAGACCACCAGCATGTCGAGGTGCTCGTCGAGGGTGTTCGCGGTGTGCGGCCGGGTCGGGTTGGTCGACGACGGCAGCACGTTCGGCAGCGAGACGACCTGGATGATGTCCGGCGCGTGCCCGCCCCCGGCGCCTTCGGTGTGGTACGCGTTGATCGAGCGCCCGCCGATGGCGTCCACAGTGGACTCCAGGAAGCCGGCCTCGTTGAGCGTGTCCGTGTGGATCGCTACCTGGACGCCGGATTCGTCGGCCACCGTGAGGCAGGCGTCGATCGCCGCGGGTGTCGTGCCCCAGTCCTCGTGCAGCTTGAACCCGCCCGCGCCGGCGGCGAGCTGCTCGCGCAGCGCCTCGTGCCGGACGGTGTTCCCCTTGCCCAGCAACAGGACGTTGACCGGGTAACCGTCCATCGCGGACAGCATCCGGCCGAGGTTCCACGCGCCGGGCGTGACCGTGGTGGCCTTCGTGCCCTCGTTCGGCCCGGTGCCGCCACCGACCAAAGTGGTCAGTCCGGCGGCGAGCGCGGTGTCGACGAGCTGCGGGCAGATGAAGTGGACGTGGCAGTCGATGCCGCCCGCTGTGAGGATCTTCCCGTTGCCGGAAAGCACTTCCGTCGACGGCCCGATCACCAGCGCCGGGTCGACGCCGTCCATCGTGTCCGGGTTGCCCGCCTTGCCGATCCCGACGATCCGGCCGTCGCGCACCCCGACGTCGGCCTTGACGACACCCCAGTGGTCGAGGATGACGGCCCCGGTGATGATCAGGTCCGGCGCCCCCTCGGCGCGGGTGGCCATCCCCTGGCCCATCGACTCGCGGATGACCTTTCCGCCGCCGAAGAGGACCTCGTCGCCGGAGCCGCCGGGACCCATCGAACGGTCCTCGGTGACCTCGATCAGGAGGTCGGTGTCGGCGAGCCGGATCCGGTCACCGGTGGTCGGCCCGAACAGTTCCGCGTAGCGCTCGCGGTCGATCTGCGGCATTTCAGAACTCCCCGGAAAATTCGGACCGCAGCCCGGGCACCCGGCGGGCCCCGGCGAGCGGGACGAGGTCGACCTCACGTTCGACGCCCGGTTCGAACCGCACGGACGTCCCGGCCGGGACGTCGAGCCGGTGCCCGCGGGCGGCGTCACGATCGAACTCGAGGCCCGGGTTGACGGCCGCGAAGTGGTAGTGCGAGCCGACCTGCACCGGCCGGTCGCCGAGGTTGCGCACGAGCAGCCGGACGCGCTCGCGGCCCGGGTTCAGCTCCACCGGCTCGTCGCCGGGGATGATCTCGCCTGGACGCATCCGGCTCCTCTCACATGGGGGTCGTGAGTGTTCAGGGCGGTTAGAACCGCCCTGAACACTCACGACGGGCGGGCGGTCAGACGATCGGGTCGTGCACGGTGACGAGCTTCGTGCCGTCCGGGAAAGTGGCCTCGACCTGCACGGAGTCGACCATCTCGGGCACGCCGTCGAGGACCTGCGCCCGGCCGAGCACGGTCCGGCCGCTGGCGACCAGCTCGCTGACCGTGCGGCCGTCGCGGGCGCCTTCGAGGACGTGGTCGGTGATCAGCGCCACCGCCTCCGGGTAGTTGAGCCGGACCCCGCGGTCCAGCCGCTTCCGCGCGACGTCCGCCGCCACGTGGATCAGCAGCTTGTCCCGCTCCTGCGGACTGAGGTGCATCAGCTAGGTCTATCACCCGGACCACATCCGCGCCCGGTTCGGAAACACAGGATTTACCTGGGCTTCGTCACAGTGCGTCGCGAAAAATTCTCCTGCTGGACGGCCTGTGTGACTGAATCGTTCTCGTAATCGTGACCGAAACCACCGCTTCTTTCGATTGCCCCCCGGCGATCGAGGGAGCAAGGTCTATCCATCCGTGCGATGGTGCGCGCTTTCCGTGCGTATCCCGTCAGCGCGACCAGCCGGGGAAGAAAGCGCACCGAAAGGTTTCGCGAAACAGTGACTACCTCCACGATCAGCAAGCCACAGCCGTCCGGCCAACCCGACGACGGCTTCCGACCGGGCCTGGAAGGCGTAGTCGCCTTCCACACCGAGATCGCCGAACCCGACCGGGACGGCGGTGCCCTGCGCTATCGCGGCGTCGACATCGAAGACCTCGCCGGGAAGGTGACCTTCGGCGACGTATGGGGCCTTCTCGTGGACGGCCGGTTCGGCCACGGCCTCCCGCCCGCGGAACCGTTCCCGCTGCCGGTGCACACCGGCGACGTGCGGGTGGACGTCCAGGCGGCGCTGGCCATGCTCGCCCCCATCTGGGGCTACCGGCCGCTGCTCGACATCACCGACGAAGAGGCCCGTGAGCAGCTGGCCCGCGCCTCGGTGATGGCGCTGTCCTACGTCGCGCAGTCGGCCCGCGGCATCGGCCAGCCGGCCGTCCCGCAGGCCCGCGTCGACGAGGCCCACTCGATCACCGAACGCTTCCTCATCCGCTGGCGCGGCGAGCCGGACCCGGCCCACGTCCGGGCCCTGGACGCCTACTGGGTGTCGGCCGCCGAGCACGGCCTCAACGCGTCGACCTTCACCGCCCGCGTCATCGCCTCCACCGGCGCCGACGTCGCCGCGGCCATGTCGGGCGCGATCGGCGCGATGTCCGGCCCGCTGCACGGCGGCGCCCCGGCGCGCGTGCTGCCGATGATCGAAGAAGTCGAACGCACCGGCGACGCCGCCGGCCTGGTCAAGGGCATCCTCGACCGCAAGGAACGGCTGATGGGCTTCGGCCACCGCGTCTACCGCGCGGAGGACCCGCGGGCCCGCGTGCTGCGGCGCACCTGCCAGGAGCTGGGCGCCGAGCGCTACGAGGTCGCCGCGGCGCTGGAGCAGGCCGCGCTGAAGGAGCTGCGCGAGCGCCGTCCGGATCACCCGATCGAGACGAACGTCGAGTTCTGGGCCGCCGTGATCCTGGACTTCGCGCAGGTCCCGCCGCACATGATGCCGTCGATGTTCAGCTCGGCGCGCACCGCCGGCTGGGCCGCGCACATCCTGGAGCAGAAGCGCACCGGACGCCTGGTGCGGCCGTCGGCCAAGTACGTCGGCCCGGCGCCGCGCACCCCGCAGGACGTCGAAGGCTGGGAACTGGTCACCAAGCACTGACCGCTTTCCGTTGTCCGTGAAGGACTCCTTGAGGGACTTGTGGTCCCTCAAGGAGTCCTTCACGGACTTGCAGTGGCCTCGTGCGCGGCGGTGGCGGCGAGCATCGCGGTGAGCTGGTCGACGAGCCAGCTGTCCAGGTCATCGCGTTCGACGGTGCGTTCCTGCAGCCAGCTCAGCAGTGCGCCTTCGACGACCGCCGTCCAGCAACGCAGCGTCAGCAGCACCAACAGCGACGGGTCCGTGACGTCGAGCGCGTCCAGGATCAGGGCGACCGCGCGGTTGCGGACGGCGTCGACAGCGGCGTCCGTCTCCGACGTCGCGATCACGGAACCGCTGCGCAGCAAGGCGATGTAGCCCGCGCGGTAGTTGTCCGCGACGTCGATCAGGCCGCGGACGGCCGCGCGCAGCCGTACCTCCGGCGGGCCCTCCTCGAGCCCGGCGAGGCCGTCGATCAGCCCGTCGGTGACCGTGCGCAGCGCTTCCACCTGCAGCTCGCGCAGGTTGGGGAAGTACCGGTAGAACAGCGGCCGCGACACGTCGGCCGCCGCGACGATGTCGTCCACCGTGACCAGCTCCGGCGGCCGCGACCCGAACAGGTCGAGCGCGGCGCGGATCAGGTCGTCGCGGCGCGCCTGCGGCGACATCCGCCGCGGCCGGCGTTCGGTCAAGGCGTGACGTCCAGCTTCGCCGCCGCCCGCAGCAGGCCCGGCGTCAGTCGCGAAAGGACCAGCGCGACCTTCGACTCCGGAGTGGACGGTGCGATGGCCGTGTCCTTTTCCACCGCCCGTAGGATGTCCTTCGCCACGCCTTCGGGGCCGAAACCGCGCCGCGCGTACAGCTTCGAGCTTTCCTTCTGCCGCCGACGTTGCTCCTCTTCGGACACTCCGACGAAGCGCGTGGTGTTCGTGATGTTGGTCTTGACGATGCCCGGGCAGACGGCCGTGACGCCGATGTGGTGTTCGGCCAGCTCGGCCCGCAGGCAGACGCTCAGCGTCAGCACGGCGGACTTCGTGGTGGCGTAAGCGGAAAGGATCTTCGACGGCAGGTACGCCGCGGCGGACGCCAGGTTGACGATCTGGCCGCCTTCGGCGCGCTCGGCGAGCATCGGCGCGAACGCACGGCAGCCGTGGATGACACCCCAGAGGTTGACGTCGATGACGCGTTCCCAGTCCTCGACCGACGTGTCGAGGAACGACCCGGACATGCCGATCCCGGCGTTGTTCACCACGATGTCCGGCACCCCGTGCTCGGCCTTGACCTGCTCCGCGAACCGGTGCACGGCCGGGCCGTCACTGGAGTCCACTGTGTACTCGGTGGCGTCGACCCCCTTTTCCCGCAGCAGTTTCACGGTCGCCGCGGCGGCGTCCGGATCGATGTCGGTGATGACGACGTCGGCGCCCTCGTCGGCGAAGGCGAGCGCGGTGGCACGGCCGATGCCGCTGCCCGCGCCGGTGACGACGACGAGCTGGTGCGCGAACCGGCCGTTGGCCTTCGCCTTCCGCAGGGCCCGGCTCTCCGCGCCGCCCTCGGTGTACTCGATCAGCTCGGCGGCCGCGTCGGCGATGACCTTCGGCTTGGCGCGGGTCACCCAGTGCGTCCCGACGATCCGGCGAACCCGCAGGTCAGGAACCCATTCGGCGATCTCGGTCTGCAGCGGCGTCGTGACGAAGGCGTCCCCGGCCGGGGCCAGTACCTGCACCGGGACGTCGGCTTTGCGCGGCACCGGGCGGCTCAGCCGCGTGAACATGTTCGCCCGGTAGAGCTCGAGGCCGTTGACGCCGTCTTTCGTGCTCGGCTTCGCGGCGCCGGGGTCCATGCGGGCGATCTGCGCGGGCATGATCCCGGTGCGCCAGAGCAGCGGCGGGAGGAACGGGAGCTGGAACGCGAGGATGTACCAGGAGTGCAGGAACTGGGTGAGCGCGTTTTTGATCTTTCTCGGCGACGGTCGGGTCAGCTGCGCCCGGAACCAGGCGCCGGCGTGGTCGAGGCTCGGCCCGGAGATCGAGGTGTAGGACGCGACGCGCCCGCGCAGGCCGTCGCCGGTGACGGCGTGCCAGGTCTGGATGGAGCCCCAGTCGTGGGCAAGAAGGTGCACCTTGCCGCTCGGCTGCACCTCGTCGACGACGGCCTTGAGGTCATCGGCCAGCTGGTCCAGCCGATAGGACGAGCGTCCCGACGGCGTGTCCGACTGCCCGGCGCCCCGGACGTCGTAGGTGACGACGCGGTGTTTGCCGCGCAGCTCGGCCTTGACGGGATCCCACATCGAGCTGTTGTCGGGATAGCCGTGCACGAGCACGACCGTCGGCCCGTCGTCGCGGCCGTCGATGTCGACCGAGAGGCGGACACCGTCGCTGGCGGTCACCCACTTGTGAGGCATTCCGTCATGTTAGACAACTTGTCAACAAGTGTCGCCTGATCATTTCACCCTCCCGGGGGCTACCGGATAGCGGCTTTTCATGCATTTCCCTTGTATGACAGCGTTTTTGTGGTTCCACGGGAAACCAAGCCCGATCTTGCAAGCCGCCGCGCCGACGACTCGGCCCACCGATCGGTGACAGCGCGCACGGGCCGCCCCGGTCCGGCCGGACTGGGGAGGCGTCACGAACGGGCCGTTCGTGACGGGCCGAGGCGTCACGAACGGCCCGTTGGCGCCCGAAAAGCCGCGGACGGGCCGTTGGTGCACAAGCGGGACGTCGCGAAAGGGCCAGTCGCGCGCGCCAGGCCGGGCGTCGCGAACGGGCCGTTCGTGCCCGAAAAGACACGAGCGGGCCACTCGTGCGCACGCGGGACGTCGCGAAAGGGCCAGCCGCACGCCAGGCCGGGCGTCACGAACGGGCCGTTGGTGCCCGAAAAGGCGCGAGCGGGCCACTCGCGTCTCGAGGGAAGCCGGGCGTCGCGAACGGGCCGTTGGTGCGCAGGTGCGGGCGCGAACGGGCCACTCGTGCGCAGGTGCAGGCACGAACGGGCCACTCGCGCCCGGGTCGGGGCGTCGCGAACGGGCCGTTCGTGCCCGAAAAAGCACGAACGGGCCACTCGCACCCAAGCCGGCCCGGCATGAAAGGGCCACTCCCACCCGGCAAAGCACGAAAGGACCGTTCGCGACCCCGCCGCAGGTGAGACCACCGAAACCCGCCCTGCCGACCGCGCTGTCCACCGATCGGTGGACAGCCGGATTCAGTCGCGCGTTGGTCGGAATCAACGTCCCCGGGGACCAAGCTGGACCCATGACCACAGCAGTGAGCGTGCGCGGCCTGCGCAAGCAGTACCCCGGTCACCTCGCGGTGGCCGGGCTGGATCTGGACATCGCCCAAGGTGAGGTGTTCGCCCTGCTCGGGCCCAACGGTGCCGGGAAGACCACGACCGTCGAGATCCTCGAAGGCCACCGGCAGCGGACCGATGGCGAGGTGACCGTGCTCGGCGAGGACCCCGGCAAGGCCGGGCGAGCCTGGCGCTCCAAGATCGGGATCGTCCTGCAGACCGCGAACGACGCCGCCGAGCTGAGTGTTGCCGAGACCGTCCACCACTTCGCGAAGTACTACCCCGACCCGCGCGATCCCGATGAGGTGATCGAGAAGGTCGGGCTGACCGAGAAGGCCAAGTCCCGGGTGAAGTCGCTCTCCGGTGGGCAGCGGCGGCGCGTCGACGTCGCGCTCGGGATCATCGGGCGTCCCGAACTCCTCTTCCTCGACGAGCCGACCACCGGGTTCGATCCCGAGGCGCGGCGGCAGTTCTGGGCGCTGATCAGCGACCTCGCCGCCGAGGGCACGACGATCCTGCTCACCACCCACTACCTCGACGAGGCCGAGGCGCTCGCCGATCGGGTCGCGGTGATCGCTCGCGGGGAGATCGTCGCGCAGGACACGCCGCAGAACCTCGGCGGCCGGGCGAGTGCCGAGGCCACCGTGCGGTGGATCGACGACCGCGGTGAGCACACCGAGCGCACCGCGTACCCGACCAAGCTGGTCAACCAGCTCTCCGCGGGCGGGCGCGAGCTGGCGAACCTCACCGTGACCAGGCCCAGCCTGGAGGACATCTACCTGGACCTGATCGGAGACAAGGCATGACCACGACGCCATCCGGGGCTTCGCCCCAGGCCGGGGGCTCCGCCACCCGGAACCCCCGAAAAACAACCGTGCCATCCGGAGGCACCGCCACCCGAGCCCTCCCAGGCCCGCTCGCGCTGGGCCTGGCCCGCGGCGGCACCGAGCTGCGGCAGTTCTTCCGGCACAAGGAACAGGTGGTCTTCACCTTCTCCCTGCCCGCCGTACTCATGATCCTGCTCGGCTCCATCCTGGACGGCCCGACCGCGCTGGCCGGCGTGACGTCGGGGCAGCTGCTCGCCGCCGGGATGATCGGCTCCGGCATCGTCTCGACGTCGTTCAACAGCATCGCCACCGGCGTCTCGGCCGACCGCGAAACCGGCGCGCTCAAGCGGCTGCGCGGCACGCCGATGCCCTCGGCGTCCTACTTCATCGGCAAGATGGTGCTGGTCGCGGTGTCCAGCCTGGCCCAGACCGTGCTCATGGTCGCCGTCAGCACGCTGCTGTTCGGGCTGAAGCTGCCGACCGACCCGGCGAAGTGGCTGACACTGCTCTGGGTGTTCGTGCTCGGCATCGTGTCCTGCACGCTGCTCGGGATCGCGCTCAGCTCGCTCGCGAAGTCGACCACCGGCGCGGTGGCCGTGGTGCAGATGTTGTACCTGGTGCTGCAGTTCATCTCCGGCGTGTTCGTCACGCCGATCACGAACCTGCCGAAGATCATGGTGGACATCGCGTCGTTCTTCCCGCTCAAATGGATCTGCCAGGGCTTCCGGTCGGTGTTCCTGCCGGACGGCGCGGTCGGAATGGAGATGGCTGGCTCATGGGAACTGCCGCGGGTGGCGCTGGTGCTGGGGATCTGGTGCGTGGCGGGGCTGGTGCTGGCGCGGCTGAGCTTCCGGTGGACCGACGGGAAGTGAGCGACGCCTGGGACCGGTTCAACTGGCTCTGGGAAATCCTCTTCGCGGTCTCCTACGTCGCCACGACGGTGCTGGTGCTGCTGGACGAGACCGATCCGGTCCGCGGCACCGTCGCCGTCGGGGCGCTCACCGCGCTCGTGCTGACGTACCTGCTCTGGGGGCGCGGGATCGTCCGGGACGACGGGCACGCGCGGCAACGGTGGGCGTTCGCCGTCGTCGTCGTGGCCCTGGTCGCGGTCGCGGTGCTCGCCAACACGACGGCCAGCTTCATCCTGTTCATGGCCTGCCCGTTGCTGTTCATGACGCTCGAGTTCCGCCCGGCCGCGGTGCTCACCACGGCGGCGATCCTGCTGAGCCCCGCGGCGTCGATCCTCAACGACGGCCTCGAGGGCCCGGTGCTGCACATCCTGCTGCCGATGACGGCGATCCTCGTCGTGTTCGGGGTGCTGTCCGGCAAGTTCATCCTGCACGTCATCGAGGAGAGCCGGGCGCGCGCCGACCTGATCGCCAAGCTCGAAGAGAGCCAGGCCGAGGTCTCCCGGCTCTCCCGCGAGGCGGGCACGGCCGCCGAACGCGAGCGGCTCGCCCGGGAGATCCACGACACCCTCGCGCAGGGTTTCACCAGCATCGTCACCCTCGCCCAGGCCATCGAGTCCGAAGTGGACACCGACCCGGCGGCCGCGCGGCGGCACGCCGAGCTGGCCGCCCGGACGGCGCGGGAGAACCTCGCCGAGGCCCGCACGATGGTCGCCGCGCTCGCGCCGGACGACCTGACGAGCGGTTCCCTCGTCGACGCCGTCCGCCGGCTGACCGACCGGCTCGGCGACGAGACCGGGCTGGCCGTCCGGTACGAAGTGGACAGTGACCTGCCCCCGTTGGCCATGGCCGCCGAGGTGGTCCTGCTGCGCGGGGCGCAGGAGGCGCTGAACAACGTCCGGCGGCACGCGACGGCGGCCGCCGTGCTCGTCCGGCTGTCCCTTGTGGACGACGCGGTCCGGCTCGACGTCCGGGACGACGGCGCCGGGTTCGACCCGGACCGCGTCACCGGGTTCGGTTTGCGGGGCATGCGGTCCCGCGCGGAACAGGTGGGTGGGACGCTGAGCCTCCGCAGTGGCGCCGACGGCACCGAACTGACCCTGGAGGTCCCCGCGTGATCCGCATCATGCTCGTCGACGACCACCCCGTCGTCCGCGAAGGGCTGCGCGGCATGCTCGAAGCCGAGCCGGACCTGACGGTCGTCGGCGAGGCGGGCTCCGGTGACGAGGCGGTCGCGCTCGACCGCGTCGCGCAGCCGGACGTCGTGCTGATGGACCTGCGGATGCCCGGGCTGGACGGCGTCGGCGCGACCAAGCGGATCCTGCGTGAGCAGCCCCGGCGGCGGATCGTCGTGCTCACGACGTACGAGACGGACGCGGACATCCTGCGGGCGGTCGAGGCCGGCGCGTCGGGTTACCTGCTGAAGGACGCGTCCCGTACGGAGCTGGCGAACGCGATCCGCGCGGCCTCTCGCGGCGAGACGGTGCTGGCGCCGTCGGTGGCGGGCAAGCTGGTCAACCGCGTCCGCAACCCGGAGCCGCAGACGCTGTCGGCGCGCGAGGTCGAGGTGCTGCGCCTGGTCGCGAAGGGCGGCACGAACGCGGACATCGGCCGCGCGCTGCACATCAGCGAGGCGACGGTGAAAACGCACCTGCTGCGGACGTTCGGCAAGCTCGGCGTCTCGGACCGCACGGCCGCGGTGACCACGGCGATGGCCCGCAACCTGCTCGGCTGAACGGCGCGCGGCAGAATGCCTGCATGCTTGAGTCGACCGAACACGCCCTGCTCCGCCGGATCGCCCACGAGCAGGCGGCCAGCCGGGCTCCCTCGCTGGTGGCCGCCGTGGTGCGGGACGGGGAGATCGTCTGGTCCGGCGGGCGGGGCCGCGTCGGCGGCGAGGTCCCCGGCACCGACACCCAGTACCGGCTGGGCTCGATCACCAAGACCCTCGTCGCCACCGCCGTCATGCGGCTGCGCGACGAGGGCCTGCTGGACCTCAACGACCCCCTGGAAAAGCACGTCCCGGGCACGCCGTTCGGCGCCGCGACCGTGGCCCAGCTGCTCTCCCACACCTCCGGCCTGACGTCCGAATCGCCCGGCCTGTGGTGGGAACGCACGCCCGGCGCCGACTGGGACGCGCTCGTCGGCAGCCTCGCCGACGGCGCCACCAAACACCGGCCCGGCGCGAGGTTCCACTACTCGAACGTCGGTTACGGCGTGCTCGGCGAGCTCCTCTCGCGCCACCGCGGCAAGGACTGGCTGGCCGTGCTCGACGAGGAGATCCTCGGCCCGCTCGGGATGACGCGCACCACCCCGCACCCGGTCGGCGCGCACGCCGACGGCTTCGCCGTGCACCCCTTCGCCGACGTCCTGCTGCCGGAGCCGCACCCGGACGCCGGCGCGATGGCCCCGGCCGGGCAGCTGTGGTCCACGATCACCGACCTCGGCCGCTGGACGGCGTTCCTCGGCGGCCACGGCGGCGGCGTGCTCGGCCCGGAGACCATCGAGCAGATGCGCACGATGGTGACCGTCGACGACACCGACGTCTGGGCCACCGGCTTCGGGCTCGGCCTGATGCTCGTGCGCTACCAGGGCCGCCGGCTGGCCGGGCACACCGGCTCGATGCCCGGGTTCCTGGCCGCCACGCTCGTCGACCCGGCCGCGGGCACCGGCGCGCTGGTGCTCACCAACTCGACGTCCGGTGTCGGCATCACCCCGCTGTGCCTGGACCTGATCACCATGACCGACGAGCTGGAGCCGCGCGTCCCCGCGGAGTGGCAACCGTCCACTGTGGACCCGGCGCTGCTGGCGCTGACCGGCCTCTGGCACTGGGGCCCGACGCCCTACCACCTGCGGATCCAGGGTGACGGCCTGCTGTCGCTGGCCCCGGCGGAGGGCCCCGGGCGGGGCTCGCGCTTCCGCGCGACGGGCGACGACACGTACGTCGGCCTCGACGGTTACTACTCCGGCGAGACGCTGAAGGTGGGCCGGGACGGCGAAGGCGTCGCGAACCACCTCGACCTCGCGACGTTCGTCTTCACGCGCACGCCGTACGACCCGGCGGCCCCCGTGCCGGGTGGCGTCGACGGCTGGCGCTGAAGGCTGTCGTCGAACTTCGGTGCCGAGGGAGGGCCCCGCTCACACCCCCAGTCGGGGTGAGCGGGGCCTCGGGTCAGGGCGGGCGCCGGACTTGCCGCGCCGGGGAACCTACGCGCGGGCCGCGACGCCGGGAACCGTGTTTTTACGGTCAAGCCGGGCGCCGAGTGCGCGGCCGCCGACGTCCGGAAGGCCGACGACGAGCTGCTCCGAAGGCCGGGAGCGGCGCCGTCCCACTGCCCGGAACAGCGGTGATTCCACATTCCGGACACTTCAGCACCGCTTCGACCTGCTCCGTCCCGACCTGAGAGACTGGCCACATGACCGACGCTGAGTTGACCATCCCCGCAGACCTCAAGCCGGCCGACGGCCGCTTCGGCTGCGGACCGTCGAAGGTCCGCGCCGAGCAGCTGAGCGCCCTGGCGGAGTCCGGCTCCACCTACCTCGGCACGTCGCACCGGCAGAAGCCGGTCAAGTCGCTCGTCGGGCGCGTCCGGGCCGGGCTGTCCGAGCTGTTCTCGCTCCCCGAGGGTTACGAGGTGATCCTCGGCAACGGCGGCACCACGGCCTTCTGGGACGCCGCCGCGTTCGGCCTCGTCCGTGAGCGCTCGCAGCACTTCACCTACGGCGAGTTCTCCTCGAAGTTCGCCTCCGTCACCAAGGGCGCGCCGTTCCTGGCCGACCCGATCGTCGTCAAGGCCGACGCGGGCAGCGCGCCCGAGATCGCCTACGAAGCCGGCGCGGACCTGGTCGGCTGGGCGCACAACGAGACGTCGACCGGGGTCGCCGTGCCGGTCCGCCGCCCCGAGGGCAGTGACGGCGCGCTCGTCGCGATCGACGCCACCTCCGGCGCCGGCGGCCTCCCCGTCAAGGCCGAGGACTTCGACGTCTACTACTTCGCGCCGCAGAAGTCTTTCGCCGCGGACGGTGGCCTGTGGATCGCGCTGGCCTCGCCCGCCGCGGTCGAGCGGATCGGCGAGATCGGCGGCGGCGACCGCTGGATCCCGGAGTTCCTGTCGCTGACCACCGCGCTGGACAACTCCCGCAAGGACCAGACGTACAACACCCCGGCCGTGGCCACGCTCTTCCTGCTCGCCGAGCAGATCGAGTGGATGAACGGCCAGGGCGGCCTCGAGTGGACGACCGCGCGCACGAAGGACTCGTCGTCGCGGCTCTACGAGTGGGCCGAGAAGACCAGCTACACGACGCCGTTCGTGAAGGACCCGGAGCTGCGCTCGCAGGTCGTCGGCACGGTGGACTTCGCCGACGAGGTCGACGCCGCCGCGGTGGCGAAGGTGCTGCGCGCCAACGGGATCGTCGACACCGAGCCGTACCGCAAGCTGGGCCGCAACCAGCTGCGCGTCGGCCTGTTCCCGGCCATCGACCCGGACGACATCACGAAGCTCACACAGAGCATCGAGTACGTCGTCGAACGCCTGGGCAGCTGACCTAGACGTCCGTGAAGGCCTCCTTACCGGCTCTTACAGCCGGTAAGGAGGCCTTCACGGCTTTCAGGCGAGGGGCGGCGAAAGCCGCGAGGACCAGCAGGGCGAGGCCGAAGAGTTCGTAGGACTCCGTCGCCAGCCACCAGCCGATCGACGGCGCCGGGCGCGGCGCGAACCACATCGGCCCCCAGATGAACAGGGCCAGCCCGGCCGCCACGACCGCGCCGGCCCACCACGTCACCACGCGGTCGGTCCGCCACGCGCGCACGCCGTAGTACCCGGCCAGGACCAGGATCGGCACGCACCACGTCCAGTGGTGCGTCCACGAGATCGGCGACACCAGCAGCCCGCCCAGCGCGCACGCGGTCAGCCCGAGCACCGGCTCGGCCGCCCGGACGATCACCACCGCGACCACCGCCATCACGGCGAGCGCGGCCAGCAGCCAGACGATGTTCGCCGCCGTTTCCGGCAGGCCCAGCCGCGTCACCAGGCCCTTCAGCGACTGGTTGCCGACGTAGTCGACGCCGCCGATGCGGCCCGCGTCGAACACCAGCTTCGTCCAGTACGTGAAGGACGCCGACGGCCGGATCAGCCACAGCAGCGCGCCGGCCGCCACGAACCCGGCGACCACCCGCGCGGCCGACTTGAAGTCGCGGCGGAACAGGAAGTAGACGACGAACACCGCCGGCGTCAGTTTGATCGCCGCGGCCACGCCGATCAGCAGGCCCTTCGTCCGCCCGCGTTTGCCCGGCAGCAGGACGTCGAGCACCACCAGGACCATGAGCAGCGCGTTGATCTGCCCGAAGCCCAGCGTCGAGCGCACCGGTTCGAGCAGCGCACCGGCCAGCTGCGCCACGATCGCGACGAGGGCCGCGACCGCCCGGCCGTGGACCTTCGACGAGTCCGTCAGCGAGCCGTTGAGCGTCGCGACGTAGAGGTAGGCGACGACGCCGGTCGCGAGGATCGAGGCGATGCTGACGAGCTTCATCGTCGCCGCGAACGGCAGCAGCGTGCCCGGCAGGAACACCGCGGCCGCGAACGGCGTGTACGTGAACGGCAGCAGGATCTGGTGCGTCGTCGGCACCCAGGCCTCGTACGGCGAGCCCTGCTGGGCCAGCGCCTTCGCGCCGCCCAGGTAGACCTCCAGGTCCAGGCCGTCGAACCGCTTCAGCACGAGGACCAGCACGACGGCGGCGACTTCGAGGACGACCAGCGCCCCCACCAGCTTCCGCCCGGAGCCCCCGGAACCCCCGAAAAGCCGCTCGGACATCCGAGGCTTCGCCCCGGGCCGGGGGCTCCGCCACCCGGAGCCCCCGAAAAGCCGCTGTGACATCCGAGGCTTCGCCCCGGGCCGGGGGCTCCGCCACCCGGAGCCCCCGAAAAGCCGCTCGGCCAGTGTCACGCGTCCCCCTCGAGCCCGGTCTCCGACCGGCCGAGATTACCGGGCGCTCAGCAGCAGCCACGCACCGGCAACCGCACTGACCTGCTGTTCGCGCCCGCCGGCGGCTGCTTCGCCGCCGTCTCGACGTCCGCCAGCATCCGGGTCAGCCGCGTCCGGTCGAGCACCCGGCCCGCCGTGACGACCGTGTCGATCCGGCGGACCGCGCGGATGTCGGTGAGCGGGTTCGCGTCGAGCAGCACCAGGTCGGCGACCTTGCCCGGGGTGATCGTGCCCGTGGTCGACGCCCTGCCGAGGAACCGCGCGGCGTCGCGCGTCACCGACTGCAGCGCCTGGCGCGGTGACAGGCCGGCCTGGACCAGGTAGTCGAGCTCGTCGTGCAGGCTGAAGCCCGGGAAGACGTACGGGTTCAGGCAGTCGGTGCCGCCGAGGACGCCCAGCCCGGCCCGGTGCGCCTCGCCGACGAGCCGCAGCTGGGCCTCGAAGTACGCGTCCTGCTGGGCGATCTGCTCGGCCGTGACCGGGGTGAACATCGTGAGCCGGTCGGCCCAGTAGTCGATGATGTCCTGGGAGACGTACTTGAGCCGCGGGTCGTGCGCGAAGGTGCCGGCCGGGCGCGAGATGACGCGGTTGACGGCGAACGTCGGGCTCACCCAGTTGTCCAGCGCCTTGAGCGCGGCGAAGTGGCTTTCCGCGGTGGCCGGGTCGTAGGCCTGGGCCGCCTGCCGGTCGAGTTCGCGGGCGAGGTTGAAGAAGTCGCGCTTCGCGTTCGGGTCGAACGGCTTCGCGTCGAGGAGAGCCAGGAACTCGTCACGACGGCTGGACGTGGCGATGTGCAGGCCGAAGAGGTGCTCGAAGGTGCGCTGCCCGGCCTTCGCGGCGTCGAGCTGGCGAAGCCGGTACGGCCAGTGGCCCGAGAAGGGCAGCCCGAAGCGGCGGCACTCGTCGGCGATCGCGTAGTAGGCGTCCTTCGGCAGGTAGAAGTAGACCTTGACGAAGTCCGAGCGCTGCGCGACGGCGGTCCGGACGGCCGCGCGCCCCTCCTCGGCGTTCGCGACCTGCGTGATCGGCGGGCCGAGCAGGCTGACCGGGCCGTCGATGATGGCGCTGCCCATGACGACGCGCGGGCCGAGCAGCTCGCCGCGGTCGATCTTGTCGCGGGTGGCGCGGTTCTCGTCGTACCCCTGCATTTCGCGGATGCCAGTGACGCCGTTGGCCAGGAACATCGGCGGCCACAGCTTCTCGTAGTCGATGCCGTGGGCGTGCATGTCCCAGAGGCCGGGGATCAGGTACCGGCCGCGGCCGTCGACGATCCGGGCGCCGGCGCAGTGCGGCAGCTCGACGGCCGGGCCGACCCAGGCGATCCGGTCGCCGATCAGCACGACCGCGGAGTTCGGCCGGGCCGGGGCGTCCGTGCCGTCGACGACCGTGGCCCCGAGCACCACCACGACATCCGTGCCGGCCGCGGCGGCTTCCTGGGCGAAGAGCGCGGGCGCGATCCCCGCGGCGGCGAGCCCCGCGCCCGCCGTCGCCAGCCAGCGGAGAAAATCACGCCTGTTCGCCTCGACTCGTGCCACGCCGACTGCCCTCCCCGATCACCAACCCGTCCGCACATTCAACTCGCCGGGTGGTGACCGGGGATCTCCCTGCGTGCTCTCCTTGCGGGGACGCACGTTCCGAGGTGCAAGGCTGGTGCAATCCCCGGGACGGCCCCTGCACCGTCCCGGGGACCTGCCTCAGGCGAGCGCCCGCGTCGGCGCGAGCCGCGCCGCGCGGACCGCCGGGTACGCCCCGGCGACCGCCCCGACCAGGGCCGCGACGCCGACCCCGCCGGCCAGCGCGCCGACCGGCAGCACGGCCGGCCAGCCCTGGCTCAGCGCGTAACCCGCGGTCACCAGCACCCCCGTCACGACGCCGGCCAGCCCGCCGAGCCCGGACAGCAGCACCGATTCCGCCAGGAACTGCCCGCGCACCTGCCGTTTCGTGGCCCCGAGCGCGCGGCGCAGGCCGATCTCCCGGCGCCGTTCCAGCACCGAGATGACCATCGTGTTCGCCACCCCGACCCCGCCGACGAGCAGCGCGACCCCGCCGAGGCCGAGGAACAGCGCGCTGTAGGTGTTGTCGGTGAGCTTCTGCGCGGCGAGCGCGTCCGACGGGCGGCGGACCTCGACCTCGTTGGGCGCCTGCGGGTTCAGCGTCGCGCCCAGCACCGACCGCACACCGTCCACTTCGGACTCGTTCGCGCGGACGTACACCGTGGACGGATGGCCGTCGAAGCCGAGGAGCCGCTTCGCGACGTCCCAGCCGACCAGCGCCGACCGTTCGATCTCCGGTGCCAGCGGCATCGGCCCGAGGATCCCGACGACGGTGAACCACTGCGCGCCGATCAGCACCTGCGGCGGACGTGCCGGGTCGACGTGGTCGATGCCGAGCCGCGCGGCAGCCTGCGCACCGAGCACGGTGACCGGGTAGTTCCCGTTCCCCGGGGCCAGGAACGCCCCCGACCGGACCTTCCCGCCCAGCACCCCGAGCAGGTCCGGCCGCGCCGCGAAGACCCCGAGCCCGGACGTCTCGTCGACCGGGATCTTGTCGCTGCGCCGCACACTCGCCGACGTCGTCCCGGTGCCGGTCGCCGCGGTCACCGGCGCGATCCGCTTGGCCATCGCGACGGCGTCGTCCGGCAGGGTCGCGTTGGCCCCGAACAACGTCTGCCCCGGCCCGGCGGTGAGCAGGTTGGTGCCGAGCGCGGCCAGCCGGTCGTGCAGGGCCTGCGCGCCGGACGCCGGGATCGCCAGCACCGCGACCATCGCCGCGACGCCGATCGCGATGCCCAGCGCGGAAAGCACGGCGCGTACGGGCCGCGTCCGCATGCCGTGGGCGCCGAGCGCGACGACGTCCGGTGGCTTGAGCCGCGCCGGTTCCGGCAGCTTGACCTCCGGTGGCGCGATCACCGCGCACCCACCAGACCGGTGTCGAGCCGCAGGTGCCCGTCGAGCAGCTCGATCCGGCGCGGCATGCCCGCGGCGATCTCCCGGTCGTGGGTGATCACCACGATCGTCGTGCCGTCGGCGGACAGCTCGCCGAGCAGCGAGAGCACGGCCGCGCCGGTGCCGGTGTCGAGGTTGCCGGTCGGCTCGTCGGCCAGCAGGATCGCCGGGTTGTTGACGACGGCCCGGGCGATCGCGACGCGCTGGCGTTCGCCGCCGGACAGCTCGCCGGGCCGGTGCCACGCCCGGTGTCCCAGCCCGACGCGGTCGAGCGCTTCCCGGGCTCGCGCACGCCGCTGCCGCCGCGGCACCCCGGCGTAGAGCAGGCCGGTGCACACGTTGTCCACCGCACTCATCCCTTCGTCGAGGAAGAACTGCTGGAACACGAACCCGATCCAGCGTGACCGCAACGCCGAGACCTTCCGGTCGGACAGCACGGCGACGTCGTGGCCGCGCAGCTCGACCCGGCCGGTGGACGGCCGGTCGAGCGTGCCCATCAGGTGCAGCAGCGTGGACTTCCCGGAGCCGGACGGCCCGACGATCGCCACCATCTCGCCGTCTTCCATGCTCAGCGAGACGCCGTCGAGCGCGGCGACGCCACCGGGGTAGGTGCGCGTGACCTCGTGCACGCGCAGGACGGGCGTCACGACGTCGTCACCACCCGCATGCCCGCGGTCAGGCCGTTGCCGCTGACCTCGACCTTGCCGCCGCTGAACAGTCCCGTTTGGACGGCGATGAGCCGGCGCTTCCCGTTCTCGTCGACCTCGACGGCGTAACCGCCTTCGGCGAGCGCGAGCAGCGCGCCGACCGGCACCGCGAGCACGCCTTGGTGGACGTCCTTGGTGAACCGGACGGTCGCCGGGGCCGAGTCGAGCGTGCCGGCCACGGCCGGGTCGTCCAGCTGGACGGTCACCGTGATCTTGGGCTTGCCGTCGTCCTGGCCGGCCCCGTCCTTGCCCTCGACCGCGGACTTGCCGACGTCGGTGATCGTGCCCTTCGACGTCTTCCCGTTGATCGTCACGGACGCCTTGGCGCCCTGCTGGGCCAGGTCCTGCTTGGCCGCGTCGAGCTTGACCTGCACCGAGCGGACGGTGCCGCTGGTCTTGAGCACCTCGCCTTGGGCCGGCGAGCCGAGCTTGGCCGACAGTGCCGACACCCGCAGCTCACCCGCCGAAAGGACGACGTCGCCCTGGCCGAACGCGCCGGTCTGGTCCAGCCCCAGCGCCTTCTGCCACTTCTTCAGCGCGGCCGCCGTCGCCGCGGTGAACTTCTTGTCCGGCGTGCCGAAGCCGCCGTACCCGCACGCCTTGAGGTTCTCCTCGAGCTGCTTGACGTCGGCGCCGTCGGCCGCACCCGAGGCGAGGTCGCGGTAGAACGGCAGCGTGCCGTAGAACAGCGGCACCGGCTTGGCGTCGACGCCGTACACCGCCTGGCAGCGGGTGAGGGTCGCGCCGGCGGCGGGCAGCGACGTGATGGTGCCGGGCTTGCGGCCGCCGACCGTGGACTCCTCGCCGTAACCGAGGGTGCCGTCGGCCTCCTCTTCCTCGCTGAGGTCGGTCTTGGCCACCGCCGCCGTCTCGACCGGCGGCGGAGCGGCCTCCTGCACCGAGGTGGCGGAGGAGACGCGGGTGAGGATCACGGCGGAGCCGGTCCCCACCACGACGACGAGCACGGCCGCGGCGATGAACCAGCGCGCCCGGCCCCGGCGCCGCGGCTTGGATTCGATCATCTCGGTCATCGCGCGGGCGCCGCCGGTTCCGCGTGCATGGACATGCCGAGCCCGCACGCCTTCGCGGCGGCCTCGAACTTCGACGGGTCGTCGCCCGGTCCGCCCATCCGCGTCGCGCCCTTGCCGGACGGGTCCGGGTCCGGCATGTCGATGCCGTGGTCCCGCATGCACTTGGCGTCCTTGCGCATCTTGTCCAGTTCTTCGGGGCTCGGCGGCTTCATCTCGCCGCCGTTGGGCATGAGGCTCTTGCAGGCTTTCTGCGCCGCGTCGAGCTTCCCCGCGTCCTTGGCGTCGCCCCCGAGCGTGATCGCCATGCCGCCGCCGTCCCCGGCCGGCTTCGGGTCGGGCATGTCGACGCCGTGCTCGCGCATGCACTTGGCGAAGTCGCGCATCTTGTCCTCGTCGCTCTTGTTGTCCGCGGCCTTCGCCGGGGCCGACGAGGACGGCCCCGAGATCGAGGCCACCTTCGACGCGTCGTCCGGCTTGGCCCCGCACCCCGCGAGCAGCACCGCGGCGCCGATCGCCGCGATGACGGTCAGGCGTGTTCGCATCGCTCGCTCCTTTCCTCCGGTCAGGTCGTCAGGTCTACGGATCGGGGGATTCCGGCGCGCTAAGCGAAGTCGCTTATGCGGGGCTTATGGCCCGCCTGGGCAGACTGGGCGGGTGCGTGTGCTGGTGGTGGAGGACGAGCGGCTGCTCGCCGACTCGGTCGCGGAGGGCCTTCGCCGCTTCGCGATGGCCGTCGACGTCTGTTACGACGGCGAACAGGCCCTCGAGCGGGTCGGGGTGCACGGCTACGACGTCGTCGTCCTCGACCGCGACCTGCCGAAGGTGCACGGCGACGCGGTGTGCGCCGCCGTCGTCGCGGCGGGCGGCGAGGCGCGGGTGCTGATGCTGACGGCCGCCGCCGACGTCACCGACCGGGTCGCCGGACTGGGCCTGGGCGCCGACGACTACCTGACCAAGCCGTTCGCGTTCGCCGAGCTGGTCGCCCGGGTGCAGGCGCTGTCCCGGCGGGCGAGGCCGGCGTTGCCGCCGGTGCTGCAACGCGACGGCGTCGTGCTGGACCTGCCGCGGCACCAGGCCGCGCGCGACGGCCGGTTCCTGCAGCTCTCGCCGAAGGAGTTCGCCGTGCTGGAAGTGCTGATGCGGGCCGAAGGCACGGTGGTGAGCGCCGAGGACCTGCTGGACAAGGCGTGGGACGAGCACGCGGACCCGTTCACCAACGCGGTGCGCGTCGCGGTGATGACGTTGCGCCGCAAGCTCGGCGACCCGCCGGTGATCGAGACGCTGCCCGGCGCCGGCTACCGGTTCGGCACGCCGTGAACGCGCTGTCGGTCCGGACCAAGCTGACGGCCTGGTACGGCGGGCTGTTCCTGCTGGCCGGGCTGGTCCTCGTCGTCATCGACTACCTGCTGGTGCAGGGCACGCTGCCGGACCCGGCCCGGTTCGCGACGGCGTCCCTCGGCTCGGCCGACGCGGCGTACGGCATCCCGGACGACACGATCATGGCGCCCGCCGGCATGGCCGTGCGCCTGGTCAGCGGCTCGCTGGACGAATACCGGTCCTCGACGCTGTCCACCCTGGTCGTCAACTCGGCGATCGCGCTCGTGGCGACGGCCGCGCTCGCCGTCCTGTTCGGCTGGCTGATGGCCGGGCGGGCGCTGCGGCCGCTGCACGACATCACCTCGGCCGCGCGGCGGCTCGAGGCGGGCAAGCTCGACCGGCGGATCAACCTCGAAGGCCCGCCCGACGAGCTGAAGGAACTGGCCGACACCTTCGACGGCATGCTCGACCGGCTCGCGGAGTCGTTCGACAGCCAGAAGCGGTTCGTCGCGAACGCGTCCCACGAGCTGCGGACCCCGCTGGCCGTGCAGCGGACGCTGATCGAAGTCGCGATGGCCGATCCCGAGGTGGCGCCCGACCTGCGGAAACTCGGCACGCACCTGCTGCACACCAACGAGCGCAGCGAGCGGATGATCGAGGGCCTGCTGATCCTGGCCCGCAGCGACCGCGGCCTGACCGCGCGCAGCCCGGTCCGGCTCGACCAGGTCGTCGCGGCGGTCGTCCGGGCCACCGCGGCCCAGGCGGAGTCGGCGGGCGTCAAGGTGGAGACCCGCTTCCGGCCGCGCACGGTGGCGGGCGACCCGGTGCTGCTGGAGCGGCTGGTGACGAACCTGCTGGTCAACGCGATCACGTACAACGCCCGCGGCGGCTGGGTGTACGTCGAAGTCCGCGCGGACCCGGCCCTGGAGGTCCGCAACTCGGGCGCGGTGGTCCCACCCGAAGCCGTGCCGACGCTCTTCGAGCCGTTCCGGCGCATCAACGGGGCCGAGCGGACGGGCGACACGCGCAACGCCGGCCTCGGGCTGTCGATCGTCCGTTCGGTCGCCCACGCCCACGGCGGCACGGCGGAGGCCCAGCCGGGCAAGCGCGGCGGGCTCACCGTGACCGTCCGCCTGCCGCCAGGCTGAGCGTCGTGAGTGTTTAGGGCGGTTCTAACCGCCCTAAACACTCACGACCTGGCAACCCCCGCGACGTCCCACGCGTCCCAGTAGTCACACCAGTCCCAGAAACCACAGGGCCCAGCGGACTGGGCCAGTCGGAGGAGATTTTGCCGGAACACGCGGAGGCGATCCACTCGATCGTGACTTTGCGTGGTCGGCGTGTCACACGGATGCCGCTGACCAGGGCACGGATGATGCGGGAGTCACAAAGTGAACAGTGGTCCTTTGGGTGATGACTCGGCGCGCCTCGCACGTCAAGCCGACGCGCCGTTCTAACGTGGGCACCCACAACGGTGAAGCATCGGGGAAGGCGAACAATGCGCACGCTACGAGTGGTCGGGTTGCACGAGGACGGTAAGTCCATCGTGTGCGAAGACCCGGCGAGCCGTACGCAATTCCTCCTCCCGGCCGATGAGAGACTGCGCGCGGCGGCGCGGGGTGACATCACCCGCCTCGGCCAGATCGAAATCGAGTTGGAGAGCCAGATGCGGCCACGCGAGATCCAGGCGCGAATCCGCGCCGGCGAGTCAGTCGAACAAGTCGCGAGCGGCGCCGGGATCTCGGAGCAGCGCGTCGAGCGCTACGCCTACCCCGTCCTGCTCGAGCGGTCCCGGACCGCCGAGCTCGCGCAGAGCGCGCACCCGGTCCGCGAAGACGGCCCGGACGTGCAGACGCTCGGCGAGGTCGTCGCGTACGGCTTCGGCGTGCGCGGCCACGACTACTCGCAGGCCACCTGGGACTCCTGGAAGGGCGACGACGGCCGCTGGGTCGTCGTACTGCGCTGGAAGGCCGGCCGCTCGGACAACCGCGCGCACTGGGCGTTCGCCCCGGGAGCGCACGGCGGCACCGTGACGGCGCTCGACGAGAACGCCGAGGTCCTGCTCGACCCGAACGCCTACCGCCCGCCCCGGACGGTCCGCGCGCTCAACCCGGCCCGCGACGCGGAGTTCCAGCCGACGCTGGATTCGGTGTCGCCGGACCACGCCGAGCTGCCGGCCGCCGAGCCGGACCCGGACGACGACACCCGCGAGATCCCCCGCGTCCCGGCCGACCCCGAAGAGGAGACGGCCACCGCGGAGGAACCGGCGCGGCCGAAGGCCAAAAAGAATCACCCGATCGTGCCGTCCTGGGAGGACGTGCTGCTCGGGGTCCGCTCACAGCGCGGCTAGACCCAAACGCCCCAAGGCGGCCTTGGTTGCGTCTGACGCACTCAAGGCCGCCTTGGCGGCGCTACTCCACCAGCGCGGCGAGCGACTTCGGCGCGACCAGGCGGTAGGCCTCGCGCACGATCCGGTCGATCTCGGCCCAGTCGACGTCGACGTCCAGGCGCACGCCCAGCCAGCCGCGCGGGCCGACGTACGGCGGCTTGAAGAACCGGTCCGCCTCGGTGCGCACCAGCTCCTCCTGCACGCCGGCGGCCGCCGGGCACCAGAAGGCGAGCCTGCCGTCGCCGTGGTGGTCGTCGGCGAACATGACGAAGGTCTTCTTGCCGCGCACGAACCATGCCGGCGAGCCGTGACTGAGCCGCTCGGTCGCCTCCGGGAGGGCGAGGCAGAGCTTCCGCAACACGTCCAGCTGCTCCATCGCGCCAGTATCCCCGTTCCGGCCCGTCAGGCGCCGCCGAAGGCGATCACCAGCACGCCGACCCAGGCGATCAGCACGCCGCCGGCCGCGCCGTAGGCGGCCCAGCGCAGGATCGGGGTGCGGCGGATCAGCCACAGCGACGGCGCGATGCCGGCCGTCACCACCACCGACGCCACCAGCGCGAGCCAGCCGCTGGTCTCGCGCGCCAGGGTCGTCGCCAGCGCCAGCATCGCCACCACGACGACGGCCGCGATGAACGCCGAGACGATGAGCCCGGTCGGCCACGGGGTCGGTTCCCCGGGCGGCCCCGGCGGGCCCAGCACCGTCCGGACCAGCTTGCGGCCGGTTTCGGGCTGCCGCGGCGGCGGCTCGACGACGATGTCGGCGCCGGTCACCGGGTCCACGAACCGCACGGCCGTGCCCATCACCGCGGCCAGCCGGCCGGCCAGCTGGCGGCCGCGCTGCGAGACGACGGAGGCCGCCTCCGCACCCGGGTCGGCGGACACGGCGGACGCCACCCGCGCCCACTCGTGCAGGGCCTGCGCCAGGTCCCCGCCGATCGCGAGCTTGTACGGGTCCACCTCGCGCGCCCGGTCGCCGCCCGGCCCGGCCAGCACCGCACGCTCACCGCGGATCCGCAGCTCCATGGTGTCCCCGTGTCCCTTCACGCCCGAGTTCCCCCGAAACACTAGGAGGCACCTTAGACCTGGTCTCAAATCTCGGCGTGTCGCCAGGTGAACCAACGGCCCGCCCCTGGCTCCGCACCGCCCGCCTGTGGACCCGGCCCGACGGACCGGAGGTCTGTCAGAGAGACTGGGGGCCAGTGCCCGCCCTCTCGACCTGGAGCTGTTGATGCCGCAAGGGACCGTCCGTTGGTTCGACGCCGAACGGGGTTTCGGCTTCCTCGCGCCCGAGGACGGCTCGCCGGACGTGTTCGTGCACGCCTCCGAGATCGTCGGGGACGGCGGCGCGAAAGTGCTCCGCGAGGGGCAGGCCGTCGTGTTCGAGGTCGGCGAGAACGACCGCGGGCCCGAGGCGCTGCGCGTTCGCGTCACCGCCGATGCGGCCACCGGCGGCGCCGTGGGCCTGCTCGGCACCGTCACCTGGTACGAGCCGGGCAAGGGGTACGGCTTCGCGTCGCCGGACGGCGGCGGCGCCGACATCTTCGTGCACAGCTCCGCCATCGTGACCGGCGGCGTGGTCACCGAGGGGCAGCGGGTGGCCTTCCTGATCGTCGAAGGCGAGCGCGGCCCGCAGGCCGGGCACGTGATCCCGCTGGGAGCAGGGGCCGGCTCACCCGCTGCGGCCGGTATCGCGGACGGTGCCGACGGCACGGTGGCCTGGTACGACGAGGACAAGGGCTTCGGCTTCATCAACCCCGACTCCGGCGCCGGGGACGTCTTCGTTCACGCCCGGGCCCTGGCCGAGGGGCTGACGTGGCTCGCGGAGGGCGACCGCGTCGCCTACGAGGTGGCCAGTGGAGACAAGGGTCCGCAGGCCCGCGACGTGCACCTGGTCCGGGGCGCCGAGCCCCAGACGGCGCCGCAGCGGTCGGCACCTGCCGCGGCCGCAGGGCCGGCGGCGCGGGACGTGCCCGTACGAGGCGGCGAGGGCGTCGTCGCGCGCTACGACGCCGACCGCGGCTTCGGCTTCATCACCCCGGACGCAGGCGGCGACGATCTCTTCGCCCACGCGTCCGTGATCATGGGGTCGGAGTCGCTGCAGAAGGGTGACCGGGTCCGGTACGCGGTGCGTCAGAGCGACCGGGGCCCGCAGGCCGACCGTATCGAACGCCTCTGACGAGGCGGCCCCACCGATGGCTGATCACTTCCCGACGAGAGTGCTCGTTCATCCCCGTCGATGGTGCCGTCGGCAACGCGGCTGCAGCCTCCTCCAGGAGATCGATCTCCCTCGTGGTGACAGGGGCCCCGTGCCGACCCGAGGACCTGCTCCGCGCTCAGAAGCTCACCAGTCACCTCCACCCGACGACACAGAGCTACCGATGTATCCCAAACGAGTGAGATACCGCGGCGGGTGAGGCAGCGGCGGTAGTCGTAGCCCTCGTCGGCGTGCAGCTTGTCCGGTCGGCATCGTGGCCGGCCCGCCCGGCCGTGGTGGCCGCGCACGGTCGGGTTCGTGTCCGGCAGCGGCTCGAACATCATGCTGTCGTGGGTGTTTGCCGCCGACAACATGATGTGCAGCGGTAGCCCGTTCGCGTCGCACAGAACGTGGCACTTGGAGCCGGCTTTACCCCGGTCAGTGGGGCTGCGGCCGGTCAGCTCGCCCCCTTTTCGACCGCACCGACACCGCGTCGATGCAGCCTCTGATCCGGTCGAGCTCGTCGATGGTGGACAACTCGTCGAGCACGAGCTGGTGCAGCCGGTCCCACACGCCGGCGTCCTGCCACTCACGTGACCGCCGCCACGCGGTGCGCCCGGAACCGCATCCGAGCTGCTCGGGTAGGTCTCGCCAGCGGCAGCCGGTGTCGAGCACGAACAAGATCCCCTCTAGCGCGGCACGGTCATCGATCCGGGGCCGCCCACCCGGACCGGCAGGTTACGCAGTGACACACCCTTGAGTTTTGAGACCAGGTCTTAGTCACCCGAGGCCAGTTCGTAGAACGCGACGGCGGCGGCCGTGGCGATATTGAGGGAGTCGACTCCGGCGGGCATGGGTATCCGCACCGCGTGATCAGCAGCCGCGAGCGCCGAGTCCGTCAGTCCGGGCCCCTCCGCGCCGAACAGCAGGGCCACCGGGCCCGGCGCGTGCTTCCGCAGCTCGCGCAGCGGGACCGAGCCCGGCCGCGGCGTGAACGCGGCGACGGCGAACCCGCGCGCCCGCAGGTCGCCGAGCCCGCCCGGCCAGTCCGTCAGGTGGCCGAAGGGGACGCGCAGGACGTGTCCCATGGAAACGCGCACGCTGCGCCGGTACAGCGGGTCGGAGCAGCCGGGGCCGAGCAGCACGCCGCCGACGCCGAGCGCGGCCGCGTTGCGGAAGAGCGCGCCGAGGTTTTCGTGGTCCCCCACGCCTTCCAGCACGGCGATCGTGCCGGCGCCGGCCACCACGTCGGAAACCGTCAGGGGCGCCGGCCGGTCGGCGATCGCGAGGATGCCGCGGTTGAGGTGGAAGCCCACGACGTCGGCCATCACCTCCGCCGAAGTGACGTACTGGGGCGCGTCCGTCCCGGCCAGGTCGTCCGCCAGCTCGGCGAACCGCCGTTCGACGCCCAGCAGCGCGCGCACCGGGTACCGGGACGCCAGCAGCCGCGACACCACGACGGTGCCCTCGGCGATGACGAGTCCCTTGCCACCAGGGCGGTCCGGGCGGCGGTCCGCAGTGGACAGGTCGCGGAAGTCGTCGAGTCCCGGGTCGTCCCGGTCATCGGTGTGGATCACGGCCATCCGCCCAGTCTGTCATCCGCTTGCCGGGGCGCTCGCTGGTCCGAACGTCGAGTTGCTCTGGTACAAACGGGTTCATTTTGCTGTCGGTTAACTCCTGGTGACGGAGAGCACCAGTTTGGCCGCTAGCACGGATTCAACCGCTGTGAAACGGTTATCCGCCGGGAACCTGAAACACGTACTAGTTCCACGCCGACGCGAAGCAGGGATGGTCATGGGGATGGACCTGGCGGCACAACCGTTCAACACGCTCGATCGAGGACGGTACCGCCGCAAGGTGCAGCGCTGTCTCGACACGTTGGCCCGAATGCTCACCGACGGCAGTTTCTCTTTTCCGCGCAAGAACATCGGCCTCGAAGTCGAGCTGAATCTGGTGGACCGGGAACTGCGGCCGTCGATGACGAACAACGCGGTGCTGGAAGCGCTGGACGATCCGTCGTTCACCACCGAGCTGGGCCAGCACAACCTGGAGCTGAACGTGCCGCCGCGGCCGCTGGCCGGCGATTCGGCGCTCCAGCTGGAAGACGACCTCCGCGCTTATCTCAGCACCGCGTCGGCGAAAGCCGGGGACAACGGGTCGGCGCTGGCGATGATCGGCATCCTGCCGACGTTGAAGCACGAGCATTTCGACCAGAAGTGGCTCACCAACAAATCGCGGTATGTCACGCTGAACGACCAGATCTTCGCCGCGCGCGGCGAACGGACCGTGCTGGCGATGGAAGGCGCGCCGCTGCCGGGCCAGCAGCCGGAACGCCTGCGCAGTTATGCGGAATCCATTCTTCCGGAAGCCGCGTGCACGAGCGTGCAGCTGCACTTGCAGGTGGCGCCGGAGGAGTTCGCCGCCCACTGGAACGCCGCACAGTGCCTGGCCGGGCTGCAGATCGCGCTCGCCACGAACTCGCCGTTCCTGCTGGGCAAGGCGCTCTGGCAGGAGACGCGCATCCCGCTGTTCCTGCAGGCGACCGACACGCGCCCGGAAGAGCTGAAGAACCAGGGCGTCCGGCCGCGGGTGTGGTTCGGCGAGCGCTGGATCACGTCGATCTTCGACCTGTTCGAGGAGAACGTCCGGTACTTCCCCGGCCTGCTCCCGGAAACCGACGCCGAAGACCCGATCGAAGCGCTCGACGCGGGCCAGGCGCCGAAGCTCACCGAGCTGCGCATGCACAACGGCACCATCTGGCGCTGGAACCGCCCGGTGTACGACGTCGTCGACGGCCTGCCGCACCTGCGCATCGAAAACCGCATCCTGCCCGCCGGGCCGACGGTCGTCGACACCGTGGCGAACGCGGCGTTCTTCTACGGCGCCCAGCGTGCGCTCGCCGAGGCGGAACGCCCGGTGTGGAGCCAGATGTCGTTCCAGGCGGCGGAGGAAAACCTGTACGCGGGCGCGCGCCGCGGCTTCGAGGCGCAGCTGTACTGGCCGGGCATCGGCTGGATCCCGCCGGACGAGCTCGCGCTGCGCGTGCTGCTCCCGCTGGCCCACGAGGGGCTGCGGGCCTCCGACGTCTCCGACGAGGCCCGCGAGCGCTACCTCGGGATCATCGAGCAGCGGTGCCTCGCGCGGCGGACCGGGGCGACCTGGCAGCGCGACTTCGTCGTGCACGCGCAGGAGCACGGGCTCGACCGGGAGGCGGCGCTGACCCGGATGCTCGGGCGCTACCTGGAGCTGTCGGAGGCGGGCGAGCCGGTGCACACGTGGCCCGTGGCCGATTAGCCTGGGCGGATGCCGAAGATCCTCGGTGGGTCGTTGGAGGCGCACCGCCGTGAAGTCCGCGCGCGCGTCTTCGACGTCCTGCGCGCCCAGCTGTACGAACGCGGCTTCGACGCGATCTCGCTGACCGGCGTCGCCGCGGCCGCCGGCGTCGGCCGGAGCGCGCTGTACAACCACTTCCCGGACAAGGAGAGCCTGCTCGTCGCCTTCGTCGAGGACGAGGCCGCCCGGTACGTCACCCGGCTGACCGACGCCGTCGAGGCCCAGGCCGACCCGGTCGACCAGCTCGGCACGTTCGTCCGGCTCCAGCTGCGGGTGCTGGCCGAGTACCACATGCCGCCGGGCGCGGCGCTCGCGTCGGCGCTGGCCCCCGCGGCGTACCGGCGGATCAGCGCGCACGCCGACCCGATCACCGACCGGCTGCGCGCGATCCTCGCCGGCGGCGTCGACCTGGGGCGCTGGCCGGCCGAGGACCCGGACGTCCTGATCGCCATGATCACCGCCGCGCTGGGCAACCGGGCGCTGGTCGAGGGGCCGCCGGAGCAGCGCGAAGACGTCGTCGAAGCCGCCGTCCGGTTCGTGCTGCGAGCGGTCGGAGCGGCCAAGATTTAGGGTAGCCTTACCGCCGGTTATGGCTTAGGCTCTTTCTGACAGTGTGTCAGATCGATCGCCGGGAGGCCTTCCATGTCGGTGACCACGGACCTCGACACCCGTCCGTTCTCGGCGACCTTGCGCGCCTCGACGCTGCAGGTGCACGAAAAGGCGAACTACTCGACGTACATGCGCGCGCTGCTGGGCGGCGAGCTGTCGCAGGACGGCTACACCCAGCTGGCGGTCCAGTACTACTTCATCTACGGCGCGATCGAAGCGGCCAGCGACCGGATGGCCGGCGACCCGGTCGGCGGCGAGTTCGTCTTCGACGCGCTCCGCCGGCGGCCGAGCCTGGAGCGCGACCTGGCGCACCTCGTCGGCCCGGACTGGCGCTCGACGATCGCCCCGCTGGCGTCGACGCAGGCGTACGTCGCGCGCGTCGAAGAGGCGTCGTCGTGGGCCGGCGGCTACGTCGCCCACCACTACACGCGCTACCTGGGCGACATCGCGGGCGGCCAGGCCATCCGCCGCCTGCTGGAGAAGACCTACGACGTCGCCGACGCGGGCACGCTCTTCTACCACTTCGAGGGCATCGGCAGCGCCCCGAAGTTCCGCGACGTCTACCGGGCGAAGCTGGACAACGCGCCCTGGACCGACGCCGAGCGCGCCCGGGTGATCGACGAGACGCTGGTGGCGTTCGAGTGCAACGTCGCGGTGTTCGACGAGCTGGCCCAGCGGCTCGACGAGTTCCGCACCGCTTGAATGATCGTCGTCACAGCACCTTGACCTCGACTTAAGTCCAGGTTGCAGGCTCGGTTTCGGGTGGCGCACCCCCGGGTACGCCACTGTCGAACCGGTCGTCCCAAGCAGTGACGACGACGCGCCCCCGCTCGCCGCGGGCGGCCGTGTGCTACTAGGTTCGATACCGGAATCTTGTGTCGAAGACAGAAGGAGGGCCAATGGCCCGCTACGAGCTCCCCGATCTCGACTACGACTACAGCGCCCTGGCGCCCCACATCTCCGGCGAGATCAACGAGCTGCACCACAGCAAGCACCACGCGACCTACGTCAAGGGCGCGAACGACACCCTCGACAAGATCGCGGAAGCCCGCGACGCCGGGGACTTCGGCGGCATCGTCGGTCTCGAGACGACGCTGGCCTTCAACCTGGCCGGCCACGCCAACCACGTCGTGTGGTGGAAGATCCTGTCGCCGGAAGGCGGCGACAAGCCCACCGGCGAGCTGGCCGCCGCGATCGACGAGGCCTTCGGCTCCTTCGACAAGTTCAAGGCGCAGTTCACCGCCGTGTCGACGACGATCCAGGGCAACGGCTGGGGCGCGCTCTCCTGGGACCCGATCGGCAAGACGCTGATCACCCAGCAGCTGCGCGACCACCACAACAACCTGATCCTGCCGACGGTGCCGATCCTGCTGGTCGACGTCTGGGAGCACGCGTTCTACCTGGACTACAAGAACGTGAAGCCGAAGTACGTCGAGGCCCTGTGGAACATCTTCAACTGGGCCGAGATCAGCAAGCGCTTCGACAACGCCGTCGCCGGCGGCAACGGCCTGCTGCTCGGCTGAGCACGCGGTTCGCGAACGGGGTCCTCCACTGTGGAGGGCCCCGTTCTCGTCTCCGGGTGAATTCGCTTGACCTCGAGTGCGGTCGAGGTGTTTGGCTTGAGCCATGGACGTTGACGCGTATCTGGCCCGGCTGGGCGTCGCATGGCCCGCGGCGGCCGACCTCGCGACGCTGCGCACCCTGCAGGAACGCCACCTGGCGGCGGTCCCCTTCGAAAACCTGAGCGTCCACCTCGGCGAGCCGATCGAGCTCACCGAAGAAGCGCTGTTCGCCAAGATCGTGGAACGCCGCCGCGGCGGGTTCTGCTACGAGCTCAACGGCCTGTTCGCCGCCCTGCTGCGCGAACTCGGGTACGACGCTTCCCTGCGCGCGGCGCAGGTCTTCCGCCCGGACGGGTCCCTCGGCCCGCCGCTGGACCACGCGGCGGTCGTCGTCGAGCTCGACGAGCCGTGGCTGCTCGACGTCGGCTTCGGCCGCTTCTCCCGGCACCCGCTGCGCCTGTCCGGCGTGGACGCCCAGCGCGACCCCGAAGGCGACTTCCTGGTGCTGGACGCGCCGTACGGCGACGTGGACGTCCTGCTGGACGGGAAGCCGCAGTACCGCCTGGAACGCCGATCGCGTCCGCTTTCGGACTTCGTGCCACTGGCGTGGTGGCAGTCGACGTCCCCGGCGTCGCACTTCACGCGGTCGCTGACGTGCTCCCGCCCGACGTCCCAGGGCCGCGTGACGCTCTCGGGCGCCAAGCTGATCGAAACGGTCGACGGCGTCCGCCACGAGGTCCTGCTGACCGGCGACGACGCGATCCGCGCCGCCTACCGGGTGTACTTCGGGATGGCGTTGCCGCGCCTGCCCACGCTGCCGGGTGAGAACCCCTTGACGAGCCCTTCGCTCAGCCCGACACTGCCGTGACCCGCACATGAACGGAGCCCCGGCCTGGGGTTCCCAGGGCCGGGGCTCCGTCCGTTCCCGAACTGACTGCCGCTCCCACCACGAAGCGGACGTGTATGAGGTTAGCCTAACCTCATCTCTCTGAGCAAGAGGGCTTCCGGGGAGACTCGGATCTCACTCGTACGGGTGACCCTCAGTGCGCGAACCCGCCGGTTTCTGTCGGTGCGTGCCGATACGGTCACACCGTGAACACAAGGGGGAGCTCCACTCGTACCGCAGCGCTGATCGTCGTCGCCGTCCTCGCCTTCACCGCGCTGCTCGGCGGCGGGGCGTGGCTGGCGTTTCGCATCGTGTTCCCGCCGGTCTCGCTACCCGCACCACCGACGACCTTGCCGAGCCCGTGGCCGGAACAGGGCGCGGAGCCGGTCCGCGAGGTGCCGATGCCGACCGGCGAAATGGTCGCGGCCCTGCCCGGCTACACGGCGAGCCACGTCCTGTGCTCGGCGCTGCCCGGAGCGACCTGGGCGAAGCTGCTCGGCGGGCCGGTCCTCCGCCAGGTCAACGTGATCTTCGGCTGCCAGGTCGTCACCACGACGCTCCGGGTTTCGGCCAAGCTCGGCGACGGAAGGCCGGTCCGGTCCGGTGACGCACCGGAGCAGGTCACCGTCGGCGGCCGTGCCGCCACTTCGTACCAATCACGGTTCTTGAAGGATGCGAGCGTCGTCACCCGGCTGCTCGGGCCAGGCGCGCCGGACTGGGCGAAACCGGTCCTGGAGATCTCCGTCTCCCAGGACCCCCGGGACCAGACAGCCCGCGATCTGCGCGGCCTGGCACAAACCCTCGGCGACGGGATCGTCAACGCCATCACGGCCCCCGGGCCGGCGCTGCCGAAGGCGTCCTACGACGACTCGATCCCGTCCCGCGCGGTCGGGCCGACCCCCGGCAGCGGCATCGTCGACGCCTCGACCCCGATGATCGCGTGGCAGCTCTGTTCCCTGCTGGCCCAGAGCACCCAGCGGCCACTCACCGACTTCGTGCCGAAGCACAGCGGCAAGTGCGAACACCGCGAGGACGGTCTGGGTGTCCAGGCTTCGAGCGACGACTGCTGCACCAAGGACTTCCCCGACCGGATCGGTGGCCGGCCCGCCATGGTCGACAACCCGCGAGTGGTGATCCGGCTCAGCGACGAATCACGACAACAGGTCCAGCTCGCCTGGACGTCCCCACGCAAGTCCGACGAGGAGCTACGCGCGTGGGCCGAGTCGATGGTCCCCCAGCTACTCGGCCGCTGACCTCAGGACGCACGAACCGACCCCCCAGGTACGCGAACCGACCGCCTGGGCACGCGAACCGACCCTCCAGGCACACGAACCGACCGCCTGGGCACGCGAGCCGACCGGGCTAGACCTTCGTCCGCTTCAGCACCCGCAGCCCGAACCCCCGCTGCACCGGCCAGGAAACCCCGCCCCGCCGGATCAGCACGATCGCGCAGACCACCGCGGCCAGCGCCGAGACCGCACCACCGATGTAGAAGGGAGACCGCCCGCCGAATGCCTGCGCCATCCAGCCGACCATCGGGCCGCCGATAGGGTTGCCGCCGATCAGGACCAGCACGTACAGGCCCATCACCCGGCCGCGCATCTCCGGGCTGACCGACGTCTGCACCAGCGCGTTCGCCGTGTTGAGGAACGTCATCGTGGCGAAGCCGAGCGGGATCAGGCCGAGGCCGAAGGTCAGGTAGTTCGGCATGAACGCCGTGATCAGCTCGAACACGCCGAGGAAGAGGGCCGAGATCAGCATCAGCCGCACCCGTGGCCGGCCCTTCGTGCCGCGGCGGGCGGACATGATCGCGCCGGTGAACGTGCCGACCGCGACCAGCGTCGAGAGCAACCCGTAGCCGTCGGCCGCGGTGTGGAAGACGTTGGCCGCGACGATCGGGAGCGAGCTGAAGTACGTGATGCCGAACGTGCTGACGAACAGCACCAGCACCATCACCGTCATCAGGTCCGATCGGCGGCGGACGTACCGCAGGCCCTCGGCCAGCTGGCCCTTCTCACGCGGCATCGCCGCGACGCGGAACAGCTTGTCCGGATTCATCAGGATCAGGCCGGTGATGACCGCGACCGTGCTGGCCGCGTTGGCGATGAACAGCCAGCCGGTGCCGATCCAGGTGATCGCGAACCCGGCGATCGCCGGGCCGACGATCCGGGCCATGTTGAAGATCGACGAGTTCAGCGCGACCGCGTTCGCGATCTGGTCCCGGCCGACCATCTCCGCGACGAACGACTGCCGCGTGGGCACTTCGAGCGCCGCCGTGATGCCGAGCGTGAAGCACAGGACGTAGACCTGCCACAGCGCCACGAGCCCGGTCAGGTCGAGCACGCCGAGCACGACGGCCTGGGAACACGCCGCGGCCTGGATCCAGGTCAGCAGCCGCCGCTTGTCGACGCGGTCGGCGAGGACGCCGGCCCAGAGCGAGAGGAACAGCGTCGGGGTGAACTGCAGCGCGACCGCGACGCCGAGGGCGATCGGGTTGTTGCCGCTGAGGGTGAACACCAGCCAGTCCTGGGCGATGCGCTGCATCCAGGTGCCGATGTTCGAGATGACCTGGCCGGTGAAGAACAGCCGGTAGTTGCGGACCCGCAAGGAGGCGAACATGCTGCCGCGGCGCTGGGCCACGGGCTCGGAAGAGGGTGCCGAAGACGGCGGTGACGCGGACGGCGGTGGTGCCGTTTCCCGGGTAGCAGTGGTCTCGACCTGTCGTTCTGTTTCGCTACCCGTGGTGGTCACCGTGGTTAGTTCCCCGCCATCCTGTCGATGATTTCGGCGGCTTTCGAGAGCACTTCACGCTCTTCGTCACCGAGATCGGCCAATTGCCTGTCCAGCCACGCCTCCCGCACGGAGATGGCCCGCTGAACGTAGGCCAGCCCGCTCTCGGACAACTCGACGATGGCCTGCCGGCCGTCGGTCGGGTGCGGCCGCCGCTCGACGAACTTCATCTCCTCGAGCGCGGCGATCACCCTCGTCATCGAGGGCGGCTGGACGCCTTCCTTCGCGGCGAGCTGACCCGGGGTCAGCGCACCGCACTTGTGCAAGGTGGACAGCGCGGCGACCTGCGTCAACGTCAGATCGTCCCCGACGCGCTGTGCCCGCAGCCGGCGGTTGAGCCGGACCACCGCGAGACGCAGACGGCTCGCCAAGGAGCGTTCGTGCGTGTCGCCGGACATATAGTTAGCATACCTTACGAAACTTCGTCCCTTCAGGTGATCTCCGTCAACCCGCAACCCCGGAGACGCTCACGCGTCCTTCCCGAGGGAGAAACCTGGGGGTCCGGTGAACAAGAAACTGGTGGGTTCGGCCGTGGTCGGCGCGGCGATCCTGGCCATCGTGGTGGCGCAGTTCTGGCGCGGCGAAGAGGCTCCGGCGGCCGCGCCGCCGCCACCCGCGCCGACGACCACCACGCTGCCGTACCAGGCGACCTTGGAGGCCTACAACTTCCCCGACGTCGCCGGCGGGCGCGGCTGGTCGATCCAGATCCCGGTCCCGTCGGGCTGGAGCGTGACCCACGAGAACGACCGCGCGAGCTACCGCAGCGGTCACCTCCTCCTGGAGACCGACAAGGTGCCGATCTCGCAAGAAGACGCGCTGAGCGGACTCCAAGCCATCGCCGCGAAGGCGCACCAGGACGGCTCGGTCGTCAAGCCCGTGCAGGCCGGCGACTTCGGGGACGCGGCGGAATGGGACTACACCTATCTCCGCGACGGCCGCGACCCCGAACGGGTCGCGATCATCGGGCTCGGCGCGGGCGACAGCCTCGTCACGATCCGCTACGAGGCACCGCCCGCCGAGTTCGACCCCAACCGCGGCGTGCTGGACGCCGCGATGAAGGTCAGCGCGCCGGGCTGATCAGCTGAACGCCGCCTGGATCGGGCCGACCGCAAAGTACGCGACGAACGCCACCGCGATCACCCACATCAGCGGGTGCACCTGGCGCGCCTTGCCGGTGGCCGCGCGGATCACGACGTAGCTGACGAAGCCCGCGCCGATGCCGTTCGCGATCGAGTACGTGAACGGCATGACGACGATGGTCAGGAACGCCGGCAGCGCGATCGCGTAGTCGGTGAAGTCGATGTCGCGCACCTGCGCCATCAGCATCGCGCCGACCACGACCAGCGCCGGCGCGGCCGCTTCGACCGGCACCACCTGGTAGAGCGGCGTCAGGAACATCGCGGCGATGAACAGCACGCCGGTGACGACGTTCGCCAGGCCCGTCCGGGCGCCTTCGGCGATGCCGGCCGCCGATTCGACGAACACCGTGTTCGAGCTGGCCGAACCGAACCCGCCGGCCGCGCCCGCGAGGCCCTCGACGAACAGCGCCTTGCCGACGTTCGGCAGCTGGCCGTCCTTCGTGATCAGCCCGGCTTCCTTGCCCAGGCCGGTCATGGTGCCCATGGCGTCGAAGAAGTCGGCCAGCACCAGCGTGAACACCAGCAGGCAGACCGTGATGATCGGCAGCCGCGTCCACGCGCCGAACGAGACGTCGCCGACGAGCGAGAGGTTCGGCAGGCCGAGCACCTGGTCCGGCAGCGCCGGGTAGCCGAGGTTCCAGCCCTTCGGGTTCGTGCCCTTCGACGGCCCGGCCTTGACGATCGCCTCGACCACGATGGCCAGCACCGTCGAGGACAGCACGCCGATCAGGATCGCGCCCTTGACCTTGCGCACCACCAGGATGCCGGTGATCAGCAGGCCGACGACGAACACCGCGGTCGGCCAGGACGCGATCGAGCCGTTGATGCCCAGGCCGACCGGGACGGTGGTGTGCGCGTCGTCCGGCAGCCGCCGGACGAACCCGGCGTCGACCAGGCCGATCAGGCAGATGAACACGCCGATGCCGACGGCGATCGCCGACTTCAGCGACGCCGGCACGGCCTTGAACACCGCCGTGCGGAAGCCGGTGAGCACGAGCGCGACGATGATGACGCCCTCGATGACGACCAGGCCCATCGCTTCGGGCCAGGTCATCTGCGGAGCGATGGTGACCGCGACCAGGCTGTTGATGCCCAGGCCGGTGGCGATGGCGAACGGGTAGTTCGCGACCAGGCCCATCAGGATCGTCATGACCCCGGCGACCAGCGCGGTGACGGCGGCGACCTGCGGCACGGGCAGGATCCCGCCGAGCAGGTCCTTGTGCGCGGCCGCGTCGTCCGGCGCGAAACTGCCGATGATCAGCGGGTTCAGCACCACGATGTAGGCCATCGTCACGAAGGTGACCAGGCCGCCGCGCAGTTCGCGCGGGACGGTCGACCCCCGCTCGGTGATCTTGAAGAACCGGTCCAGTGTGGACGTCCCGGTGCCGGCCGCCTCCGGCGTCCCGGTGGGGGTCGTCTCCTGCTCCGCCATTCGCCTGCCCATTCTCTCGCTGCTGCGGAGTACCCTGCACCTCGTGAGTGATCCGAGCAATCCACCGGAGGTTACGGGCTCGTTGCGGCACACGCCGGAGCTGCCCAAGAGGCTGACCGACCTGACGCCGGTGGTGATCGTAGGCACCGCGATCTGGACTGTCGCGCTGGTGGTGCTCTTCTTCACGACTTCGGGGCTGTGGGTGCAGACGGCGCTGGCCGGGTTCGTGCTCGGCTTCGTCGGGCTGGCGATCATCCTGTGGCAGCGCGCCGCCGCCCGCCGCGGCTCGAAGTCCGCGCAGCGGGTCTGAGTTCTCCGGCGCTTACGCCAGCAGCGTCCGCGGCGACGGGTCGTCGAGCAGCGCCGTGATGAGGTGCCGGTCCGGCCAGCGCCCGGTCGCCCAGGCGAACGCGCGGGCCAGGCCTTCCGACGTGTCGGCCGCGTGCAGCCGGCCGTCGGACCACCACTGGACGTCGTGCTCGGTGAGCTGGATCGACACGGTCAGCGGGTCGTGCACCAGCACGCCACCGTCCGGCAGCCGGATCCCGAGCTGCTCGGCGACGAGCTTGAGCGCGGGCAGCTCGGCCCACGGCGCGTACTCGCCCTCGCTGATGATCTCGGCGGGGGTGGTGCTCGCCGGCGGCAGGTCGAGCAGGTCCGCGAGGCGGTCCGGCTCTTCGGGCGCGACAACGTACTGATCCGGTTCGAGCGCCCCGGCGACCCACGGCACGTCCAGGACCAGCGCGTCTTCGACGACGGACCCGTCCGCGGCCCGGACGGCGTCCGGCGCGCCGGGATCGAACCCGGACTCGACGACGGCGTCGTAGGCACGCGTGGCCAGGCCGGCCGAGATCGTGCGGTCCGGGTCGCCGAGCCGGCGCAGGACGTCCGCCGCCTCGTCCACTGTGGACAGCGAGAGATCCTTACGTACTCCGGCGATCCGGAGCAGGTCGTCGGTCAGGCCGACGTCGGGGACCTCGTCGTAGAGCCCGGCGAGGTCGGCATCCGGCAGCCGCCACTCGTTCGGCGCCAGCCCGCCGAGCACGGCGTACTGCGCGATCCACCAGGCGGCGTGTCCACCGGGCGTGCGCAGGGCGTGCCACGTCTCGGGCCGCGCTGCGAGCAAACGCAGCGCCGCGGGCCAGGAATCGTCGGCGACGAGGTCGAGATCCCGGATGGCGAGGAGCGTCGACGGCGGCTCGGCGCGCGCGTCCCACCAGGCTTCTTCGTCCGGCAGGTCGTGGTCGGGTTCGTGCGGCTCGTCGTCGGTCACCAGCGCGAACGAATCGAGCACGCCGACGGCTTTCAGCGTCTCGGCCGGCCAGTCTTCGGCAAAGTCCTCGTCGAGGACGTCGAGTGTGCCGTCCTCCTCGAAGACCTCTTCGTCGAAGATGTCGATGAGCGGCGACGCCGGGAGCACGAGCTCGTCGGCGCGGCGCCAGGTGTCGGTGGCGGGCAACGCGAGCGCGCCGGTCCACTGTGGAGCATCGTCACCGCAGTCGGCGATCAGCCTGAGGACGGCACCGGCGAGCGTCGTCCCGTCCAGCCCGGACCGGACGTCCTCGACACTGCGTTCGACGGCGTCGCGCAGCTGATCGGCGTTGAGCAGCTCGCGCGCGTCGGCGTGCTTGGCGCCCAACCGTTCCAGCAACGGGTGCGATGCCGCGGGGTGCACCAGCCGCAGCCCCGGGATGTCCACATCGGACAGAAGATCGAGGAGTTCGGCCGAGCCGTCGACCAGCAGGCTGCCCCGCGCACCCGGCAACGTGCGGCCGTCGGAAAGCGGCACGGGCAGGCCGTCAAGCCGGGCCGCCGCGAGCGCGTGGGATTCGACGGCGATGTTCAGCGCCTGGTAGACGTCGTGCCACCAGGACGGCTCCCGGGTGGCGCCGGTAAGCGTTTCCAGCACCTCTTCGATGCTGATCACCTGCACAGAAACAGCCTTGAGCGCACTGGCAGGCGGCGCTTCGGCAAGCAGATCGGGAACGACGTCGGCCAGCAAGGCAGCCAGCCCTGACACGTCGACGTCGATCACGCGCGCCTGACGACCGGAGACCTCACGACCGTCCTGAGTGGACAACCACGGTTCGGTGGCCAGCTGCGCCAGCACGTCTTCCCGCAGTTGCGCGTCCACTGTGGACTTCGGAAAACCGGGCACGGGCACCAGCGCGAACCGGCGTTCCGGCGGCAGCAACCGGACCAGTCCGACGTACTCTTTCGCGGCCTTTTCGAGCGCCCGCTTGAGCTCTTCGCCGGGCAGCGCCCGCCGTCGCGACGGCTCCACCGGAACCGGCGCCAGCAGCCGGGCGGGCAACGAAAGCCCGTCGTCGGTGGGGGTGGGCGCGTGCAGGACGTCTTCTTCGAGCGGGATCGGAGTCCCCTGAGCGTCGACCGGGACGGCCCAGACGACGTCACCGCGATGAGTCAGCCAGCGGGTTTCCTTTTCCGGCCCACGAATCTCGACGACGTCCTGGTCAGCCGTGCGAGTCCACACACGACCGTCCACATCGACCTCACCCAGCCACGGCAGGGCGAGCAGAAGGTCACCGATGTCCTTGCCCAGCTCGTCGAGGAGGGCTTGCCCATCGACGTCGCTTCGCAACGGCAGGCGAACTTCGGTGTCGAACCCCGCCGGAACGGGGGTTTCGACGGGCCACGGCAGCCGCAGCACGGGAACGTCACCGTCGATCCCCGCGGCTTCACGGGTGCGCTCGGCGGAGAAGACCACACCACCGGTGTTGCTCAGAACCTGCGCCTCATCGGCAACAGTGCGGACAGCGGCAAACCCGACCCCGAACCGCCCGACGGTGTCCCCGGTCTTCCCCGACGCCCGCAGCGACGCAAGTGAGGCGACACCCCGAGCGTCAAGGGGTGCGCCGGTGTTGGCGAACCGGAGCTGTCCATCCACAAGAGACACCCGAACGCGCCCCGGCACACCGGCCGCCATAGCGGCGTCGGCGGCGTTCTGCGCGAGCTCGACGAAGAGCCGGTCCCGATAGGCCCCGACGCGGAGGTCCCGCTCGACGTTGGTGTCCTCGGTGAGCCGAGTGGGCGAGTCCCGCCAGGCGCGCAGGGTCGCGTCCCGAAGCCGCCCGGTACCAAAGGGATCGGTGACGGGCGGCTCAGCAGTCGAACCGCTCACCGCTCGCCGCGGTGATCGGTCTCGGTGACGTCGTGGTGCTTGGCTCCGGTTTCGGCGGCGCCGACCTGGTGCTGCGCGGCATCGGCTTCGGTGGCCGAGTGCTGCGCGGTCTCGGCTTCCCGCGCCGCGGTCCCGGTGGCGTCGGGCTGTGCGGCTCCGCTTTCCGTGGCGTCGGCTTCGTTGGCGTCGGCCTGGGTCGGCTCGGCGACAACAGCATCGGTCACGTCGGTCTGGGCAGGCTCAGCTTCAGCGCGTTCCGGAACCGCGCCGGCCTCGGACCCGTCTGCCCGCGACTCGGCGGTCTCGGTGACAACCGAATCGGTCAGCGCGGCTTCCGGCACCTCAGCCGGGGCAGGCTCGGCCACTACGGGCAACTCGGCGGCCGCAGCATCGTCGGCCTCGACCACCTGCGGCTCAGCCGCCGCTTCGGCCTGGACCGGCTCCGCGGAATCGCTCACCACGGTCTGCCCAGCCTCGGGCGCACCAGCCGGCAACTCGGCAACATCAACCCGGGCCGGCTCAGTCACCTCAGCCTCGGGCACGATCGGCTCGGCTGCCGCATCCTGCGGTTCGGCGACCACATCGGTCACCTCGACCCGCGTCGGCTCTTCAGCCGCCGGCGCATCGGCAACCATGGTGTCCGCTGCGGCGACCTCCGGCGAAACCGGTTCGGCAACCGCGGAGTTCGCAATCTCGGTCACCTGCGGCTCAACCGCCGCAGTCCGGTCCTCGGACGAAACCGCTTCGGGCTGCCCGGCAACCGCGGCATCCCCGGCCTTGGCCGCAACACCCTGCTCGGCCTCGGGCTTAGCAACCGCCCCTTCGGTCGGCTCCGACACCTCTGCCGCCGGCGACTCAGCCTCAGGCACAACGGCCTGCGGCTCGGCAACCGCATCGGTCACCTCGGACTGGGTCGGCTCCGACACCTCGGCCGCAGCGGCCTCCGCCCCCGTAGCCAGTGGTTCCACAGCCGCGGCCGACTCAGCGTCCGCCGCCGCCGACGGCTGCGCCACAGCTTCCGCCGCAATCGGCTCAGCCTCCGCAGCCTTGGTCTCCGCCGCCAGCCGCTCCGGCTCCGCGGCAGCCTCCGCGGCCACCACCGGCTCCTCGGCCTCCGCCGCAGCCACCCCGGCGTCCGCCGCAATCGGCTCCGCCGCGGCCGCTTCCACGACCTCCGGCTCAACCTCCGCCGGCGACAGGTCAGCCTCGGTCACCGCCGTCTCGGGCTCTGCGGCCGGGGACTCCACCACCTCCGTGGCCTCGACCACCGCGACCGCCTCGACCTCGGCCACCGTCGGGTCTGCCACCGTTCCCTCGGCTCGCTCCCCGTCCGCCGGGACGACCGGGGCGGCAGCAGCAGCCGGCTCGACCGCGGCGGGAGTGTCGAAGTCCAGCAAGGAGTCGTCGTAGACCAGCTCGGCCACCGGGATCGACGAGGTCACCTCGACCTCTACCTCGGAGTGCGCGCCGCAGCCGTACTCGACGTCCACCACGTGGCCGTCCGCTGGGGCGATGTCGTTCGTGCACGCTCCGAAGCCGCCGCGCAACGAACCGGCCAGCGGGACGAAGAAGCCGCATGTCCCGCACACGCCCGGCGCCGAGCGCGCCATGTCCGAGCGGGGGCCGAACTCGCCGCCGTGCCAGCGGGTCGCCGCGTCTTCGCGGCCGAAGCGGGACAGGACGTGGATGCGGCCCAAGCCCGTCTCGCGGGCGACCTCCTCCACCGCCGGGTCGTCCGACTGGAGGTACGCCGGGGCCAGGCGGGGGTCGCTGTCGTCCGTCGGGAAGATGTCGCCGACGCCGAGGTCACCCGCGCGGACGCGGCGTTCCCACGGCACCCACGCCGGCGCGATGCGCGCCTCGGGGCCCGGCACCAGGACGACCTCGCTGACCGTCACCGGCTCGTCGTCGCCCGCCAGCGCGACCGTCACGCACCAGCGCCAGCCGCGGTAGCCGGGCACCTGCGCCTCGAACAGGTGACTCGCCGAGACCGCGTCCTCCCGGCCGGCGCCGACGTGGGCACCGATCTGCTCCTCGGGCGCTTCCTCCAGCACCGCGGCACGCGCGAACTCCACCGCATCGGCGAGTTTGCGCTGCACGGAGCCGTCGTCCAGGGTCAGCAGCAGAGTCATGCGGCCAATTGTGCCGCACGCACCCGCGGCGCCCGTGCCAGGCTGTTCTACGTGCGCACGCCGATCCTCACCACACTGCTGCTGGCCGCCGCGCTCGGCGGCTGCGCGGGCACTCCCGCCACGCCGCCCGGCCCGGAACAACTCACGGTCCAGGTGGTCTCGACGCTGCCGCACGACCCCGCCGCGTTCACCGAAGGCCTCGAGTTCGCCGGCGACACGCTCTACGAAAGCACCGGCCTGGCCGGCAGCTCGCAGCTGACCGCGGGACCGGCCGGCGGGCCGCCCGCGGTCGAGGCCACGCTCCCGGCGCCTCTCTTCGGCGAAGGCGTCACCGTGCTCGGCCCGACGCTCTGGCAGCTCACCTGGCAAGACGGTTTCGCGATCGAACGCGACACCAAAACCCTCGCGGAGCTACGGCGCGTGCCGTTCCAAGGTGAGGGCTGGGGGCTGTGCCACCAGGACAGCGGCCGGCTGGTGATGAGCAACGGCTCGTCGTGGCTGACCTTCCGCGACCCGAAGACCTTCGCCGTGACCGGCAGTGTCGACGTCGGCCGCGATCAGCTCAACGAGCTGGAGTGCGTCGGCGGCGACGTCTACGCAAACGTTTGGCACGCCGGCACCATCCTGCGGATCGACGCCGCCACCGGACACGTCACCGCGACGATCGACGCAGGTCAGCTTCGTGCGCAGGCGAACGTGACCGACCCTGAAGCCGTGCTCAACGGGATCGCCGCCGTTCCCGGAACCGGTGGCGAATTCCTGCTGACCGGGAAGCAGTGGCAGGTCACGTTCCGGGTGAGGTTCGTCCCGGCTCCGGCGTGAAAGCACGGATGAGCAGGCGGAAGCGACCTTCGGTAAGGCAGGATTGGGACGTGGCACTCTTCGGCTCCCGCTCCGACTCCGACGGCTCACGCACCGGCCGGTCGGGTCAGCAGCGCGGCCGGAAGAGCAAGCGGCGCTGGACGCCGGAGCCGGGCGCGGCGCAGGCCCGCTCCTGGCGGGAGGCCGCGCCGACCCGGGTCGACCGCCCGGCCGCGCCCCCGGCGAACCCCACCCGGGTCGACCGCCCGGCCGCGCCCCCGCCCGTCGCCCCGCGCGCCGAACGTCCCGGCCCGCCGCCCCCCAGGCAGGACCCGCCGGGCAGCTACTACGACGACGTCCGGCCGCAGCCGCCGCGCGTCCCGAACGCGAACGAAGCCCCGACGGCCGCCGCGCCGACGGGGCACCGGCCCCCTCCGCCGCGCGGAGCCCGGCCCTATCCGCCGCCGCACGACCCGAACCGCACCGAGCAGGTCCGCCGCGAGCCACCCCCGCCGGGTGGCTTCTACCAGGGTGAACGCCGTCCCGGCAGCGGCGAGTACGAGCACTACGACACCGGTGGTTACGCCGGTGAGCCGCGTCCGCCCGAGCCCGAACCCGAGCCGCGCGAGGAACCGCGGACCCCGGGTGGCACGCCGAAGCTGCCGAAGAAGATCACGGTCACGCGGGTGGCGGCGATGCGCAGCCGGCAGCTGACCGGCCAGGCCGTCGGCGCGTTCCAACGCGCGACGAAGGCCGACGGCGCCGAAAAGTCCGGCCTGACCTCGCTGACCTACGCCGTGATGCTGAACTACGCCAGCGACGCGGCGATGGCGATCGCGCTGGCCAACACCCTGTTCTTCGCGGCGACCAGCGGCGAGAGCAAGGGCAAGGTGGCGCTCTACCTGCTCATCACGATCGCGCCGTTCGCGCTGGTCGCGCCGGTGATCGGGCCCGCGCTCGACAAGGTGCAGCGCGGCCGGCGCCTCGCGATGTGCGCGTCGTCGATCGGCCAGGGCCTGATGGCCGTCGTGATGGCGCTGCACTTCGACGACTGGCTGCTCTACCCGGCCGCGCTCGGGATGATGGTGCTCTCGAAGTCGTTCACGGTGCTCAAGGCCGCCGTGACACCGCGGGTGCTGCCGTCCGAGATCACGCTGTCCAAGACGAACGCCCGGCTGACGACGTTCGGCCTGATCGCCGCCGGCACGTTCGGCGCGCTGGCCAGCGGCATCAACGGGATCACCGGCGCCGCGGGCGCGCTGTGGTTCACCGCGCTGATCTGCGTCGCCGCGGCGGTGCAGTCGATGCGGATCCCGGCCTGGGTCGAGGCGACCGAAGGTGAAGTCCCGACCTCGCTGTCGGCGCACCCGACCGAGAAGAAGCGGCGTCAGCCGATGGGGCGCCACATCGTCGTCGCGCTGTGGGGCAACGGCTCGGTGCGTGTGCTCACCGGCTTCCTCATGATGTTCGCCGCGTTCGCGGTGAAGGCCCAGACCGAAGGCACCGGGCAGACGCCGTTCACGCAGCTGCTGCTGCTCGGCGTGATCGGCGCCGCGGCGGGCGCCGGCGGCTTCCTCGGCAACGCGCTGGGCTCGAGGCTCAGCTTCGGCAGCCCCGACCAGGTGATCGTCGGCTGTGTGGCGGGCTGCGTGCTGGCCGCACTGGTCGCGACCGTGCTGCCCGGCCTGGCGACGGCCGCGATCGTCGGCCTGGTCGGCGCGACGGCCAGCGCGCTGGCGAAGATCAGCCTCGACGCCGTGATCCAGGAAGACCTGCCCGAGGAGTCGCGCGCGTCGGCGTTCGGCCGCTCGGAGACCGTGCTGCAGCTGGCGTGGTGCCTCGGTGGCGGCGCCGGCCTGCTGCTGCCGCCGACGTACTGGATCGGCTTCCTCGTGATCACCGTCGTGCTGGCGGTCGGCTTGACCCAGACCTACCTGGTGCGCCGCGGCGGTTCGCTCCTGCCGGGCCTCGGCGGCGATCGTCCGCTGCGCCCCGAGCCGACCGGCAGCTTCCCGGCCCAGGGCCTGCCCGGGGACCCGAGGGCCCGCCGGTAGGCTCCGGCGCATGCGACGTTCCCGGGTGGTGGCCCTGCTTGCGGCCGGTGGGTTCGCGGTGGCCGGCTGCTCGGCGCCCGGCCCGGCCGAGGTCACCTTCTTCGCCGACGGCCACACCATCAACGCCACGCCGACGGTCACCTGCGACTACTCGCAGCCGGCCCAGAACGTGTGCCGCACGGTGCGCCCGCCGGAAACACTGCGAGTACGGCCGGGCAAGCCGGTGCAGGTTTCGGTACCCGGCGAGGTGGCGGACGCGCCGTGGCGCGTCATCGTCGAGTACGTCACCCCGCAGGGCGAGTTCAAGCAGCGCGACCCGGTGCTGATCACCTCGCTGGACCGCTACGCCTACACGGTCACCCCGCCGACGCCCGCCGACCGCGTCTCCGCGGTCGAGATCCAGGCGTACTCGGCCGTGGTGAACTCGGCCACCGGCTCGGACATCATGCCGAGCGACTTCTGGGGTCTCCGGCTCGACGGCTAGCGGTTTAGGGGTCGAGGTCCCGGGCCACCGCACGCATGATCTCGCCGATCTGCTTGGTGTTCTTCTTGTCCGGGTAGCGGTTGCGCCGCAGGTCCGGCTGCACCTTCAGCTCGATCAGCTTGATCATGTCCTCGATCAGGCCGTGCAGCTCCTCGGCCGGGCGACGGCGCGCCTCGGCGACGGACGGCGGCGGGTCGAGCAGCCGGACGGAGAGAGCCTGCGGGCCGCGGCGGCCGTCGGCGACGCCGAACTCGAGCCGTTGCCCGGCCTTGAGCCCCTCGACGCCCTGCGGCAGCGCGGCCTTGCGGATGTAGACGTCGGCGCCTCCGTCGTCCTGCGTGACGAAACCGAAGCCCTTCTCCACGTCGTACCACTTGACCTTGCCGGTCGGCACTTCCCTCACCAGTCCTTCTGCTGTCCGCTCACGACGAACGCGCCCGGTGGGCGTACCCAGGGCGCGCTCCTGGAAGCGTATCTCGCCACATGCCCTGGGGAGAAGTCGATACCTGCGGATACCCTTTGATCCATGAAGACCGCGACAAAGGAGGCCGCCGTGGCCGCCCCCGGTAAACCGTTCCTCATGCGGATCGGCATCGGCCTCTTCGGCCTCGGCATGCTCGCTGTGCTGGCGGTGTTCATCATGTTCGCCGCCGGTCTGGAGAACCTGCCGGTGTGGCTGTCGGCCGCCGCCGGGATCATCACGCCGCTGGGCCTGCTGTTCGGCCTGATCGCCCTGGTCCGCGAAGCGCGGGCCAAGAAGTAGCAGCGCAGCTCCGCTGCTCCGTTGAGGGCGGCGGCGGGGGCATGGATGGAGTAGTTCAGGGCACCACGCTCCCCGCGTAGGTCCGCTCGAACCACTCCGGGAACTCGGTCAGCGAGTCGAACACCACGTCCGCGCCCTCGCTCAGCAGCAGGGCGCGATCGCAGGGACCCGTTGTGACGCCGACCGCGACCGCCCGGGCGGCGAGCGCGCCGCGGACGTCGCCGGCGTGATCTCCGACATACACCCGCGCGTCGTGGGCCAGCAGCGCTTCGGCCTTCCGCGTCGACCACAGCTCGCCGACGACCTCGTCGACGTCGAGGCCGAGCGCGTCCACGTGCAGCTGCGCGTTGGGCCCGTACTTGCCGGTGACGACGAGCGTGCGCCCGCCCGCGGCCCGCACCGCCCGCAGCGACTCGACCGCGCCGGGCAGCGCGACCGTGCTCGGCACGACCATGTCCGGGTACAGCGCGCGAAACCGGTCGACGAGGCCGGGGATGCGTTCCTCGGGCGCCTCGAAGCCGCGCAGGATGTCGTCGAGCGGCGGGCCGAGGTTGGCCGCGAACGCGTCGCCGTCCAGCGGTAAGCCGGACTCGACGCCGAGCGCGGTCATCGCCGCGGCCATGCCCGGCCGCGCGTCGATCAGTGTCATGTCGAGGTCGAACCCCACGGTGATGCCCACACCTGCACCGTAGCTGCCACCACCGACAGATTTACACGCCGACTGATCATGTACAGCGTCTTGACAGCAGGGCGATCTGTGTCAAGGTGAAGGTGTGACCAGCTTCACTGACCGGACCAAGGCGTCCCTCCGCGAAGCGCTGCTCGACGCGGCCGGGGACCTGCTGCCGGACCGCGGCTACGCGGCGCTGCGGATGGCCGACGTCGCGGCGAAGGCCGGGGTGAGCAGGCAGACCGTCTACAACGAGTTCGGCAACAAGGCGGCGCTGGCCCAGGCGGTGGCGCTGCGCACCGCGGCGGAGTTCCTCGACGGGATCCGGCAGCGGTTCGAGACGGCGGACGGCCTGCTGGCCGGCATCCACTGCGCCGTCGTCTACACGATCGAGCACGCGCGGGAGAACCGCCTGGTCGCGGCGGCGCTCGGCACCGAAGCCGGCGAAGACCTGCTGCCCCTGCTGACCACCAAGGGCGAGCCGATCCTGTCCGCGGCCGCCGAGCTCGCGGCCGAGCACTACCGCGAACTCGAGCCGGGCCTGTCGGCCGAGTCCGCCGCCCTGCTCGCGGAGACCGTCGTGCGGCTTTCGCTGTCGCACCTCGTGCTCCCCACGCACACCGCGGCGGAGGCGGCCGACGCCGTCACCGCCGTCCTGGCCCCCGCCATCCGGCATTTCGTCCACAATGGAGTGACACGATGACCGACACGCTCGCCGAACTGCGGACCGGCTTCTCTTCGCTGCGCAAGGGCGGCCTGAACTGGGACTCGTTCCCGCTGCGGTTGTTCGTCAAGGGCAACAAGAAGTTCTGGAACCCGGCCGATATCGACTTCGGCCGCGAGCGCGAAGGCTGGGACACGCTCAACCCCGAGCAGAAACGCAGCACGACGTACCTGGTCGCGCAGTTCATCGCGGGCGAGGAAGCCGTCACCGAAGACATCCAGCCGTTCATGCGGGCGATGTCGGCGACCGGCCGGTTCGGCGACGAGATGTACCTGACGCAGTTCTGCTTCGAGGAAGCCAAGCACACGGAAGTGTTCCGGCGCTGGATGGACGCCGTCGGGCTGACCGAGGACCTGCACCCGTACGTCGCCGAGAACCCGCACTACCGCAAGCTGTTCTACGAAGAGCTGCCGCAGTCGTTGCGGGCGCTGGAGGACGATCCCAGCCCGCTCAACCAGATCCGGGCGAGCGTGACGTACAACCACGTCATCGAGGGCAGCCTCGCGCTGACCGGGTACTACTCGTGGCAGCTGATCTGCACCCAGCAGAACATCCTGCCGGGCATGCAGGAACTGGTCCGCCGCATCGGCGACGACGAGCGCCGGCACATGGCGTGGGGCACGTTCACCTGCCGCCGCCACGTCGCCGCGGACGACTCGCTGTGGGACGCCGTGCAGCAGCGGATGGGCGAGCTGCTTCCCCACGCGCTCAACATGATCCAGTGGGTGCAGGACCAGTTCGAGGAAGTGCCGTTCGACAACGACCCGGACGAGATCATCCAGTACGCGGCGGACCGCGCGCAGCGGCGTCTGGGCGCGATCGAGTCGGCGCGCGGGATGCCGGTGGAGCAGATCGACCTGGACTACTCGCCGGAACAGCTGGAGGACACGTTCGGCGAGGAGGACGAGAAGGCGATCGCGGAGGCGGCGGCCGCGGTTTCCTGACCCGCGTGTGCCGTGAGGGGCACCTTCAGGGCTTATCTGTCCCTGAGGGTGCCCCTCACGGCGTTTCAGCTCACCAGTCCCAGGCCAGGATGATCATCGCTCGGCCCTCCCTTCGCGGCACTTGCGAAGGGGTAACGCCCGAGCGCCCCGCGCGGTTTAGGCGTGCTTCGTCGCCGCAGCAGCCTCCAAGCCCAGCAGGGTGATCGACTTTTCGCGCATCTCCACCTTGCGGACCTTGCCCGTCACCGTCATCGGGAACTCCTCGACGACGTGGACGTACCGCGGGATCTTGTAGCGCGCGAGCTTCCCCTCGCAGAATTCACGCACCTTCGCCTCGGTCAACGGCGACGCGCCTTCGCGCATCTGCACCCACGCCATCAGCTCTTCGCCGTACTTCTCGTCCGGGACGCCGATGACCTGCGCGTCGAGGATGTCCGGGTGGGTGTAGAGGAACTCCTCGATTTCGCGCGGGTACAGGTTTTCGCCGCCGCGGATGACCATGTCCTTGATGCGGCCGGTGATGTTGACGTAGCCGTCGTCGTCCATGATCGCCAGGTCGCCGGTGTGCATCCAGCGGGCGGCGTCGATCGCCTCGGCCGTCTTGTCCGGCTGCTCCCAGTACCCGAGCATCACCGAATACCCGCGGGTGCACAGCTCGCCCGGCACGCCGCGCGGCACGGTCAGCCCGGTCTCCGGGTCGACGACCTTGCTCTCCAGGTGCGGCCCGACCCGGCCGACCGTCGAGACGCGGCGCTCGACCGAATCGTCCGAGCGGGTCTGCGTCGACACCGGGGACGTCTCGGTCATGCCGTAACAAATGGACACCTCGGCCATCCCCATCCGGTCGATGACCTGCTTCATCACCTCGACCGGGCACGGCGAACCGGCCATGATGCCGGTGCGCAGCGACGAGAGGTCGAAGCTCGCGAAGTCCGGGTGGTTCAGCTCGGCGATGAACATCGTCGGCACGCCGTAGAGCGAAGTGCACTGCTCGGCCGCGACGGCCTCCAGGGTCGCGCGAGGGTCGAACGCGGGCGCCGGGATGACCATGCACGCGCCGTGGCTGGTGCAGGCCAGGTTGCCCATCACCATGCCGAAGCAGTGGTAGAAGGGCACCGGGATGCAGACTTTGTCGGCTTCGGTGTAGTTGCACAGCTCGCCGACGAAGTAGCCGTTGTTGAGGATGTTGTGGTGCGACAGGGTCGCGCCCTTCGGGAAGCCGGTCGTGCCCGACGTGTACTGGATGTTGATCGGGTCGTCGGCCGAGAGCGCGGCCTGCAGCTCCCCCAGCTGTGCGGGCTCGCCCTGCCAGCCGGCGTCCATCAGCGTCTGCCAGCTCTCGCCGCCGAGCAGCACGACGTGCTCCAGCTGCGCGCACTTCCCCCGCACTTCCTCGACCATCGCGGGGTAGTCGGACGTCTTGAACTTGTCCGACGCCACCAGCAGCTTCACGCCGGCCTGGTTGAGCACGTACTCGAGCTCGTGCGAGCGGTACGACGGGTTGATGTTGACCAGGATCGCGCCGATCTTGGCCGTCGCGTACTGCAGGAACGTCCACTCGGCCCGGTTCGGCGACCAGATGCCGACGCGGTCGCCCTTGCCGATGCCCCGCGCGACCAGGCCCAGCGCCAGCGCGTTCACCTCCGCGGCCAGCTCGCGGTAGGTCCACCGGCGGCCGGCGAACCGGTCGACCAGGGCGTCCCGGTCGCCGAAGGCCGCCACCGTCCGGTCGAAGTTGTCGCCGATGGTGTCCCCGAGCAGCGGGACCTCGGAGATCCCCGAGGCGTAGCTCGGCAGGGCGGGCGCGTCAGGCATGGTGCCTCCTGAAGTCTGCGGTGACTGCGACCGCAGTCTAGGAAACCCCAGCTCAGTGCGCCAACGTCGGCGGCCGGCCTTCTACGCTCGCGGACACGAGCCCGACCTTCACGGCGTCCACCAATCGACATGGACCCTGCGCCCACCGACCTCGGCAGCACGTGGCTCGGCACGTGAGTCCACAGTAGACGGATTCGGCGGATGATCCGCCCCGGGCTCGGGCCGCTGGTAGCATCCGGACCCGAATCGAGGGGGCGATCGATGTCCGGCCAGGGGTTTCGCGACGAGCTGACCCAGTTGCTGCAGGCGCGCTATCCGCTGCTGGTCGTCGAAACGCACGAAGAGCAGCGGGTGGTGCGGGAGATCCGCGCGGTCGCGGAAGACGGCGCCCGGCTGCGCACGCCGCGGCGGGTGTACGTCTGGTCGTCGACCACCGGGCTGGCCCCGGCGGGTGGGCCGCCGATCGCCGACACGCGCACCGCGTCCGCCGCGCTGGAGCGCGTCTACGGCTGGGCGGAGCCCGCCGTGTTCGTCTTCGCCGACCTGCACCCGTCGCTGGTTTCCGAGGGCGGGCACCGGCCCGACCCCGAGGTCGTGCGGCGGCTGCGCGAGCTCGCGGCCGCGTTCAAGACCCGGCCGGTACCGCTGAGCCTGATCCTCGTGTCGCCGTCGCTGCCCGTGCCGCCCGAGCTGGAGCACGACGCCACCGTCGTCGAGTTCCCGCTGCCCGACCGGCAGCAGATCGGCGAGCTGCTGGACGGCATGGTCGCCGCGCACCGGCAGCACGTCCGGATCAGCATCGACCGGGACGACCGCGACATGATCGTCGCCGCCGCGCGCGGGCTGACGCTGCCGGAAGCCGAGAACGCGTTCGCCAGGGCGCTGGTCGAGGGCGGCGGGCTCGATCCCAGTGACCTCGAGCTGATCCTCGCCGAGAAACGCCAGGCCGTGCGCCGGTCCGGGATGCTCGACATCGTCCCGGCCGACACGGGCTTCGACGCCGTCGGCGGCCTGGACCGGCTCAAGCGCTGGCTGACCAAGCGCACCGGCACCTGGACACCCGCCGCGTCCGCCTACAACCTGGCCGCACCGAAGGGGCTGCTGCTGTCCGGCGTCCCCGGCTGCGGCAAGAGCCTGTCCGCGGTGTGCGTCGCGAACATGTGGCGGCTGCCGCTGCTGCGCCTCGACCTGGGCCGCGTCTTCGCCGGGCTGGTCGGCTCCAGCGAGAAGAACATGCGCACGGTCATCCGCACCGCCGAGGGCATCGCGCCCTGCGTGCTGTGGGTCGACGAGATCGAGAAGGGCCTCGCCGGCGCGGGCGGCGGCGGTGACGGCGGCACCGCGCGGCGCGTGTTCGGCACGTTCCTGTCCTGGATGCAGGAGAAGACGGCGCCGGTGTTCGTGATGGCGACGGCGAACCAGGTCGACTCGCTGCCGCCGGAGTTCCTCCGCAAGGGCCGGTTCGACGAGATCTTCTTCGTCGACCTGCCCTCGACGCCGGAGCGCACCGCGATCTGGCGGATCCACCTGAACAAGCGCGTCACCGACGACTTCGTGCGCAGCGAGCTGAAGGTGGACGACGCGCTGTACGCCGAGCTCGCCGACGTCAGCGCGGGGTACAGCGGCGCGGAGATCGAGCAGGCCGTGCTGTCGGGGCTCGTCGACGCGTTCGCCGAGAAGCGGCCGCTGCGCCGCGACGACCTGGTGCGGGCGGTGAAGTCGACGGTGCCGCTGTCGGTCACCCAGGCCGACGAGATCCTGGCCATCCGGCAGTGGGCGGAGACCCGCGCGGTCGCCGCCACGGACAACGACGCCGCTCCTGTCGCGCCCGTCGCCGCGCCGCCACGACCGGAGTCACCGAGGGGAAGGGCGATCGACGTATGACTCACCGCGTGACCGTGACCATCGGCAAGGACGGCTCGATCAGCGCCGAAACCCACGGCGTGACCGGCTCGAAGTGCCTCGACTACATCCCGCTGCTGGAGGACCTGCTCGGCGCGGAGACGGAGACGTCGGAGTTCACCGAGGACTACCGGCGCACGTCGGCGCAGGCGGAAAACCCGGCTTCGCAGCAGCAGACGTCATGGAACTCCTGAACCTGCACCGGATCGTCGACGTCACCGCCGCGGAGGGTCCCGGCCTGCGGTGCGCGGTGTGGACCCAGGGCTGCTCGGTCCGCTGCCCCGGCTGTTTCAACCCGCAGACGTGGACGACCCGCGGCGGCACGCTGCTCCCCTGGCAGGACCTGGCCGAACGGGTCCTGGCGATCGAGGGCGTCGAAGGCGTCACGCTGCTCGGCGGTGAGCCGTTCGACCAGCCGGAACCCTTGGGCGCGTTCGCTTCCGCGGTGCGCGCGGCGGGGCTTTCGGTGATGACGTTCACCGGGCGCGTCTTGGAAGACCTGCCACCGTCGAAACTGCTCGAGGCGACGGATCTGCTGGTGGACGGGCCTTTTCTGGCTGACCGACCGGAGCCGTCCCGGCCGTGGGTCGGCTCGGTGAACCAGCGGTTCCACTTCCTGACCGACCGCTACGACGAGTCGATCTTCGCCACCCCGAACCGGCTCGAACTGCGGATCGCCACCGACGGATCGGTGGAGCTGAACGGGTTCGCCACCACCGAAGTACTCGAAGCGCTGCTCGAAGGGGATCACCGATGAGCGTCACGCTCAAGCTGCGCAGCGAAGCGCTGGCCCAGCTGAACGCCGCCACCATCGCCGCGCACGCGCAGGCGCAGCCCGGCGTCGTCGTCGTGCGGACCCGGATGCGGCACCGCGACCTGCTGGCCCGTGCGCTGTCCGGGCTGCGCGCCCAGGTCACCGACGACAGGAACGCCGTCGCCGGGGCGTGGGAGGGGCGGCGGATCACGTTCGTCTACGGCCCGGACGGCGTCCAGCTGGCACACGTCGACGGCCCGGGCCTGACACCCGCCGAGGCCGAGCGTCTCGTGTTGTCCGTCGACGAGGCGTACGGCGCCGAAGTGCAGCGCGCGGTGCTCACGCGGCTGAAGGAGCGCGCGGCGCGGTCGGGCATGCGCGTCGAGTCGGAGCGGACCAACGCCGACCAGTCGATCAGCGTCACCCTGGCCGCCACGTCGTGACCGAGATCAGGGTCGGGCTGATCGAGTTCGGCAAGGCGCTCAACGCCAGCGTCACCCTGCCCGGCCTGGGCGAGCTGCCGGGCGGCCAGGTGAGCGCGGGCCGCGCGGTCCGCGGCGCCCGCGCGCGGCTGAAGCGGGCCGACCGGATCCTCGCGGACAACCTGCGCCTCGGGATCATGGTGCGGAAGAAGTTCTTCTCCAGCGACGTCGAGCCGGTGACCGACGCGGGGTTCCTGAAGGACGTCTTCGTCGCCGTCGGGCGCACCGACCTCGGCCCCGGCGACGCGCTGGAGCTCTACACCGACGACACGATCGGGCCGGACACGAGCCGGCACGACGGCGTCGCCGCGGTGCTCGCGCCGGCGTACGACCAGCTGACCGGCTTCCACGTGCAGGTGCGCTCGGAGCGTGGCGTGCTGCGTTTCGGCGCGTTGACCGGGCTGTTCCGCGGTGGGCGTCCGGTCGGCCGGCCGATGCGGGTGCTGGGCCTGTTCGGCCCGGCCGGGCCGCTCCCGGAGCTACCCGCCGGACAGCCGGGGACGGTGCTGCTCGGCTTCCAGTGCGACGTCCCGCCGATGGCCGGCGACGCGCTGACCGCGTACGACGAGCCGTCTGCTGACTTCCTGGAACGCCGGGAGGGCACGGCGCACGTCCACGGCGTCAGCGACCTGGGCGACGGCTCGGTCGTGGCCGCGGTCGAGGTGCCGGACGGGCGGACGAACAACCTGCTGACGGTCGGCAGGCGGGCCCGGCTGCTGCGCCCGGTGGGCACGACGTTCAACGAGCGCAGCACGGTCGTCGCGACCGACCTGCGGATCCTGTCGGTGGCGAGGGACGGCATCGCGATGCGGACGGCGGCCGGGACGGGTGTGTTCACCCTCGGCCTGGCGACGCGTGAAGTGCAGCAGAACGACATCGTCGAGACGTACGTCCCGGTCGACGCGCCGGCTTTGGCGCCGCCACCGGCGCCGGTTTTGGCGCCGCCGGCGGTTTCCCCGGTTTCGGCTCCGCTGCCGGTTGTCCCGGTCGACGTCAACGCGGCCGCCGGACTGGAGCTGGCGCGCTTGCCGGGGATGACCCCGGAACGGGTGAACCAGGCGCTGGAGCTGCGCCGGCGTCAGGGCGGTTTCGCGGACGTCGAGGCGTTCGGCGTGGCGGTGGGGCTGCAGCCGCACGAGATAGTCCGGCTGCGGGGACAAGCGACGGCGGGCCGGGTGGCCGGCGTCGCCCAGCGCGAGACGGGCGTGCGGCAGCTGGACATCTGAGCGCCCGGTGCCGGTTCCGCTACGCTCGGCACCGTGCCGGAGGAATTCGCCCTGGGGCTGAACGAGGTCGACGTCGCGGTCCGGCGAACCGGTCTCCCGGCGAACTGGCACCCGTTCGAGATCCGCAGCGCGGGCCACACCCTCGAGGAAAACGCCCGGCTGGCGGCGGCTTCGTGGGATTCGCTGCGCGCTCGCGGCCTGGCGGGGCCGGACAAGCTGGACATCGAGGTCGAGCAGACGCTGAGGTCGTGGACCCAGCCGGAGATCCTGATCATCGTCCGAGCAGCAGAAATAGCCGACGGCCGCCAGGTCCTGTACCGAGCGACGATCGGCCACGGCCTGGGCGTCTTTTCGGAACTCGTGGGCGAAGAGATCCTGTTCGCCCAGACCCGTCCGGATCGCCTGGTCGACATGGTCGTCGGCATGCTGCCGGCCTACCCGCCGGTCCCCCTGGCGGAGCTGACGTTCGTCCGCGGCCCGGCTCTCGCCCGCCGGGACGAAGAGGCCGCGGCCGAGTTCTCGTCCTGGCCGTTGCACCGGTACGGCACCGTCGAGCTGTCGGCCCGCCACGGCCAAGGCGCCCTTCACCCGATCGGGGCAGCCACCTTCGTCGACAACGACGGCGGCCGCTTCCTGATGTTCAGCGAGCCCCTCCCCGGCGGCGAGGATCGCCTGCGGTTCATCCCTTCGGATGGTTCTCACCTGCGCAGCTGGCTCCACGAGGGGCGTGGCGCGAGCCACTGACACCGGCCCTTCGTCACTAGTACAGTGCAGAGGGACCACGCTGGGTGGTCCCAGGACGACGGGGAGGGCGTCATGGGCGGTTCGCAGTTCGGCGCACCGGGCACGTTCACACCCCCACCCGCGGCGGCCGGTGACGCCGGTTCGAACTTCCTCTCGAACCTGGGAGCGGCGCCGCTGGATTCCGAGACCGCGAAGCAGGTCAACGCGGGCGGCAGCCACTTGAAGGAACTCGCCACCAACGGCCAGTTCGCCGTGAACGAAGAGGGCTTCCAGGCCTACCTGAAAGCCTGCGACTTCTTCCTCGACGGCTACGACAAGATGCTTCGGGACGTGGAGATCCTCGCCGACGCCGCGCGCATGGGGGGCAGCACCTACGCGCAGGCAGTCGCCCGGTTCAACGTGACCGCGGTCAACGGCGACCCACAGTCGTTGATCCCCAACCTCCTCCTCATGCGGAGCGGGGTCGAAGACGCGCGCGAAGCGATGGTGATCGCGCGGAAGAACTACCGCGAAACCGAGAGCGCTCACGCCGTGACGTTCACCGAGCTGAACAAGAATCTGCAGGGTCAGTGATCTCTCAACGCATTCCGGCCGTTCTGGCCGCCGTCGCCGGCACGGCGTTGGTCCTGGCCGCGTGCACCAGCCAGGTCGGCGGTCAGGCGAACCCCAGTTCAGCCGCCGGCAGCACATCTGCGCCCGACACCACCGCACCGTCCGGCGATTCCTTCGCCTCGCTGAAACCGTGTTCGCTCCTCGACCAAGGCCTCAGCGGTCAAGGGTTCCCGGCAGCGGTGCCGACCGTCGCCGACGCGAAGGAAAGCTGCGCCGCCAACAAGCCGACCGCCGGCGACGTGCGCGCGGTGGATGTCGCACTCTCGTTGCAACCCGGCCGGGGCTACAAGAACAACATCAGCAATCCGAGCCAGGCCAGTGACGGAACGGTCAACGGCCGTGCGGCGGTCGAAGTGCGCGAACCACAGCAGTCGCCCGGGCAGTGCGGCGTGTGGCTGGACGTGAAGCCCGACTCTCGCGCCTTCGTGCTGGTGACCTCGGGATCGGACACGGCCAACGCCTGCAAGCTCGTCGAAGGATTCGCGGAGAAGATCGAACCCCTGCTGCCGAAGACCAACTGAGACGGAGTTCTGCCATGAGTCAGCCGCACCGGGCGCAGCACCGCCAGTCCGAGGGTGACTACTACGCGGAGACCGCTCAGAAGCTTCAAGGACACGGCGAAGACGGCCAGCGCCTCACTCAGAAGGCCGCGTCGGACTATTCGGTCGCCCAGGGAAAGGTCCTGCAAGAAGGACAAACCCTGCGCGGAGATGCGCCCGCGCCCGGGGAAAACTACGCGAACAGCCCGCACGAAGTGTTGTACGACATGGTCCACAAGAACCTGGACCTCGAGGATCTCAACGACCGCAGCCGGGTGGCGAACACCTACGGCAACTGGCTGGCCGACGCCTCCAACCAGTTCCGCGACGCCGCCACGGCAGCAGGCGGCCAGTGGCAGGGAACTGCCGCCGACCAGGCGAACACCTTCTTCCAGAGCACCGCCGGCCACACCGAACAGACCGGCAACGCGATGCAGCTGGCGTCGAACCACTACTCGCAGCAGTCCGCGGCGGCCTACTACGCCAAAACGAACATGCCCGAGCCCACCGGGTTCAACCAGCAGGCCGAGATGGACAAGGCGAAGCAGCAGTACAACTCGGGCGATCTGGTCGGCATGAGCAACACGATGACCGGCATCCAGGCCAAGCAGCAGCAGGCCGATGCCGCGCATCAGCAGGCCGTTCAGGTTCTCCAGGGCCTCGACGGCACCTACCACGAGACCGCCAGCACCCAGCCCACCTACTCACCCCCGCCGCAGCTGGGGTCCGGTGACAGCACCACCGCCAGCGGGTTCCACGGGACCAGCAGCACCAGTTTCACCGGCACCCCCACCATCGGTGGCTCGGGTGGCATCGGCGGAACCGGTGGGACAGGCGGCTTCAGCGGGGTCGGCGGCACCGGCGGGACCAGCGGGAGCTTCGCGCCTCCTGGCACCACGCCTCCCGGGGCGACGCCGCCGAGTACCTTCGTTCCGCCCGGGGCCACCAGCGGGACCGGGAACGCCGGGGGCTTCGGTGGTGGCAACTCCGGGCTCCGTGGCGCGCCGGCCGCCGGTGCTTTCCCGCGGATGGGGCCCGATGGGCTTGCCATGCCCGGGGGGACGACCGGCGCCGGTGGGGCCGGTGGGGACATCACGCGCGGCAAGTCCGGAGCCGGGCGAGCCGGGAGCGGGTTCGCCGGGTCGCGGGTCTCCGGGGGCGGGGCCACCGGAGCGCCGAAGGAGACGGCCGGCGAAGGTGGCAAGACCGGCGCCAAGGGCAGCGGTGAACGGCTCGAGCGCGGCGCCACCGCGGCTGCCGCGGCCAAGGGGAAGGCCGGCGGCGCGGGCGCGGCTGGGGCCGGCGCCGGCAAGAAGAAGGAAGACGACAAGGAACACAAGAACAAGATCCAGCTCGAGGAAGACATCTTCGACCTCAAGCCGGAACGCGGGCCGGACGGCGAGAAGATCGTCCGGCCGACCATCGGCGAAGCCTGACCCCAAGCCGCAACGCCGACCGCGAGACGACCGCACGACCGACCATCGGCGAAACCTGACCCCAAGCCGCAAAGCCGACCGCGAGACGACCGCACGACCGACCATCGGCGAAACCTGACCCCATGCCACAAAGCCGACCCACCACGAGACGACCGCGCGGCCCGCCACCGGCGAAACCTGGCCCAAGGCGGAACCCGAGCCGGACCGCGAGACGACCGCGCGGTCGACCGTAGCCGGAACCCGAGCCGGGACGCGAGAAGAGCGCGGCGCCTGACCTCCAGGACCCCTAAGGGGTTGCCCTGGTGATGCGAGAAAAGCGTCACCACCACGGGCCAAAAGCCCTGGATACAGTGGAAGCATGCGCTTCTTCATCGTCGACGCCTTCACCGACCGGGCCTTCGCCGGGAACTCCGCCGGGGTCGTGCTCCTCGACGCGCCCGCCGATGCGGCCTGGATGCAGGCCGTCGCCGCGGAGATGCGGCACTCCGAGACCGCTTTTGTCGTCGTCGGCGGAGACGAAGGCGAGGGGCCGAAGTCGTTGCGGTGGTTCACCCCGGCGGCCGAAGTCGCGCTGTGCGGGCACGCCACCGTCGCCACCACGCACGTCCTCGGCGGCGAGCAGGTCTACGCCACCCTCAGCGGCGAGCTGCGCGCGAAGGCCGCCGGCGGCTGGGTCGAGCTGGACTTCCCCTCCGATCCGCCCACGACGTCCGACGACGATCTGAGCGCGATCCTGCCCGGCGTCGAGATCGAGCGCACCGGGCGCGGGGTCGACAACCTCTTCGCCGTCCTCCCGGACGCCAAGGCCGTCCGGACCCTCGAGCCCGACCTGAAAGCGCTGAAGGACACCTGGAAGGGCCGGCTGCTCGTCACCGCCGCGGGTGACGTCGACGGTGTCGACTACGTCAGCCGGTTCTTCGGTCCGGGCGTGGGCGTCGACGAAGATCCCGTCACCGGCTCGGCGCACTGCGTCCTGTCGCCGTACTGGTCCGGGCGACTGAACAAAACCGACCTCACCGGCGCGCAGGTGTCGGCGCGCGGCGGGATCGTCCGGACCCGCCAGGACGGCGACCGGGTCCACCTGTCCGGCCAGGCCGTGACCGTCGTGAGCGGGGAGCTGCACGTCTGATGCGTACGCTGCTGAACATCATCTGGCTCGTGCTGTGCGGCTTCTGGATGGCGCTGGGCTACCTGGTCGCGGGCGTGATCTGCTGCGTCCTGATCATCACGATCCCGTTCGGGCTCGCGTCGTTCCGGATCGCCCGCTACGCGCTCTGGCCGTTCGGCCGCACGGTCGTCGACCGCCGCGACGCGGGCTCGCCGTCCTTCGTCGGCAACGTGATCTGGTTCCTCTTCGCCGGGCTGTGGCTGGCTATCGGGCACGTCTTCACGGGCATCGCGCTGTGCGTCACGATCATCGGCATCCCGCTGGGCGTGGCGAACTTCAAGATGATCCCGGTGTCCCTGATGCCGCTCGGCAAGGAGATCGTCGAGCTCCCCTGATCACGACTCCGGCTCGTACGGCAGCTTCACCACCAGGCACGGCCCGCCGACGAACAGGCCACCGTCGACGCCCAGGGCCTTGCCGCCCGCGTACAGGAACGGGCCCTCGATCTGCGTGGGGTGGATGCCCAGCTGGTCCGCGATGACGCTGTGCCCGTGGATGATGCGCGAGCCGCCCAGGGCGTCCATCAGCTTCTGGGCGTTCTCCTCGCCTTCCGGGCCGCGGAACGCGTAGCGGGTCGTCATGCGGCGCCAGACGTCCCACCACGACTCGATGTCCGAACCCATCAGGATCTCGCGGGCGGAGTCGTTGATCGCCTCGACCGAATCCCCCCAGTCGAGGTACTCGAGGGTGTCCGAATGCAGGAGCAGGTGGTCGGCGGCGAGCGCGGCCAGGGGCCGGGCGGTCAGCCACTCGATGTGCTCCGGGGTCAGCCGGTCCTGGTCCGACAGCAGGCCGCCGTTGATCTCCCAGCTGCGGGCGAAGCTGCGCGGCCCGAAGTCGGACGGCACCGGCTGGTCGCCGAAGTGGTACATGCCGAGCGCGAGGATCTCGTGGTTGCCCAGCAGCGTCTGGACCTGGCCGCCGGCTTCCGCCGCCTGCTCTTCGAGCTGGATGACCAGGTCGATGGCGCCGACGCCGTCCGGCCCGCGGTCGACGAAGTCACCGAGGAACCAGAGCTGGTCCTCGCCCCCTGACCAGTTGTCTTCGTCGTCCACCAACCCCTCGGCGCGCAGTGCTTCGGCCAGTTCGTCCCGGTGGCCATGCACGTCGCCCACCACGTACGTGGAGTTGCTCATCCGGTGACGATAAGCCCTGCTCGCGATGGGGTCTCGATCAGCCTTCCCCGAATGGGTCGGTCGTCTTCCCGATCAGGTCGGCGATGGAGTCGAGCACGAGAGTGGGCCGGTACGGATAGCGTTCGGCCGACTCCCTGGTGGAGATGCCGGTGAGCACCAGAATCGTCTGCAACCCGGCTTCGATGCCCGAGTGCACGTCGGTGTCCATCCGGTCGCCGATCATCAGCGTCGACTCCGAATGCGCACCCAATCGGCGCAACGCCGAGCGCATCATCAACGGGTTCGGCTTGCCGACGTAGTACGGCGAGCGCCCGGTGGCCTTCTCGATCAGCGCCGCGACGGAACCGGTGGCGGGCATCGAGCCCTCGACGCTCGGGCCGGTCGCGTCCGGGTTGGTGGCGATGAACTTCGCACCGCCCTCGATCAGCCGGATCGCGCGCGTGATGGCGCTGAAGCTGTACGTGCGGGTCTCGCCCAGCACGACGTAGTCCGGGTCGCGCTCGGTCAGGACGTACCCGACCTCGTGCAGCGCCGTGGTGAGGCCCGCTTCGCCGATGACGTACGCCGAGCCGTTCGGCCGCTGCGACGAGAGGAACTTCGCCGTCGCCAGCGCCGACGTCCAGATCGCCTCTTCGGGGATGTCGAGCCCGGTGCGCTCGAGCCGCGCCCGCAGGTCACGCGGGGTGTAGATCGAGTTGTTGGTCAGCACCAGGAAGTCGATGCCGTTCGCCTTCAGCTCGGCGAGGAACTCGTCGGCCCCGGGAACGAGGTGCTCCTCCTTCACCAGGACGCCGTCCATGTCGGAGAGATACGTCCACCGGCGCTCATCCATGGGCGAAACCTATCACGCGCGCGAGACACCTGCGTTCGTCGTCGAAAGGCGATACGGTGGGAATTGCCGGTTTCGCGAGGGGAGTCGCGTGCCCGGCCACCGAGAGGTTCGGGGAAATTCATCGCACACGTCGTCGACGGAAACGTCGTGGCGCAATTCGGTCTGCCCCGCACCGCGAGGGGGAGAAATCGCATGACCGAAATCATCGAGCGCCCGGCGACGACCGGGCCGGGCACCGCGCCGAACTGGGGACTCACGAAGTTCCTCGACCCGCTGCGTGTTCCGCCGGCGCTCCGGCCGCATTCCTGGGACCACGCCGCGATCACCATTCCGATGGTGACCGAGCACCAGCGACTGCACTCGCAGTTACCGCCGAGTACATTGTGGACGTACGCGGGACATTTCCCGGGTCCGACGATCGAAGTGCGCGCCGGTGAACAACTGCGGATTTCGTGGTCGAATCAAATCGACGGCGAGTTTCCGCTCGTCGCCTTGCAGGGCCCGGTGGCGGACGGGCCGGCCGGCCCGGCTACTCGACCAGAACGTCCAGCCCGCGATGCCGCTCTGCTACCACGACCACGCGATGGCGATCACGCGCTTCACCGTCCACACGGGCCTCGCCGGGATGTACCTGATCCGCGACAACGAGGAAGACGCGCTCGGCCCGACTCGCGGTTCTACACGCTGAACCTGGTCGACGAGGACAACCGGCCGGTGAACGACGCCGTCCGCCTGATCGGCACCGACGGCGGCCTGCTGCCGGTGCCCACGGAACTGCCCGCGGCCGGCGGCTGGTGCACGGTTCGACGCTGCCGGAGGACCACGACCACGTCCGGGTCGCGCTGCTGCTCAACGCCGCGGCAGCCACCACCACGACGGCTGAGCAGTCTGCCGCGGCCCTCGTGAGTGTTTAGGGCGGTTCTAACCGCCCTAAACACTCACGACAAGCCGCGGCAGGCTCAGGAAGTGGCGGCCGGGTGCACGCTGACCGTGGCGGCCTTCACCGACAGCGTCACCGCTGTGCCGGGCTCCAGGGCCAGGTCGGCGACGGCGGCCGGGGTGAGGTCGGCGGTGAGGCCGTGCGCCCAGCCGTCGCCCTCGGCCCGGACGCGGATCACCGGGCCGTGCGGCTCCAGCGCGGCGACGACGGCGTCGGCGGTGTTGCGCGGGCTCCCCCGGTGCTCGCCGTCACCGGCGTAGACGGCGACGGCGTTCGGCGGGAACACCGCGACCGCCGGCTCACCCTGGACCACGTCGGCCGCCGGGATGCCGGACACGACGGCACCGGACGCCGTGCGCAGACCGTTCTCGACCGCCGTGCCGGCGATCAGGTTGAGGCCGGCGATCCGCGCGGTGAACGGCGTTCGCGGGGCGGACAGCACGTCACGGGTCGGGCCGCGTTCGACGATCCGGCCGTCGTTCATCACCGCGACGTGGTCGGCGAGCGCGAGCGCGTCGAGCGGGTCGTGCGTGACCAGGACGGTCGTCGGGCCGGTCTTCAGCACGCGCCGCAGCAGGCCGCGGATCGCCGGCGCGGCATCGACGTCGAGGGCGGCGAACGGCTCGTCGAGCAGCAGCAGGTCCGGCTGGGCGGCGAGCGCCCGGGCGATCGCGACGCGCTGGGCCTGCCCGCCGGACAGCTGGCCGGGCCGCCGGTCGGCGAGCTCGACGGCGTCCACTTCGGCCAGCCAGAAGTAGGCGAGGTCGCGGGCGGCGCGGCGGCCGGCGCCGGTCGAGCGCGGCGAGAACGCGACGTTGTCCACCGCGGACATGTGCGGGAAGAGCAGGGCGTCCTGCGAGAGCAGGCCGATGCCCCGCCGGTGCGGCGCCAGCTCGGCCAGCGCCCGCCCGGCCACGGTGATCTCCGCGGACCGGGGCGCGACCAGCCCGGCGAGGCAGCCGAGGACCGTCGACTTGCCGGAGCCGTTCGGGCCCAGCAGCGCCAGCACCGTCCCGGTGGGCACGTCGAGGTCCACTTCGAGTTCGAACGCGCCGCGGACGACGTCGATCCGGGCGGCCAGGCTCATCGCAGGCCGCCTTCCCACGAGCGCGGCCGCGCGAGGGCGATCACGACGACCGCCACGATGATCAGCAGCAGCGCGAGCGCCACCGCGCTGTCGACGTCCACTTCGGCCTGCGTGTAGACCTCGAGCGGCAGCGTGCGCGTGACGTCTTCGAGGCTGCCCGCAAAGGTGATCGTCGCGCCGAACTCGCCCAGCGCGCGGGCGAAGCTGAGGACGACGCCGGAGCCGAGCGCGGGCAGCAGCAGCGGCAGCGTGACCCGGCGGAAGACGGTCCAGGGCCGCGCGCCGAGCGTCGCGGCGACCTGCTCGAAACGGTCGCCGGAGCCGCGCAGCGCCCCTTCGAGGCTGACCACGAGGAACGGCATCGCGACGAACGTCTGCGCGATGACCACCGCGGTCGTGGTGAACGGCACCGACTCCCCGGTCAGCGTGGTGATCAGCATGCCGAGGAAGCCTTTGCGGCCGAGCAGGTAGAGCAGCGCGAGCCCGCCGACGACCGGCGGCAGCACCAGTGGCAGCAGCACGATCGAGCGCAGCAGGCGGACGCCGGCGAACCGGGCGCGGGCGAGCACGACGGCCAGCGGCACCCCGAGCAGCACGCAGGCCACAGTGGACAGCGCGGCCGTGATCAGCGACAGCCGCAGCGCGTGCAACGACGACGGCGTGACGATCAGCGCGGGGAACCGCGTGAGGTCGGAGCGCACCAGCAGCCCGACGACGGGCAGCACGACCAGCGCCAGCGCCAGCGTGGCGGGCACGGCGAGCACCCACGGAACCCGCGAACGGCCGGCCGGGGAGCGTCCCGGCCGGCCGTTCGCGAGACGGTTACGCCGCAGGGCCGAACCCGACCTTGGCCAGCTCGGTCTTGCCCTCCGTGCCGAGCACGAACTCGTCGAACTCCTTGGCCAGGGCGCTCTGGCCGCCCTTGACCACGGCGATCGGGTAGTTGTTGATCGCGCCGCTCGCCTCGGGGAAGTCGACCTTGTCGACCTTGCCCGCGGCGGAGGTGGCGTCGGTGACGTACACCAGGCCCGCGTCGGCGTCGCCGGACTGGACCTTGGCCAGCACCTGCTTGACGTCCTGCTCCTCGCTCTTCGGCTTGAGCGTGACGCCGGTGCTCGTCTCGACCTTCTTCGTCGCCGAGCCGCACGGCACCTGCGCGGCGCAGGTCACCACGGTCAGCCCGGCCTTGTTCAGGTCGGCGAAGGACTTGATGCCCTTGGGATTGCCGGGGGCGACGGCGATGGCGAGCTTGTTGGTGGCGAACACGGTCGGCTGGCCGTCGATCACCCCGCCTTGGGTGGCCTTGTCCATGTTGGCCTGGTCCGCGGAGGCGAAGACGTCGGCCTTCGCGCCGTTGGTCAGCTGCTGGACCAGACCGGACGAACCGGCGAAGCTGAACTTCACGGTCACGCCGGGGTGCGCGGCTTCGAACTCCTTGCCGAGCGCGGTGAACGACTCGGTGAGGGACGCGGCGGCGAACACGGTCAGCGTGCCGCCGGCGTCACCGGTGCCCTTGGGCGCGGGCGCGGAGACCGACGACCCGCCGGTCTGCGTGCTGGGCTCGTCCGAGCTGCTGCACGCGCCCGCGAACAGGGCGACGGCCGCGACGGCGAGAGCGAGCTGTGACAACCGGGGCTTCGCCCCGGGCCGGGGGCTTCGCCACCCGGACCCCCGAAAAGCGTTCTTCATCGATTTCCTTCCGGTGTCTCCACCACGACGGTGGTGGCCTTGACCACCGCGACCGCGAGCACCCCTGGGCGCAGGCCCAGCTCGCGAACGGCTTCGGTACTCATCAGGGACACCACACGGTGTGCCCCGCACTGCAGTTCCACCTGGGCCATCACCTTGTCGGCGACGACCTCGGTGACCAGCCCGACGAACTTGTTGCGGGCGGAGCGGCCGACCGAGGACGGGTCGTCGGGGCCGCTCGCCTGGGCCCGGGCGAACCCGGCCAGCTGGGCGCCGTCCACGACCTTGCGGCCGGCGGCGTCGTCGGTGGCGGTCAGCTGGCCCGCGCGCACCCAGCGGCGCACGGTGTCGTCACTGACCCCGAGCAGGCGTGCTGCCTCGGACAACCGAAATTGCGGCATGGCGCAGACATTATCGCCGCACTTGAGGAAAAGCTATGCGGGGCGCGAATTGTGCATGATCTCGGTGCGCAGCTGTTCGAGCATGACATTCTGATAACGCTCGATGACTTTTCGCTCGGCCGGTGAGAACTGCGCGAGCATCTCGCGAAGCCAGTCGAAGGCGGACTGGAAGAGCGGCGCGTAGCGCTCGGAGGCCCCGGGCACGACCTCGACGAGGACCTTGCGCCGGTCCTCGGGGTCGCGGACCCGGCGGACCAGCCCGACCTTCTCCAACCGGTCGATGACGCCGGTCACCGCGCCGGTGGACAGCCCGGTGAGCTCGGCGATCCGGCCGGCGGTCAGCGGCCCGTCGGCCTGGCCGACCAGGTCGAACGTCTTGTGGTCGGTGCCGGACAGGCCCATCCGCTCGGCGATCCTGGCGTGCCGCAGGACAGTGAGCGTGCTGCCTTCGCGACCCAATTCCGCGAAGCGGAAGAGTTCCTCTTCGCCGACCGGGTACGTCTTTTCCGTGGTGTCCGACATCACGCGCCCTTCTCCCGGCTCCGGATAGTTCGGCCACTGAACCACTCGCCGCGCGAAGTATCCTAGCGATCTGCTCACTTCGCACGATCCGGAGTTAGGCTGGGCGTAATGACGGCAGTAGATCTCGGGTTTCCTCGCGTCCCCGCTACACGAGGTTCGTCCGGCGTGCCCAGACCCGAGAACCCAAGGCTCATCGACACTTTCGGCCGGGTGGCCACCGATCTGCGGGTTTCCCTGACCGACCGGTGCAATCTGCGGTGCACGTACTGCATGCCCGCCGAGGGCCTCGACTGGATGCCGGGCGACCAGGTGCTGACCGACGACGAGCTGGTCCGGCTGATGCGGATCGCCGTCGAACGGCTCGGCGTCACCGACATCCGGCTCACCGGCGGCGAGCCGCTGCTGCGGCCCGGCCTCGAAGACCTCGTCGCGCGGATCACCGCGCTCGAACCGCGGCCCCGGTTGTCCATGACGACCAACGGGATCGGCCTCGCCAAGCGCGCTCCGGCCCTCGCCGCGGCCGGGCTGGCCCGGATCAACGTCTCGCTCGACACCGTCGACCCCGCGACCTTCTTCGAGATCACCCGCCGCGACCGGCTCTCGCACGTGCTGGCCGGCATGGCCGCCGCACGCGACGCCGGGATGTCGCCGGTGAAGGTCAACGCCGTGCTCATGCGGGGCGTGAACGAGACCGAAGCCGTGTCCCTGCTGAAGTTCTGCCTCGCCGAGGGCTACCACCTGCGGTTCATCGAGCAGATGCCGCTCGACGCCCAGCACGGCTGGAACCGCGGCGAGATGATCACCGCGTCGGAGATCCTCGGGATGCTCCAGGCGGAGTTCTCGCTCTCGCCGTTCCCGGCCAAGCGCGGCGGGGCGCCGGCCGAGCGCTGGCTGGTCGACGGCGGCCCCGGCGACGTCGGCGTGATCGCGTCGGTGACCCGGCCGTTCTGCTCGGCCTGCGAGCGGACGCGGCTGACCGCGGACGGCGCGGTGCGCTCCTGCCTGTTCAGTAACGACGAGACCGACCTGCGGGCCCTCGTGCGCGCGGGCGCGCGCGATGAAGAGGTCGCGGACGCCTGGCGGGCCACCATGTGGGGCAAGCTCGCGGGACACGAGATCAACGACGCCGGGTTCGCGCAGCCGATCCGGCCGATGAGCGCGATCGGCGGCTGAGATGAGCACCCTGACCATCGTGGTGCGGTACTTCGCGGCGGCGCGCGCCGCGGCCGGAGAAGAAGAGGAGAAGGTGCAGCTGCCTTCGACCGCTTCCGTCGCCGACGCCGTGGCCGAGCTGCGCCGCCTCCACCCCGTCGGCCTGCCCCGGGTGCTCGACGCGGTCAGCTACCTGCTGGACGGCGTCGCGGTGCGGGACCTGACCCGCGAGCTGACCGACGGCGCCGAGCTGGACGTCCTCCCGCCCTTCGCCGGCGGCTGACCTTCTCCTCTACATAGGGCGTCGCGCCCATGGACAGGTGCGCCGACCGCCCGGGTGCGCGAGCCGTCCACCTGCGTACGCGAGTTCCGCTCCCCCGATATCCGCCGACCGTTCGGGTACGACGGCCGACCGCTCGCCGACGCGGGTCCGGCGCCCCGGCGTGGCGCCTCACCGCATCCGGGCGTTCGCGGGAGGCTGAATCCGCAGTCGTTCCCACTCCGTCCGGTGACCCGTCTCGCCTGGTCGGACACCGTCTGTCGCCCCTGCCGGCGCGAGGTGCCCGGCCGGGCACCTCCGACCGTGGTCGTAAACCGCCCGAACAGGTGGGACAAGAGTGACTGGTGGGATGCCTGAAGCCTGCTGTCAAGTCTGGCGGACCGCCGAGGGACTCCATAAGATGCGCCCCCCATTCGTGAACCAGGCGGCACGAAAGGGCCATTCACAGCGCAAAACACGTGATGCAAGCCTCACGATCCGTGCTTTGTCTCGGCAAGGAAACGGACAGATAACGGCCCTCTGACCTGCGCAGACACCCGCATCGACAGGGGTTGCGTGCTGTTACTGTGACGTAGGTCACGCCCCGAATAATTTCCGATCACGGTCATCGTTACGTACCGTCGCTAATCGGCTGGCCCCGACCAGTCAGCACCACCGGGAATCCGTAGCGCCTAGCCCTGTCCGACGGATACCCGGACCCATACCCCGAGCGAAAGCATTTCCGGACAGGGACGAGGGGACGAGGACGACGCGTCGTGCGTCGGAGCCGTCCGCCGGTCTGAGAGGGCCGGCGCCAGGACCCCGATCCTGACCCTCAGCACAAGTCTCGTAGGCGCAGGGAAGCCTGAGAAGCATTCAGATGTCTTACCGAGGCAAGCACCGCAAGATGTCCGCTGCCACCCGCACCGTCGCTCGCGTCGCCATCGCGGGCATCGCGGTCGGCGCTCCCCTCGCAATCGCCGCGACCCCCGCGTCGGCGACGAACTGGGACGCCATCGCGCAGTGTGAGAGCGGCGGCAACTGGAGCATCAACACCGGCAACGGCTACTACGGCGGCCTGCAGTTCACGCAGAGCACCTGGAAGGCCTACGGCGGCACCGGCAGCGCGCAGGGCGCGTCGCGTGAGCAGCAGATCGCCGTGGCCGAGCGCGTTCTGCAGGGCCAGGGCATCGGCGCCTGGCCGGTCTGCGGCAAGAAGGCCGGCGGCGGTTCGTCGACGGCCCCGCGGACCGCGAAGACCACCACGCCCAAGAAGGTGACTCCGAAGAAGAGCGCCCCGGCGGCCTCCGCGACCCCGAAGAAGGCGACCCCGGCGGCTCCGTCGGCGGCCGGCGTGAGCAGCTCGAACCCGTCCGGTGACTACACCGTCGTGGCGGGCGACACGCTGTCCAAGATCGCCAAGCAGTTCAGCGTCACCGGCGGCTACCAGAAGCTGCAGGACCTGAACGCGAAGTACATCCCGAACGCGGACATGATCCTCGTCGGGCAGAAGATCGCCACCAAGTGACGATCGCGTAGTGATGCGAGGTCCGGCCTAGTGCCGTGACACACGAACCCTCCACCGCCGATCCCCCGGGCGGTGGAGGGTTCGTCTCGTTTCGGACCCGGCACCGCTGCGCGCGGTGCCGGGTTTTCCCGTCAGGGCGAGTTGACCCACTCGTCCGTGCCGTCGGTGAAGTGCTGGTGCTTCCAGACCGGCAGCCGGGCCTTGACCTCGTCGACCAGCTCCGCGCACGCCGTGAACGCCTGGCCGCGGTGCTCCGCCGCGACGGCGATCGCCAGCGCGACGTCACCGATCGTCAGCGCGCCGATGCGGTGGCTGACCGCGACCGCGCGGACGCCGGTCCAGCGGGCCGACAGGTCCGCCACGACGTCCGCGATGACCTGGCTCGCGCTCGGGTGGCCCTCGTAGGTCAGGTCGCGGACGCCCTTGCCCCCGTCGTGGTCGCGGACCACGCCGGCGAACGTCACCACCGCGCCCGCCGCGTCGTCCTCGACCAGGCGCGCGTGCTCCTCCACCGACACCGGTTCCGACGTCACCTGGGCTCGCGCGACGCGGACCGCGGGGCCCGCCGGGGCCACGCGCGGGTGGTCGCCGCCCGCCAGCTGGTCGACGGCGTGGTCCAGGATGCCGTCGAGGACACCCAAACCGTCCTTGACGCCGCCGCTGGAGCCCGGGAGGTTCACGACGAGGGTCCTCCCCGCAACCCCGGCTACACCGCGCGAGAGGACCGCTGAGGGCACCTTGGGCAGGCCCGCCGCGCGGATCGCGTCCGCCACACCCGGCAGCTCGTGGTCCAGGACCGTCTTCGTGACGTCCGGGGTGCGGTCGGTCGGGGAGATCCCGGTGCCGCCGGTGGTGAGCACGACGGCCACGCCGCCGGCCAGCGCGGCCCGCAGCGCCACCCCGACCGGATCGCCGTCCTCGACGACGACCGGCGCCGGGACGTCGTACCCGCGATCGGCCAGCCAGGCGGCGATCACCGGGCCGGTCTTGTCCTCGTAGATCCCCTTCGCGGCGCGGTTGGACGCCACGATCACGCGTGCGGTGCGCTTCACGGCCGCTCCCAGGTCCCGGTCTTGCCGCCGTCCTTGCGGAGCAGGCGGACCTCGTCCAGCGTCGCCGCCGGATCGACGGCCTTGATCATGTCGTGCACGGTCAGCCCGGCCACGGCCACCGCGGTCAGGGCCTCCATCTCGACGCCGGTGACGTCGGTGGTCTTGGCGGTCGCGCGGATCCGGACTTCGGTGTCGCCCAGCTCGAACTCGACCTTGACGCCGGACAGCGCGATCTGGTGGCACAGCGGGATCAGCTCGGGCACCCGCTTCGCGCCCATGATCCCGGCGATCCGCGCGGTGGCCAGGGCGTCCCCCTTCGGGAGACCGTCGGTCGCCAGCAGCCGGAGGACCTCGGCGGTGGTCCGCACGGTCCCGGCCGCGAGCGCGGTGCGCGCGGAGGGGGTCTTGCCGGAGACGTCGACCATCCGGGCGGCGCCGGTCTCGTCGACGTGGCTGAGTTCACTCACCCACCGAGGCTACTTCCGGGCCGGCGGACGGGGGCCGGGGCCTGCCTGGGACGGGACGACGCGCCGGGGCCGGACGGTTGTGGTTCGCGGAACGGATCCGGTCGAGGCGGAGTCGGCGACTGGCGACGGCGCCGCGCCTCGGAGCGCGCGGGCACGAGTCACGACCCGAAGCACGATCGGCGCACCGGTCGCCGGTTTCGCCTTGCTGCCGTGCACCTGGGCAGGGCAAGTGGCGGGCGGTTCGCCGCACGACCCCGATCGTGCGGGCCGAACTGCAGGCGCAGGTCGCCGGTTTCGCACCGGCGCCGCGAGCTGGGGGTCCCGGGCGCCGGTGCTCGCCGGTTGGTCGTCGGCTCAGCCGGGCCCCGGCGCGGTGACGTCCGCCGGGCACGCGCCCGGCGCCACCCCCACAGCCACGGCCGCCACCACCGAGGCGACGGCCGTGACCAGCAAGAACTTCCGCGTTGGGCTTTCCCCGAACGAGCAGGAGGCCAGCCTAGGACCCGCGGAACGCCACCGTCGTCCGCCGGAAGACGGACTCCGAGGTCATCCGAAGTGGTGACTCAGCGCTCGGCGCGGACGGCCTTGCGCACCGCCTCGGCGACCGCGGGCGCCACCGCGCTGTCGAACACGCTCGGCACGATGAACGACGCGTTGAGCATGCCGCTGTCCACGACGTCGGCGATCGCGTCGGACGCGGCCAGCAGCATCTCGTCGTCGATGTTGTTCGCGTGCGCGTCGAGCAGGCCGCGGAAGACGCCCGGGAAGGCCAGCACGTTGTTGATCTGGTTCGGGAAGTCGCTGCGGCCGGTCGCCACGACGGCGGCGTGCTGCTGGGCTTCGAGGGGGTCGATCTCCGGGTCCGGGTTGGCCAGGGCGAAGACGACCGCGTTGTCCTTCATGGTCGCGACCTGCTCGGCGCCGAACAGGTTGGGCGCCGAGACGCCGATGAAGACGTCCGCGCCGACCAGCGCCTCGTGCAGGGTGCCGCTGACCTGCTCCTTGTTCGTGTGCGACGCGATCCACGCCAGGTTGTCGTCGAGGTTGCCGCGCTCGGAGTGGACGATGCCGTCGATGTCCGCGGCGACGATGTCACCCGGGTTCTTGCGCAGCAGCAGCCGGATGATCGCCGAGCCGGCCGCGCCGACGCCGCTGACCACGATCTTGCAGTCCTCGATGTTCTTCTTGACCACGCGCAGGGCGTTGCGCAGCGCGGCGACGACGACGATCGCGGTGCCGTGCTGGTCGTCGTGGAACACCGGGATGTCCAGCTGCTCGCGCAGCCGCTTCTCGATCTCGAAGCAGCGCGGCGCGGCGATGTCCTCGAGGTTGATCCCGGCGTACACCGGCGCGATCGCCTTGACGATCTTGATGATGTCCTCGGTGTCCTGGGTGTCCAGGCAGACCGGCCACGCGTCGACGTCGGCGAACTTCTTGAACAGCGCCGCCTTGCCCTCCATCACCGGCAGCGCGGCGGCCGGGCCGATGTTGCCCAGGCCGAGCACCGCGGAGCCGTCGGTGACGACGGCGACGGTGTTGCGCTTGATGGTCAGGCGGCGCGCGTCCTCGGGGTTCGCGGCGATCGCCTGGCAGACGCGGGCGACGCCCGGGGTGTAGGCGCGGGAGAGGTCGTCACGGTTGCGGAGCGCGACCTTGGGGGTGACCTCGATCTTGCCGCCGAGGTGGATCAGGAACGTCCGGTCGGAGACCTTGCGGACCTTGACACCGGGCAGCGAGTCGAGCGTCTGGGTGATGTCGTTCGCGTGGTTCTCCGACAGCGCGTTGGCGCTGATGTCGACCACGATCGAGTCGGAGTGGGACTCGACGACGTCGAACGCGGTCAGTACGCCGCCGACGCGCCCGACGGCGGTGGTGAGGTCACCGGCCGCGCTGGACGAGGCCGGGGCCTCGACCCGGACGGTGATCGAATATCCGGGACCGGGAACCGGCATGGCTTACTCCCGCGTGGGTAAAGAGGGGCTGGGACGGGAGCGAACCTACTCCCGTGACCGCCCTCACGAGGCCCCGATACCGGTACTGACCAGTAACGACAGGATCAGCGGTTGATCTCGGTCTCGGGGTGCACGTACGGCACCGTGTCGAGCGGGAAGGTGAGGTCCCCGAACGGCGACAGCGCGCCCTGGCGGTCCGACGCCAGTTCGGTCACGGGGTGCTCACCGGCCTCGCCCGGCCAGGTCGGGTCGACGCCCTTGTGCTTCTTCTCGCCCTTGGCCACAACGTCCTCCACAGCCGTGCCGGATTCTCCGGACACAGTCTGCCTGAGCCCCCGCAGGCTCGGCCAACCGCCCGGTACGCTGGCCTTCTATGCCCGCGACCTCCTTGGCGGACTGGCTGCGTGGGGAGTCCGACGACGCGCTCGCGGAGTTGCTCCGCACGCGTCGCGATCTGTCCACGCCCCCGCCCTCCGACAGCACGGTGCTGGCCACGCGCGCCGGCACCCCGGGCTCCGTCGCGCGTGCCTGCGAAGAACTCGACACCCTCACCCTGGCCGTGCTCGAAGCGTGTCTGCTGGCCGGCGCGGACCGCGATCCCGTGCCGGTCGAAGACGTCGCGAAGCTGGTCGGCGCCGACATCGCGGCCCCGCTGACCCGGCTCCGCGCGCGGGCGCTGGTCTGGGGCTCCGACGACGCGCTGCGGGTACCGCCCGCGGTCCGGGAGGCGCTCGGGCCGTTCCCGGCCGGGCTGGGCACGCCGTCGCCGGCGCTGGCCGGCGAAGACCTCGAGGCGCGGCTGGCCGAGCTGTCCGACGACGAGCGCGGGGTGCTGAACGCGCTGGCCGCCGGCCCGCCGATCGGGCGCACCCGCGACGCCGGGATCGACCTCACGCTCCAGAAGGCCGAGACGCCGGTGCAGAAGCTGCTCGCCCGCGGGCTGCTGCTGCGGCGCGACGACCAGACCGTCGAACTGCCGCGTGAGCTGGGCATCGCCGTGCGCGGCGGGGTGTTCGGGCCGGGCACGCTCGTCGAGCCCGAGCTGCCGGTGCACCCGCACCGGGCGTCCACTGTGGACGAGGCCGCGGCCGGCGAGGCGATGGAGTTCCTGCGCCACACCGAATCCCTGCTGCGCGCGTGGTCGGCGGCGCCGCCCCCGGTGCTCAAGTCGGGCGGCCTCGGCGTGCGCGAGCTGAAGAAGCTGGCCAAGGACCTCGAGATCGACGAGACGCAGGCGACCCTGCTGGCCGAGCTGGCCGTCGGGGCCGGGCTCGTCGCGGACAGCGAGACGACCTTGCCCGAATGGGTGCCGACGACGCTGACCGACTCCTGGCTCGCGTCGCCGACCGCGCAGCGCTGGATGACGCTCGCGCAGGCGTGGCTGGAGCTGCCGCGGCTGCCCGGGCTCGCCGGCGGCCGCGACGCCAAGGACAAGCCGGTCGCGCCGCTTTCCGAGGAGCTGCGGCGGCCGCTGGCGCCGGTCGTGCGCCGCCGGGTGCTGGCCGCGCTGGCCGACCTCCCCGAGGGCGCCGGGGTGAAGAGCGTCGACGAGCTGGTCGCGGTGCTGGCCTGGCGGGCCCCGCGGCGCGGCGGCCGGCTGCGCGACGAGACGGTCCGCTGGACCATGGCCGAAGCGAGCGCGCTCGGCCTGGCCGGGCTCGGCGGCGTCACGACGGCGACCCGGGCCCTGCTGGCCGACGACCGCCCCGCCGCCGTCGAGGCGATCCTGGACGCGCTGCCCGCGCCGGTGGACCGCGTGCTGCTCCAGGCCGACCTGACGGTGGTCGCGCCGGGGCCGCTGGAGCCGGAGCTGGCCACCGAGATGGACGCGGTCGCCGACATCGAGTCGGCCGGGCACGCGACGGTCTACCGGATCACCGAGGGCTCGGTCCGGCGCGCGCTCGACACCGGCCGGACGGCGGACGAGCTGCACGCGCTGTTCAAGGCGAAGTCCGCGACGCCGGTGCCGCAGGGGCTCAGCTACCTGGTCGACGACGTCGCGCGGCGGCACGGACGGCTGCGCGGCGGGGTCGCGGCGTCGTTCCTGCGGTGCGACGACGAGGCGTTGCTGGCCGAGGTGCTCGCGCACCCGGTCGCCGTGGAGCACGACCTGCGGCTGATCGCGCCGACCGTGGTGATCAGCCCGGATCCCCTGCACGAGGTCCTGGCCGGCCTGCGCGCGGCCGGGTTCGCCCCGGCCGCGGAGGGCCCGGACGGCCGGGTCGTCGACATCCGCCCGGGTGGCCGGCGGCTGCCGGCGAAGGCCCGCGCGGCCCGGCGCAACCCGGGTGAGCCGGCGGTGCTGACCGACGACCAGGCGGAGCGGATCGTCTCCAACCTGCGCGCGGGCGACGCGGCCTCGGCCCGGCGCCGCGGGTCGACGGTCCAGGCACCCGGCGGGGGCGGCGCGGACACGTCGGCGACGCTGGAGCTGCTGTCGCGGGCCACGCTCGAACGCCGTGAGGTCTGGATCGGTTTCGTCGACTCCCGCGGCACCGCCAGCCAGCGGGTCGTCCGCCCGATCCGGGTCGGCGGCGGGATCCTCGAAGGCGACAACAACGAGCGCTACTCCCTGCACCGGATCACCTCCGCGGCCATCGTCGAAGACTGAGCACCCGCGATCCGGTGAATCGGCACCGCACTGCGCGCCGACGTGGTAAGCCTGGGTCCTTCGGAAGTCAGGGGAGGGACCATGAAGCGAGGAACACGCGTGACCGCGGTGGCCACGGCGGTGCTGGTGAGCGGGCTGGGGTTCGCCGGGACGGCCGCCGCCGGGCCGCCGGTCTACACGAAGTACGCGGTCGTGGGCACCACGCACGTCGCGAAGCCCGACGCGAACGTGAAGCTCGGGCCGGGGACGGTCGAGATGTACACCGACATCGGGCCGTACACCTACAGCGGGACGTTCACCCTGCCGCCGGCGCGGGTCACGGTCGGCGCGGTGAGCGCCACGGTGACGCTCGGCCCGGCCCGGATCGAGGGCTCGTCGTTCGGCGGGTTCACGGGCACCGCGACCTGGCCGGTGCGCGTCTCGGACGTCACGGTCGGCGGCGCCCCGTACGACGTCGGCCCCGCGTGCGGCACCGCGCAGCCGGTGACGACGGAGATCACGTCGGCCGACTTCACGCTCTCGACCGGCGGGCACCTGACGTCGACCTACACGATCGGCGCCTTCGCGAACTGCGGTCCGGGGACGGCCCTGGTCAACGCGGCGGTCCCGGGGCCCGGCAACACGCTGGCCCTGACCCTCACGCCCTGAGTCTGCCGCAGCTTGTCGTGAGTGGTTAGGGCGGTTCTAACCGCCCTAACCACTCACGACGGGTGCGGCGCAGGTCGGGCTACAGGGCTCGCAAGCCCGCCAGGACGCGTTCCATGAAGTCGCGGGACGAGCGGTCGCCCAGGATCAGCTCGGTGTGGTGGACCAGCACCAGCCCGATGTCGGCCATGTCCCCGACCAGCACCTTCACCACGCCCAGCGGCAGCCGCAGGTGCGCGGCGATCTCCGCGATCGACCGCGTGTCGAGGCAGAGGTCGCAGATCCGGCGGTGCTCGACCGACCGGACACCGCGGTAGCGGCGGCCGTCGTCGGACGTCGAAACCAGGGCCTCGAGCGCCAGGTTGTGGTCGGACCGGGTGCGGCCACCCGTGCGGGTGTAGGGCCGCACCCGCGAGCCGGCCGACGCCACCGGCCTCGGGTTCGCCGCGCGCACGGCGGGTTCGTTCCAGGCCGGCTCGTCGTAACCGTGCGGCTCGGGCTGCGGGATCCAGCGGGTCTCCGGGTCCGGCGGCGGGGTCCACCCGGCGCGCGGGTCGACCGGCGGGGCCCACGAAGGCGGGGGTGCCGCCTGGGCCCGGGGCCGGGACACCGGGGGGCGCGGGGCCGGCGGGCGGGGCGCGGGCGGGCGCGGGGCCGGGGAGCGGCCCGCGCCACGCGGCGGCGTCCAGGTCTCCACCGGCGGCGGCTCGGGCTCGTAGCGCGGCTCGTCCTGCCATTCCGGCTGCTCGGCGGCGTACCCGTCCTCGGCGTAACCCGGGTCGTGACCGGCCTGGCCGTAGCCGGGCTCGTAACCGGCCTGGCCGTAGCCGGGCTCATGACCGGAGTCACCGGAGTCGTCGTCGTAGTAGTCGTCGTCGGTGGCCGCCGAGGAACCCCACTCGCGGGTGTCCTCGTCGGTGTAGCCCTGCGGGTCCGGCCGCGGCTGCGGTGGCGGCGGGGTCTGCCGCTTCCGGCGCGGCATGATCGTCGACAACGTCGACATGTCGAACTTGCTCGGCGAATCGAAACCCTCGCGCTCGGTGCCGCGGTGCAGTGCGTCCCAGCCGGTGGAGTCCGGATCGTCGAATCCCGAAATCCTCATCGTGTCCTACCCACGCACGCCGCCCTGCAGCTGCGCGCGCAGCTCGGGGGTGATCTGCTGGCCGACCTGCTCGACGAGCAGGGTCATCTCGTACGCGACCGTGCCGATGTCGCACGTCGGCGCGGCCAGCACCGCCAGCGACGAACCGTCCGTAACGGACATCAGGAACAAGTAACCGCGCTCCATCTCCACCACGGTCTGGTTGACACCGCCCGCCTCGAAACAGCGTGCGGCTCCGTGCGTCAGGCTGATCAGTCCGGAGGCCACCGCGGACAGCTGCTCGGCGCGCTCCTGGGGCAGTCCTTCCGACGGCGCCAGCAGCAGGCCGTCGGCGGACACCAGAACGGCGTGGGCGGCGCCGGGTACCCGGCGCACGAACTCCGTGATGAGCCAGCCGAACGCACCCTGGCCGGTTGCCGTCACTACTGCCCCTCCTTGCTCGTGCGGCGCCGCGCGCCGCACACCGGAGCGGGCGGCACGGCCGGTCGACGACGCCTCCGTAAAGCGTATTCGCACCGCCGGTGGTGTCGAGTCCGCCGACGGCAGACCGCTGCGCACCCTACGTGTGCGCGCGATCGCACACCGCGTTGACCCGGACGGGTCCACGCGTTCGAGGGATCCGCCGCGCCGCGGGCCACGTCCCGTGGTGGCGGAGTGTCCGCGCAGGTCAGCCCGGGTCCGGGCGGTCCGGTGGGACGGCCCGGACTTCGCCGGTACCGAACCGGCCGCCCCGAGCGCTGCTCCGGACGGCCGCCGCTCTCCCCGAAGTGGGTGAAGCCCGTGGAGTTCACTCCAACGGCCGCATCCGGATCGGGGCGTCATCAGGACTATCCCGCGCGCAACGCCGAATCGTGCGCGATCGCGTGCTGGACGACCGAGATCAGCACCTGCTTGGCGGAGTCGCGCTCGCGCGCGTCACACGCCATGATCGGGACCGACGGCGCGATGGTCAGCGCGTGCCGGACGTCCTCGATCTGGTGGTGCAGCAACCGGTCGAAGCAGTTGATGGCCACGACGTACGGCAGCTTCCGGTTCTCGAAGAAGTCGATCGACGGGAACGCGTCGGCCAGCCGCCGCGTGTCGACGAGCACGACCGCGCCGATGGCCCCGACCGCCAGGTCGTCCCACATGAACCAGAACCGGTGCTGACCCGGCGTGCCGAACACGTACAGCACCAGGTCCGAGTCCAGCGAGATGCGCCCGAAGTCCATCGCCACGGTGGTGGTGGTCTTGTTGGGCGTGGCCGAGGTGTCGTCGTGTCCGACGCTGGCCTCGGTCATCATGGCCTCGGTGGTCAGCGGGTCGATCTCCGAGATCGCCCCGACCATCGTTGTCTTCCCCGAACCGAACCCGCCGGCGACCACGATCTTGGCCGACGAGGTCGGACCCGTCACCTGCGGCGCGTTCGCGTCGGAGTCAAATTCTCCGAAGCCCACTGAGCACCCTTTCCATGAACTCGATACTCGGCCGGTCGCCCACGGTCTGGCTGCTGGAGTGCACCAGAACCAGGCCGAGACCCGCCACGTCACCAATCAACACCCGCACCACACCGAGCGGCAGCCGCAGCAGCGCCGCCACTTCGGCCACCGACCGGGTGTCGAAGCACAGGTCGCAGATCGACCGGTGCTCGGGCACCCGGACCCGGTCGAGCAGGCGGCCCTGTTCGCTGGTCGAGATCAGCGTCTCGATCGCCAGGTCGAGGGTCGCCTTCGTCCGCCCCCGGGTCCGGAAGTACGGCCGGACCAGGCCCGACGTCTCCATCTCCGTCGGCGGTGGTGGCTCGTCGACGTACTCCTGGTGGGCCTGCCGCGGCAACGCCGCGGCCAGCTCACCGGAGTCCGGACCCGACGTGTAGTCGCGCTCGCGGTCGTTGCTGTACGCGGCGAAGTCCGCCGCGTCGTACAACGGCCCGCTCGCGCCACCGAACAGCTCCGAGCCCGGGCCGCCGAGCAGGCGGTCGCGGTATTCGTTGCTGCCCGGCTGGATCGGCCGGATCGGCTCCTGCCCGGCGTTCGAGTCCGTCAGCCAGTTCGGCGGTTCCCGGACGGGGTCGCCGTCGGAACCCTGGACCCGCCGTTGCCGCCACTCGCGGTCGACGCGCTCCCGGAAGGACTGCCAGTCCTCCCGCCCGTCGTCCGGCCCCGGCTGCTCGGACCAGCCGCCGGAGAAGTCGTCACCGAGCCGGCCATCGCCCCTCAAGCGCCCGTCGTCCACGGCTCTCTCCTCGGTTCCCCGGTCGTCAGCGGCGGACCGCTGCGCCCTGCAGTTGCGCCCGCATCTCCGGTGTCAGCTGCTGGCCGACCCGCTCCACCAGCAGGGTCATCTCGTAGACGACCAAGCCGATGTCACTTTCGGGTGACCCGAGCACCGCGAGACAGGAACCGTCGGAAACCGCCATCAGGAAGAGGAAGCCGTTGGCCATCTCGACCACGGTCTGCGCGACCGTGCCGCCCTCGAACACCTTGGCCGCACCCCGCGCGAGGCTGGTGAGCCCCGACGCGACGGCCGCCAGCTGGTCCGCCCGGTCCTTCGGAAGGCCGCGCGAGGCCGCCAGGAGCAGACCGTCCGCCGAGACCACGACCGCGTGGGCCGCGCCGGGCACCCGGTGCACGAAATCCGTGATCAGCCAAGCGAAGCTGCCGGTATTACCCGCCTTGGCCTGCGCGGAGCCACCCGGCTGCGCGGAGCCACCCGGCTGCATTGCACCCGCCCGTGTCACTTTCACTCCTCACTGCTGTCTGTGGTGTTGCCATTCATCGGAAACCCACCGTCTTCGTCCGTGCGTTCCTTCAACGCGTGCCGTCCGGACGTGTAGCCACGTTGGAAGCTTGCCATCCGGCTCCGCGCTGTGGACGCCGAGCGGGTGATCACACCCGTTCCGGGCCTCCCACCGGTGTTGTCCGCGAAGTTGTTCTGCGCCGGCGCGTCGGAGGAGGGGCTGTTGATCGACCCGGGCACCAGGTAGGCGTTCGGGACGCGTTTCGGCAGCCCGGCCGGGGTGATCTCCTCGTCCTTCGCCTCCAGCAGCGACTGCGCCGCGTTCCAGCCCTCGTCGGAGGCGCTGTGCCAGCCGTCGTCGGGCGGGAGCAGCGGGTGCCGGGTCGCCGCGGTCGGCTGCAGCTCGTCGACGCGCTCGGGCTCCGGCTCACGCTCCCGGACGGGTTCGCGGTCACGAACGGGTTCACGCTCGCGAACCGGCTCGCGCTGGGCCTCGTACCGGGGCGCGGGCTCACGCTCGCGTTCCGGCTCGTACCGCGGCTCGTCGACGGGCCCGGTGAGCGGCGGCAGCATCGGGTCGTCCCCGGCGTCGGCCTGGTGGGCCGGCACCGGATCCGCCGCGCCCGCTTCGTCGCCCTCACTGAACCAGCGTGACAGCACCGACTGGTAGATGGGCAGCCGCCGGGTGGGTACATCGTCTTCGAGCGCCGACGAGCCGACGTCCGCCACGGGTGGCGGCGGGGACGACTCCTCCGGCGGGACGTACTTCGGCTCGCGCTTCGGCAGCACCAGCGGCTGGAACCGGGTGTCCGCGCTGTGGCTGGCCCCGTCGCCGTTCGGCGACGGCGTCAGCGGCGCGAGGTCCTCGGCCGTCGGCCACGCGGGCGTCTCCGGCTTCGGGAGCTCCGGCGACAGGAACGGGCCTGCCGCACGGCCCCCGCTGACCAGGTCGTCCAGGCTGATCGGCTGGTCCAGCGGGACCAGCCCGCCCTGGTTGGCCACCGGTTCGTGCACCGGCGGGGCCGGCGGCGGTGGCGGGGTGTGGTGGTGCGTCTGCGTCTGCTCGAAGTCGGGCATCGACGGGACCGGGATGCTCGGCATCGACATCGACGTCTCGGACCGGTTCTGCGGCGGCGGCGTCTGGGTCTGCATCTGCTGGCGCGGCATGCCCGGGCGGAGCTGGGTGAGCAGCTCGGCCGGGACGACGACGCGGGCGATGACGCCGCCTTCGATGTCCTCGTTCTCGCGCAGCCGCACCTCGACGCCGTGGCGCTTGGCGAGCCGCGACACCACGTAGAGACCCATTCGCCGGGTCACCGACACGTCCAGGTCCGGCGGCTCGGCGAGCCGCGCGTTGACCTCGCTCAGCCGCTCGTCGCTCATCCCGACACCGTGGTCGGTGACCTGGATGGCGAGGGCCTTCCGGCGGGTGACGACCGCCCGCACGATGACCTTCGTCTCCGGCTCGGAGAAGTAGGTCGCGTTGTCGAGCAGCTCGGCGAGGACGTGCACGAGGTCGTGGATCGCGAGGCCCTGGACGGCGACGTCGGGCACGATGCCGACCTCGATCCGGGCGTACTGCTCGATCTCGGACACCGCGGCGCCGATGACGTCGGCGGCGGGCACCGGCTTCGGCACGGACTTGGCCAGGCCGGCGCCGGAGAGCACCAGCAGGGACTCACCGTTGCGCCGCAGCCGGGTGGCCAGGTGGTCGAGCTCGAACAGGCTGGCCAAGTGGTCCGGGTCCTGCTCGTCGGCCTCGAGGCGGTCGATGACGCCGAGCTGGCGTTCCACCAGCCGCTGCGACCGCCGGGAGAGGTTCACGAAGATGCCGTTGACGTTCTCGCGCAGGAGGGCCTGCTCGGCGGCCATCTTGACGGCTTGCTCGTGGACGATGTCGAACGAGCGCGCCACCTCGCCGATCTCGTCGCGCGAGTCGACGGGTACGGGCTGGACGGCGCGTTTCGAGGCGCCGACCGGGTCCGGGTCGTCGAGGATGTTCTGCACCGTTTCGGGCAGCCGGGTGTACGCGATGTCCAGCGCGCTCTTCCGCAGCACCCGGAGCGGGCGCAGCATCAGGCGGGCGACGATGAGCATCAGCGCGATCGCGGCGGCCAGCGCGGCGAGCACGATGGCACCGCCGATCCAGGCGGAGTTGACGGCCGCGGTGGCCAGGTCGTCCGCGCGGGTCTTCAGCTGGGCCAGCAGGTTCGACTCGACGGCGTGCAGCTTGTCCGCCGACACCGTGCTGTCCTTGCTGAGCACCCCGGGATCGATGCTCGGCGGGTCACCCAGCTGGGCGGAGGCGAACGCGCTGGTCTGGATCCGGCGGCGGTCGTCGACCTCCGGGCCGGAGTAGGTGTCGTTGTAGAGCTGGCGCTGGTCGTCGTCGGCGTTCGCCAGGAACGAGATGACCGAAGCGTCCGCACTGGACGCCGCGGCGCGCGTCTGGTCCAGGAGGTCACCGGGGAAGTTCGTGCGGTACGCCGCGATCTGCAGGTCGGCGTCCGAGCGGACGGTGAATTCCTTGGCCTCGCTGATCGCCTGCGTGCTGGTGCCGAGGCGGAGCACGTCCCGGTCGGTGACCGCGGTGGTCACCTCGCGGCCGAGCTCGATCAGCGCGTCGACGATGCCCGAGTACGCCGTCATGACGGTGATGTCCGGCAGGCCGTTCTGCGCGCCGTAGGCCGCGCGCAGCGGGCGCAGCGCGTCGAGGCGCTGGATGCCGCGGGCGTAGCGGTCGGTCGTGGCCTGGTCGTCGTTCTTCAGCGTCGACGCGGCGCCTTTCAGGTCGTTGACCTCGCGGTCGACCTTGGCGATCTGCGCGTCCAGCCCGGTCTGCAGCAACGGGTTCGCCGAAGCGATCCGGGCGACGGCCAGGCCGCGCTCGTTCTGCAGCTCGTGCACCACCGTGGTGACCTTGACCGCGAACGCGACCTGGTCGGCGGTGCGCTGGAACTCCGACGCCTGCTGGGCGTCGTCGACCACGCGCAGTGCCCCCAGCACCGACGCGGTCAGGGTAGGGATGATCAGGACCGCGGCCAGCTTGGACCGCAGCCGCCAGTCACGCATGCCGGAGAAAAGCCCGGACCTCTTTCCCGGATTTCCTCCGGGCGACTGCGCAGGGGTCCCTCCCACCCCCGCGGCGTCTTCGTTCGGCACCGCCGCACCACCATCATCGTTCGTGCTCGTGAATCCCTGGTCGGTCCAGCGCCCGCCAGGGCGCATCGCGTTCTCCTCAGCCACTCGTACGCACGCTCCTGGCTTCCCGGCGCTGCGGCCGGTCGGTCGGAGCCCAGCGCGAGACGGTACCCGTACGGGTGAAAAGATCGTCTTCGACGGGGGTGCCCGAACGCCGCCCTCGCGGGCGGAATCGGTTCAGCTGGAGCATCACGGTCGGGTCCCTGCGCTGGTCTTGCATCGGTCTTTGTCGGCCTATCCCACCGGCGCGGCGGCTTTGCCCGGCCTGGCTGTGGTCACTACTGCGGGGGCGTATCTCTCAGGAAAAGCACAGCGTGTCCTGGTAGACCGATGTGGGTCGTCTTGATCGGCCATCCAGGCACTCTCTCTCACTACATCGGAGGTTGAAACCTCCCCGCAGGTGCAGAGGGTAGCGAACGGCCGGGGAAGATGTAACCCTCCCGACAACAAGCGCAGGATGTTGCACAGCGTTCGCTCAGTAGACGCACAGCCGGTGATCACTTTTTCAAGTTCTCGGCCTTGCGCTGGGCATTCAGCTACGGCGAGTGGAGCAGCGGGTCTAGACCAGAATCCTAAAGAGTGACGCGCACCACTCTCTCGGGTATTGCTTCTACCCGTTGTGAGCGGGCTGTCACGTTCTCTACAGTGGCCCGCGTGCCTCCGGACAATGAGTCACGCACTTCCATTGGATTCGGTACACCCACCGTCACCTTCGCCAAGGAGCAGGCCTTGCTTGGAAACGCCAGGAGCAGTGGCCGGGTTCGTACTCGCCGCGCCGCGCTCGGGCTCGCCCTCACCGCCGCTGCCGTGACCGCCGCCAGCGGTTGCAGCGCGCTCGGCTCGGACGACTCGAACGCCTCGTCGACGGGGGGCGGCCTGGAGAAGTCGAGCCTCACGGTGTCGATCCTGCCCACCACCGACCTGGGCCCGTTCTGGCTCGCCCAGGACGGCGGCTACTTCAAGGCCGAAGGGCTCGAGGTCAAGTCCGTGATCGCGGCCAGCGGCCAGGCGTCGATGACCAAGTCGATCGCCGGCGAAGCGGACATCGCGCTTTCCACCTATACGCCGTTCTTCATCGCTAAGAGCACCGGCGCCGCCGACATGCAGCTCGTCGCCGACGGCTCCTCCGTGAACGCGAAGAGCAACGCCATCGTCACCGTGCCGAACTCGCCGGTGAAGTCCATCGGCGACCTCGCCGGCAAGCGGATCGCGATCACCGCCAAGAACACCGCGTCCGACCTGCTGACCAAGTCCGTGATGAAGGACCACGGCGTGCCCTCGGACAAGGTCCAGTGGGTCACGCTCGCGCTGCCGAACATCGCGGCCGCGCTGAAGCAGGGCCAGGTCGACGCCGCCTACCTGCCGGAGCCGTTCATCACCCAGGCCGCCAAGAACGTCGGCGCCACCCCGGTGGTCGACATCAACTCCGGCGCCAGCCAGAACTTCCCCTTGACCGGCTACGGCGCGCCCAGGAAGTGGGTCCAGTCGAACCCGAAGACCCTCGCCGCCTTCCAGCGCGCGATGCAGAAGGCCACCCGCGACGCGATCGCCGACCGGTCGAAGGTCGAGCCGCTGCTCATCAAGTACGCGAAGATCGACGCGGACACGGCGAAGCTGCTGACGATCCCCGGTTACGGCTCGGTCCTGGACGCCCGGCGCATGCAGCGGGTCCCCGACCTGCTGCTGCAGCTGGGAGCCATCGCCTCGGCCGTCGACGCCGCGTCGATGATCGCCCCGCAGGCGACAGCCAGCTGACACCGTGACCAAACTGCTCCGCGGCCTGATCGGCCTGGTCGGCTTCCTCCTCCTCTGGGAGGTCGTCGTCCAGGTCGGCCTGGTCAGCAAAACGTTCATCCCGCCGCCCAGCGTCGTCCTCGTCACCGCCGGGGAACTGCTCGGCGACCCCTCCTTCCTCCGCGACGTCGTCGCGACGATGCTGGCCTGGTTCATCGCCATCCTGATCGCCGTGGTCGTCGGGGTGCCCGCCGGACTGCTGCTGGGCAGCGTCCCGGTGCTGCGCAACGCCACCGCCGCGATCGTCGAGTTCCTCCGCCCGATCCCGGTCGCCGCGCTGATCCCCTTGGTGCTGCTGGTGATCGGCTCCGGCCCCGAAGCGAAGATCACCCTCGCGGTGTACGCCGCGCTGTGGCCGATCATGTTCAACACGATCTACGGGCTCAGCGAGATCGACCCGGTGCTGATGGAGACCGCGCGGGCGAGCGGGGCCAGCCGGTTCCGGATCCTCTCGTCGGTCGCGCTGCCGTTCACCGCGCCGTTCGTCTTCACCGGCGTCCGGCTGTCGGCGACCATCGCGCTGATCGCCGTCGTCAGCACCGAGTTCCTGGCCGGCTCTGAAGTCGGCCTCGGCAACTTCATCCTGGTCGCCAGCACCGGTTCGACCCGGTTCGACCTGGTCCTGGCCGGTACTGTGGTGGCCGGTGTGCTCGGCTACCTCATCAACGAGGGACTCGAGCTGGCCGGCAGGCGGCTGTTCCGCTGGAGCACGGTGGACCGGGAGGCGATCGCGTGAGCACGGCGACCTTGTCCGGACGCGTGGGCAGGCGTGCCGTCCGCGGCGCGACCACGATCCTGCGCAACTGGCTGCTCTTCGCGATCCTCGTGGTGCTCTGGGAGTTCGCCGCCCGCGCCGGCGGCAGCAAGTTCTTCCCGCCACCGTCGGAGATCGCGGTCCGCGCGGTGAACCTGTGGTTCACCGGGCCGGCGTCCCAGCTCTTCCTCACCGACACGGTGTTCGACAACGTGCTGCCCAGCCTCGGCCACATGCTCGGCGGCTGGGCGCTGGCCGCCGCGGTCGGCATCGTCCTCGGCGTGCTGGTCGGCCGGTCCGCGAAGGCGATGGACTACCTCGGCCCGCTGTTCGCGTTCTTCCGCTCGATCCCGCCGCCCACGCTGATCCCGGTGTTCGTGGTGCTGTTCGGGCTGAGCTCGGGCATGCAGGTCGGATCGATCATCTTCGGCGCGATCTGGCCCGTGCTGCTCAACGCGGTCGACGGCGTCCGCTCGGTCGACCAGGTCAAGGTGGAGACGGCGCGCTCGTTCCGGACGCCCAAGGCGTACTGGGTCAGCATGGTCGTGCTCCCGGCGGCGGCGCCGAAGATCTTCGCCGGGCTGCGGGTCAGCCTGTCGATCTCGCTGCTGCTGATGGTGGTTTCCGAACTGGTCGGCTCCTCCTTCGGCATCGGGCGCTCACTGCTGAACGCCCAGCAGGACTTCGACTTCCCGACGATGTGGTCCTGGCTGGTGCTGCTCGGGATCCTCGGCTACGTCTTCAACACGATCTTCCTGGCCGCGGAGCGGCGGGTGCTGGCTTGGCAGCCGGCCCGTCTCGGCCGTGACTGACGGTGGAAAGGCCCTCTATGTCAACCATGCTCGAAGTGTCCGGTGTCAGTCACCGCTACGGCTCCGGTCCCAAGGCGCACACCGCGGTGAACGACCTTTCGTTCACCGTCGAAGCCGGGCAGCTGGCCAGCATCGTCGGCCCGTCCGGCTGCGGCAAGTCGACCCTGCTGCGCTGCGTCGCCGGCCTGACCCCGCCGACCGAAGGCCGGGTCAGCCTGCACGGCGACCACGTCTCGGGCGTGCCGGACGACCTCGCCGTCGTCTTCCAGGACTACAGCCGGTCGCTGTTCCCGTGGCTTTCGGTGCAGAAGAACGTCGAGTTCCCGCTGCGGTGGCGCTCGATCTCGCGCTCCGAGCGCCGCAAGCGGGCCGCCGAGGCGCTGGAGCAGGTCGGCCTGTCCGGCGTCGGCGGGAAGTACCCGTGGCAGCTGTCCGGCGGCATGCAGCAGCGGGTGTCGATCGCCCGCGCGCTGGCCAGCCGGCCGTCCCTGCTGCTGATGGACGAGCCGTTCGCGTCGGTCGACGCGCAGACGCGGTTCGAGCTCGAGGACCTGACCCGGCGGGTCCAGCGCGAGCAGGGCGCCACGATCCTCGTCGTCACGCACGACATCGACGAGAGCGTCTACCTGTCCGACCGCGTGCTGGTGCTGTCGAAGTCACCGGCGTCGATCGTGGCGGACCTGCGGGTGGACCTGCCGGCCGACCGCGACCAGATCGCGACCCGCGAGTCGCTGGAGTTCGTGACGCTGCGCGGCGAAGTGGCACGGCTGCTGCACGGCGGCAGCCCGGAGGAAGCCGCGAAGGCCGCCTCCGACGCCGCGGAATGGGCGTTGGCCGAGCAGGCCAAGCAGCGGACGAGCTCCCGGTCCCGGAGCTGACTCGCACCACCCGAGTCCACAGTGGACTTACCGACGGCGGAAGGCCGGGGTCGCACCGACCCCGGCCTTCCGCCGTTTCACCGCTGCGTCAGTAGATCGCCGAGTTCTCCGGCGCGACGCGGACGTGGACCAGCGTCGGACGGTCCTCGGCCAGGGCCGCCGTCAGCGCCGGGGCCAGGGCCGCCGGCTCGGTGATCGCGATGCCCTGGCAGCCCAGGCTCGCCGCCAGCGCCGAGAACTCGATCCCGCCCAGCTGGGTGCCCGGGAGCTTGGAGCCGCCGATCGCGTCGCCCAGGATGCGGACCGCCGCGTACTCGGTGTTGTCCAGGATGACGATCGTCACCGGCAGTTCCTGGCGCGCGGCCGTCCAGAGCGCCTGGATGCCGTACATGCTCGAGCCGTCACCGATCACGCCGACGACCTTGCGGTCCGGCCGGGCGATGGCCGCGCCGACGACGGCCGGGACGCCGTACCCGAGCGCGCCGCTGGAGACCGTCAGGAAACCCGTGTCGGTCGCCGTGATCGGCAGGTGGTCGTGCAGGACACCGCGGTGGCTCGGCGCCTCCTCGACGACGATCGCGTTGTCCGGCAACAGGTCCGCGAGCGTCGCGTAGAAGTAGGCCGCGGTCAGCGTGTCGGCGGCGGGCTTCGCGGGACGCTCCAGCGGCGCGGGCGCGGGCGCGGGCCGGCTCGTCTCACCCACGGCGTCGACCAGCGCGCGGATACCGAGCTTCGGCGTGGCGCGAATCCCGGTGCCTTCGAACGCGCGCGCGAGGATCTGCTCGTCGTCGCTGACGACGAACAGCGGCGGCAGCGGAGCCTCACCCCGGCCGCGGTCGACGTGGTAGGTGAAGGCGGGCGCGCCGAGCACGACGACGAGGTCGTACGCGGCCAGCTTGTCCGAGATGGCCCCGCGTTCGGGGTCCAGGAAGCCTTGGAACAGCGGGTGGTCCTCGGGGAACGAGCACCGGAACGACATCGGCGCGACCCACACGCCGGCGTTGACACGCTCGGCGAGCGCGATGGCGTCTTCGACCGCGGTGTCCTGGTCGACGGCCCCGCCGACGACGATGGCCGGCCGCTCGGTGGCCTCCAGCGCGGCGGCGAGCCCGGCGATCGCCTCGGGATCCGGCGCGAACCCGCGGATCCGCGGCCGGGAGATGACCGGCCGTTCGGTGGTGACGGTCCAGTCGTCGGCCGGGACGGACACGAAGACCGGACCGGACGGCGCCTGCGTCGCGACGTGGTAGGCCCGCGCCAACGCGGCCGGGACGTCCTCCGCCGTCGCGGGCTCGATCGACCACTTCACGTACGGCTTCGGGAACTCGGGGGCGTCCATCGCGCCGAGGAACGGATCGTGCGGCAGCAGCGACCGCACCTGCTGGCCGGCGACGACGATCAGCGGCGTCCGGTTGCGGTAGGCGGTGAAGACGCTGCCGAGCGCGTGGCCGACGCCGCCGGCGGAGTGCAGGTTGACCAGGACGGCCTGGCGGGTGGCCTGGGAGTAGGCGTCGGCCATCGCCACGACGGCGGACTCCTGCAGGCCGAGGATGTAGTCGAAGTCGTCCGGCCAGTCGGTCAGGAACGGGACCTCGGTGGTGCCGGGGTTGCCGAAAACCGTGGTGAGGCCGAGGTCTCGGAGGAGTTCGCGGGTGGCGTCCAGCACCGTGCGCTTGAGCATGCCCCCAGGCTAACCGTTAGCGCTGCGAAAGAAACCACCGAAAAGCCGTGAAGGCCTCCTTGAGGGACTCTACGTCCCTCAAGGAGGCCTTCACGGACCTACCGCGAGCTCAGCCGATCAGGCCCGACAGGCCCGAGCCCTTGAAGGAGCCCCAGCCGGTGACCTGGTCGTAGCCCGTGCCGGCGGTGAAGCCGGTCGTGCCGTGCAGGGTGTTGTTGCCCGTCGTCACGTCGTGGAAGCCCGTGCCGTAGGAGGACCCGTTGCCGATCGAGTAGAACTTCGGGTTCAGGTTGCCCAGGCCGCCGCCGTGGACCTGGTTCTGCAGCGTCGCGAAGGCCGCCCACAGCGGGGCCGCGCCGGACGTGCCCCAGACCGTCTCCCAGGCACCCGCGGTGTAGATGTAGTAGCCCGAGCCGCTGGCCGCGTCCGCGGAGACGTCCGGGACCTTGCGGTTGGTCGTGCTCTGCGTGGACTGCCAGGACGGCGCTGTGAAGACCGTCGAGATGCCGCCGCCGGTCGAGCCGTTGGACGCGCCGTCGTTCCACGCCTTCTCGCTGCTGTAGCCGTTCGACGAGGTCACGGTCAGCTGCGTGCCGCCGACGCCGGTGACGTTCGGGCTGGACGCCGGGAAGTCCACGGCCTTCGCGGTGGAACCGGTCTGGCGGTAGCAGTCGGTCGTGCCGTCGTCGCCCGCCGCCGCGAAGTAGGAGATGCCCTCCGCGGTGCCGGTCGCGATCGCGTTGCTGACGCTCTTCGCCGCGCTCGAACCCTCGGCGGATTCGCAGGCGCCCCAGGAGATCGAGACGACGTTGACCGTGTGGTCCGACGCGATCTTCTGGTACATCGCCAGTTCGCCGGCGCTCGAGTTGGGCGCCTCGTACACGTAGTCGTTCGCCGCGGCGGCGAGGGCGTGCACGACCTCGATGTCCAGCTCGACCTCGATCTCGCCGTCACCGGGCGCGGAGTCGTAGTTCGCGCCGCTGACCGGGACCGTCGTCACCGAGCCGGCCGCGAGGCCGTACGTGCTGTCGTACTTGGTGACGTTCGCCTTCTTGTAGCCGTCGAACTCGACGAACCCGACCTTCACGCCGCTGCCGGTCGCCGAGAGGCCGCTGGTGCCGTACGCGGTCTTGAGGACCGGCGGGGTGACGGACTTGACGACGTTGGGCTGCGCTTTGGCCGCTGCGGACGAGTGCGTCCGCACGGCGTGGTCGTCGAGGCCGACGACGTTCGCCACGACGCCCGAGACGTCCGCGGACACGGTCGGCGCGGCGTCGTTGGCGAAGAAGTCCCGGCCGGAGACGGTGTCGTGGTAGGTCCCGATCCGGGTGTGGAACGCCGCTTCGAGCTGCGCCGCCGAACCGTGGAACGTGACGGCCTGCCGGTTGCCGGAAACCTCGATCCCGGTGGCCCCCGCCTTCCCGAGGAATGAGACGGCCTTGTCGACGTCGGCCTGCGTCGGACCGAACTCGGCGTTGAACTGCGCGGGCGTGAGGAAGTGGTGGTATTGCGGCGAAGCCGGGTTCTGCACATCGGCGAGGAACTTTTCCAGCGCCTGCTGGTTGTGCAGTTTCAGGGAGAGGGCCGCGGTGATCTGCTGAGCCGCGCCGACGTCGCCGGTGCGGGCGCTGTTGACGAGCGGCGCGGCCGAGTCGGACAGCGTGACCAGGGGTTCCGACGCCGCGGCGGCCGGGACGGCCACGGCGAGGCCGAGCAACGCAGGCAGCGGCACGGCAGCCGCGACAAGCTTGCGCAAGCGCATGGGAGAATTCCTCTCGGCGGTGGGGACCGGGCCTGCGCGGAATACTCGCAGCAGGTTGCCAAGGAGCATAAGTCGGCGACCGACCTACTTTTGTTGGTCATTTCTCGATTCCCATTTCCGTTTTCCGCACCGTTTACCATTTCATGGGAATTCGATGGTCAACGCGGCAGACCGTCGATGCGGTCGACGAGCTCCTGGGCGTGCCCGTCGCCGGAGAACCGGCGGGCCGCCGCCGACAGCGTCCGCAGGCGCTGCCGGGTCCGCGGCGACCGCAACGCGCCGGCCAGGTCGATGGCCTCCTGCCCGACGGCGGCGGCGACGTCGAGATCGCCGTCCAGCGCGTGCACGGTGGCCAGCCAGATCACCGTCAGGCCCCGGCTGCGCGTCATGTCCGGGCCGTAGCCGGCGATCGCGTCGGTGAGGGCGCGGATCCCGGCGCGGCCGTGCCGCACGTCGACCACCTGTGCCAGCTCGCCGTGCACCGTGCCGATCATCGCCGCCATGTCGGTGTCCCCGAAGAAGGCGGCCCACGGCGACACCTCGGCCTCGTGCGCGTCCGCGAACTCGGCCCGCGCGCGGCGCAGGTACGTCAGGGCGGCGGTGACGTCGGCCTTCTTCGCGTACGCCCACGCCTGGTTGGCCGACAGGATCGCCTGCGCGCGCCGGGAACGCGCCCGCAGCGCCGCCTCGCGGCCCTGCGCGAACTCCGCCAGGGCCGCGTCGACCGCGCCGTAGTGCAGGTGCAGCCGGCCGGTGCGGTACCGGATGTTGGCCTGCAGGTCGTCGTTCCCGGCCTCGACGGCCAGTTCCAGGGCCCGCGCGAACGCCGTCAGCGCGGCCGCCGGCCGGTTCTCGTCGAAACTGGTCCAGCCGGCGAGGTTGTAAAGGTCGGCGACGACGGTGCAGAGCCGCACCAGCACGGCGTCCCGCATCGTGCCGGTCAGCAGCTCCGCCGCGGCCGGCAGCCGCGCTTCGATCGCTTCGGCGCAGGACCCGCCGCCGTAGCGGTAGTCCCGCGCCCGGAGTTCCGCGACGGTTTTTTCGACCCGTCGCACGTCGGCGAGGCCCACGCGGGCGCCGCGCGGGTTCTCCCGGCCGTCACTGCCGGTCATGGCAGCCCTCCGTCTCCTAGAGAGCCGCCGGCCCTGGCAACTCCCGGTCATTCCCCTCCGGGCCAGGCTCCGGGTCGCTCCGTCGGGGGGTTGGCACCGGGGAGTACCCCGGCGGCGGTGAGCACCACACCTGTGGCGGTTTCCGCGATCTTGACGACGGCCAGGAGGCCGCCGAGGGCGAGCGAGCTGCCGAGCCCCAGCTGGGCGAACTCGTCTTCGGACGGACCGGTTCCGCGTTGCCGCGGTAGCGCGCTGGTCACGATTCGACCTTCCGGGTTGTTCCGGACTCACTGACTCGGTATTCGCGGGGAATCAGCCTCCCCCAGGCGACGGAAATCCACCGGATGGTCGCGTTCTTCGGTTCTTGCTGGCCTTGCCACGAGCTCGTCTTGAACTGAATACGCGCGCACACAGCGCCGCCTCCCGAACTGCAGAACGATTCTTGTACGTCGGCCGGATCGCGAAATGCGGGACTACCGTAACGAGTCGATCTGCTCGAAATCAGCCGCCAACCAGGTCAAAGCCGGACTTGCGCGTGCACCTGCACACGCAAGCGACCCTCGGCTTTTGCAGCGGCGAAATGCAATTTCACGGCGAAAGAACGCGTTTACCGCGCACTCCGCGACACCCTGCGGATCTCGTCATAAAACGCCGGGTGGCGCACAGAATTCGCAGTTCGATCAGGACTTGACGAGTTCCACCCACATGCGAACCGATTCAGCGTCGACGGCGGCCTGCCAGCCACCGGGCCGGACCGCGCTGCCGACGTGGAACCCGCGCACCCCGCCCGCGCGCAACAGGTGGACCTGCTGGGCGCGCAGGCCGCCGCCGACGAGCAACTCCGGGCCGTTCTCGCGCTGCGCGAGGCGCTGCAGCACCGACAGCCCGCTGCCGACGCCGTTCGGGTGGCCCGCGGCGAGCACCGTGTCGCAGCCCAGTGCCGCGAGCTGGTCGTACGCGCGCAGCGGGTCACGCGTACGGTCGATGGCACGGTGGAACGTCCAGGGCAGGCCGTTGATCTCCTTGATGAGTGCTTCGCACGCGTCGAGGTCGATTTCGCTGTCGACGTTCAGGAAGCCGAACACGAACTCGCGCGCGCCCGCCTCGATCAGCCGGGCCGTGTCCGCGCGCAGGCCTTCGATGTCGCCGGCGGCGAAGGAACCGTTGTCCCGCAGCATGACCCGGACCGGGAGATCGGTCGCCGACAGCACGTCACGCAGGGTCTCCAGCGAGGGTGTCAGGCCGTCCTGGGCCATGTCCGCGACCAGTTCGAGGCGGTCGGCCCCGCCCGCTTGCGCGCCTTCGGCGTCCGCCGCGTCCAGCGCGATCACTTCCAGCAGGGGCGTCTTCGAGCTCATGCCTCATCCGTTTCACTGGTTCCGGGTGTCTTCTCCCCTCGCGTGCCGCCCTCGCCGGAAGCCGCCTTGCAGGCTTGTCATCCGTTCGCGCACCGCCTCCGGGGAAAGAGAGAGTATCGGCCGCTGCTCCGGCACCGCTCCCGGGCTGGCGGCCGCGTCGGCGGGCTGCAGGAACGGCCAGGTGTCCTCGGCGCCGTCCTCCTGCTCCAGCTCCGCGGGGGTCGGCCACTGGTACTCGGGCTCGATCGCGGCGGGCGGCTGCGGGGGCACGACGGGCGGGGGCACCGGCGCGAACTGGGGATCGGTGTCCTCGTCGTCGGGGTTCGGCTCGGCGGCCACCGGCACCGGAGCGGGCGGCGGGGGTGGCGGCGGCGGCGGTGGGGGTGGCGGCACGGCCTCGCGGAGCGGCAACCCCGAGGCCAGCGCGTGCCGCGGCTCGGGTTCGACGGGGCGGGGCTCTTCGGCGACCGGGCGCGGCTCGGTCGCCCGGCGCGGCACCTCGGGCGGCGCGGACGCGTCGAACCAGCGGGACAGGACGTCGCGGTAAGCGGGCATCCGCTCGGTCGGGGCGTCGAAGTCGAGGTGGATGTCGTCTTCCGCGGTCGGCCACTCCGGGGCGTGCTCGCGCGCCACCACCGGCGCGCGGCGCGGCGGGCCGGCCTCGATCGACGGTGGCGTCAGCTCTTCCGGCCCCTCCGGCTCCGGCTCCGGCGGCGTGAGCGGGGCGAGCGGCGCCAGCAGTTCGGGTTCCGCGGCGTGCTCGGGCTCGGCGGGTGGCGGCGGCGCGGGCAGGGGCGGCAGCTCGACGATCAGCGCGGTCGGCACCAGCACCGTCGCGACCAGCCCGGAACCCTGGGCGGCGCTCAGCCGGACGTCGATCCGGTGCCGCACGGCCAGGGTCGCGACCACGAACAGGCCCATCCGGCGCGACACCTCGACGTCGACGTCCGGCGGGTTCGCCAGGCGCGCGTTGGTGCGGTCGATCTCGGCCTGCGGCATGCCGGCGCCGTGGTCGGTGATCTCGATCTGCCAGTCGCCGTCGTGGGTTTCGGCGCTGGCCACGGTGACGGCGCCGCCGCCGGAGTAGCGCGTCGCGTTCTCCAGCAGCTCCGAAACGACGTGCACGAGGTCGTTGACGGCCTCACCGCGGACCGCGACCTGCGGCGCCGGGCCGAGCTCGATGCGCTGGTAGTGCTCGACCTCCGAGAGCGCGGCGCCGATGATCTCGTCCGCCGCGACGGCGCCGGCGTCCTCCCGCGCGGAGTCCTGACCCGACAGGACCAGCAGGTTCTCGCTGTTGCGCCGCATCCGCGTCGCGAGGTGGTCGAGCTCGAACAGCCCGGCCAGGGTGTCCGGGTCCTGTTCGTCGGCCTCCATCCGGTCCAGCACCGAAAGCTGCCGTTCGACCAGGTCCTGGCTCCGCTGCGAGAGGTTGACGAACATCGCGTTGACGTTCTCGCGCAGCATCGCCTGTTCCCCGGCCAGCCGGACGGCTTCGCCGTGCACCGCGTCGAACGCGCGCGCCACCTGGCCGACTTCTTCGCGCGTGAACACCGGAACCGGGGCGACGGCGAGACGTTTGCGCAGGTTCTCCGGCGCGGGTTCCGGGTCGGTGAGCAGGCCTTGCACCGCTGCGGGCAGCCGGTGCTCGGCGACCTCCAGGGCCGTGCGGCGCAGGATCCGCAAGGGGCGCAACAAGGACCGCGCGATGACGACCGAGAGCACCCCGGCGACGAGCAGCACCGCGAGGACGACCCCGCCGTCCCAGATCGCCGCCGTGCGGGCCTGCGACGCGAGGGTGTCCGTGCGTTCCTGCAACTGGACCAGCAACGCCTGCTGCACCTGGCGGGCGAGGTTCACCGTGTGCGTCGCCGAGGTGTCCCACTGGTTCGGGTCGAGGCCCGAGAGGTTCTGGCCGTTTTCGGTGCGGGTGAGCGCGGACTCGACCATGTCGTTGCCGATGTCGACGACCAGGCCGATCACCGTGTCGTCGTACATCCGTTGCTGGTCAGGAGTCGCGAAGGTGCGGTAGTCGTTGTGCGCGGCATCGAGCTCGGCTTCCGCGCCGAGCAGCGCGCGCGTGCGGTCGCGGCTCAGCGTGCCCTCGGCGAGCGCCTCCGCCATCACCGCGCGCTTGACCGACAGCTGGTCCTTGATCCGCGCCAGTGCGTTGCCCGCCAAGCGCAACCGCGCGAGCTCGGGGTCCGAGACGTCGGCCGCGGCGGAGTCGCTGATGTCGAGCAGGCCGGAGATCAGCTCGCTGTAGGAGCGGAGCACGGCGTCGGCGGGGTAGGCGGAGTGCTCCGCGGAGAACCGGAGGCCGCCGAGCACACGCAGCCGATCGTCGGTCTGCTGCAGGCTTTCCGCGGCCTTCGCGTCGAGACGCGGCCGGCTGTCGGCGAGGGTCCGCTCGAACGTCCCGATCGCCTGGTCGACGCGTTTGCGCTGGCCGGCGAGGTCGGCGGTGTCGCCTTGGCGGTTCTGCGCGACGAACCGGACGGTGAGGTCGCGCTCGCGCTGGAGTTCGTGCAGGGCTTCGGCGACGGTGCTGTCAACCCGGCCGCGGGTCGCGAACTCCGCGAGCTGCTGCGCGTCACGCAGGTCGGTGCTGATCCGCAGGCCGACGAGCGCGATCACGGCCAGCGCGGGAATGAGCACGACGGCGAAGAGCTTGGTGCCGAGGCGCCAGTTCCGCAGTCGCCAGCGACCGCCGGCCGGACGCGGATCCGCCGCCTCGCCACCCTTGCGGGGACGCTTGTCGCGACGGGTCACCTGGTTTCCTTTTCCACCGCGGGAGGAACCCGCGGACCTACCGACACCTCGAACCTACTGAACGGTAGCCCGCTTCATGAAGATCCGAAAGCCGCGCTGGCGCGATCCGGCCCTGCCCGCGATCGTATGGGGCGCGGACCATACGATCCAGCACGAGAATCAGATTCTCGCGGTAGGTGAAGGTTCATGATCAGACGCGGATGGACGATTCCGCTGGTAGCGGCGCTGCTGGCGACCGCGGGCTGCAGCCTGTTCAATTCCGGTTCGACCGCCGCCGCGCCGCCATTGGAACGGACCACTCTGCGGGTCGGTGTGGGCAACGCCATCGACACGGCCCCGCTGCGCATCGCCGTCGGGGCCGGGAAATTCGGCCCGGCGGGCCTGAACGTGCAGCTGGTGGAGCTCGGCGCCGACGACGGACTGGCCAAACTCGCGTCCGGCGACCTCGACGTCACGTTCGCCAGTGACATCGCGATGTTCCGCGCCGCGGCCGGCGGCGCGGCCCTGCAGCTCCAGGGCGAGGCGTACACGTCCGGCCCGAACACCATGGCGTTGGTCACGTTGCCGGGTTCCGACTACACGGTGCCGACGGCCAAAAAGGCACCGGAGATCGCCGTCAACGCGCTCGACGACGTCGGCGCGCTCGTCGCGCGTTCGGTGCTGGGCACCGCGGGCGTCGACGTCACGAAGATCAAGTTCAAGCAGGTCGCGTTCGACCGGATGCCGCAATCGCTTCAGGCGGGCGACGTCGACGCGGCGCTGATGATCGAGCCGTACATCACCCGCGCCGAGAAGGACCTGGGCGCGCACATCCTCGCCGACGGCGCCCGCGGCGCGACGCTCGACTTCCCGCTGTCCGGCTACGCCGCCACCAAGCCGTTCGCGCAGGCCAACCCGCGCACCCTCGCGGCGTTCCGCACCGCCTTGGGCACGGCCCAGCAGAGCGCGACGGACCCGGCGATCATCCGCGACTCGCTCCCGAAGTTCTCCGACATCGACACGACGACGGCGTCCCTGATCTCGCTGGGCTCGTACCCGGCGTCCCTCAACGGCATCCGGCTGCAGCGGGTCGCGGACCTGATGCACAACTCGGGCCAGCTGGCCGACCGCCTCGACGTCCAGGCCCTGCTCCCCGACCAGAACAGTTATTAGCTCGCGGACAACTTTGCACTTGGTCTACTTTTGCACTCAGTCTACTTGAGGAGTGCACATGGACGTCCTTGTCGCCGGCGCCGGACCCGCCGGCCTCACCACCGCCGCCGAACTGGCCCTGGCCGGGGTTTCCGTGACCGTCCTGGACCGCCGCGACGGGCCGGGCCTGCCACGCCCGGTCGGCCTGCAGCCGCGGACCGCCGAACTGCTGGACCTGCGCGGCCTGGACCCGGCCGACCGGACGGTCGACGGCCCGAACGGCCACTTCGCCGGGCTGCCGGTCCCGCTCGACCACGGCGCCTGGCGCACCCGTCACCCGCGGGTGCTCAACCGGAGCCAGGACGAGGTCGAGGCGGTGCTGGCCGAGCACGCCGTCAAGCGGGGCGCGGTGCTCCGGCGCGGGTTCGAGGTCACCACCGTCGAGGCCGACGACGACGGCGTCACCGTCGACGGGCTCCGCGCGCGCTGGCTGGTGGCCTGCGACGGCGCGCACAGCACCGTCCGCAAGCGGCTCGGGCTGCCGTTCCCCGGCCGCACCGAGACCTACGTCGCCACGCTCGCGCACCTCACGCTCGCGGCGGCGTCCGACCTCGTCCCGCCGCGCGTCGCGCACTTCAGCGAGGTGACACGGCAGGCGAACGGCTACTGGGCGATGCTCACCCCGCTCGGCGACGGCACCCACCGGTTCGTCTTCGGCGCCACGACGACGCAGCCGAGCCGCGACGCGCCGGTGACCGACACGGAGGTCACCAAGGCCCTGGCAGCCCTCTACGGCGCCGAAACGCGTCTGGGCGAGCTGCATGGCGCGTCGCGGTTCAACGACGCCACACGGCAGCTGGAGCGCTACCGCCACGGCCGGGTGCTCTTCGCGGGCGACGCCGCCCACATCCACCCGCCGCTCGGCGGCCAGGGGCTCAACCTCGGCGTCCAGGACGCGATGAACCTCGGCTGGAAGCTGGCCGCGACCGTCCGCGGCACGGCGCCGGCCGGGCTGCTCGACAGCTACCACGACGAACGCCACCCGGCCGCCGCCCAGGTGCTGCGGCACACGGCCGCGCAGCGCGTGTTCACGACGCCGGACCGCGGCGAAAACGTCGAAGCGCTGCGGGAGATCGTCGTCGACCTGATGCGGACGCCGGACGGGAACCGCTACTTCAGCGGGCTCATGTCCGGGCTGGCGCTGAGCTACCCGGGCGCGCACCGCGTCCCGGACCTCGACCTGACGACGGCGACCGGCCCGACGCGGCTCTCGGCGCTGCTGCACGGCGGCCGCGGCCTGCTGCTCGACCTCGGCGACCACCCGGCACCGGCCGGCCACACCGGGCAGGTCGACGTCGTGCGCGCGACCACCACCGACGGCGAGTACCGCGGGCGGCTGCTGCTGATCCGGCCGGACGGGTACGCCGTCGAGCCGGCCGAGCTCGGGAGGTGGTTCGGCTAGATGTTCTCGCCGGTCGGGCTCAGGCAGACGATCCGGCGCGGCGGACCGGTGTACTTCAGGGCCTTTTCGGCGTTGCCGCAGGCTTCTTCGGGGTCTGTGACGCCGTAGCCGGAGACGACCTCGGCGCGCAGCTGCGCCGTCGCGTCGGTGCAGCTGACCTTGGCGACCGCGGCGTCGTCGTCGACGTCGCGCAGGCAGTCACCGGAGCTGACGTTCAACGCGAGGCAGAGGGTCCGGTCGGTGCCGGAGCCGCTGATCTGGAACCGCACGTAGTCGTCGCTGGACCCGCAGCTGAACGTCCCGCGGTAGCTGTCGTCCACCTTGAACGTCGCGCTGTTCTCGCCGCACCCGACACGGTGGTAGGCGAGCTGCCGGCCGCTCTCGCGCGTCAGGTAGAGGCAGTCGCCGTCCGACGGCGGCCCGGCCTGGTGGATCCACACGATGCTCATCGCCCCCAGCGCGCCCAGCCCCAGCGCGGCGACGACGCACGCGATCAGCGTGATCCGCACCTTCACGCTGAACCAGTGCGGGATCCCCGGCCGCTGCGGTGCCCCCGGCATCGGTCCGCCGGGCATCGGCGCCACCGGCATCGGCACGGACTGCGGCGTCGCGTAGTCCGGCGTCCGGAACGGGTTGTCGTCGGACGGTGGTGTGGTCAACGTGCCCTCCAGTGATCCCCTCGGCATATCGTCCCACCGGCGGACCCGCGAGCGGAGCGGGCCGGAGCGAGGCACGTATAACAGTAGTTGTGACTGATGGCCCGCTGATCGTCCAGTCCGACAAGACCGTGCTCCTGGAGGTCGACAACCCCCAGGCCGACGACGCGCGCGTCGCGATCGCGCCGTTCGCCGAGCTCGAACGCGCCCCGGAGCACGTCCACACCTACCGCATCACCCCCCTGGCCTTGTGGAACGCGCGCGCCGCGGGGCACGACGCCGAGCAGGTCGTCGACGCCTTGACGACGTACTCGCGCTTCCCCGTGCCGCAGCCGCTGCTGATCGACGTCGTCGACGTGATGGGCCGCTTCGGGCGGCTGCAGATCGCCAACCACCCCGCGCACGGGCTGGTGATGTCGACCACCGACCGCGCGGTGCTCACCGAGGTCTCGCGCAACAAGAAGATCAGCCCGATGCTGGGCGCGAAGATCGACGACGACACCGTGCTCGTGCACCCGTCCGAACGCGGGCGGCTCAAGCAGGCGCTGCTGAAGGTCGGCTGGCCGGCCGAAGACCTCGCCGGGTACGTCGACGGCGAGGCGCACCCGATCGCGCTCGACGAGTCGGACTGGCAGCTGCGCGACTACCAGCGGATGGCCGCCGAGGCGTTCTGGGCGGGCGGCTCCGGCGTCGTCGTGCTCCCCTGCGGCGCCGGCAAGACCCTGGTCGGCGCGGCGGCGATGGCGAAAGCGCAGGCCACGACGCTGATCCTGGTGACGAACACGGTCGCCGGGCGGCAGTGGAAGCGCGAGCTCATCGCGCGCACGTCGCTGACCGAAGAGGAGATCGGCGAGTACTCCGGCGAGAAGAAGGAAGTCCGGCCGGTCACCATCGCGACCTACCAGGTGGTCACCCGCAAGACCAAGGGCGAGTACCGGCACCTGGAGCTGTTCGACTCGCGCGACTGGGGCCTGGTCGTCTACGACGAGGTCCACCTGTTGCCCGCGCCGGTGTTCCGGATGACCGCGGACCTGCAGTCGCGGCGCCGGCTCGGGCTGACGGCGACGCTGGTGCGCGAAGACGGCCGCGAGGGCGACGTCTTCTCGCTGATCGGGCCGAAGCGCTACGACGTGCCGTGGCGTGACATCGAGGCGCAGGGCTGGATCGCGCCGGCGGAGTGCACCGAGGTCCGGGTGACGCTGACCGACGCCGAACGGCTCGGCTACGCGACGGCCGAGGCCGACGAGCGCTACAAGCTGGCGGCGACGGCGATGACGAAGACACCGGTGATCAAGTCGATCGTCGCGAAGCACGCGGGCGAGCCGACCCTCGTCATCGGCGCCTACCTCGACCAGCTGGAGATGCTCGGCGACGAGCTCGACGCCCCGGTGATCCAGGGCTCCACCCGGAACAAGGAGCGCGAGGAGCTGTTCGACAAGTTCCGCCGCGGCGAGATCCGGACGCTCGTGGTGTCCAAGGTCGCGAACTTCTCGATCGACCTGCCCGAAGCGTCCGTGGCGATCCAGATCTCGGGGACGTTCGGTTCGCGGCAGGAGGAAGCCCAGCGGCTCGGCCGCCTCCTGCGGCCCAAGGGCGACGGCCGGCAGGCGCACTTCTACTCGATCGTCTCGCGCGACACGGTCGACACGGAGTACGCCGCGCACCGGCAGCGGTTCCTGGCGGAGCAGGGCTACGCGTACCACATTGTCGACGCGGACGACCTGCTCCGGCCGCTCTGACCTGCGCTTTCAGGAGTCGATCGGGCCGGCGGCCTTCGCCGCCCGGTCGACTTCCGCGCACCGCGCCGCCCAGAACGCCCGGTCGCGCCCGCTGTCCGTCGGCGGCGTGCCGGCCAGCTGTTCCCGCAGGATGTCGGCGTGCCCGGCGTGCCGGCCGGTCTCGGTGAGCACGTGCACCAGGACGTTGAACAGCTTGACGTCCGGGCGGGGCCACCAGGGCACGTGCCCGGGCGCGTCGATGGCCAGCGCGTCGATCGTCGCGTCGGAGTGCGCCCAGACGCGCCGGTAGCGGCCGATGATCTCCTCGCGCGTTTCGTGCTCGGTGGCCCACATGTCGGTGCCGCGCAGCTCGAGGTCGTCCCACCGCGGGACGGCGTCGGGGGACGGCCGGCCGAAGACTTCGCCGAAGTACCGGGCCTCCCCCACCGCGAGGTGCTTGACCAGGCCGAGCAGGGTGGTCCCGGTCGCGGTCAGCGGGCGCCGGATGTCGTACTCGGACAGCCCGTCGAGCTTCCCGAGCACCGCCTCCCGGATCTCTCGCAGGTCGCTGTGCAGGTAGGCCTTCGCGAAGTCGTCGATCACGGGCATGAGCCTGCACCACCGGCGCGGCGTCCCCGTTCGGCCCAGCGGATCGTCACAGGAACAACTTCCGCCACAGACGTCTCACCCAGTGCTCTGACCTGGCCTTTTCCGGATTCACTCGAACGGATGAGCGGGGAGATCACTGGAAATTGTCAGACCCTCGAACTACTGTTCGACATGCACCAGCCGAACACAAGTTCGAGGGGACGTCATGACGATCGCACCGCTCCGCCCCGGTACACCCGCGCCGCCGGTCCAGACCCTGCCACCGGGGTCGTGGCACGGCCGGCTGTGGGTGTCGGACCTGCCCTTGACCCGGCCCGAGCGCTACCTGGGCTGTGTGGCCGAGTTCGAGCGGTCCGGGCTGTGGCCGGTGCTGATCCCGCACGACCAGCGGTTCGCGGCGAACGGCGAAGACTGGATCGACGACCGCGGCCGGCTCGCCCCGGCCGGCCACCGGGTCGCGTCGGCCGACCCGGTGAGCGTGCTCGACCGCTGGTGGGACGGCTCCTGCTGTGACGGCGCCTGCCTGCGCCCCTTCGGCGCGCGGTTCCCCGGGCTGGCCAAGCGCAGCCAGCGTCGCTCCGACCCGCTGGCCGAGGCGGGCAACACGGGCTCGATCCTGGCCACGCGCGCCCCGCACAGGCTCGGCTTGGTCCAGACCGAGCGACCCGCCGACATCCCGGCCCTGCTGGGCTGGACGGGCATGATCAAGTGCACCGACCAGGTCGCCGAGCTGTCGGCGGTGCTGCGCAGCTGGGAAGAGCGGTTCGGGGCGACGCTGGTGGTGCTGGGCTTCGACACGATCGAGCTGTCGGTGTCGGCCCCACCCCGCAACCAGGCGAGGGCACTGTCGGTGGCGGCGGAACACCGGGCGTTCAGCCTCCCGACATTTGCGGCCCAGCCGGGCAACCTGCGCGAGTACGCGTCGGACCTGGTACAGACCCGGCACTGGCGGTTCTCCTGGGCATGAAAGCGCGGAGCGGCAACCTTTCCGGGCGTCTCGCCGCCGGATTCTCGTCGCCGCGGCCTGCGCGCCGGGCACGTCCACGTGGCCGGCGCTCCACGCGGCGACCGGGCTGCTCCTCGGCGCGCTCGCGGCCGGCCTCCTGCTGGGCGCGGTCCGGCAGGTCGGTACGGCCGCCGGCTGGCCGGCGGCCCGCCGCCCGCGGGTGCGGTGCTGCGCTCCGGCGCGGTGTGGCGCTCCGGCGCGGGGCGGTGCTCCAGCGCGGGGCGGTGCTCCGGCGCGGGGCGGTGCTCCGGCGCGGTGCGGTGCTCCGGCGCGGTGCCGAACTCCGGCGCGGTGCAGAATTCCGGCGCGGTGCGGAATTCCGGCGCGGGGCGGCGCTCCGGCGCGGTGCGGCGTGATGAGCAAGCGCGTCAAGGGGCCGGTGAGACGGCCGTCCGCGAAGTTGGGTCAGCTGTCCCGGCCGGCGGTCCACCGGTCCGGACGGCGCCCGCACGGGCGCGTTTGGGCGAGCCGGCGAACGGGCATCACGCACCGCGGGAAGGCGGTGAGAGCGATCGCCGAAATCCGGATCGGCACATCGGGCTGGCGCTATCCGCCGTGGCGCGGCGACTTCTACCCGCCGGGCCTGGCCCAGCGGCGCGAGCTGGAGTACCTGTCGCGGCGGCTGAACACGGTCGAGCTCAACGGCTCGTTCTACTCGCTGCAGCGCCCGGAGCGCTTCCGCGCGTGGTTCGACGAGACGCCGTCGGACTTCCTGTTCGCGGTGAAGGGCGGCCGCTTCATCACGCACATGAAGCAGCTGCGCGACGTCGAGACGTCGCTGGCCAACTTCTACGCGTCCGGCGTGCTCGCCCTCGGCGCGAAGCTGGGCCCGTTCCTCTGGCAGCTGCCACCCCGGCTCACGTTCGACCCCGACCGCCTCGCGAACTTCTTCACCCTCCTGCCGCGCACCACGACCGACGCGGCCGAGCTGGCGACGAAACACGACGACAAGCTGAAGGCGAAGCCGTACTTGGAGGCGGGGAAGCGAAGGCCGCTGCGGCACGCGCTGGAGGTCCGCCACCCGAGCTTCGCGGAGCCGGCGGCGAAGGAGCTGCTGCGAGAGCACGGCATCGCCCTGGTCGTCGCCGACACGGCGGGCAAGTGGCCGTTCCTCGAAGACCAGACCGCCGACTTCGCCTACGTCCGGCTGCACGGCGCCGAGGAGCTGTACGTCAGCGGCTACTCGGACCAGGCCCTGCGCGAGTGGGCGAAGAAGATCCGCGCCTGGCACGACGACGGAAAGCGAGACGTCCACGTCTACTTCGACAACGACGCCAAGGTGGAAGCTCCGCGCAACGCGCAAGCCCTCGCCGACCTGCTGGGCGTCGAGCCCGCGAACAAGACAGTGAGTGGACAGTGAGTGCCCCGGTCTTGGATGACAAAGCGGGCGGGACTGCCTCGCGTGCCGCGACTGGGGGTCAGCACGCGAGCGGTCCGCCGCACAACCACCCACCCGGCCGGCTCTAGCGCGCACCAGGCCGCCGCCGCACCGCATATCCGCACCATTCACCCGCGGACCACGGGCCCTCGCGCGGATCTCCGCACCGGCAGAACCTCATCGGGTAAGGCGCCCGCGCCGCCAGACACCGAACCGGGCCTACGCACACCTCGATCAAGCCGCAGCCCCGCACCAACCCGCGCCGCCGCGAACGGATCACACCAACCAAGAACCACTCCGCCTGCCGCGCAACCCGAGCCACTCCCACGCGGACCACAAGCGCTCGCACAGATCTCCGCACCGCAGAACCCCATCGAGCAGCGCCCCCGCACCGCCCGGTCACCGAACGGGCCTGCGCGCCACCTCGATCAAGCCGCAGTCCGCATCTCGACCCTGCCACCGGACACCGAACGGGTCCCAAGCCACCTCAGTCAAGCCGCGACCTCACACACCGACCCGCGCCGCCGCATCATCGATCTGGCCTCCGCGCCACCTCGGTGAAACCGCACCCGCACCAGACGCTGAGCGGGTCTCCGTCCCGCAAGACTCGGCCACCCACCGGCCCCGCACAGCAGGCGTCCACCTCGCGCCCAGCCGCGCGAGCCCCCACCGCCACCGAACAGCTCTCGAAAGCCACACTCAGCGCGCGACTCCCGGCCAAGGCAGCCTCAGCTCGAAGCGCCCACCAACGCCGCCAGTTTCGCCCGCACGTCGTCCGCGTCCGGGTGTCCCAGCTCCGTCAGCAACCGCACCGACCGCACCCAGCACTCCCGGGCCAGCGGCTCCTCACCGTGGCGCAGATGGATCGTCCCCAGCTGGGCCAGCACGTCCGCTGCCTCGTACTGCTCGCCCATGGTGAAGAACATCTCCACCGAGTCGCGGATGCAGGCGATGCCCTCGTCGAGCCGGCCGAGGCCGATCAGGGCCAGCCCTCGTGTGTGCTGCGTGAACCGGGTGTCGAGCGGGCGGCCGTCCGGGCCGAGGATCGCCAGCGCCGCGTCGGCCAGTTCCAGTGCCTGCTCGTGGTCGCCCATCGACGTGCAGATGTCGCCCAGCGCCCGCAGCACACTCGCCTCGAACGCGCCCATCCCCAAGTCGCGGACGATCTCCAGTGCCTGCACGCCGTGCTCGTACGCCCAGGCGTAGTCGTCCAGGTTGTGCGCCGCCAGCGCCAGGTTGTACTGCGCCCGCGCCTCGCCCTCCCGCGCGCCGAGGTCGCGCTGGATCGCCAGCACCTGTTCCAGGTAGCGCCGCGACTCGTCGTACTGCCGCACCACGCCGTTGACCACGCCGAGTCCACTGAGGATGCCCGCCTCGCCCGGCCGGTGCCCGCCGTCGCGCGCGGCTTCGAGCGCCACGCCGAATACCGAGCGCCAGTCGTCCAGCCGCGAGCGCGTCCCGAAATAGCTCTGCAGCAGCCAGGCGAGCTTCCAGCAGACGTCGTCCCGCCGCCGGCGACGCGCCAGGTGCACCGCGGCGATCAGGTTGCCGGCCTCTTCGTCGAACCAGTCCAGCGCGTCGTGGTACTCGGCGAACGCCAAGCCGTCGAGACCGGCCGGCTCCAGGAGCCGGTAGTAGCGCTCGGGCCGCATCCGCCGGGACGCGTTGAGCGCCGACGCCAGGTACCAGCCGAGCAACCGGTCGAGCGCGGCGTCGCGCTCCTCCGCGCTGTCGACCTGCTCCGCGGCTTCGCCCGCGTACGCGCGGATCAGGTCGTGGAACTGGTAGCGGCCCGGCCGCGGCTGGGCGAGCAGGTGCGCGGCCGCCAGGGTCGCGAGCACCGGGCGGGTCCGCGTCAGGTCCAGACCGGCGACGGCGGCCGCCGCGGGCGCGGTGAAGTCGACGCCGGTCGACAGTCCGAGCAGCCGCAGCAACCGCGCCGCCTGCGGCTCGAGTGCCTGGTAGGAGTACGAAAACACCGAACGGATGTTGGTGCCGTCACCGTCGGCGAGGTCGAACGAGCCGAGCAGGTCGTGCTCGTTCTCGAGGGAGTCGGCGAACTCGTCGAGCGGCAGCTCGGGGAACTGCGCCGCCCGCACCGCCAGAATCCGGATCGCCAGCGGCAGCCCGCCGCAGTACCGCACGAACCGTTCGGCCGCCGCCGGATCGCGGGCGACGCGCTCGGCGCCGATCGTGGACGCGAGCAGCTCCACGGCGTCCTCCTCGCCGAGCTCCTCCAGCGCGACGCGCCGGGCGCCGTGCGTCGCGACCAGGGCGCGCAGCTGCCAGCGGCTGGTGATCACGACCAGGCACCCCGGCCCGGGCAGCAGCGGCCGCACCTGTTCGGTGCGGTTGGCGTTGTCGAGGACGATCAGCAGCCGCCGGCCCGCGGTGTGCGTCCGCCAGCTCGCCGCGCGGCCGTCAGGGTCGGCCGGGATCTGCTCGCACGGGACGCCGAGCGCGGTGAGCATCGCCTCCAGCGCCGCCCCCGGCTCGACCGGCTCGCCGGGCCCGTACCCCCGCAGGTTGAGGTGGATCTGCCCGCCGGGGAACCGGTCGGCGATCTCGTGCGCGAAGTGCACCGCGAGCGTCGTCTTGCCGATGCCGCCCATGCCTTCGACGGACGCGATCGGCGTCGAGGTGTCGGCGTCGAGCGCCTCGGGCAGCAGCGCGTGCAACGCCTTGAGGTCGCTCTCGCGCCCGGAAAACGTCCGCAGGTCGGCGGGCAGCTGGTGCGGCACCTGCGGTTCGACGCCGAGGCGGTAACGCGCGGGTTCGCCGACGTCGGCGCCGGTCAGGATCGCCTGCCGGGTGCGCTGCAGCGACGGGCCGGGGTCCAGCCCGAGCTCCTCGGCGAGCACCGCGCTGATCCGGCGGTGGACGTCGAGCGCCTCGGCCTGGCGGCCCGACCGGTACAGCGCGACCATCAGCTGCTCATGCAGCCGCTCCCGCAGCGGGTTTTCCCTGGTCAGGCGGGCCAGTTCGGGGACGACCGTGCCGTACTCGCCGACCTCGAGCAGCGCGTCGGCCCACAGTTCTCGCACGCGCAGGCGTTCTTCGGCGAGCTGGCCGGCTTCGTCGCGGTGCAGCGCGTCGGACTCGACGTTCAGCAGCGCCGGGCCGCGCCACTGCTCGAGCGCTTCCGCGAAGTGCGCCGCCGCCTGACGGCTGTCACCGCGGTCCAGGGCCGTCTTGCCCCGCGCGGCGAGCGCGCGGAACCGCGACAGGTCGAGCAGGTCGTCCGCGACCTCGATCAGGTAACCGCCGCTCTCGGTGCGGATCGAGACCTGGTCGCCGAGGGCGCGGCGCAGGCGCAGCACGTACGTCTGGAGCGCGCCCTTGGACCGGCGGCGGTCGTCGTTCCACAGCCACCGGCCCAGCTCGTCGACCGGCACGACGCGGTTGGCGCGCAGCAGCAGCCCGGCCAGCACGATCAACGGCCGGCTCCCCCCGAGCGCCACCGGGTGGCCGTCGGCCGTGACTTCGGCCGGACCCAGCAGGCGGAAATCGAGGACCACGGGAGTCATTCTGTCCGGAATCGCGCTGATCGGCACCCGATTGCGAAACGCGGGACGGTGGCATGATCGGCGGTGATGAAGGTCTACGCGATTCCCCTGCGCAACCGCTTCCGCGGCATCACGGTCCGTGAGGGCGTGCTGCTGCCCGGTCCGGCGGGCTGGGGCGAGTTCTGCCCGTTCGCCGACTACTCCGACGCCGAGAGCCTGCCGTGGCTGCAGGCGGCCGTCGAAGCAAGCGAAACGGGCTGGCCGGCGCCGGTCCGCGACCGCGTCGAGGTGAACACGACGGTGCCGGTGGTCGGCCCGGAGAAGGCGCACGAACTGGTCAGCGCGGCCGGCTGCCGCACGGCGAAGGTGAAGGTCGCCGACCCCCGGTCGTCCCTGGCGGACGACTGCGCGCGGGTGGAGGCGGTCCGCGACGCGCTCGGCCCGGCCGGCGCGATCCGCGTCGACGCCAACATGGCGTGGGACGTCGACACTGCGGTCCGCGCGATCACCGATCTCGACAGAGCGGCGGGTGGCCTGGAGTACGCGGAACAGCCGTGCCCGACGATCGACGACCTCGCCGCGGTCCGCCGCCGCGTCTCGGTCCGCATCGCCGCCGACGAGTCGATCCGCCGAGCGGAGGATCCGCTGAAGGTCGCGGTCGCCGGAGCGGCGGACATCGCGGTCCTGAAGGTCTCCCCCCTCGGCGGCGTCCGCCGGGCGCTGGAGGTCGCCGAAGCGTGCGGCTTGCCGTGCGTGGTGTCGTCCGCGGTGGAGACGAGCGTCGGCCTGGCCGCGGGCCTGGCCCTGGCGGGCGCCCTCCCGGAGCTGGAGTTCGCGTGCGGCCTGGGCACGATCTCGTTGCTGGAAGGTGACGTCTGCGCGGCCTCACTGTCCCCTGTGGACGGTTACCTCCCGGTCCTGCGCAACCCCCCGGAGCCCACGGAGGCATACGCGGCCTCGGCCGACGTCCGAGCCGCGTGGGAAGCCCGGCTGGCGAGGGTCCGCGGCCTGTCGTGAGTGTTGAGGGCGGTTAGAACCGCCCTCAACACTCACGACCTCAAGCCGCCGCCTGGTTCCATGGTCCGAAGTTGTACCGGGTCGGCACCTGGTTTTCCCGGAGGCCGAGTTCAGGGTCCGGATCCGGGCCCTTCCCGATGTGGACTGGACCCCCGGCGGGCGAACATTGCTGCATGACGAACAGCGTGTACACCCCGGAAACCAAGAAGGTCCGCCGCAGCCGTACCGACAAGATGCTCACCGGCGTCTGCGGCGGCTGGTCCCAGTACCTCGGCATCGACGCGAACGTGCTGCGGATCGGGCTTGTCGCCGCCGTTTTCCTCTCCGCCGGGATCGCCATCCCGATCTACATCGCCGCCGCGATTCTGACCCCCGAAGAAGACTCCTGACCGGGGCGGGCGCCGGTTCGCAGGGGGAACCGGTGCCCGCCGGACGACCAGGGGTGTGCCGAACAGCGGCCCGGACGCCAAGGGGACGTTCGGGCCGTTCGGCGTAGCCGCCTACTCTGACCGGCCGAAATGCCCTCCGCGAACCCCGTTCGAGGGGTTAGGGTTCGCGGTCGTGGATCAAGGGAACACCGCCGGCCGGACGGCCGCGAAGGTCGTCGTCGGGGTCCTCGGCGGGCTCTACCTGCTCGCCGGACTGGGGCTGACCGCCTTCGCCGCCTTCTTCGCGCTGGCCTTCAACGACACCGGCAGCGCGAGCGTCACGAAGACCGTGCTCTACACGGCCGCGGCGGTGGCGATCTGGATCCTGCTCACCGGGATCGGCGCGATCGTCGTCGCGCTGGAAGCGGAAGAAGCGAGCACCGCCTGGCTCGGGGGCCTCGGCGTGCTCGCGCTCGGCGTCGTGATCGTCGGCGCCTTCGCCATCTGGTTCTTCACCAAGCCGTAGCGGTCACAAGAAAAGCCCGGCCCGCCGAAGCGGACCGGGCTTTCCCGGTGAAGCGGCCGAACTCAGAAGTCCATGCCACCCATGCCACCGGACGGGTCGGCGGGAGCGGCCGAAGCCTTCTCCGGCTTGTCCGCCACGACGGCCTCGGTGGTCAGGAACAGCGCCGCGATGGAGGCGGCGTTCTGCAGCGCGGAGCGGGTGACCTTCGTCGGGTCCGGCACGCCGGCGGCGAGCAGGTCCTCGTAGACGCCCGTGGCGGCGTTCAGGCCGTGACCCTGCGGCAGACCCTTGACCTTCTCCACGACGACGCCGCCTTCGAGGCCGGCGTTGATCGCGATCTGCTTGAGCGGGGCCTCGACGGCCACCTTGACGATGTTGGCACCAGTGGCCTCGTCGCCCTCGAGCTTCAGACCGGCGAAGGCAGCCTCAGCAGCCTGGATGAGAGCGACGCCACCACCGGCGACGATGCCCTCTTCGACGGCGGCCTTGGCGTTGCGCACTGCATCCTCGATGCGGTGCTTGCGCTCCTTCAGCTCGACCTCGGTGGCGGCACCGGCCTTGATGACGGCCACGCCGCCGGCCAGCTTCGCCAGACGCTCCTGGAGCTTCTCGCGGTCGTAGTCCGAGTCCGAGTTCTCGATCTCGGCGCGGATCTGGTTGACGCGACCCTGGATCTGGTCGGCGTCGCCCGCACCCTCGACGATGGTCGTCTCGTCCTTGGTGATGACGGCCTTGCGCGCCTTGCCCAGCAGCGACAGGTCGGCGTTCTCCAGCTTGAGGCCGACGTCCTCGCTGATGACCTGGCCACCGGTCAGGATCGCGATGTCCTGCAGGATCGCCTTGCGGCGGTCACCGAAGCCCGGGGCCTTGACGGCGACGGACTTGAAGGTGCCGCGCATCTTGTTGACGATGAGGGTGGCCAGGGCCTCGCCCTCGACGTCCTCGGCGATGATCAGCAGCGGCTTGCCGGACTGGATGACCTTCTCCAGCAGCGGCAGGACGTCCTTGACGGTGGAGATCTTGGAACCGAAGAGGAGGATGTAGGGGTCCTCCAGCTCGGCTTCCTGACGCTCCGGGTCCGTCACGAAGTAGCCCGAGATGTAGCCCTTGTCGAAGCGCATGCCCTCGGTGAGCTCGAGCTCGAGACCGAAGGTGTTGCTCTCCTCGACGGTGACGACGCCTTCCTTGCCGACCTTGTCCAGCGCCTCGGCGATCAGCTCGCCGATGGTGCGGTCAGCGGCCGAGATCGAGGCGGTAGCAGCGATCTGCTCCTTGGTCTCGATCTGGACGGCCATCTTGTGCAGCTGCTCGATGATGGCCTCGACGGCCGCTTCGATGCCGCGCTTCAGGCTGATCGGGTCGGCGCCGGCGGCAACGTTGCGCAGGCCTTCCTTGACCAGGGCCTGGGCGAGCACGGTGGCGGTGGTGGTGCCGTCACCCGCGACGTCGTCGGTCTTCTTGGCAACTTCCTTGACGAGCTCGGCCCCGATCTTCTCCCACGGGTCTTCGAGCTCGATCTCCTTGGCGATGGAGACGCCGTCGTTGGTGATCGTCGGCGCGCCCCACTTCTTCTCGAGCACGACGTTCCGGCCCCGCGGGCCGAGGGTCACCTTGACGGCTTCGGCGAGGATGTTCAAGCCGCGCTCAAGACCGCGGCGGGCGTCCTCGTCGAACGCGATCAGTTTGGCCATTGCGGTGTGGTCCTCCGGTATTGGGCGCCACCGCCGCGCTGTGTTACTTGCAGCGGCGGCAGCAGGACTCTTTCCTCGGCCAGGCTCGGTGCCCGCGACGGACGACTGGACCCGAGTGGGGGTCAGCCTCACCGTCCCGACCTTCAAGCACGCGATCGGTGACCGCGCGCCTGGCACTCAACGGCGTCGAGTGCCAAGTCCGTGTTTAGCACTCTCGGGGGGAGAGTGCAAGAAGACCTGCTCAGCGCCGCACGATCTCGCGACCGCGAACGACCACACGACGGCCGGGACCGGGATCAGGAGCTCGGCTTGATGGAGATCGACGACGGGGGCGCATTCAGCGAGGAGGTCGGGTTGCCCTGGGAGTCGCCCGGGCCGACCGGGATGTTCGGCGCGGTCGTCGGGGTGCCGCCGCCGCTGTCGCCGCCGGTGAACAGGATGATCGCCGTCACGATCGCGCCGATCACCACGACCGCGCCGACGACGATCCAGATCCACTTGGTGTTGCCGCTCTTCGCCTGGTGGAACGCGCCCGCGCCGCCCGCGGGCATCGGCGGGCGCAGGCGCATCGGGTCGCCGGGCGGGCCGTAGCCGGGCGGCGGGCCCTGCTGGGGCATGCCCTGCTGCTGGTAGCCGTACGGGCCCTGCGGCGGCATCCCCTGGGGCGGGCCCTGCTGGGGGTAGCCGTAACCGGGGGGCGGGCCCTGCGGCGGGCCACCAGGGCCACCAGGGCCACCGAGGCCGCCGGGGCCACCCGGGCCCTGCGGTCCGGGCTGCTGCCCGTAACCGGGCTGCTGCTGTCCTCCGTACGGGTGCACGGGGGCCCCCTCTCCCTGCTGCGGTGCCGTGGTCTGGTGCGGTCCCTGTTGTACCTGACCAGGACGCTGCGGCGCGGGGATTCCACCCGGATTGGTCCCCGGCGGACCGGGTGGCCCGGGCGGGGTGTCCGACGCCGCCTGGGCGCCGAGCGCGCGGCGGGCGGCCGCGATCATCTCGACGCAGTTGGGGTAGCGGTCCGCCGGGCTCTTGGCCATGCCCTTGCGGATGACCTCGTCGATCGCCGGCGGCAGCGCGACAGCGCGGGAGATGGCGGGCGGGTCGCCGTTGAGGTGACCCTTGATCACCGTCGGGACGTCGCCCTTGAACGGCGGGCTGCCGGTGAGGCAGGCGTAGAGGACGCACGTGAGCGCGTACTGGTCGGTGCGCCCGTCCAGCGGCTCGCCGCGAAGGTGTTCCGGCGCCGCGTAGGTGGGCGAGCCGAGGAAGTCGCCGCCGCGGGTGCGGTGGCCGGTCGCGCCGCGGCGCGTCAGCCCGAAGTCGGCGACGTACACGTGCTCGCGCGAGGTCTCCTTCTTCGTCACGAGCACGTTGGCCGGCTTGACGTCCAGGTGGACCAGACCACGGTTGTGCAGGGTGTCGAGCGCGTCCGCGACCTGGTCGAGCATGGTCAGCGTGCGCGCGGGCGCGATGGGACCGCCCGCGATCAGGCCGGCGAGATCACCGCCGTCGACCATCCGCATGGCGATGTAGAGCATGCCGTCGAGCTCGCCGAAGTCGTACAGCGGCACGACATTGGCGTGGTCGATCGCGGACGTGTTGCGCGCCTCGTCGACGAACCGCTCGCGGAACTCGGCGTCGGTCCCGAGGTGGTCGCCGATGACCTTCAGCGCCACTTTCCGGCCCAGGCGCACGTCCGTGGCCTTGTAGGTCACGCTCATGCCGCCCTTGCCGAGCACGCCGTCGATGCGGTAGTTGCCCAGCCGGCGACCGGTGAGGTCCCCCGACACATCGCCTGTCACGCCCGGCAGCCTAACGCCCCTGGTTCGGCGGCTGCCGGGGGTTGGCCCAACAGGTCAACAGCGGTAGTTACGACACCTTCCGCACGTCGGCCGCCTGGCTCCGTCCGTCCCGGCCGGACTGCACTTCGAACTCCACCCGGTCGCCTTCGTCCAAAGTGCGGAATCCGTCAGCCTGAATGGCGGAATAGTGGACGAACACGTCTGGTCCTTCGGTGGATTCGATGAACCCGTAGCCCTTTTCCGAGTTGAACCATTTGACGGTGCCGACAGCCACGGCGCCCTCCCTCAGCACACAAGGATCCGCTGGCCCAGCGTAGGCCAGCGGCGCGAGTCCCAATCACGCTACCGGAATTATTCCCCTCGGCAATGGGCAATTCGTCCGAAGATCACGCCTGCGAAAGACGGCGGTTCCGCGCGTGCACGAGCACCGTCCCGGGACCCGCGAAGTCGACTGCCAATCCCTCGCCCGTGCGCACCGACTGCGGGCCGCCGGGATCGAGTGCGCGCAGCCGGCACTGCACGGTGTCCGGATAGGCCAGCAGGTAGTCCGGGCGGACGGTGACCAGCTCGCCCTGGGCGAGTTCGAACGCGTCCACCGGCCCGGGTGCGGCGAGCACGAGGGGACCGGTGCCGCTGAAGTGCTCGAGGAACCCCGCGTCGGCCCCGAAGAGCTGCTGCAACGGCGCCCAGCTCGGGTCGTGGCGAACCGCCGAGGGGCGCACGAGCACGGCTTCGCGGTGCACCGACCAGCCCGTGCCGCCGCGCAGTTCCAACGGGTAGACGTCGCCGGGGCGCAGCGGCGCGAAGTCGATCCAGCCGCCGTCGGACGGTGCGGTGTAGACGGCCATCGTCGTCTTGCCCGCGCGGACGCCGCCGCGGCCCGCCGCCGTTTCGGTGACGCCGAAGCGGCTGGCGAGCAGCGTTTCGGGCACGGCCTGCACGGCCTCGCCCGGGTCGAGCAGCACCCGGGCGACGCCGAAGCCCGGCGTGTGCCGGGTCTGGACGCGCATCAGCGGGACGGGACGTGCGAGATGATCCAGCTGATCAGGGCCGACGGGTTGCGCGTCTGCGTCATGATCTGGCCGGGGCCGACGAAGTCGAAGACGAGGCCTTCACCGCTCTTCATGGACTGGATGATGCCGGTCGCGACCTTCCGGATCTGGTACTGCACGGTGTCGGCGTACGCGACGACGTGCCCGGTGTCGACGGTGACCATCTCGCCCGGCTGCAGGGTCATGGTCTCGACCGCGCCGTAACAGCTGACGAGCAGCTCGCCCTGGCCGGTGGCGTGGGTGAGGAAACCGCCTTCGCCGCCCATCAGGTTCTTCATCCCGCCCCACTTGGTCTCGGTCTGCACGCCGTGCGACGACGCGAGCCAGCAGCCGCGGGTGACGGCCCAGCCGGTGCGGCCGTCGAGCGGGATCGTCTGGATGTCGCCGGGCAGGTTGGCCGCGACGTCGACCCAGCCGCCGTTCTGCGGCGCGGTGAAGGTGGAGATGAAGAAGGACTCGCCGGAGAGGAAGGCGCGGCCGAGACCCTTCATGATCCCGCCCTGCGCCTGGGACTGGACCTGCACGCCGTAGCTGGTGGCCATCATCGCGCCGGACTCCACCTGGCACGGTTCCCCCGGCGCCAGCATCAGCCGGGCGACGGCGAAAGAGGGCTGGTTGCGGACTCGGACCTGCATTGCGTTCTCCCCTGGGCGTGCTCTCAGACGACGCAGAGTCTTGCACGCCTCCCACAACAGGGGAGGATGGTCCGGTGATCTCCGTCGACGACTACCGGGAGCGGATCACCGCGCTCCTGGGCACCGCGCCCACCACCGTCCTGCCGCTCGCCGACGCGGCCGGCCTCGTGCTGGCCGAGGACGTGCCGGCGGGCGTCTCCCTGCCGCCCTTCGACAACTCCGCGATGGACGGCTACGCGGTCCGCGCCGCCGACGTCGCCTCGGTGCCGGTGACACTGCCGGTCGCCGACGACATCCCGGCCGGCCGGGTCGACGTCCGGCCGCTGGAGCCGGGCACCGCGCACCGGATCATGACCGGCGCGCCGCTGCCGCCGGGCGCGGACGCCGTCGTGATGGTCGAGGACACCGACGGCGGCACGGAGACCGTGACCATCACCGCCGAGGCCCGCGAAGGCGCGCACATCCGGCGGCTCGGGGAAGACGTCGTCGCCGGGAGCCTCGCGCTGCCCGCCGGGACCGTGCTGGGGCATTCGCACCTGGGCCTGGCCGCCGCGGTCGGGCTCGCCGAGCTGCGGGTGCACCGGCCGCCGCGGGTGCTCGTCGCCTCCACCGGCACCGAGCTGGTCGACGCGCCGGCACCGTTGCGGCACGGCCAGATCTACGAGTCCAACAGCGTGATGCTCGCCGCCGCGCTGCGCGAGCTCGGCTGCGAGGTCGAGGTGGTCCGCAGTGTCGTCGACGACGTCGAGGAGTTCCGCAAGGTCATCGAGCCGCGGCTGGCCGACGCCGACCTGCTGGTCACCTCCGGCGGCGTCAGCGCGGGCGCGTACGAAGTGGTGAAGGACGCGCTCACCGGGCAGGGCGTCGAGTTCGCGAAGGTCGCGATGCAGCCGGGCGGGCCGCAGGGGTCCGGGCGCTGGCAGGGCGTGCCCGTGGTGACGCTGCCCGGCAACCCGGTGAGCGTGCTGGTGTCGTTCGAGGCGTTCCTGCGCCCGGCGCTGCTGGCCGCGCTCGGCCACACCGACGTCTCGCGCCGCCGGGTGCGGGCCCGGCTGACCGAGGCGATGAGCTCGCCGGCCGGACGCCGCCAGTTCCGCCGGGGCGTGTTCACGCCGTCCGAGCGTGAGGTCACCGGGGTCGTCGGGCCGCGCGGCGGCCCGGGATCGCACCTGCTGGCCGCGTTCACCCAGGCCAACTGCCTGATCGTGCTGCCGGAGGACGTCAGCTCGGCTGCGGTTGGCGACGAGGTGGACGTCCTGCTGCTGTGACCGGGAAGTCGCGCAGCTTCGCCAGCGGGGCCAGCATGCCGAGGGCCACGACCAGCAGCGCGGACATCACCCAGAGCGTCTCCCGGACGCCGATCGCTTCGCCGAGCGCGCCGCCGAGGACGCCGGCCAGCGGGATCGTGCCGTAGTTGACGATCGACGCGCTCGAGTTGATCCGGCTGAACAGCTCCGGCGGGCAGTAGCGCTGCCGGAACGTCGTGGTCAGGACGTTCGACGCGACGACCCCCGCGCAGACGCCGAAGTCCGCGATGACGAACAGCACGAGCCCGGGGCCGGGGCCGCTCAGCGGGCCGAGCAGCAGCATCGGCGCCGCGAAGGCTTCGCAGAGCAGGAACGCGCGGGCGGTGCCGAAGCGGGCGCCGAGCCGACCGGCCAGCGCGGCGCCGAGGATCCCGCCGGTGGCGGCCGCCGCCAGGACCAGCCCGACCAGGCCGGGCGCGGCGCCGAGCGTGCGGGACAGGAAGACGATCTGGATGGCCTGGTACCCGGTCAGGGCGAGGTTCGAGACGGCGCCGAACGTCATCAGCGTCCGCAGGTAGCGGTCGCCGAGGACGAACCGCAGACCCACGGCGATCTGGCTGCGCAGCGGCGTCCGCTCGACCGGCACGACGGTTTCGCGGGCGCGGATCGTGCGCACGCACAGCACGGAGACGCCGAAGCTGACCGCGTCCGCGAGGATCCCGCTGACCGGCCCGAACGCCTGCGCCAGCAGGCCCGCCAGGCCGGGCCCGGCGACCTGCGTCGCGGATTCGCTGCCCTGCAGCTTGGCGTTGGCCCCCAGCAGGTCCTCGCGGCCGACGAGCGCCGGGAGGAAGGCCCGGTAGGCGAGGGTGAAGAACACCTTCGCGACGCCGCCGAGCAGCGCGGCCACCAGCAGGTACGGCATGGTCAGCGCGCCGAGCGCGGCGGCGAGGGGAACACTGCCGAACACCGCCATCGACACGGTGTTGCAGGCGAGCATCACCGGGCGCTTGGGCAGCCGGTCCACCCAGGCGCCGGCGGGCAGGCCGATCACCAGCCAGGGCAGCCAGGCCACCGCCGTCAGCAGCCCGACGTCGAACGTGCTCGCCCCCAGCGTGAGCACCGCGACCAGCGGCAACGCCGTGCTCGCGACCATGCCGCCGAGCATGCTGGCGGTCTCGCCGGTCCACAGCAGCCGGAAGTCGCGGTTCCCCCAGAGCCCGGTCACGGCCGGCCCAGCGACGCCCGCGCGGCGAAGAAGACCGGGCGGCGCTCGATGCCGTCGCCGGGTTCGACGCGGTCTTCGAACTCGCTGATCAGCAGCAGGACCCGCTCGTTCAGCTCGTCGAGCTCGTCGGTCGAGAGCCGGAGCCAGGTGTCCATCGCGAACGGCGCGCCCCGCCACGGCTCGGGATAGCTCTCGCGCTCGGCGATCCACTGCCGGGCGACGGCCGTCTGGCGGTCGAGGACGAGCACCTCGGCGGCCTCGGCGACCGGGTCGTCGGGGAAGTCGGCGGCTGCCCACTTCAGCGTCTTCGAGACCCGCCGCCACCAGCGTTCCCGCTGGTCACGAGCCAGTTCTGGGGCTTGCTCGACGAGCTTCGCCGCGGCCAGCACCTTGATGTGGTGGCTGATGTTCCCGACCGCCTGGCCGGTCTTCGCGGCGAGCATCGACGCGGTCGCGGGCCCGTCGAGGTGCAGCAGGTCCAGCAGCCGGCGGCGCAGCGGGTGCGACATGGCGGCCAGCACCTTCGAATCCCGGATCTCCCGGACGTCCTCGCTCATGACGCACAAGAGTAGTTGTACAACAGCTCTTGTGCAATGACTCTTGTGCGTCCGCGTGATCGGCCCGCGTAAGCTCCACGACATGGGTTTCGTCGCATGGGTCATCTTCGGCGCGCTCGTCGGCTGGGCGGCCAACCTGGTCGTCGGCGGCCGGGACCGGCGCCGGCAGGGTTGCCTGGTCAGCGTGCTGGTGGGCGTGGTCGGCGCGGCCCTGGGCGGGCTGATCTACCGGCTCGCGACCGGCCAGGCGAAGTCGTTCGACTTCGACTTCCCCAGCTTCGGCGTGGCCATCCTGGGCGCCGTCGTGCTGCTGGCGATCCTGCGGCTCGCGAGCGGGATCGGCCGGCGCTCGGGTGACCGTTCGTAACATTTGCCGGACGAACCGTGGTCAACACGGCTTCCGCCACTAAAGTAGGTCGTTCGGCGCTTCTTTCAGGCCCTGATTCCGCGGCCGGGTGCATGCGCCGTCGGGGGGTGCATGCACCCGGCTTCGTCTCATCGCTTCGATGACGACGTCCACCGCGCGGTCCGGATCCACGAGTGACGGCATCGGCGCGTCGGCGATGTCCTGGCGCCACGCGCCGAGCAGCTCGGCGAGCCGGGCGTCGGCGGAATCGCGGCGGTCGGTCATCGGTCCTCACAGGTCAGACGGCGTCAACTACCCAGAGTTATCGCAGACTTCGACCATCCGTTACCGGGATGTGGTCCCTCCCACCCGTCACGGGGACACCCTCGCGGAGGACCCGGACAGACCCGACCAGACCCCCACCTGGGGCAGCGGTAGCGTGGTGGCGCCCGTACGCGGCCGCCGGAACCCCGGCGTCACCCGCCCTCACGACACGAAACCAGGGGACCCGACCATGAGCGGCACCCGGCCGGAATCCGCCGGCAATCCCGTCGCCCACGCCCTCCAGCTGGCCCGCGAGACGCTGCCGCCGATGCACCCGGCCGGCCGGCCGTTCGTGGCGGGTGGCGCGGTCGCGACGCTGGTCGCCCGCCGGTTCTCCAAGCGCCTCGGCGTCCTCGGCGCGCTCACGACCGTGGCGATGGCCGCGTTCTTCCGCGAGCCGAAGCGGGTCCCGCCCCCGCGTGATGGCGTCGCGCTGGCCTCGGCCGACGGTCTCGTCTCGCTGATCGAGGAAGCCGTCCCGCCCGCCGAGCTCGGCCTGCCCGCCGAGCCGCGGCTGCGCGTGTCGGTGTTCCTCTCGGTGTTCGACGTGCACGTCCAGCGCGTGCCGGCGAACGGCGTGATCGAGCGCGTCGCCTACCGGCCGGGCAAGTTCCTCTCCGCGGACCTGGACAAGGCGAGCAAGGACAACGAACGCAACTCCGTGCTGATGCGCACCGAAGACGGCCACGAGCTCGTCGTCGTGCAGATCGCCGGGCTGGTCGCGCGCCGCATCCTCTGCGAGATCCGCGAGGGCGACAAGGTCGGCGCCGCTGCGACGTACGGCATCATCCGCTTCGGCTCCCGGGTCGACCTCTACCTCCCGCCGGGCTCGCGCGTACTGGTCGCGAAGGGCCAGCGGACGGTCGGCGGCGAGACGGTGATCGCCGAACTCCCCGCCTCGCGCTCGGAAGGCTGACCCCATGGTCCGCGTGACCACGACCACCCCCGGTGTCCGGCTGCTGCCGAACGCCATCACCGTGCTGGCGCTGTGCGCCGGGCTGTCGGCGGTGCAGTTCGCGCTGACGAAGAACTACTCGATGGCGATCGCCTCGATCGGCATCGCCGCGGTGCTCGACAGCCTGGACGGCCGGATCGCCCGCCTGCTCGACGCGACGTCGAAGATGGGCGCGGAGCTGGACTCGCTGTCCGACGGCATCTCGTTCGGCGTCGCGCCGGCGCTGGTCATCTACGTGTGGCAGACGGGCGCGGACCGGATCGGCTGGGTGGCGTCGCTGATCTTCGCCGTCTGCATGATCCTGCGGCTGGCCCGGTTCAACACGCTGCTCGACGACACCGAGCAGCCGGCGTACGCGAGCGAGTTCTTCGTCGGCGTCCCGGCGCCCGCGGGCGGTCTGCTCGCCATGCTGCCGCTGGTCGCCTGGCTGCAGTGGGGCGAGGGCTGGTGGTCTTCGCAGTGGGTCGTGTGGGCGTGGACGATCGCCATCGCGGCCCTGCTGATCAGCCGGATCCCGACGCTGTCGCTGAAGACGGTCAAGGCCCCGGCGAAGGCGATCGCGCCGCTGCTGATCGGCGTCGCCCTGCTGGCGGCCGCGATCATCCAGTTCCCGCTGGTCGCGCTGCTCGTCGCGATGGTGCTGTACCTGGCGCACATCCCGTACTCGGTCTACCGCAGCCGCTGGCTGGCCGACCACCCCGAGGCCTGGACGGTCCCGCCGCGCGAGCGCCGCGCGATCCGCCGGGCCCGCTCCCAGCGCCGTCTCGGCCTGCGCCCACCGCTGCGCCGGCGTGTCGCGGGCGCGGCGATGCGTGCGGTCCGCCTCCCCCGCAACGGCGAGTACGTCCGCACCCCCCGCGACACCTCCTCCAACGGCAACGGCAACGGCCAGCGCCGCCGCTCCTGGCGCCAGATCGGCCTGCGCCGCAAGTAAATCGTGTCGTCCATCCAGGTGCGCGTGTCGTCCACCTGGGTACGCGTGTCGTCCGTCCGGGTACGCCCGGGCTCGATCGGAATGGACGACACGCGTACCTGACGGGACGACACGCGTACTCAGGTGGACGACACGGGGTGTCGGCGGTCCGGGATATCACCCCGGCTTCGACGCGTGGGGGCTCTCCGCATCGCTAGGGTGAACGGCGTGAGCCACCCCCAGATCACGCTGACCGTCCGGCACACGCCGTCCGCGCTGGACACCCGCCGCGGCGTCGTGCGGCTGCACCCCGAAGTCCTCGACGCGCTGGGCCTGCGGGCCTGGGACGCGGTGCACCTGACCGGCGCGCGCGTCAGCGCCGCGCTCGCGGCGCCCGCCGACGAGACCGGCGTGCCGGGGGTGCTGCTCACCGACGACGTCACGATGTCGAACCTCGGCGTCACCGAAGGCGCCGAGGTCGTGGTCGCGCCGGCCGAGGTGTCGGCCGCCCGGACGGTGACCGTCGCGGGGTCACGGCTGGCCAGCTCGTCGGTCAGCCCGCACATGCTGCGGCTGGCGCTGATCGGCAAGGTCCTGACCATCGGCGACGCCGTTTCCCTGCTGCCGCAGGACCTCGCGCCGCAGCCGGGGTCCGACCCGGCCGGCCTGCGCGGCCAGCTGTCGCGGGCCATCGGCGCGACCTGGACGAACGAACTGCTGACCGTCACCGCGACCGAGCCCGCCGGGACCGTCGCGGTAGGACCGTCCACAGTGGTCGTCTGGCGCGACGGCGCCCGGCCCGCCGCCGAATCCGCCGCGCCGCGGACGGCGACCGCGCTCGTCCGCACCACCGCCGTCACCGCGGCCGAGGAGTGGATCGACGCCGAAATCGTCGAAGACGAAGTCACGCTCGTGGAGATCACCGAGCCGGCCGTGCCGGTGGCCGACCTGATCGGCGGCGAAGCGGCCGCGCGCAAGCTCTCCGAGTGGTTCGACCTGGCCTTCCACCGGCCCGAGCTGCTCGCGAAGCTGGGCGCGCCCGCCCACCTCGGCGTGCTGCTGTCCGGCCCCGAAGGCGTCGGCAAGGCGACGCTCGTGCGGTCGGTGGCGCAGGCCGAGAACGTCAAGGTCGTCCCGGTCGCCGCGCCCAACCTCGCGGTGCTGGACCCGAACGTCGCGGTGTCGCGGCTGCGTGAGGCGATCCGCGCCGCCGCGGGCCCGGCTGTGCTGCTGATCACCGACGTCGACGCGCTGCTGCCCGCGACCACGCCCCCGCCGGTGGCCACGATCGTGCTCGAAGAGCTGCGCACGGCCCTGCGCCGCGACCGCCTCGCCGTGGTCGCGACGACGGCCCGGGCCGAGTCCGCCGACCCGCGGCTGCGCGCCGCGGACCTGCTGGACCGCGAGCTGGGCCTGGCCCTGCCGGACGCGAAAACCCGCCGTGAGCTGCTGAACGTCCTGCTGCGCGACGTCCCCCTGGAGCCGGGCCTCGACTGCGGCGCGCTCGCCGAGCGGACCCCGGGGTTCGTCGCGGCGGACCTCATCGCGCTGCGACGGGACGCGGCGCTGCGGGCGGCGCTGCGCCAGCGTGACGAGGCCGAGCCGCGTGTCTCGCAGCAGGACCTGCTGGACGCGCTGGCCACCGTCCGGCCGGTGTCGCTGTCCACTTCGGACAACCTGGCCACCGGCGGGCTGACCTTGGACGACGTCGGCAACATGGTCGACGTCAAGCAGTCCCTCACCGAAACGGTGCTGTGGCCGCTGCGGTACCCGGACTCGTTCGCGCGGCTCGGCGTCGCACCGCCGCGTGGCGTGCTGCTCTACGGGCCGCCCGGTGGCGGCAAGACGTTCCTGGTGCGGGCGCTGGCCGGCACCGGCGCGCTCAACGTGTTCGCCGTCAAGGGCGCCGAGCTGATGGACAAGTGGGTCGGCGAGTCGGAGCGCGCGGTGCGGGAGCTGTTCCGCCGCGCCGCCGAGGCCGCGCCGTCGCTGATCTTCCTGGACGAGATCGACGCGCTGGCCCCGCGCCGCGGCCAGTCGTCGGACTCCGGTGTCGCCGATCGGGTGGTCGCGGCGCTGCTGACCGAGCTCGACGGCGTCGAGCCGATGCGCGAGGTCGTCGTCCTCGGCGCGACGAACCGGCCCGAGCTGGTCGACCCGGCCCTGCTGCGGCCGGGACGGCTGGAGCGCCGCGTCTACGTGCCGCCGCCGGACGCCGAGGCCCGCACCGCGATCTTGACCGCGACCTCGAAGAACACGCCGCTGGCTGCCGATGTGGACCTGGCCGCGGTGGCGTCCACTCTGGACGGTTACTCGGCGGCCGACTGCGCGGCGCTGATCCGCGAAGCGGCGTTGACGGCGATGCGCGAGTCCCTCGAAGCCCACGAGGTCACGGCGGCCCACCTGGACGCGGCCCGCAAGAAGGTCCGGCCGAGCCTGGACCCGGCCCAGCTCGCGGCCCTGGAGGCCTACGCCCAGGTCCAGGCCGGCGACTGAAACGCGCGAAGGGGCGCCACCCGCGGGTGGCGCCCCTTCGGCACAAGCTCGTCAGCTGCCCTTGTGGCCCGACTCGTATTCCTTCGTCACGATGATGATCACGCCCGGGCTGGCACTCTCGATCCCCGGGAAGCGGGGCTCGGCCTTGATCTGGAACTCCTGCGCGAGCTGCTTCGCCGCGGCTTCCTCGTCGGTGCCCGGGCGGTAGAACGCCGTGGTCACCGGAATCGTGCCCTGCGAGTAGTTGCCGACCTCGTTGACGGTCCAGCCGTCACCCCGGAAGTCGTTCGCGGCCCGCTCGGCGAGGTCCTTGATCAGGGAGTTGTTGAACACCCGGACGGTCACCCACTTGTTGCCCGTCTGCTGGTCACCGGGCTGACCCGGCTGCCCGGACGTCGGCTGTCCCGGTGTCGGCTGGCCGGGGGTAGGTGACGACGGCGTGGGCGACGTCGGACTGGTCGTGGACGGCGGCGGTGTCGACGGTGGTGTCACCGTCGGCGACGTCCCGCCCGGCGGCGTGCCGGGCTGGGTGCTGGGCGTACCGCTCGGCCCGGCTTCGTTCGAACCGCCACCACTCAACGCGGAGATCCCGCCGATCACGGCGGCGACGATCGCCACACCGATCAGCACGACGCCCGCGGCCTTCATCGGCCGGGACATTCCCGAAAACACGCTCATTTCAGCTCGATCCCCAGTCGCCTGGCCCCACGCTTGCGCTGGCGGGCGGCACGCGTCTTGCGCAGCCGCTTCACCAGCATCGGGTCGGCTTCGATCGCCTCCGGCTTCTCCAGCAGCTTGTTCAGCAGCTGGTAGTAGCGCGTGCTGGAGACTTCGAAGCGCTCACGGATGGCGTTCTCCTTCGCACCGGCATGTCGCCACCACTGGCGCTCGAAAGCGAGGATCTCGACCTCGCGTTCGGTCAGGCCGGGTACGGGCTTCGGCGGCGACGGCTGCGGCTCAGCCATCGACTCCGCGGCGTCCATCCGAGTCCCTCTCAATCAGGCGACATGGTGATCCAGACCTACCTCTTCCGCGGGCGTCATTCAACCACGGATCAGCACGCCGACGTGGGCATCGACATCGGCGCGTCACGGTCTGATGCAGGTCTACCAGAAGGGTCCGACTAAACTGCCCGCTCGTGACCGTCCACGCCATCCGGATCGCCGGCGACCCCGTGCTGCACAACCCGACTCGGGAGATCACCGAGTTCGACGAGCAGCTGCGCATCCTCACCGACGACATGTTCGAGACGATGTACGCCGCCGAGGGTGTCGGCCTAGCCGCCAACCAGATCGGCCTCGACCTGCGGGTGTTCGTCTACGACTGCCCGGACGACGAGGGCGTCCGCCACAAGGGCGTCGTGGTGAACCCGAAGCTCGAGACGTCGGAGATCCCGGAGACCATGCCGGATCCGGACGACGACTGGGAGGGCTGCCTCTCGGCGCCCGGCGAGTCGTACCCGACGGGCCGCGCGTCGTGGGCGAAGGTGACCGGCTCCGACATCGAGGGCAACCCGATCGAGGTCGAGGGCACCGGCTACTTCGCGCGCTGCCTGCAGCACGAGACCGACCACCTCGACGGCTACATCTACCTCGACCGGCTCGTCGGGCGCCACGCCCGCGCCGCGAAGAAGATGCTGAAGTCCAACAAGTGGGGCGTCCCCGGCCTCTCCTGGCTCCCCCCACGCACCCCCGAAGACGACGGCGCCGTCATCTGACCTCCCGTACTCCGTAAAGCCGTGAAGGCCTCCTTACCGGCTCTTATGGCCGGTAAGGAGGCCTTCACGGCTTTTGGCGAACCTCAGCAGCCGAGGAAGTGGCAGCGGACCACGCGCGGGGTTTCGAGGGTCGCGCCCGCATTGACGTCCCAGGCCAGGCGGACGTACTGCGCGTGCGTCCAGGCCAGGGGCGTCGCCGAGGTGTTCGGCGTGCCGGCCGGGAACCCCGTCTGACCCGACGGCGGGTTCTCGTCCCACACCTGCTCCGGCATGGTCTCCGCCGAGCTGCTCACCCGGCCGAGGTCACGCAGCCGCCGCGCGGCCGACGACGGCTGGCCCAGCGTCAGTTCGTACTCGCCGCGCTCGCCGGCGAGCAGCGGCCACAGCCGGCCGAACGTCGTGCGGCTCTCGGCCGGAAAGGTGTAGTCCCACGGCGAACCGTCGGCCTGCTCGCCGTAGCCGTCCTTTGTGTACCGGTGCCAGAACTGCCCGGTCGGCGTCGTGTACGAGATCTCCTTGTCCGTGACGCGAACGCTGTTCACGATCACCGGGTCGTCGGCGCGGTAGACGCCGAGGCGCACCAGGTCGAGGAAGCCGGCGTCGGTGACCGCACGCTGGTCCATGGTCACGCTCGAGTTGCCGAGGTTGTACGTCGTCGGAGCGTTCGCGTTGCCGTCCTTGGTGAGCCGCACGAAGTACGGGTCCTTCGACAGCGGCCCGTTCGTGGTGATCGTCTGCTTCGGCAGGTCGGCCTTGAACTTGTCCGCCGCGGCCAGGTAGCGAGCCGCGTCCGCCGGCGCGCCGTTGTGCGACGCGATGTCCGCGGCGCAGACCAGCCCGGCGATCACCGACGCGATGGTCGACGGGGACCAGCCGTCCTGCTCCTCCCAGCGCTCCTGCTGCGTCCACGGCGCGGCCTGGCCGTCAGGACCCTTGTAGGACAACAGGAAGTCGGCCGCCTTGCGCACGCCGGGCCACACGTCGTTGCGCCCCAGCTGCTGGGCCAGCACGATCGGGAACGCGGTTTCGTCGAGCTGGACCGACGTCCAGTACGGCACGCCGTCGACCCGGCTGTTCTGCGGCATATGGCCGTCGGCCTGCTGCTGCGTGCCGAACATGTAGGTCACCGCGCGGCTCGCGGCCGCGGTGTCGCCGCCTGCGGCCAGGCCGGTCGCGATCTGGTAGAGGTCGCGCGGCCAGACCAGGTGGTAGGTGCCGGACGGCGACCACTCCGGGTCGTTGTTCCCGAACCGCCAGGGCATGCTCGGCGACGCGATGAACGCGCCCGGGTGGTGCTTGTCCTCGCTCGCGGCCAGCGTCAGCATCGACGCCTTGTAGAGGTCGCGCTCGCTGTCGGTCTTCAGCGACGACGGCGGTTTGCTCACCCCGCGCAGGTACTGCTCCCAGCCGCGGTCGTAAGAACGGGTGATGTCCCCGAAACCGCGCCGCTGCGACGCCTGCGCGTTGCCGAGCGCGTCGGACGCCTTCGCGCCCATGCCGAGCGCGAGGGTGACGTGCCGGGTGCGCACGCCGTCGGCCGCGGTCTGCCCGGTCAGGACGACGTTGCCCTTCGTGGCGCTGTCGTACGTCGCGAGCTTGAACGTCTTCGCGAGCTGAGTGCCGCCGTCGGACGCGCCCGCGTAGCCGACGCTGGTCTTCGTGAAGGCGGGCTTCGCGGTGAGGGCGGCGGCGTTGGTGGCGTCCGACGCGGTGACGGCGTCCCCCTTGCGGGCGGCCGAATCGTCGGAGCCGTCGTTGGTCAGGTCCGGGTCGGCGACCGCGTAGAGCTGGTACGGCCGCCCGGTGAGCGACTGGAAGTCGACGTCCACCAGCACGGTCGTCGCGGCCGGATCGGTGACGTAGGTCTTGCGCAGCCGCCACCGGTGCTGGTCGTCGGTGATGGTCTGCTCGTAAACCAAGCTGTCGTCGTCGGTCCGCCGGACCTGCTGCGACCTGGCCGTGTTGTCGGCGACGGCGAAACTGCGCCCGTCGGTGACGACGAAGTCCATCGAGCGGACGCTCGGCGTCGACAGGTCCGGGTAGTAGACCTCGGACAGCTGACCGCCCTGGAGCGTGAACCAGACGTTGCTCGACCGGTCGTGAGCCGTGCCGAAGCCGGTCTTGTTCGCGGGCAGCCAGCTGGGATGGGCGCCGGGCGCCCCGGGAGCCGTCCCCTGGGCCGCCGCGGTCGCCGGTATCAGCCCGGTGACCAGCAGCCCGGCGAGGGCCGAGACCATGAGTTTGCGCATATCAACCCCACAGTGATGTCGCTTCTGCACCGTTACAGAAGCGACAGGCAGTGTCTCGCCGATTCTTCACCGGCGCATGGTCCGAATCGGTGAACCACTGACCGTCACTGGTCCGGTCACGCCGCCGGTTCACCAGCAGCGAACGGACTTCCGGCTGTTCGCGGCGCACTATTGAAGGACCTGCAACGGTGTAATCGAGGTACTCATGGACGAGGCGATGGACGCCTACTCACGCGCGGTCAGCACGGTCGCCAAGACCGTCACCCCGCACGTCGCCGGGGTTCAGCTCGCGCGCGGCAGCGGCTCCGCGGTGGTCTTCGCCGACGACGGCTACCTGCTGACCAACGCGCACGTCGTCGACCAGGACCGGAGCGGCGTCGCGACCTTCGCCGACGGCAGCGAAGCACGCTTCGACGTCGTCGGCGCCGATCCGCTGTCCGATCTCGCCGTGCTGCGGGCGCACGGCGAGACGCCCTCCGCCGCCGTGCTCGGCGACGCCGACAAGCTCGTCGTCGGGCAGCTCGTGGTGGCGATCGGGAGCCCGCTCGGCTTCTCCGGCTCGGTCACCGCGGGGGTCGTCAGCGCGCTCGGCCGGGCGCTCCCGGTGCGCCACGGCCGCGCCGGCCGGGTGATCGAGGACGTCATCCAGACCGACGCCGCGCTCAACCCGGGCAACTCCGGCGGCGCGCTCGCCGACTCCGCCGGCCGCGTCGTCGGGATCAACACCGCGGTCGCCGGCGTCGGGCTCGGCCTGGCCGTGCCGATCAACTCGACCACGCGCCGGATCATCAACACCCTCGTCGTCGAAGGCCGGGTGCGGCGCGCGTACCTCGGCGTTGTCGGCGTGCCCGCGCCGCTGCCCGACGACGTCGCCGAGCGCACCGGCCAGGAGGCCGGGCTGCGGGTGCGCGAAGTCGTCTCCGGCGGGCCCGCCGAGCGCGCCGGGCTGCGAACGGGTGATCTCGTGTTGACCGTCGGGCGCGCCCGGGTGTCGGACGCGCAGGGCATCCAGCGGCAGCTGTTCGCCGAAGTGATCGGCACCGCACTGCCGATCACCGTGCTGCGCAACGGAGCCATGGTCGACGTCTACGCCACACCGGCCGAACTGGTCGGGTGAGGTGAGCGGACTTGAGTCTGGCGCCCCGGCGTGGCATGGTCGGTGGCACAACACCACAACGCGGGAGCTCGCGCCATGGCGGGCTGAGAGGGTGACTGGGGATTTGTCCCGGGTGTCACCGACCGCATGAACCTGACCGGGTAATGCCGGCGTAGGGAGTGAAAGTCGTTGACCACCTTGGAGAACAAGGACGTCTCCGTCACGACCGGTCCGATCACCGGTTCGCACAAGGTCTACCACCAGACCGAATCCGGACTCCGCGTTCCGGCCCGCCGGATCGACCTCTCGAACGGCGAACACTTCGACGTCTACGACACTTCCGGGCCGTACACCGACCCTGAAGCGAAGATCGACGTCCATAGTGGACTCCACCGGCTTCGCGCCGACTGGGCCGACGGCCGTGAGCACAACACGCAGCTCGGCTGGGCCAAACAAGGCGTCGTCACCAGGGAAATGGAGTACATCGCCGCGCGGGAACGGGTTTCGCCGGAGTTCGTGCGCGACGAGGTCGCGAGCGGCCGCGCGGTGATCCCGGTCAACCGGCGCCACCCCGAGTCCGAACCGATGATCATCGGCAAGAACTTCCTGGTGAAGATCAACGCCAACATGGGCAACTCGGCCGTCTGGTCCTCGGTCGAGGAAGAGGTCGACAAGATGGTGTGGGCCACCCGCTGGGGTGCCGACACGATCATGGACCTGTCCACCGGCAAGCGGATCCACGAGACGCGCGAGTGGATCATCCGCAACTCGCCGGTGCCCGTCGGTACCGTGCCGATCTACCAGGCGCTGGAAAAGGTCGACGGGGAACCGGAAAAGCTGTCGTGGGAGGTCTACCGCGACACCATCGTCGAGCAGTGCGAGCAGGGTGTCGACTACGTCACGGTGCACGCCGGCGTGCTGCTGCGCTACATCCCGCTGACCGCGCGGCGCGTCACCGGCATCGTCAGCCGGGGTGGCTCGATCATGGCCGCGTGGTGCCTCGCGCACCACCAGGAGTCCTTCCTGTACACGCACTTCGAGGAACTCTGCGAGCTGCTGCGCCAGTACGACGTCACGTTCTCCCTCGGCGACGGCCTGCGCCCCGGCTCGATCGCCGACGCCAACGACCGCGCGCAGTTCGCCGAGCTGGAAACCCTCGGCGAGCTGACGCACCTCGCGCGCTCGCACGACGTCCAGGTGATGATCGAGGGCCCCGGCCACGTGCCGATGCACAAGATCAAGGAGAACGTCGAGCTGGAGGAACGGCTCTGCGGCGAGGCGCCGTTCTACACCCTCGGTCCACTCACGACGGACATCGCGCCGGCGTACGACCACATCACCTCGGCCATCGGCGCGGCGCAGATCGGCTGGTACGGCACGGCGATGCTGTGTTACGTCACGCCGAAGGAGCACCTCGGCCTGCCGAACCGCGACGACGTCAAGACCGGCGTGATCACGTACAAGATCGCCGCGCACGCCGCCGACCTGGCCAAGGGGCACCAGTACGCGCAGGAGTGGGACGACGAGCTGTCCAAGGCCCGCTTCGAGTTCCGCTGGAACGACCAGTTCAACCTGTCCCTCGACCCGGACACCGCACGCGCGTTCCACGACGAGACGCTGCCCGCCGAACCGGCCAAGACCGCGCACTTCTGCTCGATGTGCGGCCCGAAGTTCTGCTCGATGCGGATCACGCAGGACGTCCGCAAGTACGCCGAGGAGCACGGTCTGTCCACTGTGGAGGCCATCGAGGCCGGCATGGCTTCGAAGTCGGCGGAGTTCACCGAGTCCGGCGGCCAGGTCTACCTGCCCGTGGTGCAACCGTGACTCCGCCCACCGCCCTCACCATCGCCGGATCCGACTCCGGCGGTGGTGCGGGCATCCAGGCGGACCTGCGCACGTTCTTCGCCCACGGCGTGCACGGCCTGGTCGCGCTGACGGCCGTCACCGTGCAGAACTCGTTGGGCGTTCAGGGTTTCACCGAGATCCCGGCCGACGTCGTCGCCGCGCAGATCAAGGCGGTGGCGTCCGACATGGGCGTCAACGCGGCCAAGACGGGCATGCTGGCCACGGCGGAGATCATCCGCGCGGTGGCCAAGACCCTGGACGAGGTCGGCGGGGACATCCCCCTCGTGGTCGACCCGGTGGCGGCGTCGATGACGGGCCACGCGCTGCTGCGCGAGGACGCCCTGGAGGCGATCCGCACGGAACTGTTCCCGCGCGCGACGCTGATCACCCCGAACCTGGACGAGGTCCGCCTGCTGACGGGCATCTCCGTCACGGACGCGGCGTCCCAGCGAGACGCGGCCGAGGCGTTGCTGGCCTTCGGTTCCCGGTGGGTCCTGGTCAAGGGCGGCCACATGACGGGCCGCACCTGCGTGGACCTGCTGACCGACGGCAGCACGTACGTCTCGCTGAGCGGCCCCCGCTACGACACGGAGAACACCCACGGCGGCGGCGACACGATGGCGTCGGCGATCACGGCGTCGCTGGCGAAGGGCGCCTCGGTGCCGGACGCGGTGGCGGCGGGGAAGAAGTTCATCGAGAGGTGCGTGGCGGAGTCCTACCCGCTCGGCGCGGGCGTGGGCCCGGTGTCGCCGTTCTGGGTGCTCGGGTCCTCGTGAGTGTTCAGGGCGGTTCTAACCGCCCTGAACACTCACGACCAAGCTGCGGCAACCTCACCTGACCGGCTGCAGCTCCCGGCCGTCGTAGGACTCGCGGGCCGAGCGGATGCGGCCGAAGTTGGCCTGGGACCAGGCGCTCAGCGCCACCAGGTGCGCGCCGACCTCGGCGCCCATCTCCGTGAGCGCGTACTCCACCGTCGGCGGGGTCGTCGGGTAGACCGTGCGCGTCAGGAAGCCGTCGCGTTCCAGCTGGCGGAGGTTCTGGGTCAGCATCTTCTGGCTGATGCCGTCGACCGCGCGGCGCAGCTCGCCGAAGCGGTGCGGGCCGCGGGCCAGTGCGCCCAGGACCAGCGCCGTCCACTTGTTGGCCAGCAGGTCCAGTACGTCGCGGCAGGGACAGCTGCGGAGGTAGACGTCCCAGGGTCCGTCCTGGTCGCAGGTGGTTTCCATCGGGTACCTACTTTACGAAGAAGTGCCTTCTGGCGAAAAGTGCCTACCCGTCCGAGTATAGGAGCCGACCCCGGAACGAAGGAGCGAACAGATGCGCATCGTGACCCAGCAGGCACTCGGCGGGCCGGAGGTGCTGACCGTCACCGAAGCGGCTCGGCCGGTACCCGGGCCCACGGAGGTCCTGGTGCGCGTGCACGCCGCCGGGATCAACCCGGTCGACTGGAAGGTGCGCGCCGGCGGCGGGTTCCTCGGCGAACCGCCGTTCACCGTCGGCTGGGACGTCGCCGGCGTCGTCGAGGAGACCGGCTTCGGCGCCACCGGCGTCCGGCAGGGTGACGAAGTCCTCGGCATGCCCTGGTTCCCCCGCTCGGCCAGCGCCTACGCGGAGTACGTCACCGCGCCCTCGCGCCACTTCGTGCGCAAGCCCGCCGGGCTCTCGTTCGCCGAGGCCGCCGCGCTGCCGCTGGCCGGGCTGACCGCCTGGCAGGGCCTGGTCGACGTCGCGAACGTCCACAGCGGACAGCGGGTGTTCGTCGACGCCGCCGCGGGCGGGGTCGGGCACCTCGCCGTCCAGATCGCCAAGGCGCGTGGCGCGTACGTCATCGGCACGGCCAGCGCGGGCAAGCACGAACTGCTGCGCGAACTCGGCGTCGACGAGCCGATCGACTACCACGACGCCGGTGCGACGGCGTCCGATGTGGACGTCTACTTCGGACTGGTCGGCGAGGAGAGCGACCTGCGCTGGCTGCCGGCGATCAAGGAAGGCGGACTGCTGATCGGCGTGCCCAGCGGCGTCGGCGACCGGGTCGAAAAGGCGGCCGCCGAACGGAAAGTGCGAACGGAAGGGATTCTCGTGGAACCCGACGGCGGCGGGCTGACCGGCCTCGTCGAGCTGATCGAGGCCGGTCAGCTGAAGGTCCGCGTCGAGCAGACCTTCCCGCTGGAAGACGTGGCGAAGGCGCACGAGCTGGGTGAGTCCGGCCGGGTGTCCGGGAAGCTCGTGCTGACCGTCTAACCCCTGGCGAGCACCTGGGGCAGCACCGTCGTGAGCCCGGTCCAGTCCGACGTGATCACCGACGCGTGCTGCTTCGCCAGGTCGGCGACGCGCTGGTTGGCCTGCTCGACCGTCGGGTTGTGGGCGTCGATGGCCGGCGCGACGTTCTGGCCGTCGGTCATCACGACGTAGTAGTGGTTGGTGTCGTACCACCCCGGCCCGGTCTGGGTGACCCACGCGTTCGCGTCGCCGTCGAAGACCACGAACCACGGCTTGAGGTCGGCGGTGTACTTGTCCCGCGGGTCACCGCCGGCCGCGCCGTGCACGGTCGGGAAGATGTAGGCGTCGCCGATCCGGCCGGCGTTCTTGAGCCCGACCAGGTAGCGGCCGTACTCGACGTCGGTCTTCAGCGTGTCGGTCGGGTTCTGCTCCTCCACCGTGCCCGGGATGATCTCGGTGATCACCCGGCCCCGCAGCGCGTCCACGGACGGCCAGTTGTCCGCCTTGGCCGCGTCGTCCAGCGTGCCGTAGCCGCCGAGCAGCTCACCCGGGCGGAACGCGACGCTGCCGAGGTGCGCGCGGAACGTGGCGTCCAGCTCGTCCGGGCCCATGCCGGTGTTGTCCGAGAAGCCGGTCTTCATCTCGAGCTTGAGCGTGAGCGGCGTGTGGCCCGGGTGGGCCGCGAGCCAGATCCGGATGTCGTCGAGGCAGTACTCCAGGTTCTTGTTCTTCCCGCCGGTGTACAGCTGCGCCGCCGACGTCGCCGCGACGCAGTTGTTGCTGTTCCCCAACGGGTTCGAGTGGCTGACCTTCCACTCGTGGGTGAAGAAGTCCGGCCAGACGTCGAGCTCGATCAGCGACGAGCCGGCGTCGAGCGCCCTGGCCAGGTAGTCGTAGGCCGCCGGGTCGTACGTGTTGTGCACGCCGACCGTCGTGACGTGGGAGAGCTTCGGGCCGTCCGCGTTGGCGGCGGTCGCCCCGGAGAACGTGAGAGCGGCCGTGAGGAGTACCACCGAGAAGAGCTTCATCCAGGCTCCTTCGCCCGTACAGTGCCGATAGTTACCAATCCGACAGCAGCCACGGCGGAAACCGGCGCCTCGTGCAGACCGGCTGCGGACCGTATCCGCCTACTTCCTGCCGGATTGGTAACTGGTGAGTAGCCCACACAATGTGCCACCGTGGTGGCCTGTTGATGAAGCAAAAGCGGCCGATTGGCCTAGACCAGAAGTCGGGAAGAGAATGACCACGAGCCCGCCCACCGCGTTGACCATCGCCGGTTCGGACTCCGGCGGCGCCGCCGGCCTGCAGGCGGATCTGCGCACGTTCCTGACCTGCGGCGTCCACGGCCTGGTCGCGGTCACCGCCGTGACGGTGCAGAACACCCTCGGCGTGCACGACCGCGCGGACCTGCCGCCGCACATCGTGGCCGGGCAGATCGAGGCCGTCGCGGCGGACATGGGGGTCGGCGCGGCCAAGACGGGCATGCTGGCGTCCGCGGAGATCATCAACGCCGTCGCGGCCGCGTGCGACAAGGCGGAGATCGGCCGCGACGAGAAGATCCCGTTCGTCGTCGACCCGGTCGCGGCGTCCATGCACGGCCACCCGCTGTTCGACGACGCCGGCCTGCACGCCCTGCGCGACGAGCTGCTGCCGCGCGCGACGGTGCTCACCCCGAACCTCGACGAGGTCCGCCTGCTGACCGGGATGACCGTGAAGGACCGCGAGGGCATGCACACCGCGGCGGTGGTGCTCCACCGGATGGGCCCGCGCTACGTCCTGGTGAAGAGCGGTCACCTGCAGGCCGACCCGGAGTGCGTCGACCTGCTCTTCGACGGCTCGACGTTCGTCGAGCTGCCGGGCGAGCGCTACCCGACCCAGCACACGCACGGCGCGGGCGACACGATGGCGTCGGCGCTGACCGCGGGCCTGGCGAAGGGCATGTCGGTGGTCGAGGCGGCGCGCTACGGCAAGTGGTTCGTGTCCCAGGCGGTCGAGCACGCCTACCCGATGGGCGCCAAGGTCGGCCCGGTCTCGGCCTTCTGGCGGCTGGCACCCGAACAGCGCTGAGTACCCGCCCGGTTACCCTTTCCTCGTTTACTGATCCTTGACCACAACGGGGGACGGCCTTGACCGGGCGTGAACGGGTGGCGAGGTTCCTCGAGGACCGCCGCTTCCAGAACTTCATCATCGCGGTGATCGTGTTCAACGCGGTCACCCTCGGCATGGAGACGTCGACGTCGCTGATCGACGGCTACGGCGGCCTCCTGCACACCCTCGACCACATCGCGCTCGGCATCTTCGTCGCCGAGCTGCTGGCGAAGTTCTACGCCTACCGCGGTGCGTTCTTCCGCGACAACTGGAACGTCTTCGACCTGCTGGTCGTCGGCATCGCGGTGATCCCGGCGACCGGGCCGTTCGCCGTGCTGCGGTCGTTGCGCGTGCTCCGGGTGCTGCGGCTGATCTCCGTCGTGCCGTCGATGCGGAAGGTCGTCTCCGGGCTGCTCGCGGCGATCCCCGGCATGGCGTCGATCGCCGCGCTGCTCGGGCTGATCATCTTCGTCGCGGGCGTGATGGCCACCAAGCTGTTCGGCGTCATCTCGCCGGAGAACTTCGGCGACCTCGGGACGTCGTTGTTCACGTTGTTCCAGGTGATGACCGGCGAGGCGTGGCCGGACATCGCGAAGGAGATCATGCGGCAGGCGCCGATGGCCTGGATCTTCTTCGTCGTCTACATCCTCGTCTCCAGCTTCGCGGTGCTGAACCTCTTCATCGCCGTCGTGGTCAGCGGCATGGAAGACGAGCTGCGGCAGGACATCCGCGAGGAAGAGGCCAAACAGGCCGCCACCCAGGCCGAAGCGAACCGCGAGATCCTCGAAGAGCTCCGCGCCGTGCGCGCGGAGCTCGCCGAGCTGCGGCGGGAGAACGCCGCTTAGCGGAACGCGGCCATGTTGCGGGCCACCCAGTCGGCGAACGAGCGCGGGGCCCGGCCGAGCACCCGCTCGACGTCCGGGCTGACGCGCAGCTCGGCCGGGCTCGGGGAGCCGAGGATGTCCAGGGTGTCGTCGGCGAGCTCGCCCGGCATGCTCCGGGCCATGCCGGCCTTGGCTTCGGCGCGGGTGAGCTCGTGGAACCGCACCGGCGAGCCCAGCGCGTCGGCGATGGCCGCCGTCTGCCCGCGCGGCGTGATCACCGCCGGCCCGGTCAGCTCGTACACCGCGCCGGTGTGCCGGTCGTCCAGCAGGCCGGCCGCGGCGACCTCGGCGATGTCCGCCGGGTCGACGACCGGCACCCCGATGTCGCCGAAGGGCGCGGCGACGACCTGCCGCGCGCGGACGGATTCGGCCCACCACAAGGCGTTGGAGGCGAAACCGCCCGGCCGCAGGATGGTCCAGTCCAGACCGGACTCCCGCAGCGCGTCCTCCAGGGCGCGCATCGCGACCCGCGTCGTGCCGAAGGGCCTGGTCGCCACGCCCAGCGTGGACAGCAGCACGACCCGGCGGACTCCGGCGGCTGCGGCCTGGGCGAGGACGTCGGCCGGGTGGGCGCCGGCGGCGTGCAGGTCGCCGGACAGCAGCAGGAACAACGCCTTCGCCCCGGCCAGCGCCGGTTCCAGGCCGGCGGGCTCGGCCAGGTCGGCCACCACGTGGCGGACGCCGTCCGGCACCACCGCGGCGTGCCGTGACACCGCCGTCACCTGCTGACCCGCCGCGGCCAGCGCCTCCGTCAACGGCCGGCCGATGTTCCCGGTAGCCCCGGTCACCACGATCATGCTCTGCTCCTTCGTCCGATGTCCTCTGTGCTCAGGACGCTAGGAGCCGGGCTAACTTTTGGTAAGGACATACCTGCGGGTAAGCTCCTTACGTGACCGGAGGCGCGCAGATCACCCAGGGCGAGGCCAAGCCGCGGTATGAGGTGTTTCACACCGGCTGCGCCGCGCGCGAGGTGGTCGACCACGTCACCAGCCGGTGGGGCATCTGGGTGCTGATCTCCTTGCAGAGCAACGACCTCAGGTTCTTCGAGCTGCGCGAAAGCATCGAAGGCATCAGCGAGAAGATGCTCGCCCAGTCCCTGCGGGCACTGGTCCGGGACGGCCTGATCTGGCGGCGGGTCGAGCCGACCACGCCGCCCCAGGTCACCTACGGGCTGACCGAGTTCGGCCGGGAGGTCGGCGAGCCGCTGGAAGAGCTCTTCGACCGGATCACCCGGCGGCTGCCACCGCCCGCTTAGCGGTCTTCGTCGGCGATCAGCGCTTCGAGCGCCGGGAGCGCCGTCGTCAGCGCCTCACGGTGCTCGGGCGACAACCTGTCCAGCCGCCGGTTCAGCTCCTGGACGCGCGTCGACCGGACGCCGGACACGAGCCGCTCGCCCTCTTCGGTGGCCTTCGCCAGCCACGCCCGCCGGTCGACCGGGTCGGACTCGCGCACGACGTACCCGGCCTCGACCAGCGACGCGATGATCCGCGACATGGTCGCCGCCGCGACACCCTCCTTGGCCGCGAGGTCACCGAGCCGCAGCTGGCCGGCGTGGACCAGCGTCGCGAGCGCCGAGATCGCGCCGTGCCCGGGGCCCGGCACACCGGCCTGGCGCAGTGACCGGGACAGCCGGCCCACGGCGAGGTACAACCTGCCCGAGGTGTCCTGAACCGATGTGGTCACGGCTGGCTCCTTCTGCCCTCACCCGGGCGCGGGTGCGCCGGAAAGTTCCGTCTACCTTACGGGTTCGCGGTGAAGGTCCGGTGTTGCGACCGGGATTCAGCGCGGCGGGCTCGACGCCTGCGCCCAGAAGCGCTGCGGCACCCGCCCGGCGCCCCGGGCCAGCCGCCCGGCGACGACGGCCGACCGCATCGCCGCGGCCATCCGCTCGGGATCACTGGCCCGGGTGACCGCGGTGGACAGCAGGACGGCGTCACAGCCGAGCTCCATCGCCAGCGTGGCGTCCGACGCGGTGCCGATTCCGGCGTCGAGGATCACCGGCACGCCCGCCCGCGAAACGATCAGCTCGATGTTGTGCGGATTCCGGATCCCGAGGCCGGTGCCGATCGGCGCGCCCAGCGGCATCACGGCCGCGCAGCCGGCCTCCTCCAGGCGCAGCGCGAGCACCGGGTCGTCGTTCGTGTAGACGAACACGGTGAACCCGTCGGCGGCCAGCTGCCCGGCCGCGTCGAGGGTTTCCACGGGGTCCGGGAGCAGCGTCCGGTCGTCCGCGTGGACTTCGAGCTTGATCAGATCGGTACCGAGGGCCTCGCGCGCCAGCCGCGCGGTGAGCACGGCTTCGGCGGCCGTGCGGCAGCCCGCGGTGTTCGGCAGCAGCTCGATCCCGAGGCGCCGGAGCAGTTCCAGCACGCCGGAGCCGCCTTCGGCGTCGGCGCGGCGCATCGCGACGGTGGTCAGCTCGGTGCCGGACGCGACCAGCGCGCGTTCGAGCACGGCGAGGTTCGCCGCGCCGCCGGTGCCGATGATCAGCCGTGACGACAGTTTGTGCGTGCCGATGACCAGCGGTTCTTCGTCCACTTCGTCCACTTCAGCCTCCCTGGACGGCGGTGAGCACGTCGAGCGCCGCGCCCTTCGGCACGGTGGTGGTGGCCCAGTCACCCCGCCGGACGACGACACCGTCGACCGCGACGGCGATCCCGGGCCGTTGCCCGCCGGCGGCGTCGAGGACGTCGGCGACGGTCGCGTCGTCCGGGAACTCCGTCCACCGGCCGTTGAGCTTGATCTCCATCACACGTGCTCCTTCTGGTGCAGGCGAGCGGGCGAAGCCGCTTCGACGCCTTCGGGCGGCTTCGCGCCTTCGAGCCAGGCGACCACGGCGTCCGCGGTCACGGGGGCCAGCAGCAGGCCGTTGCGGTGGTGCCCGGTCGCGGCGTAGACGCCGTCGTCCAGGACACCGAGGTACGGCAGCGCGTCGCGGCTGCCGGCGCGCAGGCCCGCGGCCGTCTCGGCCAGCTCGTACTCGGTGATCGCGGGGAAGACGCGCTCGGCGCCCTCGATCAGCTCCCGGACGCCGCGCGCGGTGACGGCCCGGTCGAAGCCCGCTTCGTACTGCGTCGCGCCGAGGACGAGCTCCTGGTCACCGCGCGGAACGAGGTAGATCGGCCGGCCTTCGACGACGGCCCGGACGGTGCGCGTCGGCGGCGGCAGGCAGCCGCGGCGGGGTTTCAGGCGGAGGATCTCGCCCTTGAGCGGGCGGACGGCGTCGGCGAGCTGGGGGTGCAGCCGCCCGGTCCAGGCGCCGGCGGCGAGCACGACGGCGTCGGCGTCCGGGGTCGTTTCGACGCGTTCGCGGACGAACCGGACGTGGTGGTTGACGCAAGCCGCGTAGAGCGCGTTGAGCAGTTTCCGGTTGTCCACAGCCAGGTCACCGGGTACGTGGAGTCCACTTCGGACGGACCCGACGCCGGGTTCGAGCCGCTTGGCCTCGCGCCCGGTCAGGCGTTCGGCCGCGCGGCCGAGGGAGTGCAGGTAGCCGGCGAGGATGTCGAGGTGGCCGGCGTCGGCGCTGTCGAAGGCGACGACCAGCGTCCCGTGCTCGGCCAAACCGGGATCGACGCCCTCTCGGCCGAGGTCGTGGGCGAAGCCGGGCCAGCGGCGGAGGGACTCTTCGCCGAGGGCGAGGACGTCTTCCTCGCCCGGCCAGGCCTCGGTGACCGGGGCGAGCATCCCGCCGGCCAGCCAGGACGCGCCGCCGCGCACGGGTTCGGGGTCGTAAACGGTGACCGCGTGGCCGTTCGCGGCCGCGCGCCACGCCGCGGACAGGCCGATCACGCCGGCGCCGACCACGGCCAAGGTGTTCGTCATGGGATCACGCTCCCTGCGCCGGCATGACCCGGATCAGGTTCCACGGTCGGAGCGGCAGCTCCCTCTCAGCCCGTGCCTCGGGCTCCCGTGCGGACTCGTTCACCCTACTGCGCCGGTCGTTACCAGTCCAACCACAGTCACGGCCGGATGGCTTCCGGGACAACGGCACGCACCGCTCGGGGGCCGGCCCGCCGGGTACGGTCGCCGCTATGCCCGCCCTCTCCGGTGACAAGATCCGCGCCCGGCTCGACGCCGCGCGCCTGTACCTGTGCACGGACGCCCGAACGGCCCGTGGCGACCTGGCGTCCTTCGCGGACGCGGCGCTGTCCGGCGGCGTCGACATCATCCAGCTGCGCGACAAGACGGGCGCCCTGGAAGCCGCGGGCGAGATCGCGGCGCTGGAGGTGCTGGCGGAGGCGTGCGCCCGCCACGGCGCGCTGCTGTCGGTGAACGACCGGGCGGACGTCGCCCTGGCGGTCGGCGCGGACGTGCTGCACCTGGGCCAGGACGACATCCCGGTCCCCCTGGCCCGCCGCATCCTCGGCGACGACGTGGTGATCGGCCGTTCGACGCACTCTGTTGACCAGGCTTCCGCCGCGGCTTCCGAACCGGGGGTGGACTACTTCTGCACGGGCCCGTGCTGGCCCACCCCGACCAAGCCGGGCCGCTCGGCACCAGGCCTGGACCTGGTCCGTTCGACGTCGGCCGCCGCGCCTTCACGGCTGTGGTTCGCCATCGGCGGCATCGACGTCCCGCGGCTGCCGGAGGTCCTGGCGGCCGGGGCTTCCCGGATCGTGGTGGTCCGGGCGATCACGGAGGCGGAGGACCCGGCGGCAGCGGCCCGCGAGCTGCGGTCCCACCTGGTCTGACACCGAAGTCCGTGAAGGACTCCTTACCGGCTCTTATGGCCGGTAAGGAGTCCTTCACGGCTTTACGGGGTCGGGGTGGCCGCTGCGCCCTGGCTGGTCGGGGGTGCCGCCGAGGTGGTCGGCTTCTGGGAGGTCGTGCTCGGCGTTGTCGGGGTTGTGGTCGGTGTGTCCGACGAGGTCGTCGGCGGGGTGTTCGACTGCGTCGTCGTCGACGACGTGTCCGTCGGTGAGTCCTGGGTGTCGTTCGTCGAGGTCGAGGGCGTCGTCGACGGGGCCGGGGTCGAGGGGCCCGAGCCGCTGCCGAAGATCTTGCCGATGCCCGCTCCCGTGCCGCCCGCTACCTTGCCGCCCGTGGCCGCGTCCACGCTGACCATCGCCAGGATTGCCACCGCGAACGCCACCACGCTCGTGCCGATGATCAGCGGCCAGCGCAGCTTGCGCAGGCGGCCCGGTTCGTCCTCCGCGGGCAGGTCGTCCGGCCGTTTCAACTGAACCGTGGGCTGCTCGGCCAGCGGGACCTCGGCACCGCCGCGACGGCGGATCCCCGACGTCGCCAGCTGCCGGGCCTTCACCGCGGCCGCGCGGGTGCGCTGCAGCGAGCGCAGGTACACCTCGCCGCCGACCGTGGTGATCACGCTCGCCACGCCCGCGCCGGCCACCGTGCCCGCCACGCCGAGCGTCGAGCCCAGCAGCGCCGCGGTCACCGCCGCGAGCGCCGCCGCCATCACCTGCGCGATGCGCAGGCCGGACTTTGCTTCCTTCGTTTCGGAAGTCGCTGCGTTCTCCTTGCTCATGATCCCGATCCGGTAGTAAGTCTTCTCCCCTGTCCAACGTGTAAGGCGCGCGGGAAACTCCCCGCGTTGCCACGGCGTGAGGAGCGCCACGTTGACTGTCCATTATGGACAGTGTAAATCGAACGGTTTCTTGACATACTCGGCAGATGGAACTGGTGACGATCTCTGACATCGAGGCCGCCGCGAAGCGCGTCGAAGGTGTCGCCGTACGCACGCCGCTGTTGCTCCAAACGTGGGACCCGCGCGGGTCCCTGTGGCTCAAACCCGAGAGCCTGCAACCGATCGGCGCGTTCAAGGTGCGCGGCGCGTTCAACGCGATCGGCACCCTCGACGACGCGACGCGCGCCCGCGGTGTCATCGCCTACTCGAGCGGAAACCACGCGCAAGCCGTCGCGTACGCCGCGCGGCGGTACGGCGTGCCCGCGGTGATCGTGGTGCCGGACGTCGCGCCGCGGATCAAGGTCGAGGCGACCCGCTCGTACGGCGCCGAGGTGATCGAGGTGCCCATCGGCGAACACGAGGCCAAAGCGCACGAACTGGCCGCCGAACGCGGGCTGACCCTCGTCCCGCCCTACGACGACGCGGCGATCATCGCCGGACAGGGCACCGCGGGCCTGGAGATCGCCGAAGACCTGCCGGACGTCGACGTCGTGCTGGTGCCGGTGAGCGGCGGCGGGCTTGCGTCCGGTGTCGGCACGGCGCTCAAGGCCCGCTGCCCGCGGGCGAAGGTCATCGGCGTCGAGCCGGCGCTGGCCGGCGACGCCACCGAGGGGCTGCGGCTGGGCCGTCAGGTCGACTGGCCGATGGCCGACCGCGCCCGCACGATCGCCGACGGCCTGCGCGCGCAGCCGTCCGAGCTGACCTTCGCGCACCTCACGAAGGTCGTCGACGCCATGGTGACGGTCACCGAGGACGAGATCCGCGACGCCGTCCGGACGCTTGCGCACAAGGCCCGCCTGGTCGCCGAGCCCAGCGGCGCGGTGACGACGGCGGCGTACCTGCACCACGCGGCCGAGCTGCCCACCGGCCGCACGGTGGCGATCGTCTCCGGCGGCAATGTCGACCCGGCGCTGTTCGCGGAGATCCTGGCCTGACCGGGCCCGGTCAGGTGGAGACGCCGCCGCGGACGTGCGTCGGCGGGCCCTCGACGCCGCAGTGGAAGCATTCGCCCAGGTGGGGCGACTCGTCCGCGGCCGGAGGCGCGGGAGTCGGCGGCGCCAGCACGCCGTTGTGGATGCCGAGCGCGATCAGCCCGCCCGCGATGGCCAGGACCGCGCAGATGATCAGCGCCGTCCGCCAGCCCGCGGTCAGCGCGACCGGGTCGGTGTACGCCTCGCCGGTCAGCCCGGCCGCGGCGGGCAGCACCGCCACCGCCAGCAGACCGCCGGAGCGGGCGATCGCGTTGTTGACGCCCGACGCGACGCCGGCGTAGCGGTCCGGGGCCGCGGCGAGCACCGTCGCGGTCACCGGGGCCACGACCGTCGCCAGGCCCAGCCCGAACACGACGACCGCGGGCAGCACGGCGCCGAGGTAGGACGCGCCGGGCGCGATGCGCAGCATCAGCAGCATCCCGATGCCGACGACGATCGGCCCGACCACCAGCTGCGTCCGCGGGCCGATGCGCTGCGCGAGCGCGCCCGAGCGGCCCGAGAGCAGCAGCATGATGACCGTGAGCGGCAGCCCGGCCAGGCCGGCCGCGGTCGGCGAGTAGCCGAGCGAGACCTGCAGCTGCATGACCAGCAGCATCAGCACGCCGCCGAGCGCCGCGTACATGGCGAAGGTCAGCGCGTTGGACAGGGTGAACGTCCGGTCGCGGAACAGCGACGGCGGCACCAGCGGCTCCCGCGAGCGGTGCTGGACGAACACGAACGCCGCCAGTCCCGCGATCCCCAGCACGCCCGCGACCAGCACGATCGGGTCGCCGATGCCGCGTCCCGGCGCCTCCACCAGCGCGCCGGTGATCCCGGCGAGGCCGATCGCGCCGAGCGCGGCGGCGCCGAAGTCCGGGTGCCCGGTCGCTTCCTCGTCCCGCGACTCGGGCACGAACTTGCGCGCCATGAAGACGACGGCGACCGCGATCGGCACGTTGATCAGGAAGGCCAGCCGCCACGACCACAGCTGGACCAGCAGCCCGCCGAGCAGCGGGCCGGCGGCGGCCGCGATGCCGCCGAGGCCGGACCACGCGCCGATCGCGCGGGCGCGCGCGTCGTGCGCGAAGGACGACTGGAGGATCGCCAGCGACCCGGGCGTCAGGAGCGCGCCGCCGATGCCCTGCAGGATGCGCGTCGCGACGAGCATCTCGGTCGACGTCGCGGCGGCGCACAGCCCGGACGCGACGCCGAACCAGACGACGCCGATGAGGTACATGCGGCGCCGGCCGTACCGGTCGCCGAGCGAGCCGGCGACCAGGATGAGCGCGGCGAGCGCCAGCATGTAGCCGTCGAGGATCCACTGGAGCCCGGCGACGGACGCCCCCAGCTCGGTGCCGATGCGGGGCAGGGCGACGTTGACGATCGTGCCGTCGAGCATCGCCATGCCGGAGCCGAGGATGGTCGTGGCGAGCACGCCGCGCGCGGCGTGCGTCCCCCACCGGATCCCGGTGTCTTCGGTGGCTGTCACCAGCACACTCCACCGTGCCCGAAGACCCCCGTCAACCTGGCCCTACGGCATCAGCGTCGTGACGAACTTGTAGCGGTCCCCCCGGTAGATCGCGCGGGCGAACTCCACCGGCTTGCCGTCGGTGGCGAACGAGTGCCGCGTCAGCATCAGCACCGGCATGCCGACGTCAGCCCCGAGCATCTCCGCCTCCTGCGGCCCGGCGAGCGACGTCTCGATCGTCTCCTCCGCGCGTTCCAGCTCGACGCCGTAGTGCTCACGCAGAACGGCGTACAACGACGCGCCCGCCGAGACGTGCTTGCGCAACCCGCGGAAGCGGCCCAGCGGCAGGTGGGTCGTCTCGAGCGCCATCGGCTGCGAGTCCGCCAGTCGAAGCCGTCGAAGGCGAAGAATTTTCGCACCCGTCCGGATTCCGAGCAGTTTCGCCAGATCGCCTTCGACCGGCAGCTCCTCGACTTCCAGGAGCTTGGACGACGGCTTCAGGCCCTGCTTGCGCATGTCCTCGGTGTAGGAGGACAACTGCAGCCGCTGCGCGAGCTTCGGCTCGGCCGCGAAGGTGCCTTTTCCCTGCACACGGTGCAGGCGACCCTCGGCGGTGAGGTCGGCCAGCGCCTGGCGCACGGTGGTGCGGGAGACCGTGAACTCCCCGGCGAGCGCGCGTTCCGTCGGGATCGGCGACCCGGGCGGCAGCACGTCGAGCAGGTCCAGCAGGTGCTGTTTCAGTGCCCAGTACTTGGGCTCTCGCTGACCGCGCATCCCGGCGACGGCACCCGCCTCGCCCGCGGTGGTGGTGTCCAACATGCCCGACTCCCTATGTCTTCCCTCATAACACGCCACGTCCCCGTAAGAAACGTACCCTTTTCCCCAAACGCGCCGCCCCACTAAGATTGGTCTAGACCTGACCGACGCCGCCTGAGTCCGGTACATAATGCCGGAGGTGGAGAGGAAAATGATGACCGAACAACGGCCCGGCGAGCACATGGCCGCGGAGATCGCCCAGCAGCCGGACGTCTTGGCCGGACTGGTCGAGCGTCAGGTGGAAATCGCCGGGGTGGCGGAAAAGATCTCACAACGCCCCCCGCGCTTCGCTTTGCTCGCCGCGCGTGGATCGAGTGACCACGCAGCGTTGTATGCGAAGTACCTGATCGAGGTAATGCTCGGCCTTCCGGCTGGTCTTGTCTCCCCGTCCACAGCCACGCTGTACGGCGCGCGGCCCGATTTGCGGGACGTGCTGTTCGTCACGGTCAGCCAGAGCGGTGGCTCGCCTGACCTGATCGAGGTGACCGAGACGGCGCGGCGCCAGGGCGCGCTGACGGTGTCGGTCACCAACACGCCCGACTCGCCGCTGCGCGCGGCGTCGGAGCTCGGCATCGACATCGGCGCCGGGGTCGAGAAGGCCGTCGCCGCGACCAAGACGTACTCCGCCACGCTGATGGCGCTGTACCTGCTGATCGACGCGGTGCGCGGGGGCAAGGCGGCCGACGCCGAGAAGATCGGCGAGCTGGCCCAGCAGACCCTCGACGGCTCCGTCGAGGGCGTCCAGCGCGCGGTCGACCGGTACCGCTTCGTGGACCGCGTCCTCACCACCGGCCGCGGTTACTCCTACGCGTCCGCGCTCGAAGGCGCGCTCAAGCTCGCCGAGACCAGCTACCTCGCCGCCCGCGCGTACAGCGGCGCGGACCTGCTGCACGGCCCGGTCGCGGCGGTGAACGGCGAAACCGCCGTGCTCGCGGTGACCAGCGCCGGGCACGGCGGCCAGGCGATGCACGAGGTCCTCGAGGCCGTCGGCAAGCGCGGCGCGGACGTCCTCGCCGTCGGTTCGGCCGCCTCGGAGGTGCCCGCGGCGCTGCGCATCGACGTCGCGCCGACCGTCGAGGACCTGGCGCCGATCCTGGAGATCCTCCCGCTCCAGCGGATCGCCCTCGGTCTGTCGCTGGCCCGCGGCGGCGACCCGGACAGCCCGCGCGGCCTGCTGAAGGTGACCAAGACCCGGTGACCTTCGCGGTCGGTGTGGACGCCGGCGGCACGTCGACCAGGGCCGCCCTGGTCGACGCCGCCGGCGTCGTGCTGGGTACCGGGCGCGGCGGCGGCGCCAACCCCAACGCGCACGCGCCCGACGTCGCCGCCGGCCGGATCGCCGACGCGATCACCGCGGCCCTCGGCGGGCGCGACCCCGGCGAGGTGCGCGCGTGCGTCGTCGGCATGGCCGGGGTCAGCAAGCTGAGCGACCCGGCGATCGCGGCGGTCTTCGACGCGGCGTGGGCCCGGATCGGGCTCACCGGCGTCCGCGCGGTCGCCGACGCCGAAGTGGCGTACGCGTCCGCGACCGCCGCGCCGGACGGCACCGTGCTCGTCGCCGGCACGGGTTCGATCGCGGGCCGGATCCGGAAACGGCGGCTGGCCGGCACGGCGGGCGGCTACGGCTGGCTTCTCGGTGACGAGGGATCGGCGTTCTGGCTCGGCCGCGAGGCCGTCCGATCCACTTTGGAGGCACTCGGGCGCGGCCTGTCACTCGACGGCCTCCCCAGCGCGGTGCTCACCGAAGCGCTCGGACCGTCCGGTGTGGACGTCCGGACCGACGCCGGACGACTCGCCGCGTCCCGGGCGCTGATCACCAACGCCAACGCGGAAGCGCCGGTGCGGCTGGCCCGGTTCGCCCCCTTGGTGAGCGCGGCGCACGACGCCGGCGAGCCCGCGGCGGGCGAAATAGTGGCCCGCGGGGCCGGGCTCCTGGTCGCGAACGCCCTCGCCGCGCGCGAGCCCGGCGAGTCGACCCCGGTCGTCCTCGTCGGTTCCGTGCTCACCGGGAACAGCCCGATCGGGGCGCTCGTCCGGCGTGGATTGACCGGTCTCGAGGTGCTGACCAGCTCCGATGGGGTGCTCGGGGCGGCCTGGCTGGCCGCGGTGGACGCCTTCGGCGAAGGGGCCGCGAGACCCGCGCCCCTGCGAAAATGAGCAAAACGCGTCGTGAACGCGTCAAAACGTCGACTGAACCCGGGTAGTCCGGGTACCGTAGGCAGTGGCCCCCGGACCCTCCCCCCTCGCCGGGGGCCGCCTTATGTCCCGGGTACGTCGTCCGACCGGGTTTCGGGGGTCAGGCTTTCCGGGGCCAGGCGCAGGCCGGGATGCTCCGGGGGCAACGCGCGGTAGAGCACCCAGCCACTCACCGCGACGGTCAACGCGACCAGCGGCCACGACAGCACCGTGCGGGCCACGCCGAGCGCGATCACCTGGCCGGACCACCACAGCAGGCCGTAGACGACGACGCGCAGCACGTACTGGCCGAACACCCACACCCAGCTCGCCCGCGAGTACGCCTTGAGCAGCACCGGGTCGCGGCGCCAGCGCGTCTTCTGGCCGAGCACCAGGCCCACGACGACGCCGAGCAGCGGCCAGCGGACCACGATGCTGGCCGCCCAGAGCAGCGCGCTGGCCACATTGGACATCAGCTGCAGCAGGAAGAAGTCCTGGGCGCGGCCCGTGTGCAGGGCGATCAGCGCGGCCGCGACGACGGCGGCGAGGCTGACCACGATAGCGCGGATCCGGCCGCCGCGGACGTACCGGAAGATCCCGAGCGCGAGGGCGACCGCGATGGCGGCGCCGGCCCCCCAGGCGATGGACTGACCGGCCGCGAGCCAGCCCACGACGAAACCGACCGGCGGGATGCTGGCGTCGAGCGCCCCTCGACGGCCGCCGAGGATCTGCGCGAGCGACTCGCGGGGTTGTTCGGACACGTGTCCAGCCTGCCGGATCGCGCCCGGAACGCCCTGGCCGGGGAGATCTTCGCCACATCGGGTGCCGGATTTAACTCCGAGTGTGCTGTTTCACGGCATACCGAAGGTGAAGACTGCGTAATACAGGAGCGCGGAAGGCCGACAAGATAAGACACTGTTACCGCCGGCTGAACCCGCGGTGGCGGTGGACGCATCGTGGGGGTGCGGCCCGATTCGTTAGTTGGGGTGTACAACTACATGTCGGGGTGGGTCGGTCGCAGGACGGGAAGGGGACCCAACGTGTACGGATTCGACAGCTATGTGGCGCTCGGTGACAGCTTCACCGAGGGGCTCAACGACGCGCTGCCGGACGGTTCGTTCCGGGGCTGGGCCGATCGGCTCGCCGAGATCCTGGCGGCCGGGCGGTCCGACTTCCGGTACGCGAACCTGTCCCTGCGGGGCAAGATGCTCGACGAGATCATGGACGAGCAGCTGCCGATCGCGCTCGAACTGAGGCCCGACCTGGTCACGCTCTGCGCCGGCGGCAACGACATCATCGTCCCGGGCGCCGACGTCGAGGCGGTCGTCGAACGCTTCGAGGAAGGCGTCGCGAAGCTGCGCGAGGCCGGCATCCCCGTGCTGATCTTCAACGGCCCCGACACCAAGGTCCTGTCGGTGATGTCGGTGCTGCGCGGCAAGGTGGCGATCTACAACACGCACCTGTGGGCGATCGCCGAGCGCTACGGCGCGCGCATGGTCGACCTCTGGACGATGGGCCCGCTGCACGACCGCCGAGCCTGGAGCGACGACCGCCTCCACTTCTCCCCGGAGGCCCACCGCCGCATCGCCATGAAGTCGGCCGAAGTCCTGGGCATCCCGGTGGACGGCGACTGGCGCGAGCCGTGGCCGTCGGAGGACACCCCGAGCCGCTGGATCGACTCGCGCCGATCGGACCTGGCGTGGACGAAGGTGCACCTGCTCCCCTGGATCCGCCGCCAGCTGCGCGGCGAGTCGATGGGCGACGGCCTGTCCCCGAAGCGGCCGCAGCTTTCACCGCTGGTGCCGCTGGAGGTCCTCGAGGCCGCGGAGAACACCCAGCAACAGCAGGCCAGCTGAGGCTTTTCGGCTCGCCCTCTGACTCCGGAGTGCCGTTAGGGCCACCTTGCGGGCGTCTGACGCCCGCAAGGTGGCCCTAACGGCACTTCAACGGGGGCTGCCTTCGGTCTCTGTGACGCGCTTGGCGTGGCACTCGCGCCTCCGGCGCTCGGCTCGGCTCGGCTCGGCTCGGCTCGGCTCGGCTCGGGCCACCGAACCCGGGCAGCCGGCCCGCGCACACCAGCCGGAGCCGAGCCACACCTACGCGAGTCGCGAATCCCAGGAGATCCCGCACGTCGGCCACCTGCGCACACCCGCGAACCCAGCCCGCGGCAACACCGCCACGCCGCCCCCCGCGGCCACCGACCCACCCAAGTTGCAACCCAGCCGAGCAGCGCCACCCACGTGACCCCGAGCCAACCACCCCCGCCCGACTGCAACGCCAGTAGTTCGAGGTCCACGGTTGTCCGGGCGCCATGCGGTAATGCCGTGAAGGGCACCTTCAGGGACTCTAAGTCCCTGAAGGTGCCCTTCACGGCATTCGAAGTCGGTCCGTGGGCCACCAGATCAGCCAGGGTTCCGCGAGCCACAGATCTTCGCGCGAGCCGCAGATCTTCGCGCGGGCCACCGACGTCCCCGCTCACGTCGCCGCCAACCCACCTGAGCTGCGAGCACCGGCCCCCTGGTGACCCAACAGACATACCCCGCCACTCCCAAGGGGGGCCGCCCGTCTCCAGCGTAACGGCCAGGTCCGACGGAGAGTGCTCGAACGATCACCGGCGCGCGAGTTGTCCACATGTCGACCCGGCTGGGGACAAACTGTGGACGGGTGGCTCTCCCGGGTCGCCAAGCCGCGTCGCCCGGCTTACAGTCGCTTCATGTCCGGTGGGCGTCGCTGGATCCGGTTGGTCCCGATCGCGGTGCTGGTCACGGCACTGCTGGCGGGGGTCGTGACCTGGGCGCAGGCCGGGAGCATCCAGCGGGACCTCACCTCCAGGGCCCAGGACGCGCTCGTCGCCGCGGGGCTTCCGAAAGGTCAGGTCAGCTTCGACGGCCGGGACGCCACCCTCAGCGGCTTCCCGCCCGACAAGGCCCTCCGCGCCCTCGAGGTCGTCCAGAACGTCGACGGTGTCCGGGCCGCGCAGATCTCCGGTGACGTGACCCCCGTGGCTCCTAGTCAACCGCCGCCGACCACGAAGCCGGCGACGCCGACCACTCCGAGCCCGCCTCCGACCACCACCACGACCGCGCCGCCGCCCACCGACAAGGCCGGGGTGCAGGCCGAGATCGATCGGCTGCTCGCCGAGGCGCCGATCACCTTCGTGCCCGACACCGCGCGGCTCACCCCGGAAGGCGAGCAGGCCGCGCGGGGCGTCGGGATCGCGCTCGCCAAGTCGCCGTCCACTTTCCGGTACCGCGTCACCGGCCACGTCGCCCGTGGCCCCGGCGGCGAGAACGCCGCTTTGAAGCTCTCCCGGGACCGCGCCCGGGCCGTCGCGCGGATCCTCACGTCGAACGGGCTGACGGCCGGGCGCGTGACGTCGCGCGGGCTGGGCGACACCCGGCCCGCGGCCGGTGGCGACGAGGACCGGCGCGTCGAGATCACGGTCGTCTGAAGGGTGTGAGCAGATGGTGTGGCTGTTCGGGCAGATCTGGCTGTGGCTGATCGTCGCCTTCGCCCTCGGCGCGCTCTCCGCGTGGCTGGTCCTGCGGACGACCCGGCGCCCCGAGCCGGAACCCCGGCATGAGTACGAACCCGAGCCGTACTACGAGCCCACAGCGGCCGAGCAGACCCAGTTCATCCCCGCCGCGAGCTTCCAGCCGACGGAGGAGTCCCGCTACGACGAGGACACCCCCGAGCCCGTGGGACACCGTGAAGGGCACCTCCCGCTGCCGCCGCAACGCGGGGCGGAGGCCGACGACTGGCCCGCTGAGGAGGAACCGGCCTGGCCCGGGGCGGACGACCTGCCCGACGCCACCCACCAGTGGCCGCAGGCCCCGCACCAGCCTGGGCGCGGCGCCTGACACCCATCCTGGTAAATTCGGCTACGCACTGTGAGCGAGGCGGAGAAGGGGGTGGCGTGGCGCTCCCCCATTGGACGCCCCAGCAGGTTCTGCCGCCGGGCCGCCATGCCTGTGACCTCGCCGACGTCTACGAGCGCCTGGTCTTCGACGCCCCGCACCAGAACGAGCGCGAGATCCTGTTCAGCGCGCTCAACAGCTACCTCGGTGTCGCCCGCCGGATCATGCCGTCCGGGCGCGCGTGGATCGGCGGCGAGCTCGTCACGCGCACCGCGCACCCGCCGCGCGGCCTCGACGTCGTCCTGGTCCCGGACGAGTGGGGCGCGCTGAAGCGGCTCGACGACGAGGGCCGGTCGGCGCTGTACGGCCTGCTCACCCTGCGCGGCGTGATCGTCGGGCAGCCCGCGATGTACCTGGACCAGGTGCAGCCGGTCGGGGGCATGCTGGACGGCTTCCTGTGCCGCCCCGGCGACGAGGACACCTGGGCCGAGGTCTGGGCCGCAGGCGGCAAGGGCTACCCGGAGATGATCTGGTGAGGAACGAGTTCCGGCGCATCGCGGACGAGATCCCGGGCGGCACCTGGCTGGACGACCTGGCGCGCGCGTCGGCGATGGCCGCGAACGCCAAGTTCGAGCGGACGTCCCGCTCGCCGCTGCTGCACGTCTCGGTGATCGGCGAGCAGCACATCGACGCCTACACCTTCTCCGACATCAGCCGGGCGCTGCAGGACGCGACGGCGAAGATCGGGCACATCATCCGGAACCCCTCGGGCGAGGTCACCATCGTCCAGCAGGCGGACCGGGACAAGGCGCCGCTGATCCAGCGCGGCCAGGCCGGCAACGCGATCTTCTTCGGCTTCCCGGAGCTCGACGTCGCCGACGACGCGCTGATCGTGGACGGCATCGAGACGCTGTCCGAGCGGGCCGTGAAGGAGCTGTGCGACTTCCTGCCGGCCAACGGCTCGGACGACGGCGCGCTCGACGCCGTGCTGCTGCAGCGCGACACCGTCCGCAACGCCGTGAGCGACATCGTCAACGCCGTCGCGAAGAACGCCGGTATCGGGATGGCGCTGACCCCGACCGCCGGCGAGCAGGTCACCCGCAGCATGACAACCGAGCAGGCGCGGATCCTGCAGGGCAGCCTCCGGGAGTCCCGCGAGGCGGTCGGCTACGAGACGGTGCGCGGGCGGCTCGACGGCGTCCGCACCCGGCGGCGGATCTTCTACCTCGACCGCGAGTCGGGCGGGACCATCCAGGGCGCGGTGGCCGAGGACCTGCTCGACGAGATCAAGGAGAACCTCGACCACCCGGTGACCGCCCGGCTGCGGGTCGTGCGCACCACCACCATCGACGGCCGCCGCGGCCGGCCGGTGTTCGAGCTCCTCGAGATCACTCCCGAAGTGAGTCTTTTCGACTGAGAAGTCCGATGTACGGCATTCGCCGTCGCTTTTTTGGGGGCTTCGGGTGGCGAAGCCCCCGGGCGCGAGGCGAAGCCCCGCATGTCACAGCGCGCACGACCCGCCACTCGTCGTAGGCCTCCCGGCGGTATCGGGATGGCCGTACCGTATTTAGGATTCCGGCCGTGACGTCGCGATGTTCCGCGCCGGACAGTGGGAGCTCCGATATTCATCCCATTGATCACCGGGCCACAGCCTGCGCGCGAGGTCAGGAAATACCGATACCCGGCCTGAAATGGTGGGACAATGACTTTTTCCAGAATGTAACAATTTCGTTCTGGGCCACACTTATGGGTTAACGTCGTCGCACTCCCATCCGAAGGGGCAGGCATGATGACCGACCCGCAGTACCCGCCGACCACCGCGCGCCACGGCAGCAGGCCGGCGCCGCCGGTGACGGCCACTGAGCGTCGTCAAGCGAACGCGAAGCCCAGCCGGAACATCCTGGCGATCGTCAGCCTGCTGCTCGGCGTCGCCGCCCTGATCGTCACCTTCGTCCCGGACATCGGCTTTGTCGCGTGGCCCCTCGGAGCGATCGGGCTGGTCCTGGCGGTCGCCGGATTGATCCAGGTCAAGAAGGGCACCGTGGGTGGCCGCGGGCTGGCGATCACGGCGGTCGTCGTCTCGATCGCGGCACTGCTCTCGACCGGCGGGATGCTGGTCTACTCGACCTTCCTCGGCGGTGGCTCCTCCGGACTGCACCTGCCCGCCGTGGCCGGCGACAAGCACGCCGTGGTCTTCCAGGTGACCTCCGCCGGCGGCGCGACCGTGCGCTACGGCAGCCTCGGCGACCAGCGCACCGAAAACGCGCCCGCGAGCACCGACGCGTGGCAGGGCCAGGCGTCGTACAACAATGGTTCCTATCTTTTGACGCTCACCGCGGACACCCGCAATTCGAATTCCTACAACGACATCGGGTGCGCCATTCTGGTCGACGGCAAGAAGGTCGCGGAAAACAGCGGCACGAGCATCGCGCTCTGCACGGCCAACGTCGGCTGATCGGCGGCACCCGCCTGGCGACCGGCCGGCCTACCCCCATCTCGGCCGGCCGGGCCGCCACGAGCCGCTCCTGGCGGCTCCCGGCCCCGCCGGGGTTTCACTCCTCGCGCGGGGCCTGGCACCGGCTTCACAGCCTGCCCCTCCCCGAGGCTCCGCCGGCACCGCCGAACCTACGCGGACGGCGGAGCCGGGCACTAAGAATCCACTAAGGATTCTCCGGTTCGCCACGAGCCGTGACCCATTCGCAACAGACCGATTCGCCACTGACGTGGAGCGCCGGCGCCGGGCGGCCGAATGGCACCCGGGACGCATTCGTCACCGCAGTTCAGCGAGTTCCGCGCGGACTTCCCCGACGAGCTTCGGGTGCACCCGCTCGTAAATGCGCACGGACAACACGAGCTGCTCCCGGGCGCCGTCCAGATCGCCTTTCGCCCGCAGGACCCGGCCCAAGGTCACCCGCGACGCGCCTTCGCGCGCGACGAAACCATGGCTGATCGCGACGTCGATCGCCTCCCGGACGTAGCGCTCGGCCGCCGGCTGATCACCGGCGCGCAGGCTCAGCTCGGCCAGGTCGTCGAGCGCGCGGACGACCCGGTCGTCGTCGCCCAGCTCGCGGTCGATCCGCAGCGCGGCGAGCCGGTGGGCGATCGCGTCGGGGAAGCGGCCCGCCCGCGCCTCCGCCTCCGCGCAGCTGCCGAGCGCCTGCCCCAGCAGCACGGCGTCGCCCTCGGCCTCCGTGATCGCTTCGCGCAGCAGCTCGACGGCGCGGTCGTGGTCGCCGAGCCGGCTCAGCGCGCGGCCGAGCTGCAGGTCGGCCGCGGTGGCGAGCCGGTCGTCGGTGAGCCCGGCGGACAGCTCCCGCGCCCGCTCGGCGTCGGCGAGACCGGCGCCCGGCAGCTCGAAGGTCAGCGCGATCTCGCAGCGCGTCAGCCGCAGCCAGCACTGCCCGGCGACGTCGCCGGTGGCTTCGGCGGCCGCGACGCCGAGGTCGGCCATCCGCGTCCACTCGTCGAGCAGCGGGCACGCGACGCGGTAGGTGTGCCCGAGCAGGGCCAGCCGCCAGACGTCGTCGTAGCGGCCCGCGGAGTACGCGGCGTCGAGCACCGCCAGCAGGTTCGGCCACTCGGCCGCGAACCAGTCCTGCGCCTCGGCGAAACCCGGCAGCGACGGCAGGACGTCATCGGCGAGCACGCCGGAGAAGTCGAGCGGGTCGGCGACGCGGGCGAGCCGGCGACGCGCCCGGTCGGCCACCGCCTGGTAATAGCGGACGGTCCAGCCGAGCGTCTCGTCCCGCTCCTTCTCGTCGAGCTCCTGCTCCGCCAGTTCGCGCAGGTAGAGCCAGACGAGGTCGTGCGGGACGAAGACGTCGCGCGCGGTCTCGGCGATGAGGTTGTGCGCGGCCAGGGCCCGCAGCCGGCGGCGGGCCTCGGTCACCGGGATCTGCGCGACGGCGGCCATCAGGTGCGGCCCGACCATCACCCCGGGCACCCCGCCGAGCTGCAGGAACGTCTCGGCGATCTCGCCGGGCAGGCCGCGGAAGGAGACGTCGAAGGCGGCGCGCACGCCGTCGTCGGCGCCGTCGACCTGCAGCCCTTCCAGCCGGGTGCGCTCGTTGCCGAGCTCGTCGACGAGCTCTTCCGCGGTGCGCTGCGGGCTCGCCGACAGCCGGGCGCCGGCGATCCGCAGCGCGAGCGGGAGGTAACCGCAGAGCCGCGCGAGCGTGTGGCTGTGGCCGGCCGGACCGGCCAGCTCCTCGATCAGCCGGACGGCGTCGTCGGGGGCGAGCGTGCCGAGCACGCGCTGCTTGGCCGCGTTCGACACGGCGAGCCCGTCGAGGCGCGAGCGGCTGGTCACCACCGTCATCGTGCGGGCGCTCGGCGGCAGCAGCGGGCGCACCTGTTCGGCGGTGCGGGCGTCGTCGAGCAGCACGAGCATCCGGCGCCCGGCGATCAGCGACCGGTACAGCGCGACGCGCTCGTGCAGCAGCTCCGGGACCTGCGCGGTTTCGACGCCCAGGCCGAGCAGGAACTGCGTGAGCAGCTCGGCGGGTTCCAGCGGCGGGTGGTGCGGGTCGAAGCCGCGCAGCGAGGCGAACAGGACGCCGTCCGGGAACCGCCGCGCGACGCGGTGCGCCCACCAGACGACCAACGTGCTCTTGCCGACGCCGGCGGTGCCGGTGACCACGGCGATCGTGGTCTCGCCGGCTTCGGCCCGGGTGACCAGGGCGTCGAGCCAGGCCAGCTCGTCGGTGCGCCCGGCCAGGCTCGGCACCGCGGCGGGCAGCTGGGAGATCGCCTTCGCCGGCTCTTCGACCGGCGCCGCGAGGTCGTCGTGGAGGATCCGTTCGTGGAGCCAGCGGAGTTCGGCGCCGGGTTCGACACCCAAGGTGCTGAGGGTGGCGCGGGAAACGGTCCGGTACAGCTCGAGCGCGTCCCCGCGGCGCCCGGCGTGGTGGAGCGCCCGCATGAGCTGGCCCGCGGTGCGCTCTTCCAGCGGATCGGCGATCGGGCTGAGCTCGACGATCAGCTCGGCGTGCCGGCCGAGGTTCAGGTCCGCGTCGACGCGGGCGCCGTGCACGGCCCGGCGCAGCTCCGCCAGCTCGGGCGCCCGGACGGACTCGGGCACCCCGCCCAGCACCGGCCCTTGCCACAACGCGAGCGCCTCGGCGAGCAGCGCGGCCGCGGTCTCGGGCGTGGCCACGGACGCGCGCTCCAGCAGGCTCCGCGCCCGGTGGACGTCGATCCGGCCGGGCTCGACCACCAGCCGGTACCCCGGCGGCGTGGTCAGGATGTTCGCGTCGCCCCGGAGTTCGCGCAGCACCCGGCGCAGGTGGGAGACGTTGCCGTGGACGATGGTCCGGGCGGTCGCGGGCGGGTCGTGGCCCCAGAGCGCGTCGATGATGTCGTCGAGCGCGACGACCTTGCCGGGCTGCAGCGCGAGGAGCGCGACCAGGCCGCGGACGCCGGGCCCGCCGATCGGGACGGGGACGTCGTCGGCGAAGAGCTGGACGGGCCCGAGCAGCTGGAAACGGATTTCGGCCATGCTCGCGCCCACCTCCCCGGGGTTCACGTTCCTGACGTCTCCCTCGTCAGAAAAGTCAACTTACCGTGACGTCGGGCGGACCTGTACCACCCAGCCGGGACGACGGCAGACCGTTCACCAGGAACTTCGTCACTCTGCGGATTCCGCGGTGGCAGCGCGAGCGGCTACGACTTCCTCCGGACGCAACACGACCCCGCACCATCGGTCCCGATCCGCTGGTGCGGGGTCGTGCGCACTACTCCCGGCCGGGCCGCCAGGGGGCGCGGTCCGCCCGCCGTCGCCGTGAACGACCGGGCGGGGTGTGCTCACCCCGAGCGAAGCACCCGCCGGTCGTCCGCGAAGACGTTTCTCGCGCGGGCCACACGCCCTCGCGGTGGCGACACGGTAACAAAGCGCACCGGATCAGTCACCGCCGGGTTGACGCGAATTCTCCGCGCCGGCCCCGAAAAGCCGACAGAAGCGCCGAAAGCGGCCGACACGCACGCGTGTCGGCCGCTTTTGGGTGCGCGTCAGCGCGAGATCGGCGTCGTGTCGCGCCCGGCGATGAACGCCGGGCGCGGCCGGCTCGCCGCGTACGGCTCGGTCAAGGCGTTCTCCACGCTGTTGAACACCAGGAAGATGTTCGAGCGCGGGTACGGCGTGATGTTGTTCCCCGAGCCGTGCATGACGTTCGCGTCGAACCACAGGGCCGACCCGGCCTGGCCGGTGAACTGGTCGATGCCGTGCTCGGCCGCCATCTCGGTGATGTCGTGCTCGGTCGGCACGCCCACCCGCTGGTCCTTGAGCGACGCCTTGTAGTTCTCGGCCGGCGTCTCGCCGGCGCACTGGACGAACGTCCGGTGCGAGCCCGGCATGATCATCAGCCCGCCGTTGAACGGGTAGTTGTCGGTCAGCGCGATGGAGCAGCTGACCGCCCGCGGGGCCGGCATGCCGTCCTCCGCGTGCCAGGTTTCGAAGTCCGAGTGCCAGTAGAACCCGGTGCCCTTGAACCCGGGCATGTAGTTCACCCGGCTCTGGTGGAGGTAGACGTCGGAGCCGAGCAGCTGACGCGCCCGGTCCAGCACGCGCGGGTCGCGCACCAGCTCCGAAATCAGGTCCGAGATGTCGTGGACGGCGAAGATCGACCGGACCTCGCCGGTCCGCGCCTCGGTGATCACGCGCTCGTCCTGCGCCAGCTCGCGGTTCGAGGACAGCCGCACCAGCTCCTGCCAGTACGTCTGGACCTCGCCGACCGAGAGCAGGTCGTCGTCCACCGTGTAGCCGCGGGCTTCGTGGTTCGCCAGGGTCGCGGCGTCGATCGGACCATCGGCTTCGGTACCCCACACGGTGGGGTGCACGCGCGGCAGGTGCTCCGGCGTACCGGTGATCCGGGTCGGGTAACCGTCGTCGACCCGGGTGTCCGTCAGCGTCACGGGCTTCGCCTCCTGTGTGGCCTCTCCGGTGCTCTTACGATTCCTCGGTGATCAGCGGGTACACGCCGTTCTCGTCGTGCACCTCGCGGCCGGTCACCGGGGGGTTGAACACGCACACGCACTTGATCTCGGTCCGCGGCCGGACCTGGTGCTTGTCGTGGTCGTTCAGCAGGTACAGCGTGCCGGGCTTGAGCTCGTGCACCTTGCCGGTGGCGAGGTCCTCGATCTCACCCTCGCCCGAGGTGATGAACACGGCCTCGATGTGGTTCGCGTACCAGAAGTCGTTGACGGTCCCGGCGTAGAGCGTGGTCTCGTGCACCGAGAAGCCGACACCCTCCTTCGCCAGGATGATGCGCTTGCTGCGCCAGTTGGGGGTCTTGATGTCGGCGTCGGTGTCGGTCACCTCGTCGAGCGTGCGAACGAGCACGTCGTACTCCTCTACTTGCTCAGGACGGCCTTGACGGACTCGTCGATGATGGACAGACCCTGCGTCAGCTCGTCGTCGGTCAGGGTCAGGGGCGGCAGCAGCTTCATGACTTCGCCGTCCGGACCGGACGTCTCCATGAGCAGGCCGCGGGCGAAGGCTTCGGCGCAGACGCGCCCGGCCAGCTCGCCGTTTTCGAACTCCAGACCGCGGGCGAGACCGCGGCCCTTGGCGAACAGCTTCGCCTCCGGGTAGGCCTCGACGAGCCCGGTGAACGCGGTGGCGATGCGCTCCCCCATGGCCTTGGTCGACTTCTCCAGCTCGTCGTCGCTCCAGTAGGTGTTGATCGCCTCGGTGGCGGTGACGAACGCCGGGCTGATGCCGCGGAACGTGCCGTTGTGCTCGCCGGGCTCCCAGACGTCGAGCTCCGGCTTGATCAGCGTCAGCGCCATCGGCAGGCCGTACCCGCTGATGGACTTCGACAGGCAGACGATGTCCGGGGAGATCCCGGCGTCCTCGAAGCTGAAGAACGGCCCGGTGCGGCCGCAGCCCATCTGGACGTCGTCGAGGATCAGCAGGATGTTGTGGCGCTTGCAGAGGTCGTCGAGACCCTTCAGCCACTCCAGGCGCGCGGCGTTGATGCCGCCCTCGCCCTGGACGCCCTCGACGATCACGGCGGCCGGCTCGTTGAGCCCGCTGCCGGAGTCTTCGAGGAGCTTCTCGAAGTAGAGGAAGTCCGGCATGGCGCCGTCGAAGTACCGGTCGTACGGCATCGGCGTGGCGTGCACCAGCGGGATGCCCGCGGCGCCGCGCTTCATCGAGTTGCCGGTGACCGACAGCGCGCCGAGCGTCATGCCGTGGAAGGCGTTGGTGAAGTTGATGACCGACTCCTTGCCGGTCACCTTCCGCGCCAGCTTCAGCGCGGCCTCGACGGCGTTCGCGCCACCCGGACCCGGGAACACGACCTTGTAGTTCAGGTTGCGCGGGTCGAGGATCTTGTCGCGGAAGGTCTGCAGGAAGTCGCGCTTGGCCACGGTGTACATGTCCAGCGCGTGCGTGACGCCGTCACGCTGGATGTAGTCGATCAGGGCCTGCTTCAGCGCCGGGTTGTTGTGCCCGTAGTTGAGCGCGCCCGCGCCGGCGAAGAAGTCCAGGTAGCCCTTGCCGCTCTCGTCGTGGAGCCAGCTCCCCTGCGCGCGGTCGAACACGACGGGCCAGCCGCGGCTGTAGCTGCGTACTTCGGATTCGAGCTCTTCGAAGATGCTCATGACGTTTCTTTTCTCCTACTCGCCCGGATCTGTGCGTACCGATAGCGGACCGATGCGGTAAAGCTCTTCGGCCAGGTGCCCGGCTTCGGGGAATTCGTCCCCGCCGAACAGCACGCTGGTTTCCATCGCGGTGTTCCAGCGCTTCGCGAACGACGTGAACAGCCGGATGGACGCTTCGTTGTCCGGGGTGATGGTGGTCTCGAGGTAACGCACCCCCGCGCCGACCAGGCGCGTGTACAACGCGTCGAGCAGGGCCCCGGCCAGGCCCTTCCCTCGTTGCGACGCGTCGACCGCGACCTGCCAGACGAGCGCGGCCTCGGGCTCGTCGGGCCGGCGGTAGGCGATGACGAATCCGACCGCCTTGCCGTCCTCGCGCGCGACCACCGATGTCCCGGCGAAATCGCGGCACCACAGCATGTATGCGTACGGCGAGTTGAGATCGAGCTTGGCGGAATCACGCGCGATTCGCCACAGCGCCGCGCCGTCCGCCTTGGTCGGCGATTCGATCAAGTGCGTTACGGACATACTCAGGAAACGTAACAGAGAATTTTCCGCTCGCCAGCGACGCAGCTCACGACCCCGCGATGACCTGGGGCGACGTGGAGTACCCGGTGAGGAGTCCCACAAACGTGTTTGACCGAAGAAGTTCCGGGGCACACGGCGGCTCAGGTCGCGTCCTCGTTGTCCGTGACCTACCCGCACCATGAACCTCCGGCGCGAAGATCGCAAGGCGCCGGGCCGAATCCGCCCGGGTCTTCTCAGGGGCGACGGCGGTGGCGGAGACGTCGCCAGGCGCCGCTCACCGGCATCACCACCGCCGGGAGGATCAGCAGGCCCGAGACGACCAGCCACCACACCGCGCCGTCGCCGCGGCGCCAGCCGGCCACCACGTTGCCGAGCCAGCCGAAGAACGGCCGGGCGAGCGGGGGCAGGAACGCGGCCAGCAGCAAGGCCGCCACCACCAGGGCCCCGAGCACCGCGAACAGCCGCCGTGGGGTGCGGCCCATCGTGAGCAGGGCCGTGGCCAGGTACACGACCGCGCCGGCCAGCACCGGGAGGCCGATCCACTGCAGGATCGCGCCACTGCTGTCGCCGATGACCAGGCCGGCCAGCAGCGCCAGCACACCCGCCGCCAGCGAGCCGAGCGTGCCCAGCTTCGACGCGCTCTGCGTGACCTTCGCCGTGCTCCGGGCCACCGTCCGCAGGATGCCCGCGACGGTCTGCGGCCAGCCGCCGGGCAGCCGGAACGCGACCACGCCGGCGTTGACGACGGCCGCGCCGAGCTTGACCAGCGTCCGCGTCAGCTGCGCGGTGCCCTGCTCGCCGGCCAGCTTCTCCGCCGAGACCTGGCAGACCTGGAAGACGCGCTGAGCGGTGTCCGCGTCGCCGATCGGCCGCGCGCTCCGCGCCCGGAACGCCGCCGACGCCGCGCCGCTGCACCCGCCGACCTCGACGTCGGCCTGGGCCTGCTCGGCGACCACCGGCAGCTCCTCCGCGGCGATCTGCGCCTGCCGGGTCCGCGCGAGCACCATGGCCGTCACCGGCATGCTGATCGGCGGGTCGTCCGAGAACTCCGCGACCGGTTTCAGCGCGCAGTCCAGCCCGAGGAACGCCAGCTCGGCGGTCAGCTGCTCCTTGAGCTGCCGCAGTTCGGCCGGCTCGCCGTTGTCGGCGGGGTCCGGCTCGCGCCAGAGCGGGCCCAGCGCCGCGACGACCTCGTCGCGGAACGCCTCGGGCCCGATGAGGTCGCGCAGGGTCTTCAGCCGGGCCGGGTCGAGCAGGCACTGGACCAGCCAGCCGGCGCCGTCGACGCGCCCCCACATCCAGTCACTGGCCCGCCAGGACCCTTTGTAGAAGGCCCCGAAGTAGTCGGCCTGCATCCCGGTCAGTTTGTCCCACGACCGGCGCCGCTTCAGGTCCAGCAGGGTCCGGGAATCGGCGCTGACCTGCACGAGCTCGACGCGCTGGTCGACCGACGGCGCCTGGGCGAGCAGCCCGCGCGTCGCGACGTGGAGGCCGAGCAGCCGCCCTTGGACGATGTTGTCGGCCCCGTTCTCGAGGGCCAGCCAGTCCAGCAGGACCGAGACGGTGTCGGCGGTCTCGAGGGCCGCGTTGGCGGACTCGAGGGCGCCGTCGGCGAGCGCCCGCGACGTCGGCGCCGTCGCGTCCCGCAGGGCCGCGTTCGCCAGCGCCCGCAGCGTCGGCGCCGCCTCCCGCAGGGCCGCGACGACCAGCGGCCAGGCCTGCGCGACCGCGTCCGAGCGGCCGAGCCCGGCCCACTCCTGCGCCAGCTCGCGGATCCACACCTCGAGGGTGCTGCTCGCGCCGGGCCCGTCGTGCGCGGCGATCCACTGCGCCAGCCGCACCCCGCGGGCCGACGTCTTCCGCGCCGCGTGCAGCCCGGCCCGCGTGTCGTTGAGCACCTTGGCTTCCCCGGCGGCCGGCCCGAGCCGGAACCCGGCGTTGATCAGCTGCAGCCCGGTCGCCACGGCGTCGTCGAGCGCGCTCGTGCGGTAGCCGACCAGTTCGGGCACGGACATGCTCGCCGACGGCGGGGCCAGCGGGATGCCGGCGCTGAGCCCGGTGACGGCGACGGCGCGCAGCTGCTGCGACATCCCGGACGCCCACTCGCGGTCCTCGGTGTCCACATCGGACAGTGCGTACCGGCGGCTGGCCACCTGGACCAGTTCCGCGGCGTCCTCGGCCGTGCGCCGGTCCAGGTACGCGGTGGCCACGCGCTTGTCGATCAGCGACTCCGGCCCGCCGCGCAGCCCGAGCGCGGCCAGCGAGACGCGGGTGTCGCGGGTGCGGACGACGGCGTCGTTGTGCCGGGTCAGCTCCTCCAGCTCGGCGCTGATCGACTGGCTCATCACCGTCGAGACGACCTTGCTCATCGCGTTCGCCAGCAGCGGCGGGGCCGCCGGGTCGCAGGCGAGTCCGGTCGCCTCCTTTTCCCCGGTCGGCACGACGTAGAGCAGCAGCCGCCGGACGTCGGCGTGGGACGGGCGTTCGAAGATCTCCCGCAGGGCCGGGCGCAGCGGCTTGTTGAGCAGCACCCCGCCGTCGGTCAGCCAGTGCGAGCGGGTCAGGTCGGTGTAAGCCGTCATGTCGGGGTGCAGCTCGTCGGCGCCCTCGGCGCCGATCGGCAGCCGGGCCAGCTCGAACGCGCCGGGGAACGACGCGGTCGAGCGCGCGGCGAGCGCGAGCGGCCCCTGCACGCCTTCCGTCCACAGTGGACCTTCGAAGCGGAAGAGCATCCGGTGTTCGGTGTCGCGCACCAGGTTCCCCAGCGCGTCGTCGAACCGGGTCGTCTCGCCGTCGATCATCGTGCCGGTGAGCAGCACGGTGATGTCCGGCGGCTCGGCGGGCGGGGTGCCCGGCCCGGTGATCTCGTGCAGCGCCTGCGCCAGGTCGCCGAGCAGCACGCGGTCGCCGTCCAGCACCGACCGCGGCTGCGCCTCCGCGGGGTCGCGCAGGAGGTTCTCCAGCGAGCCGATCCGGAGCCAGGTGTCACGCAGCACCTGCGGCGTCGAGCCGAACGCCTCCGCCAGCCCGAGGCAGGCCGCGTTGATCCCGCCGGCGCTGGTGCCGGTCAGGACGTCGATCGACACCGTGGCGCGCAGCAGGTCGAGCAGCCCCCGGTAGAGCCCCGCCTCGGCGTCGCCCCGGGACTCCCGCAGCAGCTGGGAGGTCTCGGTGGCGACGCCGCCCATCCAGATGGCGAGGCTGGCGCCGCCGACCATCGTCATGGCCAGGCGGATCTCCTGCCGCCACGGTTCCGCTTGCTCCGCCATGAGCTCCCCAAGCCGGTTTGTCGTCGGTGCCCGACGCAGACTAGAGGCGGAAGGTTAGGCGCGGGATACACGCGGGTGTACGGCCGTTCGGGTGGAGTTGATCGCCTTCTCAGCCGCCGACCGTGACCACCACCTTGCCGAACTGGCCGTTCGCTTCGAGGTACCGGTGCGACTCGGCGATGTCGAAGAAGTCGAACGTCCGGTCCAGCCGCTGCGGGTTCATGGTCAGCTCGAACGCGTTGAACATCCGCATGGTCGGCAGCGTCCACAGCGGGAACGGTGTCTCGGGGACGACGAGCGTGCCGCCCCTCGCCGTCGCGTCGGACAGGGCGCGCACGCCCGGGCCGGCGACCGCGTCGAACACGAAGTCCGCGCCGTGGCCCGCGGTGATCTCGCGGGTGCGGGTGACGACGTCCTCGTCGTCGGTCACGATCACCTGCGCCGCGCCCGTGTCCAGCAGCCGCTGCTTCTTCGCCGCGGTGCGCGAAGCGGCGAGCGGGATCGCGCCGACGTGGTTGACGACGTCGCCGTACGCGGTGAGGAACGGCCCCCACAGCGCGACGGTCTCGGTCGTGGGCTCCGGTGGATCACTGCGGCTGCGGACATGACCGCCGCTTCGCCGTAGTTCGCCCACGACCGTTCGGTATGCCTCCCCAGTAGCGAGACGGGCGACGGCCAAGCACCGCTCGAAGGTCGCCGACGCGCGGAAGGCGTACGACTTCGCCTAAGCCGCGAGGTGCTCCAGCAGCAGCACCTGCGCCTCACCGACCGCGAAGCCCAGGACCGCGCCGGTCGCGATGAGGATCCATTCGTCCTGCTCGAAGGCCGGGCGCAGCAGGCGCTCGAACTCGTGCGGGGACAGCTCCTTCATCTTCGACACCAGGACGTTGCGGATGTCCATCGCGTCCGTGGCGTAGTCCTCGATGTAGCGCATCGTCTCCGGCAGGCGGTTCATGATCTGCTCGGCGATCGAGAGCTTCATGTCCTGGTACTTGCGGCTGCCCACGGCGAACACCACCAGCGGCCGCGCGACCCGGCCGAGTTCCGCGTCCAGCTGGCGCTGGATCAGCGCGAGGACGCGGTCGGACAGCGGGCCGTGCAGGATCGCCTCGATGACGTTGTGCGGCGTGATGATCTCCTTCGCGATCAGCTCGCCGTACGCCTCCGCGACCTCCTTGCGCCGCTTCAGGAACAGCCCTTGCCACTCGACGCCGAAGTACTTCTTGGGCTCGATCGGGAAGAAGATCATCCGCAGCGCGAGCCAGTCGGTGAACCAGCCGGTGAACAGGCCGAACACCGGCATGATCAGCGGGAACTTGAACAGCACCCAGGCGATCATCTGGATCACGCCGATCGCGCCGCCGAACACCAGGCCCGAGCGCGCGATGAACTTGAACTCCTGGGCGCCGGCTTCCTGGAAGATGCGGTTGAGCAGCCGCTTGTCCTTGACCAGACTGGTGACCACCATGCCCTTGAGGTCGAACACACTGTCCACATCGGACTTGATCAGATCGAGGACGGCGGCGACCATCCGCGGCGACTCGTGCTGGACGCGCTCGATCACCAGCTGCTGCACCCGCACCGGCAGCGACTCCCACAGCCCCGGCTGGTAGTGGCCGGCGACCTCGCGCACGATGTCCTCGACGCCCGCGAGCAGCGGTTTCTCGATCTCCTTGGCGATCCGGCCGGCGTCGAGCCGGGCGACGACCTCGGCCGGCTTGATCAGCTGCTCCGTCATCGTGTCGCAGGCGATGCTCGCCATCCGCGCGGCACGCTTCGGCACGATGCCCTGCCAGCCGAAGAACGGCTTGATGCCGATGAACTCGACCGGCTGGAACATCATCCGGATCGCGACGAGCTTGGTGCCGTACCCGATCAGGGCCGCGACGATCGGGATCGAGACGTACAGGGGCCAGTGCTGCGCGAAGTCGGCGACGATGCCGGCGAGGAACGACCCCACGGGTCAGCCGAGACTCGGGTCGCAGGCCTGCCAGAACTCCGCGCCGAGGCGCGAGACGTGGATCGTCCGTTTGACGAACTTCGCGCGCTTGACGTGCTTCTCGGCGTCGCGCACGGTCTCGTCCGTCATCAGGATCTCGTACTGCGTCTCCAGCGACGGCACCTCTTCGTCGAGGTCGACCAGGCCGAGCCCGATCAGCCGCGTGACGTAGCCGGGCACCTGGTCGGGCAGCGAGACGCCGGCGACCTTGCCGACGGTCGACGCGTTGCGCAGCACCAGCCGGCCCGCGCCGCCGAGGCCGGTGCGCTCGGCGACGTCGATCGCGGGGAACGGCGAGCCGTCCGACAGCGCCGACAGGATGCGGGCCTCGTCCGGCGTCAGCTGGCGCAGGATGATCGCGTAGAAGTACTCGCGGGCCCGGGCGCGGCCGAAGCCGATGGAGTGGTTGAGCAGCTCGGCCATCGCGGCGCGCAGCGGCTCGGCCTGGTTGTCGCGCGCGGGCACGAGCGTGACGGTGGCTTCGATCGGCCGGGAGCCCGACACCGCCGGGCGGTTCATCGCGGACGCCGCGGTGAGCGCCGCGTGGTACGGGTCGTCGACCTCGTCGAGCCGTCGCCGCAGCTCGCCCAGCAGCTGGCGCTCGACCTGCCGCACCCCGCGTTCGGCGGTCTCCACGCCGGGCAGCCGGCGGGTGAACGCGAAGCCGGTGCGCGCGGCCCAGCCGGCCAGCTGACCGGCGCGGCGCGCCAGGTCGGCCACCTCGTCGCCGGTGCCCCGGCCGTTCGGTCGCTCTGCGTTCACGGGCGGACTCCCCTCTGCTTACGCGGTGATGCTACCTGCGAGTAGGCCGAATGGTGGTGTGACGACCAGCATCCTTCGGGGGCCCGGGTGGCGGAGCCCCCGGCTCGGGGCGAAGCCCCGGACAGCAGCGCATGATGTGCGACATGAATCCTTGGGGTCCGCCGATCGACGTCCTCCCGTACTTCGCGAAGGAGGAGCAGTCCTTGATGACGCTGCTCGGCGCGTTGACCGAGGAAGACTGGACGCGGCCGACGATGTGCGACGGCTGGTCGGTCAAGGACATCGCGGCCCACCTGCTGGGCGACAAGGTCGGCCGCCTGTCCCGCGGCCGCGACGGCCACTCCGCCGACGGCCCGCGCCCCGGCGAGGCGTTCCCGCGGTTCATCGACCGGCTCAACGAGGAGTGGGTCGTCGCCTGCCGCCGCCTCTCGACGGACGTCCTGCTGACGATGCTGTACGAGTTCATGGGCCAGACCACCGAGTACTGGGCGAAGCTCGACCTCGACGTCCTGGGCGAGCCGGTGAGCTGGGCGGGCGACGCGCCGGCGCCACGCTGGCTGGACGCGGCCCGGGACTATTCGGAGTTCTGGGTGCACCACGTGCAGCTGCGCGAGGCCCTGGAGCACACGCCGCTGGAGGCCGAGCACGCCGAGCCGATCGCCGACACGTTCGTCCGGGCGCTGCCGCACACCCTGCGCGACGTCGAGGCCCGCGTCGGCAAGCAGGTCGGCTACACGGTGACCGGTCCGGGCGGCGGCAAGTGGCACGCGCGCCTCGAGCGTGACGGCTGGGTCCTGGACCGCGGCGCCCCGCCGTCCCGCACCCCACTGGCCACGGTGACGACGGACCTGGACACGTTCTGGCGCCTCTGCACCCACAACGCCCCCGACCTGAGCCGAGTGAAGACCTCAGGCGACGAAAACGTTTGCGCGACGATCCTCGGGATGACGTCGATCATCGTCTGAGACGTCACTTTCCCTAGGAAAGATGCGTCGAGGGGGCCTTCGGACGCATCTTTCCTAGGGAAAGTGAGCTGTCAGCGGCGCGGGCGGCGAGCCTGCTTCCGCAGCTGCAGGATGCGGGCGCCGCCGATCAGGGCGACCAGCGCCGCGCCGCCCAGGGCCGAGAACAGCATCGCGATGGCCAGCGGCAGGCTGCCTTCGGCGCCGAAGAAGTGGACCGTCGCCGGGTCGAGGTTCTGCAGGATGAACACCAGCAGCACGGTCAGCACGAGCAAGCCGGCGATCACCGCGACCCAGGTGCCGCTGATCCGCGTCGGCCGGGCCTTGCCCTTGCCCCGGCTCGTCGTCGACGCCGTGCCGACCCGGGCTGGCGCCGGCCGCACCGGGGTCACCTCTTCCGTGCCCGGCCGGACGTCGCCGGCGCGCAGCTCGGCGGGCTCCAGCGCGCCTTCCGGCACCTCGGTTCCGGGGAGATTCCCGGGCAGGTCGTGGTCTGCGGAGCCGGTGGGGTGGCCGGCCGCGTCCCCGCGCGCGTGCGTCATGTGTCCAGTGTCCGTCCAGCACGCGGGGACCGCTGCGTCAAACCCTCTAACGGGTGTACGCGTCGACGTCCCGGAGCACGCGGAGCGTGTTCTTCCCGGCCAGTTTCGCGCAGTCGTCGTCACTCCACCCCCGGTCGAGCAGCGCGGCGAACAACACCGGGTACTTGGACGTGTCCTCCAGCCCCTCCGGCAGCGTGCCGACGCCGTCGTAGTCGCCGCCGAGGCCGATGTGGTCGACCCCGGCCACCTCGCGGGCGTGCTCGACGTGCGCGACAACGTCGTCGACGGTCGCCTTCGGCTTGGCCGGCGCGTCCCACTCCGCGACGAACTTCCCGCGCTGGGTGAGGTTGCGGTAGTCCTGCCCGGCCTCGGCCATGGCCGCCTTGAGCCGCTCGTCCCAGGCCGCGACCTTCGGCGAGATGAACGCGGGCACGAAGGTGACCATCGCGACGCCGCCGTTGGCGGGCAGCTTCGCGAGGACGTCGTCGGGGATGTTGCGCGGGTGGTCGTTGACCGCGACGCACGACGAGTGGCTGAAGATCACCGGCACCGTGCTGACCTCGATCGCCGCCCGCATCGTCGACGGCGCGACGTGCGAGAGGTCGACCATCATCCCGATCTTGTTCATCTCGCGCACGACGTCGCGGCCGAACTCGGTGAGCCCGCCGTGGACCGGCTCGTCGGTGCCCGAGTCGGCCCAGGTGGTGTTGAAGTTGTGCGTCAGCGTCATGTACCGGACGCCGAGGCGGCGCAGGATCCGCAGCACCCCGAGCGACTCGGCGATGCTGTGCCCGCCTTCGGCGCCGAGCAGCGACGCGATCCGGCCGTCGGCGAACGCGGCCTCGGCCTCGTCGGCGGTGTCGACCAGCCGGAGCCGGTCGGGGTAGCGCTCGGCGAGCTGGTGGACGACCTCGATCTGCTCCAGCACGGCGGTTACCGCGCTGTGGCCTTCGAACTCACACGGCACGTACACCGACCAGAACTGCATGCCCAGCTTCCCGTCGGCGAGCTTCGGGAAGTCGGTGTGCAACGCGGGCTGCCGGACGGTCAGGTCGAGCGAGGCGACCGCCTCGACCGGGTTCGCGCCACCGTGCTGCCGCAGCTCCCACGGCAGGTCGTTGTGCCCGTCGGCGAGGATGACCCCGTCCAGCAGTTCGGTAGCACGCTGTAGTGCCTCGTTAGTCATCACCCGATCCTAGGGTGACGCCGTATACGCTCCGTACAATCGCTACGGCGCAAGCCACTTCGCCGCCGCGCGAACACCGTCCACAGTGACCTGATGCCCGCCGGGGTGACGATCCGTGACGACGTCGGCACCGCGCTCGCGCAGCAGCCGGATCAGTTCCCCGGTCGACGCGAGCGGCGCCATCGGGTCGTGTTCGCCGTTGGCCAGGAAGATCCGCGACGCGCTCAAGTCGTGTGACGGCGGGTCCGGCACCGGCGACATTGCCGCGAACAGCGCGGCTTCGCGCACGACCTCGGGCCGCAGCAGCGCGACGGCGGCCGCGATGTTGGCACCGTTCGAGAAGCCCACGGCGACCAGCCTGCGGTCGCCGAAGCCGTACTTCGTCCGAGCCTCGACGACGAAGTCCGCCAGCTCATGGGCTCGCTTGACGACGTCTTCGTGGTCGAACACGCCCTCTTCGAGCCGGCGGAACCAGCGCGCGGCGCCGTGCTCCGACACCGGCCCGGCGGGTGCCAGGGTCGCGGCGCCCGGAGCCAGCTCTCGCGCCAGGCCGAGCAGGTCGTCCGGGCTGCCGCCGGTGCCGTGCAGCAGGAGCAGCACCGGCGCGTCCGGCGCGCCCTCGACGTACTTGTGCACCAGCGTCATGACAGCTCCGGGTTGTTCTCGGCCGGGAGGTTCAGCTTGGGCAGCATGTGCTGGATCTCGTCGCGGCGCGGCTCCAGCCACGGCGGCAGCTTGAGCGCGCGGCCCAGCTCCAGCAGCGGCTCGTCGATGGCGAAGCCGGGCTCGTCGGTCGCGACCTCCAGCAGCGTGCCGCCCGGCTCGCGGAAGTAGATCGAGCGGAAGTACTGCCGGTCCAAAATGGACGTCACGTTCACGCCCTTGTCGACGAGCTCCTCGCGCCACGTCTTCTGCGTCGCCTCGTCGGGCGCGCGCCAGGCCACGTGGTGCACGGTGCCCGCGGCGACCAGCCCGCGCGGCGCGTCCGGCGTCACGAGGACGTCGACCAGCGCGCCCGGACCGCCGTCCCCGGCGGCGAACCGCAGGCGGTTGCCGTCCTGACCGGTGAAGCCGAGGCCGAGGCCGTCGGTGAGCATGCCCGCGGTGGCGTCCTCCTTGCTGACCGACAGCGTCACCGAGTGCAGGCCGCGGACGGCGTGCTCGGCGGGCACCAGCTCGGTGTCCCACGGGTCACGCGGGTCGCCCTGCGGGTGCGCGACGAGCGCGAGCTTCAGGCCGTCCGGGTCGTGGAAGGTCAGCGTGTCCTCGTCGTCGGCGTTGCGGATCTCGCCGGTCTCGATCCGCTGCGCGTTCAGGTGCTGCTTCCACCAGCCGATTGACGCCTCGGGCACGGAGAACGACGTGGTCGTCGCCTGGCCGGTGCCGTGGCGGCCGCTCGGCGCGTCGGGCCACGGGAAGAACGTCATCAGCGAGCCCGGCTGGCCGGAGCTGTCGCCGTAGTAGAGGTGGTAGGTGCCCGGATCGTCGAAGTTCACGGTGGTCTTCACCAGCCGCAGTCCGAGGGTCCGGAGGTAGAAGTCGGCGTTGCGCTGCGGGTCGCCGCCGATGGCGGTGACGTGGTGCAGGCCGGACGTCTTGATCGACATGGAGTGCCTCCTCAGGCCAAGGTAACCGCAGAACCTCTCGCGCGCAAGATATATTCCGGGCAGACTCTCCGCTAGGCTGACCGCGTGACACCCGATCCGAAGACCGACGACGACGAGATCGTCACCTGGTGGGGCCTGGTCATCGAGGGTTACCTGGCCACCCAGGACAAGCTGATGGGCGAGATCGCCGAGCGCTTCGGCCTCGCGCCCGCGTCGTTCGACATCCTGATGCGGCTGGTCCGCTCGCCCGAGCACCGGATGCCGATGACCCGCCTGGCGACCGAGGCCGCGCTCTCCAGCGGCGGCTTCACGAAGGTCGCGGACCGCCTGGTGGCGGCCGACCTGATCTGCCGCGTCCCGAGCCCGGACGATCGCCGCGTCACGTTCGCGTCGCTGACCGACCACGGTCTGGAGGTGGCGAACAAGGCCCGCACGGCCGCCGCGGAGATCCTGCGCCGCATCGTCCTGGCGCCCCTGGGCGACGACGCGGCGGGCCTCGCCGAGGCGATGCGGACGCTGCGGACGTACAACGGCGGGTGAGCCGGTTCAGGAAGCCGCCGGCGCCGTCCACATCGCCAGCAGCTCCGGCGCCGCCGGGCTCGCCGGTTCCGGGCTGAACGCCACCAGCCGCTTGCCTGGTCTCGCCGGGCAGGTCGAAGTGCTCGAACCGCAGGGTCAGCTCGCCGACGACGGGGTACCGGAAGCACTTGCTCCCCTGCTCGAGCCGGACGTAGTACTCGACGCTGATCCCGGCGAGTGCGGCGACCTCCTCCCGCCGCAGCCCGGCGACCCGACGGCGGGTGCCGCCCTGCTTCTGCTTCGCCAGCGGTCGTGAGTGTTTAGGGCGGTTAGAACCGCCCTAAACACTCACGACCAGCCGCGGCAGAACGCTCACCGGAGCCTCGCCACGCAACCCTTGCGCCGACGCGTGGAGCCGGACGCTCGTGTTCATCGAGCGGTACCGTTGAAAAATCGGTGCTGGTCAGGGCCCTTCGGCGAGCGGACGATGGGGCGATGCTGACCGATTCGACCATCACGACGATGCTCCCGGTGACCGACAGCGAGCGGGCCGGCCACTTCTACGCCGACGCGCTCGGCCTGAAACCGACGGGTGCGGGCGAAGACGGAACGCGCTACTTCGCGGCGGGCGCGGGCATCATCGGTCTGCGCCCGGCACCGGCCGACGCGCAGAGCGAGAGCACGGCGTTGAGCTTCGAGGTCACCGACCTGCCCGCCGAGGTCGCCGCGCTGGAAAGCCGTGGCGTGCGGTTCCAGGACTTCGACGTCGACGGCCTGAAAACGGTCGGCCACATCGCGGACCTGGGCGCGGAGCGGGCCGCGTGGTTCACCGATTCCGAGGGCAACGTGCTCTGCATGCACCAAGTGCTCGGCTGACTTCTGGGGGCCATGGGGACGCCGGTGCGGCCACGTCGGGGCCGAAGTGGCCGCACCGGCACTCCCCGTGGTCAGGCGAGCGAGGGCATCAGCTTGATGGCGTTGCCCGACAGCACTCCGGTCAGCACGTCTTCGGGCCACCCCAGCCCCGCCAGCGACCGGACGTTCTTCGCGACCGACGGCACCCCCGGCCAGTCCGTGCCGAACACGAACTTCCCCGCCAGCCGGGCCAGGTCGAACCGCTGGTAGTACTCCGGCAGCTTCTTCGGCGGCAAGCCCGCCAGGTCGAGCCAGACGTTGTCCCGCGCCAAAGCCAGGAACGCCGCGACGTCGTACCACCAGCCGCGGCCGCCGTGGGCGAACACGAACTGCAGCGCCGGGAAGTCTTCGACCACATCGGACAGCAGCTCGGGATTCCCGAAACTGGTGCGGGAACCGGGAAAACTCGACGTTCCCGAATGGAGGATCACCGGCACGCCACGCTCGAGGCACAGCTGGTAGACCGGGTACAGCTCCTTGTCCGCCGGCGAGAACGCGCCGTGCACCGGGTGGATCTTCAACGCCACCGCGCCCAGGTCCAGCTGCCGTTCGACTTCGGCCGCCGCCGGGTGGTGCAGGTACGGGTTGACGTTCGCCACCAACCGGAACCGCTCCGGGTTGTACTCGACGAGCGGCAGGTTGTCCTCGATGGACTGGATCCCGGTCGCCCGCGGGCTGTACTCGCAGAACAGCAGGACCCGGTCGACACCTTCCGCCTCCATCAGCTCGTCCATCGCGGACGGCACGACCGAGCCGTCATCGGCGTACACCGAACGCCACGGATAAGAACCGGCGAAGTCGTGCGCCCACTGCAGCCACGCGGGTTTGAGTGTCGGCAGACGCGGGGTGTGCACGTGCGCGTCGACCACGAAGTGCCCGTCGATCACGTGCTGGGCACCACCAGCAGCGCGTCGCGGACCTGCTCGCGGATCACGTTGCGGCGGATCTTCCCGGTCGCCGTCTTCGGCAGCTCGGCCAGCTCGACCACCCCTCGGGGACGCTTGAACGCCGCGAGTCCTTCGCGGCAGAACTCGATCAGCTCTTGCGCGTCCACCGTAACCCCGGGAGCGGCCACCACGCACGCCACGGGCTTGTCGAGGCCGTCGGCGTCCGGCGCGGCGACGACCGCGACCTCGGCCACCGCCGGGTGCTGGCGCAGCCGTTCCTCCACTTCGGACGGTGACACCCAGATCCCGCCCGCCTTGAGCATGTCGCCGAAGCGGCCGAGACAGCTGTAGGTGCCGTCCTCGTTGAGCACGTAACTGTCCCCGGTGCGCAGCCACTCGCCCTGGAACACGAGCTTCGTCGCGTCGTAACGCGCCCAGTACCCGGTCGCCGTCGAGGGCCCCGACACGAACAGCTCACCGGGCTTGCCGACGGCGTCGATCACCGCGCCGGCCTCGTCACGGATCTGCACGGCGTACCCGGGAACCGGGACGCCGGTGCTGCCCGGCCGCACCGAACCCGGCAGGTTCGACAGGAAGATGTGCAGCGCCTCGGTCGATCCGATGCCGTCGAGGATCTCCAGGCCGAAGCGCGCGCGGAACCGTTCGAACAGCGACGCGGGCAGCGGCTCGCCGGCCGAAACGGCGTACCGCACCGACGCGAACGAGTCGTCCGGGACGTCGCTGGCGAGCAATGCCGCGTAGAACGTCGGCACGGCGAAGAACAACGTCGGCTTTTCTTCTCGCAGGCGTCGGGCGAACAACGCGGGTGTCGGACGCGAAGGCTCCAGCAGCGTCGTCCCGCCCGCCGCGAGCGGGAAGAACGCCGAATTTCCCAGCCCGTAGGCGAAAAAGAGCTTCGGCACGGACAGGACCCGGTCGGTCGCGACGGTTCCCAGCACTTCGCGGCCGTACGTCTCGCAGACCGCCCGGATGCTCGCGTGCCGGTGCATCGCGCCCTTCGGCTGCCCCGTCGTCCCCGACGTGTACAGCCACAACGCGGGCGAGTCCTCCCACGTCCGTCCACTCCGGAATTCGCCGCCCAGCGAAGACCACTGGTGCGTCCGGACGCCGAACCCGGTCGCCTCGGCGCGGTCGAGCAGGACGTCGGTGACCTCGGGGGCGAGGCCGAGCGCGGTCACGGCCTGCTCGGCGAACTCACCCGACACGCACAGCAGCCGCGCCCGCGAGTCGGCGAGCATCTTGCCCAGCTCCAGCCCGGTGACCATGGTCGACACCGGGACCGCGACGGCGCCCGCGAGCATCGCGCCGAGGATGCCGGTGAGCAGCTCGACGTCGTCGACCATGCAGAACATGACCCGCTCTTCGGGCCGCACGCCCAGCCCGGCGAGCCCGGCGGCGACCCGCCGGGACTCCGCCGTCAGCTCGGCGTAGGTCAGCGAACGGCGGGGCGAGACGACCGCGATCGCGTCCGGCTGCCCGGCCGAGAGCAGGTACTCGGCCGCGTTGAACCCTGTCGCCACCCAGGCCTCCTACGTGAGGTACACGTACTCGTAGTCGAACGGCTTGCCGTTGATGCCTTGCCGCGGCGGCGCCACCCAGCTCGCGATCTTCCCCCGCTCGTACACCGGGTGCATGAGCGAGCGGACGAACGCGAGGTCCTCGGTCGTGGGCAGCCACTTGTTCTTGCCGGCCAGCCACGTCGTCTCGTCGACGATCGTCCCGTCGGGAGTGACGTGGTGGCCGGAGTTTATGCCCACATCCCGGTTGAAACCAGGGTGCGGCAACCGGAACGTGAAGTCGATCCCGGCCTCGGTGAGGATCTTGTTCCAGCGCTTGACGCCGGTCTCGCAGTCGGCCGTGTACTCGCCGCGCAGGTCGAGGTTCAGCAGCAGGATCGCCTGCAGCTCCTCGGACGTCCAGGTGCCGTCGCCGGCCGGTTTGTCCAGCGTGCGGGCGTCGCCGGTGAGCTTGTGGTCGTCCTTGCGGCGGGTCTCCTGCCAGCGGCCCTTGAGCCCGGCGGTGTAGTAGTTCGCCGCGTTCGTCGACGTCTCGCTGCCGAACAGGTCGAGCGAGACGGTGTAGTGGAAGTTGATGTAGCGCTGGATCAGCTCCAGCGGGATGCCGCCGTGCGGGCCGATGTCGCGCGTGTCGTGCTCGCGGATCAGCTCGGCGCTGCGCATGACCACGCGGTCGACGCCGGTGGTGCCGACGAACATGTGGTGCGCTTCCTCCTTCAGCATGAACTCGCAGGTGCGCGAGAGCGGGTCGAAGGAGGACTCCTTGAGCGTGCCGAGCTGGTACTTCCCGTCGCGGTCGGTGAAGTAGGTGAACATGTAGAACGCCAGCCAGTCGGCGGTTTCCTCGTTGAACGCGCCGAGGATGCGCGGCGCGTCCGGGCTGCCGGAGTTGCGCAGCAGCAGCCCCTCGGCCTCGTCCCGGCCTTCGCGGCCGAAGTAGGCGTGCAGCAGGTAGACCATCGCCCACAGGTGGCGGCCCTCTTCGACGTTGACCTGGAACAGGTTCCGCAGGTCGTAGAGGCTCGGCGCGGTGAGCCCGAGGAGCTTCTGCTGCTCGACGGACGCCGGTTCGGTGTCGCCCTGGATGACGATCAGCCGCTGCAGGTCGGCGCGGTACTCGCCGGGCACCTGCTGCCACACGGGCTCGCCCTTGTGCTCGCCGAAGGAGATCCGCCGGTCGGGGTCGCGCTCGGCGAGGAAGATGCCCCAGCGGTAGTCCGGCACGTTGACGTGGTCGAAGTGCGCCCAGCCCTCGCGGCCCACGCTGATCGCGGTCCGCAGGTAGACGCCCTGGGTTTCCAGCGTCGGGCCCATCTCGCCCCACCAGTGCATGAACTTCGGCTGCCAGCCCTCCAGCGCGCGCTGCAGCCGGCGGTCGTCGGCGAGGCTGACGTTGTTGGGGATCTTGGCGTCGTAGTCGATCTTCTCGGGCATGAGCGCTAGACCCGCTTCCTGTCGAAGACGGCCTTCTGACCAGTACCGTATCGGCGCAGCGCGCCTTCCGGTCCGGATGCGTTCGGCCGGGTGAAAATCCAGTTCTGCCAAGCCGCCAAGCGGCCGAAGATCTTGGTCTCGATGGTCTCCGGGCCGACGAACCGGTGGTTGGCCTCCATGCCGGTCAGCGCGTCCGGGCTGAGCGACGCCCGGCCCTCCAGCGCGATCCGGATCTCGTCCTCCCAGTCGAGGTCGTCCGGGGCGTCGGTGACCAGGCCGAGTTCGACGGTTTCGGCGGCGCTGAGGTCACGGTCCTTTTCCCGCGCGAGCCAGGCGAGGTGGTCGTCGTCGCCGTAGAACCGCGCCTGCAGCCGGGTCAGGCCGTTGCCCATCGGGAACGCGCCGAAATTGGCGTCGGTCAGCCGGATGGACGCGCGTTGCTCACTGTGTTCATTGTCGATCGGCGGCCCGTCGAGGATGTACTGCCGGTCCGCGGCCAGCGCGACCTCCAGCAGCGCGCCGACGAAGCAGCTGCCGGGCTCGATGAGCGCGATCAGGCTGCGGCTGGTGACGTCGAGGCGTTTGAGCGTGCGCTTGAAGTAGTGCGTGATCTCGTTGGCCAGCCAGTCCTTCCCGCTGAGGACGGCCTGCTCGTGCGCGACCACCTTCGCCGGGTCGCCCTGGGTCCGCAGGATCCACGTGCCGGCTTCGACCTCGTTGGTGCGCAGCCGCAGGATGGCGTCGTCCAGCTCGCGCGTCATGGCGAGGAACCAGCCGCCCGCGCCCTCTTCGTGCAGGTCACCGGGGTCGTTCTCAGGCCCCTTGATGGTGATGGTGGCCTGGTCTTTTTCGACCGTGACATCGACGTGGCGGTGTTCGAGCGGCGTCAGCTCGATGCCGCCCTCGCCGGTCCGGTCGGACTCGCGCGCGATCTCCCGGGCCCGCTGCAGCACGGTCTCGCGGAACCCCTGACGGGGCACCAGCTCGTCGACCAGCCGCCAGTCGACGGCCGTCTTCCCCTTGACGCCGTCCGAGCGTGTCGCGAAGACGTCGGCGAGGTCGCGCCGGACGCGCCGCTTGTCCACCACCCGGGTCAGCCCGCCGGTACCGGGCAGCACGCCCAGCAGCGGCACCTCCGGCAACGCGACGGTCGAGGAGTTGTCGTCGATCAGCAGGATCTTTTCGCAGGCCAGGGCGATTTCGTAACCGCCGCCGGCACACGTCCCGTTCACCGCGGCGACGTAGGTCTGGCCGGAGTGCGCGGTCGCGTCCTCCATGCCGTTGCGGGTCTCGTTGGTGAACTTGCAGAAGTTCACCTTCCAGTGGTGCTCGGACGCGGCGAGCATCCGGATGTTCGCACCGGCGCAGAACACCTTGTCCTTCGCGCTGGTCACGACCACCACGCGGACCTCGGGGTGCTCGAACCGCAGCCGCTGGGTGGCGTCGTACAGCTCGATGTCGACGCCCAGGTCGTAGGAGTTGAGCTTGAGCTCGTAACCCGGGACCAGTCCGCCTTGCTCGTCGACGTCCAGCTCGAGCCAGGCCACCTCCCCGTCGAGGCTGAGCCGCCAGTGGCGGTACTCGTCCGGACGGCGGCCGAAGTCAACCGGTGTGGTGGTGGTCACCTCTCCGATTGTCTACACGAATTCTGCGAACGTCAATGTTGTGTAGAAACTTGATCTCGCGAGGTCACCCGGTTGAGCGTCGCCCAGGCCCAGATGAGGAAAACCCAGAGCGCCAGGCCGGCCGCGAAGTCGGTGAAGATCGTCGCGAACCAGAACGCCGGGATCCGCGGCACGCCGGTCAGGAAGTGGCCCAGGGTGATCATCCCGGCCAGCGAGTAGACGAGCAAGAACGCCAGCGCCCGCGGGTAGCGCCCCTGCGTGTAGGCGCGGTAGCCGAGGTAGCCGAACGTCGTGAAGAGCACCCAGCCGAACGCGACGACCACGCCCGCCACCACAGCCGGGACGCCGGGCAGCTGCGGGTAGTCCGCGACGCGGATCGTGTTGTGCGTGTAGTGCAGCGTCGTGCTGAGCAGCGAGAACGCGAGGATCACGCGAAGCGGCGTCAGCCCCTTCTCCCGAAGAACGTCCATCACAGGCCCCCCAAGGTTTACTAGATAGATCGCTCTAGCGAAGGTACCGCGCGGCGGCCGTGCCAGGCAAGACACGGCCGCCGCGGGCCCTCACAAGAGGCTCAGACCAGGTCGATGCGGTGCTGCGTCACCGGGTAGCCCGCCTTCGCGAAGGCCTTCGCCATCGGGATGTTCGGGACGTCGGTGGCCGCGACGATCCGGTCGGCGCCCTGCGCGACCAGGTCGTGCGTGGCCTCGACCAGCAGGTCGTACGCGTAACCGTGCCCCCGCTGCTCCGGCACCACGGCGATGTAACCGATCACCGGGTCGTAGTAGTTGCGGCTCGGCAACGCGAAGCCGACCAAGTCGCCTTCGCGTGTGTACGCGAGCCGCCACCACTCCCGCGGCGCCGGCATCCACCGCATGATGTCGAGGTCCTCCTGCGCGGCGGCCTCGATGCCCTGCTCGGCCACCACGCGGCGGACGTGCGCGTCGAGGCTGTCGGCGTTGACCTTGCGGAAGACGTCCAGGATGGCGTCGTCGTCCGGCTCGGGCCGGAACTCGAGCCGGCCCGGCTTCCCGGGCAGGCCGTTTTCCGGCGTCCAGCAGTACCGGTAGCGCTCGACGAGCTTGCGGTAGCCCGCCTTCTCCGCCGCTTCGACGCGGATCGTCACCTCGTGGGCGACGTCCGGGTCGTCCTGCCACGCGGGCGGCGTGGTCAGCGAGTACTCCGCCCGGAACGGCGCCGTGGTCAGCAGCTGCACCGCGGCGTCGAGGTCGGTGAAGTCGAACCAGTCGAGCGCGATCGGCTCTTCGTCGTCCGGCCCGGCCCACCAGGCGGCCCGCGCCACGACGACGCCGTCGCGCAGCGCGACCCACGACCAGCCGGGCCGGTACTCACCCCGGCGCGCCATCTCGGCGTAGTCCTTGCCGAGCAGCTTGCGGCCGACGAGACCGGGGTCGGGCAGGGACGTGAACAGTGTTTCTTCGCCCGCTTCGAGCGGGCGCACGACCAGATCGGTCATGGAAATCCTTCCGGGAGTACGCGCGCTCCCGGTCTACGGACTGGGCACCCTCGCTGCGAGGTGGGAGCGCGTGATCGGTTGCGTGATCATCGGACCCACCTCCTTTCGCCGGTCAAGGGTGCGGGGCAGAACCTACGGGCCGCCCGCGGTGGGCGTCAACGGATTTTCTGCAGCACGGTCCGCGTGCTCAGCCGAGGCTCGGCGTAGGAGTGCGAAGCCTCTAGGACGTATTCGCCGGCGATGTGCTGCCAGCCGTCGCGCCAGGTCGAAACCGAGCGCGGCGCGATCGCGATCTCGGCGTCCACCGCCTCACCCGGGCCCGCTTCGACGCTCGCGAAGCCGGCGAGCCAGCGGTGCGGCCGGTCGCCGCGTTCGGTCGGGGCCAGGTAGAGCTGGACGACTTCGCGGCCCTTGCGCGTCCCGGTGTTGCGCAGGCGAACGCGCACCTTCGCGCCGCCCTCGTCGTCGGGGAAGACGTCGAGCTCGTCGTAGGACCAGGTCGTGTAGCCCCGGCCGTGGCCGAACCAGTAGGCGGGTTGCTTCTCGGTGCGGGCCCACGCGCTGTAGCCGATGTAGACGCCCTCTTCGTACGGCAGCACGCTTTCCTCGGGCGTCACGCAGGTGACGGGGGCGTCTTCGAGCTTGGCCGGCCAGGTCGTCGGCAGCCGTCCGCCGGGCTCTTCGCGGCCGAAGAGGACGTCGGCGAGCGCGTCGCCACCGGCCTGGCCGGGGAACCAGGTGAGCAGCACCGCGGCGACGTCGTCGCGCCACGGCAGCTCGACCGGCGAACCGGCGTTGACGACCACCACGGTGTTCGGGTTGACCTCCGCGACCCGCCGGACGAGTTCGTCCTGCCTTCCCGGCAGGGCCAGGGAAGTCCGGTCGAACCCCTCGCTCTCGACCTCGGCGGTGGTGCCGACCACGACGACGGCGACGTCGGATTTCCCGGCCAGCGCAACGGCTTCGTCGAGCGCGGCGTCCGGGTCGGGCACCGGGCCGCGGTGCCCGAGCGCGAAGGTGACCCAGGCGAAGGTGCCGCGCGCGAACTCCGCCATCTCCGACGGGATCCAGTAGGTCAGGCTGACGTCGACCGGCTCGCCCGCGGTCAGTTCGACGTCCCGCCGCTGCTCGATGACCTGCATGATCGACGTGAAGACGTCACCGCCTTCGGGCAGGTTGACGCCGTCGAAGAGGGTCTGCCCGCCGACGACCAGGCGGAGGTCGCCGGGACCGGTGAGGCCGAAGGTGTGCGTGCCGGTGGTCTCCGGGAGGAACGTGCCGTCGATCTCGACGCTCGCCAGCGTGGCCAGGTCGAGGCCGGCCGGCAGTTCGCCGATCCAGTCGATTCTCGCCTCTCGCAACGGAAATTCAGCCAATCGGGTGCCATCGGCGGCTTTGGCGGTGGCGCGGAGCCGGAAATTGTCGGTGGCCGGCGGTAGCGTCGTCCGCGGATCGGCACCGATGGCGTAACTGAGTTCGGTGCCTGCGGGAACGGCCTTGCGGAGGCCGTCGAGAGGGGAGACGACGTGGTCGGGAAACACGGTGGCGCTGCCGCCGCCGAGGATCTTCGGGTCCGCGGCCAGCGCGCCGATCAGGGCGATGGTTTTCGGTTGTTTGAGGGGCAGTACGCCGGTTTCGTTGCTGAGCAGCACGAACGACCGGTGCGCGATCTCGCGCGCGACCGCGTCACCGTCCACATCGGACTCCGGGGTCGGCGTGGCTCCGTCCAGCGCGCCGGTCCGGTGGGCGAGCAGGAGCACGCGGCGGACCATCTCGTCGACGACGTCGGAGTCGACCTCGCCGTCGCGCACGGCTTCGGCGAGCCGTTCGCCGAACACGGTGCGCGGCCCGGGCATCGCGACGTCGAGGCCGCCGTTCGCCGACGCGACGGTGTCGCGCGCGGCCAGCCAGTCGGAGACGACGAAGCCGTCGAAGCCCCATTCGTCGCGCAGCACGCCGTTGAGCAGTTCGGCGTGCTGGGTCATCGTGATGCCGTTGACGCTGTTGTAGGCGGCCATGATCCCCCACGGCCTGGCCCGCCGGACGATGAGTTCGAACGGCGCGAGGTAGAGCTCGCGCAGCGCGCGTTCGCCGACACGGACGTCGGCGGTGAAGCGTTCGGTCTCGAAGTCGTTGGCGACGAAGTGCTTGACCGTGACAGCGACCCCGCCATCCTGCACGCCGGTGACGTAACCGGCGCCGACCATCCCGGTGAGGAGGGGATCTTCGGAGTAGCACTCGAAGTGCCGGCCGCCCAGCGGTGAGCGCTGGAGGTTGACGGTGGGCGCGAGGAGCACGTGCACGCCCTTGCGCCGGGCCTCCTGCGCGAGCAGCCGCCCGGCGCGCACGGCCAGCCGCGGATCCCAGGCGGCGGCGAGCGCCGTCGGGCTGGGCAGGGTGACGGACGGGTCGTCCGGGCTCCACCGCACCCCGCGGACGCCGACCGGGCCGTCGGAGAGGACGAGCGACGCGAGCCCGATCTCCGGCCGCGGAGGCAGGCTCCAGACGTCCTGGCCGGCGAGCAAGCTCGCCTTGGCGTCCAGGTCGAGTTTGCCCAGCAGCGCGTCGACGTCGAAGCTCATGCCGCCCCTTCCGGAGGTCCTGCTGTCAGCCTACCTGGCACCGAGCAGTGAAAGTTATGCTTCCGTGACAGCTTGTCCCGTAGGCTCGGGATCATGACCCGGGCCAGGGGCGCCGACCGCCGCACGAGCATCGTCCGTGCCGCGTTCGACGTGATAGCCGAGCGCGGCTACCGAGGCACGTCCCTGGCCGCGGTGGCCGACCGGGTAGGCCTGACCCAGCAGGGCCTGATGCACTACTTCCCGACGAAGGAAGACCTGCTCACGGCGGTCCTGGAGACCCGCGACGAGTGGGACCTCCTGCACTTCGGCCGCGACTCGTCGGCCATGACGGTGAACCAGCTGGCGGACCTGGTCGACTACAACGCGACCCGCAAGGGGATAGTCCAGACGTACACGGTCCTGGCCGCGGACAGCGTCACCGACGACCACCCGGCCAGGTCGTACTTCCACGACCGCTACGCCCGGGTCCGAGCCGGCATGACGGAGATGCTGGAGCGCCACCGCGACGAACTACCCCCAGGCTCGAGCCCGGAACAGCTGGCCCCACTGGCGATCGCGGTCCTGGACGGCCTGCAGCTGCAGTGGCTGCTGGATCCGGAGCAAGTCGACATGTCGGCGGGCTTCCGCACATTCTTGACCCTGCTGGGCATCAAACCGGACTGACCCGCACCTGGGCCTGGGCCCTAACGCCCCAACGCGGCGTTCGGTGCGTCCAACGCCACGTTGGGGCGCCGTCCTCCAGCCAACAGCGCGGCGGCGCCATCTCCTCAATGCCGGCGCCGGCGGCGAACACCTTGGCTGAGCCGGTGAGCCGTACTCCACCGGAGCAGCCGTTCGCCACCCTCGCCCGCCGCGGCACATCCCGCCCGGCCAGGTGAGCCGCACCCCCAGCGCAGCCCGCCCACCCGAGCCCTCACAACCGCGGCCCCACCGCCAACTCCCGCAAAGTCCGCAGCGTGGCCCTCAATTCCTCCCCCGGCGCAACTCACCCAGCCGGACCCCTCACGACCGCGGCTGCGTCACCAACCCCCGCAACCGCCGCAAAGTCCGCAGCGTCACCTCCAAGTCCTCCTCCGGCACCTCCGCCGCCAGCCTCTCGGCCCACTCGACCTGCGCCGTCCCCAGCGCACCCATCGCCTCCCGAGCCCGCGCCGTCAACGACAGCAGCGGCGCCCGTGCGTCCGCCGGGTTCGGCGTCTTCTCCAGCATTCCGTTGCGCAGCAGGCGGTTCACTGTCTCCTGCACGCTCTGCCGTCGCAGCCCCCGGCGTCGCGCGACCTCCGCGGCTGTCGCCGCGCCGTCCTCCAGGAAGCCCAGCACCTGCCACTGCGCCGCCGTCAGGCCGACCGGTGCCGTCAGCGCGTCGCCCGCGGCCAGGAAGCCGCCGTTGCACGCGAAGACCGCGTCGATCACCCGGGTGAACGTCTCGGCTCTGGTGGATCGCATGCGTGCTAGCCTCCCATATTGACAGGCACCTGTCGAATGGAGACGACCATGGACATGCCCACCCTCGGCCCCGCGCACGACGCCCTGAAGGCGTTCGTCGGCGACTGGACCGGCACCGAAGAACTCGCCGCGTCCCCGTGGGCGCCGGCCTCGACCGCGCGCGCCGACTGCGAATATCGCCTGCGAATCAACGGTTTCGCGCTGATCCAGCAGTACCGCCAGCGCCGCGAAGACGGTTCGGAGTTCCTGGGCCACAACGTCTTCACCGCGGACCCGCAGACCGGCGAGACCCTCTGGTACGGCTTCGACAGCTACGGCTTCCCGCCCGAGTCGCCTGCCCGCGGCGGCTGGGACGGCGCGACGCTCGTCCTGGACAAGAAGACCGCCCGCGGGGTGGCCCGGCACCGGCTCACGCCGGACGGCGACACCCTCACCCACGAAATCGACGTGACGATGGGCGAAGACGGCGAATTCAGCCCATTCCTGCGCGCCCGGTACACCCGCGAAAACAGGTAGAGGAAACGGGCGACGCCCCTCCCCCCTCGCACGAGGACGTCACCCGTTTCCGGTCTCTGCCACCACATCCGCGGGTCCGCCCGATGCGGGCGACCCGGCGGCGGGTCAATTCCACAACAATTATTAGTTATTCAGTCGTGCGCTTTCAGGCTATGCAGCGAGTGTGTCCTCGAGGCCGCGATCAGCCCAGAGAAAACGATTACTTTCACCCGGATGGCGGAACACCGACCCCGGACCGTGGCCCTCCGACGGGACTCGGCCCGCCGGAATTGTCGTACCCCCGGAGTACACCTGAACGCGTGCGCAGATCCGCCGGACCACCCCAGGAAACCCCGGACTCGCCCCCGCTGATCGGGGTCGAGAACATGAAGATGCCCGAATGGGCGCGGGTCGACGAACGCGTGGCCGACGCCGGGTTCGGGCGGGCCGTGCGCGCGCTGCCCGCCGCGATCGCCGTCGTGCTGCGGCTGGCTTGGCGGACCTCGCCGCGGCTGACCGTGCTGGCCGGGGTGGTGCACGTCGCCTCGGGCGGCGTCACCGCGTTCGGGCTGCTCGCCACCGCGAACGTCTTCACCGCGCTCCTCGAACAGGGCCCGACCCCGGAGCGGGTCCTGCAGTCGTTGCCCGCGATCGCCATCGTCACCGGTTCGTACGCGGCGCGCGCGTTGCTCGACGCGGCCGTCGCCGCCGTCGAGGGCGCGCTGCGGCCCCGGGTCACCGCGGCGGCGGACGACGCGGTGACGGCGTCGGTCGTACGCGTCGGGCTGATCGCGTTCGAGGACGCGGACTTCCGGGAGCTGGCCCGGCAGGGCGCGCGGTACGGCGTCCGGGCGATCGAGACCAGCCTGCGCCGGGTGGCGGACCTGACTTCGTCGGCGATCTCGCTCGCGGCGGCAATGCTCACGGCCGGGCTGCTCGACCCGTGGCTGGCGCCGGTCCTGCTGCTCGCGGCGGCCGCCGACGGCTGGTCCGCCGCGCGCGTGGCCAAGCTGAACTACCGGCACTTCCTCGACACGGTCGGGCGCAACATCCGCAAGTCGATCGTCGAGGAGGTCGCCACCTGGCGGTCGATGGCCCTCGAACGCCACGCGCTCACCCTCCAGGAGCCGCTGCTCGGCGAGTACCGGCGCATCTCGCGCAGCCTGACGCGCGAGGAAATCCGGCTCGCGCACCGCAGCAACCTGGTCCGCACCACCGGACGCGCCGCGGCCGGCCTCGGCACCGCGGTCGCCTACCTGGTGCTCGGCTGGCTGCTCTACACCGGCGGGATGGAGCTGGCGCTGGCCGGCACGGCGGTGCTGGCGATGCGCACGGCGTCGACGGCGCTGTCCAACACCATGCGCGCGGTCAACTCGCTGTACGAGGACTCGTTCTACATCGGGTTCTACAACCAGCTGCTGCTGGAGTCGGCGAAGCTGCGGCCACCGCCGGCCGCGCTGACCGCGCCCGCCGACCCGGCCGAGATCCGGCTCGAGGGCGTCACGTTCACCTACCCGGGCCAGAAGAAGCCGGCGCTGCGGGACATCTCGCTGACGATCCGGCGCGGCGAGGTGATCGCACTCGTCGGCGAGAACGGCTCGGGCAAGACCACCCTCGGCAAGCTCCTGACCGGCCTCTACCCACCGGACGAAGGCACCGTGCACTGGGACGACGTCGACCTCGCCCGGGCCGACCCGGAGTCGGTGCACACGAACATCGCGGTGATCGCGCAGGAACCGGCGGAGTGGCCGATGACCGCGGCGAACAACATCACCGTCGGGCGCCTCGGCCGGCCCGACCCGGACCGGCTGGCGTGGCGCGAGGCGGTGGACTACTCCGGCGCCGGCGAGGTGATCGAGTCGTTGCCCAGGCAGGAGAACACGGTGCTGTCCAAGAAGTTCGACGAAGGCCACGACCTGTCCGGCGGCCAGTGGCAGCGCATGGGCATCGCCCGCGGCATCTACCGCGACGCATCGGTCCTGGTGGCCGACGAACCCACGGCGGCCCTCGACGCCCGCGCCGAGGCGAGGGTGTTCGCGGGCCTGCAGCACGCAAGCACCTCGACGCGCGGCAGGCGCACCACGGTCCTGGTGACCCACCGGCTGGCCAACATCAAGTCCGCGGACCGCATCCTGGTCCTGGAGAAGGGCAGGCTCATCGAGGAAGGCACCCACGAACAGCTGATCCACGCGGGCGGGGTCTACCACGAGCTCTACGAGATCCAGGCCCGCGCGTACCGCAACGGCTCAGGCGAAGAGCAGCGACAGCCCGCACCCTCCTAGCGGATTTACGCCCGCGACCCCGCCGGGCAGACTGGCCTGCCGAGTCCCCGAGGAGGCCCGATGCGCCAGCTCACCGCACTCGACGTGCAGTTCCTCAACGCCGAGTCGACCACCACCACCGGGCACGTCGGCGGCCTGTCGATCCTCGATCCGGCGACCGCGCCCGGCGGCACCGTGACCGTCGACGACCTGCGGGAGCTCATCGGCTCGCGACTGCACCTTGCCAAACCCCTGCGGTGGCGGCTGCTGCCGGTACCGCTTGGGCTGGATCACCCGTACTGGATCGACGATCCCGAGTTCGACCTCGAGTACCACGTCCGGGAGATCGCCCTGCCCGCGCCGGGCGACGAGCGGCAGCTCGCCGAACAGATCTCGCGGCTGACCGCGCGGCCGCTCGACCGGCGGCGCCCGCTCTGGGAGGCCTACCTGGTGCAGGGCCTGCGTGACGGCAACGTCGCGGTCTACACGAAGGTGCACCACAGCGCGATCGACGGCGTCTCCGGGGCCGAGCTCATCGGCGTACTCATGGACGTCACCGCCGAGCCGCGCCCGGTCGCGCCGCCCGAGGAGCCGCAAAAAGACGAGATCCCGACACCCGTCGAACTCGCGCTCAACGGCGTGAAACGGCTCGCGCTGCACCCGGTCAAGGCCGCGCTGCAGGTGCCGAAGCTGCTCCAGCACATCGACGAGGTGCCCGGCCTCGCCCGTTACCCCGGCATCGGGCTGCTCGCGAAGGCCGGCAGCGTGCTCAACCGCGTCACGCGCCAGGGCTCCGGACGCCACGAAGCCGACCGGCCGCGGCTGGTCGCGCCGGACACCCCGTTCAACGGGCCGATCAGCGCGCACCGCCGGTTCGCCTACGGCTCGCTGCCGCTCGACGAGGTCAAGCGGGTCAAGAACATCTTCGGCGTCACGGTGAACGACGTCGTCATGGCGCTGTGCGCGACAGTCATGCGCCGGTGGCTCGTCGATCACGACGCGCTGCCCGACCAGCCGCTCGTGACGCTGGTCCCGCTGTCGGTGCGCACGCCCGAGCAGGCGAAGGACGCCGGGAACCAGGTGTCGGTCATGCTCGCGCCGCTGCCGACGCACCTCGCCGACCCCGGCGCGCGGCTGGCCGAGGTCACCAGCGCGATGGTCGCCGCGAAGCAGCGGTACCAGCCGCTGCCGGCGTCGTGGCTGGTCGACTTCAGCGGCATGCTGCCCGCCGCGCTCGGCGGGCTCGCCGCCCGCGCGACCATGAAGTACCTCGGCGCCACCACGCCGGTCGTCAACCTCGTCGTGTCGAACGTCCCGGGCGCGCAGGTGCCGCTCTACCTGGCCGGCGCCCGACTGCTCGCGAACTACCCGGTGTCCGCGATCACCGACGCGAGTGGCGGGCTGAACATCACCGTGATGTCCTACGACGGCAAGCTCGACTTCGGGTTCATCGCCTGCCGCGAACTGATCCCGGACGTCTGGGACCTGATCGACCACCTGCACGACGCGCTGGCCGAGCTCACCAAGCTCGCCGCGGAGCACACCCGGGAGGCCTGATGGCGGAGCGCGTCACGGAGGTCAACGGCATCACCCTGTGCCACGAGACGTTCGGCGACACCGGCGGGCGGCCGCTGCTGCTCGTGATGGGCCTCGGCGCCCCGATGATCTGGTGGGACGAGGAGTTCTGCGAATCCCTTGCCGCGCAAGGCTTCTACGTGATCCGGTTCGACAACCGGGACGCCGGCCGGTCGAGCCGGATGCGCGGCCGGGCCAACCTCGCGCAGGCGTACCTGCTGCGCAGCGCGCCGTACTCGCTCGCCGACATGGCCGCCGACGCCGTCGGGCTGCTGGACGCGCTGGGCGTTCCGGCGGCGCACGTCGTCGGCGCGTCGATGGGCGGGATGATCACGCAGACGCTGGCGATCCGGTACCCGTCGCGGGTGCTCTCGCTGACGTCGATCATGTCGACCACCGGGAGCCGGCTGGTCGGGCGCCCGAGCCCGACGGCGATGTCGATGCTGCTCGGCGCCCGGCCGCGCGACCGCGCCGAGTACGTCGAGCTGGCGGTCCGGACGTTCCGCGTGATCGGCTCGCCGGGCTACCCGTTCGACGAGGCCCGGATGCGCGAGCGGGCCGAGCGGACATTCGACCGCGGCGTCCACCCGGGCGGTACGGTCCGCCAGCTCGCGGCGATCATGGCCGACCGCGACCGATCGGCCCGGCTGCGCAAGGTGCGGGTGCCGGCGCTGGTGGTGCACGGCGCACAGGATCCGCTGGTCCACGTCTCCGGCGGCCGCGCGACGGCCCGCGCGATCCCGGGCGCGGACCTCGACATCGTCCCGGGCATGGGCCACGACCTGCCCCGCGCGGTCTGGCCTCGGGTGGTCGCCGGCATCACCCGAGTCGCCGACCGAGCCCAAGTCACCACCTGACGCGTACCGGAAGGGTCGGCTCACGTACCCAGGGAGTCGGCTCGCGTACCTGGACGGTCGGTTCGTGAGCCGACCCTCCAGGTACGCCGGCCGACCCTCCAGGCACGCGAGTTCGCCGGTCCGGTTCGCGGAACTCGCGTGATCAGGCGCGTGTCTCGCGTGATTGGGGAGGCATGACGTGTGATTGGGGGGTCGACACGGGGTCAGGCGGAGAGGGTTACCGAGCCCAGGTGGGAGAAGTGGGCCGCTACCCGGGAACCCGGGTGGAGCGGGACCGCGTCCGTCATGCCACCTGTCAGGACCAGCCAGCCTGGCTCCAGGGCCAGGCCGCGGGTCGCCAGGGTGTTCGCCGCCAGGGCCAGGGCCTCCGCCGGGTGGCCTTGGACGGCCGCGCCGGTGGCCGTGTCGACGATCTGGCCGTCGACCTCCAAGAGGGCGGCCTCCAGGGAAAGGTCCAAAGAAGCCGGAGGGACGCCTACCGGGCCCAGGGCGAAGTAGGCCGACGAGCCGTTGTCCGCGACCGCGTCCGGGAGCGTGAAGCGGTAGTCCGTGTAGCGGCTGTCGATGATCTCCATCCCGCCGTACACCCGGTCGACGGCGGCCAGCGCCGTCGCTGCGGTGACGCCGGGGCCGGAAAGACGTCGGCCCAGTACGAAGACCAGCTCCGGCTCGGCTCGCGGGTGGATCAACGACGGCACGGGCACGCCCGTGGGCAGCACCATCGCGTCGGTCAGCCAGGCCAGCAACGGCGCGTCGATGCCCATGCGCTGCTGCTTCGCCCGGGACGTCAGACCCAGCTTGACGCCGATCAGCGTCTCGCCGCGGGCCCGGCGCTGGCGCAGGGCCTCGTCCTGGATCGCGTACGCCGTGTCGACGTCGAGGTCCGGCCAGTCCTCCGAGAGCGGCGGCCGCTCCGACTCCGTGGCCAGCAGGGCGGCCGCCGCTTCACGCACGTTCATGACTCCTCCGAAGGGGCGAACACCGCGGTGACGCTGCCGATGCCGGCGATGGTGGCGACGACCGTGTCACCCGGCGAGACCGGGATCGCCCGGGTCATCGAGCCCGGCAGCACGACGTGCCCGGGTTCCAGCGTGACGCCCAGCGGCCCCACCGTGTTCGCCAGCCACACCAATGAGTTCACCGGCGACCCGAGCACCGCGCCGCCCGCGCCCGTCGCCGCGACCGAGCCGTTTTGGTACAGCACACAGCCGGCCAGCCGCAGATCCACGGAACCCAACGCGGCCGGGCTGCTGCCCAGGACCACGCCGCCGGACGATGCGTTGTCGGCGATCGTGTCGAACAGCGTGATCTTCCAGTCCTGGATCCGCGAGTCGACGATCTCCAGCGACGGCAGCACGAATGAAACAGCCCCCACCGCGTCGGCGACGGTGACGCCGGGGCCGCGCAACGCCGACCCGAGCACGAACGCGATCTCCGGCTCGATCCGCGGCTGCAGGAACGCCGACGTCGGGATCGGCTGGTGCTCGAGGTGGAACATGCTGCCGGTGAGGTGACCGTAGTCGGGCTGGTCGACGCCCATCTGCCGCTGCATCGCCGCCGACGCCAGGCCGACCTTGTGCCCGCGGACGGCGTCACCCGCGGCCGTCCAGTGCCGCACCTGCTCCTGCTGGATCCGGTAGGCGTCCTCGACGGTCGCCTCCGGGAAGGTCTTGATCAGCGGCTCGATCGGCTCGCGCGTCGCGTAGGCCCCGGCCAGAACGGCGGCGGCCTCCTGCACTCTGCTGGCGTCCACGCTCGGGAACTCTGCCCGTGGCGACACCGGCACACAAGCCCGGATGTTCCGCCCAGCGGAACTCTCGCCAGACAACCTCTTGCGCGCGAGATAAATTGGGCGTAGCTTGGGCAGTACCACCAGGAAGGGACGTGAGGGACATGGCACCGACCCAGGCCGAGGTCACCAAGCTCGCCGAGGTCCGCGACGCACTGCGCGAGCGCCACCTGCGCCCGGCCGCCGAGCGGCCCGCGACGAACGGCCGCGGCATCCACCACACCGCGCTGATCTCCAGCGACGTCGAGCGGACCATCGGGTTCTACCAGGACATCCTCGGCTTCCCGTTGACCGAGCTGATCGAGAACCGCGACTACCCCGGCTCCAGCCACTTCTTCTTCGACGTCGGCAACGGCAACGCCGTCGCTTTCTTCGACCTGCCCGGCCTGGACCTCGGCCCGTACGCCGAGGTCCTCGGTGGACTGCACCACCTCGCGCTGTCGGTCACGCCGGACCGGTGGAGCGTCATCAAGGACAAGCTCGACGAGGCCGGCGTGCAGTACCTGCTCGAGAGCAAGACGTCCATCTACCTGTCCGACCCGGACGGCGCCCGCGTCGAGCTGATCTCCGACCCGCTGGGCGAGATGTACGGCGAGAAGATCGGCTGAAAGCGTGGTCTGGACGTCGCGGGCGATCTACCCTGTCCGCGACGTCTGGAGGTCCGATGGCCGATTGGTCGCTTTCCCGCGCGAAGGCCCGGCTCGATCGCCGTGAGCACCTGGACGAGCTCACCGCGCGCACCCGGTTCGAGGTGCGGCTGCACCTGAACGAGCCCGCGGAGTACGGCAGCTACGACGACGTCGAGAGCATCTTCGCGATCGGCCACGGCGAGTGCGCCGCGCTGCTGGCGCACCGCCGCGTCCTGCCGCTCTGGGAACGCCTGTTGCTCGCCCGGTACGCCCGGCGCCTGCACGGCAAGGCGATCACGCGCAGTGTCGGTGCCGTTCCGAGCGGGGCGTCCGGGATCGCGCGCGCCTTCGGGGCCGAGATCCTCGAACTGGCGCCCGACTCCGGTGACACCGGCGCCAAGTACGACCTGCAGGGCCGCGGCCTGCTGACCGTGTTCCGGATCGCCGTCGGCGCCAAGGGCCAGACCTGGCCGGACCGCCACGAGGTGTCGACGACGTCCGCGCGCAACATCCTGACCTGCGCCGCGACGTTCGCGCACCGCAAGCCGTGGCACGTCCTCTGGCCCGTCTACCGCGTCCGCGGCCTGCGGCTCTGGAAGCTTTGACGCCGGCAGGACGTTCCACCCGCATGAGCCCAGAAGAGATCCTGGCGAACGCGAAGACGATCGCGGTCGTCGGCCTGAGCCGCGACCCGGCCAAGGCCGCGCACGGCGTCCCGGCGGTGCTGCAGGCGCACGGTTTCCGCATCATCCCGGTCCACCCCAGCGCCACCGAACTGCTCGGCGAGAAGGTCTACCGGTCCTTGAAGGACATCCCGGAGCCGGTCGACCTGGTCGACGTCTTCCGGCCGTCCCCCGAGGCGCCGGGCATCGCGCGCGACGCCGTCGAGATCGGCGCCAAGGCGCTGTGGCTGCAGCAGGGCATCACGTCCGCCGAAGCGCGCCGCATCGCCGAGGACGGCGGGCTCGGGTTCGTGCAGAACCGCTGCACCGCCGTGGTCCGCGCGACGGCGTCGATCTCGAAGAGCTAGCCGCCGAAGCAGACGACGCGGTGGTGACCGGCGTCCGCGATCCAGATCCCGCCGGCCGCGTCGACGGCGACGCCGAGCGGAGCGCCGAGCGCGTCCGAGCCGAACTCCGCGCGGCACGGACCGGTGGTCCGGAACCGCGTGACCCGGCCGTGGTCCGGCGCGGTGACGTACACGTCGCCGGACCCGGTCACGGCGACGCCGGCCAGGAGGCTCCCGCCGCACTCGAGGGACCCGATCACCCGGCCGTCGGCGTTGTACCGCACGACCGCGACGTCGCCGTCCGCCGGGTGTCCGTTGTGGACGATCCACGCGCCGCCGGCGCCGTCGCCGGCGATGCCCTGCGGTGCGCTGAGCTTCTCGGTGATGTCGCTGAGGGCCGCGCCGGTGCGGGTGTCGAAGCGCGCGACGCGCCGGTGCCCGGTGTCGGCGACGAGCATCCGGCCGGCCGAGTCGAGCGCGATGCCACGCGGGTTGTCGAGCTCGCCGGCGCCGAACTCCCGGACGAACCCGCCCCACCACGCGTACTGCGCGACGCGGTGGTTGCCGGTGTCGGCGACGTAGACGTTGCCCGCCGCGTCGACCGCGACGGCTTCCGGCGCCTTGAGCCGGCCGGCCAGCACCCGCACGAGCTTGCCGTCGCGGGTGAACGCCTGGACGCGGTCGTTGCCGGTGTCGGCCACCCACAGCTGCCCGCGCGCGTCGACCGTGATCCCGGCCGGGCTCGTGAACTGCCCGGGCCCGGGGCCGCCGCGGCCGAACGCGGTGCGGAACTCCGGCGGCGGAGCCTGCTGATCGGTGCGGGGGGCCACGGTGTCAGGATCACCGGCGGAGAGCTGTCATGGCCAGCGGGGAAAAGAGTGTTCAGCAGGTGTTCCGCCGGCGCTCACCGCCGGTCGACGAAGCTGTACGGCGGCAGCGGCCCGACCCAGTCGGCGCCGGCGCACGCGACGGCTTCCCGGACCACGAGCAGGTCGCCCAGGCCGACCAGGAACGCCCAGCGTTCGTCGGCGTGTTCCCCGGCGGGCAGGGCCCGCGAATCACGCGCCCGGCCGGCGACCTCCGCGAGCAGGCCGTTCGCGGCTCCGGACTTGCTGAACCGCAGGCAGACGTGCACCTCGGCGAGGCCGTCGAGCCGTGCGAGATCGGCGCGGTACTCGTCGGCGGCCGGAGCGAGCACCTCGCGGCGGACGGCCTCTTCGTCCTCGGCCACCGCGCCGAACCGCGCGGGCAGCACCGGGCCGCCTTCGACCAGCGAGGACACCACGGCCAGGTGCGCGGCCGGGTCCGGCTCGGCGGGCGCTTCGCCGACGACCATCGCCAGGTCCGCCCACCGCACCGCCCGCGGCAACCGTGGGTGACCGGCCCGGACCACCCCGAACAACTGCAGCGCCACGGTTCTCCGCCCTCGTTCGACAATTGCTCTCGATACCGCGGCGAAATTGCGGGAAATCGGGGCTCCTTCGCCGGCCGTACCTTCACCGTAGCAATGTCTTGGCCGCGGCACTAACACCGTTCAGCCTGTGGTTTTGCCGCTATTCGACGGATTCGATCACCCGGTTGGCGGTTACTGCGCCGAAAAGGTGATTCCGGTTAATTTCCACCGGTCAGCCGATAACCGACGCCCCGGACCGTCTCGATGGTGTGGGTGCCGAACGGCACGTCGATCTTGCGGCGGAGGTAACCGATGTAGACCTCGACGACGTTCTCGTCGCCGTCGTAGTGCGCGTCCCAGACGTGGCCGAGGATCTCGTTCTTCGTCAGCGCGGTGCCGGCCCGGCGCAGCAGGAACTCCAGCAGCCCGAACTCGCGCGCGGTCAGCTCTATCCGCTTCTGTCCCCTGTGGACGGTCCGCGCCGACGGGTCGAGCCGCAGGTCACCGGCCTCCAGCACGGCCGGGCGGGCCGGGGCACCGCGCCGGAGCAGGGCCCGCAGCCGGGCGATGAGCACGACGAACGAGAACGGTTTCGACAGGTAGTCGTCGGCGCCGAGGTCGAACGCGTCGGCCTCGTCGTACTCGCCGTCCTTCGCCGTCAGCATCAGCACCGGCGTCCAGTTTTCGGCCGCCCGCAGGCGTTTGAGCACCTCGTAGCCGGATAGCTCGGGCAGCATGATGTCGAGCACGACGACGTCGTACTCGTGCTCGGTCGCCGACCACAGGCCGTCCTTGCCGGTGTGCGCGACGTCCACGGTGAAGCCCTCGGCGACCAGGCCGCGCCGCAGCGTCTCCGCGAACTCGCGCCCGTCCTCCACGATCAGCAGGCGCACGTCAGTCCTCCTCGTCCGGCACGGCGATCGCCGGCAGCTCGATCACGAACCGCGCGCCCGGCGCCCCCGGTTCCTCGGACGCGGCGTAGCGCGCCCGGCCGCCGTGGCGCGCCGCGATGCCGGCGACGATCGGCAGGCCCAGCCCGGTGCCGCCGTGGCCGCGCTGGCGGGACGCGTCGAGCCGGACGAACCGCTCGAAGATCCGGTCGCGGTCGGCCTCGCCGACACCGGGGCCGTCGTCGCCCACCTCGACGACCGCGAGGTCGCCGTGCACCGAACTGGCGACGCGGATCCGGTCCCGCGCGTGGCCGCGCGCGTTGTCGACGAGGTTGCGCACGGCGCGGCGCAGCTGGGCCTCGCTGCCGTAGACCTTCGCCGGGCCCGCCCGGACCTCGACGTCGAGGGCGCATTCGCCCCGCACGCGTTCGGCTTCGGCGCGCACGATGTCGTCGAGGTCGACCTCGGTGCGCGACGGCCGGTCGGTGGCGTCGTCGGTGCGGGCGAGCATCAGCAGGTCGTCGACGAGTTCCCGCAGCCGCGCGGTCTCGCGGGCGATCACCGGCACCAGCTCCTCGGTGCTTTCGGGGTGCCGCCCGGAGACGTCGAGCGCGGTGCTGATCGTCGAGAGCGGCGACCGGAGCTCGTGGCTGGCGTCCGCGACGAACCGGCGTTGCGCGGCCTGCGCGGAGGCGAGCCGGCCGAGCATTTCGTTGAGCGTCACGGCGAGCCGGTGCACTTCGTCACCACCCGGCGGCAGCGGGACGCGGGCTTCGAGGTCGCGCGTCGAGATCTCGGCGACGGTCCGGCGCATCCGCTCGACCGGCCGCAGCGCGGAGCCGACCGCGCGGTAGACGGCGAGGCCGGAGATGGCCAGCAGCGGCACGGCGATCAGGCCGAGCAGCAGCGTCAGCCGCGTCGACGCCTCCGTCACCGGCTCCAGCGAGCGCGCGGAGATCACCGTGAACGGCCCGCCGGGCCCGTTCACCTCCTGCGAGACGACGCGGTAGTCGTCGCCGTCGCCGTTGAGGCCGAGCGGGAGGGTCTCGACGGTTTCGTGCCCGATCGTCGGCCGGGACGACGTCAGCGGCGGGTGCCCGACGATCGCCGGGTCGCTCGCGATCGGCCGGCCCTGCGCGTTCAGCACCTGCGTGACGGCTTCGGTGTCGCCGGTGCTCGCGACGTCGCTCGCGCTCAGGTCCCGCGCGCCCTCGCGGACGAGCTGGATCGCGACCTGGCGGCCGGTGCTGCGAGCACTCTCGGTGACGCTGCGGTCGAGCGACTCCTCCAGCAGCACGACGACGATCGCCAGCGCCGCCGCGATGGCCAGCGCGAGCGCGAACACCGCCACCGCGGTGGTCCGCATCCGGACGCCGGTCGCGGCGATCACCCTGCCCAGTTTCACCAGCGCAGCGTAACCACGAACGGCTCGCGGGACGGTGAGCGCCGCCGTCACGACGTTCGGCGACGGCGCGTGGTGGTGAGCCGCTCGACGCGGAGGCGGTCGACCTCGGGCACCGGCAACTCCGGCAGCGGGTGCCCGGCCGTCCAGGCGAGCAGCAGGTCCGCCAGCTCCGGGTTGCGGGCGAGCGCCGGGCCGTGCAGGTACGTGCCGATCACCCGGTCGGTCACCGCGCCCTCGGTGCCATCACCGTTGCCGGTGCCGCGCACGACCTGCCCCAGCGGGGCGCTGTCGGCGCCGAGCTTGCTGACGCCGAGGTGGTTCTCGAAGCCCGTCAGCGGCGCGTTTCCCAGGAGCGAAGACGACGTCGCGACCAGCTCGGCGACCGACCGTCGCTCGCCGGGTTCGGTGGTGACGTCGAGCAGGCCGAGGCCGTCGTGGTCGACGCCGTCAAGGCCGCGGAAGCGGGTACCGAGCACCTGCAGCCCGGCGCAGACGCCGAACACCACGGCGCCGTTCGCGACCGCGCGCCGCAGTCCGGGGTACTTCCGCAGGTGCGCGGCGGCCAGCACCTGCGCGCCGTCCTCACCACCGCCGAGCAGGTAGAGGTCCAAAGTGGACGGTACCGGTTCGCCGAGCCCGACCGGCACGACCTCGGCGTCGAACCCGCGCCACTGCAGTCGTTTGCACAGCACCTGCGCGTTGCCGGAATCGCCGTAGGTGCCGAGCACCTCGGGCAGCAGAAGTCCGATGTGGACGATCGACTCAGCCACCGGGCAGCCTGCCCACCAGGTCGCGGAACGCGGTGTAGTTGGCGACCAGTTCGACCGCGCCGGGCGGCAGCGTGTCGATCGCGGCGACCGGGTCCGGCTCGGCCCAGTGCGCCACCTCGGCGTAACAGAGCCGGACGGCCAGGTCGGCGCAGCGCTCGCCGGTGACGACGACCTGGCGCCCGCGCAGCCGTTCGAAGTGGACGTCCCAGAGCCAGGACAGGTCGCGCCCGTCGGCTTCCTGGGCGTTGACCGCGACGACCACCGGGGTGTCTTCGTCCAGCACGCGCAGGGTTTCCACCCAGCCGGCCGGGTTCTTCGCCAGCATCAGCCGCACGGAATGGCGGGTGCGGCGGACCGTGCGGTAGCGGCCGCCGATGTCGGTGATGGTGCGCAGCCGGGCCGCCGCGGTGTGCGGCGGCACGCCGAGCCGGTGCGCCGCGGCCAGCGCGAGCGCGGCGTTCCCGCGGTTCGCGTCGCCGGGCAGCCGCAGGTCCAGGTCGATCTGGCGACCGCCCGGCGTGCGGACGAGGTCACCTTCGAGGATCCAGCTGGGTTCCGGCCGGGCCAGCCCGCAACCGCAGCTCCAGTGCCGGTCGGTTTCGGCGATCCGGCCTTCGCAGCGCGGGCACGCCGTCGCGTCGCCGCTCCAGCGGCGGCCCGTGCTGACCCACACGGGCTTCGCAGCCGCGCTCGCGGCGGACGTCACGAGGACGTCGTCGCAGTTGGCGACCACGAGCGTCTCGGGCAGCCTGGCGATCGCCGCGCGCAGGTCACGCTCCATCGCGCGGACCTCGCCGACCCGGTCGAGCTGGTCGCGGCTGAGGTTGAGCAGCACCAGCACGGCGGGCTGGACCTGGTCCGCGACCTGGGGAACGTAGGTCTCGTCGACCTCGAGGACGGCGTACGGCGCGTCCGGGTGGGCGGTGAGCGCGGCGAGGACGCCGTCGGGCATGTTGGCGCCGTCGCTGTTGGAGGCGACTTCGGCCAGCGCTTCGAGCGCACGGGTGAGCATCAGCGACGTCGTCGTCTTGCCGTTGGTGCCGGTGACGAGCACGACGGTGCGCTCCCGGCCGAGCTGCCGCAGGGCTCGCGGGTCGAGCGCGAGGGTGACGCGGCCGCCGATCATGCCGCCGCGGCCGAGCCCGGAACTGCGGGACAGCCACGCGGTCAGCCGGCCGGCGGCCACGGACGCGCGGGTGCGCAGGGGGCTTCGGACGGTCATGCCGCAGACGGTGCCCGGAAGGCGCTGTGAGTTTCCTGAGCGCGTGACCAGTGGTCACTTCCCGAGGCCCAATTGTCAGGTCGATGTTCACGGATATGAACGTGGGCCACCGCCTAGCGTGACGTGACCGCCGCCACAACCGCCTTAGGTAGGAAACCTAACGATCGGAGGTTGTACCAATTAGCCGACCCCGTATTCCGCACTAATGCGAGTTATTCCAAGATCTTCCCCACATACATCGGAGGTGTTACCGTCCAAACCCGCCCAGCGGAAATACGTACCGCTGAGCGGGAACGGAACGTCCAACGGAGGGCAACGTGGGACCGGAGCGCGGGCTGGAACAGAGCGGAACTCTCGAGCGCGGGCTCGCGGTGCTGGAGCACGTGGGTCGTCACCAGGAGATTTCCACCAACGCGATCGCGCGGCAACTGGGGCTTTCCCGCAGTGCCGCGTACCGCATCGTCGGGACCCTGAAGAACCTCGAGTACCTCGAAGCCGACCAGGTCACCGGCCGGGTGCGGCTGGGGACGCGGCTGGTCGAGCTCGGCGCCCGCGCGATGGCCGCGACCGATCTGCACCGGTGCGCGCCGCGCTACCTCGCGTCGCTCGCGGAACGCTCCGGCGAGACGACCTACCTGGCCGTGCCGGACAACGACACCATGGTCTACGTCGCCACCGAACGCAGCGCCAGCGCCGTCACCCTGGCCTGCCGCCTCGGCACACGCCGCCCGCAGCACGCGACGTCGCTGGGCAAGGCCTGGCTCGCCGCGCTGCCGGAGCCCGACCGCGCCGAGCGCGTCCGGCGGATGAAGCTGGACCCCCTCACGCTCAAGACGATCATCGACCCGCACCGGCTGCTCGACGAGCTCGCCCGGACCTGCCGCCGCGGCTGGGCCGTCGACGAGGTCGAGAACGAGCCGGACGTCGGCTGCGTCGCCGCCGCCGTCCGCGACCACTCGGGACGGCCGATCGCCGCCATCAGCGTCGCCGGACCGGCCCCGCGGGTGCTGCGCCGGCTGGACGAACTGGGTGCCTCCGTGGCCGGGACCGCCGCCGCCCTGTCGCTGAGGCTCGGTTACGTGCGAGGGCAAAGGAGCTGACGTGACCTGGATCCAGGACTACCAGCCGGCGGGCGGGCTGTGGGTGTCGGCCCTGCTGGCCGCGCTCCCGATCATCGTGCTGCTGGTGGCGCTTGGCGTGGTCCGCTTGTCGGCGCACCTGTCGGCGGCGCTCGCCCTGGTCACCGCGCTGGGCGTCGCCCTGCTGCTGTACGGGATGCCGGCCGGCCTGGCGTTCGACTCGGCGGCGATGGGTGTGGTGTTCGGCGTCTGGTCGGTGGCCTGGATCGCGTTCCACGCGGTCTACTTCCACAACGTCACGGTCGCGACCGGCCGGTTCGACTCGATCAAGCGGGTGCTGGCCGGGTTCAGCGAGGACCGGCGGCTGCAGGCGCTGCTGATCGCGTTCGGCTTCGGCGCACTCCTGGAAGGCGTCGCGGGCGGCGGGTCACCGATCGCCATCACCGCGGCGATGATGGCCGCACTCGGTTTCCCGCCGGTGAAGGCCGTCGTGCTGGCGCTGCTGGCGAACACCGCGCCGGTGGCGTTCGGCGGTCTCGGCAACCCGCTGATCGTGCTGGGCCGGCTGACCGCGCCGATCATGCACCTCAAGCCGGACCAGGCGACGGACGCGTTCTCGGCGATGGTCGGGCGTCAGGTCCCGGTGCTGGCGCTGATCATCCCGGCGTTCCTGGTCGTCGTGCTGGCGGGCTTCAAGCGCATGGTCGAGGTGTGGCCGGCGGTGCTGACGGCGGGTCTCGCGTTCGCGGCCATGCAGTTCGTGGCGTCGAACTACATCAGCGCCAGCCTGGTCGACGTCCTCGCCGCGCTCACCGCGATGGCCGCGCTGTGGATCCTGACCCGCTTCTGGCAGCCCGCGTCGGTGTGGCGCTTCGACGGCGAGGCGCCGGTTCCTGCGTCGTCGAGCTTGGGTGCGGCCAAGGCTTCGCGGGGTGCGCTCTACGCGTGGATGCCGTACATCATCCTGATCGCGGCGATCTTCCTGTCCCGGATCGGCACGATCTTCAAGAACCTGCCGGTGTGGCTGGACCTGACGAAGCTGCTGCACAAGGCCGACTGGATCTTCGCCTGGCCGGGGCTGCACAACCAGGTGATCCAGCACCCGCCGATCACCGCGAAGAACGCGCCGTACGCGGCCACGTTCACCGTGGACTTCCTGTACTCGCCGGGCACGGTCGCGCTGATCGCGGCGGTGATCGCCGGGTTCGCGATGGGCGCACGGCCGGGCGTGCTGCTTTCGACGTACCGGAAGACCCTGCACCAGATGCGCTGGGCGCTCGCGACGATCTTCACGATCCTGGCGATCGCGTTCGTGATGAACTATTCGGGCGCGACGCAGACCCTCGGCCTCGCCCTGGCCACGACGGGCGCGGTGTTCCCGCTGTTCTCGGCGTACATCGGCTGGCTGGGCGTGTTCCTGACCGGCTCGGACGCGTCGACGAACAGCCTGTTCGGGCCGATGCAGGTGATTTCGGCGCAGCAGCTGCACATCGACCCGATCCTGGCCGGCGCGACGAACACGTCGGGCGGCGTGATGGGCAAGATGATCTCGCCGCAGAACCTCTCGATCGGCGCGACGGCGATCGGGCAGACCGGCAAGGAGGGCTCACTGCTGCGGCAGACGTTCCTCTGGTCGTTCGCGCTGACCGCGGTGGTGGGCGTGATTTCCCTCTTGCAGGCGACGATCCTGACGGCGATGATCCCGTCGCCCTAGGCTGGGCTCCATGACTGCTGACGCCTTGGCCGCTTTCGGTTACGAACTCGGGGTGCTGAAACGCATCCGGCGGTCGGGGTGGTGGCAGGCGGGCGTCCGCGACCCGGAGTCGGTCGGCGAGCACAGCCTCCGGGCGGCGCAGCTGGCCGCGTTGCTCGCGGCCGAGGAAGGCGCGTCCCCGGAACGGGCCGCGTTCTTGGCGCTGTGGCACGACACGCAGGAAACCCGCACGGGCGACCTCCCGCACACCGCCGTGGCGTACCTGCGCAAACCGGAACCGCGGGAGATCACCGCGGACCAGACGGCGGGGCTGCCGGTGTCTTCGCGAGACGTCGTGCGCGCGGCCGTCGACGAATACGAGTCACGGGAAACGTCCGAAGCGCTTTGCGCCAAGGACGCGGACAAGCTGGAGATGCTGCTGCAGGCGCTCGAGTACCAGGACATCGGCGTCCGGCCGGTCGGCGAATGGATCGAATCCGCGCGCACCGGTCTCACCACGGAGACCGCCCGCAGGATCGCCGCGGCCGCGGTGGCGCTTTCCCCGCTTTCGTGGCGGGAAATCCGTTAACGTCGTCCGGCGGTATCGCGGTTGTTTCCACTGTGGTCACTGGTCTGTCCGGGTGGAAAAGCGAACGGATCACCAGCCGGGCGTCCTACCGTTGTCGTATGCCCATGACGCTGATCAAAGGTACGTTCCAGCTCGTCGGAGCTTCCCCGGACGGCGATTCCGTGCGGTTCTACCCGGACGATCCCGAAGCGACGAAGAAGGCCGGGCTTAAGGTCCGGCTCAATTCCCGCGGCGGCATGCAGCTGCGGCTCGACGCGATCGACGCGCTGGAGACGCACTACCGCCCGCACGGCGGCCCGATGCTGCACCAGCCGGTCGCCCTGGGCACGGCGGCCGCCGACCGGCTGGTCGCGGTGCTCGGGTTCACCGACGTGACCCGCAAGGACGACGGCATCGTGACGTCGGCGACGCCGGACAAGGTGACCGGGCACATTCTCACCCGCTTCGCCGACAAATACGGCCGCGCGGTCGCGTTCGCGTTCCCGGGCCAACGGCCGGGCCGTTCGGTCGACGGCAGCCTCGTGCACCTGGACGTCAAGCAGCTCAAGAACTCCGTCAACTTCCGGATGATCACCGAAGGCCTGGCGTACCCGACGTTCTATTCGCTGCTGTACCCCGATCTCCGCCAAGCGCTGTCGGACGCGGCGGTCGCGGCCCGCAAGGCCGGGAGCGGCGTGTGGGCTTCGGACGTCACGACGTCGGGGTTCAAGCTGAGCAAGCGCGCCCAGCTCAGCGACGACCTGGTCCTGCTGCCGAAACTGTTCCGCCGCCTGGCCGACTACCTGGTCCTGGACGAAACGGGCGGCGCGTCACTCTCGGGGTTCGCGCATTTCCTCGACACCCGCGACGACCGCCTGTTCACGGTCCCCGGCGGTCACGCGACGGAACTGTCGACGCTGGTGGAGGTGAAACGGCAGAGCGTGAAACTGACGGTGCCGCCGGAACAGATCGTCTTCATCGAGGCCTGACCAGCGACCCACCGCCGTCGCGCGGTCCAGGAGCAGGGCTCGCTCCCGGGCGTTCTGTCGCCCATGGCGGCCGAGCTTCGCGACGATGAGTCGCGGCGACAGGTGCAGCACCTAGCAGGCAAAGCACGCTGATCGCCGCCAGCTGTCCGCCGGTGCCGAAGAGATCCAGCGGCTCCAGCGCCGGTTTTCCCAGCAGACCACCCGGCGGCGGCGCGTAGTGGCCGATCAGCAGCCACCCGGCACAGAACCACATGTAACCCGCGATCAGGGCGCTGCGGACGTCGCGGAAGCCGGGGAGCAGGGCCGCGATCAGCGACCCACCGCCGTCGCGCGGTCCAGGAGCAGGGCTCGCTCCCGGGCGTTCTCCGTCATCTCCGCCGCGCGGCGGAACTCCTGCTCCGCTTCCTCGAGCCGGCCCAGTTTCTGCAGCAGGTCGCCGCGGACGCTCGGCAGGAGGTGGTAGTCCTTCAACGCCGGCTCGTCGGCCACCGCGTCCACCACCGCCAAGCCCGCCTCGGGGCCGTACGCCATCGCCACCGCGACTCCGCGGTTCAGCTCGACCACCGGGGACGGCTGGAGTTTGCCGAGTCCTTCGTAGAGCGCCGCGATGCGGGCCCAGTCCGTCTCGTCGGGCTTGTGGGCGCGCGCGTGGCAAGCCGCGATCGCCGCCTGGGCCGAGTACGGGCCGTACGCGCCTTCGGCGATCTGCTCGGACAGCGTCAGCGCGGCGAGGCCGTGCTGGATCAGCAGGCGGTCCCAGCGGGAGCGGTCCTGTTCCAGCAGCAGCACCGGCTCGCCGTTCGGCCGGGTGCGGGCCTTCGAACGGGACGCCTGCAGCTCCATCAGCGCGACCAGGCCGTGGATCTCGGACTCGCCCGGCATCAGGCCGGCGAGCACCCGCCCGAGCCGCATCGCCTCCTCGCACAGGGACGGCCGCATCCAGTCGTCGCCGCGGGTGGCCGAATAGCCCTCGTTGAACACCAGGTAGATGACCTCGAGCACGGACGAGAGCCGCGCGATCCGCTCGTCGCCTTCGGGCACCTCGAACGGGACTTTCGCCGCGGTGAGGGCCTTCTTCGCGCGGACGATCCGCTGCGCGATCGTCGATTCGCGGACGAGGAACGCGCGCGCGATCTCGTCGGTCGTCAGGCCGCCGAGCATCCGCAGCGTCAGCGCGACGCGCGCCTGCGTGTTCAGCACCGGGTGGCACGCGACGAACAACAGCCGGAGCAGGTCGTCCTCGATGTAGTCGTCCAGCGCGGCGTCGAAGTCCGGCAGGACGCCCTCACCGAGCCGCTGGTCGCGGCCGACCTCTTCGAGCTTCTCCGCGTACCGCTCGTTGCGGCGGAACTGGTCGACGGCGCGGCGCTTGGCGATCGTCATCAGCCACGCGCCGGGGTTGCGCGGCACGCCGGACTCCGGCCACTGCTCCAGCGCCGCGACGAGCGCGTCCTGCGCCAGCTCCTCGGCCAGTCCCACGTCGCCGCGGGCCATCCGGGCCAAGCCCGCGATGAGCCGCGGCGACTCGATCCGCCAAACCGCTTCTACCGTGCTCCGGGTGTCCGCAACCGTCACCCGGCCATCAGACAGGGTGCGCCTGCTCGGTGCAACCCACTACTCGGCGATGGGGCGGATCTCCAGCACGCCGCCCTGCTCCTCCGGGTTCGGCGCCCGCTTCATCAGCGCGACGACGTCCTCGAGCGATTCGCCGTTGAGCACCCAGATCCCGGCGACGAGCTCCTTCGACTCCGCGAAGGGCCCGTCGATGAGCTTCGGTTCCGCGTCGCCGTCGAACACGACGCGCACGCCTTCCGAGCTGGCGGTGAGCCCTTCGGCCAGCACGATCCGGTCGTCGGCCACCAGCTGCTCGTTGAACTTCGCCATTTCCTCGAACAGGACCGCGCTCGGCGGCGCGCCGGTTTCGGACTCCGGGGTCGACTTGACCATCACCAGGAAGCGCATCACGCCTCCCCGGAGGTCTTCGCGCGCAGCTGCGCCTCGATCTCGGCGACCTCGGGCGTCAGGTTCTCGAAGTCGGACGCCTCGGCGACCCGCCGGATCTCGACCTCGTGCCGCCCGCCGTCGGTGTTCGGCATCCGCTTGATCCACTCCACCGCCTCTTCGCGGTTGCGGACCTGCAGGATCCAGAACCCGCCGACGAGCTCCTTGGTCTCGGCGAACGGCCCGTCGACGACCTTGGGCTCCTCGTGACCGGAGAACACGACGCGCGCGCCCTGCGAGCTCGGCGTGAGCCCCTCGCCGGCGAGCAGGATGCCGGCCTTCAGCATCTCCTCGTTGAACTTCGCCATCTCTTCCAGCAGCTCGGCGCTGGGACCCTGCCCGCCTTCGAACTCTTCCGACGCCTTGACGATCACCATGAACCGCATCGCGGTCTCCTCTCGCTCGCTTCTGCTTACGCGTCGAACGGCGGGACGCCGGATCGACGAGGTTCGCCGGAAAACTTTTCGCGCGGGAAAAGTAGCAGCTCAGGACGCGCCGGGCGGGACAATCCGGACAGCGCTCCTGGGCGGCGACCAGACCGGCAACCATGGCGACCGGAACGGCCAACACACCGGCGGATGGGTTCGCCGGCGGGCGCTGCGTGCCGTGTTGACCACTCCGGGCGGCGTGGTGGCCACTCCGGCTCGGGCGGGCCGCCGGGCGGGCCTGGCGCTGGACGGAGAACCGGGACGCCAAGCCCTGGTGACCGGCCGGTGCCGCCGTCAGGGGAGAATCAGCGGTCGTGGCCGTACTTCCCGACGATCTCTCCGCCGCGCTCGACGACGAGCTGGCCCGGCATCCCCTCCACCGGCTCACGCAGGCCGTCGACAAGCTCAGCACGCGCTACCGCCAAGGTGACGCGGCCACGTCGCCGATCCTCGCCTCCGACGTCGACGTCGCGGCCTACGCCGGCTACCGCATGCCCGCGACCTACGCCGCCGTACACGCTGTGCTCGCCGAAGCCGCTTCGCGCGCTCCGGGCTTCGAGCCGCGTACGCAGATCGACGTCGGCGGCGGTACCGGCGCCGCGGTGTGGGCTGCGGCGGACGTTTGGCCGTCGCTCGCGAAATGCGCCGTCGTGGAGCAGGTCGCCGGGGCGATCGGGCTCGGGAAACGGCTCGCCGCCGGGGCGAAGAAGCCTGTCGTCCGGGACGTCGAATGGCGCCGCGGGCTCGTCGATCCGGCCGCGCCCGCGCCCGACGCGGACCTCGTGACCCTCTCCTACGTCCTCGGCGAACTGCCCGAAGCGAGCCGCGAAGACGTCGTGCGGTGGCTCGCCGCGAAGGCCGGAGCCGTCGCGCTGGTCGAGCCCGGGACGCCCGCCGGCTACGAGCGGATCCGGGCCGCGCGGGCCCAGCTGATCGAGCTCGGCCTGCACGTCGTCGCGCCGTGCCCGCACGACGGCGGCTGCCCGATCACGCCCGGCCAGGACTGGTGCCACTTCGCCGCGCGGCTGCCGCGCTCGAACCTGCACCGCCGGATGAAGACCGCCACTCTCGGGTTCGAGGACGAGAAGTTCGCCTACGTCGTCGCCGGGCGGTTCACCCCGGCGCGGCCGGACGCGCGGATCATCCGGCACCCGAAGAAGCACAAGGGCTGGGTCGCGCTCGACCTCTGCACCGCCGCCGACGGCCTCAAGAGCGGCGTCGCCGTCTCGAAGAAGCAGGGCCCGCGTTACCGCGCCGCCCGCGACGTCGAGTGGGGCGACGGCTGGTCGACGAACTGACCCGGGCGTGGCACGGTCGCCGCATGGGAACCGTGATCGCGGAGATCAGCATGTCGGCCGACGGGATCGTCGCCGGCCCGGACACCAGCATCGAACACCGGCTCGGCCGGGACGGTGACCTGCTGCACCAGTGGATGTTCGAGAGCACCGACGCCGACGCCGCGGCCGCCGCGAAGCTGTTCGACGGCACCGGCGCTTTTGTTCTCGGCCGGTCGATGTTCGACGTCGGAATCGACCCCTGGGGCGACGACGGCACCTTCCGGAAGCCGTGTTTCGTCGTCACGCACCGGCCGTCGGAGCCGGTCGTGAAAGGCCCGACGACGTTCACTTTTGTCACCGACGGCCCGGAAGCCGCGCTCACGCGGGCGAAAGCCGCGGCGGGCGACGGGAACGTCGTCGTGATGGGCGGCGGCACGACCATGCGGCAGTTCCTGCGGGCCGGGCTGGTCGACGAGCTGCGGCTGCACGTGGTCCCGCTGCTGTTCGGCGCCGGGGTGCGGCTGTTCGACGGCCCGGTCGGCGCGCACGTCCGCCTGGAGCGCACGGCCGTGTCGGAGACGCCGAACGCGACGCACCTGACGTTCCGCGTGCTGAGTTAGGGCATGTGGACCGTGCGGAGGAACACCGGCAGCAGCCACGGCCGGCGGCCGCCGACGCGGACCTTGCCGCTGAACACCGCGCGCAGCGGGGAGATCCGGCCGAACATCATCGGCACCAGCACCGCGGGGTCGAAGGTCAGCCGGACGTCCGCCGTACCGTCGGGTTCCTCCACCCGCAGGCCGCCGTGCCGCAGCACCATCACCACCGGCGCCGTGTGGTCCGAGCGGAACTCGACGGCGATCCGGCGCGGCGACGGCTTGGCGTAGTCGAGCAGCCGGCCGACGTCGTTGCGGACCATGCCGACGAAGAACAGCTCCAGGAACATGCCCTCGTGCGCCGCCTCGATCCGCCACGGCTGCCCGCTCGCGCGGGCGATGTCGTGGCCGTGGATGGACAGTTCGTTGACCAGGTGCGCGAGCAGGCCGGCCACCGGGATCCGGCTGCCGCCCAGCCACCAGATCGGCTTCTCCGGGTCGTAGTCGCGGCTCACCTGCAGCACTTCGGCGATGTCGGCGCGCAGCCGTTCGGCCAGCCGGCGCGGGTCGCGCTCGGGGTAGGCCGTCATCGCGACGTCGTTCATCGCCGACACCGTCTCGATGTTCGCCGAGGCCATCGGCTCTTCCAGCTCCGGCAGCGGCAGCGGGCCGCCGTCCCCCTTGACCATGGCCGTGTAGACGAGCGCGATCCAGCCGACGTGCGCCGCGGTCTCGGCGATCGACCACTCGCCGACGGCCTTCGCGTGCGGGTCCGGCGCGTTCTCGACGACGTCCGCGAACCGGCCGCCGACCCCGGCGAAAGCCTCACGGACCGCGTGCCACTGCGCAGGTTCGATCGTCATGTTCCGACGGTAAGGGGCGAGGGCGCCGTCGCGGATCTCCGAAGCTGCGGACCTCCGGGGAAGGCGCCGCGCGCCCGGTCCACCGTGAGTAGGAAAGACCGCAGCGGTAACCGGCCAGTCGGGGGGCGTGCCGGCCGGTTACCGCCGCATGGAGGAAGAGGGCACCTCGCGTCAGGTATGACGCGCGCTCTTGTGCTTCACCCGATCGAGTGAGGCCGTGGCATTCGGCCCAGCGTCAGGCCGGGTCGGCGAGGATGCCGTTCACGTAGGTGCCGGGGTGGGTCGCCGCGTCCTGGCGCAGGACCGGGAGGTCGGCCGGCCAGTCCGCCGTCAGCGCCTGGGTCTGGCCCGGCGGGATGGTCTTCAGCTGCGTCGGCGTCCAGGACGCGCCGCCCTCGGACGGCGTCAGGACCGTGATCGTCGCCGACGCCGTGGTGCCCGCCGGGACCTCGTTGTACTTCACGCCGTTGTTCTCGCGCGGCAGGTGGTACACCGGGCCGAACGTCGCGTCGTCCGGGCCGGCCAGGTCGACACCCGGGACGCCGTACAGGCCGCACGTGTGGTCCGAGGTGTTCCGGTAGGTCAGCGGCACGTCGAACTGGCCCGGCGCGTCGCTCTTCCCGGCCGGCTTGCCCAGCGAGACCGCCAGGTCCGCTGTGGTGCAGCGCGGTGTCGCGGTGGCTGGAACCCGAGCCGCCGCGGCCCCGGCTCCCCCGGCCGTCCCCGCGGTGCCGGCCGAACCGGCGGACGCCTGCGTCGCGGCCCCCGCCGCGCCACAAGCCGTCAACGCGACCATCCCCGCCGCGGCCCCGATCCCCATCAAGATGCGCTTCATGACATTCCTCCCTGCGCCGGAAACGAATTTCAGCTGACGGGCGTGACCTGCACGGAGTCACCCTTGACCGGCGCTCCGGCGGGCCAGTCGACGCTCACCGGCTGGCCGTACGGGCCGGTCGGCAGGTCGAAGGTGACGGTCGTCGGCGCGACCGGCGAGGCCGGTGCGGCCGAGCGCTGCACGATCCGCGACACGGCCGGGTGACCGTCGCGCAGGTTGACCGGGAGCTGCTCGGCGCCGTCGACCGTGGTGGCGATCGGCAGCCGCTGCCCGTCGGCGATGAAGGTCAACGCCGTCGGCGCGCCCTGGAGCTTGCAGTTCGTGGTCGGCGAGGCCGCGGTGTAGGTCAGGACGTAGGCCTCGTGGCCCGCCGCGTTCGACGGGTCCGGCGCGACGGTCACGTGCACGTCGGACGCCCCGCACGGGGTGTCGCTCGGCATCGCGTTCGCGGCCCCGGCCGCCAGGAACAGGCCCCCGGCCACCAGGCCACCGACGGCGATCGCGGTAACAGTGCGCTTCATGGTGCTCTCCCTCGTTCCGTCAACAACTTTCGGACTCATGAGGAAGATGCCCAAGTGATCACCGAGGATGCGTCCCGATGGGGTCGATCACCCGAAAGCAACCCCGGACCGGGTGAGACGTCGGAAGAAAAGAAGGCTCAGCCGCGGCCGAAGCACACGAACGGCATCAGCGGTTCGGCCTGGGCGGCGTCGGCCAGCGCGCGGGCCGGGGGCGTGCCCGACGACAGGGCCCGGTGGTAGGCCAGCATCACGCCGCCCGCCGTCCGGTCGTCGACGCGGGCGACGCTCGAGACCACCGTCCGGCTGCCGCCGTAGAGCAGCGCCGCCGTGAAGCCCAGGACCTCGTCGCCCGCGCGGACCACTGTCTGGCCGACGTCGCACGAAGAGAGCACCACCTGCTCCGGGGCCGTCGACAGTTGCTGGACGTCGTAGGCCATCAGCGGCCCGTCGGCGAGGTTGAGGCGGGAGAACAACACGTTCTCCCGCTCGTGGTGGCCGTGCGCGGCGAAGTGCGCCAGGCGGCAGCCGTCGAACGCCTTGAGCGTCGCCGCGACCGTCGCCTCCGGGCCGGTCAGCACCGCGGCCTCCGGGTAGAGCGCGGCCAGCCGGGACACCTCGGCGTCGGCGTGGATCAGGTCCGAGCCCGCGACCAGCAGCGGCGCCCCGGTCGCGCGGCGCGGCCGGTGTCCCGCGGCGAGCCAGGCCGACGACGACGGCGTCACCGTCACCGGGCGGCCGCGCAACGTCGGCAGCAGCCCCCACGGGATCGCGGACAGCGCGCCGGTCGGCACGACGACGACGTCGAGGTCGCCGAGCCGCGCGCCCAGCGGCTTCAGGAGGATCGCGTCGAGGGCGGTGACCTGGGTCCGCACCGACCGGCGGATGACCTGGTCCAGCTGCGGCGGCAACTGGCGGCCGCACAAGGCGTCGAGGTCGCTGTGCAGCCGCGCGACCGGCTCCGCGACCGCCGACGCCGGGCCCAGCTCGATCAGCGCGACGCGGTGGTCGGCGATCACCTGCGCGCACAACGCGCCGTGGTCGGCCAGGAAGCACACCATCGCGCTGCCGCTCGCCGCGAGCTCGTCCCCGATCTCGCGCAGGTTCGCCTCGGCGTGGTCCTCGTCGGTGCCCTCGGCCTGCCAGCCCTTCGCGCGGATCTCCCGTTCCAGCGCCGCACACCGCTTCACGGCCTGGGCGTCCGGCTTGCCGGACAGCTCGCCGGCGCGGATCTGCATCGAGAGGTACCGCAGCTCGGCGACGGCGTCGACGGTCTGCGGGTGCGCGGGCGGGCGCACCGGCCGGAAGCGGAACGCCTGCGCGCGCGACCGGTCGAGCCACCGGAACACCACCCCCGGCGAGCGCTGGGCGAGCGCGGCGGCGAGGCCGGCGTCGGCGAGTTCCTTGCCCAGCGACGTCGTCCCGGTCTTCAGGTCGACGCTGCCGAACCGGCTGCGGTGGCGCTGCAGCTGTGTCAGCCCGGCCCGCGCGTTCGCGAACGTCACGCGCCGGTTTCCCGTCGCCGCCCCGAGTTCGGCCAGCGCCAGGCGGCGGAACAGGCGGTTCTCCAGCGGTGCGGTCCGGCGGTCGCGCGCGGCGATGCCGGCGCGGGCGCCGTCGAGATCGCCCAGCGCGATCCGGGCCCGGGCGCCCAGCAGCGCGGCGATCTCCGCGTCGTTGCGCAGGCCCAGCGCGGTCAGCCGATCGGCCAGCGACGTCGCGTCGGCGGCGACGCGGGAGATCCGCCGCCCGGCCGCGAAGTCCGCGCGCAGCACCGTCAGCTGGGCGACCGCCGCCCAGGTTTCGTTGCCCCTTCGACGAAATCGACGCTCGGCGCGCACGGCCCAGCTGCGCGCGGTCGACGTCTCCCCGCTCGCCAGCGCCGCCAGCGCGCGGGTCAGCTCGGCTTCGGCGTGCTCCTGGTTCATCCGCAGCCGCGGGAACTGTTCCAGCGCCGCGCCCAGCTCGGCCGCGGCTTCGTTGGGCAGCCCGGCGGCCAGCAGCGCGCGGGCCTTGTCGACGGCCAGCACCGGCAGCATCCCGACGCTCTGCTCGGCGTAGAACCCGCTGGCCGCGTCGAAGTCGCGCAGCGCGCCCGGGATGTCGCCGGTCAGCACGCGTGCCTGGCCACGGCCGTGCGCCGCCTTCGCGAAGATCCTTGCCAGGCCTTCTTCTTCGGCTTGCCCGGCGCCGATCTGCTCGCACTGGTCGAGGTCGGCGAGCGCGAGCCGGACGCGCCCGGCGTACTGGTGCAGCATCGCGCGGTTGAGCAACGTCCGGGCCAGCACGACGAACTCGCCCGCCTGCCGCAGCTGCGGGATCGCCTCGTCGAAACAGTTGAGGGCCTCGTCCATCCGGCCGATCAGGATGAGCACCAGACCCCGTTGCTGGCGCAGGATCCCGCGCCCGGCGTCCGAGACGAGGAGGTCGGCTTCGTCGAGCAGCGCCAGTCCGCGAGTGCTGTTGCCCAGCGCCGTTTCGACGGCCGCGTAGGTGCCGAGGACGCGCGTCGCGAGATCGGGCCACCCGGGCCAGCCTTCGGGCTCGGCCTTCGCGGGCAGGCCGAGCAGCCGCGCGGCGGCGCGGATCAGCCGCCCGCCGACCACCGGCTGGCCGTCGTTGGTCGCCGCGACCGCACGCCGGTGCAGGTCGCGCACCCGGTCCTCGACCTTCGGCGAGGCGACCTCGGTGCGCACAGGCAGCCCTTTCGGCCGGGAACCGTTCCCGACGGATCGTACTCGTCCGGGTCTCTCCGATCAGCTTGCTTGACGACACTCGACCTCACGGATCAACCTCGTTACACGAGATGATCAAGGGGCGGCTGCATGGGCGTGGACCGAGTGGCAGCGGCGGTGCGGACCTCGTTGGCCGCCCTGCCGGTCGACGCTCTCACCCGAACGGCTGATCTGCTGGAGGAAGCCCAGCAGACCTTGGAAGATGCCTCCCGAAGCAGCGGCTCCCAGGATCTGCGGAACGCGGTGGCCGGTCTGGCCGAAGCGCGGCGACTGACAGCCGTCGTGCAGGACCTCGTGAGCCGCACCGCTTCCGGTTTGACGGCCTACCTGGGAACCCTGGGGGTGAAGCCACCTTCGGCGCCGCAGTCGTCTCCCGCGGCGGGGACTATTCCCAGCCCACCGGAACCGGCCCGGAAACCGACCCGCACCGCGGATGGCCGACGGCTCTCACACGAACAGGCCGCTGCTTTGGCGGCCGTACTACCGCCGCCGGTCACCCGGAGTACCGGTCAAAAGACGCACGGCCGCTGGGTGGACGAGCACGGTCAGGCGCACGAACTCGTCAGCGGCAACGACGCCGGCTCGGACGCCGCTTGGACTTTGCTGCAGGAGCGGGGCATTCCCCTGAAAGCCGCACCGGTGACGGTCAGCCATGTCGAGCAAAAACTCGCCGCCCGGATGGTGGCCGAGGGGCGAAACCACGTCGACCTCGTACTCAACAACCGGCCGTGCCGCAACGCCTTCGGCTGCGACACGCTCTTGCCCATTATGCTGCCGTCAGGTTACTCGGTGACGATCCACGCACCGAACTATCGCAAGACGTTCACCGGAGGATTGAACCCGTGGTCACGCTAGAAGTCTGGTACAACCAGGAACCGGAGAACGATTACGCCGGAGGTGAACCGGCCATCGTGGTGCGGACAGCGGACGAACTGGACTCACTCATCGCCCAGGTACAGGACGACACCAAAGATGTGCCCGTGCCTTCGATGGTCGAATGCTCTGTCTCCGGCGACCCGAGCCGAGGAACGTTCTATCTCGGTATCGGGCAGCACAAAGGGTTTGTCATGTTCTTGGCTCCCGAGACGGCGCACACCGAAGGCGACACCTCTTTGACGAATACCGTGCTCTACGACTTCATGGCCCATACTCAGGAGATTCCGGCCCGGTACGAGGTCGGGATGGCCGAGGCCCGAAGTTCGGCGTGGGAGTTCATGACCACCGGGAGCCTCCCTACCGGCCGGTCCGGGGGGTAGGCATTCCCTGGAGGCAGATACGCCCCGGACCGACCGGCACGCCCGGAAAGCGCGGGTCACAACTCGATGGCCGGCGTGCTCACCGTCCTCGCGCGGCCGACTGTGCGGACCACGACCTGCACCATTCCGTGCGGTACACCGCAGACCGCGAACCGGCCTTCGGGGTCGGACGTCGTGGTCAGCGGGCCGCCGCTGGTGCGGACCTCGATCGGGTGCTCGTCCGGTGGGGTGAGCCAGCCGTCCAGGCGGATCGTGCCCGCCGGCTCGGGGCTCACGTTCACCATGATCGTCAGGCTTTCGCTGTCGAACGTGATGAGCCTGCCCTGCTCGGCCGCGCTCCTCGCGCCGACGAGTCCCTCCTCTTCGCGGATCCGCATCACTTCCAGGTCGACGTCCGCCAGCTGGATCGCGAACCGGATCTGGTCCACCAGCGTGCCGGGCATCGGGTCGGCGTCTTCCCACAGCTCGCGTACCCCGGCCAGCAGCCGGAGATCGAGCTCGTCCAAGGGCTCGTTGGCACCTGGTGGTTCGACGGTGGTCACAGCCAATCTCCTTCGCCGTTGGCGAGTAGCTGCTCACGCAGGCGCGCGAGGCAACGTCCCCTGGTCGGGCCGATACTCCCCCTCGGCATTCCCAGCCGGGCGCCGACTTCGGCGTAGTCCGGCCGGTGCACGAACGCCACGATCCGCAGCAGGCTGCGGCAGCGTTCGGGCAGTTTGTCGACCGCGCGCCACAACCGCGCGCGCTCGTCGTCGCGCAGCACCCCCTCCTCGGGTGCCGGTGACGCTTCGGCGAGCCGCTCCGGCAGTTCCGGCAGCGGCCGTTCGATCTGGCGTTTTTCCCCTGTCCGCCAGGCTTCCCTCTTGGTGACGGTGATCAGCCAGCCGGTGAGCGCCACCGGCGAGCGGATCTCCGCGAACGAGCCGAGCAGGCGCAGCCACGCCGTCTGCACGACGTCCGACGCCTGGTCGACGTCCAGGCCCTGGTCCCGCGCCACCTGCCAGAGCAGCGGCGTGAGCAGGACGACGAGTTCGTCCAGCGCCGCGCGGTCCCCGTCCCGCGCGGCGCCGAACAAGGCGGCGACCCGCCCGTGGTCCGTTTTGGCCACGGTCACAGTGCGCCCAGCGCGGTCCAAGCCCGCTTGACGACGGTGTCGCGGTCGACCGTGGCGAGGTCGGCGCCGGCCGTCTTGAGCAGCGTCTTGCCGATCTCCGCGGCGGCGAGCGGCGCGGCGAACGACGTGCCGTCCCAGACCGCGAAGCCGGCGCTGTAGTCGTCCGGGTCGAACGAGTTCCGGCCCTGCTCCGGCACTTCGTGGTCGGCCGACGCGCTGCCGCGGACGTCGTCCGGGTAGGTGCTGACGACGCCCGCGCCGGTCGCCCAGCAGCGGACCCACGGGCCTTCGTTGGAGAACAGCGCCTTGCTGGCGGTGCGGTCGGGGTTGAGCGCGCCGACGCTGATCACCTGCGGGCCGCCGTTCGGGCCGGGCGGCTGGTCGGCGAAGGCCGCCGGGTAGAAGCGGCGGGTGGTGGCGTCGTTGCCCGCGGCCGCGACGATGAGCACGCCGAGGTCGGTCAGGCCGGCGATCGCCGCGGCGAACTGGCCGGTGTAGGCGACGTCGACCGGGTTTTCCTCGTAGTAGCCCAGCGACAGCGAGACGAGGTCGACCATGTTCTCGGGCCGGTTGTTCGCCTGCGCGTCGCGCACCCGGTCGGCCAGCAGGTGCAGCGCGAGCAGCACGTCGCCTTCGTACGCGACGCCGTCGCTGTGCACCACGCGGATCGCGAGGGTGTCGGCTTCGGGGCAGGCCTGCCGGATGATGCCGGCGATGAACAGGCCGTGGCCGGTGTCGGTGTCGACGTCGCCGATCAGCGGCTGGCCGGTCGTCGGCGCGTCCCAGTAGTCGCTGAGCAGCTGCGTCGGCACGGTGACGCCGGAGTCGGTCTCCGCCTGCAGGATCGCCGCCTGGATGTCCGGCGCGACGGTGAGCCCGACGCCGGCGGGCGGCGGGCCGCTGCGGTCGGGCAGCCCGAACCACGGGTGCGGGCCGATGCCGGTGTCGAGCACCGCGATCACCGGCCGCCGGTGTGCGGGCTTGGTGCCGCGGTAGGGCGGTGCGGCGGACAGCGTGACCGGGATCCGGTTGGCGCCGCGCGTGCGCCCGTACGAGCTGCCCGCGCCGAAACCGCTGGTCTCCCAGGGAGTTCCGCCGAGACCGCTGGTCTCCCACGGCACCCCACCGAACACCGGCGTGGTGAACAGCAGGTGCTCCACGGAGACCGCGGCAGCAATTCTGGGGTCGATTTCCGGGTTCTCGCCCGCGGACGCGCCGCGCAGCAGCTGGACGGCCTTCCAGCAGTCGACGACGACCGGGTCGGAGTCCTCGCGCACGTGGAGCAGGGCCCGCGCCGGCAGGTCTTCGAGCTGCTGGGCCCGGGCGGTCGCCTTGGTGTCGCCGCCGCGGTCGGCCGGCTCGGCGTAGATGCCGATGCGGGCCAGCACACCGTTGATCGCGGCCAGGGTCCGCTCGTCGCGCAGGTAGCGGTTCGGCATGAGGAACACCCCCGGCCGGTACACGGTCGTGCGCGGCACGGGCCGGCCCGGCACCGCCGTCGACGTCGCCGGGTCGAGCACCCGCGCGCCGTGCCGGTCGAGCAGCTGCCTCGGTGGGGCCGGCAGCTCGTTCAGCGTGCCGGCGTCCTCCTTCGCCGCTCTGGAGCCCTCGTCCCTCACGAACCTGACCACCATCGGGTCCACCCTCTCGTTCGCCCCCGCCATTGATCACGACTGGTTACTCGGGAAAGACCGGGCAGCCGCCCCCGGGATACGGCACGGACGTCACGAATGCATAACTGCGACGGCAAACGGGTGAAGACGTATCTGACACCGGCGACTCACCCACTTGGACCCCGGAAGTCACCGGTGGCGCGCCAGTGCCACCCGGCATTCGGGGAGATCGCCATGGCTCTGCTCCGGTCGAGCGTCCAGGACGCGGCCCAGCCCGCACGGGTCCGCGGGCTGGGCCGCGCCTTCACGCCGGAACCCGCCACCGGTGGCGGGAGCTTCGCGGTACCGCTCGACCTGCCGGCAGGCCCGGGCGGCATCGCGCCGTCGCTGGTGCTGCGGTACGTCACCGGCGCGCCGAACGGGCCGTTCGGCGCGGGGTTCGCGGTGCCGTTGCCGAACGTCCGGCTGGACGACGGCCGCGCGCGGAGCCGGACCAGCGGCCGGCTCGCCCGCCGCGGCGAAGGTTTTGTGCTCACCGCGCGCTCGGGCGCCCGGCACTTCCTCGGCACCTCCGACGGCGGCCGCTCCGGCAGCCACGCGTGGCACCTCGAGCGGACCGAGGACGCGCTGGGCAACACCACGGCGTTCAGCTGGGCGCACCACAGCGGGCAGGCGTACCTGGCGCGCGTCTCCTACGGACCGTACGAAGTGGACTTCGCGTACGAGCCGCGGCCGGACGTCCTGGTCGAGGGCCGCGTGACGACGGCGCTGCGCTGCTCCCGGATCGACCTGCGGGTGCCGGACGCCGCGCACCCGCTCGTCCGGCGCTGGACCCTCGGTTACGACGCCGACGACAGCACCGGAGCGTCCGTGCTGGCGTCCGTCGCGCTGACCGGGTTCGACGCGCGGGGCGCCGAGGCGGCCGCGCCGGTGCTGCGCCTCGCCTACGCCCGTTCGGAACCGCCGGCCGCGCCGCGGGTCCGGCTCCCGGCGCGCACCCGCTCGCGGGGTGACACCGGCGTGCTGCTCCTCGACGCCGACGAAGAGCCGGTGCCGTACTACTCCCTCGAACCCGGCGACCTCCCGAACGCCGGGCGGCTCAGTGAAATCGACAACGGCATCGGCCTGCGCACCGCGATCGAGTACACGACGGTCGAGACGATCCCGGTGGTCCGGCGCGTCACGCTGCGCGAGGCGGCGACCGGGCACGCCGGCACCACCGAGTTCGAGTACCACGAGAGCCGGATCGGCGACGCCTTCACGGGGTTCGGCCGGGTCGTCCAGGACGAGCTCGGTGACGAGCACGCGCCCACCCTGCGGACCGTGCGCTGGTTCGGCGACGACGGGCGGCTGCGGCAGGAGGAGACCTTCGGCCTCGACGACTCGCCGGACGCCGCCCGGCCGTACCGCCGGGTCGAGCACCGCAGCCGTCCACAGTGGACCGAATCGGTGACGACCGTGTTCGAGCGCCAGGAGAAACCCGTCTCGGTCACCACGACGGAGTCGGACCTGGACGCCGCCGGGAACCCGGTCCGGGTGGTCGAGACGACCGAACGGCCCGGTCAGGAGCCGTCCGTGCGCGAGACGCGCACGACCTACGCGACCGACCCCGACCACCGGTTCACCGCGCTGCCCGCGCGGGTCCGCGAGCTGGACGGCGCCGGGAAAGTGCTGTCGGACAAGCTGTTCCGCTACGACGAGGGTCCGGACGGGACCGCCGGTTCGCAGGGACTGCTCACCGCGCGGGAGGAGCTGGTGCTCACCGACGCGCTCGTCGCCGACGTCTACGGTCCGGTCCCGCCGGACCTCGGCCGCCACGGCTACCACCGCCGTGACAACGAGGGCGGCTGGTGGGTCACGACGTTCCACCGGCGGCTCGACAACGTCACCGGGCTGCGGACCACGACCACCGGCCCGCGCGGCGACCACCACGAAGTGCGGTATTCGGAAGACCGCTGCTTCCCCGAGGTGGCCACCGATCCGGTCGGGAACGTCACGGCGACGCGGTACGACGTCCGGTCGGCGCGGGTCTGCGAGGTGACCGACCCGGCGGGCGCGGTCACCACCGTGACGCACGATCCCCTGGGCCGCCCGGAAACCGTCGTGCGCCCGGGCGACACGGCGGACCTGCCGACGCTGCGCCACCGCTACGACCACCACGGGCCGGTGCGGGTCACCACCGAGCAGCGCGCGGTGTCCGGCGAGGCGGAGGTGCTCACGACGGCGGAGGTGCGCGACGGCGCCGGGCGGCTGCTGCAGCGACGGCACGCCGAGCTCCTCGGCGACGTCGTCGACGAGCACCACGAGTACTGCGCGCGGGGCCTGGTCTGCCGGACGTCGCGGGCGTTCCGGATCGGCGGCCGGCGGGCCCCGGCGACCGAGTACCGGTACGACGCGCTGGCCCGGCCGGTGCGGGTGACCACCCCGGACGGCTCGGTCCGGACGTTCGAGCCCGGCGTGGTGGCGCCGCCCGCCGACGAACCGGTGCGCGACCTGCTCGGCCGGGTGCTGCGCGGCGCGGACGGCGTCGTCCACGTGCGGGACGCGGCCGGGAACTCGGCCCAGGCGTGGACCCCGGGCGGGCGCACGGTGTACCGCGTCCACGACGTGGCCGGCCGGGTGGCCGCGGTGCTGGTCGACGACCCGGCCGGGCCGCCGGTCACGACGTTCACCTACCACGACGGCGGGCTCCCGGTGCCGCTCGAAGCGGGCCCGCACAGCTGCGGGCGGCTGGTGCGCGTCACCGACGAATCGGGCGTCACGCTCATCGGTTACGACGCGCTCGGCCACCCGGTGACGAAGCGCTGGCGCCCGGCGCACGTGGCGATCGAGTACCGGCTCGACGTCGTCCGCCGCGCCGACGGGCGGCTCTCGCAGGTGACCTACCCCGACGCCGGGGACGGCCGGCTGACCGTGCGGCACCAGTACGACGACGTGAGCCGGCTGGTGAGCGTGCCGGGGTTCGTCGACGCCGTCCAGTACGACGTGCGCGGCCGCCGCACCGCGGTGCACTACGCGAACGGCGTCAGCGAGCACTTCGGGCCGGGACGGCACGTGGTCCGCGGCCCGCGGGGGCTGCTGCGCGAGATCGAGCCGCCCGCGGTCTCCGGGCTCCCGAAACCGCTGCCGGGCATCGAGATCCGGGACGTCTTCGGCCGGCTGCGCGGGATCCACGGCGACGACGGCGTCAACCAGCTCTACGGCTACGACCACACGGGGCGCCGGGTCCGCACGCTCGTCACCGACGGCGCCGGGGTGCACGAAGTCCTGTCACCGGACGACCTGTACTCGCTCGAGGACGGCGAACTGGTGATCGTGGTGGCCGAGGCGATCCGCCTGTACGCGGACGCGACGCGGCGCTACCTGCACTTCGACGCCCTGGACCGGATCGCGCTGGTCACGGACGAGACCGGCGCGGTCGTCGAGCTGTGAGGCTCACTTGCGGTGCTTGCCGCTCTCCGAGCTCTCGGTGCCCTTCTGGACGTCCGCGTCGTCGTCCTTCTTCTCGTGCTTCCCCACGTCGACCCCTCCCCTTGCGCCGATACTCCTCACGGTAGCACCAGGTAGTGGATCAACTCCACAGCGTGTGCGCGCTCAGTCGAGCACCGTCAGGTCGAGCCGGGCGAGCCGCACCGGGTCGGCGAGGATGTCGATCTCCACGATCCGGCCGCCCGCGACCGTGAACCCGAGCACCGAGAAGGGGTGCCCGTCGCGCGTGGCCACCACGCCGGCCGCGCCGTTGACCAGGGCGTGGCGGACCGTGCCGCCGCGCGCGCCGAGGCGGGAGAACGTCAGGGCCTGGCCGGCGACCGCCGCCGCGCCGGTGACCTCGATCGAGCCGCCCCGGTCCGCGCCGCGGTCCGCGCGCAGGACGACGTCCGGGTCGAGGACCGCGACGAGCGCTTCGAAGTCGCCGCCATGCGCGGCCGCGAGGAACGCGTCGACGACCGCACGCTGCCGGGCGAGGTCCGGGTCGGGCGCGACCGGCGCGCCCCGCACCCGGCGCCGGGCGCGGCTCGCGAGCTGACGGGTCGCGGCTTCGGAGCGGCCGACGATCGGCGCGATCTCGTCGAACGGCAGGGCGAACATGTCGCGCAGCACGAACGCCAGCCGCTCGCCCGGGGTGAGCGTGTCGAGCACGACCAGCAGCGCGAGGCCGACCGAATCGGCCAGCAGCGCCGACTCTTCGGGGCTGTCGTCCTCCCGGCTGACGATCGGGTCCGGCACGAACTCCTCGCGCCGGGCCTTGCGCGAGCGCAGCATGTCGAGGCAGACGCGCCCGACGACCGTGGTGAGCCAGCCGGCCAGGTTCCCGACGTCGGAAGTGTCACTCCGGCTGAGCCGCAGCCACGACTCCTGCACGGCGTCGTCGGCTTCGCTCAACGAGCCCAGCATCCGGTAGGCGACGGCCCGCAGGTGCTCGCGGTGGGTCTCGAAGCGGTGCGCCAGCCAGTCGGCGTCGTTCACGGGTTTTCCGTCCTTCGTTCAGGTGCCCTCCCCACCTTGACGGATCCCGCGAGCGGGATGTGACAGCTCAGTGCGTGAGCTCGCGCAGCACCCGCGCCGGATCGACGTCCACCGCGAGGTGCGTGCCCGGGTGCTCGCCCGGCTCGCCCCACGCGGCCGACACCCACAGCTCGGCGTAGTCCCCGCGGTCGACGGCCGGGAGCTGCCAGGTGAGCCGCGAGCCGTCCTGCTCGACGGCGTCGTCGGCCAGCGCCGCAGACCAGTACGGCGGCACGTGCTGCCCGGCCCGCGCGCAGCCGCGCAGCGCGTCGACGCCGGGCCCGCCGACGGTGACGACCGCGTCGGCGCTCTCGGCCGTGAAGCCGGCGTCGTGCGGGCTCACCTCCTGCGGCCCGAGCAGCTCGGCCTGGACGGCGAACTCGCTGAGCGGTTCCCGCGCCAGCACGCGGAAGATGGTGGTCTGCCGGGTGACGGCGGGACAGCCGTCGGGCGAGTGCGGCGTGCTCGACCCGGACAGCACGTCGAGCCGCACGGACCGGTGCCGCCACCGGCACAGCCACCCACCGGAGTCCAGGCCCCAGGTCAGCTCCGGCCGCGCCGGCACGTCCCAGCCGCCGACGCGCACGGCGAACCGCACGGCGCCGAGCGGCGTGGTGATGCCCAGCGCCCGCGGCCGTGTCGTCGACAGCACGTCGGTGTCCAGCATGCAGTGATCTTTACCCCGCCCCGGGATCCGCGAAAACGCGCGGCGCAAACGTCACCCGTCCGTGGAGGGTTTGACCGCCGGCCGCCACAAGTCCGCTGTGGACGATCACGGTGATCGTCCACAGCGGACTTTTCGGTGGTGCGTGAGTCAGAAGCCGCCGGTGCCGTTCGGCGTGCCCAGGCCGGTCGGGCCGTCGTAGCCGGCGCCCGCCGTGCAGAGGTACGTGCCGCCGCAGCTGCCGTTGTTACCCGACGTCACGTCGTTCAGGCTGCCCGTGTGGGCGTACGGGTACGAACCCGACGTCACCGCGTTGCCGGCCAGCGCGTACACGCTCGCGATCACCGGCGACGACAGGCTCGTGCCGCCGACCTGGACCCAGCCGTCGGCCCCCTGGGCTAGGCCCAGCGCCAGCAGCAGGTCGCAGAAAGCCGAGTTGCCGCAACTGTTGTACGTGTCGTAGACGCCGAGTCCGGTGGCCGGGTCGGCGACCGCCGAGACGTCGGCGACGGTCCGCTTCGCGCAGCCCGTGTCGTGCTGCCACGACGGCTTGGCCTCCAGTGTGGAACACCCGCTGCCACTGCCGTTCCACGTTGTTTCCGTCCAGCCGCGCGGGACGCTCGTGGACTTCTTCAGCGTCGTGCCGCCGACCGCCGTGACGTACGGCGAGGACGCCGGCCAGCTCACGCCGTAACCCGAGTCACCCGACGACGCCGTCACCGCGATGCCCGGGTGGTTCAGGTGCGCGTCCGCGGCCAGGATCGTCGGATCCTCGGTGCCGCCGTAACTGTTGGAGATGGCTACCACTCCCGGCGTCGCCGCGGCCGTATCGACCGCCGTCATCAACGGGTCGGTGTCCGGGGAGTCGGCCTCCACCAACAGGATGTGGCAGTCCGGGCAGGTCGCCGACACGGCGTCGAGGTCGAGACTGATCTCCTCGGCCCAGCCGTAGTCACCCGCCGGCAGCGGGCTCGCGGCGCCGTTCTGGTTGACCTTCTTGAAGCAGCCGTTGGCCGTCGTGCAGGCCGGAAGTCCGCGCGCGGCACGGAACTTCGCCAGGTCGGCCTCGGCGGTCGGCGCGTCCAGGGCGTCCACGACGGCCACGGTGCGGCCGTTCGCGTGCAGGCCGCCGAGGTTGTAAGCGGCCTGGATCTCGGCCGGGCCGTAACCCACCGGAGTCGACGTCAGCAGCGGGCCGGACCCCTTCGGCGACCGGATGGCCTTGCCGAGACAGTGCATCTTCCCGGGCATTTTCCCGGACGTGGCACAGCCGAAGCTGATCACGCCGCCGCTCTGCGACGGCGCGGCGTCGGCGGGGACGGCGGCGGCCACCGGGGCCGCGACGAGGGTGAAGGCCACAAGGGCCCGGACGAAGGTTCTGCCACGCGAAACAGTCATTCCTACTCCTCGGTAGGGGACCACGGTGTGGCACGGGATCGTCGCATGTCACACGATCGGGGTCACCCGACCGAAGTGGGTTTCTCGGTTCAGTCATTCGCCCACCGCCGGGCAAATCGGGTCATCGATCACAGAACGCCTCACCCTGACGGCTGATTGGTCCAGACAAGTGTTACCGATTCGTGATCGAAGCACCGCTGAGCGGGAGCTACTTTGTTGTGACTCGCAACAAATGCTCGTGGATCCCCAACGGCGGAGGTGTCACGGCGTGGCCCGGACCTTTGAAAAGCTTCGACGACGCCGGCGCGGCGCCGTCGCCCTCACCGCAGCAGCCCTCTTGCTAGGCGCCGGGCTCAACGCCCCGGCCGCCCTGGCCGCGGACGACTACACACAGAGCGTCACGCAGCTCAGCTCGACGCAGCTGCAGCTCAACTTCACCCCGACGACCCCCGCGGTGTACGTGGACGTCCACTACACCGGCGTGCCGGGCGTCGGGCAGCAGAACGTCCGGATGACCAACGCCTCCGGCACGTGGCACTCCACCGTCAACGGCCTGAGCAGCGGAAACACGCTCGACTACTGGTTCACCTACGAGAAGAGCGGGCCGCAGTACGACACCCCGCACTTCACCTTCACCGTGGGTGGCGGCGGCACGACGACGGTCGCGGCGCCGACGTTCAGCCCGCCCGGCGGGACGTACTCGACGACCCAGACGGTGACGATCAGCAGCGCCACCTCCGGCGCGACCATCCGGTACACAGTGGACGGTTCGACGCCCACCGCGTCGTCGCCGCAGTACACCGCGCCGATCAGCGTCCCGGCTTCGCGGACGGTCAACGCGATCGCGCTGAAGTCCGGTTCGACGACCTCGGCGGTGTCGAGCGCGACCTACACGATCGGCACCCAGGCCGGCTGCCCGACGCAGTCGGACACCCCGAACTTCGGGTCCAACGTGCGGATCTTCGACCCGAGCATGTCCGCGGCGACGATCCAGGCGCAGCTGGACACCGACTTCAACAACCAGAAGGACACGCTCACCGCGCAGTTCGCGGACCGGCGCGTCGCCCACCTGTTCAAGCCGGGCACGTACAACAACGTGCACGACAACGTCGGCTTCTACACCTCGGTGGCCGGCCTCGGCCAGAACCCGGGCGACGTCCTGATCAACGGCGACGTCACGGTGGACGCGTTCAACGCCTCCGACAACGGCGTCGCGCTGCAGAACTTCTGGCGCTCGGCGGAGAACCTGGCGGTCAACCCCTCCGGTGGCCAGGAGCGCTGGGCGGTCGCGCAGGCCGCGCCGTTCCGCCGGATGGACGTCCGCGGCGGGCTGCAGCTCTACCCGGCGAGCTACGGCTACGCGAGCGGCGGCTACATCGCCGACACGAAGGTGGCCGGCCAGGCCGCGTCGATCTCGCAGCAGCAGTGGTACACCCGCGACTCGCAGCTCGGCAGCTGGAACGGCGGCGTCTGGAACATGGTCTTCTCCGGCACCAGCGGTGCGCCGGCGACCACGTTCCCGAACCCGCCGGAGACGACACTGGCGACCACGCCGGTCTCCCGCGACGTGCCGTACCTGTACGTCGACGGCACCGGCAAGTACCGCGTGTTCCTGCCTTCGCTGCGCACCAACGCGTCCGGCCCGAGCTGGGCGAACGGCAGCACCCCGGGCACGTCGGCGCCGATGAGCCAGTTCTACGTCGTCAAGGCCGGTGACACGGCCTCGTCGATCAACAACGCGCTCGCGGCGGGCTGCAACCTGTTCTTCACGCCGGGCATCTACCACCTCAACCAGACGCTCAACGTGACCCGCGCCAACACGACGATCCTCGGCATCGGCTACCCGACGCTGGTGCCGGACAACGGCGTCAACGCGATGCAGGTGTCCGATGTGGACGGCGTGCGGCTCAAGGGGCTGCTGTTCGACGCCGGCACCACGAACTCGCAGGCGTTGCTGACGGTCGGCCAGTCCGGCTCGACGGCGTCCCACGCGGCGAACCCGACAACGGTCCAGGACGTGTTCTTCCGGATCGGCGGCGCGATCGCCGGCAAGGCGACCAACAGCCTGATCGTCAACAGCGCCAACACGATCATCGACCACATCTGGGCCTGGCGCGCCGACCACGGCAACGCGGGCACGGTCGGCTGGAACACGAACACGGCCGAGACGGGCTTGGTGGTCAACGGCGCGAACGTGCTGGCGACCGGCCTGTTCGTCGAGCACTACCAGAAGTACCAGGTGATCTGGAACGGCCAGGGCGGGAAGACGATCTTCTTCCAGAACGAGATGCCCTACGACGTGCCGAACCAGGCGTCGTGGAACGCGCCATCGGGGGTCGCGGGGTACGCCGCGTACAAGGTCGGAGCGAACGTGACGTCCCATGAGGCCTGGGGTCTCGGGAGTTACTGCTTCTTCGACACGAACCCGGCGGTGTCCAGCTACCACGCGTTCGAGGTGCCGAACAACAGCGGCGTGAAGTTCCACAGCCTGCTGACGGTGTCGCTCAACTACCGCGGCACGATCACCCACGTCATCAACGACACGGGCGGGGTCACGCCTACGGGCACCGTGCCGGTCAACGTGGTGAGCTACCCGTAACCGGGTAACACAATGAAGGCCTCCTTGCCGGACCCGACCCCGGCGAGGAGGCCTTCGTCGTCAGGGCTTGCGGTGCAGCGTGTCGTATTCGTGAGCCGCTTCGCGCTGGGTTCGCGTCGGCAGCTTGTGTTGCTCGTCTTCGGCGTCGAGGTCGTTGAGGCCGAGCTGGACGGCTTGGCGGATCTGCTCGCGGTTGTCGCGCACGACCGTGGAGAAGAAGTCGTCGATCCGCGGGTCGAGCAGGACCTCCAGCAGCACGCGGAAGGAAGTGTCGACGACCGTCCGGACGATCTCGTCGTGGAACGGCAGCCGCTTGAGCTTGCCGAGCTGCGGGTCGGCGGCGATCTTCTCGGCGATGATCGTGCGCAGCTCGTCCTTGTTGGCGCCGAGCGACTTCGCCAGGTTCTCGGGGTAGTTGCCGGTCTCGAGGACCTTGACGACCTCGTCGAGCACGGCGATGGTCACCGGCTTCTTGATGGCCTTCACGATCGGCTCGGACAGTTTGTCGACAAGCCGATAAGTGAACTGCTCCCCGACGGCCCGGTCCGCGGCCCGCCCGATCCGGATCAGCAGCAGCACGACACCGATGAACTTGTGCCCGGCGATGAACGGGTGCGCGACGGGGATCATGGCGAACAGCTCGTACCAGTTGCGCACGAGGAACTTCTTGGCCCACTTGCGCTTGCGCCACCGCCACAGGAACTCGCCGAGGAAGATCGCGCAGATCCCGCAGTCGATGTAGAAGAGCACCAGGCCGACGTCCCGCGCGGGCGGGCTGAGGAGCGTGAACCCCAGCAACCCCACCGAACCGGCGGCCAGGATGAGCATGATCCAGTCGTCGGCGCGCACGTTCCCGGGCAGAATCCCGCTGTTGAGCTCCGGCTCGCGGGCTTCGCGAAGGGTGGCCATGCCCGATGATGGCACGGACGGCGCTCCCGAGCCGGTCAGCAGCGCCGCCGGTAGTAGCTCCACGTCACCGCGCCCAGCAGCGGCGCCCACAGCAGTACCGGCAGGTAACACGCCACGAGCAGGACGTGCCCGGCCGGGTGGGAGAACGCGACGAGCCCGAAGTCCGGAAAGTCCCGGAAGGCGAAGCCCCAGATCACCGCGAGCGCGACCGCCCCGGCCGCCGCGGGTCCGATAGCGGCCCACGGCGCCACGCGACGCCTGCCCAGCAGCGGCACCCACCGCGGCACCCGCTCACCCCACGGCCGCACGAGCCCGAGGGTCAGCAGCGCGAGCGCCTCGGAAACCACACTGAGCCCGACGATGTAGGCCGCGTCCCCGCCGACATCGGCGTCTTCGATCCGAAGCCCGAGCGGCAACCCGGCGACCAAGGCGATCCGCCACAACCCGGACGGCAAGGTCACCAAGGGCACCAGATGCGCGGCGACGACGGCCCAGCGAGGAGGCGTTGTAGTCATGCACCCGATCGTCGACGCGCGACCGGCGCCGGAACTCCCTCCCGGGGTGGAACCGGCCCGGACCCGCGAGGGAACCAGCCAAAAACAGGACACTTGCCGATGAATCGGCACCTCGAGGTAGCGAAACCGGAGCCGATACCGATCAATCGACAGGAAACTTCGATCCAGTCGTGAGGAAACCGCCATGACCACGCACTGAACTCCGAGCCGAGACGGCCGCCCGGACCCCGCGGCCGGATACCTCGGAAGCTCCTGCCGGGCAACGGGAAACACCTTGTCGGCGTCGCCGTCGCACGCGCACCATCAATGCAGTCCCCCGATTTCGCGTCCACGTCGAAATCGTCGAAGTCCGGCTGAGCCGGGAAATTCGAGGAGTCTGCCATGATGGTCGTCTGTTCTTTTTCGTCGCTGGTCCGGGCCGCGCTGCTGCTCGTCGCACTCGCCTTGGTGGCCGGACTGGCCCTGGCCGGACCGGCCGCCTCGGACCCGGGCCCGGCGCCCACCTCACCCACCACGTCCGAGCCGGTCGAGCACTGACCGACGTGACCCTCGACAGCCGTTTCAAGCCGGCTCGTCCGGTAGCGCCGCCAGCCAGAGGGTCAAGCAGCGCTCCACCGCCAGCAGCTCCGCCACCGTGCAGTTCGACAGCACCGCCTCCGGCAGGCGGGACAGCGCCTCCCTCGCCGTCGCCACCCGGGCCGCTCCCGAGGGGGTGCACTCCACCAGGATGCGACGGCGGTCCAGGCGGTCTTTTCGGCGGTGGAGGTGGCCCGCTCGTTCCAGGCGGTCCAGCATTCCCGTCACCGCGCCCGTCGAGAGCTGCGTTTCCAGGGCGAGGCGCCCCGCGGTCACCGGGCCGTCGGCGCCGCGGAGCGTTTCCAGGCACTGGTACTCGCGGAACGTCAGGCCCAGGCCGCGGGTCACCGCGTCGAGGCGCTCGCGCAACGCCGTTCCGAGGCGGCCGCCCAGGTCGGCGATGCGGCCCGGGTCCGGGGCCGTGCGCATCGCCGCCTCACTTCCGCAGCAACGAGGTGCTGTGCTGGCCCGCCCGGAACACCGGGTCGGCCAGGACTTCCTGCAGCAGCTCGCTCGTCGTGCTGATGCCCGGCCCCGCGATCCGGAACTCGGCGAGCGCGCGCCGCATGCGGGCGATCGCCTGGTCGCGGTCGGGGGCCCAGACGATCACCTTGGCCAGCAACGAGTCGTAGTACGGCGGGACGTGCCAGCCCGCGTACGCGTGCGTGTCCACCCGGACGAACTGGCCGCCCGGCGGGACGAACTCGCTCAGCAGGCCCGGGCACGGCGCGAAGTCGCGGCGCGGATCCTCGGCGTTCACCCGGCACTCGATCGCGACGCCGTTGGGGCGCACCTCCTCCTGCGTCACCGACAGCGGCAGGCCCGCCGCGACGCGGATCTGCTCGCGGACCAGGTCGATCCCGGTGACCGCCTCCGTCACCGGGTGCTCCACCTGGATCCGGCAGTTCACCTCGATGAACGCCGCTTCGTCACCGTCCACCAGGAACTCGAACGTACCGGCGCCGGTGTAACCGACCGCCGCCGCGCCGCGGACGGCCGCCTGGGTGAGCCGCTCGCGCAAGGCCGGCGGGAGCAGCGGGGCCGGGCTCTCCTCGATCAGCTTCTGGTGCCGCCGCTGCACCGAGCAGTCACGCTCGCCGAGGTGCAGCACCGTGCCGTGGTTGTCGGCCAGCACCTGGACCTCGATGTGCCGCGCGTTCTCCCAGTACCGCTCGAGGTAGACGCGGTCGTCGCCGAACACGCCGCGGGCCGTCGCGCGGGTCGTGCGGAACGTCGGGAGCAGCTCGTCCCACTCCCGGACCACCGACATGCCGCGACCACCGCCACCCGCGGACGCCTTGATGATCACCGGCAGGCCGACGCGCTTGGTGGTCTCGACCAGCTCGGCCGGTGAGGCGATGGCCTCGGCCGAACCGGGCACCACCGGCAGGCCGGCCGCGGCCATCAGCTCGCGCGCGGTCGCCTTGTCGCCGAGGCGCGCCATGACGTCCGGGTGCGGGCCGATGAACACGATGCCGTTCTTGTCGCAGATCTCGGCGAAGTCCGGGTCCTCCGACAGGAACCCGTACCCGGGGTGGATCGCCTCCGCGCCGGTGCGCAGCGCGGCCTCGATGATCATCGCCGGGTACAGGTAGCTCTTGCGCGGTGCCCCCGGCCCGATCTGCACCGCCTCGTCGGCCAGCCGGACGGCGGCCGAGTCGCGGTCGGCCGTCGAGTGCACGACGACCGTGCGGATCCCCATCTCGCGGCAGGTCCGCACGACGCGCAGCGCGATCTCGCCGCGGTTGGCGACGAGGATCTTGCGGAACGGCGGGTCAGACTGGGAAGTCACGCGCGTCACCCTTCGGTTCGCGGCCGGAGCAGCAGCAGCGGCTGGCCGTACTCGACGGACTCGGCGTCACCCGCGACGATCTCCGCGACGACGCCGGCCTCCTCGGCGAGGATCGGGTTCATCAGCTTCATCGCCTCGACGATGCCCACCTGCGTGCCGACCTCGATCTCGTCGCCGACCTCGACGAACGGCCGCGCCCCCGGCTCGGGGCACCGGTAGAAGGTGCCGACCACCGGGGCCGCCACCGCCACCAGGTCCTCGGCCGGGTCGCTCACCTCGGGCCGGGCCGCGACGGCGACCCCCTCGGTGACGCGCACCCCGACCGGCCACTCGACCTCGATGCTGGCGCAGCCGAACCGCACCACGGCCCGGCTCGGCGGCTCCGGCGCCGCGCGGACGGCGTCGGCGAGGCTGCGCCCGAGGATCGCCATGGCGTCCTCCGCGTCGAGCCCGCCGAACGTCGAGGCCGGCAGCACCGAGTCCTCGTCGGTCGTCATCTCGGGATAAGTCCTGGTCATGACTCAGCTCCGTTCCCGCGCCGCTTCAAGGGTCCCGAACCGGCGGAACTTGGCCCGCCGGGCCGCGGCCAGGCCGGCGCCGTCCCGGCCGCGCAGCTCGCGCAACGCGCACACGACGGCGTCACGCACGAGCAGTCCCGCGCGGGCCGGGTCGCGGTGCGCCCCACCGGGTGGCTCGGGCACCACCCCGTCGATGACGCCCAGGTCCAGCAACGACCTCGCGTCCACCCGCAGCGCTTCCGCGGCGACGCCGGCCGCCGCCGGGTCGCGCCACAGGATCGCGGCGCAGCCTTCGGGGCTGATCACCGAGTAAGTCGCGTTTTCGCAGAGCAGCACCTGATCGCCGACGGCCAGCGCGAGCGCGCCGCCGCTGCCGCCCTCCCCGGTGACGACGCTGACCACCGGCACCCGCAGCCCGCCGAGCACCCGCAGGCACTCCGCGATCGCGCCGGCCTGCCCGGCGCGTTCGGCGTCGAGGCCGGGGTGCGCGCCCGGGGTGTCGATCAGGGTCACCACCGGCACGCCGAGCTTGCCCGCCAGCCGCATCAGCCGCGCGGCCTTGCGGTAGCCCGCCGGCGACGGCATACCGAAGTTGCGGCGCACCAGTTCGTCGGTCGCGTGGCCCTTCTGGTGGCCGATCAGCATCACCGGCAGCCCGTCGATGGCGGCGAGGCCGCCGACGATGGCCGGGCAGTCCTCACCCGCGCGGTCGCCGTGCAGCTCGACGAACCCGTCGAGCCAGGCGCCGGCGTGGTCGAGCGTCGTCGGCCGGTCGGGGTGCCGGGCCAGCTCGACGGTCTGCCGGATGTCGCGCCGGTCCAGCGCGACGACGTCGCGGATCACCGGGTCGGTGTCGCTCTCGCCCCAGTCCGGGTCGACCGGCCGGGTCGCGGTGAACAGCGCCGCCAGCACGAACGGCAGTTCGGCGCGGGCGCGGACGTCGTCGACGAGCCCGTGCTCCAGCAGGAACTCCGACGACTGGAAGCCTTCCGGCAGCCGCTGCCGGATCGTCTGCTCGATGACGCGCGGGCCGGCGAACCCCATGCGGGCGCCCGGTTCCGCGACGATCACGTCGGCGAGCGTCGCGAACGACGCGGCGACCCCGCCGAACGTCGGGTCGGTGACGAGGGTGACGGTCAGCAGGCCGGCCTCGTCCAGCGCGGCCATCGCGTTGCTGGTCTTGGCCATCTGCACCAGCGACAGCACGCCTTCCTGCATCCGGGCGCCGCCGGACGCGGTGACGACCAGCAGCGGGACGCGGTCGGCGAGCGCCGTCTCGGCGGCCGTCGTGATCGCTTCGCCCGCGGCCGCGCCGAGGCTGCCGCCCAGGAACCCGAAGTCCATCACCGCGACCACCACGGGCGCGCCCCGGATGGCACCCCGCGCGACGAGCACCGCGTCCGACGTCCCGGTGGCTTCCCGCGCCTTGGCCAGCCGTCCCTCGTAGGGCTGCAGGTCGGTGAACTCCAGCGGGTCGTGCACGGTCGCGGCGGGCTCGACCAGCTCGGCCGAACCCGGGTCGAGCAGCAGGTCCAGCCGTTCGGCCGCGGTCAGCCGGAAGTACCGGCCGCACTCGTAGCAGACCTTGGCGCCGCGCTCGAGGCGCTTGCGGTAGAGCAGCGAACGGCAGTCCGGACAGGACAGCCACTCCTCCTCCACCGGCCCGGCCGTGTCCGGCGGGCGGTTCGTCACCGAAGTCGTCATGACGCACCGTCTCCCTCATGCGTGTCGAAAAGGTGTTCGTCGGTTTCCCCGGCGGATTCCGGGGCCGGGCTGAACGGCGGCTGCCCGGCCAGCGCGCCGCCGCACTCGATCAGCACGCCGAGCACGGCCCGGCCCGCCGAGCGCCACCGCGGTTCCGTCGTGAAGTCGGCGGTCACGGCGCGACGTGGGTCGCGGCGACCCGGTAGACGGCGAACGGCCGCGCCAGCGACAGATCGCGGTAGGGCCGCAGCGGCGCCGTCTGGTCCTTGTGCCCGGCGCCCTGCTCCCAGGCGTCGAACGCGGCCTGGTCGGCCCAGGAGCTGACCACCACGAAGCCGTTCTCGGCGTGGACCGAGCGCAGCAGCTCGTTGCCCAGCAGGCCGGGTGTGCCGGCCAGCCGTTCGCTGGCTTCGTGGTAGGCCGCTTCGATGCCGGCGGCGTCGTCGGTCACGTGGTAGAGCAGGACGCGCACGCCGCCGTCGGTCACCGGGTCACCGCCCATTCGGCGTGCGCGCGGCCCGCGTCGGCGCTCCCGGGCAGGTGGGCGACGACGTGCATGGTCGTCATCGAGCCGCCCGACCGGTACGGGTGCAGCTTCTGCCGGTGCTCCAGGTGCCGGTCGCTGGTCTCGAACTCGCGGAAGCGCGGCTCGTCGACCCAGTCACTGACGATGTAGTAGACGCCGTCCTCGTCGGACCGCGACAGCCACTGTCCGAGGTTCGCCGGGTGCGACGTCACCGAGTCGCCGATCTCCGCCCAGACGCGCTCGAACTCGCCGCCCAGGCCGGGCTTGATCTCCATGCGCAGCATGACGCGGAAGGCGGCCATCACGCGATCCCGCCGTCGACGGAGACGACCGAGCCGGTCACGTACCGCGCGTAGTCACTGCTGAGCCAGGACACCGCGCCGGCGACCTCGTCGGGCGTGCCGAGGCGGCCGAGCGCCGTCTTGTCGCTGTAGCGCTGGATCATCAGCGCGCGCTGCTCTTCCGGCATCGCGTCGATGGCCTCGGTGTGGATCATGCCGAGGGACAGGATGTTGAAGCGGATACCTCGTGAACCCAGTTCACGGGCAACCGACCTGTGGAGTCCGTGCAACGCCGCTTTGGTGGTGGTGTAGTGCGCCCGCAGCGGGATGCCGACCTCGATCGACTTCGAACTCATGCTCATCACCGAACTTCCCTCGTGCAGCAAGGGAAGCGCGCCCTGGATGACCAGGTGCACGGCCGTGACGTTGGTGTCGAGCGTCCGCTGCCAGTCCTCGAGCGACAGCTTCTCGTACGGCACGTGGTTGATGATCGCGGCGTTGTTGACGATGACGTCGAGCTGCCCGAACCGCGTCCGGCATTCACCGAGCAACTCGGTGATCTGTGCCGGGTCGGCCAGGTCGGCGCGCACGACGTGGTGGCTGCCGCCGATCTCCTTCAGTTCGCGCTCCAGCGAAAGGGCGGCTTCGCCCTCCTGCCGGTAGCACGTGACGACGTCGACGCCCTGGCGTGCCAGCGCGAGCACGACGCCGCGGCCGACCCCGCGCGTCCCGCCGGTCACGAGTGCCTTCTTGCCTGCCAAACCGAGATTCATCAGGTCCTCCGTGTTCTGGTGACGTGGGCGTCGCGGCTCACAGCGACAGGCCGAGCGCGAGGCAGTTGGCGAGCAGGGCGAGCACCGACAGCACGGTGCGCGTCCGGTTCCACCGGCCCCACCCCGGCCGCGGGTCGCGACCGGCGAAGTCGGCGGGCAGGTCGTCCGGGTCGAGGGCCCGCACCCACTTGTTGACCGGGACGTTCTTGAGCAGGGAGATGGTGATCGTGGCCAGCGCGAGCACGGTCGCGGCCAGGAACAGCGGCCGCGTGCCGGCCGCGTCCGCGACCAGCGCGAGCGTGACGTCGCCGAGCACCGTCACGATCAGGCAGGCCGGCATGAACGGGTCGTAGCGCGTGGCGAAGAAGGCGTGCGCGTGCACGTATCGATCCGCCGGCAGGCTCTGGAGCAGTGGCCAGCCCCCGAGCTGGGTTCCCATCAGGACTCCCGCGGCGAGGCCGTTGGCCAGGATCACGAGCGGGACGAGCACCTGCAGCACCGCGCACCTCCTTCGTTACTCGCTTCAGACCGCGGCGCGCGCGGCGGCCTCGACCTTGTCCTTGATCAGCAGCATCTGGACCGGGGTGTTGGTGTTGAGCCGGTCCTGCATCGCCCGGTCGCCGACCGGCGCCTGCGGCTTCATCTCGAAGTCCTGCACCCAGCGCATCCGGGTGCCTCCGGGGACCGCGAAGTACTCCCAGTAGATCCACATGTACTTGAACGGGCCGGTCTCGACGCGCTGCGAGCGCACGGTGTGCGTGGCCTCGTCCGGCGTCCGCGCGGACACCCAGCTCCAGACTTTGCCGTTCTCGTCCGGGTGCAGCGCGAGGCGGAACCGGATCGTGCCATCCTTTTCGGACAGTACGGTCGCCTCGGAGTACTCGCTGAACAACGTCGTCCACGTCGGGATGTCGTTGGTCATCGCCCAGACGAGCTCGAGCGGCGCGTCGATGACGATCTCGTTGTCGGTGTGCCCGGCCATGTCAGACGGCCGCCTTCGAGAGCAGGTCGTTGACGAACGCGACGGCGTCGCCGGGCGTGGTCGTCTCCGAGACGGCGTCGTCCGGCAGGCTCACGCCGTAGCGGCGCTCGACCTGGCTGCGCAGCTCGAGCATGGCCAGGGAGTCGTAACCGAGGTCCGCGAACTCGACGCCGGCGATGTCGCCGTCCAGCTCGACGCCCTCGTCGACGCCGGCGCTGGTCGTCATGATCTCCTTGAGCTCCAGCAGGGTGAACTCGCTCATGGGTTTCTCCGTTCTTCGGTGCTACGGGCGGCGCAAGACGAGTGCGGCGGTGAAGCCGCCGTGACCGCGGGCCAGGACGAGCGCGGTGCGCAGGTCGGCGTCCCGCGGCCGGGTCACCAGATCGAGGTCGCAGCCCGGGGCGAGCCGCTCCGGGCCGACGGTGTGCGGGACGACCCCCGCCCGCATCGCGAGCAGCGCGGTCGCGACGTCGAGCGCGGCGCCGCCGCCGTAGAGCCGGCCGGTCAGCGTCTTCGGCGCGGTGACCGGTACCGACCCTGGTCCGAACGTCTCGACGAGGGCTCGAGCCTCGATCAGGTCGGCGGCGGGCACGCCGGAGGCATCGGCGAACACGACGTCCACTTCGGACGGTGCGACACCGGCGTCGGCGAGGGCCCGGTCGATGGTGCGCTTGAGCACCGGAGGCCGGTCCGAATCGGGCGGCGGGTCGAACCCGGCCGCGTACCCCGCGATGACGCCGTATGCCTCGACGCCCCGCTCGCGGGCGCTTTCGGCGCTCTCCGCGATCAGGATCGCGCCGCCCTCGCCGGGCAGGTGCCCGGACGCCTCGACGTCGAAGGGGAGGTACGCGCGAGCCGGGTCGTCCACTGTGGACAAGCCACCGGCGGACAGCTGGGCCACGAGGCCGTAGGGGCACAGCGACGCGTCGGTCCCGCCGCTGACGACGACCCGCGAGCCGCCGCGGATCAGGCGTCGCGCCTGGCCGAGGACGTCGAGGCCGCCCGCTTGTTCGCAGGCGAGCACACCGCACGGGCCGCGCATGCCGTGCCGGATCGAGATCTGGCCGGTGGTCGCGGCGTAGAACCAGGCGATGGACTGGTACGCGCCGACCCACGACGGCCCGTTCTGGTACAGCCGCTCCATCTCGTGCTGCCCGAACTCGGTGCCGCCGGACGAGCTCGAGGTGACGACGGCCATCTCGAACTCCGGCACGCCGGCCGGGTCGAGCGCGGCGTCGGCCAGCGCGTCGGCCGCGGCGGCGAGGCCGAGGTGCGTCCAGTGGTCGGTCTGCGGGATCAGCCGGCCGGGGATCCGCTCTCTCGCCGAGAACCCGGGCACCTGGCCGGCGTGCCGGACCGGGTAGCCGGAGGCGTCGAAGCGGTCGATGCGGGCGATGCCCGACTTGCCCGCCAGGACCGCCTCCCAGTGCGCCGTGGCGCCGATCCCGGTCGGCGCGACCACGCCGATCCCGGTGACGACCGTGCTCATCGATGCCCTCCACGCGAAAAGAATCCGAGACGGATAACGGCAAACGGTTTCCTGCTCACGTGATCCAGAATGCGGACCACCCCTACAACCCACCTAGGACGGCACTCGAAGCTCCGCGGCCTGCCGCAGCTTGTCGTGAGTGTTTAGGGCGGTTCTAACCGCCCTAAACACTCACGACAACTTGCACCGAGCGTCAGGCCGGCACCAGCGCGACGGCGTTCACCACGACCGCGACCAGCGCCAGCGCCGTCCGCAGCAGGTGGAAGCGCCGCCAGAGCGGACGCGGGTCGCGCCAATCGGCCGGAATGCTTTCCGGGTCGAGAGATTTCACGACGCGGTTGATCGGCACGTTGCAGAAGTGCGAGACGATCGAAACCGCCAGCAACAGCACCGCGGCCACCGCGAACAACCCGTTCCCGGAATCGGCCGTGAACACCAGCACGACGTCGATCACCGTGGAGGAGAGCACGATGATCGGCATCGTCGGGTCCCACCGCTTGCCGATCAGCTGGTGCGCGTAGACGTACCGGTCGGCCGGCATCGTGATCAGGGCGGGCAGCACGCTCAGCGCCACCGCGAACAGCACCCCGGCCACGACCCCGCTGCCGGCCAGCACCGCGACGGACAGCAGCCACGTGATCATGGCCGGACAGCCGCCCGGGACAGCTCGACGACCGCGGCCGCGTCGTCGTCCCCACGGCCCGCGTCGAGCAGCTCCTCGAACCGCTCGGCCGCGCGGGACGTCAGCGGCAGTGCCGTGCCGTGCCGTTCCGCCTCGGCCGTCGCGAGCCGGAGGTCCTTGTGCATCAACGTCGTCCGGAACGCGGCCGGGTGGTAGGAGCGGCGCCGCATGAAGTCCGCGCGGAACGCCAGCACCGGCGAACGCCAGCCGCTGTTGTCGAACGCGTCCAGCAGCAGGTCGCGTTCCATGCCCATCGACTCGGCGAGCGCGACCGCCTCGGCCAGGCCGGCCGTCTGCACGCCGAGCAGCAGGTTGAACGCCAGCTTCAGCACACCGGCGCTGCCCGGCCCGCCGAGGTAGCGGACGTCCTGGCCGAGCGCGGACAGCACGCCGGACACGTCGTCCGCCCACGCGCGTTCCCCGGCCACGAACACCCGCAGCTCGCCAGTCGCGGCCATCTTCGGGTTCCCGATCACGCACGCCTCGACCCGCCGCACGCCGAGCGCGGCGAGCCGGTCCGTCGTCTCCCGCGCGAAGGCGGGCGAGACGGTCGACGTGTCCACAATGGTCAGTCCGGGCCGCAGCTGTGTTGCGAGGTCGTCGAACACGACCTGCGTGACGGCGGCTTCGTCGGCCAGGCTGAGCAGCACCACGTCCGTGTCCGCCGCGGTCTCCGCCGGGGACGCGGCGATCCGCGCCCCCGCCTCCGCGAGCGGGGCGGCCTTGGCCGCGGTCCGGTTGTAGGCGGTGACCTCGAACCCGGCGGCGAGCAGGGCCCGGGCCATGCCCCCGCCCATCATCCCGAGGCCGATCACGCCGATGCGTGCCAGTGTCATGGCTCAGCTCCCCGCCGGGTGGGTCGCCACGGACAGCTGGGAGACGCAGCGCATGGTGGCGTTCCGGAAGTACTCGGCGAACCCGGCCGCGCTGTCGGTCTCGCGCTGCTCGGCGAGGTACGGCGCGAGCTCGTGCTCGACCGTGTGCACCCCGCTCTGGGCCGCCATGTGCTTGCCGACGGCCGCGAAGTCGCCTTCGAAGTGGATGAACCGCACGACGATGTCGTCCTTGACGAACACGGCCGTGCCGAGCAGCCGGCCGGCCGCGTCGCCGTCGGCACCGCGGAAGTCCGGGGTGTCGACCCGCTTGAACCGCGCGAAGACGTCGGCGATCTCGTCCTCGAAACCGGGCTTGACCCGGTAGGTGATGGCCGCGTAGGGCATTACACGTGTCCTTTCTGGACTCCGGCGACTTCGGCGACTTCGGCGACGTCGCTCGCGAGCGCGTTGCCGAGCGTGCGGCGGGACAGCAGGAAGACGACGCCGATGAGGGCGGCCACCCCGCCGAGGGAGGCGTAGTAGACGGGCTCGCTCATGGCCGTGCTGAGCCGCACCAGCAAACTGCCGAGCCCGCCGCCGAGGGCGGCGAACAGCCACAGCATCCCGATGACACGGCCGATGAACTCCGGCCCGAGCACGTCGGCGGCCGACGAGATCGCGACCGCCGCGATGATCACCTCACCGGCCGCGTGCAGCAGGTAGACCAGCGCGAGCCAGAGCAGTGACACCTGCTGACCGTCTTCGGCGAGCGACGAGCCGACGCACATCACGAGGAACCCGGTGCCCACCATCACCAGGCCGAAGCCGAGCTTGACGCCGACGCCGTCGACCGCGGGCAGCACCTTGGCGACCACCGGGGCGAGCACCAGGATGAACGCCGGCGTCGCCGCCTGCAGCCAGCTGGCCGGGATGCCCAGGCCGAACACCGTCAGGTCGGTGTGGTCCCGCGCGAACAGCGTCAGCAGCGACGCCGAGTGCGCGATGATGATCCAGAACAACGTGGCCCCGAGGCACACCGCGAGGTAACCGCGCAGCCGGCGCCGGCGTCCCGCGGTGAGCGCCGGGTTCCGGTACAGCGTCACGTACCCCACGACCGGGAGCGCGATGCTGAGCACACTCGCGATCATGATCGCCGTGGTCGCGGACAGCCGGCCGGTCACGGCCAGCAGCGCGACGAGCACCACGGCGAGCCCGAGCACCAGGCCCGCCCCGCGCAGGGCCCGGCGCCGCTCGGCCGGTGTGGCCGGCCGGCGCGCGCGCATCCCGGTGCCGCCGAACTGCCCGGCCGAGAAGGCCAGCAGCACCGCCGTCACCAGGACGGCCGCCGAAGCGACCGAGAACCCGAGGTGCCAGCTGATCTTCTCGCCGAGGTAGCCGGTGATCAGCGGCGCGGCGAGCGCCGAGACCTGGACCCCGACGTACATCAGCGAGATGCCGGACTCGCGGCCGCGGCGGCCGTCGAACATCAGGTTGATCAGCGCCTGGTGGTTCGGCTTGAACAGCCCGCCACCCGCGGCGAGCAGGATCAGGCCGGCCGTGGTGGCCCAGCCGGTCGGCGCGGCCAGCGCCAGGTACCCGGCGCCGCTGAGCACGCAGCCGCACAGCAGCCCGCGCCACTGCCCGAGCAGCCGGTCGCCGATCCAGCCGCCGGGCAGCGAAAGCAGGAACATCACGCTGATCCAGGCGCCGAACAACGCCGCCGCGTCGGCCGTGCGCAGGCCGAGGCCGCCCCGCTCCACCGGCGCGGCGGCGTACAGCACGAGGATCGCCTGCATGCCGTAGAACCCGAAGCGCTCCAACGTGTCCGTGACGAACAGCGTGGTGTACCAGCGCGGCATCCGTCTCAACGAGACAGTGCCGTCGAGCGCGACCCGGTCGATCTCCGGCGCGCTCACGCCACGCCCTCGGGCGGCAGGCCGCTGGCGCGGGTGAGCACGTCGGCGAGCACGGTGTCCTGGTCGGCGACCTTGCCGGCCGACCGCCACGCGACGAACGCGTCCGGCCGCACGAGCACCGCGCCGTCCGCCGAGACGCCGTACGCCTTCGCCCAGTCGCGGTCGACGGCGGTGATCTCGCCACCGTCGATCACCTGGACCTCCAGCGGCAGGCCCGTCTGCTTGGCGACCCGCTCGGCGGCCTCGGCCCAGCCGTTGCCGCGGGAGCCGGTGAGCAGCACGAACTTGTCCCAGAACAGGTCTATTGTGGACAGTCGCTGCCCGCCCCGCTCCAGCCAGACGTGCGGGGCCCGCGTGCCGGGCTCGCCGGCCAGCTCCAGGCCCGGGCTGAGCGTCGGCGCGTCCGCCTGACCGCCGGTGATCGCCTCGGAGTGGTAGCGGTACCCGAGGGTGATGATGACGTCGTCCACAAGGGACGCCCGGGTCTCTTCGTCGGCGTAGCCGTGGCGGATCCGGTTGCGCACCATGGCCTGGCGGGCCATCGCGCCGCCGACGCCGCGGCGCTCGGCGTCGTAGCTGTCGAGCAGCGGGTCGCCGGCCGTCCCGGCCAGCACGGCGGCGATCTTCCACGCCAGGTTGTGCGCGTCGTGGATGCCGGTGTTGGCCCCGAACCCGCCGGCCGGCGGGTGCACGTGCGCCGCGTCACCGGCGAGGAAGACGCGGCCGCGGCGGAACGTGTCGGCCACCAGCTGCGCACCCTGCCAGGGCACCTTCGCGACGATCTCGACGTCCATGTCCGGCACGCCGGCGGCCGTGCGCACGATTTCGACGCACCGTTCGTCCGGGTAATCGGCGGGCGTCTCGCCCTTCTCCGGGTAGTAGAGCGGCGCGGCCAGCCACGGGTCGGCGCCGTGCAGCCGCGACAGGCCCATCAGCGTGCCGGGCGCCGCGGTGGCGTAACACAGGATGAACTTGCGGTCCTTGAGCACCGACGTCAGCTGCGGCGCGCGGAAGTACACGCTCAGCGCGTTGAACACGGTCCCGATGCCGCTGCGCTCGACGCCGAGCGCGGCGCGGATCTTGCTGTTCGCGCCGTCCCCGGCGACCAGGTAGTCGGCCCGGACGGTGCTCTCCTCGCCGGTCGCGAGGTCCTTGATGTTCGCGGTGACGCCGTCGTCGTCCTGGGTGAACGACGTCAGCCGCGTGCCGAACCGGATGTCCGCACCCGCGCCGCGGGCCAGGTCGGCCAGCACCCGCTCGTAGCGGTCCTGGCCGCAGCCCATCACGCGCTCCGGGCTGACGGTCGGGCCGTCCAGCGACGGCGACTCCAGCACCTCGGCGTCGTCGATCTCGGCGAACGTGCGGACCTGGATGATGCCGCCCTCGAAGTACGGGTGGGAGTCGCCGACCTCGAGGGCCCGGATCTCCTGGTTCACCCCGGCGGCGCGGAAGAGTTCCATGGTCCGGGCCTGCAGCCCGGGCGCCCGCGGCAGCGTGGACGTGCCGTCCCGCTGCTCCACCAGCAGCGGCGCGACCCCGTGGCGGGCCAGGAACAGCGCGGTCGAGATGCCGACCGGGCCGGCGCCCACGACGAGCACCGGCACTCGGATGTCAGTCATGCGTTTTCCTTTGCTCGCGGCCGGGGTTACAGGCAGACCTTGGCCAGCTCGTCGAGCTGGTCGACGTCGGCCGTGCAGGGGAAGAGCAGGAGTTCGTCGCACCCGGCGGCGGCGTAGGCGTCGATCGTCTCGCGCAGCCGGGTCTCGTCGGAGATGACGCCGTTCGCCAGGAACTGCGCCTTCTCGCCCATGTAGGAGTAGTAGTCGAGCAGGTAGCGGCCGCCGGCCGCCTTGCGCTCCTCGCCGAGGGCGACGTAGGTCAGCGCGCCCATCTTCGGCGTGTCGGCGCGACCCGCCGCGACGAACGCGGTGCGGACCTGGTCGGCCTGCTGCGGGTAGCGCGAAACCGGGCCACCGCCGGACACCCAGCCGATGCCGTGCTCGGCGGCGCGGCGCACGAACGCGGGCCCGTTGCCGCCGGCCCAGATCGGGACGGCCGCGCCGTTCGACGGCTTGGGGCCGATGCCGGGCACCGGCCCGCGGCCTGCCCAGACCTCCTTCAGCTCGTCGAGCAGCTGGTCCAGCCACTTGCCGCGGGTGTGGAAGTCGACGCCGGTGGCGAGGAAGTCGTCCTCGCGCCCGCCGGCGGCGACACCGACCACCAGCCGCCCGCCGGAGAGCCGGTCGATGCTCGCCAGCTGCTTGGCCAGCAGCGCCGCGCTCGGCCAGTAACCGGCCAGCAGGATGGTCGGGGCCAGGGTGATCCGGCTGGTGGCGGCGGCCGCCGCGGCCAGCGCCACCGTGGCGTCGTAGCTGTCGTACACCAGCCGGTCGAGCACGGCCAGCGTGCTGAACCCGAGCTCGTCCGCGCGAGCGGCGAACTCGATCAGCTGCCGGCCGTCCGTACCGGGGACGGTGTTGGGCAGGCCCACTCCGATGTCCATAACTCCTCCTGTCTTTTCGGCCGGCCGAGTCAGCCGGCCACGCGCGCCGGGAGCACCGACTCGTCGAAGTCGATCCGCTTGAGCGACCACTTCGCGACCTGCAGCGACATCGCGACGGCGTCCGTGGCGTAGCCGAGCATTTCCGTCTGGTACCGCTCGGAAGCCAGCGCCACCGGCTGCTCGCCGCGGTCGGCGGCGAGCAGTTCGCGGGTGAGCGTCGCGGCGTCGCGCAGCGCCGTGTTCGCGCCGACACCACCGGACGGCGGCATCGCGTGGACCGCGTCGCCGAGCGGGATGAGCGGGCCGGGTTCCCACAGCTCGATCGGCGCGGTCGCGCGGACGGCCACCGGGAACGTCTCCTCGACGTCGGCGAACTCCATGATCGCCCGCAGGTGCGGGTGCCAGCCGGTGGTGCGGGCCTTCGCGAACTCCCACAGCTGCGCGCCGCTCATCGCGAGGAACTGCTCGTCCGGCATCCCGGTCGCGGTGCGGTGCATGGAGAACACCGACATGAAGTAGTCGTCGCACGGTTCGAAGGCGAGCTCCGGCCACAGCCGCGCGGACGCCGTCGCCGGCTCGGTCCGGAAGACCATCGGCATCAGGCCGAGCTTGTGCTCGTCCGAGCCGATCACCCAGGTGAACCGGTCCTGCAGGATCTCCGGCAGCTCCGCGCGCAGCCGTGCGGTCATCGGGATCCGGCCGAAGATCGTCCGGACGCCGAGGTCGCGCGGCTCGGGAAAGCCCTGTGCTCGCCGGATCACCGAGTTCGCGCCGTCCGCGGCGACGAGCACGTCCCCGGTGTCGACGCTGCCGTCCGCGAACTGCACGGCGACCGTGCCGTCGGGCTGGACCTCGTGGTGGGTGTAGCGCTTTCCGAAGTGGACGGCGCCGGTGAGCCCGGCCAGCAGCACCTTCCGCAGCGTCACGCGGTCGACGGCGTCGACCTTGTCCACCTGATCGGCGCGCGGGTCGCTCATCTCGGGAGTCCACTGTGGAACGAGGTGCTCGTCGTAGTTCGCCATGCCGAAGCCGTAGCGGCTGTTCGCGGTCGCGGTCAGCAGCGCCTGGACGCGCTCGGGCAGGCACTCCCGCAGTGCGCGTTCGCCGTCCGGGCTGATGTGCAGCCGGTAGCCCTGGTTGCGGCCGCGGATCGAGTCATCGCGTTCGTGCACGGAGACGTCGATGCCGGCCTTGCGCAGGCCCTGGGCCAGGCACAGCCCGCCGACCCCGCCGCCGACGACGACCACCCGCAGCCCACGGCGCGCGGTCGCCATCAGACCCCGCCGTCGACGTTGAGGGTGACGCCGCTGATGTAGCTCGCCGTGTCCCCGGCGAGGAACAGCACGGCGCCGGCGACGTCCTCGGGCTGGCAGATCCGGCCCAGCGCCGTCATCCCGACGATCCGTTCGACAGCGTGCGGCGGCAGGCCCGCGCCCGGCTCGGTCTCGGTGAGACCGGGGGCGACGGTGTTGACGCGGATGCCGCGCGGGCCGAGCTCCTTGCACAGACCGCGGGTGAAACCGATCAGGGCCGCCTTCGACGCCGTGTAGTGCACGCCGTTGACCCGGCCGCGCAGCGCCACCGACGACCCGACGTTGATCACCGAAGCGCCGTCGGTCAGCAGGTCCAGCACGGCCTGCGTGACCAGGTAGGCCGACGTCACGTTGTGGTCGATGAGCCGGTCCCACTCGGCGTCGTCGATCTCCCCGAAGGGGACGCCGCCGTCGACACCGACGTTGTTGACGACGACGTCGAGCCCGCCCCAGTCGGCGCGCACGGACTCCGCCAGCGCCGCGACGTCCGCGCGGCTCGTCACGTCCGCCTGCACCAGGCGGTGGTGCTCGCCGAGCGCCTTCAGCTCCCGCGCCAGGCTTTCCGCCGCCTCGTCACCGGTCCGGTGGCCGGCGACCACCCAGGCCCCGGCCCGGGCGAAGGCGAGCGCCGTAGCCCGTCCGATCCCCTTGGTGCCACCGGTCACCAGTACCCGTTTGCCACGCAGTCCTTGCTCCACCGGACGCCACCCTTTCCGTGTTGACTTGGCGGTGAGCCTGGCAAGGGGCGCTGAACCGGAACTCGAACCCGGGTGGAGCCCGCCGCTTCCAAGCCGGTTCGAGTTGCGCTCCACCCGCCGGTGGAACGGTGACGACAGATCCGGCCCGGTCAGTGGCCGTGCGAACTGTCGAGAAGGGAAGTCGGCACATGACGAGTACCGCACCGGATGTCAGCACCCCGGCGGGAATCATCAGGCTCTGCAACGCTTTCTGTGACGCGAAGGCGTTGCTCACCGCGGTGGAACTCGACCTGTTCACCAAGCTGCACTCGGGTTCGGCGACCGAAGAGCAGCTCCGGAAGAGCCTGGCGCTGCACGGCCGCGGCCTCGGCGACTTCCTGAACCTGCTGGTGGCCCTGGGCCTGCTGGAGAAGGACGGCGACCGGTACCGCAACGCCGCCGGCGCCGACCGCTACCTGGTGACGCACCTCCCGACGTACGTCGGCGGTTTCATGCACCGCGCCAACAACAACCTGTACCCGGCGTGGGGCCTGCTCACCGAGGCGCTCAAGACCGGGAAGCCGCAGGCCGAGGGCGACTTCGAGCAGGTCATCGCGAACCCGAAGGTGCTGGGCCAGTTCATCCGCATGATGGACGCGCTCACGCAGGTGCTCGGCCCGCAGCTGGTCGAGGCGTTCGAGTGGTCGGAGTTCAAGACCATGCTCGACATCGGCGGCTGCCGCGGCAACATGGCGAGCCAGATCGTCAAGGCGAACCCGGACCTCTACGGGCACGTCTTCGACCTGCCCCCGATGAAGCCGTTCTTCACCGAGCACATGGCGACCCTCGGCCTGACCGACCGGCTGGAGTTCCACGGCGGCAACGTCTTCCACGACGACCTGCCGTCGGCCGACCTGGTGGTGCTGGGCCACATCCTGCACGACTTCGACCGCGACCACCGCAAGCGCATCCTGCAGAAGGCCGCCGCGTCGGTCAACCCCGGCGGCACGCTGCTGGTGTACGACCGCATGCTGGACGAGGACCCGCGGCACGTCGAGAACCTGGTGATCAGCATCGACATGCTCCTGGTCAGCGACGGCGGCTCGGAGTACCCGGCGTCGGAGATCCGCGAGCACGCGGCGGAGGTCGGCTTCACGGACTTCTCGGCGAAGCCCCTGGGCGACTACGACACCCTGGTCGTCCTCCGCCGCCCCGCCTGACCCACCCCCAAGGTCCGTGAAGGCCTCCTTACCGGCCATAAGAGCCGGTAAGGAGGCCTTCACGGCTTTTCGCTACCCCCGGAGGAGGCCGGCCGCGGGGTGAGCCGACCCTCCAGGTACGCGAGCCGACTCCCCAGGTACGCGAGCCGACCCTCCAAGCGCGCGAGCCGACCCTCCGGGGCCGGGCAGGGTCCGTGATCGAAGGGGTCGACTCGCGTGATCAGAGGGTCGACACGGAGAACGGGCCGGGATCCGAAGATCCCGGCCCGTTCTCGTGTCGGCTGGTGCGGCAGGTCAGGCGGGTACCGGGCTCCGGGGTACCGCGAACTGCGTGACGCACCGCAGCATGCTGCTCCGGAACGTCCGGACGAACCCTTCCACCGTGCCGGTGTCGCGCGGGTTGTTCAGGTACGGCGCCAGCTTGCGCTCCACCTCCCGCACCCCTGGCTGGTTCGCCATGAAGCGGGCCACGGCGTCCAGGTCGCCTTCGTACTCGATGAACCGCACCAAGGTCGCGTCGCGGATGAAGACCGCCGTCGCCAGGATCCGGGCACCGTCCGGCAGGACGCTCGACCTCGGGCGCTGGAAGTCCGCGAACACCGACGCGACGTCGTCCTCGCAGCCGCTCTTGATGTCGTAGGTGATCGCCACGTACGGCATCAGCGGGCCTTCCGGCAGACGACGGCCGTCTCGAGGCCGTCGAACAGCGGGACCGTCGTCGTCGACTCGAAACCGGCGTCCGAGGCGTACTTGCGGCAGTCCGCGATCGTGTACTCCGAGCCGCCCGGGGTGACGACCAGCAGGTTCAGGCAGCCCAGCAGGCCGGTCTTGTTGACGCGGCGGTCGTCGTCGATCATCCGGTCGTAGATCACCACGATGCCGCCGGGGTTGACGGCCTCGTACGCCTTGCGCACCAGCGTCGCGCGCTCTTCGTCGTTCCAGTCGTGCAGGATGTGCCCGAAGATCAGCACGTCCGCCGGCGCGATCGGCTCGGTGAAGAAGTCGCCGACGACGAACCCGACGCGGCCCGTGGTGCCCTTGGCCGCCATGTGCTCGTGGAACAGCTCGGCGATCTCCGGCCGGTCGAACACGACGCCGTCGAGGTGCGGCTGGGCCTTCACCAGCGACGCGGACAGGTTGCCACGCGCGCCGCCGACGTCGACGAACGTCTTGTGCTCGGCCCAGTTGATGCCGTCGGCCAGCTCGGTCGCGATGTGCGTGGTCCACGCGTCCATCGCGGCGATGAACGAGCGCCGCTCTTCCATGTCTTCGTACAGCCGCTCGAAGTAGTCCGCGGTGTCCCAGCCGATGAACGGCTTGCCCGAACGGAGACTCTCGGTCAGTCCGCCCCAGGCGCGGAACAGGTGCTTGCTGGCCTGCCGCATCCAGCCACCGAGGAAGGTTTCCTTGTGCTCGTCGAGGAAATACCCGGTCGTGGCGGTGTTGCGGTAGAGCCCGTCCTCGCGCTCCAGCAGGTCGAGCGAGACGAGCGCGTCGAGGAAGTCCCGCGACGAGCGCGGGTGCAGGTCCAGCTTCCCCCGCAGCTGCTCCTCGGTCGCCGACCCGGCGCCCAGTTCGGTGAACAGCCCGATCTCGACGGCGGTCAGCAGCGTCTTGGCGGCCCAGAACGACGTCCCGAGCTCGATCAGCGGCCGGGCGTTGATCGCGGAGACCGTGCCCTGGTCAGCGGTCGTGGTCATGAATGGTGGTCCTTCCCTTGCGTGGTGTGCTCAACGGGGGTCACCACTGCAGCGGCAGGGTGTCCGGTCGGGTGAACGCGCGGTTCGCGCTCCACTCGAGTTCGGCTGGGGGGACGGCGATGCGGAACTCGCCGAAGTGCTCGAGCAGCCGGTCCAACGCGACCGTCAGCTCGACCCGGCCCAGGTGGGCGCCGAGGCAGTGGTGGATGCCGTGGCCGAAGGCGAGGTGCGGGTTGTGCGTGCGGGTGAGGTCGACCTCTTCGGCACCGGGGAAAACGCTTTCGTCGCGGTTCGCGGAGTTGATGCACGGCAGCACCGCGTCGCCCGCCTTGACCGTGACGCCGCCGATCTCCATGTCCTCCAAGGCGATCCGGATCGGCCCGACGCCACCGCCGGCCTGCGAGTACCGCAGGAGTTCGTCGACGGCGGCGGGCAGCTCGTCGCGGTGCTCGACGAGCCGCCGCACCGCGCCCGGCTGCTCGGTCAGCGTGAGCACGCCGTGCGCGATCTCGGACGTCGTCGCGTGGTAGCCGGCCATCAGCATCGTCTCGGCGAACGCGAGCAGCTCCTCGGTGCTGAGCGAGTCGTCCTCGTCGCGTGCGGTGATCAACACGGCGAGCAGGTCGTCGGCCGGGTTCTTCTGCTTGGCCTCGATGAGGTCGTTGAGGTACTGCCGCAGCTTCCCGGCGGCCTCGCCGACCTGCCCGGACGACCGGTGCCCGACGCTCAGCATCACGTCGGTCCAGCCGCGGAACAGGTCGTGGTCGTCCTGCGGGACGCCGAGCATCTCGCAGATGACGGTGATCGGCAGCGGCTGCGCGAGGTGCTCGATGAGGTCGGCACCGGGGCCGGCCTCGACCATCCCGGCCACCATCTCCTCGGCCAGCTCCTCGACGCGCGGGCGCAGGTTCTCGACCTGCCGCGTGGTGAAGACGCGGCCGACGAGCTTGCGCAGCCGGGTGTGCTCGGGCGGGTCCATCACGAAGATCGACTTGGACCCGGCCGCGACCGGCAGCAGCCGGGGCGCGTCCGGGCGTGTGATCGCCTCGCGGCTGAACCGCGCGTCGGCCAGCACCTTGCGGACGTCCGCGTGCTTGGTGACGAGCCAGACGGCGTGGCCGTTGGGCAGCGTCGCCTTCGCGACCGGCTCCTCGGCACGCAATCGCGCGTACTCCTCGGGCGGCAGCAGCGGGTGCCTGCTGGTGAAGGGAAACCGCAGTGTGTCGACGGCTTCTTGGGTCATCGGCGTCTCCTATGGACAGTCCACTACGGACGGTTGAGGACCGGGCCGGTCAGGGTTTCCAGCGCGGTGGCGACGTTCGACGGTGACGGCTGCTCGCGCATCTCCGCCGCGACCTCCCGGGCCGCCGTCCGTTGGGGAGCGTCGGCGGCGACCAGCCGCGCGATGTGGCCGTGCAGGACCTCGGCCGTCGCGTCGGCGACGCTCACCACGACACCGGCGCCGCGCGCCCCGGCCCGCGCCGAATGCCCGGCGTGGTCGGGCAGCTGCGGCACCAGCAGCACCGGCACCCCTTCGTGCAGCGACGTCAGCAGGCTGCTCGCGCCGCCGTGGCCGACCAGCAGGTCGCAGCCGGCCAGGATCGGTTGCAGGGGCTGGTCGACGAGCACGCGGACGTGGTCCGGCAACGGCCCGAGCAGCGGACGCTGCGCCGACGACACCGCGAGCACGACGTCGACGTCGAGACCGGCGGTCGCGGCGACCACGCGGTCGACGAGGAACCGGCGCGGGTCGACCTTCGCGATCGTGTGGCCCCAGCTGACGCAGACCCGCGGCCGGTCGCGGCCGACGCGGAACCCGCGCGGCGCCTTGGCGGGGCCGTTGACCGGGACGTACCGCACGGGCAGCCGCCGCTGCTCACCCGGCACCTGCATGCTCGCCGGGACCGGGTCGATCGTCGCGGCGCCCGCGGCGTCGAAGGGCAGGCCGCCGAACCGGGCGGCCAGCGGCGCGAACGCCTCGGCGAGCACGCCGCTCACCCGCGAAAGCAGGTCGGCGCCGTAGAGATGACGCACGGCGGGAACCCCGGCGGCCGCGGCGGCGAGCGGGCCGGCCAGCGCCGTCGGGTCGTAGACGACGAGGTCGGCGCGCCAGTCCCGGACCAGCTCGGCCAGATCGTCCACCATGGACTCGGCGTGGTCGAGCAACAACCGCACCGCACGGGGTTTGCCGCCCTTCGCCGGCGACGCGGCCCCGGGCACGGTCGGCAGCAGGTACTCCCGCACGATCCCCGCGGTGTCGACGTCGGCACCGACCCGCGCGGCGCTCAGCCCGGTCCGCCGGATCTCCCCGGCCAGCCCCGGCTGGCTGGCGAACAGCACCTCGTGGCCGGCCGCCCGGCACGCCCAGGCCAGCGGCGCCAGTGCGTACAGGTGCGTCGGCCAGGCCCACGTCGTGAACACCACCCGCATGTCCGAACCTCCTCGGCTGTCTCGCCGACGACCGTGGCACCGCGTTCTGAAGCCTGACTCGAACGACCGGCACCCCAGCGCGGATCGAGCAGCGGCCGCGACCATCGCGGCGACCGGACCACAACCAGCGGAGGAACCCGTGGCCGCACAACGCACCGCCCTGATCACCGGCGCCAACCGGGGGCTCGGCCAGGCCGTCGCCGCCGAACTGGCCGGCCGGGGGCTCGACGTCATCATGACCGCGCGGGACTTCGACGCCGCCGCGAAAGCCGCCGCCGAGATCGGCACGGCCGCGCGGCCGTACGCACTCGACGTCACCGATCCCGCGAGCGTCGCGCGGGCCGCCGCCGAGCTGACCGAGGTGGACGTCCTGGTGTGCAACGCCGGCGTCCTGCTCGACGGCGGCCACGACCCGCTGACCGTGCCGCTCGACCTCGTCGAGCAAACGCTTTCGGTGAACGTCCTCGGCGGCTGGCGCACCGCGCAGGCGTTCGTGCCCGCGATGGTGCGCCGCGGCTGGGGCCGCGTCGTGTTCCTCTCCAGCGCCACCGGGTCGTTCGAGCTGGGCCTGTGGCTGGGCGCGCCGGCGTACTCGCTGTCGAAGACGGCGGTGAACGGCCTGACCACCATGCTGGCGCGGCAGGTCGAGGGCACCGGCGTGCTGGTCAACGCCGTCAACCCCGGCCAGGTCCGCACGCGCATGGTGCCGGCCGCGCAGCGGAGTCCCGAAGACGCCGCCGTCGACATCGCCGACGTCGCGACCTTGCCGGACGACGGCCCGACGGGCGCGTTCCTGCGCTCGGGCAACCGGATTCCGTGGTGAATTCGAGCCGGGCTACACCGGTGCCCCGGAGCATGGATTCATCCAGTGCCCCAACGTTGCCAGGAGGCGAGAACGTGCACCGCACCCTGATCGTCGCGAAGCTCAAGACCGACTCACCCGAACGGATCGCGGACGTCTTCGCCGAGTCCGACGCCACCGACCTGCCCCGCATGGTCGGCGTCTCGCGGCGGACGCTCTTCAACTTCCACGACCTGTACTTCCACCTCGTCGAGGCGGACCAGGACATCAACTCCAGCCTGTACAAGGCGCGCGGCACCGAGCTGTACAGCGACATCAACACCAAGCTCGCCGAGCTCGTCTCGCCGTACGACCCCGGCTGGAAGGAACCGAAGGACGCGATGGCGTCCCCGTTCTACGTCTGGACTCCCGAGGAAGGCCGCGTTCGATGACCACAGTGGACTCGGGGAACAAGGTGAAGGTCAACGTCTCCGAAGCGGCCCCGAACCAGCGCCGCGGCGGTGATATCCGGGTGACGCTCAGCCCGAAGACGGTCGGCTCGACGTCCGGCTTCGGCGGGTTCCTCATCCTCGGCGCCGGCGAGCACGTCACCGAGCACTACCACCCGTACTCCGAGGAGTTCCTGCACGTCGTCGAGGGCGAGCTGGAGATGACGCTCGACGGCGTCCCGGTGCGGCTCGGCCCGGGTGACTCGCTGATGGTCCCGATCGGCGTGCGGCACCGGCTGGTCAACGTCGGCGACGTCGAGGCGCGGGGTGTGTTCCACCTGTCGCCGCTGGCACCGCGGCCGGAACTGGGCCACGTCGACACCGAACAACCGCAGCGCCCGGACGCCCCGAACCCGGCGGTCGGGGGTGCTTCGTGACCCGGAGCGTCTCCATCACCGGCATCGGTGTGGTGGCGCCCGGCGGGGTCGGCCGGGAACCGTTCTGGGCACTGCTGAGCGCCGGGCGCACCGCGACCCGCCGGATCAGCCTGTTCGACGCCACCGGTTTCCGCTCGAAGATCGCGGCCGAGGTCGACTTCGACCCGAAGGCCGCGGGGCTGTCCCTCCAGCAGATCCGGCGGATGGACCGGGCCGCGCAGTTCGCCACCGTATGCACCCGGGAGGCGGTGGCCGACAGCGGCCTCGACCTCACCGGGCTGGACCCGGGCCGGATCGCGGTCAGCATCGGCAGCGCCGTCGGCTGCACGATGGGCCTGGAGGAGGAGTACGCCGTGCTCGCCGACGAGGGCAAGCACTGGCTGGTCGACCACACCTACGGCGTCCCGCACCTCTACGGCTACATGGTGCCGAGCACGCTGGCCGTCGAGGTCGCGTGGGAGGTCGCGGCCGAGGGCCCGACGGCGCTGGTGTCGACGGGCTGCACGTCCGGGCTCGACGCGGTCGGCCACGGCGTGGCGCTGATCGAGGAGGGCTCGGCGGACGTCGTGCTCGCCGGCGCCACGGACGCGCCGCTGTCGCCGATCACCTCGGCATGCTTCGACGCGATCCGCGCGACGTCGGCGAACAACGACGACGCCGAGCACGCGTCGAGGCCGTTCGACGCGCGGCGCGACGGGTTCGTGCTGGGTGAGGGGTCCGCGGTGCTGGTGCTCGAGGAGACGTCGGCCGCGCTGCGGCGCGGGGCTCGCGAGTACGCGCGGATCGTCGGGTTCGCGGGGCGCAGCAACGCCTTCCACATGACCGGGCTCAAGCCGGACGGGCGCGAGATGGCGGAGGCGATCCGGGTCGCGCTCGACCACGCCCGGCTGGCGCCCGCGGACGTCGACTACATCAACGCCCACGGCTCGGGGACCAAGCAGAACGACCGCCACGAGACGGCGGCGTTCAAGCGCAGCCTCGGGCAGCGGGCGTACGAGGTCCCGGTCAGCTCCATCAAGTCGATGATCGGGCACTCGCTCGGCGCGATCGGCTCGCTGGAGGTGGCGGCGTGCGCCCTGGCGCTCGACCGCCAGGTGGTCCCGCCGACGGCGAACCTGCACGAGGCGGACCCGGAGTGCGACCTGGACTACGTCCCGCTGACGGCCCGGGAACACGAGATGGACGTCGTCCTGACGGTCGGCAGCGGCTTCGGCGGCTTCCAGAGCGCGATGGTCCTGGCCCGCCCGGGAGCGGCCGGCGCCTGAGGGAGGAAAGGAGCGGTGGTGCGGGCTCGCGGCGCCACCGCTCTTTCCCGTGCCCGGGTGCAGCTGTGAAGGAAAGCCGCCTTTTCCGGTTACGACGTCACGATTTTTCCGGATTCAGGTATTCGATCAAGCGCGCGAGCTGGTCGGCGTACTGCTTGACGAACTCCGGCGACTCCGGGTTCTGCTGCGCCACGCCCTCGATGACGTGCGGGAGGGTCACCGGCGCCATCGCCGCGGCCATCAGCATCACCGTCAGGCAGGCGGGGTCGACCCATTCGGGCAGCTGCCCGGCCTTCTGCAGCTCGGCCACCTGGTCCACCGTGCCGCCCAGCCGGGCCGAGCGCGGCGCGTGGTCCGGGTCGGTGTCCGGGCCGCCGTACTCCAGGCCCGACCACGCCAGCAGGCGCATCCCGTCCCGGGACGTCAGGACCTCCAGGACGTAGCGGCGCAGCTGCTCGGACAGCGGGGTGCCGGGCGCCACCAGCTCGCTCTCACGCTGGCCCCAGCCCTCCGACATCGCCTGGTACAGGCCTTCCTTGCCGTCGAAGTAGTAGGAGATGAGCTGCTGGTTCACGCCGGCGCGCGACGCGATCGCGGCGATCCGCGCGCCCGCGTAGCCGTGCGCCGCGAACTCCGCGACGGCCGCTTCCAGGATCAACCGGCGCGTGCGGTCGGGATCCCGCTGCCGCTCCTGCGGCTTCGGCGAACGGCGGGGCTTCGACGACGCGGTCACACCGGCGACTATACATGCGCCCAACCACCTCAACCGGCTGATCGACTTAATGAAACAGACGGTTGACACAGTGAGGCAAGTCCCTGACTATGGTGAGGGACACACCGCCACACCGCCCACCCGGCACGGGAGCAACCGCTCACGGCCGGCCGTGGACCACGGAAGACAGCGCTTTCTCACGTCCTCGTGAACCGTACGAGGACGCCGGTGAACGGCTCCGGAATTGCGCCGCCGCAATCCCCGGAAACGAGTCGAGCGACCGCTCCGCGACCATTCCGCGTCGAGCGACAATCGCGTCCTCGAATCTTTTACGACCCCTTCTTCAATACGCGCGCGTGCGCCGCCGTCGTCGTGGGAAAATCTTCTCGGCAGGCTGGGTGGAATCCGCGGCTGCTCGCACGGCGAAGTCGTACACCTCGCTCAAGACCCACGTCACCGCAGGTCAGAACGGCGCGGGCCGATCAGGTGAATTTCGCCGAAGGTATTGCATCCTGATCACCCCTTCTGTCGTGCGCTCTTCGACCAGAAAGTGACCGCCGGTCACTAGAATGCACCTGGAGCTACGAAAACCTTGCACGATAGGCTGACATTCCCAAGGCGGCGTCAGCGCTCTGCTAATGCTCGTCCAGCGGACCCGGCCATGGTGGGCAGAAGCCCGCACCCGACTGGTTCTTACCCGGTTATGGGTGCGGGCAAACCTGGGGACTGGGGAGCGGCGTAATCCGACGGGGAGCGGACCACGCCGCATCGATACTTGGAGGATGCAGATGTTGTGCGTCAAGGTTCTCGGCCCGCTGGAGGTCGTACGCGACGGGGTGCCGATCACGCCGTCCGCGCCGAAGCTCCAGCGCGTGTTCAGCCTGCTCGCCGTGTCCGCTAACCACATCGTCCGGACCGAACAGCTCATCGAAGAACTCTGGGAGGAGAACCCGCCGACCAGCGTCAAGACGACCCTGCAGACCTACGTCTACCAGCTGCGGAAGCTGCTGGAGCTGGACGCGGCGCAGCGGCCGTCGGCGCGCGTCCGCCGGGACGACGGGCAGCCCGTGCTGCTCACCCTCTCCGGCGGTTACATGCTCGCGGTGGACCGCGACGCCCTGGACTCGAGCCACTTCGAGCGCCAGGCGACGCAGGGCTGGACCGAGCTCGACTCCGGGGACGCCGAGGCGGCGTTCCACACCCTGGACGGCGCGCTGCGGCTCTGGCGCGGCTCCGCGCTCGTCGACCTCAACCCGGGCCCGGTGCTGCAGGCCGAGGTCCTGCGGCTCGACGAGATGCGCAAGAACGCCCTGGAGCACCGCATCGACGCCGCGCTGCAGCTCGGCCGGCACCAGGAGGTGCTGGGCGAGCTCACCCGGCTGGCGGCGCAGCAGCCGACGCACGAAGGTTTCCAGGCCAAGCTGATGCTGGCGCTCTACCGCTCCGGCCGGCGCTCCGAGGCGCTGGGTGTCTACCAACGGACCCGGTCGGCCCTGGCCGACGAGCTGGGCCTCGACCCGGGCGCGGAGCTGCAGCGCGTCCACCGCGCGGTGCTGGCCGCGAACGGCAGCCTCGACGCCGTCCCGGCCCAGGTCCGGCGGCAGGTGGCGCGGCCGGAGCCGCCGCGTCAGCTGCCACCCGCCGGGCCGGGCCTGGTCGGCCGGGACACCGAGCTGCACACGATCGTCACCGCCGTCACGGCACCCGAGCGGCGGGGCCCGGCGGTCGTCACCGTCGACGGCCCGCCGGGATCGGGCAAGACGGCGCTGTGCGTGCACGCGGGCCACGACGTGCGGGAGAAGTTCCCCGACGGCCAGTTCCACGCGAGCCTGGCCGACGCCGCCGGGCAGCCGGTCGACCCGGGCACGGTGCTGGCCGGGTTCCTGCGCGCGATCGGCGTCCCGGGCGACCGGATCGCCGGCTCGGTCGCGGAACGCAGCACCCAGTTCCGCACCTGGACGGCCGACCGGCGGGTGCTGGTGGTGCTCGACGACGTGCTGGACGACCACCAGCTCGCGCCGTTGCTGCCCGCGGGCCGCGAGTGCGCGGTCGTCGTCGCGAGCCGGATTCAGCTGTCGGATCCCGCGGTGACGACGGTGGTGAGCCTGAGCCCGCTGGGCGGCACCGACGGCGTCCGGATGTTGAGCGGCCTGATCGGCCCGGAGCGGCTCGCTCAGGACCCGGACGGCACCCGCGCGCTGGTCGCCCGCTGCGACGGCCTGCCGCTGGCCCTGCACGCGGCGGCGACCCGGCTGCGGCACCGCCCGCACTGGCCGGTGCGGCGGGCCGCGGACTGGGCCGACACGGGTGCGGACGACCCGTTCGACCTGCGCTCGAGCGTGTCGCTCACCTACCGCGTCGCGACGCCGGAGGTGCGCTGGGCGTTCCGCGCGCTGAGCACCTCCGGCGCCGGGAGCCTGTCCCTGGCGGCCGCGTCGGCCGTGCTCGACCTCGACGGCTGCCTGGCGGAAACCCTGCTGGACGACCTGGTGAACCTGCACCTCCTGGAGTTCGAGCACGCGGCCGACCACACGGAGGAACACCACTACCGCATGCTGCCGACCTTCCGCGACATCGGCCGCCGGCTGCACCTGGAGGCGGAGCTGCTGGGAGCGGCCCGCACCGAGCCGCAGCCGGCCTTGGCCGTCACGACCGGCGACGCCTACCAGCCCCTGTGCCGCGAGGCCGGGCGGGTGGCCGTCGCGCCGAACCGGGGTTGACCCCCAGCCTCCCCGGTGAAAGAGGATCGCGCACCGCACCGCTACCCCCCGGTGCGGTGCGCGACCCGTTCTCGCGGCACGCCTCACCATCCCCGCGCGCCGCAAAGCCGTGAAGGCCCCCTTGAGGGACATAGAGTCCCTCAAGGAGGCCTTCACGGACCTTTCTTCAGTACTCCCAGTCCAGGCGCATCGAGGCCTGGGCCATCCGGACCGACTCCGCGATCGCCGCGGCGCCGCGGCGGGTGACGTCCGCCTGGTAGCCCGCCAGTCCTTCGGCCAGCGAGCCCGGCATCGTCAGGACGCGGCACAACGCCGCCGCGTCCTGGGCCGCGACGTTCGCCCCGGCCCCGCCCGACAGCGGCATCGTGTGCGCCGCGTCGCCGAGCGGGACCACCGGGCCCTGGCCCCACGCCGGGCCCGGCGCCGTCGCCCGCAGGGCCAGCACGTGCGTCTCCGCCGGCTCCGCGTGCGCGAACACCCCGTGCAGGTCCGGGTGCCAGTCCGCGGTCCGGTTCAGCAGCACCTCCCGCAGGGCGGCCCCGGACAGCCCGAACAGGACGTCGTCGGTGATCCCGAGGTGCGACCGGTGCGTGTTGAACACCGCCGTGTAGTAGTCCTCGGCGTCGGTGCCCGGCCGGAACACCATGGGCAGCAACCCGAAACTGACACCGCCGGAGCTGACGACGGAGGTGAACCGGTCGTGCATGAACTCCGGCAGCCCGCCCTTGATCGCCTTCGCCATCGGGATCCGCGAGACGATCGCGCGGACGCCGAGGTCGCGGGGCTCGTCGCCGGGACGCCACGCGGCGCGCACCGCCGAGTCCGTCCCGTCCGCGGCGACCAGGACGTCACCGGCGTCGGACGTGCCGTCGCGGAAGTACGCGCGAACCCCGCCCTCGACCGTCAGCTCGTGGTGGCTGAACGACGAGCCGAACCGGACGACGTCGCCGAGGCCGGTGCGCAGCACCTCACGCAGCGTCCGGTGGTCGACGGCGTCGACGCGGTCGAGGTTCCCGTCGTCCTCGTCGTGGTGTTCCCACTGCTGCACCAGGTGTTCGTCGTAGGCCGCCATGCCCTTCGTGTAACGCATGGACGTCGCGACGAACCCCTCGCGCACGGCCGGCGGCAGGCACTCCCGGAACGCCCGCTCGCCGTCGGGCGTGATCCGCAGCCGGTGCCGCGGGGCCGGCGTCTCGTCGCGTTCGTGCACCACGACGTCGACGCCGGCCTGCCGCAGCCCGTGCGCCAGGCAGAGCCCGCCGAGCCCGGCCCCGACGACGAGGACCCGCCGGCTCATCGGACCGCGGGTCCGGCGTACGCCCCGATGTTCGGGCGCACCGGCGGGACCGGGTAACCGAAGTAGTCCCGCACGCCCTGGTTCGCGGCGCCGGCCGACAACGCGGGCGAACCGGCGCGCAGCCGGTAGCCGGTGGCGTCCTGGCGATCCGCCGCCAGGCCCGGCGCGGTGAACTTCGGGTCGGCGACGACGGCGTGCGCGTCACCGGCCGGGACCGTCGTGACGTTCTGGTACAGGTTGTGGTCGTAGGTCCCGTACGCGTCACTGAACTGCGACCCGCCCGCGCGCCCGACGAAGATGTTGTCGCTGAACTCCAGCGGGTCGGTGGTGTAGTTCATCAGCAGGCGCTCGGCGTTCGGCGCGTAGACCGTGTTGCCGTACACCTGCAGGCGCCCGGTCTCCAGGCAGATCACCGTGATGACGCCGACCGGGTCGGTGCCACCGTTGAAGTCCGGGTAGTAGCCGTTGGAGAAGTCGTTCTGGCTGATGTTGTAGCGGACCGTGGTGCGGTCCGTCGGCCGGCCGGCGTCGGCGCAGACCACCAGCATGCCGCCCTGGTTCTCGCGGCTGAGGTTGTGCTCGAACACCGTGTCGAGGTTCGCGTGCTCGGTCATGTACGCGGCCGAGGGCAGCGGGCCGGAGCCGTGACCGTAGGAGACCTCGTTGTAGCGGAACACCGTGCCGTCGGCGTTGAACGCGCTGAGCGCGGCGGTGTAGGACGGCGCGCGCTCGGCCCAGCCGCGGAAGGTGTTGTACTCCACCACGGCGTTCGTCGCGTTGTAGACGCCGACCGCGTCCCCGCCGATGTCCTCGCCGTAGTTGTGGGCGATGCGCAGCCGGGTGATCGGGACGTACGTCGTGCCGCGGCCGTCGGGGTACTGCGCGCGCTTCTCCCAGTCGGACGACGTCGCGATGCCCTGCCGGTCGACGTGCCGCAGCGTGTTGCCCTCGATGACGACGTCGTCGAAGCCGCTCGGCTTGGTCGTGCCGCCCGCCTTGAAGACGATCGCACCGCTGACGGTCGGGGTGTGCGGGTTGCGGCAGTCACAGCCGTTGACGTCGTGGACGTCGACGCCCGAGACGACGATGTGGTGCGCGACGCCGAAGTCCTCGAGCTGGACGTAGACGCCGATGCGCAGCTCGGTCTCGCCCGGCGGCGGGCCCTGGTTGCTGAGGTCGAGGTCGCGCACCTCCCAGCCTTCGACGTTGTGCAGCAGCACCGCGGCGAGCGCGCCGTGCGCGTCGATCTTCGGCTTGGCGCCCCAGCCGTAGGTGCCGGTGGTGATCGGCCGGCCGGCGGTGCCCGAGCCCTTCGGCGCGAACGTGCCGTCGCACGTCGTCCCGCGCTTGAACGTGATCCGGCTGCCGGGCGTGAACACGACGGAGTTCACCTTGGCCAGCGTCTTCCACGCCTGCCCGGCGCCGAGCCCGGACGCCGAGTCGTGGCCGCCGGCGCAGTCGACGTAGTACTGGGTCCCCCGCGCGTGCGAAGTGTCGGCGAGTGCGGCCGGGGTGCTGAGCCCGACGACGGTCAGCACCCCGGAGACGAGGGCGAGTCTGCGAATCCACGCAGCGGTCATCGTGGGTCCTTCCTGGTTTCGGCGGGGGTTCTGCGAACCCCCGGATGGTCACCACGCGCACTCGTGCGCAACTCGCGACGACCTGGATTCCGTCCGCGTCAGCCCGGTTCGAGCCAGGTTGGACCGCTCCCTGGCACGGTCAGCGGACCCTGACGAGGCGGCACCGGACGTCCGCCACCAGAAGGCAGGAAGTGATGAAGAGTCTTTCCGACGACGCCATCCACAGGCAGGGCGGAGATCTCCGGGGCCTGGCCGGCGACACGTACCTGGACCTGGGCACCTGCGTGAACCGGTACGGGCCGCCGTCCGCGGTCCGCGTCGCGCTGCGGGAGCTGGACGTCCAGCGGCTGCGCGCCCACCCCTACGAAGCCGACTCACTGTTCCGGGCCACCTACGCGAACTACCTCACGGTCGACCCCGAACTGCTGGTCTCCGGCCGCGGGATCACCGAGTTCATCCGGGTGCTGGCGCGGTTGCTGCCGGCGGACCGGATCGCCGTGGTCACCCCGGACTACACCGACAGCATCCGCTGGTTCACCAACCACCTGCCGCCCGCGAACGGCGGGATCGACACTGTCGCGACGCGGCTCGCGCGGGTCGCCGAGGGCATGGCGCGCTACGACTACGTCGTGCTGTCGAACCCGAACAACCCGCTGGGCCTGCACATCCCGCCCGGGGACCTGGCCGAGGTGTGCCGTGAGAACCCGGCCTCGACGCTGATCGTCGACGAGGCGTACGTCGACTTCCTCGGCGGCGGCACCCGGCGGTCGATGGCGTGGTCCGGACTGTCCAATGTGGTCGTCCTGTCGTCGCCGAACAAGCTCTTCGGCATCGCCGGCGCCCGCACCGGTGCCATGTGGACGGTCAACGAGGACCTGCGGGCGGCCGTCGCCGCCCAGCGGCTCAACTGGCCGTTGTCCTATGTGGACTCGGTGGTGGCGATCGCGGCGTTGCGGGAGACGGCCTGGGCCGAGCGCACCCGCGAGCGGCTGCTCGTCAACGCGGCGGCGATGGAGGCCCTGCTGGTCCGGCGTTATCCGGGCGTGGTCAAGGGCGCGCCGGTGCACTACCGGTTCGTCGCCTCCGAAGACCCGCAACGCGACTACGACGAGCTGGTCCGGGCGGGCGTGGTGGTCCGCGTCTTCGGCGACGACCAGGCGGGCCGCGTCCCGGGCCTGCGCATCACCGCTCCGACGGACGACGAGTTCCCGCTGCTGGCCGCGGCTCTCGCCGGTTAGGACCCCGGGTGCCGGGGCGTGTCCACCACCGCCCCGGCACCCGTCTCACCCACCCGTCGTGAGTGTTTAGGGCGGTTCTAACCGCCCTAAACACTCACGACCGGGACGCGCGCAGCCGGGCCGCCGTCGCCTCGACGTGGGCCGCCATCGCCGCGCGGGCCGCGGGCGGGTCACCCGCCAGGATCGCGTCGAGGATCTTCGCGTGCTGGGCCTGCGAACGCTCCGGGTCCGGCGGGATCCCGTCGAGCCACCCGGCGAGCCGCATCCGGACGTCGGCGACCACGGTCGTCAGCGAGCCGGACCCGGTGACCTCCGCGATCGCCAGGTGCAGCCGCGCGTCCCGGCGCCGGTGATCGGCCGGGCCGGCCACGACGTCGGCCGCGGCGAACGTCGTGACCAGGTGCCGCCGGTCCGCCGAACTCAGCCGCCGTCCCGCCGCCAGCTCGGCCGCGCCCGTCTCCACCACGTGCCGCAGGCGCAGGACGTCGTCCAGCTCGGCCGCGTCGAGCCGCCCGGTCCGCTGCGGCGCGGGCAGCCGTTCGACGACGAACGTGCCGCCGTAGCGGCCCCGCCGGGATTCGACGTACCCCTCGGAAGCGAGCGCCCGCAACGCTTCCCGCAGGGTCACGCGGCTGACAGCGAGCCGTTCGGCCAGCTCCCGTTCGGCCGGCAGCCGCGAGCCCGCGGCGACGACGCCGAGCCGCACCAGCTGCCGCAGCCGTTCGATCGTCTCCTCGACCGCCCGGCCCGCCCGCACCGGCCGGAACACGGCGTCGAGCTCCCCGGTCACGCCGGCACCGGACGGCACCGCAGCAGCACCGCCTCGCCGTCGGTGACGGCGAACTCCGCGGCCACCGGGACGGCCAGCCGCCGCGCGGCCGCTACCGAACCCCAACGCCGCAACACCTTCACCGGACACAGCAGCCATTCACGCACCTCTGACCGGCCCACCCGCAACACCGCACCCAACTCCCCGCTCACGACGGCACCGGACGGCAACGCCCCTCGCCCTGGACACCGCGAACTCCGCAGCCACCGGCACATCCAGCCGGCGCGCGGCCGAACCCACCCGCAACACCGCACCCAGATCGCCGGTCACGCCGGCACCGGACGGCACCGCAGCAACGCCACCTCGCCGTCGGTGACGGCGAACTCCGCGGCCACCGGGACGGCCAGCCGCCGCGCGGCCGCGATGGTGAGCGAACCCAGGCGCTGCACCGTCTTCACGCGCAGCGCCGGCGCGCGCCGGCGCAGCTCGGGGACCGTCGACGTCCGGGTGCCCCCGGCCGCGGCGACCGTGGCCGTCGGCTTGTCCGCCACCCGGTACTCGCGGACGGCGAGCTCCGGGCCCGCCAGCACGACCAGGTCCGGGTGCAGCGGCTCGGCCAGCTGCTCGGCGAGGCCCAGGAACGCCTGCACCCGGACGCGCTCGCCGTCGGGCGCCGCGCGGACGTGCGCGCTCGCCTCCGCCGCGGTGAACCGCTGCAGCGCGAACGCCAGCCGCGGGAACTCACGAGCGCCGTCTTCGGCGAGAGCGAGCAGCTCCAGCATCGCCTCGGCCACCGTGCCGGGGCCGAGGTTGTTGAAGACCGGCCCGATCGGCAGATCCGAGCGCCGCGGCCGGATCTGCCACGCCCGCACCGAAACCGGCTCTTCGACCAGCCCCGCGTACTCCGCGAACGGGTCGGCGGGCCGTTGCCGCACCAGGTCCCGCCAGTGCCGGACGGGCGCGGTCAGGACGATCGTCTCCGGCACCGGGACCAGGTCACCGACCCGGTGCAGGGCCCCGATCGCGGGGCCCGCGAACCCGTCGTCGCCGCAGCGCTCGTCCGTGACCGGCAGCCACCGCACCTCGTCCCGGCCGGCCGGGTACGACGGCCCGGCGGGTTCCCCTTCGCGCGTTGCGCACAACTCGTGCTCCCAAGACGTGCTTGCCGAACCGGACCTGAGCCGACGAACCGTCCGGGCAGCGGGGTGGTCCCCCGCTGCCCGGACGGCACGTTCCGAACTGATCAGCCTGCGCGCCGGCTGCCTTCTTCGCGCAACGCGAGCACCCGGGCCAGCGCGGCCCGCAACTCGTGCTCGGGGTGGCGGGGCAGCTCCCCGGCCCGCCAGGCGACGAACCCGTCCGGCCGGACGAGGACCGCGCCACTGGCGGTGACGCCGTAGGCCGCGGCCCACCGGTCGTCCGGGTCGTCGAACTCGAAACCCACGCGGTGGACGTCCACCTCGAGGCCGAGCGCCGCCGCGGCCGCCTTGGCCGCCGCGACCCAGCCGACGCCGGCCGGCCCGGCCAGCACCGTGAAGGACCCGGTGAACAGGTCCAGTGTGGACAGTCCGGCGCCGCCCTGTTCCAGCCGCACGTGCGGCGCCCGCAGCCCGGGCTCGCCGCTGGGCGTGCGCGGGTCCTCGACGGGCCGGCCCGCGCCGGCCGTCCCGGCGAGGACCGCCGACGAGCGGTACCGATACCCGAAGATCATGGCCAGGTCGTCGGTCTTCGTGTTGTCCCCGGCCCCTTCGTGGCGGTCGTGGAGCAGCTGCATCGCGCTTTCGAGCGTCAGCCGGGCGACCGGCCGCCGTTCGTCCTCGTAGGTGTCGAGCAGCTCGTCACCGGCGCCGTCGTCGAGCACGGCGGCGAGTTTCCACGCCAGGTTGTGCGCGTCGGCGATGCCGGTGTTCGCGCCGTAGCTGCCCGACGGCGGCACGACGTGCGCCGCGTCACCGGCGAAGAACACCCGCCCGGCCCGGTAGCGCCGGGCGACCCAGCCGCCGATCGTGGTGGTCGTGACGATCCGGTCGGACCCCGGCATCGACGGGACGAGCCGGATGTCGACGTCCGGGAGCCCGATCGCCTGCCGGGCCAGCGCCACGCAGTGCTGCCGCGTGAAGTCGGCGACGCTCTCGCCCAGTTCGGGCCGGTACGGCACGGAGAGCGCCCACCGCCCGAACTCCCGCAGCGGGATCAGGGTCGAGCCCTTCGTCGGCCGGTCCAGGTAGGCGAGCAGGAACCGGCGGCCCTGCAGCGCGGCCCCGAGGTCGGCGTCGAACACGAAGTTCGCCACCTCGAGGAGCACTCCCGGCCCGTCGGCGCCGACGCCGAGCCGGTCGCGCAGACCCGCGCGGTGGCCGTCGGCGGCGACGACGTAATCGGCGTGGAGCCGGTGGTGGACCCCGGTTTCCAGGTTGCGCACGACCGCCGTGACGCCGTCGCCGTTGTCGGTCAGCGCGATCAGTTCGGTACCGAACCGCACGTCCGCACCGCTTTCTTCGGCGCGGGCGCGCACGATCCGTTCCAGTTCGTCCTGGTCGATCATCTCCCAGTCCGCCGGGCTGAGGGACGCCGGCGGCCGGGCCTGGGCGAGCACGTCGAACCGGAAGTGCTCCTGCCCGGCCAGGGTGTCCGCGCCGATCATGTCGGGCATGTCGGTGAGGATCGACGTCCGGTCCCGGATGGCCTCCGCGAGCCCCAGGGCGCGGTAGATCTCCATGGAGCGCGGGTTGAACGCGCGCGCCTGGGGCAGCAGGGCCGTGGAGGGATGCCGTTCGACCAGGATCGGGCGAACCCCGAGCCTTGCGAGGAAGAGCGCCGTGGACAGGCCGGTGATGCCCCCGCCCACGATGAGCACCGCTGTCTCGTGGTTGCCCGGCTCGGTCATCGCGCCGATGCCCCGGCCTTGTGCTCGTCGGCGGCCGCGGCCGCCTGGCCGGCACCCTGCTTCTTGCCCGGCAGCAGGGTCGTGAACAGCAGAGCCAGCACCAGGACCCCGACGCTGACGGCGATCGCGCTGACCGTGGCGGACTCGAACCCGCTGCCCAGCCGCGAGAAGAACACCGTGCCGAACAGCGCGATCCCGGTCGCGGTGCCGAGCTGGACGGTCGTGTTCACCAGACCGGAAGCGGCGCCGGCCTGCTGCATCTGGATCTCCGACATCGAGACGCCGAACAGCGAGTTCAGCACCGCGCCCATGCCGAGCCCGAAGCCGATGACCGGGGCCAGCAGCGCCCACACGTTCAGGTCGTGGCCCAGCTGCTGCACCAGGACCGCGATCGCGACCAGGCTGGCCAGCAGCACCACGATCGCCCCGGCGGTGAACGCCCGCCCGAGCTTCGGGGCCAGCTGCATGCCCAGGACGTTGCCCACGACGATGCCGATCGTCGACGGCGCGAACGTCAGCGCGGCCTCCAGCGGCGAGAACCCGAGCCCGAGCTGCAGGTGCAGCGTCAGGATGAAGAAGACGCCGACCGCGGTGTTGATGCAGAGCATGACGGCCTGGCCGCCGGACAGGCTGCGGTACTTCAGCAGGGCCGGCGGGACCAGCGGTTCGCCGCCGCGCTTGGCCTTGATCCGCTGGTGCAGCGCGAAGATCGCGAGCAGCGGGATCGCGGCCACCATCAGGTAGATCGACCACTTCGGCCAGCCCAGCTCACGGCCCTGCACCAGCGGGTAGAAGATCGCGAACAGCCCCGCCGTCAGCAGCAGCAGGCCGCTGAAGTCCATGCGGTGCCGGAAGAACCCGGGCCGGCTCGGCATCGTGACCAGCGCGCCGATCAGCGCGAGCACGCCGATGGGCAGGTTGATCAGGAAGATCGCGCGCCAGCCGATGCCGAACAGGTCGGCCTGGGTCAGCACGCCGCCCAGCAGCGGCCCGGCGAGCCCGCCGATCGGGAACGCGCCCGCGTAGTAGGTCATCGCCTTGGGGCGTTCCTTCTCGTCGAACTCCGCGTGGATGAACGACAGGACCTGCGGCACCATCAGCCCGGACCCGACACCCTGGATCACGCGCGCGGCGATCAGCACCTCGACGTGCCCGGCGAGCCCGGCGGCCAGCGACGCGCCGGTGAACACGACCATGCCGGCGAGGAACAGCTTCTTGGTGCCGTACCGGTCACCCAGCCGGCCACCGGTGATCAGGGTGAGCGCGAACCCCAGCGCGTACCCGGCCGAAATCCACTGCAGCGCGGAATCCCCCGTGCCCAGCTCCCGCTGGATGGTGGGCAGCGCCACCGCCACGATCTGGTTGTCGATCATGTCCACCAGGACGGCCAGAACCGCGACCGCCAGTGCCCACCACCTGAGCGGGTGCTTCTCCACGACGTACTCCTTTTCCCACAGTGAACTCTCGTCTGCACTCATAATCAACGAGGCGACTCACACTGTCAACTACTTGTTTGATTAAGTCGATCAAGAGGTTGTCCGACTCATCCGAAACTACAATCAGTGACGTCGGCGCGGCAGAGTGCGACGGGCGCGTGACCACTGCACGAATCCCCGCCCGGACACAAAAAAAGCCGCTCGCACCGGCCGGCGGCCGGTGCGAGCGACAAGGGCCGGAGGCGACTGCTCCGTCGCGGGACCTACCAGCGGATCACCAGACGACGGGGACCTCGTGCGCGCCGTAGATCTGCATGTCGGTGCGCATCGGGATCTCCTCCAGCGGCACGGCCAGCCGCAGGCCCGGCAGCCGCTGCGCCAGTTTGGCGAACGCGATCCGCATCTCCATCCGGGCCAGCTCCTGCCCGAGGCACTGGTGCGCGCCGAAGGCGAACCCGACGTGCCGCTTGGGCTTGCGGGTGATGTCGAACGCCTCGGGGTTCTCGAACTGCGCCGGGTCCCAGTTCGCCGACTCGGTCGAGAGCAGGATCGGGTCGCCGGCGCGAATGTGCCGGCCACCCAGCTCGAGGTCCGTCTTCGCCGTGCGCGGCAGGCAGAACGGCCCGACCGTGAGGTAGCGCAGGATCTCCTCGACCGCGCGCTCGGCCAGATCCGGTTGCCGGCACAGGGTTTCCCACTGTTCGCGGTAGTGCAGCAGGGTCAGCGCGCCGAGGCCGATCATGTTCGCGGTGGTCTCGTAGCCCGCGATCATCATCAGGTTCCCGATGGCCACCAGCTCGTCGTCGGTGAGCGGGACGCCGTCGTCGGGCACGGCTTCGATGAGGTTGCTCATCAGCCGGCCGTCCGGGTGCGCGCGCTTCTCGTGGACCAGCGCGCGCATGTCGTCGGACATCCCGGTCATGGCGTCGAGCAGACCTTCCTTGGTCCGCTCGAGGCTCATGATGACGTGCGTGCGCTCCTGGAACAGCTTGCTGTCCTCGTAGGGCATCCCGAGCAGCTCGCAGATCACCAGCGACGGCACCGGCGTCGCGAAGTCCGGGATGAGGTCGGCGGGCGAGCCCCCGGCGACCAGCACGTCCAGCTGGTCGTCGACGATCTTCTCGATCCGCGGCACCAGCGACTTGAGCCGCTTGACCGTGAACATCCCGGTCATCAGCTTGCGGTAGTGCGTGTGGTCCGGCGGGTCCATCCCGATGAACGACACGCCGAACCCGGACGCCAGGTACTCATCGGGGCTGAGGGTGACCGACGTGACCGAGGTCTGGAACTTCCGCTGGGCGCTCACGTCGGGGTGCACCAGCACGCTGGTGACGTCGTCGAAGCGGGTGACCAGCCAGCCGGTGTTCCCGTCCGGCAGGGCCACCTCGCTGACCGGGGTCTCCTCGCGCAGCTGCGCGTACTCGTCGGGCGGGGCCAGCGGGCACCGCCGGGTCATCGGCACGGGCTTGGGCTGGGTCTGGGTCATCGCACTTGCTCCTTTCCGCGGATCGCGAGTCAGATGTCGAGGGTGATGCCGTAGTGCGTGAGCCAGGTGTTGAACTGCAGCGCCATCTCGACGTTCATCCGGCTCGGCCAGTCCTGCGAAACCCCCTTGGGGTGCCGGAAGACCTCGTCGACGGACGCCTGGTCCAGCAGCGGCCGGATCGGTGCGTTGGGGTCGGCCAGCGTCTCGGCGAGCAGCCCGTGCAGCGCCTCGGTGTAGGCCGGGTCCTGCGTGACGGGGTAGGGCGCCTTGCGCCGCTCGAACACCGACTCCGGGAGCAGGTCCTTGACGGCGGCGCGCAGGATGCTCTTCTCGCGGCCGTCGAACGACTGGAACGCCCACGGCGCGTTGTACATGTACTCGACGAGCCGGTGGTCCAGGAACGGCAGCCGCGCCTCGAGCCCGCACGCCGCGGCCAGCCGGTCACCGCGTTCGAGCAGCATCGGCAGCCAGCGCATCAGCTTGACGTAGCGGACGTTCCGCATGATGCTCTCGAACTCGCTTTCGCCCTCCTGGTGCGGGGTTTCGCGCAGCGCCTGGGCGTAGTTGTCGCGGTAGTAGCTGTCCATGTCGAGCTTCTTCAGGAAGCCGTCGTTGAACAGGCCACGCCCCTGGCCCTTGACGCAGCCCGGCACCCGCTTCTCGTTGGCGATCCAGGGGAACGTGCCCGAGCGCACGAGCTCCTCGTCGTGCATCCAGCGGAACCCGCCGAACACCTCGTCGCCGACCTCGCCGGTCAGCGCGACGACCGAGTGTTCCCGGGTCGCGCGCATCATCAGCAGGTGCGACGCGTCCATGTCGCCGGCCGTGGTCGGCATGTCCTGCGCGACGAGCGCGGCGAGCCGGACCTCGGGGTCCATCAGGTCGCGGGTGTCGAGCACGAGGTGGATGTGCTCGGCCCCGTGGTACTGGGCGAGCTCGTCGGCGAACGGGCCGTCCGCGGTGTCGCGGGTGTCGTCCGGCCGGAAGTTCTCGCTGTAGCCGACGTAGGTGGTCGTGACGCTGCGGACGCGTTCGCCGTTCTTCTTCAGCCAGCCGGCCGCGATCCCGGTGACGGCGCTGGAGTCGAGGCCGCCGGAGAGCAGCGTGCACAGCGGGACGTCGGCGGTCAGCTGGCCGAGGACGATGTCCTCCAGCAGCTGCCGGGTGTGCGAGATGGTGTTGTCCAGGTCGTCGGTGTGCGGCTTGGCTTCGAGCTCCCAGTACGTCCGGTCGACGACGCCGTTGCGGCCGATCGCGAGCGTGTGCCCGGGCCGCAGCTGGTCCTGGTCCCGGAACACGGCCTCGCCCGGCAGCTTCGCCGTCGAGAAGACCTCGCGCAGGCCGTCGATGTCGACGACCGCCTTGGTCAGCGGGTGCGTCAGCAGCGCCTTCGGCTCGGACGAGAAGATCACGCCTTCGGGCTGCAGGCTGTAGAACAGGGGCTTGATGCCGAACCGGTCGCGGACGAGCAGCATCGTCTCGGTGCGCAGGTCCCAGACCCCGAAGGCGTACATCCCTTCGAGGTGCTTGCCGCAGTCGGCGCCCCATTCGAGGTAGGACCGCAGCACGACCTCGGTGTCGCTGCGGGTGCGGAAGTGGTGCCCCCGCCGTTCGAGCTCGCTGCGCAGCTCCTTGAAGTTGAAGACCTCCCCGGAGTACGTCAGCACGGCGATGGTACGGCCGTCCTCTTCCGCGAACATCGGCTGAACGCCGCCGGCCAGGTCGATCACCGACGTCCTGGTGTGCCCGATCGCAACGTTCCGGGAGCACCAGACCCCGCGGGCGTTGGTGCCGCGGTGCTTCTGGGCCTCGTTCATCGCTTCGATCGTGGCGCGTTCCCCGGACAGGTCACGCCCGAAGTCCACCCAACCGGCGATACCACACATGCTGGCCTCCATCTGGTCGTTCGGCTGTGGCCGAGCCTGTCGACCACGGCTCGAACCCGCCTCGACAGCACCTCGGAACGACTTCCGAGGTGGACCGGATGCCCTCCGCTCAGGCGTGGTTGCGGAAGCCGAGCACCGTGCGCATGTAGATCGGCCAGAGGTACGGCGTCGCGTCGGTCTCGCCGCCGAGCAGCTCCTCGGCGTAGCACCGCGCGATCGGGTGGAATTCGAACCGGACCGGGCCTTCGTCCACCACGTCCTTCTGGATGCGCAGCAGCCCGTGCCCGACGAGCCGGGCCAGCAGCGCCTCGGCCCGTTTCGCCGGGCAGTCGAGCCGCACCGCGACCTCGGCCGCGGTGAACGAGCTCGCGCCGAGCGTCGGCAGCAGCCGGAACGCCGTCTGCGCGTGCGACGGCACCGACCGGTAGCTGCCGGCCAGCCGCGCCCGGACGTCGAGCTGGTTGAACTGCAACAGGTCCAGCGGCCGGTTGCTGGTTTCCAGGTGCTGGCGCATGTTCCGCACCGGCCACCCGGGCACCGACCGCAGCCGCGCGCCGATGCACCGCACCGCCAGGGGCAGGTAGCCGCACAACGCGACCAGGCTGCGCGCCTCGTCGCGTTCGGCGGCGATCCGGTCCCGCCCGACGATCACGGCGAGCATCTCGAGGCTCTCCTCGCCGGTCAGCGGTTCGAGGTCGATGGTGTGCGTGCCGGCCAGGCCCTGCAGGCCGGAACACGCGGTGGCCACGGCGGCGCACCGCGGCCCCGCCGGCAGCAGCGGCTGGACGTCGGCGTCCGAGGTGACGTCGTCCAGCACGACCAGCACGTTCCGGTCGACGCTCCAGGTCCGGAACATGGTCGCGCGCTCCTCGACGCTGTCGGGCAGCCGCTCGCCGGGGAAGCCGATCGACCGCAGGAACTGGCCGAGCACCTCCTTCGCCCCGGCGGCGGCGCCGAGGTTCGCGTAGAACTGCCCGTCGCCGAACGCCGGCCGCAGCCGGTGCGCGACGCGGACCGCGAACGTCGACTTGCCGACGCCGGGCATGCCCATCACGGACACGATCCGCAGCCCGTCGTCCGACCGCTCGGCCGGCGAAAGCCACCGCACGGCCGAGCCGATCAGCTCGGCGCGTCCGGTGAAGTCGGCGATGTCGTTGGGCAGCTGCGCGGGCGCGACCAGCTGCACCCGCTCGGCCGGGACCTCCGGCGCCGGACGGGATTCGGCGGTCTCGGTCAGCATCGAGCGGTGCAGCCGCTGCAGGTCGGGCGACGGTTCGAGGGCGAGCTCCTCGACGAGCCGGCCGCGGAAGCGCCGGTAGACGTCGAGGGCCTCGTCACGGCGCTGGCAGCGCTGCAGGGCGAGCATCAGCTGGCTGTGGAACCCCTCGTGGAGGGGCTGGGTCATGGTCAGTTCCTTGAGCTCGCTGACCAGGCCGCGGTGCCGGCCCAGCTGCAGGTCCGCCTCGATCCGGCCCTCCAGCGCCCGCAGCCGGCTCTCTTCGAGCCGCACGGCGTAGGCGCTGAGCAGCTCGCCGGTCTCGACGTCGCTCATCGCGGGACCGCGCCACAGCCGCAGCGCGTGCCGCAGCAGTTCGGTGGCCTCCCCGGGCTCGCCGCTTTCCAGCGCGGCACTGCCCTGCTGGGCCATGTGCTCGAACTGGATCTTGTCGACGGCCTCGGCGGCGATCTCGAGCCGGTAGCCGTGCCACCCCGTGTGCAACCCGGCGGGTTCGTGCCCGGATTCCTTGGGGAACAACGACTTCCGCAGCCGGTGGATGTAGGTCTGCACGGTCACGTGGGCGCTGCGGGGCGGGTCGGCACCCCACACCTCGTCGACGAGGTCGGTCGTCGACACGAACTGGTTCGCCCGCACGATCAGCAGCGCGAGGATTTCCCGGAGCTTGGGCGCGCTCGGCGTGATGTCCCGGTCATCGGACAGCACGCACAACGGACCCAGCAGTTTGAATTGCAGCAACACGCCGAACATCCCCCAGATGACGATTCCGTCCACCCGGTTTCCCGGGCTTCCGGAAATGTGTTGCGATCACCCACGAAAGCCAGCACGGAATCGGCACTCCCCCACGGCCGCCGCACCGCACATCGTTGTTTATCGCAGGTAAGTTTTCCGCATCCGGAGCAGCACCCGGACACTCGAATTCCGCATCGACCACCACCCCAGGCGACACATTCGTAGATCGACTTGTGCCGAAAGCAGGTTACCCGCCGTCGTTGCCCGAGGTCAACCCGCGTACGCTGCGCAGCGTACGCGAACCGACACGCCGTCGAAAGCCTCGAACGGATGTCGTCAAGAGCGGATTCACGAGTCGGCAATACGCCTGATATGCCTGGTTCACCTGGCGTGAGCGCTCACATTCCGACAAGAACGGGGCGCGTCCTTGCGCCGTTCGGGGCACTGCCGGCCGGACGATCATGTCCCCGGGAATTCATGATCACCCCCGGGGGCGCCATAAGAACTACGGCGAGCACTTCCGATCAGTCGAACGGCGGATTAGGTCGCTTTCCCGGATTCCCCCGGCCTTCTCGGCCGAGCACCTCGCGCAGCCGCGCGGCGAAGGCTTCGGGCTGTCCGGCGTAGCCGAATTCGCCGCCCATGAACCCGCCGTGGTGGCTCGGGAAAACGGTGGCCCGCTGCCCGAGCAGCTCCGCCGTCGCCACCGCCGTCCGCCCGGTGAACACGGTCAAGGATTCCTCACCGACGGCGATCACGACCCGCGTCGCCGCCGCGGCGAGCGCGTCGGCATCGGGCCGGTAGCCACTGACGGCCCAGGACCGATCGGACAACAGCGGATCGTCCCGCCGCCCGTCGTCCTCGGCGCTCATCCCGAACCGCACCGGGTCCGCCGGCGGCTGCGCGAAGTACTCGTCGGTGTACTCGCCCGGCCACGACGTCATACCGATGAAGGCGGCCATCCCGGCCCCGGAACCGCCGGCGAGATAGGCCTCGGTCACGGCGTTCCGGGCCCGCTCGGCAGCAGCGGCATCGGGAACCACGGAAAGCAACGGCGGCTCGTGCGCGACGAGGGTTCGCACGTCATCCGGATAGGCGGCGACAAGCGCGAGCGCGGTCACGGCACCCCCGCTGCTCCCGAAGAGATCGACGGCCCCGCCCCCGACCGCCTCGATGACGGCGTGCACGTCCCGGGCCTGAACCCCGGGCTCGTGCGCGACCCGCCCGTCCTTCCGCACACTGCGCCCGATCCCCCGGGGGTCATAGGTGACGACGGTCCGCTCGGGAAAGAAGGAGGCAAGGGTCGCGAACCCCTCGGCGGCCATGGGCTGCCCGACCATCACCAGCGGCGGCTGCTCACTCTCGGCGGGAGCGGGCCCGTGCACGTCGTAGGCGAGGTCCGCCTCGGGCGTCTCGAGGATGTGGGTCGTGGCCATACGCGACCTTAAGCCCCGGATCACGCCGTCGGCCCCGTGCGCGTTACGCCGAACGGGCGATACCCGGGCATGAACGACAACCGACGCTGCCGCTCGGGTGTGTGGGCTCGGACGAGCAACACCTCCGCGCCGCACGGCGCGGAGGCGGACCAGGGGAGGAATTCGAGTATGAAAGCGCGAATCGCCAGTGTGCTGGCGGCCTCGGCGGTTGCCGCCGCGGGCATGACCGCGGCGGCGGCGCCGGCCGCGACGGCCGGAGTCCTGGGCGGTGAGTGCGGCGCGGGGTACTCGCTGGTGGGGCTGCACAAGGTCGGGAACCAGCACACGGACAAGATCGACCTGCACATGGAGGTGTACTACTCCGCCTCCGCGAAGAGGAACTGCCTGATTTCCCGGCACGCGGGGGACGCCTACGGCGAGGTCCGCGAGACCCATGCCCGGATTCGCCCGTCCGGTGCCGCCTGGCCCTCGTGCAACAGCACCGGCTGCGACTACGGCAATTACGCCTACTACGCGGGCCCGGTCTACACCCCGGCAGGCGTCGACATGTCCCATCGTTGCGTCGACATCGCCGGCTACGCGGGCATCCAGGTCGACAAGATCCTTTACAACCAGCACTGCGGTTAGCACTCGATCCGCAGGAGCACGGCACCGCCGGGTGCCACCATCGATTCGGGAGGAACACGTTGGGACCCCTGGGAAGACGCGTCGGCACGGCCGCGCTGGCGATCGGGAGTGCGATCACCGTGCACGCCGCGGTAGCCCCCGCCGCGAGCGCGGCCCCGGTGCGCAACGGGAAGTGCGAAGCGGGCGAGTTCTGCCTCTACTACGAGTACGACCTGCAAGGATCGGTATCGGATTTCACCACGTCGATTCCCAACTACGGGAGTTCCCAGCCGGACTGCTACGAGTTCAAGGGCCCGGGCACCGGCCAGCACGCGTGCGTCAAGAACCGGGCGCTGTCGGGGTACAACAGGACCAGCCACGTGGTCAGGCTCTACTTCAACAGCAACTACAAAGGCACCTACATCGACTTCGCACCCGACGACGCGCGAGACGGCGGGCTGGGCCCGCTCGACTTGAACAACGCCTCGCACCAGATTCGCTGAGGACGTGATCCACGGGCTCGGACCGGCCGGAGCCACGGCCGGTCCGGGCCCGCACAAATCGCGGCCCGCCACCACTACCTCGGCCGAATGGCGCGTCGACGATCGTTCTTCGGAGCCGCCAAGGGGGCTCGAACCCCTGACCTTCTGTTTACAAGACAGATGCTCTACCAACTGAGCTATAGCGGCCTGACGCCGAAGGCGCCGCCCGCAGTCTACCGGGCCCGCCCCGGCGACCGGCTCCGGCCACCCGGCCGCGCTCGTCTCGAAGATCGGGACGGCGACGCCGCCCACCCGCGCGCCGGACACGCCTCGAACTGCGCGAATCCCCTGGTCACGACAAGATGATCAGAACGTGGTGGACGCCACTCCATGATCCGTGCAACGGTCGGGCCGCGGGTGTCGATGGTCCTCGGGAACGAGCGAGGAGGTGGATGGATCATGAAGATCAGCGAGCGCACCAACGGGGGCAAGGCCACCAGATGGCCCCTGCTGGAACCGCCCGCGCAAAGACCGCGCACCCACCGGCCGAACCTGCTCCGACGCCGTCCTTGGCACGTTCTCGAAGCGCCCACCGGGGAGTTCCCGGCGGTCGACGCCGAGGAGGCGATGGGGCCGCAGCTGCCCGATGACGCCACCGTCAACTTCGTGCTCGACCTCTCCCTGCGCCTCGGCGAGGTGCAGATGGCCAGCGGCGCCGGCGCCTCGGACGTCAGCGCGACGATCATCGCCATCACCGCCGCGCTCGGGCTGCCGCACTGCGAGGTCGACGTCATCTTCACGTCGATCACCGTGACCTGCCACCGCGGCACCGACCTCGCGCCGGTGACCGCGCTGCGGGTCGTGCGCAGCCGCAGCCTCGACTACACGCGGCTGACCGAGACCGAGAAGCTCATCCGCAAGATCGTCCGCGGGCACCTCGGCGCCGAGCAGGCGCAGACCGAGCTGGAGCGGATCACCGAGGCGCCGCACCCGTACCCGCGCTGGGTCGCGACACTGGCCTGGGGCGGGGTCGCCGCGTTCATCACGATCCTGCTCGGCGGCGGTCCGGACATCGCGCTCGTCGCGTTCGTCATCAGCGGCGTGATCGACCGGATCGGCCGGTTCGTGAACCGGTACTCGCTGCCGTTCTTCTTCCAGCAGGTGATCGGCGGGCTGGTCGCGACGCTGTCCGCGATGGCCATCGTGAGCAGCGGCCTGCTCACCACCGACCGGCCGACGCTCGTCGTCGCGGCCGCCGTCACGGTGCTGCTGTCCGGGCTGTCGACGGTCTCGGCGGTGCAGGACGCCATCACCGGCTACAACGTCACCGCCGCCGGGCGCACCATGGAAGTGGTGCTGATGTCGGCCGGTTTGATCTCCGGCGTCGTGCTCGCCCTGCGGATCGCCGTCCTGCTGAAACTGCCGCTCACGCCCTTGCCCGAGGTCAGCGGCTCGACGCCGCGGGACCTGCCGCTGGTCGTCATCGGCGGCGCGGGCGCCTCCGCCTGCTTCGCGCTCGCGTCCTACTCCAAGATGCGCGCCACGCTGGTCGCGATGGCCGCCGGCGCGATCGGCGCGGCCGTCTACGGCGGCCTCATGCTGACCGAGCTCGACGGCGTCAGCGCGTCCGCGATCGCCGCGACCCTGGTCGGTTTCTGCGGCGGCGTGCTCGCGCGACGACTGGGCGTCACCCCGCTCGTCGTCGCCGTGTCCGGGATCACTCCCCTGCTCCCGGGCCTGTCCACCTATCGTGGTCTATACCAAATTGGGGTCGAGCCGGGAGCCGACATCTCGACGCTCGTGACGGCGGTCGCCATCGGGCTTGCCCTGGCCGCGGGCGTGGTACTCGGCGAATGGCTCGCCCAGCCGGTCCGCACCGGACTGGGCAGGCTCGAACGCCGGTTCGCCGGACCACGCATGGCCGGTCCGCTCGAACCGGCCGATCGGCGCTTGGAGTAACCCGACGGTCACCGGCTGTTCATCGCTCACGCGATAGGGTTTCACTCTGGGGCCGCGACCCAGGACGCGAGGAGCGAGCACGTGACTGATGCGCCGACTAGGGAGAACTCGAACCAGGCCGATTTCGTCGTGGTGGCGAACCGGCTACCGGTGGACCTCGAACGCACGACCGACGGCCAGCGCCGCTGGACGGCCAGCCCGGGTGGGCTGGTCTCGGCGCTCGAACCGTTCCTGCGCTCGCGCAAGGGCGCGTGGGTCGGCTGGCCGGGGGTGCCCGACGTCGACGTGGACGAGTTCGACGACGACGGTCTCGTGCTGCACCCCGTCTCGCTGAGCGCCGACGAGGTCCGCGACTACTACGAGGGCTTCTCCAACGCGACGCTCTGGCCGCTCTACCACGACGTCGTCGAGCGCCCGGTGTTCGACCGGGCGTGGTGGAACAGCTATGTGAAGGTCAACCAGCGGTTCGCGCAGGCCAGCGCCGAGGTCGCCGCGCCGGGCGCGACCGTGTGGATCCAGGACTACCAGCTGCAGCTGGTGCCGGCGATGCTGCGCGAGCTGAGACCGGACCTGCGGATCGGCTTCTTCCTGCACATCCCGTTCCCGCCTGTCGAGCTGTTCATGCAGATGCCGTGGCGGGCCGCGATCATCCGCGGCCTCACCGGCGCGGACCTCGTCGGCTTCCACCGCCCCGGCGGGGCGCAGAACTTCCTCTGGCTGTGCCGCCAGCTGATCGGCCTCGAGTCGACGCGCGGCGCGGTCGGCGTCCGGTCGCGCCCGGGCACCATGCAGGTCGGCGACCGGACCGTCCGCGTCGGCGCCTTCCCGATCTCCATCGACGCCGCCGGGCTCGACCAGCTGTCCCGCACGAAGGGCGTCCAGGAGCGGGCCGCGCAGCTGCGGCGCGACCTCGGCAACCCGAAGACCGTGCTGCTCGGCGTCGACCGCCTCGACTACACCAAGGGCATCGACCTGCGGCTGCAGGCGCTGCACGAGCTGCTGCACGAAGGCCGCCTCCAGCCGGACGACGTCACGTTCGTGCAGCTGGCCACCCCGAGCCGCGAACGCGTCGAGCACTACCAGCGGATGCGCGGCGAGATCGAGCAGATGGTCGGGCGGATCAACGGCGAGTTCTCCCGCGTCGGTCACCCGGTCGTGCACTACCTGCACCAATCGGTCGATCGCACTGAGCTGGCCGCCTTCTTCTCGGCCGCGGACGTCATGGTCGTGACGCCGCTGCGTGACGGCATGAACCTCGTCTGCAAGGAGTACGTCGCCACGCGGCACGACCTGGGCGGCGCGCTGGTGCTCAGCGAGTTCGCCGGCGCGGCCTCGGAGCTCTCTAGCGCATTCCTCGTGAACCCCCACGACCTGGACGGGGTGAAGGATGCTCTGGTGGCTGCCATTACGCTCGACCCGGCTGAGGGCCGTCGCCGGATGCGCGCCATGCGTCGCCAGGTTCTCACTCATGACGTCGACCGTTGGGCGCGCTCGTTTCTCCAGGCGTTGGGTGCCGAAGCGGTGGATTGACCACACGACCACGCACGAGCTCCTGAGGAGGAGTGTTGACTGCCGAGGCCTTGCCCGCCGAGCTACGGCGCGCGATCGTCCAGATCGCCCGTACTCCGCGACTGCTGGTCGCCTGCGACTACGACGGCACGCTGGCTCCCATCACCCTCAACCCGGACGAGGCCCGGCCGTTGCCGGAGTCCGTCGGCGCCCTCAGATCGCTCGCCGGTCTGCACGAGACGACCACCGCGGTCATCTCGGGCCGGGCCCTGCGCGATCTGGCCACGCTGTCGCGGCTGCCGTCCGAGGTGAACCTCGTCGGCAGCCACGGCTCGGAGTTCGACATCGGCTTCATCCACGCGCTCGACGAAAAGGCGCGTGAGCTGCACCGACGGCTCGAATCCGAGCTCGAACAGCTCGTCCTCGACGTCCCGGGCGTGTCGCTGGAGGTCAAGCCGGCCAGCATCGCGGTGCACGTGCGCCGCGCCGAGCACGAGGCCGGCCGCCGCGTGCTCGCGGCCGTCCACAGCGGACCGTCGAAGTGGGACGGCGTCTCGACCACCGACGGCAAGGAGGTGGTGGAGCTCGCGGTCGTCCAGACGGACAAGGGCCGCGCGCTCGACATCCTGCGCCACCAGGTGGGCGCGACGGCGGCGATCTTCCTCGGCGACGACGTCACCGACGAGAAGGCCTTCGCCCGGCTCTCCGGCCCCGACCTGGGCATCAAGGTCGGCGACGGCGAGACGCTGGCGGGCTACCGGGTGCCGGACACCGTCGACGTCGCGCTGGTGCTCGGCTTCCTGCTGGAGGAGCGCCGCAACTGGCTGTACGGCGAGTCGGCCCCGCCGATCGAGCGGCTGTCGATGCTGGCCAACGAGCGCTCGGTCGCGCTCCTCACGCCGGACGCGAAGCTGACCTGGCTGTGCCACCCGGGCCCGGACGCGCCCGCGGTGTTCGCCGACCTGCTCGGCGGCGAGGGCGCGGGCCACTTCTCCATCAAGCCGCACCGCAACGGCCTCCCGCTCGGCCAGCGCTACCTGCCGAACACGATGACGGTCGAGACGCGCTGGTCGCGCCTGCTCGTCACCGACTACCTCGAGCCGGAAAGCGCACCGCACCGGACGGACCTGGTCCGCGTCATCTCCGGGGAGGCGGCCGCGGCCGTGACCTTCGCGCCGCGGCCCGAGTTCGGCGGCGTGCCGGTGAACCTGGAGATCACCGAGGGTGGTGTCAAGGTGCTCGGCACGTCGGAGCCGTTCGTGCTCTACTCGCCGGGCGTCGAGTGGACGATCACCTCGGACGGCCTGCACGACTCGGCGACCGCGCTGGTGCAGCCGACGCCGACCCAGCCGGTGGTGCTGGAGCTGCGCTGCGGCACGCCGGACCTCGGCCCGCACGAACTGTCCGAAGTGGAGCGACGCGACCGCGCGGGCCGCTACTGGAGCGAGTGGACGTCGAAGCTGCAGCTGCCGACGGTCCAGACCGACCTGGTGCTGCGCTCGGCGCTGACCCTGCGCGGCCTGGTCAACACCGACACCGGTGGCGTGCTGGCCGCGGCGACGTCGTCGCTGCCGGAGGAGATCGGCGGCGTCCGCAACTGGGACTACCGCTACTGCTGGATCCGCGACGCGGCGATGACCGTCCGGGAGCTCGTGCACCTGGGCTCGATCGAGGAGGCCGAGGGCTACCTCAAGTGGCTGCACGGCGTGCTCGCGACGCTGGCCGGCCCCGAGCGGCTCCACCCGCTGTACACGCTTTCAGGCAGTGTCATCGGCGCCGAAGCCGTCATCGAATCCCTGCCCGGGTACGCGGGTTCGCGGCCGGTGCGCGTCGGCAACCTGGCGAACCACCAGGTGCAGCTGGACGTCTTCGGCCCGGTCGTCGAGCTGGTCGGCACGCTCGCCGCGGCGCGCGGCAACCTGCGTGACGAGGACTGGCAGATGGTGCGCGCGATGGCGGAAGCCGTCACGCGGCGCTGGAACGAGCCGGACCACGGGATCTGGGAGGAGCGGCACGTGCCGCGCCACCGGGTCTACTCGCGCGTGATGTGCTGGGTGACCATCGACCGGGCGATCAAGCTCGGCGAGCAGTACGGCCGGGGCGTGCCGGGCGCGTGGCCCCCGCTGCGTGACGCGATCGCCGCCGACGTGCTGGAGCACGGCTGGAACGACGAGGTCCAGGCGTTCACCACGGCCTACGACGGCACGGACCTGGACGCGGCGTCGCTGTTCGTCGGGCTCACCGGCCTGATCGACCCGGCCGACGAGCGCTTCCAGCAGACGGTCACCGCGATCGAGGCGGAGCTGCGCAGTGGGTCCACTGTGTACCGTTACCGCCGCGACGACGGCCTCCCCGGCGGGGAGGGCGGTTTCCACATCTGCGCGGCGTGGCTGATCGAGGCGTACCTGCTCACCGGGCGGCGCACCGAGGCCCAGGAGCTGTTCGACCAGATCGTCGCGGCGGCCGGCCCCACGGGCCTGCTGCCGGAGCAGTACGACCCGATCGCCGAACGGTCCCTGGGCAACCACCCGCAGGCGTATTCGCACATCGGGCTCATCCGGTGCGCCAACTTGCTGGCCGCCAGTTAGCCCTTTCGGTCCGAACTGCCGTCAAGGCCACCTTGCGGGCGTCAGACGCCCGTAAGGTGGCCTTGAGGGCGTTCGGAGGTGATGCGGTGCAAGGAACGTTCGGGCAGGTCGAGTACGTACCGCTCCCGCCCCGCTTCGCCGAGCGCGTGCGCTGGGGATCGGTGGTCGTCGGCTGCTCGATGATCGCCGGCATGGTGCTGCTGTTCGGGCTCACGACGTTCCTGCAGGGCATCGTCCACGGCCACGCCTTCCCGGATTCACTGCTGGGAAAGGCGGCCGCGGTGCTGCCCCCGCTGGCGGTGCTGGCGATGGCGGTGCTGGTGCTGACGTGCCGCCGCTGCCTGCGCGGCGACTACCTCGTGATCGCGAGCGCCCAGTCGGCGCGCAACGCGTTCGTCTTCACCTACGTCCTGACGCTGATCCTCATCCTCGGCGCGTGCGCCGTCCCCATCGTGTTCCGCGTCTGGCACGAAGCCCGCACGGCGCGAGCCACGGACCTGCTCACGACGGCCGTGACGCTCGCCTTCGCCACCATCGGTTTCCTGGTGGGAATGTTCTGCGTCCGGCCGTCGATGCAGACCTTGCGACGCTTCAGCGATCACCCGATCTGGTGAGCATTTCAGTCCACAGTGGACGGCTCAGGCCGCGTAGCCCTTCGGCGGGATGAGCGTCGCGAGCTGGTTGAAGGTCAGCCAGTAGATCTGGTTGCCGCCGAAGCTGGCCGGGTCGGCGATCTTGACCGTCATGTCGGAGCTGTCGTAGCCGATCACCGTGAAGTAGTGGTAGATCGTGTAGTTCGGGTAGCCCGGCGGGTGGTTGTTCGCCGGGGCGACGATGTTCGCGACGATCGCGTACCCGTTGTTGACGTCCAGGACGATGTCGCGCCACAGCAGGTCGCGTTGCGCCTGCGTCGGCGGGTCGTTCGGCATCTCCTTGGTCTCGTACCAGGAGGTGCCGAGATCCTGGTTGAGGACGCCGGTGACCTGGCCGATCCAATCGGTGCCGTTGGTGGTGGTGCCGAGCTGCGAGGCGAGCGTGGCCTGGCTCGGCACGTTCGACGTCCGGGCCGAGATGGCGATCCGGGTGGCGGCCGGGCCGCACCAGTAGCCGGTGTTCTGGACCTGGTACTGGACGTTCAGCACGGCCTCGGCCCGCTCGACGCCGTCGACGTGCGCGGGCGCGGCCATGGCGTTGACGAACCCGGGCGCCGGCACGACGTACTTCTGGGCCCCGGCCACCGCGGGCGCGGTGAGGAGCCCGGAAACGGCCATGAGCGTGACGAACCCCAGACGGAATCTGCGCATGACGATCCTTCCCCAGTTTTGACGCCGGTTGGCCAGCGTCGAACAAAGGGATGATCGCGACAAGAGCCGCCGGTTGTCTCGTACCGCACCTGAACGGATCACGACGAAGGTAGGTTCGCCCGTGAACACCGGCGGGGCCTGCGGGCAACAGGGGGAATGCAGGTGATCCAAGAAGGTGCCGACGTCTGGGGGCACGACCGTCCCGACCTGGGCGGGGTCGATCCGGCGCCGGTGTTCGCCCGGCTCTTCGACGCCCACGCCGGGCCGCTGCGGCGCTACCTCGCCCGCCGGGCCGGCGCCGACGCGGCCAACGACCTCGTCGCCGAGACGTTCCTCGTCGCGCTCCGGCGCCGCGAAAGTTACCGCCCGGAGCTCGGCACGGCCCGCTCGTGGCTCTACGGCATCGCGACCAACCTGTTGCGGCACCACGTGCGGTCCGAGCTGCGCGGCCTGCAGGCGGCCGCGCGGCTGGCGCGCACCGGCGAGCTCAGCCACGCCGGGCACGACGGCCGGGTCGCCGAACAGGTCGACGCCCAGACCCGCGCGGCCCAGCTGGCCGGCGCGCTGGCGAAGCTCAGCCCGGCCGACCGCGACACGTTGCTGCTGGTCTCGTGGGCCGGGCTCGATCCGGGCGAAGTCGCCGAAGCCCTGGGCATCCCGCCGGGCACGGTCCGCTCGCGGCTGCACCGGATCCGCCGCTGGCTGAGAACCGCGGCACCGACGACCACCGCCACCCCCACCGCGAAGGAGGCGTAGTGCCCATGACCGACGACAACATCCGGCAGATCTGGTCCGACGCCGAACTGGACGCGGCCCTGGCCCACCTCCACGACGACGTGGGCGACGACGTCGATCTGACGTTCGCCCGCACCTCTCTCCTGACGGCCGCCGGCGCCGAACCCGAGGCACCGCCCGAGCCGGCGAAGTCCCGCGGCGCGTGGCGGTGGATCGCGGTGGCGGCCGCCGTCGCCACGCTCACCGGCGGCCTGGTCGTCGCCACGCAGTTCGCCAACCGCGCCCCCGCCCCCGCCCCGATCGCGCCGGCCGCCACCTTGCCCGGGCTCGACGACCTGCGCGGCGTGGACCTCCCGATCGGCCCCGGCGAGTTCCGGCTCACGACGTCATCGTCGTGGATGGAGGCCGACAAAGGCTCGATCCCGACGACCTACGTGGGGACGCAGACCGAGCTCTGGATCCCCGCCGACCCGGCCGGGGACTGGCACCTGCACTCCACGCTCACGAACACCCCGACCGGCCTGCAGGTCCCCACACCGCGGATGGAACCGGTACCGGTGCACATCACCGACACGACCGGCGCCGGCGGGATCTTCCCCGGGATGTACGGCGGACCCGACTTCCTGGGTTCCTGGGACGCACCGACGGCGCTGTTCGTCACGAACCTGCCCGCGGACGTCCAGGTGCTGCGCGCCCAGCTGATCGACGCCCAGCGCGGCTTGGGGACCCCGGTGCGCCGGGGCGAGGAGAACAGCCCCGGGGCGGCCGTCCAGATGGTGCGCAAGACGCTGGAGCTGGGCCTGGCCCGCGGGGACGTGCGGGTGGCGCTCTGGCGGGCGCTGGCCGGCATCGACGGCATCGTGACCACCCCGGGCATGCCGTCCCCGGACGGCCGGATCGGCATCGGCTTCACAGCGAAGGACGGCGGCACGCTGATCGCCGACCAGGCGACGGCCCAGCTCATCGGCTACACGCTGCCGCGCAAGGAGTCGATCGGCGGAACGGGCATCCCAAGTTCGAAGGTGCTCCCGCCGGTCTCGTCGACGCCGAACGTGCCGAGGGCCCCGAACGGGACGGCGATCATGACCCCGAATCTCCCGCCACACTCGTCCCACCCGCCGGAGGAGCGGAACTCGATGGCGGAGAGCTACACGTACTCGATCACGAAGACCGACCGCTGACCCGTGGTGGCCGGGCGTCCTGGGGGCGCCCGGCCATCACACCAAGCCGGGACCGACCCGGCTCAGCCCATCCCCATCGGCCTCTCAGGAGCGGCGACCCCCGGGCAGGCGGGCCCTCGGGGCGACGGCATCAGCGAACCCGCCATCCGCCGGGCCGACGGCCGCAGCCCAGCCACCCGCCGAGCCCACAGCAGCCGCAGCCCGGCCAGCCGCCGATCCAGCGGCATCCGCTCGGCCGCCCATCAGGTCGACGGCATCAACGCGCCGACCATCCGCCAGCCCATCCCCGGACCGGGGCCGTGGCCGGAGCACCACCAAACCCGCTATCCGCCGGGCGCCCACGGCACCGCAGCCGACCTCTCGCCCAGCCCACAGCAGCCGCAGCCAGCGGCATCACCAAACCCGCCATCCGCCGGGCACCCACGGCACCAACGACCCGACCACCCGCCGGGCCGACAGCAACCGCCCGGCCACCCATCAGGTCGACGGCATCAGCGCGCCGACCATCGGCCGACCCAGCCCCGAGCCAGCGGCATCACCAAACCCGCCATCCACCGGGCACCCACGGCACCAACGACCCGACCTCGCGCCGAGCCCGCAACAACAGCCCGGCCAGCCGCCCGAGCGAGCGGCATCAGCACGCCGCCCATCCGCCGGCCGATGACGTCAGCGGGCGTGGCTCGCCGCGTTCAGCGCGTCCGCGACGTTCGCCACCTCCAGCACCCGGATCCCCGCCGGCGGCTTGCCCGAATCCGGCGGCACCAACGCGTGCGTGAACCCCAGCCGCGCCGCCTCGGCCAGCCGGCGACCGACACTCGGGACCCGGCGGATCTCACCCGCCAGCCCGACCTCGCCCACCGAGACCAACCTGGGCGACAACGCCACGTCGCCGAACGACGACGTCAAAGCCAGTACCAGCGCCAGGTCGATGCCCGGTTCGGTGATCTTCATGCCGCCGACCGTCGCCACGTAGACGTCCTTGTCGCCGAGCTTCAACCCGCCGCGTTTCTCCAGCACCGCCAGGACCATCGCCACCCGCGCCGAGTCGAGGCCGCTGACCGCGCGCCTCGGCTGGGGGGCCGATGTCGACGACACCAGCGCCTGGACCTCGCCCAGCAGCGGCCTCTTGCCCTCCATCGCGACCGTGATCGCCGTGCCCGGGACCGGCTCCGCCGTCTGGCTGATGAACAGCCCCGACGGGTCCGGCACCCCGACGATGCCCTCTTCGACCAGCTCGAAGCAGCCGATCTCGTCGGCCGCGCCGAACCGGTTCTTGATGCCGCGGACCATGCGCAGCGTCGAGTGCTTGTCGCCCTCGAACTGCAGCACCACGTCCACCAGGTGCTCCAGCACGCGCGGGCCGGCCACCGTGCCGTCCTTCGTGACGTGCCCCACCAGCACCACCGGCAGCCCGCGTTCCTTGGCCAGCGCGACCAGCCCGGACGTCACCGCCTTCACCTGGGTCACTCCGCCGGGTGAACCGTCCACCAGCGGGGACGCCATCGTCTGCACCGAGTCGACGATCAGCACGCCCGGCTTCACGTCGTCGACGTGCCCGAGGATGGCCGAGAGATCGCTTTCCGCGGCGAGGAACATCCGGTCGTGGACGTTGCCGGTCCGCTCCGCGCGCAACCGGACCTGGCCCGCGGACTCTTCGCCTGTGACGTACAGGGACCGGTCGACCGTTTTCGCCCATTGGTAGGCGACCTCGAGCAGCAAGGTCGACTTGCCGACACCGGGTTCACCCGCGAGCAGCACCACCGCGCCCGGCACCAGGCCGCCACCGAGGACGCGGTCCAGCTCGGACACCCCGGTGCGGCGCGCGCGGGCGGTTTCGACGTCGACTTCGCCGATCGGCCGCGCGGGCGCGCTCGGCGCACCGGCCGCGACACGCTGGATCGCCGGTTTGCCGGCGGCTCCGCGTTCCGCGAACGAGCCCCACTCCTGGCACTCCGGACACCGGCCGAGCCACTTCGCTGCTTCGTACCCGCAGCTCGCGCAGCGGTAGTTGACGCCTTTCTTCACCCCGCGAGGCTATCGGCGCCCACCGACAAAAACGGGGACCTACCCCTTGTCGTGCGCCGGCGCCGCCACGGGCAGCTCGACGGTGACCGGGCCGGCGTTCTTGAAGACGAACGTGACCTTCAGGGTCTGGCCGGGCCAGAGCGGCTGCTTCAACGCGGCGAGCGTCACAGTGCCCTTGCCGACGGTCGCGGGGGCCGCGGTCGGGGTCTCGCTGGTGGCCGGAGCCGCCGAAGACGACGAGGACGTGGAAGATGTGGAAGAGGTGCCCGTGGAGCTGGTCCCGGTCGCCGTCGGCGCTTCCGAAGAAGAGGTCGGCGCGCCCGAGGAGGTGGGCTGTGCCTGGTTGGTGGACTCGACCGCGTCGTCCGGGCCGATCACCAGGGAGTGCCCGGCGACGATGTCCTTCGAGCCGCCGACGGTCGCCTGCGCGCCGTCCTCGGTCGTCACCGAGACGAGCGAGTCGTCCTGGGTGCCCTGGTTGACGATCGTCAGGGTCAGCGCCGGGGTCGCGCCGCTCGCGTAGCCCGCGCCGGACGTCGGGTACTGGACCGCGGCGTCACGCAGGACGATGGTCTTGACCTGGGCGTGCGTGCCGTTGACGGCGGGCTGCTGCGTGTCGGTCTGGGTGATCTGGCCTGCCCCGCACCCGGCGAGCGCGAGCGCGGCACCGAGCGCCAGCACGCCCGCGCCGAGCACGCGACGATTCTGCAGCCTCACGTCGCAGTCCCTTCCCTTTTCACGAGCCTCGTCCCCGCGAAGACTAGCCCGGGGCGATCTCCAGCGCGGAACCGGTCCGCGTTGCGCTCAAGATCAACCGTCCACAAAGGAATTCGCAATGGCCGCACGGACCCTTCGCCGTAACCTGCGTGAGCACGGGGGTCCGACGTTTGTCAACCCCCGCCCAGGCCGCTGACCTGCGAGGACGAGTCCGCCCGCTAGGTGGGCACTGGCGGACCGTGATAGGATGGGGTCAGCGAAAGGGGCAGAGGACACATGGTTTTCAAGGTCGGAGAGACCGTCGTCTACCCGCACCACGGTGCCGCACTCATCGAAGCCATCGAGACCCGCGTGATCAAGGGCGAGGAGAAGAAGTACCTCGTCCTCAAAGTCGCGCAAGGGGATCTTACGGTTCGCGTGCCCGCTGACAACGCCGAGATCGTCGGTGTGCGTGATGTCGTCGGGCAAGAAGGACTGGACAAGGTTTTCGACGTACTGCGTGCTCCGCACACCGAAGAGCCCACGAACTGGTCTCGTCGGTACAAGGCCAACCTCGAGAAGCTCGCCTCCGGCGACGTGAACAAGGTGGCCGAAGTGGTGCGCGACCTCTGGCGACGAGAGAAGGACCGAGGCCTTTCGGCCGGCGAGAAGCGCATGCTGGCGAAGGCTCGGCAAATTCTGGTCAGCGAGCTCGCGCTCGCGGAGGGCACCGACGAGGACAAGGCTGAAGTCCTCCTCGACGAAGTTCTGGAAACCGCGGCGGTCTGACACCCCAGGCCTTCCTGCTCGACGGGCGAGCAGGTGCCTCTACGATCGCGAACCGATGAACGTCGTCGTGATCGTGACCGTCGCACACCACGCCTCCGACGGAGAGCTCGCTCTCACGCCGGTCCGTGGTGAAGCGCTACTCACGCACACCGTGCGGGGGCTGCTGGCAGTACCGGAGATCGATCTGGTTCTCGTGGCGGCCCCCCAGCGGTGTGCGCAAGTCTATGCAGAGGTCCTCGAGGATCTCTCGTGCCGGGTCGTCCCCGGTTCGCTCCGGCAGGCCTTCGCCGTCGTCGAGCCCGAACTTTCCCGTGACTCCGTTCTACTCCTCCACGACGCGCTGCGGGCCTTCATTCCTGCGCAAACGGTGCGCGACGTGATCACCGCGGTCGGTGACGCGCACCCGATCGTCGTCCCGGTGCTCCCGATGGCCGACACCGTGAAGGTGACCGACGCGGCCGAGTTGATCGTCGGCACCGAGGACCGGACCCGGCTGCGCACCGCCCAGACCCCGGTCGGCTTCACCCTCGAAGCGTTCCGCGCGGCCGACCTGTCGGCCGGCGTCCACGAGGGCGCGGCGACCGTGCCGGGGCACCCGGACGCGATGCGCGTCACCACCGACTTCGAACTTTCCCTGGCCGAGGCGATCGCGGCGGCACCGAGCACGGAGGAGACGCTGTGAGGATCGGCAACGGGGTGGACGTCCACCCGATCGAGGCGGGCCGCGAGTGCTGGATCGCCGGGCTGAGCTGGCCGGGCGTCGACGGCTGCGCGGGTCACTCGGACGGCGACGTCGCGGCGCACGCCCTGTGCGACGCGCTCCTGTCCGCGGCCGGCCTGGGCGATCTCGGCGCGGTGTTCGGCACCGGCGACCCCCGGATGGACGGCGCGCACGGCGCCGCCATGCTCACCGAGGTCCGCGGCCTGATCGAGGCCGAGGGCTGGCGGGTCGCGAACGCGACGGTCCAGATCGTCGGCAACGCCCCCCGCGTGGGCAAGCGGCGCGAGGAAGCCCAGAAGGTGCTCTCGGAGGCCGTCGGCGGCCCGGTGAGCGTGTCCGGCACCACATCGGACGGCCTGGGCCTCACCGGCCGCGGCGAAGGCATCGCGGCGTTCGCCACCGCCCTGCTGCTGACGGCGGACTAGCCTCGCCGACCGGGTTGTCCACAGCCGGGCCGAGATGTGGACAACGAGGCCCCGCCTGTGACGTTTCCCGCTTTTCGTCGGAGGGTCCCGATACGCTGGAAGCGGGGCCGGTCCCCCGGAGAGGGCGGGGGCTGCTTTCCGGCGGCCAGGCCCTCGACCATGGGAAGGGCCGTGACCTGCGACCCGGCCCTCGCGTCAGCGTGTCGGTCTCCGACGCCGGGAATCCCGACCAGCACCGTCTGCCGCGACCCGAGCAAGACGCCGAGCCACAAGTACCTCGGCGAGGACCCGCCCCCGGAGGGCAGTGACGTCGAACGGGTGATCGTCCGCCTGCGCGTCGAGAAGATCGCGGGCACCGTCAAATAGGGTCCAGACCATGGGTGTGACATTCAACGACGCGACCAAGGCGCTGCTCGACGGGAAGAACTACCCCGTCGTCGCCACCACCAACGCCGACGGCTCGCCGCAGAGCTCGGTCGTCTGGGCGCGCCGCGACGGCGACACCGTGGTCTTCGTGACCGTCCGGGGCCGGCGCAAGGAACGCAACATCCGTCGCGACCCCCGGGTCTCGCTCTCCGTCTTCGACCTGGCCGATCCGGAGAACTACGTCGAAATCCGCGGGCGGGCCGAGGTCACCGCCGAGGGTGGCCGCGAGCTGAACGACGAGCTGGCCCGCAAGTACATCGGCGCGGACTTCCCGCCCGAGCCGGCCGACGTCGTGCGCGTGCTCGTCCGCGTTGTTCCCGAACACATCACAGGGCATTCGGCCTGATGCTCCCGTTAGGCTGAATCCCATGACGATCAGGGCGGTGTTGTTCGACTACTCCGGCACGCTTTTCCGGCTCGAGCAGGACGAAACCTGGCTCACCGAACTGACCGACCACGTGGGCACGCCGCTCGACGTCGAGGCCCAGGCCGAGCTGATGCGCCGGATGACGGCGCCGGTGGGCCAGGTCGTCGAGCTGGACGCCGACCACCAGCACGCCTGGCACCACCGCGACCGCGACCCCGTGCTGCACCGGAAGGTGTACCTGGAGGTCCTCAAGAAGTCCGGCGTCCCGCGCCCGGAGCAGGCCGTCGCGCTGTACGACCGGCTCATCGATCCCAGCCAGTGGACGCCGTACCCGGACACCGAGGCCGCGCTGAAGGCGGCGTCCGAGCAGGGGCTCAAGGTCGGTGTCCTGAGCAACATCGCCTTCGACATCCGGCCCGCCTTCACCGCCCGCGGCTGGGACGCCTACGTCGACGAGTTCGTCCTGTCCTTCGAGGTCGGGGCGATCAAGCCGGAGCTGGAGATCTTCCGCCGGGCCGTGCAGGCGCTCGGCGTCCCGGCCACCGAGACCCTGATGGTCGGCGACAGCGAGGAGGCCGACGGCGGGGCCCGCGCGCTCGGCTGCGAGTTCGCGCTGGTCGACCCGCTGCCGACGGCGCAGCGGCCGGACGCCCTGCTCACGGCGCTGAGCGCGCACGGCGTCGGGCAGGACGCCGGCTAGGCGCCTGCGACCTCGCTCACGCCCACCCCGTACCCTTTCAGGGTGGCCCTACACCTTTTCGACACAGCGACCCGGAGCGTGCGGGAGTTCCAGCCCGCCCGTAGCGGAACGGCGTCGATCTACGTGTGTGGTGCCACCGTGCAGGGCGTCCCCCACATCGGGCACATCCGCGGCGCCCTGAACTACGACGTCCTGCGCCGCTGGCTCGTCCACAATGGACTGGACGTGCTGCTGGTCCGCAACGTCACGGACATCGACGACAAGATCCTGACCAAGGCCGCCGCCGCGGATCGCCCCTGGTGGGAGTGGGCCGCGACCCACGAGCGCGCCTTCGAGCAGGCCTACGAGCAGCTCGGCTGCCTCCCGCCGTCGATCAACCCGCGCGCGACCGGGCACGTCACCCAGATGGTCGAGCTGATGCAGCGGCTGATCGACCAGGGGCACGCCTACGCCGTGGACGGCGACGTCTACTTCTCGGTGAAGTCGTTCGACGACTACGGCAAGCTGTCCGGCCAGGTCCTCGAAGACGTCCAGCAGGGCGAGACGCCGACCCGCGGCAAGCAGGACCCGCGCGACTTCACGCTGTGGAAGAGCGCCAAGCCCGGCGAGCCGTCGTGGCCGACGCCGTGGGGCGACGGCCGGCCGGGCTGGCACCTCGAGTGCTCGGCGATGGCCACGGCCTACCTCGGCGCGGAGTTCGACATCCACGGCGGCGGGATCGACCTGGTCTTCCCGCACCACGAAAACGAGCGCGCGCAGTCGAACGCCGCCGGCGACCCGTTCGCCCGTTACTGGCTGCACAACGCGTGGGTCACCATGTCCGGCGAGAAGATGTCGAAGTCGCTGGGCAACACCGTGACGATCCCCGCGATGCTGGAGCGCTACCGGGCGGCCGAGCTGCGGTACTACCTGGTGCAGCCGCACTACCGGTCCAACATCGAGTACTCCGACGGCGCGGTCTCCGAGGCTGCGCAGGGCTACCGCCGGATCGAGCAGTTCCTCCGCCGGGCCGCGCAGTCGGGCGAGGTGGCGCTGGGCACGGTCCCGGCGGAGTTCGCCGCGGCGCTGAACGACGATCTGGCCACCCCGCAGGCGTTCGCCGTGGTCCACACCACGGTGCGGGACGGTAACGCCGCCCTCGACGCGGGCGACACCTCCAAGGCACTCGAACTCGCCGCCGCCGTGCGCGCGATGACCGACGTGCTCGGCCTCGACCCGCTGTCCGCGCGCTGGTCCGAGGCGGGCGGTTCCGACACGCCCACCAAAGAAGCGCTGGACTTCCTCGTCAAGGACCTGCTGGCCACGCGTCAGCAGGCCCGGGCCGAGAAGGACTTCGCCCGCGCGGACGCCGCCCGTGACCGCCTCCAGCAGGCGGGCATCGTGGTCGAGGACACCCCTAACGGTCCACAGTGGACAGTCAAGTCCGACTGAGCCGTTCTCCATAACCGCAAGGACTTTTCAGCATGGCAGGCAACTCCCGGCGCCAGGGCGCCATCCGCAAGACGGGCACCAAGAAGGGTGCCGTCGTCGGTTCCGGCGGTCAGCGCCGCAAGGCCCTCGAAGGCAAGGGCCCGACCCCGAAGGCGGAGGACCGTCCCGGGCACAAGGCGTACCGCCAGAACAACGCCCAGACCAAGCGCGACCAGGCGCGGCAGAAGAAGGCCGACAAGCCGGAACTGATCGCCGGGCGCAACCCGGTGGTCGAGGCGTTGCGCGCGGACGTCCCGGCGACCGCGCTGTACGTCGCGATCAACATCGAGATCGACGACCGCGTGAACGACGCCGTCCGGCTGGCCGGCGACAAGGGCATCTCGATCCTGGAGATCCCGCGCGAGGAACTGGACCGCAAGACGAACCGGGCCGTGCACCAGGGCCTGGGCCTGCAGGTCCCGCCGTTCGAGTACGCCCACCCGGACGACCTGATGGCGGCGGCGCGCAACTCGGGCGAGGTGCCCCTGTTCGTCGCGCTCGACGGCGTCACCGACCCGCGCAACCTCGGCGCGGTGATCCGCTCGGCGGCCGCCTTCGGCGCCCACGGCGTGCTGCTGCCGGAGCGGCGCAGCGCGGGCATGACCGCGGTGGCGTGGCGCACGAGCGCGGGCACGGCGGCGAAGCTGCCGATCGCGGTCGCGACCAACCTCACGCGCCAGTTGAAGTCCTGGGCGAACGAGGGCCTGATGCTGGTCGGCCTGGACGCGGACGGCTCGGTCGAGATCGACGGGCTGGAGCTGGCGGCGGACCCGCTGGTCATCGTGCTGGGCTCGGAAGGCCGCGGCTTGTCACGTCTCGTCCGCGAGACGTGCGACGCGACCGTGTCGATCCCGATGGCGGCGGGCGTGGAGTCGTTGAACGCGTCGGTGGCGGCGGGCGTGCTGCTGGCCGAGGTCGCGCGGCGCCGTCGTCTCGCCGGGCGGATCTGAGCCCCACCTTCACGACAGGGAACCACCCACTCGGGTTAAGGTCACCATCGGATAAACCGAGGGGACCAGACCACCGATGTCATTCGTTTCGCCACTGTTCCTGTGGTACTTCATGCCGGCGGTGCTCATCGCCGTGCTGGTGTGCCCGCGGACCTGGCGCAACGGCATCATCGCGGTCGGCAGCCTGCTGTTCTACACGATCGGCGCCGGGCCGTTCGTGTTCCTGCTGCTCGGCTGCATGGTCGTCAACTTCATGGCCGGGCCGCTGCTGGAGGCGAGCCCGTGGGACGTCCAGGGCGTCCGGCGGCGGCGGATCCTCATCGCCGTCGTCTCGCTCGACGTCGGCGTCCTGCTGATCTGGAAGTACGCCGGGTTCGCGACCCAGCAGATCGCCGCCGTCTCGCACTGGTTCGGCGGCAGCCTGCCCGTCGCGAGCCTGGTGGTGCCGATCGGCATCTCGTTCTACACGTTCCACCACATCTCGTACGTGGTCGACATCTACCGCGGCGAGCGCCCGGCGCTGCGCAACCCGGTGTCGTTCGCGGCGTACATCGCGATGTTCCCGCAGCTGGTCGCCGGCCCGATCGTGCGTTACCGCGAGATCGCCGACCAGCTGCCGCAGCTGCGCTCCCACCGCCTCGACGACATCGCGGCGGGCTTCCCCCGGTTCGCGCTGGGCCTGTGCAAGAAGACGATCATCGCGGACTCCCTGAGCCCGCTGGTCGAGGCGTGCTTCAAGGTCCCCCCGGACCAGATGACGTTCGCGACGGCGTGGCTGGGCGCGATCGGTTACACACTCCAGCTGTTCTTCGACTTCTCGGGCTATTCGGACATGGCGATCGGCCTGGGCCGCATGCTGGGCTTCCGCCTCCCGGAGAACTTCGCCAGGCCGTACTCGTCGGTGACGATCACGGAGTTCTGGCGCCGTTGGCACATGAGCCTGTCCCGCTGGTTCCGCGACTACGTCTACATCCCCCTGGGCGGCAACCGTCATGGAGCGGGCAAGACGTACCGCAACCTGTGCGTGGTGTTCGTCCTGACGGGCTTCTGGCACGGCGCGCAATGGACGTTCCTGGTGTGGGGCTGCTACCACGGCGCGCTCCTGGTGATCGAGCGCCGCTTCGGCCTGGACCTGAACCCGGCCGACCCCCGCAAGCGCTACCTGCGCAGGGCGCTGACGATGCTCCTGGTGGTCTTCGGCTGGGTCTTCTTCCGCTCGCAGGACATCGGCCACGCGCTGGCGATGATCGGCCACATGCTGATCCCGGACTTCGACGGCTTGGGTGCCGGGGTGGAGCAGGCGTTCACCAACCAGCGCCTGGTGTTGCTGCTGGCGGCGCTGGCGGTCTTCGTGCTCCCGGCCCACCCGGTGACGGGCCCGCTGCTGGAGTCGTCCCGAAGCCGCCCGGCCACGGCGCTGCGCATAGGTGTGATGACGGTGGGCCTGATCTACGCGGCGATCCTGATCGCCACGGGCACGTTCAGCCCGTTCCTGTACTACCAGTTCTGACGCGGACGCCCCAAAAGCACCACGACCAGCCCTCCCCACCGAACCGATAAGCGGCCGATCCGGCGTTCGGGTCGGTGGGGTTACGGCAGAGAACCAAACAGCCGTGGCAGCATGATCGGGGAACAGTCAGAAAGGCGCGGGATGACCGACCCGAGTGAACTGGACAAGATCCCCGGCGTGATCCCCTACGTGGACAACCACACCGGGCCAAGACGGCTGCTCACCATCGAAATCCCCCACCTGGGCCACACCGTCCGCGCCTACGCCCCGATAGCGAGCGTCGACGGCCGACAGTACGTGGTCTCCTGGGGCTCGGTCACCTTCGAGATCCCCGCCGACCGCAACGTGCACGTCAGCGTCCACCTGCACACCAACAGCGGCCACGAACACACGATCACGCCGTTCGCCTCGATCGTCCTGTCCCCCCACCCCGCGCCGCTGCGGCTGCTCGCCCAGTTCGTCCCGACCCAGGGGCCCCAGGGCGCGCTCGTGCCCGTCGGCTGACCCGTGCTGGCGGCGCGCTACCTCCTCCTCACCCGGCACGGCGAAGCGACCCCGGACGAGACCGGGCTCACCGAAGCCGGGCAGCGGCAGGCGGTTCTGCTCGGACGGCGGTTGCGCGAACTGCCCGTCGCCGCCATCCACCACGGACCGCTCCGGCGGGCCGCGCTCACCGCCGCCATCATCGGCGACCAGCTGCCCGGTGTGCCGCTCCACGTCGACGAGGCGGCCGGCGACTTCGTGCCCTACCTCCCGAAGCGGGAAGAGCTGCCCGAGACGTCCGCCGACCGGCTGCTCGCCATCACCCGGCAGCTGCCACCCGCCGACGAGGAGCTCGCCGCCGAAGCCGAACGGCGGTTCACCGGGCCCATTCCCGGGAACGAGGCGCGGTTCGACCTCGTCGTCACGCACAACTACCTCATCTCCTGGCTCGTGCGCGCTTCGCAGGACGCGCCGCCGTGGCGGTGGCTCGCGCTCAACCACGGCAACACGGCGCTGACCGTCATCCGCTACGTGCCGGGGCGGCCCGCCGCGCTGCTGACCTACAACGACCAAGGTCATCTCCCCGCCGCGCTGCGCTGGACGGGCTTCCCACCCGAGTTTTACCTTCCGTGACCGGGAAACGCGGAGCGTGTCCGCCACCGAAAACAGGTCTCGCCCGAATGGCCGAGCCTGTCAGGATGGCCGGATGAGTTTTGTGCCGTCACCCACGTCCGTTCGGCTGAGCGACTACCTCGCGGCCGACGCCGTCGTCGATCACGACCACCCCGCGATCCGGGCGCAGGCGGAACAACTGACGGACGGCCGCCGCGACTACGCCGAAGCCGCGTTCCTGTTCGTGCGGGACGAGATCGACCACGTCATCGACGCCGCCGATCCGCGGGTCACCTGGCGGGCGTCGGATGTGCTGCGCGAGCGCGTCGGGATCTGCTACGCCAAGTCCCACCTGCTGGCCGCTTTGCTTAGGGCACAAGGGATCCCGGCCGGGTTCTGCTACCAGGAGCTCTCCGCGCTGCACGGGCTGAATGCCGTGTACCTGCACGGCACGTGGTCGCGCCTCGACGCCCGCGGCAACCGCACGGGGGCCGGCGGAGAGTTCTCCCTCGACGTCGAACGGCTCGCTTGGCCCGTCGACTCCGCGCGCGGCGAACGCGATCACCCGGAGATCCATCCCGCGCCGGCGCCGGCGGTGCTGGACTTCCTGATGACGGCCGAACCGGGCGCCGGCTGGTACGAAAACGGGCTGCCGGCGACGCTCTGAACCCGGTTCAGCGCTGTTTTCCGAAAACCCGGCCATTCGGTGAATTATTGCCGAGAGTGACGTCCGACGTCCTCAGCTGTCCCCCGAATCTCTTATTTCGCGCTTCCCGCGACGCGCGTAAAGTGACTCCCCGCACTCGAACCGACACTTTAAGCATTCGTCTGTTCGGGTGATTCGAGGGAGGTGAAGCACGTGGCCGCGGAAGGCGGACGCCTCCGCCGTACCCCACTGCAAGAGATCTTCTGGACCAGGACGAGCCTGCTGCTCACGGTACTCGTCGTGGTCGCCGGTCTCAGCTTGTGGCTGGCCGGCTTGATGGAACCCGGCACCGGGAAGAACCTGGTGACGTCGCTGGGCACCGGCACCCTGATCTCCGCGATCGTGGGGTTCGGCACCAGCCTGATCACCGCCAGCGCTTCGCAGCGGGCGCTGGTGACCCCGGTGATCGAAGAAAGCAGGCGCGCGCTGGAGGACCTCAGCGCCGAATACCGCGCGCTGAACAAGGAGTTCTTCCCCACCGACGTGTTCGAGGCGACGACCGATCCCGACCCCGCGTTCAACCGCGCGCTGATGGCCGACCTCGACGCGACCCGGCAGTACTTCTTCCGCGGTTTCTCCGGGCGGCACGCCGCCGCCCGCCTGCTGCTTTCCCGCACGGAACGCGAACTGCGTGCCGTGATCGCCGATCCGCGTGACGCGAGCTCGATCAGCGGGCGGGCCCGCTACCTGCTCCGCCGCGAAGCGGGCGACGTCGACTACGAACAGATCCAGACCCGGCTCGACGAAGAGATCCGGATCGGGCTGGTCGGCCTCTTCCTGGCGCGCAGCCGCTGCGCGCAGGTCGACATCACCGTGGTCGCCGACCCGCCGCTGGACCGGCTCGAGATGTTCGACGACAGCGTGTGGATGTCGCTCTACAGCGACGTTCGCGGCGCCACGAAGCTGTACCCGCGGTCCCTGCGGTTCACCGAGGGTTCCTTCCTCTACAACATGGAGCGCGCCGAGTTCGTGCGCGTCTCGCAGTCCCGGACCGGCCGCCACTTCCGCATCACGTCCGCGACGACGCGGACGGATTTCCTGGCGCTGTTCGAAAAGATCACCGGATCCCCGTTGTCCGAGGAGCAGTTCCGTGAGCTGGAAAGCAAGTTCCACGCCTTCCGCACGGAGTTCTCCGAAGTCGCCGAGCTAGGGAGCTGACCTTGCTCACCCGCCTGTCCCCGCTCACCGAACTGGCCACGCGCCTGCGCACGGCCGGGTTCCCGCTCGCCACCGACTGGCGCGTGGTCGACACCTGGTTCCGGTCGTGGGCCGATCACCCCGAACTGCGGGACGAGCTGCGTTCGCAGCTGCGCTCGCTGTCCGCCAGGCAAGCCGCGAAACTCCTGCGCTCGTCCCGGGAAACCACGACCCATTTCGCCTGGTGCCTGCTCGATTCGCCAACCGACCCGTTTTCCTTCTGGCTGCACGAATACAAGGCGCAGGAGGACTGGCGGGAGGGGTACGCGGATTCCGTGCACAACCACAGGTACCACTTCTGCACCACCATTCTCCGGGGCAACTACCTCCACGAAAGGTACGAGACGACCCACGATCCCCGCACCGGCCTGATCGACTCCGCACAGCTGCGGCGCCGGACGTTGTGCCAGGCCGGAGCGTGCGCCACCATGCTGGCCGACGAATACCACCGGATTCCGGCGGCGGCCAGCGGCACGATGACGTTTCTCGTGAAATCACGGCCGGTGAGCACGTTCAGCCTTTCCTACGATCCGCGCAGCGGAATCGGCCATCGTCACGTTCCGGTCGAGGTCCGATTGGGGGAATTGGCGGAGCGAATCTAGCTACACACCGGCGTCAGCGACGCTTACCATTACTCCACCCGTCTGAATACCACGGCCGGGATGGGAGAGGGTATGCGCACGCAGGAAAACACGATCAACGACGTGACCGTGAGCGCCGTCGAGAACCGGGTGCACCGGCTCTGCCAGGAGTACGCCGAGCGGCTGCAGTTCCACGGCTGGCACCACGTGAGCTTCGTCCGCGCGAAGGCGGGCGGCTTCGCCCAGCACAACGGAGCCGACCGCACCGTCGTGGAGGTGGCCGCGCTGGTGCACGACGTCAACTACCTGGTGCTCCGCAATTCGCCGGCCGCCGCCGGCAGCGGCCTCCGCGGGGAGCTCCTCGCCGAGTGCGGCGTCGCCGACGGCGTCGCGCGCTGGATCGACGAAATCGTCGACGAAGCCGAAATGGCCACCCGTGGCCGCGACATTTCGCTGGAAGCGCAGGCGTTGAGCGACGCGGACACGCTGTTCAAGGCGCTGCCGGTGACGCCGGTGGTGCTCGCGCACCGCTACCTGCGCGAGAACGGCCTGAGCCTGCGGGAGCTGGCGGACAAGATCGTCGGCGAGCAGTGCGACGTCCACGACGAGGGGTACTACTTCTACAACCCCGAAGCGGCGGCGACTTACTCGCGCTGGGCGATGGCGAACCTGCAGCTGTGGCAGTGCATCCAGGAGGCGGTCGACGACCCGACGGTCGTGGAGCTGCTGGACGCGGTGCACGCGGTCGACGCGGTGGCGTCTTAACGCTGCCCGTAGCCCCGCAGCCGGTCGACGACCTTCGCCACCTCGGGCGGCGGCAGCAGGCTCGGCCGGCCGGCGCTCTGCGCGAGCAGCCACACGCGGCACGCCCACTCGAGCTGCTGCGCGCGGTGGTACGCGGCTTCGAGGCCGTCGCCGTAGGTGAGGGTGCCGTGGTTCGCCATCAGGCAGCCACGGCGCCCTTCGAGTGCTTCCAGAACGGCGGAGGCGAGCTCGGGCGTGCCGTAGGTGGCGTAGCGCGCGACGCGCACGGAAGGGCCGATGGTGGCGACGATGTAGTGGATCGGCGGCACTTCCCGCACGAGCGTCGACACGGCGGTGGCGTGCGGCGAGTGCGTGTGCACGACCGCGGTCACCGGCTCGTCGTCCGGATCGCGCGCGTCCCAGTAGATCGAGAGGTGCATCGGCAGCTCACTGGTCGGCTGCAGCTCGCCGTCGATGACCTCCCCGCCGAGATCCACCACGGGGATGTCGGCGGGGGTCATCGCGGAGAAGGCGACCCCGGTGGGCGTGACGGCGACGAGGTCCCCGGCGCGCACGGAGACGTTCCCCGAGGTCCCGACGACCAGGCCGTCACCGACCATCCGCCGGGCATAAGCGCAGACGGCGGCCCGCTCGGTCTCGAGGATCATGCGCAGGTCCGTCCCGTCTCGTGGTGATCAGCGGCTGTAGAGCACACTGCCAGCCACCCACCCACGAGGATCGGCCACCTACCCATCCGGGGGATACCGCCCCGCCGTCCACGGCGCGGCCCCGGCAGGTCCCGGCGTCGGATTCGGCACGCCCTGACTTCCCGATCAAGCCTGGGAAAGCCGTGAAGGCCTCCTTACCGGCTCTTATGGCCGGTAAGGAGGCCTTCACGGCTTCGGGTCCTGGTGGCGCCCCGGCCGGCGTGCGGGCACGACGCGTGCCGAACGCTCGAACCGGCTTCGGCGCAGCCCCCACCCGTCCCGGGGGGCGTCCCCTGTCCAGTCTATCGGCTCTGACCTGCAAAAACAGGAGCTCCGGAAATCTGTGGACAACCGGGGCCGATGTGGATAACTACGCCTTGGCGGGCTGTGCCGGGGCCGGCTGCGCCTTCGCGGCCGGGGAAGGAGCGGCAGCAGGCGCGGCGGCCGGGGCAGGTGCCGGCTTGCGGTCCCCGTTCGCCGGAGCCGAACCAGCCGAACCAGCCGAGCCAGCCGGAGCCGGAGCCAAACCAGCCGGAGCCGGTGCAGCCGAACCAGCCGGCGTCGAGCCAGCCGGAGCCTGAGCCGAACCAGCCGGCGCCGGAGCAGCAGCAGCAGTCTCCTCCGCCGGGGCCAGCAGCTTCATCGCTTCCCGGACCGCCACATCCGTCGCCGCGATTCGCTCCGCGACCTTGGTCCGCAGGTCCAGCGCCAGCTTCCGGTTCTGGTCGGCTTCCGCCTGGCGGGCGCGGGCCTCGACCAGCGCCGCCTCCGTCTCCTGCTTCTTGCGCGCGACTTCCTGCTCGAAGATGTGCTTCTTCTTCGCCAGCTCCTCCGAAGCCACCTTGTCCGCTTCGGCGCGCTTGGCGGCCGCGAGTTCTTCGGCCTTCGCGTCGGCTTCCTTGCGGGAGCGGTCGGCCGCCGCCGAAAGCTCGACGCGCTTGGCGCCCGCCGCCGCGTTCAGCTTCTCGATCTCGATCTTCGCGTCCTTTTGCAGGCGCGTGCGCTCTTCTTCCGCGTCCTTCGCCAGCTTGTCCGCCGTGCGGCGCGACTCGTGCGCGTACTTGTCGGCCTGGTCGCGCGTCGAGGCCGCGTCGGCTTCCGCGGCCGCGCGCAGGTCGGCGATCTCCTCCTCGGCGAGCTGCATCATCATCCGGACGCGCTCGGCCATCGCGCCGGCGCCGGACGGGCTGGAGCTCATCCGCGCGAGGGCGGCCTTCGTCTCGGCGAGTTCCTTCTGCGCGTACGCGAGAGCTTTCGAAAGGTCCGACGCCGTCGCGGCGGACTCGTCGCGGCTGCGCGCCGCCTCGCGGACCTCCTTGGTCAGCTCGGCCAGACGCTCGTCGACCTGACGCTGGTTGTAGCCGCGGACACCCACGGCGAATGTCTTCGAGGTGGACTGGGACTTCTCAGGCGCGACCATGCGGGCCACCCTAATGATCCGGGGCCCGTTCGTCTGTACCGCCAAACGGATGCATCACGAATTTGGGAACCCCCGGTCACCCATGGCATTCTGACCGTTGTTGACCAGCGGTTGCCGCGGGGAGGCCACTTTGGACACATCGGCGATCCTCGCGGACATCGGCGCCCACTGGCACGTGTACCTCACCATGCCGTTCATCGCGGCGCTGATCGGTTACGTCACCAAGCGCGTCGCCATCGAGATGATGTTCCGGCCCCTCGAGTTCACCGGGATCAAGCCGTTCCTCGGCTGGCAGGGCGTCATCCCGGCGAACTCCCGGCGGATGGCCACGACCGCCGTCGATCTGCTGACGCGCAACCTCGTCGACCCGCAGGAGATCTTCGCCCGGCTCGATCCGGAGGAAATGCTCAAAGAGCTCGAAACTCCGCTGCTCAAGGCCGTCGAAGACGTCACGCGCGAAGTCATGGAGACCTACCAGCCGCGGCTGTGGGAGATGCTGCCGTCGCGGGCGCAGCGATTGCTCGTCGACCAGGTCCGCGCGCAGGCGCCCGACGTCGTCAAGCGGCTCCTGCGCGAGGTCTCGACCAACATCGACGACGTCCTCGACGTCAACGACATGCTGATCGGCGCCATGGTCCGCGACAAGTCGCTGACCTGCCGGCTGATCCGCGAGGTCGCCGCGCCGGAGTTCAAGTTCATCGCGCGGTCCGGCGTCTACTTCGGGTTCGTGATCGGGCTCGTCCAGTTCGTCGCCTGGGCGCTGACGAAGGAGCCGCTGATCATGCCGATCTTCGGTTTTGTCACAGGCTTCGTCACGGACTGGCTGGCCCTCAAGATGATCTTCTACCCGCGCGAGCCGCGCGGCTTCGGCTTCTTCCGCTGGCAGGGCATGTTCCAGAAGCGCCGTCAGGAGGTCGCCGCCGACTACGGCGCGCTGATCGCCGACGAGGTGCTGACCGTGCGGAACGTGATGGAGGCCGTGCTCACCGGCCCGCGTGCCGACCGGCTGTTCGCGCTCATCACCCGCGAGGTGCAGCGCACGATCGACGCGCAGGCGAGCATCGCCAAGCCACTCGTCGCGCTGACCATGGGCGGCAAGCAGTACCAGGAGATGAAGCGCGCGGCCGCCGAGAAGGCCATCGCCTACCTCCCCGAAACGGTGAAACACGTCGAGAGCTACGCCACCGGCGCGCTCGACGTCCGCAACACGATCGTCGAAAAGATGCGGCAGCTGACGCCGATCGAGTTCGAAGGCATCCTGCGTCCGGCCTTCAAGCAGGACGAATGGAAGCTCATCGCGGTCGGTGCGGTGATCGGCGGGCTCGTCGGGGAACTGCAGGTGCTGCTCCTGCTGCACTGATCAAGGGCCGCTAGCGTGCGGTCGTGGACTTCAGCACGCACTGGCAGGTGTACGTCACCATGCCGTTCATCGCCGCGCTGATCGGGTACGTCACCAAGCGCGTCGCCATCGAAATGATGTTCCGGCCGCTCGAGTTCACCGGGGTCAGGCCGTTCCTCGGCTGGCAGGGCGTGCTGCCGGCGAACGCCGAGCGGATGGCGGCGACGGCCACCGAGATGCTGACGACGAACCTCGTCGACCCGAAGGAGATCTTCGCCCGGCTCGACCCGGCGCAGGTCGCGAAGGAGATCGAGCAGCCGCTGCTACGAGTGGTCGAGGACGTCACCCGCGACGTCATGGAGACCTACCAGCCGCGGCTGTGGGAGGTGCTGCCGAACACCGCGCAGCAGCTGCTCCTCAAGCGCGTCCAGTCGGAAGCGCCGAAGGCGATCACCAAGATCATGCGGGAGATCGCCGACAACATCGAGGACGTCCTCGACCTCAAGCACATGGTCGTGACGAACCTGGTGCGCGACAAGGCGTTGCTGAACCGGCTGATCCGCGACATCTCACGCCCGGAGATGCGGTTCATCGCCCGCTCCGGCATCGTCTTCGGCTTCATCCTCGGCTGCGTGCAGCTCGTCGTCTGGGCGCTGACGAAGTCGCCGATCGTGCTGCCGCTGTTCGGCCTCGCCATCGGCTGGCTCACCGACTGGCTGGCCCTGAAGATGATCTTCCTGCCGCGCGAACCACGCCGGTTCTTCGGGCTCTACACCTGGCAGGGTGTGTTCCAGAAGCGCCGCGACGTCGTGGCCGCCGACTACGGCGACATGATCGCGCGCGAGATCATCACCATCCCCAACCTGCTCGAAGCGGTGCTGCGCGGACCGAAGTCGGACAGGCTGTTCGCGATGATCACCCGCGAGGTGCAGAAGACGATCGACGCGCAGGCGAGCGTCGTCAAGCCGTTCGTCGCCATCGCCGTCGGCACCAAGCGGTTCCAGGAGATGAAGCAGACGGCCGCGACGAAGGCCGCGGAGCGCGTCCCGGAAACGATCCGGTACGCCGAGAACTACGCGATCAACGCGCTCGACGTCCGCAACACGATCGTGGACCGGATGCGGAAACTGAGCGCGCTGGAGTTCGAGCAGCTGCTGCGGCCGGCGTTCCGGCAGGACGAGTGGAAGCTGATCGCGGTCGGTGCGGTGATCGGCGGTCTCGTCGGAGAACTGCAGGTGCTCGCCCTGCTCGGCTAGCCGGTACGGTTTCGTTCTCGGCACTGCGAGGGAGGTCGGATGGACGCTGTCCTGGCCGACTTCGCCGCGCATTGGCCGCTGTACACGGCGATGCCGTTCATCGCGGCGCTGATCGGGTACGTCACCAAGCGCGTCGCCATCGAGATGATGTTCCGGCCCGTGGAGTTCCTCGGGATCCCGCCGCTGCTCGGCTGGCAGGGGGTCGTCCCCAAGCACGGCGGGCGGATGGCGGCGGTCGCCACCGAGCTGCTGACGGCGAACCTCCTCGACCTGCGCGAGGTCTTCGGCCGGATCGACCCGGTGATCATCACGCACGAGCTGGAGCAGCCGCTGCTGCGCGCGGTCGACCACATCGCGCGCGAGGTGCTCGCCGAGCACCACCCGCGGCTGTGGGAGGTCATGCCGACGCTGGCGCAGGAGATGCTGATCAAGCAGGTCCAGTCGTCGGCGCCGCGGCTGGTGCGGGAGTTCCTCGACGACGTCCGCGAGAACCTCGACGAAGTGCTCGACGTCCAGCACATGACGGTCCAGCGGCTCACCCGCGACAAGGCGCTGCTGGTGCGGCTGATCCGCGAGACGTCCCGGCCGGAGATGGCGTTCATCGCGCGGATGGGCATCTACTTCGGCTTCGGGCTGGGCCTGGTGCAGACGATCGTCTGGGCGTTCACGCGCGAGCCGTGGGTGCTGCCGGTCTTCGGCGGCGTGATCGGGCTGTGCACGGACTGGCTGGCGATCAAGCTGATCTTCGTCCCGCGCGAACCGGTCCGCCTCGGGCGGGTGATCTTCCAGGGCAAGTTCCAGCGGCGACGCGCGGAGGTCGCGCGGCAGTACGGCGAGCTGATCGCGAACGAGGTCCTCACCGTCCAGAACCTGCTGGACGCCGTCCTGCGCGGCCCGCGCGCGGATCGCCTGGCGGCGCTGGTGGAGCAGATGGTCTCGTCGGCGGTCGACACCCAGATGTCGGCCTCGGTGCTGACGCTGACGGTGGGTGGCCCCCGGCTGCGTGAGATGAAGCACGCGGCGGCGGTCAAGGCGTTGCAGCACCTGCCGGACACAGCGCGCTACGCCGAGGGCTACCTGACCGAGGCGATGGACGTCGCGAAGATGATCGAGCAGCGGATGCTGGCGTTGACACCGCTGGAGTTCGAGGGCCTGCTGCGGCCCGCGTTCCGGCAGGACGAGTGGAAGCTGATCGCGGTCGGCGGGGTGATCGGCTTCCTGGTCGGGGAGCTGCAGGTCCTGCTGATGCTGGGCTGACGAGCCCGGCGTAGACACACCCTGGGAACCCGGCCGACGGCTTCGGGTCAGGTCCGCTTGCGGCTCGCGATCTCGTCGGAGAGCCGCTGCACCTGGGCGGGGTCCGCGTCCCGGGCAAGGGCGACGTAGTGGTCCATGACGGCCGGCCGGTAGCGCACGGGCAACGTCTGTCCCGGGGCGAGTCGGGTGAGCTCGGTGATCGTGAGGTCTTCGTCCGCGATACCGCGGAACGAGATGCCGCCGGCGGTCTCCACGTCGAGCATCAGGACCACGCGTGGATTGCTGTTGACCTCCCGCCAGTCGACGAGAACGCCGAGCGCAAGCGTCCCCGTGCGCAATTCCGCTTTGCGCTTCGATGCATCACGGCTCAGGAACGGGTTCGGGGCGACGCCCGGGAAGCCGGGCCCGACGCCGAGCGATTCCCGGCTCAGGTCGGGCCTGAGCTGCGCCATCAGATCGTCGAGCTTCTTCTTCGAACCGAACATCCTGGCCCCTCCCTCGCACCGGTGCCGGAATCCCGGCCTGGCGCTTCGCCCTCACGGCGATTGTACGTAGCGGCCATTCCCGACGCCCCGTCCCGATGGGGTCGCCATCTTCGGTCGCGGACGGTTAGGCCACCGGGGTCAGCTCGGCGGCCGAGGTCACCGCTCGTACCCGCGTCCGGCGGTCGCGCTGCCAGGCGATCAGGCGGCACACCACGTAGATCAAGAACGAAATCGCCGTGACGAACGCGCTCACCGGCAGGCCCGGTGCCAGCGACAGCACGATGCCGCCCAGGGCCGCCACCTCGGCGAAGACGATCGACAGCACCGTCGCCTTCCAGGGGGACGCCGTCACGCGCGCCGCGGCGGCCGCGGGCGTCACCATCAGCGCCACCACCAGCAGTGAGCCGACCACCTTCACGCTCAGCGCCGTCGAGATGCCGACCAGCAGCGCGAACACCACCGTCAACGTCTTCACCGGGACGCCGCGCGCGATGGCCACGTTGCGGTCCACCGACGCGAACAGCAGTGGCCGGTACACCAGCGCCAGCACCGCCAAGACCACCACCGACGACACCACGAACAACGTCAGGTTCGTCGAGTCGATGGTGATGATCTGGCCGGTCAGGATGCCGAACTTGTTGCCGGAGCGTCCTTTGTAGAAGGACAGGAACAGCACGCCCATGCCGAGGCCGAACGAGAGGATCACGCCGATCACCGAGTCGCGGTCGGCATCCCGCGCTCCCAGGATGCCCAGCAGCAGGGCCGCGACGACCGCGCCGATCAGCGCGCCGTACTCGACGCCGATACCGAGCAGCAGGGCCGCCGCGCCGCCGGTGAAGGCCAGCTCGGACGTGCCGTGCACGGCGAACGACATGCGGCGCATCACGATCAGCGGCCCGAGCACGCCGGCCACCAGGCCGAGGATCGCCGCCGCCAGCAACGCCGTCTGGACGCCGTCGAGCTCGGTGATCAGTTCCCAGGTCTTGCCGAAGTCGAACAGATCCAAGACTCAGCCCACTTGTTCTTCGACGTCGTGTTCGTGGTGGTGCGGCTCCTGCTCGCACAGGGAGCTCTGCGCGCCCGCGATGTGGATCTGGCCGCCGACCTTGAGCACCTCGACCCGCGTGCCGTACAGCTGCGACAGCGTCTCGGTGGTCATCACCTCGTCCGGCTTGCCGATCCGGAAGGACCCGTTGACCAGGTACAACACCCGGTCGACAAACGGCAGCACCGGGTTGATCTCGTGCGTCACGAACAGCACCGCGGTGCCCGACGTGCGCCGCCGCTCGTCGATCAGCTCGCTGATCGCGCGCTGGTGCGCCAGGTCCAGGGACAGCAGCGGCTCGTCGCACAGCAGCACTTCGGGGTCGCCGACCAGGGCCTGCGCCACCCGCAGCCGCTGCTGCTCACCGCCGGACAGCCGGCCGACGGGCTGCTTCGCGTACCGCGTCGCGCCCACCGCTTCGATGGCTTCGGAAACGCGGCGCCGTCGCGCGGCCATGCCGAACAGGCCGGTACCCCAGCGGTGCCCGTCGAGGCCCAGCCCGACCAGGTCGACGCCGCGCAGCGTGAGCGATTCGTCGATCGCGCGCTGCTGCGGGATGTAGCCGACCTTGCGGTTCGCGCCGCCCGGGCGGCCGCCGGCGATCTCGACCGTGCCCGCGGACAGGCCCTGCATGCCGAGCAACGCCTTGAGCAGGCTGCTCTTGCCGGAGCCGTTCGGGCCGAGCACCGCGAGGAACTCCCCGGGCTCGACGACGAGGTCGAGACCCGACCAGAGCGTCCGGGGACCGAACGCGAGACCCGCGCCGCGGACCCGGACCGCGGGGCGTACATCGTCGGAGACGGGAGGCATGCTCAGCTCAACGCTTTCGCGAGTGCATCGACTTCCCCGGTCATCCAGCCAATGTAGTCCGTCACACCCTGGGGCAGCGTCTCGGTCACGTCGACGACGCCGATCCCGGCGGCCTTCGCCTGGCCGACGACGTCCTGGGTCAGCGGCGTCACCGTCTGCGCGTTGTTGATCAGCGCCTTGACCTGCTTGGTGGCGATGAGCTGCTTGTACTCGTTCACCGCGCCCGCCGGGACGTCGGTGTCGTTCTCCACCGCGTCGGAAAACGCCTTGGGTGTCGCGTCCGTCAGCTTCGCGCTCCGGAGCAGGTAGTGCGCGACCGGCTCGGTGACGACGACCTTCGTCCCCGGGTGCGCCGCGCCCAGCTCGCCGAGGCGCTTCTCCAGCGCGTCGACCTTCGCCTTGAACGCGGTCGCGTTGTCGGTGAAGAGCTGCTTCGACGCCGGCTGCAGCTCGCCGAGCTGTGCGGCGACCTGGTCGGCCACCTTGTCGACGCCGGGCAGGTCGTACCAGACGTGCTCGTTCTCGTCGCCGGTCGCGGCGACGTCGTAGGCGACGACCTTCTTCGCGTCGCCCGCCTGGTCGGTGAGCTTGCCGAAGAACTCGTCGTAACCGCCGCCGTTGGACAGCAGCAGCTGCGCGTCCTTCGCCGCCAGCGCGTCGTCGGCCGTCGTCTCGTAGGAGTGCGGGTCGGCCGACGGGTCGTGGATGACCGACTTGACCTCGACCTTGTCGCCGCCGACCGCGCTGGCCACGCTGCCCCAGACGTCGGTCGAGGCGACCACCTTGATCTTGCCGTCACCGCCGGATTGACCACCGCCGTCGGCGCCGGACGACCCGCCGCCGGAGCACGCGGCGAGCGCGAAGAGGGACAGGGCCGAAGCGGCGGCGAGCGCGCTCCTGGTGCGGCGGGAACTCATCGGGGACTCCTGCGAGAGATGCACGACTGCTAATGGAAACCGTTGTCAGATTCACTTTACCCCATCCGGATGACACCCTGGCAATCCGATCGGGGCTGGTGTATGCGCCGACGTGCATGCGGATCGAGACATCGACCACGCGGGGTGTCTCTTCAGGAAAACGATCTGAACCGTTACGGTTTGCTGATGGGACGTCCTATTCGCACCCGGAGGCAGGCGACACTGGCGTCGCTCGCGGCGGAGCTCGGTGTGTCCAGGACCACGGTGTCCAACGCCTACAACCGGCCGGACCAGTTGTCCCCGGAACTGCGCCGCCGGGTCCTCGAGACCGCGCGGCGCCTCGGCTACCCCGGACCTGACCCCGTCGCCCGCTCGCTGCGCACCCGCAAGGCCGGCGCCGTCGGGCTGCTGCTGACCGAAAACCTCTCCTACGCCTTCCGCGACCCCGCCGCCGTCGGTGTCCTCGAAGGACTGGCCCTGGCCTGCGAAGACGCCAGTGTCGGCCTCCACCTGGTGCCGGCCAGCCCGGGCCGGGAGGACGTCGCCGCGGTGCACCGCGCGGGTGTCGACGGCTTCGTCGTCTACTCCGTGCCGGACGACGACCCGCACCTGGCCGCCGTGCTGGAGCGGCCGGTGCCGACGGTGATCATCGACCAGCCGAGCATCGAGGGGATCGACCGCGTCGGCCCGGACGACGCGGCGGCCGTCGGCAAGATCGCCGAGCACCTCGTCGGCCTCGGCCACCGGCAGGTCGGCGTCATCTGCATGCGGCTGGCCCGCGAGCGCAACGACGACTTCGTCTCCCCGGTGCGCCAGAGCGGCGCGCACTTCCACGTCCAGCGCACCCGGCTCGAAGCGCTCGCCGTGGCGTTCTCCGGTGCCGGCGTCGACTGGGCGGGCGTCCCGGTGGTCGAGCGGTTCGACCACACGGTGGACGACGGCGCGTCGGCCGCCCGGCAGCTGCTCGACGCGTACCCGCAGATCACGGCCGTGATCTGCACCTCCGACATCCTCGCGCTCGGCGCCATGGCCGAGGCCGAACGCCGCGGGCTGCGCGTGCCGCAGGACCTCACCGTCACCGGCTTCGACGGCATCGCCGAAGCCGAGCGGATCGGGCTCACCACCGTGCACCAGCCGGTGCTCGAGAAGGGCAAGGCGGCCGGCCGGCTGCTGCTCAGCTCGGGTGAGCGGAGCGCGCCGAAGGTGATCACGCTGCCGACCGAGCTGCGGATCGGCCGGACGTCGGCGCCGCCGCGGACCGTCGAGGAGCCCTGGTTCGGGGGCTGAGCACCACGGATAGTCCGTGACTTTGCTCGTATCCCGTTGCCCGATCGAGCACCGGCCGGTCCAATAGTGGGGAACGCCCGCGCCGCGGGGCCACTGGCCGGAAGGTGACCGATGACCTCGATCGACGTACTGCTCAAGCGCAACCAGGAACTCGGCGAAGTCACGCCCGGCGACCGCTCGTCGCCGAAGCCGTCGCTCCAGGTGGCCATCCTGACCTGCATGGACGCCCGGATCCGGGTGTTCGAGCTGTTCGGCCTGCTCCAGGGCGAGTCGCACGTCCTGCGCAACGCCGGCGGTGTGGTGACCGACGACATGATCCGCTCGCTGGCCCTGTCGCAGCGCAAGCTCGGCACCCGCGAGGTCCTCATCGTCCAGCACACCGAATGCGGCCTCTCGATGGTGACCGAAGACGACTTCAAGGACGAGCTCGAGAGCGACACCGGCCTGCGCCCGACCTGGGCGGTCGAGGCGTTCCGCAACGTCGAGAACAGCGTCCGGACGTCGGTGGAGCGCGTGCGCCGCAGCGACTTCCTGCTGCACACCGACAACGTCCGCGGCTTCGTCTACGACGTCAAGACCGGGCGGCTTTCCGAGGTCGAGTAGCGTACGCGTTCAGATGCCGTCACCATCTGAACGGGGAACAGCGTGCGCGTGCTCTTCGCCGGCCTCGCGTCGGCCGGCCACACCTACCCGCTGATCCCGCTCGCGACCGCGGTCCGGGACGCCGGGCACGAGGTGCGCTTCGCCGCCGGTGAGCACGTCCACGCGGCCCTGCTCCGGAACGGGCTCCGGCCCTTCCGGCCCGCGGACTCGTTCTACGAGATCTACGCCGAGGACCTCGAACCGGAGCTGGCGCGGGTGCGGCCGGACCTCGTCGTGCACGGCTGGGGCGTGCCCGAGGCGGCCGTCGCCGCGCGGCGCGCCGGGATCCCCGCCCTCTGGCACGGGTTCGGCCGGATGCTCCCCGGCGGAATCGGCTTCGAGCGGCCCAGTGGCGGGGTGCACCTGGACATCTGCCCGCCGTCGTTGCAGGACGAGGACTTCCTCGCGACGGCCGGGCGGATCGCGCTGCGGCCCGTGCCGTACGCCGAACCGGGCGGCTTCGAGCAGCCGTCGCGGCCGCTCGTCTACCTCACGCTCGGCACCGCGTTCGGCACGCCCGAGGTGCTCACCACCGCGATCCGCGGCCTGAGCGCCCTCGACGCGCACATCGTGGTGGCCACCGGCCGGGTGCGCCCCGAGGAGCTCGGCGCCGTGCCGGCCAACGTCACGATCCGGGCCTGGGTGCCGCAGGCCGACGTGGTGGCGCACGCCGACGCGGTCGTGCACCACGGCGGCAGCGGCACGACGCTCGGCGCGCTCGCCGAGGGCGTGCCGCAGCTGCTCCTGCCCCAGGGCGCCGACCAGTTCGCCAACGCCGAGGCGCTCTGCGCCGCCGGTGCCGCGCTGCGCCTGCTGCCCGGCGAGCTGAGCGCGGACGCCGTCACCGAACAGGTGCGGAAGCTGCCGGCCCACCGCGACGCGGCGCGCGCGATCGCCGCGGAGATCGCCGCCATGCCGTCGCCGGACGAGGTCGCCCGCGAGCTGCCGAAGTACGCGAAGTAGCCTCCCGGCGTGGCTGTGGACGCTGACGTTTTGCTCGACTGGTTCTCCGCGCACGGCCGGGACCTGCCCTGGCGCGAGCCCGAGTGCTCGGCCTGGGGTGTCCTGGTCAGCGAAATCATGCTGCAGCAGACGCCGGTCGCCCGCGTCGAGCCGATCTGGCACGAGTGGATGGCGCGCTGGCCGGTGCCCTCGGCGCTGGCCGTGTCGTCGCAGGGCGAGGTCGTGCGGGCCTGGGGCAAGCTCGGTTACCCGCGCCGCGCGCTGCGGCTGCACCAGGCGGCGGGGGTGATCGCGGCCGAGCACGGCGACGTCGTCCCGTCCGATGTGGACACCCTGCTCGCGCTGCCGGGGATCGGCGCCTACACCGCGCGGGCCGTCGCCGCGTTCGCCTACGGGCAGCGCGCGCCGGTCGTCGACACCAACGTGCGGCGGGTCGTCGCGCGGGCGGTGCACGGCGCGGGTGACGCCGGGCCCGCGTCGAACACCCGTGACATGGCCGACGTCGAGGCGCTGCTGCCGGCCGACGACGCGCCGGCCGCTCGCTTTTCGGCCGCGATCATGGAACTGGGCGCGCTGATCTGCACCGCGCGCGCCCCGCGTTGCGCGGACTGCCCGGTGTACGACGAGTGCGCGTGGCAGCACGCCGGCCGGCCGGAGTACGCGGGCCCGGCCAAGCCAGTGCAGAAGTTCGCGGGCACCGACCGGCAGGTGCGCGGGCTGCTGCTCGACGTCCTGCGCGGCACCGAGGGCCCGGTCGAAAAGGCGAAGCTGGACCTGGTCTGGCACGACGGCGGCCAGCGTGATCGTTGCCTGGACTCCCTGCTGGTCGACGGCCTGCTGGAGCAGACCCGCGACGGCCTCTTCGCACTTCCGGGCGAACACTAACGCGCTACAACAAAAGTTGGTCAATAGTTGTCAACGGCGCGATGCGGGGTTACCTTCTGCTGGTTGCATTCCGGCGGAAGGTGTCACGCAAATGGCGGACTTTGACCGCCGTGCCCTGCTGAAAGCGGGATTCACGGCGACCGCGGTCGGAACACTGGGGCTGGCTGGGGTTCGAACGGCGGCAGCGGCGGCCGTGCCCACGCCGACCATCCACGGCACGGCCGAGTGGAAAGCGCGCGCCGCGTCCGGCGCCATCGTGGTCGAGAACCACAAGCCGACGTACATCGTCGTGCACCACACCGTGGATCCGGGGAACGTCACCGACTATTCGCTGGCCCACGCGCTCCAGATCTCGCGGGACATCCAGAACTTCCACATGGACACGCGCGGCTGGATCGACACCGGCCAGCAGTTCACGAACAGCCGCGGCGGGTTCGTCACCGAGGGGCGGCACCGCAGCCTCGAGATCCTGCGCGGCGGCACCCAGCACGTGCAGGGCGCGAACGTCGGCAACCACAACAGCGAGTGCATCGGCATCGAGAACGAAGGCCTCTACAGCACGGTCGACGTCCCGACGGCGCTGTGGAACTCGCTGGTGGGCCTGGTCGCCTACATCGCGCACCAGTACGGCATCACGCCCGAGTTCATCAAGGGCCACCGCGACTTCAACTCGACGGAGTGCTGCGGCCAGGTGCTCTACGACCGGCTGCCGGAGCTGCGGACGGCGGTGGGCCGCGTCCTCGGCGTCTCGGTGGCGCGATCGGACGTCGCCGAGTGGCCGCTGCTGAAGCCGGGTGACACGGGCCGGCGGGTCCAGCTCGCGCAGCAGTTCCTGCGCGATTCGGGCGCCGACGTGCCGACGGACGGCATCTTCGGAAAGTCCACAAAGGACGCCGTGGCGGCGCTGGCGGCCCGGGCCTCACTGCCGCGCGACACGTGCACGGCGTCGACGGCGGCCGACGAGACGGGCTTCCTCGGCGCGGACGTCTGGCCGCTGATCGTCCCGGCGGACCGCTCCACCGCAGCCTGGAGATCCGACCTGTCCCACAACTAACCCCCGCTCCCTTCCACCTTCCGGGTGACAAAAACGCATCTTTCCCTAGGAAAGTGGCGCGTTAGCGATTCAAGACGTCGGACAGGAAGGCCTCGACGGCGCCTCGGTAGGTCTCCGGGGCTTCGTCGTGGGGCAGGTGGGCCGAACCGGGGACGACCAGGTGCTTCGCGCCCGGCACCCGCGCGGCGACGGCCGCCTGTTGGCCCGGCGGCATGGCCGTGTGCTCGCCCTCGACCAGCAGCAGCGGGCAGCGGATTCCGTCCACAGTGGACCAGTAGTCGACGCGGCCCCACTCCGCGGCGATGACGTACAGATCCTCCAGGTCGGCGACCAGGTGGAACCCGTCTTCACGCTCCTCGACGCAGTCCGCGAAGTACTCCCCCGCGTCGCCGAAGAACTCGCGGACGTGGTCCAGCGACTCGAACGGCACCGGCCAGCTCTCGAAGTGGCCGCGCCAGGTTTCGACGGTCCGGCCGCGCTGGTCCGGCGCGAAGTCCTCGGACACCACCGCCCGCACCAGCTCGGGGTACCGCGCGGCCGTCGCCCACGCGTGCAGGCCGCCCATCGAGTGACCGATCAGCACCGCCGGGCCGGCGTCGAGGGTGCGCAGCGCCTCGGCGACGTCGTCGGCGAACCGCTCGGTCGTCCACGGCCCGACCCGCGGCGCGCTGCCGTGACCGCGCGCGTCGAGACCGTAGACCGCGCCGTAGGGCCGGAGCCACTCCGCGACCCGCCGCCACGTCCGCGCCCGGCCCATCAGACCGTGGAGCAGAACGATCGGCACGCCGCTGCCGCCGAAACAGAGCACGCGGCCACCTAACCACAGATCCGCAGGTGCGGAACGTGACCGAGTGGTCGCGCACGATGACCTAGGCTGAGTCGCATGCGCCGCCGACTCACCGCCCTCGCCCTCTGCAGTGTGGTGATCGCCGCCGCGGCCTGCAGCGGTGACCCCGTCCCGGCGCCGCCGCCACCGCTGCCCATGCACCCGGCGCCCGGGGCCGCCGGCGCCGGTGATCCGTACTACCCGGACGACGGCAACGGCGGGTACGACGCCCTGCACTATGACGTCGACGCGAGCTACGACCCGCCGAGCGGCCGGCTCGACGGCGACACGACCGTCACGGCCAAGGCGACCCAGGACCTCAGCCGGTTCGACCTCGACCTGCGCGGACTCGACGTCGCGAGTGTCGAAGTGGACGGCCAGCCGGCGAAGTTCAGCCGGGAAAAGGCCTACGAACTGGTCGTCACCCCGGCGGCGCCGATCCGCGCCGGGACGACGTTCCACACCCGCGTCCGCTACGGCGGCGACCCGGCGAAGACCCCGCACGGCGGCGGCAGCGAGAACGGCTGGCAGCACTCGGCCGACGGCGGCGCGTTCATGGTCGGCGAGCCGCACTCGGCCGCGTTCTGGTACCCGGTGAACGAGACCCCGCGCGACAAGGCCACCTTCACGCTCACCGCGCACGTCCCGGACGGCTGGACGGTGATTTCGAACGGCCGGGAGCTGCCGCCGGTCCACGCCGGCGGCCGGACCACCACGACGTGGACCGAGTCGAACCCGGTGGCGAGCTACCTGACGACCGTCGCGATCGACAAGTTCGGCGTCGACCGCTCGACGCTGCCGGACGGCACCCCGGTCGTCTCCGCGTACGCGCCGGGCGCCGAGGCGCACCGCGCGACCGGTGACCGGCTGCCCGAGGTCCTCACCTTCCTGAGCGGCAAGTTCGGGCCGTACCCGCAGTCCGCGGCCGGCGGGATCTACCTGAACGAGGACATCCACTTCTCGCTGGAGACGCAGACCCGCCCGACGTACGCGAAGTGGGCCGAGCTGCTGACGCTGGTGCACGAGAACGCCCACCAGTGGTTCGGCGACTCGGTCTCGGTCGCCGACTGGTCCGACGTCTGCCTGAACGAGTGCTTCGCGTCGTACGCGCAGTGGCTGTGGGGCGAGCGCGAAGGGCAGAACCTCGACGACCGCTACCGCGCGGCGATCGAGCTGACCCGCGGCAGCGCCGACTTCTGGAGCCGCAAGCTGGTCGGCATGGGTGCCGGGCACGAGTTCGAAGGCGTCTACGACAAGGGCATCCTCGCCCTGCACGCGCTGCGCCGGAAGATCGGCGACCCGGCGTTCGACCGTCTCCTGCACGACTGGCCGGCGAAGTACCGCCACGGCAACGCGACCTGGACGGCGTTCGAGAACATGACGGGCAGCGTCTCCGGCCAGGACCTCCACACCTTCTTCACGGACTGGTTCCACGGGACGTCACTCCCCGCGGACGCCGACCTCTTCCCCGGCTCCCTGCGCAGCTGACCTGGACGGTCGGCTCACGTACCCGAACAGTCGGCTCACGTACCCGAACAGTCGGCTCACGTACCCGGACAGTCGGCTCACGAACCGACCCTCTGGGTACGCGAGCCGACTCTCTGGGTACGCGAGCCGACCCTCTGGGTACGTAGGTGTTCGCCGTGGCGCGGATCATCGGGCCGGTGGTGCCGGCGTCAGTAGGGTGGAGCCATGAGTGTCGTGAAGATCAACGCGATCGAGGTTCCCGAAGGGGCCGGCCCCGAGCTGGAGAAGCGGTTCGGTGCGCGGCTGCACGCCGTCGACCAGCAGCCCGGCTTTCTCGGCTTCGAGCTGCTGCGGCCGGTTTCCGGTGAGACGCGGTACTTCGTCTACACGAAGTGGGAGACGGAGGAGGCCTACCAGGCCTGGGCGACCGGTGGCGCCGCCGCGGCCGCGCACGCCGGGGAGCGCGCGAAGCCCGTCTCGTCCGGGGCCAGCCTGCTGGAGTTCGAGGTCGTCCTCGGCTCGCAGCCGGGTGAGTGACCTCGCCCGCGCCGCGGAACTGCTGGGCGGCGCCGGCGCACTGCTGATCTGCGCCGGCGCCGGGATGGGTGTCGACTCCGGGCTGCCGGACTTCCGGGGCGGCGAAGGGTTCTGGCGCGCGTACCCGCCGTATGCGCGCCTCGGGCTGCAGTTCGAGGAGATCGCCGACCCGCGCCACTTCGCCGACGATCCCGAGCTGGCCTGGGGTTTCTACGGTCACCGGCTGGACCTGTACCGCAAGACGGTGCCCCACCGCGGGTTCGCCCTGCTGCGCGAACTCCGGCCGGCCGGCGGTGTCCGCGTCTTCACGTCCAATGTGGACGGACAGTTCCAGAAGGCGGGCTTCGAGCACGTCGCCGAGGCGCACGGCTCGATCCACCACCTGCAGTGCCTGGCCGGCTGCAGCACGGACATCTGGCCGGCCGACGTCGAAGTCGCGATCGACACCGAAACGATGCGCGCAGGATCGCCGCTGCCGTCGTGCCCGCGCTGCGGCGGCTTGGCGCGCCCCAACATCCTGATGTTCGGCGACTACGAGTGGGTCCCGGACCGCAGCCAGGAGCAGCTGGATGAGCTGACGGCGTGGCGCCGCACCGCGCGAGACCTCGTGGTGGTGGAGCTGGGCGCGGGCCAGGCGGTCCCGACGGTCCGCCGCTACAGCGAACTCGCCAGCGCCGCGACGGGCGCGTTGATCCGGATCAACCCGCGAGAGCCGCAGATCCGCCACAACCGCGGCGTCTCGATCGCGGCCGGCGCGCTGGAGACGCTCGAACAGCTCGTGAGTGTTTAGGCCGGTTCTAACCGCCCTGAACACTCACGACTACGGGCGCACCCAGAGGTCGCGGTTGCCGGCGAGCAGCACGCGGCCGTCGGCCAGGGTCGCCGCCGCCGTCACCGGGGAGCCGGAACAGCCCAGGTCACCGCGCTGCCAGGACGTTCCCGCGGAGATCAGCACCGACGAGCAGTACCAGTCGGGTTGCCGCCCAGGCCGGCCAGTTTCGTGAGCGTGCCGTCGGCCTCGCGGCGGCCGAACTCCCTTCCGGACCGGGCGCCCCGCTGCCCGGCCCCGGGTCGATCTTCAGCGACGCGCACCCCGCGTCACCGGTCCAGTTGGCGGTGACCTCGTGGTAGCCGTTCAAGCCGACGTCGGACGCCACCCAATCGCCGTCCGGCGGCGCGCTCACGGCAGTTGCACTTCGGCGAAAACCGCGCGGTGATCACTGCCCGGGACGTCGAACACGCCGTAGTCCCGCACCGCGGCGCGGTTGTCCACCACGACGTGGTCGATGGTCACCACGGGCATGGACGACGGCCACGTCGGCGTCAGCCCTGAGCCGCGCTGCTCGGCCGCGTCGTTGTAACCGCGGGACAGGACCGTGCGGAACGCCGCGTGGTCCAGGGTCGCGTTGAAGTCGCCCGCGAGGATCCGGAGGCCGTGCTCGCCCGCCGCGCGGGAGAGGTCCTTCGTCTCGCGCTCCCACTGCGGGGTGTCGACGTCCGGGGAGATCGGGTGCACGGCGACGATCTCCACCACCACGCCGTCGCCGAGGTCGGCCTGGGCGCCCGGCTGCTTGGCCGCGGAATCACCCGTCAGGTTGACCTCCGTCAGGGGGAAGCGCGACACGATCCCCGAGCCGAACGCGCCGGGCGCGGGGTGCAGGACGCGGTACGGCAACGTCTGGAACAGCCCGGCCGCGGTCAGGCCGTCGACCACCCGGGGCGTCATCTCGACCAGGTTGAGCACGTCGATCCGCTGCGAGCGGACCAGGTCGACGACGGCTTTCGGGTCCGCCTGGCCGTAGAGCAGGTTCGAGGAGAGCACACGCAGGGTCTTGCCGTGCACGTCGCGCTGATCGCTCGCCGAAACCCGCGGCACCACCAGCACGGCCAGCGCGATCGCCAGCACCAGCGCGACCCCGCCGACCCACCAGCGCCGGCACGCCAGCGCCAAGCCGCCGGACAGCGCGCCGTAAATGACCGCGTACGGCGTCAACGACAGCGCGACCAGGAGGTACCAGTCGCCGTCGAAGCCGGCCAGGCGCAGCGCGGCCAGCACCGCCAGCGGCACCACGGGCACCACCAGCAGGGCCGTGACCAGCGGGTTCTTCCGCCGCACCCGCGTCTCTTCCGTTGTCACCATGGTGCCGAGTATGCCGAGGCCGCCGCCGGACGGCCCGGGCGGCGACCACACCTCCACAACATCTCCACCGGGCCTGCCAGCGCCGGACAGCCGCTGCCAGCGCGCTGTGCGCGGCCTGCCAGCAGCGACGTCCACTGTGGTCCTCACAGCGACCAGCGAAGGAGGACGCCCATGTCGCACGCGATCCAGGCCGAAGGTCTGGTCAAGCATTTCGGGGAAACCAAGGCGCTGGACGGGGTGGACCTCGAGGTCCCCTACGGCCAGGTGGTGGGGGTGCTCGGGCCGAACGGCGCGGGCAAGACGACCGCGATCCGCATTCTGGCGACGTTGATGAAACCGGACGCCGGGAGAGCCACGGTCGGGGGCTACGACGTGGTCACCGACCCGGTCCGGGTGCGCAGCCTGATCGGGCTGACCGGGCAGTACGCGTCGGTCGACGAGGACCTCAACGGCATCGAGAACCTGATGCTCATCGGCCGGCTCTACGGCCTGCCCCGGGCCCAGGCCCGCAAGCGCGCCACCGAACTGATCGAGCGGTTCGAGCTGACCGGCGCGGCCAAGCGGCCGATCCGGACGTTCTCCGGCGGCATGCGACGCCGGATCGACCTGGCCGCCAGCCTGGTCGGCGGCCCCGAGGTGCTCTACCTCGACGAACCGACCACCGGCCTCGACCCGCACGCCCGCAACGAGGTCTGGGACGTCGTCCGCAACCTCGTCGCCGACGGCGCGACGGTGCTGCTGACCACGCAGTACCTGGAGGAGGCCGACCAGCTCGCCGACAAGATCACCGTGTTCGACCACGGCCGGGTCGTCGCCGACGGCCGGGCCGACGAGCTCAAGCGCCGGGTCGGCGGCCAGACGCTGCAGGTGCGGCCGACCCAGCTGTCCGACATGGACGCCGTCAACCGGATCCTCGGCGACCTCAGCGGCGTCCGGCCCACCCGGGACGACGCGTCCGGGCTGCTCACCGCGCCGGTCAAGGACCCGGTGCTGCTGTCCACCCTGGTCCGCAAGCTCGACGAGGCCGGCATCACCGCGGACGAGCTGGCGCTGCGGCTGCCCAGCCTCGACGAGGTGTTCCTCGCCCTGACCGGGCACGCCGCCGAACAGTCCACCGACGACACCCGCGATCTCGAAGGGAGCCTGGCATGACGACCCTGGCACTCGACCGCCCGGCCCCGCCGCGGCACATCAGCCCCGCCAAGGGCTTCCAGCACGCGCTTTCGCTGGCCTGGCGCGGCGTCCTGAAGATCCGCAAGAACCCGGAGCAGCTGGCCGACGTCACGCTGATGCCGATCATCTTCCTGGTCATGTTCGTCTACCTGTTCGGTGGCGCGCTGTCCGGGTCGACCGACGCGTACCTGCAGATGGTCGTGCCGGGGATCATGGTGATGAACATCCTGCAGGCCTGCCTCACGGTCGGCACGAACCTCAACACCGACATCACCAAGGGCGTGTTCGACCGGTTCCGCAGCATGCCGATCGCCCGGTCGGCCCCCCTGATCGGCGCGGTGCTCGCGGACATCGTGCGGTACGTGGTCTGCCTGACCGTGCTGATGGTCGTCGCGACGATCATGGGCTACCGGATCGCGACCAGCCCCGGCGAATTCATCGTGGCGATCCTGCTCGCGCTGGCGTTCGGGCTGTGCTTCTGCTGGGGCTCGGTGTTCGTCGGCATGATCATGAAGTCGCCGGGCGCGGCGACGGCGCTGATGTTCGTCTTCATCATGCCGCTGACGTTCGGCAGCAACGTGTTCGTCAGCACCGCCACGATGCCGGGCTGGCTGAAGGCGTGGGCGGACATCAGCCCGGTGAGCCTGATGGCCAACGCGCTGCGCGGCCTGATGAACGGCGGCGCGGTCGCCGGGCCGCTGGCCGGGGCCCTGGCCTGGATGGCCGGCGCGGTCATCGTGTTCTTCCCGCTGGCCACCTGGGCCTACCGCCGGCGGGTCTGAGGGCGCGGGTGCACGGGGGTGACCCACGTCGGTAGCTGAAGGGGACGTTCGCGGGGGCGAGCGTCCCCTTCAGCTTTTGACGGCGTCGAGTTCCGCCAGCAGCCAGGCGATCGTGTCCTCTTTGGACGTCGTCCGGGCCTGTTCGTACCGCTCTTCGTATTCCGGCAGCGCTTCGCTCAGCGAAGCACGCAGCTCCCGGAGCTCGGGGCTGCCGAGGTCGAGCCGGCCGCGGATGACGGCGGACGCGGCGAGTGCCCGGGCCGCCGCCTCGAACCGGCCCTGCTGCGCCCGGATCAGCGCCAGCAGCTCCACCGTCCCGGCCAGGTCCGGCATGTCGCCCCGCAGGTAGGTGGACCGGATCGCCTTGGTCGCAAAGGCTTCCGCCTCTTCGGGGCGCCCGGCGGCCAGGCTAAGGCGCGCTTCGGCCGCGTTGACCCACTCCTCGCCCATCCCGCCGGGGAACTCCGCCTCCCGCGCCAGTGCCCCGACGCGGTCGAGCTGCGTGCGGGCCTCGGCGAGCCGGCCCGTGCGCACCAGCAGTTCCAGCCGGCCGAACATCAGGACGATCTTCTGCTGCGGGTTGGTGATGCCGGCGCCGTAGCGCTCGGCGGCCTCCTGATCGCGCCACGCCCCTTCGAAGTCGCCGGCGCGCGCCCGCTCCACGGCCAGCCGCCACCAGTGCTGGACGGCGTCGTCGTGCGAGCGCAGCTCCATCGACAGCGCCAGCCCCTGTTGGTAGCACTCGATCGCCCGGTCGCTTTCGCCCGCCTGCGAAAGCGCGTACGCCTGGAAGCTCAACGTCATCGCGGTGCCCCAGCGGTCGCCGACCTCGACGAACCCGGCGTGCGCCAGCTCCCGCGCCCGGTCCGCGCCCTCGACGTCCCCCTCGTCGTCGAGCACGAAGCTCTCCACCCAGTGTCCGCCGGCGCGGGTCCACGGGTCCGCGCTCCCCGCCGCGCGCCGCACCTCGCGGAGCGCGATGTCGCGGTCGCCGCCCAGGAAGGCCAGCATCGGCAGGGCCACCGCGAGCCCGGCGTAGCGGTCCATCGCGCCGGTGTCGACGCACTCGTCGACCAGCGGCACGATGTCGGCGTTCTCGCTGCGCATCGGCACGGCGTCCATCAGGTACAGGATCGCCCGGTAGGCCGCCGAGGCGGCCGGGGGCAGCCGGTCACCGAAGGTGAGCGTCTCGCGGACCAGCCCGCCGACCCGGCTGCCCTGGCCCAGGATGGTCAGGTACCAGAACAACCCGTCCAGCAGGCCGACCGCGTTGTCCACATCGGACATCTCGATCGCGCCGCGCAGGGCCGTGATCATGTTGGCGTTCTCGACCTCGAAGCGCTCGATCACGGGCAGCTGGTCACGGGTGCGCAGCACCGGCTCCAGCCGGGCCGACAGCTCCGCGTAGCAGGCCGCCATCGCGCGGCGCGTCGCGTCGAGCTCGCCGGACTCCACCAGCCGCTCGGTGGCGTACGCCCGCAGCGTCTCCAGCATCCGGTACCGCGGCTCGCCGGTCCCGCCGGCCACGACGTCCACAATGGACTTCTCGACCAGGCTGCCGAGCACGTACGGTACGTCGGCCGCGGGCAGCGACGCGTCCGCGCAGACGGCCTCGACCGTCTCCAGCTCGGCCCCGCCGGCGAACACCGAGAGCCGCCGGGCCAGCACCAGCTCGGCGTCGGTCAGCAGGTCCCAGCTCCACTCGACGACCGCGCGCAGCGTCCGCTGGCGCGGCAATGCCGTGCGGCTGCCCGAGGTGAGCAGCCGGAACCGGTCACCGAGGCGGCCGGCGATCTGGGCGACCGTCATCGACCGCAGCCGCGCCGCGGCCAGCTCCAGGGCCAGCGGCATCCCGTCGAGCCGACGGCAGATCTCCCCGACGTTGTCCACAGTGGACTCGTCGAGCACGAAGTCGGGCCGGACCGCGGCCGCCCGGTCGAGGAACAGCCGGGTCGAGTCCAGCTCGGCGGCCTCGGCGGGCGCGGCGCGTTCCGCGGGCACCGGCAACGGCCCCAGTGGGCAGAGCGCCTCGCCGGTGATCGCCAGCGGCTCCCGGCTGGTGGCCAGGATCCGCAGCCTCGGCACCCGGTGCAGCAGGTCGTCCGCCAGCCGCGCGGCGGCGTCGACGACGTGCTCGCAGTTGTCCAGCACCAGCAGCGTGTCCCCGCCGCCGAGCACCTCGACGGCCTGCTCCAGCGGATCCGCGGCGCGGCGGCGCACCTCGGTCTCGGTGCTGCGCATGTCCCGCACGCCCAGCGCGACCAGCAGCGCACCCGGGACGTCGTCGGCGTCGCGCACGCCGGCCAGCGCGGCGAACCAGACACGCCCGTGCTGGTGCGCCGGGTGCCGGGACGCCGCCTCGGTGGCCAGCCGGGTCTTGCCCGCGCCACCCGGCCCGGTCAGCGTGACCAGCCGGGCGCCGGCGAGCAGCTCGGCCAGCAGCTTGAGCTCGTCGTCCCGCCCGACGAACGTCGTCAGCCGCGTCGGCAGCCGGTCGGCCACCGGCGACGGCGGCGCGAACTCGCCCCGCAACGCGGCCAGCTGGATCTCCTGCAGCTCGGCCGACGGGTCGACGCCGAGCTGGTCGGCCAGCGTGCGGCGCAGGTCGGAGTAGACGGTCAGCGCCTCGGACTGCCGCCCGGCCGCGCAGAGCGCGCGGATCCGCAGGCCGGCGAGCCGTTCGCGCAGCGGGTCGGCGTTGGCCGCGGCGGCCAGGTCGGGCAGGACGGCGGCGTGCTCACCCAGGCGGATGAGCGCGTCGAACCGGTCCTCGGCCGCCTCGGCGCGCAGGTCGGTGAGCCGCCGGGCGGGCGCCTGCGCGAACGGCGCGTCCAGGACGTCGGCGAGCGCGCCGCCCTGCCACAGCGCGAGCGCCTCGGCGAGCAGCTCGGCGGCGTAGGCGTCACGGCCCGCGGCGAGTTCACGGCGGCCGTCGGCGGCGAGCCGTTCGAACCGCTCGGCGTCGACGTCCTCCCGGGCGACGGCGAGCCGGTAGCCGCCGGGACCGGACTCGATCGCCACCGGCAGCGCTTTCCGCAGCCGCGAGACCAGGGACTGGAGGGCGTTCGGCGCGTCGGCGGGCGGCTCCGCGCCCCAGAGGCCGTCGATCAGCGCGTCGGCCGGGACGGCCCGGCCGACGTCCAGCGCCAGCCTGGCCAAGAGCATGCGGAGGCGGGCTCCGCCGATGTCGATCGGGGTGCCGTCGTCTTCCGCCGCCCGCAGCGGGCCCAGCAGCGCAACGCGCATGGACCCAGCTTTCCAGACCTTCCCTGCGGGCCGGGGGCGGACGCCCGAACCGGCACCGACGGAAGTGTTGATTTTCCGGACAAATAAGACTTCGACCCGGCTCGGTACGTGTTCGTGGCGCTACGTTGCGGGTTCACCTCCACCCCAGAACGGACAGGAGTGTTCATGAGGGGCAAGAAACCGGTCGTGCTCGCGGCCGCCCTGCTCACCGGCCTCTGCCTGAGCTCGGGTGTCGCCGCCGGGACCGGCTGGGGCGACGCGAAGCCGGGTAGCGACGGCGCCGGGGACAGTTACTACCCCCAGGACGGCAACGGCGGATACGACGTCGCCGACTACAACCTGAAGGTCACCTACGACCCCGCGTCGCACCAGCTCACCGGGGTGCAGGACATCGCGGCGCGGGCGACGCAGGCCCTCAGCTCGTTCAACCTCGACCTGCGCGGGCTGACCGTCGACACGATCCAGGTCGACGGCCGCGGCGCGACGTTCAGCCGGACCGGCGACCACGAGCTGGTCATCACGCCGTCGCGGTCGCTGCGGCGCGGCCAGAACTTCAAGGTCAAGATCGGTTACCACGGCGTGCCCGCGCCCATCGACGACCCGTCGCTGGGCAACAACGGCTGGCAGTACGCCCAGGCGGGCGGCGCGTTCGCCGCCGGCGAGCCGAAGTCGGCGACCACCTGGTACCCGGTCAACGACACCCCGCTCGACAAGGCCACGTTCCACCTCGCGATCACCGTGCCCGACGAGTGGGGCGTGATCGCCAACGGCCGCGAGCGCGGGACGTTCAAGGCGCCCGGCGGCACGACGCACGTCTGGGCCGAGGAAACGCCGATCGTGCCCTACATGACGACGGTCGCGATCGACAAGTGGACCTTCGACCGGCAGAAGCGCAAGGACGGGACGCCGATCGTCAGCGCGTTCGCCCCGGGCGTGCCGGATTCGACGAAGCAGGCCGAGGCGCGGCTGCCGGAGATCCTCGACTTCCTCGAGTCGAAGTTCGGCAAGTACCCGATCGACGCCGCGGGCGGCATCTTCCTCAACGAGCAGATCGGTTTCTCGCTCGAGACGATGAGCCGGCCGATCTACAGCGCGGGCTGGGCCGGCACGGTCCCGACGATCGTCCACGAGAACGCCCACCAGTGGTACGGCGACTCGGTGGCCGTCGACCACTGGCGTGACGTCTGCATGAACGAGTGCTTCGCGTCCTACGCCACCTGGCTCTGGGACGAGGCCAAGGAAGGCGTCGACCTGGACAAGCAGTACGCGAACGACGTCAAGACGGCGTCGGCCGGGTTCTGGAACGGCAAGCTGTACGACATGGGCCCCGGCAACGAGTTCACGTACGTGTACTCGAAGGGCCCGGTCATGCTGCACGCGCTGCGGAACTACATCGGGCAGAGCGCGTTCGACCGGGTCCTCAAGACCTGGCCGGCGCTGCACCGGGGCGGCAACGCGAGCATGCAGGACTTCCAGCGGTACACCGAAAGCGTCGCGCACAAGAACCTCAAGGGCTTCTTCGACGCGTGGGTGTACGGCAGCGGCAAGCCCGCCGACCAATACCTCTACCCGGGCGGCCTGAAGCCCGCCGCCTGAGGCCGAAAGTCCGTGAAGGCCTCCTTGAGGGAACTAGAGTCCCTCAAGGAGGCCTTCACGGACTTTGGGGAGGATGCATGGCCAGGGTGCTGATGACGGGGTTCGCGCCGTTCGGCGGCGAATCGGTGAATCCCTCGTGGCAGGCGGTGTCGCTGCTCGGGGCGCGGCGGGACGACGTCGCCGCGGTCGAGCTGCCGTGCGAGTTCGCGGCGTCGCTGCCCGCGCTAAGGCGGGCCATCGAGGAACACCGGCCGGAGCTGGTGGTCTGTGTCGGGCAGGCGGGCGGCCGCACCGAGGTGACGCCGGAGCGTGTCGCGATCAACCTGGTCGACGCCCGCATCCCGGACAACGCGGGCGCGCGGCCGGTGGACGTCCCGGTCGTCGAAGACGGCCCGGCGGCGTACTTCACGACGCTCCCGGTGAAGGCCTGCGTCGCGGCGATCCGCGCGGCGGGCGTGCCGGCGTCGGTGTCCCACACGGCCGGGACGTACGTCTGCAACCAGGTCTTCTACGGCTTGATGCACCTGCTGACGACGTTTCCGGGCGTGCGCGGCGGTTTTGTGCACGTGCCGTTCAGCCCCGAGCAGGTCGCGGCGTCCGGGAAGGTCGCGCCGTCGCTGAGCGTCGACCGGATCGCCGAAGCGCTGGACGTCCTGGTGGACACGGCGTCGAAGCTCACCGAGGACATCGCCGTCAGTGCGGGCGTGGAGCATTGAGACCCCGGGCGGACCCGCGGGCGGTGCTCGTGGTCGTCCTCGCGGCCCTGGCCGGCGGCGCGGGCACCGGCGCGCTCTGGGTGTGGGCCGGCCACCGTTACGACACCATGTGCGCCGACGCCGTCGAAGGCTTCTGCGCGATGGTCAACCAGAGCGCACTCGGTGTGTTCGCCCTCTGGGCCGCGTTCGGCGGTTCGGCTCTGCTCACCCTGATCGCGCTGATGGTGGCCCGGATCTGGCCGCAGTGGCAGGCCGTGGTGTCCGCGCTCATCACGCAGGTGCCGCTGCTGGTCGTCTACAACGTGACGGGCGCCCTCGGCGACTACCGGATCCTCCTGCTGGCCGTGGTTTCCGGCCTGCTGCAGGCTCTCTGGCCGTGGCTGGCGGGGATCCGGTTCCTGCCCGGCCGCCGCTCCGTGACGCCGGGCCCACCCGGCCGGTGAGTCAGGCCGGTTTGAGGTCGCTCGTGAAGTACGCGACGAGGTCTTCGGTGCGGCGGTCGCGGTCCTTGAAGTCGATCGAGACGTAGAGCCCGGCCGCTTCACGGCCGTCCGCGCCGAACAGCACGACCCCGGCGAGCGTGCCGACCCCGGCGACGTACCGGCCGTGCAGCCCGCCGCCGTCCCAGGTCCCGCGTTGGACGGTGCCCTCGCCCATCTGTAGCTTCGCGCCCGCCTCGACGGCGTCGACGGTCAGGCCCTGGTAGTAGGTGACGGCGCTGCTCTTGCCGAACCCGCCCGGGAAACCACACGTGACGGCGGTCTGCGCGTGCACGATCCCGGCGACGCTGTCGGATTGCCGGCACGCGGCACGCTCTGGCACCGTCCCGGCGAGCGATCGCAGGCAGGCGGTGAACCCGCCTTGGTCGCGCTGCGCCGTGCTCGTGCAGTCCACTGTGGACTGAGCCGCGGCGTCACCGCGGGTCGTGAGCAGGACCACGGTCACCACGATCGCGATGACGACGAGCACGGCAGCCGCGATGAGCAGTGGTTTCTTCTTGCTGGGCTGAGGTTTCGGCGGCTGCGGCGGCCGGAAGGTCTGCCGCGGCGGCCAGGGTTGCGGGCGCGGTGGCGTCACGGGCGGGCGGACCGGCGCGAACGCGGGCACGGTGAGGTTCGGATCGCTCGTCCCGAGCGGCACGTGGTGCAGCCCGAACGCGACGGCTGTCTCCGGCTGGTCCTGCGTGGTCGGCACGATGCCGAGCTGACGGCCCAGAAGCCCGGCCAGCAACGGCATCCGGCTGGGCCCGCCGACCAGGTAGACGCCGGCGAGCCGCGCGGGGTTCAGGCCCGCTCTGTGGATGGTCGCGGCGAGCAGCTCGACGCTGCGCAGCAGGCTGGGCCGCACGAGCGCCTCGAGCTCGTCCCGGCTGACGAGGACGTCACCGAACGGCTCGGGCATCGGCACCTCGGTCTGCGGGTGCCGGGACAGGCTTTCCTTGGCGTCCCGGACATCCTGGAGCAGCGCGCGGCGCAGGCGGCGGTCGGCGGTCGTCTGCGGGCGCAACAGGCGTTGCCACTGCGCCGGATCGGTGTGCGACACCGAGCGGCCGATGTGCCCGAGCAGCGCCTGGTCGATGTCGAGGCTGCCGAGGTCGGGCAGGCCGTCCTCGGCGAGCACCGCGAAGCCCTGCGCGGACATGCCGACGACGGCGCAGTCGAAGGTGCCGGCCCCGAGGTCGTAGACGCCGATCGGCCCGGCACCGCGGTTGCCGAGACTCCCGTAGTGCGCGGCGGCGGCCACCGGTTCGGGGATCAGCCGCACATCGGCGAGCCCGGCTTCGGTGGCGGCGGTCCGCAGGGTTTCCTGCCGCGTCGCCCCCCAGCCCGCGGGATGCGAGATCCGCGTCTGCCCGGGCAGCCGTCCCAGCTGCCGCCCAGCTTCCTCGCCCATCCGCCGCAGAACGGCCGCGAAGGCATCGGTGATCCGGACGGTGGTGCCACCGAGCCGCAGGACACCTTCGTCGATCCGCCGCTTGGGATTCGCCTCGAACCGCCCGGGATCGAGCCGCGCGCCACGTTCGGCGTCCTGCCCGACGATGAGCAGGCCGTCATCGTTGAGGAAGACAGCGGAGGACATGGTGACCGACCCGTCGACCTCGATGGCCCGCGACCCCCGGCCGAACGCGGAGAGCACCCCGACCGTGCTGGAAGTCCCGAAGTCGATCGACAGCACGTCCACGCGGATTCCCCTCCCAAGGTCCGCGGGCATCGTCTCATGCGCCTGCGGTGCCTCGATCAGGCACAGGCGTCGCGCTGGTCCCGCTGGTCCCGCTGGCTCGCGGAAACGGTGACGTCATGGTCGTCGAAGTCGGCGACCACTCGCATCCGCCCGCCCAGGGCAGCGATGTAGCGCGCGAGGGTGTCCAGCTCCATCTGGCCGGGATCACCCCGCTCGAGCTGACTGATCCGCGGCTGGCTCACCCCCATGCGCCGGGCGAGTTCGGTCTGGCTGACACCCGCGTCATCACGCAGTTGCGCCAAGCGAAACCCGAGTACGTACGCCTGGGTGGCCTCACGCGCCGCGACGTGGGCGGCATCGACGTCACGGCCCGCTTCGCGGTCGATCGCGAACTTGTCAGCCTTGACTTCCCGCCAAGATCGGCTCATCGCTCAGTCCTCCTCTCCGCTTCGCAAGTGCTCCCGGAACCGCTTCTCCGCTATCGGAATGGTGAGGTCGTACCAGCGCTTCCAGTTTCCCGCTTTGTCCCCCGCCACCAAGAGCACCGCACGACGTACGGGGTCGAATGCGAACAGGATCCGGATCTCACTGCTTCCCGCCGACGCCGGCCTCAGCTCTTTCAAGTTGTGCAGATCCGCGCCCTTGATCCGGTCGACCAGTGGCCTGCCGAGCCTCGGACCTTCACGAGCGAGCATGTCGATCGCTTCTTCGACCCGATCCGCCGTGACCGGGTCTTCCCGACACAACTCCACGAACCAGCGATCCACCTCGTCGTGGAGTTCAATCTCCCACTCCATCTCATGACTATAATGCACATCTTATAACACAAGCGCGCCGGGGACCAGAGCCCGGACATGCGAGAAGGGCGGCTCCCCAGTGGGGAGCCGCCCTTCCGGCGTACTACACGACCTTCAAGCGTTCAGGCGATCACTCGCCTTCGGCTTCGCCGCCGTTCTCTTCGTGACCGGCGCCGATGCTGACCGGCGGGGCGTCCGGGATCGAGGACGGCCGGCGCTCACCGCGGAAGGTGAACTTGGCCTGGTCGTCCTTGTCCTCGGGGTTGCCGCTCCAGCCTTCGACGTCGACCAGGATGATCTGGCCGGCCTCGACCTCGCCGAAGAGGATCTTCTCCGACAGCTGGTCCTCGATCTCGCGCTGGATGGTGCGGCGCAGCGGCCGGGCACCCAGCACCGGGTCGAAGCCGCGCTTCGCGAGCAAGGACTTCGCCTTCTCGGTCAGCTCCAGCTCCATGTCCTTGGCCTTGAGCTGCTTCTCCACGCGGCCGATCATCAGATCGACCATCATGATGATCTGTTCCTTGGTCAGCTGGTGGAACACGATGATGTCATCGATCCGGTTCAGGAACTCCGGGCGGAAATGCTTCTTCATTTCCTCGTTGACCTTTTGCTTCATCTTCTCGTACTTCGTGCTGACGTCGTTGCCGCCGGCGAACCCGAGCGAGACGGACTTCGAGATGTCCGACGTGCCCAGGTTGGACGTGAAGATGAGGACCGTGTTCTTGAAGTCGACCGTGCGACCCTGACCGTCGGTCAGGCGGCCGTCTTCCAGCACCTGCAGGAGCGTGTTGTAGATCTCCTGGTGCGCCTTCTCGATCTCGTCGAACAGGACCACCGAGAACGGCTTGCGACGCACCTTCTCCGTCAGCTGTCCGCCCTCTTCGTAGCCGACGTAGCCCGGAGGGGCACCGAAGAGCCGCGAAGCGGTGTAGCGGTCGTGGAACTCGCCCATGTCGATCTGGATGAGCGCGTCGTCCTCGCCGAACAGGAACGCCGCCAGCGCCTTCGACAGCTCGGTCTTACCGACACCGGACGGGCCGGCGAAGATGAACGAGCCCGACGGGCGCTTCGGGTCCTTCAGACCGGCACGCGTACGGCGGATCGCCTGCGAGACGGCCTTGACCGCGTCCTCCTGGCCGATGATGCGCTTGTGGAGTTCCTCCTCCATGCGCAGCAGCCGGGTGGTCTCCTCCTCGGTCAGCTTGAACACCGGGATGCCGGTCCAGTTGGCCAGCACCTCCGCGATCTGCTCGTCGTCGACCTCGGCGACGACGTCGAGGTCGCCGTCCTTCCACTGCTTCTCCCGCTCGCCCTTCTGGCCGAGGAGCGTCTTCTCCTCGTCACGCAGGCGGGCGGCCCGCTCGAAGTCCTGCGCGTCGATCGCGGACTCCTTGTCGCGGCGGACGTTCGCGATCTTCTCGTCGAACTCGCGCAGGTCCGGCGGCGCGGTCATCCGGCGGATGCGCATCCGGGCGCCGGCCTCGTCGATCAGGTCGATCGCCTTGTCCGGGAGGAACCGGTCGTTGATGTACCGGTCCGCCAGGGTCGCGGCGGCGACCAGCGCCGAGTCGGTGATCGAGACGCGGTGGTGCGCCTCGTACCGGTCACGCAGGCCCTTGAGGATCTCGATCGTGTGCTCCAGCGACGGCTCGCCGACCTGGATCGGCTGGAACCGGCGCTCGAGAGCGGCGTCCTTCTCGATGTACTTGCGGTACTCCTCGAGCGTGGTCGCGCCGATCGTCTGCAGCTCACCGCGGGCGAGCATCGGCTTCAGGATCGAAGCCGCGTCGATCGCGCCCTCGGCGGCACCGGCCCCGACGAGCGTGTGCAGCTCGTCGATGAACAGGATGATGTCGCCGCGGGTCTTGATCTCCTTGAGCACCTTCTTCAGGCGCTCTTCGAAGTCACCGCGGTAGCGGGAGCCGGCGACCAGGGAGCCCAGGTCCAGCGTGTAGAGCTGCTTGTCCTTGAGCGTCTCGGGGACCTCGCCCTTGACGATGCTCTGGGCCAGGCCCTCGACGACGGCGGTCTTGCCGACGCCGGGCTCGCCGATGAGCACCGGGTTGTTCTTGGTCCGGCGGGACAGGACCTGCATGACCCGCTCGATCTCCTTGCCGCGCCCGATGACCGGGTCGAGCTTGCCCTCGCGGGCGAGCACCGTCATGTTGCGGCCGAACTGGTCCAGCACCAGCGACGACGACGGGGTGCCTTCACCACGACCGCCGGAACCCGTTTCGGTGGACTCCTTGCCCTGGTAGCCCGAGAGCAGCTGCAGGACCTGCTGGCGGACGCGGTTCAGGTCCGCACCCAGCTTGACCAGCACTTGCGCGGCGACGCCTTCGCCCTCGCGGATCAGGCCCAGCAGGATGTGCTCGGTACCGATGTAGTTGTGGCCGAGCTGCAGCGCTTCGCGCAGCGACAGCTCCAGCACCTTCTTCGCCCGCGGCGTGAACGGGATGTGCCCGCTCGGCGCCTGCTGGCCCTGGCCGATGATCTCTTCGACCTGCTGGCGCACGCCCTCCAGGGCGATGCCCAGCGACTCCAGCGCCTTGGCGGCGACACCCTCACCCTCGTGGATCAGACCCAGGAGGATGTGCTCGGTGCCGATGTAGTTGTGGTTGAGCATCCTGGCTTCTTCTTGAGCCAGAACGACCACCCGCCTCGCGCGGTCGGTGAACCTCTCAAACATGTGCACTCCCTCGACTGCTGCGCCGGCGGCCCGTTATCCATCGTGCGTGCTTTCACCGCGATGGATTCAGCACCGTGAGACCACTCTAGTAGCCAACTGGTCGCGCTGGCGTACCACTACGGCTGTTCGCGGTCTTTTTCGCACCCGGACGTGGAGCTCTCCGGGCGCATCCCATCTTCGGGTTGCCCTGCACCTTTACGTCAAGCCCAACGTGCGGACGGCCACCCGGATTCCGCCATCCGCGCGGTGTCCGCTCACCGCGAACAGGTCCGCAAGGTGGGAGAGCCGTGATCGCCGCCACCCGATTGGCGCAGCCCCGGAAAGCCTGTAAGGTTAGGCAGGCCTAATCCCCACGGCGTCAGGAGGGCCGCGGTTGAACCAGCAGCGGTCTTTCCGTGACGCACGCGAGGTCGGCGACGGCCTCGCGTCGTCGCTCCTGCGGGTCTCCGGCCTGCAGGAACGCAACGAACTGCGCCGTGACGTCCCGGCCGGCTGGATCCGCTGTTCGGAGCTGCTGGAGACGCCGGCGTACTTCGACGAGTGGCGCGGCCTGCTGGGCGACTGGCTGCTGCGCGAGCACGACGCGGCGCCGGCGCGGACCACGGCCAGCTACGTGATGACCTGGTACCTGCACGTCCCGGCGTACGTCGGCGCGCTGCTGCTGCACCACGAGCGCCGGGTGCCCTCGCTGAAGCCCGGCGAGCTGGCGTTCCGGCTGGCCGACGACCGCCCCCACCCCGACGGCATGGCCGTCCTCGGCGACGACTTCTACTGCCTCCCGACGGACCCGGGCTCGGCCCGCCCGGAGGCGACGGTCGTCCGCGACGAGCGGGCCCTCGCGGCGGTCCTGCGGGCCCACTACCTGGCCCACGCGGCCAAGTTCGTCCAGGCGTACGCCCCGGTCAGCAGGCTGGGCCGCCGCATGCTCTGGGCCGCGGCGACGGACGCGCTGGAGAACTCGCTCTGGTGGGCGGGCCGCCAGGGCGGCACCCCGGAGGCCGAAGGCGCGGGCGTCGCCGACGCGGCCCTGGTCCTCGACACCGTCTACCCGCCGTTGACGTCGGCGTCGACGCTGCGCCTGGAAGAGGGAGCGGACGGACACCGCGAGTGGACCCGGCGCCGCGAGAGCTGCTGCTTCTCGTACCTGCTCCCGGCCGAGTCCGAGTGCGACGGCTGCCCCCGCACCTGCTCCCGCTGACCCCGGTTCCGAGTGCCGTCAAGGCCACCTTGCGGGCGTCTGACGCCCGCAAGGTGGCCTTAACAGCACTTCAGCGGCTCCACGACGGATCGCGGCCCGCCGCCCCGAGTGCGCGGTCCACCACGGCGGCGTCCGCCGGAACCGGTACCTCAGGGCCGTAGACGCCCATCGCGCGCGCCTGCTCGCCCATCGCCCGCGCCGACTCCAGGACCGCGCCCGCCGCGGCGGGCGCGCAGTGCAGCGATCGGCCGCTCGCGCGGGCCAGGTCCCAGCCGTGCAGGACGAACTCGCCCAGGACCATTCCGCCGATCACCGCGGCCGGCAGCTCGGCCGTGCCCAGCTTGGTCGTGCCCGTCCACGCCGCCGGCGTCTCGAACACCTCCACCAGCGTCTCCGTCTGCTTCTCCAGCGCCGCCGCCCAGCCGGCCGTCACCAGGTCCGCGCCGGCCTCGCCGGCGCCGGGCGACGGCGGGTCCTCGTGGCGTCCCGCGGCGACCAGCCACGGGCCCCAGTAGAGAAGGTGGTTCAGCAGCCCGCGGACGTCGTAGCCCTCGCACGGCGTCGGGGCGCCCAGGTCGTCCACGGCGAGCGCGACGCGCAGGAACTCGGCCGCGGCGGGGCGCATCAACTCGGCAGTCATCCCGAGAGCAAATCGGCCCCGCCACGACGTCGTCTTGAAAGAACGCGACAGTTACCGTGTGACGGTGGTGGAACACCGGATCCCGCAGGGCATCGTGGCCGAGGCCGCCGCCCGCGCGGTGTTCACCCTCACCCGGCACCCGCCGGCGCCCGAACTGGCGGCATTCGTCGACTACCACTGGGTGCTGCACTGGGACCGGCGCGGCAAACCGCCGCACGAGCAGCGCGTGCTGCCGAACCTCGCGGTGCACGCGACGTTCTTCCCCACCGCTTCCGGGGTGTACGGACCGGGTCGTGAAGTCTTTTCACATCGGCTCGAAGGGCGCGTGCAAGGCCTCGGCGTGCGATTCCGGCCGGGCTCCTTCCGCGCGTTCCTCGGCGGTCCGGTGAGTGACATCGCCGACCGCACCGTCCCGCTCACGGATGTTTTCGGCGCGCAGGCCCTCGAAGCCGCGGAATCGGTGCGGACCGCGTCCGGTGACGCGCAAATGGTCGGTGCGATCGACAACTTGCTGATCGCAAATGCGGCAGTACTCCGACCGGCCGCACGAGAGGCCGTGGCGGCCGTCGAATCAATCGCGCGGGATCCGGGAATTACCCGGGTGGCGCAGCTGTGCGCGGATACTGGACTGACCACCCGCTCAGTCCAGCGGTTGTTCGCCGAACACGTCGGTTGCCCGCCCAAGTGGGCGATCCGGATTTACCGGCTCAACGACGCCGCGCACCGGATCGCCACCGAAGGACCAGTGGATTACGCCGGACTGGCGGTTCGGCTGGGCTATAGCGACCAGTCGCACTTCATCCGCGATTTCGCGGCGGTGACGGGCCAGTCGCCCGGCGAGTACGCCCGAACGGCCCGCACCGGCCCCGGGCCGGTACCGGACAGTCATCGGGCATGAAGAAAGCCGCCGGGCGAATTCGCCCGGCGGCCGTAGTCCCGCAAACCCCGCGTCAGTTCTTCTTGTGGTAGGCCTCGACGACCTCGGAGGGGATCCGGCCCCGGTCCGAAACCGCGTACCCGTTCTTGCGTGCCCAGGACCGAATGGCCTGGTTCTGCTCACGGTCGACGGCGGCCGGGCGAGCGGAGCCCTTGCCACCCGCGACCGGACGCACGGAAGCGCGCTTGCGACCACCGGCGCGGCGCGCGTGCTCGACATACTGAGCGAGCGCGTCCCGGAGCTCCTCGGCGTTTTCCGAGGAGAGGTCGATCTGGTAGCTGATGCCGTCCAAACCGAACTCGACGGTCTCTTCCGCCTCACTGCCGTCGAGGTCATCGACCAGCGAGACGAGCACCTTCTGTGCCATCTGTTTCCTCCTGCGGGGGCTTACTCAATGATCTGGTTACGGGGCGAGCCCCGCACAGAAGACTTTGTCTGTACATTAGTACCCGCTTCCGGGTGACAGCGCAAATCTCATTGAGATAACCAGTGCCGACTCACACGGCCGGGTTATTCGGGCCTGGTGAGCGGGAAGAGGATCGTCTCCCGGATACCGAGACCGGTCAGCGCCATCAGCAGCCGGTCGATACCCATTCCGACCCCGCCGCTCGGTGGCATTCCGTACTCAAGTGCCCGGAGGAAATCTTCATCCAGCCGCATGGCTTCGCTATCGCCCTGCGCCGCCAGCCTGGACTGTTCGGTGAGCCGTTCCCGTTCGACGACCGGATCGACCAGCTCGGAGTATCCGGTGGCGAGTTCGAATCCGCGCACGTAGAGGTCCCACTTCTCGGCCACGCCGGCCCGGGAGCGGTGCTGCCTGGTCAATGGCGACGTCTCCAGCGGAAAATCACGCACAAACGTCGGGGCGTGCAGGTGATCTCCGACGAGGTGTTCCCACAGTTCTTCGACCAGCTTGCCGTGCGTGAGCTTCGGGTCCACTTCCAGGCCCCTGGCCTGCGCGAATCCGTGCAGTTTGGCGGCCGGGGTCTCCGGCGTCACCTCTTCGCCGAGGGAATCGGACAACGACTCGTACATTCCGAGTGTGGTCCATTCGCCGGAGAGGTCGTACTCCGAACCGTCGGGCAGCGTGACGACTTCGGTGTCCAAGACGTCCCGCGCGGCCGACTGGATCAGCTCCCGGGTCATCACGGCATTGGTGTCGTACGTCGCGTACGCCTCGTAGTACTCGAGCATCGCGAACTCCGGCGAGTGCGACGAGTCGCTGCCCTCGTTCCGGAAGTTGCGATTGATCTCGAACACCTTCTCGATGCCGCCGACGACACAGCGCTTGAGGTAGAGCTCCGGCGCGATCCGCAGGAAGAGCTCCAGGTCGAAGGCGTTCGAGTGCGTCACGAACGGGCGAGCCGCGGCGCCGCCGTGCAGCGTCTGCAGCATCGGCGTCTCGACCTCGGTGAACCCGCGCCGGTGGAACGACTCCCGCAGCGACCGGACGACGCCGGCGCGCGTGCGCACGACGTCGCGCGCGCGCGGGCGCAGGATGAGGTCGACGTAGCGCTGCCGGATCCGGGTCTCCTCGGCGAGCTCCTTGTGGGCCACCGGGAGCGGGCGCAGCGACTTCGACGTGATCCGCCAGCTGTCGGCCATCACCGAAAGCTCGCCGCGCTTGGAGGTGATGACCTCACCGTGCACGAAGACGTGGTCGCCCAGATCGACGTCGGACTTCCACGCCGCCAGCGCGTCTTCGCCGACCTTGGCCAGGCTGATCATGGCCTGCAGTTCGGTGCCGTCACCCTCACGAAGGCTGGCGAAGCACAATTTGCCCGTATTGCGCAGGAACATCACCCGGCCGGTGACACCGACCAGATCACCGGTCGCGGTGTCGGCGGGCAGCCCGGAATGCGACTCGCGCACCTCGGCGAGCGAGTGCGTGCGGGGCACCTCCACCGGGTAAGGATCGATCCCCCCGGCGATGATCCGGTCGCGCTTCTCCCGGCGCACCCGCATCTGCTCGGGCAGTTCGTCTTCGGCGGGGTCGCTGGTGGAAGCGGGGTTTTCGGTCATGGCCCATAGGGTACGAACCTCGCGCGACGCTACGCCAACCGGATTACCTTTCTTTTCCCTCCATTAGCCTGGGCCGGTGAGTGATCCCACACCCGGCATCCGCGCCCGGCAAGCCGCTTCCTTCGGTTCACGTGCCGGGGCGTACGCCGAGCACCGGCCCGACTACTCGCGGGAAGCGATCGAATGGGGGCTCGCCGGCGCGGACGGCACACCCCGGCGCGTGCTCGATCTCGCCGCGGGCACCGGCAAGGTCACCGAGACCCTGGCCGGACTCGGCCTCGACGTCACCGCGGTCGAACCCGACCCGGAAATGCTGGCCGAACTCTCCCGCCTGCTGCCCTCGGTGACGGCACTGGAGGGCCGCGCGGAACGGATCCCGTTGCCCGACTCCGCCGTCGACGCGATTTTCGTCGGCCAGGCGTTCCACTGGTTCGACGTCGGGCCCGCGATGACCGAAATGGCGCGCGTGCTGCGCCCGGGCGGGGTGTTCGTGCCGATGTGGAACTACGAAGACGAATCGGTGCCGTGGGTGGCGGAGTTCACCGGCACCGCGAGCATGGGGTGGCGCCGCCCGGCCACCGACGGCGACCGGCAGCCGGCCACGCACCCGGCGTTCACCCCGTTCGAAAGCGGCCGCTTCCGGCACGCCCACCGGCGGACGGCGGAGAGCCTGCTCGAAACGCTGCAGACCTATTCACGCGTGATCATCTCGGACCCGGCGGAGTCCGCGCCGCTGGTCGCCCGCGTCCGCGGCTTCCTGGAGACGAACCCGGCGACGGCATCCGGCGAGTTCGACCTGCCGCTGATCACCTGGACGTTCCGCAGCCGGCGCCGCTGAGACACGATGCCTTGACCTCCACCAAACTGGAGGTTCCAGACTGGACACATGCGCACCACATCCTGGGGCCGGGCACTGATTTCCCTGACGTCGCTCGTGACCGCGGTCGGTCCCTACCGGGCCGACTGGAACGAGACCCACGTGAAGAACCCCGCCTGGCCGCCGCACGCGAAGTTCCACAACGGCCAGACGATGAGCCTCGGGCTCGCGCTCGGCGCCACGAGCCTGTGGCAGCTCTGGCGGGCGCCTTCGTCCCGGGAGGGGCTCGACGCCGGCGCGACCCTGGCGTCGCTGTACTGGCTGACGCAGATCTCCGCGCTCGCCTACCCGGGCTCGAAGGCCGTCGACCCGCCGGGGACGGCGAAGTTCCCGCAGGCGGTGGTGGCGTTGCCGGCGCTGGCCGTGACGGCGCTGGGTTACGTCCTGGAACGCCGCCGCCTGGCGCGCGGCTAAGGGCGGATGTTGCGCTCGTAGACCAGCCGCAGGCCGAGCAGGGTCAGGTCCGGGACGTGGTCGGTGATCGTCTCCGACTCGCTGATCACCAAGGGCGCCAGGCCACCGGTGGCGAGCACCGCCACCGGTTCCCGGCCGCCCGGGGACAGCTCGCGGACGATCCGGCGGACCAGGCCGTCCACCTGGCCGGCGAAGCCGTAGAGGATGCCCGACTGCAGGCACTCCACCGTGTTCTTGCCGATCACCGACCGCGGCGGCACCAGCTCGACCTTCCGCAGGGCCGCCGCCCGCGCGGCCAGCGCGTCGACCGAGATCTCGATGCCGGGGGCGAACGCGCCGCCCAGGAACTCGCCGCGCGCCGAGATCGCGTCCACGTTGGTCGACGTGCCGAAGTCGACCACGACGCACGCCGTGTCGTGGAGGTGGTGCGCGGCCAGCGTGTTCACCAGCCGGTCCGCGCCCACCTCCTTCGGGTTGTCGACCAGCAGGGCGACGCCCGTGCGCACCCCCGGCTCGACGACGATCTTCGGCACTTTCGCGTAGTAGCGGGAAAGCATCACCCGCAGTTCCCGCAGCACCGCCGGCACCGTCGACAACGCGCTGATCCCCGTGACGTCGCCGGCGTGCGGGCCGAGGAGCCCGCGCACGGTCAGCGCGAGCTCGTCGGCGGTCATCCGCGCGTCGGTGCGCATGCGCCAGTCGCCCACGAGCTCGGTGCCGGAATACAGCCCCAGCACGATGTTCGTGTTGCCGACGTCCACGGTGAGCAGCAAGCGGGTCAGCTTTCCGCGTGCAGCAACGCGTCGAGCCGGCGGGCGTCCGCCGTCTCGGCCACCGGGAAGATCGCCGTCTCCTCCTCCGGCAGGGTCACCGTGCCGCTGAGCAGCCCGGAGCCCTCCGGCGCGTGGCCGGGATCGGCGTGCCGGTGGACGATCCGGTTGTCCGCGTCGACGAACACCACGCGCGGTTCGTACCTCGCGGCCTCGGCGTCTTCCATCTGGCCGTACGAGATCAGGATGACCAGGTCACCCGGGTGCACCAGGTGGGCCGCGGCGCCGTTGATGCCGAGCACCCCGCTGCCGCGTTCCCCCTTGATGACGTAGGTCTCCAGCCGCGCCCCGTTGGTGACGTCCACAATGGACACCTGTTCCCCCGGCAGCAGGTCCGCGGCCTCCATCAGGTCCTCGTCGACGGTGACCGAGCCGACGTAGTGCAGGTCGGCCTGGGTGACGGTGACCCGGTGGATCTTCGACTTGAGCATGGTGCGGTACATCGTGGACTCCTATTCCCCTGCGTCCAGCCGCTCCGGGTGCGCCGGGTGTTCCACCGCAGCGCCGAGCAACACCGGGACGTTGTCGATCAGCCGGGTACTCCCCACCCGGGCCGCGATCAACAGTCGTGCTTCACCATCGACGGGCGCGGGCCCGAGGTCGGTTCCCCTCAACTCCAGGTAATCCACCTCGACCGCGGGCCGCGCGGCGAGGGTCTTCCACGCGGTCTCGAGGACCGCGTCCGCCCCGTCCCGGCCGACGAACGCCCCCGCGGTGAGGGCGGCCGACAGGACGATGGCGTCTTCACGCTGCTCAGGCGTGAGGTAGACGTTGCGCGACGACAGGGCGAGACCGTCGCGTTCGCGCACGGTCGGCACGCCGATCACGTGCGTGCCGATGTTCAGGTCGCGCACCATCCGCTTGATCAGGACCAGTTGCTGGTAGTCCTTTTCGCCGAAGAGCGCGTAGTCCGGACGGAGCAGGTTGAACAGCTTCGCCACGACGGTCAGCACGCCGGCGAAGTGGCCGGGCCGGACGAGGCCTTCGAGCTCGTCGCCGAGCGGACCGGGGTGCACGGTGACCGCGGCGCCCTCGGCGTACAGCGCGTCGGCGGCCGGGGTGAAGGCGATTTCGACGCCGTCCTCGCCCAGCACGGCCAGGTCGGCCTCCAGCGGACGCGGGTAGGCCTCGAAGTCCTCGCCCTCGCCGAACTGCAGCGGGTTCACGAAGATCGAGGTGGCCACGACGTTGTTCGGCAGCCGCTTCGCGCGGCGGATCAGCTCGCGGTGCCCGGCGTGCAGCGCGCCCATGGTCGGCACGAGCGCCAGCTTGCGCCCGACGCCGTGCAGGGCCCGGCTGACCTGGCTCATCTGCTCGGGCGAGGCGAAGGTGTTCAGGGTGCCGCGACTGAATTTCGGTGTGGTCACTGGTCTGGATGCCCTTCGGCGGGATCGTCGAGGAGGTCGGTGAGTTCCTTGGCGGCCGCGGTGTCGAGCAGCCCGGCGGCCACGGAACGCTCCGCCGTGCGCTTGGCCAGCGCGCGGTAGGCCGGTGCGACGTCCGGCGCCCGGTCCCCCAGCACCTCGAGGTGCTTGCGGACGGTGCCGATGTCGCCACGGGCGACCGGGCCGGTGAGCGCGCGGTCGCCGTGTCGGAGAACATTATCCAACGCGGCCGAAAGCAGTGGTGCGACCAGGCGCTCGGAATGCCCGATTCCCGCTTCGCGCAAGACTTCCGCGCAGTCCGCGACCAGCGTCATCAGGTGGTTCGCGCCGTGGGTCAACGCAGCGTGGTAGAGCGCTCGCGCGGAGTCGGGGATGCGCACCGGCTCGGCGCCCATCTCGACGGCCAGCGCCTCGCCGACGTTCCACGCCGCTTCGTCGTCGGCCGCCGCTGTGACGCCGATGCTGCACGCCGCCAGCCGTTCGAGGTCCTCCTCGCGGCCGGTGAACGTCATCACCGGGTGCAGGGCCAGCGGGAGCGCCCCGGCCTCGGCCGCGGGCGCCAGGACGTCGATGCCCTGCGCGCCGGACGTGTGCACGACGATCTGACCCGGCCGCAGCGACTCCGTGGCGACCAGGCCGCGGACCATGCCGGCCAGAGCGTCGTCGGGGAGGGCGAGCAGCACCAGGTCCGCCCGGCGGACGGTTTCGTCGGGCGGCAGGAGGGGCACGTCGGGGAGGAGGCGTTCGGCGCGGGCCAGCGACGCGGCGGACAGACCGGACGCGGCGACCACCGTGTGTCCCGCCCGGGCCAGGGCGGCACCGAGCACACTGCCCACCCGGCCGGCGGAAACGACCCCGACCGCGAGGCGAGCGGGTCGCATCATGGCGTGCGCCTGTGGACGCTCATGGTTCGCAGACTCCCTCTGCTCTCGTTCCAGTCCCGCTCCGGGTACCGGACGACGGCGCGAGACTAACTCGGCTGAGCGCGGACCGTTGAGCCCGGGTGACAAGCTTCACCCGGACCGGTTCACCCGTGCGGCGCTTCCCGGGCGAGCCGGGTGGCTTCCGCCCGGGCCGCCTTCAGCGTGCGCAGCAGCTCCTGCTGACGCTGCCGGTCGGTGCCGGTGTGGATCTCCTGCCGGTCCAGGAACGCGAGCTCGGTGACACTCGCCTGGTACACGGCGACGGCTTTGGCGGCCTGCTTGCCCGACTGGCGTTTCGCCTGGCGGCGCCAGGCGCGGCGGCCGGGCAGGCTGGCCAGCAGCTCGACCTCCGACGGCGCGATCCACCGCGCCGCGGCCATGTGCGGCAGAGCGGCTTCGATGATCCGCTGCTCCCGGCGTCGCTGCAGGACGACCAGGTAGACCACGCCCAGGAACAACGGCAGCATGATCAGGAAGTACACGGTCAGGAACTTCGACCCGCCGAGCAGCGCGGCGCTGTTCCACAGCGCGTGCAGGCAGACCGCGGCCAGGTAACCGGCGACCGGCGCGATGATCCGCAGCGCCTTGGTCGTCGTCCGGGCGGCGATGCCGATCCCGATGCCGGTGAGCACCGCGAACAGCGGGTGCGTGAACGGCGCGAGGACACCGCGCAGGAAGAACGCCGTGATGACGCCCTGGCTGTGCCCGTCGCCGAAGCCGTAGTCGTAAAAGGCACGACCGAAGTAGTAGATGTTCTCGGTGAACGCGAACCCGGCCGCGCTGAACCCGGCGTAGACGACGCCGTCCACGACGCCGTCGAACTCGCTGCGGCGGCGCCACAGGATGAGGACCACGAAGAGCGCCTTCGCGGCTTCCTCGACCACGGGCGCGGACACCAGCGCGGCGACGGTGTTGCCGCTGCCCTTGCCGAGCAGCTCGTCACCGACCGCTTCCGCGGTGGTGTTGATGAGCAGCGCGGTGATCGTCGCGATGCAGGCGCCCCAGGCGAACGCGAGCAGCAGGAACTTCGCCGGCTCGGGCTCCCAGCGGTCGACCCACAGGAAGCCCGCCACCACCCCGGCGACCGGCACCAGGGCGGCCAGGACACCGATGGTGACGGCCAGCGGGCCGACCCGGGCCGTCGCCAGGCCGAACAGGAACAGGCCGCACAGGGCGACGACGATCAGCCCGAGCACCGGCAGCAGCACGGTGATCCGTCGAGGCCGCCGTCCGCGATCGAGTCCCGTCGCGGGCGAGAGGGTTCCGCTCACAGCCGGTCACCCTACGCAGACCGGACACGGACCGGAATGCGAACCCCGGGTGACGCCGGGCGCGGCCAGGTCGGCCCTCGCCCGGCCGCGCGCTCCGGGCAAGACCTCAGTCCTCGGCGCGCCGCCTGCGGCGCGGCGTCGAGCCGGTGCCGCCGTTCGCCGCCAGCAGCTCGCTGACCGACCGGCCGGTGTTGTGGGACCCGCTGCCCGGCGTCTCACCGGAGCGACGGCCGTTGCCGTTGGCCTGACCGTTGCCGTTGGCCTGGCCGTTGCCGTTGCTGTGCCCGTTCTGGCCGTTGCCGTGGTGCCCGTTGCCGTTGCGCTCGAGTTCGGCCGGGTCGACCGGCGTCATGTTGCGGCGCGACATGGACGCCCGCTCGGCGACCATGCCTTCCCAGGCCGGCGGTTCGCCGTCCGGACGACGGCGACGGCCACCCGAGGGCTCGGGCGGTGGCGGGGCCACGGCGGGCATCTCCTGCGAGTCGTCCGGCTTCCGGCGCCGGCCGCCGGCGGGGCGGCCCTGGAAGTTGCGCACCGACTCCGGCAGCGTCGGGTTCACCGGCGCGTCGGCCTGCGCGGCGTCCGCGGGGGCGCGGTGCGAACCGTGCCGGGACGGCGGCTCGTCGAGGATCGGCGACATGTCGGCCCGCGAGAACTGCTCGAGGCGCGACGGACGGCGGCCGTCGGCGGCCGGCACCGGCGTGGTCGGCGGCACGACCGGCGGCAGGTTGGTCCGCGACGGCGGGCCGGCGCTCGGCACCGGCATCGTCATCGGGACGACCGGGAGATCGGTCCGCGACCCGGCGGGGTCGCGCCGGGACACGGCCGGCAGGTCGGTCCGCGACCCGGCGGGGTCGCGGCGCGGCACGGCCGGCAGGTCGGTCCGCGAGCCGGACGGATCCCGCCGCGACACGGGCGGCAGGTCGGTCCGCGATCCCGCGGCGTCCCGCGGCATCGGCGGCTTGCGGTCGGCGGGCTTCGGCTCCGGCGGCTTCGGCCGGTTGGGCCGCTGCCGCTCGGCGAAGTCGTCGCGGTTCTGGAACGCCGCGCTCAGGTCGGCCACCGGGCGCTCGACCGGCCGGATGTCCGACCGCGACATCTCGGACGGCTTCGGCGGCGGCACGCTGGCCGCCGGACGGCCCTGCGGCGGGCGCGCGGGCGGCTCGGGAGCCTTCCTCGGGTCGGGGCGGGCACCGTTCGGCGGGGGGACGCGGGGCAGGTCCGAGCGGGACATCTCGACACGCGGGATGTCGGGGCGCGACATCTCGGCGGGCCGCATCTCCTGGCGCGACCGCTCAGCGGGCCGCTCGACGGGCCGTTGGCGCTCGACGCGGGGCAGGTCGGGACGCGACATCTCGACACGCGGGATGTCCGGACGCGACATCTCCACCCGGGGGATGTCGGGGCGCGACATCTCGACACGCGGGATGTCCGGACGCGACATCTCCACCCGGGGGATGTCGGGGCGCGACATCTCGACGGGACGCATCTCCGAGCGCGAGATCTCCGCGCGGCGCGCGGGCGGCGGCTCGGGACGGCGGATCTCCGTCTTCGGATCCGGGCGGCGGATCTCGGTCTTGGGGTCGGCGGGCCGCGCCACATCGCGGCGCGTCGGCTCGGCGGGGGCTTCGGGACGGCGCTCGGGCTGCTTCGCGACCTCGGCCGGGTCCGGGAGGCGCATCGGCTGCGATTCGGCCTGGCGGCGGGCCGCTTCGGCACGCAGCTCGGCGGCCTTCAGCTCGCGCTGCGCGGCGTTCAGGGCCGGGTCGACCTCGGGCACGGGCGGACGGCGTTCGCTCAGCGGCTTCGGCCGGGCGATCTGCTGGGTGCTCTGCGCGTTGACGTTGGCGGGCTTGCCGCCGCCGAAACCCTTGCCCTTGCCGCCGGGGCCCTTGCCGTTCGCGGGCTTGCCGTTCGACGCCTTGCGGCGGCGCTCGTCGAGCACGCGGTCGATCAGCTCGGTCGGCCGTTCGCCGCCTTCGGGCATCGGCTTCTTCGCGGCCATCAGCTGGGCCGGCCGCTTCTTCGGCGCGCCGTCGGGGATCATCCGGTTGTCGTCGGACAGCTTGCGCATGCGAGTCGCCTGCGCGGTCAGCGCGACGCGTTCGAGCAGCACCTCACCGCCGAACAGCGACTGGAGGCTGTCGCGCAGCGCGGAGACTTCGACGCGCAGCGCCTCCAGCTCCTCGCGGCCGCGGGAGTCGGACGCCGTGCGGTTCTCCGCCTCCACCTCCAGTTCGTACTCCCGCCGGGCCGCGATCTCGCGTTCCAGCTCCAACTCGTACACAGCCTGCGCCTCGGAGACCGCGTCCTCGCTCTGTGCCGCGTGCTTGCGGTACTTCACGGCGAGGAACGCGCCGATCAGGGCAGCCCAGAGGGCGGCGACGATCCCGAGTCTGAGGTACTTGAGATCGTTGCTGAGCACCAGTGCGAGGGTGGCTCCGATGGCGAGGACGAATCCGACAACAAGCCACGGCCTACCCAGAAGGCGGCCGCGCGAGTCGTCACCCACGCCGGTCATGACTGACACCGTACCTGCTCGTAATCCGAACGAGACCTACTCGGTCCAGCGAGCGGTGGGATTCGCGCGCTAACCGGTCGTCCCGCGGGTCCGCTCCCGCTCTTGGTCGCGGGGGGTCCGGCAGCAGTGTTCGAGCCACAAACCCGCTGCTACCAGCAGTGCCGCGGAAACCACACCGACCACCGCGGCCCGGGTGTCGAGAACCGCGGCGACGAGTTCGTCACGTCGGGGAAAAAGGTAGGCGAACGCCGCCAGCCAAGCGCCCGTCATGAACGCGCCGGCGAGTGACGAAGCCTTCGCCAAGGCCACCGATCGGGCGATCCCGATCGCGGCAACGACCCGGCCGCCCTTGATCCGGGACCGAACGACGAACGCGAGCACGGCCTCGATCACGGCGAGCACCGCGAACGTGACGCCGGCGAGCGTCGGCAGCTGGGGCAGCGAGCCGTAGGCCGCCTGGAAGAGCAGATAGCCGAGGACCAGGCCGAGTACCCCGGCCACCACCAGGTCCCGGGGCCGGGTGAAGTGCATGTCCCAACCGTACCGGGGCTCGCCTCCGCGCACCCGGACCCGCGCATAGCCTTGACTCTCCACCGACTGGAGACATCACCATGCGTCTTGTGGGTACCACCGCGATCTTCACCATCGGCGAGCTGGCCAGGCGCACGGGCCTGCCGGTCAAGACCATCCGGTTCTACTCGGACGAGGGCCTGCTGCCCCCGACCGACCGGACGGACGCCGGCTACCGGCTCTACGACGCCACGGCCATGGCCCGGCTGGAGCTGGTCCGCACCCTGCGCGAGCTCGGCCTCGGGCTCGCCGACGTCGAAGCCGCCCTGTCGCGTTCCACGACGGTCGGCGAGCTGGCGAACCGGCACGTCGAGGCGCTCGACGAGCAGATCCGGCGGCTGCGGCTGCGCCGGGCGGTGCTGCGCGCGGTGGCCAAGCGTGATTCCGAGCTGGAGGAAGTGAACCTGATGAACCGTCTCGCGTCGATGTCCGACGAGGAGCGCAAGCGGCTGGTCGACGAGTTCTGGGACGAGATGGTCTCGGGGCTGGAGATCGATCCGCAGTTCTACGAGCGGATGCGCGCCGGGAAGCCCGACCTGCCGGACGACCCGTCGCCCGAGCAGCTGGAGGCCTGGATCGAGTTCGCCGAGCTCGTCCAGGACCCGGCGTTCCGGACCTTGATCCGCGCGATGAGCGAAACGCAGGCCCGGCAGATCGCGGACGGCGAGTTCCACCCGCCCGCCGACGCCTGGCAGCAGCACTGGCCGAGCTGGGTCTCGCGCGCCGAAACGGCGCTGGCGGCCGGGGAAGCACCGACGTCGGAGACGGGGCAAACGCTTGCGGCCGACATCGCGACGGCCACCGCCCGCGCCGGCCAGGACCCGGCGTCCCCGGGGTTCCGCGCCGAGATGGCGGACCGCTTCGCCGCGAGCGGCGACCCGCGGGCCGAGCGCTACTGGCAGCTGCTGGCGACCATCAACGGCTGGCCGCCGGTCCCGACGGCCCAGCCCGCGGTGCGGTTCATGATCGCCGCTCTGCGCGGCTGACCGCACCGGAACGGCAGTTCGGCGACGAACCGGGGGCGTCGGGTAACGGACGCCCCCGGCTCACCGATCTTTATGCCTTCAGGTCGAGATCGGTCCGGCGGACCGACTCGACGTCCGACGCCGGGCGCGCGGCCAGCAGCGTGGCCAGCGGGCCGTGGCCGGGCAGGACCGCGTCCGGCTCGATCTCCAGCCACGGGACCAGCACGCTCGCCCGCTCCGGCGTACCCGGGTGCGGCAGCAGCAGCTCCGGGTCCGCGGAGGTGACGCCGTCCACCGTGACGACGTCGACGTCCAGCGTCCGCGGCCCCCACCGCAGCTCGCGCACCCGCCCGGCCGCCTGCTCGGCGGCTTGGCCGGTGCGCAGCCACGCCCAGTGGTCACGGCCCGGGTCGTCGACGACGCAGACGGCGTTGAGGAAGTCCGGCTGGTCCTCGACGCCCCAGGCCTTGGTCTCGTACACACTCGACACCGCGACCAGCGCGGGCCGGACGGCGTCCAGCGCGAGCCGCAGGAAGCCGAGCCGGTCGCCGAGGTTGGACCCGAGCGAGAGGACCGCCCGGCTCATCGGTCGCGCCGGACCGTGACGGCGACGTCGTCGAAGGTCAGCGGGATCGGCGCCGACGGCTTGTGGACGGTCACCTCGACCGCGGCCGGCCGCTCGTCGCGCATGACCGCGTCGGCGATCGTGCCGGCGACCTTCTCGATCAGGTCGTACGGCTCCCCGGCGACGATCCCGGCGGCCAGCTCCGCCAGCTCGCCGTAGTGCAGGGTCTTGGTCAGGTCGTCCGACGCGGCGGCCGGCCCGAGGTCGAGCCACACCGTGATGTCGATGACGAACTCCTGGCCGTCCCGCTTCTCGTGCTCGAACACACCGTGGTGGCCGAACACGCGCAAGCCGGTCAACGTGATCCGGTCAGACATCCGGAGAACCCTTCCACCACGCCGCGGCCACGGTGACCGCGTCCAACGACGCCCCGACCTCGTGCACCCGCACACCCCAGGCCCCGGCGGCCGCGGCCAGCGCCGAAACGGCGGCGGTCGCGTCCTCCCGGCCGTCCGGCGGCCGCGGCGTACCGTCCTTTTCGGACAGCAGCCGGCCGAGGAACCGTTTGCGCGAAGCGCCGACGAGCACCGGGAAACCCAACGAGAGCAGCGAGTCCAGCCCCCGCAGCAACGCCCAGTCGTGCTCGGCGTTCTTCGCGAAGCCGAGCCCGGGATCCAGCACGATAGCGCTCTCGGCCACCCCGGCCGCGAGCGCGTCGTCCACCCGGGACAGCAGCTCGGACCGGACTTCGGCGACGACGTCTTCGTATTTCGCGAGGGCCTGCATGTCCTCGCTGTGGCCCCGCCAGTGCATCAGCACCCACGGAGCCCCGGACTCGGCCACGACCCGCGCCATGTCCGGATCGGCCAGCCCACCCGAGACGTCGTTGACGACGTGCGCCCCGGCCTCGAGCGCCGCGGCGGCAACCGCGGCCCGCGTGGTGTCGACCGAAACCGCGACACCCTCACCGGCGAGCGCCCGGATCACGGGCAGCACCCGCGCCAGCTCGGTCTCGGCGTCCACCCGCAGCGCCCCGGGCCGCGTCGACTCCCCGCCGACGTCGATCAGGTCGGCACCCCGGGTCCACATCGCCCGGGCGTGCTCCAGCGCCTGATCGACGTCGAGGTAGCGGCCACCGTCCGAAAAGGAATCCGGCGTCACGTTCAGCACGCCCATCACGACACACCGCCCGGGCGCGGGCAGGTTCCTGCTCACCGACGCGCCTTGATGAGGTCGAGCGCCTCCGCCCGTGACGAAGCGGAGGTCTTGAGCAGCCCCCGCACGGCCGAGGTGGTCGTGCGGGCGCCGGGCTTCCGGATGCCGCGCATGGCCATGCAGAGGTGCTCGGCCTCGATCACGACGATGACGCCCCGCGGCTCGAGCTTGCGGACCAGAGCGTCGGCGACCTGCGAGGTCAGGCGTTCCTGGACCTGCGGGCGCTTGGCGTAGAGGTCTACGAGCCGGGCGAGTTTGGAGAGCCCGGTGACTTTGCCGCCCGCGTTCGGGATGTACCCGACGTGCGCGACGCCGTGGAAGGGCACCAGGTGGTGTTCACATTGGCTGTACATCGGGATGTCCGTGACGAGCACCAGTTCTTCGTGGGACTCGTCGAACGTCTTGTCCAGCACCGAGTCGGGCTCGGTGTACAGGCCGGCGAACATCTCCTTGTACGCGCGGGCGACCCGGGCCGGGGTGTCCTTCAGGCCGTCCCGGTCCGGGTTTTCGCCGCAGGCCAGCAAAAGCTCGTGGATCGCCTTCTCCGCCCGGTCTTGGTCGAAGACCGGGCGGCCGGCGTCACTGGGGCTTTTCTGGTCCATCCACGTCACGACGCTCCCCCTCGCTCTGCTGGTTGCCGCCGCCCGCTTGGTCGGCGAACCAGCCGTGCTCGCGAGAGCGTTCTTCGCCACCGGGACGCCACGACTGGCCCGGCTGGCCGCCGGGGGACGTCGCGGGGGTCCAGCCCGGAGGGGCACCGTAGTTCGGCGGGCCACTCTGGCCCGCCGGGCCGCCCTGGTAGCCGCCGCCGGGCTGGGCGCCGTAGTTCTGCGGCCAGTGCGACGTGCCGTTCGGGCCGCCGTTGGGCCGGCCGCCGTTCGGGTAGGAGCCCGGCTGCGGCGGGGCGTACGGGTTGGCGTTCGGGTCCGGCGCCGAGGCCGGGTACGGCGGGCCACCGGGCAGGTCACCCGCGCCCTGGGCGGTGCCGACGGGGGTCGGCTCCGGCTTCAGGACCGGCTTCTCCTTCTCCGGCGGGGGCCACGGCTCGCCGCGCTCGATCGCCAGCTCGCCCGGGGTCTTGATGGGCGGCTTGTCGGACGGCGTCCGCTCACCGAACTCGTTGAACACGGTGATGTGCGGGCGCTTCTCGACCGTGGCGAAGATCCGCTCGAGGTCCTTGCGGGTCAGCGTCTCCTTCTCGAGGAGTTCGATGACCAGCTCGTCGAGCACGTCGCGGTAGGTGTTGAGCACGTGCCACGCCTCGGTGTGCGCGGTCTCGATGAGCTTGCGCACCTCCTCGTCGATCTCGTGCGCCACCTCGAGCGAGTAGTCCGCCTGCCGGCCGGCCGAGCGGCCCAGGAACGGGTCACCCTGCTCCTGGCCGTACTTGACCGCGCCCAAGCGAGCGCTCATGCCGTACTCGGTGACCATCGCGCGGGCGATCTTCGTCGCCTGCTCGATGTCCGAGGACGCGCCGGTGGTGGGCTCGTGGAAGACGAGTTCCTCCGCCGTGCGGCCACCCATCGCGAAGACCAGCCGCCCGATCATCTCGGAGCGGGTCATCAGGTCCTTGTCGTCCTCCGGGACGAGCAGCGCGTGCCCGCCCGTGCGGCCGCGCGGCAGGATGGTCAGCTTGTAGACCGGTTCGATGTCCGGCATCGCCCACGCGGCGAGCGCGTGCCCGCCCTCGTGGTAAGCCGTGATCTTCTTCTCCTTCTCGGAGATGATCCGGCTCTTGCGGGCTGGGCCACCGACGACGCGGTCGACGGACTCCTCGAGCTCGACGTCGCTGATCACGTGCCCGTTCTTGCGGGCGGTGAGCAGTGCGGCCTCGTTCAGCACGTTCGCCAGGTCGGCGCCGGACATGCCGACGGTCCGCTTGGCCAGGCTGCCCATGTCGGTGCCCTGCGCGATCGGCTTGCCCTTGGAGTGCACCTCGAGGATCGCGCGACGGCCCCGCATGTCGGGCGCGGAGACCGGGATCTGCCGGTCGAAGCGGCCCGGGCGCAGCAGCGCGGGGTCGAGGATGTCGGGCCGGTTGGTGGCCGCGATCAGGATGATGCCGCCGCGGGCGTCGAAGCCGTCCATCTCGACGAGCAGCTGGTTCAGCGTCTGCTCGCGCTCGTCGTGGCCGCCGCCGAGGCCGGCGCCGCGCTGGCGGCCGACCGCGTCGATCTCGTCCACGAAGATGATGCAGGGCGCGTTCTGCTTGGCCTGTTCGAACAGGTCACGCACACGGGAGGCGCCGACACCGACGAACATCTCGACGAAGTCCGAGCCCGAGATCGTGTAGAACGGCACGCCCGCTTCGCCCGCGACAGCTCGCGCGAGCAGCGTCTTGCCGGTACCGGGCGGCCCGTAGAGCAGGACGCCCTTCGGGATCTTCGCGCCGAGCGCTTGATATCGCGCCGGGTTCTGCAGGAAGTCCTTGATCTCGTACAGCTCTTCGACGGCCTCGTCGGCGCCCGCGACGTCCCCGAAGGTCGTCTTGGGCATGTCCTTGTTCAGCTGCTTGGCCTTGGACTTGCCGAAGTTGAGGACGCGGTTGCCGCCGCCCTGGGCGTTGTTCATCATCCACATCAGCAGGCCCAGCACGAGGGCCAGCGGGATGGCGAAGATGAGGATCTGGGTCAGCACACCCTGCTGGGTGACCTTGGTGGTGAACTTGACCCCGCCATCGCCGTTCTTCGCGGCCAGCAGCTTGTCGTAGATCTCAAGCGACGCGTTGGCCGGGTACTGCGCGATGAGCTGGGTGGTCTGCTGGCCATCGACGTCGACAGGCTTGTTCAGCAGGAGTTTGACCTGCTGCTCCTTGTCCTCGAGGCTCGCTTCCTTGACGTTGTTCGTGGTGATCTGGGAGTTCGCCACCGAGATGGGTGCTTGGGTGTACCCACGATCGCTGTCGAAGATCGTGTTGTACGCGAACAACGCCAGCAACCCCGCGACGATCCACAGCAGTGGGTTCCTGAGCACGCTCTTCCGGTTCATACGACTCGGCCCTGGTGGCCTCGACCCTCCCTGGTTGGGCGGCTCCTGTGATACCCGCCATCACGATCTTGACAACCCATGGTGCCTGGACACCCGTCCCAACAGGGTACCGTCCGCTGCCGCGTTCATCCCCTGTGAGCCTCTCGCAGGTCAACGGGCGATACCGCGTCCTGGTTCCCGTTCGGTCCACACCCTCGTCACGCTAGCGCGTGCCGTCCGACACACTGCTCACCATCTCGCCCAGCCGGGTGCGCAGTGTCGCCGGGTCCGCCGGGGCCACCGTGACCCACTCCCGACCGTCCGTACCTGCGCGGGAGAGGCTGAGGTAGCGCCCGGTGGCGGTGTCGAACCAGGCCAGCACCCGGGACCGCTGCTTGGCCCCGACCTGGGACCGGCTGTTCGCTGCCAGCTGACCGCCGCGCATCCGCGGCTGCCCCGCGAGCCGGCCGTAGGCTTCGCGCGGGTCGGCGACGACCCGCTCGCTCAGCGGCGTCCGCCGCTTGCCCCTGCCTTCTTCCTCACCCGGGGCCGACGGCAGGGACACGGGCACCCGGATCGGGGCCGTGCGCAGGGCGTCGTCCAGTGGGAGCGTGACGGAGGCCTCGGTCCCGCGCGGCCCGGCGGGCAGCACGCCGATGACGGCGGAGACCAGCCCGTCCTTCGGGATATCCCGCAGCCAGATGCCGTCGGCGTCTTGGACCGCGAGCACGCCCTTGGTGTCGTCGGCCGCCGCCAGCACCCCGACCGTGGGGGCCTCGAACTGCGGGATGTGCAGGGCGTCGATGGTCAGGGGCGCGAAGGCCAGCAGCTCCAGCGCGTCTTCGATCGGTGGCGCCAGCCGGCCCCGCGGCTCGCGGATGCCGCGCGCCTTCAGCTCGACGTCGGTGCGGTGGCGCAGCGAGACCCGCTCGTCCTCGGTCGCGCCGTGCGACCGGACCTGCAACGGGTAAGGCAGCTCACCGACCCGCGCCGACTCCCACAGGAAGTCGAACGCCAGCGGCGAGAAGAACTCTTGCATCACTACTCTCCCGGATCGGATTCTCGCTCAGCGTAGCCCGCACCACCGACAGAACGGGACCGTTCCCGGTTGCCGGCTGGGCACGCTCGGAGAACCCGGAGCCGATCTTGGCAGAGAACGTGTGGGACCCGTGTTCACCGTGTCCGGAATCAGCCACTCGCGGGCACGCGGGGTGGGCGCCGGGGGCTCGTGCGCCGACCCCGACGGCGCCGACGCTCCGGCCACCTCCGCCGGACTGGTCAGGCTGCGAGCGGCTCGCGTGGCGCCCTGTCCGGCGCCGCTGCAGCGCCGGCGAAGGCATCGAACGGCCGCTGAAGGCTGCGCAGCTCTGGACGCCGGTCGCGGCTGGTTGCCGCTCGCCCGGGTCCGGCCGGTGGATGGCTCGCGCGCCTACCTCAGCTTGGCAGCGGTGGTGCGGGACCGGAGTCCGGAATCAGCCAGTCGCCGGCTCGCGAGGCTGCACGCGGACGGTCACGAGCCGAACCGGTGTCCGGAATCAGCCAATCGCCGGCTCGCGAGGCGGCGCGCGGACGGTCACGAGCCGAACCGGTGTCCGGAATCAGCCAATCGCGGGCTCGCCAGGCTGCGCGCGGACGGTCACGAGCCGGACCGGTGCCGCCGCCGCGCGGGCTCGGTGACCCGGCCGTCGCTGCCGAGCGGCCCGCCGCCGGGTGCGAGGTGCGGGGTGCGGATCGGACCGGCCGCGGGGCTGGGTGGTGGGCGCCGCCGGTGTCAGACCGTGCTGGTCGCCGTCGCGCCCGCGAGCATCTCGCCGAGCCGGTGGCGCAGGGTCGCCGCGTCGGCCGGGGCGATCGTGATCCAGTCGCGGCCGTCGTGGCCTCGGGTCGCCTGGGTGAAGTAGCGGCCCGTCTCGGTGTCGAACCAGCTCAGGACCGGGGTGCGGCTGCGCGCGCCCATGCGGGTGCGGGCGTTGGCCGCGATCTGGCCGCCGCGCAGGCGGGGCTGGGCGTGCAGCCGGGCGAGGGCCTTGCGGTCGTCGTCGGCGCTGGTGCGGTCTTCGGGGTCGCCGCGGCGTTGCAGGAAGTCGACGCCGTGCGCGCCGACCAGCTGCTCCAGCGGCACGGTGATGGACTTCTCGGCGCCGCGCGGGGCGCCGGGCAGCAGGGAGACGATCGCGCTCGCCAGGCCGTCCACCGGGCACGGCTGCAGGTGCAGGCCGCGGGTGTCCTGGACGGCCAGCAGCCCCAGGCCGCCCAGCACGCCGGCGACCGCGAGCAGCGGCTCGGCGTCCGGGGCGATCAGCTGGACGGCGTCCAAGCTCAGTTCAGGGGTGGCGAGCACGCCGAAGTAGTCCTCGACGTGCGGTTCGGGGCGGCCGCGGCCGTCCGCGAGGCCCCGGGCCGCCAGCCCCTCCAGCGTGCGCTGGCGCAGCAGGGACCGCTCGTCGGCGGTGTCGCCGTGCGAGCGGACGCGCAGCGGGTACGGCAGCTCACCCAGCCCGGCGGACTCCCACAGGAAGTCCACCTCGGCCGGGGTCAGCAGCTCAGCGTTCGGCATCGAGCCACCCCCAAGAGAATCACCCGGGAAGAAAGCGGGCCGGACGCGCGTGGCGCGCCCGGCCCGATGAGGATCAGCGGTCTTCGTCGCCCTCGGACCACGCGCCGATGACCGGCGGCGGGGTCGCCTGGTTGGCGCCGAAGGCCTCGTCCGGGTCCGCTTCGATGAGGAACGACGCGTGCGTGTGCTCCTCGTCCTGCTCGCCCTGCGCACCGTGCGGGGCCATCCCGCCGCCCATGCCGCCCATGCCGGGCGGCGGCGGGGTCTGGCCGCCGATGGTGCCCGCCGACGACACGAGACCCTGCTGCGGCGCCTGGGCCGACGCGGCGCTCTGCGCCTGGCCGTCCGCCGACGCCAGGGACGTCTCGTTCTCGGACTTCGCGCCCGACCGGTTGCCCTTGCCCAGCGCGCGGGAGGCCAGCGCGCCGAGGCCGCCGGCGGCGCCGCCGAGCCCCAGGCCCATGCCGATCTTGCCGAGCGGGTTGCTGCCGCCGCCGGACTGCGCGGCGCCGGAGACCTGGCCGGCGCCCGTGGTCGTGCCGGCGGAGGTTCCCGCAGCGGTGCCGCCGGGCGCGTCGCCGCCGAGGGTCGCCGCCGCGGCTTCGTGACCGCCGAAGCCGCCGGTCCCGGCGACCCCGCCGTGGGCCGTGTTCGGGCCGAACGCCGCGTGCTGCGCGTCGAACGCGCCGCCGTGGCCGCCGAAGCCCGAGCCGCTCGAGGCGAAGACCGCGTTGCCCGCGCCGCCGAGACCCTGGACCGGGCCGGTGGCGCCGACGCTGCTGATCCCGTTGAACGAGATGGAGTTGTGCGACCCCGTCGGCTTCATGCCGAGGGACTCCGGGCCGAAGCTCGGGGTCGAGCTGTCGACCTCGCTCATCGACTTGGTGTAGGCGTTGAAGAACGCGACCTGCTGCGCCTTGACGTCGTTGGCCGCGTCGGCCTGGGCCTTCTGGTCGGCGACCAGCGCCGCCGGGCCGCCCGCGAGCGCGGCCGCCATCGACTGCTTCGGGTCGTAGTCCTTGGGAGCCGGCATCTTCTTGACCTCGGCGGCCGCGGCGGCCTGCCGGGCGAGCCGGTCCGACATCGTGTGCGCGGCCTCGGAGGCCTGCGAGCCCGAGTTGGCGATGGCCACCAGCGCGCCCTGGGCACCCGCGGCACCGCGGCCGACCCAGGCGTTGCCCAGTTCGGAGATCGCGTTGTACAGGTGGTCGGAGGCCTGCTTCAGCTCGCTGCCGTGGTGCGACCAGGCCTGCCCGGTCGCCTCGGCCGTGCCGGGGTCGTTGTTGTTGACCGCGCCGTTGTAGAGCTCCTGGCTGGCCTGCGCGTTCCAGTTCGGCGGGTTCGCGATCGCGCGGTCGCTGCCCATGTCGAAGCCGTCGGAACGGCCGCGGGCGTCCGCGACGATGTTCTGCGCCGACGCGTTGTCGCCGAGCGGGACCAGCGAGCCCGGGTCGGTAGCGCCCGGAGCGGTGGTCGACGGCTGGTCGCTGTGGTTCGGAGCCATGACTTCGAGTCCCCCTCTGGGCTCAGGCGTTGCGGAACGGGTCGGCCGCGGCCTGGTCGATCTCGTGGTACCGGGACATCGCCGTGACGATGCCCTCTTCGGCGGCGGAGTACTGGTCGAGCAGGTTCTGCAGGGCGGCGGCGTACGAGTCGCCCCCGCCGTCCGCGCGCTGCACGAACTTCGCCGCCATCGCGTTGCCGACCGGGTTGTCCCCGAGCTTCGGCGGCTGGGCGAGCGTGCCCGCCCCGCCGAGCAGGGCCTCGACGGCGTCCTTGCCGGTGCGGATCTTGTTCAGCACGGTCTGCGCGGCGTCGGGGTCGATCCCGACCTGACCCGCCGCGGCGGCCGCCTTGAAGGCGTTCGCGTCGGCAGCGCTGCTGTTCGCCATCAGAACTCTCTCCCGTTCCCCCGACCCGGTCACCGCGGGCACGCCAATGTCTTCGCATAGGTTAACGCACGTGATCAGAGCGTATGACGCGATCGGCGACGCCGGGGTTCCGCGAAACCGGTAATTGCGGTGAACGGTCGGTGAACCCCGCCGGTGCGCTACGCGGTGTAGACCTTCGGGTCCAGCGTCCCGATGTAGGGCAGGTCCCGGTAGCGCTCGGCGTAGTCCAGGCCGTAGCCGACGACGAACTCGTTCGGGATGTCGAAGCCGATGTACTTCACCGGGACGTCGACCTTGATCGCGTCCGGCTTGCGCAGCAGCGAAACCACCTCGAGCGAGGCCGGGTTGCGGCTGGCCAGGTTCTTCAGCAGCCACGAGAGCGTGAGGCCGGAGTCGACGATGTCCTCGACGATCAGCACGTCGCGGCCCGCGATGTCGCGGTCGAGGTCTTTGAGGATGCGGACGACACCGGACGACGAGGTCGCCGAGCCGTAGGAAGAGACGGCCATGAATTCCAGCTGCGTCGGCAGCGGCAGCGCACGGGCGAAGTCGGTCATGAACATGACCGCGCCCTTCAGGACACCCACCAGCAGGAGTTCACCCTGCCCGTTGGCCGGATAGTCGGCGGCGATCTGCGCCGACAGCTCCGTGATCTTGTCCTGGATCTGCTGCTCGGTGACGAGCACGGAGGCGATTTCGCCCTCGTACACGGGTCAGTCCCCTCGGGTGGTGGGTTGGGAGATGACGCAGAGCCTGCCACGGCACCGCCGGGCTTCCAAGTTGCCCGGCAGCCAGACGCCGCCCTGACCACGCCACCGGGCGACGAGCGCGTCGACCGCCCGGAGGTGCGCGTCGGTGAGCTCGCGCACCCCCGACGCCAGCAGCCACCTGCGGAGAACCCGTCGCCGAAGGGCCGCCGGCTCCCCTTCGAGGACTGCTACATCCAGCCCTTCGAGGCCGCCCGCACGGGTGAAGATCCTGTCCGCCGATGTGTCCAACGCCTCGCTGTCCTCACGCAGCTGCGCGGCCGTGCGGGCGAGTGCGGCCGCGACCCCGCCGTTGAGGACGTCCTCCAGCAGCGGCAGGACCTCGTTCCGCAGCCGGACCCTGGTGAAGCGCGCTTCGGCGTTGTGCGGGTCCTCCCACGGTTCGACGCCGAGCTCGGCGCAGGCGGCCCGGGTGGTCGCGCGCGGCACCGCCAGCAGCGGCCGGCCCCACGGCGGGTCGTGCGGGCGCATCCCGGCGAGGCTGCGCGGGCCGGAGCCGCGGCCGAGCCCGAGCAGGACGGTTTCGGCCTGGTCGTCGAGGGTGTGGCCGAGCAGCACGAGGTCATGGCCGGCGAGTGCGCCGTAGCGGGCTTTGCGCGCGGCCGCCTCCGGCCCGCCCGGCCCGGTGACGTCGACCCGGCGCACCTCGGCTTCGTCGGCGCCCAGGGACTTCGCCGCCGCGACGGCGTCGCGCGCGATCTTCGCCGAGCCCTCCTGGAGGCCGTGGTCGACGACCAGCGCGCGGACGCGGTGGCCGCGGTGGTGCCCGACGTACGCCGTGGCCTCGGCCAGTGCGAGGGAGTCGGCGCCGCCGGAGACCGCGACGCACAGCTCGGCCGGCGCCTCGACGGTCTCCAGGAACCCGCGGACGGCCCGCCGGACGGCCGCGACCGCCGGCCCGGTCATCCGTGCAGGCGCCGGACCCAGGCGGCCGGATCGGCGATCTCGGCGCGCGAGGGCAGGGTGTTCGGCGAGCGCCAGACGGCGTTGAAGCCCTCCATGCCGACGGCGTCCACGACGTACTTCGTGAACTTCGCGCCTTCTTCGTACTGACGGATCTTCGCGTCGACGCCGAGCAGCGCGCGCAGCAGCCGGTCGAAGACACCGCCGCCCTTGCGCCGGGCGGTGAACCGCGCGCGGATGGTGTCGACGCTCGGCACGACCTGCGGGCCGACGGCGTCCATCACGTAGTCGGCGTGCCCTTCCAGCAGCGTCGAGAGGGCGAGCAGCCGGTCGAACACCGCGCGTTCCTTCGGCGACTGGAGCAGCTCGGCGAGGTTCAGCTTCGGGCCCTGCTTGATCGCCTCGGGCAGCCGGCCGACCAGGTCGGCGAGGCTGTCGTTGGTGCCACCGGCCAAGCCGGAGACGAGCCGCTCGACCTCGTCGGCGAAGTAGTCGCGCAGCCAGGTGACGGCGGTGAACTGGAGCCGGTGGGTGCATTCGTGCAGGCAGACCCAGAGCCGGAAGTCGTGCCCGGGCACCTTCATCGCGCGTTCCGCGGCGACCACGTTCGGCGCGACCAGCAGCAGCTGGCCTTCGCGCTCGGGGCCGCCGAAGGGGTCGTACTGGCCGAGCACGCGGCTGGCGAGGAACGCGAGCACCAAGCCGGTCTGGACGCCGGCGCCACCGGCCAGGATCGGCCCGAACGGGCCACCCTGCTGCGGCAACGCACGGCCGGTGAGCGCGTCCAGGCCCGCGGCGGCGGACCGGACCCAGCCGGGCCGGTCGACGACTTCGCCGGGCAGCAGCGGCAGGTCGAGCCCGAGGCTCGTCAGCTCCCGGACGTGCCCCTCGGCCTCCATCGTCAGCTCGCGCAGGTCGGTGACGGCGGCCTCGGCCTCGTCGCGCGGGACCTGCGGGCCGCCGCGCACGAGCAGCGCCCCCGTCTGCGCGGCGAGCGACCAGTCGACCATGGGCCGGGTGTCGGTTTCCTGACTCACCCTTTCGACGCTACCTGGCCGGAGCGGGTTTCCGGCTACGACTTCCGCACGCTTCGCACACGGAGAGGTACGCGATCAGCCGCAGCCGCACTTGCGCAAGCCCGTCGCGAGGACGTCGAGGGCGTCCCGGCCGGCGTCGGTGTCCGAGCCGTTGGACATGAACGCGAACACCAGCACCCGGCCGTCCTGGTCGAGCACCACCCCGGCGAGGGTGTTGACGCCGGTGAGGGTGCCCGTCTTGGCCCGCACCCAGCCGCGGCCGGCCTGGGAGCCCGCCGTGTCGAACCGCTTGTCGGCGAGGGTGCCCGAAGCACCCGCCACGGGCAGGCCGGCCAGGAGCGCGCGCAGCTTGGCGGTGTCCGGGTGCTTGCCCTCCGGGCCGGCCGCGGCCGCGAGGACCTGGGACAGCAGCTTCGCCGGGATCTTGTTCTGGTCCGAGATGCCGCTGCCGTCGGACAGCTGGACGCCGGTCGTGTCGAAGCCGTGGTCCTTGAGCACCTTCAACGTCGCGGCGGCACCGCCGGCGAAGGAGGCTTCCTGCCCGTTGGCCAGGGCGACCTGCCGGGCGAGGGCCTCGGCGACGACGTCGTCGGACAGCTCCATCGTGTCGGAGACCAACTCGGTCAGCGGGGCCGACTTGACCTCGGCCAGCACCTTGGCGTCCTTCGGCGCGGTCACCTGGCCGCCGGCCGACGCGCTGAGCTTCGACGCGATCGTCCCGGCGAGCGCGCTGCCCGCGTTGGGGATGCGCTGGGAGTTGTTGTTCTTCGGGTCCAGGCGGCCGGCGTCGGCCATCACCGACGAGATCTGGGTGGCGAACGTCGACGGCGCGTCGCCCGCGGCCCAGCCCGGCGCGGTCGTCGCGCCCTTGAACAGGGTCAGGTCGACCTGGACCTTCTTGACGCCCGGGTTGGCCTTCTTGACCTGCGCGACGAGGTCGTCGACGTGCGCGGAGCCCGGATACAGCGGCGACTCGGTGCCCTGCGGCAGCGAGGTGAGCGTGGGGTCGCCGCCGCCGACGACGATCACCGTGCCGGCGTCGGCACCCTGCACGATCTTCGTCGAGAGCCGGCTGTTCGGGTCCATCGAGAGCAGCGCGGCCGCGGAGGTGAGCACCTTCGTCGTCGACGCGGGTGTCACCGGCGACGTCGCGTTGCGGTTCCACAGCTCGGTGCCGCTGACCGGGTCGACGACACTGCCGGTGAGCTGGCCGAGCGCGCTGTTGCCGGCCGCGGCGGCCAGCGCCGACTTGACGCCGTTCGCGGTCGGCGCCTGCCCGGACGTGTTCGGTCCCTGCAGCACGCGAGCGGCCGCGGCGGGCTCGGGGCTGTCGCCCTTCGGCGCGTTCGGCGCCCACGGCAGGCCCAGCCGGTTGGACACGCCCGGCATGGCCGCGGCGACGCCGAGGCCGATGAGCACCACCAGCACGAGCGCGCCGAGCGCGATCAGCTTGCCCTTGCGCTTCTTCTTCGGCGGCTCCGCCGCGGTGGCGGACTCGGCGGCGGGCGGCTCCGGGACGGGCGGCTCGGCCGGCGGCTGCTGGTCGGCGCGGGGCTGGTCGGTGCGGGGCTGGGGCTGCTGCTGGAAGGCGGCGGGGAACTGGGTCGGGCGTTCGATCCCGACGGTCGCCTCGGCGTCGAACCGCCGCCCGTCCGGCTCGATCCGCACCGGCCGGGCCAGCGATCCCGCCGACGCCGAGGGGACGACCCCGCGCGGCGGCTCGGGCGGCAGGCCGGGACGGCGTTCGCCGGGTTCGGCGGGCCGGTCACGGTGTTCGCGCAGCTCGATCCGCTGCGCCCAGGGGGCGTCCGGGTTCGGCCGCTGCTGCTCTTGAGGGCGCTGCTGATCTTGAGGGCGCTGCTGCTGGGCGTCCGGGCGCTGGTCCGGCGGCCGCTGTTGCTGCTGGTGCGTCTCGCCGCGCTGCTGCGTCTCGCGCCAGTGCTGCAGTTCCTCGCGCCACGGCTGCTGCGGCTCGTCCGGCTTCTTCGGCTCGCCCTGCTCCGGCTTCCCACCGGGCCAGACGTTGCGCTCGACCGGCACCCACGGCGCCTTCTCCGGCTTTTCCCGCTTCTCGACCTTGATCTGCCGGGTGCTCTCCGGGTCCCACTTCGGCTCGGCGGCCTTCGGCTCCGCGGGTTCCGGCTCAGCGGCGTCGGCCGGCTTCGGCTCGGCAGGCTTCGGCTCCGGCTGGGGCAGCTTCGGCTTCGGAGCGCCGCCGAGGCGGTCGGCGAGGTCCTGCTTGGCCGCTGGCGGCGGCTCGGGCGGCTCCGGCGGCTCGACGGGGGCGTTCAGCCCGGGCACCGGCTCGGGCGCCACGTTCGGCGCGAACCACGAGCCCTTCGGGGCATCACTGCCTGTGACCTTCGGCACGCTCACCCGTTCGGACGATGCCGGTGGCGTGTCCGGCAGCGACATCGGAGTGGTCTTGCCCGCACCCGACGACGAGCGGTCTTCGTCCGACGAAGGCCACATCGGCTGGTCGTTTTCCGGCACCCACCACTCCTTCTCACCTGCCCCGGAAGGGGCCAAGCTCACATGCCTGCCGGCCGACATCGATGAGACCGCCGGGCAGGCCGTAGTCCACACTAGGAGACGTCAAGACAGTCGCTGAGGTTGCCGCCCGCGACGTGCGGGCACGCCCGGATCTAAAAGAAGCAGTGAGGACGCCGTGGAGTTCGACGTCACGATCGAAATCCCCAAAGGGGAGCGCAACAAGTACGAGGTCGACCACAAGACCGGCCGCATCAAGCTGGACCGGACCCTGTTCACGGCCACGCAGTACCCGGCCGACTACGGCTTCATCGACGACACGCTCGGCCAGGACGGTGACCCCCTGGACGTGATGGTGCTCGTGCAGGAGCCCACTTTCCCGGGTTGCCTGATCCGCTGCCGCGCGATCGGCATGTTCCGGATGACCGACGAGAAGGGCCCGGACGACAAGGTCATCGCCGTCCCGTCGAACGACCCGCGCCTCGAGCACCTGCGCGACATCCACCACATGAACGAGTTCCACCGCCTGGAGATCCAGCACTTCTTCGAGGTGTACAAGGACCTCGAGCCCGGCAAGAGCGTCGAAGGCTCGTCCTGGGTCGGCCGCACCGAGGCCGAGGCCGAGATCGGCCGTTCGTACGAGCGCGAGACCGACCGCCTGGCCAAGGAGAAGGCCAACGGCGACGCCGCCCACTGAGGCCGTCCACCAAGCCCGCAACGCCGTGAGGGGCACCTTCAGGGATACGAAGTCCCTGAAGGTGCCCCTCACGGCGTTTCAGCGGGTCAGTGCGCCAGGGCGAGGGCGGGAGCGTCCTCGGCCTCCGCGCGCTGCTCCATCGCGGACTTGTCCGACAGCGGCTTCTCCTTGAGGAACCACACCAGGGCGAAGCCGACCGTCAGCACGATCCCGCCGACCAGGAACACCGTGCTCATCGACTCGGCGAAGCCCTGCAGGATCGGGCGGGCCAGCACCGGGTCGAGCGAGGACAGGAACGACGTGTCGTTGACGTCCAGGCCGCTCTTCAGCTGCTGCGCGAACTCCGGGTGCTGGGCCAGCGCCGCGGTGTAGGCCGGGGTGGCGATCGCCGAGCGGACGGCGTTCGCGATCTTGTCGCCGACCGTGCCGAACAGGATCGAGAGGAACACCGCGGTGCCCGCCGTGCCGCCGATCTGCCGGAAGAACGTCGCCGCCGAGGTGGCGACGCCGATGTCCTGCGGGCGGACGTCGTTGGTCGCGGCCAGCACCAGCGTCTGCATCGAGGCGCCGAGGCCGAGGCCGATCACGAAGGCGATCACCATGACGAAGGACAGCGAGGTGTCGGCGGTGATCGTGGACAGCGCGAACAGCGCCGCCGCCATCAGGCCGATGCCGGCCACCGCGAACATCTTGTAGCGCCCGGTCTTGGAGATCAGCCGGCCGCTGGTCAGGCTGGCGATCATGATGCCCAGCGTCAGCGGGAGCATCTGCAGGCCGGCCTGGGTCGGCGTCGCGCCCTTGACGATCTGCAGGTAGAGCGGCAGCGACATCATCGCGCCGAACATCCCGGCGCCCTGCACGACGGTGACCAGCGTGGCCATCCGGAAGACGGGGCGGTTGAACAGGCGCAGCGGCAGCAGCGCGGCGTCGCCCATCCGGCGTTCCTGCCAGATGAAGGCCGCGACACCCAGCCCGCCGATGGCGTACATCGCGATCGACGCGGCCGAACCCCAGCCCCACTCGCGGCCCTGCTCGGCGACGATCAGCAGCGGCACCAGCCCGACGGCCAGCGTCACGGCGCCCCAGTAGTCGACCTTCTGCTCGACGCGGGAGTGCGGGAGGTTGAGGACCTTGCTGACGACGACCAGCGCGGCGAGCGCGATCGGGACGTTGACCAGGAACACCCAGCGCCAGCCGGTGATGCCGGCGAAGGAGTCGATGCCGGCGAAGAAGCCGCCGACGACCGGGCCCGCGACGCTCGAGATGCCGAACACCGCCATGAAGTAGCCCTGGTACTTGCTGCGTTCACGCGGCGCGGTGATGTCGGTGATGATCGCCAGCGCCAGGGACATCAGGCCACCGGCGCCGAGGCCCTGGAACGCGCGGAACGCGGCCAGCTCGTACATCGACGTCGCCATGCCGCTGGCCAGCGAGCCGACCAGGAACAGCGAGATCGCCGTCAGGTACATGGGCTTGCGGCCGTAGAGGTCGGACAGCTTGCCGTAGAGCGGCGTCGACAGGGTCGCGGTGATGAGGTACGCCGTGGTGGCCCAGGCCTGCAGCGACAGGCCGTGGAGCTCGTCGGCGATGGTGCGCATCGACGACGACACGATGGTCTGGTCGAGCGCGGCGAGGAACATGCCGAGCATCAGCCCGGACAGGATGGTCAGGATCTGGCGGTGCGATAGCCGGCCGTTCGTAGCGGCTGCTCCTTCCGCTGTGGTGGTCTCGCTCATGGTGGTCTCCCTCGAAGCCTTCGTCGTAGTTGCTTGTAGCTGTCAACTACTTGCCTCGGCCAACTATTCCGCTGAAGCTTGTATCGTGCAATCAAATATCCTGTGACCCTGGTCTCCCACCCGCTCGCCCGGGCCCAGAAGCCGTGAATGGCACATCGAGGGACTCCGAGTCCCTCGATGTGCCATTCACGGACTTGAGCGTCAGGCGGAGTAACCCGGAATCGGGAACGGCGCCAGGAACTCGCGGATCTCCGCCGCGATCGTGTCCAAAGAGGACTCGTTCTGCGCGGCGGCCGCGGTGACCGTGCGGTCGATCCAGTCCGCCACCTGCACCTGGTGCTCCGGCCGCAGGCCGCGGGTGGTGATGGCGGACGTGCCGAGCCGGATGCCGGACGGGTCGAACGGCTTGCGCGGGTCGAACGGCACCGTGTTGTAGTTCAGTTCGATGCCCGCGCGGTCCAGCGCCTGCGCGGCCGGCTTGCCCGCGACGGCCTTGTTCGTCAGGTCGATCAGCAGCAGGTGGTTGTCCGTGCCGCCGGAGACGAGGTCGTACCCCTTGGCCAGCAACGCATCGGCCAACGCGCGGGCGTTGGCGACGATCGTGTGCGCGTACTCGCCGAACGACGGCTGCTGCGCCTCCCCGAGGGCGACCGCGATGGCCGCCGTCGTGTGGTTGTGCGGACCGCCCTGCAGGCCGGGGAACACGGCCTTGTCGACGGCTTTGGCGTGCTCGGCGTCGGAGAGGATCATCGCGCCGCGCGGGCCGCGCAACGTCTTGTGCGTCGTCGTGGTGATGACCTGCGCGTGCCCGACCGGCGACGGGTGCGCGCCACCGGCGACGAGCCCGGCGATGTGCGCGATGTCGGCGACGAGCACCGCGTCCACCTCGGCGGCGATCTCGGCGAACGCCGGGAAGTCGATGGTGCGCGGGATCGCCGTGCCGCCGGCGAAGATCAGCTTCGGCCGGTGCTCGCGGGCCAGGTCGCGGACCTGGTCGAGGTCGACGCGGCCGGTCTCCTTGGTGACGCCGTAGCGCACCGGCGTGAACCACTTGCCGGTCGCGGAGACGCTCCAGCCGTGGGTCAGGTGCCCACCGTCCGGCAGCGCCATGCCGAGCACGGTGTCGCCGGGCTTCGCGAACGCGAGGTACACGGCCAGGTTCGCCGGCGACCCGGAGTACGGCTGGACGTTCGCGTGGTCTGCGCCGAAAACGGCCTTCGCGCGCTCGATGGCGAGCAGCTCGACCTGGTCGATGAACTGCTGGCCCTCGTAGTACCGCTTGCCCGCGTAGCCCTCGGAGTACTTGTTGGTGAGCACGGTCCCGGTGGCTTCGAGCACGGCCTGCGAGACGTAGTTCTCCGACGCGATCAAGCGGATCTTGTCGTGCTGGCGCTTCGCTTCTTCCTCGACGAGCCCCGCGATGGCGGGATCGGCGGTGGCGAGCGCGTTCAGTTTCGGCTGGTGGGTCATGGGCGTACTCCGGCTCTGGAGTGGCCTTCACCCAGGCGCGCGGTGCCGGCCTCGTCGTCGCTTCCCGGTGGTGCTCCACCTCGATGGCGCCAGTCGCTGCTGCGGGGAAGAGCCTAGTGCACCCCGCTCGAGGCCCGGCCGTGTTCGGCACACCACTTGCGCGTGCAGCCGGAAGTGCGGTCGCAGAACGGCCGGGCGCAGGTCGCGCAGCGCTTGACCCGCCGCCACCCGCCGACGGTCACGAGCTCCGCGAGCCCGGCCGCCCCGGCGGCCAGCTCGCCGGCCCCGGCCAGCGGGGTCACGTAGACGATGCGCCACGCGACGCCGGTGTCGACGAGCCGCGGCCGCGCACCCGCCCCGGCCAGCACGGCGTTGAGGCGGCGCGCGGCCGCTTGTTCGTCCGGGAGCCGCGCGACGATGCCGCTCAGCTCCGGGTTTCCCTGGCGCAGCAACCGTTCCGCCACCCCGAGCTCGGGGTCCAGCGCGTGGAACGGCGGCACGACCGCGTGCTTGCGCACCTCAGTCGACGACCGCGACGCCCATGGACCGGGCCGTGCCGGCGATCGTGCGCATCGCCATCTCGACGTCGGCGGTGTTCAGGTCCGGCAGCTTGCGCTCGGCGATCTCCCGCAGCTGCTGTGTCGTGATCTTGCCCGCCACCTCGTGCCCCGGCCGCGAAGAACCCTTGTCCCCCAACGCTTTCTTGATCAGGAACGCCGTCGGCGGGGTCTTGAGGCGGAGCGCGAAGGAGCGGTCCTCGAACACCGAGACGACCACCGGCACGATGTCGCCGCGCTGGTGCGCGGTCGCCGCGTCGTAGGCCTTCTTGATCTCGACGAGGTTGACCCCGGTCTGCCCCAGCATCTTGCCGAGGTCGACGACCGGGGCGTTGCCCGCCGCGAGTTCGAGGGTGACCTGGTGGGTGAGTTTCTTCGGAGCCATGCCCCGAAGCTAAAGTCTCCAGTTACTGGAGAGTCAACCTCAATCGATCGGCTTGGTGCCGGCGCGGTGGCGGCGGGCCAGCTCCTGGTAGATCGCGGCGTTGTGGTCGACCCACATCCGCGCGGAGTCGGTCAGCGGGACGAACTTCTTCGCCGGGCTGCCCATCGCGATGACCTCGTCGGGCACCTCGGTCGCCGGGGTGACCGTCGCGCCGGCCGCGACCAGCGCCCGCGCGCCGATCTTCGCCTTGTCGAGCACCGTCGAGCCGTTGCCGATCAGCGCCTGCTCCCCGATGGTGCAGTCGTGCACCAGGCACTGGTGGCCGACGGTGACGTTCTTGCCGACCTCGCAGACGCCGTCGTTGACGTGGATCACCGAGTTGTCCTGGATGTTGGCGCCCTCCCGGATGACGATCCGGCCGAAGTCGGCCCGGACCACCACGCCGTACCAGATCGAGGCGTCCTTCTCGACGACGACGTCGCCGATGAGGGTGGCAGTGGGCGCGATCCAGGCGTCCGGGTGGACCTGCGGGCTGAGCCCTTCGAACGAGAACAGAGGCATGTCCGCACCCTAGACGAGCGGTTTCCTCAGCTCTGCCGGCTGTAGAGGCGGAGCGCGACCGGGCCGGACACGACGACGAGGACGGCGGTCGCGACGAGGGACCACACGACCGCGCCACCCCGTGCCGCCGACGTCGTTCATCAGGTCCCGCGCCGCGCTCGCGACGTGACTGAGCGGGTCGGGCTCCCGCACACGGCCGCCGCGGAAGTCGTGGCCGAGCGCGTCACCGCCGAAGAGGCCGGAACGCTGTGCCTGGAGAGCGCGCTACGCCTCTGCCGTCAGCCGTAGTTGGCGAAGCAGAGCGCCTCGATGTCGGCGCGCAGGGTCGCGAACGACCGGGGCCGCACCCGCTGCTGGACGACCGTGCCCAGCAGGTACGACAGCAGCGCCCGGGCCCGGGCGCGCGGGTCGTCGACGTCCAGCGGCGCCAGCAGTTCGGCGAGGAGCTCGGTGAGCGACGTGAGCATCACGTCGATGGCCTGCGGGTGCTGCGCCCGGCCGGCCGCGATCCAGTACTCGAACCAGAGGAACGCGGCGTTCGGGTTCGCGGCGAACACGCTCAGGTACTCCTCGACCACGGCGAAGAGCCGTCTGCGCGGGTCGTCGTGCTTCGCGCCGACTTCGCGCAGGCCCGCGGCGAACGCGGTGATGTGCGCGGCCATGGCCCGATCGATGAGGACGTCGATGTCGGCGAAGTAGTAGTGGATCGCGCTCTTGGTGAGCGGTCCGGCGTCCGCGATGGCGCGGACGGTGCAGCCCGCCAAGCCGTCGCGGGCCAGCACGACGCGTGCGGCCTCGACGATCTGTTCCTGCTTGGCCAGCTGGTTGGGAGAGAGCCGGTCACTGCGACCGGGGACGGCGCTCACGGTGATTCTCGTTACCTTCTTCCTGGACGGCGGCCCCAAATCCTAGGGCAGACGTCCTGCGGGTGGCCGCCGGGTGAAAAACCGGATTGGCCACCCCGGTCCGCGCGGCGGACAATGCGCGGCATGGTGATCTCAGGGGACAAGGGGCTCAGCCCGGCTGCGCGCAGCCAGCTGGAGAAGGAAATCGCGAACCTGCGCGCGCAACGGGAAGCCCTCGCGCCGCAACCCGGCGAGCAGGAGCGAACGGGCGATGCGGCGGACCAGGCGGACGTGATCGACCGCGCGGAGGCCGCGGCGAGGCTCGACCGCCAGATCGCCGATCTGGCCGCGAAGATGGAACACGGCGGCTACGGCAACGCCCAGCTCCCGGACGGCACAACAGTCACCCTCCGCTTCTCGGACGGCGACGAAGAGACCTTCCAAGTGGTGACGGTCCCGGGCGAGGACTCCGACGCGATCACGTCGGACAGCCCCCTGGGCCTGGCCCTGGTCGGCGCCAAGGCGGGCGACAAGATCACCTACCGCACCCCCCGAGGCGAAGCCAAGGCCAGCGTGATCAAGGTAGCCCCGCCGAAGTAGCCCCCCGCTCACCCGAAGGCCCCCGCTCACAAAGCGGGGGCCTTCGCCATCCACGCACCTCGAAACTTGACCCACAAGGGTGGTTCCTCGGAAGAAATTTCGAAGCCACGGCCACCACGCGAAGGCAACCACGACAGGGGGCCGGGGGCGAAGCCCTCCGGGCGGGGCGTTGGGGCGGAGACCCGCGAAACCCGCGAGACAAGCCAAAAGGCCCGCGCTCTGTACGAGCACGGGCCTTCGAGGTCTTGTGGAGCCGCCTAGGGGAATCGAACCCCTGACCTATTCATTACGAGTGAATCGCTCTGGCCGACTGAGCTAAGGCGGCATGTCACCGGCTCGCGCTGGCGACGGGAACCAGTGTAGCGGAGGCTGTCAGCGTCACTTTCCCGGGGCACTGTCGTTAGGGCCCTATGACGTCGATCTCACACCACGATCGACCTACCTGGAGGCACTGGCACATGCGGCGAAGACTGCCCCGTTCGGCGGCCCTGCCCGCCGCCGCGGCGTTGCTCCTGCTCAGCGCGGCGCCGGCGAACGCCGATCCGACTTATCCGACGACGCCGATCCCGCAGCCGGCGAGTTCCGGGCAGGCGCCCATCTCGGCGCCGATCGGGCCGCAGCCGCTGGGGCAGGCCGTCGGGGATGCCGGGACCGCGCTCGGCATCGTCCGGTTGCTGCCCAACGCCGTGCCGACGAGCACGATCCTGCCCGGGTTCGGGGACACCCTGCCGAAGCAGTCGGCGCTCGAGGCCGGGATGGGCTTGTCCAGCGCGTCCGCGAACTCCGACGCCTACCTGAGCTACGAGAAGGCGGTCGCGCAGGCGTCGCCGTTCGGGCTGTCGGTGGGCGGGAACGCGCCGCAGACGCCGGGCAGCGTGGTGCAGACGGCGTTGCCGGACAACCCGCAGCCGATCAGCGGCGGGCTCAACGCGCCGTCCAACCCGCTGCTGAACGTCGGGGTGCTGAACGGCTCCGCGCACGCGCGCTGGAGCCCGACGCTCGGCCCGTGCGTCGACACGATCGCCGACGCCAGCACGTCGGTCGCGAGCCTGTCGCTGCTCAACGTCATCCCGTCGCTGCCGAACCTCGGGCTCGACAAGCTGGCGCTCGACCCCGCGACGCTGGCGAAGGGCTTCGACCTCAAGAACGGCCTGCAGAGCCTCGGTGGCCTGCTGCAGGGCGGCGGGCAGACCGCGGCCGGCGGTACCGGCTCGCTGCTGAGCCTGCCGAACACGCTCTCGTCGCGCTCGCAGGTCAAGCTCGTCGACCTCCCCGGCTCGAAGAACAAGGCCGTGCAGTCGACGTCGACGCTGCAGGGCGCGGACATCGAGATCCTCAAGGGCACGCCGCTCGCGCTGAGCATCAAGGTGGCCAGCCAGCCGACGCTGAAGGTGACCTCCACCGGCGACGCCAAGACGTCCAAAGTGGAGTACACCGCGCCGGTGCTGACCATCGAGGCCGGCGGCAAGGTGCTGTACACGCTGGACGCCGCGCACCCGACCAAGGACATCCCGATCGGGCTGCCGCTGAAGCAGCTGAGCGACCAGTTCGGCACGCTCAAGGACCTGCCGGTGGTCGGTGGGCTGCTGGCCCCGCTCGACGGCCCCCTCCAGCAGATCGGCAACACCGCGGGCACCGTGCTCGACCTGGGTGTGCTGCGGCTGAGCATCGCCGGGCTCGACCAGAAGAGCGCGGCGATGACGACGCCGTTCAAGGGCTTCCAGCTCGGCGCGTCGGCGCGGATGTTCGACCTTCAGCTGCTGCCCACGACGAAGCTGAAGAGCCTGCTGCCCGGCGACGCGGCGAGCAACCTGCCGTCTTCGCTGGCGCAGCTGTCGATCGGCGAGCAGATCGCGCGGGCTTACGCGCCGACCGGCGGCGTGATCTGCGGGAGCACGACGACACCGCCGCCCGCGGGCGGGGAGGCGCCCAAGGGCCCCGTGAAGAACCTCGCCTACACCGGCGGCGCGTACGACACGGTGCCGCTGTTCTGGTCGGGCACCGCGATGCTCCTGCTCGGTGTGGTCATGGTGGCCGCGATGCCGGGCTCGCGTCGTCGTCCGCTGGCCGTATCGGCCGAGGAGAAGCCGTTCAAGCCGTCACCGCGGCCGCGCGAGTGACCTGAGACCGCCCCGGGGTCATGGAGAAACCCCGTCAGGAGCCCGGCTCCTGACGGGGTTTCTTCGTGCTCAGCCTTGGCGAAGCGTCGTGACCATCGCCTCGACGGCGATGCGCGGCTTCACGTTCAGGTCGATCGCCTCACGGCATTCCAGCACCGCTTCGAGGCGGCGCAGCGTCGACTCCAGGGTCCACGCCGACGCGGCCTCGGCGATCTGGTCGCCGTGGTCGGGGTGGTTGAGGGTCGCGCCGGAGCGGGTCGACGTCACCAGGACGTCGCGGTAGAAGCCCGCGAGGTCGATCAGCGAGAGGTCCAGCGTGTCGCGCTGGGTGCGGGTGGCGCGGGATTTCTGCTTCTTCTCCAGCTGCTTCACCGCTGCTTCGGCGGCCCGCTTGGCCCCCGCGACGCCCTTGCCGATGCCGTCGCCGCCCATCGCCGTGCGCAGTTCGTTGCGCTCGTCCTCGTCGCGGCCCTTGCTCGCCTCGCCGGCGTCGGCCTCCGCCGCGCTGATCAGCTGGTCGGCGCAGGTGAAGACGTCGCCGGGGCGGCGCAGGCCGAGCGGGATCCGCAGGACCGTGGCGCGGCGCTGGCGCGCGGCCTCGTCGGTGGCCAGCCGCCGGGCGCGGCCGACGTGGCCGCCGCAGACGGCGGCGGCCCACCGCGCCTGATCCGGGTCGACGTGGTCCCGGCGCATCAGGACGTCGGCGATCGCCGCCGGCGGCGGCGTCCGCAGCGTCACCAGGCGGCAGCGCGACCGGATCGTCACGGAGATGTCCTCCGGGTGGTCCGACGGCGCGCAGAGCAGGAACACCGTGCGGTCCGGCGGTTCTTCGACCGCCTTCAGCAGCGCGTTCGACGCGCCTTCGGTGAGCCGGTCGGCGTCCTCGATGATCACGACCTGCCAGCTGCCGGTGGTCGGGCGGCGCGCCGCGGCCTGGACCAGCGCGCGCATCTCGGCGACCGAGATCGACAGGCCCTGCGGCACCACGAGCCGGACGTCGGCGTGGGTGCCCGCCATCGTCGTGTGGCAGCCGGGGCAGGAGTCACAACCGGTGCCGGTGCTGCATTGCAGGCCCGCGGCGAACGTCCGCGCGGCCACCGAGCGGCCGGATCCGGCCGGCCCGGTGATCAGCCAGGCGTGCGTCATCGCGCCGGGCGGCGCGGGCTCCCCGGCGACGATCTTCGCCGCGGCGGACGCGGCCGACATCAGGGTTTCGACCGCGGCCTCCTGGCCGACCACGTGGTTCCAGACGCCGATGCGTTCGGTCGTCGTCACTTCGCCTCCACGCGAGACTCTTCCGCGGTCTCGACGGGCACGGTCAGGGCTTCCCCGGCCAGTGTGTCTTCGACGTCGAGCGGCAGGGTCGCCGGCTTGTCCGATATGGACGGTGTGGACGCTGTGGAAGCTGCCGGGGCCAGCGCCGAAAGGCGCCCGACGAACACCGCGCGCAGCGCGGTGCGGATCCGCTCGGCGACCTCGGTGTCGGTGCCGTCGGCGTCGATCACGACGTAGCGCTCCGGGTCCGCGGCGGCCATCTCGACGAGCAGGTGCTGGACGCGCCACTGGTCGTTCATCGTGGCCGCCTTGTCGCGCGGCGCCCCGGGCGGAGCGGCGTCGAGCAGAACGGTCAGGTCCGGGCGCAGCCGCCCGGTCGCCCAGTCGGCGAGGCCTTCGAGCTCGTCGCTGTCGAGGCCCGCGACGGCGGACAGGTGCGCCAGCGGCGAGTCGACGAAGCGCTCCATCACGACCACCGAACCGGCGTCGAGCGCCGGCTGGACGTGCCGCTCGACGATGTCGGCCCGCACCGCGGCGGCGGCCAGCGCCTGGGCGCGCGCGCCGGTCAGCGACGCGCCGGAAACCAGCGCCGTCAGCCGTTTGTCGTCGAGGGCCGGGTCGGCGGCGACTACGACCGGCCGGGTCCCGCCGCGCATCCAGTCGGCGAGGTTGACGGCCTGGATCGCGGTGTTGATCGCGGTGGTGCCCTCGACGGCGATGAGGAAACCGTTGACGCGCCGCGGAGTGCGGCGCAGCGCGTTGCGCAGGTCGGACAGGATCGGCTCGGTGCGCTTGTCGTCCATCTGCCGGTAGGCGAAGAAGCCGGCGATCAGGGCGAGCGCGGCGCCGACGAGCATGATCGGCCGGGTGCCGTCGATCGTGACCGGGCTGCCCCAGACGTTGATGGTGCGCGTCGCCACGACACCGACCAGGACCGGGACGGTGACCGTGGTGCCGAACAGCACGAGCTTCATCATCAGCTGGTAGATCGCGTTGATCCGGCCGCGGATGGCGTCTTCGACGCGGGAGCCGATGATCGTGACGCCGGTGAGGAACGCCGTCCCGGCCCAGAACCCCACCAGGACCACGGTGACCAGCGAGACCGACAGGTGCGGCGACAACGCGACCAGCGCGAGCGAGAGCCCGGCCGCGATGATCGAGACGCCGAACAGCCGGTCGTGCGGGAGCCGCCGGGAAAGCTTGGGCGCGAACGCCATGCCGGAGGCGAGGCCGAGGAAGATGGCCAGCACCAGGAGGCTGAACGCCGAGTCACCGGCCAGCAGGCTCGAGGAGTACGGCTTGGCCGAGCCGATCACGGCACCGCCCGCCGCGAAGGCCCCGAACGCGCCGACCAGCAGCCCGCGCACGAGTGGCGTGCTGCGGACGAAGCGGAAGCCGTCGGCGATCATCCGGCCGACGCCGAGCTTTTCCTCGTCGGCCTGCTTGACCTTCTGCTCCGGCAGCGCGTGGACGTTGCGCAGCGACAGTTCGGGGATCCGGGTGGCGATGAGGATCGCGCTGGCCAGGTAGAGCAAGGCGGTGATGATGACAACCAGCTTCGCGATGCGGAGGCTGGTGTCTTCGCCGGGAACGTGGAGGAAGTTCGTGTTGATGCCGGTGAGGATGGCGTTCGCGCCGGCCGCGGTGATGACGGCGAGGCCGTAGGTCATCACCATGCCGAGCTGGTTGGCCGTCTCGACCTGGTCGGGGCGGCGAAGCAGGTTCGGGACCGCCGCCTCTTTCGAGGGGATCCACATGCTCGCCGCGCTGCCGACCAGGAAGTTGCCGACCAGCAGCCACCACGGCGCGCTGACGAAGGCGATGGACAGCAGGAACCCGCAGCGCAGGAGGTCGGCGACGACCATCACCTTGCGGCGGTCGAACCGGTCCGCGAGCAGCCCGCCGACCGGGGCGAACAGCAGCCCCGGGGCCAAGCCGGTCAGCACGACGCCGACAAAAGCGAAGTTCTGCGCGAAGTAGTTGTTCGTCAGCTTCGTGGCCAGGCCGGTGAGGGCCAGGATGTTCAGCCAATCGGCGACACTGCACAAGTACGTGACGCCCCAGAGGCGCCGGAACGGTTTGATCGCCAGCACCCGCCGGACCCGGCTGATCGTGGACGCCTCGGCGCCCGACGACCCGCCCGGGCCGGACCCGGGTACCGATCGCACGCCCTCGCTGATACGCCCACCCCACTAGTCACCGCGGTGCCGGGCACCCTCGTGAGTTAGCCCGACCGTGTAGCCAGGGTAGCCCGATCGGCCTCTGGCACGCGGACGACCCCGAGGTCCCAGTGGGGTGGGGATCAGCTGGTGAACGTCAGTCGAACAACCCCGTCACGCTGCTGACCAGGCTCGACACCATCTCGATGGCGACGAACCCGAACACGATCAGCAGCACCACCGCGAGTATCACGCCCGACGCGCTCGACGACGGCCGGCCGATCGCCGGCATCGACATCGCCGGCATCTTCGGCAGCTTGCGCCGCTTGACGGGCACGACCTCGAGATCTTCGTCGAAGTCGTCCTCGGCGGGCGGCGGCTGCTGCCGGACGGGCCGGAGCATCTGCGGTGCCCGCTTCGGCCAGGTCCGTTGCCGGTTGCGTTGCCGTGGCAGCACCCCGAGTGGCGGAGTCACGTCTTCGCCGAGCGTGCCCGTGGTGCCGGCGGGCGGGATCGCTCCCGGGGCCCGGGCCCCGGTCATGCCGTCTTCGCGGAGGGTTTCCTCCACCATCCGGCGTACGACCTCCTCGTCGTGCTGCACGGGCCCGGCGACCGAGATGGCGGCGGGCTCGTGGCCGTTCGGCATCGCGGTGCGGGGCTCGGGGTCCGTGGTGACCAGTCCGGAGACCGGGTCCGCGAACATCTCGCCTGGTGTTTCGGACAGTGTGCCGTCGCGCTGAGTGAGCTCGGGGGCACTGAAGAAGGGAGCCTCACCGTTCGCGCTCATGGTGACCACCTCACTACTGAATGTCCTCGCCTTTCCAGGGTAGCGACCAAGGCGGATAACGCATCCGCCCAATGGCTCTGTCTCCAAAGGAGGGTTCGTCACGCAGCGCAAGCCCACGCCCGAACCCCCAGCAGTGTCCAGTCCGCCGAGGCTTCGGTCGACCGCCAATGGTGACAGATCGTAGTGAAGCCCATCACAGTCACGGACAGCGACCGCTGGGAGCTGGTCATACCCAGGGTGTCAAGATGGCCAGTTTCGCGCGTGGCGATCGAGCCCGGATGGAGCAGCCGCTCCCCGGTCACCGGTCAGGAAATCTCCTCCTGCCCGAGGTCGATCATCTTCCGGCACCAGTCGCGGAGCATTTCGCGGCTGAACGGGCTCAGCACCAGCTGACGACGACCGTCACCGCGGTCCAGCGCCGCCAGCGCGAAGCGGCCGAGGTCCGTGTCGACCAGGACGAAGCCGTGGTCGGGGAACTCCGCGCACAGCCCGCCGAACGCGAGCATGTCCAGAACCGCCGTGCCCGAGCGAGGCCGGGCCAGGACCTCGCGCATCGCGCCGACGTCGTCGTCCTGGCCGTCGTGGACCAGGCCGTCGTCGTCCACCGAGACCCAGATCGCCCGGCGCGGGCTGCCGAACGGCACCTCCGGCAGCTCCGCCACCAGCATCTCTGGCAGTTCTTCGAAGTCGGCCAGGTGGATCGCCGTGCGGCCGGGCAGCGAGCCCATCATGAAGGCCCGCTCGCCGTCGGCGTAGCACCGGATGTCCGCGGTCTCCGGCCCTTCGTCGAACACGCCGCACAGCGCCGCGCGGACGGAACCGCGCAGCATCAGCGACACGACCTCGAAGCCGACGTCGTTGAGCTCGCCGTCCTCGCCGAACGGCGTCCCGTCGATCCAGGCGGCCCACGCCACGTGCCGCTCGACCTCTTCGGCCAGGTCCGCCGGATCGTCGGAGACCGGGCCGTGGACCAGGATGTCGTGGTCGCTGACGTCCGGGTTGTAGAGCCGGTCGACCGGCTCACGATCCGGCATCGCCAGCAGCACCGGCCCGGCCGCCAGCTCCAGCAGCTCCCGCGCCGCGGTGCGCTCAGGCATGACGCCGCACCTCGCTCCGGCCGGCGACCGGCCCCGCACTCCGCTCGCCCTGCCGCGCCGCATCCCGATCGGCCGCGGGCACCTCGAGCCTCGCCCCGCCCCGCTCGATCGGCGGATTGACCGAGGGCCGACCGGAACCGGGCTCGACCGGCAGCTCGCCGACGGGCGCCACACCTCGCCAGACCGGCACACCGCTGTTCTGCTCGACCGCGGCCAGGATCGCGTCGCGCACCGTGAGATCCCGCCGGGCCGCCGGCTCAGGCATGGCTCTGCACCGCCTCGACGATCCACTGCTCCGCAGTGCTTCGCGACGCCGGACCCCAGGTGACGGTCCAGCGCCCGTTCCGGCCCACGGCCGCGCTGAACTGGTAACGGCCCAGGTCGTTGTCGACCAGGCCGAACGCGCCGTGCGGGTACTCGGCCAGGATCGAGTTCCGCACCGCGAGGTCGACCAGCACCGTGCCCAGCCGCGGCCGCGCCGCGCACTCGCGGATCCGCTCGACGGCTTCCTCGCACCGCCGCGGGATCAGGCCACCCTCGTCCGTCTCGATGCGGACCTCCGGCCCCGGCCCCGGCGGCCGGTCCGGCAGGCCGTCGAACACCCAGCCCGGCAGCTCGCTGAGGAAGCCGGACCGCAGCCTCGCGCGGTTGCCCAGCTTGTGCAGCACCGTGGTGTAGTCCTCGTCGCCGAAGAACCGGACCTCCCACGGCTCGCGCCGGGCCGGGAAGACGCCGGTGACGACGCCGCGGATGAAGCCACCGCGCAACGCCCGGTAAAGCCCGACCGCCTCCGCCGTGACCTCACCGCCGGGCGCCAGGCCGATCGCGGCCATCCCGGCGACGAACCGGGTGTACTGCTCGACCTCGTCGGCCAGGCTTCGCGGCCGCTCTTCCCGGCGCGAGAAGCGGGGTTCGGTGTCCGCCAGCACCGGCGGGATCTCGAACTCGGGGTCGTAGAACTCCATCACGGAGGGCCGCTCCGGGACCTCGGCCGAGAGCGGGGCGATGACCTCGTCGATGACGTCGAAGACCGCGACTGAGTTGTTCACCCCTAGATTGAACACCCTGGCACCGACAATTTCTCGCACATACGTTCGAACAGGCGAGACGAGTCGCCGAGCGGTCGGCGAGCGGTCCGAAACGCCGTGAAGGCCTCCTCGCCGGCATAAGAGCCGGTAAGGAGGCCTTCACGGACTTCCTGAGAGCGCTACTTCGCCTTGGTGGCCGTGGTGCGCTTCGGGGCGGTCTTCGTCGCGGTGGACTTCGTGGCCGCGGCCTTGGCGGTCTTGCTCGTGCCCGCCTTGACCGTCTTCGCCGTCGTCGACGCGGGCTTGCGCGCCGGCGCCTTCCGCTTCGGCGCCGGCCCCTTCGCCCGCTTCTCCGCCAGCAGCTCGGACGCCCGTTCGGCGGTGAGCTCGTCGATCTCGTCGCCCTTGCGCAGCGTCGCGTTGTACTCGCCGTCGGTCACGTACGGGCCGAACCGGCCGTCCTTGACCACCATCGGCTTCTTCGACACCGGGTCTTCGCCGAGCTCCTTGAGCGGCGGCTTCGCCGTGGCGGACCGGCCGCGCTGCTTCGGCTCCGCGTAGATCTTCAGCGCCTCCTCGACGGTGATCGAGAACAGCTGGTCCTCGGTCGCGAGCGAGCGCGAGTCCGTGCCCTTCTTCAGGTACGGCCCGTAACGTCCGTTCTGCGCCGTGATCTCGTCGCCGGACTCCGGGTCCTTGCCGACGACGCGCGGCAGCGAAAGCAGCTTCAGCGCGTCTTCGAGGGTCACCGTCTCGATGTCCATCGACTTGAACAACGAGCCCGTACGCGGCTTCGGCTGCTTCGCCTTCGCGGCCTTCTTCTGCGCGGCCGTCGCGGTCTCGGGCAGCGGCTCGGGCTCCGGCAGCACCTCGGTCACGTACGGCCCGAAGCGGCCTTCCTTCGCGACGATGTCGTGCCCGCTCACCGGGTCGGCGCCCAGTGAGCGACCCTCCTGCGGAGTCGCGAACAGCTTCTCCGCGAGCTCCAGGGACAGCTCGTCCGGGGGCAGGTCCTCGGGCAGGTTCGCCCGCTGCGAGTTCCCGTCGACCTCGCGCTCCAGGTACGGCCCGTAGCGGCCGACGCGGACCACGACCTTGTGTCCTTCGGAATCGTTGAACAGCGGGATCGAGTTGATCTCCCGCGCGTCAATGTCCTCGACACTGCCCTCGACCAGCTTCTTCAGCCCGCCGAGACGGCCGATCGAACCGTCGACGCCCATGTCGCCGCCGAAGTAGAACTTCGACAGCCACTGCCCGCGCTGCTCGTCACCGTTGGCGATGCGGTCGAGCTCGTCCTCCATGCCGGCGGTGAAGTCGTAGTCGACCAGCCGCTCGAAGTGCCGTTCCATCAGGCCAATCACGGCGAACGCGACCCACGAGGGAACGAGCGCGGAGCCCTTCTTCCAGACGTAGCCGCGGTCCTGGATGGTCTTGATGATCGACGCGTACGTCGACGGGCGGCCGATGCCCAGCTCTTCCAGCTTGCTGACCAGGCTCGGCTCGGAGTAGCGGGCCGGCGGCGACGTCGTGTGCCCGTCCGGGCTCAGCTCGGTCGCGGTGAGGTCCTGGTCCTTCTCGAGCACCGGCAGGCGGCTCTGCTTGTCGTCGGCTTCGCCGCCGGTCTCGGTGTCGACCGCTTCGACGTACGCCTTCAGGAAGCCCGCGAAGGTGATCGTGCGACCCGAAGCCGCGAAGGTGCATTCCTCGCCCGAGGTCGCGTTGCCGACGATGCGCACCGACATCGTGGTGCCCTTGGCGTCGGCCATCTGCGAGGCGATCGTGCGCTGCCAGATCATCTCGTAGAGGCGGTACTCGTCGGTGTCCAGCTCGCTCGCGACCTGGCCCGGCGTGCGGAAGACCTCGCCCGAGGGCCGGATCGCCTCGTGCGCTTCCTGCGCGTTCTTGACCTTGCGGGTGTACTGGCGCGGCGACGGCGAGACGTATTCCTTGCCGTACAGCTGCGTCGCCTGGCTGCGCGCCGCCGAGATCGCCGACTCCGACAGGGTCGTCGAGTCGGTACGCATATAAGTGATGTAACCGTTCTCGTACAGCTTCTGCGCGATCCGCATGGTGCGCTCCGAGGTGAACCGCATCTTGCGGCCCGCCTCCTGCTGCAGCGTCGAGGTCATGAACGGCGCGTACGGCTTCCGCGTGTACGGCTTTTCCTCGACGCTCGAGACCTTGAAGTCACGCTGCTTCAGCGCCTCGGCCAGGCGTCGCGCGTCGGCCTCGGCCAGCACGCGGATCTCGTTGTTCGACGCCTTGAGCTGCCCGTCCGAGCCGAAGTCGCGGCCGGTGGCCAGGCGCGCGCCGTCCACGGCGACGAGGCGGGCCGCGAAGTTCCGCGGCGAGGCCTCTTCGCCCGCGTCCATCGTCGCCGAGATGTCCCAGTACGACGCCGAGGTGAAGCGCATCCGCTCGCGCTCCCGCTCGACCACGATCCGGGTCGCCACGGACTGCACGCGGCCCGCCGAAAGCTTCGGCATGACCTTCTTCCACAGCACCGGCGAGACCTCGTAGCCGTACAGGCGGTCGAGGATGCGGCGGGTCTCCTGGGCGTCGACGAGGTCGGCGTCCAGCTCACGGGTGGAGTCGGCGGCCGCGAGGATGGCCTGCTCGGTGACCTCGTGGAAGACCATCCGGCGGACCGGGACCTTCGGCTTGAGCGTCTCGAGCAGGTGCCACGCGATGGCTTCGCCCTCGCGGTCGGGGTCCGTCGCGAGGTAGAGCTCGTCGACGTCCTTGAGCAGGCTCTTGAGTTCGGTGACCTTGGACTTCTTGTCCGGGGTCACCACGTAGAGGGCCTTGAAGCCGTTGTCGACGTCGACGCCGAGCCGTGCCCACGACTCGCCCTTGTACTGGGCGGGGACGTCAGCGGCTCCACGGGGCAGGTCGCGGATGTGCCCGACGGAGGACTCGACGACGTAACCGCCGCCGAGGTAGGGGGCGATCTTGCGGGCCTTGGTCGGTGACTCGACGATAACGAGCCGCCGGTGCCCGGCGCCGTTGTCCGCCCCGGCTCCGTTCTTCTTGGTCCGTGCTCCTGCCACGCTGTCCTGCTCTCCGCTCATCTCGTCCCGCCGCCGCGGGACTGCACCACGTCTGGACCCCTGACGGGGGGCCCGAGCCCGCGTCTCGACCTGTCAGTGTGCACGCCCTCCGAGCCCGGAGGGCGTGGAGGTGGCCCAACACGCCGCTGGGCCCGTGTCCACCGCATCGCCGCTGACCTCGGCGATGTTTCCTCTCTACACCGGGCACGTGATTTCGGCCACGTCCCGCGCAGCCTAGCGCGTGACCATCCGGATACCCTCCGTTCGACGGTGGTGGGCGCGGGGAGGTCAACGCTTCACTGGTTTCCCCGTCCAGCCGAAAGGATCCGCCATGACCCGACGCCTGCTCGGCGCCGTCCTCACCGCCGTGACCGCCACCGTATTACTGGGAGTCACTCCGGCGAACGCGGCCGCGGCGAACTTCGCCGGCACCGTGGCGCTGTCCAACTGCTCCGGCTCGGTGGTCAAGCCGGCCGCGACGCCGGACACCGCGCCCGCGCTCGTCATGTCCAACGGACACTGCCTGGAAAGCGGCTTCCCCGGCCCCGGCCAGGTCATCACCAACCAGGCGTCCAGCCGGACGTTCACGTTGCTCACGGCCAGCGGGAGCAACAAGGCCACGCTCCGGGCGAAGAAGATCGTCTACGGCACGATGACCGACACCGACGTGTCGCTCTACCAGCTCACCACCACCTACGCGCAGATCAAGTCGAGCTACGGCATCTCGCCGCTCGAGCTGTCGAACGCGCACCCCACCGCGGGCTCGGCGATCGACGTCGTCTCCGGTTACTGGAAGCGCGTCTACTCCTGCAACATCGACGGGTTCGTCTACCGGCTCAAGGAGGGCAGCTGGACCTGGAAGGACTCGATCCGCTACACCTCCGCGTGCCAGACGATCGGCGGCACCTCGGGCTCGCCGATCATCTCCGGCGGCAAGGTCGTCGGCGTCAACAACACCGGCAACGAAGACGGCCAGCGCTGCACGGAGAACAACCCGTGCGAGGTCGACCAGGCCGGCAACGTCACCGTGCACCACCTGACGAACTACGGCGAAGAGACCTACGGCATCCCGGCCTGCCTCACCGCGGCCAACGAAATCGCGCTCACCCAGGCCGGCTGCACCCTGCCCCGGCCCTGACGCGGCTGCCGCACCCGGTCAGGCCGTGCTCGTCACGGCCTCCGGGTGCGGGTTCGCCTCCGGCACCGCCGCCCCGGGCCACGCCGCTTCAGCACCCGGCGGTGGTTCGCCGATGAGCTCCAGCAACGCCTCCAACCGGCGTTTCCCGGTGACCTTCACGGCCGGGACCTCGGCCTTCGGGCCGGTCAGCCGCGCCAGGACGCCCAGCGGTGTCAGCGCCTCGACCAGCCGCTCGTGCATCCCGGGCGCCAGCGGGTCGACGGCCAGCAGATAGCCCTGGGTGCCGGGCCGCCCGCCGGCCAGCGCCCACATCCGCAGCATCGCGCCGCTCAGCCGGAAGCCGTCCGGCACCGCCTTGCCCGAGTCGTCCTCCACCGGCCCCGCGCAGCCCTCACGCAGCCATCTGAGCGCCATCGGGAGCAGGTCCACCCGGAACGACGTGCGGACCTGCGGGTTGCCGCAGTCGGCCTTGGAGACCTGGGCGTCCGCGCCGCGCTGCCGGAGCTCACGCGCGAGGATGTGCGCCCGCCACGGCTCCTCGACGACCACCGAAAGCCGCGCGGCGGTGCGCCCGAAACCGGTGATCTGGCCGTGGCAGCACAAAAGACCGGCCAGGTCGCCCAGGCCGGGCCCGCTGGCCTCCGCGGAGAAGAGCGAGATCGTCCGATCCACCGCGCCATATTAGAACACAAGTTCGATTCGTGGCGAGGGTCACGGGATCTTTCAGCCTGGCGGTTGGTCCAGCTGACGGCAGCTGGGTGCCCGCTCCTGGGCCGCCTCCAGGGCCGGGACGTCCTTGAGGCCCCTGAGGTAGTCGAGCGCGTCGATGCGGTCCAGCGTGGCCCTGGCCTCGCCGAGGGCCTCCTTGGTCGCCGACGCGTCGGCGTGGACCGCGTCGACGCGCCGGCGCGCGTTCTCGGCCTGCGTGCGGATCTCGGTGAACTGCCCGATGACGTCCTCACGGCCGCCGTCCGCGGCGGGCACCGGCGGCGCGCCGAGCGCGGTCAGCCCGGCGAGGCTCCGGTCGAGCCCGCCGACCACCGACGACAGCAGGTCACCGGCGGTCCGGGACGCCTGCTGCGGGGTGCTCGGATCGACGGCCGGGAGCGCGGCCAGCGTGCGGACCAGGCCGCTCACCGCGCCGCAGTAGGCGTCCGCCCATCTCGCCGCGGGATCGGCCTGCGGCACCACGGTCGTCACCGACAGACCCTGGTCCCGCGCCGGCGACTGCGTGGCGGCTTGCTGCCCGCAGCCGGCGAGGCCGATGGTGATCGTCGTGGTTAGGGCGGCGAAGACGGTTGACCGCGGCCGCACCTGAACACCTCCCGCTAGACGACGTCCCGGAGAGCCCGACGGTACCGACTCGGTGCCGCTTCGCAAGTCGCCGGCCCGGTGTGGGATGTCCCGACACGCCCCGGGCCCGGCACGCGACGCTGCGTGCCGGGCCCGGGAACGGGTACTGCGAGGGTCAGGCCTTGATCTCCGTCGGCGTGTCCGTGAGGACCGTCCCACGGCGCTTCGAGACCACGATCGCCGCGACGATCACGGCGACCGCGACCAGCGAGATGATGATGCGCACGGCCGTGTTCTGGTCCGGGCCGATCGAGAACTGCACGATGGCGGGCGCGATCAGCACGGAGACCAGGTTCATCACCTTGATCAGCGGGTTGATCGCCGGGCCGGCGGTGTCCTTGAACGGGTCACCCACGGTGTCACCGATGATGGTGGCCTCGTGCGCGGACGAGCCCTTGCCGCCGTGGTTGCCGTCCTCGACCAGCTTCTTCGCGTTGTCCCACGCGCCACCGGAGTTGGCGAGGAAGATCGCCATCAGGGTGCCGCACGCGATCGCGCCGGCCAGGTAGCCGGCGAGTGCGCCGGTGCCCAGGCCGAAGCCGACCGCGATCGGGGCGAAGACCGCCAGCAGACCCGGCGTCGTCAGCTCACGCAGCGAGTCGCGCGTGACGATGTCGACGACCCGGCCGTACTCGGGACGGGTGGTGCCCTCCATGATCCCGGGGATGTCGCGGAACTGGCGACGGACCTCGTAGACCACCGCGCCGGCGGCGCGGGAGACCGCGTTGACGGCGAGACCGGAGAACATGAACACCACGGCCGCGCCGACGATGACGCCGACGAGGGTGTTCGGGCTGACGATCGTGTTGACGAACGAGTTCGCCCCGGAGATCCCGTCGGCGACACCGGCGCCCATGCCGGCCAGCGTCTTCGCGATCGCATCCGAGTAGGAGCCGAACAGCGCCGTCGCCGCGAGCACCGCCGTGGCGATCGCGATGCCCTTGGTGATCGCCTTGGTGGTGTTGCCGACCGCGTCCAGCTCCGTGAGGATCTGCGCGGCCTTCTCGTCGACGTCGCCCGACATCTCGGCGATGCCCTGCGCGTTGTCCGAAACCGGGCCGAAGGTGTCCATCGCGACGATGACGCCGACGGTGGTCAGCAGGCCGGTACCGGCGAGCGCCACGGCGAACAGCGCGACGCCGCCGCCGAGCAGGTACGCGCCGAACACGGCCGCGCCGATCACCAGCGCGGTGTACACCGCGGACTCGAAACCGACCGAGATGCCGGAGAGGATGACGGTCGCGCCGCCGGTCTCCGACGTCTGCGCGACGTCCTTCACCGGCTTGTACTCGGTGCCGGTGTAGTACCCGGTCAGCTTCAGGATGACCGCGGCGAGCACGATGCCGATGATCACCGCGATGGTCGCGATGACCGCCGGGTTGCCCGCGTTTTCGAAGCCCGCACCGAAGTCGGAGAAGCTGCTCGGCAGGTACACGAACGCCGCGATCGCCGACAGCACCGCGGAAATGACCGCGGAGATGTAGAAGGAGCGGTTGATCGTGACGAGACCGGGCTCGCCGACGCGCGCCTTCGTGATGTAGACCCCGATCACCGCGGTGATCACGCCGATGGCCGGCACGATCAGCGGGAAGATCAGGCCGTGCACGCCGAAGGCGGTGCTGCCCAGGATCAGGGCGGCGACGAGCATGACGGCGTAGGACTCGAAGAGGTCCGCCGCCATGCCGGCGCAGTCACCCACGTTGTCACCGACGTTGTCCGCGATGGTCGCGGCGTTGCGGGGGTCGTCCTCCGGGATGCCCTGCTCGACCTTGCCGACCAGGTCCGCGCCGACGTCGGCGGCCTTGGTGAAGATGCCGCCGCCGACACGCATGAACATGGCGATCAGGGCGGCGCCGAAACCGAAGCCTTCGAGGACCTTGGGCGCCTGGCCGGTGTACACCAGCACGACGACCGCGGCACCGAACAGGCCGAGGCCGACGGTGATCATGCCGACCACACCACCGGTGCGGAAGGCCACGCGCATAGCGGTCTCGCGGCCGCCTTCCTCCCGCGACGCGGCGGCCACGCGCAGGTTCGCCTGCGTCGCCAGCCACATGCCGAGGTAACCGATCGCGAACGAGAAGCCGGCGCCGACCAGGAAGAAGAGCGAGCGGCCGATCTTCTCGTTCCAGTCGTCGGCGGGAAGTGCGAAGAGCAGGAGGAACACGATCGCGCCGAAAATGGCGAGAGTGTTCCGCTGCCGCTTGAGGTAAGCGGCCGCGCCTTCCTGCACCGCCTTGGCGATGTCCTGCATCTTGGCGGTGCCCTGGCCCGCGGCCAGCACCTCCTTGAGCAAGACGTAGCCGATGACGAGTGCGGCAAGCGCGACCACGGCGACTACACCGACGATCGTGTAGCCACCTCCGGAGAGCGTGATGTTGCCGCCCTCCGCGAGGAACTGCCGTGCCATTCGTCCTCCAGGAGACGTCGACATGCGCCAGCGTCGACGGCAGGCCGAGGTTCGACACGGCCGACGCTGGCTTGGACCCTGTACCGAGCGACACGCTAGCCGGGCAGCAACGCACGTCTCACATGACGCTCACCACAGAGGGTGTGGATTGCGGGAGTGTATTGGTACTGCAACCAGGCCCGACAAGCCGTCCCGGGGACGGTACAATCCGTTACCTTGTGAGCCTCCTCACTTGATCGATCACTCTGCCGCCGATCCGTTGGCCCTGCTGGGATGCGCCGGAACTGTCGGACCCCTGTGCCAAGCTCGGCGAGTGGACGAATCACGTGGGCGGCGGCTGCTGGGGCGGGTGACCGCGGGCATCCCGGCGCGCGAAGACCCGATCACGCACGTCGCGGACCTGCCGGGCCGGGCGGCGCGCTTCTCGGCGTGGCCGTCATGGGCGGTTCCGGCGGTCGTGAACGCGCTGCGTGACTGCGGCGTCCCGTCGCCGTGGGCGCACCAGGCGGAGGCGGCGTCGCACGCGTACGAAGGTCGTCATGTCGTGATTTCGACCGGCACGGCGTCCGGCAAGTCGCTCGCCTACCAGCTGCCGGTGCTGTCCCGGCTCGCCGCGGGCGAGAAGACGACGGCGCTGTACCTGTCGCCGACCAAGGCGCTGGGCGCGGACCAGCTGCGGTCGGTGTCCTCTTTGGACGTGCCCGGCGTCCGCGCGGCGGCGTTCGACGGGGACACGCCGATGGTCGAGCGTGACTGGGTGCGCGCGCACGCGAACTGGGTGTTCACCAACCCGGACATGCTGCACCGGGGAATCCTCTCGGCGCACGGCCGGTGGGCGCCGTTCTTCCGGCGGCTCGGCTGCGTGGTCGTCGACGAGTGCCACAGCTACCGCGGCGTCTTCGGCTCGCACGTGGCCCTGTTGCTGCGCCGGCTCCGGCGGGTGGCGGAGCACTACGGTGCTTCGCCGGTGTTCGTACTCGCGTCCGCGACAACGGCTTCGCCGGCTTCGTTCGCCTCGCGGCTCACCGGTGTTCCGTGCGTCGCCGTCACCGATGACGCTTCACCGCGCGGCGCAAGGACGGTGGCGTTGTGGGAGCCACCGCTGCTGGAGGAATTGACCGGGGAAAACGGCGCGCCGGTCCGGCGGTCGGCCGGCGCGGAGGCGTCCCGGATCCTCGCCGACCTGGTCGTCGAAGGCGCGCGATCGCTGGCCTTCATCCGCTCGCGCCGGGGCGCGGAACTGGCCGCGCTGGGTGCGCGTCGCATACTGTCCGAAGTGGACCCGCGCTTGGCGGTAACCGTTGCGGCGTATAGGTCTGGTTACTTGCCGGAGGAGCGCCGGGCCCTGGAGGCGGCGTTGCTGTCGGGCCGGTTGCTGGGCGTCGCGACGACCAACGCGCTGGAGCTGGGCGTCGACATCGCGGGGCTGGACGCGGTGGTGCTGGCCGGCTACCCGGGCACCCTCGCATCGTTCTGGCAGCAGGCCGGCCGGGCGGGCCGTTCGGGCGACTCGGCGCTGGTGGTGTTCGTCGCGCGCGACGACCCGCTGGACACGTACCTGGTGCACCACCCGGCGGCGTTGCTCGACAGGCCGGTGGAGTCGGCGGTGCTCGACCCGTCGAACCCGTATGTGCTGGCACCGCAGCTGGCGTGCGCGGTCGCCGAACTGCCGTTGACGGTGCCCGAACTGGAGATGTTCGGCGGCGCGGCAGCCCAGGAGGTGCTGGCCGAACTGGCGGAGCAGAAACTGCTGCGACGCCGATCGAGTGGCTGGTACTGGACGTCCCGGGATCGCCCGCACGCCGACGTCGGCATCCGCGGCACGGGCGGCGAGCAGATCGCGGTGGTCGAGTCGGACTCCGGCCGCATGCTGGGCACGGTCGACCCGGGCTCGGCGTGCTTCGCGGTGCACCCCGGCGCCGTTTATCTGCACCAGGGTTCGTCGTACGTCGTGGATGAGCTGGACTTGGATCAAGGCCTGGCGCTGGTGCACGCGGAGAACCCGGACTGGACGACGACCCCGCGCGAGATCGTGGACATCTCGGTGCTGAGCACCCAGGAGAAGCAGGACTTCGGCGGAGTGAGCGTGTGCCTGGGCGAGGTGGCGGTGACATCCCAGGTGGTGGGCTACCTGCGACGACGCCCATCGGGCGAGGTGCTGGACTCGACGCCGTTGGACCTGCCGGAGCAGAGCCTCCACACGCGGGCGGTCTGGTACACGATCTCGTCGCACCTGCTCGGCCCTGCCGAGCCACCGCGCGCGGGCGGGCGGGATTCGGGTGGCCGCAGGCCGGCTGGGCGGGATTCGAGCGACCACGCACCAGCCGATCGCGACTCGGGTGACCTCGGGCCGGTCGGGCGGAATTCGGTTGGCGGTGGCGCAGCCGACCTGGACTCAGGCGACCATGCAACGGCCGGTCGGGAATCGGCTGACAGTGGCGCGATCGCTCGGGATTCGGGCGACCGGGCGGCAGCCGTTCGAAGCCCGAGTGGGCGGAACTTGGCCGACCACCATGCGGTCAATCGCGAGACCATCGTCGGCGGCTTGGACTCCGGCATCCGGAACGTGGCCGGGCAGGACCCGAGCGAACGTGGCGTAGCCGATCGGGATTCGAGCCATCGCGACTCGGGCGGGCGAGACTCGACTGGCAGCGTCGTGACCGACCAAGGCTCGGGGGGCCGGGATTCGGTCAATCGCGAGACCGTCGCCGACGGCCGGCCGGTGGTGGCCGGGTCGGCTGGGGGCGTCCGCGGATCTGGGGCCGATGGCGAGGCGGGGACCGGGGGCCATCGGGTGGGGACCGAATCTGCGGGGACGGTGGGGACCGGGGAGGAGACCCTGGCGAACGGTCGGGGGCCCGTTCACGAGGGTGGCAGGACACCGGGGGGTGCCGGATTGATTCCGGCACGGGTCCCCGGTGCCCTGCATGCCGCCGAGCACGCGGCGATCGGCCTGCTACCGCTTTTTGCTACGTGCGACCGATGGGACATCGGCGGGGTGAGTACCGCGTGGCACGAAGACACCGGGGAGGCAACGGTGTTCGTGCACGACGGCCATCCCGGGGGTGCGGGATTTGCCGAGCGCGGTTATGCCGCGATTGTCCCGTGGCTGGTCGCAACGCGGGAGGCGATCGTCTCCTGCGAGTGCCCGACGGGATGCCCGTCCTGCGTTCAGTCGCCGAAGTGCGGGAACGGCAACGAACCGCTGGACAAGGCGGGGGCGGTGGCGGTTCTGGGAACCGTGCTCGGGGCATTGCGTCAACACAGCGCCTAGAACAGCCACACAGTGGTCCATGGAGTTGTGTCCTGCTCCGCCTCGGCCGGGCTGGGACCGGCCAGGGGCGGTGGTTCGGGGTGACTCAGGCCGCGGTGGTCTGAACCAGCAGCGCCGCGTCGGCGCCGGCCAGGGCACGGACGAGAACGTCGTGCACCTCGGTGGCGTCCGGCAGCTGCCAGCCACACACCTCGGGCTTGACGCGCCAGTGCACAACACCGTGCTGGAACGGCGAGGGAGGCAACGGGATCCAGCTGTCCTTGCCGTGCCACTGGATCGTGGCACGGGAGGCGAGCTCGGCTGGGACGTGGTCGGCGACGGTGGTGAGGAACAGCCAGCGGCCGTTCGGCAGCGCGATGATCGGCGCGGGGTGGCCGAGGGCGCGGAGGAGGCGGCAGGCACGCTTGCCGAGTTCGTCGTCGACCTCGATGGCGTCGAGCACGGTGCCGGTCGCGACGAGCAGGCTGTGGGTGCGGTCCGAGAACCAGGTGGCGACCTCGTGGGCGTGGGTGCCGATCTGCTCGCGCCAGTTGTCGCTGGCCGGGACGGGACGGCGCCAGGTCAGGTCGTCACCGTCGGTGAGCGGCGCGGGGTTGGCGCCCGGCAGCACCGGCCAGCCACGCCAAGCGAGACCGATCGCCTCCGCCCGCAGTTCGATGCGGAAGGCGCCGCGCCAGCTGTCCGGCCAATTCGCGTCCAACATGTCTTTCCTGCCTGTGAGGTCTGGTTCGTCGCGACCCCCCGAGACCCTGCCGTGGTGTCGCACGTCTCACTTAACGGCAAGTTGCACATTGCCCGGAACCCCCACGCGACAACCGGTGGTTACGGGGCGATGAGCGCCCGGTAGTCCCTACCGCCGGACCGAACGGACAAGCAGGCGTTCGACGGTGAACGGCAGGCAAACAAGGACCGCTCGTCGCGAAGAACCCCAGGATCGACGCCCGCCAGGGGGCCCGCAGGGGCCGAGAGTCACCATCATCGGCCCAGGTGGACGGGGGTTTTGACCGCTCGCCGTGCGCTGATGACCGCTGCGCGTGACCAACCGCCGCTCATCGCGCGGCCCGGCGGAGGAGCCGGTCACCCCCGCATACCGACCGGTCGGCGTCCGCCGGTCGACCGCACCGGCGGGTCAGGCCGCTGGACGGCGAGCTGTGATTCCGGCTGGCAAGTTGCGGGCACGGCAGGCCTCGGCGGTCGACGCCTTGGTGAACGGCCATTCGCTCAGACCACTGAGCGGTAGCCGGGCGTTGTTCTTGGCCACCGCGAGTGACCTGGGCTCGGCCTCTGGATCCAGCGGCCCGGGCGGTGTCCAGGCACCGTTCACGGCAGGTGGAGCTCGGAGGGCGCCTCACGTTCGGAGGCCCAGCGGAGACCGGCCCACGCAGCAGCTCGTGGCAGAGGGTTTGTCCGGCTCTCTCGGTGGAGCAGCTAGACCGCGGCCAGCCGCCACAGCTAATCACCGTAGAGGCAGAGCCAGGCTTCTCGATCGAGCCCGACCGCCGCCCGTTTTTGCAGGTTTCCACGGCAGAGCGGCAAGGCCCCAGCCTCTCGACGGAGCCCGATAACCGCCAGCCGCCGCAGCTACCCGCAGCAGAGAGGCAAGGCCAGGCCAGGCCTCTCTACCGAGCCCGACCGCCGCCAACCGCCGCAGTTAATCGCGGCGGAGAGGCAAGGCGAAGGCTCTCGATCTTGCTCGACAACCGTCAGCCACCGCAGATATCCGTGGCAGAGCCGCAAGGCCTCGCGGCTCGACCGAGCCCAACCGCTGCCAGCCGCCGCAGTTGATCGCGGTCGAGAGACAGGGCGAAGCCTCTCGACCGAGCCTGATCGCTGCCAGCCGCCGCAGTATTCGTGGCAGGCTGGCTAGGCCAGACCTCGCGGTCAAGTGCTCGCCACCGCGATCCGCCGCCTTTCGGCTCGTTTCCGCTCATGGGCCCGCCGGTTCGCCGGTGGTCACCGTGGTTGGCCGGTGGGGCCTGCTCGGGCGTGGGCGGACGGGCCGGGTAGGCCGGGGAACGTCGAACTTGGGGCTTCGACCTCTATCAGGGCGTCCAGGCGTTGCCAGCGGCAGGTCAGGAGCGTGACTCCCATGCGGTCGGTGACCCACCGGGCGCTGTCGCAGGCCCGGTCCGGGCCCTCCGACGCGTGTGATGCCGCGGCGAGGGCGCCCAGGTCGGCGGCCGATTCCACGTGGTGCCGGGCGATGACCACCGTGCCCAGCCAGAAGCTGAGCACGGCCACTCCTGTCACGGCCGCGACTGCCATGGCCGTCCAGATGGTGGCCACCCCACTGTCCGCTTCCGTGGCTGGACCGGTCTGCCGCATCCAGGAGGCCGTCGGCTGGCTGCCGACGAGCGTTCGTCCGGTGGATGGCGCATCTGCTCGTTTGCCTGGCGTCCGGGGGCGGCGCTGGTCAGCGGGCTGCATCGGTGCCTGGCTCGGCCAGGGCGTAGGCCGTGGCCTTCAGGTCGATCGCCGGGAGGAGGCCGCCGGCTGGGCGGGCTGCCACTCTGACCGTGATCTCTTCGCCCGTGTGCTGGACGTCGAGGGTCGCTCCTGCCGGGGCGATCTGGTGGACCGCCTCCTCGGCCTGGGCGGGTTGGCCCCGGGCCAGGAGGCGCGCTGCCTCACGGGCGGCGTCTGTGCAGCTCAGCTGGGCCGTCAAGAGCGTCAGGGCGCCCAGCAGCAACACCGTCACCACCGTGAGGCCGGCCAAGCCGAGCGCCGCTTCGACCGTGACCGAGCCGTCGTCGCGGCGGGTCATGACGGGACCGACAAGGCCTTCATGACCAGGCTCGTCAGCCAGGAGACGACCGAGTCGCCGGTGAGCAGGGTGTAGAGGACAGCCGCGAAAGCCGCTACGGCGACCGTGACGATGGCGTATTCGACCGTCGTGGAGCCGTCGTCGGCGGCAGGACGTCGATGGGGTGTGCTCATGAGGGGGGTTCCTTTCGGTGGTCGTGGTCAGAAGAGGGGGCCGAGACGGGCGGCCAGGCTGAGGACGACCGGCAGCACGCCGAGGCAGAAGAAGGCGGGCAGGAAACACAGACCCACCGGCAGGGCGAGCGCTACTCCGGCCCGTTCGGCGCGTTCCTCGGCCTCGGTGGCCAGCTCCTCGCGGAACCGCTCGGCGAGGTCGCCGGCGGCCGTGGCGAACGCGGCGCCCGAACGGGACGTGCGGATCGCCGCGACCGCCAGTTCGTTGAGGCCGGGGACCGCCTGCACCGACGCCCAGGCCTCGCCGGCCTCCGAGCCGAGAGCGAGCAGGGCCGCGGTCGATCGCAGGGCCGCGGCTGTCTCGGCGGGTGCGGCGCCGGACACCGCGTCGAGCGCCGTCGGCACCGGGAGGCCCGCCCTCAGGCAGGCGGCCAGGAGATCGAGTGTGCCCGCCAGCCGGAGTCTGGTGGCGATGTCGGCCGTGGGCGCGGCTGGTCGCCGGGAACGGCGGATCGCCCACCAGCCGGCCGCGGTCACGATCGCACCTATGACGATCCCGGCCAGACCGCCGATGAGCACCGCCAGCGAGACGCCGCCCAGCGTCGTCGCGATGTGCGGGACCGCGCCGGGCCACTTGCGCGCGGGCTCGGGGGTCCGGCCGGCCGTCAGCCAGGCGAACCGCCGGGCCACGGCGGCGTCGCCCGGCCAGATGACGACCGCGCCGGCGAAGAGCAGTAGAGCCGCCGCGTTCATCGGAGCCGCACTCGGCCGGTCAGGGCGCGGCACCAAGCCGTTCCCACCCAGAGCAGGACACTGCCGACGACCAGTAAAAGCTGCCCCGGTGTGCTTTCGACCAACACCGACAGCGGTGACGCGCCCATCGTCTGCCCGAGGAGCACGCACAGCACCGGGAGGCCGGTGAGCACCGCGGCACTCGAGCGCGGCCCGGCCAGTTTCGCGCGCATCCGGCGGGCGTACGCCAAGCCGGCTTCGGCGTCGCGGCGGGCGGCGTCCAGGACGTCGGCCATCGGCAGGCCGTAGCGCCTGCCCAAGGTCCACGCCGTGGCCAGTTCCGGGACCGCCGGCGCTTGTAGCTCGCCGTCCAGGCGGGCCGCGGCGGCCAAGGCGCGCAAGTCCGCCGAAACCGCGGGGACGACGTCGGCGGCCGCCTCCGCCGCGGTCATCGGGTGGGCTCCGGCGCGCAACTCGGCGACCATCGTCCGCAACGCGGTCGCCGTGTGCGAGGCCATCGCGAGGTCCCGGTTCGCGCGGCGGTGGGCTTGCCATTCCTGGCGCCACGCCAGCGTCAGCACACCGGCGGCGACGGCGCCGCCGACTCCCGCGAGCAGCCCGGCGAGCGCGGCGGGGAGCAGCCAGCGCACGATCCGCCACAACTCGGGCGGCCGGACGCGGGACTGTGTCGCAGCGTGTTCCACCACGGTTTGCAGCCGGTCGGGCGCCGCGGGCCAGCACGCCAGAGCCGCACCGACGCACAGCGGGAACCACGCGGTGATCATCGCACACTCCTTCGGCCGCGCGGAAAACGTTGTCCAGCAAAGAGAATCAGCACCCGAGCGCTCCCGACGTCACGAAGAGGTGGCGGTCGACCGTCCAGCGGCCCGCGCGCCACACCGGCACCACTCGCGCGCGTCCGCGCTCGCCGCGGAGCACGCCGACCTCGGCGAGACGGCGTTGGCCGCCTGGTTCGCGTCGCATGTGGAGCACGACGCGGATCGCCGCGACGAGCTGGCTGTGCACGGCGTCGCGGCCCACGCCGCCGAGCGCGGCCAGCGCCTCGATGCGCGCGGGCACTTCGGCCGGGGAGTTGGCGTGAAGGGTGCAGGCGCCGCCGTCGTGGCCGGTGTTCAACGCCGTGAGCAGGGCGCCGACCTCGGCGCCGCGGACCTCGCCGAGGACCAGCCGGTCAGGACGCATGCGCAGCGCCTCCCGCACCAGCTCGGGCAGGCCGACCGCACCCACACCCTCCACATTGGCCGGTCGGGCGACGAGGCCGACGAACTGCGGGTGCGCGGGCTGCAGCTCGCCGGCGTCCTCGACGCAGACGATCCGCTCGCCCGGGTCGACCGCGCCGAGCAGCGCGGCCAGCAGGGTGGTCTTGCCCGCGCCGGTGCCCCCGGTGACGAGGAAGGCCATCCGCCGCGCGACGACCTGCTGCAGCAGTTTCGCGCCGCTCGCGTCGAACGCGCCGAGCTCTTGCAGGGCTGCGAGGTCGTGCGTTGCCGGACGGAGGACGCGCAGCGACAGGCAGGTGCCGTTCGCGGCGACCGGCGGGAGGACGGCGTGCACGCGGATGCGGCCGTGCGGGCCGGATCCGGGGAGCCAGCCGTCCACATAGGGCTGCGCGTCGTCGAGGCGCCGGCCGGCCGCCAGGGCGAGGCGCTGGGCCAGGCGGCGGACGGATTCTTCGCCTTCGAAGCGGATTTCGGCGCGGGTGAGGCCGTGCGGGCCGTCCGTCCAGACCTCGTCGGGGCCGGTGACGAGCACATCGGTGGTCGACGGGTCGTCGAGGAGCGGGGCCAGCGGGCCGGCGCCGACGAACTCGTCGCGGGCCTGGCGGGCGGCGTCGAGCACCGCGTCGTGGCCGAGGGCGCCGCCCGCCTCGGCTCGGACGGCGGTGGCGACGGCGACCGGATCGGCCTGGCGGCGATCGCCGGCGAGGCGGTTGCGGACGCGGTCCACGAAGTCGGTCGTCATGGGTTCACCGCTTTGCTCGGAGACGGACTGCCGTCGGTGAACACCGTCGGCGTTGGGGAAACGGAGCGCGGGGCCGGTCCGCGAGGGCCGTCGTCATGGGTTCGCCGCCTTGGGCTGGGAAGAAATGAGTGGCCGGGTGCTCGACGGCGAGCGCGGCCCGGGCGGGAACAGCTCCAGGAACTGCCTGGCGCTCGCCGTGTTGCGGCCGGCCAGGGTGAGGATCGTGGGGAGCAGCAGTTCGCCTACCCGGATCGGGGGCGTCGGCGGGTGCGGCGTCACCGGGTCGCCGCCCGGACTTCGCGGCGGGCCACCGACAGGACGTCCGCTGCCGCGGCGGACAAGGGCCCGGCCTGTTTGGCCGGGAACTCGCCACGCTCCACGGCGGCCGGCAAGCCTCGCTCCGGGGGCATCGACGCCAGCAGGGGCGGGCCGAGCAAGCCTGCCGTCCGGTCGGGTGAGACCCCGGAGCGGGACCGTCCACACGCGACCACGCCGACACGGGCCGTCAGCTCCGACAGCCGGCGCAGCACCTGCTTCGCCGCCATGCACGCGCGGAACTCCACGGGGACCAGGAGCACCACGAGGTCGGCCACCGTGGCCGCTTCCGCTGCCGCGTCGCCGAGGGTGCGCGGGAGGTCGCAGACCACCGTGCGGCCCGCGCGGCGGCCCGCGGAGAGGACCGCCGACAGGGACTCCACCGCCGGGCCCTCGCCTTCGCGACCGCACGCCAGCACCGGCAGGCTGCCGCCGCGGTGACGTCGCTGGGGCAGCGCTGCGGCCAGCGCCGGTACCGACACCCGGCCGCTCAACCGGACTTCGGACCAGCGCGGGCCGGGCGTCTTCTCCAAGCCGAGCAACAGATCCAGTCCGCCGCCCAGCGGGTCGCAGTCCACGAGCAGAGCGCCACCGGGATCGCGGTCGGCCGCCAGCGCGAGCGTCGCGGCGAAGACGGACGCGCCCGCGCCGCCGCGGCCGCCGACCACGCCGAGCACCAGCCCGGCTTCGTCGGCCGGCGTCTCGACGACGTCCGCGAACGCCCCCGCGAGCTCGGTCTCCTCCTCCGGCAACGAGATCACGCGCTCGACGCCGACGCGGAACGCGTGCTCCCACGTCCTCGGTTCCGGGGCGCCCTTGCAGACCAGGAGGATCCCGGCGCGCCGAGGCAGCGAGGGTGGCAGCAGTGCCGTTTCCTCGTCGAGGACCACCAGCGGCGCCCGGGCCCACTGCCCGCCGGCCGCGGTCAGGTCCGGGGCTCGGTCGAGCTCGCAGCCCGCCACCGCGGCCACGCGCAGAATCTCGTCGAGCACGGTTTCGTCCGTGGCGACCACGAGCGGTCGTTCCCCCGCCATGTGTTCCTCCCCCGTCGTCGGTGCGGGCCTCGGATGGCCCGGGTTCCACCGTCGCGGCGGAGGGTGCGGGGGCACAACGGGGCGAGACGCGGCCTGTGGACAACCGGGGTGATGTGGACAACTGCCGCGGGGAAACGGCTCGCGCGCCGATTCTGTCGGTGGGGCGTGACAAGATCGCGGCGCACGCGTGCGGAGATTTCCGGACCGGCGCGAGGCGCGACAGAACTGTCCGGCGATTCGGAACCCGGGCTCGCGCAAGGCAAGCGGAAGGTTAAGAAGGCGGCCCCCGCCAGGGGGGAGGGACGGGGGCCGCCAAGGGTTCAGCCCCGGGGGGTCGGACTGAACCGGCCCGGTTGGACACCGGGCTCCCTCACTGTAACTCCGCCGGACGCCGGATCGCCCGCCGGGCGATGCGCACAGTTCGGTAACGGCATCGCGCGTCGAAAGTCCCTTCCTGTCATGGATTTTCCGGCGACACGACGCACGTGTGGTGGATCAACGGGACGCGTCGCGATCAAGCTCTTATCCTGGACACGTGGCCGAACCGATCAGCGCGCCGACGCGCATCCGGAACCCGGGCCCGGAGCACGCGGTGGCCGCGTTCTTCGACCTGGACAAGACGATCATCGCTTCGTCGAGCGCACTGGCGTTCAGCAAACCATTGCTGAAGGAGGGACTGATCAACCGTCGCGCCGCGTTGCGCAGTGCCTACGCGCAGCTGGTGTTCTCGCTCGCGGGCGCCGACGAGAACAAGACCGAGCGGATGCGCGCGGAGGTCTCCGCGCTGTGCACCGGCTGGGACGTCGCGCAGGTTTCAGCGATCGTGCGGGAAACCCTGCACGACGTCGTCGACCCGCTCGTGTACGCGGAGGCGACCGAGCTGATCGCGCAGCACCGCGAAGACGGCCACGACGTCATCGTGCTCTCGGCGACCGGCGAAGAGGTCGTCGCACCCGTGGCGGAAATGCTCGGGGCGACCCGGAGCGTGGCGACGCGGATGCAGATAGTCGACGGCCGCTATTCCGGCGAAGTCGACTTCTATTGCTACGGCGCCAACAAAGCCGTCGCCGCGAAACAGCTCGCCGCGACCCACGGCTACGACCTCGCCGAGTGTTTCGCCTACACCGACTCGAGCACCGACATCCCGCTCCTCGAGGTCGTCGGGCACCCGCACGCGGTCAACCCGGACAAGCTGCTGCGGCGGGAGGCGCTCGACCGCGGCTGGCCGATCCTGGCCTTCGACCGGCCCATGTCGCTGCGCAGCCGGATCCCGACCCGGTCGGCCGGCATGGTGGCCCTGGGTGTCGGCGCGATGGCCGCCGGGGCGACCTGGTACGGCCTCAGCCGTCGCCGTCGGTCCCGCTGAGCGCACCTCCACCACCCACACGGCCGTACGGCGTCCGCTTTGCTTGGCCCAGCCCCGAATTGTCCGTCGCTGAGGGTGCCCGTGTCACCCGATCCAGCCTCTGTACCGGTGCACCCATCCGCGCACTTGAAGTGACCGGGCTCACGGCGTAGAAAGAAGGTGCGGACGTTCGGTCGGCCAGGGAACAGGTAGAAGAGAAGCCTGTTCCACCCCGGCGAATCTCCGTGCGCGGACTCCGGGTACCCACGCGCAGCGCGCCGCGGGAGGCTCGTCGTCTAGGGACTGCGTAGTGGGACGCCACACGCCGAGTCCATGTAGGTACGACCAGAGTTGCACGCTTGGTCGCCCGAGATGTTCGCGCTTTGCAGGCGGCGCCCGTTGGCCTTTGGCCACGGGCGCCGCCTCGTCATGTGGGTACCCCGGTCCGGAGCCGCCGCGAGCAGGCTGGGCCGTTCGGGTCTCCCCTCCCACCGGTCCGTTCGGGTGAGCTGCATCTTGCGAGCGGCGAATTTCCTACCGATCCGGGTACTAACTCGACCGTTGCTGCGGTCGGTCGATGGACATCGAAGGATTCGGTGAGTAGCTTCCCGATATTGGCGCCTCTGAGTGGACTTCTCACGTCGCACCGGGCGCCCGCAACTTTCTGGGAGGCTGGTCGTGACGACCCGAAATCGGAGGTTCCATGCGCTCGCGCTGCCCGTCGCGGGGTTGCTCGCCCTCACCGGTGTGGGTGTCGCGACCGCGGCGAGCGCACCGGCGGTGAGCGCGGACGCGCAGGCGGACGCCGCGGCGACGCAGGCGCTGCGTGGCCTGACGCTCGAGCAGAAGGTCGGGCAGCTGTTCGTCACCTGGGTGAACGGCAAGTCCGCGGACGAGGTCAACCCGAAGAACCAGACCGACTTCGGTGTCGACACCCCGGCGCAAGTGATCCAGAAGTACCACCTGGGCGGCGTCATCTACTTCAACAACGACAGCCGCGACAACTTCGACGACCCCGTCCAGGTCGCGAAGCTGTCCAACGGCCTCCAGAAGGCCGCCGTCTCGAGCGGGGCGCACATCCCGCTGCAGGTCGGCGCCGACCAGGAGGGTGGCACGGTCACCCGGATGGGCGCGCCCGCCACGGAGTTCCCGAACTCGATGGCCATCTCGGCCGGCCGCGACACGAGCCGGGCGACGAAGGCCGCGACGATCCTCGGGCACGAGCTGCGCGCGGTCGGCATCAACCAGGACTTCGCGCCCGATTCGGACGTCAACTCGAACCCGGCGAACCCGGTCATCGGCGTCCGCTCCTTCGCCGGGCAGCCCGGGCTGGCGAGCCAGTTCGTCACGGCCGAGGTGAAGGGCTACCAGAACTCGGACTTCCCGACGAAGACCGTCGCGGCGACGGCCAAGCACTTCCCCGGCCACGGTGACGCGGCCACCGACAGCCACACCGGCCTGCCCCGGATCGACCGGACCGAGCAGCAGTGGCGTGACATCGACGTGCCGCCGTTCAAGGCCGCGATCGCGGCGGGCATCGACTCGATCATGAGCGCGCACATCCAGTTCCCGAGCCTCGACCCGTCGCTCGAGCCGGCGACGCTGTCGCAGCCGATCATCACCGGCAAACTGCGCAAGGAACTCGGTTACAACGGCGTCGTCATCACCGACTCACTGGAAATGCAGGGTGTGCGGGAAATGCACAGCGACGCCGAGATCCCGGTGCTCGCGCTGAAGGCGGGGATCGACCAGCTGCTCATGCCGGTGCACCTGGACGTCGCGATCAACGCGGTGCTCAACGCCGTGAAGACCGGCGACCTGTCGATGCAGCGGATCGACCAGAGCGTGCTGCGCGTGCTGAAGCTGAAGTTCAAGCGCGGCATCCTGTTCTCGCCGTTCGTCGACGCGAACCGGGTGATGAAGACCGTCGGCACGCCGGCCAACCTCAAGACCGCGCAGGACATCGCCGACCGCGGTATCACAGCCATCGCCAACGACGCCGGCGTCCTGCCGCTCAAGCAGAAGCCCACGACGGCGCTCGTGACCGGCTGGGGCGTCTCCACGACGGCGACGCTCGCCCAGAAGCTCACCGCTCACGGCACGGCGGCGACCGCGTACCAGACCGGGCAGGCCCCGACCGACGCCCAGATCGCGCAGGCCGCGGCGAACGCCAAGAACGTCGACCTCGTGGTCGTGCTGACCAACAACATCGGCGGCTTCCCCCTGCAGACCAAGCTGCTCCAGGCCCTGCAGGCCACCGGCAAGCCGGTCGTCGCCGTCGCCGCCCAGATCCCGTACGACGCGGGCTACGCGAACGCCGTGCCGACCTGGCTGGCGACCTACGGCTACATCAACCCGACGCTGGAGGCGCTGACCAAGGTCATCCTCGGCGAGGCGAAGCCGGTCGGGAAGCTGCCGGTCGACATCCCGGCGGGCGCCGACCTGCAGACCGTCAAGTACCCGTTCGGCCACGGGCTCACCTGGTGAACCTGAACCGGCGCCACTTCCTCGGCGCGAGTGCGAGCGCCCTCGCGATCCCGGCGCTCGGGGGCGGTTCCCCAGCGGCCGGGGCGCAGCCGGAGCCGGCCGAGGCGCAGAGCCACGGCCGGCTGCTGACCGGCGCGGAGCAACTGGCCGCACAGGGCTGGCAGGCCTTCAAGGGCCGCAAGCTCGGCGTGCTGTCGAACCCGACCGGCGTGCTGCTGAACGGGGACCACATCGTCGACTCGATGGTCGCGGCCGGCGTCAAGCCGGTCGCGGCCTTCGGGCCCGAACACGGCTTCCGCGGCAGCGCGCAGGCCGGCGGTTCCGAGGGCGACTACACGGACCCACGCACCGGCGTGCCCGTGTACGACGCGTACGGCGCCGACGCGGCGAAGCTCGCTTCGCTGTTCACCAAGGCGGCCATCGACACCCTCGTGTTCGACATCGCGGATGTCGGCGCGCGCTTCTACACCTACATCTGGTCGCTCTACACGGCGATGGTGGCCGCGGCCAAGACCGGCGTCGCCGTCGTCGTCCTGGACCGCCCGAACCCGATCGGCGGCCGGCTCGCCGGGCCGGTGCTCGACCCGAAGTTCGCCTCCGGGATCGGGAAGAAGCCGATCGCCCAGCAGCACGGCATGACCGTCGGCGAACTCGCGCGCTACTTCGCCGCGGAGTTCCTGCCGGGTGAAGGCGTCCAGCTCGCGAAGCTCGACGTCGTCCAGGTACGCGGCTGGCAGCGTGACGTCCAGTTCGCGCAGACCGGGCTGAACTGGGTGCTGCCGAGCCCGAACATGCCGACGCCGGACAGCGCGCTCGTCTACCCCGGCACCGGCATGTTCGAAGGCACGGTGTTCTCCGAGGGCCGCGGGACGACCCGGCCGTTCGAGATCATCGGCGCGCCCGGGCTCGACTGGCGCTGGCGCGAGAAGCTCGAAGAGCTCCACTTGCCCGGTGCGAAGTTCCGGGAGATCTACTTCGTGCCGACGTTCGGCAAGTTCGTCAACGAGACCTGCGGCGGCGTCCAGGTGAGCGTCAGCGATCCGCGGGCGTTCGACGCGATCCGGACGGCGGTCGCCATGCTCGTCACGGCCAAGGCGCTGCACCCGGACAAGTTCGCTTGGCGTCCCGACAACTACATCGACAAGCTCTCCGGGTCCGACCGGCTCCGGACGATGGTCGACGCCGGTGCCGGCGTCGACGAGGTCACCGGCGCCTGGCGGGCCGAGCTGGCCGAGTTCGACCGCAGACGTCGTCGTCACCTGCTCTACCGCTGAGAGGAAGAGTCGTGCGTGCTAGGAAGGTCCTCGCCGCGGCCACCGGAGTGCTGGTCGCGCTGACCACGTTGACCTCGGGAGCCAGTGCCATCGCCACCCCCGCCGGACGCCACGATGACGCCGGCCGGTTCGACCGGCCGCAGCAGGGCTTCGCGCCGTCGTGGACGACCTTGCGCGACGGGCCGCCGAAGGACGTCAACCTCGACCCGGCGCCGATCAAGTCGGCCGAGGACTTCCTGGCGAGCTGGACGAAGCCGGACGCCACCGGGCACCCGCACTTCTCCGGCGCGGTCGGGCTGCTCGCGCACGACGGCGTCGTCGTCGACCGGTACGCGGTCGGGGGCGCGCTGCGGTACGCCGACGCCGCGGGCACCGAACTGCCCGCCGACCAGCAGGTCCCGATGCGGAACGACACCATCTTCGACATGGCGTCGATCTCCAAGCTGTTCACCTCGATCGCCGTGCTGCAGCTCATCGAACGCGGGCAGCTCACCGTCGACACCCCGGTGAGCCGCTTCTTCCCGGAGTTCGCGACCGGCGACAAGGCCGCCATCACGATCAAGATGCTGCTCACGCACGTCTCCGGGTTCGACGCCGACCCGATCCCGTCGCTGTGGGCCGGCTACCCGGACATCCCGTCGCGCCGGCAGGCCGTGCTCGACAGCCCGCTAAAGAACAAGCCGGGCACGACGTACCTCTACTCCGACATCAACCTGCTCACCCTCGGCTTCATCGTCGAGAAGCTGACCGGGCAGACGCTCGACAAGGTCGTGCACGACCGCATCACCGCGCCGCTGGGCATGACCGACACCGGGTACAACCCGCCCGCGTCGAAGCTGAACCGGATCGCCGCGACGGAGTTCGAGGCGAACCCGCCGCGCGGGATGGTGCGCGGCAGCGTGCACGACGAGAACGCGTGGTCGCTCGGCGGTGTCGCCGGGCACGCCGGGGTGTTCAGCACGGCGGGTGACATGGCCGTGCTGGCCCAGACGATCCTCAACGGCGGCAGTTACCGCGGGCACCGGGTGCTGAGCCCGGACACCGTGCGTCTGATGCTCACCAACTACAACCAGCAGTTCCCGGACGACTCGCACGGCCTCGGCTTCGAGCTCGACCAGCCTTGGTACATGGGCGCGCTGGCCTCGCCGGTCACCGCCGGGCACACCGGTTTCACCGGAACGACGCTGGTCATCGACCCGGAGTCGCGCTCGTTCGCGATCTTGCTGACGAACCGCGTGCACCCGAGCCGCAACTGGGGCTCGATCAACACCGCCCGCCAGGTGTGGGCGACGTCGCTGGCACGGGCGATGGCCGTGAAGCCGGCCGCCGGGAAGGACGCCTGGACGAGCACGCTGGGTAACAATGCGGTCGCCACGCTGAGTACGCGGCCCATTACTACGCAAAGTGATCAAGCACGCGTGTCCTTCTACGCCTTCGTGGACACCGAGGGAAGCACCGATCCACTACAGCTGCAGACCAGCACCGACGGGGTGAACTGGCAACCGATCGTCCTATCGGTATCCGGGCCGGGTGCACCGTCCGGAGATGTGACGTCGCTCTCCGGACACGGGCACCGTGCCTGGTGGAAGGTGACGGCCACGCTGCCCCAGGCCGCCGCGGTCAGCCTCAGGTGGCGTTACGGCACCGATCCGAACTACACCGGCCGCGGAGTTTCGGTCGACGGTGTGAAAGTCACCGAACGCGGCCGATCACTCCTCGACGGTGAGCGGGAATCGTCTGCTTTCACCGCTGAAGGTTTCCAGTTGAGCGCACGGTGACCGTTCGGTCGCCGAACGCCGACATCCGGGTACCGCTGAGCGGTACCAAGCCGTTTGCGTCGCGACACTAAGTTGCCAAGTCGTTAGCTTGACCTCGTTAACAAGGTCGACCCTGTTGGCGACTTTCTGGTCAACGATTAATCGCAAATCGAGATCCGCAGACACGGACGGGTTGCGATCGTACCGAAGGGTGTGGGTAACCTTGTCGCAAATGCCAACGGTTAGTAACTTTCCGACGGTGACTGATACCGAATCCGTAGTCGGAACGGCACCGTCCGAAGCCGTGCCGGTCCAGTCGGCCGTACGGGACGCCGACGCCAGCCCGCTGGTCCGGATCCGGTCGCTGCTCCCCGGACTGGCCCGCGCCGAGCAGCGCGTGGCCAAGGTGGTGCTGGAGGATCCCGCGCACGTCGCGAGACGCAGCATCACCGAGGTGGCGCTGGCCGCCAACACGAGCGAGACGACGGTGACGCGGTTCTGCAAGGCCGTCGGCGTCGGCGGCTACCCGCAGCTGCGCATCGCGCTGGCCGCGGACACCGCCCGCACCGAGGCGCGCAGCTCGCGCAACCTCGGCGGCGAGATCGGCCCGGACGACGACCTGGCCGCCGTGATCAGCAAGGTCAGCTTCGCCGACGCGCGCGCCGTCGAAGAGACGGCCGAGCAGCTCGACGTCGCCACGATGCAGCGCGTCATCGAGGTCGTCGCCAACGCCGGCCGCTCCGACGTCTACGGCGTGGGCGCCAGCGCGTTCGTCGCCGCGGACCTGCAGCAGAAGCTGCACCGCATCGGCCGCGTGTGCTTCTCGTGGTCGGACACGCACATCATGCTCACCTCGGCCGCGGTGCTGAGCCCCGGTGACGTCGCGATCGGCGTCTCGCACACCGGCGCGACCACCGACACCGTCGAGGCGCTGCGGGTGGCCCGGGAGCACGGCGCGATCACCATCGCCGTGACGAACTTCCCGCGCTCCCCCATCACGGAGGTCGCCGACTACGTTTTGACGACGGCCGCCCGGGAAACCACCTTCCGTTCGGGGGCCACGGCGAGCCGCATCGCCCAGCTCACCGTCATCGACTGCCTGTTCATCGGCGTCGCGCAGCGGCACATGGACGCGTCGGTCAACGCCCTGGACGCCACCAGGGACGCGGTCGGCTCGCACCGCCTGGGAGTCAGGCCGGACGGTCGCCGCCGTCCTCGGGAAACCGGCAAGTAATGACCGGAGAAAATGTGAGGCGCATGATGACCGTCCCCACGCAGGCGGTGCACGTCGATTCGCCGACCGAGACCCGCAATCCCCGCACCACGGACATCGACCTGATGTCCACCTCGGGGATCCTGGGCGCGATCAACGCCGAGGACCGCACCGTCGCCGGCGCGGTCGCCGCTGTGCTGCCGCAGGTGGCACGGGCGGTCGACTACGCGGTGGAGGCACTGCGGGCCGGTGGCCGGGTGCACTACGTCGGCGCGGGGACGTCGGGTCGTCTCGCCACGCTGGACGCGGCCGAACTGGTGCCGACGTTCAACGTGCCGGGTGACTGGTTCATCGCGCATCACGCCGGCGGCGAGCGCGCTCTGCGCCAAGCCGTCGAAAACGCGGAGGACGACGACGGGGCCGGCGCGGCCGAGATGGCCGCCATGGTCCAGCCGGGTGACTTCGTGCTGGGGCTGACAGCGTCGGGCAGGACGCCGTACGTCTTGGGCGCGCTACTCGCCGCCCAGCGCCAGGGCGCCCACACCGGTCTCGTGTCGGGCAACGCGAAGGCCGCCAAGCCGCCGGGCGTCGACGTGCTCATCGCCGTCGACACCGGGCCGGAGGCGATCGCCGGCTCGACCCGGATGAAGGCGGGCACGGCGCAGAAGATGATCCTCACGTCGTTCTCGACGGCGACGATGATCAAGCTCGGCCGGACCTACTCCAACCTGATGGTCAGCATGCGGGCCACCAACGCGAAGCTGCGCGGCCGGACCATCCGCATCCTGCAGGAAGCCACCGGCATGACGATGGCGGACTGCTCCGACGCGCTCACCGAGGCCGGGGGCGACCTCAAGGTGGCGCTGGTGCACCTGCTGTCCGGGGTGGACGTCACGAGCGCGGCGAAGGCGCTCCACACGTCCGGCGGGCACGTCCGCAAGGCTCTTGACTTGGTGAGGGCGCGCGCCAGCTAGCACGCGGTTAGGGGGTTCCGGGTGGCGGAGCCCCCGGCCAGAGGCGAAGCCTCGGCTGTCACAGACTGATTGCCGTTCATCTGTTCACCTGTCTAACCTCTCAGATGAGAGAAGGCGGGTGGCGAAGATGGGCACGCTTGAAGCGACCGGTTCACGGCTCTCACGCCGTGAATGGGTCTCCGTGGGCGGGATGGCCGGGTTCATCCTGCTGCTGAACGTCGTGGGCTGGGTGGTGCTGACGGCTTTCGTCGCACCCCAGCACTACGCGTTGGGGACGTCCGGCGTGTTCGGGATCGGGCTGGGCGTCACGGCGTTCACGCTCGGCATGCGGCACGCCTTCGACGCCGATCACATCGCCGCGATCGACAACACGACCCGCAAGCTGATGGCCGACGGCCAGCGGCCGCTGTCGGTCGGCTTCTGGTTCTCCCTCGGGCACTCGACGATCGTCTTCGTGCTGTGCCTGCTGCTCTCCCTCGGCGTCCGGGCGCTGGCCGGGCAGGTCGAGGACGACGGGTCGGCGCTGCACAAGACCACCGGCCTCATCGGGACGTCGGTGTCCGGCGTGTTCCTGTATGTGATCGCGATCCTCAACCTCGTGGTGCTCGTCGGCATCCTGCGGGTCTTCAAGCGGATGCGCCGCGGCGAGTTCGACGAGGCCGCGCTGGAGCACCAGCTGGACAACCGGGGCCTGATGAACCGGCTGCTGCGCGGGGCGACGAAAGCCGTGCGCAAGCCGTGGCACATCTACCCCGTCGGCCTGCTGTTCGGGCTGGGCTTCGACACCGCGACGGAGATCGGCCTGCTGGTGCTGGCCGCGGGCGCCGCGACGTTCGCCCTGCCCTGGTACGCGATCCTCGTGCTGCCGATCCTGTTCGCGGCCGGGATGAGCCTGTTCGACACCGTGGACGGCTGTTTCATGAACTTCGCCTACGGCTGGGCGTTCGCGAAGCCGGTGCGCAAGATCTTCTACAACCTCACGGTGACGGCCCTGTCGGTCGCCGTCGCGCTGCTGATCGGCACGATCGAGCTGGTGTCGATCCTCGCCGAGAAGCTCGACATCACGTCCGGGCCGCTGGCCGCGATCGCGTCGGTCGACCTGGACTACGTCGGGTTCGGGATCGTCGGGTTGTTCGTGCTCACCTGGGTGATCGCACTGGCGGTGTGGCGGTTCGGGCGGATCGAGGAGAAGTGGTCCGCGAAGCTGGGGTGACGCCCAGCGCGAGCGCGGCCAGGGCGGCGAGCGCGCCGGCCGGGCCGACCCACGCCGGGCCCGCTTCGGCGAGGACGACGCCGCCGAGCACCGAGCCGAGCGCGCCGCCGACGTAGATCGCCGAGCCGTTGACGCCCAGTGCGACGGTCGGGACGTCCGGCGCGATCGTGAACAGCCGGTGCTGCTGCGGCACCATCATCATCCCGCCGAACGCGCCGGCGAACAGCGCGAGCAGCAACGCCCCGGGCAGCGTCAGCACGGCGAGATCCAGCACGGCGAGCACGACGGCGGTGCCGGCCAGCGAAAGCGCGAGGACCCGTGCCGGGCCGAGGCGGTCGGTGGCGCGGCCGGTGAACGTCGTCCCGGCGAGCTGGCCGAGCCCGAACCCGACCAGCACCCACGACAGCACCGCGCCGGTCGCGACCGGCGCGACCAGCACCGGCAGGTAGACGAACACGGTGAACCCGGCGAGCGTGCCGAAGACCGTCACCACCAGGACGCGGGCGACCGCCGGCCGCACGACGACGGCGAGGCGTTCGCGCAGCCCGGCGGCGGGCACGCGGACCTCGGGGATGATCGGGATCAGGGCCGCGACGACGATCGCGATCACGCCGATCCCCCACATCACCGCGCGCCAGCCGAACCAGTGCCCGGCGAGCACGCCGATCGGGACGCCGAGCACCATCGACACGCTCATCCCGGCGGCGACCGTGGACAGCGCCCGCCCTCGGCGTTCTTCGGACGAGAGCGCCCCGGCGAGGACGTAGGCGTTGGACTGGAACGCGGCCGCGCCGACCGCCGCGAGCAGCCGGGCCGCGGCGACCACCGCGAACGACGTCCCGAGCGCCTGCCCGGCCATGCCCACGGTGAACAGCGCCATGCCGCCGGCCAGCACCCACCGGCGGTCCCAGGTGCCGGTGAACGCGGCGATGAGCGGCGACGCGACCGCGTACGTCAGGGCGAAGACGGTGGTGAGCTGGCCCGCGACGGACTCCGTCACGTGCAGGTCGGCGGCGATGACCGGCAGCAGGCCGTTGAGCACGAACCCGTCGGTGCCGACGGTGAACGTGCCCACCGCGAGGACGAGCAGGATCCCCAGCCGATCATTAGATGATCGTCGAATCGTCATACGGTCATGATGGAGCTATACTTCGATCGTTGTCAAACGATCCAACTGTTGGGAGGCCGCGGTGCCCAGGACGCTGCCTCAGCCGGCGCGCGAGGCGATCGAGATCGTGACGGTGCTGCAGGCGCTCGCCGATCCGGTGCGCTTGGAGGTCATCCGCGAACTGTCGACGGTGACGGAGCCGCGCAGCTGCTCGCTCGAGGCGTACGACGTCGACATCACGGCGGCGACGCTGTCGCACCACTGGCGCGTGCTGCGCGAAGCCGGGTTGACGACGACGTTCGTCGACGGACGCCGGCGCTGGGTCGAACTACGGCGTGACGACCTGCAGGCGCGGTTCCCCGGCCTGCTGGACGCCGTGCTTGCTTAAGCTGTGCTGGCTTAAGAAGCCGCGTCCGAGATGCTCTTCGCCTCGCGCGCACCGGCTTCGAACGCTTCGCAGTTGAAGAGCAGCCACGCGCGTACGCCCTCCGACGTCCCGCTCGCGAATCCTTCCGCCGCTTCGAGATAGCGCGGCACGCGACGGAAGAACGCGACCTCCGGAATGCTCAACGCCTTCGGGTCGAGGCCTGTCGCGACCATCGTCAGCCGCGCCGCGGCCCGCGCCACGACGCCGTCCGCGCTGCCGAAAGGCTTGAGCGCCAACAGTTCCCCGTGCACGACGGCCGTCAGGACCGGGCCCGGCACCGAGGTCGCGCCGGTGACCAGCTGGGCCAGCATCTCCAAGCGGCCACCGCCGGAATGCGGGCGCCCCAACGCATCCGGGTCGCTGACGAGGTCCGCCGCGGCGAGAACGTGCATGCGTGCCAACGCTTGCATGGGCGCGCGGCGCCACGTCGGCAGCAGCGTCTCCAGCGTCTCGGCGACGCGCAGCGCGCCCGCCAGCACCGGGTCCGTGACCCCGCCGTCGGCCGGCAGTTCCGGATTGGCGCCTTCGATCCCCGCCGACGCGCGCGCCGCGCGGACGGACGCTTCGGCCGCGGTCGCCGCACCGCCACGGAGGTTCGCCGGGAGGCGGTGCACCGCGAACACGGCGTCCTGCGCGGATTTCGCCGCCGCCGCCACACCTTCGAGGTTCAGCAGGGGCTTCAGCGGATCGCTCATGCGTCGAGAACCTGTCCTTCGCGTTTGACCACGGGCGGCAGCACCGACCACGGGAAGTTGATCCACTTGTCGGTGCGGCGCCAGGCGTACTCGCACTTGACCGTCGAATGCGGCTTCTCGTAGACGACGGCCGAGCGCACCTCGGCGACGTGGTCGAGGCAGTAGTCGCGGACGAGCTTGAGGGTGGCGCCGGTGTCGGCGACGTCGTCGGCGATCAGCACCTTCTTGCTCGTGAGGTCGACGGCGTTCGGCACCGGCGGCAGCATCACCGGCAGGTCGAGGCGCTGGTCGACGCCGGTGTAGAACTCGACGTTCATCACGTGCAGGTTCTTCACGTCGAGCGCGTAGCCGAGCGAGCCGGCGACGAACAGGCCGCCGCGGGCGATGGAGAGGATGAGGTCGGGCGCGAAGCCGTCGTCGGCGATGGTGTGAGCCAGTTCACGCGCTGCCGTGCCGAACAGCTCCCAGCTCAGCTCTTCCCGCTCTTCGGCCATCGTTCGCGCCCTTCGGTCGTGGTCGACCGAGCATAGGCAACGCCGAAGTGGCCTCTGGAAATGCTCCGAAATTGGCTATCATGAACGGCCAATGACGGCTTTACGGTGGTCCTGTGAGTGACTGGAGCACCCTGCCGACCCTGTCCGGCGAACACGTCCGCCTGGAACCGCTGACGCCCGAGCACGCCAAGGGCCTGTTCGAGGCCGGCGCCGACCCGGGCATCTGGGCCTGGCTCAGCATCCGGCAGCCCGCGGACGTCCCGGCCGCCGAACGGATGATCTCGGACGCGCTGGCCGACCCCGCCCGGCGGCCGTTCGCGCAGCTCGAGGTCACGTCCGGCCGGGTCGCCGGGACGACGTCGTACTACCAGGTCGTGGCGCAGCACCGGATCCTCTCGATCGGGCACACCTGGATCGGCGCGGACTGGCAGCGCACCGGGCTGAACACCGAGTCGAAACTGCTGCTGCTCACGCACGCGTTCGAAACCCTTGACGCACAACGGGTCTGCTGGGAAACGGATATCCGCAACCTGCGCTCACAACGCGCCATCGAGCGACTTGGCGCGCTTCGTGAAGGCGTCCTGCGCGCGCACCGGATCCGGCCGGACGGCTCTTCGCGCGACACCGTCACCTACTCGATGCTCGCGCCGGAATGGCCGGCCGCGAAGGCCCGGCTGACTGAACGCTTAGTCACCGGCGCTCGCCTGCCTCGGTGAAACCCCGGGGCAACGTGGGTGCAACCTTTTACAAGGCGGACTAACGTCGCTAGCGTGCCGCTAGCCGGTGATCGGCGCACTACAGGAGGCCTTGCAACCATGACCGAGCAGTCCCCAGCCCTGGACAACCTGCTCACCGAGAGCCGTACTTTCCCGCCCAGTGACGATTTCGCTGCTCAGGCCAACGCGCAGGCCGAGCTCTACGCCGAGGCGGACGCCGATCGCGAGGCCTTCTGGGCGAAGCAGGCGGAGCGGCTGACGTGGGACACGAAGTGGACCACGGTACTGGACTGGACCAATGCGCCGTTCGCGAAGTGGTTCGTCGGCGGCAAGCTGAACGTCGCGTACAACTGCGTCGACCGGCACGTCGAGTCCGGCCACGGCGAGCAGGTCGCGATCCACTGGGTCGGCGAGCCGGGTGACACCCGCGACATCACCTACGCCGAGCTGAAGACCGAGGTCTCCAAGGCCGCCAACGCCCTCCTGTCCCTCGGCGTCACCGCCGGCGACGTCGTGGCGATCCAGCTGCAGATGGTCCCCGAGGCCATCTTCGCGATGCTCGCGTGCGCCCGGATCGGCGCGCTGCACAGCGTCGTCTTCGGCGGCTTCTCGCCGACCGCGCTGCGCGCCCGCGTCGACGACGCCGCCGCGAAGATCGTGATCACCTCCGACGGCCAGTTCCGCCGCGGCAAGGCGGCGCCGATGAAGGCGAACGTCGACGAAGCGCTCGAAGGCGCCGACAGCGTCGAGAAGGTCATCGTCGTGCGGCGCACCGGCGACCAGCTCGAGGGCGACGTCCCGTGGACCGACGGCCGCGACCTGTGGTGGCACGAGCTCGTCGGCGAACAGTCCGAAGAGCACACTCCCGAGGCGTTCGACAGCGAGCACCCGCTGTTCATCCTCTACACCTCCGGCACCACCGGGAAGCCGAAGGGCATCCTGCACACCTCCGGCGGATACCTGACGCAGACGGCGTACACGCACCACAACGTCTTCGACCACAAGGCCGGCGAAGACGTCTACTGGTGCACCGCGGACATCGGCTGGATCACCGGCCACAGCTACATCGTCTACGGCCCGCTCGCGAACCGCGTCACGCAGGTCGTCTACGAAGGCACGCCGAACACCCCGCACGAGGGCCGGCACTGGGAGATCATCCAGAAGCACAAGGTCTCCATCTACTACACCGCGCCGACGCTGATCCGCACGTTCATGAAGTGGGGCGCGGAAATCCCGGAGAAGTACGACCTGTCGTCGCTGCGGGTGCTGGGCTCGGTCGGCGAGCCGATCAACCCCGAGGCGTGGATCTGGTACCGCGAGAACATCGGCGCGGGCAAGGCGCCGATCGTCGACACGTGGTGGCAGACCGAAACCGGCGCGATCATGATCTCGCCGCTGCCGGGCGTCACCTCCACCAAGCCGGGCTCGGCGCAGAAGGCGCTGCCGGGCATCTCCGCGAAGGTCGTCGACGACCAGGCGTCCGAAGTTCCCCACGGCGGCGGCGGGTACCTGGTGCTCGACCAGCCGTGGCCGTCGATGCTGCGCGGCATCTGGGGCGACAACGAGCGCTACCAGGAGACGTACTGGTCGCGCTTCAAGGACCAGGGCTTCTACTTCGCCGGCGACGGCGCGAAGTACGACAACGACGGCGACATCTGGCTGCTCGGCCGCGTCGACGACGTGATGAACGTGTCCGGCCACCGGATCTCGACGACCGAGGTCGAGTCGGCGCTCGTCTCGCACCCGACGGTGGCCGAGGCCGCGGTCGTCGGCGCGAGCGACCCGACGACCGGGCAGGGCATCGTCGCGTTCGTCATCCTGCGCGGCAACGCGGTGGACGGCGGCGAGGAGGCCATCCAGGCGCTGCGCAACCACGTCGCGAAGGAGATCGGGCCGATCGCGAAGCCGCGGCAGATCATGGTCGTGCCGGAGCTGCCGAAGACGCGCTCGGGCAAGATCATGCGCCGTCTGCTGCGCGACGTCGCGGAGAACCGGCAGGTCGGCGACGTCACCACACTGGCCGACTCGACCGTGATGGACCTGATCTCGTCGGGCCTGCAGACGGGCAAGTCCGAGGAGTGAGCTAGCGTCTTGCGTGTCAGAGCCCTTCCGGCTTCGCGCCGGGAGGGCTCTTTCATGAACCCCCCGAGCGGCACACTTCGAACGCATGTTCTACACTGTGCCGCGAACCACACCCCCTTCCCGGGCAAGGAGACGACACGACGATGACCGTGGATGTCCTGACGCACGACGAGGAAACGGCTTCGGCGACCCCTGAGGCGCCCGCCGTTGCCACTGACGAGGCGACGACCGTCACCGAGTCCGCGTCCACCTCTTCGGAGGGCGCTGCTTCTTCGGAGGCTGCTGCTCCTTCGGAGGACTCTGCTTCCGCTGAGCCCGCCGCCGAAGAGGCACCGAAGCCGAAGCGAGGCCGCCCGAAGGGTGCGGCGACCGCGTCGACGGCGAAGAAGACCCGCACGGTCGAGCTGATCCTCACCGTCACCGGCACCGCCGATGGCGAGTGGCAGGCCGAGCTGAAGAACGGCTCCAAGTGGGTCGCGAAGGGCCTGGAGATCCCCGCCGCCGCGGTGTCGCGCGCGGCGAAGGAACTGCACGCCGACCTCTCCGGCCCGATCGACGAGGTGATCAACCAGGCCCGCGAGGCGCAGGCCGCGAAGGTCGCCGCGCTGGAAGCCGAGCTCGAGAAGGCCAAGCAGGCCCTCGCCGAGCTGGACGCCTGAGTTTCCGGCTTTCTCTCCAGGAAGCGCCCGGTTCCGCCTTGAGCGGGGCCGGGCGTTTCCGCTTTGCGCAGGACTTTTTCGTGAAACCTTTTCGCGGAGTTCTCGCGCCTCGACGGCCTGAAAACAGCCCCCGCCCTTCCCTGGGGGGCGTCCCCGATCCCAGCGTACCGGCCACCACCTGCGAAAACCGGCCGCTCGGCGATCTGTGGACAACCTGCGCGACTGTGGATGGACGTTTGCGTCGTGATCCGAATTCCGGTAGGGCCGATGTCCGGCGCGGCCAGAGATCGGCTCGCGTGGGTGGGATCGTTCGCCGCCGCGGTCTACGCGATCAGCTCGCGTGACGGGACGGTCAACAAGCGTGATTGGACGGCCGACTCGCGTGATTCGGGCGCCGACACGCGTGACTGGGGAGCCGCCACGCGTACTTGCGGGGTCGGGCGGCATGTCTGGAGGGTCAGCTTGCGTGACTCGGGGGGGCAGCCTCCGGCGCCGGTCAATCGCCGGCTTTCCGGCGTGCGTCGAAGTCGGCCAGCCATGCTTGGAAGTCGAGCGGCCCGTAGAGGTGCTGCCCCGGGGCGACCAGCATGTCCGCGACGACCAGGCCCTCGATCGCATCCCACACCAAGTCGTCCTGGATGTCGCCGGCCTCCTCCGTGTGCCAGGGAGTTGCCCAGTCGGAGACTTGCCCGGGAGTGAGCCGTCCCTCCACGAGATCGAGGAGTGTTTCTCGCACCTGATCGCGGGTGGGCTCCGGCGTCGACACGGCGTCAGGCGATCGGGGGACGGGCCGGCAGCGGGGACTTGAACTCCACCCACATCGAGTCCGTCAGCGCCTCCACCTGGTGCGAGACCCCTTTCGGGTGCACCACCGAATCGCCCGGTTCCAGGACCGACTCCACGCCGTCCACGACGCCTCGCACGCGTCCCGACAGGATGTACACGATCGAGTCATGGTCGTGCTCGTGCGGCGGTGAAGACACCCCGGCCGGGTAGTGGATCAAGTACGCCAGGCCGCTGTCCGCGCTCTCCAGCAGGCGGAACCGGCCCTCGCCCCCGTTGAGCGGCAGGCCCTCGACGGTGACCAGCGGCTGCCACACTTGCTCGTCCATGCCGACCATCATGACCGAAAGTCCCGGTGAGCGAGACGTCCACTGAGGACTCTCTCAGGAACTTAGGCAAGGCAAACCGGGCTGCCCGGATCTTGCCGTTCGTGTTTCACTTGTCAGGTGACCGAAACCATCGCCACGCCGCACGCCCACGAGCCGCACGAAGGTGTCGGCGGGAAGCTGAACTGGCTGCGGGCCGGGGTTCTCGGGGCGAACGACGGGATCGTGTCGGTCGCGGGCATCGTCGTCGGGGTGGCCGGCGCGACCACCGAAGCCACCACGATCCTCACCGCCGGCATCGCCGGGCTGGTCGCCGGGGCCTTTTCCATGGCCGGCGGGGAATACGTCTCCGTCAGCACCCAGCGCGACACCGAGCAGGCGCTGATCCGGCTGGAGAAACAGGAACTGAAGACCATGCCGGAGGCCGAGGAGCAGGAGCTCGCCGACATCTACCGGCAGAAAGGGCTCTCGCCGGAGCTGGCCCGGCAGGTCGCCCGCGAGCTGACCGAAAACGACGCGCTGCAGGCGCACGCGGAAGCCGAACTCGGCATCGATCCGGACAATCTGACCAGCCCGTGGCAGGCGGCGTGGGCGTCGCTGATCGCGTTCTCCGTCGGCGCGCTGCTGCCGCTGCTGGCCATCGCCTGGGCCGGCGTCTCCCTGAGGGTGTGGGCGTGCGCCGCCGCGGTCGTCGTCGGCCTCACGCTGACCGGGTTGATCAGCGCGAGGCTCGGCGACGCGAAGGTGGGGCGCGCGATCCTCCGCAACGTCGGCGTCGGCGCCCTCACCATGGTGGTGACCTACTTCGTCGGGGTGCTGTTCGGCGTCACGATCGGCTAGTGCACGCCCTTCATCATCCGGCGGATGAACGGCGACGCGACGAACAGCAGGACGCCGATGACGATGGCGACGCCGCCGACCGTGCCGAAGTACGCACCCTCGTGGTCTGCCGAGTAGTACTCGGCGAGCTTGCCGGACATCGCCGTGCCGAACGAGATCGACAGGAAGTTCAGCGCCACCATCTGGGTGCGGAAGGCGTTCGGCGCCAGTTTGGTGGCCAGCGCCAGCCCGACCGGGGACAGCCCCAGCTCGCCGAGGGTGAACACGGCCAGGATGAGCACCATCGCGATCAGCGGGGTGCCGTTCGGGCCGGTGCCGGTGAACGGCAGGAACAGCAGGAACGCGACGCCCATGATGATCGTGCTGATGACGAACTTGATCGGCGACGACGGCTGCCGCGTCCCCAGCTTCGTCCACAGCAGCGCGAACAGCGGCGAGAACAGGATGACGAACACCGGTCCGACCGAGCCGACCCACGGGATCGGCATCTCCCAGCCGAAGATCTTCCGGTCGAGGCGGGTGTCGGCGTAGGTCGCGAGGACCGTGAAGATCTGCTGGTACAGCGAGAAGAACGCGGCGCTGGCGATGAACATCGGGATGAACGAGTACACCCGGCTGCGCTCGTCGGCGTCGACCTTGCGGCTCGAGAGGATCACCGCGAAGTAGACGATCGAGATCCCGCCGACCGCCCAGAGCACGGCGTCGGCGAGGTTGTCGCCCCGGACGACCCCGGTGAGCACCAGCACGACGATCACGGCGATGCCGACGACCACGCCGCCGACGACCAGCAGGCGGTTCGACGCCGGCAGCGGGTTCGGCACCTCGCTCGCCTTGTCCGGCAGGTTGCGCCGGCCCAGCGTGTACTGGACCAGGCCCAGCGCCATGCCGACGGCGGCCAGGCCGAAGCCGAAGTGGAAGCCCGCCTGGTCCCAGACCAGGCCGGTGAGGATCTGCCCGACGAACGCGCCGAGGTTGATGCCCATGTAGAAGATCGTGAAGCCGGCGTCACGGCGTTCGTCGTCCGGCGCGTAGAGCGTGCCGACGATGCCGGTGGCGTTCGCTTTCAGCCCGCCGCTGCCGATCGCGACGCACGCGAGGCCGACGCCGAGGCCCGCGACGCCGGGGATCACGGCCAGGCTGATGTGGCCGACCATGATCAGCGCGGCGCTGAAGAACAACGTGCGTTCGGAGCCGAGCAGCCGGTCCGCGACCCACGACCCGAGCACGGTCGCGAGGTAGACCAGGCCGCCGTACGCGCCGACGATGCCGAGCGCGGGCGCCTTGGGCAGGGCGAGCCCGCCCTGGTCGATCGCGTAGTACAGGTAGAACGGCAGGATGCCGAGCATCCCGTAGTAGGAGAAGCGCTCCCACATCTCGACGCCGAAGAGGTTCGCCAGCCCTCGTGGGTGCCCGAAGAACCTCTTGTCCTGCTGGACCTCGGTGGAGGTGCTCACAACTGAGTCATCCTTTGTCTGGACTTCGTTGTCGGTTCGCATGGTATGAGCCCACCGTGTGACCCACCACCGGCACGAGGTGTGGTCCCCGCCATAACGGTCGGTGACGAACGGCGTTAAAATCACGTCAAGGTGCGCCGGGAAGTCTGGTCGGCAACAGTGATCAGCGACCCCAGGAGCCGCCGTGTCCCGCCCGTTGAGCGAATTCGCGCGTTACCTGCGCACCGAGACCACCGGCGGGATGATCCTGCTCGGCGCGACGGCGCTCGCCCTGGTCTGGGCCAACTCCCCGCTGCGCGACAGCTACCACGCACTGCGCGACCTCCGGCTCGGCCCGGAGCTCCTCCACCTGAACCTCACCATCGGTGACTGGGCCAAGGACGGCCTGCTCGCGCTCTTCTTCTTCGTCGCCGGGCTGGAGCTCAAGCGCGAGCTCGTCATCGGCGAGCTGTCGCGGTTCAAGCAGGCCGTGCTGCCGGTCGTCGCCGCGATCGGCGGGATGGTCGTGCCCGCGCTGGTCGCGCTGAGCGTCGGCTGGGGGACGCCGGGGATCGACCGGGCGTGGGCGATCCCGGTCGCGACGGACATCGCGTTCGCGCTCGGCGTCCTCGCGCTGACGGCGTCGAACCTGCCCTCGAGCGCGCGGGTGTTCCTGCTGTCGCTGGCCGTGGTGGACGACCTCGGCGCGATCATCGTCATCGCCCTGGTCTTCACGACCGGCTTCGACCTGGTCGCCGTGGCCGTCGCCGTCGTGGCCCTCGCGCTCTACGCCTTCCTGCAGCACCGTCGCGTCCGGACGCCGTGGATCTACGTCCCGCTCGCGCTCGTCACCTGGGTCGCGGTGCACTCGGCGGGGGTCCACGCGACGATCGCCGGCGTCGCGCTGGGCCTGCTCACCCGCGTCCGGCCCGACGAGGGTGAGGCCGAGGCCCCGGCGTTGCGGCTGGAGCACCGGCTGCAGCCGTGGTCGGCGGCCGTCGCCGTACCGCTCTTCGCGTTGTTCGCCGCCGGCATCTCGGTCAGCGGCGACTCGCTCGGCAAGGTCTTCACGACGGCGTTGCCGCTCGCGGTGCTCGCCGGGCTGCTCGGCGGCAAGGTCGTCGGCATCTTCGGCGCGAGCTTCCTGGCGGTGAAGCTGAAGTTCGCCGAGAAACCGCGCGACGTGGGCTGGCGTGACATCGGCGCGTTGTCGCTGCTCGGCGGCGTGGGCTTCACGGTCAGCCTGCTGATCGCCGACCTCGCGCTGCCCGCCGAGGCGAGCGAACTGGCCAAGGCGGCGGTGCTGATCGCGTCCGGGATCGCGTCCCTGCTGGCCGCGGTGATGCTCCTGCGGCGGAGCAAGGTCCACGCCGAAGCGGATTGATCGCCGACACTCGGACACGCCGCCGCGCCCGCTTCACGGCGTCATGGCACGATGACCCGGTGAGCAGCCCCAAACACGAACGCACCGGCCCCGACGGCGTGGGGGCCGTGCCTTACCTCCCGCTGTCCTCCGACACCGACGTCCCCGGCGACCAGTCCCTCGGCCGCCTGGTCGGCGACGCGACCCAGCACATCTCCACCCTGGTCCGGGCCGAGATGGAGCTGGCGAAGTCCGAGCTGGTCGGCGAGGTGAAGAAGGGCCTCAAGGGGGCCGTCTACTTCTTGATCGCGCTGACCGTCCTGCTGTACAGCTCGTTCTTCTTCTTTTTCTTCCTGGCCGAAGGCTTCGCGGACTGGTTCCGGTCCCTGCACCGCTGGGGCGCGTTCGGCATCGTGTTCGTCGTGATGCTGCTCGTCGCGGTCGCGGCCGGGTTCCTCGGCTACCGCAAGGTGAAGAAGTTCAAGGCACCCGAGCGGACGATCGCCAGCGTCAAGGAGACGGCCGCCGCGCTGAAGCCGCAGAAGGCGCCCGAAGCCGACTTGACCACCACGCGCGACTGAATTCGTTGCACCCGTCCCCCGACCCGTCGATCGTCCGGATCGACGGACCGTGGGCGCACCGAGACGTCTCCGCGAACGGCATCCGGCTGCACATCGCCGAACTCGGCGAAGGCCCGGTCGTGGTGCTGCTGCACGGGTTCGCCGAGTTCTGGTGGACCTGGCACCACCAGCTGCGGGCGCTCGCCGACGCCGGGTTCCGCGCGGTCGCCGTCGACCTGCGCGGCTACGGCGACTCGGACAAACCGCCGCGGGGTTACGACGCCTGGACGCTCGCCGGCGACATCGGCGGGCTGATCAAGTCGCTCGGCGCCCGGCGCGCGCACCTCGTCGGACACGCGTGGGGCGGCATGCTCGCCTGGACGGTCGCCGCGCTGCACCCCCGGCTCGTGTCGTCGGTGACGGCGATCGGGGGTGCCCACCCGCTCGCGCTGCGGTCGTCGATCGCCCGCACGCTCTGGCGTGGCCAGGGCCGCGCGGCCGGGCACCTGTTCCGCTTCCAGATGCCGATGGCGCCGGAGAAGTGGCTGACCCGCGCGGACGCCCAGGCCGTCGAGGACCTGTTCGACGCGTGGGCCGGCGAGGCCTGGCGGTCCACTTCGGACTTCGCCGACAGCACCACGGCGTTCCGGCAGGCGATGCTCGTGCCGGGCGTCGCGCACAGCGCGCTGGAGTACTACCGCTGGGCGTTCCGCGCGCAGTTCCGCGGTGAGGGCCGCCGGTTCACCGACGCCGTCGGCCGCCGGATCGCGGCCCCCACGCTGCAGCTGCACGGCGCCGACGACACCTGCATCCTCCCCGACACGGCGACGTCGTCCGCGCGCTGGGCGGGCCCGCACGCCGAGCCGGAGTTCTGGCCGGGCGTCGGGCACTTCCCCCACCTCGAGGTGCCGGACCGCACGTCGGCGGCCCTGGTGGGCTTCCTCAGCCGAGCGTGAGCGCGTTCTTCGCCTGCTCCAGCGACTCCTCCGAAGGTCCGCCCGTCGGGTTCTCCGTGGCCAGCGCCTGGTTGAGCGCGACGAACGGCCGCATCCGGCGTTCGTACGCCGCGAACGCCTCCCCGTGTTCGGCGCGGCCGAGCTCCTGCGCCAGGACGTACGCGCCGGCGAGCGCGAGGCTGGTGCCCTGGCCGGACAGCGCCGACCCGCAGTAGCCGGCGTCACCGACCAGCACGACCCGGCCCGCCGACCAGCGGTCCAGGTGGATCTGCGCCATCGCGTCGAAGTAGAAGACGTCGGCTTCGGTCATGGCGGACAACAGCTTCGGCACCTCCCAGCCGACCCCGGCCAGCCGCTCGGCGATCAGGCGCTTCTGCTCCGGGACGGTCATCGGGGGCAGCGGCGCCGAGCCGAAGCCGAGGGTCACGCGCAGCTCGGTGTTGTCCCGCACCGGGTAGATCGCGCCGCCGGTCTCCTCGTGCCGGAACCACATCTGCCAGTCCTCGAGGCCGAGGAAGTTGGGCGCCGGGAAGATCGCCAGGTACTGGCCGAGGTGCGTGCTGAACCGCTCCTCCGGACCGAAAGCCAGCCGCCGGACCGCCGAGTGCAGGCCGTCGGCGCCGACGACGAGGTCGAACGTCCGGAAGCCGCCGTGCTCGAACTCCACGCGCACGCCGTGCGCGTCCTCGGTCAACGCCGTGACCGAGTCGCCGAAGACGTACTCGACGTCGGCCGCCTCGTGCAGGATCGCGACGGCGTCATCGCGCAGGATTTCGAAGTCGGCGCTGTCGAGCCGGCCGCTGCTGTGGGTGAACTCCTCGGACCGGTACAGCTCCTGCCCGGTCCCGTCCAGCACGGACATCCCGCGCATCCGCGTCCGCTTCGCCCGTAACCGCTCGCCCAGGCCCATCCGGTCGACGACGTCGAGCGCGACGCCGCGCACGTCGACCGCCTGGCCGCCGGTGCGCGGCCCGGGCGCGCGTTCCACGACGGTCACCGTCCAGCCGTCGCGCGCCAGGAACCAGGCCACGGCGCTCCCGGCGACGCCCGCTCCCGAGATCAGTACGTTCCGCATGCATCCTCCAGAGTTGTACGCTTGCCTGCGCCACACTGGAGTTTTCGCAGTTCGACGGCCAATTCTGTACTAGCACAGATGGCTGGCTGTACTAGGTCAGGAGACCGCCGTGAAGTACGTGGTCATCGCCGAGGAGCTGCGCGGCCGGATCGCGCGGGGCGAACTCCCACCGGGCGCGCGGGTGCCCTCGACCCGGCGGCTGGCCGCCGACCACGGCGTCGCGCCGGCGACCGCGGCGAAGGCGCTCGCCCTGCTGAACCAGGAAGGGCTGGTGCGCGCGGAGCCGCGGTCCGGCACGGTCGTCGCGGCTCGTGACCACCGCGGCGGGCACCGGGGCCTGACGCGGGACCGGATCGTGCGCACGGCGATCGACATCGCCGATGCCGAAGGGCTCGCCGCGCTGTCCATGCGCGGGGTGGCGGCGAGGCTCGGCGTCGCGGCCATGGCGCCCTACCGGTACGTGCGCGGCAAGGACGAGCTCGTGCTGCTCATGGCCGACACCGCGTACGGCGAGCGCGGCTACCCGGAAACCGCGCCGGCGGGCTGGCGCGAGCGGCTGACGCTGGCCGGCCGGACCCTCTGGTCGCTCCACCGGCGGCACCCGTGGCTGGCCCAGCTCACGCCGATCACCCGCCCGCTGCCGTTGCGCAACCTGGCGACGCACGCGGAATGGGCGCTCTCGGCGCTGGCCGAGCTGGCCGGCGACGCGGCCACCCTGTGCGACCTGCACGTGCTGTTCTTCAGCTACGTCCAGGGCATCGCGATCCACCTCGAACGCGAGCAGCACGCGCTGGCCGCGTCCGGGCTGTCCGAAGAGCAGTGGATCGACCACCAGGCACCCGCGATGGCGGCGATGGTCAGCGGCCACCCGACCTTCGCCCGGATGCTGACCGAGCTGAGCACGAACGGCTACGACCTCGTCCTGGACGAGGTCTTCGAGTCGGGCCTGCGCGCCCTGCTGGACGGCCTCGCGCTGCGGTACGGGGTCGTGAGTGTTTAGGGCGGTTCTAACCGCCCTAAACACTCACGACGGGCCGCGGCAGCAGGTGTTAGGCGGCGCAGGAGCCGGTCGACACGTTCGTCGACTGGGACGGTGCCGCGTCGACCTCGGCGCGGACCTGCTCGGCCGTCAGCGTGAAGCCGGTTTCCGGGTCCTCCACCGCCGCGCCGAACACGACGCCGATGACGCGCCCGTCCGGCGTCACCATCGGGCCGCCGGAGTTGCCGCTGCGGATCTCCGCGCGGACCGTGAAGACGTCGCGCTGCACCGTGTTGGCCTCGTAGATGTCCGGGCCGCGCAGGTTGATCCGGCCACGCACGCGGGCCGGGGTCGCGCGGTACGGGCCGTCGAGCGGGTAGCCGAGCACGACCGCACTGTCGCTCGCCCGGGCCGTCTCCGACGCGAACTGCAGCGGCGGGGCGCTCAGCCGCGGCACGGCGAGCACCGCGATGTCGACCTCGGGGTCGAAGTAGACGACCCGCGCCGGGTAGTCGCCCTGCGTCGTCTCGATGCCGACGGTGTCCGTGCCGGCCACGACGTGCGCGTTCGTCATCACGCGCTGCGGCGAGATCACGAACCCGCTGCCTTCGAGGGACCGCGAGCAGGAGCTGGCCGTGCCGCGGATCTTGACGATGCTGCCGTGCAGCTGCTGGACGACGCCGCTGCTCTGCAGGGCCGGGTCCGGCGGTGAGGTGTCCGCGGTGGGCGCCTTCTCGAACGGGTCCGTGATCGACGGGAAGCCGGACGCGTCGAGCAGTTTCCGCAGCTGGCTCGGCAGCCCCTGCGCGGCCTCCGGCATCGCGTCGTTGACCTTGCCGAGCACCACCGAGTTGTTGATCGCCTTGGGCAGCCAGGGCACGGCGGACACCGTCGTCAGCGGCGTCGCGACCAGCCACGCGACCACGAAGACGACCGCGGCCTGCACGACCGCGCCGAGCGTCTTGTCGATACCGGAGAGCTTGTCCGGGTTGATCTTCTGCCGCAGCCTGCGGCCGACGTACACCCCGAGGGCCTCGCCGAGCGCGATCATGAACACCACGGTCGCGACCGCGAAGGCGACCTTCCACACCTGGTCGTCGAAGAACGAGACCACCACGGGCGCGATCTTGATGCCCACGACGGCGCCGAGCACGACGCCGACCAGCGACGGCAGCGCGATGATCACGCCCTGGTATGCGCCGGACACCGCCGCCAGCACGGCCAGCAGCAGGACCAGCACATCGACCCAGTTCACGGTGTCACTCCTCGCTCATCCCGCTTTGGGGTGGTTCCGGGTGGCGGAGCCCCCGGCCCGGGGCGGAGCCCCGGTGAGACGCTGCTACTCGCGCCTGATACGCGGCCAGCGCCGCGTCGAGGTCCCGGACGTCGCCCGAGTCCCATTCGCGCTCCCAGCCTCCCAGGCCGAGCAACACGGACAGCAACCCGGCGGTGAACCCCCACACGAACAGGCCCGAAACCTCGAAGGCCGGGCCCTTCCACGGCGCGCCGGCCTTCTTCACGGTGAACCGGTTGGCCGGGTCGACGAGGTCGGCCACCGGGACGCGCGCCACGGACGCCGTCTCACCCGGGTCGACCGCGTGCACCGGCGACGGCTCGGCCCAGTACGCCAGCACCGGCGTCACGGCGAACGCCGACACCGGGACGAACAGCTCGGGCAGGATCGCGACGGGCCGGATGCCCGACGGGACGACCCCGGTCTCCTCCTCGGCCTCACGCAGCGCCGTGCCGACCGGGCCGCCGTCACCGTCCTCGGCGCCACCGCCCGGGAAGGCGACCTGGCCGGCGTGCGAGCCGAGCGTGTCGGCGCGCCGCTGCAGCAGGACGTCGGGCTCGCCGTCGGCCTCGCGCTCGCCGAAGAGGATGAGCACCGCGGCGGACCGCGTGTAGGCGCCGTCGGGTGGGCTGAACCGGGTGAACGTCTTCGAATCGACCTCGCCGCTGACCTTGACCAGCGGCCGCAGCCACTCCGGGACCGACTCCGGCTCGACCAGCGGTCCGATCACGATGCCCCCTCGACTGCCACGCGCACCTCGTCAGTGTTCCGGAAGGTCCGGGGATTCGCGATGAACCGCACCGCGCCCGCGGCGGTGACCAGGTAGGACGCCGGCAACGCCGAGGGCACCTTCAGCGCGGTCCGGACCGGCCCGCTCCGCCCGTCGCCGTCGAACACCGACGGTAGGTGCACGCCCAGCCGGGCCAGCAGGTTCAAGCCGTCCTCCGCCGGGCTCTGGACCTGGACGCCGAGGACTCGCACGGCGCCGGCCTGCTTCGCGTAGTCCTGGAGGACGGGCAGCTCGGTCTTGCACGGCTCGCACCACGACGCCCACACGTTGACCAGCACCGGAGCCCCGGCGAGGGCCTTGCCGACGTCGACGCTCGTGCCGTCACCCAGGCAGTCGGCGCGGACGCCTTCGAGCTGTTTCACGGGCGCGGCCGGGCTCGCCGACGGGCACGGCCGCAGCGCCGCCGCCGAGCGCGCGGGCGCGAGGTCCGCCGACGGTTGCGCCGCGGTGTCCGCACCCCCGCGCGGCAGCAGCGCGACGATCAGCGCCACCACCAGCACGGCGGCGGCCAGCGCCCATTTGGTGACGGTCGTCACCGGGGCGCCGCCAGCGCCAGGATGTGGTCCTTTTCGACGCCTTTGACCAGCTTCGCGGCTTCCTCGAACCCGGTCGGGCCGGTGCCGTACGACGGGCAGTCCTTGGCGAGCGGGCACGCGCCGCACGCCGGCTTCTTGGCGTGGCAGACGCGGCGGCCGTGGAAGATCACCCGGTGGGACAGCATCGTCCACTCCTTGCGGGGGATCAGCTCGCCGACGACGTGCTCGACCTTGACCGGGTCCTCCTCCGCCGTCCAGCCCCAGCGCCGGACCAGCCGGCCGAAGTGGGTGTCGACGGTGATCCCCGGCACGTCGAAGGCGTTCCCGAGCACGACGTTGGCGGTCTTGCGGCCGACGCCGGGGAGGGTGACGAGATCGGCGAGCTTGCCGGGCACCTCGCCGTCGAAGCGCTCGACCAGCGCCGCGCCGAGCCCCATCACGGAGTTCGCCTTCGCCCGGTAGAAGCCGGTCGAACGCAGGTATTCCTCCAGCTCAGGGCGGTCGGCGCCGGCGTAGTCGGCGGCGGTCCGGTAGCGCTTGAACAGCGCGGGCGTGACGAGGTTCACCCGGACGTCGGTGGTCTGGGCGGACAACACGACCGCGACCAGCAGTTCCAGTGGTGTGGTGAAGTCGAGCTCGCAGTGGGCGTCCGGATACACGTCGTCGAGGCAACGCTTCATCCGCCTGGCGCGTCTCACCAGAGCTAACCGGCTTTCACCAGCGCCCTCACGGGGGGCGTTCGTGGTGGCAGGTGGCACCCCGATAGCCTACGGGCGCCGTCGGACGGGCCGGGCACAGCACCGGTGGACGACCGACACGCCAGAGCACCACCTCGGCGCAGTTTCCGGCCGCCATGAGCGAGGATCTGGAGTAGATGCTTTTCACTGAGTGTTTCCGGCTGTGTTCAGGAGTCCGGCCATGACCGTCTGGTTCGTCATCCTGGTCCCCCTGGTGATCATGTTCTTCGCCCTGTTCATGGAACGGGTGGAGAGCCGGTTGAAGCACGTCGCGGTGCAGGAGAACGAGGTCGAAGAGTTCCTCGAGCAGGCGCAGCCCAACGAGGTCCGGGCCCTCTACGGGCACGGCATCGGCCGTGCGCTGGAGCTGTTCCGGCTGCGTAGGCTGGGCGGACGGGCAGCCAGGCTACGCGCGCGTCGCGTGCGGAGTTAGGCTCCACGTTCGGACGAGATCGTTTGCCGGGCCGCGCGCCCGGCGGGCGATCTCGGCTGTACGCCCTAGACTGACGCGCAAGTGACTGGCGTCACGCTCTGCGACCGACGCCGAGCGTGATCGTTTCTCGACGAGGAGGCACCCGAGGTGGACGAAACCCTGGCCCGTGCGGGCATTTTCCAGGGTGTGGAGCCGGCAGCGGCGGAGGCGCTGGCCCAGACCTTGGAATCCGTGGAGTTCCCCCGCGGCCATGTCATCTTCAACGAGGGTGAACCCGGCGACAAGCTCTACATCATCCAGTCCGGCAAGGTGAAGATCGGCCGCAAGTCCCCGGACGGCCGCGAGAACCTGCTGGGCATCTTCGGCCCGTCCGACATGTTCGGCGAGCTGTCGATCTTCGACCCCGGCCCCCGGACGTCGAGCGCGACCACGGTCACCGAGGTCCGCGCGGTCACGATGGACCGCCCGGCGCTGCGGCAGTGGATCTCGACCCGCCCGGAGATCGCCGAGCAGCTGCTGCGCGTGGTCGCGCGCCGCCTGCGCCGGACGAACAACATGGTCGCGGAACTGATCTTCACCGACGTCCCGGGCCGCGTGGCGCGCGCGCTGCTGCAGCTCGCGCAGCGGTTCGGCAGCCAGGAGGCGGGCCTGCTGCGGGTCACGCACGACCTGACGCAGGAAGAGATCGCCCAGTACGTCGGCGCCTCCCGCGAGACCGTGAACAAGGCCCTGGCCGACTTCGCGCACCGCGGCTGGCTGCGACTGGAAGGCAAGAGCGTCCTGATCCTGGACCCGGAGCGCCTGGCCCGCCGCGCCCGCTGATCCGGCTCTACGCATGAAGAAGGCCTCCTGACCCGCGGGTCAGGAGGCCTTCTTCGTAGTCTTCAGCCCAAACACAGTGGTTGCACAAAACAAAGAGCCGGGCGCCACCCCCGACGTGGCGCACCGGCTCTTCGTTTGTCGCGCGGACCATCCCCCGACGATCCGCGCTCCCCGCCCTCCGGGCCAGGCCCCGACCCATATGCCGGAGGGAGCTGGGTTCTGTGCTGTTGTTCAACCATCACGGCCCATACCCACGAATTCAAGGCCATTCACTCTCAAGGACGCTGTCTGCGCCGTTTCGTTGCAGGAGCCCACGGAGAATGTCGTGAGTGTTACCGGATCGAGACTTCTCGCTCCGGCACCAAGATCCGCACCCCGTCTGCCGGTGACGAACCTGACCGGTAAATAACTGGTACCGACGTACCACTCTGCGGCATACTGGTACGCGTGTCCCAGTCTGTCTCGAACCACGAAAGCCGGACGTCCCTCGCCGACTACCGCACTGCGCTGACGACCCGCGCGGCCCGGCGGCCCGCCGTCGCGTCCGTGCTCGCCCGCCTGCCGATCGCGATGATCGGCATCTCGGCCCTGCTCTACGTCCAGCGCGAAACCGGTTCGTTCGCCGCCGCCGGGCTCGTCTCGGCCGGCTCGCTCGCCGGCGTCTCGGTGGGCGCGGTGATCCAGGGCAGGCTGATCGACCGGTTCGGGCCGACAAGGCCACTGCTCACCGTCGCCGTCCTCCTGGCGCTGATGATGACCACCCTCGTCACCGCGATCGAAGCGCACGCGCCGACCGCCGTGCTGGTCGCGCTGGGCGCGGCCACCGGGCTGGCGGAACCGATGGTCGGGTCGGCGTCGCGGGCGCTGTGGACGCGGCTGCTGCCCCCGGGCGGCGCGCGCAACGCGGCGTTCTCGTACGAGGCGATCAGCATGGAGGTCTTCTTCATCCTCGGTCCCGGCGTGGCCGGGCTGCTGGTCCTGGCGCCGTGGGCGGGTACCGGCCTGGTGCTGGGCGTCGCCCTGCAGTTCACCGGCGCGGTGCTGTTCGCGCTGAGCCCGGCCGTCCGGGCCTGGGGCCCGGCGCCCGCTTCGCGCGGCTCGCTGCTGGGCGCGCTCTCGAGCCCCGGCATGCGGACGCTCGCGCTGGCCGCGCTCGGCTTCGGCATCGTGATCGGCTTCGTCGAGGTCGCCGTGCCGGCGTCGGCCACCGAAGCCGGGCACGCCTCGGTGGGTGGCCTGCTGCTCTCGGCGTGGTCGCTGAGCTCGGTCGCGTTCGGCGTCCTGTACAGCCTGTCACCGTGGCCGCGCCGGCTCGGCGTCCGGCTGCCGGTGCTGCTGGGCGGCTTCGGCGCGCTGGTGGCGCTGCTCGCGTGGCCGTCGTCGCTGTGGGGCCTGGCGCTGGCGATGCTGGTGGCCGGGGCGTTGATCACCCCGCAGTCGACGGCCCACTCCGCGGCGATCGAAGTGGTCGCGCCCGAGGGCACGGCCGCCGAGGCGTTCGGCTGGGTCCTGACGGCGGTGACCCTGGGGCTGGCCATCGGCCAGTCGGTGAGCGGTTACGTCGTCGAGCACGCGGGCCCGAGCACGGCCTTCCTGGCGGCGAGCGTCGCCGGGCTGGTGCTGGCGGGGGTGGTCTGGCTGCTGCGCGGCACCGTCCGGCCGGTGCGAACGGGGGCGGCCGAGCAGACCGAGCTGGTCGGGGTGGGTCGCTAGGACGTGGCGCGGGTCTGACCGGGCGAGCGCTCGCGGGAGTCGTCCGGCCGCAGCCGTCGAACGGCCGAGCTGGCCGGCGTCGACGCTAGGTCGTGGCGCGTCGCGACCTGGCGAAACCCCAGCCGACCAGTGCCGCGGCCGCCGCCGTCAGCACCAGGGCCGCGATCGTGACCGCCGTTTCGAACTCGCCGGTCTGCTGAGCGGTCCAGTTCGACGTGGCGATGCTGCCGGTGAACAGCGCCGCGAGGATGGTGCCCGCGGCGGCGATGCCGGCGCCCGTGGTGACCTCGGACGCGGTGTCGATGAGGGCCGCGCCGATCGTCGTGCGGTTCTCCGGCAGGCCGCGGAGGACGTTGACCCCCGCGACGACGCCGACCACGCGCAGCCCGGCGGCCACGAGCGCCAGGGCGAGCGCGACCCAGACGTAGCCGAGCCGGCCGAGCAGCGCGTAGAACGCGAGCCCGCACACGACCGCCGTGGCGCTGAGCCACGCGGCCCGCTCGAGACCGACCTTCTCCACGAACGGGCCGACGAACGGGCCGCCCGCGACGAGCACGACGACCTGCGGCAGCAGCCCGATCGCCGCGAGCGCGGGCGGCCAGCCCCAGTCGAGCTGCAACTGCAGCGTCACCAAGTAACCGAGGCCGGCGGTCGCCAGCCCGGCCGCGGACTTGAACGCCAGGCCGCTGGACACCAGCGGGCGGGCGACGAGCTTCAGGTCGAGCAGCGGGAACCGGGCCGTGCGCTCGCGGACGACGAACGAGATCACCCCGGCGACGGCCGCGGCGGTGACCGTCCACGGCGCCCACGATCCGGTGCCTTCGTTCACGAACAGGGTGGGCGCGACGAGCGCGAGTACGATCGTCGCCGTGCCCAGCACCGCTCCGAGGACGTCCAATGGGTCGCGGTGGAGGTCAGCGGGGTCGTCCGCGGCGATGCCGGCCCGCACGCCGATGATCGCGAGCGCGGCGATCGGCACGTTCACCAGGAGCAGGACCTGCCAGGGCGCGATCGCGAGCACCAGACCACCCGTGGTCGGGCCGATCGCGAGCCCGACCAGGCCCACGGTCGAGATGAGCGTGGTCGCCCGGACGCGCAGGCTGTCCTCCTCGAACAGCCGGAAGGCCAGCGCCATCGAGCCCGGCGTCGTCATCGCGGCCGCGATCCCCATCAGCACCCGGACGGCGATCAGCTGTTCCGCGTTGCCGACGAAGGCGGTCGCCAGGCTCGCGAGGCCGAGCAGGACCAGCCCGATGAGCATGATCCGCCGCCGGCCGAACCGGTCGGCGAGCGCGCCGAAGGCCAGCATCAGCCCGCCGAAGACGACCGAGTACGCGCCGGTCACCCACTGCAGGGAGGTCGTCGACGCGTGCAGTTCGCGGCCGATCGTGGGCAGTGCGACGTTCAGGATCGAGTTGTCCAGCATCTCGAAGAGGAAGACCGCGGACAGCCCGGCCAGGGCCACCCAGGCTTCTCGCAACGATCGCGGCGAGCGGGCTGTCAGTTCGGTGCGCATGCGACTAGGTTAAGCGACTAAGTTTAGTTACACAAGAGAGTGAGGTCCGGATGCCCAGGACGAGTGAACGTGGCGGGCCGCAGACGCGCGCGAAGATCGCGGCCGTCGCGGCTCAGCTGTTCCTCGAGCGCGGGTACGACACGGTCACGGTCGCCGAGATCGCGAAGGTGGCCGGCGTCTCGAGCGTGACGGTCTTCAACCACTTCCCGCGCAAGGAGGACCTCTTCCTGGACCGCGCGGACGACGCCGTCGAGCTCCTGCGCGCGGCGGTGCGCGACCGCGCCCCGGACGTCGACGTGCTGACGTCCCTGCGCGACACGGCTTTCCGGCTCTTCGACGACCGCCACCCGCTCTCCGGCGTCAACGACCACTCGATCCCGTTCTTCCGGACCGTCGCGGGCTCGCCGGCGCTGATCGCGCGCGCCCGCGAAATCGCCGCCGAGCTCCAAGGAGTCCTGGCCGAAGAACTCGGCGACGGCGGGACGTTGCTCGCCGCCTTCTTCATCGCCGGGTACGCCGCGGTGCTGACGGAGACCGCGCGTCGTCTCGTCGCCGGAGAATCGCCGGACGTCGTGGCGGACGACCACCGCGTCCGGCTGGAGCGGTTGTTCGACGCCCTCCGCGACGGCGTCGTTTTTGTCGGTGGTGCCCGCTAGCTTGCGGGCATGGACGTCACCGCGCCTGCCCACCGCCTCTCGGCGGCCGTCTCCGCCGCCTCCCGCCTGCTGCCCGCGCGCGCCGCGCTGAGGCTGCGGGCGGACGCGTCCGGGCTGACGGTCGCGGGCAACGACCCGGATCTCGCCGTCCGGTTCGACTGCCCGGCGACCACCCACACCGACGGCGAGGTGGCCGTGCCCGCGGCCCCGCTGGCCGAGACGGTGAAGATGCTCGGCGCGGCGCCGGTCCGCCTGGTCGTCGAAGGCAGCCGGCTGGCGTTGCGGCTGGACCAGGCGCGGTTCGCGTTGCCGTTGCTCGCTTCTCCGGCCGCTTCTCCGGCTTTTGTTTCACCTCAAGTGTCCGAAGTGGACGGACCGGCGTTCGCGTCGGCCCTGCGGATCGTCGCCGGCACGGCGGCCAAGGACGATCCGCTGCCGTTGTTCACCGGCGTCCGCGTCCAGGCCGCCGACGGCCGGCTGACGCTGACGGCGTCGGACCGCTACCGGATGGCGGTGGCCCGCTTGCCGCTGCGGTCGCCGGGTTCGCTGGATGTCCTGGTACCTGCGGCCTTGCTGACGGAGGCGGCGCGGCAGGCGCGCGGTGTCGTCGGCCTCCACACCGGACCGGGCCGGTTCGGTGTGAGCTGGGCAGGCGGGTTGGTGGGCACAGCGGTCCTCGACGCGGGTTTCCTGTCGGAGGAGGCAATCCCGTCAGGCGCGGTCGACACCAAGGTGACGTTGGACGCGAACACCCTCGCGGCGGCGGTCCGCCGGGTCGGCGTGTACGCGGAGGACCGCCGGGTGCTGACTTTGGAGGTCGGTGACGCGCAGGTCCGCCTGGCGAGTGCGCGCCAGGACGCGGGCGAGGCGGAGGAAACACTGAAGGCGGACGTCAGCGGCGGCCGGACGTCGCCGTCGTTCCAGGCCCGGTACCTGCTGGACGCGTTGAGCGCGTTCGCCGGAGAGCGGGTGGAGCTGTCGATCCAGCCGGGCATGCGAGCGTGCATCCTCCGGGCGGCCGAGGTCGTCGAGGGGGAGGTTGAGCTGACGTACTACCTGATGCCGATGCTGGCCCGCTGACTCATGCGGCCTTGAGCACCTCGGCCAGATCGATCAAAGCCACATCCGCCGCCGGCCCCTCGGCAAACTGGCGCACGGTGAACGACGCCTTCCCGAAGCGGTCTTCGTAGGCTCGCCGGAGGTGGGGCGACGAGCGGCCGAGTGCCCACTCCATGGTCGAGTTGCTGGTGCGCAGGAATTCGATGGGCAGGCGGCCGAGCACGTAAAGCTCCGCACGACGATCGCCACGGCCGAGCACCAGGCCGACCAAATCCGCTACAAGCCCGCGTTTGCGCATGGCGTCGCGGCCCTTCCACTGGCCCGCCTTGAATTCCGCCACCCGAAGACTCGTCTCGAGGTCGAACTTCCGGCTCGGATCGTTCCCGGCGGCCAGCGATGGCCGCCGGACGATGCGCTCGTCCGGCTCGAGGATCTTCGGCAGCGCACGGACGATCATCGCCGCGTGGATGAGGTCGTTGATCCGGCCGGCGTGCTGCCGCACCAGCAGCGCTGCCTGAAGCAGGCCGTCGGTCATCCCCTCGGCCGCCACCCGGTCGTCGACATTCTCGCGGTCGGCACCTTCCAGCCGGTCCTCCAGTCGCAGCACGCGGCTGGACAAGTCCTCGTCGCCGAAGAACCGCAGCAACTCGATGAAGGAAGTGACCGCCGAGGCGATGTCGATCGGCGGTGGTGGCGGGGTGGTTTTCGGCTCGCGGGGCCTCGGGTCTGCCGGGACTTCGGACTCTTGAGGCAGCGGACTGGTCGAGAAGCCGAGCCGGCGGAGGTGCCGGATCGCGGCGTGCGAGATGAACTCCGAGCGGGCCACCCCGGTGGCCCGCTCGAACAGCTGCCTCGGCGGCCATTGCCGATCGTCGACGGACACCCAATGCTTGTGGATCGGCTCCGGTCCGCCGCGTGCCGCCGCGGCCAGCACTTGAGCGCGGCTCAGGTGGTGCCGCTCGCCGTTGAGGACAAAGTCGATCGCGCGCTCGTCGTCCATAGGCACTGAGTCGCTCGCTCGCCTGCCGTTGCTACACCGGATCCAGCGTGCCGAAGCGTTTCAGGGTGCGGATCATCGGGGCCGTCTCCACCTGCTGGACTCCGGACAGTCCACCCAGGTCGTCGGCCAGATACTCGTACAGGGCCGCGTCGTCGCGGCAGCCCACGTTCACCACCAGGTTCGACGGGCCCGTGGTCGCCGCGGCGAAAGCGACCTGTGGATGGCTCGCCAGCGCGCGGCCCGCTGACGACAGGGCCGAAGGGGCCACCGTCAGCCAGAGCGTCGCCGTCAACGGGTAGCCGAGGCGGGCTGCATCTATCTCGACGTCGAAGTACAGCACTCCCGCGTCACGCAGGTGCTCCAGGCGTCGGCGAGTCGTCGACTCCGAGCGACCCACGGCACTGGAAAGTGTCGACATGTCGGCGCGACCGTCGTGGGCCAGCGCCGCCAGCAGGGCCGGGTCCTCCGGCTCCGGGCGATAGGGAATCCCGAGCGGGGGACGGCGTAGCGACACCACCGCCGGCTCCGGCAACGCGCTCGACCGTCCCGGCCAGCCTGCCGGGCCGCCCGCGAAGCGGCGTAGCAGCCGGTACGCCGTCATCGAGACCACTCGCGGCGTCCGCGGGAGCTGGCCCAGGAGGAGGCCGTCCGCTTCTTCCCGTTGCGGGGCGCGGATGAAGCAGACGATCTCCGTCCCGCCGGACATCAGGCTCACCCACTGCGTGTCCGCGCGCCGGGCCAGGGCCGCCGCGATCGGGGCCGCGGCGTCCGGGACGCACCTCAGGCGCACCAGCCAGTGCACCTGGCGCAGCGGCGCCGCCTCCGGGACACCGACCACGCGCAGCGCCCCGGACGACCGCAGTTTGCGGTAGCGGCGCGCGATCGTCTGGTCCGAGACGCCGAGCACCGCGGCGATCGTGCTGAACGACGCCCGCCCGTCGAGCTGGAGTGCGTGCGCCAGCCGGCGGTCCAGCTCGTCCAAGAGGTCGGAATCCATCAAATCAGCCTAGAGAACGTCGGATTTCGCGCACGATCCCGCCACGGATGGAGCGGCTGCCCGAAAGATCGCACGTTGGGGGCATGAACATCGACCACGCCGTCTTCCTCACCCGGAACTACGAGAAAACCTGGCAGCGCTACGAAGAACTCGGCTTTACGCTCAGCCCGCCGTCGCGGCACTTCGCGTCCCGCAGCGAAGGCGGCGAACTGCTGCCGAGCTGCACGGCGAACCGCTGCGCCTACTTCGGCGGCTCCTTCCTCGAACTGATCGGCATCGTCGACGAGGCCGCCGGCGACCCGTGGCGCGTGCTGCCGATCCTGGACGACCGCGGCGACGGCCTCCACGGCGTCTCCTTCGGCTGCGACGACTCCGAAGCAGCCGAACGCCGGCTGCGCGAAGCCGGGCTCTCGACGTCCGGCGTGCTCTCACTGCAGCGCGACGTCGAACTGCCGGAAGGCACACGCACCGCGCGGTTCCGCAGTGTCCACATCAGCCGCGACAAGACGCCCGAAGGCATCCTGCACACCGCCGAGCACCTCACTCCGGAGTACGTCCACCAGACGCGCTACCTCGATCACCCGAACGGCGCCCGCCGGGTCGCCGGGATCCTGCTGGTCGTGGCCGACGACGAGGTCGAGACCTACCGCAAACGCTACGACGTGACGACCGGCGGCGAGCAGCTTGTCGACATCGTCGGCGCGAGCGACCTCGACGGCGTCCTGCCCGGCGAGACGGCTCCGCGGCTGCCGTACTTTGCGGCGCACGGGGTCGCGGTGGACGATCTGGAGAAGGCGCGGAACCTGGTCGGGCAGCACGTCCCGACCACCACCCGCGACCGCGGGTTCTTCGTCCGCGCCGAGGACGCGTACGGCGCCGCCGTTTTCTTCGAAGAGGAGGCCTGATGATCGTCGAAACCACCAGCGGGCAGGTCCGCGGACGGAACGGCGCGTACCGCGGAATCCCTTACGCGGAGGCAAACCGCTTCGAGCTGCCGACGCGGCCCCAGCCGTGGACCGGCGTCCGCGACGCCTTCGAACCCGGGCCCGCGGCGCCGCAACCGCCGTCGCGGCTCGAACACGCGCTCGGGCCGATGCCGTTGCCGCAGAGCGAGGACTGCCTGTCGCTCAACGTCTTCACGCCGTCGGTCACCGGCCGCCGCCCGGTGCTCGTGTGGATCCACGGCGGCGGGTTCTCCAGCGGCTCGGGCGGCCAGGTCTGGTACACCGGCACGCGACTGGCCCGCGAGGCGGACGCCGTCGTCGTGACGCTCAACTACCGGCTCGGCGCGCTGGGGTTCTTGGCCGCCGAGGGCGTCCCGCCGAACCTCGGGATCGCCGACCAGCTCGCCGCCCTCGAATGGGTCCGCGACAACATCGCCGCGTTCGGCGGCGATCCCGCCGAAGTCACCCTGGGTGGACAGTCGGCGGGCGCGCAGTCGACGCTCGCGCTGTGGTCGTCACCGCGGACGAAGAACCTCGTCAAGCGGATCGCCCTGCAGAGCGCGCCGCTCGGGATGCGACCGTCCACTTGGGACGATGCGAACCAGAATGCTTTGCTGCTGCGGCAAGAAGCAGACATCCACAAGGCAACAACAGAACAGCTGCTCGAAGCTCAGCTCAAGGTCGTCGCGAAGACCACGAAGCCCGGTTCGCTCGAACCGCCGTTCCAGCTCGTCGCCGACGGCGATCTCGTCGCGGACGACCTCATCGAAGCAGCGCCACCCGGCGAAGCGCTCATCAGCTGGACGCGCGACGAACTACGCGCGTTCGTCCCCGACGCGCCCCAAGACGTCGTCGACAAAGCGACCAGCACGTTCTTCGCCGGCGACATCCCGCGGCTCGCCGGCAAGCTCGACGCGTTCGTCTACCGCGTCGACTGGCAGGCACCGGGGAACAAGTTCGGCGCGTGCCACTGCGTCGACCTGCCGTTCCTGTTCGGCACTCACGACGTCTGGGCCGCGCCGATGCTCGAAGGCGCGCCGAAGGGCTTCGAAGAGGAGGCCGGGCTGCGCGAAGTCTGGGCCGCCTTCCTGCACGGAAAGCGGCCCAGCCTGGAGTGGTACGCGCTCAGGCCGCCTGAGCTGCCTTGACGGCGGCCTCGACCTCGGCGAACGACGGGTTGACCATCGCGACCGAGCCGACGATCACCGTCGGGACGGTCTCGTTCCCGTTCGCGACCTCGCGTACGCGCGCGGCCGCGGACGGGTCCTCCCAGATGTTGATCTTGCGGATGTTGAAGCCGCTCTTCGACATCGGCCGGTCGAGCGCGGCGCAGAACCCGCACCCGGGCCGCCAGTAGAACTCCACCTCGACGTTGCTCATCCCTGTCCTTCCGACCGCAAGTAATCCAGCTGCGCCTGCACGCTCCATTCGGCGGGCGCCCACAGTGCCCGGTCGACGTCGGCGTAGACGACTTCGACCACCTGGCGCGGTGTGGCGTCCGCCCCGAGCACCTTCAAGGCGGAACGCACCTGGTCGAGCCGCTGTTCCCGATGGGCAAGGTACTCGCGCGCGGTCGCGGGCAGATCGGGGAGCTCTGGACCGTGACCCGGCAGCCCGAGGGTGCCCGCCGGCAGCTCGATCAGCTTGCGCAGCGACCGCAGGTAGTCGCCGAGGTCGTGCAGCACGGTGGTGCCGCGCCCGAGCACGGTGTCGCCGGTCAGCACCTGGCCGTCGAGCACCAGCGACACCGAATCGCCGGTGTGCCCGGGCGTGTGCAGGACGCGGATCTCCAAGCCCCCGGCCGAAATCAGCTCACCGTCCTCAATGGACGTCGCGTTGAGACAGAGCGAAGGGTCGAACGCGCGCACCGGCGCGCCGACGCGCTCGGCGAACCACGGCGCGCCCTCGGCGTGGTCGGGGTGGAAGTGCGTCAGCAGGATCAGCTCGATCTCACCGACACCGGCCAGCAGTTCGAGGTGGTCCAGATCGCGGTAGCCGGGGTCGACGACGACCGCCGACCGCTCCGGCGTCGCCCGCAGCACCCAGCTGTTCGTGCCTTCGAGCGTCATCGACGACGGGTTGTTCTCCAGCAGCACCGACGCCGACGCCGTCACCGGCCGCAGGACGCCGTAGGCCGGGGCGCTCATCGGCGCTCCAGCACGACGCGGACCTGGTCGTTCTCGCGGACGAGCGTCGGCGCGATGCGGACGATCTCCCGCTGCGCGTTCAGCACGTCGTCGGCGGTCGCGAACTCGGCGAGCTCGCTCAGCGTCAGCCAGGTCGGCGGCATCAGCATCCGGCGGCCTTCGCGGGCGTCGGCGATCGCGTCCTCCGGACGCTGCCAGCCGGAGCTCGACGCCTCGGACGTCGCGCCGTCCGCCTGCTGGCCGTCGGGCAGTTTCGCGACGTAGAAGCGGGTGTCGTAGCGGCGCGGCTCCTGCTCGGGCGTGATCCAGTGCGCCCACGGGCGCAGCAGGTCCGCGCGCAGCGTCAGCCCGGCGTCGGCGAGGAACCCGGCCAGCGACACCTCGCGGGTCTCCAGGGCTTGCCTCGCCGCCGCGTACGGCGTGACGTCCACGAGCACCTCGTCCGCGCTGCCCGCGAGCAGCACGCCGGACTCTTCGAACGTCTCGCGCACCGCCGCGCACGTCAACGCCCGCGCGAGCGCGTCGTCACACCCGAAGCGCGAAGCCCACCACGACGGCGCCGGGCCGGCCCACGCCACGGACGCGTCGGCGTCCCGCTTGTCGACGCCGCCGCCGGGGAAGACCGTCATGCCGCCGGCGAAGGGCATGCCCTTGACCCGGTGCTGCAGGAAGATCTCGACGCCCTCGGCACCGTCACGGACGAGGATCACCGTGGCCGCGTCCTTGGGGACGGCGGGCGGCCCGTCGGTGTTGGCGCGGGTGGCTACCCCGGCGCCGACGGGGATGTCGAAGACGAACTCCTTGGGCTGCTCCACCCGGGAAACATACCTCCGGCCCCGCCGTCCCACCCTATGGTTGTGGTTTCCCAAACACTGGAAGAAACGCATCTTTCATAGCGAAAGTGCGGCTTTGTCCCGCAAACCTCAGGGGGCGGTCCAGCCTCGCTGGTCACCGCCGGAGCGGGACGCGCCGTTGAGCCGCATCTTCGCCGCCTCGGCCCGCTCGCGCTCGGCCAGCTCGGCGTGCAGCTCACGCAGCAGCGCCCGGTCTCGCTCGCTCAGGCTCGGGTCGTCCAGGTCCAGCGCCGGCAGCTCGACGACCTCGTGCATCGACGGCTTGCCCGCGGCGATCTCGCGGCCCTTCTCCGGATCTTCGGCCAGCGCCTGCCGCAGCTGCGCGACCTCGGCCGGGGTCAGGTCGGCCGTGCGCTCCGCGCGCGTCTCGGCCCGTTCCGACGACCGCGCCTTGCGGGGCGGCTCGGGAGCCGGTGGTGGTGGCGGCGGCGACACGATCGGCACCACCGGGGCGACCGGCTCCGGCGCCGTGGTCATCGGGGCGTTCGACCGCATGCTGTGCCGGCTGCTGCCCGACTCCGCGACCGATTCCGCCGACACCGCGGGCGCCGGCTTCGCGACCGGCTCGGGCCGGTACGAGGACGTGGTCGACGTCGCGCTCCCGGTCACCCAGGCCGGCGACGCGGCCGCCGAAGCGGCTTGGTGGTACTCGGAGTGCGCGACGCCCGGACCGCTGACCTCGACGACCGAGTGGATGCCGGCCCGGCGCAACGCCGTGTCGACGCGGAAGGCGACGGCGGGCGGGTTGCCCTCCGGGCCCAGCTCGACCAGCACGACGCGCTGCGGCAGCGCGCCCGGCACGCTCCCGGCCGGGGTGTTGCGCCACACCGCGTGCACCGACCGGACGTCCGGCAGCACCTGCAGCGTCCGGTCGAGGGCCTCGGCGATGCCGAACTCCGGGGAGTTCTCACCGGTGAACCGGTGCGTGCTGACCGGCTCGGCCTCGTCGACCAGCAGGTCGTTCGCCAGCGTGGCGTCCGACCGGCTCATCTCGAGGACCAGCGCCAGCTCACGCTGCTCGGCGGAGCTGACCGGGATCCGGCCCGCGATGAGCGTGCCGGTGGTCAGCTCGACCGCTTCGTCGATGTGCGCGCGAGCGATCAGCTCGCGCGCTTCGGTGAGCGCGCTGTCGTCGATCCGGCCCGCCAAGGCCAGCAACAGGTTGTGCAGGCGCAGGGGCACCGAGAACCCGTCCATGGGCGGGCCGTCGTGGACCTCCACCATTGCCTTGCTCCCTCCCGGCTCGCTGGCGGAGCGAGCGTTAAGCGGCTACGAGCCGGGTGCCCGCCACCGCGCCTACGCAGACCAGCTCTGAATCGGCCAGCGCGGCCCGGTGGTAGCCCGGTAGGTCGAAACGCGGCGGAATGACCTCGACGCTGGGCTCTTCGTCACCCAGGACCCGCAGCACCCGCTGCAGTTCGCCGGTCAACCTCGGCAGCCCCGACAGCGCGGTGATCAGCAGGACACGCTTGGCCGTCCCTTGCCCGACGACACCGACGTGCCGCCAGCTCTGCCGCACTTCCCCCACGTCCGGGCGTCCCCGCAACGTTGCGTGGATCAACACGGACACGGAGTCGACCGAGTTAACCCATTCGGGCGCACTCGACGTGAATGTGTACCTGTTCTCGGTGACGTCGTCTACCCCCAGGGTCGAACTCACCTGGTGCCAGTCGGCGCCGTGCGGGATGAGCCCGGCCACGAGCAGGCGGTACTCCGTCTGGTCGAGGTCAATCCTGTGCTTAAGCAAAGACCTCGGGAGGGTCCGGGCGAGAGTGCCCATCGCGCCCTCGCCGAGCCAGTCCCGGAAGCGCCACAGCAGCTGGTCGGGCAGCCGCCCGGCCAGCCGGAGCAGCAGCTCGTGGGTGGACTGCTCGATGTCCGGGTCCATCACTGCACCTCCACGATCAGTTCGACCTCCACCGGCGAGCCGATGGGCAGCTCCGCGACGCCGACGGCCGAGCGGGCGTGGACACCCGCGTCGCCGAAGACCTCGCCGAGAAGCTCGGACGCGCCGTTGACGACCGCGGGCTGACCGGTGAAGCCCTCCGCGGAAGCCACGAAGCCGACAACCTTGACGATCCGCGTGACGTTGTCAATGCCGACCAGAGCGTGCACGGCCGCGAGCGCGTTGAGCGCCGAGGTGCGGGCGTGGCCCTTGGCTTCCTCGGGGCTGATCTCCGCGCCGACCTTGCCGGTCGCGGCGAGCACGCCGTCGACGAAGGGCAGCTGGCCGGACGTGTAGACGTGGTTTCCGCTCCGCACGGCGGGCACGTACGCGGCCAGCGGTGCGGCCACGCCGGGCAGCTCGACGCCGAGCTCCTTCAGCCGTTCGCTCCAGCTCACCGGCTCAGCCCTTCGGACGCTTGAGGTACGCGACGTGCTGCTCGCCCGTCGGGTTCGGCAGGACGGTGACCAGCTCCCAGCCGTCCTCGCCCCACTGGTCGAGGATCTGCTTCGTGGCGTGGATCAGCAGAGGGACCGTCGAGTACTCCCACTTGGTGGCGCTCATAGCCCGGGAGCGTAGCCAAGCGGGCAAGGGCGCCGGGGGCCGCCGCCGGAAAAGCGCCCCGGAAAGGGTTAACGTCCGGGTGACCCCGTCCGAGTGAACGATCACTCGTTGTGGGTCACCTCACATCGGGGCGCGGACCGCTAGCGTGGGCACGTGGAAACGTGGCGGGTGATCGCGACGGCTTTGCTGGCCGCGGCCGGACTGCCGCTCGTGCTGGTCGTGATGGCGAAGGTGCGCGACCGGACGCGGAGTTCGGGGCAGGTCGCGCTCGGCGGCGTGGTCACCTTCACCCTCTTGGTCGTCCTCGGTGTGCTGATGCTCACGGTGCTGCCCGGGCTCGCCACCTGGCTGCTGGTGGCCGCCGTCGCGGCTGCGGTCAGCGTCATGCTGCTGGCCAGCTGAACACCGGTTTAGGGTGAAGAAGTGACCACTTCCCATGCCGGCTGGACCGACGAGCTTGCCCGCGCCCGGCTGCACTTCGTCACCGGCAAGGGCGGCACCGGCAAGACGACGCTCGCCGCCGCGCTCGGCCTCGCGCTCGCCCGCGAAGGCCGCCGGGTGCTGCTGATCGAGGTCGAGGGCCGGCAGGGCATCGCGCAGCTCTTCGACACCGAGCCGCTGCCCTACGCCGAGCAGCGCATCGCGTCCGTCCCCGGTGGCGGCGAGCTGCGCGCGCTGCACATCGACGTCGAGGCCGCGCTGCTCGAGTACTTCGAGATGTTCTACAACCTGGGCTTCGCCGGCCGGACGCTGCGGCGGATGGGCGCGATCGAGTTCGCGACCACGCTCGCGCCGGGCCTGCGGGACGTCCTGCTCACCGGGAAGATCAAGGAGTGCGTCGGGCGCACCGAGTCCGACGGGCGGCACACCTACGACGCCGTCGTCGTCGACTCGCCGCCGACCGGCCGGGTCGTCAAGTTCCTCGACGTCACCAAGGCCCTCACCGACCTCGCCAAGACCGGCCCGATCCGCGGCCAGGCCGACGGCGTCGTCCGGCTGCTGCACTCCGGCGAGACCGTGATCCACATCGCCACGCTGCTCGAGGAGATGCCGGTCCGCGAGACCGTCGAGGCCGTCGCCGAGCTGGACGGCGCCGACCTGCGCCCCGGCGCGGTGCTGGTCAACCGGGTCCGCCCGCCGCGGCTGCCGGCCCGCTCGGTGCTGGCCGCGGCCGACGGGCGCGTCGACGCCTCCCGCGTCCGCACCGGGCTCGCGTCGGCCGGGCTGAAGCTGCCCGACACCACGCTGGACGCGCTGGTCGAGGAGACCGTCGAACACGCCGTGCGGGTCGCCGCCGAACAACGGGCCCGCGAGCAGCTCGCCGAAGCCGACCTGCCGACGCTCGAGCTGCCGGACCTCACCGGCGGCGTCGACGTCGGGGCGCTCTACGAGCTGGCCGAGGCTCTGACCGACCAGGGGGTGCGGTTGTGACCACGACCATCGACATCGACGCGCTGCTCGACGACGAGAAGAGCCGCGTGATCGTCTGCTGCGGGTCCGGCGGTGTCGGGAAGACGACCACCGCCGCGGCGCTGGCGTTGCGCGCGGCCGAACGCGGCCGCCAGACCGTCGTGCTCACCATCGACCCCGCGCGGCGCCTGGCGCAGGCGCTCGGCCTGCGTGAGCTGGGCAACCACCCGAGGCAGGTGCAGGTCGAGGGTTTCGAGCCCAAGGGCGAGCTGTGGGCGATGATGCTCGACATGCGCCGCACCTTCGACGACATGGTGCGCGTGCACGCCGGTCCGGAACGCGCCGAGCAGCTGCTGCAGAACCCCTTCTACCAGACCATTTCCACGTCGTTCTCCGGCACGCAGGAGTACATGGCGATGGAGAAGCTGGGGCAGCTCGCGGCCACCGGCGACTGGGACCTGATCATCGTCGACACCCCGCCGAGCCGCTCCGCGCTGGACTTCCTCGACGCGCCGACCCGGCTGTCGTCCGCATTGGACGGCCGGATGATCCGGCTGCTCACCGGCCCGGCGAAGGCCGGCGGCTGGGGCCTGCGCAAGGTCGTCAACGCCGGGTTCTCGATGTTCGCCAAGGCCGTGTCGACGATCATCGGCGGCCAGCTGCTGACCGACGCGTCGGCGTTCATGCAGGCCTTCGACAGCATGTTCGGCGGCTTCCGCGAGCGCGCCCGCAAGACGGCCGAGCTGCTGCGCTCGTCCGGGACATCGTTCCTGGTCGTGGCCGCGCCGGAGCCGGACGCGCTGCGTGAGGCGTCCTACTTCGTCGAGCGGCTCTCGGCCGAGTCGATGCCGCTGGGCGGGCTGATCGCGAACCGGACGCACCCGGTGCTCGCGAAGCTGTCCGGCTCCGAAGCGCTGGCCGCGGCCGAGTCCCTGCAGGAGGGCGACGCCAACGCGCCGCTGGCCGAAGCCGTGCTGCGGCTGCACGCCGACCGCGTCGACCTCGCCGCCCGCGAGGAACGGCTGCTCGCGCGATTCACCCGGGCCCACCCCGAGGTGGCGCTGGCCCGGGTACCCGCGCTGGCCGGCGACGTGCACGACCTGAAGGGCCTGCGCGACATCGGCACCAAGCTCGCCGGCTGACCCCCGGCTTTGCGACGCAAAGCGTCACTTTCATAGGGAAAGATGCGTCGCCGAGGGGCCTACGCGAACTTTCCCCATGAAAGTGACGAGCGGTCAGCCGACTTCGACCCGCTCCAGGGCGTCCCTCTTGGCCGCCTCGAGCAGGTCCGCCCAGCTCTCCACGTCGGGACGGCGGCGCAGCAACGCCCGCCGTTCCCGTTCGGTCATGCCACCCCAGACACCGAAGTTGATCCGGCCGTCGAGTGCTTCGGCGAGGCATTCCGTGCGGACCGGGCAGCCCATGCAAACGGCTTTCGCCCGGTTCTGCTCCGCACCCCGGACGAACAGGCCGTCCGGGTCCGCGTCCCGGCAGGACGCGTTGATTCGCCAGCTCGACTGGTTGGTTTCCATACCCCCAGCTCCCTACCCTGGTGATCGACGCACCAGCGGGGAAAGGCACTGCGCTCCTTGCCCCCGCGAGCGTGTCTCCCTCAGCTCACGTCGGTTGCCGGACACCTCCCCGGTGCCGGTGCCTCCGTTCGGACCAGGCGAGCTCCCACTCGCGTTGATCCATCCGTCGGCTTTTCTTCGTGAGACGTTGACGGACTGTAGGGGCCCTCGGTTCCCCCCGCCAAGACCTAGAATGCCTTCCGTTACCAGATGTCACCGAAGGGGGTCGCTTTTGTCACTGAATTCACATCTTCGGGGACACGGCGTCACCGGCGCCTGACCCGCCCCGCGTAGGCTGGCCCTCGTGCGAAAAGCAGATGGTTTGTTCAAGCTCATCGGCCTCTGTCTGCTCGCGGGGGTGCTCGTCGCCGGCATGCTCTTCCCGGTCGTGGGGGCCGCAGGTGTGATGTCCAACCAGGCGAGCGAGACCGTCGAGAAGACGTCGTCCGACCTCGCGGACATCCCGCCGCCCCTGGTCACGACGGTCACCGACAGCGCCGGAACGCCGATCGCGACGATGTACGACCAGTACCGGCTGCCGATCAACGAGACCCAGATCAACGAGGCCATGAAGTGGGCCCTGGTCTCGGTCGAGGACAAGCGGTTCTACGACCACCACGGCGTCGACTGGCAGGGCACGCTGCGCGCGGCCGTCAGCAACAGCACCGGCGCGGACACGCAGGGTGCGTCGACGCTCACACAGCAGTACGTCAAGAACTACCTGATCAACGTCGTGTACCGGACCGACCCGATCGGGCAGAAGAAGGCCCAGGAGCAGTCGATCGCCCGCAAGCTGAAGGAAGCGCGGATCGCGATCCAGCTCGAGACGAAGCTGACCAAGCAGCAGATCCTCGCCGGGTACCTGAACATCGTCGAGTTCTCCCGGCAGATCTACGGGATCGGCGCCGCCGCGCACGCGTACTTCAACACCACGCCGGAAAAGCTGACCGTGCCGCAGGCCGCGCTGCTGGCCGGCCTGGTGAACAACCCGATCAACAACGACCCGTGGAAGCACGCGGACAAGGCGACCGCGCGCCGCAACGTCGTCCTCGACCGGATGGTCGAGAACAAGAAGCTGGCCAAGGCCGACGCCGACCGCTTCAAGGGCGAACCGCTGGGTGTCGTGGCGGACTTCCCGGCCAAGCCGCCGGCCAACTGCATCGGCGCCGGCCCCGAGGCCGGGTTCTTCTGCCAGTACGTCGAGGACTACCTGATCAAGTCGGGGATGAGCAAGGACCAGCTCTACACCGGCGGCTACACGATCAAGACGACGCTGGACCAGCGCGCCAACCACGAGGCGAAGGTCTCGGCGGAGACGCAGGTCAAGAAGACCCAGCAGTACGTGGCGAACACGTTGTCGCTGATCAGACCGGGCAAGAACCGGCACGAGGTGGTCGCGCTCGCGGCCAACCGCGACTACGGGCAGGACCCGGATCAGGGTCAGACGACGTACGCACTGCCGGCGGGTGTCTACAACACCGGTGGCGCCGGGTCGACGTACAAGATCTTCACCACGGCCGCGGCGATGGAGAAGGGCGTGGCGGGGATCTACTCGCCGGTCGACGTGCCGGACTCCTACACCTCGCACGTGTTCCTAGGTGGCGCGAAGACCTGTCCGAAGGCCGGCAATTCGAACTGGTACTGCGTCGGCAACGCGGGCGACTACAGCCGCATCGCGCAGGGCGCCACGGTCCAGACCGCGCTCGCGACGTCACCGAACACCGCGTTCGTCGAGCTGGAAGACCGGCTCGGCAGCACGGCCCCCGGCATCGACATGGCCAAGCGGCTCGGGATGCGCGACACCATGGCGAGCAACATCGGCGGCGGCACGGTCGACCCGAAGGCGGACAAGGCGGAGAAGAGCCAGAGCCAGGCCGAGTACTACGGTCCTCGGCCAGGCTGGGCGGGCTTCGGCGCGTTCACGCTGGGCTTCTCGCCGCTGAGCGGGCTGGAGTTGGGCAACGTCGCGGCGACGATCCTCTCCGGCGGCGTCTGGTGCCCGCCGACGCCGATCGCCGGTGTGACCGACCGCAACGGCCAGCCGATCCCGATCAAGGAAGCCGGCTGCGAGCAGGCGGTACCCGAGGGCCTGGCGAACACCCTGGCGGTCGGCATGAGCAAGGACGACCAGCCGGGCGGCACGTCGGCGGCCGCGGCCGCCGCGGTCGGCTGGGACCGCCCCATCATCGGCAAGACAGGCACGACCCAGGGCAACGTCTCGGCGACGTTCGTGGGCGGCACCCCGCAGCTCGCGGGCGCGGCCATGACGTTCAAGTTCGGCGGCGGCGGCTCGGGTGGCCTCTGCGACGCCGGCCCGGGCAACGTCCGGGTGTGCGGCAGCGGAAACATGTTCGGTGGCAAGGCCCCGGCCCGCACGTGGTTCGGCGCGATGAAGAACATCATGGACGCCAGCCAGCCGCACATGGACCTGCCGCAGCCCGACCCGCAGTACATGGGCGGACCGGGCCGCTAGCTGTCACGACGTCGAAGGGGGGCCCGCGGGCCCCCCTTCGACGTACCTGCGGTCAGAACCAGCCGGCGAGGATCTGCTGGCCGTTGTGGTAGCCGGCGGCACCGTCGTCCGAAATGCCGACGAAACCGTTGCCCCACCGGCGCATCCCGACCGGTTCACCGGTCGGCAGAATCAGGAAACACGTAGTGGGTGTCCGAACCACGTTCGAATATCCGCCATTGCTCGACACGCAGCCCTGCGGAAGCCGGCATGACCTCGATCACGACAGACTCGCTGAGCGCCAACGTCACCGTTCCGGCCGGGCCCAGTACAGCCGAATCAACGAAACTTGCCGTCTGCTGGAAGCGGGCGGTGAGTTTCTTCGCATTACGATCGAACATCATCGCATACTGGTCGAACGCCGCCATCCGATCGGCCTCCGGGTCGACCGGATAGTTCATATCGACCGTGCCGACGAGAATCCGATCACCCTGCCGAACACGGAACGGGCACTGTGCGTGCAACCGCCACACGACGCCGTCGCGCAGAAATCCGACCTCTGCCATATTCAGGGTCCGGCTGAAATCCGTGACCCTTGCACGCACCAACGACGCAAGGCCGGCAGTCAATTCTTCTGGTGTCGACATCAACTCAGCTCTTCGGCATCTCCGACAGGACCTCCGTGTTCCACCACTGGTAGAGCATGTCCAGCTGGTTGGTGTCGGTGACCTTCGTGGACAGCAGCACTCCAGCGATCAAGCTCTTCTTCTCCGTCCACACGAGCTGCGCCGGGTCGCCGAGGAAGCACGTCAGGTATTCGCCCGGGATCGGGTTCGGGACCTCCGCGCGGTAATACGTGCCCCAGATCTTCGGGTACGTCTCCGGGCGGCACGCGCCTCGTGCGTCGTTGCGGGTGAGGCCTTGGGTTTTGACGATGTTCTGGAAGTAGGCGTCCATCGCGGCCGCGTCGGCGAACCGGTAGAACTTCGCTCCGGTCGGCTGGGGGAACACCACGTTGCCGATCCGGACGTCGCCGACGTTCGAATCCGTGCACTCGACCGCAGCCGCTGTGCCTGCCGGCGCGGCCGCGTCGACGCACGTGTATTGCTTGTAGACAGCCGGAAGGGCGTTGTACAGCGCCATGTCGTGTTCCTGCTTCGGTGGCGAAGATTCCGAAGTGGACGGTTGCGGCGACGTCTCCGAGGGCGGCGGCGACGAGGACGAACCCGGCGGCACCGTGACCGGCGGGGTCGGCGACGGGCTGCCCGTCTGGGTCGTCTTGTCCTTGCTCACGAAGTACGTGACCAGCAACGCCACCACGACGATCCCGGCGAGCGCGCTGCACAACGCGATCCACCGGCCCCGCTGGGACTTCGACGGCCGGGGCTGCGACGACGCGGTGAGCGGGGCCGGCCCGGTCGTCGGCCGCGGGCCGGTCGGCGGGCCGGCGTACTGCCCCGTCGGCGGGCCCGGGTACGGCCCGGTCGGCGGGCCCGCGTAAGCGGGAACCGGCATCGGCCGTGGCGGGGTCATCGGCGCGGACATGCCGTGCTGCGCCTGCAGCGTCGGCATCGGCCGCGCCGGGGTCACCGGACCGGGCAGGGTCTTCTGCCACGTCGGGATCGGTGCCGCGGCCGGCGCCGCCAGGGCGTTCCGGACGGCGGCCGCGAACGCCGCCGCCGTCGGGTAGCGGTCGGCCGGGTTCTTCGCCATCCCGCGCGCCACCACGGCGTCCAGCGCGACCGGCACGCCCGGGCGCTCCTGCGAAAGCACCGGCGGCGGCGCGGTCAGGTGCGCGCCCATCTGCGCGGCCGCGCCGTCCGCCTGGAACGGACGGTGCCCGGTGAGGCATTCGAAGAACACGCACGCGAGCGCGTAGACGTCGACGAGGCCGGTGATCGGGGCGTCGCCGAAGCGTTCCGGCGCCATGTAGTCGAGCGTGCCGATCACGTTGCCGGTGCCGGTGAGCGACGTGGCCTCGCCGCTCATCGAGCGCGCGATGCCGAAGTCCACGAGGTACACGAAGTCGCCGCTCGTGACGAGCACGTTCGACGGCTTGACGTCGCGGTGCACCAGGCCGTCCACGTGGGCCGCGTCGAGCGCGCCCGCCACCTGCTCGACGATGCCGGCGGCGCGATCCGGCGTCAGCGGCCCGTCCTCGAGCAGCTCCTTCAGGTCCTTGCCCTCGACCAGCCGCATGTCGAGGTACAGCTGCCCGTCGATCTCGCCGTACGCGTGGATCGGGATCACGTGCGGCTCGCGCAGCCGCGCCACGATCTGCGACTCGCGGCGGAACCGCGCGCGGAACGCCTCGTCCGCCACGTACGGGTCGGACAACAGCTTCAGCGCCACGACGCGGTCGTGCGCCGTGTCGTAGGCGCGGTGGACCTCGCCCATGCCGCCTCGGCCCAGCAGGCCTTCGATCCGGTACGGCCCGAACTGCTCCATCGCTCTCCCCAAGCCCCCCGGCTCGACACCCGTGTGACAGGGCCGACGCAAATGCTAAGCGGCAGGTTCCCCGGAACGGGGGCGAAGTCATCCAACCGTTGAGCACGTATCCTGGACCCCGTGAGCACGCTCAGTAACAAAACCACGTCCGGGGCGAAAGCGGCACGCCTCGCCGCGGGGACGGTGGCGCTCGGCGCCGCGACCCTCGGTTACGCCGTCGGCATCGAACGGCGCCACTGGACCCTGCGCACCGCCGAGCTCCCGGTACTGGCGCCCGGGTCGCGGCCGTTCACCATCCTGCACGTCTCGGACCTGCACATGCTGCCGAGCCACCGCAGCAAGCAGCGCTGGGTCGCCGCGTTGAACGAGCTGAACCCGGACCTGGTCGTCAACACGGGTGACAACCTGTCGCACCACCAGGCCGTGCCTTCGGTGCTGCGCGCGCTCGGCCCGCTGCTCGACCGGCCCGGCGTGTTCGTCTTCGGGAGCAACGACTACTACGCGCCGAAACCCAAGAACCCGGCCCGCTACCTGATGCCGAAGGGCAAGAAGAAGCGCATCCACGGCGTCCAGCTGCCGTGGCGCGACCTGCGCGCGGCGTTCGTCGAGCACGGCTGGACCGACCTGACGCACGTGCGCCGGACGATCGACGTCGGCGGGCAGCGGGTGTTCGCCGCGGGCGTCGACGACCCGCACCTGCGCCGCGACCGCTACGCCGACATCTCCGGCCCGGCCGACAGCGGCGCGGCCGTCCGCCTCGGCGTGACGCACTCGCCGGAGCCGCGGGTGCTCGACACGTTCGCCACGGACGGTTACGACCTCGTGCTGGCCGGCCACACCCACGGCGGCCAGCTGCGCCTCCCGGGTTACGGCGCGCTCGTCACCAACTGTGACCTGGATCGCAGTCGCGCCCGCGGTGCCTCGCGCTGGGGCGCGCACATGTGGCTGCACGTCTCGGCCGGCCTGGGGACGTCGCCGTGGGCGCCGGCGAGGTTCGCCTGCCCGCCGGAAGCGAGCCTGTTGACGCTGGTCCCGCGCGGCTCGGAGGCTTCAGAACCGCGTAAGGCAGCCCGCCGGAAAGCCCGTGACAACGTCCGCTAGACTTCTCCACGACCCGTTAAGCAGTACCTCGGGGTGTGGCGCAGCTTGGTAGCGTGCCTCGTTCGGGTCGAGGAGGTCGTGGGTTCGAATCCCGCCACCCCGACGAGTAAGAGCCGGTGTCTTCGGACACCGGCTCTTCTGGTTTCCGGGCTTCTCACACTCTCGTCGCGGTCAGTTCCACCCAGCACTGGCTGAAGTCGCCGTCACCGCTTCTGAGCCACGTCCAGGCCGAGCGGGCCGCGCTCGCCAGCTGGTCGCGGTCGCGGCCGTAGTCCGGGTCGGCGATCGCCGCGTCCAACCGGGATTCGACGTACTTCGCCAGGTCCCGGTACGTCATGTCCTCGCGGTAGCGGGGGCGCGCGACGATCTCGGCGAACCCCGCCGCCGCGCAGTGGTCGGCGATCTTGCGGCCGGCGAACGGGTCGCCGCCCGCCCGGCGGCGCAGCAGGTAGTGGCCGCGCAGGGCCGCGTCGACGTTCGCCGTCTTCGGGCGCAGCCGCGCCTTGCTCCAGTCCGAAGTGGACAGCGCGAGCCGGCCACCCGGCTTCAGGACCCGGCGCAGCTCCCGCAGCGCGTCCAGCGGCGCGGCCAGGTGCTCGAACAGGGCGTGCGAGAACGCGACGTCCACGCTGCCGTCGTCGAACGGCAACGCGTACGCCGACGCCACCACGAAGTCCACTGTGGACCGGCCGGAACGGCGCGCGACGTCGCGGGCCATCGCGACCTGACCGGCGTCGACGTCGACACCGGTGACGCGCGACTCCGCGCCCAGCCCCAGCGTGATCGAGCCCGGGCCGCAGCCGAGGTCGACCACCCACATCCCCGGCCCGAACAGCGGCTGGGCGAACGTCGCGCGTTCGGCAGCCGTGCGCGCGGACATCATCGAAACCGCGTCTCGCCCGTAGCCCGGCGCGTAACCCTCCAGCACCCCGCACACAGTACGGCCAGAAGGTGGCAGGATCGAGGGGTGAGCACGCAGTCAGCCAACCAATATCCGCCCGCGGTGGTCCCGGACCGGCTGTTCGACGAGGCCGAGACCGAAGCCCGCTGGCGCGCCCGCTTCCACGCGCCGCGCATTTCCGTGCCCGACTGGGCCCGCGACGCCCCCGATCGATGCGTCTACGTCTCCAACTCCAGCGGTGTCTGGGAGGTCTACGCCTGGAACCGGGCGACCGACGAGCACCGACGCGTCACCGATCGGCCCAACGGCACCATGCACGCCACGCCCTCGCCGGACGGCGAGTGGATCTGGTGGTTCGACGACACCGACGGCGACGAGTTCGGCTCGTGGGTGCGCGAGCCGTTCGCCGCGACCGAGGGCAGCAAGCCCGAGAAGGCGGTGCCGGACGTCCACGACGGCTACCCGGCCGGCCTCGAGATCGGCGCCGGCCTCGTCGCGGTCGGCGTCTCGACCGACGACGGCAGCGAGCTGTTCGCCCGGATCGACGGCGAGACGCACCGCTTCTACAGCCACGCGGACGACGCCGGCATCGCGTCGCTCTCCCGCGACGAGAGCCTGATCGCCATCTCGCACTCCGAACACGGCGACTCGCGTCACCCCGCGCTGCGCGTCCTCGCGACCGGCGGGTTCGCCACCGTCGCCGACAAGTGGGACGGCGAGGGCAAGGGCCTGTCCGCCCTCGAGTTCTCCCCGCTGCCCGGCGACCAGCGCCTGCTGGTGCTGCACGAACGGCGGGGCCGCGAGGAGCTGCTGGTCTGGGACGTCCGGGAGGACACCGAGACGGAGATCGAGCTGGACCTGCCCGGCGAGGTCGTCGCCGGCTGGTACCCGGACGGGCGCGCCCTGCTGGTCGTGCACTTCCACGAAGGTCGCAGCTCGTTGTACCGCTACGACCTCGACACCGCCGAACTGTCCTCAGTGGACACTCCGGCGGGCCGGATCGGCGGCGCCGGCGTCCGTCCTGACGGGACGGTCGAGTACTCCTGGTCGAGCGCGGCCGAGCCGGCCGCCGTCCGGGCCCGCACCGCCGACGGCGCCGACTCGGTGCTGCTGGCACCCCCGGGCGACCGGGCGCCGGGGTCGGAGCCGGTGACCGACGCGTTCGTCGAAGGCGTCGGCGGCCGGATCCACGCGCTGGTCTCGCGCCCGTCCGGAGCGCCCGAAGGCCCGCTGCCGACGGTGTTCTCGCTGCACGGCGGCCCGCACGCGGCCGACGAGGACCGCTTCTCGGCGTACCGCGCGACCTGGCTCGACGCCGGGTTCGCCGTGGTCGAGGTCAACTACCGCGGTTCGACCGGCTACGGCTCGGCCTGGCGGGACGCCATCGAGGGCCGGCCGGGGCTGACCGAGCTGGAAGACGTCGCCTCGGTGCACGACTGGGCCGTCCAAAGTGGACTCAGTGACCCGAAGAAGTGCGTGGTGAACGGCGCTTCGTGGGGTGGTTACCTCTCCCTGCTGGCGATCGGCACGCAGCCGACGCGGTGGGCGGCGGCCGTCGCCGGGGTGCCGGTGGCGGACTACGTCGCCGCGTACGAGGACGAGATGGAGCAGCTGCGCTCGTTCGACCGCGCCCTCTTCGGCGGTTCGCCCGAGGACGTGCCCGCGGTGTACGCGGAGTGCTCGCCGATCACCTACGTCGACGCCGTCACGGCGCCGGTGCTGGTGCTGGCCGGCGACAACGACCCGCGCTGCCCGATCCGGCAGATCGAGAACTACCTCGACCGGCTCGGCGGCCGCGAGCTGCACCACGAGTTCTACCGGTACGACGCCGGCCACGGCTCGCTGGTGATCGCCGAGACGATCAAGCAGACGGCCATCGAGGTCAACTTCGCCCAGCGGGCCCTCGGCCTGCGCTGACCCAGCGAAAAGCCGTGAATGGCCCATTGAGGGACTCAGAGTCCCTTGATGGGCCATTCACGGCTTTTCAGCGTTCGGAGTGCAGGACGCCGCCGGTGGCCCAGTGGTCCGCGCCGACCTCGACGAGCGTCACCTGGACGCCTTCCGGCTTGCCGCCGCAGGTGCGGACGAACGCGTCGGTCAGCTCCCGGACCAGGGCGCTCTTCTGCGCGGGCGTGCGGCCGGGGAACATCGAGACACTGATCATCGGCATGGCGGGGCTCTCCTGAGGCGCGGCGGGTGAGACGCCGCGAAGCTAGCAAACCGGGACGGCCGCCGCGTACTGCGGGACGAGCCGCGCGCCGAGCGTCGCCTTCATCTCGGTCATCTTCTTGCCGAACACCACCGACGACCGCCCGTGCGCGATCGCCCAGCTCACCGCCTCGCCGTAGAAGTGGAAGTAGAGGTTGGGCCGGCCGCCGGCCTCGGGCCCGAGCGCGCCCCAGTGCCGCGCGATCGGGAGCTCCGGGTGGTCGAGCAGGGTGGCCACGGCGAGCAGCCGTCCGGTCGCGGTGTCGCGGTACTCGATCACCGTGACGTCGGGCTGGCGCAGCAGCTCGGTCAGGTAGCCGGTGAAGTGCGGCAGCGGCACGATCGGCACGTCGTGGTGCTTGCGTTCGTTGTGCCGCAACACTTCCGCGATGGCGACCGGGTCGGCTTCCTTGCCCGGCACGCACCGCACCTCGACGCTCGGGTCGGCGTCGAACGTGCGGAAGATCTTGCGCAGGTTCTGCTTGCGCTTGCGGGCCAGCGAGTGCATCCAGTCGTCGCGGGAGCCGAACGCGCTGACGTCGAGCACCGCGATGTCCTCGGTCCGCCGCACCAGCCGGAACCGGCCGCCGACGGCGTCCAGCCCGGTCTCGCCGACCTGCCGGAGCAGCATCCCGCGGAACCCGCGGCCGAGTTCCGCGCGGATCGCCGGGACGTACGCCTCGAGCAGCCGCGTCACGCCCCCGTCGTCGCCGGCGTCCGCGAACCACCAGCCGGGCTGCGAACTCGCGCCGGGCCCGCGGACGTCGAGGCCACCGAGCAGGCCGCGACGCGCGGTCGCGGAGGCGAACCGGTAACGGCGGGTCCGGCCGGTGACCCACGCGGCGCAGACGACGCCACGGGGTTCGTCGCCGTCGCGCAGCACGGTGATCGGCTGCGGGGTCCGCGCGGCCCACGCCTGGGTCTTGAGCACCTCCCAGCTCCAGTCGGCCCGGAGCCCGGCGCGCTCGCGCAACGCCGTCCAATACGCGGGTTCCGCGTCGTGACGCGGGTCGAGCACGTCGGTCACCATCGGATCACCGGCCTCGGCACGACGGCCCCGGCCATCGGGGCCGGGGAGAACCCCAGCGACGTCTTGAGGTCGGTGACCCCGCGGCCCAGGGACAGGAACTTCCGGCGGTGCTCGATCATGTGCCCGACCCCGCGCGCGACGACGTCGAAGTAGAGGTGCTTCGGCCGGCCTTCCGCGGGCGGCAGGGCGGCCCAGTGCTGGTGCAGCGGCATCACCGGGTGGTCGAGCAGGTCGGTGAAGGCGAGCAGCCGGCCGTCGGCGTCGTGGTAGGTCGTCGTGACGACGTCCGGGCGCCGGATCAGCTCGTCCAGGTACTCGCCGGTGACCGGGCCGCGCTGGTCGAACTTCACCGGGCCCTTGGCCGCGCGGTGCGCGTGCAGCATCGCGGCCAGTTCGGCGCCGTCGAGGTCGTCGCGGGCGGTGCCGGCGCGGACGGTCAGGCCGGGGTCGGCGGCGATCTTGCGGATCTGGCCGCGCAGGCTCGACCGGCGGTTGCGGCTCAGCGTCGCGAGCCAGCCGTCGAGGTCGGTGAACGTGTTCTCCAGCACGAGCGTCGGCTGGATCTCACGCACGAGCCGGCCCCGCCCGGACACCAGACCGGTGGCGTCCGGCGCGACCGCGCGGTAGACCACGCCGAGGCAGCCCGGCCCGGCGACGCGGCAGACCGCCCGCTCGAACCGGCGCAGGATCTCGCGCTGCCCGGCCGGGTCGACGTCTTCGGCGAACAGCCACGCCGGATAGCTGCTCAGCCAGGCGTGCTGGACCTCCAGCCAGCGCGGCCCCCACCTCGCGGCGCCGCCGACCGGGCCCGGATGGGTCGCGGAACCGGGGCGGCACAGCATGGCGAGCACCGCGGCGACGATCGCGGCGCCGTCGGTGACCACGGTCAGGAGGTACGGGCTGCGCGAGTGCCGCGACTCCGTGCACAGCAGGCTGTAGTCCCAGGTCAACGGCGCCTGCTGGGCGTGCAGGAAGGCGGCCCAGCCGGCGGGCTCGGGATCGGTGCGCGGGTCGAGCACCCGCACGGTGAAGGTCATCGGCCCAGCACCGGGCGGGGCACGGCGACCGACCACAACGAGCGCGTGCCGAAGCCGAGCGCGGTCTTTTCGGCGAGCATCGCCCGGCCCGCGGTCAGCTCCGGCCGTCCTTCGGCGATCATGTGCGCCACGCAGCGGGCGTAACAGTCGACATAGAGCCCCTTCCGGCCCCCGGCGGCGCTCGGCTGCGCGGCCCAGTGGTGCACCGCGCAGCCCGCGGGGTGGTCGATCATCGTGTTGAAGCCGAGCAGGCGACCGGCGTCGTCGCGGTAGGTCCGGGTCAGGACGTCCTGGCGGCGGACGAGCGCGTCGAGGTACCCGGGCGAGATCGGGCTTCGGGTGTCCATGTGCAGCCCGCCGATCCGCGACCGCTGGCCACCCGCCCACGCGCGTTCGTCCTGCCGGGCGCGGTGGGCGTTGAGCAGCACGGCGAGTTCGTGCGGGTCGACGTCGGTGCGGCCGAACGCCGCTTCGGTGCCGACGTCCGGGCGGAGGTGCTGCCGGATTCCTGGAGCCAGCCCGCGCTCCCATTCGTCCACTGTGGAATAGGTGTTGCGCAGCACGGCGGCCGGGTCGATCTCGCGGGCCACCCGGCCGCGGCCCGCCAGCGCCGGCACCAGGTCCGGGTTCATCGCCCGGTAGATCACGCCGAGCAGCCCGGGTCCGACGTGGTCGCGCAACGCGCGTTCGAACTGCCGGACGGCGGCATGCTCGTCGACGCCGTAGTCGAAGACGATCGCGGGATAACCGCTCAGCAGCGGGAGGTAGACCTCGGCCCAGCGCGGCCGCAGCCGGCCACCCGACAGCGGGCCGAACTCCCGGGCGCGCCAACCCCGGCACACCATCACCGACAGCGCGCCGACGACCCGGTCGCCCTCGCGGACAACGGCGAGCACCGGTGGGTTCTTCGCCAACCACGCCTCGCGGCGCAGCAGTTCGTAGTCCCACACCGGCGGCAGGCACCGGGCGCGGAACGCCGCCCAGCCGTCCGGAACCGGGTCGATCCGCGGGTCGACGACGTCCACTTGCGACACTCTGGTCACCGTCGCGGTCATCGGCCCAGCACCGGCCTCGGCACCGCCGCGGTGAAGAGCGCCCGCGGCCGGAACCCCAATTCCTGCTTCAGTTCGACCATGCCCCGGCCCGCCGAAAGTTCTTTCGCCCCGCGTCGCGCCATGAATCGGACAGCGCGGACATACGCGTCGAAATATAACCCCGCGCCCCGGCCGCGTTCGTCCAGCGGCAACGCCGCCCAGTGCTGCAGGCTGGGGCTGTCCGGGTGGTCGAGCATGGTGTTCACGGCCAGCAGCCGGCCGTCGGCGTCGCGGTAGGTCAGCGTGTGGACGTCCGGGCGCCGGACGTAGCGGTGCAGGAAGCCGGCCGACGGCATCGTGCGCGTGTCCAGCGGGAGCTTCCCGTACCGCTCGCGGTGCACCTTGATCAGCGAAGCGACCTCGGCGCCGTCGACGTCGTCCCGGCCGGGGCCGCCGCGCACCACCAGCGCCGGGTCCTCGGCGATCCGCCGGCCGCGGCGGCGCAGGCTCGACCGGCGGGCGGACGGGAGCGTCGCGAGCCAGTCGTCTTCGGTGGTGAAGCGGTTTTCCAGCACTGTCGTCGGGTCGGTCCGCTTGACCAGCCGGGCCCGGCCGCCGACACCGGCGGCGAACTCCTCGCCGATCGCGCGGTAGACCACGCCCAGCAGCCCGGGGCCCAGGTGCCGGCGCAGCTGCCGTTCGAAGGCGCGCACCAGCGGCTGCCGGTCGGCGGCCGGGAGGTCCGGCGCGAACACGATGCCCGGGAAGCCACTCAGCCACGGCTGGTAGACCTCGGCCCAGCACGGGCGCGGCGACCGACGTCCCGGCGCCGGCGCGAACCGCGAGGACCACGGCAGGCGACAGACCAGAACGGACATTCCCGCGACGATCTCGTCCCCCTCGACGGCGACGGCCACCAGCTGCGGGTTGCGCGCGCCCCAGGCTTCGAGACCCATCAAGCCGTAGTCCCACACCGGGTGCAGCCGCGCGGTCCGGGAGAACTCCGCCCAGCCCGCGGGAGCCGGGTCCGTGCGGGGATCGTGGAACGCGAACTTCATGCGACGACGACCGGGGTGCCGTGCCGCGGGCACGACTCGATCCGGCCGAGCACCCCGCCGGCCGGGATGACGTCCACGAACCGCGGGGACTTCTGGCGCAGCAAGGTGAACGCGAGCCCGCCGGCCGTCGGCCGGGCGTAGACGTGCGGCCAGTCGAGGTGCCACCGGCCGCAGCCGCCCAGCGCGCCGAGGTACCCGAGCGCCGGGTCGTGCAGCACGCCGTACGGGCCGGCGTCCAGCGAGTCGAGTTCACGGTGCGGCACGGCTTCGACACGGTGCGCGCTCTCTTCGGGCAGCGCGGCCGTGAACGTGGTGATCGCCTTGTCGTCGCCGATCGCGAGCACGCGGTGACCGCGCGCCAGCACGGCCGTCAGCTCGCGGAGCACGGACGCGCTCGGCGCGTCGGGATCGGCGACGCAGCCGCGCACGTCCTTCGGCAGGTCGGACGGGGGACGGAGATCGTCTTGTCCCAAAAGGACGATCAAGCTCCCGGGCGCGGGCCGGCGAGCCGTCCGCAGCACCCGGCCGAGACCCCGCGCGGGGTCGGTCCGCTGCGCGCCCCCGGCCAGCGGGACCAGGTCCACGAGCTTGTGCACGGCTTCCGGCAGCGGCGCCGCACCGCCGTTCGTCCCGGTGCGACCCGGTACCAGCACTGGATCTTCGCGGCCGTCGAGCGCCCAGCGCTCGCGGTAGAACGGCACCGTGGCGAACGCCGAGCGCACCGCCCGCACATGGGCAGCACGCCACCCGACACCTGCCCCCAGACTCCACATGGCCGGGGAGTCTGCGCCATCGCGGGCCGTAGCGGAAGGACTTCGTCCGCAGACACCCCGAATGACGGATGGGTTACTACTTTGGTCTGGGTCTGAACGGAGGAATTCGTAGAAAAACCGTCCCCAAGGGTCGATGCATCTGCTTATAACTCCGCAACGCCGCGCATCGGCAAGCGGTCTTACCGGATCCAACTGGGGTATTCATGAGCACCATTCGCACTGTCGGTGACCGTACGGACACGAATCCGGTACGGCCCCGCGGGCGCCGCAGATGACCAGGGCATTCCCCGGTCCGGCGGCATGCGGACTCACCGTAGTCATTCCGTGCTTCAACGAAGTCGACAACGTCGGACCGTCCTATCGGGAAATAACCAACGAACTGGCCGACTATTCACTGGAACTGTTTTACGTCGATGACGGGAGCACCGACGGAACACTGGGCAAGATCCGTTCACTCGCCAAGTCCGACCCGCGTGTGCGGTACGTGTCCTTCAGCCGCAATTTCGGTTTCGAAGCCGCCTTCTCGGCCGGCTACCGGTACGCGTCGTCGCCCTGGGTGCTGCACATCGACGCCGATCAGCAGTTCCCCGCCGCCGAGTCGCACAAGCTCATCGCGGCGGCCGAACAGGGGTACGACGCGGTCTTCGGCGTCCGCACGAACCGGCAGGACCCGCGGCTGCGGCGGTGGGGCACCGCCGCGTTCCACTTCATCGGCGCCCGCCTGCTGCGCATCGAGATCCCGCCGGGCGCCACGGCGTTCCGGCTGGTCCGGGCCGAGCTGGCCCGGAAGATCGTGGACCTGCGGCTCGGCACGCCGTACTTCCTGGCCACGGTCCCGCGGCTGACGAGCCGCTACACCTGTGTCCAGGTGGCGCACCGGGCCCGCGAGCGCGGTGAGTCCAAAGTAGGCATGAGCTTCCTGTCGTCGCACGCGATCGAGCTCTTCGTCGGGTTCACCCGCCGGCTGACCACCGCGGCCTCGGTGACGGCGCTGTTCGCCGCCGGTTTCGGGGTGCTCGCCGCGGCCGCCGCGGCGGCCGGGCTGCTCGGCGCGAGTGCCACGGCCGTGACGCTCTTCATGCTGCTCACCGTGCTGCTGCTGGTGTTGTCGCTGACCGTGCGCTACCTCGTCGTGGTCGGCGCGGGGCAGCCGAAGCCGCGGCAGTTCTACATCCGGGAGACGAACGTCGTGGTCGACGTCGAGGACCGGCTCTTCACCACCGAGGACCCCGAGGGGCCCCGGCGGATCGATGTGCAACTGGGGAAAGGCATTTCAGCGTGACAAGTTCCGAGAGAGGCTCCGCGAGAACCCTGGTGATCCTGGGGGGCGCGGACGGTGCGGTCAGCACCTACGAACGAGCCCGCGAGCTGGGCTTCCGCACGATCTGCGTCGACGTCCGCCCCGGCGCGCCGGGGGTCGCGTTCGCGGACGAGTTCCTGCAGGTCAGCGTGCGGGCGCCGGAGCAGATCGCGGCGGCGCTCGACGGCCGTCGCGACATCGCCGGGGTGCTCTGCCCGGCGAGCGACGTCGGCCTGCCGACGCTGGCGTGGCTCACCCGGCACTGGGGCCTGCCGGATCCCCTGCCCGAGTACGCGGTCCAGGCCTCGACGGACAAGTCCGTCTTCCGCGCGCTGTGTGACCACTTAGGACTCCCGGGTTACCGCAGTGTCGCCGGGCGCCCGGGCCCCGAGCTGGTCAACGCCGCCCAGCAGCTGCGGTTCCCGACGCTGGTCAAGCCGGTCGACTCGTCCGGCAGCCGCGGGGTCGTCTCGTGCTCCGGCCCCGGCCGGCTGGCCAAGGCGTTCACCGAGTCGCTCGCGTTCTCACCGTCCGGCCGGCTGGTCGTGGAGGAGCACCTCGACGGCACGCACTACACGATCGAAGCGCTGGTCGTCGACGGCCGGATCGTCTTCCACGCCGTCACCGAACGCACGCTCACGCCGCCGCCGTTCTTCGTGACGTCGTCGCACCTGCTGCCGGGCGAACTGCCCGCGGACGCCGAGCTGCGGCTGATCGAGGCGCTCGACCTGATCTGCGCCGAGCTCGGCTACCGGACCGGGCCGCTCACGCTGGACGCCGTCCTGGGCCGCGACGGGCAGCTCTACCTCATCGAGATGGGCGCGCGGATGGGCGGCAACGGCCTCGCCGAGGCGATCCAGCACTGCTACGGCGCCGACCTGATCGCCGCCGGGATCGCGGCCGCCACCGGCGACGAAGTCCGCCTGGACCTGCACGCGGCGAAGCCGACGCTGGTGCACATCCTCGCGTCCGACCGCGGCGGGCATCTGTCCCGAGTGGACGGTGTCGAGGACGTCGCCGCGATGCCCGGCGTGGTCGGGCTACACCTGTTCGCCGACGAAGGGTCCTACGTCAAGCCGTACGAGCAGGCGGGCTACAAGCTCGGTTACGTCGTGCTCACCGCCCGGTCCGTGCCCGAGGTGCTCGCCGCGGAGAACGAGGTGCGCGGCACGCTGAAGTTCCTGCTCCACGAGCAGGACATGGCGGTACCCCTGCCGTGACGGGTCTGTCCCCCGCCGCCCCGCCGGTCGTGGCTCCGCCGCGGCCGGCGGTGGTGCTGCGCCTGCTCGCCGGCCGCGGGGTGTTCCGGCTGTCGGTGCAGGTGATGGGGCTGGTCCTGATCACCGCGTGGGGCGCCCACGACTACGGGCGCTTCACGAACGCGCTCGGCCTGATGACGTGGCTGAACTTCGTGCCGGCCGCGGCGGAGAAGTCCGCGCTCAAGGCGTTGCCGCGGTTGCGCCTGACCCGGGACGCGGTCGCCGCGCTCGCGGTCCGGATCGCCGCCGTGCCGGTGCTGGTGGTGCTGGCCGCCATGGTCGTCGCACTGGTCGTCGCGCCGGAATCGGACGCGGCGCTGTACCTGACGGCGGCCGCGTGGTCGATCGCCGGTGGGCTGTTGATGACCGTGTCCGGTCTGCACCGGCTGCGCGACAAGTCCATTTTGGACGCGCTCGCGTTCGCCGCGGGCTCGGTCGTCGTCGGGATCGTCACGTGCGTGACCTGGGCGGTGCGGTGGTCCCCCGAGACGCACCTCGCGCTGCTGCTCGCCGGGCTCGTCGTGATCCTCGGCGCGTCGGTGGCCCTGCTGCCGAGGCCGTGGCTGCGCGGCGGCGGCGTGCCCGGGCACCGGCTCCTGCCGGCGTACGGGCGCAGCACGGTCCTGCTCGGCCTGACCGAACTGCTCGACGTGATCTCGACGTCGGTCGTGTTCGGTGTGCTGGCGCTGTCCGGGCGGACGACCGACAGTGGCCCGTTCTACCTGGCGCTGCTGGTGTCGAGCGCGTTCTGCTCGCTGCTGTTCTACCAGCTGAAACTGCACCAGCCGACGGCGTCACGGCGGATGCGCGGCACGGGTGCGGTGGCCGGCCGGGCCCGCGCGTCGGAGCTGCTGAAGCTGGTCGAACGGGCCGGGATCGGCTTCGCCGTGCTGCTCGGGGCGGGTCTCGCCGTGCCGTCGACGCGCGCGTTGCTCATGACCGAGGACAGCTACGTCGTGCTCGGGGTGCTCGTGCTCGTCGAGACGGCGCTGTACGCGACGGGGCTCTACGCGAGCTTCCTCATCGAAAACACCAACAGCAAGGTGCTGACCCTGACCTCGGGCACCGCCGTAGTAGCGCTCGCCGCCACCGCCGTCGGCGCCGCGCTGCTCGTGCCCCCGCTCGGGCCGGTCGGCGGGTTCGCCGCCCTGGTCCTCGCGCTCGCGGTCAAGGCGGCCGTCCTGCGGCGCCTGCTCCACCGCCGTCACTCGTTCTGAACTGGGAGAATCATGTACGTACTGGGCATCAGCAGGGTCCACGACTCGGCGGCGGCACTCGTGCGCGACGGCGAGATCATCGCCTTCGCCGAGGAGGAACGCTTCACCCGCAAGAAGCACGACGGCGACTTCCCCGCCGAAGCCATCAAGTTCTGCCTGGAGCGCGCCGGGATCACCCTGGCCGACGTCGACCACGTCGCCTACTACTGGCAGCGCTGGAAGGAAGGGATCCACGCGGCCAAGGTGTTCGCGCGCTACTTCCCGGGCACGCTGGACGTCTTCCGCAACACCAACGGCGACGAAGGCGGCCGCTCGGCGGGCATGGTCGACACCTTCATGACCGGCGGCGGCTCGGGCCACGACGACTACCACGTCGGCGGCGCGGTCCTGGCGCACATCAAGCGGTCCTACACGCTGGAGCAGGACGTCAAGGACGCCGTCGAGTGGACCGGCCCGACGAAGTTCAAGACGCACCTCGTCGACCACCACCGCGCGCACGCGGCCAGCGGCTACTTCATCTCGCCGTGGGACGAGTCGGCCGTCCTCACCTTCGACGGCATCGGCAGCGACGGCACCGCGACGTACCTGGCGCACGGCCGCGGCAACAAGATCGTCGACCTGCGGCGCATCAAGTTCCCGCACTCCCTCGGCGCGATGTACGCCGGCGTCACCGGCTACCTCGGCTTCTACCCGACCCGCGACGAGGGCAAGATCATGGGCCTCGCGCCGCTGGGCGAGGACACCTACGTCGACGCGTTCAAGCAGCTCATCCACCTCGACGACGACGGCGGCTTCGAACTGGACCTGAGCTGGTTCGCCCACCACCGCACCGGCAAGCACGTGATGGCGAAGAAGTTCAGCGACACCTTCGGCCCGGCGCGGCCGAAGACCCGCGTCACGGCGGCGAATCCCGTTCCCCAGCACTACTGCGACATCGCGTACGCGCTGCAGGTGACGCTGGAGGAAGCCGGCCTGCACCTGGCGCGGTGGCTGCAGCGCGAGACCGGTTCGAAGCGGCTGTGCGTCGCCGGCGGCGTCGCGCTCAACAGCGTCATGAACGGCCGGATCCTGCTGGAGACGCCGTTCGAGGACTTCTTCGCCCAGCCCGCGGCGGCCGACGACGGCTGCGCGCTCGGCGCGGCCCTGGAGGTGTCGGTCGGCAAGTACGGCAAGCCGCGCCCGCGGGACGGCTACACCTACACCGGCCCGGACTACACCGAGGCCGAGATGGAGGTGGCGCTGCAGGACGCCGGCGTCGAGTACACCCGCGTCGACGACATCGCCGCGCACACCGCCGCCAAGATCGCCGACGGGAAGATCGTCGGCTGGGTGCAGGGCCGGATGGAGTGCGGGCCGCGGGCGCTGGGCAACCGTTCGCTCGTCGCCGACCCGCGCGACCCGGAGTCGAAGACGCGGATGAACGAGAAGGTCAAGCACCGCGAGGCGTTCCGGCCGTTCGCGCCCTCGTGCCTGGCCGAGCGCGCGGGCGAGTACTTCGTCAGCGACTACCCGTCGCCGGTGATGCTGCTGGTGTTCGACGTCCTGCCGGACAAGCGGGACGAAGTGCCCGCGATCACCCACGTCGACGGGACCGCGCGCGTGCAGACGGTCAGCGTGGCGGACAATCCGCTGTACTACAAGATGATCAGCGAATTCGAGAAGCTGACCGGCGTGCCGATGGTCGTCAACACGTCGTTCAACGACAACAACGAGCCGATCGTGGCAAGCCCGGCCGACGCCATCGCGTGTTACCTGAAGACCGACGTCGACGCGCTGGCCCTCGGTCCGTTCTGGGTGGAGAAGGAACTGTGATCGCACCTGCAGTCGAAGCGCCGAACTGGATCGGCGCGCTCTACCGGCAACGGCGGTGGCTGTGGCTGGCCGCCGCCGTGCCGGCCGTGGTGACCACGCTGCTGATCATGGTGGTGCTGCCGCCGGACCAGACGCTGGACAACGTCGGCGACTGGGCGTTCAAGCTGTGCCCGTTCCTGTTCGCGGTGCTCACGGTTTCGCTGTTCCCGCGCACGAAGCTGGGCCCGGCCCTGATCGTGTTCGCCGTTTTCGTCTACATGTCCTATTTGGACACCGAACTGGTGATGCGGGTCCAGGCGTTCGCCCGCGACGCGGCGACGAACGACGACGCGTTCCAGCCGGTGTACCAGTTCGAGCTGTTCGTGACGACGTTCATCGTGCTGTTCGCGCTGCTGGCCTACCGCCTCGGCGGCGGCCGGACGGTGAACGTGCTCAAGGCCGGCGTCGCGTCGATCCTGGTCGTCATCTCGGGCGTCAACGACCTGACGTTCTGGGCGCTCAACGACGTCTGGGCGGCGGGCACGAAACCGACCGAGCTGAAGTGGGCGTCACACATGATCGTGTTCCTTGGCGGGCCGCCGAGTGTGCCCGCCGCGGTGGCGTTCATGGCCGTGCACCTGGTGCTGGCCGCGATCGTCGTCGCGCTGCCGGCGGGGCGGTGGGTGAACCGGGCGCTCAGAGGCCCCGTTTCACCGCCTGAAGCTTCGTGACCGCGGCCGGGTCGCCCTGGAAGTCCAGGTTCACGGCGTCCCGGCCGAACACGAACAGCAGCAGGTCGACCGGGTCCCCGACGACCGTCACGGGGTCGGGCCCGGTTTTGACCGCGGCCTCGCGGCCGTCGGCGGTCCGGAGCGTGACGCCGACCGGCGACTTGCGGAGGTTGAGCTTCGCGGCGCCCTTCGCCGAGCGCCACGCGGTGGCGTCCCGGGCCGGATCGGCGGGCCGCGGCTTCCAGTCCGGCTGCGCGCGGCGGACGTCCTCGTGGTGTACGAGGAACTCGGCGCCGTTGGTCAGCTCGTCGAGCGGGCCGATCGAGGTGGGCCAGAACTTCGACGGCCCCTGGCGCACCTGGTCGACGAGGCTCGCCCACGGCTTCGCGGCGTAGCGGTCCTGGACCTTTTTCGTGTACCCGGCGAGCGCGGGCACGGCGATGCCCGGCGCGGCGTCGATCCGGTGCTCGCGCACGACGAGGTGCGCGGCGAGATCCCGCGTCGTCCACCCTTCGCACAAAGTCGGCGCGTCGGGCCCGAGGTCTTCGAAGAGCGAGCTCAACGCCTGGCGTTCGTCTGCAGCGACACCCATGGGTGTGACGCTACTCGCCGGTACCCGCGTCGGCGACGGGAAGAGACCGCGGGCACGTGTCGTTGATCGAGAGGTGAGCCGACTCTTCAGCCCGATCACGGTCCGCAGCCTGACGCTGCCGAACCGCGCGTGGGTGTCCCCGATGTGCCAGTACTCCGCGACCGACGGCCTGCCAGGCGACTGGCACCTCGTCCACCTGGGCCAGTTCGCCACCGGCGGCGCCGGCCTGGTGCTGACCGAGGCGACCGCCGTCACCCCGGAGGGCCGGATCAGCCCGCAGGACACCGGCATCTGGAGCGAAGCCCATGCCGACGCGTGGCGCCGGATCGTCGGCTTCGTGCACGCCCAGGGCACGGCGATCGGCATGCAGCTGGCCCACGCGGGCCGCAAGGGTTCCACGAAGCGCCCGTGGGAGGGCTCGGGCAGCGTCGCCTCCGCGGACGGGGGCTGGCAGAGCGTCGGCGCCGACCGGCAGTCGTTCGGCCCGTACGCCCCGGCGCGGCCGCTCGCGACGGACGAGGTGAGCGCGCTCCCGCAGGCGTTCGCCGCAGGTGCCCGCCGTGCCCTGGACGCCGGCTTCGACCTGCTCGAGCTGCACTTCGCGCACGGCTACCTGGTGCACCAGTTCCTGTCCCCGCTGTCCAACTCCCGCACGGACCGCTACGGCGGCGACTTCGAGGGCCGCACCCGGCTGGCGCTGGAGATCACCGACGCGGTCCGCGCCGAGGTGGGTTCGTCCGTGCCGCTGTTCGCGCGGCTGTCGTCGTCGGACTGGACCGAGGGCGGCTGGACGATCGAGGACTCGGTGCGTCTCACGAAGCTCCTGGCCGAGCGGGGCGTCGACCTGATCGACGCGTCCTCGGGTGGCAACACCCCGAACCCGGACATCCCGGTCGGCCCGGGTTACCAGGTCCCGTTCGCCGCCCGGATCCGCACCGAGGCGGGCCTGCCGACCGGCGCGGTGGGCATGATCACGGACCCGGAGCAGGCGGAGGAGATCGTGGCGTCGGGTTCGGCGGACGCGGTGTTCCTGGCCCGCGCCCTGCTGCGCGACCCGCACTGGCCGCTGCGCGCGGCGAACGTCCTCGACGCCGACGTGCCGTGGCCGAACCAGTACGCCCGGGCCAAGTCCTGGCATTGACCCCGTAACTCACGCGAGTCCCGGGTCCGATCACGCGGTTTCCGGGCCTGACTTTTGCCGCGAAAGGTCGGTTCCGGTCTCTTTCGGACCGGGACCGACCGTTCGCACACGCGGCTGTCGGCAGATGGCGCTACCGTCGGTTTCATGGTTCTGCACCAGGGAAAAACCGACCGCCCGGACCGCGTCGGCGGCACGAATCCGATGTACGCCGGAGCGAACCCGGCGCTCGCGGCGGGCTTCGTCATGCCGCACGACAAGCTGCTCGACACGTCCCTGCCACCGGACACGGCGCTGCAGCTAGTGCGGGACGAGCTGATGCTCGACGGCAACGCGCGGCTGAACCTCGCCACGTTCGTCACGACGTGGATGGAGCCGCAGGCGCGTGAGCTGATGGCCGAGTGCGTCGACAAGAACATGATCGACAAGGACGAGTACCCGCAGACCGCCGAGCTGGAGCGGCGCTGCGTGAACATCCTCGCCGACCTGTGGCACGCGCCCGACCTCACCGACATCATGGGCTGCTCGACGACCGGGTCGTCCGAGGCCTGCATGCTCGCCGGGATGGCGTTGAAACGGCGCTGGTCCAAGCTCGGCCGCACCGGGAAGCCGAACCTCGTGATGGGCGTGAACGTCCAGGTGTGCTGGGAGAAGTTCTGCGAGTACTGGGAGGTCGAGCCGCGGCTGGTGCCGATGGAGGGTGACCGGTACCACCTCTCCGCCGAGGAAGCGGTCGCGCGCTGCGACGAGAACACGATCGGCGTCGTGGCGATCCTCGGCTCGACGTTCGACGGCAGCTACGAGCCGGTGGCGGAGATCGCGGCGGCGCTCGACGCGCTGCAGAAGCGCACGGGCTGGGACATCCCGGTGCACGTCGACGGCGCGTCCGGCGCGATGATCGCGCCGTTCCTCGACCCGGAGCTGGAGTGGGACTTCCGGCTGCCGCGGGTGGCGTCGATCAACACGTCCGGCCACAAGTACGGGCTGGTGTACCCGGGGGTGGGCTGGGTGATCTGGCGGAACAAGGAGGCGCTGCCGTCGGAGCTGGTGTTCAACGTCAACTACCTGGGCGGCGACATGCCGACGTTCGCGTTGAACTTCTCCCGCCCCGGCGCCGAAGTCGCGGCGCAGTACTACACGTTCGTGCGACTCGGCCGGGACGGATTCCGCGCGGTGCAACAGGCCTCGCGTGACGTGGCGACGCACTTGTCGGCCGGCATCGCCGATCTCGGCCCGTTCGAGCTGCTGACCCGCGGCGACCAGCTGCCGGTGTTCGCGGTCACCACCGGGCCCGGCGTGAACTTCGACGTCTTCGACGTGTCCCGCCGTCTGCGCGAGCGCGGCTGGCTGGTGCCGGCGTACACGTTCCCGGACAACCGCACGGACCTGGCGGTGCTCCGGATCGTGGTCCGCAACGGCTTCACGCACGACCTGGCGGACCTGCTGCTGGCCGACGTGGCCCGGGTCGTCGCGGAACTGGCGAAGGAAGGAGGGCGGCCCAAGGACCCGGCCAAGGCGACGGCGTTCCACCACTGAGCGCGCGAAACGGCCGGCTCCCGGAGGAACCGGCCGTACGCGGGGACGAGGATCAGGCCTGCTGGGCCTGCCACATCCAGTGCGCCTCTTCGAGGGCACGGGTGATCTCGATCAGCAGGTCCTGCGTCACGAGGTCGCTCTTGTCGGTCTCGTCGATGCGCTTGCGCAGCCGCTCGACGAGGGCCGAGAGGATGTCGACGATCGCGGCGACGGTCGACTCGACCGACTGCCAGTTGTCCGGGTAGTCGGGGACGCCGGAGCTCTCGACGACGGTCTTGGCCTTGCCGTTCGGCGAGACGCCGATGGCGTTCGCCCGCTCGGCGACCTGGTCGACGTACTCGCGCGCGGCGGTCACGAGCTCGTCGAGCTGCAGGTGCGCGCTGCGGAAGTTCGCGCCGACGACGTTCCAGTGCGCCTGCTTGGCGATCAGGGAGAGGTCGACCAGGTCGACCAGCGTCGCCTGGAGGGCGTTGCCGGTGATCTCCTTGTCGGCGTCGGACAGCGGGCTCTTGATCGGAGAGGTGGTCATGTGCGGTGATCCTTTCCTCGGACGGAGGCGGGGATCAGACGGTCGCGGAGAGCGCGACCTCGATGTTCCCGCGGGTGGCGTTGGAGTAGGGGCAGACCTGGTGGGCCTGGTCGACCAGCTGGTCGGCCTGGGCCTGGTCGACGCCCGGCAGCGAGACCTTCAGCGCGACGCCGAGACCGAACCCGACGTCCTGCTTGAGCACGCTGACCTCGGCGGTGACGGTCGTGTCGTGCAGCGGCACCTTGGCCTGACGCGCGACCAACTGCAGCGCGCTGTGGAAGCACGCCGAGTAGCCGGCGGCGAAAAGCTGTTCGGGGTTCGTCTTGTCCCCGCCGGGGCCACCCATCTCCTTCGGGATGGCCAGCGACTCGTCGATGACGCCGTCGGACGAGGTGACCTCGCCGTTGCGGCCGTCTCCGCGCGCCGTCGCCACCGCGGTGTAGATCGCCTGACCCATGCTTCGCCTGCCTTCTTTCGGGGACGCTCGGCGTCGAGCGTCTCATCGGGTACAACATCCCGCATCCGCGGAACAGTGCCCCTACATGGCAGGCATCACGTGCTTCGGCTACCCGGCGGCGCCCGGGCGAAACGTCAGGAGTGGCGCGACACAGCGAACTCGGCGACCTGGCGGCCGATCAACCGCAGCGTGCGGAGGCTCTTCTCGTCGGACGCGCAACCGCCGTCGTCGAACTTGGTCTCGGCCGAGTTGATCGAACCGCCCAGCGGGGTGGCCCAGCCGCGCAACGCGTGCGTGATCGTGCGCAGCTGCTCGAGCGTGGTGACCGCGGCCTGCCAGCCGTACGCGACGGCGGCGAGGCCGACCGCGCGGCCGTCGAGGTAGGGACGGGTGTCGTCGCGGAGGTCCTCGACGTAGTCCAGGGCGTTCTTGACCAGGCCGGACAGCGCGCCGTGGTAGCCCGGCGAGACGACGATGAGCCCGTCGGCGTGGCGGACGGCGTCGACGAGCGTCTTCGCGCGTTCGTCGCGCTCCAGCTCGCCCGCGTCGTAGAAGGGCAGCACCAGGTCCGGGCCGGAGAGCAGCCTGGTCCGGACGCCGGTTTCCGCCGCGGCGTCGAGCGCGATCTGCAGCGCGCGTTCGGACTGCGAGCCCTCGCGCAGAGAGCCGCCGATCCCGAGCACATTGACCGTCCTGGCTGGAGTCACGCCTTCCAGGCTAACCCCTCCACTTAACTGGAGGACCAGAGTTTGGGACGGAGGTCCCGGTCACACCCGAAGTCCCACTGGACCTGTTACCTACTGACAAGTAACGTCTGGTCGGCACCGATGCACAGGAGGCAACGATGGCGATCCCGTTCCCGGTCCGCGTCCAGGCCGCCGCGTCCCAGCTCGCGTTCTGGCTGCCCGAGCCGGTACGGCGGGCGGTGGCCGGCCGACCGGTGCGCATCGACGGCCAAGACCTCGCCCTCGACGCCCAGCTGCTGCTGCGACTGCAGAAGCTCGCCGGCGCGGAGCTGGTCCGCGGCTCGGTCGACAGCTCCCGCGCCCTGCTCGACGTGGGCCGGCACCTGGTGAGCGGCAAGCCGATCGAACCCGTCTCGGTGCGCGAGATCGCCGTCCCGACCCCCGACGGCGACTTGCCGGCGACGCTCTACACGCCGGTCGGGCTGCCCGAGAAGTCGCCGCTCCTGGTGTTCTTCCACGGCGGCGGCTGGGTCGTCGGCACCCGCGCCAGCCACGACAACGCCGTCCGCTTCCTGGCCAAGCACGCCGGGGTGCGGGTGCTGTCGATCGAGTACCGGCTGGCCCCGGAGTTCCCGTTCCCGGCGGCCACCGGCGACGCCCTGGCGGCGTTCGACTTCGCCCACGCCAAGGCGGACGACCTCGGCGCCGACCCGTCCCGCATCGCGGTCGGCGGCGACAGCGCGGGCGGCAACCTGGCCGCGGTGACGGCCCAGCAGGCGGTCCGGCGAGGCGGCCCGGCACCGGCGTTCCAGCTGCTGATCTACCCGGCGACGGACTTCGCGCAGCGCTACCGCTCGCAGGACCTGTTCGCCGAGAACCTGTTCCTCACCGACGTGCACATGAAGTGGTTCGAGGGCCATTACGTGCCGAAGGGCAGCGACCTGACCGACCCCAGGCTCTCCCCGCTACGCGCGGAAGACCTGAGCGGCCTCCCCCCGGCCCTCGTCGTGACGGCCGGGTTCGACCCGCTACGCGACGAAGGCGAGGCGTACGCGAAGAAGCTCGCCGAAGCCGGCGTCGAGGTCGCGCTGCGCCGACACGAGGACCTGATCCACGGTTTCATCAACTTCACGGGCGTGGGCACCCGCTTCCGCGAGGCCCTCGCCGAGACAGCGGGAGCGTTGCGGCAAGGTCTGTCCATTCGCGACTGACCCCGGCCCGGGCCTGTCCACTTGGGACCGACCTGCCCCGCCCGCGCGGCGCCTCCCGGCAGCGTTTCTACGACCGGCGCAAACGTCCGCCGCGAACTAGCGCGTGCCAAAGCGCTGGAGTCGGCCTGACCCTGCCACGCGGTGCCGACCGGCGGCGTTCCCTCTGGCGGCGCACACGTCCGCCGCGGAATAGCCCGCGCCGTGCCATCCGCCGACCGAGTGGCACTTCTGCGCCCGGCGCAGGCATTCGCTGCGGGATAGACCGCGCCAGGACGCCGGAACGAACCGAACGGCGGCGCGAACCGGGAAACGACCCGGAGCCCGGCGCGGAGGAATGTCCGCGGCCGGGCTCCGGGCCCCCCTGTTTCTCCGATAGCCCTGCTCAGCCCGCGGGCAGTGGCGGGACCGGAAGCGGCAGCGGCGGCACCGGGAGCCCGCCGAGCAGGCCGCCCAGAATGCCGGTCACCGCGCCCAGCAGGGCCTTCACCAGGTCGCTGACGATCTTCAGCGGGCCCGGCAGGTCCGGCAGCGAAGGGATCGGCAATGGCAGCGGTGGCAGCTGGCGCGCCTTGGCCGTCGGGTCGGTCAGGAGCCGGACGGACTCGTCCGCGCGGCCCTTGGCCAGCCCGGCGAGCTGCTGGGTGTCGGTCTGGATCGTGTAGCGCTTTCCGGCGGCGATGTCCGACATCACCGGGCTCATCCGGCCCAGGTCGGACCGGGTCGCGCCGACGTTGCCCGCGTAAGCCACCTTGGTCAGGTCGTCACGCATCTGCAGCACCTGTGCGGCGAGGGCCTGGGTGCTGGAGGAACCCTTGCCCCCGTCCGGGCTCGCCGCGGCGACACCGGCCGTCGCGACTGCCAGCAGACTGCCGGCGGCTACCAGGGCGATGGACCGCCCGAACTTGCCTTTCATACCTTTTACCTCCTGGCCTCGGGAGACCTGACGGGTTAAAGCGATACCCGCCGTATCGGAGATAAGCCACCCTCTCACCGGTTGGTGACGTTTTCCAACCCTTACGTGCCGGATGCGGAAGCGGCGAACTCGCCCGCAATTGATTAACGCCGAAACCTTGCCAATACCCCTGAAGATCATCCGGACCGATCCCGTTTGTCACCAGGGGTTACGACCGTCCACTATGGAACAGTTCGGCCACTCATCCAGGTGTAAACGGTGATCTTCTGGCCTCATCACTCCGTGGGACCGCGTGTCGCAACTGCTCCAGAAGGGCGTCCCTCACGCCGGCACCGCCACCCACAAGGTGCGCCGGAAAACGCCGTTCCCCGTGGTGGGAGCACGAACCGGAAAATGCTTCAGAGCGGGAGGCCCGCCTCCAGGTGCGCAAAAGCCTCGTCGAGTGAGTTCAGGAGCAGGTCCGGGTCGCCGCCGGCGGTGTAGAACGCCGCGAGCACGACGCCGACCACGGCGCCCGCCCAGTTGCGCACCTCGAAGTCGGTCGCGGACCGGCCGACGCGGCGGGCCGCGAGGTCGGCGAGCAGGTCGATGCCGGCGCCGTACTGCTCCAGCATCGGGGCACGCAGCTCCGGCTCGTTGAAGACCAGCAGCTGCCGTTCGCGTTCGTCCTGCCAGGCGTCTTCCGGGAGCGCCTCGTAGACGTCGCGCAACGTCGCCCGCAGCGCGCCGATCACGCTCAGCTCGGGCGGCTGGGCCAGCGCGGCCTCGACCATCAGCGGGTCGAGGGCGTCGTAGAGGACCGTCGCCTCCTTCGTCGGGAAGTACCGGAAGAAGGTGCTCGGCGAGATCTCCGCGGCGGCCGCGATCTGGTCGACCGTCGTGGCCGCGTAACCCCGCTCCCGGAACAGCCGCAACGCGTGCCGCTGGATCGCGGCCCGCGTCTTGGCCTTCTTCCGCTCTCGCAACCCCGTGGGCTCAGCCGGCGACGACGTCATGCTCCGATTCTCGCGGCTGGGCCGCGGCCACCGCACGCCCGGGCAGGACAACCACCGCCAGCAGCGCGCCGGCCACGCCGAGCCCGGCGCAGACCCACAGCGTCGCCGCCATGCCGTCGGTGAACGCGGCCCGCGCCGAGTCGGCCAGCCCGGGCAGGTGGAGCTTCCCGGCGACGGCCACCGCGGCGGACGCGCTGCCGCGGGCCGCGGCGGCCACCGGTGCGGGCAGCCCCTGGACGTCCACGCCGTCGCGGTAGACGCCGTTGAGGACCGTGCCGAGCACCGCGACGCCGATCGTGCCGCCGACCTGGCGCAGCACCTGGATGAGCGCCGAACCGGCCCCCGAGCGGCCCTCGGTGAGGGCGCCCATCGCCATCGACATCAGCGGCGGCAGCGTGCACCCGGTGCCGAGGCCGATGACGGTCTCCCAGCCGATCGTCAGGCCGTACCCGGACGCGGCCGACGTCGTCGAGCCCCAGCCCAGACCGGCCGCGAGCAGCACGAACCCGCCCGTGACGACCACCCGGACGCCGAACGCGGTGACGAGCCGTTCGGCGATCTTCGCCGAGATCAGCATGCCGCCGATCAGCGGCAGCAGCCGCACGCCGGTCTGCAGCGCGTCGGCGCCCTGCACCGCCTGGAACAGCTGCGGCAGCACGAACAGCAGGCCCATCAACGCGAACGACGCGACGGTCGCGAGCACCGCGCCCCAGACGAACCGCGGCTCCCGGAACAACGCGAGATCGGTGAGCGGCGCGGCCACGCGCGTCTGCGTCCAGCAGAACACCGCGAGCAGCACGGCGCCGAGCGCGACCAGCCCATAGGTGACCGGGTCGGTCCAGCCGTGCTCGCCCGCGTGGACGAAGCCGTAGGTGAGCGCGACGAGCCCGGCCGCCGACAGCGCGATGCCGGGGTAGTCGATCCCGCCCCGGCCGGAGCCGCGGGTGAGCGGCACCAGGAACAGCACCGCGACCACCCCGACGGCGGTCAGCGGGACGTTGATCAGGAACACCGAGCCCCAGGCGAAGTGGTCGAGCAGCCAGCCGCCGAGCAGCGGGCCGAGCGGGATGCCGACGAACGTCGCCAGCACCCACGTCGTCAGTGCTTTCGCCCGCTCCTCCGGCGGGAACAGGATGTTCAGCAGCGAGAGCGACAGCGGGATCAGGAACGCGGCGCCGGCGCCGAGCACGACCCGGGCGGCGATCAGCTCCCCGGGCGAACCCGCGTAGGCGCACCACAACGACGCCAGCCCGAACACCGCGAGCGCGCCGAGCAGCAGCTTCTTCGGCCCGAACCGGTCGCCGAGCAGGCCCGCCGGCAGCAGCAGCGCGGCCAGCGCCAGCGTGTACGCGTTGCCGAACCACTGCAGTTGCGTGGTCGTGGCGCCGAGGTCGACGGCCAGTGTCGGCACGGCCACGTTCAGCACGGTCAGGTCGAGACCGACGGTCAACAGGCTGACCGCGAGCGCTCCGAGCGCCCACCACCTGCGTGGATACAGCTGATTCATAGCAACCCCCATTTGGTAGTGACTACCAAATGAGAGTAGCTCTCGAAATATTCGGGCGCCAGGGGTGGCCGGCTCGAGAAATAAGTTGCACGCGCGTACCACCTTGGGTTCTCATCGAGGCGTGCCTCTGCAGCCCTACCGCCGGGTGCTCTCCGTCCCCCGCGTCCCCTCGACGATGGCCCTGATGTTCCTGGCTCGGCTGCCGATGACCATGAACGGCGTCCTAATGACGCTGTACGTCGTCACCGGGCTCGGCCGCGGGTACGGCGCCGCCGGGCTGGTCGGCGCCGGCGTCACCCTCGGGATGGCCCTCGGCGCGCCGGTAATCGGCCGCGCCTTCGACAAGTACGGGCTGCGCCCGGTCGTCGCCGTCTGCGGCATCGGCACGACGGTCTTCTGGATCATCGCGCCGCACCTGCCGTTCGAGGCGCTCGCCGCGGTCGCCGTCCCGGCCGGGATGCTCTCGGTGCCCGCGGGCTCACTGGCCCGGCAGGTCCTGGCCACGCTCGTCCCGGCCGAGGAGCGCCGGGCGGCGTACTCGCTCGACACCATCTCGATCGAGGCGACGTTCATGATCGGCCCCGCGGCCGGGATCGCGGCGATCACCGCGTTTTCGCCGACGTGGACGCTCAGCGCCCTCGGTGTGCTGTTCGGCGGCACGGCGTTCCTGATCTGGCTGGTGAACCCGCCGATCCGCGACGCCGTCGAGCCGGGGGTTTCCGAGGTCCGGCCGCCGCTGCGCAGCTGGCTGACCGGCCGGCTGGTGGGCACGCTCTTGGTCGCCGCGGGGGCGTTGTTCGTGCTCGTCGGCACCGAGCTGGCGACGCTCGCGACCCTGCGCGAGCACGGCGACATCGGCGTGACCGGGCTGGTCATCGCGGTGATGTGCGCCGCGTCGATCGCCGGCGGCATCGTGCACGGCTCGGTGAAGCGGTCGTTGCCCCAAGGCGTGCTGATGCTGCTGCTCGCGCTGCTGGTGGTGCCGGTCGGGCTAGCCGAACAGCCGTGGTGGCTGCTGATGCTCGTGCTGATCCCGACGAACCTGCTTTGCGCGCCGACGCTGGCGGCGACCACCGAGACGGTCAGCCGGATCGCGCCGCCGCGGGTGCGCGGCGAGGCGATGGGCCTGCAGGACTCGTTCACCCGGCTCGGCCTCGCGGTGGGCAGCCCGGTGGTCGGCTTCGCGATCGACCACTCGAGCCCGGCCTGGGGCTTCGCGGCGGCGGGCCTCGGCGGCCTGGTGGTCGCGTCGGGTGGCCTGATCCGGTGGCGGCGGCGCCGCACACCCGAACCGGCCCCGGTACCCGCGCTCGCCGAAACCCCCTGCTAGCGCCGCCGCCCCGCCCCACTCGCAAGTCCGTGAAGGCCTCCTTGAGGGACTCTGAGTCCCTCAAGGAGGCCTTCACGGACTTCGGAGGCAGGTGCGCAGAAGCGCGGCGGGCGTCAGCTGCAGGCGGTGCGCAGCGCGTCGAGCTTGGCGACGTTGCGCTTTGCCCACCTGGCCACGACGCCGGCGTCTTCGATGCGTTCCTTCTGCACCTCGACGTAGGAGTCGGCCATGCCGAGCAGCGCGTTCTTGACGTCCTGGTCGGCGACGTTCCCGGCCAGGGCGCGCAGCCGCTGTTCCTTGTCCTCGGCCCGCTCCTTGAGCTTCTGCGGGTCGACCAGCGGATTCAGGTCCGCCAGCCCGAGCGCCTCGGCGCAGGCGCCGACCTTGTCCGCCGTCCTGCTGCCCTGGTCGACCGCGTCACCGACCTGGTCGCACCCGCTCAACAGCAGTGCGGCCGCGGCCAGCGACGCGGCCGTCCTCCCCCAACTGGTCATATCACCCAAGGTACCGCTCAGCCCTTGACGCAGACCACCTGCTTGAGGTGGGCGACGACCTCGACCAGGTCGGTCTGGGCCTTGATGACCGAGTCGATGTCCTTGTAGGCCGCCGGGATCTCGTCGACGACGCCGGTGTCCTTGCGGCATTCGACGCCCGCCGTCTGCGCCGCGAGGTCCTCGGCGGTGTACAGCTTCTTCGCCTTGGTCCGCGACATCCGGCGGCCGGCGCCGTGCGACGCCGACTGGAACGACGACTCGTTGCCGAGCCCGCGCACGATGTACGAACCGGTCCCCATGCTGCCCGGGATGATCCCCAGGTCACCCGAGCCGGCGCGGATCGCGCCCTTGCGGGTGACGAGCAGCTCGACGCCGTCGTAGGTCTCTTCGGCGACGTAGTTGTGGTGGCACGAGATCGCGTCGTCGAAGGTCGTGCCGGGCACGACCTCCGCCAGCGCCAGCTTCACCAGCGCGACCATCGTGGCGCGGTTGCGCGCCGCGTAGTCCTGCGCCCAGAACAGGTCGCGCCGGTAGGCCTGCATCTCCGGCGTCCCCGCGACGAACACGGCGAGGTCCCGGTCGGGCAGGTCGGCGTTGTGCGGCAGCTTCCGCGCGACGGCCATGTGCCGCTCCGCGAGCTCCTTGCCGATGTTGCGCGAGCCCGAATGCAGCATCAGCCACACGCGGCCTTCGTCGGCGCCACCCTGCTCGAGGCAGACCTCGATGAAGTGGTTCCCGCCGCCGAGGCTCCCGATCTGGCGCGCGGCCCGGTCGTGCAGCTCCTGGACGCCGGTGTGCAGCTCGCCGAAGCCCTTCCAGAACTCGTCCCAGCCGCCGACGCCGTGCACCTTCGCCGGGTTCACCGGCGTCTTGTGCAGCCCGAACCCGACCGGCACGGCGTTTTCGATGCGCCGGCGCAGCTTCCCGAGATCGTCGGGCAGGTCGGCCGCGGTCAGCGAAGTCCGCACCGCGCTCATCCCGCACCCGATGTCGACACCGACCGCGGCCGGCGAAACGGCGTCGCGCATGGCGATGACGCTGCCGACGGTCGCGCCCTTGCCGTAGTGCACGTCGGGCATCACCGCGAGCCCGTGCACCCACGGCAGGTTCGCGACGTTGTGCAGCTGCCGCATGGCCTGGTCTTCGACGGACGCGGGATCGGCCCACATCCGGATCGGCACGCGGGCGCCGTCGACGGCGGTGTACATGATTTCCTCCCCTGGAAGTGCTTGCGAGGCTCAGAGTCCCCCGTGGCGCGGATTCGAGCAAGGTGATTTCCAGATGTCCACTGTGGAGGAACGCGCCCCGGGCAGCTCCCCGCCCTCCCTGGGGGGCGTGCCCTTGTCCAGTCTATCGGCGGCTACCGACGAAAACTGCCGACCGGAGCTTCAGGCGCCGAGTTGTCCACAGCGGCTTTCGCTTGTGGACAAACTGGTGTTGTCCTGGTCGCGCCGGAAACCACCGCAGGTCTTATCGCCCGCACTGCTCGGGACCGTGCCGGATCAACCGCTCACGGCCATCACCGAACGCCAACGGCTGCGGGACTGGCTCGCCGAGCGGGAAGACGATCCCGACGCCGCCCGTCGTGCAGGCGCAGACTCGTAGCCCTGGCGAGGCAGCGCCGCCGCCGCGCACACCAGCCGTCAGCCGTTCGTGCAGCTGCTGGAGCACGCCGAGGCCGCCGCCTGGCGGGCGGCCGAACTCGCCGAGACGGATCCGACACCGTGGGCGTCCCTGGTCTCCGTCGCCATCGGGCTCAACGTCCGTGACCAGCCCTTCGACGGGGATCTGGTCCGCGCGCCCGCCCACCGGCCCGGACACGAGCGCGCCCTGCGCTACCGGAGCCCGAAATGGCACGGCACCGAAGAGCGGCTGCTCGACTTCGCGACGGGGCCGCGGCCCTGACGCCGTTGCTCCTGCGAGCTTTCGAGATGGCCATGGCGGGCAATCCGATCTGGCGAAGCCGCTACGTCCGGGACGCCCTCGACCTGGCGTTGCCCCGGCTCGACGGCGAAGGCGCCCGGGAAGACCGCGGTTACGCCATTTACGCGCTGCACCGCGACGGTCGCCACGACGAAGCCGTCGCCCAATTCCGGCGGCCACGTGCGGAACTTCGACACCGACGTCAAGCGATCCGCGAACCCCGTCAAGCAGTTCGCAGGCTTGCCGAAACACGACCCGAGACGCGTGAAGGCCCCCTCGACGACTGAGGGGGCCTTCGACGTCGTCCGAGCTACTGCTGCGCGATCAGCTCCGCGATCTGCACGGCGTTGAGCGCCGCGCCCTTGCGGAGGTTGTCGTTGGCGATGAACAACGCGAGCCCGCGGCCGCCCCCGACTCCCTGGTCGACGCGGATGCGGCCGACGTAGCTCGGGTCGTTGCCCGCCGCCTGCAGGGGCGTCGGGACGTCGGACAGCTCGACGCCCGGCGCGTGGCTCAGCAGCTGCGTCGCGCGCTCGACCGTCAGCGGCTGTGCGAACTCCGCGTTCACCGAGATAGAGTGCCCCGAGAACACCGGGACCCGCACGCAGGTGCAGGACACGCCCAGCCCCGGGATGCTCAGGATCTTGCGGCTCTCGTTGCGGAACTTCTTCTCTTCGTCCGTTTCGAGCTCGCCGTCGTCCACAATGGACCCCGCCATCGGCAGGACGTTGAACGCGATCGGGCGGACGTACTTGTTCGGCGCGGGGAAGTCGATCGCCGCGCCGTCGTGCGTCAGCAGCGAGGCGTGCTCCGCTCCTGCGCGAACCTGACCGGCCAGCTCGTCGACGCCGGCCAGCCCGCTGCCGGACACCGCCTGGTAGGTCGACGCGACCAGCCGGACCAAGCCCGCTTCGTCGTGCAGCGGCTTGAGCACCGGCATCGCGGCCATCGTCGTGCAGTTGGGGTTCGCGATGATCCCCTTCCGCGCTTCCTTGATGGCTTCCGGGTTGACCTCGCTGACGACCAGCGGCACGTCCGGGTCCATCCGGAACGCCGAGGAGTTGTCGATCACCGTGACGCCGGCGTCGGCGAACCGCGGCGCCTGCGCCTTGGACGTCGTGCCGCCCGCGGAGAACAGCGCGATGTCCAAACCGGACGGATCCGCCGTCGACGCGTTTTCGATCGTGATTTCCGTGTCACGCCAAGGAAGCTTCGACCCCGCCGAACGCGACGAGGCGAAGTACCGGAGCTCGGCGATCGGGAACTCCCGCTCCGCCAGCAGCTTGCGCATCACCGCGCCGACCTGGCCGGTCGCGCCGACCACCCCGACCCGCAGCCCGTCCGCCATCAGCGACCACTCCCCGCGTAGACCACAGCTTCTTCGTCGCCGCCGAGCTCGAACGCGGCGTGGATCGCGCGCACGGCGTCGTCGAGCTGGGCGTCCCGGATCAGCACCGAAATGCGGATCTCGGAGGTGTTGATGATTTCGATGTTGACGCCGGAGGAGGCCAGCGCCTCGCAGAACGTCGCCGTGACACCCGGGTGCGAGCGCATCCCGGCGCCGACCAGGGAGACCTTGCCGACGTGGTCGTCGTAGAGCACGGACTCGAAGCCGATTTCGGCCTTGACCTTCTCCAGCTCCTTGACGGCCTTGGCGCCGTTGGCCTTCGAGAGCGTGAACGTGATGTCGGTGCGGCCGGAGACGGTGCTCGACACGTTCTGCAGCACCATGTCGATGTCGATCTCGGCGTCGGCGATCACGCGGAAGATCCGGGCCGCGGCACCGGCGTGGTCCGGTACGCCGGTGACCGTGATCTTGGCTTCGGAGCGGTCGTGCGCGACACCGGTGATCAGCGCTTGTTCCACGGGGATCTCCTCGATAGAACCGGTCACCGTGGTGCCCGGCTTGTCACTGTAGGAAGAACGGACTCGGATCGGGACGCCGTAGCGGCGCGCGTACTCAACCGACCGCAGGTGCAGGATCTTCGACCCGCTCGCGGCCAGCTCCAGCATCTCCTCGTAGGGGATGACGTCGAGCTTCTTCGCGTCCGGCACGATCCGCGGGTCGGCGGAGTACACACCGTCCACATCGGAGTAGATCTCGCAGACGTCGGCGTTGAGCGCGGCGGCCAGCGCGACGGCGGTGGTGTCCGAACCGCCGCGGCCCAGCGTGGTGATGTCCTTGGTGTCCTGCGCGACGCCCTGGAAGCCCGCCACCAGCGCGACGTAGCCCTGCTCGAGGGCCTCCGTGACCCGGCTCGGGGTGACGTCGATGATGCGCGCGTTGCCGTGCACGGACGTCGTGACGACGCCGGCCTGTGAGCCGGTGAACGACCACGCCTCGGCGCCCTGGGCCGCGATGGCCATGGCGACCAGCGAGTTCGAGATGCGCTCACCGGCGGTGAGCAGCATGTCCATCTCCCGCTCCGGCGGCGCCGGATTGACCTGCTGCGCCAGGTCGAGCAGCTCGTCGGTGGTGTCACCCATCGCCGAGCAGACCACGACGACGTCGTTGCCGGCCTTCTTGGTGGCGACGATCCGTTCCGCGACGCGCTTGATCCGGTCGGCACTTTCCAGCGACGATCCGCCGTACTTCTGGACCACGAGGGCCACGCCCGAACCTCCTCGACGGGCCGGGTCTGCTCCCTGGTGGGCACCGGAGAGCCCCCGCGTCCCATAGTTGAGAAGGAGCCTACCGGGGCTTCAGCAGCCCGCCACACTATTGAGTGGCGGCGGCCACCGGTCCGGGGCAGTTACGGAAGTAAATCTTCCGTAACACCAAGGAAATGCGCGGAGCACTTCCTTTCGAGTGATGCAGCGCACTCCTGGGTACCGTGGTGAACGTGCGCAAACCAGCTGTGACGAGCATCCCGATCGCCCCTCTGATGGCCGAGCGCTGGAGTCCCCGGGCCTACGACGCGTCCGCCGTCGTCACCCCGGACCAGGTGCGGGCCCTCCTCGAAGCGGCCCGCTGGGCACCGTCGTTCGGCAACACCCAGCCGGCCCGGTACCTGGTGGGCGTCCGCGGAACCTCGGCGTTCGACGCGATCCTGGCGACCCTCAACTCGGGCAACCAGGCGTGGGCCCGCCGGGCGGGCCTGTTGCTGATCGGGGTGATGGTGACTTCGAACGCGAAGGGAGACGTCCCGTACGCGGAATACGGGCTCGGGCTGGCTTCGGAGAACCTGGTCCTGCAGGCGGTGGAACTGGGGCTGATCGCCCACCAGATGGCGGGCTTCTCCCCTGCCGACGTCCGCTCGTCGTTCGGTCTCCCGGACAACGCGGAGCCGCGGGTCGCCATCGCGGTCGGGTCGCCGGGTGATCCTTCCGTTCTGGAGGAGGACTGGCGGATCGAGAAGGAGAAGGCGGACCGGGCGCGGATCCCGCTGGAGGAGTTCGCGTTCACCGGCAAGTGGGGCACCCCGGCGTTCGATGGCCGGTGACCTCCGGCTGACGAGAGATTTCAAGGTTTGGACCCCAACCCTGAAATTTCGAGCCGAGACTGCAAGAACCCTTAGATGCCGCCGCTAGAACTAAAGCTTTGTGCGCTAAGCTTTAAAAGTGCAGGTAGAGACGTTTGGCAAGTCACCCGTCGGTCAACTGGTGCCGATCAGCGGCGTAGATGGCCGGACCAAGCAGGCCTACAACCACTTCGCCTTCGTACCTGCTCCACTCCCCAGCGTAGTCGACCTGCTACCCGGCACGTACAAGCTCATCAGTGAAGCCGACCGCGCCCTCGGCTCACTGGACGCTCTGACCGACCGGCTACCCAACCCCGACCTGCTGGTACGACCCTCGCTGACCCGGGAAGCCGTCAGCACCTCGGCGCTCGAAGGAACCTTTGCCCCCTACGCCGACGTGCTGGAAGCCCAGTACACGGAAAGCCAGCGGCCGACGGCAGAAGTGCACGAAGTGCAGAACTACGTCCAAGCGGCTTTCGCCGGTCTCGACCTCATCAAGAAACTGCCGATCTGCCTGCAGGTGGTATCACGGCTTCAACAGATTCTCGTCACGGGAACACGCGGCGACGCCTACGACGCGGGCCGGCTCCGGGAACGGCTCGTCTGCATCGGGGACCGCGGCAGAGGAATCGAACAGTCCAGGTTCGTCCCGCCACCCGATGGCGACGTGCTGCGCGACGGTGTGAGCGACTGGGAAAAGTGGATAAACGCCGAGCAGGAGATGCCGGCGCTGGTGAAGGTGGCGCTTGGTCATTACCAGTTCGAGACGCTGCACCCGTTCAGCGACGGGAACGGCCGGATCGGCCGGCTGATCATCACTCTTCAGCTCATCGAAGAGCACGTGCTGAAGCACGCCGTGCTGAACCTGTCCCCTTGGCTGGAACCCCGTCGTGACGACTACATCGACCACTTGCTCACCGTGAGCAGGACCGGGAACTTCGACCCCTGGGTCCGGTTCTTCGCCGAAGCGGTCAAGGCACGCGCTCTGGCGGCAGCGGAAACGATCCGGAGCCTGATGGCGTTCTCCCGGGAAGTCATCGAAACGATGAAGAACGCGGGCGCACGCGGCAGCGTCCACGACTTGGCGGTGAACATCATCGGCTACCCGATGATGACCATTCCCAAAGTGCAGGCCGACCTCGGCGTGTCCTATCCGACCGCCGCCGGTGCGATCAGGAAACTGGAAGAAGCTGGCTTCCTGCGCGAAGTCACCGGAGGGAATTACGGACGCCGGTACATCTGCGACCGCGTGTACGACGAACTCGCCGAAAGCTAGGCCGGCTCAGGAAGCCCCGCCGACGCGGCGGATCACCTTGGCGAGGATGCCCGACACCACGAGCCAGAAGATCGCCGCGATGCCGAAGTTCACCAGGACCCGCAGCTTCGCGTCGCTCGGCGTGAACAGATCGCTGAAGCCCAGCGCCAAGCCGTCCGCCCAGGAGTGGACGAACGAGACGATGCCGTTGTCCGGGTTGGCCGAGCCGACCGTGAAGATCACGTGGATCACCAGGATCGCGGCGAAGACCAAGCCCACCCAGCGGACGATCGACGCCACCGCGTTGGCCACCTTGCCCCCGGCACCGCGCCAGTCGACGGGTGCTCGGCGGGCGACGCGCGTCTCCGTGTCCTCCGAAGACGCCGACGACTCTGCGTGTTCAGCCATGCCCGCAGTTTCGCACGGCACTGGGCCGATTGCTACCCGCTGGTAACTCGGATGGGCCGTCCCACGTAACGGTTGGATCGCGCCCTCACTTCCCCCCGGCCTCGCCCGATGGTTATGGTGGGCACGTGGCGCGTGCTCTCCTGCTTCGCTGCCGCGACGGGGCCTGACCGGACCGGCTCCCCGTCGCGGGGCTTCGTGGTGCCGGTCGCACCCGTCGAGCTGGAGACACCCCTTTCATGAGTTCGCGCATCCGCAAACCCTCTCGCACCGCGCCCGCTGATCAGCCCGCCTGGAACACCCAGCGCGGCACGTCCATGCCGGTGCACCGCTACCGCCCCTGGTACGACCTGATCGAGAACATCGACGTCCCCGACCGCACCTGGCCGGACAAGCGCATCGACCGCGCGCCGCTGTGGTGCGCCGTCGACCTGCGGGACGGCAACCAGGCCCTGATCGACCCGATGTCGCCCGCGCGCAAGCGCAAGTTCTTCGACCTGCTCGTCCGCATGGGCTACAAGGAGATCGAGGTCGGCTTCCCGGCCGCGTCGCAGACCGACTTCGACTTCGTCCGCGAGATCATCGAAGAGGGCGCCATCCCGGACGACGTCAGCATCCAGGTGCTGACCCAGTGCCGCCACGAGCTGATCGAGCGGACCTTCCAGGCCCTCGAAGGCGCGCCGCGCGCGATCGTCCACATCTACAACTCGACGTCGATCCTGCAGCGCCGCGTGGTCTTCCGCGAGGAGCGCGAAGGCATCAAGAAGATCGCGACGCAGGCCGCGGAACTGGTCGTCGAGCTGGCCGCGAAGCAGCCCGACACCGACTTCCGGTTCCAGTACTCGCCGGAGTCCTACACCGGCACCGAGCTGTCGTACGCGCTCGAGGTCTGCAACGCCGTCACCGAAATCTGGCAGCCGACGCCGGAGAAGCCGGTGATCCTGAACCTGCCGGCGACCGTCGAGATGGCCACGCCGAACGTCTACGCCGACTCGATCGAGTGGATGAGCCGCAATCTGGCGCGCCGCGACTCGGTGATCCTGTCGCTGCACCCGCACAACGACCGCGGTACCGGCATCGCCGCCGCCGAGCTGGGTTACCAGGCCGGCGCGGACCGGATCGAGGGCTGCCTGTTCGGCAACGGCGAGCGCACCGGCAACGTCGACCTGGTCGCGCTGGGCATGAACCTCTACAGCCAGGGCATCGACCCGCAGATCGACTTCTCGGACATGGACGAGATCAAGCGGACGGTCGAGTACTGCAACCAGCTGCCGGTGCCCGAGCGCTCGCCGTGGGGCGGCGACCTGGTCTTCACGGCCTTCTCGGGCTCGCACCAGGACGCGATCAACAAGGGTCTGGACGCGCTGAAGGACGCCGCCGGCAAGCAGGGCGTACCGCTCGACGAGTACCCGTGGGAGGTCCCGTACCTGCCGATCGACCCGAAGGACGTCGGCCGCACGTACGAGGCCGTGATCCGGGTGAACTCGCAGTCCGGCAAGGGCGGCGTCGCCTACATCATGAAGGCCGAGCACCAGCTCGACCTGCCGCGGCGCCTGCAGATCGAGTTCTCCAAGGTCATCCAGCGCTACACCGACACCGAGGGCGGCGAGGTCGACCCGGCCACGATGTACCACGCCTTCGCGACCGAGTACCTGGAGCTGAAGACGCCCCTGGAGCTGGTCCGCCAGCACGTCCGCGACAACGGGGACGGCGAGTACGACATCACCGCGACGGTGCGCGTGGAAGGCGACGAGCACGAGGTCACCGGCCGCGGCAACGGGCCGATCGCGGCGTTCTTCGACGCGCTCTCGACCGTGGGCTTCGACCTGCGCCTGCTGGACTACTCCGAGCACACGCTCTCGCCGGGCGACGACGCGCGCGCCGCGTCGTACATCGAGTGCGCGATCTCGGACCGGGTGTTCTGGGGCATCGGGATCGACCCGTCGATCGTCACGGCGTCACTGCGCGCCGTCGTCTCGGCGGTGAACCGCGCCAACCGGTAGCGAACTGCCGTGAAGGGCACCTTCTGGGACTTCTAAGCCCTGAAGGTGCCCTTCACGGCATTCTGGGGTCAGCGGTAGCCGGTCGTGTCCGCCGGTTTGCCCGGGGCGATCACCTCGGTCATGTAGCGCCAGGCGTCCGGGCGGCTGCCGTCGACGTCATCGATCGCGTACTCCTTCGCCAGCTGCCCGCTGCTGACCGTCTGCCCCGACCACCGCCGCCGGTCCGGGTCGCTCGCCAGCGCGACGATCGTGCGGGCGCCGAACGTCGGCGTCTCCGAGATCGCGAAGTGAGGGTTCTCCTCCAGCGCGTCGCGCCAGTTCTCCTCCGTGACGCCGTGGAGGTCCAGCATCATCTCCGAGCGCAGGTAGCCGGCGGTGTAGGCGACGGCCGTGCAGCCGTGCTCCTTCAGCTCCGCGGCCTCACCCTTCGCCAGCAGGTGCGCCGACGCCTTCGCGACGTAGAACGGCAGCGACGTCCCCTCGCGGTAGTTCGCGTTGTACTCCGCCGTGCCGTCGGTCAGCTCGACGACCAGGCCGCCCGGGCGGCGGATCAGCAGGGGCAGCAGGTGGTGGCCGGTGATCAGGTGCGCGTCGATGCCGAGGCGGATCATCCGCAGGCCGGCGTCGAGGTCGTGCTCCCACACCGGCTTGCCCCAGCCGAGGTGCTGGTCACCGCCCCAGATGCCGTCGACCAGGATGTCGAGGCCGTCGTGCGCCGCGTCGACTCGCTTCGCCAGCTCGGCGACCTCGGCCGGCTCCAGGTGGTCGACGCGGACGGCCTCGGCGCGCCCGCCCGCCTGCTCGATCAGCTCGGCGGTCTCGTCGATGGTCTCCGGACGGTCCACTTCGGACTTCTTGGTGCCGCTGCTGCGGCCGGTCACGTACACGAAGGCGCCCGCGCGGCCCAGCTCGACCGCGATCGCGCGGCTCGCGCCGCGGGTCCCGCCCGCGACCAGGGCGACCTTTCCCGACAAAGTGTCCATACCCGCACGGTTACCCCGGATCCCGGCCGCCACAGTCACCCGATCTGTGGAAGAGCTGTCGGCTTCCTGTGAGTCCCCCTTGATCGGGATTCATCCGGAGCCCGCGGGCGGTTAATGGAGGTGTGGACGCGACTACGGCCGGACTGCTGGTGCTGTTCGTCGTCTCGCTGGTGCCCTTGCTGCCCACCGAGGTGACGCTCCTCGGCATGGGCATCGCCGCGGCCCAGGGCGGGACGTCGCTGGCGCTGGTGATCGCCGTGGCCACGGCCGGGTGCCTGGTCTCCGACCAGGCGCTCTACGCCCTCGGCCGGTTCGGTGGCCGGGCGGCGCTGGACCGGCTGAGCCGGCGGAAGAAGATCGCCGCCGGCATCGGCTGGCTCGACGGGCGGCTGCAACGCCACCCGCGCCCGGTGCTGGTGGTGGCCCGCTGGCTGCCGTCGGGCGGAACGGTCGGCGCCCTCCTCGCCGGCTCGCTCCGCTGGCCGATGGCGGAGTTCTTCACGGCCTCCGCTATCGGCGTCACGCTCTGGACGTCCTACGTGGCCTTCCTCGGCTACGCGGGCGGCCAGCTCATCACCGAACCCGGGATCAGCATGCTGCTCTCCCTCGGCGTCGCCCTGGTCCTGGGTTCGGTGATCACTTACAGCGTGAAGCGCGGCGCTAGAGCGATTTGACGGCTTCGATGATCGCCGCGGGCTCCGTGCGCGTCGTGTAGTCCGAGTGGACGTCGACGTACCGGATCGTCCGGTCCCGGTCGACCACGACGACCGCCGGGTACACCAGCTCCCATTCGCCGGTGCCGTTGACCTGACCCAGGTCTGTGCCGATCGAGCTCATCGCCTCCCGCACGACGTCCGACACCCGGAACGTCAGCCCGAGCTGCCGCGAGACGACGTTCCCGACGTCCGACAGCACGGTGAAGTCGAGCTCGTTCTTCTCCTGTGTGGTCAGCGAGCCGTCCGCGGTCTGCGGGCTGATCGCGGCCAGCGTCGCGCCGAGCTTCGCCAGCTCGGGGACGACTTCCTGCTGGTACGTCCGCAGCGTCAGGTTGCAGAACGGGCACCACTGGCCGCGGTAGAACACGAGCACCACGGGCCCGTCCGCGACCAGCTGCCCTAGGCTGACGGTCTCACCGTCCGCCCCCGGCAGCGCGAAGTCCTCGACCGTGACCCCGGCTTCGGCGAACTTCGTCTCGTCGGCCGCGCGCGCCATGTCAGCCTCGAAAACCGTGAACACCTCGGGCGGCAGCACACTCCGGCCGTGGTCCTTGGCGGCTTCCAGCCCGCTCTTCAGATCGTTCCCCACCTTGATCCCCATTCGTTGTACTGATCGGTACAGTACAACGGACTGTACTATCCGGTACATGGAGACGCAAGCGGCGGCCACGACCGCACGGGGCAAGCGGACCCGCGACGCGATCGTCGACGCCGCGGCGCAGCTGATGTACGTCCACGGCGTCGCGGGCACGAGCCTCGACAAGGTGCTCGCCGCGAGCGGGGCCGGGAAATCGCAGATGTACCACTACTTCAAGAACAAGGATCAGCTGGTCGAGGCCGTGATCGACCGCTATCTGACGGAGATCCTCGACAACCAGCCGGCGATCTTCACGCTGGCGTCGTGGGCCGATTTCGACACGTGGACCGAGCAGCTCCTCGACGTCCAGCGCCGCGCCGCGGCGCCGATCCCGTGCCCGCTCGGCAACCTCGCCGGCGAACTCGGCGACGACCCGAAGGTGAGGCCGCTGCTCGACCAGGCCTACCGGACCTGGGAGTCCCACCTGACGCGCGGCCTCGAACAGCTACGTGACCAGGGCGAACTCGCGGCCGACGCCGACCCGGCGCGGCTGGCCCAGGCCGCGATGGCGTGTGTCCAGGGCGGCCTGCTGCTGGCCCACATCCGCGGCGACCTGACGGCTCTGGAAGACGCGCTGCACATCGCCGTCGCCCACCTCCGCACCCACCGCACGTCGTGAGTGGTTAGGGCGGTTCTAACCGCCCTGACCACTCACGAGCCGGTGAGCTGGGCGACCTCCGCGCGCAGCTCTTCGATCACCTGGGCCACGGCCGGGCGCTGCAGGGCGCCGGTGCGGCAGACCGCCTCCACCAGGCGGGCCGCGCGGATGCCGGCCAGCGGGCGGCCGACCAGACCGCTGCCGCGGCGGGTGTCCATCGTGTACCGCGGCAGCAGCGCGATGCCGTGGCCGGCCGCGACCAGCCGTTCGGTGATCCGGAAGTCGTTGATCCGCTGCACCACCACCGGCCGGACGCCGGTGCGGACGGTCAGCGAGCGCAGCACGTCGTCCACCGGGAAGCCGAAGTCGACGCTGATCCAGCGTTCGTCCGCCAGCTCCGGCAGCTCGACGCGGCGCCGGTTCGCCAGCCGGTGCCCGGCCGGGAGCGCGACGTCGAGGGGTTCGCGCAGCAGCGGCACGACGTCGAGCCGGCCGGAGTCGAACTCCGGCGCGTGCTCGTCGCGGTGCGCCACGACGACGTCGTAGTCCGCGACCAGGCCCGGCACCTCCGGTGGCGTCATGTCGACGTCCCGGACGTCGATCTCCAGGCCGTCGTGACCGGCGATGCGGGTCAGCAGGCCCGGCAGCAGCATCAGCCCGGCCGACTGGAAGATCGCGACCCGCACCCGTCCGCGCGGCGCGCTGCGGTAGGTGTCCAGTTCGGACTCGGCGCGCTCCAGCGCGGCCAGCACCTCGTCGGCCCGGGCGACCAGCGCGCGACCGGCGTCGGTCAGCCGCAGGCCGCGGCCCGCCGGTTCGGTGAGCGGCAGGCCGACTTCGCCTTGCAGGGCACGCAGTTGCTGCGACACCGCGGACGGCGTGCAGTGCAGCGCCCGCGCGGCGGCCGTCACGCTCCCGCGGTCGGCGAACTCCCGCAGCGTGCGCAGGCGACCCAGATCCACGACGTCAGCGTACGTGAAGGACAGCTACACGATTCCTGCAGATATTCTCGCTGGTCCTTCACGGTCGAGGTTGTCAGAGTGGAGGCATGCCCACCCGTGACCGTCTGCTGGCCATGTTCGTCGCCGTCCTGTGGGGCCTGAACTTCCTGGCCATCCACGCCACGCTCGGGCAGTTCCCGCCGGTGTTCGCGGGCGCGCTGCGGTTCGCCGTGATCGCCGTGCCGACGATCCTGTTCGTGCCGTGGCCGAAGGTGAAGGTGCGGTACCTGCTCGGGTACGGGCTCGGCTTCGGCACCGGCCAGTTCGCGTTCCTGTTCATCGCGATGGACACCGGGATGCCGACCGGGCTCGCGTCACTGGTGCTGCAGGCGTCGGCGCCGTTCACGGTGCTGCTCGGGGCCGTTTTCCTGCGGGAACGCGTCACGGGCCGGCAGCTGGCCGGGATCCTGCTGGCCGTCGCGGGGATGACCGCGATCGCGTGGCAGCAGTCCGGGCACGCGGCGCTGCTGCCGATGATCCTCACCGTGCTGGCCGCGCTGAGCTGGGCGTTCGGCAACCTGAGCACGCGGCGGGCGGAGCCGGACAACCCGCTGCACTTCACGCTGTGGATGTCCGTGGTGCCGCCGCTGCCGATGTTCGCGTTGTCCCTGGTCATGGAGGGCCCGGCGGCGCAGTGGCACTCGCTGGCGACGCTGGGCACACCGGCCGGCCTGACCGCGCTCGGCGGGCTGGCCTACGTCGTGCTGTTCGGCACGATCGTCGGGTCCGGGATCTGGACGACCCTGATGCGCCGCAACCCGGCGAGCGTCGTCTCGCCGTTCTCGCTGCTGGTGCCGGTGGTCGGGCTGACGGCGTCGTTCCTGATCCTGGGCGAGCGGCCGAGCGGCCTGGAGATCGCCGCCGCCGTGGTGGTGATCGGCGGCGTTCTCCTCGGCTCGCTCAAGTCCGCGCGCAAGCCCGATCCCGAGCTGCTGCCGGAGGAAGTGCCGGTTTAGGAGGCCGCTTCCTGCTTCTCCTGCGGCGTCTCTTCTCCACCCTCGTGCTTCTGGCCGAGACGCTTCTTCATGACGAAGAAGACGACGACGCCGATGACGATCGCGGCGATCAGGCCGTACTTGGAGAAGTTGCCGAGCCACTTCTCGGCGACCACGCCGAGGTAGTAGACGAGCGCGGTGGTGCCGCCCGCCCAGACGATGCCGCCGAGCGCGTTGGCGATCAGGAACTTCGGGTAGTGCATCCTCAGCGACCCGGCGAGCGGGCCGGCCAGGATCCGCAGGAACGCGATGAACCGGCCGAGGAACACGGCCCACATGCCGCGTTTGTTGAAGATGCGTTCGGCGTTGGCGATGTGCGTCGGCCCGAAATGCTTCGGGAATTTCCGGCCCGCCCAGGCGAACAGCCGTTGGCCACCGGTTTTCCCGATCAGATAACCGATGCTGTCGCCGATGATGGCGCCCGCGCTGGCCAGGATCCCGATCCACAGGGGACTCAGGTTGCTGTGCGACGACGCCAGCAACGCGGCGCTGACCAGCACGATCTCGCCCGGCAACGGGATGCCGAGGCTCTCGATCATGATCACCGCGCCGACGATCAGGTACACCGAAAGCGGCGGGATCGCCTCCAGCCATTGGTCGATGTGCACTGCCCGTACCCCCTGGATATCGCCTTGTCCGTCACCGCAGGGTACCGGGGCCGGTCCGCGCCGGGAGCCCCACTCAGGTATCCCTCCGGGTACACCTTAGGTAGCGTTTTTCACCCGAGAGCGGCGAGCGCCGGCCCGACCGGGAACTCGCCGGAAACGACGTCGAACCCGCGGTTTTCGGTGAGCGGCTCCCCGAGCACCCCGACGACCACGGCGGCGACGTCCAGCCGCGTCACCCGTCCGGGTTCGAGGTGCCCGGCGACCTTGACGCGCCCGGTAGCGGGCCCGTCGGTGAGCGTGCCGGGCCGGACGATGGTCCAGGTCAGCGCGGACTTCTGCAGGGCGAGGTCGGACAGCTGCTTGGCGAGCAGGATCGACCGCACGAGCCGATCACCCTGGTCCGGGGAGTCGGCGAACTGCGCGGAGACCTGGATGTACCGCGCGACACCGGCCTTCTCGGCCGCGTGGATGGCCGTGACGGAGCCGTCCCGGTCCACGAGGTTCACCGACGCCGGTTCCGGATCCGGCGCCCCGATGGCGGTGATGACGACGTCCGAGCCGCGGAAGGCCTCGACGAGGTCGTCGGGATCCGCGGTGACGTCGGCGACGACGGGTTCGACGTCGAGTTCCCGGAGGACTTCGGCCCGGCGGCGGCTGCGCAACCCGGCCCGGACGGTGTGCCCTCTGGCCGCGAGAAGCCGTGCGATGTGGAACCCGGTCCGCCCCGACGCGCCCAGCACGGTGACCTGCATGACCCGATCCTCCCGCACGAACGGCGTCCGCGCTCATCCTTCCCCAGGTTGTCCACAGGCGTGCCCCCATGTGGACAACTCACGCCAGCCGGGACGCCCGGGACTGCAGGTAGGCCTGCTCCGGCAGGCTCAACGTCCGCCGCGACGCCGCCAGGTACGCCTCCCGCGCCCCGGTGACGTCTCCCGCGAGCTCCAGCAGGTGCGCCCGGACCGCGTCCACCCGGTGGTGGGCCTCCGGGTCGGCGCCGGCCAGCTCCGCCAAGCCCGCCTCCGGCCCGTGGACCTGAGTGAACGCCACGACGCGGTTGAGCGTCACCATCGGCCCCGGCGCGACCACGCGCAGCAGGTCGTAGAGCGTGAGGATCTCGGCCCAGTCCGTGTCAGCCGCGGTCGGGGCCTCGTCGTGGACCGCCGCGATCGCCGCCTGGAGCTGGTACGGGCCGACCGGGGACGTCGACAACGCGCTCGTGATCAGCGCGACGCCCTCGGTGATGAACTCCGCGTTCCAGCGCGTCCGGTCCTGCGACGCCAGCGGGACCAGCGCGCCGGTCGCGTCGACCCGGGCCGGGCGGCGGGCTTCGGTCAGGAGCATCAGGGCCAGCAGGCCCGTGACCTCGCCGCCGGGCGGGAGCTGCCGGGTCAGGCGGATCGCTTCGGTCGTCAGCTCGACGCGGTTGAGCGCGTCCCCCGAGCTGGCCGTGTGGCCCTCGGTGAAGATCAGGTACAGCACCTGCAGCACGGCGGCCAGACGCTCGGGGTTCTCGGACCGCGTGAGCCGCTCACCGCGCAGTTTCTGCTTCGCGCGGCTGATGCGCTGGCCGATCGTCGCCTCCGGGACGAGGAACGCGCGCGCGATCTCCGCCGTCGTCAGGCCGCCGACCGCCCGGAGCGTCAACGCCACCTGCGACGGCCGGGTGAGCGACGGGTGACAGCAGAGCAGCAGCAACGTCAGCGTGTCGTCGACGCCGACGGCCGGCTCCGGCTCCGGCGGCTCGGCGAGCACGACGGTCTCCTCGCGCCGCTGCCGCGCCGTCTCACTGCGCCACTGCTCGATCCGGCGCCGGGACGCCGTCGTGATCAGCCACCCCTTCGGGTGATCGGGTAAGCCCTCGACAGGCCACTGCAGCGACGCCGCGAGCAGCGCCTCCTGGACGGCGTCCTCGCAGGTGTCGAACCCGCCGTACCGCCGGACCAGCGCGGCGAGGACCTGCGGAGCGAGTTCGCGAAGGAGACCTTCGATCACAGCTCGGTCCCGTGCAGCCCCATCACCGGCCGCACTTCCACCACCCCGAACGCCGCCTCCGGAATCCGCCCGGCGATCTCGAGCGCGCGTTCTTCACTTTCGCAGTCGAGCAGGTAGAAGCCGGCGAGGAACTCCTTGGCCTCGGCGAACGGCCCGTCGGTCGTCTGCGGCCCGCTGTCGCCGACGCTGACCCGCTTGGTCAGTTCGGGAAAGGCGAGCCGCTCGGAGACGAGCCGTTCACCGGACGCGTCGAGATCGTCGTTGAGCTGCTGGTAGTAGGCGAGCCCGGCGGCCCGCTGCTCGTCGCTCATCCCCTCCCACGCCTGGCGGGATTCGGGGTTGCCGTAGATCAGGACCACATATTTCACGAGCGCCTCCCGAACGGGCTTCCACGTCGTCGCCCCCGCTCGGCAGCGTATGCCGCGGGATCCAGTGACAGCGCCCCCCGCCCTCGGTTCTGGCGCTGATCACGCACCAGCACCCCATCCGTCCTGGTGACACAGGTACGGGTGGTCGCCGAGACGACCCACCACCAAGATCCACCCCGCCTGCGACGGTCACAGACGGCCCTTGTCGATCGTGTCGACCGGCAGCAACGTCAACGACTGCACAATGTTCACCCAGGCCACGGCCGGGATCAAGTTCCGCCGGCAGGGTCCAGACCGTCCGCCGACCCGGCCAAGCCGAGTACCGGCGGACAAGGGCCATTCCAGCCGGGCCATCCGCTCCTACCTACGCCGACCACATCCCAGCGACCATTCCCGAACCCCGTGATCAGCAAGCCAACCGGCCGCGCCGAGCTCAGGTCGGCGGCCGACCACCGCACCGCCTACCGACGCCGCAACATCGTCGAACGCAGTTGCAACCGCCTCAAACAGTTCCGTGCCACCGCCACTCGGTTCGACAAGACCGCTATCTCCTACCGAGGCCGGGTGGACGGCGGACGTTCCGGAACTTCCCTCGGGCAAAGGGAAACCGGACCCCGGACACAAGACCGGCCGGGCAGCGACTGCCCGGCCGGTCTTCGGATCACAAGCTCACGAGATCATCGGTTCACAGGATCTCCGCTGAGGTCCCCACGTCCGGCGGGCCCAGGTCCGGGTTCAACGCCCCGGTCAGTTCCACCAGTTCCGGCTCCACCTCGTGCGGCTGGATGCGACCGTCGCGGATGTCCTCCGCGTAGTGGCACGCCACCCGGTGACCGACGCCGATCTCCCGCAGCTGCGGGCGGTCCGTGTCGCACAGGCTCGCCTGCTTCCACGGGCAACGCGTGTGGAAGCGGCAGCCCGACGGCGGGTTGGCCGGTGACGGGAGGTCGCCCGCGAGCAGGATCTGCTCGCGCGTGTCCTCCACCTGCGGGTCCGGCACCGGGATCGCCGACAGCAGCGCCCGGGTGTACGGGTGCAGCGGGTCGCGGTAGAGCGAGTCCGCGTCCGTCTCCTCCACCAGCGCGCCCAGGTACATCACGCCGATGCGGTCGGAGATGTGGCGCACCACCGCGAGGTCGTGCGCGATCACCACGTACGTCAGGCCGAGCTGGTCCTGCAGGTCCTCCAGCAGGTTCACCACCTGGGCCTGCACCGAGACGTCCAGCGCCGAGACCGGCTCGTCCGCGACGATCAGGTCCGGCTCCACCGCCAGCGCCCGCGCGATGCCGATGCGCTGGCGCTGCCCGCCCGAGAACTCGTGCGGGTACTTCCGCAGCGACGACTCCGGGAGACCGACGGCCGACAGCAGCTGACGCAGCCGCCGCTGGGTGGCTTCCTTGTCCTTGTCGAGGCCGTGCGCGTGCATGCCCTCGACGAGGATCGATTCGACCGACTGCCGCGGGTCCAGGCTGGACATCGGGTCCTGGAAGATCATCTGCATCCGGCGCCGGGCCTTCCGCAGTTCCTCTCCCTTGAGCTTGGCGACGTCGGTGCCGTCGAACTTCACCGAACCCGACGTCGGCTCGTTGAGCCGCAGGATCGCCCGGCCCAGCGTGGACTTGCCGCAGCCGGACTCGCCCACCAGGCCGTAGGTCTCGCCGCGGCGGATGGCCAGGTCGACGCCGTCGACCGCGTAGACGTGGCCGACCGTCCGGTCGAACACGACGCCGCTCTTGATCGGGAAGTGCACCTTGAGGTCGTCGACCTCGAGCAGCACGTCACCAGCAGGCTGGTTCATCGGGCCCCTCCTCCCGCCACGACCGCCGGCCGCACGGGGTTGTGACAGCGCAGCAGCCCGCCGTGGTCGGGCACCAGCTGCGGCGAAACCTCGCGGCAGACCGGCAGCGCGTTCGGACAGCGGGGCGCGAACGCGCAGCCGCCCTCCCACGGGATGTTGTCGGCCACGGATCCCTTGATGGGGACCAGTTTCTCGCCGCGTCCCGCGTCCAGGCGCGGGATCGAGGCCAGCAGGCCGTGGGTGTACGGGTGGCGCGGCTCGGCGAACAGCTGGTGCCGCTTCGCCCGCTCGACGATCCGGCCGCCGTAGAGCACGTTGACCTCGTCGCAGAGCCCGGCGACGACGCCGAGGTCGTGCGTGATCATGATCAGCGCGGTTCCGGTGTCCTGCACCAGTTCCCGCAGCAGCGCCAGGATCTGCGCCTGGATGGTGACGTCCAGGGCGGTGGTCGGCTCGTCGGCGATGAGCAGCCGCGGCCGGCACGCCAGCGCGATCGCGATCAGCGCGCGCTGCCGCATCCCGCCGGAAAGCTGGTGCGGGTACTCGGAAAGCCGGCGCGCCGGGTCCGGGATGCCGACCTTGTCGAGCAGGTCCGTCGCTTCGACGGACGCCGCCTTGCGCGACATCCCGCGGTGGCGCTCCAGGACTTCGGTGATCTGCAGCCCGATCGGGATGACCGGGTTCAGCGAGGACAGCGGGTCCTGGAACACCATGCCGAGGTCACGGCCGCGCCGGTCGCGCATTTCGCGGTCCGACAGCTTCAGCAGATCGGTGCCCTCGTAGCGCACCGAACCGCTGACCTTGTTGCCGCGCCGGGCCAGCAGCCGCATGATCGCCAGCGACGTCACGGACTTGCCGCAGCCGGATTCGCCGACCAGGCCGACGGTCTGGCCCGGCTCGACGTCGAAACTGACGCTGTCCACCGCGGTGAACGGCCGCTCGCCACGGCGGACGAAGTCGACCGTCAGGTCACGGACTTCAAGGAGTGCCATGGGTTCTCACCGCCTGTTCTTCGGGTCGAGGGCTTCGCGGAGGGACTCGCCGAGCAGCGTGAACCCGAGCGCGACGATGATGATCGCGATCGCCGGGTAGTACGCGAGCTCCGGGCGGATGTCGAGGAACTGGCGCGAGGCCTTGCCCAGCATCAGCCCCCACTCCGCGCGCGACGGGTCCGGATCGCCCAGGCCGAGGAACGACAGCGCCGCGGCCTCGAGGATCGAAGTGGCCAACGTGAGCGTCGCCTGCACGATGACCGGGCCGAGCGAGTTCGGCAGCATGTGCCGGAACACGATCGCCCCGCGCTTCACGCCCAGGGACGTCGCCGCCAGCACGTGGTCGGCGTCGCGCTGCACCAGCATGGAACCGCGCAGCAGCCGGGCGAAGATCGGCACGCCGACCATCGACACGGCCAGGATGACCGTCCACTGGCTCGGGTTCGCGAACAGCGCCGCGATCGAGATGGCCAGCAGCAGCGAGGGGAACGACAGCATGACGTCGACGAGCCGCATGAGGACGGTGTCGACCCAGCCGCCGAACGCGCCCGCGATCCCGCCGATGATCACGCCGATGAGGACGCCGATCACGGTGGCCAGCACGCCGACGAGCAGCGTCTGCTGGGCGCCGACGATGAGCCGGGACAGGAAGTCGCGGCCGAAGTCGTCCACGCCGAGCGGGTAACCCGGCATCGAACCGGGGATGATGCCCCGGCCCAGCTGGACCTGGTCCTGCAACGAGCGGTCGAGCGGGTCCTTGGGGGCCAGCAGCGGCGCGAAGATCGCCAGGAGCAGGAACAGACCGGTGATGGCACCGCCGGTGATCGCGACCGGGCTGCGCAGCATCCGGCGGAGGGCTTCGCCGCCGAGGCTGCGCCCGCTCGCCGCGGCGAGCTTGTCGATCGGTTCCTTCTTCTTGTTCAGCAGAGTGTTCATCGCACACGCACCCTCGGGTCGATGATCCCGTAAGAGACGTCGACCAGCATGTTCACCAGCACGTACACCACCGCTCCGAACAGCAGGAGCGCCTGCAGCCGGGGGTAGTCACGCCGTTCGATGCCCTCGGCCAGCAGGAACCCGAGGCCGCGGAAGTTGAACACCCGCTCGGTCAGCACCGCGCCGCCCAGCAGGGCGCCGGTCTGGAGGCCGATCGTCGTGACCACCGGCAGCAGGCCGTTGCGCAGGACGTGCCGGGTGCGCACCACCTGCTGCGTCAGGCCCTTGGAGTTGGCCGTGCGGACGAAGTCCTCGTTGAGGACGTCCAGCACCGACGCGCGGGTGATCCGGGTGATCACCGCGAGCGGGATGGTGGCGAGCGCGAACGCGGGCAGGATCAGGTGCTTGATCGCGTCCCACACGGCGTCCCACTCGCCGGTCATGATGCCGTCGAGGATGGCGAAGTTCGTGATGGCGGTGGCGTCGAGACCCGCGGCCTGGCGACCCTGCGACGGCAAGCCGAGCGGGGAGGCCAGCAGGTCCTGCATCATGTAGCCGAGGAAGAACACCGGCACCGCGACGCCGATGAGGCTGAGCACGATGACCAGGTTGTCGACCGGCCCGCCGCGGAACCGCGCCGACAGGTAACCGGCGGGGATGCCGACGACGATCGCGATGATCATCGCGGAGAGACCGAGCTCGATGGTCGCCGGCAGGAAGGTGACGATCTCGCCCATCACGGGCTGGGTCGACACCAGGGAGTTGCCGAAGTCGCCGGTGAACGCCCGGCCGAGGAACCCGAAGTACTGCAGGATGATCGGCTGATCGAGCCCGAGTACGTGGTTGAGGTTGGCGATCTTCTCCGGCGTCGCCTTGTCACCCAGCAGCGCGGCGGCGGGGCCGCCGGGCAGGGACCGGAGCCAGGCGAAGATCAGGATGGACAGGATGAAGAGCGTCGGAATCGCTTGTAGCAACCGACGCACGAGAAAACGGAGCACGTGCAGTCCTTCGTAGCCAGCCCGGGATTAGGCGCAAGGGGTGGGCGCGGTAGCGCCCACCCCTTGCCTGGCCGAAATTCAGATCAGCTGACAGTCACGGTGTTGAAGCGCTCGTCGGTGAGCGGGCTCGCCACCAGACCCTTGACCTTCGGGCCGACCACGATGGCCGGAGTCGGGTACGCGATCGGGATCGCCGGCAGGAAGTCCATGATCTGCTTGTTGACTTCCTGGTACGCCTTGGCGTGGGCGTCACCGGCCGCCGAAGCGTCCGCCGCGCTCAGAGCCGAGAAGAGCTGCGGGTTGTTGAACCCGAACTCCTTCTTCTCGCGGCCGAAGAACGTGCCCACGAAGTTGCCGGCGTCGTTGTAGTCACCGGTCCAGCCGAGCAGGTGGAGGTCCTGCTTACCGGCCTTCTGGACGTCGTCCTTGTAACCACCGTTCCACGGCTCGGCGTGGGTCTCGATCTTGATGCCGATCTTCTTCAGGTCCTCGGAGATCGCCGTGAAGGTGTCCGCCGGGTTCGGCATGTACGGCCGGGTGACCTCGGTCGGGTAGTAGAACTTCAGCGTCAGATCCGTCGCCCCGGCCTCCTGCAGCAGCTGCTTGGCCTTCTCCGGGTCGTACGGGTACTTGGTGACGTCGTCGGTGTAACCCGAGATGACCTTCGGGACGAACTCGGTCGCGACCTCGGAACCCTCGGCCAGCTTCGACTTCACGAACTGCTCGCGGTTGACGCCGTAGGCCAACGCCTGGCGGACCTTGACGTCCTTGAGCTTCGGGTTGTTGGCCTGGTTGATGCCCAGGTACAGCACGTTGAACGACGGGCGGATGAGGACCTGCTCACCGTCGTTGCGCAGCAGGCCGTAGTCCGCCGGGTTCGGGTAGTCGTAGCCGTTGATGTCGCCGGCCTTGAGCGCCTGCTTGCGGGCGTTCTCGTCCGGGATCACCTTGAAGATCAGCTTGTCGAGCTTCGGCGGCGTCGGGCTGCTGTCGTTCTTGACCAGCGTGATCTCACCCTTGGCCTGGTCCCAGCTCTCGAACTTGAACGGGCCGGTGCCGACCGGGAACTTGTTCGCGTACTCGCTGTAGGTGAACGAGTCGCCGCTCTGGGTGACCGTGTCGGCGTTGTGCGCCTTGAGCGCGGTCGGGCTCTGGATCGCGAACGACGGCAGCGTGAACGCCGACGGGAACGCGCCCTTGGGCTTGTTCAGGTTCAGGACCGCGGTCGCCGGGTCCTTCGCCTCGCAGCTCTTGTAGACGGGGTCACCCGTCGCGTCGCCCTCGTTCTTGGCGAAGCCCTCGAAGACGTCGCCGTAGTAGATCATCTGGCTCTGGGCGGCAGCGCCCTTCATGTTGAACCAGCGGTCGAAGTTGAAGCAGACCGAGGCGGCGTCCATCGGGGTGCCGTCGGAGAACTTGACGCCCGACTTCAGGGTGAACGTCCAGGTCTTGCCGTCGTTGCTCGGCTCCCACTTCTCGGCGAGAGACGGCTCGAGGTCGGCGGTGCCCGGCTTGTTCTGGATCAGCGTGTCGTAGATCTGACGGGTGATCCGGAAGGTCTCGCCCTCGTCGTTGAACGCCGGGTCGAACATCTTCGGGTTTCCGGCGGCGCCGAAGATCATCGTGCCTCCGGTACCACCTCCGGCGCCCTCGTCACGCTTCGAATCCGCACAGGCGGACAGCGAAACCGCGAGCGCGCCGGTGAGCCCGATCAGGGCCACGCGGCGTGTTCGGGTCAGCCGCAATTGCTGCATCTGGCACCCCTTGGGAGATGTTCGGGTTTTTAAGTCACCGTCCGGTCGGTCAGGAACACCCCGGACGATCGGTGTGCTCGCCGACACTAGCGGGAACTCGGCTCGCACTTAAGCACGTGAGGTTACGATCGCGCTACGTGGGCGTCGATTTGACCGCAATGTGTCCGTAAATCACGACAGAATGTGACCATTTGTGGTCCACGGCTGCGCCGAGTGCCCGAACCCTGACTCAGATGGCGGTACCGCCGTTAGACCAGCAGTGTTCACGGTCCGGTCTCGCTTGATCGATCCGGAGCGGCGCGGGCACGGAGCGTGAGCAATCCGTTCCCTACGAAAGTCGGGTTCCGGCCGCCTCGGGGGTGCCGTCGACGGCGAACCAGCCGCGCTCGAACCGTTGCCAGCGGCCCAGTTCCGCCCTCGACGCCTCGCCGTCGCGCGCCACGGACCGGGTCAGCCGCTCGGCCTCCGTGCCGCCGGAGATCCAGCAGAGGTGGGAAAGCAGGGGTCTTACCGAAGCCCGGCCGCTCGAAACGCCTTCCACCACCAGGACGTCCGGAACTGTCACCCGGACGAGATCCCCCGGCCGTGGGACCCCGGACGACCAGTCCGTCCGCCGGTAAGCGCCGTCCACGCCGTCCGCAAGGGGCTTCAGCACACCTTCGACGAGCCGCGGCCACCACCCGACCGGGTCGTCCCACGTCGCGAAGGCGTCGGTGCTCACGAGGGCCGTGCGGCAACCCAGGGCTCGCAGCCCATCGACGACTTCGCCTGCCAGCGTGGACTTCCCGGCACCCGACGGCCCGTCGACGGCCAGCACCCGAACCCCGCCGAGCCGCGCGGGCGCGGAAAGCAGCGCCTCGATCAGGGCGTCACTTGCTGACGCGCTCGACCTCGGGAAGTCCTTTGACGTCGTCCGGCGCCGACATCCGGGCTTCCAGCTCGCCGATCCGGCGTTCGAGCTCGCGCTTGGTGTCTTCGAGCTCGCAGCGCAGCAACGCGGTCTCCTCGACCGACGTGCGCACTTCTTCCTCCAGGTGCCCGACCTCGGTCGACAGGTGCAGCGACACTAGCGCCAGCACGACCCCGGCGAGCAGGAAGACGAAGTTCGACGGCGTCTGGACGCCGGTGTGCTTGGCGAGGAACTCGGCCGCCTGCGGCAGCACCGCGAGGACGACGACGCCGACGGCGACGACCAGCCACACGCCCGCGTACTTCTCCCGCAGCTTGCGCCGCCGCATCATTTCGATGACCACGAACAGCACGACGCAGGCGACGATGATGCTGAGGATGCGCCAACCGGCCATTTCCAGTTCCCCTTACGCCGAATCCGAGGAGTCGACCGCGGGCCGGCGGCGCACCAGGGCCAGCAGCAGCGCGAGACCCGCGCGGCCCAGGTAGACGGCCGACTTGACGGGCGAGTGGCTGGGCGTGCCGCCCGCGCGCTCGCGCATGATGACCGGGATCTCCTTGATGGTCAGGTTCGCCCGGATGGCCATGACCAGGGACTCGACGGTATCGCCGAGGTATTCGGCCGGGTAGTAGCCGGCGAACAGCCGGATCGCGCGCGGCCCCATCGCCTTGAACCCGGACGTGACGTCGGTGAGCTTGCTCTTCGCGAGCCGCGAGAACACCAGCGAGAGCGCCACCATGGCGTACTTGCGCGGCCCGCTGGCCTTGTAGGAGCCCTTGCCGGCGAACCGCGAGCCGATCACGATGTCCGCGTCGTCCAGGCCGCGCAGCAACGCCTCGAGCTCGTCCGGGTCGTGCTGGCCGTCCGCGTCCACCTGCACGACGACGTCGTACCCGCGGGCGGCGGCGTAGCGGAAGCCGGTGCGCATGGCGCCGCCGACACCGAGGTTCACCGCGAGGCGGGCCACCTCGGCCCCGGCCGCGCGGGCCAGGCGGGCGGTGTCGTCGACCGAGCCGTCGTCGACGACCAGCAGGTCGGCGTCCGGCCGAGCCCGTTTCACGTGCTCGATAACCGACGCGACGCTCGCCTGCTCGTTCAGCGCGGGCATCACGATCAGCACCCGGCGGCTGGTCACGGAGGTCAACGGAGACGCGGACACGCGATCACTTTAGCCCTTCAGTTCCCGTTGCCGGCGGCGGACCCGGGGGTGGCCCCGGCCGCGACGACGCCTTGCTGGCCCTCGATCTCGTACACCGAAGCGCCGGGATTGTGGAAGACCAGCTTGAAACCGGTACCGGCGTCCAGGTGCTCGAGGCCGACCGCGCTCGGGGTCGTCGCCGAGACCTTGCCCTTGCCGACGAAGACGTAGCGGACCTTGAGGTCGGTGAGGGTCTTGCGCACCGCCGGGTACTTGTCGATGTCGTTCAGGTAGACGCTGAGGTACCCCGCCGGGGTGAGCGGCTCGGCACCGTAGAAGGTCCACTCGACCGGCTGGATGCCGTTGAGCGCGTACATCCACACCGAGCCGTCGGACTTGTCGTTCATCACGTGCTCGCCGGGGGCGACGCGCGCGGCGAGCCACGTGAAGGCCTCGCGCTCGTCGTTGCTCACGGTCGGCCCGCCGCTGTAGTTGAGCTGCAGCCGGGCCGCGTTGCGGCCGATGTAGCCGCCGCGGCTGAGCCCGCCGATGACCAGGGCCAGCAGCACCACGCCGAGCGTGGTGAGCGTCGCCGGGCCGAGGTTGGGCAGCCGGCCGCCGGCCTTGCGCGCGATCCAGCGGGCCGCGGTCTCGGCGAACTCGCCGAAGGCGACCGCGCCGGCCAGCGGGACCAGGGCCCCGATCCGCCAGTGGTCGTTGTAGAAGACCCCGGTGAGGGTGTGGATGAGCGGCGTCTCCATCGACACCGTGGCCGCGAAGAGCCCGCCGAACACGACGTAGGCCGCGACCATCCACAGCATCCGGCGGTGCTTGACCATCAGGCAGATCCCGATGAACGCGGGCACGCCGATCCACCACTGCGGGAACGGGGCCATCGGCGAGAACGTGATGGTCTCGCCGAGACCGCCGCTGACGGTCGCCTCCGACGCCCAGAACGCGCTCGTCACGCCACCCGCGTTGTACAGCGAAGGCAACGCCAGTGGCAGGCCGCAGACGACGGCGAGGCCGACGGTGGCGATCAGCGAGGGCGCCGAGCGGCGCCAGTCGATCCGCTCGAACCGGAACAGCACGGCGAGCAGGACCAGCAGGAAGTACACGACGACCACGAACGCGACGCTGGTGTGCAGCCCGATCAGCCCGGCGACGCCGATGCCGATCGCGACCGGACCGGCGATCCCCCGCGGCTCCAGCAGCAGCCGGCCCAGTGCGAGGGCCGCCGGGATCAAGGCCACGCCCGCGACGTAGGGCCACAGCGGACCGCGCCACAGCGAGTCGTAGGGGAAGTTCGTGAACGACACCGAAACGGCGGCGGCCGCGGCGACACCCAGCGGCGGCATCCGCCACACGTGGCACATCGCGGCGACGCCGATCGGCACGCACAGGATCACCGTGAGCGCCGCCATGTTCAGCGTCGGCATCATCGCCAGCCCGGCCTTGTCGAAGACCAGCGCGAGCAGGGCGTGGTAGGTGTCCGGGTAGAAGTAGTCGGTCTGGTTCGGCAGGTTCGCGATGGTGCCGACCGTCGACGGCCGGGCGTCGCCGTGCTCGGCGATCCAGCGCACCAGATTCGCGTGGAACGGCGCGTCCCAGCCCTGCTGGACCTGGTTCAGGCCGCGGGCGCCGCGCAGGAACGTCACGATGCCGACCGCGGAGCCGACGAAGACGCCGGCGCCCATCAGCAGGTGCTCACGCGGGGTCCGGCGCGGGCGCGCCGTGTCGGCGTCCAGCCCGGCCCAGTCCGGGTGCCGGCGCGCGGTGAGGCGCTGCACGGCGAAAGCGAGGCCGAAGCCGGCCGCGGACAGCAGCAGCGTCCACAGCGCGACGTCGAGCATGTTCCAGCGGATGCCGAGGCCACCGAGGACCGGCACCCCCAGGCTGACGACGCCGAAGGTCAGCAGCGGCGCGGCCGCGGCCAGCAGCCACCCGCGCAGCCGGATGGCCGCACCCAGGACGAGGCCCGGCAGCCAGAAGGCGAGCACGACCAGTAATACGTTCATGGTTTTACGCTGTCCAACCTCACCGGCGCTTCACGCCGATCCAGTCCCGGTGGTCCGGCCCCGGGTCACCCTACTGTGACGTTCGAACCGGCCGGCAAGTTGCCCGGGCGCCGCAAGACGAACACCAGAACGACGGCCAATCCCAGCGTGGGACCGGCGGCCAGGCCGGCGACGGCCTTGAGAATCGGGTCACCCGGCACCACCAGCAGCGTCACGGCGGTCGCGACCGCGACCACCGCCCAGGTGACCAGCACCTTGTTCGCCTGCTTGCGGGCCACGAGCACGGCCGTCATCAGCTGCAGCGCCGTGAGCACCACCGCACCCCAGACCATCCAGGCGACCCACCAGCCCTGCGCGACGAACTTGGCGCCGTAGAGCAGCTCGACCAGCCACGGCCCGATGAGCAAGCCGACCAGGGCGCCGACGACGCCGAGGACGACCGTGCCGACCGCGCCCAGCGCCAGCAGGCGGCGGAGGCGGTGCATGCCCTCGGCCGTGCCGGACAGCCGGACGACCGTCGGGACGGCGAGCGCCTGCAGCGGCGAGAGCAGCAGGAGCGGCACCCGGGACACGGTGAGCGTCGCGAAGAGCACGCCGACGTCGGCGTCGGACCCGCCCGGCGCGAGCAGGCTCACCATCGCCGGGTAGCCGGTGATGACGCTGGCGGTCAGGCCCGCGCCGGCCATCAGGATCAGGATCCGCGCGGTGACCGGCCCCCAGCCCTCACCCTCGGCGTGCGGGTCGACGAGCCCGGTCACCGGCCGGACGAACAGCAGCCAGGCGAACGACCCGGCCGCCGCGGCGATCGCGAACGACGTCAGGCCGGTGAGCCCGGCGGCGACGATCCCGAACAGCACGACGACGCGGACCGCGGCCTCGGCGATGACCAGCCAGGAGTACGGGCGGATCCGCTGCTGCCCGACGAGCAGGCCGCGGGCGGCGAACTGGCAGGCGAAGGAGATCGCCCCGCACAGCACGATGACGCCGAGGGCGGTGTTGCCGGCGTAGAGACGGTCCGAAAGCACGGGCACGACGAGCGTCACGACGGCGACGACGGCGACCGTCACCGCGCCGATGGTCAGCGCCCGCAGCGCGGGGCGGCCGGCGCGGCCGCCGTCGAGCGCGGCCACCGCGGACTGGCGGGACAGCTCCTGCTCGAGCGGCGACAGCGCGCTGCCGAGGCCCATCAGGATGCCCCAGAACGAGAGGAAGACCTTGCTGTTCTCCGGCCCGAGCCAGCGGGTCGCGAGCAGCGTCAGGACGTACCCGAGCCCGATCGCGACGAGCAGCGAGACGCCGATCTTCCCGGCCGAGCGGCCGGTCTCCTTGGCGAGCTCGCGATCGCCGGTCACCGGGCTGCTCATCGCCGGTTGCGGCGGGCCCGCAACGCCATCACGAGGCCGCGGACGGCGCCCGCGCCGAACCCGGCGCCGAACACCGGCGCGAGCCGGGCCACGGCCTTGGCCTCGGCGGTCGTCGCCCCGAAGCGGGTCACGGCCACCCCGGCCGCGGCCGACCCGGCGGCGGCCAGCGCGACGGCCGTCTTCGGGCGCCGCAGCGCCACGCCGAGGCCGAGCAGGCCGACGCCGAACGCGGCGAACAGGCCGTTGCGCGCGGGCCCGGGCGAGCCGAGGTAGGAGTCCACGAAGGTCGTCCCGCGGAAGTACGACTGGGCGACGAACTTCTTGAAGCTGTCGCGCCCGTGGTAGGTGGCCGAGAACTCCGGTGCGAGGAAGATGCGGTGGCGCTCGGCGATCCAGCGCAGCACACCGGTGTCGTCACTGGCGAAGCGCACGTCGTCGAAGAGCGAGACGAACGCGTCCGAAGCGGCCTCAAGGACCTCGCGCGGTGCGGAAAAGAAACCGGTGCCCTTGGGGAACAGGTCGAACTCGTCGATGCCGAAGGACATCAGGCGCGGATCCGCGCAGTAGCGGCGCCAGGGAATCTTCACCAGCCCGGCCATGAACCCGGCGTACGGGTTGGTTTCCGACGCCACGTTGACGTGGCCGTTCCAGACCGCGCGCTCCGGGTGGTCGACCACCTGGTCACGCAGGAACGTCAGCGCGCCTTCGTCGACGACCACACGGCTGTCGAGCAGCAGGATCCGCTCCCCGGACGCCTTGGCGATCCCCGCCCGCCGGGCCTCGAACCGGCCGCTGTTGGCCTGGCCGAGCACCGTGATGCCGTGGCGTTCGCGCAGCTCGTCGAGCCGGGACGGCGTGGCGTCGGTGCTGCCGTCGTCGACCACGACGACCTCGATCGGCCAGTTCGCCGCCTCGGCCGAGGCGAGCAGCGCGCCGACACTGCGTTCGATCCAGTCCTGCTCGTTGTAGACCGGGATCACGACGCTGAGCGAGGGGAGGAGCGGGTTCGCACTCACCGGGCCGAGGCTACCCGGCGGCCTCCGCGGCGGGTCGGCCAGTATCCTTGCGCCACCGCACCCGACCAGAAATGGGCCTTCACGGTGATTTCCTTCATTCTCGGCACCACCGCGGAACTGATCAAGATCGCGCCCGTCTACCACGGGATCCGCGAGCGAGGGATGCGGCCGAAGATCTGGTTCACCGCGCAGCACGTCGACGAGGTGGCCGACGTCCTGGCCGACCTGGACATGCCGGCACCCGACGTCTGGCTGGTGCCGGAGGAGAAGGCGCACAACCTCGAGTCGCCGTCGCAGGTCCCGGGCTGGGCCGCGCAGGTCATGCGCACCGCCTGGAGCCGCCGCCACGAGCTGCGCGCCGCCCTGACCGAAGACGGCCGGCCGCCGCTGGTGCTGGTGCACGGCGACACGTTCACCACGCCGTACGGCTCGCTGATCGGGAAGCGCATCCTGAAGTCCCGCGTCGGGCACGTCGAGGCCGGCGCGCGCTCGGGCAGCATCCTGTCGCCGCTACCCGAGGAGCTCAACCGCAAGATCGCGGCGAAGATCGTCGACATGCACTTCGCACCGAGCATCCGCGAGGTGAACAACCTGCGCAACGCCCGCGGCGTCGTCGTCGACACCGAGGCGAACACCGCGATCGACGCGATGCGCCTGGCCATCAACCAGCCGCTGGACGTGCCGAACCTGCCGGAGAAGTTCGGCCTGGCCACGCTGCACCGCTTCGAGCTGGTCTCGCGCGCGGACAAGTACCGCGAGGTGCTGGAGATCCTGCGCGAGCAGAGCCGCCAGATGCCGATCCTGTACATGGCCGGCGCGCCCGAGCGCGAGAAGATCCGCTCGCTGGGCCTGGACAACCTGTTCGACGACAAGTTCATCGCGCAGCCGAAGATGCGGTACCTGAAGTTCCTGCCGCTGGTCGCGCGCGCCGAGTACGTCGTCACCGACTCGGGTGGTCTCTCGGCGGAGTGCTACTACCTCGGCCTGCCGTGCGCGGTGCACCGCGAGCGCACCGAGACGCCGCAGCACCTCGGCGAGACCGTCGTGCTCACCGAAATGCGCGGCGACAAGCTGCAGAACTTCCTCGACACCTACCAGAACCGCCGCGGTGAGTCCTGGATGGACAAGTACCACCCGTCCGAGATCATCGTGGACACGCTGGCGCAGCTCGGCTACTGCTGACGCCTCTTTGGAGTGACGCCGGTCGCCGGCCGGGCGCGGATCGGGCAGTTTTGCCCCCATGATCCACTTCGGGCTGGCGGCCGTCCTCCTGGTCGTCCCGCCGATCGACCAGGGCTCGGTTCGCGCGGCCGCGCTGGACGCGGGCTACCAACAGGCGTACGTCGGCACGGCGGCCCCGATCGCCCTGCGGATCCGCGCCGCGTACGACATCCCGGCGTCGGTCACGGTGGCGCAGTCGATCCTGGAGTCGAACTGGGGCCGCAGCAAACTCTCGACGGCCGAGCTGAACTACTTCGGCTTCAAGTGCGTCCGGCCGACGAGCCCGGGCCCCATCGCGTTGCGGTGCGCGCGCTACCAGACGTCCGAATGCGTTCCGGCGCCGTGCCATCCCGTCGACGCGTTTTTCCGCTCGTACGCGTCGGTGGACGACTCATTCCGTGATTACGGGCGCTTGCTGACGACTTCCTCGAACTACGCGGCGGCGCTGCCGGCGCGCGAAGACCCGGACGCGTTCATCCGGGCGGTGGCGCGGAAGTACGCCACCGACCCGGAGTACGCGAACAAGGTGATCAGGCTGATGGACCTCTACGGCCTGCGCCGCTTCGACCAGTGAGCTTCTCGATGTCCTGGTCGTGGAAGCCGCCGGCCAGCTGCCCCAGCTTTTCGAAGAACTCGACACCGCCGAAGGCGAGGGCAGCGAGCAGATCTTCCTCGACGGCGACGGCGGTCCGGCTCAGGCCGCTGTCGAACGCCAGGGTGAACCGCACCAGCCCGCCCGGGACCGGTTCGAGCCGGAGCACACCGAACTCGTCCCACAGCCCGGTCTCCGCCCGCCCCTCCCGGCGGTACTGCGCCACGAGGTCGGCGATGGTGCGCCACAGTCGCTCGACGTCCGCGTGGAAGTTCCGGTCCAAGACCGCGACCTCACCGATGGTCAGCTCGATCACACCGGTCATGGGGTCGACCCGCCGCGACCGGGGCAGCTCGGCGCAGTCGCTGATGTCGACGTAACCCGCTTCCCGGCCCCGCACGGTGACCATGAACGTCCGGATCGGTTCGACCGGGCGGCCGTCAAAGGACACGGCGGCCCGAGAGCGCGCGGCCCAGGGTCAGCTCGTCCGCGAACTCCAGGTCACCGCCCATCGGCAGCCCCGATGCCAGCCTCGTCACGCTCAACCCCGGGAAGTCGCGCAGCATGCGCACCAGGTACGTCGCCGTCGCTTCGCCTTCGGTGTTGGGGTCCGTCGCGATGATGATCTCGGTGATGTCCGCCTCGCCGATGCGCTTGAGCAGTTCGCGCATCCGCAGCTGCTCCGGGCCGATGCCCGACAACGGGTCCAGGGCGCCGCCCAGAACGTGGTAGCGGCCCTTGAACTCGCGGGTGCGCTCGACCGCCAGGACGTCCTTCGGCTCCTCGACCACGCAGATGACCGTGAGGTCGCGGCGCTCGTCGCGACAGATGCGGCACCGCTGCTGCTCGGAGACGTTGCCGCAGACCTCGCAGAACTGCACGCCCTCCTTGACCTTGCCGAGGACGTCCTGCAGCCGGGAGATGTCCACCGGGTCCGCGGCCAGCAGGTGGAACGCGATCCGCTGGGCGCTCTTCGGCCCGACCCCGGGCAACCGCCCGAGCTCGTCGATCAGGTCCTGGACGACACCTTCGTACAAGTTCGTCAGCCGCCGAAGCCGAGGGCGCCGAGGTCCGGCATGCCGCCACCGCCGCCGAGGCCGCCGGCCAGCGGGCCGAGCTTCTGCTCGGTGAGCTTCTGGGCGCTCGCCGACGCGTCGCGGACCGCCGCCACGATCAGGTCGGACAGGGTCTCGACGTCGTCCGGGTCGACGACCTTCGGGTCGATCTGGAGGTTTTTGAGCTGGCTGTCACCGGAGACGGTCGCGGTGACCAGCCCGCCGCCGGCCGTGCCGGTGACCTCGGTGTTGGCGAGTTCCTCCTGCGCCTCGACGAGCTTCTGCTGCATCTGCTGGGCCTGCTGCATCAGCTGGGAAATGTCGAAGCCGCCGCCGGGTTGCACCATGATCGCACTCGGTCCTCTCTGCACGCCTGTGTCACCACCAGGGTAGTCGCGCCACGGGCGGGCCCGGGTTGTGGCACCGTGGTCGCCGTGCGACGCGCGATTGCTCCCCTCCTGCTGGCCGGTGCCCTGCTGCTCACCGGCTGCGAAGAAGACACCCCGGCGGCTCCCGCGCCCGCTCCCGTCGTCACCCGGACCGTCACACCCACGCCGGCGACCGTCACGCCTTCGCCGTCGTCGGTCGCACCACCCGCGCCGCCTTCCAGCGCGCCGCCGGTGGTTTCCGGGAAGGTCGTCGTGCTCGATCCCGGGCACAACGGCGGCAACGGCTCGCACCCCTCCGAGATCAACCGGCTCGTGCCCGCGGGACGCGGGCAGACCAAGCCGTGCAACACCACCGGGACGTCGACCAACGCCGGTTACCCCGAGCACGCGTTCACCTGGGACGTCTCCCAGCGGGTCGGAGAAGCGTTGTCGGCCAAGGGGATCCGCGTCGTCTACACGCGACAGAACGACACCGGCGTCGGCCCGTGCGTCGACAAGCGGGCGGCGGCCGGCAACGACGCGAACGCCGACGCCGTCGTCTCGATCCACGCCGACGGCTCGAACTCGCCCGGGGCGAACGGCTTCCACGTCGCCTACTCGTCGCCGCCGCTGAACGCGGCGCAAGGCCCGCCGTCGACGCGGCTGGCCCAGACGTTGCGCGACACGATGCGCACCAGCGGCTTCAGCGCGTCGAACTACATCGGCGGCAACGGCCTTTCGGCGCGCTCGGACCTCGGCGGCCTGAACCTCTCGACGCGGCCGATCGCGCTCGTCGAGTGCGGGAACATGCGCAACGCGGCCGAGGCGGCCCGGATGTCGAGCGCCGAAGGGCGGCAGCAGTTCGCGTCCGCCATCGCCGCGGCGATCGAGGCCTACCTGGCCTCCTGAGCCTCGACGACGGCCTCGCCGTGCCGGGTCGCCCACTTCGTGAGGACGCCGATCGGCTCGACGAGCGTCTGCCCGAGGTCGGTCAGGCTGTAGTCGACGAGCTCGCCGTGCCGCCGCTGAGCGCGAACACCACGACGACAGCCCACTTGTCGGCGATGATCTCGATCGCCGGCCGGGCCGGGCAGTCCACGAGGAAGACGTCACCCGGGAAGTCACCCATGGGCACCAAGGTACCGAGGAGTACCTGCCGGCTTCCTAGTCTCGGGGACATGGAACTCCCCGAAAGCAGCCACCGGCTGTTCGAACGGCCTTTCAACGCGGTGCTGACCACGATCAACCCGGACGGCTCCCCGCAGACGTCGATGGTCTGGGCCAGCCGCGAGGGCGACGAGATCGTGATGGGCATGGAGGGCCGCCGGCCCAAGGTGCGCAACATCCGCAACGACCCGCGCGTGACGGTCCTGATCGAGGACCACGACGGCCACGACGCCCGCGGGTTGCCGCAGTACCTGCTGGTCCGCGGCACGGCGTCGATCGTCGGCCCGGACATCGCCGACGAGTTCACGGCGCTGATGGACCGCCAGGCGCAGCGCTACCTCGGCGTCGAGAAGTACCTGCTGGGCAACCAGGGCTCGCCGACCGCGGTGATCGTCCGCGTCAGGGCGGACCGGGTCACCGGCATCGGCCCCTGGGCCTCCTGACCCCGACCCAGAGAGTCGGCAGGCTCTGCGGGCGGGGCGCAGGCCGAAAAGCCGTGAAGGCCTCCTTACCGGCTCTTACGGCCGGTAAGGAGGCCTTCACGGACCTTGGTCAGTCCAGGGGGCGGGCGCCGAGGTGATCCGAGATCAGCTGGCGGGCCAGCTCGTCCGGGTCCTGGTCCGGCGGGGGCGGGGGTGGCGGCGGGGCCGGGCTGGCGTCCTCGTTGTAGAGGTCCTCGTCGTCCTCGTCGGAGGGTTCCGGGGGCAGCGGGATGTCCGGCTCGGCCGTCGTGACCTTGGGCCGCGCCGGCGGGGGCGGGGTGGCCGGGGCCGCCGGGCGGGCGGGCTGCTCGGCCGGGGGCGCCGCGGGGGCGGCCGCCGACTGGCGGGTGAACGACTGCTTCGGCGCGGGCGCCGCCTGCTGGGCGCGGGCCGCGGGCGCGGCGGCCGGGGCGTTGCCGTGGACGCAGCGGACCTGCCAGTCGCCGCCGAGGACGTCGGTCAGCGCGCCGGCGATCTTGCGGGCGTTGTCCTGGTCGGACAGCCTGCGGGCCAGCGGCTCGGACTTGTGGGTCAGCGTGACGGCGTTGCCCTCGACGGTCGCCACTGTGGCCTGCGTGAGCATCGCCTCGAGGCTGCGGCCGCCGGTGAACTTGCGCAGCGCCGTCATCAGCTGCGGCCAGATGTTCCGGAGCCCGGCCGCGTCCAGCGCACCGGACGCCGCGGGTGCGGCGGCGGCCGCCGGTTCGGGCTCGGCCGCCGGGGCGGGGGCGTCCCCACCCGGCGTCCGGGTCGCGCCCCAGCCGCTGGCGTCGCTCGGCGCGGCGGCGGGTGCCGCGGCCGGCTGCGCGGGGATCCCGCCACCCGGCGTGCGCGGTGTGCTCCAGCCGCCGTTCGCGGACGCCGGTTCGGCGGCCGGTGCCGGGGCGGCAGCAGGCTGCGCGGGATGAGCCGGCGGGGCGGCAGCGGGCTGAGCCGGAGCGGCCGTCACGGGAGCGGGCCGGGCCGGCGGATTCGGTCCGTCCGCGGGCGGCTCCGGGATCGCCACCGGTGCCGGGCCGGCCGACGCCGGGCGCTGCGACGGCCTCGAGAACTCCTTCTCCGGCGCGGCCCGCATCGGCGGCTCGACGCCACCTTCGGCGGGCGCGCCACCGCCGGCGGCGACGGTCGCGCGGCGTTCCAGCCGCTCGATCCGCGCCAGCAGCGCCTTTTCCGCCTCGGTGACCGACGGCAGCAGCATCCGCGCGCACAGCAGCTCGAGCACGAGCCGGGCGGACGTCGCGCCCCGCATCTCCAAGAGTCCATTGTGGACGATGTCGGCGTACCGCGAAAGCGTGCCGAGGCCAAGACGTTCGGACTGGCCGACCATCCGCGCCAGTTCCTCTTCGGGCGCCGACACCAGGCCACCCGCGGACTCCGGGACCGCGCGCAGCAGCACCAGGTCGCGCAGCCGGTCGAGCAGGTCGGTCGCGAACCGGCGCGGGTCGTGCCCGGCTTCGGCGACCTTCTCGACGGTGCCGAACACTGTGCCGGCGTCGTCGGTCGAGAGCGCGTCGACCATGTCGTCGATCAGCGCCACGTCGGTGACGCCCAGCAGCGACACCGCGCGGCTGTAGCTCACGCCGTCGGGCCCAGCGCCGGCGAGCAGCTGGTCGAGCACCGACTGCGTGTCGCGCGCCGAACCGCCGCCGGCCCGGATGACCAGCGGGTACACCGCGGGCTCGACCTCGACGCCTTCGGCGGCGACGTTGCTTTCCAGCAGCGTGCGCATCGCGCCGGGCGGGATCAGCCGGAACGGGTAGTGGTGCGTCCGCGAGCGGATGGTGGTGAGCACCTTGTCCGGCTCGGTGGTCGCGAAGATGAAGATGACGTGCTCGGGCGGCTCTTCCACGATCTTCAGCAGGGCGTTGAAGCCCTGCGTGGTGACCATGTGCGCCTCGTCGATGATGAACACGCGGTAGCGCGACTCGGCGGGGGCGTAGAACGCCTTGTCCCGCAGCTCACGGGCGTCGTCGACACCACCGTGGCTGGCGGCGTCGAGCTCCGTGACGTCGACGCTGCCCGAACCCTCCGGCGCGAGCGCCTTGCAGGAGTTGCACTCGCCGCACGGGTCCGGTGTCGGCCCCTTCACGCAGTTCAGCGAGCGCGCCATGATCCGCGCGCTCGACGTCTTCCCGCAGCCGCGCGGGCCGGAGAAGAGGTAGGCGTGGTTGATCCGCCCGGCGGACAACGCCGTGCGGAGGGGTTCGGTCACATGCTCCTGCCCGACGACCTCGGCGAAGGTTGCCGGACGGTACTTGCGGTACAGCGCGAGAGCCACGCCGCGAGACTACCGGGACCGTCCGACAACCTTCGCCGTGCGGGTCAGGCCAGGGCAGCGGCCTCGGCGACCAGGGCGTTCACCTTGGCGACGTGCTGCGCCGTGAACGCGTCACGCGCCCGTGCCTTGAGCAGTTCGCCGTCCAGGTACGCCTGCAGGGCCGAGTCGGGACCGTCGAGCACACCCTGCGCGACGGCGACGACCTCGGGCCCTTCCGACAGCGTCCGGGTGGCGTACACCGACAGGTCGATCAGGTGCGTGACGTACTGGCCGTGCGCCAGGAACTCGCGGACGTCGGCGACGGTGCCGTCGAGGGCCTTCTGGGCGGCCGGCTTCGTCGACGGGCCACCGGCCGCCAGGATCTGGTTGACCTCGACGCGGTCGTCGGTGTCGCGGCCCGGGTAGTCGCCGGTGCGCAGCAGCGCGGCGACGCCGGCGTACGGGCCCGCGAGCGCGTCCCGAGCGGCCTGGCGCAGGCCCGGACGGGCCTTCGGGTCCGCCGCGATCGCCGCGACGGCGGCACGGTCGTCGATCTCCTGCGCAGCGGCGAGCCCGCTGTGCACGAAGGTGACGACGTCGTCGTCCGTACCGCTGAGCGCGGCGCGGGCGGCGTCCTTGACCGCGGCACCGCCGTTGCGCAGCAGGTAGACCGACGCGCGACGGCCGTTGGGCACCGTCAGCGCCGGGTCGGCGGCGTCGGCCAGCAGCTTGTCGTTGTCGGCCTTGGCCCGCGCGGCGCGGGCCGCGGCCTCCTTGGCCTGCTGCTGCGCGGTGGCCTCGGCGCCCGCCGCGGCCTGACCGTCCTGCTGGTTCTTCGCCTGCTGGGCGGCGAGCCGGTCGGCGTTCGCCTTCCGCGCGTCCGACGCGAGCTTCGCGGCCTGGTTCGCCGCGATCTGGACCGCGACGCCGTTGTGCCGCGCCTTGGCCGCCTTCGCGCCGTCGACCTGGCCCTGGACCGCGGTGAGCTCGGCGTCGCCGGCCGCGGCGACCTGCTTCCAGAGGGCCAGGAAGTACCGGACGTCGGCCGGGTCGCCGTCGAGGGCCGTCTGCGCGGCGGCCTTCACCTCGGGCCCGCCCGCGGCCATGGCCTGGGCGGTCAGGACGCGGTCGTCGACGTCCTTCGCCGCCTGGAGACCGTGGTCGAGGAACGCCCGGACGTCCTCGGCCGTGCCGTCGAGCGCCTGCTGGGCACGCGCGTTCACGGTCGGGCCGCCGGTGCTCATGGCCTGGCCGACGGCGATCCGGTCGTCGGCCACCCGGGCCCGGGGCAGGCCGGTGGCCAGGAACGCGCGGATGTCTTCGATGGTGCCGCTGAGCGCCTGCTGGGCGGCGCGCTTGGCGACCGGGCCGCCGGTCGACAGGACCTGGGTGACCAGGACCCGGTCGTCGTCGTCCTTCGCCTGGTACCGGCCGGTGGCCAGGAAGGCCTGCAGGTCGGCCGGCGAGCCGAGCAACGCCGTTTCGGCGGCCCGGGCCACGCCGGGGCCGCCGGTCTCCAGCAGCGAGACGGCCTGGACCCGGTCGGGCAGGACGTCCGCCGAAGCAGGCGTCGCGAGTACGCCGACGGCCAGGGCCGCGGCGACGAGAACTGCGTTCACACGCAAGGTGATCCCCCTCGGATCGTTGATCTTCCGCTCCCTTATCGCCGGCCCGGCAAGAATGTTTCCGACCGCGACTACGCTTCGGTTTCGTGAGTCGAACAGGCAAGCCGGCACCGATTCCGGGCCAGTACCCGGTGCGGTTCGGGACGGCGGAACTCCAGCGCTTCGCCGACCGCGGCAACGCGTGGCTGCTGTCGGTGGGCGGGGTCGCCCAGTCGTACGTCGACCTCGACGACCCGAGCCACCTGGAGTTCGACTACGTCCGCCGCTTCGGCGACGTCGTCGACCTCCTCCCACCAGGCCCGGTGGAAGCGCTCCACATCGGCGGCGCGGCCTGCACCCTCCCGCGCTACGTGGCGGCCAAGCGCCCGGGCTCCCGCCAGCTGGTCTTCGACGCGGACGCCGAGCTGGTGGACCTGGTCCGCAGCCAGCTGGGCCTGAAGGTTCCAGGCCTGCGAGTCCGCATCACGGACGGCCGCGAGGGCCTGGCGACCCGCCGCGAGAACACCGCGGACCTGGTGGTGGTGGACGCGTTCGAGCAAGCGACCCTGGCCGGCGGCCTGGCCACCCTGGAGTCGGTGCGGGCGATAGCGGAAATCCTCCGCCCCACGGGCACCTACCTGGCGAACATCACGGACGGCGCGGGCCTCCCGTTCGCCCGCCGCTTCCTGGCCACGCTGCGAGAGGTGTTCCCGCAGATAGCACTGCTGGCCGACCCGGGAGTACTCCGAGGACGCCGGTTCGGAAACCTGGTGTTCGCAGCATCGGCAACAGGCGTCCCCACAGCAGCACTGGCCTCCCGAACAGCGTCAGCGGCCTTCCCGGCAAGGTGCGTAGAGGGCCCCGAGCTGGCCAAACTGGCCGGAAAAGCCAAGCCGATCACAGACGAGGACAAACCCCCACCCCCAAAACCCCCCAAAGACATCCTGGGCGTGTTCTGAGGAAGACCACGGCAGCGCCGGAAGCCATGAGGACGGCCCGGCAACACGCTCAGCCACGAGGACCGGCCACGGCAGCGCACGCAGGCCGCGACGAAGGCCACGGCAGCGCAATCAGGCCGCGAGGACGGCCACGGCCACGGCCACGGCAGCGCTGTCAGGCCATGAGTGAGGCACCGTGGGGGTCCGGGGGCTCGGCCCCCGGGAGAAAGAACGAAGTGAAGGCCCCGGCGAAGGGGCGAAGCCCCGAAGCAAGGAGGCCGAAAAGAAGGGGACCCCGCGCACCCGTCAGAGCCTGCTTATCCTTGCTGCCTTCCGGCCCTGGGGAAGTTCACAGGGTGGACGCCGCGCGGGGTCCGTGGATCAGTGTAGCGGTAGGTGCTCAGGCTCCCGCACCAGCCTGGGCTCGGGCTCGTTTGAACGTGTTGTGCAGGACCGCCAGCAGGGCGTCGCGCACCGAGAGCTTCTGCCGGGCGTCGAACGTGATCAGGGGGACGTCCTCGCTGACGGCGAGCGCCCAGCGGATGTCTTCCAGGTTGTGGCCGAGCGCGCCGTCGAACATGTTGACCGCGACCACGAACGGGAGGCCGGCGTTCTCGAAGTAGTCGACTGCCGGGTAGCAGTCGTCCATGCGGCGGGTGTCCACGATCACCAGCGCGCCCAGCGCGCCTTGGACCAGGTCCTGCCACATGAAGCCGAAGCGGTCCTGGCCGGGTGTGCCGAACAGGTAGAGCTTCACCTCGTCGTCGATCGTGATGCAGCCGAAGTCGAGGGCGACCGTCGTCGTGGTCTTGGCCGGGACGTGGCCCGTGCGGTCGACGTTCGCGGCCACCGACGTGATCGCCGCTTCGGTCGTCAGGGGCTTGATCTCGGAGATCGACGACACGGCCGTCGTCTTGCCGACGCCGAAGCCGCCCGCGATGACGATCTTGACCGGGGCGGGTGGGCGGGCGGCCGGTTCAGTGAATGGCTTCGAGTCCACGAATGACCCTTTCGATCATGCCGAGGTCGTGCGAGTTGTGGTTCCCCGGCCGGCGGACGACGACGTAGCCCAGCTCGGCGAGGTCGGCCACCAGCACGCGCGCGACGCCGATGTGCAGGCCGAGCATGGCGGCCACTTCGGCGACCGACATGGTGCTGCGGCAGAGGGAGACGATTTCCTGGCGTTCGAAGGTGAGCTTCGGGTGCGACGCCGCACCGAGACGGGACGTCATGACCTGCGCCTCGATCTCGAGGCTCTGGTCGACCGGCTGCGCCCGCCCCGAGGTCATCAGGTACGGCCGCAGCAGCGAGGTGTCGGGGTCTTCGGCCATCACGAACCGACGCTGTTCTTCAGCTCCTCGATGAGCCCGGGCGTGAGGACCTCGGTGGCGCGGTTGGCGAACATCGCCATCTCGTAGGCGATCGTGCCGAGGCTGGCCTGCTTGTTGGCGAGGACGCCGAGCGAGCAGCCGATGCTGATGGTGCAGACCAGCAGGTAACCGTGCTCCAGCTCGATGATCACCTTGTCGGGCGCGCCGAGCGGGTGGCTGTCGGAGACGCCGTGGGCGAGGCCGAGCATGGCGGACGAGATCGCGGCCAGGCGGTCGGCGTTGGAGCGCTCGAGCTCCGAGGACACCGCGATCAGCAAGCCGTCGGCCGAGACCGCGATGGCGGCGATCGCGCCCGCGGTGTGCTGCGCGAAGCGGCTCACCAGCCAGTTGAAGTTCTGGGCTTCGACGCTGACACCTGCTGCGGGGATGCTCATTTCCTGCTCTCTTCTTCTCGTTCCATCACACGACCGGCGACCACACCTGGCGGCGGGGTGTCTGCCGTAAGCACGTCCGCCTTGGCCAGGCCGGCGGCGAACGAGTCGAACGCCGCGCGCTCGGCCGCCGGGTCCCGCTTGGTGCGGTTGACGACGGGCCGGGCGGCCGGCCGGCCCGCGGCTTCCTGCTTGCGCAGGCCCGGGGCGAGCTGGGCGCCGGGCACCCGCCGGGTCAGGCCGTCCCGCGAGATCGGGGCGGTGACCGGCGGCGGGGCGACAGCGGCCGAGAGCGCGATCCGGTCGGGACCGGGGACGCGCACCGGAAGCGCCGGGGTCGCCGGCACCGGCGCGGTGACCACGGTCGGCGGCGCCGGGTTCGCCGACACAGGCGCGGTGACGACCGTCGGCGGCGCGGTGACCGCGGCGCCGCCCTCGACGCCCTTGGCGAACTCGGCGGCTTTGGCGAACTCGGCGGCTTTGGCGAACGCCTCCTGGAAGCCGTCCATCGCGGCCTTGGTCGCCTCCGGGTCGTGCCGCGGCTTGGTGTCGCCGGCCACCGCGGCGGTCGTGCCCGGGCTGGGCAGTTGCGCGCCGCGGACGCGCCGGCGCAGGCCGCCACGGGACTCGGCCCCGGGTTCTTCTTCGGCGGCCGGCGTGGCGATGGCGGGGGCGGCGACGGCGGGTTCGCCGTCCGGCCACACCGGGGCCGGCTGGTTGAACCAGCCGAACCCGTTGGCGTGCCCGGCGCCGAGCAGCGCCGGGATCGCCGGCGACGGCAGTTCCTTCTGGCGCTCCGGCTCGACGGGCCGGAACATGTCCAAAGTGGACGACTTGCGCCGGGCCGGCGCCGGGGCGGCGTGCCGCGGTTTCGGCTTGGCCACCGGGGGTGCCGCCGGCGCCGGGATCGCCGGCGCGGGTTCGGCCTTCGGGAGCAGTCCGGTGCGGTAGCTGAACAGCGGCGGCGGGATCGTCAGCCGCGCGGTCACGCCGCCGGTCGTCGGCGTCGCGAGCAGTTCGACGCCCAGTTCGTGGCGCCGCGCGAGGCGGCCGACCACGAACAGGCCGAGCACGCTGGTCGGCGCGAGCTCCAGGCGTTCGCGCTCGACGAGCCGGTTGTTCTCCGCGGAGATCTTCTCCTCGGTCATGCCGATGCCGTGGTCGACGATGCTCACCAGGCACGAGCCGTCGGCGAGGAACATCGTGTCCACCTCGACCGTCGAGCCCGGCGGCGAGAACGACGTCGCGTTCTCCAGCAGCTCGGCGAACACCAGCACCAGGTCGGCACCGAGGGCCGAGGACAGCAGGATCTCCGCGACGACACCGAGCTTGACGCGCTGGTAGTCCTCGATCTCGGCGAGCGCCGAGCGCAGGGCCGTCGACAGCTCGATCGGGCCGGCGATGCGGGTCTCGTCGCGGGTGCCGGACACCACGAGCAGGTTGTCGGCGTTGCGGCGCAGGCGGGTGGAGAGGTGGTCGAGCCGGTAGAGGCTGGCCAGCAGGCGGGTGTCCTGCTCGTTGCGCTCGACCTCGTCGATCAGCGCGAGCTGGCGGCCGACGAGGTTCTGCGTGCGCTTCGCGACGTTCGCGAACATCAGGCTGGTGTTGCGCCGGGTGAGGGCCTGCCGTTCGACCAGCTCGGCGGCGGTCGTCTGGACCCGGTTGAACGCGGCGGCGAGCTTGCCCAGCTCGTCGTCGGAGGTGACGTCGATCGTGGCCAGCCGCGGGACCTGCTCCTCGGCCTCCTCGGTGTCGGTCACGCGGACGAGCTCGGTGCCGGCCAGGTCGGCGACCGACGTCGCCGCGGTGGTCAGCCGCCGCAGCGGCCGGGCGATCGAGCGGGACACCGCGACGGCGAGGAACGCGACCAGCAGGAACAGCCCGCCCGCGCCGAGGCCGACCGTCCAGGCCAGCCGCGTCGCCGAGTCGGCACGCCCGGTCGCCGCGTCGGCGATCTCGCCGGTGACCTTCTCCTGTACGAGCTTGCGTTGTCCCGCCTGGGTTTCCGCCGCACTGAGGACATCGGTGACGTACTTGCCGGTGGCGGCCGCGTCACGCGGGTTGTCGATCTGGGCGGCGAGGTCCTCGATGCGGCGGCCGGCCTCGCTCTGCTCGACGTTGACGACCAGCGCGGCCTGCTCGCTGTCGGACGCGTCGTCGGCCTGCTGGACGAACCGGTCGGTGAAGATCGGCGCCTGCTGGGTGGCGTCGTCCAGGATGGACTTGCCGGCGTCGGGCGCGACCGCCGTCACGATCAACGCCATGCCGCGCAACGAGTTCTCCTCGTTCGCGCGCAGCAGCGCTTCGAGGGCGGTCAGCTCTCGGGTGCCCTCGGCGTCACTGGTCAGCTGCGGCACCAGCCGCAGCGAGTCGATGACCGCGCCGATCACGGCGTGGTAGGTGCGGGCCACGCTGTCGAGCGCGACCCCGCGCCGTTCGGCGTTCTGCCGCAGCTCGTTCAGCGAGCCGATCCGGGTCAGCGCCGCCGACAGCTCGTCGGGTGCGTCGGTGCCGAGCGAGGACCGCACGTCCTCGACGGCGGTGTCGACCACCCGGTGCTGCGTCGTCATCTCGTCCGGCGACATCGACGGCGTCGCGACGAACGCGCCGGTCAGCAGCCGTTCCCGCTGCAGCTGCCAGACCAGGCCACCCAGCTGCTGGGTGTGCCGCGCCACGGTCGCCGACTGGGACGCCGCCGTCGCGCTGTTCGCCTGCGTCAGCGCGAACGGCACCGAAACCAGGACCACCGCGGCCAACGGCGGCAGGAGCAGCAGGTTCAGCTTGCCGCGAATGCCGAGCCGCGCGAGGAAACCCCCGCCGCTCGCCCGTTCCGCGGTCGACCTGCCGTGCCTCATCCCGCCACCTTCCCGTAACACGTTCTCACTCGGCCGCGGCCACCCGGCTGACGTGGCCGCGGTGCTGCTCCCGGACCAGGTCCTCGATCCGGGCGCGCAGCGCGAGGAACTGCGGCTCCCGCTTCACCGCCAGGTCCCGTTCCGCCGGCAGCGCCACCTCGACGTCGGCGGCGATCCGCCCCGGGTCGGAGGCGAGCACCACGACCCGGCCGCCCAGGAAGACCGCTTCCTCGACGTCGTGGGTGACCATCAGCACCGTGGTGCCGGTGTCGGCCCAGATCCGGCGGATCAGCACCTGCATGTCCTCTTTGGTCTGGACGTCCAAGGCCCCGAAGGGTTCGTCCAGCAGCAGCACTTCCGGCTCGCACGCCAGGGCCCGCGCGATCGCGACGCGCTGCTTCTGGCCGCCGGAAAGCTGCTTCGGCAGCGAGCGGCGCACCGCGTCGAGCCCGGTTTCGGCGAGGTACCAGTCGACCCGCTCGGCACGCTCGGCCGCGTCGATCGGGAGCAGTTCGAGGCCGAACGCGACGTTCTTCTCGACGCTGCGCCACGGGTACAGGGCGCCCGACTGGAACACCAGCCCGCGGTCGGGGCCGGGGCCCGTCACCGGGACGCCGTCGAGCACGATCTCGCCCTCGGTCGGCCCGATGAGCCCGGCCACCAGCGACAACAGCGTCGACTTGCCCGAGCCGCTCGCGCCGACGACGCAGACGAACTCGCCGCGCAGCACTTCGAGGTCGACGCCGTCGAGGGCGCGCGTCACCCGGCCGCGCACGGTGTAGTCCTTGGCGACGTTCCGCAGTTCGAGCGTCATGCCGCCCACTTCCCGACCTGGGTGCGCACCAGGCGCAGCACGACGTCGATGGTCAGCCCGGCGACGCCGATCACGATGAGCACCGCGAAGATCGTGTCCGTCTGCAGGAACCGTTGCGCACGCACGATCCGGAAACCCAGGCCGGCCTGGGAGTTGATCAGTTCGGCCACGACCACGAAGTTCCACGCCGCGGCGGCGTTGATCCGGATCGCGTCGATCATGCCCGGCAGCGAGTGCGGCACGACGATCTTGCGCAGCACCTCGCCCCGGCGCGCGCCGAGGGTGTAGGAGACGTCGAGGAGCGCGTTCGGCACCGCGCGCACGACGTCCGCGGTCATCAGGGTGTTGAAGAAGACCGTCCCGATGAAGAGCATGGCGATCTTCGACGGCTCGCCGATGCCGAGCCAGATGATCAGCAGCGGGATGAACGCGCTCGCCGGGAGGTAGCGCAGCAGCCCGATCAGCGGCTCGAAGAACGCCTGCCCCGCGGTGAAACCGCCCATGAGGATGCCGAGCGGCACCGACACGAGCACCGCGAGGCCGAAGCCTTCGAGCACCCGCTGCGTGGTCGCCCACAGGTCGTCGAACAGCTCGCCGGTGCTCGCCATGTCGAACCCGGCGCGGAACACCGCGACCGGGGACGGCAGGAACGTCGAGTCGACGGCGCCGCTCACACTGAGCACAACCCAGGCGAGGAATGGGATCGCGAACGACAGCACCGCCAGCGTCCACCGCGTGGACGCCGAAATCGGCGTGCGCGGGGAGAAGAGCGGGGACGCGGGCTTCGGCGCGGCCCGGCGCGGCAACGGCGTCCAGTCCGCCCGGCCCCGGCCCGCCTGGACACGCTCGGCGAGCCCCTGCTCGGCCTCCAGCGCCTCGGCCTCCGAGGCCGCGCGTGCGTCGGCCGAGGCATCGGAGGTGGTGCGCTGGGTGGGACCGGTCACTGCGGCGCGGCCTTCACGAACTGGTCGTCGAACAGGCCGTCGAGCGACGGCCGCTGCTGGGCGAGGCCGGTGTTCACGATGAAGTCGACGATCTTGTTCGCCTGGAAGTCGAGGTGCTGCGCGGTGACCCCCGGGGTGAACGCGTCGAGGTTCTGCTGGCGGGTGAAGATCGTGGTGCCGGCGTCGTAGGTCTTGTAGTCCGCGTCGGACACCCCGCCGCGCTCGGCCATGATCTTGACCGCCGCGTCCTTGTTGTTCTTGATCCAGGTCAGCGTCTCGAACCAGGTGTTGACCAGCGCCTGGACGTCCTTCGGGTGCTCCTTGACGAGCTTCTGCGAAGTGACCAGGTGGTCCGGGATGGCGCCGGGGAACTCCGTCGACGACGAGATCGCGCGGCTGCCCGGGAGCTCGAGGGCCTTGGTGGTGAACGGCGCGAACGCGCCCACGGCGTCGACCTGACCGCCGACGAACGCGGCGGCCGCGGCGTCGGTCGGCAGGTTGACCAGCTGGATGTCCTTTTCGGTCAGCTTCGCTTCCTGCAGCGCGAGCAGCAGCAGGTAGTGGTCGACGGTGCCCTGCTCGACGGCGACCTTCTTGCCCTTGAGGTCGGCGACGGCGGTGATGCCGTCCCGCGCGATGATCTTGTCGTTGCCGGTCGAGTTGTCGTTCACCAGCACGATGGAAAGCTTCGCGCCGCCCGAAGCCGACGAAAGCGTGTCGTTGAGGGTCTGGCTGTTGGCGTCGATCGCGCCGCTGGAAAGCGCGTTGATGCTGTCGGTGTAGTTGTCGAACCACTTGAGGTCGACGTTCACGCCGTTCTTGGCGAACAGCCCCTGCTCCTGCGCCACCTGCCAGGGAAACCACCCCGGCCAAGCGCTGAACCCGAGCGTGATCTTGCCGCCGTCGCCGGAGGCGGAACTGTCACTGCAGCCGGACAGGGCGGTGACCCCGAGAAGGGTCAGCAGTGTCAGGAGCGCCGTCAGCAGACGACGAGAGCGGGAAGTCACAGCGAAACTCCAGATGGCGGGGGAAGTGGAGCGGAGCGACACCAAAGGGGGAACGGAGGTCTACCTACCGCGACGATGAGGAGGTGGTTCGGGCAAAGCTGCGCCACCGCGCACGGTCATCGCTGCTCTCTTCCAGACGCACCTGATCGGGTCAAGGCGAGAGAAGTCGGACAGGGCGTACCTACACCCAGTGAAAACCCGGCACCGCACGCACCGGATCAGTCACCCCTTGTCCCTCTCCCGGCGGAGACTCTAGCGAGAAGTACAAGATCCCCACAACGCCCTCCCAGTGCCTCCGAAAGGGTGACACTCAGCCGGGCCAACCAGCGCCTTCACGGGTCCGCAAGATCAAGTACGCGAGAGTTTCTGTCGGCCGTCCGGCCAAGATCCGCGCACTCCCGAAGAGATCCGCCCGTGCAGGCGCGCGGGCGGCAGGGCCGCGTTGTTACACGTCGGCACGGGGTGTCGCGATCATCATCGAGGCCCCCGCTGACGAGCGAACAATCGTTCGGAATGTGCCGTCCAGTGGCGTCCCGTTCGAACAGGTGTCCGCATCCGCGAATACCGCACGGACAGCGAACTCGTCGAAGGGTTCCGCAACTGTTAACGCGGCCGAAACAATTGCTATTTCTATCAGCCGATCGATTTCGTGAGGTCGTAAACCGTCGTGCTCCCGACGGTCGTGGCCGGGAAGTTCTGCTCCACCCAGGTCTGGATTTCGCCCGAGGTGCCGCGACCACCGCCGAAGCCGCCACGTCCGCCCGCGACGTAGTAGTGGATGTCGCCGGCGGCGACGTACTGCTCGAACTGCTGCACCGACGGCGCCGGGTCGCTGCCGCTGAAGCCGCCGATCGCGAGCACCGGCCGGCCGCTGTCGAGGGCCAGCCCGGCGGCCTGCATCGCGCCGCTCTGCGCCGCGGCCCACTTCGTCGTCGTGGCCTCCAGCAGGTCGATCACGGCGGTGTCGGTCTGTCCGCCGCCGAACCCACCGAACCCACCGCGTCCGCCGCCGAAGCCGCGTCCACTCGCGACCGCCGGACCGGACGACGGCGTGCCGCCCGAGTGCGCCGTCGCCGCCGTCGCGAAGGTGAAGGACGCCGTCCCGAGCAGCGCGCCGCACAGGCCGGCCACGGCGACGACCGGGCCGAGCCGCCGGAACCGGTCCGCGCCGAACAGCAGCGCGAACGCGGCGAGCGCGCTCAGCACGAGCAGCGCGTACCGCAGCCACGGCTGCCAGTCCGGCGTCCGGGCGAGCAGCACGAAGCCCCAGACCGCGGACACCGCGAGCATGACGGCCAGCACCGCGCGGGCCGCGAAGTTGGCCCGGCCCCGCCACAGCTCACGCGCGGAGATCCCCAGCGTGCCGGCGATCCCGGGCGCCAGCGCGACCGTGTAGTACGGGTGGATGATGCCGCTCATGTAGCTGAACACCAGCACGGTGACGGCCGTCCAGCCGCCCCACAGCAGCAGGGCCGCGCGGGTCCCGTCGGTGCGCGGCGCGCGGCGGGTGAACCACAGCCCCGCGACCAGGCCGAGCAGCGCGGCGGGCAGCAGCCACGACGCCTCGGCGCCGAACTCGCCGCCGAACAACCGCGTCAGCCCGGTCTGGCCGCCGAAAGCACCGCCGCCGAAGCCGCCGCCTGCCGGCGGGGTGGAGCCGCCGCTTCCGCCGCCGCGGCCCTCACCGAAGATCCGGCCGAGCCCGTTGTAGCCGAAAGCCAGCTCCAGCACGGTGTTGTCGGTCGACCCGCTGATGTAGGGCCGGTCCGCGACGGGCCACAGCGCGACGGCCGCGACCCACCAGCCGGCGGAGACGAGCACCGCGCCGGCCGCCGCGAAGAGCTGGCCGATCCGGCGCCCGAGCGACGTCGGCGCCGCGACGGCGTACGCCAGCACGAACGCGGGCAGGACGAGGAACGCCTGCAGCATCTTGTCGAGGAACCCGAACCCGATCGCGACGCCGGCGAGCACCAGCCACCAGGTGCTCGCCTTGTCGAGGGCGCGCACGACGCAGTACGCGCCGGCGACGAGCAGCAGCACGAGGAAGGCGTCCGGGTTGTCGTAGCGGAACATCAGCGCCGCGACCGGCGTCAGCGCGAGCGCGGCCCCGGCCAGCAGCCCGGCACCCGGCCCGGAGAGCCGGCGCACGGCGAGGTACAGCAGGCCGACCGACGCGACGCCGGCCAGCGCGTTCGGCACCAGCAGGCTCCAGCTGGAGAACCCGAAGAGCCGTCCCGACAACCCCATGACCCACAGGGAGAACGGCGGTTTGTCGACCGTGACGACGTTGCCCGGGTCGAGCGAGCCGAAGAACAGGGCCTTCCAGCTCCAGGTCCCGGCCTGTGCGGCCATCGCGTAGAAGTCGTTGGCCCAGCCCGTTTTCGCCAGGTCCCACAGGTACAGCAGCCCGGTCCCGAGCAGCAGCGCGCCCACGGAAGGCTTGATCCACCGCGGTTCGGAGGCGGCCTGGGGCGCGGGCTGGGCGTGTTCGGGCGCCGACAGGGTGGTCGTCATGATCCCCACCGTCTCGGCGCCACTTGTGGTGAACTTGTGCCGAGCCTGTGCCCCCGCTGTGCATCCCCCACCATCGCGCGAGGCACCCCCAAGACGCCACTTTCACTACGAAAGATGCGGGGTTGTGGAGGGAATTCGGGGGATGTGGACAACTGGGCGGAGTGGGCGGCGCGGGCGGCGCGTCGGCGGTGTCACTCCGGGGCGGGGGCCTCCGCGAAGACGATCTCGAACTCCGTGCGGCCTGGACGGCTTTGCACTCCGACCCGGCCGCGGTGCGCGCTCACCACCGCCGCCACGATCGCCAGCCCCAGGCCCGTGCTGCCCGCCGCGCGGGAACGCGAATTGTCGCCGCGGGCGAAGCGCTCGAAGACGTCCGGGAGGATTTCCGGCGGGATGCCCGGGCCGTCGTCGGCCACCCGCAACCGCACAAAACCGTCCGAAGTGGACAGTGTGGTCGTCACGGTCGTGCCCGCCGGGGTGTGCGTACGGGCGTTGGCCAGCACGTTGATCACCACCTGGTGCAGCTGACCCGCGTCGCCGAGCACGCCGATCGGCTCACCCGGGACGTCCATCAGCCACTTGTGGTCCGGGCCCGCGACGTGCGCGTCCGCGACCGCGTCGGCCACCAGCCGGCACAGGTCGACCCACTCCGGCACCACCGCGCGGCCCGAGTCCAGCCGGGCGAGCAGCAGCAGGTCCTCCACCAGCGTCGTCATCCGCCGCGACTCCGACTCGACGCGGCTCATCGCGAACGCGACGTCCGGCGGCACCTGCTCGCCGCTGCGCCGGGTCAGCTCCGCGTACCCGCGGATCGCGGCCAGCGGCGTCCGCAGCTCGTGGCTCGCGTCCGCGACGAACTGGCGCACGCGGCTTTCGCTCGCCTGCCGCGCGGTCAGCGCGTTCGCGATGTGCTGCAGCATCCGGTTCAGCGCCGAGCCGACCTTGCCGACCTCGGTGTTCGGGTTGGTGTCGGCCTCCGGAACCCGCTCGGACAGCGCGACCTCACCGCGGTCCAGCGGCAGTTCCGAGACGCGCGTGGCGGTCGCCGCCAGCCGGTCGAGCGGCTGCATCGTGCGGCGGATCGTCGCCGCGCCGACCGCGCCCGCGACCAGGATCCCGGCGAGCGCGACGCCGCCGAGGATGAAGCCCAGCCGCCAGAGCGTCTCGTTGACGTCCTTCAGCGGCAGGCCGATGACGGTCTTGTCGCCGCTGGGAGACGCCGTCGAGACGACGCGGTAGGCCCCGAGGCTGCCGCTGAGGACGACGCTGTGCGGCTTCCCGTCGGACGGCAACGCCAGCAGCGTCCGCACCTGGCCCTCGTCGAGCTGCCGGTACGGCGCCCGCCGCTTGGTCGGCGAGCCCACGCTGGAGTCGAGCACGGCCCCGGTGCCCCGCGAACCGACCTGGACGGCGGCGAGCGTGCCCTCGCCCTGGCCCAGCGCCCGCAGCGGGTCCGGCGGCGGCGCGTCGCCGTAGGTCCAGGGCGGCCGTTCACCGCCGTGCTTGGCGCGGTCGGTGGCCGCGGCGAGCCGGTCGTCCTGCTGGCGCACCAGGAACTCGCTGAGCGCGAACTCCGTCACCACACCGACGACCAGGCATACGAGCGCGAGCAGCGCGGCGAGCTGGAAGATCAGCCGACGGCGCAACGACCACGGCCGCTGCGTCCCGAACCGCCGCCGCTCAGCCCGCTGGCTTGAGGACATACCCGGCGCCCCGCATGGTGTGGATCATCGGCTCGCGGTCGGCGTCGATCTTCTTGCGCAGGTAGGAGATGTAGAGCTCGACGATGTTGGCCTGGCCGCCGAAGTCGTAGCTCCACACGCGGTCCAGGATCTGCGCCTTCGACAGCACCCGCTTCGGGTTGCGCATGAGGTAGCGCAGCAGCTCGAACTCGGTCGCCGTCAACGGCACCAGGTCGCCGCCGCGGTGCACCTCGCGGCTGTCCTCGTCCAGCGTGAGGTCGCCGACGACCAGTGACGACCCGCTCGCGCCGGTCACCCCGCCCGCCCGGCGCAGCAGCGCGCGCAGGCGCAGCGCGACTTCTTCGAGACTGAACGGCTTGGTGACGTAGTCGTCGCCGCCCGCGGTGAGCCCGGCGATGCGGTCCTCGACCGCGTCCTTCGCCGTCAGGAACAGCACGGGCAGGTGCGGCGCCTCGGACCGCATGCGCCGCAGCACTTCGAGGCCGCTGAAGTCGGGGAGCATGACGTCGAGGACGACCGCGTCGGGCCGGAAGTCGCGCGCGATCCGGACGGCCTCGGTGCCGTCGCCCGCGCTGCGCACCTCCCAGCCCTCCATCCGCAGGGCCATCGAGACGAGCTCGGCCAGCGTCGCCTCGTCGTCGACGACGAGGACCCGGACGGGGCTCCCGTCGGCGCGGCGCAGGTCGGCCTTGCCGGGGCCGGGTGACGTGGCGTTCATAGCGGTCATAGTGCCATCTTCCCGGCCACGCCACCGGGTTCGCTGTGGGCTCGCTGTGCGTTCCCTGTGAGGTCGTTCGGATGGGTAAGGGAGCCACAGGACCCGCTGACGCCTCGCACAGCTCAAACACAGCCACGGCGGTGAGCCTGGGCTGGACCAGTGTGGGTACGACCGGAGGACACGATGACGACCGAGCCGACGCCGAACACCCCGCCGCAGGGCGGGCCGGCACCCGCGAGCCAACCGGCCGCGGCGAACTGGGGCGACCCCGCGGCGGCCGCGCCGAAGAAGGGCTGGTCCGGCAAGAAGACGGCGATCGCGGCCGGCATCGCCGTGGTGATCGCGGCCGGCGGCGGCGCGGCGATCTGGGCGGGCACCAGCAGCGCCGACAACTCCGCGCAGCAGGGCGGCCCCGGCGGCTTCGGCGGCCCGGGCGGTCCCGGCGGCGGCCAGTTCCGCGGCCAGGGCGCCGGCGGGAACTTCGGCGGTGGCATGGCCGCGCTGCGGGAGGCCCTGCACGGTGACTTCGTCGTCGCGAACCCGAACGGCGGCTACACGACCGAGCGGCTGCAGACCGGCGACGTCACCGAGCTGAGCGCCACGTCCGTGACGCTGACCAGCAAGGACGGCTACAAGCAGACGTACACGCTCGACGGCTCGACGCAGAAGACGGGCGACGTGAAGCAGGGCGACACGAACGTGACGGTGGTGGCGAAGGTCGACGGCCAGACCGCGACGGCGACGTCCCTTGGCCAGGCGATGCAGCAGCCGGGCCAGCGCCAGCCGGGCCAGCGCCGCGGCGGCGACTACTCGGCCCGCCCCACCAACTAACGCCCCCAGCGCCCCAAAGCCGTGAAGGCCTCCTTACCGGCCATAAGAGCCGGGAAGGGGGCCTTCACGGCTTTTGCGGACCCCGGCGGCCGGGTTAGGGCAGAGTTGCGGGCGTGTACGACATCAGGGGGTCACTTCGGCGGCAGTCGCTGCTCGTCGCGGTGGTCTGCGTCGTCTGTGACGCGGTCCTCTTCGGCGTGCGCGGACCGCTCGGCAACGGCCACTGGCAGCCGTGGGCCGTGCTGCTCGGCGGCGTCGCCGTCAACGCCGCGCTCGCCGGGCCGGCCCGCTACTCGGGCTGGGTCTCACTGGCGCACGCCCTGCTCTTCGCGGCCTCGCCACTGCTGATCAGCACCACCGCGGGGTACGTCGTCGGCAACAACGCGGGCGTCCTGATCGCGGGGTACCGCGCGGGCGCCTGGCTGCGCCCGAAACCGGCGGTGCTCGCGCTCCTCGCGATGGTCGCCGGCGTCACCGCGGGCTGCGTCGAAGGCGGCGGCCGGACCGCGAACGACCTGCGGCTGATGGCGGTGAGCGTCAGCGTGAGCGCGCTCCTGCCGTGGCTGGTCGGCCGGTACACGACGGCGCGGCGCGCGTACATCGCCGACCTCGAACGCGAAGCGGACGAACGCCGTCAGCACGAAGAAGCGGCCGTGCGACGGGCCGTCACCGAGGAACGCACGACGATCGCGCGCGATCTGCACGACGTCATCTCCCACCACGTCAGCGCCATCGGCGTGCACGCCGGCGCGGCCCGGCTCGGGCTGCCCGAAGGCGACTCGCCGGTGCGCAAGTCGCTCGGCGCGGTCGAGTCCGCGAGCCGCTCGGCGATGGCCGACCTGCGCCGCCTGCTCGACCTCCTGCACGCCGAAACCGACGCCGCCCAGCCCGGTCTGGACAACCTCGACGAGCTGGTCGAGACCGTCCGCGCGGCCGGCCTGCCGACCCGGCTGACGCTGCTCGGCGAACCGCGCGAGCTGGCCGGCTCGCTCGACGTCGCGCTGTACCGGATCGCGCAGGAGGGCCTGACCAACGCGCTGCGCCACGGTGTGGGCCCGGTCGAAGTCGAACTAAACCACGGCCGCACCGAAATCGTGCTCACGGTGACCAACGGCCTGCGACCCGGCCGCACCTCCCGCGGCGAGCACGCGCACCGCGGCCTGGCGGGGATCCGCCGGCGCGTCACCCTGTTCGGCGGCCAGGTCGCCTACGGCGAAGACGGCCCGCGCTGGCAGCTCCGCACGACCTTCCCGGTGGAGAGCACATGATCCGCGTCCTGCTGGCCGACGACCACGCGATGTTCCGCTCCGGGATGCGCGCGCTGCTCGACACCCAGCCCGACTTCACCTGCGTCGGCGAGGCGTCCGACGGCCGGGAGGCGGTGGCCGAGACGGCCCGGCTGCGCCCGGACGTCGCGGTCCTCGACGTCCGGATGCCCCGCCTCGACGGCCTCGCCGCGACCGAGGCGATCCTCGCCGCGCCGGGCAACGACACCCGCGTCCTCGTGCTCACCACCTACGACGCCGACGAGTACGTCTACCGCGCGCTGCGGGCCGGGGCGAGCGGGTTCCTGCTGAAGAGCCTGGCGCCGGAGGAGCTGGTGGCGGCGATCCGCGTCGCGGCCCGCGGCGACGCGCTGATCGACCCGTCGGTGACCCGGCGGCTGGTCGCGAAGTTCACGTCGGTGCTCGAGCCGGCCGCCGTCGAACCGCCCGAGGTCGCGCGGCTGACCTCGCGGGAGCGGGAAGTGCTGCTGCTGCTCGCCGACGCCTGCAGCAACGCCGAGATCGCGCGGCAGCTGCACGTCGGCGAAGAGACCGTGAAGACCCACGTGTCGCGGGTGCTCGCGAAGCTCGGGCTGCCCGACCGCGTGCACGCCGTCGTCTACGCCTACAAGCACAAACTCGTACCCGGCGACTGACCCCGGCCGTGGGAGACTGACGCGATGAAGCGGTGGATCACCTTGGCGGTCGGGATCGTGCTCGTGCTCGTCGGCGCCGTCTGGGTGCTGCAGGGCCTCGGCGTCATCACCGGCAGTTTCATGACCGGCCAGAAGCTGTGGTTCCTGATCGGGCTCGTCGCGTTCCTGGTCGGCATCGTCCTGGCCGCGGCGAACCTGACGCGGCGCAAACCTACTTCGTGATGATCTCGAAGACCGGGTAGCCGGGGGCGATCTCGCGCAGCTGCTCGTCCGACGCCTTGGTGTCGACGCCCTCGAAGAACGCGCTGACCTCGAACTTCCAGCGCTTGAGGTAGGCGCGCAGGATCGCGGGCTTCTCGTCGTCGGCCAGCTCGCGGTAGGTGAAGGTCTCGTCGCGCCGGCCGACGCGCAGCTGGCCCTGCCCCGCGACGCGCAGGTTGCGCACCCACTGCGTCTCGCCGCGGGCGGCGACGAGGTAGTCGACACCGTCGATGGTCAGCAGGTTGACCGGCGTCGAACGCGGCTCGCCGGACTTACGGCCGACGACGGTGAGCACCCGGCTGCCCAGGATGCTCACGCCCATCTTGGTCAGCCTCGCGACCAGCTCGTTGAAGACGTTGGTGGACTTGGCGGGCTTCAGGTAGCGGGTCTCGGTCATGGTGTCCTCCGAAGTTTCGGGAGAGCAGTGCTCTCGGTTAAGAGCAGTGAACACCCTTTGTCGCGCCGAGTCAAGAGCAGTGCTCTCGATATTGTGCGCCGCTCTCACGCATGGCACACTGACGGCCATGACCGCGACCCGGACCGCGCGCGAACGTGCCCGCGCCGAACTCACCCAGGAGATCAAGGACGAGGCCCGCCGCCAGCTCGCCGAAGTCGGCGCGAACGGGCTTTCCCTGCGCGCCGTGGCGCGTGAGCTGGGCATGGTCTCGTCCGCGCTGTACCGCTACTTCCCCAGCCGCGACCGGCTGCTGACCGACCTGATCGTCGACGCCTACAACGCGATCGGCGAGGCGGCCGAGGGCGCCGACCCCGGGAAGGGCGAACCACGCGACCGGTGGCTCGCGATCTGGCAGGCGACGCGCGAGTGGGCCCGCGCGCACCCGCACGAGTACGCGCTGATCTACGGCTCGCCGATCCCCGGCTACCAGGCCCCGCAGGACACCGTCGCGCCGGCCGCCCGCGTCGCACTGGCCCTGGTCAAGGTGCTCACGCACACCGAGCTGCGGGCGGTCGACGGCGACGTCACGCCCAAGCTGCGGGCCCAGGCCGAAACGCTCACGAAGGTCCTCGGGATCGTCGCCGGACCCGAGACGGTCGCCCGGCTGCTCATGGCGTGGACCCAGCTGTTCGGCGCGATCAACTTCGACCTGTTCGGCCAGTACGTCGGCAGCGTCGACCCGGCCGACGAGTTCTTCACCCACACGGCGAAGCGGATGGCGGAGTTCGTCGGTCTCTAACGCAGCCAGGTCCGCAGCAGCAGCTCGACGGCGTCGGCGATCACGGTGTCGCTCGTGCCCTCCGGGCTCAGGTAGCGCTGCCGGAGCAGGCCGTCCTCCAGCGCGTGGATGATCAGCGCGAGGAACGCCGGATCGGCCGGCGGCTCGACCCCGCGCGCGGCGAACGTCGCCCGCACCCCCGACTCGATCAGCTCGCGCGCCGCGCGTTCGTTCTCCCCGACCGCCGGCCGGGCCCCGGGGTTGCGCAGCGCGTACAGCGTCAGCTCGGTGCGCAGGGCGAACCACTCCGGCAGGTGCTCGGCGCGCTCGGCGTGCCACTCCTTCAGCCGGGCCAGGACATCGCCGGACAAGCCCCTCACCTCGGCCGCTTCCTGCGAACGTCGCTGCTCCAGCAGCGCCACGACCAGCTCGTGCTTGCCCTCGAAGTTGCCATAGAACGCGCCGCGCGTGTAACCGGCGCGTTCGGCGATCTGCTCGACCGACGTGCCGTTGACGCCGCGCTCGGCGAACAGCGCGGCCGCCGCGTCGAGCAGCCGCTCCTTGGTCCGTTCGCGGCTTTCCGCCCGCGTCAGGCGCTTCCCTGCCACGGCCGAGACGGTACCGTCGCCCGGACGGGCAACAGCGGAAGGCGGGCACGACGTGACGGGGTGGGCCGGGAAGGTCGGCAGGATCCGGGTGATCGGGACCGGGGTGATGGGCCGCGGGATCGTCCAGCTCGCCGCGACCGCGGGGGTGACCGTCGAGCTGGCCGACGTCCGGCCCGAAGCGGTCGCGAAGGCGATCGAATTCGTCGGCGGGATGGTCGACAAGCTCGCCGCCAAGGGCAAGCTCACCGAGGAACCGCAGGCGGTGAAGGACCGGCTCGTCCCCCTCGACGCGCCGGACGCGCCCGCCGACGGCGTCGACCTGGTCGTCGAAGCCGTGCGCGAGGATCTCGCGACGAAGCGGGCGCTGTTCGCCGGCCTGGAGCGCGTCTGTCCACAGGAGACGATCTTCGCGACGAACACCAGCTCGCTGTCGGTCACCGAGATCGCCGCCGAACTGGCCGATCCCGGTCGGCTCGTCGGCCTGCACTTCTTCAACCCGGTGCCGCTGATGCGCCTGGTCGAGGTGATCCCGGGCACGCGGACGTACGACTGGCTGCCCGCCGAGGCGCTCGAACTGGTCCGCGGCTGGGGCCACGAGCCGGTGCTCGCGAGGGACGCTCCGGGCTTCCTGGTCAACCACGCCGGGCGCGGGCTCGGCACCGAAGCACTGCAGATCCTCGGCGAGGCGCTTGCCGAACCGGCCGACGTCGACCGCGTCGCGCGGGACGTGCTCGGCCTGAAGCTCGGCCCGTTCGAGCTGCTCGACCTCACCGGCCTCGACGTCTCGCACGCCGTGCTGGAGAGCATCTGGAGCGGCTTCCACGGCGACCCGCGGCTGCGGCCGTCGTGGCTGACGCGCCCGCGCGTCGCCGCCGGCCTGTTCGGCCGCAAGAACGGCGAAGGCTTCTACCGGCACGTCGAGGGCAAGCAGCAGAACCCGGACGAACCGGCGGCGCCGCCGAAGCCGACGGGCCCGGTGTTCACCGCCGACGAGCACCTCGCCCGCGTGCTGTCGGCGGCCGGCGTGCACGTGGTGTCGGACGCCTACCCGGACGCGGTCCTGCTCGTCCCGCTCTACGGCGAGTCCACAGTGGACGCCGCCACCCGCGACGGCCTGCCGCTCGCGCGCGTCGCCGGCGTCGACCCCCTCGGCGGTTACGAACGACGGCTGACGCTGTCGGTGCACCCCGGTCTCGACCCGGCGGCGGGCCGCGCGGCCTGGGGCGCCCTGGCCGCCACCGGCAAACCCGTGACGGTCGTCCGCGACGGCCCGGCCCCGATCGCCCAGCGCCTGCTGGCGTCCATTGTGAACACGGCGTGCTTCATCGCGGGCCACCACCTCGCAAGCCCGGCGGACATCGACACGGCGGTCCACCTCGGCCTCGGTTACCCGCGCGGCCCGCTGGCCTGGGGCGACCTGGTCGGCGGCGACGTCGTGCTGCGCATCCTGCGCGGTCTCGAAGCCGCCACCGGCGACCCGCGCTACCGGCCGAGCCCGTGGCTCACCGAGCGCGTCGCCCTCGGCCTGCCGTTGACGTCGGCCGGCACGAGGCCGGCGGACCTGCTCACCTGACGACCTGGACCTCGTCACCCTTGCTCAGCGAGGAGAAGAACTTCAGCGACGCCGGCGCGGAGAGGTGCACACAACCGTTGGAGTACTTGGCCAAGCTGCCCTCGTGGAACGCGACGCCGTTGTAGAAGAACACCGAGTTGGGCATCGGCGCGTTGTCGAACTCCCGGCTGAGGTGCATCTTCTCCTTGTAGAGCACGTGCCACGTGCCGAGCGGCGTGGTACTGCCCTTCTTGCCGGGCATGATCTTCACCGGGCCGTAGACGATCTTGCCTTCGTCGAGCAGCCAGGCCTGCTTGCCGGACAGCGAAACGCAGGCCGTCGCGGTGATCGTGCACGGCACCCCGGCCGCCATCACGGGCTTGGCCGGCGTCGTCGTGGCGGGCGCCGTCGTAATGTCCGAAGTGGACGCCGGTGTCTCGGCCGCCAGCCGGACATCCGCGGTACCCCCGGCCGAGCACGCGGTCAGCACCGCCGCGGCGACCAAAGTGGACAGACCGGCCACCGCACGACGAATCCGCATGTTCTCCCCCAAAATCCGTGTTCCTGCCTTCTGAAGACAAAGACGTGCGGGGGGCGGGAAAGGTTGAGTGAAACGACGAGGGCCGCCTCCGGAGAACTCCCGGAGACGGCCCTCGTCGTGCTTCAGCTCCCGATCACCAGGGGCGGTCGACCGCCCCGCCGGCGAGGGTGAACGTGATGTAGCCGCCCTGGAAGTCGCTGCGGTACACCCCGTTCGTCACGTACTCGTCGGTCGTCGGGTACCGCAGGTACGACCGCTCCCAGCCGAGCGCGGCCCAGCGCTTCCGGATCTCGCCCTTCACGGCGTGCGCTCCGGTGGCCACCGTGTAGTAGATCGAGTGGCCGAGGCTGAAGTGGTTGAACCGGCCGAGGCCGTCCGGCGTGCCGCCTTCGTCGGTCGTCGGGTAGCCGAGGCCGCGCTCGTACCCGAGCTCCGCCCACTTCTTCCGGATCTCACCGAAGATCGCGTGCGCGCCGTTCGCGCTCGTGTAGTAGATCGAACCGACGTTCCCACCCTTGATGAAGTGGTTGTACCGGCCGGCACCGTCCGGCGTACCGGCTTCGTCGGTTGTCGGGTAGCCGAGCCCGCGCTCGTAGTCGAGCGCCGCCCACTTCTTGCGGATCTCGCCGTAGATCGCGTGCGCGCCGGTCGCGGCCGTGTAGTAGATCGAACCGACGTTCCCGTTGTTGATGAAGTGGTTGAACTGCGCGACCCCGTCCGGCGTGGACGCGGTGTCGCTCGTCGGCGGCCCGAGGACGCTGTGGCCGCCGTAGGACACGTACTTGTCCAGCACCGGACCGGTCACGTACTTCGCCCCGGTCGCGGCACTCCAGTACAGCCGGCCGTTCGCGTAGGTCCGGTAGTGGACCGTGCCGTCGGTGACCTCGGCCGCCGTCGGCGCGCCGAGCAGCGTCCGCACCGCCGGGTCGGCGTCGTAGCGCTGGTCGATCGGCGTGGCGTAGTTCGCCGTCAGCGTCATGTCACCCGTGCCGACCGTGATGACCCACGTGGTGTCCGTCGGGCCGCCCTGCCAGCCGGTGAACTTCGAGACGCCGTCGATGCCCAGCGGCGCGGCCTCGACGTCGAAGTTCGCGCCCTCGGTGACCAGCGACGTGCTGACACCGCCCTCGACCGGGATGCTCAGCGCCGCGGGCTGCGTGCTGAGCAGGGTCAGGCGGTGGCGGCGCGGCTGCGCGACGTACGTCTTCGACGTCGACACGCCCGCGCTGTCGGTCACCGTGGCGGTGAACTCCTGCCGGGAGTCCGGGTGCTCGGTGAACGGCTGGGCGAAGTCCGCCCCGGTGCCGCCGACCCCCGGGTGCGAGTGGCACGTCGCCTCGCTCGGGCAGTGCCGCACCGCGGTGGTCCAGGTGATCGGCAGCGCGCCGTCTTCCGCGTCCGTCGCGGTGGCACTGAGCGCGACCTGCTGGTCCACCGCGAAAGTCGCGGTGTCGCCCGGCGTAGTCAGGGTGAGCTGCGGGGTGTGGTTGCCGGGTGCGACCGCGACGGTGGTCGTGCCGGTGGCCCCGAGCGGGTCCCGGACCGTCAGCTTCGCGGTGAACGACTCGGTGCCCGCCGCGTAGGTGTGGGTCACCTTCGGGCCGGCGTCGGCGGCGGTCGTGCCGTCCCCGAAGTCCCAGTCGTACTTCAGCAGATCGCCGTCGTAGTCGACCGAGGCCGAACCGTCGAAGGAGACGGTCCGCGTGTCCGGGTCGGTGGTCGACGACGCGCTCGCCACCGGCGCGGTGTTGCCGGCCGAGTACGTCAGCCGGCGCAGGTTGCCGGACAGGATGTCCGCGAAGACGATGTCGCCGTTGGGCGCCGCCGCGAACTTCGTCGGGCCGCCGATGCCGGTGAAGGCCGGCGGGTTCTCCGGGGCCTGCGTGAGCTTGCCCTGGGCGTCGTACCGCATCGTCCAGATCTTGTTCGTCACGTAGTCGCCGAAGAAGAACGAACCGCGGTAGGCGGCCGGGTAGCTGGATCCGTTGTAGACGATGCCGCTGGTGACGCTGTTGCCCTGCATGGTGCCGTTGCCGTGCTGGTACTCGAAGATCGGCGGCTGGTTCGCCACGCCGGCGCACTCCGCGAGGCCGCTGAAGCCGGGCGTCGGGTGGTTGCCTTCCCAGCACGGCCAGCCCTGGTTGGCGCCGCGCTGGACGACGTCGACCTCTTCCCACGTGTTCCAGCCGACGTCGCCGACGATCGGCAGGCCGAGGTTCGGGTCGATGCTGAACCGGAACGGGTTGCGGAAGCCGCGCGCGAACACCTTGCTCGCGGTCGACGCCGGGTTGGCCGCGTCGTAGTACGGGTTCCCCGGCACGCCCTTGCCGTCGGCCGTCAGGTGGAAGACCTTGCCGTAGGGCTGGTTGATGTCCTGGGCGCGCAGCGAGCCCGGGTCCACCTTCCGGAAGTCGCCGTTGTCGCCGATGGACATCCAGAGCGTGCCGTCGGCCGCGGCGTTGATGCCGTTGATGCCGTGGACGTTGAAGATGCCGGGCACCTCGAACAGCGTCTGCTCACCGGTCAGCCCGGTCGGCGCGCCCGCGGTGTCCACGGTCACGGTGAACCGCGACATCCGCATGACGAAGCCGCCGGTGACGTTGATCGACCGCGAAAGGTAGATGGTGTGCGAAGTCGCGTAGTCCGGTGCGACGGCCAGACCGACGAGACCGAGGTCTTCGTCCGTGCGGACCGGCAGTGACGCGATCGTCTTGCCCGTCCCGCTCACCGGCAACCAGCGGACGCTGCCGCTCTTCCCGGTGGCGAGGATCGAATTGTCCGGCAGATAAGCGAAGTCGGTGAGCTGGTACTGACCGAGTCCGGTGTCCGTGTCCCGCAGGACGAATCCCTGCGGGAGTGTCGCCGCCGCCGCTGCCACCCCAGTGGTCACGGCCGGCAGCAATGCCCCCGTGAGCACGACCGCCACGAGAGCGTGACGTAGTGCTCGAAGCTTTCCCAAGGCCATTTGGCCCCCCTTCCCAAGCGATTTCTTATCGCCTGAACAGGGGGGCCAGTTGCACTCTTACGAGTGAAGTTACTCTACCGTGATCTACTGTCCGTATCGGTTGATGACGCGTTACGGAACAACCTGCACGACGTCGCCGACGTGGAGGGTGGTGAAGTACTTCAGCGACGAGCTCGCCGACAGGTGGATGCAGCCGTGCGAGTACACCGACAGGCTGCCGGTGTGGAACGCGTCACCCGGGTAGAAGAAGACCGAGTTCGGCATCGGCGCGTTGTCGAACTCCTTCGACAGGTGCACCTTCTCCTTCGACAGCACGTGGAAGGTGCCGGTCGGGGTCGCGTAGCCCTTGCGGCCCGGCAGCATCGAAACCGGCCCGTAGACGACCTTGCCGCCCTGCAGGATCCACGTCTTGTGCGCCGAGAGGTCGACGCAGGCGGCGGTGCCCGCGGACGCGGCGGCGGCCGCGCACGGCACGCCGGGGTCGGCGGCGGGCTTCGGAGCCGGCTTCGGCTTGGGCTTCGGTTTCGGGGTGGTGCTGCTCGGCGCCGCCTTGGTCGTCGACGGCGCCGGCGCCGGCGTCGCGCTGGCCGATGTGGTGGGCGGAGCGGTGGACGTGCTCGCAGACGTCGTCGGCGCACCGCCGCCGGCACCCGCCGCGACGGCCCCGCCGCCGGCGTTCGGCCCACCGGAACCGGCCGCCCCGCCCGAGCACGCGGCCAGCACGAACGCCGTGGCCAGCGCGGCCGCTCCCACCAGAAGCCTCTTCACGATCCGGTACCCCCAGAAGATTCGATCCTGTCGGACACCCGTAAAGACGGGAGTCACCCGCCCGAGGTTCGTCCACGAAGGTCACGATTGGGTAGATGATGACCCGATGGTGATCGTTTCTTCCTACGACCAAGCCTGGCCGGAGCGCTTCGCCGAGGCCTGCGCCGAGATTCTCGCCGTCGCCGGCGACCGGTTCACCGAGGTAGAGCACGTCGGCAGCACGTCGGTACCCGGCTTGCCGGCCAAGCCGATCATCGACATCGCCGCGCTCGCGCCCGATCTCGACGCCGTCCCGCCCGGCCTGTTCGACGGCCTCGGCTACCGCGCCGAGGACTTCGGCGCTCCGGGACGGCTGCTGTTCGTCCGGCGCGCCGGCGACGTCCGCACCCACCACCTGCACGTCTTCCCGCCGACGAACTGGGAGTACAACAAGGAGCGCGTCCTGGCCGCCCACCTGCGGAAGTACCCGGAAGCCGCGCGGCGGTACGGCGAGCTGAAGCAGAAGCTGGCCGCGTCCGGGATGACCGGAGACGCCTACACGCGGGCGAAGACCGGCCTCATCCAGGAGCTGTCCGACGCGGCTCGCGCCGAGCGCGGCCTGCCGCCGGAGCCGGTCTGGGAGGAGTAGCGCGTCAACCCGGGGGTTGAGGCCGGGTTCCACCCGGGACCGATCCGCACGCCGACGCGATGAGGCGGCCGTCGGCCGAAGCTGGAGGCACCTTCGAAACCGGGAGCCTCCGATGTCCAGCTTCGCCACCGTCCTCCTCTATGTCGCCGTCGCCGGCCTCGTGCTCTACCCGGTCGTCTACAAGCAGCTCCGCGGCACGCTGCTCGACCGCAAGTCGCTGGTGACGCTGCCGCTGGTCCTCGTGGCGGTGGGCGGCTACCTGACGATCGGGGCGCTGCCCGGCAGCTCGGCCGCCGAACTCGCTTTCCTCGGCGTCGACCTGGTCGTGCTCGCCGGGCTCGGGGTGCTCCGCAGCACCACGACGACGCTGACCGCGCGCGGAGGCACGACGTTCCAGAAAGGCTCGGCCGTCACCCTCGGCCTCTGGGTGCTCACCATCGCCGTCCGGATCGGACTGGTGACGCTGGCGACCGCGCTCGGCGTCGCGGGCCCGCTGACGTCGGCGTCGATCGCGCTCACCCTGGGCGTCAGCATCGCGGTGCAGAACGCGACGACCTACCGCCGCGTGCGGCTGGCCGGTCTGCCGCTGGCCGAGCGGAGCCCGGCGGCCCTCAGCCGCTGACGCGCCCCAGCATCCGCGCGTACATCCGGCCCGGGCTGGCCACCGACGGCGGCGCCAGGAACCCCGGCAGCGGCGGCAGCCCGGCGACGAACGGCCCGAGCCGGTCGTACAGCACCGCCGCGCCGGCCGGCCGGTCTTCGGGATCCTTCGCGAGCATCTCGGCGAGCAACGCGTTGAGGTGCTTCGGAATCCCCGGCACCGGCAGCGGCAGCTCCTTGACCTGCCGTTCGAAGACCGCGTACGCGGTGGGGCCGTCGAAGAGCCGCTGGCCGGTGAGCATCTCGTGCAGCACGCAGCCGAGCGCGTAGAGGTCGCTGCGCGGTTCGGCGCCGCCGCGCTGGATCTGCTCGGGCGCCATGTACGACGGCGTCCCCAGCAGCTGCCCGGCCCGGGTGAACTGCGCGGTATCGGCTTCCCGCAGCACCGCGAGCCCGAAGTCCATCACCTTCACACCGCCGTCGGGGCCCAGCATCAGGTTCGACGGCTTGAGGTCGCGGTGGCACACCGCGAGCGCGTGGGCGGCGGTCAGCACCGCGCACGCCTGCGCCGCGATCGCCGCGGCCCACGGCACCGGCAGCGGCCCGTGCTCGGCGAGCAGGTCGGCGACCGTCACGCCCTCGACGAACTGCATGACCTGGAACAACCGGCCGTCGTGGGTGCCGAAGTCGTACAGCGCCGGGACGCCGGGGTGGTCGAGCGTCGCCAGAATCCGTGCTTCGCGGGCGAAGCGGGCTTCGAGCTCTTCGTCGCGGCCCGGGAGCCTGAGCAGCTTGATCGCGACGCGCCGGCCCAGCCTGCGGTCGTGCCCGCCGTGCACCGCGCCCATCCCGCCGCGGCCGAGCGGCAGTTCGTCGAGCTCGTAGCGGTCGGCGATCAGCATCCGTTCCCCTCGGGCTCATTGCCCTCCCGGACGCAGCCGTCCTTCGACGAGTCCCGCGAAGCCTAGCCGGACCAGCTCACGGCCCGTTTCCGCCGCCTCACGCAGAACGTCGTCGAACTCGGCGAGCTGCTGGAAGACCAGGCCGTACCGGTACTGGACGTCGAGCGGACACCGCGGGATCCGCACGCGCCTGCTGTCGATCCGGGTCGACGCCGAGGCGGCCGGCAGATCGGCCGCGCGCAGGCAGCCGGCGAGGAAGTCGGCGTCCAGCCGGTTCGGGTCGACGCGGTAGACCGTGAGCCCCGCCCCCACCGACAGCGACGGTCCACTGTGGACGTACGCGATGCCGGTGACCGACGCGACGACGTCCCCCGCCGCCGCGACCGGCGGCTCGGCGTCCGCCCGCGCGGCGTGCCGGACCTCGACGACGCCGGCCTTCACCAGCTCGCCGATGGTCGTGAACGTCTGCTCGACGTCCGCCGTCGCCAGCGGCGGCAGCAGCGGCGCCAGCTCGTCGAACCGCTCCCGCACGGCCTGGAACGCCTGCCCGGGGTCCTCGTCCCGGGCCCGCCACCGGGCCGGCGAGAGGTCGACGTCGTCGTCGAGCAGGTCGATGATCCGGACGCCGGACTCCGGCCGCGCCAGGAACTCCAGCCAGTCGACCTCCACTGTGGACAGATCGTCGCGCGCCTCGCCGAGCAGCACCGTGGACGGCGGGCGCTCGCCGGCCACCGGCCGTCGCAGCAGCCAGAGATCGGGCCCCACCGACGTCAGCGTGACCACGGCGCGGACCGCGCCCGCGCGCAGGAGGTTGCCGCGGATCCGCTTCCCGCTGCGCCGCCCGGCCGCCGCGCCGGGCATCAGGATCGCCACCGTGCCACCGGGTTCGACGTGCGCCAGGCAGTGCTGCACCCAGGCGAGCTCCGGCTCGCCGCGCGGCGGCAGGCCGTACTCCCAGCGCGCGTCGCCGACCAGCTCGTCGTGCCCCCAAGCGCGTTCGTTGAACGGCGGATCGCACAGCACGGCGTCGGCGGTCCGGCCGGCGAACGCGTCCTCGCGCAGCGCGTCGACCGCGTGGACCTCGGCTTCGACGCCGCGCAACCGCAGCCGCAGCGACGCGATCGACGCCGTCATCGGGTCACTGTCCTGGCCCAGCACGGTTTTCGCGCCGCTCGCGAGGGCGAGCGCGCCGAAGCCGCAGGCCGGGTCGAGGATGACCGGCACCGGCCCGACGAGCCGGGCCATCAGCTCGGCGACCGGCTCCGGCGTTGTCGACAACCGACGCGAATGCGCTTCGAAGTACCTGCGGCACAGCAGTTCGAACGCGTCGACGGGCCCGGTCCGGTGGGTCATCTCGCTGAGCAGCGTGAGCAGTTCGGCGTCGGCGAGCTTGCGGTCGAAGGTGTCGACGATCCCGGCCTGGAAAGCGAAGAAGACGCCCGCGCGGTTCACGCGCTCGGCGAGGTCGAGGTCGTCGCCGAGGGCGCGCAGGCGCTGCCAGGCGCGTTCGGCCGCGGACAGCTCGAACTTCTTGCCGCGGGCGTGGAACCAGCCGGCGACGTCGGACAGGCCGAACAGCGGGCTCGACGCCGTGCCACCGACCGGCTGCGGGAAGTCGGGGTACCGGCGGCGCCAGTTGCTCACCGCGGCCCGGCCGACCCCACCGAGGCGCGCGATGTCTGCCGCGCTGACCGTGGCGTCGTCGTCCATGGCGAGGACTCTATCGGAGGATGGTCCATTCAGCCGACATGCTTGTGAACTCAGTCAACCAATGCTTTCATGGGAGCATGACACACGATCGGTACGTCCTGCGGTACGCCGCGGGGTCGGACGTCGGCAGGCGGCGCCGGATCAACGAGGACTCGCTGTACGCGAGTTCCCGCCTGCTCGCCGTCGCCGACGGCATCGGCGGTCAGCCGCACGGCGAAGTGGCCAGCGCGACCGCCGTCGACGTGCTGCGCGAACTCGACGTCGACCTGCGCCGGATCGACCTCACGACCATCGATCTGATCCCGACGCTGGCCGGTGTCGTCAAGTCGATCGACGAGCGGCTGACCGAAGTCGCGTCGCAGGAGCCCGCGACCGAAGGCATGGGCACCACCCTCACCACGCTGCTGTTCGACGGCATCACGTTCGCCACGGCCCACATCGGCGACTCCCGCGGCTACCTCCTGCGCGACGGCGACCTGCGCCGCCTGACCCGCGACCACACGCTCGTCCAAGCTCTGGTCGAAGACGGCCGCGTCGCCGCCGAAGACGCCGACTCCCACCCGCGGCGATCCCTGCTGATGCGCGCCCTGCAGACGGCGGGCTCGAGCGAGGCCGACATCTCGACGTTCACCGCGAAGCCGGGCGACCGCTACCTGCTCTGCTCGGACGGCCTCAGCGGCCCGGTCAATGAACCCACCCTGCGCGACACCCTCGCGAGCGGCACCGCCCCCGCCGAACTGGTCACGGAGCTGATCCGCCTGGCCAACGAAGCCGGCGGCCCCGACAACATCACGTGCGTGGTCGCCGACGTCGCACCCTGACCGGACCGGTCAGACCCGCCTTCGCGGGCACGTAAGGGCATCCGGTATCGTCTCCTGCGGAGGATTGGCCGAGCGGCCTAAGGCGCACGCTTGGAAAGCGTGTTGGGTTCACGCCCTCGCAGGTTCGAATCCTGTATCCTCCGCACTTGATCAGGCGAGACGCCGAGCAGCCTTCACGGGCCGCTCGGCGTTTCGTCGTTCCGGGCCCGGAACCCATTCGGCCACCAGGCCTAACGTGAGTCGTCTTCACCAAAACGAACTGAAGTTTTCTGCGTGGTGGCAGGGAGTTACGGACAGGGCTGAGCGCAGCCCGTCGATCAGTCCGCGATAGTCTTCGGCCAACCTCGACCGCCCGCGTTCAGAGAGGCCCGAAGTGGCACGAAAATCGCTCTGAGCTGGGGCAACGTAGGTCACCGACGCCAGTGTGCGGCAATTGTGCCGGGTTGACCCCCGCACGCACCGTGATCGGCCAGGCCCCGGACGTTCCTGCGTCCGGGGCCTTGCTGATTCCGGGCTCGCGATCACTGGGCATCATCAGATGATCACGGTGAGTCGCTGGATCTGTTTCAATAGAAATCCGTCCCCGCAAGACCAACCAGACTCGAGGAGTAGAGGCCCGATGGCCGGAGTCGAAGAGATCCGCGCTGGCATCGCGCTCGCCAACGAAAAGGCGTCCGCAGGCATCGCCGCCCTCCAGCAAGCAGCGCAGTCTCTCGAAGAAGCCCAGCAGTCGCTCTCACAGGCGACGCAGGGCAGCAGCCAGCACGAAGTGAGCCAGGCCCACGGCTTGCTGGCCCAGGCACTGCACGACATCAGCGGCATGCAGAGCACCATCCAGGCCAGCATTTCGTCTGCCGACTCGTACTCGGCGCGTCTCTAGCCGGATGACACTCGCCGAACTTCACCAGCTGCTCACCGCGGTCGTGGCCGGGCTCGCCGACGCGCGCGCCCATTCCGAGCGGGCCACAAGCCTGCTCGGGGAAGCCCGGCAAGCTCTGGTGGATGCCCAGGCCAAGGCCGATCCCTGGCTCCCCTCGCAGTACGCGCAGGCCGGCGAGGGGCTGGATCAGCTCCTCGGCCGGCTGGCCTCCGCCGAGGATCTGGTGAGCGGATACCGGTCGCGCCTGTAATCCTTTCCGGGACACCTTTTTCTTGGGGACGCCGATGGCCAACAAATCAGCCGAGCAACGCAACCGCGTCGAAACCGCACTCGACCGGGTCCGCCATCAGATCGGGCTGGTGCTGGGAGCGGCGGCCGGAGCCCGTCAAGCCGCCGAAGCCGACCTGGCCAAACTCGAGCTGGAGCGCGACATCGTCCGCGTCGGCATGAACCACGCCAGCGCCGAGCAGCAGAACGACTGGTCCCGCCACCCCGCCGCGCACGAGGTCTTCGGCGCGCTCGGCTCGGTCCGCAGCGCCTACTACACGGACTGGAGCCAAGGCCCGTCGACCCTGCGCGAACTGGTGGCGCAGAACGCACCCGGCCCGGCCGGGCAACTGGCGGGCGAGTGGCTCGGCCGCGTCGGCCACAACGCCGGCATCACCGCGCCCGGTTTGTGGCGCGTCGGTTCCGCGACGGCCGCCGGCGGGGACGCCACCCGCACCTTCGACGTCGCCGTCCCGCTGCTCGACGAGTCGCACCTGGCGATCACCTCGGCGCCCAAGACCCGGCCCACGATCGACGGCATCGTCCAGAACCTGCTGATCCGCGTGCTTTCGACGTTCGAACCCGGCGCGGTGCGCATCCACCTGTGGGACGTCGGGCAGCTGACCGCGATCCTGCCGGACCTCTACCCGCTGAGCCGCACCAGTGCGCTCTCGCTGTACGACCCGGGCCGGCTGGAGGACCTCCTCGACGAGCTGGCCGGGCACATCCGCCGCATCCACGCCACCGGGATGCAGGCGGGCCACACGTCGTTGCGGGAGCTGCGGAAGGCGCAGGGGCAACGGATCGAGCCGTTCCGCATCGCCGTGCTCTACGGCAACGGCGAAACCCTCGAGCCGGAACGCGCCCGCGACCTCAAGCGCGTCGCGAGCGGCGCGCTGGCCGCCGGGATCTGCCTGATCATGATCGACGTGCCGACCGCGGTCAGCGCGTCGGTCGAAACGCTGAGCCTGACCGACGACCGGCACGCGATCAGCAGCATGACCGGCACCGACCTGCTCGTCGACCTCGATCCGCCGATGCCGTCCGGCCAGGTCATCCGCGCGGCGGGCAAGATCGCGGACGCGCTGATCGCCAAGCAGGGCGGGCCGCGGTCGTTCGACGACCTGCTCCCGCCGGAGCTCGGGCACCACAGCTCCGCGCGCGAACTCCGTGCCCCGGTGGGGTTCTTCGAAGGCGAACCGGTCGAGGTCGTGATCGGGGACGCGAGCCCGCACGCGCTGATCGGCGGGCCGTCCGGGTCCGGCAAGACGAACTTCCTCTACGCGCTGCTCGGCAGCCTTTCGGCGCGCTACGCCCCGGACGAGCTGGCACTGTACCTGCTGGACTTCAAGGAAGGCGTCTCGTTCGCCGGCCTGGCGCCGGGGCGCAAGGACCAGACCTGGCTGCCGCACGCGCGGCTGGTCGGCGTCAACGTCAACACCGACCGCGAGTTCGGCCTGGCGCTGCTGCGGTTCCTCACCGACGAGCTGCGAAGGCGTTCGTCGGCGGCGAAGGAGCACGAGGTCACCAACCTCGCCGACCTGCGCGAAGCCGACCCCGGCGGGCACTGGCCGCGGATCGTCGCGGTGATCGACGAGTTCCAGTACCTGTTCGCCGGGCGCGACCAGGTGACCGCGACGGCGACCCAGCTGCTCGAAGACATCGCCCGCCGCGGCCGGTCGCAGGGCATCCACATGGTGCTGGCGAGCCAGGACGTCGCCGGGATCGAGGCGTTCTGGGGCAAGCCGGCGGTGTTCGAGCAGTGCACCCTGCGGATCGCGATGCCGAAGGCGCGGCGGGTGCTGGCCGAGACGAACAACGCGGCGGTGTCGGCGCCGAAGTGGCACGCGGTGATCAACCACGACTCCGGTATCGCGCACGGCAACCAGCTGTCCCACGTGCCGGACGCGAGCACCAAGAACGTGTTCGTCCGGCTGCAGCACCGGCTGTGGGACGAGTACCAGGGCCGCTTCCCGCGGCCGCGCCTGTTCGACGGCGCGCACTCGCCTTTTCTGGAACAGTTCCCGGCGTTCCTCGACCTCAAGCCGACGTCCAAGCCGCGGGCGCTGCTGGGCCAGTCGATCGACGTGACCGAAGCGGCGTGCGGCGTCGAACTGCCCCGGGCGCCGGGCCGCAACGTCGCGGTGCTCGGGTCCGCTACCGCCGAGGCACTGTCCATCATGGACTCTTCGGCGCGGTCGCTGTCCCGGCAGTACGACCCCGGCGAAGTCGAGTTCCTGCTGAGCTGCCCGATCGAGGCGTGCGCCCCGGCCGCGCTGGAACTGACCGAGCGGCTGCGCCACGACGGCCACGCGGCGACCCTCGTCGACGACCTGACGGGCGTGCTCGAGTCGATGACGGGCGCGATGTCCGGCGGCGCGAAGATCCTGCTGCTCTACGGCGTCGACGCGGCCCTGCCGTCGCTCGAGGCGAAGGCGGTCGGGCAGCTGAAGAGCGGACTCGACCACCTGCGCGTGATCCTGAAGCAGGGCCCCGGCCACGGCATCCACACGATCGGCTGGTGGCGCAGCATCGCCCGGCTCAAGGACACCCTCGGCTTCAACGGCAACGACGACATCGGCGCGTGGGCGGCCTTGGACGTCCAGGGCAACGAGCTCGCGCCGTTCGCCGCGGGCCAGGTCGTGCACTGGTCACCCCGCCCGGGCCGCGCGTTGTTCTTCGACCGGACGACGCACGGCGCCCCCGAAGTGATCATCCCGTTCCAGCGTCCGGAGAACGCGTCATGACCGACGACGGCGCCACCGCGGCCATGCGGTACAAGGAAATCATCGCCCTGTCCCGGGGCTCGGCGGAGAACCTGCGCGCCTGGGAGCTCGCGCGCGCGGAGTCGATCGAGGCGGAGATCGAGGAAGCGACGAACGCGATCGCCGTCGCGGCTGAGCGCGAAGAACGCGCGGCCGAGCGCGCGACGCGCTGGTGGAAGATGGCACTGCACAACATCCAGGACCTGACGTGGCTCCCCCCGGGCGACAACCCGCGCCCGGTCACGACGGCCCGGGCGGCGTACCTCGAGCGGTACCTCGAGGAGGTCAAGCCGAGCTACCAGGAGCTGGTGCAGGCGGTCCTCGGCTTGGGCTGGCGAGCCAAGCGCGCGGCGGCGAAGCGCGGGGTGGAACCGCCGCAGGCCTAGCTCAGACGTCGAAGACGGTGTCGTAGGGCTCGTCATCGCCTCCTGGAACCTGTCGACGCCGCGGCTGTTGCGACGCCGAGGCGGCTTCCCGAATCGCCGCAGTGATGGCCTGGCCGAGGGTGACGGCGTCGAACCGCATGGCCTCCGGCGCGAGCCTCACCTCACTGACCACACCGCCGGGCCCGGCGACCACGGTGACGACCCGGTCCGGCGAGGTTCCGCTGAGCAGGCGCTGGTTCTCGGCCTTGCGCTCTTCGATCTGCTTGAGCTGCCAGCGCAGTTCCTCGATCAGCTGCGGATTGCTCAAGTCGGCCTCCGGAACGTCGGCGTGAAGCGGTGTGGTGCGTAGACGAATTCGTAGTACTTCCCGAACCGGTGCACGATGAGCCCGTACCCCCGGCTGCCGGCGACCCGGACGAGATCGGCGTGGTCCAGGCCGTTCTCCTCCATCCGGAGGTAGACCTGCCGTTCGCCGTTGAGCCGCACCGCCAGTCGCGCCATCTGTTCTTCCCGTGGTTTCCGGGATCGCGCGAACCGGATGATGGTGAACGTCATGCCGACGCCGATGAGCCCGCCCCAGACCACGTACGCGGCCACGGACTTCAGCGTTTCGGATCCGGCCGCCACGATCACCGCGGGCCTCCGTTCTGCTGCTCGCTGCGCAGGCTCCAAGCCACCTTCGCCGTCGCCTCGGCGACGGCGGGCCAGGCGTCCTCGGACTCCGCGACCACCGCGAGGATCACCACGGATCGCCCGTCCGGCAACGGGATCTGGTACTCCGCCTTGATCTGCGTGCGCACGTCCCGCTCCGGAAACCGGTATTCACCGCCGCTGATCGCGACCACGGCCGGGCCGATCGGCAGCCGTACCGGATGCGCCACGGCGCGTGGATGCCGGACCCAGTACTCGGTGACCATCGCCGCGACGACGGCGTCCGGGTTCCCGGCGTGCTCCGGCCACTGCGCCATGCCCAGCGTCAGGGTCGCGACGTCCCCCTGCCGCGGTCCGACGGCGAACTTGCCGAACACCCGGATCCCGTTGGCCTGCATGGAGGGCACCAGCGCCATCAGGTAACTGCCGAACTCCTCGATGCTCTTGCCCGCTCCGGATGCCAGGTTCTCCGCGACGGTCCAGGCGTACCCGCGGTTCATCTTGTCGTCACTGCCCACCGGCATCCCGGCGAACCCGGGCGGCAAGTCGATCTGCAGCGGCATCAGTTCCACACCTCGTCTTCCGCCCGTTCACGACGACGGTCAGGCGCGTTGTCGGCTGCTGTCCCCGCATCGACGGCGTTCCAGTACGCGACCCCGGCCGGCGAAGCCGCGACCACGCTCCATTGGCCGGCGTTCTTCGGCACCCAGTACTGCTTGAGGTCGCCGATCGGGCCTTCGAACTCCTTGCCCATGCCGTCGGCGGCCAGCTCGCCTCCCACCTGTTCCCCGAGCAGTCCCCAGCCGGCGAAAGTGGCCGCTTTGGCTACGGTTTCCGATACGCCGGGAACCACACCTACCAGCGAAGTGACCGCGCCCAGGGCATCGAACGTCAGGGTCTCAGGAGCCACATCGGCACCGGCTGCCTTCGCCACCAAGTGGCCCTCCAGGGCCCCGACTCCCAATCCTGTGGCGATCGCACCCATGACGATGTCGGCGGGCTCGGGCAGGAAATCGCTGACGATGCCGAGCATGTTGCCCAAGTCGCCCGTGACATCGGAGACCTTCGAGATCACCTCGGCGTGGTCCTGGACGAAGTTCCAGCCCTCGTCCACCGAGTCGGCCAGCGTGTTCGACAGGTCGGTCAGTGCGCCGCCCACGGCGTCGCCCAGCTTGTCCAGCAGGTCCGGCTCGTCCGGCGCCAGCTCCTTCGCCTTCCTCAGCAGCTCCGCGACCCGGCCCGCCGCCTCAGTGTGTTCGGCCAGCAGCTGCTTCGCCGCGTCTTGGACGTTCTGGCAGCCGTCGAGCGCGTTCTCGAGCTGCTGACCCGCGTTGTCCAGCAGCCGCTGCGCGATCTGCAACGACGGCCGGTCCGGGAACGTCCGGTTCGCCAGCGCGAGGTCCGGGTTCGCCCGCGCCTGCTCGGCCGCCCGGGCCGCCGCCTGAGCGCGGGCTTCCAGGTCCGCCGCGCGTTTCTGCAGGTCACCGAGGTCGCGGCACCACGCGTCCAGCGCGTCGGCAGCTTGCCCCATCGACTTGGCCGCGCCGTCGAGGTACCCGGGCAGCGGTCCGACGCGCCGGGTGAACGCCTCGCTCGCTTCGCCCTGCCAGACACCCTGATTGGTGACGATCTCGCGCAGCGAAACGTTCGCCTCCGCCAGATCACGGCTCACGACGCGGTACTTGCCGGCCAGCTCGGTGACGCCGTCGAGGTCGCCGGGCGCCGGTTCGAAGCCCAAAGCCGGGAAGTCGCGGGCGCTCATCGGCCGAGGCCGTTCAGGAGGTCGGTGATGCCACCGGTCGCACCGCCACCGACCGGGCGGTTGCCGGGCTCCGCCAGGCCGTCGATCCCGGCGACGTCACCCGGGTAGCCCCCGCCGACCGGGCGCTCGTCCGGGTCCGCCGGCTCCCCCACACCCGGCATCCCTCCGGTGATCCCGCCACCCACCGGCCCATCACCCGAGCCGAACACCGCGGACCCGAACTTCCCCAGCTTCCCGCCGAACTCGGCCTCGATCTGCTCGTACTTGCCTTTCGCCTGCTTCAGCCGCTCCGTGATCCCGGCCGCCGCGTCGCCGAGGCGCCCGATGCCGTAGCCCCACGCCTCCTCGAACTCCACGCCCGCCCGGCCCAGGTCCGCGTGGCCGAGCGAACCGAACGCCCCGCCGCCGCCGAGTTTCCTGTTCGCGTCGGCCATCCTGTCCGCCGCCGTGCCCAGGTCGTCGACGAGCTTGCCCAGCTCCTCGACCTTCACCGCGTAGCCGTCCACGCCGCCCCTCCCTGTGGTTCCCGTCGTCCAGTAAGACGACCGAACACTCAGAGCGGTTTCGGAGTCACCCAATGTCACCCGAAGGAGGCATGAGAAAGGCCGCCACCGAGCAACCCCGATGGCGGCCTTCCGAACCAGATCACGGCTGCGGGAAATACTTCCCGAGCAGCTGCTCCAGGTAGTCGAGCAGGTCGTACAGCGCGTCCTGGATCGCATTGCCGGTGCTCGGCCGGAACCGGATCACCTGCGGGTCGTGGTCACTGGCCTGGTCCGCGAACTCCGCGTTGATGTGGACGACGTCGTAGTCCACCCCGCGCGGCGCTTTCGACGCCAGGATGTGGTCCAGCACCTGCGACTGGCCCTCGAAGACATAGCTGTAGCGCTCCGCCTCCGGCACCGTGGCGATCAGATCCTTCAGCGCGCCACCGGCGGTGAGCATCTGGACGGCCGGCGAGAACGGGTAGTCGTTCAGGTCGCCCGCCACCACGATGTTGGCGTTCTTGTCGGCCGCCAGCAGGGAGTCGACGAACCCGCGCAGCACCGTCGCCTGCTTGGCCCGCTGCACCTCGGAACTGCGCACCGGCGGCTGGTTGCGGCCGTGCGTCGGCTGGTCGCCGCCCTTCGAGTTGAAGTGATTGGCGATGACGAACACCGTGCGGCCCTGGAAGACGAACTCGCCGGCCAGCGGCTTGCGGCTGGCCGTCCAGGCCTCGTTGGCCGGGTCGACCCGCCCCGGGGACGCCGACAGGTGCGCCTTGCCGTGGTCCTTCGTCACGCTGACCGGCGTGGTCGACGTGCCACCCGGACGGTCCACAAAGGACACCCGAGCCGGGTTGAACAGGAACGCCACGCGGATGTTGCCACCCGGCTGGCCGCCGTCCTGGTCGTTCACCGGGTCGATCGAGCGCCACTGGTAGCGCGGGCCACCCTTGGCGACGATGGCGTCGGTGAACTTCTGCAGCGTCTGGTCCGCGACGACGACGCCGTCGTCGGTCGCGCCCGTGTTGTCCTGGATCTCTTCCAGGTTCACGATGTCCGGCGTGGCCAGGTGGGTCACGATCGCCTCGCCGAGCCGGTCGTACTTCGCCTGCGGGTCGCTCGGCGCCAGGTTCTCGACGTTGTAGGTCGCCACGGCCAGCTCGCCGGTGCGCTGCTTGCGCGTGGTTTCGGCCTGCAGGCCGTTGTCCTTGTCGGCGCCCAGCACGCTGGCGAGCAGGGTGTAGCCGCCGAAGGTGCTGTACTCGACCGGGCCGGACGTGACGCCGGTCAGCGCGTCACCGACGTTGAGCTTCGGGAACGGCCGCTGGTCGAACGAGATCAGCGACTGCACCTTGAGGACACCGCTGTTGAGCTTGTCGTAGCCCAGGTAGACGCTGCCGCCGCGGACGGAGCGGTGCTGGTCCGGCTTGGTCGTCACGTACAGCTCGTTGAACGAGTTCGACGGGCCGACGACGCGGGCGTCGGTGACGCTCACGATCTCGCTCTCGTGCGCCTCCCAGAAGTCCAGCGCGTACTTCGCCGGCTCCAAGGGCAGCGCTTCGATGTTCCCGCCGGGTGACGGTGCGTAGGTCTCCGGCACCGTCGTGGGGCTCAGCACGGTCGGCGCGGGCAGCGCGTTGTCGTGCGAGTCGACCGTCCACTGTGCACTGCTCAGCTCGGTGAGCGACTGGTAGACCGACGTCGACGGCGTGTCCGGGTAGAACTCGCGGACGGTGCCGGTCGCGGTCACGGCGTCACCGACCGCGACGGCCGGGCTGGCCGAGCCGGTGAACACGAACAGGCCCTCACTGGTGCGCGGGTCGTTGTCCGGGGCCGGGTCGGTGAGCCAGAAGCCGCGGGACGAGCCGAAGGTCCGGGTCGCGGTGACGACGCCGGTCACGCCGCTGACCTTCTGGTCCTTCAGCGGGGAAATCCGCGTGGTGCCCTGGATGTCGTGGATCTTGGCCGGGGTCCCCGGCTCACCGGGCCCGGTGCCGCCGCCGGTCGTCTCGCCCGCGGCGTTGGTCGGCGTCGGGTCGCCGACGGTGAAGTCCGCGGCGTTGTCGTCCGTGTCGGCCAGGGTCGTGCCGCGCGCGACGGACGTCGCGTTGGCCGGCGCGGCCGTCGGGCTGCCCTCGCGCACGGTGGCGGCGCCGAACCCGACGAGGTCCTTGACCCGGGTGTCGGCCGCGCAGTCCGCGGCGGTCTTGCAGGTCAGCGCGGTGGTCCCGGAGACGAGGGCGATCGTGCCCGCGGTCGCCGACATCGCGATCGTGCCGGTCGCGTCCGGTGCGGGCAGTGCGACGGTGCCCCCGGCACCCTTGCCCTCGGCCACCAGGTAGCGCCCGCTCGGCGCGACGCTCCCGGCCAGCTGCGTCACCTGCCAGGTGCTCGACGCGCTCGCCGAACCGGGCAGGTACTGGACGCTGAAACCGGCGAGGCTCGCGGCCGCAGTACCGTGGTTCGCGAGTTCGACGAAATCGTTGGTCAGCGTGGCGCCGGAGTTGCCGCCACCGCCGTAGACCTCGGCGATGACCGCGTCGGCGCTGGGCGTCGCGAGCGCGGCTGGTGCGGCCACCCCGCCGAGCACCAGGCCCGACGCGACGGCCACCGTCAGCGCGGCCTTGGATCTGTGGGTCTTGGTCACCCTGAGTCCCCTTTGTGCTTGAACAGTCGTGGCATAGTCCCCCGAACAGATGAGGAGCAGGAAGACAAAGATGCAACGATTCGTAACAACTACTTTCGTCGTCACTCGATCGGCAGAGCAGGCTTCGTGATCACGTTGGTACTTGGCGGAGACGTCAACGTTCAGGGCCGCACGACACCGTCGAAGGCCTTCGAACACTTGCATCCCCTGCTCCAGGGCGCCGACATCCGGTTCGTGAACCTCGAAGGACCGCTGTCGGGCACCGCCGGGAACTCCGGCGGCGCGGACATCCCGCACAAACCGAACTGGCGCCACTCCGCGCCGGAGATGGTCGAGGCGTTGACGGTCGCCGGCGTGGACGTCGTCTCGTGCGCGAACGACGTCACCTACCCGCCGGCCGCCGCGATGACGAGCCTCACCGTGCTCGACGAAGCCGGGATCGCGCACTGCGGCGCCGGCACCGGCCTCGCCGCCGCGCACGCGCCGGCCGTGCTCGAACGCGCCGGGAAGAAGGTCGCCTTCCTCGCGTACACGTCGCTCTGCTGGCCGTTCGGCCAGGCGGCGCAGGTGACGGCTCCGGGCGTCGCGCAAGCGCTTGCGACGACGTCCTACCAGCCGGATCCGCGCGTCGCCGACGTCCCGGGACGGCCGCCGATCGTGCGCACGGCGCCGGTACCGGAGCACCTGGAGCGGCTCGTCGCCGACGTGCGCCGGGCGAAGGCGGCCAACGACCACGTCGTCGTCTCGATGCACTGGGGCCTGCCCGGCGCGGAACTCGCGGAGTACCAGGTGACCTACGGCCGGGCGGCGATCGACGCCGGCGCCGACCTGGTCGCCGGACACGGCCCGCACACGATCCAGGCCGTCGAGGTGTACCGCGGCCGCGCGATCCTCTACAGCCTCGGCAACCTCGTGTTCGACTGGCCCGCGATGCGCGGCCGGCACGTCGACGGACTGCTGGCCGGCTGCATCTTCGGCGACGAACCCCGGCTCGAGCTCATCCCGGTGCGGCGCAACGCCGACAACGAGTGCGAACCGCTTTCGGGCGAGGAAGCGGACCGGGTGCTGCGCTACGTCACGGACGTCTCCGCGCAGCGCGCCACCGCGGTGACCGTGCGGGACGGGATCGCGTCCGTGGCGGGCTTGGGCGTTGGGGCGTAACGGATCGCGCGCGCGGAGTTACAGCTCGCGTTACGCCTGTCACCCATCCGGCGCATCTGCCTTAAATGCAGGTCAAGGACCGGAGTCACCGCTGTGAAGCAGAGGTACGGTCTGCGTGAGCCGCCGGAAAAGTGGCGCACACCACCATCCGGAGGCGCAAGAGTCAGCACGGCACGGGGGGAGGGAGAATGATCATGTGGGGGCTGATCGTTCTCAGCTGCGTGTTCGTGCTGGTACTGGGGACCGCCGCGGTCGTGGACCTTCGGGCCCACGACCGCGGCAGCACCCGGGTCAACGCACGGCGGACCTCGCCCGATAACGGCCGATGAGCGTCCGCGCGCCGGCCAGCGCGACCCGCCCGGCGCCCTTCGCGCTCGCCGCGAGCACCGTCGTCCAGTCGAAGTAGTCGCGCCACAGCACGATCCGGCCGCCTTCGACCTCGAACGTGCCGCACACCCAGAACTCCGCTTCCCACGCGCCGCGGCGCAGGACGTCGGTGCGTTCGGTGAGGACGATGTTGCCGTCCGCGGCGATGTGGTGCGTCCGCGCTTCGAACCCGGAACCGAACCGGGCCATCAGCCGCAGCTGCTTTTCGACCGCCGCGACGCCGCGAGCGGGCGGCAACGGCACGTTCTGGTACACGATGTCGCTCGCCGCGAACGTCAGCGCGCGGTCGATGTCGAGGTCTTCGAGGGCCTTGAGGAAACCGGTCACCACTGCCTGGGGGTCTTCGGTCATGCCCTCAGGCTAAGGCTCAGAACGGCCGGTCGCCCGCGATGGCGACGCGCTCCGCGATCCGGACGTGCGGGTGGTAGTCGTTCACGGCGTAGTGCTGCGTCGCGCGGTTGTCCCAAAAGGCCACCGAGTTCGGCTCCCAGCTGAAGCGCACCTGGAACTCGGGCGTATGGGCCTGCAGGAACAGGTACCGCAGCAGCCGATCGCTCTCGGCCCGGTCCAGGCCGACGATGTGCGTCGTGAACGCCTGGTTGACGAACAGGGTGCGCCGCCCGGTCTCCGGGTGCGTGCGGACCACCGGGTGCTCGACCGGCGGGAACCGCTCCTGCCACTGCGCGAGCAGCGCCGGGTCGGCGAACCGGTCGAAGCCGGGGAGGTAGTCGTGCACCGCGGTCAGCCCGTCGATGCGGGCGCGGACGTCGTCGGGCAGGTTGTCGTACGCGGCGGCCATGTCGGCCCACATCGTGTCGCCGCCGACCGGCGGCACCTCGATCAGCCGCAGCACCGACCCGAGCGCCGGATTGGGCCGCCAGGTGACGTCGGTGTGCCAGATGTTCTCGAAACCGGGCATGGCGGCGGTGCGCTCGAAGCGGGTGACCTCGTCGTTCTCGCCCCGTGGGATGAACGGGTTGGTCTCCAGCTCGCCCCAGTTCGCGGCGAACGCGCGCTGCTGCGCCGGCGTGATCCGCTGGTCGCGGAAGAAAACGACCTTCCACTCGAGCAGGGCGCGGTTGAGCTCGGCGCGCAGCGCGGGCGTGACCGGCTCGGCCAGGTCGACGCCGTCGATCTCGGCGCCGATCACCCGGCCGAGCGGGCGGAGGGTGAACAGCTCGTAGGGTTCGCGCGGGGATTGCTGCAGGACACGCGGGCCTTCGACGATGCCGTCGGCGGGCGTCACGGCCTCGCGTAGCTGAATCCGGGCAGGCAGGTCTACGGACATGGTTGTGCTCCAAGGGTTTTCGGGAGAATTCGGACGCCGGGCTCGCGTCAGGCAGGGGGTGAGCCCAGGCGGCCGCGGCGCAGGAGCAGCTCCACGGTGCCTTCCCCAACCGACCGCTTGGAGGCGCGGTCGTGCCACCGGATAGGCGTGCTTTCCGAGGTGGCGGGCATGCGCCCATGGTCAACCTAGTCCCGCCCTGCGGTCAAGACGTCCACTTGGTGGAACGCCCCAACGTCGCAGGTCACCGCGATGCGGGGCGCGCGGGCCGATGAGGCAAGATCTTGCACGATCGAGTGAGCGCCCTTGACGACGGAGGTCTCCCCATGCCGGAAGGCAGAGGCTCGCGGATCGACAGCGGTGTCCCGGAGCTCCGCCCCGGGGCCGGCGGCTCCACCACCCGGAAGCCGCCGAAGAGGGACTTCCCGGAGCTTCGCCTCGGGACCACCCGGAATCCCCCGAAGAGGCCTGACCGGCTGCGCGCCTCGGCCGACCAGCTGGACCAGGCCGCGGCCGCCGACGACAAGGCCGCCGGCCGGTTCGCCGAGGCCCGCGTCGACTCGACGCCGTTCGGCATCTCGGCCCAGGCCCGCGAACTCGCGGCACGCTGGCAGGCGGCGCTGGCCGCCCGCGAAGCGGACGCGCGCGTCCTCGGCGACGCGACGTCCGACCTGGCCGGCCGGCTCCGCATGGCGGCCGACACCACGAGGAGTTCGGGCTTCCGGGGGCGGATCGCGGTGGCCCCGTGACGCTCGAGCTGTTCGAACACCCGGCGCTGACGACAGCCGCGACCCGGCTGGCCACGCTCCGGGCGGCCGCGGGCCGAATCGGCGCGGCCGACCCGGTCGCGGCGCTGCGCCACGTCGACTGCTCGCCCTCGGCGATCCGCGCCTCCGCCACGGAGGTGGACGCGGGTTCGGTGGTGGTGACGTCGGCGTCCACGGAGTTCCGCACCGGAGTCGAGCTGGCGGAAACCGGCGGCGGCGCCGACACGTTCGCGACCTGGGCGGACACAGTGGACGGTCAGTACGCGGAGGCAGCGCGCGCGGCGGCCACGACGGCGGCACTGGGTCTCCGGATCGCGTCGGAACTGGACGCCTTGGCCCTGTCGACGTCGGCCGAGGTCACGGCAATAGCCGAAGCGGCCGAAGTGGCGGCGTCCGCGGTCCTGGCGGACGACCGGTCGGCCGAGGTGGTGAGCACGGTCAGCCGCGCGTGCGCGTCGGTGGTCCGGACGGTCCAGGAGAAGGTGGCGTCGCTGACTTCCCTTGCCGCAGAACTGGAACCACTGACCACCCCGGCGGTCGACCTCAGCTGAAGTGCTCCCCGGCCCACTCTTCGAAGGGCCGCGCGGGATGCCCGGTCACCTGGGCGACGTCGAGCGAGACAGGCTCCGGTTCCGCCACGAGCGACGCCCAATAACCCAGGGCACTGGTTGCGAATTCCGCACCCATTTGTTGACTCAGTTGCGTTTTCGCCTCCGCGATCGGCTGTTCTTCCCACACCGCCGGCTTACCCAAGGCGTCCCCGATGATTTTTACCTGCGCTGCTTGGGTAAGTGCCTCGGGCCCGGTGACGAGGTAGACCTGTTTGGAGTGGTTCTCGAGGAGTGCTTTGACGGCCATGTCGGCAACATCGCGTTCGTGGACGAGCGACCTCTTGGCCTGGCCATAGGGCCCCCGGACGACGCCGTTCTTGACTTGGTCCATCCAGCCGAGGGTGTTGGTGGCGAGGCCGGTGACCCTTAAGAAGGTCCAGTCGTCAGTGACCTTCTCGACGGCTTTTTCGACGTCTCCCCAGACGCCGCCTTGGTCCGCGCTCATCGCGGAAAGATAGACGATCTTCTTGCCTACCAACGGTTTTAGGGCTCTCTCGATACCTTCTGAATCGAAGGAAGGCCAGAGAAGGTAGACGGCGTCGACACCTTGGGCGGCTTTGGTGAGATCGGTGATGTCGCCCCGGACGACCTCGACGTCGGCCGGCGCCTTGGCCACGTCTCGCACCAAGACGCGGACGTCGGCGCCGACGTCCAGCAAGCCGCGGACGACATGCCGACCGGTGTGGCCGGTAGCTCCGGTGACGAGGACGGTCATGGTGTGCTCCCTCATGGGTCGGTTACCCGACCACGGTCACACTTCAAGAGCCCTTCAAGTCAAGCCTGAGGCATTCGAGTGATTGTTCACCCGCCCTGCAACAAGGACCGGCTTCCTCGCGAACCGGGAAGGTGCCGTCACACGCTCCGAGGTGATCGCAGGAGGGAACAGCATGGATTTGTTCAGCCGGAAACGGAAGGCTTCTCCGTTGCCCGCAGACATCGTCGACCGGGTCGTCGGTTATATCCGGACCGAGGCGCATTCACCGAACGCGCCCGCATCGTTCGACGCTCCCGGTCTCATCTACAGCCTGCATTCGACCGCGCAAGCCGATCCCGCGTTCTTCATCGAGAAGCTCGCGTCCGCGGTTCTGCCGGCCGGCGGCGAGGCTTCTCGCGGCGGCGCTCGTGTGGTCTGGGAGCTGTTGACGTCGGAGCACCTGACGGATCCGAACTGCGAGACCATGCTCGACGCCGGCCTGGATTGGCTGCGTGCCACCGGAGTCAGCTCCGTGCACCTGTTCGGCTACGAGATCGGCAGGTGGCACACGACCCACGGATCGTGGTGAGCCGACGCGGTCTCCCCGCGAAAGCCGAAACCCCCGGTCGGCTGAGCCGACCGGGGGTCCGGATGCGCGGTGGCGGTGGGATTTGAACCCACGGACGGGGATTAGCCGTCACACGATTTCGAGTTCCGATGCACCCTGTCCAGGCATGTCCCGGTGGGTACGTCTGCGCAGGTCAAAGGACGGCTGGGTCAGGGTGGACCGGCTTGAACGGAGGCGGACTGAGACGGGAACTGAGACGGTCGCTCGGACGGGCTTCCCGCCGATTCGCCACCGTCAGGGATGGAACCGACACCGAACCCGCAGACGTCACATTTCGTAGCGTGTCGCCGACTATGGTGACGTGGACGAGACGAAGCCCTCACCCGTGCTGACCGACCTGACCGAACTTGAGCAACAGGTGATCGACGCCGCCCGCCACGGGAAGGTCGCTATACCCGCCACCACCACGATGACGGTGGAGGAATTGGCGATCACCGACGACTCCGACGTGCGGGTACGGGCCGACCTTCTTCGCGAATTGCTCCGCGGCCTGCACGGTGACCTCGACCCCCGGGGAATCCGCATCGTGGGAGTGCGAGTCGTTGGAAAGCTCGACCTCGATCACGTCACCGCCGTCACTGGGCTGAAACTACGCCAATGTGCCCTGGCGGAGGGCATCTTTTGCCGAGCCGCGCACCTTCGATACTTGTACCTGAACAGCAGCCTGCTCACCTACCTTCACGCCGACGGCCTCAGCACCGACGGCAGTCTGGGCATGCGGGACGCCACCATCACCGGCTCCCGAGAACTCGGCGCGATCCGCCTCCTCGGCGCCCACATCGGCGGCACACTCGAACTCGAGCGAGCCACCGTCACGAACACCACCGGCTCCGCGCTCAACGCCAACCGCCTCCGCACCGACGGCAGCCTGTTCATGCGAGACGCCACCATCACCAGCAACGGAGAACTCGGCGCGATCCGCCTCCTCGGCGCCCACATCGGCGGCACACTCGAACTCGATCGAGCCAACATAACCAGCACCGCCAGCGCCGCACTGCACGCCAACCGCCTCCGCACCGACGGCAGCGTGTTCATGGGAGACGCCACCATCACCAGCAACGGAGAACTCGGCGCGATCCGCCTTGTCGGCGCCCACATCGGCGGCACACTCGAACTCGATCGAGCCACCGTCACGAACACCACCGGCTCCGCGCTCAACGCCGACAGTCTCCGCACCGACGGCAGCCTGTTCATGCGAGACGCCACCATCACCAGCAACGGAGAACTCGGCGCGATCCGCCTCCTCGGCGCCCACATCGGCGGCACACTCGAACTCGATCGAGCCGAGGTAACCAGCGCCGCCAGCGCCGCACTGCACGCCGACCGCCTCCGCACCGGCAACAGCCTGTTCATGCGAGACGCCACCATCACCGGCACCGGAAAACTCGGCGCGATCCGCCTCCTCGGCGCCCACATCGGCGGCCAAGCTGACCTGACGGTGTCAGGCCTGGACAACAGCTCAGGGCCGCTACTGGTGCTGCATGAGGCACAGACCACCGGGGCGCTGTTCCCGCCGACGCTGTTATGCCCGGCCGGCCGGGAGGGAATGAGCCGCCGTGGCTGCACTGACAGCGACCGCACCCTCACAGCCCAGGGATTGACCTATCCCGTTCTGCGGGAGATCTCGTGGCGTCAATGGCTGCATCTGCTGGTCCACCACACCGACACCTACTGGCCCCAGCCCTTTCAGCAACTCGCCGCGACCGAGCGTGCCGCCGGTCACGACAACAACGCGCGCGAAGTGCTGATCACCCAGCAACATGACCTCCGCCGCCGCGCCCCTCAGGCGCTGGGTAGTCGGCTCGCACGCGCGCGGCACGCTTTGTGGGGTTGGCTCGGCCGCTACGGCTACCGCGCCCACCGCCTCGTCACCGCACTCACCGTCGTCCTCACCCTCGCCGCCGCGCTCAGCCTGCTCGCCGGGCACGTCACTACCCACCCCGGCCACCACGCCGCTGAACGCGTCCCACCCGCCGCCGCCAAACTCACTGACCCCGGCATACCCTGCTCCCCCGTCGAACTCATCGGCCTCGGCATCGACCGCGGCCTCCCCCTCGGCACCACCGGCGTCCGCGCCCACTGCGACCTCGACACCACCACCGGCGCGGGCCAAACCTTCACCGCCATCCTCTGGGCACTGCAAGCCCTCCTCTGGGGCCTGGCCACCCTCGCCATCGCCGCCTACACCGGCCTCGTCCGCAAACCCACCTGACCACCCACCCGACTTAAGCGAGAACTCACCCGCCACCAACGAAGAAGCCCCGTGACCACGGCGAATGCCGGGCGCGGGGCTTCTCCGTGTGTGCAGTTATGTGCGGCGGTATGCAGCTGTACGCGGCCGTCCGTGGGCAATCCGTGGGTAGCGCCCACGCGGTTCGTCGGCCGCTATCGGGGGAAGTTTCCCTGGCTCCCCTTGCAGGTCTAGCAGCCTCCGCCCTTCAGCAGCTCGGAGACTCTTTTGATCTCTGCCTCTTTAGGGAAGTGGAACACGCCGAAGTGGTCAGCCCTTTCCATGGTCAGCTCGACAAAGCTGAACTCGGAGTTCGGGAAGAGCTTGTCAACCTTCTTCTTCCGGCCCTGATGGTGCCGCATCGCGCGCTCCTCCTCTTCAGCGACCTTGTACGTAGGGTTGGTCACGAAGACGCTGAGGATCTTCTCGTCCACCCAGCCATCCGTGCGGAAGTTGGCATCCGCCAGCGGGTGCACCTTGACCGGCACCTCCAGCGCGCGGAGTGCGACGACGGTGTACATCTCCCGCATGAACCCGTAGTAGGCGTTGCCGATCCGCCAGTTCAGCGAGGCCTCTGCGAGGGCATTCGCCCGGTTCTCCGGATCCTTGCAGCCCGGATACTTCGCGATCACTGTTTCTAGCTCCCCGGGGAAGATCCGGTCCTTGAGCTCCGTACGCTCGGCCCCGAGCATTCTCATGCCCTCGGGATCGTTAGTAATAAACTTATTGACCTCGTCCCACAGCGGCAGCCGACCAAGCTTCTCAAGCAGCACATGGAACAGGTGGACGAACGCGAACCGCGGGTACCAGTCGCGTGCCAGCGTGATGTGCTCGATCTTCTCCTTGTTGATCTTCCCAAGCGGGTGAGTGTGGTTCTTTTTGATCCACTCGAAGTGCTCTAGCCTGCAGTCGTAGATCGCTCTCGTGGTGTGATCGCGCATCTTTCTCACGACCTCAGCCCGTCGCGTGTCGTTCTCCCAGCCGTAGTAGGCGACCTCGGCTTCCGGTGTCACCAGGAAGGTCTCACGTACCTCATCCGCGCTCGTCTCCATCGCTACCGCTCCTCGCCGTCGGGACCCAGTTGCCCGGCCAAGCTAACGCGGCCCACCGACAGAAAGTTGCAGTTACGCAGCTGCAGCAGGCCGTCGGCTCCAGCTCCCCGAGGTAGCCAGCTAGACGGCACGTTGCCGTCGGACGGCAATCCGTCCGACGGCAACACTCAGAGAAACAGCAGGTAGAACTCGCTTGCATGCCAAAGCGGCCATGCCGCACACTTGAAGTGTTCATGCCGACTTGGGCAGTCTTGCCCGCGCGAAGGACGTGGTCCACTGTGAGCTCCGCCACTGAGACTCCCGATACGACTCCCGTCCTGCCCCATCCAGACAGCGATGAGCTCAAGAGCCTGATCAGGGGCAGGGAGGCGCGCGAGGCGTACCGCTGGCTGTGGGAGAACCGCGACAACCCGCAGCCCATGTCCAGATGGCTGGAGCGGTCCCAAGAGATCTTCGGCAAGACCAACGCCAACACCGGCCGGCGCCTCCGCGAGGTCTACCCCGCCTTCGAGGTCGAACGGTTCAAGCAGCCTGGATCCGGTGAGTGGGTGTACAAGCTCATCGCCGCCAAGGACGAGCCCGTGGACACCGCGCCCATCTCGCCGCGGCTGCAGGCGGAGGTATTCGTGCAGAAAGGGCGTTTCTGCGCCATGTGCGGGCGCGGCCCCCACCCCGACGACGGAGGCGTGAAGCTCCAGATCGACCACATCACGCCGCGGACATGGGGCGGCGAAACGGTCATCGACAACCTCGAACCCCTGTGCACCGAGCACAACCACGGCAAGCAGGCGTTCTTCGCCACCTTCGACGACATCGGGCCGCTCGTCCGGCAGGCGATGGAAGGTGCCGACCCCTGGACACGCATCGGCGAACTACTCAAGGCGTTCCACACGGCCAGCCGCCCATGCCCGGTCTCCCTGGTGTTCCTCGTCGCCCGCGAAACCCACAAGGGCGACCCGCTCAAGCGCCTGCGCGAGCTGCGCTACGTGCTGGGATGGCCGATCCAGTCACGCCGGGTCAAGGACGACGACGGCGTGACACACGTGACATACGAGCTGACCGGACCCGCACCTGCCTGGCCGGCAGAGGGACCTCAGGCCCGTGTGACGCAGTACGAACGCGAGCGGAAAGCGCGAAAGCGCAAAGAAGCGAAGACCGCAACGCGGAACACCGGGCAGACCCAGGACGACGGTGATGGCCTGTTCAATGTGTAGACCCCGCGAACGAGCCCCGTGTCAGGAAGCATGTCGTGGCACGGGGCTTCTTCATGTACGCGTTCGGGCAGGGGTGACGCAGCCGCTTGCGGCCGTCCGGGCCTATCCGCGGGCGGAGCGAGACATGCATCAGACCTCCGACCCTGCCTCCGGAGGGATGGGCTGAAGCGGGGTGGTGCATGGCTCTGACCTGCGGGTTGTCACGTCCCTGCGGTGGTCGAGACGTCGGCATGCACACGTATTGCACACCTGTGGCCAAAAGAGGCTGAAGCAGCGGGGGGTGGAGAAAGCCTCCACTCCCCGCTGTTTCAGCCTCTTTTCGTCTCTCAGTGACTACTGAGACATACCGTTAGTGTGGGAGAGAAACTGTCACTGGCGGTGTCCCTCACCTGTCACACTTAAACCGCCAGGTCAGAAGAGATATAGGGACAGAGTGACAGGTGTGACACCTTCGACACTGTCCGCCTGTCACACCCCGCCCCTGACCGCTCTCTCGCGATGACCAGCGCGCAGACAAGCCGGTCGCGCGACCGTCCGTGTCGCACCGGGCCGCGGAGCCCACCAACGCAAGACGACCAGCGCGCAGACGACCCGGCGGGCGCACCTTGATTCTGTGTAGCCAAGTTCGGCAAGCGATCAAGCTGCGATCCAGCGACTGAGAAAACCATAGCCAAAGAGTAACAATACTGTTACAGAAAGCTAACGGCGCTTGTGTTGCTCCAGTCAAACTCGCTGGTGAGCAGCACGAGTCCCTTATGCTCGCGCCTCACCATGATCAAAGTTCGTTTGACGAGCCGCGCTCACAGCGGTCATCATGCAATCTGGACCCAAGTTATGACATGTCTTAGCCAGAACCTAGCCTGTAACTGCATGGTAGGTCCCGAGTGACGGGAGTTTACGGGATGCTGCTGCGCTTCCGGGTAGCCAACCACCGATCGATCAGAGAAGAGCAGGAGCTGTCACTGGTTGCAGCCCCACGACGCGGTGAGGCATCGCCGCCGGTGGAGGCGGGCGCACCACGAGCAGTCCGGGTCGCGGCGATCTATGGCCCAAATGCATCCGGCAAGACTAGTATCATTAGTGCGATCTACTATTTGATCGTCGCCCTACGAGAATCGTACCGAATTTGGGATCCAACGGATGAGATCCCCCGTCAACCCTTTCTTCTAGATAATTTTTCTCGAAAAGAAGCAAGCTTATTCGAATTAGACTTCACCGTGGCCGGCATTCGCTATAACTACGGTTTCGAGCTGGGCGTAAGCGAAGTTATAGCCGAGTGGCTCTATTCCTATCCGCGCGGAAAGAAAAGGGTTTTATTTGATCGGCTTGACGGTGAATTTCACTTCGGCCGATCACTTCGCGGCGAAAACGCCACCACTGCGAGGCTAACACGACCTAATGCGCTTTTCTTGTCAGTTGCTGCTGCCAGTTCCCATGAAGAGCTTACCGAAATATTTAGATACCTTACTAGTTCTTTGGTATATGCGGATAGCTCTCATAATCACGAGGTTAGCCGTCTCGGATGGCTACGCGGCAAGATGCGTGATCCAGAGTTCTCGCGAGACGTCAGCGACATGCTGCGCCTCGCAGACCTCGGCCTGGTCGGTATCGAACTAGTGGACAATGAAATAGTTGCAACTAAGAAGCCGGGTTCTCGATCTGGCAAAACTTCGAATGTTGTGTTTGACGTCGACTTCGGCGACAGCATCTCTCAACCTCCGAAGTCTGCCGTCGAAGCACTTAAGAAGCTCTTAGGTGGAATCAATGGCGACATCCAACTCACTTCAAATTCGCAAATCATGCTGTTGCATGAGTCGGATGATCCCAATGTGAGTTTTCCTGTTCCCTTAACGCAGGAAAGCTCAGGAACTCGTTCGTGGCTATCACTGGCGGGTCGCATTCTGTTTGCGATACGCTATGGTGAAACCTTAATCGTGGACGAAATTGACGCGAGTCTTCACCCCAAATTGAGTGCAACCCTCATCCACATTTTCAAAGATGAGGAAATTAACCGTCGCGGGTCCCAGTTGATTTTTACCACGCATGACGTCTCCTTCTTGGGTTCTCTTCTTGAAGATGACCTGCTCTGCCGCGATGAGGTGTGGTTCACTGAGAAAGCTCGAAACGGTGCTACCACACTGTATTCGCTGGCTGAATTTAAGCCACGCCGAGGAGAGAACGTTGAACGAGGCTATCTTCTGGGACGATACGGTGCACTGCCGATGATCGACGTGCACGAAGTTAAGCGCTTGCTGTCCCGTGTCGCTTGGCCTGATTACGATCTTGCGCAAGATGAGCACGACCACGGCGGCGTTCATGTCGAGCCGTAGAAGTCCCGAGAAGCGAGGTGGGGACCTCAGTCGACGGACCGAATTTCGCCGTCAGAAGCCTAGAATTCTGGTGGTTTGCGAGGGCAAAGTAACCGAAGACCAGTACTTTAACCGCTTGGCTGCATTCTTCAAAGCCAGTTCGGTGGATGTCACCTCGTGCGACGTCGAAGGCATTGGCCAGGATCCAGTATCAGTTGTAAAGCATGCGCTAGATAAACGCGATCGAGCGGCGCAGAAGAAGGGGGAAGGCTACAGTCAGGTTTGGTGCGTCGTAGATGTAGATCAGCATCCAAACCTAGAGGACGCCATCCTGCTTGCCAAGCGAAACAACGTCCGCCTAGCGATATCAAATATGTGCTTCGAGATCTGGGTCCTGTGGCACTTTCAAGATCATAACTCTTATGCGACGAAGGATCAGCTCGTCGAGAAGATCCGCGTGCACATCAAGAACTACGTCAAAGACTTACCTCCAGTGTTTCCGTTCGGGGCTCACGAGGATGCGAAAGCGCGCGCCCTTAGGGCGGGAAGCGCAACAGTTGGCGCGAGGACCAATAACCCCGGCTCGACGGTGTGGGCAGTTGTGGACGCCATCAAACGAGCGCGTACCCCAACAGTACGCGCCACAACGCCTCGCAATATAACCAACAGACATGACTCAAAGCGTCGGAATTAGGAAACGGCAATTACGTCCGTGGCGTAACTCAGTTGGCCGTTACTGGCACCGACCGCGCGGTAGCGGAGCCAAAGTTGTTCGGGAGGCGCTGGCGCGCTATGTGCGGATTCCTGTGGCAAGAACCGCGTTCGATGGCGTCTCGCCACGAATGAAGGCGCCGATCTGATCAGCCTGGATCTGATGCACCAAGGTATTGGTTCCTGGAACCGTCCGTGCGGCATGCGGGCTGATGATCGCGTTTGTGCAGTCCCATAGTGGGTGGTCATCGGGTAGGGGCTCAGGATCGGTGACATCCAGAGCGGCACGCAGGCGGCCCGACTGCAGTTCCGCCACAAGCGCGTCTGTGACCACAATCTGCCCGCGACCGGCATTTACAAGAAGGGCGCCGTCATCCATCGCGGCAAGGAAATCTTTGTCAACGAGTCCGAACGTCTTGTCGTTAATAGGCGCCGTAATGACCACCAGTTCATGGCCTGAGATTAAGTTCGGTATTTCGTCGGCCGCATGAACGCCCGGACGTGGGTTTGCGGCCACAAGCGTCGTGGTGACGTCGAAAGGCTCCAGTCTGCGTGCAACGGCGTTGCCGATCGATCCGGCGCCGATAATTAAGGCTCGCATGCCGAAGAGAGTGTCTGGATTGAACCTACGGTGTGCCCAGGTGTGCGCATCCTGGAAGCGCACCAAGGTGGGCCAATGGCGCAGCTGCGTCAGAATTGCTGAGAGAACCCACTCGGAGACGGGGCGCGCGTGCGCACCCCGCGCGCTCGTCAATACGACATCCGATGGCACCTCGGCAATCCATTCGTCGACACCCGCGGACGGTAGCTGAACCATCTTGAGGTTGGGAAGCTGCGGGATAAGAGGTAGGCCGCGATGTGTTCCCCGATACGGGGGAATCAGGATTTCGGCCGCACGTAGCTCTTCGGGTAGTGTATCCGAGTTCGGATCGTAGAATGAAACGTTCACGCCAGGCAGGGTCTCTAGTAACCCCCGGGATTTCCTGTCGTCCTGTTCTTTGCTTACTAGAATGCGCATCGCGGATCCCCCGTCACTTGCTGCTTTCGACTTCGGTAGTGCTCGCAAGCAGGCTTCTCGCCTGCTCGGTCAGTAAGCCACCGCTTGCGGAGTTGTCGACTACGACATGGGGGGCGCTAGGTCGGAAATTGACATCCACATTCTGCATGTACTCGTTCCAGTTGGCCAGCTTCACGCTGTCACGAGCCGCGTCTCGATGGCGCACGTACGAGTGCATGGTGTCCGCATCGCAGTACACCCACACGACGGTGAGATTGGCGCCCAGGTTCCTGCAGGTCGCCTGAATCTTGGTGAGCCATGCCTCATCAGAGAACTCGCGTATGAACGGCGCGGTCACAACCGTGCTGTTCCCGCACTGCACGTTTTCGGACATTGCCTCTAGTAGCGAGGCGTATTCGCCAGGGCGAATCTTTTCCATGTAAACGTCTGATTCACGGTCGTTTCGCGAAATTCCCTGTAGCTCAAGGGCGGCTTCGACGACGTACCGCGTCAACGTGTCCTTGTCGAGCATCGGCCATCCGGTTTCGCGGGCGATGATCCGGCCCAGCTCGGTCTTCCCGCTGCCGGCGTATCCCCCGATCATGATCACTCGGGGGGTAGTCGAACGAAGCTCGTGGCGGGCTTCCTGGTCGGGTGCATTCACGGTCCGCGCCGCTCGCGGCTTGCTGGTCACAAGTCCCTCCTTGATCAGCAAGTCCATCGCTTCGTTGATCGTGAAGACGCTGACGTCCCACTCCTTCGCCAGGTCGCGCGACGACGGCAGGCGCTGCCCGTGGCGTAGGCGCCCCGCTGCGATGTCGTTGCGAATGTGCCTGGCCACCTGCTGGTGCAGCGGTTCTTGCCGAGCCACACCCGAGCGCGGACGACTCATCGGTACTCCTAGCCGGGCCACGCGGCCCGATCGGGTCATCTGATCGGGATCATATCAGACGCCTATCAGATGAGTACCGCCTGACCGTTCTGTTTATGCAGGTCAGAGACGAGTTTCAGGGAACTTGAGGCCTAACAGTTGACCTGTCTTCCATTCAACTGTTAGCTTCGTGGTGGTCGGGGTCACACCGACCGGGCGGAGAGATCGCCCGCCGATCGAACAGGGGAGAAGACCTCATGGCGAAGCAGCAGGGGTTCCCGGTCTTGAAGACCGGTTCGGGGTTCGGCCGGAAGCTCTTTGGCCTGGTCGTGGTGGCCGTCGTGCTGGCGTTCGTCGTGTCGTCGCCGGTGGAAGCGGCCGCGCTTGTTCGGCACGTCGTGCAGAGCCTCGTGACCTTCTTCCGCTCGTTCTGAGCGCACCTGACCAGCAACTTTCTCTGAAGGGACTTCACAGATGGACACCAACGTCTACCGCCGCCGTATCGACGCCACCGTGTCGGCCGCCGACGAGTTCGCCGGCGAGGCGGTCTACTCGGACGGGCTGGACGAAGCGGCGATCGAGGCGATGTTGCAGGACGTCTACGGCGAGCTGGCCGCGGACGAGAGCGCCGCGAAGGCGGCCTACCGCTACGACTTCAACGACCAGCGCCGGGTGAGCCGGGCGCGTCGCCGTGCCGGCCGCGAGGCCCTGCGGGCGCTGCCGACCCGGGTGCCGGCGACCTGGTCGTCCGACGGCGAGGCCGCTTGATGGCGGCCCGCGTGTTTTTCAGCCCCGACGCGGCGGCCCCTTCCGGCAAGAACGTGCCGACCGCGCCGGGTTCCACCGAGCAGTCGCGAAACCGTACGGAGGAAACCCAGATGGTAGACACCACCGCCCCGGAGCGCGAGGCCGCGACCTTCGCCTACACCCCGGCTGAGCTGAACGCCGTGATCTCCCGCGAAGTCTCCGGCCGCTTGCACGAACTCGGCATGTCGCTGATGTCGAACGCCGCGTTTCTGCTGGCCAACGATACCGTGCCGGCCGCGGTCAAGCGGGACCGTGCCCGCGTCTACCTCGACGTCGCCGCGCAGCTGCGGCTGCTGGCCATCGACGAGCTGGACGGCATCGCGTGGGGTGCCCGGTGAACCCGCGCAACCGCCGGCAGGCGGTGACCACGGTGTTCGACGGCCGCACGCACCACGCGTGCCTGTGCCGCGGGGAGCGGGACGGGCTGCCGGTCTTCGGGTGGGGCGAAGCCCCCTCGACCCTGCTCACCCGCACCCAGCTGCGCGAAGTCGGGTTGCGGCCCAACGGACAGGACCCGGTCGCCCTGCTGGTGTTCCGCCACCACCGCCCCTACGCCCGGGAGACCGTGGCGGAGCTGTTCTCGGTGGAGCGGGCCGCGGTCAAGCGCCCGCCGGTGCCGGGGCAGCTGGACCACGCGATGGAAGCTCGCCGCACCTGCGTCGACTGCGGCGAAGTGCAGAACTACTGCGTGCCGACCAGCACCCGCCAGTGCTGGACCTGCTTCGAGGGCGAGCAGGCCGACCGGGTGGAGGTGGCCGCGTGAGCGAGAACGACTCCGGCGCCTGGCACAGCCGCGTGCAGGCCGAACAGGAAGCGATCGAGAAGGCGCGTCGCGAGGCACAGGAGGCGTCGCGGTGAACACGTTCGAGGTGTTGCAGCAGCGCGGAACCCTCGCCCTCATCCGGTTCGCCGGCACGGTGTGCCTGTTCCTGGTCCTGCACCTGCTGCGGATCCCGCTGGTGATCGCGGAACGCGTCTTGGCCGGGGTGCTAGTTCGGCTGGACCGGGCGGCCGTCCGGCAGGCGTCCCGGCCCCCGCAGCGGCCGGTCAATCAGTTCTTCCCCGCAGGTTTCCCGACTGGGCAGGAGGTGCCCCGATGAACGTGCAGCGTGAGCAGCGGACCCGGCTGGAGCGGGCGATGGAGTGGGCGGTGTGGCACTTCGGCGAGCTGGCGTTCACGGTCGGGCCGCTGGTCCTGGCCATGGTGTTCACCCCGTGGTTTGCCCTGGTGTCCGCGGTCGTGGCGGCTGGGTGGGCGGTGCACGAGGTGCGCGACCACCGCGAACAGGCCCGGCTGCGCGCCGGCACCGCCGACCGCAAGCAGCTGCCGGCGACGCCGACCGTCACCGACGAGACGACCAACCACCAGGGCCGGGAGGTCACCCGATGAGCTGGGCAGACGAGCGCCGCGCCACCCGCGCAGCGGAAGCGGAGATCCAGCGGCAGGACGCGAACGCCGCCCTGGACCGCAAGCTGCGGGCGCAGAGCATGGCAGCCGAGCAGCGCCGCACCGACACGATGGCCGCGGCGAAGCTGGCCGACCAGCAGCGGAAGGCACGGCAGGCGCGCCGAGCCGCGACGCTCGTCCGGCTCGCCGGATGGTTGTCGGCGAACCGGGTCCGGCTGCCGATCTACCTGCTCGCCCTGGTGTCCGCCGGCATGGCTGTGCCCGCAATGGCCGGCTACGGCGTGGGTGTCTACGGCAACGCCACGGGGGCGCCGTTGCCGGCGCTGTCGGAGCTGGGGATGTGGGCGTTCGCGTTCGCGGTGGAGGTCACCCGGCACCGCCACCCGCAGCGGCCGGTGTGGGCGCTGCAGGTCGGGGTGTGGGTGTTCGCCGGGGTCGGGTTCGCGCTGAACGTGCTGCACGGCCTGGGCCGTGGGTGGGACGCGGCGGTGGTGATGGGCATCGTGTCCGTCGCCGGCGTCATCGCTCACCAGCTCGCCGTCGCGTCCCCGCCGCGGTCGGCGGCGGAGCGGGCCGCCGCCCGGATCGAGCGCAAGACGCTGCGGAAGGTCGCGAAGGTCCGGGCCGCCGCGGTCCGCACGGCGGTCGCCGAAATCGACGCTGAGGGCCGGGCGCGGCTGGTGTTCACCCCGGGCCGCTACACCCTCGACGGCCGTCGACTCGCCGCCGTAGTCCACCCGGACCAGCACGTCGCCAACGTGATCGACGACGAGATCGCCGCGTTCTTCGCCGGGCAGGACCAGCCTGGCCGCGTCGACGACGGCCCGATCGTCGACGCCCCGATCCTCACCCTCGATCGGCCCGGCGACCAGCCGAAATCGACTCGCAAGCCCCGCCCCCCGCGTGCCCCGAAGACCCGCTCGATCGAGGACCTGCGGGCCGCGTTCGCCGCCGCGATCGACAACCCCGACGTGGCGATCAACCCGAAGTCGGCGGAGTCGATCCGCAAGACGCTGCACTGCGCGCCGAAGTACGCCCGCCAGTTACGCGACGAGCACGCCAACCCCAACCGCAAGTGACCTGGGAGGACACAATCATGAGCACCGACACGAACCCGGCCGCCGGCGAGCTGGCCACCGTCCACCACCTGCCCATCACGGCGGAGCAGGGCGAGGCGATCGAAGGTGAGATCGTCACCGAGGAGGAGTACCAGCGCCTCACCTCCCAGAAAGCTCGCGCCATCGCGCGGTACGAGGGGTACCGGCGGGACGTCGTGCTGGCCGCCACCGCGGCCAAGAAGGCCGCGACGCACGAGACGACGAAGACCGCGCTGAATCACGGCCTGACGGTGATTCAGGGCCTGGACTCGTGGCGGGGCCGGATGTGGGACGCGAGCACGATGGGCGCCTACCGGCGGCAGATCAAGGCCGCCGAAGCGATGGGGGACCAGGCGCTGGTCGCGGAATGGCTGGAGCGCAAGGCGCGGGTGCAGGACGCGCGGCATCGCCGGGTGATGGACCTGCCGAAACTGCTGGTCGGGCTGGTCAAAGCCGGGGTCGTGGGCCTGGCGGCGCTGGTGGTGATCGTGCTGCTGATCGGGCTGCTGGTGCAGCTGTCCGGCGCCGGCGAGTTCACCCGCGTCGTCGGCGGGGTGATGGACGCCCTGCGGTTCATCTTCACCGCCATCGCGTGGGCCTGGACCCCGTTGGCGCTGGTCGCGCCCTACGTGATCAGCGTCGGCGTGGTCCTCGCGGCGTGGCGCGAGGGCCGGCAGCGCGGCAAGGTCCCCGGCTGGCTCGCCACGTCCACACAGGACTCCGATGTGTCGATCGATGAGACGACGATCGCGCAAGCCCTTGCCGCACTTCGGATTCCGCAGATCACCAACTACCTGAAGGAAGGGCTGCCGATGCAGTACCTGACCCCGGCTCGACGGGACGGGCGCGGCACCCACGCCGTCGTCCGGCTCCCGGCCGGGGTCACCGCGGAAAAGGTCGCACGGCGCCGCGCGGACCTGGCCACCGGCCTGCACCGGCTGTCCAAAGAGGTGTGGCCGACCACCGGCAGCGAAGCCGGAATTCTGGACCTGTGGGTGGCCGACAAGGGCGCTCTCTCGGAGGGTGCGGGGGCGTATCCGCTGCTGGAAGACGGGGCGGTGGATGTGTTCAAGGGTGTCCCGTTCGGACGGACGTTGCGCGGGGAGCCGATGATGGCGCCGCTGCTGGAGCGCAACACCATCTGCGGTGGCATGCCCGGCCAGGGCAAGTCGTCCGCCGCCCGGGTCATCATGGCCGGCGCCGCCCTCGACCCCACTGCTGAGCTGCGGATCTGGGTCCCGGACGCGAACTATGACTTCGAGGTGTTCGGGCCGCGCTGCTCCCGCTACGTCATGGGCGCCGAAGACGAGAACATCGCCCAGATCCTCGCGGACCTGCGTGAGCTGCACGCGGAGGTTCAACGCCGCGGTGACCTGCTGGTCAAACACGAAATCCCAGCAGTCACCCGGGAACTGGCGTCAAAGAACACCGGGCTGCACCCCATCTTCTGCCTGCTGGAAGAGGCCCACGTCGCGATCCAGCACAAGAAGTACGGCGAGGACATCGGGCAGCTCCTGGTCGACATCGTCCGGTTGGGACGCAAGCGTGCCATCCACCTGATCGTCTCCACCCAGGCCCCGACCAAGGACTCCATGCCTCGGGACGTGACGCGTAACTGCTCCAACGGGATCGCGTTCGCCGTCGGGGACCACGTTGCCAATGACGCGTTGCTCGGGCAGGGCGCGTACTCCGCCGGGCACCGCGCCACGGAGCTGATTCCCGGTACCGACAAGGGAACCGCGGTGGTCAAGGGCTTCTCCGGGGAACGCTCGGAGATCGTGCAGGTCTACTTCCTCGACGTGGCGAAGGACAACGACCAGGTCACCCCGATCATCGAACGTGGGCTCGCGGCGATCGCGAAGCGCGGCCGGGTTCCGTGGTTCACCAGGGACAACGACGGGTTGGAGGCGCCGGCGGCGCCGCGGAACCTGCTCGAAGACCTCTGCGAGGTCCTCGGGGATGAGCCGGTGCCGGCCGCGAAGGCCGCGCCGCTGCTGATCGCCCTCGCGACCGACTACAGCGGCTTGACCGGCAAGCAGCTGTGCGCCGATCTCGCCGCGATCGGGGTCAAGGTGCCCAGCTCGCAGAACCGCTACCCGGTCGACCCGGTCACGATCCGTGAAGCCCTGGCCGGGCAGGCAACCGCCGACCTCGACGACGAAAGCTAGCCCGGGTTAGCTCGCCCGCCAGCCCGCGCCCACCACGAAATCCGGCCGGAAACCCGGCCGCCGGCGACGGGCTAACCCACCTAACTCACCTCACTTTCCGCAGGCCAGCAGGCCAACCAGCCCGCTAACCCGCCGGGTTAGAAACCTAACCCGAAATCCGCGACCTAACCCACCGGCCTCACCGCCACGCGACACCGCTCCGGGGTGCTCGCGTCGGCACCCCCTACCCGAAAACAGGCACACACCGTCACCAACGGAGAGGAAGTCTGATGGCGACCCAGTACGCGCATATCGGCCGAAAGTCCTGGTGGTCCGGCGAGTTCAAGACCCTGTGCGGCCTGACCTTCCCGCCTGGCGAGGCCAGGACGCTGTGGTTCCCGATGTTCGTCAAGACCTGCCCCGGCTGCGCCGCCGTGCAGGCCCAGCAGGCCAAGTAGCCGTGCTGCTCAACGCAGGAACTCGACACCCCAGGCAACCGTCCGGAAAGGACTCCTGACATGGCTGCTTTCGCTCCCTACCGCTGGGCCGCCGACGCCACCGGCGTGTGGGCCCACCAGTTCCTGTCCGCCGCGCCGGACGTTCCGGTCGCCGACGTGGTGGACGAGATCGCGGCGCTCGCCGGCCGCACCGGGTGCCGCTGACCGCCTACGCCCGCACCGGCGGCAGCGACTTCTCCTCATCTCTGCTGCTGGTGCGCGACCCCAGCGTCACCCACGGCACCCCGGCCCTGGCCGACTGCGAACGCGCCGCTACCCAGCTGGCCGCCGGCGGCAACTGGCACAGCCAAGGCCAGATGGTCCGGTCCGCCGTGCTGGTCGCGATCGGACTGCGCGAGGGCTACAACCCCGGCGCCCGGGTCCGCACCTTCGCCGAGTTCGAGCAGCGCGTGTTGCACAACCTTGGGGTGTGGTCCGGGATGTCGGCGGAGCTGATCTCGGCTCGCCGGCTGCCGGATAGGGCCGTGCAGGTCTATCGCGAGCCGGGGGCGCTGACCTTTGCCGACTGGGAACACCTGCCTGCCCTTGCCGCGATCGCCGACGACTTCGGCCAGGACCGGTTCGTCACCCACGACTGGCTCGCCCACCGCACCACCGCCTACAGCCGCACCACCAGAAAGGACGCCTGATGACCACAATGGACACGCTCACCGCGGCACTGGCCGCGGCGGCCCGCGGGTGGCACGTCTTCCCGCTCCGGCCGGGTAGCAAGCGCCCGGCCGGGCACGCCGAAGACGGCTGCCCCGGCACCGGCCGGTGCGCCGGCGGGCACCGCACCTGGGAGCAGCGCGCCACCACCGACCCGGACAAGATCTGCGCCGCGTGGACGCAGGCCCCGTACGGGATCGGGGTGGCCACCGGCCCGTCCGGTCTGTGCGTGCTCGACCTCGACACGCTCAAGCCCGGCGAGGCCGTGCCGGAGCGGTGGGCCGCGGCCGGCGCACGGAGCGGGGAAGACGTGCTCGCCGTCGTCGCGGCCGAAGCCGGGCACGAGTTGCCCGGGGACACCCTCATCGTCCGGACACCCTCAGGAGGGCTGCACCTGTACTACCGGGTTCCGGGGGACACGACACTGCGCAACACCAGCGGGGAGCGCGGGCAGGGGCTCGGGTGGAAGGTCGACACCCGGGCGTGGGGTGGCTACGTCGTCGGCCCCGGCACCACCACCCCGACCGGCCGGTACGCGTTCCTGTGGGACGGCGAGATGGCAGACCTGCCCGGGTGGCTGGTCGACCGGCTCACCCCGGCGCCGCTGCCGGCCGCGCCGGTGGTCCCGATCCGGCCCGCCGGTGACCGGCGCTCCCGCTACCTCGATGCCGCGGTGCGGGCCGAAGCCGGGAAGGTCGCCGACGCCAGCACCAGCCGCAACGCCACCCTCTACGCCGCCGCGGTCGCCCTCGGGCAACTGGTGGCCGGCGACGCGCTCACCGAAGACGAGGTGCGCGCGGCGCTGATGACCGCGGCCGGCCGCCACATCGGCACCAGGCACTTCACCGCCCGCGAAGCCGAAACCACGATCACGTCCGGTCTGCGGGCCGGTCGTAACCGTCCCCGCCGGATCGCCTGACCTGCACGTTGTCACGTCCCTGGAGGTCCGAACCATGACCACGCCCCGGCCGCTGGCCGCCGTGCCGACACCGCCCGCCCGCCGCACCCGGTGGACGGATGCCGAGCTGATGCGAGAGGAGTTCCCGCCGGTCAAGTGGGCCGTCCCCGGCCTGTTCGCCGAAGGGGTCAACCTGCTGGCCGGCGCGCCGAAGCTGGGGAAGTCATGGATGTCCCTCGGGCTCGCCGCGTCCATCGCGAACGGGGAACCCGCGCTCGGCTCGATCGAAGTGGAACGCGGCCCGGTGCTCTACTGCGCGCTGGAGGACACCGGCCGCCGGTTGCAGCGCCGGCGGCGGCAGCAGATCGCCGCCGGCGGGCGCCCCTCGCCGCTGCTGACCCTGGAGACCTCGTGCCCCACCATGAACGCCGGTGGGGACGAGGTGCTCCGGGAGTGGCTGGAGGAGAACCCGACGGCGCGGCTGGTCATCATCGACACGCTGCAGAAGATCCGGGGCCCGGTCCTGCCCGGCGCGTCCGCCTACGCCTCCGACTACGCCGCGGGCGCCCGGTTCAAGGAGATCGCCGACCACTACGGCGTGCCGTTCCTGCTGATCCACCACGTCCGCAAGCAGGAAGCTGACGACTGGCAGAACATGGTGTCCGGCACCGCCGGGCTCACCGGCGCGATGGACGCCACCCTCGTGCTCGAACGCGCCCGCGGGCAAGCCGATGGCGTGCTGCACGTGACCGGCCGCGACGTCGAAGAGACCGACTACGCGATGACCTTCGACGCCACCGCCGGTGCCTGGACCAAGCTCGACGGCCCCGCCGCCGATCACCTGGTCGCCGACACCCGCGCCGACATCCTGCGCCTGTTGCGCGAGCACGGTCCGCTCAAGCCCGCCCGGATCGCTGAAGCGCTCGACACCGTCCCGAACACCGTCCGCAAGACCTGCGCGCGCATGGCCGACGCGGGACAGCTGCACAAGACCCCGGACGGCACCTACAGCGCCCCCGGTACCAGCGACAACGGGGACACCCCCGAAGTGTCACGCCTGTCCCCGCTGTCCCTCGACGGCACCTGACCAGGACAAACGGGTGTGACAGCAGGTGGGACACCGCCGACCGCCTGTCCCACCCGCCGTCACCACAGCTCCGCCCCACCGCATGGGGACGTGACAACGCCCAGCTCAGCGCCCCGAGGAAGGACCACAATGGACACGTTCACCCTCCCGGCCCGGCTCCCGTGGCCCGGCCCCGGCCCGCGGCCCCGCATCCTGATCGGGTTCTGCTGCCAGGGCGGCGAAGCGATGGGCTACTGGCAGGCCGGGTTCGACATCACCGGCGTCGACATCAACCCCCAGCTCCGGTTCCCATTCACCTTCGTGCAGGGCGACGCCATCGCCTACGCCCGCGAGCACGGCCACGAATACGCCGCCGTCGCCGGCGGCCCGCCGTGCCAGGGCTACTCACTGACCCACCGCATCCACGGCAACGACCACCCCCGCCTGATCGCCCAGTTCCGCGAAGTCGTAGCCAGGCTCGGCAAGCCCTACGTGATCGAGAACGTCGAAGAAGCCCGCGCCGAACTCCGCGACGCGGTCCTGCTGTGCGGGGCCATGGCCGGGTTCGGGCTGCACACCTACCGGCACCGGCTGTTCGAGACCAACTGGCCGCTCACCGTCCCCGACCATCCCGAGCACGGCGACCCGATGGTCAAGATGGGCCGCCCGCTTCAGCCCGGGGACTGGTACCACGCGGTCGGCAACTTCTCCGGCGTCCCCTACGTCCGCGCCGACATGGGCGTGCCGTGGATGAACCGCGACGGCATCCGCGAATGCATCCCCCCGGTCTACGCCCGCCACATCGGCACCCAGCTCCTTGCCCACCTCGCCGCCACCGCCGCGGCCGCCGCCTGAACCCGGCGGGGACGTGACACAGCCCAGCTCACCGCACCGAGAGGAGACCCGGATGTGCCGCTCAGCCGCCGAAGGTGGCCGCCGGTGCAACGGCCGTAGCTGCGGAGCCGCCGACGCCCGCGCCCGCCAGGCCCGCTGCCGCGCCCGCCGCGGACTGGAAGCCGCCCACGCCGCCGGCGACCCGGCCGCGGTCACCGCCGCCGAAGCCAGATACACCGCCGCCACTGGCACCCCGCCGCCCGACGCCGGCACGTTCGCCGGCCAGCTGCCCACCCCACCGGAGAAGTCCATGCCGAAGCCCGAGGAATCCAAGCCCAGCAAGCAGGAACCGAGCAACGCGCCGACTGAGGATCGCGTCCGCGACGCCGTGGCCAAGATGGCCCGGGAGGAAGGCGAATGGGTCGGTCTCGTGGAGCTCCGCAAGGCTCTCGGAGACGTCGACCACGACGAGCTGACCCGGGTCCTGCGCGACATGAACCGCAACAACCCCAACGTCCACTTCGTGCCAGAGGACAACCGCAAGGCCCTCACCGACACAGACCACGCCGCGGCGATCGAGATTGGCGGCGACGCCCAGCACTTCGTACGGATCGAGCGCCCACGCGACACCAGCGCCAAGGACCGCGTCCAGGCCGCCGGCCTCAGGAACGCCACCGCCGACGACCTCGCCCAAGCCCTGCGGGACCCGCTGATCCCGTCGCGGACCTACGACGAAATCCGGGGCGAGCAGAAGCGCCGCGGACTCCCGTAGCCACCTGACCCGCCCGTTGTCACGTCCCCGGCAGGTGTGACACCAGCGACCACCCCACCGGTGTCACACCTGTCACCCCGTCACTCAACCCACCCTGACCAGCACAACAGATGTGACAGCACCTGTGACACCTCAATAGTCCGCTGACTGAACGACAGGAGAACGCCCGTGTTCGAAGCTCGCCGCCTTTTCCGCCAAGTCACATGGAGCACGCCTTGGACACCGCCACTTTGGACACTTCGCGCACTCTCCTGACCGTCGAGGCCGCCGCGGAACAGCTGAGCATCGGCCGCACCACCATGTACGCCCTGATCAAGGCCGGCGAGATCGCGACTGTGCGAATCGGCCACCTCCGGCGAGTACCCGCCGGAGCGCTCGCCGCCTACGTCGACCGACTCACCGCCACCGCGGCGGCCGCCTGAGAGGAACCCCATGCCACGCAAGAAGCGCCCTGAAGGCACCCGCGCGCCAAACGGTGCAAGCTCGATCTACCTTGGGAAGGACGAGAAATGGCACGGCCGCGTCACGATGGGAATCCGGGAGGACGGTAAGCCGGACCGGCGGCACGTGGAGCGGAAGACCGAAGCAGAAGTCATCGAAGCTGTCCGCGAGCTTGAACGCCAGCGCGACTCCGGCCGCGTCCGGAAAGCGGGCCGGAGCCTGACCGTCGAGCAGTGGCTTACCCACTGGGTCGAGAACATCGCGGCACCAACGGTTCGCCTCACGACAATGGTCGGATACCGCGCGTCGGTGTACAAGCACCTCATTCCGAGCATCGGCGCGCACCGGCTCGACAAATTGCAGCCTGAGCACCTGGAGCTGGCTTACCGGAAGATCCTCCGAAAAGGACTCAAGCCGTCGACTGCTCACCTCGCGCACCGGACCGTCCGAGCCTCGCTCAACGAAGCTGTCCGGCGGCGGCACATCACCGAAAATCCCGCGCGCATCGCGAAGCCGCCGCGCGTGGAAGAGGAGGAGATCGTGCCATTCTCGCGCGAGGAAGCGCGACGCTTGATCACCGCCGCCGGGGAGATCCGGAACGGCGCGCGGTTCATCCTGGCGCTGTCGCTCGGGCTCCGGCGCGGCGAAGCGCTCGGGCTGAAGTGGTCCGACGTCACGATCACGTGGAAGCACGGGTGCGCGCGCGGCGAAGCCTGCCGCCGCAAGCTCACCGCCGTCGAGTGCCCGACGCGACGCGGCTCCGGCACGCTCACCGTCCGCCGCTCGATCCAGCAACTGAACTGGCAGCACGGATGCACGCCCGACAAGCCGTGTGGGCACGAGCACGGCGCCTACTGCCCGGAGCGGTTCGGCGGCGGCCTGGTCGTCGGTGAGGTGAAGTCGCGGGCCGGGCGCCGCGTCATCGGCCTTCCCCGGCCCGTGATCGAGGCCCTGGAGGCGCACCGCGTCCAGCAGGCAGACGAGCGCGAAGCGGCGGCGGATCTCTGGGAGGAAGGGGAGTGGGTGTTCGCCACGCCGATCGGCCGGCCGACGCACCCGACGCCGGACAACCGGGCGTGGAAGGCGTTGCTGCGCCTGGCAGGCGTGCGCAACGCGCGGCTCCACGACGCGCGGCACACGGCCGCCACGGTGCTGCTTGAGCTCAAGGTGCCGTTGCCCGCGGTGATGGAGCTGATGGGCTGGTCCAACGCGGCCGTGGCCAAGCGGTACATGCACGTCAACACCGAGCTCGTGACGTCGGTGGCGGAGCAGGTGGGCGCCCACATGTGGGCCGATCCGGACGACGAAGACGAGGAGGACGACGGCCCGGAGGGAGCACTCGTGCCCGCCTGATCAGGGGGCATCTGAGACGGAAACTGAGACGGGACAGCGAAACGCCCGGCAACCCCATGAGGGTCGCCGGGCGTTTCGCCTGTTGAGAGCGGTGGCGGTGGGATTTGAACCCACGGACGGGGATTAGCCGTCACACGATTTCGAGTCGTGCTCCTTCGGCCGCTCGGACACGCCACCGCCGAGAAATATACCGGAGGGCCTTTCCCGGCCTCACATGGGGTCAGCAGGGCGGCCGGGACGACGTCGCGTCTGGACGTCGCGGATCACGCCTCGTGCTTTGTCCCGCAGGTCGTGGGCCACTTCGCGGACCTGGGCCGTCCTTCGCTGGGCTCGGCCCGATGCCCTGAGACGATCGTTGCCGGTCACGTCTCCGAGCTTCTCGCGAGCGCCGCCGACTGCCTGCTGGACCTTGTCCTTCATCGTCACGACGTTCCTCCTTCGACGGGGACCTCACCAAGGGGGTACCCACCGGAGGACTCAGCGACGCGTCGCGAAGTACGTCTCCAGCAGGGACGCGCATTCCGCCACGAGCACTCCGCCGTGGACTTCCGGGCGGTGGTTCAGCCGGCGGTCGCGCACGACGTCCCACAGGGACCCCACCGCGCCCGTCTTGGGCTCCCACGCGCCGAACACCAGCCGGGAGATGCGCGCCAGCACCAGCGCGCCCGCGCACATCGTGCACGGCTCCAGCGTCACCGCCAGCGTGCAGCCCTCGAGACGCCAGCCGTCGCCCACCACCTGGGCGGCCGCGCGCAGCGCCAGGACCTCCGCGTGTGCCGTCGGGTCGCCCAGCTCGGTGCGCGCGTTGCGCGCCGCGGCCAGGGGGCGGCCGTCGGGGCCGAACACGACCGCGCCGATCGGGACGTCCGCGCCGGGGGCGCGCGCGGCCTCCAGCGCCGCCTCCACGGCCTCGGTGTCGGACGGGCGTCTCAGAGCTCGTCCAGGAGCTTGGCGAACTCGGCACCGAACCCGACGCGCTGCGCGATCATCTGCAGCTGCTCGTCCGGGTACAGGTCGACCTCGCCGACGATCACCTCCAGCTCCGGCGCCGGCAGCCCGAGGTCCGCGAGGATCTCGAGATCACCTTCGGGCCAGACCGAGTCGTCGTCCTCGTCCGGTGGATCGACGCGCAGGACGTCGAGGACGTCCGCCGCGATGTCGTAGTCGAGTGCCGCCGCCGCGTCCGAAAGCAGCAACGCCGGTCCCCTCGGGCTCGGCCGGACGAGGACGAAGAACTCGTCGTCGACCGCCAGTAGCCCGAAGGCCGCGCCGGTGGAACGTAGTTTGCCCAGTTCAGTGATCGCCGCATCCAGCTCTGTCAACGCCCCCGGGTCGAGCGCACTGCACCGCCACCGACCGTCCTCCCGGACCACGGCTACCGCGAAGCCCGTGACCGGCTCATCCACCGCCATGCGCACACCGTATTCCGCCGCTCGACCGAGCGCACGCACGGTGCGCCCGAAGCGCCTCATGGGCCACTATCGGGAGCATGACCGGACCCACTGACCTGCCCACCCTGCCCGGCACCCCGTTCGCCGGCCTCCTCGACGACGCGCGGGCGCTGCAGGGCCGCACCGTCGCGCTGCGGCGGGCCGTGCACCGCCGGCCGGAACAGGGCCTCCACCTCCCGATCACCCAGGCGGCCATCCGGGAAGCACTCGCTGACCTGCCGTTGGAGATCACCGAGGGCAAGGCCACGACGTCGCTCACGGCCGTCCTGCGCGGCTCGCGGCCCGGCCCGGCGGTGCTGCTGCGCGGCGACATGGACGCGCTGCCGCTGACCGAGGAGACCGGTTTGGACTTCGCGTCCGAGGACGAGGAGTCGATGCACGCGTGCGGGCACGACACCCACGTCGCGATGCTCGCTTCCGCGGCCCGGCTGCTCGCCGAGCGGAAGGACCGGCTGGCCGGCTCGGTCGTGTTCATGTTCCAGCCGGGCGAAGAGGGTCACCACGGCGCCCGGTTCATGATCCACGAGGGCGTGCTCGACGCCGCCGGGACGCGGGTCGAGCGCGCGTTCGGCGTCCACATCCTCGCCAACCTGCGCAGCGGCCTGCTGTCGGTCCGCCCGGGCCCGCAGATGGCGTCGGCGGACTCGTTCCACGTGCGCGTCACCGGCAAGGGTGGCCACGGTTCGGCGCCGCAGCACACGATCGACCCGGTGCCCGCGGCCGCGGCGATGGTCGGCGCACTGCACACGATGATCACGCGCCGGGTGAGCGTGTTCGACCCGGCCGTGCTTTCGGTCACGCGGATCCAGGCCGGCACGACGTCGAACATCATCCCAGAGACCGCCGAGCTCGAGGGCACGATCCGCACCCTGTCCGAGCACACGCGCTCGCTGGTCCGCACCGAGCTGCCGAAGGTGTGCGAGCAGGTCGGCGCGGCCTACGGCTGCCGCGTCGTCGCCGACGTCGAGCCGGGCTACCCGGTGACCGTCAACGACGACCGCGTCGCCGCCGAAGTCCTGACCATCGGTGAAGCCGTGCTGGGCCCGGACAACGTCGAGCTGATGGCCGACCCGCTGATGGGCGCCGAGGACTTTTCCTACGTCCTGCAACGCGTTCAGGGCGCGTACGCGTTCCTCGGCGCGTGCCCGCCCGGCGTCGATCCGGCGGAGGCCGCCGCGAACCACTCGAACCGCGTGATCTTCGACGAAGACGCGATGCCGAATGGGGTCGCGATGCTGGCGGCCTTCGCCCTGGACGCCCTTCGCTAGGGCCCGGTGCGCGACGGGCGGCCGTCCTCCAGGTGCCCGGCGAAGCGCCGGCGCCACCCCGGCACCTCGAACGTGACGTCGTACCAGCCGTTCGCCGTCACCACCGGGAAGTCGTGCTCGCCGCCCGGCGGGAGCGTGACGCCGTTCAGCGCGACGGGTGCCACTCCGGCGTTGGTCACCGTCACGCGCAGTGCCGGCGTCGCCTCGAAAACGACGGCGGCGTCGAGGCCCGGCCCACTGCCCGAGGCTTCCACCAGGAAGCCGTTCGGGCCGTGGATCGCGACGTCGTAGGACGCGCCGTACGCGACGTCGCCGGTCACGACGCCGCTCGGCGCGACGTCGAAGCGCTGCACCGACCCGCCCGCGTGGTAGGCGTGCGCGGAGAGCTGCAGCGCCTGGGTGCCGTGGTTCGCCAGGTGCAGCTTGAGCCCGCCCGGCTCCACTGTGGCCCACGCGACCGGCTGGTACGGCAGCGGACGCGCCTTCGCCGTGCCGGACTCCTGCGTCAACGCGCCGGGCCGCACCCCCGGCTTCGGCAGCCGTGCCTGCGTCCGGTCCACTTCGGCGCGCAGCGCGGCGACGTCCGGCAGCAGCGGGATCGTCGTGTCGTGCGTCCGGAAGTCGAAACAGCTGGTCAGGTCGCCGCAGATCGCGCGGCGCCACGCCGAGATGTTCGGCTCCTTCACCCCCGTCCACGTCTCGAGGAACCGCAGCACCGACGTGTGGTCGAAGACCTGCGAGTTCACCCAGCCACCACGGCTCCACGGTGAGATCACGGTCATCGGCACCCGCGGCCCCAGCCCGATCGGCGCCGGCGGCCCGGACGGCGCGCCTCTCGCCGGCCGGTTCCCCGGCAGGAACTCGCCCGGTGTCCCGGGTGGCGGGGTCGGCGGGAGGACGTGGTCGAAGAACCCGTCGTTTTCGTCGTAGTTGATGAACACGACGGTGGATTCCCACAGATCCGGCTTGTCCCACAACGCTTTCAGCATCCGCTGGACGTACGCGGCACCGTCGACCGGCCGGGCCGCGGGGTGCTCGCAGTAGCCGTACGGCGCCACGACCCACGACACCGCGGGCAGCGTCCCGGCCGCGCAGTCCGCGAGGAACTCGGCCAGCACGTGGTCGAGATCCTGGCCCCGGCCGGAGTCCGGCTTGAGCTTCGTGCGCAGGTTCGCGCGCTCGGCAAGCCGTTGCTTCACGGGGTCCATCGAGTACAACGCGTCGTGGTAGTTCTGGAACAGCCACAACGGGTTGTCGCCGTAGTCCCCGACGAAGTGCTCCGGGACGCCGCGCTCCTCGTCGTTGGCGTAGATCCGCCACGAAACCCCCGCGGCTTCCAGGCGCTCCGGGTACGTCGTCCACCGGAACGACGGCTCGTAGTCCGGGAAGTTGTGGGTGACCGGACCGCCCGCGACCCCGTCCGGGTCGATCGTGCCGGTCCAGTGGAACAGCCGGTTCGGCTGTGTCGGCCCTTGGATCGAGCAGAAGTAGTGGTCGCACAGGGTGAACGCGCTCGCCAGCGCCCGCTGGAACGGGATGTCTTCACGCGCGAAGTGCCCCATCGTCATCGGGCTCTTCGCGGCGATCCAGCCGTCGTACGCACCGCCGTTCCACGCGCGGTGCGTGCTGTTCCAGTCGTGCGGCAGCTCGCCGAGATCCTGGCCGTCCACCACGGACGTGTCGATCCGGAACGGCAGCACCGGATCGCCGGCACCACGCTGGCGGAAGACGTCACGCAGGGCCGCGCGGTCACCGAACCCGCGCACCCCGGCCATCGACCCGTAGTAGTGGTCGAACGACCGGTTCTCCTGCATCAGCACCACGACGTGGCGGACGTCGTCGATCGTGCCCGTGCGCGACGCCGGCACCGCGCACGCCGCGGGCAGCGCGCCGGCCACCGTCACCGCGGCCGCGCCGCCGAGCACCGTCCGCCGCCGGATCCGGCCCATGCCCACCTCCTCGGCGCGAGCTTTCCGCACGTCAGCGGCGCGGACAAGGAGTACCTTCACCGCGGGGAGAGCCGAGAAAGAGGTGGAGCCATGCTCGACTCAGCGGATCTGGTCGCCTTCGCACCGTCGACCGACCTGGAGCGCTCACGTGCCTTCTACACGGATGTCGCCGGGCTCGAGTTCATCGAGCAGTCTCCCTTCGCCTGCGCGTTCCGCAGCGGTGGCACCATGCTGCGTGTCACCGCCGTGCAGGAGTTCACGCCGCGCCCGTTCACCGTGCTCGGCTGGGCGGTGGCCGACATCCACACGTCCGTCGCCGAACTGCGCGCCCGGGGCGTCGAGTTCCTGACCTTCGACAACTTGCCACAGGACACCGACAAAATCTGGACCACGCCCGGCGGCCGGATCGCCTGGTTCCGCGATCCTGACGGCAACGTGCTCTCTCTGACCGAGTTCACTGGCCATTAAACAACACTGTTGATTTAATGGGGGGATGACCGAAGCCGAACGCCTCGCCCAGCTCGCTGACCAGGAGGAACGCCTCCAGTTCACGAAGTTCGACAACGAGACCGCGCTCGCCCTCGGCGCCCAGCTGCTGGCCGCCGCGCGGGAGCGCGGGCTGGCCGTGACGATCTCCGTCCGCCGGAACGGCCAGCGCCTCTTCCACGCCGCGCTGCCCGGGACGTCAGCCGACAACGACGCCTGGATCGAGCGCAAGAGCCGCGTCGTCGACCGCTACGGCCACAGCTCGTTCCTGATCGGCACCCAGTTCCGCGCGAAGGGCGGCACGTTCGAAAAGGACTCCCGCCTCGACCCGGACGTCTACGCGGCCCACGGCGGCGTCTTCCCGGTGCTGGTCCGCGGCGTCGGACCGGTCGGCACGGTCGGCGTGTCCGGCCTCCCCCAGGCCGACGACCACGCGTTCGTCGTCGAGCAGCTGGAGCTGTTCCTGGCCTCCTGAAAGTTCCCCGGACGGGTTTGTCGATCCGGCGCCGGCCTCGGACGACGCGTCTTCGAGATCCCCGATTCGAGGAGGCACGATGGCCGAACTGATCGTCACGACGTTCCTGTCCCTGGACGGCGTCTACCAGGGCCCCGGCGGCGTCGAGGAGGACACGTCCGGCGGCTTCGACCTGGGCGGCTGGGTGACGCCGTTCTACGAGGACGACATGGCCGCCTACGCCGCCGAGTGGCTCGGCCAGGCCGGCTCGCTCCTGATCGGCCGCCGGACCTACGACATCTTCGTGCAGTACTGGCCGAAGGCGACCGACCCGGACGACCCGATCGCGGTCGCGATGAACAACCTGCCGAAGTACGTCGTGTCCCGGACCTTGCCGGGTTCGGACTGGTCCGGCGTGTCCGTCGTCGACGGCGACGTCGTCGAGTTCGTCCGCGAGCTGAAGGCGCGGCCGGGCGGCGAGATCCAGGTCCACGGCAGCGGCGAGCTGCTGCAGACGCTCATCGCCCACGACCTCGTGGACGAATACCGGCTGTGGCTCTACCCGGTGGTCCTGGGTAAGGGCCGCAAGCTGTTCCCGGCGGGCGTGGCGCCGAAGTCGTTCGAGCACGTCGAGACGCGCCGGACCTCGTCGGGCGCGAACGTGCTGGTGCTGCGCCCGGCCGGGAAGCCGCGCCACGACACGTTCCGGCTGGCGACGGAGTAATTCCGTCGCGGAGGGCGGCTCCGCTGGCTACCGTGGACGCATGAAGCGCGCCATGACGACGACGCCGGAGAGTGTCCCGGCGCGCTGAACGACGTTTTCCAGCCCCGGGGCGGTTGCCCCGGGGCTTCGTCTTGTGGTCAGCCGCCTCGCCGTCCCGAGGAGTCCACAATGCACGATCACCGCAAGCTCGGCCGCGAACTGGAGCTGTTCGGCTCCGACCCGCTGCTCGGCGCCGGCCTGCCGTACTGGCTGCCCGACGGCGCGCTCGTCCGCCACAGCTTGGAGGAGTACGTCCGCGACGTCGAGCGCCGCGCGGGGTACCGGCACGTCCATTCGCCCGTGCTCGGCAAACGCGAGCTGTACGAGCTCTCCGGGCACTGGTCGCACTACCGCGACGACATGTTCCCGCCGATGGATCTCGGCGGTGAGCAGGTCGTGCTGCGGCCGAGCCTCTGCCCGCACCACGCGCTGATCTACCGGTCGCGCGGCCGCAGTTACCGTGAGCTGCCGCTGCGCCTGGCCGAGCTCGGCGGGATGTACCGCGCCGAGCTGTCCGGGGTCCTCGGCGGGCTGAACCGCGTGCGCGCGATCCAGCTCAACGACGCGCACGTCTTCTGCACCCTCGACCAGGTCGAGGACGAAGCCGCGGCCGCGTTGGCCCTGATCAGGCGGGCCTACGAAGCCCTCGGTATCAGCCCGGCGCGGTACCGGCTCTCGCTCGCCGACAACTCCGGGAAGTACGTCGGCAACGGCGAAATGTGGTCGCGGGCGGCACAAATCCTCCGTTCGGTCCTCGGCCGCAGTGGACTCGCATACGACGTTGTCGAAGGCGAAGCGGCCTTCTACGGCCCGAAAATCGACGTCCAGGTCGTCGACAGCGCCGGCCGCGAAGCGACCCTGTCGACCGTCCAGGTGGACTTCCACCAGCCGGAGCAGTTCGGCCTGGAGTACGTCGGCGCGGACGGCGCGAAACACCGTCCAGTGATGGTCCACCGCAGCATCATCGGCAGCATCGAGCGGGCGATGGCGCAGCTGATCGAGGTCCACGGCGGCGCGTTCCCGGCCTGGCTGGCGCCGGTACAGCTGCGCTTGCTGCCCCTGTCCGACGCGGAACTGCCTTATGCACAAGGGATTCAGCACGACGATCTGCGCATCGAGGTCGTCGACGCGTCCCGCGGCAGCCTGGGCGCGCGCATTCGTGAGGGACGGCTGGCGCCCTACCAGGCCGTGATCGGGCCTCGGGAGGTTTTGTCGGGCTCGCTTTCCTTGCGGCTGCGCGACGGAAGCCAGGTCGCGGCGCGACCGGCGGCGGACGCGCTGGCTTCGCTGGCCGAAGAGATCAGGAAACCGCTTCGGCGAGCCAATCCAGCACCGGCGTCAGGCTTTCCGGACTCGCCCAGCCGTTGATGACGGCGAGCAGTTCCAGGTAGCGCTCACGGCGTGGATCGCTGACGACGTCGAGCCATTCCCGCAGCTGGCCGGGTTCGCGCCCGAGACCGCCGACGATCGCGGCGGCCGCGGGCGAATCCGGCGTCACCCCGGCCTGGAGCGCCGGCGTGACGGCGTCGCGCACTTCAGCGGCAAAGTCACGGCGCAGGCCGCCTTCGTGCTGGTCGGCGAGCTGGCGCAGGATCGCGCGGAATTCCGGATCCTGCGCCAGCCCGGCCAGCTCGATCCAGGCCTCGACCTGCGCGGAAGCCGGGTTGCCGGGCAACTCTGGCGTCAACGTGCGCGCGATGCCCGCGAGTTCGGGACGGTCGCCGAGAGCGTCGCTGAGGAAGTCGTCGACCAACCGGCGACGCTCGGTGTCCGACAGCTGGGCCAACTGGTTCATGAGACTTGTCTCCTCGGGTGACGAACCACGCTCCGCGACAGCGGCCAGGACAGCGCGACGCAACCGCAGCACCCGGATCTGGACGTCCAGGGCTCCGACGTGCGTCGCCGCGACATCGGCGACGGCGACTTCGCCGTCGACGATCCGCCGGATCGTCGCGAGGTCCAGCCCCAGCTCGCGCAGGGTGCGGATCAGGTCGAGCCGCGCGAGTGCGGCGTCGTCGTAGAGGCGGTGACCTGCGGAATTACGCTCGGACGGCGGCACGAGACCGCGGTCGGAGTAGAAGCGCACGGCCTTGACCGTGAGTCCCGTCCGCCGGGCCAGGTCGCCGATCGAGTACCGCATGCCGGTCAGCGTGGCACCTCCCCCCAGAGGAGGCGCAAGCCCGACTTCACCCCATTGTGTCGATCACATGTTCGACGATCGGCGGTAAAGTCGATCACGTGGAAGCGACAGTGATCAGAAAAGCCCGCCAAGCCTGCGAGCCGAGAGCGAGATTGCCTGACGAGGGCGCTTTCGCATCGCGGACCACCACCGACGAGACGGACAGGGAGACTTCCAGACAGCCATTGGCATTGCTGTAACTGCTCTTGCGCCAGGCCATTTCGGTTCGCTCGTCGATGGGCATGAGGTGCGCCTCCACTCGTCGTGGGCGGCGGCCTGTTCGGCCGGCCATACGCCCGATTCTCCCGCATTCGGAGAGGTCTGATCCAGCGTCATCGTGGATCGCTTCGCGGAAGTATCCGATGTGCGGCAGCTTGCCCGCGTACGTCAGTCGGATTGCGATCCCGAAAGCCGGCGGCGAATGCTGCGGAGCTCGCCGCAGGTGACACCGGCATCAACCAGATACTGCTCGGCGTCGAAACCGTCGAGGGTCGCCAAGACGGCTTCTCCGGTCGTGGTGCCTCGATTAGCGAGAATGGCCTCGATGATCGGACCTTGGTCGTCGGTGCCCATTGCGGCGAACAGCGCTTTGAGGGCCTCGGCCGACATGTCGTAATCCGCGGCGATCGCCCGGGGTTCGACGTCGGCCAGCGCGAGCAGCAGGAGCGCGATCAGGCCGGTGCGGTCTCGGCCGGCACCGCAGTGGAACAGGACACCGCCAGGGGCGGCGTGGGCGATCGCCTTGATGACGGCAGCGCAGCGGCCGGCCTTCCGCTGGAGGAAAAGGGGGTAGTAAAGCGGGGTGCCGTTGAGGTGTTCGCGGTTGACCTGCCGCCAGAACTCGACGTCACCGATGTCGTCGAGCGGCACTTCGAGCCGATCGATGTCGGCCGGTGTCGCCGGGCCCGCGGCGGATACGGCGAACTGCGCCGAACCGCCTGTGCGGTCCGCGGTTCCGTCCGGGGCCGGATCTCATCCTCATTGCGGAGGTCGACAACGGTACGAACGCCTGCATCGCGCGCTTGGGCCCAACCCGCGTCAGAGACAAAGCGAAGGTCCGCGGCCCGGAAGAAGGCGCCGTAGGCGGTCTCGCCGGACCTGGCCGGTAGCCCACCCAGGTCCCGGGTGTTGAAAAAACCTTCCCAGACCACTGACCTGCCCACGGTTCATGGTTGCTCGCGAGCCGCCAGGGGACAAGTCAGGTTTCTTCGCGGATCCGGGTCACCAGCTGAGTCGGATTCACGAACCGCAACGCCACGACAAGGAGCAACACCATGGAACCGGTGTAGATCGTCGCCATCGCGTCGACCGACTGGTTGGCGCGGATGCCCGCGGCGAACACGGAGTTGTAGAGGGCCACCACGAGGGTCGTCGAGTCCGGGCCGGCCGTCAGGAACGTCAGCTCGAACATGCCGACCGTGCGCACCAGCACCAGGATCGACGCGGCCAGGATGCCCGGCAGCAGCAGCGGTCCGAGGATCCGGGTGAACACCGACAGCGTCCGCGCGCCCGACATGCGCGCGGCGGCTTCGATCTTCGGGTCGATCTGCTCGATGAACGGCGTCATCGTGAGCACCACGAACGGCACCGACGGCACGAGGTTGGCCAGGATGACCCCGGTCATCGAGCCGGCCAGGTGGAACTTGTAGAGCACCGTCGCCAGCGGGATGCCGTAGGTGATCGGCGGGATCAGGATCGGCAGCACGAACAGCAGCATCACCAGGCGCTTGCCGGGGAACTTCCGGCGGGCCAGCGCGTACGCGGCCGGGACACCGACCGCCACCGACACGGCGATCACCACCAGCGCGACGATCGCCGTCGTGAGGAGGACGTCCGAGAGGCCGAACTCGCGCCAGGCGTCGGCGTACCAGTGGGTGGTGAAGCCGTCTGGGAGCCAGGTGCCGAACCACTGCACACCGAACGAATCGACGACCACCGAAAGGACCACGCCGGCGAGGTTCACGAAGAAGAACGCGACGACAGCCCAGACGACCCAACGTCCGGGACGCGCGACCCAACCGGTCATCCCTTGCCTCCGGTCGCTCCGCGGTACAGCGTGCCGCGCCACGCCATGACCAGGCCGATCACGATCAGCATGAGCACCGCCATGATCATCGCGACGGCCGAGCCCATCGAGTAGTCGTACTCCTCGAACGCGGCGTGGTAGGCCGCGATCGAGATGACGCGGGTCTCGTTCGCCGGGTCGCCGACGAGTTGTGCCGACGGGAACACCGAGAACGCCATCACGAACGAGAGGCAGAAGGTGATCGCCAGGCCGGGTGCGAGCAAGGGCAGCGTGATCCGCCGGAAGCGCTGGGTCCAGTTGGCACCGAGTGTCGCGGCCGCCTTCTCCAAGGAGGGGTCGATGCCCGAGAGATAGGACAGCGTCAGCAGGAACGAGAAGGGGAAGCCGGTGATGACCAGCGACAGGAGCACGCCCGTGTAGTTGTGGATCAGCGGCAGCGGCTCGTCGGTGATCCCGAGGACCGTGAGCACCTTGTTCAGCCAGCCCGACTGCCCGCCGTACATGATCAGGCCCTGTGCGGTGAGCACCGTGCCGAGCGTGATCGGGACGACCAGGATCGTCGTCAGGAGGCGCTTGCCGCGCACGCGGCCGCGCAGCACGTAGGCGATCGGGATGCTGGCGAGGACGTTGATGAACGTCGCGGGCAGCGCGATGCCCAGCGTCGTCCAGATCGTGTCGCGTAGGTACGGATCGCCGAAGAACCTGGCGTAATTGGCGAAGACCCCGCCCTGGCGCGGGGCGAACGACAACTGGAGGCCGTAGAGGAACGGATACAGGAACAGGCACGCGGTGACCAGCAACCCGGGCACCAGGAGCAGCAGCACGCGGTCGATGCCCCGTTCGGCCAGGCGGTGACGCAGCGCCGGACGAGCCGGCGCCGCGGTCGTCACGGCGGTCACGGCGGTCACGGCGCGAACACCAGGACCCGCTCGGCCGGGACGCCGATCTTCACCGGGTCGCCGGGCGCGAGGCGCTTGTCGGTGCGGAAGTACACCGGCAGCCCGCTCGCCAGGCGGGCCGAGATCGACAGCTCGCGGCCGTGGTACTCGACGATTTCGACCGTGACGTCGAGGGCGTTCTCCGTGCCTTCGCCCACGACGAAGTCTTCGGGTCGGATCGCGACCTTCACCGGGCCGGCCGACAGGTCGTCGCGGTTGGTGCCGGTCAGGCGGACGCCGTCGCCCTCGACGGTGACCGACGAGCCGGCAAGCGACGAGCGGGTGCCCGATGCGCCGGCGGGCGACGAGCCGGTCGCCGACGAGCCACTCGGCGACGAACCGGTCGCGGTCGCAGCGGTGGCGGTCGCAGCGGTGGCGGTCGCAGCGGTGGCGGTCGCAGCGGTGGCGGTCGCAGCGGTGGCGGTGGCGTTGGCGGTGTTGGCGGCGCCGGTCGCGATCGCAGCGGTGGCGCTGTTGGTGGCGGTGACGTCGCCGGCGGTGCCGGGGTCGGTGTTGGTGGTGCCCAGGCCGGTGGCGCTGGTGATCGTCAGGTCCAGGAGGTTGCGGTAGCCCATGAAGGAGGCGACGTAGCTGTTCACCGGCTGGGCGTAGACCTCCTCGGGGGTGCCGATCTGCTGGACCGCGCCCTCGCGCAGCACGACCAGACGGTCGGCCAGCGAAAGCGCCTCTTCCTGGTCGTGGGTGACGTAGACCGTGGTGAGGCCGAGCGTCTGGTGGAGGCGGCGGATCTCCATCCGCATCTCGAGGCGGAGCTTGGCGTCCAGGTTGGACAGCGGCTCGTCCATCAGGACGACCGCCGGTTCCAGCACGACCGCGCGGGCGATGGCGACGCGTTGCTGCTGCCCGCCGGAAAGCTGGGCGGGAAACTTCGCCGCGTGGTCGGTGAGCTGGACGAGCCTGAGTGCCTCGTCGACGCGCCGGCGGGCTTCGGCGCGGGCGACCTTGCGCATCCTGAGGCCAAAGCCGACGTTGGCGCGGACGGACAGGTGCGGGAAGAGCGCGTAGTTCTGGAAGACCATCCCGAACCCGCGTTGCTCCGGCGGCCGGCCGTCGATGCGGGTGTCGTCGAGCCAGATGCTGCCCCCGGTCAGCGGCAGGAGGCCGGCGAGGCAGTTGAGGGCCGTCGACTTGCCGCAGCCGGACGGGCCCAGCAGGGCCACGAACTCGCCACGGGTGATGGCGAGGTCCAGGCCCTGCAGGGCGTTCGCGGTGCCGAAGCTGCGCGAGACACCGTCCAGCCGCAGCTGCTCGAACGTCACTTCTTGCCTACCTTCGAGCCGCCGACCAGCTGGTTCCACTTGTCGAACGCCTTGACCTGCTGCTCGGCCGGCAGCGACGTCTCCTTGGGGTACTGGGCGATCCACTGCTCGTACTCCGGGCGGCCGAACTGCTTGATCGTGTCCTGGCTCTTCTGCGGCGCCATCTGGAGGGTGACGTCCTTGACGGCCGGGCCCGGGTAGAAGTAGCCGTCGTCGTAGGCGATGGCCTGCTGGTCGGGCTTGAGCATCCACGCGATCAGCTGCAGGATCGCCGACTCCTGGTCGGCGGAGAGGCCCTTGGGAATGAGCGCGTACTGGGCGTCGGTGACCCAGTGCATCGGCTGCATGATCGCGGTCTTGACCGTGTTCGGCACCGTGCCGAGCTTGCGCGGGTTGATGTCCCAGCCGGTGGTCGACATGACCATGTCGACCGAGCCGGAGGCGAGGTTCTTCATCGCCTCCGTGGTGCCGGAGGGGTAGTACTTCACGTACTTGCCCAGCTCCTGCAGGAACGCCCAGGTCTTGTCCCAGCCCTTGTCCGGATCCTTCGGATCCTTGTCCCCGAGGAGGTACGGCAGGCCCATCAGGAACGTCCGGCCCGGGCCGGAGTTCGACGGCTGGGCGTACTGGAACTTGTCCGGGTGCGCCTTCGCCCAGTCGAGCAGCTCCTGCGGTGACGCCGGTGGCGTGGCGGCCGCGGCCGGGTTGAACTCCAGCAGCGGGCCCGATGGGTAGTAGACGATCTCGACGCCGTAGCCGTTGGCCAGGTCCTGCATCTTGGCCGCGGGCTCGAGGTAGTTCTGCATCAGGTTCGGGAACCGGCCGGCGAAGTCCGGGAGGACCTTCGCGAGGGTGCCGTTCGCGATGCCCGCGGACAGCCCGTCGGTGCCACTGAGGACCAGGTGCGTCTGGGAGACGCCGCCGTCCTGCTCGGCTTTGAGCTTGCCCGCCATGCTCGGGGCGGGGGCCGTCGAGTAGGTGACCTTGGCGAGCACTTCGGGGTGCGCGGTCTTGAAGTTCTCGATCATCTGCTTGGTGAGCTGCAGGTTGCCCGCGATGTCGAGGATGTTCAGCTCGACCGGCTTGCTCGGCTTGTCCGGCACGGCCTGGGGAGCCGCCGCCTGGCCGCCGTCGCCTCCCGGGGCGCCGCACGCCGTGAGGCCGGCGGCGAGGCTCGCCGCCAGCAGCACTCGTCGGAATCGGAAGCCGCTGCGACCCTGCATGGCTGCTCCTTGCCCGTGATAATGTTGTATGTCGCATCATATATCAGATCGGACACGTCCTTGGCGAGCACTTTCGCTTCCTGTCGGGCCGTCCGGGACGACCGCGGTGACCGTGATCCGGAAGGGGCCCGATGACGTTCGAGCAGCAGAGGCGACGGCTTTCCGGAGTGGTGGCCATCCCGGTCACGCCGTTCGACGCCGAAGGCGCTGTCGACGGCCAGACCTACGCGAAGCTCGTGGACCGGCTGGTCACCGGCGGCATCGAGGTCGTGACGCCCAACGGGAACACCGGTGAGTTCTACGCACTCGACGCGGACGAGGCCCGGCTTTGCCTCGAGGTCACCGTCGAGGCCGTGGCCGGGCGGGCCAGTGTGCTCGCCGGGATCGGGCACGACGTCTCGTCGGCGACGCGGGCCGCCAAGCACGCGCGGGACTCCGGCGCCGACATGATCATGATCCACCAGCCGGTGCACCCGTACGTCTCCGGTGACGGCTGGGTCGACTACCACGCCTCGATCGCCGGCGCGGTGCCCGAACTCGGCGTGGTGCTCTACGTGCGCAACCCCGCGATCAGCGGTGAGCAGCTGCACGCGCTGGGGGTCGCGGCACCGAACGTCATCGGCGTGAAGTACGCGGTGCCCGACCCGGTGCGCTTCGGCTCGGTCGCCCGGGACGCCGGCTTCGAACGGTTCGTGTGGATCGCCGGGCTGGCCGAGCTCTCCGCCCCCGGCTACTTCGCGGTGGGCGCCACCGGGTTCACGTCGGGACTGGTGAACGTCGACCCGGCGATCTCCCTGGACATGTTCCAGGCACTGTCCACAGGGGACTATCCGGCGGCGATGGCCGTCTGGGAACGCATCCGGCCGTTCGAAGAACTCCGTGCGGCCAACGGGAACGCCAACAACGTCAGCGTCGTCAAGGACGCGCTCGCTCAGCTCGGGTTGTGCCGGCCGGACGTGCGGCCGCCCAGCCGGCTGCTGACGGCGGGCGAACGGGAACGGCTCTTCGGCCTGCTCTCGTCCTGGGGTCTTTCGTGAAGCACAGGCAGCACGCCGACGGGCTCGAAGTGCGGTGACACAGAACTCCGACTCGCCGGCGAACCACCTGTGACAGGGTCTGCCGGACGCGATCCTCGCTGTAGCAACCCAACTGGGCGCCTCGGGCGTCGCTCCACGCGACTGCGGGCGGCTGCTCGCCAGCCGAACGGCTGGCATGGTTGCGTTACACGTGGGCTCGTGCCCGGCACGGCTCCTGTCCCCGGCCGACGAACTTCACGACCGGAAGATCCCGGGTGTGCGGTACATCACCGTCATCCCGATGTGGCCGACTGTACACCTCGGCGGCAACTTGCGGGGAATTGCCAATACGGCGGCGGAGTGAGAGGCTTACCTAAGGACGCGGTACCACCGCGACCAGGCCCCAGTGCCCTTTTCCCGGACCGGCCCGGACCCTGTCGGGGCCGGAAACCGTTGCTGGTCAAGCCTTTACGACTTACCCAGAGCGGTTGTGCCGATGAGTGCCACCCAAGTTCCGGATACCCCTGTGACCACCGGCAGCGACTTCGCCGAACTCGCCCGGCTCGTCAAGGCCGCCGGCCTCCTCGAGCGGCGCCGACGCTACTACGCGATGCGGATCGGGCTCAACCTCGCCGCCTTCGGTGGTGGCTGGGTCGCGTTCGTCTACCTCGGCGACTCCTGGTGGCAGCTGTTCCTCGCCGCGTTCTTCGCGATGATGTTCGCGCAGCTTTCGTTCATCGGGCACGACGCCGGCCACAAGCAGATCTTCCGTACCCGCAAAGCGAATGACGCGACCGGATTCGTCCACGGTGGACTCACCGGGTTGAGCTACGGCTGGTGGATGGGCACCCACACCCGCCACCACGCCAACCCGAACCACGAGGACGAGGACCCGGACGTCGACATCGCCGCGCTCGCCTTCAGCAAGGCGCAGAGCGCGCGCAAACGCGGTTTCCTGCGCTGGATGGCGAAGTACCAGGCGTTCCTGTTCTTCCCGCTGCTGCTGCTCGAAGGCCTCAACCTGCACGTCTCCAGCGTGAAAGCGGTACTGCGCAAGGACATCCGCAAGCGCAAGCTGGAGTCGGCACTGCTGATCGCGCACCTCATCGCCTACCTCGCGGCCGTGTTCATCGTGCTCTCGCCGCTCACCGGGATCATCTTCATCCTGGTGCACCAGTTCCTGTGGGGGCTGTACATGGGCTGCTCGTTCGCGCCCAACCACAAGGGCATGGAGATGCTGAGCGCCGGCCACAAGCTGGACTTCCTGCGCAAGCAGGTGCTCACTTCGCGCAACGTCCGCGGCGGCCCCGTGGTCGACTTCGCTCTCGGCGGCCTGAACTACCAGATCGAGCACCACCTGTTCCCGAGCATGCCCCGGCCGAACCTCAAGCACGCGCAGGTCATCGTCCGGGAGTTCTGCGACCGGCACGGGATTTCCTACGCGCAGTGCGGCTGGGCCCGGTCGTACGGCTACGTGTTGCAGCACCTCCACGAGGCGGGCGAACCGCTACGAGCGAAGAAGGTGATGGCGTGACAGCCCCCGCCCCGGACGCTCTCGAAGTGTCCGCCACAGGTCCGCAGTGCCCCAACTGCCCGCACTCCCTCGACGCGCACGACGCCATCGCGCGCCGCTACTGCGCGGCCACCGAGGCCGGCCAGGGGGTCGACCGCGGCTGCGTCTGCGGTACCGCACAGGACCACCAGAAAAAACAGAGCACCGGACAAGGATCACGATGACCGCGTCGACCTCCTACCACAGCCGCTACGACCTGCGCGTCGAGCGCGTCAAGAACATCGTCATGGAAGACACGAAGCTCAACGACACCAAGGCACTGGCGCTGGCCGTGCGGATGGTGCACGAGCTCGACACGGTGCCCGAGCCCGTCCGCTGACGCTCAGTCCGGCAGCACGGCCGGGAGGCCGAACGCCTCGAACACGCTCGGGACGAACGTGGTCACTTCGGCGACCGCACCGTCCACGATGAGGAGCGTGTTCAGGCCGAACGCGTGAAACGCGCCGTCGTGGCGGAGGTACGTCGCCACGGCGGGGCCACCGTTGGCCCGCACGAACCGCATCCGCAGCTCCATCGAGTCCGGCCCGCGCAGCACCGGAGCCCAGCCTTCGAGGACCGTCGCGAGCCCGCCGTACCACGTCGGTGTGGTGCCGACGTGGCCGCCGGCGCCCGGCTGGTGGCTGCAGCGGACGTCGTCACGCAGGACCGCCGCGATGGCCTGGTCGTCCCCGGCCGTGATCGCCGCGATGTACCGCGAGACGACCGCGCGTTCGTCACCGCTCGACTCGACGCGCCACTCCGTGCGCCGCGAAGGCAGTTGCTCTTTCAGCTCGGCGCGCGCCCGCTGAAGCGAACTGTTCACCGAAGCCGGGGTTGTCTCCAACGTCGTCGCGGTCTCCTTCGCCGTCCAACCGGCGACGTCGCGAAGGATCAGCACCGCGCGTTGCCGCGGCGAGAGGTGCTGGACGGCCGCGAGGAACGCCAGCTCGACCGTCTCGCGCGCGACAACCGCGTCGAGAAGGTCATCCGGGCAGGGCTGGAGCCACGGGACCGCCGCCGCGGGCCGGGGCGCCAGATGTGAACTCGAAGCCGGCGGCAGATCGACGAAGGGCACAACGTGCGACGTGCGACCGAGGAAGTCGAGGCACGCGTTCGTGGCGATCTTGTACAGCCACGCGCGCAGGCTCGCCCGCCCCGCGTACTGGTCACGGGCGCGCCACCCCCGCAAGAACGTCTCCTGGACCAGGTCTTCGGCCTCGTCGACCGACCCCAGCAGCCGGTAGCAGTGCACCCGAAGCTCACTCCGGTGTAGCTCGGTCAGGTCCGCGAACTCGGTTTCGTTCATCTCGACAGTCACCATGCCCCATGTGACGCCCGCCGCCACCGGAAGTCAGCTCTTCGCAGGTCAGCATGGGTGTGGCCGAAGTTACTCGTGCGTTAAAAACACGTCAGCGGGCATCGGAAACCCGTCAGGGCGGCATTCGGAGGTACTCCGCGAACCACGAAGCAGAGGTGTCCTGACGGAGTCCGATCCGCCGTGATGCCCGGAGGCACACCGTGACGCTCAGCGAGCTTCTTCCCAGCCTCGGCTGCGAAGCCGCCGATCACCTCGAGCCAGGACTCTGGCCGCGAAGCACCCGACTCGGCGAAGACGGCGAGCTGCTCCTCGCCGGTGCGAAGGTCAGCCACCTCGCCGCCCGCTTCGGGACGCCGTCCTACCTCATCGACGAGCAGCAGATCCGCGACACCGCGCGGGAATACCGGCGCGCCTTGCCGGACGTCGAAGTCGCGTACGCGAGCAAGGCGCTGTGTACGCGGTCCGTGCTGCGCTGGGTCGCCGAAGAGGGGTTGTCGCTCGACACGTGCTCCGCGGGCGAGATCGCCGTCGCGCGCTCTGTCGGCTTCCCGGCACAACGCATGTTGCTGCACGGCAACGCGAAGACACCCGAAGACCTGAAGGCCGCGCTGGAGTACGGCGTCCGCCGGATCGTCGTCGACTCGCTCGACGAGATCGAGCAGCTCGGCGCCCTCGCCCACGGCGCGCAGCAGGTGATGATCCGCGTGACGCCGGGTGTCGCGGCCGGCGCGCACGCGGCGATCAGCACCGGCACCGAGGGCCAGAAGTTCGGCTTCTCGCTGCTCGACGGCGTCCCGGACAACGTCGACGCGGCCGTGAAAGCCGTCCTCGCCCAGCCCGGGCTGCGGCTCGTCGGCCTGCACTGCCACATCGGCTCGCAGGTCTCCCGCGTCGACCGGTACGAGGCCGCCGCGCGGCGGATGGCCGAGGTGCTCGTCCGGATCCGTGACGTCCACGGCGTCACGCTGCGGGAACTGGACCTCGGCGGCGGGCACGCGGTCCCGTACGCCGGCGGCGATCCCGCGTTCGACCTCGGCGGTTACTCGCGACGCCTGCGCGTGGCGCTCGGCTACGAATGCACGGCGCACGGCTTTCCGTTGCCCCGCTTGACGATCGAGCCGGGCCGGGCGATCGTCGGGCCGGCCGGGATCACGGTGTACCGCGTGTGCGCGGTCAAGCGCGGCAGCCGCACGTTCGTCGCGGTCGACGGCGGGATGAGCGACAACGCGCGGCCGTCCCTCTACGGCGCGCGCTACACGACGCGCCTGGTCGGCCGGCGGTCGCGGGAAAAGCGGACGCCGATGACGGTCGTCGGCCGGCACTGCGAATCCGGGGACGTCCTCGCCGACGGCATCCTGCTGCCCGGCGACCTGCGCGCCGGTGACCTGCTGGCCGTGCCGTGCACCGGCGCCTACCACCACTCGCTGGCGTCGAACTACAACCAGGTCGGCCGCCCGCCGCTGGTCGGCGTGAAGGACGGCGTCGCGACGCTCCTGGTGCGCCGTGAGACCGAGGAAGACCTCAGCCGGCGGGATCTCGGGTAAGGCCGCCGCCGCCGCGCGGCATGCGTTGGTCCTCCTGGAGTTCCGGTTCGGTGACGACGTGCGGCCGGACAGTGGCCGACGGCGGCCCGCGGGCACCCCGCGCCGTGCGCGGGCGCCCGGACGCGCCTCGGATTGACTCGTGTTCCTCGCCGCAGGCCACCGATTCCTCGGCTGATCGCGGCGTGCACGCCGGATCACGTGAAGCTGGCCTGGGACTCTCGCTTTCTGGTCAGGTCTCGATACGCTGCGCACTTGACAAATCACATGCCGAAACACAGGGAGGGACGGCATGGGTGAAGAATCACGTGCGCGAGGACTGGACAATACGGACAGATCGCTGATCGCTCTGCTTCAGCAGGACGGCCGGGCCTCGTTCACCGCGCTCGCCAAAGCGGTCGGACTTTCGGAGGGTGCCGTCCGCCAGCGGGTGCAGCGGCTGCTGCGCGACGACCTGATGCAGATCGTTGCGGTGACGGACCCGGCCAACGTCGATCTGACGCGGCAGGCGATGGTCGGGATCAGCGTCGACGGCGCGGATCCCCGTGCGGTGGCGGACAAGCTGTCCGAACTGCCGCACGTCCACTACGTCGTGCTGTGCGCCGGGCGCTACGACCTGCTCGCGGAACTGGTCTGCCGGGACGACGACCACATGCTCGAAGTGCTCGGTGAGGAGATCCGGCAGATCCCGGGCGTCTCCGGCACCGAGTTGTTCGTGTACTTGAAGCTGGCCAAGCAGAACTACGCCTGGGGCCGGCTCACTGCGTAGCAGCCGGGGATGACGAGCCGAGACCCCGCCCGCCACCCCCGGCCCGCTAGAGGAACCGCCGATAGCCGGCGGAAACCGGTACCCCGGCTTCCGCGAGCCCGGCCAGCGACGACGGCAGGGCGTCCCGGTACAGGACACCGAGGCGCTGCGTGGCGCGGGTGAGCGCGACGTACAGCTCGGCCGCGCCACGCGGCCCCTCGGCCAGGATCCGCCCGGGCTCGACGACGAGAACGGCGTCGAACTCCAGGCCCTTGGTCGCCGACGGCGGGACCGTGCCCGGCACCCCCGCCGGGCCGATCACGACACTCGTTCCTTCGCGGCCGCCTTCGACGCTGTCGAATTCGTCGATGGCGGCTTGCAAGTCGCCGTCCGCAACTTGTCTGGACCACGGCCGGACCCCGCTCGCGCGCACGGATTCCGGCAGCCGGGCGTCCGGTGCGAACTCCGCGAGCAGCTTGCCCGCGACGGTCATGATCTCCGCCGGCGTCCGGTAGTTCACCGTCAGTTCCCGGTACTGCCAGCGATCGGCGACGTACGGCGCGAGCACCGGCGCCCACGCCGTCGCCCCGGCCGCCGACCGCCGCTGCGCGAGGTCGCCGACGATCGTGAACGACCGGCTCGGGCACCGCCGCATCAGCACCCGCCAGTCCATTTCGGACAGTTCCTGCGCCTCGTCGACGACGACGTGCCCGTACGTCCAGTCGCGGTCCTCGACCGCGCGTTCGGCGACGTCACGGGTGTCGCGCTCAGTGAACCGGCCGGCGAGGTCTTCGGCGTAGAGCAGGTCCGTGGCGACCAGCTGGACGTCCTCGTCCAGCTCCTCACGGTCCAGCTTCAGGAGGTCCATGACGCCGGCGGCGTAGTCGGCGTCCTCCTCCGCCCGCTGCTTCGCGGCGGCGCGTTCGGCGGCTTCGTCCCGGCCGAGCAGGTCGGCCAGCTCGTCGAGCAGTGGCACGTCCGAAACCGTCCAGGCCGCGCCGTCCGCGCGGGCCAGCGAAGGGTCGGCCCCGGCGGCCCGCAGCCGGCGCGGGGACAGGTACAGCGGCGCCAGCAGCGTCTCCGGCGTCAGCGACGGCCACAACGCGTCGAGCGCGGCGCCGAGTTCCTCGTGCTCCGCCAGTTCTTCGCGGACGTCGGCGCACAGGTTCGCCCACGCGCCGCGGTCCTCCCGGCTCAGCCAGCCCTCGCCGATCACCGCCACCGCCCGCTCGGTGAGGATCTGCGCGACGGCCCCGCGGAACACCGCACGGGCTTCGTTGTGCGGCAGCCCCGACCGCCGCGCCTCGGTCCTCGCCTCGTCGGCGACGTCTTCGTCGAGCTCGACCGTGACGTCGGCCAGCTCGACCGGAACCGGCTCGTCGGGCACCTTCTGCCGGTCGGCGACCGCCGCCGCGAGGACGTCGAGGATCTTCAGCGAGCCTTTGAGCTTCGCCACATCCGGCCGGTCCTCGGCGGTGACGCGCAGGCCCGGCACGAGGCCGCCGGTGGTCAGGAACACGACGTCCGACTCGCCGAGCGAGGGCAGCACGCGGCCGATGTGGTCCAGGAACACCGGGCTCGGCCCGACCACCAGCACACCGCTACGCGACATCCGCTCACGCTGGGTGTAGAGCAGGTAGGCCACCCGGTGCAGCGCGACCGCCGTCTTGCCGGTGCCCGGCCCGCCTTCGACCACCAGCACGCCCGCGTGGCCGAGCCGGATGATCTCGTCCTGCTCGGCCTGGATGGTCGCGACGATGTCGCGCATCCCCTCACCGCGCGGCGCGTTGACGGCCGCCAGCAGGGCCGCGTCGCCGCGTTCGTCGTGGTACTCCCGGGGGGACGACCCCCCAGGCCGACCGTGACCAGGACGGCCGAACACCTCGTCGGTGAAGTCGACGACCCGGCGGCCCATCGTGTGGAACTGCCGGCGTCGCCGCAGGTCTTCCGGCGACGCCGCGGTGGCGACGTAGAACGCGCGCGACGCCGGCGCCCGCCAATCGAGCAACAGCGGTTCGTAGTCGTTTTCGGCGTCGAAGAGGCCGATCCGGCCGATGTAACTCCGTTCTCCCGAAACGGCGTCCAGCCTGCCGAAGCAGAGCCCGTTGTCGACGACGTTCAGCCGTGCCGTCTCGCGCCCCCGCACGCGCACGTCGGCGTCGCGCTCGACCAGCGCGATCCCGGTTTCCCCGAGTGCGGCCCGGAAACGGGCCGCGGCCTGCGCGCGTTCGCGGTCGAGACGCGCGTACAGCCCGGCTGTGTACGCGCGTTCGGCCCGCAATTCCTCGTCGTACCCCTGATTTGACAAGTTCCCCTCACAGCGGTTAGACTGACAACACATTCGGCGGGTTCTCCTATTTATTTCGGAGAGCACGTCGATTTTTTATTGTCCACCCGCTGTCAAGAGCTTCGCACCGACCGCCGGACAGCCGGTGATCACCGGTATTGTCTCCGGGCATGAGCGGTCCACGGGTGTTCCGGATGATCCAGCCCGTCGACGACATCGAAACGGCGGTCGCGTTCTACGCGCGGGTCATCGGCGACCCCGGTGAGCGGATCGCACTCAACCGGCACTACTTCACCTGCGGCGGTGTGGTCCTCGCCTGCGTCGAAGCGCCGCTCGAACACCGGGAAGCGCGGCCCACCAAGGATCCGCGGATCGTCTACCTCGCGGTCGACGACGTCGACGAGGTCTTCGAGCGGGTGCGGGCCGCCGGGCCGCGGTGGCTCGACGACTCCATCGCGACGCAGTTCTGGGGCGAACGTTCCTTCTACGCCGACGACCCGTTCGGCAACCCGCTCTGCTTCGTCCAGGAGGACACGCTCTACTTGGGCGGGCCCGTCGGCTGAGCGTCCTCCAGCGGGTCACCGTCCAGTGGGTCGCCGGTCAGCGGGCGCAGCCGGAACGGGATGACGAACCACAGCACGCCGAAGATCAGCAGCGTGAGCGCCGCGACGACGATCATCGCGGGTACGCCGTAGACCACCTTCGCGATGAGCGCGACGGTCGAAGTGATCGCCAGGGCCAGGCAGACGAGCCCGACCAGCACGAACCGGTTGCCGACGGTCAGGATCCGCTCGCGGCTGCCGGTGCGGAACAGCAGCCGGTGCCACGCCGCGGGCGCGGTCAGCAACGCCGTCGCCGCCACCGAGAGCATCACCGCGGTCAGGTGCAGCGACTTCTCGAAACCGCTGGCGTTGTGGAACCGGTCGGTGAACACGACCGACAGCAGGAAGCCGAAGAGGATCTGCACGCCGGCCTGCGCCACCCGCAGCTCCTGGAGCAGCTCGCCGACGTTGCGCGTCAGCTGCTGGTTGCGGGTTTCGCCGGTGTGTTCGGGCACGGCAAAACGATACGCGGACCCGGGAGCGCCCACCTTCTGAGAAGGGCGTCACTCGTTGGCGTGACGATCATGGCGGGGCCCGGCGCGCGCCCGCTAGAGAAGCACCATGCGCCTTCTCCCCTCCGTCGTCGTGGCCGCCGCTCTCGCTGTCCTGGTTCCCGGTGTCGCCGCGGCGTCATCCGTGCACACCACGACCGCGGGCGGCACGTTCACCGCGTACGCCCCCGGCGCGCACGCGGTGACGTACCGCCCCGACCTCGTCCCGGCCGGCGCCCGGGCCCACGTGTTCAGCCTCTCGGGCGCCCACGCGGGCACGACGACCTCCCTCGTCGTCACCGGCCTGCCGCCGGGCCACTCCTACGGCGCCCACGCGCACGCGCGGCCGTGCGGCGCCACCGGTGACGCCGCCGGGCCGCACTTCCAGCACGTGCCGGACCCCGTGAAGCCGTCGGTCGACCCCGCGTACGCGAACCCCCGCAACGAGATCTGGCTCGACTTCACCACCGACCGGCTGGGCACCGGCTTCGCCCGGTCCACTGTGGACTGGAAGTTCGACGCGCGGCGCGCGGGCTCCGTGGTGCTGCACGAAACCCACACGCACACCGAGCCCGGCCACGCGGGCACCGCCGGCGCCCGCCTCGCCTGCCTGGACGTCGCCTTCTAGAAGCCCCAGGAACGGTCCGGCACCACGCGGATGCGCACGGAGTACGCCGCGTCGAACGCATCCGGTGTCTCGAAGCCGATGGCGCTGTAACGGGGGCCGTACTTGTCGAGATAACCGGGCGCTTCCGAGGCCTTGCCCTCCTCGATCCGCGCCGTCCCGTTCACCACCAGGATCGAACCGCCGTGGTCGTCGCTGTTGAGGTTCAGCGTGACCTCGGGGTTCGCCTCGATGTGCCGCAGCTTCGCGGTGTCGGGCCGGCTGAACACCAGAATGTCGTCACCGTCGAGCACGAACCACACCGGCCGCGGCGCCGGCCGCCCCTTCGGCGTCACGGTGGTCAGCCAGCCGATCGGTTCCCCGGCGCGGTCGGCGAGTTTCGGTGCTGCCATGGCTTCGTGCTCCCCTGATCGGTCGGACTTGTGATCCAGGTAACCACGCGGCACCGACATTTTCTTCCCGCTCTACCGCGAGGCGACGCGCCGGGCGTACCGCGAGCCGGCCGCCAGCAGCACCAGCCCGGCGCCGAGGAACGCGCCGACCCGTGCCAGGCCGTCCAGCGCGGAAAGGTCGAACAGCACCAGCTTCAGCACCGCGGCGCCGACCAGGACCAGCCCGATCACCCGCAGCGCCACGAGGTCGATGCCGCGCAGCAGCAGGACGAGCGCGGCGACCGTCCAGGACACCGTGATCAGCGCGTGGCCCAGCAGGAACCCGGTGCGGCCGGGCAGCGCCAGCAGGGACCCGCTCAGCACGACCCCGCCGGCGCCGTACAGCGCCGCGACGCCGGCCAGCAGCCACACGGGCAGGTCGTCGGACGGGCCCTTGAAGATCTCCAGCCTTGCCGCCGCCCACGGCAGCGCGACGGACACGGCGAGGATCAGCAGCGACACCGCGAGCGCGCCGGTCAGGTCGGCGGTCGTGCGGGGCCGCGGGAGGATCAGCAGCGCCGGCGTGACGTCGAAGAAGACGCCGATCAGGCCGCCGAGGGTCGCGAAGCCGAGTGCGGCGCCGAGCGCGAGGCGGTTGCGCCCGCCCAGCGCGGCCACGACGAGCAGCAGCGCCTCGCCCAGCAGCACCCCGGCGCGGGCCGGGCCGTCGAACTGCGTGACCGTCGCCTGCAGGATCGCCAGCAGCCCGGCGAGCCCGGCCAGCTGCCCGGCGAGGCCGCTCCAGACCTTGCGCGTGGCCCACACCGCGAGCAGCACGACACCCGCGCCGGCCGCGACCGGCACGGCCTGGATCTTCGGCAGCAGCAGCGCGGCGACGAGCGTCGGCACGACCGCCGTCGCCAGCAGCGACAGGGCGGCCGGGTCGTTTTCCCGGCGCCGCAGCACGATCAGCGCGAGCGCGATCCCGGCGGCCGACGTCCCGGCCGCCGCGGCCGTGGTGGCCCAGCTGCCGCCGGCGCCCTCGACCACGGTGGCGATCACGGACGCGAGCAGCGGCGGGATCCCGGCGGCCAGCGCCAGCGACGACCAGTCGCGGCGCAGCTGCACGGGCGTCGTCGCGAGCTGGACCATCAGCAGGAAGGTGACCAGTTCCGCGGTGAACCCGCCGGTGATCATCGGCGCGCACACGACACACCCGACGACCACGGCCGACGCCAGCAGCGGCGAGGCCCAGCGCACGGCCACGAGCAGCCCGCCGACGGTGATCGCCAGCCCGATCGCGAGCCCGGCGAGCACCGGCAGGTACTCGTAGAGCGACGTCGCCGCGACGGCGTCCAGGTAGAGCGTCGCGATGCCGGTGGCGGCCAGCGCGAACGCGCCGGTGCGGCCGGCGGGCTTGCGGTGCAGCCACACGCCGGCGCCGGTCAGCGCCAGCCCGAACGCGGCGCCGACGAGCACCCGCGGCAGCGGCCCGAGCCAGCCCCGCTGCACGGCCAGGACCAGCAGCAGGACGACGCCGAGCAGCGTCACGCCACCGCCGACCCACGCCAGGACCCGGCTGCCCGCGCCTTCCTTGCCGAGCTTCTCGCCCAGCGTCGGCCGCGGAACGGGCCGGTGCGGCGGCTGGGGCGTGAAGTACCGCTGCTGCGGCGGGGGCTGGGGCGGCTGCCACTGGTACTGCGGCGGCCAGGGCGGCGGAGGCGGGGGCATCGGGTAGGGCTGGGGCTGCGGAGGCGGCATCGTCTCCTCCGGCCGGGGCGCCCGCGGTCGCGGCTGCGCGTCGGCCGGTTTCGGCGTTTCAGCCTGCTTCGGCGTTTCAGCTTGCTTCGGCGGCGCCGGCTCGCCCTGGGCGGTCCGCAGTTCGGAACCCACCAGTGCGAGCCGACGCCCCAGGTCGTCGATCTCGCCGGCGAGCCGGAGGAGCACATTCGCGTCGGTGGTCATACCGCACAGCGTCACGCACCGGCCCCCACCTGCGGATCCGTAGCACTACTCAAACCCCGGTCACGTCCTGGTCGCGGCCACCACCTGGTCCATCGTGGTCATGATCGAGACCGTCTCGTCGAGCGGCATGTGCGGGCTCTCGACCTCGCCGGCGGCCAGCCGCAGCGCCACCTCGTCGGCCTGGTGCCGCAGGCCGCGGCCCTCGTCGACGTACTCGAAGCGGCTCCGGTCACCTTCGCGCGGGATGAGCGTGAACGACGCGGGCGCGTAGAACGGGCCTTCGATCTCGATCCGCGCGTCCGTGCCGACGATCGTCGCCGTGGTCGGGGAGACCGCGCGCAACGTGCAGCTCAGCACCGCCTGCGCGCCGCCGGCGTAGCCGAACAGCATCGACGTCTGCGCGTCGACGCCGGTGAACGCGGGTGCCGCCATGCTGAGCACGCGGTCGGGCGTGCCGAGCACCATCGACGCGAACGAAACCGGGTAGATCCCCAGGTCGAGCAGGGCGCCGCCGCCCAGTTCCGGCGCGAACAGCCGGAAGGCCGGGTCCTCGGCGAACCACTGCCCGTGGTCGGCGGTGACCGTGACGACGTCGCCGAGCCGGGGCAGGAGTTCCCGGACGTGCTTGATGTGCGGCAGGAAGCGCGTCCACATCGCCTCCATCAGGAAGAGGCCGCGCTCCCGGGCCAGCGCGACGAGGTCACGCGCCTCCTCGGCGTTCATCGTGAACGGCTTCTCGACGAGCACGTGCTTGCCGGCTTCGAGCGCGAGCCGCGCGTTGCCGTGGTGCATCGGGTGCGGCGTCGCGACGTAGACGACATCGATGTCGGGATCGTCGGCCAAGGCTTCGTAGCTGCTGTGCCGGGTCTTGATGCCGAGCCGGTCGGCGAAGGCGTCCGCGCTCCCGGCGGTGCGCGATCCGACAGCGGCGGCGACGCCCGAGTCGGTCAGCTTCAGGTCTTCCGCGAAAGCGCCGGCGATCCCGCCGGTGCCCATGATTCCCCAGCGCAGGGGTGTGGTCGTCATGCCGCCGACTCTAGATCCTCCGGCCAGTTCGGCGAACGGCCGAGAAGCGCGACGACGCGGTCCAAACCGGACAGCTCGCCGGCGTCGGCCGCCGGCCCGAAGGGTGCGCCGGGGACGAGCCGCGACTGTCCACCCGGGACGGATTCGGTGATCCGCAGGGCTTCGTCGAGGACGTCCTGGTCGAAGTGGACCGGCAGGCCGAGGGTGCGCGCGACGTCCCAGGAGTGCACGACGTAGTCGACGAAGTGGAAGCCGAGCGCCTGCTCCGGCCGGAAGGTGACCTCGGTGCTGAACTCGGGCAGCGGGATTTCCTCGCGGTCGATGGCGGTGAAGGCGTCCAGGACCTGCGTGACGGAGTCGCGGTAGGTGGCGATCGGGTCGTCGCCGAGGGAGACGAGCTTCCAATGGGCGAGGTCGCCGTCCCCGCCCGCGGCGGCGGCGAAGCCGAGGTTCTGGGTGGTCATGTGGGCCACGAGGCCGTAGAGGGTCCACGCCGCGCACGGCGTCGGCCTCGCGAAGTCGGCCGGCGTGCTGCGGGCGACAAGATCGAGGCTGGTCCGGGTGGCGACGGCGTCGAGTTCATTGATACGCATACGCCTATCGTCTACGCACGCTTATTATCTGTCAAGCCGTTAAGGTCGGCGCATGGCGAAGCGACCGGATCTCGCGGCGATGCTCGGCGGGCTGGTGCGCAGCCTGGTCGCGCTGGAGACGCCGGTGCTCGAGGAGCACGGGCTGAGCATGTGGGGCTACGTCGTGCTGAGCGCGCTCGACGACGCCCCGGTGCGCACCCAGGCCGCGCTCGCCCAGGCGATCGGCGCGGACAAGACGCGGATCATCGGCACGCTCGACGAGCTGCAGGACGACGGCCTGATCAGCCGCGAGCCGGACCCCGCCGACCGCCGCGTCCGCCTGCTGGAGATCACGCCCACGGGCCGGGAACGGCGGCGGGCCGCGCAGGACCGGATCCAGGCGAAGGAAGAGCGGCTGCTGGCCCGGCTGCCGCCCGCCGACCGGGCGGCGTTCCTCCGCGCGGCGCAGGTGCTCGCCGAGGAATAGCGCGTCAGGGCTTGCGCGCGACGACGCCGGCGATGAGCCGCTGGGCGGAGTTGAGCGGCTTGAGGCTCGGCCCGTCCGGCCACCAGTTCGCGAGCAGCACGATCCCCGGGTCGACGATCTCGAGGCCGGCCACCAGCTCCTCGATCTCCCGCTCGGTGCGCGCGGTCGCGCCGCCGAGAGAGCCACTGGCGACGGCCTGCTGGAAGGCCGCCACCGCGTCGTGGTCGTCGCCCTCGCCGGGGTCGAACAGGTGCGAGATGGCGACGTACGAACCCGCGGGCAGCGCGTCGACGTACTCGCGCATGATCTCGGCGGGGCGGTGCCGATCGCCCTTGTGGTGGTGCAGCGCGGCCACGAACATCAGCGCGAGCGGCCGCGACCAGTCGAAGTGCTCGCGCACGAGATCGTGACCCAGGATCGTCCGGGGCGCGAAGATGTCGCCGTTGATGAACCGGGTCCGGTCGTTCTCTTCGAGCAACGCCCGCCCGTGCGCGACGACGACCGGGTCGTTGTCGACGTAGACGACCTTGGACAGCTTTTCGACGCGCTGGACGACCTGGTGCACGTTCTCCGTCGTCGGCAGGCCCGACCCGCAGTCGAGGTACTGGTCGACGCCGGCGCGTTCGGCGAGGAACCGGCAGACGCGGATCAGGTACCGGCGGTTCTCGAGGGCCAGGTCCGCGACCTCGGGCAGCACCCGCTGCAGCCGCCCCAGCTCGTCCCGGTCGACCTGGTAATGGTCCTTCCCGCCGAGCACGAAGTCGTACATCCGCGCGACGCTGGCCCGGCTCGGATCCACCCCGACCGGCGCGTTCGGACCGGCCGTCTCCCTGCGTCTCGCCTCCACCCCCCGAACACGTGGCGTCCACGAGAACCGTTCACGGGGATCCGACTCCGGCCCCTGGTCGACGTGATCGACAGCACAGGTGACAATGGAGGACGTGACCGCCCTGCTGAGCAAGCCCGCGCTGAAGATCGGCCCGTACGAGGTCGATCCGCCGGTCGTGCTCGCGCCCATGGCCGGGATCACCAACGTCGCCTTCCGGCAGCTGTGCGCCGAGTACGGCGCCGGCATCTATGTCTGCGAGATGATCACCGCGCGGGCCGTCGTCGAACGGCACCCCGGGACCATGCACATGATGACCTTCGGGGCGGATGAAAAGCCCAGGTCCATGCAGCTCTACGGCGTCGACCCGAAGACCATGGCCGAAGCCGTCCGGATCATCGTCGGCGAGGGGCTCGCCGACCACGTCGACTCCAACTTCGGCTGCCCGGTCGCGAAGGTGACGCGCAAGGGCGGCGGCGCGGCGCTGCCGTTCAAGCGGAAGCTGTTCGGCGACATCGTGCGCGAGTCCGCGAAGGCCGCCGGGGACGTGCCGTTCACGGTGAAGTTCCGCGTCGGCATCGACGACGACCACCTGACCTACCTCGACGCCGGCCGCATCGCCGAGGCCGAGGGCGCGGCCGCCGTCAGCCTGCACGCGCGCACCGCCGCGCAGCGCTACTCCGGCCAGGCCGACTGGACGAAGATCGCCGCTCTCAAGGAAGCCGTCACGAGCATCCCGGTGCTCGGCAACGGCGACATCTTCTCCGCCGCCGACGCCCTGCGCATGGTCGCCGAGACCGGCTGCGACGGCGTGGTCGTCGGCCGCGGCTGCCTGGGCCGGCCGTGGCTGTTCGGCGAGCTCGAAGCCGCGTTCGCCGGACGCCCGCTGCCGACGCCGCCGAACCTGGGCGAGGTCGCCGGCGTGCTGCGCCGCCACGCCGAGCTGCTCATCCAGCACGACGGCGAGACCAAGGCCCTGCGCGACCTGCGCAAGCACATGGCCTGGTACTTCATGAACTTCCCGGTCGGCGCCGAACTCCGCCGCGGCTTCGCGATGGTGTCCGGCCTCCCCGAACTCGACGACCTCATCGGCCGCCTCGACCACGACGCCCCGTTCCCCGACAACGCCGACGGCCCGCGTGGGCGCCAGGGTTCCCCGGGCAAGGTCACGCTGCCGCACGGCTGGCTCGACGATCCGGACGACGACTGCGTCCCCGAGACCGAAGACATGCACTCCGGCGGCTGACGGCCTCCCCGCGGCGACGTTCGCCGCCTCTTCTTCATGCTGCGCCAGATCCTTCTCCGGCCGGTGCGCAGCTCTGAGCCCACGGCACCGACCTCGCGAACTTCGTCCGGGCGCGCCCATGACATCTGTCAGCCCGAAGTCGTGGCGGACGGCATCCTCACCGGTCTTCCTGCCGCGCCAAGCTCTTCCCATGACGAAGAACAGCGCTCCCGCCTCGCTCCTCCAGACGCTCGCCGTCGAGATCGCGGTGCCGACCGGGGTCTACTACGGCCTCCACTCGCTCGGCTTCAGCGTCTTCCTCTCGCTCGCGCTGAGCGGGGTCGTCCCGCTGGCCCGGACGCTCTTCCAGTTCGCCAAGCACCGGACCCTCAACGGCCTCGCGCTGGTCGTGCTCGTGACCAACGTCGTCGGGATGCTGCTGACCTTCGTCGCCGGGGACGCGCGGATGATGATCGCCAAGGACTCGATCGGCAGCGGGATCACCGGGCTCGTCATCCTGATCTCCGCGTTCACCGCGCAGCCGATCATGACCAAGGCACTGCGCCCGTTCCTCACCCACGGCAAGGCCGACCACGAGGGCGCCTGGGAGCGCCTCACCGGTAACCGCCGGTTCGAGACCGTCCTGCGTCGCGCCAGCTTCGTCTGGGGTATCGGCTTCGTGCTGGAGAGCGCGGCTCGTGTTGTCGGCGCCTTCACACTGCCCGTCGAGACCATGGTGTGGCTGAGCACCGTCCTGTTCATCGGTTCCTTCGCCGTGATCATGGTCGTGGCCGGGGCGATGAGCGCCGAGGCCGGCGAGATGGTCGCGAACGAGGCCAAGACGGACGACCGTGCGCTCGTCGCCGCTTGACCTGCGGAAACCACGGGTGTACAGGTGTGTACATGTACACCAAGCGGGAGCAGCTGGTCGGCGACCTCTCCGACCTCATCCGGTCCGGGCGGCTGGCCCATGGCGATCGGCTGCCCGGCGAGAACCAGCTCGCGCTGCAGTACCAGGTCAGCCGCGGCACCGTGCGCAGCGCGCTCTCCGAACTGCAGCAGCTCGAGCTCATCTCCACCCAGGCCGGCGTCGGCTCGTTCGTCACCTTCGACGGGGTCCAGCTCGACCAGCGGCTCGGCTGGGCCCGCGCGCTCGCCGACGCCGGGGCGCCCGTCACCACCGAGCTGCTCGGCATCGAAGCCGTCGAAGACCGGGCCCTCGCCGAGGAATTCGGCGAACACAACTACATCGCGGTACGACGCCTGCGCCGGGAACACAGCCGCGGGATCTCCCTCGAGACGGCGACGGTGCCCGCGGTCGGGCCGCTGGCCGAGCTCCCGGAAACCGGCCTCCGGGACGGCTCCCTGACCAAGACGCTCGAAGCCGCCGGGCGGATTTCCACCGGCGGCGACCAGTGGATCAGCACCGAGCGGCTCGACGCCTGCGCGGCCGACCTCCTCGGCCGCGCCATCGGCGAGCTCTTCCTCCGCGCCGAGCGCACCTCGGTCGACGTCGAGGGCCGGCTCGTCGAACGGGTCGTCAGCCTCCTGGACCCCGATCGGTTCCAGTTCCACCTCACCTTCGGACACCGGTGAACGCGCGGGACCGGGCGCTCGGCGCGTTCACCGGGCTCGCCGTCGGCGACGCGCTCGGGATGCCGACGCAGTCCATGTCCCGCGCCGCCATCGCCGCCGCCTACGGGCCGGTCACCGGGCTGCTCACCGCCGTCGCCGAGCAGCCGGTCGCGCCGTCGATGCCCGCCGGCTCGATCACCGACGACACCGAGCAGGCCATTCTGCTGGCCCGGCTGCTCATCGACGGCCGCGGCACCGTCGAACCGCACGTCTTCGCCGACGCCCTGCTGATCTGGGAGGCGGACATGGTCCGCCGCGGCTCCGCGGACCTGCTCGGCCCGTCGACGAAACGCGCGCTTTCCCGTCTCCAGGACGGCGTCCCGGCCGAAGAGGCCGGTCGCGGCGGGACCACCAACGGCGCCGCCATGCGCGTCACGCCGGTCGGCATCGCCACGCCGTCGGGCAACCTGCACACCCTGGTCGACGCGGTCGTCGCGACTGCGCGCGTCACCCACAACACCAGCCTCGGCATCGCCGCCGCCGCGGCGGTCGCGGCCGCCGTCTCCGCCGGGGTCGACGGCGCGAGCCTGCCCGAAGCGCTCGACGCCGGCGAGCGCGCGGCCGTCGTCGGCGGGGAACGCGGGCACTGGGCGGCCGGCGGGGAGATCGCCGCCCGGATCCGCTGGGCACGCGGCTGGGTGCGGGGCATGACGCACGACGCCGTCGCCGACGCGGTCGGCCAGGTGATCGGGACTTCGGTCGCGTCGCAGGAGTCCGTCGTGGCCGCGTTCGCGCTGGCCGAGGCCATGGGTGACGACCCGGCCGCGGCGCTGCGCCTGGCCGCGGGGCTCGGCGGCGACACGGACACCGTCGCCGCGATCTGCGGCGCCATGCTCGGCGCCGCGCACGGTGTCGGCGCCATCCCGGCGGACCTCGCCGAGACCGTCCTCGCCGTGAACCACCTCGACTTCGGGCCGCTCGTGGACGAGCTGCTCACCCTGAGACGGCGCGCGCGGTGACCGGGCGGCTGGTGCACACCGGACAGGTCGTGCTCGACCTGGTCATGGCGGTGCCGACGCTGCCCCTTCGCGGCGGAGATGTCCTGGCTTCGTCCACGGATCTGTTGCCAGGCGGCGGTTTCAACGTCATGTCCGCGGCCGCCCGGTCCGGCGCCCGCGTGCTGTACGCCGGCAGCCACGGCACCGGTGCCTTCGGTGATCTCGCCCGGTCCGCCTTGTCCAGCGAAGGCATCGAAGTGGCGCACGAACCGACGCCGGACCTGGACACCGGAGTCGTCGTGGTGCTGGTCGAAGCGACGGGCGAGCGCACCTTCGCGACCGGCACCGGCGCGGAAGGACGGCTGCGTCCCGCACTCCTCGACCATGTCCACCCAAAGAGTGACGACGTCGTCTACGTCACCGGGTACAGTCTGTTGCACGAGATCAATCGAACCGCGCTCCTCGCTTGGCTGCCTCATCTGCCCGGCTCGAGGATTCTGTTCGATCCCGGCCCACTCATCGCCGAAGTTGATCTTGGAGACCTCCGTGAACTTCTGTCCATAGTAGACATTCTCAGCTGCACCGCGCGCGAAGCCGAGGTGCTCGGCGAACTGCCCCCGGTCGCCGTCGTCCGCGACGGCGCGAAGGGCTGCCGCGTCCACAAAAACGGCCGGACGACCGACATCCCGGGCTTCTCCGTGGACGCCGTCGACACGAACGGCGCCGGTGACACGCATTGCGGCGTACTGGCCGCGGAACTGCTGCGCGGCAGTACCCTCCTCGACGCCGCCGTGCGCGCCAACGCGGCGGCCGCGCTTTCGGTGACCCGCCCGGGCCCGGCGACCGCGCCGGACCGCGCGGCGATCAACCGCCTACTGACCAGGGAAAAGCCATGACCACGACCGAACGCAAGCTCAAAGTGGAGACCAACGGCCTCGACGTGATCGACGACGCCGAGCGCCGCGGCAGCCCGCGCGGGCTGTTCTGGCCGTGGTTCGGCGCGAACGTCTCGGTGCTCGGGCTGAGTTACGGCTCGTTCACGCTCGCGTTCGGCATCTCGTTCTGGCAGGCGCTGGTCGCCGGGGTCGTCGGGATCGTCTTTTCGTTCCTGCTGTGCGGTTTCGTCGCGATCGCGGGCAAACGCGGATCCGCGCCGACGATGCTGCTTTCGCGTGCGGCCTTCGGCGTCCGCGGCAACCGGCTGCCATCGGCGATTTCGTGGATCCTCACCGTGGGCTGGGAAACCGTGCTGACAGCACTGGCGACACTGGCCACGGGAACCGTCGTCAAGCGGCTCGGCTGGGGTGACGGCACGGCGGCGAGCGTGATCGCGCTGATCGTGGTGGCGGTACTGATCGTCGGCGCCGGCGTGCTCGGCTTCGACGCGATCATGAAACTGCAGACGTGGATCACCTGGATCACCGGCGTGCTCACGATCGTCTACGTGATCCTCGTGGCGGGTGACGTCCACTGGGCGGCGGTCAGCGCGCTGCCGTCGGGCTCGGCGCAGCAGTGGATCGGCGCGCTCGTGTTCCTGATGACCGGCTTCGGCCTCGGCTGGGTCAACGCGGCCGCGGACTACTCGCGCTACCTGCCACGGTCGTCGTCCGGGCGGGGCGTGATCGGCTGGACGACGTTCGGCGCGTCGGTGGCGCCGCTGGTGCTGCTGGTGTTCGGGTTGCTGCTGGCCGGCTCGTCGCCCGAGCTCAGCAAAGCGATCGGCCTCGACCCGATCGGCGCGCTGACGACGTTGCTGCCGCTGTGGTTCCTGGTGCCGTTCGCGATCGTCGCGGTGCTGGGCCTGGTCGGCGGCGCGGTACTGGACATCTACTCGTCCGGGCTGGCACTGCTCTCGGCGGGCCTGCGGATCCCCCGCCCGATCGCGGCGCTCATCGACGGCGTGCTGATGGTGCTCGGCACGATCTACATCGTCTTCTTCAGCGACGGATTCCTGGGGCAGTTCCAGGGTTTCCTGGTCACGCTGGGCGTCCCGGTGGCCGCGTGGTGCGGGGTGATGCTGGCGGACGTCCTGCTGCGCCGCCGCGACTACGCCGAGCAGGACCTGTTCGACCGAGCGGGCCGCTACGGCGACGTCCGGGTCGGGCCGATCGCGCTGATCCTGGTGGCGACGGCAGTCGGCTGGGGCTTGGTGACGAACACGTCCGCGGGCTGGCTGAACTGGCAGGGTTACCTGCTGGAACCGTTCGGCCTCGGCGGCCGCGACGGCTCGTGGGCGTTCGCCAACCTCGGCGTCCTGGTGGCGCTGGTGCTCGGGTTCGCCGTCACGCTGGCGACAAAGCGCCGGATCCGCGCCCAGGAGGCAGCGTGAGGTCGATCCTGGCGGTCATCGACCTGCAGAACATCTTCGCCGACCCGGCAAGCGAGTGGTTCACGCCGCGCTTCGCCGAGGTGGTACCCCGGATCCACCGCCTGGTGAAGGCGTTCGGCAATGACGTCGTGTTCACCCGGTTCATCGCGCCTGATCGCCCCGAAGGCGCGTGGAATCAGTACTACGCGCGGTGGCCGTTCGCATTGCAACCACCGGAGTCGCCGTTGTACCAAGTAATCCCCGAGTTCCAGCCGACATCCACAGTGGACGCGACCACATTCGGCAAGTGGACCCCACGCCTGGCAACCCGAGTGGGCGGCGCACGCCTGGTGCTGGCCGGAGTATCGACAGACTGCTGCGTACTGTCGACAGCCTTGGCGGCAGCGGACGCGGGCGTGGCGGTCACCGTCGTCTCGGACGCGTGCGCGGGAGTGGACGACGAGAGCCACGCGAAGACGCTGGACATCCTGCGCCTGTACGGCCCGCTGGTGAAGGTGGCCACGTCGGAGGAGGTGGTCGGCTAGGCTCACCTCGGTGAGTGGACTGGAAGTGTCGGCGATCGCGCTGACCACGGCTGTCGTCAAAGCGGCTGCGAAAGTATGGCTTGGAGATCGGACCATAGCCGCAGATGCCTCTGCGAAGGTCTTCGACCTGCTTGAGAAGCAGGTCACTGGCCTCAATGACCGCCGCAAGCTCAGACTTTTGTTCACCAATCTCGAGTCGAGGGTTGCTGACCGCCTCCTGCCGTTCCTCGACATCGAGTATCGCGCGCTGGCGGATAACGAGCGGACTGCGGCCGTGGAGGCGGCCCGCGAAACATTCGATCGTGCAGCTCTGACCGACGAAGACCTGTTCGCGACCGACCTCGACGCGGCGTTCCTGTACCGATATCTCCTTCGAACCGTCCCGGGCGTCCCGCACGAGTTCGCCTTGTCGTCCGACGCTATCGAGCTCTACGAGCACGTCCTCCGAGAGTCCTGCGCGTATCTGGTACAAGTCACGAGCACACTGCCTCGATTCCAGGAGGGCGCGCTCATCGAGATTCTCCAACGAGAAACGGAGATTCTCGAAACTGTTCGGAAAGTACTCGCCGCCCTACCCGAACGCAGAAGCCAGGACGACTTCGCCGCAGACTTCCGCCGCCAAGTGGTGACAGCGCTTGACCGAATGGCGCTGTTCGGCGCGGGCCTAGCCGATGCGACCCGGCTGTATCCACTATCGGTCGCGTACCTCAGTCTGAACGTCACTGCTGATCGCGACGGTATGGCGGCCGACCGGATCGAGCAGGTCCTGCCACGAACCCGCCGAATTCTACTTCGCGGTGAGGCAGGTTCAGGGAAGACAACGCTTCTGCAATGGCTCGCTGTCCAGTGCGCGAGCCGGCGATTGCAAGACGTCGAGGGGTGGGCGGACCTTGAGCCGTTCCTGCTGCGGCTCCGACGGTTCAGCCGATCTCAGCTACCGACGCCAGAACAGTTCCTCGGCGAAGTCGGCAGGCACATAGCTGACGAGATGCCGGACGGCTGGGTTCAGCAGCGTCTACGTCGAGGGCGAGCAGTCCTGCTCGTTGACGGCCTCGATGAACTACCGGATGATCGACGTCGCGAAGTACGCGACTGGCTCCGCGAACTCGTCGCGACGTTCCCACGGGCAAGGTACGTCATCACCACCCGCCCGGCCGCCGTGGCTCCCGACTGGCTGCGCGGCGAGGGCTTCATCGGAGTGGCGCTCCAGCCCATGACACCACTCGACGTCCGAACGTTCGTCACGCGCTGGCACGCCGCGTTTCCGGGGGAGGCCCTGGACAGCCAACGGGACACATTGATAGAGGCTATTGGCGCACGCCGCACGTTGCGACGTCTCGCCGAGAACCCCTTGCTGTGCGCATTGCTCTGCGCCCTTCACCACGAGGGCAACGGACGACTACCCGACAACCGCATAGAACTGTACGAAGTCGCGCTGCGTATGCTGCTCGACAGCCGCGACGTTGAGCGGCGGATCGACTCGCCCGTGCGGCTTTCCCTGACTGAGAAACTAGTGCTACTGCGGCATCTCGCATACTGGTTGGTCCGCAACGGCCACACAGACATTCCAGTGGCGGACGCCGAAAGTCAACTGGCGGCGAAGTTGTCCGTGATGAGCCAGATCAACGCGAGTCCACGCCGCGTGTTCCGCCACCTCCTCGTCCGCGGTGGCGTGCTGCGCGAACCACTGCCCGATCGGGTCGACTTCGTACACCGGACATTTCAGGAGTACTTAGCAGCGCAAGCTGCTGTCGAGGCGGACGATATCGGCGTCCTCGCAGCCAATGCCCATCGGGACGGATGGCGGGAAGTAGTAGTGATGGCCGCCGGTCACGGCTACCTAGCTCAACGGGAGCGCCTGCTGGATGGCATTCTCCAGAGAAGGGTAGCTCAACCACGGCGGCTGAAGCTCGATCTGGTGGCACTGGCCTGTCTGGAGACATCGCCCGAGTTGAGCCAGCGACTACGGGGTGAAATCGAAAGCCGGGCGAGCACATTGATCCCGCCATCCAGCTATATAGAGGCCGAGGCGCTTGCCACAGCCGGAGAATTCGGTCTCGACCTGCTGGCTGACTGCAAACCGGAACCTTCACGACTGCCCTTCGTGATTCGTGCGGCCGCACTGATCGGCAACTCGGAGGCCCTCGACCTGCTGGCGCGATACGCCGCCAGTCAGGATTTGGCCGTCGCAGGAGAACTGATCAGGGCGTGGGCCAGGTTCGACTACGCGGAATACGCGGAACGAGTACTCGCCGAGTCCCCCCTGCTGGACGGTTTCATCAGCGTGCACGACCCGGCGATGCTCGTGAGCCTGAAGTATCTGCGACATCTCACCTCTCTCCGATGCCAGTTCGACAACGGCTACGGGAAGCTGCACTTCATCCGTGACCTGCAAGGATTCGAGACGCTCGAGGTCGCCGACGCCGCCGGCTACGACCTGCCATCCCTAGCTGGCACAGAACTGACCCGACTGGCACTGTGCGGACCGCCAATGCCCCAGTCAGTCGATCTCACTCCACTCGCAGGCGTACCTGGGTTGACATCGATCGTCGCCAAAATTACGACTCACGGCTGGGAAGCACTAGCCGACCTTCCCCGCCTGAAATATCTTCAGCTGAGCCAGATCGGAGATCCAGCCCACCTGGCCAATCTCTCGTCATTGACCAGTTTGCGTTCACTGTCGCTGAACAACGTCGTCCAGCTCACCGATCTCTCACCTCTGGCGTTCTTGACCGCCCCGGATTCCCTGAGTTTCAAAGGATGCACAGTCCTTGAGGATGTGACACTGCTGAGCCGTTGGGCAAGTGGACTTCAGCGTCTTCGGCTAACCGGGTGTCCGGCTGTCGATTTGGCGCCGGTCGCGGACCTGACCCAGCTCCGCCGCCTGGAACTTACAGCGACCGCGCTGTCCGATCTGTCACTCCTCTCCGGACTGCGGCGGCTGAAGGATCTACGGTTGCGCGAACTATGCGCTGCACCAGACATGACGCCCCTCGCCGAGCTGAAAGACCTTGAAGTCCTGACAGTGACCGGTAGATGCGAGCTGGATTTGCGTCCACTCGCTGGACGATCCGGGCTCCACGTTCGACTGGGCAACCTGGTCCAACTAGTGGGCGCCGATCGGCTGGGCGCTGATAGCACCGTCGAACGAGTGACAGATCCAAACCGTCGGCTTGCGGTTCGCCACCAGTCAGACCGTTGACCTGGCGTTCCCCAGCGGCCAGTAGATTCGGGCCTGTGATCGACCACATCAGCGTCACCACCGAAGCCGGTTCTTTCGATGCCATTGCCGCCGGGCCCGAAGATGGGCGGCCCGTGATGCTGTTGCACGGTTTTCCCGAAGCCGCGGTCGAGTGGGAGCACCAGGTCGCCACGCTCGGGGTGCTCGGCTTCCGGGCCGTCGCGCCGGATCAGCGGGGGTACTCGCCCGGGGTGCGGCCCGAACCGGCCGCCGACTATCGGATCGATCACCTTGTCGGGGACGTCGTCGCCATCGCCGACAAGCTCGGGTGGGGGCAGTTCGACCTCGTCGGGCACGACTGGGGTGGGGCCGTCGCCTGGTGGACCGCCGACGCGCACCCCGAACGGCTGCGCAGTCTTGCCGTCGTCTCGACGCCGCATCCCGCCGCTCTCTCCGCCGCGATGAAAAACGACGAGGACCAGTACCTGCGGACGCAGTACATGACCGAGTGGCGGCAGACGCGCGTCACCGAGCGCCGGATGCTGGAGAACAACGGGCGGGCGCTGCGGGACATGTTCGAGCGGCGGATCTCGCCCGGCAAGGTCGACGAGTACATCCAGCGGCTGTCCGAGCCGGGGGCGCTCACCGCCGCGCTCAACTGGTACCGCGCGGGCCGGCCCGGCGGGAAGATCGGGAAGATCGACCTGCCGACGCTGTACGTCTGGAGCACCGAGGACGTCTCGTTCGGCTCGACCGCCGCGCTCGACACCGGCAACTGGGTCACCGGGCCCTACCGCTTCGAGATGCTCGAGGACGTCACGCACTGGGCACCCGAGGAGGCACCCGAAGCCGTGACGACGCTGCTCGTCGAGCACCTCAACGCGCGGTAACAGCCGATCACCCTGCCGTGAGCGTCGCAGCCACCCGCCTTGCGGTACGGCCGTCCGGTGGCGGTCGTGTTCACTGGGACGCGTGGATACCGCGACCGAAACCGAGACCGAGCGCGTCGTCTTCGTCACCGAGGACGGGGTGCCCACCGGCGAGACCGGGCCCAAGCTGGCCAGCCACCACGAGCACACCCGGCTGCACCTGGCGTTCTCCTGCTACGTCCTGCGCCGCAGCGACCAGGCCCTGCTGATCACCCAGCGCGCCCACGACAAGAAGGTCTGGCCGGGGGTCTGGACCAACAGCGTCTGCGGGCACCCCGCGCCCGGCGAGTCCCTCGAAGACGCCGTCCGCCGCCGCGCCGCCTACGAGATCGGGCTGCCGTCGCTGGCCGACCTCCACTGCGTGCTGCCCAAGTACCGGTACCGGACGCCGCCATTCGAGGGAATCGTCGAAAACGAGTTCTGCCCGGTGTTCGCCGCCTGGGCCGACACCGACCCCGAACCGAACCCGGCCGAGGTCGGCGGGTGGCGCTGGATCCCGTGGCGCGACTACACGGAGTTGCTGAACGACAAGACGGCTAATGTGAGTTACTGGGCCAAAGACCAGTACGCGCAGCTCAAGGGCATCGCGCCGTTCTCGGACCTCTGACGACCCGACTCCGTTGAGTCACCATCGGCCTCCCGTTTGAGCGAAATTCACTTTCGTCCGTACCCACACCTCAAGCGCGGCCACCTCTACGACGACAACCAATGCGTGGTGGAGGTGGGCATGGTCGCCGAGGACGAAGGCGCGCTGCGCCGGGCCGGCGGGCCGCGACCGCCGGACCTGCTCCGCCTCCACGAGACCGTCGCGAGCCTGCTCGCGACCCAGGGCGACTGGCGCCGCGCCTACCAGCACCTGCGCTCCGCGCTGGACATCGCCCGCGACGGCAGCCTGCGCGACGCGCTGACGTCGAGCTACAACCGCCGGTACCTCGACGAGCGCCTGTACGGACCGCTCACCGGCCGCCAGACCGCCCGGCCGCGGCCGCCGCTGGGGATCGCGTTGATCGATCTCGATCGCTTCAAACGCGTCAACGACACGTACGGTCACCTCGTCGGCGACCGCGTCCTCCGCCGGGTGGCCGACCTCCTCCAGGAGGAGCTGCCCGAAGACGGCTTCTGCGCCCGGTACGGCGGCGAGGAGTTCGTGCTGTGGCTGCCCGGCGTCGACGTCGGGGCCGCCGTTCGCATCGTCGACGCCGCCCGGGTGCGCGTCGCCCGTCACCCCTGGTCAGAACTTCAGCCGGGACTGCGCGTGACGATCAGTGCCGGGCTTGCCCACGACTGCGCGACCGAACCGGACGCGGAGCCCAGCCCGGAGCGTCAGCTTCGGTGCGCGGACACCTTGCTTTACGCCGCGAAACGTGCCGGGCGGAACAAAGTCGCCTATCACGACGAACAAACGACTCGGTTAATAACCCACTCAGAGTAACGTAAACTCCGGATTACCCCGGATTGCGTAATGCCGCCTTCACCCGTTTGTCGACGCCAGGCGGCCGTTCGTCGACTCAAGGTGAAGAAAATTCCGGGAGGGTGTCGTCACGAACGGGGGGTATCCGTACGATAACGAAAACCTCCGGGGGAACGATCACCTCTGGCGGGGGAAGACGGCCTAGTCGAAGAGCCGCCCTGCGACCGCGCGAAAGGAGACCGAGTGCCGGACGAGCACGACAGCCCGGGAACCGGTCGCCACGTCGATGGTCCAGCGCGACCCCGAAGCGGCAGACGCCGGTCCATGGAGGACCAGGGCGGGATCAGCGTTTCGGACGTCGTCGCCAAGACCACCGGCGTCCGGCCCGTCCCGCAGCGTGACCAGCAGGACCGCACTGACCAGCCAGGACACCGCGCGCACGGAGCCGAGCCGGCCGCCCCGCCCCGGGCCGCGCAGTCGCCCCGGGCGCGTGCGCCGCGACCGGTGCAGCCCGCCTCGGACAACCCGGCACCCGCGGACGCCACGCGGCAACCGGGCCCCCCGCGGCCGCGGCAGCCCCGCCGCTCGACCGCCGCCGCCCCGCAGCCCGAGGCCCCGCTCCAGCGCCGCCCACCGGCCACGAACCCCGGTCAGCAGCAGACGTCGGCCGCGCCACAGCCGCCCCGCCGGCTCCGCCGCCCGGCGCCCGCTCCGGACGGCGCCGTGCCGCCGCGGCCGGACGCGCCGGCACTCCAGCGCCCCCCGGGGCCCGACGCGTTTCCGGTGAAGCGGCCACCAACTGCCCCGCCGAAGCCCGCTGACGGCCCGGCGGCCAAGCGCGCAGCCGCGAACGAGTCGTCGGCGCCGGGACGTGTCCGCCCCGCTGGGGAAACCCCGCCCGTGCGGCGCCCGCCGGCCGACTCGCCGGCCGCCAAGCGCGCTGCGGCCAAGGAATCTTCGGCACCGGGACGCGCCCGGCCCACCGGCGACACCACCGCGCCGCGACGCCCGCAGGCCGACGCACCGGCGCAGCGCCCCGCGGCCGCGGCGTCCGACACCACCGCTCTCCGGCACCCGCAGGCCGACGCGCCCGCCGTGGGCGCGGTGCCGTCGCGCGCCGAGCTCGACCCGCTGACCATGACCGACGAGATGGAAGCGATCGACGAGGCCACGCAGTACCGCCGCAAGATCGACCACACCCTCGCCCGGTTCTCGGCCGCGCACGACGAGGGGAACGCCGAAGAGGCGAAGCGGCGCGAACGCCGTGAGCGGCTCTCCCCGGCTTCCCTGATCGAAAGCACGCGTACGGCGCTTCAGCGCGTCGTCACCCCGGTGGCGGCCGACGAGCCCGAGGTCGACGCCGCCGAACTGGCCGCGCAGACCCGGCTGCAGGAGAAGAAGCTGCGCAAGAACGAGCGGGCGAGCCGGTTCGGGCGGATCGCCGCCGCGGTCGTCGCGGGGCTCGTGTTCCTCGGCGTCGGCGGCGCGTGGGGTGCCCAGACCTACTTCGACGCGAAGTTCACGCAGATCTCGGCGCTCGACGAGAACTCGTCCGACATCCAGGACGCCGCGGCGCAGGCCAACGACGAGAACTTCCTGATGGTCGGGTCGGACACCCGCGACGGCGCGGGGGCCGAAGAAGGCGTCGGCACCGCGGACAGCACGCCGGGCGCGCGCTCGGACACCGTGATGGTGGCGCACATCCCGGCCGACCGGCAGCGGGTCGTCGTCACGTCGTTCCCGCGTGACCTCGAGATCGACCGGCCCGACTGCCAGCGCTGGGACCCGGCGCAGAACAAGGACACCGACGAGAAGGTCCCCGGCCAGAAGATCGCGAAGCTCAACACCGCGTACGCGGTCGGCGGGCCGCCCTGCATCACGAAGGTGATCCAGCAGATCACCGGGCTGCGGATCAACCACTTCGTCGGGATCGACTTCAACGGCTTCAAGGAGATGGTCGACGCGGTCCACGGCGTCACCGTCCACAACGAGATCCCGATCGACGACACCATCCTCGGCAAGGTGCTGCTGGAGACCGGCGACGTGACGATCTCCGGCGACCAGGCGCTGAACTTCGTCCGCGCGCGGCACGTCAAGGGCGACCCGACGTCCGACTACGGCCGGATCAAGCGGCAGCAGGCGTTCATCGGCGCGCTGCTGAAGAAGGTCATGTCGTCCGACGTCGTCCTCGACCCCGGCAAGCTCAGCGACTTCATCACGGCGTTCGCGAAGGCCACCTTCGGCGACAACCTCGGCGTCAAGCAGATGATGACGCTGGCGCAGTCGATGAAGGGCCTCGACCAGTCGAAGATCTCGTTCCTCACGGTGCCGACGGTCGGTCTGCCCAACACCCGCGGCAACGAGGTCCTCGTCCGCAGCAAGGCGAAGACGCTGTTCGACGCGCTGCGCAACAACACCGCGCTGCCCGACCCGAACGCGCCGATCCCGCAGAGCGAGCAGCCGCCGCCCACCGGCTCGTCGAAGTCGTCGTCCTCGTCGAAGTCGTCGTCCTCGTCGAAGACGACCTCCAAGACCTCGTCGAGCAAGAAGACCAGCACCACCGGCTGAGTCGCGACGATCGTTAGTCCGGGTTCACGTACGGTTCACCCGGCGATGCGGTATTGGGCCACGGATGCCCGTAGGGTTGGGCCATGCGTGAGGCTTACCATGTCGAACTCGAACAGCTCGCCGACAACCTGGCGGCCATGTCGCTCCAGGTCGCCGACGCCATGGAGCGCGCGACGCGGTCGCTCCTGGAGGTCGACCTCAGTCTCGCCGAGCAGGTGATCAGCGACGACGCGAAGGTCGACGACGCCCGCGCCGAGTGCGAGGAGCAGGCCTACGCCCTGCTCGCGCTGCAGGCGCCGGTGGCGACCGACCTGCGGACCGTGCTCGCGGCGATCCACGCCGCGGAAAGCCTGGAGCGGATGGGCGACCTGGCCCTGCACGTGGCGAAGGCCGCGCGCCGGCGGCACCCCGAACCGGTGCTGCCCGAGGCCGTGAAGCCGTACTTCGCCGAGATGGGCGAGGTCGCGGTCAAGCTGGCCCGGCAGACCGAAGTGGTCATCAAGACGAAGGACGTCGAGGCGGCGAAGACGCTCGAGTCCGACGACGACCAGGTGGACGACATCCACCGCCACCTGTTCACGGTCCTGATGGACCGCGAGTGGCCCCACGGTGTGGCCGCGGCGGTCGACGTCACCCTGCTGGGCCGCTTCTACGAGCGCTACGCCGACCACGCGGTGTCGGTCGCGAAGCGGATGATCTTCGTGGTCACCGGCAAGATGCCGGGCTACGGTTCCGACGACGACATCTGAGCCTGAGCGAGAAGAAAGGCCCCCGACTCCGGTCGGGGGCCTTTTCCATTACCGGACAACGAGTCTCGAACATCCACTTCGGACACTGTGCCGAGAAAAGAAGAAGGCCTTTCTCGCCGGCCCCGAGCGCCGGCGAGAAAGGCCTTCGACAACAACGACTACTCAGCCGAAGCGGCCGGAAATGTAATCTTCCGTGGCCTTCTCGTCCGGGTTGGAGAAGATCTTCTCCGTGTCGTTGAGCTCGACCAGCCGGCCCGGCTGCCCGACGCCGGCGAGGTTGAAGAACGCCGTCTGGTCGGAAACCCGCGCCGCCTGCTGCATGTTGTGCGTGACGATGACGATCGTGTAGTCCTTCTTCAGCTCCCCGATCAGGTCCTCGATCGCCAGTGTGGAGATCGGGTCCAGGGCCGAGCACGGCTCGTCCATCAGGAGGACGTCCGGCTGCACCGCGATCGCGCGGGCGATGCAGAGACGCTGCTGCTGACCGCCGGACAGGCCGCCGCCCGGTTTGTTGAGGCGGTCCTTGACCTCGTTCCAGAGGTTGGCGCCGCGCAGGGCGCGCTCGCCGATCTCGTCGAGGGTCTTGCGGTTCTTGGTGCCGCCCAGCTTCAGCCCGGCGACGACGTTGTCCCGGATGGACATCGTCGGGAACGGGTTGGGGCGCTGGAAGACCATGCCGATCGTGCGGCGCACCTGGACCGGGTCGACGGCGGAGGCGTAGATGTTCTCGCCGTCCAGCAGGACGTCGCCCTCGACGCGCGCGCCGGGGATGACCTCGTGCATGCGGTTCAGCGTGCGCAGCACCGTCGACTTGCCACAGCCCGACGGGCCGATGAACGCGGTGACGTTACGGGGCGGCACGGACAGGGAGACATTGTCGACGGCGTGGAACTTGCCGTAGTAGATGTCCACGTCCTTGACGTCGATTCGCTTTGCCATGGCTACAGCTCACTTCTTCTTCGGGGCGACAAGGCGCGCGAACACGGTGGCGAGGAGGTTGATGATCGCGATGATGAGCACCAGCGTCAGCGCCGCGCCCCAGATCCGGTCGAAACCGACCGAGCCGGGGTCCATCGAGTTGGTGACGCGCTCGTTGTTCATCAGCAGCGGGAGCGCCGCCTGCTCGCCACTGAAGATGTCCCAGTTCGTGTAGGCGGAGTAGCCGACCAGGACCAGCAGCGGCGCGGTCTCGCCCATCACCCGGGCGAGCGCCATCATGATGCCGCCGATGATGCCGGACAACGCCGTCGGCAGCACGATCTTCACGATCGTCTTCCACTTCGGCACGCCCAGCGCGTACGACGCCTCGCGCAGGTCGTCCGGGACGATCCGCAGCATCTCCTCCGACGAGCGGACGACGACCGGGATCATCAGCAGCACCAGGGCCAGCGACACGGCGAAACCGCTGCGCGGCAAGCCGAACGTGGTGATCCAGAGCGCGTAGATGAACAGCGCGGCGACAATCGACGGGACACCGGAAAGGATGTCGACCATGAAGGTGGTGGCCTTCATGAGCTTGCCCCGGCCGTACTCGACCAGGTAGATCGCGACGAGCATGCCGATCGGCACCGCGATGATCGCGCAGACGAGGCCTTGCAGCAGGCTGCCGATGATGGCGTGCAGCACGCCGCCGCCGACCTCGTCGGACAGGTAGTTGCCCAGGTCCTGCGACCACCAGTTGGTGTACGGGATGCGCTTGATGCCGTTCGCGACGACCGTGTACAGCACCCACACCAGCGGGACGACGGCGATCAGGAACGACAGCCAGACCAGCGTGGTCGCCAGGCCGTTCTTGACCTTGCGGGCCAGGCTGACCTGCTGGAACGCCGGTGTCGTGGCAGGGGCTTCGAGCGTGCTGGTCATGCTCACTCTCCCTTCTTGCCGATGACGGACCGCGCCGCGAAGTTGACGAGGAAGGTGAGCACGAACAGCACGAGGCCGGCCGCGATGTACGCGCCCGCCGAGATCTCGTTGTTGAACTCGCTGTAGTTGGCGGCGATCTTCGAGGCGAACGTCGAACCGCCGTCGAAGAGGCTCCAGTCGAAGTTGCGGCCCTGCGGGATGAGCAGGATGACGGCCAGCGCGATCGTCTCGCCGAGCGCGCGGCCGAGGCCGAGCATCGACGCGCCGATGTAGCCGGCCTTGCCGAACGGCAGCACGGTGGTGCGGATGACTTCCCAGCGCGTGGCGCCGAGCGCCAGCGCGCCTTCGAGGTGCGGGGTCGGCGTGCGCTCGAACACCTCGCGCGAGAGCGAGGTGATGATCGGCAGGATCATCACGGCCAGCACGATGCCGGCGGTGAAGATCGTGCCGCGCACGCTCGGCGCGACGTTGCCCGGCGCCAGCAGCGGGAACCACGAGAAGGTGTCGTTGATCCACTGCGAGAACGGCTCGATCGCCGGGGCGAAGACCAGGATGCCCCAGAGGCCGAAGATGATCGACGGCACCGCGGCGAGCAGGTCGATGACGTAGGCGAACGGCCGCGCCAGCCGCTTCGGCGCGTAGTGGGTCAGGAACAAGGCGATGCCCAGCGACACCGGCATCGCGATGATCAGCGCCACCAGCGACGTCGCCACCGTGACCTCGAGGAGGTCGAGGATGCCGAACGACATGTTGGCGGGGTCGTTGGTCGACCAGCCGTGGTTGAACAGGAAGTTGGCCTTGTCGGCCTGCAGCGCCGGGATCGCCTGGATGAGCAGGAAGACCCCGATCAGGCCGATCAAGGCGACGACGAAGATCCCGGCCCCGGTGGTCAGGTTCTGGAAGATGCGGTCACCGGGCCGCACCTTCTTCGGCTTCTCGCTCGCGGGCGGCTCGGGCACCGCCGTCGAGGTGGGTTGCTCCGAAATCGGATCCTCCGGGGGCGTCGTGGCGGACGACGAACGCCCACCGGGGTCGCCGGTGGGCGTTCGCGTCGAGGATGACTCGCTCATCAGCTACTTCTGACCAGCCTGTATCAACTCGGGGAGCAGTCGCAAGACCGCGTCAGGAGATCGCCTTGACCGCGGCGAGGACCTTGGTCTGCAGCGACTGCGGGATCGGGACGTAACCCTTGGCGGACAGCGGCTGCTGACCGTCGGTGGCGGCCACCGTCAGGAACGCCTTGACGGCCTTCGAGACGTCGGCGTTCGCGTACTTCGAGCAGACGATCTCGTAGGTCGTCAGCAGCAGCGGGTAGGCACCCGGGGTGTTGCTGGCGTAGATGCCGTTGAGGTCGAGCGCGAGGTCGTTCGTGCCGTCCTTGAGGAACTTGGCCGAGTCGAGCGACTTCGCCACGTTCTCCGAGGTCAGCTCGACGCCGCCGGAGCCGCTGTCGATCAGGGCCGGGGTCAGGCCGTCCTTGGCGAACGCGCCTTCGACGTAGGTGATGGCGCCGTCGCCGGCCTTCACCGCGGTCGCGACACCGTTGGAGCCCTGCGCACCGTTGCCGACGCCACCGTTGAACTTCTTGCCCGCACCCTTGGTCCAGTCGGCCTTCGCCGCCGCGCCCAGGTACTTCTGGAAGTTGTCGGTGGTGCCCGACTCGTCGGCGCGGGAGACGACCTGGATGGCCTTGTCCGGCAGGTTCGCGCTCTCGTTGCCCTTGACCGCCTTGATGGCCGGGTCGTTCCACTTGGTGATGCCACCGCTGAAGATCTTGGCGATGACCGAGGGGGTCAGCGTCAGCTTGTCCACACCGGAGAGCTTGTAGGCGACGGCCACCGGGCCGACGACCATCGGGATGTTCCAGGCGGGGCTCGCGCAGCGCTTGGTGGCCGCTTCGAGGTCCGCGCCGGTGGCCGGCGAGTCCGAGCCGCCGAAGTCGATCTGGTTGGCGTTGAACTGCTTGACGCCGGCACCCGAGCCACTGGGGTTGTAGTTGACCTGCTGGCCCGAGCACTTCTTGCTGTACTGCTGCGTGAAGATGTCGATCGCGTTCTTCTGTGCCGACGAGCCTTCGGCGGAGAGCGGGCTCTTGCCGCCGCACGCCACGTCGGCCGTGCCGGTGGCGGCCGGGGCGGCAGCCGAGTTCGAGCTGCTGCTGTTCGTCGCCGCGGGGTCGGAACCACAGGCGGCGAGCACGAGCGCGGCGCTCGCCACGATGCCGACCGCGCTCAGGGGCCGCATGATCTTCACTGCATTTCCTCCATCAGGAGCATCACGGGTTCGGCAGCGGCGTGTTTCGCCGCGCCGGATCCGGACATTAGGCAGCCCTGGTGGACGGTCAGCCGTGAACAAATGAACGCAAAGTGAACAAGGCCCCGGATGTGAGCAGTGCGACTACTCCGAAAGGATGCCGTGTCCTGGCCGTGACCTGGGCGTATGCCCACAGTGACGAGCTGCTCGCACGGCGTCCACCGTGGTCACCGACCGTACTGGACGTCGGTCTCGTGACGCGTGAACCCGAGCTTGGTGTAGACCGCCAGCGCCGGGGCGTTGTCCCCCTCGACGTACAGGATCACCTGCCGCAGCCCCTGGTCCGCGAGGTACCGCAGCCCGGCGAGCGTCAGCGCCCGGCCGAGGCCGCCGCCCTGCGCGGCCGGGTCGACGCCGACGACGTACACCTCGCCGACGCGCTCGCCGCCGAACCGGCCCGGCGTGGCCTCGTGCACCTTCGTCCAGTGGAAGCCGATCACCTCACCGTTTTCCTCGGCGAGGAAGAAGCCGGCGGCGTCGAACCACGGTCGCCGTTCGTCGGCACGGATGTCGTCGGCGGTCAGGGCGCCCTGCTCGGGGTGCCAGTCGAAGGCGCGCGCGTTGACCTGGACGACGGCGTCCTCGTCCTGTCCCGGCACAAAAGCGCGCAGCGAGACGCCTTCGCGCAGCACCGGCTCCGGCCAGTCCGCGCCGTCGACGGCCGTGTGCAGGATCAGCAGTTCGCGCTTGCGCTCCAGCCCGGTCCTCAGGGCGAGCTGACGAGCCGCGGGGTGGTCGCCGTGGGCCCAGACGCGGAACCCGACGGCGGCGCGCTCGTCGAGCGCCTGAAGCAGCTTCGCGCCGTACCCGCGGTTGCGGTGGGCGGGGTGCACGAACAGTTCGGCGACCTGGTGGCCGAAGGAGTCGCCCGTGGTGTCGAGGTGCGCGTAGCCGACGACGTCGTCTTCGACGCAGGCGACCAAGTGCTCACCGCCGTCGAACTCGCCCGGCAGCGCGCCTGCGGGTTCGACCTCGGGCCGCCCGTCCGCCTCGCGCACGGCCAGCAGCAGCTGCCGCACGTGCCCGAGCTGCTGCTCGTCCAGGTCCTGACGCCATTCCCCGCCGTCTCCGCTCACCCCGTGACCGTACCCGGGACCGGAGCAACGCGACGGTTGTGCGGAACGTCCTGGAAAGCGTGGGGGACCTAGTGCGCGAGTTCGGGGGTGTCGGCCGGGGCTTCGGCGGGCGCCTGCGCCGGCACGCTCCCCCGCGGCGCCCCCTTGGCAGGCCGCTCGAACTTGTACCCGACGTTGCGCACGGTTCCGATCATCTGCTCGTGCTCCGGGCCGAGCTTGGCGCGCAGCCGCCGGACGTGGACGTCGACCGTGCGGGTGCCGCCGAAGAAGTCGTAGCCCCAGACCTCCTGCAGCAGCTGGGCGCGGGTGAACACCCGGCCGGCGTGCTGCGCGAGGTACTTGAGCAGCTCGAACTCCTTGTAGGTGAGCTCCAGCGTGCGCCGCTTGAGACGCGCGGTGTAGGTCGCCTCGTCGATGACCAGCTCGCCGACCCGCAGCTCGGCGTCGACCTGCGCGGAACCGCCGTCGCGGGTCGTGACCAGCCGCAGCCGGGCGTCGACCTCGGCCGGGCCGGCCGTCGGCAGGAGGATGTCGTCGGTGCGCCATTCGGCGCTGACCGCCACCAGCCCGCCTTCGCCGACGACGGCGATGATCGGGGTGGAGGCCTCGTCCTCGCCGGTGCCCTTGAGCAGCCGGCAGAGGCTCTTGGCCGAGGCCAGATCACTGCGCGCGTCCAGCAGGATGACGTCCCGGTGACCCGCGTCGAGCAGGGCGGTCACCTCGGGGGGCCGGACGCGTACGGTGTGCGGCAGCAGGTCCAGCGCGGGAAGCACCGACGTGGCATCCGCTTCCGCAGTCAGTACCAGAAGGTCCAGGCTCATGAGCCGCACCGCCTTCTCAAGTCGTCGCCTCACGGTGGCGTTAGTCGGTGCTAAGTGAGAATAGCGGCTGAACGGCCGGGTACCTAACCCTTGCTGGATCGATCACACCTGGAGAAACCCCCGGTGCGCCCGACGAACCCCGATGAACCCCGACGGAACAGGAGTACGGACGCGATGGTGAGCAGGCCCGTGGCCCGGGACGACCGACCCGCACCGAGGCCGGACGCGCAACGCCGGGGCCGCCGCGGCCGGCGGTGGGTGATCGCCCTCGTGGTACTGGTCCTCCTGCTGGTCGGCGCCGATTTCGGGGCCGCCGCGTTCGCCGAGCACATGATCTCGCAGAAGGCGCGCACGCAGCTGCAGCTGACCGACGACCCGTCGGTCACCATCCACGGCTTCCCGTTCCTCACCCAGGCGCTGGGCGGTGACTACAGTCACATCAGCGTGTCGGCCGCCGGCGTGCCGGTCGGCGACAAGCTCCAGGACGTCGCGTTGAACGCCGAGCTCGAGGACGTCACCGCGCCGCTGTCGGATCTCACGAACGGCAACACCAAGGCCATCACCATCGGCAAGCTGACCGGCGCGGTCACCATCAAGGCCGCCGACCTGGCCCGCATCTCGCCGCTGGACAAGATCAAGGACCTGCGGATCGACCCCGCGACCACGGACTACGTCCAGAACGGCGACTCCGGGCAGGCCGAGCCGACGCCGACGACCACGACCGCCGCCGACGGCCAGCCCGTCGACGAGTCGAGCACGGGTGTCCGCATTTCGGGACACCTTCAGTTCGCGGGCAAGGATCTGGAAATCTTCTGCTTCGCGATGATCGAGGCGGACGCGAAGCAAGGGACGATCACCTTCGCGCCGAAGCGGCTGCAGTTCGGGAATGACCAGGAGACCACCGTCGTTCCCCAGGCGGTGCAGAAGGCACTGCTGCCGAACTTCAACGCGTCGATCGCGACGAAGGACCTGCCGCTGTCGGTCACCCCGACCGGCGTGCGGGTGCAGAGCGGATCGGTGACGATCAAGGGTGAGGCGTCGAACGTCTCATTCGCGGACCTGAGCAAGTAGGAGTGGCCGGTGACGGGGCTGTGGGTGCTCGTGGCGGTACTGGTGGCCGGGACGGCCGCCGGGCTCGTGCTGCGGGCGCGCAACGGCCGCGTGCGGGAGGCGCGGGACGCCCAGCCCGTGCGTGAGCTGCCCGGCCCCGTCGCCGCCGCGCTCGACCCGGCGTCCGCTGTGACGCTGGTCCAGATCTCCACCACCTTCTGCGCGCCCTGCCGGCACGCGAAGGCCGTGCTCGAGCCGCTGGCCGAGCGCACCGAGGGCCTGCACCACGTCGAGCTGGACGTCACGAACCAGCCGGAGGTCGCGCAGGCACTGGCCGTGCTGCGGACGCCGACCACGATCGCGCTGACCCCGGACGGCCGGGAGCTGCTGCGCGTCGGCGGCGTCCCGAAAGGCGCCGACCTACTGGACGCGCTGCGCCCGCACCTCACCGCGCGAACATCCTGACCCGCCGTTCGCACTCGCACACGACGTCGTCACTTTCCCTAGGAAAGATGCGTCCGGGGGGTCGGAGGGTCCCAGTAGGCGGGAATCGTCCCAAGGTGTGAACGTGGTTCCCACTCTGAGGGAGCACTGGGTACCCTCGCACCCGTGACCAGGCTGACCACCTTCTTGACGCAGCGGCGCGCAGTGGACTTCTGCCGCGTCCGCAGCAGCCTGTGTCGGGTTCAGTCCGACCGGCGCTGAACGACGCCTTCTTCGCCTCGGTCCCCAGCCAGCCTGAAAACGCTGACGCGTGCCGTTCGCACGCACTCTCTCCGCTCCAGCTGGAGGAACCATGTCCGCCGGACCGGCCGTCGACCCGCGTGGCCCGCGGTTCGCCGCCATCCTGACGACGATCGTGCTCGCGGTCGTCCTGGTCACCCAGTGGTGGCCGCTGCTGGCGATCCAGACCGTCGTCTTCGCCATCGGCGCGTTCGCCGGGCTCAGGCCCGCGCCGTACTCGCTGCTGTACCGCTACCTGGTGGCCCCGCGCCTCGGCCCGACGACCGAGCGGGAGGACGCGGCGCCGCTGCGGTTCGCCCAGGCCGTCGGGTTCGTGTTCGCGCTCGTCGGCACCATCGGCTTCGCCGTCGGGATCACGCCCCTCGGCATCGTCGCGACGGCCTTCGCGCTCTTCGCGGCCTTCCTCAACGCGGCCTTCGACTTCTGCCTGGGCTGCGAAATGTTCTTGCTGATCAAACGCTTCAGCCCCGCCCGCGCGTCGTCCTGAAGTTCAACCCCAGAAAGAGAGTTCATCTCCATGAGCCGTGAAGACGTCCTGGTCACCACCCAGTGGGCCGAGGAGAACCTGGACACCCCCGGCGTCGTGTTCGCCGAGGTCGACGAGGACACCACCGCGTACGACGGAGGCCACATCCGGGGCGCGGTGAAGTTCGACTGGCGCAAGGACCTGCAGGACGGGGTGCGCCGCGACTTCGTCTCCAAGGAGGGCTTCGAGAAGCTCCTGTCGGAGAAGGGCATCTCGAACGACGACCGCGTGATCCTCTACGGCGGCAACAACAACTGGTTCGCCGCCTACGCGTACTGGTACTTCAAGCTCTACGGCCACGAGAACGTCCAGCTGCTCGACGGCGGCCGCAAGAAGTGGGAGCTCGACGGCCGCGAGCTGAACTCCGACGAGGTCAAGCGCGACGCCACCGACTACAAGGCCAAGGACCAGGACCTGTCCCTGCGCGCGTTCCGCGACGAGGTCGTCCAGTCCATCGGCGCGAAGAACTTCGTCGACGTCCGGTCGCCGGACGAGTTCTCCGGCAAGCTGCTCGCCCCGGCGCACCTGCCGCAGGAGCAGTCCCAGGTCCCCGGCCACATCCCGGGCGCGCTGAACGTGCCGTGGGCGAAGGTCGCCAACGAGGACGGCACCTTCAAGACCGAGGGCGAGATCGACGAGCTCTACAAGGAGCAGGGCATCGACGCCGGCAAGGGCACCATCGCCTACTGCCGCATCGGTGAGCGCTCGTCCATCGCGTGGTTCGCGCTGCACGAGCTGCTGGGCCACCAGGACGTCAAGAACTACGACGGATCCTGGACGGAATACGGCTCGCTGGTCGGCGTGCCGGTCGAGTTGGGAGCCAAGTGATGGCGGTCGACGACAGCTGCGGCGCACCGGTCCAGGAGGCCACGCCGGCGGATTACGACACCAAGGGCCAGGTCGTCCTGGCCGGCAAGGTGACCGGCGCGGACGGGCCGGTCGGCGGCGCGTTCGTCCGGCTCCTGGACGGCGGCGGCGACTTCACGGGCGAGGTCGTCTCCTCGGCCGACGGCGACTTCCGCTTCTACGCGGCGCCGGGCGAGTGGACCGTGCGCGCGCTGCACCGCAGCGGCAACGGCGAAGTGTCCGTCACCGCGGAAGGCCCCGGCCTGCACCAGCTGGCCATCTCGGTCGCCTGAGTTCTGCACTGCCGTGAGGGGCACCTTCAGGGACACCGTGTCCCTGAAGGTGCCCCTCACGGCTTTTCGGCGGCAGCCCGGACGCGGTGGATCGCATGCGACGAGTTGACCTCGAACCGGGTTGAGGTCGCAAGCTGTCCAGGTGACCCTCACCGCTCCTGTGACGCGCCGGGCCGGCCTGCTGGTGGCCGTGTTCCTGGGCAGTTTCATGGCCCTGCTCGACGTCAGCGTGGTGAGCGTCGCGCTGCCGACCATGCAGCGGACGCTGGGCACGAGCTTCAGCGGCCTGCAGTGGATCATCGACGGCTACACCGTGGCGCTCACCGCCGTGATCCTCTCCGGCGGCACGCTCGGCGACCGCTACGGCCGCAAGCTCGTCTACCTGTGCGGGCTGGCGCTGTTCACCGTCGCCTCGGTCGGCTGCGCGCTCGCGCCGACGCTCGAACTGCTGGTCGTCGCCCGGATCATCCAGGGCTTCGCCGCCTCCGCCGTGATCCCGGGTTCGGTCGCGTTGCTCGCGCACGCGTTCCCGGAGCCGGCCGCGCGGGCGCGGGTGATGGGCCTGTGGGGCACGGTCGCGGGCTGTGCGCTGGTGCTCGGCCCGCTGATCGGCGGCCCGCTGACGGACGCGTTCGGCTGGCCGTCGATCTTCCTGCTCAACGTGCCGATCGGGCTGGTCGCCGTCGTGCTGGGCCGCCGCGGGATCACCGAGTCCCGCGACCCGGCGCACGGCGCGCTCGACCTGACCGGGCAGGTGCTCGGCGCCCTGTGGATCGGCCTGCTGACGTACGCCGTGATCGAGGCCGGCCGGCTCGGGCTGAGCACGTCCGTGCTGGTCACCGGCGTTCTCGGGCTCGCCGCGCTGACGGCGTTCATCGTGGTCGAGCTGCGCGCGGAGCACCCGATGCTGCCGGTGCGGCTGTTCGCCCGGACGCGGTTCTCGGTGGCCATCTTCGCCGCGTGGAGCCTCGGGTTCGCGGCCTACCCGGCGGTCTTCCTGATCGGCGTCTACCTGCAGCAGGCCCGCGGCGCGACGGCGACCGAGGCGGGTGTCCAGATGCTGCCGTACGTGCTGGCGAACGTCGCCGCGGCCTTCGCCGCCGGCCGGCTTTCGGCGCGCTACGGCGCGGAGCGGCTCCTGCCGATCAGCTACTTCGTCGCGGCCGTCGGCTCCTTCGCGTTCCTGGTACTGGACGCGCGGAGCCCGTACTGGCTGGTGGCGATCGCGTTCGCGCTGGCCGGCGCCGGGGTCGGGCTGTCGGTGACGCCGTCGAACATCGTCGGGCTGGCCGGGCTGCCGGGCCACCGCAGCGGGATCGCGTCGGCGACGGTCAACGCCGCCCGCCAGACCGGCACCGCCCTCGGCGTCGCCGCGCTGGGCGCGCTGCTGGCCGGCGGCGCGACGCTGCCGAGCGGCCTGCACGCGGCGATGGGCGTGGCCGGCGTGGTGCTGCTCGCGGTGACCGTGCTCACCGCGGTGACCCTGCGCCGGGCCGGGTGAGCGGCGGCGGACTATCCTGCTGGGCGTGGAAGCACTGTTTACGACCTTGCTGGTGCTCGCCGGCGTCGCGATCACCTGGTTCGCCGTGTACGTCGTCTACCGGCTTTACGCGGACCAGCGCTGACCCATGACCGACAGCGGCGACGACGCCATCGCAGCAGCGGACATGCGCGCGCAGAGCACCCGCGCGCGCAACCTCCCGTTGTGGGACGACCTGCCCATCCCCAACGACACGGCCAACCTGCGCGAGGGGCCGGACCTCAACGAGGCCTGCCTCGCGCTGCTGCCGATGGTCGGTGTCTGGCGCGGTGAGGGCGAGGTCGACTACCCGACCATCGAAGGCCCCCGCAAGTTCGCGCAGCAGCTGACGATCGCGCACGACGGGCGGCCGTTCCTGATCCACGAGTCGCGGTCCTGGCTGCTCGACGACGAGGGCAACGTCATCCGCCCCGCCGCGCGCGAGTCCGGATTCTGGCGGCCGCAGGCGGACGACACGCTCGAGCTGCTGCTCACGCACAACACCGGGCTCGTCGAGCTGTACTACGGCAAGCCGCGCAACCAGACGTCCTGGGAGCTGGGCACCGACGCGGTGATCCGCACGGCCAGCGCGAAGGACGTCAAGGCCGCCCAGCGGCTGTACGGCCTGATCGAGGGCTCCCTCGGCTACGTCGAGGAGCGCGCGATGATGGGCCAGGAGCTGCAGCCGCACACCTCGGCCCTGCTGCACCGCGTGGTCGGCTGACGGCACCCGGCATGCGCTGGCGGCGGTGTGGCGAGGACGCCGCCCTGCTGGACTGCGATTCGCTCGACCAGATGCGGGCGGCGCACGCGACCGTGCTCGCCGCGCGCCCGGACGGCGTCACCGACCTCGTACCCGGCGCTCGCAGCCTGCTGGTCGTCGGCGGGGTCGCCGCGGTACGCGCGTTGCTGGACGGCGCCGACCTCACGCACCCGCCCGCCGACGACCCGCGCGAAGTGACCCTCGACGTCCACTACGACGGCGAGGACCTCGCCCTGGTGGCCCAGGACGCCGGCTGTTCCGCCGACGCCGTCGCCGACCTCCACACGGGCGCCGGCTACACGGTCGCGTTCACCGGCTTCGCGCCCGGTTTCGGCTACCTGACCGGACTTCCGGCCCCCCTGCGGCAGCCCCGGTTGGAGACACCCCGCACCCGCGTCCCGGCCGGCGCGGTCGGCCTGGCGGGCGAGTTCACCGGCGTCTACCCGCGCGAGTCCCCGGGCGGCTGGCGGCTGCTCGGGCACACGTCCACGCCGCTGTTCGACGCCCACGCCGACCCGCCCGCCCTGCTCGCACCGGGCGACCGGGTGCGGTTCCGGAGCGTCCGGTGAGGTCCCTGGAAGTCGTCTCGCCGGGCCCCCACGCGCTGATCGAAGACCTCGGCCGGCCGGGTTACGCGCACCTCGGCGTGGCGCCGTCGGGCGCTCTCGATGCGGCCTCCCTGCGGCTGGCGAACCGGCTCGCCGGCAACCCTGAAGGCTTCGCCGGCGTCGAAGCCCTGCTGGGCGGCCTTTCGGTGCGCTTCACGACGTCGGCGACGGTCGCGGTGACCGGCCCGCCGGTCGCGGTCGACGTCGACGGCCGTTCCGTCGGCTCCCACACGCCGGTGGCGGTGCGGGCCGGACAGACGCTTGCCGTGGGCACCCCCGCGGTGGGATTGCGCTGCTACCTGGCGGTGTCCGGCGGGATCGACGTCGAGGAGGTGCTGGGCAGCCGTTCGCGGGACGTCCTGTCGGGCATCGGCCCCTCGCCGCTCAGCGCCGGTGACGTCCTCCCGCTCGGCGTGGCGCGCGGAGTCCCGGCGGGCGCGGACGTCGTCGTCCCGGCCGCGGCGCCGCCGGACCTGGTCGTCCCGGTGACTCCGGGCCCCCGCGACGATTGGCTGGCGTCCCCGGCCGCGGGCCTGTCGGCGTGGTGGACGGTGACGTCGGAGTCGAACCGCGTCGGCCTGCGTCTCGACGGCACGCCGCTGCGCCGGGCCGAGGAGTTCGCCGAGACGGAACTGCCGAGCGAAGGCGTCGTCACGGGCGCGATCCAGGTGCCGCCGAGCGGCCTCCCGGTGGTGTTCCTGGCCGACCACCCGACCACCGGCGGCTACCCCGTGGCCGCAGTGGTCCGGACCGCCGCGCTGGGCGCGCTCGCCCAGGCCCGGCCCGGTACTCGGGTGCGCTTCCGGGTGACGTGAAAGGTCTGTACCGCCACGCGGGTGAGACCCGGATCACGCCGTGCACCCGTCCGGGTAAGGGCTGGAACCATGTCGCGGCGCCGCCCGTCCTGATAGCTGTGGAACAGGTGACGATCAGCGGTGGCACGGGTTTCCTGGACGTGAACAGGCGTGCGCGGGCGGAGCTGCCCCAGGCGTTGCGGATCGCGCTCGCCACCGGGCAGCTGCGGCGTCCGCTGGCCACCACGCTCGGCCCGGTGCTCGACCTGCTCGTCGACGGCGACTACCGCGTCAGCGGCCCGGAACGCGTGCCGGACGACCAGGACCTCACCCCCACCGACACCTGGCCGCCGTCCGACGAGGCGCGGGTCGGCTACTACCGGACCGCGATCCGCACCGGGCACCGGCCGGTCGCCGTGGTCCTGGCCGACGCCGAACGCGAGCTGATCCTCGACGGCCACCACAAGATCGCCGCCTACCGGGCCGAAGAGATCGCCCCGGCGGTCGTGCGGATCACTCAGGCGTACTCGGCCTCGTAAGCCGCCACCAGTTCCGCGTACACCGCCGACGAGTCCGGCAGCGGCGCGCCGTCCAGCGTGCGCACCCGCGTCAGCTTGCGGACCGACGAAGCCATGAACACGCCGTCGCCCGCCACGAGGTCGGCCACGCGCAGCGGCTCGACCTTGACCGACCAGCCGGCCTTCTCGGCGCCGCGGAACAGCGCGGCCTGGGTCGTGCCCGGCAGGATGCCGACGCTCGAGGGCGGGGTGAAGAGCGTCCGCCCCTTCGCCAGCACCACGGTCGACGTCGGGCCTTCGAACACCGAGCCGTCGGCGGCGGTGAAAATCACATCTTCGGCGCCGCGGCGGCGCGCTTCGCGCAGCGCGGCCATGTTCATGGCGTACGACAACGGCTTCGCGCCGAGCAGCAGCCACGGCGCGCGCTCGGCGAGGTCCGGCGGGAAGCCGCGTTCCAGGGTGATCGCGGCGACCCCCTCGGCACGCGCTTTCAGGATCGACGGCGCGACCTCCGAACCCAGTGCGAAGCCGGTCGGTACCGCGTCGGGATCACCGTCGGAACCCCTGGTGTACACCAGTTTCAGCGCCATTTCGGCACTGCCGCTCCACTGTTCGAGCACGAGCGAAACCACCCGCTCCCAGGCCGCGAGATCGGGCTCCGGCAGGTCGAGCATGGCCGCCGACCGCGCCAGCCGGTCGAGGTGCGGCCGCAGCTCCCGGGGCTTGCCGTCGACCACGAGGATCGTCTCGAAGACGCCGTCGCCGCGGGTCAATCCGAGGTCGTCCACCTTGATCTGGGCGGTGTCCGGGTCGGCCAGGGTTCCGTCGAGGAAGACGAGCACGCGCATGCCGACACGGTACTCACCTAGGCTGGGCGGTATGCCGTACCGCTCGCCGCTGCTGGACGTGCCCGGATCCATCCCCCCGCCTGACGACCACCCCGAAGCCGGCGTCCCCTGGCACTGGGGAGACCCCTTCGCGGAGCAGCGCACCGCTTCGCGCGGCGTCGTCGTGATCGATCGGTCACACCGCGAGGTCTTGGCCGTGTCCGGCGAAGAGCGGCTCACCTGGCTGCACCTGGTGATCTCACAGCACGTGACCGAGCTCGCCGAAGGCTCCGGCACCGAAGCGCTGGTGCTCGACAGCCAGGGCCGGGTCGAGACGCACATGGTGGTCGCGCACCTCGACGGCACCGTGTACCTCGACAGCGACCCGGACACGAGCGTCACCAGCGCACTGCCGAAGGGCGGCCCCCAGACGCTGCGCGAGTACCTCGAAGCCATGAAGTTCTGGTCCAAGGTGGACATCCGCGACGCGACCGACGAGCTGGCCCTGCTCACCGTGCTCGGCCCGGACAGCGAGCGCGTACTGAGCGCGGTCGGCGCCGAGGTCGGGCCGGAGCCGTACGCCGTCGCGGCGCTGCCCGGTGGCGGCTTCGCGCGGCGGATGCCGTGGCCCGGCCGGTTCAGCGTCGATCTCGCGGTACCGCGCGCCGAGCTCGCAAGCTGGTGGAAACGGCTCACCGACGCCGGCGCCCGGGCGGCCGGGAGCTGGGTGTTCGACGCGCTGCGCGTCGAGTCGCTGCGGCCGCGGCTGGGCGTCGACACCGACGATCGCACGATCCCGCACGAAGTGGGCTGGGTCGGCTCGGCCGCACACGTCGCGAAGGGCTGCTACCGCGGTCAGGAGACGGTGTCGAAGGTGCACAACGTCGGCCGGCCGCCGCGCAACCTGCTGCTGCTCCACCTGGACGGTTCACCCGAGATCCGCCCGGAGCCCGGCGACCCGGTGCTGCTCGACGGCCGCAAGGTCGGCCGCGTCGGCACGGTGATCCAGCACCACGAGCTCGGCCCGATCGCGCTGGCCCTGGTCAAGCGGTCGACGCCGGTGGACGCGGAGCTGCTGGCCGGCTCCGAAGACCACCCCGACGAGCTCGTCCAAGCGGCGATCGACCCCGACTCCGTGCCGTCGGAACAGCCGGCGCCCGGACGGGCCGCGGCGGCGCAACTTCGTGGCTGATCAAAAACCCCTGACAGCAGGATCACGCCCAACCGGGATAAACTGCGCTGTGATCGAAGTGCGGCCGGGCGGCAGGCGGCGGATCGACCGCGTGCTCGGCCCGGGATACCTCAGCGGCTTGGGTGACCTGCCGCTGAAGGTGCTCCGCGAGCGGCGCGACGAAGCCGCCCAAGAAGAGACCGATCTGTCCTACTTGCGCCGGTTGCTGCACGCCCGGATCGACATCGTCCGCGCCGAGCAGACCCGGCGCAGCTCCGGCGGCGAGTCCAGCATCGTCGACCAGCTGGCGACGATCCTCGCCGACAACGCGCTGGGCCCGGCCGCGGGTTCCGGACGCCACCAGCAGCTCGAACCGTCGCGCGCCGGCGAGCACCGGCGTCACGCCGAGGCGCTGATCGGCGACACCGACCTGACCGACGTCGGCTCCCTGACCGACGACAAGCTCGCCTCCGCTTTGGACACTTACGCCCGCGAAGAGCTTTCGGTGTCGTCGTTCCGGCGCGAGGTCCAAAACGTCATGGACACCCTCAACGCGGAAATCGCGCAGCGGTACCAGCAGGGTTCGGCCACTGTGGACGAGCTGCTCGAGAGTGAAGGCGGGCACGAGGCTCAGTGACCAACCCCGTCCTGGCCGAAGTCGTCCGCTCCGATTTTGTCGAAAGCGTCCACCGCGGCGCCCTCGTGGTCACCGGCCCGGAAGGCGACGTCCGGCTGGCGCTGGGCGACGTCACCTCGCCGGTGTTCCCGCGTTCGTCGAACAAGCCGTTGCAGGCCGTCGGCATGCTGCGGTCCGGACTGGACTTCACCGGGGAGGACCTGGCGCTGACCTGCGCGTCCCATTCCGGGGAGCCCAGTCACGTCAAGCGTGTGCTGGAGCTGCTGCAGGCGGCGGGCCTGACCGAGGACGACCTCGCGTGCCCGGCCGACTTCCCGCTGCACGTGCCGAGCATGCGCGACGCCGCCGAGCCGCGGCGCGTGATGATGAACTGCTCCGGCAAGCACACCGGCATGCTCACCACCTGCGTCCGCGCCGGCTGGCCGACCGCGGGGTACGAGGCGCCGGACCACCCGCTGCAACAGGCGATCGCGGCCGCCGTCGCCGATCTGACCGGCGAGCCGATCGCGCACACCGGCATCGACGGCTGCGGCGCGCCGCTCTTCGCGTTCTCCCTGACCGGGCTGGCCCGCGCGTTCGGCCGGGTCGGCAGCGCTTCCGGCGGTCCGGAAGCGACAGTGGCCGAGGCGATGCGCGCGAACCCGTGGCTGGTCGCCGGCACCGGGCGTGAGGACACCGAGCTCATGTCCGCCGTGGACGGTCTCGTCGCGAAGGGCGGGGCTGAGGGCGTCCAGGCGTTCTCGCTGCCGGACGGCTTCGCGGTGGCACTGAAGATCGACGACGGCGCGAAGCGGGCTTGCGCGCCGCTGGCCGTCGAAGCCCTGCGGTTCCTCGGTGTGGACGTCTCCGACCTCGGCGAGCTCGCGCACGGCTCGGTGCTCGGCGGCGGCCGCCCGGTCGGCGAGATCCGGGTGCCGGAGCTGCGCGCCTAGTTGGCGCGTTCCCGCGAGGCCAGGTCGCCCCAGAACTCCCGCAGGTCGGAGAACAGTTCGGCGAGCTCCTCGACGTTGCCCGAGCGCAGCGCGTCCAGGATGTCGTGCACCTCGTCGGCGGTCGTGTCGGCTTCGAGGATGGGATCCGCGAACAGCTGCACGAGCCCGCCGTAGTCGAGCTCGACGATCGAGTCCGCGTGGAAGTTGTCGAGCCAGCGCCGCGTCTCGAACAGCACCCGGCCGGGACCGGAGTCGCCGAAGGTCTGTTCCAGCAGGTCACCGGCCTCGCGCGCCCGGTGCTGGGCGTCGGCGAGGGTGGTCCGCCAGGACATTTCGCGCTTCGGGTCGTCGCGGCCGGTGCCGAGCACGAGCTTGCGCTCCTCCGGGTCGACCAGCACGAACCACGGCAGCGGGACGGTCCAGGTGGTCGACAGCGTGTGCGCGGCGGACGTGCTGAGGTCCGACAGCGCGGACTTCGTGCGGGCGCGGATCGTGTCCTGGGTGAAGCCGCCTTCGTCGAGGACGACGTTCTTCAGCGCCGGGTGCGCGTCACCGAGGAAGGTCACCAGCGCGGCAGCCGAGCGGGCGCGCAGCTCCAGCGGGCAGACGAACGGGCCGTGCACCCGCTGGGCGGCCGGCACGTCGGCCGGGTCGAGCACCAGGACGTCGGTCTGCAGGCTGGGCGCGGCCTTGCCGTTGGCGAGCTCGGCGGGCAGCAACCGGCGCGGCGCGGCGACCTGTGACTTGAGCCACATGGCCTGCTCGCGGGGGCCCGCGTCGGTCCGCCCCAGCGTGGCCGCCGCGACGGCCGCGCGCAGCCGATCGTCCGGCGGCTCGCCCAGGGCGAGCAGGGGTTCGTACACCCGCAGATAGGCCACGAAGGGACGGAGCACGAGTAGATCGTGGCACGCCGACCTGCGCCGATCGTCACCGACCGGCCGGTAACCGGTGTCCGGCGGACACTGTCACCCCCGGCACACCGTGCCACGTCGCATCGAACCCCCCGGACACGGTACGGTGTGGGCAGGAAAGAATTGTCGAGACGATGCGGGGCCGCCGATTCCCCCGGCCGCCCCGCCCCTGTGCGAGGGGGTCGAGCCATGGGGCGCGGCCGGGCTAAGGCCAAGCAGACGAAGGTGGCGCGTGAGCTCAAGTACAGCTCGCACGAAACCGACTTCGATGCTTTGCAGCGCGAGCTGTCGACTGGTTCCTCTAGTGGTCACTATGAGGAGCCCGATAGCAATGATCAAGATCCGTACGACGACGGGTACGACGAGTACCGTCGTTGAGCACGCGTAACCGCGCGAGGGCATAGCCGGGCACAACCTGGCGACCGCCCTCGCGCGCTGTGTGCTGCCCAAGATCTGGGCTACGAGGCGGACAAAGGAGCAAGCCGGTGGTAAGTCGGGTCGGAGTCGTCGGGGCGGGACTGATGGGTTCCGGCATCGCCGAGGTGCACGCCCGGTCCGGGTTGGACGTCGTGGTCACCGAGGTGAACCAGCCGGCGCTCGACGCGGGCAAGGCGCGGATCGAGAAGTCGCTCCAGCGCGGCGTCAAGAACGGAAAGCTGTCCCCCGAGGACGCCGATGAGGCCCGCGGCCGCCTCCGTTTCACCACGGACATCGCCGAGTTCGCCGACCGCGAACTGGTCATCGAAGCGATCCTCGAGCAAGAGCAGGCGAAGGTCGACGTCTTCCGCCAGCTCGACAAGATCGTCGAGGCGGAGGACGCGCTGTTCGCGTCCAACACCTCGTCCATTCCGATCATGAAGCTGGGCATGGCGACGAACCGCCCCCAGCAGGTGGTCGGCATCCACTTCTTCAACCCGGTGCCGGTGCTGCCGCTGGTGGAGCTGGTGCCCTCGCTGCTGACGAGCGAGGAGACCGCCCGCCGCGCGGAGGAGCACGCGACGACGGCCCTGGGCAAGACGGTCATCCGGTCCCAGGACCGCGCCGGGTTCATCGTGAACTCCCTGCTGGTCCCGTACCTGCTGTCGGCGATCCGCATGATCGAGTCTGGCTTCGCCTCGGCGGAGGACATCGACCGCGGCATGGAGCTGGGCACCGCCCACCCGATGGGCCCGCTGCGGCTGTCGGACCTGATCGGCCTGGACACGATCAAGGCCATCGCGGACTCGATGTACGCGGAGTTCAAGGAGCCGCTGTACTCGTCCCCGCCGCTGCTGCTGCGCATGGTGGACGCGGGCCTGCTGGGCAAGAAGACCGGCCGCGGCTTCTACTCCTACGGCTGAGCGACCTTCGTCGCCGCACGATCCACTTTCGGTGGTCCGTGCGGCGACTTTGTCGTCTTGGGCCGGACGGCCGGGCTCGCTTGACTGTCAGGCATGCCTGATCTGAGCCGCCGTGCCGCCCTCGCCGCTTCCGCCGCTTCCGCCGCCGGCGTCGTCGCGCCCGCTTTCGCGGGTGTTTCGCCCGCGGACGCCACCACGCAACGGCGTCACGCAGTGACCACTTTCGTCTTCGCCGCGGGCGCCAACGGTGTCTCGGCCGCCCCGGACGAGCTGGTCCTGCGCGGCCACCGCGGGGTCGGCGTCGATCAGCCGGGACAGCAGTTCCGGCTCTCCTATCAGGCGCCCCAGGACCTGGCGGCGTTCGCGACGGAGCCGTCGGCGCTGGCCGGCGTCACGGTCGCCGACCAGGTGGCGGCCACCGTCGAGGTCGTCCGCCGCGCGGCGGCACACGGCCCGGTGATCCTGGTCGGCGCGAGCATCGGCGGTGCGGCGATCAGCCTGGTCGCGGACGCGGTGCCGGACCTGATCGACCTGCTCGTCTACGACGCGGCGTTCTGCTGCGCCACCCTCGCGACCCCGGACGAGTACATGGCCACCCCGGAGGCGGCCGACACCCGCGTGGGCGATCTGCTCGGGTTCGCCGCGGCCGACCCGTCGGTGATCGGCGCCGTCCGGTTCAACTGGCGCACGGCGGACCGCGCGCTGCTCGCGAAGGCCAAGGAGGCGTTCGTCGCCGAGGGCACGGACGCCGAGTTCTACGCCTTCCTCAACACGATGGCGCCCGACGACCTCCTCGGCAAGGGAGCCACCCCGGCCCGTGGCGACCGCGACCGGTGGGGCCGGGTGCCCCGCGTCTACGTCCGGCACCTGCGGGACCGGATCATCCCGCTCGCCCTCCAGGACCGCATGATCCGCGAGGCCGACGCCGCCACGCCGGGAAACCGCTTTCACGTGGTCGACCTGGACACGAGCCACGTCCCGGACGCGCCGAAGATGGCCGAGCTGGTCGACATCTACGACGGGTTGACGCGCTCCTGATCGAAGCTCACCGGCGCGTCGAAGGCCGCCCGCCGCGACGCGCGACGCAGGACGGCCAGGACCGCCGGCCCCAGCACGAGGATCGCGACGGCGTTGGTGATCGCGCGGCCGGTGTCCCAGCCGAGCGTCGAGGTCAGGACGGTGAAGACGGCGAACCGGTGCAGGTTGTCCAGCACCGGCGCGCCGGGCACGTAACCGAGGCCCGCGGTGGCACCGCCGAGCGACGAGCCGGCGAGGAACGGCCACGACCACAGGCTCATCAGCAGCCCGAAGAGGTACGCCGCGAAGACGCCGTACACCACGAGCAGGGCGATTTCCGCCTTCCCGCGGCCGGGCGGCAGCAGCCCGGCCCCGAGCCCGATGAGCGACGAGGCGAGCATCTGGAACGGCAACCACGGCCCGACGCCCGCGGTCAGCAGCGCCGAGGTGAACAGCGACGTCGAGCCGAGAACGAAACCGAACCCGGGCCCGAACACCCGCCCGGCGAGCACGAGCAGGAAGAACACCAGCTCGATCCCCCCGGTCCCGGCCCCGAGCGGCCGCAGCCCGGCGTTCACCGCGGACAGGACACCGAGCAGCGCCAGCGCTTTCGCATCGATTCCACCGCGCGACAGCTCGGCCAGCACGACGAGGATCAGCACGGGCAGGGTCGCCATGAAGACGAACGGCGCATCGGCGGTGTGCGCGGACGCGCTCGGCGCGGGGTGCGCGAAGAGCGGCCAGCAGAACATGACAAGGCCGAGCACCGCCGCGACGGTGAGCACCAGCGCGGGACGCGGGCGGAGACGGATGACCCGGGGCGGCGGGTCGAGGAAACCGGTCACGTCAGCACCTCGCCGGAAGTCGCGCGGGACCGCGCCCGCCTACGGGCACCGGCCCGCGAACCGAACGGCGGTGCGAAGGTGCGCGATGCAGCTCCCGGCGCACTCACGCACGGCGCCGGGTCGACGCACGGCCACTCGCACGAAGTCGCGCGGGACCGCGCCCACCCACCGACACCGGCTCGCGAATCGACCGGCGAGGCGGAGGTGCGCGAAGCGGCTCCCGGCGCGTTCAGGCACCACGCGGGGTCGACGCGCGACCACTCGCACGAACTTGCGCGAGACCGCGCCCACCCGCCGACACCGGCTCGCGAGCCGACCAGCGGCGCGAAGCTGCGCGAGGGCGCAGCAGGCGAGCGACGTCGAGTGGCGGTCGTCATGACAGGGCTTCCGCTACTTCGTCCACCGTCAGCCACTCCTGCGGTGCCAGCACCTTCGCCACCTGCGGCGCGAACGCCGGGGACGCGACGATGACATCCTTCGTCGGGCCGTCCGCCACCACCTCGCCCTCCGCCATGACCACCACCCGGTGGGCCACCGACGCCACGAACTCGACGTCGTGGGTGGCCAGCACTATCGCGTGGCCCTGCGAGGCCAGCTCTCGCAGGATCGCCGCGAAGCGCCGTTTGGCGTGGTAGTCGAGGCCGCGCGTCGGCTCGTCGAGCAGGACCACCGGGGGTGCCGCCGCCAGCTGGACGGCCAGCACCAACGCCAGTCGCTGCCCTTCGGACAGGTCGCCGGGGTGCGCTTCACCGGCGATCGCGGGGGCCAGGCGGTCCAGCAGTGACCTCGCCGTGCCTGCCGCAGCCCCGGATTCGGTGTCGGCCTGTGCGCACTCGGCGTCGACCGAATCGAGGTACAGCAGATCGGCGGGTGACTGCGGGACCAGCCCCACACGCTGACGGGCCGCTCTCGGCTTGAGCGACGCAGGATCCACACCGCCGACGTCGACCTTCCCCGCCAACCTCGGCCCGCTGCCCTGCACCGCCCAGAGAAGCGACGACTTGCCGGAGCCGTTGCGTCCCATCAGCGTGACGATTTCCCCCGGCCCGACGCGCAGGTCCACCCCACGCACCGCCAGGACATCTCCGTAGCGGACCACCACCCCTCTCACATCCAGTGCTCGACCGGTCACCGAGAGGGTACGACCCACCACCGACAATTCCTGAAGCCGCGAGCGCAGCGGCCCCGCGACCCGCCGCGCGTCCCGCACCGACAGCGGCAACGGCGACCAGCCCGCGAGCCGCCCCAGCTCGACGATCGGGGGCGCGATCTCCGCCGTCGCGAGGATCTCCGACGGCGGCCCGGACCGCACCGAGCCGTCGCCCGGCAGGTACAACAGCCGGTCGGCGTACTGCACGACGCGTTCCATCCGGTGCTCCGCGACGACCACCGTGGTCCCGAGGTCGTGCACCAGCCGCGTGATCGCCGCGAGCACCTCCTCGGCCGCCGTCGGGTCCAGCGCGGACGTCGGTTCGTCGAGCACCAGGACGCGCGGGTGCGCCGTCAGGACCGAGCCGATCGCGACGCGCTGCTGCTGCCCGCCCGACAGTGTCCGAAGTGGACGGTGGCGCAGCTCCGCGATACCCAGCAGGTCCAGGGTTTCCTCGACGCGCTTGCGCATGACGTCCGGCGCCACCGCGAGCTGCTCCATCGCGTACGCCAGCTCCTCCTCGACGGTGTCGGTCACGAACCCCGCGAGGGGATCCTGCCCGACGACGCCGACCACCGCGGCCAGCTCGCGCGGTGGGTGCGAGGAAGTGTCCAAGCCGTCGACCAGCACCCGCCCGGCCAGCCGGCCGCCGGTGAAGTGCGGGACGAGACCGTTGATCGCACCGAGGAAAGTCGACTTGCCGACGCCGGTCGGCCCGGCGACCAGGCACAGCTCGCCCTCCTCGACCAGCAGCGAGACGTCGGACAGCACCGGCGCGAGAGCGTCCGGGTAGGTCACCGTGACCTGCGAAAACTCGATCACCGGACCACCTCCGACAACGACGGGGGACGGGGTGCGGCAAACGCGGGCAGCACCCCGATGAGCAGGGGCACCGCGTGCCACAGCGACACCTCGGGCCAGCGAAGCGGGCTCAGCGACGGGTACAGGTTCCCCGGGTCGACCCGTGAGGAAAACAACAGCAGCGCGCACGCCCCGACCCCGGACGCGACGACCAGCGTCTCCGGCCACCGCCACCGATCCGGCCGGTAGGCCGTCCGCCGGATCCGCCGCCCGCCCAGCACGAACCCGGCCGCGGCCACGGCCAGGCCCAGGGCCAGCAGCGGCACGCCCAGCCACGACGACGTCCCGTCGAGCACGCCGTAGACGCCGACGCACACGCCCACCAGCCCGCCGAGCACGCAGCCGGCGATCGCCGCGCGCACGCCGGCGCTCAGGTACGCGCGCCGCCCGTAGCCGCGCGAGTCCATCGCCGCCGCCAGCAGCAGCGAGCGGTTCATCGCGTCCTCCAGCACCGGCACCACGATGCCCTTGACCGCCCGCAGCCCGCGAGTCCGCCCCGCTCGCAGCCGCCGAGCCCGCCGCACGCGCTGGACGCTCTCGACCAGCTGCGGCGCCACCGTGAGCGCCACCGTCACGGCCGTGCCGACCTCGTACAACGCCCCCGGCACGGCCTTGAGCAGGCGTTTCGGGTTGGCCAACGCGTTCGCCGCGCCGACGCAGAGCACCATCGTCGCCAGCCGGAGGCCGTCGTAGAAGCCGCCGAGCAGCTCCTCCGCCGACGTCGAGCCGAGCAGCGACACCCCGGCCGCGAACGCCGGCAGCGGAATCGTCGGCAGGGTGAACAGGATGTGCCCGCCGTCCTCGCCGCCGATCAGGATCCGGAACAGCACCCGCGTCGCGACGATCACCGCGCCGACGTACGCGTACAGCCGGAACGCCAGCGCCCAGGGCGCGTCACTCCGCCGGTTCGCGACGACGAAGCCGATGATCGCGATGAGCAGGCCCAGCAGCAGCGGGTTCGTGGTCCGGCTGGCCGCGACGGCCAGCGCGAGCGCCCACGCCCACCACGCGCCGGGGTGCAGGGCCCTGCCGGTCACGTCCGACGACGTCGTGCGGCGACCCAAGCCGCGCCACCGATCAGCAGGATCGCCGCGATGGCGATGACCAGCCCCCACGGGAACGAGCTGCCCTCGGCCGCGGGCGCCGGGGCCGGGGTCGAGCCGGCCTGGCGGACCGGCGCCACGCGCGGCGGCGCCGGCAGGTCGTTGGCCGTCTTCGGCCGCGCGAACGCCCAGCCCTCGAACCCGCCGGCCGCCGGCTTCGACGTCTGGGCGCCTTCCTGGCTCGACTCCCACGTACCACCGGCCGCGGGGGCGTGCCAGTAGCTCCAGTACGCCGTCGCCGACGGCATGCCCGCGCAGGACTCGACGTCCGGGCCGGGTTTGCCGTCGATCCGGCAGGCGACGGCGAGGCCGTACTTCTGCGAACCCGCGACGTCGATCCCGGCGCCCTGCAGCGCCGCGATGCCGGACGCGGGCGTGCCGGGAGCGCAGCGGATCAGCGGCTGCGGACCCAGGTCGCCGAAGTCGACGACCACCGTCACGCCGCCGCCGGCCGGGCAGGTGCCGTCCGCGCCCGTCGCCGACGCGGGCGCGGCCCCGGCGAAGCAGGTGGCCAGGAGCAGGAGACAGACCGCGGCGATGCGGGACGGCAGGGTGATCATGCAGGCACTTTAACCAGGACGACCGCCGTCGCAGGTGCGGTTCCGGCGCGACGCCGACCACACCTAGACTGCGGCCCGTGGGACAGCTCATCGCGGAGGGACAGCTGCGGGTCGGCCTCGTCGGCGCCGGTCCGTGGGCGACGACGATTCACGCGCCCGGCCTGGCGGATCACCCCGGCACGGCGCTGACCGCGGTCTGGGCCCGGCGCCCAGAGGCGGCGCAAGCGCTTGCGGACACCCACTGCGCGACCGCCGCCGAGAGCATCGAAGACCTGTTCGCGCAGGTGGACGCGGTCGCGTTCGCCGTCCCGCCGTCGATCCAGGCCGAGCTGGGCGTCCGTGCGGCCGAGGCCGGGAAGCACCTGATCCTCGAGAAGCCGATCGCCGCCGACCTGGCCGGCGCGCAGCGGCTGGCCGACGCCGTCGCGGCCGCCGACGTCGCCGCGCTCGTCATGCTGACCCTGCGGTACTCGGCACAGACCCAGGAGTGGCTCGCCGACCTCGCCCAGGCGGGCGGCTGGGCCGGCGGCGGCGCGCGCTGGCTGTCCGGCGCCCTGCTCGGCGGCCAGTACGCGGCCTCGGAGTGGCGCCAGGACGACGGCGGCGCGCTGTTCGACATCGGCCCGCACGCCCTCGACCTGCTGGACGCCGCGCTCGGGCCGATCACCGACGTCGTCGCCGCGCGGCGGAGCCCCGGCGACCTGTGGCACCTGATGCTGGCCCACGAGAACAGCGTGATCAGCACCGCCACGCTGTCCCTGCGGCTGCCCGTGCAGCCGACCGTCGTCGAGGTCGCCGTCTGGGGCGATCACGGCTACCGGACGCTCGGCCGCAAGCCCGGTTCGGCGTCGGAGTCCTATACGGCGATGCTGGACGACTTCGCGGCGATGATCGCCAGCGGCACCACGGCCCACCCCTGCGACGTCCGCCGCGGCCTGCACCTGCAGGGCCTGATCGAGCGCGCTCGCGAGCTGGCCGGCGAAAAGTAGTACACAGGCACCCTCTGAGAGTTTCCGTTGTGAAATAAGGGGTTTCGAAAGTATCCCCCGATTCATCCACAGGGTTGTCCACAGCATCCACTGTGGACAGTGCGCCTCCCGACCGAACCACGGAAAGTTCCGTCGCGCCACCGGAAAGATCACCGATTAGTGCGCCTCCCTCAGCGTGCCGAGACGATCTTGTGATGCGAAGGTGATCTTGGGAGGGCCGTTTCCAGCGCACAGACGATCTTTGGGTGCTCAAGGAGGGAGGCGCATGGAAACCCTGCTGCGCGCCTTCTGGGGGATGATTCCGGTTTCGGCCATCGCGCTGCCGTACGCGCTGCTCGGGTGGCCCTTGCTCGCGGCGCGACGACGGCGAAGACTTCCGCCCCGCTACGCGAGCGCCACCGCCGGCGTCGACAGCGCCGCCGTCCTGGTCGGTTTTCTGGTGTTGTGCCTGGTCACGATGCCGGTCGGCGGGTCCGGCCAGAGCACGCTCGACCTCGTACCGGGCGCCGACATCACCGCCGCGTTCGGCGACGACGGCTCGCTCTGGCAGGTGATCGGCAACGTCCTGCTGCTCTGCCCGCTCGGCGCGCTGCTCCCGTTGCGGCTGCCTGGCCTGCGCGCGCTCGTGCGGATCGCACTGGCCGCTCTGCTCGTCTCCGTGCTGGTGGAAGGTACGCAATATCTGATCCACACCGGCCGGGTGACCTCCACCGACGACGTCCTGCTCAACACCACCGGCGCGATCCTCGGCGCCGCGTTGAGCAGGCGCGTTTGGCGCTCGCTGGATCCGCCGCCGCCACCACCGCCGGTGGTCATCCCGACGCAGCAGCGCCGCACGGTCTGCGAAGCCCCGACCCTCACCATGCGGGTCCCGCGGTCGGTCTGGGACGCGCGGTACGCGGCCATCGCCCACCCCGACCGGCAGTAACCGGCTTGCGGGCCGTGCCACACTGGCCTGGAACAGCCCTTTCGACTCGAGGAATGAACGCCTATGCCTGGCGCCGTCTCCGGCGTCGGCCTCCGCTAGGCCCGACGCCCAGCGATCCACCGCACTGAGCTGCGGTTCCTTGACGTGCTCTCGAAAGGGCTTCCACCAGCAATGTCCGCCATTCAGACGTATGTCCGCAAGACGGCGCCCCGCGGCCGGGCGACCGAACAGGTCGGGCCGTTCCTGGCCACCTACTCACCGGACAACGACCACCCGATGCTCAACTACGCGATCCCGGACGACGGCGCGCGGCCGTCGGCGGCCGAGATCGACGCGCTGACCGGCGCGTACCGGCGGCGGGGCCTGCTCCCGCGGCTGGAGTACTTCACCGACGTCGCCCCCGGCCTGGAGAAACTCCTGGTCGAGGCCGGCTATCAGCTCGAACGGCGGGTGCCGTTGATGACGTGCGCCCCCGCCGAACTGGTCGACCGGCCGGTCCCGGCGGGGATCCGGCTGCGCGCGCCGGAGTCCGGCGAGGACATCCGGGGCCTGCGGTCGGCGCAGAACACGGCGTTCGGTGAGTCACCGGAGGTCTCCGACGCGGAGGTCGAGCGGCTGCGGTCCGGGATCGAGGCCGGGGTGCGGCACCTCCTGGCGGAGGACGCCACCACCGGCGCGGTCATCGGCGGCGGGCTCACGCTCGCGATCGTCGACGGCACCACCGAGGTCGTCGGCGTCGCCGTGCTCGAGCCGTACCGCGGCCGCGGGATCGCCGCGGCGATCACCGCCCGGCTCACCCGCGAAGCACACGAGTCCGGCGCGCACACGGCGTTCCTCACCCCCGGTGACCTGGGGATCGGGAACGTCTACGCCCGGGTCGGCTACCGGCCGGCCGGGGAGTGCGTGCACCTCTCGCTGAGCTAGGCGCTAGTCGTTCAAGCGGCCGGAGCGGCCTCGTTTGACGTCGCTCCGGCGCTTCTTCGACGCCAGGCGGCGTTCCTTCGAACCTCGGGACGGCTTCGTGGGACGCCGCTTGGCGGGCGGCGGGGCCGACGCGTCGCGCAGCAGGTTGGCCAGGCGGCCGCGCGCGGCCTCGCGGTTCTGCAGCTGGGAGCGGTGTTCGCTGGCGGCGATCGTCAGGACGCCGTCGACCAGCCGGCCCTCGAGCCCGGCCAGGACGCGGTCCCGCAGGTGCTCCGGGATGGACGGCGACGCGGCGACGTCGAACGACAGCTCGACCCGCGAATCCGTGGTGTTCACACCCTGGCCGCCCGGGCCGGACGACCGCGAAAAGCGCTCGTTCAGCTCGGCTCCCGGGATCGTGAACCGGGAGCCGATCACCACGTCTCCGGCTGCCATGTCATCAGTGTGACAGCCGCGTTCAACTATGTTTCTAAAAGCGAGGGTGGTCACCCGAGAGCAGCGCGCGCGGGCCGTCGACGTCGTCCGCCGGCTGGACGTCGCCCAGCACCCACGCCGGGACGTGCCGCGCGGTCAGCATGGCCAGGGCCCGGTCGACGTCCTCGGCCCCGACGATTGCGACCATGCCGACGCCCATGTTGAACGTCTTCTCCAGCTCGGCGCGCTCGACCCGGCCGCGGTGGCCGATCAGCGCGAACACCGCCGACGGCGACCAGGTGCCGCGGTCGAGCCGGGCGACCAGGCCGCGCGGCATGACGCGGGCCAGGTTCGCCTCCAGGCCACCACCGGTGATGTGCGCGAAGGTCCGGACCTCGGTCTCCGCGGCCAGCGCGAGGCAGTCCTTCGCGTAGATCCGCGTCGGCTCCAGCAGTTCCTCGCCGAGCGTGCGGCCGAACTCCTCGACGTGGCCGCCGAGCGGCATCCGCGCGATGTCCAGCAGCACGTGCCGGGCCAGGGAGTACCCGTTCGAGTGCAGTCCCGACGAGCCGAGCGCCAGTACGACGTCACCCGGGCGGACCTTCTCCGGCGACAGCAGCGCGGACGCCTCGACCACGCCGACGCCGGTGGCCGACATGTCGTAGTCGTGCTCGCCCATCAGGCCCGGGTGCTCGGCGGTCTCGCCGCCGAGCAGCGCGCACCCGGCCTGGACGCAGCCTTCGGCGATGCCGCCGACCAGCGCGGCGATCTTCTCCGGGTGCACCTTGCCGACGGCGATGTAGTCCTGCAGGAACAGCGGCTCGGCCCCGGTCACGACCAGGTCGTCGACGACCATCGCGACCAGGTCGATGCCGACAGTGTCGTGCTTGTCCAGCGCCTGCGCGACGGCGATCTTCGTGCCGACGCCGTCGGTGGAGGAGGCGAGGATCGGTTCCTTCCACTTGTCGAGCTTCAACGAGAAGAGCCCGGCGAAACCGCCGACGCCGCCCAGCACCTCGGGCCGCGTGGCGCGTTCGGCGTGCGGCTTGAGCAGCTCGACGGCTTGGTCGCCGGCGTCGATGCTGACGCCGGCGGCGGCGTACGTGGCGCTCGTGGACTCGCTCACGGTAGAAGGACTCCCAACTGGAAGGACTAGCCGGAGGGCTAGGGACGCCGAACTGCGTCCTCGGCACCGTACCCGGCCGGGCTGACCGGGGTCGCCGCGCCATTGACCGCGTCGAGGCTCTCGAGCAGGTTCTTCCCGATGAGCGCGTCGTCGGGCAGGGCGATCGGGTATTCGCCGGAGAAACACGCCGTGCACAGCCGCGTCTTCGGCTGTTCCGTCGCCGCGACGAGGCCGTCGAGCGAGATGTAGCCCAGCGAGTCCGCGCCGATCGAGCGGCGGATGCCGTCGAGGTCGACGCCGTTCGCGACGAGCTCGGCCCGCGACGCGAAATCGATGCCGTAGAAACACGGCCACCGCACGGGCGGCGACGCGATCCGGACGTGCACCTCGAGTGCGCCGGCCTCGCGCAGCATCCGCACCAGCGCGCGCTGGGTGTTGCCGCGGACGATCGAGTCGTCCACGACGACCAGCCGCTTGCCGCGGATGACGTCGCGCAGCGGGTTCAGCTTGAGCCGGATGCCGAGCTGGCGGATGGTCTGCGACGGCTGGATGAACGTGCGCCCGACGTAGGCGTTCTTCACCAGGCCGGTGCCGTACGGGATGCCCGAGCCCTGCGCGTACCCGATGGCCGCCGGGGTACCGGACTCCGGCACCGGCATCACCAGGTCGGCCTCGACGGGCTGCTCGCCGGCGAGCCGGCGGCCGATCTCGACGCGGGTGGCGTGCACGCCGCGGCCGGCGATCGTGGTGTCGGGGCGGGCCAGGTAGACGTACTCGAAGACACAGCCCTTGGGATCCGGGTTGGCGAACCGCGACGAGCGCAGGCCTTCGGCGTCGATGGCGATCAGTTCGCCCGGCTCGACTTCGCGCACGAACGACGCGCCGACGATGTCCAGGCCCGCGGTCTCGCTGGAGACGACCCAGCCGCGCTCGAGGCGGCCGAGCACCAGCGGGTGCACGCCGTGCGGGTCACGCGCGGCGTACAGCGTGTTCTCGTCGGCGAACACCAGGCAGAACGCGCCCTTGAGCGTGGGCAGCAGCTCCATCGCGGCGCCTTCGATGCCCTTGTCGGCGGCGTTCGCGGCGAGCAGCCCGCAGATCAGGTCCGAGTCGCTGGACGAGCCGGTCAGCCCGGCGTGCGGCTTGAGGCCCGCGGCGATGGTGCGCTCACGCAGCTCCGCCGTGTTGACGAGGTTGCCGTTGTGCGCGAAGGACAGGCCGCTGCCCGTCTCGGTGGTGCGGAAGATCGGCTGCGCGTTCTCCCAGATGGTGGCGCCGGTGGTCGAGTACCGGCAGTGGCCGACGGCGATGTGGCCCTGCAGGGACTGCAGGATCTGTTCGTCGAAGACCTGGCTGACCAGGCCGAGGTCCTTGAAGACCACGATCTGGGAGCCGTCGGAGACGGAGATGCCGGCGGCCTCCTGGCCCCGGTGCTGCAGGGCGTAGAGGCCGTAGTAGGTCAGTTTGGCGACTTCTTCCCCGGGAGCCCAGACGCCGAAGACGCCACACTCCTCGCGGGGTTCCGGGTCGGGCTGGTCGGAGGACACGAGCTGTGGGTCGGAAACCACCGAGGTGCTCCCAGGAAGACGCGGTCAGGCCGGTTTCAGTGTAAACGGTCCGGACATGAGTCAGGCCCCGCCCGACGTGGTTCTGACCACTTCGGACAGGGCCTGAAGTTTTTTCCGTGCGCTAGCAGGCATCCGGCAGCGAGAGAATCTCCGAGAGCACCCGGGCTCCGTCACCGCTGCGGCGCCACAGCCACCGCTCGGGTTCGAAGATGTTCTCTTCGGTACCGGGCATGCGCGTCGCCACCACGTCGTCCTCGGCGTTGAGCCGGACCACGTCCACGACGTCGTCGTGCACTCGCACACCGACGACGGCGAGGACCTCGCCCCGGTCGTCGGCGGGGTGGACGAACTGGTAGCCACGGGCCACCAGTTCCTGCAGCCCGGTCTCGATGTCGTAGACGGGAGCGACGGGAGCCTCAGCCGAGGACATCGTCGAACTCACCGTCCTTGGCGCCCGCGAGGAACGCCGCCATCTCCGCGCGCGTGTAGACGAGCGCCGGGCCGGTCGGGAAGCGCGAGTTGCGCATCGCGATCTCGCCGTTGGACAGGGGGGCGACCTCGACGCAGTTGCCGACGGCGCCGCTGTAGCTCGCCTTGCGCCACGGGGCACCGGACAGCCGATCGGCCGGGATGCCGTTCTCGAATCGCTCTGCCATGGTCCCAACCTCTCGATGCGGAAACCTGGGGCGGTGCAGATGCATGTGCATTTGCCCGCGTGGAGCACGCTAGCACGTGTGCTTGCAGCGGTAAATGCACGTGCAGAATTTCTTGCAAAGTTCTCCCCCAGTGAAGGATCACCAGGTCACACTTCATCCAACGGGCTACAGAAACGTCCTCGAATGGACGAGTCGCTACCCCTGGTTACCGCTCAGCGGTACTAGTCGATGCTGTCGAACGCGGGTCGTTCAGATCTCTTGACGGCGCTTCGCGAGCATCGAGCGGCTCCGGTCGGGGGTCTCCGCGTCGACGGCGAGCATGTCCAGCGCGCGGCTGTACTTCTCGATCTCTTCGCGCTTCTCGATGTAGTGCGCGCCCGTGAGGTACTCGACGTAGGCGATGTTCGGCAGTTCCGGCTCGCCGAACCGCAGCAGCGAAAACGCGTGCTCCGCGGACAGCCCGCTGCGCGAGTACGGCAGGACCTGCACCGACACGTGCGGCAGCGCGCTCATCTCGAGCAGGTATTCGATCTGCCGCTTGAGGACCTTGACGCCGCCGATCGGCCGGTACAGCACCGATTCGTCGAGCACCATCCAGACGCGCGGCGCGTCCGGCCTGCTGAACATCTTCTGCCGCCGCATCCGCAGCGCGACCAGCTGGTCGACCCGGTCGTCGGCCATCTCCGGCCGGCCGTGGCTGAAGATCGCTCGCGCGTACCCCTCGATCTGCAGCAGGCCCGAGACGTAGAGCGGCTCCCAGATCTGGATCCGGGCCGCGGCCTCTTCCAGGCCGACGAGGTCGGTGAACCAGTTCGGCATCGTCTCGCCGAAGCGGCGCCACCAACCAGGTTCGTTCGACTGCTTGACCATGTCGAGGAACGTCTGGCGTTCGGTGGACTCCTCGACGCCGTACATCGTCAGCAGGTCGGTGACGTCGCGTTCCTTGAAGCCGACGCGGCCCAGCTCGAGGCGGCTGATCTTCGATTCGGACCCGCGGATGTTGTAGCCGGCCTGCTGCCGCGTGATGCCCGCTTCTTCACGGAGCCGGCGCAGCTGTGAGCCGAGGATCATCCGCCGCGCCGTCGGGCCGATGTTCTGTTCAGCACTGGACGCGTTCACCGCGTTCATTCCCGGACCTTCCGCGCGTCAGTCACCAGGGGGCTCTAGCCCGACTACCGAAAGTACACGTTGGGCCGTCCTGCGCAAAGAGGTGACCCGGTTTACCGCATGCTTGTGTAGTCCTACTCTACGTAGAGTACGAGACTTACGACACAGAACTTGCGAGGTTCAAGATGCCCGACGCCGCGACCCGGACCGAACGAGTTCCCGTCGGAGTCGACCCGACCCGGGCCAGCATCGCGCGGGTCTACGACGCGTTCCTGCTGGGTAAGGACAACTACGAGATCGACCGGGAGGTCCTGAAGCAGGTGCAGCAGGCCGCTCCCGAAGCGCAGGACCTGGCCTTCGAAAACCGCGGTTTCCTCATTCGCGCGTGCCGCTTCCTCGCGAGCCAAACGGGTATCACCCAGATCCTCGATCTGGGGTCCGGTCTCCCGACCGCCGAGAACACCCACCAGGTCGTCCAGCGGATCAACCCGGAGACCCGGGTCGTCTACGTCGACAACGACCCGGTCGTGCTCGCCCACGGCCGGGCGCTGCTGGAAGAGAACGAGCACACCCACTTCGTCGCCGAGGACATCTTCGAGCCGGCGCGGATCCTCGAGAACGAGATCGTGCGCGAGCACATCGACTTCACGCAGCCGCTGATCATGTTGCAGATGGGCACCCTGCACCACTTCAAGGGCGACCACGACCGGCCGGCGGAGATCATGAGGGAGTACGTCGACGCGCTGCCGTCGGGCTCGTTCGTCGGCCTCAGCCACTTCTTCGACCCGGAGAACGAAGACTCCGCGACCGCGCGCCGCATGGAGGACTTCTTCGTGCACAGCCCGATGGGCTCGGGCACGTTCCGGACGCAGAAGGACATCGAGGCCCTGTTCGCCGGCCTCGAAATGGTCGATCCCGGCGTGACCCTGTGCGCCGACTGGTGGCCGGACGGCCCGCGCCTCAAGGAGCTCAACGTCGCGCAGCGCACCATCGCCGGCGGCGTCGGCCGCAAGCCGTAACTAGACGCGGACGAGCGGGAGCCACTGCGAAAGGTCGGCCCGGGAGCCCGAAGCGGACACCCGGCCACCGGCCACCGCAGTGGTCCAGTCCAATCGGCCCGTGGCCAGTTCGAGCCAGGTGCGCGGGTCCGTCTCGATCACGTTGGGCGGCGTGCCGCGGGTGTGGCGCGGACCGTCCACGCACTGGACCGCCGCGAACGGGGGCACCCGGACCTCGACCGTCCTTCCGGGAGCGTCGGCCGCCAGCGCGCGCAGGCTGAGCCGGACGGCGGCGGCCAGCTCCGGGCGGGCCGGGTCGGGCCCGTCGCCCTGCAGCCACGGGGAAATCGCCTGCACCGCCGCACGTAACTGTCCGGGGTCGACCGAACGCGAAGAGGCCATGGGCAAACAGTAGAGTGGCGCACCAAGAGTTTTCCGGCACACCCGAGAACGTGGGGATCACGATGGCGCAGCGGGACGAGGCAGATCGGATGGTTTCGCAGCAGCCAGCCGGAAACGGACCGGATCGCCCCGGCAAGCACGGCAAGCACAGCCGGTCGGCGCGGCGAGGCGGCCAGCAGGCCCGGCGCTCCGGCAAGCACGGCACGCCGGAGATCACCGAGGAGATGCGCGCGAACGCGCGCGCCAACCCCAACAGCTGGCTCTACGTCATCGACGAGGCCTTCGACCCGAACGGCCCGGTGCCGTCGTGGGCGGTCGTCGGCGCGTACCCGGTGAACGACGCCGGCGACGTGGTCGCGGACTTCCACGCGAACGACCGCTACCGGCCCTCGCCCAAGGCGCTCGGGTTCCCGGAGCCGTCGAACGACCTCGAGCAGCTGCTGCAGCTCGTCCGGACCGAGCACCGGCCGCCGTCGGACCTGCCGAAGGTCGTCCTCGACTCGACGCTGTTCGTCTACGCGATGTCGCCGGTGCAGCGCACGGTGATCGGCTTCCACAACACCGACGGCCGGGTCATGGTGCCGGCCTACACCCGCAAGGCCCTGGTGCCGCGCGAGTGGCCGCACGCCCGCGCGGTGGTCGGCCGCGACATCGTCGGCCTGCTCGGGGGTCACCCGGTCGCGATCAACCCGCACGACCTGATCACCGCCGTCGTGCCGGCGGAACACCTGATGAAGGCGCTGGCGGACGAACAGCAGCGCTGACGGCGTCGCCCTTGAGCCCCTCACTCTTTCGAGTGTCACCGGGTAGCCGATCCGGCGACACGGGTGCATCGTGAGGCTCGATGAGGCTCACGGGACAGGTGGGGGGCATGAGGGTGCTGGGCCGTTTACGAAGAGGCCGTTCGTTGCCGCTCCTCGCCGCCGCCGTGTTCCTGGTCGCCGGGCAGGCCCCGGCGACCGCCGTCGACCTCTACGACGGCGCCGAAGACCACTACGCCGGTTCGCAGATCGCCAAGGCCGAAGGCATCGACGCGCTCCCGGACGTGCTGTACGCGGCCGACGACCAGCAGCTCGGTCACGACGTCAGCGGCCACCAGGGGCCGGTCGACTGGGGCGGCGCGGCGGGGGCGGGCGCGAAGTTCGTCTACGTCAAGGCGACCGAGGGCACCGGCTTCGTCAACCCGCAGTTCGCCCAGCAGTACAACGGGTCCTACGACGCCGGGCTGATCCGCGGCGCCTACCACTTCGCCCGGCCGGACGTCTCCGACGGCGCGTCGCAGGCGAAGTACTTCCTGGCCCACGGCGGCGGCTGGTCCGCCGACGGCAAGACGCTGCCGGGCGCGCTCGACGCGGAGTACAACCCGTACGGCGAAACCTGCTACGGCAAGGACGCCGCCGGAATGGTCCGCTGGCTCAGCGACTTCTCCGAGACCTACCGCGCGGCCACCGGCCGGTACCCGACGATCTACACGTCGACGAGCTGGTGGAAGCGGTGCACCGCGAACAACGGCGGTTTCGGCGCCAACCCGCTCTGGATCGCCCGCTACAACACCTCCATCGGCGAGCTCCCGGCCGGCTGGAGCGTGCACACGATCTGGCAGTTCGCCGACCGCGGCACGCTGCCGGGCGACCAGAACTGGTTCAACGGCGCGGCCGCCCGTCTGCGGGCGCTCGCACTCGGCTGAACGGCTCAGCCGTTCGCGGTAATAGGTGTTAACCAGTCACCAATTGACGATCAACTTCCCGGGAAAATCACCCACGCGTATACCCAATTTCACGGAAATGAGTGACAAACCCCTGGTGCGTCGCTAACAATCGTGCTCGGGCGGCTACCTGCAGTAAGCCGTCCTCAGCGAGGGTATCTGTGAAGGGATTCAACGATGTCCACTTCCCGAAGAGGGCGGCTGTTCGCTGCCCTGGCCGTCCCCGCCACGCTGCTCCTGCTCGGCAGCACGGTCCAGGCGACGGCCGCGACCATCTCCCCCGAGGTCGATCCGGTGTCCGCGATCAACGCGGACATCGCCGTGCACAACCACGACATGGGCTCGCAGATCCGGCGCGTCGAGGGTGACAAGTCGACGCCGGACACGCAGAAAGCGGCGCAGCAGCCGCAACCCGCCCAGGCCATCCCCGGCCAGGTGCTGGCCACGGTGGCCGGCATGGACGTCGCCAGCTACCAGGGCAACGTCGACTGGGCGAGCTGGTGGAACCAGGGCAAGCGGTTCGTCTGGACCAAGGCCACCGAAAGCACGAGCTACACCAACCCGTACTTCGCCCAGCAGTACAACGGTTCCTTCAACCAGGGCTTCATCCGCGGCGCCTACCACTTCGCCACCCCGAACACGGCGAGCGGCGCCGCCCAGGCGAACTACTTCCTGGCCCACGGCGGCGGCTGGTCGCGGGACGGCAGGACCCTGCCCGGCGCCCTGGACATGGAGTACAACCCGTACGGCGCCACCTGTTACGGGCTGAGCAAGGCGGCGATGACGTCGTGGATCCTCGACTTCCACGACACCTACCACGCCAAGACCGGCCGGTACCCGGTGATCTACACGTCCCAGAGCTGGTGGAACCAGTGTGTCAACGCCGACTTCGCCAGCACGGCCCCGCTGTGGGTCGCGCGGTACGCGTCGTCGGTCGGCACCCTGCCCTACAACTGGGGCTTCTACACCGTCTGGCAGTACACCTCGAGCCCGCTCGACCAGGACACCTTCAACGGTGCCATCGACCGGCTCCAGGCCCTCGCCAACGGCTGACCCGCACCACCCCCGGCTCCCGGATCGTGACGACTTCGCGTCGTCTCGGCCGGGAGCCGGTTTCATGCCGTACCGTCCGAGCTTGCAGAATGCTGCTCACGACGTCCTGGGGGAACCGCACGCGTCCGCCGGGCGTCGGATGCGCACGAACACCCCGCGCCCGGAAGGCATGACCGATGACCTACCCGCCTCAGCCGGGCCAGCCCGGCCAGCCCGACCCGTACGGCCAGCAGCCGCAGTCCGGCGGCTTCCCGCAGCAGCCGTATCCCCAGCAGGGCGGGTGGGACCCGAACCAGCAGCAACAGCCGTACCCGACGCAGCAGTACCCGCAGGGCTGGGACCCGAACCAGCAGGGTTACCAGCAGCCCGGTACCGCCGGCTACCCGCAGCAGGGCTGGGGTGACCCCAACCAGCAGCAGCAGCAGGGCTGGGCCGACCCGAACGCGCAGCAGCAGCAGGCGTGGGCGGACCCGAACGCCCAGCAGTACGGCCAGCAGGCGTGGGACCCGAACTCCGGCGGCCAGATGTCGGGCTGGGACCAGCAGGGTGGTTACGGGCAGGGCTTCGGCGGGCCGCCGGCGCCGCCCAAGCAGAGCAAGACCGGGATGTGGATCGCCGTCGGCGCCGTCGTGGTGCTGGTGCTGGCCGGCCTGGGCATCACCGGGTTCGTGGCACCCGGGTTCTTCCTCTCGAAGGACGACAACACGAACGTGGCGTCCCCGGGCACGAGCACCTCGGCCAAGCCGACGACGCCGAAGAGCACCCCGAAGAAGTCGACGACCCCGAGCACCAAGGCCTCGACGCCGGGCGGTGGCTCGGGCTCGGGCCAGGGCAAGGTCGTGCTGCAGGGCTTCATCGACAAGCTGAACGCCGGCGACAACAACGCCGCGATCGCGATGGGCTGCTCGGACTCGAAGGACCTGCTCGACTCGTGGCTCAAGACGTTCCTCAAGTCGCCGCTGCAGCTCGAACTCGGCGACGTGCCCGACGACGAGTACCTCGTCGAGGGCCAGGTCACCGGGACGTCCGCGGGCAAGTCCGTCAAGGGCACGCTGAGCGCGACGAACTTCGACGACAAGGGCTTCTGCGTCAGCACCATGCTGGTGTCCTGAGCTGGTGAAGCTGTGGCGATCACCGCTGGCGTGGACGTTCGCCGCGTCACTGGTGCTGCTGCTCGGGGTCGGCGGCTGGTTGCTGACCGACCCCGCCACCAGCCGCAGTGACGCGCTCAAGACCGGCGGCCTGGCCGGCGGCGCGATCGTGGCGCTGTACGCGCTCTGGCTGAACGACCGCCGCCGCCGCGTCGAGGAACGCCGCCAGGACATCGAGCGGCAGCGTCACGAACTCGAGTCGCAACGCGCGGAGCAGGACCGCGAGCGGGTGGCGGACGAGCGGTTCGCAAAGGCGGTCGAGCTGCTCGGCCACGCCGCCGACCAGGTGCGGGTGGGGGCGCTGCACGCACTGGCGGGGCTCGCGCGAAGCCGGCCGGAGTACACGCAGACGGTGCTGGACGTGCTGTGCTCCTACCTGCGGCGGCCGTTCCAGCACCCGCGGTACGAGTCGGGCGTCGACCGGCACGACCGCGACGCCAGGCGGGGCACCCCCGAGCAGGAACAGGAACTCCAGGTCCGGTTGACCGCGCAGCGGCTGATCCGGGAGCTGCTGCCGTCCGCCGGCCAGGCGGACGGCCCGGGCTACGACCTCGACCTGACCGGGGCGGTCGTCGAATACCTCGATCTCTCTGCGTGCAAAATCGGCGGGTTGGTGCTGCGGTACGCGGCGCTGCACAGCAGCACCAACCTGAGCGGCTGCCGCTTCACCCGCCGGGTGTACTTCACGGCGGCGGGCATCGACGCGGGGCGCCTGATCGGCAACTTCCGGTGCCGTGGCGCGGTTTTCGAAAGCCACGCCTGGTTCAGCGGCACCCGGTTCGCCGAACTCGCCGACTTCACCGAGACGACCTTCGCGGGTGAGACCACCTTCAAGGACGCGGAGTTCGCCCGCGACGCGGTCTTCAAGGATGTTCGCGCGACAGGCTCGCTAGATCTGCACCAAACCCGTTTCGAGGGTCAGACCGACCTGCGGTTCTCCGCGCTGCCCGAGTCCGTCTCGCTGTACAACACGCGCGTCCAGTCCGAAAAGGACGTTCAGCTGCCGGCCGGTTGGAAGCTCGAAAAACTGCGTGACGGCGGCGTGCGGATCGTGGCCGAGTGAAGCGCTTTTCGCCCCTGGTGGCCGCTTTTCTGTTCAGCGCCGTCATCTTCGCCGGTGTCCTGGTGTGGCTGCTCGCCGACCGCGGGACCAGCCGGGGTGACGCGCTCAAGACGGCCGGGCTGGCGGGCGGCGCGGTCGCGGCGCTGTACGGGCTGTGGCTTAACGACCGCCGCCGGCGCACCGAAGAGGACCGGCACGAGCTGGAACGCGGCCGGATCTCCGACGAGCGCTTCGCGAAGGCCGTCGAACTGCTCGGGCACCAGGCCGACCAGGTCCGGGTCGGGGCGATGCACGCGCTGGCCGGGCTCGCGCGGACCCGGCCCGACGTCTACGCGCAGACCGTGCTCGACGTGCTGTGCGCGTACCTGCGGCTGCCGTTCGCCCACGAGGACTTCGGTGACGTCGTCGAGGATTCCGCCGCGGCCGAGCGGGAGCGGCAGGTCCGGCGGACGGCTCAGCAGCTGGTCCAGACCCTGCTGGCGGACGTCGACGAGCCGGACGGGCCGGCGTACGCACTCGACCTCTCCGGTGCCCGGCTCGAACGGTTCACCCTCGCGCACAAGCGGATCGCCTGGCTCGGCGGGCAGCAGATGAAGATCTTCACCGGCGCCCGGTTCGTGGACACGTCGTTCGAAAGTTCGGCGTTCTTCACCGGCGCGGAAATGCACGGGCCCGTCGAGTTCGTGCGGACGAAGTTCGGTTCGGGCACGGGCTTCCGCGGTTTCACCGTGCACGACGAAGTGACGTTCGACGGCGTCGAGTTCGCGCTGCCGCCCGATTTCGGCGAGGCGACCTTTCCGGACGGGACGAAACTGCCCTGAGCAGCCCCCGTTTTCCAGGCTAGCGGAGGGCACCGACAACAATCGGTGCCCTCCGGTCAGCTGTCCCCAGGTCTACCAGGTCAGTCGAACAGGGCCGGGAGCGTCTTCTCCCAGGCTTCGCGCAGTTCGTCGAGCGTGAACTCCGTGATGCCCTGCAGCTCCAGCTTGCCCGACTCCGGGTCGACCACGCCGGTCTTGCGCCAGGGGAGGCCGCGCGCGGTGCACATCTCCGTGAAGCGCAGCTCCTCGGTGCGCGGGACCGCCACCAGCACGCGGCCCGACGACTCGGAGAACAGCTGGACGAACGGGTCCTGGCCGTCGTCGAGGAAGAACCGGGCACCGCACTGTCCGATGAGGACGGTCTCGACGAACGCCTGGATCAGGCCGCCGTCCGCCAGGTCGTGCGCGGCCGAGATCATGCCGTCGCGGGAACCCGCCACCAGGATGTCCGCGAGGAGCTTCTCGCGGGCGAGGTCGACCTTCGGGGGCACGCCGCCGAGGTGGCCGTGCAGCTCGCGGGCCCACGCCGAACCGTCCAGCTCGTCGTGCGTTTCACCCAGCAGCAGCAGGGTTTCGCCGGCTTCGGCGCCGATGCCGGTCGGGATGCGGCGGGTGACGTCGTCGATCACGCCGAGCACGCCGATCACCGGCGTCGGCAGGATCGCCGTCGACCCGGTCTGGTTGAAGAAGCTCACGTTGCCGCCGGTGACCGGGATGCCCAGCTCGACGCAGCCGTCCGCGATGCCGTGCACGGCCTGCTCGAACTGCCACATCACGCCCGGGTCGGTCGGCGCGCCGAAGTTCAGGCAGTCCGACACCGCGACCGGGGTCGCGCCGCCGGTCGCCACGTTGCGGTACGCCTCCGCCAGCGCCAGCTGCGCGCCGCGGTACGGGTCGAGGTAGACGAACTTGCTGTTGCAGTCCGTCGCCACCGAGACGCCTCGGCCACTCGACTCGTCGATCCGGATCATGCCCGAGTCGGACGGCTGTGACAGCACGGAGTTACCGCGCACGTAGCGGTCGTACTGCGACGTCACCCATTCCTTCGATGCCTGGTTGGGCGAGGAAATGAGACGCAACACGTCGGCGCGCAGTTCGTCCGGAGTGGACGGACGCGGCAGGTTCGCCGAGGTGTCGGCGATCAGAGCGTCCTGAAAGGACGGTCGCTCGATCGGCCGGTCGTACACCGGCCCCTGGTGCGCCACCGTGTGCGCCGGGACGTCGACGACGACCTCGTCGTGCCAGGTGATCACCAGGTGCTCGCCGTCGGTGACCTCGCCGATGTCGGTGGCGATGACATCCCACTTGCGGCAGACCGCCATGAACGCCTCGACGTTCTCCGGCGAGACGACCGCGCACATGCGCTCCTGCGACTCGCTGGAGAGCACCTCGGCCGGCGTCATCCCGGTGGCGCGCAACGGAACCCGGTCGAGGTAGACGTGCATGCCGCCGTCGCCGGCCGCGGCCAGCTCCGACGTCGCGCAGGACAGCCCGGCGCCGCCGAGGTCCTGGATGCCGACGACGAGGTCGGCCGCGAACAGCTCGAGGCAGCACTCGATGAGCACCTTCTCGGTGAATGGATCGCCGACCTGGACGCTCGGCAGCTTCTTGCGGCCACCCGAGGACTCGTCACCCGAAAAGGTGTCACTCGCCAGGACGGACACGCCGCCGATGCCGTCGAGGCCGGTGCGGGCGCCGAACAGGATGATCTTGTTGCCGGTGCCGGACGCGAACGCCAGGTGCAGGTCCTCGACGCGCATCGCGCCGACGCACAGCGCGTTCACCAGCGGGTTGCCCGCGTACGACGGGTCGAAGACCAGCTCGCCGCCGATGTTCGGCAGGCCGAGGCAGTTGCCGTAACCGCCGACGCCGGCGACGACTCCGGGCAGCACGCGCTTGGTGTCGGGGGCGTCGGCCGGGCCGAAGCGCAGCGCGTCCGCCACCGCGAGCGGGCGCGCGCCCATCGCCATGATGTCGCGCACGATGCCGCCGACGCCGGTCGCGGCACCCTGGTAGGGCTCCACATAGGACGGGTGGTTGTGGCTCTCCACCTTGAAGGTGACCGCCCAGCCCTCGCCGATGTCGACGACGCCCGCGTTCTCGCCGATGCCGGCCAGCATCTTGGCCTTCATCTCGTCGGTCGCGGTCTCGCCGAAGTAGCGAAGGTGCTTCTTGGAGGACTTGTAGGAGCAGTGCTCGCTCCACATCACCGAGTACATGGCCAGCTCGGCGTCGGTGGGCCGGCGGCCGAGGATTTCCCGGATGCGGGCGTACTCGTCGTCGGCGAGCCCGAGCTCGCGATAGGGCTGGGTGTGGTCCGGGGTCGCCCCGGCCCGCTCGGTGGTGTCAACGGTGCTGGTCACGGTGTCCGTGTCAGGGTTCGCCACGGCCGCCAGGATACGTGCCGGGCCCGGGTGCCCCGGACACTGGGCCGCCCCACCGGATATCACCGTTCCGGGTGTGACGGAGCAGACAACCCGAGTGGGCGAAGATCACCCGCGAGCCACGGCGGAAGGCCCGCGCGGAGTAGCTCTTCCGGTCCCGGATCGGCTGATCCGGCGCTGCGGCATCCGGGCGACCGGCCCGGTGCGTGACCACCGAGCGGAGGTGCGGCCGCAGGCTGGCGGGCGAAAATCGGTCGCCTTCCGCTGGTTGTCGGCTTAACGTCGGGAATCGTGCTTTCCGCCACATACCCCCTTCCGCCGCTGCGGCTGCCCGCACGGCCGACCGCGAGCCGGTTCCTGCTCGCCGTGTTCCGAGCCCGGCTCGGCACGGTGCTGGGCTCGGCCACGATCGGCGTCGTGTGGGCGCTGCCGGGCGCCCTGCTGCCCCTGGTGATCGGCCAGGGCATCGGCGCCATCACCGCGCACGACGGGGCGGGCGTCGGGCGCTGGGCGCTGGCCGCGGCCGCGCTCGGCGTCGCCCAGACCCTGGCCGGGACCTGGATGCACTTCCTCAACTACGGCCTGTGGCTGCACGGCGCGGGCTCCACCCAGCGGCTCGTCTCGGCGCACACCACGCGCGTCGGCGCCGGCCTGCGCGAGAAGACGACCACCGGCAACCTGGTCGCGATCGCCACGACCGACATCAACCACATCGGCAACACCGTCGAGATGGCCGGGCGGGCGTTCGGCTCGCTGCTGGCGTTCGTCGTGGTCGCGATCTGGCTGGTCTCGACGTCGCCGCTGCTCGGCCTGGTCGCGCTGGTCGGCGTGCCGCTCGCGGTGCTCGGCATCGGGCCGCTGCTGGCCCCGCTGCAGAAGCGCAAGGCGAGCCAGCGCGAGATGCGCGGCGAGGTCAACGCGCTCGGCGCGGACATCGTGTCTGGCCTGCGGATCCTGCGCGGCATCGGTGGTGAACGGCGGTTCTCCGGCCGCTTCCGCGAGACCAGCCAGCGGGTGCGCCGGGCGGGTATCGAGGTCGGCAAGGCCGAGTCGTGGCTGGCCGCGGCGGAGATCGCGCTGCCCGGCCTGGTCACCGTGGTGATCACCTGGCTGGGCGCCCGGCTGGCCGTGGGCGGCACCATCAGCGTCGGGCAGCTGGTGGCGTTCTACGGCGTCTCGATGTTCCTCATCTGGCCGGTTTCCGCGGCCACCGAGGCGGTCGGGTCGTTCACGTCCGGCCTGGTGGCGTCGCGGAAGGTGGTGGCGTTGCTGGCACTGGAACCCGCGCTGGCGGATCCGGAGACGCCGGTGCGGCTGCCCGACGGGCCACTGGAACTGGTCGACACCGAGTCCGGCGTGCGGGTCGCGGCCGGGCAGCTGACGGTCGTCGACTTCGGCGCCGGCGGCGAGGCCGTGGCCGATCGGCTGGCCCGGTTCGCCGACCCGGCCGCGGGCGAAGAAGTGCTGGTCGGCGGGGTCCGGGCGGACCAGGTCGCGCTCGTGGAGCTGCGGCGGCGGGTGGTGTACGCGCACAACCAGGACATCTGGTTCTCCGGCGTGCTGCGGGAGCAGCTGACGCCGGCGCGGCCGAGCGGCGTCGACATCACCGAAGCGCTGTACGCGGCCGACGCCGACGACATCGTCGAGGCGATGCCCGACGGCGTCGACGAAGTGATCGGCGAACGCGGCCGCGAGGTGTCCGGTGGCCAGCGGCAACGGCTGAACCTGGCCCGCGCGCTGGCCGTGGACGCGGACGTCCTGGTGCTGGACGAGCCCACGTCGGCGGTCGACGCGCACACGGAGGCACGCATCACCGAGCGTGTCGCGGCGCTGCGCCGCGGCAAGACGACGGTGGTGTTCAGCCAGAGTCCTTTGTGGACACATGTGGCCGACGAGGTTTTCACGACGAAGGTAGTGACGGTATGAAGCGGCTCCCCACGGCGTCCCGGCGGGACGTCCGCCGCTGGGCGTTGCGGACAGCTGCGACCCACAAACGCGAGTGCGCGCTGCTGCTCGGCGCGCTCGCCGGGTCCACGCTGATCGGGCTGGCCGGGCCGCAGCTGCTCGGTTCGCTGGTCGACTCCGTCGCGGCGGGGACCACGACCACGCACGTCGACGTGCTGGCGGGTGTGTTCGTCGTGATCCTGCTGCTGCAGGCCCTCTCCCGGAAGGTCGCGCGGCTGCGCGGCGCGGTGTTCGCCGAGCTGGTGCTGGCCGAGACCCGCGAAGAGTTCGTCGGCACGGCGCTGCAGCTGCCGCTCGGCACCGTCGAGGCGGCCGGCACCGGCGACCTGCTCAGCCGGGCCACCACCGACCTCGGCCGGATCGACCACGCGGCGCGGTTCGCCGCGCCGGAGATCCTGGTCGCGGCGGTGACCGTGGTGTTCACGGTGGCGGCGATGGTGCTGACGTCGCCGCTGCTGTCACTCGGCCTGCTCGTCGCGGCGCCGCTGCTGATCAGCGTCAACGTCTGGTACCAGCGGCGGATCCCGGCGCTGATGCAGTGGATGCTGGACCGCTGGGCGGACCTGACGACCAGCGTCCACGAGACGGCGGAGGGCGCCCGCACGGTCGAGGCGCTCGGGCTGACCGAGCGGCGGGTCGCCGGTGCCCACGACGACCTGGACCGGAGCATCCTCGCGGAACGCCGGATGCGGGCGCTGCAGCTGCGCTGGCTGCCGTCGCTGGAGATCAGCTACGTGCTGCCGCTGGCCGTCATGCTGCTGCTCGGGCTGCTCGCCTACTCGCAAGGCTGGGCCGGGCTCGGCGTGATCACCACGATGCTGCTGTACATGCAGGCGATGGCGAACCCGCTCAACTCCGCGCTGTTCTGGCTGGAAGACCTGCAGGTCGCGGCCGCCGCGGCGCGCCGGATCCTCGGCGTCCGGGAGGTCGCGGTCGAGGAGACACCGAAGGTGACGCAGGTGCCGCGCGGGCGGGACATCGACGTCCACGGCGTCCGGTTCGCCTACACCGCCGACCGCGAGGTGCTGCACGGCATCGACCTGCGCGTCCCGCGGGGCGAACGGCTGGCGATCGTCGGGCCGTCGGGCGCGGGCAAGTCCACGCTCGGGCGGCTGCTGGCCGGCATCGCGGTGCCGTCCGCGGGCTCGGTGCGGATCGGCGGCCAGGACGTCTCGGCCCTGGCCGACGACGTCCTGCGCGGCGAGGTCCTGCTGCTGACCCAGGAGCACCACGTGTTCTCGGGAACGCTCCGGCAGAACCTGGCCCTGCCGGCCCGCCGCGCCGGCGGCGACTGGACGGACGACGAGCTGACGACCGCACTGGCGTCGGCGGGCGCGTCCGCCTGGGTCGCGGCCCTGCCGGACGGCCTCGACACGAAGATCGGCTCGGGCGCGTACCCGGTGCCGGCGGCGGTCGCGCAGCAGCTGGCCCTGGCCCGGGTCGTGCTGGCGGACCCGCACACGCTGGTGCTCGACGAAGCGACGTCGCTGCTGGACACAGGCTCGGCGCGCGACCTGGAGCGGTCGCTGAACAGCGTGCTGGCCGGCCGCACGGTGATCGCGATCGCCCACCGCCTCCACACGGCGGCGGCGGCCGACCGCGTCGCGGTGGTCGAGGGCGGCCGCATCACGGAGCTGGGCCCGCACGCGGCACTGCTGGCGGCCGGAGGTTCGTACGCCCGGCTGGTGGCAGCGGCGAGCTGACCTGCCCCTTCGACCGAGCGCCGCACTTCCCGCGGGGAGTGCGGCGCTCGGGTCGCGAGTTCCGGCCGGTGGCCGTGCGGGAAGCGCCGACACCCGTGCTTGAAGAGTCGACTCGCGTGATTGAAGGGTCGACACACGTGATCAGCAGGACGACACGCGCACGCAAGTGGACGACACGCGCACCCGGATGGACGACACACGTGATCGGCGGGACGACACGCGTACCCGAGTGGACGACACGCGTACCCGAGTGGACGACACGCGTACTTGGGTGGACGACACGCGTACCTGGGTGGACGACACGCGTGGCTGGAGGGCGGCGCCGCGGCCGGGTTGTGAGGCCCGGCCGCGGTCCGAGCCTCAGGCCTTGACCAGCGCGTCCACCGCGCTGAAGAACATGCCGAGACCGTCGTCCGACGGGCCGGTGAGCGCGTCGATCGCGTGCTCCGGGTGCGGCATGAGCCCGACCACGCGGCCGTTCTCGCTGCGGATGCCCGCGATGTCGTTGCGGGAGCCGTTCGGGTTGCCGCCCACGTAGCGGAACACCACCCGGTCCTCGGCCTCCAGCGCGTCCAAAGTGGACTGCTCGGCCACGTAGCAGCCGTCGATGTTCTTCATCGGGATGAGGATCTCGGCACCTTGCTCGTACCGCGAGGTCCACGCCGTCGAGGTGTTCTCGACGCGCAGCCACTGGTCGCGGCAGATGAAGTGCAGGCCCTGGTTGCGGATCATCGCGCCCGGCAGCAGGCCGGCCTCGCAGAGGATCTGGAACCCGTTGCAGATGCCGAGCACCGGCATCCCGGCCCGCGCGGCCTCGATCACCGACGTCATCACCGGCGCGAACCGGGCGATGACGCCCGCGCGCAGGTAGTCGCCGTACGAGAAGCCACCCGGGACGACCACGGCGTCGACGCCGCGCAGGTCCTCGTCGGCGTGCCACAGCGGCACGGCCTCCGCGTCGGCGTAGCGGACCGCGCGGGCCGCGTCGCCGTCGTCGAGGGTGCCGGGGAAGGTGATGACGCCGATGCGGGCGCTCACGCGCCGACCCGCGTGATGATCCACTGCTCGATCACCGGGTTCGCGAGGAACCCTTCGGCGATCTTCTCGAGCGTCGCGTCGTCGACGGAGTCGTCGACCTCGATCTCGAAGTGCTTGCCCTGGCGGATCTCCTTGATCCCGGTGAAGCCGAGACGGCCGGCGGCGCCGAGCGCGGCCTGTCCCTGCGGGTCGAGGATTTCGGGCTTGGGCATGACGTCGACGACGACTCGGGCCACGGCAGGCTGCTCCTTATTCACGCAGGTCGTGGGTACCCGGCGAGCATAGTTCACCCGGTCCGCCGACCCGCCGCCCAGGTGTCGAGGGCCACCGGAAAACCTAGACTGGCCGACGGCGCGCCCCTGCGCCATGATGAGTCGTTGACATCGCGCCAACAGCTGTGGAGGCACCGTGGACTCCTATGACTACGTGATCGTCGGTGCGGGCAGCGCCGGGTGCGTGCTGGCGAACCGGCTCACCGAAGATCCGTCGGCGCAGGTCCTGCTGCTGGAGGCGGGCGCCGAGGACACCGCCGACGAAATCCACATCCCGGCCGCGTTCGCGTCGCTGTTCAAGACCCGGTGGGACTGGAACTACGAGACCGTCGAGCAGAAGCACACCGGCAAGCCCGCGTACTGGCCGCGCGGGAAGATGCTCGGCGGCTGTTCGTCGATCAACGCCATGATCTACATCCGCGGCAACCGCGCCGACTACGACGGCTGGCGCGATTCCCACGGCGCCGAAGGCTGGGGCTGGGACAACGTCCTGCCGTACTTCAAGCGCGCCGAGGGCAACCAGCGGCTCGGCGGGCCGCTGCACGGCACCGACGGCCCGCTGAACGTCGAGGACCGCCGGTTCACCCACGAGCTGTCGAGCGCGTGGGTCGACTCCGCCGTCGCGTGGGGCCTCAAGCGCACCGACGACTTCAACGGCGAGACCCAGGACGGCGCCGGCGACTACCAGGTGACCTGCAAGAAGGGCCGCCGCTGGTCGACCGCCGACGCCTACCTGCGCCCGGCGCTGGACCGGCCGAACCTCACCGTCAAGACGTCCGCGCCGGCCACCCGGATCGTCTTCGAGGGCACCCGCGCCGTCGGCGTGTCCTATTTGGACAACGGTGTCGAGCGCACGGCCCGCGCGTCCACCGAGGTGCTGCTCAGCGGCGGCGCGGTCAACTCGCCGCAGCTGCTGATGGTCTCCGGCGTCGGCCCCGCCGAGCACCTGCGCGAACACGGCGTCGACGTCGTCGCCGCGCTGCCCGGCGTCGGCGAGAACCTGCACGACCACCCGGCCTGCGGGATCATCTGGACCACCCGCGGCACCACCGACCTGGTCGACGCGGCGACGCCGGCCGGGCTCGTGCGCTACCAGCTGACCAAGCGCGGGCCGCTGACGTCGAACATCGGCGAGTCGGGTGCGTTCTTCTCCACTGTGGACGGTCAGACCGCACCGGACATGCAGATCCACGTCGTGCCGTCGTTGTTCTACGAAAACGGGTTGCGCGAGCCGAACGTCGCCGGGTTCACCTCCGCCGCCACCGTGGTGGACGTCGCGAGCCGCGGCCGGCTGCGGCTGAAGTCGGCGAACCCCTTGTGGAAGCCGGAAATCGACCCGGCGTACTACGCGGAGCCGAAGGACATGGACGCGATGATCGCCGGGCTGAAGGCGCTCGTCGAGATCGGGAAGTCGGGGCCGCTCAAGCGATTCCTCGACAAGCCGTACCTGCCCACCCGGCACGATCTGACCGACGCCGAGTTCGTCGAGCACATCCGCGAGAACACGCAGACGCTGTATCACCCGGTCGGGACGTGCGCGATGGGCACCGGCGAGCAGGCCGTGGTCGACCCGCAGCTGCGGGTGCGCGGGGTCGAGGGGCTGCGAGTGGTGGACGCGTCGGTGATGCCGGTGGTGCCGCGCGGGAACACGAACGCGCCGACGATCATGGTGGCGGAGAAGGCGGCGGACCTCATCCGGGGGCGGTGAGGGCGGGCGGGCCGCGGCCCCCGGTATCCAGTTTACCGGGGGCTACCGACAGTTCCGGGGCTGCGGACACGAGTTGTCCACAACCCCGGAGCGGGTCAGCGCTTGCCGTGGAGGATGGTCACCAGCTTGGCGACCATGGCGTCCGTCGACGGCTTGCGGGTGAACGACGTCAGCGTCAGCGGTGCCGTGAAGCGCTGGCGGGCGATGGCCTTCGTGCGGGCGAACTCGCGCAGGCCTTCCGGGCCGTGGATGCGGCCGAAGCCCGAGTCGCCGACGCCGCCGAACGGCAGCGAGGCGATGCCCGCGAACGAGAGCGGGGCGTTGATCGACGTCATGCCCGTGCGCAGCTTCTCCGCCAGCTCGACGCCACGGGACTTCGAAAAGACCGTCGAACCCAAGCCGTACTTCGTGTTGTTCGCCTTCTCGATCGCTTCGTCCATGTCGCGGACCTTCGCGATGGTCACCGTCGGGCCGAACGTCTCTTCCGTGACGGCTTCGGAGTCCTCCGGGACGTCGATCAGCACCGTCGGCTGCGCGTAGCGGTCCCCGACCGACTCCTCGCCACCCAGCACCGCCTTGCCGCCGCGGGCCAGGGCGTCCTGGATGTGGCGCTTGATCACGCCGAGCTGCGACGGCATGGTCACCGGGCCGTACTGGGCGGCCTCGTCCGAACCCGCGCGGACGTCCTTCGACTTCTCGACGACCTTCGCGACGAACTCGTCGTGCACCTTCTCGTGGACGTACACCCGCTCGACGCCGATGCAGGTCTGGCCGGAGTTGGAGAACGCGCCCCAGACCGTCGCGTCGGCCGCGGCGTCGAGGTCGGCGTCCGCGTCGACCAGCACCGGGTCCTTGCCGCCCGCCTCGATGACGACCGGGGTGAGCGTTTCGGCGGCCGCGGCCATGATCCGCTTGCCGGTGCCCGTCGAGCCGGTGAAGGCGATCTTGTCGACGCCGGCGCCGACCAGCGCCGCGCCCGTTTCGCCGAAGCCGGTGATCAGCTGCAGCACCGGCTGCTCCGGCACGATCTCGGCGAACGCGTCGACCAGCCACTTGCCGACACCCGGGGTGTACTCGCTGGGCTTGAAGACGACGGCGTTGCCCGCCGCGAGCGCGTACGCGATCGAGCCGAGCGGCGTGAACACCGGGTAGTTCCACGGGCCGATCACGCCGACGACGCCGAGCGGCTGGTACTCGACGGTGGCCGCCTGGTTCGACATCAGCAGGCCGGCCGAGCGCTTCTGCTTGCCGAGGATCTTCTTCGCGTGCTTGCCGGCCCACGCGATGTGCTCGATGGCCAGGACGCTCTCGAGCTGCGCGTCGGCGATCGGCTTGCCGGTCTCGTCGCGCACCACCTGGCACAGCTGCGGCAGCCGCCGCGTCAGCACGCCCTTCCAGGCGCGAAGCCGCTCCGCGCGTCCGGCGAAGCCGAGGTCAGCCCACCACTTCGCCGCGACGCGCGCCCGCGCGACGGCGGCCTGGACATCTTCGGAGCTGTGCACCGGGTAGGTGCCGACGACCTCGTCGGTCGCCGGGCTCAGCGAGTCGAAGGTCTCGCCGAGCGACGTCGGCTTAGGCTGGACGGCAGTCATCGGCGTCTCCCGCGGGTCGAGGTTCAGCCCAGGTTACGACGTTACTGACGTAGTGCCAATAGCGCCCACGGGCTTCGCCACCAGCATTGCACCGGCGATGGCCGCAGCAAAGACACCGAACACCGGAGCGAGCCACAGCGGCAGCACGCCGACCGCCAGCGAGCCGAGCCCGAAGCCGCACGCCTGCACCGTGAACGACAGCGAGAACCCCGCTGACCTGCGATTCTTCGGCAGCAGTCGCTGCAGGTTGACCGAGGTCGCGGCCACCAGCGGCCCGGTGCAGCCGCCGATCACGGCCACCGACCCGATCAGGCCCGGCCAGCCGAAGTCGCCCGCGAGGGCGAGTCCGCCGACGACGAACCCGCCGAGGAACAGCCGCGGGTCGCCGGTCTTGCCGCGCCACGCGTAGAGCGCGCTGCCCAGAATGCTCGCGCCGCTCAGCACCGCGATCACCACCGGCGCGGCCGTGTCGGGCGCGCCGAGCCGCTGGACGAGCGGCAGCGGCGCAACCTCGATCGTCGAGAGCAGCAGCCCGACGGTGAACGCGCAGCACAGCCACGGCAGGTAGGTGCCGACACCGACCGGCGGCACGTCCGGCCCGGCTTCCTCCCGCTCGCGCTCGGCCGCGCGGCGCGGGACGAGCACCGCCGCGCCCACGCAGGCGGCGGCCATCGCGGCGAGCGGGACGAACGGACCGGCCAGGTCGAGCAGCGCGACCAGCGCCGGCCCACCGATCAGCACGCCTTCGAGCAGCATCGCGTCGACGGAGATGGCCCGCGGCAGCAGCGCGTCGTCGACGGTGTCCGCGAGCAGCGTCCGGAACCCGCCGGACAACGCACCTGCGGTGGCGCCGGGCAGCAGGACCAGCGCGAGCAGCACGGCGTTCGGCGCGCCGGCGGACGCGGCGAAGGCGAGCACCGCGAAGCCGGCGGCGGTCAGGAGCAGCAGCGCGGGCAGGCCGCGCGTCACGCCGACGCGGTCCAGCAGCCGCCCGACCGGCACCGCGCCGGCCATCTCGGCGACGACGTAGACCGACATCAGCACGCCGCCGAGCCGGTACGAGCCGGTGGTGGCCGTGGTCAGCAGGGTGAACGCGAGCGGCGCCATGGTCGCCGGGAGCCGGGCGAACTGGACGCCGGCCGACCAGCGCCAGTAGGCGCGATGGGTGAACAACGACATGCGAGCACGCTCTTACGGCGACGGTTTGCGCCATACTGATTCGGGCACGAGCGAATCGTGAGGTCGCCATGATCGAGCTGGTCCTGAGCGCGGCCGGCAGCCAGCGCGTCCGCTTCGCGATCTCGCCGCTGGAAGAGGTCCTCGGCGCCGTCCAGACCCTGCTCGGGCTGCGCGGGCACCCGGCGCACCTGCCGTGGGTGGCCGGCGCGCCGTCGCTCGACGTCCCCGAGCTGACGGCGGTCCTGAGCGCGCGGCACTACATCACGGAGTTCCTCAGCCCGCCGCCCGCGGGCCCGGAGACGACGGCCGAGGCCCAGCTGCGGGTGGTCCGCGAGACGCCACCGCACCAGGTCGCGCTGGAGCTGGCGATGGTCGACGCCGACCTTTCGCTGCTCCCGGACGACCCGGCGACCGCGCGCGACCTGCTGGCCGATCAGCTCGAAATCGTCTGGGACGCACTGCTCGCGCCGCAGTGGCCGCGCCTGCGCGAGCTGCTGGCGGCCGACATCGCGTACCGGACGCGGCAGCTCGGTTCCGGGGGCATCACCGCGATGCTGGCCGAGCTCCACCCGCAGGTGCGGCTGACCGGGACGTCGGTGCTGGTCGACGTCCGGTCCCGGGAACGGCTGGAGATCGACTCCCGCGGCCTGCTGTTCATCCCGGCCGTGTTCGCGTGGCCGAACGTCGGGGTGGTGACGGTGCCGCCGTGGCAGACGTCGCTGCTCTACCCCGCCCGCGGCGTCGCGTCCCTGTGGACGTCGGCGGCGGCGCCCCCGGAACCGCTGGCCGAGGTGCTCGGCCGGACGCGGGCCCTGCTGCTGGCGACACTGGACGTCCCCGCCGCGACAGCCGACCTGGCACACCGCTTCGCCCTTGCCCCGGCGACGGTGTCGGCGCACCTGACGGCGTTGCGCGCGGCCGGCCTGCTCGCGTCGGACCGCAGCGGGCACCGGGTCCTGTACCGGCGAACGGCTCTCGGCGACGCGTTGCTCACCGGCAAACTCTGACTAGGCTGGAATGACCACCCGTGAAGGAGAATCATCGATGCGTATCGTCCATTTCGGACATGCCTGTGTGCTGCTGGAGACCGGCTCGGAGCGGATCCTGATCGACCCCGGCGCCTTTTCCACGGACTTCGAGGGCGAGCGTGAGCTGTCCGCCGTGCTGATCACCCACCAGCACTTCGACCACCTCGACGTCGAGCGGCTGCCGAAGGTGCTCGAAGCCAACCCGGGCGCGAAGCTGATCGTCGATCCCGGTTCGGCCGAGGCCGTCGGGAAGCTGGGGGTCGAGTTCGACGTCGCCAACGTCGGGGACGCCTTCGCGGTCGGGGACACGTCGATCAAGGCCGTCGGCGGCGAGCACGCCGTGATCCACAGCGACATCCCGACGATCCCGAACATCGGGTACGTCTTCGACGACGGCGCGTTCTTCCACCCGGGCGACTCGTTCTTCGTGCCCGAGCAGAAGGTCGACGTCCTCGGCCTGCCGACCGGCGCGCCGTGGCTCAAGGCCGGCGAAGCCGTCGACTACCTGCGCGCGGTGGCGCCGCGGATCGCCGTGCCGATCCACGAAGCCGTGCTCGCCAACCCGGGCCTGCACTACGGCCTGTTCGGGAACCTCGCGCCCGAGGGCACCGAGGTGAAGGTGCTGGATCGCGCGGAGCCGGTGAAGCTCTAAGCGGCGACCGTGCGCAGGGAGCCGTAGGTCGCGCCGAACGCGCGGTTCTCCAGCGCGACGTCGACCGCGTCGAGGAGGGCCTGGCGGAGGCCGGGGCGGATGAGGTCGACGGCGTCGACGCCGAGCCGGACCAGGCCGCCTCGGCGAGCCGCCCGTGCGGACGCCAGCACCAGCGCGAAACAGCGGACCGTCTCGGTGCGCTGCGACTGGCTGGTGAACTCCTGGACGCGGGCGCGGCGCACCTCGCCGGTGACGAGGTCGCGCACCGCGCCGAGGTCCGCGCACAGCCGGAAGCCGTGCTCGGCCAACGCCTGGAGCGTGCCCTGGGACGCGATCCAGCGCGGCGGCGCGAAGCCGTCCACGCCCAGCCCGGCGGCGTCCAGCGCGGCCTTCGCGGCGATCAGCCGCAGCCGCGCCTCGTGCGCCGGGAGCGTCGCGAACTCCGCCTTCTTGCCCAGGTACACGGTGCGGTGCGTGGGTGTGACGACGTGGTCGTAACCGTGCAGCAGCACGGAATCACCCGTGCGGGCGCGAGTGCGCACCCACTCCGTCACCGGGCCTTCGCCGGTGCGAGCGGCGTACAGCACCGACAGCGGTACTTTGCGGCGGTCGAGCTCGGCCGCGAGATCGGCGCACCGGTGCAGCGTGCGCGGGGTGATGCCCGACAGCGAAACCAGCAACTGAGCGTCCACCCCACCATTGGGACGCACGCGTCTGACGTCGGCGTGAACTGCGCAGAACGGGCGGGCGGCCGTTGCCGGAAGGGTCAGACGCCTTCACGCAGGCGCTGGACCGCCACGGCGATGCGGCCACGCAGGTCGGGGTCGGAGACCTCGCCGTCGGCGACCACCGCGCGCGACACGGGGATCCGTGCGCAGGCGTCGTCGACGATCTTGGCGCCCGCGTACGTCAGCACCTTGCGCAACGAGTCGTGTGCGTCGCCGCCGCCAGTCGGCGCCGCAACGGACGAGGCGTTGATCCAGGCGACCGGCTTGCCGTAGATCTCACCGCCGCCGACGGTCCAGTCGAGCAGGTTCTTGAACGAGCCCGGCAAACCACCGGCGTACTCCGGGGTGCAGATCAGTACCGCGTCGGCGTCCCTGATGGCCGCCCGCAACCCCGCGACGGCGGGGTGCAGCGGGTCGCGGTCGTCATCGGGGTTGAAGTGCGGGAGTTCGCCGAGCCCGGTGAACGTCGTGCTCTCCGTGAGGGTCGCGACGGTCCCCAGAACCGCCGCATTGCCCGAGCCTGCTCGCAGGCTGCCGCAGATCAGCAGGATCACGGGGCCAGTCTGCCAGGGAAAGCCCGGTGATGCGGTGATACGCCTCGATGTAGCGGTCCCGGGTGGCCGTCACCACCTCGGGCGGCAGCGGCGGCAGCGGGGACACGCAGTCCCAGCCGGACGCCGGGTCGATCAGCCAGTCGCGCACGTGCTGCTTGTCGACCGCCGGCCGCGGGCGCCCCGGCCGGTGGCCGTCGGCGAGCCAGTAGCGCGCCGAATCCGGCGTCAGCACCTCGTCGGCCAGCACCAGGCCGCCGTCCTTGCCGATGCCGAACTCGAACTTCGTGTCGGCCAGCAGCAGGCCCTGCTCCGCGGCGCGCGCGGCGCCGCGGCGGTACAGCTCGAGCGAAGCCTCCCGGACCTCCTCGGCGAGCGCCCGGCCGAGGATCGAGACGAACGTGCCGAAGTCGATGTTCTCGTCGGGCTCGCCGGGACGGGCCTTGGTCGACGGCGTGAAGATCGGCTCGGGCAACCGCGCGGATTCGGTCAGCCCGGGCGGCAGCACGACGCCGCACACCGCACCTTCGCGGCGGTAGTCCGCGTAACCGCGGCCCGTGAGGTGACCGCGGACGACGGCTTCGACGGGCAGCATGTCGAGCCGCTCGACGAGCATCGCCCGACCACGGACCGTGTCCGGAACGGCGGGCCCGTCGCAGGCGACGAGGTGGTTCGGGAGGACGTCGGCGAGCTCGCCGAACCAGAACACGCTCATCGCCGTGAGCACCCGGCCCTTGTCCGGGACGGGTGTGGCGAATACACGTTCAAATGCGGAAATGCGGTCGGAAGCAACGATCAGGAGCCGGTCGTCGCCCGCGTCGTACAGGTCGCGGACCTTGCCGGTGGCGAGCTTGGGGTGTCTGGGGAGGGGTGTCACGGGCTGAACCCTAACGGGCACGCTCCGCCACCGAGGATGATGCTGCACATGCCGCTGACATGGGTCTCGATGACGACCGACTACGGCCTGCGCGACGGCTTCGTGGCGGCCTGCCACGGCGTGATCGCGCGGCTGGCGCCGGCCGTCCGGGTCATCGACGTGACGCACGAAGTGCCGCCCCAGAACGTCCGCCACGGGGCCATGGCGCTGGCGCAGACGGCGCCGTACCTGCCGGAGGCGGTGCACGTCGCCGTGGTCGACCCGGGCGTCGGCACCGCGCGGCTCGGCGTGGTCGTCGTCGCCGGCGGCGGGTTGCTTGTCGGGCCGGACAACGGCCTGCTGCTGCCCGCCGCGCAGGCGCTGGGCGGCGTGCGGGCCGCGTACGAGCTGGCCGAGCCGTCACTGCAGCTGGCCGTGACGTCGGCCACGTTCCACGGGCGGGACGTCTTCGCGCCCGCGGCCGCGCACCTGGCGCTGGGCGTCGCGCCGGCGGACTTCGGCGACGCCGTCGAGACGCTGGTCGAGCTGCCCGAGCCGTTCGTGGCGGCGTTCCCCGGCAAGCTGGTGTCGGAGGTGCTGACGGTCGACCACTTCGGCAACGTCCAGCTCGCCGCGACGCCGGCCGACCTCGAGCTGAGCGGGCTGACCGGCGCGGTTTCGGTGCACAGCGAGCGGGTCGCGGTGACCACGGCGGTCGGGCGGACCTTCGCGGACGTGCCGGCCGGGGCGAGCGTCCTCTACACCGACTCGGCGGGACGGCTCGCCGTCGCGATCAACGGCGGTTCGGCGGCGGCCGTGCTCGGGCTGGGCCCGGCCCAGGAGTGCACGATCACCTCGTCGCCGACGGCCACCTGACCCGGCCGGAGCACCGCGGCCTTCATCCCGAACACCACGCCGCCGTCGGGGTGCCGGCGGTAGCTCGCGAGGGTGCGGATCGGCTCGGGGCCGGCTTTCGCGCCGGTCTCCTGGTCGACCATCGGCACGGTGCAGCGCACGCATTGCCGGGCGTAGCCGAACTTCGCGGTGCCGGCGGACATCACCCGGACGTCGTCCTCGCGGTGCGGTTCGGGCCAGCCGGACAGGAGCACGTTGGGCCGGAAGCGATCCATCGGCACCGGCTCGCCGCCGCGTTCGAGGATCCGGGCGTTCAGTTCGTCCAAAGAGGACTCGGAGGCGAGGAGCAGCGCGTGGCCGTCGGCGAACGCGGCCGTGCCCGGCGTGTCGCCGCCGGTGACGCGCTCGTGGTCCGGCGCCACGCCGACCAGCACCGACGGCAGGCCGAGGACGGTCGAGAACCACTCCGCGGCTTCGGCGCCCTGGTGGACGCCGTCGCCGTGCCAGGAGAAGGTCGACGCCGGGTGCCGCGGGCCGTCCCGCCGGACGTCGAGGACGAGGTCTTCGACACCCGGGGCGGACAGCGCGAGCTGGTCACCCCGTACTTGCGGGCGGACCGCGGCCAGCACCGGGTAACGCCGCTGGCTGCGGAAGTCGCCGTCCGGCGCGACGACCTGGAAGACCCGGTCGTACGCCAGCCCGGCGGGCCCGACGTCGGCGACCGGCACCGAAGTGCCGGCACAGCCCTTCACCGGGTAGTACGTCAGCCGCGCGATCCTCGCCATGTCCGCAGGCTACCCGGGCACTCGCCCGGGTAGCCCCGGCTTTTAGAGCACCTGGGAGAGGAACCGCTGCAGCCGCGGGCTTTGCGGCTCGTCGAAGAGCTGCGCCGGGGAGCCCTGCTCCACGATCTTGCCCGCGTCCATGAACGCGACCTCGTCGGCCACGCTGCGCGCGAAGCCCATCTCGTGGGTGACCACGATCAGCGTCAGCCCGCGTTCGGCCAGGCCCGCCATCAGTGTCAGCACGCCCTTGACCAGCTCCGGGTCGAGCGCGCTGGTGGCCTCGTCGAACAGCATGACCTCGGGGTCCATCGCCAAGGCCCGGGCGATCGCGACGCGCTGCTGCTGACCGCCGGACAACGCGCTGGGCCGGTACGGCGCCTTGTCGGCCAGGCCGACGTCCGCCAGCCGCGCGCGGGCGACGGCCGCCGCTTCCTCCTTGCTCAGCTTCTTCACGCTGCGCAGCGGCAGCACGATGTTGTCCAGCACGCTCCGGTGACCGAAGAGGTTGAAGTGCTGGAAAACCATGCCGACCCGCTGGCGCAGCGCGTCCGGGTCGGACCTGATCACGGACTCGCCGTCGAGCAGCAGGTCGCCGGAGTCGGGCTCCTGCAAGCGGTTCACGCACCGCAGGAGTGTCGACTTGCCGGAGCCGGACGGCCCGATCACGCAGGTCGTCTTGCCGCTCTCGACCTTGAGGTCGACCCCGCGCAGAACTTCCAGCGTGCCGAAGCTGACGTGGATGTCGCGCAGTTCCACACTGGACGATCGCACCGCCGTCGTCACCACGCGCTCACCCTTCCGCCGGGACCGATCTCCACCGGGTCACCTTCGTCCGGCTCCTCCGGGCGCACCTTCCGCCCGGTCCGGAGCTTCTTGTCGATGTAGTTCACCAGGTGCGTCAGCGGCACGGTGATCACCAGGTAGACGAACCCGGCGGCGACCAGCGGCGACAGGTTCCCGGTGTTGGCCGCGAGGTCCTGCCCGATCCGGAACAGCTCGCGCTGCTCGGACAGCAGGCCGAGGAAGTACACCAGGCTGGAGTCCTTGACCAGCGAGATGAACTGGTTCACCAGGGCCGGCAGCACCCGGCGCACGCCCTGCGGGATGACGACCAGCAGCATCGCCCTGCTGTAGCTCATCCCGAGCGCGCGGCTGGCCTCCAGCTGTCCTTTTTCGACACTCTGGATGCCGGCCCGGAAGATCTCGCCGATGTAGGCGGCGGCGATCAGGCTCAGCGCCAGGATGCCCAGCGGGTACGGGTTGTTGCCGATGACGCCCCGCGCCAGGGTGCCGAGCCCCTGGCCGATCACGAGGATGGTCAGGATCGCCGGCAGGCCGCGGAAGATATCGGTGTACACCCGGGCCGGCCAGCGCAGCCACGCCTTGGTGGACAGCCCCATCACGGCCACGACCATGCCGAGCACGGTGCCGATCACCGCGGAGGCGAACGCCAGGATCAGCGTGTTGAGCAGGCCGGTCTTCAGCAGGTCGGGGAAGACCTGCCAGATGTACTCCCAGTCGAGGAAGGTGCTGAAGAACTGTCCCACCCGTCACCCACCTCCACCCTCAACGGAAGCGCTTCGCGCAGCTGAGTTTTCCATCCTGGCTACTGCCCCGCCTTGAATTCCGCCGGCACCGGAGCGGTGGCCTCGAACTGGTCGTGCACCTTCACCCAGGTGCCGTCCGCGATGACCTTCTTCAGGCCGTCGTTGACCTTGGTGATGAGGTCGTTGTTGCCCTTCTTGAAGGCGAAGCCGTGCGGGATGGTCGTGGTGATCGCCTTGGTCACCTTGAGCTTCGCGTCCGGGTTGTTCTTCGCGTAGTCCTCGGCGGTGGCCTGGTCGAACACCGCGCCGTCGACCGCGCCGGTCTTCAGCGCGCTGAGCGCGGCCGCGTCGTTCGGGAACCGGACGGCCTGCGCGGTCGGCGCGTTCGTGCCGAGCCAGGTGTCCGACACCGTGCCCTGGACGACGCCGATCCGCTTGCTCGCCAAGGAGTTCTCGTCGGTGATGCCCGCGGTCTCCTTGGCCTCGATGCCGAGGGACTGGTAGTTGTACGGCGCCGAGAAGTCGACCGTCTTCTTGCGGGCGTCGGTCTGCGAGATCGCCGAGCTGCCGATGTCGAAGGTGCCGTTCGCGACCTGGCCGAGCAGGGCGGAGAAGTCCGTCGCGACGAACTCGAGCTTGAGGCCCTCTTTCTGCGCGATGGCCTTCAGGAGTTCGTTGTCGAACCCGGTGAAGTTCCCGTTCTCCTGGTAGGCGTTCGGCTTCGAGTCGCTCAGCGTGCCGACGCGCAGGGTGCCCGACCCGCTGTCCGAGCCCCCGCCGCACGCCGTGAGCGCGGCCAGCAGCGTCGCGGTGAGCGCCGTGACCAGTGTCTTCTTCATGGTTCTCCTAACCCTGGAACCCGGCCGGCACTGGAGCGGTCGGCAGGAACTGCTGGTGCAGCTTAAGCCAGGTGCCGTCGGAGATCACCTGCTTGAGCCCGGTGTCGATCTTGCCGAGCAGCTCCGTGTTGCCCTTCTTCACCGCGAACCCGTGCGGCACGTCCGTGACGAAACTCTTCACGACGACGAGCTTCTCGTCCGGGTTGGCGGTGACGTTCTTCTCCGCGATGCTCTGGTCCAGGATGTACGCGTCGACGCCGCCGGTCTTCAACGCGGTCAGCGCGGCGGCGTAGTCGGGGAAGCGCACGGCCTGCGCGGTCGGCACCGTGGTGCCCAGCCAGTGGTCGCCGACGGTCGCCTGGATCACGGCGACCCGCTTGCCCGCCAGCGCCTTCTCGTCGGTGATCGGCGTGCCCTGCTTGGCCTGGATGCTCATCGTCTCGAAGTCGTAGGCCGCCGAGAAGTCGACGGTCTTCTTGCGCTCGTCGGTCTGCGCGATCGCCGAGCTGGCGAGGTCGTAGCGGCCCGACGCGACCTGCCCGAGCAGCGCGGAGAAGTCCGTCGCGGCGAACTCCAGCTTCAGGTTCTGCTTGGCCGCGATGGCCTTGAGCAGCTCGTTGTCGAAGCCGGTGTAGTTGCCGTTCTCGAGGTAGATGTTCGGCGGCGCGTCGCTGAGGGTGCCGACGCGCAACGTCGGGGAAGCGCTGTCCGAGCCGCCGCCGCACGCGGTGAGCGTGAGGGCCGCGACCAGTGCGGTGACGATCAGCTTCTTCATGTCACGCACCCAGGTTCGTCACGGGCAGGCCGGGGCCGCCCTGCCGGAGTTCCTTCGACAACGGCGTCGTTTTGTAGAACTGGCCGTAGATGCGCGCGACCGTGCCGTCCGCGATGGCCTTGGCCAAGCCGTCGTTCAGCTTCTTCAGCAGGTCCGGGTTGGTCTTGGCGACCGCGAACGCCGACGGCGTGTCCTTGTCCTCGACCGTGTAGCCGAGCTCCAGCGGCACCGCCGGGTTCTGGTCCAGGTACTTCTGGCCGATGTCCTGCGGCACGACCCAGCCGTCCAGCGTGCCGTTCTTCAGCTGCGCGAAACCCGCGTTGTAGTCGGGGAAGCGGACGACCTGCGCACCGGCGGCCTTGCCCGCGAACTCGTCCTGCACCGAGCCCTGGACGACGCCGAGCCGCTTGCCCGCGAACGCCGCCGGGTCCTTGAGGTTCGCGCCCTTCTTGGTCACGACCGTGGTGAAGCCGGTGTTGTAGCCGTTGGAGAACGAGACCGTCTTCTTCCGCGCCTCGGTGCTGGAGATCGTCGAGCTGCCGATGTCGAACTTGCCGGTCGCGACGCCGGCCAGCAGGCCGGAGAACTCGGTGCCGACGAACTCGACCTCGAAGCCTTCCCGCTTCGCGATGTCGCGCAGCAGCTCGTTGTCGTAGCCGGTGAACCGGCCGTTCTCCAGGAAGATCGAGGGCGGGGCGTCACCCAAGGTGCCGACGCGCAGGGTGCCCGCGGCGGCGGAATCCGAGCCACCGCAGGCGGCCAGGGTCAGTGTCAGCGCGCCCGCGGTGACAACAGCGGCGATCTTCGACAGCGTGGATCTCATCGCTTCTTCCAGAGGTCGGCGCGCCGGTGGCGCGAGAAAAGCACGTCAGTTCATCGGGTAGACGTTCTGACGCTCCGGGTTCAGCGGTCGAGATTAGGGATTTCGCCCGTTCGTGTGGATTCGTTCCAGTCCGTGGACTCGTGCGTCAGCTCACAGGATCGGCTGGGGCGCGTAGCCCGCCGCTTCCGGGAACCGCTCGAGGACTTCTTCGACGCGCGCCCGCAGCTGGTCGACCTGGCGCCCGGCCGTCCCGGTGAACGAGATCCGGTCGGCGAGCAGCTTGTCCAGCTCACCGCGGTCGAGCGGGATGCGCTCGTCGGCCGCGAACCGGTCGAGCAGATCGTTCTCCGCGCGGCCTTCACGCATCTCCAGCGCGACGGCGACGGAGTGCTCCTTGATGGCTTCGTGGGCCGTCTCACGTCCGACGCCCGCGCGGACCGACGCCATGAGCACCTTCGTCGTGGTGAGAAAGGGCAGGTAGCGATCCAGCTCACGTTCGATGACGGCCGGGAAGGCGCCGAACTCGGCGAGCACCGTGAGGAACGTCTCCAGCAGGCCGTCGAGCGCGAAGAAGGCGTCCGGCAGCGCGACGCGGCGGACGACGGAGTCGGAGACGTCCCCCTCGTTCCACTGGTCGCCGGCCAGCTCGCCGATCATCGACAGGTACCCGCGCAGCACGACGGCGAGGCCGTTGACGCGCTCGCAGGAGCGGGTGTTCATCTTGTGCGGCATGGCGGACGAGCCGACCTGGCCGGGCTTGAAGCCCTCGGTGACGAGCTCGTGGCCGGCCATCAGCCGGATCGTCTTGGCCAGGCTGGACGGTGCCGCCGCGACCTGAACCACAGTGGACAGCACGTCGAAGTCGAGCGAGCGCGGGTAGACCTGGCCGACGCTGACGAACCGGCGGTTGAAGCCGAGGTGCTGCATCACGCGGTCTTCGAGTTCGTCCAAAGTGGACTCGTCGCCGAGCAGGTCGAGCATGTCCTGCGCGGTGCCGACCGGGCCCTTGATGCCGCGCAGCGGGTAGCGGCCGATGAGGTTGTCGAGCCGCTCGAAGGCGACCAGCAGCTCGTCCGCGGCGGTGGCGAAGCGCTTGCCGAGGGTGGTGGCCTGCGCGGCGACGTTGTGCGAGCGCCCGGCCATCACGGTGTCGGAGTGCTCGACGGCGAGCACGGCCAGCCGGGCCAGCACCGCGGCGACGCGGGTGCGCACGAGCTCCAGCGAACGGAGCAGCTGCAGCTGCTCGACGTTCTCGGTGAGGTCGCGCGAGGTCATCCCCTTGTGGATGTGCTCCTGGCCGGCGAGCTCGCTGAACTCCTCGATGCGCGCCTTGACGTCGTGGCGGGTGACGCGCTCGCGGGCCGCGATCGACTCGAGGTCGACCTGGTCGATGACCCGCTCGTACGCCTCGACGACGCCGTCGGGCACGTCGACGCCGAGGTCCTTCTGCGCGCGCAGGACGGCAAGCCAGAGTTGCCGCTCCAGCACGACCTTGTACTCCGGCGACCAGAGCGAAACCAGCTCCGGCGAGGCGTAGCGGGCGGCGAGCACGTTGGGAATGCGGGGCTTGTCCGTCACGGCTTTCACGATACCTGTGCAGGTCAGGCGAGGGTCGCGCGGATCGTGAGGGCGGTCGAGGCCGCCGGCTCCAGCGTCGTCAGCGGGCCGAGGACCTCCAGCTCGACGATCCGCGCCGGCGGGTCCAGGTCGCCGAGCGACGCGAGGGGCGCGGGCAGCGGGTGCTCCAGCCAGATCTCCAGCGGCGAGCCTTCGTCCGGGTACTCGCCGGCCGGGTCGACGTCGAAGGAGAGCGTCAGGGCGCCGTAGGACACCCAGCCCGCCGTGCCCGGCACGCCCAGCTTTCCGACGACGTCCTGCGCGGGAACCACCAGCCGGTCACCGTCCACTGTGTACTCCGGCGTCCCGGTGCCGGCCACCAGCCCGACGACGTCGGGCCGCCGCAGTCCGGCGGTGACCGCGCCGCCGCCGGGGCACTGTGTCACGTTCCACAGCGCCCAGCGCACCACCCGCGAGGAGACGTTCTCCGCGCGCAGGTCCAGCCGGTAGCCGTCGTCGAGGATCGTGATCGCGCGGGTGAACCGCAGGCCGGTGCGCGGGTCCGGGGCGCTGGTCATGGTGACCGTGTCGCCGTCGGCGGCCACGGCGTACGGGCCGGAGTCCAGCACCGGGTCCGGCGGGCCGGCCCACTGGTCCGGGCCGTCCCAGCCCTGCGGTGCGGGCCACGTCTTGTCGCCGCCGTAGTTGACCCAGTCGCCCATCCGCCCGGAGTTCGGGACGTGGTCGCCGCGCAGGTCGTCGCCGAGCAGCGCCGGGTTGCGCCAGAGCAGCTCGACGCCGCGATGGCGCACCGAGAGCAGCCGGCCGCCCAGCTCCGGCACCAGACCGAGGCGCAGGTCACCGCGCTCGAGCCAGGTCACCATTCGGCGAGGCCGCCGTCGTCGTGGCGCCACACCGGCGAGCGCCAGGCGTGCCCGATCTCGTCGGCCCGGCGGACGGCGGCCTCGTCGACCTCGATGCCGAGACCCGGGCCGAGCGGGCGGGCCGCGTAGCCGTCCTGGAAGGTGAAGATCGACGAGTCGACGAGGTAGGAGTGTTCGCTGCCCTCGTGGTAGTGCATGCCGAGGCTCTGTTCCTGGATCAGGAAGTTCGGCGTCGCGAACGAGACCTGCAGCGACGCGGCCAGCGAGATCGGCCCGAGCGGGCAGTGCGGCGCGAGCGACGCGCCGTACATCTCGGCCAGCGCGCCGATCCGCCGCAGCTCGGAGATGCCGCCGGCGTGCGACGGGTCCGGCTGCACGACCGCGACCCCGGCGTCGAGCACCGGCTTGAACTCCCAGCGTGAATAGAGCCGCTCGCCGACCGCGATCGGCACGGTCGACGCCTCGACGACCGAGCGCAGCGCGTCGCCCTGCGTCTCCGGCAGGATCGGCTCCTCGACGAACATCGGCTGGACGTCTTCCAGCATCTTGACCAGCCGCCGGGCCATCGCGGGCGAGACGCGGCCGTGGAAGTCGATCGCGAGGTCGCGGTCCGGCCCGAGCGCCTCCCGCGCCTCCCACGCGCGCGCCACCGCCGCGTCGGCTTCACGCGGGGACGCGATCGCCGTCATCGGCCCGGCGACGTTCATCTTCACCGCCGTGAACCCGGCCTCGACCTGCGCGGTCACCGCTTCGCGGATGCCGGCCGGCCGGTCACCGCCGACCCAGCTGTAGACCCGGACGCGGTCGCGGACCGGGCCGCCGAGCAGCTCGTGGACCGGCGCGTCGCGGACCTTCCCGGCGATGTCCCACAGCGCGTGGTCGAACCCGGCCAAGGCGCTGGAAAGCACCGGCCCGCCGCGGTAGAAACCGCCGCGGCGCAGCACCTGCCAGTGGTCCTCGATGCGCAGCGGGTCCTGGCCGATCAGCAGCTCGGACAGCTCGTGCACGGCCGCGCGCACGGTCTCCGCGCGGCCCTCGACCACGGGCTCGCCCCAGCCACTGACGCCCTCGTCCGTGCTGACCTTGAGGAACAGCCAGCGCGGCGCGACCAGAAACGTTTCAACCCCGGTGATCTTCACCCGTGTCCCCCATCTGCGTCCCCATCATGCGGAATCCTTGGCGGCCGACCAGCCGCCGTCGACGGTCAGCTCGGCCCCGGAGACGAACGACGCGGCCTCCGAGAGCAGGAAGGCGATCACGTTCGCCACTTCCGCCGGCGTGCCGAGGCGCCCGGCCGGCGTCGCCCGGGCACTGCGTTCGCGGTCCTCGGGTGGGATGCGGTCCCAGGCCTGGGTGAGCACCGGCCCCGGCAGCACGGAGTTGACGCGCACGTCCGGGGCGTACTCCACGGCCAGCTGCCGGGCCAGCGCGACCAGCGCGCCCTTGCTCGCGGCGTACGCGGGGTGGCCCGGCAGGCCGAAGTGCGCGTGCACCGAGGAGACGAGCACGATCGCGCCGCGCCGGGCCCGCAGGGACGGCAGGCAGGCCTTCACGGCGAGGAACGCGCCGGTCAGGTTGACGTCGAGCTGGCGCCGCCACTCGTCGCGGTCGATCTCGTGCAGCGCGCCCGTGCTGGGCACGTAGGCGTTGCTGACCAGGGCGTCCACCTCGCCGATGGCCGCCCAGGTCGCCTCGTCGGCGACGTCGCCCCGGACCGGGGTGACACCGCCGGGGAGTTCGGCGATGTCCACGCCGAGCACGCGGTAGCCGTCGTCGAGCAGTTTCCGGGCCGTCGCCGCCCCGATCCCGGACGCCGCTCCGGTCACCACCGCTGTCCGCGTGGACATCGCCTCTCCCGTTCCTAGAACTTCGCTACATGGACATGGTCGTCCGGCCCGCGGGCGGCGAACCACAGCGACGCGCCGTCGGATGCCGCGCCGAGGGTTCCCACGATGCTCCCGCTCGGGTAGTCCGGCCGGTTGAACCAGCCCGCCCAGGTGCCGGACCACTCGTTGGCCCACAGTGAGTAGTCGCTCGCGGACGCGGTGAGTGCGACCTTCGCGCCGACCGCGACGAGTGTCGGGCTGCTGCTGACCGTGCCGCCGATGCCCGTCCAGTCCGACCACGTGCCGCCGGTCTTGGTGCGCGTCCAGACGCTGTCGTCGGCGGTGCGGACCGCGACAACCGTGCCGCTCGTGGACGTCGCCGCGCCGGGACGGCCGTAGATCGGCTTGCCGCCGGGCGCGCCGAGACCGGACCACTGACCGGCGCTGGTCCGCTGCCAGACCTGGCCGTCGGCGCCCCGGACGAAGACCGTCCCGTCGGCGGTGACGGACGGCGAGTCGGTGAGCGTGCCGCCGAGCCGCTTCCAGTCGCTCCAGCGTTTCGAGTAGCTGCGCTGGTAGAGGGCGTTGTCGACACCGCGGACGTAGACGTCGATGCCGGTGGGCGTGGTCACCGCGGCGGGTTGGCCGAGGAACTTGCCCCCGACTTGACGCGGGCCGTCAAGACCCTTGACCTGCAGGGAGCCGCTCTGGTCGCGGAAGAACGTCACCGTCTTGCCGCCGGTGCGGACGATCGCCGGGCTGGCCGACGCGTCGCCGCCGAGGTCGTCACCCGGGACGAGGTCGGTGCCGTGCAGGCGGAGGAACGCCGTGCCGTGCGCGGGCACGGTGACCGTGTACGAGCCGCTGGCGCTGCCGCGGTCGGCGCGGGCGCGGAGGTCCCGAATGGACACCCGGCCCTTGAGCCCGGCGTCGGCGAAGTCCAGCGTCATCTGGGTCGGCGTCTCACCGCGGTTGAGCAGCACCACCGCGCGGTCACCGTCTCGCGAGAGGACCTTGCTGTAGGTGTCGGTGCTGCCGTTGTTCGCGACGCGGACGCCCTGCGTGCCGAGGCGGTCCTGGTTGACGCCCACGATTTCGGGGTTCTTCAGCGTGCTGATCATCGACGCGGGCAGCGTGCGCGGATCGGAGCCGAGGATCAGCGGGGAGGCCATCTCCGCCCACATGACGAACTGGGTGGTCGACTCCTCCTCGTTCAGTTCGTAGGTGCCCTGCTCGGTCTTGCGCATCGGGATCAGGTAGTCGGGGTCGTTGTAGTGCCCCGGCCCGTTCGCCTCGGGGTGCGCGGCGTTGGCGTCCATGTTGCGCAGGACGTCCGTCCAGATCCCCTCGTACGGCGTGCCGAACGCGATGTCCGTGCTGGTGCGCCAGGAGTCGGCGACGAGCGGGCCGTAGCTGTAGGCGATGCCGGCGACCTGGTCCGGTCCGTGCGGGGTGCCCCACTCGTCGGTGACCGGGTTGCAGACGTTGAGCACCATCGGCCGGCCCGCCTTGGCGAGGGCCTTGCTGAACTGCGAGAACGCGTCGGCGGGCTTGAGGTTCTGGGCGATGCCGCAGAGGAAGTCGACTTTGACGGCGTCGAACTTCCAGTTCGCGAACCGCTTGGTGTCCTGCTCGTAGTGACCGCCGGAGCCGGCCGCGCAGTTCTTGCCGTCCGACGCCCCCGCGTCGGTGTAGATGCCGGCCTTGAGACCGCGGGCGTGCAGGTAATTGACCAAAGTGGACAGTCCACTCGGGAACTTGGCCGGGTCCGCGAGGAGGTTGCCGTGCGCGTCACGCGGGTCGGGGGCGGTCCAGCCGCCGTCGATCCAGACGTAGCGGTAGCCGGCGTCGCGCAGGCCGCTGGAGGCGAGGAAGTCCGCGACGGACTTGACCGACACCTCACTGGGCGCACCCAGGCCGTAGTAGGTGTTCCAGCCCATGTACGGGGTCTTCGCGACCCCGCTGTCGTAGTAGTCGGGAGCGCCTTGGTCTACGGCCGGGGTTGCCTCGGCCGGGATCGCGATCGCGGTGAGCGCGGCGGTTGCCACTGCTGCGACCGCAAGGGATCTCTTGAGGAGCATGTTGCTGGACACCCTTCTCCAGTGAACAGGTGCTTTTCGGGGGTTCCGGGTGGCGGAGCCCCCGGCCCGGGGCGGAGTCCCGGTTGTTACAGCGTCGAGCTAAGCCGGGAGCAGCATGCCGGGGCGCGTGATCCTCCGTCAAGAATAAATCCTAAATTAAGATTTCATGCGCTATGCTCTGCTCGATGAACACCGAAGTCGTCACTCTCGGCGAGGCGATGCGGCTGCTGCTCGCCGAGCCCGGCGTCGCGCTGCGGCGCGCGCACACCTTCACCTCATCGGTCGCCGGCGCCGAGACGAACGTCGCGGTCGGCCTGGCCCGGCTCGGCCACAGCGTCCGCTGGCTCAGCCGCGTCGGCGACGACCCGTCCGGCGCTCACGTCCTCGCGACGCTGCGCGCGGACGGCGTCGACGTCTCGCAGGTCGAGGTTGATCCTCAGCGCTTCACGGGCTTCTTGATCCGGGACCCCGAGACGGTCGAGTACCACCGAAGCGGCTCCGCTGCTTCGGGAGTGTCGGCCGCGTACGTGCGCTACGCGGGCCTCGATGGCGCTCGTCTCGTACACGTCTCCGGCATCACGGCGATGCTGTCCGAGGGAGCGCACGAAGCCGTCGAAGCGCTCTTCGCGCTCGCGCGCGCTTCGGGCGCCTGGGTGTCCTTCGACCCGAACGTCCGGCTGAAGCTCGGCAGCCCGGAGCGCTGGCGCGAGACCGTCGGACCGCTGCTGACCAGAGCGGACCTCGTCTTCGCCGGTGAGGACGAACTCGAACTGCTCGGGCAGACGCCCGACACGCTGCTCGCGGGCCGGGCGCAGACGGTGGTCGTCAAGCAGCGGGACAAGATCGCGCGAGCCGTCACGGCGGATGGCTCGTGGAAGCAGGAAAGCCTGGTCACGCAGGTCGTCGACCCGGTCGGTGCGGGTGACGCGCTGACGTCGGGTTACCTGTCGGCGTGGCTTCGGGGCGCTTCGCCGGCCGAAGCGTTGCGCGCGGGCGCGGCCTGCGCGGCGCTGGTCGTCGGCACGCGGACCGACCTCGAAGGCCTGCCCGACCAGGGCGAACTCACCAAGGCACTGATCGGCATGGAGGTGGACCGATGACCTACCGCTGGGAGATCACGGCGAATGCGCTGCGCCAAGGCGTCGTCGGGATCGTACGGACGCACGACGCGGAGTCCGCGGTGGAAGCCGCACGCGCTGTTCTGGAGGCCGGGTTGCGCTCGGTCGAGCTGCCCCTGACGAACCCCGGCGCGCTGGACGCGATCTCGGGCCTCTCGGCGGCGTACCCGGACGCGACGATCGGCGCCGGCACGGTGCTCGACGAGGCGTCGGCGGTGCTGGCGATCCGCGCGGGCGCGCGGTTCCTCGTGTCGCCGTCGGTGGACGCGGCGGTGATCCGGACCGCGCACCGGTACGGCGTCGCGGCGTTCCCGGGCGCGGGTTCGGTGACGGAAATCGTGCGGGCGCTGGAGGAAGGCGCGGACGCCGTGAAGGTGTTCCCGGCGTCCGCGCTGGCGCCGTCGTGGATCTCGGACGTGCGGGCGGCGCTGCCGCAGGCGCCGCTGGTACCCACCGGCGGCATCGGCCCGGACGACGTGCCACGCTGGCTGGCGGCGGGCGCGGTGGCGTGCGGGGTCGGCTCGGCGCTGACCCGCGGCACCACCGAAGAGATCTCCGCCCGCGTCGAGACGCTGTTGAGGAGCGCACATGGCTGAGCTGGTCTTCGTCGGGTGCTACACCGGCGACGCGGGGAACGGCACCGGGATCACGACGTTCTCGCGATCGTCGTCCGGCGACCTGACCGAGGTCGCTTCGCTGCCGTTGGAGTCACCGTCGTGGCTTGTCCGGCACCCGTCGCTGCCGGTGATCTACGCGGCGAACGAGACAGCTTCGGGTGGCGTCACGGCGCTTTCTGTCTCCTCTTCCGGGGCCCTTTCTGTGCTGAGCACTTTGGAGACGGGTGGCGCGCACCCGTGCCACCTGGCGGTGACCCCGGACGGCCGGTTCCTGCTGTGCGCCAACTACACCGGCGGCAGCCTGGCCGTGTTCTCGCTGTCTCCCTCGGGCGCCTTGGTCTCCCGGACGGCCGTGGTCCAGCACACCGGAAGCGGCCCTTCCGCGGATCGGCAGGAGGCAGCGCACGTCCACATGGCGGTTCCCGGCGATGGCATCGTGAGCGCGGTCGACCTCGGCACGGACGAGATCCGTAGCTACACGCTGTCTTCTGAGGGCTCGTTGGACTTGCTCGCGGTGTCTTCCCTGCCGCCGGGCACGGGTCCGCGCCAACTGGTGCGGCGGCCCGGCACCGACTTGGCGTACGTGGTGGGCGAGCTGGCCGGGACGGTGGTGACGGTCCGCGAGACTTCGCCGGGCGCTTTCTCGGTGGTGTCGGTCGCCGCATCGACCCTGTCTACGGTGACGCCCAACCTGGTGGCCCACCTGGAACTGGCCGGCTCGCGGATGTACGTGTCGAACCGCGGCCCGGACTGCGTCACGGAGTTCGCCCTCGACGACGCCTTGGCGGTCGCCGACCAGCCCTGCGGCGCGAACCCACGGCACTTCGCCCTGGTGGACGGCACGTGTTACGTCGCGGCCCAGAGCGACGACGCGATCACGGCGTTCACGCTGACGGCCTCCGGGGACGCGGAGCTGCACCGATACCCGACGGGGTCACCGACGTTCGTGCTGCCGGTTTCGCTTCCCTGAAGCCGTGAAGGCTTCCTAGATGTCGCGAGCTGCAGTTCGGCGGCAAACTTGCGTACCGACCACTTTTGCCTGCACCAGGCAAGGAGCGCTTCGAACTAACTTTGCCTCTGATCGCACCTTGCCCCATAGAGGCAAATTGCATTTTGAGGCAACTTTGCCTCGCACGCTCCTTGATCATGTGGCATGCTTGACACGTGGTCGACGACGAACCTGCAGCCCAGAGCACTAAAGAGGTACTCGCAGCCGGGCTGGCCGCGCTCGAGCAGCTGCTGGGACACGGCTGGAAGGTGGCGCAGCTCACTGACGAAAGGTCAGCGCTGCCGTCTGCCATTTTCGACGCCAGAGTCCAGGTCACGCCACCTGACAGCAGCCCCTACACCGAACTGCTGGTCGAGGTGCGCAGCAAGCCGCTGAGCCCGCGAGAGGTCCTGAACAGAACAGTCCCCATGATCACCGTGCTGCGGCAAGCGCAGTCGAGGGTCGCATTGCTCGTCATCTCACCGTGGCTCAGCCCCCGCACGCAGGAGGTACTGCGCAAGCACGACATCGCCTACCTGGATCTGACCGGGAACGTGTCCTTGGCGGTTACCTACCCGGCGATCCGGATCCACACCCAAGGTGCCTCGCGAGCACCGAGCCGGGAAACTTCCACCCGGAGCGTGACACTCGCCGGCCCACGCGCCGGTCGCATCGTCCGCTTCCTCGCCGACTACCTGCCCCCTTACCGCGCGAGCGAGATCGTCACCCAGGCGAACGTGAGCGCGCCATGGGTGTCGCGGTTGCTCGGTCAGCTGGAAGACCAGTTGCTGATCCAACGGGAAGGGCGTGACATCGTCGAGGTCCGCTGGCCCGAACTCCTCCGAGCCAGGGCCGACGCGTACACCTTGCTACGTCCCGGAAATCACGAGCAGATGGTCGCTCCCAGCGGAGCGAAAGCCGTACTCGACAGGCTGCGGAACATCCCATCCCTGTTGTCAGGGAGCCCGAACATCGCGGTAACAGGTTCATATGCGGCACGAACGATCGCCCCACACACGGTCGGCGGCCAGCTGATGCTGTACGTCGACCATCTGCCGCACGTTATCGACGAATGGCAGGAACAGCTCGGGCTGATCCGCGTGGACGAACACCCCGACGTGCTCTTGCTCCGAGCCCCGGATACCGCCGTGTTCGACCGCTACCGCGTCGTCGACGGCGTAACGCAGGTCGGGTATAGCCAGCTCGTGCTGGACAGCCTCACAGGCACCGGCCGGATGCCCGCCGAAGGCGAGACAATCCTGAAGGTGCTTAGCGAGGACGAAAGCTGGCGAGTTCGCCTGAATCGGTGATTCACGCGAACTCGTGCGACACGTTACTGTCTCCCCTTCAATCGAGGCGGGAAGAGATGTCACAGAAGCCGGGAAACGTCGATGACCAACAGCTCACTGTCGTGGCACGCCGGGTACTCCTGGACGGCCTGACCGCTCTCGCGACCCAACTGCCGGCCGTCACCGTGGTGGGAGCACAAGCGGTGTACCTGCGTACGCCTGATGTACCGCTGGCGACATCCGCGTTCACTTCCGATGGCGACCTCAGCCTCGATCCCCTGCTTCTGGTGAACGAACCACTGATCGAACAGGCTCTTCGCGACGCAGGCTTCGAACTCATGGACGTGAACCAGCCCGGCCTGTGGTGTCGCCTCGAGGTGGTAGCCGGTTCGTACGAGCCAGTCCCTGTCGAACTCGACCTGCTGGTCGGCGAGACACTGGCGCCCAAGCAAGGTAAACGTAGCGCCCGCATTCCACCGCACGACCCGAAGACCGCCAAGAAAGTACCGGGTCTGGAAGTTGCCGCAGTCGATCGATCACCGTTGACCATCATCGCACTGGAGAGCCAGGACTCACGCGCGATCACCGTCAACGTGGCCGGCCCAACAGCATTGCTCGTGGCCAAGGCGTACAAGATCAACGACCGGCTCGAACAGCAAGCAACCAAGCCGGACAGGCTCAGCGATAAAGACGCGGCAGACGTCTACCGCATCATGCTCAAAATCAGCCCCCGCGAAATAGCTGAGGGGTTCGAATCAGCACTTAGCAACAACCGGGTCGGCGAAGTTGCCACGAACGGTCTGCGGTACCTGCAACAACAGTTCGGTGGCTCTGACACACCAGGTGTCCGGATGGCCATCGCCGCGCTCGCAGGCGACGCCGACGAGGCTTCCATCCGCAGAGTAATGCCTGCCTATGTCAACCAGATCCGTCGCACCATAAAGCTGTGAAGGCCTTCACTCCCTTCGACGGAGGATGACGACGTCGGCGTCGTGGTCGGCGGTCCAGTCGAACGGCAGCCCCGCGTGCTTCAGGTGTCCTCCCGAATAGCGGTTCCCCGCCGAGTCCACATAGGACGAGTACGGAAGCACCGAAAGGCGTACCCGCGACGAGCGGCCCGGGACCAGCGGCGCACCGGTCAGGGGGCCGGTGCTCCAGGCCAGGACGACCACCGTGTCGCCGTCCTCGGACGTGTATTGGGTCGCCGCCGTCGGTTCGGATGGGCCGGCCAGCACGCGAGCGGCGCCGTGGTGGATCACCGAACGGATCGATTTGTAGAGGGATACCAGCGAAGCCGCTTCTGCTTGTTGCGCGGAAGACCACTGCGACAGGTCCGCGCCGATGCCCAGCACTCCGGCCATCGCCGTCACGAAACGGAACCGGAGCGACCGGGGCCGCGGGTCGAAGATGCCCGGGGAGTCCGTCACCCACGAGCTCATCAGGTGCGGCGCGTGCATCAGCAGGAAGCCGTCCTGGATGGCCAGGCGATCCAGGGGGCCTGTGTTGTCGCTCGGCCAGACGACGTCAGTGTGGGCCACCGTCGCCAGGTCCGTGCGGCCGCCGCCGCCCGCGCAGGCCTCGATCGTCACGTGGGGGTGCGCCGTGCGCAGGTGGTCCAGCACCGACAAGTAGCCCGCGACGTGCTCCGCGTCGAGGTCCGCGAAGGGGGCCCCAGGGCGGCCGCGTTCCGTCGGCGGGCGGTTCATGTCCCACTTCAGGTACGAGATCGGGTACGTCGACAACAGTGTGTCCAGAGTGGACTTGACGAACGCGACCACCGCGGGGAGGCCCAGGTCCAGCAGGAGCTGGTTCCGGATCAACGTCAAGGGACGCCCGTCGATGCGGTACACCCAGTCCGGATGCGAAGCGTAGAGCTGCGACTTCGGGCTGACCGCCTCCGGCTCCACCCACAGGCCGAACTCCAGGCCCAGCTCGCGCACCGACTCCACGAACGTGCCGAACGACGCCTCCGCCGGGGTCCAGTCGCCCAGGCCGCCGGTGTCGTCGTCGCGGCCGGTGAACCAGCCGTCGTCCACCACGAACAGCTCGACGCCGATGTCGGCCGCGCGTTTCGCCAGCTCCAGCTGATGCGCACTCCGGACGTCGAAACCCGTGGCCTCCCAGGAGTTGTAGAGCACCGGACGCGGGCGCCGCCAGCGCGAGCCGGCCAGTACGCGGTCGTAGTCGTGCCAGACCGAAGCCAACCCCGATAGGCCGTCCACACTGGACGCCAAGGCGACCGCCGGTGTGGACAGAGAGGCGCCGGGTTCCAAAAGCACCGGGCCTGGTGACGGCAGCCGCCCGGCCCGGACGCGCGTCAAGCCGGAAGGCTCGATGTCGGCGGAGATCTCCCAGGATCCCGGCCACTCCAGGGAGACGCCCCAAGCAGGTCCGCCGGCAGTGTCCTGCACGGCCAGCCACGGCACGTACGCGTGGCCAGGCACGCCGAACCGGCTCTCCATCCGGAAACCGCCGGCGGGCAGCGACACCGACCGCCGCGTGAACTCCTGTGACCACTGGCCGGTCAGATACGTCAGCTGGGCGCCGCCGACCGTCGGGACGCACACGCCCGCCGAACCCAGCCGGTCGAACTCCAGCGTCGACGAACCGCCGTTCGAGAACTCGACCCAGCGGGTTAGCACGTCGGTTTCGGGCACCGGCCGGTAGCAGAGCACCGCTCGCAGCCCGGTCAGTTCGTCCACAAAGGACAACCGCAGGTCGGCATCCGAAGAGGAGCCGTCGAACCGCCACCACGAACCGCCCCGCACGGAGACATCCGCGCCGGAGAACGGGCGCAGGCCCAGCGGCGCGTACTCGACCGGGGCCGCGTCCGCGTCGGTGATGAAGTGGACGTCGCCCGCGTTCGCGAACACCGACGGCCCGTCCTCGATCCCGGACGGCCCCCAGGCGACGAGTTCGGCCCATCGGGAAGAAGGATCCAGCGCCACGGTGTACGAAGTGGACTTCATGGTCACGGTCCACATCACTTGATCGCTCCGATCGCGAGCCCTGAGATGAAGTGCTTCTGGAACCGCAGGAACACCGCGACGGTCGGCACGGCCGCGATGACCGAGCCCGCAGCGATCACGTTCCAGTTCGACACGTACTGCCCCTGCAGGCCGAGCAGCGCCGGCGTCACCGGCATCACCGTGCCGGTGCGCAGCACGGTGATCGACCACAGCAGGTCGTTGAACGTCCAGGTGAACGCCAGCGCGCCGAGCGCGGCCAGCGCCGGGCGGGTCATCGGCAGGATGATCCGCGCGAAGATCTGCACGACGCCGGCGCCGTCGATCAGCGCCGCCTGCTGGATCTCGTCCGGAATGGACCGCATGAATCCCTGCAGCACGAACGTGTAGAAGCCGAGGCCGAACCCGACCTGCACGATGATCAGCGCGGTCAGCGTGTCGTAGATCCCCAGCAGTTCCGCCAGTTTCGCTACCGGGACCAGCAGGATCTGCGGTGGCAGCAGGTTCCCGGACAGCATCACCAGGATGATCGTGCGGCGGAACGGGATCCGGTACCGGCTGAGCGCGAACGCCGCCGCCGCGCTGAGCAGCAGCGACAGCAGCACGGTCGGGATCGTGACGATCAGGCTGTTGAGCATCGCGTGCCCGCCGCCGCCCTCGCCCCACGCCTGGCCGAAGCCGTCGAGCGAGAACGATGCGGGCAGCGCGCCGAGGCCGTTCGACGCGATGTCGGAGAACGTCCGGACGCTCGTCGTCAGCACCAGCGCGATCGGCAGCAGCCACAGCACCGACAGCCCGCCGGCGAGCAGGTGGAACCCGAAGGTCCGCGAGCTCCTCACGAGTCCTCCCGGAATGCGCGCACGAGATACGTCACGATCACGCCGAACGCCAGCACGAAGATGACGACGGCCAGCGCGGACGCGTAGCCGAGCCGCAGCGACTGGAACGCCGTCGCGTACATGTACGTGCTGAGCAGCTCGGACGAATGGTACGGCCCGCCCTTGGTCATCGACCACACGACGTCGAACGAGCGCAGCGAGTCGATGATGATCACCGACAGGACCACTGAGTTGACGGTGCGCAGCTGCGGCCACGTGACGTTGCGGAACCGCTGCCACGCCGTGGCACCGTCCAATTCGGCCGCTTCGTACAGCACCGGGTCGATCCCCTTGAGCCCGGCCAGGTACAGGACCATGACGTAACCGAGCTGCCGCCACAGCGCCGGCACGAGCACCGCGTACAGCGCGGTATCCGGGTCGGCGAGCCACGCGTGCTGCCAGCCGCCGAGCCCGATCGCGCCGAGCACCTTGTTGAAGACGCCGTCCGGCTGGTAGATCACCTGCCAGATCAGCGACGTCGCGACCAGCGAGAACACCACCGGCGTGAACAGCGCGGCGCGGTAGAACCCGACGCCGCGACGCTCCTTCTGCAGGAGCGTGGCCAACGCGAGCCCGCCGACGGCCGAGAGGCCGCCGAAGAGCACGATCCAGATCACCGTGTCCAGCGCCGCCGTGCCGAAGATGTCGTCGGAGAACATCTCGGCGAAGTTCCCCAGGCCGACGAACTCGGGCGCGGAGACGCCGTCCCAGTTCGTCAGCGCCAGGTAGAACCCCTGCAGCGCGGGCCAGAACACCCAGAACCCCTCGACGACGAGGGGAACCAGTACAAACGCCAGCAACACGGGCGAGACCCGGCGGCGCCGGCGTTTCGCGGCCGGGAACGCCGTCTCGGGCCGTTTCGCGGTCAGCACCGCCATGTCAGGACTGCCAGACCTTCTGCGCGGCGGTCTGCCAGTCGGCCAGGATCGAGTCGAGCTCGTTCGGCTTCTGGATGAACCGGATCAGGGCCGCGTCGGCGGTCGGCTGCAGCGCGTCGGAGGAGTCGCGGTTGAAGAACTGCGTGATCTCCTTGGCGTCGGTGAGCAGCTTCCGTCCTTTTCGGACGAGCGGCGTGCCGTTGTCCTTGGCGTCCGGGTTGGTCGGCAGGACCGTGCCGGAGGAGTTCTTGATGTAGAGCTCCTGCGCCTCGGCCGTCGCGGCGTAGGAGAACCACTCCTTGACCTCGGCGACGTGCGGGGTGCGCGCGCTGGCGAAGAAGCCGTCGGTCGGGCCCTCTTCGGCGACCGGGACGGCCGGGTCGAGGATCGGGAACTGGAAGAAGTCGAGGTCGTCCAGGGCGTCCTTCGGGGCGGCGTCGGCGAAGAACGTGCCGGTCAGGATCATCCCGGTGCGGCCCTGCAGCAGCACGGTCGTCGCGTCCTGGAACGCGATCGCGGTGCCGTTCGGGTCGGTGTAGGGCAGCGCCTGGCGCCACGGGTCGAAGATCTTCTTGACGCGCGGGTCGTCGAAGCGCTGCTTGCCGGCCAGCAGCTCGCGGTGGAACGGCGCGCCGTTGATCCGGATGTTCAGGTAGTCGAACCAGGCCGACGCGGTCCACGGCGTGGTGCCGCCGGCGCCCATGCCGATCGGCGCGATGCCCTTGCTTTTCAACGTTTCGCACAGGGCGAGGAACTCGCTCCAGTTCGTCGGCGGCTGCACGCCCCACTTGGCGAAGTTCGACTTGCGGTAGAAGAAGCCCCACCAGTAGTACGACGTCGGGACGAAGACCTGGTGCCCGGCGCCGTCGCCGGACAGCGACCGGAAGGCCGCGCTGTAGTTGCCCATGGTCTGCCAGACGTCGCCGACGTCGAGCAGCAGGCCCTTGCGCGCGTAGCCCGACAGCAGCGAACCCGGGTACCACGTGAAGGTGTCCGGCGGGTTGGCCGCGGTGAGGTAGCTGGGCAGCTGGGTGCGGAAGGTCTCCGACGCGACGGTGTTGACCGTCGCCTTCGTGCCGCCCTTCGCGCTGAACGCGTTCGCCAGCGCCTCGATCGCCTTCTTCGACTCGGGCGAAGAGAGGTTCGACTGGACGGTGACCGCGCCGGCGGCCTGCTTGACCGGGCCGTTGGACGCGGAAGTGGCGCAGGCGGCGAGGAAACTGCTCGAGCCGATCGCGCCCAGCCCGGCCAAGCTCGCGTTGCGCAGGAAACGACGGCGGGACAGGCCGGCACTCGTCATCTCTTGACCCCTTTGTCTCGATGTCCGCACGGGCGTAACTGCTGCCAAAGAGTGCAACCGGGCGCCGTCGCTGTCAAGATGTATTCATAATTTATGACGACTTCGCAGGCGGCGTAGGATGCAGCCAGCTAGATCGCCGCCAGCTGAGAGGGCTCCTCCATTGACCGAACACCGGCCACGCGGGCTGCACGGCCAAACCGTGGAGGCGCTGGCCAGCCGGATCCTCTCGAACGAGTGGGGCGAGGGCACCGTCCTCGACCTGCCGGCGCTGCGCGAAGAGCTCGACATCAGCCTCACCGCGCTGCGCGAGGCCCTGAAAGTGCTGGCCGCGAAGGGGATGATCGACGCGCGCCAGAAGCGCGGCACGTTCGTCCAGCCGCGCGAAAAGTGGAACATGCTCGACGCCGACGTCATGCGCTGGCAGACCGCGGCCGCCGACGACCCGGGCCTGCTCGACGAGCTGACGGAGGTCCGCGCGGTCGTCGAACCGGCCGCGGCGCGGATCGCGGCCGAGCGAGCGTCCGATGAGGACGTCGAGTCGCTGCGGGAGGCCCTCGACGACATGGCCGCGGCGGACGGTCCGGAGGCCAGCGTCCAGGCCGACCTGGCTTTCCACCGGCGGCTGATGACCGCGACCCACAACAACTTCCTGATGCGGATGGAGCGGATCATCGCGATCGGCCTCGCCGAGCGCGACAAGGTGGTGCACGGCGCGTCGGCGGCGGAGGACCCGGTGCCGTCGCACCGCAAGGTGCTGGACGCGATCATCGCTCAGGACCCGGCGGCGGCCGAGCAGGCGATGCTGGCGCTGGTCACCAAGTCCCGCGACGACCTGGCGAAAGCTCAGCGCACCCGCTCGTGAGTGGTTAGGGCGGTTAGAACCGCCCTAACCACTCACGAGCCGTCGAGCGCTGCCTGGAGCATGCGGGCCGCCGCGGCGCGGGGAGCCGGGTCGACGGCGATCAGGGCGTTGACGACCGCGCCGTCGACCAGCGCCACGAGCTTCTCCAGCTCGGTCTCGCTCACCGGCGTGCCCGAACGGGCGAAGATCTCCGTCAGCAGCTCGTTGAGCTGCACCGACAGCGTCCGCATCAGCGGCCGCAGGTACGGCCGGCGGCCGGTGGCGACCAGGCGCTCGTAGCGCAGGAGCACGGCTTCGGCGTCCGCCGCCTCGTCGCCGCTCTCCGGGCCGAGCAGCAGGTCGAGCACCAGCTCCACCATCGCCTGGACGCCGCGGTTGCGGGTCGCGAGCTCCTCCAGCCGGCGGCGGCCGGTGTCGAGCTCGGCGTTGCCGTGGTGCTCGACGGCCGCCGCGACCAGGTCTTCCAGCGAGTCGAAGTAGTACGTCGTGGACGCGAGCGGCAGCCCGGCCCGCTCGGCCACCGCACGGTGCCGCACGGCGTCGAACCCGCCCTCGACGAGCAGCTTCGCGGCGGCCTCGACGAGCGCGGCGCGCCGTCGTTCCCCCTTGGGAGTTGCCGCAGCGGTCATGGCCGCTCATTCTGCCAAGCGGCCCGGCGGCCGCTCAGAAGCGGGGCGCGAGTTCGCTCGCGAACCGGTCGACGTCACCCGCGTACGGGGCCGCGTTCGCCGCGTCCGGGACGCTGACCAGCACCAACGTGCCGCCGGACGCCGTGGCCACCCGCGCCGTCACCGTGCCGGCCGGCTGGGACTTGAAGGCCGCCGGAATGCCCTTCGGGTACACCGCCGCGGCGACCTCGCCGCCCGGAACCGGGAACCCCGCGGACCGCGACGCCGTCGTACAGGCGCTGCCCGGGGACGCCTGGGAAGCGGCGAAGTGGCCGGGGAGCTCGCCAGCGAGGGCGATGGCGAGCTCCCCGTCCACCTCTTCGCACCCGGAGGCGCCTTCGGCCAGCTGGCCGGTCTTCCCGTCTCCGCTGCCCCCCTGCTGGGGCGGCGTCGACGTGAAGTTCGGTGACTCCCCACCGGCTTGAGGACGTGCCGGGCCGACGCCGGGTTGCCCCGACTGCGCCGACACGGCGTTGTCCTTCGCCGCGGTCAGTGACCCGGGGGTACCCCCGGAGAGCAGTCCGTATGCGCCGAAACCGACGACGACCAGGGCCGCGGCGCTCACCCCGGCGGTGATCCGGTTCCGGCGCCGCACGGTCTGGCGGCGGGATTCGCGGACGACGTCTTCCTGCGTGAACCCCGCCGAAGGCCCGTCACCGGGCGCGGCGGAGAACAACGAGCGCAGCTCCTGCTCATCCATTGGTCTCCACCTCCCGTTCGAGTACCTGCTTCAGGTTCGCCAGCCCGCGGGCGGTCTGGCTCTTCACGTTGCCTTCGCTGCAGCCCAGGGCCTGCGCCGCGCCGGTCACGTCCAGTCCTTCGAAGAACCGCAGGACCAGCACCGCCCGCTGCTTGGGCGGCACTTCCTCCAACGCCGCGAGCAGGTCTTCCCGGGTCGCGACGAGATCGTCGAGCCCGGGGCCGTCGTCGACCCGCTCCGGCAACGTCTCGGTCTGCCACTCGCGCCGCCACGGACGCCGCGATTCGTCGATCGTCGCCCGCACGAGCGTCTTGCGGACGTACGCGTCGGTCGCCGCGCGATCCCTGATCTTCTTCCACCTCCGGTGCAGCGCGACGAACGCCGTCTGCGCGAGGTCGTCCGCCCGGTGCCAGTCGCCGCAGAGCATGTACGCGGTCCGGCGCACGGCGTCCCGCCGGGCGGCGAAGTACTCCGCGAACTCCTGTTCGTCGCGCTGATCCACGCGCTGTCGTGCTCCGCTCTGTTGTCGTCGGTGGGTAGGACGGAATCAGGGGCGTCCACGGTTGCACGGACGGCCCGGGTTCGACCACTCAAGGGCTCATTGATCCCCGTCCGGCCGGTGTGATGTGATCACTCCGTGACCTTCACGCCGCAGCCGCTGGACTTCCGTTCCGACACCGTCACCCGGCCGGACGACACGATGCGGGCGGCGATGGCCTCCGCGGAGGTCGGGGACAACGTGCTCGAACGCGACCCGACCGTCGCCCAGCTCGAAGAGCGGGCCGCGCACGTCCTGGGCATGCCGGCCGCCCTGTGGGTGCCGAGCGGGACGATGGCCAACCTCGTCGCGCTGAGCCTGCACCTGCAGCGCGGCGACCGGTTCCTCGCGACGCGCGGCGCGCACGTGCTCGCCAACGAGCTGGGCTCGGCCGCGTGGCTGGCCGGCGGCATGCCGGAGGCGCTGGCGCACGACGGCGGCCCGGGCCGCCCTTCGCCGGGCACCCTCAAAGCGGCGATCGGACAACCCGGGCCGTACTTCACATTACGGACATCTCTGCTCTGCCTCGAGAACACGCACAACGCGGCCGGCGGCGCGGTGACCCCGCCCGACGAGCACGCTCAGCTGCTGTCCGTCGCCAAGGAAGCCGGGCTGACCGTGCACCTCGACGGCGCCCGGCTCTGGCAGGCCGCGGTGGCCTTGGAGGTGCCGCCGGCGGCGTTGACGGTCGGGGTCGACAGCGTGTCGGCCTGCTTCAGCAAGGGCCTCGGCGCGCCGGTCGGCTCGGTCGTCGCGGGCAGCGTGGACTTCGTCGAACGGGCCCGCCGGATGCGGCAGATGCTCGGCGGCGGCGTCCGGCAGGGCGGCGTCCTGGCCGCGGCCTGCCTGGTGGCCCTGGACCGCGTGCCCGACCTGGCCGCCTCCCACGAGAACGCGCGGCGGCTGGCCGAAGGCCTGAACGAACACGGCTGGCCGACGAACACGCCGGACACGAACATCGTGCTGGCCGAGGTGCCCGACGTCCCGGCGGCGCTGGCCTGGCTCGACTCGCTCGGCATCCGCACCGGCCCGATGTCGGGCAAGGTCCGGTTCGTCACGCACCGGGACCTGAGCGCGGCCGACATCGACGAAACCCTGCGCCGGATGGAGAAACAGTGAACTGGATCGTCTTCGACTACGGCGACGTGCTCAGCAAGCCGAGCGCGGCCCGGCCGGAGCTGGCCGCCAAGCTGGGCGCGCCGCTGCCGGCGTTCGAGCAGGCCTACTGGGACCTGCGGATCCCCTACGACGCCGGCAGCACGCCGCTGGAGTACTGGCAGGCGGTCGGCGACGCCGTGGGCCGGCCCGTCGACGAGGCGCTTTCCGACGAGCTGACCAGGATCGACGTCGAAGGCTGGGCGCACCTGGAGCCGTCATCGAAGGACCTGCTCGAAGCGCTGGCCGAGGCGGGCGCGTCGCTGGCCCTGCTCTCGAACGCGCCGTCGGTGTTCGGCGAGTGGGTCCGCGCGCAGGACTGGGCGCGGTTGTTCAAGGTGACGCTGTTCTCGGGCGACGTCCGGTGCGTGAAACCGGACGCGAAGATCTTCGAGCTGCTGCTGGAGCAGCTCGGGGCCGAGCCGGGCGACTGCCTGTTCTTCGACGACCGTCAGTCCAATGTGGACGGCGCGAAGGCGGTCGGGCTCAAGGCCCAGCTGTGGAACGGCGCCGAGGCGGCGCGGGCGTGGCTCGACTGAGCCGCCCGGCGCCGCTCCGGCGTCCCGCTCAGTAGCGGTTGATGCGCTTGGGGTCCTTCTTGCCGCTGATGGCGCCGTAGGCGGCCGTGCCGAGGAAGATCACGCCGCCGATGATGGCGATCCACAGAACAGCCTTGAACACGAAGCCGATCACGGCACCCAGCACCATGAACGCCACCCAGGCGACGATCAGGCCGCCGACGATCTTCCAGAACATGGCTCCTCCGATGTCTTCCCGTGGCCCCTCCGGCCCGGTGACTCAAGCGTGCCACCTCGGCCGGGGAAACTCCCCTCGGAAGAGCAACGTTCAGGGATGAATCAGGGTTCCCCCTGGCCCAGCCAGGCCCCCAGCCGGCGGACGCCCTCGTCGATGTCGCCGGCGCTTCCCGCGAAGGAGAAGCGCACGTACTTGCCGCCGTCGACGGGGTCGAAGTCGATGCCGGGGGTGATGGCGAGCCCGGTGTCGGCCAGCAGCCGCTGACACCAGCTGAGGCTGTCTTCGGTGTGGGCACTGACGTCGGCGTAGGCGTAGAAGGCGCCGTCGGCGGGGGCGAGCTTGTCGAGGCCGATGCCCTTCAGGCCGGCGAAGAGCCGGTCGCGGTTGGCGCGGTAGTGCTCGACGTGCGCGTCGGCCTCGGCGTACGCCTCGGACGTGAAGGCGGCGATGGCCGCGTACTGCGAGACCGCGGGCGGGCAGATGGTGAAGTTGCCGGTCAGGACGTCGACCGCGCGGTGCAGGCGCTGCGGCACGAGCATCCAGCCGAGCCGCCAGCCGGTCATCGCGAAGTACTTCGAGAAACTGCCGAGCACCATCGGCTCGCGGCCGAACTGCCACGCGCACTCAAGTTCGGCACCGTAGGAGACGCCGTGGTAGATCTCGTCGCTGATCAGCTGGACGCCGTGCGACGCGCACCAGCCGGTGATCGCGGCGAGCTCTCCGGGCGGCAGCACGGTGCCGGTCGGGTTGCTGGGGCTCGCGACGATCAGGCCGTCGATCGGCCCGAGTTCGTCGAGCAGCGCCACGGTGGGCTGGAAGTTCGTCTCGGCGGTCGTCGCGAACTCGACGACCTCGCAGCCGAGCACCGACAGCAGGTTCCGGTAGGCCGGGTAGCCGGGCCGCGCCATCGCGACCCGGGCACCGGGGTCGAACGCGCTGAGGAAGGCCAGCAGGAACCCGCCGGACGACCCGGTCGTCATGACGACGTCCCGCGCGGAGACGTCGAGGCCGTACTTCCGCTGGTAGTGCCCCGCGACGGCGTCCCGCAGCTCGGGGACGCCGAGCTGCTCGGTGTAGCCGAGGGTGCCGCTCCGGAGCGCCTTCTCCGCGGCATCGAGCACGGGTTTCGGCGCGGGTGCGGACGGCTGCCCGGCGGCGAGCGACACGAGATCGCCGTGGCTGCGCTGCCGTGCTCCGGCCGCGGAAAGGACGTCCATGACGTGGAAGGGCGGCACCGCGGCCCGCAGCGCGGGCCCGGCGAAGGCTCCGAGGTCGACCATGCCGCCAGGCTAGCTCCCGGTCACCGAAAAGCCGTGAAGGCCTCCTTCCCGGCTCTTATGGCCGGTAAGGAGGCCTTCACGGCTTTTGGCTCAGTAGCCCTGGTAGGCGCCGCCGTGGGCCATCGCCTTGATGCCGGGCACGTTCCCGAGGCCGCCGTAGCGGTCGATCGAGTACTTCACGCCGGCGATGATGTTGTCGACCGGGTTGTAGATGTTGTCGTGGCCGGGCAGCTTGTGCGCGTTGAACGTCGAGTCGATGCACTGCATGAGCCCCTTGGACGGGTGCCCCGCGGCCGCGTTCGAATCCCAGTTGTTGATCGCGTTCGGGTTCCCGCCGGACTCGTGCTGGATGATCGCCCAGATGTTGGGGATGTCGGCGTCGGTCACCGGCACGCCGGCGGCCTGGAGCGCCTTGATGGCCTCCTGGATCCACTGCTGGACGTTCCCGGGGGGCGGTGACGCGGGCGGGCCGCCACTGGGGCCGAGGCCACCACCGCCGCCACCCCCACCACCGCCGCCTCCGCCCCCACCGCCGCCGTGGGACGCGCCGTTGGAGTGGATGCCGCCGGTGCTCTTGGGCGCCGAGGGGGTGCTGGCCGGCAGCGGAACCTGGTCGTAGCCGCCCTCGATCTGCTGGGACATCAGCTTCTGCGAGGCCTTGATCGCGGTGTCGGCCTGGGTCTGCAGCCCGGCGACGTCACCGTCGTAGCCCGCGGTGATGGTGTGGATGTCGGTCTTGGCCGTGGCGAGGATTTCGGCCGCGCTGGGGCTCGGGGCCGGCTTGCCGTTGTCGATCGCCGTCTTGGCGTCGGCCAGGGCCTTGTTCATGGCTGTCTCGGCCGTGGTGTTGCGGTCGTTGACGGCCTTTTCCGCGGCCAGCTGCTTGTCCTGGACGGTCTTCTTGATCTGCGCGAGGTTCTGCTGCAGGTCGTCGAGGTCCTTGGCGACGTCCTCGAGGTGGGTCTGCACCTTCGTGCCGGCGTCGCGGACCTGGCGGACGTAGGTGAAGAACTGGTCCGCCGCCGGACCGGCCCACACCTTCGCGTCCAGCGCCTCGGTGGAGGTCTTCAGCGAGGCATTGTGGTCACCCGCGTTCTTCCCGGCGTCGCGGAACTGCGTCGCGGCGTCGGTGATTTTCTGCAGATTGACCTTTTCGACCTGGTCGACCTTCTTCATGAAGGCGTCCCAATTGTCCGGTGTTCCGGCGCCGACCCCGTTCAATGCCACTCTCGTGCCCCCTGCTCAGCTCATTTGTCGACGTGCAGCTTCAGGTCGCTCGCCCCGACCTGGTCGGTTTCGGCGATCAAACCGGCGGCCTTGCGCATGGCGAACCCCAGCGCCTCCATGTGCTTGCCCGCGGCGTCGAACTGGCTGTGCACGCCGTCCTTGAACTTGCCGACCGCGCCGTGCGCGTCGCCTTTGTCGTCCATGCCGCCGAAGGGGCTTTCCTTCTCGTGGTCCAAGCCGGTGACCTTCCGCTTGGACTTCTCGAACTCGTCCTTCAGCTTCTCCACCTGGCCGGCCGCGATGGCCATCGAGTCGGTGTCGTAGACAGGCACGGTTCGTCATCCCCTTCGGAAAACTGGTGTCCGCCCGATCAGACGTCGTCACGACCAGGACGGTTCCCCGCATACTTTATGACGTCCCGCGCACGGTGCGTACCGATCTCCGCCAACTTCCACCCGGCGGGGCTCAGGCCTCCGCCATCAGCTCGCGGATCCGGGTCGCCAGCAGGGCGTTGTCCGCCGGCGTCACGGTCGCCCACTCGCGGCCGTCGCGGTCCTTGGCCACCTGGAACAGGTAGCGGCCCGCGTCCGTGTCGAAGAACGCCAGTACCCGGGGTGCCCGGTGGGCCATGCCGTCGCGGCCCGTGCGTTCCGCGCCGAACTGGCCGCGGGCTTCCTGGCCCAGCAGCATTCCCGACAGCTCCTGGGCCTGGAACAGCACCACGCCTTGGTCTTCCAACGCCGTGACCAGCGCCTTCGGGTCGCCCTTCGCGGCCGCGTCGGCCGCGCGCAGGGTGTCGTACGGGATGCTGACCGTCTGGCCGATGCCCGGGCCCAGGTCGCCCGTCACCGAGACCGCCGCCTCCGGCAGGCCGTCCTCCGTGGCCGGGATCAGCCAGACCTCGTTGTTGTCGAGCACCGCCAGGACCGCCTGGCCACGGACGCTGACCGCGCGGCCGCGGATCTCGCGCTCCGCCCAGACCCACACGTCGATGCCGGACTGCGGGCGCGCCAGCAGGTGCAGCATGTCGGCGATCTCGCCGGACACGCGGCGGTTGCGGGCCAGGCGCCGTTCGCCCAGCGACGCCCACGCCGCGTCCACCAGCTCGAGACGTTCCGTGCGGGTGGTTCCCCCGCTCGGCACGTCCAGCACGACGTGCCGGCGGGGCAGTTCGAGCGACTCCCAGAGCACGTCGAACTCCAGCGCGGACAGCACCAGTGTCACGGTCAGTGCCCGTCCCCGTCGTGGTCACCGATCACGTCGTGCGAGACCATCCGCTGGTCGGCGAACAGGTCCTGGTCGTCGACGCCGAAGCGGCGGACGTGCTCGGCGTCCTCCTCCTGCGGCGCGGCCTTCGACAGGAACTTCGGATCTTCGCCCTTCTGCTTAGTGCCGATCTGCTCCGACTTCCGCAGCGCGGCCGCCTCTTCCTCGGGCAGCTCGCCGACCGGCAGCGGCCGCACCGGGCCCTTCGACTGGCTCTGGCCGCGCTTCTGGCGGTCCTTGTCGCCGGCGAGCGCGCCACCGGCGGCACCCGCGCCGACCGCCGCCGCGCCCGCGCCCAGCTCGCCCGGGGTCGCGCCCGGCTTCGCCGCGAACCCGCGTTCGGCGGTGAACTGCCCCGGGGCGATCGGGGCCTGCGGGGCGGAGCCGACCGTGCGGCCCTTCGCCAGCAGGCCGTCCGCGCCGCGGTTCGCGCCGCCGGCCGAACCTTCGAGCCCGGTCACGCCGGCGCCGGACGCACCGCCGCCGCCGAGGGCCTTGATCGGCGACGTCGACGTCGAGCCGGTGCCCGGACCGCCGGGCAGCTGGCCGGAGCCGGCCGAACCCGGGGCGCCCGGCGGGACGAAGGTGTTCGGGTCGCCGCCACCGGGCAGGCCCGGGTTGAATCCACCCGGCCGGCCGGGCTCCCCGGACGTGCCGCGGCCCGGCGCGTTGACCCAGCCGGGGCCGGGTGACGTCGGCGGCTTCGCGCTCGAGGGCGCCGTCGCCGAACTCGGCGTCGTGCCCTGGCTCACCGGGGCGGTCGCGCCGGTGTGCCGCGGCGGCGGCGCCACGGGCCGGGACGGCTGCTGCTGCTGCTGGACCGGGGTGCCGTAGGCCGGGGTCGGCGGGTCGGCGTGGACGGTGTGCGACACCGGCTGCACCACCGGCGGGTCGACGTGCACCGACCGGACCTTGTCCGACGCCGGCCGCACACTGCCGTCCGGGGTGACCGCGACGGACGCGGCGGCGACGTCCAGCACGCCGGGCGTGACGCCGGGGGCGGCCAGTTTCAGCGACTCCGGGTCGGCCAGCGACTGCGTCGAGAGCAGGTTGGTGCCGCTGTCCTGCGCGTACTCGTTCAGCGCCTGCGTCGCCTGCGCCTTGGCGTTGTTCGCGGCCTCGACCTGCCGGGCGTGGTCGGTCTCGAAGCCGATCAGGCTCAGCAGCAGGCCGTCGCCGAGGGTGTAGCCGCCCGCGCCCTTCCGGACCGTTTCGGCGTCCGGGAGCTTGTACTTGGTGCGGTTGAACGCCTCACCCTGCTCGAACACCATCTCCGCGGCGTGCGCGACCTTCGTGGTGGCGTCCTGGGAGAACCCGGCCTGCTCGGTGAGCACCTGGCTCGCCGCGCCGCCGGCCTGGCTCTGCCATTCGACGCCGAGCTTGAGCAGCTGGGCGCGCAGCGTCTGGTCGGTGTGGGCGAGCGCCGTCGCGACGGCTTTCAGCGCGTCGACGGCGGTGCCGATGCTGCCGGTGCCGTCGCCGGTGATCATCCGCGTGATCTGGTCGGCGATCGCGGTGTTGGTCCAGCCGTCGAACCGGTGGTCCTGGATCCCGGCCGCGAGCTCGGAGAATTCCACGCGCCCTCCCTAGTTGCGTGACTTCAAGGACTGCAGCGCCAGGTCGGCGGCGTGCGCCGACATGTCGCACAGCTGCGGCTGCGTGAGCTGGCCGCGGGTGATGGCGAAGGTCTGGACGGCCAGCGTCTGGCCCCTCGCCACGCCGACGAGCGTTTCGCAGTCGGCCGGTTCGCCGGCCGCGCGGTAGTTCGTCAGCGCCGGATAACCGCCGATGTTCTTCGGTTCGGTGGTCATGCTGTTCTTCTTGCGGGCGCCGGTGATCCACTGCTCGAGGTCGGACGACACCGCCCGCACGTGGTAGGAGTGCACCGGCTCGGCGCCGTCCGCGTCGAACACGCAGGTCGGTCCGTCCTGCTCCGGCGCTTCCCGGGGCGTGCTGGTGATCTTCAGCGCGTCGAGCTGCACCTGCGGGAAGACGTCGCACAGGTTCACGCCCTGCAGGGTCAGTTCGGCGGGCCGTTGCGGCAGCTGAGCCGCCTTGGCGCTCTGCGACGCCGCGGTCGCGGCCGTCTCGACCGGGTAGGGGGTGCCTTCGGTGCCCGCCGAGCAGCCGGCGAGCGCCGCTGTGGCGAGCACGCCCCCGGTGATCCGCAAGGTCCGGTTACGCACCGTGCTTGCCGCGGTCACCGAACACCGCCGCCTTCTCGTCTTCGCTGACCTGGTAGTCCTTCGCGGCGTCACGCAGCTGCGAGACCAGGCGCTTGAGGCCCGCGACGTACTCGCGGACCTGGCCCGCGTAGGAGCGGTCGCCGTCGGCGATCAGGGAGTTCCAGGCGGCCATCGACTGGGTGCTGATCACGTCGGCGGACGGCGCGTCGATCCGCAGCTCGCCGAGCCGCGTGAGCAGCTGGTCTTCGAGGGCGTTGGCCTGTTCTTCGACGATCCGGGCGACGGCGAGGACCTTGTCCGGGTGGACCAGGACGTCCGCGGCGGCCGGCGCCACCGGGACGGCCGTGCTGAGGTCGTACGAGGGTCCTGACAATGCTCTCCCCTGACGTGAAACCGACAGTGACCGGCCGACTCCTCAAGAGGCTACCAACCTGGGTGTAGCAGCAGCCTGAGTTTGGACGAAGTTCGTCCCCCGCCGGTTCCCGCGATGCGTCAGCTCACGCGTTCTGCTGCGCCACCGGGGCGCCGACCTCGCCGTTCGCCGCCTTGAGCGCGATGTCCGTGCGGTGGTGCGAGCCCGCGAGGTGCACCTTCTCCACGGCTTCGTACGCGTGCTTGCGCGCCGACTTGAGCGTCTTGCCGGTGCCGACGACCGACAGCACGCGGCCGCCGGAGGACACGACCGCGCCGTCGTCACGACGCCGGGTGCCGGCGTGCAGCACGCCGTCGATCTCGCCGCCGGTGATGACGTCGCCGGTGCGCGGCTTGCCCGGGTAACCGTCGGCGGCGATCACGACGGTGACCGCGGCGCCGCCGGACCACTCCAGCGGCGGGTGCTCGGCGAGCTTGCCGGTGGCCGTGGCCTGCATCAGCCCGGCGATCGGCGTGCGCAGCAGGGCCAGCACGACCTGGGTCTCCGGGTCGCCGAAGCGGCAGTTGAACTCGATGACCTGCGGGCCCTCGGACGTCAGCGCGAGCCCGGCGTAGAGCAGGCCGGAGAACGGCGCGCCGCGCGCGACCAGCTCGTCGGCGACCGGCTGGACGACCCGCTCGACCAGGTCGTCGACCAGGTTTTCGGGCGCCCAGGGCAGCGGGGCGTAGGCACCCATGCCGCCGGTGTTCGGGCCGGCGTCGTCGTCGCCGACGCGCTTGAAGTCCTGCGCGGGCAGCAGCGGCACGACGGTGTGGCCGTCGACGAAGCAGAAGAGCGAGGCCTCCGGACCGTCCAAAAAGGACTCCAGGAGGACCGGGTGGCCGCCGTCGAGCAGCATGATGGCGTGCTTGCGGGCGACGTCGTAGTCGGTCGTGACGACGACGCCCTTGCCCGCGGCGAGGCCGTCGTCCTTGACCACCCAGGTCGGGCCGAAGCGGGCGAGCGCGGCGTCGAGGCGGGCCGGGTTGTCGACCACCTCGCTGCGCGCGGTCGGCACGTTCGCCGCGGCCATGACGTCCTTGGCGAACGCCTTCGAGCCTTCGATGCGGGCCGCCGAGGCCGACGGGCCGAAGCAGGCGATGCCGGCCTTGCGGACGGCGTCGGCGACGCCGGCGACGAGCGGGACCTCGGGCCCGATCACCACCAGGTCGGCCTGCCAGCTCTTCGCGAGGGCGGCGACCGCGTCCGGGTCCGCCGCCTCGACACCGAGCTGCTCGGCCATCGCGGCCGTCCCGGCGTTGCCGGGCGCGCAGGCCAGGGCGGTGACCGTGGGGTCGCCGGACGCCGCGAGGACGAGAGCGTGCTCACGGGCGCCGGAGCCGATTACCAGTACGCGCACGCCGCACAGCGTATCCGGACGGCTCCGCGCCGGACATCCCGCCGTCCCCGGGGCGGGTGTCCACGTGTCGTTTACCGCGCTGACCGCCCAGGTACGACCTTCGGACGCTTGCGGCATCAAGGGTGACGCGGGTAGTCAGGGCACACCCTGTGAAAAGAGGTCACCAGATGAAGCGCAAACGTGTCGGCGTCCTGGCACTCGCCGGACTGGCGTTGCTGAGCGTCACCGGATTCGCGATCGGGTCGGCGAACGCGGCCGAGACCGGGTCCGCCGATGCGGCCGCGCACGGGCGGGGTCACGATGATCCCGTGATCATCGGACACCGCGGCGCGCCCGGGTACCGGCCGGAGCACACGCTCGCCTCGTACGAGCTCGCCTACCGCCTCGGCGTCGACTGGGTCGATGTCGACCTCGTGCCCACGAAGGACGGCCAGCTGGTCGCCCGGCACGAGCCGGAGATCGGCGGCACCACCGACGTCGCGCGGCACCCGGAGTTCGCGTCCCGCAAGAAGACCCTGGTGATCGACGGCGTCTCGACGACCGGCTGGTTCACCCAGGACTTCACGCTGGCCGAGCTGAAGACGCTGCGCGCGGTCGAGCGGATCCCGGTCAACCGGCCGCACAACACGCTGTACAACGGGCGCTATCAGATCGCCTCCTTCCAGGAGGTGCTCGACCTGACCAAGCGGCTCGGCAAGCAGCTGCACCGGACGCTCGGCACCTACCCCGAGGTCAAGCACTCGACGTTCTTCCAGTCGATCGGCAACCCGATCGAGCCGAAGCTGGTCTCGGCCCTGAAGCGCAACGGCCTCGACCGGCCGGACGCGCCGGCGATCATCCAGTCCTTCGAGGTGTCGAACCTGATCGCGCTGCACAAGCAGGTCCGGACGCCGCTGCTGCAGCTGACGTCGGCGACCGGCGCCCCGGCGGACTTCGTCGCGAGCGGTGACAAGCGGACGTACGCGGACATCGTCTCGGCGTCCGGGCTGAAGGACGTCGCGAAGTACGCGAAGTACCTCGGGCCGGACAAGAGCCAGATCATCCCGCTGGACGCCGCCGGGAACCTGACGAAGCCGTCCGCGATCGTCGCCGACGCGCACAAGGCCGGCCTGAAGGTGCAGCCGTACACGTTCCGGAACGAGAACCCGTTCCTGCCGGCCAACCTGCGGTCCTCGGCCGAGCCGGACGCCTACGGTGACGTGTTCACCGAGGAGGCGGCGTTCCTCCAGGCGGGCGTCGACGGCTTCTTCGCCGACCAGGCCGACACGGCGCTCGAGTCGCTGCACGCGTTCCTGGGCCGGTAATCCCTTTGCCGTGAGGGGCACCTTCAGGGACTCTTCGTCCATGAAGGTGCCCCTCACGGCGTTCTCCGGCGTGGTGCTGGTGAGCCGCGGCGACGAGACGCTGGTGTCCGAGGCGCGCGGGTTCGCGCACCGCGGCTACGGCGTCGAGAACACCGCCGACACGCGGTTCGCGATCGCCAGCGGCACCAAGGGGTTCACCGCGCTGGTCGTCGTCGGGCTGATCGCCGAGGGACGGCTTTCGCTGGAGACGACGGCCCGCTCGATCCTGGGCGCCGACCTGCCGTTGATCGACGACGCCGTGACGGTCGAGCACCTGCTGACGCACACCTCCGGCATCGGCGACTACTGCGACGAAGAGGCGGATCCACCGCCGACTCCGCTGCTCGCCACCTCCGCCGACTACCTGGGCGCGCTCGACGGCTTTCCGCAGAGATCCGTGCCCGGCACGGAGTTCCGGTACAGCAACGGCGCGTTCGCCGTCCTCGGCCTGCTCGCCGAACGGGTCGCGGGCCGGCCGTTCCCCGACCTCGTGCACGAGCGCGTCTGCGCGCCCGCCGGGATGACCGACACGGCGTTCCTCCGGTCGGACGCGCTGCCCGGCCGGACCGCCACCGGCTACCTGGAAGACGGCCGCACCAACGTGTTCAGCCTGCCGGTCGCGGGCTTCGGCGACGGCGGGATCTACAGCACCGCACCGGACATCCGGAAGTTCTGGCCCGCGTTCCTCGGCGGCCGGATCGTGGCGCGCGAGTGGGTGACCCGGATGCTGCGCCCGCACACGGACCGGTACGGCCTCGGCTTCTGGCTGCCGTGGCCCGGCGCCGTGCGGCTGGAAGGCGGCGACCACGGCGTCTCGTTCCGGAGCACGCACGCGAACGGCGTCACCGCGACGCTCATCTCGAACCACCACCGGGGCGGCGGACCGCTGCTCCGGCAGCTGGACGAGTTCTTGACGAAGCCTTGACACCCCTCGCCCACCAGGGCTAACTTCGGCGAATTCAATGGTCTGGCCGCATACCTTTCAAGAGGTGCCCGATGGATGTCTCCGACCAGCAGACCACTCCCGACCACGATCCCGCCCAAGACGACGACTCCGCGCGCTTGCACCAGCTCGGCTACGCGCAGGAGCTCAAGCGGACGATGTCGGGGTTCTCGAACTTCGCCGTCTCGTTCACCATCATCTCCATCCTGTCCGGCTGCCTGACGCTCTACGGCTTCGGCATGAAGACCGGCGGGCCGGCCGCGATGATCTGGGGCTGGCCGCTCGTCGGGATCTTCGTCATCCTGGTCGGCCTCGGCATGGCCGAGGTCTGCTCCAGCTACCCGACCGCAGGTGGGCTGTACTACTGGGCGGCGCGGCTGGCGCGGAAGAACGGCCCCGCGTGGTCGTGGTTCACCGGCTGGTTCAACCTCGTCGGGCAGATCGCCGTCACCGCGGGCATCGACTTCGGCGCGGCGCTGTTCCTCAACGCGTTCCTCGACCTGCAGTGGGGCTTCTCGGCGACGCCGGGGCACACGATCCTGCTGCTCGCGATCATCCTCGTGGTGCACGGCCTGCTGAACACCTTCGGCGTCCGGATCGTGGCGATCCTCAACAACGTCAGCGTGTGGTGGCACCTCATCGGCGTGCTGGTGATCGTCGGCGTGCTGATCATCGTGCCGGCCAAGCACCAGGACGCGTCGTTCGTCTTCGGCAGCTTCGTGAACCAGACGGGCTGGGGCTCGGCGTTCTACGTCTTCGCGATCGGGTTGCTGGTCGCGCAGTACACGCTGACCGGTTACGACGCGTCGGCGCACATGACCGAGGAGACCAAGAGCGCGGCGACGGCCGGGCCGCGCGGCATCGTGATGTCGATCGTCGTTTCGCTCGTCGCGGGCTGGATCCTGCTGATCGGCCTGACGTTCGCGATCCAGGACTACGCCGGCGAGGTCGGCTCGGCCACCGGCGTCCCGCCCGCGCAGATCTTCATCGACGCGACCGGCGCGGTCACCGGCAAGTTCCTGCTGCTGATCTGCATCGGCGCGCAGCTGTTCTGCGGCATGGCGTCGGTGACCGCGAACTCGCGGATGATCTACGCGTTCGCCCGCGACGGCGCGATCCCGGGGTCGAAGTTCTGGCACAAGATCAACAAGCGGACGCAGACGCCGACCAACGCCGTCTGGCTCGGCGCGGGCGGCGCGCTCATCCTGGCGCTGCCCTACCTGTGGAGCTACACCGCCTACAGCGCGGTCACGTCCATCGCCGTCGTCGGCCTGTACGTCGCCTACGTGATCCCGGTGTTCCTGCGGGTCCGGCAGGGTGACGACTTCGAGCGCGGGCCGTGGCACCTCGGCCGCTGGGGCAAGCCGGTCGGCATCATCGCGACGGTCTGGGTCGTGCTGATCTTCGTGCTGTTCATGCTGCCGCAGGCGTCCCCGGTGACGGTGGACTCGTTCAACTACACACCGATCGCGTTCCTGGTGGTGCTCGGCGGCGCGGGTCTGTGGTGGGTGCTCTCGGCCCGGAAGTGGTTCAAGGGCCCCAAGGTCCAGGGCTCCGAAGCCGAACTCGCCGCCGTGGAACAGGAACTCAAGGAACTCGGCTGACGCTCGGTGCAAGTTGTCGTGAGTGTTTAGGGCGGTTAGAACCGCCCTAAACACTCACGACAAGCCGCGGCAGACTCAGGAAGCCCGGGCTTCCCGCGCCGGGGCGGGTTCTTCGGCCCGGACCTCGTGGCCCGGGCGGACCACCGTGACCGCCACCGCGCCCAGGGCGCCGACCGCGGCGAAGGCGTAGAAGCCCCACGGGTACGCGATTCCGGCCGTCAGCAGCGCGCCGCCCAGCAGCGGGCCGGAGATCGCGCCGATCCGACCGATGCCGGCGGACCAGCCGAGGCCGGTCGCGCGGATCGCGTCCGGGTAGATGCGGCCGATGTAGGCGTACACCAGCACCTGGGCGCTGAAGACGAAGCAGCCGGTCAGGAACACCGCGGCGTACAGCCCGACTGCCGGCAGCCGCACGCTCAGCAGCGCCAGGAACACGGCACCCGCGATGAACCAGACGCGCGCGGACGGCCGGATGCCGACGCGGTCGGCGACCCGGCCCGCGACGAGCAGGCCCACGATGCCGCCGACGTTCAGCGTCAGCAGCAGGCTGAGCGCGGCGCCGAGCGGGTAACCGGCCTGGCGCATGATCTCCGGCAGCCACGTGTTCAAGCCGTAGACCAGCAGCAGGCCCATGAACGACGTCACCCAGAACGCGATGGTGGCGCGCAGCAGCCCGCCGCGGAACAGGCCGGCGACGGCGTGCCCGGCCGACCGCTCGGTCTCGCGGACCCGCTGGAACGACTCGGACTCCGGCAGGAACTTCAGCATCAGCGGGATCAGCACCACCGCGGGCAGGGCGCCGGCGACGAACATCGCACGCCAGCCCAGCGGTGAGATCAGCACGATCGCCAGCAACGCGGTCAGCACCGCGCCGACGTGGTAGCCGGTCATCACCGTGGTCGTCGCGCTGCCGGCCTTGCCGCGGCGCGCGTACTCCGTGACCAGCGTGATCGCCGTCGGCAGGCAGCCGCCGAGGCCGAGCCCGGCGACGAAGCGCAGCAGGCCGAAGATGAACGTCGAGGGCGCGAACGCGCACAAGAGCGTGCACAGCGAGAACAACGCGACCGAGATGATCAGGGACTTCCGGCGGCCGATGACGTCGGTGATCGTGCCGATCGCCAGCCCGCCCAGCATCATCCCGGCGAGGCCGACCGTCGAGACGATCGACGCCGTGGCGGGTGTCAGGCCCCAGACGTGGTCACGCAGGAGCACGGGCAGCACGGAGCCGAGCACGACGAGGTCGAACCCGTCGAGCAGAACGGCGGTCCAGGCCAGGGGCACGACCCAGGAACGGGTGCCAGGGGACATGGGGAACCTCCGGATGTGCGTCGGTGCACGTCATCCGCACAAGTGTGCGTAGTGCGCACAAGTATGCACATCCGGTTTGCCGTAATCCAGGTCGCTTCCATTCACCGGAAGGCAAGCGCAAGCCGTCTACCTGCGCGAAGATCACGCGCGTGGAGATCCTGGTGCTCATGGGCGTGCTCGCCGGTTCGCTGGCGCTGACGGCGATCGCGCGGCGCTACAACCTGTCCGCGCCGCTGCTGGTCGTGGTGGTCGCCCTCGGGGTGGCGCTGATCCCCGGCGTGCCACGGCTGGAGCTGGAGCCGGAGCTCGTCCTCACCGTCGTGCTGCCGCCGTTGCTCTACTCGACGTCACTCGAAAGCTCGTTGACGCACTTCAAGCGCAACCTGCGGCCGATCGTCGCGCTGGGCGTGGTGCTGGTGGCCGTCACGGCGGTGGTCGTCGCGCTGGTCGTGCACCTGCTGCTGCCGGACGTGCCGTTCGCCTCGGCGCTGGTCTTGGGCGCGGTCGTGGCGCCGCCGGACGCCGTGACGGCGGTGGCGATCGGCCGCAAGCTCGGGCTGCCGCGGCGCGTGATGACCGTGCTGACCGGCGAAAGCCTGGTCAACGACGCCGCCGCGCTGACGCTCTACAAGGTCGCGCTGGCCGCCGTCGCCGGCACCGCGGGCTCGGCCGGGCACGGCGTCGCGGTGTTCGGCGTCGCGACCGTGCTGGGCATCGGGGTCGGCCTGGCGATCGGCGCGCTCGTCGTCGGGATCCGGCGGCTGCTCGACGACCCGCTGCTGGAGTCGGCGTTCGGGATCATCGTGCCCTTCGGCGCGTACGTCACCGCCGAACACCTGCACCCGTTCGGCGAGGAGTTCAGCGGCTCCGGCGTGCTCGCCGTCGTCGCCGCGGGCCTCTACCTCGGCCATCGCTCGCTCTACGCGTCACCGGCGACGCGCATGCAGGACAGATCCGTCTGGGCGTCGATCGACGTCCTGCTGGAGGCGCTGGTGTTCGCGCTGATGGGCCTGCAATTGCCGTTCGTGCTCGACGACGCGGCGCACGCGGCCCGCGACAACGGCACCCTCGCGCTGGTGGCGCTGGCCGTGCTCGCGGTGACGATGCTGGTGCGGATCCCGGCGGTGGCCCTCTTCGCGTACCTGCCGAAAACGTTGCGGCTGTTCGGCCAGGTCCGCCGGGCGCCCGACTGGCAGACCATCGCGGTGATCTCGTGGACCGGCATGCGCGGCGTCGTCACGCTCGCGGCGGCCGCCGGTGTCCCGGCCGGCACACCGGGGCGTGAGGAGATCCAGCTGTTCGCGTTCGCGGTGGCGATCGGCACGGTGCTCATCCAGGGCCTCACGCTGCCGCCGCTGATCCGGGTGCTGAAGGTGCAGGACCCTTCGGAGACCTCGCGGGACGAGGCGGAGGAACTCGCGGCCCGCGAGGTCGCGCAGAAGGCGGCGCACGCGCGGCTGCGCGAGATCAGCCGCGACCGGCTCGCCCAGCTGGACCTGCCGCCGGAGAAGGTCCAGCGCCTGAAGGAGCGCCTCGAACGGCTCGTCGACACGCGCTACCGGTTCGCCAAGGCGGCGATCACGCTGTCCGGCGAGGACCGCACCGGCAGCCCGCAGGCGCAGTTCGCGAAGGCCCGGCGCGAGCTGCTGATCACCCAGCGCAAGGCGATGATCGAGGAGAACCGCGCGGGCCGGCTCGACGACGAGATCCTCGGGAAGATGCTGCGTGAGCTGGACCTGGAGGAGCTGTCGGTGTCGACGACGCTCACGAACCGATTGAGCTGATCACCTCCCAGGTCCGTCGCCGCTCTTCGGACGAGCGGAGGCCGGTCTGCGACACGAGGACGTCGGTCGCGCCGGCGTCGTAGTAGCGCTGAAGCCCGGCCAGGACGGTCTTCTCGTCGCCGATGATCGCCAGGTCCGCCGGATGATCGACGCCTTCCGCGGCCAGGATCCGTTGATACGATGGGATCTGCGCGTAGAAACCCATCTGTTCGACGGCGAGGGCGCGCACGGCATCGGGCTCGTTCGTGACGATCGCGGGCACGGCGGCGAGGATCCGCTTGCCCGCGGGCAGGTGAGGCACGATCTGTTCGGCGAGCGCCCGCGGCCCGGCGAGGAACGGCAGCGTCCCGTCGGCCAGCTCACCGGTGACGCGCAGCGCCTGCGGCCCCATCGCGGCCACGATGATCGGCACGTCACCGCCCACAGTGGACAGTCCGGGCGCGTGGGCCTGGACGGTCTCGCCGTCGAAGTCGACCTCCTCGCCGGTGAAGACCTTCTTGAGCACGGTCAGGTACTCGCGCAGGTGCTTGATGGGCGGCGGGTACTCGACGCCGTAGACGGGCCCGAGAAAGCCCTTCGAGCCGAGCCCGACCCCGAGGGTGAACCGCCCACCGGTGGCGGCGTGCGCGGTTTGCGCCGCGTTCGCGACCACCAGCGGATGCCGCGGGTAGATGGGCACCACGGAGGTGCCGACCTCGAGCCCGGGATTCTCCCGCCCCGCGAGCGCGGCGACGGTGATGGCGTCCTGGCTGAGCGGAAGCTGCGAAAACCAGACGGACTTGAGCCCGGCATCGGCGGCTTGCCGCACCTGTTGCAGGAGTTCGTCGACGAGGTTGGGCGCGGAGGCGGTATCGCCTGAGGGAAGCGTGACTCCGATGGTCATGCGTTCCAAGTTAGCGAGCGCTGCCACCGGTTTCCGGCTTCTCAGCGCTTGAGAAGCGGACTTATCCACAATGGGTTCGGTTGTCCACAGATTTCGTCCGGCCCCGTTTTCGCGCCGGGGGTGCCGATACGCTGGAGACGGGACCGGCCCCCCAAGGGAAGGGCGGGGTGGGCCTCGGCGGCGGGATGGCCGTGCAAGCCCGGCTCACGCCAGAAGGCGGACCACCGCGCCATGATCCCCGCATCGGCCGGTCAGGCAAGCGCTTCCGCATCCCGGGAACCGCCGCTCCCAGCGCGTGGGAACTCGCGCGAGCCGCGCCAGAATCCCCCACCCTGGGCGAGATCCCGATCACGATCTTCAGGAGATCCCATGTCGCTGACCGATGTCATCGACGGCACTCGCAAGGCCGTCGACGCCGACCCGCACAACGCCGCTGCTTCCTTCAGCGTGGACCACACCCTGAAGCCCGGCACCAAGACCGAAGTCGCCGTGAAGGTGCGGGGGCACGAGTTCACCGTCGACGAGCCTCCGGCGCTCGGCGGGACCGACCAGGCCGCGAACCCCGTCGAGTTCGCGCTCGCCGCGCTCGGGTCGTGCCAGGTGATCACGTACCAGTTCTGGGCGGCGAAGCGCGGGATCCCGATCGACTCGATCAAGGTCACCGTCGACGGTGACCTCGACCTCCACGGCTTTTTCGGCTTCTCGCTCAACACCCGCCCCGGTTTCGGGGACGTCCGGGTGTCCGTCGAGCTGGACGGGCCGGCGAGCCGGGAGCGCTACGAAGACCTCAAGCGCGAGGTCGACGAGCACTGCCCGGTGCTCGACCTGTTCCGCAACGAGACGCCGGTCAGCACGAAGCTGACCTAAACGAACTGGTGCCGCACGATCGTCTGGTCGCGGCCCGGGCCGACGCCGATCGCCGAGATCCGGGCGCCCGACAGCTCTTCCAGGCGCTCGACGTACGCGCGGGCGTTCGCCGGGAGCTCCTCGAACGTGCGGCAGCCCGAGATGTCCTCGAACCAGCCCGGGTGCTCTTCGTAGATGGGGATCGCGTGGTGCACGTCGGTCTGCGTCATCGGCATGTCCTGCGTGCGGAAGCCGTCGACCTCGTACCCCACGCACACCGGCACCTTCTCCAGCCCGGACAGCACGTCCAGCTTGGTGAGGAAGTAGTCGGTGATGCCGTTGACGCGGACCGCGTAGCGCGCGATCACCGCGTCGAACCAGCCGGTGCGCCGCGAGCGGCCGGTCGTGACGCCGAACTCGCCGCCCTGCTTGCGCAGGTACTCGCCGGACTCGTCGTTCAGCTCGGTCGGGAACGGGCCGGAGCCGACGCGCGTGGTGTAGGCCTTGAGGATGCCGAGCACCGTGCCGATCCGGCCCGGGCCGATGCCCGAACCGGCGCTCGCGCCACCGGACGTCGGGTTCGACGACGTCACGAACGGGTAGGTGCCGTGGTCGACGTCGAGCAGCGTGCCCTGTGAGCCTTCGAGCAGCACCGTCTCGCCGCGCTCGAGGGCCTGGTTGAGCTGCAGCCGCGTGTCGGCGATGCGGTGCGCGAACTTCTCGCCGGCCGCGAGCACCTCGTCGGCGACCTGGTTCGCCTCCAGCGCCTTGCGGTTGTAGACCTTCACCAGCACCTGGTTCTTGAACTCCAGCGCGGCTTCGACCTTCTGCCGGAAGATCTTCTCGTCGAGCAGGTCCTGCACGCGGACGCCGACGCGGGCGATCTTGTCCTGGTAGCACGGGCCGATGCCGCGGCCGGTGGTGCCGATCTTGCGGCTGCCCAGGTAGCGCTCGGTGACTTTGTCGATGGCCACGTGGTACGGCATGATCAAGTGCGCGTCCGCGGAGATCAGCAGCTTGGACGTGTCGACGTCCCGCGCTTCCAGTCCGGACAGCTCGTCCAGCAGCACACCCGGATCGACGACCACGCCGTTGCCGATGACGTTGGTCACGCCGGGGGTGAGGATGCCGGAGGGGATGAGGTGCAGGGCGAAGTTCTCGCCGTTCGGCAGGACGACCGTGTGACCGGCGTTGTTGCCACCCTGGTAGCGGACGACCCATTGGACGCGGTCACCCATCAGGTCGGTGGCCTTGCCCTTGCCTTCGTCTCCCCATTGGGCACCGATGAGCACGATGGCCGGCATGTGACACTCCAAGGTGTTCGACGACGTGAGGTTTAGTGTCCGGGACGGACACCGGTGGCGCTGGTAAATGCCGGTGCATGACTGTAACGGAGGACCCGCGGGTGCGCGGAATAGTGGTGGCCTGTGGCGACGGCGCGGCGGGGTTCGAGGAAGTCGACGACGTCGAATCGATCCGCGTGCCGAGCCGTCCCGGCAAGGCGGAAATCGACCCCTTGCTGGGCGAACACGATCACCTCGTCGTGTCGGGCACGGACGCCGATCTCGCCGCGGTCGTGCTGCGGCTGCTGCGGAAGGACGCGATCTCCGGCGTGTCGGTCGGGTTCGTGCCGTCGTCGCCGGACTCGTCGGTCGCCGCGCTCTGGGGACTGCCGAAGACGCCGCTGCAGGCGCTCGCCCTGGCGTTGCGCGGCGAGGTCGACCCGGTGCCGCTGATCCGCGACGACGTCGGTGGTGTGCTCGTCGGGCGCGGGCTGCTGCGGCTCGTCCGCGGGGTGGCCTACTGCGACGAGCAGGTCGCGCTGCGCGGGCCGGCCGCGTCGATCGAGGTGACACCGGATCCGGGCGGGCCCGGGCTGGCCGTCCGGGTCGTGAAGGGGACCGTCTTCAAGCGGCCGACGACGCTCTACTCGCGCGCGTTCCAGATCGGCTGCATCCCCACGCGGCCGGTGAGCGACGACGTGGTCTTCGACCGTGCGGTGAACAAGTGGACCTGGTATCGGCACACGGAGGATCTGCGACTCGTTCGTGGCGCCGCCTGACCTGCACTGTTCACTCTGAAGTGCAGATCTGCACACTCAGCGTTCGCGAACGGCCAGCAACATGTCACCTATACGTGTTGCACTCGCCACTCAGGTGTATCAGGGTGAGCTGTCCCCACACCTGACATGGAGGCAGCAATATGCCAACCAGGCGTGCTGTTCGTCATTCCTTGGCCGTCCTCGCCGCTACCGCGGTGTTCTCCGGAACGCTGGCCGGCGTCGCCGACGCCACCCCGCCGGGCATCCCGTCCGCCGCGACGGCGAAGTCCGAGCTGGCTTCGCTGAGCGTCAAGGCTGACGGGTCCCAGACCGGCTACAGCCGCGACAAGTTCCCGCACTGGATCGACCAGGGAAACAGCTGCGACACGCGCGAAGTCGTGCTGAAGCGCGACGGCACGAACGTCGTCACCGGGTCGAACTGCGCCGCCACCTCCGGCAGCTGGTTCAGCCCGTACGACGGCGAGACCTGGACGGCGGCGTCCGATGTGGACATCGACCACGTGGTGCCGCTGGCCGCCGCGTGGCGCACCGGGGCGTCGTCCTGGACGACGGCCCAGCGCCAGGCGTACGCGAACGACCTGACCGACCCGCAGCTCATCGCCGTGACGGACAACGTCAACCAGTCGAAGGGCGACAAGTCGCCCGACCAGTGGAAGCCGCCGCTCACGAGCTACTGGTGCACCTACGCGAAGATGTGGGTCGCGGTGAAGACCAAGTTCAAGCTCACCGTCAACACCGCCGAGAAGAGCGCGCTGACGGACATGCTCGGCCGCTGCTGACCTCCGGTTCGCCATGAGGGGCACCCTCAGGGACTCCAGGTCCCTGAGGGTGCCCCTCATGGCGTGTCAAGGGGGAATCCCTGCGGTGCCAGGGAATGGGACCCCGGTTCGCTCTGTGGGACGGCCTCAAGGGCGGAACTAGCGTCGCGCTTGAAGACGCAACCACTCCCCGCTGGAGGCCGTCGGTGTCCCCGCTTTCCCGTGCCCGCAACGCCGCGGCCCTGCTCACCCTGCCCATCCTCCTGACCGCCTGCGCCGCCGCCGGCACCGAACAAGCCGCTTCCGGGCCGCCCAAGGCCGGCGGCACGCTCCGTCTCGGCATCTCGTCCGCGCCCGACTGCATAGACCCGCAGCAGACCGCCACGAACGCGTCGATCAACGTCGCGCGCCAGCTGGTCGACTCGCTGACCGACCAGGACCCGAAGACCGGCGAGATCAAGCCGTGGCTGGCCGAGAAGTGGGAGAGCAACGCCGATTCGACGGCGTTCACCTTCCACCTGCGGGCCGGCGCGACGTTCTCCGACGGCACTCCGGTCGACGCCACCGCGATCAAGACCAGCTTCGACGGCATCAAGGCCCTCGGCACGAAGGCCCAGCTCGGCTTCGGCTACCTCGCGGCCTACAAGAGCACGACCGTCGTCGACCCGCGGACCGCGCGCCTCGAGTTCTCCGCGCCCAGCGCCCAGTTCCTGCAGGCCAGCTCGACGGTGTCACTCGGCGTCCTGGCCCCCGCGGCCTTCAAGAAGACGCCGGAGCAGCGCTGCCAGGGCAACGGCCTGGTCGGCTCCGGGCCGTTCGTCTTCGAAAGCCTGAAGCAGAACCAGGAGATCGTGCTGGCCAAGCGCAAGGGCTACACCTGGGGCTCGTCGCTGTTCAAGCACCAGGGTGAGGCGTACCTCGACAAGATCGACTACAAGATCGTGCCGGAGCCCGGCGTCCGCACCGGCAGCCTCGCCTCCGGCCAGCTCGACGCGATCACCGACGTCCAGCCGGTCGACGAGCCGCAGTTCACGAGCAACGGCTTCACCGAGAACATCCGGCCGAACCCCGGCGTCGTGTTCAACCTGCACGCGAACACCACCCGCGGCGTGCTCACCGACGAAAAGGTGCGCCAGGCCGTGCTCAAGGGCGTCGACCGCACCGAGGTCGTGAACACCGTGCTGACGCCCAGCTACAAGCCGGCCACCAGCATCCTGGGCTCGGCGACGCCGTTGCACAGCGACTTGTCCGCGCAGCTCGCGTACGACCAGAAGGGCGCCGCAGCTTTGCTGGACGGCGACGGCTGGGTGCCCGGCGCCGACGGGATCCGCACGAAGAACGGGCAGCGGCTGAGCGCGGCCGTGGTGTTCTCGCCGGTGTTCAACCAGAACCGCAGCGTGCTGGAGCTGATCCAGCAGCAGCTGCGCAAGATCGGCTTCGACCTGAAGATCGAGCAGCACACCAACGCCGAGACCACGCAGATCCAGCTCGCCGGGAACTACGACTTCCTCTGGTACAACGTGACCCGCGCCGACCCGGACATCCTGCGCGGCCAGTTCTCCACGAAGGCCGGCAACCGCAGCCGGCTCACGCCGGGCAACCCGCTCGACGTCGCCCTCGACGCCCAGTCGTCCACTGTGGACAACGCCAAGCGCAAGCCGTCGGCCGACGAGGCCCAGAAACTGATCGTCGACCACGCCTACGCGGTGCCGGTGTTCGAGCTGACCCAGGTCGTCGCGCAGAGCGCGCAGGCGCACGCCGTCGACTTCGAAGCGTCGTCACGGCTGCAGCTGTTCGACGCGTGGCTGTCGTGAGGAACTACCTGCTCCGCCGGGTCGCGCAAGCGGTCTTCGTGCTGTGGGCGGCGTTCACGCTGTCGTTCCTGATCCTCTACCTGCTGCCGGGGGACGCCGTTTCGGCGAAGCTCGCCGGCGGGGAGGCCGGGTCGTCGACGACGCCGGAGCAGCTCGCCGCGGCCCGCGCGGAGTACGGTCTGGACTCGCCGCTGCCGGTGCAGTACCTGAAACGGCTGGTCTCGGCGCTGCACGGCGACTTCGGCCGCAGTGTCGCGACCGGTGACGACGCGACGCACATGGTCGTCACGGCGTTGCCGCCGACGCTCGCGGTGACGAGCCTGGCGCTGGTGTTCGCCGTGCTGTTCGGCGGCGGCTCGGCGTTCCTCGGCACGTTCACGCGGTTCCGCTGGTTGCGCCAGGCGCTGCTGTCCCTGCCGTCGCTGGCGATCTCGCTGCCGCCGTTCTGGGTCGGGCTGCTGCTGATCCAGTTCTTCTCGTTCCGGCTGCGGCTGTTGCCCGCGCTCGGCACGCAGGGGTTCGCGGCGCTGATCCTGCCCGCGATCACCCTCGCCCTGCCGACCGGCGCGATCATCGGCCAGGTGCTGGCGAAGAGCCTGGCCACGCAGCAGGAGCAGCCGTACGCGGAGATCGCCGCGGCCAAGGGCGCGAGCCGCTGGCGCGTCCACTTCGGACACCTGCTGCGCAACGCCGCCGTGCCGACGCTGACCGTCGCCGGCGTGGTGGCGGGCAACCTGGTCGCCGGTTCGGTGATCACCGAGACGGTGTTCTCGCGCGACGGCGTCGGCCGGGTCACCGCGGCCGCCGTCACCGCGCAGGACGTCCCGGTGGTGCAGGCGGTGATCGTGCTGGCCGCGCTGGTGTTCGTGGTGCTCAACCTGATCGTCGACCTGCTGTACCCGCTGCTCGATCCGCGGATCGCGCGTACCCCCGAGGCGGTGGCCCGTGGTTGACCTCGCGACCAAGCGGCACTTTCACGTGAAAGTGCCGTTCTCACCCGGGCTCGTGATCGCCGTCGTGGTGCTGGCGTTCGTGCTGCTCGCCGCGTTCGTGCCGGGGCTGCTGACCAGCTACGACCCGATCACCGGCGTCCCGGCCGAACGGCTGCAGGGGCCGTCCCTGAACCATTTCTTCGGCACCGACGAAACCGGCCGTGACGTCTATGCGCGGGTGATCCACGGCGCGTCGCTCTCGCTGCGCGCGACCGCGATCGCCGTGCTCACGGCGTTGATCGCCGGCTCGGCGCTGGGCCTGCTCGCCGGGTTCCGCGGCGGCTGGGCCGACACCGTGATCATGCGGATCGTCGACGTCTTCCTGGCCATCCCGCCGATCCTGCTGTCGCTGGCCCTGGTCACGGCGCTGGGCTTCGGCACGACGAACGTCGCGATCGCCGTCGGCATCGCGAACCTCGCGTCCTTCGCACGCGTCATGCGCGCGGAGGTGCTTCGCGTGCGAAGCGGCGTTTTCGTCGAAGCCGCGCGAGCCAGCGGCGTGCGCTGGTCGGGCGTGCTGCTGCGGCACGTCCTGCCGAACGCGGCGGGCCCGGTGCTCGCACTGGCGACGCTCACCCTCGGCACGGCCGTGCTCGAGGTGTCGGCGCTGAGCTTCCTCGGGTTCGGCGCGACCCCGCCGACGCCGGAGTGGGGCTCACTCGTCGCCGGCGGCCGCAGTTTCCTGGCCACGGCCTGGTGGATGACGACCTTCCCGGGACTGACGGTCGCGGCGGTGGTCCTCTCCGCGAACCGGCTGTCCCGCGCACTGGACGGAGGCGAGCGATGACCCTGCTGCGCATCGAAAACCTGGCCGTGTCGTACCGGAAGATCCCGGCGGTCCGTGACGTCGGCCTGGACGTCGCCGCGGGTGAGGTGGTCGCCGTCGTGGGGGAATCGGGCTCGGGCAAGTCGACCACGGCGCACGCGGCGATCGGCCTGCTGCCCCGCGGCGGCCGCGTCGACGGCGGCTCGATCACCTTCGACGGCCGGGACCTGCTTTCCCTGTCGGACAAGCAGTGGCGCGGGGTGCGCGGGCGCGAGATCGCGCTGGTGCCGCAGGACCCAGCGGTGTCGCTGAACCCGGTGCACCGGGTCGGCGACCAGGTCGCGGAGGTGCTGAAGATCCACGGGCTCGCGGACCGGCGCGGTGCCGCGCTGCAGGCCGTCGAACTGCTCGAACGCGCGGGCGTGCCCTCGCCGGAGCTGCGCGCGAAGCAGTACCCGCACCAGCTGTCGGGCGGGCTCCGGCAGCGCGTGCTGATCGCGTCCGCGCTGGCCGGGCGGCCGAAGCTGATCATCGCGGACGAGCCGACATCGGCGCTGGACGTCACCGTGCAGCGCCGGATCCTCGACCACCTGACGTCGCTGGCTCTCGAAATGGGCACGGCGATCCTGCTGATCACGCACGATCTGGGTGTCGCCGCCGATCGCGCGTCCCGGATCGTGGTGCTCTCGCAGGGCTCGGTCGTCGAAGAGGGCAAGACCGCCGAAATCGTCAGCGCGCCTTCGCAGCCGTACACGCAGCAGTTGCTCGCGGCGGCGCCGAGCATGACGAGCACGTTGCGTCCGGCGGCCCCGACCGCCGAGCCGCTGGTGTCGGTGCGCGACCTCGCGAAAACGTTCGACGGCGGCATCCGCGCGGTCGACGGGATCTCGTTCGACATCCCGCGCGGCCAGACGCTGGCGCTGGTCGGCGAGTCGGGCTCGGGCAAGTCGACGACCGCCCGCATGGTGCTCCGGCTGGAGACACCGTCGGCGGGTTCGGTGGAGTTCGACGGCCGGGACATCACCGCGTTGTCCGGCACCGAACTGCGAAGACTGCGGCGGCGGATGCAGATCGTCTACCAGAACCCGTATGCGTCGCTGAACCCGAAGTTCTCGATCGAGGACGTCGTCGCCGAGCCGCTGCGGGCGTTCGGGCTTCCGCGCGACCGGGTCCCGGAGTTGCTGGAACAGGTGGCGCTGCCGGCGTCGATCGCCCGCCGCAAGCCGGCGGAGCTGTCGGGCGGCCAGCGGCAACGGGTGGCGATCGCCCGCGCGCTGGCGCTGCGGCCGGACCTGGTGGTGTGCGACGAGCCGGTGTCGGCGCTGGACGTCTCGGTGCAGGCCCAGATCCTGCGGCTGCTGGCGGAGCTGCAGGCGGAGCTGGGGCTGTCGTACCTGTTCATCTCGCACGACCTGGCGGTGGTCCGGCAGCTGGCGGACCAGGTCGGCGTCCTGCGGGCGGGCGCGCTGGTGGAGCTGGGCCCGGCCGCGCAGGTGTTGCACGAGCCGAAGGCGGAGTACACGAAGGAACTACTGGCGGCGATCCCCGGGCGTTCGGTGCAGGAGGTCTGACGAGACTCGTCCCGTCGTGAGTCGCTGAACTACTACGCTCGGGTGCGTGCGAATCCTCTTCTCGTGCCGCCCGGCGTACGGCCACCTCTTTCCCCTGCTCCCGCTGGCGAACGCGGCGAAAGCGGCGGGGCACGACGTCGTGTTCGGCACCGGTGAGGCGTTCCTCGCGACCGTGCGCGACCTCGGTTTCGAGGTCCACCGCGCCGGCATCTCCATCAGCGACGCCGAAACCGAAGCCAAAGCGCGGCACGGTGAGGACGCCGGCTTCGCCGAGGTCGGCATCACGATGTTCGGCGAGCTGCTGCCGGCGGCACTGCTCGACGACCTGACGCCGCTGCTCCCGCGGCTGCGCCCGGACCTGGTCGTCTACGAGCAGAGCGACGTCGGCGCCGGGGTGGCGGCCCGACGGGCGGGCATCCCCGCCGTCTCCGTCGTGATCGGCCGGTCCATGCCGCCGGAGCTGCTGGCCCTCGCCACCGAACGCCTGGCCCCGCTCTGGGGCACGCTCCCCGCGGACGCGATGTTCGGCGACGCCTGCGTCGACGTCTGGCCCGACAGCGTCCGCGACCCGGGCACCGCGGGCGTGCCGAAGGTGTTCCGGATGCGTCCGACGCCGGTCCATCCCGACGTCCCCCTGCCGCCGCTGCCGGCCGACGGGTTCGTCTACCTGACCCTGGGCACGGTCGTCTTCGGCGCGACGCAGGTGCTGCGCGGCGCGCTCCACGCGCTGGCCCGGCTGCCGGCCGACGTGCTGGTGGCGCTCGGCCCCGGTGATCCCGCGCTGCTGGGTGAGCTGCCGCCCGGGGTGCGGGCCGCCGGGTTCGTGCCGCAGTCCGAGGTGCTGAAGCACGCGGGCCTGGTGGTACACCACGGCGGCACCGGCACGGTGCTCGCCGCGCTCGCCGCCGGCCTGCCGCAGCTGGTGCTGCCGCAGGGCGCCGACCAGTTCGTCAACGCGGAGGCGCTCACCGCCCTGGGCGCGGCGAAGTCCCTGGTGGGCGACGCCGTGCGGATGGCCGCGATCGCGGCCGCGGCCCGCGAACTGCTGGCCGACCCCGAACCGCGCGAGATCGCCCAGGGCGTCGCACGAGAGATCGCGGCCATGCCCGCGCCGGAACAGGTGCTTGCCGAACTCGTCAGCTGGGTGGGTTGACCAGCGCCAGGATCTCGCGCGCCACGGCGTCGTTCTGCCGGAACGACGCCGCGTTCGTGCGCGGCCGCGTGAAGGCCGCGGCCGAGCGGGCGCTCGTGTGCGGACCCACCGCGAACCGGTGCGTGTGCGGGTGGCCCGCGCCGTCCAGAAGACGGGAGTCCGAGACGCGCGTGTGGATCCGGCCCGACGGCAGGTGCACGCCGGTCTCCGGGTCCGCCACCGTCTCCTCGGCCAGCTGACCCGTGTCGCGCAGCTGCTGCAGCAAGCCGTCCGCCGCGCGGGTCACGCTCGGGGCCGGCAGGCGCGCCTCGATCAACGTGCGGGACTCGACCTCGCCCGGGTAGCTCGCGCCGGACGCCACGAAGACGCCGCGCGCGGCGTCCGCCGTGACACGCATTTCCGCGCCCGCGAACGAAACCACGCCCGCCTCGTGCAGCGCGAGCAGTTCTTCCAGCCGCCGTGGCGGCGGGCCGCTGGCGTAGTACGAGAAGAATCCGTGGAACCAGCCGTCCATATCGGACACCTGGGAGGCCGCGTTCAACCGTCGCTTTTGGACCAGCGCGGGCATCTGGCCGTACACCGAGAGCAGCGCCATGAACGCGCCCAGGTCGGCGCTGAACGTCTGGTCGGCGCGGCGCGCGAGGTCGGCCTCGAGGTATTCGCGCAGCTCCTTGCCGAACTCCTCGGCCGTGCCGAACGCGCGGTCCGCCATCGGCCGGTCCAGCCGGTCGAGGTCGAGGCGGTCCTCCTCGGCGGGCACGGCCCGGGCGACGAGGTCCCGCATCCCCGGCGAATCCCAGGCCAGGTCGGCGAAAGCGTCGGCGAACACGGCGAAGTCCAGCCGCACCCGGTCCGGGTGCCCGGTGAACAGCTCGCTGTAGTAACCCCAGGCCAGTTCCTTCGCGACCCGCGGCCAGACGTCGGCGCGGAAGTCGAGCGCGCCCGGCGCCCCGGCCAGCTCGTCGATCGCGTAGGCGTCGAAGAACCGGGGCAGCCGCAACGGTTTCCCCCGCAGCCGGTAGCCGATCTTCGCGTGGTAGGGCACACCGCGCCGCGAGCCGACGTGCAGCACCGGCTCGGCGCCGCTCGGGTGGTAGCGCAGGCCGCCGCCGTCCAGCTCCTCGAAGCGGCCGCCGCGGCCTTCGGTCAGCAGCAGCATCAGGTCGACGAACGCCAGCCCGAACCCGCGCACCAGCACGGTTTCCCCCGGTTCGACGCCGGAGTAGTCGACGTCGGCGGTGTAGCCGGCGGGATAGTAGGCCAGGCCGTGGCGCCCGGCGAACGACGCCAGCTCGCGCTCCCGCTCGTCCGGTTCCGCGTCGAGGTGCCCGACCGTGAACACGACGGCGTCCGCGTTCAGCTCCGAACCGTCCGAGAGCCGGACGAGCGAGCCGTCGACGTCCACCGCGCGCGCCGCGTGCTCGACGACGCCGATGCCGCCGGGCAGGTCGCCGAGGATCTTCCGGTACACCCAGGTCAGGTACGCGCTCTGCAGCCGCCGCGTCGGGAAGTGGAAGGCGTCCAGCGCGGTGAGTTCGGCGCCGACGTCGGCGGGCACTTCGGCCTCGAGCGACCCGTCCCGCACCTGCCGCGCCCACTCCAGCAGCGACGGCCCCGGCAGCACCGGGCCGGCCATCTTCACCGATTCGTCGGTGAACATCGTGACGTCCTCGGGCATGGAGTTCATCCGCAGCAACGGCGACTGGTCGTAGCGCCACACGCGGCCCGGCCCGGGCGGGAAGGGATCGATCAGGTGCACCTCGAGGCGCCGGTCGCCGAGCAGTTCGGCGGCGTTCGCGCCGAGCCGTTCGAGGACGCCGACCCCGCGGGGTCCGGCGCCCACGACGGCGAGTGTGAACGGCGCTGGATCGGCCACGCGATCGAAGCTACGCCGGAGCCGGGGCGCCGGACGTGCTTCTCACAGTGCGGAATTCCCGAGCGGAATCCGAGCCGGACCAATCACTTCGCCCGGTGGCGCCGAATCCCCGCCGCAGTGCCCCGCCCACCTGGCGAAAAGGAGCGGATTTGTCCCTCACCCACCCAGGCGCCCGGGCCTTCTCGACGTCGCCCGGCCGCCGAAGACTTGGCCGATGACATCGGCACGCCGCACCGCGTCCACACCGCGCAGGACGTGGTCGGCACCCTGCTCAAGGGCAACTGGGCGATCTACGCACACGAATGGGGCGACCAGGACGGCCTCGACCCGCAGCACTGGCGGGACGTCGTCGAGGCCGCCGCCGAAGGAGCCGGGGTCGACGTCGAGTTCGTGGTCATCCCGCGCCGGTCCCTGACCGTCGTGTTCAACCGGGCGGACCCGCCCACCTTCGACCAGGTGCGCGCGTCGATCGAGGTGATCGAACGCGTCCGCCGGCGTTGAGCCGTTCCACCCTGCGGACGTCGTTGCCGCCGCGGTGCGCCCAGGCGTAGCCGTGGAGGCAGCGAAGCGAGAGAAGGTGGACGTCATGCCGGTGGAGTTCCTGGGCATCGGGGGCACGCACGACGGGTCGGAGACGCACGCCCGCTCGGGCGGGGTGTTCGACAAGGAGTACACGCTGCGCCTGGCCCGCGCGCACGAAGACTTCGGCTGGGACCGCGTGCTGTTCGCCTACGGCTCGGGTTCGCCGGATCCCGCGCAGGCGGCCGCGTACGTCGCCACGAAGCTGGACAAACTGCAGATCCTGCTCGCGCACCGGGCGAACGTCTCGTACCCGACGTTCGCCGCGAAGACGTTCGCCACGCTCGACCGGATTTCCGACGGCCGGCTGACGGTCCACTTCATCACCGGCGGCAACGACCACGAGCAGCAGCGCGAGGGCGACTTCCTGACGAAAGACCAGCGCTACGGGCGTACCCGCGAGGCCATCCAGATCATCAAGAAGGCCTGGACGTCGGACGAGCCGTTCGACTTCGAGGGTGAGTACTACCGCTTCGCGGACTACGTCAGCGACATCAAGCCGGTGCAGCAGCCCCGGCCGGGCGTCTCGTTCGGAGGGTCCTCGCCGGCCGCGTACGCCGCCGGTGGCGCCGAAGCGGACATCTTCTGCCTGTGGGGCGAGCCGCTGGCCCAGACCGCCGAGCAGATCGAGTCGGTCAAGGCGGCGGCGCGGGCCGCCGGCCGCACGGACGTGCCGCGCATCCAGGTCGCGTTCCGGCCGATCATCGCCCCGACGGAGGAGCTGGCCTGGGAGAAGGCCCACCGCACGGTCGGCGCGATCAAGGATCGCACGAAGGGTGGGCAGCCACTGACCCGTCGTCACAACCTGACCGAACCGGAGAACACGGGCTCCCAGCGGCTGTTGGCGGTCGCCGAGCGGGGTGAGCGGTTCGACCGGGCTTTGTGGACCCCGACGGCGGCCGCGACGGGCGGCGCCGGCAACTCGAACGCGCTGGTCGGCACGCCGGAGACGGTCGCGCAGGCGCTGCTGGACTACTACGACCTCGGCGTCGGGATCCTGTCCGCGCGGGGTTACGACATGCTCGGCGACACCATCGACTTCGGCCGGTACGTCATCCCGATCGTCCGCGAAGAGGTCGCCAAGCGCGACGCGGCCCGGGCCGCCGGAACCACCCGGACTCCCGCGGAGGACGCCCTCGCCGTCGACGGCTGAGTCTCGTTCCCCCAAGTAGCCACCTCGCCCCGCGCGAGGTGGCTACTTTTGCCTCTGGCCCTGGGCCAAGGGGTACGGAATGATCCATTGGTGACTCCTGGGCGACCACTCAGACACTGCGGGCTATCGTCTGACACGTTCGGGAAAGCTCCGTGACACCTTCGATACCGGCGAAAGCACCTAGAGATTCACCAACAGTCACGGGACACTGGCTTGGGTAAATCACGTTTCGTGACCACCCCATGACCGTCCGGTCCTCACCCTCACCGCCGGTCATGCACGGGGCACGATCCGCAGAAGAGGTCGGGAGACACGCATGGCAGCACCGCCGGATCGGATCACGTTCCGCGAGGTGTTCGGAATCGCCGAGTTCCGTGCGCTCTGGTTCGGGGAACTGCTGTCGATCGCGGGCGACCAGCTGGCGAGAGTCGCTCTGTCCATCCTGGTGTTCACCGGCACCAACTCGGCCACCCTCACCGGTCTGACCTACGCGCTCACCTACGCCCCTTCGCTGCTGGGCGGGATCTTCCTGACCGGGCTGGCCGACCGCTTCCCCCGCCGCAGCGTGATGGTGCTGGTCGACGTCCTGCGCGCGGCCCTGATCCTGCTCGTCGCCGTGCCCGGCATGCCGTTCTGGCTGATGTGCGTGCTCGTCGGCGGGGTTTCGCTGCTGAACCCGCCGTTCAAGGCGTCCCAGCTGGCCATGCTGCCGCAGGTGCTCGAAGGCGACCGGTTCGTCGTCGGCATGGGCATCCGGAGCATGACCGTGCAGAGCGCCCAGCTGCTCGGTTTCGCCGGCGGCGGCGCGCTGCTGATCGCCCTCGACCCGCACATCGCGCTCGCCATCGACGCCGCGACGTTCCTGCTCTCGGCGGCGTTCGTCCGCTTCGGCGTGCGGGCCCGGCCGGCCGCGGCGCGCGGCGAGAAGCGCAAGTCCTTCTTCGCGACCCTCGGCGGCGGTGGCCGCGCCGCCTTCGCGAACTCGCCGCTGCGGACGCTGGTGCTGTTCACCTGGCTGATGGGGTTGCTGCCGGTCTACGAGGGCATCGCGGCGCCGTACGTCGCGGCGGCGGGCGGCGGCCCCGAGTCGATCGGCCTGCTGCTCGCGGCAGACCCGATCGGCAGCGTGATCGCGACGTTCGTCTACACCCGCTGGGTCCCGGCTTCGGCCCGGCCGAAGCTGATCGGCCCGCTGTCGGCGCTCTGCGCGATCCCGCTGATCGCCTGCTTCCTCGTGCCGGGGCCGGTCACCTCGATCATCCTGTTCATCGTGTCCGGCGGGTTCGGCACGGTGTGCCTGCTGCAGGCGACCGCGTCACTGACGCTGGCCGTGCCCGACGAACAGCGGGCGCAGGTGATGGGCCTGTCGAACACCGGCCTGACGACGATGATGGGGATCAGCCCACTGATCGGCGGTGTCCTGGCCGATCAGCTGAGCCCGCATTCGACGGTCGGCATCTTCGGCCTCGCGGGGATCGTCCTCACCCTGCCGTTGGCCGTGCTGTGGGCGCGCGCCCTGTCCGGAGAGCCTGATCGATGGATCGACAAAGAAGCCGCACGCGCAGAACCTGCCTGAACCTGCCCCGCGCGTGGGCTTGACCTGCGCGACCTTGCGGTGCGCTGTGCGGTCACTGATCTTTGCCGCGCATCGCTGGCCACCTCTCACTCCGGTGTCAAAGAAAAAAGTACACACCTCTTGCCCTTGTGGACAGCAGGCAAACGGACTGAAACTGTCCGTGAGTAGATTGTCACTGAGTACCTGCGCAAGGGGCTGGGGGAAAAATGGTCACATCGGGGGAACAGGCTGGACAAGACTCGGTACACGGTGTTGCGCATTGGGCACTGTGGTCGAGGCCGCGCGCGTGGATCGCGGCGACGCTGTCCGCGATCGCCGTGATGCTCGCCTGGACGGTCACCACAGCACTGACGATACCGGTCACGCTCGCGAACGTGGGGACGTTTGCGCTGCTCACCGGACTCGCGGTGGCACAGACCGAGGTCAGCAGGCGGATCGAACGGCAGCGCCGGATCCTGAGCAACGGCCCGCACATCAACATGACTTCGGTCTGGCTGCTGCCCGCCGGACTGCTGGTGCCGCCGCAGCTGGTCGCGGTACTCGGCACGTTGCTCTACGTGTACCTCGCGTTCCGTAGCTGGTCCGGAACCCGTCCGGGTGAAGCTCACCGTGTCGCGGCCAACGCGACCACGATGATCCTGTCCGGGTTCGCCGCGGGGGTCGTCGCGGACCTGCTCCACGGGCACGGCATGACGGCCGTGGCGCTCGCCGCCATCGCCTTCTTCGCCACCAACACCGCGCTCACCGGGCTCGGCCTGTACCTGGCCGCCCCCGAGAAGGCGACCGTCGAAGGCTGCCTCGGCAACATGGACGACAACCTGCTGGAGCTCGCCACGCTGTGCGTCGGCGGTCTGCTGGTCATGGTCCTGACCACCGAGCCACTGCTGTCCGTACTGGTCATCCTGCCGCTCTACGTACTGCAGCGGTCGGTGCTGATCAAGCGGCTCGAGGAGCTCGCCACCACCGACCAGAAGACGCAGCTGCTCAACGCCACCACCTGGCAGGACGGCGCACAGCGGGAGATCTCGCGCGCGGCGCGCGAGAACGGCAGCTTCGGCGCCATGATGATCGACCTCGACCACTTCAAGCGGATCAACGACACCTACGGGCACCTCGCGGGGGACGACGTGCTCAAGGCGGTCGCGGCCGTGGTCAAGCAGGAGACCAGGGCGCACGACCTGGTCGGCCGGTTCGGCGGCGAGGAGTTCGTCGCGCTGCTGCCGTCGACGTCCAAGGACGACGCGATCGTCACGGCGGAACGGATCCGGCAACGGGTCAGCGAGCTGATCATCAGCACCAAGACCAACGAAGGCAAAGCCGTCGACATCGAACGGCAGACGGCGTCCATCGGCGTCGCCGCCTACCCGCTCGACGGGACGTCCATCGAGGAAGTGATGGCGTCCGCCGACGCGGCGGTCTACGCGGCGAAGGACGGCGGCCGCAACCGCGTGGTCGGGTCGCCGGCCCTGGCGATGGCGGCCGCTTAGCGCAGCCGCTCGATGACGTCGCTCGCCTTGGTCTGCAGGCGGGCGACGCCGCCGACGGTGAATTCGGTCAGCAGGTCGATCAGGGCGTCCTGCGGCGGTGGCTCGCCGTCCCAGGTCGCCTGGACCAGCGACTCGGTCATCGCGAAGAAGAGCGTGACGAGCGCCCGGTCGGCGCGGCCGGAGTCGATGCCGTGCGCGGCCCAGCGCTTGGCGCTGGCGTCGGCGTAGACCTTCGCCAGCCGCTCCCGCAGCCGCGTGAGCGCGGGGTCGCCGGCTCGTTCCGCCGCCCGGAGCACGCCGTAGGCCTCCGGGCTGTCGGCGACGAAGGTGACCATGGAGGCGTAGTTGGCCCGCGCCCACTCCCGCAGGCCGGCCTGCGGGTCGGCCGCGGACGCCCTCGCGATGGCCGCGAAGGCCCGCTCCTCGACCTCCGCCACGACCTCGGCGAAGAGCGTCGTCCGGTCGCCGAACTGTTCGTAGACGGCCTGCCGCGAGACACCGGCCTCACGCGCGATCTGCTCGATCGTCGCGCCCTGCATCCCGTGCTGCGCGACGACCTTCGCCGTCGCCCGCAGCACGCGGGCGCGCTGCTCCCCGACCGGGAGCTTCCGCGGCCGCCCGCGCGGAGCGGGGCTGGACATGGGTGACCCACCTCACTGGTTCTGCTCACCGGGCACGCGGAAAGCCGTGAATGGCCCGTTGAGGGACTCTGAGTCCCTCAACGGGCCATTCACGGCTTGGGGGTCACTTGAGGCCGGCGGCTTCCGCGGCGGCCGGGTCGGAGTCGGCGAGGAACGTCCGGCAGCGGTCGTACTCCTCGGTCTCGCCGATCTTGCCGGCGGCCTTGCCCAGCACGGCGAGGGCGCGCAGGAAGCCCTGGTTCGGCCGGTGCGTCCACGGCACCGGGCCGAAGCCCTTCCAGCCCGCGCGGCGCAGCTGGTCGAGACCGCGGTGGTAGCCGGTGCGCGCGTACGCGTAGGCGGCGACGGTCTCGCCCGACTCGAAGGCCTTCTCGGCCAGCGTGGCCCACGCCTCGCTGTAGTCGGGGTGTTCGGCCGCGACGGTCGCCGGGTCGTTCCCGGCGTCGAGCGCGGCCTGGGCGGCGGTGTGCTCGGGCAGCAGCGTCGGCTCGGGGCCGAGCAGGTTGTGCGTCATGCGCCCATTCTGCCCACGCCCGCCGGCTAGAAGAACAGGCCCGCCAGAACCCCGCCGCCGGCCAGCACCAGCGCGCCGATCAGGACAGCGGCCACAACTCGTTTCGGCATCATGGCGGCACACACTGCCAAGCCCCGCAGCCCGAAAGCAAATCGTCCACCCGTAGGGGTGAACCCCGATTTTGGCGTCGTTTACCACTGTCTTGGCCCGCTCGTGACCATGAACGGCCATGATGTCCGCATGGCCAAGGCAGTCGACGTCCCGGTCGTGGACGTGATCCCGCGCAGCCCCATCGGCAAGACGCGGCTGTTCTTCACGCGGCACTGGCACCGCGGCGCACCCGGGCAGCCGACACCCGGCTGGGTGCTCCGGTTCTGCTACGGGATGTGGCTCGCGGCGTTCGCGTTCAAGCTGGTCGGCTCGTCGTGGGACATGTCGTGGCACTTCATGTGGCTGCGCGACGACCTGGCGCCGCCGCACCTGATCAACACCGTCGGCACGGTGATCATCGTCGTGCTGGTGGCGATCCACAGCTACACCGGCCTGGGCGCCGACAAGACGTCGCTGCGGCTGATGCAGATCGGCCTGCTGACGTTCCTGGTCGCGGCGCCGCTGGACGTCATCAACCACCGCGTCAACGGCCTCGACCTGACCGCGTGGAGCCCGTCGCACATGATGCTCTACCTGGGCACCGGCATCATGCAGGCGGGCGTCCTGCTCGGCTGGCTGCGGTCGTCGCCGCCGGGCCGCTTCCGCACCGGCGTGCTGCTCGCGCTGTGGGCGTTCTTCCTGGAGAACACGTTCTTCCCGAACGGCCAGCAGGAGTACGGCATCCTCGGCCTGCGCGCCTGGGAACGCGGCGCCCCGGAGGCCGAGCCGTCCCTGCTGTCGTTCGCCGCGAACCAGATCGGCCACCCGGTCGACCGGACCGCGATCCTGCACTTCACGATGCCGATCCCGGAGTGGGTGTACCCGCTGTGGGGCATCGGCGTGATGGCGCTGATCCTGGCCCTGGCGCGGCGCACGCTGGGCTTCCGCTGGTCGGCGTCGTTGGTGGCGCTGGCGTACATCGTGTACCGCGCGGTGATGTGGCCGCTGCTGCTGGGCCTGGGCTTCCCGGTCTCGACGATCCCGTTCTACCTGCTTTTCGTGGGTCTCGCCGTGGACCTGGCGTTCACGATCGGCCGCGGTCACGGCCTGCTGACGGCGGGCGCGGGAGCGCTGCTGGTGACGGCGTTCGGGTACGGGGCGCTGTGGGCGCAGTCGCAGTTCAGGCCGTGGGTGCTCGGGGACGCGCACACGGAGTCGGCACCCCCGGTGGAGTACTGGACGGCGGGAGTGGCGTTGGTGGCGGTGTTCGTCCTGTGGGCGGCGGCCGGGCCGGTGACCCGGCGGTGGGTGGCCCGGCGAGTCGCGGCGTAGCACGCGACAATTGACTGGTGAAGATCATCAACCACACGACGAAGGGCCGCCACGGAAACCGTGGCGGCCCTTCGTGTGTGCGTCTTACTTGAGCTTGGTGCCGGCCGAACCGAGGGCCTGGCAGGCCTCCACGATCCGGGCGGCCATGCCACCCTCAGCAGCCTTCAGGTACGACCGCGGGTCGTAGACCTTCTTGTTGCCGACCTCACCGTCGATCTTCAACACACCGTCGTAGTTCTTGAAAAAGTGATCCACGATCGGGCGGGTGAACGCGTACTGCGTGTCGGTGTCCACGTTCATCTTCACCACACCGTACGAGACCGCTTCGCGGATCTCTTCCGGCAGCGACCCGGACCCGCCGTGGAAGACCAGCTCGAACGGCTTGGAGCCGGCGTCGAGGCCGAGTTTCTTCGACGCGGCTTCCTGCCCGCCCTTGAGGACGTCCGGGCGCAGCTTCACGTTGCCGGGCTTGTAGACGCCGTGGACGTTGCCGAACGTCGCGGCCAGCAGGTAGCGGCCGTTCTCGCCGGAGCCGAGCGCGTCGATCGTCTTGAGGAAGTCGCCTTCGGCGGTGTAGAGCTTCTCGTTGATCTCGGCTTCGACGCCGTCTTCTTCGCCGCCGACGACACCGATCTCGACCTCGAGGATGATCTTCGCGGCGGCGGCTTTGGCCAGCAGCTCCTGCGCGATGACGAGGTTCTCGTCGAGGTCGATGGCGGAGCCGTCCCACATGTGGGACTGGAACAGCGGCAGCCCGCCGTTCTTGACCCGTTCGGCGGAGATCTCCAGCAGCGGGCGGACGAATCCGTCGAGTTTGTCCTTGGGGCAGTGGTCGGTGTGCAGGGCGACGTTGACGTCGTAGCGCGCGGCGACGACCTGCGCGAACTCGGCCAGCGCGGACGCGCCGACGACCATGTCCTTGATCTTCTGGCCGGAGGCGAATTCGGCGCCGCCGGTGGAGAACTGGATGATCCCGTCGCTCTCCGCTTCGGCGAAGCCGCGGATGGCGGCGTTCACGGTTTCGGACGAGGTCACGTTGATGGCGGGGTAGGCGAACTCGTTCGCCTTGGCCCGATCCAGCATCTCCGCGTAGACCTCGGGGGTCGCGATGGGCATCGGTGTTCCTCCTTGGCAGGGATGGGTCCCGACCGCATCGTACGAGGTGTACCGCCGCCGCACACCGGTCCCCGCTCCGAAACTTCTCCGCACGTGGAATCGGTTCAGAAGGAGTGCGTCCGGCCGCCGCGAACCGGCGGCCGGACGAGGGTCACCGCAGCTCGGAAGCCAGCGCGCGGTAGGCCGGCCACGGGTCCTCGTTCAGGACCTGGACGACCACCTGGTCCGCGCCCGCCTCCAGGTGGGCCGACAGGCCGCGGGCCACCGTCTCCGCGTCGCCGTGCAGGGCCAGCGCGTCGATCAGGTGGTCGCTGCCCTCACCCTCCAGATCGGCGTCGGTGAAACCGAGTTTCCGCAGGTTGGCGACGTAGTTCGACAGCCCGAGGTAGTACTTCACCGTGTTGCGGCCGATCGCGCGCGCTTCGGTGGCGTCGGTCGACACGACGACCTTGTGCTCCGGGGCCAGCAGCTTGCCCGCGCCGAGGATCCCGCGGGTGTCGCGGGTGTGCTCCGGCGTGGTCAGGTACGGGTGCGCGCCCGCCGTGCGGTCGCCGGACAGCTTGACGACCTTCGGGCCCAGCGCGGCCAGCGCCCGGCCCTCGACCGGGACGTCCGCCGCGTCGAGGCCGTCGAGGTAGTCGACCAGCGCCGCGTACGGCTTCTTGTACTCCTTGGTCGCCTCGCGGTGCCCCGCGCCGACGCCGAGCAGGAAGCGGTCCGGGAACTTCCCGGCGATCCGGTGGTAGGCCTTCGCGATGTCCGCGGGCTCGTCCTGCCAGATGTTCACGATGCCGGTCGCGATGACCAGCGAGTCCGTCGCGGCGAGCAGTTCGTCGACGTACGCGAGGTCGCCGCCGGGTGAGCCGCCCAGCCAGATCGCGCCGTAGCCGAGCTCCTCCGCGTCGGCCGCGAACTTCGCGTCGACGTTCCCGTGGTACCGCCAGATTCCGAGCTTGCCCAGTTCGATTGCCATGGAACACTCCAACGCGTGGGACGGCCGTTTTCCTCCCACCCTCCCAGTTCGTGGGAAAGCTAGCGTGGTGACATGACCAAGCTGGGCAACACCGACCTCGACGTGTACGGGCTCAACCTCGGCGGCAACGTCTTCGGCTGGACGGCCGACGAGCCGCAGTCCTTCGCCGTGCTGGACGCCTACACCGCGGCCGGCGGCAACTTCGTGGACACTTCCGACCTCTACGGCGGTGGCGGCCGCTCCGAGGAGATCCTGGGCAACTGGCTGACCTCGCGCGGCAACCGGGACGACGTCGTCGTCGCGACGAAGGTCGGCATGTGGGACGGCCGGCCGGGTCTCTCGGCCAAGAACATCCAGGCCGCGGCCGAGGACTCCCTGCGGCGCCTGCATACCGACCACATCGACCTCTACTACGCGCACCGGGACGACCCGGACACCCCGCTCGAGGAGACGCTCACCGCGTTCGACGCGCTGGTCCGCGCGGGCAAGGTCCGCCACCTCGGCGCGTCCAACTACAGCGCCGAACGCCTCGCCGACGCACTGTCCACTTCGGACAAGAACAACCTCGCGCGGTTCGCCGTGCTGCAGCCGCACTACAACCTGGTCGAGCGCGACTACGAACAGGACCTCGCGCCGCTCGTCGCCCGCGAAGGGCTGGCCACCCTGCCGTACTTCGCTCTCGCCAAGGGTTTCCTCACCGGCAAGTACCGCTCGAAGGACGAAACGGTCGACAGCCCGCGCGCCGCCCGCGCGTCGTCCTATTTGGACGCCCACGGCGAGCGCGTGCTCGCGGCGCTCGACGAGGTCGCGCAGGCGCACGGCGTCTCGGTCGCCACGGTGGCGCTGGCCTGGCTGCGGGTTCAACCGACGGTCGCCGCGCCGATCGCCAGCGCCCGAACCCCCGAGCAACTGACAGACCTGATCGCGTCAGTAGCACTCGACCTGACTACAGACGAAGTAGCGTCACTTTCCCTATGAAAGATGCGTCCCGAGGCCCTGACGACGTAACTTTCCCTGCGAAAGTGACACCTACTATCGGGTAGCTTACTGCGGGTAAGTTGAGGTACGGTGCCCTTCAGAAGCGACGTGCGACGTCCAGGAGGGCACCGTGGCCAACCCGTTTTCGCTGCTCAGCGGCAGCACCAAGAAGGTCGACGGCAAAGTCGTCCTGATCACCGGCGCGGCCCGCGGCATCGGTGCCGGGCTGGCCGAACGCCTCGCCGCGCGCGGCGCGAAGGTCGCCCTCGTCGGCCTCGAAGCCGAGGAGCAGCAGAAGGTCGCCGACCGGATCGGGCCGAACGCGAAATCCTGGGAAGCCGACGTCACCAGCTGGGACGCCCTGGAGGCCGCCACCGCCGGTGTCGTCGAGCACTTCGGCGGGATCGACATCGTCATCGCGAACGCCGGCATCGCGACCGCCGGCTTCGTCCGCTCGGTCGACCGGGCCGCGTTCGAGAAGGTCATCGAGGTCGACCTGCTCGGCGTCTGGCGCACGTTCCGCGTCACGCTGCCGCACGTCATCGACCGCAAGGGCTACCTGCTCGCGATCTCGAGCCTGGCCGCGATCACGCACGCGCCGGGCATGGCGAACTACTCCGCGGCCAAGGCCGGCGTCGAGGCGTTCGCCAACAGCCTCCGCGCCGAGGTCGCCCACCTGGGCGTCAAGGTCGGCGTCGCGCACCCGACGTGGATCCGCACCGACCTCGTCGAGAGCGCCGACGCGCACCCGGTGTTCGGCAAGCTCCGCTCGTCGATGCCCGGCCTGATCGGGAAGACCTACCCGCTCGACGTCGCCCTCGACGACCTCGAAGCCGGGATCCTCAAGCGCGGCCGGACGATCCACGTGCCGCGCTGGGTCGGCGGCCTCAAGCTGATCCGCGCGTTCCTGCCGCCGATCATCGAACTCGGGTCCCGCAGCCGGGTACCTTCGGCGGACAAGGCCGCGCTCGCCGACATCGAGGCCCGCGGCGCGTTCGAGTCCGCGGTCACCGGGCACGGCGGCCGCGCGGCCACGACGAAGTCGTAGGAGCTGCGGATGTCACGTCGCGACCAGATCAGGATGACCGAGGACGAGGTCCGCGGGTTCTTCGCCGAGCAGAAGGTCATCAACGTCGCCAGCGTCGGCCCGAACGGCCGCCCGCACCTCGCGCCGCTCTGGTATTACCCGCACGAGGACGGCGTCGCGACCTGGACCTACGGCACGTCGCAGAAGGCCAAGAACCTGCGCCGGCTGCCGGAGGCGACCGTGCTCATCGAGGACGGCGAAAGCTACGAGAAGCTCCGCGGTGTCTCGCTGGAGGCCGACGTCGAACTCGTCGAGGACACCGAAGAAGTCACCCGGATGGGGATCACGCTCATGCAGCGCTACGCGGGCGCCAAGCCGGGCGACCCCGTACCGTCCGAGCTGAGCGGCTTCATCGCAGGTCAGGCCCCCAAGCGGGTCGGGTTGATCTTCCGGCCGACTAAGATCGTCAGCTGGGACCACACGAAGCTCGGCGGGACGTACTAGCGGGTAGGTAGTACTTCCAAGTAACTGTTACTTGAGGTAACGTCATCTGCGGCAGACCCCCAGCGCAGCGGAGGCCGACAGATGACCGAGCGGTTCAAGGTCGTGATCGTGGGCACCGGATTTTCCGGGCTCGGCCAGGCGATCCAGCTCGAAAAGGCCGGCATCCGGGACTACGTGATCCTGGAGAAGGCCACCGAGGTGGGCGGCACCTGGCGCGACAACTCGTACCCCGGGTGCGCCTGTGACGTGCAGTCGCACATGTACTCGTTCTCCTACGAGCAGAACCCGGACTGGTCGCGGTCGTTCTCGCCGCAGCCGGAGATCTTCGACTACCTCAAGGGTGTCGCGGACAAGTACCGGCTGCGCGAGAAGATCCGCTTCGGCGTCGAGCTCACCGGCGCGCACTGGGACGAGCGGGAGCGCCGCTGGACGGCGACGACCAAGGACGGCCGGGAGTTCTCCGCGCAGTTCCTCGTCTCCGGCGTCGGCGGCCTGCACATCCCGCAGGTCCCCGAGCTGCCCGGGATCGCGAACTTCCAGGGCCAGACCTGGCACTCCGCGCAGTGGAACCACGAGTACGACCTGCGCGGCAAGCGCGTCGCCGTCGTCGGCACCGGCGCCAGCGCGGTCCAGTTCGTCCCGAAGATCGCCCCGGACGTCGCCGAGCTGACGCTCTTCCAGCGGACGCCGCCGTGGATCATGCCCAAGCCCGACCACGCGATGCCGGAGTGGGCGCAGACGCTGTTCCGCCGCGTCCCCGGCACCCAGCGCGCCTACCGCAACGCGCTCTACTGGCTCCTCGAAGCCCGCGCCATCGGCTTCAACGGCCACCCGGGCGTCATGAAGGCCGGCGAGCTGATCGCCAAGCGGAACATCACCAAGGGCATCAAGGACCGCGCGCTGCGCAAGAAGGTCACCCCGGACTACACGATGGGCTGCAAGCGCGTCCTCATCTCCAACGACTACTACCCGGCGCTCGACCGGCCGAACGTCGACGTGAACACCTCCGGGATCAAGGAGGTCAAGGCGCATTCGATCGTCGACAGCGCCGGTGTGGAGCACGAGGTCGACGCGATCGTCTACGGCACCGGGTTCAAGGTCACCGACGCGCTGGAGTACCTGGACATCACCGGGGTCGACGGCCGCAACCTGGCCAAGGAGTGGGCCGCCGAAGGGATGCAGACGCACAAGGGCATCACCGTCTCCGGCTTCCCGAACCTGTTCTTCCTGCTCGGCCCGAACACCGCGCTGGGCCACAACTCCGTCGTGTTCATGATCGAGTCGCAGTCCCGGTACGTCGTCGACGCCATCAAGCTCGCCGACTCGCGCGGCGCCGCCGCGGTCGACGTCCGGCCCGGTGTGCAGGACAAGTTCCAGCAGGACATCCAGGACAAGCTGGTCAAGGGCGTCTGGACGCAGGGTGGCTGCAAGAGCTGGTACCTCGACGCCAAGGGCGTGAACCGGACCATCTGGCCCGGCTTCACCTGGCGCTACTGGCTGGAGACGCGGAAGGTGGACCCCGCCGACTACGAGCTTTCCGGGCGCGCGTCATGACGGACGAACAGGTCGTCCTCCACGCCCGGGACGTCAAGTTCGACTGGACGAGCCTGCCGATGCACTGGATCCCCGGCGAACCGCAGGCCACGCACACCATCAACGTCCTGCACCTCGCGCTGCCCGAGGGCGAGCGCTGGTTCGTCGAGGTGTTCAAGCAGGCCGTGCCGCTGATCCGCGACGAGCGGCTCAAGGAGGACGTCCTCGGCTTCATCGGCCAGGAAGCGGTCCACGCCGAGGCCCACGACGGTGCCGCGGCGCACCTCGAAGCCGCCGGCGTGCGCGTCCGGCCGTACATCGCGCAGATGGAGTGGCTGTTCCGGAAGCTGCTCGGCGACCGCGACCTCACCGGTCAGGCCGCCGAGGAGTGGCTGATCGAACGGCTCGGCATCATCGCCGCGATCGAGCACTACACGGCGTTCCTCGGCCAGTGGGTGCTCGACGCGCCGCTCGCCGAAGCCGGCGCCGACCCGGTGATGCTCGACCTGCTGCGCTGGCACGGCGCGGAAGAAGTCGAACACCGGTCGGTCGCCTACGACCTGTTCACGCACCTCGACGGCCGCTACACCCGCCGCGTGCGCAGCATGGCCGCGGTGACGCCGGTGCTGGCCTGGGTGTTCGCCCGCGGCACGCGGTTCCTGATGCGCAACGACCCGACACGCCCGGGCCGCGCGTCACTGCGGGGCTATCGCCGAGCGGCGAAGAAGGGCCTGCTGCCGACCGGGCGCGAGCTGCTGCGCGAGATCCGGCCGTACTTCCGGAAGTCGTATCACCCGACCGAGACCGGCAACACCGAGCAGGCCGTGGCCTACCTGGCGAGTTCACCGGCCGCGCGGGCGGCGGACGCACCGAGGTGACCGAGCCGAAAGCGGCACTTTCACGTGAAAGTGCCGCCCCCAGGTGGGCGCTTTCACGTGAAAGTGCCGGACTTGGGCGGCCGACCCGGTTGGACGGCAGCGACCGGACCGACCGGCTGATGTCCGCGATGGTCGGGGTGGTCGGGGTGTACCGCCGGCTCTCGCAGGTCAGCGGGAAGCGGCGGCCGCCGGTGCGCGCGGTCGACCGGGACCTGCCATTGACGGTCGAAGCGGTTCGCCCCGAAGCCGAGGGCGTCGTGAGCCTGCGCCTGGCGAGCGGCGCGCCGCTGCCGAGCTGGCGGCCGGGGGCGCACATCGACCTCGTGCTGCCGTCCGGCCGGGTGCGGCAGTACTCCCTCTGCGGCGACCCGTCCGAAAAGGACCATTACCGCATTGCCGTGCGGAAGATCGGCGTTGCGTCGGCCGAGGTCCACGCCCTGACACCGGGCACGAGGGTCGTCGTGCGCGGGCCGCGGACGGCGTTCCCGCTCGTCGGCGAGGGACCGTTCCTGTTCATCGCCGGCGGTATCGGCATCACGCCGATCCTGCCGATGGTCCGCCAAGTGGCCGCGAGCGGAGCGGACTGGCGGCTGGTCTACACCGGCCGCAGCCGCGCGTCGATGCCGTTCGTCGACGAACTGGCGGCCTACGAGCGCGCCTGGATCCGCCCGGACACCGAGTACGGCATCCCGGCCTCGGGCGCCGAGCTCCTCGACGGCATGCCCGACGGCGCTTCGGTGTACTGCTGCGGCCCGGTGCCGATGATCACCGGCGTCCGGGTCGACCTGGCCCTGACCACGGGCGCGGTGCACTTCGAAAGGTTCGCCCCGCCGCCGATAGTCGCCGGAGAGCCGTTCAGGCTGACTTTGCGCCGCTCGGGACGGGTGCTGGACGTCCCGGGCGACCGGTCCGCCCTCGACGTCGTCCGCGAGGTCCTGCCCGACACGCCGTACTCGTGCCGCCAGGGTTTCTGCGGGACCTGCGCGGTGCCGGCGGCCGGCGGCGGGTCGATGCGGCTCTGCGTCGACCGCGGCCCCGCGACGCTGGAGTTATGAGCCTTCGGGCACCCAGGCGCCGATGACCGGCTTGAACTCGCGGACCGACCGCTGCGCGATGACGCCTTCCAGGTAGTACGGGTCCTTGCCGATCGTCTCCTGCAGGTGCGCCTCGTCGTCGGCCTGGTAGAGCGTGACGCCGCCGGTGCCGTCGCCGAGCGGTCCGGCGACCGCGACGCGGCCCTCTTCGGCGAGCTTGGCCAGGAACTCGCGGTGGCGCGGCCGCACCTCCTGCAGTTTCTCCTGGACGTAGGTGATTTCGACGAGGTACCAGGCCATGTGGATCTCCGTGCTCGGAAGGGCGGGATGCGACCGACGCTACTCTGTGTCCCAGCATCCGAACGCTGGCGACGCGGGGCCAACCCGATAGGCTAGGTGTGCGTCAGTACCTGTGTGAGCGCTGTGAATACCGTGAACCTGCTGACGCGGCACACCGTGCAAACCGGGGTCGAGGACAGGCAGGGGTTCATGCTCGAAGGCAATGCGGAACGCAGTGTCGAGGCGACCCTCGGCCACTTGCGGGTCATGGACGGGCCGGCGCCGGTGCAGACGCCGGCGCCGCTGAACCTCGAAGACCTCTACCGCCAGCACCGGATGCGGCTGGTCCGGCTGGCGATTCTGCTGGTGGACGAGCCCGCGACGGCGGAAGACGTGGTCCAGGAGGCCTTCACCGGCCTGCACCGCAACTGGGGCCGGCTGCGTGACGCCGCGGCCGCCGTCGGTTACCTGCGCACCGCCGTGGTCAACGGGTCGCGCAGCGTGCTGCGCCGCCGCAAGACCGCCCGGGAGTACGTGCCGCCGCACGCGGTCAACGCGCGGTCCGCGGAGAGCCTCGCGATGCTCTCCAGCGAGCACCAGGCCGTGGTCAGCGCGCTGTCCAAGCTGCCGCCCCGCCAGCGCGAGGTGCTGGTGCTGCGGTACTACGGCGGGCTGAGCGAAGCCGAGATCTCTGAGGCCGCAGGCATCTCCAAGGGTACGGTCAAGTCGACCGCCAGCCGGGCGCTCGAGGCCCTCCAGAAGGCCATGCAGGCCCCACAGTGACCCGGGTGGACCATCCCGATCACTGAGTCGTATCACCATGCTTGGTCCAGACCAATATATGCTGGGGTGCGTGAGAGGCGCCGGAGATTTCGTGATCATGGGCGGCCGGGTCGCCGCCCCGGACCGTGTACTCGACGACGGCTGGCTGGCCGTCTCCGACGGGCGGATCGCCGGCGTGGGTTCGGGGACCCCGCCGTCCGGCGAGCACGTGGACGTCGGCGGGGCACTGGTCGTGCCTGGATTCGTCGATACCCACTGCCACGGCGGGGGAGGTGCTTCGTTCACCTCCCTCGATCCCGAGGAGCTGCTGACGGCCGTGCGGGCGCACCGCCGCCACGGCACCACGACCATGCTCGCCAGCCTGGTCTCCGATCCGATCGACATCCTGTGTGAGCAGGTGGCCGCGCTGCGTGAGATCGTCCAGGACGGCGAGGTCGCGGGCATCCACCTGGAGGGTCCCTTCATCTCGAAGGCCCGCTGCGGGGCGCACGACCCGCAGACGCTGCTCGAGCCCGACACCGGCACGGTCGACAAGCTGCTGCGGGCCGGCCAGGGCGCGATCCGGATGGTCACCATCGCCCCCGAGCTGTACGGCGGCGTGAAGGCCGTGCGGCAGCTGGCCGAATCGGGCGTCATCGCCGCCATCGGGCACACCGACGGCGTCGAGGAGCAGCTGCTGCCGGCGATCGACGCCGGGGCGAGCGTCGCGACGCACCTGTTCAACGGCATGCGCCCGCTGCACCACCGCGAGCCCGGCCCGATCGGCGCGCTGCTGGACGACGAGCGCATCACCATCGAGCTCATCTGCGACCTGGTGCACCTGCACCCGACCGTGGTGCGGCTGGCCGCCAAGCACGCCGGCCGCAACCGGACGGTGCTCATCACCGACGCGATGTCGGCCACCGACGCCGCCGACGGCCGCTACACGCTGGGCCGCCTCGAGGTCGACGTGCACGATGGCGTCGCCACCCTCGCGGACAACGGCTCGCTGGCCGGCAGCACCCTGACGATGGACACCGCCTTCCGCAACCTCGTCAACGGTGCGAAACTCGGGATCCTCGACGCGGTGCACGCCACGTCGCTGCGGCCCGCCGAGCTGCTCGGCATCGCCGACCGCACGGGCTCGCTGACGCCCGGCAAGGTGGCCGACGTCGTGGTGCTCGACACGGACCTGCGGCCGGCCAAGGTGCTGCGCCGGGGACAATGGGTCGCCGAGGTGGGAACGGCTACCTTGAGCACCTAGTTTTCAACTTCGAGGAGACGGGCGGGATGAGCGAGCCGAAGGACCCCGAGCAGTTGCTGGCGGACGCCCTTCGCGCGCAAGCTGTCTTCGCCCCGCAGGTGTCACCCGCCCCGGCCCGGGATTCCGAGCCGGGTACCGACGCCGTGCCCACGGACGCGCTGGCCACCCCCGCCGAGCTGCCCTCGGCGTACGGGCTGCTCTCCGGGGCCAGCGCGGACTCCCTCGAACGGGAACGCGCGGCGCTGGACGCCGTCGACGCCGACGCGGCCACGACGTTCACCCCGCGCCCGGAGCCGGAGACCTTCCGGCAGCCGGCGTCGTCCGGCGCGCAGCTCCCGGCGTACTGGATCCTGATGCTGGCGGTCCTGCTGGGCCTCGCCGCGGGGTCCGTGGTGGGCCTGCTCACCCTGGTCTGAACGGGTCTTATCAGGCACTCAGGGTGACCCTGTACCGTTTTTGAGGTGATTCTCGCCCAGAGCACGGTCAACACGATGTCGCTGCTGCCGTCATGGCTGGACCCGCAGCACTTGCTGAGCGGCCTGACGACCCCGGTCCTGGCGGTGCTGTGCCTGATCATCTTCATCGAGAGCAGCGTCTTCCCGGTGCTGCCCGGTGACTCCCTGCTGTTCACCGCCGGTCTGTTCATCGCGAACGGCACCCTCGACGCCTCGCTGTGGCTGGTGTGTGTGCTGGTCACGGTCGCGGCACTGCTCGGCAACGTCGTCGGGTACTATCTCGGTTACTTCGCCGGGCCCAAGCTGTTCAACCGGCCGGACTCGAAGTTCTTCAAGCGCGAGTACATCGACAAGACGCACGAATTCCTGGAGAAGCACGGCCCCAAGGCGGTCGTGCTGGCCCGGTTCGTGCCCTTCGTCCGGACGTTCATCACCTGGATCGCCGGCATCGGCCGGATGGATCCGAAGCGTTACTTCACGTACACGGTCATCGGCGGCATCCTGTGGGCCGCGGGCATCACGGTGCTCGGCTCGCTGCTGGGCAACATCGGCTTCATCCGGAACAACGTCGACTCGATCTTCGTGCTGATCGTGCTGGTCTCGGTGGTCCCGATCGTGATCGAGTACCTCAAGGCGCGCCGCGAGAAGAAGGCGTCGGCCACGATGGCGTCGTCCGACCCCGAGGTCACGCAGCGCATCCCGCGCATCAAGGACTGACTCTTTCCCGAAAACGGCGAAGGGCCCTCACCGGTCGGCGGTGAGGGCCCTTCGCCGTTCCACGGGATCAGGTCATCGAGAACATCGAGCCCGGGTTGAACAGGTTCTCCGGGTCGAGGGCCCCCTTGATCTGCCGGTGGACGCGCATCCCGACCGGGCCGATCTCGCGTTCCAGCCACTCGCGCTTGATCTTGCCGACGCCGTGTTCGCCGGTCACCGTGCCGCCGAGGGCCAGCCCGATCTCGAGGATCTCGTCGAACGCGCGCTGGGCGCGGGCGAACTCGTCCGGGTCGTCGGGCTGGTAGACGATCGTGGGGTGCATGTTGCCGTCGCCGGCGTGCCCGACCACGGCGATCCGCAGGCCGACGTCCTCGCTGACCTTCTCGCAGCCGCGGATGAGCTCGGCGATGCGCGTGCGCGGCACGCAGACGTCGTCGGTGAGCCAGAGGCCGTAGGTCTCCAGGGCCGTCAGCACGACCCGGCGGGCCTGCAGCAGCATCCGGCCTTCTTCGAGGTCTTCGGTGGTGTACGCGAGGTCGGCCCCGCAGTCGACGCAGATCTGCTCCAGCTTGGCCAGCTCGCGGCGGGCGACCTCGCCCCCGGCGTCGGACTGGCCGAGCAGCAGGGCCCGGCAGTCGGAGCCCGCGCCGAGGTCGGTCTTGAGGTAGGCCTCGGACGCCTTGATCGACGACGCGTCCATGATCTCCAGCAGCGACGGCACCAGGCCTTCGCGGACGACGCGCGCGACGGCCTCACCGGCGGCTTCGGTGCTGGTGAAGCCCGCGACGAACGTCGCCGGCGCCTGCGGCAGCGGCTTGAGCTGCACGGTCGCCTGGGTGATGACGCCGAGCGTGCCCTCGCTGCCGACGAACAGGCGCGCGAGGTCGTAGCCGGCGACGCCCTTGACGGTCCGGCGTCCGGTCCTGAGGATCTCGCCGTCCGCCAGGACGACCTCGAGGCCGAGGACGGAGTCGGTGGTGACGCCGTACTTCACGCAGCAGAGACCGCCGGCGTTGGTGGAGAGGTTGCCGCCGAGGGTGCACCAGTCGTAGCTGGACGGGTCCGGCGGGTAGAAGAGGCCGTGCTTCTCGACGGCGTTGCGGAAGTCCAGGTTGACGACCCCGGGCTGGACGACGGCCAGCCGGTTCCCGGCGTCGATCTCGACGATCTCGTTGAGCTTGGTCAGCGCGAGCACGACGCAGCCGTCGATGGCGTTCGCGGCGCCGGACAGCCCGCTCCCGGCGCCGCGAGGCACGATCGGCACCTTCGCCGCGGCACAGGCCTTCACGACGGCCTGCACCTGCTCGGTGTTCTCGGGCAGCACCACGGCCAGCGGCTTCCCGGAGGGCGCGAGCGGCATCATGTCGCGCGAGTACGACGCCGTGACGTCGGAGTCGGTGAGCACGGCGCTCTTGCCGAGCAGTTCACGCAGCCGGGTGACCAAAGCTTCGTCGCTCATGACCTCATGGTAAGCCCGAATAGTCCGCACTGCGGAAATCTTCTTTCGAATCCACCTCGAAGACCAGCGGGCCGGGGGTCAGCGGATCACGCCGAAGACCTTGTCGAAGTGCAAGGTCAGCAGGACGCGCTGGTCGGTGACCATCGCCTCGCGGTACTCGTCCCAGTCCGGGTGCTCGCCCGCCGCGCGGCGGTAGTAGCCGACCAGGGCTTCCACCGTGGCGTCGTCCGGCGCGGCAGCCGGCTGCGTCAGTTCCGCGCGGGCTTCGGCGACCACGTAGCTCCAGCCGTCCTCGCTGCCCACGTGGTAGGTGACCCGCGGGTCGCGGCGCATGTTCTTCGTCTTGGCCCGGGTTTCGGTGATGGACGCGGTGATCGTGTCCGTCTCCGGGTTGTAGAGGTGGGTGATGGTGGACAGCTGCGGCCGGCCGTCGCGGCGGATGGTCGCCAGGACGCCGTGGCGGTGCGTGGTGATGAAATCCCTCAACGCTGTGTCGTCGGTCATACCCTTTCCAACCCGTCGCCGCTCTCGTTGTTCCGCAGGGCGGAGGACGCGCTCGCCACGGCCGAGTGTCACCTGAAAGTGCAGCTCAGGGCCACCGAACCGCGCAGAAGCGACAAACCGGGGCGCGGAAATCTGCTTGCATACGGCAACTAAAGTGTGTTGTGACACATCGAGCAGGTCCTCGCTTGCACAACCGTCCGTAAAGGCACATCCTTGCCTGAGGCAACTAGTTGCAGCCGCCAACCAAAGCCGCGTGAGGATCAACCATGGCACCGAACAGCTCAGCAGCAGCCCGGCCGAAGGCCGAACTGGACCTGGCCGACTCGCTCGGCCATGAGCTCGTGCGCTTCATCCGGTTGATCAACAAGGCGAAGTCCCAGGTCTCCAAGCAGGGACCGGACGGGATCGAGCGGGCGGCCTACGCGATCCTCTTCACTCTCATCCACGAGGGCCCGCAGCGCACCAGCCGGCTGGCCGAGTCGCTGCACGCCGAGATCTCGACGATCAGCAGGCAGTCGAGCTCGCTCGTCCAGCACGGCCTGGTCGAGCGCCAGGCCGACCCCGAGGACGGGCGGGCCTGCCTGCTCGCGCCGACAGCCGAGGGCCTCCGGGTGTTCGAAGAGAACCGCAAGCAACGCAATCAGTGGCTGGCCGAAGTGCTCGAGGACTGGTCGGAAGAGGACCGCCAGAACCTCAATCGGCTCTTCGGCCGGCTGAACACAGGTATCGAGACACACTCTCCACAGCTGGCCGACGCGCAGGCGCCGACCGCTGCACCGGCCAAGGGGGCCACTGCATGAGCACCACCGTCGAAAAACCCGATCTGCCCTTGCCGTCGAAGGCCTTGCCGCAGCTGAGCCACCGCCAGATCGTCACGATCCTGAGCGGCCTGATGTGCGGCATGTTCCTGGCGGCGCTCGACCAGACGATCGTCGGTACGTCGATCGTCAAGATCGCCAACGACCTGCACGGCTTCGACCTGCAGGCGTGGGCCACCACGGCGTACCTGATCACCTCGACGATCGTCACGCCGATCTACGGCAAGCTCTCCGACATCTACGGGCGCAAGCCGTTCTACCTGGCCGCGATCACCATCTTCGTCGCCGGTTCGCTGGCCTCGACGTTCTCGCAGTCGATGTACGAGCTCGCCGCGTTCCGCGCGGTCCAGGGCCTCGGCGCCGGCGGTCTGATGTCGCTGGCCATGACCATCATCGGTGACGTCGTCCCGCCGCGGGAACGCCCGCGGTACCAGGGTTACATCCTCGCCGTGTTCGGCCTCTCCACCGTGCTCGGCCCGGTGCTGGGCGGCTTCTTCGCCGGCTTCGACACCCTGGGCAGCTTCTTCGGCTACGACATCGCCGGCTGGCGCTGGGTCTTCCTGATCAACGTCCCGATCGGCGTCATCGCGCTGTTCGTCGTCGCCAAGGTGCTGAACGTGCCGCACGAGCGCCACGACCAGAAGATCGACTGGTGGGGCGCGCTGTCGCTGGTCGTCGCGGTCGTGCCGTTCCTGATCGTCGCCGAGCAGGGCCAGAAGTGGGGCTGGGGCGACGGCAAGGCGATCCTCTGCTACGTCGTGGGCGGCGTCGGCGTGATCGCGTTCATCCTGATCGAGCGGATGATGAAGGACGCCGCGCTGATCCCGCTGCGGCTGTTCAAGAACTCGACGTTCACCGTCGCGATCATCGGCGGTGTCATCGTCGGTGTGGCGATGTTCGGCGCGATCACGATGATCCCGCAATTCATGCAGGTCGTGCAGGGCTACACGCCGACCGAGTCCGGGTTGCTGATGCTGCCGCTGATGGCGGGCATCATGACCAGCTCGATCGTCTCCGGCCGGATCACGTCGAAGACCGGGCACTACAAGATCTTCCCGATCCTCGGCACCCTGCTGATCGCCATCGGCGCGTTCTTCTTCGCGCAGGTCGAGTACAACTCGGCGCTGTGGCACCCGCTGGTCGCCGCGGCCATCATCGGCCTCGGTCTCGGCCAGTGCATGCAGACGCTGGTCATCGCGGTGCAGAACGCCGGCCCGCGCAGTGACATGGGCGCTTCGACCGCGTCGGCGACGTTCTTCCGCCAGATCGGTGGTACCGCCGGTGTCGCCATCTTCCTGACGATCCTGTTCAACACGCTGGGCCCGAACATCACCAAGGCGTTCGGCGGCAAGCTGCCGGCCGGCGCGGGTGCCGGGATCGGCAACCTGTCCGAGAACACCAGCGGCATCCAGGACCTGCCCGAGGCGATCAAGACCCCGGTGCTGATCGGCTTCACCGAGTCGATCACCACGGTGTTCTACGTCGCGGGCGCGGTGGCCCTGCTGGCCACGATCGTGCTGCTGTTCATGAAGGAGATCCCGCTGGCCGGGATGAACCCCGCCGCGGCGGCCGTCGAAGGCGGCGAAGCGTTCCTCGACGAGGCCGAAGCCGAGGACTTCGCGGACGCTCCCACCGAGATCGTCGAGCCGGTCCGCCCGCTCGACCGCGAACCGGCGCTCGTGGGCGGCGGGAAGCACGCGCTGAGCAACGGGCACGGTGACTACCAGGCCGTGTCGGGCGCGCTGCCGATCACGAACTCGATCTCGGACGCCGAGCTCGACACCCCCGTCAACGCGGGTGGCGTGCCGGTGGTCGGGCACGTGCGCCGCCAGGACGGCAGCCACGTCCCGGGCGCCGCGCTCACGCTGATCGACCAGCGCGGCCGCCAGGTCGCGCGGGCCACCGGGGCCGGCGACGGCAGCTACTCGGTGCCCAGCCAGGGTCCGGGCGCCTACGTCCTGATCGTGTCGGCCCACGGCCACCAGCCGCAGGCTTCCAGCGTCGTGATCAGCAACGGGCCGGCGACGGTCGACGTCACGCTCACCGGGTCCGGCGAGCTGACCGGCACCGTCAAGGCCGCCGCGACCGGCTCGCCCCTGGCGAACGTCACGGTCACGCTGACCGACAGCCGCGGCGAGGTGAACGGCGCGTTCATCACGACCACGGACGGCACCTACGCCTTCGTCGGGGTCGGCGCCGGGGCCTACACCCTGGTCGCCAGCGGCCCGGGCTACCGGCCCGTCGCGGTGACGCTCACCGTGCCGGACAGCGGCGTGCTGCGCCACGACGTCGAACTGGCCAGCTCGGTGCTCCTCGCGGGCACCGCGCGGACCGAGGGCGACCGGGTGGTCCCGGACGCGCGGATCACCGTGCTCGACGCCGAAGGCAACGTGGCCGCCGTGGCCCGGACCGACGGTGAAGGCCGGTACGTGGTCAGCGACCTGCCCGCGGGCGCGTACACCGTGGTCGCGAGCGGTTACCCGCCGGCGACCAGCCAGGTGGAGCTGACCGGCGGCGAAGCGGACCACGACGTCCGGCTGAGCTACGACCAGGCCCTCGACGAGCTGGTCGACCGGTCATGACCGGCCTGCGCGCCACCCTCCGCACGGCCGAGGGCTGGGCGGTGGAGCACGCGGTGCTCACCGTGACCGACCCGGCCGGGCGGCAGGTCTCGCGGCAGGCGGCCGACGTCCGCGGCGAGGTGGCCACCGACGCGCTCGCGCCGGGCACCTACACCGCGGTCGTCACAGCGGCCGGGTACACCCCGGTCGCCCGGATGGCGCAGATCGCCTCGGACGGCTCCGGCTCGCTCGGCGACGTCGTACTGGCCCCGGTCGCCGAGGCGATCGACCTGCCGCCCGCCGGGCCGTGGGTGATCGACCCGATGCACTCGTCGGTCGTCGCGACCGCCCGCCACCTGGGCATCGCGAGCATCAAGGCGCGGTTCCCGGACGTGTCCGGCCGGATCGAGATCGGCCGCCCGGCCGAGCGGTCGTCGGTGCACGCCGAGATCAAGGCGGCGAGCATCGACACGAACATCCGGATGCGCGACGACCACCTGCGGTCGCCGGACTTCCTCGACGTCGACGTGCACCCGGTGATCACGTTCGTGAGCACCGGGATGCGCCAGCACGGCGTGGACTCGTGGACCCTGGTCGGCGACCTCACGCTGCACGGCGAGCGCCGCGAGATCGAGCTCGCCCTGACCTACGGCGGCTGGGGCCCGGACCCGTGGGGCGGCGTGCGCGTCGCGTTCCACGCCGAGACGACGCTGCACCGGAACGACTTCGCGATCAACTACAGCGCGATGGTCCGCGCGGGCGTCGCGGCGGTCGGCACGACGGTGAAGGTCGAGCTGGACGTCGAAGCGGTGCAGGGCGAGTCACTGCCGCAGTTCTGAGCCACCGCGTCGAAGGCCCCCTCACCGCTGGTGAGGGGGCCTTCACGGTTCGTACGAGGTGAATATCCCGGAGAGCTCGATTCGGTCATTGGCCGCGGAGCGTTCACCTCGGCCACGTAGGCTCGTCGTGTGAACGTCGTGAGCATCGAGGCCGCGGGCGTCGGCGTGAGCTGGCTGGACACCGCCGGGCCCCTGCTCGTCTGGGTGATCGTGCTGAGCTTCGTGCTCGTGGAATGCGCGCTGATCATCGGGCTGTTCCTGCCCGGTGATTCGCTGCTGTTCGGCGCCGGCGTGGTGCTGGCCCAGCACGGCTCGGACCTGAACGCGTGGCTGCTGTCGGGCGCCGCGCTGATCGTCGCCGTGCTCGGCAACCAGATCGGGTACTACATCGGGCGCACCGGTGGCTCCAAGCTGCTCGCGCGCCGCGACGGGAAGGTGCTCAACCGGCAGAGCCTCGAGCGCGCGCAGGAGTTCCTGGACCGCCGGGGTTTCTTCGCGATCGTCGCCGCGCGGTGGATCCCGTGGATCCGCACGCTCGCGCCGCTCATCGCCGGGGCCGCCCGGATGGATCCGCGCCGGTTCATGCTGGCGACGGCGCTCGGCGGCCTGCTCTGGGTACCGACGCTCGTGCTGCTCGGCTACTACGGCGCCGGCCTGCTGGACGTCCTGCCGTGGCTGAAGACGGCCGCACTCTGGGCCAGCGTCGCGTTCTTCGTGTTCGGGACCGCGTACGGCGTGCTGCGCTACCGCCAGGAAATGCGCCGGCCCATCGAAAAGGTCGAGGAGACCGACGACGCCCGAGCGTGACTCACAGCTCGGGGTCGGCCCAGATCTCCAGCTGGATGCCGTCGGGGTCGCGGAACACGACCACCCGGGATCCCTCGAAGGTGCGGGACGGCGCGGCCGGCACGTAGGAGACGCCGAACTCGGCGAGCCGGTCTTCCCACTCGGCCAGCTCGGCCGCCGAGCCCACCTTGAACGCGACGTGGTCCAGACCGGTCCGGCGTTCGTCGAACCCGCGTCTGCCGGTGTCGGCGTGCTGCACCAGCACGACGGAGAACTCGTCCCCGGCCGAGCGCAGCACGACCTTCCGCAGTCCCGTGTCCGGCTCTTCGCGCCGGGTGACCTCCTCGAGGTCCAGGACCCGGGCGTACCACGGCACACTGCGGTCGACGTCGGTCACGGTCAGCGCCAGGTGGTGCACGGACATGAGTTTTGCCATGGCTTTCGAAGCCGTCCTTTCGCGTGGCGGCTCCCCAGAGTTGCACAGCGTTCGCTTGGCAAAACGTCGGTGACCAAGTTCCCGGGACAATCGTGATCTCGCCGTCTCCGGCCGTCCCAGTACGCGGACAACGGTGACGGACGGTCAGATCGACGTATCGTACCGTACCCGGCCGATCACCGACCGCCACCGACGTCGAGCACCGCTCCGGTGGTGAACGACGCCGCCGGCGACAGCAGCCAGAGCACGGCTTCGGCGATTTCGTGCGGCTGGCCGGCGCGCCCCATCGGGATCTGCGGGGCGTACTTCGCCATCCGGCCCGGCAGTCCGGCCGCCTCGTGCAGCCCGGTGTGGATCATCCCGGGCGCGACGGCGTTGACCCGGACGTCCTCGCCGGCGACCTCCTGGGCGAGCCCGAAGGTCAGCGTGTCGACGGCGGCCTTCGACGCGGCGTAGTGCACCCACTCCCCGGCCGAGCCGGTGCGCGCGGCCGTCGAGGAGATGTTGACGATCGCGCCGCCCGCGCCGCCGTGGCGCGTCGACATCCGGTGGACCGCCTCGCGGCAGCAGAGGAAGACGCCGGTGACGTTCACGTCGAGGGTCCGCCGGACCACCTCGACCTCGTACTCGTCGAGCCGGCCGGGGGTGTTTCCGGTGATGGCGGCGTTGTTGACCAGCGCGGATACCGTCCCGAGGCCTGCGGCGGCGTCGAACAGCGCACGCACGTCGTCCTCGGCGGAGACGTCCGCGCGGACCGCCAGCGCCTGCCGGCCGAGGGCCCGCACTTTCGCCGCGACCTCTTCCGCGGGCGCCGGATCACCTGAGAAGTTGACCACGACGTCGTAACCCCGCGACGCGGCCAGCTCACAGATGGCGGCACCGATCCCCCGGCTGCCGCCGGTGACGATCAGGACGCTCACAGCGCGAAGTTGACCAGCGGAAGGTTCTCCAGCACGAGGTCCGCGCGGTCCCGCGTCTGCGTGATCAGGTCGGCGTTGCGCTGGTCCGACCCGAGGGCGCGCTGCCGCGCCTCGACGAGCGAACGGCCGTACCGGCGGTGGCGCGACACCAGCCGTTCGATGCGCTCGGGCTCGTCCGGCGCGAGGAACCAGGCCTCGGTGAGCAGCGGCCGGATGGCGCTCCACGGGTCGTCCGGCAGCAGGAGGTAGTTGCCCTCCGTGATGACCAGCTGGACCTCCGGCGCGACCGCGACCGCGCCCGCGATCGGCTCTTCGATCTCGCGGCGGAACTCCGGCGCGTACACCGTCTCGCGGCCTTCGGCGAGCCGGCGGATCAGGTGGTAGTAGCCGGCCGCGTCGAAGGTGTCCGGCGCGCCCTTGCGCTCGGCGCGGCCGAGCCGGCGCAGCTCGACCTGCGCGAGGTGGAAGCCGTCCATCCCGACCACGGCGGCGCGCGAACCGAGCGCGTTGGCCAGCGCCCAGGCCAGCGTGGTCTTGCCGGACGCGGGCGCGCCGATGATGCCGAGTACGTTGCGCTGCCCGCGCACGGTCAGTCCCTCGGCCCGGGCGAGCAGATCGTCGAACGCCGTCATGTCCTGTTCCTTCCTGCGATCGCGGTCGTCCAAGACCGCGGTCCCACCAACCGCACCCGTTCGGCGGCCACCTCGTTGGCAAAGCGGATCCGGCCCGTCACCGTGAGTTTTCGCGCCACGGCGACGGCGAGCGCGCCGTGCCAGACGTCTCCCGCACCTAGTGTGTCCCGCGCTTCGACGGCCGGCACGGGCACCTCTCCCGAAGCGCCGTCGGCGGTCGACCACCGCACCGGACCAGGGCCGGCGGTGGTGATGACGGTCGGCACACCCCGCTGGTGGAGGCCGGGTTCCGGCGCCCGGAAGTGCGCGGAGCAGGCGGCGACGTCGACCAGCGGGAGCAGTTCGTCGAGCACGGGCTTCCAGCTCCCGGCGTCGAGCACGACCGGCACGCCAGCTGCCCTGGCCGCCTTCGCGACGTCCAGCGCGAGTTCCGGAAGGTGCCCGTCGACCAACACCACATCAGCCCCACCAACCTCGCCAGCCCCAAAAAACGGATCTTTCCCTAGGAAAGTGCGGTCTTCGGCGTTGCGGGAGACGACTGTGCGTTCGCCGTCGCGGTCGCGGACGGCGACCGCGCTGACCGGCGGCGGGTCGGGGTGGTCAGGGGCCAGGTCGACGACCTTGACGCCGTGGGTTTCGAGGTCGGCGCGGGCGAGCGCCGCCAGCGGGTGTGCGCCGAGGACGGTCAGCAGCGTCGCCTCGGCCCCGAGCGCGGCGGCCGTCACCGCGGCGTTCGTCGCGGGCCCCCCGGCCGCGACGTCCACCTGCAGCGACTGCACCTTCTCGCCCGGGGCCGGGAGTTCGGCGACGCGCTGGACGACGTCCACGGTGCACAGACCCGCCAGCAGCACCCTCATTTCAAGCCGGCCACATGTGTCGCGGCAGCCGCCTCTTCGATCTCGCCGTTCTCGTTGAGCCGCAACGCCCCCGTGAGCAGGCCGACGACCTGGTTCATCGAGTGCGTCTTCGGCGAGACGACCGCGACGCGCTTGCCGAGGCGGTGCACGTGGATGCGGTCGGCGATGTCGAACACGTGCGGCATGTTGTGGCTGATCAGCACCACCGGCAGGCCGCGGTCGCGGATCCGGCCGATCAGGTCGAGCACCTTGCCGGACTCGGCGACGCCGAGCGCGGCGGTGGGCTCGTCCATGATCACAGCCTTGGTGCCGAACGCCGCCGCCCGCGCGACGGCGACACCCTGGCGCTGGCCACCGGAGAGCGTCTCCACGAGCTGGGTGATCGACTTGATGTTGATGCCCAGCTCGTCGAGGATCCGCTGCGCCTCACTCCGCATGGTGGCGGTGTCGAGCTTGCGGAACAACCCGAACGCGCCGCCGATGCGCTTCTCGCGGCCGAGGAACATGTTCGACGCGATGTCCAGCGCGGGTGCGACGGCGAGATCCTGGTACACCGTCTCGATCCCGTACTGCCGGGCGTCCAAAGGGGACTTGAAGTGGACGGTCTCACCGTCCACTTTGACCTCTCCCTCGTCCGGGATCACGGCCCCGGAAAGGGTTTTGATGAGTGACGACTTCCCGGCGCCGTTGTCGCCGACGACGGCGAGCACCTCGCCGGGGAGCAGGTCGAAGTCGGCACCGTCGATGGCGGTCACCCGGCCGTAGCGTTTCACCAGGCCGCGGGCCTGCAGGATCGGTTCGGTCATGACTGCTGCCTCCGCGCGATCCGGTCCACCACGACCGCGGCGATGAGCAGCGCCCCGGTGGCGAGGTCCTGGTAGTTGCCGTCGACGTTCATCTGCGTCAGCCCGGATCGCAGCACCGCCACGACCAGCGCGCCCATCAGCGTGCCCAGCACCGAACCGCGGCCGCCGAACAGGCTCGTCCCGCCGAGGACGACGGCGGTGATCGAGTCGAGGTTGCCGAGCTGGAACTGGTTCGGGTCGGCGTTCGGCGTCCGGCCGAGCGCCTGCCACGCGGCGAGGCCGAAGGCGAGGCCCGCCACGATGTACACCGACAGGACCGTGCGGTTGACCTTGATACCGGACAGCCGCGCGGACTCCGGCGCGTTGCCGACCGCGTAGACGTGCTTGCCCCACGCGGTTTTTGTCAGCGCGTACCAGACGCCGAGGTACATCAGCAGCGCCAGCGTCATGCCGTAGGTGATCGGGATGCCGCCGAAGAGGTAGCGCTTGGTGCCGAGCCACTGCAGCAGGCCGTCGGTCACCGGCACGGCCTGGCCGCCGGCGATCAGCTTGGACACCGCGGTGAGCATGGTGAACGTGCCGAGCGTGATGATGAACGCCGGGAGCTTGATCCGCGTCGCGAGCCCGCCGATGAAGATGCCGACGATGATCGTCAGCGCGACACCGGCCAGCAGCGCGACGAAGCCGTTCGTGCCGGCCGCGGCGAGCTTCGCCATGATCAGCGTCGCGACGACCATCGAGGACGCGTTGGACAGGTCGATGCCCGCGATGAGGATGACGAGCGTCTGGCCCAGCGCGAGCGTCCCGACGACCAGCGACTGCTGGACGACGGTGGAGAGGTTGTCGAGGTCGAAGAAGGTGTCCGTGGACAGCGAGAACACCACGATCGCGACGATCAGGGCGAGCGCCGGGCCGACCGCGGGGGCGCGGAGCAGGAACTCGCCGAGCGACTCGCGTTCCTTTGTGGATGGACGGGTGACGGTGGCCGTAGTCACTTCGTGCCTCCCCAGCAGTTCTGCAGGCCCCACGCGGTGTCGTGGCTTTCGACTCCGGGCAGCGGCTTGTCGGTGATCACAGCGGACCCGGTGTTGACGAAGCCGGTCGGCTTCTTGCCGGTCTTCGCGTACTCGACGGCGGCGAGCACACCCTGTTCGGCCATCTTCTTGGGGAACTGCATGACGGTCGCGGCGTAGAGGCCGTCCTTGACGTTCTGGACGCCTTCGCAGCCGCCGTCGATCGAGCCCATCACGATCTGGTTCGTGAGCCCGCGGGCCTTCAGCGCCGCGTTCGCGCCGCGGCCCATCGGCTCGTTCATCGAGTAGACGGCGTTGATGTCGGTGGTGCGCTGCAGCAGGTTTTCCATGCCCTGCTGGGCGAGGCTCTGGTCGCCGTTGGCCGCGGTGTGCCCCTTGATCTCGGGCGAGCCGTCGGTGAGCCCGATGCCCTTGAGGAACCCGCCGTGGCGCTGGGTGTCGACCGAACTGCCGGCGGTGCCGTCGACCATCAGCAGCTTGGGCGGGGCGCCCTTGAGCGCCGCCTTGACGTACGCGCCCTGCTGCTGGCCGGCCGCGAAGTTGTCGGTGGCGAAGGTGGCGTCGACGGCGTCCGGCGGCTCGGTCGCGGTGTCGAGCGCGATGACCAGGATCCCGGCGTCGCGCGCGTCCTTGATCGCCTTCAGCACGCCGGTCGAGGAGCTGGGGGTGATGAGGATGGTGTTCGCGCCCTGCTGCACGAGGTTCTCGATGGCGCGGACCTGGCCGTCGTTGTCGCCGTCGAACTGACCGGCGAGGGCGCTGAAATCGGCGCCGTTGGCCTGCGCGGTGGCTCTCGCCGAATCGCGCAGGGCGACGAAGTACGGGTTGGTGTCGGTCTTGGTGACCAGGCCGACCTTCGCCTTCCCACTGCCACCGGTGTTCGTGTTGCCACCCCAGTGGCGTTCCACGGTGCACCCGGTCGTCGTGGCGAGGACGGCGGCCAGCGCGAGTGCTGTGAGACTTCGCTGTCTCATGGAGTTCCCACCCTTTTATAGGTCGAAGCTTGCCGATGGTCGGGAAGGTAGACAGACTCAACCCCGGACGCAAGCGTTTGCGCAAACGCTTGCCGAGATACTCCCAAGTAAGGATTGGTATGCCCCAGCCGAGATCATCGCGGCCGACCCAGCGGGACATCGCCGAGCTCGCCGGCGTCTCGATCACGACCGTTTCGCACGTGGTGAACGGAACGCGCGCGGTCGCCGAGGACACCAAGGCCGCGGTGCTGCGGGCGATCGAGACGACCGGCTACACCGGCGACGCCATCGCGCGCTCGCTCGTCACCGGCGGCACCCGCTCGATCGGGATGGCGATCTCGCTCGTCGCGAACCCCTACTTCGCGACGCTGATGCAGGCGATCGAGCGGGAGGCGTCCACCCACGGCTACACCGTGCTGCTCGCGGACACGCACGACACGGTGAACACGGAGCGTGAGACGGTCCGGACGTTGCGCTCCCGCCGTGTCGACGGTCTCCTCATCACGCCGGCGCCGGGCGACGGCTCGGTGATCGGCGAGCTGGTTTCCCTCGACGTGCCGACGGTGCTGATCGACCGGCTGACCACCCGCGTCGACGTCGACCAGGTGGGCACGGAGAACATCCAGGCGACCTCGGCGCTGACCGCGCACCTGGCGACGCTCGGGCACCGGCGGATCGGGATGATCAGCGGCGCGCCCGGGCTGTCGACCAGCGAGGAGCGCGTGCTGGGCTACCGGCTGGGGCTCGGCCGCTCCGGGTTGACGTGGTCCGCCGACCTCGTGGCCTGCGGAAACTCGTCGCACGAGGGCGGCGCACTCGCTGTCAGCCAGCTGCTGGCGCTGCCCGAACCGCCGACCGCGCTGGTCGTCGGCAACGACAGCATGATGGTCGGGGTGCTGCACGAAGCGCGGCGGCGCGGGCTGAAGATCGGGCAGGACCTGCCGGTCGTGGTCTACGACGACGTCGAGTGGGCGGACCTGGTGGACCCGCCACTGACGACGATGGCGCAGCCGATCGAGGAGATCGGCCGGCAGGCGGTGCGGCTGCTGCTGGCACGCATCAACGACCCGGCCCGCAAGGCCGAAACCGTGCGCCTACCGCCAACCCTGCGTCACCGTGAGTCGTGCGGCTGCCCGGCGATTCACTCACATCAGTGATTCTGGGGTGTTAAGGCCGCTACCCGGCCGTTCAGCGGATACCTTTCGGCTGAGCGTCTGCGAGGGCTTATGACGGCACTTTCGCCGGAGCTCCGGTTGTGGGACCCCCCGGTCACCTACCGGATCGGCGTCGCGATGGGTGCGAACGCGCACCCCTACTCGGGTGAACTGCTGCGCTCGATCCGAGCCGCCGCCGCGCAGGCCGGCTGCGACGTCACCCTGGCCGACACCGGCGACAGCGTCAGCGAAGAGGCCGCGGTCGTCCGCGCGCTGCGGGCGGATCTGGTGGACGGCGTGCTGCTGGTCCCCACGCCCGGCGACGAAGCGGTGGTCAACGGCCTGGTCCGGATGGGCGTGCCGACGGTCCTGATGGACCGCGTCGCCGCGCGCAACGACGTCGACCAGGTGGGCACGGAGAACGTCCACTCGGTGTGCGGGCTGGTGAAGCACCTGACGGAGCGCCGGCACCGCAAGATCGCCCTGATCTCGGGGGACGAAGGCCTGGACGTCAGCCGCGAGCGCGTCCGGGGTTATCGCCTGGGCCTGGAGCAGGCGGGCCTGCGCTGGAACCGCGAACTGGTGGAGTCCGGCCTCTCGAATTCGGGCGGCGCGGCCCGCGCGACGGCCAAGCTCCTGGACGGCTGGCCCTCCCCGACGGCGCTGGTGGTGGCGGACGAGGCCATGCTGGTGGGCGTCCAGTACGAGGCCCACCGCCGGGGCATCCACATCGGCTCGGAACTGGCCGTGGTCGGCTACGGCGACATGGACTGGGCCCGCCGGGTGAGCCCGGCGGTGACGACGCTGGTCCAGCCGATCGCCGATATCGGCCGCCGAGCGGTGCAGCTGCTGCTGTCCCGGATGGCGGACCCGGACCGGCCCCCGGAGTCGGTGCAGCTGACACCACGCTTCCTGCACGGCGCTTCCTGCGGCTGCTGATCATCCTGCCGCGGCTTGTCGTGAGTGGTTAGGGCGGTTCTAACCGCCCTAACCACTCACGACGTCTGGGACAGCGTGGCCGCCGCTTCCAGGAGCATCCAGCCGCCCACCTGGACGGACATGTCGCGCTCCGGGGCGTCTTCCGGCAGCGGCGACGGCGCCGGGCGGTCCCAGAACGCGCTGAAAACCAGGCCCTCCGCGGCGCCTGACCAGCACGCCTCGGCGGAGTCGAGCACCAGCGACCGGGCGACCGAAGCTTCGGGGCCGGGTAGAGAACGGGCCGCCAGAGTCAGGTAGCGGGCCAGGATCGCCGCGAACAAGCCGCCGTCGCCGCCGCTTTGGCCGCGGATGATGCCACCGGGGGCGCAGTGTGCCGCCACCGCCCGGACCGTCCGCGCCGCCTCGTCCACTAAGGACAGTTCCAGGCACGCGCCGAGGTAAACCCCTTGGCAGTACGTGTAAATGTGCTTCACCAGCTCGCCCGTGTCCGTCCGGATGCCGTCCCAGACGAGGCCCGTCGAAGGGTCCACCAGGGTCGACGTCATCCAGTCCGTCATCTCGCGGGCGCGCGTGATGTTGCCGGATCGGGCGTGGAAGATCGCCGCCGGGCCGTTGGCCGGGGCGTTCTTGAACTCGTCGCCGACGCGCCACCAGATGCCGCCGCCCGCCGCTTCCGTCCAGCCCGACAGCAGCTGCGTGTCGATCGCCGCCAAGGCCGGGCCGACGTCGATGCCCAGTGACGAAGCCCGTTGCAGCGCAAGACCGAGCCACGCGATGTCGTCGTAGAAGTCGTTCGTCCAGCGGCCGAAGTTGCGCAACCGCACCGAACGGACGAAGGAACGGATCAAGGCGAGTCGCGCGGGAGAAGGCGCGCGCAGCTGCGCGTCGATCAGCGTGTCCAGCAGGTGCGCCTGCCACCAGTAGTTCCAGTGCCAGTGCAGGCGCTGCCCCGGCGTCGCCGGCCAGCCGCCGCGGCCGAGGACCGTGCCGGGCAGCCCCCACACCCGGCGCAGGTGCCGCGAGGTCACCGCGCGTTCGGCGGCCGAGACGTCCATGTCGCAATCCTGCCTTGCCCACCGACATACCGCTCGGTACGTTGAGGGACCCGACGGCCTGCGAGGTACTCATGACCACGGCACACGTCACCTGCCCGCTGTGCGAAGCGACCTGCGGCCTCGATGTGACGCTGGACGAGAACCAGCAGGTCACCCGCGTGACCGGCGACCAGGAGGACGTCTTCTCGAAGGGCTACATCTGCCCGAAGGGCGCGTCGCTCGGGGCGCTGCACCACGACCCCGACCGGCTGACCGCGCCGCTGCTCAAGCGCGACGGCGAGTTCGTCGAGGTCAGCTGGCAGGAGGCCTACGACGAGATCGAGCGCCGGCTGCCGCCGATCCTCGAGCAGTACGGCCGCAACGCCGTCGCCGTGTACGCGGGCAACCCCGGCGTGCACAACATCGCGCTGACGCTCTACAGCCGCGTGCTCTACAAAGCGTTGGGCACCAAGAACTTCTACAGCGCCACGTCGGTCGACCAGATGCCGAAGCACTACTCCGCCGGCACCATGTTCGGCGACCCGATCGCCATCCCCGTGCCCGACCTCGACCGCACGCGGCACCTGCTGATCCTCGGCGCGAACCCGCTGGTGTCCAACGGCAGCCTGATGACCGCGCCGGACATGCGCGGCCGGCTGCGCGGGATCCGCGAACGCGGCGGCAAGATCGTCGTCGTCGACCCGCGGCGCACGCGCACCGCGCAGTTCGCCGACGAGCACCACGCCATCCGGCCCGGCACCGACGCGCTGCTGCTGTTCGCGCTGGTCAACGTCCTGTTCGCGGAGAACCGCGTCCAGCTCGGCCGGCTGGCGGAGCACCTCAACGGCCTCGACGACGTCCGCGCGCTGGCCCAGCCGTTCACCCCGGAGGCCGTCGCGCCGCGCACCGGCATCGAAGCCGGCGAGATCCGCCGGATGGCCCTGGAGCTGGCCGACGCCGGGAACGCCGTGGTCTACGGGCGGATCGGCACCACGACCCAGACCTTCGGCACGATCGCGAGCTGGCTGGTCGACGTCCTCAACGTGCTCACCGGCAACCTCGACGAGCCCGGCGGCGCGATGTTCCCGCTGGCCGCGTGCACCCCGACCGGCAACAAGCGGCCGTTCGCCGTCGGGCGCTGGCACAGCCGCGTGCGCGGCTACCCCGAGGTCGTCGGCGAGCTGCCGGTCGCGACCCTGGCCGACGAGATCGAAACCCCCGGCGAAGGCCAGGTCCGCGCGCTCATCACGGTCAGCGGCAACCCGTGCCTGAGCACGCCGAACGCGGGCCGTCTGGCCGCGGCCATCGAGAGCCTCGACTTCATGATCTCGGTCGACGTCTACCTCAACGAGACGTCCCGCCAGGCCGACGTCATCCTGCCGGGGCCGTCGCCGCTCGAGCGCCCGCACTTCGACCTGGCCTTCTACCAGCTTTCGGTGCGCAACATCGCCAACTGGACACCGCCGACGCTGCCGTCGAAACTCCCGCAGGAGTGGGAGACCATGCTGCGGCTCACCGGCATCGTCACCGGTCAGGGGCCTGAGGCGGACGTCGCGGCGCTCGACGACTTCGTCGCGGCCGAGACCGCGCGGCGGAACAAGGTGGAGCTCACCGGAGACCGGACGGGCCCGGCACGGCTGGTCGACCTGATGCTGCGCGGCGGCCCGTACGACGTCACGCTGGCCGACCTCGAAGCAGCGCCGCACGGCGTGGACTTCGGACCGCTGAAACCGCGGATCCCGGAGGTCCTGTGCACGGCGTCCGGGCGGATCGAGCTGGCGCCGCCGACGATCGTCGCGGACGTCCCTCGCCTGCGCGAGGAACTGAACCGCCCGCTCGACGACGGCCTGGTGCTGATCGGCCGGCGGCACCTGAGCTCGAACAACTCGTGGATGCACAACCTGGCGCCGCTGGTCCGCGGCGGAAACCGCTGCACGGTCCAGGTTCACCCGAGCGACGCGACGCGGCTGGGCCTGACCGACGGCGGCCTCGCGTCGGTGACCTCCCGGGCGGGGAAGCTCGAGGTCCCGGTGGAGGTGACGGACGAGATCCGCGAGGGCGTGATCAGCATCCCGCACGGCTGGGGCCACGACGCGGCCGGCTCGCGCACGCGGGTGGCCAGCGCGAACCCGGGCGTCAACTCGAACCTGGTCGCCGACGAGACGCTGCTGGACGTGCCGTCCGGGACGTCGGTGCTGAACGGCATCCCGGTCGAGGTCGCGCCGGCCTAGAACAGGCGCTGGTCACCAGGCTTGGGACAGGTCCGCGTGCTGCCGGACCCACGCGTGCATCACGATGCCCGCCGCCACGCCGGCGTTGATCGAGCGGGTCGTGCCGAACTGGGCGATCGACACCACCAGGGACGACGTGGCCTGAGCGGCCTCCGACAGACCCGGCCCTTCCTGGCCGAACAGCAGCACGCACTCGCGCGGGATGTCGGCGGTCTCGACCGGCTGCGACCCCGGCGTGTTGTCGACCGCGACGACCGCGAGGCCCTGCTCGGCCGCGAAGGTGAGCAGACCGGCGACGTCGTCGTGGTGGCGGAGGTGCTGGTAGCGGTCCGTCACCATCGCGCCACGGCGGTTCCAGCGGCGGCGGCCGACGATGTGGACTTCGGCCGCGGCGAAGGCGTTGGCCGTGCGGACGACCGTGCCGATGTTGTGGTCGTGCTGGAAGTTCTCGATGGCGACGTGGAACGGGTGCCGGCGCGCGTCCACATCGGACACGATCGCCTCGCGGCGCCAGTAGCGGTACTTGTCGACGACGTTGCGGCGGTCGCCGTCGCGCAGGAGGTCCGGGTCGTAACGCTCGTCCGTGGGCCAGTCACCCGGCCAGGGGCCGACGCCGACCTCTTCGCGGCTCACCCACTCGGTGGGCCCGACGTCGTGGGGTGTGCTCACGGCGTCGATTGTCGCCTAACCCAGGTGGACGGCGTGCGCGTGGGCGTCCTCGTGGTGGTCGCGGTGCCGGCGGTGGTACACGCCGACGTAGGAGTAGGCGACGACGATGATCGCGACGATCCCGATCGCCGGCAGCCACGTGCGCGGGAACACCGTGTCGTAGAGGTAGTACGCGTTGAACCCGCCGGGCAGGTCACCGAGGCCCTGCTGGTGGCGGAAGTAGTTCTCCAGCGCGGTGAACGGGCACGGCACCGGCGCGACGTTCACCAGGATGCCCCACGCCGCGGCGAACATGTGGACGAAGATCAGCTTGGGCCAGCGCCACGCGAGAAATCCGCCGAACCCGATCAGGAAGAGGGCGAGAATGTGCACCGCAACGGTCACGTCGGCCAGGAACTTCGCCACCGTCCACCCCCTTACCCCGATCCCCCTACCAGCGACTTTACTCCGCTGCCCGGAATCGGCCTCCTCGAAGAATGCCCAGGCGTGTGATGTTCAACCCACCGGAGCAACTTCTTCACCTGGGCGGTGACGGAGGGGTCACACCGGGTGGAAATTCGGGCGGGCGTTTCGCCGGATAGTTCGTCGGTTCCTCGTGGGGGTACTGATCCGGCGCGCCATCCGGTTTCTTCCGGTTCGGGTCCCCCGGGCGGTGCGGCTCACCGGGCGTCGACGGCTGCTCGTCCATCCGTCGACGGTAACCCCGGCGGCCACCACATCACCGCGCGCGAGCGCCGGATTTCGCCGTCAGCCGAACTTCGAGCCGCACCGGCAGGGCGTCCACTTCCAGGGCCTGGCGCAGCCGCGGGAGGGCGTGCCCGGCGATCCGCTCCCGGATCGCACCCGCGTCGGCGTCCTGGTCGGTGGTCACGACCAGCGACAACGCCGGCGCGTCGCGCGGTCCGGTAAGCCAAGCCGACGCGGACCGGACGCCGTCGTAGCCCTCGACGTCGGCCGCGACCGGCGCGGCGGCCGTGGCCGAGTCCAGCACGGTGTCGCCGTCGACGTCCTCGGCCCGCCAGGAGACGGTCTTCGGCCGCCGGAACGCCTGGGCGGCCAGCCAGCGCAGGCACAGCAGGCCGAGCACCACGGCGACCGCGATGGCCGCGTAGAACACCCAGGTCGGCGGCGCCGTCGATCCCGGGACCAGCGACGACGCCGGGTCGAGGACGCGCAACCGGCCGAAGTGGGTGGCCAGCGCGAACCCGCCGGCGGCGAGCAGGACGAGCCCGATCAGGGCGAGCAGGACGCGGTTGAGCGCGGCGGGCCGGTTCATCGCGCACCTCGCACGCGGACGCGGACCCGCGGCGGCGTGGCCAGGCCGACCTGGCCGAGCCGCGTTTCGAGCGCGGACCGGACGGCGTCGGCGAGCCCGTCGGTGCGCGTCCGGCTGGTCTTCACCTTCACCCGCACGGTGCGGCGGCGCAGCTTGAGCGCGGCCGCCGAGACGCCGTCGACGCGCGCGGCGGTCGCCCGCAGCGACGTCCGCAGGCCGTGACGCGTGGTGCCGGTGTCGAACCCCGGCTCCGGCGCCAGCGGCAGCACCACCGGACGGCCGCGCAGCACGGCCGCCGCGAGCAGCGCGAACCCCACCAGAACCGCTGCCCCGCCCCCGACGAGCACGGGCAGTTCGTTCCAGGAGGTGTCGTGCACGCGGGCGGCGACCGCGTCGTAGGACAGCACCGGCGGCGCGCCGAGCAGCCGCTGGACGAGCGCCGTCACGACGAACGCGCAGGCGGCGAGCAGGACGAGCGCGGTGAGCACCGCCGGCACGCTCCGCCGTGGCCGCCTCATCGGACGCGCCCCTTCGGCCGTTCGACCGGCGGCAGCGCGATCGTGATGTCGACGCGCTGCGTGCGAAGGCCGGTGAGCTCGGTGGTGCGGCCGAGCAGGTGGGCCCGGACCCGGTCGGCGGTGCCGGTGACGGGCGCCGGGTAGACCACCGGGAGCCGGATGTCCACAGTGGTCACTTCACCGTCCACTGTGGCCTTGGCGGTGACGTCGGCGGCGACGCCGTCGACCTCCCGCGCGGCCCGGGCGGCGATGCGCCCGACCGCACGCGGTTCGACGGTCGTCTCGCCGCGCTCGTCTTCCTCGTCGGCCGTCTGGTCGTCGCGACGGTGGCGAGCGGTGGGCGTGGACACGGTCACCTCCGATCCCGGGCGGCCCCGACGAGGGCGGACAGGTCGAGCTTGCCGTCGGCCCAGCGGCCGACGAGCAGGCCGAGGCCGCCCAGCACGAGCACGGCGACGAAGGCGCCGAACCCGCCGAACGCGGCCGCGAACCCCAGTGCCAGGCCGAAGAGCAGGCCGATCAGGGTGCCGTTCACGATCAGAGCACCCGGTCGCTGACGACGGGCGCGTCGTCGTCACCCGGGATGTGGACGTCGTTGACGTTGATGTTCACCTCGACGACCTCCAGCCCGGTCATCTGCTCGATCGCGGTGATCACGTTGCGGCGCACGGCCCGCGCGAGATCCGCGATGGCGACGCCGTATTCGACGAGCAGCTGCAGATCGACGGCGGCCTGCTTCTCGCCGACCTCGACCGAAACCCCCTGGCCGACGCTGGCGGACGCACCGGGGATGCGGTCGCGGAGGGCACTGAGCGCCCGCGCGGCGCCGCCGCCGAGGTCGTACACCCCGTTGACCTCACGGGCGGCGAGACCGGCGATCTTCTGCACGACGGTGTCGGCGATGGTGGTGGTGCCCTGCTTCGAGACGAGCGCGCTGGTGGCGTCGTTCGCGGTGGTCACCACGGTCTTCTCGGCGGTCGCGGTCATGAGGTACTCCTCGGATGTCCTGGGAATGTCCTGGGGAATCAGGCTTTTCCGCCTGGTTCGTAGGTAAGGACACCGGGGATGGGAGATCGTCACTGCCCCGATCGTGTGACGTGGGTCTCGGCTCTCGTCGACGGCGCCGGTCGTCCCGAACCGCGGTCTGTCACCCGGATCCGTGGCCTTCCGGCCGAGTTGTCCCCAGGGTGAGCCACATGTGGACAACTCGGCGGTTCTCGCTTCGGGAAACCGGTTCTGTCGGTGGGCGCCGATACGCTGGACAAGGGCACGCCCCCCTAGGGCCTGTCCTCGCATTAGGTGATGTGACCTGCTTTGAGCTTGAGTTGTGGTGCGCAGGCATGAGCTGACCGATGACCGGCGGGTGATCAACGGGATGTTGTGCAAGGCCAAGACCGGGGTGACCTGGCGGGACCTGCCGGAGCGGTACGGGCCGTGGAAGACGGTCCACAACCGGTTCTGGCACTGATCACGCACCAGCACCCCGTCCGTCCTGGTGACACAGGTCCGGGTGGTCGCCGACGCGACCCACCACCAAGATCCACCTCGCCTGCGACGGTCACAGACGGCCCTTGTCGATCGTGTCGACCGGCGGCAACGTCAACGACTGCACAATGCTCACCCAGGCCATGGCCGGGATCGAGTTCCGTCGGCAGGGTCCAGACCGTCCGCCGACCCGGCCGAGCCGAGTGCCGGCGGACAAGGGCCATTCCAGCCGGGCCATCCGCTCCTACCTACGCCGACGACACATCCCAGCGACCATTCCCCAACCCCGTTCCGGAAACGGCCGGCGGACGCTTGGATCGACGTTGCCGGGAACCCCGCCAGGAGCGCATGTGGGGGCAAATGCCGGTGTCAGGCGAAGGCCGCGCCGTCGAGGTCCGTGACCACCAGGCGCAGCCGGGCGTTCTCCCACTCCGTGCCCGCCAGCACCGGGCGCACCACTTCCGTCGCGCGGTCCAGCAACGGCGGGATCGGCAACCGCGACGCGATCAGGCGGATCTGCACCAGTTCCGGGGTCAGATCGACGGCCATGCCCTCCCAGTCAACCGGGAGCCACGTCGTCCCGGGGGAGACCGGGGTGGCCGGGCGGAGGCCGGGGACGCCCTTGATCGCGACGACGATCTTCTCGACCGCTTCGCCCGCGATCACCGGTTCGCCGTTTCGATGTCCATGATGGACACCGACACCTCGTCGACGACCAGGCCGGTCTGCGACGTCACGTACCGGCTCACCGCGCGCTGCACCGATCGGCCGACCGTCGCCGCCTGGTCGATGCCCGACGCGACCAGATCCACCTGGACGCTCAGCCGGCCGTCGACCGTGCGGACGCGGACGCCGTCGGCCGGGGCCGGGTCGAGGCCCTTCCAGCGCTGGCGGGCCGCTCGCGTCCACGCCGTCACCAGTCCGCGCAGGCCCGGCTCCAGGCGCACCACGCCCGGCGCGGTGATCGCCGCCCGGGCCGCCACGCTGGCGATCACCGGGTCGGCGATGACGTACTCCACACTCATTCCCCTGGCTCCCCGTAGACGTCATCCACCAGCAGGTCGAGTCTCGCCAGCGTCAGGCCCACCCGGGCCGCGGCCGCCGCGGTCACCCGCTCCCGCACCAGCGACAACGCTTCACCGCCCGTAACGTTCCGGAAACTCACCGCAAGGGTGAGTTCGACTTCGACGACGCCCGCGCCGTCGTCGCGGATCCGGCAGCGCCGCGCGCGGATGCCCTCGACGGTGTCCGCCGCGTACCGCAGCACCGCCGCCACCGCCTGCTCGCTGATCTCGACGAACCCGGGTTCCGGGGTCGGCAGCGGCACCATCTGCCCGCGCCGCACCTCGGCCCGGACGGCCGACATGATCCGGCCGAACAGGTCCGGCGGCGGCGCGTCCTGCTCGAGAACCAGTTCCGACGTCGCCTCGCGCAACGCGAGCAGGCTTTCGCGCGCGGCCCGGCAGTGCGGGCACGTCAGCTCGTGTTCGTCGGCCAGCCCGGCGCCGACCGCGTCGAGCCGCTCCCACACCTGCTCGACATCGCGTTCGCAGGGCAGTTCGTAGTCCGTCATCGCCATGGCTTCATCACCTCCGCCAGCTGTGCCCTGGCCCGCGCGATCCGGCCCCGCACCGCGGTGCCGTTCACGCCGACGATTTCGCCGATCTCCTCGTAGGACCGGCCGTGCACCTCACGCAGCAGCCAGCACGCCCGCTGTTCCGGGGTGAGCTGCGCCAAGGCCGTGTTCAACGCCGCGAGCTGGCCGCTCACCTGCGCCGCCCGCTCGGGCTGGAGGTCGCCGCGCGGCGACTCCGCTGTGTCCAGGTCGACGTCGGCCTGGGGCCGGCGCGCGCGGATGACGTTCAGGCAGCGGTTCGTCGTGGCCCGGTAGAGCCAGCCGACGAACGCGGCGTCCTCGCCGAGCTGGTCGAGCTTGCGCCAGGCGTTGAGGAACACCTCCTGGACGACGTCCTCGGCGTCCCCGCGGTTGGCGAGCATCTTCGCGGCGAGCCGGAACATCGGGCCCTGGTAGCGCAGCACGAGCTGTTCGTACGCCCGGACGTCGCCGTCCCGCGCGCGGCCCACCAGGGTCGCGTCGTCGAGCGGCGTGCCGGGTTCCGCGCTGGTCGTCGTCACGGCACCTCCTCGGAGAGAGGACACCTGAGCCCGGGAAACGTCACGCCCTGATTGTGGGTGACAGCCATCACTCGTGCGACTCCGTGACGATCGGCCGCCGCGGTGGTCCTTCCGGCAACAGGCGCCCGACCGGGGCGCCGAGGTGAGGGAGGTACACCATGTCGCTGGGCGACAAGATCAGCAACAAGGCCGAGGACCTGGGCGGCAAGGCCAAGGAGACCGCCGGGAACGTCACCGGCGACGAGCAGCTGAAGGCCGAGGGCCAGGGCGACCAGGCGAAGGCCGGTCTGAAGGACGCCGTCGAGCACGTCAAGGACGCGGCGAAGGACCTCTTCGGCAAGAAGTGAGCTGTCACCCAAGTCCGTGAAGGCCTCCTTGAGGGACTCTGAGTCCCTCAAGGAGGCCTTCACGGACTGACGGGGTTCAGCCCTTCAGGCCCAGGTCGTCCAGGCCGAGGATGTACCGGTACGGCAGGCCTTCCTTCTCGATGGCCTCACGCGCGCCGGTGTCGCGGTCAACCACCGTGACGACGCCGATGACGTCGGCGCCGGCTTCACGCAGCGCCTCGACGGCGGTGAGCACGCTGCCGCCGGTCGTGGAGGTGTCCTCGACGGCCAGCACGCGCTGCCCGCGGACCTCCATGCCCTCGATCCGCCGTTGCATCCCGTGCGCTTTCGTGTCCTTCCGGACGACGAACGCGTCGAGCACGACACCGTCGGTCGCCGCGGAGTGCAGCATCGCCAGCGCGACCGGGTCGGCGCCGAGCGTGAGCCCGCCGGCCGCCACGTAGTCCCAGTCCGCCGTCAGCTGCCGCAGCAGCTTGCCGATCAACGGCGCGGCCGCGTGGTGCAGCGTCGCCCGCCGGAGATCGATGTAGTAGTCGGCTTCCTTGCCGGACGCCAGGGTCACTTTTCCGTGCACCACGGAAAGATCGGTGACCAGCCTGGCCAGTTCGAGTTTCGCCGCTTGATCCAGAACGGGGTTCGCCACGGCCGTGAGTCTTACACACGACCGGGTTCACTCCCCGATGGATGTGGCGTCGACCGCACGCCCGCGCGTCGCCGCCCAGGCCGGGACCAAGATCGCCACCAGCGCAAGCACTACGGCGACGGCGAGCACCGTCAGGTAGATCGCGAGCGGCCCCGACGGCAGCACGGAACCGGTCACCACGAGGCAGAACGGGACGATCGCGCCGGCCGCCGTCGCCGTGCCGAGCAGGATCGCGATGGTCGCGATCAGCCCGCCTTCGACACTTGCCATCCGCAGCACCTGGCCGCGGGTGAACCCGCTCAGCCGCTGCAACCCGAACTCGCGGCGCCGCTTGCCGGTCGCCATCACCAGCGTGTTCACCACGGAGATCACGGTGTAGGCGATGATCATCCCGACGAGCAGGTAGTTGACCCAGGCACCGACCTCGTTGCCCTTCGCGTGCGCCGCGATCAGCGCGTCCCGATCGCCGACCTGGACCGGCAACCCGGCTGTCGCCTCGCGAAGGTGCGAAGTGAGCGTCGCCGGGTCGACGCCGGGAGCGGCCCGGACCAGCAGCTGCGGGGCGAGCCCGATCGTCGTGTGCGGCGCCAGCAACCCGGCGGGCAGGACGAGGTTCTCGAACCCGGCGCGCTGCCGCACGACGGCCCCCACCCGCACGTCCACCGGGGTGCCGTCACCGAGCCGCAGCGACAGCGTGTCGCCGACGTGGCGGCCGAGCGTGTCCGGCACGGTGACGGCGTTGCCGGTCAGCTCGCTGACACCGATGGCGGGCCAGCCGTCCTTGTCCTGGTTCGAGTCGAACGGCTTCTCGATGAACACCGTGCTCGTGACGTACTCCGACGCCGTGGCGACGCCCGGGACCGCCCGGACCCGGCTGACCACCGACGGGTCGAGCCCGATCGGCGAACCGACGACGGCGTCCGCGCGCAGGTCCTCGGTGTAGGCCTGGTTCGAGACGGCTTCCTGGGTGGTCTGCAGGTAGATGTTCGCGGTCGCGATGCCGACCGCGAGCATGATCGGGGTGACCGCGCCGGCCGTCCGGACCGCGACGACCCGGGTGTTGAGCATGGCGATCCGGCCGGTGACGCCGGTGATCGCCTGCACCGGCCAGCGCAGCAGCGTCGCCATCACCTTGGTGACGCCGGGGCTGATCGCCGCCAGGCCGAACGCCCACAGCATCACCGCCGGGCCGGACGTGCTGGCCGCGACCGGGCCGGTCATCACCGCGACCGTGACGATGGCCAGGGCCGTTCCGCCGCCGAAGCACAGGATCGCCGTGATCAGGCGGATCGGCGTCAGCCAGCGCCGCTCGACGGCGGCTTCGGCGAGCGCCTCGGTCGGGCGGACCTTCGACGCGCGCCGTCCCGCGACGAACGCGGCGCCGACGACCGCCAGCAGGGACGCGCCCGCGGCGACGGTCGCCGGGAGCCAGCCCTGCTCGAAACGCAGCACGTCGGGGACGACGTGGTTGGCCGCGAGCCGGTCGAACAGCCACCGTCCGAGCACCGGGCCGAGGGCGATCGCGGCCCCCACCGCGAGCAGCCCGACGACCAGTGCCTCGCCGAGGACCATCCGCCGCAGCTGACGCGGGGTGGTGCCGATCGCGCGCAGCAGCGCGAGTTCGCGCTGGCGCTGCTGGGTCGACAGCGAGAGCGTCCCGGCGACGACGAACACCATGACCGACGCCGACAGCCCGCCGGACACCGCGGACAGCACGATGAGGTTCTCGCCGCCCTTGTCGACCTCCGGGAACTCCAGCAGGCCCCGGTCGCTGCCGGTCAGGACCACACCGGCGTCGCCGACTGCCGACGTCACCGCGGCGACGTCACCGCCGAAGACCCCGATCGTGTCGAACCGGCCGGGGTGCCCGGCCAGGCGTTCGGCGTCCGAAGGCGCGAAGAACACGGCCGGGTCCCGCATCGGCTGTGGCGCGGTGGCGATGCCGGAGACGCGGTACTGGGCGACCTCGCCGTGCGCCGCGACGGGCAGCGTGGCGCCGACGGCGAGCCCCAGCCCGACGTCCGCCACGACTTCGCCGGGCTTCGGCGCCTGGCCCTGCAACGTGTACGGCGTCAGCACGGCCGAGTCCCAGGCGTGCCCGAGGGCGCTCGCGGAGCCGATCTGCGCCGCGAAGCTGACCTCGCCGACGACGTTCGTGACGCCGGGGACCGCGCGGATGCGGTCGGCCAGTGTGGCGTCCACGCGGACACGCTCGGCCAGGGTGCCGTTCTCGAACTTGTGCTTGTCGTCGGGGTCGAGGGTCGCCGGGTCGTCTTCCGGCAGCTTGAGCGTCTGCTGCCCGCCGACGACGATCGGCGCCCCGGCCAGCCGCTGCACCGGCGTCTCGGAGCGGATGCCCGACTCCATCAGGCCACCGCACGCCGAGACGATCAGCGCGCCGAAGAACACGGCGACGAACGTCGCCAGGAAAGCGCCCTTGCGCTGGCGCAGGGTGCGCAATGCGAGCTTGAACATCAGACCCGCACCTCCGACCGGTCCCAGGCGCCGAGGTGGGTCATCCGCTCGGCGACGGCCGCCGCGGTCGGCCGGGCCAGCCGCCCGGCGATCCGGCCGTCGGCCAGGAACACGACGTCGTCGGCGTAGGACGCGGCGACCGGGTCGTGCGTCACCATGATCACCGTCTGGCCCGACGCCCGGACGGACTCGCGCAGCAGGCCCAGGACGTCGGCGGCGGTGCGGGTGTCGAGCGCGCCGGTCGGCTCGTCGGCGAACAGCACGGCCGGGTCGGTGACCAGGGCGCGCGCGATCGCGACGCGCTGCTGCTGCCCGCCGGAGAGCTGCCCCGGCAGGTGCTTGCGGCGCCCGTCGAGCCCGACGTGCGTCAGGATCCGCTGGACGAGCCGCTTGTCCGCGCGCTTCCCGGCCAGCTGCAGCGGCAGGACGACGTTCTGCTCGACCGTCAGCGCCGGGAGCAGGTTGAACGCCTGGAACACGAAGCCGACGCGGTCGCGCCGCAGCTTGGTCAGGTAGGTCTCGCTCTTGCCGTCGAGGTCCTGCCCGTCGAGCACGACCCGGCCCGACGTCGGCCGGTCGAGGCCCGCCGCGCAGTGCAGGAACGTGCTCTTGCCCGAGCCCGACGGGCCCATCACGGCCGTGAAACCGCCGCGGGGGAAAGAGATCGAGACCCCGTCCAGCGCGACCACGCCTTCGCCGTACTCCTTGCGCACGGCTTCGAGCCGGACCGCGTCGGCTGCCTCGTGCCACCCAGTTGTCATGGGAACAACGCTAGGCAGGTAGCGCCCGGACCTCCCTGGTGCAGACGCGCGTTTCGAAGGTAGGGACAGCCCTACTCAGGTGCGGCCCTTGCCGCCGAAGCCGCCGCTGATCTTGCGCAGCACCGCGCGCGGCAGCAGGCCGCCGATCGCGACGACGGCCTTGTACTGCAGGCTCGGCACCGAGATCACCTTGCCGCGGCGCAGGTCGGCGAGCGCCTCGTTGACCACCTGTTCGACGCCCAGCCAGGCGATCTTCGGGCCCGGCTTGTCGATGCCGGCGCGCTCGTGGAACTCGGTCGCGGTGAACCCCGGGCAGAGGGCCATCATCCGGACGCCCTTCGGCAGCGACGCGGCGATGCCTTCGGTGAACGACGTGACCCAGTTCTTGCTCGCGGTGTAGGTCGAGCCGCGGCCGCTGAAGAAGCCCGCGACGCTGCTGACCTGGATGACGTCACCGCGGCCGCGCTCGACCATGCCGGGCAGCACCGCGCGGGTCAGCCGCAGGACCGCGGTGACGTTGACGTCGAGCTGGCGCTGGAGCGCGTCGGGCGAGACGGTCCAGAAGTCGCCGCCCAGGCCGAACCCGGCGTTGTTGACCAGCAGGTCGATCGGGCCGGCGGCCAGCCGCTCCTCGACGGCGGCGCGTCCGTCCACTTCGGACAGGTCGGCGGGCAGCACCTCGACGGCGACGCCGTACCGTTCCCGCAGTTCGGCGGCGTAGGCCTCCAGTCGCGCGGCGTCGCGGGCGACGAGCACCAGGTCGTACTTCTCGGCGGCGAGCGTGCGCGCGAACTGCGCGCCGATGCCCGCGGTGGCTCCGGTGATCACGGCGGTGCGACGTCCGGGGCTTCGCCCCGGGCCGGGGGCTCCGCCACCCGGACCCCCGGCAAAGAAGTTGGTGGTGGTCATGTGGGTGAACCATACCCGCTGGTCAGGGCCCGAGGTGCAGCCGTTTGGCGCCCGGGTTATCGTCCCCGGCATGGGTAAGCACAGCAGGCGCAAGAGCGGCTATCTGCCCAGGGTCGCCGCCGGCGCGGCGCCCGTCGCCCTCCTCTTCGCCGCCCCCGTCGCCGCGTTCGCCGCGCCGTCCGACCTGGCGCTGCCGATCGACCACCGGCACACCACCACGCTGAACAACGACGGTGACGCCCTCTCCGCGACCCGCCGCGACGTCGTCGGCAAGCGGCTCGGGGACGCCCGGCTCGTCTCCGACCGCACCGAGGCCATCGCCACGAGCGGCAACCGCGCGGGGGTCGCCGAGAGCGCTCACCAGGGCGTCTGGCTGGGCCACGGGATCGACGTCCTGAGCGAGCACGCCGAGCAGCTCGACACCGGGCTGTTCACCGGAGACCTCACGGGCGGGATCGCCGCCCGCCGCTCGTCCGGCCAGGCCGTCGACCTCGGCCAGCTGGGCGCGGTGGGCACGACGTCGGAGCAGCACGTCATCGGCAGCTTCCGGGGCGTGCTCGACGTCGGGCAGAGGCACGAGGTGGGCGGCGAGCTGGGTCCGGCGTCCGGCCTGGTCAAGACGTCGCAGAGCCTCACGTCGGGCTCGTTCGGCGGCGACTTCGGGGTCGACCACGTCGTCCACGTCCAGGGCAGCACGACGTCGGTGCGCGGCACGCTCGACCAGCACCCCTCGGTGTCGGTGAGCGTGCGGGACCGGCCGTTGCTCTAGTCCTTCGTCGGCTGGTCCGCGGGCGGCGGCTGCTGCGCCGGGATCCCGGCGGCCGGGGTGCCCGGCGCGGTGCCCACGGCGGGGATCGGCGCACTCGCCTGGTGGCGCCCGGCGTCGTAGTCCTCGTCGAACGGGTCGACGATGTCCGCGATCTCGCCGAGGTCCCGCAGCAGGCGCTCGAGCCGTGACGGGCCGGCGGTCGGGACGACGCTGGCGAGCACCCACTCGGCCTCGAGCCACGCCACGCCGACGTCGCCGCCGAGCTGGTCAGCGGCGTCGACGAGCTCCTGGGTGATCACCGCACGGGCGCCGTCGGCGTCGTCGGCGAAGGCGTAGCGGGAGCCGATCGGACCGAGCATCTCGGGCATGTCGGCGCGCTGGAAAGGCACGCTCGACAGCCACATCTCGATCGGGATCTTGTGCTTCTTGTTGCAGCGCACGGCGACGACGACCGCCGGGATCTGCCCCTCGGACTCGATGTCGAAGATGAACACGGGGCGGCGGCCGTCGGAGGTGAAGGTCGAGCCCGCGACGACGTTGACGGCGGCGTCCGCGCCGAAGTAACCGATCGCACCGTTGGACCACTGCTGCGGCAGCCGCTCGTCCTCTTCGACGAACTGCCAGCCGCGCAACTGTGCCCAGCGCATGCGCTCGCGGTTGCGCGAGCCCTCCTTCGCCCGGTCGGCAGCGAGCAGCCCCAGCCCCGCCACCAGGGCGACGGCCGCGATGACGAACCAGATCCACGCCGGAATACCCACGATCGCCAGGGTATCGCCTGCTACGCCGAAGAGATGAGCGACGGTACCCGTGTCGCCGCGCCCGTTCGGAGCATTTCTCGTCTGTTACGTCGACAAATCGCTTAATCTCGCGATTCGGCCAGGGCTGCAAGGCACGCGAAGAACGTGGCCCGGTCGGCCTTTCCGAGCGGTTGGACCAGGTGAGCGGTACGGCGGCGGCGTGCACCGGCCGCGTGCGGGCGGCTTCCGCACGTCCCGCGTCGGTGACGACGACCTCGACCCCGCGGCCGGCCACTGTGGACGAAAACGGGCCAACCGGCGCCGCCTGACAAAGGCGAGCGCCGGTTGGCCGGGTGAACAGTCGCGAGTGGCCGGCACCCGGCCGGCCACTCACGAGGTCAGACGCGGGTCACCGTCAGCGCGTTGCCCGCCTCGATGTCCGGGATGTCGACCCGGACCGTGTCGCCGTCGCGGACCTCGCCCGACAGCAGTTCCTTCGCCAGCTTGTCGCCGATCGCCGACTGGACCAGCCGCCGGAGCGGGCGGGCGCCGTAGATCGGGTCGAAGCCGTTGAGGGCGAGCCACTCGCGGGCGCCGTCGGTGACCTCCAGGTGCAGCCGGCGCTGGGCAAGCCGCGCGGCCAGCCGGGCCACCTGGATGTCCACAATGGACGTCAGCTGCTCGGTGCCGAGCGAGTGGAACACGACGATGTCGTCGAGCCGGTTGAGGAACTCCGGCTTGAACTGCCGCTGCACCACGTTCAGCACCGCGTCCCGCCGCTGGCGTTCGTCCAGCGAAGGATCGGCGATGGCCTGCGAACCGAGGTTCGAGGTCAGGATCAGGATGGTGTTCCGGAAGTCGACCGTCCTTCCCTGGCCGTCGGTCAGCCGCCCGTCGTCGAGGACCTGCAGCAGCACGTCGAAGACGTCCGGGTGGGCCTTCTCGACCTCGTCGAGCAGCACCACCGAGTACGGCCGGCGCCGGACGGCTTCGGTCAGCTGCCCGCCCTGGTCGTACCCGACGTAACCCGGCGGGGCGCCGACCAGGCGCGCCACCGAGTGCTTCTCGGCGTACTCGCTCATGTCGATCCGCTGGATCGCCCGCTCGTCGTCGAACAGGAACTCCGCCAGCGCCTTGGCCAGCTCGGTCTTGCCGACACCGGTCGGGCCGAGGAACAGGAACGACCCGGTCGGCCGGTCCGGGTCGGCGACGCCGGCCCGGGCGCGGCGCACCGCGTCCGCCACGACCTGCACGGCTTCGGCCTGCCCGATGACCCGCTGGCCCAGCTCCTCTTCCATCCGCAGCAGCTTGCCGGTCTCGCCTTCGAGCAGCCGGCCGGCCGGGATGCCGGTCCACGCGGCCACGACGTCCGCGACGTCGTCGGCCCCGACCTCTTCCTTGAGCATCACGTTCTGCTGGCTCGCCTCGTTCGCGGCCGTCGCGGCCTCGAACTCCTTCTCCAGCGCCGGGATCCGGCCGTAGCGCAGCTCGGCGGCCTTGCCCAGGTCACCGTCGCGCTCGGCGCGCTCGGACTCGCCGCGCAGCTGCTCCAGCTGCTCCTTGAGCTCGCGGACCTTCTCGATGGAGCCCTTCTCGTTCTGCCAGCGCGCGGTCAGCGCGGTCAGCGTCTCGCGCTTCTCGGCCAGTTCGGCGCGCAACGCGTTGAGCCGGTCCTTGGACGCGGCGTCGCTCTCCTTGGCGAGCGCCATCTCCTCGATCTCCAGGCGGCGCACGGCGCGTTCGACCTCGTCGATCTCCACCGGCCGCGAGTCGATCTCCATGCGCAGCTTGGACGCGGCCTCGTCGACCAGGTCGATGGCCTTGTCCGGCAGGAAGCGCGCGGTGATGTAGCGATCGGACAGCGTCGCCGCGGCGACCAGCGCGGCGTCCGTGATCCGGACGCCGTGGTGCACCTCGTAGCGCTCCTTCAGCCCGCGAAGGATCGCGATGGTGTCCTCGGGCGACGGCTCGCCGACCAGCACCTGCTGGAAGCGCCGCTCCAGGGCGGCGTCCTTCTCGATGTGCTGGCGGTACTCGTCGAGCGTGGTCGCGCCGACCATCCGCAGCTCACCGCGGGCGAGCATCGGCTTGATCATGTTGCCGGCGTCCATAGAAGACTCAGTGCCCGAGCTCCCCGCGCCGACGATGGTGTGCAGCTCGTCGATGAAGGTGACGACCTCACCCGCGGAGTCGGTGATCTCCTTGAGCACGGCCTTCAGCCGCTCTTCGAACTCGCCGCGGAACTTCGCGCCGGCCACCATCGACCCGAGGTCGAGGGCGATGACGCGCTTGCCGCGCAGCGACTCGGGGACGTCGCCGGCGATGATCCGCTGGGCCAGGCCTTCGACGATGGCCGTCTTGCCGACGCCGGGCTCGCCGATCAGGACCGGGTTGTTCTTGGTGCGCCGCGAGAGCACCTGCACGACCCGGCGGATCTCGGTGTCCCGGCCGATGACCGGGTCGAGTTCGCCGGCGCGGGCGCGCGCGGTGAGGTCGACGCCGTACTTCTCCAGCGCCTTGAACGTGCTCTCCGGGTCCGCGCTGGTGATCCGGGCGGAGCCGCGGACCTTGGCGAACGCCTCCCGCAGCGCGTCCGGGGTGGCGCCGTGCCGCTTGAGCAGGTCGGCCACCTGGCCGCCTTCGGTGGCGAGCCCGACCAGCAGGTGCTCGGTCGAGACGTACTCGTCGCCCAGCTCGGTCGCCAGCTTCTGGGCGTGCGTCAGCGACTTCACGGCGAAGGTGTCGAACTGCGGGCTCGACACGGTCGCGCCGGTCGCCGACGGCAGCGCCGCGGTGATCGGCTCGAGCTCCTTGTGCACCACCTCCGGGTCGGCCCCGACCGCGGTCAGCAGCGGCGCGGTCAGCCCCTCACCCTGCGCCAGCAGGGCGCCCAGCAGGTGGGCGGCCGCAACGTGCGGGTTGCCGGCCATGGTGGCCGCCTGCGCCGCGGACGAGATCGCCTGCTGGGTCTTCGTGGTCGGGTTGAAAGCGTCCATCCCTCACCTCATGCTCGATTACAAGAAAGTCCTGGTGACAGGCCTGGCCGAGACCCATCGTCTGATACAACGCACGAAGACTTGAGTCTGTTCCGCTCAACTTTGCCCGGGTGCGACCGCTTTCGCCGGAAGCCGGGGTGCGAGCGTCCCGAGCCCGGCGACGGCGAGGCCGGCGCACACCCCGACCAGCACCCAGGGTAACCAGTCGGCGACCGAGAACAAGGCCACCACGGCGGGCGCCAGGACCTGCGCCATGGTGAACGCGTACTGGTACGCAGCCAGATAACGCCCGCGGGCGTCCGGAGGTGCCGCGGCCTCGGCCAGCGCCCCCGATCGCGGCCCGAAGACCAGGTCGCCGGCGGCGAACACCAGCGTCGAGGCCAGCAGGTAGACCACCCGCCAGTCGTCGGGGACGAGCAGGACACCGAGGCTGACCAGGCACCAAGCGGCGAACAGCGCCGAGCCGGCCCGCATCGCGCCGATCCGGGTCAGCTTCGCCGTCAGCCGCAGCGCGAGCGTGCCGCCGACACTGGTCAGCACGGTGAGCAGGGCGAGGATCGCGCCCGGCAGCCAGGCCGGGCCGTGCAGCCGGTCGAGGACGAACACCGGCGTGCCGATCAGGAAGAAGTCCAGCGAGAGCCCGAAGAGGCCGCTGAACAGGATCAACGCGAGGTAGGGCCGGTTGCGCAGCACCCGCGCGGGCCGGTCGCAGTCCCGCTGGTGCGGCCGCGTCAGCCGGACGCAGAAGCCGAGGATGCCGGCGGCGACGACGAACGTGCCGACGTCCAGCAGGAGCGCGACCCGGTACCCGTCCGTGCCCCGCCAGGTCAGCAGGACCCCCGCCACCAGGCCGCCGAGGCCGAAACAGCCGGCCCGCACCATCCCCGCCTCGGCGAACGGCCGATCCTTCGGGACGTCGCCCGCGACGTCGGCGATGAGCACGAACAGGGAGCTGTAGAACAGCTGCTGCCCGGCGGCGAGCAGGACCGCGGCGAACACCACCGTCCCGGCGCCGTCGGCCAGGAGGTACGCGCCGGCCCCAGCGGCCTGCAGCAGCTGGGCGCAGATGACGACGACGCGCGGCCCGACGCGGTCCACGAGCCGGCCGGCCAGCGGCGGCACGACCAGGCCACCGACCGTACCGAGGGTGACCGCCGTGCCCGCGACGGCGAGCGGCACGCCGAGCGCCTGGGTCACGTAGACCAGGGCGAGCGGGAGAAAAAGACCTGAGCCGAAGTTGTCGATCCCCAACGCGCACAGCAGTGCGACCCGGCTACGCGTCACCCATCGACGTTAACTCTGCGCAGCACCGGGAAGTCAGGACCGAACGGAGACAATCGGTCACGCCGAATGCAACTGGCGGTGTGACCGATTGCCTGCCCGTCACTTGGTCGTGTCAGCGAGGCACGCGGCGCTGCCGAGCGCGCGGCGGAGGTCGGTGTTCATCTCCGCGAGCCGCCCGGTGAGGTCGGTGACGCGCGCGTCGTCCCAGCCGCCGAGGGCCTGCTCCATGAACTCGAGGTAGTTGGTCCGCCAGTGGGACAGCGCGTCGCGGCCCTTCTCGGAGACGCTCACCAGCGTCGCCCGGCCGTCCTCGGGCGCGGGACGGCGGTCGATCAGGCCGGCGGCGGAGAGCTGCGTGATCTGCCTGCTGACGACGGACAGGTCGACGAACCGGCGTTTCGCCAGCTCGGACGGCCGCGCCTCGCCGTTCTTCGCCAGGTCGGACAGCAGCATCGCGGCCGCGGGGTGCAGTCCCGGCTGGTCCTGCCAGGCCTGCATGACCCAGGCGTGCTGGAGCTGCGACGCCGTTTTGAGCTCGCGCATGAGCTCGACCCGGACGTCGTCCTCGGTGTCGTCGAAGCTCATCGGAACCCTCCCGGTACTGCCTGTTAGTTGTTCAATACAAGTTTATTGCCGGACACTTGCGCAGGGCAAGCATCGGACCGGTGAGGTCGCCCACGCCGTCACCGGGGCGAGTACACCCGGTCGGAGCAACAATGCGGGCAAAAGGGCGCCCGGCCGCTACCCTGCGGACGGGCCGCGCGCGACGCGTGCGCCGAGTGACAGAGGCGGAAGCGATGGACACAGGAGGCGGCTGTGCGCAGAACCGCCGTCACCCTGCCCGAGCCGGCGGTGGCTGATCGAGTGCCGCCCTCCCGCCGTCCCCGACCCGCGACCGCCGGCCCATGACCGCCGACTCGGTCAGCCCGCTCCCACGCTCCTCGACATCGCGCGAAGCGCCCGCGGCCGTCACCGCGATGGTGCAGCTCATCCGGGACAGCTGGGCGAAGTCCGAGCCGTACATCGCGGACATCTCCCAGTTCTTCTACGGGATGCTGTTCACCCTGGCCCCGACCACGCGCGACTTCTTCCCGATCAACATGGAGATCCAGCGCGGCCGGCTGGTGCGCGCGCTGGTGCACATCGTGCAGATGGTCGACCGGCCCGACGACCTGGCGCCGTTCCTGCGGCAGCTGGGGCGTGACCACCGGAAGTTCGGGGTGGTGCCCCGGCACTACGAGGCCGTCGGGACGGCACTGCTGGCGTCGCTGAAGAACCACCTCGGCCGGGAGTGGACGCCCCAGGTCGAACGGGCCTGGGCCGAGGCGTTCACCATCGCCGCGCGGGCCATGCAGGACGCCGCCGCGGCCGACCAGAACCCGCCGTCGTGGCACGCCACGGTGGTCGAGCACCGGCGGCTGACCTGGGACCTCGCCCTGGTGCGGCTCGTCCCGGACCAGCTGGTGCCCTACCACCCCGGCCAGTACATGAGCGTCGAAGTACCGCAGCGGCCGCGGCTGTGGCGCTACCTCTCGCCGGCGAACGCGCCGCGGGAGGACGGCGGCATCGAGTTCCACGTCCGCGCCGTCGACGGCGGCTGGGTCTCGCGCGCCATCGTCAGCCACACGCAGCCCGGCGACGTCTGGCGGCTCGGGCCGCCCCTGGGCCGGCTGACGGTCGACCGCGAGGCGGCCCGGAACGTGCTGATGATCGCCGGCGGCACCGGGATCGCGCCGCTGCGCTCGATCCTCGACCACCTCGCGCTGTGGGGCGAGAACCCCAAGGTGCGCCTCTTCTACGGCGGCGCGTCCCGCGAGGACCTCTACGACCTCGAAGAACTGCGCGCGCTGGCCTCCATCAACCCCTGGCTGAACGTGACGCCCGTAGTGGAACGCGGCGGCGACGTCCCCGGGTTCGAGCAGGGCACGCTCGCCGAGGCCGTTACGCGCTACGGCTCGTGGCCCGGGCACCACGTGCTCGTCTCCGGCTCGCCGGCGATGATCCGGGCGACCGTCTCGCGGATGCTCGTCGCGGGCAGCGCGCTCGACCAGATCCAGTACGACCCGTTCACGATCGACTAGCCGTCCGGCCTTGTCCGGTAATCGCGACGCATCTGTCCGGTGAATGAATCGGCCAAACTTCGGCAATTGTTACCGGTTTTCGTGAATCCATCCGGGTGATCGTTTTTACGCAGTGCCAGGCGGGGTTGACCGCGCGTGGCGAAATTGCTCCGTTCGAGGGGAACGCGCGAAATCACGCGCATCTGCACGGGAATGCGCCTACAGTCGGGAACCCTCGGGGGCGGTACCGCTACAGCTGTGCCGCGTGGACGGCGCCAAAAAGCCATGCACGACTGGAGAAAACCGTTCCCGATGACTGCTGAATCCGTGAAGATCCCCACCCTGCCCGCACCCGCCCCCGTTCCCGTTACGGCCGTGGAAGGCCGAGAGATGGCCCGGCTGATCCGGGAAAGTTTCGCCGTCGTCGAGCCGAAAGCCGACGAACTCGCGCAGTACTTCTACGGCGCGTTGTTCGTGGTCGCGCCCGATTGCCGTGACCTGTTCCCGATCTCCATGGCGACCCAGCGCAGCAGGCTGCTGCGCGCGCTGGTGTACGTCGTGCAGATGGTCGACCGGCCGGACGAGCTCGTCACGTTCCTCGGCCAGCTGGGCCGCGACCACCGCAAGTTCGCCGTCGTCGCGCGCCACTACGACGCCGTCGGCATCGCGCTGCTCGCGGCGCTGAAGCGGTTCCTCAAGGAGAAGTGGACACCCGAGGTGGAGTCCGCGTGGTCCAGGGCGTACAGCATCATCGCCAAGACCATGCGCGAGGCCGCCCAGGCCGAGACCGGGCCGGCGTCGTGGTCGGCGACCGTGATCGAACACAAGAAGTTCACCCGCGACGTCGCGCTGGTCAAGGTGCGGACCGAAGGCCTGCTGCCCTACCGCGCCGGCGGCTACGTCAGCGTGGAGGTGCCGCAACGGCCCCGGCTGTGGCGCTACCTCTCGCCGGCGAACGCACCGCGCGGCGACGGCGAGCTCACCTTCCACGTGCGGACCGTGCCGGGCGGCTGGGTCAGCGGCGCCATCGTCAACCACACCAAACCGGGCGACGTCTGGCGCCTCGGGCCGTCGATGGGCGCGTTGAACGTGCGGCCGAGCACCACGAAGAAACGGCTGCTGATGATCGCCGGCGGCACCGGGGTCACGCCGTTGCTCGCGATCCTCGACGACCTCCAGCGCTGGAAGCGGAACCCGCCGGTGCACCTGTTCTTCGGCGGCCGCAAACCCGAAGACCTCTACGTGCTGGAAGAACTGCGACGGCTGACCGCGACGTCGAAGTGGCTGACGGTAACCCCGGTTACCGAAGAAGGCGCGCTGTCCGGCGGCGACCGCGGCACGCTCGCCCACGCAGTGACCCAGCGCGGCGCGTGGAAGAACCACGACGTGCTCGTTTCCGGTTCCCCGCCGATGATCCAGGCGACCATTGCGAAACTGCTGACCAAGGGCGTCGACCTGGAACGAATATCGTACGACCCGTTCACCCTCGACTGACCGGTGTCCGGAATGGCGGAATCCGAGGCGCGCGCGAACTCCCGATCCTCGCTATCGTCGCCGATATGGAGATGACTATTCCGGTTTCGGGCGGCATCGGCGGTTACCTGGCGGAACCCGAGGGGCCGGGACCACACCCGGGCGTGGTGCTCATCCACGACGCGTTCGGGCTGAGCCAGGACACCCGGAACATCACCGACCGCTTCGCCGGCGAGGGCTTCCTCGCGCTCAGCCCCGACCTGTACTCGCGCGGCGGCATGCGCAAGTGCGTACGACGCGTGTTCTCGGACATGTTCGCGAACAAGGGCCGGGCGTTCGACGACATCGAGGCGTCCCGCGCGCTCCTGGCCGCGCGCCCGGACTGCAGCGGGCGGATCGGCATCGCCGGGTTCTGCATGGGCGGCGGCTTCGCGCTCGTCGCGGCGTCGCGCGGCTTCGAAGCGTCCGCGCCCTACTACGGCCAGCTGCCAAAGAACCTCTCCGTGCTGGACGACGCCTGCCCGATCGTCGCGAGCTTCGGCCAGAAGGACTTCGGCCTGCGCGGCGCGGCCGCGAAACTCGAGACGGCTCTCACCGAGCGTGAGATCCCGCACGACGTCAAGGAGTACCCGGGCGCCGGCCACGGGTTCGCCAACAAGGTCGACGTCGCGGCGCCGCTGAACCTGCTGCTCAAGGTCGTCGGCTTCACCTACCACCACGAAGCGTCCGAGGACGCGTGGCGCCGGGTGACGAGCTTCTTCGGCGAACACCTGGACCGACCTTCGCGCTGAGCCGAGCGGAGCAGCAAAACCGCCGAATGGCGGTAGTTCGTTGACCGTTGTGCCCGAATCGACTTATGGTCTAGACCACATCTCCCCCGGATGTGCTCGTTCGCCCTCCCTCCGGAACGACGTCGTTCCCCCTTCGAGGAGCCGAAATGACCTTGAAGCGCAAGCTGTTCGCGGCTGCCGCCGGTGCGATCCTCGCGCCGGTGCTGGTGGTCGTCCTGCCCGCTGCCTCCGCCAGCGCCCACGGCTACATCTCCGACCCACCCAGCAGGCAGGCCAACTGCGCGGCGGGGAAGGTGCCGAACTGCGGCCAGATCGTCTACGAACCCCAGAGCGTCGAAGGCCCGAAGGGCCTGCGCAGCTGCAACGCCGGGTTGTCCCAGTTCGCCGAGCTGACCGACGAGTCGAAGCCGTGGCCGGCCAAGTCCGTCGGCACCACGGTGACGTTCAACTGGGTGTTCACCGCCCGGCACGCCACCTCGAGCTACGACTACTACATCGGCAACACGCGCGTCGCGACGTTCGCCGGCAACAACCAGCAGCCACCGGCGACGCTGTCGCACACGGTGAACCTGGCCGGCTATTCAGGCCGGGTGAAGGTGCTGGCCATCTGGAACATCTCGGACACGGCCAACGCGTTCTACAGCTGCGTCGACCTCCAGATCGGTGGCGGCGGCACGACGACCCCGCCGCCCACCACCACGCCGCCCCCGACCACGACCCCGCCGCCCACCACGACCCCGCCCCCGACGACGACCCCGCCGGCCGGCGGAACGTGGACCGCGGGCAAGGCGTACAAGGCCGGTGACGTCGTGACCTACGGCGGCGTGAGCTACCGCTGTCTCCAGCCGCACACGGCGATCGCGGGCTGGGAGCCGCCGAACACCCCGGCCCTCTGGCAGCGCCAGTGAGGTTCCTGCTGGTCGCCGTCGCACTGCTGCTGGCCGGATGCGGCAGCGGCGCGACGGCGTCCGCCCCCTCCTACAACGCGGCCGACGTGATGTTCCTGCAGATGCTGATCCCCCAGAACCAGCAGGGCATCGAGATCGTCCGGCTCGTGCGGGACCGCGGCTCGCTGCCCGCGGACCTGAAGGTGCTGGCGGCGGCGATCGAGTCGACGCAGCAGACCGAGATCGACGACATGAAGAACTGGCTGCGCGACTGGCACCAGCCCGAGGCGATGGACATGAACCCGCAGGCCCACGCCGGCCACGGAGGCATGCAGATGACCGCCCCGGACCTGGTGGGCACGCTGAAGACCGCACCCGAGGCGGAGTTCGGCCGCAAGTTCCTGGACGTCCTGACCGGTCAGCAGCAGGGCGCCGTCGAGCTGGCCCAGACCGAGAACGGCACGAGTGGCGGCGTCAACGCCCAGGCCCGCGACCTGGCCCGCCGGGTCATCGAGTCGCGCAGCGCCGAGGTGAAGCAGCTGCTGAACTTCAAGCTCTGACGCGCCCGGGGCTTGAACGCCGTGAAGGCCCCCTCACCGAGTCGGTGAGGGGGCCTTCACGGGCTTTTGCGGACTAGCGGCGCTTGGGGCGCCAGACCACCATCGCGGTCTGCTGGTTCAGCGGGACGAGGTCCCGGCGGTAGGAGGCGTGCGCCGCCGCCGCGGCCTGTTCCCCGGCCGCGTACGCCGCCGCCAGTTCCTCCGTGAGCTCCGTCAGGCGGGCCCGCAGCGCGTCGACCTGGTTCTCCAGCTCGATGATGCGCTTGATGCCGGCCAGGTTCACGCCGTCTTCCTGCGACAGCCGCTGGACCTCGCGCAGCAGCGCGATGTCCCGCATCGAGTAGCGGCGCCCGCCACCGGAAGTGCGGCCCGGCGACACCAGGCCCTGCCGGTCGTAGGTGCGCAACGTCTGCGCGTGCATCCCGGCCAGCTGGGCCGCCACCGAGATGACGAACACCGGGGTTTCTTCGTCCCCCTCCGGGGGAATCCCGCCGAACATCCCACTCACCTGCCTTCGAGCAGCTCAGTGATCTCCGGCCGGGGGTCGTGCCCGGCCATCGCCTCGGCGTACGACTGCAGAGCTTCGCGCGCCTTGTCGTCCAGTTTGGCGGGAATCGCCGCCTGGAGGGTGACGAGCAGATCACCTTGCGAACCGTCGCGCTTCGCGATGCCCTTGCCGCGCACCCGCAGCACCCGCCCGCTCGCGGTGCCCGGCGGCACCTTGAGCGAGACCTTGCCCTCGAGCGTCGGCACCGTGATCGTGGTGCCGAGCGTGAGTTCGGTGAAGTCCACCGGCACGGCGATCGTCAGGTCGAGCGCCTTGCGCCCGAACAGCGCGTGCGGCGCGACGTGCACCCGGACGTACAGATCGCCCGCCTGCGCGCCACCCCGGCCCGGCTCGCCCTGACCGGCCAGCCGGATGCGCTGGTCGTCGTCGACGCCCGGCGGGATCCGGACGGTCAGCGTGCGGGTCCGCGTGCTGATGCCTTCGCCGCCGCACTCCGGGCACGGGTCGTCGATGATCTGCCCGCGGCCGCGGCAGTCGCGGCACGGCTCCGAGAACGCGAACGCCCCCTGGCTCCGGCTGACCAGACCCGACCCGCTGCAGGTCGGACAGGTCCGCGGCGACGTCCCCGGCTTCGCGCCGTTGCCGCCGCACGTCGAGCAGGTCGCCGGGCTCGACAACCGCAGCGGCAGGGTCGCGCCCTTGACCGCCTCGGTGAAGTCGATCCGGACGTCCGTCTCGACGTCGGCGCCGCGCTGCGGCCGGTTGGCCGTCGCGCCCGCCGTCGTCCGGCCGCGGCCGAAGAGCCCGCCGAGGATGTCGCCGAGCCCGCCGAAGCCCTGCTGCTGGCCCGCACCCGCGCCGGCCTGGCCGAAGATGTCGCCCACGTCGAAGCTGCCGGAACCGCCGCCGCCACCGGGGAAGTTGAAGCCACCCCCGCTGCCGCCGAACAGGCGCCGCGCTTCGTCGTACTCCTTGCGCTTGCTCGCGTCGGAGAGCACGCCGTAGGCCTCGGAGACCGCCTTGAACCGCTGCTCCGCCTCGGCGTTGCCGGCGTTCGCGTCCGGGTGGTTCTCCTTGGCCAGCTTGCGGTAGGCCTTCTTGATCTCGTCCGCCGTGGCGTCGGAGGAGACGCCCAGTTCCCGGTAGAAGTCCTTACCGATCCATTCCCGAGCACTCATCGGGCGCCTCCTCCTTCCGCTGGAACCGGATACTGCTTACTGCTGCTGCGCATCGGGCGCGCCGTCGAGTGGCAGCTCGCCACCGACCGGCGGGTCCACCGGGGCCGCACCGGGCTCGTGGTCGGTCACGCCGACCAGCGCCGCCCGCAGCACGCGGTCGCCGAAGCGGTAGCCGCGGCGCATGACCACGGTGACCGTCGGGCCCGCCACGTCCGGCGAGGTGTTGTGCTGCACGGCCTCGTGCACGCTCGGGTCGAAGGGCTCGCCCTCGCTGCCGAACGACTCGAGCCCCGCGCGCTGCAGGCCGCTGATCAGCTTGTCGCCGACGGCCTTGAACGCCCCGGTGAGGTCACCGTGCTGGTCGGCCCGCTCGAGGTCGTCGAGCAGCGGCAGCAGGTCGTTCACCACCGTCGCCTTCGCGCCGATCACGACCGCTTCGCGGTCACGCTCGACCCGCTTGCGGTAGTTGGCGTACTCCGCCTGCAACCGCTGGAGGTCGGCGGTGCGCTCGGAGAGCTCCTTCTCGACGTCGGAGACCACGGTCACCGAATCGTCCACAATGGACTCGCCGAGCGAGGGGCCCGCGTGTTCCACGGGCGCCTCGTCGGGCTCCGGCGCGGCGTGGGCCGGACCGGGCGGGCGAACCTGCCCGGTCTGCGGGTCCACGCGGCGCCGATCACGCACGACCACCGGCTCCTCGGGGCTACGGCCCTGGTTCTCGGATTCGTCGTAGCTGTGAGTCACTTCTTCTCGTCCTCTTCGACGATCTCGGCGTCCACCACGTCATCGGCCTTGGCACCGTCCGGACCGGCCGCGCCGGCGTCACCGGCCGCGCCCGAAGCACCGGCGGCACCGGCGGCGGCGTCGGCGTTCGCGTTGGCGTACAGGGCGGTGCCCAGCTCCTGCGAAGCGGTGTTCAGCTTCTCGATCGACTCGCGGATCTTCGCGGAGTCGGTGCCCTTCAGGGCCTCGGTCGACTCGTCGATCGCGGACTTGACCTTGCCCTTGAGGTCCTCGGGCAGCTTGTCGTCGTTGTCCTTGAGGAACTTCTCGGTCTGGTAGACCAGCGTCTCGGCCTGGTTGCGGGTCTCGGCCTCTTCGCGACGGGTCTTGTCCTCCTCGGCGTGCGCCTCGGCGTCCTTGACCATCCGCTCGATGTCGTCCTTCGGCAGCGCGGAGCCACCGGTGATCGTCATCGACTGCTCCTTGTTCGTGCCCAGGTCCTTCGCCAGGACGTGCACGATGCCGTTCGCGTCGATGTCGAAGGTGACCTCGATCTGCGGCACGCCACGCGGGGCGGGCGGGAGACCGGTCAGCTCGAACATGCCGAGCTTCTTGTTGTGCGCGGCGATCTCGCGCTCACCCTGGAACACCTGGATCTGCACCGACGGCTGGTTGTCGTCCGCGGTGGAGAAGATCTCCGAGCGCTTGGTCGGGATCGTGGTGTTGCGCTCGATGAGCTTGGTGAACACGCCGCCCTTGGTCTCGATGCCCAGCGACAGCGGGGTCACGTCCAGCAGCAGGACGTCCTTGACCTCGCCCTTCAGCACACCGGCCTGCAGCGCCGCGCCGACCGCGACGACCTCGTCCGGGTTCACGCCCTTGTTCGGCTCGCGGCCGCCGGTCAGCTCCTTGACCAGGTCCGACACGGCCGGCATGCGGGTGGAACCACCGACGAGCACGACGTGGTCGATGTCGCCGACGGCGATGCCCGCGTCCCGGATCACGTTGTTGAACGGGTTCCGGGTGCGCTCGAGCAGGTCCGAGGTGATCTTCTGGAACTCGGCGCGCGAAAGCTGCTCGTCGAGGAACAGCGGGTTCTTGTCGGCGTCGACCGTGATGTAGGGCAGGTTGATGCCGGCCGAGTTCGAGCTGGACAGCTCGATCTTCGCCTTTTCCGCAGCCTCACGGATGCGCTGCAGCGCCATCTTGTCCTTGGTGAGGTCGATGCCGTTCGTGGCCTTGAACTTGTCGACCAGCCACTTGACGATGCGCTCGTCCCAGTCGTCGCCACCGAGGTGGTTGTCACCGGAGGTCGCGCGGACCTCGACGACGCCCTCGCCGATCTCCAGCAGCGAGACGTCGAACGTGCCGCCACCGAGGTCGAAGACCAGGATGGTCTGTTCCTTCTCGCCCTTGTCCAGGCCGTACGCCAGCGCGGCGGCGGTCGGCTCGTTGACGATGCGGAGCACGTTCAGGCCGGCGATCTGCCCGGCTTCCTTGGTGGCCTGCCGCTGCGCGTCCTCGAAGTACGCGGGGACGGTGATCACCGCGTCGGTGATCGTCTCGCCCAGGTACGCCTCGGCGTCGCGCTTGAGCTTCATCAGCACACGCGCGCTGATCTCCTGCGACGTGTAGTTCTTGCCGTCGATCTCGGTCTTCCAGTCGGTACCGACGTGCCGCTTCACGGACCGGATGGTCCGGTCGACGTTCGTGACCGCCTGGTTCTTCGCCGGCTGACCGGTCAGCACTTCGCCGTTCTTGGCGAAGGCGACGATCGACGGGGTGGTCCGGGAGCCTTCCGAGTTGGCGATGACCGTCGGCTCGCCGCCCTCCAGGACGGCGACGACCGAGTTGGTCGTGCCGAGGTCGATGCCGACCGCTCGCGCCATGGTGCTTCCTCCTGTGTAAACCTGCTTGGTTCGTGACCTGCACATTCGTCCTCGCCTTGAGCGAGGTACTGGCAAGTTCTATCGGGCCTTTGCGCGACTCGTCAAGTCGGACTTGAGTCGACTGCGCTCAACCTCTACATGCAGCCTAACGAGCCGTTCGGCCGTCTTGTTCCCGGCCTGCCCTACGGACTTGACCTCGACCGGGTGTGAGGCCGCTCACCACGCAGGTGACCTGGGATGACGGGCGTGCCGAACGGCACGGCGTCGCGAGACCGGCGCACGGGGTCGAAGCGAGGGCGACGCTCGTGGCCGCCCGGCACCGCCTCGCCGAGACAGCCGGACGGCACCGCCGGCCGCCGTTCAAACACCGCGCCGAGCACCTGCGCGCGAGCACCGGGAGCCGCGGGCCCACGTCCACGAAGGAGGCCGGCTCGGGGCCGCCGAGGCCACGAGGCCACGAGGTCAACCCGGAGCCGGCGATGTCCGGCGAGCCGCGGCGATCCGGCGCATGTCCATGATCTGTTCCTCCCCTGCACGCCGGCCTTCGGCGTGCCCCCTTCCTAACAGCGGCCCCCGACAATTCAGGAGCGGCGGCCGGTCCAGGACGAGAAGAAGAAATCCGGAGTTTCTTGCAGCACAATGGTTTCCGCGGCGGTACCCGACCACGAAGTCACCCGATAGTGGGAATCCACCGCGACCGGCACCCCCTGCGCCGGCGTCTCGGCGTTCTCGCCGCGGGTGAACCCCACGACCCCGAACATCGCGACGGCCCCCAGCAGCGCGGCCGCCAGCACGCGCCGTTCGATCTTGCCCATGAAAGTTTTCCCCTGTGTGTATAGGGAAGCGTCAGGCCGCGCGGACCGTGACGCTGCCGCTGTCGGTGGTGAGGTCGAGCGTGTGCGCGGCGGACCCGTCGGTCGGGACGTCGATCTCGCGGTGCCCGCTGTCGCTGTCGCCCTGGACGCGGTACGGGCCGCCCGGCACGGTCAGCTCGACGCTGCCGCTGTCGGCGTGCACCTTGACGTCGTTCGCCTGCGCCAGCGTGAACTCGACGCGGCCGCTTTCGGCGCCGACGTCGACCGGGCCGCGCACGCCGTCGCCGGTCACGCTGCCGGAATCGCTCTGCACCGTCACCGCGCCGACGTCGTGCAGGTCGATGGACCCGCTGCTGAGGTGGAGCTGCACCGCGCCGGAGACGTCCTCGACGCGGGCGCTCCCGGAGTCGGCCTGGACGTCGACGCTCGCCACGCCGGCGATGTCCAGCCCGCCCGAGTCGACCTTGCCGGTGACCGGCACCCCGGCCGGCACGACGACCTCGAAGTCGACCGAGCAGTTGTTCCCGCAGTCGCCGAGCACGAGCTGGTCGCCGTCGACGCGGTAGAAGGTGTCGCCCGGGTTGCCGCGCCAGTGGTAGTTGATCTCCTGGTGCACGGTCGACGGCCCGGTGCCGGTGCGGATCTTCACGTCACCCGAGTCGCCGTCGAGCTTCACGCTGCGAATGGTCTGCGCAAGCGTGTTGTCGTTCTGGAAGTCCGATCCCCAGCCCCAGCCGAAGGCGGTCGCCAGGCCGACGCCGATCAGTGCGATGCCACCCAGAGCCAGAAGCGGGCGCGCCATGGTCTTTGGTCCCCTCAGTGAGTTTCCTCTGCCCGGAAAACGTTAGGACCGGGGCACCACCCAGTACATGGGGGTAACCCCCCGAAGAACCCTGAGATCCGTCCCTGACACGCGGGGTCGCGCTCCGGGGCCTAACCTGGCGGACGTCTCCAGTTCCGTGATCAGGAGGATCCATGCCGCAGCAACCCGGCCCGTACGAATCCCTGCCCGACGTGCCGTCCTTCACCCTCCGCAGCACCGACGTCGCCGACGGCGAAACCCTGGCGACGCCCCACTTGTCCGGCATCTTCGGCGCCGGCGGCGAGGACCGCTCGCCGCAGCTGTCGTGGGAGGGCTTCCCGGCGGAGACCAGGAGCTTCGTCGTGACCTGCTACGACCCGGACGCGCCCACGGGCAGCGGCTTCTGGCACTGGGCCGTGTTCAACCTGCCGGCGTCGGTGACGGAGCTGGCCTCGGGCGCGGGCGACGGCTCGGGTCTCCCCGAAGGCGCGGTGACGCTCAAGGGCGACGGCGGGGTCAAGCAGTACCTCGGCGCCGCGCCCCCGCCCGGGCACGGCCCGCACCGCTACTACTTCGCGGTGCACGCGCTCGACGTCGACAAGCTGGAGATCGGCGAGGACTCGACACCGGCGTTCCTCGGCTTCAACATGTTCGGCCACACGCTGGCCCGCGCGGTGCTCACGCCGGTCTACGAGAACAAGGGCTGACGGCGCCGGATCGGGGTATCGGCAACGACACCCCGGTCCCACCCCGGCCGAAGCCCGTCAGCGCAACGACTCCGCGTTGACGCCCTCGCGCTCCAGGTAGCGGCCCTTCGTGTGCTCGCCGAAGCCGAACTGCCGGTACAGCCCGTGCGCGTCGGCGGTGTGCAGCATCCAGCGGAAGCCGGCGCCGGGCCCGTTGTCGATCATCTCGCGCACGATCTCCTTGCCGACGCCGGTGCCGCGCGCGGAGTCCACGACGAACACGTCGGCCAGGTACGCCGACGAGACGCCGTCGGAGAACGCCCGCGCGAAGCCGACCATCTCCTCGCCGCGGTAGGCGCCGACGACCCGCCACGAGCCTTCGACGGCCGCCTCGATCTGCGCGCGGGTGCGCCAGCGGCCCCAGTACGCCTCGGTGGAGAGGAACTTCCACACCACTTCGAGGTCCAGCCGCGCCCGGTCGTCGTCGAGTTCGTAGTCGCCGAATGTCCGCATGATCGGCAAGCTACCAGGGAAACGGCTCAGCCCCACTGATATTTGAGGAACTTGCCGTCCATGGTGACGACCACGCGCTCGCCGCCCGGGTCTTCCCGCCGCGAGACGTCGAGCTTGAAGTTGATCGCGCTCATGATCCCGTCGCCGAACTGCTCGTGGATCAGCTCCTTGATCGTCGGCCCGTAGACCTGCAGGACCTCGTAGAAGCGGTAGATCGTCGGGTCGGTCGGCACCACGTCGTCGAGCGCGCCGCGGGTCGGCTGCAGGCGCAACGCGGCCTCGGCGTCGGCGTCCAGCTCCAGGACCTGCGCGGCCTTCGCGGCGATCTCCGCGGGCACCGGGTGCTGGCCGAGCAGCGCGGACGTCGTCCAGGCGAGCGGCGCGTCCAGGGTTTCGGCGAGCTGGGCCCAGCTGAGGCCGAGCCGGACTTTCGCGGCGAGAACGGCTTCCGCGGCTTCTTGCTTGGTCGTCATGGGCCGACGCTAGATCAACGAGGTTTCAGCAGGTAGGCGACAACCGGGCGAAGTTCGTCGGCGGACGGCGGCTCGTCGTCGATCAGGCCCTGGATCAGCAGCCCGTCGATCCCGGCGAGGAACACCCGGAACGCCACTTCGTCGTCGTGCCGGACCATCGACGTCAGGACGTCCAGCCAGCGCCGCGCGGCCGGGCGCAGCTCGGGCTTGCGCGCGGCGAGCAGGTACAGCTCGTACTCCGCCATCGTGCGGCCGCGACGCGGGCCGAGCGCTTCCGCCAGCAGGCCGGCGACCTCGTCGGCGCCGCGGCTGCCGCGCGAGCGGGCGCGGTCGATCATCCAGTAGACCTCGGTCGCCATGTCGCGGGCGCACGAGATGAGCGTCGCGACCAGCAGGTCGTCCAGCGACGAGAAGTGGTAGGTCGTGGACGTCGTGGGCACGCCGGCCTCGGTGGCGACCGTGCGGTGGGTGACGCCCGCGACGCCGTCGCGCTCGATCACCCGCAGCGTCGCCTCGATGAGCTCCGCGCGACGCTTCTCGCCGCGCACTTTCCGGCCGTCGACCTGCAGTTTCACGTGGACGCACTCCCGATCTCGATCAGCACTACCCCGCCGATCACCAGCGCCAGCCCGGCGATCATGGCCGCGTTGACCGGTTCCTTGAGGAACACGACGCCGACGATGGCGACCAGCGCGACGAACGCGACGGCGTACCCGAGCACCACGATGATCGACGGGCCGAGCTTCGAGAAGCCCTCGGAGAGCTTCAGCGAGACCGTCGCGGAGACCTCGGCGGCGATCGCCAGCGCGAGGAGAAGGTACGCACCCATAGGGTGAAAACTACCTGGACGATCGTCCCGAAACAAAGAGCGACGTACACCACATCGGTGGGACTTAGCCCCACTCAACGGGTTACTCATCAGTAAGGAAGGTTAGTCTCCCGGCACCACCACTGATCCATCCGGACGAAAGGCACCCGAACGATGGGCGCTCTGCAACTGACGCTCGGCGGGATCTCCGTCCTGCTCGGCCTCGTCGCCTGGGGCATGTTCGCCGCGACGATCGCCCGCTTCGTGCGGGTCATCCGCCTCGGACAGCCCGACGCGACCCGCAACGGCCCCTTCATGCCGCGCATGAAGACGCTGATCAAGGAGTTCGCGGCCCACACCCGGATGAACCGGAAGCGCAGTGTCGGACCGGCCCACTGGCTGGTCATGTGGGGCTTCCTGCTCGGCTCGCTCGCCCTGTTCGAGGCCTACGGCGAGGTGTTCGTCCCGACCTGGGGCTGGCCGGTCCTCGACGACTTCCCGCCGTTCCAGCTGCTCATGGAGCTGCTCGGGCTCGGCACGATCGTGGGCATCCTGGTGCTGATGGCGATCCGCCAGCGCAACCACCCGCGCCGCGCCGACCGCCAGTCGCGCTTCCAGGGCTCCAACTTCAAGTGGGCCTACTTCATCGAGGCCGTCGTCCTCATCGAAGGCATCGGCATCATCGGCGTCCGCGCCGCGAAGGCCGCGCTCGGCGCGCACGAGACGCCGACCTGGGCCGCCTTCGTCTCGAACCCGCTCGGCGAGCTGCTGCCGGCCAGCCCGAACCTGGTCACGGTCTTCGCGTTCGTCAAGCTGATGAGCGCCACGGTCTGGCTGATCGTCGTCGCCCGCACGATGACCATGGGCATCGCGTGGCACCGCTTCAGCGCGTTCTTCAACATCTACTTCAAGCGCGACCAGGACGGCGGCGTCGCCCTCGGCGCGCTCAAGCCGATGATGAGCGGCGGCAAGGTCCTCGACCTCGAGGAAGCCGACCCGGACGAGGACACCTTCGGCGTCGGCAAGATCGAGGACTTCAGCTGGAAGGGCTGGCTGGACTTCTCGACGTGCACCGAGTGCGGCCGTTGCCAGGAGCAGTGCCCCGCGTGGAACACCGGCAAGCCGCTGTCGCCGAAGCTGCTCATCACGCAGCTGCGTGACCACGCCTACGCGAAGGCGCCGTACCTGCTGGCCGGTGGAAAGCGCGACATGGCCGGTGACGAGGTCGGTTTGTCCGGCGACAACATGTACGCGGGGATCGACGTCCTCGCGATCGCCGAGTCGCAAAAAGCTCTAATCGGCGGCGATGGTGCTACCGGTGGCGTCATCGACCCCGACGTCCTCTGGTCCTGCACCAGCTGCGGCGCCTGCGTCGAGCAGTGCCCGGTGGACATCGAGCACGTCGACCACATCGTCGACATGCGCCGCTACCAGGTGATGATCGAGTCGTCGTTCCCCAGCGAGCTGAACGGCATGTTCAAGAACCTGGAGAACAAGGGCAACCCGTGGGGCCAGAACGCCAAGGACCGGCTGGCCTGGACCGAGGACCTGGACTTCGAGGTCCCGGTGTTCGACGGCGACATGGGCGACGCCGAGTACCTGTTCTGGGTCGGCTGCGCCGGCGCGTTCGAGGACCGCGCGAAGAAGACGACGCGCGCGGTCGCCGAGCTGCTGCACATGGCCGACGTCAAGTACAAGGTGCTCGGCTCGGAGGAGTCGTGCACCGGTGACCCGGCGCGGCGCGCGGGCAACGAGTTCCTCTTCCAGATGCTGGCGCAGCAGAACGTCGAGATCCTGAACTCGGTGTTCGAGGGCCGGGAGCGCAGGACGCGCAAGGTCGTCGTGACCTGCGCGCACTGCTTCAACACCCTCGCCAACGAGTACCCGGAGCTGGGCGGCCAGTTCGACGTCGTGCACCACACGCAGCTGCTGAACCGGCTGGTGCGGGAGAAGCAGCTGGTGCCGGTGGCGCCGGTCGCCGAGGACGTCACCTACCACGACCCGTGCTACCTCGGCCGCCACAACAAGGTCTACGACGCGCCGCGCGAGCTGGTCGGCGCGACCGGCGCGCAGCTGCGCGAGATGCCGCGGCACGGCGACAAGTCGATGTGCTGCGGCGCCGGCGGCGCGCGGATGTGGATGGAAGAGAAGATCGGCAAGCGGATCAACGTCGAGCGCGTCGACGAGGCGCTCGGCACCGCGCCGTCGAAGATCGCGACGGGCTGCCCGTTCTGCAAGGTCATGCTGAACGACGGCCTCACGGCCCGCCAGGCCGACGGCAGCGCGAGTGAGAAGGTCGAGATCGTCGACGTCGCGCAGATGCTGCTCGAGTCGGTGAAGCGCAAGCCGGAGCCGAAGCCGGTGGCCCTCGGGGCACCGTCGCTCGCGGAGACGTCCGAAGAAGCCTGACGCGCACCCGGCCCGGCCACGACGGATGTCATGGCCGGGCCGTGGTCGTTGTCGCCCTGGTCGTGGCGGCGTTCCGGTTCCGGGCGCCGGGCCCGGCCCGGGGTCGCGTTCCCGCAGGCCGCCGGAGCGCGGCTCACCTTTTGCCAGCTGGGACCGAAAACGGTGATCGAGCACGGGCCGCGGCGATATTCGAACAGCCCGCGGTCATTTTCGTGTCCGTGGCACTACTCGTTGTCACGGCCCGCAGAGTTCGTACCCAGGTGAGTGTTCCGAAGGTCCACTAGCTGGGAATTCCTCAAGGCAATCGATTACCCCAATAGCGATCGCAAAAATCACCGAAATGGCGGAGCAGGACGAGGACAAATCCGGGACTGTCCGCCGGACAACCGGCGTATCCTGGCCTTTCCCCGACGTCGGCGCAGCCGCCGGGATCACCTTTGACAAACGCGTAATCAGGGGGCGGCAAGGATGGGCGAGGACCGGCGGACCACCACCGGACGAGTGGGCGCACGCTTCCCGTCGGCCGGCCGGCACGCCCTCAACACCCTCCCGGACGACGCCGAAGAGCGCTTCGCGTCGCCCGACCCGTCGCCCTCGGTCGGCCGGGTCGGCGCCCGCTTCCCGTCCGTGGCGGCCGCGGACCGGATCGTGCCGGCGCCCGAGCCGTCCCCCGAACCCGAAGTCCTCGTCGAGGTCGAACTCAACGAGGCCTTCGCCGAGCCCGTCATCCCGCCCCAGGACCACGTACTCGCCTCGCGGACGCTCGTGCGCCCGTACGTCCTCACGCGCGGCCGTACGCAGTCACGGCGTCACCTCGCCATCGAGGCGATGGTCTCGACCCGGGCCGGCGTGCACTGGAACGGCGCCCGGCTGACCGGGGAGTTCCGGTCGGTGCGGACGCTGTGCCACCACCCGCGGTCGGTCGCCGAGGTCGCGGCCCGGCTCAGCGTGCCGCTCGGCGTCGCCCGGGTGCTGCTCGACGACATGGCCGAGCAGGGCCTGGTGACCATCCACGACACCCGGGTGAGCGTCGACGGCCGGCCCGCGATCGCCCTCATGGAACGCGTGCTGCACGGCCTGCGACAGCTTTGACCATTACGCTCACCACGTGAGCGAGGAATCCGGCAACACCGGCGGCGAAAGCACCCTGACCGTTCTGCTCGCCGGTGGGGTGAACCTGGCGATCGCGATCATGAAGCTGGTCGCGGGGATCATCACCGGCTCGGGCGCGATGCTGTCCGAGGCCGCGCACTCGGTGGCCGACACGTTCACCGAGGCCCTGCTGCTGACGGCGTTGAAACGTTCCGACCGCCCGGCCGACCGCGTGCACCCCTTCGGCTACGGCAAGGAGCGCTACTTCTGGTCGCTGCTCGCCGCCGTGTCGATCTTCGCGTCGGGCTCGATGTTCGCGCTCTACGAAGGCGTCGCGACGCTCTTCGGGCACGGCGAAGCGCAGAGCACGTCGATCCTCAGCTACATCGTGCTGGCCGTGGCGTTCCTGCTCGAAGGCACGTCGTGGGTGCAGGCCGTGCGCCAGACCCGCCGGGAGTCCAAGGCCGAGAACCGGTCCTTCTGGGCCTACCTGCGCCTGATCGACGACCCGACGCCGAAGACCGTGCTGTTCGAGGACTCGGCCGCGCTGGTCGGCCTGCTGGTCGCGTTCGCCGGCATCGGGCTGCACCAGCTCACCGGCTCGGAGGTGTGGGACGGCGTCGCGTCGATCGTCATCGGCGTGCTGCTCGCTTGCGTCGCCTACCTGCTCGGGCGGACCAACCGCGGCCTGCTCATCGGCCGTCAGGCCAACCCGGAGATCGTCCGCGGCGTTCGCGACCACCTGTCGGCCGCGCCGGAGATCGAGGCCGTCGTGGACCTGCAGACCATGCTGATGGGCACCGACCAGGTCCTCGTCTGCACCCGCGTGGACTTCGACGACTCCCTGGGCGCCGCGGACCTGGAGCGCGCCTGCGTCCGGATCGCCGCCGAGCTGACGGAGTCGTTCAACGACGTCACCGAGGTGTTCATCGAGCCGGTGCCGCGGACGGATCCCGACCTGCGCGCGACCGTCCTGGCCCGCTACGGCGAGGTCGCGGAGCGGTGGAACAAACCGGCCTAGCTCAGTACCCGAAGTCCTGGACCCAGTAGTTGCCGGCCTTGGTGAAGCCGACGCCGAGTTTCGTGAGCGAGCAGTTCAGGATGTTCGCGCGGTGGCCCTCGGAGTTCATCCACGAGTCCATGACCTGCGCCGCCGACGTCTGACCCTTCGCGATGTTCTCCGCGCCCGGCTTCGAGTAACCGGCGGTCTTGATGCGCTGGTCGAACGTGACGCCCTCGGGGTTGGTGTGGGAGAAGAAGTTCCGGGCGGACATGTCGTCGCTGTAGTCCTGCGCGGCCTTCGTGAGGTGTGATTCCTCGGCCAGCGGCTTGCAGCCCGCTTTCCCGCGCTCGTCGTTGACCAGGGAGAGGACCTGTTCGGCGACCGAGGAGGCGACGCGGGCCGCGGGCTTCGTGGTCGGCGCCGGCGCGGCGGAGGTGGACGGCGGCGGGGCCGCGGACGTCTCGGTCGGCGCCGGGGCCGCGCTGGACGTCGTCGGCGCCGCGGCCGAAGTCGTCGGCGCCGGCTGCTGTCCCCCGGAGTTCTTCGCTTGGCCGTTCAGCTCCGTGCCGCTGGCACCGCCGGACCCGCCGGGCTCGTTCGGAAGCACCAGAGCCGCGGCGGCCGCCTCGGAGGTGTTTCCTTCGGCGGTGGCCATCCAGGTGCCGGTCGCCGCGGAAAAGACGCCGAGCAGCACACTGAGTGACACCATCACCACGCGAGCACGTTCACCAATGGGGGACACGGCGCAGGAACGTATCACGGAACGATTACAGCGAGAACCCTCCTAACGAACTGTGACTCTTCGCATTGTGCCGAACACGCGATTTCGAGAACGGTTTCCGTCAGCTCCGACGCGACCTTCGGAGGCCCAGTAGCAGCAGCACACCGCATCCCAGCAGCGACAACGCCGTCAGACCCGCGGGCACCGGGTCGTAACCGGTGTTCGGCAACGGCGCCGGCTTCGGGTCCTGACCAGGGGAAACCGGCGTCGTCGTGACGCGGACTGTGGTGGATGCGCTGTCCTGCACGGGTTTCCCGGGCTGCTCGGTATCGGGCGTCCCGGTGGCCGTCGCGGTGTTGCTCAGATCACCACCGGCCGGCGCGGTCGTCGTGCACGTCCATTCCTGCCGGCCGGCGACGGGAAGCCGCGGGAATTTCCGGGCACAGGCGGGATACGCCGGATCCGTGACGTCGACGCCGACCAGGTCGACGTTCCCGGTGTTGCGCACGACGAGCGTGAAGGTCACCGTCCCACCCGGACGGATCGTCGGGTCGGCCTCCTTCTGCAGGTCGATCGCGGGTTTCGCGACCTTGGCCGGCGCGTCGTCGGTCGCCGTGACGGGTTTTCCGTTCGGATCGTCGCCGGTCGCGGTCACCGTGTTCGTGACGTCGTCCTCGCTCATCGTCACGGAACAGGAGATCGGTTTCGACGATTCTCCGGGCGCGAGAGTCCCGATCACGACCGAGCATTTCGGCGCGATCGGGTCATTCAGCGTTACTCCGGTCAGCGTAACGTCGCCGGTGTTTTTCGCGACGACCGTGAATACGGCTTCCTGTCCGGGGAGAAGCGGTTTCGCCGGGCCGGTCTTCGTGACCGTGATGCCCGGGCCGATCACGTTGACGCTGGCGTCGTCCGAAGCGGTGACCGGTCGCCCGGTCGGGTCGTCGCCGGTCACCGACGCGACGTTCGTGACGTCCTCGCGGACCGCCACCGTGCACTGGCGCGTCTGCGTGCCCCCGACGTCCAGCTTCGCGACGGTGAAGGCGCACCCCGGCGTCTTGTCGTCGGTGACGGCCACAGTGGACAACGGCACGTCGCCGGTGTTGGACACCACGATCGTGTAAGTGACCTCGTCACCCGGGCGGACCTGCGCGGGCGAGACCGACTTGTCGATCTTCACCGCCGGGTGGATGACGTCGACGTCCGCCTTCGCCTCGCTGGTCACGAGGTCGCCCGTCGGCGGCGTTCCGGTCACCTTCGCGACGTTCGTGACGTCGTCGGCGGGCGCGGTCATCGTGCACGCGTAGCGCTCGACGCCCTTCGCCGGCAGCGCGCCGATGCTGCGCACGCACTCGGGGGCGATCGTGTCGGCGACGGTCACGGAGTGCAGGTCGACGTCCCCGGTGTTGGTCACCACGATGTCGAACGGCACCGAGTCGCCGACGCGGAACGGGCCGCCGCGGACGTTCTTGGTGATGCTCAGGCCCGGGTGCTGGACGACGAAGGTGGCGCTGTCGGTCGCTGTCACCGGCCGATTCGTCGAGTCCTGGCCGGTGGCCGTGGCCGTGTTGGTGAAGCCGTCCCGACCCGCCACCGTGGTGCATGTGTACGTCTCTTCGGCATCGGGCGCCAGGCTCGCGACGGTGTGCGCGCAGGCCGGGGTGCGGTCGTCGGCGACCGTGACGTCGGTAAGCGGCACGTCGCCGGTGTTCTTCACCAGGATGGCGAAGGTGACGGTGTCGCCTTCGCGGACCTCGTACGGCGTCGCGTCCTTCATCAGCGCGAGCTGCGGGTGGATGACGTCGACCGCGGCCGTGGCGGTCGACGTCACCGGACGGCCGGTCGGGTCGGTGCCGGTGACGCTCGCGGTGTTGGTGAAGTCGTCGCTCGAGGCCTTGGTGGTGCAGGTGTAGGTCTGGACTCCGGCGAGCGCCAGGGTGTCGAACGTCTTGGCGCAATCCGGCGTCTTGTCGTCTGTGACGACCACAGTGGACAGTGGGACGTCGCCCGTGTTCGTCACAACGATGGTGAAGGTGACTTCGTCGCCTTCACGCACTGTCTTCGGCGAAGCTTCCTTCGTGATCGTGATGGCCGGGTGGATGACGTCGACCTTCGCGGTGTCGTCGGCGTCCAGCGGCGGCCCGGTCGGCGGCTTCCCGGTCACCTCGGCCCGGTTGACGACGTCGTCCGCCGGCGCGGCCATCGTGCAGTCGTAGGTCTGCTTTTCCTTCGGTGCCAGCGTTTCGAACGTCTTGGCGCACGCCGGCGCGACATCGTCGGTCACCGTCACCGCGGTCAGCGGCGAGTCGCCGGTGTTCTCGACGGTGATCGTGAACGTCACCGTGTCGCCCGCGCGGAACGGCCCGCCCTTGACGTCCTTCGTGATGGCCAGCCCCGGGTGCAGCACCGTGTACGACGCGTCGTCGGTGGCCGTGACCGGGCGATCGGTCGGATCCGTACCGGTCGCGGTGGCCGTGTTCGTAAAACTGTCGGTGCCCGCGGTTACGGTGCAGGAGTGGTGCTGTTCGGCACCAGGAGGGAGGGAGCCGATGGTCTGAGCGCACGACGGCGTCCGGCTGTCCACAACGGACACTTCGGTCAGCGGCACGTCGCCCGTGTTCTTCACGACGATCGTGAACGTCACTGTGTCGCCCTCACGGACCTGGGCGGGCGCGGCGTCCTTGGTGATGCTGATCGCCGGGTGGATCACGTCCACCGCGGCCTCGGCGGTCGACGTCACCGGGCGGTTCGTGCCGTCGGTCCCGTTGGCGGTGGCGGTATTGGTGAAGTCCGCTTCGCCGGCCACGAGCTTGCAGGTGTAGGTCTGCTTCGCCTGGGGCGCCAGCGTGCCGAGACGCTGAGCGCACTCCGGGGCGAGCCGGTCGGCCACGAAGACGTCCCGCAGCGGGCTGTCGCCGGTGTTCGTCACGGTGAGCGTGAACGTCACGGTGTCGCCCGCGCGGACGACCTTCGGGTCGGCGTCCTTGGTGATCGTGATGCCGGGGTGGATCACGTCGATTGCGGCTGTATCAATGGCGGTCACCGCCGGGCCGACCGGTGGTGTGCCGGTGACCTGCGCGGTGTTCGTGAAGTCGTCGGCCGGCACGGTGCCGGTGCAGCCGAAGCCCCACGTGCCACCGGGTTCGAGCGTGCCGTCGAAGGTTTGCGCACAACCTGCGACGAGCGCGTCCGTGACCCGGACACCGGTCAGCGGCACGTCACCGGTGTTGCGGACGGTGAGCCGGAACGGCACGGTGTCGCCCTGGCGGAAGGGCCCGCCGGTGACGTCCTTGGTGATCGTGACGGCCGGGTGCTGCACGGTGAACGAGGCGTCGTCGGACGCGTCCACGGGCCGCTTCGTCGGGTCGGTGCCAGTGGCCTTCGCGGTGTTCGTGAAGCCGGCCGCACCTGCGACGGTGGTGCAGGTGTACGTCTGCTTCGCCTGCGGCGCCAGGGTTCCGAGCGGCTTCGCGCACGGGGCGACCCGGTCGTCGGCCACGGCGACGCCGGTCAGCGGCACGTCTCCGGTGTTGGTCACGGTGATCGTCCAGGTCACGGTGTCGCCCTCGCGGACCTGCGCGGGAGCGGCGTCCTTGACGATCGCGACCGCCGGGTGGATCACGTCGACGACGGCGTCGTCGGTGACCTTCACCTCGCGGCCGAGCTGGTCCTTGCCGGTAGCGGTCGCGGTGTTCGTGAAGTCGTCGGCCGGTGCCGGGGCGGTGCAGGTGTAGCTCTGCTTCGCCTGTGGCGCCAGGGTGCCGAACGTCTTCGCGCACGCCGGGGTCCGGTCGTCCGTGACGGCGACGTCGGCCAGCGGCACGTCACCGGAGTTCGTGACGGTGATCGTGAACGTGATCTGGTCGCCGATGCGGACGGTCGTCGGCGAGGCGTCCTTCGTGATGGTCAGCGCCGGGCTGATCACCGTGACGGTCGCCTGGGCCGTGTCGGTGACCGGCTGACCGGAGCGGTCGGTGCCGGTGGCGGTGACCGTGTTCGTCGTGGTCTTCGACGGGTTCGCGGTGCAGGTGTAGGTCTGCGACGCGCCCGCGGCGAGGCGGTCGACGGTGCGCGAGCACGACGTCGTCGTGTCGTCGGTGAGCTTCACCGGGGCGAGCGGGCTGTCGCCGGTGTTCTTGACCGTGATCGTCCACGTGACGGCCTCACCGGCGTGGATCACCGGCGGGGTCGCGGTCTTCGTGACGTCGATGGCCGGGGCGATCGTCGGCGCGGGTGCGTCGGCGGTGGCCGTGACGCGCTTGCCGAGCCCGTCGACACCTTCGGCGGTGGCGGTGTTGACGCCGTCGGCGACCGGGGCCTTCGTCGTGCAGGTGAGGGTGCGGGTCTCGCCGGGCTTCAGCACGCCCGCGAGCCGTTGCGCGCACGACGGCGTCTTCGGGTCGGTCACCTGCACCGCGGTCAGGTTGGCGTCACCGGTGTTGGTGACCTTGAGAGTGAAGGTCACGGTGTCGCCGGCGCGGTAGGCGGGCTTGTCGGCGATCTTCGTGATGCCGATGGCCGGGTGGATGACGTTCACCGAGGTGGTCGCCGTGCCGTCCAGCGGATCGCCGAGCGCGCTGGTGCCGGTGGCCTTCGCGGTGTTCGTGAAGTCCTTGTCCGACGCCGTCGTGGTGCAGGTGTAGCTGACCGTCTGCCCGCCCTTGAGCGTGCCGATGTCCTTGCTGCACGCGGGAAACGCGTCGTCGGCGACCTTCACCCCGGACGCCGGGGCGGCGCTCGGGTTGGTCACGACGATGGTGAACGTGACCGGCTCGCCCGGGTGCACCTGGGCCGGTTCCGCGCGCTTGCTGATCTGCAGTTCGGGCACCGGCGTCGAGAAAGCGAGGTTCTGGGCCAGGTAGGAGTCGCCGCTGGTGGCGAAGCCGAGCTTGGCGCTGGTCGCGCCGGCCGGGATGGTGTCGACGTTGAACGACTTGGCGTCCACGCTGAAGTTGTTCTTCACCGCGGGATCGGCGGCGCCGTCGGCGTTGGAGATGAAGAAGTTCGACGTCCCGCCGGCCGACGGTTCGGCGGCCGGTTTGTCGTTGATCAGGAACTGGTCGCCCGAGATGCCCCAGTCGCCCTCGTAGGCGGTGACGCCGACGTGCGCGTCCGCGGCGGCGGCGCGGAACCCGGTGATCGTCGTGTTCGTGGGCTTGTCGGTGCTGTTCTGCCGGACGTGCCCGTCGTAGACGAACACCTCGCGCTTGTTCGGCGCGTAGTCGGCGTTGCGTTCCGGGTAGGCGTAGACCAGGGCGACCGACCAGCCGCCCATGCAGTTGAAGCCCTTCGGCGCCCAGACGTTGCCGACGGTCAGGTCCAGCGCGGACCCGGTCGGCGCGGCGGCGAACTGCTTGGTGACGTCGGCGTAGGCGGAGTAGTACTGGCCGCCGCTGAACGTGTCGAGCGGGTCTTCCGTGTAGGCCGCAGGCGGCACGTCGACGGATTTCCCGTCGCCGATGGTGAGCCGGACGTCCTGTTTCGCCGGCGTTCCGGGCGGCACGATCGCGGCCGTGTTGTTGTTGCGCGACTGGCACATCTTCGTCGGCGACAGCACCCCCGGCGACGTCGTGTAGGCGCCGGTGTTACCCGCCCAGTTGAGCCGCGCGAAGACGATTTTCGCGCCCGGCGGAATGGTGACCGTCGCCTTCGCGGAATCGAAGGTGCCGCGGTCGGCGTCGACGTCGGCCCACTGCATGAAGAAGTTGTCGTTGACGAGGGTGTCCCGCCGGTCGGCGGTGTTCGCGCAGGTCGCGGGCGTGTTGCCACTGCCGGTCGTCGGCGCGTTGTCGGCGTTCACCGGGCACCGCACCACGCCGTTGCCCGCGTAGAGGAAATCGCCGTAGACGACGTCGTCGTAGTTCAGCTCGAACGGCTTCACCACCGCCGCTTCGGCGAGCGGGGTGATAACCGAGGCTGCGAAAACCAGTGCCAGGACCAGCAGGAGCCGGAGTGGTTTTCTGGACGGCGACATACGAGCACTCCCGGGGGCCGAGGCGACTTTCGGAGCCTGGCACGCTCCCGTCTTTCCCGCCCTTTTTGACCCCGGTGATCACCCGCCCGGGGAATCCGTCAGCTTCACCGTCGACTCGTGGGTGATGGCCGCGGCCGCCGCGACGAACCCGATCACCGTCCGGAGCTCGTCGTCGGAATAGCCCTCGCAGAGTTCGAGCACCTTGGCGATCAGGTGGTCCCAGAGGTGCACGCTGCGCTCGATCGCGCCCGGGTCGAGTGCGATGAGGACCTTGCGCCGGTCGTCCGGGTGCGGCTCGCGGCTGACGAACCCCTTGCGCTCGAGCCGGTCGATCAACGCCGTCACGGACGCGGGCGCGAGGCCGGACAGCCGCGCCAGCTCCTTCGGCATCTGCGGGCCGAGCCGGGCGAGGTAGTCCAGCACCTTGTTCTCGACCGGCGACAGGCCGCGCGTCTCGGCGATCGCGGTGTGGAACATGACCGTCTCCGTCGACAGCTCCCGCGCCCCGAGCAGGACCTCTTCGACCAGCTTCGCTCGCTCGCTTGACACGGCGATCAGCGTAGCCCACTCTTTAGTTCGACAGAACGAATTAGTTTCTAAGAGTTTCGAGAGGACGAAGTACATGACACGGGCACTGATCATCGGGGGCGGGATCGCGGGGACGATCACGGCCATCGCGCTGCACGAAGCCGGCCACGAACCGCTGCTGTTCGAGGCGTACGACCGCGGCGCCGAGGGCGTCGGCGCGTTCCTGACGCTGGCCGTCAACGGCCTCGACGCGCTGCTGCCCCTCGGCCTGAAAGACGTGGTCAAGAGCGCCGGCTTCGACTCGCCGCGGATGTCGATCGGCCTGGGCGACGGCACGCGGCTGGCCGAGTTCCCGCTCGGCGGCACACTGCCGGACGGCACCGTGAGCCAGACCGTGCTGCGCTCGGACCTGTACGTCGCCCTGCGCGACGAAGCCGCGAGGCGCGGGATCCACGCCGAATACGGCAAGCGCCTGATCGGCGCGCACCAGACGTCTGCGCAGGTCAAAGCCGAGTTCTCGAACGGCTCGCACGCCGAGGGCGACCTGCTGATCGGCGCCGACGGCCTGCGCTCCCGGGTCCGCACGATCATCGACCCGGACGCGCCGTCGCCGCGGTACGTGCCGCTGCTCAACACCGGCGGGTTCGCCGAAGGCCTGACCCTGCCGGACGAGCCGGGCGTGCTGAACATGGTCTTCGGCCGGCGCCTGTTCTTCTGCCACGTCGTCAGCCCGGACGGGCGTGTCTGGTGGTTCGCGAACCCGGCCCGCAAGACCGAGCCGACCGGCTCCGAGCTGGCCGCGCTCGCCGGCGAGAAACTACGGACGGAGCTGCTGGACCTGGTGGCCCGCGACCGGACACCGGCCGCCGAGATCATCCGCGCGACCCGCGACGTCTACCCGGCGTGGCCGACATACGACTTCCCGACCGTCCCGACCTGGCACCGCGGCCGCATGGTGATCATCGGCGACGCGGCCCACGCGACGTCACCGGCGGCGGGCCAGGGCGCGTCGATGGCCATCGAAGACGCCGTCACGCTGGGAAAATGCCTGCGCGACGTGCCGGACGTCGAGCAGGCGCTGGCCACCTACGAGGGCCTGCGGCGCGAGCGTGTCGAAGCGGTCGTCGCCCGCGGCAAGCGCAACGGCGACGACAAGGTGATCGGCCCGGTCGGCCGGGTGATCCGCGACTTCTTCATCAAACGCGCGTTCGCGAAGCCGCAGACCGAGGACCCGAACGCCTTCATGTGGAACCACCACATCGACTGGAACGAGAAGGTCGCGGCTTAGCGCCAGGTGTCGACGCGGTGGAAGTTCTTGTACGCCCGGCTCGGCGTCGGGCCGCGCTGGCCCTGGTAGCGGGAGCCGGCCTCGCTGGAGCCGTACGGGTGCTCGGCCGAGCTGGACAGCCGGAAGATGCACAGCTGGCCGATCTTCATGCCCGGCCAGAGCGTGATCGGCAGGTTCGCGACGTTCGACAGCTCGAGCGTGATGTGCCCGGAGAAGCCGGGGTCGATGAAGCCCGCCGTCGAGTGGGTGAGCAGCCCGAGCCGGCCGAGCGACGACTTGCCTTCGAGGCGGCCGGCGAGGTCGTCGGCCAGGGTGACGAGCTCGAACGTCGAGCCGAGCACGAACTCGCCCGGGTGCAGCACGAAGGGCTCGTCGCCCTCCTTCTCGACCATGGAGGTCAGCTCGTCCTGCTGCAGCTGCGGGTCGATGTGGGTGTACTTGCTGTTGTTGAAGACGCGGAAGAACCGGTCGAGCCGGACGTCGACGCTGGACGGCTGGACCATGCCGGGATCGAAGGGGTCGATGCCGAGCCGGCCGGCGTCGAGCTCTTTGCGGAGGTCACGGTCACTGAGCAGCACGCCGGGAAGCCTATCCGGTGGGCTGGGATATCCGGGGCTCCGCCCCGAGCCGGGGGCTCCGCCACCCGGACCCCCCGAAAGCCGGTTAGGCCGCCCGCATGTGCTGCGCGTAGGTCGTGTCAGGTCCGAAGATCTTCTCCAGTCGCCTCACGTACCCGCGTCGGCCGGCCTCCCCGATCCGTTCCTGCAGGGCGGTGGCCCCGGGAATGAACCGCCGCACCGTCTCGGCGGCGAAGTTGACCCCGGCCGCGGTGACGATCACGGCCTGCGCGACGGGGTCGTTCGGCAGCTCGAGGAAGTCGGCGTTGGTCTTCCCGAGCACGAGCCGCGAGATCGAGGAGTGCACGGCGACGGAGACGTGCGAGAGCACCTTCCCGACGGCGCCGCGCCCTTCCCCGACGGCGGCGTTGGCCTCGACCAGCGCCTTCGCGAGCCGCTTGGAGTCGTCGTCCGGGATGAACTCGGTGGCCGCGAGCAGCCAGAGCAGCCGCCACGCGTCCTCTTCGTCACTGGGCAGCAGTTCGTCGTCGACGCCCATCAGCCAGCCGATGTAGCGCCAGAGGTGCAGGATGTCGCTGCGCTCGCGGGCGGAGTACCGGAGGCCGAGCAGCTGCGTCCCGAAGACGTAGACGAGCGAGAAAAGCAGGAGGGTGCCGGCGGTCTGCACCTGGTTGACGGGCTTGTCCCAGGCGGCGTAGTCCCAGTCCTCCCGCCGGTTCATGGCGGCGCGCACGTGGGCGTGCACCACCCGGATCCGCAACGCGGAGACGTACCCTTTGGCGCCGTGCTTCAGCGCGCCGGGCGTGGTGACGTCGATCCACCAGGCCGCGGTCTCGACGAGCCGCCGAGTGGCCTGGTACTCGATCTCCCCGGTCCCGACCAGCGACTTCGTCGCGCGCGAGGCGAGGTAACCGCCCATGAGCGACATGTCCCCGAGCGGGAAGAGCCCGAGCAAGCCGGCCCGCGTGATGGCCTTCGCACCGCGCTCGAGCCGCTCGTCATCAACCCAGTAGGGCTTGGCCTCGACGTCGGCGAAGAAGTCCCTCAAGGGTCCGGGCGCATCGACCGCAACCCCGTCACGGAGGGCGGCTTCGAACGCTTCACGCCCCTGCCCCTTCGGCTGCCGCGCCATCCAGGCGACCACGTCATCGGCCAGCCGGTCCTCGACCTGCGCGAACTCCCGCAACCGGGCGACCTGCCGTTCGTCGCCCCGGATGTCACCCTCGATGAACAGCCGCGACGCGAGCCGGAACCCGCCCTGCCGGAACAGCTCGGGATCGTCCATATCGCCTCCGATGTCGACAACAAGTGTTGTCACTTGACGCGCCGACGTCAAGGAGGTCGAGCGAGGAGGGGTCTGGACAGGAGGATCACCACGCCGTGTATGCTGGCCACGCACTGCGGATGTAGTTCAATGGTAGAACATCAGCTTCCCAAGCTGAATACGCGGGTTCGATTCCCGTCATCCGCTCTCAGCCGAAAGCCCCGGATTTCACATCCGGGGCTTTTCGCTTTCCCGGCCCCGAATTCCGGCGTCTACTGTGGACCGATCCGCGCCCGCAGGTGGGCCGCGTGGGCGGCCGGAAGTCCGGCCTCCACCGCGAGGGACAAGGCCTCGGACGCCGCCGGGGAACCCAAGCGGTGCAACAACTCCGCCCGCGACGCGTGCCACCACGGGTAGTCCGCCAAGCCCGGCAATCCGTCCACCAGCGCCAAAGCCGCCGCCGGACCGTCCCGTTCCGCCACCGCCGCCGCGCGGTTCAGGCGGACCACCGGCGTGTCCTGGACCGACAACAGGACGTCGTACCAGGAGATCACCGCGTCCCAGTTCGTCTCCGCGTACGTGGGCGCGAGGTCGTGACAAGCCGCGATCGCCGCCTGGATCACGTACGGGTCCGGCACCGACGGCGTCCGGCGCAGGCCTGCGCCCACCAGCGACACGCCTTCCTTGATCAGCGACGGGTCCCAGAGCGAGCGGTCCTGCGACGACAGCAACACCGGCACACCCGCGGAGACGCGGGCCGCGCGGCGGGCGTCTTGCAGCAGTACCAACGCCAGCAGGCCCAGCGCCGTCGGCTCGTCCGGCATCAGCTCGGCCAGCAAACGGGCGAGGCGCACGCCTTCGGTGGCCAACGAAAGACGGCCCGTGTAGCCCTCGTTGAAGATCAAGTAGACCGTCGACGCCACGCCGGCCAACCGTGTGGGCAGCTCTTCGCAAGAAGGCACGCGGTAGGGGATCCGCGCCTGAGCGATCTTCTGCTTCGCGCGCGTCAGGCGCTTCGCCAGCGTCGCTTCGGGGAGCAGCAGCGCGCGGGCCACCTCCGCCGTCGACAGGCCGCCCAGCGTCCGGAGCGCCAGCGCCACCGACGCGTCCAGGGACAGCGCCGGGTGGCAGCACGTGAAGACCAGCCTCAGCAGGTCGTCGCGGACCGCGAGGGGGTCGGGGAACGGGTCGACGGGCGGCATCGCGTCGGCCTCCTTCCCGAGGCGCTTCGCTTCGCGGCGGACGACGTCGACCGCGCGCCGGCGGGCCGCGACCAGCAGCCAGCCGCGCGGGTTGGCGGGGACGCCGTCGCGCGGCCACGTCTCGAGGGCGCGCACCACGGCGTCCTGGACCGCGTCTTCGGCCCGGTCGACGCTGCCGGTGACGCGGACCAGCGTGGCCAGTACCCGGGTGCCCTCGTCCCGGACCAGCCTCGCGATCGCGTCACCGGCGAGGGTCACTTGCCGAATTCGACGACCGGCCGGACCTCGATCGCGCCGTCCCAGGCGCCCGGGATCTGCGCCGCGACCTTGACGGCTTCGTCGAGGTCGGCGCACTCGATCAGGTAGAAGCCGGTGAGGGCTTCCTTCGTCTCGGCGTACGGGCCGTCGGTGGTGACGATGTCGCCGCCCTTGCCGCCGGTGACGCGGACGGTCGTCGCGGTCGCGGTCGGGTACAGGGCCGCGCCACCGCGGATGACGGCCTGCGCGGCCGCGCCGAACTCGTCGTAGTCCCGCATCATCCCGGTGGCCTCGGGCTGGGTCGGGTCGACGTCGGAAGCGTAGATGATGGCGGCGTACTTGGGCATGACAGCTCCTCACAGAGGTCGGCCGGCGCCGATCGCCGGCTCTCACTGTAAGGACGAACGGCGCGGACGTCTCCAGGACAACCGCGCCGGACTTTTTCTCAGCCTTCGACGAGCTCCCACTCGGCGTCCGGCGTCGCGCGGTCGTAGACCTGGCCCGGCGCGGCCTTCAGCACGGTCCGGACCTCCGGGTACAGCTTCGCGACGTGCTCCAGCTCGAGGCCCTCGACCTCGAAGTCCTCGGCTTCCGGGACCTCGAAGCCGACGAACAGCCACGTGCCGTCCTGCTCGCGCACGACCTGGCGGACCGCGCGGACCGGGCGCTCCGAGCCGGTCGGCAGCTCCGTGAGGCCGCTGCTGATCTGGGCTTCGTCGTCCGGCGAACCTTCGAACTCCCAGGCCGCGCGGCGCTGGGCGAGCAGCCGGATGTCCTCGTCCTCGTCGTCGGAGCCGGTCACCGAGGAGAGCAGCCACGTGCGGTGGTCCGGGTCCCAGTCGGCGGCCATGCCCGTCGGCAGGTCCGCCAGCGCGGCCAGCTGCGGGAGCAGCTCGAGCGCCTCGCGGACCGACAGCTTGCCGAAGTTCTCGCGGTTGACCTGCACTTCTTCCGACAGCTCGGTGCCGTCGCTGATGAACCAGTCGTCTTCGTCGTCCAGGACGACGAAGCCCAGCGCGTCCGCGTCGGAAACCAGCGCCAGGGCGATGATCACCGGTGCTTCCGGATCCTGGCGCAACGGCCATTCGGTCGACATGCCCCGTATCCCACCATCGGGCGACGACGGACCGGGAGCCGGGGTCGTCCGGTCGCCAAATTCATCACACGTTGATATTATGACCGCCATGGTGCTCCCCAAGGGCCTCGCCCGGTTCAACCGCGTCGCGACCAACCGCGTCAACAAGTACGTCGTCAACTGGGCACCCGGGTTCGGCATGATCGTCCACAAGGGACGGAAGTCGGGCAAGGAGTACCGGACGCCGGTGAACGTCTTCGGCACGGCGGAGGGCTTCGTCGTCGCGCTGACCTACGGGCCGGACGCCGACTGGGTGAAGAACGTGCTGGCCGCGGGCGGCTGCACGGTCGTCACCCAGCGGAAAAACCACTCCGTGCACGGCGCCCGGCTCGTGCATGATGAGTCGCGCCAGGCCATGCCGACCCCCGTGCGGCAGTTCCTCGGCCTGCTGAACGTCCACGACTTCCTGCTGCTCAAGCGGGACTAGGGGGAGAAATGCTCGAGGGGGAGCTCGTCCGGCTGCGCGCGCTGGAGCCGGAGGACGCCGAGAAGATCCACCTGTGGATCCACGACCCCGAGATCGGCCGGTGGATGACCACCAGCCACCCGCGCTCCCTCGCACAGCTGCGCAAGCACGCCGAAGAACGGCCGGTCAACAGCTACGAACTGGTCGTCCTGGGGATCGAGGCCGACGGCAAGCTCATCGGCGTCATCGACCTGCGGGACGCCGAGCCCGAGATCGGCAACGCCGAGCTGGACATCTACATCGGCGACGCCGACTACCGGGGCGGCGGCGGTTACGGCACCGAGGCGCTGCGCCTGATGTGCCGCTACGGCTTCAACGCCATGCGGCTGCACATGATCACGCTCTGGGTGGTCGCCGAGAACGAACGCGCCCGGCACGTCTACCGCAAGGTCGGCTTCTCCGAAGACGGCCGCCACCGCGAGGCGTTCGTGGCGCCCGACGGCGAGCGCCACGACATGATCCTGATGAGCATGCTCAAGGGCGAACTCACCTGGTGAGCCGCTTCGGCGCCTTCAGCCGCCACGCCTCTTCGAGCAGCTCACGCAGCTGATCGACGTCGACCTCGTCCAGGTCGACGATGATCGAGCCGTAGCCGTCGTAGTGCGGTGTCGTGAAGAAGGCCGCGTCGCCGGACTCCAGCAACGCGGCCTTCTCCTCGAGTCCGCACAGCACGACCAAGCCGCCTTCGGCCTCGTCGCGCAGCCGCGCGAACCCCTTGCCCGCCACCTTCAGCGCGGGCGTGCGGTACCAGGTCGCCGCCTCGACCTCGGGCAGTTCCGAGGCCAGGCGGACGACGTCTTCCCAAGTCGTCATGGGTCCATTGTCGAACCCCGTCGGACCCGGCGTCTTGGAAAAACCGGACCTACGGCAGCGGGGTGATCCGGTCCGCCGCGGGCGGGGCCAGGTTCGGGTGGGCGCCCAGGTACGCGGTCAGCGCGTCCAGGTCGACCGGCCCGCCCGCCAGGTTCGTCCCCTTGGTGAACTCGGTGAAGCCGTCACCGCCGGCGGCGAGGAAGTTGTTCACCGACACGCGGAACGTCGCCGCCGGGTCGACCGGCGTGCCGTTCACCGTGATGTTCGAGACCCGCGAGCCCTGCGGCGCGGACGCCGAGTAGCTGTAGTGCAGCGAGCTCGAGATCTGCAGGAACTTCGGGTTCACGCCCGGCGCCCACTGCTGTTCCAGCACGTTCTTCAAGTTCGCGCCGGTGAGCGTGATCGTCTGCATGATGTTCGAGAACGGCTGGACGGTGAACGCCTCGCTGTAGGTCACCACGCCGTCGCCTTCGCCCGCCGGGGACGACGCGTAGGTCAGGTCGGCGCGGATGCCACCCGGGTTGGTCATCGCGATGACCGCGCTGTTCGACTGCGTGCCCGCCAGCTGCGCGTCGGCGATGACGTCGCCGAGTGCCGACTCGCCGGCCGCGTTCCCGGCCGCCTTCAGGTCCGCGGTGATCGTGCCGACCTGCTTGTTCCCGATCGGGGCCGCCTTCGCCGTCGCGTCGGCGACCAGCGCCGCCACGGCCGGGTCCGGGGTGACCGTGCGGGTGACGATCTCGTTGTGGGCCTGCGTCGCCGACCGGACGACGTCGCGCGTCTTCAGGTTGATCTTCAGGTCGACGACCGACAGCAGCCGGCCGAAGGACGCGCCCTGGATGACCGGGCGCGGCTGGCCGGCCGGGTCGTTGATCACGCAGTTGTACTGCTGGTGGCTGTGGCCGGTGAAGATCGCGTCGACCTTCGGGGTCACCGCCTTCGCGATCGCGGTGGCCGGGCCCGGCAGGACCTTGCAGTCGTTCGGGCCCTCGAGCTCGGTGCTGTCACCCTGGTGCAGCAGTACGATCTGGGACTTGACGCCGAGGAAGTCGAGCAGGTTCGCGGTGCGGTTGATCGCCTCGACCTCGTCGCCGAACTTCAGGCCCTTGATCGCCTCCGGCGTGACGACCGAGGGCAGGTCCTTCAGCGTCGCGCCGATGACGCCGATCGGCACGCCACCCTCGAACTTGACGGTGAACGGCAGCAGCGCCGGCAGGCCGTTGGTGAAGTACACATTGGACCCGAGGAACGGGAAACCCGCACCCTTGAACTTCTTGTCGAACTGGCAACCGTCGGTCGGGTGACAGCCGCCGAACTGCATGCGCTGCAGTTCCTTGTAGCCCTCGTCGAACTCGTGGTTGCCGACGACGGACGCGTTGACGCCCAGCATGTTCAGGAAGTCGATGGTCGGCTCGTCGTGGAACAGCGCCGAGGTCAGCGGCGACGCGCCGATGTTGTCACCGGCGGAAACGACGAACGAGTTGCGCACCTGCGACCGCAGCTGCTTCACGTGCGTCGCCAGGTAAGCGGCACCGCCGGCGTCCACAGTGGTCCCGTCGGACTGCGTGACGCGGCCACTGGAGCCGGTCGGCGGCGCCAGGTTCCCGTGCAGGTCGTTGAAAGCGATGATCCGGACGTCGGTGGTCGGGTCCGGGCGCTGGCCCGCGGACGCGGGTGCGGTGGTCACCGCCGTCGTCGCCAGCGCGGCCGCGGCGAGCACCACGAGCCGGGTTGAAAGCCTCATGCGTGTTTCCTCCGATTCGCGCCCAAGGTCCCCAAACGGGCGCACGGCGGAGGATTCTGCCTCGCTGAGGGGTCAGCGACCAGGGTCAAAAGACGGACGTAAAGCGAATGTCACCTAACGGCTTCCTGCGAGCAGGGTCTTCGCGACCAGCTGCGGGTCGTCGCTCATCGGCACGTGCCCGCAGCCGGGCAGCAGTTTGAACGTCCCGTCCGGCGCGACCTTCCGCAGCTCGGCGAGGCGCGGCCGGGCGAGGATCCGGTCCTGCTGGGCCCACGCGATCGTCACCGGGACGCCGGTGACCGGGCCGGTGAAGCGGAAGCTGCCGCGGGACTGGGCCGCGGTCGGCTCGAAGCCCGGCGCGGTCGCGAGCGCGTGCGCGTCCTCGGCGACGATCTCGGGCGAGAGCAGCTGGGGGCGTCCGACGATCATGCCCACCAGCGCCTTCCGCCCGGCCGCCGTCGCGGCGAGCCGGCGCACGACGTTCGGCGGGGTGCGCTGGGCGAGCGCGCGGTGGGCCTTGAGCGTCGCGATCGCGTAGAGCTTCTGCCGCCGGTTCCACAGCCCGGCCGGCGACAGGGCGGTGACGCTGCGGACGAGCCCGGCCTGGCCGAGCGAGAGCGCCAGCAGGCCGCCGAGCGAGTTGCCCGCGACGTGCGGCCGGTCGAGGCCGAGCTCGGTGAAGAGGTCCTTGAACATCACCAGCGCGGGCTCGACGCCGTACCCGCCGGCCGGCTCGGGCGAGTCGCCGAAGCCGGGCAGGTCGACGGCGATGACGTCCCGGTGCGGCGTGAGCAGCGGAAACACCGGGGACCAGGCCTGGCGGCGGTGGCCGATGCCGTGGATCAGCACCAGCGGTTCGCCCCGGCCCGCGCGGTCGTAGACAACGTCGTCCATTACCCGAGAGTAGGTCCGGGCCGGCGGAAAATCTACTACCGCCGGTAACAGTTACTCTGCGTCCGGGTGAACCCGCGTCCCGGTGTCGGCCGATCGCTGGACGGCGTCGAGCACCCGGTGCACGCGCAGCGCGTGCCCGAAGTCCGGCAGGTCGCCCTTGAGGTGCCGGGCGTACGCGTGCGCGACGTTGTACGACGGTTCGGACTCGCGCCCGGCCAGCTGCGGCAGCTCGTACCGCGCGGGCACGGCGAGCCGTTCCAGCGTCCCGGTGCGGCTGCCGCGCAACGTCAGCTTGGAGATCCAGAACAGCGGATCCGCGGCGTCGACGACCAGGGTGCCCTCGGTGCCGTTGATCTCCCAGAGGAAGTCCGTGGCCGGCGACGTGCCGCCGCGCAGGTGCAGCGACACGATCGCGCCGCCGTTCAGCACGCCGGAGACGGCGATCTGGTCGGGCACGGTCATCGGGACGGCGTCGCCGGTGACCTCGTCGCGCACCCGCGGCCGCACGGTCGCCATCGTGGCCGACAGCTCGGCGAACCCGCCGAGCACCATGTGCAGCGTGTCGGCGGTGTGCGCGAACGGGATCGTCAGCAGCGTCGCCCCGCCCTCGGGGTGCAGCTGGTAGTCACGGCCGGCGCGCACGCTCGAGCCCCAGTTCCCGCCGGACGCGATCAGCGACGTCGACAGCACGCGGCCGACGTAACCGTCCTTGATCAGGTCACGCAGGTAACGCAACGCGGGCGCGGAGCGGCCCTGCAGCCCGACAGCCGTCTGACCGTCCTTCGCGGCTTCGGCCAGCTCCCGGGTCTCCGCGAGGCTCACGCCCAGCGGCCACTCGCTCAGCACCTGCTTGCCCGCGGCCAGCGCGGGCTCGATGAGGGCCCGGTGCTCGGGCACCTTCACGGCGACCACGACCAGGTCGACCTCCGGGTGCCGCGCCAGCTCCCCGGCGTCGCCGAAGGTCAGCGGCACGCCGTACTTCTCGCCGGCCACGCGCGCCGACTCGGCGCTGCTCGCGCTCAGCGCGCGAAGCTCGTAGCCCTCCACCGCGGCCAGCGCGGGCACGTGCGCGGTCGCGGCCCAGCCGCCGTTCGCGCTGAGCCCGATGATGCCGACCCGGACCGGTGCCATGAGTGTTCCTTTCGTTTCCCCCACAAGACTTACGTGCCGAGCGTCGCGGTCATTCCCGCGTGAGCGCAAGCCGCATCCGGTGACGACGGCCGTGGCCCGGAACGTCCTCACTGTCCCCGGTGAGCACGAAGCCGAGCCGCTCGTAGACGCGTCTCGCGCGGTCGTTCCCCTCGAAGACGTGCAGGGCGATGGCCTGCGCGCCGGCTTCTCCGGCCGCCGCGCGGACCGCGTCCACGAGCAGCGCGGCCAAGCCGTGACCACGTAGTTGTGGCGCAACCCACATCGAGAAGACCAGCCATTCGGCCGCATCCGGCCAGCCGCAGACGAGCGAGCCGAAGTACTCCGGCGTGTCCGGTAACACCGGCTATCGCGGTCACGATGAGGCGATGAGTTCCGGCAGTGGGGGAAGAATGGGCATCGAGGTCGTACTCGTGGTGCTGGCCGTCGTCGTGCTGATGATCGGCGGCACGGTGTTCAGCGCGTGGCGTGCCGAGCGCACGGAAGAGCGCGAGGACGAGCCGTTGCCCGATCAGCCCTGACCGATCGGCCCGTCCCCGGATCGGCCAAGTGGCCGATGGGCGCGCGCGGCGTCCGGCTGATCGACCGAAGTGGCACCCCGGTCAAGATCCATACCGTCGGTGGCATGACGAACGCACAGGTCACCGCCCTGCAGTACGGACTCATCGGCTTCTTCGCGCTGTGGACCGTGGTGCTGGTGCCGCAGCTGCTCACCCAGCTCGCGCGGCACGGCGGCCTTCGGCTGCGCGGCATCGTCACCACCGCGGCCGTGCTGCTCTACGGGTGCATGACCTTCGCGGTCGTGTTCCTGCCGCTGCCCGGCCCCGGCACCCGCCGGCTGAGCCAGACCGTGCAGCTGCACCCGTTCCAGTGGATCACCGACATCCACACCGAACTGCTGAAGCACGGTGAGCCGCTGTCGCAGTGGTTCATGACGCAGACGTTCCAGCAGGCCTGCATGAACGTCCTGCTGTTCGTCCCGCTCGGGGTGTTCGCCCGGATCCTGTGGCGCCGCGGCCTGATCGGCACGACCCTGATCGGCTTCACGGCGTCGCTGCTCATCGAGCTCACGCAGGTCACCGCGAACTTCGGCACGGCGCCGTACGTCTACCGGATCTTCGACGTCGACGACCTCATGAACAACACGTTCGGCGCCGGCGTCGGCTGGGTGTTCGGGGCGCTCCTGCTGACCCTGCTGCGGGCCGAGCGTTCACCGGTCGACGTGCAGCCGGCCCGGAGCCCGCGGATCCACCTCGCCCAGACGCGCTAACCGGGCCTTGCGCTGCAGCGCGGCGCGCTTCGTGGCACGGCGGTCCTCGAGAACGACCAGGAGAGCGGCCACGGCCAGGACCAGCGCGACCAGTCCGAGGACGAGCGGAAGCTGCACAAAATCCTCCTCGGTACGGCGCTGTGCGGGAGATCACACAGGGTACGCAGGTCAGTGGTGAATTCGCTACCCCCGGCGACGGCCCCGCGCGGCGAACCAGGTCCGCTCCCCGGCGAGCCAGGCGTCGAAGATCAGATCGGCCGAGGTCAGGACGGCGTCGAGGTCGATCCGGCGGCACGTGAACTCGTGGTCCCAGCGCCGGCCCTCGGCCTCGTAGCGGACCGTCGCGGACAGGAGATCACCGTCGCGGACGACGTCGGCCAGCTCCACGGCGACGTCGCCGAGGCGCCCGCCCTGACCGTCTCGCACGGTGTCGAACCATTCCGGCGGGTGCCACTCGACGATCAGCCGCCCGTCGGCCGCGAGATGCCGCCGCGCGGCGGCGAGCAGGGCCAAGCGGTCTTCGTCCCGCGCGGTGTTGATCAGGTGACTGCCGAGCAGGACGGCGTCGAACTCCCGGCCGAGGTCGAGGTCACCGATCCGGGCGCGGACGGTCTCGGCCCGGACGTGCGCGAGCATGGCGGCCGAGTCGTCGACGGCGACCACCTCGTGCCCCAGGGCCTGCAGCGGATGCGTGACCCGGCCGGCTCCGCAGCCGAGCTCGAGGATCGAGGAGCCCGGCGGGAGCGCGGCGTGCACGATCTCGGGTTCGCCGTCCGGCGGAAGCAGGAGGTAGACGTCGACGGCACAGCCGTCCGCGGTGACCTGGCCGGAGTCCATCCCCCGAGCTTGCCCGAACGGCCCGCGCGGCTCCCGTCCGTCCGGCCCCGCGAGGTCCGGCGCCGGAAATCCGCCCCCCAGAACATCCCCCGCCCATCCCTGGGGGCCGGCCCCGCCTCCAGCGTATCGGCGCCCACCGACGAACCCGGGCGGAGCGGGGAAATCCACAGCAGTTGTCCACAACAGCGGGAGCCTGTGGACAACCACCGGGCCGCGACCCACCGAACCGGACGGGTGATCGGCGTCGCCGGCGGGGGGAGTTGTGCCCTGCCGGTCCGAAAGTCGTACCGGAGACTGGACGGGTGAACACCCGACCCACCAAGGACCAGCTGGCCGCCGCGTACGGCACCACCATCCCGGACGTCATCGCGGCCGGCCTCGACGTGCTGTTCTGCGGGATCAACCCCGGCCTCTACTCCGGCGCGCTCCGGCAGCACTTCGCGCGGCCCGGGAACCGGTTCTGGCCGGCGCTGCACGGCGGGGGCTTCACGCCGCGGCGGTTCGGCCCGGCCGAACAGGACGAGCTGCTCGGCCTGAAGCTCGGCATCACGAACGTCGTCGCCAGGGCCACCGCGCGGGCCGACGAGCTCACCGACGACGAGCTGCGCGACGGCGGCGAAGTGCTGGCCGCGAAGGTGCTCGAACACCGGCCGCGGTGGCTGGCGGTCGTCGGGATCACGGCGTACCGGACCGCCTTCGGCTTTCCGAAGGCGCGCGTCGGCCCGCAGGAGCTGCGCATCGGAGGGACACACGTGTGGGTGCTCCCGAATCCGAGCGGCCTGAACGCCCACTGGACGCCCGAGGGGCTGGCGGCGGAGTTCGCCGCGCTGCGGGCCGCGGTCGTGAGTCGCTAGCCCTGCTCGCACCCTGCTGACCAGTCACAACCCGCATCCAACGGCCGCATCGGACGTTAGAGGGGGACGAGCCGGAAGGAAGGGGAGCGACAGCCGGTTCCACGTCCCGCGCCCCGGGCCACCCTCAGTAGCACCCGCCGCCCCATCAGGTCGTTCTGCTCTCGGTCGAGCCGCACTCCTGGAGGGGTTTTCTACCCAGAGTTTGCTGTAACCGGCGGGTTGGGCCATGAGGGGGAATTGGCGTCATGAGCTGCGCACTTGCGACTCGTACCAAGCAGAGGGAGTCACTTTTGGCCGGTCCCGGCAGGGGGGACCGGGTGGTGCCGGATCGCGTGAAACCGAGGGGACACGTCCGGCGTCCCAAGAGCGACAGCGCAGAGACGGAGGCCCACGATGCACGGCATCGAGCCCACCCGCAGGCCCATCGGGCCGGCCGGACCCGGCGGGCGCAGTCTCGGCGTGGCTGTCGTCGACCCGGTCCCGATCTACCGCGACGGCCTCGCCGCGCTGGTCCACCGCAGCCAGGGGCTGCACTGGTCCGGTCAGGCGGCCAGCCACCACGCCGCGTTGCAGCTGTGCGAGCAGGTGAAACCGGACGTCGTCGTGCTCGATTCGGCGCTGGATCCGAACTGCCACCTGACGAAGCTGCTCAACGCCGGCGACCCGGCGCTGATCATCGTCACGCTCATCCGTGACGCGAATCGCACGCAGCAGTACCTGGCGACCGCCATCGCCGCCGGGACGCACGCGATCGTGCCGCGGTCGATCGACTCACGACGGCTCGCCGAAGCGATCCGCCGCGCTCACACCGAACGCCGGTACATCGACCCCGGGCTGGCCGCGCTCACCGCCCGGCCGAAGCGCTCGACCGTGCCGAAGGGGGACCTCGCCCACGACAGCCCACCGGCGCCGCGCGGCGGAATGCCGCTGTCCAGGCGCGAATACCAGGTGTTGCAGCTGGTGGCCGAAGGCCTCGAGAACTCGGCGATCGCGAAGCTGCTGTTCCTGTCCGTCGAGACCGTGCGGACCCACGTGAAGAGCATCCTGCGGAAGCTCTCCGCACGCGACCGGACACACGCCGTGACGATCGCGTTCCGGGGCGGGATACTGATCGCGAGGGCGGAGGACGGCCACACACCGGTGACGGCGGACACAACGGCCGTCCCGGGCCACCGCTGACCCGCGCCAGCCTGGTCCAGGCCCACTTTCCGGTGGATTTCCGGTACCCGGAAGTGCGGATCTGCTTGCTCCAGTTACCCGCAGGTAATATCCTGAAGTTACCGGCGAGTAAGGCAAGTGTGTGCCCGGCCGGGGAGCCGAACACATTGGAGTGACGACATGGGCCACTACAAGAGCAACGTCCGAGACCTGGAGTTCAACCTCTTCGAGGTACTCGGCGTGCAGGAGCGCCTGGGCAAGGGTGTGCTCGCCGAGTCGGACGAGGAGACCGCGCGCGGGGTGCTGGCCGAGCTGAACAAGCTCGCGTCCGGCCCGCTGGCCGAGTCCTTCGCCGACGCCGACCGCAACCCGCCCGTGTACGACCCGAAGACCTTCAGCGTCAAGATCCCCGAGTCGTTCAAGAAGAGCTACAAGCAGCTCCTCGACGGCGAGTGGTGGCGCCTGGGCCTGACCGACGACCTCGGCGGCTTCGGCCTGCCCCCGACCGTCCAGTGGGCCGCGTCCGAGCTGATCCTCGGCGCCAACGCCCCGCTGTTCATGTACCTCGCGGGCCCCAACTTCGCGATGATCGTGAACAAGAACGGCACCGAAGAGCAGAAGCACTGGGCCCAGCTGATGATCGACCGCGCCTGGGGCGCCACGATGGTGCTGACCGAGCCGGACGCCGGCTCCGACGTCGGCGCGGGCCGCACCAAGGCCGTCCAGCAGGAGGACGGCTCCTGGCACATCGACGGCGTGAAGCGGTTCATCACCTCCGCCGAGCACGACATGAGCGAAAACATCATGCACCTCGTGCTGGCGCGCCCCGAGGGTCCCGGCATCGAGACCAAGGCCGGCACCAAGGGCCTGTCGCTGTTCCTCGTGCCGAAGTTCCACTTCGACTCGAAGACCGGTGAGCTGGGCGAGCGCAACGGCGCCTTCGTCACGAACGTCGAGCACAAGATGGGCATCAAGGCCTCGACGACGTGCGAGCTGACCTTCGGCCAGCACGGCACCCCGGCCAAGGGCTGGCTGCTCGGCGAGGTGCACGACGGCATCGCGCAGATGTTCCAGGTCATCGAGTACGCCCGGATGATGGTCGGCACCAAGGCCATCGCCACGCTGTCGACCGGTTACCTCAACGCGCTCGAGTACGCCAAGGAGCGCGTCCAGGGCGCCGACCTGCCGAACATGCTGAACAAGGCCGCGCCGCGCGTCACCATCACGCACCACCCGGACGTCCGCCGCTCGCTGATGCTGCAGAAGGCGTACGCGGAGGGCCTGCGCGCGGTGTACCTCTACACGGCGTCGTTCCAGGACCAGCTGTGGACCGGCGAAGGTGACCAGAAGGTCGCGCACGGCGTCAACGACCTGCTGCTGCCGATCGTCAAGGGTGTCGGCTCCGAGCGCGCCACCGAGCAGCTCGTGCAGTCGCTGCAGACCCTCGGTGGCTCCGGCTTCCTGCAGGATTACCCGATCGAGCAGTACATCCGCGACGCCAAGATCGACTCGCTGTACGAAGGCACCACGGCGATCCAGTCGCTGGACTTCTTCTTCCGCAAGATTGTCCGCGACAAGGGCGCGTCCCTGGGCTTCGTCGCCGGCGAGATCACAAAGTTCATCGAGTCCGAGGCGGGCAACGGCCGGCTCAAGAACGAGCGCGGGCTGCTCAAGCAGGCCCTCGAAGACACGCAGGGCATGCTGGGCTCGCTGATCGGCTACCTGACGGCGTCGCAGGAGGACCCGCAGAACATCAACAAGGTCGGCCAGCACACGGTCCGCCTGCTGATGTCGGTCGGCGACCTGCTCATCGGCTGGCAGCTGCTCAAGCACGCCGAGGTCGCCATCGCCAAGCTCGACGCGGGCGCGTCCGCCAAGGACGTCCCGTTCTACGAGGGCAAGATCGCCGTGGCGTCGTTCTTCTCGAAGAGCGTGCTGCCGGAGCTGACCGCTCGCCGCGCGATCGTCGAAGCCGCGGACAACGCGCTCATGGAGCTCGACGAAGCCGCGTTCTGAGCCACGTCCGAAGGGGCTCTTCCCGGCCGGGAAGGGCCCCTTCGCCGTGTCCGGCAGACGTCGTAACGATGCGGCGGCGGGGAGGGTAATTCCCGGTACACCGTGTTTCGCCGTCACCCACCCGGGGCATTCCGACGATCGAGCCGCGGAGCCCCGGAACACCGGGACCGCGGATCCCTTGAGAGGAGAAGCGATGACAATCGCCAGTGTTATCGGCGCCATCATCATCGGCCTGATCATCGGTGTGCTCGGGCGGCTGGTCGCCCCGGGCAAGCAGAGCATCCCGATCTGGCTGACCATCGTGATCGGTATCGTCGCCGCGTTCATCGGCACGGCCATCGCGCGCGGTATCGGCTACGCCGACACCAACGGCATCGACTGGCTGGAGATCCTCACCCAGGTCGTCCTCGCGGCCATCGGTGTGTCGATCGCCGCCGGCGCCTACGGCCGTCGCGGGGTATCGAGGTAACACCCACGATCCCGGCCCGGTCCGGTTCGCCGTCGGGGGCGAGCCGGACCGGGCCTTTTTGTGTCTCACTCCATCAGGGGTCCAGAGAGGCGGGCCGTCCGAATAGGTGTCACGGTTGCGCTTATTGGGCTATCGGAGGAGGCACTGTGCTCGGCGGACTTTGGGGCATCATCTCGACGATCATCGTGGGCCTGATCCTGGGCGTGCTCGGCAGGTTGTTCGCGCCCGGCGACCAGAAGATCCCGATCTGGCTGACGATCGTGGTCGGCATCGTGGCCGCATTCATCGGCAACTGGCTCGCCGGCGTGTTCGGCGTCCGGGACACGAACGGCATCGACTGGATCCGGCACATCTTCCAGATCGTCGCCGCCGTCGTCGGCGTCGTCGCGGCTTCGGCGATCTACGCGCGGATCAAGGGCGGCAGCCGCACTAACGCCTGACCGACGCGCGCGCCAGCACCACGGCGAACCCGGCGCCCCCGAGCAGCAGCACGGCGGCCCAGGTCATCGTCGTGGTGATGGCGTGCGCGGACGACGCCGTCGCGATCGTCAGGAAGACACTGCCGAACGTCGCGACGCCGATGACCTGACCCAGCTGCAACGTCGTGGTCAGCAGCCCGCTGGCGTCCGCCGCGCTCGCGACCGGGACGTGCGTGAGGGCCTGCGTCATCAGCGAGCCGAACGCCGGGCCCATCGACAGGCCGAAGAGCGTCAACGCCGTGAAGAACAACGCGCCGCCGTGGCCGCCATCGCGCAGGCTCAGCGCGAGCAGGCCGTACGCCACCGCCGAGCCGACGTAACCGATCGGCGTCAGCGCGGCGTGGATCCGCGCGGGCAGCCGGTTCCAGAAGAACCCGCACAGCCCGAAGACCACGCCACCGGGTGCCATCGTGAGGCCGGCCGTCAACGCCGTGTCACCCAATCCGGTCTGCAGGTGCAAGGCCAGGCAGAACAGGAACCCGCCGTAGGACGCGACCCCGGCGGCCAGTGCGGCCAGACCCGGGGCGACACCCCGGATCCGCAGCACGTCGAGGCGCACGAGCGGGTCGCGCACGCGGCGTTCCACCACCACGAACAGCACGGCCAGGAGAGCGCCGGCGGCCAGCGAGGCGAACGTCCAGGCGGGCCAGCCGGTTTCGTGCCCGAGCACCAGCGGCAGCACGAGGAACACCACCGCGGGCACCGCGATCACCAGCCCGGCCAGGTCGAGCCGACGGCCGTTCGGTGTTCCGCCGCCGGGCACCAGCTTCGCCGCCAGCACGGCGACGAGCACGCCGATCGGCACGTTCACCAGGAAGATCGGCCGCCAGCCGGCGCCGAACAGGTCCGCGCCGACAAGCACACCGCCGACCACCTGACCGGCGACGAACGCGACCGAGATGACCGCGGTGTACGCGCTCAGCGCCTTCGCCCGCGCGGGGCCGCTGAACTGCGCCTGGATGACGCTGATGACCTGCGGCATCATCAGCGCCGCGCCGGCGCCCTGCGCGATCCGGGCGACGACGAGGGTTTGCGCGTCCGGCGCCAGGCCGCAGAGGGCGGAGAAGAGGGTGAAGCCGACGACGCCGGTGACGAACAGCCGGCGTCGCCCGTACAGCTCGCCGAGCCGGGCGCCGGTGATCAGCAGCATCGCGTAACCCACGGTGTAACCGGAAACGACGAGCTGCAGCGCGGCGCCGGACGTGTGCAGGTCGGCGCGGATGTCGGTCATGGCGACGTTCACGACGGTGACGTCGAGCAGCGCCATGAACTGGCCGAGCAGCAGCACGCCGAGCATGAACCACGGCCGCGTCGAGCGGCCCGGGACGGCCGGGGCCGGGGTGGTGAGTGTCATGCCCCGACCCTGCGGCTTTTCCTTCGGGGACACCGAGAGCCCGGTGCTGCTGGTACCCCCGGTACCTGCTTGTTCCGGAAACTGTCGTACCCCTCGGGCACGATGCCCTCATGACCCAGACGCAGGTCCACGCGAGCCGCCGGGAGGAACTCGGCCGGTTCCTCAAGGCGTGCCGGGCGCGGATCGGCCCCGAGGAGGTCGGGCTCGCTCCCGGCCTGCGCCGTCGCACGAGCGGGTTGCGGCGGGAGGAGGTCGCGCTGCTCGCCGGGGTCGGCGTCACCTGGTACACGTGGCTGGAGCAGGGGCGGCCGATCAACGCGAGCGCGCAGGTCTTCGACGCGGTGGCGCGGACCCTGCGGCTGGACCACACCGAGCGGGAGCACCTTTACCGGCTCGCGGAGCTGACTCCTTCGCGGCTGCCGTCGGCGGTCGAGACGGTGCCGGACGCGGTGAGCGAGGTGCTGCGCGCGCTGGAACCGTTGCCGGCCGCGGTCGTCAACGGCCGGTTCGACGTCCTCGAGTCGAACGCGGCGCAGGAGGAGCTGTTCTGGGAGTGGCACAGCCTGCCGTGCCTGCACAAGAACCTGCTCTGGTGCTGCGTCACCGAGCCGAACGCGCGGGCGTTCCTGCTGAACTACGACGAGGAGGTGCCGCACATGGTCGCGCGGATGCGGGCCGAATACGGCCGGCACCTCGGCGACCCGTGCTGGGAGGAGGACATCCGGCGGCTGTCGGCGCTGAGCCCGGAGTTCGCCGAGCTGTGGGCGCGCAACGAGGTCGCCGAACCGCGGGCGCGGCTGCGGCGGTTCGACCACCCGCGAGCGGGGCGGCTGGACTTCCGGCTGACCGAGCTGGCGGTGTCGGAGGTGCCGGGCCTGCGGATCCAGGTGTCGACGCCGAAGGACGCCGCCACCTGGGCGTTGCTGCCCGCGACCCGGTTCCCCCGGGAGGGCTCGTGACGTGGCTGGACCTCAGCGGGCAGGAGCTGACTTCGGTGCCTTCCGTGCCGGACGACGTCACTCGGCTCGATCTGGATCGCAACCGGCTGACGTCGGTGCCCGACCTGGGGATCGAGCTGGAGCACTTGAGCCTGTACGCGAACGAGATCTCCGCCGTTCCGCCTTCCCTGTGGCGGTTGACCGGGTTGCAGGTGCTCAACCTGGCCACGAACCGGTTGACCGAGCTGCCACCGGGGATCTCCGCGCTGTCGTCCTTGCACACGCTCGACCTGGGCCACAACCGGTTCACTTCCTTGCCCGGTGAGCTGGGTGAGCTGGCGGGGCTCACCGAGTACCTGTACCTCAGCGACAACCGGCTCACGGAGTTCCCGTCGGCCTTGTGCCGCTTGGGAAAACTGCGGTACCTCGGGTGCACGGACAACCGGATCGGCGCGTTGCCCGACCTCTCCGGGTTCGCGTCGCTGCGCGAACTCCGGCTGTACCACAACGAACTGAGCGCGTTGCCGGAGTCGATCGGCGCGCTCGGTTCTCTGCGGGAGCTGCACCTGCGCGGCAACCGGCTGCGCGAGCTGCCGGCGTCGATCGGGTCGTTGAGCGAGCTGCGTCAGCTGGACCTGCGGGAGAACTCGCTGGTGACGCTGCCCGCGTCGGTCGCACAGCTGTCCAAACTGGACAAACTGGACCTGCGGTGGAACAAGCACTTCCGGGAGCCGTCGTGGCTGCGGGACTTCGAGGAGGCGGGTTGCATGGTCCTTCGCTGACAACTCAACACAGGATCGTCGGACGCGGCCCGTAGTTCGCGGTGTGCGACGACCGGCGGACCTCGGCGCCGCTCGCGACGTCGTAGAGCACGCGCGTGTCGGTGACGCTGAAGCCGGGTGTGCCGATCGACGGCTGGCACGGGGTGGTGCCCCCGAACTGAACCGGCGGCGGGTCGCCAGGAGTCTGCCCGCCGGTCGAGCCCTCGACGCGGTAGTGCCGGGTGCCCCAGATCCGGACCGTCACGGAGTCGCCGGAAACCACGGCCTGCAGGGCGATGCCGGTCGGCGCGTCGTCGGTCAGCTTGAGCTCGACCGGGCTGCCGTCGGCGTTGATCGCCTTGGCGTCGCGGCCGACGGGGTAGCGGTCGAGGTAGGTGTCGTGCTCGAGGTGACCGCCGTCGGCCAGGCCGGCGAGGTAACCCGCGTTGTACAACGTGGACGCCAGCTGCGAGACGCCACCACCGACGACGGTCGGCCCGGTGCCGTCTTCGTTGGCCGGCGCGGGCACGTAGCCGTTGTCCGCGGTGCGCGGACCGGAGCGGCCGCCGAGGCTGAACGTCTCGCCGGGCTTGACGATCGTGCCCGACACGCGGTCGGCCAGCGTGCGGTTGTTCGTCGCCGCCGGGCCGGTGAGCCCGCCGGTGGTGAACTCGCCGATGACCTCCGTGATGCCGAGCGCCCCCGCGGCTTCGGTGGTCACGCTGGGCTTCGACGCGTTGTAGGCGACGGGCAGATCGCGGCCGTCGGTCTTCTTGAGGACGTCGATCAGCGGCAGGAAGGTCTTCTCCCAGTTGATCTTCCGGGCGTCCTCGGACGGCTCGACGGCCGGCTGGTCGCCGGCGAAGACGATCTGCGCGTCCTTGCCGTCGGTCTCGGTGCTTGCCAGGCCGTCCTTGAGCGCGGCCTGCAGCTTGCCCTGGTCGATCCGCACTTCGACGGCACCGCCTTCGACGGGCGCGAACTGGAACGAGGAGGCGATCGCGTCCGGCTTGAGCGGCACGTCCTTGCCCTGGCCGTGCACCACGACCGGCTTCGCCACGGCGGGCACGACGATCTGCTGGTACGCGGCCTGCACCCCGGCCACGGTCGCCCGCACCGGCGTGACGGCCATCGGCAGCTTGACCCCGCCGGGGTCCAGCCAGTGCTCGGTGACGGCGTGGACGGCGCCGGCGAGGTCGGTCAGCTGCTGCCCCTGGCGCGGCAGGATCGGGTAGGGCGTGACACCGCCGTCGCTGCCCTGCAGCGGCATGAACCCGACGGCGCCTTCGGTGGCGGCGTGGTTCAGCTTGCCGTCGGCCAGTGCGCGAACGGCCTGGCTGGTCTGGTTCTCATCGGTCCGCGTCGCGACACCGACCTCGCGACTGCTGAAGAACGACATGATCCGCGTGATCGGACTGAGCGGCTGATGCCCGGCGAGCCCGAGCGTGTTCGGCCAGTCGAGCCCGAGCCCGGAACGCGACGGAACGAGTTCGGCCTGAACGTCCCCGCCGTGCACCACGACCGGCCGGGTAAGCCGCGGCTCGAGTTCCTTGCGCAGCTTGGCTTCCGCTTCGGCGTGCGTCATCCCCCCGACATCGATCCCGGCCACCGTCACCCCGCGCGGCACATCGCCGGCGCTGGCGAGGAGGTCGACGGCGTAGAGGATGACGAAGAGCCCGAGCGCGAGCCCGATGATCATCATGGTCCGCGCGACACCCTTGCGCAGCTTCTTCGCCGGAGTCTCCGGCACCGCTGGGGCGGCGGGGTTTTCGAGAAGCTCGCCGAGCAGATCTTCGGCGAAGAGATCGGTGGTGACCACGGCATCGTCGACAACCGTCGCACGGCCGGGCGCCGCCGCGATGGCAGCAGTCTCGGCCTCGGCAGCGGCACGCTCATCCGGCCACGGCCCGGCGCCCTCCGGTTCAGCCAGCGACCGCCCGGATTCGGCACTGTCGGTGACCAGCGCAGCTGGTTCCACGGCCACGGGTCCATCCGGCTGCGACACCGCCTCAGCCGCCGGCCGCAACGCCCCGAACGGCACCTCCGCTGCCTCGTCCGCCACAGGGCTGTCGAACCCGGTGGCCGACGGCGGCCCGGCCGACGGCACCGCAACGGTAGGCACTTCAGGCGACAACGCAGGATCGCCGGCGGTCAGCACCTCGGCACCGGCCGAGCCGATCGCCACAACAACCCCAGACCCGGCCGCAAACTTCACCGCACTCGCAGGTTCCTCCAGCAACGCCCCGGAGTCGGCAAGCGGCACCTCGGCACGGCCCGACCCGTTCGCAACGGCCGACTCGGATTCGGCAGCGAACCGCGCCTCAGCAGCAGCAGCCCCGTCCCAGGACGGCCCAGCCCCGGCGGCGGACGGCACCTCAGTTTCGTGCGACGCGGTCGCCTCAGCCGACTCGGATTCAGCAAACCGTTCCCGCAGTGGCAATGACCCGGCAGCAAGCGGTACCTCAGCGCCGGCTGATCCGGGCGCCTCCGCAAAGTCGGATTCGACGAGCGGCACCCTCGCCTGCGGCACCTCTGCATCAGCCGACTCGGTCACCCGAGCAGAGTCGGATTCGATGAGCGGCACGTCGGCCTGCCGTACCCCGGCATCAGCCGACCCGGTCACCTCAGCAAAGTCGGATTCGAGGGGTCGCACCTCCGCCTGCGGCACCTCGGCGCCGGCCGCTTTCACAACGTCGGATTCGACGAGCGGCACCCCCGCCTGCGGTACCCCGGCCGCGGGCCCTTCCGGCGAAGACCCGGGCTCGGCAGCAAGCGGCTCCGCGGCAGCCACACCGTTCGGCGAAGCGGGCGGCTTCGGCGGTTGTCCGGCCTTCGGCGCTTCGGGCGCGTCGGCGCGGTCGCGCACCTCGTCGTCTGCCACGCCCCTGCCCTTCGCGGGCCCTAGAGGTAGAGCCCGGTGCCGTGTTCGGTTCGCTCGGTCGCCACGGCGTGGATGTCGCGTTCGCGCATCACCAAATGCCCCTCGCCCTGGATCTCGACCTCGAGCTGGTCCTCCGGGTTGAAGAGCACGCGGTCGCCGATCTTGACGTTCCGCACACTGTTCCCGATGCCCAGTACATCACCCCAGGACAGCCGCCGCGCGACCTGCGCGGTGGCGGGGATCACGATGCCACCGCTGCTGCGCCGCTCGCCCTCTTCCGGCGACAGCCGCACGAGCACGCGGTCGTGCAGCATCTGGATTTCGAGTTTCGGCCCGGCTGACACGGTCCGCATCCTACTCGGCCTCGCGCGGTTCCCCGGCCATGACCAAGCTCAGCTCGCGCGCCCCGCCCGTGTCGAACCGCACCGGGACGCCCCAGTCCTGCCGGGTGATCCGGCAGGCGGGGTGCTCGCTGCCGTCGTCGCAGCTCGCCGCCTGCGCGACGACCTGCAGCACGCCCTCGGTCACCCCCGGGGCGAAGCGGATCTTGCGGGTCAGCTCGGTCCCGGCACCCACGCCGTCCGCCAGCAGTTCCGGCGGTGACGCGCTGATCTCCAGCCGTGTCGACGGGCCGAACCGGTCGTCCAGCTTCTCGCCGGGCGGCGCGGTGAAGACGACCGAAAAGTCGATCTCGCCGGGCGCGAGCACCGTCGGCGGGCGGCGCACGGCGTGCGCGTCGCCGCTCACCACCGACGGGTCGCCCAGCGGGACCGGGCCGATCCGGTTGCCCGCGGACTCGACGACCAGCAGCTGGCCGTCGGTCAGCAGGAGCCCCTGCGGCTCGGCGAGGCCGGTGGCGAGCGTCGTCACGTCGCGGGTGAAGAAGTCGAAGCGGCGGACGGCGCCGTTGTAGGTGTCGGCGATCGCGATCCGTTCGCCGGGCAGCACGGCGAGGCCGAGCGGGTGCTGGAGCAGCGCTTTGTCTGCCGGGCCGTCGGTGTGGCCGAAGGAGAAGAGGTCGATCCCGATCGCCGTCTGCACGGTGAACGAGTCGCCTGCCGGCTCGATCCAGCGCAGGGCGGACGTCTCGGCGTCGGCGAGCCACAGCTTGTCGCCGTCCGCGGCGAGGCCGGACGTCTGTGCGAAGAACGCTTCGCGGACGTCGCCGTCCTTAAGACCTTCGACGGTCGTCCCCGCGAAGCGGCGGATGCGTCCCGACACCGGGTCGAAGACGCTCAGCGTGTGGTTGCCGGCCATCGCGACGACGACCCCGCCGGCCGGGCCCCACCAGATGACGTCCCACGGGCTGGTCAGGTCGACCTCGACGCCCTTGCCCGCGTCCGGCCCGTTGCGCCACTGCGCGCCGGTGCCGGCGACCGTGGTCACCTCGCCGGTGATCAGGTCGAGGCCGCGCAGCCGGTGACCGGCCGTGTCGGCGACGACGGCGTGGTAACCGGCGCGCTCGGCGACGTCGTAGGGCAGCAGCGCGATGCCCGACGGCTCGGTGAACGTGGCGATGTCGAACGGTCCGTCCTGCCCGCCGCGCTCGCCGCTGCCGAAGCGGCGGATGACGGTCTCGCCGTCCGAAGCGAACTCGACGACGGAGTGGTGCCCGGTGTCGGCGACCAGGATGCGGCCTTCGGCGGTGGCGACGGCCTTGCTCGGGAACCGCAGCTCGCTCTGCTGCTCCTCGACCGGCACGTACGGGCTGCCGCCGCGGCGAAGCGTCCCCTTCGCTTCGTGCTTCTTCACGAGGTCGGCGACGACGCGGCGAAGCGCTTCTTCGTGCCCTTCACCGGCGGCGACGTGGACGACGTACCCCTCGGGGTCGACGATCACCAGTGTCGGCCACGCGCGGACCGCGTACTGCGACCACAGCTCCATTTTCGGGTCGTTGACCACCGGGTGGTGGACCTCGTACCGGCGCACCGCGGCCTCGATGGACGCGCGCTCGCCCTCGTGCAGGAACTTCGGCGAGTGGACGCCGATCGTGACCAGCACGTCCGCGAACTCGGCCTCGAGCGGGCGCAGCTCGTCGAGGACGTGGAGGCAGTTGACGCAGCCGCTGGTCCAGAAGTCCAGCAGCACGATGCGGCCGCGCAGTTCGGCCAGGGTGATCGGGCGGCCGCCGGTGTTCAGCCAGACGTCGCCGCGCAGCTCGGGAGCGCGCACGCGGGCCTGCGGTCGGGGAGATGTCACGGCAAGAGTGAACTACACGCGCTCACCCTCTGTTCCGGAGTCCAGCCGATGAGAGAACAAACTCACCCGCTCGGGGTCACCCCTGGCCGGCCGTCAAGACGGCAGAAAAGAACGCGCGGCGGGGTCGGGCGCCACTTACGCTCTTGAGTCATGACACCCGTCCAGCCGGCCGGCGCCCTCTCCCCGGAGGAGGCGCGGCACCTGCAGGAAAACCTCCGGGAACCGGTGCGTCCCGGGCTGAGCGAGGCCGAGCTCGACGACGTCGAGCGCCGGTTCGGCTTCCGCTTCGCCACGGATCACCGCACGTTCCTCGCCGCGGGCGTCCCGATCGGCGACCGCTGGCCCGACTGGCGCTGCGGTAACGCCGAGCAGCTGCGCAAACGTTTGGCATGGCCGGTCGACGGCGTGCTGTACGACGTCGAACACAACGGCTTCTGGCTGCCCGACTGGGGCACGCGCCCCGTCGGCCCCGAGGACGCGGTCCGCGAAGCGCGGCAACGCCTGGCCGGCGTCCCGCAGCTCGTGCCGGTGTGCGGCCACCGCTATCTGCCCGGTCTCGCCGGCACGTCCGGCAACCCGGTGCTGTCGGTGTACCAGACCGACATCATCGTTTACGGCTCCGACCTGCGGGACTACCTGCACCGCGAGTTCTCGACGGGCGGCATCAGCACGGCCCCGCCGGACGGCCCCCGCTACATACCGTTCTGGTCCCGCTTCATCGACTAGCTTCGACGGCTGTTTTGAGCCGCGCGAGGGTCGCGGCGATGTTCGCCGTGTTGGCCTCGCGCCGGTTCCAGACCCCGGTGACCGTCGACGTCGGCACCCGGAACCACGCCGGCCGCCGCTCCCACATGCTTTCGACGACGACACAGCCGTCACCGGCGGGTTCGAAGTCGTACTGCCACCGTGCGACGGGCAGCCCGACCGAGGTGACCTCGAAGCCGAACCGGCGTCCCGGATCGGCGTCGGTGATGGTGGACAGGGTGCTCCAGCGCCTGAGGCCGCGCCGGTTGCGCCCCCGGAATCGGGCGCCGACAACGGCCCCGCGCACACGGCCGACCCACCGATGCCCGGCGTACTCCTCGGCGACGTCGGCCAGCCTCGCCGGGTCACTGACCAGGGCGTATACGGCTTGCGGAGCCGCACCGACCTCGATCCGGCCGGTGGCGTCGGGTTCGCTCATGGTGACCTCCGCGTCGACGGTGACATACCGAGAGTATGTCACCGACCGCGGTCAGGTGAAGAGCCTGTGGATGGCGTCCGGGCGATGTGGACAACTCGGCCCCGAACCCGCCGATCGACCGAGTTCGTCAGAGGCCGCCGATAGACTGGACCTGGGGACGCCCCCCGGAGAGGGCGGGGGCTGGGTAGGGGTGGCTGAGGCCTCCGCCGAGGGTTGCTCGGGGTTTCTGGGGCGCTATCGGGCTCGCGCTAGAAAGGCCGATAGGCGGCTAGGAACCGCGAGACGGCGTCAGCTCTCGCGGCGCAGCATCCGGCTGACGCCCGCGGCCACCGTCGTCGCCAGGATCCAGCCTGACGCCGTGAAGCCCGCCGCGACCCAGTTGTCCGCTCCGTGCATGTACCAGCGGGACTTGTTGCCGAAGTCGACGATCGGGACCAGCAGGTCCGCTGTGTAGATCACCGGGTTCCACTGCAGGCCCGTGTCCTGCTGGTTCACCACGCAGCGCGGCCCGTTCGCGATGATCTGGTGGGCCTGATCCGTGGCGGGCCAGTTCACGCAGTCGTCCGAGCCCAGGCCGAACCACAGGCTGCCCAGCACCAGCAGCGTGAACAGCCAGCCCAGCGCGCGGACCGGGCGGTAGCCGTAGCCGACCATCGAGCGCTGCAGCCAGCTCCACAACCGGACTCCGGGGCCGAAGAACTTGAAGCCGCGGGCCAGCGCCTCGTAGCGGAACTGCTGTTTGCGCAGCGCCACCGTCGACGCGTGCTCCTCGTTGCCCGCCGCGCGGAGCATGTGCGCGAGCTGGTCGTACGGGCCGGGGCGGTAGCCGCGCATCGCGTTGCGCAGCAGCTCGATGCGGTGGTCGAGAGCCTTGTCGTCGTCGAGGGGGATGCCCTTCTTCAACGCGTCGTAGCGGAAGTCCTCCAGCTCGATGCCCTCGGTCGCGGCCCAGAACGCCTCGTTGTCCGTCAGCGTCCCGCAGTGGGCGCGGCGCAGCACCACGCGGCCGCCCGGAGGGCTGCTCGGCGTGAACGTGAACTCGTCCGCGGCGACGTCGCCCGCGTCCAGGGCGACGTTGAACGGCGGGAACGAGCCCAGCTGGGCGCCGCGGATGTCCACCCGCCGCGCGACCTGGGCGCCGTCCAGGTTGATGCCGCCTTCGGCGACGAACGCGCGGCTGTTGTCGTCGCGCAGCAGGAGGTCACGGCCGATCCGGCCGGTGCGGACGTCGAGAGAGAAACTGCTGGTCGCGCGGCGTCCGGGGTCCGTCAGCCGGGTGCCCGCGAGGTTGATGCTGCCGCCGACCTCGAGGCCCTGCAGACGCAGCGTGCCGTGGATGGTGGCGTCCGTGAGCTGGAAGTTGCCGGCAATCTTCGACCGTCGCGCCGAGAACACGTCCCGGCCGGGATGGCGGAACATCGAGTTCCAGGCGAGGAAGTTGCCGCCGACCGTGACGTCGGCCAGCCGCAGCTGCCCGGCGGGCACGCGCAGGCTCGTCGCCTCGATGTCGCCGCCGATTTCGGTGCCGTCCAGGTGCAGCGCGCGGTCGTAGTACGGCGCCGTCTTCCCGCGCACGACGCTGACCTCGGCGCCGGCCAGCCGCAGCGAGCCGCCGATCCGCGCGTTGACCATGCGCAACGTACCCAGCGCCTGCAGGCCGTCGGACAGCTCGAGGTTGCCGTCGACGCTCAGCCGGTCGGCGACCAGCGCCGGGCGCGGGTCGAGGTACGGGTCGTTCGACTTCCACGCGTCGACGGCGATCGGGCCCTGCTGGGACACCGTCAGCTTCGCCTCGCGCAGGATGATGTCGCTGTCCACCGTGGCGCTCGGCAGGTACATGATCCCGGTGGCGGAGAAGCGTTTCCGCTGGCTGGCCGGGCCGTAGTTATCGACTTCGCACAGCAGGCTGCCGCCGATGTGCAGGCCGTTGCCGTTGAGCGCGAAGCCGTCCGGGTTGTTCAGCGTGGCGCCGGAGAAGTTGACGTTACCGCCGGTCCGCAGGCCGGGGAGCCGCACTTCGCCGTTCGCGACCATCCGGTACGCCAGCAGCGCGCCGGTGAGCACCAGCCGGTCCGCCTGGATCGCCTTGCCGTGCGGGTGCGAGATCACCGTGCGGGTGAGCACCATCGAGCCTTCGATCACCGCGTCCGTCAGGTTGACGGCGGCGTTCGGCATGCCGCGCTCGCGGTCGTCGCCGCGCTGGACCGTGGTCTCCTCGATCTCGCGGTCGTCGCCGTCGACCTGCACGACGCAGCGGATCAGCCGGACGTCGTTGCGGCTGCGCATGTTGCGGGCCTTGAGCCCGGGCAGCCAGCACTTGCGGAAGACCAGGCCGAGCAGGTTCGCCTCGCGCACGTCCGGCGGCTGCTCGAAGCGGCAGCGCTCGAACCGGAACAGGTACTTCAGGTCCGCGGCCCGCAGGTCCAGCGTCCCGGTGATGTAGGCGTCCTCGACGTAGACGGTCGGCGCGTTCGTGGCCTGCCGGCGCCAGCGCAGGAGCCCGCCGTTGCCGGGTTTCAGCAGCTCGGAGGCCTTGACCTCGTAACGCTTGTCGGGGATACCCGCGAACGGGTCCAACGGCGGCAGCACGCCTTCGGTCGACATGGCGGATCTCCCCTCACCCCGCCATCACGGTAGCGAAAACGCGACGGAAACGGTGCCGGAACACCGTTTCCGCCGCGAGATCCTCAGGCGTTGGGGTTGAGCACACGCGCGAGGAACGACTTGGTCCGTTCCTCCCGCGGCTCCCCGATGACCTGGTCGGGCGGGCCCTCTTCGACGACGACGCCGCCGTCCATGAACAGGACCTTGTCCGCCACCTCGCGCGCGAACTGCATCTCGTGCGTGACGACGACCATGGTCATGCCGTCCTTGGCGAGCTGCTTCATCACGCCCAGGACGTCGCCGACGAGCTCCGGGTCCAGCGCGGACGTCGGCTCGTCGAACAGCATCAGCTTCGGCTTCATCGCGAGCGCCCGGGCGATCGCGACGCGCTGCTGCTGCCCACCGGACAGCTGCGCCGGGTAGTTCTTCGCCTTGTCACCGAGGCCGACGCGGTCCAGCAGCTCCAACGCGCGTTGCCGCACCTGGGCCTTCGGCTCGCGGCGCACCTGGATCGGCGCCTCCATCACGTTTTCCAGCGCGGTCATGTGCGGGAAGAGGTTGAACCGCTGGAACACCATGCCGATGTCCTTGCGCTGGAACGCGACCTCGCTCTCCCGCAGCTCGTGCAGCTTGTCGCCGCGCTCCCGGTAGCCGACGAGCACGCCGTCGACGTAGAGCCGGCCGGCGTCGATCTTCTCGAGGTGGTTGATGCAGCGCAGCAGCGTCGACTTGCCCGAGCCGGACGGCCCGATCAAGCAGAGCACCTCACGCTCCTGCACCTCGAGGTCGATGCCCTTGAGGACGTCGACGGTGCCGAAGCTCTTGCGGATCTTCTGCGCGGATACGACCGGAGTCATCAGGCCTTCCCCCCTCCGCCGCTGGCGCCGGAGCCGAACCGGAAGCCCAGCATCCGGCCCGCCCACTTGGTCTTGTTCGCCTCACCACGCGAAGTGCCGCGTGCGAACCGCTTCTCGATCTGGATCTGGATCAGCGTCAGCACCGACGTCATGAACAAGTACCAGGCCCCGGCGGTGAGCAGCAGGGGCACGGTCTTGTAGTTCTGCGCGTAGATGGTCTGCGCCGCGACCATCAGCTCGTAGTACCCGATGACGACGACCAGTGCCGTCGTCTTCAGCATGGAGATCGTCTCGTTGCCGGTCGGCGGGATGATCACCCGCATGGCCTGCGGGAGGATGATCCGCCGCAACGTCTTGGTGCGGCTCATCCCGAGCGCGCCCGCCGCTTCCAGCTGGCCGTCGTCGACCGACTGGATGCCGCCTCGCACGATTTCCGCCATGTACGCGGCTTCGTTGAGGCCCAGGCCGAGCAGTGACGCCGTGAACTGCGTGATCAGCTGGTTGGTGTCCCAGCTGACGAACTCGGGCCCGAACGGGATCCCGAGCCCGAGCCGGGGGTAGGCCAGGGCCAGGAAGTTCCAGATGATCAGCTGCGTGATCAGCGGGGTCCCGCGGAACAGCCAGATGTAGAGCGCCGCGGCGCCGGAGGTCAGCGGGTTCGGCGAAAGGCGCATGACGGCCAGCAGGATGCCGCCGAAGATCCCGATCAGCATCGAGATCACCGTCAGGATCAACGTGTTCTGCAGGCCGCGCAGGATCCGGTCGTCGAAGAGGTAGTCCCCGACGACCGGCCACTGCAGTGCGTCGTTCGTGATCACGCTGCGGATCACGATGAACGCCACGAAGAGGATGACGACCCCGGCCACCCAGCGCCCGTAGTGGCGCACCGGGACGGCCTTGATCGGCTCGGCGTCGACAGGCGACGCCTCGGAAGAACTGGACACGCGCAACAAGTCCTAACTCAGCTGGCCGGGTTGATCTCCGACTTGGTGACCGCGCCGGCGGCGTTCAGGCCCCACTTGTCCATGATCTTCTTGTAGGCGCCGCTGTCGATGAGCTTCTGGATCGCGCCCTGGACGGCCTTGCCGTAGTCACCGCTGTTCTTCGGCAGCACGATGCCGTACGGCGCCGTGTCGTACGGCGTGCCGACCGACTCGAGCTGACCGTTGGTCTGCTTGACCGCGTAGTCGATGACCGGGGAGTCGGCCAGCTCGCCCTGGACGCGCTTGGCGGTGAGGGCCAGGTTGACGTCGGTCTGGGCCTGCAGCTGCGTCACCTCGATGGCGGGCTTGCCGCCGCCGGTGCAGGCGGCGTTCTTCTTGTCGAGGTCCTCGACCTGCGTGGTGCCCTTCTGCACGGCGATCTTCTTGCCGCAGAGGTCGTCGATCTTCAGGCCGTCGGGGTTGCCCTTGAGCACGGCCAGCGACGTGCCGGCGCTGAAGTAGGAGATCATGTCGACCGACTGCAGCCGGTCGGCGTTGATGCTGAAGGACGAGATGCCCATCTCGTACTTCTTGGCGCCGAGACCCGGGATGATGCCGTCGAACGAGGAGTTCTGGAACTCCATCTGCACGCCGAGCACCTGGCCGATGGCGGTGCCGAGGTCGACGTCGAAGCCGGTGGCCTTGCCGTTGTCCTGGAATTCGTTGGGCGGGTAGCTCTGGTCCTGGCCGACGAGGATCTTGCCGTCGGTCTTGACGTCGGCGGGCACGAGCGCGGCGAGCGCGTCGTCCTTCGCGACCGTGCCGGCGTCACCCGAACCAGTGCCCGCCGGAGCGGCACTGCTCGAGCCGACGTCGCCGGCACCGCTACCACCCGCGCCACAGGCCATGGTCAGTCCGACCAGGGCGAATGCCGGCAACAGGGCGAGCGCCTTGAGTTGGGGTCCTCGGGCCACGTCGTCACTCCTCGTAGTTCTCAGTTCGTGAGAGCACGCATATTGCCACTCATCCATACCAAAGCACAGCACTGTCGAGTTACAGCGACGTTTCGCACCGCGCCCACCAGCGTGGGAGTGTCGCGCGTTGGTGGGCACGTAGGTGAGGATGTCGTTCATGAACGCGATCCCGCCCCGGCTGCCCCCCTCCGGTCGACGCGCGAGGAAGGCGACGACCCGCCGGATCACCCGGCCGGGTGCCCGGTTCGACGGGTACCTCTCCCCGGAACGCCCGCACGCGGACGCCTACGACGAGATGTTCGCCGACGACGGCACGGTCCGCGGCCCGTACCGCGCGCTCTACGAATCGATCGCGGCGCTCGACGCGCACGACCTCAACTCGCGGTCGCTCGCGCTGGACCGGGCGATGGTCGACCAGGGCATCACGTTCTCGCTGTCCGGCCAGGAGCGGCCGTTCCCGCTGGACCTGGTGCCGCGGGTGATCCAGGCGGCCGAGTGGTCGAAGCTCGAACGCGGGGTGGCGCAGCGGGTCCGCGCGCTCGAAGCGTTCCTCGCCGACATCTACGGCGATCGCCAGATCCTGCGGGACGGGGTCTTCCCGCGGCGGCTGATCACGTCGTGCGAGCACTTCCAGCGTGAGGCGTACGGCATCAACCCGCCGAACGGCGTGCGCATCCACGTGTCCGGTGTGGACCTGGTGCGCGACGAGGAGGGCACGTTCCGGGTTTTGGAGGACAACCTCCGCAACCCGTCCGGGGTGTCGTACGTGATGGAGAACCGGCGGACGATGGCGCGGGTCTTCCCCGACCTGTTCGCCCAGCACCGGGTGCGCCCGGTCGGCGACTACGCGGCACACCTGCTGCGGGCCCTGCGCGCGGCGGCCGCGGCGAACGTCGCCGACCCGATGGTCGTGGTGCTCACCCCCGGCGTCCACAACTCGGCGTACTTCGAGCACTCGCTGCTGGCGCGGCTGATGGGTGTCGAACTCGTCGAAGGCCGCGACATGTTCTGCCGTGACAACGTCGTCTACCTGCGGACCACCGAGGGCGAACGCCCGGTCGACGTCATCTACCGGCGGATCGACGACGAGTTCCTCGACCCGGTGCACTACCGGCCGGACTCGGTGCTCGGCATCGCCGGCGTGCTCAACGCGGCGCGCGCGGGCAACGTCGTCGTCGCGAACGCCATCGGCAACGGCGTCGGGGACGACAAGCTCGTCTACACCTACGTGCCGGAGATGGTGCGGTACTACCTCGGCGAGAAGCCGCTGCTGCCCAATGTGGACACCTACCGCTGCTGGCTGCCGGACGAGTTCGACTACGTGATGTCGCACCTCGACGAACTGGTCGTCAAGCCGGTCGAAGGCTCCGGCGGTTACGGCATCGTCTTCGGGCCGGAGGCGACGCCGTCGGAGCTGACGGCGCTGCGGCGGAAGGTGCGGGCGAACCGGCGCGGCTGGATCGCGCAGCCGGTGGTGCAGCTCTCGACCGTGCCGTCGAAGGTGGAGGACCGGCTGGCACCACGGCACGTCGACCTGCGCCCGTTCGCCGTCAACGACGGCAAGGACATCTTCGTGCTGCCCGGCGGACTGACCCGGGTGGCACTGCCGGAAGGCAGCCTGGTCGTCAACTCGTCGCAGGGCGGCGGCTCGAAGGACACGTGGGTGCTGGCCTCCCGGACGTCCACCGCCGAACGCGAGCTGGAACAGCCGGCACTGGGCGCGGTGTCCACTGTGGACGGAATGATCGCGGAGCAGGGTCCCGAGCTGTCTCTGTCACAGCAGCAACAACAGCAGCAACAGCAGAGCTAGGGGGTTCGAAATGCTGGCACGCAACGCGGAGTCGCTGTACTGGATCGGCCGGTACGTCGAACGCGCCGACGACACCTCCCGGATCCTCAACGTCTCGGTCCACCAGCTGCTGGAGGACGCGAGTGTCGACCCGGACCACGCGAGCCGTCAGCTGCTCGCCGTCCTGGGCATCGAGTCGGAGGGCACCGAGTCCCTCGACGTGTGGAAGCTGACCGAGCTGGTGGCGTACGCGAAGGACAACCCGGCGTCGATCGTCGGCTCGATCAACTCGGCCCGCGAGAACACCCGCGGCGCCCGTGAAGTCGTCTCGACCGAGCTGTGGGAATGCCTGAACGCGACGTGGAACGCGGTGCCGGACCGCCAGCGGTACGCCCGGCGCGCCGGGCCGCACGCGTTCCTGTCGTTCGTGGAGGAGCGCGCGGCGATGTTCGCCGGCCTCGCCGACTCGACGATGAGCCGCGACGACGGCTGGCTGTTCATGGTGCTCGGCCGGTCGATCGAACGCGCGGACATGGTCGTGCGGCTGCTGCTGTCCCGGGTCGTCGCGGACCGCGCGTCGTCCCCGGGCTGGATCACCGTGCTCCGCTCGGCCGGCGCGCAGGACACCTACCTGCGCACCTACCGCGGTGCGCTCGACGCGGGCCGCGTCGTCCAGTTCCTGTTGCGGGACACGCTGTTCCCGCGTTCGGTATTCCACGCGTTGCGGCAGGCGGAGGAGTGCCTGCAGCGGCTCGACCCCGGCGGCGCGTCCCGCAACAACGAGAAGTCCGAGGCGCTGCGCGAACTCGGCCGGGCCCGCAGCGAGCTGGAGTTCCTGCGCCCGTCGGACCTGCTGACCGACCTGCCGCGGCGGCTCGGGACGCTGCAGACGTCGATCAAGGAGATCGGCGAAGCCGTGTCGATGCAGTACTTCAGCACGTCGCCGTGGGTGGCGTGGAGCGGTGCGGAGGTTTCGCTGTGACCTGGCAGCTTCGGGTGGCCCACCGGACGGGGTACCGGTACGCGACGCCGGCCACGCAGTCGTACAACGAGGCGCGGCTGACCCCGCGCTCGGACCGCCGCCAGACGACGGTGGCGACGCGCATCGAGACGACGCCCGCGACCCGCGCGTACCGCTACACCGACTACTGGGGCACGGTCGTGACGTCGTTCGACCTCCACGCGCCGCACACGGAGTTCACCGTGCTGGCGACGTCGGTGGTCGAGACGGCGGACGAGGCCGAGCCGATCCGCACGGCGTCGTGGAAGGACCTCCGCAGCGACACGGTGGTCGACCACCGCACGGAGTACCTGACGCCGACCGACTACACCCCGCGCGACCTCGCGCTGGCCCGCGAGGCCCGCGCGCTGCGGACCGGTCTCGACCCGGCGGACGCGACGCTGGCCGTGTGCGAGTGGGTCCACAAGCAGCTGAAGTACCAGCCGGGCACCACGGGCGTGCACTCGACGGCGACCGACGCGTGGAACGCGCGTGAAGGCGTGTGCCAGGACTTCGCGCACGTGACGCTGGTGATGCTGCGCGCGATCGGCGTCCCGGCGCGGTACGTCTCGGGCTACCTGCACACGAAGCGCGACGCGAAGCTGGGCGAAGTGGTGGCCGGCGAGTCCCACGCCTGGGTCGACGTCTGGACGGGCGGCTGGTGGGCGTACGACCCGACGAACGCGATCCCGGTCGGCCCGCGGCACGTGTGGGTGGCGACCGGGCGGGACTACGCGGACGTGGCGCCGTTGAAGGGGATCTTCACCGGGGGTGGGCAGTCCACTTTGGACGTCTCAGTCCACCTCACCCGGCTGGCCTAGGCGGTTTCGGGCTCGGCTCGCGATCCTCGCCCGTCGAGCAAGGCGCGCAGGTGGTCGATGGTCGCGCGGACTTCGGTTTCCCACTGCCGCGCGTCCTCGTCCCCGCTCTTGGCGGCGTCGAGCTGGGCGAGCACCCAGGTCCGGATCAACGCGGTCGGCTGCACGTTCCGGGCCACGGCGAGCTGCCGCAGCTCCTCGATCCGGTCGACGGGAATGCGCACGCTGTAGACGGCGGTGGGATTCTTGGACGGCCGCTGATGCCGCACCCAGTTGACCTCGGCGTCAGCGTCCGGATCGGCCTCCGCGGCCTCAGCCACGCGAGCGACAAGTTCTTCGTCCGTGATCACGGAACCTCCCAAAGTCCTTGATAAACCTGCCGGACTCGCTTGTCCGCGGGCCAAGCCGTCGCAACCTGCCAAACGCCGTCCGGCGGATGCCGGTCCGGTAGCAGGACAACTGTCAGCAAGCGCCCCATCCCGGTTGAATGGCCGACCACCCGGATCGACTCGCCGGTTCTCGACGAGGGGTCGCGACCGACCAACCGGCGGGGATCCAGCGCAGCCTCCACCGCGTGCTCCGGTTCGATGTCCATGGCACCTCGATAACGCAGCGACCGGCGCAGATGCGTCGGGTCGAGTACTCGCACCTCCTCGAAGAGCAGGAGCTCCAGAGGGATTCCATCGTAAAACTCGCCTCTCACTCCAGTAACGTATTACACCGTAATACGCAAACCCGATCGGGGCAACACCAAAGCCGGCGCGCCCCAAGGTCGGAACGCGCCGGCTCGGCTTGGGTCAGCCGCGGGCGTGGGCGTCCAGGATGTGCGCGACGGCCTCCGTGACCTGCTGCGCATACTCCAGGTGCAGCCACTCGTCCGGCACGTGGATGTTCGAGTCCGATCCGCACGCCCCCGTGACCAGGAACTGCGCCTCCGGGTACTTGCGCGAGAGCAGGCCCATGAACGGGATCGAGCCGCCCATGCCGGTCGCGCGGTGCGGCTGGCCGAAGACGCCATCGCTGACCGTCTGCAGCGCCGCCGTCAGCCACGGCGCCTCGGTCGGCGCGTTCCAGCCGTCCTCCGACTGCGTGTTGTCGCCGAAGGTCACCTTCGCGCCGTACGGGACGTCCGTGGTCAGGGTCCGCTTCACGGCTTCGAGGGCCTTCGCGGCGTCGACCGTCGGCGGGAGGCGGAAGCTCAGTGTCAACGTCGTGCTCTCGCGCAGGACGTTGCCCGCGTCGGCCGGCTTCGGGAAGCCGTCGGCGCCGATGATCGACAGGGTCGGGCGCCACGCGTTGTTGAGCATCAGCTCGAGCGCGTCTTCGGTGATCACGCGACCGCCCTCGACCAGGGGGAACGCCTTCGACAGCGCCTCCGGGAAGTCCTTCGAGACGGCCTCCAGCTCGGCCAGCCGGTCCGCCGGGACGTCGACCTTCAGCTCGTCGAGCAGCAGCTCGCCGGTCGCGCTGTCCTCGAGCCGCTCGATGAGGCTTCGCAGGATGCGGAACGAGCTCGCGACGACGCCCGAGGCGACGCCGGAGTGCTGCGCCGAGCCCAGCAGCTGCACGTTGACGTCCAGGTGCAGCATCCCGCGCAGGCTCGTGACCAGCCACAACCGCTCGTAGTCGCTGCCGCCGGCGTCGAGGCAGACGACCAGCGAGACCTCGCCGATCCGGTCGGCCAGGTGCTCGACGTAGGCGGGCAGGTCGGGGCTGCCGGACTCCTCGCCGGTCTCCAGCAGCACGACGATGCGCGCGTGCTCACCGCCGGCGGCGTGCACGGCCTCGATCGACGTCGTCGCCGCGTAGCCGGAGTAGCCGTCGTCGACGGAGCCGCGGCCGTACAGCCGGCCGTCGCGGATCACCGGGGTCCACGGGTCGAGGCCGTCGGACCAGCCGCCCACCGGGGGCTGCTTGTCGAGGTGGCCGTACATCAGGACGGTGCCCTCGGCCGCCGCGCCCGGGGTCGCCGGGACGTCGACGAGCAGCAAGGGGGTCCGGTCCGGCAGCTCGACGACGTCGAGGGTCGCGCCGGGCAGGTCGCGCGCGGCGATCCACGCGCGGACGTGCTCGACGGCGGCGGCCAGGTGCCCGGTCTTCGCCCAGTCGGCGTCGAACGCCGGGGACAACGCGGGGATGGCCACCAGCCCGGACAGGCTCGGGATGACGTCGTCGGTCCAGCCGGACACGACGGATTCACGCACGGTTTTCGGCTCCACAACGTCCATCGTGCCACGCGGGTTCGGGCGTGCGGCACATCACAAGGTCGTCTCCGGAGGGCGCAGGCGCGCACACGCACAGGTACGCACCCAAGCGTGCGAGCCTGGTGAACGCGCGGACCGGCGCCATACTCTCGTAGGTCCAATGCTCGGGCTTCCTAGCGTTTTGCCTGTTCAGAGCCCGTTTCTCAGCAACAAATCAGCAACCGCGACTGACCAAGACGTGGACCTTCGTGCCAGGATGTCGGCGTGAACCGTCAACGCCGACGGTGACCGAGCGCTTCGGAGACCCGAAACGCTGGTCCCCGCCGGTGCAGTCGCTGTGGTCGCCACAAGCGGCCGCCAGAGGCACCGACACCGAGGAGCAACGCCCATGCCGTCCGAACAGTGGACGCACCCGGAGCCAGGAGATGGACCGGCCGCCGTCGCGGCCCAGCCGTCCCCCGAGCAGGTGATCGCCGGATTGCGAGCGACCAGCGAAGGTGGCGCTGAGCTGACTCAGCTGCTCACCCCCGAAGGCGAACGGGTCCCGTCGCCGCAGTTCGACAAGTACGTCGACGACGTCGACGACGAAGCCCTGCGCAACCTGTACCGCGACATGGTGCTCGTCCGCCGCGCGGACCGTGAAGCCAACGCGATGCAGCGCCAGGGCCAGCTCGGTATCTGGGTCCCGCTGCTCGGCCAGGAGGCCGCGCAGATCGGGTCGGGCCGCGCGCTGAAGAAGAACGACATGGCGTTCCCCAGCTACCGCGAGCACGGCGTCGCGTACGCGCGCGGGGTCGACATGAAGGACCTGCTGGGCATCTTCCGCTGCACCGACCACAGCGGCTGGGACTACAAGGAGCACGGCTTCCACCCGTACTGCATCGTCATCGGCAACCAGGTGCTCAACGCCGCCGGCTACGCGATGGGGCAGCGGTTCGAGGGCAGAGTAGGAAACACCGACGGTGACGGCTCTCCTTCTGACACTGACGAAGCCACGATCTGCTACTTCGGTGACGGCGCGACCTCGCAGGGCGACGTCCACGAGGGCTTCGTCTGGGCCGCGGTCTACGACGCGCCGCTGGTGTTCTTCTGCCAGAACAACCAGTGGGCGATCTCCGAGCCGACCGAGCGCCAGTCGCGCCTGCCGCTCTACCAGCGCGCCCGCGGTTACGGCTTCCCCGGCATCCGCGTCGACGGCAACGACGTCCTGGCCTGCCTCGCGGTGTCCCGCTGGGCGCTCGACGAGTGCCGCCACGGCAACGGTCCCGTCCTGATCGAGGCGTTCACCTACCGGATGGACGCGCACACGACGACCGACGACCCGTCGCGCTACCGGCTGTCCGACGAGCTCGAAGAGTGGAAGCTCAAGGACCCGATCGAGCGCGTCCGGGCGTTCCTGGCCCGCAAGGGCGGCGCCGACCACGACTTCTTCGAACAGGTCCAGGCCGAGGCCGACGCCTTCGCCGCCGACCTGCGCGAGTACACGTTCAACATGCCGGAGCCGCCGCCGGAGCGGATCTTCAGCAACGTCTACGCCGAGGGCAACCCGGTGCTGGACGCGCAGCGCGAAGAGTTCCTGTCCTACCTCGACGGCTTCGCAGCGGCGGGTGAGCACTGATGACCGACCTCCAGAAACTCACCATCGGCAAGGCGCTCAACCTCGGCCTGCGCCGGGCGATGGAAGAGAACCCCAAGGTCCTGATCATGGGCGAGGACGTCGGCAAGCTCGGCGGCGTCTTCCGGATCACCGACGGCCTGCAGAAGGACTTCGGCGAGCAGCGCGTGCTGGACACGCCGCTGTCCGAGTCCGGCATCATCGGCACCGCGGTCGGCCTGGCCGTGCGCGGCTTCCGGCCGGTGTGCGAGATCCAGTTCGAGGGTTTCATCTTCCCCGGGTTCGACCAGATCTCGTCCCAGCTGGCGAAGCTGCACTACCGCACGCAGGGCAAGATCAAGATGCCCGTCGTGATCCGGGTGCCCTTCGGCGGCGGGATCGGTGCGGTCGAGCACCACTCGGAGTCCCCGGAGTCGCTGTTCGCGCACATCCCGGGCCTGAAGGTCGTCTCGATCTCGAACGCCGTCGACGCCTACTGGGGCATCCAGGAAGCGATCAAGTCGGACGACCCGATCCTGTTCTTCGAGCCCAAGCGGCTCTACCACTCGGGTGCGCTGCGCGCGGAGATCGACGTCGCCGGCACGCCGTCGCCGGTGTTCTCCTCGCAGGTCGTGCGCGAGGGCACGACGGCGACGGTCGTCGCGTACGGCCCGACCGTGAAGGTCGCCCTCGACGCGGCTGCCGCGGCCGAAGACGAGGGCAAGTCCCTCGAGGTCATCGACCTGCGCACGCTTTCGCCGCTGGACCTCGGCCCGGTGTTCGAGTCGGTGCGCAAGACCGGCCGGCTGATCGCGCTGTCGGAGGCGCCGTCCGAGTCGTCGCTGACATCGGAGATCGCCGCGCGCGTCCAGCAGGAGTGCTTCTACTCGCTGGAGGCGCCCGTCCTCCGGGTGACCGGGTTCGACACGCCGTACCCGCCGGCCAAGCTCGAGGAGCACTACCTCCCCGACCTGGACCGGGTGCTGCACACCATCGACCGCTCGCTCGCCTGGTAAGGGGGACTTCCGCGTCATGCCAACGTTCAAGCAGTTCCCCCTGGCCGACACGGCCGAGGGGTTGACCGAAGCCGACATCCTGAGCTGGCACGTGAAGCCGGGCGACACGGTGACGGTCAACCAGATCGTCGTCGAGATCGAGACCGCGAAGGCCGCCGTCGAGCTGCCGATCCCGTGGGCCGGTGTGGTCACGGAGCTGCACGTCGAGCCGGGTCAGACGGTGGAGGTCGGCACGCCGATCCTCACCATCGACGTCGACCCCGGTGGCGCGGCGGCTCCCGCGCCGGCCGCCGCTCCTGCGGCCGCCGCGTCGGCTCCGGTCGAGGAAGAGGAGATGAAGCCGCTGGTCGGCTACGGCTCCAAGGCCGTCGTCACGCAGCGGCGGGCCCGGAAGGGTTCGGCGCCCGCGCCCGCTGTTGCTGTCGCCGCTCCCGCTCCCGCGCCTGTTGCTCCCGCTGCCCCCGCGCCTGCGCCGCGCGGGGGTTACGTCCCGCTGGCCAAGCCGCCGGTGCGGAAGCTGGCCAAGGAGCTGGGCGTCGACCTGCACGCGCTGACCGGCACCGCCGACGGCGGCGTCATCACGCGCGACGACGTCCACAAGGCGGCCAACGGTTCGGCACCGGCCGCAGCGCCGTCCACTGTGGACAGCGGTTACGACCCCGCCACCCGCGAGCGGCGTGTCCCGATCAAGGGCGTCCGCAAGATGACCGCGGCCGCGATGGTGCAGAGCGCGTACACCGCTCCGCACGTCACGGAGTTCCTGACCATCGACGTCACGCCGATGATGGAGTTCCGCGAGAAGCTGAAGAAGTCGCGGGAGTTCGCCGGCGTGAAGGTCACGCCGCTGACGTTCGCGGCGAAGGCTGTCTGCCTGGCGGCGAAGCGCACCCCGGACATCAACGCGGTCTGGGACGAGGCGGCGCAGGAGATCGTCTACAAGGACTACGTCCACCTCGGGATCGCGGCGGCGACGCCCCGCGGCCTGATCGTGCCGAAGGTCCGCGACGCCGACTCGCTGTCGCTGAAGGAGCTCGCGGCCGCGTTGACGGAGCTCACGGACGTGGCGCGCGAAGGCAAGACGTCCCCCGCGGCGATGGCGAACGGCACGATCACGATCACCAACGTCGGCGTGTTCGGCGTCGACACCGGCACGCCGATCATCAACCCGGGCGAGTCCGCGATCCTGTGCCTCGGCGCGATCAAGGACCAGCCGTGGGTCGTGGACGGCGAGATCAAGGTCCGCAAGGTGCTGCAGCTGTCGCTGAGCTTCGACCACCGCGTGGTCGACGGCCAGCAGGGCTCGGAGTTCCTGGCCGACGTCGGCGCGCTGCTGGCCGACCCGGCCATGGCGATGACCTACTGACGCACTGACCGCTGAGGGCCGCTCCGGAGTTCCGGGGCGGCCTTCAGCGTTCGCGGATCACGAACTTCCCGGCGTCCAGGTCGACGCGGGTGCGCGGCGGGGCGCCGTCGGCTTCGTCGTCGACCAGCATCAGCTGGACCTGACGCTGCTCGAGGTCGTGGTGCTTGGTGCCGCCGAGCAGCGCTTCGACCTCCTCGGTCGCGGCGACGCTCGCCACGCGCTGGCCGTCGCCGCGACGGTGCCACGGCAGGAACCGGCGGCCCCAGACCTCCAGCACGGCGAGCAGGAACAGCAGCACGAGCAGCATCGGGAACGCCATCGCCCAGACCACACCCATGAGAGCCAACTTATACTCGCTTGACGGAGTGAGTGCTCACTCCGCACACTGGTCGCATGACACCAGCACCCGAAACCCGGCGTAGAGCGCCGGGCATGAGCGTCGAAGCCCGGCGCAGCATGATCGTGCACGCGGTGCTGCCCCTGCTCATCGAGCACGGGGCCACCGTCACGACCAGCCAGATCGCCCGCGCCGCCGGCATCGGCGAGGGCACCATCTTCCGCGCGTTCAAGGACAAGGACGAGCTGTTCGACGCCTGCACCGCCGAGGCCCTGCGCCCCGACCACGTGCTCGACGCGATCGCCGAGATCCCCGTCGACCAGCCCCTGGAGGACCGGCTCGTCGAAGCCGCCGAAGCGCTCGGCGCGCACCTCGAGCGAATGGGCGCGCTGATGGGCGCCCTGCACGCCTCCGGCCGCGTCAAGCACCGCGACCCCGAACAGCGCCTGCGCGGCAGCTGGAAGGGCGGCCGCCGGGAGTCGATGGCCGCCATGCGCGGCGCCATGACCGAACTGTTCGAGCCCGAGAAGGACCGCCTGCGCCTGTCGCCCGAGCACCTGGCCGCACTGTTCCTGACCATGTTGTTCAGCGGCCGCCGGATGGCCCCGGACGACGACGCGCCCACCACGCGCCAGGTGGTCGACGTCTTCCTGCACGGCGCCGTGGAGGCCAGATGATCCCGGGTGGTGGGGGCGGGATGGAGTTCGCGATCGCGCGGCGCGGCCGGCGGCGAGCCATCTCGACGGTCCCGGACAGCGGGCTGACCGGCCCGGTCGACATCCCGGAGCCGAAGCAGGACGACCAGCCGAAGGACTGGCGCTCCCGGCTGAAACGCGCGAAGACGTCGGTCTCGGGCACCGTCCGCGGCCTGCCCAAGGTCATCAAGCTGACCTGGCAGGCGAGCCCGGTCCTGACCATCATGCTGGCGCTGATCACGCTGCTGTCGGGCCTGCTGCCGACAGCGACCGCGTACATCGCGAAGCTGCTGCTCGACTCGGTCGTCGCGGCGATCCAGCACCGCGGGACGACGATGGACATCGTCAACGTCGCGTTGTTCCAGTTCGGCGTGCTCGCCGCGACCGCGATCAGCAGCGCGATGACGTCGATCGCGCAGACGCTGCTGCAGGAGCGGATGACACTGACCATCCGCCACCAGGTGATGGCGCACTCCAGCGAACTGCACCTGGCGTACTTCGAGGGCTCGGCGTCCTACGACATGCTGCGCCAGGCCGCGCAGGAGGCACCGACGCGACCGCTGTCGATGATGAACTCCGCGCTGGGTCTCGTGCGGACGCTGATCACGTTCGGCAGCATGATCGCATTGCTGGTGGCCGTCAGCCCGCTGCTGGCGCTGGTCGCGCTGCTCGCGCCGATCCCGGCGTTCATCTCGCAGTCGAAGTACGGCTCGCGCGCGTTCTGGCTCACCTTCCTGATGTCGCCGATCAAGCGGCGGATGGATTACCTGTCCTCGCTGGTCACCACGGACACGTACGCCAAGGAGACAAAACTGTTCGGGCTCGGCCCGTACTTCGTCGACCGGTTCCGCCGGCTCGGCGTCGTCTCCTACGAGCGGCAGCGGAAGCTGACGATCAACCGCAACATCAGCTCGACGTCCTGGGGGCTGCTGAGCACGCTCGTGGGCTCGGCGATCGCGCTGTACATCGCACTGGAGGCGGTCGGCGGCCGGCTCACGCTGGGCGACCTGGCGCTGTACACGGCCGCGGCGGCGTCCGTGCAGACGTCGGTGTCCGGGCTGTTCACCGCGTTTTCGGGGATGTACGAGAACAACCTCTACCTCGACACGCTCTACCGCTTCCTGGGCACGAAACCGGAGATCACCGCGCCGGCTTCGCCGCGCCCCATGCCGTCCACTGTGGAGGGTCACATCGAGTTCGACTCGGTGACGTTCGCCTACCCCGGCGCGGAAGAACCGGCCCTCGACGGCGTCAGCTTCGAGATCCGGCCAGGCGAAACAGTCGCGGTCGTCGGCCGCAACGGCGCGGGCAAGTCGACGCTGTTCAAGCTGCTCTGCCGGCTCTACGACCCGACCGGCGGCCGGATCCGCCTCGACGGCGTCGACATCCGCGAGTACGACCCGGACGAGCTGCGGACGCGGATCAGCGCGATGTTCCAGGACTACGTGACGTACCAGGGCACCGCGGCCGAGAACATCGGCCTCGGCGACCTGACCCGGCTCGAAGACCGCCCGCACATCGAGAACTCGGCCCGCCGAGCCGGCGCGGACGAGCGCATCGAGCGCCTGCCCCAGGGGTACGAAACACCGTTGGGACGCTGGTTCGACCAGGGCGTCAGCCTGTCCGGTGGCGAGTGGCAGAAGGTGGCGCTGGCCAGGGCGTTCCAGCGGGAGGCACCGATCCTGATCCTCGACGAGCCGACGTCGGCCCTGGACGCGCAGGCGGAGCACGACCTGTTCTCGCGCCTGCGCGAACTGTCCGAGGGCCGCACGACGCTGTACATCTCGCACCGGTTCTCGACCGTGCGCCAGGCGGAGCGGATCCTGTTGCTGGAGCACGGAAAGGTCGCCGAGTACGGCACGCACGAGCAGCTGATGGCGGCGAAGGCGGGCTACGCGGAGCTGTTCACGCTCCAGGCGCAGGCGTACCTGGACGAGATCCCGAGCTAGGGCACCAGAAGAACCTTGCCGAGACCCTCGCGGCTCTCGACCCGGGCGTGCGCCTCGACGACGTCGTCGAGCGCGTACGTCCGGTCGATCACGAGCGTCAGGGTGCCGTCCGCGACGAGGCTCATTACTTCGTCGCGGGCGGGCGGCGACGTCCTTCCCATAGGCGGCCGGCCCGCCGAAACCGATCAGCGTGAGTCCGCGCGGGATGAAATCGGCGACGGTGATCGCCGGGAACTCGCCGCTGAGCAGGCCGTACGCGAGAATCCGCTCGCGCGGCACGACCTTCGCCAGGATCTCGGCGGCCCGCAGCCCGCCGATCGCCCCGGACGCGGCTTCGACCAGCTGTTCGTCATCGGCTTCGGCCACGACACCGACGGCCTCGTGCCCGAACACCGCGGGCTCCCCACCAGGCAGCATCCCGGACCGCAGCTGGGTTTCGTAGAACAGCACCGAGATCGCCTCGACGCGGATCAGCACCTCACCTTCGCCGCGGCCCGGTTCCGGTCGTTCCTCGAACTTCAGCACTTCGGGACCACCCGTGCCGTGCTGCGCGGACACGGCACGCAACCGCCAGGCGATCATGCGCGCGACCGAGGAACTCCTGGCCACACACGGCCTGGAGCACGTCTCGATGGATCGCGTCGCGCAGGCGGCCGGCGTCGGCAAGGGGACGGTGTTCCACCACTTCGGCAACCGCGAAGGCCTGATGCGCGCGGTGGTCGAGGAGCGGGTGCGGGCGCTCCACCTGCTGCGCACGGGCGAATCACATCGGCTGGCGGCCGGACTCCGTTCGATGATCGAGACGCTCCTGCGCTGATCGCCGGATGTACGGCTCGGGGATTTCGGTGCCGCGGAGCTCGACGTCGCGGAGGTTCAGCCAGGGCATCGACCAGTCGAAATCGGGGAGCTCGACGGTCACCGAGTCCAGCAGGCAGTCGATGAACCAGACCATGCGTTCCCGATCCTGGGAGAGCTCGAGCCGCAGGCGGCAACGCAGGAACCGCACCTCGTCGAAAACGAGCCGCGAGAAGTTCTTCTTGTCCCAGTCGCCGAAGACGTCGAACTTCACCTCGGCGTCGGCGAACTCGATCCGTTCGAACCGGACCTCACCTCGCTGGATGGTCAGGTAGGAGAAATCGATCCGGGTGCACCGGATCTCGCACCGGTAGAAGGCGATCCGGCCGTCGACGTCCCAAGACGAGCAATCCAGATCGCCGCCGGCGAACTCGGCCCCGACGAATTCGGTGCCACCCTTGAAGTTGGCGCGAGCGAAGGTCGTCCGGCTCGCGGCGAAGTGCGTTCCATGACAGCTGAGCTCGCCTACGAACGAACTGCCCTCGAACGAGGTCAGCTCGCCGGTGAACTCGACCCCGTCGAAGATCACCCGGCCGGGGAAGCGCAGCCCGGAGAAGTCCGCGTTCTCGAACACAACACCGGTGAAGTCGAAGTCGACCGGCCGCCGCCACCGGACGCCGGCCCCGAGGCGATCTCGGATCATCCGCAGGATCGCCTGTCGCACCTCGTCCTCGCCAGGAGACACCGCATCGGGCGCGAGGCGCAGGTACCCGCAGAGGACGTCGACGCAGACCTGGCGCTTGTCCTCCCAGTCGTCGGCGAGGCCCGCGAGCGCGTAAACGCCGGTCAGGCGCACCGCGGGGTTGTCGTGAGCGAGCTGCTCGGCGGCGGTGCCGAGACGTTCGTTGAAACCCTGGACGGTCTCGCGCTCAGCCTTCTCGACGGCGAGAGCGTGCTCGTTCTCGGTGATCCGCTGCTTCCGGTAGTTGACGGCGAGCAGCACGACCCCGCCGAACCCGGCGACCACGGACAGGGCGATCTTCAGCAGGTCGAGCACCTGGGTGACATCGAAGACAGCCGCGCTCGGCAGGTGCGGCCAGCCGAGGAACCACAGCAGCCCACCAGCGGTCGCGCCCGCGACAACGATCCCGATGACCAGCCACGCCAACACGGACATCGCGATGCCACCACGCACCCTGACCTGTGGCAACGTGACCCGAGGCCGCCGTCTCCCGACCAGGAGCACCCCCGCCGCGAGCACCGCGATCGCGATCAGAAGCCACCGGAGCCAGTCGGACACGAAGGGTGAGACTAGCCGGTGGCCGGCGGGCCCGGGATCAAATCGGACAGCTCGTTCGTTGTCCAGGTATGGCTGTCGCGTTCCTGCTCTACGTCTTCGCCGAGATCGCCGCGATCTGGGCGGTCGGCTCAGCGGTCGGCGTGCTCGGCACGCTGGGCCTCCTCCTGGCCGGCGCGTTCGTCGGCTCCTGGCTCGCCCGCCGCGAAGGCGCCAAGGCGATGCGCGCGTTCATGGAGACGTCCCGAGCTGGGCGTTCCGCGGAGAAGGAACTCACCGACGGCATGCTCGTCGGCCTTGGCGGGGTGTTGATCCTGATCCCGGGCTTCGTCAGCGACGTGCTCGGCCTGCTGCTGATGCTGCCGCCGTCGCGCGCGGTGGCCCGTCGGCTGTGGCTGAAGCGGATGGAGAAGCGAGCGGTGAAGTTCGCCAACCAACACCGCGGTCCGGTGATGGTGGTGGACAGCGAGGTGGTGCCGCCATCGTCATCACCGTCGTCGACGGAGAAGCCACACCCGGTGATCGAAGGCCGCGTCATCGAGGGTTGAGCCCCCTGGACGCAGGAACCTTGCCACAATGAGCGCGTGGAGCAGCTGAAGACCACGTCCGCGGTGCGCGTCCGAATGAGCAAGCAGAAGTCCCGGGACACCGGGATCGAAGTGGCGCTGCGCAAGGCCCTGCACAGTGCCGGCTTCCGGTATCGAGTGCACCGTCGGCCGGTGAAAAGTGTACGCCGCGAGGCGGACCTGGTGTTCGGCCCTGCTCGTGTCGCGGTGTTCGTAAACGGCTGTTTTTGGCATGGCTGCCCGGATCACGGCACCTGGCCCAAGAACAACGCCGAATTCTGGCGGGACAAGATCGAGACCAACCGCAGACGGGACACCGACACGGACGCACGGCTCGACGAAGCCGGCTGGCTCGCACTCCGGATCTGGGAGCACGAGACCGTCGAAGCCGCCGCGACCCGGGTGATCACCGCGGTCCGGGAACGCCGCTGAGACTCAGCTCTTGTCGACGTCTTTCAGCAGTCCGTCGACCCCGTTGCGAGTCTGCTTCCAACTTTGCTTGACGCATCGATCCAAGACCGTCACGTCGAGTTCCTTGCCCAGCGCCGCAGCGAGGACATGCGCCGCCAACCGCGGCGGGATCGCATTCCCGATCTGTTGGGCGATGCCACGCCCGGACCAAGGGTAGTCGTGCGGAAAGGTTTGAAGCCTGCCCGCTTCGTCGTCGGAGAAGCGGTCGGGCATTCCCTTCGGTCGTCCGACCAAGCGGTTGCGGGAAACCTTGCCGGTGACCGTGAAAGCCGGTTGCGTCGAAAGCCGCTGACCACGAGCCTTCGGGTCACCGCCGGTGCCGTAGTTGGACACCACGGTGAACTGTTCCGACCAACCGAGCGCCTCGCCCATGGTCTTCCACGGACGCAGGCTTTGATCGCCTTCCCCACGCGCTTGGCTTTTGTAGTAACGCCGATGGGTGGGCTTCGGCAGTTTCGCCTCTCCGTTGCGCCGGGCGATCAGGATTGCCCGGCGCCGCGTCTGCGGTACGCCGAAGTCTTCCGTGTGGAGAATTCCGTAGTCGACGCTGTAACCGCGGCCTTCGAGCACCTCCGCGTAAGCTCCCCAGACCGGGAGCACCGCGGGAACCTGCTCCAGGACGATCGCCTCATAGGGAACACCTGCGTCGACGATCCACCGGAGGGGCTCCAAGACCAAACCGGTGCGCTCATCGTCGAGTTGCGCCAGCTCTTCGGCGATCTCCTCGCCGCCGGCGATGGCTTTGACGAACGTCAGCACCTGTTCCAGCGTTCGCCTGCCGGCTCCCGGCCCGGCGGACCGTGTACGTCTGACACGGCGGCCCTCCGCTCAGAAGACGTGCCTCCGGGTAGTTGGCAGGCTTCGAGAGGCGGACATCGCTTTGCTTGGTGTGCAGCCCGGCTTTCGCGCGAGTGGCGCACGCGCTTCATCCCACTCGACCCTGGCGACGGACACACCGAGCCAGTGGGTGGCAACGTCGAGACCACCCGGACCGGCGAAGAGTCCACCATCTCGACCTGCGCAGGAAGAGGCAGGGGCACCTGTCCGTCGGTCATGGAACGGGAGTCCAAAAGGCAGCCCCGACACGAACTGGTCCCGCCGAAGTCGACACGCCGGCATGACGCGACCAGGAGCTAGTCCACCGTTGGCTTCGGAATGTCGAAGTAGCTCGAGAACCGCACCGCCGGGGCGTACTCGCCCTTCACCTTCACCCGGCCCGTCACGAACATCGCTGCCACCGCCGCGTTGCCCGTGGCCATGCGGATGAAGTCGTCCACCGACAGGGTGATCGTCGTGTCCGGGGTCCTGGACAGATCCGTCGAAGAAACGCACACTCCGTCCTCGATCACCGTCTGGAAGCGGTCGTAGCCGTCTTCGCCGGTGCCGTCGGAAAAGCGCCAGGAAACCACGAAGTCCACGTGGCGAGCCCGCTCGGGGAGGAAGTGTTCCGACATTCTGCGGAATATCTCGTCCAAGAAGACCGAACGGAGTTCCGGGTGGTCGGCGATGGCCTTCAGCTGATCGCGGGAGGCGCGGCGGACCACGTCGACCAGAACGTCTGTCGACAGTGAACTCAGCTCGATGCCCGCGCCCGCGTTTCCCAGCATGTGCAGGGTTTCCAGGACCTGGATGAACTGCTTGGCCGTCAGGTTGCCGATCACCAGCTTCTCGGCGAAGCCGTTGATCGCATGGCTCGCCCGGATGCGGACCGGACGGCGGGAAGCGCGTAGGCGGGATCGCCAGGGGCGGTCATCCGCATTTCGGGGCACGGCCGAAAGTGTATCCGGTCAGGCGGGTTTCGGTAGATCGAAAAAACCGATCAAGCCGGCGGCAAAGGCGAGGTCACCTTTGACTTTGATTTTTCCCGTGACGAACAACACGGCCGGCGTCGCCTGGTGGGTGATGAGCCGGAAGAAGTCCACGGGGGCGATCGTGATCGTGACGCGGGGGCGTTCGCGCATCTCGCGACTGACCGTGCACGAACCCTTCGAGATGACCGTCTCGTAGCGGTCGTAGCCGCCTTCACCGGTGCCACCGGCCATGCGCCAGTGGACGACCGCGTGCAGGTCGCGGGCACGATCGGACCGGGTGTGGGCGCCCATCCGGGCGAAGATCTCGTCCAGTACACGCTCCCGCAACGGCCGCTCCGCGACGACGCTTTCGAGTTGGGCGCGCGACGCGGCAGCGACCAGCGACGCGAACCGCGCCGGGTCGACCTTGCTCAGGTCGAACGCGGGGGCGCGCTCGGCCAGGCGCAGGAGCGCGTTCAGGAGCCGGCGGAAGTCGTCCTTGCCGAGATCGCGGGGGTTCACCGCGTCGGCGAGGGTGTTGACGTCGAGGGCGTGCGCGTCGGGGCTGAGTGGGTCGAGCCGCTCCAGCGTGTCCAGCAACGCCGCGCCGCGGAGGCCGACGATCTGATCGTCGCTGGTCATCCCGGCATTGTCGGCCATGGTCACTCCCTCTCCAGTTACCCGAGCGTAAGGCTACCCGTGAGTAGGTAGGCGGGCAAGCGTGCCGAAATCACCCCACCGGGTCAACGCCCGGTACCGTCTCCGGTCAGTAACAGGGAGGTCCAGCGTGTCAGAGGATGATCAGCGTCCGCCCGAACGGGCTCGGCGGCTGCCCCGTGCGGTGCGCGAGCGCCAGATCTTGGACGCGGCCGTCCAGGTCTTCTCGCGCCACGGGTACCACGCGGCGTCGATGGACGAGATCTCCGACGTCGCCGGCGTTTCGAAGCCGATGATCTACACCTATCTCGGCTCCAAGGAGGACCTGTTCGGCGCGTGCATCCGCCGCGAGGCGACGCGGCTGCTCGAGGCCATCCAGGCCGGCGTGAAGCCCGACCTCCCGCCGGACATGCAGCTGTGGCACGGGCTGCGGTCGTTCTACCGGTTCGTCGCCGAGTACCGCGAGTCGTGGACGGTCCTGCACCGCCAGGCGATGACCGTCGGTGGCGCGTTCGCCGCGGAGATCACCGACATGCGGGCCCGCGCGATCCAGCTGGTCGCGGCGCTCGTCGTCTCGGCCGGCACTCGCAAGGGCGTCGGCGAGCAGGCCGAGTTCTCCGGCGAGGGCCTGTCCGCGGCCCTGGTCGGGGCGGCCGAGTCACTGGCCGACTGGGCCCTCGACCACCCCGACATCTCGGACGGCGTCCTGGCGTCCTGGCTGATGAACCTCGTCTGGCTCGGCTTCAACGACCTCATCGAGGGCGAGGTCTGGAAGCCCTCAGAGTGAGGTGATCGAGCCGTCCAGGTGAGGCTTCGACTTGCTCCACAGTTCGAACGCCCAGCCTTCCGGGGTGGACCACGACGTGAAGCCCGCCTTGGCCGGCAGCAGCACCGGCTGCTTGAACCGGACGGCCACCGTGAACGCTTCCGGCAGCCGACCTTCGAACGCCGCGAGCGCGTGGGCCTTCGTCCACATGCCATGCGCGATCGCGCGAGGGAAGCCGAACAGCCGTGCCGTCAGCGGGTGGAGGTGGATCGGGTTGCGGTCGCCCGAAACCTCCGCATAACGCCTCCCGATGTCGCCTGGGACGCGCCAGATCGCGTCCGGGGTCGGGGGCGCGAGCTGCTCGCGGCGGGACGTGGAGCCAGAAGAGCCGCCGCGGCGCAGGTACGTGCTGACGTCCGTCCACACCGTCTCGTCGCCGACCTGGGCCTCGCTGATGACGTCGAACTGGCGGCCCTTCTCGTGCGGGCGCAGGTTCTCCGCGCGGACGCGGATCGTCAGCGGCTCGCCCAGCCGCAGGGCGCGGTGCTGGGTGATGCGGTTCGCGACGTGGACCATGCCCAGCAGCGGGAACGGGAAGCCCTGCTCGGTCATCAGCGCCATCTGCAGCGGGAACGCCAGCATGTGCGGGTACGTCGCCGGCAGCTCGTCGCTCAGCCGGAAGCCGCACACCGTGTTGTACGCGGCGAGGTGTGCCGGGTCGACGACGACGCCGGTGCGGACCAGTTCCGTGTCCGGCAGCGAAGAGCCGGACGGCTTGCGCAGTACGCCGCCGAGCAGCGCCTTCGGGTACAGCGTCGCCAAGCTCGGCGTGCTGTCGAGTTCGCGGATCGCCACGTCAGGCCCCCAGCAGGGCCTGGCCGCAGACGCGGACCACGTTGCCGTTGACCGCGGCCGACGCCGGGTTCGCGTACCAGGCGATCGTCTCGGCGACGTCGACCGGGAGGCCGCCCTGGCCGAGGCTGGACAGCCGGCGGCCGGCTTCGCGGATGAACAGCGGGACCGCCGCCGTCATCTTCGTCTCGATGAAACCCGGCGCGACGGCGTTGATCGTGCCGCCGTACTCCGCGAGCTGCGGCGCGCCGACGTTCACCATGCCGATGACGCCCGCCTTCGACGTCGCGTAGTTCGCCTGGCCGACGTTGCCGGCGATGCCCGCGATCGACGAGACGCCGATGACGCGGCCGTTCTCGTTCAGGATCTTGTCGCCGAGCAGCTTGTCGTTCACCGCGAGCTGCGACGCGAGGTTGACCGCGATCACCGAGTCCCAAGCGCTTTCGCTCATGTTGCCCAGCGTCTTGTCGCGCGTGATGCCCGCGTTGTGCACAACGACGTCGACGCCGCCATGACGCTCCTTCAGGTACTCCGCGAGCTTCGCGGGCGCGCTCGGCGAAGTGATGTCGAGCTGCAGCGCCGAGCCGCCGATCTTGTTGGCGACCTTCGACAGGTCGGCGCCCTGGGCGGGGATGTCGAGGGCGACGACGTGCGCGCCGTCGCGGGCCAGGACGTCGGCGATCGCCGCGCCGATGCCGCGGGACGCGCCGGTGACCAGCGCGACCTTGCCGTCGAGGGGCTTCTCCCAGTTCGCGGGCGCAACAGCCGTCTTGCCTTCGGCGCCGATCCGGATGACCTGCGCGTCGACGAAGGCCGACTTCGCGGACAGCAGGAAGCGCAGCGTCGACTCCGTCGCGTCTTCGGCGCCTTCGGCGACGTACACGAGCTGAGCGGTCGCGCCGCGCTTCAGCTCCTTGCCCACGGAGCGCACGAAGCCTTCGAGAGCGCGCTGCGCGATGCGTTCACGGCCTTCGACCTGCTCCGGCGGCGTGCCCAGGATGACCACGCGGCCGGACGGGCCGACGCTGCGGATCACCGGGTGGAAGAAGTCGTAGACCGCGCGCAGGCCACCGGGCTCGGTGACGCCGGTGGCGTCGAACACGAGCGCCGCGTGCCTGTCACCCGAAGTGGTGACGACGTTGATGCCCGCGTCCGCGAGCTGGTCACGGACCTTTTTCTCCAGACGTCCGCCGGGCGCGGCGCCGAGAAGTGCGGGACCCTCGAGGGCGGGTTGCCCGGGCTGGTACCGGCGCAGTGTGGCGGGGTTGGGCAGGCCGAGCTTCGGCACCACGAACTTCCCCACCGGGGTTTTCGTGAACTGCTGGTACCTGTCAGCCATCGGTTGCCTCCCGTGCAGTCTGCGTCACGCCGCAGTCTAACCTACTTGCGAGTAGGTTACAGTGTGAGAGAGCCGACCAGAGAGGTGACGTTCATGCCGCCCAAGAAAGCACCAGCCGTCCGCAAGGTCGCGATCATCGGCGGCAACCGGATCCCCTTCGCGCGGTCGAACGGCCCGTACGCGAAGGCGTCGAACCAGGACATGTTCACCGCCGCGCTCGACGGCCTGGTCAGCCGCTTCTCGCTACAGGACGAGGTCATCGGCGAGGTCGCGGCCGGCGCCGTGCTCAAGCACTCGAAGGACTTCAACCTGGCCCGCGAGAGCGTGCTGGGCAGCAAGCTCTCACCCGCGACGCCCGCGTCGGACGTGCAGATGGCGTGCGGCACCGGCCTGCAGGCGATCGTCAACGTCGCGAACAAGATCGCGCTCGGTGAGATCGACTCGGCCATCGCCGGCGGCGTCGACACCACCAGCGACGCGCCGCTGGCCGTGAACGAGGACCTGCGCCAGATCCTCATCCAGCTCAACTCCGCGAAGACGCTCGCCGACCGGCTGAAGCTCGTCGCCAAGATCCGCCCCGGGCACATCGTCCCGGCGATCCCGCGCAACTCCGAGCCGCGCACCGGGTTGTCGATGGGCGAGCACGCGGCACTGACCGCGAAGATCTGGGAGATCACCCGCGAGGCGCAGGACGAACTCGCCGCCGCCAGCCACCAGCACCTCGCCGCCGCCTACGACCGCGGGTTCTTCGACGACCTCGTGACGCCGTTCCTCAAGCTCGCGCGCGACCAGAACCTGCGCGCGGACTCGACGGCGGAGAAGCTCGCGAAGCTCAAGCCGGCGTTCGGCGGCCCGGGCGGCACGATGACCGCGGGCAACTCGACGCCGCTGACCGACGGCGCGTCGACCGTGCTGCTGGCCACCGAGGAGTGGGCGAAGGCGCACAAGCTGCCGGTGCAGGCGTACCTGACGTTCTCGCAGACCGCGGCTGTCGACTACGTGCACGGCGAGGAAGGCCTGCTGATGGCGCCCGCGTACGCCGTGCCGCGGATGCTCGCGCGCACGGGGCTTTCGTTGCAGGACTTCGACTACTACGAGATCCACGAGGCGTTCGCGTCGCAGGTGCTGGCCACGCTCAAGGCGTGGGAGGACCCGGCGTTCGCCAAGGAGAAGCTGGACCTCGACGAGCCGCTGGGCTCGATCGACCGGGCGAAGCTGAACGTCAACGGCTCGTCGCTGGCGGCCGGGCACCCGTTCGCCGCGACCGGCGGCCGGATCGTCGCGACGCTGGCGAAGCTGCTGCACGAGAAGGGATCCGGCCGCGGCCTGATCTCCATCTGCGCGGCGGGCGGCCAGGGCGTCACGGCCATCCTGGAGAAGTAGCGCTCAAAGCCGTGAAGGGCACCTTCAGGGACTCTAAGTCCCTGAAGGTGCCCTTCACGGCTTTCTACGTCAGTTGGGGAGAGCCTTCTCGGCCTTCTTCGCCAGCTTCTTCGCGCGCTTCTCGGCCTTGCGGCCCAGCTTCTCGACGCCGTGACCGGCGTCCTTCGCCGCGCGACGTGCCCGCCAGCCGACCGACGGCTTGCCCGCGGTGTCGGCGACGGCCAGCATCAGCCCGCCGGCCAGGCCGGCGTTCTTCAGGAACTGGATCTGCTGCTTCTTCTTCTCGGCCGGGTCCTGGAACGTCCAGAAGCTGTGCGCCGCCAGCGTCGTCGGGACCAGGCTGCCGAGCAGCAGCGCGGACGCCAGCCGCGGCGCCTTGCCCGTCGCGAACGCGAGGCCCGCGCCGATCTTCACGGCGGCGTCGATCCGGACGAGCGTGGCCGGGTCGCGCGGCACCTGCTCGGGAATGACGCCTTCGAGCTTGTCGAAGGCGTCCGTGAGGAACGGCTCGGCGGTCTTCGCGTGCGACTGCGTGTTCCGGAGCACGTTGATCCCGCCGTACACGAATGTCGCAGCGATCAGTGGGCGAGCCACACGACGGAGTATCACGGTCGTTGCCTTCCTGGTCCGGGCTTCTTCCTGGTCAAACCTACAGCTGGAATGCCCGCTCGGCCCGGCGCCGAACCCTCCTAGCACTGTCTGGGCAAATATCGTGTCGCTGCTAGAGAGCGCTAGAAAGCGTTAGCGCTTGACCTTGACGTTGCGTCAACTTCTATCGTCGAAGGCATGGAGTGGTCGATCCAGGACATCGCCCGCTCGGCCGGGACCACGAGCCGGACGCTGCGCCACTACGGCGCGGTGGGCCTGCTCGAGCCCAGCCGGATCGGCGGCAACGGCTACCGCTACTACGACGAGCAGGCGCTCGTCCGGCTGCAGCGGATCCTGTTGCTGCGCGAGCTCGGCCTCGGGCTCCCGGCGATCGCCGAGGTCCTCGGCGGGCAGCGCGACAGCGCGGCCGCGCTCGAGACCCACCTGGACCTGCTCGAACAGGAGCAGCGGCGGATCGGACGGCAGATCGCCTCGGTCCGCACGACGCTACGGAAGATGAAGGGAGGTGAACGACTGATGGCAGAAGAAGTGTTCGACGGCTTCGACCACACGCAGTACCAGGAAGAGGTCACGCGACGCTGGGGCGCTTCGGCGTACAAGGCGGGCGACCAGTGGTGGAGCTCGCTGTCGGCCGAGGAGAAGAAGGCGCACCAGCAGGAGCAGGTGGACGTCTCGACCGCGTTCGGCGCCGCTCGCGACGCCGGACTCGCCCCGGACTCCGTCGAGGTCCAAGGGATCACGCGCCGGCTGCACAAGTGGCTCCGGCCGGCGGTTTCGTCGGTGTCCGCGGGCTATTTCGCGGGCCTCGGGCAGCTGTACGTGGACGACCCGCGCTACGGGTTCGAAGGCGCGACGGCGGAATTCGTGCGCGACGCGATGAAGATCTACGCGGAGCGGAACCTGAGCGACTAGCGCTGCGTCGTAGTGCGCGCTGGGGGTAGGGACGAGCAGGGCTGCAGACCTGTTCGTCTCTATGTACCCACTGGGCGGAGCAGGCTGCCAGGAGGCTCCGACGACAGTTGTCCACAGGACGGTGCCGTTGTGTACAACTGGGCCGGAATCGCGGCAGCCGAGCCGGTTCGTCGGTGGGCGCCGATACGCTGGACACGGGGCAGCCCCCCAGGGATGGGTGGGGGCCGCCGGTAGGTCGAGGTGGCGAGATGGCGGCACTGCCGGTGGTCGTTCGGCCATCCGGTCGAACTCCGGCGACACGCGCTAGCTGTCTATGGCCGAATATCGGGCTCGCGCTAGATACGTCGATAGCTTGGCAGAGTGGACCCCATCCGCAACCCCTTCGCGCCGGGCGCCGGGCAACGGCCTCCCGAGCTGGCCGGGCGTGAGCGTGAGCTCAAGGCCTTCGAAGTGGTGCTGGAGCGCGTGGCGCGCGGGAGACCTGAACGCAGTCTGGTGCTGACCGGGCTGCGCGGGGTCGGGAAGACCGTGTTGCTCGGTGAGCTGCGGGCGATGGCCGTGCGGCACAAGTGGGGTGCCGGGAAGATCGAGGCTCGGCCGGACGCCGAACTGCGGCGGCCCCTTTCCGCCGCGCTGCACCGGGCCATCCGGGATCTGGCCGTGCGGCATCGGGCGCCGGATCGGGTCGAAGAGGTGCTCGGGGTGCTCAAGGCGTTTGCGCTGCGGGCCAACAAGGCCGACGCGAAGCTGCGGGACCGGTGGCAGCCGGGCATCGACGTGCCCGCCGCTCAGGGGCGCGCCGACTCCGGGGACATCGAGATCGACCTCGTCGAGCTGTTCACCGACGTCGCCGAGCTGGCCGCGGACGTCGGAACCGGCGTCGCACTGCTCATCGACGAGATCCAGGACCTGCAGCCCGACGACGTCTCCGCGCTCTGCGCCGCCTGTCACGAGCTCTCGCAGTCCGGGGCGCCGCTGGTCGTCGTCGGCGCCGGGCTGCCGCACGTGCCCGCCGTGCTCTCGGCGTCCAAGTCGTACTCCGAGCGGCTCTTCCGCTACGCGCGCATCGACCGGCTCGACCGGGCGGACGCCGACTTCGCCGTGATGGCGCCGATCGAGCGCGAGGACGCCAGCATCGAGCCGGAGGCGCTCGACGCGCTCTTCGACGCGTCCGGCGGCTACCCGTACTTCATCCAGGCCTACGGCAAGGCGGCCTGGGACGCGGCGCCGGCCGACCCGATCACCCTCAAGGACGTCCAGGTCGCCGCCCCGGAGGCGGAGTCCGAGCTGGCCGTCGGGTTCTTCGGCTCGCGCTACGAGCGCGCGACGCCGGCCGAACGGGAGTACCTGCTCGCGATGGCCGAACTGACCCAGGGCCGCGACGAGGCCGCCGGGACCGCCGACGTCGCCGTCTTCCTAGGACGGAAGCCGTCGTCGCTGTCGCCGGCGCGCGACAGCCTGATGAAGAAGGGCCTCGTGTTCTCCGCCGAGCGGGGACAGATCGCCTTCACCGTCCCGCACTTCGGGCACTACCTGCTCAGCCGCGACTGACGCGTCCGACGCTGCCGACCTGGGCGTCTTGCGCTCTATGCGCGTCGCTAGCCAAATATCGGCAAATCGCTAGACGGTCGTAGACAACGACAGAGGGGTTGCCCTGCCGTGACCGCCGACACCTTGATCTCTTCGGCTGTTTCCCAAATTTGCCGATGATTCATCGGCGAGTGCGCCACATCACCGGACATTCGTTGGATTCCTTGTGAAAAAAGGTGCATACTAGAGCTACAAGCCACCAAGACCCTCCGAAGGGGATGCAGAAACCGATGAACAACATCGCCGCCAAGCTCCGAGCCCGTCGCGCCGAGGTTCGCACTCGCCGGGCGCTGGATCGGGCGATCGACACCGCCGCCACCGCGACGGTCCGTCAGGAACTCATCGCTATCGCGCAGGCTCGCTCGGGCTACATGCGCTGATCGACTCACCAGGTGGCGGTCGCCCATTCGGGTGACCTAGGCCACAAACTGGTGAAGGTGTAACGCCGCGCAAATCCGCGTCGATACCCCCTACGACCCCGTGATGCTGGCGGACCCCCGACCTGGCAGCATCACGGGGTTTTCCATTTCCCCGAAACTCCCTTGCCGACGCCGCTCTGTCGAGTAATCATTGACTTCGTCAACGACTTTGCTTGAGGTGGTCAATGAACGACGCTGAGCTGGCCGACCGGGTCGCCACGGTCCGCGCCTTCAACCGGCTGTACACCGGAGTCATCGGCGTGCTGGACGAAGGCCCGGCCGACGCCGAGTACTCCCTCCCCGAAGCCCGGGTGCTCTTCGAGCTGACCCAGCGCGACCCGCTGGCCGTCACCGACCTGCGGAAACGCCTCGACCTCGACGCCGGGTACGCCAGCAGGCTGCTGGCCCGCCTCGAGTCCCGCGGCCTGATCACCCGCGAACGGTCCGACGAGGACGCCCGCCGTCAGCTCGTCCGGCCGACCGACGCCGGCCGGGACGCGTTCGCCCTGCTCAACCACCGGTCCACCGAGCAGATCGGCGGACTGCTGCGGCGCTTTCCCGACGAAGACCAGCGGCGCCTCCTGACCGCCATGCGCACGATCGGCGACGTCGTCGGCGACCGCCCTCGCGACCCGGCACTCGTCCTCCGCCCGCCACGACCGGGCGACCTCGGCTGGGTGGTGCAGCGCCACGGCGCGCTGTACGCCCGCGAGTACGGCTTCGACACCCGGTTCGAGGGGCTGGTCGCCCGGATCGTCGCGGATTTCGCCGTGCACGACGACGCGCGCCAGGCGTTCTGGATCGCGGAGCTCGACGGGGAGCGCGCCGGCAGCATCGGGTGCGCCCGCGGAGCCGACACGGACGTCGCGAAGCTGCGGCTGTTGCTGCTGGAGCCGTCGGCCCGGGGTCGCGGCGTGGGCAAGCGGCTGGTGACCGAGTGCGTCGAGTTCGCCCGGGCCTGCGGCTACCGCGCGGTGGAGCTGTCGACGGTGTCCATCCTCGACGCCGCCCGGGCGCTCTACCGCGCGGCCGGGTTCGAACTCGTCGAAGAGACGGCCTTCGACGGCTGGGGTCCCGAGCTGACCGAGGAGATCTGGCGCCTGGATTTCTAACGCGGGACGCGGCCGAGGAGGTAGAACTCCGGGTTCGGCCGCAACGCCGTCAGGTGCGCGAGCCGGTTCGACATCGCGAACAACGCCGTGATCGCGCCGACGTCCCAGATCTCGTCGTCGGTCAGGCCCGCGTCGCGCGCGGCTTCGAGGTCACCCTCGCCGAACAGCGCCGAGTCCTGCGCCAGCGCGAGCGCCAGGTCGACGATCGCGCGGCCGCGTTCGTCCAGCTCCACCTGCCACGGGTTGCTCGACACGCGGTCGGCGAGCTCCGGGTCCTTGGCGCGGATGCGCAGGATCGCGCCGTGCGCGACGACGCAGTAGGTGCAGTGGTTGGCGCCCGAGGTCGCGACGACGACCAGCTCGCGCTCGGCCTTGCTGAGTCCGTCGGATCGTTCCATCAGCGCGTCGTGGTAGTCGAGGAACGCCCGCAGCTCGGCCGGCCGGTGGCCGAGCGCGCGGAAGATGTTCGGCGTGAACCCGGACTTCTCCGCGATCACGCCGACGCGCTCGCGCAGGTCGTCGGGCAGGTCTTCGAGTTCCGTCACCGGGAACCGGCTCACCGCGTCGCTCATCCACCCCACGCTAGTCATGGTTGGCTGTCCCCGTGACGGACTACGTCGACGGGTACTGCGAACGGGTCGCGCCCGGGCTCTGGGGAGAGCCGCTCAACAGTCTCGGCAATCTCGCGTTCCTCGTGGCCGCTGTACTGGTGTGGCGGCTGGCCGCGGGAGGTCGGGCCGGGCGGCTGCTCGCCGCGCTGATCGGGCTGGTTTTCGCGGCCAGCACGGTGTTCCACCTGCTCGCGACGCGCTGGGCCGGCGTCGCGGATTCGGTGAGCATCCTCGTGTTCGTGCTGGTGTACGTCGTGTTGTTCGCGCGCGTGTTCTACGGCCGGCGGCTGTCGTGGCTGGCCGCGCCCGCGTTCCTCGTGCTCACCGCCGTCACGGCGTTGCTCGGGGGCGGGCTCTACCTCTCCGCGCTCATCGCGTTCGGCGTCGTCGTCGCGCTTCTCGTGTTCTCGCGCGACGACGACTGGACGCACTTCGCCGTGGCCGGCGCGATTTTCGCGCTGTCACTGAGCTTGCGCACGCTCGACCGGGACGTTTGTGACTACGTCCCGGCCGGCACGCACTTCCTCTGGCACCTGCTCAACGGCGTGGTGCTCTACCTCGTTTCCCGCACGCTGGTCCTCCGGCGCACCACTCAGTGAGCCGCGCCGATCGGGCGCAGGTTCTTGTCGTGCTCGTCGGCCAGGTAGTCCGCGGGGTCGGTGTCGTCCGTCCCGTTGAACACCTTCATCTGCCGCGCGATCACCGTGACGATCGCGGCGACCACCAGGTTGGCGATCAGGGCCACGAAGCCGACGTAGATCTGCACCAGCGAACCCGAGAACGGGTGCCAGCCGAAGATCGACAGGTTGCCGAGTGACAGCGCCGAGCCGCCGAAGTGGAGCTTGCCGTTGGCCGGGTTGGGGATGCCGTACAGCATGATCAGGCCCCAGCCGATGCCGACGACCCAGCCCGCGATCAGGCCCCAGCGGTGGAACCAGCGCGTGTACAGCGCGAGCGCGACCGCCGGCAGCGTCTGCAGGATCAGCACGCCGCCGATGAGCTGCAGGTCGATCGAGAACTGCGGGTCGATCAGGATGATCACCGCGACCGCCCCGAGCTTCACGACCAGCGACGCGAGCTTCGCCTGCTTCGCCTCTTCCTGCGGGGTCGCGTTCTTGCGGATGTACTCCTTGTAGATGTTGCGCGTCCACAGGTTGGCCGCGGCGATCGACATGATCGCGGCCGGCACCAGCGCGCCGATGCCGATCGCGGCGAACGCGATGCCGGCGAACCACGACGAGAACTGGTTGTCGAACAGCACCGGGACGATCGTGTTGCCGTCCGGCTTGCCGGTCGCCGCGTTCGTCAGCGGCTTGACGCCCGCCGTGATCGCGACGTACCCGAGCAGCGCCAGCAGGCCCAGCACCAGCGAGTACGCCGGCAGCGCGACCATGTTCTTCTTGATGACGCTGCGGCCGCGCGAGGCCAGCACGCTGGTCAGCGAGTGCGGGTAGAGGAACAGCGCGAGCGCCGAACCCAGGGCCAGCGTCGCGTACTGCAGCTGGTTGTTGGCGTTCAGCAGGATCGACCCGGCCGGCTTGCCGGTGGCCGGGTTCGGCGTGCCGAGCTTCGCCGCCGCCGTGTCGAAGATGTGCGACCAGCCGCCCAGCTTCGAGGGCAGGTAGATGATCGCCACGAGGATGACGATGTAGATCAGGATGTCCTTGACGAACGCGATCAGCGCGGGCGCCCGCAGGCCGGACTGGTAGGTGTAGACCGCCAGGATGATGAAGGCGATCAGCAGCGGCAGGTGCCCGACGATGCCGGAGCCGTTGATGCCCATCGTCCGCAGCACGGCTTCGAGGCCGACCAGCTGCAACGCGATGTACGGCATGGTCGCGACGATGCCGGTGATGGCGATCAGCAGCGCGAGGATCGGCGAGCCGAAGCGGCCGCGCACGAAGTCGGCCGGGGTGACGTAGCCGCGGACCCGCGACACCGACCACATCCGCAGCGCCGGGAGCAGGACGATCGGGTAGACGACGATCGTGTACGGCAGCGCGTAGAGGCCGAGCGCGCCGGCGCTGAACACCAGCGCGGGCACCGCGACGAACGTGTACGCCGTGTAGAGGTCACCGCCGAGCAGGAACCAGGTGACCCACGAGCCGAACTTGCGGCCGCCGAGGCCCCATTCGTCCAGGTGGTCCAGCCCGCCGCCGCGCTGCCAGCGCGCCGCCAGGAACCCGAGCACGGTGACCAGCAGGAACAGGATCGTGAAGATGATCAGTTCCGGCCACTGCAGGTTGCTCATCGAGCGTCCCCCTCGTCCAGGTCGTCGACGCTCAGCTTGTCCGGGGCGTCACCGGCCGGCTTGTCCCGCGTCATCAGGTAGACGATCCACGTGCTGAGGACGCCGACCACGACGAAGAGGAACTGGAACCAGTAGAAGAACGGCATCCCGAACAGCCGCGGACCGTCCATGTTGAACAGTGGCGTGACCAGGACCAGCAGCGGGACGATCAAGAGCAGGTACCACGGATTGAACGGCTTCCGGGGCACCTTCCTGTCTTGCTTCACAGTCGACATCGGACCTCACCTAACACTCCCGTAACCGACCGTCCGACCTTAGAACCTGGGTGAGGAGGCCGTCACGTCTGTCCGATATCGATTTGATCGCCGCGCACCGCGTTGCCGACCAACGTCGGTTGCCCCGCCGTTACCCGCCCTATATCAATAGCGCGACTCCACTTGAGAAAAGCCAAAGGGGCAACCGTATGACACGACTCCGCTACGCGGTGGTGATCCCGGCGATCGCGGGCACCCTGCTGGCCGGGTTCACGCCTGCGTTCGCAGGTCAGGAGGCCGCGGCGGCCAAGCTGCCGCGGAACTCCACGAACATCCCGGCGCAGTACGCGAACCAGAAGCTGGACTGGCACAAGTGCGCCGTCCCCTCCGAGCTGCCGACGGCCCCGCCCGCGGGCGCCGAGGGCATGGAGTGCGCGACCTACAAGACGCCGCGCAACTGGTACCAGGCGAACGCCCAGATCGACCTGACCATCGCCGTCAGCCGCCTGAAGGCGACCGGCGACGCGACGGCCAGCGTCGTCACCAACCCCGGCGGCCCCGGCGCGCCCGGCCGGAACTTCCCGGCCCGGCTGCGCAACCAGCCGAAGCTGCGGGAGCACCAGGAGATCGTCGGGTTCGACCCGCGCGGCACCGGCAAGAGCACGAACATCACGTGCGGCGGTGCGATCGGCACCGGCTCGGACCTGGACCCGCGTGACCGCGACCGCGCGAACCTGAACCTGATCCTGCAGGCGACGAAGTACGCCGCGCAGTCGTGCCAGGTGAAGTCCGGCGAGCTGGGCCCGCTGATCAACACCGACCAGACGGTCAAGGACATCGACCTGCTGCGCGTGCTGCTCGGCCGCGACAAGATCAACTGGGTCGGCTACTCGGCGGGCACCTGGATGGGCGCGCACTACGCCCAGGCCTACCCCACGCGCACCGGCCGGTTCGTCCTCGACTCGTCGACGGAGTTCACGACCACCTGGCAGAAGTCCTTCGACTGGCAGCCGCTCGGCTTCGAGCGCCGCTGGCGGCAGGACTTCCTCCCGTGGATGGCGAAGTACGACAAGCTCTACCACTTCGGCACCACCGGTGAAGCCGCTCGCCAGACCTACGAGCAGGTCCGCTACGTCCTGACCCAGGGCGCGGTCACCCTGCCCGACGGTTCGAGCGTGTCGGCCAACGGCCTGGACGCCTTCATCGCGTCGAGCATCTACTCGAAGCGCTCCTTCCCGGGGCTGGCCGACTACTTGGTCAGCGTCCGCACGCTGACCCAGGGCGGCACGTCGGCCCAGGCGAAGACCGCGGCCGCGCAGAAGGTCAAGGCCGCCGACAAGAGCACCACGACCTACGGCGCGCAGCCGCTGATGGTGCCGACCGACGGCGACGCCTACGACGCCAGCTTCTGGACCATCCCGTGCAACGAGGGTCCGTGGACCGGCACGACGAACAGTGCCATCAAGGACTCGCAGAAGCTGATCGACAAGCAGCAGCCGCTGCTCGGCGCCGGCTGGTTCATCCAGCCGTGCCTGTTCTGGAAGAAGACCCCGGCCCCGCTGCCCGTGCTGGACGGCAAGGGTGTCCCGCCGGTGCTGATCGTCGAGTCGGAGCACGACCCGGCGACGCCGATCGAGGGCGCGCGCCGCGCGCACAAGGCGTTCGCCGGTTCGCGGATGCTGACGATCACCGGTGAGGGTGACCACGGCATCTACGCCGGCGGCAACGCGGGTGTGGACAAGGTCGTGGAGGCCTACCTGGTCGACGGCGTCGTGCCGAACGACCAGAGCCTGCCCGGTGTGGCACTTCCGGTGCCTCCGGGCGCCTGACGCCACTAGGTGTTGTGGAAGCCCCGTCGAACTCCGGTTCGGCGGGGCTTTTCCACATCTGTCCCCGACCTGTGCACAGAGTTATCCACAGGCGGTGGACAACTGGTGGTATTAGAATCGGGTTCATGGTGCGGGTGCCGCTGACGGACGAAGAGCGCGAGCGAGGCGAACGCCTCGGTCAGGCGCTGCGGACGGCACGGGCCGGCCGGAGCATGGTCGACGTCGCAATCGAGGCCGGGATCTCGGTGGAGACGCTCCGGAAGATCGAGACCGGCCGCATCCCGACGCCGGCGTTCTTCACGGTCACGGCGATCGCCGACGCCGTCGGGCTGCCGCTGGACGCACTGCGCGCGGCGGTCGCGACAGCCGCGTCACCATCACTTTCCCAAGCCTCGTGAGTGGTTAGGGCGGTTCTAACCGCCCTAACCACTCACGAGGTGCGCAGCTGGGTCAGGATGTGGTCGCGGTCGTTGAGGAACGCGCAGCCCGCCACCGGTAGGTCGTAGCTGTTCAGCAGCTTCTCGAAGTCCGACAGCTCGTCGGCCGAGAACTTCAGGTCGACCTTTGTCGCGTGCGCGGCCAGGACGTCGGCCAGCTCTTCCCACTCGCCCGACCACAGCAGGGTCCGGTAGTGCGTGAAGTCCTCGGGGGAGAGCCGGTCGCCGAGCATCGTGAGGACGCTGTCGGCGAAGAAGCTGATCCGGTTCTCCTTGAGGTCGGCGACCGTCGGGTTCGCCGGGTCGCGGGCCGCGTCCGGGTTGCGGGTCACGCCGGGGCCCGCCACCGGGTAGGCCGTGTGCACGTACCCGTTCTCCTCGACCAGCACGACGATGTGCACGTTGAACCGCTCGCCCGCACACCGCCAACGGCCGTTCCGCTGCTGTCGCCGGGCCTCACTCGGGTCGTTCGCGACGTCCTTCACCACCGAGATGATGTGCTCGTCGCTCCAGCCCGGAGGGAACTCGCTGGTCGCCCTGCGCCCGACCCCCGACGCGTGTCCGCCACCCATGACTGCTCCATTCGTCGCATCGAGGGTAGGTCAGATGGCCGCTGAAAGCAGCACGATCCCAATAACCTGCAGGTCGAGCCCGCGGAAGAGCTGCCGCACGAGGTTCGCGGGCATCGGCCCCATCGGGGTGTCCACGAACGCCGGGTTGCCGTAGTCGATGGCCTTGCGGGTGACCGTCCGCAGGATCGAGAGCACCGACAGCGGTACCGCGAGCCACGCCGGCCCGGCGAACGAGGTGCCGGCCGCCAGCGTGACGCCGTACAGCACCGCCGCCCACAGCAGGCCGACGCCGGCGAGCACCAGGCCGTTCGCCAGCACCAGGTCGCGGTTGGGCGAGCCCAGCCAGCGACGGCGGCCCGCGTTGCGCCACAGCTCGCCGAGCCCGGCGCTGAACGGCGTCAACGCGAGGTACGCGCCGAGGCCGACGAGGACCGGGGCCGGCAACGTCGGCAGCGCGATGTGCGCCACGACGATCGCGAAACCGACCAGCACGGCCGCGCCCGCGTACTTGGAGCGTCCGAGCGTGCCCGCCCAGGCCAGCCGCAACGGTGTCGGCCGGCGCACCGGGATCCGCCCCACCGGCGCCGACGGCGGGAGCAGCATCATCGGGTCGAGGAAGGTGACGGCGACCGAGCGCAGCACCCGGCCCTCCCAGCCGGCGAGCAGCGTCGACCGGCCCGCGCGCGTCACCGGCTCGCCGCCGAACGCCAAGGGCAGGGCCGCGAGCACCACGCCGGCCGCGACGAACTCCACCGTGGCGGCGCCGAGGTGGAACGCGGCGATCGCCAGCCCGAGCACCGCCAGCACCAGCGGGCCGGCCGCGTCGAACCACAACGCCGTCCGCCGCGCGGTCACGTAGGCCACCACGGCGGTCGCCGCGACGACGGCGATCCCCGCGCGCCACTCGTCGAGCCCGCCGCCGCCGACCGCGAGCAGCAGCGCGACCAGGTAACCGGTCACCGCCACCACGCCGGTCCACGCGCCGAGCAGCCGCAGCGCGACAACCCGGCCGCGGTCGACCGGCGCGAAGTCCAGCCAGGTCAGCTCCGCCGGCTCCACCCACGCGAACCCGCGGCGCAGCAGGCCGCGCCAGCCCACCGCGCAGCACAGCGTCAGCAGCCCGAGCACGGCCGGGAAGTCCACCTGCGACGAGCCGTAGACCGCCGGGCGCCAGCCGTCGACGTGGAAGAACGCGGTGAAGAGGAACCCGAAGCCGAACAGGAAGACGAACGACGCCGTGTCGCCGCTGAAGATCCCGCCGAACCGCTTGCGGCCCGGGATCTTCATCCGCCGCGGCGAAAGGGTCACCACAGTTCGAGCACACTGTCCGCGGCCTCCAGCAGCGGCGGGTGGTGGGTGGCCACCACGACCGCCGCGCCGGCCGCCGTCGAGCGGGCGATCACGTCGACCAGCCATTCCTTGCCCGCGGTGTCCAGCGCGCGCTCCGGCTCGTCGAGCAGCAGGACGCGGTGCGGCCGCGCGGTGACGCCGAGCAGCAGCAACCGGCGGCGCTGGCCGGCCGAGAAATGCCCGGCGGTGACGTGCATGCGCTCGCCGAGACCCGCGTCGCGCAGCAGTTCCCGGTGGTCGCCGAGGTCGGCGCCGAACGTGCCGGCGAGAAGATCCAGGTGCTGCAACGGGGTCAGCTCGGCGAAGAAGTCGGAGTCGTCGAACAGCACCGACACCTTCCGCCGGAACTCGACGTCCCGCTCGTCCGGGAGCCTGCCGTCCACCAGCACACGCCCTCGCTGCGGCTTCTGCATGCCGTAGAAACAGCGCATCAACGTCGACTTGCCGACGCCGTTCGGCCCGACGATCGCGGCGACTTCACCGGCGTCGACGCCGAAGTCGAGGTCGTCGAACAACCAGATGTCGCCGGCGCGGACGCCGATCCCCTTCGCGTCGATCATCGGAGCGCTTCGAGCACCGGGGCGAACTGGGCCATGTCCTGCTCCAGGACGGTGTAGTAGGTCAGCCCGAACCGCTCGCGGTGCGCGTGGAGCTGCTCGGCGACGTCGGCGGGAGAGCCGACGAGCGCGGTCGGGACCTCGGCAAGCTGGCCGGCGCTCAGCACACCCTGCGTCCGTTTCGCCAGCTCTTCCAGCGCCGCTGCGCGGTCTTCGGTGATGTTCACGAAGTGGCACAGCAGGTTGAACTCGGGGTCGCGGTCACCGAGCTTCGACCGGACGAACTCGACGCGCTCCTCGATGTCCTCGGCGCTCGCCGGGATCAGCGCGGCGCCGTCCGGCGACTTGGCCGTGCCGGTGAAGCCGATGATGTCGGCGTGCTCGGCGGCCAGCGTCAGGATCCGGTCGCCGCGGCCGGCGAGCAGCAGCGGCGGTCCTCCGGCGCGGACCGGCGCGGGCTTGTGCTCCGGGTCGGCGTAACTCCGCTCGAGTTCGAGGATCGTGCGTTCGAGGTGGTCGACGCGCTCGCGAGCGGACGGGAACGGCATCCCGGCGGCCTCGAACTCCTGCTTGACGTACCCCGCGCCGAGCCCGAGCTCCAGCCGACCTTCGGTGAACTGGTCGGTGCCCGTGACGTCGCGGGCGAGCAGCACCGGGTTGTAGAAGGGCGTGTTCAGCACGAAGGTGTTCAGCTTGACGCGCGAAGTGACCTCGCCGGCGAGCACGAGCGCCGGGAACGGCGGCGCCATCCCGAGGTGATCGGCCGCGGACACGACGTCGAAGCCGAGGTCCTCGGCCTGGCGGCACTTCCCGACCCACGCGGCGCGGCTGTCCGGCACGACCATGTTCACGCCGAAGCGGAAGTCCCCAGTCATACCGACAAGGTACTCAGCGGAGCTTTTCGATCACCGGGGCCAGCCTGGTCAGGTCCTCTTCGATCACCGTGAAGTAGCTGACGCCGAGGGTCTCCCGGGTGCGCAGCAGCTGCTCGGCCGCCGCTTCCGCCGAACCGATGAGGACGGTGGGCAGCTCGGCGAGCTCGGCGGCGCCGAGGTGCGGCACGAGCCGGCGGGCCACTTCGAGTGCCGCCTGCCGGTCGTCGGTGATCCGGACGAGGTGGACCATCAGGTTGAGCTCGGTGTCCCGGCCGCCGAGCGCCCGCTTCACGAAGCCGACGCGCTCGGCGACCGCGGCGGGCGCGGCCAGGGCCAGGCGCCCTTCGGCCGCGCCGGGCGCGGTGCCGGTGAAGGCGATGGTGTCGGCGTGCTCGGCGGCGAACTGCAGCATCCGGTCGCCGCGGCCACCGAGCAGCAGCGGCGGCCGGGGGCGACCCTCGTACGCACGCTCGATCTCGGCGACCACCCGCTTCAGCCGCGCGAACCGCTGCCCGGGTGTGCCCCACTCGATCCCGGCGGCCTCGAACTCCGCGCGGACGTACCCCGCGCCGATCCCGATCTCGAGACGGCCGCCCGTGAACTCGTCGAGCCCGGTGAGGTCGCGGGCCAGCAGCACGGGGTTGTGGAAGCTCGCGTTGAGCACGTACGTGCCGACCTGGACGCGCTCGGTGGCTTCGGCCGCCAGCAGCAGCGCCGGCACCGGCGCGACCCGCCCGAGGTGGTCGACCACGCCGACGACGTCGTAACCGAGGTCCTCGGCCTGACGGCACTTCGCCACCCACTCGGCCCGTGAGCCGGGCGCCACCAGCGCCACCCCGAACCGGAACGGTCTCATGGCCGCGAACCTACCCGCAGACGCGGAGAAGGGGACGTCCCGCGTGGGACGTCCCCTTCTTCTCAGCGGACTCAGGCGAGGCGCTGGGCCAGCGCGTCGAGCTCGTCACGCAGCGACGTCGGCACCTTGTCGCCGATCTTGTCGAACCACTCCTCGATCAGCGGCAGCTCCGCGCGCCACTCCTCGGGCTTGACGTCGAGGGCGGCCTGGATGTCCTCGATCGGCTCGGTCAGGCCCTCGGTGTCGAGGTCCTCGGCGCGCGGCACGAACCCGACCGGCGTCTCGACCGCGTTGCCCTTGCCCTCGACGCGCTCGATGACCCACTTCAGGATCCGCGAGTTCTCGCCGAAGCCCGGCCACAGGAACCGGCCGTCGTCGCCGCGGCGGAACCAGTTGACGTAGAAGATCTTCGGCAGCTTGTTCGCGTCGGCGTTCTTGCCCAGCGTCAGCCAGTGCTTGAAGTAGTCGGCGGCGTGGTAGCCGAGGAACGGCAGCATCGCCATCGGGTCGCGGCGCACGTTGCCGACCGCGCCGGCGGCCGCGGCCGTCGTCTCCGAGGACATGGTGGCGCCCATGAACACGCCGTGCTGCCAGTCGCGGGCCTCGTTCACCAGCGGCACCGTGGTCTTGCGGCGGCCGCCGAACAGGATCGCCGAGATCGGCACGCCCTTCGGGTCGTCCCACTCGTCGGCGAGGATCGGGCACTGCGACATCGGCGTGCAGTAGCGCGAGTTCGGGTGCGCGGCCTTCTCGCTCGACTCCGGCGTCCACTCCTGGCCCTTCCAGGAGGTGGCGTGCTCGGGCTGGTTCTCCATGCCCTCCCACCAGATGTCACCGTCGTCGGTCAGGGCGACGTTCGTGAAGACCGTGTTGCCCTGCTCGATGGTGCGCATGGCGTTCGGGTTGGTGTGCCAGTCGGTGCCCGGCGCGACGCCGAAGAAGCCGAACTCCGGGTTGACCGCGTACAGGCGGCCGTCTTCGCCGAAGCGCATCCACGCGATGTCGTCACCGAGGGTTTCGGCGCGCCAGCCCGGGATGGTGGGCTGCAGCATGGCGAGGTTGGTCTTGCCGCAGGCGCTCGGGAACGCCGCCGCGACGTAGTGGACCTTGTCCTCGGGGGAGATCAGCTTGAGGATCAGCATGTGCTCGGCGAGCCAGCCCTCGTCGCGCGCCATCACCGAGGCGATGCGCAGCGAGTAGCACTTCTTGCCGAGCAGCGAGTTGCCGCCGTAACCCGAGCCGTAGCTCCAGATCGCGCGCTCTTCGGGGAAGTGCGAAATGTACTTCGTTTCGTTGCAGGGCCAGGAAGAGTCCTTCTGACCCGGCTCGAGCGGCGCGCCCACGGAGTGCAGCGCGGGCACGAATTCGCGCTCGCTGCCGTCCGGCCCGACGAACTTCTCGAGGGCCGCCTTGCCGGCGCGGGTCATCACGCGCATCGACGCCACAACGTAGGCGAAATCGGTGATTTCGATACCCAGCTTGGGATTCTCGTCGGCGAGCGGACCCATGCAGAAGGGGATGACGTACATCGTGCGGCCGCGCATCGAGCCCCGGAAGAGCTCGGTCATGGTGGCCTTCATCTCGGCCGGGTCGGTCCAGTTGTTGGTGGGACCGGCGTCCTCGGGACGCTCCGAACAGATGAAGGTCCGGTCTTCGACGCGGGCGACGTCGTTGGGGTCGGAGGTGGCCCAGAAGGAGTTCGGCTTCGACTTGAGCTGCACGAACGTGCCGGCTTCGACGAGCTCCTGGTTGATCCGGGCGGCTTCTTCGTCAGACCCGTCGACCCACACCACGCGGTCCGGGGTCGTCAGCTCGGCGACCTCCCGGACGAAGGACAGCACGCCACTGTGCGTCGTCGGCGCGGTGTCCAGTCCGGGGATGGCGACTGCGGTCATCTCTACTCCTGACTTCCGACGACAAATGAGCCCGCTCGGAACGACGGTGTTCCGATGCGGGCTTCGTTGCCGGCGACCGAATGGCTTCGCACACCGGCTGGCGAAGCCGGTGTGCGTTTTTTGGGATTCCCCGAGAGTAGCCGCATGACCGGCAGGTAACCGAGAGCTGACGTGTACGTTCTCTCACAAGAACGATAAGGGAATCGATTCAGACGTCACCGGATCGGTGCATTTGCAGTAAATCTTGCGGTGGGCGGCCTCACACCCGTGACCTGCTTGTTTTCATTTTCGACATGAAAAAAGCCCGACGCTGGTGCGCCGGGCTTTCAAACTGTGACCTGGGTAACGTTTCAGTTGGGTGAGATCCACTGTCCGGTGCCGGAGTCGATGTGCGCGACGCCCTCGAGCGTCTGCGTTCCCGCGCCGCCCCACTCGGCGTCACCCGCGGGGTCACCGATCTGCTGGTCGCCGCCCGAATCCAGCAGTCCACTGGAGACCTCGGTCCACTGGCCCGGGCCACTGTGCTCGAACGTCGTGCTCGTGCCGTCGGCGTCGACCTGCACCGCGATGTCCGCTTCGCCGTCGCCGTCCTTGTCGGTGAAGGCGATGGTGCCGCCGCTCTTCGTCTCGACGACAGCGGTGTCGTTGTGCCCGTCGTGGTCGGTGTCGATGGTCGCCGCGCCCGCGTCGACCTCGCCGTCCGGCATGTCCGCGTGGATGTGGCCGCCGGAGCTGTCCTCGTGGCCGCTGCCGGTGTCCGAGTCATCGTGGCCCCCGCCACCGGACTGGACCCACTCACCGCTGGCCTCGTCGTAGACGGCCTGCTCGACGACGTGCCCCGTGTCGTCGAGGACGGCGTACTGGTCGGCCTCACCATCGTGGTTCGAGTCGATGAAGGCCTGGGCCGTGCCGTCGTCGTGCTCGACGATCGCGGTGTCGTTGACACCGTCGTCGTTCACGTCGTAGTTGACCTCGGCCTGGTACTCCTGGCCGTCGACGTGCACGGTCATCGCCTCGGCACCGTTGGCGTCGGTGTCGCTGCCGCCACTCTCGTCGACCCACATGGGACTTCCCCCTTCGAACCGGGTAACGCCGTTCTCCGACCTGCTGTCTGAGGGTATGACTCACCGTAGGCCGGTTCGGTTCCCCACCACAACCGGACGCGCGCTCAGGCCGTCTTGTCCCGCAATGCCCGGATCCGGGTCAGGAAGGCTTCCGCCCGGTCCCGGCCGTCGCTGACCTCTTTCAGGCGCTTCGACACGATCGCGATCTTCTTCGCCCGCTCCTGGGCGCCCATCTTGATCGTCTTGTCGACTTCCTTCAGCTCGCCCTCGATCGCGTCGATGCGCCGGCCGAGGGCCTCGTCCAGGGCCATCGACAGCTGCTGCTCGGCCTCGATGAGCTGCTCGGCGACGAGCTGGTCGAGCGTCGAGCGGGCGTCCGCGATGGCTTCGACGAGCCACTGCTTCAGGTGCTGCTTGTCGGCCGCGTGCTTGCGCGTGCGGGCCATCCACCAGCCCGCGCCGAGGCCGATGATGATCGTCACCGGCAGCACCACGGGGTTCAGGATCGCGACGCCGGCCAGGGGGAGCGCGGCCACCTTGCCCGCGCCGACACCGCCCGAGATGCCCATGAAGACGAGCAGTTTGTCCTCGGCCGTCGGCGGCTTCTTGTCCGGCGGGCGCAGCACCACGGGCGGGCCGCCGGCGCGCGCGAACTGCGCACGGATGACGTCCAGCTCCTCCGGCGAGAACAGCTCGGACAGGGAGACGTTCGTGACCTGGTTGAGCCGCTGGGAAAGCAGCATCGAGATCCGCTGCGACGTCGTCTGCAGCGCGATGTCGACCTGCTGCGGCAACGCGGCCAGCTCGTCCCGCTTGGCGGCGTCGATCAGCTGCCGGAAGTGGGTCTGCGCGTCCCGCATCTGGCGGCTGCTCTCGTGCAGCACCTCGACGCGGGTGCGCTGCACCTCGCCGCGCAGCTTCAGCTGCCAGCCGCGGGTCGACGTCCGGCGCTCGGCCTGCAGCTGGTCACGGCGTTCGCGCAGCTGCTCGGCCTCGGCCTCGCCCGCCGACAGCGCGCGGCTCTCGGCCTGCAGCTTCGCCTTGAGCACGGCGAGCGCGCTGGACAGCGCGCGCAGCGTGTTGGCCTCGCCGAGCATCGCCGAGCGGCCCACCAGCAGTTCCTGCAACGCGGTCTGGATCGCGGCGACCCCGGACTTCTCCCGCAGCATCGCGGCCATCTGCTCGTTGGGCGCCTTCGCGGCGGTCTCGAACATCCGCGCCGACACCGGGTGGAACACGGCGTCGGCGAAGCGGGGCGCGTACTCGGCCAGCAGCTGCCGGTCGGCCGCCAGCACCTCGCGCCAGCCGCGGAACATGTCCACCTTGGTCAGCGCGAACACCACCGTCTCGACGCGCTCGCCGACGTCGCGCAGGAACTGCAGCTCGCTCGAGGTGAACGGCGCCGAGGCGTCGACCACGAACAGCAGCGCCGTCGCGCCCGCGGCGGCTTCCTTGGCCAGCTCGCCGTGCATCGAGTCGAGCCCGCCGACGCCGGGGGTGTCGACCAGCGAAAGCCGTTCGAGCAGCGGCACCGGCCCGGTGACCTCGACGTAGCGCGGCGGGATCTGGCCCGGCGGCAGCTCATGCGCGGCGGAGACCCAGTTGATCAGCTGGCCGAGGTCGATCGGCACCGGCGCCAGCTGGCCGGGGTAGCAGGCCTGCGCGCCCCAGGCGTCCGCGTGGTCGAACACGAGGTAGGTGGCGGTGGCGACGTCGGCGTCCACAGGGGATAGTCCCGGCCGCGCGAGCAGGGCGTTGACCAGGGAACTCTTGCCGCGGTTCGTCTCACCGACGACCACGACGGCCGGCTTCTTCGGCCGCGCCTTCCGGATGTCGTCGACCCACCGGGCGGCGTCGGGATCGGCGTCGCGGACGACGGTCAGCAGCTGGTCGCGGGCCGCCTGGACCTGCGCGGGCAGGCTCGGCGCGGTGGGCGCGCTCACGGGGTCTTCTTCGCGTAGACGATGACGATCGGGGCACGCAGCAGGCGGTCGTGGTCGGCGAACCCGGTGACCTCGGTTTCCGCGACGACGCCGTCCAGCGCCGGGTCCTCGGTCGGCAGCGCGCCGCCGGCTTCGTGCCAGGCCGGGTCGAACCGCTCGCCGTCGGGCCGCAAGGCGTGGACGCCGATCGCGGCCAGCCCCTCTTCGAGGCGTTCGACAACACCGCCGCTGCGGGCGCGATCCAGCGCGTACAAGCACATCTGGATCAGCGCGTCACGGTCCGCGAGTGCGCGCTCCAGGCCTACAGGGGACGTGATGACCGGCTGCAAGGGGTGCACATCGGTGTCCGACGCCGGCTTCGCGCCGTCGGTTCCCTTCTCCGCATCGGCTTCCTCGATGATCTGCGCGATGCTCAGCGCCGGGATCTGGCCGGTGGGCGTCTCATCGGCATCCACCACGCCGTCCTTACGAAACCACGCCACCCGCACCACCCCGTCCGGCTCCGCTGAGATTCCACCAGTTTGGAGCACTCAAGCGCCATCCGGGGGCGAAACGGCCGAGACCGGGCGCAGGAAGCGGATCAAGATCGTCCGGAGGATCACCAGTTCGGCCGCGGTGTCGACGTCCGGGTCGAAAGCCGCCCGGGTGATCAGCGCGTCGGCGAGGGCGGCGACCCAGCCGGCCGCGGCGTGCGGCGGGACGCCGGGGTCGATCAGGCCGGCGGCCACGGCCCGCTCGATCAAGACGGCGAGGCCGTCGGCCAGCGCGCGTTCGTTGTGCCGGATCAGCTCGGCGAACTCGTCGTCACGCGCGGCCTGCGCGGCGGCTTCGAGCACCAGCCGGGCGATGGCGGGGTGCGCGACCTCGGCGGCCAGCGCGAGCGCGACGTCGAGCAGCGCGGTCCACGGGTCGCCCGCCTCGGCCGCCGCCGCGAGCCGTTCGGCCGTGTCGCGGGCGTCCTCCTCGAAGATCGCCGTGAACACCGCGCGTTTGTTCGGGAAGTAGTGGAAGAGGCTGCCGGAGCTGATGCCCGCGGCGCGGCAGATGTCCGCGGTCGTCGTCCGCTCGAGGCCCTTCTCGGCGAAGCACCCGGCGGCGGCGTCGACGATCGCCCGGCGCTTGGCCGCGTGCTTCGCGGGGTCGACGGTCCTCATCGCTCGGCCGGCGGCTCGTCGCGCCAGGGATACCCGTGCTCGGCGAAGGCCCGGGCCAGCTCGGGCCCGCCGAGGTCGGTCTTCTCGCGGGCGATCTCGCGGCCGTCGGCGGTGTGCAGGACGAGCTCCTTGCCGTCGAGGTAGACGGCGTCGAGCTCGGCTTCGATGCGTCGCGTCTTCTCACCGCGGACCAGGGTGACGCGGGTCGGCGACACCGTGACGACCAGCCGGTCGTGCGCCCAGATCACCGCGAACGCGAACCCGAGCACCAGGCCGCCGGCGACGGCGGCGAGCGTCGCCCAGGGTTGCGGCAGCTTCGTGAGCACCTTGAACACACCCTGGAACGGGAAGGCCGGCAGGCCTGCGACCCACGCGGCGACGGCCCAGACCCCGACGCCCACGGCGGCGCCGGCCAGGGGGCAGCCGACCCAGGACCCGGTGCGCAGCCACGACGGCTCGTCGACGGTCGTCTCCATGCCGCCTATTATCAGACCGCGCGCTCGGTTTATGAAAGCCGGGTCAGACCAGTTCGTTGATCACTTCGCGGAGCTTGGCCTCCAGCCCCGGGCCGTCCTCGGCGAACCGGGACGAGACCAGCAGCTGGTCGTCGGCCGTGCGCAGGCAGATCGAACCGGCCACGGAGATCTCGATGACGTTCAGCCGGAACGGGTACGCGCGCCGCCCCTGCCGCACCTCGGCCTCCCGCACGAGCTGGCCGAGCCGTTCGCCGGCGACGATCTGGCGCCGGTAGAAGCCGGGTGCCCACGGGGTCGTGCCCGACGGCTCGCCCGCACCGCGCAGCGCCGGGCCGCGCGCGTTGGCGAAGTGCCGGGACGCGGCCGGCGCGAAGTACTCGATCGCCTGCCGCATCGCCGAATCGTGGGCGAGCGCGGGCCGGCCGTAGCGGTTGCGGGGACTGCGCGGATCCGGGTCCACCCGGCCGCGCAGGAACGCGAGGAGGTCGTTCCACCAGTCCGCCCACTGCTCCTGGACGGCGGCGCGGTCGATCTCCGGCGGGACGTGCACCGGGACCTGCGGCTCCACCGGCGGCAGGACCTGTCCTTCGGAAACGGACAGCGCCAGGGCGTCACGGATGTACAGCGCGACGTCGATCTCGGTCTCGCTGCTCCACCCGGCTCGCCAGGATGTCGTGTTCTCCAGCTGCACGTTTTCCAGAGTACGCGGGAAAGCCGCTGATCCCGGCAAAGTCGGCAAGGTGAAACAAGCGTCAGGCCGGTTGCTCGCGCACCTGTTGCCAGATCAGGAAATACGCACGGTGCACCACATGCGCGACGCGGCTCTGCGCCGGCGTTGCGCCGAACGACGCAAAGGACCGCCACCAGCCCGCGCGCTCGAGGGCGTGCGCGGCCAGCTCCGGCCGGGGCGCGCCCGGCTTGCCGAGCTGGGCGCCGATGTCGGCGTTGCTGCCCACCCGCAGCACCTCTTCGGAGAGGTCTTCGGGCATGTCGACGGCGCCGGAGGCGACCAGCGTCAGCGCTTCGAGCAGCCGCAGCTGGTGGGCCTCGGGCTTGGCGAGCAGCACCTCGATGGCGTCGTGCACGCGCTGGCGCTCGGCCGGATCGCCGGAGGCGTGCGCGAGCGCGGTGACGGACGCGAGCGCGGCGGCCGCCTTGATCCCGTCGGCGCGGGCGGCGAACACGATCGACAGCCGCTGCCGCACGGCTTCCAGGCCGGACGCGTCCAGCAGGGACCGCCGCAGCCCGCCCGCCGTGATCTCCGGTTCCTTGCGGATGACGTCGACGGCGTGCGAGACGCCGAACAGGTCGAGCTTCTCCAGCAGCCGCAGCCGGGTGCCGGCCGGGACGTCGCACTCCCAGCTGGTGAAGATGTCGGCCGAGATCAGCATGGTCTGCAGGACGTCGTCGTCGAGCTCGGCCAGCTGCCGCAGCGCCTCGGCGTCGGCGGAGGTGAAGCCGCCCGACTCGGCGGACTCGGCGATCAGCCCGATCACCGGCAGGACGTCGGCGACGCGCGGCTTGAGCGTCGAGGCCTGCTTCTCCGACAGGATCGTCGCGGCTTTCCAGATGTCGCCGTCGGCGCCCTCGACCGACTCGGGCGCGATGGTGTCGGCCTTGTTCAGCACGGCGATGGCGTTGACCGGGCCGGCCTCGCGGCTCGCGGTGGCGGCGGTGAACGCGGCGAGCGCCTGCTGGTCGTCGGCACGGACGCCCTGCGTGACGACGTAGAGAACGGCCTCGGCGCCGGCGACGGCGTTGCGCGAGGTGTCGTCGAGGTCGTCGGAGCCCTCTTCGTCGTCTTTGCGGTGCTTCGCGGCGCCGAGGAGCAGCTCGGTGCGCGACACCGACGCGGCGTCGAGCGAGCCGAGGCCGGGGGTGTCGATGACGGTCATGCCCTGCAGCACGGCGTTGGTCAGGTAGGCCTCGATGTGCGAGACCTTGGTGATGTCGACGCCCAGCTCGGCCGGGATCATCCCGTCGGAGGCGAAGGGGAGCACCTGCTTGCGGCCGTCGGTGAAGACGATCTCGACGCGGTCCACGGTGCCGTACTGGAAGCGGGTCACCAGCCGGGTGCACTCACCGATGTCGGTCGGCGCGACCCGGCGCCCGATCAGCGCGTTCACCAGCGTCGACTTGCCCGACTTGATCCGCCCGGCGACGGCCACCTGCAGCGGCGCGCCGAGCCGGCGCAGCACCTCGGCGAACCCGGCCGACGTCCGCGCGGACACCTGCGACTGCAGGCGGTGGCACAGGTTGGCCACGGACATCGACAGCGGACCCGCGAGCCGGTTCTGCTCCGGTGACGTCACGACCCCCAGTCCTCCCCGGTCGAACGGACACGACCCGGGGAATCGTCCCATGCGCCTCATCCTCGGGTCGCACCGAAGGTGGTACCGGCGACCGACGCGCGGGCCCCGGGCCGGGACCTAGTGTTGTCTGGTGCGACGGCTGAGTCTCTGGATGCGTGCCCACCCCATGGCGGGCGACTCGGTGCTCGCTGTCCTGCTCGGCCTGTTCGACCTGATGCTCTTCGCCGCCGACGGCTTCGCCGAGGTGCCCGAGCTGCCGCCCTGGTACGTCGGGATCCCGGTGATCATCGCGATGGTGACGCCGCTGGTTTTCCGGCGAAAGTCGCCGCTGTGGTCGGCGTACGTCGTGCTCGTGATCAGCATCGTGCACGCGGCGCTGATGCTCGGCATCGGCAGCGCGGCCGGGCTGGCGATGAGCATCTACTCCGTCGTCGTCTACGCCGGGCGGCGCCAGGGCGTGGTGTTCGTCGGCGCGGTCGTGGTCGCGTCGGCGATCCAGCTGCTGATCGAGCAGTCCGGCGACATCCTCATCGCGGTGCTTTTCCTGGCGTTCGGCATCGCGCTCTGCTGGACGCTCGGCGAGTTCGTCGGGGCGCGCCGCGCCTACGACGTGGAAGTGGAGGCGAGGTTGCACCTGCTCGAAACCGAACGCGACCAGGCCACCCGGATCGCGGTGGCCGAGGAACGCGGCCGCATCGCGCGCGAACTGCACGACGTCGTCGCGCACGCGGTCAGCGTCATGGTGGTCCAGGCCGACGGCGCTTCGTACGCGATCCGCAGCAACCCCGAGCTCGCCCAGCGGGCCCTGCAGACGATTTCCGAGACCGGCCGCGGCGCGCTCGGCGAGCTGCGCGCGCTGCTCGACGTCCTGCGCAACGACCGCGCCGAAGGCGAGCCGCGCGTCCCGCAGCCGGACGCGCACGCGATCGCCGACCTGGCCGAGCGGATGCGCGCGGCGGGCGTGCCGGTGACGCTGGAGACCGACGAGCTCGGCGACCTGCCCGCCGGGGTGTCGCTCGCGGCGTACCGGATCGTGCAGGAGTCGCTGACCAACACGCTCAAGCACGCCGGGCGCGGCGCGACCGCGTCCGTGCGGCTGCACCGGACCGGCGACCTGGTGGAAGTCCTGGTCTCGGACGACGGCGCCGGCCGCCTGCCCCAGCTGACCCCGGCCGGACGCGGGCTGTCCGTCCCCGGCGGCAACGGACTGATCGGCATGCGCGAACGCGCGCACGTCTACGGCGGAACCCTCGAGGTCGGTCCGGCTCCAGGTGGCGGGTGGCAGGTCCGCGCGGCGCTGCCGGTTAGGTTGGCGCAGTGATCCGTGTGGTGGTCGTCGACGACCAGGAACTGATGCGTGTCGGGTTCCGGATGGTGCTGGGCGCGCAGGAGGACATCGACGTCGTCGGCGAGGCCGGCAACGGCGCCCAGGCCATCCGGATGGCCGAGGAGCTGCGCCCCGACGTCGTCCTGATGGACGTCCGGATGCCGGTGCTCGACGGGGTGGAGGCGACGAAGAAGATCGTCGCCGACGGCACCGCGCGCGTGCTCGTGATGACGACGTTCGACCTCGACGAGTACGTCTACGCGGCGCTGCAGGGCGGGGCGAGCGGGTTCCTGCTGAAGGACACCCAGCCCGACCACCTGGTCTCGGCGTTGCGCGCGGTGGCTTCGGGCGACGCAGTCGTCTCACCGTCGGTGACGCGCCGGCTGCTGGACCGCTTCGTCGGCGCGGGCGGCACGCCGATGCGCGACACGGCCGAGCTGGACGTGCTCACCGACCGCGAGCGCGAGGTGCTCGTGCTGATCGCCAAGGGCATGTCGAACCTGGAGATCGCCGAGGCGCTGTTCCTCTCGGAGGCGACGGTGAAGACGCACGTCGGCCGGATCCTGGCGAAGCTGGACCTGCGCGACCGGGTGCAGGCGGTGGTACTGGCCTACGAAACCGGCCTGGCCCGCCCCGGCCTCGCCTGACTGAGGTCCGCACTTTCCCTATGAAAGATGCGTCCGGAGGGCCCCTGGACGCATCTTTCATAGGGAAAGTGACGCTCGGACGGTCGCGACCACTCGCTTCGGATCGCCGTACAGGTCAGCTTTGGTGACGATCACGAAGCGCCAGCCCTCGGCCTCGATCGCGGAGCGGCGTTGCGCGTCGAGGTGCGGCTGAATGCCGTCGAGATGCCACTCACCGTCGTACTCGACGGCCAGCTTCTGCGCAGGGAATGCCAGGTCAAGGCGGCCGAGGAAGCCACCCGCCCCTGTCATGACGTCGACTTGGACCTCCGGCTTGAGCCCGGCGACGGTGAGCCACACCCGTAGCTCAGACTCGGGAACGCTCTCTGCCCGAGCGTCTACCAGCGCGAGCGCTTTCTTGGCTCGCACCATTCCGTTGTCGCGGCGCGGCATGAGATAACGCTGCAGTTCGGCCAGGTTCACCAGCCCGCTGCCGAGGAAGGCATCGAGGTAGCCGACAGTGCGGGGAAGCGAACGATGAAGCTTGGTGTTCGTGGCGACGTCCAACGCCAGCCGAGGTGGCGTAGCGAGCTGGATGTCACCCCACGGCTCGCTGTCGATCACCCGGCTGGTCCGCCGGATGTGCAGTCCGGCCTGCCGATTGAACTTCAGGTTCTCGGGCACGACGAATTCGACCAGGTCCTGCGGACCGACCAGTTCAAGGCCCCAGACGGCCGCTGCCGAGCACCCGGTCAGGACGGCACCACTCGGTGCGAGCAGTGCAGCGGCCCGGCACCGCATCGAGTGCGTGACTTCAGTCGTCGAGGCGACGTAGACGTTCCGGAACAACCGGGTGAACGACGGGGACCGCAATTCGAGCAACGTCAACGCGTCTTCGGCCACGGCGTGGCTTCCGACGAAGGGCTCGATGAAGTCGACCAGGTCTCTGCTGCGACGTTGGAACACCCATCAAACCTGCGTCACACCACCGACAACCAGGCCCGCAGAAGATCAACTACGGCCTACTTATCCACATCCCCCGAAATCCCTCCACAACCCCGCATCTTTCCTAGAGAAAGTGACGCTTTAGCCCCTCCAGGGCGCATCTTTCCTGGAGAAAGTGGCGAGGTTGGGTTAGCGGTAGTTGTCGGGTGGGGTTGTTGCTGGGTTTTTGCCGGCGTTGCGGACTTCGGTGAGCCAGCGGCCGAAGTCCGGGCGGTCTCCGTCGATGTCTGTGTAGTCGTATTCGTGCATCAGGGTCCAGGACGCCAGTGTCTGGCCGGCGAAGCGGGCGACGTCGGGGTCTTGCGCCAGGGCTGCGACGCCGCGGGCCAGCAGGTACGGGGTCTCGGAGATCTTGAAGTCGACCGGGGCGAGCTTGCCCACCGCGTCGCGCCAAGTGGCTTCGGTGACTTCGAAGACGTCCAGCATCGACTCCGAGCGCAGGAAGCCCGGGGTGACCGCCAAGCCGACGCAGTCGTTCTTCTTCAGCTCGACGCCCAGCGCTCGGCCGAGTGCGCGGATGCCGCACTTGGCCAGGTAGTACGGCAGGCCCGCGCCGACGTAGTCGTCGTTGTCGCCGTCCGTGACCTCGAGGACCAGGCCGCGGCGGGCGACCACCAGCGGCAGGAGCTTGTGCAGCGCGATGAGGTGCGTGTCGAGCGCGTTGTGCGTCAGGTTCAGCGCGTCTTCCAGGGGCGTCTCCCAGAAGGGCGCGTCGAAGTGGAAGTACATGTCGCCGCCCCAGACGTCGTCGACCAGGATGTCGACTCCGTCTGCTTCGGACTCGATGCGCGCCTTCAGCGCGTCCACATCGGACACCGACGTGAAGTCGCAGCGGACCGGGACGGCTTTGCCGCCCGCCGCCTCGACCAGTTCCGCCGTCTCCTCGATCGTCTCCGGGCGCTTCATCGGTGACGCCGTTTCGCGCGTCGACCGGCCGGTGACGTACACCGTCGCCCCCGCGCGGCCCAGTTCCACCGCGATCGCGCGGCCGCAGCCCCGGGTCGCCCCCGTGACCACCGCGACCTTGCCCTGCAAACTCATCTGCTCTCCCGTCCCCGCCACGCGGTCAGCACCGCGTCGACGTCTTCGGCCAGCCGGTCGGCCAGCCGCCCCTGCGGCCGGATCGACCAGTCCAGCGACACTCCGTTGATGACCGCCAGCAGGGCCCGCGCGGCGCGCGGCACGCTCGGCGCGTGCGGCAGCTCGGCCGCCGCCGCGCGGACGAGGCGGCCCAGCTCCGCCTCCACCGCCGCGTAGTGCTCGCCCAGCAGCGACCGCAGCACCGGGTCGCCGATGTCGACGCCGAGCTGGCCCAGGTGGTTGGCCGCCTCTTCGGCGTCGCCGAGCACCGCGTAGACCGTCACGGCCGCGGCCCGTAGTCCCACGATCGGGTCATCCGAGGAATCCGCGCACGCCCGCATCTGCTCGACCGCGCGGGTGGTCGCGCGCCGGCTCAGCGCCTGCAGCAAACCGGCCTTCGAGCCGAACCGCTGCCCGGCCGTGCCGACCGCGACCCCGGCCTCCGCGGCCACCTGGGCCAGGGTGAAGCCCGGTCCGCACCGGCCGATCACGACCTCCGCCGCGGCCAGCAGGCGCTCGTCGGTGATGCTCCTCGGCCTGGCCACCCCATTATTGAACCACAGTTCATTAATGGTGTCACCCGGGGACGCATCAGGGTCGGGTCAGGGTCATCACCGATCGCGCATCGGCCGAAAAGCCAGGAAGGTACTACTCAGGTAGGGGGCCCGGTTCGGTCTACAGGGTGACGCGCGAACAGGTCCTCACCCGCGACGATAGGTACGTCGTAAGCGAGGGGCGAAGAGGAGCAAGCCATGATCGAGGCAACGGGCCTCACCAAACGGTACGGAAAGACGCTGGCGGTGAACAACCTGTCGTTCTCCGTGGCCGCGGGCCAGGTCACCGGCTTCCTCGGCCCCAACGGGGCGGGCAAGTCGACCACCATGCGCATGATCCTGGGCCTGGACAACCCCACCGGGGGCCAGGTCACCATCGGGGGCAAGAAGTACCACGACCTCAAGCAGCCGCTGCGGACCGTCGGGGCGTTGCTCGACGCGAAGTGGGTGCACCCCAACCGCTCGGCTCGCGCCCACCTGCAGTGGATGGCGAAGTCCAACAAGATCCCGACCGCCCGCGTCGACGAGGTGCTCGGCACCGTCGGCCTGAGCAACGTCGCGAACAAGCGCGCCGGCGGGTTCTCACTCGGCATGTCGCAGCGGCTCGGCATCGCGGCCGCCCTGCTGGGCGACCCCGAGGTGCTGCTGTTCGACGAGCCGGTGAACGGCCTCGACCCGGAGGGCATCCTCTGGATCCGGAAGTTCATGCACCGGCTGGCCGAGGAAGGCCGCACGGTCTTCGTCTCGAGCCACCTGCTTTCGGAGATGGCGCTGACCGCCAGCAACCTCGTGGTGATCGGCCGCGGGCAGCTGATCTCGCAGTCGTCGACGGAGGACTTCGTCTCCCGCGCCGCGGAGAACACGGTCAAGGTCCGCTCGCCGCAGCTGACCGAGCTGCGTGACGTCCTCCAGCGCGCGAGCGCCGGCGTCACGGGGGACGAGAAGGCGCTCGTCGTGTCCGGCATGGACAGCGACAAGATCGGCGAGATCGCCGCCGAGCACCGGATCGTGCTGCACGAGCTGAGCCCGCAGACCGGCTCGCTCGAACAGGCCTTCATGCAGATCACCGGCGACTCCGTCGAGTACCACACCGGTCTCGAAACCGAGGCGCAGCAAGTACTCGAGTCCGCCAAGTAACCGAATTCCACGGGGAAACCAAGATCATGAACCTGCTCGCGGTCGAACGCATCAAGCTGTTCACCACCCGCTCGCCGTGGTGGTGCGCGCTCATCACCATCGTCCTGTCCGTCGGCTTCGCCGCCATCCTGGCCGGCGCGACCGAAGCCGGCGACTCCTTGACCGTCTCGGCCACCCAGTTCGGTGGTACGCAGTTCGGTATCGCCGTCGTCATGGTGCTCGCCGCCCTCGCGGTGACCACCGAATACCGCTTCAACACCATCCGCACCACGTTCCAGGCGGTGCCGCACCGCTCGCCGGCGCTGGTCGCCAAGGCGACGGTCGTCGGGCTGCTCGCGCTGGTCATCGGCGAGATCTCGGCGTTCGGCGCGTGGGGCCTCGCGAAGGTGATGCGGCCGAACGACAACCTCGCCCTGGCCACCGGCCAGGACTGGGCCACCGTCGCCGGGCTCGGCGTGGTCTTCGCCTTCAGCGCGGTGCTCGCCGTCGCCGTCGGCATCATGATCCGGCACAGCGCCGGCGCGATCGCCCTGCTGCTCATCTACGCACTGGCCGTCGAGAGCCTGGTGCAGCTGATCCCGAAGATCGGCAACCACATCCACGAGTGGCTGCCGTTCAACGTGGCCAACAAGTTCCTCGTCGGCTCGACGCCGGCCGGAAACGGCCCCATGCCGTCGGACTCGCCGCTGAGCCCGGGCTGGGCGCTGGCCTACTTCGCCGGGGTTTCGATCGTGTTCCTGCTCATCGCACTCGGGGTGGCGAAGAAGCGGGACGCCTGAGGGGAAACAGGGGAAAACGGAAAATCCGGGTCGCGCTGTCGGGGGGCGACCCGGATTTTTCGTTTCTCGCTAGGCTCACCGCGACGGGACGGGTGGGCGGATGATCGAAGCAACGGCACTGACCAAGGCGTACGGCGACACGACCGCCGTGGACCAGCTGAGCTTCACCGCGCGCTCCGGCCGCGTCACCGGCTTCCTCGGCCCGAACGGCGCCGGCAAGTCCACGACGATGCGGCTCGCCGTCGGCCTCGACACCCCGGACGCGGGGACCGTGCTCATCGACGGCGTCCCGTACCGCGACCTGAAGGATCCGCTGAAGACGGTCGGCACGATGCTGGACGCCGCCTGGCGCCACCCCGGCCGCGGCGGCCGCGACCACCTGCGCTGGCTGGCCGCGACCAACGGCATCCCGGACCGGCGGGTCGACCAGGTGCTGGCCCTGGTCGGGCTGACGAGCGTCGGGAAGACGCGGGCCGGGCGGTACTCCCTCGGCATGCTGCAGCGGCTGGGGATCGCCGCCGCGCTGCTCGGCGACCCGCGGGTGCTGCTGTTCGACGAGCCGGTGAACGGCCTCGACCCCGAGGGCATGGCCTGGATCCGGCAGCTGCTGCACTCACTGGCCGCCGAGGGCCGGACCGTGTTCGTGTCGAGCCACCTGCTGCCCGAGATGGCGCAGACCGCCCAGGACCTGGTGGTGATCGGCCGCGGCCGGCTGATCTACCAGGGCACGATGGACGAGTTCGTGGCGCGCACGAGCCACCACGGCGTGCGCGTGCGGACCCCGCACGCCGCCGAGCTGCGGGCCGCGCTCACCGGGCAGGTGGAGTTCACCGAAGCCGACGGCGCGTTCGTGGTGTCCGGAGTGGACAGTGACCGGATCGGGCAGCTCGCCTTCGACGCCGGCGCGACGCTGCACGAGCTGAGCCCGATCGCCGGCTCGCTGGAACAGGCCTACCTCGACCTCACCCGCGAGGCCGTCGAATTCTCCGCCTCGGAGGTCGCGCAGTGACCACGACGACGTCGAACCTCCTCCGCGCGGAGCGGATCAAGCTCTTCAGCACCCGGGCGCCGTGGTGGTGCCTGGCGCTCGCGTTCGTCGCGCCGCTCGGCTTCACCGCGCTGTTCTTCGCGCTGGCCGGACCGGAGATCCCGGCGACCGTCGGCAACACGCAGCTCGCGAGCGGCAACGGCCGGACCGTGCTGCTGGTGCTCGCCGTGCTCACGACGGCGTCGGAGTTCGGCTGGGGCACGATGCGGCTGACCTTCCAGGCCGTCCCGGGCCGGGTCCCCGCGCTGCTGGCGAAGGTGACGATCATCGGCGCGGTGGGGGCCGTGCTCGGGCTGGTCGTCGGCTTTGGGGCCTGGGGTGTCGGGACGCTGGTGCAGCCGGACGCCGATCTCGCGCTGCACTCCGGCGCCGAGTGGCGGTCGGTGCTCGGCCAGAGCCTGGTCTTCCTGCTCACCGCGGTGGCCGGGGTCGGGGTCGCGCTGCTCCTGCGCAACGTCGCCTTCGCGCTGACGGCGGTGCTCGTATGGACGCAGCTGCTGGAGGGGCTGGTCGTCTTCATCCCGGGCGCCGGGCGGCACATCTACCAGTGGATGCCGTTCCACGCCGCGGACCAGTTCGTCGGCGCGGGTGGCTTCGGCGCCGGCGCGCTGCAGCTGCCGGCTGCGCCACTCGGCCCGTGGGGCTATCTCGGTTACTTCGCGGCGATCAGCGTTGCCCTGTTCGTGGCCGGGGTGCTCGTCACGGCGAGGCGTGACGCCTGAGCGTGATCGTCGTCTCACTACTCCACAAAACTGTGTTAAGAGAAGATGAAAACGTTGTGGCTTCTCTCACAGGCGCCGGACATAATGTTATGACCAGGCAATATTCGTAAGAGAGCGAACCGGACCCGTCTGAGCTCCCCTGGAGGTGATCCTTGGCGGTGGACACCGGTCAAGAATTGGGCAGCACGATTCCCCGGGCCCGCGTCGAAGACGACGCACCACGGCTCGAACCCATGTTGGATCTTGAATGGTCGCGGGCCATCGAACTCCCGCAGAACGCCATGGCGGCGGGCACGCCCGCCGAACTTCGCCGCGCCTGGGTGCATCGCGCACCCGAGGACAGCGTCCTCGCCCTGTTCCGCGCGTCGGCCGGGATGGCCGGGCCGATCCCCGCGCCGTGGTGGTTGCGCGCGGTCGCGGACGGCAAGCTCGATTCCCGGGAACAGGGTTTCCGCGTCGAGGACCGCATCGCGCAACTGCTCGGCAGGCGGCCGGGCTGGGAATTCGTTCCCTGGGCCGCGGACGGCGAATCGGGCTACTGGGAGTTCATGCCGTCCGAACGCGGGAAATCGGGACACGCGATTCCCACGACGGTGATGAACACCGACCGGCACGCCGGCTGGATCGACGTCCTCCCGGCGCACACCGGGCCGACGCCGGACCCGATCCCGGTCGCCGGACTGGCCGGGCTGCGGTCCCGGCTCGGGGAGTTCGAAGCCGCTCGGTGACCGTTCGTTATCCATCCATGCCCCCGCCACCACCCTCAACGGAGGCGCTCCGCGCCCGGCTACATTCAGTGCGTGGAGAACGAAGACAGTCGACGGCTGCGCAGCGTGGTCAGTTACGTCAAACGCGGCGGCCGGATGACCGTCGGGCAGCAACGCGCGTGGGACGAGCTGTGGCCGGAAGTCGGCCGCACGGTGGGCGAACTGCCCGCCGGGACGCTGGACTTCGGCGCGTGGTTCGGCCGCGAGGCGCCGGTGCTCGTCGAGATCGGCTCCGGCATGGGCGAGACGACGTCGCAGCTGGCCGCCGCGGCGCCGGAGCTGAACTACGTCGCCGTCGAGGTCTACGACCCGGGCCTCGGCCAGCTGATGCTGCGCGCCGAAAAACTCGGCGTCGAGAACCTGCGGCTGCTGCACGGGGACGCCGTCGTGCTGCTCACCGAGCACGTCGAGCCCGGGACGCTGCACGGCGTCCGGCTGTTCTTCCCGGACCCGTGGCCGAAGAAGAAGCACCGCAAGCGGCGGATCGTGTCGCCGTGGTTCGCCGCCCTCGTGGCGTCGCGGCTCGCGCCCGGCGGGACGTTCCACATGGCGACCGACTGGGAGAACTACGCCGAGCAGATGCTCGAGGTCTGCTCCGCCGAGCCCGCGCTGCGCAACCGGTACGCCGACGAGCCGGGCGGCTGGGCGCCGCGGCCGGAGTGGCGGCCGGTGACCAAGTTCGAACAGCGCGCCGACGTCGACGGCCGCGTCTCGCACGACCTGATCTTCGAGAAGCGTTAGAAACGCTGAAGGGGACCTCTCCCCGGATCCCCGCGGAGAAAGGTCCCCTTCAGCTCACTACCCCCGGTGCTCGCCCCTCCCCCGACAGAGGGGCGAACGTCCTATTCCTCGGCCAGCGGCTCGGCCTGGACCCGCTTGAGGGCGGGCGTGCAGACCGACGCGCCGAGCAGGGCCACGCCCACCCCGAGCACCACCGGCGCCAGGAGCCACGGACTCAGCACGATCCCGCGTGGATCGACCATGCTGTAGAGCCCAACACCGACGAGTACCCCGACGATTCCCGCGCCGATGGTGGCGACCAGCGCGGGTAGCGCGGCTTCCATCCGCAACGCCCTCGAGAGCACCCGAACCGGCGTGCCGGCGGCCATCAGCGCCCCGAAGGTGCGGCGGCGGTCCATCACCGAGCCCGCGGTCGCGACCGCGGCGCTGCAGCCGGCCAGGACTCCGGCCGCGATCAGGCCGATCACGGTCACCCGGCGCAGGTCGCCGAGCTCGGTCTGCTGGTTGAACAGGTACTGGTCGCGGCTGCCGATCTCCTCGCCGGCGGCCGGCCCGGCCAGCGCCGTCCGGATGATCTCGCGGTTGGCGTCGGTGGTCGGCGCGACCACGGTGACGTACTTCGGCGTCAGGCCGTCCGGCAGTGCGGCCGGGTCGATGATCGACGTGCCGGCCAGGTCGGAGTCCGGCAGGTGGACGGCTTCCGCCCGCGTCCCCGACCGGACGGCCACGGCCGGCCCTTCCCAGTTGTCGGCGATCTTGTACTGCGCCAGGTCGAGCGCCGAGTCACCGAAGACGGCCGGACCGCCCGTGCAGTTCTCCGCAGTGAGCCCGAACCGGGTCAGCTTGACCGCGTCCGCGCAGCTCATCACCAGCGCCCGGTGGCCGCTGCGGTGCGAGCCCTCGCCCTGCACCAGGTAGACCTGGCCGACCGCGACGGCCTTCTCGGACTGACCGTACTTCTGCAGCGAACCGTTGGCCTGGTCGACGATCCTGCTCGCGTGCTGACCGTCGGTGTCGACGTAGAGCACGGAGTCCTGGAAGGACCGGCCGCCGCCCGCCATCGACTCGAACGTCGGCAGCAGCGTCAGGGCCATCGACCCGGCGAACACCGCGAGCACGATCCCGGCGGACGCGCGGTAGGCGCTCTTCGGGTCGTCACGCAGGCGACGTCCGGCGAGCAGCGACGACGGCCGCCGCCAGATCCGGACGAACGTGCCGCCCACTGCCGACGTCACCCACGGCCCGACGATCGCGGCCGAGCCGACCAGCAGGAACAGCCCCACCATCACCATGCCGATGCCGCCGGAGTCACCCGAAGTCGACACCGCGTAGAGGAAGAACAGCCCGGCCGCGGGCAGGGCCAGCAGCCGCCACCAGCGCAACGGCTTCTTGGTGTGGCCGCCGGTGGCGAACAGCGGGTTCTTCAGCACACGACGCAGGCCGAGGACACCGGCCAGCACCACGAGCACCGGGATCGCCACGACGATGAACACCGTCAAGCCGATCGGCAGCACGAAGTCCGCGGCCTGCCAGGTGCCGCCCGCCCACGGCACGAACGACGCGAGGCCGTGCAGCGCCGGGCTGAGCAGCAGGCCGAGCAGCGCGCCGATGCCCGCGGACAACGTCGTCTCGGCGGCCACCATGTTCGTGACCTGCCCCGGCGTCGCGCCGGCCAGCCGGAGCGCGGCCAGCCGCCGTTCCCGCCGGGCCGCCGTCAGCCGCGCCGAGGACGCGACCAGCACCAGGCTCGGCACCAGCAGCACGATGATGCCGACCCAGGACAGCAGCATCAGCAGGCCGTCCGGCCGGGCTTCGCCGCTCGGGAAGCCCGAGACCTGCGACGACGCCTCCGGCATCGCGTCCGGCGTGTGCCCGGTCAGCGCGACGAGCTGTTCGGGGAAGCGCAGAGCGTCGTCGCCCAGCGCGCCGACGGGTTTGCCGAACCGGTCGCCGAGCTGCGCGGCCGAGTTGCTCTGCAGCAGCCGGCCGAGCGCGGGCGACACGACGGTCTCGCCGGGTCCCGGCAGCTGCGGCACCCCCGCCGGCAGCTGGATGCCGGCCGCGGTGGCGCCCGGCGCCAGTGCGACGTCGACGCGGATGATCTGCTTGCCGTCGAAGTAGTCCTTCGTCGCCGCGAAGGCCATCTTGGCCGGGCCGTCGTTGGTGCGGCTGTAGAACTGGTCGCCCTGCCAGAGGGCGCGTTGCTCGCGGTGCACCGTGGCGAACGGCAGCGTCGCCAGCAGCAGCACCAGCCCGGTCGCGACGGCCACCCCGATCGCGGTGAGGATCGCCGACGTCCGGGTCCGCCGGTCGACCTTCAGCACCCGCAGGGCGATCTGCAGCGAGTTCATGCCGCGAGCCTCGTGGCGATCAGGCCGTCCCGGATGGCGACGGTCTTCGGCATCGACTCGGCCAGCTCGCGGTCGTGGGTCACGACGATCACCGCGGCGCCCGTCTCGTGCGCGGCGCCGAGCAGTGCGTCCATCGTGTCGCGGCCGGTGCGCGTGTCGAGGGCGCCGGTCGGCTCGTCGGCGAAGATCACCTTCGGCCGGTGGGTGAGCGCCCGGGCGATCGCGACGCGCTGGGCCTCACCGCCGGAGAGCTCGCCGGGACGCCGGCCCTCCTTGCCGGCCAGGCCGAGCCGCGCGAGCCACTGACGGCCGGCGTCGATGGCTTCCTTGCGGCCGAGGCCGGCCAGCAGCGACGGCAGCGCGACGTTCTCCTCCGCCGACAGCTCAGCGACGAGCATCCCGGACTGGAAGACGAAACCGAACTCGGTGCGGCGCAGCTCGCTGCGCTTCTTCTCGCCGAGGTGGTCGATCCGCTGCCCCGCCAGGAAGATCTGCCCGTCGTCGGCGCGGAGGATGCCTGCCAGCACATGCAGCAGCGACGTCTTGCCCGAGCCGGACGGCCCGACGATGGCGACCGCGTCGCGCGGCTGGATGTCGATGTCGATGCCGGCCAGAGCGTGCTGGGCGCCGTAGCGCTTGACCAGCCCACGGCCGGACAACACCGGGCCATCGGTCCACTGTGGAGTGTTCGGGTCCACGAGGTTCTCCCCTGTCGGTCGGGATCTTGATGCCGATGAGCTTCGCCGAGACCAGGGGGTGTCCACTTCGGGCAGACGGCCAGTCACGGGCCCGCCCGCATCGGCCGATCGGCCGAGGGAGCGCGAGCCACTCGGCCAAGGTGCGGACGCCCGCGGATCCTCTAACGTCACGTTGTGACCGCCGCGCCTCCTCCGAACACGCTCTACACCCGCACCGCCGCCCTGGTGCGGCGCATCGGCGTGCCCGCGGCCGTGCTGTTCGCCGCGCTGCTGTTCGACGTCGTCTTCACGACGCAGGCCGCGCTCGACGAACACGGCCCGCGCTTCGTCGACTTCGGGCTGCTGCCCGGCATTTTCGCGATGGTGGCCTGCGCGCTCTGGGCCCAGAAGCGGGCCGCCGTCGCCGGTGCGACCGGCGCCGCTGTGCTGGTGTTCTCCACCCTCTTCATCCACGCGTTCCACATCCCGCCGTACTCGAGCGTGCTGCCGAAGGTGACGATCACCGAGGTCGTGGCGGGCGAGCTGATGCTCTACTACGTGACGCGCCGGGCGCGGGCGGGCGTGGCGTTCTGCGTGGTCAGCGCCCTCACCGTCGGGTGCCTGGTCGCGGTCTTCGGCCGCTACGAGAGTGTCGGCGGGATCGACAGCGGTGCGGCCTACCAGGCCATGCTGTTCGGCCTGCTCCTGCTCCTCGGGGCGGTGGTGCCCGCCGTCGCGGCGCGGGACCGCAGCCCGAAGGGTGAGCCGCGGGCGCGCAAGCTCAACCGGGTCAGCCAGCTGGCGCTGGGGCAGTGGCCGCTGATCGGGCTGCTCGCCTTCGCCCTGCTCTTCGAGTTCGGCTACACGTACTCCAGCACCGCCCGCGGCTTCCCGATCCTGTTCTGCTCGCTCGTCGCGGCCGTCATCGCGGTGCTGTCGCCGCGGCGGCCCGCGGACGCGGTCCTCGGCATCGCCGGGGTCCTGCTGCTCTCCGCGGTCGTCACGCCGTTGCTGCAGTTGCGAAGCTCCTACCCGATGCCCGGCGGGGTGCCGTTCGTGCAGGTCATCGCCGGGATGGGCGTGGTCGTGAACCTGACCCGCGCCCGGGGGCTGAGCGCCTCGTGGCCACGGGTGGCCGTGCTGTCCGCCGTCGTCGCGCTCGGGGCGATCCTCAACTCGAACCAGCCCGCCGGCAACCTGCAGACCGACCCGCAAACGCTTTCGATCCTGGCCTTCGCCGCGGCGCTGATGCTGGGCATCTCGATCGCCGTCGGCCTGATGCTGCGATCCCGGGACTCCGAGCGCACGACGGTCGTCCAGTCGGCGGTGTCCGAGGCGCAGACCGCCGAGCGGATGGCGCTGGCCCGCGAGCTGCACGACATCGTCGCCCACCACGTCACCGGGATCGTGGTGCAGGCGCAGGCCGCGCGGATGATGGCCGAGCGGGATCCGCAGATCGCGGTCGAGGCGATGGGCCGGATCGAGAACGCCGGCGTCGAGGCGCTCGCGGCGATGCGGCGGCTGGTCCGCTCGATGCGCGGCGACGCGCCCGCCGGGTCGAGCGAGTTCAGCGAGCAGGCCACCACGGATCTCGGCGCCGACCTGCGGAAGCTGGTCGAGGGCGCCAACCACGGCGTGCCGACGTCGATGCACCTCGACCTGCCGCCGGACCTGCCGCACGAGGTCGGCCGCTCGGCGCTGCGGCTGGTGCAGGAGTCGCTGACGAACGTCGGCAAGCACGCCTCGGGCGCGACCGACGCGTTCGTGCTCGCCGAGGTGAGCGGCCCGGAGCTGCACCTGCGGGTGACCGACAACGGGCGCGAGCGCACGCAACGGCCGGCCGGGGGATCGGGCGGTTACGGTCTGGTCGGCATGCGCGAACGCGTCGCGCTGCTGAAGGGCCGGCTCTCGGCCGGGCGCGGCCCGGACGGCGGCTGGCGCGTCGAAGCTTGGCTGCCGCTGGCGGCCACCGAAGAAGCGGAAGGGGACGAGTGATCCGGGTACTGATCGCCGACGACCAGGAGATGGTGCGGATGGGGTTCCGCATGATCCTGGACGCGCAGGACGACATCGAGGTCGTCGCCGACGTCGCGGACGGCGTCTCGGCGGTCTCGAAAGCCCGCGAGCTGCGCCCGGACGTCTGCCTGCTCGACATCCGCATGCCCGGCCTCGACGGTCTCGAGGTCACCCGGCAGCTGGCCGGCCCGGACGTCACCGACCCGCTGAAGGTAGTGGTGGTCACCACCTTCGACCTCGACGAGTACGTGCACACGGCGTTGCGCAACGGCGCGTCCGGATTTCTGCTGAAGGACGCCGGCCCGGCGCTGCTGATCGAAGCGGTCCGCGCGGCCGACCGCGGCGACGCGCTGGTGTCGCCGCAGATCACCGTCCGGCTGCTCAAGCACTTCGACGGGAGTGGCCCAGCGAAACCGCAGGTCAAGCCGCCTTCCGAGCCGCTGACCGCGCGTGAGATGGACGTCGTGAAGGCGGCCGCGCGTGGGCTGACGAACACCGAGATCGGGTCGGAGCTCTACCTGTCGCTCTCGACGGTGAAGACGCACCTCGCGTCGGTGCAGGGCAAGATCGGCGCGCGGAACCGGGTGGAAATCGCGGCCTGGGCGTGGCGGAGCGGAGTCGTCTCGTAATTGCGGGTGCGTAGTATCCCGACATGCAACGCCGTTTCCACGCTCCTGTCGTTCTCCCCGCCGACCCGTCCTGTTCACTCCTGCGCGACGCGGTCGTCGATGTCGACACCGATGGGCGAATTTCGTACTGCGGACCGGCGGCCACCGCCCCCGAGTCCGCCGCACCGGTCACCACCCTGACCGGCATCCTGCTGCCCGGCTTGATCAACACGCACGCGCACAGCCCGATGACGCTGCTGCGCGGCATGGGCGGCGACCTGCCGCTGCTGCCGTGGCTCAACGAGATCATCTGGCCCGCCGAGGCGAAGCTGCGGCCCGAGGACGTCCGCACCGGCATGCTGCTGGGCTCGGTCGAGATGCTGCGCCACGGCGTCACGACCAGCGCCGAGATGTACTTCGAAGGCGAGCAGCTGGTCGACGCGGTCCTCACGACGGGCGGCCGCGTGCTGGTCGCACCGCCGGTGATGGAGCTGCCGGGCCTCGACTGGCGCGCCCAGCTGGCCGCGATCGAGCGCTGGATCGACACGGACGGCCTGCGCTTCGGCCACGGCGACCGCATCGAACTCGGCTACGGCCCGCACTCGGCGTACATGCTGTCGGAAGAGGGCCTGCGCGCGACGGCGGAGTCGGCTGCTTCCCGTGGCGCGCTGATCCAGATCCACATCGCCGAGGCGGCAGCGGAAGACACGGACGTGCGTTCTTCGCACGGCTCGGTACCCGCGCTGCTGGCCGAGCTCGGCATGCTGGACGGCCGGGTGCTGGCGGCGCACGCGATCCACCTGTCGGACGCCGACATCGCGCTGTTCGCCGCCCACGGCGTGGGCGTGGGGCACTGCCCGGGTTCGAACGCGAAGCTCGCTTCGGGCATCGCGCGCATCGCGGACCTGCGCGCGGCCGGCGTGGCGGTCGGCCTCGGCACCGACGGCCCGGCGTCCAACGACGACATCGACCTGTGGGAAGAGCTGCAGCTCTCGGCGATGTTCGCCCGCCTCGCGACGGGCGATTCGACGGTGCTGACGGCGGCGGACGCGTTCCTGCTGGCCACCCGCGGTGGAGCAGCGGCGCTGGGCCGTGACGACATCGGCGCGCTGGAGCCGGGCCGCTGGGCCGACCTGGTGCACGTCGACCTGGACGACCCGGCGTTCGCGTGCGGCCTCGATGTCCCGGACGTCCAGCTGCTGTCGAACCTGGTCTGGGCGGCGGGATCGCGGCGGGTCCGCGACGTGTGGGTCGCGGGCGAGCAGGTGGTCACGGACGGCGAGTCGACGAAGGTGGACCGGGCGAAGGTCCAGGCCGGGGTGGCGGATACGGCGGCCCGGCTGCGGGCTTGAGGTCTTAGCGGGGGCTTGACAAGGTCGAGTTGCTGTCCTGTCAGGCCCCCGCTGATCCATCGGCCGACGCCTGCGAATTCTCGATCGCCAGCGCAACCCATATTCCTTGACACTTGCTCACGGAGCACAAGATTTGGAACATTGAGACCAAGTCTCGGAGTCTTGTGCGACTGAGCGCCGATAGGGTCACGCCTACCGAGGCCGAGATCCAGCAGTTGCTCGTGAATTCCCACTGAACTCCATGTGGCCGCAGGTTGGCCAGACTAGGGTCGACACCTTCCTCGAAAGTCACGTTTCCCAGCAGGTAGCCCAGGTACTCCACCTTACGCTCTTCGTGCTGCGCTGCGCTGAGATCACGACGCCTTCAACGAACTCAGCCGCCTTGCTCTGCCCGCCGAGATGAGAGTTGAAGAAGTCATCTTGACGAATTTCATCCCCGGCAGACAGTCTCTCGTTCACTGCCACGACCACAAATAGAAGAGCAGCACCGACTCGAACTTTTTCACGCTTGCTCAGAATCCGTCCGGCGACCTCCTTCAGCGTAAGACCAATCGCAGTTCCTGCCGCCCACCAACAATGGCACCGTCAGGTCCAGCCAGAACGAGGCCCACGGCTCCACCACTTGCCGCACCGAAAATCTCCCCGCCGGCCTTCACAGCTTCATGGCCGCGTCCTCGCCCTCGCCACCCTTTGACATGACCCGGGCAATACGCTCTTGCCCAGTCGAATCCGCAGAGGAAAGCGAGCGGCACTTTCACGTGAAAGTGCCGCTCTGGTCAGCGGGGGCGCAGGATGAGCTCGGTCAGGTGGGCGTCCGGGGTGGCCGATATCGCCGTCACCACCGCGGTCGCGACCGAGTCCGCCTTCAGCAGGTGCGACGTGTCGTACTCGCGGCCTTCGCCCTTGAAGATCGTCTGCTGCATCTCCGTGTCCGTGCGGCCCGGGTAGACCGACGTCACGCGGATGTCCGGTTCCTCCTCGCGGAGGGCGTCGGCGAAGGCGCGGACGGCGAACTTGCTCGCCGCGTACGGGGACCAGCCGGGGCGGGCGTTCAGGCCCGCTCCCGAGTTGATCACCACGACGTGGCCGTGGGCCGCGCGCAGGGCCGGGAGCAGGAGCCGGGTCAGCTCGACCACCGCGAGGGTGTTGACCTCGAAGTTCTCTCGCCACGCTTCGGCGGAAGCCTCTTCGATCCGGCCCAGGCGGGCGACGCCGGCCGAATGGACCAGGACGTCCAGGGACGCGATGTCCGCGGCCGCCCGCTCGAGGGAGGCCGGGTCGGCCAGGTCGACCGGCCACGGCGTCGCGCCCGGCAGGTCCTTCGCCAGTGCGGCCAGTGCATCCGCGTCCCGGCCGCCGAGGAGGAGGCGGTGAGTCGGGGCGAGCTGGTGGGCGACCGCCGCGCCGATGCCGCGCGAGGCTCCGGTGACGAGGGCGAGGGGAAGATCCGTCATGCCCCCACCGTAACGGCGAATCCGGCGTCCACCGTGCGGTCTTCGCGGTTGCCCGGGCCGAGCGTCCGCGAGGCGCAGCCCGAGGGGTCGATGTCCGAGTCGCGCGCGTCGTCACCGGCGTCCTTCTTCGTGGGCGTGTGCCCCTCCGCGGTGAAGCAGACCTGGTAGGTGCCGTCTTCGAGGCCGGTGAACGCGTAGGCGCCGTCCGGGCCGGTGACGACGCTCGTGCCGGTGTTCAGGGTCGCCTTCACCCCGGCCAGTCCCGGCTCGCCCGCGTCCTGCAGGCCGTTGCCGTCCGTGTCGGTCCAGGCGAAGTCGCCGATCCGGTTGGTCGGCGGGGCCAGGCCGAGGTCCACGCCGAAGTCCTCGCGCTTCGGCCCGCCCAGCGTGCGCGGCGCGGTGCAGCCGTCCGGGTCCGCGTCGGAGTCCTGGTCGTCGTTGCCGGCGTCCTTGCGCGTCACGGTGAAGTCCGCCGGGACGGCGAAGCACACCTGGTAGGTGCCGTCCTTCAGCTTTTCGAAGCCGTACTTGCCGCCGCCGTCGGTCGTCGCGGTGCCGACCGTGCCGCCGGCGCCGTCCTTCAGCGTCACCCGCACGCCCGCGACGCCGGGTTCGCCCGGGTCCTGGAGCCCGTCGCGGTTGCGGTCGTTCCAGGCGAAGTCGCCGATCTTGGCGATCGCCGGCGGCGGGACCACGGTGATCGTCGCGGACGACGTCTTGTCGCCCAGCGTGCCGCCCGGGTAGTGGACGCCGGTCACCTTCGCCGTGTTGACGTGCCCGGTGTCGGCCACCGTCAGGTTCGGGTGATCGCAGGTCAGCTGCTGGTTCGCAGCCGCGGCCAGCGTGAACGGCTCGAACGGCGTGGCGCACCACGGGTCCTGGACGGTGATCCCGCTCAGGTCCTGCGTGCCCTCGTTCGTCACCGTGACGCGGTAGTGCGCGGTCTCGCCCGCCGTGACCGTCGCGAACGGGCCCCACGCGCCGGTCGCCGGGTTCTGCACTTCCTTCTTCACCGAGTACGCCGCGAGCTGCACGACGACGCAGTCCCAGCGGAGCCGTTCCGCGCTGGTCGTCGCGAAGAACTTCACCGCCGACGCCTTCGCCGGCGCGGTCGACGCCGGGAAGTCCTGCTTGGCGAGGTGCCCGTCGCTCGCGTTGTGGTCGGCGACGAGCTTGTTCTCCAGCACCTGGGCGCCGGTCGCGTCGTAGAACCGCAGGCCGGTGGCCGGATTCCCGCTCGGCAGCGCGGCGCCGGTCGACACGCTGAGTGTGTAAACGCCGCCCGGCACGAACTTCTCGGTCTGGGAGGCCGTGCTCGCCTTGCCGTCCGGGGTCTGGATCACCGCCGACCGCCGGCCGTCGACGGCGTACGCCTGCTCGGTCAGCAGCTTCGGCTGCTTCGCGGACGGCGTTCCGGGCGGCACCGGCGCGGCCGGGGTGAAGACGTAGCCGTCCGGCGCGCCGTTCGCCGCCGTCGTTTCGACGCTCGGGTTCGCCGCGACGCCGCCACAGGCCGGGGGCGGGTCCGCGGGGGAAGCCGCGGCCACGGGCACCGCCGCGCCCGAGACCGCCATCGCCACTGCCATCGCGCGCGCCGAGAAGATCACCCCCCGACTATGGCGCGGGGCCCGGGCCCGCACCGGCCGAGAGCGGTCCACTTCAGAGTGAACCTCGGCCGGTGCGGACCCGGCGCGTCAGCGCTCGCCGATCCGGCCGGGCCGGCCGAAGCGGCCCTTCTTCCACACGGAGACGAGCGACGGCCTGGGCTGCGCGGTGCCGCCGTCGGGCCAGTGCGACGTCGGCGCCGCCGAGCTCGCCGCGTTCTCACCCGGGTGCTGCACCGCGACGAGCACGACGTGGTCGGTGACGTTCGGGCCGCACGTCTCGGCGCCGACCGGCACCGACAGGAACTGCTTGACGTGCCCGCGTTCCGGACCGGTGACCGGGACCGAGAACAGGCCGTCGTTCACGCCGAGCGCGTTGCCGTCGGTCGAGACCCAGAGGTTGCCGTGGCGGTCGAAGGCGACGTTGTCCGGGCAGGAGATCGGGCTGACCTGGCTCTTGTCGAAACCGCCGTAGTAGGTGTCCGCCGCGGCCGGGTCACCGCAGACGAGCAGCAGCCGCCACGAGAACGTCGTCGACGCCGCGTCGCCGCGGGCCTCCTCCCACTCCAGCACCTGCCCGTTCCTGTTGGCCACGCGCGGGTTCACCTCGTCGACGCCGGCCTTGCCCGCCGCGCCGCGGTCGCTGTTGTTGGTCAGCGCCGCGTAGACCCGGCCGGTGACCGGGTTCGGCTCGATGTCCTCGGGCCGGTCCATCTTCGTGGCGGCCACCTTGTCGGCCGCCTGCCGGGTGAAGACGTAGACCTCCTCGGCGGTGAATCCGTCCACAAAGGACTTATTGCCGCTCGCCAGCGGGAGCCACTCGCCGGTGCCGTCGAACTCGTGGTCCGACGGGAGCTTTCCGGTGCCGTCGATCTCGGATACCGGGCTGTCACCGGTGAAGCGCGCGACGTACAGCGTGCCGTCGTCGAGCAGCGCCGAGTTGTGGCGCCGCGCGTGCGCGCTCTTGCCCGGCTTGTACTTGCCCTTGGAGACGAACTTGTAGATGTACTCGAAGCGTTCGTCGTCCCCGGAGTAGGCGGCGACCCGGCCGTCCGCGGTGATCTTGATGTTCGAGCCCTCGTGCTTGAAGCGGCCCAGCGCGGTGTGCTTGACCGGCGTCGAGTGCGGGTCGTTGGGGTCGATTTCGACGACCCAGCCGAACCGGTTCGGCTCGTTCGGCTCCTGCGCGACGTCCCAGCGCTTGTCGAACCGCTCCCACTTGCGGGTGCTGGCGCCGGTGCCGATGGCGTACCGCTTGAGCCGCGCGGCGGCGACCGGGTCGGTCACCGTCTCGGAGTTCGCGAAGTACTGGTGGAAGTTCTCCTCGCCGGAAAGCACGGTGCCCCACGGCGTCACGCCGCCGGAGCAGTTGTTCTGCGTGCCGCGGACCCTGCGCCCGCTCGGATCGGCCGACGTCTTCAGGTACTTCGAGCCGGCGGCCGGGCCGCGGACTTCGAAGACGGTGTCGAGCGTGATCCGGCGGGCGAACCGGCTCGGCACGACCTCGAGGCCGCCGCGGATCGGGTCGCGACGCGCCTGCAGCACCGAAAGACCGTGCGCCGCCCAGGCGATCCTCACCTGCTCCTCGGTCGGGTTCGCCGGGTCGTACTGGTCGGCCGGGAACAGGTGCACCTCGGCGGTGTACTCGTGGTTCACCACGAGCAAGTTGTCCAGGCCCAGCGCGTCCTGCGGGATGAGGCCGACGAAGTCGTTGTTGTAGCCGAACTGCTTCGCCTGCGTGGCCGCCGTCTGCTTCGTGAAGTCGAACTTCGGCGCGCCCGGCACCACGGGGTCGCCCCAGCGGATGACGATGCGCTGCGCGTAACCGTCCGGGACGACGACCGCGTCCAGCTTGTTCGGCGGGACGGGGTCGAAGTCGGTGCCGGGCGCCGGACGCGGTTTCGGCGCGGGCGCCGCGGCCGCCGTCCCGGACAGTGCGGCGAACCCGCCCGCGGCGGCGGCCATCACGGCTCCCGCTTGGAAGGCCCGGCGGCGGGAGATGTCCTTGACGACGTCGCCGAAGTACGCGTTCCCGGACTCGTTCGGCTCGGGGTGCGCGCAGGCGTTGCCGCAGCGGTATTCGCAGGTGACCGGGGAGCGGCCGCCGGGGTGGGCGGGGAAGAGCGGGAGCAGACGGTCGGGCACGAGGCCTCCATGGTGGGAGTTCGGGAACGAACCGACCGTAAGTCTCCCAAACCAGTCAATACAGACATTCGAGTGAACGCCGGATGTACTGGCCTTCGTCAGAACTCTTCGCCGACGAGCGCGGCTTCCTGCGGGACGGCGTGCGAGTCGGTCTTCTTCTCCCGCAGCGAGAGCAGGCCACCGGCGACGACGCACAGGACGGCGGCGGCGATGAACGGCGACTGCGGCGAACCGAACCACTCGGCCACGTGCCCGACCAGCGTCGCCGCGACGGCGCCGCCGAGCCAGCGGCAGAAGTTGTACCCCGCGCTGGCGACCGGGCGCGGCGCGTCGCTGATGGACATCGCGGTGCCGGTGAACAGCGTGTTCAGCAGCCCGGACACCAGCCCCGAGACGATGATCCCGGCGACCAGCACCGGCTTGCTCGGCACGGCCAGCACCAGCATCAGGACGGCGTACCCGAAGACGGCGGCCGCGGCGGCGTGGCGCTCACCGAGCTTGGCGGCCAGCCGCGGCGCGAGCGCAACGCCCGCGACGGCGACACCCAGGCCCCAGCCGCAGAAGATCAGGCCGACGGCGATGGCGCTCCAGCCGAGGACGAACGGCGACCAGGCCAGCACCGTGAAGAACGCGGCGGTGTACAGCGCCGACGCGACCGAAGTGCGCAGCAGGCCGGCGTGCTTCAACGCGCGAAGCGGGTCGAGCAGCTTGATCGGATCACGCTTCTCGTGCTTGTCGCTCTTCAGGAACATCGCGCACAGCACGAGCGCGCCGGCCATCAGGATCGACGTGCCGACGAACGGGCCGCGCCACGAGATGCTGCCGAGCAGGGCACCCAGCAGCGGGCCGACCGACAGGCCGACACCGAGGGCGGCTTCGTAGAGCAGGATCGCGCCGGACTGGCCGCCGGTCGCGGCGCCGACGATCACCGAGAGCGCCGTCGCGATGAAGAACGCGTTGCCGAGACCCCAGACCGCGCGCAGCCCGACGAGCTGCTCGATCGACCCGGCGGCCGCGCACAGCGCGGTGGCCGCGACGATCAGCGTCAGCCCGACCAGCACGGTGCGCTTCGGCCCGAACTTGGCGCTCGCCGCGCCGGTGACCAGCATCGCGATGACCTGGACGCCGAGGTAGGACGAGAAGAGCAGGGTGACCTGCGACGGCGTCGCGTCGAGGCCCTTGGCGATGGACAGCAGGATCGGGTCGACGAGACCGATCCCCATGAAGGCGATGACCGCGGCGAACGCGGTGATCCACACCTGCTTGGGCTGGCCCTTGACCGCGTCCAGCAGGCTCGAGTGGTGTTCAGCGCTCATCACTGATCAGTGCTTCTTTCTTCGTGTCGATGAGTAGCTTGGCGAGAGCCGGCAGGGCGGCTTCGATCGCAGCGCGGTCGGCGTCGTCCATCGCGATCAGGCGATCGCGAAGGAACTCTTCGCGGGCGGTGACCATCTCGGCGTAGAAGCGACGACCCTCGTCGGTGACGTCCACGAGCACCGCCCGCCGGTCGGCGGGGTCCGGCGTGCGGGTGGCCAGGCCGAGGCGTTCGAGGCGGCCGACCACGTCGGTCATCGACGGCAGCTTCACCTGCTCGAACTCCGCCAGCGCGCTCATCCGCCGGGGCCCGCCGTTGACCAGCTCGCTCAGCACCGACCCCTGGGTGAGGGTCAGCGTCAGCTGCGGGGTCGTGCGGCGCACCTGGTGGTACAGCCGGAAGACCAGCGGCCGGAGCCGGTGGGCGAGATCGGCGATCGGGGAAGTCACTTAGCCAGGCTAACAAATATTAGTAAGGGTAGCTAAGTAACTCGTCTCACAGGCTACGCTCGGGAGCATGGACGCGGTGATCTTCGACCTCGACGGCGTACTCGTGGACTCCGAGCGGATCTGGGACGAGGTCCGCCGCGCGGTCGTCGCCGAACACGGCGGCACCTGGCGCGAGGAGGCGACGCGGGCGCAGCAGGGGATGAGCACCCCGGAATGGGCCCGCTACCTGGTCGAAGAGCTGGGCGCGCGGCTCACGCCACCCGAGATCGCGACGATCGTCGTCAAGCGCATGGCGGCCCGGTACGCCGAGCAGCCGCCGCTGATCGACGGCGCGGTCGACGTCGTCCGGGCGGTGGCGAAGAAGTGGCCGGTCGCGATCGCCAGCTCGTCGCCGGTGATCCTGATCAAGGGCTTCCTGGACGTCACGGGCCTGCCGGTGGGCGCGGCGGTGTCGTCCGAGCAGGTCGGCGCGGGGAAGCCGGCGCCGGATGTGTACCTGCGGGCGGCGGAGCTGCTGGGGGTGGCGCCGTCGGAGTGCGCGGCGGTGGAGGACACGACGAACGGGCTGCGGTCGGCGCTGGCGGCGGGGATGGCGGTGTACGCCGTGCCGAACCCGCACTTCCCGCCGGATCCCGAGGTGCTGAAGCAGGCGACGGCGGTGGTGGAGACGATCACCGGCTTGCCGGCCGCGCTTCGTCCGAGCTGACCTCGAAGCGCACCGGCGACGAATCCGGGTTCACGTCGGCGAGGAAGAGCTGCTGCTGTCCCAGCCGGCCGACCAGCTTGGCCTGGCTCAGGTCGCCCTTGGCGTCGAAGAGGTTCAGCTCCCGCACGGCCGGGTCGACGAGGTAGATCGCCTTGCCCGCCGGCAGCGGACCGCCGGCCTCGCCCACGTAGCCGGCACACACGCTGCCGGTCGAAAGAGGAACGCACGACGGCGACTTGATCCCGAACTGCGCCTGCACCACGCCGGGACTGGGTGCGCCCTTGAGGTCCTTGGGAAACGCCTCGACACAGAACAAGGTCGTGTTCAGGGCGGAGGCGAAGACCGCGTAGGAAGTCCAGTTGTCGGTCTGCCCCACGAAGTCGGTGAGGGCGATCGGCTCACCCTTCTCGATGAAGCCCGCGGGCGAGTACTCGGGCTTGGGCAGCGTCAGCTCCTGACCCCGGCTCGCGGGCGGCACCGGAGCAGGCGCCGTCTGCAGCTGGGTCGCCAGCAGCACGCTGGTCAGCACCACCAGCGCCGCCGCCAGCGGGGCGACCACCAGGGTCAACCGGCGGCGGGCCGCTCGCGGCCTTCGCTGGCGACGCAGCTGTTCCGCCCACGCGCCGGCGAGGTCGGGCGTGACCTCCCCGCCCTGCTCCCGCAGTGTCTCGGCCAGTTTGCGTTCGAGGTCGGTCATCGCTCACCTCCCAGGTCGTCCCCCAGGTGCTTGCGCAGATTCTCCATCGCGTGGTGCGTGGTCGCCTTGACCGTGCCCGGAGAGATCCCCAATGTCTCCGCGATGCCCGCCGTGCTCAGGTCCAGCCAGTAGCGCAGCACCAGCACCTCGCGCTGCCTCCTGGACAGTTTGCCCAGAACCGCGCGGATCCGCTGGTGTTCCCAGTTGGCCACCGCCCGGACCTCGGCCGACAGCTCGTCCGGGGCCACCTCCTGCGGCGTCCGCCGGACGACGCGCAGGTGCCGGGTCCGCGACCGGGACATGTTCACCACGGTCGCGCGCAGGTAACCCGCTACGCGGGTGTGGTCCGTCAGGGTGTCCCAGCGCTGGTGGAGCTTGACGAAGGCCTCCTGGACGACGTTTTCCGCGTCGTCCGCGCCGAGCAGGTGAGCGAGCCGGGTCATCTGGGCGAAGTACTCCTGGAACAGGGCGTGGAAGGTCGGCGCGCCCAGGTCCCCCGGCACGCTTTCCCCGACGCTCGCACTCACACCACGCTCACGCGCGCCCCACCCCACCGGTTTAGTGCAGCACGCGAAGAAGGCCACCACCAGGGTTTCCCCCGGTGGTGGCCTCCGACCGAACGCGAGAGCTACCGCTCGAGCTCGCCGCGGATGAACTTCTCGACGGCGTCGCGCGCGGTCGAGTCGTCGTACTGCTCCGGCGGCGACTTCATGAAGTAGGAGGAGGCCGACAGGATCGGGCCGCCGATGCCGCGGTCGAGCGCGATCTTCGCGGCGCGGACGGCGTCGATGATGATGCCCGCCGAGTTCGGCGAGTCCCACACCTCGAGCTTGTACTCCAGGTTCAGCGGCACGTCGCCGAAGGCGCGGCCCTCGAGCCGGACGTAGGCCCACTTGCGGTCGTCGAGCCACTGCACGTAGTCGGACGGGCCGATGTGGATGTTGGCCTTGCCGAGGTCGCGGTCGATCTGCGAGGTGACGGACTGGGTCTTCGAGATCTTCTTCGACTCGAGGCGCTCCAGCTCCTTCATGTTCAGGAAGTCCATGTTCCCGCCCACGTTGAGCTGCATCGTCCGGTCGAGCTGGACGCCGCGGTCCTCGAACAGCTTCGCCAGCACGCGGTGCGTGATGGTGGCGCCGACCTGGGACTTGATGTCGTCACCGACGATCGGGACGCCGGCGTCGGTGAACTTCTTCGCCCACTCCGGGTCGGACGCGATGAACACCGGCAGGGCGTTGACGAACGCGACGCCCGCGTCGATGCAGGCCTGCGCGTAGAACTTGTCGGCCACCTCGGAACCCACCGGCAGGTAGGACACCAGCACGTCGACCTGCGCTTCGCGGAGCGCCGCGACGATGTCGACCGGGGTCTCGTCGGACTCCTCGATCGTCTCGCGGTAGAAGCGGCCGAGGCCGTCGTGGGTGTGACCGCGCTGGACGGTGACGCCGAGCGGCGGCACGTCGGCGATCTTGATGGTGTTGTTCTCGGACGCGAAGATCGCCTCCGACAGGTCGCGGCTGACCTTCTTGGCGTCCACGTCGAACGCGGCGACGAACTCGATGTCGCGGACGTGGTAGCCGCCGAAGTCGACGTGCATCAGACCGGGGACGCGGGTGGCCGGGTCCGCGTCGCGGTAGTACTGGACACCCTGGACCAGCGACGCCGCGCAGTTGCCGACGCCCACGATGGCCACCCGTACGCGGCGGTTCTCGCCCATGGGGGTTTCTCCTTCAATCCGTGTCTGTTCAGTAGGTCTGCCGCTACGCTGCGGCGCGGCCGCCCGGCTCAGGTCTCGGGACCCTGCCGCTCGGCTTGTTCGTGTTGTTCGTGCGCGATGAGCTCGTTGAGCCAGCGCACCTCCCGCTCGCTGGTCTCCAGGCCCAGCCGGTGCAGCTCGCGGGTGTAGCGATCGATCCTCTCCTCGGTCCTGGCCAGCGCGGCGCGCAAACCCTCGCGGCGCTCTTCGACGCGCCGGCGCCGGCCTTCGAGGATCCGCAGCCGCACGTCGGCCGGGGTCCGCGAGAAGAAGGCCAGGTGCACGCCGAACCCCTCGTCGTCCCAGGTCTGCGGCCCGGCGTCGCCGAGCAGCTCACCGAAGCGCTCCTTGCCCTCCGCGGTGAGCTTGTAGACCCGCTTGCCCCGCCGGGACCACGCGCGATCGTCGGCTTCGTCGAGCTCTTCGACCAGGTACCCGGCCCGCAGCAGCCGCCGCAGGGTCGGGTACAGCGAGCCGTACGAGAACGTCCGGAGCGTGCCGAGCGTCTCGTGCAGCCGCTTGCGCAGCACATACCCGTGCATGGGCGCTTCGTGCAGAAGACCCAGGATCGCGAACTCCAGCACAGCGCACCCCCTTCCGGGAACAAACCTCGGCGATCGACGTTGCTCCGAATGATCGCTTCGGTTCAACCTACTCAGCCACTATATCGCTCCGATACATCGAAGTGGCGAAGCCAACAGGCGGGATCAGCAGATCGTGGGCGAAATTCACCGGAGAGTTATCGAACGTCCGGCGTGTCCCCGGCAACCGCGAGAGAGGTCACGCTAGGGGGCGTGGACCACACAGGAAGAGCCCGTACTCTGTCCTGGTGATTAACCAGCGGCAGGTCGTGGACTTCGCCTTGCAGCGCCGTGCGCTGCTGGCCGAAGTCCGCTCCGGGCGCGTCGGCGGCTATGAAGCCTGCGACGCGAGCCCGTACCTGCTGCGGGCGGCGAAGTTCCACGGCCGGGCCGGTGACCAGCCCTGCCCGATCTGCCGCCAGGAACCGTTGACCCTGGTGTCCTGGGTCTACGGTGACGAACTCAAGCACGTCGCGGGCTCGGCGAGGACCCCCGAAGAGCTGGCCAGGATGGCCGGCCTGTTCGCCGAGTTCACCGTGTATGACGTCGAGGTGTGCCAAGCGTGCCACTGGAACCACCTGGTCCGGTCGTACGTCCTGGGCACGGGGGAGCCGGCCGACGGTCCGCGAAGGACCGCGGGCCGGTGAGCTGTATCACTACCGCTGAAGAGCGCAGAACGGCGCGCTACCGGGTGCCGGTCTGGGAGGCCCATTCGTGACCGACGATCGCAACCGCTCCTGGCCCGGCCAGGAGCCAGATGCACCTCGCCGTGCCCAGTCGGGCCCGTGGCCCGGGGAGGACCCCGGACCGGCCTGGCCCGGCGAAGAAGCCCCCCGGCGACCCCAGCGCGGCACGCCGCCGCGCGGTGTCCCCAACGGCCGCGGCGCCGCGCCCGAGTGGCCGGCCGGCGACGAAGGCGGTCCCCAGTGGCCCGCCGACGAACCCCCGCGCCGTCCGCAGCGACCCCGTCAGCAGGGCATGCCGCCGCGGCGGCCGGTCCCGCCGCCGCCCGGTCAGCGGCCGCAGCAGGGTCCGCCCGGCTCGCCGCCGCAGGGCTTCCGCCAGCCACCGGGCGGCCGTCGTCCGGTGCCGCCGCCCGGGCGCGAGCCGGACCTGATCACCCACCACGCGCACAACGGCACCGACGACCTCGGCCGCGACCCGTACGACGACGGTTACGACGACGACGTCGCGTTCAACGAGTACGCCGACGACGTCGAGCCCCAGGCCGAGCTCGACGAAAAGGGCAAGAGGGTCCTGACGCCGGCGCAGAAGAAGAAGCGCCGCTGGAAGATCATCCGCCGGTGCGCCTACGTCTTCGTCGGCCTGTTCTTCGTCGTTCCCGCGATCGCGTTCGTCATCACCTACTTCCTGGTGGACGTGCCGACGCCGGAGAGCATCAAGGCACTGCAGAGCCAGCCGATCACCTACTTCGACGCCAACGGCCAGCAGCTGGGCCGCGAGCTGCCCCCGGGCGGCGACCGCCAGCTGCTGAAGCCGGGCGAGGTGCCCGAGGTCGTCAAGCACGCCGTCTACTCGGCGGAGGACGCGACGTTCGAGACCAACTCGGGCTTCGACGTCACCGGCATCCTGCGCGCGGTCTTCAACCAGGTGACCGGCGGCCAGGGTGGTGGTTCGACGATCTCCCAGCAGTACATCAAGCAGGCGACGCAGAACGACCAGCAGACCCTGACCCGCAAGTGGACCGAGCTGGCGAAGTCGTTCAAGATGAACAACCAGCAGTCCAAGGAAGAGATCATCACTTCCTACCTGAACATCGTCTACTTCGGACGCGGGGCGAACGGCATCCAGGCGGCCGCCAAGGCCTACTTCAACAAGGACGCCAAGGACCTCAACGCCTCCGAAGCCTCCCTGCTGGCCGGCCTGATCCAGGGCCCCGGCCGCTCGGAGAACGAGGCGTACGCCCAGAAGCGCTGGACGTACGTGATGGACCAGATGGTGGCCAACAAGTGGCTGCCCCAGGCCGACCGGTCCGCCGCCCAGTACCCGACGCCCATCCCGAAGAACTCCAACAAGGAGCAGGATTCGGGGAAGATGACCTACCAGCTCCAGCAGCGGATCAAGGACGAGCTGTTCGCCAAGGGGTACGACGAGAACAAGCTGTTCTCGACCGGCGCGAAGATCTACACCACGATCGACCCGGCAGCCCAAGCTGCGGCGGAGCAGGCCGCCCAGGAGGGTATGAAGGGCCAGACGGACGAGAACCTGCTGAACGCGCTGGTCGCGGTCAACCCGAAAACGGGCGGGGTGATCGCCTACTACGGCGGCCCGGAGCTGGTGAAGGACCCGAACGGCAAGGACCAGATCAACCAGGACCACGCCAACCAGGCGCGAAACCCGGGTTCGTCGGTGAAGGCGTTCGACCTCACGGCATTCCTGAAGATGGGCAAGGGCCTCGGCGAGACGTTCGACGGCTCCAACAACCGGTCGCTGGGCGGCCGTGTCGTCCGGAACGCGGGTGACAGCGCCAGCTGCGGCAAGGACTGCACCGTCGCGAAGGCGATGGAGATCTCGGCGAACACCGTGTTCTACGACATGGTCCTGAACGTGACGAAGCCGTCGCGGGTCGCGGAAGCGGCGAAGGAAGCCGGGGTCAAGGTCGCGCCGGACGGCAAGAGCGTCCTCTACACCGACGACAACAACATCTCGCTCGGTGGTGGTGGCACGGCCGTGACACCGGAGGACATGGCGGCGGCGTACGCGTCGTTCGCCAGCGGCGGTGTCTACCACGAGCAGCACTTCGTCGGGAAGCTGACGAACGGGCAGGACGAGGTGGAGTTCGACGAGAACAACATCAAGACCAACCCGGCGTTCGCCGACGACGCGTCGAAGAGCCAGCAGATCGCGGGCAACGTCACCGAGGCGCTGCAGCCGGTCATCGCGCACTCGAACCTGAAGTGCCCGACCGGCCACGAGTGCGCCGGCAAGACCGGTACGCAGCAGTACACGGCGAAGGACAGCGACCCGGCCGCGTACAAAGACCGCAACGCGCAGACGTGGATGGTGGGCTACACGCCGTCGGTGTCGGCCGCGGTCTGGGTCGGCGGTGACGGCAACAAGCCGCTGCACGACCCGAAGAACAAGCCGATCTTCGGTGCCACCGTCGCCGGTCCGACGTGGCAGAACTTCATGAACCTCTACCTCAAGGGCAAACCGGCGGAGAAGTTCGACAAGGTGCAGGCGATCGGCAAGGACGTCAACGCCGTGACGACCACGCCGACGAAGCCGCCGGACACGCCGACCACCACGACGCCGCCGCCGAGCACCCCGGAGACGACCACCAGCACCGAGCCGACGGGCACCGAGACGAACACGTCGACCACGAAGACGAGCCGGACGCGACCCGGCCCGCCGGGAACCCCCGATCCCGGGATCGGTAACACGTTCGGCAACGGAGGTGGTGGCGGGATCGCTGCCCCACCGGGCGCAGGCCCGGGTTAACCACTCCGTTCAGGGCCCTCCGCGATCGCGCGGAGGGCCCTGAACCGTTTCCGGAGTGATCATCGGCAACCCGGGCGCTTCACGCGCGTCCCTTCCAACAGGGGTGGCGACCATTGCCGCCCACTGGCTGTTTTGCGGGGGTTCCGGGTGGCGGAGCCCCCGGCCGGGGCGAAGTCCCGGATGTCATCGACTGGAGGACTGCCCCGTGCCCGACGATCGATCCCGCTCCTGGCCCGGCCAGGGTCCTGATCCGCGCCGTCAGGGGCCGTCCGGACCACAGGGACCCCGCGGCCAGGGTCCGCGCCGCCCGCCGACGCCGCCCGGGGGCCGGCCGCAGCAGCAACCCCCGGCGCAGCCACAGCAGCCGTGGCAGCAGCCACGCGGCCACCGGCCCGAACCGCCGCCGCTGAGCGGGGGTCCGGAGCTGATGACGCACCACGCGTACGAAGAGCCGGACGCCTACGACGACCCGGAGCCCGACGGCGACGGCAAACCGGTCCTCACGCCGGAACAGCGCAAGAAGCGGCGCTGGAAGATCATCCGGCGCGTCGGCTACGGCTTCGTCGGGGTGTTCCTCGTGCTCCCCGCGATCGCGTTCGTCATCACGTACTTCCTGGTCGACGTCCCGTCGCCGACGGAGGTCGCGCAGAACCAGAGCCAGGCGGTGTCGTACTTCTACGCCGACAACTCGCCGATGGGCAAGGACGTGCCGCGCGGCGGCAACCGGGTGCTGCTCAGCCCGGACCAGATCCCCGACATCATGAAGCACGCGGCGATCGCGACCGAGGACGACTCGTTCGAGACGAACTCCGGCTTCGACGTCGGCGGCCTGCTGCGCGCGGTGTTCAACAACGCCACCGGCGGTACCGGCGGTGGCTCGACGATTTCGCAGCAGTACATCAAGAAGGCCACCGACAACGACGCCCCGACGTTGACGCGCAAGTGGACCGAGCTGGCCAAGTCCTTCAAGATGAACCAGACGTACGAGAAAAAGGACATCATCACCGCGTACCTGAACATCATCTACTTCGGACGCGGGGCGTACGGAGTGGGCGCGGCTTCGCAGGCCTTCTTCCACAAGGACGCGAAGGACCTGACCTACTCGGAAGCGGCGCTGCTCGCCGGGCTGATCCAGCAGCCGGGCCGGTCGGAGAACGACAAGGTCGCGCACGACCGCTGGAACACCGCGCTCGACCGGATGCTGAAGAACAACTACATCAGCGCGGCCGAGCGCCAGTCGGCGCAGTTCCCGACGCCGATCCCGCTCGAGGACAGCAAGCAGCAGGCCGGCGCGCCGCCGGCGTTCGTCGTGCAGCAGGTGAAGGACGAGCTCGCGGCGCACGACATCCCGGAGGACCGCTACTACTCCGGCGGCTTCCAGGTGCACACGACGATCGACCCGAAGGCGCAGCAGGCCGCGGAACAGGCGGCCACCGAGGCGATGAAGGGCCAGGTCGACGACCAGCTGCTCAACGCGCTCGTCGCGGTCGACCCGAAGACCGGTGGCGTGCTCGCCTACTACGGCGGCAAGCCCATCATCCAGGTCAACGGGCAGGACCAGGCCGGGCGCGACTGGGCGGACACCCCGCAGAACCCCGGTTCGTCGATGAAGGCGTTCGACCTCACGGCGTTCCTCAAGATGGGCAAGGGCCTCGACGCGACGTTCGACGGCTCCAACAACCGCACGTTCGACGGCCGTGTCGTCCGCAACGCCGGCCCGGGTAGCAGCTGCTCGAAGGAGTGCACCGTCTCCGAGGCGATGATGCGCTCGGCGAACACGGTGTTCTACGACATGGTCCTCAACCAGACGAAGCAGGGCCCGGTCAAGCAAGCCGCGCAGGAAGCCGGCGTCACGACCAAGGACGACGGCGGCCAGTCGATCATCTCCACCAAGGACAACAACATCTCCCTCGGCGGCGGGGAAACCCAGATCACGCCGGTGGACATGGCCTCGGCGTACGCGACCTTCGCGGCCAACGGCGAGCAGCGCGCGCGGCACTTCGTGACGAAGGTCGTCAACGCGCAGAACGAAGTCGCGTACGAGGCTTCGGCGGACTCCAAGCCGGCGTTCGACAGCGACTCGGACAAGAGCCGCCAGATCGCCGGGAACGTCACCGAAGCGCTGAAGCCGGTCATCGACTTCTCGCACCTGAAGTGCCCGGCCGGCCACGAGTGCGCCGGCAAGACCGGGACGCAGCAGCACACGAAGACCGCGGGGGAGCCGTCGTGGGCGGCGAACGCGAACTCGCAGACGTGGATGGTCGGTTACACGCCGTCGGTCTCGGTGGCGGCCTGGGTCGGCGGTGACGGCAACAAGCCGCTGCACGGCAAGAACAACTCGCCGATCTACGGCTCGACGATCGCCGGCCCGATGTGGCAGAAGTTCATGTCGCTCTACCTGGCGGGCAAGCCGGGCGAGAAGTTCGACAAGGTGGACCGGATCGGCGGCGAGGTCGCGCCGCCGCCGTCGTCGGACGTGGCGACGACGACCGAATCGACGCCGACGGACGAGAACCCCGACCAGGGCGGCGACCAGGGTGACAACGGCGGGGACAACGGCAACGACAACGGCCACGGCAACCAGTCGTCGACGCAGGAGAGCACGCCGAAGCACACGAAGCCGACGTCGTCGAAGGAGACGCCGACCTCGGGAGCCGACCCGGGCAACTAGTCACGGCTGAACCACGGTGGGCCGCGGTACGTGTGCCCTCCGAGAGGACTGCGTCCGCAGCCCACCGTGGAGGCCGGCCCGTGAACAACGACCGAACCCGCACGTCTTCCGGTCGCGCTCCCGATCCGCGTCGCCGTACCCGGCGACCGGCCGCCCGGCCGCTGCCCCGCGCCGGGCTGCAGGGCAGCGAACCGGAGCTGATCACCCACCACGTGCACAACGGCACCGAGCCGGACGACCCGCCGACGGTGCCGATCCTGGTGCCGCGCCCGGGCCGGCCGCCGCAGCGGCCCCGGCCGAGCACCCAGCAGGACGTGCGGAAACGGCGCTGGCGGCGGATCCGGCGGATCGGGTACGTGGCGGCGGGACTGTTCGTCGTCGTCCCCGCGATCGCGTTCGTGATCACCTACCTGGCCGTCGACGTCCCGTCACCGGAGACCGTCGCGCAGGCGCAGGGCCAGGCCGTGACGTACCTCTACCGCGACGGCACCGAGATGGGCAAGGACACCCCCGCCGGCGGGAACCGGCAGATCCTGGCGGCGAACCAGATCCCGGACGTCGTCAAGAAAGCCGTGATCGCGACCGAGGACGCGTCGTTCGAGACGAACTCGGGCTTCGACGTCGGCGGCATCCTGCGGGCGGCGTACAACCAGGTCACCGGCGGATCCGGTGGCGGTTCGACGATTTCCCAGCAGTACATCAAGAACGCGTCCGGCGACGACGATCCGACGTTGACGCGCAAGTGGACCGAGCTCGCGAAGTCGTTCAAGATGAACCAGACCTACGAGAAGGCGGACATCATCACCGCCTACCTCAACATCATCTACTTCGGCCGCGGCGCGTACGGCATCCAGGCCGCCGCGCAGGCGTACTTCGGCCAGGACGTCGGCCAGCTCGACTATTCGCAGGCCGCGTTGCTGGCCGGGCTGATCCAGCAGCCGGGCCGCTCGGAGAACACCGCGGTCGCCACGGCCCGCTGGACGACGGCGCTGGACCGGATGCTCAAGAACGGTTACCTGACGCCGGCCCAGCGTGCCGGGGCGAAGTTCCCGACCCCGATCCCGCTGGTGGAGAGCAAGCAGGCCGGCGCGCTGAACCCGTTCGTCAAGAAGCAGGTCAAGGCCGAGCTGGCGGCGCAGGGGATCAGCGAGCAGGAGTACTACCGCGGCGGGTTCCAGGTGTTCACCACGATCGACTCGCAGGCGCAGCAGTCGGCCGAGCAGGCCGTGACCGAGGGAATGGCCGAGCAGACCGACAACCAGATCCTCGACGCGCTGGTCGCCGTCGACCCGAAGACCGGCGGGGTGCTCGCCTACTACGGCGGCGATCCGGTGGTGAAGGGCCCGAACGGCGAGGACCAGGCCGGACGCGACTGGGCCGACGAGCCGCACAACCCCGGGTCGTCGATGAAGCCGTTCGACCTGGCGGCGTTCCTCAAGCTCGGCCGCGGCCTCGACGCGCGGTTCGACGGCACCTCACCGCGGACGTTCCCCGGCGTCGACCTGCCGATCCGCAACGCGGGTGACAGCAGCAGCTGTTCCGATCAGTGCACTGTCGCGGAAGCGATGCAGCGGTCCACGAACACGGTGTTCTACGACATGGTGCTGAACGTGACGAAGCCGTCCGGGGTGGCGGAAGCCGCGCAGGAAGCGGGTATCCGGACCTCCGGAAACGGTGGGCGCAGCCAGCTGTTCACCGGCGACAACAACATCTCGATCGGCGGCGGCGGCACCCAGGTGACGCCGGCGGACATGGCGTCGGGCTACGCGACGTTCGCCGCCGGCGGCGTCCAGCGCGACCGCCACTTCGTGCAGAAGGTGACCAACGCGAACGGCGAAACGGCCTACGAGGCCAAGGCTCGAGCGAGCGACGCGTTCGCCGACAACGACGCGGCCCGCAGCGCGCAGATCGCGGGCAACGTGACGGCCGCGCTGGCCCCGGTCATCCAGTTCTCGCGGCTGACCTGCCCGACCGGCCACGAGTGCGCCGGCAAGACCGGCACCCAGCAGCACACCCCGCAGAACGACGAACCGGCGTCGGCCGCCAACGCGAACGCCCAGACGTGGATGGTCGGCTACACACCCTCGGTCTCGGCGGCGGTGTGGGTGGGCAGTGACGGTGACAAGGCGCTGCACGGCCCGGGTGGCGCGCCGATCTTCGGGTCGACGCTCGCCGGCCCGATCTGGGACCGCTTCATGCAGCTGTACCTGCAGGGCAAACCGGCGGAACGCTTCGACCGCGTCGCGGCGATCAGTTCGCCGGTGGACCAGCAGCAGGTCGAGGTCCGGCAACCGCCGCAACAGCAACAGCAGCAACAACAACAGCCGCCGCGCGACCAGCGGAACCAGGCCCAGCCCGGCAACCGGCAGCAGCAGGACCAGCTTCGCCAGTTCCAGCAACGCCTTCAGGAGCTGCAGGACCGGCAGCGCAACCGCAACGGCGGCAACAACAACGGGAACAACAACGGCGTCACCACCGGGACCACCACCACCACCACCACCAACAACGGTGGCAACGACTCCGGCCAGAGCGGCGACCCGAATCCGGGCGGCTGACCACCCGCAGCCGAAAAGAAGGCCGTGACCTCGGAGCTGGGGGACACCGAGGTCACGGCCGGTCTGGGGGTCAGAGCTCGACGACGATCCCTTCGACGCCGGAGCGGTGTGCCGCCTCGATCACCCGCAGCGCCGCGACCGACGACCCGGGATCGACCGGGAACTCGCCTTCGCCGCGCAGGGCGTCGCGCACCTGGGCGTAGAACTGCTCGTAGCGGCCGGTTTCGGTGGGCACGGTCTTGACGTCGTTGCCGACGCCGATCTTCCCCGCGTCCGCCGTCGGTTCCACGCCCCAGCCGTCGTCGCCGGGCCGCATCCCGGTCTTGATCTGGGGTTCCTGGACGTCGAGGCCGTACTTGGTGAACGTCGCCTGGTCGCCGAGCACGCGGAACCGCGGGTTCTGGATGCCGGTGAGCGCGGACGCCCACAGCTGCGAGCGGACACCGTTGGCGTGGTGCAGCGCGACGAAGACGTCGTCGTCGACCTGGACGCCGGCGCGGCGGCGGTCGACCTCCGCGTAGACCCGCGTGACCGGGCCGAACAGCTGCAGCGCCTGGTCGACGATGTGCGCGCCGAGGTCGTAGAGCAGGCCGCCGGCCTCGGTCGGGTCGCCGAACTCGCGCCAGTTGTCCTTCGGCTTCGGCACCCAGCGGTCGTAGCGGGACTCGAAGCGGAAGACGTCGCCGAGGCGGCCGGATTCGAGGACCTTCCGCACGGTGAGGAAGTCGGAGTCGAGCCGGCGGTTCTGGAACACGGTGAGCCCGACGCCGGCCGCCTTCGCCGCGGCGACGACCTGCTCGGCTTCGGCCGCGGTCGGCGCGAACGGCTTGTCGACGACCACCGGTACGCCGGCCTCGATGGCCCGCAGCGCGAGCGGCACGTGCGTGCGGTTCGGCGTGCTGACCACGATCAGGTCGAGTTCGCCCGCGCGCTCGAACAGCGCGTCGGCGTCCGGGACGACCGTCGCGCCGGGGTTGTCGGTGCGCGCTTGAACGGCATTGCTCGAAGTCGTGATGACCGCCGGGGTCAGCCCGGGCGTCGCCGCCACCAGCGGGGCGTGGAAGACGCGTCCCCCGATGCCGTAGCCGAGGATGCCCACCCGCAAGTCGTCCACCATGACGCCCATTAAACAACAGTGTTGCGAAATTGACCAGGCGTGCGAAGATCTGGCCATGGCGGCCACCGGGAGGAACCTGCGCAACGTGCGCGAGCACAACCGCGCCCTCCTCCTGTCGCACATCCTGCGGGCCGGCGGCCTCAGCCGGGTCGAGCTCGCCGAACGCACCGGCCTCACCCAGCAGGCCGTCTCCAAGATCGTGCCCGAGCTCCTCGACGCCGGCCTCCTGGACGAGGAGCGTCAGCCGTCCGTGGGGGTCGGCAAGCCCCGCACGCAGCTGACCGTCCGGTCCGGCGCGCGGCACGCGCTGGGCGCACGCCTCGACCGCGACGAGTACCGCGTGCTGCGGACCAACCTCATCGGCGAGGTCGAAGAGACCGCCGGCGGCCCGCTCCCGGTCGGGTTCACCCCCGAGCAGGCCGTCGAGGCCATCGGCTCGACGGCGCTCGAACTGGCGGACGGCTTCGAAGTGCTCGGCCTCGGCCTGGGCTCGGTCGGCCCGCTGGACCACCTCGCCGGCCTGGTCCGCGACGCGACGAGCATGCCCGGCTGGCACGACGTCCCGCTGCGCGACCTGCTCGAGAAGCGCACCGGGCTGCCCGTGCTGCTGGACAAGGACACCAACGCCGCCGCGTTCGCCCAGCTCTGGCCGCACGGCGAGCCGACGGCGACGGCGGTCGTGCTGGTCGGCACCGGCATCGGCGTCGGCCTGCTGATCGACGGCCGGCTCTACCGCGGCCCGCGCACCAACGCGGGTGAGTTCGGGCACACCACGATCGCCTACGACGGCCCCCGCTGCGCCTGCGGGCGGCGCGGCTGCGTCGAGATCATGGCCAAGCAGGCCCCCGACACGCGGACCGCCGCCGGCTTCCTCGGGATCGGCCTCGCCGACCTCGTCCAGGTGCTCGATCTGGAACGGATCGTGCTGGCCGGACGTGCGGTGCGGGACGAACCGGGCACGTTCCGTGACGCCGTTTCGGAGCGGCTCGAGGAGCTGCTGCCGCTGCCGCACTGGCAGCGCATCGAGGTCGTCGAGGACTCCTTCGGCGAGGAGATCGTCACGCGTGGCGCGGCGGCCGAGGTCCTGGCCTCGTACTACGCGAATCCGGCGTGATCGTCACCTTCACCTCGCCGTCGGGCGATCACCGATAACATCCCGGTCGTGCCAGAGGAGACCACGCGCGAGCCGGACCCCGGCCCCGTGACGCTGAGCAGGGCGGATCGGGTCGTCCCGAGCTGGAACGACCCCCTCGCGGCGGCGGTCACCAGACCCGTCGGCGGCCCGCTGGGCGAGCACGCGGCGGTCGGCAGGCACTGGTTCTGGTCCCCGCAGCGCGTCGGCCTGCTCCTGGCGACGCTGGCCCTGATGCTCTGCTGGTTCGGCAAGGGCTCGTGCATCCAGCAGTACCAGGACTCGAGCGGCGCCACCCAGCTCGACTGGCGCGCGGGCCGCCCGTTCGTCGCGATGTGTTACTCCGACATCGTGCCGCTCTACAGCTCCGAGCGGCTCGACCGGCCGAGCACCTTCCCGTACTACACGTCGTGGAAGGAGAGCTCGCAGACCGCGGAGAACGACACCCGGTACATGGAGTACCCGGTGTTCACCGGGCTCTTCCAGTGGGTGAACGCGAAGCTGGCGGCGGGCTGGCTCAACATCGCCGAGACCGGCTGGCTACCCGGCGCCTTACCGGTGGCGATCTACTTCGACATCACGGCGTTCTTCCTGTCGATGGCCTGGCTGGTCACCGTGTGGGCGACCGGCCGGACGATGAAACGCCGGCCGTGGGACATGGTGCTGGTGGCGGCGTCACCGCTGGTCCTGGTGCACGCCTTCACCAACTTCGACACGATCGCGACCGCGTTCACGGCCACCGGTCTGCTCGCCTGGTCCCGGAAACGGCCGCTGCTCGCCGGGCTCCTGCTCGGCCTGGGCGCGACGGCGAAGCTCTACCCGCTGCTCCTGCTCGGCGTGCTGTTCGTGCTCTGCCTGCGCGCGGGGAAGCTCGGCCCGTTCTGGCGCACCGCGGCGGCCGCCGTCGTGACGTGGGTGGCGGTGAACGCGCCGTTCATCCTCACCGCGACCCGCGGCTGGTGGGAGTTCTTCCGGATGAACACCCTGCGGCCGATGGACCCGGACTCGCTCTACAACGTCTTCTCGTACACGACCGGCTGGGCCGGCTTCGACGGCGTGCTGCAGAAGAACCAGCCGCCGACGTACCTCAACTGGACGATCGCCGTGCTGTTCCTCGCCTGCTGCGCGGGCATCGCGTACGTAGCGCTCGCGGCACCCCGGCGGCCGCGCCTGGGGCAGCTGGCGTTCCTCGTCGTGGCCGCGTTCCTGCTGACGAACAAGGTGTGGAGCCCGCAGTACTCGCTGTGGCTGGTGCCGCTGGCGGTGCTGGCGATCCCGCGCTGGCGGCTGCTGCTCGGCTGGATGCTGATCGACGCGCTGGTCTGGGTGCCGCGGATGTTCTACTACCTCGGCGTCGACCACAAGGGCCTGCCCGAAGGCTTCTTCCTCGGCACGGTCGTGGTCCGCGACCTGGCCGTGGTCGGGCTGTGCGTGCTGGTGATCCGCGAGATCTACCGCCCGGCCACCGACCTGGTCCGGCTCGCCGGCGACGACGACCCGGCCGGCGGCTTCCTCGACGGCGCCCGGGACGTGATCATCCCGAACGCCACCCAGCGCCGCCGCAAAGCCGTCGCCGTCCCGCAGGCGTGAGGGGCACCCTCACGGCTCTTGTCGCCATGAGGGTGCCCCGCACGGCTCAGCTCAGCTGCTCTTTCAGGTAGGCGATGTCGGCGGCCTGGCCGTCGGGCGGCGTCTCGACGACGACCGACGCGCCGGCCGCGCGGGCGACCGCGACCAGCACCTCGGGGTCGATCGTGCCCTCGCCGTCGACGACGTTCGCGTGCCGGTCCCGCGTCGAGCCGAACTCGTCGCGGGAGTTGTTCAGGTGCACCAGGTCGATCCGGCCGGTGATGGCCTTGACCTTCTCGACGGCGGTCGCGAGGTCCCAGCCGGCGGCGTAGGCGTGGCAGGTGTCCAGGCAGAACCCGGCACCGAACTCGCCGACCTTGTCCCACAGCCGGGCGATGACCTCGAGGTCGCGGGTGATCGCGTTCTCGCCGCCGGCGGTGTTCTCGATCAGGATCGGGACCTTGAAGCCGCCCTTCTCTTGCTCGCGCTCGAAGAGCTTGCGCCAGTTGTCGAGACCGGCCTCGATGTCGTCGTTGTCGCCGACGTGCCCGCCGTGCACGATCAGGCCCTTCGCGCCGACCGCGGCGGCCCCGTCCGCGTGCTGCGTGACGTTCTTGCGGGACGGGATCCGGATCTTGTTGTTCAGGGACGCCACGTTGATGAGGTAGGGCGAGTGGATGAACACCTCGACCGGGTCGGCCAGGATGGCCTCGCCGTGGGGGTGCGGTTTCGGGGCTTTCCAGCCCTGCGGGTCGGAGAGGAAGAACTGGACGACGTCGGCTTTGCGGTCGGCGACCGCGGTCAACGGGTCGTCGTCACGGACATGGGCGCCAATCAGCATGCCGAGCACGCTACTCCCGGATGAACTTCGGGCTGCGGACCCGGATGGTGACGCTCGTGGAGTACCGTGAGCGCGTTCCGTGATCCAGATTGGTCCGACTGCCGGAGGGCATCGATGGGGAAGCACGTCGCCCGGATCACCGCACTGGGGTTCACCCTCGCCGCTTCCGCCGCCCTCGCGGCACCGGGCGTGGCGAGCGCGGACACCAGCCCGACCCTCGGCGGCGACTGCGCGGCCACGCTCCAGAACAGCCAGGCCCGCGGCGGGTCGAACGGCCTGCTCCTGGACGCCGGCGCGCCCCTCAACTCCCCGGACCGGCTGACCGTCGGCCTCGACTCGAGCGCGAAGAACACGAACGGCTCGACGCCCCTGCTGAACCTCCCCGTCGGCGACACCGTGCGGGCGCTGGGCCTCGGTGACGTGCCGGTGGTCGGCGACGCCGCCGCGAAGGCCGTCTGCCCCGTCGCGCAGGGCGCTGTCAACGCTGTCGGAAACACGACACAGGGCATCCTGCAAGAAGCCGGCGCGCCGCCGCTGCCCTTGCCGCCCGGCACACCCCCGGCGCCGCCCCAGCAGCCGACGCCACCCGGGCAGACGCCGCCTCCCGGACAGCCGACGCCACCCGGGCAGACCTCGCCCGGCGACAGCCTCGGCCCGGTGCTCACCGGCGCCGGTGGCGCGGGCCTGCCGGGTGACGCGATCTCGGGCGTCTTCACCAACGCCGCGCTGCTGCCCGGCAGCCTGGTGCAGGTGCCGGTGATCACCCAGATCATCCCGGGCGCGCAGGTCCCGACGGTCGACGAGCAGAAGTCCGGCACCGCGGAGGCGCTGCCCGGCGTCACGCCGCCGGCGAAACTGCCGATGCTGCTCGCGGTGCTGGCCCTCGCGATCGTCGCGGCGGCCCTCGTCCGGGCCTGGATCCGCCGCCGCCCCGCCTGAGATTCACCCACCGTGACGCCCGCTTCCACTCGAATGCCGGACATTCCTGAGCGAGCGGGCGTTACCCGTCTGCCTTAACGTCGTTGTCCTGGGCAGAGGGCACGAGACAAGGGGCGGCGAGCATGGCGAACCGGGCACGCAGAGCAACGGCGGTCGGTGCGACGGCGTTCGTCCTCGCGGGTTCGGCCGTCCTGGGCCTGCCCGGGACCGCGTCCGCGGCCGAGACGAAAACGGCTCCCTGCGGTGGCAGCGTGACGGCGAAGCCCGGCGACACGGTCCAGGGCACGACCCCGCTCCTCGGCATCCCGCTCAACCTCGGCATCGTCACCCAGGGCACCCAGGTGCTGACCGGGACGATCAACTCGATCCTCGGCACGCTCTGCAAGGTGACCGTGACCGTGGTGAACACCGTCGTGTCGCCGGTCCCGGTGATCGGCGCGCCCGCCGCGAGCGCCGTCAACCAGGGCGTCGAAGGTTTGACCAGCGGCACCCAGCAGGGCCTGACCGCGCTGTCCGGCGGCGGCAAGCAGCAGTCGCCCGCGCCCGGTTCGGGTGGCAACCAGCAGCAGAACCCGCCGGCCCAGGGCAACCCCGGTGGCGCGCCGCAGGGCGGGACCCCGCAGGGCACCACCCCGATCCCGGACGCCAACAGCCCGCTTCTGCCCGGCTTCGCGACCAGCCCGGTGTTCGGCGGCTTCCCGTTCTCCATCGGCACCGGCTACGCGCCGATGCGCGACTACAGCGGCATCCCGTTCGCGACGGCCGGGCTGTTCACGCCGTCGCCGGCGATCCGGTACGGCAGCCAGATCCCGGGTTACGCCCCGCAGTACGGCCTCACCGGTCCGAACGACGCGGCGGCCGGCAACTCCGGAATCCAGACGGCCGGGCAGGCCGAAGCGCTACCGTCCGCACAGGACGGTTTCACGAACGGGTCGAATCTGCCCCTGCTGATCGCGGTTTTGACACTCTCCGGAGTCAGCGCGGGTCTGGTCCGCACCTGGGTACTCCGCCGGATGGCCGCTGCGAATTGAGCCGACTGCCGAGTATCTTTCACGTACCCCCGTCGTTGATCCTGGTACACCTGGTGTTGCTGTTGCCCAGGACGACGCCCCGATAGACCTCCGGAGGTCAGTGCTCGTGCGGAAGATCCCCACCTGGCAGACGACCCGCCGCGCACTGACCGTCACCGCAGTCGCCGCCTTCGTCACCGGGGGCGCCTTCCTGTCCGCGGGCACCGCCTCGGCCGGCCAGCAGGTTGTGAGCAACAGCTGCACGGGCACGGTCTCCGGGCAGATGGGCGACCAGGTCGCGATCGACGGCGCTTCGGTGAAGACCTTGGTCACGAACGGCGCGAACAACGCGGGAACGCTGGCGGTCGGCAGCTGGGCCGGCGACTCGATCGCCAAGAACCACGCCATCCTGGTGGGACAGGTGCCGAACACAGCCGGCGGCGAGGCGAGCGGGGCCGCGATCGGCAAGGCCGTGCGCGCCGCCCTGTCGGCCTCCGGCACGTGGGGTCTCGGCTTGGACTGGAACAAGACGCTGAACAGCGTCGAGAGCACGGTCGCCAAGAGCTGCAACCTCACCCTGCTCGCCGCCAACTACGTCGCACCGAGCACCCCGGGCGGCCAGCCCGGTGCCGGCGGGACCGGTGCGCAGCAGGGCGGCGGCACCGCGACCGCCCCCGGCGGCTCGACCGGCAACCTCTCCAACCTGAACCCGGGCACCGCGGGCGGCAGCGGCGGGACCGCGCCGATGCGCGACTACGGCGGCATCCCCACCGCGACCGCGGGTACCGCCGTCGCCCCGGGGGTGCGTTACCCGGCGAACGGCACGCTCCCCGGTGACGCCTCCGCGCCCCAGGCCGGGACCGGTGACCAGACCGGCCAGGGCGCCGACATCCGCGACGCGGGCAACGCGCAGTCGCTGTCCTCGCCCCTCGGCTCGAACGACGTCCAGCTGCCGATGCTGCTCGCGGTGATCGTGCTCGCCGGCGTCACGGCGGGCCTCGTGCGGACCTGGGTCCTGCGCCGGGCCGCCTGAGGCCCAGCCCACCCCGCTGTCCGGGCCTCCCGGCCCCGCCAGGTAGCCTTACCTGGACAAACCCTCCTGCTACGGACAGTCCGTGGCCGCGAGCCCATAGGAGGTGAGTGGTTGTGTCACGCCATTACGAGGTAATGGTCATCCTGGACCCCACGCTCGACGAGCGCACTGTCGCTCCGACGCTGGACACCTTCCTCAACGTGATCCGCACTTCGGGCGGAAGCGTCGAGAAGGTCGACGTCTGGGGCCGGCGCCGGCTTTCGTACGAGATCAAGAAGCACGCCGAGGGCATCTACGCCCTGCTGGACCTGAACTCGTCCTCGGACGCGGTGAAGGAGCTGGACCGCCAGCTGTCGCTTCAGGAGACCGTGCTCCGCACCAAGGTCATGCGTCGCGAGATCAAGCGCGCCGCCGCGGCCAAGCCGCCCGTCGCCGCCGCCAAGGCCTGAGCCGAAGGGTATTCCCGATGGCTGGAGACACCGTCATCACGGTGATCGGCAACCTGACGTCCGACCCGGAACTGCGTTTCACCCCGTCCGGTGCGGCGGTCGCGAACTTCACCGTCGCGTCCACGCCCCGCACGCTCGACAAGCAGTCGGGCGAGTGGAAGGACGGCGAGGCGCTGTTCCTGCGCTGCAACATCTGGCGGCAGGCGGCGGAAAACGTCGCCGAGTCGCTGACGCGCGGCGCTCGCGTCGTCGTCCAGGGCCGGCTGAAGCAGCGGTCGTTCGAGACGAAGGAAGGCGAGAAGCGCACCGTCGTCGAGCTCGAGGTCGACGAGATCGGCCCCTCGCTGCGCTACGCCACGGCGAAGGTCAACAAGGTCAGCCGCGGTGGCGGCGGCGGTGGTGACTTCGGCGGCGGCGGTGGCGGTGGCGGCGGAAACCGCGGTGGCGGCGGTATGCCGGCCGACGACCCGTGGGGCTCCGCCCCGGCCGCGAGCAGCGGTGGCGGCGGCGGCGGCTTCTCCGACGAGCCTCCCTTCTGATCTCGTACACATCCACAAGAGTTGAATTCCAGGAGTAACCAGTGGCCAAGCCACCCATTCGCAAGCCCAAGAAGAAGGTCTGCGTGTTCTGCAAGGCCGAGAAAAAGGGCCGTCCGGAACTGATCGACTACAAGGACACCAACCTGCTGCGGAAGTACATCTCCGACCGCGGCAAGATCCGTGCCCGTCGCGTCACCGGCAACTGCAGCCAGCACCAGCGTGACATCGCCATCGCGGTCAAGAACTCCCGCGAAATGGCGCTGCTGCCCTACACCTCGACCGCGCGCTAAGGAGGCCCGGAGATGGCGAAGATCATCCTCACCACCGACGTGGCCAACCTCGGCGGCCCCGGCGACATCGTCGAGGTCAAGGACGGTTACGCGCGCAACTACCTGCTCCCGCGGGGCTACGCGATCGCGGCGTCCAAGGGCGCGGAGAAGAACGTGCGCACCATCCAGCGCGCGCAGGAGAGCCGTCGCATCCGCGACCTCGACCACGCCAAGGAGATCAAGGCGACGCTGGAGGGCCTCGGCGCCATCCAGCTCACCGGCAAGGCGGCCGAGGGCTCGAAGAAGCTCTTCGGCTCGATCACCTCGGGCGAGATCGTGGACGCGATCAAGGCGGCCGGTGGCCCGCTGCTCGACAAGCGCGTCATCGAGCTGCGTGACCACATCAAGACGGTCGGCAAGCACTCGGTCGGCGCCCGGCTGCACCCCGACGTCAAGGTCGAGGTCCGGCTCGAGGTCAAGGCCAAGTAGCCCGTTCCACCGTCGTGAAGGCGGGTCGCCCCTGGTGGGCGGCCCGCCTTCACGCGTTTCGGGGGAACCCCGGACACCACGGCCACGTCGTAGGAGAATGGGCGGGGACGCGAAGGGGTGGATCCGGATGGGTAACGAGGTCAACATGTCCGCGCCGGCCGGCGGCGGCGGGTTCACGTTCGACGCCGACAAGATCGACGGCGTCATCAAGCAGTGGCAGGACCTCCAGGCCGACCTGAAGCGCGACTACGACGACGCCAACCTGATGGCGAACGTCAAGGCGCCCGGCAAGGAGTTCGCCAGCGGTGACTGGGAGAAGCTCGCGAACCCGTCCGGCAAGGCGTTCCTCGAGCAGAACAAGAAGATGCAGGACTACGTCAAGAACTACATCGAGGCGCTGACGGCCGCGAAGAAGAAGATCACCACCAAGGAGTCGGACACCCAGGCCGACCTCTCGAAGACGGGGAACCAGGCCACGTGAACCGACGACTCCTCGCCGTCCCGGCCCTGGCCTTCGCCGTGCTCGCCGTCGCCGGCTGCTCCAGCCGCACCGGGGGCACCGCCAACCCCGCGCCGACCGCCGATTCGAGCGGCAGCGAGACGTCCCGGTCCGCCGCCGACTCCGCGCCGCGGGTGCCGAACGCGCTGAACGCCGCGAACATCACCTCGGACGCCTGCACGACGATCGACGCGACCGGCCGTTCCAAGCTGAGCCTCGGCGACGGCACCCCGCGCACCACGGCGAACGGCCCGAGCTGCACGTTCCAGGAGTCCGCCGACCCGGGCAACCAGATCGACGTGACCACGGTGACGGCGAACAAGAACGGCCTCCAGGACGTCTACGACACCAAGGCGAACGACGCCTACTTCGAAGAGACGCAGGCCTACGGGTACCCCGCCGTCTACGCCGCCGCGGTGGACGACCGCAAGGACGGCAAGTGCGGCGTCTTCATCGGGGTGACCGACGAGCTGGCCGTCAACATCCTGGTGCAGTACGACAACGGCGCCGGCGCGTCGGACCCGTGCTCGGTGGCGCAGAAGTTCGGCGAGTCGATGATCCAGACCTTGATGGGGGGCTGAGATGCTGGAACTGGTCCTGCTCGGCGGGTTCGCCGCGTACAACATGGCGACCACGCACTCGGACGACCACGATTCGGTGCAGGGTGATCGCAAGATCGACTGCTACGACATCTGGAACCAGATCACCACCGGTCCCGGCACGGGCTCGATCTCGAACGGGCAGGCGGCGGCGAGCCGGCTGAAGGGCGCCTACCAGGACCGGCTCACCACGATCGACGGCCTGGCCAAGGACATGGACGCGGCCTGGACCGGCGGCGGCTCCGAGGCGGCGCAGAACGCGGGCGCGCACCCGCTGCGGGTGTGGATGGAGGACTCGGGCACCAAGCTGACCGACTCCGACAAGTACCTCGGCGAGCAGAACAACGCCTTCACCACGGTGCACGCCCAGGTGCAGGAGGTCCCGAAGGACCCGCCGAAGAACAACCTGCTCAACGCGGTGACGCCGTGGACCACCGACACGGACCGGGCGATCCGCGACTACAACACCAAGGGCCAGGCCAACGTCGACGCCTTCAACACCTACTACAAGGCGAGCAACGACAACGGCCAGAAGATGCCGACGTACTCCGCGCTGCAGGGGCAGCAGGAGAACGTCAACGTCGACCAGGGCAAAGACGGCAAGAAGAAGGACGACAAGAACGGCAACGGCAACGGGAACGGCGGCGGCGAGCCGGGCGGCGGTCCCGGTGGCGGTCCGGGCGGCGTGAACATGCCGGGGCCCGGCAGCGTGCCGTCCTTCGGCGGCGGCCCCGGCGGCGGTCCCGGCGGCAGCTTCGACCCGTCGAAGGTGCCGGGCGGGAGCTACGACCCCTCCAAGGTGCCGAGCTTCGACCCGTCGCAGGTCCCCGGCGGCGGCAACTACGACCCGTCGAAGGTGCCGACCGGCAACTACACCCCGCCGAACTTCACCTCCGACGGCACGCACTCGTCGGGCTTCTCGCCTTCGGACGTGCCCGGCATGCCGGGGTTCGGGCCGGGCAGCACGCCGAACTTCTCCGTTCCGGGAGGCGGCGGCGCCGGCGGCTTCGGCCCCGGCGGTTCCAGTGGCCTGGGCGGGATCGGCGACCCGACGGCGGGATTCGGGCCGGGCGGCAGCGGGGGTTTCGGGCCCGGCGGCTCGACCGGCGCGTCGATGCCCGGCGGCGCGGGCGCGTCCGGCGCCGGCCGCGGCGGCATGGGTGCCGGAGCCGGCGGCGCGATGGGCGCGGGCGGCGCGGCGGCCGGGCGGGGCGGCTCCACCGGGATGGGTGGCATGGGCGGCATGGGCCACGGCGCGAAGGGCCAGGGCGGCGGCGACGAGGAACGCACGTCGAAGTACCTGCTCGGCGACGACCCGAACGACATCTTCGGCACCGACGAACTGACCGCGCCGCCGGTCATCGGCGAGTAACACACGCGGGACCACCGGGCGCGTGCCAAGATGGGCGCGCCCGGTTTTTCCGGGTTCATCAAGCTGATCTTCACTAGGGGGAAGAGCGGTGCTGGACAGGCAGGTCACCCTTTCGACCGGCACCGTGATCAACCTGATCCGGCGCCGCGGCGGGGAGCCGCACACGGTGCTGGCCGAGGCGCCGACCTGGTACAGCGACGAGGCCCAGCGCGCCGAGGACGAGCGCGTCAACGCCGAGCTCACCAAGGCGGGTCTGTTCGGCCCGCGCGGCATGCACCCGGGGTTCGTCGCGACGATCGAAGCCGTCGCGCAACCGCAGCTGGAGTACTACGGCTGGGTGGACGGCGGGTTCCAGGGCAAGCCGGTCAGCTACCGGCTGCTCGCCGGCAGCGCCGGCGGCGAGGCGTTCGTGCTGGCCAAGCACGAGCAGCTCGACGTCGTCGTGCTGGAGTCGACCCGGCCCGGCGAGGTGCTCGACGACTTCCTCGGCCAGATCCCGAAGCTCGCGCCGGGCCGCGGGACCCCGCTCGCGGTGCCGAAGAGCCGGCTCGAGGGCTCCGGACGCCGGGACGACGACGGCTTCGCGCTGATGCGCAACGACCGGCCTGCCGACGGCTCGCAGGAGGCCGACGAGCTCCGGCGGATCCTCGCGCTACGCCGAATGGGCAGCGGCAGCCTGTACGTCGCGGCCCGCAGCCGCACCGGATCGTGGCAGCGCATCGAACGTCCGGTGAACTACATCGATACCTCGGAAGGCCGCTGGCTGACCGAGGAGATTCCGGGGCGTGGGGAGAACCGGATCGCCTTCACCCCGGCCGACCAGCGCGTTCTCGCTGATCGGTTACGCAGCGCACAGGGCCGGCTCACCGCGGCGTGACACGACGGCCGTTCAGCCCACCGGGTTACGCCTCTACCGTCCGTAGTTTTCATCCACAGGCCCTGGGGTTCAATGGACCCGGACTGGTCCACGACACGCCGAACGACGGGTTTCACACGACACGCCGCACGAGTTTTGCGGAAGTTCTCCACACCTTACTCACAGGGCGTGACCTGCGGATTCGTGGAAGCCGATCACCTTTGTCCCCAACTTGTCCACAGCTCTCGCGGCACCTGTGACTGGTTACCCCCATTCATCCACAGGTTGTCCACAGATGGGTCCCCACCCTGAATTGCTTTCGGCCTTCCGGGGGACATAGCGTCCCCGCCGAGCCTGTACTCACGGTGGCGCCCCGCGTGTCTGCGGGAGCCGCGCGACGTTGTCGCCGATCATCGGAGGACACGGCGGAAGAGGACTTGGTGGCGCGGCTCGCGCCACGTGCTTCGAGAGCGAAGATCCGGCATAATCGAACGGGTGTTCGCATGATGACGAGGAGGTGTCCGTAGCGGTGGCGCTGACCGACGACCGCGGCCCGATGTATGCGGAGAACGACCCGGGTCCGAGCGACCCCGGCTCCGGGGGCGGGTTCGACCGCCAGCCGCCGCAGGACATCACGGCCGAGCAGTCCGTGCTCGGCGGCATGCTGCTGTCCAAGGACGCGGTCGCCGACGTCATCGAGGCGCTCGGCCCCGACGACTTCTACCGCCCGGCACACCAGGCCATCTACGACTGCATCCTCGACCTCTACGGCCGCGGCGAGCCCGCCGACCCGATCACCATCTCCGCCGAGCTCGAACGCCGGGGCGAGCTGGGCCGCATCGGCGGCGCGCCGTACCTGCACACGCTGATCGCGACGGTGCCGACGGCGGCGAACGCCGGCTTCTACGCGGAGATCGTCGCGGAGAAGGCGGTGCTGCGCCGGCTGGTCGAGGCGGGCACCCGGATCGTGCAGTACGGCTACGGCGCGGCGGCCGCGGACGGCGCGAACATCGACGAGGTCGTCGACCGCGCCCAGGCGGCGATCTACGACGTCACCGAGCGCCGGACCAGCGAGGACTACGTCGCGCTGGAAGAACTGCTGCAGCCGACGATGGACGAGATCGACGCGATCGCGTCCCGTGGCGGGCAGTCCCGGGGCATCCCGACCGGCTTCACCGACTTCGACGAGCTGACGAACGGCCTGCACCCGGGCCAGATGATCATCGTCGCCGCCCGTCCCGGTGTCGGCAAGTCGACACTGGGGCTGGACTTCGCGCGTTCGGCGTCCATCCGGCACGGCCTGACCAGCGTCATCTTCTCGCTGGAAATGAGCCGGACCGAGATCGTCATGCGCATGCTCTCGGCCGAGGCGAAGATCCGGCTCGCCGACATGCGCGGTGGCAAGATGTCCGACGACGACTGGACACGCCTGGCCCGCCGGATGAGCGAGGTCTCCGAAGCACCGCTGTTCGTCGACGACTCGCCGAACATGACGATGATGGAGATCCGCGCGAAGGCCCGCCGGCTCAAGCAGCGGCACGATCTCAAGCTCGTGGTCCTCGACTACCTGCAGCTGATGACGTCCGGCAAGCGCGTCGAGTCGCGGCAGCAGGAAGTCTCGGAGTTCTCCCGGCAGATGAAGCTGCTGGCGAAGGAGATCGAGGTCCCGGTGATCGCGATCAGCCAGCTGAACCGTGGTCCCGAGCAGCGGACGGACAAGCGCCCAATGCTGTCCGACCTGCGTGAGTCCGGCTCCCTGGAGCAGGACGCCGACCTCGTCATCCTGGTCAACCGCCCGGACGCCTGGGAGCGCGACGACCCCCGCGCCGGAGAGGCGGACCTGATCATCGCGAAGCACCGTGCCGGCCCGACCGCGACGATCGTCGTCGCGCACCAGCTGCACTACAGCCGGTTCGTCGACCTGTCCCACGACTAAGCGCTGCCGGAGCAAGTCACGCCCGCGGTCTTCGCGCAGGCTTACTCCGGCAGCGCCCGGCGGCCGAGTTCGCCGTACCCGCGCACGAACGCCGCCAGCAGGCGGCCGAAGTTCTCCCGGTCGTCGGCCGGCCAGTCCGCCATGACCTCGGCGAACACCGCGCGGCGGAAGGTGTGCAGCTCGTCGAGGTGGGCCTGACCGGCCTCGGTCGGCACGAGCACCGCACGCCGTCCGTCGTGCTGGTCCGCTTCGCGCCGGAGCAGTCCCTGCTCGACCGCGCGCGCGACCAGCCGGCTCGCGCGCGGCTGGTCGACGCCCATCGCCGCGCTCAGCGCCGTCACCGTGCCGGCTTCGCCGCGTTCGGCGAGCTCTTCGACGACGTCGAGCAGCTCGTGCACCGGGTCGTGGCCGCCGCGGCCGCGCTCCTTGGCGATCCGGCTCAGCGCGCGCCGCTGCTGGCTGCGGCGGATCGCGATCATCGCGCGCTCGACCTCGGCCACCGCGTCCGTCATGGTTGCTCCACTCCCCAGCTGCATGTACTTTTACATGTAGTTGTTCTACAACATTCAGGAGTATCCATGAAACCCCTCGGCTGGTGGCTTCGCCACGTCCACGAGCTGCTCGAATCTTCCATGGCCCGGGCCCTCGAACCGGAGTCGCTGACCCGCCGGCAGTGGCAGGTGCTCAATACGATCGCTCTCGGCGCCCGCACGCCGGCGGAGATCGACGTCGCGCTGGCGCCGTTCGGCTCGACGTCCGCGCAGCTCGCCGAGCTGCGCAAGCGTGGCTGGGTCGCCGAAACCGGCGAGCTCACCGGCGAAGGCCGCGCAGCGCACGCCCGGGCCGAAGCGCGCGTCGAAGAGTTCCGGACGTCGGTGACCGACGGCGTCAGCGACGACGACTACCGCACGACGATCCGCACCCTCGAGCGGTGCGCGGCGAACCTCGAACCAGCCTGAGGAATAACCGGGGCCGAGGCGACGTCAGGTACTCTAGTAGTTGAACTTTCAAGCACTGGAGCCGTCGATGACCCGCACCCCGGTCCTCTACCTCAGCCACGGTGCGCCGCCGCTCGCCGACGACGCCACCTGGACCCGTCAGCTCGCCGCCTGGTCCGCCGGCCTGCCGGAACCCCGCGCGATCCTGGTCGTGTCGGCGCACTGGGAAGAAGCGCCGCTGACCCTCTCGGCCACGACGACCGTGCCGCTGGTCTACGACTTCGGGGGGTTCCCGGACCGCTACTACCAGGTGAAGTACGAATCGCCCGGCGCGCCGGAGCTCGCGGCGAAGGTGAAGAAGCTGCTTCGCACGCCTGAGACGCCGGTCCACGACGCGCACGACCGCGGCCTCGACCACGGCGCCTACGTGCCGCTCGTCGAGATGTACCCGGACGCCGACATCCCGGTGCTGCAGGTCTCGATGCCCTCGCTCGACCCGCGGGAACTCTACGAACTCGGCCGCAAGCTCGCGCCGCTGCGCGACGAGGGCGTCCTGATCATCGGCAGCGGTTTCTTCACGCACAACCTGAGCGGCATGGCCCGCGCCACCGACGGGACGCCGCCGGCGTGGTCGGCCGAGTTCGACCACTGGGGTGAAGAGGTCCTGCGCAGCGGCGACGTCGACACGCTGCTCGACTTCCGGCACAAGGCGCCGGCGGCAACGCTCGCGCACCCGCGGATCGAGCACTTCGCGCCGCTGTTCGTCTCACTCGGCGCCAGCTCCGGCGAAGGCCGCACGGTGATCGACGGTTTCTGGCACGGACTGGCGAAGCGCTCTCTCCAGTTCTCCTGACCTGGGACGCGAACGAGCCCCAGGAGCCGGCGCTGGCTCCTGGGGCTCGTCGTCTCCAGGGAGGGAGAGTCTATTCAGTTACAACGGGGCTTCGCCCCGGGCCGGGGGCTCCGCCACCCGGAGCCCCCGAAACCGTTAGTGCAGTACTACTGCGCGAAATCAGAACTACTTGCGCTTGACGAAACCCAGCAGCTTCGAGAGGAAGCTGGTGGAGTCCAGGCCCGACATGGCCGGGACCTGCGCGGCCGGAGCCGCACCGTCGAGCACGGGCAGCTTCGCGTTCACCGGCAGCGCGGCCGGCGCGGCCGGCAGCGTCGTCGGGGCGGCGGGCAGCTGCGGGTTCGCCGGCAGGGCCGGGGTCACCGGGAGCGCGACGGGCAGCGTCGGGACGCCGCCACCCAGGGCCGGGACGGCCGGCAGGGTGGGCAGCAGGCCGCCGCTCAGGGCCGGAACGTGCACCGGCAGGCCACCGGTCGGCAGGTCCGCACGCTCGGTGCTGTGCCCGGGCAGGGCACCACCCAGCGCGGAGAGGCTGCTCAGGCCGGGCAGGCCACCAGCGGTGGGCAGACCCGGGGTCGGCAGGTGCGGCATCCCCGAGACCGGGGAGTCCGGCACGTCGGCGCGCTGGGTCGGGATGGCCGTCGGCAGCGCGGGCAGGCCCTGGGTGGGCAGCCCGGCGGTCGGCAGGCCACTGGCCAGCCCGGTCAGCGACGGCAGCTCGCCGGCGCCCAGCTCCGAACCCTCGACCGGGTTGGAGATGGCGTCGGCCGAGTCGGCCGAGTCACCGTCGATGCTGGTCATGTCCGTCGCGTCGGCGGTCGCGTTGCCGATCAGCTCGAGGGGCACCCCGAAGATCTGCACCGGCACGGCGAGGTCGTGGTAGAAGTTGTACCCCGACAGGCTCGACCCGTCACCCTCGGTGACCGGCTCGCCGCCGTTCTCCGTGGTGAGGACGTCGTCGCCGGTCCCGTGGGCCACGCCGCCCACGGCCACCGCGTCGCCGAAGACCTGGGCGATCGCCGTCACCGGGATGTCCAGGATGTCGCCGGCCAGCGCGCCTTCGACACCGGAGGTGGTGTCGTCGCCCGCGTTGGTCACCGTGGTGGTGTTCATGCCGTTGCCGCTGGAGACGCCGCCGACGCTCACCGCGTCGCCGAAGATCTGCGCCACGGGCAGGCCGTCGACACCGACGATGTCACCGGCGATCGCGCCGCGGTCACCGTTGGTCGTGGCGTCGCCGCCCGCGGTGGACACGGTGTCGCTCGTGCCGGTGCCGTGGCCCAGGGCCGCACCCGCGACGCCGTCGCTGAACAGCTGCGCGGCACCCGCGAACGGGGCCTTCACGATGTTGCCGGCGATCGCACCGTCCTGGCCGTCGGTCAGCGCGTTGCCGCCCGCGGTCGAGTCGGTGATGTTGTCGTTCTCACCGGTGCCGATGCCGCCGAGGGCCGCACCCGAGCCGGCGGCCAGCACCGGCAGGGAGACCGGAGCCTCGACGATGTTGCCGGCGCCCGCACCCGCGGGGCCGTTCGCGGTGACGTCGCCACCCGCGGCCGACGTGGTGTCGGTCGAGCCCTTGCCGTGGCCCTGGCCGATGAACGCGCCGCCGATGTTGGCGACCTGCACCGGGAGCGACGCCGGGACGGTGCCCAGGTTGGAGCTCAGGAAACCGTTGTCGTCCTTGGTGCTGCCGCCGCCACCGCCGACGACGGTCTTGGTCTCCTCGGCCGAGCCGGAGCCCTGGCCGATGAAGGAGCCACCCACGCCGAAGACCTCGGCGGGGACGGCGACCGGCACCTGGACGACGTTGCCCGAGCCGGACGAGTCGTCGCCCTGCGAGCCGTCGTACGCCCCGGCGGTGACCGTCTTGTCCTCGGTGGACTGGCCGGTCGCGTTGCCGATGTGGCTGGCGCCGATGCCGTAGACCTCGGGCGCGCCCGCGGTCTGGGTGTTGACGATGTTGCCGCCGAGCACGCCGTCGTTGCCGCGGGTGTAGGACCCGTTGCCCGCGTTGACGTCGGTGGTGTTGTCGTGGCTGGCGTGCGAGTTGCCGATGTACGTGCCACCGATGCCGAACGCCTCGACCGGGAGCGCGACCGACGGGTTGATGACGTTGCCGCCCGCACCCGAGCCGTCGCCGGCCGTCTTGACGAAGCCACCCGAGTCGACAGTGCTGGAGGAGCTGCCGCCCTGGGTCTCTTCGCCGTCGCGGCCCGCGGTCGCGTTGCCGGTGGCCGCGTTGCCGATCCACGACGCCGCGACACCCGCGACGTTCGCGACCGGGGACAGCGACACGGCGCCCGCGTTGCCGTCGAGGAACGAGTCGTTGCCGCTCGTCTCTTCGTAGGTCGGGATGCCCAGCGAGCCTTCGCGGGTGTCCCCGGCCTTGGCGTCGGCGGCCGAGTTCGACACCGTGTCGGCGTCCGAACCCCACACGCCACCGGCGTTGCCGTTGAACTTCACCGGCAGGGCGATCGGCGCACCGACGATGTTGCCCGAGCCCGCGCCACCGTCACCGGCGGACTTGATGGAGCCACCCGAGGTGGCGTCGCTGTCGGCGTCGTACTGGCTGTACGCGTTGCCGAGGAGGTAGGACACGGCGTTGCCGGTCACCTGGACCGGGGTGGCGAACTGGCCGGCCACCACGTTGCCGGACAGGCCGGAGCCGGTGCCGTCGGTGTCGATGTCGCCGGTCTCGGTCGTGCTCTGGCTGGCCGAGCCGCCGTGCACCGCGCCACTGCCGCCCGCCACGCCACCGGCGTTGCCGGCGATCTGGACGGGGAGCGCCCAGTCGAGGACGACGGCGTTGCCGGCGAGGCCGGACTTGGAGCCGTCGGTCGCGACGTCCTGGTTGTGCGCCCAGGTCTGGGAGTGGTCCGTGCCGTCGACGTTCGCGTCGCCGATGACGCCGATCGCGTTGTCCACGATCTGGATCGGCACGACGACGTCGCCGGCGACCTTGTTGCCCTTGAGGTTCCGGTGGCCCGGGGTGAAGGCGCCCGCGCCGTCGGCCTTGGTCGCACCGCCGAGGGTGCTCTGGCTGATCGGGCTCGCTTCGTCGAGCTGCTTGACCGCTTCGTTCGCGGCCTTGGTGACCGGCTTGGTGCTCAGCTCCGTCTGCCCGGCGGGCAGGTCCAGCTGGCCGAACGGGGTGCCGACCGCGTTGTTGGCTTCCGAGATCGGAGCCGTCACGTTCAGGTCGAGCGGGGAGGCCGGGGAGTCGGGGTTGACGTTCTCGTCAGCCGAGGCGATGCCGGTGCCCAGCATCAGCAAACCACCCGTGACCAGCGCGGTCTGGAGGCCGCGCTTTGCCCACGTCTGCATGGGGTGTTTCTCCTTTATTTCGGGTTCCCTTACGGGCTTATGGGGGTGCGCTCGTCGAATTCGAAATAGGTGCGTCCGAGCAACACCAGAGGGGAAGGAACTTCTTGCGGGCGCGCTGGAACATTCCAAGAAGGCGCGCACCGCCGTGCCACGGGGATTCGTGCGGACGCGAATGCCGTCAGATGAAGACGGACTTGGGCGCGTCAGCTACCCGTGGAGGGAGGTGTTTCAGTCAGGAGTGACACCGGGCTGCGTGCCCGGGGTGCGCGGCGTGTGCCGCAGGCCGCCGCGGTAAGCGCTGGCGGCGGCATCGCTGACGGCAGCGGAGACCCACGAGGGGACGCCGAAGTTCAAGCCGTCGAGGTGACCACCGGGGGCAGAGCTGCCACCCGGGGCAGTGGGAACAGACGGTGCGGCCGGAAGCTGCACCGGGACCAGCGGCGACGACGGCAGCTCACGGTGCGAGTCGCGGGACTCGCCCGCGGCACCGGTGACGTCGTTCTGCTGGACACCCGTCGGCATCGCGAGCGCGGCTCGCAACACGGCGGGGAGCTGGACGGTCGAGACGGCGACCGTGTCCGTGGCCTGGCCGACGCCTTCGGTCACCGGCTCCTGCTCGACCGGGGCGAGCCCCGGGAGCTGGGGGAGCGGGACCAGGTCGCCCTTGCCGGCCGGGTCGAGCAGCTGCAGCACATCGTGCGCCGGCTCGGGGGTGAAGGTCTGTTCGAGGACCTCGCGGGTGTCCTGCGGCTTGCGGGCGATGTGCTCGACCGCGCCCAGGGCGCGGTGCGCCGGGCTGACGACGGCGTCCTCGGTGAGGTCCGAAACCGAGTCGCTGACGCGCTCGGAGACCTCGTGCTCGAGGACGCGGGGCTTGCTCCACGACGTGACGTCCTGGGGCGAACCGGCTTCGGCGACGTCACCGGGGACGTGCGAGACGTCGCCGAGGCTGCCGACCGTCGCGTCGGTGGCCGGCGTAACGGCAGCCGTGCCCGCCTCGACTGTGTCGGCGGAAGCGGTCGCACCGGAGACGAGCCACGCGGCGGCGGTGCCGGCGATGGCGCCACCGACGACGAGGAGCGCACGCGACACGAGACGGCGCGAGCGCTTGGCGCCCTGCCCCTCGTTCGTCGCGGTGTTCGCCACTCGTTGTCTCCTGACGCGCTGGTGCTGTGTCTGTCTCGTGACCTACTGCCACATAACGTTGCGGTAGCGACCTAACCAAACACAGGGCGTGACGCGCACCCTCGAACCGACTTGATGCCCCCATCGTGTGAAGAACACACGGTGTATTCCGGACTGACGATCAGTGATCACAGCTGGCAGTCCGGCGAATCGGACGTCCCAGCCAGTACGGTGTGGCGGTGAGCCACGCGCGAGGAGAAGACCCGTTCCTGCCGGAGCACGAGGACATCACGGGACTGATCCCCCGGGGGCTGCGCATCAGCGCCGCGCTCGCGTGGCGGTTCATCGTGATCGTCGCCGCGCTGTACGCGGTGGTGTGGGTGATCGGCTACCTCTCGGTGGTCGTCATCCCGCTGTCCATCGCCCTGCTGGTTTCCGCGCTGCTGGCGCCGGCGGTGCAGAAGCTGGTGGCGCTGAAGTTCCCCCGCGGGCTGGCGACCGCGATCGTGGTGATCGCCGGGCTGGCCGTGCTGGGCGGGCTGCTGACGTTCGTCATCACGCAGTTCTCCTCCGGGCTGCCCCAGCTGCAGCAGCAGCTGAACGCGAGCCTCGACCAGATCAAGAACTGGCTGCTCAACGGGCCGCCGCACCTGCGCCAGGAGCAGATCCAGGACTTCATCAACCAGGCGATCGGCTTCATCCAGAACAACCAGGCGTCCATCACCACGACGGCGCTGACCACGGCGAGCACCGTCGGTGAGATCCTCACCGGCTTCCTGCTGACGCTGTTCATCACGATCTTCTTCCTCAGCGGCGGCGACGGCATCTGGACGTTCCTGGTCCGCGTCGTGCCGGGCCGGGTCCGCAACCGGGTCGACGTCGCCGGGCGCCGCGGGTTCGCCTCGCTGGTCAGCTACGTCCGCGCGACGGCCGCGGTCGCCGTCGTCGACGCGGTCGGCATCGGCGTCGGCCTGTGGATCATGGGTGTGCCGCTGGTGATCCCGCTGGCGACGCTGGTCTTCATCGGCGCGTTCATCCCGATCATCGGCGCCGTGCTGACCGGTGGCGTCGCCGTGCTGATCGCGCTGGTGACGAACGGCCCCATCGGCGCGGTCATCGTGCTCGGCATCGTGATCGGCGTGATGCAGCTGGAGAGCCACATCCTGCAGCCGCTGCTGCTCGGGCGGGCGGTGAAGCTGCACCCGCTGGCCGTGGTCCTGGCCATCACCGCCGGCCTGGTCGCGGGCGGGATCGCCGGCGCGCTGCTGGCCGTGCCGCTGCTGGCCGTGCTGAACGCCGGCGTCCGGTCGCTGCTGCACGAGCGCAACCCGGACCCGGCCGAGGTCGACGTCCTCAAGGACCAGGCCGCGCAGCCGAACGACGCCGAACCCGGCACACCCGACGCCGAGGTGCCGACGATCGGTGAGGACGACGAAGAAGACAAAGAAAAGAACGCCCGCGCGGCGACCGCCGTGAACAAGGACGAAAAGAAGGAATGACCACCGCGCGGACGCCGGACCCGATCACGCCGCTGTGGCGCGGCGTGAACGCGTTCCGCGTGCTCACCTGGGCGTTCGCCGGCGGCACGGTGATCGTGCAGCACGAGCACTACCGGCGTGAGTGGCTGGCCTGGACGCTGCTGGGCGCGATGGCGGTCTGGTCGGTCGTGATCAGCCTGCTGTACCTGCGCGAGCGGACGCGGCCGCCGTGGCTGGTCGTCGTCGACCTAGTGGTCGGCACCGGACTGCTGCTCACCTCGCCCTTCGTGCTGAGCGACGCGCAGTTCGCACTGAACGTCCCGCTGATCACCACGGTCTGGGCGGCGGTGCCGCCGGTGGCCGCGGGCGCGCGGTTCGGCGCGGTCGGCGGGGTGCTCGCCGGCCTGGTCGTCGGGGTCGCGACCGGGATCGCGCGCGAGAAGTTCGACCTCGACGTCGCGCGCGACGGCGTCCTGCTCGCGGCCGCCGGGCTGCTGGTCGGGATGGCGGCGACGCTGAGCCGGCAGGCCGCGACCCGCCTGGCGCAGGCCTTGCGGAAGGAAGCGGCGACGGCGGAACGCGAACGGCTGGCCCGGTCGATCCACGACAGCGTGCTGCAGGTCCTGGCCCGCGTCCGCAAGCGCGGCAACGAGGTCGGCGGCGAGGCGGCCGAGCTGGCCCGGCTGGCGGGCGAGCAGGAGATCGCGCTGCGGTCGCTGGTGACGACGGAACCGCTGAAGCCGAGCGAGACCGGGACGACGAGCCTGCGCACCGCGTTGCAGCTGCTCGCGACGCCGTCGGTGCAGGTCTCGACCCCGGCGGACGACGTCGAGCTGCCGGCGCACGTCACCGAAGAGCTCGCCGCCGTCACCCGCGAAGCACTGGCCAACGTCGAGAAGCACGCGGGCACGAACGCGCGGGCGTGGGTGCTGCTGGAGGACCTCGGCACCGAGGTGGTGGTGAGCATCCGCGACGACGGACCGGGCATTCCGGACGGCGTTCTCGAGCGAGCGGCCGCGAACGGGCACCTCGGCGTGGTGGAATCCATCCGGGGCCGGGTGCGCGACCTCGGCGGGAGCGCGGCCCTCGACACCGGTCCCGGCCGGGGCACGGAGTGGGAGGTCAGGGTGCCGAGCACCAGGAGCGCGTCATGAGCGAACCACGGATTTCGGTGATGGTGGTCGACGACCACCCGATCTGGCGGGACGGGGTGGCCCGCGACCTGACCGAACACGGCTTCGACGTGCGGGCGACCGCCCCGGACGCCGACGCGGCGCTGCGGATCGCGCGGACCGTGCAGCCGGACGTCGTGCTGATGGACCTCAACCTCGGCACCACCTCCGGCGTCGACGCCACCCGCGAGATCACCGCGGCGCTGCCCTCGACGCGGGTGCTGGTGCTCTCGGCGAGCGGGGAACACCAGGACGTCCTGGAAGCCGTGAAGGCCGGCGCGTCCGGTTATCTGGTGAAGTCGGCGTCCGCGGTCGAGCTGGTGGACGCCGTCCGGCGGACCGCCGCCGGCGACCCGGTGTTCACCGCCGGCCTGGCCGGCCTGGTGCTCGGCGAGTACCGACGGATGGCCGACGCCCCGGCCGAAGGGGCCGAGCCGCCGCGGCTGACCGAGCGCGAGACCGACGTCCTGCGCCTGGTCGCGAAGGGGCTCACCGCGCGGCAGATCGCCGAACGGCTCGTGCTGTCACACCGGACGGTCGAGAACCACGTGCAGTCGACGCTGCGGAAGCTGCAGCTGCACAACCGCGTCGAGCTGGCCCGGTACGCGATCGAGCACGGCCTCGACGAGGAGTAGTCACGGCAGCACGGTGATGCCGCTCCAGTCGCCGTTCGGCAGCGCGGCCTTGCCCAGCCGCCAGTTCGGCTCGCCCGGGTGCCAGGCGGCGAGGACGCCGTCCGCGAGCACGAGGTCACCCGCGTCACTCCAGTCCATGCCGCCACCGTCCTGGAGGTGCTCGGTGATGAACGGCATCCCCGGCGCGTGTTCCCAGCTCAGCGAGTCCGGGCGGAGCAGCCAGACGTCGCGCAGCTGCGTGTTGGTGGCCCGGTAGGAATGGACCGCGAAGTCGGCGGCGAACAGGGCGCCCTCCCGCGACGGCACCACGGTCGGCGCGGGCCCGACCGTCGGCCGGCTGAGCTTCTTGCGGCTGTTGTCCCGCAGGTCGACGAGCGTGAGATCGGTGAGGCCGTCGAGCAGCATCCAGTTCCCGGCGACGGCGAGGATGCGTGGCGCCTGCTGCACCGTGCGGCCGGTCTCCGGCTCGATGAGCGCGTCCGTCGACTCGGCGCCGTCGGCGTTGATGGTGATCAGCAGGCCGTTTTCCGTCTCGGCGCGGACCTGGGTGTGGCAGCTGGCGGACTGCCCTTGACCGAGCTCACCGCCGTCGAGCTTGACGTGCTGGAGCCGGCAGCTGTCCGGCGCGTCCTGCCGGATCACCCACGCACTCGTGCCGTCGGCACCCGGCGCCACCGACCAGGCACGGCCGAGCGACCGCGGCGGCGTCGCCGGGCCGGTGTAGACGAAGACGTCGAACGGGTCCTTGTCGTTGTGGGCGGTCAGGACGGCGGACTTCCCGACGCGCACGACGCTCATCCCGACGTCACCGCCGGGGTAACCGGGCGGGGTGCCCGCGGGCCCGCGGTCGGCGTCGAAGAGGGTCGGGCCCGTGGTGGGGAGCAGCGCGCTCACGCCGATCCCGCCGGTGGCGGCCACACCGTGGAGGCCCTCCGGTAGCGGTGCCGCGGCGGTCGGCGGCGCGCTGGTCCTCGCCGGGGCCGGCGGCGGAGCGGGCTCGTCACCGGTGCACGCGGCCAGCACGAGGAGCGCCGCGCCGAGCGCGGCACCGCGGAATACGGGTCCGTTCAGGGTTTTCCCCCGATCTCCCTGGAGAAATCCGGTTCTACCATCGTGGACATGGGCGAGGAAGAGACCACGACGGCGGAACCGATGACCGAGACCAAGCCGTTGAGCGAGCGCGATCTTCGGGTCTCCGACGACGAGCGCGAGCACGTCGTCGGGGTACTCCAGAAGGCTATCGGCCGCGGGATGATCGATCTGGACGAGTTCACCGAACGCACGGACCGCGCGCTCGCGTCGAGGACGCGGGGCGAGCTGAACACCGTGCTGGCCGACCTCGCCGGCCTCTACCACCCGGCCGCGGCCGGTGCGGCCGCGCCGTCGTACGCGCCCCCGGTGGGCTTCAGCGGCGGTTACGTGCCCGGTCAGCGCTTCGAGCTCAACGCGAAGTACTCGTCGCTGCACCGCGGCGGCCCGTGGGTGGTGCCGTCGGAGATGGTGGTGCGCAACAAGTACGGCTCGACCAAGCTGGACTTCACCGAAGCCCAGGTCCAGTCGCCGGTGGTGCACATCGAGCTGGACGCCAAGTGGGGCTCGGTCGAGATCGTCATCCCCGAGCACGCCGCGGTCGACGTCAACGCGATCAGCGACGTCAAGTTCGGTTCGATGGAGGACAAGACCCACAGCAACGGGCGGATGGGCACCCCGCGGTACGTGCTGAGCGGCCGCGTCCACGGCGGTTCCCTGGTGATCCGCCACCCGCGGCGCGGGCTCTTCGGCTAGCCGGGGCCCCTCTGCCCCCGGCGTCAAGAAGGCCTCCCCCGCCCAGGCATCGGGCAGGGGAGGCCTTCGCCCGTCACACGGCGAGCGGCTGCGCGGACCGCAGGTGCCGGGCGACGAACCAGACCAGCACGGCGAAGGCGACCGCGCTCAGCCCGGCGACGGCGTGCAGGCCGACGGCCTCGTCGTGCGAGCGGACGATGGCGTTGCCCAGCGTGCCGACGGTCGCCATGCCCAGCGCGTAGCCGAACTCGTTGACGGTCTGGGCGAGCGACGCGGCCGCCCCGGCCTTGCGCGGCGGCACCGAGCCGATGACGAGGTCGGTGCCGAGCGCGACCATCGGCCCGACCCCCAGCGACGTCACGGCGAACCGGATCGCCGGCCATACCGGCCCGGCGTCGGCGAAGGCCAGCACGACCATGCCGAGCGCGGCCAAGGCGACACCGCCCGCGATCAGCGTGCCGGTCGGGAACCGCCGGGCCAGCACGGGCGCGGCGAGGAAGCTGACGGTGGAGGCGGCCATCCCGGGCAGCAGCCCGAGCGCGGCCCCGACCGGCGAGAGGTGCAGCGAGAGCTGGAAGAACTGCGCGACGAACAGCATCGTGGTGCCGCCGAGCATGCTGAACAGCAGCATCCCGCCGAGCGCGGTGCGGAACGCCTTCCCGGCGAAGAGCCGCAGGTCGAGCAGCGGTTCGTCGAGCGTCCGCTGCCGCGTCACGAAGACGTACCCGACGGCGATCCCGGCGACCAGCGCCGTGACCGGCAGCGGGTGGACGCCGTCGCGAGCGAGCTCCTTGACGCCGTAGACGACGGGCAGGATCGCGGCGAGGGAGAGCCCGACACTGGGCAGATCGAGGCGGCCGGCGGTCTCGTCGCGGTACTCGGGCAGCAGTTTCGGGCCGATGACCAGGAGCAGCACCATCGCCGGGACGCCGAGCAGGAAGACCGAGCCCCACCAGAAGTGTTCGAGCAGGAACCCGCCGACCATCGGCCCGATGATCGCCCCGACGGTGAAGCACCCGGCCCAGATCCCGATCGCCGACGCGCGCTGCCGGGCGTCGGTGAACATGGTCCCGATGAGCGCCAGGATCGAGGGAGCGAGCGTCGCCCCGGCGATCCCGAGGACCGCCCGCGCGGCGATGAGCATGGCGGCGCTGGTCGAGAAGGCGGCGGCGACGGAGGCGAGCCCGAAGGCAGTGGCCCCGACGAGCAGCAGCTTCCGCCGGCCGATCCGGTCCCCGAGGGTCCCCATGGTGACCATGAACCCGGCGACCATGAAGCCGTAAGTGTCCATGATCCAGAGCTGTTCGGTCCCATCGGCGTGCAGGCTCACGGCGAGTTTCGGCAGCGCGAGGACGAGTACGAAGACATCGAGCGAAACGAGCAGGGTAGGCAGCGCGAGCACGGCCAGCCCGACCCACTCCCGCCGCCCGGCCCGGGTACTTGTGGTCATGTCGCTGTCCTCCCGGCTCGGCTTTCCCTTTCACCCCTGCGTCGAGCGGGACGGGCCGGAATCGACAGTTCTCCGCTTCTTACTTCTTCCGAACGTCTTCCGGACGCGGTGAAGGCCACCTCGGACTTGGTCCGAAGTGGCCTTCACGGACGTTGTTGTCCACACCCCTCGAACGTTGTGGACAACTCCGCCTCCCAGGTTCGCACAAACCCGGACCGTCGGTGATGACCGATAGACTGAGCGTGGGGCTGCCCCCCTGGGGAGGGCGGGGGGCGCGGCAACCTCGTCACCCGATCGGGCAAGGCGCGGGGTGACTCCGACTTTGCCGGGGCCATCCCTTCGACCGGCTCAGGCGTCTGGGCCCGAGGCGGCACGTCTGCGCCCGACCTGCCGGATGACCGGGTACCGAGGATCAGGGGCGAGCGGCGGCACGCGCCGCCGTCGGGTCCGACGTCGCCAAGGCCGCTTCCGCCACAGCCTCGCACTCCGCCAGCGTCGTGCTCGCCAGGCTGGCGCCCACCGTGCGGACCGCCGGGGCGTTCATCGACAAGCTCGTCAGGCCGAGGCCCGTCAGGACCAGCGCCAGCCGGGGGTCGGCCGCCGCTTCGCCGCAGACGCCCGCCGGTTTGCCCGTGGCCTTGGCCGCGTCGCCGATCAGCTTGAGCAGGCGCAGCAGCGCCGGCTGCCACGGGTCGTTCAGCTTCGCGACCGCGCCCAGCTGGCGATCCGCCGCGAACGTGTACTGCGCCAGGTCGTTCGTGCCGACCGAGACGAAGTCGACGACCTCGAGGATTTCGCGGGCGCTCAGCGCCGCCGCCGGGATTTCGATCATCACGCCGGCCCGGGCGATCCCCGCCGCGCGGACGCGGTCGGCGAACCAGGCGGCTTCCTCGACCGTCGCGACCATCGGGGCCATCACCGAGACCTCGGCTCCCGAGTCCTCCGCGGCACCCGCGATCGCTTCGAGCTGGCGGTCCACGACCTCCGGGCGGTCGAACGCCACGCGCAGCCCGCGCACCCCGAGCGCCGGGTTCGGCTCGGCTTCCGGTGACAGGAACGCCAGCGGCTTGTCGGCACCCGCGTCCAAGGTCCGGACGATCACGGGCTTGCCGCGGAACGGCGACAGCACCGCGGTGTAGGCCGCGCGCTGGTCGGCCACCGACGGCTCGTCCGGCGCGTCCAGGTAACAGAACTCGGTGCGGAACAGGCCGACCCCTTCGGCGCCCGCGTCCGCCGCGGCCTGTGAGTCGGCCGGGGAGCCGACGTTGCCGTAGACCTTCACGCGGTGGCCGTCGGACGTCGCGCCGGTGCCGTTCCACTCGGCCAGCTGCGCCACCGTCGCGGTGACGACCGGGGCCGCGGGGTCGGCGACCTCGACGGCACCCGTGTCACCGTCGACCGCAAGCGCTTGCGCATCCAGCGCCAGCAGCCCGCGGACCGCGACGACGGCCGGGATGCCGAGCGCGCGGGCCAGGATCGCGGTGTGGCTGGTCGGGCCACCTTCTTCGGTGACCAGCGCGAGCACCTTCGCCGGGTCGAGACCGGCGGTGTCGGCCGGCGCGAGGTCGCGGGCGACCAGCACGCTCGGCGACGCCAGCTCGGGCACCCCCGGCGGCGCGATGCCGAGCAGCTCGGCGATCAGCCGGTCACGCACGTCGCGGACGTCGCGGACGCGTTCCGCCATGTACCCGCCCGCGGCGGCCAGCGCCTCGGCGAAGCCCTCGGCGGACTGGTAGATGGCGCGTGCGGCGGGCAGTCCCTGGGTCTTGACCAGCTGTTCCGCCTGCGAGGCGAGCGCCGGGTCGGCGGCCATCGCGGCGGTCGTGATCAGGATCGTCGCCGCTTCGCCGGACGCGGTCTCGGCCTGTTTCTCCAGGCGCGCGGCCACGGCCTCGGCAGCGGGCGCGATCCGGGCGGCCTCGGCGGCCGGATCGGCCGGGGCCGGAGTGGCGGCGGGCTCACCCAGCGGCTCCGCGACGCGGACGACGGGACCACTCGCGCGGCCGGGGCTGACGGCGACCCCGGACAAAGGCCCCACCGACGTACGTCCCTCAGCGGAGGCGGCATCAAGCTCAGACGACATGGTCTAGACCATAGCTCAGATAGGCCTGGATATCTCGTGGTGGCGGGCACAAGCCACGGCGACGTACCTGTTCGAGCACCGGCCGGACCTCCTCGTGCCACCAGGATTCGGCCAGTTCGTCGCGGCTGGACACCGGCCGTCCGGCCAGCATACGACGGAACCCCCAGGCCTCCGCGCTGTCGGCGAGCCGGAACCAGTCGGCCGGATCGTCGAGCCACAGGCCGAAGCGGACGTCGTCCGGCAGCGGCACGCGCTCCAGGAACAGCCGCTCCGCGGTCTTCGACGGCAGGTCCGCGAGCGTCAGGCAGCGCATCGCGCACGCGATCGTGCAGATCCGCCGGACCCGCGCGCGGATGGTGCGGGCGCCGCGAGCCCGCTCGATGGCGACGCGGTGGTGGCCGTCGTCGACGAAGAACATGTCGGTGCCGCCTTCGAGCCGCACGAGCCGCACCGGCGGGAGCTCGGCCGACGTCCGCGTCAGGCTCTCCCAGCGTTCGCGCAGAGCCCGGTTGCGCGGCCGGAACTCGCGGTCGAAGTCGCCGGCGCGGGCCACGGTGCCGACGATGTCCTCCAGCGGCACGTCGTAGCCGCCTTCGTCGATCTCGAACTGCCTGCCGAGCGCCTTCAGCGTCTCGTCGAGCGGCATGATCGCGAGGTGGTCCGCGCGTCTCGCTTCGGCTATCGCCCTCAGCTGAGCTGCGTAGCCACGCCACCAGGCCGAGCCGAACGAATCGCCCATGTGAGGTGCAACACGGGCGTCCGGATGATCATTCCCCCAGGTCAGCGGCCGTCGGGTAGGACGGCTGTGCGCCGTGCCGGGTCACGCTGAACGCCGCGACGCGCACGGCACGCTTCGCCGCGACGACCAGGTCGGCGCCGTCGGCGAGGGACGCCGCGAGCGCGCCGGCGAAGGCGTCCCCCGCCCCGGTGCTGTCGACGGCCTCGACCTTCGGCGACGCGACTTCGGTGGCGGAACCGGCTTCGACGACGACCGCGCCGGCCGCGCCGAGTGTGACGACGGCGGCGCGCGGGCCGAGGTCGAGCAGCTTCCGGAAGTCCGCGCCGGGCCCGGTCAGCCAGGCGGCTTCGTGCTCGTTGACCAGCAGGACGTCCAGCTTGGCCAGCGTCTCGGCGGAGACCTTCGCCGCCGGCGACAGGTTCAGCAGGACCTTGACGCCCTTTTCGGCGGCCTTCGCGACGGCGTGCTCGACGGTCGGCACCGGCACCTCGAGCGAGGCGACCATGACCTGTACCCCGTCGAAGACGGCTTCGACGTCGGCGGGTTCGAGGCTCGAGTTGGCGCCCGGGGAGACCAGGATCGAGTTCTCGCCGTCCGGGGTGACGGTGATGTAGGCGATGCCGGTCGGCCGGTCACTGGTCCGCACCAGCCCGGTGTCGACGCCCGCGGCGCGGAGCGAATCGAGCAGCAGCCGGCCGTACGTGTCGTCGCCGACGGCGCCGAGCATCGCGACGTCCGCCCCGAGCCGCCCGGCCGCGACCGCCGTGTTGGCGCCCTTGCCGCCGGGGGAGAGCACGGTGTCGCCGCCCAGCACGGTCTCGCCCCCGCCCGGACGCCGATCCACCGCGACGACGAGGTCGGCGTTGGCGGATCCCACAACGAGCACGTCCGAGTTCATGGACGTACTTTGCCACGAAACACCGTCCGACCAGGTCATCAGGGTCGCGGCGGAAGAAAGTGAAGGTTTTTGTAACTTATCCGGGGCTGAGTGCGACAATCATGCGAGCAGCGGATGTCCGTCACTCGTTCGGGGGATGCATGTCCCCCGGACGTCACTTCAGAGACCGGCTCCGCTCTCTTGGTGCGTCATCGCGGAGACGTGATGACGTGGCCCGACCGGCGCGAGCCGGGCAGGGCATCGGGTCGCCGGCGCCGATCACGTAGCCCCCCGAGTGATCGGCGTCGGCGGCGCCCCCGCCGCCACGCCGGCGGCGAACTCCCGGAAACCGGCTTGGGGCCGATCGGCAACGAAGTCACTGGCGTACACCAGCGCGCTCGGCCAAGCGCACGCTCGCGGGCAGGACCCCGCGAATGCGCGCCTCGAACTCCTTCGCAGCCGTCGCGCTCAGCGCGCACGGCAGCCGATACCAGCCATCGCCCTGGCGCAGGTGCCCGAGTTCGGGGCGGTCGAGCGGGAAGTCGTCGTCTGCGGGCCGGAATTCGACCAGTCCGGACGGCGCGCGCAGCTCCGCTATTTCCGGCCAAGAGACCACGATCTGCCGGTAGTAGGACCTCCAGTGGAGACCGGCGGCCGAAAGCTCCAGGGTGATGCGGAACTTCCGGGAGCGACTCCGCTGTTCGAAGATCTCCAGCCAGACCGCTCCGACGAAGACGGCGATGAAAACGACCTGGCACGCGGAGCGAAACCCGTTCCGCGGACCGAACTCGATCGCGACGCCGAGCCCCAGCTCGATCATGAGGGCGAAGAACTGGATCAGCCGCAGCCCTGCTCGGTTCCAGCCGTTCACGTGGATCGTGACGGCGGTGGCGAGCACCGCACCGGACGGCATCGGCGACAGCGGAGCCGCCACTGTTCGCCCTTGCCGGACCGGGCGGTCATCGGTCACGCGTTCGGCGTTGACCTTGACGTACTTCGCCAGCGCATCGCGCACGCGCGGGGTTTCGCGGTCGTCCAACTCGATTCCCGCCACCAGGTAGTCGCCGTCGCTGATGCGAACCAAGCTCCGGTGCAGGTCCTCGAACCGATCGACGGCGGGGCTGAGCACCACCTGATCGTTCTTCCGCGTCACCACCGAAGCTGCGCGAAGTTCGTCCCAGCGAACCGCCCAGGCGACACCGCCGATCACCCGCGAGATCCCCGTCGAATCGATGACGAGCTCGTTGACCACGGGCTTCTTCAGCGACCGCCGGACCAGGTTCAGGCCGAGGAGCCCGAACGCACCGCCGAAGACGAACCCGGCGACCCGCGGGCTTTGCTGGGTCGAGGCCAGTGCCATCCACAGAAACCCGGACGCCACCAGAAGCAAGACGACGGCGAAGACCCAGTGCCGGCCGGCGGTCCGGGAAACGACGAATCGGTCCCCTTCCGGCACGCTCACTCGATCGAACCCGAGATCCGCCGGCCACCCTGGTGGTCGAAGACAGGCTGTCGAGCGGCGGACTGCTCGTCCGGCGACTCGACATCGTCATCGTCATCGCCGTCGAGCCCCTCGGCCAAGTGCTTCAGGACTTCCTTGCCCGCTTCCTCCTTGGTGGCGTTCTTGAGCTCTTCGCCGAACTTCTCGCCGAACTTCTCACTGAACTCCCGACGGGCGTCGTTGGTGAACTCCCGTCCGGCGTCCCGCAGGTTCTCGCCGATGGAGTGCTCCGAGGAAACGACCTGGCCCCACTTCTGCCGGGTGGGGCGCGCTTTCCGGACCTTGTCGGCGAAGGACTGCGCATCCTTCGACTCGAGCATGCCGCCGACTCGCCGGAGCGGGCCGGGCAGGCGGTCGGCGCCCCGCCGCAGGACGTCCTTGACCCGGTTGAAGATGCCGCTGATCCGGTGGAAGAGCTCCTGGGCCTTCTTGAAGGCCTTGACCAGCTTCTTGATCCACTCCATGCACTTGCTGCCGGTCTTGACGGCTTCCGCGGTGCCCTCGGTGGCCATGCCCGCCGGCAACGCCGGCCCCGGGTAGCGACAGGCGATGCTGATGAGCTTGCCGACGCATTCGGAAATCAGGTCCCGCACGATCGAGCGCACGACGCTCAGAATCGTCTTGCAGATCTCGACCAGCTTCGAGATCGCGTTGGCGCCGGTCGCCACGCCCGCGTACGTCGCCGCGCGATCGTCGGTGAAAGCGCGATACGCGTCGGCCGAGGGACCTGTCCAGTTTTCGCTGTCCTTCTTGACCGTGTCCTGGAGGTCGGTGCTGATCTTCTCCAGCTCTTTACCGACGTTCTCCCAGGTCCCGACCATGTTCTCCAAGGCCGTCTGATCGCCCGTGAGCCAGTCGAGCGGCTCTCGCAACCACGGGAAGAACTCCATCGCCCAGCCGACCGCAGCGGAGGCCAGCGTGCCGATGGGATCCGCGACGAGTTCCGCGATGCCCCCCGCGCCGAACGCGGCGTTGGCCAGTCCCTCGGTCCAGTTGCCGTCGGCGACGGCGGTGCCCGCGTCCCAGAAGTCCTGGAAGAGACCCGCACCTTCGAGCGCGCTGCGGTCGTCTTCCGCATCCGTCTTGATCAGCGGATTCGCGGCCGCTTGCGACTCGGCCATCAGTCCTCCACCTTGAACAGGTCCTTGAATTCAGCCTCGTCGGCGTTCTTCATCTGCTGCCACAGCTGAATACGGGCCGAGTGGTCGTACGACGCGGTCGACGCCGATTCGATCGCGATCTCCGCGACCTGCTGGGCAACGGCGCAGATCGCCGCGAGCGGGATCCCCAGCAGGCCGAAAGCCTCGGGGTGCTCCGTCGCCTGAGCGGCTTCCTTGCACCGATCGATCCGGTCCGTGAGTGCCTCAATGTGTTCCCGGTGCGTCTGCAGCTCATGCGTGTCGACCGCGAAGCCCGGGCCACCTGGTCCCGCCATGACTTGCCCTCCCCTCCCGCGCTTCAGCGCAGGTAATCGCCGTCGCTGAAGTAGTCGTCGTCATGGCCGTCACCGGTCGGCGGCCGGCTCTGGCGCGGTGGCGAAGCCGGCGGCTTCGGCTCTGGCGGCAACCCGCGTTCCTCTTCGGGAACGAACCGGACGTCTTCCTGAGGTGTCGCCTGCGGCGTCGGAAAACCTTCGGGGTCCGGTGGCGGAAAGCTCTGCCGGAGCCGGCTCACCAGCTCGTTCATCACTTCCGGTCCGACCGGGTCGGTGACCCCGGCCTGCACAGCCGCCGCGAGCTTGCTCTGGGCGGCCTTGACCGTGCGGAGGATCTCGTCGGCGAGGTTCGGCTTTTCGCGCACGCTCATGCCGATTTCCAAGCCGACCAGATTGCCGGCGTGGTCGACCTCGACCCCGATCTGGCCGTCTTTGCTGCGCTCGGAAACCGAGACCGCCTCGATCTCGCCGACCATCTGCTGAGCCTTGCGCTGAGACTCGGCCATCCTGGACTCGAAGTCCGCGATCAACTGCTCAGGGTTCGTCACGCGAACCTCCCCGTTCACGTCAGTAACCGTACGGCGACCGAGTGTGGCATACGGCACCGACAGTCGCGGGCAGTTGCGCACTTTGTGACGAACGCCCCGTGGTTTTCCCCACCCGACTGGGCGGCCAACCGGGTGTTTGCGCTGTTCAGCGCGTCCTAGCGTGCTCTTCATGAGCATTTCCGACTGGAAGCGGACGATCTACGCCCTCCTCGCGCTCCCCGCGTACCTGGGCGGCCCCGAGGTGCGGCGACGGCTGGCGCGGCGGCTGCTGGGCGCCGAACCTCGGCGAGGGGGCGTCGCCGCCGGCGCGGCGGCGTTCCTCGTCTCGCTGCTGGTCTGGTACCTCGTCGGCCGCATCGCGACTTTCGGGTTCTTCTGGAGTGACGCCGACGCCGCCGGCTCGTGGGGCGGGCCCTCCCTGACCGGGGCGTGGATCGTGCACTTCTTCTGCGCGCTCGGCATGACCGTGCCCTGCATGTGGCTGCTGCGGCCGTTGACGCGGTGGCAGACCCGGAGCCCCGACCAGGTCGTTTCCTCCCACCAGCTGTAACCGGTGCGCTATTGTCCGTAACGCAAGAGGGGAGATCGAACGCGAGGGGAGCGCAGTTCGGTGGGGTTGTTCGGCGACATGCTCGACGCTGCCAAGCACGTCGGGTCGGAGATCGCGCACACCGTCGAGTCGGGGGCCGAGGGGCTCGGCAAGGTCCTGACCGGAGCGGGCGTCGGCCTGCTCGCGGGCGGTCCGCTCGGCGCGATCGCGGGTGGCTACATCGCTTCACAAACGGGTACCGGCGCGGACAATCCGCAGGCCGCCGGGTTGTCGCCGGGGCAGCTGGTGCACGCCGTGCTGACCGGGCCGGGCACCGGCTCGCTGCAGGACGTCCACAAGGCCGGCGTCGACCAGTCGACGTACCAGCGGCAGCTGGAGCAAGGAACGCGCGAGCTGACGTCCGGGCTCGAGTCGGCGTGGACCGGCGGCGCCTCGGACGCGGCCCGGGAACGGCTCCAGCCGCTGACGGCGTCGGCGACCTCGGCGTCGGCGACCCTGGACCGCAACTCGACGCTGTCCCAGACGCAGATCGACCAGTTCCACCAGATGCGGAACTCGCTGCACCCGGACGTCACCGACCAGCCGCCGACGCGCAGCGCCTGGGACGTCGCGACCCCGTGGGACACCGACACCGAAGACAAGATCAACCAGTACAACCAGAAGGCCCAGGAGAACGTCGAGCGGTACAACTCGTATTCGCAGCAGTCGAGCACGAATACCGCGGGCCGGACGATCGACTACGGCCGGCTAGGCGCGTACGACGGCGGCGACTTCGAGGTGAAGGACCCGGTCGAGCCGCCGGGGAAGAAGGAACGCACCCAGGTCCGCGGCGACCACGACCACTCGATCGACGCACAGGTGCAGCCACCGCCGGCGGTCCATCCGCCTGTCGCGCCGCCGCCTCCGGGTCAGGTGACACCGCCGGGCCACGTGACGCCGCCGGGCCAGGTCACGCCGCCGGGCTCGCACACGCAGGTACCGGGCGTGGACGACAGCGTCCGGGCGCAGGGTTACGTCCCACCGTCGTCGACGCAGTTCCCGCCGGGCTACCAGCCGCCGGGCAGTTCGCCGTATTCACCGGGAAGCGGCTTCGGCCCGGGTGGCGGCTTCGGTCCCGGTAGTGGTTTCGGTCCCGGTGGCGGCTTCGGCCCTGGTGGCAGCGGCGGATTCGGCCCGGGCTCGGGCTCGTCGCCGGGAACGGGCAGCGCCACCGGCGCCCGTGCTCCCGGCGCGTCTACCGGAGCGGGGCTTCCCGGCGAAGGACGTCCAGGCGCGGCCGGCGGGATCCGCGGCGGCGCGGCGGGCAAGCCGGGCGCGTCCGGGATGGGCGGCATGGGCCAGGGCGCCAAGGGCGGCAAGACCGAGGACGAAGAGCACCAGCGCGCGTCGTACCTGGTGGAAGCCGACCCGGAGAGCGTCTTCGGCGGCTCCGACGAGAGGACCGTGCCCCCGGTGATCGGGCTGTGACGGTGCTTTACCTGCCCAAGTCCGCGCTGCTCACGGCCTGGGAGTGGGAGCGGCACGGCCCACCCCCGGCGGTCCTCGGCCCGGACAACCTCTGGCTCGGCGACGAAACCCGCAAGCGGCTCGACGACAAGGTGCTCGACGTCCTCACGTCACTTCGGCTCGCCGCCCGCGGCACGCTGACACGCGAGTTCCGCGACATCCTGCGCGTCCTGGCGCGCGGCTCGCGGCAGTTCACGGCGTGGCTGGGCGACATCGAAGCCGACGAGTCGGGCACGGTCCTCGTCTCGGCCGACGGCCCGGCCGCGTTCCGGCTGATCCGGAAGGACGACACGGTCCGGATCGACACCGTGGAGCCGGCGCGGCTCGCCGAAGCGCTGGTGGACGTGCTGCCGCCGGTCCCGCCCGCCCGGATCGAGCGCGTGGCGATCCCGGAGTCGAGGTTCTCGGGCCGAGCCGTCGAAGACTCGTACGACCTCTCCGACCCGACGTCCGACGACGCCCGCGACCCCCTGCCATGGGCCCGGCGATTGATGGCGGCAAAGCGGACGGGGCTGCACCAGTGCTACGCGGTCAACGGCGGTTCCCGCAGCGCGCCGATCACAGCGGTGGACGCGCTCGGCGTCGGACGGGTGCTGACGTACGCGTTCCCGGGACGCGAACGGATGGTCAGCTTCCAGCCGGGCACCCGGGCGGCACTGGTCGACGTGCTGTACGCGACGCTCAACGGTCTAGGGGGAGGAGCACGATGACGGATCCGGGAAGCGCGATCTTCAGCGGCGTCGGCTTCTGGGCGACGGATATGCCCAGCGGGACTTCGCGGCCTGCCGGTGGGCAGGGGTTCGCGATGAGCAGCTCGGAGATGCGGGCGATGCTCAAGAAGGCCGAAGACCAGAAGAACACCATCAGCGAACAGATGCGAAGCGCCGAAATCCTGAGCAGGGCCAAACCGCCGGCTGAGGAGCCGGTCAGCCAGCAGGCGGTGAACGGTCCGAACGGGGTCAACGAAACCGGGCGCTACTACCAGGGCCACCTGCAGTACCAACTGGACTACTACACGGAGCTGACCCTGAGAATGAGGCAAGCCCTCGGCATCACTGAAGCGGCCGACCAGCAAGCTGCGGATTCGACGAAAACGATCAAGGGGTCGCTCGAATGATCCGACGAGTTCTCATCGGTACCACCACGGTGGTCGTCGGTGCGACGTTGCTGACGTCGTGCACCGGTGAACGCCGCACACCCGGTACCGCAACAGCCGCGCCGAGCAGCAGCACAGAGCTGCCGAACAGCGGCGCTCCCAAGGTGAACGACCCGCTGCCCGCCAAGGTTCTGGACGGCAGCCCGTGCGATTCGGCTTTCACCGGGGAACAGGTGACCGGCTATCTCGGACAAACAGGTGCGCCGAAACCGAAGGACTCCGAGCTGGGTCCCATGTGCGACTGGGCAAGTAGCTCGGGCAGCAGCGCCGGCATCCTCGTCGCCTACGAAACTAAGACGGGACAAGGAATCAGCTTCACCTACAAGAATGAGAAGCCGAAAGCTTCCCGCTGGGTCGACGACCTGGAAGCCGTGCAGGGCTATCCGACGGTCGGCTACGTGGACGTGGGGGCCAGCGGCAAACGAAGCTGCGTGATCGTTGTCGGGGTCTCCGACGAACTCGCCTACTCGCTCTCATTGGTGCTCGGCGACGAAGCCGCGGAAGCGGGCAAGGACGCCTGTCAGGTCGGGCGAGGTGTGGCAGACACGGTCATGACCAACCTCAAGGCCCGCGCATAGTGATTCGTCGAATGCTGGTGGCGGCGACCGTTGTCGCCGTGGGAACGACGTCGCTGACGGCTTGCGCCGGTGCACGTCGAACCGCCGGGATGGCCACCCCGGCGCCGGTGAGCACCACGGAGACGCCGGACAGCGGCGCCCCGCAGGTGAGCGACCCACTGTCTGCGGATGCTTTGGACGGCAGCCCGTGTGAGACGGCGTTGACGTCCGATCAAGTCAGCACATTCCTGGGCGACGCGACTCGAGGGAGGGAGAGCGACAGCCAGCTCGGGCCCATCTGCAACTGGAGCAGCAACACGGGGAGCGGCGCCGGCATCGCGATCAGCTACCAAACCAAGTCCGACCAGGGGATCGGTCTGGCCTATCGGAACGTGCAACCCGTTGCCGCGCGGTGGCAGCCGCTCGAACCGATCCAGGGATTTCCGGCCGTCGCCTACGCGAACTCGGACGACATACGCGCGTGCGTCATCGTCGTAGGTGTCACCGACGAGCTCGCGTTCTCGATCGGGTTGACGCTCGGCGACAAGGCCACCAGTGAGGGCAAAGATTCGTTCGACCTCGGGCGGCAGGTTGCGGACGTGGTCGCGCTGAACCTCAAGGCGAAGGCCTGAGCTGCACCTTTCCGTAACCTTCGCCGCCGCGTTGGTTCGGGACTTGTTGTCGTAAGCGCCTAGACTGTTCGGATGAGCCACCCCACGCGGAGGGGTCGCGCGCGTGCGGCTACCGAACTGGACATCCGGCGGACCGCCCGGAGGCTCCTGGTCGAGCAGGGGCCCGAGGCGGTCACGCTGCGCGCGATCGCGCGGGAGCTGGGGATCACCGCGCCCGCGCTGTACCGGTACTACGAGTCTCGTGATGACCTGGTCGAGAACCTGCGGCTGGACGTCTGCGCGGACCTGGCCGACGAGCTCGCCGAGGACATCGCCGAGCTGCCCGATGACGGGATGCTGCAGCTGTTCGCCATCTGCAAGGGCTTCCGGCGGTGGGCGCTCACTCACACGAAGGAGTTCACGCTCGTCTTCGCGTCGCCGACCGGTGGGGTCGGGTCGGCGGCCGGGAGTGCGCTGAGCCGGGTCGACGAGCCGTTCGGGCGGATCTTCCTGGCCGCCGCCGGGCGGGTGCTGGCGATGCACGATCTGGTGACGCCGCCCAGCAGCGGGGTGCCGGACGAGCTGCGCGACGACCTCATGACGTTCCAGCAGTCGCTGGCCGACGTGCTGTCGGAGTCCGGGCAGAACATTCCGGCGGAGCGGCTCGACCTCGGCGTGACGTACCTGATGATCCAGTTCTGGGCCCGGCTCTACGGGCACGTCACGCTCGAGGTCTTCGGCAACTACCCGATCCCGATGTCCAAGCCGGACGTCCTCTTCGAGGCCATGCTGATCGACCTCGCGAAGGAAATCGGGCTCGACCGCAGCTAGGCCGCGTGGCCGCCGTCGACCGAGAGGGTCGACGCCGTGACGTAGGCGCCGGCCGGGGCCGCCAAGAACGACACCGCCGAGGCGACTTCCGACGGCGTTCCGTAGCGGTCGAACGCCGTCAGGGCGCGCTGGTCGGCCGCGTACGGGCCGTCGGCCGGGTTCATGTCCGTGTCCGTCGGGCCCGGGTGGACCAGGTTGACCGTGATGCCGCGCGGGCCGAGCTCGCGCGCCAGGGCCTTGGTCAGGCCGACCATCGCCGCCTTGCTGGTCGCGTACAGGACCATGCCCGGGCCGGGCACGCGGTCCGTCACGCAGCTGCCGATCGTGATCACGCGGCCGCCGTCGCCCAGGTGGCCCGCCGCCGCTTTGGTCACGACGAGCACGCCGCGGACGTTCACCGCCAGCACGCGGTCGACGTCCTCGAGTGCGGTGTCCGACAGCGGGCCGACGAAGCCGACGCCGGCATTGTTCACCAGGACGTCGAGCCGGCCGAACTCCGCGACCGCGGTCTCCACGGCCGCCGACGCCGCCGCGGCGTCCGCCGAGTCCGCTTGGATCGCCAGCGCGCGACGGCCGAGAGCCTTGATCTTGTCGACCACCTCAGCTGCCTGCCCTGCGTTGTGCTGGTACGTCAGCGCGACGTCCGCGCCGTCCTCGGCGAGCCGCAGTGCCGTGGCCGCGCCGATGCCGCGGCTGCCGCCCGTCACCAGTGCCACCTTGCCGTCGAGGGTCATGCCGGGTTCTCCTTCGATCGAGCGGATTTCCTTGACCGCTCAATCACATCGCGAACCCCTCGCGAGCACTGGCACGTTTCCGCCGTCGCGCTGCGAGCCCGGCCGTCCCCCCGCCACTCCCAGGGGGGCGTCCCCAGGTCCAGTCTATCGGCGGGGTACGACGAAGGGCCGGAAAAGGGGCTGTGCGGCAACGGTTGTCCACATTCGGCGGTGGGTGTGGACAACTGGCGCCCGCAGGAAACGGCGGCGCGTACGGACAGCCGCCGCGCAGGCGGATCGAGGACGTCGAGCTCTTGCCGGAAGGCGACGTCGAGTGCGGGCAACCGCGGCATGCGCGAAGCCGGTGGCAGATGCGGACAACCTGCCGGAAAGGAAACCGGCGGTGGCCACCCCCGCGAAAGAGGTGGCCACCACAGGGGTCACAGGACGATGTTGACCAGCTTGCCCGGCACCACGATCACCTTGCGCGGCGTTCCGTCGCCGACCAGGGCCGCGACCTTCTCGTCCGCCAGCGCCGCCGCCTGGACCGCGTCCGCGGCGGCGCCTGCCGGGACCGTGACGCGGGAGCGGACCTTGCCGTTGACCTGGATCGGGTACTCGACCGAGTCCTCGACCAGGTACTTCTCGTCCACCACCGGGAACGGGCCCTGCACCAGGGAATCCGCGTGGCCCAGGCGGTGCCACAGCTCCTCCGCCATGTGCGGGGCCAGCGGGGCCAGCATCAGCACCAGGGGCTCGGCCAGTTCACGCGGCGTCGACGCGGTCGCGCCGTACGCCTTGGTGACGTGGTTGTTCAGCTCGATCAGCTTGGCGCCGGCCGTGTTGAAGCGCATCTCCGCGTAGTCCTCGCGGACGCCGGCCACAGTTCGGTGCAGCACCTTGCGGTCCGCCTCCGAAGCGTCCTCTGTGGACACTCGCAGCTCGCCGCTCGCCTCGTCGACGATCAGGCGCCACAGCCGCTGCAGGAAGCGGTGCGAGCCCACGACGTCCTTGGTCGCCCACGGGCGCGACATGGCCAGCGGGCCCATCGCCATCTCGTAGAAGCGGAACGTGTCGGCGCCGTAGTTCTCGGCCATCTCGTCCGGCGTGACGACGTTCTTCAGGCTCTTGCCCATCTTGCCGTACTCCTGGCTGACTTCCTCACCCTCGAAGAAGTGCTTGCCGTCGCGCTCCTCGACCTGCTCGGCCGGGACGTAGACGCCGCGGGCGTCGGTGTACGCGTACGCCTCGATGTAGCCCTGGTTGAACAGCTTCCGGTACGGCTCCTTGGACGTCACGTGGCCCAGGTCGAACAGCACCTTGTGCCAGAACCGCGAGTACAGCAGGTGCAGCACCGCGTGCTCGACGCCGCCGACGTACAGGTCGACGCCGCCGGTGTCGTCCGCGCCGTGCTCGGCGGCGCGCGGGCCCATCCAGTACGCCTCGTTTTCCGGCGCGCAGAACGACTCCGCGTTCGTCGGGTCGACGTAGCGCAGCTGGTACCAGCACGAACCGGCCCAGTTCGGCATCGTGTTGATGTCGCGGCGGTAGGTCTTCGGGCCGTCACCCAGGTCCAGCTCGACCTCGACCCAGTCGGTCGCGCGGGCCAGCGGGGACGACGGCATCGAGTCGCGGTCGTCGGCGTCGAACGTCACCGGCGAGTAGTCGGCGACTTCGGGCAGCTCGATCGGCAGCATCGACTCCGGGACGGCGTGGACCTCGCCGTCCTCGTCGTAGACCACCGGGAACGGTTCGCCCCAGTAGCGCTGGCGCGAGAACAGCCAGTCGCGCAGCTTGAACTGCACGGTGCCGACGCCGGTGCCGTCTTCGGCCAGGCGCTCGATGATCGTCTTCTTGGCCTCGGCGACGTCCATGCCGTCCAGGAAGCCGGAGTTGATCGCCGGGCCGTCGCCGGTGAACGCCTTGCCGTCGAACCCTTCCGTCGGCTGCACGGTCCGGATGATCTCCAGCCCGAACTTCTCGGCGAACTCCCAGTCCCGGACGTCCTGGCCGGGTACGGCCATGATCGCGCCGGTGCCGTAGCCCATCAGCACGTAGTCGGCGACGAAGACCGGGATCTGCTTGCCGTTGACCGGGTTCGTCGCGTACGCGCCGGTGAAGACGCCGGTCTTCTCCTTGTTCTCCTGCCGGTCCAGCTCGGACTTGCGCGACGCCGCGACGCGGTAGGACTCGATGGCGTCGGCGGGCGTCGCCGCGTCGCCGGTCCAGCGCTTGTCGACGCCCTCGGGCCAGGTGGCCGCAGTCAGCTTGTCGACCAGCGGGTGCTCCGGCGCCAGCACCATGTAGGTGGCACCGAACAGGGTGTCCGGCCGGGTCGTGAAGACCTCGATCGCGTCTTCGCCGGCCTTGAACGTGACGCGGGCGCCGTGCGAGCGGCCGATCCAGTTCCGCTGCATGGACTTGACCTTCTCCGGCCAGTCCAGCAGGTCCAGGTCGTCGACCAGGCGATCCGCGTACGCCGTGATCCGCATCATCCACTGACGCAGGTTGCGGCGGAACACCGGGAAGTTGCCGCGCTCGCTGCGGCCGTCCGCGGTGACCTCCTCGTTCGACAGCACCGTGCCCAGGCCCGGGCACCAGTTGACCGGCGCCTCGGAGATGTAGACCAGGCGGTGGTCGTCGATGATCGTCTTGCGCTCGACCGTGCTCAGCGACGCCCAGTCACGGCCGTCCGGCGTCGGGCGCGAGCCGTCGGCGAAGGCGGCCTCCAGCTGGGCGATCGGGCGCGCGCCGCCCGCCTCGACGTCGTACCAGGAGTTGAAGATCTGCAGGAAGATCCACTGCGTCCAGCGGTAGTACTCGGGGTCGATCGTGGAGATGCGACGGCGTTCGTCGTGGCCCAGGCCCAGGCGCCGGATCTGGCGCAGGTAGGTCCGGATGTTCTCCTCGGTCGTCTTGCGCGGGTGCTGCCCGGTCTGGACCGCGTACTGCTCGGCCGGCAGGCCGAACGCGTCGAAGCCCATCGTGTGCAGCACGTTGCGCCCGATCATCCGGTGGAAGCGGGCGAAGACGTCGGTGCTGATGAAGCCCAGCGGGTGCCCGACGTGCAGGCCGGAGCCCGACGGGTACGGGAACATGTCCTGGACGAACAGCTTGTCGCTGGGGACCGGCTGCCCCTCGACCGCGAGCGGCCCGACGGGGTTGGGCGCGTGGAACGTGCCGTGGTCGGCCCAGAAGTCCTGCCAGCGCCGCTCGATCTGACCGGCCAGCGCGGCCGTGTAGCGGTGCGCCGGGACGTCGGTCCCTGTTGTCTCGGTCATCGCCGTCTTCCTTCGTCGCGAGGTACTCCAGAAACAACTCGACCCCTCAGCCTCGAGGGCATGAGGGGTCGCCGCGCCGGCCGGGGCCCGGTCAGCGCGGCAGGCTAAGGAGCAGCCGAGCCGTGTTCATAGCTTCATCGTAACTTGCTGGTCAAAGCCGTTCGGAGGGGACCGCCAGTGCGACGAACTGCGTGACCTGGGTGGGCGAGAAGTTGTTGTCGCTGACGATCACCAGGCTGCGCTCGCCGTTCGGCAGCTTCGGGCCCCAGGTCATGCCCTCGATGTTGTCCACAGTGGACAAGCCGAGGTCGGCCGCGTCGAAGAGCAGGCGCTTCTTGACCGGCGTGACGTGCTTCGCCGCACCCAGTGACGGCACGTCCAGGACGTTCGTCGCGCCCTTCGTGTCGATTTCGTAGACGCGCACCTTGTTGCCGACGCCGGTGACGAACGAGCGCTCCATCATCAGGAACTTCGTCGGGTCGGCCTGGTCGACGGCCAGCATCGAGGAGACGCCGGTCGTCGCGAACGCCGTCGACGGCACCGGCGCGGCGAAGAGCGGCTCCTGCGGGTAGGCGTACTGCGCCAGGACGGGGCCGAAGCGCGCCTGCAAGGTGATCCGCGACAGCGCGCCGGACGTCGTGGTCGGCTCCGGGCCGTCCTGCAGCAGCGGGCCCTCGACCTCGCTGGCCAGCAGCGCGCCGAAACCGGCGAAGGTGATGCCCTCGAGCACCAGGTTCTGCCGCGGGCCGGCCGTCGGTGTCATCTTCTCGTTCGCGGGGATCGGCAGGTCACGGACGTACTTGCCGTCGCGGCGCGCCTCGCGGATCGACGGGTCGATCAAAGTCGTCGTGGTGCGCTCGCCCTCCTGCGACCAGTAGTAGTCGCCGGTCCACGGGTCGACGCGCAGCTCTTCGGGGTCGATCGTCTGCTCGTTCTGCGGCCGGGTGGGGTCGTTCTGCGTGAGCGGCGGGTACGGCGTGCCGTCGGGCCGCAGCAGCGGCTTCGTGCTGGTGAAGGTGACGTCGCCGACGCCCTTCGCCGTGACCGGGAAGGTCGCGGTGTAGAACCGGGCGGGGTTGATCGCCGACCGGTCGTCGCAGATCAGGGCGTAACCGCCGGTCCGCGGGTCGTAGTCGATGCTGGAGAGGCCGCCGACGATCGTCCCCTGGTACGGCAGGGAGTTCGGGACGATCTTTTCGCCGAGCAACCGGATCGGACGCTGGTGACTCTCGGTGGCACTGGCCGGCGCTGCGGCGGCCAATCCCCCGATCAGAGCAAGAGCCAGCACGGTGGGCAGTACGCGGGGTGACATGGCCTGTAGCACAGTCGACCAGGGTATCCAGCAGGTTGCCGGGACGTCACGCTTATCCTTGACCCGTGTTCGCTATCGCGCTGGTTCCGATCCTGCTCGGTGTCGTCGTCGGCTGGGGCGGTGTCCTCGGCGTCCGCGAAAAACTGACGCGCGAAGGCGGCACCGGCGTGCGCACGCAAGCCGCGTTGCGCAGCGAAGACGCGTTCAAGCTCGCGAACCGCGTCGCCGGGCTGCCGACGGCCGCCGGTGGCGCGATCTCGATCCTCTCCGGGCTGGCCGGGCTCGCGATGCCGTCGACCGGGGGCCTGATCGCCGCCGCGCTCGGGGGCATCGTGGCGATGTTCGTGCTGGTCGTTGGCGGTGGCGTGCTCGGCAACCGGGCCGCGCTGACCGTCCCCGCGCCGGCTCCGGCGGCGCCCGCCGGCTGCAGCGGCTGCGCGTGCGGCGAGGGCGGCTGCGGCGTCTTCAAGAAGGCCTGATCTTTTGACGAGCTAGTTGCGCTGGAGGTCACCCGGGTGGGTGGCCAGCAGCGCGATCGGCACGCCCTGGCGGCGCAGCACCTGGCTCCACAGGTCGCCGCTCGGCGAGGCCAGGATGTCGCTCGGCAGGGCCGGCACGATCACCCAGTCGTCCCGCTCGATCTCGCCGGCCAGCTGACCCGAGTCCCAGCCCGCGTAGCCGGCGAACACGCGCACGCCGCGGACCTTCGGCACCAGGACCTCGGGATCGGTGTCCAGGTCGACCAGCGCGACCGGCCCGCGGACCGCGATCACGCCCGGCACACTCGCCGCGGTCTCGCCGGTGCGCAGCGCGGCCAGGCACAACGCCGTCTTCTTCTCCACCGGCCCGCCGACGAACACCGACTGCGGCTCGGCGACGTGGCCACCCCAGTTGGGCAGCACGTCGTGCACGGCGACGTCACTGGGCCGGTTCAGGACGACGCCGAGCGTGCCCTCCTCGCGGTGATCGATGACGAACACCACGGTCCGGCGGAAATTGGGGTCGACCATGGTGGGGGCGGCGACCAGGAGCGTTCCCGGCTCAACCTCGGCGTCCGCTGGCACGCGACCCATGATCTCACCTCTGGCCCGGCGAATTACTTCGGCTCGGGAACAATCGCCCCACCCGCCCCGTTTGAAACAGTGGTCGGCGCACTCCGTGTCCCCCGGGCTCACTGAAGAACCGCCTTTGTGGAATACCGTCCGGCAGGAGCCACACTGCGCATAGCCGCCGAGAGGCGACCTCAGTGCGTCGGCCACCCTCTAGTCTGGCTTCGTGACGATCAGCGCCGACGTGGCCACAGGGCGAAAGGGCCCTCGCGAGCTGCTCAAGGACCCGGCCTTCCGGCGTCTGCTCTTCACCCGCTTCGCCGCCAGCTGGGGTGACGGCGTCTTCCGCGCCGGCCTCGCCGGCGCTGTGCTCTTCAACCCCGAACGCGGCGCCGACCCGCTGGCCATCGCGGGCGGGTTCGCGGCGCTGCTGCTGCCGTACTCCTTGGTCGGCCCGTTCGCGGGCGCTCTGCTGGACCGCTGGGACCGGCGCAAGGTCCTGATCTTCGCGAACCTCCTGCGCGGCCTGGCGATCCTCGCGTCGGCCGCCGCCGTCGGGTTCGGGTTCGGCGGAGTCGGCCTGTTTTCGCTGGCCCTGGCCGCGGAAGGGATCTCCCGCTTCATCGGCTCCGGGCTCTCGGCATCGCTGCCGCACGTCGTCCCGCCGCCGAGTGTGGTGACGGCGAACGCGTTCGCCACCACGATCGGCTCGGTCATCGCCGTGATCGGCGGCGGCTGCGCGATCGGCTTGCGCGCGCTGTTCGGCAGCGACGACGCCGGCTCGGCGTACACGACGGCGTTCGCGGTGCTCGGCACGCTGGTCGCGGCGTTCATCGCCCGCGGGTTCGCGCGCGGGCTGCTCGGGCCTTCCGTGGTCGACGAACCGGCGAACCCGCTCGTCGCGGTCGCCCGGGGGCTGGCCGACGGCGCGAAGCACGCGTGGCGCGCGCCGAGCGTCACCGCCGGGTTCATCGCGCTGTTCGCGCACCGGGCGTCGTTCGGCGTCTCGCTGCTGGTCACCGTCCTGCTGATGCGCAACTACTTCACCGACCACGGCCTCCTGCGCGCCGGCCTGCCCGGCTTGGGGCAGATGGCGGCGCTGGCCGGGGCCGGGCTGCTCATCGCCGGCTTGCTGACGGCCCGGCTGATCCGCCGTGCCGGGCGGGTGCGCGCGGTGCTCGGCGCGCTGGTCGTCGCGGCGATCGCGCAGTCCGCGCTCGGGCTGCCGATGGTGCTGCCGTGCGCGCTGCTCGCGTCGTTCTTCATCACCGGCGCGGGTCAGGTGCTGAAGCTCTGTGTCGATTCGTCGATCCAGCTCGACGTCGCCGACGAAGCCCGCGGCCGCGTCTTCGCGCTCTACGACACGCTCTTCAACATCACCCAGGTGGCGGCGGTATCGCTGGGCGCGCTGGTCATCCCGGACGACGGCCGGTCGCCCGGGCTGCTCATCGCCGCAACCGTTTGCTACCTGGTCGGCGGAGCCGGGTACCTCCTCGCCCGGCGCCGCACGATCAGCTGAGGCAAAAGCCCGAACCGGCTCCGATGACTGCTCCATTGGCATTAGGGTGACGGCAAGTCATTAGTAGGTTCGAGGGACACCGGGGGCTCCTGTGACCACCGCGGGCGACGACCGTGCGCGCCTTGAGGCGCGCAATGCCGCGATGAAGGACCAGATGGACACCCTCCTGGAGAACTTCGAGCGGCAGACGGCGCAGCTGCGCGACGCCCAGGCCGCGGCCGCCGAAACGACCGCGCAGGTCGCGTCCGCCGACGGGCTGGTCCGCGCGACCATCGACGCCGGCGGCAGCCTCGCGAAGCTGGAGTTCTCGCCGAACACGTTCGAGCGCACGACCCCCGCGCAGCTCGCGAACACCGTCCAGGCCCTGGTGCGGCAAGGATCGCTGCAGGTCAAGCAGAAGATCGCGGACCTGATGGCGCCGATCACCGAAGGCCTGCCCGATCTCGCCGACCTGGTCGAGGGCGCGCCGTCGCTGGCCGGGCTGGTACCGCCGATCCCGGACTTCGCCGAGGAAGAGGAAGCTCCCGAGCCGCCGCGCCCCGAATCCTTCGAAGACGGCGGCTCGATCCTGCGCAACGAGCAGCCGCCGGTGCCCGCTCCGGCTCCGGCTCCCGCGCCCGCACCCCAGCGCGCCCGCCCGCCGCGTGCGGACGAGGACGAGGAGCCGCCGTCGTCCTGGATGACGAGGGGCGACTGATGCCGGACGGGGGTGCCGGGTTCACCGCGGAGCCGGACGCCGTGCTGAGCGCGTCGAACGGGCTGGTCACGGCCGCGGACGGACTCGACAACGCGCTGAAGGCGTTACAGGGCGCGTTGTCCGCGCAGGGCGAGTGCTGGGGCGACGACGACTCCGGCAAGGAGTTCGCGAAGGACTACGTGCCGGGCGCACAGGGCGCCGTCGAGGGCTTCACCAACCTCGTGCAGGGGTTGCGCGGGATGCAGCAAAACGTCACGAAGTCGATGAAAGCCTTGTCGGGCGCCGACGACGACGTGACCTCGCAGCTCAGCAAGGGGCAATGACCCGTGGGTATGGAGATGCCCGACGCGGTCAAGTGGCTGCTGCCGATCGTCGTCGGCGAGAGCTGGCCGGAGGGCGACGAGACCAAGCTGCGCGCGCTGCGCGACGCGTGGCACACGGCGTCGTCCGCGATCGGCCCGGCCTCGGACGCGGGGAACCAAGCGGCTTCCGGCATCCGCGACAACTGGACCGGTGACGGCGCCGACGCGTTCGTCGAGCAGTGGAAGAAGTTCGTCGAGGGCGACGAGGCGTACTTCAAGCAGCTGGCCGACGCGTCCAAGGCCCTCGGCGACTCGTGTGACCAGACGGCCCTGGACGTCGAGTACACGAAGTACATGATCATCATCTCGCTGATCGTGCTGGCCGCCCAGATCGCGGCGATGATCGCGGCCGTGGCGGTGACGTTCGGCGGCTCGACGGCGGGCATCGCGCCGGCCCAGGTCGCGACGCGGATGACCGTGCAGATGCTGTTCCGGCAGCTGCTCGAGAAGCTGGCGCAGCAGGGGTTCAAGCAGGTCGCGAAGGAGCTGCTGGAGAAGCTGCTCAAGCAGGGCATCAAGAAGATCGGCATGGAGGTCCTCAAGAACGAGGCCATCAACCTCGGCATGGACGCCGGCATCCAGGGCCTGCAGATGGCCAAGGGCGACAGGCAGAGCTGGGACTGGTCCAAGACGTCCGATGCGGCGATCTCGGGCGCGGTCGGCGGCGTCGTCGGCGCTGGGAGCGGCGCGATCGGCCGCGGGGCGACCGAGGGGCTGTCGCACAGCGCTGGTGGGCAGATCGCGGATGCGGCGATGCGGGCTGGGGCTCGGGGTGCGGTCGAGGGTGTCGCGCAGACCGTCGGTCAGGCGGCGGTGACGGGGGATCTGGGGTCGTTGACGCCGGAGCAGCTGCTGACAGGCGCGTCCAGCGGGGCGGTCGGTGGAGCTGTCGGGGGCGCCAAGGAACAGATGCACTCGGTGCACGAGGCGAACATTCCGCGGGCTGAGCCGGATGGTTCGGGGGACTCGGGTTCTGGCTCTGGCTCCGGGGACTCTGGCTCTGGCGCGGGGGACTCGGGGTCGGGGGACTCGGGCTCGTCTTCCGGCTCGGGGGATTCCGGCGCGGGGGACTCGGGGTCGGGGGACTCGGGCTCGTCTTCCGGCTCGGGGGATTCCGGCTCGGGGGATTCGGACTCTGGGGGTCCGGGCGCGAGGGACTCTGGCGCTGGGGAGTCCCGCGGCGCCGGCGAGCCCGGGGGTTCCAGCTCGGGCGCCTCCGGCTCGGACTCGGGCGGCTCTGGGGAGTCCCGAAGCTCGGGTGAGCCGAGCGGCGCTGGGGAGTCCCGAAGCTCCGGTGAGCCGAGCGGCTTTGGGGAGTCCCGGAGCTCGAGTGAGTCGGGCGGATCCGGGGACTCGCGCAGCTCCAGTGAGCCGAGCGGCGCTGGGGATTCGCGTGACTCCGGGGAGTCTCGGCGTGCTGACGAGTCCGGGGAATCGCGGCGGGGCTCGGAGGAGCCGAGTTCGTCGTCGGAACCGGCGTCGCGGGGTGAAGAGCCATCGTCGCGGGCGGAGTCGTCGGCCGAGGCGGAGTCTCGGAGCGGGACTTCGTCGGAGCCGGAAACCCGGAGTGCGTCGTCTTCCGATCCGGAGTCCGGGGGCTCGGAGTCGCGAGGTGAGCAGGCTCCGTCTCACCGGGAGCCGGAATCGCGGAGCGAGGCTCCGCCGGAATCCGCGTCGCACCGTTCGGAGCCCGAGGCACAACAGGGGGCCCAGCGTCAGGTGGAGCCTGTCGCACAGCAGCGAGTGGCGTCGGACGGTTCCGCTCCCCAACAGCAGGCACCGGTGGGTGGATCGCCCCCGCCGATGGGTGGTGGCGGGATGCCGAGCGCGGCGGGCGGGACGTCGTCCGGCGGTTCGCACAGTGCGGATTTCTCGGGCGGCACGTCAGGTGGCCCGGCACGGGCCGGAGGCTCGCCGCACGGCGAGAGTGCGGCCGCCGGTCCGTCGAACGGCGGATACGGCATGGCCCCACCGGGGACTGGCCCCGAGCCGGGACGGCAGAGCGGCGGACGTCCGGCGGCGGACAACGTCGGCGCGGCCGGGTTCACGGGCCAGCCGCCGGCCGCGGACGCGGGGCCGACGCCGTTCCAGGGTGGCGGGGCGCCGCAGCAGATGTCGCCCCCGCCTGCGGGTGGACTCACGCCACCGCCGGGAGGAATGCCGAACGGCGGTGGTCCGGGCGGTCGCGCGGGTGGCCCGCGTGCCGGCGGACCGACGCCGCCGATGCCCCCGCCGCGAGGTGGCCAGCCGCCGCACGAACAGCCGCGACGCGTGCCACCGCAGGACCCGCGCCGGATGCCGCCGGGTGGTCAGCCTGGTCAGCCGCCGATATCGCAGGGTGGCCGCCCGCCTCAGGGCGGGCAGGCCCCGCATGGCGGACAACCGCAGGGCGGACAGCCAATCCACGGCGGGCAACCGCAGCACGGTGGACAAGCCCTGCATGGCGGACAGCCGCCGCAAGCTGGGCAGTCACCTCAGGGCGGGCAACCAATCCACGGTGGGCAACCACCGCAGGGCGGGCAGCCGGCACACGGCGGGCAGGCTCAGCACGGTGGACAAGCCCCGCATGGCGCACAGCCGCCGCAAGCTGGGCAGCCACCTCACGGCGGGCAGGCTCAGCACAGTGGGCAACCACAGCAAGGCGGACCGCAGCACGGTGGGCAGGCCCCGCGCGGTGGACAGCCGCCACAGGGCGGGCAGGTTCAGCAAGGCGGGCAACCGCTACACGGGGGCCAGGTGCCCAAGGGCGGGCAACCGCACGGTGGGCCGGCTCCGCATAGTGGGCAGCCGCAGGGTGGGCCGGCTCCGCGTAGCGGGCAGCCGCTCCAGGGTGGGCAGCCGCAGGGTGGGCAGGCTACTCACGGTGGGCAGTCGCAGGGTGGGCAGCCGCAGGGTGGGCAGGCTGCTCACGGTGGGCAGCCGCAGGGTGGGTCGCCCCGTGGTGGGCAGCCGCCGCAGACTGGGCGGCCAGTGCAGGGGCCGTCGAACGGTGTGCCGTCGCAGGGTGGACGTGGTGGGCAGCCGCCGCACGGTGGCCAGCCTCCGCAGGGTCATCCGTCGCAGGGTGCGCAGCCGCCGCAGGGTGGGCCGCATCCGAACGATCCGCGCCGGATGCCGCCGGGTGGGTGGCCGGCGCAGGGTGGGCCTCAGCAGCGTCCGCCGATGCCGGGTGGGCAACGACCGGCGGGGTATCCGAACCAGCCGCGTGGGCCGCAGGGTCCGGGCGGCCGTCCGGCGATGCCGCCTCCGCCGCCTGGTGGCCGCCCGCCGATGCCGCCGCACGATCCGCGGGTGGGTCCGCCGCGTCCGGCCGGGCCGCCGCAGGTGCCGCCGCCCCGCTTCGGTCCGCCGCAGGAGAACCTTCCACGAGGCCCGCACAACCAACCGCCGAGGGCCTTCGACCAGCCTCGACCGATCGATCGCGCGCCGGAGCAGCCGCAGGGGCACCGTCCGGCACCCGGCGAACAGGGTCTGCCTCCTGGACAGCGTCCGCCTGCCACGCCGACGGAGCAGCCCGCCGGCCCGCGGCCGGTCGAACAGGCGCCTGCCCACCACCACGCGCCCGAGCCGGCGCGCACGGACGAGCAGAACCACGCCGGTGAGCAGGTAGCCGAGGACCGGGCGGGCCGGCAGCCGTCCACGGCCGATCACGCGGCTGAGCGCACACCCGCGGCAGAACGACCTCCCGAAGAACCAGCCGCGGGGAAGGCCCCTGCCGAACAGCAGGCGGCGGCTGAACGGCCTGGCGAGACCGCCGCGGTCGACCAGTCGGCGCGGCGATCGGGCGACGAGCAGTCCGCTGCCGAGCAGGTGCCGGCCGAGCACTTGGTGGAGCAGACGCCCGCCGAACCGGTGCACGACGAACAGGTGCCTGCCGAGCACGTGGCTGCTGAGCACGCGACCGAGCAGGCGACCGGCGAGCAGGACGGCTTCGGGGTCGAGGACCCGGCCGCACACGAATCGATGCACGTCGTCGACGAGCCGTATCTCACCGACGAGCACTTCCACACCGACGATCCCGCCGGGGTTCGGCGGATCGAGGACACCTTCATCGACTCCGGGCGGCAGAGTTCCGAGACCGGTGAGTGGCGGCACGAGCAGGTCCGCCGGGAGGCGCTCCTCCGGCGCGACGAGTTCCATCCCGGCATGTCCGACGACGGCGCCTTCGCCGTGCACGCCTACACGCGGCACGAGCTGGTCGGGCCGCTCAACCGGGCACTGCGGTTCGGTGGGCCGGAGCTTGCGGGCCTCGCGCCGCAGGCCGGGGCGCTGGTCTCCGGGTTGAACGAGCTGCCGCCGCATGTCGGGACCGTTTCGCGGCGGATCGACTTCCAGGGGGATCCCGCGCGGGTCCAGGCTTTCCTCGGGCGGTTCCACGAGGGTGCGCACGTCACCGAGCCGTCGTTCCTCAGCTCGTCGAAGGTCGATGCCGAGCACCCGCGGAGCATCTTCCCCGGCGAGGTCGAGATGCGGATCGAGTCCCGGTCCGGGCGGGACGTCGAGTCCATGGCCAGCATCGGGCGTGAGCGCGAGGTGCTGTTCAAGGCCGGGTCGCAGTTCGAGATCACCGGGATCGAGAAGGGGCCGGGCCACCCGGAGCACCCCGATCACGTCCGCGGTTCCGGCGGCACCATGGACCAGCCGCAGTGGATCGTGCACGCCGAAGAGGTCACCGCCGGCGATCCGCGGCACCTCGGTGAGGCCGACGCGCAGCACGCGATCGACGAGCGGCGGGCGCAGGAGCGGGCCGACGACGAGCGGTTCCAGCGTGAGGCCGACGCCGAGACCGAGAAGTTCTACGCCGAACACCCCGAGCTCAAGCCGAGCGGCAACCTGTTCAAGCTGCTCGGCGGGGACGACGCCGACACGCCCGCGCCCGAGCGGCGGGTGCCGGCGACCCGCGAGCCCGACGGTGGCTGGTCGCGGCTCGCCGAGCCGCTCACGCCGGGCGGCGAGCCCGTGCTCCACGCCGGGTCCGTCGAGAGCCCGCAACAGCACGCGCGGCTCGTTCGCGACGCCGTTCCCGAGCTCGGCTCGGTCAACTCCCGCAACCACTACGGCCCGGACGCGCTCGACCACGGCTTCCGGACCAACTCCGCCGAGTCGATGGTCGCCTTCGAGCGGCGGATGAACGGCGAAGACGTCGTCGCCGGGCCGGGCACGAACCAGAGCCTCGCGCACGTCGGCGAGCAGCTCGGCGGGCAGTGGAGCGGCCGCGACAGCTTCGGCGACGTCGCCCATGACCTGGGCGAACGTCCGGTCGGCGCGCGGACGGCCGTCGCTTTCGAGATCGACGGCGAGACGCGGCTGGTCGCCGGGGTGCACACCGAGCACGGTGTCGTGTTCGCCGATCCGGTCACCGGACGTCTGGCCGAGCTGCCCCACGACGCCACCGGCATCCACGAGATGCCGCTGGGCGGCGGGGACGCGCCGCACCACGTGCCGGAGATCGCGGACCGGCTCAACCCCACGCCCGAGCGCGTCCCGCACGACGAGGGTTACCTCTTCGACGGCGAGCACCACGCCACCCCGGCCGACCACGACAGCATCCGCCGTGCGGTCGGCGACGACGGCGTCTACCAGGACGTCCACGACCGCGCGCTCGCCCGCCGGGACGCCGCCGGGCTGCCGCTGACCGACGAAGGCGCCGTCGCGGTCCACGGCTACACCCGCGGCGAGTACGCCTACGACGTCAACGACGCCCTGCGCCGCGGCCCCGGCCACCCCGGCTTCGACCTCGCGCAGGCGAACACCCGCGCGATCGTCGACGGCCTCGGCCAGGTCCCGCGGACGTCCGGGGAGACCGTCCGCGGCATCGACGTCGGCGGCGATCCGCGGCTGGCCGAGCTGGTCGCCGGGCCGTACGAGCCGGGTGCGGTGGTCGTCGAGCCCGCGTTCTCCAGCGCGTCCATCAAGACCGGCGAGCTCTCGACGTCGAAGTTCGGGGACGACGTCGAGCTGCACGTCCGGTCGGACAACGTCCGCGACATCTCGAAGCTCGCCGAGAACCCGGGCGAGCGCGAGTCGCTGTCGCCGCCCGGGACACAGCTGCTGGTGCACGACAAGCGGCTCGAGATCACGCCCGGGGGCCGCCGCAAGTGGGTGATCGAGGCCGAGGAGATCGGGCCCGGGCACCCGCGCTACCTCGACCCCGAGGCCGCGCAGCGGACGATGGCCGAGCGGCGCGCCGAGAACGAGCACAACGCGGCCGAGTTCGACCGGCGCAAGCAGGAGTCGATCGCCGAACGCCTAGGCGGGCTCAACGAGCCGGTCGCGGAGCACCACCAGCCGGAGCAGCCGAAGGTCAGCGACGTCCTCGACGGCCCGGCCGAGCACATCGAACCAGCGCCGGTGCACGACTACTCGTCGCTGGCACGCGCGACGAACCCGCCCGCCGAGCCGGCCATCCACGCCGGCGCGGCGACGCCGGCGGAGCGCGCGGCCTACGTCCAGGACCGCCACCCGCACCTGCGCGAGGTCAACCCGGGCTTCCACGAGCCGGGCGCACTGGAGAACGGCTACATCTCCAACTGCACCCGCGGCCCCGAGGCGTACTGGGACCGGCTGCACGGCGGCGACGCGACGGCCGAGCCGATCCCGCTGCACGAGATGGGCACCCGCGGCACGCTCGAGCACATCGAGAGCCGGTTCGGCGAGACGTTCTCCGATCGCGCGAGCTACGAAGACGTCATCCGCGAGATGCGCGAGCGGCCGGTGGACCACCACGCCGTGGTCGCGGTGAAGTACGAGGGCCGCGGCGGCGTCGAGTACGGGCACGTCGCGATGGTCGTGCACACGCGCGACGCGGTGATTGCGTTCATCGACCCGCAGTCCGGCGACCTGATGCACCTGCCGCAGCCGCCGAAGGACATCAAGCTGCTGCACGTCGGTACGCCCGGCACCGAGCACGTCCGGACCGAGGTGCACGGCGAACACGGCGGCTACGGCATTTCCGAATCCGGTTTCCTGGACCGCGACGACGTCGCCGCGGCGCTCGACGGCCACGCGGACGCGGACTACATCCGCGCCCACCTGCCGGAACACCCCGAGCTGGCCAGGATGCTCGCCGACCCGGCCAACGACTACCTGACGCGCTCGCTGCTCGACAACCCGAAGACGCTGGCCAGCCTGCTCAAGCACCCCGAGGCGATCCCGATCCTGGAGGACGCCGTCCACGAGGTGAACGAGCGCGGGTACAGCGTGGTCGACGACGTCGAGCACCAGGGTGTCGAGCCGTTCGACCCGACTCCGGAGCAGGCGGAGATCTCCGCCGACGTCGCGGCGATCGCCCACGACACCCCGGAAGAGCAGCTGCAGCACGAAAGCTTCGACCAAGGCAGGATCGGCGATCCGGAGTACTGCCGCCAGTGGGTCGCCGAAGAACGTGAGCGCTGGCCCGAGACCCAGGGCACGCTGAACCGGATCACCGAACGCATCGCGGGTGAGACCGACGGCCACGCGGGGTTCCGGCCGGAACCGAAGGACGACGTGCGGGCTCTGGCGAAGATCGAGAAGCGCAACTGGGACGGTTCACTGCTGCACGACCTCGTCGGCACCAAGATCCAGTTCGAGCAGGTGGCGGACATGTACCGCGCGCTGGACGCGGTGCGCAACGATCCCGAACTCACGATCGTCGACTTCTCGGACCGGCTGGCCAGCCCGCAGGACAGCGGCTACCGGGACCTGCAGCTCAACGTCCGGCTGCCGAACGGGCACGTGGCCGAGCTGCGGCTGCACCTGACGCACATCGACGACGTCGCGTCGTACGAGCACGCGCTGTACGAGGTCCGCCGCGACTTCGAGACCTTCAGCAAGAAGGACGGCCGCGAAGGCGTCCTTTCGCCGGAAGAGGCGGCGCTCGACGCGGCGCTAACCGAGCAGGTCCGAGGCCGTTTCGAGGAAGCGTTCCGGCAGGGACTGTCATCCGAGGGGAGTAGCTGATGGCCATCCAGGAGCCCACGTTCTACCGGTACTACGCCCAGACCTATCGGATCGACAAGGTGCCCAACGGCGGTCTGGCGGGCACCCTCCTCGACCTGCAGACGGGTTTCTTCGTCCAGGACGGCAGCCACATCCGTGAGGTCCTGCGGGCCACCACCGATTCGAACATCAAAGGTCCGATGAGCGAGGAAGACTTCGTCCGGGAGACCGAAAAGCTGCGGAGCCGGTACCTGACGGGCGACGGTCCGATCTTCGCGCTCTACGAGACCGTGAAAGGTATAGACGACGTCGCTGTCCGGGAAGGACGCCGCCGGACCCCGCAGGAAACCGCGTTGGTCCAGGCACTCTGGAAGCGGACCTTCAAGATGTGGGAAGACGAAGCCACCCGTCGTGCGGCCGGTGAGGCGCCGACGTTCGAAGCCAAGCCGCGCTACCCGAGGCAATGATTCACGTGGAACAACGACTTTCGCCCGATGAGCAGCGTGCCCTCCTGGTGCAGCTGGGAAAGCTCGTGCGCGCGCACCGGGCCGACGCCGAGCGGCCGGCCGTTGTCGACTTCCGGCAGGTCGGGAAGCACGTCGAGATCGAGGGGCACAACTCGGCGACGCCGGACGAGCTCGCCGACCTCTTCGGCCGGCTGCGGCAGGGGATGTACACCGAGGAGCGCGGGACCTGGCTGCAGGCGCGGTTCACGCTCGTCCCCGACGGCAGCTTCGACTTCGACTTCGCGCTCGACGACGATCCGGTGTGGACGGACCCGCCCGAGGCGGCGGCCTACCCGGCGGAGCTCGGCGAGTTCCCGCGGCCCGACGAGCACATCCCGGACTGGTGGCGGCTGCGCGCGCAGCTGCCGCTCGGCCTCGTCTTCCGGCACGCGGACGTCGGCGGGCCGGAGACCGAACGGCCGCTGCTGACCGACACCGAGGCGCCGCTGGTGCTGCAGTACCTCGAGCGCGAGGCCGTCGTGCGGGCCGGCGACGAGCTCGGCGCCGACGTCTTCACGCCGGACGCGCCGGCCGACGTCCCCGACCGTCACCACACCGACGGCACGTGGATCTGGCCCGCGGCGGTGCCGCACTACCTGGCGAAGTACGGCCTGCCGCCCGAACCGGACCTGGTCGCGCACATCCGGCGGCACCACTTCCAGCCGCCGTACGTCGAGCCGCTGGTGCGGCGGACCGCCGAGGCGGACCTGCTCGGCGAGCCGCGGCCGAAGCCGGGCCGCGGGGACGGGAAGAAGACCGCCGGGGACGTCGTCGCGGAGCTGGAGACCACGCCGGATCCGGCGCTGGGGGACGAGGAGCTGCTGACCGTCCTGGTGCAGCGGCTCGGCGAGCACGGGGTGTGGCCCGAGGCGTACCGCGTCGGCGACCGCGCGGACGGCACGTGGTGCCTCAACTACACGCCGGACGGCTGGGAGGTCGCGGCGTACGCCGACGAAGCGCCCCGCGAACCGAAGTACTTCGACCGGCTCGAGGACGCCGCGCAGCAGCTGCTCGGCGCGTTGCTGCTGCACCCCGCCCGGATGACCGCCGGCCACGAAACCCCCTTGGAGACGGCCAGGGAACTGGACGACTGGCCGGTGCACCCGGCCCCGGGTGAGCCTCCCCTCACCCTGCTCCGCAACAAGCGCATCACCCGGCTGGTGGCGGGTACGGTCGTGCTGCGCTTCGGCGAGGAACCCGGCAACCTCGTTCACCACGGGGAGGTACGGTTCGCCACGACGTCGCTGCCGCTCGAACGCGAACGGGTGCGGCGGAGTTACCGGCTGAGACGCCCCTTGCACGTGATCACCGGCATCACGGTGCCGTGGGCGAACCTGCCGGGCGGTGCGGTGGCCTGCGTGCTGCCGAAGACGATCGCCGAGCACGAGTCCGACGGAAGCCTGGAGAGGATCGAGTAGGTGGAAGCGGCGGAAGCGATTGCCAAGGTCGGCCAGTGGCTGCGCGCGGTGCACGGCCCGGACGTCTCCGGTCCCGCCGGGCTCCGGGTGGACACCGAGAAGGTGCTGCGCATCCCCGAGGGCTGGTCCGTGCCCTACAACACGATCGCGTTCCTCGACGAGGGACGGCCGGACAAGGAGATCTTCCCGCCGCCGTCGGTGGTGGTCCGCGAGCCGGACGGCGAGCTGCGCCAGGCGCACCCGCACCCCGGCGGGCTCTCGGTGCCGGTGGCGTTCCCCGGCCAGGAGAACTGGCGTGAGGTCGTCGACCCCGAGTACGTGAAGGCCGGGCTCGGCGAGCTGGGCGTGCCGCTGCAGGCCGTCGCGGGCTGGGTGAAGGTCGACGCCGACGGCAACCAGACCGGCGAGGAGCGGGAGAACCCGGAGTACAAGGCCGGGCCGATCCGCCGCGGGTACCCGAAGCCGGAGAACACGCTCGAGACGCTGCTGTCGTTCGCCAGCGTCGGCTGGCTGACCCGGGAGCTGCTGCTCATCGGGCTGATCCGGTGCGAGGTGTTCGTCCCGCTCGACCTGGAGACCGGCAAGACGGACCGGTTCTACTTCGCCGAGGAGCGCAACGAGCTCAAGGTCTTCAGCTCGACGCGGCACCTGCCCTCGCGCGAGCACGGCTGGTGGCGGGTCGACGTCGCCACGCTCGCCGAGTTCGAGCACCCGCCGAACCTGGTGATCAACGGCGGCCCGACGACCATCGAAGACGTCTCCAGCGGCGAGCTCGCCGAGATCGTCAAGCGGTTCCCGCGGCACGAGCCGCGCATCGACGTGCACGGCCGCTGCCCGGAGGCCGAAGAGGACCTGATCCGCGTCGCCGCCGACACGGCGTCGCGGATGGGGTTGCCGGCGCCGGTCCGGCCGCCGCTCGCCGCGGCCGAGCGGGCCCGCAAGCGCGGGTACGAGCTCACCGCCGAGGAGTGCGCGAAGACCGTGCTCGGCGAGTCGTGGCTGAAGCGGATGACCATGCCGGAGCCGCCGCGCAGCAAGCCCAACGACCTGCGCGCGAACGGGCTGGCCCCGACGTACGACAACGCCGGGCGCCCGGTGCCGCGGCTGGACACGTTCGGCAAGTACTTCGAGCGGGACCTCGACGGGTTCCGCTACGGCTGGCAGCGCGTCACGGGCGCGTACGTCGGCTTCGCCCTCGGCGAAGCTCTCGGCGCCGCGGTCGACCGGATGCCGCTCCACGACATCCACGCGCAGTACGGCATCGAAGGTGTCACCGACCTGGTCCAGGCGTTCGACCAGCCGGGCCGGATCGGCTCGCTGACGCAGCGGCTGCTGTTCTACACCGAAGCCGTGATCCGCAGCCCGCACCGCGAGCAGCCGGAGTCCCGCGAGGCCGAGCAGCTGCTCCCCGACGTCACGCGCGGCGCGCTGCAGCGCTGGCTGAAGACGCAGGGCGCGCCGCTGGATCACCCGGACGGCTGGCTCGTACAGGTCACCGACCTGCACGCCCGCCGCGACGCCGACGACGCCGAGCTCAACGCCTACCACCAGCTCGCCACCGGGGCCGGCGGCACGCCGTTGACCGGCCCGGAAGCGCTGATCCCCGCGTTGGCCGCCGCGCTCACCATGGCCGGCCCCGGCAGCGGGCTCAGCGGCGGCGCGCGCCAGGCGGTGCGCGAGATGGCCGGCGTGACCCACCCCGGCGAGCCCGATCTGGCTGCCGCGACCTACCTGAGCTGGCTGTTCGAGCAGGCCCTGACCAAGGACGCGTTCAGCTTCCCGATCTGGAACCTCGGCCGGGAGATCCTCAACCCGGACAACCAGTTCCAGCAGGGTCCGGAGTGGACCGAGATCAAGGAGATGGTCGCCGAGTCGGTGCCGTTCTTCGGTGAGCACGGGCTGCCCGACCTGCGGATGCCGGAGCTGATCGGCGACGGCAAGAGCACGCTCTCGGTGCTCGGCCGCGCGTTCGCCGCGTTGTCCGGCTTCGAAAACTACCCGGAGCAGGCGCTGCTGCGCGCGGTCAACCACTCCGGCCGCAGCGCGCTCACCGGCGCGATCGCCGGCGCCCTGCTCGGCGCGCGCACCGGCATCCCCGGGCTGCCGCAGAAGTGGGTCGATCAGCTGGAGCTGCGCTACCTCGTCGAGAACGTGGCTTCGGACGCCTACTGGCACTTCGACCGGCACTCGGCGCTGAGCGCGCAGGGCGGCCAGTGGGTCGAGCGGTACCCGCGGCATTAGCGCGAGGATGGGGAGAATGAACGAAGAGGAAGCCGCCGCGCGCGTGCGGGAGTGGCTGCGCACGCGGCCCGGCGGCGACCGGCTGCGGATCCGGCCGGAGTACTCCGCGCGGCGGCCGGACGGCTGGCGCTTCACGGTCAACACCGCCGGTTACCTCGACGGCACCGACGTCGGCGCGGGGCTGGTCCCCAGCCCGGTGCTGCTCGTGCCGGACGACGGCGAGATCACCTACGACCTGGCGGCGATGGCGGGCCCCCCGGCCGAGACCGAGTGGCGTCCGGACGTCGACCCGGAGTTCGACGAGAAGGCGTTCCCCGAGCTGGGCATCCCGGCCCGGGCGATCCGCGGCTGGACGGAGTACTCGCCGTTCGGCGAGGCGACCGGCGCCCGGCGCGGCAACGAGGGGTACACCCTGGGCCCGGCCTGGCGCGGCTTCCCGAAGCCGGCGACCGACGCCGAAAAACTCCTGAACTACCTGGGCGCGAACTGGATCAGCCGGGCCGAGTTCGCGCACGCGCTGCTCGACACCGAGGTCCTCGTGCCGACGCCGGACGGCGAGCCCCTGCTGCGGCCGGTTCCCGGGACCTCGGGCCACGAGGTCATCGCCTACAGCTCCTCGGCGAAGGTGCCCGGCCGCTATCCGCAGCGGTGGCGGGTGGTCGTCCGCGAGCTGCTGCGGCACCGGCCGGGGACCGGCCTGACGCTCGACCCGGGCACCGGGCTCGTCCGCAGCCTGGCCGCGACCGAGCTGGCGGACGTCCCGGAGGACACCGAGCCGCGGCCGTGGATCGACGAGCCGGCACCCGAAGCCGGGCCGGAGGTCGCCGAGGCGCTGCCCGCGCTGGTCGGGGAGTTCGGCATCGAGCCGCCGGACCTGCTGACCCGCCACCTGCGCTACGCCGTCGACCAGGCCCGCGACCACCGCGTCGAGCTGACGCCGGAGGAGTGCGTCCGGTACCTGCGCGGGTTCGCCTGGCAGCACCGCAACGGCGTCCGGCGCCGGGCGGGCCAGGACCCGGAATGGCCGGCCGACCTGGCCGGGAACGGCCTGATCGCGCACGTCGGCGAGGACGCCGGCGCGCGGCCGGTGCCGTGGACGTTCGGCAAGTTCTTCGCCCAGGGCACGCTCGGCGCACGCTTCGCGTGGCACCGGATCGTCGGCGCGTACGTCGGTTTCGCGATCGGTGACGCGCTCGGCGGCGGCGCCGACCCGGGCGGCCCGCTGGCGATGGGTGGCCTGACCCGGCACCTGCTGTTCCACACCGACGCCGTGCTGCGCGGCCTCCCGCCCGTTCCCACCGGCGAGGTGCCCGCGACGCTGCCCGAGCCGGATCCGGTCGGCTGGCTGGCCGTCGCGACCCGGCACGCCGGGCCCGCGCCCGCGGAGTTCTCCTCGCTGCTGGCCACGGCCTTGGCCGCGACGCCGGCCGGCGCGGTGGCGCTGGCGGACGTCGACGGCGAGCAGTACGCGAAGGACGTCGCCCGCGAGCTGACCGGCAGTGCGGCCGGGGCGGAGGTCACCGAAGGCGTCGAGCTGTTGGTGGCGCTGTTCCAGGCCCTGCTCACGCGGGAGGAGTTCGCGCCGCCGGTGTACCTGCGGCTGCGGGAGCTCGGCGGCGAGCAGGCGGCCTCGACGCTGGCGCTGCGCGAGGACCGCGACGCCGACGACGTCACGCAGCTCGAGAGCATCGGTGACGGCCGGAGCGTCCGGTCGGTGCTGGGCCGGGCGTTGTTCGCCGCGGCCAAGCGCGGCCACGACCCGGAGGCGGCGATCACGCTCGCCGCGCGGTCCGGCCCGGTCGCCGGCTCCCTGGCCGGAGCCCTCGTCGGCGCCCGGCTCGGCGTGCCCGGCCTGCCCGCCGCCTGGGTCGCGGCGCTGCCCGACCTCGGGCTGCTCGACGACGTCGCGAGCGACGTCTTCTGGTATTTCAACCGCAACGGCCTCCAGACGGAGACGGCCGAGCACGCGCGGTGGGAGCGCCGGTACCCGAGCGGCCGGTTCACCCCGAAACCCTCCTCGCACCCTGCTCCGGCGGGGCCGGACCGGCGGTCCCGGCTGCGCGGCAGCCTGCTGGCCGGCGCCATCGGCGACGCGCTCGGCGCGAAGACGGAGTTCGACTCGATCGACCGGATCCGCGAGATCGCCGGACCGGCCGGGATCACCGACTTCATCCCCGCGTACGGCGGCGTCGGCCGGATCACCGACGACACGCAGATGACGCTGTTCACGCTCGAGGCGCTGATCCGCGCGCACGCCCAGCGGCGGCACACCGGCTCGGCCGACGTCGTGCACTCGCTGCAGCTGGCCTACCAGCGCTGGCTGCACACCCAGGGTGTCGCGTGGGACCGGGCGCGCGGGCCGCGCTCCGACGTCGAAGCGCCGGACGGCTGGCTGGTCACGCACCAGGAGCTGTTCAGCCGCCGCGCGCCGGGGCTGACGTGCTTCGGCGAGCTGGAGGCGTACGGCCGCTCCGGCGTCCGCGGCACCATGGACCGGCCGGTGAACAACTCGAAGGGCTGCGGCGGGGTGATGCGCGCGGCGCCGGTCGCGCTCTGGTCGGACGACCTCGCCGAGGTGTTCCGGCTCGGCGCGGAGAGCGCGGCGCTGACCCACGGTCACCCGAGCGGGTATTTGTCGTCGGGCTGCTTCGCGGTCATCGTGCACGAACTGCTGCACGGAAGGGCACTCCTCGACGCCGTCGCGACCGCGCGGGCCGAGCTGGTGGAGTACCCGGCGCACGAGGAGCAGAGCGCGGCGCTCGATGCCGCGCTGGCGCTGGCGGAGCAGGGACCGCCGACGCCGGAGAAGGTGGAGTCGCTCGGGCAGGGCAACGTCGGGGAGACGGCGTTGTCGATGTCCGTGTACGTCGCGCTGACCACGGCGGACGCCGACACGGCGCTGCTGGCGTCCGTCAACCACAGCGGGGACAGCGATTCCACCGGGTCGGTCTGCGGCAACCTCGTCGGCGCGATGTACGGCGAGGAAGCACTGCGGGGGAGCTGGCTCGACCGGCTCGAGCTCCGCGATGTCATCGTCGAGCTGGCGGACGACGCGCTCACCGAGTTCGGCGCGGATGCGCCGGACGAAGACCGGTGGTTCGCTCGGTACCCGCTCGACTAGATTTCTGGGGTCACTGGGGTCAGGGGAGGACAAAACGTGCGTTACCGGGTCGAGGTCGCCGAACGCCCGGACGGCCTGTACGCCGCGTGGGGTGAGGGGACCTACCGCGCGCAACGCTCCACCACGGACGGCACGGTGCTGCTGTCCGTGCTGCCGGACGACGAAGCACCTGCCGGCTTCGACAAGGAGCACGAAGGCCATCCGGCGCGGGTGGTGCCGGCGAGCGAGGTGCCGGCGACGTTCACGCTGCGCACCTTCTGCGAGTACGACGACGAGATCTTCGAAGTCGCTCCGGGCGAGCGGCCCGAGCTGACGCTGCGCTGGGTCCGCGATGACGCCGCGCGAGCGGCGCAGCTGGGCCTGACCGACTTCTCGGTGACCGTGCCGGCGAAGCGCGTCCAGTCGATCTGGCAGGCGCGGCAGGACTTCACCGAAGCGCCGGACGCACGCCCGAAGCCGGGCGAGGGCGACCAGAACGCGCTGCTGCGGGCCATCGGGCGGACGCTGCTGCACACCGTGCCGGGCGGCTGGACCCGCGTCGGCGCGCAGTTCCGGCAGGTCGGCGACTACGCCGAGATCGAGCTCCGCGCGGTCGGCGACGAGGACGGCCCGGTTTCGGTGTCGCTGCCCGCCGTCCCGCGTCTCGGCGGGCTCTTCGCGCGGCTGCGCGCGTCGATGTACCAGCCCGAGTCCGGGACGTGGTTCCAGGGGACGTTCACGCTGGACTCGGCGTCGCAGTTCGACTTCGACTTCGACGCCGACCGCGAGCCGGACTGGCGCGTCCCGCCGAACGACGGCGGCCGGCCGTCGACCGCGGCCTACGAGCTGGAGCTGGCGACGTTCCCGCGCTCGGCGAAGCACCTGCCGTCGTGGCTGACCGCGCGCGCCGGGCTCCCGCTCGACCTGACCTTCCGGCTCGCGCGGGCAGCCGACTCGCACGCCGAGGGCGAACGTCCGGTCGTCAACCGGCCGCCGGTGCCGCCGGACCAGGTCCGCGGCGTGCTCGACTACCTGTTCCGGGCGCCGGTCGCGCTGCACCGGCCCACGCCGCTGCCGGACATCTTCGGAGTGCCGGGCGCGAAGCCGGAAGTGCCGAACGCGTTCCACACCGACGGCACCTGGATCTGGCCCGCCGCCGTGCCGCACTACCTGCGCAAGTACGGCGTGCCGCCGGAGCCGGAGCTGGTCGAGCACGTCCGGGCGGCCGGCTTCCGGCCGCCGTTCGTCGGCGAGCTCGTCCGGGCGACGGCGGAGGCGGAGGTCGCCGGGCACCCGCGGCCGCCGCAGACGGCCGCCGACCTGCCCGACGAGCGCGCGCTCACCCGCGTCGCCCAGGGCGAGCAGGTGCGGAACCTGAAGGGCGCGGAGACGCTGGAGCTGCTCCAGCAGCGGCTCGCCGAGCACGGCGTGCCGGCCGCGGCCTACCGGATCGGCGCGAACGAGGTGCCGGCCGAAGGCGTCTGGACGCTCCGCCGCGCCGAGAACGGCTGGGAGGTCTCGCGCCCGCCCGCCGACGAGCCGGTGGCGTTCCCCTCGCTCGGTGACGCGGCCCGGTTCCTGCTCGGGGTGCTGCTGATGCAGCCGGTGCGCCCGGCGGAGGAGTCCGACCAGCCCGCCGACTGGCCGATCCTGCCGATGCGCGGCGAACCGCCGTTGAACTTCTACCGCGGCAAGCGCCTGATCGTCCTGCCGCCGGGCACGACGGTCGTCCGGTTCGGCAACGAGACCGGCAACCTGGTCCACGCCGAGCCGACGCGGTTCGTCGAGACGTCGCTGGCGTTCGAGCGCGAGCGGGAGAAGCGGCTGTACCGGGTGCTGCGGTCGGTGCGGGTGCTGACCGGCGTCACCGCGCCGTGGAGCGGGATGCCGGGCGGCGCGGTCGCGTACCTGCTGCCGCGGCCGCTCGCCCAGCACCTCGAGACGGGCTCGCTCAGCCGGGTCTGATCAGGAGGCCGTGATCAGGACGGCGGGCGACCACCAGTAGTCGGCGAGCGGTTCGACGACGACGTCGGTGAAGCCCGCCGTCTTCAGCTGCTCGGCCCAGGCCGCGGCCGGGTGCTCCCAGTTGGTCCGCTCCTGGCCGGCGACCAGGCCGAGCAGCACCGGCAGCAGGAATCCCTGCGCGACCAGCGAGGCGTCTTCGCCGTACTCCGCGACGCCACGCTCGTAGCGCTCGACGAGCGAGCGCAGGTGCTCGGGCGATCCTTCGGTGAACTCCGGGACGTCGAACTCGGCCAGCACCAGCGTCCCGGCGCGCAGCTGGAGCGTGCGAAGCACCTCCGCGCGCTGCTCCGGCTCGATGGACTGCAGCGCGAACGTCGACTGGACGAAGTCCCAGCCGAGATCGTCCCGGGCCAGGAACTCCTGCGCGGTCGACTGCCAGCACTGCGCCGCCGGCACCCGCTCGTGGACGCCTTCGAGCAGCGCGGCCGACGGCTCGACCAGGTCGATCCGGCTCGGCACGTGCGTCGCCTGCTCCAGCGCGGGCACGACGGCCAGGCCGTCACCACAGCCGAGGTCGAGCAGCGATTCCGGCTTCCCGGCGTCGTAGCGGGCGGCGAGTTCGGCGCTCAGGGCCCGGTAGAGGCCCACGTTGCCGCCGCCGCGGATGAACGCCGTGAACGCGCTCGGCGCGTCGTACACCGGCGCGGCGCCGTCGCCGGCGAGGTAGGTCCGCAGTTCGTCGGCCAGTGAAGAGCCGTCGCGGCCGGCTCGGGCGGCGAGTTCGGTGGCCTGGTCGCGGTCACCGGCGCGGTAGGCGGCAAGGGCGTCGGCGAGCAGCTCGATCGAGGTCATGCTCAGGAGATATCAGAACGGGACCCAGAGCGTCACCCGAGTGCCCCCGCCGGGGCTCGATTCCACCAGGGACGTCCCGCCGACCTCGGCCAGCCGCGCGGTGATCGACTCGCTGATGCCGAAGCCGGCCGGGCGGTCGTCCGGGCTGAAGCCGGTGCCGTGGTCGCGGGTGATGACCGCGATCCCGCCGTCACGCGCCTCGACCCGCACGACGACGCGGTCGGTGCCGGAGTGCTTCATGGTGTTCCGCAGGGCCTCGCGGACGGCGTCGCGGATGGCGATCTGCCGGACCTCGGACAGCGTGTCGTCGTCGAGCTCGGCCACCACGAGCTGGGCGCGCAGACCGTCACGCGCCATCTCGGCGGCGAGCCCGGCGAGCTTCTCGCCCAGCGGCCGGGCCCCGGCTTCGGCGCGCTCGGACGCCGCCGACTCGATGGTGTGCCGGATCTCCATCGCCTGCGCCCGGGCGAGCCGCTGGATCTCGATCAGCCGCTGCTCGGGGTCGGCGCTGCCGGACAGCGCCATCGCCTCGAGGGTCTGCAGCACGGTGTCGTGCAGCATCCGGTGCTGCTGGGCGCGCTCGGCGAGCCGGCCGTTGCGCGTGCCGTAGGCCAGCGCCAGCCGGGTGCCGAGGCCGGTGAGCACCAGCGCGGCGGTGGCCAGGAACATCAGCGCGAGCAGCGCGGAGTACGTCGAGAACGCGGCGTCGACGTGGAACTGGCCGGTGTTCAGCCAGTTCGCCAGCATCCGCAGCGGGAAGCTGATCAAGGCGAAGACCAGCCCGGCCGGGACGCCGAGGGCGAGCGTCAGCAGCCCGGCCTCGCCGAAGAGGTGGATGCTGCTGACGGCGAGCGCGTCGAAGTACACCCCCCGCGGCACGGTCAGCGCGAGGACCAGCGGCGAGAGCACGGTGAACGCGATGTCGACGGCGAGCAGCTTCCCGGCGTCGCGGCCGTGGAACGGCGCCGAGCGGAACATCCAGCGGAAGCCGACGACGTTCAGCACGACCGAGAGCAGGGTGAACACGCCGACCGGCAGCAGCCCGGTCGTCCCGTGCTCCAGCACGTGGACGCCGAACTGACCCGGCACCGCGAGCAGCCGGTAGGCGAGCGGGATGAGCACGACGTACCGGGTGGCGCGCAGCAGCAGGCCGTCGCGCTGGGCCGGGTCGATCGGCCCGGCCATCTTCGAGATCCGCTTCAGCGCGTGGATCGGGGTCGGGTCGCCGATCTCGTCCGACAGCTCGCTGGTGGCCGTCGCGATCGCCGGCGCGCCTTGCCGCAGCAGCGCCACGAAGAAGCTGCCCCCGCCCACCGCTTTCGGCGAGTCGGGCGCTTCGGTGGACATCGCGCAGACAACTCCCTGGTCACATCGGTGAGCCGAGGTCCGGAGTATCCCCAATCCGCGGCGCCGAGGTCCAGCTTTCGACGGAATTCACCGTAGGTTGGTCAGGAGTTCCCGATTCCCTCCGCGTTCGCCCACTTCTTCAACTCCGCCACGGCGTCGTCGTGCTCCAGCGGCCCGCGGTCCAGCCGCAGCTCCTTGAGGAACTTCCACGCCTTGCCGACGTCCGGGCCCGGCTTGAGGCCGAGCAGCTCCATGATCTCCTCGCCGTTGAGGTCCGGCCGCACGCGGTCGAGGTCCTCCTTGGCCTTGAGCGCGGTGATCCGGGCCTCGAGGTCGTCGTAGGTCGCCTGCAGCGCGGCCGCCTTCTTGCGGTTGCGCGTGGTGCAGTCGGCGCGGACCAGCTTGTGCAGCCGGGTCAGCAGCGGGCCGGCGTCGGTGACGTACCGGCGGACCGCCGAATCCGTCCACTCGCCCTTGCCGTAGCCGTGGAACCGCAGGTGGAGGAACACGAGCTGGGAGACGTCGTCGATGATCTCCTTGGAGAACTTCAGCGCCCGCAAACGTTTGCGGGCCATCCGCGCGCCGACCACCTCGTGGTGGTGGAAGCTCACCCCGCCGCCGGCCTGGAACTCCCGCGTCGCCGGCTTGCCGACGTCGTGCAGCAGCGCCGCCAGCCGCAGGATCAGATCCGGCTCCGACGTCGGCTCGTGCGAGGTCTCCAGGTCGATCGCCTGGGCCAGCACGGTCAGCGAGTGCTGGTAGACGTCCTTGTGCTGGTGGTGCTCGTCGATCGCCAGCCGCATCCCGGAGACCTCGGGCAGCACCCGCTCGGCCAGCCCGGTGTCGACCAGCAGCTCCAGGCCCGGGCGCGGGTCGGCGGCCAGCAGCAGCTTCGACAGCTCGGCCTGCACCCGCTCGGCGGTGATCCGGTCGATCTCCTCGGCCATCGACGTCATCGCGTCGATCACCCGCGGCGCGGCGGTGAAGCCCAATTGGGCGGCGAAGCGCGCGGCCCGCAGCATCCGCAGCGGATCGTCGGCGAACGACTCCTGCGGCGTCGCCGGGGTGTCGAGCACCCGCTCGGCCAGCGCGTGCAGGCCGTCGTGCGGGTCGATGAAGGTCTTGGACGCCAGGTCGATGGCCATCGCGTTCACCGTGAAGTCGCGGCGCAGCAGGTCGCCCTCGATGGTGTCGCCGAAGGTGACCTCGGGATTGCGGCCGACGCGGTCGTAGGTGTCCGCGCGGAACGTCGTGATCTCGAGCTGCATGCCCTTCTTCGTCACGCCGACCGTGCCGAACGCGATCCCGACGTCCCAGACGGCGTCGCCCCACTCGCTGACGATCTTCAGCACGCGGTCCGGCCGCGCGTCCGTGGTGAAGTCGAGGTCACCGGAGCGCCGGTCGAGCAGCGTGTCGCGCACGCTGCCACCGACGAGGTACAGGCGGTGACCGGCCCTGGCGAACCTTTCCGCCAGCTCTTCCGCCAGGGGAGGGATGTGCATCCGCTCCACCACCGCGTTCTGCTTGGCGACCACGTCGTTCACGGAAAACCCACTACTTTCGGGTGCGATTACTACAGGCACCACCGGACAGGACACGGAGAGCCAGCCTACCGGGGCAACCGTTTGCTCTAGCATCGCAGCATGTCTGGATCAGCCGGCCGCCCCGGCGCCTCGAAGCCGCGGAGGCGGCGGAGGCGGCAGCGCGGCAGGCGCCTGACCACGGTCGACGAGACGTCGGCCGGTGGCCTCGTGCTGGACGAGGCACGCGAACAGGCGGCGCTGATCGGCCGGCTCGACCGGCACGGCAGACTGCTCTGGTCGCTGCCCAAGGGCCACATCGAGGACGGTGAGACGGTGGAACAGACGGCCGTGCGCGAGGTGAAGGAGGAAACCGGCATCTCCGCGCGGGTCCTGCGGCCACTGGGCACCATCGACTACTGGTTCGTCGCCGAGAAGCGGCGGATCCACAAGACCGTGCACCACTTCCTGCTCGAAGCGCTCGGCGGTGAGCTGTCCGACGAAGACGTCGAGGTCACCGAGGTGGCCTGGGTCCCGCTGGCCGAGCTGGAGACCAAACTCGCTTACTCCGACGAGCGGAAGCTCGTCCGGAAAGCCAAGGAACTTTTGGCGCGCCCGGACGTCCACGGACGAGACGAGCACGCCCCTGAGGGAGCCCCCGAGTGAAGCGGTTCGCCGCAGCCTTCCTTTCCGTCCTCTTCCTGGCCGTCCCCGCCCTGGCCGGCGCCACGGTGGCCGACGCGGAAGAGGGCGCCCGACTGCGCGTCGAGCTCAACGAGCTCAACCCGCGCGTGATCACCGGTTCGACGACGACGCTGACCGTCGCCGGCACCGTCACCAACACCGGCGACCGCAAGGTCACCCGGCCGCAGGTGCGGCTGCAGGTCGGCGAGCGGCAGACGACCGAACGCGGGATCGGCGACGTCCTGTCCGGCGCGGTCATCAAGGACAGCCCGCTGACGGACTTCACGTCCGTCGCGGACACCCTGGAGCCCGGGCAGAGCGCGCCGCTGAACATCTCGGTGACGCTGACCGGCGCGCGCGCGGCGCAGTTCAGCCGCCCCGGCGTCTACCCGCTGCTGGTGAACGTCAACGGCACCCCCGAGTTCGGCGGGCCGGCCCGGCTGGGCGCGGTCAGCATGCTGATGCCGGTGCTGGCGGGGCCGGGCAAGACGGTGAGCCGCGGGTCCGGGGCGCCGAGCATGACCCTGCTCTGGCCGCTGACCAGCAGCGTCCCGCACGTGTACGCGTCGCCGCTCGGCGGCAGGGCGGTGCTGGCCGACGACCGCCTGGCCGACGAGATCGGGCCGGACGGCCGGCTGAACGCGCTGGTCACGGCCGCGCACACGGCGGTGCAGGGCGACCCGAGCCTGGCCCGGTCGATGTGTTTCGCACTCGACCCGGACCTGCTGGCGACCGTCGACGCGATGAGCCGCGGCTACCAGGTGCACACCGACGCCGGGACCATCGACGGCAAGGGCGCCCAGACCGCGCAGACGTGGCTGGCCGCCGTCCGTTCGCTGGTCGGCAGCCGGTGCGTGGTGGCGCTGCCCTTCGCCGACGCCGACCTGGACACCGTCTCGCAGATCCGTCCCGGTGACGCGACCCTGATCGCCCAGGCGGCCGCCGGCGCGGCCACGATCCAGGGGCTGACCGGCGTCACGCCGCAGTCGGGGGTGCTGTGGCCGGACGGCACGCCGAACGCGTCCGTGCTCGCCGCGCTGGCGCAGGCCGGGATCCGGACCGTGCTCACCGACGCGGGCAAGCTCGCGCCCGCCGCGGCCGGCGGCGGCGTCACCGTGCAGGGCAGCACCGTCCGCGCGCAGCCGACCGATTCGCTCATCTCCTCGGCGATGACGGGCGTGCCGACCGTGCCGGACTCGGTCACCATGCCCGCCACCACCGAGGCGGCCGTCACGAGCCAGAACGGCCTCGGCGCACTCGCCTTCCGCGCCGGCCTCGGCCTGCCCGCCGGGCAGGACCGGCCCGATCACCTGCTGGTCGCGCCGCCGCGGCGCTGGGACGCCCCGGCCGCCGAGCTCACCGCGTACCTGCAGCAGGTCGGCAACTTCCTCGACGCCGGGCTCGTCACGGCGACCTCGCTCCCGACGCTGCTGGCCACCGACCCGGCGGGCCCCGGCCCGGTCGGCGACGGCGGCCAGGCCGCGGCCGCCGACCCCGCCGTCGTCTCGACGCTGTCGAGCCTCGACGAAAAGACCACCGGGCTGGCGAGCGCGATGCAGCTGGATCCCACCAAACGGGTGAAACCGGACGACGTCGTCGCGCCGGTCCGGCTGGCCGAGCTGCGGGCCGCGTCGACGTCGTGGCGGGGCCTGCCCGCCGATGCGGCGACCGCGAACGCACGGGCCGATCTGGCCGCGATCAGCGAACAGGTGTCCGTTTCGCAGCCCAAGCAGACGATCGCCCTGGCCTCGGGCAACTCGCCGCTGCCGGTGTACGTCAGCAACGACCTGCCGGTCGGGATCAACGCGCGGTTCGTGCTGACCAACAACACCGGCCTGCGCTCCGACGACGCCAAGGCCCGGTTCTTCCCGGCCGGCGGCGGCAAGAACTACTTCCTCCCCGTCGAGGCGCTGCGGGCCGGCCGGTTCAGCGTCGATGTGTCGTTGCGCACGCCGACCGATACCCCTCTCGGGTCATCCGCGCGGTTCGAACTGACGTCCACGGAGTACGGCGCGATCACCATCATCGCGACCGTCGCCGCAGGTGCGGCGCTGCTTCTGCTCGCCTCCCGGCGCATCTACCGGCGGGTAAAGGACGCCAAGGCCGGCCGGGGCCCGGTGGACTGATCCCTCGGCCTTTGAGTGTTCCGGGCGGTTCCCGATTACCCTGGGTCCGCACGCACGCGGCGAACGGGCCGCGGCGCCGGGGACCGAGCACTGAGGATTGGGCACGCGTTGGAGAGAGAGCCGGGCCTACCACCCGAGCGTGCGAGTCGTCCTCGGCGCGAAGGCGCACCGCCCCCGCAACGCGGTGACGGGCCGCCCCGCGCGGCCCAGCCGGGCCGCCGCCAGCCCCCGCCGAAGCAGCAGCCGCCTCCGCCACCCCCGGAGCGCGGCCGCCGCCAGCCGCCCCGCAACGGCCACACCCGCCAGATGCCCCGCGAAGACCAGCCGGTCCGCGAAGGCCGTCCGCCGCGCGACGACCGGCCGGTCCGTGACGGCCGCCCGCCGCGGGAAGACCGCGCGGAACCCCCGGTGCGTGACGGCCGGGCCGCCCGCGGCAAGCCGCCGGTCCAGGACGACCGCCCGGTCCGCGAACGTCCGCCCCGGGACGACCGGCCGGGCCACGACGAGCGACCGGCGCGCCCGGTCCGCGACCAGCGCCCCGGCCCCGACGACCACCCCGGCCGGGAGGACCGCGCGCTGCGCGACGACCGGCCGCCCCGCCGCGTCCCGCCCCCGCAGGGTCCGCCGCCCCAGCCGCCGCGTGGCGGGCAACCGCCGCGCAACGCGGCCGGTCCGGCGCCCACCCGCGTCCAGCCGGTGCCGCCCATCCCGCCGCCGCCGAACCCGGCGGGCCCGCCTCCGCAGCAGGGCCCGCCAGCGCACCAGGGGCGGCTGCCGCAGCCGGCCCCGCCGGTGACGCCTCCGGTCGCCGTGCCGCCGGCGACACCGCCGCCCGGCACCCCGGCCGCCGGCAGCCCGGCCATGGGCACCCCGCCCCCGGGCATCCCGGTGCCGCCGCGTGGCCGCGCGCCGCGTCGTCCGGCGCCGGTCCGGCCGTGGCAGGAGGAGGCCCAGCGCCCCGTCGACCCGGAGGCGACGCGGTTCATCCCGCGCACCGCCGGCGTCCCGATGGCCTCGCGCTGGCCGGTCGCCGACCCCGACGTCATGCGGCCCTACGACGCGCTGGCGACGCAGGTCATGCCGGCGATCAAGACGCCGCTCGTCAAGCCGGCCGAACCCGGCACCGAGGGCGCGGCCCCGGCCAAGGCGCCGTCGCTCGCGAAGGCGTCCGGCCGGATGGCCATCGCGTCGCTGATCAGCCGGATCACCGGCTTCCTGTGGAAGCTGCTGCTGGTCGGCGCGATCGGCCAGGGCATCGCGAACGACTCGTTCAACGTCGCGAACACGATGCCGAACATCATCTTCGAGCTGCTGATGGGCGGCGTGCTCGCCAGCGTGGTGGTGCCGCTGCTGGTGCGCGCGCAGGACGAGCCCGACGGCGGCGCGGCCTACACCCAGCGCCTGATCACGGTCGCGTTCTCGCTGCTGCTGGTCGGCACGGCGGTCGCGGTCGTCGCGGCGCCGGCGTTCACGAGCCTCTACGTCGACGGTTCCGGCAAGGCCAGCTCGGGGCTGACCACGGCGTTCGCCTACCTGCTGCTGCCGGAGATCTTCTTCTACGGCGTGTTCGCGCTGCTCTCGGCGGTGCTGAACGCCAAGCAGATCTTCGGGCCCACGGCCTGGGCGCCGGTGATCAACAACCTGGTGGTCATCTTCACGATCCTGGTCGTCTGGATCATGCCGGGCGACATCGACACCGTGCACCCGTCGCTCACCGACCCGAAGGTGCTGACGCTGGGCATCGGCGTCACCGCCGGCATCGTCGCGCAGGCGATCCTGCTGGTCCCGCCGCTGCTGCGGTCGGGCTTCCGGTTCAAGTGGCGCTGGGGCTTCGACAAGCAGATGAAGGAGTTCGGCGGCCTCGCACTCTGGATCCTCGGGTACGTCGCGGTCAGCCAGATCGGCTACACGATCAACACCCGCGTCCTGACCAGCGGTTCTCCCGGCGGTGTGACGGCCTACAGCAACGCCTGGCTGCTCTTCCAGCTGCCGTACGGCGTCATCGGCGTCTCGCTGCTGACGGCGATCATGCCGCGGATGAGCCGCGCGGCCGCCGACGGCGACCACAAGAAGCTGATCGGCGACCTGTCCTACGCGTCGCGGATCTCGACGGTGATGCTCGTGCCGATCTCCGCGGTGATGACCGTGGTCGGCGGCTCGATCGGCATCGCGCTGTTCACGTTCGGCAAGGGCACCGTCGAGACCGCCGAGCGGCTGGGTGACGCGCTGGCCATCTCGGCGTTCGCGCTGCTGCCGTACGCGCTGGTCATGCTCCAGATGCGCGTGTTCTACGCGATGAAGGACGCCCGGACGCCGACGCTGATCATGATCGTGATGACGCTGGTCAAGGTGCCGCTGCTCTACCTCTGCCCGGTGCTGCTGTCGCCGGACAACGTCGTGCTCGGCGTGATGATGGTCAACGCGCTGACGTTCGTCGTCGGCGCGATCCTCGGCCAGGTGTGGCTCTGGGTGACTTTGGGCAACCTGCGGAGCAAGCGCGTCATAGGCGTGATCCTGTTCACGGTCGTGGCGAGCGGGCTCGGGGTGGCCGCGGCGTGGGTCGTGGGCAAGGTCGTCCCGGACTCGTTCGGGCCTACTTTCGGGGCCTGGGTGAAGCTTCTGCTGCAAAGCGTCGTGGGCATCGTGGTCTCGTTCGGGGTGCTGATGGCCCTGAAGGTGGAGGAGCTTCAGCCGGCCACGAGCAGGTTCACCCGGTTGATCAAGCGCGGGTAACGATTCCGGTACGGATGACGACGACTCCCGCGTCGTATTCTGGGTACCCTCGACGCGGGGAGCTAACGGGAGAGTGCGGGTGGATACGAGGCGCAGCGAACAGGCAGGGGGTGCGAACCACGTGGGCAAGACCCAGGTCGGATCGCTCGCCCCCGGACGTGTGGTCGGCGACGGCCGCTACCGCCTCCTCGCACAGTTCGGCGTGGACGAGCGGGGTGACGCGCACCTGTGGCGCGCGCGGGACGGCCAGCTGAAGCGGGACGTCGCGCTGACCCTGCTGGTCGGCGACCCGGCGGACCCGGAAGCCGCGCGGCTCGCGCGGCGGACCCTCGAACGCGCGACGCACGCGTCCAAGTTCGGCCACGGCGGGGTCGCCCGCGTGCTCGACGTGCTCGCGCTCGGCAGCGGCATCACGTCGAGTGAAGGCCTGCTCGGCGTGGTCGTCGCGGAATGGACCAAGGGCAGCGACCTGGTCGACCTCGTCGCGCAGCGCCCGGTGGCGCCCGGTGCGGCCGCCCGGATGGTGCAGGCGCTGGCCGAAGCGGTCGAGCAGGCCCACCAGAACGGTCTCGTCCTCGGTCTCGACCACCCGCAGCGGCTCCGGCTGACGCCGAACGGCGCGCTGAAGCTCGCGTTCCCCGGCCCGCTGCCGGAGGCGACGCTGCGCGACGACGTCAAGGCGCTCGGCGCGGTCCTGTACCTGCTGCTGACCGGCCGCTGGGCGCTGCCCGGCGGGCCGCCCGCCATCCCGGCGGCGCCGCTGACCCCGCAGGGCCGGATCGTGCCGCCGCGGCAGCTCATCCCGACCGTGCCCGCCGACCTGTCGTCGCTGGCCGTCCGCACGATCGAGGACGGCGGCAACGGCGGTATCCGCACCAGCGCGGCCATCCTCCGCGTCCTCGAGCAGGTGGCCGAGGAAGAAGAGCGCACCCAGCTGATCAAGGCCGTCGGCGGTGATCCGGCCGCCGAGACCGAGGGCACCGTCTGGACCACGAAGAAGCCGGTCAAGGACGTCGCCCGGCGGCGCAAGCTCGCGCTCGGCGTCACCGTGCTGGTGGTCGCGACGGTCGTCATCCTCGCCTGGGGCGGGCTGATGCTGATCAACGTCTTCCAAGGCGACTCGAAGGCGAGCGGGCCGACGATCAACGTCGCGGCGCCGCCCGCGTCGAGCCAGCCGGCCGGGCAGCCGCCCGCGTCGAGCCAGCCCGCGCCCCCGCCGTCGCCGACGGTCGGCCCCGCGGCGACACCGCAGGCCGTCGCCGTCTACAACCCGGACGGCAAGGGCGACAACACCGCCCGGGCGAAGTACGCGACCGACGGCAAGCCCGAGACGGTCTGGCGGACCGAGAAGTACAAGCAGCAGTTCCCCGTCATCAAGTCGGGTGTCGGGCTGGTCGTCACCTTCAAGGACCCGATCAACCTGAGCCAGGTCAAGGTCTCCGGGGGCACCGCGGGCACCAAGGTCGAGATCCGCTCGGCGACCGAGAAGAACCCGGACCTGGCCGACACGAAGGTGGTCGGCAACGGCGACCTGCAGGACGGCGACACCACGATCCCGCTGGCTCAGCCCACCCAGGGTGAGTACTTCATCGTCTGGATCACCCAGCTGGGCGGCGAGGACGGCCAGTTCCTGACCCAGATCGCGGACCTGTCCTTCCTGCCTGCGGGGTGACGCACCCGACAGGGTCAGTAGGCTCTCGCGGGTGACAGCTGCAGCTCCCACGGATGCGGATCTGATAGCGGCTCACGCCGCGGGGGACCCTCATGCGTTCAGCGAACTCGTCCAGCGACATCGCGACCGCATGTGGGCGGTCGCCCTGCGCACGGTCCGCGACCCGGAGGAAGCCGCCGACGCGTTGCAGGACGCGTTCATCTCGGCGTTCCGGGCCGCCGGCAAGTTCCGCGCCGAGTCGCAGGTCACGACGTGGCTGCACCGGATCGTGGTGAACGCCTGCCTCGACCGGATCCGCCGCCGCCAGGCGCGCCCGACCGTCCCGCTGCCGGAAACCGGCTTCAACGAGCCGGCCACCCCGCGCGATTCGATGGCCGAGCGCGAGACGAGCCTGCTCGTGCGCGAGGCGCTCGACCAGCTGCCGGAAGACCAGCGCGCGCCGATCCTGCTCGTCGACGTCGAGGGCTATTCCGTGGCCGAGACGGCGAAGATGCTCGGGATCGCCGAGGGCACCGTGAAGAGCCGGTGTGCCCGGGGCCGCGGAAAACTCGCGAAGGTTCTCGGACACCTGCGGAACCCCGATGCGATTGCGAACGTCCCAACTCACGAAAGCAAACGGGCCGGGCGCCAGCCGGGTAGCGGGGAGGGACGATGACGGACGAAAGCCGGGGGATCGGGGGGACCGTCGGTCCACCCTGGTCTGTCGACGTGCTCGCCGATCTCCACGCCGGCGTGCTGGACGACGACCGGGCCGCGCAGCTGTGGCCGGCCGTCAACGCCGACCCGGAGGCCCGCGCGATCCTGGACGCCCTCGACGCGACGCAGGCCGACCTGGCCTCGCTCGCCGAGGCACCCGCTCCGCCGATGCCGGCGGAGTTCGCGGCGCGGCTCGACGCGGCCTTGGCGGCCGAGGCGGCCGCCGCCTTTCCCCAGCAACGCACGGCGCCGGCACCGGAGCAGACCGGGACCGGGGACGCCCAGGTGGTGGACCTCGCGGCGGCCCGGCGGCGCCGGAACAAGCGGCTCGGCTGGGCGGCCGGCGTCCTGACCGCGGCCGCCGCGGCGGTCGTCGCGGTGACGGTCGCGATCCCCAGCACGTCGCAGCAGAGCGGCACGCCGAACGTCGCGGCCCCGCCGCCGTCCGGCCCGACGGTCGGCGCCGACGGCAGCGGCGCGCAGGCCCTCGTCGGCAAGGCGGTCGGCGTCCGCGACTTCGGCCCGCTGGGCACCGAGGACCGGCTCGACGCCTGCGTCCAGGCCGCCGGAATGGACCCGAAGGTGCGGCCCGAGGGCATCCGCCCGGTCAACGTCGGCGGCAAGGCCGGCGTCATGATCATCCTGACCACCGGCAAGCTGGCCCAGTTCCGTCTGGTCGCCTTCGGCGCGGACTGCGGACCGGGAAATCCGGCCGTCCTGTTCGACAAGGTCGTCGGGGAGAAGTAGCGGCTGTCACGGCTGGGAACATGGCCACCTACGATCGTGTTGAGCCTGGTACACGGGTCACTACGAGCGGAGGTCACGGGTGGCTGCCGAAGACATCAGGAACCTGATCATCGTCGGATCGGGTCCTGCCGGATACACCGCTGCCGTTTACGCGGCGCGGGCGCAACTCGAACCGCTGGTGTTCGAGGGGACGCAGTTCGGTGGCGCTCTGATGACGACGACCGAGGTCGAGAACTTCCCGGGGTTCCGCGACGGCATCATGGGTCCGGACCTGATGGAGGAGATGCGCAAGCAGGCGGAGCGCTTCGGCGCCGAGCTGCGGGCGGAGGACGTCGAGTCGGTCGAGCTGACCGGCGAAGTCAAGTACGTGACCGCGAACGGCAAGCGGTACGCCGCCCGCGCGGTCGTCCTCGCCATGGGCGCGGCGGCGCGCTACCTCAACGTGCCGGGGGAGCAGGAGCTGCTCGGGCGCGGTGTGTCGGCCTGTGCGACCTGTGACGGTTTCTTCTTCCGCGATCACGACATCGTGGTCGCCGGCGGCGGCGACTCGGCGATGGAGGAAGCGACCTTCCTGACGAAGTTCGCGAAGTCCGTCACGGTGGTGCACCGGCGCGAGGAGTTCCGCGCGTCGAAGATCATGCTCGAGCGCGCCCGCGCGAACGAGAAGATCAAGTGGAAGCTGAACTCGCAGATCACCGGCGTCGTCGGGAGCAACAAGGTCGAGGGCCTGAAGCTGAAGGACACCCAGGACGGCTCCGAGTCGACCCTGGACGTCTCCGGCTTCTTCGTCGCGATCGGGCACGACCCCCGCAGCGAGCTCGTGCGCGGGCAGATCGACCTGGACGAGGACGGCTACGTCATCACCCAGGGCCGCAGCTCGTACACGAACCTCGACGGCGTCTTCGCGGCCGGTGACCTGGTGGACCGCACCTACCGGCAGGCGATCACGGCGTCCGGCTCGGGCTGCAGCGCCGCGATCGACGCGGAACGCTGGCTCGCGGAGCACGGCGAATCGGACGCGCACGAAGCGGCCGAGCTCGTCGGCGGCGGCTACGGCCCGGGCACCAACTGACTTTCCGGCGTACAACCACCTGAAGGAGAAACCATGTCCAACACCGTCAAGGTGACCGACGCGACGTTCGTCGACGAGGTCCTGACCAGCGAGAAGCCCGTTCTGGTCGACTTCTGGGCCACCTGGTGCGGGCCGTGCAAGATGGTCGCCCCGGTGCTCGAGGAGATCGCGGCGGAGAACGGCGAGAAGCTGACCATCGCCAAGATCGACATCGACGAGAACCCGAACACGCCGCGTGACTACCAGGTGATGTCCATCCCGACGCTGATCCTGTTCCAGGGCGGCAAGCCGGTGAAGCAGATCGTGGGCGCCAAGCCGAAGGCCGCGCTGCTGTCGGATCTCGCCGACGTCCTCTGAACCGAGCAAGCCCGGCGAACCCGGGGCCTGCGGGAACCCTCCTGCGGGCCCCGGGTTCTCGTCGTTCGGGGGAATCTCACCGGTGTGGGTGAATCCTGCGTGACGAGGGCCACCACCGGTACGCCACGAACGGGCTCTTGACGCACCGACCGGGCCTGCGGTGTCACCGAGAGTTCGCAAGGCACAATAGAAGACCTGGGTACGTCCCAGTGATGGTTTTCCCCCGAGGTTTTACCCCGCGCCGAACCCCCATCGGTGCCTGAGGAAGAGCGAGGAGTGCATGCGGGTACTCCGCCGCGGTGACGCCGGTCCGGACGTCGCCGAGATCAGGTCGATCCTGGCCGGGATGGACCTGCTCCCGCCGGTCACCGGTACCGACGCCTACGACACGTTCGATGTCGCCGTCGAGAACGCCGTTCGGGCCTTCCAGCAGAGCCGTGGGCTGATGACCGACGGCATCGTGGGTCAGGCCACCTTCCAGGCGCTCAAGGGCGCCAGCTACCACCTGGGCAGCCGGCTGCTGTCGTACACGATCGCGGCCCCGATCCAGGGTGACGACGTCTTCACGCTGCAGGAGCGGCTGACCGAACTCGGCTTCGACGCCGGCCGCCCGGACGGCTACTTCGGCGCGGCGACCGAGCGCGCCCTCAAGACGTTCCAGCGCGACATGCGCCTGACGCCGGACGGCATGTGCGGCCCCGCGACCATCCGTGAGCTGCACCGCCTGTCCTCGCCGCGGGCCCGGGGCGGCCGCCCCGTGTTCCTGCGCGAGCAGGAGCAGGTGCGCCAGGCCGGTCCCCGCCTGCGCGGCAAGCGCATCGTGATCGACCCCGGCCACGGCGGCGACGACCTCGGCGTGGTCGCCGGCGGTCTCCGCGAGGCCGACATCGCGTGGGACCTCGCGCGCCGCCTCGAAGGCCGGATGAAGGCCACGGGCATGGAAGCGCTGATCTCCCGCGGCCCGAACCACAGCCCCACCGAGCTGGAGCGCGCGAAGTTCGCGAACGACGCGGGCGCCGACCTGTTCCTCTCGCTGCACAGCGACAAGAACCCCTCGCCGCGCGCCCAGGGCGTCGCGAGCTTCCACTTCGGCAACGGCAACGGCACGACCTCGACCGTGGGCGAGCTGCTGGCCGGCTTCATCCAGCGCGAGGTCGCGGCCCGCACGGGCCTGCAGGACAACCGCACGCACTACAAGTCGTGGGACATCTTCACCCGCACCCGCTGTCCGGCGGTCCGGGTCGAGATCGGCTACCTGACGAACCCGGACGACAGCCGCAAGCTCGGCGACCCGGCCTTCCGCGACATCGTCGCCGAGGGCATCCTGATCGCCGTCAAGCGCCTGTATCTGCTCGGCGAGGGCGACCAGCCGACGGGCACGTTCACGTTCGCGGACGTCTTGGCGCACGAACTCGCGAAGGCCGAGTAGGGCGACCACAACCCCTAGCGGCTCACCTTTACCTGCTCCACCACACCTGGGGACGCTTACGCGCCGTCCCCAGGTTTTGGCGCAGTCATCCACAGGTTGTCCACCGCGCCTATCAGCGCTCTGTGGATAACTCGGCACTTCTTCCACAGCTGGGCACGCACGACGGAATCCGTGTTCCAGGCGTGCTGAAACACCGGCGCAAACGTTTGCGAGTGGTCAGGCGCGGCCGAGGCTCGGCTCGGCCGTGGTGATCGTCACCTGGCCGAGCAGCCGCTCCAGCGCCGCCTCGACGTCTTCCTTCCAGGTGATCGCCGAACGCAGCTCGAGACGCAGGCGCGGCCACTTCTGGTGGGGACGGACGGTCTTGAAGCCGACACTCTGCAGGAATGCCGACGGCAGCACGCAGCTGTGGCCGCCGTCCGGGTCCGACTCGTCGGGGCGCGCGTCACCGAACGCCTCGATGGCGCGGACGCCGCGTTTGGTGAGGTCCTTCGCGACCGCCTGGACCAGCATCCGGCCGAGGCCGCCACCGCGGAACTCGGGGAGGATCTGGAAGGCCGTCAGCAGCACCGCGTCCGCGCTCGGCGGGGACGTCGGGAAGGCCAGCGAGCGCGGGACGGCGTTCGGCGGGGCGTACAGCACGAACCCGACCGGCAGCGTATCGCTGTAGACGATGCGGCCGCAGGAACCCCACTCGAGCAGCACGCTCGAGACCCAGGCTTCCTTCTCGACCTCGGTGGCGCCGAACTCCTCGGCCTGGTTCTTCAGGTGCGGGGCCAGCTCCCAGTACACGCACCTGCGACAGCTCTTCGGCAGATGCTCGAGGTTGTCCAGTGTGACGCCCACGACGCGACGCGACACCCGCGACCTCCCTGACCTGCGCTCCCGGTGGACTCCTCGGCCGTCAAGCCGCGCGGAAACACCGCACGAACACGGGAGCCATGGTCGATGGTAGGCCGATGTGAGAAGCACCGAAAGGTCAGGGGTCCTCGACAGGCCCCGGTTACACTCGATGGATCTACCGCTCCCGCGCGGGAGCGGACCGTGTCCACCGACCCCCGGGTGAATCGTCGATGACCGAGAACCGCCCCAGCAAGCCGCACAGCGGCCGCCAGAACCTCGACCCGCACCTCGAGCGGTATGCCGCGCGCACCGCCGGGATGACCGCTTCCGAGATCCGGGCGCTGTTCGCGGTCGCCAGCCGGCCCGAGGTGGTTTCCCTCGCCGGTGGCATGCCGAACCTGGCCGCGCTGCCGCTCGACACGCTCTCGGCGCAGGTGGCGGAGATCATCGCCGAAGACGGCCTGGTGGCCCTGCAGTACGGCTCGGCGCACGGCGTCCCGGCGCTGCGCGAGCAGATCTGCGAAATCATGGCGCTGGAAGGCATCAAGGCGCACCCGGACGACGTCGTGGTGACCGTCGGCTCCCAGATGGGCCTGGACATGGTCACGCGGCTGTTCTGCGACCCGGGTGACGTCGTGATCGCCGAAGGCCCCTCCTACGTCGGCGCGCTGGGCTCCTTCGCCGCGTACCAGGCGCAGGTCGTGCACGTCGCGATGGACGAAAACGGCCTGGTGCCGGAACTGCTGCGCGAGGCACTCGCGCAGACGGAAAAGGCCGGCCGGCGCGTCAAGTTCCTCTACACGATCCCGAACTTCCACAACCCCGCCGGCGTCACGCTGGCCGTGGAGCGCCGCGCGGAGATCCTGGAGATCTGCCGCGAGCACGGTGTCCTGGTCGTCGAAGACAACCCGTACGGGCTACTCGGGTTCGACGGGCAGACGTACCCGGCATTGCGTTCGACGGACCCCGACAACGTCGTGTACCTCGGCTCGTTCTCGAAGACGTTCGCGTCCGGCCTGCGCGTCGGCTGGGTGCTGGCGCCGCACGCCGTCCGCGAAAAGCTCGTGCTGGCCGCGGAGTCGGCGACCCTGTGCCCGCCGACCCTCAACCAGCTGATCGTGTCGCGGTACCTGGCCACGCACGACTGGAAGGGCCAGATCAAGAAGTTCCGCGAGAACTACCGCGAACGGCGCGACGCGATCCTGTCCGCGCTCGACCAGTACCTGCCCCCGGGCTGCTCGTGGACGAAGCCGGACGGCGGGTTCTACGTCTGGGTGACCGTGCCGGAAGGCGTCGACACCAAGGCGATGCTGCCGCGAGCGGTGACCGCGCGGGTGGCGTACGCGTCCGGCACCGGCTTCTACGCCGACGGTTTCGGCAGCCGCCAGATGCGGTTGTCCTACTGCTACCCGACGCCGGAGCGGATCCGCGAGGGCGTCCGGCGCCTGGCCGCCGTGCTGGAGTCCGAAATGGACTTGGCCCGCACCTTCGGTAACGTGAGCGCGCGCCAGATCCAGGGGCCGCCGAACCCGTCCCCCGACACGGTCTGAAATTCATTCCAGCTAAGGAGTTTCCACGGTGGTCGACCGTACCGTTGCCGTGCTCGCCGGCGGGCTTTCGCACGAACGCGACGTCTCGCTGAGGTCCGGGCGACGGCTCTCTGCGGCGCTCAAGTCCGAAGGCCTCGGCATCGAGGAGTGGGACACCGACGCGGGGTTGCTGGAGCGCCTGCGCACGCAGCGCCCGGACGCCGTGGTCGTCGCGCTGCACGGCGGTGAGGGCGAAAACGGCTCGGTGCAGACGGTGCTGGAAATGCTGGACGTGCCGTTCGTCGGCACCGGCTCCCAGGGCTGCCGCCGCGCGTGGGACAAGCCGACGGCCAAGGCGCTCATCGAGAACGCCGGCTTCGTGACGCCGGGCTGGGTCGTGTTGCCGCACAGCACGTTCCGGGAGCTCGGCGCCCAAGCGGTGCTCGACGCGATGGTGGAGCAGCTCGGCCTGCCGCTGATCCTCAAGCCGGACCAGGGTGGCTCGGCGCTCGGCACGCAGGTGGTGCGCGAAGCGGCGGAACTGCCCGCGGCGATGGTCGGCTGCTTCGCCTACGGCGACACGGTGCTCGCCGAGCGGTTCGTGGCCGGCGTCGAGGTGGCCGTGACGGTCATCGAGGGCGAGAACGGCCCCGAGGCCCTGCCCGCGGTCGAGATCGTGCCGGAGAGCGGCGTCTACGACTACACGGCCCGCTACACCGCCGGCCTGACGGACTTCTTCACCCCGGCCCGCCTCGACGACGCCGCGGCCAAGGCGGCGGCCGAGCTGGCCGTCGCCGCGCACCGAGTTCTCGGGCTCCGGGACATCTCGCGGACCGACGCGATCGTCGCCGAAGACGGCACGGTCCACTTCCTCGAAGTGAACCCGTCACCCGGGCTCACCGAGACGTCGACGGTCCCGATGGCGATCGACGCGGCGGGCAAGTCACTCGGCACAGTGTTCGCCGACCTGATCGGGCGCGCGATCTCCCGCTGAACCAGAAGTACGGACAGAAGTGGTCGGCCACCGGGTCGGCCACTTCTTCTGTTTCCGGGGGCTGTCGACTTCCAGTACCCGGAAGCCGAATTCTCGCGCCTTCGCGGCCGGCGAGTCGAGCGCACGCAAGTCGTCGAGCGCCCACTCGAACCCGCACCGCGAATCGCGCGAGCGTCAGCCGCTATCTCTTCCGGCGCGCGGCGGACCCGGTTCGGTTCCCCCGATCCGGAGCACTCGGCCGAGCGTTCCGGTCGGATCCCACACGCTGCCGCCCTCGTTGCTCAGCGTCGCGGCGATGTCAGCGATTCGCAATCATCACCGTGACGAAACACCCTGGGGTGATCCCTAATCGGAATCCGGTGTCTGATTCGCCCCATTCGCGTCGATGATCGAGACAATGCGCTCGAGGTCGTCGACCGAACCGAACTCGAGCACGATCCGGCCCTTGCGCCGGCCGAGGTCGACCTTCACGCGGGTGTCGAACCGATCCGAAAGCCGGTTGGCGAGGTCCTGCAGTCCGGGCGCCTGGATCGGCTTGCGCGGCGCGGGCTTCGGCTTGGCCGGCTTCTCGCTCTTCTTGAGCGTGACGGCTTCCTCGGTCGCCCGCACCGACATGCCCTCCGCGATGATGCGGGCGGCGAGCTCTTCCTGGCTGTCGGCGTCCTCCAGCGACAGCAACGCACGCGCGTGCCCGGCGGAGAGAACGCCCGCGGCGACCCGGCGCTGCACCGGCAGGGGGAGCTTGAGGAGCCGGATGGTGTTGGTGATGACCGGCCGGCTGCGACCGATCCGGCTCGCCAGCTCCTCGTGCGTGACCGCGAACTCGTCGAGCAGCTGCTGGTACGCCGCCGCCTCTTCGAGCGGGTTCAGCTGCACGCGGTGGATGTTCTCCAGGAGCGCGTCGCGCAGCATCGACTCGTCGGCGGTCTGCCGGACGATCGCCGGGATCGCTTCGAGCTCCGCCTGCTGCGACGCCCGGAGCCGCCGCTCGCCCATGACGAGCTCGTACTCGTCGTTCCCGAGCTCGCGGACCACGATGGGCTGCATGAGCCCGAACTCGCGGATCGAGTGCTCGAGTTCGGCGAGTGCTTCTTCGTCGAAAGCCAGGCGCGGCTGCTTCGGGTTCGGCTTGATCGAGCCGACCGGGATCTCGCGGTAGACCGCCCCGGCGACCTCGCCGCTGTGCTGCTTCGCCTGACCGTTCGCCGCGAACCAGCCCTTTTCCTCGGCCGCTTTCTTGTCCGCAGCCGACCCCTCACCGGGCGCGGGCAGCGGACCGCCGGCCGGCCCGGTCGGGATGAGAGCGGCGAGGCCGCGCCCCAGCCCTCCTCTGCGCTCGGTCATGTCGAACTACTCCCTTCCAACTGTGCGCCTCGCTCGGCGATCTCCTTCGCCGCGTCGACGTAGCTCAACGCGCCGCGCGAACCGGGGTCGTAGGCGAGCACGGTCTGGCCGTACCCAGGTGCCTCGGAGACCTTCACGCTGCGCGGGATGACGGTCTTCAGGACCGTGTCGCCGAAGTGGTTCCGCACCTCGTTCGTCACCTGGTCGGCCAGCTTGGTCCGGCCGTCGTACATGGTGAGGAGGATCGTCGAGACGCGGAGCTCGCGATTGAGGTGCTGCTGCACGAGCTCGATGTTGCTCAGCAGCTGCCCGAGACCTTCCAGCGCGTAGTACTCGCACTGGATCGGGATGAGCACCTCCTGCGCGGCGACCATCGCGTTGACCGTCAGGAGGCCGAGCGACGGCGGGCAGTCGATGAAGACGTAGTCGACGCCGATCTCGTCGAGGATCTCCGAGGAGATGGCCTCCTTGAGCCGGGACTCGCGCGACGCCATCGAGACGAGCTCGATCTCGGCGCCGGCGAGGTCGATCGTCGCGGGGACGCAGAAGAGGTTGGGGGACTGCTCGGTCGGCTGCGCCGCTTCGGCGAGCGTCACCTCGCCGATGAGCACTTCGTAGATGGAGGGCGTCCCGGACCGGTGGTCGACGTCGAGCGCGGTGCTCGCGTTGCCCTGCGGGTCGAGGTCGACGACGAGCGTCTTGAGCCCGTGGACGGCGAGCGCGGCGGCGAGGTTGACCGTGCTGGTGGTCTTGCCGACGCCGCCCTTCTGGTTGGCGACGGTCATCACGCGGCGGTGGCCGGGCCGCGGCAGCGACCCGTCCGGGTGCAGCAGACGAGCGGCGCGGGTGGCTTCTTCGGCGATCGGCGTCCAGCCCACGTCGTGGCTGGTCTCCGTGGAGTCGGACGGCGGGGGATTCACCGGTCTCGACACCTCCTCCATATAGACGTCTGGTCGATGGACGAGTCGCGTCGTTTCACGTGGAACACCGCGGCTCGTTGTCTGCGCTAGCGCTTCCTGCTCCGCCCCTGAGCCACCTTCGACGGCTGGCGACGGATCTTCACGACCGTGCTGGGGACCTCTAGTACTGCCACACCGCACTCCACGATCACCGGATCGGCGCCGCCCGCCTTCCTGATGGCGACCCCGTCCCGCTCGATCTCTTCCGCCGCACTGGCGCCCTTGAGAGCGACCAGGAAGCCGTCGGGACGAACCAGCGGCAAACACCAGTCCGCAAGCCGGGCAAGGGGGGCGACCGCACGAGCGGTGACGATGTCGGCCCCACCGAGCTGCTCACGCACAGGCCGCTCCTCCGCGCGTCCCCGGACGATGGTGATCGGGAGTTCCAGCTTCTCGGCCACCTCGGCCAACCAGTCCACCCGGCGGGCCATAGGTTCGAGCAAGACGATATCGAGGTCCGGTCGCGCGATCGCGAGCGGTACTCCCGGAAGCCCCGCCCCCGACCCGACATCGACGACGCGAGCCCCCTCAGGCATCTGCTCGCCGATCACCGCCGAGTTGAGCACGTGCCGTTCCCACAGCCGCTCGACTTCCCGCGGACCGATAAGCCCACGCTCGACCCCGTGACTCTCGAGGAGTTCGACATACCCAGCCGCCTGGTCGACGTGCGCCCCGAACACTCGCTCCGCCGCGGTCCGCACCGCACCAGCGGCCTGCTCCAAGCTCACTCCGACTACTCCTAGTCCGCGCGTTTCACGTGAAACGGCGCTCAAGCGATTGTCCCTGATGTCCACGCGAAAACGAGCCGACAGACCGCAGATGTGGACAACTCCACTCAGCCAGCGGACGGTTCCACGTGAAACACCGCCCCCGCGCCCCCGTCGGCACGACCGCACGGAGGTCGGCAGGGCCGGCCGATCCGGCGCGAGTTCCACGTGAAACATCACGGCTGTAATTCGCTCCCCGCCCGCGCGGTCCGCCCGGAGGAGACCTCGGTATCGCCGCCGGCCACCACGCAACCGGCGCCGACGAGTCACAGGTGCGATCGCCTCACGGGTCCGGTGGCGGCACGGACAGCGGCAGTCGACCTCCGGCGCCTCAGCCGCGAGCGCGGGCAAGCACGATCGCCGCCGCTGCGACCGAGCCCGGCGGCGAGCAGCAGTCACCGAGCAACGACGCACGACGACGGCCAGCGCGCGGCAGCAACACGTGGGCCGACGGCACCGACCGTGAGGCGCTGTCAGCGGCCGGGCGCAAGCAGCAGCAGCGGCGGCAACGGCAATGAGGCTGCAGGCCGCTCAGCTGTCGCCATCTCATCGATGCCTCGTAACCACTGTCTCCGTCGCCTCCGTTGCCCGCGCACTCGAGCCCGGTCCCGCTCGCCCGCCGCGACCGTCGCTGTCGCCGCTGCGGCCGCCGGCGGCCACGCGACTCCTCGACCGTCGCGCCCTGCAGCGACCCCGCCCCCGCAGCGACCCCGCATCACCGCGCCCCCGCGCAGCCCGGCGACCCCGTGCCCACGTGCCCTGTGACCGTTGCGACCGCAGGGCGACCGCGGCCCCTCTGGAGCGTCGGTGGCGCGCCAGCCAGCAGCAGGCACTAGCACCCAGCCGCGCATTGAGACGCGAACGCGCCAGCGAGCGGTCGCGACGGTTGGGCCGCAGCCGCCGGCCGCAACTGCGGGCCGCGGCAGTCACGGCACGCGGCCCCCGCGGGCGGCCGGCGCGGTGCGGGCGGCGCGGTGCGGGCGGTGCGGTGCGGGCGGTGCGGCGCGGGCGGTGCGGTGCGGGCGGTGCGGTGCGGGCGGTGCGGCGCGGGCGGTGCGGCGATCGTGGTCGCCTAAGGCGACACCTCGACCGAGGCGGCGGGCACGGCGGCAACGATGGCGGCCAACACCGGCGGCGCCTCGGCGACGTCGGTGGCAGCAGCGTCCTGAGCGATGGAGGTGGCGGCGGCAACGGACACAGCGCTGGCAGCCGTGGCGCCCTAGTCCAGATCAACCGCAGACCGCGGCACAGCTGCCAAGCATTTTGCGCGGTGGCGGTCAGACGCTCCCGGCCAGAGGAGGAGGATCGGCTCACAGTCGTCGTACCGGCTGCGGTGGCGGCGGCGGTGATCGCAGCTCTCGTGGTCGTGCGGTTACGGCTGAGGGACCAGCAGGGCGGCGTCTGCAGACAGCATCAGCGTGGGTCAACTGACAGGCAGTCGTAGCCGGGCGCTTGGCGAGAGAGACGAGCGGTCGAGCCTCAGCCGCTTTGCGGCTGAGGCTCGGCTGCCGCTCCTGTCGCGGTCGCGGAGCCGCAGCACCCTTGACGCGGACGGCCGGTGGCCACGCCAAGGCGCATCGGTGACGCAGGCGGGTGGCCGCGCACAGCACCATCGGTGGCGGCTGGCCAAGGGACGGCGGCAGGCGGGGTAGCGGCGGCAGGCGACGTCCGTGGAGGCAGACAGGTGGCACCCACGGCGCATCGATTGTCACGTGGTGCCTGCACCTCCGGCCACGGGCGATTGCGGCAGCCGGTGCCCGTGGCGATAAGGGCAACAGCGGGCGACCTAAGAGGCCGGCAGGGGAGAGATCGAGCGGCCTGCACCTCCCCATCCCTCCCTGAAGCGGCTGCAGGCTCGGCACTGGCCGTCGCGAGATGACCGCGATCGCGTGGCAGAAGTCCGGGCACGCGGCACTGCTGGCCGCCAGCAGGTGATCGACGGCGGTCCCAGGACCACGCGGCGGGCGTGCGACGGTCCCACTCGAAAACCCGTCGCGCAGCGGCGGGACGGGGACTGGCCGCAGCCTCGTCATCGCGACCGCCGATGACCGGCGGACCGCGTCGGCCCAGCTGTCTCCGATCGGCCAGTCGGTGAGGTCTGGCCGAACCCCTCCCCGCAGAAGCAGCCGAAGGCGTCGCTCGACGAACGACCACCGCCTCCGCGTAGAACCGCGGCACATCGCCAGCCGGCTCCACGGCGGTAAGGGCGAGTAGCGCGTGACCGGGCTCGACTCCGCGAACCCGGTTCACGGAGTCGAGCCGGACTAGAACGCAGGCAAGTTCGGGGCCAGCCGCCCGGCAGTCCGACGCACCAGACGCGCGCCACAAACCGTCGCAGTCGGGCGAGCCCGGGCCAAGGACAACAAAAAGCGGCCCACCGGACCGAAGTCCGATGGGCCGCCGCGGAGTCCGTGGACTCAGGACTCCGGGAAGATCACCACGCGACGCTTGGGGTCCTCGCCCTCGCTCTCGCTCATGACGCCCGAGACCGTCGCCACCGCGTCGTGGACCACCTTGCGCTCGAACGGGCTCATCGGCTGGAGCCGCACCCGCTCGCCGTTCGACAGCACGGACTCCGCCGTCGAACGGCCGAGTTCGCGGAGTTCCTCGCGGCGGTCCGCGCGCCAGCCCGCGATGTCCAGCATGAGGCGGCTGCGCGAGCCGGTCTCCTGCTGGACCGCCAGGCGGGTCAGTTCCTGCAGCGCTTCGAGCACCGTGCCGCGGGGGCCGACGAGCTTCTCGAGGTCCTCGCCGCCGTCGATGCTCACGATCGCGCGGCCGGCTTCCACGTCCAGGTCGATGTCACCGTCGTAGTCGAGCAGGTCCAGCAGGCGCTCGAGGTAGTCGCCGGCGATGTCGCCCTCCTGGACGAGGACGTCGTCGCCACCTCCCGCCTTCCGGTCGCTCTCCTCTTCGGTGGCCGCGCCCGCGGCCGCGTCGTCCTGATCGGCGTCGATCGTGTCGATCGTCTCCGACATCATTCGTCTCCTCTCCGAACCGGTCGCGCCTCAGCGGCGCTTCCGGCCCGACTTCCTGGTCGAGTCTTTGAGGAGCCCGGGCACGCCCGTGCCGTTCTCCTGTGAGCCGTTCTGGCCGTTCGTGGCGGCCGGGGTCTGGTCCACGGCCGTCGCGCCGTCCGCCTTGGCGGCCGCGGCTTCGGCGGCCTTGGCCGCGGCGGCCTCCGCCGGCGTGGTCTGCGCGAAGCCGTGCGCCGAACCCGCCTTGGTGACCTTCTTCTGCGAGCCGGTCTGGGCGGGCTGGTTCTTCCGCTGCTGGACGGGCTTCTGGCCGACCTTCGGCGCCGTCGGCTTCTGCCCGGGCTTCGGGCCGAGCGTCGCGCGCTTCTCCGCGGCCTCCGCCTTGCGAGCCGCCTCTTCCTTGTCGATCTTCGTGTAGACGAGGCGCTGCTGCATCAGGGTCCAGCCGTTGTTCGCCAGCCAGTAGAAGAGGAGGCCGAGCGGGAACAGCGCACCGAAGACGAGGACACCGAGCGGGAAGATGTACATCGTCAGCTTGTTCATGATCGCGGTCTGCGAGGTGGCCGACGCGGCGTTCTGGCGGGCCACCGAGTGCCGCGCGGTGAGGTGCGTGGCGATGGACGCGACGATCATCAGGGGCAGCGCGACCGGGAGCACGCTCCACTGGAACCCGACGTTCGCGGCACCACCGCTGACGACCCCGACACCGTTGTAGACGGCCTCGCCGAGGTTGACGCCGAAGAGCTTCGCGCTCACATAGGAGTGGACGTCGGCCTGCGAGAAGAAGTAGTTCTCGGTCTTCGGGCCACCACCGGGCGGCGGCATCGTGAACGCGCGCAGGACGTGGTTCAGGCCGATGAAGACCGGGATCTGAAGCAGCATCGGCAGGCAGCTGCCCAGCGGGTTGACGCCGTGCTCCTTCTGGAGCTTCTGCATCTCCTGCGCCTGGCGCTGCTTGTCGTTCGCGTACTTCTTCTGGAGCTTCTTCATCTCCGGCGCGAAGTCCTGCATCTTCTTCATCGACCGGACCTGGTTCACGAACGGCTTGAACATGATGCCGCGGACCGTGAACGTCAGGAAGATGATGCCGAGGATCCACGAGATCGCCGCGGATTCACCGAAGACGAGTCCGAAGACCTTGTGCCAACACCACAGGATGAAGGACACGGGGTAGTAGATGAAATCGAGCACTGCTGCTACTCCTCGATCGGTGTTTCAGGTCTGCGGTGCCGCCACGAGAACGTCTCGGGCACGGGGTCGCGGCCGGGCATGGTCCACGGGCCGCAACGCAGCAGCCGGCGCAACGCGAGGTAGGAGCCACGGCCGGCACCGTGCCGGGTGAGGGCTTCGACTGCGTACGCGCTGCAGCTCGGGTAGAACCGGCACGCCGGTGGCAAGAAGGGCGAGATCGCCTTGCGGTAGAGCTTGATGGGGAGCAACAGGACCCACGCGACCGGGCCGGGCCGGGCGGGCCCTGGCTCGTCGTCGTGGTCGTGCTCGTCGTGCACTGAGTGCTCGGGGGTGGCTCGCATACCGGTCACACCGCTGATCCGTGGTCGGGGGCCGCGTCCGCGGGACGCGTCGGGCGGAGGACATCCCCGGCCGGACGGCGCGACGACAGTAGTCCCAGCCGACGCAGCGCGGCGTCGAGATCGGCCCCGAGCTCCGCGCTGGACGCGGTCGCGGACGGCGGCAATGCCCGTACGACCAACGCACTGCCGGCGGGCAGGGTTCCGAGCCGGGCCGAAACGAGATGACGCAACCTGCGGGACACCCGGTGGCGGACCACCGAGTTCCCCACGGCCTTGCTCACCACAAAACCCGCCCTGGTCGCCGACGAAGCATCGGCGGCCATGGACGGGTCCGTGGTCAACGCGTGGACGACGAGGCGGCGCCTGCCTGCCTTGGATCCGCGACGGAGGACCACGCGGAAATCCTCACTCCGCCGCAGACGTGCGGCAGCCGGCAGCACGGCGCGCCCCGACGTGCCGGATCAGGCCGACAGCGCTTCGCGGCCCTTGCGACGGCGAGCCGCCAGGATGCCCCGGCCTGCCCGGGTCCGCATGCGCAGCCGGAACCCGTGGGTCTTGGCGCGACGGCGGTTGTTCGGCTGGAAGGTCCGCTTACCCTTGCTCACTGCTTCTCCTGTGTGTCGCTGTGTCGTCTGCCCACCCGCCCGGAGAGGGACACGATCATCCCTCGCACCTGGCGTGTCGTGCGGGCGCACGGCAGTCTCTGGTGTCTCCTACCAACGTGTGGCCTCGTCACGACGAGCGACGACAACTAGGGCACGCGAAACGCGCCCGTCGCATACGGGAGACCTTACGAGGGTACGCACCCCCGACCGGCGCCCGGTAACCACCCCCTCGGCCACCGTCCGCGACGGGCCGCGCGAGGCGCGTTAGTCGACGCCGTGGCATCGAATGGCAACACGCCGTACACCGTGAAATGCTTGCGACCCAGGATGCCTTGTGGCAGCGAGCGGGGCTTGTTAGCGTGCCTTCTCTCGGGTCACCGGTCGAGGTGCACGAGTATCCGGGTGGTGGAGTGCCCACCGGCTTACGACGAGCCCGCAGGTGGCGTCGCCGCGGGTCGCCGTACATTAGTGCACAGCTGTGGACAACTATGTGGATATTCGCTGTGCCGGTACCCGGCCAGGTCCGCAGGGGGTCCTCGGGCGGTGTGACCAGGGGCGTTCCGGAGCCGGTCGGGCCGCACACGCCGTCGAGGGGAGGGGCCAGACAGGTGTCGGAGCACCAGCACAACCTGGGTGTCATCTGGGAACAGGTGGTACGCGAACTGTCCGACGGGACCCTGTCCCCCCAGCAGCGTGCCTGGATGCGCGTGACCCGCCCCATCGGCCTGCTCGACGGCACTGCCCTGCTCGCGGCCCCCAGCGACTTCGCGAAGGAAGCGATCGAACGCGGGCTCCGCGGCGCGATCACCGACGCGCTCTCCCGGCGGCTCGGCCGCGCCATTTCGCTCGCGGTCAAGGTCGACACCGCCGAGACCCTCGCCCCGATCGCCGCGCCGCGCTACGTCCCGTCACCCGGCCGGGTGGAAAGCGGCGTGAGCGCCGAGCCGGCCCCCGCGCCGATGCCCGGCCCCGGCCCGATGCTGCCGCCGCCGCGCCCCGAGCCCACCCCGCCGCGGCCGGCGCACCAGTCCGCCGGGCCGAAGCCCGACGACGGTGACGACACCGACGAGGAAGTCGACGAAGAGGGCGAAGCGCTCGCCGCGGTCCACGAGATCTGGCCCACGTTCTCCGGGCAGCCGATCGCCGGCCAGCCCTACACCGCGCCGGCGCAGCCGCAGACGTCGAAGACGAAGCTGAACGAGAAGTACACCTTCGACACGTTCGTCATCGGCGCGTCCAACCGCTTCGCGCACGCGGCCGCGGTCGCCGTCGCCGAAGCACCGGCCCGCGCGTACAACCCGCTCTTCATCTGGGGCGAGTCCGGGCTCGGCAAGACGCACCTGCTGCACGCGGTCGGCCACTACGCGCAACGGCTCTTCCCGGGCATGCGCGTGCGGTACGTCTCGACCGAAGAGTTCACGAACGACTTCATCAACTCGCTGCGCGACGACCGCAAGGTCGCCTTCCAGCGCCGCTACCGCGACATCGACATCCTGCTCGTCGACGACATCCAGTTCCTGGAGGGCAAAGAAGGTACGCAGGAAGAGTTCTTCCACACCTTCAACACCCTCCACAACGCGAACAAGCAGATCGTCGTCAGCTCCGACCGCCCGCCCAAGCGCCTCGAAACGCTGGAGGACCGGCTGCGGACGCGGTTCGAGTGGGGCCTGATCACCGACATCCAGCCGCCCGAGCTCGAGACGCGCATCGCGATCCTCCGCAAGAAGGCGGCGCAGGATCGGCTGGCGGTGCCGGGTGACGTCCTGGAGTTCATCGCCTCGCGAGTCGAGGCGAACATCCGGGAGCTCGAAGGCGCGCTGATCCGGGTCACGGCGTTCGCGTCGCTGAACCAGCAGCCGGTCGACGCCGGGCTGGCCGAGATCGTGCTGCGCGACCTCATCCCCGACTCGCACGCCCCGGAGATCACCGCGCCCACCATCATGGGCGTCATCTCCGAGTTCTTCGACGTTTCGCTGGACGACCTGTGCGGCCCGGGCAAGACGAAGGCGCTCGCCACGTCCCGCCAGATCGCGATGTACCTCTGCCGCGAGCTGACCGACATGTCACTGCCGAAGATCGGGCAGACGTTCGGCGGCCGCGACCACACGACCGTCATGCACGCGGACAAGAAGATCCGCAAGGAGATGGCCGAGCGCCGGCGGATCTACGACCAGGTGCAGGAGCTGACGTCGCGCATCAAGCAGCGCGCCCGCCAGTAGCCCGTTCTTCCTTACCTCCCAGCAAACTCCTCACGACTCAGGGGCGTCCGCATCGAGCGGACGCCCCTGAGTCGTTTTTGGACTGCCTGAGGCACGCCTACGCCCGCGAAGCGGCGAAGCGTACGTACGCGCGCTTCGCAAAGTCGCGAAAATTGTTTGTACACAAGGAAGTTTCCCCATGGTGTGGGCAGTTTGCCCACAGTGCCGGCGGATCTCCCACCAGCGACGACCCGAAATCCGTCCACACCCCGCCCACAGGCGATCCACAAGAAATCCACACCGTTGTCCACGCTGATTCCACAGGTTGCCCACATTGTGTGCACAGGAGGGCCCCGTCACTCGGACGAGCGAACCGGACCACGGGGAAGACCCACAGACCCTGGGTACAGAAGGCCTCACACCTGGGGACAACCGTGGGGATAACTGGGGACAACTGTGGACGGATCCGGGGCCGCCCGAAGTTGTCCACGGACGGCCCGATCTGTCCCCAGATCCGCCACCAGGGTTCTCCACACGCCCGCACGCCCTCCGACCTGCGCGAACGACCTCAATCCACACAATCCACAGGACTTACTACTGCTACTGCCTTTTAGATCTCTTCTAAGAGAGAAAAAGATAAAAACAGGCGGAGGACGAATCTGGGGACAACCGTGAGAGCGTGTCGTCAAGTCGACAAAGTCAAGGGGAGGCCGAGGTGACGGCCGACCCCGCGACGGCCTACCGTGGATGTCTGCACCTGGTCCGTGCTCCGGCAGTCGAGGCGGAGGGCGGACCGGCCGGAGCGGGCAGCCGGTCACTGCCCAGCCAGAGCGAGGCCGGGCCGGCCCCGTCGCCCTGTCCGAGCCGAACGTGCTCGGTCGTCGAAAGGATGCGCGCATGAAGATCCGCGTCGAGCGTGACGGGCTCGCCGACGCCGTCGCGTGGGTGGCGAGAAGCCTCCCCTCCCGGCCTCCGGTGCCGGTACTGGGCGGCGTGCTCCTCGACGCCGGTTCCGACGGCGACTCCGACGCGCTGACCGTGTCGGGTTTCGACTACGAGGTGTCCGCGACGGTGGGCGTCCCGGCGACGATCGCCGACGGCGGCCGGCTGCTGGTGTCCGGCCGGCTCCTCGCCGACATCACCAAGTCCCTGCCGAACCAGCCGGTCGAGATCGCCGTGGACGGCTCTCGCGCCACGATCACGTGCGGCAGCGCGCGCTTCTCCCTGCCGACCATGCCGGTCGAGGACTATCCGCAGCTGCCCTCGCAGCCCGCCTTCGCGGGTGAGCTCGCCGGCGACGCGTTCGGCCAGGCCGTCACCCAGGTCGTCGTCGCCGCGGGCAAGGACGACACGCTGCCGATGCTGACCGGCATGCGGCTCGAGATCTCCGGCAGCTCGCTGACCCTCGTCGCGACCGACCGGTTCCGGCTCGCCATGCGCGAGTTCACCTGGCAGCCCGCCGAAGGCCTGGCCGACGCCGCGGTGCTCGTCCCGGCGCGCACCCTCGCCGAGGCGGCCAAGACGCTCGGCGCGAGCGGCGCCACGATCCGGCTCGCGCTCGCCAGCGGCGAGGGCCTGCTCGGCCTGTCCGGCTCCGGGCGCTACACGACGACCCGCCTGCTCGACGCCGAGTTCCCGCCGTACCGCCAGCTGCTGCCCGCGACGCACACGTCGCGCGCGGTCATCGACGTGTCGGCTCTCACGGAGTCGATCAAGCGCGTTTCCCTGGTCGCGGAGCGGGGGACTCAGGTACGACTGGAGTTCGGGGACAACACGCTGCGGCTGTCCGCGGGCGGCGACGACGAGGGAAGCGCCGAAGAAGAGCTCCAGGTCGACTACGAAGGTGAGCCGGTGACGATCGCGTTCAACCCGGGTTACCTCGTCGACGGCCTCGGCGCCCTCCACAGCGACCGGGCGGAGCTGACGTTCACGACGCCGAACCGCCCCGCCCTCATCAAGCCGGCCGACGCCGAGGGCAACCTCGTCCCCGGCTACCTCTACCTCCTGATGCCCGTCCGTCTTCCGGGCTGACCCACAACTTTTTGTTAGTACGTAAGGGGATCTCATGGTTCAGCTCGGTCTGATCGGCCTGGGCAAGATGGGCTTCAACATGCGTGAGCGGCTGCGCGCGGCCGGTCACGAAGTGGTCGGCTACGACCGCAACCCGGACGTCAGCGACACGACGTCGCTCGAGGACCTGGTGTCCAAACTGGACGCTCCGCGGATCGTCTGGATCATGGTCCCCGCCGGCGACCCGACGCGGCAGACCATCACCGAGCTGGGCAACCTGCTCGCCGAAGGTGACATGGTCATCGACGGCGGCAACTCGAAGTACACCGACGACAGGCTGAACGCCGACCTGCTCGCCGCGAAGAACATCGGGTACGCCGACTGCGGTGTCTCCGGTGGCGTGTGGGGCAAGGACAACGGCTACGGCCTGATGGTCGGCGGCACCGCCGCCGACGTCGAGCGTGCGATGCCGATCTTCGACGCACTGCGTCCGGAGGGCCCGCGCGAAGAGGGCTTCTCGCACGCCGGCGACGTCGGCGCGGGTCACTACGCGAAGATGATCCACAACGGCATCGAGTACGGCATGATGCAGGCCTTCGCCGAAGGCTTCGAGCTGCTCGAGGCCGCGAAGGTCGTCAACGACGTGCCCGCGGTGATCAAGGGCTGGCAGCGCGGCACCGTCGTCCGGTCCTGGCTGCTCGACCTGCTCGTGCGCGCGCTCGACGAGGACCCGGACCTGGACGACCTCGAGGGGTACGTCGAGGATTCCGGCGAAGGCCGGTGGACCCTCGAAGAGGCGATCAACAACGCGGTGCCGGCGCCGGTCATCTCGGCCGCGCTGTTCGCCCGGTTCGCCTCCCGCCAGGAGCACTCGGCCGCGATGCGCGCGGTCGCCGCGCTGCGCAACCAGTTCGGCGGGCACGCCGTGAAGAAGGTCGGCGGGTAGGTCCCGTCCGGGAAGGAACCACGTGTATCTGCGGCATCTGCAGGTCACCGACTTCCGCTCCTGGCCCCAGGCCGATCTCGCCCTCGAACCGGGGCCGACCGTGCTGGTCGGCCAGAACGGTCGCGGCAAGACCAACCTGCTCGAGGCGATCGGGTACGTCGCGACGCTGGGCTCGCACCGCGTCGCGACGGACGCGCCGCTGATCCGGCACGGCTGTGAGCGCGCGCTGGTGCGGGTCGCGGTGGTCAACGACGACCGCGAACTGACCGTCGAGCTCGAGATCACCGCCGGCCGGGCGAACCGCGCCCGGGTCAACCGCGGCGCGGTCGGCCGGCCGCGGGACGTGCTGGGGATCCTGCGCACGGTGCTGTTCTCCCCGGAGGACCTGGCGCTCGTGCGGGGGGACCCGGGTGAGCGACGCCGGTTCCTCGACGAGCTGCTGGTGCTGCGCGCGCCGCGGTACGCCGGGGTTCGTGCGGACTACGAGAAGGTGCTGAAGCAGCGCAACGCCCTGCTCAAGACGGCCGGTAAACGCCGGACCGGGCGTGAGGACCCGTACGCGCTGTCGACGCTCGAAGTCTGGGACGACCACCTCGCGGTGGCGGGGGCGGAGCTGCTGGCCGCGCGCCTGAACCTCGTCGCCGACCTCGGGCCGTACGCGGCCGCCGCGTACATGGGCGTCGCTCCGGACTCACGGCCGGCGAAGATCTCGTACAAGTCTTCGCTGGGCGACGGCCTGCCGGAGACGTACGGCGTACCGGACGGGGAACGGGCGCAACCCGAAGTCCTGAAGGACGTCTTGCTCAAGGCACTCGGGGAAGCTCGCAAGGCCGAGCTGGAGCGGGGGATCAGCCTGGTCGGCCCGCACCGGGACGAGCTGGAGCTGATCCTGGGGGAGGCGCCGGCCAAGGGTTACGCGAGCCACGGCGAATCGTGGTCGTTCGCGCTCGCCCTCCGGCTCGGCAGCTACGAGCTGCTGCGCGGGGAGGCGGGTGAGCCGGTGCTCCTGCTCGACGACGTGTTCGCCGAGCTGGACCGCAAGCGCCGGGCCCGGCTGGCCGAGGTGGCCGCGAGCGCCGAACAGGTGCTGGTGACCGCCGCGGTCGACGAAGACGTGCCCAGCGAGCTGGCGGGGAGCCGGTTCGTGGTGGCGGATGGTGAGGTCACGCGTGGCTGAACAGCGCAAACAAGGCGCCCCAAGATCGACTCGACCACCCGGTGTGACCGCTGACACAGGAGTTGCCCACCGATCTGGGGACAAACCTGTGGACAGTGTGGATAAACCCGTGCCCGGGTTATCGCCGCGCGTGACCAAACGGCCGGATCGGCCGCTTGACAAGCCCCTCAAGGGGGTCAATCCGGCGGTCGACGCCACGCCGAGTACGCAGAGTGAGAACGGCACTGCTCCGAACGGGGCGGCGATGACGGGCCGGGACCTCGCGCACGCCGCGCTCGAGGCCGCGAAAGCCAAGGCGAAGGAGCGAGGCGTCCCGCCGGGACACCGCCGCCGCGTCGCGAGCGGGGGCCAGAACCCGCGGCGCCGCCGCTGGTCGGGACCCGGTGCGGACGCGCGTGACCCGCAGCCCCTCGGCCGGCTCGTCTCGCGGCTCGTCAGCGACCGCGGCTGGAACGAAAGTGTCTCCGGCGCCCGCGTCTTCGCGCAGTGGGCGCGCCTGGTCGGCGAGGACGTCGCGGAACACGCCCAGCCCGTCGCGCTGAAAGACGGCGAGCTCACGGTCCGCGCCAGCTCCACGGCGTGGGCCACCCAGCTGCGGCTGCTGCAGGGAAAGCTGCTGGCCAAGATCGCGGCGGGGGTCGGGAACGGCGTGGTCAAGCGCATGCGGATCCAGGGTCCGATGGCCCCGAGCTGGCGGAAAGGGCCCCGGCACGTGTCGGGTCGCGGCCCGCGTGACACGTACGGCTGACCCGGGTTGCGCGTTGCTCGGTTGAATGCCCCGAGAACGCATCCAGACGCGCTGAAATACGTCAAGACTCGGGTCGGACCGATTTCGTCCGCCTGTGACGCGTTCAGGGGTGTCCTTGCCGCATGTCAGCGGACGTGGCCAAGTACACTGGGAGGGAGCGAACGTCCGCTCGGGCGAGACGAGGAGAAACAAGGCCTGTGACCGAGAACAAGAGCGAGTACAACGCGTCATCGATCACGGTGCTCGAAGGCCTCGAAGCGGTCCGCAAGCGCCCCGGTATGTACATCGGTTCCACCGGTGAACGCGGGCTGCACCACCTCGTCCAGGAGGTCGTCGACAACTCGGTCGACGAGGCGATGGCCGGCCACGCCACCAAGGTCGAGGTTACCCTCCTCGCCGACGGCGGGGTGCGCGTCGTCGACGACGGCCGCGGCATCCCGGTCGACATGCACCCCAAGGAGCACAAGCCGACCATCGAGGTCGTGCTCACCCAGCTGCACGCGGGCGGCAAGTTCGACAGCGACTCCTACGCGGTGTCCGGCGGCCTGCACGGCGTCGGCATCTCCGTGGTGAACGCGCTGTCGACGCGGCTGCTCGCCGAGGTCAAGTACGGCGGCCGCAGCTGGCGCCAGCTCTACACGGACCAGATCCCCGGCCCGCTCGAGGACCTCGGCCCGGCGACCGACACCGGCACGACGATGACGTTCTGGGCCGACGGCGACATCTTCGAGACCACGACCTACAACTTCGAGACGATCTCGCGCCGCCTCCAGGAGATGGCGTTCCTCAACAAGGGACTGACGCTGTCGCTGCGCGACGAGCGCGTCGCCGACGAGGAGGCCGAGGCGGACGCCGAAGGCAAGGTCGCCCGGGTCAAGGAGAAGGTCTACTGCTACCCGGGCGGGCTCGAGGACTTCGTCAAGCACATCAACGGCAGCAAGGACCCGATCCACGCCAGCGTGATCTCCTTCGACGCCAAGGGCCCCGGCCTCGAGGTCGAGGTCGCGATGCAGTGGAACACCGGGTTCACGCCGTCGGTCTACACGTTCGCCAACACGATCAACACCCACGAGGGCGGCACCCACGAAGAGGGCTTCCGCGCCGCGCTCACCCGCGTCGTCAACACGTACGCGCGCGACAAGAAGCTGCTCAAGGAGAAGGACACCAACCTGACCGGTGACGACGTGCGCGAGGGCCTCGCCGCGATCGTCTCGATCAAGCTGAGCGAGCCGCAGTTCGAGGGCCAGACGAAGACCAAGCTGGGCAACAGCGAGGCCAAGACGTTCGTGCAGCAGCAGTCGAACGAGTGGCTGGCCGACTGGTTCGAGCGCAACCCGGCCGAGGCGAAGACGATCATCAACAAGTCGATCTCCTCGGCGCAGGCCCGGATGGCCGCGCGCAAGGCGCGTGACCTCGTCCGCCGCAAGGGCGCGCTCGACATCGGCGGCCTGCCCGGCAAGCTGAAGGACTGCCGCTCCACCAAGCCGGAGGAGTGCGAGCTCTACATCGTCGAGGGTGACTCGGCCGGCGGCTCGGCCAAGGAGGGCCGGGACTCGATGTACCAGGCGATCCTGCCGATCCGCGGCAAGATCATCAACGTCGAGAAGGCCCGCATCGACCGCGTCCTCAAGAACACCGAGGTCCAGTCGCTGATCACCGCGCTGGGCACCGGCATCCACGACGAGTTCGACCTCGAGAAGCTGCGGTACCACAAGATCGTGCTGATGGCCGACGCCGACGTCGACGGCCAGCACATCACCACGCTGCTGCTCACCCTGCTGTTCCGGTTCATGAAGCCGCTGATCGAGCACGGCCACGTCTTCCTGTCGCGGCCGCCGCTGTACAAGATCAAGTGGCCGCGGGCGGAGCCGGAGTACGTGTACTCCGACAACGAGCGCGACGCCGTCATCCGCGCGGGTGTCGAGGCCGGCAAGCGGCTGCCGAAGGACGACGCGATCCAGCGCTACAAGGGTCTCGGCGAGATGAACGCCGAAGAGCTGTGGGAGACCACGATGGACCCGGCCAACCGCCTGCTGGGCCGGGTCACGATGGACGACGCCGCCCAGGCCGACGACCTGTTCTCGGTCCTGATGGGCGAGGACGTCGAGGCCCGCCGCTCGTTCATCACGCGCAACGCCAAGGACGTGCGCTTCTTGGACGTGTAGCCGTCCCCCGTTCGTCGTCCCGCCAGGACCACCCGCACTCGAGAAGGACCCATGACGGAAACTCTGCCGCCGGCTCCGGACCACGACCGGATCGAACCGGTCGACATCCAGCAGGAGATGCAGCGCTCGTACATCGACTACGCGATGAGCGTGATCGTGTCGCGCGCGCTGCCGGACGTGCGCGACGGGCTCAAGCCGGTCGCCCGCCGGATCCTGTACTCGATGTTCGACTCCGGCTTCCGGCCGGACCGCGGGTACAACAAGTGCTCCCGCGTCGTCGGCGACGTCATGGGCAACTACCACCCGCACGGTGACTCAGCGATCTACGACGCGCTCGTCCGGCTCGCCCAGCCGTGGTCGCTGCGGTACCCGCTGATCGACGGCCAGGGCAACTTCGGCTCGTCGGGCAACGACCCCGCCGCCGCCATGCGGTACACGGAGTCCCGGCTCGCGCCGCTGGCCATGCAGATGCTGGCCGACATCGAAGAAGACACCGTCGACTTCTCCGACAACTACGACGGCCGCACGCAGGAGCCCGACGTCCTGCCGTCGCGGTTCCCGAACCTGCTGGTCAACGGCGGTTCCGGGATCGCGGTCGGGATGGCGACGAACATCCCGCCGCACAACCTGCGCGAGGTTTCCGAGGGTGTCGTCTGGGCGCTCGAGAACCCCGAGGCCGACGACGACGAGCTGCTGGCCGCGCTGCTGGTGCGGATCAAGGGCCCGGACTTCCCGACCAAGGCGATGATCCTCGGCACGTCCGGCATCGAGGACGCCTACCGCACCGGCCGCGGCTCGATCCGGATGCGCGCGGTCGTCGAGGTCGAAGAGGACGCGAAGGGCCGCACGATCCTGGTCGTGTCCGAGCTGCCGTACCAGGTCAACCCGGACAACCTCGTCGAGAACATCGCGAACCTGGTCCGCGACGGCAAGCTCACCGGCATCGCCGACATCGCCGACGAGTCCAACAGCCGCTCCGGCATGCGGATCGTCGTCACGATCAAGCGGGACGCCGTCGCGAAGGTCGTGCTGAACAACCTGTTCAAGCACACCCAGCTGCAGCAGAACTTCGGTGTCAACATGCTGGCCCTGGTCGACGGCGTGCCGCGCACGCTGCGGCTCGACCAGATCATCCGGCACTACGTGAAGCACCAGGTCGAGGTCATCGTCCGGCGGACCCGTTTCCGCCTGAAGAAGGCCGAGGAGCGGGCCCACATCCTGCGTGGGTACGTCAAGGCCCTCGACATGCTCGACGAGGTCATCGCGCTGATCCGGCGGTCGCCGTCAGCGGACGAGGCCCGGCCGGCCCTGATGGAGCTGCTGGACGTCGACGAGATCCAGGCCACCGCGATCCTCGACATGCAGCTGCGGCGCCTGGCCGCCCTGGAGCGGCAGCGGATCATCGACCAGCTGGCCGAGATCGAGCTCGAGATCGCCGACCTCAAGGACATCCTCGAGAAGCCCGAGCGGCAGCGCGGGATCATCCGCGACGAGCTGATGGCGATCGTCGAGAAGTACGGTGACGACCGGCGCACGAAGATCATCGGCTTCAGCGGCGACGTCACCGACGAAGAGCTCATCGCCGTCGAGGACGTCGTCGTCACCATCACCCGCACGGGGTACGCCAAGCGGACGAAAACCGACCTGTACCGCTCGCAGAAGCGCGGCGGCAAGGGCGTGCAGGGCGCGACGCTGAAGCAGGACGACATCGTCCAGCACTTCTTCGTCTGCTCGACGCACGACTGGATCCTGTTCTTCACGAACAAGGGCCGCGTCTACCGGACCAAGACGTACGACCTGCCCGAGGCCAACCGCAACGCGCGCGGCCAGCACGTGGCGAACCTCATGGCGTTCCAGCCGGACGAGCAGATCGCCCAGGTCATCGAGATCAAGAACTACGAGGTCGCGCCGTACCTGGTGCTCGCGACCAAGCGCGGCCTGGTGAAGAAGACCAAGCTCACCGACTTCGACTCGAACCGCTCCGGCGGCCTCATCGCGATCAACCTGCGCGAAGGTGACGAGCTGGTCGGCGCCGTGCTGGCGGCGGCCGAGGACGACCTGCTCCTGGTATCGGCCGAAGGCCAGTCGATCCGCTTCCACGCGACGGACGAAGCGCTGCGCCCGATGGGCCGCCCGACGTCCGGCGTGCTCGGCATGCGGTTCAACGACGGCGACGAGCTGCTCGGCATCAGCGTGGTCAAGCCGGACAAGTTCCTGCTGGTCGCGACCGATGGCGGATACTCGAAGCGCACGCCGATCGAGGACTACCCGGTGCAGGGTCGCGGTGGCAAGGGTGTGCTCACCATTCAGCACGACCGCAAACGTGGCAGGCTGGTGGGGGCGCTCATCGTCGACGCCGAGGACGAGCTGTACGCGATCACCTCGAGCGGCGGCGTGATTCGCACGCCGGCGGTCGACGTGCGCAAGGCGGGGCGGCAGACGAAGGGGGTGCGGCTGATGAATCTCGGCGAAGGCACCACTCTTCTCGCGGTCGCACGCAACGCGGACGAGCCCTCGGACGTCGCCACAGGTGACGACAACGCGGAAACCGCGGAAGCGGACGTCACCGTGGAAGAAACGGCGGAAGCCGTGACCGAAGCGGTGGCCGAGACGACAGACGCGGACGAAGAAACGACGGCGCCGCCGGAGCAGTGAGACGGCGTCACCACGGCACGGGTAAGGACTGACTCTTCGTGACACCATCCGAGAATCCCGAGGCAGCGGGTTCGAACGGGACTCCGGCGAGCCCACCCTGGCAGCGGGTCGGCAAGGACGGCGGCGACGCTGAGGCGACGGTCGGGCTGGCCACGGATGAGGTGCGCCCGGCCGGCGAGACGCAGCCCGTCTCGCCGGCCGAGCACCCGGTGGTGACCGGCAGCGCCGCCCCCCGCCTCTTCGGCGGCGGCGACACCCCGCCGGGAGGCGAGCCGTCCGCGGCCGCCATCCCGTCGGCGTCGACTCAGCGAGCCCGCCCGAGCGCCCTCCGGCGCCCGGGCCGCGGCCCGCGACGGGCGAGCCTGCAGGTCAAGCGGTTCGACCCGTGGTCGGTGCTGAAACTGTCCCTGGTGCTCGGCGTCGCGATGTTCTTCGTCTGGCTCGTCGCGGTCGGCGTCCTCTACACGGTCCTCGACGGCATGGGCGTCTGGGACAAGCTGAACGGCACGTACTCCTCGCTGGTCGGCGGCGAAGGCGCGAACGCGTCCTCCGAACCGCTGATCAGCGCGGGCCGCGTCTTCGGCATCGCCGCGATCCTGGGCGCGATCAACATCGTCCTGGTCTCGGCGCTGGCCACGGTCAGCGCGTTCATCTACAACGTGTCGGCCGACCTCGCCGGAGGCCTGGAAGTCACGCTGTCGGAACGGGAGTAACCCGGTTGCAGGGCCCCCTCGGGGGTCCTGTAAAGTTCTCCTCGTTCAAGGGCCTATAGCTCAGGTGGTTAGAGCGCTTCGCTGATAACGAAGAGGTCCCAGGTTCAAGTCCTGGTAGGCCCACGCAAGGCAAGCCCGGTTCGCGATGTGCGAGCCGGGCTTTTGCGTGACCTGGGTGACAAACCGGGTGACTGTCACCAACCCCGGTGATCCTTGCCGCTCACCGCACCAGCTTCTCCTGGCCGGCCGCCCACGACGCCAACAGGGCCAGACCGTCCGCGGGCGCCGTGCCGGCGGGCGCGGTGTAGACGGTCAGGTGCAAGCCGGGTTCGGCGGGCAGTTCCATCGACTCGACGTCCAAGTCGAGCTGGCCTACCACCGGGTGGTGCAGACGCTTGCGTCCGGAGCGGTGGAGCCGAACGTCCTGGGATGCCCACCGCCGCCGAAACAGTTCGCTGCGGGTTGACAACTCGCCGACCAGGGCGATCAGCTCCTCGTCGTGCGGATCGCGACCGGCTTCCATGCGGAGCTTCGCCGCCACATCGCAGGCGATTCGGTCGTAGTCGACGAAGAACGTTCTCGCCGATTCGGGATCCAGATATACGAACCGCGCGGTGTTCGCCGGCCGTCGCGTGTCGGCCAGCAGCGGGGAATACAGCGCGCGGGCAAGGTGATTCACGGCCAGCACGTCATAGCGGCCGTTGCAAATCCACGCCGGCGCATCCGTGATGGCGTCGAGCACCTGCTGAAGCGCCGGACGCACCGTCAAAGCGGGTCGCCGGCGGCGTGGACCGCTGGGGGCCTTGGACTGCCGCGCGAGGTGGACCAGGTGATCGCGCTCGGCCTCGTCGAGTTGCAAGGCGGAGGCCAGCGCGTCGAGCACCCCGTCGGAGGCGCCGGCGAGGCTGCCGCGCTCCATACGCACGTAGTAGTCGACCGAAACCCCGGCCAGAAGAGCTACCTCTTCGCGACGCAGGCCTTTGACCCGGCGGTTGCCGCCGTAGGCGGGCAGTCCGGCCCGCTCGGGCGTGATCCGCGCGCGACGGGAGCGCAGGAACTCCTTGATCTCGGTGCGCAGGTCGATCGTGGCCACCCCGTCACGGTAGGCCCTGTCCGCAGGCGAAGGGAGGTTCTGCTGGTACCCGCCTCGCGCCGACGCCTAGGTACCCGTCGCGGTCGTGGCGATGCCGCCGTCGACCGGGATGATGGTGCCCGTGAGGTAAGTCGCGGCCCGGCTGGCGAGGAACACGGCGATACCGGCCATGTCGTCGTCGCGGCCGAGCCGGCGCAGCGGGGCCTTCGCCGCGATCGTGTCGCCGATGGCGTCGAGCGTGGACGCCATCATCTGCGACGGGAACGGTCCTGGGGCCACCGCGTTCACCGTGACGTGCTGGGGACCCAGTTCTCTGGCAAGCACCCTGGTGAGTTGGTGGAGTCCCGCTTTGCTGCTGGCGTACGAGTAGTTGGGCGACGCGGCGACGTGGATGGCGGCGATACTGCCGATGTTGATGATCCGCGCGGGATCATCGGCGGTGCCCGCCTTGCGAAGTGCCGGGAGCAGCGCCTGCACCAGCCAGAACGGCGACTTGAGGTTGAGGTCGATCACCGAGTCCCAGGCCTCGACCGGGAACGTCTCCAGCGGCTCGCGCCACATCGCTCCCGCGTTGTTGACGAGAACGTCCAGGCGTTCCGAGTCGGCCTCGACAAGATCGGCGAGACGCCGGCACTCGTCGTACCTGGACAGGTCGGCGGGGATTGCTTGAACATCGCCGAATTCGGACAGCAGACGCTGGGCGTCCGCGCATGTGTCCGCGTCACGTGAACTGATAACGACGCGGGCGCCGGCCTGCAGAAGGCCGCGCGCGATCATCATTCCAATTCCCTTGGTGCCGCCAGTGACAAGTGCGTACTTCCCGCTCAGATCGAAAAGATCTGCGTGAGCGGTGAACTGGTTGTCCGTCATTGGTCTTCGTCCCTTCTGTCGTGGAAGCAGATTGACAGGCTTCCTGGACAGCTGGGAGACCCTGGTGAACCAGGTACTGTGAGAGCCACCTTGCCTGGTGCGCTGCCGCAATCCCTTGCTGCGCGGCAATTTCTCGATCGCTGCGCTGCCCGGTCGTCATCACCCGCGCGAAGCACCGGCCGGTGCTGCTGCGGGGATGGCGTTGTCGACGAGGACAGCGGCGATGGCGGCGGCGGTGGTGAACGCTTCGGCGTTGAGGACCCGGCTGCGGGCCGAGGCGCCGTCCAGCAAAAGCGCCAATTGTTCGCCGAGCTGTTCGGGGTCGGCGGCGCCGGCTTCGCGGGCGGTTTCGGTGAGCCGGGCGGCGAAGGCCTTTTTGTAGTCGCGGGCGTGTACGCGTGCCGGGTGGCCCGGATCGGGGATTTCGACGGCCGCCGCGATGAAAGGGCACAAGGGCGAGTGCACGTCGAACGCGCCGAGGAGTCGTTCGCGAGGTGTGAGGTCGGTGCGGTCGAACACTTCGGGCAGGACGTCGGGATCGAATCGGCGCAGGCATTCGGCGATCAGCTCGTCCTTGCCGGCGAAGTGCTGGTAGAGCGTGCGCTTGGACACCTCGGCCACCGTGCAGAGCTGGTCCATGCCGGTGCTGTTGATGCCTTGATCGCGGAACAGCTGCTGTGACGCGCTGAGGATGCGCTCTCGTGCGCCCCGGCCGCGGCGCAGTCCTCGCGGCCCCTTCTCCGACTCTGTCACAACCCCAGCGTAGCGCACTCGGGTACCGATCGGTGTGCATAGCTTGCGCCCTGCGCGACGCCTCGCTACGTTAAGCACTCAGATCGGTGTACATAACATCGGCACGGCAGGTGAACGGAGTGATCGTGGGAAAACTCGATGGCAAGGTCGCGGTGATCACCGGCGCGACGAGCGGGATGGCGCTGGCCGGTGCGAAGCTGTTCGTCGACGAAGGGGCCTACGTCTTCATTTCGGGCCGGCGGAAGGACGCGCTGGACGAAGCCGTCAAGGAGATCGGCCGGAACGTGACCGGTGTGCAAGGCGATTCGGCGGACCTCGATGACCTGGACCGGTTGTTCGAGACCGTCAAACGGGAAAAGGGCACGCTCGACGTGGTGTGGGCGAGTGCCGGAACGGGCGAGCAGGGCAGGCTCGGTGAAATCACCCCGGAGCAGTTCGATGCCGCCTTCTCGCTGAACGCGCGCGGCACGCTGTTCACGGTCCAGAAAGCGCTTCCGCTGTTCAACGACGGCGGCTCGATCGTCATGACCGGGTCGAACGCGTCACTCCGCGGCTACCCCGATTGGAGTGTGTACGCGGCGAGCAAGGCCGTGCTGCCCGCCTACGCGCGGGTGTGGGTGGCCGAACTGAGGGACCGGAAGATCCGGGTGAACGTGCTGACCCCCGGCCAGGTCGCCACGCCGATTCTGGCGGAGGTCATGGACGAGCAGGCGAAAGCGCAATTCGAATCGGTGATCCCGCGGCGAGAGATGGGCCGCCCTGAAGAGATCGCCTCGGTCGCGTTGTTCCTCGCCTCGGACGACTCGAGCTACGTCAACGGCATGGAGCTGGTCGCCGACGGCGGCACCACGGTGATCTGAGCGCGCGCGGTTGGTTCCTGACCCGGCGTTGTTCCGTTCCGGGGGTTTCTTCCTAAATTTTGGTCAAGTGGCGGTTCCTTCGCCGTCGTCTTCCCTTACGTTGACTGGGACGAAGGGGGCTTCTCATGGGTTGGGTCATCGCCGGGACCATGATCGTGGTGCTTCTGTCCATCGCCCTGGTCGTCGATCTCAAGGACCGGGGGCGCGAAGGGAAGCGGATCGTTCGGCGCCGGTGATCAGCGCGTACAGGTCAGCCCTGCCGGGAAGAGAAGGAACCGGCAGGGCTGAGTGCGTGGTCGACCACTCCATATAACGACGTCATAGGCTGCGGTATTTCCGGCCTGGTGTGACGTGGGTTACCAGTGTTCCCAGTGGTTCCACGTGGAACAGCGCGCTCCGGCACCGCCCGACCTCCGGCCGGGCGGGTGCAGTAACATCGCGGGGTACGGGAAGCAAGCTGAGAAGGGGGCTTCGGTGAAGAAGCTGCTGGCACTCGCGGTCATCGCGGGCGGCGTCTTGTTCGTGGTCAAGCGCAACAAGGCGGCGAAGGCCGAGGCCGACCTCTGGCGCGAGGCGACCGCTCCGGTCCCCTCCAACAACGGAACCACCCCGGCCAAGCCGGCGGGCGCGTCCCACAACTGAGTCTTCGTGCGGGCGGTTCGCCGCCCGCACCCGGGGCTGTAGCTCAATTGGTAGAGCACCGCCTTTGCAAGGCGGGGGTCAGGGGTTCGATTCCCCTCAGCTCCACGACCCCTCAGGGCCAGGTCATCCGTTGACCTGGCCCTGAGGTCGTTCAGCCGAGGAATCCGATCACCGCGTCGCGGCCCGCGTGGCCGAGCTCGCGGTTCTGGATCGAGTGCGACGCCCCGGGGACCACCACCAGCTTCCCTCGCGGTGCCTGGCGAGCCTCTTCCTTCGCCCACTCCAGCGGGGTCGACAGGTCGTGGTCGCCGTTCAGCAGGAGGACCGGGACGTTGGGCAGCCGTACCGACGGGTTCGAGCCCGGACGCTCGGCCGGCCACGGCAGGCAGCTCTGGATGAACCCCTGCTGGGTCGCCACCGCCGTCGTGTACGGCCACGTCGCCTGCGGCGGCAACGCGCGCGCGGTCAGCGAAAGCAGCGGCTGGCGCAGGGAAACCGGCGTCGCCGCCGAGCCCCAGGGGAAGCGCTGGTCCGCGCACAGCGTCGCCGCGTGGAGGCCGGCGCTGAACGACGCCGGGTTGTCTCCGCCGGACTTGTACGCTTCCAGCAGGTCGTCCAGCGGTCCGTTCGAGCCGCCGCGGGCCGCGTGGAGGGCGCCGATGATGTCGCCGGCCGCCGGGTTGCGGTACGACGGGTCGCTGAACTCGTACGAGACGATCGTGTCGAAGATCTTCACGCCGTCCGCGGTGCTCCGGTGGCGGACCACCCACGCGAGGTCCTCCGCCGGGTCGTAGCCGCACGCCGGGGGCGTCGCGCAGGCCAGCCGCAGGACGCGGGCCTCGGCCTGGAGGCCGGTCAGGTACAGCGAGGCCGACGCCGTCGCGTGGTGCGGCAGCACCGAGTCCAGCACGACCTTGCTGACGTTGCCCGGGTGCGCGATCGCGTACCGCGCCGCCGTGAACGAGCCGTACGAGACGCCGTCGACGACCATCTTCGGCACGTTCAGCGCCTGCCGCAGCTGGTCGAAGTCCTCGACGGTCTGGTCGGTCGAATAGAGCGGCGCCGTGTCGCCGAGGATGCGGGCGCACTCGGTGACCGCGTCCGGCGTCGGCGTCGCGATGTCCGAACTGCCCATCTGCGCCTGCAGGCCCGGGCACAGGAGCGCCCCCGACGGGCCGGTGCCGCGCTGGTCCAGCATGACGAACCGGTAGTCCTTCGCGACCTCCGGCAGCCGCTGCGTGGCGATCCGCGTGATGGTGCCGACGCCGCCCTGGCCGGGGCCGCCGGTGAGGAACAGGAGCACGCCCTTCGGCGCGTCGACGTTGTCCGCGGCCGCGATCGGCAGCTTCAGCGTGCCCGGGACGCGGCCGGTGTGGTCGAGCGGGACGGTCAGGGTCGAGCACGTGAAGCCCGGCTGTCCCGGGCACGGGTGCGAGTCCGTCAGCGCCGGTCGTCCCCCGGGACGCGGGCCGGCCGCGGCCACACCCCCGAGCGCGGCGGTCAGCGCCAGGACCAGCCCGGCGGTCAGCAGTTTCGAACGCATGATCCATCATGGCCACACCGGCCCGGGTGCCGTAAACCCCCGAATGGACCGACTCACCGGCGTACGCCGGAAACCTTCGCCCGCGGGGTTCGGAAGAGTTGTCCCGCCGGCCGCCGTCGGACCGCGTGACGCACAGCCGGCTGTCCGGCAGCTCGCCACACACGGTCCTGGCCGGTGCCGCCGTTTGTCGGATTCCCCGCCTGCCCGCACCGGCGCGTCAAGGCCCCGGTGTCAGGGCCACAGCCGTTCGCGGACCCATGCGCCGTCGGCCTTCCGGTACCGCAGCCGCACGTGCCGGCGGTCGTGGCTCGCCTGCCAGAACTCGACCTCGTCCGGGTCGACGAGGTACCGCGTCCAGGTTTCCGGGGCGACGCCGGGGTTGTCCGCAACCCACCGCGCGGCTTCCGCGGCCGCGGTGTCGAGTTCGGCCGGGTCGCGCAGCACCTGCGACTGGTGCCCGATGAACGCCTCGACGCGCGACGCCGGCGGCCGGGCCAGGAAGTCCTCGGCCGACACCTCGGGCGTGGCGGCGGAGACCGGCCCGCGCAGCCGCACCTGGCGGCCGCGGCCAGGCCAGAAGAACGTCAACGCCGCGCGCGGATCCTTGCGCAGCTGCAGGCCTTTCGGGCTTTCCGAGCTGGTCGCGACCGCCCAGCCGCCGGGGCCGACGTCCTTGAGGATCACCACCCGCGCGTCCGGCGCGCCCTCGGCGTCCACTGTGGACAGTGTGACGGCGTGCGGTGCCAGCACGTGCTCGCCGGCTTCGGTCAGCCACTCCAGGAACAGCTCCCGGGGGTCCGGTGACGCCGTTTCCGGCGTGAACGCCGGGAGTTCTTCGGGGAACGACGGCCATCCGCGCAACGCGACCATGTCAGTAACCGTACGGGGGCTGGTGCTGCGGCGGGTAGTACGGCTGTTGCTGCTGCCAGCCCGGCGGCGGCTGCTGGCCCGGCTGCTGACCCGCCGGCGCCGGCGGAAGCTGTTGCTGCTGCTGCGCTTGCTGCCACTGCACCTGCTGGTAGACCTCGGCGGGCTGCGGGAAGCAGTACGTCAGCTTCGCGTTGACCGAGCCCTGCACCGCGGCGCCCCAGAACTTCCCGCCGACGAACGCGTACATCTGCCCGGCCGAGACGTCGACGGCGACCATCCGCGTCTCGCCGCCGAACTGGTTGCCCGACTTCGCCGACGCTGCCTGCGCGGCGTCCGGGTGGACGCGCTGGCCGATGAGCCCGGCGATGACGACCGAAGCCGCCGTCCAGCCGACGGTGCCCATGACGTTCGCGCGGGCGTGCTGCGTCGCGCGGCCGGTGAAGTCGTACAGCGCGGCGGCGGTGACCTCCGGGACGGCGCAGGCGACCACGCAGTAGTTCATCGTCGAGAGCATCACCGACTCGGTGAACAGGCCGACCACGGCGACCGCGGGCCCGAACTGCACGGAGTTCAGCCGGCCACCGGAGCGCTGGATGCGCTCGGCCACCGCACCGAGGTACTGCTCGGAGGTGAGCACGCCGGGGGACCTCCCTCACCGAACACGAACACGGACGAACAGACGGGCACCGCCCGGTCATGGTCCCATGCCGGGCGGCGCCGACGTCGTCAGGCCGGTCGCGTCACGCTGCGGTTTCCACCCGGGCGGGGGTCCGGCGGAACGCCCCTGCGATCGACCACCGGCCGCGGTCGGCGAACGCGATGAGCAGGAAGCCCCAGCAGAACAACGCGGCCGCCTCGCCGCCGTTCTCGATCGGCAGGAGCCCGCCGCCCTGGTGCACGGTGAAGTACGCGAACGCCATCGAGCCGGAGCAGAGCACCGCGGCGGGCCGGGTGGCGACGCCGATCGTCACCAGCACGCCGCCGACAACCTGGATCACCGACGCCCACCACGACGGCCACGCCCCGAAATCTGCCGCTCTGGCCCCGAAGAGGCCGAAAAGCCGCGAAGCGCCGTGGCACAGGAACAGGAAACCGAACACAATGCGGAAGAGCGCCATCACGTGGTCTCGACCCTTGTCGAACAGCGTCATCATCGTTGTCTCCCAGGCTGGCTGTTGGAAAGAAACGTGACAGCCAGGTTAGGAGACCCTAATCCTCCAGGGAACACAATGTGTGATTGGTCCGATACTGAGCGGTACTTGAACTTTCGACCGCGCTCGGTCGTGTGACTGGACATGATTGACTGAGCGCGCTATGCGACGACTCGTACTTCTCGCGCCCGCCGTGGCTCTCCTCGCCGGCTGCAGCGCCACCATCGTGTCCGGGACCGCGACTCCCAGTCCGCCGTCCAAGTCCGCCGGCGCGGCGGCGGGCACCGAACTACCACCGGATCCGCAACCGGGAGCGACCGAAGACTGCCCGTACCTCGACAGCCAGTTCGTGGCCGATGCGAACGGTCAGCACGTTTCGAAGGTACGCGTGTCCACCGACGAGCCCCATCCGGCGTGCTTCTTCTACCGCCCGGACGGCAAGATCCAGTTGACCGTCCGGGTCTACGTCGGGGCGGCCACCGTCGCAACGGCGCTGGTCAACCGGGCGGCGCCGGTCGAGACGTCCAACCCGGCCAGCGACCCGACCGGCTGGAAAGGCGGCTACCAATCCACCGACGACGGCGCTGTCTACGCGGTCTCGAAGGGGACCGCGGCGGTCGTCGCGACGACCAACCAGAAACAGAGCGTGAAGGCACGCTCTGTGGTCAGGAAGGCCATCACCGCCCTGAAGCTCTAGGTAGTCGTAGCCACACGGGTGAGTGAAGTTGATCTTGTATTACCCTGTGCGTCACGCGCAGGCTTCGTGGACTCGCGCACCGCAGCCGCCGGGGAACCCCCACCCCGGGGCGGGGCACCAACTCTGCAACGACAAAGGACAAGATTCGTGGCTGACACCCTCAAGGACATCCTGCTCGACTCCAGCCGTCGCCCGGCTGTCGTGAGCGACTTCGAAGGCCTCGTGGACGCCGAGGTCTCGGACAAGGGCGGCGTTTCGGGTGCCGTCGTCAAGACCGGCTTCGCCGCGGTCAAGAAGATCAAGCCGGGCATCATCCCCTCGGCCGTCGACACGCTGCTGCCCGACTTCGTCGGCGCGCTCGAGCCGTTCTACGGCGACTACCGCGCCAAGGGTGGCAACGACTTCGGTGCCTACCTGGTCGGCCGCTCGGACGAGGCGTCGGACGCGCTGCTGAGCGTCACCGACTCGCGCGCGGAGAAGAGCAGCCGCGACAGCATCAAGAAGGTCTACGGCAAGCTGCGCCCGAACGGCAAGAAGAACGTCGAGGAGGCGCTGCCCCGCCTCGGCCAGCTGGTCGACAAGCACGCCGCTGCCGTCTGAGCAGCCCCTGAGCACGACTGAAGAGGCCCCCGGTGCACCACCGGGGGCCTCTTCGTGTCGCCGTCAGTTCTTCTTCTCGGCGGGCGTCGAGGTCGGCGCCTTGCCGTTCGCCTGCGGGCTCGGCTTGGGAGCCGGGGCCGCGGCGGGCTTCACTGCTTCGGCCGGCTTCGGCGGAGCAGGCGGGGTGGCCTTCGGCGGCGCCGGGGCGACCGGCGGCTCCTGCTTCGAGCGCAGCACGTAGGCGGCGCCGGCGCCGACCACGACCAGCCCGAGCAGCCACGGCCAGCGACGACGGCTGCGGGTGCCCTTGGCGGCAGCCTTCGCCTCGACGACAGCAGCGGCGAAGTCCTTCTTCGCGGACTTGAAGTCCTTCTTGCCGCGACGCTTCGAGTCGCCGGCCGCCTTCGCGGCCTTGATGGCGGCCTTCTTCGCCTTGCGACCAGGCTTGCGCAGCTCGGAGAGCCGGGCGAGGGCCTCCTTGCGGGCGGCCTTCGAGCTCTTCTTGAGCTCCTTGCGGGTCAGTTCCGTCTTCTTCGCGAGCTGTTTCTGCACGCGGCGGCCGGTCTTGGCTCCTTCGGAGACAAGCTTGTCGGCGGCATCGACGGCCTGGGCTGTCGCCCGGGACATGGCCTTCACCTCATCAATCGTTTTGACACTGCTCTGTTGCCCGTAACCTATCGTGCCCCTTTTCCCCGCCGCCCGCCGCAGATGGCACGATGAAAGGCGTGAAAGCGACGCTGCACACCAACCAGGGTGACATCAACCTGATCCTGCTCCCCGACCACGCGCCGAAGACGGTCGCGAACTTCGTCGGTCTCGCGGAGGGCACCAAGGAGTACACCCAGCCGAACGCGGCGGGGACGAACTCCGGCCCGTTCTACGACGGTTCGATCTTCCACCGCGTCATCGACGGCTTCATGCTGCAGGGCGGCGACCCGACCGGTACCGGTCGCGGCGGCCCGGGCTACAAGTTCGGCGACGAGTTCCACCCGGAGCTGCAGTTCAGCAAGCCGTACCTGCTGGCCATGGCGAACGCCGGGCCGAGCACGAACGGCTCGCAGTTCTTCATCACCGTGGCGCCGACCACCCACCTGAACTTCAAGCACACGATCTTCGGCGAGGTGGCCGACCAGGAGTCGCGCAACGTCGTCGACGCGATCGGGCGCACCTCGACCGGGCCGGCGGACCGTCCGCTGTCCGACGTCGTCATCGAGAAGGTCACGATCGACCACGAGGGCTGAGCCGCGGAGGTTTCGGTAGGTTGGTTCTCATCGTGAGCCAACCGCCGAACCCCGCCGCGCACCCCCAGGCCGCACTGCCCGGGTGCTGGTGGCACCCGAACCGCCCGACCGGGCTGAGCTGTTCCCGGTGCGGGCGTCCGGCGTGCCCGGACTGTCTCCAGGAGGCCCCGGTCGGCTTCCAGTGCACCGACTGCGTGCACGCCGGCAGCCAGCAGCAGCGCCGCCAGCAACGCAGCTACCAGGAGGCCGGGTTCGGCCAGCGCACCGTCTTCGGCGCGCGGCTGTCCCAGTCGGTGCTCGTCACGCAGGTCATCCTCGCGGTGAACGTCCTGGTCTTCCTGGTCACGGCGCTCCAGGCGCGGAGCCTCACGGACAACCACCTGGGATCGCTCTTCCAGTACGGCAGCCTCTACGGCGACGCGACCCTCGGCCACGGCGAGTGGTGGCGCGTCCTGACCAGCGGCTTCCTGCACTACGGGCCGATCCACATCGCGGTCAACATGTTCTCGCTGTGGATGATGGGGCGGGCCCTGGAGCAGGTCTGCGGCCGGGGCCGCTACCTCGCGCTCTACTTCGTCTCGATGCTCGGCGCGTCCGCCGCGGTCCTGCTCTTCGGCAACCCGGCCGAGTACCCGGGGACGGCCGGCGCGTCCGGTGCGCTGTTCGGGCTGATGGGCGCCTACGCGATCATCGTGCTGAAGCTGCGGCTGAACCCGACGAGCCTGCTCATCACCCTCGCCCTGAACGCGTTCATCACGTTCGGCATCCCGGGCATCTCGATCTACGCGCACGTCGGCGGACTGCTGACCGGGGCCCTGGTCGCCGTCGCGCTGCTCTACGCCCCGCAGGTCGACCAGGCGCGCTGGCAGGCCGGGGGCATCGCCATCATCGCCCTCGCGATCCTCGGCCTGCTGTTCTACCGGGACACCCAGTTCGCGGCCGAGACCTGCCAGTTCGTCCAGTACCGCGACGGCCTGTACTACAACTGCGGCTAGCCGCGCGCCCGCAGGCTGCTGAGGACGTCCAGGACATCCCGCGGGTCCTCGCCGAGCTCCAGCCACCCGAAGACGTACAACCGGTCGTCGTGCTCGATCTCGAGGGTGACGCCGTCGCGGCCCATCCGGCGCGTGGTGCGCAGCCGGGTGCGGGTCTGGGCCCAGGGCAGCCGCTGCGTGCCGCCGAGTGTCCTGGCCAGCAGGCCTTCGGCGTCGGCGGCCAGCCTCGGCCGGACGATCGTGGCGTGCGTCGCGAAGGCGCCGACCGCGATCGCCGCCAGCGCGAACAGCACCAGCCCGCCGCGGTCCCCGGTCAAGGCGTCGACGACCACGCCGAGCACGAGCAACGCCGTGACGGCCCAAGCCGCTACCACAAGGGCCCGGCGCGGCGCCCAGGAGGTGGGGTAGTTATCCACAGAGGTTATCCACACTGGGGATGAGTCACACCGGTGTAATTCGACGTCAAGCCGCCATTCGGAGTAATAATCAGCGCCAGCGCATCGTCATGAGCAGACCCGCGATCATCAGCGCGAACCCGCCGGCGAAGTTCCAGTTGCCCAGGTCGGCCATCCAGGAGATCTTGTCCCCGGCGATATAGTTCACCAGCAGCCACACCAAGCCCAGGACCATGAACCCGAACATCGGGATCTTCCAGGCGAGGCCGGTGGGGCCTGCGGCCCGCACCTTCACCGGCGTACGCCGGTCGGCAGGCGGGGTGTAAGCGGTCTTCTTGCGGACCTTGGACTTGGGCATCGTGTGATTCCTCGCGGTGCTCTTCGGGCTCGTCAGGTGGCGCTGTCCCGCTGAGGGTGCGCAACCGGCGCCACGTGCACACGTTAACGTAAATGACCGCAGGAAAGCAGCGGCCAGGAGTGGTCGGATTTCCCGGACCGTGACAACGGCGTCACCCAGGGTTCGACGCGGCTTGAGAGGAGCTTGCGTGGCTACGCGCGAAGGACCGGATGACGACCGGCGCAGACACCCCGGACAGCGGCCGGTGCCCCAGCGCCGCCGGCCCCCGACGCCGCCGCGCGGCCAGGTGCCGCAGGGCCCGCCGCCGCGCCGTCCCCAGGGGCCGCCGCCCCGCCGCTACACCAGCCCCGCCCCGCCACCCGGCTCGGCAGAGGAGACCGTCGTCTTCGCCCCGGTCGGGAAGGGCGGCACCGCGACCAAGGAGAAACCCGCCCCGGCCCCGCTGGGCAAGGGTGGCGTCGCCATCCGCACGGCCGGCGAAATCCTCATCACGCTCGGCCTGGTCGTGCTGCTGTTCATGGTCTACGAGCTGTACGTGACCGACCTGTTCTCGGCCGGCAAGCAGTCCGAGGCGAGCGACCAGCTCAACGGCGAGTGGGAGCACGACCGGACGCTGCACCCCGAGCTGGTCGACGGCAAGGCGTTCGCCCGGATCCACATCCCGACGTTCGGCGTCGACTACAACTTCACCATCCAGGAGGGCACCGACGACGCCTCGCTCGAAGTCGGTCCCGGCCACTACAAGGGCACGGCGCTGCCCGGCGAGCCCGGCAACTTCGCCGTCGCCGGCCACCGCGTCGGCAAGGGCGCCCCGTTCAACGATCTGGACAACCTCTCATCTTGTGACCAGATCGTGATCGAGACTTCGACCGACTTCTACATCTACAAGGTCCTCCCGTACGACGACGAGATGAAGGACTGGGCCGGCGGCAAGGGCGCCGACCCGCGGTGCAAGGGCGTCTCGACGCTGCGCGACACGAACGCCGAAGAAGGCGGCGCGTACAGCGAGACGTTCGGCCGCAAGGTCGTGCTACCCAGCCAGGGCACCGCGGTGAACCCGGTCCCGTACAAGGACGCCGAGACACTGCCGAAGGCCCAGCAGGCCGCGCTGCTCACGCTCACCACGTGTCACCCGCAGTTCTCCGCCCAGCAGCGGCTCATCATCACCTCGGTGCTCACCCAGCAGGTGCCGAAGAACCAGGTCAAGGACTACGGCGACCTGCTCTCGAAGATCGGGGAGGCCTGATGTACGGCTGGCTCTGGCGGAAGCTGCCGGGCCCGTTCGCGGCGAAGCTGACGGTGTCCGTCGTCCTCGCGCTCGGCGTGGTCGCCCTGCTGATGTTCATCGTGTTCCCGTGGCTCGAGCCGCGGCTGTGGTTCAACGAGGTCGCGGTCAACTGAATTCGGGATCTTCCTGGTCGGCGCACTGCGTGCGGACGCCGGGAACGAGCCTCCGGCGCACGGGCGTCTCCCACGTGCTGATGCTCGTGGAGGCGTCCGGTACGCCGGAGGGAATCGCGCGGATCGGCGCCGAGGTGCTGCCCGCGCTGCGGGCTAGCAGTCCCGCAGCTCCGGGCTCTGGTTGAGCAGCTGCCCGCGCGGGGAGACGAACGCGCGGTAGCGGTCGCTGTCGAGCTCGGAGTTCTTGAACACGGCGACCCGGTGGCAGTTCTGGAAGGCCAGCTTGACGCCGAAGTGCCGCTCCAGCCCGCCGCGGATCGCGTCCGAGGCCAGCGCCCGCAGCAGCTGCCCGCGGGCGACCTCGCTCGGCGGCGGCGTCTCGTTGTCGGCGAAGCCGTCCGCCGCTCCCTCGGCGTCGGCGATGACGCCGGTGATGACCTCCCAGGCGTAGGGCAGGGATTCCTTGACGCAGGTGACGAACTCGGCGTCGGAGACCTCCCCGCGCTCGGCCTTCTCCAGCAGCGCGGGTGACACGTCCAGGGACATCGAACCTCCAGTTTGAGCAGGGCCACCCTCTTGGCTACCGGCCGGGTGGCCCGGCCACAAGAGAAAACGATGATCATCACCAATATGGCGGAAGGCCGGTCACTCCCAGCGGAAGAGCTTGGCCGCCAACGCCGTTCCGAGCACCGCGAAGGCGGCGAGCACGAGGAGCTGCAGCGGCTGGACGCCGTTGCCGACCCAGGCGTCCTGCAGCGGCTGCGAGCCCGGCGGGACGTAGTCGCCGATCCGGCGGATGACGTCCGGCAACAGCGGCCGCGGCAGGTAGACGCCGCCGAAGAACATGATCGGGAAGAACGCGATCATCGCGAGCCCGCCGGCGCTCTTCGCGGTGCGGGCGACCGCGGCCGCGATCAGGCCGAGCGCGAACACCGAGACGGTGCCGAGCAGCAGCGTCACCAGGAACATCAGCGGGTGGCGGGGCAGCGGGATGTCGTAGACGGCGTGGCCCAGCCCGAGCACGACCGCGACGCCCGCCAGCGCGACGACGGCGTGGATCAGCAGCTGCGCGCCCAGCAGGTTCACCGGGTGGACGGGCGTGGTGGCCAGCCGTCTCAGCACGCCCTGTTCGCGGTAGCTCGCGACGGCGCCGGGGATCGCCTGCAGCGCCAGCATCGCGAGGCTGACGACGATCAGCGACGGCACCCACAGGTCGATGAACCGGTAGCCGGCGGTGACCTCGCTCGGTTCCGACATGCCGGGGATGGCGCCGATGCCGAGCAGCAGGGCGGGCGGCAGCAGGAGGCCGAACACCGCCCACATCGGCGTGCGCAGGAAGAGTTTCGTTTCGGTGGCGGTGATCTTGGCGAAGGTGTTCACCGGGCACTCCTCGTGAGCGAGACGAACGCGTCGTCCAAAGTGGATTCTCCGGCCGCGGCGCGGAGTTCGGCGGGGGTGCCGGTGGCGACGACGTGGCCGGCGTCGAAGATCGCGACGCGGTCGCAGAGCCGCTCGGCCTCGTCCATGAAGTGCGTGACGACCAGGACCGTGACCCCGGCGTCGCGAATGGCCTCGACGAGCTGCCAGGTGTCGCGGCGGGCGTGCGGGTCGAGGCCGGTCGTCAGCTCGTCGAGGATCGCCAGCTCCGGGTTCCCGACCAGGGCGAGCGCGATCGAGACGCGCTGCTTCTGGCCGCCGGAGAGCTTGCCGAAGTAGCTGCGGGCGTGGTCGCGCAGGTCGAGCTGGTCGAGCAGGACGTCGACGTCGGCCGGCTCCGGGTAGAAGGCGGCGAACAGCTCCAGCGCCTCGCGCACCCGCACCTTCGCGGGCAGCCGGCTTTCCTGCAGCTGGACGCCGACGCGGCGGGTCAGCGCCGCCCGGTCGGTCGCGGGGTTCAAGCCGAGCACCGACAGCGTGCCGGCGTCGGCCTGGCGCAGGCCCTGGAGGCATTCGACCGTGGTTGTCTTCCCAGCGCCGTTCGTGCCGAGGATGCCGAAGATTTCGCCGCGGTCGACGGAGAACGAAACGCCGTCGACCGCGACCCGGTTGCCGTAGACCTTGCGGAGGTCGGTGACTTCGATGAGGGGCATGACTCGAACGCTACGAACTCGGCGCGGCGCGCAGAATCCTGCTGAATCCCCAGCTCAAGTAGGGTTTTGTTGACGCCGGGGTGGGGCTGGGCCCACCCCGGTCGTAGGGCCTCGGTCAGTGCGCGCGAGCGGGCGGATCGGCGAGGATCACGGGGGAAGGAGGCGCCGATGACCTACGTGCGTGCGGTCGGCCGGGCGTTCGCGCTCGCCGCGTTCGCGCTGCTGAGCTGGTTCGACGTGCTGGTCAAGCTGCTCACGTTCGCGCTGCTGTGCCTCGGGTTGGTCTTCTTCCTCGGCCCCGCGATCGAATGGACCCGGCACCGGTCGACGACGGCCCGCGCGCTGGCCGCGCGCTGGTGCGGTGTCGAGGTCGAATCGCCCTACCAGCCCGAACCGCCGGAGCCGGAACGGGAGCGCGACGGCTGGTACCGCGACGGCAACACGCTCTACAAGCGGGCGTTCTGGATCCGCTGGAGCCGCCGGCTCACCTGGGTGATGGAGGATCCGGCGGCGCAGCGCGAGTTCGGCTGGCAGCTGGTGAACCCGCTGCTCACGCTGCTGCTGCCGGTCTTCGTGCTGCTCGGCGGGCCGATGGCACTGCGCGGTTACGGCCACTGGACGCGCTGGTGGATCGGCCGTCGTCCCGGCGCGGTGGCGAAGATCGGCGCGCTGCGGTGGGTGCACCAGCGGCTGGATTCGCTCGGGCACCAGCTGGGGATCTTCGCGCTTTCGGTGGTGCTCACGGCATTCGCCGTGTGGCCGGTGGCCCTGTTCCTGGTGGCCCCGCCGATGGCGGCGCGGACGGTGCGGTGGAGCCGCGACATCGCGAACACCCTGCGCCGCGAGGTCGGCAACTGGACGGGCGTGCGGATCCTGTCGCCGTACCTCCCGCCGCCACCCTTGCCGACGCCGCGGCCCGACGGGCTCTTCCAGGTGGGCAACCAGCTCTACGAAGAACCGTGGTGGCCGATGCAGCTCTCGCGGACGCGGTGGGTGCTGCGCGACCGGGCGACCTGGCGCGACGTGCTCGCGGCCGTCGTGCTGCCGCTGGGTTCGGGGCTGCTGGCGCTGCCGACGGCCGTGCTGGTGTTCGGGGGTTTCCTCGGCCTGATCGGCCTGTGGATCTGGCGGCCGATCATGGCGGTGTGGAACGTCACCTGGCCGTGGTTCTTCGGCGTTCCGCCGGACACCGGGCACGCGCTCGCGCTGACCCCGCTCGCGCTCGGCGCGTTCCTCCTCGGGCTGGTCCCGACGGCGTTCCTGGCGCGGCACGCGGGCAAGCTCGCCCGGCTGCTGCTGGGCCCGACCGAGGCGTCCCGGCTCGCCCAGCGCGTCGAACGGCTGAAGCAGACGCGCACGGACGTCACCGTCGCCCAGGCCGCCGAGCTGCGGCGGATCGAGCGCGACCTGCACGACGGGATCCAGTCGCGGCTGGTCGCGATGGGGATGAAGCTCGGCGCGGTCGAAGCGCTGGTGGACCACGACCCGGCGGCGGCGAAACGGCTGGCGGCCGAGCTGCGGTCGTCGTCGGCGGAGGCGCTCACCGAACTGCGGGTGCTGATCCGCGGCATTCACCCGCCGGTGCTGTCCGAACGCGGGCTGCTGGACGCGGTGCGCGCGATCGCGCTGGACAGCCCGCTGAAGGCCGAGGTCACCGGCTCGCTGCCCGGGCGCGTCGAGGAACCGGTGGAGGCGTGCGCGTACTTCGCGGTGTCGGAGCTGCTGGGCAACGCGGCGAAGCACGGCTCGCGACGCGCGACGATCGACGTCTCGTTCGCGGACGACCTGCTGGCCCTGGTGGTGACCGACGACGGCCCGGGCGGCGCGGACCCGGCGCGCGGCTCGGGACTGCGCGGGATCGAGCGCCGGCTCGGCGGCTTCGACGGTAGGTTGACGCTGACCAGCCCGATCGGCGGGCCGACGAGGGCGTCCGTGGAGATCCCGTGCCAGATAGACCCCGAGCCGTCATCGCCGAAGACCAGTACCTCCTCCGAGACGGCCTGACGCACCTGCTGACCGCCCACGGCTTCGACATCGTCGCCGCGGTCGGCACCGGTCCGGAACTCGAGTCGGCCTTGCGTTCTCACCGGCCGGAAGTGTCCATTGTGGACGTACGCATGCCGCCGACGAACACGGACGAAGGCATCCAAGTGGCCCTCGCGGTCCGCCGCGACATTCCGGCGTTGCCGATCCTGGTGCTCTCCCAGCACGTCGAGCAGCTGTACGCCCGCGAGCTGCTGGCCGACGGCACCGGTGCGATCGGCTACCTGTTGAAGGACCGCGTGTTCAACGCGGACCAGTTCGTCGACGCGGTCCGCCGGGTCGCCGCCGGCGGCACGGTGATGGACCCCGAGGTGATCGCCAAACTGCTGGCGGGCAACGCATCCGACCCGCTGGCCGCGCTGACCCCGCGCGAGCGTGAAGTGCTGGGGCTGATGGCGGAAGGCTGCTCGAACGCGGCGATCGCTTCCCGGCTGCACTTCAGCGAAGGAGCGGTCGGCAAGCACACGGCGAACATCTTCGCCAAGCTGGCCATCACCGCCTCGGACGACACGAACCGCCGGGTCCTCGCGGTGCTCGCCTACCTCGGCGCGAGCTGAAGCGCAACCAAACCATCCACAGCAGGCGAGTTGTCCACAGATCCACCGCGTCACTCTTCTGAGCGACCCAGTCTCGATACGCTGGACAGGGGACGCCCCCCAGGGAGTGGCGGGGGCTGCTCGTGGAGTGGCGGGGGCTGCTCGTGGAGTGGCGGGGGCTGCTCGTGGGCGGGCGGGGGTCGAAACTGGTCCGTGGCGGCCGGTCCGGCCTATCCGGGAATGGCCGCCACGGCGTCGGGGAAACTCAGGTGCGCGAGACCCGGGTCATCTCCTCGCGCTCCACCACCTTGATCCGCTCTCGACCGGCCGCGAGGCCCAGCGACTTCTCGTGCGAGTCGAGTTTGCCCCAGCCTTCCCAGGTGGTGAACGGGATTCCGCGCGCGGCCAGGAAGTCCAGGATCGCGTCCGGCGCGGTGTACTTCGGGGCGGTCAGTGTGTCGGCGTCGGCCAGCAGGCTCGCGATCGTCTCCGCCGCGTCGCCCTTCGTGTGGCCGATCAGGCCGATCGGGCCGCGCTTGATCCAGCCCGTCACGTACACCCCCGGCAACTGGTCCTCGTCCAGGTCCAGCACGCGGCCCGCCTGGTTCGGGACGACGCCCTTGACGTGGTCGAACGGGAGTTCCGGCAGGTGCGACGACAGGTAGCCCACCGCGCGGTACACCGCCTGGACGTCCCAGTCGTGGAACTCGCCCGTGCCGCGGACGTTGCCGTCGCCGGTCAGCTCGGTGCGTTCCGTGCGCAGGCCCGTCACGCGGCCGTCGGCGCCCAGGACCTCCGACGGCGAGTGGAAGAAGTGCAGGTGCAGCCGCTTCGGGCGGGTGCCTTCGTCGCGGATCGCCCACTCCTGCAACGTTTTCACGACCATGTCGATCTGCTTCGACGCCCGCAGCGCGGCGATGCTGCCCTCGTCGAACTCGATGTCCTCGGGGGCGACGATGACCTCGACGTTCGGCGCGTGGTCCAGCTCGCGCAGCTCCAGCGGCGTGAACTTCGCCTGCGCCGGGCCGCGGCGGCCGAACACGTGGACGTCGGTCACCGGGCTCGCCTTGAGGCCCTGGTAGACGTTGTCCGGGATGTCCGTGGGCAGCAGTTCGTCGGCCGTCTTCGCGAGGATGCGCGCGACGTCCAAGGCCACGTTGCCGACGCCCAGCACCGCGACCGAAGTCGCGGTGAGCGGCCAGCTGCGCGGGACGTCCGGGTGGCCGTCGTACCAGGAGACGAAGTCGGCGGCGCCGTAGCTGCCGTCGAGGTCGGCGCCCGGGATGTCGAGCGCGCGGTCGGCGGACGCGCCGGTCGAGAAGATCACCGCGTCGTAGAACTCGCGCAGCTCGTCGAGCTTGATGTCGGTGCCGTAGTCGATGTTGCCCAGCAGCCGGATGTTCGGCTTGTCGAGCACCTTGTGCAGCGCGGTCACGATGCCCTTGATGCGCGGGTGATCGGGCGCGACGCCGTAGCGGATCAGCCCGAAGGGCGCGGGCATCCGCTCGAACAGGTCGATCGTGACGTCGGCGTCGGACTTGTCCAGGATGTCGGCGGCGTAGATGCCGGCGGGACCAGCGCCCACGACGGCTACGCGAAGGGATCGGCTCACCCTTACCACGGTAAGTTAGGTTTACCTAACCTAAAATGTGATTTGCGGTACGGTCCACCCAGTGGGAGCCGGTAAGCTCGCCGCATGCGCGTCTTGGTCGTCGACAACTACGACAGTTTCGTCTACAACCTGGTCCAGTACCTGGCCCAGCTCGGCGCGGACTGCACCGTCTGGCGCAACGACGTCGTGGACCTCGACCGCGTCTCCGAGTTCGACGCCGTGCTCGTCTCGCCCGGCCCCGGCACTCCCGAACGCGCTGGTCAGAGCATGGACGTCATCCGCAAGTGCGCCGAGACGTCGACCCCGATGCTCGGCGTCTGCCTCGGCCACCAGGCGCTCGGCGTCGTCTACGGCGCGACCGTCGACCGCGCACCCGAGCTGCTGCACGGCAAGACGAGCCAGGTGCGCCACTCCGGCGTCGGCGTCCTGAAGGGCTTGCCGGAAGAATTCACGGCGACCCGCTACCACTCCTTGACGGTGCTTCCGGAGACGATCCCGGACGACGTCTTCGAAGTCACCGGCCGCACCGCCACCGGCATCGTGATGGGCATGCGGCACCGCGAGCTGCCGCTGGAGGGCGTCCAGTTCCACCCCGAGTCCGTGCTCACCGAGGGCGGCCACCGGATGCTGGCCACCTGGATGGCGTCGGCCGGCCACCCCGTCGACGCCCAGCGCGTCGCCGAGCTGGAGCGCGCGACGAAGGCACTGCAGAAGGCCGCCGTTGCGTGATCCGGCTCGAGGGCGTCGGAAAGCGGTACGGGCGCGGCGACTTCGTCCTGCGTGACGTCGACCTGAGCGTCGAACCCGGGCGGGTCGTGGGCATCCTCGGCACCAACGGCTCCGGCAAGTCGACGCTGCTGCGGATCATGGCCGGCGTCTCGCACGCCACCACCGGCACGGTCACCGGCAGACCGCGGATCGGCTACCTGCCGGACCGGTTCCCGGCCGGCCAGCGGATGGGCGCGCGGGCCTACCTGCGGCACATGGGCCGCATCCGCGGCCTCACCGACCTCTCGATGATCGACCCGCTGCTCGAACGGCTCGCCCTGGTCGGCGGTCCGACGGCACCGCTGCGGACGCTGTCCAAGGGCAACGCGCAGAAGGTCGGGCTCGCGCAGGCCGTGCTGGTGCGGCCGGACCTGCTGATCCTCGACGAGCCGTGGTCCGGGCTCGACGTCGCCACGCACGCGATCCTCGGCGAAGTCGTCGACGAGACGCGGGCGCGCGGCGCGAGCGTCGTGTTCACCGACCACCGGCCGCCGGTGGTGCACGACCACGCGGACGTCGTGCACCTGATGGACGCCGGCCGTTTGACGGAAGAAGACTCCGAGCCCACGACGCGGATCGTGCTGCGTGGCCACGGCACCGGCTGGGCGGACGAACCCGGTGTGCGGCACGCGGTCGTCGAAGGAGTTCAAGTCGTGCTCACGGTCGAGGTCGATTCCGTCGACGCCGTGCTGCTGCGCGCGTTGAAGGACGGCTGGTCGGTCCGGGAGGTCGCGCCGTGCTCGCGTTGACGCGGTACTACCTGGCACTGCTCGGACATTCGCAGCGGTACCTGCCCGCGCTGCTGGCCTACCTCGCGCTCTGCGTGATCCTCTACGCCGATCCGCACTCGCCGCCGCTGCCGTTGTTCGGGGTGAGCGCCGGCGGGCTGCTGGTCGTGTCGTGCTGGCTGACGATCGCGCTGCTCGACATCGAGGATCCGGTGCAGCGCCTGGTGACCTTGAGCCACGCGCGGCAGTGGCGGCGCTTGATCACCGGCGCGGTGCTGACCGTGCTGGGCTGCTCGCTGGTCCTGACGGTGATCACGGAGGCGTGGTCGGCGCTCAAGTCGTTCAAGATCCAGCCGGCCGCGCTGGGTATCGGCCTGCTGGCGCACATCGCGTGCGCCCTGCTGGGCATCGCGATCGCGCTGCCGTGCTCGCGGCTGCTGGTGCACCGGATCGGCTGGACGGTGCTGGCCGCCGTGGTGACCCTGTTCGTCGTGCTGCTGGCGAAGATTCCGCTGGTCCACCCGCTGCTGCACGCCCTGACCGACGAGGAACCGGTCGGCGGTCCGCTGGCACTGGCGGTGGTGACGTCGGCGGTGCTGCTGGGCGTCAGCTTCGTGGTCGTCTCACGGCTGGTGCAGCGTCGTTCCTGAGTGCAATTTGCAATCTTCAATTCCCCCGCCGGGCTTCCCGGGGGTCCTCGAACACGACTAAGGTTCGGGTCCTCTCCGGTTCTGGGTGAAGGGAGACCGGGTGACGGCTGGGATCGTAGCGATCACCGTGCCCGACTCCGATGGTGAGCTCCGGGACCTCGCGGCTTGGCTTCGCGGCGAGGACGAGCTCCGCGGCCGGGTCCAGCTCTTCGACGCCGTCCTCGTCGGCGTGACGAGCAACTCCGCCGGCGTCTTCTGCCGCTCGCTCTTCGGGTGGCTGCGCCGCTGCCAGTCCCGCGTCTCCCTGAAGGTCAAGCGCTCGGGCGCCGCCGAAGAACTGGAAATCGACTGCGGCGCCGGCAGCGACGCCGAGCAGGTTCTCGGCGCCGTCCAAGGGTTTCTCGACAAAGCCTGAAAACGAAGAAGGCCCGCACGGCGAACCGTGCGGGCCTTTCTCGTGGATCCGTCAGCCGCCGGGGGTGCCCGACGACGTCGTCGGGAACGGGAAGCCGCCGTTGCCCTCCGACACACCCACGGTGATCGCCTGGTTCTTGTCGATCTGGGTGCCCGGGGTCACGTTCTGCTTGGTGATCGTGCCTTCCGGTTCCTTGCTGGTCTTGTCGGACTGCGTCCGGAGGTTCCCGGTCCAGCCCATGCTCTGCAGCTTCGACTGCGCCTCATCGGTCGTCATGCCGCTCAGGTTCGGCATCTCGATCTTGTCGGTCTGCTCCGGACCGGTCGACACGGTGAGGGTGATCGTGGTGCCCGGTATCACCGAACCGCCGTTCGGGTTCTGGGTGATGACGCTGTCCTTCGGAACGCTGTCCGAAGCCTGGTCGACGCGCTTCGTCTTGAAGCCCTGGCCCCGCAGCGCCGCGTCGGCCTGCGAGTACGGCTTGCCCGTGAAGTCCTGGACCTGCTTCAGTTCCTTCGACTTGGCCACCGTGATCTTCACGGAGGTGCCCTCGTCGACCTCGGAATCCGCGGTCGGGGTCTGCTGCTGCACCAAGCCGGCCTGGTTCGGGTCGTCGACCTCGACCTCCGCGACGTTCGTGTCCAGCGTCAGCTTCGCGTCGGTCAGTGCCTGCTGCGCCTGGTCGCGCGTCTTGTTCTTGAGGTCCGGTACGCGGGCCTTGCCCGGCGCGACCCCGACGTACAGCGCGATCTTCGTGCTGGTGCTGACCGTCGTCCCGGCCGCGGGGTCGATCTTGATGACCCGGTTGACGTCACCCTGCTCGCACTGCGGGCTGCCGTCCGTCGGCTGCACCCCGCAGGTGACGTTCTTGGTCTCGATCGACGTGAAACCGGCGCCCGTCAGGGTTTCCCGCGCCTGCGGGACCGTCTGGTGCACCACGTCGGGGATCGCGGCCGTGTCGGTGCTGCTCTTGAAGGAGCCCGCCAGCCACATGATCAGCAGCACCGCGCCCAGCACGAACACCGCCGCCAGCACACCCAGGATCGTGCGGCGCCGGCGCTTGGCCTTCGGGTCCTCGTCGTCCGGCTCGGCGTACTCCTCGTAGCGCTGCGGCTGCCGCCGGTCGTTGTTCATCACCTGCGTGCGCTCGTCTTCGGACATCACCATCGGCGCGGCCGGGCGCTGACCCGACAGGGTGCGGACCAGGTCCGAACGCATCTCCGCGGCCGACTGGTAGCGGTTCGCCGGGCCCTTCGCCAGCGCCTTCAGCACGACGGCGTCCAGCTCGGGCGCGACCGCCGGGTTCACCGACGACGGCGGGTTCGGGTCCTCCCGGACGTGCTGGTAGGCCACCGCGACCGGGGAGTCGCCGGTGAACGGCGGTTCGCCCGTGATCAGTTCGTACAGCACACAACCGGCGGCGTAGACGTCGGACCGGGCGTCGACCGACTCACCGCGGGCCTGCTCCGGCGACAGGTACTGCGCCGTGCCGATCACCGCGGCGGTCTGGGTCATCGCGGACTGGCCGTCGTGCATCGCGCGCGCGATGCCGAAGTCCATCACCTTGACGGCGCCGTTCTTCGTGATCATCACGTTGGCCGGCTTGACGTCGCGGTGGACGATGCCGTGGCGGTGCGAGAAGTCGAGTGCCGCGCAGACGTCGGCCATGACCTCCATCGCCCGCTTCTGCGACATCGGGCCCTCGGTCTTGACGATGTCGCGCAGCGTCCGGCCTTCGACGAACTCCATGACGATGTACGGCAGCTGACCGAACTCGGTGTTCGCTTCGCCGGTGTCGTAGACCGCGACGATCGCCGGGTGGTTCAGCGCGGCGGAGTTCTGCGCTTCCCGGCGGAAACGCTCCTGGAACTGCGGGTCCCTGGCGAGGTCGGCACGGAGGATCTTGATCGCGACTTCCCGGCCGAGACGCACGTCCTGGCCGTGATGGACCTCGGACATGCCTCCGTAGCCGAGCGTCTCGCCCAGCTCGTACCGGTTGGAGAGCAGTCTGGGTGTGCTCATCTCTGGGTGCCGTTCCATTCCGTCCAAGGTGTGTTCATGATGCCTTGCTGGCCATCGTCGGTCGTGCCGGGAGTGTCCGCCGGGTAGGCGCTCGAAGAAGCGGGCGGATCCTCCGCGGGCGGCTGTCTGCCTGGGACCACCTGGCTCGTCGTCTGGCCGCCGTGCTGCTGCGAGCCGGAGCCGGAGCCGCCGATCATCTTCGCGATCAGCACGATGCCCGCCACCAGGACGACGAGCAGGATCGCCGCCAGCAGCGCCCACCAGCCCCACTGCGACTTCTTGCGGGTGACCGGCACCATGACGGGGCGCATCGCGGGCCGGGACGGCGGGCCGATGACGGGCATCGGGTTCATCGCGGGGGACGGCGGCCCGATCGGCATGTGCTGCTGTTGCTGCGGCACCGGCTGCTGGACGGGCGGCTGTTGCTGGATCGGGTGCTGACCGGTCGAGGCCGGGTGCTGGCCGGTGGCGTAGGACGCGTTGACCAGGCCGGACGGCGCCGGCAGCGGCATCCCGGCGCGCACCGCGGCGACGGCGGCCGCGAACTCGCCGCCGCTGTTGTAGCGCTGCCGCGGGTCCTTCACCAGGGTCGCCTCGATCACCGCGCGCGCGGCGGGCGGGACGTCCGGTGGCAGCGGCGGTGCCATGTCGCGGATGTGCATCATCGCGACCGTGACGGCGTTTTCGGAGAGGAACGGCCGGTGCCCGGCGAGGCACTCGTAGCCGCACACCGCCAGCGAGTAGACGTCGGACGCCGGCTCGGCCGGGTGCCCGAGCGCCTGCTCCGGCGCGATGTAGTGCGCCGTGCCCATGACCATGCCGGACCGGGTGACCGGTGCCGCGTCGGCCGCCTTCGCGACGCCGAAGTCGGTGATCTTCACCTGGCCCGCCGGCGTCACCAGGATGTTGCCCGGCTTGACGTCGCGGTGCACCAGGCCCTGCTCGTGCGCGGCCTGCAGCGCGTTGCCCGCCTGCTCCAGCATGTCGAGCGTGAACTCCGCCGACAGCCGGCCGTGCTTGGCGAGCAACCCGGCCAGCGGGTCGCCGTCGACGAGCTCCATCACCAGGTACGCGATCGACAGGTCGCCGTCGAAGATGGTCTCGCCGTAGTCGTGCACCGCGGCGATGCCGGGGTGGTTCAAGGACGCCGTCATCCGCGCCTCGGTGCGGAAGCGGTGGAGGAACTCGGCGTCGCCGGAGAGTTCGGCCTTGAGGATCTTGACGGCCACGGTCCGGTCCAGCCGGGTGTCGCTGGCCTGCCAGACCTCGCCCATCCCGCCGACGGCGATCCGGCTCGTCAGCTTGTAGCGCTCGGCCAGTAGCTGACCGGAGGACAGCATGCGCTATCCACCCCCGAGTTTGGCGTTGATCGCCGCGCGGCCGATTTCCGCGGCGACCGAGCCGCCGGTGGCCGCGAGCCCGCGGTTGCCGCCGTCTTCGACGATCACGGCGACCGCGATCTTCGGGTCGTTCGCCGGGGCGAACGCGGTGTACCAGGCGTGCGGGAAAGTGTTCTTGGAGTCCGTGCCGTGCTCGGCGGTGCCGGTCTTCGACGCGATCTGGATGTCCGGGCGCTTGCCGCCGCCCTTGGTGAAGCCCTCGGAAGCGATCATCATGTCCTTGAGGATCGCGGCATTCGACGACGACAGCGCCGGTGTGCCGGTGAGCTCGGTGGGACTGTAGTCCTCGATGGTGGAGAGGTCCGGAGCCAGTACCGACTGGACCAGTTGCGGCTTCATCGCCATCCCGCCGTTGGCGACGGTCGCGGCGAGCAGGCAGTCCTGCAGCGGTGTGAGCCGGACGTCGCGCTGGCCGATGCCACTCTGGTACAGCGCGCCCTGGGAGTCCAGCGGCCCGACGGTGGACGGCGCCACCTTCATCGGCACGGTCAGGTCCGTCTGCCCGATGCCGTAGTTCGCCGCCGTCGCCTTCATCTTGTCGGCGCCGAGCTGGCCGGCGAACTCCGCGAACGGCACGTTGCAGGAGTGCGCGAGCGCGTCCTTGAACGTGGCGCCGGGGCAGGCCTCGCCGGCGTAGTTCTCCAGCGTGACGCTCGTACCGGGCAGCTTCGTGTTCGGCGCCGGGTTGACCGGGGTGTCCGGGCCCTTGCCGTCCTCGAGCGCGGCGGCCGCGGTGACCAGCTTGAACGTCGACCCCGGCGGGTAGGTCTCCGAGATCGCCCGGTTCAGCATCGGGTTCTTGTCGTTCTTGATGTTCGCGTTCCAGGCGTCGATCTGCGTCTTCGACGTGTGGGACGCGAGCTGGTTCGGGTCGTACGACGGCGTCGAGACCATCGCCAGGATCCGGCCGGTGCTGGGCTCCAGCGCGACGACGGCGCCGGTGTAGTTCCGCTGCGTCATCAGGTCGTACGCGGCCTTCTGCACGGCCGGGTCGATGGTCAGCCGGACGTTGCCGCCGCTCGGGTCGCGGCCGGTGACCATGTCCGACAGCCGCCGCACGAACAGCCGCGGGTCCGAGCCGTTCAGCACGTCGTCCTCGGCGCGCTCGAGGCCGCCGGAGCCGTAGTTGATCGAGTAGTAGCCGGTGACCGGCGCGTACATCGGGCCGTCGACGTAGGACCGGATGTACTTGTACTTGTCGTTCGACGGGTCGACCTTGGCCAGCACCTCGCCGTTCGCCTGCGACACGATCTGGCCGCGCCGGCGGGCGAACTCGTCGTAGAGCACGCGGGCGTTGCGCGAGTCGGTGCGGTAGTCGTCGGCCTTCACGACCTGGATGTAGGTGGCGTTGGCCAGCAGCAGGACGACCATCACGAGCATCGCCATGCCGACCTTGCGGAGCGGGGTGTTCATGCCTGGGCGCCCCCGTTCGCCGGCGGGCGCTGCACGAGCACGGTGTGCGCTTCGGCGATCGGCGCCTGCGGCTGCTGGGGCTTCGGCCGGGCGCTGGGCCTGCGGGCGGCGTCGGAGATCCGCAGCAGCAGCGCGACCAGGATGTAGTTCGCGAGCAGCGACGAACCACCCTTGGAGAGGAAGGGGGCGGTGATACCGGTCTCCGGGATGAGTTTCGTGACGCCGCCGACGACGACGAAGATCTGCATGACCATGGTGAACGCCAGCCCGCCGCCGAGCAGCTTGCCGAACGTGTCGCGCACGGCGAGCGCGCTCCGCATGCCGCGCATCGCCACCAGCAGGTACAGCATCAGGACCGCGGCCAGCCCGATGAAGCCGAGCTCTTCGCCGATCGACGCGGTGATGAAGTCGGTGGCGGCCTCGGGCACCATGTCCGGCCGGCCCGCGCCGAGGCCGGTGCCGCCGACGCCGCCGGTGCCGAGCCCGAACAGGCCCTGGGCGAGCTGGTAGCCGCCGCCGGGCTTGTCGTAGGTGGCCAGCGGGTCCAGCCAGTTGGCCACGCGCTGCTGCACGTGCCCGAAGAGGTTGTAGGCGATCACGCAGCCGACGACGAAGAAGCTCAGCCCGAGCACGACCCAGATGGCCCGCTCGGTCGCCACGTAGAGCATCACCAGGATGACGCTGAAGAACAGCAGCGACGTGCCGAGGTCCTTCTCGAAGACCAGGACGCCGATGCAGACGACGGCGGCGATCAGGATCGGGCCGAGGTCACGCGCGCGCGGCAGCTCGACGCCGAGGAACTTCTTGCCCGCCACCATGAACAGGTCGCGCTTCGACACCAGGAACGAGGCGAAGAAGATCATCAGCAGGATCTTCGCGAACTCGCCCGGCTGGATCGAGAAGAACGGCAGCTTCAGCCACACCTTGGCGCCGTTGACCTCGGACAGGCTCGACGGCAGCAGCGCCGGCAGCGCGAGCGCGACGATGCCGATCAGGCCGGCGGTGTAGCCGTAACGGGTCAGCGTGCGGTGGTCGTTGACGACCACCAGCACCACGATGAACAGCGCCAGCGAAATGACCGTGAACAGCACCTGCTTGGTGACGTCCGGCGAGAAGTCCTTGCCGTTCTGCAGCGCCTTCTCGGCCTGCGCCAGGTCGATCCGGTGGATCATCACCAGGCCGATGCCGTTGAGCAGCGCGACGCAGGGGAGCAGCACCGGATCCGCGTACGGCGCCCACTTGCGCACCGCGAGGTGCGCCCCGGTCAGCACGCCGAGGTAGGCGAGCCCGAGCCAGAGGATCGACGCGGTGAGTTCCTGCTCCTGGTTCGCCTCCACCAGGACCAGCGCGATGGTCACGATGAAGGCCGCGAACCCCAGCAGCACCAGTTCGGTGTTGCGCCGGGTCGGCACGTCCCGCGGCGGGTTCGTCTGGAACTGGGCCGCGAGCGGCTCGGCGGTGTTCGCGGCAGGCTGGCCCATCAGTTACCGCCTCCCGTCGTCGGTGCCGTCGAACTCGGCGTCGAGCAGTCCCTCCCCGCAGGCTGGTTCGCCGACGACGGAGCGGTGGAACCGGCCGGTGCCGACGGAGTCGTCGTCGGCGTGGCCGTAGGGGTCGGCGTCAGCGACGGCTGGCCGTTCACCGGCGCGCAGTTGTTCAAGCGCTTGTGCAGCTGCAGGAAGTCGTCGATGTACTTCCGGGCGTCGTCGAGGCTGTCCTTCTTGACGCCGTTCTGCACCGCCAGCCGCGCGTCTTCCTGGAGCTGGTTGACGCGGAGCTTGTCCGTGCACACCTGGTTAGGCGGGCACGAACCCTGCTCGTAGGTGTGCAGGTCGATGCCGAGGATGCTGCCGGGAACGCCGCGGTAGATCACGACCTCCTGGTCCGCACCTTCGCCGACATAGTACTGACTCAGCACGAAGTAGCGGGTGGCGATGGCGGCCGCGGCGAGCACCACGAGCACCACCAGCGCGCCGGCCAGCCAGCGGAACCGCTTCCGGCGCTTGGCCTTGGGGTCCACGCTCGGCTGCGGCAGCTCCTGGCGCGGCTGCGGCGGGGGCTGGGTCAGCGCCCGGGCCCGCGCCGCGGGCGAGTCGCCCTGGTGCCGCTCGTCGCTGCCGTCCCCGGCGGCGCCGCCCACGATGGGCGCGTCCTCACCGAAGTCGACGTCGACGACGTCGGCGATGATCACCGTGACGTTGTCGGTGCCGCCGCCCTTGAGCGCCAGCTCGATCATCCGGTCCGCGCACTGCTGCGGGTCCGGGATCTGCACGGCCTCCGCGAGCGTCTCGTCGCTGACCATGCCGGACAAGCCGTCCGAGCAGATCAGGTACCGATCGCCGGGGCGCGCTTCACGCACGGTGAGGCTCGGCTCGACCTCGTGCCCGGTCAGCGCCTTCAGCAGCAGCGACCGCTGGGGGTGCACCGCCGCCTCTTCGGGCGTGATCCGGCCTTGTTCGAGCAGTTCGTTGACGAAGCTGTCGTCGCGCGTGATCTGCGCGAACTGGCCGCCGCGGAACAGGTAGGCGCGCGAGTCGCCGACGTGCACCAGGCCCAGCCGGGTCCCGGCGAACAGCACGGCGGTGAGCGTGGTGCCCATCCCGTCGAGGTCCGGGTCCTGCGAGACGAGCTCGGCGATCGCGGCGTTGCCGTTCGCCACCGCCTCGCGCAGCTGGGCGAGGAGGTCGTCACCCGGCTCGTCGTCGTCGAGCGGGGCGAGGGAGGCGATGACGACCTTGCTGGCCACTTCGCCCGCCGCATGACCACCCATGCCGTCGGCGAGCGCGAGCAGGCGAGGGCCGGCGTACACGGAGTCCTGGTTGCTCGAACGCACCAGGCCCCGGTCGCTGCGGGCTGCATAGCGGAGGACGAGAGTCATGGGCGAAGCTCGATCACCGTCTTGCCGATCCGGATGGGGACTCCGAGCGGGACCCGGAGGGGTGCAGTGACCTTAGCCCGGTCCAGATAAGTGCCGTTCGTCGAGCCCAGATCTTCCACGTACCAGTCCTCACCGCGCTGGGCGATCCGGGCGTGCCGGGTCGACGCGTAGTCGTCGTCGAGCACCAGCGTCGAGTCGTCGGCGCGGCCGATCAGGATCGGCCTGCCGTCCAGCGCGATGCGGGTCCCGGCGAGCGCCCCGTGGGTCACCAGCAGCTGCTGCGGCGATTTCCCGCCGCGCGGCTTCTTCTCCTTCTTGCGACCGAAGGTCGGCACCTGGACACGCATGCCGGACGCCGCGTAGAGGTCCGAGCGGACGACTCTGAGCGCGGCGAACACGAAGAGCCAGAGCAGCACGAGGAAGCCCACCCTGGTGAGTTGTACGACCAGCTCTGGCACTTGGTGTGTCCGCTCCCGACTCTTCCGTGCAGCCGCGACGCGGGTACGCCGCGGTCCCCCCGCACGTCAATTCTGCGGGAACAGTATTACGGGCCCGGAGTCAGCCCTGCGTACGGAACACCAGGGACGAATGCCCCACCCGGATGACGTCACCGTCCGCGAGCTGCCAGGTCTGCACCGGAGTGCCGTTCACGGTCGTGCCGTTCGTCGACCCGATGTCGGCGAGCGTGGCGCTCTGACCGTCCCAGGTGATCTCCAGATGACGGCGCGAGACACCGGTGTCGGGGAGCCGGAAGTCGGCGTCCTGGCCGCGGCCCACGACGTTGCCACCCTGCTTCAGGGAGTACGTCCGGTTCGAGCCGTCGTCCAGCTGCAGGCTCGCCGCGAGCTGACGGCCCGCCGCGGGGGCGGCGTAGCCACCCTGCTGCTGCGCGTAGGGGTCACCGGCCGGCTGCCCGTACGCCTGCTGCTGGCCGTACTGGTCGTAACCGGCCTGCTGCTGACCGCCGTACTGGTCGTACCCGGGCTGCTGCTGCTGGCCGCCGTACTGGTCGTAGCCACCCTGCTGGTAGCCGCCCTGGTCGTACCCGCCGCCCTGCTGGGGCTGCGCGTACCCGCCCTGGTCGTAGCCACCGCCCTGAGGGGGCTGGGCGTAACCCTGGTCGTAGCCGCCCTGCGGGGGCTGCTGGGCGTACCCGCCCTGGTCGTAGCCACCCTGCTGGTAACCACCCTGCTCATAGCCACCGGCCGGGGGCTGCTGACCGTAGCCGCCCTGCTCGTAGCCGCCCTGCTGCTGGCCGTAACCCTGGTCGTACCCGGGCTGCTGGCCACCCTGCTGTCCGTAGCCGTACTGGCCCTGCTGGCCGTACGGGTCACCCTGGTCGTATTGGCCGTAGCCGGGGGGCTGGCTCATTGCTGGGTCTCCTGCGTTGCTGGGTCGTGCCGACCGCGGTGAACCGGCGCCTGCGGGGCGGGCGTCGGGATCGACGGACGAACGGGTCTTGAACTGTCCAGTATGCAGCGCCTCGTTGCGCTCGAGTGATACGACGACGTCACCATAGGTGTCCAGGCCTTCGGCGGCGAGGTGTTCGGCCACCGCCTTGGCCAGCACCTGGGTGACGCGTTGCTCGTCACCGGCCATGCGCTCGTGGTCAGCCGTCCCCAAGGACACGATGTAGTGATTCGGGGCGAGCTGCCGACCGCCTGCCAGCTCACGAACGTTCTCCTCACTCTCCCGCTCGAGTGCGATCGCCACTTCCTGCGTGACGACGTTGCCACCGAACATGCGCGCGAAAGTGTTCCCCACCAGGTTCTCGAGTCGCCTGTCGAATCTTTCGGCGCGGCCCACCGGGGAAAACCTCCTCACACTTGTGCTTCCGCCCCGATCCTATCCGGGTGAGCGAGCCTCGACACGGCCCCCGGTGAAACCGGTGCGAACGACCTGCTAGTGTTCTCCTCGCTGCCGCAAGGAAGCACTCGGGCGAGTGGCGGAATGGCAGACGCGCACGGTTCAGGTCCGTGTGTCCGAAAGGACGTGAGGGTTCAACTCCCTCCTCGCCCACGCTGTTCAGAGCCCCGGTCGCTAGCGCGACCGGGGCTCTTCCCGTTGTCCTTGTGTCTCCCGGGGGGCCGAGCCCCCGGACCCCCCACGGTGCCTTCGCTCACCTTCCAGCGTGGCTGAGCGGGGTTCTCCTGGTGGGGAATATCACCCGTTTGGCTCTGCGTGGTGTTCGCTTACGGCTGAGTTCGGGGTGTATTTAGGCCCTGTCTGGCTGGTTCAGGCCGTCGTCTTGGTGATCCAGTCGGCCAGGACGTCCGCGCGGGACGTGGTTTCGATGCCCGCGTGCGGGCAGCCGGGGCCCGTTGCTTCCAGCGCTACTAGGCCGTTCGGGGTGAAGTACGGGGCTCCGGAGTCGTAGGTGCAGGCACTCGTGGTGATCGCCGGGCTCGCGCCGCGGACTCCCAGCGTTGTCGGGGCCACCGTCGCCACCGCTACCGTGCCCTGCTGCATCCGGGTGGCCGGCTTGGGGTTCGTGCTGGTCAGGCTGCCCCAGCCGGCCAAGGTCAGCTGGTCGCCCACCTTGGGGAGCGTGCGGTCGAGCGGCAGGGGCTTCACCGTGCTCACCGGGGTGTCGAGGCGGGCCAGCGCCACGTCGTTCTCTTTCGCCTGGATCACCTCGGTCACCTTGCGGGCCACGCCCGACTCCGTGGCCTCGTCGGTCAGCCCGAGGGTCGCGGTGGTGGGGTAGGGGACCTTGCCCGAGACGCGGTTGCGGGCCGCGTCGTGGAAGCAGTGGCCGGTGGTGAGGAGCCATCCGGGCGCGACCAGCGCGCCCGTGCAGTAGCTGCTGTACGTCGAACCGTCCGGGCGGGGGATCTTCGTCATCGCGAGCTTCGCGACGAACCCGAACCGACCCTGGGGGACGTCTGAGCCGTTGGCGATCCCTGGCGCGGCCAAGGCGGCAGGGGCGGTGGTGATGGTCAGGACAACAGCGGCTAGCAGGGCGCGCAGGCGCATTCTTCCCCTTCGTCGAACCGATGATCGACGTTCGAGGTTATTGCCGCGGCCGGGCCGGGGGAATTCCCTGGCCGGGCGTCACCCGGTGGGCCACCGGGTGACGCCCGGAAGGAGGTCAGCCCGTGTGCGAAGAGATCCAATCCGCGACGACGTCGACCCGCGAAGTCGTCTCGAGCTGGTTGTGGGGGCAGTCCGGACCGGACGACTCCACCGAGACCAGCTGCCCGCCGGTGCCGGCCGCGACGAAGTACGGCGCGCCCGAGTCGTACACGCAGGCGCTCGTCGTCGACGTCGGCGCGACGCCCTGCACGCCCAGCGTCGAGGTGGCCACCTGGCCGACCTTCACCGTGCCCTGCTGCAGCTTCGTCGACGGCGTCGGGTTGGTCGCCGTGAGGCTGCCCCAGCCGGCGAGCGTCAGCTGCTGCCCGAGCGACGGCGTGAGCCGGTTGACCGTCAGCGGCGTGATGCCGGTGACGTCGGCGTCGAGGGTCGCGATGGCGATGTCGTTCGCGGCGGCCTGGTAGACGGTCACCACGTTGCGCGTCACGCCCGGCGTGCTCTGGTTGACCGTGCCGAGCAGCACCGACGTCGGGTACGGCACCGGGCCGGAGACGCGGTTGCGGTTGGCGTCGTGGAAGCAGTGCCCGGCGGTGATGATCCACTTCGCCGCGATCAACGCGCCGGAGCAGGCGCTGTTGTACTTGGTGCCGTCGGGTTTCGGGATGTTCGTCATCGTGAGTTTCGCGGCGAACTGGAACTGGCCCGCCGGGACGTCGGAACCGTTGGCCACGGCCGAAGCCGGACCCGCGGTGGCGAGGGTCAACAGGGCAGCGGAAAGCACAGCGCGAACGCGCATCGGTGGATCCCCCTTGTCACGCACCGGCGGCTCGCGCCGGCGATCACCTTCGAGCGTAGCGACGGCGGGCGGGGTCGGACTGCGCTGCTCGGAGTAAGAAAACGGCCCCGACGCTCAGCGCCGGGGCCGTTTTGCCGGGAATGTCCCGGGAATGTCCCGGGAATGTCCCGGGAAAGTCTCAGCCGATGTGCGAGGCGATCCAGTCCGCGACGACGTCGACGCGCGCGGTGGACTCGGCCTGGTCGTGGGGGCAGTCCGGGCCGTCGCTCTCGATGGAGACCAGGCGGCCGCCGTTCTTGCCGGTCGGCACGAAGTACGGGGCACCCGAGTCGTAGGTGCACGCGCTGGTCGTCGACGTCGGGGCGAAGCCCGTCACGCCGGTGTACAGCGGGTCGACGGTGGCGACCTTCATCAAGCCCTGCTGCAGTTTCGTGCCCGGCGTCGGGTCGACCGACGTCAAGCTGCCCCAGCCCGCGAGCACGACCTTCTGGCCCACGACCGGCGTCTTGTGGTTGAGCGACAGCGGTTCGACGCCGAAGACGGGCTTGTCGAGCTCGGCGATCGCGATGTCGTTGCTCGGTGACTGGTACACCGTCACGACGTTGCGCGTGATCCCCGGCTTGTCGACGGTGGTGGTGCCCAGCAGCACCGACGTCGGGTAGGGGACCGGGCCGGAGACCGGGTTGCGGGCCGCGTCGTGGAAGCAGTGGCCGGCGGTGATGATCCACTTCTTGGCGATCAGTGAACCCGAGCACGCGCTGTTGTACTTCGTGCCGTCGGTGCGCGGGATGTCCGTCATGGTCAGCTTCGCGGCGAACTTGAACGTCCCCTGCGGGACGTCGGCGCCGTTGGCCACGGCCGATGCCGGTGCGGCGGTGACGACCGCCGCGGCGAGCGCGAACAGACCTGCGGAAAGCAAAGCGCGGATGCGCATTCTCAACCCCCTGGTTGGGCCGGCGTCCGGCCGGCGATGGGGGCGAGGGTAGCGAAACCCGGTGCGGCGGTGGCGGGAAGTCCCGCCACCGCCGGCGGAAATCAGTTCACGCCGACCAGGTCGACGACGAAGATGAGGGTCTCGCCGGGCTTGATGACGCCGCCCGCGCCGCGGTCGCCGTAGCCCAGGTGCGGCGGGATGACGAGCTTGCGCCGCCCGCCGATCTTCATCCCCGCGACACCCTGGTCCCAGCCGGAGATGACCTGGCCCGCGCCGAGGCCGAAGCGCAGCGGCTCGCCGCGGTTCCAGGATGCGTCGAACTCCTCGCCGGTGGAGTGGGAGACACCGACGTAGTGCACGGTGACGGCCTTGCCGGGAGTGGCCTCCGCGCCGTCGCCGACGGTGATGTCGGTGATCTCGAGGTCGGCCGGCGGGGTGCCGTCCGGGCGGTCGATCTGGGGCTTTTCCAAGGTCATGGCGCCCACCGTACCCACGCGCGCGAGGCTGCGCCGTTCGGACTACGCCCAAGGGCTGAAAAACGCGAAAACTCTTCACATGTGTGCTACTGCTCGGTAGCGTGCGCTTCGTCACTCTCCTTGACCCCGAGGGAGCCCTGATGCGACGCGGCATCCGCACCCTGACCTTGACGGCTTTGGCGGGCTTGGTCGCCGGGCTCACCCAGGTCGCTGTCACCGCTCCGGCCGCCGAGGCGGCCGCAGCACCCAACGACTACTGCGGCGGGCAGTGCAGCGACATCCTGCCGCCCGGCGAAAACGGCAACGGCACGCTGGCGGACATCCTGGCGCACAAGGTGCTCGGCACCCGCCCGGCGCACGCGGCCGACCAGCTCGGCAAGTACTCCTCGCTGGCCGGTGGCTACCAGACGCTGACCACCGGGGCGATCAACCAGTACTTCAACGACTCGTCGTTCGGCGTAGCCGCCGACCAGGTCGCCAGCACGATCCAGCCGCGTTCCGACGTGACGATCGTGCGCGACAAGGCCCTCGGCGTCCCGCACATCACCGGCACCACGCGCGCCGGCACCGAGTTCGGCGCCGGGTACGCGGCCGGGCAGGACCGGCTGTGGCTGATGGACGTCCTGCGCCACGCCGCCCGCGGCCAGGTGACGTCGTTCGCCGGCGGCGCCCAGGCCAACCGCGAGCTGGAGCAGAGCTTCTTCGCGAACGCGCCCTACACCGAAGCCGAGCTGCAGCAGCAGATCGACCACGTCGCCGCGAGCGGCCCGCGCGGCGCGCAGGGCCTGTCCGACGCGCAGGCGTACGTCGACGGGATCAACAAGTACATCACCGACTCCCACAGCGGCCGCTACTTCCCGGGCGAGTACGTGCTCACCGGGCACGTCGACGCGATCACCAACAACGGCACCATCGACCCGTTCAAGCTGACCGACCTGGTCGCGCTCGCGTCGCTGGTCGGCGCCGAGTTCGGCGCCGGTGGTGGCGGTGAGGTGCAGAACGCCGTCGCGAAGCTGGCGCTGCAGGAGCAGTACGGCGCCGCGCAGGGGGAGAAGGTCTGGCAGAGCCTGCGGTCCGAGGACGACCCCGAGGCCGTCAAGACCCTGCACGACGGGCAGACGTTCCCCTACGGCAAGACCCCGGCCAACGCCGTCGGGCAGGCCCTGCCGGACAAGGGTTCGGTGACCCCGCAGCAGCTGGTGTTCGACCAGACCGGTTCGGCGTCGACCGCGACTCCGTCCACTGTGGACGTCCCGGCGCCGGCCGCGCAGGAGCCCGCCCGCGGGATGTTCGACAACGGCGTGCTGCCCGGCGACATGCTGACCGACAAGCACGGCATGTCGAACGCGCTGGTCGTGTCCGGCTCGAAGACCGCCAGCGGCCACCCGGTCGCCGTCTTCGGCCCGCAGACCGGGTACTTCGCGCCGCAGCTGCTCCTGCTGCAGGAACTGCAGGGCCCGGGCATCAGCGCCCGCGGCGCGGCCTTCGCCGGGCTGAGCATGTACGTGCTCCTCGGTCGCGGCCAGGACTACTCGTGGAGCGCGACGACGTCGGCGCAGGACATCATCGACACCTACGCGCTGAACCTGTGCGACCCGAGCGGCAAGGCGCCGACGAAGGACTCGAACTACTACACGTACAAGGGCCAGTGCCTGCCGATGGACACGGTGGAGGTCAAGGACTCCTGGAGCCCGACGGTGGCCGACGGCACCGCGGCCGGCTCGTACACCCTGCGTGCCTACCGCACGAAGTACGGCCCGGTGCTGAGCCGGGCGACGGTCGGCGGCAAACCCATGGCGTACGCGCAGCTGCGGTCCTCGCTCTTCCACGAGGCCGACTCGCTGATCGGCTTCCAGGAGCTGAACGACCCGGGTTACGTCAAGTCCGCGGCGGACTTCCAGAAGGCCGCGGCCGACATCAACTTCACGTTCAACTGGTTCTACGCCGACTCGAAGGACATCGCGTACTTCAACTCCGGCGCCAACCCGGCCCGGCAGTCCAATGTGGACCCGAACCTGCCGGTGTGGGGTGACCAGGGGCACGACTGGATCGGCTGGAACCCGGCGGGCAACGTCGCGAACTACACCCCGGCGTCGCAGCACCCGCAGTCGGTCAACCAGGACTACTACGTCAGCTGGAACAACGCGCAGGTCAACGGCTACGCGGCGGCGGGTGCGGACAAGTCCGCCGTGCACCGCGTCGACCTGCTCGACACGCGCGTCAAGACGATGATCCTCACCGGCACCAAGGTCACCCGGGTCAACCTGACCCAGGCGATGGAGGACGCCGCGCTGGCCGACCTGCGTGCCGAGCGCGTCCTGCCGCTGCTGCTGCAGGTGCTCGACAAGACGCCGACCACCGGTGCGGCGGCCGATGCCGAGGCGAAGCTGAAGGCGTGGATGGCCAACGGCCACAAGCGGACGGAAACCACGGCCGGCAGCAAGGCGTACGCCGACGCCGACGCGATCCGGATCTTCGACGCGTGGTGGCCGCTGCTGGTCCAGGCCGAGTTCAAGCCGGGAATGGGCGACAACGCCTACAACGCGATGACGGGCGTGCTGGGCATCAACGAAAGCCCGTCCGGCTTCCAGAACGGCAACGGCCAGCACACCGGTCAGCCGCACAAGGGCTCGTCGTTCCAGTTCGGCTGGTGGGGTTACGTCAGCAAGGACATCCGGCAGGTGCTCGGCCAGCCGGTGGCCGGCCCGCTCGGCAGCACGTTCTGCGGCGGCGGCAACGTCACCACGTGCCGCCAGGCGCTCGTCGACTCGCTGACCACCGCCGCGGGCCAGGCCGCGAACACCGTCTACCCCGGTGACGCGAGCTGCTCCGCGGGCGACCAGTGGTGTGCCGACACGATCGTGCACAACCCGCTGGGCGGCATCACGCAGGACAAGATCACCTGGCAGAACCGCCCGACGTTCCAGCAGGTCGTCGAGTACACCGCGCACCGAGGCGACAACATCGCCAACCTCGCGCCCGGGAAGACGGTCAGCGCCACCAGCGCCGAAACCGGCTTCTACCCCTCACCGGCGTCGAACGCGATCGACGGCAACGCCTCGACCCGCTGGGCCAGCGACTGGAGCGACGACCAGGCGATCACCGTCGACCTCGGCTCGGTCCAGCCGGTCTCGCGGGTAGCCCTCAGCTGGGAATCGGCGTACGGCAAGGGATACAAGATCCAGACCTCGCCGGACGCCGTGAACTGGACGGACGCCGCGGTCGTCACCAACGGGGACGGCGGGCAGGACAACGTGTCCTTCGCGCCGACGCAGGCCCGGTTCGTGAAACTGCAGGGCGTCCAGCGCGGCACGAAGTACGGCTACTCGTTGTACGAGTTCGAGGTGTACGCCCACTGAAGCCAGGTCGGCTCGCCCGCGGACGCGCGGGCGAGCCGGCCGCCTTCGTCACAGTGACCGGGGAGATGACCTGCGGTTACGGTGATCGCATGGACGACTGGACGCCCCGCACCAAGGCCATCGCCGCCGGCCGGCCGCACGGTCCCGGTGAGCCGTTGAACACCCCGCTCGTCGCCACCAGCACGTACCAGGCCGGTGGCGATTCCGTGTACGCGCGCAGCGACGGCACGCCGACCTGGCACGCGCTCGAGGAGACCATCGGGGCGCTCGAAGGCGGCTACGCGACGGCGTTCGCGTCCGGCGTCGCCACGCTGTCGGCGGTCCTGGACCTGCTGCCGGTCGGGTCGCGGGTGGTCGTCCCGACGTTCAGCTACGCCGTGACGCGCGGGGTGCTCGCCCACGCGCAGAAGCTCGGCAAGCTCGCCGTCACCGAGCTCGAGCCGACCGACACCGCGGCCTGGGTGGCCGAGGCGGCGACGTCCGACCTGGTCTGGCTGGAGTCGCCGACCAACCCGACGCTCGACGTCATGGACATCGAGACCATCGCCGCGGCCGCGCGCGGCCGGGTCGTCGTCGACAACACCTTCGCGACGCCGTTGCAGCAGCGGCCGCTCGAACTCGGCGCCGACGTCGTCGTGCACAGCGCGACCAAGCTCATCGGCGGGCACAGTGACCTGCTGCTGGGCCTCACCGTGGCCAAGGACCCGGCCGTCGCCGACGAGCTGCGTGGCGCGCGGACCCGCGTCGGGTCGACGCCGGGCGCCCTCGAAGCCTGGCTCGCGCTGCGGGGGCTGCGGACCATGCCGGCGCGCCTGGCCGAGCAGTCCCGGACCGCCGCGCTGCTGGCCGAGCGCCTCCGCGAGCACCCCGCGGTGACGAAGGTGCGCTACCCGGGTTTCGGGATGATGGTCGCCTTCGAACTGGCCGGCGGCGAGGCCGCCGACAAGTTCTGCGCGGCCGTCCGGCTGATCCGGTCCGCGACCAGCCTCGGCGGGGTGGAAAGCCTGGTCGAGCGGCGGGCGTGGCTGCCGGGTGAGGAACGTGTGCCGGCCGGTCTGGTGCGGTTCAGCGTCGGTCTCGAAGATCCGGATGACCTTTGGCGCGATTTGTCCATCGCCCTCGCGGAGTAACACCAACGGAGGAATCCTCGATAGTCGCGGCATCGCAGTTCAATGCCGTTGGGAGTCTGACCGTGGGTAGAACGCTGCACCGGGTCGCGGGGATCGTTTCCGCGGGCGCGCTGATCACTTTCGCCGCCGCACCGGCGGCATTCGCGGAGACCGGGACGACGACCGCGCCGTCGACCACGGAGACGACCACCTCCACCTCCGAGACGACCACGACGACGGTCCCGAGCACCTCGGAGACCACGACGGCCCCGACCACCCCGGTGACGACCACCGGGACGACCTCGGCCGACCCGACCACCGACGTCACGAAGACCACCACCCCGGAGACCACGACCACGACGGCCGAGCCGCCGTCGGACGGCTACCAGGACAACACCGGCCACGGCTTCGTCGGCGTCGGCGGCGAGGGAGTCCTGGTCATCAACTGCGCCTCGGGCGCGCCCGGCAACGTGGCGACCCAGTACCTCGACGTCACCGGCGGTCCGGACCAGGACGAGTCCGACGGCCGGACCTGGAACTACTCCGTGCGCGTCAACAACCTGCCTCCGGGCACCACCACCGGCAAGTTCAGCTGGACCTGCAACGGCGTCGACGGCGAAGGTGTCGTCGACTTCGAACAGGCGCCGCCGCCGGAGACCAGCACCACGATCCCGCCGACCAGCGGCACCACGACCAGCGCGCCGGCCACGACCAGCGCGCCGTCGAGCACCGCGCCGACCACGACGTCGAGCGTGCCGAGCGCGTCGACCACCACCACAACCAGCACTTCCGGCAACGCCGCCCCGAAGGCCCAGGTCAAGGTCGCGCCCCAGGGCGGGATCGAAACGGGCTTCGGCGGCACGGCCAGGTGACCGTCCGCCGGGCGGGCGCGGCGGTCGCCGCGTTCGCCCTCGCCCTGACGCTGGTCGGCTGCAGCTCCGCCGAGACGCCGAAGGCCGCCGCGCCGGTGCCGTCGTCGGTCCCGGTGACCGCGCCGTTCAAGGGCCTGCGGCCGACGTCGGTGAAGATCCCCAAGATCGGCGCCGAGTCCAGCCTGCTCGCGGTCGCGCTCAAGACCGACGGCTCGATCTCCGTCCCGTCGGTGCACACGCCGATGCAAGCGGCTTGGTACAAGCTCTCGCCGGTACCCGGTGACGTCGGCCCGGCGATCGTGCTCGGCCACGTCGACGGCGACAAGCAGCCCGGCATCTTCTACAAGCTCAAGGACCTCGTGCCCGGCGACGAGGTGGACGTCGACCGCAGCGACGGCAAGAAGCTGAAGTTCGTCGTGGACCACGTCACGCAGGTCCCGAAGGACACGTTCCCGCGCGACGCGGTGTACGGCAACAGCGCCAAGCCGGAACTGCGGCTGATCACGTGCGGTGGGGTGTTCGACCACGCCGCCCACAGCTATAAGGACAACATCGTCGTCTACGCGAACCTAGCCAACGCCTGAGCCCGGGTACGGGAACGTCTTCGGCGCGACCGCGGCCCGGTCGACCCACTTGCGCATGCCCGCGTCGCAGGCGGCGTAACCCCAGTTGATCAGCTGGTCCTGCAGTCGTTCCGAGGTGTGGGTCAGCCGGGTGCTCGTCACGGCCAGCGCGTGGGTCTGCGCGACCGGCGCGGGCAGCGCGTCCGGCAGCTCGAAGTGCTCGATGTCGCTGTAGGTCGCCCAGTACGTCCCGGCGTACGTCTTGTCCTGGTAGGACTTCAGCAGCGTGCCGGTGCGCAGCTCGCGGACCTGGTTGTCCATCACGGTCAGCACGCGCAGCAGCTGCATCGGCCAGTTCCGCTTCGGGTTGTCCTCGTGCTTCATCTTCTTGCCGGCGTCGCTGACCAGGACGACCGCGCGCTGGTTCTCGATCGGGTCCAGGCCGAGGTTGTCGTACACGCCCGCGTCGCTGAGCACGATCTTGCGGTCGGGCCGGTTCGGGTCGGGGATCACCACCGGCGAGAGCAGCGGCGGGAACGCGGACGACGCGGCGACGGCGGTGGCCAGCGGGATCTGCCCGTGCGGGCCGTCCTGGCGGAAGAACCACCACAGCGAGCCGTCCTGCAGGCTGGTCGCGGTGAACACGAAGTGCGGCCCGGCCGGGTCGAGCTGGTCGAGGCGGAAGTCGCCGAAGAGGTGCTTCGCGTAGACGCGCGCGAGTTCCTCGCCCGCGCTGCGCCACGGGATGAACATCGCCTTCAGCGTCACCGGGACGTCGAGGTTCGTCCGCGCCAGTTTCCGGATCGGTTCCACGACGAACTTGCCGAAGTTGTCCGCGATGCCGTCGTCCCCGAACGACAGTTTGTGCCACGCGTGGGCCAGGACGCCGGCCGCGATCGACCCGCCGGACACGCTGGAGACGGTGGTCAGTTTCGGCAGCCAGCCGAGTTCGTTGAGGCGCCAGAGCGCGCCGGTGTGGAAGAGCATCGCGCGGTAACCGCCGCCGGACAGGGCCAGGCCGACGCCGGAACGCTCCGTGGAATCCACCCGGCCGAGTGTATTACCGCAGCAAGGGCGTCAGCAGCGGGCGTTGCCCGGCGGGGACGTATTCGGCGTAGTTGTCGTACAACGCCTGTTTGGCCAGATGGGCCGCGCCGGCGCCGTCGGCCGCGCGGACCGCGTCGAGCACTTCGGCGTGGTGCGCGAGCCAGGTGCGCATCAACGACGCCCGGTTGCTGGCGTGCTCCAGCTTGTCTTCGATCAGTTCCAGCACCACTCCGCGCACGACTTCTTCGCTGACCACCAGCAACGGGTTCCGCGAGATCCGCGCGATGACCTCGTGGAACGCGACGTCCGCGCGGCTGAACTCGGCGTACCCGCGTGAAACGCCTTCGCGCATCGCTTCGAGGGCTTCGGCCAGGCCGGTCAGATCGTCGTCGGTGCGCAGCTCCGCGGCCAGCAGGTGGGCCGAGCCGTCGAGGATCATCCGGAACTGCAACAGGTCCGCGAGCCCGACGTGGTCGGCGCGGGCGAGCCGGTGCATCGAGCGGTGCAACGCGACCGGGGACGCGGCCAGCACCTCGGGCCCCCGCGGATCGCCGGGGCGCGAACGGATCATCTCGGCGGCCTGCAGCACGCGCAGAGCTTCGCGGATCGTCGAGCGGCCGACTCCGAACTGGATCATCAGCTCGCGCTCGCTGGGCAGCCGTTCACCCGGCTTGAGCTCGCCGCTGATCACGGCCTGCTCGATCTGTTCGACGACCCGCTCGTACGCGCGGACCGGAGCCACCGGTTCGAACCGCATCCCTTGACCTCGACGTCCGTCGCGTGCAGGCTACTGGTCAGACCAGTGTACCTACCTGGAGGCCAGATGAAAGCCCGGATTCCCGCGCTGGCAGCGGCGCTGCTGCTCGTGGTGTCGGGCTGCTCGGCCGGCTCGTCGGCGAGCGTTTCCGCAGGTCCGGACACGCTTTCCGTGGGTTTCACAGCGGAGCCCGCGAACTTCGACTTCACCAAGACCGACGGTGCCGCGATCCCGCAGGCGTTGCTGTACAACGTCTACGAAGGCCTGGTGAAGCTCGACTCGCAGGGTCGCGTGGTGCCTTTGCTCGCGAAGTCGTGGACCATCAGCCCGGACCGCAAGACCTACGACTTCCAGCTGCGGCCGGGCGTCGAGTTCAGCAACGGCGCGCCGTTCACCGCCGAGGACGTCAAGTTCTCGCTGCTGCGCGTGAAGACCGACTGGACGATCTCGATCAAGTCCACAATGGACGTCGTCGACCACGTCGACGTCGTGGCGCCGGACCACGCGCGGGTCGTGCTCTCGAAGCCGTCGAACGGCTGGTTGTTCAGCCTCGCGAGCCGGCTGGGCGCGATGTTCAGCCCCACCGGCGTCGCGGATCTGGCGAACAAACCGATCGGCACCGGGCGGTACGTCGTGGCCGCCCGCAAGCGCGGCGACTCCGTCGTGCTCAAGGCGAATCCCGGGTACTGGGGCCGGGAGCCGGCGTACAAGACGGTCGTCCTGAAGTACATCAAGGACCCGACCGCGCTGAACAACGCCCTGTACAGCAACGGGATCGACGTCATCTCGGCGATCACCGCGCCCGACTCGATCCCGCAGTTCCAGGCGGACGACCGGTTCCGGGTCGTGCAGGGCACGTCGAACAGCGAGGTCACGCTGGCGTTCAACAACAAGCGCGCGCCGCTGACCGACCCGCGGGTGCGCCAGGCGCTGACGTACGCGATCGACCGGAAGGCGCTGCTCGACACGGCGTGGGCCGGGCGCGGGACGTTGATCGGCAGCATGGTCCCGCCGACCGACCCCTGGTACGAGGACTTGTCGAACATCTACCCGTTCGATCCGGCGAAGGCGAAGGCGCTGCTGAGCGAGGCCGGCGCGACGAACCTGAACCTGCGGCTGCGGATCCCGAACCTGCCCTACGCCGTCTCGGCCGCGCAGGTCGTGCAGTCGCAGCTGGCCGACGTCGGCGTCCGGACGACGATCGAGCCGCTCGACTTCCCGGCCGTCTGGCTGAAGCAGGTCTTCACCGACCACGACTACGACCTGTCGATCATCCAGCACGTCGAGGCGCGCGACATCACGACGTTCGGCAAGCCGACGTACTACTGGGGCTACGACAACAAGCGGGTCCAGCAGCTGCTCGCCGAAGCCGACAGCGGGACGCCGGAGCAGCAGGTCGCGGACATGAAGCAGGTGGCCAAGCAGCTGAATACGGATGCGGCCGCGGACTGGCTCTTCCTGTTCCCCAACGTCATCGTCGCGAAGGCCAAGGTCGGCGGGTTCGCGGCGAACCAGGTCAGCGAGTCGTTCGACCTGACCGGATTGGCGCCGCGATGACCGCCAAGGTGCTGCGCCGGGTGGCGATCTTCGTGGTCAGCGTGCTGGTCGCGTCGATCGTGGTGTTCCTCTTCATGGCCGTGCTGCCGGGTGATCCGGCGCAGGTCGCGCTCGGTGTCAACGCGACGCCGGAGCTGCTCGCCAAGACCCGCGCCGAGTTCGGCATCGACCGGCCGCTGGTCACGCAGTACTTCGACTGGATCGGTGGTGTGTTGCACGGCGACTTCGGCCGCTCGTACGTCACCCGCGACACCATCGGCCCGCAGCTGCTCGACCGCCTCGGCGTCACGCTCTGGCTGGTCGGCGCCGGGACGCTGGTGGCGCTGGTGATCGCCATCCCCGCGGGCACGTTCGCCGCGGTCAAGCACCGGAAGGCGTCCGGTGCGGGCGTTTCCGGGCTGTCGCAGATCGGCGTCGCGATCCCCGCGTTCCTCGCCGGGATCATCCTGGTGCAGATCTTCGCGGTGCAGCTGCGCTGGCTGCCGTCCGGCGGGTGGACGCCGCCGGACCAGGACGCGGGCGAGTTCCTCCGCGGGCTCGTTCTTCCCGCGCTGTCCCTCGGTCTGGTGCAGGGCGCGGTGCTCACGCGGTATGTGCGCACGGCCGTGCTGGACACGCTCGGCCAGGACTACCTGCGCACCGCGCGGTCCAAGGGCTTGCGTCCCGGACAGGCGCTGGTGCGGCACGGCCTGCGCAACGCGTCCGTCCCGGTCGTCACTGTGCTCGGCTTGCAGCTCGCGACGCTGCTGATCGGTGCGGTCGTCGTCGAGCGCGTGTTCGTGCTGCCGGGGCTGGGCTCGATGCTGCTGGACGCGGTCGCGTCGCGAGATCTGCTGACCGTGCAGGGGATCGTGCTGGTGTTGGTGGTGGGCGTGCTGCTGGTGAACTTCGTCGTCGACGTCCTCTACACCGTGCTCGACCCGCGATTGCGAGGTTCGTGATGCGCAATCTCGTGATCGGCGGGGTACTGGTCGGCCTGGTTGTCCTGGCCGCGGTGCTGTCGTTCTTCTGGACGCCGTTCGACCCGGTGAAGGTCGACGCGGCCCACCGGCTGCTCGGCTCCGGAGGCGCTCACTGGTTCGGTACCGACAAGTTCGGGCGTGACCTGCTCAGCCAGCTCATGGTCGGCGCGCGGACCACGCTGTACGTCGGCGTGGTCGCGGTCGGCATCGCCGCCGTGATCGGGACGCCGCTCGGGATCCTCGCCGGGATGTCGCCGAGGTGGCTCGGCGAGTTCGTGATGCGCGTCAACGACCTGGTGCTCGCGTTTCCCGCGCTGCTGCTGGCGATCATGTTCGGCGCGGTGTTCGGCGCGGACACGCTGACCGCGATGGTCGCGATCGGCATCGCCACGATCCCGTCGTTCGCGCGGATCGCCCGCTCCGGGACGCTGCAGGTGATGAGCACGGAGTTCGTGCTCGCCGCCCGCGCCGGCGGCCGGTCGCGGCTCACCATCGCCGTGCGGCACGTGCTGCCGAACATCTCCGGGCTGCTGATCGTGCAGGCGTCGGTGTCGTTCGCGATCGCCGTGCTCGCCGAGGCGGCCCTGTCGTTCCTCGGGTTCGGCACCCGGCCGCCGACCCCGTCGTGGGGCCGGATGCTGCAGGAATCCCAAGAGCTGCTGACGGTCCAGCCGCGGCTGGCGCTGGTGCCGGGCATCGCGATCGCCGTAGCCGTCCTCGGGTTCAACCTCCTCGGTGACGGCCTGCGCGACCGCCTCGACCCCCGATTGGCGGCCCGCGTATGACTCTCTCGGTAACGGGGTTGTCGGTGTCTTCGCTGGTCCGGGACGTCTCCTTCGAGATCGGCGCGGGGGAGCGCGTCGGCCTGATCGGCGAGTCCGGCTCCGGGAAGTCGTTGACGGCGCTGGCGATCACGGGCCTGCTGCCCGACGAGCTGCGCGCGGCCGGCTCGGTGCGGCTCGGTGACCGCGAGCTACTGGGAATGTCCGAAAAGGACCTTTCCCGGCTGCGCGGTGACGAGCTGGCGATGGTGTTCCAGGAGCCGATGACGGCGTTGAACCCGGCCATGCGCGTGGGTCGGCAGGTCACCGAGCCGGGCCGGATCCACGGCCGTCGCCGTCGTGCCGAGGAGCTCCTCGACGCTGTGGGGTTGCCGGGCACGGCCCGCGCGTACCCGCACCAGCTGTCCGGCGGCCAGCGGCAACGCGTCGTCCTCGCGATGGCGCTGGCCAACGAACCGTCCCTGCTGATCTGCGACGAGCCGACGACCGCCCTCGACGTCACCGTGCAGGCCCAGATCCTCGCGCTCATCAAGACGTCACTTTCACGTGAAAGTGCCCTTCTGTTCATCACGCACGACCTCGCGGTGGTGGCGTCGGTGTGCGAGCGCGTACTGGTGATGCTCGACGGCGAGATCGTCGAAGCGGGCTCGACGCGCGAAGTGCTGACGTCGCCGAAGCACGAGTACACGCGGAAGCTCCTGGACGCGTCGGATCTGGAGGCGCGCCGATGATCATCGAAGTCCGCGACCTGGAACGGCGCTACGCCCGACGAGACGTGCACGCGCTGCGCGGTGTCAGCTTCGACGTCGAGGCCGGCCAGCGGTTCGGCATCGTCGGCGAGTCCGGTTCCGGCAAGTCCACGCTGGTCCGGCTGCTGGCGGCGCTCGACAAGCCGACCGCCGGCACAGTGTCGTTCCAAGGTCGACGTATCGACAACCTGCCGGAACGGAAACTGGGGTTCCTGCGGTCGGAACTGCAGATCGTCTTCCAGGACCCGATGGGCTCGCTCGACCCGCGGATGCGTGTGCGGGACATCATTTCCGAGCCGCTCGGCCACCGCGATCCGGACCGGGTCGCGGAGTTGCTCGCCGCCGTCGGCCTGCCCGAGGACGCGGCGGGGCGGTACCCGCACCAGTTCTCCGGCGGCCAGCGGCAACGCATCTCGATCGCGCGTGCGCTCGCGCCGAACCCTCGTGTGCTCATCGCGGACGAGCCGGTCAGCGCTCTCGACGTCTCCGTGCGCGGCCAGATCCTCGACCTGCTCGGCTCGCTGGTCGACCAGTTCGCACTGACGCTGATCTTCGTGTCGCACGACCTCGGCGTCGTCCGGCACGTCTGCGACCGCGTCGCGGTGATGCGCCGCGGCGAGATCGTCGAACTCGGCGACGTCGAGCAGGTCTACGACGCGCCGCAGCACGAGTACACCCGGGAACTCCTGGCCGCCGCGCCGAACCTGCGCGCGGAACTGGCCCGGCTGAGCGGAGGCGAGGATGCCTGACTACCCGGACGGCCTGCCGATCGGCGCGGGCTGGATGTCCACTGTGGACACTTTGGAGGTGGTGTTCCCGTACGACGGGAGTGTCATCGGCACCGCGCCCATCGGCACGCCGGAGCTGGCTACGCGTGCTGTAGACGAGGCTGTCGCCGTCGCGCGCGAAGTGGCTTCGCTGCCTTCGCGGACTCGTCGCACCCTGCTGAACGACGTCGCTTCCGCGTTGCAGGAACGCCGCGAGGAGTTCGAGAACCTGCTGGTGCTGGAGACCGGCAAGCCGCTGGTGGACTGCCGCGTCGAGGTCGCCCGCACGATCGTCACGTGGGAGGCCGCGGCCGAGGAAGTGTCCCGGCTGCACGGCGAGACCGTGCCGCTGGATCTCCTGCCTTCCGGTGATGGGCTGGTCGGCTTCTGGAAACGCAAGCCGATCGGTGTGGTCGTCGGCATCGCGGGGTTCAACTACCCCCTGCTGCTCGCGTCGCACAAGATCGCCCCCGCGATCGCCGCCGGCTGCCCGGTGATCGTCAAACCCGCGCCGCAGACACCCCTGACGACGCTGTGGCTCGTGCACTTGATCAGGGAGATCGCGCCTGTTCCGGCGATGGTCCAGCTGATCACCGGCGACGCGTCCGTCGGCGCGGCGCTGACGACCGACCGCCGGATCGGCGCGGTCTCGTTCACCGGCTCGGCCGCGGTCGGCCACCGCATCGCCCGCGACGCGGCCCCGACAAAAACGCTGCTGGAGCTGGGTTCGAACGCGGCCCTCGTCGTCGCCGAAGACGCGGACCTCGACGCGGCCGCGGACGCCGTCCTGCGCGGCGGGTTCTACGCGTCCGGCCAGGCCTGCATCTCGGTGCAGCGCGTGCTGGTCGTCGCGTCGGTGGCGTCCGACTTCACCGAACGCGTGCTGGCGCGGCTCGACGAGGTCGTCGTCGGCGATCCCCGCGACGAGAAGACGCGGGTGTCCGCGCTGATCGACCCCGCGTCCACCGACCGCGTCGCCACGTGGATCGAGAAGTCCGGCGCTCGCCAGGTCGGCGGCGGTGTCGAAGGCACCGTGCTGCGCCCGACCGTCCTGCTCGACGTCCCGGACGGCGTCGAGGCCTGGGACGAGGAGATCTTCGGCCCGGTCGTCTGCCTGCGTACGGTGTCCGATGTGGACGAAGCCTTCGCCGCCGTCAACGCGTCCCGCTACGGCCTCCACGCCAGCGTCTACAGCCGGTCGCTGCGCACGGCGTTCCGCGCGCTCGACGAACTGGACGTCGGCGGCGTCGTCGTCAACGAGGTGCCCGGGTTCCGCTCGGACACCATGCCGTACGGCGGGGTGAAGGACTCCGGCATCGGCCGCGAGGGCCCGCGCTTCGCCGTCGAAGAGCTGACCGTGACGAGGATGGCGGTGCTGCGGCCATGAACTACGAGAACCTGTTCCGCTTGGACGGACGCCGTGCCGTTGTGCTCGGCGGTGGCAGCGGGATCGGCCGCGAAGCCGCCCGGGCCCTGGCCGCGCACGGCGCGTCAGTTGTGGTCGCGGACCGCGATGTCACAGCGGCCCGCGAAACCGGCGTCGGCGAGGCGTACGAGATCGACCTCCTCGAACCCGGCGCCGTCGACCGCGCGGCGAGTGACCTCGGGCCGCTCGACGTCGTCGTGCTGACCGCCGCGACGAATGTCCGCAAGCGCTTGCTCGACTACACCCGCGAAGAGTTCGACCGGGTCATCGCGCTCAACCTCGGCGTGACGTTCGAGGTCGTCCGCGCGTTCGGCGCCGACATGGTCGCGCGCGGGCGGGGGAGCATCATCGGCTTCTCGTCGATCCGCGGTACGACCGTCGAGCCCGGTCAGGGCCCTTATGCCGCCACAAAAGCCGGGCTCGTCCAGCTGTTCCGGACGGCCGCCGCGGAGTTCGGCCCGGCCGGCGTCCGGGTCAACGCGATCGCCCCCGGCGTCGTCGAGACGCCGTTGACCGCGCAGATCAAGGCGAATCCGGAGTGGTACGACGCGTACGCGCGGAAGGGCGCGCTGGGTCGCTGGGCACGTCCCGACGAGCTCGCCGGCGCCGTCGTCTACCTCGCTTCGGACGCTTCGACGTTCGTCACCGGCTCCGTGCTCGCGGTGGACGGTGGCTGGACCGCCGTCGACGGCCGCTTCGAACCGCCCGCTTCGTGAAGGAGGGCTCATGACCGAGCTGCCCGACCTGACCGCCGTCGAACTTGTCGCGCAGTACCGCGCGAAGACGCTTTCACCGGTCGAGGTGACCGAAGCGGTCCTGGCGCGCATCGAGGCGCGGGAACCCGAGTTGCACGCGTTGTACGCGTACGACCCTTCGGCCGCGCGTGATGACGCGAAGGGTGCCGAAGCGCGTTGGCACGCGGGCGAACCGCTGGGCCCGATCGACGGCGTCCCGCTGACGCTCAAGGAGAACATCGCGACCCGCGGCACCCCGGTCCCGCTGGGCACCGCGGCCACCGCCTTGGTCCCCGCGGCCGAAGACGCCCCGGCCGCGGCGCGGATCCGCGAGTCCGGCGGCGTCCTGCTGGCCAAGACGACCATGCCGGACTACGGGATGCTGACGTCCGGCCTGTCGAGCTTCCACACCACCGCGCGCAACCCGTGGCAGCCGTCGGCGTCGCCCGGCGGCTCGAGCGCCGGCGCCGGTGCGGCGGGCGCGGCGGGGTACGGCCCGCTGCACGTCGGCACCGACATCGGCGGCTCGATCCGGCTGCCCGCGGGCTGGTGCGGCCTGGTCGGGTTGAAGCCGAGCTTCGGCCGCGTGCCGGTCGACCCGCCGTTCCTCGGCCGCGTCGCCGGCCCGATGACCCGCACGGTCGCCGACACGGCGTTGCTGATGAGCGTGCTGTCCGCGCCCGATCCGCGCGACCACCTGAGCCTGCCGCCCGCCGACCTGCCGTGGTCTTCGCTCGACGGCTCGCTCGAAGGGCTGCGCGTCGGCCTGCAGCTCGACTCCGGGCCCGGCCTCCCGGTCGACCCGGCGACCCGTGACGCCGTCACCGCTGCGGCCCGCGCGTTCGAGGCCGCGGGCGCGGTCGTCGAGCCGGTCGGGCCGTTCCTCACCCGCGAGATGCTCAGTGGCCTGGACACGTTCTGGCGCACCCGCGCCTGGGCCGACCTGACGTCGCTGCCGCTCGACCGGCGCGCGAAGGTGCTGCCCTACATCGCGGAATGGGCCGCGGGCGGCGCGGACCTGTCCGGGGTGGACGTCTACCGCGGCTTCGCCCGGATCGACGCGATCAGCGTCGCGACCCTGCGCGCGACTTCGTCGTTCGACGTTGTGCTCTCGCCGACCTGCCCGGTCGCGGCCCCGCCGGCGGAGTGGGCGTCCCCGACGAACGACCCCGCGCGGCCGTTCGAGCACATCGGGTTCACCGTGCCCTACAACATGTCCGGCCAGCCCGCGGTGTCGCTGAACTGCGGTTACACCGACGACGGCCGGCCGATCGGCCTCCAGATCAGCGGCCGCCGCTTCGACGACATCGGCGTCCTGCGCGCCGCCGCGGCGTACGAAGCGATCCGCCCGCCGCAGCGGCCCTGGCCGGTCGGTTAAAGAACGAGGGAAGAAGATCCGGGCCCGCGGCGAAGTGGTGGTGAAACTGTCGCCGACGGGAAGGATCTCCATGACAGAGGCAGCCACATGACGGCGGCCCCGGTGCTCGGCACCGAGCTGTTCACCGAGGTGCACGACCGCCACTTCGCGGCCATCTACCGGTACGTCGCCGGCCGGCTCGGCGCCCAGGCGGCGGAGGACCTCGCCGCCGAGACGTTCCTCGTCGCCTTCGACCGGCGCAAGACGTTCGACGCCACCCGCGGCGAGCTGCGGGCCTGGCTGTTCGGCATCGCGACGAACCTCGTGTCGCGGCACCGCCGCAAGGAAGCCCGGCACTACCGCGCGCTCTCGCGGCTCGAAACGCCCCGGCCCGCCGAGGGCCACGAAAACCGCGTCGCGCTGAGCGGGCAACTGGCGAAAGCGTTGTCGCGACTGACCTCGGGGGAGCGTGACGTGCTGCTGCTCGTCGCTCTCGCCGACCTCGGTTACGCGGAAGTCGCCGAGGCCCTCGGCATTTCCCCCGGCACGGTCGGCTCCCGGCTCAGCCGCGCCCGCAAGAAGCTCACCCCTGTTCTCACCCCGGAGGCCCGTGATGAATGACCTGCAGACGCTGCGCGCGGCGCTGACCCCCGAAGAGCCCACCCAGGACGTCGCCGACCGCAGCCGGCACCGGCTGCAGAACCACATGCTCACCGGCCGGCGCAAGCGCACCGGCCGCGTGGCGGTCGGGGCCGGCCTCGTCGCCGTCGCGGCCGCGGCCGCCGTCGTGGTGGCGACCCTGCCCGGAACCCCGGCCCAGGCCCCGACGCCGGCCCCGCAGGCCGCGGCGCCGGTCGCCGTCACCGGCCAGGAAGTCCTGCTCGCGGCGGCCACAGTCGCCGCGAAGGCCCCGGCGAGCACCGGCACTTACTGGCACGTCAAGATCGCCGAGTCGGAGACCTACGAGTACTGGACCAAGGCCGACGGGCACGTGTGGTTCCGCGGCGCGAAGTCCGGTCACCGGGTTGTGCCGCTGGCGATGCCGACGCCCTTCAGGCTGGGTGGTGCCGAGGTGACCATGGACCGGATCCAGGCCCTCCCCGCCGAACCGGCGGCCCTGCGGGACTGGATCGCGAACCTGGTGGCCCACAGCGACATCCGGACCAGCGCCGGACCGCTGACCGCGGATCAGCGGAAGCAGGCGGTGCTCGAAGGCCTGGTCTCCCTCGTGTCCACGCTGCCGGCGCCCCCGGCGGTCCGGGCCGCGTCGTTCCGGGCGATCGCCGCGTACCCCGGGGTGCGCGCGGTCGGCGCGGTGCCGGGTGGGCAGGGCTTGCAGGTGCCGGGACCGGGAGGCAGCGCACTGCTCGTCGTCGACCCGGCGACCGGCCGCGTGAACCAGACCTCGATGTACGTGACCGCGGACGGCGCGGTGGCCCAGGCCGCCGAGGGCACCACCTTCGAGATCGGTTCCGGGTGGACGGACAACCTGCCGAACTGAACTCCTCCGGTGGCCGGGCCATGGGGTAGCCCGGCCACCGGCGTCAGCTGTCCAGGGCCGAGAGCCACCTGTCCAGGTGCGGGCACCGCGCACGAAGCGGCTCGATGCCCAGATCCGCGATCGCCAGCGGCCCGTCATTCGTCTTCGAAAAAGTCGCGCAGTAGGCAGCCAGCCGCTTGGACGGTGCGGTCGACGGATGGTCGTTGACCAACTCCGGCCCACCCGCGTCGATCACGTCGGCCTCCAGCCGCGCTACCAGGCCCGGATCGGGGAGCAGCCAGCCGAGCTGCTCGGCGGCTGCGAACACCCAGGTCTCGAGTTCGTGGAGGATCAGGTGCGGAACGAAGCGCCGGTCACCGACACACTCGGCAATGGCGTTCTCGACATGTTCGACTCGCTGGTAGGGATCAGCTGCGGGCAGTGAATCCATGCCGGGGGCGTCCTCCGGGAAGGCATAGAAGTCGAACAGCGTGGTGAGAACGTCCAGATCGCTGTTCCGCAGGAGAAGGCGGATCTCGCGTTCGATCTTGGCCCAGCTGCTCACACCTCCGCGGTGGAGCGATCCACTGGCCGACCGTTTCGTGACGACGATCGACTGGCTTACCGTCCAGCCACGACCTCGTAGGTACGGTTCGAGGACGTTCGTGACGACGATCTCTTCGCTCTGCCCCTCGACCAGGATGTGCAGGCGCCGATAGCCACTCGTCATGCCTGGGCGGATTCCTCGCGGCTGGGGCGTCCACCGAGGAGATTCTTCTCCCACAGCTCACCCAGGGAATATTCGTCGAGCCACACCTGCAGCGCCGCCAGATCCGGTCTGGTGAACTCGGAGGCACCCGCTTTCCGCTCCACGACGATCAGGTCTTCGACTTCGAACTGGTTCATGAGGGTCACGGACTGTGTGGCGATCAACACCTGGCTCTTCGCCGAGGCCTGCCGGAGGAGCCCGGCGAGCTGGACGATCGCGAATGGGTGCAGGCCCAGTTCGGGTTCGTCGAGGACGACCAAAGCCGGCAGCTCCGGCTGGAGCAGCAAAGTCGCGAGGCAAACGAACCGAAGTGTTCCGTCGGACATCTGGTTGCCGGAAAAGACCGCGTCCGAGTCCTGCTGCAGCCAGCGCAGCAGGATCCGGTCGTTGCTGTCGGGGACCAGGACGAAGTCGCGGAAGAACGGCGCGACGAGCTGGATCGACTTGACTATCCTGCGGTAACCCGCCTGATCGGCGCGATCCGTGCTTTCCTTCAGACGAAGCAGATAGGCCGCGAGGTTGCCGGCGTCTTTGCGCAAGGAGACATTGTCGGCAGTCGGCACCAAGCGCTTCACCGGTGCGTCGGCGCTGGTGTCGTGGAAATGGAAGACCTTGCAGCCCTTCAGCAGATCGATGACGTAGGACGCGATCCTGCCCGGCCTGCGCTCGGCCTCCTCCGTCAACCGTGTCTCCCGGTGTCCGGAGCCGAGGACGTCGGAATATGGCCGGTCGTAGCCTTCCGCCCAGAACGAGGTCTTTTCCTGCATGAAGATCAGTTCGTCGTTCGCCGCAGGCATCAGTGTGGCCTCGTACGAATTCGGATCGGCGTCCAGCTCGAGACGGATGTTGGCCGGCTCGCCGCCGATGTGGAGGAGGGCGGAGGCGCCGCCGTTCAGCCCGACGAACAAGCCCAGCTCTTTCTCGACGATCCGGCCGAGCAGCTCCAACGCCTGGACAAAATTGCTCTTCCCGGCACCGTTGGCTCCGACGAGGATGTTCAGCTGCCCGAGGTCGACGGTCGCCGACCGGATCGAGGTGAAGCCCTCGATCCGGATCGCTTTCAGCGGCTGCCTGGCCATGACCTCACTCTACGGGCGACCACCGACATTCGCGTCAGGCCTTGACCGCCTCGGCGAGCGCGAGCACCCGGCGCGCGTTGTCGACGTGCAGGTTCTCGATCATCCGGCCGTCCACGGTGACCACGCCGCTGCCGGCCTTCTCGAACGCCTCGATGATCCGCCGCGACCGGTCGATCTCCTCTTCGGACGGCGCGAAGACCCGGTTGCACGGCTCCACCTGGGACGGGTGGATGAGCGTCTTGCCGTCGAAGCCGTACTGCCGGCCCTGGACGCACTCCTCTTCGAACCCGGACAGGTCCTTCACGTCGTTGTAGACGCCGTCGAGGATCACCTTGCCGGTCGCGCGCGCGGCCAGCAGGCACAGTGAAAGCCCGCCCAGCAGCGGGCCGCGGCCCGGGACGAACTCCGCGTGCAGTTCCTTCGCCAGGTCGTTGGTGCCCATCACCAGCACGGTCAGCCGTTCGGACGCCGCCGCGATCTCCTCGGCGTGCAGCATCGCGACCGGCGTCTCGAGCATCGCCCAGATCTTCGTGTGGCCGGGCGCGCCGCCCAGCTCCAGCGCGCGCTCGATGTTGTGCACTTCGGACGCCGAGTTCACCTTCGGCACGACCACCGCGGCCGGCCCGGCGGCCGCGGCCGCGCGCAGGTCGGCGTCGTGCCACTCGGTGTCCAGGCCGTTGACGCGGATCGTCACCTCGCGATCGCCGTAGTCGCCCGAGGACGCGGCCGCGCAGACGCGTTCGCGCGCCGCTTCCTTCGCGTCCGGCGCGACGGCGTCCTCGAGGTCGAGGATCAGCGCGTCCGCCGGGATGGTCTTGGCCTTCTCCAGCGCGCGCTCGTTGGCGCCCGGCATGTAGAGGACGGAACGTCTCGGCTTCAGCTCGGTCATCCGAGGATCTCCTTGGTGGCGGCGTCGTACGCGCTCGCGAGTCCGGGGTCGTCCGCCGCGAGGGCGTCGGCCAGTTCGGCGACCACGCGGCACTGCTTCACCGACGCGTCGTCCTGCATCTTCCCGTCGATCATCACCGCGCCGGTGCCGTCGCCCATCTCCGCGATCACGCGCCGCGCCCAGGCCACATCGGACGGCGAAGGCGAGAACACCTTCTTCGCGATGTCGATCTGCACGGGGTGCAGGCTCCACGCGCCGACGCAGCCGAGCAGGAACGCGTTCCGGAACTGGTCCTCGCACGCGACGACGTCGCGGATGTCCCCGAACGGCCCGTAGTACGGCAGGATCCCGTGCATCGCGCACGCGTCGACCATCCGCGCGACCGTGTAGTGCCAGAGGTCCTGCTGGTACGTCGTCCGGCCTTCGGTCAGGTCGTCGCCGGTCGGGTCGGTGCGCACCAGGTAACCGGGGTGGCCGCCGCCGACGCGCGTGGTCTTCATCCGGCGGCTCGCGGCCAGGTCGGCCGGGCCGAGCGAGATGCCCTGCATCCGCGGGCTCGCGCCGGCGATCTCCTCCACATTGGCCACGCCGCTCGCCGTCTCGAGGATCGCGTGCACCAGCAACGGCTTCGTCAGGCCGGCGCGCGCCTCGAGCTGGGCCAGCAGCCGGTCGACGTAGTGGATGTCCTGCGCGCCCTCGACCTTCGGCACCATGATCACGTCGAGCTTGTCGCCGATCTCGGTGACGAGCGTCACCAGGTCGTCGAGCACCCACGGCGAGTCCAGGCTGTTGACCCGGGTCCACAGCTGCGTCTTGCCGAAGTCGTTCGCCTGGGCGATGGCGACGAGCCCGGCGCGCGCGGCCTCCTTGCGGTCGGCGCGCACGGCGTCCTCGAGGTTTCCCAGCAGGACGTCGACTTTCTTGGCGATGTCCGGCGCCTTCGCGGCCATCTTCTCGTTGCTCGGGTCGAAGAAGTGGATCATCCGGGACGGCGTCACCGGGATCTCCCGCACGGGGGCGGGCGCGCCCAGGGCGAGCGGGGCGAAGAAGTCCTTCGGGGAGCGCATCGGTCCTCCACGGCGACGACTGGCGGCAGCTAAGTGACTGGTCGGTAACTTTAGTCGCGGGCGCGCGTGCCCGCTGCGGCGTGGCTCACCGCCATGTGGGTGACGGCGGACAACCGCAGCTCAGCGACCTGCGTCCACTGTGGATTCTCCCCGGGTTGCGCCGAACGGGCTAGTCGGGTGAAGGTGATCCACCGGCCCGGATTCGCGCCCTGGGTAATCGTTCGCGGGCGGACCGTAGTGCCACTCACCTCGCGATCACTCGGTTGGCCGCACCGTTCGACCGAAGTCCCATGACCGCCTACCGACCGGTCATCGACCGCTGGCCGCCGCCGATCGCAGCCACTCGCGCTACCCGGCGACGCCGCGCCGCCGCGCTGTTAGACAAGTGAGGTGCCGGTTTTCCCCGGTCACGAAGCAGTGCAGGTTTGAAGGAGGCGGACTCGTGGCGGCTACACCTCAGAACACCGAGCGCTCGACGGTCGCCGGTGGCGCGAAGCGCAGCCGGTCGATGCCGAGCCGGGTGGTGCCGCCGATCGAGCTTCCCGCGACCGTCGACGAGCTCGCCCGCACCGCCGCCGCCCAGCTGGGCTGGAACGGCGTCGTCCTCCCCGAGATCACGATCCTGGGCCGCAAGGTCTGCGTGGTCGCCAAGCTTCGCACCGACGTGCACGCCGAACGCATCGCGATGGGTGCCGGCCCGGTGGCCGATCGGGCCACTGTCGACACCTGGACCTGGCCGGAGCTGGCCGGAACCGCCCCCGCCCCGGCCGCCGAGATCATCGGCGTCCTGGCCGTCGCGCGCCACTGGCGCACCGCGATGGCCTCCGCGGTTCCGTTCGCCCGCTACGGCGAGGCCGCGATGGTGCTCCCGTCGCCGGCCGTGCTGACCGAGGACTACGTCGGCAACTGCCTGCCGCGAGCCCGCGCGTACGGCCTCGCGATCGTCTCGGCCGACCCGAACGCGGTCGTCGACCTCGACCTCGAGGGCCGCACGGAGCGCGTCGTGCTGGCGGAGGACCCGGTTTCCCGGCTGGTGAACGAGATCGTCTACGACCACCTGCTCCGCACCGCCGAAGTGCCCGCCGAGCTCGACTGACGGTCTTGATCGATCCCTACTAGGGTCGGGGCCATGCGAGTCGTCATAGCTGGTGGACACGGTCAGATCGCGTTGCGGCTCGAGCGGTTGCTCGCCGCGCGCGGTGACGAAGGGGTCGGGATCATCCGGAATCCCGCCCACACGGCGGATCTCGAAGCCGCCGGTGCCCAAGCCGTCGTGCTCGACCTGGAAAACTCCGATGTGGACACCGTCGCCGAGGCGCTGAAGGGCGCCGACGCCGCGGTGTTCGCCGCGGGCGCCGGCCCGGGCAGCGGGGCCGCCCGCAAGGACACTGTGGACCGCGGCGCGGCGGCCCTCTTCGCCGACGCGGCCGTGCAGGCCGGCGTGCGGCGGCACATCCAGGTCGGCTCCATGGGGGCCGACAACCCGGAAAACCCCGACGTCACCGAGGACTTCCGCGTCTACCTGCGTGCCAAGCGCGCGGCCGAGGACGACCTCAAGGCCCGCGACCTCGACTGGACGATCCTCCGGCCCGGCGCCCTGACCGACGACCCCGGCACCGGCCAGGTCCTGCTGGCCGACAAGACCGGCCGGGGCCCGATCCCGCGTGACGACGTCGCCGCGACGCTCGTCGCGCTCCTCGACGCCCCGGCGACCGTGCGTCGTACCCTGGAACTGATTTCGGGCGAAACCGCGATCGACGAGGCGATTTCAGCACTGTGAACGAAGAATCCAGAGAAATCGCCGTCTTCAGCGGCAGCGCGCACCCCGAACTGGCCGAAGAGATCTGCGAGCAGCTCGGCGTGCCGCTGCGGCCCGTCGAGATCGAGCGCTTCGCGAACGACTGCCTCGGCGTCCAGCTGCAGGCGAACTGCCGCGAGCGGGACGTCTTCATCATCCAGCCGCTGGTGAAGCCGGTGCAGGAACACCTCGTCGAGCTGTTGCTGATGCTCGACGCGGCCCGCGGCGCCTCGGCGTCCCGGATCACCGCGGTGATGCCGCACTACTCGTACGCGCGCTCGGACAAGAAGGACGCGCCGCGCATCTCCATCGGCGGCCGCCTGGTCGCCGACCTGCTGGTGGCGGCCGGCGCGAACCGCGTGCTCGCGATGACCCTGCACTCGCCGCAGGTGCACGGCTTCTTCAGCGTCCCCGTCGACCACCTGCACGCGCTGCAGGAGCTGGCGAAGCATTTCCGGCAGTACGACCTCTCGCGCACCACCGTCGTCTCGCCCGACCTGGGCAACGCGAAGGAGGCGTCGCACTTCGCGCGGCTCCTCGGCGTCCAGGTCGCGGCCGGCGCGAAGGAACGGTTCCCCGACGACCGCGTCCAGATCACCTCGGTGATCGGCGAGATCACCGGCCGCGACGTGATCGTCCTCGACGACGAGATCGCCAAGGGCAGCACGGTCCTCGAATTGCTCGACCGGCTGGCCGAGCTGGAACCGCGCTCGATCCGCGTCGCCTGCACGCACGGCCTGTTCGCGGCGAAGGCCATCGAGCGCATCGGCGACCGGCCGGAAGTGCTGGAGATCGTCTGCACCAACACCGTCCCGGTCCCGGAAGAGGAACGCACCGAGAAGCTGAAGATCCTCTCGATCGCGCCGGCCATGGCCGAAGCGATCCGCCGGATCCACAACGGCGAATCGGTGTCCGCGCTCTTCTAGCCGACGGGGCCGAGCACCCGGTCCAGGTAGGTGTTGGTGAAGACGCCGCTCGGGTCGGTTTCCTTGCGCACCCGCAGGAAGTCGTCGAAGTGCGGGTAGCGCGAGCGGAGGACGCCGGCGTCGAGGTCGTGCATCTTGCCCCAGTGCGGGCGGCCGCCGACCGCGCCGGCGATCTTCTCGAACGCGCTGAAGTACTCGCGGTACGGCATGCCGGTGAACTGGTGGATCGCGATGTAGGCCGAGTCGCGGCCCTGCGCGGTCGAGAGCCAGATGTCGTCGGCGGCCGCGACGCGGACCTCGACCGGGAACATCACCGGGTCCCTCAGCTTCGGCACCAGGGCGCGCAGCTCGGCGAGGACGTCGAGCACTGATTCACGTGGAACCGCGTATTCGGTCTCGGTGAACCGGACGTTCCGGGCGGTGACGAAGACCCGGTGCGAGAGGTCGCTGTACTCGCGCGCGGAAAGCATGTTCGACGCGAAGCTGTTGAGCGGGCGGACGAGCCGCGGCATCAGGCGGCCCGTCCGGCACAGCCCGCCGAACGCGACGTTCTCCATGATCTGGTAGTCGACGAACTCGCGGACCTTGCTCAGCGGTTCCGCCGTCTCGCAGCGGTTGTTGCGCTTGACCAGTGCGTTCTTGCCGTAGGGGAACCAGTAGAACTCGAAGTGCTCGTTGTCGGCGGCGGAGTCGTGGAAGCCTTCGAGGACCTGCTCCAGCGGCTCCGGACGCTCCTGCGCGCGCAGCACGAACGACGGCTCGCACTGCAGGGTCACGGTGGTGATAACGCCGAGCGCGCCGAGCCCGACGCGGGCCGCGGCGAAGAGGTCCGGGCGCTCGCCGGCCGAGCAGGTGACGACCGAGCCGTCCGCCAGGACCAGTTCCAGGGCGACGATCTGGGTGGCGATGCCGCCGAGGCGGGCGCCGGTGCCGTGCGTGCCGGTGGAGATCGCGCCGGCGATGGTCTGCGCGTCGATGTCGCCGAGGTTGGTCATGGCCAGCCCGAGCGTGTCGAGCGCGGCGTTGAGCTGCTTGATCGTGGTGCCCGCGCGGACGGTGACGTGCCCGGTTTCGAGGTCGGCCCGCTCGATGCCGGTCCAGCCACGCAGGTCGAGCGCGTCGGAGTCGGCGACGGCGATCGCGGTGAACGAGTGGCCGCTGCCCCAGGCGCGCACGGTCCGGCCGGCCGCGGCGATCTTCGCGACGGTCGCCGCGATCTCGGCCACACTGCGCGGCTGGTGAACGTACTGCGGTGAGGCGGACGCCGTGCCCGCCCAGTTGGTCCACCGGGTCATGCGCGCCCCCTCCATCGGTCGAATGTCCGAGACAGTATGTGAACAGTATTCGCGTTTCAAGCTTTGTTGTCGTACTTTAGACCTCGTGACCAGTGCGACGGTGTACGACTTGGCGACCAAGGACCTCGATCCACCCTTGGCCGTCGTCGACTTGGCCGCGTTCGACGCGAACGCCGACGACCTCCACCGACGCGCGGGCGGCAAGCCGATCCGCGTCGTGAGCAAGTCGGTCCGCTGCCGGGCGCTGTTGGAACGGGTCCTCGCGATGCCGGGCTTCGAAGGCCTGATGTGCTACTCGCTGGCCGAAGCCATCTGGCACGTCGAGGAGGGCACGACCGACGACGTCGTCGTCGCGTACCCGACCGCGGACCACGACGCCCTCCGCCGCCTGGCCGCGTCCGACCGCGCTCGCGCGTCGATCACGATCATGGTCGACTCGCCCGAGCACCTGGACCTGGTGGACGCCGCCCTCGGCCACGGCCACCCGGAGATCCGGGTCTGCCTGGAGCTCGACGCGTCGTGGCGCCCGATCCCGGGCATCCACGTCGGCACCCGGCGGTCCCCGATCTTCACACCGAAGCAGGCCTCGACGTTCGCCCGCCAGGTCGTGGCCCGCCCGGGTTTCCGCCTGGTCGGCGTCATGGCGTACGAAGGCCAGATCGCGGGCCTCGGCGACGCGGCGGGTCGCCGTGTCAACCGGGTGGTGGTCGGGTGGATGCAACGCCGGTCGGCGGCCGAACTGGCCCGCCGCCGCGGCGCCGCGGTCCGCGCGGTCCGCGAGGTGACGGACCTGGAGTTCGTCAACGGCGGCGGCACGGGCAGCATCGAGTCGACAGGCGCGGACGCGGTGGTCACGGAGATCGCGGCCGGCTCGGGCCTGATCGGCCCGACGCTGTTCGACGCGTACACCCGCTTCAAGCCCCGCCCGGCGGCGCTGTTCGCGTTGCCGGTGGTCCGCCGCCCCACGCGCAAGATCGCCACGCTGTATTCCGGCGGCTACATCGCTTCCGGCCCGACGGGTCCTTCGCGCCAGCCTTCGCCGTATCTGCCGACGGGCCTGAAGTTCCTCGGTTTCGAAGGCGCGGGAGAGGTCCAGACCCCGGTGACCGGCCGAGCCGCCCGGACCCTGCAACTGGGCGACCGGGTGTGGCTGCGGCACGCGAAGGCGGGCGAACTGGCGGAGCGCTTCACGCACTACCACCTGGTGCTGGGTGACCGGGTGGAGCGCACGGTCCCGACGTACCGCGGTGAGCACCGGAACTTCGGCTGAGCGAGTGAGCGAGCGGGCGCGCCGGCCGGACGCAGCCCGCCCTTCCCCGGGGGAACCCCCACGTTCAGTCTACCGGTACACACCGACAGTCACGCCTCGAACAGGTGGTTGTCCACAGCCACGGACAGCTGTGGACAACTTCTGGGGACAACTGCGCCTACTTCTCCCCGAACCGGGCCGCGAGGTACCCCTTGACCACGTACTTCGCCTCCGCCACGAACTTCTCGTCGCCGCTCGGCTCCTTGCGGAACGCCAGCTTCAGGAGCGCGTCCGCGACCTCGTTGGCGATCGTGATCGCGAAGCGGAGGTCCTCCACCGGGCGGTCCACCTGCGACGCCAGGAGATCCGTCAGCGAATCCACGATCACGGCGTTGTTGTCGCGGGTCTCGTCGAGCAGCTGGCGGTCGATGATGTCGCCGAAGTGGACCTTCGAAAAGCCCGGTACCGAGCGGTGCATCTCCAGGTAGATGTCGAGGATCGAGTCGACGACGTCCCACCAGTGTTCCGGGCCCAGCTGTTTGAGGCGCTCGTTGACCGCGCCGACGAACCGTTCGAGGTTCCGGGCGGTCAGCGCTTGGACGACGGCGCGCTTGTCGGGGAAGAACTGGTACAGCGAACCGACGGCGACCCCTGCCCGTTTGGCTATCAGGGTGGTCGTCAGGGCGTCGTAACCGAGCTCGTCGATCAGCGCCGCGCTCGCGTCGAGCATCTGCTCGACCCGTTTCGCGCTGCGTTGCTGGACCGGCTGCCGGCGTAGGGGGGTCGCTTCTGCCGGCACCTTCGCGGCCTGGATGTCGGACACGGCACTCCTCCTCGTCTGATCTGGGACTTTATCGCGCCGACGGGCTTCCCCCCGGACGAGTGAAGACCTAGTATATGAGAACTTTTCATGTTCACCCGTACGGGTGGCCTGACGAAGGGGTCAGCAGCCGGTGCAGAACCCGAACTTCCCGCCAGACTTCCTTTGGGGTGTTTCGACCTCGGCGTTCCAGATCGAAGGCGCCACCACCGAAGGCGGGCGCGGTCCGTCCATCTGGGACACGTTCACCGCGACGGAAGGCAAGATCGCGCGCGGTGAAGAGGCAAACGTAGCCGCCGACCACTACCACCGCTACCCCGAAGACATCGCGCTGATGGCGGAACTCGGCGTCGGCGCCTACCGGATGTCCATCGCCTGGCCCCGGATCCAGCCCGACGGGAAAGGCGCGCCCAACGCCGAAGGGCTCGGGTTCTACGACAAGCTCATCGACGCCGTGTGCGAGGCCGGCATCGCGCCCGCCGTCACGCTTTACCACTGGGACACCCCGCAAGCCGTCGAAGACGAGGGCGGCTGGCTCGCCCGCGGTACCGCTGAGCGCTTCGCGGAGTACGCCCACATCCTCGGGGAACGTTTCGCCGATCGGGTGAAGCTGTGGATCCCGTTGAACGAGCCGATGGTGATGTCGATCTTCGGCTACGCGATCGGCGAGTACGCACCCGGAAAAACCCTCCTGCTCGACGCCATCCCGACCGCCCACCACCAGAACCTCGCGCACGGTCTCGCCGTCCAGGCGCTGCGCGCGGCCGGTGCCACGAACATCGGCACGGCCAACAACCACTCGCCGATCTGGCCGGTCGCCGACAGTGTGGAGGACGACGCGGCCGCGGTGTGGCTCGACGCGCTGCTCAACCGGCTCTTCGCGGATCCCGTCCTGCTCGGCACCTACCCCGAAGAGCTTCACGAGCACCTGCCCGCGGGGTTCGCCGACGACCTGCCGGTCATCGCGCAGCCGCTCGACTTCTACGGCGTCAACTACTACGAACCCCAAGGCGTCGCGAAACCGAGCCCCGGCAACCCGCTGCCGTTCGACCTCCGCCCGATCGAGGGCTACCCGATGACGACCAACGACTCGCCGATCGTCCCGCACGCGCTGCGGGAGCTGCTGCTGGACTTCCACCGGCGCTACCGTGACCGCCTGCCGCCGATCCAGATCACCGAGAACGGCTGCAGCTTCGCCGACGTCGTCGCCGAGGACGGCGGCGTGCACGACCCCGAGCGGATCGACTTCCTGCACAGTCACCTCGTCGCGGTGCGCGAGGCGATGGACGCCGGGGTCGACGTCCGGGGGTACTTCTGCTGGTCTCTGATGGACAATTTCGAGTGGTCCAAGGGTTACGCGCCGCGCTTCGGCCTGGTGCACGTCGACTACGAGACCCTCCGGCGCACGCCGAAGGACTCGTTCCACTGGTACCGGAAGCTGGTGCGGGATGAGCAGTGAGACGACCGAGGCCACGGGCCTGCCCGAAGCGCTCGCCGAACCCGTCGTGCGGGTGCGGCCCGGCTGGATGAGCCTGCTGTTCTTCGCGAACATCGCGCTCTGGCTGGGGATCTACGCGCCCATCCAGGTGCTGCTGCCGCAGCAGGCCGAGCTGCTGGACCAGGTCAACAAGGAGTTCGTGCTCGGCATCGTGATGGGTGCCGGGGCGATCGTGGCCCTGATCGTCAACCCGGCGGTCGGGCTGCTGTCGGACCGGACGTGCTCGCGCTTCGGCCGCCGCCACCCGTGGACGGTCGTCGGTGCGGTCGTCGCCGCGGTGGGCCTGCTGGTGCTGGGGTTCGCGCCGGACGTCGCGCTGCTGATCGCCGGCTGGTGCCTGGTGCAGGCGGGGCTCAACGGCATGCTCGCCACCCTGATGTCCGCCATCGCCGACCGGGTGCCGGTCGGGCAGCGCGCGCAGGTCGGCGGGCTGGTCGGCATCGCGCAGATGCTCGGCACGGTGCTGGGCGCGGTGGTGGTCGTCGTGATGCTCGGCATCGCCGGGATCCCGCTGGCCTACGCGGTCTGCGCGGGGATCGTCCTGGTCGGGGCCGCGTTCTTCGTGCTCCGGACGCCGGACGCGCGGCTGCCGGTCGAGCACCGCCCGTCGTCGGCGGCCGGTGAGGTGCTGCGCAACCTCTGGGTCTCGCCGCGGCGGCATCCGGACTTCGCGTGGGCCTGGTCGTGCCACTTCATGATCAACCTCGGCAACGCGTTCGGCACGCTCTACTTGCTGTTCTTCCTCAAGGACGCGGTGCACTACCCGGACCCCGACACGGGCCTGTTGATCATGATGGGGCTCTACGGCGTCGCCCTCGTGATCGGCGCGGTGCTCGCCGGGCACTTCTCCGACAAGTCCGGACGGCGTAAGCCATACGTCCTTGCGGCCTCCGGCGTGATGGCGCTGGCCGCTTTGCTGCTGGTGATCTGGCAGAGCTGGCCGGTCGCGCTCGCCGCTTCGCCGCTGCTGGGCGTCGGTTTCGGCGCGTACATGGCCGTCGCGCTGGCGATGCTGACGCAGGTGCTGCCGACGGCGCAGGACCGCGCGAAGGACCTGGGCGTCATCAACATCGCGAACTCGCTGCCGCAGGTGGTCGCCCCGCTGCTGACGCCGTTGGTGCTCGCGTACCTCGGCGGTTACTCGGGACTCTTCGCCGCGTCGGCCGTCGCGACGCTGCTGGCCGCGGTGCTGGTCCTGCGGGTGAAGGCGGTCCGGTAGGGACCGGACGCAGACGTGGAACCGCGGGCCGGTGCCGGTCGGGGGAGGGGAGTGCAACGGCACCGGCCCGCGGAATTCGGGGCCGCACGTAAGGGGCGGGGCGCGCGGCGAACCAGGTACCGGTCACGCTGCGCTTGATGATCAATCTAGCGGGCGATTACCGCCCGGGCTAGGTCTAACGCGTATTTTTTTCGATTAATCGCGATAGGGACCAGGGGGTGGCCGAGGACTGGTTCGCACTACTCGGGGGTGCGGGCGAAACAGTCCTCGGCCGAGGCGAGAGCCGGCGCGGGTCCGATGGGGCGATCGGTCGGCCGCGCTCGCCAGACTTGGGGGTGGCTCGGCTGATGCCGTCACTTTCCCTAGGAAAGATGCATCTGCTCACGCGGATTTCACATCGGGAAAGTGGTTGAGCGGGGTGGATCAGGCCGTGACCGCGCGACGCGGGTTCACCAGGGCGTGGCGCCCGGTGGTCTCGGCCGGGGACGCGGCGGGCACCGGACGGCTCTGCGCCGGCACCGGGCTGGTGCGCCGGCCCTGCAGCCCACGGGCCGCGGGGGCCTGCTGCGGGGCGAGGCCGCCGGCCACCAGGTGCTCGTGCGCGACCTGCCAGACCGAGCACGGCGCCTTGCAGCGGTGCCACCGGGTCGAGCAGGTGGGGCAGTCGCCACGCTCGTCGGGCTCGTGCATCTTCAGCATCGCGCGCCACGCCTCCGTGAGGCGGGGGAGTTCGGAGCGCGCGACCGAGACGAGCGACTGGGCGTCGGCGCGGTTCGCCAGGTCGGTCAGCATGTCGAGGCGCTCCCAGACCGCATTGCGGAGGACCTGCCCGAGTACCTGATCCATGATCAGCTCACCGTTACCTTTCCGCCATCTTGGCGGCTTCGTTGAGCGCGGCGCGCAGCTGTCCGAGCTGGCCGGACGTCAACCGCGCGGTCTCGCCGGGGGGCGAGACCAGTACCACCTGGTTGTCCTCGACGAAGACCGTCACGGCGCGTTCGCGCTCGATGAGGTCTCCGCACTGCACCCGCCACACGAGCTGGCCGCCTTCGTAGTGGCGGACGGCCGCGGTGCGGGGGTCCACCGCGGCGGCGGGGGTGACCGGACGGACAGGGGAGATGGGAGAGACCGCCGGCCGCACGGCGCGGGTGGCCGTACCGGCATGTCCCCCTGCGAACGAGTCCACGAACTCCACGCCCTTCTCCGCTCTGTCGTCCTCTTCGAACTGCCTTCTGCACATCGCTCCGCAACAACACTGCGGTTTTCGTAGCTCTCCGTGATCGCAACCGGTGTCCGGGCGGTGACGGAGATCTGACAACTACAGTGAGGTGAAACCTGGTGCGATAGAAGGTCGAAATGGCGTCATAGCGGTGACCGGACTCGGTTCCACGGTAAGCGGTCAACGGACTTCTGCCGGACCGATCAGGGCGCGGTTCGGCTGGTTCACATGGTTCGTCAGCTTTGCTTACGCTGTTTCACAGACGCCCGACCGGACAGTGGAGGGGGCGCGATGGACGCCAGTAACGGTGGCGGTGCCGAAGCCCGGCAGAGCCACGCCGTTCCCGCTGACGCGTGGGAGCAGCCCGAGATGAGAGCTGCTCTCGCCGCCCGCGAGATCAGCGCCGTCTACCGGCTCCTTCGCAAGCACGGTGTCTCGCAGCGCCAAATCGCCGCGATGACCGGCCAGTCCCAGTCCGAGGTGTCGGAGATCCTCAAGGGTCGCCAGGTCATGGCCTACGACGTCCTCACGCGGATCGCCGACGGCCTGGGTGTCCCCCGTGGATACATGGGCCTCGCCTACGACGAGGCCACGGCGATACGCGTCGTCGGCTCCGCCGACGGCCAGCAGGCTGAGGAGGACGAGTCCGTGAAGCGACGGAGGTTCCTCGCGCACGCCGCCCAGGTCACGATGGGTGCGGCGGTGTTCGGTCCGGAATCGGGCACGTGGTCGGCGGGACCGGCGCGGACGCCGGCTCCCGGGCGCATCGGGATGACCGACGTGCGCCAGGTGGAAGCCGCGACGCGTGCCCTGCGCGCCCTGGACTACCAGTACGGCGGCGGGTTCTGCCGCGACGCCGTCGTGGCGCAGCTGTCCTGGGGACAGCAGATGCTCGAGTCCAACGGCACCGACCTGGTCAAGAACCGGCTCTACGTGGCGCTCGCCGACCTGCACTCGCTGGCCGGCTGGACGTCGTTCGACACGGGCCTGATGGACTCCGCCCGCGGCCACTTCGCGAACGCGCTGGACCTGGCCAAGCAGGGCGAGAACCACCCGCTGGTGGCCAACGTGCTCTACCGCATGGGCCGCGTCTACCTGCACCAGGACGCCCCGAACGACGCGCTGAAGCTGTTCCAGCTCGGCCAGATCGCCGCCCAGGAATCGGGCTCGGAGCTGGCCGTGTCCGTGCTCTGCGCGAACGAGGCCTGGGCCTACGCGATGATGGGCAACGAGGAGCAGGCGGTGAAGCTGCTCGGCCGGAGCAAGGACGAGTTCGAGCGCGCCAACCTGGCCGAAGCCGAGTCGTGGGTGAAGTTCTTCACCGAGACCGACGTCTACGCCATGGTCGGCACCGTCCACACGGTCCTCGCGCAGAAGAACGCCGAGCACACCAAGTTCGCGATCCCCGCGCTGAGCAGGGCCGTCGACTCCTACGACGACGAGATGGCCCGTTCCAAGACCTTCATGCTGAGCGCGCTCGCCACGAACCACCTGCTGGACGGCGACCTCGACCACGGCTCCAAGGTCGGCGGCAAGGCCATCGACTGCGCCGAGGGCATCAAGTCCGAGCGCGTCAAGGACCGGATGCGGCCCCTGCAGGAAGAGGCCGAGCGCCGCCGCAACAACGCCGACGCCCGTGACCTCGCCGATCGCCTCCACGCTTTCTACGCCGCATAACGCCGGAACCGTCTTGGACGGACGGTTCACCCAGGAGAAGCTGCGCGGCGTGCTGGCCGAGACCTGCACGCTGCTCGGCCTCGACCCCGCCGGCGCGCGGCTGCTGCGGTTCACCAACAACGCGGTGTACGCGCTGGTCACGGCCCCCGTGGTGGTCCGGATCGTCGGCTCGACCCGGCTCCGGCACCGCGTCGGGACCGTGGTCCGCGTCGCCCGCCACTTCGAGGAGCACGGCGTCCCGGCGATCCGGCTGCTCGGCGGCGTCGAGCAGCCGATGGAGGTCGGCGAACACCTCGTGACCGTGTGGCACCAGGTACCGACCATCGGCCGTCCGGCGTCGCCCGCCGACCTGGCCCGGCTGCTGAGCCAGGTGCACGCCCTGCCCGCGCCCGACGACCTCGCCGAGTGGGCGCCGTTCGCCGCGGTGCGGGCCCGGGTGTCCGACGCCGAGGAGATCAGCGCCGCCGACCGCGCGTTCCTGCTGGAGCGCTGCGCCGAGCTCGAGACCGCGCTGGCCGAACTGGCGTTTCCGCTGCCCCGGGGCCTGGTCCACGGCGACGCGTACCCCGGCAACGTCATCCCGGGCCCGGACGGGCCGGTGCTCTGCGACTTCGACTCCTCGTGCGTCGGGCCGCCGGAATGGGACCTGACGCCGCTCGCCGTCGGCCGGGAGCGGTTCGGGGACCCGCCGGTGCAGTACCGGACGTTCGCCGCGGCGTACGGCTTCGACGTGACGTCCTGGCCCGGTTTCGCCGTGCTGCGGGGGATCCGCGAACTGAAGCTGACGACCAGCGTGCTGCCCATCCTGCGCAGCCGGCCCCAGGTGCGGCCGGAGCTGTTCCGGCGTCTGGACGATCTGCGGCACGGCCGAACGGACGCTCGGTGGACGCGTTACCGGTGAGCCGAGGCTGTCACATCATGTGACCGGTGCCACATTCTGCACGTGCATTCGACGACCGCGGATGACCGCTCGTCGCTTACGGAATGTCGTCTGCTCACGGTAGAAAGTTCTGCCCGACCGGTCACCTCCAATGGATGCCCAGTCATTCCAATGCGCAAGTTGCAGCTACACGCCGTGACTCAGCATCCGGTTCTACCTGCGCTGACGGGGCTCAGGACGCGACGACCGGCGCGCGCGTCAGCACGACGGCGAAGCCGAACGCCAATCCCATGACGGTCAGCTCGAGCGTCGCCCACGCGGCAAGCGCCGTGCGGTTGTGCCGGACGATCTGCGGCATCAGCCGCCAGCGGACGTTCGCGCCGAGCAGCGCGATGACGCCGGTGCAGGCGAGCTTGAGGATGAGCAGCTGCCCGTACGGCGTCGTGAAGATCGCCGCCCAGAACCCGATGGTCGGGTTGAGCGAGATCTCGATCAGGCCGTTGAACAGGCCGGTCGCCGCGGAGATGATCAGGCAGAGCGTCGCGAGCTTCGAGAAGCGCGGCATCGCGTGCGCCAGCAGCGTCCGGTTCGAGACGAGCAGCACGGCCATCGCGCCGAGGCCGCCGGTCCAGGCGACGGCGCTCATGACGTGCAGCTCCATCGAGATCATCGTGTAGTCGTGGTAGCTCCAGTTCGACGCGTGCCCGGTGACCGGCAGCGGCAGCAGCGCGAACAGCCCGAGCCCGACGCGGACCTCGGCGGGGATCTTCTCGCCGTAGCGCAGGGCGAGCGCGCCGATCCCGGCGTGCGCGAGCGCCAGCACGGCGACGATGACGAGCGCCTTCCCGGCGCCGACGTTCGCGATGTAGCCGCCGATGTCGGACGCCGTGAGCGTCGACGAGCCCGGCTTGTACTCCGCGGTCTGCAGGATCAGCGCGACCACCGCGGTCGTCGCCCAGACCAGTGCGGCCGCGACGCCGGCCGGGCGGGCCAGCCGCATGATCGGCTCGGTGAGCTTCGGCCGGTCGTAGCCGACGAGGACCGAAAGCAGGGCCAGGCCGATCGTCGTGACCGCGGCCAGGTCGAGCAGGACGCGCACGATCGGGATGCCGGCCGAGACCACCGCGCCGGGCTCCACCACCCCGGGGACCGGGGTGCTGGCGGTGAGCGCGACGCCGATGAGGGCGCCGAGCAGCCCCGCGGTCACGACGCAGAGCAGCGTCACGTACCGGGGCTTCGTGGTGGTCTCGGCCTGGGTCATCGTCCTAGTTCTTCTCTTCCGCAGCCCGGCCGCCCGACCGGAGGGCGACGACCAGCCCGATCGCCAGCAGGACGACCGCGCCGGCGATCCACACCCAGATCGGCACCCCGGTCGACGACGACGGCGACGTCGCCTGCGAGGTGGTGCCGCCGGGGGACTTCGCCGCGTCCACGGTCGCCGGCGTGCCGGTGCCCGCCGCGGTGAGGGTGAACGTGAGCTCGCCGGTCACCGGGTGGCCGTCCGCGGAGAGCACCCGGTAGCCGACGGTGTACTTCCCGGCCGGTCCGAGCGGCCGCAGCGGCGCGCTGATGACGTTGTTGACCACGCTGATCGGTCCTTCGGCCCACTGGCCGCCACCGGGTCCGGTCACCGCGATCTGGTTGACGTCCGCACCCTGCACGTACTGGTCGAACGTCAGGCTGACCTTCTGCGGCCCGGCGGTGACGGACGAGCCGTTCGCCGGGTCGGAGGAGATCAGCACGTTGTGGGCGAGCGCCGGGGTGGCCGTGCCGAGCACGGCCACCACCGTCAACGCCAGCGCCACGAGCGCTTTCCGCATTTAGCTGGCGCCTCCCGACTTCGCTGTGGCCTTGCGGGCCCGGATGGTCGCGCCGGCTCCGACCCCGAGACCGATCGCGCCCACGAGCAGGCCGGCCCCGCCGAGCCAGCGCGCGGTGCTGTCCGACGTCGACGACGCCGCTGCTTCAGTGTGCTCGCCGGCGGTCGCCGCGGTGTTCGCGCCCATGCCGGCGTGCTCGTCACCCTCTGCGGCCTTGGCGGCCAGCTTGATGGCCGGCACCGGGTGCTCGGGCTCTTCGCCGCCGGCCGGGGTCGGCTGGTTCCAGTCGACGACCTTGCCGTCGCTGTAGGTCTGGTGCGCCGGGAACTCGACTTCGTCCACGTTGGACGGCAGCGGGCCGAAGCTGACCTCGAACTCCTGGTAGTTGGTGGATTTGAGCTCGCTGCCCGCCGCCGCGGTCCACGTCACCGCGGTGACGGCCTCGGTGATCTGCGTGCCGTTGTCCTTGGTGATCGGGGCCGGCAGCTTCGACTTGGTGACCTCGGCGGTCCAGCCGGGGATCGGCTTGGTCCGCACGCTGCCGATGCCGTAGTCGGCCTTGAAGTCGACGGCGACCTTGGTGGTCAAGGTCGTCGGCTCTTCGCTCGGCACGCGGAACACGATCGCCGCGTAGCCGCCCTTCGTCGGCTGGGCGCCGTAGACGTTGGCGGTGACGTGCGCGGACGCGACGCCGGTGCCGAGAAGACCGGCGACACCGATGGTGGCGGCGAGGAAACCGGCGCGCTTGAAGACGTGCTGGGACATGGGTCGTTCACTCCTGATGAACTCAAAAGGGGACGGCGCCGATTCGGGGATCGGGCCGTGAAGGGGGAAAGGTCAGGTCAGGAGTGCTGCGGCGGGCCGCGCCGCCCGTGGATCCGGCGCAGGTCGACGCCGACGAGGTGGGACGGGGCCGGCGTGCGGGCCGGGACGAGCGTGGCGGGCGCGACCGGCACCGGCAGCGAGCCGAGCAGCCGCGGCAGGATCGCGCGCAACGCGGCCAGCAGCGAGAGCAGCGTCTGGTCCGCGCGGGACAACAGCAGCGCCGTGACCACGGTCGCGACGGCGTGCGCGGCGACCATGCCGAGGCTCTCGGTGCCCGGCATGGCGTACATGTCGTGGTGCCCGGCGAGCGTCGTGAGCAGCAGGTGCATCACGAGCTGGGCGGCGCCCAGGAGGCCGATGGTGGCGAGCGGGCCGCGGGCCTTGCGGGCCAGTGCGGTCGCCGTCCAGCCGAACAGGCCGCTGAGCAGCACGGTCATCGCCGGATCCGGCAGCCCGCCGTCGGCGAGCCGGTGTGCGGTGACGGTGAGCGCACCCGCGGTCACCGCGAGCAACACGCCCCGAGTAGCACCCAGCACGGCGGGACGCCGTCCTGAGGTGCTCATGGCGAACACTCTAAGCGACTCCCCGACGGGTGATTTGCGGATCCCGTCAACTGAGCACACGTGGAGTTCACGGTTCCCGAGCGGGATCGGTTCAGCCGTTGTCATCTCCGGTGCTCCGCCCCGGGCCGGGGGCTCCGCCACCCGAACCTCCGAAAAATCGGCTTTTTGTTGCCGATCACGCTCGGATACGGAACGGTGTCGGAATCAATGAGGCCTGGAACGGGGGTTTGGCTTCGGAGCACGGTGGGTACTGAGCCGTCGGTCAGGAGCTAGCCCGTTCGGGTGAAGCCTCACGGACGCGGGCGGGAGTGCGGACACGGATGAATCTCTTCGAGTACATCTCGGACCGGGCGAGCAAGTTGTGGCTGGAGGCCTATCTGCACACCAGCCTGGTGGTGCAGTGCACGATCCTCGCGGCGGTGCTCGGCGTGCTGATCGGGGTGGCGGTCTACCGCAGCCCGATCGGTTCGGCGGTCGCCACCGCGCTGGCCAGCACGATCCTGACGGTGCCGTCCTTCGCCCTCTTGGGGCTGCTGATCCCGATCTCCGGGCTCGGTCCGACGACCGCCGTCATCGCGCTGGTGCTCTACGGCCTCCTGCCGATCGTCCGGAACACCATCGTGGGGCTCGACGGCGTCGACCCGGCGATCACGGACGCCGCGCGCGGCATCGGGATGAGCCGCTTCGGCGTGCTCACCCGGGTCGAGCTGCGGCTGGCCTGGCCGGCGATCCTCACCGGCATGCGGGTCGCCACGCAGATGCTGATGGGCATCGCGGTGATCTCCGCCTACGCGAAGGGTCCCGGCTTCGGCGCGGAGGTCTTCTCCGGGCTGACGAACGCGGGGAGCACGAACTCCCTGAACCAAGCCGTCACCGGCACGGTCGGGGTGGTCATCCTCGCCCTGATCCTCGACGGCGTCTACGTCCTGATCAAGCGCTTCACCATCTCGAGGGGTGTCCGTGGCTGAGAACGCTGTGACAGAAGAAAACGGAGTCTCCGGCGTCGAGATCGAACTGGAGCACGTCACCAAGAAGTACGCCGGCACCCGCGAAGCGGCCGTCGACGACTTCTCCATGGTCGTGCCCGCCGGCAAGATCGTCGTCTTCGTCGGCCCGTCCGGCTGCGGCAAGACCACCACGATGCGGATGATCAACCGGCTCATCGAGCCGTCTTCGGGCCGGATCACCATCGGCGGCGACGACGCGCTCAAGCTGGACGTCGACACCCTGCGGCGCCGGATCGGCTACGCGATCCAGCAGGCCGGGCTCTTCCCGCACTTCACCGTCGCGCAGAACATCGGCGTGGTGCCGGGCCTGCTCGGCTGGGACAAGGCGAAGGTCAACTCCCGGGTCGAGGAGATGATGGACCTGGTCGGCCTCGACCCGTCCGACTTCCGCGACCGCTTCCCGCGGCAGCTCTCCGGTGGCCAGCAGCAGCGGGTCGGCGTCGCCCGCGCGCTGGCGGCCGACCCGCCGGTGCTGCTGATGGACGAGCCGTTCGGCGCGGTCGACCCGATCACCCGCGGCAACCTGCAGGACGAGCTGCTGCGGCTGCAGACGGAGCTGAAGAAGACCATCGTCTTCGTCACGCACGACTTCGACGAGGCCGTGAAGCTCGGCGACAAGATCGCGGTGCTGGGCAACCAGTCGTCGATCCTGCAGTACGACACGCCCGAGGCGATCCTGGCGAACCCGGCCAACGACACGGTCGCCGGGTTTGTCGGCGCGGGCGCGTCGCTGAAGCAGCTGACGCTGCTGCGGGTCCGTGACGTCGAGCTCCAGCAGGACGCGCTGACCGCGACGGTCGACGACGACCCGGCCGAGGTCCGCAAGAAGCTCGAAGACCAGCGCAAGCACTTCGCGCTGGTGCTCGACCAGCGCAAGCGGCCGATCCGCTGGGCGCACGCACGCGAGCTGACGGCGGGGGCGTCGCTGGCGACCGCCGGCCGGCCGCTGCGCGACATCGTCAGCCTGCAGTCGACGCTGCAGGACGCGCTCGAGGCGATGCTCGCCGAGGGCGGCTCGGTGCCGGTGACCGGCGCGCGCGGCGAGTACGCGGGCACCATCCAGCTGGACACGGTCATCGCGACCATCCAGCAGCTGCGTGAGGAGCACACGAACGGCGAGGAGGTGTCCGCATGACGGCTGCCGTCGATACCGGCTTTTCCACCGAGTCCGGCTCCAAGCGCGCGGAACGCGTCCGGCTGTTCGCGCAGCCCGTCGTGGTGCTGCTGATCGTCGCCGTGACCCTGATCTGGGTGTTCTCGAGCGGGCTGACCGCGACCGAGAAGGAGACCCTCAACGCGTCGTCGCTGTTCACGGCGCTGGGTGACCACGTGCTGATGACGCTGGTGGTGACCGCGATCGTCGTACTGGTCGCGGTGCCGCTCGGGGTGATCGTGACGCGGCCGTGGGCGCGGTTCCTCGCGCCGATCTTCCTGGCGATCGCGAACATCGGCCAGGCCGCGCCCGCGCTCGGTGTGCTGGTGCTGTGGTTCATCGTCACCGGCGCGACCGGCGGGCTGTGGGTGGCGGCGCTGCCGCTGGCCTTCTACTCGCTGCTACCGGTGCTGCGGAACACGATGGTCGGCATCCAGCAGGTCGACGAGTCGCTGATCGACGCGGGCCGCGGCATCGGGATGTCGGCGACGGCGGTGCTGTTCCGCGTCGAGATGCCGCTGGCCGTCCCGCTGATCCTGGCCGGCCTGCGCACCTCCCTGGTGCTGGCGGTCGGCACCGCGACGTTCGGCATGTTCGTCAACGCCGGCGGGTTCGGGCTGCTCATCGACACCGGCTACAAGCTGAACCTGACCTCGGTGCTGGTCACCGGTTCGGTGCTGGCGGTGGCGCTCGCGCTGCTGGTCGACTGGCTGGGCGCGCTCGCCGAACAGTTCTTCGGACCGAAGGGGCTGCGATGAAACTCCGCCGATTGAAAGCTCTCTTCGGGGTGGTGGTGCTGGGCGCGACGCTCTCGGCGTGCGGGCTGTCTCTCAATCCAGGGGTACCGTACGACATCCAGCCGGGCTCGATCCAGCCGATCCCGTCACTGCAGGGGCTGAAGGTGACGGTGGGGTCGAAGGACTTCACCGAGAACATCATCCTGGCGTACATGGCCGAGATGGCCTTGACCGCGTCGGGCGCGGACGTCGTCGACCTGTCGGACATCAAGGGGTCGAACTCGTCGCGGCAGGCGCTGCTGTCCGGGCAGACGGACGTCACCTGGGAGTACACCGGCACGGGCTGGATCAACTACCAGGGCAACGAGCTCCCGGTGCCCGGCGGGGAGAAGGCCCAGTACGAGGCGACGGCCAAGGCGGACGCGGAGAAGTTCGGCGTCACCTGGCTGAACTACTCGCCGCTCAACGACCAGTACGCCTTCGCCGTCACCGAGGCGTACGGCGCGCAGAACAACCTGAAGACCACGTCGGACCTCGCGGCGTTCATCAAGCAGAAGCCGGACCAGGCGGTGTTCTGCCTGGAGACGGAGTTCACCAGCCGCCAGGACGGGTTCCCGGCCGCGGTGAAGGCCTACGGCTTCCAGAACCCGAAGATCGAGAACTTCGGCATCGGCACGATCTACTCGGCGGTCGCGGGCGGCACGTGCCCGGTCGGCGAGGTGTTCACCACCGACGGCCGGATCTCCGGGCTCAACCTGCGGGTGCTCGAGGACGACAAGAAGGCGTTCCCGCAGTACAACGCGGTCGCGACGCTGCGCACGGACTTCGTCAACGCGCACCCGGAGATCCGCGGCCCGCTGGAGAAGATCAGCGCGGCGATCGACAACGAGCAGATGGTCCAGCTCTGCAAGCAGGTCGACGTCGACGGCCAGGACACGGGCAAGGTGGCCCACGACTGGATGGTCAAGAAGGGCTTCGTGAAGTAGCCCTCCACGACACGGAGACGGCCGGGCGGCCCACGCTGCCCGGCCGTTTTCGCGTCAGACGGCCGCGCCGGGCCCGGGCAGCGGGTCGACGTCGCGGGCGTGCATCGGCTCGCCGCAGCAGGTGCACCGCAGGCCGGCCGCGCTGATCTCGCCGCACCCGTGGTGCCGGTAGACCACCGGCGGCCCCGCCTCGCCGGCGAGCCACTTGTCACCCCAGCCGGCCAGCACCATGAGCAGGTCGACGAGGTCGGTGCCCTTCTCCGTCAGGACGTATTCGTAGCGTGGCCGCTGGTCGTAGGGCCGCCGGTCGAGCACGCCGTGCTCGACGAGGTGGTTCAGCCGCTCGGTCAGGACCTTGCGCGAGATACCGAGGTCCGCCTGGAGCTGCTCGAACCGGGTGAAGCCGACCCAGACGTCCCGCAGGATCAGCGGTGACCAGGGCTCTCCGATGACGTCGAGCGTGCGCGCGATCGAGCACGCCATCCCGCCGAAGTTCGTGCGCTGCATGACCCCAGCCTACGCCTTGGGGTTCCCTTAGGGAACTCTGCCTGCTACGGTTCTGGAGTCTCTTGAAGGAACTCTGGGAGGATGACGAGATGGGCAAGGTCTTCGGCGCACACGCGGTGTCGGTCGACGGGTACATCACCGGCGGCGGTCCCGGACCCGGGCACGGGCTCGGCGACGGCGGGACGCTCTTCGACTGGTACTTCTCCGGAGACACACCCAGCGGGGTGTTCGACGGCTTCAAGCTGAGCGAGCCGAGCGCCCGGGTCTTCGACGACGTCGCCGGCCGCGTCGGCGCGGTCGTCGCGGGCCGGAACACCTACGAGGACTCCGACCGCTTCGGCGGCGGCAGCCCGCACCCGACGGCGCCGTTGGTCCTGCTCACCCACCGCCCGGCGCCGGAGATCACCGACCGGCAGACGCTCGTCACCACCGGGATCGCGGACGCGGTCGCGGCGGCGCGCGAGATCGCCGGCGACAAGGACGTCACCCTCATGGGCGGCGGCGTCCTGACCGAAGGACTCAAAGCGGGGCTCGTCGACGAAGTCGTCCTGCACCAGGTGCCGATCCTCCTCGGCGGCGGCCGCCCGTTCTTCGGGGACCTGCAGGCGCACGTGCGCCTGCGCCTTCTCGAAGTTGTCCCGGCGCCCGGTGTCACCCATCTTCGATACGCAGTCGAAAACTGAAGGAGCAGCTCACCATGATCAACGACGACGTCCGCGAAATCCTCGCCGGCACCCCGATCGCCCACCTCGCCAGCGTCCTGCCCGACGGCGGCCCGCACGCCGTCCCGGTCTGGATCGGCACCCACGGCGACCACATCGCCGTCTTCACCGGCCCGGACTCCCGCAAAGCGCGCAACCTGCACCGCGACCCCCGCGTCGCACTCTCCCTGACGCCGGCCGACAACCCGTTCCAGCCGGTGATCATCCGCGGCAAGGTCGTCGAATGGGTCGACGGCGACGCCGGCTGGGAAATCATCGACGGCATCGCGAAGAAGTACACCGGCGGCCCGTACCCGCGCGGTCAGGAGCGGTTCGTCGCGCTCATCGAGCCCGAGAGCCAGCAGGTCGGGATGCGCTAGCGGCTAGATGCCCAGGCGGTGCAGCAGCTGGCCCTCCAACCGCTCCAGCTCGCCGGCCACCGCGCGGTGCGCCGACTTCCGGCGCGCCGCGGGCATCCGCTCGGCGGCGCGGACCGTCGCCGAGAGCTGCTCCAGCGTCCCGAGCGAGTCCTTCGCGAACTCGACGTCGGCGGGCGTCGCCTTCTCGGACTTCTGCAGGTCCCGGCAGCCTTCGGCGATGCCCGCGATCCGGGCGTGCAGCGCCGCGCCGCGGCCGGTGTAGCTGCCGAGCTGGTCGACGTCCACCCCGAGCTTCCGGGCCTGGTAGCGGTCGTACATCTCCCGGGCGGCGCCCGCCGCGCGCACCGCGTACGGCGCGACCACGGGAATCACGACGGGGCCGAGGACCTTGGCCACCGCGACCGCGTTCTTCGTCTTCTTGGGGGTGAATCGGCCTTCACCCTCGACCTTGGCCTTGCGCGCCATGGCACCTCCTGCGACGTGTCGAGGTCGAACTTACTGGTCTTGCCCGTGGCGGGCATGGCGGCTCGGCGGTGGCATCTAGAGTGATCTCCATGAAGGGCGAGGTGGTACTCGACGCGGGAGCGGTCAGCCGCTGCCGCCGCCGGGTGCACCTCGAGCACGATCCGCTGATGCGCGAGGTCCCGCTGTCGCCGCCGGACCCGACGGCGCAGCAGCGGATCGCCGACGCCGCAGCGCATCGCGAAGACATCGTCGCCCGGCTGATGGCCGCGACCGGTGGTCCCGGCCAGTGGGTGAAGATCGACCGCGACCTCCCGGCGGGTGAGCGTGTCGAACGCACCGAGCGGGCTTTCGCCGCCGAAGCGCGCTTCATCTGGGGCGCGCTGCTGCCGGTCGACCCGGCCGGGCACCGGCGCGGCGGCATCGACCTGCTCGTCCGCACCGGCCGCGGGTACGTGCCGGTGCTCGTGGTGCGCCACCGCATCACCGACCGCGGCACCGGCGCGATCGTCACCGGGATGACCGACCTCGACCCGGCCCACCGCGCGTCCGACAGCGGCCGCAAGGTCCGCTCCCAGCCGCGTGACCAGCTCCGGCTGGTGCACATCCGCCGGATGCTGCAGACGCTCGGGCAGGCCGACGAAGGCCTCGTCCTCGGCGGCGTGATCGGCCTCGACGCCGACGTCGTCGTCTGGCACGACCTCACGGCGGGCACCTGGCCGAACGGGCGCAGCGCGATCACCGAGTACCAGGCCCGGTTCGCCGACCGGCTCGCCATCGCCAACGCGGCGGCGAACGGCGAGGAGCCGCTGGCCGAGCCGTCGCGGGTGCTGGAGTGCCGCAGCTGCCCGTGGTGGCCGACGTGCGAGGCGCTGCTCACCGAGACCCGCGACGTCAGCCTCGTGGTGCGCGGCGAGGACGCGATGGAGCTGCGCCGCGCCGGCGTGTCCACTGTGGACAACCTGGCCGCGCTCGATCCGGCGGGCGAGGCGCCGGTGGTGAACTGGACCGGCGTGACGTTCCCGGACGCCGTCGTGCTCGCCCGCGCCTGGCTGGCCGACCTCACGCTCGTCCGCCGCGTCGACCGGGTCGACGTCCCGCGCGGCGACGTCGAGGTCGACGTCGACATGGAGAGCTTCGGCGACGCCGGCGCGTACCTCTGGGGCTGCCTGCTCAGCGGCGCCGACATCGGCCTGGAGCCGGGGTACCGCGCGTTCGCGACGTGGGACCCGCTGCCGACCGGTGACGAAGCCCGTTCCTTCGCCGAGTTCTGGGCGTGGCTGACCGACGTCCGCGAGCGCACCGAAGCAGCCGGGCTGACCTTCCGCGCCTACTGCTACAACGCGCTCGCCGAGAACCGCTGGCTCTTCGGCTCGGTCGAGCGCTTCGGCGACCACCCGGGCATCCCCACGAAGAAGGAAGTCCAGTCCTTTGTGGATTCCGATGAGTGGGTCGACCTCTTCCGCAGCGTCACCGACCAGTTCCTCTGCTCCCAGGGCAAGGGCCTGAAGGTGATCGCTCCGGCCGCCGGCTTCTCCTGGCGCGACCCGGAGGCGGGCGGCGAAGCGTCGATGCGCTGGTACCGCGACGCCGTCGGGATGGACGGCGAGACGCCGGACGACACCCAGCGCGAACGGCTGCTGCGCTACAACGAGGACGACGTCCTCGCGACCCAAGCCCTGCGGAGCTGGATCAGCGAGCGGGCCCAGACCGAGGTCCCGTACATGTTCGATCTCTGATTGTTTCACCCGCTAAGACACTTGCCTGCCGACGTGTCTTGCGTATACTCGTTCACGAGTATTCGTAGACGAGGAGTGCGGGATGAAGCGGCGGAAGGTCGGCAACATGCTCGGGCTGGCCGTGCTGTCCGTCGTGCTGGAACGCCCGATGCACCCCTACGAGATGGCGGCCGTGCTCAAGCACCGCGGCAAGGAAGCCGACCTGCCGATCAAGTGGGGCTCCCTCTACACGGTCGTCGCGAATCTCCAGAAACACGGCTTCCTCGAAGCCGTCGAGAGCGTCAAGGACGGCGGCCGGCCCGAGCGGACCGTCTACCGGATCACGAAGGCCGGGCACGAGGAGTTCGAGGACTGGGTCCGCGAGCTCGTCGGCACGGTCGAGCGCGAACCCCCGCGGTTCCAGTCCGGGCTGTCGATGATGGGTGTCCTCGGCCCGGACCAGACGATCAGCCTGCTGCGGAACCGCATCGAGCAGCTCGAAGACCACATCGAGGCGCAACGAGCGTCACTCGAGCAGCTGCGGCCGCTGATGCCGCGGCTGTTCCTGGTGGAAGTCGAATACGACGTCGCCATGACCCGGGCCGAAGTGGACTGGACGCGGGCCTTCCTGGGCGACCTGACCAGTGGCGCCGTGCCCGGCATCGAGGCGTGGCGGCGCTACTACAAGACCGGCGAACTTCCCGCTGACCTGGGGGAGCTCGTGGAAAAAGAGAAGTAGCACGGACTCCGGGCAGTGCTGGCACACCGCCCGGAGTCCTCAACCCGAACCGAGCACGCCCGGTCACTAGGTGGCACCGGTAAGGATAACCGGGCGGCTCTCCGGTTCGGCTCATCCGAAGAGGAGAGATCCATGGAAACGACCCGCAAGCACAAAGTGCCCGAGATGGAAGGCCGCCAGGCCCGCTGGTACGCCAAGAACCGGGGCACCGAAGCGCAGCTGAAGCAGTACCGGCGGCAGGCGGCCGAAGTCGCGGCCGGGCTGCCGGCCGGCGCCGAGATCCTGGAGGTGGCGCCCGGCCCCGGGTTCTTCGCCATCGAGCTGGCGAAGCTCGGCTTCCGCGTCACCGGGCTCGACATCAGTCACACGATGGTCGAGATCGCGCTCGAAGAGGCCGCGCGCGCCGGGAAAGCCGTCGACTTCCGGCAGGGCGACGTCACGACGGCGCCGTTCGCGGACGAGTCGTTCGACCTCGTGGTCTGCCAGGCCGCGTTCAAGAACTTCCGGCAGCCGCTGACGGCGCTGAACGAGATGCACCGGGTGCTGCGGCCGGGCGGGTTCGCGGTGATCCACGACCTCAACCACCAGGCCACCGGCGCGGACATCCAGCGTGAGGTCGACTCGATGGACGTGGGCCTGATCAACGGCTTCACCGTGCGGCAGACGCTCGGCTGGCTGCGGCGCCGCGCGTTCACCCCGGCGCAGTTCGAGGAGCTGGCCGCCGAAAGCGCGTTCGGCGGCTGCTCGGTCTCCCAGGCCGGCATCGGCCTGGAGGTCCGTCTCACCCACTGAGACGAGCTTTCCCTAGGAAAGATGCGTCCGAGAGCCCCTCGGACGCATCTTTCCTAGCGAAAGTGCCGTCCTTGGGGTCAGCGCGGGGCCATGCGCAGTGAGCCGTCCATGCGGACGACTTCGCCGTTGAGGTAGTCGTGGTCGATCAGGGACAGCGCGAGCTGCGCGTACTCGTCCGGGCGCGCGAGGCGCTTCGGGAACGGGACGCCGGCGGCGAGCGACGCGCGGAAGTCGTCGCTGACGGTGGCGAGCATCGGGGTGTCGACGATGCCGGGCGCGATGGTCAGCACGCGGATGCCCTGCGAGGCCAGGTCGCGGGCCGCGGGCAGGGTCAGGCCGACGATCCCGCCCTTGGACGACGCGTAGGCGACCTGCCCGATCTGGCCGTCGTAGGCGGCGATGGACGCGGTGTTGATGATGACGCCGCGGGCGTCGTCTTCGAGGGGCTCGGTCTTCGCGATCGCCTCGGCCGCGATGGTCAGCACGTTGAAGCTGCCGATCAGGTTGATCTGGACGACCTTCGCGTACAGAGCGAGGTCGTGGCGGCCCTTCTTCGACAGGATCCGCGCGGACGGCCCGATACCGGCGCAGTTCACGACGGTCCGCAGCGGCACCCCCGAGCCGGACGCGGTCGCGACGGCGGCCTCGACCTGGTCGACGTCGGTCACGTCGGCCTCGACGTAGGTGATGCCGTCGACCTGCTCGGCCTTCTCGATCGAGGTCGCGAGGTCGAGCGCGAACACCCGCGCGCCCTTGGCCGCGAGGGCCTTCGCCGTCGCCCCGCCGAGGCCGGACGCGCCCCCGGTGACGAGTGCGGCCGTGTCCGTGATCTGCATGTATGCGGTCCCTTCGTCCTTCGATTCGCCCAAGGTTAACGCTCGTTCGCATGGCCGCGATTCGTGTCTTCGCTCACCGCTCCCGGGAGCGACTGTTCCTGTTAGCGCGGTGGTCACGTCCGGCTGTCACCTTCAGCACCATGACGCCTGCTCGGATCGTGGTGGTGGGAACGGGTTACGTCGGACTGACCACGGGGGCCTGCCTGGCCAGTCTGGGTCATAACGTCACTTGCGTGGACGTCGACCGCGCGAAGGTGTCGAGACTGCGCGCGGGGCGCGTGGATATCCTCGAACCGGGGCTGGCCGAGCTGGTCGGCCGCGGGGTGGCGGCCGGGCGCCTGCAGTTCGTCGTCGGTGCGCGGGACGCGGTCCGCGACGCCGAAGCCGTGTTCCTCTGCGTCCCGACGCCGATGGGCGCCGGTGGTTCCGCGGACCTGCGCGCGGTCGAGGCGGTGGCCGCCGAGATCGGCGACGTCCTGCCCGCCGGCTGCGCGCTGGTCACCAAGTCGACCGTGCCGGTCGGCACGTCGAAGCGGATCGAAGCGATGCTGGGCCGCACCGACGTCCCGGTGGTGTCGAACCCCGAATTCCTGCGCGAGGGCACCGCGGTCGCGGACTTCCTGGGCCCGGACCGGATCGTTGTCGGCTCGGACGACCTCGCCGCCGCGCGCTGGGTCGGCGAGCTGTACGCGGACCTCGCGGCGCCGGTCGTCGTCTCCGACGCGGCGAGCGCGGAGCTCGTGAAGTACGCCGCGAACTGTTACCTCGCGCTCAAGCTGTCCTATGTGAACTCGATCGCCGAGCTGTGCGAGCGCCTCGGCGCGGACATCGACCTCGTCACCGAGGGTATGGGTTACGACCGCCGGATCGGGCGGACGTTCCTCAAACCCGGCCCGGGCTGGGGCGGTTCGTGCCTGCCGAAGGACACCAGCGCGCTGGTCAAGGTGGCCGAGTCGGTGAACTACGACTTCAAGATGCTCACCTCGGCCATCGACGAGAACATCGCCCAGCGCGACCGGATCGTCGCGAAGATCGCCGGCGCGGTCGGCGGCACGCTGGCCAGCGCCCGGATCGGCGTGCTGGGCCTGGCCTTCAAGGCGGGCACCAACGACCTGCGCGACTCGCCCGCGCTCGCCGTGTGCTCGGTGCTGGGCGCGCTCGGCGCCGAGCTGATCGCCTACGACCCGGCGGTCGGCTGCGAGCTGCCCGGGATGACTGTGGTCGACGACGCCTACCAGGTCGCGAAGGACGCCGACGCCGTCGTCGTGCTGACTGAATGGGCCGAGTTCAAGCGCCTCGACTGGACCGCGATGGCCGAGCTGATGGACGGCGTCGACGTCGTCGACACGCGCAACCTGCTGGACCCGCGGGTGATCGTCGACGCGGGGCTGTCCTGGCAGGGTGTCGGGCGGCCGCGGGCGGCGGCGCGAATCAAGGTTTCCTGAGTGCCCTCGGCTGGCTAAGATCGGCGGCACGGCATCGCGTGTCGGTCACCGGCTGGGTGAGGCATGGAGGTGGCGGGAGTGCCCCGGAGGCATTTCACTCGTGTCAGTATCAGTTTCCGTTGAATTGAACCATCTGATCGTCCCGTCCCGGAACAACCGGGAATCCGCCGAATTCCTGGCGCACCTGCTCGGCCTCGAGGTCGGGGAGGAATGGGGGCCGTTCATCCCGGTCGAGGTCCGCAACGGCGTCCGCTTGGACTTCGCGACCATCCCCGAGCAGGATCTCCGCCTGCAGCACTACTGTTTCCTGATCCCGGAAGACGATTTCGACGCCGTCTTCGCGCGGCTCGTCGAAACCGGCGTGACTTACCACGCCGATCCGATGGGGAAACAGGTCGGCGAAATCAACCACAACCACGGCGGCCGTGGTGTCTACTTCCTGGATCCCGGCGGGAACGGGATGGAAATCATCACGCAGCCGTACGAGCCGGAGCGGCAACGCCCGGCCCGCTGGTAGCTGTCCCGGACTCCGCGCGTCCAAGGGGCGCGCGGAGTCCTTAGCAATGCGTACTATCGGGGCATGTTCACGACGAGGCCCGAGCTGGCCGGCACCTTCGGGATGGTCGCGTCGACGCACTGGCTGGCTTCGGCCACCGGCATGGCGGTGCTGGAGGACGGCGGCAACGCGTTCGACGCGGCGGTCGCCGCCGGGTTCGTCCTGCAGGTCGCCGAGCCACACCTGTGCGGCCCTGCGGGCCAGGTCCCCGGCATCTTCGTGACGGCGGACGACCCGACACCCCGCGCGCTCGCGAGCCAGGGCCCGTCGCCCGCGGCGGCGACACCCGAACACTTCGCCGACCTGGGCCTCGACCTGATCCCGGGCAGCGGCCTGCTCCCGGCCACGGTCCCGGGCGCCTGGGACGGCTGGCTCCTCCTGCTCCGCGACTACGGCACGAAGTCGCTTCGCGAGGTGCTGCGCTACGCGATCGGCTACGCGCGCAACGGCACCCCGCTGGTCTCGCGGGTCGGCGACACGATCCGCGCCGTCGAAGGACTGTTCGTCGAGCACTGGCCGACGTCCGCGGCGCTCTGGCTGCCGGGCGGCAAGCCCGCGGCCGGCCTGCACAAGAACCCGGCGCTGGCGGACACGTGGGAGCGTCTCCTGCGCGAGGCCGAGGCCGTATCGGGACGTGAAGCGCAGCTCGACGCCGGCCGTCGTGCCTGGTCACAGGGTTTTGTCGCCGAAGCGATCGACGCGTTCAGCCGCACGGCGTTCCGCGACGACTCAGGCCGCGACCACGCGGGCCTGCTCACCGGCGACGACCTGGCGTCGTGGTCGGCGAGCTACGAAGACCCGGTCTCGGTGGACGTCGACGACTGGCGCCTCGTGAAGCTGGGCGGCTGGACGCAGGGCCCGGCGCTGCTGCAGCAGGCGTTGCTGATGCACGGCTTCCGCGACGAGCTGTCCTTTGTGGACGGCGTGGCGTCGGAGCGCACAGTGCACCTGGCGGTCGAGGCGGCGAAGCTCGCCTTCGCCGACCGCGAGGCCTGGTACGGCGACACGGACGTCCCGCTGGACGTGCTGCTCTCGGCGTCCTACACCGATGCCCGACGCGCGCTGATCACCGACACGGCGTCCGCTGACCTGCGCCCCGGCGACGCTCGCGGCCCGGCCCGGCTGCCGGCGATCCTGGACTCGCTGCAGGGCTTGCGGGCGGAAGGCGGCGCGACGGGCGAACCGACGGTCGGCCCCCAGGGCCAGACCCGCGGCGACACCGTCCACCTCGACGTCGTCGACGCGGCGGGCAACCTGGTCTCGCTGACGCCGTCCGGTGGCTGGCTGCAGTCGAGCCCGACGATCCCCGAGCTGGGCTTCTGCCTCGACTCGCGTGGCCAGATGTTCTGGCTGGAACAAGGCCTGCCGAACTCCCTGGCCCCGCGCAAGCGCCCGCGCATCACGCTGTCGCCGTCGCTGGCCCTGCGCGACGGCGTCCCGGCGCTGGCGTTCGGCACCCCGGGCGGCGACCAGCAGGACCAGTGGCAGCTGTGCTTCTGGCTGGCCCACGTCTACGGCGACCTGAACCTCCAGGAGTCGATCGACGCGCCGGCCTGGCACACGACGGCGTTCCCCAGCTCGTTCTACCCGCGCTCGTGGAACCCGCGCGAGCTGGTGGTGGAGTCGCGACTGGGCGCGTCCACACTGGACGGCCTGCGAAACCGCGGCCACGAGCTGATCGACGCCGGCGACTGGGCCCTGGGCCGCCTCTCGGCGGTCTCCAGGTCGGACGACGGCGTGCTCCGAGCGGCGGCCAACGCCCGCGGCATGCAGGGCTACGCGGCGGGCCGGTAGCGCCGATCGAAAAAATCCGGGATTCACCCGTCGGAAAACCTCGCCCCCGAGCGACGATGAGGGTGTGACGGAACCTCGGGTACAGCCGGACCCGGCCTTCGCGCTGCTCGGGCTCTACGAGACCGCGTTGCCGGAGGTCTACGGGTACCTGCTGTCCCGGTGCGGTGACCGGACGCTCGCCGAGGAGCTCACTTCCGAGACCTTCCTCGGGGCGGTCGCCGCCTGTCGCAAGGAGTACGCACCTCCAGTGAGCACCGGGTGGCTGATCGGCGTCGCCCGGCACAAGCTCGCCGACCACTGGCGGCGCAGAGAACGTGAGGAACGCGGGTTGCGCCTGGTGCACGACAGTGCGCCCGACGTCGAGGACCCGTGGGACGAGCAGCTCGACGCCCTGCGCGCGAGACAGGTGCTCGAATCCCTCGGGCCCCACCACCAAGCGGCACTGACCTTGCGCTACGTCGACGGCCTCGGGGTGCCCGAGGTCGCCGGCCACCTGGGCCGGAGCGTGCACGCCACCGAGGCGTTGCTCGTGCGGGCCCGCGCCGCGTTCCGGCGTTCCTACGAGAAGGGGGGTCGCGATGCCTGAGCCGTTCGACGCGCTCCGCCGGCCCTCCGACCGGGTCGTCCCCGATCCGGACTTCGCCGCCGAACTGCGCGACAACCTGCGTCGCGTGATCTTGAACGGAGCCGACATGACCACGACGGAAGCCCCTGCCACCACCGCCGAGCTGCGGTCGCTGACGCCCTGCCTCGCCGTCTCCGACGCCCGTGCGGCGCTCGACTTCTACGTCGACGTCTTCGGCGCGACCCGGCGCGGCGAGCCGATCCTGATGGACGACGGCCGCGTCGGGCACGCCGAGCTGGCCATCGGCGACGCCGTGCTGATGCTCGCCGAGGAGTACCCGGAGATCGGGCACGTCGCCGCCGAGGGTGGCGCGTCGGTGCGGGTCGAGGTGCCGGATCCGGACGTCAGCGTCACTCGCGCCCTCGAACTGGGCGCGACACTGATCCGCGCGGTGAGCGACTCGCCGTACGGCCGCGGCGGCTCGTTCCGCGACCCGTTCGGCCAGCGCTGGCTCGTGTCGCAGGCCGTGCCCCGGAGCACGCCTCAGCCCGAGCCGCAGCCCAAGCCGGGCGAGTCGATGTACTTCACGTTCCAGGTCCCGGACGCCGAACCCGCGAAGACGTTCTACGGCGCGGTGCTCGGCTGGCAGTTCTCGCCCGGCTCGGTCGAAGGCGCCTGGGGCATCGAGGGTGACGGCCGCCCGGGTGGCCTCTGGGGCGGGCCCGGCCGCCAGGTCGGCTGGAAGCTGATGTTCGCCGTGGACGACCTGGCCGCCGCGCTCACGCGGGTGCGGGACCAGGGCGGCCAAGCGGGCGAAGTCGAGAACCACCCGTACGGCTTCACCGCGGACTGCACCGACAACCAGGGCATCGAGTTCTGGCTGTGGGAGCAGCCGAGCAGCTGACGATTTCACACCCGCGGGTCCGGCAGCCGGCGCGCGGTGATCGCGACGACCACCGCCAGCACCGCCACCAGGCCGATGACCAGCGCGAACGCGTTGCGCGCGCCCGTCGCCGACAGGGCCGCGTACAGGCTTCCGAGCGTCGCGATGCCCAGCGCCAGCGACGTCTGCTGGGTTGTCGTCATCACGCCCGAGCCGACGCCGGCCAGGTCCGTCGGGACGTGGGACAGCACGATCCGGAACAACGTCGTCATCGCCAGCGCGTTGCCCACGCCGATCGCGACCATGGCCGGGGCCAGGTCGAGGACCGTCAGGTGCGGCCACTGCGCCAGCGACGTGCACAGCAGCGCCACCATGCCCACCGCGTTGATCGCGCCGCCGATCGCGACGACCTTCTGGCCGTAGCGCGCCACCAGGCGGCTGCTCAGCATCGACACGGTGAAGTACGCGATCGCCATCGGCGTCAGCGCCGCGCCCGCGCCCAGCGGGCCGAAGTGCAGGCCCTGCTGCAGCGTCATCGCGATCACGAACATGAACGAGCCGAACGCGGCGAAGAACGGGACCCCCACCAGCAGCCCGCGGCGGACGCTCGGCAGCCGCATCACCGACGGCGGCAGCAACGGCGTCCCGCCCCGGCGCTCGAGACGGCGCTCGACGTGCACGAACGCCGCCGCGGCGACCGGGGACAGCGCCAGCAGCACGATCGACCAGACCGGCCAGCCCAGCGCGCGGCCTTCCATCAGCGGGACCAGCAACGACAACAGCGTCACCGCGAGCAGCGAGGTCCCGAGGCGGTCGACGCCCAGCGGGTTGTGCGCGCGGCTTTCCGGCAGGCGGCGCGCCATCAGCAGCACCACCAGGCCGATCGGGACGTTCACCAGGAAGATCGGCCGCCAGCCGGTGCCGAACAGGTTCGCCGCCACCAGGGCGCCGCCGGCGAGCTGGCCCACGACCGTCGAGATGCCGCCCGTCGCCCCGAACAAGCCGAGGGCGCGGGACCGCTCCTCGCCGGACGTCGTCGCCTGGATGATCGAGAGCACCTGCGGGAGCAGCAACGCCGACGCCGCCCCCTGCGCGGCGCGGGCGATCACCAGCGTGGTCGCCGTCGGGGCGATCCCGCAGGCCAGGGACGTCAGCGTGAACAGCCAGAGGCCGGCGAAGAACAGCCGCCGCCGGCCGAACGAGTCGCCGAGGCGGCCGCCGACCACCAGCAGCACCGCGTACGCGATGCCGTAGGCGGCGACCACCAGCTCCAGGGTGGCCGTGGACGCGTGGAGGTCGGCGTCGATCGTGGGCAGGGCGACGTTGACGATGAAGAAGTCGATGATCGGGAGGGCCGCCCCCAGCAGCACGGTGACCAGGCCGGCGGGGGTCAGTCCCGGCCTGGCCGGGACGCCGGGGGTGGCCGGCGCGAGTTGGGTCGTGGTCATGAGTACTACCATCGACCTCGAGTTAACCTGGTACCAGTTGTTGTTTATCCAGGTACCGTCACTACCTGGTACCAGTTCCGGTGACGTGCGATCCTGGCACCATGACCACGGCCGTCGAATCCGAACTCCGCCGCCAGGAGCTGGCGCGGTTCCTGCGCAGCCGGCGTGCGCGGATCACGCCCGAGCAGGTCGGCCTGCCACTCGTGGGCCGGCGCCGGACGCCGGGGCTGCGCCGCGAAGAGGTCGCGCAGCTCGCCGGGGTCGGGGTCACCTGGTACACGTGGCTCGAGCAGGGCCGCGACATCAACGCGTCCGAGCAGGTGCTGCAGGCGATCGCGCGCACCCTGCGCCTCGACCCGCACGAGCACACCCACCTCTTCCGGCTGGCCGGCGCGCCCGAGCCGGAGACCGGGAAGGACTGCCAGGTCCTCTCGCCGCAGCTGGAAATGATGCTGAAGAAGCTCGAGCCGTACCCGGTCGCGGTGCGCAACGCCCGCTGCGACCTGCTGGGTTACAACCGCGGTTACAGCTGGCTGATGGGCGACGTCGACGCGATCCCGTTCGAGGACCGCAACACCCTCGTCCAGTGCCTGCTCAACCCGCGGTGGCGCGAGCGGATGCTGGACTGGGACACGAACATCCCGCGCGTCATCGCGTCGTTCCGCGCGGCGATGGCCGAACACGTCGCCGAGCCGGCGTGGAAGCAGCTGGTCAAGCGGCTGAAGGCGGAGTCGCCGCTGTTCGCCGAGCTCTGGCCGCACCACGACGTCAACTCCGAGCCGATCCGCACCAAGCGCTACCTGCACCCGGACGTCGGGCTGCTGTGCTTCAACTTCACCTACCTCTACTTCGGCCGCCGCTCGGAGATCACCGTGTCGACCTACACCCCGGCGGACGCGGAGACGGCGGCGAAGCTGCCGCTCATGTTCGACTGACTACGGCATCCGACGTACGCGGAGAGTCGCTTCCGGACGGACGCGGTCACCGCCGCCGACCGGTAGTTTTCGCGGTATGAGACGGCCGCCGCAGTCACGCCTGTCCCCGTGGGTGGGGCGCGGGGTGCGCACCGTCGTCGTCACGGTCTTCGTGCTCGGCGCGACCAGCGGCGCGTCGCGCTGGCAGCCCGGCTCGCCGCAGATGACGCCGCTCGCCGGCGCCTGGCTCGTCGCCACCACGCTGACGCTGCTGCTCGTCCACCGCTTCCCGCTGACGCTCTTCCTGGTCACGACGGCGTCCGCGTTCGGCTACTACGCCTCGGGGTTTCCCGGCGGGCCGGTCATCGTCGTGCCGACCATCGCGCTGTTCGTGCTGACCCGGCAGCGCGGCCCGCTCGTCGCCGGGATCACCGGCGCGAGTGCGCTGGCCGTGCTCTACCTGGCCCACATCGTCACGTCGGGGTCGTTCGTGCTGGCCCTCGGCGCCGGGTTCCTCGTCGTCTGGCTGGTCGCGGTGATCGGGATCGGCACCGCCGTCCGGTACCAGTTCGCCGCCGTCGCGGCCCGGCGTGAGCAGGCCGACGAGCACCGCCACCGGCTCGCCGAGCAGGAGCGGCTGCGGATCGCGCGCGAGGTGCACGACGTCGTCGCGCACAGCCTCGCCATGATCAACGTCCAGGCCGGGGTCGCCGCGCACGTCGCCGACCGGCGGCCCGAGCAGGCGAAGGAGGCGCTGCTCAACATCAAGGAGGCCAGCGCGTCCGCGCTCAAGGACCTGCGCGCCACCCTCGCCGTGCTGCGGTCCGGGGAGGACAAGGCGCCCGCGCCGAGCCTCGCCCAGGCCGCCGAGCTGCTGGCCCACGCGCGCGACGCCGGGCTCACGGTCGACGTCCACGGCGCGACCGGCGAGCTCCCGGCACCGGTCGACGCCGCCGGGTACCGGATCCTGCAGGAGTCGCTGACCAACGTCGTCCGGCACGCCGACCAGCCGCACCACGTCGACGTCCGGTTCGGGCGGCCGCCGGGTGCCTTCACACTCCGGGTGCGCGACGACGGCCGCGGCACCGGCCGGCCTACCCCGGGCCACGGCCTGCGGGGCATGGCCGAACGCGCCGCGGCGCTCGGCGGGCGCTTCACCGCCCAGCCGGTCGACGGCGGCTTCGAAGTGTTCGTCGAACTACCGATCGAGGGAGAAGCATGATCCGCGTCCTGCTGGCCGACGACCAGGTGCTGGTCCGCGCCGGGTTCCGGGTGCTGCTGGAGACCGAGGACGGCTTCGACGTCTGCGCCGAGGCGGGGGACGGCGAGCAGGCCGTCGCACTCGCCATCGAGCACAAACCCGACATCGTCGTGATGGACATCCGGATGCCCGGCGTCGACGGCCTCGAAGCCACCCGCCGGATCTCCGCGACCCCCGAGCTCGCCGGCACGAAAGTGCTGGTCCTGACCACCTTCGACATCGACGAGTACGTCTACGAGGCGCTGCGCGCGGGCGCCAGCGGGTTCCTGCTCAAGGACACCGAGCCGGTCGAGCTGCTGCGCGCGCTGCGCGTCGTCGCGAGCGGGGAGGCACTGCTGGCGCCGACCGTCACGCGCCGGCTGATCCAGGAGTTCGTCGGCCGCCCGGAGAACCGGCGGATCGACACCAGCGCCGTCCGGGAGGTCACCGACCGCGAGCGCGAGGTCCTCGGCCTGGTCGCGGGCGGGATGTCGAACGACGAGATCGCCGCCCACCTGGTGATCTCGACGGCGACCGCGCGCACCCACGTCAGCCGCATCATGACGAAGATCGGCGCCCGCGACCGCGCCCAGCTGGTGGTGCTCGCCTACGAGTCCGGCCTGGTCACTCCACGTCGGTCGTGACGCGGGAGCGGCGCAACGCGACGAAGACGTTCAGCACGAAGACGACCAGCAGCAGGCTCACCGGCAGCCAGAACCCGGGCCGCAGGTCGACCGCGGCGTTGGCTTCGTCGTCGAGGTCGGGCCGGCTCGTCGACAGGGTCGAGACGGTGGCCGCGATCCTCCGCGTGTAGTCGGTGAGGTTCTGCAGCGCGAACACCTCGGTCACCACGAGCAGCGCGGCACCCGCGCCGGCGAGGACGACCGCGGTCAGCGCGCGGGCCTTCGGCGTCCGCAGCAACGCCGTCCCCACGCCGAGGACCAGCAGCACCCCGGCGGCGATCGCCAGGACCTGGACCAGGCCCGGCATGTCGAACTTGTCCTCGACGGCCGTCTGCTCCGCCGGGGTCAGGCCGAGGCCGTCGATCCCGGTGAACTTCTGCTGGCCGGAGGCCAGATCGGCGCCGGAGTAGGTCACCGCGGCCCGGGTGCCGTCCGGCGCGTCGCAGGACGCGGCCAGGCACGGCAGGAACAGGAAGAGCAACAGGGCGAGCAGGAAGCCGGCGAGGGTGATCCGGCGCGTCACGAGCTGGGGCACGCCGACGACCCAACCACAGCTCAGCCGCGCTTGACCCGCCGCACCAGGCGAACCGCCCGCACCAGGAACACGACGGCGAGGACGCCGACCAGGCAGATCCAGATCACGGCGCCTCCTCTCCCGGACGATGCTCTGTTCAGAGGGCGTCCGGGAGGGGGAGGGGGTTCACCGACACGGCCTAAGTCACACCTTCGGGCTAAGCCGTGCTCAGTTGTTCGTGCGCTCCGTCGGCGGCGCCTTCTGGACCTGGGCGGTCAGCAGCGTCTTGAACGAGGCGAGCGTCGCGTCCTTGGACGGGCCGAACGAGTCGACGATGACGACGCGGTTGTAGAGGACGTAGACGGCGCGGTAGACCTGCTGGCTGCTGTCCGCCGCCGAGAACACCTGGACGCCGTGCAGGGACAGGTTGCGGTTGGCGGTCAGGCCGCCCTCCTGCTCGGCGTTCGCGTACTCCGCCGCGACCGCGGACGCGGCCTGCGTGTTCGGCAGCTCCAGCGCGAACAGGCCGAGCGTGACGTCGCCGTCCTTGGTCGTCTTGAGCAGGCCGTCGGTCATGCCGCCGGACTTGAGCTTCTCGATGACCGTGGTCGGCAGGTACTTGGCCGACTGCAGCTTGTCCAGGTCGAACTCGCCACCACCGGCGCGGGTCGTACCGGCCGGGGTGACCAGCGCCGCGGAGTTGTCGCTCGGCTCGGGCTTGGCCGCGGGCGGCTCCGGCAGCGGCTTCACCGTCGGGGCCGGCGGCGGCTGCTGGGTGGTGCTCTGCTGGGCGACCGGCGGGGTGGTGCCGTTGTCCTTGATGAACAGCGCCCAGACGCCGTAGCCGAGGCCGGCCACGACCAGGACGGCGATCACGGCGAAGGCGATCTTCTTGCCCTTGCCGGACGACGGCTGCGTCTGGAAGCTCTCCGGGCCCTGGCTGATCCAGTCCGCGTTGCCCGGCTGCGACATCGGCGGGAAGTCCGAGCCGCCCCACGGCGGGCTGACGTCCTGCTGCTGCGCGCCCCACGGGTTCTGCTGGGACGGCTGCTGCGGCGGCCGCTGGAAGCCGCCGGCGGGGGACTGCTGGCCGTACTGCTGCTGCGGCTGCGGGAACCCGCCGGCCGGCGACTGCTGGCTGTACTGCGGCTGCTGTTGCTGCTGCCACTGCGGGACGACCTGGGTCCGCTCGCCACCCCCGGCGTCGGACGCGGAGACGACCTGCGTCGCCTCGGCCGACTCGGCCGGCTGCGCGGGCAGGGCCACCGGCGCGATGATCTGGGTCTCGGAGGCGCTGTCGCCCACCGGCTGCTGCGGCGCGGGCTGGGCGGGGGCGGCCTGGCTGTCGCCGGTCGTGACGGCCATGGACAGCACCCGATCACGCCGCGACCGGTACTCGTCGGCCGTCAGGTTTCCCGCCGCGAGTTCCTCGTCAAGCCTGCGCAGCTCTTCCTGCCAGGTCACCCCGGTACCCCCTTCGGGTAGATCGCCTGCGAAATCGTGCGAGAGTGTGGGTGCAGCCGCGTGACCGCACGGAGTCATTGTGCACGGGTGTGCTCACCTGTTCGTCGCCCACCACCCCGTCGTTACCTTCGGGTGGCGGATCCCGCTTCCCAGGTCACCTGGGGTGTTGCGCGAGCACGGCGGCGAGCTGGTCGATGGTCTGGTTCCGCAGCAGCGGCGACGATCCGCCGATCACGCTCCGTTCGACCAGTTCGAAGGTGATCACGTCCCGGTCGGCGAACAACCCGGTCAGTTCCCGCGCGTTGCTCTGCGCCGTCGTCTCGGCGTGCACGATGGTGACGTCCTGGCAGGTCGCGGCCAGGAACGGGCTCGCGAACTGGGTGAACGAGTCGGCCACGACAGCGGTGTTCTGCCCGATCGAGCCGGCCGGTTTGGCGCCGTCCGGCTGGGTCAGGTGCAGCGGGGTCTTGAAGTCGCTGGCAATGTAGCGGGTGCGGTCGGCGCCGCCGTCGGTCGAGAGGCTGTAGGTCGTCAGCTTCCGCTGCTCGTCACGGCCGAGCACGCGGGCGAGGTCCGCGGGCCAGGGCCGGGTGCCGTTCGGCGCCGCCTGCCAGCGGACCGTGCTGCCCGGCTGGATGGACTGCCCCAGCGCGTACGTCATGACCAGGCCGCCGTCGAACGACCAGTGCGTGTCGTTGGGGTCGTACAGCGAGTGGCCGGTGCGCTTCTCGGCGTCGGCGAGCGCGGGCCGCAGGTCGATCGCGCCCGTCTCGCGGGGCACGCGGTTCCAGAACTCGGCGGTGCGGGCCTGGGCGCACGGCTTGCCGACGTAGTTGTCCGGCAGGTGCGACGGCTCTTCGCTGTACTTGTCCGGGGCGATGACCAGCTCGAACTTCCGCCCGGAGTTCTCGACCGCGGCCCGCAGCTTCCGCAGCGCGGCGACGACGTGATCGGTGTCCATCACCGGCCGGCACCGCGCGTTGATGTCCTCGCCGAGGTACATCCAGCCGTCCTTGCCCGGGAGCACGGTCGGGTAGACGTAACCCGGGACGTCGCCGGTGCTGGGCTGGCCCTGGTCGACGCCGACGGTGCCGCCCTCGTGGCTGGTGCCCTGGCCGGACCCGGGCGGGTCGCCGAAGACGCCGGTGCTGATGCCGTCGGCGGCCTGGACGCCGGCCTGGCGCAGCGGCAGGTGGTCGGTGGCCCAGCCGGCCATGCCGGTGAAGAAGCCCCAGCCGTCACCCAGGCTGGGGAAGTCCCGCAGCGGCCGGTTCTCGAAGGCGGTGGGGTGCACGCCGACCGCGGACAGCAGCAGCGGCGTCACGAAGAAGAAGGCGGCGCAGGCGAGCGCCGTGCGCTGGCGTTTGCTGTGCCGGGGCCGGTAGAGGTTGTGCTCCTTCGGCAGCCAGGACTCCGGGGTCCTCGGCAGGCCCGGGTCGGTGGGCAACTGCGACGGAGGACGGGAGGACACGGCCGTATCCTAGCGCCGGGCCGGAGCGTGGCGGCCCCGAACAGGTGAACGCGAGGGGACGTGCGATGAACGGTGGCCGAGGGCCGGGCTACGACCAGCGGCTGGCCCGGGAACGGGACACCTTCGCCGACCAGGAGGACATCCACGGCAACCTGCCGCCGTCGGCGCACCGCTGGTCCAACAAGCACGTGCGGCCGAAGCTCGACGCGCTCGGCGTGCCGGGCATCGACGAGCTGATCGTCGGCCAGATCGCCGAACGCGCTTCGCGGCTCGACCGCGACACCGTCGTGCTGTCGCTGGGCAGCGGCAACGGCGACCAGGAGCTCGGCTGGCTGCGCGGCCTGTCCGAGGCCGGTCTGGACAATGTCCGGCTGCGGCTGCTGGAGCTGAACCCGGACATGCAGGCCCGCGCCGAGGCGGCCGCCCGCGAGCAGGGTGTGGCCGATCGCGTCGAGCTGATCACCGCGGACTTCAACACCTGGCGCGCCGACGCCGAGCACGACGTCGTCGTCGGCTTCCAGGCGCTGCACCACGTGCTCGACCTCGAACACCTCTACGCGCAGATCACGAGCAGCCTCACCGGGGACGGCGTCCTGGTCGTGCACGACATGATCGGCCGCAACGGGCACCGCCGGTGGCCGGAAGCCCTGGAGGTCGTCGACCGGATCTGGGCGACGCTGCCGCCGGAGCTGCGCCGCAACGCGCTGACCGGGCAGGTCGACGAGCAGTTCGTCGACATCGACTGCGCGGCCGACGGCTTCGAGGGCATCCGCGCCCAGGACGTCCTGCCGGTGCTGCTCGACCACCTGCACCCGAGCCTGTTCCTGCCCTACGGCAACGTGATCGACCCGTTCGTCGACCGGATCTACGGCCACAACGTCGACCTGGGCAACCCGGTCCACGTCGAGCTGCTCGACCAGGTCGGCGTGCTCGACGACACCCTGCTCGACCTCGGGGTCGTCACCGGGACGCGGCTGACCGCGCTGTTCCACCCGACACCGCAGCCACTGCGCGTGCACGGCACCCGGACGCCCGAACGGTCCGTTCGCGACACCCGCGTCGTCGATCCGGCGGGGCGCGCGTCGTTCCGCCCCGGCGGCACCGGCGGCGAACGGCTGGTGCGCGGCGCGGGGATCGCGACCGGCCGGATCAACGGCCTCTACCACGATGACTGGGCGGCGCCGTCGATCGAGTTCCCGCTGCTGCCGACCACCGCGGTCGGCGCCCTGGAACTGCGCACCTACCTGCCGGACGACGCCACCGAGTACGGCGGCGTCACCGTCTCCGTGGACGGCGTCCCGGTCGCGAAGGCCGACGTCGGACCCGGGCTGGTCGAGCAGGTCCTGCCGGTCCGGCTCGACGCCCACCGCCAGGTGCGGCTGTCCGTCGACGCCGACTGGTCGCTGACCGCCGGGCTCGGCGGCGACCGGCGGACGCTCTCCTACATCCTCGTCGGGCTGTCCCTGATCGAAAGGTGAGGTAGCGGCCCGGCGGGGCCGCTGGGGCCGCTAATCTGCCCGGCATGGGCAAGGGGACGAACGCCGAGCGGCTGATCGACTGGACCGGCGAGCGGTGCGTGCCGTGGACCGAAGACCTCCAGGTGATCTACGAGCACTACCACCGCTACGCGTTCGCGGCCCGGTTCGTCGACGGCAAGCGCGTCCTCGACCTGGCCAGCGGCGAGGGTTACGGCGGCGCGCTGCTGGCGCGCACGGCCGCCGAGGTCGTCGGCCTCGAGATCGACCCGCGGACCGTCGAGCACGCCCGGACCCGCTACCCGGACTCGCGCTTCGAGGTCGGCTCGATCACCGACCCGAAGGCCCTCGACGGCGAAACCTTCGACGTCATCACCTGCTTCGAGGCGATCGAGCACGTCGACGAGCAGGACAAGCTGATGGAGCTGGTCACGAGCCGGCTCGCGCCGGGCGGCGTCTTCCTCTGCAGCACGCCGGACATCGAGGTCTACACGCACGACCACGGCAACGAGAACCCGTACCACGTGCACGAGCTGACCGAGTCCGCGTTCCGGTCGCTGCTCGCCGGCAGCTTCGAGCACGTCGTCGTGCTGCGCCAGAACGTCGCGGTCGGCTCGCTGATCCACGACAACGGCGCCGGCTCCGGCGCCGAGGTCCTCACCGTGGCGCAGGACGACGCCGACGGCTGGGTCGTCGAAACCGGCGCGCCGCACACCTACTTCGTCTCGGTCGCCTCCGCGAAGCCGATCGACGTGCCCTCGACGTCCGCGATGGTCGACCCGAAGCTGACGCTCGTCGCGCGCGCCGCCGCCGAAGCCGGCCGGCTGCGTGACGAGCTGGGCCGCACCGAAGCCGAGCGCGCGCAGGCGACCGCGTCCGTCTCCCAGCTGACCACTCAGCTGTCCGAGATGACGGCCGCCGAGCGGCAGGCCGCGACCGAACGCGACGAGGCGCTGCGCCAGGCCGACCGAGCCCGCGAGGACCGGCAGCGCGCGGCCGACGAGCTGAACCGACTGCAGCGCAAGGCCGGCTACGACAGCGAACGGCTGGAGTGGCTGGCGAGCAACAACTCCGGCCTCTCCGACACCATCGGCCGGCTCGCCGCCGAGAACGAAAAGCTGCGCGCCGAGACGTCCGCGCTCGTGCAGCGCGCGATCGGCAAGTACCGCGGCTCGATCGAGAAGTTCGCGCCCCGCGGCACCCGCCGTCGCGACTTCTACGAGACGGCGCTCGGGCGCCCGGCCGGTGTGCTGCCGGGCCAGCCCGCCGCGGTGCCCGGCCCGGTCGCGGTGACCACCAGCGACCAGCCGATCGTCAGCGTCGTCATCCCGGTCTACGGCAACTGGCCGTTCACCCGCGGCTGCCTCGACTCGATCCAGCGGCACCTGCCCTCGACGCCGTTCGAGGTCATCGTCGTCGACGACGCCTCGCGGGACGACTCCGCCGACCGCGTCGCCGGGTGCGCCGGGGTCCGGCTGGTCCGCGCGCCGAAGAACCTCGGGTTCGTCGGCGCCTGCAACCTCGGCGCCGAGAACGCCCGCGGCGACTTCATCTTCTTCCTGAACAACGACACCGAGGTCACGGCGGGCTGGCTCGACGAGCTCGTCGGCGTCGTCGAGACGCGCCCCGACGTCGGGCTCGTCGGCTCGAAGCTCGTCTACCCGGACGGCCGGCTGCAGGAGTGCGGCGGCATCATCTGGGCCGACGGCACCGGCTGGAACTACGGGCGGCTGCAGTCGCCGGACGCGCCTTGGTACCAGGCGCTGCGCGACGTCGACTACTGCTCCGGCGCGGCGCTCATGGTCCGCCGCGACCTGTTCGAGCGCGTCGGCGGCTTCGACACGCGCTTCTCGCCCGCTTACTACGAGGACACCGATCTCGCGTTCGCCGTGCGGGCGGCCGGGTACCGGACGATGGTCCAGCCCGCGTCGGTCGTCGTGCACCACGAAGGCATCACCAACGGCACGGACGTCTCCTCCGGCGTGAAGCGGCACCAGGAGCTCAACCGCGGCGTCTTCGTCGACAAGTGGAGCGTCCAGCTGCGCGACCACTTCCCCGAGGCGAGCCCGCGCGCGGTGTGGGCCGGGCGGCAGCGCACGAAGGACGGCCACCGCGGCGGCACCGTGCTGGTCGCCGACCACCAGGTGCCCATGCCGGACAAGGACTCCGGCTCGGTGCGGATGTTCCGGATCCTCGAGCTGCTCGTCGGGCTCGGCCACCGCGTCGTGTTCATGCCGCTCAACAACGCGCTCCCCGAGCCGTACGCCGGCGCGCTGTACCGCGCGGGCGTCACCGTCGTCACCGGGCTCGGCGAGCAGCTGGAGTTCCTGCGCGAAGCCGGCGCCGACCTGAAGCTGACCGTCCTATCGCGGCCGCACGTCGCGTGGCAGCTGCTGGAGCAGGTCCGCGAGCACGCGCCGGACTGCCTCATCGCCTACGACACGGTCGACCTGCACTTCGTCCGGCTCAACCGGCAGGCCGACCTGGCCGCGCAGCTCGGCGACACCCGCGAGGAGCTGACGCTGCGGCGCCGCGCCGAAGTGCTGCGGGAGTCCGAGCTGGGCCTGACCCGCGCCACCGACGTCACCTTCGTCGTGTCCGATGTGGAGCGTGCGCTGCTGGCCGAGCTGGTCCCGTCGGCGCGGGTCGAGGTGCTGTCCAACGTGCACCACGCGGACGGCTCGGTGGCCGTCCCGGAAGGACGGTCGGGGGTGCTGTTCGTCGGCAGCTTCGACCACCTGCCCAACCGGGACGCGGCACGCTGGCTGGCGACCGAGATCATGCCGCTGGTGCGGCGCCGCCGGCCGGACGCGGTCGCGCAGATCGTCGGCAGCAACCCGCCGCAGGAGATGTTCGAACTCGAGCGCGAGGGTGTCGTCGTCCGCGGCTGGGTGCAGCACCTGGACGGCGCCTACCGCGAGGCCCGGGCCGTCGTCGCGCCGCTGCGCTTCGGCGCCGGCGTCAAGGGGAAGCTGGGGGAGAGCCTCGGGTACGGCGTCCCCGTGGTCGCCACCCCGCTGGCCGCCGAGGGCATGCACCTGACGCACGGCCGGGACGTCCTCGTCGGCAGCTCGGCCGAGGAGCTCGCCGAGGAGATCGTCACCCTGCTCGACGACGACAAGCTCTGGCAGCGGCTGTCCGAAGAGGGCAAGACCGTGGTGGACCGCCTGTTCGGCGCGGACGTCGCCCGCCGCACCCTGGAGGGCGTGCTCGACGGGGCGTGATCAGCTGGGTGGCAAGGCCTTCTGGAACACCGCGAGCGCGTTGTCCAGGCTGGTCTTCAGCCCGGCCTTGTCCTGGTTGAACGGCAGGGACGCCCAGAGCACCACGGCGACCTTGCCCGAGGTGTACCAGGTGCCGTCCATCCGCTGCTCGCCGCTGCGGCCGCTGACGACCTTCCCGTCGGCGTCGAGCGGTTTGAACCCGCCGGCGTCGGCGGCGGCGCGGAGGTACTCGACGACGGCCTTCGCGCCGTCTTCGTTCTCCGTCGGGATCGCGTAGGCGAGGAACCCGGTGTCGCCGGAGTTCGACGCGCGGTAGACGAGCTGCGTGACGCCGTGCTGCGAGAAGACCTGTGCGGTCTCCTTGGGGTAGAGGTTCAGGTCGAGGCCCTTGGCCAGCGACATCGTCGAGCTCTCCGGGTGCTGCACGCCGGGCAGCGGCGGGACCTGGTCCTCCAGCTGCGGCTGGGCCGCGGCGGCCGGCGGCTGCGTCACGCTCGGGGTGTACGTCGTGAGCGCGTTCGGCGCCGGGTCGTCCTTCCCCAGCCACATGGTCGCGCCGATGATCATGCCGAGCACGACCAGCACGCCGAGGGCGATGAACGGCCACGTCGTCCAGGTCCGCCCGGACGACTCCTCGTCGTCGACCCCCCACCGGTGCTTCCCGGGGCCGTCGTCGACCGGCTCGGTTTCGTGCTGCTGGGTCTCGCCGCCCGGCGGCGTGATCGGCGGGAACCGGCTGCCGGGGGGCTGCTCGACCTGGCCGTCGACCCGCAGGTAGCGGGTCGGGGTGATGTCGGCCGGGCTCGGCGCGGTGGTCATGTGGTCCGGCAGGGCCGGCACGCTGCTGGTCGACATCGCCTTCGGCAGCCCGGTCCGCTGCCACGGCGGGTGCGGCCGCTGCGCGTGCGCGTGTGCGTGCGGCACCATCGGCCGCGGCGACTCCATGCGCTGCGGCGGCGGGCCCTGCTGGGCCTGCGAGGGGTGGCCGGCGGGGTTGGTGCTCCGCCAGGCTTCACCCGGACGGCGTAGCGGGGACGGCACCGGTGACGGAACCGTCGATCCGGAGGCCTGTGCGAGCAGCTCGTCCCGCTGTTTGCGGTGGTCAGCGGGCTCGATCCGACCTTCGGCAAGCTCCGCGTCGAGGCGGCGAAGCTCTTCCTGCCAGCTCATCCTTGGACCCCCATCCACCATTCGGGGCATCAGTCTGGCACGGGCTGCCGACCAGCGAGGTTGCGGTTTGAGGTTGATCGGCAACGTAGCGCAAGTCGCCGGATTTCGGGAGTCCCGCCGGGCAACCTCCCCGCGTCACCCGTCAGGACCCCGAAACTGTCGTACATATGTTCTAAAATTGGCGTTGTACAGGGAGATGCCGCTCGCAACCGCGGGTGGTGTGATGGAGGAAGGCAGGGCCATGGCCTACATCACCCTGCCCACATTCGTGGGCTACAGCGCCAGTTCCGGTCCGTCGCGGTCGTCGTTCGTGCGGCGCCAGCGGCGGTTGTACGAGGACCCGGCGCGGGCCGCGTTCAACTACTACCGGCGGGCGGCCAACGCCGTGCGGTCGGGACGCGCGGCGAACCAGGACGAGGTGGCGCTGCGGGCGCTGGTCAACGCGGCGGACGAACGGACGAAGCCGCACTACAGCGCGATCGCCGAGGGCTGGCTGCGCTACCTCGGCCGCAGGTCGCCCCGGCTGATCGAGGTCGGCCGCGGCCGGTGCCGGCTGGGTGACCTCGAGATCGGCGTCAGCCCGCAGCTGGGGCTCTGCAAGAGCAACGGCCGGCGCTACGCGACCTGGCTGTACTTCAAGGAGGAAACCCTGACCAAGTCGTCGGCCCAGCTCGCGCTGTGGGTGCTGGAGCAGGCGATGCCGGACATCCTGCCGGGCGGCGAGGCGCTGGTGATCGACGTCCGCCGGGCGAAGGAGTTCCAGTTGACCCCACGCGACCGCGAACGGCTGCGGCCCTGGGCCCGCAGTGAGGCCTCGGCGTTCCTGACGCTCTGGGACGTCGCCTGAGCCAGGGAGGCGCCGGGTTTGCTCGGCGCCTCCCTGGCACGCGTCTTTCGGGGGTCCGGGTGGCGGAGCCCCCGGCCGGGGCGAAGCCCCGGATATGACAGCATCGCCCCGAGCTCAGGGGGGGGCGACGAATGAGACTTGTCGCGGGCAGGTACGCGATCTCGGCCGAACTGGGCCGGGGCGGGATGGGCGTCGTCTGGCGCGGCGAGGACCAGTTCCTCGGGCGGCCGGTGGCGTTGAAGGAGCTGGCCACGCCGCCGGGCGCCTCGCCGGTGCACCTCGAGCGCGTCCTGCGCGAAGCCCGCACGGCCGCGCGGCTGACCCATTCCGGCGTCGTCACGGTCTACGACGTCGTCAGCGAACACGGCGCCACGTTCATCGTGATGGAGCTGGTGATCGCGCCGACGCTCGCCGACCTCGTGGGCCGGGAGGGGTACCTGGCGAACGACCGCGTCGCCGCGCTCGGCCTGCAGGTGCTGAGCGCGCTGGAAAGCGCGCACACGGCCGGGATCGTGCACCGGGACGTCAAGCCCAGCAACATCATGGTGCTGCCCGGCGACCGCGTGAAGCTCGCCGACTTCGGCATCGCGCGGGCGATGGACGACCCGGGCCTGACCCAGACCGGCGGCGTGATGGGCTCGCCGGGGTACATGCCGCCCGAGCTGTTCGCCGGCGCCGGGCCGTCACCCGCGTCCGACCTCTGGTCGCTGGGCGTGACGCTGTTCCACGCCGCCGAAGGCCGGGCGCCGTTCCAGCGCACGACGACGGCCGCGACGCTGCACGCGATCATGTACGACCAGCCGGTGCTCGAACGTTGCCGCGGCCCGCTCGCCGACGCCGTGCGCGGGCTGCTCACGCAGTCCGTTTCGGACCGGCTGGACGCGGCCGGCACGCGGCGGCTGCTGGAAGCCGCGCGCACCGGCACGCGGACACGAGCCGTGGATCCGGCCGACCTGCCGACGACCGCCTTCCAGGCGGTGCCGGCCACCGCGGACCGGAAACGGCGGCTGCCGTTGGTGCTGACCGGCGTGGCGGTCGCGGTGATCGCCGCGCTCGGCGCGATCTTCCTCCTGAAGCCGGACAGCACGACGCCGGTGGCCGCGGGCGCGCCGGGCCCCACGCCGACGTCTTCCGCGACGCCGGCGACCACGAAGCACAGCAGCAGCAAGAAACCCACGCCGTCCCGGAGTTCCGGCGCGCCGTCGTCGACCGCGGGTAAACCGGATCCGGTGAAGGTGCCGCTGATCCGCTTCCACCACCCGGACGGCGGCCACTTCAGCGGGACGAAGAAGGTCGGCCCGCCGGCCGGCTTCAGCAAGGAAGGCGCCTTCGGTTCGCTCGTCGCGACGGCCGAGCCGGGCACCCGGAAGCTGTTCGCCTGCAAGGTGAAGGACAAGAAGGACTGGTTCACCTCGCCCGACCAGAGCGGCAAGTGCGAGGGCCAGCAGGCGCTCGGCCTGCTCGGCTACGTCTACGCCGACCCGCCGACCTGGTCCGGTTCACGGGCGCTCTACCGCTGCGACGCGGGCGCGAGCCACTTCGACTCGCTCGACGCCGGCTGCGAGGGCAAGAAGAAGGAGTTCCTGCTGGGCTACGTCGTCGGCTGAGCCGGCAGGACGTCCGCCACCACTGCTCGCCGTCGCGGACGAAGGCCCCGTGCACGAAGATGACCCCTATGGTGACAACCTGACAGAACCCACCCGGTCGAGTGACACAGTTCGCGATGAGCGGACGAGGACTGGACAAACCGGAGAGCGAACACGAAGCTTTCGCGTGTTCTTTCGTGCCTGGCCAAGTCAGAGGTCGAAAAAGTGAATGCTGCCTGGGAAGCCGTCTCCCGCGTCGCCGACGAGCCCGCCTGGTACTGGGTGTACGACAAGCTGGCCTTCTTGCCGAGCACCTACGCCCACGCCTGGCCCGGCTTCCGCGAGCCCGTGCCGTCGCGCACCTGGGACCTTTCACCCGGCGACCTCGACCGCGCGTCGGCGGAGTTCCGCCTCGGCCCGTACGCGGTGGACGAGCGCCAGGTCGCGTCCATCGCGCTGGCCGCGTTCCGCGAGGTCTGCGGCCCGGACGACTGGCTGTGGGCGCTGCACTGGCAGCACCAGTCCTACCGCGTCCGCCCGCACCTGGTGACCGAAGGCGCCCGCTGGCCGGTGCCGGTGTTCCCGCGCGCGGACTACCACCTGTTCCTGGCCCGGGACTTCTCGTTCGGCACCCTCGGCCATCCGTGGGAGCGCACGCTCTGCGTGTTCGGCGAGCCCCTGGTGTCGGCGTTCGAGCGCCTCGGCGAAGGCGTGCTGGGCAACGTCCTGCGCCGCGACGGGAAGCCGTCCGCGCTGGCCCGCTAGCCCGGCATCTGCGCTGGTTGATCTCTTGCTACCGTTGTGCCGGTGTTCGAATACCACGGCTGGGTGACCATCCAGGCGACCGCGAGCGGCGATGACGACGCGGCGCTCCTGGAGCGCCTGGTCGACCGCGTGCATCGCGCCATCCGCGACGCGGGCGACTTCGACCTGGTCGACCTCCGCTGGAGCGCGGGCATGCCGATGCTCCACTTCGGCGGCTTCGACAAACACGGCGGCGAGCTGGCCCCCGACCTCCTGGAGATGTTCACCAGGGTCGGCGAGCTGGCCGCGGGCTCGTACGGCCTGCTCTACGTCTGGGACGACCAGGACACCGAGCACGACAACGACTTCCGCGTCTACCGCATGGCCCGAGGCCAGGTAACGGAGCGCGAAGACCCGCACCTCACACCGGTGGCCCCGACGGTCCTGGACGTCTACGAGCTGTAGCCGCATCGCAATGCCGGCTGAGTAGTACTGCTCAAGACACCCGTGGGTCCGCGGCGAGACCGTGGTCACATGACCAAGTCCGGTTCTTCCGCAGCGTCACCCACCACCACCGCGTTCTACGCGCAGGCCGCCCTCTCCTTCGGGCTCGCCCTGGCCGCCGTCACCGCCGGGATCGTGTACCTGCCGGTGAACGGCTGGGTCCGCGGCTTTCTCGCCCTCGGCATGCTCTACCTGGTCACCTCGGCGTTCACGCTCGCCAAGTGCGTGCGGGACAGACAGGACGAGACCTCCGTCGTCTCCCGCGTCGACCAGGCCCGGCTCGACAAGCTGCTCGCCGAGCACGATCCCTACAAAACGACCGTGTGACGGGAAACGGCCACCCTCGCGAAAGAGGGTGGCCGTCCAGGACCTCAGTGGCGCGGCACCCGCGGCCGCCCGCCCGGCTCCTGCTTCGGCGGCTTCTGGCCGGTGCCCGGGAACGTCGGCGCCGGCAGGTTCGCCGCTTCGTACCGCGACAGCGTCAGCGGGCCCGACGTGTCCGGCAGCACCGGCGGCTCGGACTTGTGGTCGTCGAAGCGGAACGCCGACGTCATGTCCCCGAAGGTGCGCCGGCGCCACTGCGAGATGTTCGGCTCCGCCACGCCCGTCACCTTCTCCAGGAACCGCAGCGTCGACGTGTGGTCGAAGTTCTCGCTGCACACCCAGCCGCCCGCGGTCCACGGCGAGATCACGATGGCCGGGACGCGGTAGCCGGCGCCGACCGGGAGGCCGTTGCCCGGGGTGCCGCCGGGGGACGTCTTGGTGACGAACTCGCCCGGCGTGCCCGCGGGCGGCGTCGGCGGGACGACGTGGTCGAAGAGGCCGTCGTTCTCGTCGTAGTTGAGGATGAAGACGGTCTTGGCCCAAACTTCCGGGTTGGCGGCGATCGCGTCGATCTTCGACGCGACGAACGCCGCGCCCTCGGCCGGCGTGTACTGCGGGTGCTCCGACGCCGTCGAGGTGCAGATGATCCACGAGACCGTCGGCAGCTTGTCGTTGCGCGCGTCGTACTCGAACTGGCCCTCGGGCCGGTGCGTGAGGCCGTTGACCGCCAGGGGCGAGTCGGCCGGCGCGTTCTTGAAGTTCGCGAAGTTCTCCAGCATGTTGCAACCGTAGGTGTCGGTCTGCTCGTACACCTTCCAGCTGACGCCGGCCGCCTGCAGCCGCTCCGCGTAGGTCGTCCAGGTGTAGCCGCCGGCCGGCGCCTTGTTGTCGAGGATCGGGCCGCCGTGCTCGCCGTCCGGGTCGATCGTGCCGGTCATCCACATCATCCGGTTCGGCCAGGTCGGGCCGAACACCGAGCAGTGGTAGCTGTCGCAGATGGTGAACGCCTCGGCCAGCGCGAACTGGAACGGCAGGTCCGCGCGGGTGTGGTAACCCATCACGTACGGGCCGTTCTTGCCGTCGGCCTTGCGGTGCGCCGGCAGCCAGCTGTCCATCTTGCCGCCGTTCCAGGCGTCGTGCTGGACCTGCCACGCGTGCGACGTCGACGGGATCTTCTGCGCGTTGGTCGCGTGCGTGTCGAGGTGGAACGGCAGCGCGTAACCCGCCGGGTTCTCGGCGTCCGGCTGGTAGAAGACCGGTTTGCCGTCTGGCAGCCGCGCGGCGTGCGGGTCGCCGAACCCGCGGACGCCGGACAGCGTGCCGAAGTAGTGGTCGAACGAGCGGTTTTCCTGCATCAGCAGCACGACGTGCTCGATGTCCTTCAGCGAGCCGTGCTTGGGGGCGCCCTGGGCGAGCGCGCGCTGGACGTTCGGGGGCATCAGGGTGGCCGCGGCCGCGGTGGCGGCGACCCCGGCGGCAGATCCGAGAAGACGGCGACGAGTCAGTTCGGTCATGGCTGACACCTTCGTTTCCCGGTTGTCACCCGAAAAGGTGGCAACCGGGAACGCGAGCGGAACACGAAGTGAAAACCGTGGCCGAACCAGCACGAACCAGGTCAGAAAGTAACGTCCGAGCACTGGTAGAACGCGTTGGCCGTGTCGGCGATGTCCCAGACGGCGAGGATCATGTGCCGCCCGCTCTTGCCGGCCGGCAGCTTGCCGCTGTGCGACACCGTGGTGCCGGGTCGCTGGCCGTTGAAGGGCACGGTCAGGAACGGCGTGGTGTCCAGCTGCGCCCGGGTGAGCGGCGCCGAGGGGTTCCAGCCGTTCCTGGTGACGAAGTAGCGGAACGACGTCGTCGAGTGGGCCGCGGTCAGCGTCCACTTGAACGTGTAGGTCGCGCCGCTGGTGAGCTTGGTGGCCGGCCAGGTGCCACCGCGCTGGTCGTCGAGTTCGGCGAAGCGTGAGACGCCGGCGGAGCAGAGCTTCCCGTCGGCGGGCCCACCGCTGGGGAAGTTCTTCGGGCCTTCGGTGCTCTGCGGTTCGTACTGGATGGCGCCGCAGCCGGTCACGGCGCCGGTGCTGCACTTGTACGCCCGGCTGGGCGGGGTGGTGGTGTAGCCGTGGCCCCAGGCGACACCGGTGAACAGGAGCGGAAGGGCGAGAGCGGCTGCGACGGCGAGGACGAGCTTCTTGACCATGTGACTCCTCTCACAACAGGTACCCCAGAAGTGTGAAGAATTCACGTCAATGGTTCAGACCACCGCCCGGCCCAACTTCACCACCGCGAGGCTGGTGCCATCGGTCCAGACAATGGACCGAAAGACGCAAGGAGTAGCACCCACCGGAACACCGAGAAAAGCACAGGCAAGCACAGAGAGAACCAGCACCAGGCAAGCGCGAAGAGAACCAGCACCAGGCAAGCGCGGAGAGAACCAGCGCTAGGCGAGCACCGAGAGGCAGCGGCAGCCCCGGAAGTCCAAGAAAGGCACCGTGGGGGGTCCGGGGGGCTCGGCCCCCCGGGTGAAACGGCGAAGGGCCTGTGTCGACGCTTTCTGTCGACACAGGCCCTTCGGAACCTGAGCGGATGACGGGATTCGAACCCGCGACCCTCACCTTGGCAAGGTGATGCGCTACCAGCTGCGCTACATCCGCGTACAGCGTCCTTGCGGCTGCTGTGAGAAGAACTCTATACCCTCGCCAGACTGCTCCGATGAGCGGGTCCCCCAGTGCCCTGACCCGGTGCTTCGGTGTCACAGCTGGCGTACAAGGGGTGACGACGGCTGATTCCCTCCGTATGGTGTCCCCATTCGACCGAGTGGGGAGACCTTCGGGGAGGAGGTGCCGGGCCGGATGACCGAGCTGGGCACGGTGCCGCCACCAGCGGCCTCGGAATCCGACGAGCAGGCACTGCTGCATCGACTTCGAAACGGCGAGGACGCCGCGTTCGGGGAGCTGTTCGAGCTGCACGCCGCCGCCGTCCGGAGACTCGCGCAGAGCCTGGCGTCCGACCGGTCCGAGGCCGAGGACATCACCGCGGAGACGTTCTTCCGCGTGCTGCAGGCGCTGCGCCGCGGCTCCGGTCCCCGGGACTACGTCCGCGCCTACCTGCTGACCGTTGCCCGCCGGGTGTCCTGGGAGTGGCACGGCGCGCGCCGCGACGTCCCGGTCTCCGACGACGAGCTGACCTTCCGCGCCGGTGCCGGCGCGGACACGCACGCCCGCACGGCCGAGCACACGCTGATCACCACCGCGTTCACCAGCCTGCCCGAGCGCTGGCGGACCGTGCTGTGGCAGACCGAGGTCGAGGGTGAGCAGCCTTCCATGGTCGCCACCCACTTCGGGTTGAGCGCGAACGCCACCGCGGCGCTGGCCCGCCGGGCCCGCCAGGGGCTGCGCGCGGCCTACCTGCAGGCCCACCTTTCGGTGAACCGCGGGCCGGACTCCTGCCGCGCGGTCGTCGAGAAGCTCGGCGGGTTCACCGCGGGCAGTATCACCGGGGCCGAGGCCGAGCGGATCAAGGCGCACCTGCACGGCTGCCCGTCGTGCCGCGCCACCCAGGACGAACTGCGCGACGTCTGCTCGTCGCTGCGCGCTCACGCCGGTGTGCTGGTGCTGCTGGTGCCGGCCGCTGGGGCCGCGGTCGGCGGCAGCGGGGTGCTGGCCGGGATCGGCGCCACCGTCAAGGGTGTCCTGGTCGGCTCGAAGGTCAAGATCGGGCTCGCGCTGGCGTCGACCGCGGCCGTGGGTGCGGTCGGCGTTGCCGCCGGGCCGGTGCTGTTCGGCTCGGCGCCGGTGCAGGACGTCGGGCTGACCGGCGGCGCGCCGGAGCTCGTGGTCGTGCCGCCGAGCGGGGCGCACCACCAGCCGCCGCCCCAGCCGCAGCAGGACCCGCGGATCGGCATCGGTGTGCTCAACGGCCGCGGCACCGGGATCGCCATCCCGGGCCGGGCGTCCCGCGGTGGTGGGAACCAGCTCGGCGCGAACGAGGTGCCGAGCGTGCCGAGCGGCGACGTCCCGGCGGGCACCACCACCTCCGCCGGCGACACCGGGAACGGGACCGGCGGGCTCGCTCCGCGGGACGATGAGGAAGCCCCGTCGACGTTCAGTACCCCCGACCACTCCTCGACGTTGCCGCGGCTCGACACGGAGACGCCGAGCCCGGACCTGACCATCACCGAGTCGAGTGACCCCGACGTGCCGGAGAGCGCCGACGCGCCCGAGCTGTCGCCGACCGGCCGCCCGACGGGTTCGCCGACCGAGACCACCAAGCCCGAGCCGTCCGGCGACGACTCCGCGGCCACGGACCCGTCGGCCGAGCCGTCCACGACGGTGACGCCGACTTCGGGCAAGCCGTGCCCGAGCAGCACCTCGGAAGTCACCGATTCGGGCGAATCACCGGATTCGACGGCGACCGCGTCGGCGGGCTCCTGAACAGCGGTGATCAACTCCGCGTGGCGGGATGTCCGATTCCGCCCTCGCGCGGGCGAGGCCGCGCACGGTACCGTGGTGACGCTCACCCTGCGGGCGGCCCGGGAGGCTACTGAATGAACCGGCTGGTGCGCGGCGAAGACGGCCGCGACTGGGTGGTCCGTGCCCAGATGGAATGGCGGGCACCGGCCACGGCCGACGACTTCGAACACGACGTCGCGGGCACGTACGGTCCGGGCATCGCGATGATCGTGGTGACCGTGCTGCTGGCCGTGATCCTCGTCGTGTGGACCCCGGACCAGGTCAGCGTGCCGGCGTGGGTGCTGCTCGCGCTGCTGCTGGTGATGCTGTTCTTCCCCCTGCGGTGGATCCTGCGCCGGCCGTGGACGGTCGTCGCGGAGACCGAGGGCGACATGACCGGCGACCGGCCGTCCGAGCGCTGGGTCGGCACCATCCGCGGCATGTTCACCGTGCAGGGTGAGGTCAAGAAGATCTCCAAGACCATCCAGCGCCACTCGCTGCCGGACTTCGACGGGCCGCTGCACCCGGTCGAGTAGCCGGTACCGGATTTCGGCCGAAAGGGTGAGACTGAGGGCATGCCCGAGTTACCCGAGGTCGAAGCGCTGGCCCACTACCTGCGTGAGAACGCGGTCGGTCGGACGATCTTCCGGATCGATGTCGCATCGCTGAGCGTGCTGAAGACGGCGACCCCGCCGTGGACCGACCTGCACGGCCGCGAGATCACCCACGCGACCCGGCACGGCAAGCACCTCGACCTCGTCGCCGGCGACCTGCACCTGGTCATCCACCTGGCCCGCGCGGGCTGGCTGCGCTGGTCGGACGGGCTGTCCGCGACGCCGCTCAAGCCGGGCAAGGGCCCGATCTCGCTGCGGGTGCACCTCGAGTCGGCGACCGGGCCGGGGTTCGACCTGACCGAGGCCGGCACGAAGAAGGGCCTCGCGGTGTGGATCGTCAAGGACCCGCAGGAGATTTCGAGCGTCGCCCGCCTCGGCCCGGACGCGCTGGCGCTGGACGCCACCCAGCTGCGGGAGCTGTTCGCCGGGAAGAACACCAGGCTGAAGTGGGCGCTGACCGACCAGTCGCTGATCGCCGGCATCGGCAACGCCTATTCCGACGAGATCATGCACCGCGCGAAGCTCTCGCCGTACGCCACGATCGGCAAGCTCGACGAAGGCGCGCTGGAAGTCCTCGCCGAGGCGATCCACGAGATCGAGGCCGACGCCGTCGAGCGCTCGGTCGGCCAGAAGGCGGCGCGGCTGAAGGGCGAGAAGCGGTCGGGGCTGCGGGTGCACGCCCGCACCGGGCTGCCGTGCCCGGTCTGCGGCGACACGATCCGCGAGATCTCCTTCGCCGACAAGTCGTTCCAGTACTGCCCGACCTGCCAGACCGGCGGCAAGCCGCTGGCCGATCGCCGGATGTCCCGGCTGCTGAAGTAGCGCCGACCCGGTGCGTGACACGCGTGGTCACGACGTCACGCACCGGATTCCCCCATTCGGCGGCAGGTGCTCCGCCGTCGCCGGTCCCCACACCGGCACCCCTCGGTCGCGGTCCCCGAAACCACGCCCTTCCTGCCGATTTCCCCGGGATCGGCGGAACAGCACAAGCTTCCCGCGCGTTGCTGACTGTGACCATGGGGGCCACCACCCGACTCTTAGTAGGGTCATCCCCACCCTCGGTCGTCACGTTTGAACAGAAAGTGGGATCAGGCCTTGCACCCGGTTGGTCGAGCGCAGAGCATGGACGCCGTGTCCGGGTTTCCGCTTGCGCAGATCGTCCCGTGGGGTCTCGCGGTGCTGCTCGGCATCGTGGTGATCGTGCTGCTGTTCAAGCAGCGGAAGCCGGCCAGCGTCGTCGAGGACGCCATGCTGCAGGCGGTCCACCGGATGTCGAAAGCCGCGCCGAACCTCCGTTCGGGCCTGGACGAGGACGCCGCCGACAAGATCACCACGCAGCTGCTGCAGATGCTCGACTGCGTCGCCGTCGGCATCACCGACAGCGAAGGCACGCTGCTGTCGTGGGACGGCGAGGCGAACGAGCACTACGTCGACCTCGTGGACGCGATCAGCGCGGCCATCCGCAAGCACCGCCGTGAGGTCGTCGCGCACGACCGGATGCCCTGCAACCACCGCGGCACCTGCCGGATGAAGACCGCCGTGATCGTGCCGCTGCTGGTGGAGGGCGAGACCGAGGCGGCGCTGATCGTCGTCGGCCGGACCCGCGGCCGGCTGGTGCAGATGGCCGACGCCGTCGCCCAGTTCGTCTGCACGCAGTTCGAGCTGTCCCGGCTCGACGAGTCGAAGCAGCAGCTGCAGCAGGCCGAGATCAAGGCGCTGCGCGCGCAGATCTCGCCGCACTTCGTCTACAACGCGCTGAACACGATCTCCGCGCTGATCCGCACGGACCCCGAAGAGGCGCGAGAGCTGCTTCAGGACTTCGCCGACTTCACGCGCTATTCGTTCCGCTCGTCGGGCATGTTCACCTCGCTCGCCGAGGAGCTGCGCAACATCGACCGCTACCTGACCATCGAGAACGCCCGCTTCGGCGGCCGGCTCGAGGTCCGGATGAAGATCGCGCCCGAGGTGCTCAGCGTCGTCGTGCCGTTCCTGATCATCCAGCCGCTGGTGGAGAACGCCGTCAAGCACGGCCTGGCCAGCAAGCCCAGCGGCGGCTGCGTCACGGTCATCGCGCAGGACTACGGCACCGAGGCGCTGATCAGCGTCGAGGACGACGGCATCGGCATGGATCCGCGGCGGCTGAAGGACGTCAAGAACGCGCACAGCACCGGCGCGCACGTCGGGCTCGGCAACATCAGCCAGCGCATGCAGCAGGTCTTCGGCAACGACTACGCGGTGATGGTCGAGACCGCACCCGGCGCCGGCATGAAGGTGACGCTGCGGGTGCCCAAGTTCGTCCCCGGCGTCCGGCCCAACATGCCGGACTACAGCTCGGACGCCGATGCCGACGTCCCGTCGCAGGGCGGTCCGTCGCAGCTCAACAGCGCCGAGGCGAACGGCGTCAACGGCACCCGGTCCGGCATCCTCCCCATGGGCTGAATCCGGCTAGCCTGGCGTCATGAGCGTTACGGACAAGCTGGCTTCGCGGATCCCGGGTCTCGCCGACCGGGTCGAGCGCAAGGACGTCGTGGCCGTGGTGAAGCTGCACGGGGTGATCACGCCGTCGCCGTCCCCGCTGGCCAGGGGCGCGATCAACCTGAACGCGGTCGAGTCCGCGCTGACCCGGGCGTTCGGCCACGAGCGGCTCAAGGCCGTCGCGTTGCTGATCAACTCGCCGGGCGGCGCGCCGACGCAGTCCGGCCTGGTCGCCGAGCGGATCCGGCAGCTGGCCGACGAGAAGGGCGTGCCCGTCCTGGCGTTCTGCGAGGACGTCGCCGCCTCCGGCGGGTACTGGCTGGCCTGCGCGGCCGACGAGATCTACGCGCACCGGACGTCGATGGTCGGCTCGATCGGCGTCATCAGCGGCGGCTTCGGCTTCACCGGGCTGCTGGAGCGCTTCGGCATCGAACGCCGGCTGCACACGGCGGGCGCGAACAAGTCGCGGCTCGACCCGTTCTCGCCGGAAAAGGCCGAAGACGTCGAGTGGCTGAAGAAGATGCACACCCAGCTCCACGACCTGTTCGTGACCTGGGTGAAGGACCGCCGCGGCGACCGGCTGACCGACACCGAGGACCTCTTCACCGGTGACGTCTGGCTCGGCGCGAAGGCCGCGGAGCTGGGCCTGATCGACGGCCTCGGCAGCCTCCGCCAGATCATCACCGAGCGCTATCCGGACGCCGACATCTCGGTCGCCGAACCGAAGCGGCCGCTCCTGGCCCGCCTCGGCATCGGTGCTCCGGCCGCCGCCTCCGCGGTGCTCGACGCCGTGACGCAGAAGGCCGCCTGGTCCCGCTTCGGCCTCTGACCCTCTCCTCCTCGACGGCCTTGTCGCCGTCGAGGTCTGGCCTTCTAAGTGAATCGCGGTTAGGCTATGTGAATCAGCGCTAGGCAACCGGACCGCAAAGGAGCGGCGGATGCACCTCACGCAGACCCTCCACCAGGCCGTGCAGCAGGGACCCGACCGGCCGATGACCGAGTTCGGCGACCGGGTGCGGACCGTCGGCGAGGTCGCCGGCCGGGTCGCCCGGTTCGCCGGGGCGCTCAAGGAACTCGGCGTCGGCGCCGGTGACCGTGTCGGCATCCTCGCCCTCAACTCCGACCGCTACCACGAGTACCTCCTCGCGACGCCGTGGGCGAACGCCGTGCTCAACCCGATCAACATCCGCTGGAGCCCGGCGGAGATCGCCTACTCGCTCACCGAATCCGACACGCGCGTGCTGCTCGTCGACGACGCCTTCGTCCCGATGGTGCCGAAGCTGCGCGAAGCCGGCGTGACCACGGTCGTCCACATCGGAGAGACGCCGACGCCCGGCGGGATGCTGGGTTACGAAGACCTCGTCGCCGGCGCCGATCCGGTCGACGACGCCCGCCGCGGCGGGGACGACCTGCTCGGCGTCTACTACACCGGCGGCACCACGGGCACGCCCAAGGGCGTCATGCTCAGCCACCGCAACCTGCTGACGTCGGCGCTGGGCAGCCTCGCCACCGGCCGGTTCCTCACCGCCCGCGGCAAGCTGCTGCACGCCGCGCCGATGTTCCACCTGGCCGACGGCGCGGCCTGGGCGGCCGGGCAGCTCGTCGGCGCCACGCATGTGATCGTCCCGATGTTCACCCCGGTCGGCGTGCTCGAGGCGATCAGCGGCCGCGGCGTCACGGACACCCTGCTGGTGCCGACGATGATCCAGCTGCTCGTCGACCACCCCGGCGTCACCGAGTACGACCTGACTTCGATGAACCACGTCGTCTACGGCGCCTCGCCGATCTCCGAAGCCGTGCTCGACCGCGCGCGCAAAGTCTTCCCCGGCGCGGGTTTTGTGCAGGCGTACGGCATGACGGAGCTGTCGCCGGTCGCGACGCTGCTGTCGTCGGAGGACCACGACGACCCCGCGCTGCGCCGGGCCGCCGGTCGCGCGGCGCCGCACGCCGAGGTCCGGATCGTCGACGCCGACGACGTCGAGGTTCCGCGCGGCAGCGTAGGCGAGATCGTCTGCCGCGGCGACCACGTGATGCTCGGCTACTGGAACCGTCCCGAGGAGACGGCGACCGCGTTGCGCGGCGGCTGGATGCACACCGGCGACGGCGGCTACATGGACGAGCGCGGGTACGTCTTCGTCGTCGACCGGATCAAGGACATGATCGTGTCCGGCGGCGAGAACGTGTACTCGGCCGAGGTGGAGAACGCGCTCGCGCGGCACCCGTCGGTGGCCGCGTGCGCGGTGATCGGCGTGCCGGACGAGCAGTGGGGCGAGCGGGTGCATGCCGTCGTCGTGCTGCTGGACGGCCGGGACGCGACGGGTGACGAGCTGCGCGGCTTCTGCCGCGAAGCGATCGCGGGCTACAAAGTGCCGCGCACGTTCGAGTTCACCGACGCGCTCCCGATGTCCGGCGCGGGCAAGATCCTCAAGCGCGAGCTGCGCAAGCGCCACTGGACCGACGGCGACCGCGGGGTCCACTGAGTTGTCCGCACCCGCTCGCGGCACCCGGCCGCGCAACCGCCGCGCGCTGATCGTGGCCGCGGCCGCCGGGCTGTTCGTCCGCCGCGGCTACCCGCACGTCGCGATGGGCGACATCGCCGACGCCGTCGCGATCGGCCCGTCGGCGCTGTACCGGCACTTCCGCGGCAAGCAGGAGCTGCTCGCCGCGGTGGTCGAAGACGCGTTGACCGCGCTCGCCGTCACCGGCTTCGCCGACCTGGCGGCCGGCGCGCTCGACCGGCGGGACGTCGGGGTCCTGTGGCAGCGCGAGTCCCGCCACCTCGAACCGGCCGAGCGGCACCGCGTCGGCGAGCCCTTGCGGCGGCTGGCGGGGCAGCTCACCGGGCAGCTGCGGGACCGGCGCCGGGAGCTGACCGCCGATCAGGCCGGGCTGCTGGCCTGGTCGGTGCTCGCGGTGCTGGTCAGCGTCTCGTTCCAGCGCGTCGGCCTGCCGCGCCCGGCCTACGACGAGCTGATGACGTCGCTGGCCGGCGCGGTCGCCGACGTCCGGCTCCCGGACCTGGGCGAACGAGCACCGGAGCCGGTCGTCGAGCCCGCGTCCCGGCGGGAACTGCTGCTGACGACCGCGACCCGGCTCTTCGCCGAGCGCGGCTTCCACAGCGTGGCCATCGAGGAGGTCGGCGCGGCGGCCGGGATCGCCGGGCCGAGCGTCTACCACCACTTCGGCAGCAAGGCCGAGCTGCTGCTGACGGCCCTGCGTACCGGGGCCGACGCGCTCGGCGAGGGCTTGCGGACGGCGTCGCTGTCCGAGCTGCTGCGGTCGTACGCGGGATACTCGTTGGCCCACCATGACGTCGTCGACCTGCTGATCACCGAGGTCGGGCTGCTGCCGGAACCCGAGCGGCACGAGCTGCGCCGCACTCAGCGCGAGTACGTCGAGGCCTGGGTCCGGCTGCTGCGCGACGTCCACCCGGACTTGGCACGCGTGCGCGTCCAGGCTGCGCTTACGGTGGTCAACGACGTCGCCCGGACGCCGCACCTGCGCGCGCTGCCGGGAGCCGAGGACGCCGTCCACGTCATCGGGTCGGCCTTGCTCGGACTGTCCGATTCGGGTACTTCGGGGCATACTTTGTGACCTGTATCACTCTTGCTTCGTAACGCCTCTGGCGATCACCGAGCTCCGGGAGGTCTCCTCGTCAACGGGCTTTGTTGTGACCCGCAACAAATCCGGATCGACGAGGAGGTCGTCCCCGATGCCCCACCTCTCCCGCACCTCAAGACGGTTGGCCCTCGGTGCCCTGGCCGGCGCCGCGCTCATCGCCATCCCGCTGACTTTGCCCGCGTCGGCGTCCATCCCGCCGCCCGACTCCGGCTGGACGACGGTGTTCGCCGACGACTTCACCGGCGGCTCCGGCGCTTTGCCGTCGGGCTCGAACTGGATCATCGACACCGGCCACGCCTACCCCGGCGGCCCCGGCAACTGGGGCACCGGCGAGATCCAGAACTACACGTCGAGCACGTCCAACCTCGCCCTCGACGGCTCCGGCAACCTCCGCATCACGCCGTTGCGCGACGGCGCGGGCAACTGGACGTCGGCGCGGATCGAAACCCAGCGCGCCGACTTCAAGCCGCCGGCGGGCGGGGTGATGCGGATCGAGAGCCGCATCCAGATGCCGAACGTCTCCGGCGCCGCCGCGCTCGGCTACTGGCCGGCCTTCTGGGCACTCGGCGGGCCTTACCGCGGCAACTGGTGGAACTGGCCCGCCATCGGCGAGTTCGACATCATGGAGAACGTCAACGGGATCAACTCCGTCTGGGGCGTCATGCACTGCGGCGTCAACCCCGGCGGCCCGTGCAACGAGACCACCGGCATCGTCAACAACCGGGCCTGCCCGGGCGCGACCTGCCAGGCCGGCTTCCACACCTACCGCTTCGAATGGGACGCGAGCGTCAGCCCGCAGGTGTTCCGCTGGTTCGTCGACGGGCAGCAGTTCCACTCGGTCAGCCAGAACCAGGTCGACTCCACGACCTGGGCCAACATGACCGGCCACGCCGGCTACTTCGTGCTGCTGAACGTCGCCATCGGCGGCGCGTTCCCCAACAACAACTCCGGCACCACGACGCCGGGCGCGGGGATCGTGCCGGGGCACCCGATGGTCGTCGACTACGTCACGGTGAGCACCCGCGGCTCCGGCGGGGGCGGCACGACCACCCCGACGACGCCGCCGACCACGACGACTCCGCCGTCCGGCGGGAGCAGCGCGTACAGCACCATCCAGGCCGAGTCGTACACCCAGCAGAACGGCCTGGCCAAGCAGACAACCACCGACACCGGCGGCGGCCAGAACATCGGCCCGGCGGGCAACGGCGACTGGGCGCTCTACCCGAGCGTTGACTTCGGCAGCAGTGCGGCGACGAACTTCCAGGCGCGCGTGGCGTCCGGTGCCTCGAACGGGGTCAGCGGATTGGTGGAAGTCCGGCTGGACAGCTTGTCCAACGCGCCGATCGGGAGCTTCGCTGTCGGCAGCACGGGCGGTTGGCAGACCTGGCGGACGGTGCCGGCGAACACCAGCGCCGTGACGGGCGTGCACAACGTGTACCTGACGTTCACGAGCGGCCAGCCCGCCGACTTCGTGAACCTCAACTGGTTCACCTTCGTGCATTGATTACGAGGGACCCGCGGGCGGCGCTGTCGCCCGCGGGTCTCTCACTTCAGGCGGACGGGGGCTGGACATTGCACTCGGCAATGGGCAGGATGCGTTTCACTGTGAGTGCTCACGATGACACCCGGAAGCTCGTGGTCCTGGCTGTGGACGACGAGCCTCGAGGTCTGGACGAACTCGTCCACTGCCTGACCAACAGCCCGCACGTGGCGAAGGTGTTCCCGGCGATCGACGCGTCGGAGGCCCTTCGGCTCCTGTCGACCGACGACCCGAGACTACGCGACCGCAAGGAGCGTGGCCTGCCGATCGTCGACGCCGTCTTCGCGGACATCGACATGCCCGGATTGTCCGGGATGGAGATGTCCCGCGTGTTCGCGGCGTTGCGGCCCTCGCCCGCGCTGGTGTTCGTCACCGGGCACGCCGAAGAGGCCGTCAACGCCTTCGACCTCGGCGCCCTGGACTACGTGCTCAAGCCGTACCAGCAGGATCGCCTCGACCGCGCGATCCTGCGTGTCATCGAAAAGCTGGCCTCGGCCGCGGCGCCGGCCCCCGGCGCGGCCGGCGGCGAGCCCGGCGTGAAGAACGACGACGAGGTCATCCCGGTCGAGCTGGCCGGCACCACCAAGCTCATCCCGCGCTCCTCGGTCCGCTGGGTCGAGGCCCAGGGCGACTACGCGCGGTTGTTCACCACCGAAGGCAGCCACCTGGTCCGCATCCCGCTGGCGCAGCTCGAGGAGCGCTGGGAGAAGGCCGGCTTCGTCCGGATCCACCGGTCGTTCCTGGTCGCCCTGCCGCTGATCACCGAGCTGCGGATGGGCCAGGGCGGCTACCAGGTCGTGATCGGCAACGAGGAGAAGGTGCTGCCGGTGAGCCGGCGTCACACTCGCGCGCTGAAGGACCGGCTGGTCGGTTCGGGCCGGAACGGCTGAGCCGGGACCGGTCATGACCGAAGACTTCTACGACCGCCGCGCGAACGGTGTGCGCGAGCCCGATCCGACCCTCGGCCGGCGGCCGCAGCGGCCGTTGCCGCAGCCGACCGAGCGCGCCGTCGTCGAACCGCTGCCCCCGGCCCCGGCGGACGAGCCGCCGAAGCCGGAACACCACGCGAAACCCAAGCGCGAACGCGTGATCCTCAACGACCCGCGGCGCGGCGCCTCCGGCACCCTGAGGGCCCGCGTCGAGCTGGAGGAACAGACCAGCTGGGGGAAGCTGCTCGTCCGGGATCACCTGGTGAAGGTGCAGCTGCGGACGGCGTTGCTGCTGTCCCTGCTGGTCGTCGTCGTGTTCGGCTCGCTGCCGGTGCTGTTCTACCTGCTCCCCGGCTTCTCCCGGCTGACCCTGGCCGGTATCCCGGTGGCCTGGCTGATCCTCGGCGTGCTGCCGTTCCCGTTCCTGTTCGGCGTCGGCCTCTGGTACAACCGGCTGGCCGAGCGCAACGAGCGCGCCTTCGTGGACATGATCGAAAACTAGTTTCGCGCCTCCTCGTGCGAGGATTCCTCCGTGCAGCTGAACCCGTGGGCGTTGACCGGCATCGTGCTGGTCGCCGTGGCGACGTTCTACCTCGGGCACCGCTCGTCGCGGTCGGCCACGAGCACCCACGACTTCCTGGTCGCGCGGCGCACCGTGCGGTCGCGGCGCAACGCCGCCGCCATCTCCGGTGAGTACCTGTCCGCGGCGTCGTTCCTCGGCATCGCCGGGATCGTGCTCAAGGAGGGCGCCGACGCGCTGTGGTTCCCGATCGGCTTCACCGCGGGCTACCTCGCGCTGATGCTCTTCGTCGCCGCGCCGCTGCGGCGCTCCGGCGCGTACACGCTGCCGGACTTCCTGGAGATGCGGCTCGGCTCGATCGGCCTGCGCCGGTTCTCCACGGCGTTCGTCGTGTTCATCGGGATCCTCTACATGGTCCCGCAGCTGCAGGGCGCCGGGCTGACGCTCGCGACGATCCTGCCGGTGCCGGCCTGGGCGGGCGCGGTCGTCGTGATGGTCCTGGTGGCGTTTAACGTGATCGCCGGCGGCATGCGCGCGATCACCGTCGTCCAGGCGTTCCAGTACTGGCTCAAGCTGTTCGCGATCTCGGTGCCCGCGTTCGTGCTGTGCATGGTGTTCTTCTCCGGTGGCGGCCCGGACGGCTTCCGCCCGCTCGGCACGCCCGCGCCGCCGGTGTTCACCACCGACACCACAGTGGACGTCCAGACCGACGTCACCCTGCACGTCACCTCGGACACGTTCCTCTACGCGTACGGCCGCACGGACAACGGCCCGGCCGCCGGGCCGACGCACTGGACCCCGCTGGCGCCGCACACGGTGTCCGAGGGCACCAAGCTGAAGTTCCTGGCCGGCACGCCGGTGCCGGTGGTCACCGACTCCGTCGCCGACAACGGGGACTGGCTGCACCCGGGCTCGGGCAGCCTGACCGACCTGCTCCAGACGTACTCGCTGATCTTCGCGACGTTCCTGGGCACCATGGGCCTGCCGCACGTGCTGGTCCGCTTCTACACCAACCCCGACGGCAAGGCCGCGCGCCGCACCACGGTGCACGTCCTGCTGCTGCTCGGCCTGTTCTACCTGTTCCCGACGCTGCTGGGCGCGTTGTCCCGGATGTACGTGCCGGAACTGCTGGTCACCGGCAAGACGGACGCGGCGATCCTGCGGTTGCCCTCGGCGATGCTGCCGGGCATCGGTGGTCAGATCCTCGGCGCGGTCACCGCGGCCGGCGCGTTCGCGGCGTTCCTGTCCAGCACGTCCGGTCTGCTGGTGAGCGTCGCCGGGGTGGTGTCGACCGACCTGCTGCCCGGCCGGGTGCGGGACTTCCGCGTGGCGACGGTGCTGGTCGCGCTGTTCCCGATCGGGCTGGCCGTCGCGCTGCGGCCGGAGGACCTCTCGCTGTCGGTGGGGATGACGTTCGCGCTCGCGGCGTCAACTTTCAGCCCGTTGCTGGTGCTGGGCATCTGGTGGCGCAAGCTGTCCTGGCCGGGTGCGCTGGCCGGGATGTTCGTCGGCGGCGGGCTGGTGCTGGCCGCGCTGATCGTCAACATCGTCAGCGGGTACACCGGGGGCTGGGCGCCGTGGTTCGCCACCCAGCCGGCGTTGATCACGGTGCCGGTCGCGTTCGTCACGACGTATCTGGTCAGCCGGGTGACCGGGTACGGCCGGCCGGACCACGTGCACGACATCATGCTGCGCCTACACGCTCCGGACCCGCTCGGCTTCATGCACGACCGCGCTGTCGCCCGATTCGGTCAAGCCGAAGAGAAGACCCGGGTCGCCGGTCGGGGACGGCACCGCAAGTAATTCGCTGACTCGCCGTGAGAACGCATTACCCGATCGAGTGATCACCCGTCCGCTAAACGGACATCCCACGCGAATCCCAAGCGGAATTTCTACGCAAGGTCAAGCGCCCGATTGGGGGCTTACCAACTACGCCGTTAACTCTTTACGGTCCGTTGGCTTCAAACAGTACGGACAGTACGAAAAAACGGGAAAGGTGGAGGTCCTCTGTGAGCAGCACCGAGGAAGATGTCGGTGGCGCCGAGTCGCAGACAGATTGGGAGAGGATCCAGGAAAGCCCCGAGTTCACCGGCCTGCGCCGGAGGTTGCGCGTCTTCGTGTTCCCGATGACGGCGTTGTTCCTGCTCTGGTACCTGCTCTACGTCCTGCTCGCCGACTACGCGCACGCGTTCATGAGCACGAAGTTGTTCGGCAACATCACGGTCGGGCTGGTCTTCGGCCTGCTGCAGTTCGTGTCGACGTTCGTCATCACCGGGCTGTATGTGCGCTACGCCAACCGGAAGCTCGACCCGGTGGCCGACAAGATCCGCGCGAGCATCGAAGGAGAGCCCGGCCGATGAACCTCGCCGCGGGCGTGGAGGGTTCCAACTCCACCCTCAACATCATCATCTTCCTGGTCTTCGTCGCGATCACGCTGGTGATCGTGTTCCGGGCCAGCCGCAACACCAAGACGGCGTCCGACTACTACGCCGCCGGGCGAGCGTTCACCGGCCCGCAGAACGGCATCGCGATTTCCGGTGACTATCTTTCGGCGGCGTCGTTCCTCGGCATCGCGGGCGCGATCGCGGTCAACGGCTACGACGGTTTCCTCTATTCGATCGGCTTCCTGGTCGCTTGGCTCGTCGCGCTGCTGCTGGTCGCGGAACTGCTGCGCAACACCGGCAAGTTCACGATGGGCGACGTGCTCGCGTTCCGGATGAAACAACGTCCGGTGCGTGCCGCGGCGGCCGTCTCGACGCTGGCCGTCTCGTTCTTCTACCTGCTCGCGCAGATGGCGGGCGCGGGTGGTCTGGTCAACTTGCTGCTCGGCATCGACAGCGAGCTCGGGCAGGACCTGGTGATCGCCGTGGTCGGCGTGATCATGATCCTGTACGTCTTGATCGGCGGCATGAAGGGCACCACCTGGGTGCAGATCATCAAGGCCGCGCTGCTGATCATCGGCGCGTTCGCGATGACGTTGTGGGTGCTGGGGAAGTACGGCTTCAACCTGTCCGACCTGTTCCAGGCCGCCGTCGACAAGGGCGGCAAGGGCGGTGCGGCGTTGCTCGACCCGGGCAAGCAGTACGGCAAGAACGGCACGACCAAGCTGGACTTCCTGTCGCTCGGCGTCGCGCTGGTGCTGGGCACCGCGGGCCTGCCGCACGTCCTGATGCGCTTCTACACCGTCCCCACGGCCAAGGACGCGCGGCGCTCGGTGGTCTGGGCCATCGTGCTGATCGGCATCTTCTACCTGTTCACGCTGGTGCTGGGCTACGGCGCGGGCGCGATCGTCGGGCCGGAGAAGATCGCGAAGGCTCCCGGCACGACGAACTCCGCGGCGCCGCTGCTGGCGCTGGAACTGGGCGGCCCGGTGCTGCTCGGGTTCATCTCCGCGGTCGCGTTCGCCACGATCCTCGCGGTGGTGGCCGGCCTGACGATCACGGCGTCGGCGTCGTTCGCGCACGACGTCTACGCCAACGTGATCAAGAAGGGCGCGGTCTCCACGGGCGGCGAGGTCCGGGTCGCCCGGATCACCGCGCTGGTGATCGGCGCGCTCGCGATCCTCGGCGGCATCCTGGCGAAGACGCAGAACGTCGCGTTCCTCGTGGCGCTGGCGTTCGCGGTGGCGGCGTCGGCGAACCTGCCGACGATCCTCTACTCGCTGTTCTGGAAGCGGTTCAACACCCAGGGCGCGCTGTGGTCGATCTACGGCGGGCTGGTCGTGACGATCGTGCTGATCGTGTTCTCGCCGGCGGTCTCCGGGAAGCCGGTGGACGCCAAGACGGGCAAGAGCGCGTCGATGATCCAGGGCGTCGACTTCCACTGGTTCCCGCTCGACAACCCGGGCCTGTTCTCGATCCCGATCGCGTTCTTCCTCGGCTGGCTGGGCACCGTCCTGTCGAAGGAACACAACAAGAAGAAGTACGCCGAGATGGAGGTCCGGGCCCTGACGGGCGCGGGCGCCGAAAAAGCCGTCTCGCACTAGCTCCACCTCACGAAGGGGCCTTCCGCACTGGCGTGCGGAAGGCCCCTTCGCCGTGTCGACCTCCCAATTTTCTGCCGTGCCGATTCAGATAGGAACGCCCCCGTTCGCGTCCCTTCCGTCGCGAACGGACCGTTCGTACGCACACCTCACACGCGGGCAACGCCCCGACGTGGCAGCATGGTCAACGTGGTGAGCCCTGCTGAACTGCCGACCGCCGAGGTCCGCGACCTGCCCCAAGACGGCCTCGTACTGCTCGACGTCCGCGAGGACGACGAGTGGGCCGCCGGGCACGCGCCCGGCGCCGTGCACATCCCGATGGGGGAGCTCCCGGCCCGCGTCGGCGAGCTGACCGACCTGCCCGACGACCAGCCGATCCACGTGATCTGCCGCAGCGGCGGCCGGTCCGCCCGCGCGACAGCGTGGCTGAACCAGAGCGGCTGGGACGCGGTGAACGTCGCCGGCGGCATGGGCGCGTGGCACCGCGAAGGGCGGCCGATGGTCGGCGAGCACCCCGGCATCGATCCCGAAGTGATCTAGCCTTGCACCCGGGTCAGCCTCCGGCGGGTCAGCAGCCGTACCCACCCGGGTACTGGCCGCGCCCGGCCGCGCCGCCGCCGAACGCGCAGCAGCTGCACGGCCGCGCGCTGGCCGCGCAACCGGAGCCGTACCCCTATCACCGCCGTCCGGTCCACCGGCCGAAGCTGCGCTGGGTGGCGACCCCGCCGCCCGGCGCGTGGCCGCGTCGGCGCGCGGTGGCCCCCGAGCGCTACTACGGCCCGCCGTCCTACCCGGTGCCGCCGCGCTGGGGCTTCCCGAACCTGGTCTGGCGCCGTCCGACGTCGGTCCCGGGCACGGCGTCCGACGCCGTCCGCCCGATCGACCGGGTGCGGGTGCTCAGCCGCAGCCTGGTCGGCATCCTCTTCGCGTTCTCCGTGCTCGCGGTGGTCGCCGCCGGCGCCGAGGTCTGGCGGTACGTGCTGCTCGTCCAGGGCCGCGAAGCCGCGCTGTCCCGCTCGGTCGTCGCGTTCTCCGACGGGTTCGTGCTCACCGCGGGTCTGCTCGCGTCGATCCTCGCGCTGCTGCCGGCGGGGCTGTCCGTCTGGTGGCTGCTGGTCGCCCGGCACGCGGCCGCGGACGCCTCGGGCGACGACCCGCCGCGCCCGGTGTTGCAGGTGCTGGTCGGCATCCTGGTGCCGCTCGCGAACCTGCCGATGGCGCTGTCGATCGTCGGCGAGCTGGAACACGCGGTGCTGGGGCGCCCGCGTGACGTCCGCCCGAAGCCGTCCCGCCAGGTGGTCGTCTGGTGGGGCGCCTGGCTGCTGAACTGGGTCATGCTGGGCGTGACGATCGTCTGGCGCTTCCGGACCGACGTGCAGTCGATGGCGGACAGCGTCGTCCTGGTCGCGCTGACCGACCTGGCCGCGGCCGCGCTCGCGGTGGTGACGGCGCTGGTCGTGCGGCGGTTCACGGCGTTGCTGGCGCCGTCGGACGCGATGGGTGTGCGCGAGCTGCGCGTGCTGAAGGTCGACGGCGCGCCCGAGCCCGAGCTGCGGCCCCAGCGCCCGGCCGGCGCGGTCCGCTAGCACCGCCGGCTCAGTACCTGCCGAGAATCGGTTCCAGCTGGTCGAAGGCCTGTTCGGCGAGGGGCCACACGGCGTCGGCGATCCGCTTCCCGGGCTCGTTGTCGAGCGTCCGGTCGAAGACCTCCTGGAAGAGCACCCGCAGCACCGTCGCGAGGTGCGCGGCGGCCAGGACCGGCTCGAGCGCCTGCTCGGGGTGCCGGCCGAGCAGGAGGTGCGTGAGCGCCGCCTCGCGCTCGCGGTGCATCTCGTGCAGCGCGTTCGTCAGGACCTGGCTGTCCCTGATCATCCGCGCGAACCCCCGGCCGGAAAAGCCGACCAGCGCGTGTTCGGCGCCGAGGGCCTCGAAGTAGACCTCGCGCGTGTCGTGGAAGGCGCTGTCGTGGATCAGCGCCGCGGGCCAGGCCGCGAAGTCCGCGCGGATGTCGAAGACCAGGTCTTCCTTGCGCGGGAAGTGGTTCGTCACGGTCATCTTGGCCACCCGCGCCTCGGCGGCGATCTCGGCGATCGTCACGTCTTCGAAGCCGTTCCGGATGAACAGGCCAGTCGCGACGTCGGAGATGTTCCTCCTGGTCTCGTGCTTCTTCTGGGCCCGGAGTCCCTCGCTCATGCCGTCACTCTACTGGGTCGGACCCAAACTTGTGCTTGACCCATCGAGTGGGTCCGACCTAATCTGAGGTCGGACCTAACGACTGGGGAGTGGGCATGACAACGGCAGTCCGGCCGGACAAGGCACTGTGGCGGCTCGGCGGCGTGCTGATCATGGGCGCGGTGCTGTCGATCCTCGACGCGACGATCGTGACCGTCGGGATCGACTCGATCGCCCGTGACCTCGGCAGTCCGCTGACAACCGTGCAGTGGGTCGCCAGCGCGTACCTGCTCGCGGCGTCTGCGGCGATCCCGCTGTCGGGCTGGCTGACCGACCGGTTCGGCGGCCGCGCGGTCTGGCTGGCCGCGGTCGCGCTCTTCACCGCGGGCACGCTGCTGTGCGGCTTCGCGTGGTCGGCGCCCGCGCTGATCGTGTTCCGGGTGCTCCACGGCCTGGGCGGCGGCCTGATGCAGCCGGTCGGCCAGGCGGTGTTCGCGCAGGAAGCGGGCCCGGCCCTGGGCCGGATGATCGGCGTGATCACCCTGCCGGCCACGGTCGCCCCGGTCCTCGGCCCGATGCTCGGCGGCGCCCTCGTCGCGGACTTCGGCTGGCGGTGGATGTTCTTCGGCATCGTCCCGCTGGGCGTGGCGACGTTCGTCTTCGCCCGGCGCCTGCTCCCGGCCCCGGCACCGGGCGGCGTCCGCGAGCCGCTCGACGTCCGGGGGATCGCCTTGCTTTCCCCAGGGCTGGGCGCGTTCGTGTACGGCCTGGCCGAAGGCGTCGTCGTCGCGGCGGTCGCCGGAGCGGCGTTGCTGCTCGCCTACGGCGTCCACGCGGCCCGTACCCGCTGGGCGGTGCTGGACCTGAAGCTGTTCCGGGACAAGGGTTTCGCGGTCGCGAGCGCGAGCACGTTCCTGCTGGGCGCGTCGCTGTACAGCTCGATGTTGCTGCTCCCGCTGTACTACCAGCAGGTGGAGCACGCGAGCGCGTTGCAAGCGGGCTTGCTCCTGGCCCCGCAAGCACTGGGCTCGGCGGCGGTGCTGCTCACGGGCGGCCGCCTCTTGGCCCGCTTCGGTCCCCGCACGATGATGCTGGCCGGAATCACGTTGTCGCTCTTGGGCACGATCGCGTTCACGCAGCTGGGTTCGTCCCCTGGCAGCGTCCTGCTAACCGTGTCCCTGCTGATCCGCGGCGCGGGCTTGGGCGCGGCCACAACCCCCGGCATGACCACGCTTTACGGCTCGCTGGAGCGATCCCGCATCCCCCGTGCGGCGAGCGCGTTCAACGTGGTCAACCGCATCGGCGGCTCCCTGGGCACCGCACTCCTGGCGGCGGTCCTCCACCACGAACTGGCCGCGACAGCCGCCCCCACGGCGTTCGGCGCCACCTTCACCTGGGCCCTGGCGTTGTCCGCCTTGACCCTCGTCCCCGCAGCGTTCTTCCCGAAATCCTCAAGTCCGAAGAGGAGCCTGGCATGACCTACCGCCTCCTGAGCGTCCACGCCCACCCCGACGACGAGTCCAGCAAAGGCGCGGCCACCCTCGCCCGCTACGCCACCGAAGGCGTCGACGTCCTGGTAGCAACCTGCACCGGCGGCGAACGCGGCGACGTCCTCAACCCAGCCCTCGACACCCCGGAAACCCGAGCCGATCTCCCCGCCCTCCGCCGCCGGGAAATGGCCGCGGCGGCCGAGATCCTGGGCATCCGGCAGCAGTTCCTCGGCCACACGGACTCCGGCCTCCCAGCGGAAGGCGAGCCACCACCCGAAGGCTCTTTCGCAGCCCTCCCGCTCGAAGAGGCGGCAGCCCCGCTGGTAGCGCTGATCCGAGAGTTCCGCCCACACGTGGTGATCACCTACGACGAAACAGGCGGCTACCCCCACCCGGACCACATCCGCACCCACGACGTGACGATCGAGGCCTTCACAGCGGCCGCCGACCCCACCCGCTACCCCGGCACAGGAGACCCCTGGCGACCACAAAAGCTGTACTACCAAGCAACCCTGAGCCGAGCGTGGTTCGAGGCCCTGCACAACGCCACCCTCGAAGCCGGCCTCGAATCGGCCATGGGCGCGGTCCTGGAGGAGTTACCGCCGGAAGACAAGCTGCTCAGCACCACCAAAATCCGCTGCGAGGACCACTTCTCCACCCGAGATCGAGCCCTCCTGGCCCACGCCACGCAGGTGGACCCTGCTCACCCGTTCTTCAACCACTCCCGCGAAATAGAGAGAAAGGCCTGGCCCTTCGAGGACTACCACCTCGCCCACCCGGCGCCCGGCGCCGACCTGGAAACAGACCTGTTCACGGGAGTCACCCCGTGATCCGGCCCCACACCCCGCAGCCGTGCCGCACCACGGCATCCGCCCGCAGACCGCGGCTCACCGAGCCCCGCCACGACCACCGCCCCCGGGATGCCGCGCGTCACCCACCCCCACCACGGCGTCCGCCGGACCGGCCGCGGTTCCCCAAGCCCCCGCGGCGGCCACCACGCATGTGCGGCCCACCCAGCCCGCCACGACCACCGCCCCACAGGCCAGAGCTCGCCTGGCCAGCCACGGCCGCCGCTCGGCAGGCTGGGGGTTCCCTGGCCTGCCACGACCACCGCCCGGCAGGCCGCGCCTCGCCCAGTCGCACCCCAGGGTCTGCCTCGCGGGCCGCGGCTCTGCCGAGCCTTGGCACGGTGTCCGCCCTACGGGCTGTGGTTCCCCGGGCCCGCCATGGCCACCCGCCCGGCAGGCCGCGCCTCGCTCAGCCGCACCTCGGGGGTCTGCCTCGCGGGCCGCGGCTCTGTCGAGCCTTGGCGCGGTGTCCGCCGTACGGGCTGTGGTTTCCCGGGTCCGCCATGGCTACCGCCCGGCAGGCCGCGGCTCGCCTAGCCGCACCCCGGGGTCTGCCTCGCGGGCCGCGGCTTCGTCGAGCCTTGGCACGGCGTCCACCTAGCAGGCTGTGGGTTCCCCGGGCCCGCCATGGCCACCCGCCCGCCCGGCAGGCCGCGCCTCGCTCAGCCGCACCTCGGGGTCTGCCTCGCGGGCCGCGGCTTCGTCGAGCTTTGGCGCGGTGTCCGCCCTGCGGGCTGTGGGTTCCCCGAGCCCGCCAGGACCACCATCCTGCGGGCCGCGGCTCGCCGAACGCCGCCCTGGCACCCGGTACGCCGGCCCGGCCGATCGAACCCCGCCACGACCGGCGCCACGCGGCTTGAGGTCCGGCCGAGCCCGCCACAGCCGGCGCTGCCGCAGGCTGCCGCGCGTCCGGGCGGTCAGGCGACTGCGCACAAACCGTGGGCTCTGCGAACCCCAGCCGTAACAGCCAATCCGAACCTCAGGCCGTAACCCGCAACTCCCGCAGCCCACGGATCACAAACTCCGGCCGCCGCAGCGGCGTCCCCGTCAACCGCAGCCCCGGCAACTTCTCCACCAACGCGGTCAGCGCCGCCGCGATCTCCACCCGAGCGAGAGGAGCGCCTACGCAGTAGTGAATCCCCATGCCGAATCCGAGGTGCGCGTTCGGTGTCCGTCCGATGTCGAGGCGATCCGGCTCATCGAACACCTTCGGATCGCGAGCCGCGGCTCCCAGCAGTGCACCGATCTTCTGGCCGCGTGCCACCACGAAGCCGGAGATCGTCACGTCCTCGGTTGCCGTTCGCTCGAACAGCTGCAGGGGCGCGTCGAACCGGATCAGTTCCTCCACGCACGAATCGAGCAGTGAAGGTTCGGCCAGCAGCCGGTCCCACTGGTCCCGGTGCGTGAGGAGTGCCGTGATGCCGTTGCCGAGCACGTTGACCGTCGCTTCGTGGCCGGCCATCAGCAGCAGCACCGCCGTTGCGACCAGCTCGTCGGGGGTCAGCTCACTACGCAGGAGGTCACTGATGATGTCTTCGCCGGGCGAGGCGGCCCGGGACGTCGCTACCGAGCGGACGTACGCGACGAACTCGCCGGCGGCCTGCTCGGCGGCGTCGCGATCCTCCTCGGGCAGGCCGAACTCGTACATCTTCACGATCGCGTTGGACAGCTGCACCATCCGCGGCCCGTCGGTGCCCGGGACGCCGAGCAGTTCGGCGATCACCGCGACCGGCAGCGGCTGGGCGAGGTGCTCCAGCAGATCCGCGCTGCCGTCGGTGGTGATGGCCGCGGCCAGGTCGTCGACCATCTTGGCGGCGAGGGTCGCGACCATCGGGCGCAGGCGCTGCACGTGGCCGCGGCCGAACGCGCCCGCGATCAGGCGGCGCAGCCGGGTGTGGGCCGGCGGCTCGTTCTCCAGCAGCGAGTTGCGGTGCAGGAGGTTGAAGGAGGCGAACCGTTCGAGCGGCTGGGCGTCCTGCCAGATCCGGCCCAGGCCGCGGTGGCGCAATACGGCCGACGACGCGGCGTGCGACACCGCCACGGCCAAGCCGAGCCCGTCGTGGAAATGGACGTCGCCCTGTGCGCGGAGGGCGGCAAAAGCCGGGTACGGGTCTTCGAGGAACTCGGGATCGCGGGGGTCGAACACGTCGCGAGACTAACCCTTCGATAGCGTTCCAGGCCGAGCCAGAGGAGGCAGCCGTGGGCAAGGGCGCGCGCAAGAAGGGTCCCAAGCAGGCGTCGGACCGCAAGCCGAAGGTGCGCGACGTCTTCGTCGGGCAGCCGTTCGAAGGGCTGGCGGCGGAGCCCGAACTGATCGCGCTGCGCGAGTTCGTGCCGTCCGCGACGGCGAAGCTCACCCTCGCCGGCGGCGGGGACGTCACCATCGCCACCGTGCTGCCGATGGCCGCGGCCGCGTTCGTCCGTTCCGACGGTGAGCGCTACCTCGGCCTGCAGGTGCAGACCCGGTCCTCCGACATCAGCCGCGACCTCGGCCGCTCGCTGAAGTGGCTGCTGGACGCCAAGGAGGGCGACGTCCTCGGCGTGCCGGACACCACCACCCCGCCGGAGGCCGACGAGCACGCCCGGCTGCAGGACCTGCTGACCCCGGGCGCGGAACTCGACGTCACGCTGCACAGCGACTTCGCGTGGTGGCTGCCCGAAGACGCGGACGCCAGCGGTGACGTCGCGGTGTCCCTCGAGCGCGCCAACGCGGCGATCATGCCGACCGAACGGCTCGGCTTCGGCGCCTACTGGGTGCTCGCCGGCGAGAAGGCGCACCTGCGCTGGGTCCGGCCCGAGCCGGAGAACCTGCTGCTCCAAGCCCTGGCGCGGCTGTCCGCGGCGGGCGAGCTCGGCCTCGGTGAGGGGTCGCGCTACGCGGGCTCGTTCCGGGCGCACGGCCTGCTCGTCCCGGTCTGGGACCTCGACTCCGAGGCCCACGCCCGCGAGTGGGCGGATGCGAAGGACGCCCTCGGCGTCCGGCTCGAGACGGCGCTCAAGTCCCTCGACGCCGAGCCGCTGAACGCCGCCGAGCGGCGGGCGCGGGACGGCCTGATCGGCCGTCAGCTCACCCTGCGCTGACCAGGAGCCACGAGAGCCACGAAGGGCCGTTCCCACGCGGGAACGGCCCTTCGTCATCTGTCGCCGGACTGCCGGTGTCAACGGGTGCTCTCTCACCGCTCGATGAGCGTTCAACCAGGCATTATGTGGCGTACGAGACACCGCCGACGGATCGCGCTGGTGGGACCATTCTCGGCGTGATACTCCACATCTGCGGAGCGGCCGAGTGGGCCGAGGCGGTCGAAGGCGGCGAATACCGGGCGGCGTCGCTGGACGACGTCGGGTTCATCCACTGCTCGGACTTCGGCACGGCGCACCTGCCGGCCAACGCGCTCTACCAGGGCCGCACCGATCTGGTGCTGCTCGAGATCGACCCGGCGAAGCTCGAGGTCCCGGTCCGCTGGGAGGACGGCGAGCCACCGCATCCGGCCGGGGTCTGGTTCCCGCACGTGTACGGCCCGATCCCGCGGGCCGCCGTCGTGGACGTCCACGAGTTCACCGAAGTGGCGGACGGCGGCTTCCGGCTGCCGGAGTCGCTCGCGCTCCGCTGACGCGGAGCACGTCAGAGCGTCTCCGGATTCGTTCGGGGACGCGGGCAACCTGAGGGGGTTGTGATGCGTGTTGGGGAGGAAGGTGACTCGGCTTCTGGCTACCCGACCCCGATGGGAGGCGATACGGTGACCGCTGCGGCACCCGTCTTCACCGGGGGAGATACCTGGGTGACCAGCGCAGGCCGAGGGAGGGCCGCGACGTTGCCGGGTGAGCTCGCCGACTTCGGGGACTTCGTGCAAGCCGTGCTGCCGGGCTTGCTGCGGTACGGCCACGCGCTGACCGGCAACCCGCACGACGCGGCGGACCTGGTGCAGACCGTGCTCGAGAAGATGGGTTCACGCTGGACCTACGTGCACGAGAAGACCGGCGACCCGCTGGCCTACGTCCGCCGCTCGATGGCGAACGCGCACGTCAGCCGCTGGCGCCGGACGCGCCGCGAGAACCTGGTGGCCGACCTGCCGGACACCGACCCGCACGTTCCGGATGACCCGTTCGAGCACGAGCCGCTGTGGCGCGCGTTACGAACGCTGCCGCCGCGGCAACGCGCCGTGATGGTGCTGCGTTACTACGAAGGTCTCTCGGAAGCGGAGATCGCCGGTGCGCTCGGGGTCACGCAGGGCACCGTCAAGAGCCAGGCCAGCAAGGCGATCGCGTCGCTGCGGATGAAACTGAAGGCGGCCGACGGCGAAGGTGAAGGGAGTGACGCGGGTTGAACATCTCCGAGGACGAACTGGAGCAGCGCCTGCGCGCCCTGTTCGCCGATGAGCGGCTCGACTTGCCTCCGCCACCCGACGCCGGCACGGTCATCGTCGCCGGTGCGCGACGCCGTCGCCACCGTCGTCAAGGCGCGCTGACCGCGGTCGGTGTCGCGGCCGCGGTGGTGGTCGTCGCCGGGGGGCTCACGATGGTGCGGCTCCACGCCGACGAAGGCACCGCGGTGATGTCCGCCGACGGCGCCCCGATCAGCGTCAAACCGCCCGAGAACCTCACGCCCGGCCGGCAGCCGCAGCCGTCGATCCCGGCGCCGACCAGCACGCAGGACATCGACGTCTCCCCGCCGCCGGGCTCGGCGCCCCCGCGGACGGTGCGACCGTCGTCGGCCCAGCCGCCCTCGAAGCTCCCGCCCGTCTTGAGCGGACCACTGCTCGCGTCGGACGGCTTCGGCAGCATCAAACTGGGCATGTCCGAGGCCCAGCTGACCGCGCAGGGTGTCACGCTCAGCGGCGCGGAGCCCGGCGCGAGCTGCACGGTCTACACGGCGCAGGGCAGCGGAGTGCCGGCCGCGGCGACCGTTGTCATTTCTAAGGCGGTCGGGCTGACCGTCGTCACGCCCCAGCAGGCGGCGCACACCGCCGAGGGTGTCGGCGCCGGATCCACGAAGGACCAGGTGCTCGCCACCTATCCCGAGGCCAAGGAAGAGTCGGGCGGCATCGGCGCTCCGGCCGGCGCGACGTCGGAGTACCACTTCCGGCTCGACGACACCGGGGTCGTGCAGACCAGCTTGATGAGCCTCAACCAGGACTGCGCCGGCTGACCGGCGCCGCACACGGAAAACCCGGGCTGTCCACAGGGGGAGAGCCCGGGTTTTCTGCGTTCTTGCAAATGGGCGCAGCGTGGTGGGAAGCCTAGAGCGCGCCGCCGGCCACCGGCGGCATCTGCGCGTCCACGCCGGCGTCGCCGACGGACTCGCGGTGCAGGTGGGCCTCGACCTCGAACAGGTTGCCGTTCGCGCGCTTGACGATCGTCAGCAGCGTGTTCATCTGCGAGATCTCTTCAACCTGCTCCTTGAGGAACCACTGCGTGAACTGCTCGCTGATGTAGTCCTCTTCGGCGCGGGCCGCCTTGGCCATCGCGGAGATGTCGGTGGCGACCTCCTTCTCCTGCTCGAGCGCGAGCTCGAGGAGCTCGGTGACGCTGGAGAAGTCGTTGCGCACCTCCCCGGTGCCGGGGATGTCGACGTGGTGGTCGCGGTCGAGCATGAACTGCACGAGCGCCATCGCGTGGTTGCGCTCTTCGACCGACTGCTTGTAGAAGTGCTTCGCCAGCTGCGGCAGGTCCTCGGCGTCGAACCACACCGCAAGCGCGATGTACTGCTGGGACGCATTGAACTCGTTGTGGATCTGCGCCTGGAGCAGTTCGTAGAACTTGGAGCGCGGTTCTTTCTTCTTGGTGAGGGCCATGTCATAACAGTACGTCAGAATGCGAATCAATGCCACTTCAGAGTGGTGATCTACCCCCTATTAGGTTACCATTCCTAAAGGAAGACGAACCTAATTTTGGTAAGCCTTCCCTAAATTGTCGACGCAATTTAGGGAAGGCTTACTTTCATTCACAGGGGGTCGCGGCGCACCGGGCACGACATGCAGCGCGGGCCGCCACGGCCGGAGCCCAGCTCGGACCCGGCGATCGGCAGCACCTCGATGCCCGCCGCCTCGAGACGCTCGTTCGTCTCGACGTTCCGCTCGTAGCCGACGACCACGCCCGGCGCCAGGGCCAGCGTGTTGTTGCCGTCGTCCCACTGCTCACGCTCGGCCGTGACCGGGTCCAGGCCGGTGTCGATGACGCGCAGGCGGTCGATCTCCATCGCCTCCGCCGCGGCGGCCAGGAACGGCGTCGGGCCGGCCACCTTGACGCCGCCGTCGCCGGTCGGGCGGATGGTGAACGCGGTCAGGGAGTCGCGGGCCAGCGGGTACATCACCACCGCGTCGGCGTCGACCATCGTGCACACGGTGTCCAGGTGCATGGTCGCGCGGGACTGCTCGATCGGCACCGCCAGCACGGTGTGCGCGATGCCGTCGGCGAACACCGAGCGGGCCAGCGACTCGGCGCCGGCCGCGGTCGTGCGCTCGCCGACGCCGATGGCGAGCACGCCCGGCGCCAGCAGCATGACGTCGCCGCCCTCGATCGGCGCCGAATGCGCGCCGTACGCGCGGGCGGCGTGGCGGAAGTACGGGTGGTACGCGTAGATCAGGTCGAGCACGGCCGTTTCGCGGCGCCGCGCGGGCATGGTCAGCGACGAAATCGCCACCCGGTCGCCGATCCACGCCGACGAGTCGCGCGTGAACAGCAGGTTCGGCAGCGGGTCGACGGCGAAGTCGTGCGGGTGGTTCATCATCCGCACCAGCGACGCGCCTTCGGCCGACGGCAGTTCCTCGAACGTCATCCCGGCCATCAGCACCTCGGCGAGGCCGGCCGCGTCGACGCCCGAAAGGTGCGACCGCAGGGAATCGGCCAGATCGCCGCCTAGGCGCCGGTCGTCGACCGCCGCGTGGACGCCCGACGCGTGCGCGCGGGTGTCCTCGAGGGCCGTGCGGAGCGCGTCGGCCAGCAGCAGGACTTCGACGCCGCGGCCGCGCAGCACGTCGGCGAACGCGTCGTGCTCCGCCTGGGCCCGGTCGACCCAGGGGATCGAGTCGAACAGGAGCTGGTCGTTGTTGCGGGGCGTCAGCCTTTTGAGCTCGTTGCCGGGCCGGTGCAGCAGCACCGCGCGCAGAGGTCCGACTTCGCTGTCCACCCGGGGAGGTGTCGTTTCGTCGATCACGACCCGAGCTTAGTCAGGGCAACCAGGAAACGTGACCCTTCAGCAGGGCGTACCCGACGAAGGACACGAAGTCGAACAGCGTGTGCGCGGCCACGAGCGGCCACAGGCGGTTGGTCTTCTGCCACAGCCGCCCGAACACCAGCCCCATGATCAGGTTGCCGACGAACCCGCCGAAGCCTTGGTAGAGGTGGTACGACCCGCGCAGCACGGCCGCGCCGAACAGCGCGTTGTTCTCGCGGACGCCGAGCTGGCGCAGCCGGGTCAGCAGGTAGCCGATCACCAGCACTTCCTCGGCGAAGGCGTTGCCGAACGCCGAGAGGGTCAGCGAGATCGGCCGCCACCACGTGTCGTTCAAAGTGGACGGTTGCACCGCCAGGCTGAACCCGAGGTGGTAGGAGATGAAGTACAGCGCCAGCCCCGGAATCCCGATGACGGCGGCGAGCGCGACGGTCAGCAGCGCGTCGCGGCCGGGGGTGCGGCGGTCCAGCCCCACCTGGGTGATCTTCACGCCCGCGCGCCACAGCAGGTACAGCCCGAGCGCGCCCCAGCCGACGAGCTGCGCGGCCGACAGCAGCTGCTTGAGCAGGTCGATCAGGCTCGCCGCGGCCTGCGGCACGTTGAGCTGGACCTGCTGCTGCGCCAACGGCGCCGGCTGCAGCAGGGAGTCCACAAGGGACAGCAGGCTGCGGACGCCGGACAGGCCCAGCGTGATCCCGAAGACGATCAGCAGCTCGATCTTGATCGCCTTGCGTTCCCGCGGGTCCTCGATCGTCACGGGGAACTCCGGGCGGGCCGGGGCCAGCCACGATCGCGCGGTGAACGTCATGGCCGCACGCTACCGTCGGGTCATGCCCCGCACTATCGCCACCAACGAAACCGTCGACCGCGCCGAGCTGGTCGAGTTCCTGTCCACCCGCCACCGCGCGATCCTGCTGACCACGAAGGCCGACGGCGGCCCGCAGCTCTCGCCCGTCACCTGCGGTGTCGACGCCGAGGGCCGGCTGGTCATCTCGACCTACCCGAAGCGCGCGAAGATCGTGAACATCAAGCGCAACCCGCAGGTCTCGGCCTGCATCCTGTCCGACGAGTGGAACGACAAGTGGGTCCAGCTCAACGGCACCGCCGAGGTGCTGGACATCCCGGATTCGGTCGAGCCGCTCGTCGACTACTTCCGCAGCATTTCGGGCGAACACCCGGACTGGGACGAATACCGCGAAGCCATGGTCAAGCAGGGCAAGAGCATCATCCGCGTGACGATCGAGAGCTGGGGACCGCTGGCGAAGGGCGGCTTCCCCGCCGAACTAGCCTGACGCGCCCCGCAGGAACGGGCAGCCGACCAGCCGTCGCAGCTCCATCGCGAGCTGCGGCGGGCTGTCCACCGACTTCGAGAACGCCAGCCGCACGTCGTGGTCGCCGGTGTCGGACTCGACGCGCAGCCGCAGCCCGAACCGGTCCAGCCCGAGCGGCCGGATCCGGCCGCCGCGCAGATCCGCGGGCAGGTGCTTCGCCAGCTGCCCGACGACGTCGGAGTGGTCGGTTTCCAGGTGCCGCAGCCACTGGGCCTCGTAGTCGTGGAACGGGTCCGGCGGCGCGGCGCTGAACATGTGCGGCCGCAGCGAGTGCGTGCCTTCGGCGTCGGCGAGCACGAGGGACGCCGGGGTGAGCCGCAGCAGTGTCAGGCCGTGGCCGACGTCGAGGAGCCGCTCGTCCGGCCGGCTTTCGGCGATCGCCACCGCCCGCGCGCGGGCCGAGACCGGCGAGAGCGGCCGCAGCCAGCCGGTGATCCAGAGCAGACCGCGGATCGGCTCGCGCAGGTCGACCGGCGCCTGGTCGGCGAGCTCCACCAGCACGGCCAGCTCGCCGCGCTGGGTCTGGCTGCTCGCGCGGACCATCGGGTGCTCGTCGGGCAGCAGCACGCTCACGCTGCCGCTGTGGTGCACGTGGTGCAGGACGGGGACGACGCGCTCGGACTCCAGCCCGGCGCGTTCGCACGTGGGCATCAGCGACGCCGGGCCGTTGCGGGTCGCGATCGTCTTCGCGCGCTCGGCGGGGTTCGGGGCCGGCGGGCGGCGGATGGATGTCGGTGCTTCGGTCACGGCTCACCTCCTACTTAGGTGAGCCTAACTTGAATCCGCCGGTCTGGGTAGTCGCTCGTTTGCGGCGGGCGTCACGACCCGTTCCGCTGAACGGAGTATCAGGTAACGCCGATGACCGGTTTGCCGAAAGGGTCGGTGACCAGTGCCGACACGGTGGGGGCCCAGCGTGCAGATCGTCCCGGTGCCCGAGCGCGTGCGAGCGTTCGAGTTCGACTCCGCCATGCCGTCCGGCGCGCTGCCGATCTTCGGCGAGTACCTCGACCGGATCGGCCGCACCCTCACGAACCAGCGGCTCGCGGGCTGGCCGTTCGTGCTCCTCGGCGTCTCCCAGTTCTTCACCGGTAACGGCGTCGCCATCCCGGTGTTCCTCGTCGTGCTCTTCGGCTTCTTCCAGGTGTTCTGGCTCCACCGCGGGCGCGTCCAGGTGCCCGAGAAGCGGCTGAAGCGCGAGCGGTTCCGGCGGGTCGACGTCGCCGCGGACGGGCTGGTCGCCGCCGGCCGGACCGTCGGCGTGCGGCTGCCGGACGGCCGGTGGCTGCGGATCCGGCTCGACGAGGCGTTCCGGCTGCTGCTGGCCGGTGACCGGCGGGTGTGGCTGCTGGGCTCGGGCCCGAAGGTGTTCGTCGGCTTCCCCGGTGTCGTGCGGGTCCGCCGCGCCCGGATCCACGACACGCCGCCCGCCGGCGCCGTCGCGGTGGCGCCGACGGCCTGGTCCGGCTCGCCGCGCCTCGACCCCGTGCTGGCCGCGCACCGCCGCCGGCACGCCCGCGACCTGCGGGAAGCCGCCACGTTCCTGCTGGCCCTGGCCGGGTTCTCGCTCTGGGTGCGGCTCGACTTCCCGGCGGACGACCGCGCGAGCGGGTTCGTCGTCCTGGTGTTCACCGGGATCGCGGCGCTCGCGCTGGTGGCCGCGATCGCCGTCGCGGCGCGCTCGGTGGCCTACCTCGGACCGCAGCCGGCGGACCACTGGACCGAGCTGCGCGCGGTGCCGGACGGGCCGGTGCGGATGAGCCCGCACGGATCCGCCCGGGTGAGCGGCCTGACGATGCTCGCCGACGGCCGGGTCGTCCCGTTCCGGATCCACGACGCCGACCCGTCGATGGCCGCGAACGTCGCGGCGACCGGACGCCTGTGGATCGCCGGCGTCCCGCGCCCGGGCCGCGCCGCGACCGGCGTCCCCGGCTACCCGGTGCTGGGGACGGTCCGGCTCGGCTGAGCGGGCGTGCGGTCGCGGCGGGGGAGCAGGAACGGCGTCGCCAGGATCAGCACCCCGGCGACACCGATCGCGACGCGTGGGCCGGTGAAGCCGGCCAGCACGCCCCAGAGCGCGGTCGTCGCCGCGATGCTCGCCCGGGTGCTGACGGTCCACGCCGACAGCGTCCGCGCGACGCGGTCGGCGGGGAGCTGGTCGAGCCGGTAGGTGGCCAGGACCGGGTTGTACACGCTGCAGAAGAAGATCAGGCCGAACTCGATGACCATCACGAACGCGAGCCCACCGGGGCCCGAGGGCAGGAAAGCCAGCCCGAGCAGCCAGAACGCGCGCAGCACGCCGGACGTCCACAGCACGTTGTGCCGGCCGAACCGCTCGACGAGCCGCGGGGTCAGCCGCGAGCCGACGAGCCCGCCGAGGCACGGCACCGCGAACGCCAGCCCGTACTGCCACGGCGTGAACCCGAGCTGCCCGAGCATGAGCACGGCCAGCAGCGGCTCGGTCCCCATGATCAGGCCGTTGAACAGCAGTGTGTTGAGGAACAGCGGCCGCAGACCCGGGTGCGTCAGCAGGAAGCGCCAGCCCGCGGCCAGGTCGCTCGGCCGCAGCCGCGACGCCGTGCGCGCCGGCGGCGGTTCCGTCCCGCCGATCGCCCGGATCCCGAGCGCCGAGAGCAGGAAGCTGACGGCGTTGGCGACCACCGTCGTCACCGGCCCGAGCAGCCCGAACGCGGCGCCGCCCAGCGGCGGGCCGAGTGCGGTGGCCGTCCAGGTCGTCGACTCGAACCGGCCGTTCGCGACGAGCAGGTCCGCCGGCGGCACGAGCGCCTTCAGGAAAGCGCCGCTCGCCGCCGTGAAGGCGATGTCCGCCGAGGCGACGATCACCGAGACGACGAGCAGCTGCGTGAAGCCGAGCCAGCCGAGCGCGTAGGCCACCGGCACGGTCATCAGCGCCGCGAACCGGATCACGTCCATCAGCACCATGACCGGCCGCTTCGGCCGGAACTCGATCCACGGCCCCAGCGGCACCGCCACGAGCGCCCCCACCGCGGGCCCGACGGCGGCCAGCACCGAAACCGCCGTCGGCCCGCTGTGCAGGACGAGGATGGCCAGCAGCGGGAACGCCCCGAACCCGAGCCACGTGCCGAACGCGCTGACGGCGTAAGCCGTCCACAGCCACCTGAACCGCGGCCCCAGCGACCGCCTGCGCCTCACCCGGAGAGCAAAGCGAAGAAGACGGCCGCGGAGCAAACAACCGTCGTGGCGGCGAGCCACAACGTGGCGTTGTGGTCCTAGAGTCGGCTGCCGTGGATCTCGATGCCGTGCGTACGTTCGTCGCCGCCGCGGACGCGGGCCGGTTCCAGGACGCCGCGACCGACCTCGCGGTCACCCAGCAGGCCGTCTCCAAGCGCATCGCCGCGCTGGAGAAGACACTCGGCGCGCGGCTGTTCACGCGCACCGCCCGCGGCGCCCGGCTGACCGGCGACGGCGAAGCGTTCCTGCCGCACGCCCGCGAGCTGCTGCTGGCCGAGGCGCGGGCGATGGCGTCGGTGCGCTCCGGGCGCCGCGCCCTGCGCGTCGACGTCATCGGCCGGCGGCTGGGGACGGCGACGCTGCTGCGGGGCTTCCACCGCGCCCACCCGGACGTCGCTCTCGAAGTCGCGACGCTGTTCGACGCCGACGCGGCGGTCGCGGCGGTCCGGGACGGCTCGATCGACGCGTCGTTCCGCGCGGTGGCCGTGCGGCAGCTGCCCGACGGCGTCGAGGCGTCCTGGGTCCTCGACGAGCCGCTCCAGCTGCTCACCGGCCCCGCGCACCCGCTGGCCGACGCCACGGCCCTGCGTCCGGAGCAGCTGACCGGGCACCGGATCTGGATGCCCGGCCTGGTGCCCGGCACCGAGTGGGCCGCCTACTACGCCGAGCTGGCGACCGCGTTCGGCCTCTCGATCGACGCGGTCGGCCCGAACTTCGGCACGGAGGTCCTGCTCGAAACCATCGCCGACGCTCCCGACGTGGCCACGCTGGTCGGCGCGGAAATCCGCCTGTCGTGGCCGGCCGGCCTCGACCTGCGCCGGGTCCCGCTCGAGAACCCGACCCCGGTCTACCCGCACTCGCTGATCTGGCGGGGCGACAACGCGCACCCCGCGCTGGCCCGGCTGCGCGCCCACCTCCGCCCGGGCGCCCGGGCCGCCACGACGTGGCGGCCGAGCTGGGCGAGCTAGGTCGTCGGTTTCTCGCGGGAGTTGCCGTAGGACAGCCGGAGCGCGACCCAGCCGTCGCGTTCCCCGGCGCAGATCTCCTCGACGGTCTCCACCAGGACGGCCGCCGCGCCGGGTTCGGCGTAGTTGCCGTGCTTGGCGGCGAAGAGCGCGATCTCCTTTTCGATCGCGTAGCGCGCCCGCGTCCGGCTGGTCCAGTTCTCCTTGTAGCCGCCCAGCGCCCGGATCCCGTTGACCAGCACCGCGAGCGACCCGACGGCGGCGATGAGCCGCGCGTCGATGGCGAAGGCCGCGAGCACGGGGATCGTGGCCGTCACGAAGAGGCTCGTGACCTCGACGACGGAGTGCCGGCGCCGCGCGGCCCACGAGGACCGCTGGTAGCGCCGCCATTCGGCGAGCACCGACGGCGGCACGGGCTCGTCGCCGACCCCGTGCGCTTCCAGGACCCACTGACTTCGCGACTCTGCCTTCATGGGACGGAAGTTCACACCACCGGGTGGTGCGGTCAAGCACGCGGTCAGCCCAACGACCGCCGCGTCGCCTGCTCCGTCTCCAAGACTCCCTGGCGGATCCCCTCCAGCTGGTCGCTCAGCTCGCGGACCGCGCCGGTGTCCACGGCGAAGTCGGTCGTCGCCGCCGTCAGTTCGGCGACGCGCGCCACCAGGCTGTCCAGGCCCAGCGCGCCCGACTGCAGCTGCGCCAGCAGCTTGTCCCGCGCCCCGGACAACCGAGCGTGGACGTCCGCCTGGGCCTGGACCGCGCTCAGCGCCTGCTCGAGGTCGCCGCGGACGTCCTCGCGAGCCGACCGCAGCTCGCCCTTCAGCCGGCGCTGTTCGCGGCTGACGGCGTCCAAGTCGACGCGGGACAACGCCTTTCCCGTCGCCGAGGCCCGGCCGGCCAGACGCTGCAGCGTCGAGAGCGTCTCCCGGACCACCGGTTCCATGTCGGACACGCGGTCGGCCAGCGGCCCCGAGTCCAGCGAGTCGCTGAGGGAAGCGAAGCCGTCGGCGGCGTGCTCGGCGCGGTGCAGCCAGTTGGCCTCGGCCGACCCCGGCGTCACGTCGAGGACCCGTGCTTCGCGGGCCGGAGGCTCCTTCTCGCGGGTTGCGAGCGCGACGCCGGCCCGGGCGGCCAGCACCGCGACGCCGACGCCGAGCGCGGCGGCCACCGGCAGCTGGACGGCCCACGCCACGCCGGCCGACGTGGCGCCGAGCAGCAGCCCCCACGGTTCGGCGAGCTCGCGGACGAATCTCATCAGAAGTTCGAGATCACGGACGTGAAGACCTGGTTGATCGAGTCCGGTTTGGACGAATCGTATTCCGACCCCTCGGTCGACTCGGCGATCTGCTTGAGCACGTCCTGGTCGGCGTCGCCGCCGTAGGCGATGGTGAACAACCGGACCGTCTCCGCGTTGCCTTCGGGCCGCAGCTGCGGCAGCAGGTGGTCGAGGTCGACGCCGCCGGAGTCCTCGTTGCGGCCGTCGGTCAGCACGACCACGGCGTTGATCGCGGCCGGGTCGAGGTGGGCCTTCATGTACTCGTAGGCGGCCAGCGACGAGTCGTAGAGCCCGGTGCCGGCCTGGGGCGTGAGCCCGCTCAGGCGCGACGCGAGCGTCTCCTTGCCGCTGTTGCCGAGGGCCTGCACCGGGAGCAGCTCCTGGTAGTCCCGGTCGCCGTCGAGGTGGGTCGAGAACTGCCAGAGCCCGACCTGGTCGCGCGGCACGAACTGGCCGAGCGCGTCGATCGCGGCCTGCTTCGCCAGGTCGATCTTGCTCTTGCCGGTGCCCTTGACCTCGTCGCCCATCGAGCCGGAGACGTCGACCACGAGCAGCACGTTCGCCTTCTTGCGCAGCTCGGTCCACGTCGTCAGCAGCTTGGCCAGCACCGACGGCGACGGCGGCTGCAGGAAGCTGATCTTCGCGTCCGGCTGCGCGCCGTTGGCGGTGGTCACCTGCGCGCCCGGCTTGCCGTCGAAGGAGCGGAACCCCAGCGCGGCGAACTTCTGCTGGGTCTCCGGCCCGCGCAGGTAGCCGAGGAAGTCCGCGGCGATCTGCTTGCGCGTCTGATCGGCCCAGTTGAGCGTGACGAACGGGTGATCGGAGTTGAGCGTGCCGTCCGACGGGTAGATCGCGACGATCGGCACCTTCGGCGGCGCGTGCTGCCCGACCTTCGCCGGGTCGTTCGTCGGGTTGCCCTGGTTGTAGCCGATCAGCGAGCTCTCCTCGACGGTCACCGCCGAGATGTACGACAGCGCCGCGCCCTTGTCGTCGGCCTTCTGCAGGTTCGTCAGGAACGTCAGCGTGTTGTCGCCGTAGTGCACGATCGCCTGCTCGATGTTCGTGACGAACTGCTTCACCTCGGGCTTCTCGAGCGCGGCGGCGGTGAGGTCGGACGACGTCCCGGTCGCGGCGTAGTAGGCGCCGATCGTGGCGTTCAGGCCGGCCGTGGAGATGTTCGGGTTCGTCTTGCCCAGCCGGAACTTGCCCCACTCCGGGTGCCCGAACTTCGCCCAGCCCGCCGGGTCCGTGGCCAGCGCGGCCAGGTCCTTCCAGCCGATCGGCTTCGACGGCCAGCCGAGCGCCTCGGCCATCGGCTTCGGCATCGCGATGGTCAGCGGCGAGTTCGCGATCGACTGCGTGTCCCCGTCGGGCACGATCGATCCGCTGTCCCCCTTGGCGTTGACACGCAGGAGGTTGACCCAGCCGCTCGCGGCCGGCGTCCAGACGTCGGGGCGCGGCCCGTCGGTGGCTTCGTTCCAGCCGTTCGCCAGCGCCTGCATCGCGACACCCGACGATTTCGACTTCACGACGACGTCGACGCAATGGCCGGCGACCGACCGGCCGGAGTAGGTCTTCGCGGCTTCCTGGACGATGCCGACCTTTTCCGGCGACGACGCGACGTTCAGCGCGATCGCGTCCGAGCCGGTGCATTTCGGCGCGTCGGCCTCGTCGTCCGAACCACTGGTCCAGGCCCGGATCCCGATGATCAGCCCCGCCGCGACAACGATCGCGGCGAGAAAGGGCAGAATCTTTCTCTTTCTTCGCGCTGGCTGGGAATTGATCACCGAAAACGCCCCCTCCGCCGACCGGAATTCCATTATCCGGTCGGCGGGGGAGCGCCGGGGTCACGTTGCCGAAACTTGACTATCCCTTAGGGCCGCGCTTGGACCACGTCCACGCGTAACCGGGGTCTTCGGACGCGTCGGCCGCTTCGCCGAGCTCCAGCGGGGCGAAAGTGTCGACCATGACGGCGGTTTCGTCGAAGAACTCCGCGCCGATCGACGCCTCCGCCGCGCCCGGCTGCGGGCCGTGCGTGAAACCGGACGGGTGCAGCGACAGCGAGCCGACGCCGATCCCCGAGCCCTTGCGGGCCTCGTAGTTGCCGCGCACGTAGAACATCAGCTCGTCGGAGTCGACGTTCGCGTGGTTGTACGGCACCGGGATCGAGTCCTCGTGGTAGTCGACCTTCCGCGGGCAGAAGGAGCAGACCACGAAGTTCGGGCCCTCGAACGTCTGGTGCACGGGCGGCGGCTGGTGCACGCGGCCGGTGATCGGCTCGAAGTCGTCGATGTTGAACGCCCACGGGTACAGGCAGCCGTCCCAGCCGACGACGTCGAACGGGTGCGTCGCGTAGGTGTAGCGGGTCAGGCCGGCGCGGTGGCGCACGAGCACCTCGACGTCTTCGCCGTCTTCCAGAAGCGGCTCGGCCGGCCCGCGGACGTCGCGCTCGCAGTACGGCGAGTGCTCCAGGAACTGGCCCTTCGCCGACAGGTAGCGCTTCGGCGGCCCGATGTGCCCGCGCGCTTCGAGCGTGAAGAGGCTGACCTCGCCGTGCGGGAGGACGCGGTAGGTGCACGACGTCGGGATCACCAGGTAGTCGCCGTCGCCGACCTCGAGGCTGCCGTAGATCGTCTCGACGGTCGCGGAACCGCCCTGGACGTAGAACAGCTCGTCGCCGGCCGCGTTGCGGTACAGCGGGCTCGGCGCGGTCGCCGTCACGAAGCCGATGGAGACGTCGGCGTTGCCGAAAAGCCGCCGCCGGCCGGTCACCGCGTCGGCGTCACCGCCGAACTTGAGCTCGCCGGTCTTGTAGGCCCGCGGCTTGAGCGGGTGGTTCGGGGTGAGCGACCCGCGGTCCTCCTCGACGGCGACCGCGTCGACGATCGCCGTCGGCAGCCCGCGGTGGTAGAGCAGCGCGGAGTCGGCGGAGAAGCCTTCGACGCCCATCAGCTCTTCGGCGTAGAGCCCGCCGTCCGGCTTGCGGAAGGCCGTGTGCCGCTTGTGCGGGATCTCGCCTACCCGCCGGTAGTAAGGCATCGATGTCCCCTCCTGACGTGTCCGTTGTGCGAACGATTTTGTCCTCATGTCGTACGCTACTAGCGTGTCATTCGTGTCAAGCGCTGTGGAACTCACGCCCCCCGGCCCCCGTGGGATCCCTCCCCTGTTCGCGAGGCTCGTCGACGACTCGGCGCTGTTCCCGCCGGGCGATGCGGCCATGCCCGAAGCCCTGCGCGCGCATTTCGCGAGCCGGGAGTCCGAACACGCAGGTGTACTGGGGGTTTTTCTCTGCCAGGCGTCCCGTCTGCCCGAGCTGATCACCGAGTTGATCAAGATCAAGCCGAAGCAGCCGCTACCGCTTTCCTTGATCATCGACACCGGGCTCGGCGGTGTGCCGAAGGCGATTTCCATCGTCGAGTCGCGCAGTGAGCTGCTCGCGCTGCGGATGGTCGAGATGCCGGCCCCCTCCGACGTCGACGAGGTGTGGCTGGAACGCGTCTCGGAGTTCGTCCCCGAGGACGTCATCCGGGTGGTCGAGCCGCGGCGCGGCGTCGGCTGGCTCGACGGCGTCCGCAAGGTGATCGAGCACGGCAGCTGGCCGAAGATCCGCTGCGGCGGCAAGGCGGGCGAGAACTTCCCGAGCGTCGACGAGGTGGCGGACTTCCTGGCCGTCGTCAGCGGCTCCGCCGGCGCCTCGTTCAAGGCGACGAACAGCCTCCACCGCGCCGTCCGCCACGCCGACCCGGGTACCGGCTTCGTGCACCACGGCTTCCTCAACCTGCTCGTGGCGTCCGCGCGCAGCCTGGCCGGCGGCGACGTCCGGGCGGCCCTGGAGGAGACCGACGGCCAGGCGCTGGCCGACGAAGCCCGCGCGTTGCCCGAGCCGGCCGCGAAGGCCGTGCGAGAGCTCTTCGCGTCCTACGCGGCCGCTTCGTTCGACGAGCCGGTCGCCGACATGGGCGAACTCGGCTTGCTGTGACCGGCCGGGAGGGGTCGCTGACGCTCGACCGGGGCTTGGCGCTGCTGCAGGCGGTGGCCGACGCCGGCGGCGACGCGGCGACCATCTCCGAGCTGGCCGTGGCCATCGGGGCCAGCCGCGCGGCCGTCTACCGGCTGCTGGTGCCGCTGTCCGAGCGCGGGCTGGTCTGGCGCGACGGCACCAAGGTCCGGCTCGGCGTCGGCCTGCTGAGGCTGGCCGGGCAGGTGCTCCCGCAGCTGCGGGACGCGGCCGGCCCGGTGCTGCGCGAGCTGGCCGAGAAGGTTGGCGCGACCGCGCACCTGTCGGTCGCCCAGGGGGCGCAAGCGCTTGCGGTGGCTGTCGTGGAGCCGTCCTGGACGAGTTTTCACGTCGCCTACCGCGTCGGCAGCCGGCACGCCCTGAACTCGGGCGCGGCCGGCAAGGCGATGACCCTGCGCCCCGGCGGCGACGGCTGGGTGACGTCGGCCGGCGAGCTGGAAGCGGGCGCGTCCGGTGTCGCCGCGCCGGTCCGCGGGGTGCCCGGGCTGCGGGCGAGCGTCGGCGTCGTCTCCCTCGAACCTCTCAAGGCCACCGAGGTCGGTCCGCAGGTCGTCGCGGCCGCCGCCCGGCTGACCGGGGTGCTCCGAACGGATGCGTAGTTGGCGCACGGGCGCCGGGATGTGATCTCGTGGTGCCAGAGGCGGCTCGCCGGGGAGCCGCCGTGACCCGGCCGGGGGTGCGGTGAAGATTCCCGAGGAGCTCGTCGGCTGCGCGGTCCGCCGGACCGCGTTCGACTTCCAGGTGCGTCTCGAACTCGTCGACGAGCCGGCGGACGAGGAGCCGCGGGTCGACGCCGAACTGGTCGTCGAGACGGCGTTCCGGCTGCGTGACGCCGCAGGCCGCTGCCACGACCTCAGGCCGGCCACCGGGGCCGCGCTGGCGCCGGTGCTGGACCTGTTCGGCCGCACGGTGACCGCCGTCCGGCTGCGGTCCGGCAGCCTCGCGCTGACGTTCGACGACGGCGCCGAGCTGTCGGTCTGGCCGGATCCGGCGTACGAGTCGTGGTGGCTGACCGGGCACGGCGTCGAGCCGATCCTGGTCGGGCCGGGGGAGTCGAACTAGCGCCGGGACGCGGCCACGAGCGGCCGGACCATGGTCAGCAGCAGCGCGACGTCGACGCTGAACAGGAGCCGCTCGAACAGCCCGAGCGTGACCTCCTGGTGCGCCGGGCCGATGATCAGCGTGACGACGAAGCCGCCGAGCACGACGCCGACACTGGCGAAGCTCGCCGTGGCCAGGCGCCGGATCGTGCTGCGGCGCGGCTCCCACGGGCACCGCTCGCGACCCCTGCGGGTCAGCACGAACGCGGCCGCGGGCAACGCGACGAACGCCGTCAGCGCGGCGATGTTGTGCACCTGTCCGGACAGCGAACGCGCTTCACCGTCCGGGTCGACGCGCACGAGCCCGCACACCAGCAGCCCGGCGGACCAGACACCGAGCAGCACGCAGACGGCGGTGGTGCCCGGGCGGCGCGCCTTCGCGATGCCGGTGAGCAGGGCGACCGAGCCGAGCGCGAGCGCCAGGCACATCGCGCTGAACAGCGGCGCGGCCGACGAGCCGCCGAGCTTGCCGTAGACGTATTCCGAGAGCGTCTGCCAGATCGGGCTGACCTGGCTCGAGAGGCGCAGGTGCAGGTCGATCGAGATGGCCACGGCCAGGCCGATGCCGCCCAGCGCGAGCCTGCCGTGCACCGGCGAGACGGCGGTCTGCGGCTGCGGTGCGGTCACTTGCGGTTCTCCTGGCACATCGAGGACAAGGAGAAGGGCAAGGTGGTGTTCACCTTGCCCTCACCCTTTCGTTCCCGAAAGGTTACCGCGTGATCCTGTGAAGAGTCCGTACGTCCAGGTCAGAAAGCCAGCTGGAGCAGGGCGAACGCCGCGAACCCGGCGAACACGAACCCGGCGATGCGCTGGATCAGCTTCGGCCGGATCCGGTTGCGGATCTTCCCGCCGATGAACACCGCGAGCCCGGCCACCACGACGAGCGCGGCGAACGAGCCGACGCCGACGGCCAGGGGGTTGCCGATCCGGGCGGTCAGGCTCGCCGTCGCGAGCTGGGAGGCGTCACCCCACTCGGCGGCGAAGAGCACACCGAAGGACGTCAGCGCGGAACGCCAGAAGGACGCTGGCGAGGGGCCTGTGCGCGAAGCGTCTTCGCCTGCTTCGTCGGCTCCGCTGAATCCCTCGCGAAGGAGCATGAAAGCGCCGAGCCCGAACATGCCGGCCACGACCAGGGAAAGGACGACGTCCGGCAACAACGTCAACACACTGCCGAACGCGACCGCGATGACACATTGCACAGCGAACGCGGCGCACACCCCGGCGAATACCGGCCAGCCACGGAAACGGGTGGTCAGCACCAAGGTCGCGACCAGTGTCTTGTCCGGCAGCTCCACGGCGAGGACCAGGCCGAACGCGCTGATCAGCGCCACCATCGCGGTAGTCATGTGTATTTCTCTCCCCTTTCACTGCAACGATAAAGGGGAGGTTCAGCGAGTCGCAAGCTGATGGCTTCCGCGAAATTGCCGAATCGGTGCCCATGAATTTGTCATCGCGGACGGGCGCACAATTTTCTTCGGCGCGCCGAATTTTCGGTTGTGGTCTGCGGTAGGTTGCGGGCATGGGGTCACAAGCGCGCACTGCGCAGGTCAACGAGGTCATCCGCCGGCTGGACGCGCACTACGTCTTCCCGGACGTCGCGGCGAAGCTGGCGGAGGTGCTTCGCCGGCGTCTCGATGAAGGCGCGTACGCGGATCTCGACGACGCCGAGTTCGCGACGGTCGTCACAGTGGATCTGCAGTCGGTGAACGGCGACAAGCACGTGCGGCTGCGCCACCACCTCGACCCGGTCCCCGAAGACGGGGACGCGAAGTTCGACTCCGAGGAGTTCCGGGTCGAAGCCGAGCTGGAGGCGTTCGGCATCGCGGCGGTCCGGCGGCTGGCGGGCAACGTCGGCTACCTCGACACGACACTCCTCTACCCGGCCGAGCTGGCCGGGCCCGCGATCGCGGCGGCGATGACGCTGCTGGCGCCTACCGACGCACTGTTGCTCGACGTGCGCCGCAACCGCGGCGGCACCCCGGGCACGAGCGCGCTGCTGCAGAGCTACCTGGTCGACGAGCAGGTCAACTACCTGAACATCTACGAGCGCGAGGGCGACCGCACGACCCAGATGTGGACGCTGCCGTACGTGCCGGGCGCGAAGTTCGGCGGCACGAAGCCGATCTGGGTGCTCACCGGCCCGCGCACGTTCTCCGGCGGCGAGGACCTCGCGTTCTCCCTGCAGCAGCAGGGCCGCGCGAAGACCGTCGGCGAGCCCAGCCGCGGCGGCGCGCACCCGCGTGAACAGTACAAAGTGGACACCTATCTCGACGTGACCGTGTCGATCGCCCGCTCGTTCCACCCGGAGACGGGGGAGAACTGGGAAGGCACCGGCGTCCGCCCGGACATCCCGGTCGACGCGGAGAAGGCGTTCGACACGGCGTACGCGCTGGCCCTGAAGCACGTGCTCGAGCTCGGCGACACCGGCCCGCGGCGCGCGGTCGCCGAGGAAGCGCGGGCGGCGCTCGACCGGTTGTAGTCACCCAGGACGTTGGTCCTGGGCACATCGGGACCAGTTGAACTGGTCGCGCCGCCGGGCCCGGAGCACGCTGGGCTACGTGGAGGTCCTTGAGCTAGCGCGGTGGCAGTTCGGCATCACCACCGTCTACCACTTCCTGATGGTCCCGTTGACCATCGGGATGTCGATCCTGGTCGCGGCGATGCAGACCCGCTGGGTCCGCACCGGCGAGCTGCGGCACCTGCGGATGACCAAGTTCTGGGGCAAGCTGCTGCTGGTCAACTTCGCCATGGGCGTGGTGACCGGGATCGTGCAGGAGTTCCAGTTCGGGATGACGTGGAGCGCGTACTCCCGGTTCGTCGGCGACGTCTTCGGCGCGCCGCTGGCCATGGAAGGGCTCGTCGCGTTCTTCGTCGAGTCGACGTTCCTCGGCCTGTGGATCTTCGGCTGGGACCGGCTGCCGAAGAAGGTGCACCTGGCCTGCGCGTGGGCGTTTTCGCTGGCCACGATGGCCTCGGCGTACTTCATCCTGGCCGCGAACTCGTGGATGCAGCACCCGGTCGGCGTGACGTTCGAGAACGGCAAGCCGACGATGAACTCGATCTGGGCGGTGCTGACGAACAACACGGCTCTGGCCGCGATCCCGCACACGCTGGCCGGCGCGTTCTCGGTGGCGGCGGCGTTCCTGGTCGGCATCGCGGGCTGGCACCTCTGGCGGCGCGGCGACCACCAGGACGTCTGGCGCACGTCACTGCGCCTCGGCGGCTGGGTCGGCGTCGCCGCGTTCGCGGTCCTGGCGATCACCGGGGACACGCAGGGCAAGCTGATGTTCGAGCAGCAGCCGATGAAGATGGCGTCGGCGGAAGCCCTGTGCCACACGGAAAAGCCGGCGAGCTTCTCGATCATCGCGATCGGCGACGTCGCGGGGTCCGACTGCGAGGACGTCAAGACGTTCAACGTGCCCGCGCTGCTCTCGTTCTTGGCGCACAACGACTTCAAGACCGAGGTCAAGGGCGTCGAGGACCTGATCGGGGAGTACCAGGCGAAGTACGGCACGAACTACCCGGACGACCCGGACCTGGGTTCGCTGGCGGGCAAGCCGATCGACTACGTGCCGAACCTCCCGGTGACGTACTGGGGCTTCCGCATGATGATCGGCTTCGGCGCGGTGTCGGCGGGCATCGGCCTGCTGGCCCTCTGGCTGACCCGCCGCGACCGCATCCCCGGCTCACGCTGGTTCCCGTGGCTGGTGCTCCTCGGCGTAGCCACCCCGTTCCTCGGCAACAGCGCGGGCTGGATCTTCACGGAGATGGGCCGTCAGCCGTTCGTGGTGGCCCCGAACCCGTCCGGCGTCGACGGCGTCTGGATGTTCACGGCCCAGGCCGTCTCGCGGCTGTCGACGGGCGAGGTCTGGACGTCCCTCATCGCCCTGACCACGGTGTACGCGGTGCTGGGCGTGGTGGAGCTGTACCTGATGCGCAAGTACATCCGCGGCGGCATCGACGCGGTGATGCCCCCGCCGAAGCCCAAGAACGACGACAACGAACCGGGCGACACGCTCGCGTTCGCCTACTGAGGCGGCGACGATGAGCACCACGAAAACCCACACCCCGGCCGAGCCCACCCCCGCTGACCAGCCAAAACCCTCTGCCGCAGGCCCAATCGCCCCCAAAGCAGCCCCCACCCGTCCCGGGGGGCGTCCCCGAACCCAGCGTATCGGCTTGGTCACTCTCACGGGTTACCCACAGCAAATCTGTGGACAACTCGACCACTTGTGGATAACTCACGGCGATCGAGGCTTGGCCACGGCCGAACGTCGGACCGAAGTGGTAGGGGGCGTCCGATGACCCTCGCGACGATCTGGTTCTGCGTCATCGCCTTCTTCTGGGCCGGCTACCTGTTCCTCGAAGGCTTCGACTTCGGCGTCGGCATGCTGCTGCCGGTGCTCGCGCGCGACAACACCGAGCGCCGCGTCATGGTCAACACCATCGGGCCGGTCTGGGACGGCAACGAAGTCTGGGTGATCGTCGCCGGCGGCGCGATGTTCGCCGCCTTCCCCGGCTGGTACGCCAGTCTCTTCTCCGCCGCCTACCTGCCGCTTCTCCTCCTGCTGCTCGCCCTGATCGGCCGCGGCGTCGCCTTCGAATACCGCGGCAAGGTCGACTCGGACCGCTGGCGCCGCACCTGGGACCGCGTGATCATGGTCGGCTCGTGGATCCCGCCGCTCGGCGTCGGGCTGATCCTCGCGACGTCCGTCCTCGGCCTGCCCCTCGACGCCGAAGGCAACCGCGTCGGCTCCGCGTTCGCCGCCTTCCGCTGGGACACCCTGCTCGGCGCGGTCGCCGTCGCCGCCTTCTCGATCACCCACGGCGCCGCGTTCCTCGCCCTCAAAACCACCGGTGAACTGCGAGAACGCGCCCGGAACCTGGCGATCAGGCTGCTGCCCCTCGCGATGGTGCCGGTCGTCGCGTTCCTGGCGGTCGTCCAGTGGCGCGAAGGCACGCTGTGGACACTGCTCGCATTTGGGATCAGTGCTCTCGCCGCCGTAGTCGCCTGGCTGAAGCTGCGCGCCGACCGCGACGGCCAGGCGTTCGCCGCGCTCGGCGTCGTCATCGCCGGGGCCGCCGTCACCATGTTCGGCTCGCTCTTCCCGAACGTCCTGCCCTCGACCCTCGACGCCGCCAACACGCTGACCATCGCCGACACGGCGTCGAGCCCGTACACGCTGACGGTGATGACCTGGGTCGCCGTCTTCGGCGCCCCCGCCGTGCTGATCTACCAGAGCTGGACGTACTGGGTGTTCCGCAAGCGCATCGGCACCCAGCACATCCCGGCGGTCCACGCACCATGACGCAGCTTCCCGGGCGCGCTCCCCTTCTCGCCTCGGAGTCCACAGTGGACTCGGCGCGGCCGGGAAAGGGCCCGCTCGGCGCATTGCCGGCCCTCGTGCCGGCCGTGCGCCGAGCGCTGGCCCTGGTGGGATTCCTCTCGTTCCTCAACGCCGCCGCGCTGGTGGCCCAGGCATTCCTGCTCGCCGACGTCCTCGCGGCGATCGTCGGAGCGGGTTCCGGGGGACGCACCGCCCAGCTGGCCGCGCTGCTCGCGCTCGTCGCGACGCGCGCGCTGACCGGCTGGGCGGTGCGCACGGTCGCCGCCCGCGCGGCGGCGACCGCGCAACGCGAGTTGCGCGCGAAAGCCGTCGACCACGCCCTGCGCCTCGGCCCGGAGTGGATCGCCCGCCGCGGCCACGGCGAGCTGACCGCGCTGACGACCCGCGGCCTCGACGCGCTCGACGCGTACTTCCGCGAGTACCTGCCCGCGCTGGTGACGGCGGCCGTCGTGCCGCTCGGCGCCGGCGCGGCGATCCTGTTCGCCGACTGGCCGTCGGGCGTGATCGTCGCGCTGACCGTGCCGCTGCTCCCGGTGTTCGCGATCCTGGTCGGCAAGTTCACGGCCGGCCGCGTCGCCGGCGCCACCGACGCGACGCACCGGATGTCCGAGCGGCTGCTCGAACTGGTGCGCGTGCTGCCGGTGCTGACCGCGTTCCGCCGCGCGGCCGCCCAGGCCGAGACAGTCCGGAAGCTCTCCGAACGTCACCGCCGCGCGACGCTCAAGACGTTGAAAGCCGCCTTCTCCTCGGCGTTCGTGCTCGAACTGATCGCGACGCTTTCGGTCGCGCTCGTCGCGGTCGTGATCGGCGTCCGGCTCGCGGGCGGCCACCTGCCGCTGGCCATCGGGCTGGGTGTGCTGATCCTCGTGCCGGAGTGTTACCAGCCGGTGCGCGCGGTCGGCGCCGCGTTCCACGCCAGCGAGGACGGCGTCGAGGCGGTCCGCCGGGTCGCCGACCTGCTGGCCGTCCCGGCGCCTGCCATCGGTTCTGCGGTCCCGGATGGCTGTGACCTGCACGTTTCTTCGTTGCGGGTGGCCCGTCGGGGCGGCTTCGCGCCGGACGGCGAGACGTTCACGATCCGCCCGGGCGAGACGCACTGGCTCCGCGCCCCCAGCGGTGGCGGGAAATCGACGACGCTCGCAGCGCTCCTCGGCTTCGTTCCCGCGCACGACGGAAGCATCACGGTCGGAGCGACGGACCTCGCCGACGCCGACCTCACGCGCTGGCGCGAGCAGGTCGCGTGGGTGCCGCAGTCGCCGGTGTTCACCGGCGGCACGGTCCGCGAAGAGGTCGGCTCGGACGCCGGCCTCGCCGAGCTCGGCCTGGCCGGGCTGGCGAACCGTCCGGTGGCGAGGCTTTCGCTGGGGCAGCGTCAGCGCGTCGCGGTCGCGCGGGCCTTGCAGCGAGTGCGCGAAGGCGCGTGGCTCCTCCTGCTCGACGAGCCGACCGCCCACCTCGACGAGACCAGCGCGCGGCTGGTGCTCGACGCGGTGCAGCGCGCGGTCGACAACGGAGCCGCGGCGGTGATCGCGGCCCACGAGCGCACCGCCGCCGTCGCTATGTCGATTTCTCCTCCGGGCGCGCCTGAACCATCCACAAAGGACTCATTCGCGACGCCGCTGCCCTGGCGAGCCCTCCTCGACGGACGTCTCTTCGGCGGCGCGGCACTCGGCGCGGTGGCCCTGCTGGCCGGCGTCGCGCTGACCGCGACGTCCGGCTGGCTCATCGCCAAGGCGTCCCAGCAGCCGCCGATCCTGACGCTGACGGTCGCCGTGGTCGGCGTCCGCGCGTTCGGCCTGGGCCGCGCCGGCCTCCGGTACGCGGAACGCCTGGTCACGCACGATGCGGCGTTCCGCATCGCAGGCCGCCTCCGCGTGCGGCTGTGGAATTCCCTGGTCCGCCTCGGCCCGGCGCGAGGCCTGCGCGCGGGCGAGGGTCAGCGTCGCCTGGTCGCCGACGTCGACACGGTGCGCGACCTGCTGCCCCGGGTGGTGTCGCCGCCGCTGGTGGTGGCGTTGGTCGCGGCCGGAGCGATCGCGGTCCAGACCTGGGTCCTGCCCGCGGCGGGCTGGACGCTCGCGGCGGCGGTCGCGGCCGGATTGTGCGCACCGCTGGTCGCGCTGCGAGCCGAACGCCGCGCGACATCAGCGCTGGCGACCGGCCGACGCGACGTCGCATCGCGGGTCTTGGTGCTCTTCGAGGCAGCGGCCGAGCTGCTGGCGTTCGGCCGGGCGGCGGGGCATCGCCACACCCTCGCCGAGGCCGACACCCGGTTGGTGACCCAGGCCCGCCGCCAGGCCTTCGGAGTGGGCGCGGCGGAGGCCCTGGTGACACTGGCCTGCGGCACGGCGGCGATCGTGAGCACGGCCTTCGCGGCCCAGGCAGTCTCGGCTGGACGGCTTGATCCGGTGCTGGCGCCACTGCTGGCGTTGGTGCCGTTGGCGCTGGCGGAGGTGCTCGCGCTGCTGCCGCCGGTGGCCCAGCACTGGGACACGCTGAAGCAGGCCCGCCACCGCCTGGCCGACACCCCCGACGGAGCCGCGAAGCCAGCTCCGCGCGCCGGGCAGGGCAAGTCAGTGGCCGCCAGTTCGCGGCCAGCCGGTGCCGCGGAGTCTCGCGCCGAGTCGGCGACGGCAGGAATGCGCCGGGCCACCAGTCGGCAACTGGCTGAGGTTGCAGATGCCGCTGAGCCGACGGTCGAGGTGGCGGCAGTGTCGGGCTGGACCGCCGCGCAGCAACCCGCCGGCTTCGTGGGTGCTGCTGGGTCTCGCGCCGGGTCGGAGGCCGGGGCTGTCGGGTGGGAGTCGGCTGGCTTCGTGGGTGTCGCTAGGCCACGCGCCGAGTCGGAGGTCCGGGCTGCCGGGCGGGAGTCGGCTGGCTTTGGGGGTGCCGCTGGGTCTCGCGCCGAGTCGGAGGTTGGGGCTGCCGGGTGGGAGTCGGCTGGCTTTGAGGGTGTCGCCGAGCGTCGGTCGGGGTTGACGGCCTCCTGGTCGCGCAAGGCCGCCGGGTCGCGGTCGGCTGGTGTCGCGAGTGCCGCTCGGGCTCTGGTCGAGATTGCCGGACCTTCGGCTGAGCTCGAGACTGCTGTGCAGGTCCGGAACCCGTCGAGGGACCACGAGGTGCCGTCCGTTGAGCTGCGGGGTGCTGACCTCGGGTGGCCGGATGGGCCCGTCGTGTTGCGTGGTGTCGATCTGGCTCTTGCGCCGGGGACCTATGCGGCCGTCGTCGGGGGTAGTGGGGCCGGCAAGTCGACTCTGGTTGCCGCTCTTCTCGGGTTTCTCGCGCCGACTCGGGGTGTCGTCAGCGCGCCCGAGGGTGTTGCCTGGGCGCCGCAGGAGCCGATGCTTGCCGCCACCACCGTCGGCGAAAACCTTCGGCTGGCGCGGCCGGCCGCCACCGAGGACGAGCTGCGCGAAGCCTTGCACCGAGTGGCGCTCGACGACGTCGAGCCGGCGACTGTGCTCGGCAGTGGCGGTAGCGGGCTCTCCGGTGGGCAGGTGCAGCGTGTTGCGCTGGCGCGGGCCTTGCTCGGGGCGCCTTCGGCGGGGCTCGTGCTGCTCGACGAGCCCACCGCCCACCTCGACGAGCCGACCGCGCGCGTCGTGCGGGCGCGGCTTCGGGAGGCGCTCGCGGGGCGGACCGTGGTGCACGTGACCCACCGCGCCGACGAGGCCGGGGACGCGGACGTGGTGCTCGAGGTCCGGGACGGCCGGGTCGTCACACGAGTGCCGGTGGCCGGGGCGACGTGATCGATTCGCGCCGTGTCCTTGCCGCGCCGCCGCTGCGCCGCGCGATAATGACGGAACTCATGGATCCGACGCTTGCCGCGCGGGCGCTGTCCGCCGCCACCGAGATCACCAGCACCGCCCTGTCCGGCGACGACCCGGGCGCGGTGCTGGACACGGTCGTCGCCCGCGCCGCCGAACTCGCCGACGCCGACCTCGGCCTGGCCATGGTCAGCGCCGACGACGGCCGCGTGGTCGTCGAGGCCGCCCACTACGCCACACCTCACCCGGGCGAGGTCGCCGCGTCCGCCGACGGGCTACGCGCCACGCCGACTCGCACGGGGGTCACCGAGGTCGAGCCGGAAGGCGAGCCCGGACGCGCGAGCGAGCCGAACGCCTCGGCCGGCAACGCCGTCGCGGGGTCAGCCGCGTCAGCGCCGACCGCACCGGAGCCGGACACTTCGCGGCCGAGCGCGCGCGGCAGCGAACCGGCAGCCGCCGACAGCAGTACTGACGTCCCGGTGGTCGGGGAGTCGCTCCGCGGGCTGTCCCTTCCCGCCGACTCCGCGGCCGGACGGGTCGCCCGCGGTGGTGAACCCATCGCCAGCGATGACTTCACCGTCGATCCGCGGACCGCGCCCTACGTTCCCGCCGAACTGCACGGGTACGGGCCCTTCGCCGCCGCGCCGTTCGGGTCCGGGGGCCGCGTGCTCGGCGCACTCACCGTCTACCGGAAGCAGGGGCGCGAGCCCTTCTCCGCGGGGACGGTGGAAATGCTCGTCGCTTTCGCCGCGCAAGCCGGAGTGGTGCTCGCGCTCGCCGAGGGCGCCAACGCTCGCCACCGTGTCGCGCTCTACGAGGAGCGGGAGCGCATCGCCCGTGAGCTCCACGACGTCATCGTCCAACGCCTCTACGGCGCCGGGATGCAGCTCGACCGGGTGCGGCGCAACATGCGCAAGCGGTTCGCCCAGGCCGACGGCGCTCGCCTGTCCGACGCGATCGACCAGCTCGACCAGACCATCGAGGAGATCCGCGGGACCGTGCGCGCGCTGCGGTCAGCGGAACCTCGCCACGACACCGGCACGCCGGCCGACCTTGCCGAATCGGCGCGCGGCGAGGTCCGTATCGCGGGGGAGCTGCTCGGCTACCCGCCGACCCTGGAGCTGTCCGGTGAGTTCGCCGACGTCCCCGCCGAACGCGCCGATCACATCCGGGCCGCCCTGCGCGAAGCACTGTCCAATGTGGTCAGACACTCCGGCGCGAGCGAAACCCGCGTCACTTTGGCCCGGGACTCGCACGGCGTGAAGCTCCGCGTCCGGGACAACGGTTCCGGCGTCCCCCAAGGTGTCGCCACTCGCGGCCTGCGCCACCTCGCCGAACGCGCTGACGCCGCGGGCGGGAAGTTCTTCCTGAACTCCTCACCCAGCCTCGGCACCCTGGTGGCGTTCGACCTGCCTCTCGACTGACAAGCACACCTGACTCGGGCTCACCCTTCTCGGGTCATCCAAGCCTCCTTCCCACGTCCTCGGGAAGAATCTTACCGAATTCTCGAACATATATTCGACTCACGTTCGAGTGAATCCGGGGTGCGTAAACCCGGCCTGACGTGGCGCACGGTGACACGGCCGTGAAAAGTACGCAGCGAACGGCGGCTTGCGGACAGTCCCGCTGCGGCGGGTTACTTCTCCCGGCGCGCGACCCAGGCAGCGGCCTGCGTCCGGCGCTGCATGCCGAGCTTCGCCAGCACGGAAGTGACGTAGTTCTTGACCGTCTTCTCGGCGAGGAAGAGCCGCTCGGCGATCTCCCGGTTCGACAGGCCCTGGCCGATCAGCTCGAGCACGTCGCGCTCGCGCTCGGTCAGCGCGGCCAGCTCGTCCGTCGGCGGGTGGCGCATCTTGTCCAGCACCCGCGCGGTGCTCACCGGGTCCAGCAGCGACCGGCCGGCCGCGACCTCGCGGACGGCGGTCACCACGTCCTGCCCGCGCACCTGTTTCAGCAGGTAGCCCGCCGCGCCGGCCATGATCGCGCCGACCATCGCCTCTTCGTCGTCGAACGCCGTGAGCATCAGGCACGCCGGCGGATTCGGTTTCGACCGCAGCTCGCGGCAGAGCGTGATGCCGTCGCCGTCGCCGAGCCGGACGTCGACCACCGCGACCTCCGGCTCGACGTGCATCGCGACCGCCAACGCCTCTTCGACGCTGCCCGCTTCGGCGACGACCTCGATGTCGGGCTCGTCGCCGAGGAGGTCGCGGAGCCCGCGGCGGACCAGTTCGTGGTCGTCGACGAGCAGTACCTGGATCGGCATACCCCCAGGTTACGGGGTGGGCGGCCAATTCGCTCGAAGAGGTGACGGAGATCGTCCGACATTCCGACCGGTACGTATTACAACGAATTTCCGGGCGGAAGAAAACGCTGGTCAAGGCGATTCGACCAGCGATCCGGCGAAGAATCACGAGGCGCCCGGATTTTGGTTGGGCGCTGGCGTTCGCCGGCGGCCGCGCGAATTTCGGAAATGTCCGTAACGGCCTCGACGTGGTCGCGATATTAACCACGCATCGCGGCGCCAGAGCCGTGTTCGATTCCGATTCTTCCCCGGAAGGACTTCCGTTGTCCTTATTTCGTCGTGCCCTGACGACGGCCGCAGCCGTCGCCGGGCTCGCTCTCCTCGGCCCCGTCTCCCTCGCCTCCGCGCAGCTCGCGACACCTCTCGCGGTCGGCGACAAGAACTGCTCGGACTTCCAGTACCAGGAAGACGCGCAGGCCGTCTACGACCAGGACCCGTCCGACCCCAACGGCCTGGACGGGAAGGACAACGACGGCAAGGCCTGTGAAGACCTGCCGCACCGCCCGGTGCAGAACACCTCCAAGCCCGCGCCCACTTCGGCGCAGCCGCAGCCGTCGACCTCGACGCACACCACCCCGAAGTCGACGACCACCAAGAAGGCCACCACAGGTGGCCAGGTCAAGGTCAAGCCGGTCGGCGGCGTGGCCACCGGCGGCGGTGAGCCCGACGAAGACACCCCCGGGTTCCTCCTGCTCAGCGGCGCGCTGCTGGCCGCGGCGACGTCCGGCGGGATGGTGCTCTACCTGCGCCGGCGCACGAGTTGAGGCGGCCGCACCCACCGCTGTGGCCGGCGATCGCGGCGGTCGCCGCCGCGCTCGGCGTGGTCGTGGTCGTGGCACTCGTCCTGGCCTTCTCGGCACCGGCGTCGGATCAGGTCGCGCCGCCGCCGTCGCCGCCCTACACGAGCGCCGCGGGGGGCGCCGGTACCACGGCCACCCCGCCCCACGGCGGGCTCCCGGCGGCGAAACCGGCGTCGCTGAGCATCCCGGCGATCGGCGTGCGCGCCGGGTCGATCGCCGACCTCGGGCTCACGCCCGGCGGTGAGCTGCAGGTCCCGCCCGACGCGACGACCGTCGGGTGGTTCACCGGCGCGCCGTCGCCCGGCGAGGTCGGGCCGGCGGTGCTGGCCGCGCACGTCGACTACAAGCACGTGCCCGGTGCGTTCAGCAAGCTCAAGGACCTGCGCTCCGGCGAGCAGGTGCGGGTGGGCCGCACCGATGGCCGGACGGCGGTCTTCACCGTCTACCGCGTCGGCCGCTACGCCAAGGCCGACTTCCCCACGGACGAGGTCTACGGCGACACGACCGGGCCCGAGCTGCGGCTCATCACCTGCGGCGGCGCGTTCGACCACTCGAGCGGGAACTACCTCGACAACGTCGTGGCCTTCGCGAACCTCACCGCTGTCGAGGCTTAGGCCAGGTCGATCCGCGCCAGCTCCAGCCGGCGGTAGGCGCGGTCGTGCAGCGACCAGACGTCGAGGACGTCGTCGTCCAGCTCCGGGTACGCGACGACCAGCCGCGCGGGTTCGGCGCCGTCCGCGCGGTAGACGACGTCCACCGGGACGCCGGCTTCCAGCTGCCAGCAGAGTTGTTGCTGCTTCGGCGTGAGCCGCCCCGCGTAGCGGTCGCTCATCGCCCGCGCGAGCTGCCCGCGCTGCAGGTTCGGGCCGCTAACCGGGGCCGCCAGCAGCCGGTCCGCGTGGGCCAGCGGGTCGGGTTTCCGGTCGGCGGCCTCGGGATCGCGGATGGCGACCTTCGGCTCGGCCTGCTCCCGGGCGGGCAGCACGATGCTCCCGTCGGCGGCGTGGTGCGTCGGCGCGTAACCGGCTTCGCGCAACGCCTCGAGCGTGCCGGACGCGTCCACTGTGGACGTCAAGACGGTCGGGGCCACCGCACGCAGGCCGAGTTTCGCCAGCTTGCGGTGCGCGGCGATCTCGGCGAGCACCGGCGGTTCGCCGACGACGACGCTCGCGACGTCGAGCACCCGCGCCTCACCGTGGCGCCGCGCGACGTCGTTGATCAAGTACACCAACGGTTGCGGCAGCTCGCCGGACGCGATCGCGCCCAGCTCGTCGAGCAGGTCGGCGGCGGTGGCGCCCTGGTCGAAGGCCCGCCGGACGGTCGACGGCGAGAACCGCCAGCTGGTCGCCGTGCCCTGGGTCTCGCGATCGGCGGCGCGGTCCAGTCGCGCGGCGAGGCGGGCGTCGGGGGAGCCGGGGACGATCGCGGTCAGGTCGGTGCCGAACAACGCCGTCGTGCGGGCGTGGGCCACGAGCGCTTCGGTGACTTCCACGAGCTTGCCCGGGTCGAGCAGTGCGCGCCCGGCCTGGGTGACGGCGCCGTGCGCGACGGCGCCGAGCAGCTCACCCTCGGCGAGCACGGCCTGGACGTGCCCGGCGAAGTCCTCGGTCGGCAGCATCGGCGCGTGCCACTCGGCGAGCCGCGTCAGCGCGCCGGCGTCGGTGATCCCGCGGCCGGGGTCGAGGCGCGCCAGCAGCCGGACGACCAGCCGCCGCACCTGCGCGCCGACGTCCGTGCCGTCCACCGGCGAGGCGGAGTCCCACCAGGTCGTCAACAGCAGGCGGTGGAGCAGCGCCGGGGCGGGCCGGAGGACGTCGGGGTCCGGTTCGAGCGTCGGCGGTGGCGTCTTCTGGCCCCGCCGCGGCGGGTTGGGCTCCTCGGCCAGCAGCAGCCCGGTCTGCACGGCGAGGTCGATGGCCAGCTCGATCTCCTCGGGGGTGCCGCGGACCTCCTTGGCCACCTTCTTGATCAGCCTCGACCCGATCGTGCCGACCTTGAGCAGCGGAAACGGCTCGGCGGTCGCGAGTTCGAGCACGGCCGAGACGCGGTCGAGCAGCCGTAACGCGGCGGCCGACGACGCGGCTTCGGCCGACTCGGCCCCGATGTCGACGACGGGGCACCCGGGTTCGTTCGGCGTGAACGGCAGGTGGTGGTCCGGGCCGCGCAGGGCCAGCGACACCTCGACGGGCATGGCGGCGCTGCCGTAATACGTCCCGAACAGGAAGCCGCGTTCGAACGCCCAGGCTTCCGGAGTACCCGGCAGCGGCGTCGCGGCGTTGACCTCGGGAACGCCCTCGGCCATGTCCCGCAACAGTTTTTGCACGGGCTCGGGCGCGGTGCCGGCCAGTTCGCGCAGGCCCTCGGCGTCGCGGAAGAACCCGACGAGACCCTGCAGCAGATCGGTTCGCCGCACGTCGTCCGGCAGCCCGACGGCCCGCGACAGCCGCGCGAGCCGCGTCGTGCCGAGCTCGCCGAGCAGGTCCGCGGCGGGGTGGCCGAGGCCGTTCGCGCGGAAGTCCGTCCTGCGCAGCAGCTCCGGCAGCGTGACGCCGCCGGGCTCGCGCCAGGCCAGCGCGCGCTCCGCGAGTTCGTCCACAAAGGACTCGACGACGCCGGGCCCGGTGCCGAGCAGCCGGGCGGCTTCGGCGACCGGCGCCGGCCACGTCCCCAGCGCGTAACAGAGTTGCAAGGCCCGCACGACCTGCGCGTGCGGCGTCGGCAACCCGAGCAGGGCCTCGTTCACGGACGCGGCCGTGGCCAGCCGCGCCGCGACGACGTCCAGCCGTCGCGGCCACGGCTCCCCGAGCACGTCCGGCCGGTGGGCCAGCACGGTCGCGAGGCGCTGCCGGTCGAGCCCCGCGAGCCGGCCGAGCAATCCGTCGGCGGTGGTCATCGGCCCAGGCTAGCCATCACCGGATGGTGTCGTCCGTCAGGGCCGAATGGGTGGATTGATCGTTTGGGTGTGACAAGCGAGTCGCGGTAAACGATCTCTCACCGGAACCCGGGAGGAGAGCGATGACCGCACTCGATGCAATCCGATCGAGTGAGTTCCGCCGGATGCGATCTTCTGGAAGACTGGAGGGCTCGTCGCAGAACGGCGGGCCCTTGCGTGCCGGTCACGTCAGGTCAACCAAACCGTTCTGCCGAGGGGGAACAGCGGCATGACCGCACAACTGGACACCGGGCGGCTCGACGTCGTCGCCGCGAAGGCCGTTGAATGGCGGCGCAACCTCATCGACCTCAGCTTTCGCAATACCCTGCTCTACTTCAAGAGCACCAAGCTGGGCAGCCTCGAGCTGACCGACGCCGACCCGGCCGCGCTGACAGAGCTGACGACTCGCTCCAAGGTGCGGCTGAGCAAACTGGTGCCCGCGCCCGAGAAACTCAAGGACGCCTGCAGCCGAGCCCGCAGCCTCGGCAAACGCATCCAGCTCTTCGAAGAGGAGCAGGGCCTTGACGTCGGCCGGATCGCGTTCGGCTTGGTGCGCACCACACCCGGGCAGCGGCAAGGCGCAGTTCCGGTGCCCGCCTTGCGGGCGCCCCTCTTGCTGCGGCCGGTCACCATCAAGGCCAGGACGACCTCCGAGAGCGACTACACGCTCGAACTCACGGACGAGCCGGAACTCAACCCGGTGCTGCTCCACGCCCTCAACGAGCAGTACGGCGTCGACGTCGAGGGGCTTGCGGACCGGGTCGGCGAGGTGATCGACACCGCCGCGGACCACACGACCCAGATGGAGGCCGCGCACGCCCGGCTGGCCGAGGTCGCCGCGGCTCAGGGGATCCAGCTCCAGCTGGAGAAGGCCGTCGTGCTCGGCACCTTCAACTACGAGAAGCTCCCGATGGTCGAAGATCTGGCGAGCGCGACCGAGCTGCTGGCATCGCACGACCTGGTCGCGGCCATGGCCGGGTTCGTACCGGCCGGCGAGTCACTGGTCGCGGAGGGTGGGTTCCGGCCGCCGCCCGTGGACTCCCTGCCGCCGGCTGACGAGTTCCTGGTCCAAGACGCGGATTCGTCGCAGCACCGGGCGATCATGACGGCCTTGTCGGGCCGGCACGTCTTCATCGAAGGACCGCCCGGCACGGGGAAGAGCCAGACGATCGCGAACATCATCGCCGGGGCCGCGGCCACCGGGAAGAAGGTGCTGTTCGTCGCCGAGAAGCGGGCGGCGATCGAGGCGGTCCTCAACCGGCTGGCGGCCGTCGGGCTCGACGGCCTGATGTTCGACCTGCACCAGCAGAAGATCAGCAAGCGGGAAGTAGCGCAGCAGCTTGCGCTCAGCCTGGACCAGCTGTCGAGGGAGCCGCCGGTCGACGTCACGGCGTTGCACAACCGGCTGTCCGGCGCCCGGCAGCGGTTGCTCGACCACTCTCGTGAACTCCACACGCGGCGGCAGCCGTGGGACCTGAGCGCGTACGACGTCCGGCAGCGGCTGCTCGACCTGCCGCCGGGCCCGGATGTCCGGGGCGCCTTTCGCGGCAACCAGTTGCGAGCGTTGGACGCCGCGGTCGTCGCCCGGCTCGAACAGGACATCAAGGATTTTGTCGACCAGGGCGGCTTGCGGATCTTGCGACGTGAGACGCCGTGGTGCAACACGCAGGTCCGCACCGAAAACGAAGCCGAAGCGGTGCTGGTCCAGCTTGATCAGGTGGCGAACCAGACGTTGAAGCGGAGCCAGACCGGAATGCAGCGGCTGGTCGCGCAGGTCGGGTTGCGACAGCCCCAGGACTTCTCCGGCTGGGATCAGGTGCTCAGCTTGCTCGACGGCATCACCCAGAGTGTCGGCGTCTTCGGTCCGACGATCTTCGGGACCCAGCTCGACGACTTCGCGCAGGCGACCGGGGATCGGGCCACGCGTGCGCGCTACCAGCGCCGGCTGTCGTGGGGACAGCGACGAGCGCTGGTGAAACAACTCCGGTCGATCACCAGGACCGGCTTGACGAAGAAGCCCGCGCTCTACGCGGCGTTGACGACGGTGCTCGGGCAGCGGCAGCACTGGCGGGAACTAGGCGGTCCGGATGTGGTGCCCGCCGAGATCATCGGCCTGGACCAGGTCACCCGGGACTTCGCGCAGCTGCGTAACCAGCTCGCGGCTGTGGCCGTGTCCGCGCAGTGGCCGGATTTGGCCGCCGGACCCGCGCCCGAGGTCGAACAGAAGCTCGCGGCGCTGGAGAGCGACCGGAACATGTTGTTCAAGATGCCGGGGCTGAACGTGCTGCTTGACCGGCTCCGGCGGCTGGGCCTCGACCAGCTGCTCAACGACATCGCGGCCCGCAACCTCGGTTCCGACGAAGCCTGGCGCGCCTTCGAACGCATCTGGCTCTCGTCGATCGAGGACGACTTCAAGCTGCGGGTGCCGGAACTCGGGCAGTTCGTCGCGGACCGGCAGAGCCGGGCCGCGGCCGACTTCCGGGCCGCTGATCGAGAGCACTTCGCGACTGCGGCCCGGCGAGTGCGCCGGCAGGTGGCCAAGCACGCTCGCGAAGCCCAGGACACCTATCGAGACCAGGCTCAGATCCTCAAGAAGCAGGCGAGCCTGAAGACAAGGCACATGCCGACCCGCAAGCTCGTCGAGAAGACGTCGGACGTGCTGCTCTCGCTCCGGCCGTGCTGGGCCATGTCGCCATTGGTGGTGAGCCGGATGTTACCGGCCGAGCGGCTGTTCGACCTGGTGATCTTCGACGAAGCGAGCCAGATCCGCCCACACGACGCGATCACGTCGATCATGCGCGGCGAGCACCTCGTGGTCGCCGGAGACGAGAAGCAGCTGCCGCCGTCCAGCTTCTTCGACCGGGCCATCACCGTCGACGACGAGGACGACGACAACGACGAAGGCGATCTCTCGGACTACGAATCCGTGCTGACGGCCCTTCGGCCGATCATGCCGTCGCAGGAGATGCTTCGGTGGCACTACCGCAGTGCCGACGAGCGTCTGATCGCGTTCTCCAACAAAGAGATCTACCGCAACGGCCTGGTCACTTTTCCCGGCGCAGAGCAGGAAACGCCGGTCACGCTCGTCACGGTGAACGGGGAGGCGTCACCCGGGCAGAGCGGTTCGGCTCCGGCGGAAGTCGAGCGCGTGGTTGAGCTGATCATGGAGCACGCTCGGACCAGGCGAGGCGAAAGCCTCGGCGTCATCACCCCCGGCATCAAGCATCAGGCGCGCATCGAGCAAGGGCTGATGCGCGCTCGCCGAGACAACCCGGACCTCGAGGAGTTCTTTTCCGACGACGAAAAGGAGCTGGGCCGCCGGTTCTTCGTCAAGAACCTGGAAAGCGTCCAGGGTGACGAGCGGGACGCGATCATCCTCAGTGTCGGTGTCGCGCGCACTGCGTCGGGCAAGATCAACAAGACGGGGTTCGGTTTCCTCAACCGGAAGGGCAGCGAGCGCCGGGTCAACGTCGCGGTGACGCGCGCGAAGCGCCGGATGACGGTGGTGGCGTCGTTCACCCACCACGACATCGAGCCGTCCACCGAGATCACCGGCACCGAACTGCTCCGGCGCTATCTCGATTTCGCCACCCACCTGAATGCCGACCAGGTTGGAAGGCCGGCGGACCTGCCGCTGAACGGGTTCGAACGGTCGATCCTCGACGCGCTGGTGGGCCGGGGTGTTCCCGTCCACCCGCAGTGGGGCTTCTCCGAATACCGGATCGACTTCGCGTTGGAGCATCGCGATCAGCCTGGGCGGATGGTCCTGGCTGTCGAGGCTGACGGACACCGCTACCACCAGTCTCACAGCGCCCGGGATCGGGATCGGCTCCGCCAGGCCCACCTGGAAAACCTCGGCTGGCGCTTCCACCGTGTCTGGTCTTCAGCCTGGTTCGCGGACCCGGAGAAAGAAGCCGACAACATCGTCATGGCCTGGCACCAGGCGATGGCCGAGGCCGACGCCGCACCGCAATCGCCTGTGGAACCCATTTCCCCGCCGCGCGCCGAACCGCCACCGCCCGCGGTCCGCGGACCGCGTCCGCGCATCCCCTCGGGGCTGCCGATCCAGGAATACAGCGAGCGGCAGCTCATCGAGATCTGCCGCTGGCTCATGAGCGACGGCTTGCTGCTCGACGCCGAGGAGCGACTGGGACAGGCCGTGGCCGAGCTGGGTTTCCGGCGTCGTGGCCAGCGCATCGTCGAGCGGCTGAGCCGCGCGATCGAGATCGCGCAACATCTCGCGGACAAAGAGGAGAACTGAATGTTCCCGTTGGACTCCCGGACGGTCGGCCGGCTGGCCGAGGTCATCGTCGACATGGGTGGCGCGTACGAGCGGAAGGGCTACCAGCTGGAGGAGCTACTCCGGCACGCCGGCTGGGCGGACCCGCCCGAGTACGACGGCTCCCCGCGAGTGCCGTGGTTACGAGATCAGCTCACGGAGCGCGCCGACAGCCATGCCGAGGTCGAACGCCTGCTCTGCCGGGTGTGTGATCCGATCGAATACGACGACGGTGCGGCGACCGCGGACGACTTCCGTGCGGTGGTCAACGAGAAGCTGGCTCCGGAAGGCCTGGTGGTTACGTTGATCGGTGGCCGGCCGGTGATCGGCGAACTCACCGCGGAGGGCGAGCAGCCGAGGTACTCGGTTCCGCCCGAGATCCGGAAACGCCTCGGTTCATTGATCACCGACACGGGCGCGGTCGACATGCTGACGCGACGGGTGGAGGAAACCCAGGCCTGCGAGGCCGGCGGCGCTTACACGATGGCGATCATCGGCATCGGCAGTTTTGTCGAAGGCCTGCTGCTCACCGTGCTGACCGAACGCGACAACGACATCAGGGCCAACGGATTCGTCAATCCGCGACAGCAGAGCCAGCGGATCAAAGCCGATCGGGCGACGCTGGAGATGCTCATCGACATCACGCACGCGAAGGACTGGATTCAGCTCGACGCGAAGAAGTTCGCGCACAACGTCCGCGATTTCCGGAACTTCATCCATCCCCGAAAGGAAATGTCGGAGCAGCCTCGGTTCGACGCGGACAGCGTGATGCTGTGCTGGGCGCCGGTGCACGCCATCCTGAACGATCTGGAGCAGAACCTGCAGCCGATCGGGTCGTGAGCACGGCGAAGGCCTGGTCGCGGTTCGCGGCCAGGCCTTCGATCGACCGGGTTACGTCTCGCAGGCCACGCCGTCGTGGTCACGGTCCAGTTCGGCCCGGTAGCCCGGCTGCCCGATGTGCAGCGGCGCCGCGTGCGCGGCCTTCGCGGCCGCGCAGTTCTTGTAGTACACACCACTGCTGGTATCCGGTTCGGGAGCCGGAGGCGGCTCCTCGGTGGTCGTCCGGGCCGGTGGCGGCTTCGGCGCTGCCTTGGTGCTCGGCGCCGGGGGCATCGTGGTCGGCTGTTGCGGTGCCGGGGGCGCCGGAAGACTCGCGGACCCGTTGCACGGTGGTCCCCAGAAACCCTTGGCAGCCTGTCGTGCAGCGGTTTCAGCGCCGGACGCGGCGGCTGTCGCGGACTTGAGATAGCCATTCTGAAGCGCCAGCGTCGCGTAGTCCTGGCCGTCGGCCAGTGCCACCGCGACTCCCTCCGCCGTCTCCGCGCCGAGGTGGATCACCGTGCCGGTGAGCTTCGTGCCCGCCCACGCCAGGGTTTCCGCGCCGAAGCAGTCCGTACTAGCTCCAGTCGTGACGACGCCGAGCACGTGCACGGTCTTGCGCGTGCCGTCGCTCCCGAGCGCTTCGAACGTAGCGGCATCCGACACGGTCGCCACGGTGTACGTCACCGCGACCGGTGCCGGGGAGGCGCTGGTGGCCGGCGCGGCCGACGTCGTCGCCGCGGGCGCCGCGGTCGTGTCCTGCTGGGGTGCTTTCCCGAAAATCGCGCCGAGGACGAACAAGACCCCGAAAACCGCCAAGGTGATCGTAAGCCATTTCGGGAATCGCTTTTTCGGGCGCGGGTGACCCGGATCGGATGGGTGCATGCGAAGTTGTCCTCGTTCCTCGACGCGACGTGCCGATCCTGGGTTCGTGAAAACTCTGGACGACGTTACGCCTCAGCACGTAACGGACCATCATCTGTTACCCGGCGGAATCTTGCTGTCACGATTTGGTCACGAACAACAGTTCTTGGTCGAAAAGCTGTCACGGCTCCGTGTCGCGAAGCGATCTGTCAGCGTGATCGAATCTCTCCCGTTGTCGGCCGCCGGAGGCCATTCAGCGCACGGTATCGACTTCACCGCGGTGGAAATCCGCGCTACGGGGTTGAAGCCGGGGCGCGTCGTCGAGCTCGCGGCCGTGCGGGTTCGATCGGACGGTGCCGTCATCGGTGAATTCACGACCTTGGTCAACCCCGGACGCGGAATCTCGCCGGGCTCGGAGCTCGTCCACGGTGTCACGCGGGAAGAACTCGATGAGTCGCCGCCGTTCGGCGCGGTGCTGGGCCCGTTGCTGGACCTGTGCGCCGGCAGCGTCATCGCCGCGCACAACTTGCCCTTAGTCGGCGGCTTCCTGAACAGCGAAGTGGCTCGCCTCGGCATCCGGTTGCCGGCGCTTCCCGCGGTCGGCACGGTGGCTGCGGCGCAGAACGTCGCCCGCTTGCCCAACTACCGGCTTGCGACCGTGGCGCACGCTTTCGGTGTGCCCGGCCAACTCGGGCAGGCGGCGCTGATCGACGCGCGGATGGTCGCGCGTCTGGTGACGACGCTCTTCGGCCGGCACGGGTTCACCTTCGCGGTCGCGCCGGCATTCCCGCCCGTGCCGCGGTACGGGACCGCAGGGAAGCTGCACCCTCGTGTTGCGCGGCCGGAGGCCGAGCAGGGGTGGATGGCCGACGTCGTCGAGCGCGTCGCCATGGGGCCGGTCGGCGAGGATCCTGCGCTCGGTTACGCGTACCTCGACCTGCTCGCCGGAGTTGTCGCCGATGCGCACCTGACGCATGACGAGGTCTGGGCCCTGGCCTCGCTAGCCACCGAGGCCGGGCTTCCCGAAGCGCAGGTCCGCTCCACTCACGAGCAGTTCGTGCTGGCACTCCGGGCCGTCGCCGAGGGTGACGGGGTGGTGACTACCACGGAGGCCCGTGAGCTGCAGCAGGTGGCGACCGCGCTCGGCGTGGCCGAAATTGTCGGTGACTTGCGTCCGGCCGGCGATGGCAAGCCCACGAGAGTGCTCGTGCTCGGCAGCACGGCGGCGGCGGACCGCATCCGCGCCCGCGTCCTGGATGAAGGTGCGCAGCTTGCCAAGAAGCTGACCGCGACGGTGACCCATCTGGTTCGCGACGACACGGTGCCGGATCACGAACCGAGGCTGGCGCGTGCTGTCGAACTGGGCGCTGTGGTGCTCGGCGTCCGCGAAGCTCCGGGTGTTCTCGGGTTCGAGGCCGCGCCGGTCGAGCCGGCGCCAGCGCCGCGTACCGCCGTTGTCGCGCCCGCACCCTCGCCCGTGTCGCCCAAACCCGTCGCGCCCCGTCCTCCGGAGCCCCGGCCGACGCAGTTCACGCCCCGTCCGGTCATGCCTCCGGTGCCGGAACCCGTCGCGGCAGCGCCTGCCCGGACCGGAAAGGTGATCGGTGGGCGGGTTCTGATGGGCGTCGGGCTGCTGCTGATGTTCAGCGTGGTCCTCGCGATGTTCGGCGGGACCCCGTTGGCCGCCGGGATCTTCGTTGCGATCTTCGGCGTCGGGGCCCTGCTCGGCGGCTGGTGGCTGGCGGCACCGGAAACTCGGTAGCCTCGCCTCGGTCCGGTGCCGAAACTGATCAGTTGAACGGGCCGTCCGGGATCGGGAAGTCGACGATCGCGCAGCGGTACGCCGAGGTGCGGCCGGGGGTGCTGAACCTCGATACCGATCGGGTCGTCTGCCTGATCGGCGGGTGGCGGGGAGACCTCTTCTAGACCTTCAAGGCCGCGCAGGTGCTCGCCGTCGCCATGGCGGAGGCGCGCCTGCGGACGGGCACGACGTCGTCATGCCGCAGATCGCTACGCGGGTTAGGGACATCGAGGCCTTCGAGGCCGCCGCTGTGCGGGCCGGGGCCGAGTACCGCGAAATCCTGCTGACCGCAGAAAAGCCCGTCGCCCTGGAGCGGTTCGCCGCGCGGGTGGCGAGTGGGACGAACAGCGGCGTCGACGACGTCGTCCAGGGTCGAGGTGGGACCGCCGTCGTGGCGCGGATCTACGACCAGCTCGCCGCCTACCTGCCACAGCGGCCCGGCTGTGTCGTCATGTGGACCGACGGGTGCGCTCCCCACCAGACCTACGACGAGGTCGTCGTAGGTCTGGACGGGATGGGGTTCACCGGTCCCATGGCGGCGATTCCGGAACTGGCCCTGCGGCAGATCGAACGGTGGTGTGCTCAGCGGGTGCCCGAGCGGGTCCTGGACCAGACTCGGGTCGAGTGCCGGACGCGGGGGCGGACGGTCACCATCCTGGAGTGCCGCGCGCCGTGGCGGCCGCAGGCCGGGCCGGAGTGGACCGAACAGAAGATCGCTCAGCCGCGGCTCGACGAGCACGGGATCTGGTCGGTGAAGTGGGCCGATCACAACGGCAAGTGGCTCGCCTACCCGGACGCGCCGGTCGCCATCCCCACGGGATCTTCCGGGGTCAGCTCGGCGAGGGCGGCGGGAAGCGCAGCTCGTTGCGGTCGATCTTCGCGTGCGCCGCCGCGGGCAGGTCGACGCCCAGGCGGTCCGCCAGTTGCAGCAGGTAGAGCGTGACGTCGGCGATCTCGTCCAGGACGTTCTTCGCCAGCTCGGGGTCCGAGCGCCACGCGTCGGATTCCTCCGGTGTCAGCCACTGGAACAGCGAGGTCAGCTCGCCGACCTCGCCGGACAACGCCATCGCCAGGTTCTTCGGGGTGTGGTACGGCTCCCAGGAGCGCGCGGCCGCGAAGTCGCGGAGCCGCTGGGTCACGTCGTCGAAGGTCACGGGGCCGATTGTCCTCGGCGGTCACGGACCGCTAACGGCCGTATGGCGGACTGGCGTTGACCGGTGAATCTCTCACTCAATAGGTTGACCACCGTCGGGATGGTTGCGGGGCCAGGTGCTGGGAAAGGAACGTACTTGAAGTACCTGCGATCCGTGCGCGGCCGCATGCTGGGCATCGCGTTCATCCCCGGGTCCGCGCTCGTCGTCGTCGCGCTGGTGATCGCGGCTTTTCTGGTCCAGCAAGCGGTTCGGACGCGCGACCAGGCCATGGACACCGCCGCTGCGGCGGACCGGACGGCGCGCGCGGTCGTCTCGTTGCAGGCCCAGCGCGGGGCGGCGATGGCCGCGCCCGACCACCGGTCGTCGGCGTACGCGATTTTCACCCAGCGGATCGACGACGCGATCGCCGGACTCCGCGACTACGCGCGCCGCGCGCCCGACGCCGAATCCGGGTACCAGCAGACGACCGCGATCGAGCTGCTTTCCGTGGCGGAAGGCATGTACCGCGCGGACGCCCTCGCGCTGGCGGGCCTCGACAGCGTGACGCGGCGGTCGTTCGTCACCGCCGTCGCCGCTTACCGGGCCGAGCTGGCGCAGGTTTCCGGGCAGCTCACCGAGACCGGCCGGGAGGTCTACGAGGCCGTCACCCGCAGCGCCGATTGGAGCCGGCTCGCCGCCGCCGAAGACGCGCTCGGCGCCGCCGAACCCTTGCCCATCCCCGAATCCGCGTGGCGCAGCGCCGCCTACGCCGTCTCCAAGCAGCTCGGCGAGCTCTACAGCCGGCAGAGCCAGTACGCCGTGCAGCTGACCCTCGACGACGGCCGCCGCACCCTCGCCGGCGCGCTCGCGGCGGGCACCGGGATCCTGCTCTTCGCCGTCCTCCTGCTGGTGGTCGTCCGGCGGCTGGTGGCGCGCGTGCCGGTGCCGGTCGTGCCGATCATGGTGCCCACGATGCACCCGGCGGCCCACACGGTCATCCCGCGGCCCCGCCACGCTCGGTCACTATCGGCGCGGGTGCCGGAGCCGTGGCCGAGGAAAGCCGTGCTCGAAGACCTGCGACACCGATGAAGCGCTCACCGAACGTGAAGTACTACTCCGAAAAGAGCACGCGGTTGGCCCACACGCCACCTCGCCGTGGTCGGGCAGACTGGTGCGCGTGAGTCCCCCCTCGGATCTCCGCCCCTACCTGCGCACTTTGGACGCGGAGACGCTGGCGGACCTGTTGCACGCCCAAGCCGAGCGTGACCCTGAGCTACGCCATTCGCTCGAATTGCGCGCCGCGACCCAATCCGGTGACGTCAGCGAGGCGCACCGGCTGCTGGACACGGCGGTGACCGACGGGAACGTCGAGTACACCGCGAAAGTCGGCGCGGTCCTCGACACCCTGCAGCGGATGCTCGACGCCGGCAGCCGCGCCGACCTGGCGCCGCTGGCCCGCCGCACCGTCGACGACATCAGCGAGATGTACGAGCAGGCCGGCGACCACCCGGGCGACCTCGGCGACCGGCTGGACCGCGCCGTCGAGATCTACGCCCGCGCGTGCGCCGCCCGGCCGCCGGACCCGGAGAAGCTGGCCGACTGGATCCTCGAGGTCGAGTTCGACGGCCCCGGCCGCCCGGTGATCGACCTCGCCGAGTTCGCGCCGCCGCTGGGCGAACCCGGCCTCCGCCGGATCAAGTCCACTGTGGACGACGTGCTCGCCGCGAGCGGGCCCGGGCACCGCCGCGACGTGGCCGAGCGGCTGCAGGAACAGCTGGCCGAGGTGCTCGGCGACGTCGACGGGCTGGTCGCGATCCTGTCCGCCAAGCCGCCGCGCGTCGACGTCAGCCTCAAGATCGTGCGAGTGCTGCGGGCCGCGGGCCGGCACAGCGAGGCCATCGCGCACGCCGCCCGCGCGCTCACCCCGCACAAGCACCTCCGGCCGCCGCCCGCGAAGCCCGAAGAGGACGACGACGTTTCGCGCCGCCGCAAGGAGTTCGACGAGCGGCCGGGCCGCGAGACGTACGCCGCGCTGCGCGAAGCCGCGTCGGACGCGGGGAAGTGGCCGGTGCAGCGCCGGGCCGCGCTGGCCCGCCTGCGCGAGCGGGCCGCCGACGGCGTCGAGCACGCCGACGAGCTGGCGCGTGTCCTGCTCGAGGACGGCCGGCCCGACGAAGCGTGGCGCGCCTGCGTCCGGTTCGAGGCATCACCGCAGGTCAGGCTCGAGCTGGCGGAGCTGCGCTCGGCCGAGCACCCGGCCGAGACGATCCCCGTGTTCCGCGCCGAGGTCGACGAGCTCATCGAGCGCAAGGACCCGCAGGCCTACCAGGACGCCGCGCGCCGGCTGAAGCTGTTGCGCACCTTGCACAAACGCGCCGGAACCCCGGACGAATTCACCGCTTACCTCGGCGCCCTGGTGGAAACCCACAAGCGGAAAACGCGGCTGATCACGGAAATCCGCGCCGCGCGCATCGCCCTGCCGAAAGCCGTAACCTCACCGCGCGCGGCTCGTTGACCGGCTGAACCGGTTTGCACGTGCATCGCCGGCATCGAGCCCGCCAAGGCGGTCACACCGCTTCTGGCCAGTGATGTCGCGGTGGCCCTGTTCCACCGGCCGGCTCGGCGCCTCCCCGTCGAGCGGCCGGCGGGACCCGCGCCAGGGCCACCGCGACCTGCTCGGCCGTAACCGGACCGAACCCCCGCAAAGCAGGCTGTGACGTCCGGGGCGTTGCCCCGGGCCGGGGGCTCCGCCACCCGAACCCCCGCAAAGCGTGCATGAAAACATGACCCCATGAGCCCGGTGAGTCGCGCCCGCAAGAAGGCCCCCCAACCCGTCACGCACAGCGTGACCGGTCTGTTCAAGGACGTCCTGAACGACTTCTCGGCGATGGGCGCCGACCCGGCGCCGGTGGACGTCGAACTGCTTGCCTCCGAGGTGCTCGGCCAGTTCCACGACGTACCGCTCGAAGAGGGCGAAGAGACGCTCGGCCTGGAGCTGATCGCCTTCGCGCAGCGCAAGATCACCCCGGGCGCGGCCGCGCTGCTGGCCGCGCTGGCCGTCGTCGCGGAGACCGACGTCGAGCGCAAGGCCGCCGACGCCGGCCTGGAGACCGTCCTCGGCCGCGGCATCCCCGCGCCGCCGTGGGCCGGCGGGCTGGGCCGCGTCACCGCGGGCGAGTGCTGGCGCACCGGCGACGTCTACGGCGACGAGTCGTCCCTGCTCATCATCTTCGGCCACGGCGACCAGGTGCACGGCCTGCTCGCGCTGCTGGACTTCACCGAGGGCGGCCGGGTGCGCGACCTCGTCGTGATCGACCAGCCCGGCGAGGTCCTCAAGGAGATGCGCGAACAGGCCGAGGCCGACCCCGAGCTGGTCGTGCTGGAACCGGTCGACCCCGCCGACGCGCACCGCCTGATCGCCGACGGCCTCGACACGACCGACCGCCTCGACGAGGCGGACGTCAGCGAGGACTACGCACGCTTCCACGCCGTCGCGCTCACCTGGTGCCGCGCGCTGCCCGAGCCGTCGCTCGTGCCCGAGGTGGCCGAGTGGTCCGACACCGAGCGGGCCGCCGTCGTCGAGCAGTTCGCCGTCGCAAGCGGTGAAGACGCCGACGCCGCGCGCGCGATCGGCGGCCTGCTGCTGGAGCACGGCCTGCGCACCGACCCGGCGAACCCGCTGCGGGTCGGGCCGGAGAAGCTCGCGCGGTTCCTCGAGGGCCTCTTGGGTGAGGAGTACGAGCTGGACGCCGAGCACGAGGAGGCCGTCGAGCCGGTGGTGCTGGCGTGGGCGCAGTGGGCGGCCGGGCGCGAAGGCCTGACCGAGACCGCGACGGCGGCGCTCAAAGAGGCCGTCGCCGAGTACCTGGGCGAGTACAACGACGAAGACGACTCCCCGCTCGAGCGCTACTTCGGCGACGTCGGCGACCTGTCGCCGTCCGAGCTGGCCGACGCGCTGGAACGCCGGATGTTCGCCGTGCCGTCGCTGACGGCGGAGATCGGCGACGAAGAGGTCGACCTCGACCCCGCCGACCCCGAGCAGCGGCGCGCGCTCGTCATCGCCGAGGCGGACGAGGACGAGGAAGAAGAACGGCTGGTGCTGCGCGCCACGGTCGTCGACCAGCTGTGGGACGACGAGCCCGTCGAGGCCTGGCAGGCCGTGCAGCGCCTGCAGGAGGGCGAGCTCGACCGCGTCGAGATCTTCGACCGGCTGATCGACGCGCTGGAGAGCACGCTGCTGGAGTCCGAAGAGGCGCTCGAATACGACGCCGACGGTTACCTGGAGGCGCTGGCCGAACTGAGCTGACTCACGGGAGGGGGCCCGCCGGTTCGACGGGCTTGGTCCGGTGGCGTCGCTCCTGCAGCTTGTCGTCGAAGTCGACGACGAACGCCCCGGCGGCCATCGCGATCAGCAGGGCCAGACCGAGCACCGCACCGACCCACGTCAGGATCATCGCGAACATCGCGGGCCTCCTCCCAGCTCAGAGTCGTTTTCCTGGTTCCCTCAGGGTCGCTTTCGGAACGGGTCGCCGGTATCGGCCAACCGGTTACGGCTGAGCGGTCCACCTCGGCCGATCGGCCGGGAAACCGGAGCTGAGAGCCACCGCGCGTGCCCGGCCGTTCGCCCACAGTGGAAAAGACGACATGTGGGTGAACGGCCGGGGTGACGGTGTCAGAGTTTGCGGAGCCGGACCCGGTTGATCGTGTGGTCGGCGTCCTTGCGCAGCACCAGCGTCGCCCGGGGGCGGGTCGGCTTGATGTTCTCCATCAGGTTGGGCTCGTTGATGGAGTGCCACAGGTGCCGCGCCTCGGCGCGGGCCTCGTCGTCGGGCAGGCCGGCGAAGTGGTGGAAGTGCGACGCCGGGTCCGCGAACGCCGTGTGCCGCAGCTTCAGGAACCGCTCGACGTACCAGCGCTGGATGTCGTCGGTGTGGGCGTCGACGTAGATCGAGAAGTCGAACAGGTCCGACACCGTCAGCCGCGGGCCGGGCTGCAGCACGTTCAGGCCCTCGATGATGAGGATGTCCGGCCGCTGCACGACCTGCTCCTCGCCGGGCAGGATGTCGTAGGCGAGGTGCGAGTACACCGGCGCGGCGACGCGCTCGGCCCCCGACTTGACCTCGGTGACGAACCGCAGCAGCGCGCGCCGGTCGTAGCTCTCCGGGAAGCCCTTGCGGTGCATGATCCCGCGGCGCTGCAGCTCGGCGCCCGGGTAGAGGAACCCGTCCGTGGTGACGAGGTCGACGCGGGGGTGGTCCGGCCAGCGGGCGAGCAGCGTGCGCAGGACGCGGGCGGTGGTCGACTTGCCGACCGCCACGCTCCCGGCGATGCCGATGACGTACGGGACCTTCGTGCCGCGGGAGTCGTCACCGAGGAACGTCGTGGTCGCTTCGTAGAGCCGCTGGCGCGCGGCGACCTGCAGGTTGATCAGGCGGGACAGCGGGAGGTAGACGTCGGCCACCTCGGCCAGGTCGACCTGCTCGCCGAGGCCGCGCAGGCGCAGCAGCTCGTCCGCCGTCAACGGCAACGGCGTCGAACTTCGCAGTTCTTTCCACTGTTCCCGGTGCAGCTCGACATAAGGGCTGAGTTCGCGGACCCGGGTCATCGCACACTCCTCCGACCGTCGCCTGCACTGGCGGACGTTCACCTGCGTCCATCAACGGTAGGGCTTGCGGCCGTTGAACGCGCTGTGATGTCCACCCCACCCGGGGGTGCTCACCTGGAGTGACGGAAGACGTCGTCCCATGCCGCGGCGACCTGACGCGCGCAGGTCGCGGGGTCCACGCCGCCCGCGCCGGTGCCGAGCCCGGGCATCGCGATCGTCTCGACGGACTCGCGCACCGGGCCGTCGTCGAGCAGGCCGTCCCGCCACGTGAGGAACACCGCCCGCGCCGCCAGGTAGGGGTGCACGGTGTCGGCGGGCAGCACCTCGCCGGGCTCGCGCGTGGTCGGCGCGCTGATCAGCCACGCCGGCTCGGCCTCGCCGGTCGGCACGATCACGGCCTCGCCGATCGGCAGCTCACCGCCGTGAAACGCCAGGACGGCGCTGCGGACGTGCTGCTCGACGCCGGGGAACGCCCGCGCGTAGACGGCGTCGATGCCGCCCCGCATCCGGCCGTAGGAATCGGCCGGGCTGACCACGGCCTGGGCGAGGACGTCGAGCACCGACCCGCGGTGCACCCGGACGCGGCCCGCCACCTTCCCGGCGACGGCGGTCCAGGCGGTGGCGAGCGGTTCATCGACGGCGCACAGCACCAGCTCCGGGGACCGAGGGGACACCGGCGGGTGGGTGCCCTCGTGGCCGGCGTGCGTGCCCGAGTCGGCGGTCACCCCTCAAGCATCGCAAAAAACACCACCCGGCGTAACCGGGTGGCGTACCGGCTGTCCGAGTGAATGTCGCCACGCCCCGGCCCCGTAACCTGGGTGTTGTGTCACGGATCGCATACTTCGGCCCCCAGGGGACGTTCACCGAACAGGCCGCGCGGGTCCTCGCCGGCGGCGGGGACCTGATTCCCGTCGAGACCGTCCGGCTGGCGCTGACGGCCGTCCGCAACGGCGAGGCGGACGCCGCGTGCGTCCCCATCGAGAACTCCGTCGAAGGTGTGGTGCCCGCGACCCTCGACGCGCTCAGCGAGTCGACGCCGCTGGTCGCGATCGCCGAAACGATCCTGCCGGTCCACTTCAGCGTGCTCACCCGGCCGGGTGACCGCGAGATCCGGACCGTGGCCAGCCACCCGCACGCGCTCGCCCAGGTCCGCGACTGGCTGGAGGCGAACCTGCCGGACGCGAACCCGGTGGCGTCGTCCTCGACCGCCGCGGCCGCGGTCGGCGTGCTGCAGGGCGACTTCGACGCCGCGGTCTGCGCGCCCGTCGCGGTCGAGCACTACGACCTCGAGGTGCTGGCCACCGAGGTCGCCGACGTCACCGACGCGGCGACCCGGTTCCTGCTGGTCCGCCCGCCGGGCGACCTGCCCGCGCCGACCGGCGCCGACCGGACCTCGGTGGTGGCCGCGGCCGTGAACCGCACCGGCACGCTCGCCGAGCTGCTCACCGCGCTGGCCGACCGCGGGATCAACCTGACCCGCCTCGACGCGCGTCCGACCCGCAGCAACTTCGGCGAGTACCGGTTCTTCATCGACTTCGAGGGGCACGTGGCTGAGCCGCGGATCCTCGACGCGCTGACGGCGTTGCGCCGGCACTGCCGCAACCTGCGTTTCCTCGGCTCGCACCCGCGGGCCGACAGCACCCGGACCACGCTCGAGCCCGGCTTCGGCAACGACGACTTCGTCGAAGCGGCCGTCTGGGCCGACGCCGTCCGCAAGGGGGACCTGGCGTGAGGCTGCTGCTCATCCGCCACGGCCAGACCGACGGGAACGTCCGCGGCGCGCTGGACACCGCGCTGCCCGGGCCGCCGCTGACCGAGCTGGGGCAGTCGCAGGCCGCGGCGCTCGCGGGCCTGCTGGCGGGGGAGCCGGTGGTCGCGGTCTACGCGTCGCGGGCGACCCGCGCCCAGCAGACCGCCGCGCCGCTGGCCGCGCGGTTCGGCTTGGAGGTGCAGGTCGTCGACGGCGTGCACGAGGTCGTCGCCGGCGACCTGGAAGGCGCCACCGACCACAAGTCGATCCGGACCTACATGGACACCGTGAAGAAGTGGACGCTCGGCGAGCTCGAGCCGGCGCTGCCCGGCGGTGAGAACGGCACGAGCGTGCGCACCCGGATGCTCGACGCCGTGGGCCGCCTGCGCGCCAAGCACGAGCAGGCCCACCCGGACGGCGTCGTCGCCCTGGTCAGCCACGGTGGCGCGATCCGCCTCGGCGCCGAGTGGCTGGCGCCCAACGTGCACGCCGACGTCGCCAACGCGGCCCTGATCCCGAACACCGGCATCGTCGAGCTGCAGGCGCGGCCGGACGCGCAGTGGTACTGCCTCACCTGGGTCGACACGCCGCTCTGACCGCCCCTCACACACACGGGTGAGTTCAGCGGGTTGGCGCAGGTCACCGCCGGGTACTTCGGACAAGATCCGCATAGGGTTCGTGAGTGATTCACGGTGCGGAACCAACCTGGTGGGGGGCCCGTGCGTCTACCCACTAGTAGCACCCAGCACAGGGAGGCGAGTGAAATGGTTCGTACGAGGCTTTCACGGTTTTTCCCGGTCGTCGCGGCTTCGGCCGGCGTCCTCGCGCTCTCCGCCTGCGGCAGCGGCGGGACGACGCCGGCGGCGAGCAGCTCGACGCCGTCGACGTCCGGGTCCGCCACCTCCTCGACGGCCCCCACCGCGACGCCGAGCTCCAGCAGCCCGGCCCCGGCCACCTCGCCGACCGCCGCGCCCGTCGACAACGGGCTCTGCAAGGCCGGCGACGTCAAGCTCGCGCTCGGCCAGGGGGACGCGGGCGCCGGCTCGCTGTACCGGTCGCTGGTCATCACGAACTCGAGCGGCAAGCCGTGCGAGATCCAGGGTTTCCCCGGCGTCTCCTACGTCGGCGGGACCGACGGGCACCAGGTCGGCAAGGACGCCTTCCGCGAGGGCGCCAAGGGCAACGCGGTCAAGCTGAACCCGGGCCAGTCCGCGGCCGCCGACATCCAGTTCGTGAACGTGCGGAACTTCGACTCCGCCACCTGCCAGCCGGCCGAGGTCAAGGGCCTGCGGATCTACCTGCCGCAGGAGACGGCGTCGAACTTCGTGCCGGCTCCGGGCACCGGCTGCGCCAGCACGAAGATCCCCGGCAACCAGCTCGCGGTGAAGACGGTGCACCCGGCCTAGACGTCAGATGCGGGCGCAGATCTCCCGCGCCTGGGTCAGGTGCCGCTGGCCGGAGATGTCGTTGAAGTGCAGGCTGAGCACCATCCGGCTGACTCCGTCGATGTGGTCGGCCAGCGGCTGGTAGTTCTCGTTGACCTGGGCGGCCGCCGCCGAAAGCTCGCGGGCGGCGGTCATCCGGTGCAGCCGCTCCGGCGTGAGCCCCGGCGTCAGCGCCGGCTGCGTCTCGCGGCTCGTGTCGGGGATGTCGCCGACGCGGTCGAGAGCCTGGCACGCCGCGAGGGCGTCGTCGAGGGCGCCGGCGTGCACCCCGGACAGCCCCCAGAGCAGCCCGAGCACGCCACCGCCGAGCACGAACCCGGCCACCGCGCAGAGCACCAGCAACCGGCGAGACGGCGGCGTCGGCGCCGCGGGCTCACCGGATTCGGCCGAAGACTCTTCGTAGTCGGGACCGGCGTCGGTGCCGGTACCGGGGTCCACGGTGCGCATATCCGCCTCCCACCACCTGGGTGATGAGACATTTCAGCTCACATTTACGGATCCTGGTGCGGAAGCGCCCCGGCTGAGGCCGATTCGTCATCGAGTGCGAACCGCCGCAGCGCGCCGAACGCGAACACGGTGATCATCAGCATCGCGATCCCGGACACGGCGAACGTGCGCGCGGCGGTGCCGAGCGCCTCGGTCAGCACGCCGCCGAGCAGGGCGCCGACCGGGATCGCGCCCCAGACGACCGTGCGCCAGACCCCGAGCACCCGGCCGAGCAGCTCACCGGGCACGAGTGTGTGCCGCGCCGTCGCGAGCACGACGTTCACCGCGACGACCGCCGCCGCGAACAGGCCGAACAGCGCCGCCCCGGTCACCGGCGAACGCGCCAGCCCCATCCCGCCGAACCCCAGGCCGCAGCCGAGGATCCCGCCGAGCAGCACCGCGCGCCGGCTCGACGCACGCACCAGCCGTGGCGCGGCGCCCGCGCCGAGCAGCCCGCCGATCCCGCCGGCGAACGCGAAGAACCCGAACGCCGCGTCGGACAGGTGGAGGTCGTCGAGCGCGTAGAGCACCAGCTGGGCCTGCGCGAGCTCGCTGACCAGGCTGAGCAGCCCGGCGACGGCGACCAGGCGCAGCAGCAGCGGGTGGCCCCGCAGCCAGCGCAGCCCGGCCACCAGTTCGACGCGCAGCCGCTGCGCGGGCGCCTCGGTCCGTGGGCGGTAGGTCCCGGCCAGCCCGAGCAGCACGGCCGCGGCGATCGCGAACCCGGCCGAGCCGAGGACGAACGGGAAGGCGGCGAAGAGCGCGAACGCCGTGCTGCCGATCGGGCCGCCGAGGAACGTCTGCCCGACGATCTCGCACGCCTGGAGCTTGCTGTTGGCCGCGTCCAGTGAGCCGTCGCCGACCACCGCCGGGACCAGGGCGTTGGCCGCGCTGTCGGCGACCGTCTCGGCGGTCCCGATGACCAGCGCGGTCAGGTAGACCAGCCAGATCGTCAGCCCGCCGCTCGCGACGAGCACCGCGAGCGCGCCGACGGCGACCGCGCGCGCGGTGTTCGCGACGGCCATCGCGCGCCGGCGGTCGATCCGGTCGACGAGCGCGCCGGCGACCGCGGCGAACAGCAGCCAGGGCAGGAACTGGGTGGCGGACAGGCCGGCGATGAGCACCGGGTCCCGCGTCAGCGTCGTGGCCAGCAGGGGCAGGGCCACCTTGCCGATGCCGTCCCCGAGGTGGGACGCGGCGCTCGACGTCAGCAGCCACGTGAGTCTTCGGGAGGTGTCCATCGGGGCCCCCGGCACTGTTCGCAGTCACCCAATGACTTCGGGTAACAGGATAACGGTGCGTTCACCCCAGCGTGGTCACAGAGTTACTACTGGTGTCAGCCCCAGCCGAGCTCGTGGAGCCGGGCGTCGTCGATGCCGAAGTGGTGGCCCAGCTCGTGCACGACGGTGATGAGGACTTCTTCGACGACTTCGTCCTCGTCTTCGCACATCGACAGGATCGGCTGCCGGTAGATCGAGATCCGGTCCGGCAGCACCCCGCCGTACGACGACGTCCGCTCGGTCAGCGCGATCCCGTGGTAGAGACCGAGGATGTCCGGCGCCTCGTCGTTGAACTCCTCGACGAGCACGACGACGTTGTCCATCGCCTTCGCGAACTCCGCCGGCACCTCGTCCAGGGCCTCCGAGACCAGTTCTTCGAACCGCTCCCGGCTCATCTCGACGGGCATCAGCCGTTCTGCTTCGAGGTCGGCGGCGCGGAGCTCGACGTCTCCGGGCCGCCACCGCCGTCGGACGGCGGGCCGTCGGCGGGTGGGCCGTCACCCGGCTGGCCGCCGTCGGTGCCCGCCGGCGCGGTCTTGATGCTGCCGGTCACGGCCTGCAGGCCGCTGCCGTCGGGGAGTTTCGCCGCCACCTTGCAGTTGACCTTCGTCGAACCCGCGTCCCAGCTCTCCTGCTCCCGCAGGTCCCAGGTCAGGATCAGGTGCTTGGCGTCGAGGTCGGCGCCGCCGGTGTAGTCCGCGGCCGCCTTGGTGCACTCGGTGTCGAGCCAGGCCTTCTGGTCGTCCTGCTTCGGGTAGCCGTCCTTGAACTTCGACTTGAGGTCGAGGGTCGCGATGATCTCGTAGGAGTGCGGCTTCGTGCACTCGACCGGGTCGCCGACGCCCTTGCCGAGCAGCGCGAGGCAGGTGCCGGGCTCGAAGACCAGCGACTGGTCCTGCTCCTTCGCCGGGGCCGTGGTCGGCAGCAGCTTGCCGCCGGGGCCGGCCCACTGCAGGCCGCAGCGCAGCTGGCGGTCGCCGTCATCCCACTGTGACGTCGTCGGGCGCAGCAGGTTCGTCGTCAGCTTTCCGTAAGGATCGAGGTTGTGCCCGAGGTACGGCTTCACGTCGGCGGTGCACTTCTGCTGCGCGATCTGCTGCCACTGGTCCAGCGTCGGGGTCGGCGCGCCCTCCGGGAACTGGGCGCCGATGTCGACGAGCGTGGTCACCTCGAACAAGTGCGGCTGGGTGCAGACCACCTTGCGCGCGTCGCTCGCGTCGGGATTGTCCCAGGTCAGGCAGCTGCCGGGCGGCGAATGGAAGGCTTCTTCGGCGGCGGCCGACAGCTTGCCGGCCCCACCCCCGACGCCGCCCGTGATGCCGCCGCCCCACGAGAAGACGACACTGAGGGCGAGCGCGATGAGCGCGCCCGCGAAGATGCCGCCCATCACGACGCGGGTGCGCAGCGTCTGCGTGGCGGCAGGGAACCGATCGGCGCTGGAAGACATCGCAGTCCATGATGCCCGCGTCGCGCGCGACGTGCGCGATCCGGGTGGTTAGGGTGGTCACGGTTTCGTGGTGGCCGGTGATTACGGAGCGTATATGACGCAGGACAACAACACTGGGGACCAGCCGCCCTCGGAGCCGCCGAAGCGCGGTTCCATGAGGTTCCAGGACTCCAGCACGCAACGGCGCGAGCCTTCGCTCGCCGAACAGCGGGCCCGCCAGCAGGCGCTCGCCCAGGAAGAACGCGACGAGGAGCTGGCCCGTCAGGCGGACGCCAAGGCGGCCACCCGGCGCAAGATCCTCATCGGCAGCGGCGTCACGGTCGGGCTCGTCGGCCTGGTCGCGACGTTCTACTCGGTCGCGAAGCCGGCCGGTGACGTCACCGCCGTCTGCACCGACTCGAACGGCATCGTCCAGGGCGACGACAACTGCGACGAGAACTACGTGACCAGTCACGGCGGGTACTCCAGCGGTGGCTTCCTGTTCCTGCCGATCGGCGGGGGCGGTTACAACAGCTACCGGTACAACTACGGCGGCACCGGCACCATCGGCCAGCGCGTGTCCGGCGGCTCGTTCGACGCGCCGTCGTCGCGCACCAACGTCAACACCAAGTCGGGCAAGTCCGTCCAGCGCGGCGGCTTCGGCATCAGCGGCAAGAGCGGCAGCACCGGCGGGACCGGCGGCAGCGGCAAGAGCGGGGGATCTTAGGTGTACCGGGACCGGCGTGAGCCGCGGCGCGACTGGCAGCGGATCGTCGAGGAGCAGGGGCTCGTCTACGGCACGCCGGCCCGTGACAGCAGCGGCCGGGTGCGGCCGTACTGGGACGAGTCGGTGCACTACGTCTTCGAGATGGACGAGGTCCTCTCGCTCGAGGCCGACGTCGAACTGCTGCACTCGATGTGCCTCGAAGCCGTCGACAACGTCGTGACGACCGAGGGCTACCAGCGGTTCGGCATCCCGGAGTGGGTCTGGCCGCACATCGCCGAGTCGTGGAAGCGGCAGGACCCGCACGTCTACGGCCGGTTCGACCTGCGCTACGACGGCCGGTCGCCCGCGAAGCTGCTCGAGTACAACGCGGACACGCCGACCACGCTGCTCGAGGCGTCGCTGCTGCAGTGGCACTGGAAGACCGACGTCTTCCCGGACGACGACCAGTGGAACTCGATCCACGAGAAGCTCGTCGAGCGGTGGTCCTTCCTGCAGGACAAGCTGCCGTCGAACGAGCTGCACTTCACCTGGTCGGCGGCCGACCCGTCCGGCGAGGACAACGTCACCACGGCGTACCTGCAGGAGACGGCGGCCGAGGCCGGCCTGGACACCGTGGGCCTGGCGATCGAGGAGGTCGGCTGGGACCCGGTGCTCAAGCGGTTCGTCGACCTCGAAGAGCAGCAGATGGCGACCGTGCTGAAGCTGTACCCGTGGGAATGGCTGGTCGACGAGGAGTTCGGCCGCAACGCCGTCGAGTCGCTGCCGCGGACGCTGTGGGTCGAGCCGCTCTGGAAGATGATCCTCTCCAACAAGACGCTGCTGGCGATCCTGTGGGAGAACTACCCGGGCCACCCGAACCTGCTGCCCGCGTTCGCCGACGACCCCGGCCTGCTCACCGAGTACGTGCGCAAGCCGAAACTGGGCCGTGAAGGCGCGAACGTCCAGATCGTCGCCACCGGTTACGAGACCCAGACCGACGGGGTCTACGGCGCCGAAGGCTTCGTCTACCAGGCGTTCGACCCACTACCCGAGTTCGACGGCTACCGGCCGGCGCTCGGCGCGTGGATCGTCGGCGACAGCTCCGCGGGACTGGGCATCCGGGAGACCGGCGGCCTGGTCACCGACGACGGTGCGGCATTTGTCCCACACCGCATCCCCGAGTCGTGATACAACACCGCTGCTGATCAGCTCTTTTTCCTGGGAGAGAACTCGTGAACACGACCCTTGCGCTGTCCGACACGTTCGGCTCCGACCTCGTGCGGGGGATCGGCGCGATCCTGCTCTACGGCGTCATCGGCCTGCTGCTGATGTTCGCCGGCTTCTACGCCATCGACTGGACCACGCCCGGCAAGCTGTCGAAGCTGGTCACGCAGGGCCTGCCGAACGCGGTGATCGTGACCGCGTCCGGGCTGCTCTCCATGGCGTTCATCGTCGTCGTGGCGATCTTCAACTCGGCGAGCGACCTCACCGAGGGCCTCATCACCTCGCTGGTCTACGGCCTGCTCGGGATCGCCGTCCAGGTGATCGCCGTCCGGCTGCTGGAGTGGGCGACCCGCATCGACGTCGCGTCGACCATCGAGAGCGAGAAGTTCGCCCCGGTCAGCATCGTCGTCGCGGCCGCGCACATCGGCCTGGGCCTCGTGGTGGCGGTCGGCATCTCCTGATCTCCCTCGCATCCAGGTGAGCCGGGCCACGTGCGTGGCCCGGCTCTCTTGTTCCCACTAGCGTGGAGTTCGTGCGCCTGCTGAGGACACCGGACGACCGGTTCACGGACCTGCCCGACTTCCCCTTCGAGCCGCGGTACGTCGAGCTCGACGACCCGCACGGCGGCGTCATCAGAGTGGGTTACGTCGAGGCCGGCCCCGCGGACGGGCCACCCGTGCTGCTGCTGCACGGCGAGCCCAGCTGGTCCTACCTCTACCGCAAGATGCTGCCGGTGCTGGCGGCCGCCGGGCTGCGCGCCATCGCGCCGGACCTGGTCGGTTTCGGCCGGTCCGACAAGCCGGGCGACATGGTCGACCACACCTACGCCCGGCACGTCGAGTGGATGCGCGGTTTCGCCTTCGACGCCCTCGACCTGCGCGACGTCACCCTCGTCGGCCAGGACTGGGGCGGCCTGATCGGCCTCCGCCTGGTCGCGGAGCACCCTGCGCGTTTCGCACGCGTCGTGGCGTCCAACACGGGCCTCCCGACCGGCGACCACGACATGCCGGCGGTGTGGCACGCGTTCCGCGAGGCCATCGAGAAGGCCCAGGTGCTGGACGTCTCGCGCTTCGTCCAGTCCGGCTGCAAGTCACCGCTGCCGGCCGAGGTGCGCGCGGCGTACGACGCACCGTTCCCGAACGAGATGTACAAGGCCGCGCCCCGGGCGATGCCCGGCCTGGTGCCGTACCGCCCGGACAACCCGGCGTCCGTGGCGAACCGCGACGCGTGGAAGGTGCTGACGGAGCTGGAGCTCCCGTTCCTGGTGGCCTTCTCCGACGGCGACCCGATCACGGGCGCCTTGGCCCCGGTGCTGCAGGCCTCGTTGAAGGGCGCGCAGGGGCTGGAGCACCCGGTGATCACCGGGGCGGGTCACTTCCTGCAGGAAGACGCGGGCGAGGAGCTGGCCGAGCACGTGGTGCGCTTCATCCTGAGCTGAGCAGCCCCCGATTTCCACGCTACCGGGACGGGCCGACAGTTCCGCTCGCCCTAAAGCCGTGAAGGCCTCCTTACCGGCTCTTATGGCCGGTAAGGAGGCCTTCACGGCTTTTCATGACCCCGGGTTGTCGGGGGCGCTCGCTAGGCTTGAATCGGGGGCTGCTCAGGTCAGGCGAGCGCCGCGTGGGTCGCCGCCAGCGAGTCGACCAGGATGTCCAGGCCCTCCTGGGCCTCATCGGCGGTGAGGGTCATCGGCGGGCCCAGCCTCAGCACGTTGCCGTGCAGGCCGCCCTTGCCGATCAGCAGGCCGCGCTTCTTCGTCTCCTCCAGCATGCGCGCCGCCGCGGCCACGAACGGTTCTGTTGTGCCCGGCTTGATCAGCTCGATGCCGATCATCAGGCCCTTGCCGCGGACCTCCGCCACCAGCGGTGACGAAGCCGCCTGCAGACCCGACAGCAGCTGACGGCCGCGGGCCGCGCAGTTCGCCTGGAGGTCGTGGTCCTTGATGTAGTCCAGCACCGCCGTCGCGCCGGCCATCGAGACCGGGTTGCCGCCGAACGTCGAGAACGACTGGGCCTGGAAGCAGTCCAGCACGTCGCCGCGGGCGACCACGCCGCCGACCGCGAGGCCGTTGCCGAGGCCCTTCGCGAAGGTCATCATGTCCGGCGTCACGCCGTGCGCGTCGATGCCCCAGAAGTGCTCGCCCGTGCGGCCCCAGCCCGTCTGGACCTCGTCCGAGATGAACAGCACGCCGTAGGAGTCGAGCACTTCCTTCATGGCGCGGAACAGGCCGTCCGGCGGGAGGCTGAAGCCGCCGACGCCCTGGATCGGCTCGGCGATCAGGCAGGCGACGTCGCCCGCCGTCGCCGTGTCGAGCACGTCGACCAGGTCGGCGACGCAGGCGTCGATGTACGCCGCGTCGGACAGGTCGCGGAAGGGGCTGCGGTAGCGGTAGCCGCCGTGGACGTAGTTGACCTTGACCGGGCTCAGCGCCGACGCCGACCAGCCGCGGTTGCCGGTGATCGCGACCGTCCCGAACGACCGGCCGTGGTAGGAGTTCCGCATCGCCAGCACCTGGTTGCTGCGCCGGAACTGTGTCGCGAGCATCAGCGCGGTGTCGTTCGCCTCGCTGCCGGAGTTCGTGAAGAAGACCTTGGCGTCCGGGATGCCGGACAGCGAAGCGATCCGCTCGGCCAGCTCGACCTGGGAGCGGATCAGGTACAGCGTCGAGGTGTGCAGGATGCCGGTGTCGAGCTGCTTGCGGACCGCGTCGCCGATCTCGGCGACGTCGTAGCCCATCGAGTTCGTCAGCACGCCGGCGAAGAAGTCGAGGTAGGTGCGGCCCTGCGAGTCGGTCATCCGCCGGTCGTGCGCGTGCACGATCTCGATCGGCTCCTCGTAGAGCAGCGACATCCAGGACGGCATCACAGCGCGGTGGCGGGCGAGCAGCTCGTCGGTCATCGGGGCGCCTCCTCGGGGTCTCCTTGGAGTATGGGGAGCCCGCGAACAGAGCTTCAACGATCAGACTGTCGGGACAACCGCTGACGGGCGCACAGTCTGTACGGACTACCCTCTGTCTTCGTGATTGACCCCAGGACTCTGCGCGATGACCCGGAAGCCGTGCGCGCGTCGCAGCGCGCCCGTGGCGAGGACGAAGGAGTGGTCGACAAGCTGCTCTCCCTCGACTCCCGGCGCCGCTCTTCGATCGCGGCCGCGGACAAGCTGCGCAACGAGCAGAAGATCCTGGGCAAGCAGATCCCGAAGGCCCCGCCGGAGGAGAAGCAGCAGCTGCTGGCGACGGCCAAGGAGCTCGCCGCCCAGGTGAAGGCCGCCGAGGCGGAGCAGAACACGTCGTCGGAGGAGTTCGACCAGCTCTTCCGGACCGTGCCGAACCTGGTGCACCCGGACGCGCCGATCGGCGGCGAAGACGACTTCGCCGTCGTCAAGCACGTCGGCGAGCCGACCAAGCTCGGCTTCACCCCGCGCGATCACCTCGAGCTGCTCGAAGCGCTCGGCGGCGTCGACATGGAGCGCGGCGCGAAGGTGTCCGGCTCGCGGTTCTACTTCCTCACCGGCATCGGCGCGCAGCTGCAGCTCGGCCTGCTCAACATGGCCATCGCGCAGGCGCTCGAAAACGGCTTCACGCCGATGATCACGCCGTCCCTGGTGCGCCCGGAGATCATGGCCGGCACCGGCTTCCTCGGCCAGCACTCGAGCGAGATCTACCACCTCGCCGACGACGACCTGTACCTCGTCGGCACGTCGGAAGTGCCGCTCGCGGGTTTCCACGCCGACGAGATCCTCGACCTGAACGACGACGCGAAGCGCTACGCGGGCTGGTCGTCCTGCTACCGCCGCGAAGCCGGCTCGTACGGCAAGGACACCCGCGGCATCATCCGCGTGCACCAGTTCGACAAGGTGGAGATGTTCGTCTACACCAAGCCGGAGGACGCCGAGGCGGAGCACGCGCGGCTGCTGGACTGGGAAGAGCAGATGCTGGCGAAGATCGAGGTGCCCTACCGGGTCATCGACACCGCGACCGGCGACCTCGGCACGTCCGCGCACCGCAAGTTCGACTGCGAGGCGTGGGTCCCGAGCCAGGAGGCCTACCGCGAGCTGACCTCGACGTCCAACTGCACGACGTTCCAGGCCCGCCGCCTCTCGGTCCGCTACCGCGGCGAGAACGGCAAGCCGCTGATCGCCGCGACGCTCAACGGCACCCTGGCCACCACCCGCTGGATCGTCGCGATCGTCGAGAACCACCAGCAGGAGGACGGCTCCGTGCGCGTCCCCGAGGCGCTGCGCCCGTTCGTCGGCGGCAAGGAAGTCCTCACGCCCCGCTGATTTGGGGTTATGCCAGGTGCGCACCCGTTCGGCCCAGTAATGTCCGGGCCGAACGGGAGGATTCTTCGGATGCGCATGAAGTGGCAGGCCGTGGTCGCGCTGGCGGCCGCCGCGACCGTGGTGACCGGCTGCACGGTGACGGTCGGCGGGTCGGCGTCGCCGGTGCCGGGCCAGGGGCCGGTGACCAAGGTCGTCGACGCTTGTTCGCTGCTGACCCCGGAGCAGGTCGACGCCCTCGGCTACCAAGGGGCGGGCCGGTCGGTGCCGGGCGACAAATCGCGGAACCAAGCGGCCATGTGCCTCTGGAACTCGAAGGACGACGCCGAGATGTCGTCGGTGCTGAACGTCGGCATGGCGGTGGACATCAGCATCGACGAGTACCTCGCCGGTGCCGTCCCGAAGTCCTCGCCGGAGCGGATCGGCGGCTTCAGCTGGACGCAGTACGCGTCGATCCTGGCCGGTGACTGCTCGCTCTACACCGTGCTGGGTGAGAAGTCGTTCGCCTACGTCAGCGTCTCCGGCACGGACCTGGCCAAGTCCTGCGCGCTGGCGAAACCGGCGATCCCGCAGGTCGCTTCGCACCTGCCGGGCGGTCAGGACGCGCCCCAGATCACGCCGTCGACGTCGGCGAAGCCGGAGCCGGGCGGCCCGCTGCTGTCGGTCGACCCGTGCACGCTGATGAAGCCGGAACAGCTGGCGCAGCTGAAGAACATCTCGCCGAGCGGCGAGAAGACCGTCTCGAACGTCGTGCCGAACTCGTCCTACTGCCTGTGGGACGACACCGACGGCAACGACGGCCAGAAGGCGTTCGAGGTCTGGGTCGGCCCCAGCACCCCGGTGGCCGACTGGCCGGGCACGACGGACGTCCAGCCGACCGAAACCGTCGACGTCGGCGGCAAGAAGTGGGGCGTTTTCCCGAACATGGGCGGCCTGCGCGCGACCTGCGGCGCGACCCTGCCGATCACGGACACCTCGTCGGTGCAGGTGGTCAGCGGGTTCATCGGGGACGACACCAAGACGTGCGACGTCGTCAAACAAGGCCTGCCGCTGGTGACGGCGAACCTGCCGGCCTGAACCTCAGGCCGAGACCTGGTCCGCGATGTGGCGCGCGATCTCCAGCGCGCTCGTCGCGGCCGGCGACGGCGCGTTCAGGACGTGCACCTGGTCGCGGGCGGTCTCGATGAGGAAGTCGTCGACGAGCGAGCCGTCGCGGCGCATCGCCTGCGCGCGGACGCCCGAGCCGTGGCGGACGATGTCGTTCTCGGTGACGGCCGGGACCAGCCGGGCGAGGCTGGCGGCGAAACGCTTCTTCGAGAACGAGCGCCGCACCTCGTCGAGGCCGGTCGGGACCGCGTACTTCTTCGCGAGCCGCCAGACGCCGGGGAAGGCCGCGACCTCGGCGACGTCCTTGGCGGAGAAGTCGCTCCAGCGGTAGCCCTCGCGGCGCAGCGCGAGCACGGCGTTGGGGCCGGCGTGCACGCTGCCGTCGAGCATCCGGGTCAGGTGCACGCCGAGGAACGGCAGCGTCGGGTCCGGCACCGGGTAGATCAGGCCCTTGACCAGCCCGCGGCGTTCGGGCTTGAGCTCGTAGTACTCGCCGCGGAACGGCACGATCTTGGCCGACGGCGTCAGCCCGGCCAGCCGCGCGACGCGGTCGGAGTGCAGGCCGGCGCAGTTGACGAGCCCGTCCGCGACGATGACGTCGGACCCGGTGGCGACCTCGACCCCGCCGTTCGCGCCGGCCCGGATGGCCACCGCCGGGCTGTTCAGTCGCAGGTCGACGCCGGCTTCGTCGAGCAGCCGCACGAGGGCCTCGCAGACGGCGGGGAAGTCGATGATCCCGGTCGACTCGACGCGCAGCGCGGCGACGCAGGCGACCTCGGGCTCGTACTCCCGCGCTTCGGCGGGGGAGATCTTCTTCGCCGGGACGCCGTTGGCCTCGGCCCGCTCGGCGAGCGTGTCGAGCGCCGGGATCTCCTTCTCGTCGGTGGCGACGACGAGCTTCCCGCACACCTCGACCGGTACGCCGTACTGCCGCGCGAAGTCCACGATGGACCGGTTGCCGGCGACGGACATCCGCGCCTTGAAGGAACCCGGCTTGTAGTAGAGCCCGGCGTGGACGACGTTCGAGTTGTGCCCGGTCTGGTGCGCCGCCCACCGCGGCTCCTTCTCCAGCACGGTGACGTCCAGCCCGCGCCTGGTCAGCTCCCAGGCCACAGCCAGACCGACGATCCCGCCCCCGACGACCACCACGTTGCGCACGATCGACCAGGCTACGCGAGTCCCTGGTGCGCGCCGCCCCCTGGCGTTACCTAACGTTCGTCAGGTAACGTACCTGACCAATGTCAGGTAAGCGGTTGACCCGGGAAGCGCGGCGCGAGCTGATCGTCGCCGCGGCCGCCGAGGTGTTCGCCTCGGCGGGCTACGACGCGGCCGGCATGCGCGAAGTCGCGGCAGCGGCCGGAATCAGCACGCCGGTGCTCTACGACCACTTCCCGGCCAAGGCGCAGTTGTACGCGGCCCTGCTGGAGTCCGAAGTGGACGATCTGCTGGCGGGCTGGGCCGAGCTGCCGCTCTCGGATGACCCGGAAGTGTTGCTGCGCAGCCGCGTGTCGGCGATCTTCGCGTGGATCGAAACCCACGAACGCGGCTGGCGGATGATCTTCGCGGAGCCGCCGTCGGACCCGGCCGTCGCGGCGACGCACCGGGCGGGCCAGGACCGGGCGACGGCCAACCTGACGGCGTTGTTCCGCGGCATCCCGAGCCTCGACCTGACCGCCCGCATCCCGCGTGAGCTGGCCGACGAGGTCCTGGCGGACGCGAGCAAGAGCGCGCTGAACGCGGTGGCGACGTGGTGGTGGCGCCACCGGGAAGTCCCGCGCGACGAGGTCGTGGCGCTGACGGTCGACCTGCTGTGGCGCGGCCTGGCCACGCTGACCAAGGGGGAGCGATGAGCACCGAGACGTACCGGATCGCGGCGGAAACCGGCGACGTGGACCTGGCGATGACGGCGTTCGCCCCGGACGCCGTGCTGCACTCGCCGCTGACTTCGCGGGTGCGCTTCACCGGGCACGCGGAACTGCGCGCGCTGATCGAGGTGGCGTACTCGCACCTGACGGAACTCCGGTTCCACACGGACGTGGGTGATGAGCGGACCCGGGTGGTGGTTTACACGGCCCGCATCGGCGGCGAGCCGATCGAAGAGGCCGCGCTGCTGCGGCTGAACTCCGCGGGCTTGATCGAAGAGGTGACGCTGTTCGTGCGCACGCTGCCGGGGCTGGTGGCGTTGATGGACCGGTTCGGCCCGGACATCGCCCGGCGCAACGGCCGCCGGTGGGCCGCGCGCGTGCTGGGCGTGGCGACAAAACCGTTGCTGGCGATGGTGAAGTCGGGGGACCGGTACGCGGTCCCGCTGGTCAGTCCGCGAGCCCGGCCGTAGTCAGCGCCTTCTGCGCGCTCATCCCCAGCCCGACGCCGTAGGCCCGTTCGAAACCCGCTGCCCCCAGCGACTCCCGCACCCGCGCCCGGATCGACGACGCGTCCGGGTCGCCGCTGATCGCCGTCCCCCGCACCGCCGCGGCCGCACCCAGCAGCACCGCCGCCTGCTCCGGGTGGGCCGCCGCGCCGGCCAGGCCCTCCAGCGCGAACGCCACGACGTCGCCCGCGTGCCAGTGCCGGCCCACCAGCAGCGCCTGCCGGTGCGAACCGGCCGCGTCGGAAACCCGGCCTTCCGCCAGGGCCAGCCAGCCCAGCGAGATCAACGCGCGCGCGTGGGCCGTCTCGGCCGCGAACGACCCGCCTTCGCACTCCGCCAGCGCGCGTTCGCAGAAGGCGCGCGCCGTGGCCAGGTCACCGGCCAGCCGGGACAGGTCCGCCAGGCCGACGTAGGCCGCCGCCCGGGATTCCGGCATGCCCGAGCGGCGGGCGGTCGACGCGGCCAGCTCGTAATCCGCCCGCGCGCCGTCGTGGTCACCCTGCAGCACCCGGGTCCAGGCGCGGCGCGTGATCAGGTCCGCGACGTCGTCCGTCGCGCCCAGTTCGTGCATCAGGGCCAGCGACTCGTCCATCTTCACCAGCGCCTCGGCGTGCTCGCCCCGCCAGCTCAGCAGCTGGGACAGGTGGTCCAGCGCCATCGACAGGCCCCACCGCTCGCCCAGCGCACGGTATTGCGCGGCGCCTTCGCGCAGGCCCTCCTCGGCTTGGCCGAGGTCGCCGGTCATCATCGACCGCAGGCCGAGCCCCGTCGGCACCAGCGCCCAGCTCCACGCGTCGCCCTGCGCCAGCATCGCCTCGCCGCGCCCGTACAGCTCCGCGTCGTCGGCGGGCGGCCCGACCACCACCGCCAGCACCATGATCAGCATGGGGTGCCGCGGCATCCACATCGAATCCCGGGCGTACCGCTGGGCCAGGGGCACGTACGGCGCGAGGGCCTCTTCGTTCGGCATGCCGGCCAGCGCGGTGAGCATGCAGAGCAGGAACTCTTCGAGGTACTCCGCCCGCACTTCCGGCCCGCAGCGCTTGACGACCTCCAGCGACACCCCCGCGCCCTCGAACCGCCGGCCGCGCATCCACCAGTACATCGCCAGGGGCGTGACCAGCCGCAACGCGAGCACGATGTCCGCGTCGGCCGCCCAGCGCAGGGCCGCGAGGATGTTGTCGTAGTCGGCGTCGATCCGGGCCAGCCACTCCAGCTGCGCCGCCGTGCGCAGCATCGGGTCGGCCTCTTCGGCGAACCGCAGGAAGTACTCGGCGTGCGCGCGGTGCAAGGCGTCCGTCTCGCCCGCTTCGGCGAGCTTCTCGGCGCAGAACGCGCGGATCGTCTCCAGCATCCGGAACCGCCCGCCGACCGCCTCGACCAGCGACTTGTCGGCCAGCTCCGGCAGCAGGTCGACGTCCGCGCCGCACACCTCGGCGGCCGCGGCGCTCGTCGCGCCGCCGGGGAACACCGTCAGCCGCCGCGCGAGTTCACGCTCCTCGTCGTCGAGCAGGTCCCAGCTCCACTCGACCACGCCGCGCAGCGACCGGTGCCGCGCTTCGGCGGTGCGGCTGCCGCGCGCGAGCAGCCGGAACCGGTCGTCGAGCCGGGCCGCGATCTCACCGGCCGGCAGGATGCGGACGCGGGCCGCGGCCAGCTCCAAGGCCAGCGGCAGGCCGTCGAGGGCCGCACAGATGTGCTGGACGTCGCCGATCGTCGACTCGTCGACGGCGAACGCGGGATCGCTCGCGGCCGCGCGGTCGGCGAACAGCCGGATCGCCGCGAACTCGCCGGCCCGCGCGGCGGACGTCCCGGGCGGCGGCACGGCCAGACGCGGCACCGGCGCCAGCTGCTCACCGGTGATGCCGAGGGGCTCACGGCTGGTGGCCAGCACCCGCAGCCCGGGGCACGCGCCGAGCAGCCGCCCGGCCAGCCGGGCCGCGACGTCGATGACGTGCTCGCAGTTGTCGAGCACCAGCAGCGTCGTGCGGTCGCGCAGCGCCGCGATCAGCCGGTCGGCGGGGTCCTGCGCCTCACGCTGGCGCAGGGGCGTGTCCCGCAGGCCCAGCGCGGTCAGCGCCGCGCCGACGACGTCCGCGGGGCCGTGCGGTGCCAGTTCGACGAAGGCGACCGGGCCCGCCTCGGCCGCCGCGACCTCGACGGCCAGCCGCGTCTTGCCGGTGCCGCCGGGCCCGGTGAGCGTCACGAGCCGGGCGCGCGCCAGCAGCTCCGAGACCTGCCGCAGCTCGTCGTCGCGTCCGACGAAGCTGGTCAGCTGCGCGGGCAGCGCCGAGATCGCGGGCTTCTCGGTTTCGCCGCGAAGCACGGCGAGGTGCGCTTCGGCGAGTTCCGCGCCGGGGTCGGCGCCCAGCTCGTCGGCCAGGGTGCGGCGGGCGTCCTCGAACGCGGCCAGCGCGTCGGCGGATCGGCCCGCGGCGTGCAGCGCGCGGACGAGCTGCGTGCGCGGCCGCTCCCGCAGCGGCCGGGCGGCGATCGTCTCGCGCAGGCCGGCGAGGACGTCTTCGGCCTGGCCCAGGGCCAGCCGGGCCTCGACGTGGTCGTCGGCCGCGTCGGCCCGCAGCTCGTGGAGCCGGGCGGCCTGGGCGGCGGCGAACGGCGCGTCGGCCAGGTCGCTGAACGCCGGCCCGCGCCACAGCGCCAAGGCCTCGCCCAGCACGTCCGCGGCGGGCGAGCCGGCCTTCAGCAGACCGCGGCCTTCGCGCGCGAGACGTTCGAAGCGGTGTACGTCCACTTCGTCCGGATCGACGACCAGGCGATAGCCCGCTGCGGTGAACTCGACCGGCGCCAGGTCCTTCAACGCCGTCCGCAGCCGCGACACCTGGGATTGGAGGGCGTTCGCCGCGCCGTCCGGCGGGTGCTCGCCGTACATCCCGTCGATCAGCCGCTCGGCCGGGACGAACCGGCCGGCGTCGAGGGCGAGCAGCGCCAGCAGCGTGCGCGAGCGCGGGCCGCCCACCACCGCTGGTGCGCCGTCCGGGTGCCACGCGGTGACGGCCCCCAGGACCCCGAATCGCATGCGCCCAGCGTAGGGCGTGGTCAGGCTCATGGTGGGCGTCACTCGAAAGAGGGGTTCGGTGTGGGCCTGTGAATCAGCTGAGCGTACGTATATACACTTCGCCGGGTCCCCACGCAATGGGAGAGGTATGTCGCCCGACAGCATTGCCCTAGGTCAGCCGACCGTCGGCGAGGAAGAGCTCGCCGCCGTCGCCGAAGTCTTCCGCTCCGGCTGGCTGGCCGGGGCCGGTCCCGCGTGCCGCCGTTTCGAGGAACGGTTCGCGCAGGTCACCGGCACCGCGCACGCGCTGACCACCGCGAACTGCGGCTCGGCGCTGTTCCTCGGTCTCAAGGTGCTCGGCGTCCAGCCGGGCGACGAGGTGATCGTCGGCGACTACACCTTCCCGGCGACCGGCCACGCCGTCGTCCAGGCCGGCGCGAAGCCGGTCTTCGCCGACATCCGCCCGGACGTCTTCAGCGCCGACCCGGCGCACATCGAAACCCTGATCACCCCGCGCACGGCCGGCATCCTCGTCGTCGACGTCGCGGGCCAGCCGGGCGACTTCGACGAGTACCGCGCGATCGCCGACAAGCACGGCCTCTGGCTGTTCGAAGACGCCGCGTGCGCCGCCGGCGCGACGTACAAGACGCGCCCGGCCGGCAGCCTCGCCGACCTGGCCGCGTTCTCCTTCCACGGCCGCAAGGGCATCACCGCGGGCGAAGGCGGCGCGCTGGTCTCGGACCGCGAAGACCTGATCGCGCACGCCCGCAAGCTCCACACGTACGGCATCGAACCGGCGATCAGCCGCGAAGGCGCCACCTCACTGCCGATCCCGGAGTTCCACGAGCTCGGGTACAACTTCCGCATGTCGGACGTCCAGGCCGCGATCATGAACGTCCAGCTCGACCGCCTGCCCGACCTCCTCGCCGCCCGCCGCTCGGTCGCGAAGCGCTACCACGAGGCTTTCGACGACGTCGGCGCGCTGACCGTCCCCGTCGAGCTGCCCGACCGCGAGCACCCGTGGCAGGCCTACCTGCTCACGGTCGCTCCGGAGATCAGCCGCGACCAGCTGGCCCTGCGCATCCGCGAGCAGGGCGTCCAGTGCAACTTCGGCACCTACGCCTCCCACCTCCAGCCGATCTACGGCCCCCAGACCCCGCTGCCCGTGTCGGCCGACGCGTTCGCGCGTCAGCTCGCCATCCCCATGCACGCCAACCTGACGGACGCCGAAGTGGCGCGCGTCGGCGAGGTCGTGCGCGCCGCCGTGCAGTCCCTGTCCTGAAGCCACCGACCGAGGAGAATTTGGTGTCCGAGAAGAAGGTCCTGTTCACGGGGGCCGGTGGGTTCATCGCCGCACACGTAATCCCCTTGCTGATCGAGGGCGGCTACACCGTCCGCATCTTCGACAACATGACCCGCGGCGACCGCGCCCGCGTCAACGAGTTCGTCGCCACCGGCAAGGTCGAGCTGGTCGAGAAGGACGTCCGCTACGGCGGCGCGGTGCGCGAGGCGATGCGCGGCTGCACCCACGTCATCCACTTCGCCACGGTCTCGATCAACAAGTCGATCGCCGACCCGCACGAGTCGTTCGACATCAACATGACCGGTAACCACAACGTGTTCGCCGCGGCCGCCGACGAAGGCGTCGAGCGGCTGGTGTTCGCGTCGACCGCGTCGGTCTACGGCGAGCCGAAGCGGCTGCCGATGCACGAGGACGACGAGCTCAAGCCGCTCACGCCGTACTGCATCTCGAAGCGCGCCGGCGAGGACATGCTCGGCTTCTACGAGCGCCAGAAGGGCCTGTCCTGGAACGCGCTGCGGTTCTTCAACGTGTACGGGCCCGGCCAGAAGATCGAGGCGTACTACACCTCGGTGATCAACCACTTCATCCAGCGCCTGCGCGCCGGCCAGCCGCCGATCATCGACGGCCGCGGTGACCAGTCGATGGACTTCGTGCACGTCACCGACCTGGCGCGGGCCGTCGTCGCGGCGCTCGAGTCGGAGCGGGCGAACCTGCCGATCAACATCGGCACCGGCATCGACACGTCGATCGCCGCGCTGGCCAAGATCCTGATCGAGGCTGTCGGCGTCGACGTCGAGCCGCTGTTCAACGAGCGTGACGTGCTGGTCTCGCGGCGCGCCGCCGACATCACCCGCGCCCGCGAGGTGCTCGGCTGGGAGCCGCGGATCACTGTCGAAGAAGGCATGCGACAGCTGGTCAAGGACTCCGAGTGAGTGCCGCCGCGGGCCCTGCCCAAGGACGTGCGATGCGCATCGCGGTGGTCAACAACTTCTTCCCGCCCCGGGTGGGCGGGAGCGCGCACATGTCGGCGTCACTGGCAGCTCAGTTCGTCGAGGAGGGCCACGAGGTCCTGGCGATCACGGCCGCCTACGCCGACGCGCCGGCCGAGGAGGAGCGTGACGGTTACCGCGTCGTGCGTCTCCCCGCGGTGAAGATGCCGCAGGTCGGGCTGTCGATCGACTTCGACATGAGCTTCGCGTCGCCGCGGCCGGGCAACTGGCGGCGGCTGTGGAAGCTGCTGAATGAGTTCAAGCCGGACGCGATCCACCTGCACGGCCAGTTCTTCGACCTGTCGTGGCTGGCCGGGATCTACGCGCGGCGGCGGAACATCCCGGTGCTGCTGACCATCCACACCCTGCTGATCAGCGACAACAAGCTGTACGGCGGCGTGTTTCGCCTGCTCGACGCGGTGCTCGTACGGCCGATCCTCCGCTACATCCGGCCGCGGTACGTCATCCTCGACAAGCTCGGCGTCGACTACTGCGTCGAGCGCTACGGCACCAGCGACGCGAACTCGGAGTACTACCCGATCGCCGTCGACACCGGCCACTTCGCGAAGCCGGTCACGAAGGACGTCCGCGCGGAGCACGAAATCGGCGACGCGCCGCTGATCGTCTCGCTCGGACACGTCATCCCGCTGCGCAACCGCTTGCCGCTCATCGAAGCCTTGCCGTCCATTTTGGACAAACACCCGGGCGTGCGGGTCGTCGTCGTCGGCCGCGTCTACCACGACGCGTTCCTGAGGCGGGCCGCCGAACTGGGCGTCTCCGAGGCGCTGGTCGTCACCGGTGCGGTGCCGAAGGAGGACGTCCCGGCGTACTTCGCGGCGGCCGACATCGTGACGCACGACCTGAACGGCGGCTGCGGCACGGCGTCGCTGGAGGCGATGCTGTCCGGCACGGCGACGATCGCGTCGGTCACCGAGGACAACTACCCGGGCATCGAGCTGCGCAACGGCGAGAACGTGCTGCTGGTCCGCCCGGACGACGCGGAAGCCGTGGCCTCGACGGTCATCGAGCTGCTCGACGACCCGGAGAAGCGCGCGCTGATCGCGCAGCGCGAGAGCGAAATGGTGCGGGCGAACTTCGGCCTCGACGTCGTGGCCGAGGAGCACCTGCGGACCTTCGAGAAACTGGTGTCGGACGCCGATGTTCTTCGATGACGAGCGCAGCCACCGGCTGCGTCCGCAGATCCTGACCGAGCTCGTCTCGCAGTACATGAACGACGCCGAGCGGGCGAAGTACTACGGCCTGCCCGAGACGTGCCGCGTGCGCGAGCGCGTCAAGATCATCAGCCCCGAGAACCTGAAGATGGGCGACCACTGCTGGGTCGGCGAAGGCGCGGCGCTCGACGCGAGCGGCGGCCTGGAGATCGGCGAGCACACCAGCATCGGGCTGAACACACTGATCTTCACGCACTCCAGCTGGCTCGCGAACATGACGCTGCAGAACCATTCGGGCAGCGACCTGATCGAGCGCAAGCCGGTGAAGATCGGCAAGGGCTGTTTCATCGGCGGCCTGGTGGTCATCATGGCGGGCGTGACGATCGGCGACTTCGCCACGGTCCAGCCGAACTCGGTGGTGGCCAAGGACGTCCCGCCGCGGACGCTGGTCGCGGGCAACCCGGCCCGGGTCTTCCAGCGCTACGACGAGGACTACATCCAGTCCGAAGTGGACCGGGTCCGCGCGGACAACGCCCGCCGCCGCGAGATCGCGGAGTCACAAGGGCAGAACACTTCGGGCTGGGGAGCACCATCGGGCGACTACTCGGAGCAGTAGCTTTCCGGCAGTCTGACGTGCGAAGATGACGTCCAGTAACTGCGGCGAGGAGAAGGCGATGAGTGTCATGGAGTGGCCTCACCACCTCTTGTCCCTTGAAGACTGGATCGATCTGCCGGAAACCCCGGAGTACCAGGTCGAAGCGGTCGAAGGGGTTCTTGTCGTGGCGCCGCGTCCGATGCCATTCCACCAGCTCGCCCTTACCCGGCTGGGCTACTTGATCAACGAGCAGCTCCCGGATGAGTACTGTGCGCTGAGCGAAGTCGAAGCAGTCATCGCCGAAGCACCGCTGACCGTCCGGGTGCCCGATGTGCTGGTGGCCCCGGCGGCGCTGGTGGCGACGAACCCGGCTCGGCTCGATGCCGCTGACGTGCAGCTGGTGATCGAGGTGCTGTCCGAGGGCACCAGGCGGACCGACCAGGTCACGAAGTTCTCCGAGTACGCGGAAGCCGGGATCGCGCACTACTGGATCGTCGACCTCGACCCGCCGATCAGCATGATCACCTACCGGCTGGTCGACGAAGACTACGAGAACTTCGGTGAACAGTCCGGCATCGCCGAACTCGACTTCGGCGGCCATCCGTTGACCATCGACCTGAACGCACTCACCACCCGGCGAGCCCAGCGCCCCTAGAGCCGGTCCGCCAGGAGCTTTCCGAGGGTGGCGTAGGTGTCCTCGCCGACCGAGACGTAGAGGTTCAGCTCGGCGGTCCGCAGCTCACCGTGGCTGTGCTTCGCGACCGCCAGCTCGGTGCCGCCGTCCTGACCCGTCGACTCGCAGTGCAGCGCGGCCTCACCCGCGCCCGGCACCATGACCGCGTTCCTGCACTCCGACTTCACTCCCGCGACGAACCGGGCCACCGAGGTGTCCGGGCCGACGAACAAGGAGGCGGTCTGGCCGCCGCCGTATTCGCACACGAGCGCGGTGCCGACCTTCGTCCGGAGCGGCTCGGTTTCCTTCGCGCCGCCGCTGACGGAGTGGCCGATCGCCTGGATGAGTTCGTCGGAGCTCAGGAACGGGCACGCCGCGCTCAGCTTCGCCGGTGAGGTGGCCGGGGTGAAGGTCGGCGCCGTCGGCTTCGGCTTGCTCGTCGAAGTGGATGACGGCAGCGCCGGCGTGGTCGCCGGCGCCGCCGTCGTGGAGCCGCTCGTACACGCTGTGACGCAGGTCAGCAGGCATGCGGCGGCGAAGATTCCCCCCAAGAGGCGCACCGACGTCAATCTAGCGCCCGGTCACCGAGCGCAGGATATCGGTTACGCAACGTTTCAGCCGTGGCCGACACCCGTGTTGCCCGTCGGGAGCTTGTTGCCCGCCGCGTCGTACGCGCGCAGGCGGCCCGGATCGGCCGCGGAGTCGAACCAGAACACCACCACGTTCGGGTCCTCGCTCCACGTCGCCTGGTGCGCGACCACGCCGCCGGTGGAGGTGATCTTCGCGGCCGGGCCCGCGTAGTAGCCGAAGCTCGGCACGTCGTGGCCGTCCAGGTTCGCGCCCCCGGTCACCGAATGGAAGCCCGGGGCCTTGTCGCGGCCCGCGAACTCGTTGGCGACGATCAAGTCCGTCAGCCCGCCCGCCGCGTCGCGGATGCCGCCCATGATGCCGAACGTCGTGTCCGGCAGCCGCGGCTCCCGCAGCTTGACGCCGTAGAAGACCAGCTCGCCGGAACTGTCCCGGAGACCGGTGCCGATTACGTCGCCCAGCACCTCGTGCTCGGGCGCGGCGTCCCGGGTCGGCGGCGGCGAAACCGGCGCGGCCGGCGCCCCGTTTGCCACCGGGGCCGGCTTCGTCTCGGCGTTCGCGCTGGTCAGGAGGCCGGAGGCCGCCAGCGTGCCGCAAGCGGCGACCACAGTACCGGCGATGACGAGGCGTTTCTTCACGGGTTCCCTCCCGGTCGGCAAGATCGTCCACGGGGACTACGGGCGTACGCTCGAAAAGGTTGAGACGCGCCCGCGCAACCTTTCCGGGGCCCGGCCGTCGCTGGGGGCGAAAGGGGTGACGCATGGCGCGCGGCGACGACGAGTTCGCGGACTTCGTGCGCGCTTCCTCGACCCGTCTCACACACGCCGCGTTCCTGCTCACGGGCGACCGGCACCAGGCCGAAGACGCCGCCCAGACCGCCTTCACCCGCACGTACGCGGCGTGGTCGCGGGTCCGCCACAAAGACGCCTACGGATACGCCCGGACCGTCCTGATGAACCACGTCATCGACGGCTGGCGCCGCCCGATCCGCGAGTACGCGACCGAGGAAATGCCCGAGCGGCCGGACCGCGCCGACGTCGACCAGGCCGTCACGCAGCGGGAATGGCTCACGTCGGTGCTGAAGACGCTGACCGCCCGCGAACGCGCCGTCGTCGTGCTGCGGCACTTCTTCGACCTGCCCGAAGCCGACGTGGCGCGCGAACTGGGCGTTTCGCTGGGTACCGTGAAGAGCACGAATTCGCGGGCCCTGGCCAAGCTGCGGATCAAAGCGGGCACCGAAGACACGCTGATCGGGGGGAGCGGGCGATGAACGACCTCGACGACTTCCGCGCCGCCCTCCGGCAACCGCCGGCCGAGCCCTTCGCCGAGCCGGACCTGAGCAGGATCATGGCCGAGGGCACCCGTCTCCGACGTCGCCGCCGCGTGCTGACGACCACCGGCGGGCTCGCCGCCGCGGCCGTCGTCGTGCTGGTGGTCGTGTTCGCCCTCCAGCTCCGGCAGCCGTCACCGGCGCCGGTCGCGCGACCGCCGGCGCCCACGGCGGCATCGTCGGTCCCGCCGCCGACGACCGCCGACACGCCTCCGCCCGAGCCCCTGGGCGAAGTCGTGGGCACCGGTATCCGCACCGCGGCCGGGGAGATCGTGATCTTCGCGAAGGCGGTCGACGACCCGCAGCTCTTCCCGGACATCCACTTCGGACTGGTCGCCGGCTTCCGCAGCGGCGAGAACCTGGAACCCGTGCTGGCCACCAACGAGTTCCGCGGCTCCGACCGCTCGTTCGGCTTCCACGCCACCGACGGCGGCGAGGTGCTGAACGACCAGACCATCCCGGTGTTCGGCTACTTCGCCGGCCAGGCCGCGAGCATCACCACGACGGTCCGCGGCAAGACGGTCCAGGCGAACCTGGCGAAGTGGAGCAAGGACCCGAACGTGGTCATCTTCTGGTTCGACCCGGTCGCGGTCCCGGATTCGGCTTCGCTGACGCCGCTGATCGCCTACGACAGCAAGGGAAGCCGGCTCACCAAGTAGCCCACCTCGCCGTGTTGGTCACTCCGGTCAAGCACTGAGCACCGGCGCCGGGAAGCCGGCCTGGACGACTTGGCCCAGTGCGCCGTGCTGACCGGAGTGGCCAACACGGCGGCGGGGAGCGTCAGGCTGCGGCCTGCGTGAGGACCTGCTCGACGACGTGGTGCGACGGCAGGATCAGGTCGCGCTCGGTGTCGGCGTCGATCTTGCCTTCCAGCAGGTCGCAGAACCGGTCCAGCTGCGTCGCCAGCGGCTCGCGCGCGGTGATCAGCTCCGGGATCTCGATGACCGTCTGCTGCCGGTAGCCGAGGCCGTCCGGGGTGACCGAGTCGTGCGAGATGTGCCGGTAGATGGTGACGTCGCGGCGCAGCAGGTCGATCTCGATCAGCCGGTCCAGTTCGGACACCACCAGCGAGCGGACCTTCTTCTGCCCCAAGCGGGACGCCGACACCGTGGCCAGGCCGGTCGGGAACGACAGCACCGTCTCGATGGTGTCCTCCGCGCCCGCCACCGACGACGGGTGGAAGTAGCCCGCGCCGGACGTCACGCGCGCCGGCGTCGCGCCGCCGAAGAACTGGATCGCCAGGTCGACGTCGTGCACCAGCAGGTCCCACGCGACGCCGGTCTTGATGCGCGGCGCGTACGGGCCGTGGCGGCGGGCCATCAGGTGGATCGGCTCCTGCACCAGCGCCCGCGCGGTCATCACCGCGGGGTTGTAGCGCTCGAGCAGCCCGCACATCAGCGCGACGCCCTGCTTCTTCGACAGCGCCACGATTTCCTGCGACTTCTCGAAGCTGTTGCACACCGGCTTCTCGACCAGCATCGGCGTGCCCTGGCCGAGGATCTCCTGCGCCAGGTCGTAGTGCACCTCGGTGGCCGAGGCCAGCACGACGGCGTCCACATCGGACAGTGAGCCGATCTCCGGCGTCCACTTCGTCTCGTAGCGCTCGGCGACGGCCTTGCCGGCCTCCTCGCGCGGATCGATCACGCGGACCAGGTCGACGCGTTCGTTGGCGGCGAGCACGCGGGCGTGCAGGGAACCCATGTTCCCGGTCCCGACAAGAGCGATCCGATGCGTCATGCGCCCAGTACCTCGCGAACGGTTTCGATGATGGTGTCCAGCTGGGACTCGGTCAGGTGCGGGTGCACCGGCAGTGAAAGCGCCTGCTCCGAAACGGCTTTCGCGACCGGGAAGTCCTCGACGCGCGCGCCCGGGATCAGGTCGTGGCCGCGGTAGCAGTCGTAGTCGAAGACGATCTTCGGGTAGTAGATCCCGTTGCCGATGCCGCGTTCGGTCAGCGCCGCGGCCAGCTCGTCGCGCGAGAGGAACGCGTGCGGCCCGACCAGCACGGTGTACTGGTGCCACACGTGCTCGCGGCCCGGCAGCACCTGCGGGACGTCCAGGCCCGGGGTGCCCGCGAGGCCCTCCGAGAGCCGCTTCGCGTTCGCCTGGCGGGCGGCGGTCAGCTGGTCGAGCTTCTCCAGCTGCGGGATGCCGACGGCGGCGTGCAGGTCGGTCATCCGGTAGTTGTGGCCGGCGACCTCGTACTGGTAGCGGGCGCGCATGCCCTGGTTGCGCAGCACGCGCAGCTTGTCGGCCAGCGCGTCGTCGTCCGTCGTGATGACGCCGCCCTCGGCGGTGGTGATGTTCTTCGTCGCGTACAGCGAGAAGCAGCCGATGCCGAACGAGCCGGCCTGCTTGCCCTCGAACGACGCGCCGACGGCCTGCGCCGAGTCCTCGATCACCTTCAGGCCGTGCTCGGCCGCGAGCGGGGCGAGCTTGCCCATGTCCGCGGTCTGGCCGTAGAGGTGCACCGGCATGAGGACCTTGGTGCGAGCCGTCACGGCCTTGGCGACGGCGTCGGGGTCGATCGCGAAGTCGTCGCGCCGGATGTCGGCGAAGCGGACGGTCGCGCCGGCTTCGAGGATCGCGTTCAGCGTCGCGACGAAGGTGAACGGCGACGTGACGACCTCGTCGCCCGGCTTCAGGTCGAGGACCTGGAGCGCGGCGACCAGTGCCGTCGTCCCGTTGTTGACCGCGATCGCGTGCTTCGTCCCGGAGACCGCCGCGAAGGCGTCTTCGAAGCGCTTGACCATCGGTCCCTGTGCGATGGCGCCGGAACGCAGGACCTCGACGACGAGGTCCTCCGCGTCGCGGACGTCGACCACGGTGATGGGGATCATGGGCAGTCTCTCTCGGCAGGCGATTTCGACGCGTCCGGTACAGTGAGCCGCCGGTTCTGCGCCCGGCCGCCCTGCATGAACGCGGGCCTCACGTTACCGGGCGCGGTAGCACGCCCAGTACCCAGCCGCCGACGAACGGACACCCGACCCGTGGCCAACCGCATCCACCCGACCGCCGTCCTCGGCGAAGGCGTCGAACTCGGCGAGGACAACGTGATCGGCCCGTTCACGGTGATCGCCGGTCCGGCGCGGATCGGGGACGGCAACTGGATCGGCCCGCACGTGACGATCGGCACGCCCGGTGAGGACCGCGGCCGCCCCCACCCGGCGGCCTGGGACGAGGCGCCGACCGGTGACCCGGATCACGACGGCCACGGCGTCGTCATCGGCAGCCGCAACAAGATCCGCGAGTACGTGAGCGTCCACCAGGGCACCTGGCGCACGACGACGCTGGGCAGCGACGGCTACTACCTGCGCGGCTCCCACATCGCGCACGACTGCCTGGTCGGCGACGCCGTCACCATCGCGTCCAACGTCGTCACCGGCGGCCACTGCCACATCTGGGACGGCGCGAACCTCGGGATGGGCGCCGTGCTGCACCAGAAGGTCGTGATCGGCCCCGGTGCGATGGTCGGGATGGGCTCGGCGGTCCGCCGCGAGATCGGCGCGTTCACCATCGCCGTCGGCAACCCGGCCCGGGTCACCGGCGTCAACGTGGTGGGCCTGTCGCGCCGCGGCCTCGACGAGGCGACCATCGAAGCGCTCGGGCCGTGGCTGAAGGGTAAGGAAGGTCTCCCGGACGACACCCTGCCTGGCGACCTCTCTACCTTGGTAAAGGCGTGGGACGCCCGCCCGCGCGAAGAGCACTAGGAGTCATGGCTATGTCGGTTGCCCCCAAGCTGCGCGAGGTCTTCGTCGAGGCGCTGGACCTCGACACGGACGTGGACGTCGAGAACCTGAAGTACCGCGACCTCGAGGCGTGGGACTCCGTCGGCCACATGGCGCTGGTCGCGGCCATCGAGGACGAGTTCGACGTCGAGTTCGACACCGACCAGGTCATCGACATGTCGAGCTTCAAGGTCGCCGTGGACATGGTCACCGAGCTCCAGTCGAAGAATGACTGACCAGTCCCTGTCCGGTCGCGTCGCGCTCGTCACGGGTGGGACGCGGGGGATCGGCCTGGCCACCGTCCGCGCGCTCGCCGAGGCGGGCGCGACGGTGGTGCTCACCGGCCGCGACGAGGCCCGCGCCAAGGAAGCCGCTTCAGCGGCGGGTGCCGCGGCCGGGCTCGCCCTCGACGTCACCGACGCGAAGGCGGTGTCCTCGCTGGTCAGGGGCGTCGCGAAGGAGCACGGCCGGCTCGACATCGTCGTGGCGAACGCCGGGATCATGGAGGACGCGCTCCTCGGGATGATCCGCGAGGAACTCGTCGACACGACCCTGAGCACGAACGTCGCCGGCACGCTGCACACCGTGCAGGCCGCGGCCCGGGCGATGATGCGGAAGAAAACCGGCTCGATCGTGGTGCTCGCCTCGATCGTCGGCAAGTACGGAAGTGCTGGTCAGACGGTGTACGCGGCGTCGAAGGCGGCCGTGGCGAACATCGCGCGCTCGGCGGCGAAGGAGCTCGGCCGGTCCGGGATCCGGGTCAACGCGGTCGCGCCCGGCGTGATCGAAACCGACCTGACCGCGGGCCTGAGCGAGGATGCGAAGGCGGAGAACACCGGCAGGACGCCGCTCGGGCGGCTCGGCCGGGCGGAGGACGTGGCGAACGCGATCCGGTTCCTGGTGAGTGATGAAGCGTCCTTCATCACCGGTCAGGTGCTGGGCGTCGACGGAGGCTTGGTGTTGTGACGCTGTTGGGTGCGGGAGCCCGGCTGGTCGATGTGGCCGGGGGCCGCACGCTGGCGGGCGCGGAACTGTCGGCCGAGGTCGGCCGCCGGATGGAAGAGCTGGCTTCGCTGCCGGTCGGCGTGGTGTTCGCGCGGATGTCGGTCGACCTGCCGAGCGTGCTGACCTACCTGGGCGCGTTCGAGTCCGGCCGGGCGATCGCGCTGATCGACCCGGCGCTCGACGTCGACGTGCTCGCCGGGCTGGTTTCGCGCTTCCGGCCGGCCGCCGTGCTGTCGGCGTCCGGCGAGGCGCCCGCGGGCTACACGACCCGCGGCGACGACTGGATCCGCGACTCCGCGGAGGGTGTCCCGCCGCACCCCGACCTCGCCGTACTGCTCCCGACCAGCGGATCCACCGGCAACCCGAAGCTCGTGCGGCTCTCACGTCAGGCGATCCTGTCGAACGCCGACGCCATCGCGCAGGTGCTGCACATCGACTCCGACGAGGTCGCGCCCACCTGCCTGCCACTGCACTACAGCTACGGCCTGTCGGTGCTGAACTCGCACCTGGTGCGCGACGCGACCGTCGTGATCGAGCCGTCGGGTGTGCTCGGCCGCGGCTTCTGGGACGCGGTGACCACGTACGGCGTGACGTCCCTTTCGGGCGTCCCGTACCACTACGAAATGCTGCGGCGGCTCAAGTTCGACCCCGCGAAGTACCCGACGCTGCGCACGCTGACGCAGGCCGGCGGGAAGCTGCGCGACGAGCTGATCGCCGAGTTCAACGACAAGATGATCGCCGTCGGCGGCCGGATGTACGTGATGTACGGGCAGACCGAGGCGGCGCCGCGGATGACGACGGTGCCCGCCGAACGGCTGGCCGAAAAGCTCGGTTCCGCCGGGCCCGCGCTGCCGGGTGGCAGGTTCGCCGTCCGCCGTGACGACGGGTCGGAGACCACGCACCCGAAAATTGTCGGTGAGGTCGTCTACCGTGGGCCCAATGTGATGCTGGGTTACGCGGACGACGAGTCCGGCCTGGCCAAGGGTGACGAATACGGCGGCGTGCTGGCCACCGGTGACCTCGGGTACCTCGACCAAGACGGGTTCCTGTTCATCACCGGGCGGCTCAAGCGCATCGGCAAGGTCTTCGGCAACCGCGTCAGCCTCGACGATCTCGAGCAGGCCGTCCGCACCGCGGCGGTGGGGATCGACGTCGTGGCGGCGGTGCCCGCCGGCGACAAGGTCGTGCTGTTCGCCGAGGGCGTCGACAAGGACATCTGCAAGGACGCGTCGAAGGCGCTGTCCGAGCGGCTGCACCTGCACACGAGCGGGTTCGACGTGCGCCCGATCGACACCGTGCCGCTGCTGGCCAGCGGCAAGATCGACTACCGGTCGTTGGAGGCGAAGGTATGAGCGAGCTTGCGAGTGAATCATTCAACACAGCGCTGGCCGCTCAGGCCGACCTGAGCGTCAGCGAGGTCGGCGCATGAGTGTGTTCACTCGGTCGCAGGCTGACCGGGAGGCGTTGCTGCTGCCCGAGCTCGCCGCCCTGACCGCACACCACCGGGCGAGTTCCGAAGGCTACGAACGGATCCTGTCGTCGCTGGGAATCGCGCCGGACGCGTCTTTTGCGTCGATCGCCGACCTGCCGTGGCTGCCGGTGCGGATGTTCAAGACGCACGACCTGAAGTCGGTCCCGGACAGCGAGGTCTTCAAGACGCTGACGTCGTCGGGCACCACCGGCGCCGGCGCGTCGCGGATCTACCTCGACAAGGAGGCGGCGGGCGCGCAGACCAAGCAGCTCGGCGCGACCCTGCAGGAGGTCCTCGGCGGCGAGCGGCTGCCGATGCTGATGGTCGACACCATCGGCATCATCAAGAACCGCCGCTCGTTCTCCGCGCGCGGCGCGGGCGTGCTGGGCATGGCCAACTTCGGCCGCAAGCACACCTACGTGCTCGACGAGAACGACAAGCCGGACGTCGAAGCCGTCAAGAAGTTCCTGGCCGAGTACGGTGGCAAGCCGTTCCTGATCTTCGGCTTCACGTTCATGGTCTGGCAGTACCTGTACGAGGTCGCCCGGGAGAACAAGCTCGACCTGTCGAACGGCATCCTCGTCCACTCCGGTGGCTGGAAGAAGCTGATCGACCGCGCGGTCGACAACACCGAATTCCGGCGCCGGTTCAAGGAGGACACCGGGCTCACCCGGATCCACAACTACTACGGGATGATCGAGCAGATCGGCACGGTGTTCCTCGAAGGCCCGTCCGGGAACTCGCTGTACTGCCCGGACTTCGCCGACGTCGTGATCCGGAACCCGGAGACCTGGGCAGAGCAGCCGGTCGGCGAGCCGGGTGTAATCGAGGTCGTCTCGACGCTGCCGCGGTCCTATCCCGGGCACGTGCTGCTCACCGAAGATCTCGGGGTCTACAACGGGATCGACGACGGCGACTGGCCGGGTAAGCACTTCTCCGTCCTCGGGCGGCTGCCGAAGGCCGAGGCCCGCGGCTGCTCGGACACGTTCTCGGGAGCGGCGGCGTGAGCACTTCCCTGACCCAGCGTTTCCCCGCTGCTCCCGATGTTCCGGTGAGCGACCTGGTCTCCGAGCTGCGGGCCGAGCCGCCGGGCGGCCGGCTGCGGGTCGGTGACCCGCGGGTCGTCGAGTTCGTCACGAAGTTCGCCCGCAAGCTGCTGGCCCCGGCCACGGCGCGCCGGTTCCCGGAGCTGGCGTCCCTCGGTTTCTTCCTGCGCAAGGGCGAGATCGCCAAGGCGCTGTCCACTTTGGACACTTCGGCCGGTTCTTTGCGGTTCCCGCGCGGGCTCGTGTTCCACGTGCCGCCGGCGAACGTCGACACGATCTTCGTCTACTCGTGGGCGTTGTCCGCCCTGGCGGGCAACCACAACGTCGTGCGGGTGTCGTCGCGCTCGGCCGGTGCCGCCGAGGCGGTGCTGGACGCGCTGAACGCCGCACTGTCCGAAGTGGACCCGGACACCGCGGCGGCGATCACGGCGACCCAGCGGATGGTCACCTACGACCGCAGCGACGAGGTGAGCGGCGCTCTGTCGCTGGCCGCCGACCTGCGCGTCATCTGGGGCGGCGACAGTTCGGTCGCGGCCCTGCGGCAGTACCCGCTGGCCCCGCACGCGCGTGACCTGACGTTCCCGGACCGCTCGTCGTTCGCCGTCGCCTCGGTGGCGGGCTGGCAGCGAGCGTCCGAAACCGAGCGCCGCGCGGCCGCCGAGGGCTTCTACAACGACTCGTACTGGTTCGACCAGGCCGCCTGCTCGTCCCCGCGCGCAGTGTTCTGGGTCGGCGACGACGAGGGCGCGCGTGTCGCGGGCCAGGAGTTCCGCACGCTGCTGGCGCAGGTGCTCGTGACGAAGCAGCACGTCACCGAGCCGGCGATGGCGGTCCAGAAGCGCGTCTCGGCGTACGGCGCGGCGGTCGACGGCTTGGTCAAGGAAATCGCGTTCGAGGGCAACGGCCTGGCCACTTTGGAGCTGACCGACTCGGCGGTCATGCCGCGCGAGTGGCTCGGCGCCGGCACGTTCGCGAACGCGTGCGTCGCGTCGCTGTCCGATCTGGTCCCGATCGTGCTGCGCAAGGACCAGACGGTCGGCCAGTTCGGCTTTACCACGGAAGAGCTCACGGCGTTCGCCCACGAACTGGCCGGTCGCGGAGTCGACCGGATCGTGCCGTTCGGCTCCGCCCTGACGTTCTCCGCGGTCTGGGACGGTTACGATCTGCTGGCCGAGTTCAGCCGCCTGGTCACCGTGCAGGCCTGAGGAGATGCGTCGATGACGACACTGGAGTCGCCGGAGTGGGAGACGCCGGCTGCCAAAAAGCAGCCGAAGTCCACCAAGGCGAAGATCCTCGACGTCGTCAGGTGGGTCGCGATCCTGCTGGTCATCGGCTTCGCGGCCAAGCAGCTCGCGTCGAACTGGGGCGAGTTCTGGCGCACCTTGCACGACGTCGCGTGGGAGTCGTCACTGCTGAGCCTGGTGGCCCTGGTCGCGGCGATCATGGTGTCCACCTGGGGCTGGCAGGTGATGGTCGATGACCTGGGCAAGCCGATCGGCTACGCCCGCGGCGCCCAGATCTGCCTGGTCGGCTCGCTCGGCAAGTACGTGCCGGGCTCGGTCTGGGCGTACCTGCTGCAGATGGAGCTGGGCCGCAAAGCGGGCCTGGCCCGCGCCAGGATCTTCACCGGTTCGCTGATCCAGCTCGGCGTCGGCATCGTGTCGGCGCTGGTGGTGTCGCTGCTGGCGGCCCCGGCGGTGTTCAGCAACAGCCCGCGCGCCCTGTGGCTGTTCGTGCTGATCCCGGTCGGCCTGGCGATGCTGCATCCGAAGATCCTGACGTGGGGCACGTCGCTGGTGCTGCGCGTGCTGCGCCGCCCGCCGCTGCAGCACCCGCTGAGCTGGCGAGTGGTGGGCAAGGTCTTCGGCGCCTCGACGGTGGCGTGGTGCCTGCAGGGCGTCCACCTGTGGCTCCTGGCGAACTCGGTCGGCACCCCCGGCTTCAGCGGCTTCATCCTGTGCGTCGGCGCCATGGCGGTGGCGATGACAGTGGGCACGTTCGCGTTCATCCTCCCCAGCGGCGTCGGTGTCCGCGAAGTGGCCCAGGTAGCGGTCCTCACGGCAAGCGGCCTGACGGTCGGCCAGGCCACGGCGTTCGCGGTCGCCTCCCGGGTGATGTTCACGGTCGCCGACCTCCTCACAGCAGGCGGCGCGGCCCTGGCAGCCCGCTCGTTGCGCGGCAAGACCCCCGCAGCCGCCTGACCTGCCGATTCGCTCTTGGCCTGTGGACAACTAGCCCGCCCAAGCCCTCCCGGACGCCCTTCGCGGACACTTTCGTCACCGTGACGTTCACGCGCTTTCCGAGGCTGTCACAGCATTCCACCCCGATTTCCGCCCCATCGGGCACCTGCCCACAGACATGTACCCAAGTTGTCCACAGGTGCTTGTGCACTTGTGGACAACTTCAGGGCCGGAGTCGATAAATCACCGCGTCCGAGTCACTCCAGACCTCCTGCAGGAACGGCTCACCGGCCAGCCCGATCAGCCCCGGCTGGTACGGCTTGCCCGGCTCCGTGGACGGCTTCCCCAAGATCACCCACCGCACGTTGAGCCGCTTCACCGCCGCCCGCACCGCCGGGTCCGTCTCGTAGTCGCGGAACCGGTCCGCCAGCAGCACCGCGTCCGACGGCGGGAGCGTCTCGTCGAAGTGGCCCGCCACCGTTCGGACTCCCGACAGCGCGTACGTCCACGCCGTCCCGTCGAAGCGGTCGTTCATCGCCCACTCGCCCGGCTTGGCCAGCCGCCCGAGTTGCTCCATCGCCGTTGCCTCGCCCGGCGTCACCCGCAGCTTCGAGGGGTCCGCCGCCTGGTAGCCCGCCGCTACCCGGGACCCGTTCGACCGGACGTACAAGCCGTTCGACAGCAGCACGAACCCCAGCAGCACCACCACCGCCACGGCGACCGCCGGGAGCCGGGAGAACCGCGAAGACAGCCAGGCCTGCGTCGAAGCCAAGCCGTGGGCCGCCAGGACGCACAGGGGGACCGCCGCCATCGCGAAAAACCGGTACGGGTCGTCCCACCACGGCCTCGACAGCGCCATCACCAGCGAGGCGTTCGACGACGCCACCGCCATGTACGCCAGGCCCGTCACCGCCGCCGTCAGGCCGATCCAGCGCAGCGCTCCCGCCCTGGCGAAGAACACGATGCCCAGGAACAGCGCCACCGACAGCCAGATCTGCGGGTGCGGCTCCTGGTGCTGGAACCCGAGCAGCGCCCCCAGCGCCGTCGACGCGCGCCACTCGCTCGGCCAGCCGTAGTACGGCACCGCGCTGTTCGCCAGGCCCAGCGCCCCGAACAGCTGCAGCCACGCCACCAGTAGCGCCACCGCCGCGATCGGCAGCAGCGCCAGCAGGTCGCGGCCGATCCGGCGCCAGCCGCCGAGCCAGCGCTGGATCAGCAGCGGGCCGGCGAACAGGATCCCGCCGAACAACGTCGACGAGTGCACGCACAGCAGCCCGACCGCGGCCAGCAGCAGCACCAGCCCGGTGTCGGGCGCGACCCGCTCCAGGTACCGCCGCAGCGCCACCGCGCTCAACGGCGTCAGCGTCAGCCCCAGCGCGAACGGCAGCAGCGGGCCGCGGTCCATCGACTCGTAGACGCCCATCACCGGCGCCACCGCCGTCAGCGCGACCGCGCCGGCCAGCACCGCGCGGCCGCGGAACTCCCGCACCAGCGTCACCAAGGACAGGGCCAGCAAACCCGGCAGCAGCACGGTGTTCGCGTCCAGCACCTCCGGGATCGACGCCCCGCTCAGCCGGTACGTCACGGCCGCCAGCAGGTGGTACGCGTTGGGGTAGAACACCGGCGCCGCGTCGCCGTACCAGTTCACGTGGCCGGTGCCGAACAGGCTGCCGTCGCCGGTGTCGGCGATGTAGCGGACGGCGTTCCCGTGGTACACCGCGTCGAATCCCTGCGGCAGCGCGCCGAGGTGGCCCAGGCCGAGCAGCGTCGCGTAGACGCCGATCGCCGCCGCGAACAGCAGGCACGCCCCCACCGCGACGTGCCCGCGCCGCGCCCACAACCCCGGTTCGGGCTCCGGTGCCCAGCGGCGGACAGTCAGTTTCCGGACACCGAAAGCGATCGCCACGAACACCACGGTCGACACGGCGTAGGTCAGGGGAGTGAACGACAGGCCCACCGCCGCGGTCCACGGTCCGGTCAGCCCGCCGATGGCGTAGCTCAGCAACGGCGTCAGCCCGGCCAGGGCCCAGCCGCGCACGCCCGCCGCGAGCCCGGTCAGGAAGCCCGGGACGGCGATGACGGCAATGGCGACGCAGACGGAGAGCACGCTGGAGACTAAGCCGACAACGGCCGGCCGGAAAGTCCGGGGGACGGCTCTGATCAGGTCTTTTACCCGGAATTCCGGGGCCGTCGGTTCAGCCGTCGGAATTGCCACCCGATCGGGTTATATTGACCCCTGGTCTGTCACCCGATGACCGATAACCTGGCGGGGCCGGCGGGGTGACGAGGTGAGGGGGCCGGGTGGTCTACGCGGTCGTGGGGGCGTGGCTGGTACTCGCCGCGATCGTGGTGCTGACCTGGGGCAGGCTGGGCACCGACCGCGGCCTGCGCGGGTTCGTCCTCGCCCTCACCCTCGGTCTTTCCCTGCTCCACCAGCTGTTGTTCGCGACCGTCACGGAAGACGCGCTCGTTTCGTTCCGGTACGCGGCGAACATCGCCGAGGGCAACGGCCCGGTCTTCAACCCCGGTGAACGCGTCGAGGGATATACGAACTTCCTCTGGCTGGTGCTGATCGCCCTTCCGCGTGCCGCATTCGGCGCCGACGTGCAAACCACCGCCATCGTGTTCGGGGTTCTTTCCGCGCTCGGTTGTGTGTTGCTTTCCTACTTCCTCGTCAACCGGGTGGTCGTGGCCGCGACACCGGCCGACGCCGAGCCGCGGCCGGCGATCGGGGTCGCGGCCGCGGTGCTCACCGCGGCCGCTGGCGGGCTGGCCGTCTACGGGCCGTCCGGGTCCGAGGTGCCGCTGTTCGTGCTCCTCGTCCTCGCTGTCTGCTATTCGCTCGCGGCGCGCCGCCCGGTGGTGGCCGGCGTGCTCGTCGCGTTCGCCGTGATGACCAGCCCGGAAGGCTTGGTCGTCGGCGTCTTCGGCGGTCTCTGGCTGGCGGGCGCGGCCGCGAAGAAGCAGCACACCTGGTGGGCGCCTGCGGGCTACATTCTGGGCGCGCTGGTGTTCCTCATCCCCCGGCTGGCCTGGCGGCTGACGTTCTACCAGCACTACGTGCCCGCGCCGCTGGCCGCCAAACTCGGCGGCCCGTTCGGCACGCAGGTCGCCGGCGGCTGGCCGTACCTGTCCGGATTCGCCTTGGTGCACCAGGGTTTCCTGCTGCTCGCCTTGGTCGCCGCGGTCGCCTTGCTGCTGCGCCGCGCGGCCGGCGCCGCGCTCGAGTCCCGCGCGCTGATCTGGCTGATGTTCGCGATGGCGGCCGGGCTCGCCGCGGCCGCCGTCCTGTCGGGCGGCGACGCCGGCCCGTCGTGGCGGCTGCTGGCCGGGGTGCCGCCCCTGCTCGCCGTCGGGTCCGTCGCGGCGTACGGCGTGCTGACAGCGGACGTCGAGGTGAAGCCGTCACCGCGGCCGCGCGCCTGGCCCGCCGGCACCCGGCTGGTCCCGGTGGCCGCCTGCGGCCTGGCCGGGATCGCCGTGCTCGTCTCGGTGTTCAGCCCCGACATGCTCGGCCGTGTGCGCGACTGGCGCACCTACGGCACCGAGCTCACCGAGATCGGCGGCTGGCTGGGCACGTACCTGCCGCCGGGGTCGGTCGTCAGCGCCGCCGCGCCCGGCGCGCTTTCGGCCCGGGGCGGCCAGTTGCTCATCATCGACGTCCTCGGCCGCACCGACGACCACATCGCCCGTGACGGGCAGCACGACGGCGGGTACGCCACGGACTACGACTACGTGGTCAACGGCCGCCGCCCCACCGTCGCGGTCCCCGCCGACGGCGGTTACGCCGACCGCCAGCACTGCGCGATCGACCCGGTCTACGCGGGCCAGTACGAGGTCGCCACGTTCCGGCGCGTCGGCACGCCGTACTGGGTCTCCGTCTACCCGCGGGCCGAGCAGGCGAAGTCCCTGGTCGACGACCTCGACCGGGACCCGGACTTCCGCTACGTACCCTGTCCTTCGTGAAACTCGACGTCCCGAAGCGGCGGCTGACCACCGATGCCGCGCTCGGGCTCGGGATCTTCGCGGCGTCGTTCACCCTCTTCGCGGTGCGGTTCCTGGTGCCACGCCCGGTCGCGATGTCCAACAACGGCGACGGCGGCCGCGTGCTCTGCGGCGCCGGCATCACCTGGCGCGGCCTGCCGGAGCCGTTCATCCACCTCGCCTACAGCGCGCCGCCCGGCGCGGCGCCGTGCCGGCCCACCTACCTGCTGACGCAGAGCTGGCTGGCCGACCTGGCCGTCCGGCTCGCCGGGGTCTTCGGCTTCCCCTCGACGCTGAGCCTGGTCGTCCTCGGCCTGCTGAGCAGCCTGATCGCCGCCGCGGCCGTCGCCGCGATCGTGCTCGGCCTGCCGTACGGCCGCCGGGCGCGGCTCGCCGTAGCGGCCGGGCTGCTGCTGGTCGTCGCCGATTCGGCGTTCTTCGGGTACTTCGCGGCGGTGCTCGGCGAAGGTGCGGCCTTCCTCGGCTTGCTGCTGATCGCGGGTGGCCTGCTGCTCACCGCCCGCGAGGGCCGGTGGAGCTACGCGGGCATGGCCGTGACGCTCGCCGGCGGCGTCCTGGCGGTCAACGCCAAGGTCCAGACGCTGACCATCCTGCCGATCCTGGTGGTCGCGATCCTGCTGGTCCGCCCGGGGACCCTGCGCGGCGCCCGGCGGTGGGCCGCGGCGGTGCTGGTCGTCGGCGCGCTCGGCGTCGCCACGCTCGCCGCGCAGCAGAGCGTCGAACCGGCCGTCGCGCCCGACGGGACGCTCGCCGAGCTGCCCGGCGACGATTCGCGCGAGATCAACATGTTCAACACGATCTTCCTGAACATCGTCGACGGCCGGCACGACACCCGGGCCGACCTCGCGGACCTCGGGCTGCCGCCGTCGTTCGCGCAGTACGCGGGCAACGGCTGGTGGCACCCGCACCCGGCGCGGATCGACCCGCGCTACCCGGCCTACCGCGACCGGATGGACCGCGCGAACGTCATCGCGTACTTCGCGAGCCACCCCGGCCGGACGCTCGAGGTGCTGAACCGCGCCGCGACCGACCAGCTCACCGCGCGGCCGGACTACCTCGGCAGCTTCGACCGGTCCGCGGGCTTCGCGCCGCACGCGCAGGAGTACCGGGTGCCGGTCGTGTCGTGGCTGACCGGCCTGATCGCGCCGCTCGGGCTGTTCGCGCTGGTGCCGCTCTGGCTGCTGGTGCTGGCCGGTGCGTGGAGCCGGCGCCGGGCCGCGCTGGGCGTCGTGCTGGCGTTCCTGCTGGTCGTCTCGGTGTCGCAGTTCGGCATGGCGGCCCTCGGCGACGGCATCGAGGGCGTCAAGCACCAGTCCGTCGCGCTGTTCACGCTCCTGCTCGCTCTGGTGCTCGCCGTGCCCGTCCGGCGGGAGCGCGTGCGGGCGGTGTGAGGTTCGCGCGGTTTGTGTTCTTCCCCGCTGAAGGGCCGGCCGTAACCTACGGTCCCGTAACCTGGTGGGATGGCTGACTTCGTGTACCCGCCCGTGATCGCGGCGGCCCGGGCGATGTTCCGGGTACTGGACAACCGCATCCGGGTCGAGGGCGCGGAGCACATCCCGCGCACCGGCGGCGCGGTCATCGCGTGCAACCACGTGAGCTACCTGGACTTCATCTTCTGCGGCCTCGGCGCGCGCCCGGCCAAGCGGCTGACGCGGTTCATGGCGAAGCAGGAGATCTTCGACAACCGGATCGCCGGGCCGCTGATGCGGGGGATGCACCACATCCCGGTCGACCGCGCCGCGGGCATCGCCTCCTACCGCGAGGCCCTCCAGAAGCTGAAGGACGGCGAGGTCGTCGGCGTCTTCCCGGAGGCCACCATCAGCCGGTCGTTCACCGTCAAGGAGATCAAGTCGGGTGCCGTCCGGATGGCCGCGGCGGCGGACGTCCCGGTCGTGCCGATGGCCCTGTGGGGCACCCAGCGGCTGTGGACGAAGGGCCGGCCGAAGGACCTGACCCGCCGGCACGTGCCGATCTCGATCCTCATCGGCGAGCCGATGCACCCGGCGAAGGGTGACGACTGGGACGTCGTGACGAAGGAGCTGCGCGCCCGGATGAGCGCGCTCGTCGACCGCGCCCAGGCCGGCTACCCGGACCGGCCCGCCTCCGACGAGGAACGCTGGTGGCTGCCCGCCCACCTGGGCGGGACCGCGCCCACCCCGGAGGAAGCGGCCGAGCTCGACAACCGCTCCTGACTCAGAACCAGCGTTCGAGGACCTGGGCGACGCCGTCGTCCCCGGCCGGGCCGGTGACCTCGTCGGCGACCTTGAGCACCGCAGGGTGGCCGTTCTCCATGGCGACGCCGTGGCCCGCCCAGCGCAGCATCTCGACGTCGTTGGGCATGTCGCCGAAGGCGATCACGCGGTCCGCCGAGACCTCGAAGCGCGCGGCGACGTCGGCGAGGCCGGTCGCCTTCGTGATGCCGTGGGCGGCGATCTCGACCAGCCCGCCCGACGACGAGTAGGTGGCGTCGACCTCGGTGCCGAACAGTGCCGTGATCGCGTCGGCCATCTCCCCGGACGTCATGCCGCGGTGGCTGACCAGCAGTTTGATCGCCGGGTGCCCGAGGACCTCGGCCCGCGGCCCGACGCGGCCTTCGCTGTCGCCCCACGGGTTGTGGTAGTCCGGTTCGATCACGAAGTTGCGCATGTCGTGGTCCACCGGGCCGGTGGCGACCCGCTCGGCGGCCAGCCGGCAGTCCGGCAGCGCCTTGTCGAGCGCGCTCGCGATGTCGTGCAGCAGGGTCGGCTCGAGCAGGCCGTGGACCTCGAGGATCTCCTCGCTGCCGCAGTCGTAGAGGACGGCGCCGTTCGCGCACACCGCGTACCCGGTCAGCTCGAGCGGCCGCGCGATCGGCGCGATCCAGCGCGGCGGCCGGCCGCTGGCCAGCACGAACGGCACGCCCGCCTCGACCGCCCGGCGCACGGTCGCGATGGTGCGCTCGCTCAGGGCTTCGGACGGGCCGAGCAGGGTGCCGTCGACGTCGGACGCGATCAGAAGGGGTCTCTCCACCCCGTCATTGTCCCTGACACGTCCGGGTGAGGTCCCGCCCGTCCGCGCGAATGTCGGTGGTTGCCTCTATCGTCCGGCAGTGTGCGAGTAGGCATCGTGATTCTCCCGGAAGATCGTTGGTGGGCCGCCGAGCCGAAGTGGCGGGCGGCCGAGGAATACGGCTTCGACCACGCGTGGACGTACGACCACCTGGGCTGGCGCAACCTGGTCGACGGCCCGTGGTTCTCCGCGGTCCCGACCCTGACGGCGGCGGCGATGGTGACGTCGCGGATCCGGCTCGGCACGTTCGTGGCGTCGCCGGTCGCCCGGCATCCGGTGCCGTTCATGCGTGAGCTGGTCACCCTCGACGACGTCTCCGACGGCCGGTTCGTCCTCGGTGTCGGCGCGGGCGTCGACCACCAGCACTACGACGGCGAGGTGCTCGGCGCGCCGGAGCTGACGGCGAAGCAGCGCGCCGACCGGTTCACGGAGTTCGTCGAGTCGCTCGACGGGCTGCTGATGACCGACAAGTTCGACTTCGAGGGCGAGTACTACAAGGCCCGCGGCGCCCGCAACCTGCCGGGCACGGTCCAGCGGCCGCGGCTGCCGTTCGTGGTCGCGGCGAACGGCCCGCGCACGATGACGCTCGCGGCCCGCTTCGGCGCGGGCTGGGTGACCACCGGCAAGGGCGGCGCGACCGTCGACGAGTGGTGGCGCGGGGTGGCGGCACTGTGCACCGTCTTCGACCAGCGCCTCGACGCCGTCGGCCGCGAGCGGGCGGGCATCCAGCGCCACCTCAGCCTGGACGCGTCGCCAGTGTTCTCGCTGAGCAGCGTGGAGGCGTTCCGCGACGCGGTGGGCCGCGCGGGCGAGCTGGGCTTCACCGACGTGATCTCGCACTGGCCGCGGTCGTCGTCGCCGTACGAGGGGCGTGAAGCGGTGCTGGAGCAGGTGGCGAACGATGTCCTGCCGGAGCTGCATGCTTAGGCCGAACGGGTGACATCCGGGTGACCGGGAAACCGATTGCCGTCCCTCAGGCGTCCTTCACAGCAGACGTCAAGGATCACCCCGGGGGTGGTTGGGGGACGGGAGGCCCTCGTGGCCGCGGCACGGGGCGCCGCGGCCACGAGGGCTTTGTCTATTCGACGATCGGGCCTACTTGGTGATCCGGTAGATGACGGCGCCCGGGTTCCGGTAGACGACGCTCACGAAGTCCAGCCCGTCCAGCTTCTGCAGGCCCGGCGCGATCGGCGTGTCCCGGCGGATCGTGCCGCTGCCGACCAGCACGTAGTGCACGTTCAGCCGCTGCGTCACGGCGCGGACCCGGGGATCGGTGTCGTAGTCGCGGAAGTGCACCGCCAGGTAGACGGCGTCGGGATTCACCGCGCCGGCGTCGTAGTGGGCGGCCACCGGGTGCACGCCGGTCAGCGCGTACATCCAGGCCGTGCCGTCGAGGCGGTCGTTGAGCACCTTCTGGTCGCCGGGGATGCCCAGCTCGCCGAGCCGGTCCATCGCGTCGATCTCGTCCTGGCTGACCGGCGGGACCACCTCGCCGGGCAGGCCGTTGTAGTACAGCAGCGAAACCGTCTTGGCGTTGGCCGCGCGGTAGAACCCGCCGGTCAGCACACCCATCGCGACCACGATCAGCACCGCCGTCGCCAGCCCGACCCGGCCGGTCAGCCACGGCCGCGCGCGCACCCACGCGCGTCCGTCGGCGAGCATCGCCAGCCGGCGCTGGGCCTCGCTCATGCCGTGCGCCGCGATCAGGCACATCGGGATCGCCGCCAGCGCCATCAGCCGGAACCGGTCGTTCCACCAGGGCCGCGACAGCGAGATCACCCAGTCTTCGCCGCCGAAGCACGCGACGACGACGAACAGCGCCGACAGCCCCAGCGCCGACAGCATCAGCCAGCGCAGCCGCCGCAGCGCCACCAGCGTGAGCGCGCCGAACGCCAGGAACACCGTGAGCCAGATCTGCGGCACCGGCAGCACCTGCTTGAACGTCGCCAGCATGGCCAGGGCCTTCCACACCGGCATGTGCGAGCCCCACGGGTGGTACGGGTACGACCCGGACGTGAAGGTGATCGCGCCCAGGATGTGCGGTGCGGCCAGCAGGCCGGCCCCCAGCATCACCGGGATCATCTTCAGCACGTCGCCGCCCGCGACCCGCCAGGCGGCCTTGCCCTCGGGAACGCCGTCGACGCGGCGGCCGCGCAGCGCCCGGTACCAGCGCTGCACCACCAGCGGCAACGCGAACAGGATCGCGCCGAACAACGCGCTCGAGTGCGCGGCGAGCAGGCCCGCCGCGCTCAGCGCCAGCACCGCGCCGGTGTCGACACCCGGCCGGACCACGAACCGCTGCAGCGCGACCGCGGCCAGCGGCGTCAGGACGATGCCCAGCGCGAACGGCAGCAACCCGCTCGACACCGACTCGTACGCGCCGGTCGTGGCGCCGCCGGCGACCAGCGCGGCGCAGCCCGCGAACACCGCGCGGCCGCCGAGTTGGCGCACCAGGGCGACCAGGGCCAGGGCGAACAGCCCGGCGATCGGCATCGTGACGGCGTTGAGCGTGACCGGGATCGACGTCCCGGACAGCTGGTAGACCAGCGCGCCGACCAGGTGGTACGCGTTCGGGTAGAACGAGCCGTCGGGGTACCAGTTGAGCGTGCCCATGCCGGTCAGCGAGCCGTCGCCGGTGTCGGCGATGTAGCGGATGCCGTTCGCGTGGAACACGGTGTCCCAGCGCTGGAAGACGGCGGTCGTGCCGCCGCGGCCGGACACCACCACGGCGATCGACACGGCCGTCGCGATCCCGACGCAGACGGCCACGGCGGCGTGCGCCCGGCGGGTCCACGCCTGGTGCGGCTCCTCGGCGCCGGGCGTCATCCACCCCCGGGCCACGGCCAGCCGGCGCAGGCCGTACAGCACGCCCGCGAGCAGCAGCGTGCACGCGGCGACGCTGAGCGGGCCGTACGGCACGTGGACGATCGCCAGCCACGGCCCGGCCAGGCCGGTGATGGCGTAGCTGAGCAGCGGCGCGAGGCCCGCGAGGGCCCAGCCGCGCAGGCCGGCGGCCCACCCGACGACGCCGCCGGGGACCGCCAGCACGGCCACGTAGGTGGCCACCGCGGCGAAGTAACTCCAGAAGTCCTCGGGTGCAGGCACTGCTTTCCAGGTGTGTCGTGGGCCGAATTGTGATAGTCGGGTGCGGGCCGGGTCAGCGGACTGCGTACCCTCGACGCCCGTGAGCGCGCACACGAACCCCGCCAAGATTACTGAAGCCGATTTCGCAGGTTACGACCTCGTCGTCGTCGGGTCCGGATTCTTCGGCCTGACGGTCGCCGAACGGGCCGCGGCCGAGCTGGGCAAGAAGGTCCTCATCCTCGAACGGCGCAGCCACATCGGCGGCAACGCCTACTCCGAGGCCGAGCCCGAGACCGGGATCGAGGTGCACAAGTACGGCGCGCACCTGTTCCACACCTCGAACAAGCGCGTCTGGGAGTACGTGAACCGCTTCACCGAGTTCACGAACTACCAGCACCGGGTGTTCGCGCGGGTCAAGGACCAGGTCTACTCGTTCCCGATGAACCTCGCGCTGATCAACCAGTTCTTCGGCAAGTCCCACACGCCGGACGAGGCCCGCGAGCTCATCGCCAAGCAGTCGTCGGAGTTCGAGACCGGCGCCGCGCAGAACCTCGAGGAAAAGGCCATCTCGCTGGTCGGCCGCCCCCTCTACGAGGCGTTCATCCGCGGGTACACCGCGAAGCAGTGGGAGAACGACCCCAAGAACCTGGGCGAGAACATCATCACGCGCCTGCCGGTCCGGTACAACTTCGACAACCGGTACTTCAACGACGCCTACGAGGGCCTGCCCGTCAACGGGTACACCGCGTGGCTCGAGAAGATGGCCGAGCACGAGAACATCGAGATCCGGCTGAACGTCGACTACTTCGACGTGCGCGAGCACATCCCGGCGGGCACCCCGACCGTCTACACCGGTCCGCTGGACCGCTACTTCGACTACTCGGCGGGCCGGTTCACCTGGCGCACCGTCGACTTCGAGTCCGAGGTCGCCGAGACCGGAGACTTCCAGGGCACCTCGGTCGTCAACTACAACGACCAGGAAGTCCCCTACACCCGCATCATCGAGTTCCGGCACTTCCACCCGGAGCGGGACTACCCCAAGGACAAGACGGTCATCTTCCGCGAGTTCTCCCGCTTCGCGAAGGAAGAGGACGAGCCGTACTACCCGATCAACACCCCGGACAACCGCGAGAAGCTCGAGGCCTACCGCGAACTGGCCAAGACCGAGGCGCGCGAGCGGAACGTGCTGTTCGGCGGCCGGCTCGGCACCTACAAGTACCTCGACATGCACATGGCCATCGGGTCGGCGCTCTCGGCGTTCGACAACAAGATCGCCCCGCACCTGACCGACGGCGCGCCGCTCGACGGGTCCCTCGATGCTTGAGAAGGGCGCAGTGCCGTCTGGGGCCGAGCCCCAGACCCCGGCCGGGGGACAAGCCCCCCTGGACCCCCCAACTGCAGCTGGGACGGGCGAGGTAGCTGTCCTTTCCAAGGCACAGGGTTTTCTGAAGAATGACGTCTCGGTGAAAGCCGCGCGCGGCATGTCGCACTTCGGCGAGCACGCCATCGGCTGGTTCAGCATCGGCCTGATCGGCGCGGCGGTCGACAAGAAGCGGCGCAAGGACTGGCTGATCGCGTCGGCCGGCGTCGTCGGCGCCCACGCCGCGTCGATCGCGGTGAAACGCGTGGTCAGGCGGCCGCGTCCGGACCACCCGAGCGTCGAGGTGCTGGTCGGCACGCCGAGCAAGCTGAGCTTCCCGTCGTCGCACGCGACGTCCACGACGGCGGCGGCGGTGCTCTACTCCGGATTGACCGGGCGTAACCTGGTGCCCGCCCTGGTACCGCCGATGCTCGCCTCGCGGCTCGTGCTCGGCGTTCACTATCCGACAGACGTTCTGGCCGGTGCGGCCCTCGGGGGGCTCGTCGGTGGTCTGATACGACGGAAGCTGAAGAAGAACCCATGAGCGAGACGACCGAGCAGCGCAACAGCGACGAAGCGGCCGTGACTCCCGAGACACCGGAAACCCCGGTGCCGGCGGAGACGACGACGGAGACCGCGGCACGCGGCCCGTTCGGCCTGGTGGGCGGCGTGATCAAGACCGCCCGTCCGCGCCAGTGGGTGAAGAACGTCCTGGTCTTCGCGGCCCCGTTCTTCGCCTTCTCGAAGTCGACCGACCGCACGGGCCTGCTGCTCGACGCGATCGTCGCCTTCGTGGCCTTCTCGCTGGTGGCGAGCTCGGTCTACCTCATCAACGACGCGGTCGACGTCGAGGCCGACAAGGCGCACCCGACCAAGCGGAACCGGCCGATCGCGGCCGGGATCGTGCCGGTGCCCGTCGCGTACGGGTCCGCGGTCGTGTTCTTCCTCGCCGGCCTCGGCGTCTCGTTCCTCGCCAGCTGGCAGCTGGCGGTCGTGCTGGCGGTCTATGAAGCCGTCCAGCTCGGCTACTGCTTCGGCCTCAAGCACCAGCCGGTGGTCGACCTGGCCATCGTCGGCTCGGGCTTCCTGATGCGCTCGATCGCCGGTGGTGTCGCGGGCGGCCTGGCCCTGTCGCAATGGTTCCTGCTGGTCACGGCGTTCGGCTCGCTGTTCATGGTGGCCGGCAAGCGCTACGCGGAGATCATGCTGTTCGAGCGCACCGGGGCGAAGATCCGGTCGTCGCTGAAGAAGTATTCGGCCAGCTACCTGCGGTTCGTCTGGGCGACGTCGGCGGCGATCCTGATCATGTCCTACTGCCTGTGGGCGTTCGAGATCCGCCAGACCGAGCACAACTCGGTGTGGGCGCTCATCTCGATGGTGCCGTTCGTGGTGGCGGTGCTGCGCTACGCGGTCGACGTCGACGGCGGCATCGCGGGCGAGCCCGAGGAGATCGCGCTCAAGGACCGCGTGCTCCAGGTGCTCGGCGCGACCTGGGTGGCCACGCTGTTCCTGTCGTTCTACCTGTGACTCCTTCTCATGGCGGATCGACAGGTTGGCTTCAGGTTCAGCACAGCTGACGGGGTCACCCTGAGGTGGTGGGGGCGGGCAGCACGCTCGTCCCCGTAGACCACAGGAGCGACCATGACCGACCAGCCGCGCGACCCCCACCAGGTCCCGCCGAACGCGGGCGCGGAGCAACCGACCGCCGAACAGCCCACGGCCCAGGCCGGCGCGGCTGAGCACCCGGCCACGGCACCGCCGTCGGCCGGACAGCCTGCCGCCGGACAGCCGTCCACTACGCCCGCGGCCGGACAACCGGCCGCCGAGCAGCCCACCGCCGTGCAGCCGTCAGCCGCGCAACCGGCGGCCGGGCAGTCTGCCGCCGGGCAGCCGTCGTCCGGGCAACCGACCATGGCGCTGCCCTCGGCCGGGCCACCGGCCGCGGCCGCGCCGGCCCAGGGCGATCCCGCCGCTCCGGCGGCCGACCAGACCGCCGCGCACGGGCAGGCGGCCCCGCCCACCCCGCAGCTCTCCCAGCCCGGCCCCGGGCAGACCTACGGCGCTCCCGGCCCGGGTTACGGCGCCTGGGGCGCTCCCGCGGCGGCCGCGCCGCGACAGCCCGGCGGGTTCCGGCGGTTCGTCGGGCACCGGGCCACCCAGCTGGTGGCCGTCGGCGTGCTCGGGCTCCTGGTCGGCGGCGGCATCGTCGGCGGGATCGCCGCGGCCACGAGCCACGGCCCCCGCGACGGCCGTCCGGGCATCCACCGCCAGTACTCCGGTCCGGGCGCCGGCCCGGGCATGGACGGCCGCGGCGGCTTCGGAAACCGCGGCGGCGGCAACTCCGGCACCCCCAACGGCGGCAACACCAACGGCACCGACGACGGTTCCGGCCCCGGCATCTGACCCCTGACCTGCCGTCAAGGCCGCCGTACGGACGTCAGACGCCCGTGCGGTGGCCTTGACGGCACTCGGGCGAGCGAAGGTCCGGCTGCGCCACTTGATACCGGGCAGATCACGGAAGTATCACGAGCAGGGTACGGTGTTCGTGATGCGAAGCGCCTCCGCAGAACTCGACGAGGCCACCGGTGCGCTGCCGGTGGCCCGCTCCGTCACCCGTCCTTGGGTCCTCCCGGCGGGGGTCGCGGTGGCCTCCGCCGTGGTGTTCGCCCTGGTCAGCCATCATCTGATCGATGACACGTACATCACGCTGTCCTACGCCAAGAACCTCGCGTTCCACGCGCACTGGGGCCTGATCGAGCAGGGCACGGCCAACACCGCGACGTCGCCGCTGAACGTCCTGGCTCTCGCCGCGGTCACGTTCGTCGTCCGCGACGCCGTGCTGGCCGCCGGGATCGTGTTCGTCGCCGCGCAGGTCGGGCTGGTGCTCGGGCTGCGCCGGCTGGCCGAGCGCGCCGAGCTGCCGCCGGCGTTCGCGCCGTTGACGTTCGGCTTGCTGCTGGTCAACCCGCTGCTGCTGTCGTCGGTCGGCCTGGAGGTCGCCCTCGGCGCCACCGGCGTCGTCTGGGCGCTCGTCTACGCGGGGGAGCGCCACCCCGGCCGGCTGGGGCTGGTGATCGGGCTGCTCGCGCTCGTCCGGATCGACCTGCTGCTGATCGCGGCGGTGGTGTTCCTGGCCCGCCGCGAGTTTTGGGACGGCATCTGGCGGACGGTCTTCGGCGCGCTCGCCGTGACGGTCCCGTGGTTCGGCTTCAGCTGGCTGGTGCTCGGCTCGGCCGTGCCGGACACGCTGGTCATCAAGATCAGCCAGCAGTCGTGGGGCCCGTTCAGCTTCACCAACGGCCCGTTGCTCTACTGGCGCAACTTCCCGGCCGCGGCCACGCTGTCGTTCCTGCCGCTGCTGGTCGGCGGCCTGGCCGGCGTGCTCTGGCTCGTCCAGTTCCGCCGCGGCTCGGCGACGGCCCGCCGCTTGACGCCGTTCGCGCTGCTCGCCGTCGCGGGCGCGCTGCACTACGTCGCCTACAGCCGGCTCGGCGTGCCGCCGTACCACTGGTACTACGCGCCGAGCATCATCGGCGCGACGATCTTCCTCGGCGCCTGCGTCACGGCGGCGCCGCACCGGGCGAAGCAGGCCGCGTGGACCGGCGCCGGCGCGGTGCTCGCCGCGAGCGTCGCGGTGTACGTGCTGCCGGGTGTCCCGCGCCGGTTCGCGCCGATCACCAGCAACCACGCGTCGACGACGGAGTACCGCGAGATCGGCCAGGAACTGGCGGCGATCGCCCACGGCCGCACGGTCGAGACGGCGGGCGAGGTCGGCGCGCTCGCATACGCGTGCGACTGCGAGCTGGTGGACGAGTTCTCCGACCGCGGCGCCGTCGATCCGGCGATCGCCGAGACGAAACGCCGCAGCGGCGACCTCGGCCGCGCGCTGCTCGAGGCCAACTTCCACAACTTCGACCACAGCGTCGCCCCGATGAGCCCGGAGCTGGTCCTGGCGACCACGCGCCACACGCCGCCGTCGACGGCCCTGGCGAGCTGGCGCATCGACTCGCCGTGGATGGGCACGCAGAACCTCTACCTGATGCCCGCCCACGCGGCCGGGAGCTAAGTCCGCAGCGCGGTGACGTCCAGCGTGAGGGTGAACTCGCGCCCGCCCATCCGCTTGCCGTACGTGAGACCGAACGCGAAGCGGTCCACCACCGTCGCCGCGCGGGCCGTGAAGCCGTCGGGAGTCAGCGTGACCGCGTCGATCGCGCACCGGACGCGGCCCGCCGTCCCGCGGACCGTCACGACGCCGTCCAGCAGCCACCGCGAGCCGTCCTGACGCGGGTGGCCCTCGGTGAAGGTGATCAGCGGGTGCTCACGGCCGTGAAGGAACCTGCGGGACTGCAGTTCGGTGTCGCGCAGCCGGTCACCGGTCGAGAGGCCTGTCGCGTCGATCTCCGCCGTCACCAGCGACGCCGTGACCGGGTCGCTGACCAGCACCGTGCCGCCGCGCAGCGGGAACTCGCCGGCCACGGTCGACATGCCGAACAGGTGCGTGCCGGAGACGCCGACCCGGCACCGCGCCGGGTCCAGCCGGTACTCGCCGGGCGGCGGGATCTCGATCATCGGCGCGCCCACATCCGGTTCATCGTGCCCTCCCGCGCGAGCAGCACCTGGGTGACCACCTGGAGCACCACGAAACTCGCGATCGACAGCACCGTATCGAGCCCGGGCACGCTGTCCACCGGGAACGTGTACGCCAGCGCCACGCTCAGCCCGCTGTGCACCAGCCCACCGACGCCCCAGACCACCGTCAGCACCCGCCAGACCCGCCGGAACGACGGCGTGTCCGCCCAGCGCGCCTCCAGCGTGTCAGCGCGGTGGGGAACCAGCGCCAGCGTGGCCTGGTACGTCGTCGGGCGGCGGCCCACCCACAGGCTCGCGAGCATCCAGACGCCGATCAGGATGCTGAACCACGCGCTCCGGATCAGCTGCAGCCGCGCGTCGCCGGTCAGCAGCGACGTCACCAGCCCGATCCCGACGATGAACAGCACGAACAGGCCCATGCCGTCGACCCGCCGGTGCCGCAGCGCCAGGTACAGCATCCGCAGTGCCGGCGGCAGGCCGCTGAACGTCAGCGCCCAGATCGGCGCGACGTCGAAGGCCCGCAGCAGGTAGTACCCGCCGACCGGCGCGGCGATGTCGCAGAGCAGCGCGACGAGCGATTTCCCCATGACCCGAGCTTCGCGGCCGGGCCGGGCCCGGGCCATCGTCGACCTGGCTCCTACGCATCCACCGTCCGGTTGATGCCGGCGGTCAACCGCTGCCGGGTGAGCTTCACGCCGAGCAGCAGGCAGCCGACGGTCAGCGCGGTGTCGAGGAACGGCACGACGTCGACCGGCAGCGTGAACGCCATCAGCACGACGGCGCAGCCGAGCAGCACGCCGCCCACACCCCACCAGAGGGTCACCGTGCGCCACGGCTGCCGGAAGTCCTCGTCGGCGGCCCACCCGGCTTCGAGTTCGGCGGCACGGGCCGGCTGGAGCGTGCAGATCACCCGGAACAGGAACGGCCGCCGGCCGACGACCAGGCTCGCCAGCATCAGCCCGCCCAGCAGCAGCCCGACCCAGGCACTGCGGACCAGGAGCAGCCGCGGGTCACCGGAGATCAGCGCCACCGCGCCGTTGACCACGAGCATGGCCAGCACGAACGCGCCGATCGGGTCGATCCGGCGGTGCCGTACCAGGACGTACCCGGAGCGGATCGCCGGCGGCAGCGCGCTGACCAGCAGGGCCCACAGCGCGTCGACGTCGAAGGAGCGCAGGACGTAGAACAGGGCCATCGGGAGAGCGACGTCGCGCAGGAGCATCGTCAGCCCGCCGCGGTCACTCGAAGTGTGCGTCATGACGACAGTCTGTTTCGACTGCCGCCACGACACATCGACCCGCGGGTCGGGCGTGGATGGAAATCCGGCTCCACCCGCGGGTGGAGGCCCCAGGAGAGATCTCAGATGGGGAGCTTGCGGAAGATCGGCCGCGGGACGTGCCGCAGCGCCGACATCACCAGCCGGAACGGCGCCGGCGCCCAGACCAGGTCCTTGCCGGCGCGAGCGGCCGACACGGCGATCTCGGCGACCTGCTCGGCGGTCTGCGCCAGCGGGGCGTCCTTCATGCCCTCGGTCATCTTCGTCTTGACGTGGCCGGGGCGGACGACGGTCACCTTCACACCGTGCGGCGCGAGCGCCTCGCCGAGGCCCAGGTAGAAGCCGTCGAAACCGGCCTTGGTCGAGCCGTAGACGAAGTTGGAGCGCCGGACGCGCTCACCGGCCACCGACGACAGCGCGATCACCGTGCCGTGGCCCTGGACCTTGAGCTTCTCCGACAGCGCGACGCCGACCGACACCGCGGCCGAGTAGTTCACGGTCGCCAGCTCGACGGCCTTCGCGTGGTCCTGCCAGAGCTCCTCGGCGTCGCCGAGCAGGCCGAACGCCACGACCGCGACGTCGATGTCGCCGCCTTCGAACGCCTTGTCCAGCACGCCCGGGTGGGACGCGAGGTCCTTCGCGTCGAAGTCGACGGTCGCCACCTCGGCGCCCTTGTCCTTCAGGCGCTGCGCAGCCGCGTCCAGCCGCGGCGACGGGCGCGCCGCGAGCACGACCCGAAGCGGCTTCTCGGCGAGGTACTTCTCGGCGATCGCCAGCGCGATGTCGGACGTGCCACCGAGCAGCAGCAGGGACTGGGGGTTGCCAACGGCGTCGATCACAGTGCGAGCCTCCGGCTCATGTCAGAGGCGAAAACGCCTTCGGGGTCCACGGCGGCGCGAACCTTGCGCCACTCTTCGAGCCGCGGGTACATCTTCGCGAACGTCTCGGGCGAGGTGCGCGAGTCCTTCGCGGTGTACAGCCGCCCGCCGAGCTCGAGGACGTCGTCGTCGAGCTCCTGGCAGAACCGGCTGAGCCCGTCCTTGATCGGGAAGTCGACGCAGACCATCCAGCCGGGGTGCGGGAACGACAGCGGTGCCGCGTTGCCCTCACCCATCCGCTTGAACACGTTGAGGAAGGAGACGTGCCCCGACTCGGCGATCTTCTTGACGATCTTTCGCAGCGGCTCGGCCGCGCCCAGCGGCGTCGAGAACTGATACTGCAGGAAACCCTTGGAGCCGTAGGCCCGGTTCCACTCGCCGAACATGTCCAGCGGGTGGTAGAAGGCGGTCAGGTTCTGGATGACGCCGTGGGCTTCCTTCGGCGTCTTCCGGTAGTACAGCTCGCCGATCGTGCCGAAGGTCAGCTTGTTCGCCAGGCCGTTCGGGAAGACGTCCGGCAGCGTCGCGAGCTGCGGAGCGTCGAACTTCAGCGGGTTCGCCCGCAGCTTCGGCGGCAGTTCGTCGAGCTTGGCGAGCGAGCCGCGGCCGAAGGCCGCGCGGCCCAGCTTCGAGCCGGTGGAGATCGTGTCGAACCACGCCGAGGAGTACGTGTACTTGTCGTCGGAGCCGTTGCTGACCAGCTCCAGCGTCTCGTCGAGGTTGTTCGTGCGCTCGTTGTCGGCGAGGAAGTACGCCGTCTCCGTCTTGGTCATCCGGATCTTGGCCCGGACGATGATCCCGGTCAGGCCGATGCCCGCCACGGTCGCCCAGAACAGCTCGGCGTCCGGGCCCTCCGGCGTCAGCGTGCGGACCTTGCCGTCCGCGGTGATCAGGTCCATCGACACGACGTGGTTGCCGAAGCTGCCCGCGCTGTGGTGGTTCTTGCCGTGGATGTCGTTGGCGATCGCGCCGCCGATCGTCACCTGGCGCGTGCCCGGCAGCACCGGGACCCACAGGCCGTACGGCAGCGCCTCGCGCATCAGCTGGTCCAGGCTCACGCCGGCGTCGAGGTCGACGAGCGCGCTGTCCGGGTCGATCGAGTGGATCCGGTTCAGGGCCGTCATGTCGATGACGAGGCCGCCCGCGTTCTGCGCCGGGTCGCCGTAGGAGCGGCCGAGGCCGCGCGCGATGACACCGCGCTCGCCGGCTTGGGTAACGGCCCGCGCGATGACTTCGACGTCTGCGGTGCTCAGCACGTCGGCGGTGGTCGGTGCCGTCCGCGCCCAGCCCGTGAGCGTGCGACGCTGTGTCTCGGGTGCTTGGGTCACCCGACCAGGGTAGCCACGCCGAACGACGCCCGGAACGTGACCCTGAAGTGCTCGCTTCTACACTTTGCGCATCAAGGCACAAGCGCCCGCGCGGGTGACCATGACTCAGGCAACGAGGTAAAGCAGTGGTGGCGACCGATCCGCAAGCTGAGATACCGGCTGCGCAGCCGTCCTCGATCGGACTGCTCGGGCAGCTCATTCGCTTCGCCCTGATCGGTGGCTTCTGCGCCCTGGTCGACCTGGGCACGTACACGCTGCTGACCCAGGTGGCCGGGATGGCCGCTTCACCGTGGGTCGACGTCGCCCGCGCTATCAGTTTCATCGTGGGCACGACCACGGCGTTCTTCCTGAACCGGAAGTTCACCTTCTCCGGCGGGCGCCGCGACGGCAAGGCGCAGGTCGGCTCGTTCGTGATGCTCTACACCGTGACGTTCTTCGTCGCGGTCGGGGTGAACCAGCTGATGCTGCAGGTGCTGCCGGAGTCCGCGTGGCAGCACACCCTGTGCTGGGCCGTGTCGCAGGCCACCGCCACCGTGATCAATTTCGTGATGCTCAAGTGGGTCGTCTTCCGCGAGCCGTCGACTGAGGAGAACTGAGGAACTTCATGCCCGGTAAAACAGCTACCCCGGCGCCGACCACCACTGCCGGCGCGGCCGCCGAGACGCGGTTCACCGAGCACACTCCGCAGGGTCGCCTGACGGCGCAGCGCGGGCTCTACGCCGGCCCGGCGCCGATCGTCAGCAAGGACCTCTACGCCGAGCTCGAGTGGGGCTCGGCCGTGCGGGAGCGTGCGGCGATCAGCCTCGAGCCCGCCTCCAAGGTGTCGGGCAACACGTACTTCGGGCGGTTCCCGGCCTCCTACTGGCAGCGCTGGACCACCGTCACCGAAGTCTCCGTCGAGGCCGTCGTCACCGGCACCGGGCTGCTGTCCATGGGCGCCTCCGACGTCGAAGGTGAACCGCGGGTCATCGAGGCCGAGCAGGTCACCGACGTCACCCAGCACAAAATCGCCCTCACCGGGAAGCTCGACAAGTTCTACGACGGCGGCGCCCTCTGGCTCGACCTCGAAACTGAAGGCGGGCAGACCCTGCGCGTCGAGCAGGTCCGCTGGACCGTCGAAGCGCCCGAGACGATCCGCCCGACCGCGGTCACCATCTGCACCATGAACCGCGCGGATGACTGCCTGAAGAACCTGCAGGCGTTGGCCGCGGACGTGTCGTCGCTGGACACGCTGGACGCGATCTACGTCGCCGACCAGGGCACCGACCTCGTCGAATCCCGCGACGGGTTCGACCAGGTCGTCAAGGACCTCGGGGAGAAGCTGCACTACATCAAGCAGCCGAACCTCGGTGGCGCCGGCGGGTTCACCCGCGGGCTCTACGAGGTCGCCGGGCACACCGCCACCGCCCACGCCAACGTCCTGTTCATGGACGACGACGTGCTGCTGGAGCCGGACCTGGTGATCCGGATGACGGCGTTCTCCAACCGCGCCGCCAACCCGATCATCGTCGGCGGGCAGATGCTGAACCTGTTCCACCCCAACCAGCTCCACGTCGGCGCCGAATACGCCCGGTTGAACACCCTCGAGCCCGGTCAGCCGGTCGAGCACTCCCTGACCACCGCGGACCTGCTCGGGGTGGACGAGGAGACGTTGAAGCCGAACCGGCAGGAACGCCGCCTGGACGCCGGGTACAACGGCTGGTGGTCGTGCCTGATCCCGTACGAGGTGGTGCAGGCCACCGGGTATCCGATGCCGTTCTTCTTCCAGTGGGACGACGCGGAGTACTCCTACCGGGCCCGCGCGCACGGTTTCCCGACGGTGACGCTGCCGGGTGCGGGGGTGTGGCACGCGGACTTCCACATGAAGGACTGGGACGAGTGGCACCGCTACTTCAACCTGCGCAACTCCATCATCACCGCCGCGCTGCACTCGCCGTTCAACCTCAACCTGCTTTCGCGGGTGCTGCTGGCCCAGCTGGTGCGGTACCTGCTGGGGATGCAGTACGGGCTGTCGGCGACGCTGATCAAGGCCGTGGAGGACTTCCTCGAAGGCCCTGAGGTCCTGCGTGACGGTGGTGTCGAGGCGATGAAGGAGATCCGCCGGATCCGCGACCAGTACCCGGAGACCAAGCGCCACAAGGCCACCGACGTCCCCGGGATCGCGTCCAACGACATCGGCATCATCAACAGCGCGCCGCGGCCCAGCATGCAGCGCCTGGTGTTGATCAAGCGCGTGCTCGACCGGGTGCTCGGCCGCAGCCGCTTCGGGCTCGGCGCCGTGCCGATCGACGAGGCGAACTGGTGGCACATCGCCCTGTTCGACACGGCGGTCGTCACCGACGCCAACCAGGAAGGCGTCCGCGTCCGGTCCTACGACAAGGTCAAGATGTTCGACCTGGCCAAGCGCGGCGCGAAGGTCGTCCAGCGGCTGCGCAAGGAAGGTGCGGCGGTGCAGGAGCAGTACAAGCGCGCCATGCCCGAGCTGACCTCGCGCGAGAACTGGAAGCGCCTCTACAAGCTCTGACCCAGGCGTCCCGGAGGCCGTCTCACGATCCGTCGTGAGGCGGCCTTCGTGCGTCAGGTGTGCATGCCGAAGACGTTGGTCTTGCGGTTGAGGTCGTCGATGTAGGCGGCGGCGACGTGGGCGAAGTTGATCGTCACTTCCGCCTCGTTCCTGGTCGTCACGGTGTCCACCGCGGCGGACTTCACCAGCTGGGCGAGCTTGCCCGCCAGCTTCCCGGATTCTTCGGTGGTCAGCGCGAACAGCAGCGGTTCGCCGCCGGTGGCGAGGTGCAGCACGAGTGCGGGTTTCTGGTCAGCCATGCACCCATCGGACCAGCGGCGATCTTCGCGCGGCAAGCGAGTTCGCTGAGGGCGCAGCGGCTTCGGCGTCCGGCTGCGGCCCTCGCCCGCGGTGGACTACCGTTTCCGGAGAACTGAAACCCGCGGGGGAGATGCAAGCGATGCCACACACGTTCTCGCTGTCGCTGGCGGCGGTGGACATCCTGATCGAGCGGCTCGGCCTCGGCCGCGCGCCGACGCCGTTCGAGGTCCCGCACGTCGGCACGACCGTCGAGCAGCGGGGGATGATCCGCGACGCCGTCGTCCGCGACCTCACCGGGCGCGGGCTGTGGCAGCGCGGGCGCCTCGACGCGGACGTCGAGCTGGCGCTGGCCACCTTCGTCCGCGGCAGCCTGACCATCAGCGCGGTCGCCGAGCTGGGCGGCAAGCAGCTCTTCGCCCGCGTCGCCTCCGACGGCCAGTTCGCCGTGCTCGCGAAGCAGGACGAGAACCTCATCGTCTTCGAGGAGGTCCGCCCGACCGGCATCGTCCCGGCGATCGTCGACCTGCTGCCGCTGACCCCGGCCGCCCCCGGCCAGTCGGTCACCATCTCCCGCCCGGCCGAGCAGCCTCGCCAGCAGCGCCGCGACGACGCGTACGACCCCTTCGCCGGCGTCACCGGCCCGCGCTCGCAGAGCGGCAGCGGCGGTCCGCAGGTCCGGATGATCGAGCGCGTCTTCCAGGAGCCCAAGAAGCGCATCGGCCAGTTCACGGCCCAGACCCGAGGCGGCACGTTCCCCCCGCTGGCCTGGTTCGACACCGACCACGGCCGCTGGCTGATGTCGTCCCGCAGGTCCGACGACGGCCAGCGCTGGATCACCTACGCCCCGGCCGACAACGCCCGCCTCGCCCAGCAGCTGTACGCCCAGCTCGAAGGCCAGTTCTGACCCTGCGGGAACCTCGGGCGGCGGCCCTGCGTCCGAAGTGAAGATCGGTGAACGGCAGTTGCGCAGGGTGCCCGGCTAGTAGACTCCCGGGTGCACACGCACGGGCGAAGCGATACGGGGTGGAACAGCGATGTTGATTGCCGACGGCGGCGGAGGCGGCTCGTTCGCGGACATAGTCAACCCGCTCTCCTCGGGCAGCATGAGCGAGGCGATCAAGGGCGTCACCGCGGAGACCCAGAAGCTGGTGGACGCCGCCAAGGGCGGCGGTTTCAAGATCACCCCCGAAGGTGTCAAACCGATCCGGGACGCGCTGAACGACCTGGTCAACGACCTCGACAGCCTCGATTTCAACGCGGCCATGCTCGACCAGGCTCCGCAGCTGGGGAATCACCCCTACGGGCACACGGTCGCCTCCCACGACCAGAAAGGTGCCACGGAAGCCGAAGGATCGGCCCGTGTCGTGCTGGGGCAGCTCAAGGCAGTGGCCAAGCAGGCGGACGAAGCCCTCGCTCGTGCGGCGGGCCAGTACAAAGAGGCCGAGAACCAGGCGGTCACGGCCATGTCGACCAAGGCACAGGGATGACGAAACTCCTTTTGCGGGCTGCTCTGCCGGTTGCTGTCGGCCTCCTGGTGTTGAGCGGGTGCGACAGCACCAAGTCGGGTACCGCCTCGCCGGCCGGTTCGGCGAGTTCGGCACCCTCGTCCGAGGCCCCGACCTCCGACGCGCCGGGCAGCGCGTCGACCGCTTCGATCACCGACCCGTGCACGCTCCTGGAAGCCGCGGATCTCGGGTCGTACGGCGAGTTCAAGCCGCCGCAGAACACGACGCTCGGCAGCGCGCGGGTGTGCAAGTACCTCAAGAAGACCGAGACAGCCAGCGACGAGGGAATGGCCGTCGGAGTCGGTGTCCGGGATGACGCGCGCCCCGACCAGCTCGTCGACATGGGCGCCGGAATCCTCGACCGCGACATCAACGGCCGGTCGGCCAAGGAAGCTCCCGAGACGAAGACGATCGGCTGCACCCTGGCCCTGCCCGTGGGGGACGCGTCCCGGGTGGATGTCCTGGTCACCGCGGTCGACTCGACCGAAAAAGCTTGCCAGGTCGTCGAAGCCGTGGCCAAGGCCGTCGAACCGCGGTTGCCGAAGGGATAAGGGGACCCAGATGAGCACGCGACAGCAGCCGCCGGCGCCCAAGACGCCGGACAAGACGCCTCAGCAGGTCCAGGACATGGCGCCCGCCGAGCGGGACGCCTACCTCCAGACGAAGGCCGATGAAGGCGTCGACCCCGGCAACTGGCTCTTCGGGCCGCTCCAGCAGTGGATCGCCCAGCAGCAGGCCAAGAACCAGTCCCAGGAGATGGGCGACAAGAACGTCGCGGAGGCCACGAAGGGCCGCGATGTCGACTACGTCACCGGCCTGAACGCTCCGAACGCGGACTACAAGGGCAGCGATCACACTCAGCTTCAGGCTTACCTGCAGAGCAACCTGAACGTCGATCAGGTCTCGGACGTCTCGACGGCGTACCACGAGGTCCACAAGGTCTTCGACAAGTTCGCCACGTCGATGAACACCGCCGTGAACTCGTCCAAGGGCACCTGGGAGGGCGGCGCCGCCGAGAACGCGCAGTCCTACTTCACCAGCCTCGGCAAGTGGTCCGACGCCAACTCGCAGAACGCGAAGCTCGCCTCGGAGACCATCTACGACCAGGGCCAGGCCGCCTCCACGGCCAAGAACTCGATGCCCGCCCCCATCCCGTTCAGCTGGACCGACGAGATGAAGAACTGGGCGACGTCCAACCCGTTCAGCCTGCCGGACAACGTCGACAAGTCGTTGCAGAAGCAGAAGGACAGCCAGGCGGCGCACGACCAGGCCGCCAGCGTGATGTCGACCTACGACAAGAACCTCTACGAGGCCGCGTCGAAGCAGCCCGCCTTCGCGCCGCCGCCCAGCTTCAGCACCGGGGGCGGCACCGGTGACCCCAACGGGAGTGGCGACAAGAACGGCATCAACAACCCGTCGGGCGTCAACATGCCCGGCTCCGGCTCGGTGAACATGCCGGGCGGCAGCAACTCCACCGGAAACAACTCGACCGGCAGCAACTTCACCGGCGGCAACGTTCCCGGCCCCAACGTCACGCCGCACATCTCCGGGCCCGGCTCGACCACGGGCGCCGGGATCCTGCCGGCCGGGACCACCACGCCGTCGGGCTTCCAGCCGGGGGCCGTGCCGACCGGGTCGGCGGGGAACCCGAACACCTCCATGGGCGGCATGCCGATGAGCCCGATGCCGATGGGCGGCGGCATGGGTGGCGGCTTCGGCGGCGACGAGGCCTACAACTCCAAGCTCGGCGGCGGAGCGGGAGGCAGCGGCCGGGGCGGTTCCGGCTTCGGCCCCGGTGGCTCGGGCTCCGGCAGCGCGACCGGCGCGGGCGCCGCCTCGGGCGCGGCCCGGCCGGGTGGCATCGGCGCGGCGGAAGCGGCCGCCGGACGCGGCATGGGCGGGCTCGGCTCGGGCGGTGCGGCCGGCCGCGGCGGGATGGGCTCGGGCGGCGGCATGGGCCGCGGCCAGAAGGGCGAGGGCGACGAGGACACGGAGCACTCGCGTCCGACGTACCTGGTCGAGGGCGACCCCGACGAGGTCTTCGGCACCGACATGCGCACGGCCCCGCCGGTCATCGGCGAATAACAGCTCGGCGAAACGCCCCGCACCGGAATCCTGGTGCGGGGTGTTTCGCGTCCACGCTGGTCACGGAACCAGTAACCTTCCCCGCGCGTCGGACTGCGGGGAGGCCGGGATGACACCTGAGGAATGGCTGGCGAACTTCGAGACGAAGATCGCCGACGTCCGCGAGAAGGCCGAAGAGTTCCGCGTCGGGCTCGAGGCCGCCGGCACGACCGTCGCCTCGCCCGACGGGACGATCCACGTCGGGGTCGCGCCCAACGGTTCGCTGACCGACCTGCGGCTCACCGACTCCGCGGTCGCCGGCAAGTCCGGGGCCAAGCTCGCCGAGGAGATCCTCAAGCTCGCCCGCAAGGCGCAGCGCGACGCCGCGGTCAACGTCGCGGCCGCGTTCGCGCCGCTGGGCGGGGACTCCGAGGCCATGCACATGGTCACCGGCTACGTCCCGCCGGAGGAACCCGAGGAGCCACCGGCTCCCGAGCCCATCCGCGAACGACGGCTCTGGCAGCACGAAGAGCCGGAAACGCCGCCGCCACCGCCACGCCGTCCGACGCGCCCGCCGCGCGACGACGATGACGACTTCGGCGGCTCCGCGATCATGCGCCGCGACTGAGGGGATTTCGGACATGACCACCGCCACTTCCGGGGCCGGCGTCTTCGACACCTACGCCGGGCTCGTCGACTCCGTGACCGCCGACTCGGAGTCCGAGGGCCAACGCGTCCTCGACGTCTCCATCAGCGCGGCCGGCGCGGTCGTCGACACCGTCGGCGCCGCCATCGACCCGCTCGGCGCCGTCCTCAACGCCGGCGTCGGCTGGCTGCTGGAGCACATCAGCTTCCTGCGCGAGCCGTTGGACGCCCTGCTCGGCAACCCCGACGAGATCAACGCGAACGTCGACCAGCTCAAGTCCGCCGCGGCCGAGATGCACACGCTCGCCCAGGAACACCGGGACGACCTGCGCAGCGTCGCCGAATGGACCGGCCAGGCCGCCGACGCCTACCGCGACAGCCTCACGAAGATGGCCGAGGAGCTGGAGTCGCTCGGCAAGACGCTCGACGGGACGGCCGCGGTGGCCGGCATCTCCGGCATGCTCGTCACGACGTTGCGCGGCATCGTCTTCGGGCTGATCTCGTCGGTGATCGCCGAGCTGATCCGGGACGCGCTGATCGCGGCCGCCTCGGCGGTGTGCACCTTCGGCGGCTCGATCGCCGCGTTCTGCGGGGTCGCGTCGGCCCGCGCCGCGGCGACCGCGTCGAAGATCGCCGGCAAGATCAGCAAGCTCCTCGAGGGCTTCGCGCGCCAAGGCGGCCGGCTGGCCAAGCTCCTCGAAGCCATGGAGAAGCTCACCAAGGGCCTGGACCGGTTCTCCACGGTCGGCGGGCTCGCGATGGGCGCGTACCAGGCCGCCAAGCCGTACGAGACCCAGCAGCCGGCGGAGGCGTGATGGCGACCCACCACACCAGCACCCCGCACCACACGAGCACGCCTCACCACACTCCGGACGTCTCGCCGGCGCACCACGAGACGTCGAGCCCGCACCCCACCGAGCCGCGTCCGACGACGGGTGGTGGCGGCCACGGCGGCGGGTACGCCCTGCACACGGAGTCCCTGGGCACCATGGAAGGCCACCTCGGCCGGACCAAGGACAAGGTGCACGCGGTCGGCCGGACCGTCTCCGGCGCGAACTTCGGTGCCCAGTCCATGGGCCTGGTCGGCTCCACCATGACCGGCACGCTCAACACCACCGTCTCGGCGGCCAAGGAGCACGTCACCCGGGCGGGCAAGGCGGTCGAGGACGCCGGCACCCGCACCAAGGCGGTCCGCGAGCATTACCAGACCACCGAGGCGAACGCCGCCGACACGATGACCGCCGCGGGCAAGCACGTCGACGCGCCCACGGAGAAGACCGCGGCGAGCGGTTCGGGCGGCGGCGGAACCCCACCGCCCGGTGCGAACCCGCCCCGCCCACCGGACGACCCCGGCGGCATGCACAACAACCGGGGCCACCACGCCACCGACGACGAGCTGCGCGGCCAGTACACCCGCGACTCGATGCAGACCCGCCCGACGTCCACGGACGACCAGATCCGCGCCACCGCAAGCAGGTTGGGCTACGACCCGGACCGGCACCTGGCGATGACGCTGCAGCCGACGGCGAGCCTGACCCCGGCCCAGCGTGCGGAGATCGTCGCGGTGCGCAACGAGCTGAAGGCCAATCCGGGCGAGCTCATGACGAAGGTCGTGAAGCCGGAGATCGGCGAGGCCACGCTCGCCAACCAGACCACATATGTCGACCTCCACTCCGGGGCGACCGAGACCAATTACCCCACCTCAGTGGCCGGGTCGATCGCCCGCGGCAGCGACAGTGCGCAGTACGGGACTCCTCAGGAATTCCGGGACAGGCTCGCACTCGACGACAAAGGGGCCGGGTGGACCCCGATCAAGGCGGGCGCCGGTGAGGCTTACCAGCTGCGCTTCCCCGCGTTGGACGAAAGCAAGGCCATGGAGATCAGCTACGGCGGCACGGATCCGGTGACGGCCCACGAGATGCAATCGCTGTCCGGACAGCAGGGACCTCGTGAGCTGAAGCCGCCGTTCCTCGGAACCGGCTACACCGGCGGCGGTGTGCCGGAGTGGATGCACACCCCACGCGGCTACGCGGGGCGTGGTGAGATGTGGCTGGTGCACGCGGACGGGACGGAATCCCTGGCCGGTGTCTATCTGGAGAAGCGCGGTTGGTTCGACGTTCGCGGTCGAGGAGGATCCGGTGCCTGACAGTTATGCCGTGCACCAGGGCAGGACGTATGAGGCCTCCGGTCGGCCGCCCGGCCGGCTGGCGCTCTACGAAGGTGATGCCCAGGTGGCCGAGGTGCCGATCGCGGACCTCGACGAGTGGTACTCGGTCCGCATCTGGGGCACCTTCCTCGAGCACGAGTTCGAGGTGGTGGACGAGCGCGACGGCTGCTACTCGCTGTTCTACATGGCCGGCGACGGTCAGTGGGCGGCACGAGTCTGGGCCGAGCCGGAAGCTCACCCGGACGTGCAGTTCCAACGGCAGGACATGTACACGTTCATCGCGGTCACGCCGAAAGACAAGGTAGCCGACATCCACGAGGTCCGTACGGACCTCCTCGGACCGTGGCGGAAAGAGCAGGAAGAGCGTGAATCCCGTGAGTCCTGACGCTCCCGCCGGACTCGCGGGCGGCACCGTCGTCCAGCTGCCGGTCAAGCCCGGGCTCGTCGGGCTCTACCTCGGCAACGTCATCGTCCCCGGACGCTTCGAACCCCACCGCGTCCAGGGCTTCGCCGGGCGCGCCGAGGACGTCGCCGAGCTCGACACCGCCGCCATGGTCCGGAACTACGGGCTCGCGAAGATCCCCGGCTGGGGGCCGCTCGACGAGCTGTACCTGCTCAAGTTCCAGGCCGGCCACACCTTTCCGTTCCGCACGTCCTACGGTGCTTCGGACCGGGAGATCGCGGCCGAGCTGGGGGTGGCGCGGGTGTATCCGCCGCCGTTCCTCGGGACCGGGTACTTCCCCGGCGTCGACCACCCGTTGCCGGAGTACGTGCTGCGGCTCATCGAACTTCCCGTCGGCGCGGAACTGGTCGTACGCACGGCGGAAGGTGAGACCCGGCTCGGGCAATACCACAGCCGGAAGGTCGGCTGGATCCCGGAACAGAAGGATGCCTTCGGCGAAGCCACGTTCTTCCCGCCGCCGGTGTCGTTGCCGCCGCTGGTGCGGCGCGGGTACACCGCCCGCTACCGCGGGGGCGACTTCGACGCCGAGTTCGCCGGACCGGCCCGGGTCGTGCTGCACCCGTTGCCGGGTGCTCCGGCGCCGGCCGACTTCGGGGAGACCTACGGCTTCCGGATGAAGGCCGTCGACCAGGTCGAGCTGGACGAGCTCACGTTCGTCCGGACGCTGTGCCGCTGGCGCGGCGGCACCTTCGAGGTCCTCGGCCGGACCCGGGACGCCGCCGACCTGATCCTCGTCGACGAGGACTTCCTGACTGCGCGCGACCTCGGTCTGGCCGAAGTGGACTACCGGGTGTGGCGGCAGACCGTGCCCGCCGCCGAACTCACCGACGTCCGGGTCGAAGCCGTTCCGGTGCTGCTGGAAGGGCAGTTTCAGTAGCGGTAGAACTTCTCCGCCCGGCCCTGGCGGACCAGCTTCAGCCACGCCAGGAACGCCTTCGGGTCGCGCTTCACGCCCACGAAGTACAGGCCGAAGCGGAGCACCTCCAGCGCGCCGATCTTGCGCATTCCCGGCTGGGACAACAGGTAGCCGCGGTTGCGGTACGTGTAGTACCGCTTGACCTCGTTCTCCGGGTCCTGCGCGTGGAACTTGCCGCCCAGCATCGGCTTGAACTCGTCCGAGCCGTCCGGGTGCAGGTACTTCGTCTTCAGGGACGTGCCGAACGGCAGGCCCGAGCGCGCGAGCCGCCGGTGCAGCTCGACCTCGTCGCCGCGGAAGAACAGGCGGAGGTCCGGCACGCCGACGACGTCCAAAGTGGACGCCCGGAACAGGGCGCCGTTCATCAGGGACGCGATGCCCGGCAGGAAGTCGACGCCCAGCTCGGACTGCGACCGCTTCCACGTCAGGCCGCGGCGCAGCGGGAACGCGAGCTTCTCCGGGGCGTCGATGTTCGACACCACCGGGGAAATCTCGGCCAGGCCGCGCTTTTCCGCTTCCTCCAGCAGGATCGCCAGCACGTTCTCGTCGGCCGGGCGGCCGTCGTCGTCGGCCAGCCAGACCCACTCCGCGCCCAGCGAGAGCGCGTGCAGCATGCCCAGCGCGAACCCGCCGGCGCCACCGAGGTTCCGGTGCGACGGCAGGTACGTGTGGGGCAGCGGGTAGTTCTCGACGACCTCGCGGGCCGAGTTGTCCGGCCCGTTGTCGACGACGACCAGGTGGTCGACCGGGCGGGTCTGGGCCGCGATGACCTTCAGCGAGTCCGCGAGCAGCTCGCGCCGGTGCCGCGTGACGACGACGCCGACGACCGCGCCGTCGGGCAGCTGCTGGGTCTCGCTGGCCATCATTCCCCGCCGTTCGTCGTCGCCACCGGCTCGATGCCCAGGCGCTGCAGCGTTTCCTGGCTCATGTCCATGAACGGGTCGCGGCCCTTGTACCCGGTGAGGACGTCCCGCAGCGAACCCTGCTGCTTGAGGTGCCCCTCGTCCATCCAGAGGGCCGAGTCGCACAGCTCGAAGAGGAACTCGTCCGAGTGGCTGGCGAACACCAGGATGCCCGAGCGCTTCACCAGGTCCTTGAGGCGGTCGCGCGCCTTGTTGAGGAACGCCGCGTCGACCGCGCCGATGCCCTCGTCGAGGATCAGGATCTCCGGGTCGATCGAGGTGACGACGCCGAGCGCGAGCCGCACGCGCATACCCGTGGAGTACGTCCGCAGCGGCATCTGCAGGTAGTCGCCGAGCTCGGTGAACTCGGCGATGTCGTCGACCCGCTTCTCCATCTCCTTGGCCGTCATCCCGAGGAAGAGGCCGCGGATGATGATGTTCTCCTCGCCGGAGATCTCCGGGTCCATGCCGATGCCGAGGTCGAAGACCGGCGCGATCTTGCCGGTGATCCGCGACGAGCCGCGGGTGGGCTCGTAGATCCCGGCGAGCAGCCGCAGCAGCGTGGACTTGCCGGCGCCGTTGTGGCCGACCAGCCCGACCCGGTCGCCCTCGCGGAGGTTGAGGGTCACGTCGTGGAGGGCCTCGATGATCGGCACCTTGGTGTCGGTGCCGATCTTGCCGCCGACCTTGCCGAGGACGCGTTTCTTCATCGACCGCGTCTTCGCGTCGAAGATCGGGAAGTCGACGAAAGCGTTCTGAACGTCAATGGAGACCATGTGTCACACCCAGTAGGAGACGCGGGCACGGTAATTGCGCATCGCGACGAGCGCGAGCGCCCAGCCGACGATGGTGATGGAGCCGACCACGATCCAGTTGCCCGCCGTGAACGACTGGCCGAGCAGCGGCGCGCGGACCACCTGCATGAAGTGGTACAGCGGGTTCAGCTGGATGATCGGCAGCACCCACGAGATGCTCGCGCGGGCCCCGCCGCCGAGCAGCTGGTCGACCGGCCACACGATCGGCGTGCCGTAGAACAGCAGCTGGATCAGCGAGTTGATGACCTGCGGGATGTCGCGGAAGCGGGTGGAGATGATGCCCAGCAGCAGGGTCACCCAGCCCGCGTTCAGCGCCAGCAGGAGGAAACCGGGGATCGCGAGCAGGATGTTCCAGCTCAGGCCCGGGTGGCAGTACAGGTCCGCGTGGCAGAGGCCGTCCGGGGAGCCCAGCGAATACGGGTTGTCCAGCGCGCCGAAGAAGATCACGAGGATCACGACGTAGACGATCATGTTGTGCGCGAGCAGCAGCGTCTGCCGCCACACCGTGCGCAGCATGTAGACGCTCAGCGGCGCCGGGAGCTGCTTGATCATCCCCTCGTTGGCGATGAACGTCTCCATGCCCTCGGCCAGGCAGCCGCTGATGAAGCCCCAGAGGATGAAGCCGGTGCTCAGGTAGGGCAGGAACACCTCGATGGGCGAGTGGAACAGCTGCGAGTACAGCAGCCCGAGCCCGAGCGCGATGACCGCCTGGCTGATCGTGATCCAGAAGGGCCCGATCACCGAGCGGCGGTAGCGCTGCTTGATGTCCTGCCAGCCGAGGTGACCCCACAGCTCGCGGGCGGAGAAACCGGCCTGGATGTCGGCGAAGGCGCGCGAGAACGTCTTACTGTCCGACCTCGGCGGTGCCGACGTCGCTACGGGTGAGTCTGCGGCCTGAACCGTGCTGGTGGCATGCACGTGGACGAGGGTACCGATGGGATGAGCGGCGTCCTGGCCACCCCGTCGCTGTGGTAGACGTTCTGGCCGCTATGCGCCTGCCCGGCTGCTGCGTGCTGGTACTTTCTCGGCTTATGACTGCTGCTCTCGGCGCGGCGAGCTTGATGGTCACCCTGCTCGCGGCCTACGCCGACCGGCCCGAACCGCGTTCGGTGGCCGTCGTCGGCAACCAGCCGCTCCCTCCCGACCCCCAGCGGGCCAAGGCGATCGACGCTTGCGACCTGGTCATCCGGGTCAACGGCTTCGTCGTCGACAAGCCCGGTGAAGAGGTCGTGGGCTCCCGGACGCACGTGGTGGTGTTCAACCGCGCGATCCGCGCGACGCCGTACGTCTTCCAGGACTACCGCAAGCGGCTCTACCTGCTGGTCGAGCCCGGCCGGATGCACTGGGAGCCCGAGGACCTGCCGGGCTGGTGGCCCGAAGACCTGGGCGCGGTCCAGGTGCCGAACCGCGAGGTCGTGCTGCCCCTTTCGGACGCCCTGGGCCTGCCCACGCGCGACGAGCCGACGTGGTCGACCACCGGCACCCTGGCGGCCTGGATCGCGCGGACGTCGTTCCCGGGCGCGCAGCTCGTGCTCACCGGGTTCTCGTTCATCGACAACCCGGAGCAGACGTCGTGGGAGCACGCCGCGGGCGACTCCTGCATCGTGGGCCCGGAGCACCAGATCGCCGCCGAAGGGCGGCTGCTGGACTCCTGGACCAAGACCGGCGACACCACCCTCCTGCGCTGACGCGCGTCCCCACCCCACGTACGTAAGGAACACCCATGGCAGTGCAGAAACTCGGCAGAGGCCTGATCGACCGGATCGTCCGCGTCGTCGACTTCCGCGTGGACGAGCGCACCCGCGGGCTCGCCGACCGCGTCAACAACCTCGAGCACGCGACCGCCGACCACCGGCGCCGGCTCGACAACGCCGAGCACAACCTCGACCAGGCCCGCGGCGACCTGGGCTGGGCCCGCGCCGAGCTGGACCGGCTGATCCCGCACGTCGCCGCCCAGGAAGGCCGGCTGGAGACGCTGCGCGAGTCGATTTCCCTGGTCCCGAACACCGACACCCCGCAGCTCGCCGAGGCCCGCACGCTGATCGAGGAGATCCAGCGCCAGCACGCGCAGATCCGCGCCCGGCTGGCCGGCATCTCCCGCTACGAAGACCGGCTGCGCCGCCTCGAGGACCGCGTCGAGGACCAGGTCGAGCAGCAGCAGCAGCCGGTCGCGCCGTAACTTGCGCGCGCGGGAGGCCACCGAGGCGGACGCCGAGCTGCTGCTGAGCTGGCGCAACGACCCGCGCACGCGGCGGTCGTCCCGGTCGACGGCGGAGGTCTCCCTGGCCGAGCACACCGCGTGGCTGCGCGGTGTGCTGGCGGACGAGGAGCGGCTGCTGCTCGTCGTGGAGCACGAGGACGCCCCGGTCGGCACCGTCCGGTTCGACCGGCGTGCCGACGGCTGGGAGGTCAGCATCACGCTCGCCCCGGCGAGCCGCGGCCGCGGGCTGTCCGGGGCGGTGCTCGCCGAGGGGGAGCGGGCGCTGCGCGAGCGGCTCGACGTCCGGGTCGTCCTGGCCGCCGTCCACCAGGACAACACCGCCTCGGCGAAGCTCTTCGAGCACGCCGGGTACGCCGAAGCCGCGCCTGCCGTCAGCGGCTTCCGGCAGCTGCGCAAGACTCTGAGCTGACCCGCAGTCCACCCCGGGGAGGCACCATGCACGACATCCGGTTCGGCGCGCACCAGATCGGTCCGGGCCACCCGCCGTTCGTGATCGCCGAGATGTCCGGCAACCACAACGGCGACCTCGACCGGGCGCTGGCCATCGTCGACGCCATCGCCGAAACCGGCGCGCACGCGGTCAAGCTGCAGACCTACCGCCCGGACACGATCACGATCGACGTCGACACCCCGGCGTTCCGGATCGGTGATTCGCATTCCCTGTGGGGCGGCGAAAATCTGTACAAACTGTACGAAAAGGCCCACACGCCGTGGGAGTGGCACGCGCCGATCTTCGAGCGCGCCCGTGCGAAGGGCCTGGAGATCTTCTCCAGCCCGTTCGACCCGACCGCCGTCGAGCTGCTGGAGTCGCTGGACGCACCCGCGTACAAGATCGCGTCGTCCGAGATCGTCGACCTGCCACTCATCGACCTCTGCGCCCGCACCGGCAAGCCGCTGGTCATCTCGACCGGCATGGCGAACGTCGCCGAGATCGACGCCGCCGTCCGCACCGCCCGCGCGGCGGGCAACGACCAGCTGATCGTGCTCGGCTGCACGGCGAGCTACCCGGCGTCGCCGCGGGAGAGCAACCTGCGTGGCCTGCCGCTGCTGGCGGGCCTGACGCAGACGCTGGTGGGGCTGTCGGACCACACGCCGGGCATCGGCGCGCCGGTCGCGGCCGTCGCGCTGGGCGCCGTGGCCATCGAGAAGCACGTCACGCTGGCCCGTGCGGACGGCGGCGTCGACTCGGAGTTCTCGCTGGAGCCGCTGGAACTGGCGGGGCTGGTGACCGAGACGCACCGGGCGTGGGAAGCGCTGGGCGAGCCCGTGCTGGGCCCGCGCGAGAGCGAGAAGGAAGGCCTGCGGCTGCGCCGGTCCCTCTACGTCGTCGAGGACGTCCGGGCCGGGGACGAGGTGACGACGGCGAACGTGCGGTCGATCCGGCCCGCCGGCGGCCTGGCCCCGGCCGAGATCACGGCCGTGACAGGGCGCACCTTCCGCGTCGACGCCGCGAAGGGCACGCCCCTGACCTGGGACCTCGTCTAGAAGAAGTCGCGCACGGCGTCGACGACGCGGTCGACGTCGGCGTCGGTCAGCGACGGGAACAGCGGCAGCGAGAGCTCCTGCTCGTAGTACGCCTCGGCGTTCGGGCAGAGCCCGCGCCGGTAGCCGAGGTCCTCGAACACCGGGTGCCAGTACGCCGGGATGTAGTTGACCTGGACGCCGATCCCGACGCCGCGCAGGTGCTCGAACAGCGCCTTGCGCCGGCCTTCCAGCACCCGCAGCGGGTAGAGGTGCCACACGGGATCGGCGCCCGGGCGGCTCGGCGGGGTCGCGACGCCGCCGACGTCCGCGAACGCCGCGCTGTAGCGGGCGTGGATCTCGGCGCGGCGCTTCTTGAACTCGCCGAGCCGGGTGAGCTGGCTGCTGCCGAGCGCGCAGAGGACGTCCGGCAGGCGGTAGTTCAGCCCGAACTCGTGGACTTCCTGGTGCCAGGCGCCTTCGTCCGGGTAGCGCTGCTCGGCGCGGTCGCGGACCAGGCCGTGGTTGCGGAACTTCCGGGCGCGGTCCAGCAGGTGCGCGTCCGGGGTGACGACCGCGCCACCCTCGGCGGTGGTGAGGTTCTTGGTCGGGAAGAACGAGAACGTCGTCAGGTCGGCGATCGAGCCCACGGCGCGTCCTTGCCACGCGCCGCCGACGGAGTGCGCCGCGTCTTCGAGAAGCAGTGCGCCGGCGTCGTGCGCGAGCTTGCCGAGCGCGTCCAGCTCCGCGGGGTGACCCGCGTAGTCGACCGCGGCGACGACCTTGGTGCGCTCGGTCACCGCGGCGGCGGCCGCTTCGACCGAAAGATTCCCGGTGTCCGCTTCGACGTCGGCGAAGACGACCTTCGCGCCGAACAATGCCGCGGTGGCGGCGGTCGCGACGAACGTCATCGGGCTCGTGACGACCTCGTCACCCGGCTTGATGTCCGCCGCCGCGTACGCGACGTGCAAAGCGGCGGTTCCCGACGTCACGGCGACCGCCGGGGTGCCGCCGGTGTGCGCCGCCAGGTCCGTCTCGAACTGCTGGACGGCGGGCCCGGTGGTCAGCCAATCGCCGCGCAGCACCGCGACGACCGCCTCGATGTCCGCGTCACTGATCGACTGGCGGCCGTAAGGGAGAAACGGCTCAGCCGACGTACTCTTTCCCGCGGAGGCTGCATCGGACTCAGCCATACTGCTCGACCAGTTCGCGCAGCTCCTGCGCGTCCAGCCACAGGTCGTTCGTGTCGGAGCGGTAGGCGAACCCGTCGGGCATCGGCTTGCCGTCCGCCGGCGACTCGTAACCCCAGCCCGCGAGGTGCGGCTGGACGACGTAGCGGTCGGCCAGCTGGACCGTCCGGCGCGCGTCGTCCGGCGCGATCATCTCCTCGTGCAGCTTCTCGCCGGGCCGGATGCCGACCTCGTGCATCTCGCTGCCCGGCGCGATCGCCTGCGCCAGGTCGACCAGCCGCATGCTCGGGATCCGCGGCACGTACAGCTCACCGCCGCGCATCTGGTCGAACGAGTCGACGACGAACCGCACGGCCTGCGGGAGCGTGATCCAGAAGCGGGTCATCTCCTTGTGCGTGATCGGCAGCGACTCGCCCTGCTCGGCGAGCTTGCGGAAGAACGGGATGACGCTGCCGCGGGAGCCCATCACGTTGCCGTAGCGGACCACGGAGAAGCGGGTCACGTGTGCGGCCGCGTAGTGGTTGCCGCTGATGAACATCCGGTCGGCGCACAGTTTCGTGGCGCCGTAGAGGTTGATCGGGCTGGACGCCTTGTCCGTCGACAGCGCGACGACCTTCTTGACGCCCGTGTCGATCGCGGCCTCGATCACGTTCTGCGAGCCCATGACGTTGGTCTGGACGAACTCGAACGGGTTGTACTCACCGGTGTCGACCTGCTTGAGCGCGGCGGCGTGCACGACGTAGTCGACGCCGTGCATGGCGCGCTCGAGCCGGCGCCGGTCGCGGACGTCGCCGATGAACCAGCGCAGCCGCGGGTCGTCGTTGAACAACTGCCGGGCTTCGTACTGCTTGAGCTCGTCGCGGGAGAGCACGACCAGCCGGCTCGGGTTCAGTTCGGCGAGGGCGTGCGCGATGAACGCCTTGCCGAAGGAACCGGTCCCGCCCGTGAGCAGGATGCTGGAGCCATCCAGCTCGGACATCGTTGACCTCCGCGTTCGGGGTTGGGTGCCGTCGGACATCATGTCACCCATGCGTGCAGTGCCCGGGGTCAACGCCGTCATCCAGGCCCGGTCGACGTCGACCCGGCTGCCCGGCAAGGTGCTGCGCCCGCTCGCCGGCCGCAGTGTGCTGGGCTGGGTCGTCCGGGCCGCGGCGGCCGCTCCCGGCGTGGACCAGGTGATCGTCGCGACCTCGTCGGACGCTTCGGACGACGACGTCGCCGCCGAGGCCGCGCGGTGCGGCGCTTCGGTGGTCCGAGGCCCCTTGGCCGACGTCCTCGCGCGGTTCGGGCTGGCCCTCCGGGAACACCCGGCCGACGCCGTGATCAGGCTCACCGCGGACTGCCCGCTGCTGGACCCGTCGCTGATCGGCCAGCTGGCGACGCTCTGGCGCGCCCAGCCGTCGCTCGACTACGTCAGCACGACCCTCGTCCGGACCCTGCCGCGCGGGTTCGACGCCGAGCTGGTGCGCGCTTCCGTTCTGGCGGAACAGGTTTCCACCGCTACCGGAGCGGACCGGGAGCACGTGACCTCGGGCGTCTATTCGCAGCCTGCGCGCTATTCGTGCACCGGGATCGTGGTGAGCCCGGCGGCCGGCGACCTGCGGGTGACGTTGGACACCGCGGAGGACTGGGCGCTTCTGGAAGCGGTGGTGGCCGAGCTGGGCGACCGCGTCGGCGACTGGCGGTCCGTGGTCGCGCTGCTGCGGTCGCGGCCGGACCTGGTGGCGCTGAACGCCGAGGTCGAGCAGAAGAAGGTCGGGCGGTGAAGCTGCTCCTGCGGGCGGACTCGTCGGCGTCGATCGGCGCCGGCCACATCGCGCGGGTGATCGCCTACGCCGAGCGCGCGGTGGCGCGGGGCTGGCAGGTCTCCTTCGCCGGGAGCACGGCGAACGCCGAATGGCTCGCGACGCGGTTCGACGAGCTGGGGGTGGCGCGGGCCGGGACTCCGGACCCGTCGGGGTTCGACGCGGTGGGGTTCGACGCGGTGGTCGTCGACCACTACGGCCTCGGTGACCTGCGCGAAGAGGTCAACGCGGCCGGGGCGAAGCTCGTCTCGATCGAGGACGACGTGTTCGGCCGCCGGTCCGCCGACGTCGTCGTCGACTCGGGGTTCGCGCCCGGGCCGCGGCCGGACGACGGCTCGGACGTCCTGCTGCGCGGAATCGCCTACGCACCGCTGCGGGACGTCGTCCTGCGCACGCACCGGGTATCCGCCGCGCCGCCGCCGCACGTCACGGTGGTCCTCGGCGGCGGCGCCGAGTGGACGAAGACGATCGAGCTGCTGCTCCGCGCACTTCGCGACACGGAGCTGCCGTTCGTGGCGGACGTGCTGGTGCGGGGCGAGCCCGCGCTGCCCGCCCTGCGGCCGGACCAGTCGATCCGGGTCTCGGCGCCGAGCCCGGCGTTGCCGGAGCTGCTCGCGACCACCGACGTCGCCGTCAGCGCGGCCGGGGTCACGTTCGTGGAGCTGTGCTGCCTCGGCGTACCGACGGCGGCCGTGCAGCTGGTGGCCAACCAGGAGGCCGGCTACCGGGCCGCGCTGGACTTGGGTCTCGCGGCCGGGCTGGGCCACGCGGATTCGCTCGCCTCGCGGCTGCCGGAGGTGACGGCGGTGCTGCGCGGACTGCTGTCCGACGCCGAGCTCCGCCGGACGCTGTCCGCGACGGCATCGTCCACAGTGGATGGTCGCGGCGTGGATCGGGTCCTCGATTCCCTCTGATCGAGGACCGTCCCTGTCCGCGATCGTTCCTAGAGTCGTGGCATGACGATCACCCCGTTCCGCATCGACGTCCCGCAGTCCGACCTGGACGACCTCCGCGCGCGGCTCGCGAACACCCGCTGGCCCGACCAGCCCGCCGGCGCGGGGTGGCGGCTGGGTGCGCCGGTCGACTACGTGCGTGAGCTGGCGGAGTACTGGCGGCTGGGCTTCGACTGGCGGGCGCAGGAAGCGCGGCTCAACGGCTTCCCGCAGTTCACGACGACCATCGACGGCACGAACGTGCACTTCCTGCACGTGGTGTCGCCGGAGCCGGACGCGACGCCGGTGCTGCTCACGCACGGCTGGCCGGGCTCGATCGTCGAATTCCTCGACGTCATCGGGCCGTTGACGGACCCTCGGGCCTACGGCGGCGACCCCGCGGACGCGCTGAACGTGGTGGTGCCGTCGATCCCGGGTTACGGCTTCTCCGGCCCGACGCCGACGCCGGACTGGGGCCCGGACCGCGTCGCGCGGGCGTTCGCGGAACTGATGACCCGCCTGGGTTACGAGGAGTTCGGCGCCCACGGCGGCGACTGGGGCGCGATCATCTCGCGCGAACTGGCGGTCCAGTTCCCCGCGCGGGTCCTGGGGATCCACGTGACGATGCTGCCGTTCGCGGTGGCCCGGAGCGAAGCGGACCTGGAAGGCCTGCCGGACGTCGCCGCGGGCCGGCGTTCGCTGGAGAAGGGGCAGCGGTTTTCTTACACGGGCACGGGTTACGCGATGATCCAGTCGACGAAGCCGCAGACCCTGGCGTACGGCCTGCACGACTCCCCGGCGGGCCAGCTGGCGTGGATCGCGGAGAAGTTCCGCTCGTTTTCGAACACCACGGAAGACCTCATCGACCGCGACGACCTCCTGGCGGACGTCTCGATCTACTGGTTCACGGAGACGGCCAACTCCTCGGCGCGGCTGTACGCGGCCCTGACGGGGGCGTGGGGCGCACCGCCGCCGCCGAACACGGTCCCGACGGGCGTGGGCGTGTTCCCGAACGACATCGGCCTGCCGATCCGGGCCCTGGCGGAGCGCACGGACAAGATCGTCCACTGGACGGAGTTCCCGAGCGGCGGCCACTTCCCGGCACTGGAGGAACCGGACGCCCTGATCGGCGACATCCGCACGTTCTTCCGCGGCTTGCGCTGAGCCGGGGACCAGCGCCCCCCGCCCTCCCCAGGGGGGCGTCCCCACGTCCAGTCTATCGGCACCCCCGGACCGGACCCCTCGGAAAGCGGGTTGTCCACAGGAGTTGTCCACAAGACGGCAAGCCTGTGGACAACCTGCTCCGAGCCGAGCCGAGCCGAGCCGAGCCGAGCCGAGCCGAGCCGAGCCGAGCCGAGCCGAGCCGAGCCGAGCCGAGCCGAGCCGAGCCGAGCCGAGCCGAGCCGAGCCGAGCCGAGCCGAGCGTCGAGACGGAGACCCAGCACCCCAGGGGAGACCCAGAAATGCCGTGAAGGCCCCCTTGAGGGACATAGAGTCCCTCAAGGAGGCCTTCACGGCATCGACCACCCGGTGCCAGACAACAGCCACACCGCGGACCTCAGGACCCTGCATCGGCCACAAGACCCGGGCGAGAAAGCCTTAACGGACAAACCTCAGAGGTACTGCCCGGTCCCCGAAATCCCCGGCCCGTGCCCTTCGAGCCCCGGCCCGCCGATGCCACCGACGCCGCCGGCCGAGGGACCCGCGGGCAGTCCCCGGCGCATCTGCTCCAGCTGGACCCGTGCCGCCATCTGCTGGGCGAACAGCGCGGTCTGTATTCCGCTGAACAACCCTTCCAGCCAGCCCACCAGCTGCGCCTGCGCGATCCGCAGCTCCGCGTCCGACGGGGTCGAGTCGTCGGTGAACGGGTGGACCAGGCGCTCCAGCTCGTCGCGCAGCTCCGGTGCGAGCGAGTTCGACAGCTCCTTCACCGACGTCTGGTGGATCTCGCGCACGCGGGTCCGGGAGGCGTCGTCGAGCGGGGCCGCGCGGACCTCCTCCAGGAGCTGCTTGATCATCGTGCCGATCCGCATCACCTTGGCCGGCTCTTCGATGAGCTCGCCCACCGCCTCGGCGTGCTCCGCGCCTTCGAGCGGCTCGCCGTCCGGTCCTACTACCACCACGTGGGGTGAAGATTCGTGGCCGGCGTCACCCGCTGTGCCCGATTCCCGGAAGTTCGGCTCGGTCATGTGCTCCATCCTGGCTTGCCTTCAACACGCTCCGCGACACCCGAGGGGTGTCCGTCTCCGAGCGTAGCCGCAATCGGCGTTCCCGGTGGCTCTCCACCCAACCCCGGACGCACGGCGAAACCGCACGTCCGTACGGTGTCCCCATGGCGTTCGACGTCGCTCGTATCCGTGGGCTCTTTCCCGCGCTGGGTGACGGCTGGATCCACTTCGACGGCGCCGCCGGAATGCTGGTCCCGGAACAGGTCGCTTCGGCCGTTTCGACGGCGATGCGCGCCCCGGTGTCGGGGCCGGGTGGAGCGTTTCCGGCCTCACAGCGCGCGGACAGCATCGTGACCGCGGCCCGCAGGGCCGTGGCCGACCTGGTCGGTGCCGACCCGGCCGCCGTCGTGCTCGGACCCAGTTCGCCGGTGATGCTGCGCCGCCTCTGTGACGCGCTCGCCGAACGCTGGACGATCGGCGACGAGGTCGTCGTCTCCCGGCTCGACGAACAGGCCAACCTCGCGCCGTGGCAGCGCGCCGCGAAGCGCGTCGGCGCGGTCGTGCGCTGGGGCGAGATCGACATCGAGACCTGTGAGCTGCCCGCGTGGCAGTACGAGCAGCTCGTCTCGGCGCGCACGAAGGCCGTCGCGGTCACGCTCGCGTCGGGCTCGGTCGGCACCCGCCCGGACGTGCCGACGATCATCGAGTTCGCCAAGCGCGTCGGCGCGCTCGTCGTCGTCGACGCCACGTACGCCGCGCCGTTCCTGCCCCTGGACATCAACGCCCTCGGCGCCGACGTCATGGTCGTGTCCGCGCAGGCCTGGGGCGGCCCTTCGGTGGGCGCGCTGGTGTTCCGCGACCCCGAACTGATCGAACGCATCCCGTCCGTCTCGCTCGACCCCGGCGCGCGCGGCGCGGCCCGGCTCGAGTTGGGTCCGCACGCCTACCCGCTGCTGGCCGGGTTGATCGCGTCGATCGACTACCTCGCGGGCCTCGACGACGCGGCCTCCGGGTCGCGGCGCGAACGCCTCGTCACCTCGCTCGGCTCGGCGAAGTCGTACCACGCCGGGCTGCTCGCGCAGCTGTCCACCGAGCTGCTGTCGCTGCGGCACATCATGGTCATCGGCAACGCCATGCGCCGGATCCCCGCGCTCGCCTTCGCCGTCGCCGGCAAGAAGTCGCCGGAAGTCGCCGAATACCTGGCCTCACAAGGGTTGTGCGCGTTCGCCGACGACGGTGCGGCCGGCGTTTTCGCGTCCCTCGGCGTCGGAGAAGTGGGCGGCGCCGTGCGGATCGGGCTCGCCCACTACTCCAACGTCTTCGAGATCAACCAGCTCGTGCGGGTGCTCGAAGAGCTGCGCTAGGACTTCGCGGTCAGCAGGATCTTCCCGAACACGCTGCCCTCTTCCATGGCGCGGTGCGCGGACGCGGCTTCGGACATCGGGATGACCTGGCCGATGATCGGCTTGACGGCGCCTTCGGAAACCAGCGGCCACAAGCGTTCCCGGACGTCGGCGACGATCGCCGCCTTCTGGTCCAGGGGCCGGAACCGCAGCCCCGCGGCGAACACTTCGGCGCGCTTCCCGAGCATGGCGCCGACGTTCAGCTCGCCCTTCACCCCGCCCTGCATGCCGATGATCACGAGCCGCCCGTCGGACTTGAGGACGTCGACGTTGCGGCCGAGGTAGGACGCGCCCATGTTGTCGAGGATGACGTCCGCGCCGCCGGTCTCCTTGCGGAGCACCTCGACGAAGTCCTCGTCCTTGTAGTTGATCGTGATGTCGGCGCCGAGCTGGCGGCAGCTTTCGAGCCGCTCGGCCGAGCCCGCGGTGACGGCGACGGTCGCGCCGAGCGCCTTGCCGACCTGGATCGCGTGCGTGCCGATGCCGCCGGCGCCGCCGTGGACCAGCAGCACCTCGCCCTCGGTGAGCTTCGCGTGCATCACGACGTTCGCCCACACGGTGCAGGCCACCTCGGGCAGCCCGGCCGCGGTGATGACGTCCACCTCACCCGGCACCGGCAGCAGCTGCCCGGCCGGGACGACGACCTTCTGCGCGTAACCGCCGCCGGCGAGCAGCGCGCAGACCTCGTCGCCGACGTTCCACCCTTCGACGTCCGGACCGAGCTCGGCGATCGTGCCGGAGCACTCCAGGCCGATGGTTTCGCTAGCGCCGGGCGGCGGGGGATAGTGCCCCTGCCGCTGGAGCAGGTCGGCGCGGTTGACCGCGCTCGCCGCGACGTCGAGGAGGACTTCGCCGGGTCCGGGCCGCGGATCCGCGATCTCCGTCCACTCGAGGACGTCCGGGTCACCTGGTTCACGGATGGTGATCGCGTACATCCGTCGACCGTATACCGGTGGGTGAGAGTCCCGCCGAATGACGCATTGACGTACCTCTCATATCGCACAAAAGTGAGCAACCATGTCACTCTTCCGAAAGAGATTCGTCCCGCCGGTGGCCCTGGCCGCCTGCGCGACACTCGCGCTCGGCCTCACCCCGGCCGCCGCCGCGACCACGGTCCCCGACGGCCCTGCCCTGGCGAAACAGCTCGTCAAGAAGGTCGACATCAACGGCGTCAACCGCCACCTGATCGCCCTGCAGCGCATCGCCGACACCAACGGCGGGAACCGGGCGGCGAGCACCGACGGCCACAAGAAGTCCGCCGAGTACATCGCCACCAAGCTCGAGGCGGCCGGCTTCCAGGTGACCCGTCAGGAGTTCCCCTTCACCTTCTCGCAAACGCTGGCCGAGAAGCTGACCGCCGGCGGCGCGAACGTGCCCGTCATCGCGATGGAGTACACCCCGTCGACGCCGGTCGGCGGCATCACCGCGCCCCTCTCGGTCGTCGCGGTCGACGACACCAGCGGCTGCGAGGCGACCGACTACACCGCCGACGTCGCCGGGAAGATCGCGCTGATCAAGCGCGGCGGCTGCTCGTTCGCGCAGAAGCAGGCGACGGCCGCGGCGGCCGGCGCGATCGGCGCCATCGTCTACAACAACACCGACGGCGACCTGAACGGGACGCTCGGGGACCCGGCCGGCGCGAAGATCCCGACCGGCGGCGTGACCGCGGCCGCGGGCGCGCAGCTGGCGACCCTGGGCGGCCAGTCCGTGACACTGGAGCTGCGGGCCTTCCAGGAGGCGCGGACCAGCTACAACGTCATCGCCGAGACCAAGTCCGGGCGCAAGGACAACGTCGTGATGCTCGGGTCGCACCTCGACAGCGTCCCGGCCGGCCCCGGCATCAACGACAACGGCACCGGCTCGGCGACCCTGCTCGAGACGGCGCTGCAGCTGGGGAGCAGCCCGAAGGTCAACAACGCCGTCCGCTTCGGCTTCTGGAGCGCGGAGGAGTTCGGCCTGATCGGCTCGACCTACTACGTCGACTCGCTGAGCTTCGAGCAGCAGCTCGACATCGCGCTGTACCTGAACTTCGACATGATCGGCTCGCCGAACGCCGGGTACTTCGCCTACGACGGTGACAACTCCGACGGTGTCGGCGCGGGCCCCGGCCCGTACGGCTCGGCGCAGATCGAGAAGACCTTCGTCGACTACCTGCAGGCCGCGCGGGGCGTGTCCCTCGAAGGCACCGACTTCACCGGCCGTTCGGACTACGGCGAGTTCATCGCCGTCGGCATCCCGGCCGGCGGCCTGGACACCGGCGCCGAGGTCCTGAAGACCCCGGCGCAGGCGGCGAAGTGGGGCGGCACGGCCGGCATCGCGTTCGACCCGTGTTACCACCAGGCCTGCGACAACCTGGGCAACATCGACCGGGTCGCGCTGGACCGCAACGCGGACGGCGTCGCCTGGTCCCTCGGCGTCTACGCGACGAGCACCGAGAGCATCAACGGCGTCAAGCCGGGCAAGGCCAAGAACGTCAAGCAGAAGGCCGCCGAACGCAGCGGGCAGCGGAACTTCTCCGCGCACGCTGTCGCCGGCGACCCGCACGCGCTGACTTCCTGAGGACAGACGGAAGGGGCCGTCCCGAACTCGGGACGGCCCCTTTGTCATGCCTCAGCCCAGGTTGCTGGCGCCGAAGGTGTCGCAGCGGGCCGGGTCGCCGGTCTGGAAGCCGGTGGTGAACCACTTCTTGCGCTGCGCGGACGTGCCGTGGGTGAACTGCGAGCTGTCCACCTGGCCGCCGCCGAGCTTGGTCTGGATGTAGTCGTCGCCGATCCGGGACGCCGTGTCCAGCGCGGACGCGATGTCGTCCTGGGTGATGTCGAGGATCAGCGGCTTGCCGGTGTCGGTCGGCGTCGTCGTCGCGTGGTTGCCCCAGACGCCGGCGTAGCAGTCGGCCTGCAGTTCGAGCCGGACCGAGCCCGACGTCGGGCCGGTGCCGGTGCCCTTCTTCGACGTGCCGAGCAGGTTCTGCACGTGGTGGCCGTACTCGTGGGCGAGCACGTACGCCTCGGTGAACTGGCCGCCCTGCGCGCCGAAGCGCGTCTTCAGCTCGTTGAAGAAACTCAGGTCGATGTAGACCTCGGAGTCGGCCGGGCAGTAGAACGGCCCGGTGTCCGAGCTGGCGCTGCCGCACCCGGTGCGGACGCCGCCGTTGAAGAAGTTCGTCGGCGCCTTCCGGTAGGTCGAGCCGGAGCGCGCGAACTGCTGCGCCCAGTAGTCCTGGACGGAGTTGACGATCGCGACGATGGCGCAGTCGTGGTTCTTGTTCGCGTCCGCGCCCGTCTTGCAGGTGTTCGCGAGCTGGGAGTTGTCGACCTGCTGCCCGGAGCCGACGCTGCCGAGCCCGCCGCCGCTGCCCAGGTTCACCGCCCCCGGGCTGATCCCGCCGAGCTGCGAGATCACGAAGTAGATGATCAGCCCGACCACGCCGAGCCCACCACCACCGAGCGCCACGCGGCCGCCGATCCCGCCGCCCCCACCACCGCTGCCGCGCATGTCCTGGACTTCGGAAGCGTCCAGGCCCGCGTCGTCGTCGAATCTCACGCGGGAGATCGTAGCCGGACAAGGGCCTGGGCGCGGCGTTCGCGGCCGCGCCCAGGACTTGTACCGAGGTTTGTCGTTGTAGAGCGGCTGGCCGCGAGCGGACCGGCGTTCAGGCGCTGTCGTCACGGTTGCTGAGACCGTGACCTGACACAGGCCCGATCGACGCCGAGTGCGTGAACGCAGGGAAGTCCGCACGGAGCTGTTCGCAGTGAGGCTGGTTCGCCTCGGTCACGACCGACCCGGTAGGTGTCCGTTCCGGTCGCGGGGACGCAGCTGGCGGTCAACCGCGAGAGTCACCCGTCACGCAACCACCTGACCTCTCTGGCGGAGAGCCGGGCCGGCACGTCGTCGTTGTCGTGCCCATACCCTGGTCAACGTCCGCCGACAAGCAGAATGCGCCTTTTCCGGCCGAGTCTCAACCTTTTCGTAACCCCACCTTCGGGCGATGTTGCGACGGTATTTTTACCGGCAGACAACTCGGACTCGGACCGCGCGGTCCCTTGATCAACGTTCTACGCTGCCTTATGACCGAGGAGCGGCCTGTGCGGTGGTTGGACGAAGCCGAGTCTGATGCGTGGCGCTCCTACATCGTCGCGACGTTGCGGCTGCGGCAGCGGCTGCACCGCGAGCTGGCCGACCGGCACGACGTCTCACTGACCGACTACGAGGTGCTCGTCTGCCTGGAGATGCAGCCGGCGCACCGGATGCGGATGACGGAGCTGGCGACCCTGATGGGCTCGACGAAGAGCCGGCTCTCGCACCAGGTCGGCCGTCTCGAGGACGCGGGTGTGGTCCGGCGGGTCCGCGACCCGGAGGACAAGCGCGGCGTCATCACGGAGCTGACCGAAGACGGCGTGCGGTTGCTGGAGTCCGCGGCCCCGACCCACGTCGAGGGCGTGCGCGAGCACCTGATCGACCTGCTGAGCCCGGAAGAACAGGCGACGATCGCCTCGGCCTTCGGGCGGGTGCTGGATCACCTGACCGAGGTGGAGAGCTGACGCGGTTTCGCGTCAGCCGCGCACCCGGTCTGCTTGCGGTAGCGGTGGGATTCGAACCCACGGAGAGGTTTCCCCCTCGCATGTTTTCAAGACATGATCCTTCGGCCGCTCGGACACGCTACCTCTGGTCACGAGGGTAGCTGACCGGCTTTCGGCGTCGGCGAGTCAGCTCCAGGTGAGCGTCAGTGCCGTGCCTTGGGCTCGGCCCGCTTCCGCGGCCGGCGTGCGGGTCGACGGGTCCAGCGGGTTCTGGCCGATCGCCGCGACCGAAGCCTCGTCCGGGCTGATCACCGCGATCTCCGCGCCCGCCTTTCGCAAGTCCTCCAGCACGGTGAGCAGCGCTTTCTCGCCGGGCAACGGCGATTCCAGGCCCAGCGGCGCGACCACCGTGACGCGCGTGGCGCCCGACGCGTAGTCCGCGTTCTCGCCGGAGCGGACGCCGCCGTCGATGTAGCGGCGGCCGTCGATCGTGGTCGGGGGCCAGATGCCCGGGACCGCGCAGCTGGCCGCCACCGCGTCGACCAGGCTGACGCCCGACGTGCGGTCGAACTGCCGCGGCTCGCCCGTTTCCGCGTCGACCGCGACCAGGACGATGCGCTGCTCCGGCCAGTCGTGGGACGGCAGGCGGGCGGCGATCACCGCGCGGCGGTCCGCTTCGGACACCGTTTCGGCGCTCAGTGCCAGCTCACCGACCCGCTGCCGCACCTCGGCGGGCGAGCCGGCGTCCTCGAACGCGGCGCCGAAGTCCGCGACGAACTTCTCCATGTCGATCTCGGCCGGGATCTCCGGGGTCTGCCGCGCCGGGTCGGCCTGGCGCGCGAAGAGGTCCGCCAGCGCCACGCCGCTGGTGACCTGCGCGGCGACCGTCGCGCCCGCCGACGTGCCGACGATCAGGTCCGCGCCGGTGAGGTCCTGCCCGTGACCCGCCAGCCCGGCCAGCAACCCTGTGGTCCACGCGATCCCGGCGACCCCGCCGCCACCCAGCACCAACGCCTGTCCGCTCATGCCCGCACCCTAACGGCCCCCACCGACAGTTTTCGGCAACGGAGCCGCGAAATCAGGGCTGGCGCAGCTGCTTCGCGGCGATCCGGGCGCGCACCTCGGGGCGGCGCAGCGGCGGCACGGTCGCCGGCGGCTGACGGCGTTCGGGCAGCTGCTCCAGCAGTCTCGTGGTGATCTCGGTGATCTGCGCGACGGCCGCTTCGAACGGCTCGCGCGTGGCGTCCGACAGGGACTGCACGCCGGTCACCTTGCGGACGTACTGGCGCGCCGCGGCCTCGATCTCCTCGTCCGTCGCGGACGGCTGCAGTCCCCGGAGGGTGGTGATGTTTCGGCACATGCCGACCAGGGTACGACTCCGCGGAGGTCCGGATCACACGGTCGGGTTGGCTGTCGCCGACGTCGTTGACGCTGCCGCCCGCGCTTGGGCAATGTCGGGGTAGTGCCCCTCAGACCGCGTCCCTTCCGTTCCGCCCGCCCCGAACCCGCCGTCCTCGAAGCCGGCGTCGACAAGAGGCAAGAAACCCCGATCCCGGAACAGGCCTGGCCCCGCGTGCGGGCCGACGAGCTGGTCACCCTCGTGGCACACGTCTTCGCCGCCCACGGCTTCCCGGAAGCGCGGGCCCGCATCGCCGCCGAAGCGCTCTGCCACGGCGACCTGACCGGCTCGCCCGGCACCGGCGTCGCCGAGCTGACCCGGACCCACCTGCCGTTGGTGAAGAACGGCCACGTCGTGCCGCACGCCGAGCCGTTGATGATCGCCGATCGCGGGGCGGCCGCGCTGCTCGACTACCGGCGCGCGCCCGGCCTCTGGGCCGTCGGCGACGCGATGGACCGCGCGGTGACGCGGGCCGGCCGCTTCGGCGTCGGGCTCGTCTCGCTGCGCGGGGTCGGGCCGTTCGGCCGGGCCGGGCACCACGCCGCGCGGGCGCTGCCGCACGCGATGATCGGGCTGGTGCTGGCGGCCGGCGGTGAGCCCGGCCAGCCGATGAACCCGCTGGGCATGGCCGCGCCGGGTGGCGCGTACCCCGAGTTCGTCTTCGACATGGACCACCCGGGGCAGGAGGCCGCGGCCGGGTTCACGCTGCTCGTCGAGGTCCTCGCCGGGGTGCTCTCCGGCGTCGCCGACCACGAGCACGACACCGGCCTGCTGGTGATGGCCATCGCGCCGACGACGCTGCGCAGCGCCGACGGCTTCTACCGCGCGGCGAGCGCCCTGTTCGGCAGCATGCTCGGCTGGGAGGGCGGCGCCCCGATCCGCTACCCCGGCTGGCGCGAGGCCCAGCACCTCGAGCAGTGCCGCGCGCTGGGCGTCCCGCTGGCCGGCCCGGTGCGGCGCGAGCTGGACGGCCTCGCCGCGTCGCTCGGGCTGCCGCCGCTGACCAACGTGGGCTGAGGCCCGGGTCAGCGGACCAGGATGACCTTGCCGCGGTCGGGGCCGACGGCCACGACGTCGCCGTCGGTCAGCTGGCGGCCGCGGCGGGTCTCCACCTCGCCGTTGACCGTGACCTCCTCGGCGTCGATCAGGTCCTTCGCGTGGGAGCCGTCCTCCGCGAGGCCGGCGAGCTTGAGGAACTGGCCGAGCCGGATCGGCTCGCCGGTGATGGGTACGTCGACGGGGTCGGTCATACGCGCATCATGCCGGGTCAGGCGCGGGCGGCCGTCTGCCGGTAGAGACCTTGGACGTCCGTGTCGAAGTAGCTCGAGTACGACGTGTCGGGATCGTCGCCGCCGAACTCGAAACCGCCGATGACGCCGATGACCGTGCCCAGCCGGGTTTTCGGGTCCTCGCCGACCACCCACGGGCCGCCGCTGGTGCCGGTCGGGAAGCCCGCGCAGTCCACCTTGAGCTGGAAGGTGTCCTGGCGGCTGGTCGTGTTCCGGCAGACGGCCGGGGTCTCGGAGTCGTCCGGGTAGCCGGTCAGGGTGATCGCCTGCTCGAACGCGCTGCCGGTGGCGAGGGTGTTCGCGCCGACCAGGCTTTCGAGGGTCTTCGTGGTGCCCGCCTGGTGCGCGGTGGCGAAACCGACGTCGAGGTCCGGGTCCGACGACTCGGTCCAGCCGGGCGCGACGAGCTCGTCGGACACCGTCCAGTAGCCGAACGGCGCGAGGCCGTCGTGGTAGCCGGGCGCGAAGGTGACGCCGGGGACGTAGTCGCCACCCTCGCCGTCGTGGATGCAGTGGGCGGCGGTCAGCAGCACGTCACCCTGCTGGCTGTGGACGACGCTCGCGGTGCAGTAGTGCGCGCCGTCGACGAACAGCGCGCCGACGGCCGGGCTGGACACGGCGGGCAGGTCGATGGCCGACGCCGGTGTCGCGTCGGCCGGAGGTGTCGTCGCGTCCGCGGACCCGGGTCGCCGGACGACGCCGACCACGACGAAGGCCGCGCCGAGCAGCAGGATCGCGGCGAGGGACAGCAGGACGGCGGGCCGCCGCACGTGCATCGCCTCCTCGTCCGCTCGCCCCTCGGTCGTCCGGATCACCTTAGGACGTCACTCCGACACTTTCAGCACACCCACAGCAACCTCACAGCCGCTAGTATCCGTAACTCGGGAGTAACACCTAATGGGCGGGAGGGCCGATGAAGCGGTTCGCGGGCAAGGTCGTGGTGATCACCGGAGCGGGGTCGGGGATCGGGCGGGCGACGGCGCTGGAGTTCGCGCGGCGGGGCGCGCGGGTGGCCGTCTCCGACGTCGACACCGCGAACGCGGAGGCGACGGCGAAGCTGGCCGGCGAGAACGCGCGGGCCTACCGCCTCGACGTCGCCGACCGGGCCGCGGTGCTCGCGCACGCCGAGGAGGTCGTGAGTGACTTCGGGGGTGTGAACGTCATCGTGAACAACGCCGGTGTCGCGCTCGGCGCCACTGTCGAGGAGATGGCGTTCGAGGACTACGACTGGCTGATGGGCGTCAACCTCGGCGGCGTCGTGAATGGCACGAAGGCGTTCCTGCCGCACCTGATCGCCTCCGGCGAGGGGCACGTGGTGAACATTTCCAGCGTGTTCGGCTTCGTCGGCGTGCCGACGCAGAGCGCGTACAACGCGGCGAAGTTCGCGGTCCGCGGATTCACCGAAGCGCTGCGCGAAGAAATGCTGATCGCGAAGCGCCCGGTCGCCGTCAGCTGCGTGCACCCCGGTGGGATCAAAACCAACATCGTGCGCAACGCGCGAGGCGGCGACGGCGACCAGGAGAAGGCCGCGGTGGGCTTCGACCGGATCGCGCAGACCACGCCGGAGAAGGCCGCTTCGACGATTCTGCGCGGGATCGAACGGAAGTCCGCGAGGATCCTCATCGGACCGGACGCCTACGTGATCGACGCCATCCCGCGCGTCCTCGGCTCCGCCTACCAGCGGCCGCTCGCCGTCCTCGCGCGACTCGGCCTGAAACAGATGGGAAGCTGAAACTCTTTTCGCTATTGCGCCTTTCGGGCGAACACCCTGGTCCGGGAACACGGACCTGCGCCACTCTGGATCGCCGTTCGCGGCCTGGTCGGCTCCGGAACGCGTCACTCAATGGAGTTGCGTTTCTGACAAGGCCGTCCGAAATGGTCCAGAATGCGTGGGGTCCGTGAGCCCCGTACCGGAGGTCCCCGATGCCGCGCACCGCACCGAGCGTTGCGACCCGTCCGTCCAGCGACCGCGCCGCGGTGGAACTGCTGGATCGCACCGGCATCGTCGCGGCCAGCCTGCCCCGGCGCCGCCGCACCGACGACGAGCTGCCCGAGCTCGCCGAGCCGATCTACACCCGGCCGCCGGTGTGTGATCAGGACCTGCGCCCGAAGTCCGTGGTGATCCGCCGCCGCGCCCGCACGTGGCTGGGCAGCGGCGCCGCGGTGCTGCTCGTCGCGGCCGGCTGGGTCGCCGGCGGGGTGCTGAGCGGCGGGCTGTTCGCGCCGTCACCGGCGGACGACGTCGCCCAGGTCGACCCGCGGCCCGCCGTCGCGGCCGTTCCGGCGCCGCAACCCCAGCCCCAGCCGCCGGCGCCGGTCGTCACGCCGCCGCCGTCGACCGTCTACGTGCCGGTGCCCGCGTCGAAGCCGGCGTCGAAACAGGTTCAGGTGCAGGCGAAAGCCCAGCCGAAGAAGCGTTCGGCCGATGACACGGACGTGCCACGCGTCGACCTGCCGTCGGCGACGACCCCGCCGTCGTCCACGAACCCGGTCCAGTCCTGGATGAACGCGGCGGAAAGCATGATGCAGCAGTACCAGTACCGCTCGGAGACCACCGGCGGGCGCTGAATCAGGCGTCGGACCAGCGGTATTCGTGCTCCGGGCGGCCGGTGGCGCCGTAACGCAGCCGCATCTGGACCGTGCCCGACTCCGCCAGCGCCGTCAGGTACCGCTGCGCCGTCGCGCGCGCCATGCCGAGCTCACCGGCGACTTCCGCGGCCGACAACGGACGTCCGGCGCGCCGCAGCTGCTCCGAGACCAGCCGTGACGTCGCCGTCGACTGGCCCTTCGGCGCGGACGTCCGGTCCTGGTCGTGCAGCACCCGGTACGCACGGTCGACGTCGTCCTGGGCCATCGTGCGCCCGTCGGCGAGCAGACCGCGGAACCGCGCGTACGACGTCAGCCGCTCGGCCAGCTGCCGCGTGGTGAACGGCTTGATCAGGTAGTTCAGCGCGCCGGCCCGGATCGCCGCGGCCACCGACGCGCTGTCGGTCGCCGCGGACAGCACGATCGTGTCGGTCTGCAGGTCCGGCAGCACGGCGAGGCCGGACTCGTCGGGCAGGTAGACGTCGAGCAGGACCAGGTCCGGCGTCAGCTCGCGCACCCGGGCCCGCGCCTCGGCCGCGGTGTGCGCGGTGCCGACCACCGCGAAGCCCGCGACCTCCTCGACGAACCCGGCGTGCACGCCGGCGACCCGGAAGTCGTCGTCCACGATCAGCGTGCGGATCATCCGTCCTCCGTCAGCATTCCGGGCAGTTTGGCGACGAACAGCGCGCCGGTCTCGCCTTCGCCCGCGTTGGCCAGCCAGACGTCGCCGCCGCGGGCGCGCGCGGCCTGGCGGGCCAGCGCCAGCCCGAGGCCGTGCCCGGGCGCGATCTTCGTCGAGACGCCTTCGTCGAACAGCGTCCGCCGCAGGTCGGCCGGCACGCCGGGCCCACTGTCCACAACGGACACGTGCAGCGTGGCGCCGTCGGTCAGCAGCCCGATCTCGACGGTCGCCGGCCGCCGCGGCCCCATCCGCGCGGCGTGCAGCGCGTTGTCCACGAGGTTGCCGATCACGGTGTTCGCGGCGATCGGGTCGGTCACCGCCGCCGGCACCCAGGTGTCGTCGGCGAGCGTGAGCGTGAGGCCCTTTTCCTGCGCCTGCTCGGTTTTCGCGACCAGCAGCGCCTGCAGGTACGGGTCGGCGACGGCGTCACCCAGCTCGGTCGGGTGCGTGGACGGCGAGTCCGTGAGCGTCTGCAGGTACTCGACGGCTTCGGTGTGGTGGCCGAGCTGGAGCAGCCCGTAGAGCGTGTGCAGCCGGTTCGCGAACTCGTGGCGTTGCGCGCGCAGGCCGTCGGAGAGGGCGCGGATGCCGTCGAGCTCCCGGGTGAGCGTGTCGAGGTCGGTGCGGTCGCGGAAGGTCAGCACGGTGCCGATCGGCCGGTCGTCCAGCCGCACCGCGCGGGAGTTGATCACCAGGACGCGGTTCCCGGCCACGGCCAGCAGGTTGTCCACCGGCCGGCCCTCACCGACGGCCTTGTGCAGCCGCGGCGACAGCTCCAGCTCGGCCAGCGCGGCGCCGATCGGGAGCTGCGTGCCGAGCAGTCGCTCGGCTTCGTCGTTGCGGACGGAGACGCGGTTCGCGTCGTCGACGGCCAGCACGCCTTCGCCGATCCCGTGCAGCACGGCTTCGCGTTCGTAGAGCAATTCGGTGAGTTCGTGCGGCTCGAGGCCGTGGGTGACGCGCCGCAGGCGCCGGTTGAGCAGCGCGGACGCGCCCGCGCCGAGCAGCAGCGCGCCGCCGGCGAACAGCAGCGTGATGACGAGCAGCCGGTTGAAGTCGCCGGTCGGGTCGCCGACCTCGAAGCCGACGCTCACCTCGCCGACCACGCGCCGCCCCTGCCAGATCGGCGTCTTGCTGCGCACGGACAGCCCGAGCGTGCCGCTCTGCACCGCGCTGATCTCGTCCTGCCCGGCCAGCGCCAGCTCCGGGGACGTGCTCACCCGCTGGCCGATCAGGCTCGTCGTCGGGTGGGCGAGCCGGATGCCCTGGTCGTCGGTGATCACCACGAACAGCGCGTCGTTGACCTCGGTCACCGCCAGGACGCGGTCCTCGAGCGGGCCGCCGGGGAGCTTCGCGGCCGCGTTCGCGACGACCACCGGGTCGGCGGCCACGGACTTCGCGATGGCCAGCGCGCGGCGGCCGTACTGGTCGGTGAGGGTGCGGCTCAGCAGGACGCTGACCAGCGCGACGCCCAGCCCGACCACGAGGACGACCACGCCGATCTGCAGCAGCAGTACCTGCCTGCTGAACCGCATCCGCGGGAAGAGCGCCCACTTTGGCATGGCTGGGAACATACCCCCAGCTCACGGGGGTGCGCTAAATGAGCAAAACATGCATAACGCGCAGCTCGCACGCAGAACGTCGACAAGCTTCACCTCGGCGACTCGCGTACTTAACGTTCCTTCCAACGTGACAGGCACCACCCGGTTTTGGGGGGTCCGCGGGGGCGAAGCCCCCCGGGCCGGGGTGTGGGGGTTGCACCCCCACACCGACACTGCGACGAAGGAGTCACCTCCCCATGGTTCCCCCACTGATCGAACTCACCGGAGCCACCAAACGGTTCCCCAGCGGGTCCGGTTCCGTGCACACGGCCGTCCGCGACCTGACCATGACCGTCCAGCCCGGCGAGTTCGTCGCCGTCGTCGGCCCCACCGGCTGCGGCAAGTCGACGACGCTTTCGCTGGTGTCCGGGCTCCAGCCGCCGTCCGCCGGGCGGGTGCAGGTGAACGGCACCGACGTGAAGTCCATTCCGGACGGTGTCGGCTACATGTTCCAGACCGACGCCGTGATGCCGTGGCGCTCGGTGCTGGACAACGTCGCGTCCGGGCCGCGTTTCCGGGGCGTGCCTAAGGCCGAGGCCCGCGCGCAGGCCGTCGACTGGATCGCCCGGGTCGGGCTCGCCGGGTTCGAGAAGTACTACCCGCACCAGCTTTCCGGCGGCATGCGCAAGCGCGTCGCGCTGGCCCAGACGCTCGTCACCAAGCCCAAGATCCTGCTGATGGACGAGCCGTTCTCGGCGCTGGACGTGCAGACCCGCGCGCTCATGCAGGACGAGCTGCTGCGGCTGTGGTCCGGTTCCGGCGCCGCGGTGATCTTCGTGACGCACGACCTCGACGAGGCGATCGCGCTGTCGGACAAGGTCGTCGTGCTGACGTCCTCGCCGGCCACCGTCAAGGACGTCTTCGAGATTCCCCTGGAGCGGCCGCGGAAGGTCGAGGACCTGCGCCTCACCGAGGACTTCCGCAAGCTCTACGCCGACATCTGGGAATCGCTGCGCAGCGAGGTCGACAAGGCCCGCGAGAAGGGAGCGACCAGTGTCGCTTGAGACTCCGGCGGCCCCGTCCGCCGCTCCGCTGCCGGTTCTGGAGACCGAGCAGGACATCATGGCCCGCGCGAAGCAGGCGTCCTCACGCCGCAAGCGCAACATCTGGCTGCTGCGGCTGGCGATCGTGGTCGTCTGGCTGGGCAGCTGGGAGCTGACCGCGACGTACTGGATCGACCCGTTCTTCTACTCGAAGCCGTCGAACATCTGGCAGCGGCTGGTCGAGTGGTTCAGCACGGGGACCGACTTCGGTTCGATCTGGTACAACATCTTCACCACCGTCGAGGAAGCCGTGCTGGGCTTCGTCATCGGCGCGATCGCCGGGGTCGTGCTCGGTGTCATCCTGGGCCGCAGTGAGTACTTCGCGCAGGTGCTCGCGCCGTTCATCAAGGCCGCCAACGCCCTGCCCCGCATCGTGCTCGCGGCGCTGTTCGTGATCTGGTTCGGCCTCGGGCTGTCGTCGAAGGTCGCGACCGTCGTCGTCCTGGTGTTCTTCGCGGTGTTCTTCAACGCCTTCACCGGCGCTCGTGAAGTGGACCGCAACCTGATCGACAACGCCCGCATCCTGGGTGCGACCCGCGGCCAGGTGCTGAAGTCGATCGTGCTGCCGAGCGCGACGTCCTGGATCCTGTCCTCGCTGCACGTCGCTTTCGGGTTCGCGCTGATCGGCGCGGTCGTCGGCGAGTACACCGGCGCCAAGGCCGGCATGGGCTTCCTGATCAGCAACGCGCAGGGCACGTTCGACACCGCCGGGGTGTACGCCGGGATGCTGATCATCACCGTCGTCGCGCTGCTGGCCGAATGGGGCATCGGCACCCTGGAAGGCCGCCTGCTGCGCTGGCGGCCGAACGTCAGCTCCGCGGCGCAGGGGATCTGACATGCGTCTCAAGAGGACACTCGCGATCACGGCCGCGCTGGCCGTCACCGTCGGCGGGGTCACCGCGTGCCGCGACTCGCGCTCGATCGACTTCGGCGACGGCGGGCAGCCGCACATCAAGATCATGGTCGGTGGCCTGTCCAAGGTGATCTACCTGCCGGCTCAGCTCGCGCAGCAGCTCGGCGAGTACAAGAAGCAGGGCATCGACGTCGAACTGTTCGACCAGCCGTCCGGCGCCAACGCGGAGACGTCGCTGCTGGCCGGCGAGGTGCAGGGGGTGGTCGGGTTCTACGACCACACGATCGACCTGCAGGCCAAGGGGCAGTGCATGCAGAGCGTGGTGCAGTTCGCCAACGTGCCGGGCGAGGCGGAGATGGTCGCCGCGGCCAAGGCGGGCGAGATCAAGTCCGGCAAGGACTTCAAGGGACGCACCCTCGGCGTGACGTCGCTCGGCTCGTCGACGGACTTCCTGACCAAGGCCCTCGCGCAGCGCGGCGGCGTCAGCTCGAAGGACTACACGCCGTACAAGGCGGGCGCCGGGCAGACGTTCATCACCGCGCTGAACCAGGGCACGATCGACGCCGGGATGACGACCGACCCGACGATCGCGCAGCTCACGAACACGGGCCAGGCCAAGGTGCTTTACGACATGCGCACGATCGAAGGCACCAAAGCCGCTTTGGGCGGTTTGTACCCGGCGAGCTCGTTGTACATGAGCTGCACCATTGTCGAGCGTTATCCCGACGTCGTGCAGAAACTCGCCAACGCGTACGTCGCGTCGCTGAATTGGCTTTCGAAGCACTCGCCGGAAGAGGTGGCGTCGATCATGCCGCCGTCGTTCGCCGGCGGGGACAAGGCGCTCTACGTGAAGTCGCTCGAGGACAGCCTGCCGATGTTCACCGCGGACGGCCGGATGGACCCGGCGGGCGCGCAGAACGTGCTGAAGGTGCTGGGTGATTCGTCCAGCAACGTCAAGCCGAAGAAGGACAAGATCGACCTGTCGAAGACGTACACGACGAAGTTCGTCGACGCGGCACGCGCACAGGCGGTCCAGTGACCCCGCTCACCTGACCGGGCGGTTGGTGAGCAGCATGGACCCGTGAAGGCCTCTTCCCCCGCGGAGGCCTTCACGGGTCTTTTCGTCCATTCGGGAGCAAATACGGCAAATATCGTGATTCGTTCCCGGAATGTGAAGACCCTTCGAAAGTAGCTACCTTCCGGTTGTCGCGGATTCAACACTGGTCACACGGTTTCCCGGGTCCCCACCCTGTGAATGGAGTCTCCGTCATGACCAGATTCGTTTCTTCGCGTGCTGTCCGCGTGCTCACCGTGGCCGCCGCCGCGGCCGCCGGCCTGGCGATGGCCGGCCCGGCCCACGCCGCCGTCGAGTACGGCTCGCACTTCCATGGCCACCAGTTCGCCGGGGGCAACTGGGGTGGCTACGTCAGCTTCGGCAGCTTCACCACGGCCACGGCGAGCTGGACCGAACCGACGGTGACCTGCCGCTCCAGCAACGACCTGTTCGCTCCCTGGGTCGGCATCGACGGCGACGGATCGTCCACTGTGGAACAGACCGGCGTCGAGACGGACTGCTCCAGCGGCCGCCCGGTGTATTCGGCCTGGTACGAGATGTACCCGGCCGCGCCCGTGTACTACAACGTGTCGGTCGGCGCGGGTGACAAGATCACCGCGACCGTGACGCGGACCGCGACCAACACCTACAAGCTGGACCTCACCGACTCCACCAAGGGCTGGACCAAGACCACGACGAAGTCGCTGACCTCGAAGCACGCGTCGGCGGAGGCGATCATCGAGTCGCCGACCGACTCCTACCCGACGATCTCCGGCGGCATCAAGTTCACCGGCGTCAAGTTCAACGGCACGAACCTGGCCTCGACCAGCCCGTCCGGCCTGAGCGCCGACGACCGCGGCACGAACACCTGGACCCCGGGCGCGATCGGCTCGGACGGCCAGAGCTTCACCATCTCGCGCCACTGACCCCTCGTGAGTGTTTAGTCGGGTTAGAACCCGACTAAACACTCACGACCGGTGGTGTCACTTCAGGTTGTTGATCGCCCAGGCGACCACCATCAGGGCCAGCACCAGCGAGATCACGGCCTGCAGCATCATCGTCATCTTCGCCCAGATCCGCAGCGGCAGGACGTCGGTCGGGCTGAACGCCGCCGCGTTGGTGAACGAGAAGTACAGGTAGTCCAAATAGGACGGTTCCCAGTCCTGCTTCGCCAGGTCCGGGTCGGCCATCTGCGGGAACTGCAGGTCCGGGAACACGTGGCGGCCCAGCGCCCGCCGACCCGGGCCGCCGCGGTCGAACTCCCAGTACCAGAGGGAGAACGCCACGATGTTCGTCCAGTAGACGATGCCGCCGCTGAGCAGGACCGCGCCCGCCGGGGCGGTGAGCGTCGCGGTGGCGATCCCGTAGACCAGCAGTACCGCCGACCCGCCGTTGACCAGTGTCACCGCGGCCACCACGAGCAGCGAGATCACCCGCTCGACCGCGCTGAAGTGGTCCATCTTGCCGGGGTTGACCAGCAGCAGCGCGCCCACCAGCAGGGCGGACATCGACGGCAGCAGCCACCACGGCCGCACCGCCACCTCGCCGGGCAGGGCCAGCTGCAGGGCGAGCGTGGCCACGACGACGCCCATCGCCGGCCAGCGCGTCTCACCGGCGGTCCGGCGACGCCACGCGGGAAGTGCCTCTTCTGTCACCCGGGTCACGGTACGTCCGCGGCGATCAGCCCGCAGGCGCCGTCGTGACGTCGGCCGGCATCTTGTGCGCGACGTCGGTCCGGGACCGCGCGCCGAGCTTTCGCAGCACCTTCGCGACGTGCTGCTCGACCGTGCGCGGCGAGAGGAACAGCCCGTCCGCGATCTCCCGGTTCGTCCGGCCTTCGGCGAGCATCCGCGCGACTTCGCGTTCCCGCGGGGACAGTTCGCTGCCGTAACCACGACGGCCACGCTGCGAGGGCGCCCACGCGCCGTGCTCGCGCAGCTGGTGGCGGCAGCGGCCGGCGTCGCGGGTGGCGCCGAGCTGCTCGTAGGCCTCGGCCGCGGCGCTCAGCTCGTCGACGGCGTCGCGGTTGCCCGCGGCCAGGCGGCACATCGCGGCCCGCTCCCGCATGGCCGTCGCCGGGTAGGGCATCGGCAACGCCCCATAACCCGACGCCGCTTCGTCGAACAGGGTCGCCGCGGCCAGGTGCTTGCCGCGCGCTTCGAGCAGCACGGCCCGGCCGGCCACCAGCGCGGCCGTCGCCACCGGCGCGTCCCGGCCTTCGATGCCCCGCGCGAACGCCTCGACCACGTTGTCGGCCTCGGGCCAGCGCCCGGCTCGCGCGTACGCCTGGGCCGCCGCCGGGACCAGCGCGGCCGCCCAGATCCAGACGCCCTTGCGCCCGGCCGCGGCCACCGCCGTGTCGGCCACCGCGCACGCGCCGTCGACGTCGTCGGTCGCGAGCCGGACGCTGATCAGCACGCCGGCGGCGGACAGCACCACCGGGATCGGGCCCCGGTCCGGCGCGTGCACGCTCGCCGCGCTCAGGTGCCGTTCCGCGGCCGCGAACTCCCCGCGGACGGCGGCCAGCCCGCCCAGCACCAGCGACGACTCCATGACGATCGGGCCGAGCTCCGGGTAGCTGCCGCGCAGCTGCTCGGCGGTTTCGGCGAGCCCGCTCCACTGCCCGCGCACCCAGTCCAGCCGCACGCGGGTGCCCTGGATCAGCCCGATCGCGTACAGCGCGCCCGCGTCGGTCGCGCGCCGGACGCCTTCGGTGACCAGCCGCTGCGCCCGGTCGAGGTAGCCGGCCCACGCCTGCCCGTCGGCGAGGTTGCACCACAGCCGGGCGAGCTGGACGCGCTCGGCGACCGTGCCGACGGTGTCCGACAGCGCTTCGAACTCCGCCCACGCCGACGGGTCGCCGACGTGCGACGCGGCCGCGATCCGGTCGGCGGTCAGCGCCAGCCGCAGCTCGGGGTCGTCGAGCCGGTCGTACACCTCACCCGCGCGGGCGCGCCAGAGCTCGTGCCAGGACAACGGCGTCAGCCCGTCGATCGGCTGGGCGAGCAGGGTGATCCCGCGCGCGGCGAGGTCGGGCCGGTCGACCAGCTCGCCGACCGCGCGCTCGACCTCCAGCCGGCCGCGGCCGAGCTGCCCGATGGTGCGGACCAGCAGCATGCCGAGGCTCAGCCGGATGGAGCCGCGCACCGACGGCGGCAGCGTCACCTCTTCGAGGACGTGCTCCAGCGTGCCGAGGACGTCCGGGCGGAACCCGCGCAGCGCGACCTGGCTCAGCTTGCCCGCCACCCGCCCGACGTCGGACTGCGCCGGGCCGGGTTCGGCGAGCACCGACTGCAGGAGGTCGATCGCGCGGGACGTCTCGCCGCGGGCGATCGCCTCGTCGGCCGCGGCCTCGGCGTAGTGGCGCCACTGGTCGACGCGTCCCGCCGCGCGGGAGTGCCGCGCCAGCGGCGTGAGCGGCGGCACCGGCTGCGCGGCGAGCACGCGGATCGCCTGCGCGTGCAGCAGCGCGCGCTCGGGTCCGCTCACCGTGTCGTAGACGGCCTTGCGCGCCAACGGGTGCCGGAAGCCGTACTTGCTGTCGCCGACCTCGCCGACCTCGCCGAGCACCCCGGCGGACAGCGTGGCGAGCAACGCCGCGCGCAGCTCGTCGCCGGCCAGCCCGGCCAGCTCGCCCAGGACGCCGGCTTCGGCGCCGACCCCGAGCACCGCGGCCGCGCCGGCCAGCCGCACCGCCGGCGCGGGCAGCCCGGAAAGCCGTTCGGTGACGGCTTCCCGCAGCAGCACCGGCACTTCGAGGTTCTCCAGCAACCGGTCGGAGAGGACCTCGCCGACCGGCAGCCGGTCGGCCGCGTCCCGCAGGGCTCGCAGGGTTTCCTCGACGACGAACGGGATCCCGGCCGTGCACTCGTGCAGCTTCGCGGCGAATTCGTCGGTGACGCGCGGAAGGCCGAGGAGCTCGGCGGCGAGCGCGCGCACCGCGGGGACGTCGAGCGCGCCCAGGGTGACCCGCGCGGAGTGCACGGCCGGCCCGGTCCGCAGCGGCGCGCCCGGCCGCACGTCGGGCTCGATCCGGGAGGCGGCGACCACGGCCAGCTCCGGCGGCATCGACCCGGCGAGGAACCGCAGCAGGTCGATGGTGCCCTCGTCGGCCCACTGCAGGTCGTCGAGCAGCACGAGCGCGGGCCCGCACGCGGTCAGCAGCTCCCGCACCGCGCGGAACACGCGGTGGCGTTCGGCGACCGGGTCGGCCAGTGGTTCGGGCCGCGGGGGAAGCGCTTCCGCGAGTTCGGGCAGCAGCGGCCGCAGCACGCCGGCGACCGGGCTGAGCGGGCCGAGCGGCGCGTCGCCCGCGGATCGCAGCGCCTCCAGGATCGGGCCGTAGGGAAAGGGTTCGCGCAGTGGCTGGCAGGCGCCGACGAGGACGCGGCCGCCGTCGAACTCCGGGCGCCGGGCGATCTCGGCGAGCAGCCGGGTGCGGCCCATCCCGGGCTCGCCCTCGATCAACACGGCGGCCGGGCGCTGCCGGAGGACGTCGACGATCGTGTCGAGCTCGGGGTCGCGGCCGGTCAGCCGCGCCGGTCCGGACCGGACGGAGACGGAGGTGGGGCGGGGCGCGGTCAACCACATGTGACCTCCTCGACGCACACCGGGGGCTGTGCGCGGGAGCCTAAGCAGCGCCCAACCCGTCCGTAAACCTTTCACCGAATAGGTGGCCGACACCGCACACGCACGTCCGCCTACCGGCTGTCACCGGGTTGCCGGTGGAATCGCCGCTCCCGGGCCGCCGCGCGAGCGAAACGTCGGCGTCTCTCGCATTCGGGCGTCGCTTAACGCGGTCGCGTTATCACGCCGGCTACCGAAAGTAGTGCGCGGAAACCCTACTTACGGACCTGTCCGACCGGGTGACAGCCCGCCCTTACGACCGCTTGGAGCAGGGGATTCGTCCGAGGGGAATGCGTATACCCATTCGCCGGGTGCCCGGATTGCACCGTAACGCCCACTGCGGGGACGCTCTGCCGGGGGAGTTCCTCTGCGTGGCCGGTGGGGAGCCGCGCGTAACCACCTCTAGGGAGAAGCATGAAGATCGCCAGACTCTTCGGTGCCGCTGCCGTTGCCGTGATGACGACGGGCGCGCTCGCCGCGATCGCCGTTCCCGCGTCCGGGCAGGACCTGCTGAACCCGGACATCGTGCCCGCGATGCAGCGTGACCTCGGCCTGACCCACGACCAGGCGGTGGCCCGGCTGAAGAGCGAGGACGTCGCGAGCAAGGTCTCCGCGGCCGTCTCCGCGGCGCTCGGCGACGCACTCGGCGGCGTCACCTACAACGCCACCACGGGCAAGGCGCACATCGAAACGACGAACGCCGCCCAGCTCGGCAAGATCCGCGAAGCCGGCGCCGAGGCCGAACTCGTGAAGTTCAGCGCCCGTCAGCTCGATTCCACTGTGGACGCCCTGAACGCGGCCGACAGCTCGGCGCCCGCTTCGGTCACCGGCTGGGGCGTGGACTCCACGACCAACCGCGTCACGCTGACCGTGCTGCAGGGCCACAACAGCGCGGCGGACGCGTTCCTCACGAAGTCCGGGGTGGACAAGTCGTCGATCACGATCCTCGAGACGGCCGCGAAGCCGTCGCTGTACGCCAACATCCGGGGTGGTGACGCCTACTACATCGGCGGCTCGTCGCGCTGCTCGGTCGGCTTCTCCACGACCACCGGTTTCCTCACCGCCGGGCACTGCGCCGCGCTCACCGGCGGCGGCTCCCTGACCGGGTCCAACGGCGCCGCGCTCGGCTCGTGGGGCACCTACCGGTTCCCGGGCAGCGACTACGCCTCGGTCCGGACGAACAGCAGCTGGACCCCGGTCGGCCAGATGAACAACGGCACCCGCGTCACCGGCTCGTCGAACGCGGCGACCGGCACGTCGGTCTGCAAGGCCGGCTCGACCACCGGCTGGACCTGCGGCACCGTCGGCGCCAAGAATCAGAGCGTCCGCTACGCCGAAGGCACGGTCAACGGCATGACCGCGACCAACGTCCGCTCGGCCGCGGGTGACTCGGGCGGCGGCTTCATCGCCGGCAACTCGGCGCAGGGCATCCTGTCCGGCGGCAACACGAGCGTGACGTACTTCTTCCCCATCGGTGCCGCGCTCTCGGCGACCGGCACCACGCTCCGCCTCGGCTGATCTTCCCGGAGGAATCTTCACGGAAACAGCGAAAGGGCGGGTTTCGGCAGCCTCCAGCGCTGCCGAAACCCGCCCTTCGTCCTCGCCGCGGGAATGGGAGGTTTGCGGGTCAGACGTTGCTGATCTCCTCGATCAGCCCGTCGACGTCGAAGTACGCGCCCTCTTCACCGAGCGGCACCAGCTCGTAGGACGCATCGAGGAACGTGCGGACGTCCTCGATCTCCAGCTCGAACGACGCATAGCCGTCCGGTGACTCGATTTCGAGGGTCAGGAAGTCTTCGTCTTCGGACAGGTCCGGGCGGACGCGCACGTCGCCCAGGCCGGCCGGCTCGTCCAGTCCCTCGACGAGCAGCTCACGGGCGAACGTCCACTCGATCCACCGGCCGCGCTCGGTCCGGAACGCCACGGTGACCGCGAACGGCTCCTCGGCGTGGTAGGACAGGCGCGACAGGACGGGCGTGGTGCTCTCGTTCAGCACCACGAACTGGCTCTGGTGTACGGCTTCGGTGTGCACGGGCCCTCCTGGAGTCTCGCTTCGGTTCGCGCGGCGCGAACTGTTCGGCAAGGAGATGACCAGGGCCTACGGTCATGACGAAGAAACCTTCACGTTCACTTGATCGGTTGCATCCGTCCATTGTGGTGTAACGCCGGGCACATACCCCTTGCGCTCAGGCGGCGACTGGTGGTGACGGTTCGCGCAGCGCGACCGGCAGCTTCTTCCGCAGCACGAGCAGCGCCGGGACGGCTGCCGCGCAGGTCAGGGCCAGTACCGACCACGTCAGCGCGTTGTCCACGCTGAGCAGGGCGGCGAGCAGGCCCGGCGCGAGGGCGATCGGCAGGCCCCAGGACAGCTGGAAGATCGAACTCGCCCGGCCTTCGGCGCCCGGAGGTGCGGCCGCGGCGGCCGCCGCGGTGGCGGTCGGGCCGAACATCGCCTCCGCGACCGAGAAGCCGACGCTCGTGAAGAGGATCAGGCCGGTGGCGACCTGCAGGGAGACCGCCTCGAGGGGAATCAGCAACCCGAAGCAGGCCGAGAAGAGCGTCGCGGCGCCGATCAGCGCGGCCGTCCGGCTCCGGCCGGCGAGCATGGCGACGATCGGGCGCTGCCCGGCCACCACGACCACGGTGCCGAGCGTGATGGCCGTCCCGGCGATCCACTGTGGACCGTGCAGCAGGTCGTGGACGACGATCGGCAGCACCGCGAACTTGCTCGCGCCGGCGAGCGTGAAAGCCATGTGGGTGACACAGAAGCCGGTGAACGGCCGGTCGCCGAGCACCGCGCGCCAGCCGCCCGAGGCGGCGCTTTCACGTGAAAGTGCCGCGCCCAGGTGGGCACTTTCACGTGAAAGTGCCGGGAGCAGCCGGATCAGGACGGCCGCGACGGCGAAGCTCGCGGCGTTCACGTAGGCGAGCAGGTGGAAGGCCCACGGGCTGGTGATGGCGGGCAGCACTGCCGTCGCCGCGGCGCCGAGACCCGCGCCGGCGAACCGGCCGGCGGTCTGGGTGGCCAGCATCCGATCGGCGTCCCGGCCCTCGGTGAGCAGGCCGACCATCGGCGCGTTGCACGTCCAGAACAGCCGGTCCCCGAACCCGGCGACGACCGACACGACGATCACCTGCCAGCTGCTGTGCACCAGCGGGTAGGCGCAGAACGCGACGATGCGCACCAGGTTGCCGGTGATGAGCAGCGCCCGCGGCCCGAACCGGTCCATCGCGGCGCCGGTCGCCGGCCCGGAGACGAGCGCGAGCAGGGCGCCGGTGCTGAGCGACGCGCCCGCGTCGAGCAGGCCGAGGCCCTGGCCGTGCACCAGGAAGAGCAGGGCGAACGGCACCCACAGCCCGCTGCCGAGCGCGTCGATCAAGGTCGCGGCCAGGAAGATCCGGCGGTGACGAAGCATGCTTTCCCCCAGTGGACAGCGCTTCAGGCTATCGCGTGGCCTCCGGTCCGCGCGTAACACGGCTTCGCGCTCCGCCGACTCCGGTGCCCGAGACGGCCGGAGCTCCCGGCCGCCGTGAGGAGGACGCCGTGCGGCTCGGGCGATGGCTGGTACCGGTCCTGGTGGCGATCGGCGCGACGGCGTGCACCGGCCCGGCCGGCGGAACGGCGGCGGTCGGCGTCCCCGCCGGACCGGACCTCCTCACGTTGCTGCCCGCCCCGGCCACCTACCCACCGCACCTGACGCGGACCGACCTGCTCGCCCACCGGGTGTTCACCCTGCCGGACATCGCCGGGAGCTCGTCCTGGAACGTCTTCGGCGCGCTCGTGCCGCAAGGTGTCTACATCCCGGCGGCCTGCACGGCCCTCAGCAACCCGGATGCCGCGCCCTACTCCGGCACGTCCTTCGCGCTCGACGCGTACGTCTTCGAAGGCAAGACCACGGTGGTGGGGCCGGACCAGGCGATCACGGTCGGCGCGACCGTCGCCCACGGGACCCTCGACGTGGCCGCCGTCCAGGAGCCGGCCGTGCGGTGCGCGCGGGTCGGTGACGGCAGTTCCCTCGTCATCCGGTTCGCGGTCCTGCCGAACCCGCAGGCCGAGCCGGAACAGATCCTCGCGATCAGGGTGACGACCGGCGCGGACACCACCAAACTGACCTACGTCGCCCAGGTCGGCGGGTACATCGTCACCGCCTACGCGCTCTGCGCCGACCTTACGGTCTGCGAAGCCGCGCTCAAGCCGGTCTTCCACGACGGCGTCGCCAAAGCGCGCGCCGCCTAGGGGCCCAGCGGCAGGTTGAGGCCCACTTTCACGCGGTCCATCGCCACGCTCGTCGTGAAGTGCCGGACGTTCGGGTTGTCGAAGAACATCCGCCGCGTGAAGGCCTCGAAGCCCGCCATGTCCGGGCACGTCACGATCAGCACGAAGTCCGCGTTGCCCGTGACGTAGTAACACTGCTGGACGCAGTCGTCACCGAGGACCTGGTGGCGGAAGGCGTCCAGGACCGCGAGGTTTTCCCGCTCCATCTCGACCATGACCACGAACGTCATGCTCAGCCCGAGCGCCCGCGGCGACAGCACCGCCACCTCGCGCTCGATGACGCCCGCCTCGCGCAGCCGCTTGATCCGCCGTTGCACCGCCGCGGCCGAGAGGCCGACCTTCGCGCCGATCGTCTCGGCGATCGTGCGGGCGTCCGCCTGCAGGCAGGCGAGGATGGCGATGTCCAGCTGGTCGAGGTCGGGTGTCTGCACTCCAGCAGGCTAACCGGGACCACCGACGATCCGCCGCGAGTTATCGATGGGCTCACTCGCTCGTGACGGTGCTCACTACCTCCTGGCCAGGGAAGATGAAACAACTTTTTCAGTGACATCGAACACAACTGACCGGTCTACCAGGGGGTAGCCCATACAAGTGGAAGACCAGCCGGACGCTCCGCCAACCCGCCGGCGTGGGGAGGCTCTCCCGTGCCCGCACCTGCCGCCGTGTTGACCGGACTCGGTTCGTGGCTGCCGACGAAAGTCCTGGCCAACCACGAGATCGCCGCCCGGCTCGACACCTCGGACGAGTGGATCCGCGCCCGCACGGGGATCCGCGAACGCCGGGTCGCCGGCCCCGGGGAGTCCACTGTGGACCTCGCCGTCGGGGCGGGCCGCAAGGCGCTGGCCTCCACCGACGGCGGCGCCGACATGGTCGTGCTCGCCACCGCCACCCCCGACCAGCCCTGCCCGGCCAGCGCGCCGCAGGTGGCCGCCCGGCTCGGGCTCGGCACCGCCGCGGCCTTCGACGTCAACGCCGTGTGCAGCGGGTTCGTCTACGCGCTGGCCACCGCGGCCGGGTTCATCGCGGGCGGCCTCGCCGAGCGCGTGCTCGTGATCGGCGCCGACACCTTCACCACGCTCATCGACCCGGACGACCGCACCACCGTCCCGATCTTCGGCGACGGCGCCGGCGCGGTGGTTCTGCGCGCCGGGGACGCGGACGAACCCGGCGCGTTCGGGCCGTTCGACCTGCACAGCGAGGGTGAGCACGCCGACCTGCTGTGGGTCGAGGCGGGCGGCTCGCGCCGCCGGCTGTCGGACGACCCGGGCGACCGCTTCCTCGCGATGCAGGGCACCGCGGTGTTCCGGCACGCCTGCGCGCGGATGGCCGAGTCGTCCCGGACGGTCCTGGAGCGCGCGGGCTGGATGGTCGGCGACGTCGACCGCTTCGTCGGGCACCAGGCCAACATCCGGATCCTCCAGGCGACGGCGAAGCAGCTCGGCATGCCCGCCGACGCCGTGGTCGCCAACATCGACCGCGTCGGCAACACCAGTGCCGCGTCCATCCCGCTCGCGCTGGACGACGCCCGGCGCGACGGCACCCTCGCGCCCGGCAACCGCGTCCTGCTCAGCGCGTTCGGCGCGGGGCTGACCTGGGGTTCGACGGTCTTGCGCTGGCCGGATCTGGGTCAGTTGTCCTGAGGTTCCGGGCCGGCTGTCCAAGTCGGCGTCGGCGCCTGGCGGCCCCGCAGTTCGAGCTCGCCGTGCTCGACCCAGAAGGCGCGCTCGCCCTTCAGCGCGCCGGACACGGCGGCGTCGCTGGCGAGGATGCGTGACGGTGTCGCCTTGGCCAGCTCCGTGAGCCGCGCGGCCTCGTTCACGGCGTCGCCGATCACGGTGTACTCCAGCCGGCTGCTGGTGCCGAGCTGCCCGGCGAACACCGGGCCGCTGGAGACGCCGATGCCGAGGTCCAGCTCGCCGGCCTCGCGCACCGCGTCCCGGATCGCCCGGGCCGCGGCCAGGGCGGCGGTGGGCGCGTCCGAGAGCCGCGTCGGCGCGCCGAAGACGCACAACGCGGCGTCCCCCTGGAACTTGTTGACCAGGCCGCCGCGGGCGTTCACCGCGGTGACGACGGCCGCGAACAGCCGGTTCAGCTTCCCGACCAGCTCCTCCGGCGGCGTCCGGTAGGCCAGCGCGGTCGAGTCGACGACGTCCACGAACAACGCCGTCACCTCGCGGACGTCACCGGAGAGCGACGCGCCGTACTCCAGCGCGTGCCGGGCGACCTCGGCGCCGACGTGCCGGCCGAACAGGTCCCGCATCCGCGCCTGCTCGCGCAGTCCGGCGGCCAGCTGGTTCACCGACGTCTGGAGCAGGCCGATCTCGCTGGAGTCGTCGACGTCGACGAGGACCTCGTTGTCGCCGCGCGCGATCTTGTCGAGCGCCCCGCGCAGCCGGTGCAGCGGCGCCGCGACCGCGCGGGCCAGCAGGGCCGTGCCGAGCGCGCCGACGACCAGGCCGATCACCGACAGCATGATCAGGCTCGCGGTGTGGTCGCCCGAGCCGAAGTCCGGCGGCGTGGCGACGAGCAGCACGCCGACGAGCGGCACCCCGCAGGTCAGCGCCCAGGTGACGATCAGCCGGGTCAGCACGGTCACCGGCAGCGACCCGCGCGGCGGGACGACGTGCAGCGCGATCGTCATCACCGGCCGCGCCACCCACTCGGCGGCCAGGTAGGTGAGCCCGACGGTGGTGAGGCCGCCGAGCCCGATGGTCGTGGCCATCGCGGCCGCGTCCGCCGCCGAGCCGAGCACCCCGGCGAGCACGCCGAGGACGGTGGTGCCGATCAGCCAGAGCGTGCCGCTGACCACGGCCATGTCGACGGGCAGCCGCAGCGCCCGCCGGGCCTCGCTTTCGGCGGGCGGGCGGCCGAGCACGAACCAGATCGCCGTGCGCCGCTGCAGCCAGGCCGTCCACAGTGTCCCGACGAGCAGCGAGACGGCGACGATCCCGGCCGCGACGATCCCGAGGATCCAGCCGCGGTCGCCGACGTCGCTGGGCAGGCCCTGCAGCAGCAGGAGCAGCGCGACCACGCCGGAGCCGGCGACGCTGGAGCCGAGCCCCAGCCCGGCGAAGCCCAGGCTGGTGCGCAGGACGACCCGAAACCTCCCGGCGTTCTCGCGCACGGCGTTGATCGTATGGCGTGCGGCCGGAAAAGGCGTGGCCACGCCCCTCGCCGCCCGGTTACCGTGCCGATCATGGAGCCACTCGGCCAGGAGGAGATCCGGGCCTCGTTCGTCAACTGCACCCGCGGCGAGGCCAAGGGCGTGACGCTGCCCGCCCGGCCCGAGGAGATCCCCTGGGACCGGCGGGAGTTCCTCGGCTGGCGCGACCCGAAGGCGCCCGGCCGCGCCTACCTCGTGCTGCCGTACGGCGGCGAGGTCGTCGGCCTGGCGCTGCGGGCCGCGCCGTCGCCGAAGTCACGGCTGCGCAGCAACATCTGCGGCTTCTGCACCACGACCCACGGCCTGGCCGACGTCACGCTGTTCTCCGGCAAGCGCGCCGGGAAGCCCGGCCGCGAGGGCAACACGCTGGGCATCTACGTCTGCGGCAACCTCGGGTGCTGCCAGTACGTGCGCGGTGAGCTGAAGTCCGACGTGCCCCAGCCGTTCGAGACGCTCACGCTGGAGGAACGTCTCGCGCGGCTCGAGGAGAAGGTGCACAAGTTCGTCGCGCGGGTGCTGGAGTCGCGTTAGAAGCGGTACCGGACGATGTGGGCCATCCGGGCCAGCGGCGGGAAATACTTCAGCATCCGCAGCTGCAGCCGCGTGACCGGCCGCACCCGCGCCATGACCTCCGGCGTCGCCCAGTGGCCGGCGTCCAAAGAGGACACACACGTCAGGCCGTAGCGCTCCAGTTCGCGCGGGTCGTCGACGCCCCAGATCAGCGTCGCGCCCGACTTGCGGACCGGGGGGTTGAGCTTCTGCGCCTTGATCCCCAGCCTGCTGAACAGGTCGCAGATCAGCTCGCCGGACGGGAACTTCGCGACCAGGCGCCGCACCAGTTCGGTACCCTGGCCGGCGGTCAGGTACATCGTCAGGCCCTCGGCGACGATCAGCGCCGGGCGGTCGGCCGGCACCTGGTCGAGCCAGCCGAAGTCGACGACCGACGTGCCGATGTTCGTGTGGTTCGGCGTCGCCGCGTAGAGCTTCTCGCGCAGGGCGACGACCTCGGGGTAGTCGACGTCGTACCAGTGCGCCGTCGGCGGCGGGGCGAGGCGCTGGAAGCGCGTGTCCATGCCGCAGCCGAGGTGCAGCACGATCGCGTCCGGGTGCGCGGCCAGGTACGCCGCGGCCCACGCGTCGATCGGCTTCGCCCGCAGCACGACCGACACGGCGGCGTCGCGGGTCATGCCGAGCTTGGTGAAGTCGTAGTCGATCTGCCGGACGGCCTCGTCGGCGGCGTGGTCGCCGAGCACCGGGTCGGCTTCGCGGCTGTCGAGCGCGCGGCCGTAGAGGGTGGCCAGCATGGTGGCCTTTTCTTCGGTGAAGTGGACCTTCTCCATCACGACCCCCAGAAGTTTCACAACATTGTGAAAAGGCTAGCGCTCTTCGGGGTGCGCGGCGAAGTCGTGCGCGTAGGTTTTCGCGTCCACCAGGTGCTTGAGGGTGCGCTCGCGCGCCTCGGCCGGGTCCGACCGGCGGATCGCGTCGAGGATCGCGCGGTGGTCGTCGACGGCCTTGCGGATCTGCCCCGGCAGCCGCAGCGCCGCCCGCCGCTCCTCGCCGACCAGGGCCAGGACCGACCGCAGCAGCCCGGCGACGTCGTCGTTGCCCGCGTTCTGCGCGATGACCCGGTGGAACTCGGCGTCGGTGGCGATCACGCGCAGCATGTCGCCGTCTTCGGCGGCCTGCGCCATCTCGGCGACGTTGTCCTCGAGGCGGCTCACGACCTTCGCGGTCGCGTGCCGGGCGAGCCGGTCGGCCAGCGTCGGCTCGACGGTCGCGCGCAGGTCGAACAGCTTCTCGACGAGCTGGTCGTGCTCGGTGAACCAGGTGCTCAGCGGCTGCTCCCGCGTCTCGGCGACGTACGTGCCCGAGCCCGCGCGGATCTGGACGTACCCGATGGAGTCGAGCACACGCAGCGCCTGCCGCAACGACCCGCGGCTGATGCCCAGGTCCTCGCACAGCACGCGCTCGGCGGGCAGCCGCGAACCCGGCGCCAGCTCACCGGAGTCGATCATCGCCCGCAGGTGGTCGACGGTCGCGCTCCAGACCTGCTCGGTGTCCTCACCCACGGCCCCATCCTGCCGCACGCCCGGAATTGTCGGGGGTGGCTGCCATGATCGAGGGCGTGGACACTCTCGCGGAGGAACCGGCATGACGGCCCGGTTCAAGGACCTCGCGCTGGACGCGAACGACCACCAGGCCCTGGCGGACTGGTGGTGCTCGGCGATCGGCTACGTCCGCCACGCCTCCGCCGCCGAGCGCCCGCCGGGCGACCCGATCCCGATCGTCGACCCCGAAGGCAAGGGCCCGTTGATCTGGCTCAACCCGGTGGCCGAGCCGAAGACGGTCAAGAACCGTATGCACCTGGACGTCGTCGGCGACCGCGCCGAGCTGCTGGCGCTGGGCGCGACCCTGGTGAGAGCGGAGGACGACGACATCAGGTGGGACATCCTGGCCGACCCGGAAGGCAACGAGTTCTGCCTCTTCGCCCCCGGGTGACGGGAGGTCACCGGTCGAACGTCCGGATTTCGGTGCGGTAGCGCCCGGCACCCCGGTCCGGGTTGAGCAGCAGGACGAAATCGGGCAACGCGGTCGGCGCGGGCCGGCCGGCGGTGTCCTTCTGCCCGGGTTCGGCATCCCATTCGATCAGGGCGATGGTCACGCTCCACCGGCCCGCCGGCAGCGGGACGCGCAGGCCGGCGTCCACCGCGGCTCCGACGTGCTCGATGCCGCTGATCTTCGCGTCGCCGGTAGTGCGGAACAGGTACGGCTTCGATGCGGCGAGGAGGTACCGGCGTTCTCGTTGGGTCAGGCCGGCCGCGGCCGACTCCGAGCCGGCCCGGGCGAGGACCTGGAACGCCCCGTCGTCGCCGATGTTCACCGGGACGAAGGCGCCGGCGACGATGTGGCGCTTGAGGTCGTCGTCGTCCAGCAGCGCCGCTTCCCACGTGGGGTAGTCGACGACGCCGGCGAACGACGCAGGGGACCACAGCCCGAACAGCCCGGCATCAGTGGCCACCACGCCGGTGACGTCCATGGGCCGTGCTCCCTTCGTCCGCGCGGATCCTACGCAGCCGGGACGTCGGTATCGCGGCCGGCGAAGCGGCTTTCGCCACCCGGTGGGTGTCTGACCAGACACATCCGCGTCGCGGGACGCGGCCACGGTGCTTAGGCTCCGCACGTGAGTGCTTCATGACGTGGTGGCACGCGGCGATCGTCCTGATCGCCGGGATCTGGGCCGGGACCATCAACGCCGTGGTCGGGTCGGGGACGCTCGTGACGTTCCCGGTACTGGTCGCGCTGGGGTACCCGCCGGTGACGGCGACGACCTCCAACGCGATCGGGCTCGCCCCCGGCACCCTCAGCGGTGCCTGGGGTTACCGGCACGAGCTCAAGGGCTACTGGCGGCAGACGGCGAAGTTCGCGGTCGCGTCGTTCCTCGGCGCGATCGGCGGCACCATCCTGCTGCTCTCGCTGCCGAAGGACGCCTTCGAGGCCGTCGTGCCGATCCTCGTCGGGCTGGCCGTGGTCCTCGTGATCGTGCAGCCGCGCGTCTCGAAGTGGGTCGCGAAGCGCCGCGACGAGAACGGCGCCGAGCACAAACCCGGCCCGCTGCTGATGTTCTTCATCTTCCTGATCGGCATCTACGGCGGGTACTTCACCGCCGCGCAGGGCGTGATGCTGATGGCCGTCATGGGGATGCTGCTGTCGGAACCGCTGCAGAAGCTCAACGGCGTGAAGAACGTCCTGGCCGCCGTGGTCAACGTCATCGCCGGGCTGATCTACGCGTTCGTCGCGCCGATCAGCTGGCCCGTCGTGCTCTGGCTGGCGATCGGCTCCACCGCCGGCGGCTTCCTCGGCGCGAAGATCGGCCGGAAGCTGCCGCCGGCGGTGCTGCGCGGCGTGATCGTCGTGGTCGGCACGGCGGCCGTGATCCAGCTGGTCGTCAAGCAGTTCAGCTGAATCAGCGGCTGAACTCGCGCGCCGCCGCCAGGAACAGGTCGTTCTCCTCGGGCGTGCCGATGGTCACGCGCACGCCGTCGCCGGCGAAGGGCCGCACGATCAGCTTGCGGTCGAGCGCGTGCTCGGCGAACGGCACCGCCTGCTCACCCAGCGGCAGCCAGACGAAGTTCGCCTGCGTCTCCGGCACCTGGTAACCGGCCGCGATCAGCGCGTCCCGGACCCGGCCGCGCTCGGCGACGATGTCCTTGCACCGGTCCAGCAGCTCGTCCGCCGCGTCCAGCGACGCCACCGCCGCCACCTGGGCCAGCATGTTCACCGAGAACGCCACGTACACCTGCCGCAACGCGTCCGCGATCGCCTCCGGTGCGACGGCGTAACCGACGCGAAGGCCGGCGAGGCCGTACGCCTTCGAGAACGTGCGGAGCACCATGACGTTCGCGCGGTCGCGGGTGTACTCGACGCCGTCGGGGACCTCGGGGTCGGTGACGAACTCCTTGTACGCCTCGTCGAGCACGATCAGCACGCGCTCGGGGACGGCGTCCAGGAACCGCTCCAGCTCCGCGCGGCGGATGGCCGTACCGGTCGGGTTGTTCGGGTTGCAGACGAAGACCACACGCGTCCGGTCGGTGATCGCTGCGAGCATCGCGTCGAGGTCGAGCTCCTGGCCCTCGGTGATCGGCACCTTCACCGAGACGGCGTTGGCGACCTGCGTGACGATCGGGTACGCCTCGAACGAGCGCCAGGCGAAGACGACCTCGTCACCGGGGGCGCAGACGGCCTGGATCGTCTGCTGGCACAGCGAAACCGAGCCGCAGCCGACGGCGATCCGCTCGACCGGCACGGCCAGGTCGCGCGCCAGCCGCTCGCGCAGCAGCTGCGAGCCGGTGTCCGGGTAACGGTTGATACCCGCCGCCGCCTCGGCGATCGCCGCCGCGACGCTCGGCAGCGCGCCGCCGGGCACCTCGTTGCTCGCCAGCTTGATCGCACCTTGGATCGTCCGGCCTGGGACGTATTTCGGCAACGATTCGAGATCGGCACGCGGGGACACGGACGACATCTTCGGCGCTCCTGGGAATCGGCGGGACGGCCCGACCACCGTATCTTTCCGGGCCGTCGTCCCGCGACTCCCTTCCGGCGGTACCGCGGGTTCCCGCCGTTCACCTCGAAGTGATTGAGTGACGTTATGACGTCGACCAGCACCGTGGACTACCAGCGCACCGACGGCCCCACCCGCCGCCTCACCTTCGCGGAACCCGAAGGCGCGCTGCGGGGCGGCCTGGTCGTGCTGCACGAAGCGGACGGCGTCACCGACGGCGTGAAGCTCCTGCTGGCCAGTCTCGCCACGGAGGGCTGGCTGACCGTCACACCCCACCTCGACGGCCAGGCCCTCACCCAGCAGGACCTGCTCGAGGCGACGGACATCACACTCGCGTGGCTCGTCGAACGCGGCGTCCAGGGCGACCTCCTCGGCGTGATGGGCTTCGACCTCGGCGGCACGGCGGCGCTCGTCGTCGCTTCGCACCGGCGGCTCGGCGCGGCGGTCAGCGTCGGCGGCCAGCAGGCCGCGGAGCTGCCCGCGCTGGTCGAGATCGCCGGGAAGCTCACCAGCCCGTGGCTCGGCATGTACGGCGACGCCGGTGACGAGGCCGGCGGCGCGGAGGTGGAGCGGCTGCGGGACGCGGCCGCGTCGGCGAAGGTCGCCACCAATGTCGTCCACTACCCGGGCGCGAACCACCGCTTCGACGCCGACCCCGGCGCGGCGGCGGAGGCCTGGCAGCGCACGCTCAACTGGTTCGACGCACACCTGCGTTAGGCGGATTACGCTCGGGGAGTGACGTACACCGCCGACGCTCCCGAAGTCCTCTGGCGCCCCGAGCCGGGCCACGTCGCCGACACGAAGATCGACGCCTTCCGCCGCTGGCTGGGCGCCGAACGCGGCGTCGAGGTCGGCGACTACCAGTCGCTCTGGGAGTTCTCCGTCGAACGCGGGCCGGACTTCTGGGCCGCCGTCGCGGACTTCCTCGGCGTCCGCTGGCACGAGCAGCCGGGCGAGGTGCTCTCGGGCGGGATGCCGGCCGCCGTCTGGTTCGAGGGCGGCACGCTGAACTACGCCGAGCACGCGCTCACCCCCGGCGTCGCCGGCGCCGCGAAGGGCGACGAAGAGACCGCGGTGATCTTCCACCGTGAAGACGGCTTCGCGGACCACCTCACCTACGGCGACCTTCGCGCACAGGTCGCCGCGGCGCGGGCGGCGTTCGTCGAACTGGGCGTCGGCAAGGGCGACCGCGTCGTCGCGCTGGCCCCGAACTGCCCGCAGACGCTGATCGCGTTCCTCGCCGCGGCGAGCATCGGCGCGATCTGGTCGTCGTGCTCGCCCGACTTCGGCGTCCGGGCGGTCGCGGACCGCTTCGTGCAGATCGAGCCGAAGCTGTTCTTCGCGGTCAACGCCTACGCGTACGGCGGCCGCCGGTTCGACATCCGCACGACCGTGGCCGAACTGCGGCAGAAGCTGCCTTCCCTGGCCGCGACCGTGCTCGTCGAGTACGTCGGTGACGGCCGGATGGAAGGCACCCTCGACTGGGCGGAGCTGCTCGCGGAGCACGAGGGCGCGCCGCTCGAGTTCGAGCCGGTCGAGTTCGCGCACCCGCTGTGGGTGCTCTATTCGTCGGGCACCACCGGCCTGCCGAAGGGCATCGTCCACGGCCACGGCGGCATCACGCTGGAGCACCTCAAGGCCCTCGCCCTGCAGACCGATCTCGGCCCCGGCGACCGGTTCTTCTGGTTCAGCACCACCGGCTGGATGATGTGGAACTTCCTCATCTCCGGCCTGCTCGTCGGCACCACGATCGTGCTCTACGACGGCAACCCGGGCTACCCGGACCTGAACGCGCTCTGGCACCTGGCCGAGCAGCACCGCGTCACCTACTTCGGCACGTCGGCGCCGTTCATCCAGAGCTGCCTCAAGGCCGGCGTCAAGCCCGCCGAGCGCTACGACCTGACGGCGTTGCGCGCGCTGGGCTCCACCGGCGCGCCGCTGAGCGTCGAGGGCTTCCGGTGGATCGTGGACGAGGTCTGCGCGAAGGTGCAGATCTGCTCGGTCTCCGGCGGCACCGACCTGTGCGCGGCGTTCGTCGCCTCGGCGCCCGACGTGCCGGTCTGGCTGGGGGAGCTGTCCTGTCCGGCGCTCGGTGCCGCGGTCAACGCGTTCGACGAGGCCGGCCACGCTCTGCTCGAAGAAGTCGGCGAGCTGGTCATCACGAAGCCGATGCCGTCGATGCCGGTGTTCTTCTGGAACGACCCGGACGGCTCGCGGCTGCGTGAGGCGTACTTCGAGATGTACCCGGGACTGTGGCGCCACGGCGACTGGATCCGGATCACGAACCGCGGCTCGGCCGTGATCTACGGCCGCAGCGATTCGACGCTCAACCGCGGCGGCGTCCGGATGGGCACGGCGGAGTTCTACCGGGTCGTCGAGGGTTACGACGAGATCGCGGACTCGCTGGTCGTGGACACCTCGGCGGCCGGGAACGAGGACGGGCAGCTGCTCTGCTTCGTCGTGCTCGCGAACGACGTCGCGATCGACGACATCGAGCCTGCGCTGCGGAAAGAGCTCCGTAGCGCCCTGTCACCGCGCCACGTACCCGATCGGTTCGTAGTGGTTTCCGAGATACCTCGTACCTTGAACGGTAAGAAGTGTGAGGTACCGGTGAAGAAGATCCTCGCCGGTGTGGCTCCTGACCGGGCCGTCAGCCGGGACGCGCTGGCCAACCCGGCGGCGTTGACGCCGTTCGTGGAGCTCGCCGGGGGGTGGATGGGGGAAGCATGATCGTCCGCAACGGGTTGTACAGGTGGTGACGGGGACACGCGCGCAGACCACCTGGCGGGTGGCGGGGGCCACTTCCGTGGGGGTGATCACCTGGGTGACCCGGCTGGCCGGACTGATGACGCTCGTCGCCGTCCTGGTCCCGGCCGGGCGCCGGAACCTGCGCGGGCACCTGTCGGAATGGCTGGAGCTGCCGCAGGAGGCGACGGTCGCCGCGGCGACCGTCGCGCTGGTCACGGGTGTGCTGCTGGTGCTGCTCGCCGCCGGGCTGCGGCGTCGCAAGCGGCGCGCGTGGCAGCTGGCGGTCGGCGCGACGGTGCTGCTCACGGTGTCGCACATCGGGCTCAAGCACGTCTTCGGCGCCGGCCTGGTGTCGGTGGTGCTGCTGGTCGGCCTGATCGCGACCCGGAAGTACTTCGTCGCGAAGCCGGACCCGGTGGTCGGGCGCTGGCGCGCGGTGCGGAGCTTCGTCGAGCTCGCGCTGGCCGGGTTCGTGATCAACCTCATCCTGCTGTCGGTGGCTTCGCACGCGGTGCTGGAGCCGATGAGCTTCCCGGACCGGCTGGCGGAGTCGTCGCTGGCACTGGTCGGGGTCAGCGGGCCGGCGGTGTTCCACGGCATGTGGCTGGAGGACCTGACGGCGGCCGTCGGCCTGCTGTTCGGCATCGCCGCGGTGCTGGTGTCGGCGTACTTCCTGCTGCGCTCGGCCGAGCCCGCGCCGCGGCTGACCGACGACGAGGTCGACCGCCTGCGCAAGCTCCTGGACGAGCACGGCGCGCGGGACTCGCTGGGCTACTTCGCGCTGCGCCGCGACAAGTTCGCGGTGTTCTCCCGCACGGGCAAGGCGGCGGTCACCTACCGCGTGATCGCCGGGGTCGCGCTCTGCTCGGCCGACCCGCTGGGCGACCACGAAGCCTGGCCGGGCGCGATCGAGGAGTACCTGGAGGTGTGCCGCCGCAACGGCTGGGTGCCCGCGGCGATGGGCGTCTCGGAGCTGGGCGCGACGGTCTGGGCCCGGTTCGGCCTGGAGGTCCTGGAGATCGGCGACGAGGCGGTCGTCGACGTCGACGGCTTCACCCTGGACGGCCGCGTCATGCGCGGCGTCCGTCAGGCCGCGGCCCGCACGAAGCGCGCGGGCTACAAGGTCCTGGTCCGGCGCACGGAAGACCTTCGGCCGGGCGAACTGGCCGAGCTGGAGACGCTGGCCGCCAACTGGCGCGGCACGGACACCGAGCGCGGCTTCTCGATGGCCCTCGGCCGCATGGGCGACCCGGGATCGGTCCTGGTGACGGCCGAGCAGGGCGGCCGGGTCCGCGGCGTGCTCCAGTTCGTCCCGTGGGGGCTGACCGGCCTGTCCCTGGACGTCATGCGCCGCGACCGCACGGCCGACAACGGCGTCAACGAGCTGATGATCTCGGAACTGCTGCTGTCGGCGGCCCGCCACGACGTCAAGCAGGTGTCGCTGAACTTCGCGGCGTTCCGTGCCCTGATGGAACAGGGCCAGCGCATCGGCGCCGGCCCGGTGGCGAAGACGGCGGCGAAGGTGCTGCACTTCTTCTCGCGCTGGATCCAGATCGAGACGCTCTACAAGTTCAACGCCAAGTTCCGGCCGCGCTGGGTGCCGCGCTACCTGGTGTACCCGGGAGTCCGCGAGCTGCCGCGCGTCGGCATCGCGACGTTCGAGGCCGAAGGCCTCGGCGGACGATCTCCACGCCTGCTCAGGCTGCTGCGCCGGGCGTGACGGGGGGTGGTTACCGAGGGGGTTCGGGGGGTGTGTAACCTATCTGAGCAGTGGTCGTTGGGCCCAGGAGGCTTCGCCTAGTCTGGTCTATGGCGCCGCACTGCTAATGCGGTTGGGGGTAACCCCCCCTCCCGGGTTCAAATCCCGGAGCCTCCGCTGGTACTCGGTTCGCCGGGTGCTAGGTTACAACTGAACACGCGCCCGTAGCTCAGCTGGATAGAGCATCTGACTACGGATCAGAAGGTCAGGGGTTCGAATCCCTTCGGGCGCACGTCTGGTTGAGACAGCACTAGAGCCCCCTCGCAAGAGGGGGCTCTTTTGTGTTTCCGGGTTGCCGCATCAGGCCCGCTCGCCCTCGTAAACGGCGCCGGGAAAGCCTTCCGGGGTGAGCGAGGCCCCCGCTGCGAGGTTCTCCCGGAATGCGTCGAAGCCACCGTGAAACTCCCACCGCCGAGTGCTCTCGTCCGGTGCGTCCGGAGGTGCGGCACGTGATCGGCTCCCCGAAGCGCGGATAGCGCTCGGCGTAGTTCTTGAGGTCCGAGGCGAGGGACGGCGTCGGGCCCCTGCGGCTCGTGGTGACTTCAGGGAATCGACCGCGTTGCGTAACTGGACTGGACCAGTGAACCCGCAACGCCGATCACAGGTTTAAGCCGTTCAGTCGCCCTTCGGCACTCTCCGTACTCGTGCTTCCATAATTGGTCTGGACCACGTACCGTCTTCGCAAACGGCGCAAAAACACCACCTGGTCCCGTCGGTGGTGTTCGTGAACGCCGTACCCGGAACGTCGCACAAAGCACCTGCGTCAAGGGAGACGAATGTCCAGAAAGAGATGGCACCTCCTCGGTCTGTTCACCGCGGTCGGCGCGATCACCGTCGGTCTGATCACCGTGCCGGCCAGCGCCGCCGGAGGCGTCAGCGCCGGCTTCACCAAGGGCTCCGACTGGGGCACCGGTTATGAAGGCAAGTACACGATCAGCAACGGCTCCGGCTCGACGCTGGCCGCGTGGACGGTCGAGTTCGACCTCCCGTCCGGCGCGAAGGTCGCCTCCCTCTGGGACGGCAGCTACACCGCGGCCGGCCAGCACGTCACCGTCAAGAACACCTGGAACGGCAACGTCGGCAACGGCTCCACCGCCAGCTTCGGCTTCAACGTCAGCTACTCGGGCACCTACTCGGCCCCGGCGAACTGCAAGCTGAACGGCGGCTCCTGCGACGCCGGCGGTGGCACCCCGACCACCACGCCGACGACCCCGACCCAGCCGACCACCACCCCGACCACGCCCCCGACGACGACCACCACCACGCCGCCCCCGCCCGGTGGGCAGAAGAATGTCGGCTACTTCGTGCAGTGGGGCGTCTACGGGCGCAACTACCACGTCAAGAACATCGAGACGTCGGGCTCGGCCAGCAAGCTGACCCACATCAACTACGCGTTCGGCAACGTCAAGAACGGCCAGTGCACGGCCAACGACGACCCGTACGCCGACTACCAGAAGACCTACGACGCCTCGACCAGCGTCGACGGCGTCGCCGACACCTGGGACCAGCCGGTCGCCGGCAACTTCAACCAGCTGCGCAAGCTGAAGAAGCTGCACCCCGGGCTCAAGGTGATCTGGTCGTTCGGCGGCTGGACGTACTCCGGTGGCTTCGGCCAGGCCGCGCAGAACGCCGCCGCGTTCGCGCAGTCCTGCTACAACCTGCTGAAGGACCCGCGCTGGGCCGACATCTGGGACGGCATCGACATCGACTGGGAGTACCCCAACTCGTGCGGCCTGAGCTGTGACACCAGCGGTGCCGCGGCCTACAAGAACCTGATCTCCGCGCTGCGGTCCAAGTTCGGCTCGTCGTTCCTGGTCACCTCGGCCATCTCGGCCGACGGCACCAACGGTGGCAAGCTCGACGTCGCCGACTACGCCGGTGCGGCGCAGTACCTCGACTGGTTCAACGTCATGACGTACGACTACTTCGGCGCCTTTGCCGCGCAGGGCCCGACCGCCCCGCACTCGCCGCTGACGTCGTACTCGGGCATCCCGACGCCGGGCTTCTACTCCGACGCCGCGATCCAGAAGCTCAAGAGCAAGGGTGTCCCGTCGAGCAAGCTGTTGCTGGGCATCGGGTTCTACGGCCGCGGCTGGACCGGCGTCACGCAGGCCACCCCGGGCGGCACGGCGACCGGCCCCGCGGCGGCGACGTACGAGCCGGGCATCGAGGACTACAAGGTCCTCAAGAACAGCTGCCCGTCGACCGGCACGATCGCCGGCACCGCGTACGCCAAGTGCGGCAGCAACTGGTGGAGCTACGACACTCCGGCGACCATCGGCGGGAAGATGAGCTACACCAAGCAGCAGGGCCTCGGCGGCGCGTTCTTCTGGGAGCTGTCCGGCGACACCACCAACGGTGAGCTGATCACCGCCATGAAGAACGGCCTGTCGTGACGCGTCGGTGGTTGCCGGCGCTCGGGCTGGCGGCCGCGGCCGCCACGGTCGGCGCGATGTTCGTGATCGCGCCGGCGAGCGCGGCCGGCGGCGTGAGTGCCACCTTCGCGAAGGGCTCCGACTGGGGCACCGGGTACGAGGGCAAGTACACGATCGCCAACGGCTCGGGCTCGGTGTTGCCGACCTGGACGGTGGAGTTCGACCTGCCGAGCGGCGCGAAGATCGGCTCGCTGTGGGACGGCAGCTACACGGCGTCCGGCCAGCACGTCACGGTGAAGAACACGTGGAACGGCAACGTCGGCAACGGCGGTAGCGCGAGCTTCGGCTTCAACGTGACGTACTCGGGTTCGTACGCCGCGCCGGCGAACTGCAAGCTCAACGGCGGGTCGTGTGCGGCCGGGGGGACACCTCCCACCACGACCACACCGCCGCCTACGACGACGCCCCCGCCGACCACCACGCCGCCGAACCAGCCCGGTGGCCGCGGCGCGCCGTACCTCTACATGGGCTGGGGCAGCCCGCCGAACCCGCAGACGGTGATGAACGCGACCGGGGTCAAGTGGTTCACCATGGCGTTCGTCAACGCCTCCGGTGGCTGCAACCCGGCGTGGGACAGCAGCCGTCCGCTGAGCGGCAGCGCGGACGCGACCGCGATCGCGCAGATCAAGGCGGCCGGTGGTCAGGTCGTGCCGTCGTTCGGTGGCTGGAGCGGCAACAAGCTCGGCCCGAACTGCTCGACGCCCGCCGCGCTGGCCGGCGCGTACCAGCAGGTCATCAACGCGTACGGCCTCAAGGCGATCGACATCGACATCGAGAACTCCGACGAGTTCGAGAACGAGACCGTGCAGGACCGCATCCTGAACGCGCTGAAGATCGTGAAGCAGAACAACCCGGGGATCCAGACGATCCTGACCTTCGGCACCTCGACGACCGGCCCGAACTACTACGGGAACCGGCTCATCGACCAGTCGAAGGCGCTGGGCGCCGGGGTGGACGTCTACACGATCATGCCGTTCGACTTCGGCGGCGGTGCGAACATGTACCAGAGCACGGTGAACGCGGCGAACGGCTTGCGGGACAAGCTGAAGTCGACGTTCGGGTGGAACGACGCCACGGCGTACAACCACCTCGGCATCTCGGGCATGAACGGCCTGTCCGACCAGCAGGAGCTGACCGATCTCCCGACGTGGACCCAGATCACCACCTGGGCCAAGACGAACAAGATCGGCCGCCTGGCGTTCTGGTCGGTCAACCGCGACCGCGGCTGCCCGGGCGGCGGCGTGGTGTCCGACTGCAGTGGCATCGCCCAGAGCGACTGGGACTTCACCAGGGTGACGGCGGGTTTCTGACGCTGTCGTGAACAGAGGCCTCCTTGCCGGCTCCCCGGGCCGGCAAGGAGGCCTTTCTCATCGGGCGCCGAATACCGGGCGGATCCTGTCCGGTATTGGTCTTAACGTCGTCGGCATGACCACACAGATCGCCTCCCTCCGGATCATCACCGACGACGTCGCGCGGCTCGCCGGCTTCTACGAGCACGTCACCGGCCTGACCGCGACCTGGGCCACGCCGGACTTCGCCGAGATCTCGACGCCGGCGTTCACCCTGGCCATCGGCAGCACGCGCACGGTCGGCATCTTCGCCCCGGGCTCAGCCCGGCCGGCCGACAACCACAGCGCGATCATCGAGTTCCTGGTGGACGACGTCGACGCCGAGTACGCGCGGCTCAAGCAGGGCGAGATCGAGTTCGTCAACGAACCCACGACGATGCCGTGGGGCAACCGGTCGCTGCTGATCCGCGACCCGGACGGCACGCTCGTCAACCTCTTCAGGCCGGTCAAAGCGTCTTGACGGCGTCTCCGATCGCCTCGTCGAGGATGGCCAGGCCGAGGGAGATCTCCTCTTCGGACGCCGTCAGCGGTGGGGCGATCCGGAACACCCCGCCCATCCCCGGCAGCTGCACGATGTTCATGTGCAGCCCCAGCTCCAGGCAGCGGCTGGTGACGCGCGCGCCCAGTTCGTCCGAGCTGCGCTTGGTTTCGCGGTCCAGCACCAGTTCCAGGCCGGCCAGCAGGCCGCGGCCGCGGATGTCGCCGACCACCTCGTGCCGGTGGGCGATGCGCTCGAGGCCGTGGCGGAGCAGGCCGCCCAGCTGCAGGGCGCGCTCGTCGAGGCGGTCGCGGGTCAGGACGTCGAGCACCGTGTTGCCGACCGCGGCCGGGAGCGGGTCCGCGACGTGCGTGGTGAAGAACAGGAAACCGCGGTCGTGCGCCTTCTGCTCGATCTCGGCGCTCGTGAGCACCGCGGCCAGCGGCAGGCCGGCGCCGAGCGTCTTGGAGAGCGTGAGGATGTCCGGGACGACGCCGTCGCGCTCGAAGGCGTACCAGTTGCCGGTGCGGCAGAGGCCGGTCTGGGCTTCGTCCACGATCAGCAGCATGCCGCGTTCCCGGCACTTCTCCTGCAGCGCGGCGAAGTAGCCGGGCGGGGGCTCGATGATGCCGCCGGAGCTGAGGATCGGCTCGACGATGCAGGCGGCCAGGCTGCCGACCGACTGCGCGTCGATCATCTCGAACCCGAAGTCGAGCTGGCGCCGCCAGTCCAGGTTGCCGTCGGCGTCGGTGAAGTCCGGCCGGTAGCGGTTGGGTGCCGGGATGGCGAAGTTGCCGGGTGCGGCCGGGCCGTAGCCTCGGCGGCCGGCGCTGTAGGTCGCGCTCGCCGCGGCCTGCGTCATGCCGTGCCACGACCGGGCGAACGAGACGATCTCGTGCTTGCCGGTGACGAGCTTGGCCATCCGGATGGCCGCCTCGTTGGACTCGGCCCCGGTGGTCAGCAGCAGGGCCTTCTCCAGCGGCGCCGGGAGCGTCTCGGCGAGGCGGCGCGCCAGGTCGACGACCGGGCGGCTCAGCATGCCGCTGAAGAGGTGGTCGAGTTTCCCGACCTGCCGCCGGAGCGTCTCGACGATCTCCGGGTGCGAGTGCCCGAGGATCGCGCTCATCTGGCCGGAGGTGAAGTCGAGGATCCGGCGGCCGTCTTCGGTGAAGACGAAGCTGCCTTCGGCGTGGTCGATGATCTCGTGGGTGAACGCGCCGCCGTAGCGCACCAGGTGCTTGTCGGCGTCGGCCCAGAAGGCGTCGGCGGAGGTGGTCCCAGAAGTGGTTACGGAAGTCGGAGCAGCCATGTCTTCGACGGTAAGTCCGGTCCGAGCGTCACGTCCATCTCACAATTCCGGCTGTCCTGTTCGGTTGATCCGAACAACAATGGATGGATGCTGAACCCGTGGCGCTTGCGGCTGCTGAGCCGGCTCGACACCCTGGGCACGGTCCGCGCGGTCGCCCAGGACGCGAACCTGAGCGCGTCGAGCGTGTCGCAGCAGCTGGCCGTGCTCGAGACGGAAACCCGCACCCAGCTGCTGGAACGCACCGGCCGCCGGGTCCGGCTGACGCCCGCGGGCCTGATGCTGGCGCGGCGCGCGCGGGCGATCCTCGACCACATGGACACGGTCGAGGCGGAGCTGCGCGGTCTCGGCGACGAGCCGGTCGGCCTGGTCCGGCTCGGCGCGTTCCAGAGCGCGATCCACACGATGGCGGTGCCGGCCGTCACCCGCTTGGCGGCCGCGTACCCGCACCTCGACGTCGAGCTGCTGGAGCTGGAGCCGCACGCGAGCATCCCGGCCCTGCGCGGCGGCGACGCCGACGTCATCATCACGACGACGGACTTCGTCGAGCTGCCGCTGGGCCCGGACCTCGACATCGTCCAGCTGGCAACCGACCCGATCGTGCTGGTCACGGCGGCCGACGGCCCGCGCGGCCCGGCGGACCTGGCCGCTTACGCGGACGAGCCGTGGGCGCTCGACATCCCGCAGTCGTACATGGCGAACCTGACGCTGCGCCTGTGCCGCGAGTCGGGTTTCGAGCCGCGGGTGGCGTGCCGGTTCGGCAACTACCTGATGACGCTGCAGCACGTCGAGGCCGGGCTGTCGATCGCCTTGCTGCCGGGGCTGGCGGTGGACCGGCGGTACCGGGTGTCGACGCGGGAGCTGACGGCCCCGGTGAACCGGACGATCGCGGCGGTGGTCCGCCGGGGTTCACCGTTGCGCGCGGCGGTGAACGTCGTGCTCGACGCGCTGCGGCAGCCGCCGGACCTCCCGGCCCTGGCCGAATGGGCGGGCAACCCCTCATGATGGACACCCTATGCATCTAGCTAACGACAATGGGTAATAACTGCGGCTGCTGGGCAGCGTTGCTGGTAGATCTTTATGAGTGGAGGGCTATCAAGGTTCTTATCCGCTTGCGGCTTATGTCCCTGACGGGACTCTCTGGTGGCAGCTCAAGCTCGCTCCAGGCGCCAAACGGCCGTTTGGCGACGAGCAGAAACTTGCTGCGTGGCTCGCTTTCAACTGCGTACCGGGCGACAGGATCACGATGCGGCAGCTGCGTGCGGCTCTCGGCGAGGAGGATCGTCCGAATGCGGCGGAGCACCTCAACCGGCGTTTGCGGGTCCTGCGGCAGCGCGACGGGTGGCAGATCCCCTCGGCGAGAGACGACGGTTCTCTGGGGCATGACGAGTACCGTCTGGACGCCAAGGGGTGGCACCCGGGGTTGGGCCGGTCAAGGCCGAAGAACGATGCCCCGTCTGACAGTGTCCGGCGACGGGTCTTCGAGAGGGATGGGAGAACCTGTGTCGTCTGCGGCATCGCGGCCGGAGAATCGTACGACGATTTGCCGGAAAAGCGGGCTCGGCTGACGCTCGGGCACCGTATTCCGGGTAAGCGACTTCTGCGCGGTGCGTCGGTTGACGAGTTGCAGGCAGAGTGTGCTCGATGCAACGAGACGGTGCGCGACGGGGTGGAGAACCCGTTGACTCTGCCAGAGATTCTTCCTGACATCCGGGGACTCCCGCGAAAAGACAAGCAAACGCTTCTGGACTGGCTGCAGGCTGGCCGAAGGAACAAGAGTAGGCTTGACATTGCTTACGCTGAAGTGCGCCGACTGTCGGCTAAGGCGAAGAGTGAATTGATGAAAGAACTCGAGAAAATGGTTGGTTAGTTTCGTGGCGGAATGCGAGGAGGAGGGATGCTGAAGTATGGTCGAGGAAATCGGCGAGGAACTTCTGCTGGTTGCCGGGGCTCCGGCCAGAGGCGATGATGCCGAGCTGGACGCTGTCGAGGATCACCTTATCGGGCTAGATCCAACGGGCGAGCGTGTGGCGTCGGTTCTGCGGGATACCTACGACCAGCTCCTCGACGGGCGGCGCAGTGGGAGGTGGGACTATCACGATCTCCGGAAGACTGAAAAGATCCACATGGGCACGCTCGTCGAAATCAATCTTCATCGTGAGTTCGACTTTTACGACGGAGACGCGACCGACTACAAGATCGCTGACGTAGACGTTGACTGCAAGTTTTCGCAGAGGGTTGGCGGCTGGGAGGTTGGACCGGAGCTGATCGGAAAGATATGCCTGGTCCTGTGGGCCGACGACCTGAAAGGGGCGTGGCGCGCCGGGCTGGTTCGTGCCACTCAGGAGAGGCTTCGAACCAGCACCAACCGCGATGCCAAGAGGACGCTGAATCAGCAGGGACGGGACAGTGTCCGATGGCTCTGGAAAGCTGCTGGTCACCTGCCTGAGAATGTTCTCTTGCACATGGAGCGCAGCAAGCGTGAAAGAATAATGAGCGCTCGCGCTCGCCGCGGGGATCGGCACGGGCAGGCGCGACTTTTCCAGCTGTGCCGCGAAGTGCACAATCAGGTGATTACGCGACCGACCGTGGAGACTGTGGGATGGGGTTTAGATGACCCGCTGAAGCGGATGCGAAGCAATGGCGGCGCCCGCGAAGCCCTTCGCCCCGAAGGGCTTCTAGTGCTCGGACATCAAGACAACGACCCCGCTGTCATTGCCGCATTGGGGCTGCCGCAGCCGGAAAAAGGTCAGTTCGTCGTCACGCGGGTTGCGCCTGCTGGGCCTGAGGACTCTCGGCAGGCGGCAAAAATCGAGGGTGCTTGGTGGCGTCGCGCAGATGCGGCTGACCCGATTGTTCCGGCACCTCTTGTTCCGCGCAAGCACAATGACACTTGATGTGTGACCGCTGCCGGTGATCCGGACGAAAACTCCGGATCACCGGCAGCGGCTAGCTGATTCTGGCGCGATTCTTCAGGAAAACCTCGTGGCGACCGTGGTCGTCCTGGCCGGTGAAGGCCTTGAATTCGCCCAGTTCATACCGGGTCACGTTGTTCCTGACCTCGATGTTGATCTCGAAGTCCGCGCTGAGCATGGTTATCCGCTTCTCGATTTCACCGGTATCCAGTGGCTCGCCGTCCGCGTTCAGCATCTGGTCTGCGCGGATTGGGCCCTTGGCATTTTTCAGTGCCTTGTAGACGGGATCGTGCTCCACGGTCTCCCGGGGGGCGGGTGTGCCAGTGTGCTCTAGTGCGGCAAAGATAGCCTTCCCGATCTCCTCGGCCACTCGGGGCGGGAAGGCATTGCCGATTTGCCGGTAGCGCGAAGTCTTCTTTCCCAAGAAGTCCCAGGCTCCGGTGCCGGGGAAGCCTTGGATGAGCTCCACCATCTCGGTCGTGAGCTTCGGCCCGACGGCGAATTCGTCGTCCGGCCCGGGCGGCTCGTTGGCGACGCCTAGCGCATCGACGCCCAGTTGCGCCCACGCTCGCTTAGCCCGGGTCGGGCCGAGGTCTGCCCCGCCGTGCTTCTTGGAACCGCCGACAATCGTGGGACCGATCTTGTTGGCAGCGGAGACCCAGGCGTCGAGGTGCTTCCAGCCCCGGGATCCCATGAGCTCCCGCAGTGTTTCCCCCACCGTGGGGGCATCGCCCTGGGGCTCCGGCCAGTGGAAGTACGCAGCGTCATCGGGCTTGAACGCAACCAGGACGAAACGAGGGCGCAGCTGTGGTACGCCGAAGTCTGACGCTTGGAGCAGGCGCCACTCGCCGATGTAGCCAAACTCGGCGAGCTGATCGAGAACGTGCTGCCGGTAACCAGCAAATCTGGGGAGGCTGAGCCCTCGGACGTTCTCTAGCAGAAGAGCTCGAGGCTGGATGATGCCAACCTGCTCGATGGCCCAGGCGAAGAGGTCTCGTTCGTCGTTCGCGCCAAGCTGCTTGCCTGCGATGGTGAAGGGCGGGCACGGTACTCCGCCTGCGAGAAGGTCGACATCTCCGGCGTAGTGCTTCGGCTCCCACACGTCAGGATCCGCTACGTCCCCAACGGCTACTTTGGCATCGATCTTGAGCTTCTCGCGGAAGTTCGTTTCCAGAGTGTCGGCCGCGGTCTGGTCGAGCTCAACAGCCAGTTTGTGCTTGAAGCCAGCGCGGTGCAGCCCGAGAGCCTGGCCGCCTGCACCGGCGCAGATCTCGATGACGTTGTACTTCATGTGTGGTGCCTTCCGGGTGGAGCCGAGCTGCGCGCAGTCCTCATCGGGTATCTTCCCTCACGGACTAGTGGCTCGGCTTGATTGGGTCGAATGAGTGGTGAGCGTGTCGTCACCTGACAGCGGGGACGCCCGGGAGCGTGCGCACGCTAAGGGTCTGTACCCAGCGCCTTCGAGCGAAGGCAGGTCGCGGAACATGCGCGCGAACCGCCGGACCGACACGAAACCCGAAGTGGCGTTGCGTAGTGCCTTGCATCGGCTGGGTTACCGCTACCGCAAGGACCTCCGGCTCGATCTGCCTGAGGGGGTCCGGGTCCGGCCTGACGTCGTATTCACAGCGCGGAAGGTGGCCGTCTTCGTGGACGGTTGCTTCTGGCACGTCTGCCCCGAGCATGGCAGGCAGCCGACTTCCAACGAGTGGTACTGGACACCGAAGCTGCGCCGCAACGTCGAACGTGATCGAGCGGCCAACGACGCTTTGGGGCGTGCAGGCTGGCACGTCGTGCGGATCTGGGAACACCAGCCGCTGGACGACGCGGTCGCTGCCGTTACGGCTGTGGTCGAACATGTGTACGACAGTAGCGCCACGGACCGACAAGAACGCTGATGCCGGCGGTTGGCTTCACCGGATCTGGTGACGGCGGCAGGCGGGCCAAGCTGGCTGGGATGGCCTTCTGGGGCGCAGACTGAGCGCGTGCGGGTGGCCGTCCGGGTTTTCGGGGTTGTGCAGGGCGTGGGGTTTCGGCCCTTCGTTCATCAGCTTGCCTCCCGGCTCGGGCTCGCCGGCTTCGTGGGGAACGACGTTCGCGGGGTTTTCGCCGAGGTCGAAGGGGAGGCCGTCGAGGCCTTTCTGGTGGCGCTCAAGACCGAAGCGCCGCCGCTGGCCGTTGTCGACGAGATTCAGGTCCGGGAAATCGCGGCGAAGGGTGACGTCGGGTTCGTCATCGTCGAGAGTCCGGGCGAGGGAGTGGCCGACACGCTGATTTCCGCCGACTCCGCCACCTGTGACGACTGCCTGCGCGAAATGCGGGATCCGGCCGACCGGCGGTTCGGGTATCCCTTTGTCAACTGCACCAACTGCGGGCCCCGCTTCACCATTGTCACCGGTGTTCCCTATGACCGGCCCTTCACCACCATGGCCGGGTTCGAGATGTGCGCCGAGTGCAAGCAGGAGTACGAGGACCCCGGGGATCGGCGGTTTCACGCCCAGCCCGTCTGCTGCCCCGCCTGCGGGCCCACCTTGCGGTTCGAACCCGGCGGTGGTGACGCGATCCACAAAGCGGCCGAGGCGCTGGCGCAAGGTGCCGTTCTGGCTGTCAAGGGGCTCGGGGGTTATCACCTCGCCGTCGGGGCCCGGCATGAAGAGGCGGCGCGGAACCTGCGCGCGAGGAAGCATCGGGAGGACAAGCCCTTCGCCGTCATGGTCGCCGATCTGGGCCAGGCGAGGGAACTCGCCGAAGTGGACGATGCCGCGGAAACGGCCTTGTGCAGCAGACGGCGGCCCATTGTGTTGCTGCCGAAGAAGGGGGAGCTGGCGGCCGCCGTCGCGCCGGGGAACCGGCGGATCGGGCTCATGCTGCCCTACACCCCGCTGCACCACCTTCTGCTGGAACTGACCGGGCCGATCGTGCTGACCAGCGCCAACGTCTCCGACGAGCCCATCGTCTACCGGGATGACGAACTCGGGCGGCTGGGCGACATCGCCGACGCGTTTCTCACCCACGACCGGCCCATCCACATTCGCACGGACGACTCCGTGGTGCGGATAGTGCGGAACCGGGAGCAGTTGCAACGGCGTTCGCGCGGTTACGCGCCCGAGCCCGTGAGCCTGAAACAACCGGCGAAACAGCACCTTCTCGGCTGCGGCGCCGAACTCAAGAACACCTTCTGCCTCGGCAAAGGCCGGCACGCCGTTCTCTCGCACCACATCGGCGACCTCGAGAACTACGAGACCCTCAGGTCCTTCACCGAGGGCATCGAGCACTTCAAGCGCCTCTTCGACGTCGACCCCGTGGTCGTCGCGCACGACCTGCACCCCGAGTACTTGTCCACGAAATACGCCCTCGACCAGGACGCCGAGCTGCTCGGCGTGCAGCACCACCACGCCCACATCGCGTCCTGCTTGGCCGACAACGGGGAAGACGGGCCCGTGCTCGGCGTCGCCTTCGACGGCACCGGCTTCGGGCCCGACGGCACCATCTGGGGCGGGGAGTTCCTGCTCGCGGACCTGACGACCTACCAGCGGCTGAGCCACCTGAACCCGGTGAGAATGCCCGGTGGGGCGCAAGCCATCCGGCAACCCTGGCGGATGGCCGCGTCCTATGTGGACGCACTCGGGCGACCGGCGCGGGAAGACGTCGTGAAGCTCATCCGCAGCGGCCTCAACTCACCGTTGACGTCCAGTGCGGGACGCCTGTTCGACGCCGCCGCCGCGTTGCTCGGCGTCCGGGAGACCGTCAACTACGAAGGCCAGGCCGCCATCGAGCTGGAGCAGCTGGCCGATCCGGCGGAGAAAACCGCGTACCGGGCGCGCGTGGACGACGTCGTCCACGGCGAAGACCTCATCGCCGCCCTGCTGGACGACCCCAGTCCCGAGGCGACGCGAGCCGCGCGGTTCCACAACGGCGTCGCCGACGCCATCGCGCGGACGTGCGACCGGTTCCGCGAGCACAGCACCACCGTCGCGTTGTCCGGTGGCGTGTTCCAGAACGTCTTCCTGCTGGACCGGACCGTGGAGAACCTGGAGAACAGCGGCTTCCGCGTGCTGACCCACCGCAGGGTGCCGGCCAACGACGGCGGGATCAGCTTCGGGCAGGTTGCCGTAGCCAGTCGTACCACTCGGTGAGACCGTCGCCGCGGGTCGCGCTGACCTGGAGAATCGCCGCCGAAGGGTTCACGCGGCGGGTGTCCCGGGTGAACTCGTCGACGTCGAAATCCACGTACGGCAGCAGGTCGATCTTGTTCAGCAGCACCAGGTCCGTCGCCGCGAACATGTGCGGGTACTTCAGCGGCTTCCCCGGTCCCTCGGTCACCGACAGGATCACCACGCGCGCCGCCTCGCCGAGGTCGAACAGGGCCGGGCAGACCAGGTTGCCGACGTTCTCGATGAACAGCATCGACCCCCGCGCGGGCGACAGCGAGTGCAGCGCCCGGTGCAGCATCGACGCGTCCAGGTGGCAGCCGGCACCCGTGTTGATCTGGACGACCGGCGCGCCCGTGGCCTTGATGCGCTCGGCGTCCAGCAGCGTCTCCTGATCACCTTCGATCACCGCGCACGGCGTGTCCGAAGAGGAGATGGTGCGCTCCAGCAACGTCGTTTTCCCGGCGCCCGGCGAACTCATCAGGTTGATCGCGAAGACGCCGGACGCGCGCAGGTGTGCGCGGTTGTGCTCGGCCAGGTCGTCGTTCTTCGCCAGGATGTCCTGCTCCAGCAGCACTGTGTGCGTCTGGTCGGTGATCCGGACGTCGGAGTCGGAACAGCCGCAGGTATCGCACATGTCAGACCACCTCTACCGATGTGATGCGCAGTTCGCGCCCGGCCAGCACTTCGACGTTCGCGCTGGTGCACGGGCAGAGCAGGATGAAGTCGTCCAGCGCGAACTCGGCGCCGCAGTCGCGGCAGCGCGCCCGCCCGGACGGCTCGTCGATCTCCAAGCGGGCGCCGTCGAGCGACGTGCCGCTGCACAGGACGTCGAAGCAGAAGCGGACGCTGTCCGGCACCACGCCGGACAGCCTTCCGATCTCCAGCCGCACGCTCGTGACCGTCGCCTCGCCGAGGCGGGCGACGATCGCGTCGACGACCGACTGCGTGATCGACATTTCGTGCATTCAGCAGATCCTCGGCAGCGGGTCCCCGACCAGCAGGTCCACGATCCGGGTACCGCCGAACGCGGTGTTCAGCAGCACCAGGCCCGGCGGGTCGTCGGCGACCCGGCCGATGATCGCCGCGTCCGCGCCCAGCGGGTGCGAGCGCAACGCCGCCAGCGCGTCCGAAGCCTGGGCGCCGTCGACGACCACCACGATCCGGCCTTCGCAGGCGACGTACAGCGGGTCGATGCCGAGCAGCTCGGACGCGCCGCGGACCTCGGTGCGGACCGGCACGGCCTTCTCGTCGACGACCACCGCGACGTCCGCCGCCTTGGCGATCTCGTTGAGGATCGTCGCGACGCCGCCGCGGGTCGCGTCCCGCATCGCGCGCACACCCGGCACCGCGGCCAGCAGGCCGGCCACCAGGTCGTGCACCGGCGCGGTGTCGGACTCCAGGTCGGCGTCGATGTCGAGCTCGCCGCGGGCCAGCATGATCGTGACGCCGTGGTCGCCGATCGGCCCGGAGACGAGGACGGCGTCTCCGGGCTTCACGGTGGCCACCCCGAGGCCGGTGCGCGTGAGCACGCCGACCCCCGCTGTGTTGATGTAGACGCCGTCGGCCTTCCCGCGCTGCACGACCTTCGTGTCGCCCGTGACGATCTGGACGCCGGCCGCGAGCGCCGCCGCCTTCATCGACTCGACGATCTTCAGCAGGTCCTCGACCGGGAAACCCTCCTCGAGGATGAACCCCGCGGTCAGGTACAGCGGCCGCGCGCCGGAGACGGCGAGGTCGTTCACCGTGCCGTTGATCGCCAGGTCACCGATGTTGCCGCCGGGGAAGAACAGCGGCGAGACGACGTACGAATCGGTCGTCAGGGCGAGGCGGGCGTCGCCGATGGTCAACGAGGCCGCGTCTTCCAGGGGCTCCAGCAGCGGGTTGCGGAACGCGTCGAGGAAGACGGCCTCGATGAGCGTCTGCGTCGCCTTGCCGCCCGCGCCGTGCGACAGCGTGATGCGCTCTTCGCGGACCTTCGCGCGCCGGCGGCGGGCGCGGTCGATCCGGTCGAGCACCTGCTGCTCGCGGTCGGACGTCGTCATCGGCACCGCGATCGTCGAGCGCCGCTCAGACGTGCTCATGCCGGCTCGCCTCCCGCACGCGCGTGCGGCTGAACCGCCCGAAGTTGTAGTACGCCGCGCAGGCGCCTTCGGGCGAAACCATGCACGTCCCGATCGGCGTCTCCGGCGTGCACGCGGTGCCGAACACCTTGCACTCCCACGGTTTCAGCACCCCCTTGAGCACCTCGCCGCACTGGCACGCCTTCGGGTCGGCGACACGCAGGCCGGGGATCTCGAAGATGCGCTCGGCGTCGAAGGACGCGTACTTCTCGCGGACGGCCATCGCCGAGTGCGAGATGAACCCGAGGCCGCGCCACTCGAAGTACGGCCGCAGCTCCATGACCTCGTTGATGGCCTTCAACGCGACCATGTTCCCGTTCCACGGAACCACCCGCGAGTACTGGTTCTCCACTTCGGACCGCTTCTCGGACAGCTGCACCATCAGCATGTAGATCGACTGCAGGATGTCGAGCGGTTCGAACCCGGCGACGACCACGGGCTTGCCGTAGTCGCGCGCGATGAACTCGTAGGGCCGGCAGCCGATCACCGTCGAGACGTGCCCCGGGCCGATGAACCCGTCGAGCCGCAGGTCGGGGGAGTCGAGGATGGCCTTGATCGCCGGGATGATCGTGACGTGGTTGGCGAAGACCGAGAAGTTCTCGATGCCTTCGGCGGCCGCGCGCAGCAGCGTCATCGCGGTGGACGGCGTGGTCGTCTCGAAGCCGATGGCCATGAACACGACCCGCAGGTCCGGGTTCTGGCGGGCGATCTTCAGCGAGTCCAGCGGCGAGTACACCATCCGGATGTTGGTGCCCTCGGCGTTCGAGTCGAAGAAGTTCCCGCCGGAGCCGGGCACGCGCATCATGTCGCCGAACGACGTCATGAGCACGCCGGGCTGCCGCGCGATGTGGATGGCGTCGTCGACGCGGCCCATCGGGATCACGCACACCGGACAGCCGGGCCCGTGCACCAGCGTGACGCTCTCGGGCAGGTAGTCCTCCAGGCCGTGCTTGTAGATGGTGTGCGTGTGCCCGCCGCAGACCTCCATGAACTTGTACTGGCGGCCCGGCTCGCACAGCGACGTGATCTTCGCGGACAGCGCCCGCGCCTTCTCCGCGTCGCGGAACTCGTCGACGAAACGCATGACGACTCCTTATTCGATCTGGGATTCGAGCAACGCGGCCATTTCGTCCTCGTACGCCTTGCCGATGCTTTCGAGGAAGTCCAGCGCGGCCGCGGCCTCCGCTTCGTCTATTTTGGACAGTGCGAAGCCGACGTGGATGAGGATCCAGTCGCCCGGCTTCGGCGGGTCGTCGTCGAGCAGGCCGATGTTGATGAGCCGCTTGACGCCGCTGACCGAGACTTTCGCGAGGTCCGGTCGATCCTCGCTGATCTCGATGATTTCGCCCGGGATCCCGAGGCACATGGCTCAGACCTCCGTCTTCTGTTTGCCGGGCAGGGTCGGGCTGGTGCCCCAGGCGAGCTCGGTGACGGCGCGGACCGCGGCCGGCACCGCCCCCTCGACCTCCGGGGAAAGCCCGATCCCTTCGTCGAGGCACGCGGGTTCGCAGCCGACGATCAGCACCCGCCCGGCGTCCCCGCCGAGCAGCCGCAGCAGCCGGAACACGGCTTCGGGCTGCATGCCGTGTGCGTCGATCGAGGCCGACGCCGCCAGGTCGTCGACGTCGGCTTCGATGAGCGAGAGCGTGCCGGGCGGCTTTCCGTGCGGGGTGGCGTCGAGCAGGATCGTGGTGTCGTAACCGCCGAGCAGGTCGTAGGCCAGGTGCAAACCCGCGATGCCGTAGTCGGCGATCTGCACCCACTCCGGCAGTTCGGTCCCTTCGAGCTCCTTGATCACCTCGACGCCGAAGCCGTCGTCGCTCAGGAAGATGTTGCCGATGCCCGCCACCAGCACTCGTGGCCTCATTCCGCGACCTCCAATGGCTCGATCTCGTCGGGGGAGAAGTACCGGAACCGGCCGTGCGTGACCTGCAGGTCGGCGGCCGGATCGTCGTCGAGGGTGACCGCGACGTACCGCACACCGTCCACATCGGACAGCACGTTCCGGACCGTCGCGGTCAGGCCGGCGAGGAACATGTCCTGGGCGTCGGTGCCGCGCAGGTTCGGCCGCAGCCGCACCTTCGACCCGGCGGTGACGTCGACGCCCGCGACGGTCACCGTCTCCGGCTCGGGCTCCCCGGTGACCGACCGCAGGTAGCGGACGGTGCCGTGCAGCCGGTCGAGCAGCTCCGGCGGCATCGCGTCGACCCGGTCGACGATCGCCGCCGCGCGCGGGTCGGTGGCCCGGGCCTGGCGTTTCTCTTCGTCGGTCAACGTCATCGTGCGCAGCGTCAGTATCTCGTCGATCTCGGTGCCGTCGAACAGGTCGCCCTGGCTCTCCGCGGCGATCGCCGGGTCGTCGTACAGGATGATCGGCGACGCGAGGATCGCCCGGCTGCGCGCGGTGTCGCCGATCAGCACCGGCCACAGCCGCTCTTGCCGGCACGCCTCGACGGCCGGCTTCGCCCACTCCGGCGGGTCCAGCATGGACAGGAAGTGCCCGGTGTCGACGCCGAGCACCAGGTGCGCGGCGACCAGCGCGTGGTGCAGGGCCTGCTCACGGGTGCCGTCCGTGCGCGACGCCGTCGTGTTGTACAGGTCCAGGCGCACCCGGGCGCCGCCGAACGGGCCGTCGAGGGCGTCGAGCCGGACGCTGAGGACGCCCGAGAGCGCCTGCGTCCGCCGGACCAGCGCACAGCCCTCGCCGACGTCTTCGCGTTCTTCGCCGCCGGGCACGGAGAACGGGGTGTCGGCGGGCAGTTCCGCCAGCGGCAGCACGAAGTCCAGCTCACGCTCGACGGCTTCGTCCCAGGTCGTGTACTCGACGCCGTCGACGGTCGCCGTGTCGACAAAACGACCGCCGTTGTGGACCAGACGTGCCTGCGCCTGTAGGAACCGCAGCTTGACGTGCAGGATCGTGTGCGCCAGGGGTTCGAGCAGGCATTCGACGCGCGCCGACGCGTGCTCGCCGATGTCCGCCGAGGCGTACGACGGCGGCATCAGCACCCCCCACTGCCAGCGCACCTTGTTCTTCCCGGCCGACGCGCGGTACGGGTAGAGCAGGTAACCCTCGTAGAGGACGGCGTCGCCGACCGCGCGGGCCTGGTCGAGGACGTTCACGGCTCACCGGCCAGCAGTCGTTCCATCGCCGCTTCCCAGGTCGGGATGGCGTGGCGCGCCTTGTACTTGAGCAGCGCGTCCACCGTCTCCTTGGGCAGCTTGATCCACGCGACGTTCGGGAAGTAGCGGTCGACCAGCTCGTCCCACACCTTCACCGGCATCCGGTACTCGGCCTGGGCGTGCCACGGCACCTGCTCCACCCAGAACCCGGTGCCGCCCTTGCCGAACACCGTGCCGCTGAACAGCAGCACCATCGGCACGACACCTTCGGTCAGCGCGTGGAAGTACTTGCCGGCGGCCACTTCCAGGTCGTAGGTGCACGGCACCTCGGCGTCGATCTCGGTGGCGCCGGTGAAGCCGGGCACCGCCACCGACACCGTCGTGAACTGGAACGGTTTCAGCGTTTCGCCCCACCGGGAGCGGTCGCCGAAGAGGTGGGTGAGCAGCTCGGTCTCGTCGTCGGCGTACCGGCGCCGCTGCGGTTCGATGCGGATCTGGACGCGCAGCACCATCGCGTGGATCGGCTGCCCGGACAGCTCGGTGATCCGCAGCTTGAACGCCAGCGTCGGCGACGCGGCGTACTTCATCGGCTGGACGTCGACGCAGTCGAAGGTCAGCTCAGCCATCCGCCACGACCTCACTGCGTTCCCGCAGGCTCGCGAAGAAACCGTCGATGGCCTCGTGCGCCTCGGTGCCGCCGTCGAAGCCGCGCCACGTCGTCCGCACGATCCCGACCAGCTCGTAACAGACGTCGATCGGCACCAGGAAGCACTCGAAACCCAGGTCGAGCTTGTTCAGCAGGAACGCTTCGACGTCGTCGGCGACGTCGGCGAACGCCGGGGTGTCGGCCAGCAGCTCGTCCCAGGTGCCGAGCGGCAGGAGCGACTCGGTCGCCCCTGCCGGGCTCGGGTAGAACGCGACCGTCCGGTCCTGCACCGAGTTGCGGAACAGGAACGCCGTCTTCACCGGGATCCCCGCCGTCTCCCACAACGCGGCGCCGGGGGCGAACCGCGGCGCGTGCCGGAACCGCTGCGGCACCGCGCGGTGCCGCTTCCCGCCCGCGCCGCGGTGGGTGAAGAGCAGGTAGCAGCCCCGGCAGGTGCACATGATCGCCCGCGACTCGAGGTCGATCACGTGCCCGTGCTCCCCGCCGATCGGCTCGGCGCACAGCTCGCACCGTTCGCCGGGTGCCGTCCGCTGGACGGGGTTGCGGAACCTGCGCAGCCCGCCCGTCACACCGGCTCCGCGGGGACCGGGCACTCGAGTGCTTCCAGCGGCAGCAGCGGACGTCCGCCCGGGCCGGTCTGCTCGGGCACGACCCCTTCGACGTGGACGTCGGAGATCTCCGGCGCCGCTTCCCGCACCACCTTTTCGATGGCGTACTTCGCGGTGACGGTCGACGACGGGCAGCCGTCGCACGTGCCCTGCAGCTGCAGGCTGAGCACGCCGTCGGCGTCGATCCCGACCAGCTCGACGTCGCCGGCGTGCGAGCCCAGGTACGGCCGGACCTTGTCGAGCGCCTCGGCGACGCGCTCGTGCGTGGACTTCGGGTGCAGGTCGTGCAGCACGAGCAGGCCCCGGACGTGCTCGTCCTCGGCGAGGCGGCCCAGCAGGAGCCGGTCCGCCCCGCCGACGACGTCCACGATCCGTTCCAGCCCCGCGCCGTAGAACTCGAGCAGCGTGTGGACGAGCTCCTCGGCGATCTCGGCGTCCGGGCCGGAGAACTCGCCCAGCAGCTGCTCGATGCGTTCGCCGACCCGGCCGACGTCCGTCATGCGATCTCGCCGCCGAACGCGTGCGGGGTGTGCAGCCGTTCGACGACCTTGCCCTTGCCGGTGTACATGTGGACGCCGCAGGGCAGGCACGGGTCGAAGCTGCGGACCGCGCGCATGATGTCGATGCCCTTGAAGTTCTCCTGCGTGTTCTCCTCGAAGATCGGCGTGTTCTGCACGGCGTCCTCGTACGGCCCCGGCGTGCCGAAGCTGTCGCGGACGCTGCCGTTCCACGGCGTCGGCGGGTACGGGTGGTAGTTCGCGATCTTGCCGCCCTTGATCACCATGTGGTGCGACAGCACCCCGCGCACCGCTTCGGTGAAGCCGCAGCTCACACCTTCGTCCGGGACCTTGAACGGCTCCCACGTCTTCGTGTTGCCCTTGCGGACCTCACCGAGGGCCTGCTCGGCGAAGTGCAGCGCCATCGCGGCCGAGTACGCCTGGAAGTACGTCCGGGCGCGGTTGCGCTCGAGCGCGTTGCTCCACTGCGGGATCTTCCACTCGAAGCTGACCTCGGGTTTGGTCGCCGTGCGCGGCAGGTTGATCGTGACGCTGTGCCCGGTCGACTTGACGTACGGCGTGTCGACGAGCCCGGCGAGCGCGGTCACCCACAGGCGCGCGATCGGGCCGCCGCCGGTGTCGAGGGCCAGGTGGTCCTTGCCGTCGAACCAGCGCGGCGACATCGTCCACGAGTACTTGCTGTCGAAGTCGCGCTTGGCCGGGCGCGGGATGGTGTGCTGGTTCCACGGGTGGCGCTGGTCGACCGGGTTGCCCAGCGGGTCCTGCGTGACGAACATCGGCTGGTCGGCCCAGTCCTCGTAGAACGAGCTGCCGAGCAGGATCCGGATGCCGAGGTTGATGTCGAGCAGGCTGGTGGTGACGAGCTTGCCGTCGACGACCACGCCGGGCGTCACGTACATCTTCCGGCCCCAGGACTCCATGTTCTCGTAGCTGAAGTCGCAGTACTCCGGGTTGTTCAGGCTGCCCCAGCAGCCGAGCAGGATCCGGCGCCGGCCGACCTCTTCGTACCCGGGGATGGCTTCGTAGAAGAAGTCGAACAGGTCGTCGTGCATCGGCAGGCAGCGCTTCATGAACTCGACGTAGCGCATGAGCCGGGTCAGGTAGTCGGTGAACAACTGCACGGTGGCGACCGTGCCGACGCCGCCCGGGTACAACGTGGACGGGTGGACGTGCCGGCCTTCCATCAGGCAGAACATCTCGCGCGTGCTCCGGGAGACCTGCAGCGCTTCCCGGTAGAACTCGCCCTCCAGCGGGTTCAGCGAGCGCATGATGTCGCCGATGGTCTTGAAGCCGTGGTCGCGCGCGTGCGGCGCTTCGGTGCGGTTGGCCTGCTCCAGGACGCCGGGGTTGGTCTCGGCGACCATCTTCTCGCAGTAGTCCACCCCGACCAGGTTCTCCTGGAAGATGTTGTGGTCGAACATGTACTCGGCGGCTTCGCCGAGGTTGAGGATCCACTCGCCCAGGTGCGGCGGGCGGACGCCGTAGGCCATGTTCTGCGCGTAGACCGAGCACGTCGCGTGGTTGTCGCCGCAGATCCCGCAGATCCGGCTGGTGATGAAGTGCGCGTCGCGCGGGTCCTTGCCCTTCATGAAGATGCTGTAGCCGCGGAAGACCGACGACGTGCTGTGGCACTCGACGACGCGCTTGGCCGCCCAGTCGATCTTCGTGTAGATCCCGAGGCTGCCGACGATCCGGGTGATCGGGTCCCAGGCCATCTCGACGAGGTCGGTCCGGCCCTTGGTGCTCACGCCCTTGTCCGTCATTTCCCGATCCCTTTCAGCGCCACGAGGACTTGTAGCCGGTGTCGAGCTTCTTGCCCGTGCGCCGCCACTTGGGCTCCTTGTCGAGCTTGCGCTCGGTGATCTGCCGCAGCCGCCGGATCACCGACCCGTACGCGCCGCTGGCCAGCGACGACACGTGCGCGCCCGGGGGCTCGTCCATGAACGGCATGAACTTGTCGGGGAAGCCGGGCATGGTGCAGCCGATGCAGATGCCGCCGACGTTCGGGCAGCCGCCGACGCCGTTGATCCAGCCGCGCTTGGGCACGTTGCACTTGACGACCGGGCCCCAGCAGCCCAGCTTCACCAGGCACTTGGGGGAGTCGTAGGTGTCGGCGAACTGACCTTGCTCGTAGTAGCCGCCGCGGTCGCAGCCCTCGTGCACGGTCGCGCCGAAGAGCCACTGCGGCCGCAGGTGGTCGTCGAGCGGGATCATCGGCGCCTGGCCGGCGGCCTGGTACAGCAGGTAGACGATGGTCTCGGACAGGTTGTCCGGGTGGGTCGGGCAGCCGGGCACGCAGACGATCGGGATGCCGGCGCCGGACTTCCAATCCCAGCCCAGGTAGTCCGGCACGCCCATGGCGCCGGTCGGGTTGCCCTCCATCGCGTGGATGCCGCCGTAGGTGGCGCAGGTGCCGACCGCCATGACCGCCAGCGCCTTGGGCGTCAGCCGATCCAGCCATTCGCTGGTCGTCATCGGCTGGCCGGTCTCGGGGTTGTTCCCGAAGCCGCACCAGTAGCCCTCTTCCTTGATCGCTTCGTTCGGGATCGACCCCTCGACGACCAGGACGAACGGGTCCAGCTCACCGCGGTCCGCCTTGTGGAACCACTCGATGAACGTGTCGGCCCCCGTCTCGGGCCCGCACTCGAAGTCGATCAACGGCCAGTGGACCGCGATCTTGGGCAGGCCGGGCAAGGCGCCGAGGACGATTTCCTCGATGCTCGGTTGCGTGGCGGCGGTCAGCGCGACGGAGTCGCCGTCGCACGACAGGCCGGCGTTGATCCAGAGGATGTGGATGGGCTTCTCTTCGGTGTCTGACGCGTGCGTCACGGCTGGTCACCTAACCCCGAGCTCGTCGAGCGCGCCGAGGGTGAGTTCCCACAGCGCGTGGTAAAGGGTCGTCTGGGCTTCCTGGATGCGGTGCACGGACGGCGACGGGACGACGAAGAGGTGGTCGATGCTGTCGAGCTCGGCCATCTTCCCGCCGTCGTAGCCGGCGATGCCGACCGTCACCATGCCGAGCCGGGCGGCTTCGTCGAAGGCGCGCAGCAGGTTCGCGGAGTTCCCGCTGGTGGACAGGCCCACCGCGATGTCGCCGGCGCGCCCGAACGCGGCGAGCTGCCGGGCGAACACGACGTCGAACCCGATGTCGTTGGAGAGCGCGGTCACCACCGCGATGTCGTTCGTCAACCCGAAGGCGGGCAACGGTTTCGCGGCACCCGCCGGGCTCAGGAACAGGCTGGCGAGGTCCTGGGCGTCGGTCGAGCTGCCACCGTTGCCGAACGCGAGCAGCCGGCCGCCCCCGGCGAACGCGCGAGCGACGTCCTGGACACAGGCGAACAGGTGCTCGCGATCGGCCGCCAGCACCTGGGCGCGCAACGCGACGATCTCGTGCACTTTGTCCACAGTGGACTTTTCGACCTGATCGAGGACGGCGTCGACGTCACTGGACCCCGCGTAGAGGAACGGGTACAGCGCTTCGAGACCGTCCGCGCCCACGGGGGTGTGTTCCCGCGACATGGCGCGTCAACTCCTCGGCTAGGAATTCTCCAGGCGAGCGATGGCTTCCCCGGCGTGCACCAGGATTCGGTCGCCGACGCCGGCCGAAACCAGCGCCACGCTCACCTCTTCCCGGCCGGAGCCGGTTTCCACAACGGCGAACCCGAGGTCCAGGAGTTCGACCACGGTCACCTCGACCGCGGTGTCCGAGCAGGTGATGCACACCCCGTCGTGGCAGACGGGGGTGGCCGCTCTGTCGGCGTCAGCGGCGCTCAAGACGCCACCTCCGGAGCCAGGACGCCGGGTTGCTCGAAGAAGACGTGCACGAGCTCCCACAGCACGTGGTAGGTCGTCACGTGTACCTCCTTGACGACCCGCGGGTCGTCCGAGTGCGCGATGAAGACGTGGTCCAGCCCAGTAGTCGCGGCGATCGCGCCGCCGTTACGACCGGTCAGCGCGACGGTGAGCATGCCGAGGTCACGGGCCGTTTCGAGAGCGCGCTTCACGTTGCCGCAGTCGCCGTCGGTGGAGATGCCCAGCGCGATGTCGGCCGGTTCGCCGAGGATCCGCAGCTGGTGGGCGAAGATGTCGTCGAGGCCGGCGCGGCTGGCCACGCCCGTGACGGTCGCGACGTCGGCGGTCAGCGAGACGGCGGGCAGCGCGCGCTTGCCGACGATCACCGGGTGCACGAACTCCACGGCCACGTGCTGGGCGTCGGTGCTCGGGCCGCCGTTGCCGAAGACGACGAGCTTGCCGCCGCGGTGGAACCGGCGGGCCATGCCGTGGCACGCCCGCGCGACCTCCCTCGCGTCGTCGGCCAACGCCAGGACCGGCCCCTCCCGGCGCGCGAAGAGCGCGTCGACGGAGTCGGGGTGATTCGGTGACCACGGCATCGCGGCACTTCCTCGGGAGCTGCTCGGTGGTGGGAGCTTCCCCAGGCTAGAGGTGTGAGTTGGATCACACAATAGATCTACTCGGGTGATTCGTGGTCCGTGATGGTCGGCGGAGCGTGACTTTTTCGCTCGTTCCTCCGGCATCAGTGTTGGTGCTCGCGGTCGCCCCGATCGTGCTCCGCCCGGGCCAGCCACAGTTCGGCCTCATGGGCGGCGCCCCGCGACCGCAGCATCCGGGCCAGGCTGAGCATGCCCTGGACGTCCCCCGTTTCGGCGGCGCGGCGGAACCACCGCTCGGCTTCGGAGAGGTCCTCCCGGTGCTCGGCGAGGTGCCCGAGGTTGGTCAGGGCCGGGACGCTGCCGTGTTCCGCGGCCTTGCGGTACCAGGCCGCGGCCTCGCCTTCGTCGCCGCGGTTGCGGGCCAGGACGCCGAGGTTGGTCATCGCGGCCGGGTCGCCCCGCTCGGCGGCGTCGAGGTACCAGTTCTCGGCTTCTTCGAGGTCGCCGCGCCGGTGCAGCAGCAGCCCGAGCCGGACGATCGCCTCGACGTTGCCGCTGATCGCGCCCTGCCGGTACCAGTTCTCGGCGTCGGTGGGCCGGCCCAGCCGCTCGGCCTGCCGGCCCAGCTGGCACGCGCCCCCGAGGTCGCCGGCCAGCACGGCCGAGCGCCACCACCGGGCGGCCTCCGCCGCCTGGCCGCGGTCGCGGAGCAGGATGCCCAGGTCGATCATCGCGCCGGTGTAACCGGCGTCGGCGGCCTGCCGCAGCCACGACTCGGCCTCTTCGGTCTTCCCCTGCTCACGCAGCAGGTGCCCCAGCGCGGCCATCGACGACAGGTCGCCGGTGCGCGCGGCCTCGCCGAACCAGTGCTGGGCGTCGTCGCGCTTGCCCTGCCGCTCGTAGGAGCGGGCGAGGTTCAGCATCCCGTGCGGGTCGCCGGCCAGCGCCGCCTCGTGCCACCAGCGCTCGGCCTCTTCCAGCAGGCCGCGCTCGTTGAGCAGGTGCGCCAGCGCCGTCATCGACGTGCGGTCCCCGCCCATGGCGGCCTTGCGGTACCACGACTCGGCCTCGTCGACCTCCCCGCGCTCGCGCATCGCCGCGCCCATCCGGGCCATGGCGACGACGTTGCCGCCCTCGGCGGCCTTGCGCTGCAGGTAGTCGTCGAAGTTCGAGTTCCACTTCTTTAGCCGACCGGGCATCGGCCTGCTCCCTCCGGCTGGTCCTTGCTCCGGTAGTCGCAGTTCATGGGCCCGATGTGACATCTCTGCCATGGGTGGGCGAGATCACATTCGCGCCAGGCCGTCGTGTCGACGCGGTTTTCCCACGTCGACAGCAGGAAGACTACGCCGCGCGTACCCCCAGGTGAGAGGAGAAAATCTTGGCGGCCCGCGGCTTTCGGCTCAGCGTGACGCAGCGAACTCTGCTGGTAGTCGCGATCCTCGCGGTCGCCCTCTTCGGCTACTGGGCGACGAGAGGGGCGGGCGCGACCCCGTCCGCCGGCCCATCGACGTCTTCCGCCGCCCCTTCGGGGCCGGTCCCGGTCAACGCGGCCGACGCGCAGAAGCAGCTCGGCGAGCTGACCGTCGCGGCGCGGACGTCCATGGACGGTTACTCCCGTGAGAAGTTCCCGCACTGGGCGAGCCAGGGGTCGAGCTGTGACACGCGGGAAGTCGTGCTGAAGCGCGCCGGCAAGGACGTCAAGACCGACAAGGACTGCAAGGCGACATCGGGTACCTGGACGAGCGTCTACGACAACGAGACGTGGACCACGGCGACCGACCTCGACATCGACCACATGGTCCCGCTCGGCCAGGCCTGGGCGAGCGGCGCGAAGGCGTGGACGACCGAGAAGCGCGGGCAGTTCGCCAACGACCTGACCCGGCCGCAGCTGTTCGCCGTCACCGACAACCTCAACCAGCAGAAGAGCGACAAGGCGCCCGACCAGTGGAAGCCGCCGCTCGTGGCGTTCTGGTGCACCTACGCGACCGACTGGATCGTCGTGAAGCACTTCTACGGGCTGACCGTGACCGAAGGTGAGAAGACCGCCTTGACGGACATGCTCCGCCGCTGCTGAGCTGACCGCCATGACGACGTTCGCGTTGATCCACGGCGGCGGGGGCAGCGGCTGGGACTTCCACCGGCTGGTGCCCGAGCTCGCGGCCCGCGGCCACGACGCCGTCACCCCGGACCTGCCGATCACCGATCCTTCGGCCGGGCTCGCGGAGTTCACCGAGACCGTGCTGGCCGCGTTGGGCGACGCTTCGGACGTCGCCGTCGTCGGGCATTCGTACGGCGGCTTCACCGCGCCGCTGGTCGCGGCGAAGGTGCGGGCGCGGGTGCTGGTCTACCTCGCCGGGATGATCCCGGTGCCGGGGGAGCAGCCGGGACAGTGGTGGGGCAACACGGGTTTCGCGGCGCCGACCGGGCTGAGCGAGACCGAGCAGTTCTTCAACGGCGTCGCGCCTTCGCTGGCCGAAGAGTGCCAGGCGCACGTGCGTGATCAGGTGAGCAAGGAATGGGACGAGCCGTGGCCGCTGCCGGCCCACCCGGACGTCCCGACGCGAGCGGTGCTCTTCCGCGACGACCGGTTCTTCACGCCGGACTTCCAGCGCCGGGTGGCCCGCTCGCGGCTCGGCGTCGAGCCGGACGAAGTCGACGGCCCGCACTGCGCGCCGCTCAGCCACCCGGCCGCCATCGCCGAGAAGCTGGTGAGTTACCTCTAGCCCAGCTTTGAGCCGTTCGGGCTACCGGCAACCTTTAAAGGTCTAGACCTATTGACTGTGTGGTCCAGGCCACTTAACGTCTGTTTCGCGGCGAACCCGCACCTCCCACCTGTTTCACCTCCGCCCCGGTCCCCGCCATGGAGGTTCCCCCGTCATGCGCTTCGCCAGGATCTTCGCCTTGACGGCCTTCGCCGCCGGCAGCCTGCTCGTCGCTCCCGCCGCCCCGGCGTCCGCCGCGGCGTTGCCCGCGTGCCAGCACTTCTACACCGGCCCGATCCCGGACCGCCCGGTCACCGGCGGCCACGGCCCCGGCACCCTCGTCGGTGCCGCGGACGTCTCGAACCGGCTGCCCGCACCGGGTTCCGTCACCGGCGGCCTCGGCGCGGACGGAAAGGTGACGTTCACGTTCGCCCGCGTCAGCGGCGCCAAGGCGTACCGCGCGTTCCGCAACGGCCAGGCCCTGCAGTGGATTTCCGACTGGGGTCAGCCGACGCTCACGGTGACCGACGCGAGCCCGTGCCAGAACGCGAACTACCAGCTCTACGCGATGACGGCGGAGGACAACTCGCCCGGTTCGCTCGGCCAGATCTCCACGGCCTACCGCCTCGACACCGGCAACCGCCTCGCGACCTACCGCATCCCGGCCGGCACGACGCTGAGCTACCGCGTCACGTCGTACAACGACGTCGCCCAGACGGCGCTGGGCTACAGCGCCGGCCCGGGCTTCTGCGCGGTCGACGCCCGCAACATCCCGTGGGGCACCAGGTTTTCCGTCCCGGGCTACGGCGAGTGCTACGCGGCGGACATCGGCAGCTGGATCAAGGACGACATCGTCGACGTCTGGCTACCGGGCTCCCAGGCCGACGCGTGGGGCATCCAGCGGCTGACGCTGACGGTGCGCTAGAGCCACCTGGCCGCCGAAAGGCCGTGAAGCCTCCTTGCCGACGTCCCCCTTCGCCCCGGCAAGGAGGCCTTCATGGCTCGCGGCCGTCGAGCCACTTCAGGTACCACTCCCGAAAGCCCGTGCCGCACGGGGAAACGCCACCGTCCGACGCGCGGTCGTCGAACCACAGCCGCCCGCGTTCCGGGCCGGTGACCACCAGCCGGAAATAGGCACCGCACCCGAAGTGGGCCACTTTCAGCGAGCCGGTGATCCACCGCTGGTCGGAGTACAGGTCGTCGGGGATCTCGTTGTCGGTCGGGTGGTGCTCGGCGCGGTTCCACGCCTCCGTGAACGGGAACGGCGTCGAGAGGAACCCGGGCCGCCAGCCGTCTTCGTCGGGGCATTCCGGCGCGCTCAGTCGATACAGGCCGTAGTACGGCCCGGCGCCGTGTCCGCCCACGGACAGCAGGAAGCCGCGGTATTCCTCGGGCAGCGTCACCCCGTGGCGCGCCTCGAAGTCCGCGATCTCCGCCGCCGGCACCGGCGGTTCGAGCCGGTACCGATGCTTCCCGGCGCCGAAGCGGGTGAAGTCCGGGTCGGCCGCCGACAGGTCGGCCAGCCGGTCCCGGACTCCGGCCCACGTCACCAGCGATCGAGGTGCAGCACGTCGTCCAGCGGCTGGCGCGACGCCGGTTTGAACGTTTCGCCCGTGTAGAACGCCGTCGGGATCATGGCCGCCTGGTGGACGTTCTTCGGCAGGCCCAAGACCTCCGCCGCTTCCTGTTCGTACTTCAGGTGCAGCGTCGTCCACGCCGTGCCCAGGGTCACCGAGCGGGCCGCCAGCATGAAGCTCCACACCGCCGGCAGCAGCGAGGCCCACAGGCCGGCCTGGTTGCCCGCCGGGAGCTCGTCCGACGCCGTCTCCAGGCACGGGATCACCAGCACCGGGACGTCGCCCATCCGGTCGGCCAGGTACGCGACGCTCGACCCGACGCGCTGCTGCACCGGGGCCCGCGTCGGGTCGTCCGCGAACAGCTTGCCGGCCGCGTTGCCCGACTCCAGGTACTCATTGCACGCCCGGCCGTAGATCTCGCCGAGCGCCGCCCGCTGGGCGTCGTCGGTGACGACCAGCCACTGCCAGCGCTGGGTGTTCGAACCGCTCGGCGCCTGCAGGGCCACCTGGATGCAGTGCTTCACCAGGTCGAGCGGCACCGGCCGGTCGAAATCCAGCCGCTTGCGGACGGTCCTGGTGGTCGTCAGGAGCTCTTCGGGCGTCATCATCGCTTCATCATGCCGGGCCTACCAGCGATCGTGCACGAGCGGGCGGATCAGCTCCTCGTACGTCGCGCGGACGCCGGCCGCCGCCTCCTCCGGCAGCGGCGGGAGCGCGGCCGCGGCCGTGTTCGCCGACACCTGCGAAGGGTTGCGGGCGCCCGGGATCACGGTGCTCAGGCCCGGCTGGTCGAGGATCCAGCGCAGCGCGAACTGCGCCAAGGTCTGCCCCTCCGGGACGAGCCCGCGCAAGCGCTCGACGGCTTCCAATCCGACCTCGTACGGCACGCCCGAGAAGGTCTCGCCGACGTCGAACGCGTCGCCGCCCCGGTTGAAGTTCCGGTGGTCGTCGGCGGCGAACGTGGTGCTCGCCGTGTAGCGCCCGGACAGCAGGCCCGAGGCCAGCGGCACCCGCGCGATGACGCCGGCTCCCGCGTCCACCGCGGCCGGCAGCACCCGCTCCAGCGGCTTGAGCCGCAGGCAGTTGAGGATGATCTGCACCGACGCGACGTTCGGCCGTGCCAGCGCGGCCAGCGCCTCGTCGCAGGTCTCGACGCTCACGCCGTACGCCTTGATCCGGCCTTCCCCGACCATCGCGTCGAGGGCGTCGTAGACGGCGTCCGTGGAGTACACCGACGCCGGCGGGCAGTGCAGCTGCACCAGGTCGAGCGTGTCCATCCCGAGGTTGCGGCGCGACCGGTCGTTCCACTCGCGGAAGTTGGCGGCGACGTAGTTCTCCGGCACCTGGTCGACCCGGCGGCCCATCTTGGTCGCAATGAACACCGCATCGTGGTCCGCGCGGAACCGGCCGACCAGCCGTTCGCTGCGGCCGTCGCCGTAGACGTCCGCGGTGTCGAAGAAGGTGACGCCGGCGTCGGCCGCCGCGTGCAGTACGGCGAGGGCGTCCTTCTCGTCGACCTCGCCCCAGTCCGCGCCGAGCTGCCAGCAGCCGAGCCCGACGACCGAGACCTCGCGGCCGAGGCGGGTGATCTTCCGGTTCTCCATGCCGCGATCCAAGCACACCTATGATCGGCCGTCATGGCCATGACTGCGGGTCCGGACGGGCTGGGGACGCGGCTGCGGCACGTCCTCGAACTGCTCGACGGCGACGTCGCGAAGTTCCTCGCCGACATCGGCCTCGAGGACTACCGGCCGCGGTACTCGGCGGTCGTGCGCGCCTTGCTGGCGAAGGGGCCGCTGGCCATCCGGGACCTGGCCGAGGAGATGCGCGTGACGCACTCGGCGGCCAGCCAGACCGTCGCGCAGATGAACCGGGCCGGCCTGGTGACGCTCGAACCCGGCGCCGACGCGCGGCAGCGGATCGTCTCGCTCACGCCGAAAACGCGCGACCTGCTGCCGCTGGTGGAGGCGGAGTGGACGGCGACGACCGAGGCGTGGGAGGCGCTGGAAGCCGAGCTGCCGCACTCGCTGCGCGCTCTGCTGGACTCGATCGTCGAAGCCCTGGACCGGAAGCCGTTCCGGGAGCGGATCGGGGAGACGGAAGCCGCCCGCGAACTGCTGTGACGCCTAGGCGACGCGGAAGACCGCCCAGACGTACTTGCCGCCGGGGCAGCGCTCGAAACCCCAGTCCTCGGACAGCGCCTGGACCAGCACGAGCCCGCGGCTGCGCGCCTCGGCCGGGGACGGCGCCCGCAGCTCGGGCAGCATCCGGCCGGTGTCGAACACCCGCAGCGTCAGGTGGCCGTCGGCGTACTCCATCTCGAAGCGCTGGGGGCGTTCGCCGTGTTCGAAGGCGTTCGTGACCAGCTCCGAGGTCGCCAGCAGGACGTCCTCCAGCGGCGCCTCGGCCACGCCGAAGGCGAGCATGGCCTTGCGGGCCTCGTGGCGGGCCAGTGCCGGGGCGGTGACGTCCGACGGGAGAAGCACCTTCAGTGGCGCGGCCGGCACGGCCGTGCGCTGCGGCATCTCGGATGTCGTCATCGGGGTCCCCCCTCCCTGTGAGTTCGGTACTGTCCGCGAAGTACCCACGGCGTTGAGCAGCTAATCAGGTGCCGTCGGCGAGCTCGGATTCGTCCAGGCCCGAACGCAGTTTCTTCAGGGTCGCAGCCAGCAACCGCGACACCTGCATCTGGGAGACCCCGACGCGGCGCGCGATGTCCGACTGGCTCATCCCGGAGCCGAACCGCAGCGCCACGATCTTGCGCTCCCGGTCCGGCAGGCTCTCCAGCATCGGTCGCAGCGCCTCGCGTAGCTCGGCCTGGCCGAGCTCGGCGTCCGGGGCCCCGAACCGCGTGTGTGCGGCGTTCTCCAGCAGGTGGTCGAGCGACGCGCCGTAGCGGCCCTGACCGGCGCGGAGACCTTCGTAGACGTCCTCGATCGGGACGCCGAGCCGCGAGGCGATCTCACTCGGGCGCGGCGCGCGCGAGAGCTGCACGGTGAGTTCCTCACGCGCGGCGGAGATGTTCGCGTTCAGCTCTTTGAGCCGCCGCGGCACCCGCACGGACCAGCTGTTGTCCCGGAAGTGGTGGCGCAGCTCGCCGGAGATGGTGGGGACCGCGAACGCCAGGAAGTCCGTGCCCTGCGCCGGGTCGAACCGGTCGACGGCGTGGATCAGCCCGACCGTGGCGATCTGGACCAGGTCCTCCATCGCCTCGTCGCGGTTGCGGAACTTCCGCGCCAGGTTGCGCGCCAGTTCGAGGTGGTTCCGGACCAGGGTGTCGCGGATGCGCTCCCGTTCCGGGGAGTCCGCCGGCAAGGCGGCGAGGTGGGTGAACAGCGCGCTGACGTCGAGGTCGGACCCGCTGCTCCCGGCGGGATCGGTCACGAGCCGGCCGCCTGGCTCTCCCGGACGAGGTCGACCCGGGACAGGTAGCGCCCGTCCTCGGGGGTCACGGTCCGCTCGGCCGACGTCGCGAGCGCGGTCAGCAGCTGCCAGGAGAGACCGGTGTCGTCACCGTGGTCGGGCGAGTCCGACAGAACGGACACCGAGACCTCGATGCGCGGGCCGCTCCAGGAGAAGACACAGGTGAGCTTGCCGTCGGAGGCGGCGGGCAGCAGCAGCGAGCACGCCTCGTCCACCGCCATCCGGAGGTCCTCGACGGCGTCGAGGTCGAAGTCCTGCCGCATCGCGATGTCCGCCACGATGGTGCGCAACGTCGGCACGACGTGCGGGATCGCGGCCGTCCGCACCTCGATGACCTGCGCGCCTCCCGGCACGAGCGGGGCGTTGTCCTCCACGTTTGTTCCTTTCTCCGCACTCACGCCGGCGTAACTGGCGGTGTCCCTCGACGCCCGGTCAGCGAGATGCCCTTGGGGTGAGCAAACCAAACCCGCGTTTGATCCGCTCCACCGGCGGGCACATAGCGGTCGACGTGCTGATCCGGGGAAAGGCAGGAACGACATGGCTGACGTGAGCCGGCTGCCCAATGTGGTTGCTGAAGAATGGGAATGGCAACTGCGCGGCTCGTGCCGGGGTGCGGACAGCAGCCTCTTCTTCCACACCGACAACGAACGGGGTTCGGCGCGGGAGCGGCGCGAATCGCGGGCGAAGGCCATCTGCCAGGCCTGCCCGGTGCTGGCCCAGTGCCGCGCGCACGCGATGACCGTACAGGAGCCCTACGGCATCTGGGGTGGCCTCGGCGAGATCGAGCGGCGGCAGCTGTTCCTCCGGCAGCGCCGGGCCGAGCGCAAGGCCGTCAGTGCGCACTGAACCACGCGCCGAACACCGCTCTGAGCAGGCAGGATCCCATCGCAGGTGAGCACTCCACACGAAAGGGCGGCGGCCGTGGCGGGCTCGGTCGCTCGCTGGGTTAGGGTTGGTCCCGGAGTTGCCTTGACCGTGTCCGGTGCGGGGTCGATCCTCGCGCTACGCCGGGGTTCCCGCCCCGGATTGCGAAAGGCACGGTGACACGGTTGCCGCTTGAGACAACAGGCGCGTACCCGGCGCAGGAGCAGCGCCTGACGAGGAGAAACTGCATGCCCGCAGCCGACCAGAACGCCACCCCGCCCGGGTTCGGCATCACGCTGGACACCGACGCGACGGAGCCCCGGGTGGTGGTCACGGGTGAGCTCGATCTGCTCACCAGCCCGCAGCTGCAGGAGGCCCTCGCCGGGCTGATCGCGGACAAGCGAGCGCAGCGGGTCGTGGCCGATCTGACCGGGGTGACCTTCTTCGATTCCTCGGCCCTGAACGTGGTCCTGCGCGCCCAGCGCCAGGCCGGCGAGCAGGACGTCCAGCTCGCGGTCGTCCCGAGCCCGGCCGTCAGCCGGGTGATCGAGCTCACCGGCGTGGCCGAACACCTGAGCGTGTCGGAGGACCCGAAAGCCTGATCCCCCGCTACGGTCCTGCGGATCGATTTCGATTCGCGGATCCTGGGGGCGGCACGATGATGGGGCGCACGCATGCCCTGACCGGGTGGTGCGCGGGCTTGGCCATCGCGCCGGCGGTCGGCGCGGGCTCGGTCCACCAAGCGGTGGTCTTCGCCGCGACGACGGCGGGCTTCGCCCTGCTGCCCGACCTGGACCACCCCGGCGCGAGCGCGTCCCGCCTCCTCGGCTGGCTGACCGGCGCCCTGTCCTGGGTGCTGCGTCGCGTCTCGGCGGGTTTCTACGCCCTGACGAAGGGGCCTCGCGACGAGAACGTCACGGGCAAGCACCGCCACCTGTCCCACACGATCCTGTTCGCGGCCGGCCTCGGCGCGCTGACGTCCTGGGGCACCGAAGCCGGCGGCCCGTGGGCCGTGGTCGGCGTGGTGGTCTTCGGGCTGATGCTGGCGGAAGGCGCCCTGGGCGACTGGCTCCTGCCGGTGAGCGGCGCGGCGGTGGCGTGGTGGTTCTTCACCGCCCCACCGGACCGCGCGGGCGAGCTGGCGTCGATCACCGGCTGGCTCGGCGTCGCGGTCGCGGCGGGCTGCCTGACCCACTGCCTCGGTGACGCGCTCACCGAAGCCGGCTGCCCGTTCCTCTTCCCGATCCCCATCGCCGGCGAGACCTGGTACGAGATCCGGCCGCCGAAGCCGCTGCGGTTCCGGACCGGCAAGAAGGTCGAGAAGCGCCTGATCTTCCCGGTTTTCGCGCTGGCCGGGATCCTGCTGGTGCCGGGGGTGTGGCAGTACACGAGCAGCACGTTCCAGCGCCTGTTCATCCCCCCGACGAGCCAGCAGGCGACGACTCCCTGAACCGGCGGATCCGCTCCGCCGACGCGGCGGTGTCCGCGTAGTCGCGGGAGTGCGTGATCCGGCCGCCGGCGACCGTCATGACCATCGCGTGCGTCGAGACGAACGCCTCGCCGCCCATCTCCTGGTGCAGGTCGAACTCCGCCACCAGCACCGCCGGGTCCGACGTCTCGTGCACCACGACGTTGTCCGCCTTGACGATCCGCCGGACCGCGGCCGCGGCGGTGAACCGGCGTCGCAGCTCCTCGCGGCCCTTCGTGAAGCGGTCGGCCCCGGCCGGGGTGAAGGGCATCTCGAGCACGACGTCCTCGGCGTAGAGGTCGGCGAGGTCGTCCCACCGGTTCTCGACGGACGCCGCCAGGAACGCGTCGAACACGGCCCGCGCCGCCGAGGACGCGCCCGAGACGTTCGGGTAGTCGCGGTAGGAGGTGATCGCACCGTCCACCACCGTCACGACGCCCACCGACGAGGGGAACCGGAACGCGCGGCCGACGGCGACCAGCTCCAGCACGAAGCCGGACTCCGTCGGGGTCACGGTGACCTCGGTCTTCTCCAGGCCCAGCGCGCGGGCGCGGACGCCGCCCGCGGTCAGGGCCGCCAGGATCGCGTCGCGGCCCTCGATGCGTTCGGACCGGAACGGCAGCTCGTAGACGGCGTCTTCGGCGAAGACGTCCGACAGCGCCGAGGCGTCGATCGTCGCCATCCCGGTGCGGACCAGCTCGGCTATCTCGGACGCGGTGCGTGGCATCGGAATTCTCCTGAGAAGATGTGCGTTGAATCGGAACGGTGCACCCGCTTAGGACGATACGGAACTTGCGTTCCGATTGTCAACGAGGAGGATCTTGATGGAGAAGACCGGCCTTCGGGCGGACGCGCGGCGCAACCGGGCGAAAGTCCTGGCTGCCGCCGAAGAGGCGTTCGCCGCCGACGGGCTGGCCGTGCCGCTGGACGACATCGCGCGGCTGGCCGGCGTCGGGGCCGGCACCGTCTACCGGCACTTCCCCAGCAAGGAAGCGCTGTTCCAGGCCGTCGTCCTCGAGCGCATCACCCAGTTCACCGACGAGGCCCGCGGCCTCGCCGCCGCGGACGACCCCGGCGAAGTGTTCTTCGAGTACTTCGGCCGCGTCATCAAGCAGGCCTCGCTCAACCGCGCCATCTGCGACGCCCTCACCGAGGCCGGCGGCATCGGTTTCAAGGCCGACGCGGGTGACGACTTCCGCGCCGCCTTCGGCCTGCTGCTCGAACGCGCCCAGGCCGTCGGCGCCGTCCGTGCCGACATCGACGGCGACGACCTGCGGGCGCTCATGGTCGGCTGCCTCGCCGTCGAGCGGTACTCGCCGGGCAGCGGGCACCTGGTCCGCGTGGTCGTCGACGGACTCAAGACGCGGTGACCGGCAGGTCGCGCAGCTTCCGCAGCGGCCGGAGGACGGCGACCGACACGAGGATCCCGGCGGCGGCGACGTGCAGCGCAGCGCGCATCCCGAGCCACCCGGCCAGCCCGCCGCCGGCGAGGCTGCCGAGCGGGATGACGCCGCAGATCAGCGTCCGGATGGTCGCGTTGACCCGGCCCAGCAGCTCCGGCGGCGACGTAACACGCGAGTGCCCAGCCGCGGCCGGTGAACGGGTAGAGCTGGTACACCAGGCCGGTCAGCACCGCGAGACCCCAGAACGCACGTGCCGGGCCGATGCGCTCGCCGAGCCGCCGCGCGGCGCGAGGCCGACTTCGCGGCTGAGGAAGACGATCACGATCGCCAGGTGCACCGACTGGAAGAAGCTCGTCAACGCGTAGTACCCGCCGATGGCCTGCAGCACCGGATCGCCGCGGACCACTCGCAGACCTTCGCCGATCTCGCGGAGCAGGTGCCGCTCGCGAGGTTCCGGCCGCGCGTCGGGCGTCCGGATCCGGCGCAGCCAGAGCGCCGACCACAGGTAGCTGACGGCGTCGGCGGCCAGCGCCGTCGCGTTGCCCAGGGCTTGCACGATGAACCCGGCCAGGCTCGGGCCCGCCACCGCGGCCATGGACAGGTTCGTCGCGAGCCGGGCGTTGGCGTCGGGCACCTGCTCGCGCGTGACCAGCCGCGGCACGTACGTCTGGTGGGCGATGTCGAAGAACATCGTCAGCAGGCCGACACCGAGGACGGCCGCCAGCAGCTGGGGCAGCCCGAGGACGCCGAACAGCGCCGCGACCGGGATCGAGCCGATCAGCGCGGCCCGGCCGAAGTCCGCGGCGATCAGCACCGGCCGGTGGCGCACGCGGTCGCACCACGCGCCGGCCTGCAGCCGAGCTGACTCACCAGGTCGGCCGGCCACAACCGGCGGAAATCCCGGTTCCGCAACGCCCCCATGATCGTGAACCTGGCACATGAGCGCACTGGATGCAATAAAGTTGAGTCAAATACGCTCAAGGCGGACTGTGTGTAACAAGAGTTAAGATCGACGCGAGTTTCCTCGTACCTGCGCTTCGCGTGGCGAGGGGGTGCCCGGATGCACGGACGACCTAGCTGGGGCTCCGCTGTGGTGATCGGGCTGGCGGGCTTCGCCACCGGGTTGCTGGTCGCCGCGCTGCTCGTGGCCGGTCGTCCCACAGTCCCATCGCCGCAGGTCAGCGGTCCGACGTTGCTTTCCTCGACTCCCGTGGTGCCGATCACCGTGACGGCCCCGGCGCCCCCGGCCACGACGGTGACCGACGTCGAAACCTCGCCGCCGGTCACCTCGACCACGCTCGTCCAGGTGACGGTCCCGCCGCCGACGCCGTCGACGACCACCCCGGCCCCGACGCCGACCTCGACGTCCTTGGTGGTCATCACCAGTCAGGACTGATGCAACCGTGGTGCGGCCGGCACCGTCTGGTGGGCATGCGCGGAGTTCTGTGGCTCGTGGCGGTCCTGGTCCTCGCCGCCGGATGTGGTGGCGCCGGGGAGGGCCCGGGGTGCCCGGCGATCGGCGTCCGGGTCGGCGTCGGCCTGACGGTCCCGCCCGCGGCCGGGATCTCGCGCGCCACCTTGGAAGCGTGCTGGCACGGCCGGTGCGTGACGCGCCCGGCCGACCTCATGCCCGGCACCGCGGCGGGCAGCACGACCTGCGCGACCGGCGTCTGCTCCGCCCAGCAGACCGCGACGGGCGGGCTTCAGGGCTTCGTCGATCTCCCGGGCCTGCCCGCCGAGCCGATCCGGGTCACCGTGCGGTTCGACGACGGGCGGCCGCACACCACCGACGTGACGCCCGCCTGGGTCGAGCCGGGCGGCCCCGCGTGCGGACAGGCGGGGCCGCAAGCGCAGCTCGTGGTCGGGGCCGACCGCGAGATCCGGCCGAAGTAGCGCTCAGCCGACGTCGCGGCGGCGCCAGCCGGCCAGGCCCGCGCCCAGCGCGACGGCCGCGACCACCAGGAGCCAGACGAGCGGCGTCGCCACGAACTCCTGGCCCGGGAGCTTCGGCGGGTGCTGAAACGGCGAGACGTCCAGCGCGCCCTGCGGCAGGTTGACGATCGGGCCGAACAGGCTGATCAGCAGGGCCAAGGCCCCGACGCCCCACGCCGCGGCCGAGTAGGCCGGCCGCAGCCCGAAGAGCGTCACCGCCAGCGCGATCACCACCCACGTCGCGGGCAGCTGGACCAGCATCCCGCTCAGCATGTCGCCGACCGAGCCGCCGACGTCGTGCGTGCGCAACCCGTTGGCCAGCCCCAGGAACAGACCGCCGGCCAGCAGCAGCAACGCCGTGCCGAAGAACGCGAACAGCAGGTGGCCGCCCGCCCAGCGCAGCCGGCCGACGCTGGTCGCCAGCACCGGTTCGAGCCGGATCGCCGTCTCCTCGCCGCGCATCCGCAGCACGGCCTGGATGCCGTACAGCGACGCGACCATCGCGAACAAACCGGCCATCGTGGCGAGGAACGCCTGCGTGAGGCCGTGCGCGCCGCCGAGCCGTTCCATGATCTGCTGCGCCTGCGGGCTCGAGCCGACCAGGCCGCCGATGCCGCTGGCGATCGAGCCGAACACCGCGCCGACAACGGCCATCCCGATCGTCCAGCCGAACAGCGGGCCGCGGTGCAGCCGCCAGGCCAGGGCGAGCGGGGACCGCAGGCTCGCGGCCGCCCGCGCCGGGCCCGGCCGCGGCGGCAGGAAACCGACGCCGACGTCGCGGCGGGGCAGCAGCCAGTACCCGGCCGCGCCGACCACCAAGGCAAACGCCACCGGCAGCAGCAGCACCCACCAGCGTTCGCCGGCGAACGCGCGGATCTGCTGCACCCAGCCGATCGGCGACAGCCACGACAGCCAGCGAGCGTCCACAGTGGAGTCACCGGCGCCGCGCAGCAGGAATGCGGCGCCGACCACGGCGGTGCCGATCCCGTTGGCCGTGCGGGAGTATTCGGCGAGCTGGACGGCGACGGCGGCGACCGCGGTGAACACCAGCCCGGCCAAGGCGATCGACGCGCCGAAGGCGAGGGAACCGGCCGCGGGCAGACCCGCGCCGATCATCGAGCCGACCTGGATCAGCCCGATCAGCACGCTCGCCGCGCCGGCCACCAGGACCCCGGCGGTCAGCGCCGCGTACCGGCCGACGACCGCGGACGCGAGCAGCTCGGCGCGCCCGGTGTCCTCCTCGGCGCGCGTGTGCCGGGTGACGGTGAAGACCGCCATCAGCCCGATCAGCAGCGCCAGGAACCCGCACATGCGCCAGGCGATGAACCCGCCCGCGCTGGTCAGGTCGAAGGGCGGCCCGTAGAGCAGCGCGTACGACGGGTTGGCGTTCGCGCCCGCCTGCAGCGCGAGGCGGTCGGCGTCGGTCGGGTAGAACTGCGCGAACGTCTTGACGGTGCTCGCCGGGATGACGCTGAGCAGCACGATCCAGATCGGCAGGGTCACGCGGTCGCGGCGCAGCGCGAGCCGCGTCAGGTGCCAGGTGCCGGCGAGTTCGTGTGCCGGCGCGGGTTCGGTTTCGCGGGAGAGGGTCGCGGTCATTTCGCGCTCGCCTCGGTGGTGTAGTGCCGCAGGAACAGCTCTTCCAGCGTCGGCGGCTGGCTGACGAGGCTCCGCACGCCGACCTGGGTCAGCTGGCGCAGCGCCTCGTCGAGCGAGCGCGTCTCGACGTCGAACCGGACGCGGTTGCCGTCGACCTTGAGGTCGTGGATGTTCTCCAGGTTCGCCAGCCCGTTGGGCGGTCCGGCGAGCTCGGCCGTGATCGACGTCCGGGTCAGGTGGCGCAGCTCGGCGAGCGTGCCCGACTCCACGGTGCGGCCGTTGCGGATGATGCTCACCTTGTCGCAGAGCGCTTCGACCTCGGCGAGGATGTGGCTGGAGAGCAGCACTGTGCGGCCCTGCTCGCGCTCCTCCTGGATGGCGTACTGGAACGTCGCCTCCATCAGCGGGTCGAGGCCGGACGTCGGCTCGTCGAGGATCAGCAGGTCGACCCGGGACGCGAGCGCGGCCACGATGGCGACCTTCTGCCGGTTGCCCTTCGAGTACGTCCGCCCCTTCTTCTTCGGGTCGAGGTCGAACCGCTCGAGCAGGTCGGCGCGCCGCTTCTCGTCGAGGCCGCCGCGCAGCCGGCCGAGCAGGTCGATCACCTCGCCGCCGGAGAGGTTGGGCCAGAGGTTGACGTCGCCGGGCACGTAGGCCAGCCGGCGGTGCAGGCTCGCCGCGTCCTTCCAGGGGTCGCCGCCGAGCAGCCGGACGTCCCCCGAATCCGCCCCGGGATCCTTACGGAGCAGGCCGAGCAGGACCCGGACGGTGGTCGACTTCCCGGCGCCGTTCGGGCCCAGGAATCCGTGTACTTCCCCAGTAGGTACCTGCAGATCGAGGCCGTCCAAGGCCTTGGTCCGGCCGAACGACTTGTGCAAGCCGGAGATCGCGATGGCATTTTCCATGCTTCGGAAGCTACACTGATTTCACGAAGTTGTGAAGTTAAGAAAATGTCTAGACTGAGTGATCTTGACTGGGTGGTGCGAGAGGATGGCCGGATGACGACGCCTGACACGAAGCGAGATGAAGACGCCGTCCGCCGGTACGTCGAAAGCTTGGCCCTGGTGCTCTCGCAGATCGGGATGCAGCGCATGTCCGCGCGGGTGTTCGCGGCCCTGATGACCACCGACGAAGGCCGGTTGACCGCGGCCGACCTGGCCTCGCAGCTGTCGGTCAGCCCCGCGGCCGTCTCCGGCGCCGTGCGCTTCCTGGAGCAGATCGGCCTGGTCGCGAAGGAACGCGAGCCCGGCGAGCGCCGCGACCACTACCGCCTCTTCGACGACCTCTGGTACGCCACGTTCCTCAAGCGCGACCGCATGATCATCATGTGGCGCGACGCGGCCGAGAACGGCATCGACGCGCTGGGCGAGGGCTCGCCCGCCGGCGAACGGCTCGCCGAGATGCGGGACTTCCTGTCGTTCATGCTCGAAGAGCTCAACGGGATGTATGAGCGCTGGCACAAGATGCGCGAAGAGAAGAACCGCGCCAGCTAACGTCGAGGTGTGCTTCTCCTCCTCGCCGCCCAGGCGGTCTACGTCAAGCGGACGACGCCGCGGCTGCCCGGGGCCGCCGGGCCCGGCGACGGCGTCGTCGACGGCGCGGGGGAGCCGGTCCGGCTGGCCGTGCTCGGCGAATCCACAGTGGACGGTGTCGGCGCGGCCACCCACGAAGAGGCGCTGACCGGCTGCCTCGCCCGTGAACTCGCGAAGGGCGGCCGGGCCGTGCGCTGGCAGGCCGTCGGCAAGACCGGCGCCAACGCCCGGACCGTCCGCGCCGAACTGGCGCCGCTCGTGGAGCCCGCCGATCTCGTGGTGATCGCGCTCGGCGTCAACGACACGATCGAGCTGCGCTCCGCCGCGGGCTACCGCCGTGACCTGCTGGCCCTGGTCGTCGACCTGCGACGCCGCCTCGGCCCGGTCGAGGTCGTCCTCGCCGGGGTGCCGCCGATGGCACGCTTCCCCTCGCTGCCGCGGCCGCTGCGGGACGTCCTCGCCGCCCGGTCGACCGCGCTCGACGCCGCGGCCGCCGCCGTGGCGCGCGTCCCCGGCGTGACCCATGTACCCATGGCTCCCGATCTCCTCGACCCCGCGGCCTTCGCGTCGGACCGCTTCCACCCCGGGCCTGCGGGATACGCGCGGTGGGCGCAAACGCTTGCCGGTGCACTCTCGGTGATCAAGTAGCCGCATTCCGTCGAGCTTCGAAAAAACTTCGGCGTTCGTGTATCTGGGGGTCCCCCCACTGCGTCCTGTGGAGCAGCCAAGCACGGAGATCGGATCGCGGCAGGGGGTGCCGGATTCGGAGGAAAACGCGGTGGCCGGGAGCCGAGGGGGCCCCCGGACACCGTCGGCCGGGTGCCCTTCGGGGGAGGGGTCACCCGGCGGGGCCCGTTGGGGAGCGGGCCCGTGAGGGAGGGGAGTACCGGTCGGCGCGAGTCCACCCGCCCGCGTCGGCCGGTACCTCCCCCGCAGCCGTTGACCGCGAGCGTGACCGACGACTAAGAGACTTGATGTATCCGAGATCCACCTGCACGCTCCTTCCCCCCGAAGGACCCGCGATACTGCCGAAGCCGACTCGAAGACGTTTCCGAAGAGGGGCAGATACGGTGACCGACGTGCAAACCGCAGAGGTTGATCCTCCTTGGGAGGGCCTGACCGGCGCCGAGCTGCATGCCGCCTGCATGCACGCGGCGAGAGAAGGCGACCGCCAGGCGATGGCCCGCCTGGTCGACGAGCTCACCCCGCTCGTCTGGCACGTGGCCAGGGCGAACGGCCTCGACCGCTCGGTCGCCGAAGACGTGGTCCAGACCGTGTGGCTGGCCTTGTTCAGCCAGCTCGGGAAGCTGCGTGATCCCAAGGCGCTCGCCGCCTGGTTGATCACCACGACCCGGCGCGAGGCGACCCATCCCCACGGCCGCCGCATCCAGCCCGTCCCGCTGAGCGACGAGGTGGCCGACGCGATGCCCAGCACCCAACCGGCTCCCGAAGACGAAGCCGTCCGCGCCGACCGCGACCGCCGGGTCTGGCGCGCCTTCGTCCGGCTGCCCCACCGCTGTCAGGAGTTGCTCCGGCTGACCGTCCTCGCGGGCCGTGCGGAGTACCAGCTCGTCGCCGAAGCGTTGCGGATGCCGCGCGGCAGCGTCGGACCGACCAGAGGGCGCTGCCTCGACCAGATGCGCGATCTCCTCGCCAGTGAAGGGGGCAGCCGATGAACGACGTCGGGGCACCGGGAGGCACGGCCTCCGCGGACGACGAAATCCTGCTGGCCGACATCGGCCGCTTCCTCGACGAGCTCGATCCGCCGCCGGACGACCTCGTGCAGCGGGTCCAGTTCGCGCTCGCCCTGGAGGACCTCGACGTCGAGGTCGCCCGCTGGGAACGGCTCGACAACCTGGCCGGCGTACGCGGTAGCGGCACCGGGACGATCACCTTCACCGTCAGCGACCTCACCGTGATGATCAACCTGACCAAGATCGGCAAGCAGCACCGCATCGACGGCTGGCTGGTGCCGGCCGGCCAGTACGGCGTCGAGGTGCGCGTCGCCGAGCACGGGACGACGTCCACGACCGCCGACGAAGGCGGGCGGTTCGTGCTCGACAACGTGCCGCGCGGGACCACGCAGATCCTGGTGCACCTGGGTGACGTGACGTGCCGCCGGACCGTCGTGACGCCGACAGTCGTTCTCTAGCCCAGGAAGTCGGCGAGGGGGACGGGTGTGAGCCCGTCCTTCTTCGCCTGCTCGACGAACGCCGTGTAGTCCTCTTTGAACGTCTTCCGGAAGTGCATCAGCACGATGTCGCCCGGCTTGAGCTTGTCGCCGGCCTGGAACTGGACGTGGCCGTCGTTGACCGCGGCCGTCCACAGCACCGCGACGCGCATCCCGCACGCGGCCGCCGCGCGCAGCGTGGTGTGGTCGTAGTTGCCGAACGGCGGCCGGAAGATCGACGGCCGGACGCCGAGGCCCTTCTGGAAGTCGTCGGCGTCGTCGCAGATCTCCTTGCGCTGGAACTCGAACGGCTTGCCCTTGAGGTTCGGGTGGTCGACCGTGTGGTCGCCGAGCGTCGCGCCGGTCGCGTCGAGGATCTGCTTGAAGTAGGCCTCGTGGCCCTTCACGTACTTCTGGTTCAGGAACAGCACCGGGTGCGTGCCGGACTGCTGCATCAGCTTGAGCGCGTCCGGGTCCTTGACCGCGCCGTCGTCCATCGTGAGGAAGACGTACGGCTTGTCGGTGGTGATCTTGCGGACGACCTGGACCTCGCCGTTCGCCACGGCCGGCGCCTTCTGCTGCACGGTGCCGAACGCGTAGGGCCCGGACGGCGTCGAGCCGGGGCCGCCACCGGGCGCCGGGTTCGGCTGGCTGGGCTCGGGCGGCGCCGGCTGGGCGCTCGAACACGCCGTGAGCGCCAACACCGCCGCGGCCACCACCGCTGTCACTCTTCCGTGTCGCCTTTTGCTGAACATCCCCGCGTCCCCCTTTCGAAGGGTAGTCGAGGACTACCCGAAAGGGTGACGTTCAGGTGGGGCGCGAAGTTGCGTCAAACGATCTTGTGTGGCCTGACGCACCCAGGTCAGTGCCCGGTTTCGGCCGCCTTGACCAGCTTCGCCGAGAACAGCCGGATGACGTTCTTGAGCCCGGCGGCCAGGATCGGGCCGCTGCCGCGCACGGGCTCGGTGAACGAGCCGGTCCAGCGCAGGTGCGTGCCGCCGTCGACGGTCGGGGTGAAGAACACCTCGGCCCGGTAGTCCTTGATCGGGTTGTTCCCGAAGAACGTGTAGACGTGGCGGCGGTCCTGCTCGTACTCGACCGTCTCCTCCTTGATCAGCACCGGCCACAGGCCGACCGCGCGGACGGCGCCCACGCCGTTCGGCTCGTCGGTGCCCTGCCGGGCCCAGCTCGCCTGGATGATCAGTGGTTTTCCCCACTCCGCCCAGCGCGGGCCGTCGGCTTCGCGCGCGAACAGCGCCGACGGCGGCGCTGTGCTCGTGCGGTTGACCTCGAAGGAGTACTTGCGGCCCACCGGAACCTCCCACGTTGTTGACAGGTTGATAATTAAGCGTTCCCGGCAGCGTAGGTCAAGATGGGGGCGTGAGCACGCCGCGTCCCGACATCGCCGCGCCGCACTGGCTCGTCCAGCTGCTGCGGAGCAAACCGGTCCCGGTGCCGTGGAACATGGTCGCCCGGGCCGTGCTCGCCCTCGCCGTCCCGCTGGCGGTGGGCTTCGCCGCGGGTGACATCGCCGTCGGCGCCCTGATCTCGACCGGCGCGCTGCCCGCCGTGCTGTCCGAGTCCGCGGGCCCGTACCGCTACCGCGCGCGACGCCTGGGCGGCGCGACGCTCGCCGCCACCGCCGGGTACGTCGTCGGCCTGCTGACCGGCGGCACGCCGGCGCTGTCCGTGCCCGCGGTGATCCTGGTCGCCGCGGTGTCCGCGCTGATCAGCGCGGCCGGCAGCAACGCCTCGGTCGCCGGCCTGCAGATGTTCGTGTTCTGCGTGCTCGGCACCGGCCAGCACGCGACCGGCGTCCGCGTCGAGATCCTGTTCGGCTACTTCTGCGTCGGTGCCGCGTGGAGCCTGCTGGTCGCGCTCGTCACCTGGACGGTCCGCGCGACCAGCGCCGAACGCGGCGCCGTCGCGCACGTCTACGTCGAGCTGGCCGCGATGCTCTCGGCGACCGACGAGGCCGTCTCGCGGGTGGCCCGCCACCGGCTGACCACGGCCATGAACACCGCCTACGACCAGCTGCTCACCGCGCGCTCGTGGCTGTCCGGCCGCGACGCCGCGTACCGGCAGCTGCTCAACCTGCTCTCGGCGACGACCCCCGCGGTCGAGGCGTCGGTGGCGCTGGTCAACGCCGGCCGCCGGGTGTCCGGCGACGTCATCGACCACTTCGTCGCGCTCTCGGCCGCGGTGCTGGCGAGCCAGCCGCTGCCGGAACCGCCACCGGAGCCCGAGGACGACGCCGACCCGCTGCGGGCCGCCCTGTACGCCGGGCTGATCCGGATCGGGAAGGGTGACGACCGGAAGCGCCGGGAGCAGGCGCCCTGGTACCGGCGGCTGCGGGACTGGGGGCGCTCGCTGGCGTCCGGCCCGCTGACCTGGATCGCCGCCCTGCGGCTGACCCTGTGCGTCGCGATCGCCGAGGTCGTCGGCCTGCTCGTGCCGCTGGAGCGGTCGTACTGGCTCACCCTGACCGTCGGCATCGTGCTCAAGCCGGACTTCGGCTCGGTCTTCGGCCGCGCGGTGCTGCGCGGCATCGGCACGGTCGTCGGCGTCGGGATCGGCGCCGCCGTGCTGGTCGCGGGCGGGCGCGGCTGGATCCTGGTGGCGCTGATCGCGATCTTCGCCGGCGGCGTCGCGGTCGGGAAGGTGCGCAACTACGGCATCCTCAGCGCGTTCGTCACGCCGTTGATCATCCTGCAGATGGACCTGGCGAACACGGCGAGCTGGGACGTCGTCGTGGCCCGGCTGGTCGACACGGTGCTGGGCTGCGTGATCGTGCTCGTCTTCGGCTACCTGCTGTGGCCGGGAAGCCGGCGTCCCCAGGTCGGCGGCCGGCTGGCCGACGGGCTGGACGCCGTCGCGAAGTACGTCGAGTACGCCCTGGTCGAGGCGTCGTCGGGGGACGCGCGGCTGGCGCGGTCCCGGGCCCGGCGCGGCGCCTACCGGGCGCTGGCCGACCTGCGGACGGCGTTCCAGCAGGTCGTCGTCGAGCCGTCGGCCAACGGCCGCCAGGCGGTGGCGTGGTGGCCGGTCATCGCGGCGCAGGAACGGGTCGCGGACGCCGTCACCGAGGTCGGCGTCACGATCGGCCGCGGGGTGGCGCCGCCGGCGCCGTCGGACGTCGGGCTGCTGACCACCGCGATCGAGGAGCTGGCGTCGTCGATCCGCGAGCAGCGGACGCCGGAGTCGGTGCCGCTGCCCGACAGCGCACAGCTGGCCGGCGTGGTCGACCAGCTGGAGTCGGCGTTCGACGCGGTCCGCGGGCCGGACCTGGTCGAACACACGCCGTTGCGGCTGGTCAGGCGGTTTTTGCCCTACCACAGGCGGACGTGACATGAGTGCTGTTCAATGCACTCATGGGAATCGACTTCGACGCGTTGAAGGGCAAGGCCGAAGACGCCTTGCGGGAGCACAACGACAAGATCGAGCAGGGCCTCGACAAGGCCGCCGACTTCGCGAAGTCGAAGTTCGCCGGCCACGACTCGCAGATCGACGGCGGCGTCGAGAAGGCCAAGGACTTCCTCAACAAGTTCGACAACACCCCGGACAACCCGCCGCCCGCCCAGCCGACCCAGCCGTAGTTCCCGAAAGCCGTGAAGGACTCCTTCCCGGCTCTTAAGGCCGGTAAGGAGTCCTTCACGGCTTTTACTGGACCTCGCCGGTCGCGACGCCGTCCGCGAGGCCGGTGATCCGGCCGCCGCGCTCGCCGAGGGCGATCAGGCCGTCCCGGGCGTCCGGGGCGGCCAGGCTGATCCGGACGCCCGCCCGCTCGGCGTCCAGGCCGGCCGCAAACGCTTGCGCGCCTTCGTGTCCCGCGTTGATCGTGGCCGCCAGGCCGCCGGTCGAGGCCAGCGAACCGCGCGCGGCGCCGAGCCGGCCGAGGGCTTCGTCGACGATCGGGAGCAGCGCGTCGCGGTTTCCTTCGGTCATCGCGCGCACGAGGTGCGGGTTCGAGCCCGCGACGCGTGTCCCGTCGCGGTAGGAACCGGCCGCGAGCGACATCGCCAGCGGGCCGCCTTCGGCGCCGATCGTGGCGAGGATCGCGGCGAACAGGTGCGGCAGGTGGGAGATCCGCGCGACGGCTTCGTCGTGCGACTCCGCGGGCAGCGGCACCACGTGCGCGCCGAGGTCGAGCACCAGCTGCGCCACCTCGGCCCAGGCTTCGAGGTCCGTGTCGTCCTCGACGGCGACGACCCACGCCGCGCCCCGGAACAGCGAGGCGTCACTGGCCAGCCAGCCCGAGTGGGACGTCCCGGCCATCGGATGCCCGCCGACGTAGCGCGTGTACGGCACCCGGCGGCGGACGGCGTCCAGGACCGGCGCCTTCACGCTGGTGACGTCGGTGAGCAGGCAGTGCGACGCGTGCTGGGCGACCAGGCGCAGCAGGTCCTCGACAGCGGGCAGCGGCACGGCCAGCACGACCAGCGCGTCCTCGGCGGCGGCCCGGTGCAGCGCGGCCTCGACGTCGGTCGTGACGTCGAACCCCGCTCTGCTCGCCGCGTCGGCGTCCACTTCGGAAACCGCCGCTCCCCACGCCGTGCGGCCGCTCGCGGCCGCCGCGCGCAGCAGCGACCCGCCGATCAGCCCGAGCCCGATCACGCATACGTCTCGCACGGGGTTCATCCTGCCAGTGTGGGAGGCTCCCCGGGCTACAGCGCGGCCGCGAGCCGCGTGCCCTGGTCGATCGCGCGTTTCGCGTCGAGTTCGGCGGCGACGTCGGCGCCGCCGATCACGTGCACCGGCAGCCCCGAGGCCGTCAGCTCGTCGGCGAGGTCGCGCACGGGCTCCTGACCGGCGCAGACGACGACCGTGTCGACTTCCAGCAGCCGCGCCCGGCCGGCCACGGTGATGTGCAGGCCGGCGTCGTCGACGCGGTCGTAGGTGACGCCGGGAATCCGTTCGACGCCCTTCGCCTTCAGCGCGGCGCGGTGCACCCAGCCGGACGTCTTGCCGAGCCCGGCACCGATCCCGGACTTCTTGCGCTGCAGCAGGTAGACCTGCCGCGGTGACGGCTCGGGCTTCGGCTCGGTGAGCCCGCCGGGCGCGTGCTCGGGGTCGGCGACGCCCCATTCGGTCATCCACGCGTCGAGGTCGAGCGCGGGGGAGCCGAGGTGCGTGAGGAACTCGCTGACGTCGACGCCGATCCCACCCGCGCCGATCACCGCGACCCGGTCGCCGACCGGCTTCCCGTGCCGGACGACGTCGACGTAGGACAGCACCTTCGGGTGCTCGATGCCGGGCAGCGACGGCACCCGCGGCGCGACGCCGGTGGCCACCACGACCTCGTCGAAGCCGGTCAGGTCCGCCGCGGTGACGCGCGTGCCGAGGTGCAGCTTCACGCCGGTCACCTCGAGGCGCCGCTGGTAGTAGCGGATCGTCTCGGCGAACTCCTCCTTGCCGGGGATCTTCCGCGCGATGCCGAACTGGCCGCCGATCTCGTCGTCCGCTTCGAACAGTTCGACACGGTGGCCGCGTTCGGCGAGCGCGGTGGCGGACGACAGCCCGGCGGGCCCGGCGCCGACGACCGCGATGTGCTTGACGCGCCGTGTTGGGGTGAGCGTCAACGTCGTTTCGTGGCCGGCGCGGGGGTTCACCATGCAGGACACGAGCTTGCGCTTGAAGGCGTGGTCGAGGCAGGCCTGGTTGCAGGCGATGCAGGTGTTGATCTCGTCCTCGCGGCCGCTCGCGGCCTTCCGGATCCACTCCGGGTCGGCGAGGAACGGCCGGGCCATCGAGACGAGGTCGGCGTCGCCGTTCGCCAGCGCTTCCTCGGCCACCTGCGGCATGTTGATCCGGTTCGACGTCACCACCGGGATCCCGACGTGCGGTTTGAGCTTCCCGGTGACCCAGGTGAACGCGCCGCGCGGCACCGACGTGACGATCGTCGGCACCCGGGCCTCGTGCCAGCCGATGCCGGTGTTGATGATCGTCGCCCCGGCGGCCTCGACGTCCTTCGCGAGCGCGACGACGTCCTCCCACCGCTGGCCGCCCGGCACGAGGTCGAGCATCGAAAGCCGGTAGATGATGACGAAGTCGTCGCCGACTTTCTCGCGCGTCCGGCGCACGATCTCGACGGCGAACCGGCGGCGCTTCTCGGCCGTGCCGCCCCAGGCGTCGGTGCGCTTGTTGGTGCGCTCGGCCAGGAACTGGTTGATCAGGTAGCCCTCGGAGCCCATGATCTCGACGCCGTCGTAGCCCGCTTCGCGCGCGAGAGCGGCGCAGTCGGCGAAGGCGCGGATCTGCTGACGCACGCCGTAACCGGTCAGCGCGCGCGGCCGGAACGGGTTGATCGGCGCCTTGCGGCTCGACGCGGACACGCTGAGCGGGTGGTAGGCGTAGCGGCCCGCGTGCAGGATCTGCAGCGCGATCTTGCCGCCGGCCTCGTGGACCGGCGCCGTGAGCTGCCGGTGCTGCCGCGCCTCGGCGGACGTCGTCAGCTTCGACGCGAGCGGCAGCAGCCAGCCGGTGCGGTTCGGCGCGAACCCGCCGGTGACGATCAGCCCGACCCCACCGCGGGCGCGCTCGGCGTAGTACTCGGCCAGCTCGGGGAAGTGCGCGGCCTTGTCCTCGAGGCCGGTGTGCATCGAGCCCATGAGCACGCGGTTGCGCAACGTCGTGAAGCCGAGATCCAGCGGGGCCAGCAAGTTCGGGTAGTCGGTCATCACGCGTCCTTCTCGTGGTGGAGAGCAGCGAGAACTTCGTCGAACCACTCGACCTGGCCTTCTTCCACGCGGATGCCGCCGCGCAGGACCAGGTACTGGTGCAGGTGCCGGCCTTCGAGACCGGCCGGGGCGGGGAAGTCGCGCTTCTCGATCTGCCGGTAGACGTCGAGGCGTTCGGCGTGCGCGGCGCGGTGCCGGACGATCTCGGCCGCGACGGCCCCGGGATCGCCGAAGCTCGCGCCGCGGATCTTGACCGCGAGTTCGACGGGCCCGGCCGACGGGTCCGGCTCGGCGAGCCAGCGGACCAGTTCGGTGTGACCGCTTTCGCTGACCGTGTAGACCTTCTTGTCCGGGCGCCCCGACTGCGCGACGACGTCGACAGCGACCCAGCCGGCCTCTTCCATCCGCTTCAGCACGCGGTAGATCTGCTGGTGGGTGGCGCTCCAGAAGAGCCCGATCGACTTCTCGAACCGGCGCGTCAGCTCGTAGCCCGAGCCGGCGCGCTCGGACAGCGAAACGAGGATCGCGTGCTCCAAAGCCATGCTCCGAGGGTGCTATGCAACTAGGTGCAGTGCAACGAGGCGCGCATCACTTCACCCGCGCGAGTGACGCACTCCGTAGTTCTCAAAACGGGTCGACGAATCGCCGTAAAAGACCAGGATGGGAGGAGTGCACCCGGTACTCGAACTGATCTCCGAACGGCTGGCGACCGGCAGTGTCCCGGGCGAACGCACGGACGGCCGGCGCCTCGCGCTGGCCATCGAGGGCGGCAGCAGCCGGGGCACCTATTCGAGCGGCATGGTCCTGGCGCTGGACGAACTGGGGATCACCCCCGCGCTCGACGCCGTCTACGGCTCGTCGGCCGGCGCGCTGAACGGCGCCTGGCTGCTCTGCGGCCGCTCGTCGACGGGCGTGCGGACCTGGTGGAATCCGGTCGTCATGCGGCGGATCATCAACCCGCTGCACACCCTGCGCGGCCGCGCGGTGATCGACCTCGAATACCTCGTCCACCAGGTCTATTCGGTGCTGGAGCCGATGGACTTCCCGGCGATCCTGGCCAACACGGTGACGTTCCACCCGCTGGCCACCGACGCCGACACCGGCGAGTCCACCGACCTGCACCCCTTTCTGGACGACGTCGACGCGATCAAGGTCGCGCTCGCCGCGTCGTCCTGCATGCCGGTGCTGGCCGGGCCGCCGATCCCGATGGCCGGGCGCCGGTTCGTCGACGCCGGGGTGGCCGAGCCGATCCCGTTCCGCACCGCGCTCGCCCAGGACGCGACCGACGTCCTGGTGCTGCGCACCCGTCGCGCCGACGAGCTGCCGCTGCGGCCGCCGCGGGTGCAGGACGTCGTCGTGCCGCGATTCCTGCGCCGCCAGGCGCCGGGCACCATCACCGCCTGGCACGACACCTACCGCCGGGACGTCGAAGACGAGGAGATCCTCGCGACCGACCCGCGCATCCTCAGCGTCCGGCCGCCGATGGGCGCGCCGGACGTGGCGGTGCTGGAACGCGATCCCGAGGTGCTGCGCAAGGCCGTCGACCTGGGCAAAAGCGCCGTCCTCGACGTCCTGGAAGGTCTGCGCGAAGCGTCTTAGACGCGCACGGCGTGGTGCGCGCGCGACTGGACGACCAGCCGCTGCGCCCCCAGCGAGACGGCCAGGTAGAGCAGGATCGACGCGGTGCCCAGGCCCTTCGCGCTGCTGTCGATCAGCGCGTCGAGTCCGATGTGGACACCGATGCCGGCCGGCCACAGCACGATCGTGAGCCAGGTGCCCTGGCGGAACAGCTGCCCGTCCTGGCGCCAGAGCCGCACGGTGTACCCGCGGACCACGCCGAACCCCGCGGCCAGTACCAGGCTGCCGACGAGCAGGCTGATCACCAGGCCCGTCGACGACGCGGACTTGAAGAACGCGCTCAGCTGGAGCACCCCGAGCACCAGCAGGATCAGCAGCACGGTGGGCCTGCGGTCCTCCCGGACCGGGCGCTTCTGCGTCTGACGCCACAGGATCCAGGCCAGGACGACGAGTCCGATGAGGATGTTGACCGAGCTGTTCACGAGCGTTCCCCTTCGCGGTGCGTGGGCACCACGGTGCTCGCGTCGGCGCCCCGGAGCGTCAACCCCGGGGTGGAAGCCGGGTGGATCAGGGCTTGCGGGCGATGCCGCCGATCACCCGCGACTCGGACGGCGAACCGGCGAACACGGTCCGCGCGTCCGGGTGCCACGCCGGCGCGTAGACGAGCCCGGGCTCCAGCATCGGCCAGCCGCCGAAGAAGCGTTCGAACTCGGCCATCGGCCGCAGGAAACCCGGGTTGGTCGTGGTCTCGTAGTACTCGAGCAGGTCGATCAGTGCCTGCCGCTCGTCGTCGTTGACCGGGTTCTCGTTGGTCATCTGCGACAGCACCAGCAGCGAGCCGGGGGCGAGCTTCCGGCGGTAGAACGCGAGCAGCCGGTCGGGCTCCTGGTCGTCCTTGATGAAGTGCATGACGGCGTTGATCACCAGCGCGACGGGCTGCCGCACGTCGATGATGGCGGACGCACCCACCCGGGCCCAGAGGTCCTCGGGCTGCAGGAAGTCCGCGGCGATCGCGTGGTGGCGCTCCGGGTCGGCGGTGTCGGCGAGCAGCAGCGTCGAGTGCGCGAGGGCGATGGGCTCGTTGTCGATGTAGAGCACGTGCGTGTCGAGCTCTTCGCGCGTCTCGTCGGCGACTTCGTGCACGTTGCCGGCCGTGGGCAGCCCGGAACCGATGTCGACGAACTGCCGGATGCCGGCACGCACGCACTCGCGCACGGCGCGGCCGAGGAACTGGCGGCTGGTCAGGCAGTACTCGCCCATGAGCGGCAGCCGGGCGCGGACCTTCTCGGCGAACGCGCGGTCGATCGCGTAGTTCGTGTTCCCGCCGATGAAGTAGTCGTAGATCCGGGCGGCGGACGGCCGGTCGAGACTGCTCTCGACGGCTTTGAGCGCGTCGTCGTGGTTGATCATTCGCGTCCCCTGACTGCTTCGTGGCCCATGCTAACGACGGCCGGGGACAGCGTGATCACGCCGGGGACAAGGCCTCCCGATAGGCGTTCACGGATGCGGTCAAACGGTCGAGTTCGCCGCGCATCCGGGCGAGCCCGGCCGCGTCGAGGCCCATCGCGTCGCCGATCACGTTCGGGACGCCGACGGCCTTGTCGCGCAGCGCCTTCCCGGCGACGCTGAGGCTGACCATGACGGCGCGCTCGTCGTCCTCCTGCCGGTTGCGCTCGACGAGCCCGGCCGCGTGCAGCCGTTTGAGCAGCGGCGACAGCGTGCCCGAGTCGAGGTTCAGTTCGGCGCCGAGCTCCTTGACCAGGCGGTGGTCCTGCTCCCAGAGCGCCAGCATCACGAGGTACTGGGGGTAGGTCAGGTCGAGCTCCGCCAGGACGACCCGGTACAGCGACGTCACCGCGCGGGACGCCGAGTACAGGCCGAAGCAGAGCTGGTCGTCCAGCCGAAGTGAGCCGTTCTCCGTCATGGCGGCCTCCTCTCTCGTAACTCTCCATGGTCCCCGATCGGGTGTTGCACGGCAACTTAAGTGCCCCTGATCTCATTGAGTGTCATTGAGTTGTGCACAACTCAGTTGAGGGCTACGTTTGTGCCATCAGGTTGCTCCACCCGCCCCGAGGAGGCAGGCATGACCGCCAACCCGCACCACATCGCCCTGGAACCGGCCGCGCAGGCGTTCGCCGAGGCCGCCGACCAGCCGCCGTACCTGTTCCAGCTGCCGCCGGAGGAGGGGCGCAAGGCCGTCGACGGCGTCCAGGACGGCGAGATCGCCATGGCCGACGCCGAAATCGAGGTCCTTCGGGTGCCGGGCGGTCCGACCGGCGAGGTCGAAACCCGGATCGTCCGTCCCGCGGGTGTCGAGGGTCCGCTGCCGGTGATCGTCTACGTCCACGGCGCGGGCTGGGTCTTCGGCGACTTCCACACCCACCAGCGCCTGGTGCGCGAACTGGCCGCCGGGACCGGTGCCGCCGTCGTCTTCCCGGAGTACGACCGCTCACCGGAGGCGCGATACCCGGTCGCCATCGAGCAGAGCTACGCCGTGGCGAAGTGGGTCGCCGAGCACGGCGCCGAGAAGGGGCTCGACACCACGCGCATCGCCGTCGCCGGCGACTCGGTCGGCGGGAACATGACCGCGGCGCTGACCATCCTGGCCAAGCAGCGCGGCGACGTCACCTTCCGGCAGCAGGTGCTCTTCTACCCGGTGACCGACGCGAACTTCGACACCGAGTCGTACACGAAGTTCGCCGAGGGCTACTTCCTCGGCCGCGAAGGCATGAAGTGGTTCTGGGACCAGTACACGACGGACCCCGCCCAGCGCGCGGAGATCACCGCGTCGCCGCTGCGCGCGTCCCTCGAAGAGCTCGCCGGACTGCCGCCGGCCCTCGTGATCACCGGCGAGGCGGACGTCCTTCGCGACGAAGGCGAGGCGTACGCGGCGAAGCTGCGTCAGGCCGGTGTGCCCGTCACTGCCGTGCGGTACCAGGGGATCATCCACGACTTCGTGATGGTGAACTCGATGCGCGAAACCCACGCCGCCGAAGCCGCGATCACGCAGGCGATCTCGGTGCTGTCGCGCGCGTTCGCGAAGTGAATTCCTGAGAGAACGCTGAGCGAGCACCGCGTTGCGGCCCTATGACGGAACTCACAGGGCCGCAACGCATGTGGTGGGTCAAACGTGCTATATACGCGAGTCCCGCATTCCGGGCGCGCATTCCTGCCCGCCTGGAAGGACCCGTCCCATGCACCTCAGCAGCATCCGGCTGGACTCGCCGGTCAACATGATCGTGGTGGTCGTGCTGACGCTGCTCGCGATCATCGCGGTGCCGTGGTTCTGGGACCGCTGGAAGCGCAAGCGGCTGTGGCGCAGCGCGACGATCCTGCTCGCGGTCGTCCTCCTGGTCGTCTCGGCCGGCATGGCGGGCAACATGATCGGCGGGTTCTTCCCGACGGTCGGCTCGCTGCTCGGCACCGGCGTCTACTCCGCGCAGGGCACCGACGCCGAGGCGGCGCAGAACGGCGAGGACCTCGAGAAGCTGCGGGACACCGCGGTGGCGCACGCCCGCGAGGGCAAGGGCACGGTCGTCCACATGAAGGTGACCGGGCGCCGGACCAAGATCACCCGCGACGTCACCGTCTACCTGCCGCCGCAGTACTTCGACGCGGGCTTCAAGGACCTCAAGTTCCCGGTGATCGAGTGGATCCCGAACTACCCGTCCGGCCCCGAGGTCGTGACCGCGGGCTACCACCTGCCGGAGCAGCTGGACGCGGCGATCGGCAAGCGCTTGCTCACCCCGACGGTGGTGGTCGTGCCGGACCCGACCGGCGTCCCGAAGGTCGGCCACGACACCGAATGCGTCGACGAGGTCAACGGAACCGCGAACGACACGTACCTGACCGCGGACCTGCGGGACTGGGCGCTGCAGAAGCTCGGCGCGGCGCCGGACCGCCGGGCCTGGACGATCGCGGGCTGGTCGTCCGGCGGGTACTGCGCGATGAACCTGGTGACGCGGCACCCGCAGTGGTACGGGCAGGCGGTCAGCGTCAGCGGTTACGACAAGGCGCAGGTCGATTCCGAGACCGAGGACCTCTTCCACGGCCGGCAGGACATCAACGACGCCAACAACGTCCGGCTGAACGTGCGCCTGCACCCGTCGCCGGTGGACATCCTGGCCATCGCGGGTGACAAAGAGAGCTACGAAAGCTTTGCCATCGACCAGATCCGCAACGCGGCTCGGCCGCCACTGCGGTTTTCGTCGTGGCGGATCCCGGACGCCGGCCACAACATGAACACCTTCAAGTCCCAGATCCCCGACGTCCTCGCGTGGATCGGCGCGCACAGCTCGGCTCCCGGCCCGGTCGGCCGACAGGTCGAGACCACCGGCGGCGTGCAGCCCTGGCCGTTGCCGCGCTCGGGCGCGCACGGCGCGCTGGCCGACACCGACCAGTAGCCGTTATTCGTCCACTGAGGACGGTCCGGCGATTTCCGACATCGTTGTCATCGGTGTGGTGCCAGTGATCGGACGTCTGGGGGTTTTCGCCTCGTTTCGCGCACAGTGGTCGCGGGGTACCTGGGTGCGGTGACAGTCGTCACCACATGCTGGGAAGGACTGGAGTCATGGCTCACGCGAAAGGCGCACGCATCCGGGTTCGCGGCCTGCAGCCGGCGCAGGTACTGGCCGGACTGGCCGGGATCGCGTTCATCATCGTCGGCATCATCGGATTCACCAGGACCGGCGTCGGGAACTTCGCCGGTCACCACGACGCCGGGTTGTGGCGGTTCTCCGGCAACCCCCTGACCAGCCTCGTCCGCGTCGTCACCGGCGTGGTCGGTCTGCTGCTCGCCTTCGGTTCGGGCCGCGCCCGGACGTTCGGCTGGCTGCTGTTCATCGGTTACGGCGCCCTGTTCGTCTGGGGCCTGATGATCGACGGTCTCATCTCGAACAACCCCTTCGCCACCGCCGGCAACCCGATGGACCTCGGCCGGGCCGACACCTGGCTGCACCTCGGTGTCGCCGCGCTCGGTCTGCTGATCGCCGTCCTGCCGGCCCGCCGCACCATTCTCGTGCCCGAGGAAGACGAGGTGGTCGACGAGCCGACCGTCGTCGAGCAGCGCACGGACCGCGTGGTGGACAACGACCGCGTGACCGAGAAGCACCACGTCGCGAACGACGACCGCGTCGCCGTCGCCGACACCGAAGAGCCGCGTCGCCGCTCGTTCCTGCGTCGCCGGGACAACGTGGAACGAGGCCCGGAAGTCGCTCGTGAAGAGCGTCCGCCGGGCCTCGCGCACTAGATCAGATCCTTCGGGTGGTCAGGGCTTTCAGTAGCTGTAGCCGCCCGAAGAGTCGTTGGAGCTGCTTCCCGTACCGCCGCTGCTGGCCGGAGCCTGGCTGGTGGCGGCGGTCGCGGGGTTGGTGCCGAGCTTGCAGCCGGCGGGCTCGATGACGAACCAGGTGCCGTTGACGCCCATGCCGTTCGCGTCGCCCGGCTTCAGGTCCTTCGAGAAGGTGTAGACGGGCCAGCCGCCGATGGTGACCTGCTCGGTGCCGTCCGCGCGCTTGATGCTGCCGAGCAGCTTCGAGTCGATGCCCTGCAGTTCGACCTTGCCGTTCGACAGGACCGCGGGCCAGGTCTTGGCGCAGTCGCCGTTGCAGGCGGAGGTCTTGGCCTTCTTGGTGTCCTTGGTGAACAGGTAGAGCGTCATCCCGTTCTGGTCGGTGATCGCGTCACCGAGGCCGTCGATCTTGGTGGCGCTGAGCTTGACGACGCCGGCTTCGGTGCCACCGGTCGCGGCCTGCCCGGCCTTGCCACCCTTGGCGTTCGAGGCGTACCAGGCGCCACCGACCCCCTGGCCGGTCGCGTCACCGGCCTTGGTGTCCTTGGCGTAGCGGTAGAGCGCCCACCCGCCGACGGTGATCTGCTCGGTCCCGTCGGCCCGGGTCACCTTCCCGACGAGGCTCTTGTCGACCCCCTGCACCTGGACGTCCCCGCTGGCCAGCATCGGCGGCCAGGCCTTGGCGCAGTCGTCGGCGCAATTGGACTTCGGCGGCTTCGCCGTGTCCTTGTCGAACCGGTAGAGAGTCATGCCGTTCTGGTCGGTGAGGACCTGGCCCACGTTGGCGACATCGGCGACGACGAGTTTCGACTCGTTCGACGCCGGGGCTGCGTTCCCGATCTGGCCGCCGCCAGTGCCACCAGCAGCCGCCGGAGCGACAACGGGCTGTGCGGTTTCGGCGCCCGAGCAAGCGGTGAGCACTGCCAGCCCGGCTGCCGCAGCGGCGACGGAGACGGCGATGCGCGTGCGAAGCATGGAAGTTCTCCTTGTGTCCGTAGGGTTTTCCGCCGCTCGGTGCGGCTGCCTGATACCCACTACACGGACACTCGGCGAAGGCGGTTCAAAGTATTTTCGCGGACCTTCCGGCCCAGGCCGAGGCGCTGAGCCCAGCCGCGGGTCGCCTTTACTACGCGTCGCGACCTGCTGCTCGCCGCCCGCCCGCGGCGCTGCTCGCAGTTGTGTCGGCCTCTACCTGCCCGCGGCTTCGCCCGCCGTCGTGCCGGTCGTGGTGTCCGCCGTGGTGCCGGCTGTCGTGCCGGCCGCCCTGTCGTCGCCCAGGGCGCGGTCGACCAGAGCGGGCGCCGCACCGGTGTAGCCGGCCGGATCGAGAAGCCCGTCGAGCGCTGCCGGGGTCAGCACGCCGGTGATGGCGGGTACCTCGTCCAGCACCTCACGCAGCGGCCGGTCCTCACGCACCGCCCGCTGGGACGCCTCACCGAGCAGCTCCTTGGCGGCGGCCTTCCCGAGCAACGGCGCAAGCACAGCCGAAAGCCGTTCGGAGACGATCAGCCCATGCGTCGACGCCAGGTTGTCCCGCATCCGGCCAGGCTGCACGATCAGCCCCCGCGCCAGCTCGACGGCCGTGTGCGCGGCGCCCCCGGTCAACCGCAGACACTCACGGACGAGCAGCCACTCGGCATGCCAAACCCCAGCCGAACGCTCATCCTCGGCGAGCATCGACTGCGTGACACCGGCAGCCAGCACCGGCACCTGCAGCGCGGCCGACCGGATCAGCGTCGCCAGCACGGGGTTCCGCTTGTGCGGCATCGCCGTCGACCCACCCCGCCCATCGGCAACAGGCTCGGCAACCTCGCCGAGCTCGGTCCGGGTAAGCGTCTCGACGTCGACCGCCAGCTTCCCCAGCGCGCCGGCCGCGAAGGCAAGCGCCCCGGCGAGGTCCACGACGGGCGTCCGCAGCGAGTGCCACGGCAGCACGGGCGCAGCCAGCCCGGTCTCCTCGGCAAACGCCGCGGTCAGCCGCTCCGCATACCCAGCATCGGCCGGCCTTGCGCCCGCCGGCCCACGGTCTGCAGTCGCCGCGCCCGCAGGCCCAGCACCCGCGGGCTCGATAGGTCCGGCGTCCGCGAGTCCAGCGTCAGCCGACCCGGAGTCGGCGGGCACGCCAACGGCCGACCCGGCGCTGGCAGCCACTCCGCCAGCAGGCCCAGAGCAGGCAGGCACGCCTGCGGGACGCCCAGCCTTGCCAAGCCCAGCGTCATCCGGCTCAGCAACGGCAGGACCAGCATCGGCGGGTTCGCCAACGGCCCACCCGGCATCAGCGGGTATGCCAACGGCCGGCCCGGAGTCGGTGGGCACGCCAACGGCCGACCCGGCGTCAGCCAGCCCTGCGTCAGCCAGCGCGGCGTCAGTCAGCCCTGCGTCAGTCAGCCCCGCGTCAGCCAGCCCCGCGTCAGCCAGCCCTGCGTCAGTCAGCCCTGCGTCAGTCAGCCCCGCGTCAGCCAGCCCTGCGTCAGTCAGCCCCGCGTCAGCCGGCGCGGCGTCGGCGAGGCGCGCGTACTCGACGTACGCCGCCAGCGTTCCGGCCGCGCCGCCCAGGGAGACCGGCAGGCCGCCGTCCAGGACGCGCCGGACCCGGACGGCCGCGTCCAGCACCACCTGCCGCCAGCCCGCGGCCTTGAGCCCGAACGTGGTCGGCACGGCGTGGGCCGTCAGTGTGCGGCCGGCCATGACCGTGTCCCGGTGCTTGCGAGCCAGCCCGGCCAGCGCCTCGGCGGTGGCGTCGAGGTCGTCGGCGAGCGGCCGCAGCGTCCGGTCCGCGACCAGCATCATCGCCGTGTCGAAGATGTCCTGGCTGGTCGAGCCGCGGTGCACGTACTCGGCGGCGTCGGGCGCGATCGCCCCGACCGCCGACGTCAGCGCCTTGACCAGCCCGACGACCGGGTTCGCGGTCGCCCGCGATCCCCGCGCCAGCTCGACGACGTCGATCCGCGCACTGCCCGCCGCCTCGGTGATCGCGGCCGCGGCCGCCGAGGGCACCGTGCCGAGCCGGGCCTGCGCTCTCGCCAGCGCGGCTTCGGCGTCGAGCATGGCGCGCAGCCAGGCTTCGTCACCGGTCGACGTCTCGGCCGGGGTCCCGGCCCGCACCGGGGACAGCAGTCCGGAATCGGGGTCGACGGTCATGGCGTCAGCATCGCACGCGTCCGGCCTCCCGCCCGGCCGAGCAACCACCCCGGGAGGCGCGAGCGCGTCGGCCGACCTCGGCCGCCGTCACCCGATCGCGTCTGGCACCCTTTCCGACCATGACCGACGCCACACCCGGCGAAGACACCGCCGCCGCATCCCAGGAACGGTTGTTCGCCGCCGAGCGGCTCGTCTTCTTCTCCGACGCCGTCGTGGCCATCGCCATCACCCTGCTCGCGCTCGAGCTGCCGCTGCCGGAGGGCTTCACCGGCACCGAGCTGCTGCACTCACTCGGCGATCACAAGTCCGAATACATCTCCTTCCTGATCAGTTTCGCGGTCATCGGCGGGCACTGGCGCGCCCACCACCGCCTGTTCGAACACGTCACCACCGTGAACTCCGGCCTGATCAGGCTCAGCTTCGCCTGGCTGCTGATGCAGGTGATCATGCCTTTCGCCACGAAGGTGATCGGCGAAGACGGCGCGTTCGAATTCCGCTTCGTCTTCTACGCCCTTGTGCAGGTCATCGCGATGACGGTGTTCGTCCTGATGGTCTGGCAGATCCAGCGTCACCACCTCCACCGCGCGGACACCCCGCCGGAGCTCTTCGGCAGGACCTACCGCGGGGCCGGCGTGATGATCGCCGCCTTCGCCGTGTCGATCCCGGTCGCGTTCTTCACGGAGTGGGCCTACGCCTGCTGGATCGTCGTTCCGCTCGTTTCCGGTCTCCTCCTTCGGTTCCGCAAAGCCTGATTCACTCGCCCGTCACGCCGTCGACCCGTTCGCGGATCAAGTCGGCTTGTCCACAGTGGCGCGCGTACTCGCCGATCATCCGCAACATCAGCCAGCGCAGGGTGAACGGCGTGCCGGTGCTGATCCGGGTGCCGGTCGAATCCAGTGAGCTCGCCGCGACGATCGCGCGTGACCGCTCGCATTCCGCGTGCCACAACGCGAATGCCTCCTCGACGTCACCGTCCAGCACGGTGAACTCGAAGTCCGGGTCGTCGTCGGAGGTGTAGAGGTTCGGGACGTCCTCGCCCGCGAACTGGATCCGGAACCACCACCGTTCGACGCCGGTGAGGTGCCGCAGCAGCCCGTGCAGCGACAGTGTCGACGGTGACACCGAGCGCTCCGCCAGCTGCGCCGGAGCTAGACCGGCACACTTCAGCTCGAACGTGCGCCGGTAGTAGTCGACGGTCTCGGTCAGAGCCTGCAGCTCGCCCGCGACCTGGGTCAGCTCGGCGCGCTCACCGGTGAGCCGGGGCCCGTAGACGATGTGTTCGGTCATGTGCGGAGCGTGCCAGAAGGGTACGACAATTTCGGTTCGCGGCGGCTGGCGGTGACCGGGCAACGGCCGAAAACCCCAGTTCAGACACGGTTTCGCGGACCCGGTAACGAATCTTCGGGAGCGACGATCTGATCTTCGTCACCTGCTGCGCAGTACCAGTCCCCACCGGTCGGAGCGGCACCCTTCGGGTCCGGAAACAGGAGAACGAACTATGGAGCGAACCGGTCGAAGAACCGCTGTCCTGGCCGCGCTGACCGCGGCGGCCCTGGTGGCGATCCCCGCGGTGGCGTCCGCGGCCCCGCCCGTCAGCGCCCTCGAAGTCAGCGACACCAGCCTCCACGCCGGCGACACGTTCACGGTCACGGAGCAGCTCTACAACCCGAACGACTTCACGGTCACCGGGGCGAAAGCGGCGGTCTACACCAAGGAAACGCCGATCGTCGACCTGGTGGACCTGGTGTCCTGCACCGGTTCGATCGCGCCGTGCGCGCCGTACTTCAGCAGCTACCGCGGCGGCGTCGGCGACCTGGCCCCGGGTGAGAGCGGGTCGGTGACGTTCACCTTCAAGGTCAAGGACGACGCCGCCGGCGGCCAGTTCACGTTGCAGCACCAGTTCGCGGGCGACAACTACGCGTTCGGCGTCGAGGACGGCCCGGCCGTCACGATCACGGCCGCGCAGAAGGCCGACGTCAAGGTCGCGCTGACGGCCACCCCGCGCGTCGGCGTGTTCGCCCGCGTCGACTACGTGGTCACGGCGTCGAACACCGGCCCGGCCTCCGCGACCGGCGTCCGCGTGACGGTCAACCCGGGTGCGAACCGCACGGTCACCTCGTTGACCGGCTGCACCAAGACCGGCGCGACGCTGAGCTGCACGATCGGCACCCTGGCCCCGGGCGCCTCGGCGACGGCCAAGTTCACGTCCGAGGGCGGCATCCTCGCCTGGGGCGCGTTCACGGCCACGGCCCAGCGCGCGGCGAGCACCCCGGCCGACCCGAACACGGCCAACGACGCGGCGTCGAAGAAGTGCACGGCCTACACGGGTCTCTACGTGACGTGCTGATCCGTCCATAAGGGAGCGTCAGAGCGCGAAGTCCGCCGTGCGGCCCCGTTGCCGCACGGCGGACGCGGTCTCCTCGACGCTCTGCTCCGAAGTGTCCAGCACGAACCGCTCGAGCTCACCCAGCGCGGTGAACGCGCCGTGCATCCCCTTGATGGGCTCGACCTCGGTGAGCTCCCGCCCTTCACGAGCGGTCCCGCGCGCGAGGGTCACTTCGAGGCTCGGCCGCAGCACGACGTAGAACAGGTCCAGACCGTCCCGCACCGCGGCGTCACGGAACGGCTGCAGCGCCCACGGCCCGACAATGCCGTCGAGGACGACGTCGTAGCCTCCGCGGGCGTAGCCGCACGCGGCATCGGCGAGCACGCCCAGCACGACCTCGTTCTGCCGCGCGGCGCCGGGCAGGTACGGCGGCACGAACCCGGTCCGGATCCAGACGTAGAAGCTGTCGGTGTGCAAGTGGACGGTCGGCCGCGCCGCCCCCGTGGCGACCAGCTGAGAGACGGTGGACTTCCCGGCCCCGGGCGGCCCGGTCAGGATCAGCAGTGAACCGGCGTTGTCAGGCATGGACGCCATCATGGGCAGCTCCGCCGGCCAAGACCAGTCTTGACCTTCCCGGCGGCCTGATCCACCCGCGGACGGCGGCTGAGCGGGCCCCGCTAAGCTGGTAGCACGGGCCGTTAGCTCAATTGGTAGAGCTGCGGACTTTTAATCCGTAGGTTCTGGGTTCGAGCCCCAGGCGGCCCACTCAAACTCCCTGGTCAGCGGCCTGTCGGTCGCCACCGGTCAAGATCAGCTCCCCGGGTTATCCCCGGGTTCGGGTCGAACCCGTTAACTAGGTGCGACCCAGGAGCTAGAGGTAGTCTGTGAGCTGGCTCACTATTGGCTGTCTCGTCGTCGGCGCGGCATGGCCAGTGTCGTGGCTTACGCCTCGATGGACGTCGGTATCGGCGAAGGTTCGGCGTTTCGTGGCAGGTACTGCACTCGGTGATTGGATAATGACGCTTCGTACTTAGCTGGGTGATTCCTTTCGCTTGGATACTCGGTCGATTAGCCCGTTCACTTCTCCGAGAACCCCTAGTCCGATGTCTGGGACTTGTGTCGAACCTTCGGGCATCTGGTATATTTGCTTGCCAAAGTCCGTGCGAAGTTCGTTTCGTTGAGATTTATCTAACGGTTCAATGTAGGCGTCCATGGTTAGAAGCTTTACTTCGATTTCTTCAGCCCATCGGGAAACCTTCCTGTGGTGAGCTGCTTCTCTGGCGAAGTATGCAGCGAGGAGGAGTAAAGGAATGCCTACGGACAGACGTTCGGTAAGCATGGCAGTCGTGGCTTTATCTTTGGAAAGAAGATAGCCAGCCGATGCGGCTACTAATAGGCAAGCTACTGCGGTTATACGCAAGATGGTCGAAGATTTACGCTCCCTGTCGGCGATCGTCTTAAAATGAGTAGAGAGTGTGTTCTCTGCAACTTGGCCGGCAGCTTGACGAGAAACTTCTAGGACGCGTTCAACCTGCTCTCCGGCGCTTTCCGCTGATGAGCGAAGATCTTCGATCTCTAGTACGTTGGACCACGTCTTGAGGGTCGCGTCTATTTCGACTGTTTCAAGCCCCGCGCCTCTTTGTGCATCTCGAAGATCGCCTAACGTTGAGACGATCAGCTTCTGTTGCTCCCGTATTTCCGAAGTTCCGGAATCAATAAGTTCTGTGTTTCTCTTTATCTCCGAAATGGAGTTTGTTTGATAGGCAAGAGAGTTGAGTGACATCTGCGGAAAGTTGAGTGACGTTTTAAGCTCGGAAATTACGAGCCGCAGGTTTTCCTCGATCTCTTGGCTTGCTCGATGGTCGAGAATCTTATCGTTGATTCGAAGAAGGTCGGCTAGTAGGTCAACGGTAGAGGCTAGAGTGGAATCAAGTCGCTTGATCGCCCCTGGCGTGTTGAAGGATGAAGCGTTCGCATATCGTTCACGAACTTCAGTAGGTAATGACTTGATTAGTTCTTGAACTTCATGGCACCTTAGGATGACGGCTTGAATGGTATTCATCCTCTCCGATAGGGGATCTGTCATAGTTATCTTCCTTGTTGTTAAGTCTGCAATTAGTACGGTCTTGTACCGTATTCAATTTATTTGCGAGGGAAGTCTACCTTAGGAGTAATACTTTCTTCCTGGGAAGTCTGCGTATCGTCCAAGAGACCTTCTAGAGCCTGTGCTGTCATTGGGTCGACCGTCTTCCGGCCCAGGTAGGTGTCCTGCGTCATCGACACCCGGGAGTGGCCGAGATGGTCCGCGATCAGCCGCGTCGGGACGCCCGCGTCGTCCAGCGCAGTCGCCGTGGTCTTGCGGAAGTTGTGCGAGGTGAGCCACAGGAAGTCATCGGATCCCCGGATTTCACGGAGCACCCGCAGGACGTTGTTCGGGTCCCGCAGCGTGCCGACCGTGCTAGCGAAGACCGGGCTAGCCAGTGGCCGGCCATCTGCCTTCGCCTCAGCCCACCGCCGCTCCAGCAGGGCCAGCGCCCAGGAAGGCAGGGGGAGTGCGCGCATGCTCGACTCCGTCTTCGGCCGAGGCTTGCGGAGCAGGCCCTCACCCTTGACCCGCACGACCGTGTGCGTGATGTCTACCGTGCCCTCGACGAAGTCGACGTCTTCCCAGAACGTCGCCAGCGCCTCGCCGACCCGGACGCCCGCCGCCATCATGAAGCGCGAGAGATCCGGCAGATCCCAGCGCCGCGCCTTCTCGTTGGCCTCGACCCTGGCCAGCCACTTCGTGCGCTCCTCCGCGTCCAGGGCGCGGGGCTTCTTCTTGCTCTTCGGGATGCGCCGCGTGTCCCGCGTCGGGTTGCTGTCGATCGCGTCGTACCGCGCGGCCAGGCCGAGCATCCCCGACAGCGCCGTCCTCGCGGTTTTCGCGGTCGACGCCCCGACGGTCCGTTGAAGAGCGCCCAGGAACCGATCCAGCCGCATCACGGTCGCCTCGCGCACCCGTAGTTCACCCGTCCCCGGGATCACGTGCCGCTTGAGGATGGACTCGTACGTGTTGATGGTCGTCGGCGACTTGATGCCCTCCCTGACGTCCTGCCGGACCTGTTCCATCCACACGTCGGCGAGATCCTTGAGCCGGGTCTCGCGGGTGATCTCACCGGTCGTCGAGCCTGTCCAATCGAGGAACGCGTCCCGAAGTCGTTGTGCCGCCTTACCTTTCGTCTTTCCCGAGCGCTCGACCTCCCGCGTCTGGCCGTCGAAGTCGCGGAAGAGCGCGCGAGCTCGCCAGCCCTTCGCAGTTGCCGAATAGCGGATCTCCCCGTACGTCCCGATCTCCAGCTGAGGGCGAGGCATCACGCCACCTCGTCCGACAGCTGGTCGACCCACGAACTGACGTCTTCCGGCCGGTACCGGACGTACTTGCCAATCCGACGGCCGGCCGGACCGTATCCCTTGGTCCGCCACTGGTACAGCGTCGACACCGGGACGCCGAGGTAGTTCGAGACGTCCTCAACCGTCCACAACCGACTGAACCCCGCGAAGTTGTTCATGCCTCCCCCTTCCAAATCAAGCCGCGAGCTGAGTTGCCGAAGTTTCCGGACCGTCCCCTGGCGGTCCGGCGGCAGCGAGTAACGCCCGGTCGTACTCGGCCTTCCACGTGATCCGCTCTGCGATCGCGCGCATAACCAGGTGCGGCCGAGGCGGAACCTGCGGGTCTCCCGGCTCGACCTTCCGCCAGACCAGCCGGGCGGGGTCCGGTTGTGGCTTCTCGATCCCGATCGCCGCTAGGGCCTGCGTGACGAACGCCTTGCGGTCGGCTTTGTGGTCGTCGAGGGTCTTGCCCGACCACTTGCGCGACACCAGCACCCGACGCCCCGGCAGCCCGAGCGTGGTCCGCCGGTGAGCCCGTCCCTTGCAGTGCCCCGGCGTGGTCTTGCTGCCCGCGCCCTTGGGCTGGATCCCGTAGAGCAGCCAGACCGCGCACCGAGGCGAGCACGGCGTCACCGATAGCTCGGCGTGCAGCCGGTCGTGGTGATCCCGCAGCCGCGCCGTATCCGCCTCCACAACCTCGCCGGTGGACTTGGTCAGGTACTTGGTCAGGTAGCCGATATGGCGGCCGGCCTCCTCCGTCCCGCCGAGGATGCCTTTCGAATGCACCTGCCGCCCGAACGTCACCACGTGCGCCGGGTCCTCGACCGCTTCCACGGCGTCATCCCAGGCGGTCAGCGGCGTACGGGTGTCCGGGTCGAGGAACATCCGAGTGCCGCCATCCCAAACCGGGAGCCGATCCACGTAGACGACCTGGTCGTGGTTGGGCCACCACACCTGGTGATACGTGGCCTCGGTGACCTGCCGGATGACGTCGTGTGGGATCGCACCACGGATCGCCGCATGCAGGTGCGGAGCAGTCCGCTTCTGCGGCTCGACGGTCGCGAAATACTGCGCATCCCAACCCACGACGCGCCGCAGGTTCTGCCACCACCGATCCGCCAACGCCGAGAAGTGCACCGCGTCCCGGGCCGCCCGCCGGTAGTCGTACCGGGCCGGGTCGACCGGTGCCCCATCACGGACCGGGCCGTAGGTGTCGCAGGTCAGCGTGACGAACATGGACGGCCGGAACTTGCCCGCGTACTCCCGCCCGACGGTGGTCTTCGCGACCTTCTGTCGAGGCAGGTTCGGCGCATCCTGCCTCCGCTTGGTCGACCGCTTCACCGTCCGCTTGGTCGGCACGTCGAGAGCGGGCAGCCGGCCCCGCATCCCGAGTTGCCGAAGTTCCGCATCGACTCCGGCGACCTCCTCCCGCAGCTCCTCGGCCTCCGCCTGGTCGTGTTCGCCGACCTCCCGATAGGCCGCGACGAGGTCGGCGCGGTAGGTCAACAGCTCCTTGTGATCCTCCGAGGGCGGCTCGGCGGCGAGGACGGGCTCTTCGGTCATGTGCCAGCCCTCACGGCACTGGGCCTGCCGAAGCGCCTTTGCCTTCCGAGCACAGGGCAGGCACACCGATTCCACTGTGGAGCCGCAGGGAACCGGAACGTAGCGGAGTTCGCCGGTCGTGGTGTCGCCGACTTCCATCGTGAACGGCCGGACGCAGACGCCGTGTTTCTCCGCCGTCGCGCGAATGACGTCAGCGGCGAGCGGTGTCCGCATCCGTTCAGCCCGCGTCCCGGCCGCCGGGGTCTGTTCTTCCGTCATCAGGCAGCCACCTCCCCGGGGCGGGACCATTGCCGAAGCTGGAACAAGGGCATGTCCTGCCGCTCACCGGCGGGCAGGTCCGGGAACATCGCCGGGTCGTGCGAGACGCCGCCGTAGACCAGAACCGGAATCCCGCACGGCGTCCGGCCAGTGACCGACAGGTGCACTGAACGGCCGTCACGGGTCCGCCACAGCTGTGCGGCCACGCCGTCGAGCGTGTTGGCCCAGGTCAGCAAGGCCCCGGCGACGTCGGGCAGCCGGTGGGCATCGAGCTGGACTGTGAGCGGGTCCGACCAGGTCCGCACGGTCACCGTTGCCACCGGCGGGAGCTGGTGGAGGTCGAGGTGGTCTCGGATGGTGTCGAGGAAGACCATCAGCCGGTTCACGCCGCCACCCCCTCGCCACCAAGCACAGGGCGGGTCACGCCGCCGTTGGTGACGTATTGCTCCAGCGCCTTGACCGTCTCGTCGGAGACCCAGCCCGCGCGGATACGCAGGGGTTCGCGGATGCCTTCGCCCCACACGAACCCGACACCGGCTTCGGAGTCGCCGATGCGGTTGGCCCACGCGCCGCGTTCGTACGCGCCGTCGCCGAGGACCATGCCGACATGCGTCTTCGAGGTCACCCGCAGGCACACCCGGCGAGTGAACAGCTCCCGCACGGGGACGGTGTCCTTGGTCGGCTCCTGGACGTAGCCGCGCACGGAGATGTTCAGTGCCCGCCCCTGCGTGTTCAACAGCGCCACCCGTTCGACGATCTGCTCGCGGGTCTTGCGGTCGGTGTACTTGGTCAGGGCCCCGATCTCGTCGAACTCCAGCAGCTCAAGCGGGTACTCGGTCGAGAGCGGGATGGTGCGGACGCGGCCGGCGAACTCCCGTTTCCGGGATTCCATCTCCTCGACCGGCCGTCAAGCACCTCGAGCGCGTCCTTCCCGGACACTGCGTACCGGGAGAAGATCCCACGCCCGTATGCCAGCTCCATCCCCTTCGGATCGATACCGGACATGCGGATCACACCCGAGCGGATCGCCGGGGCCGCCGCGACGAGCGGGCACCACATCACCGAGTTCTTCCCCGCACCCGAGGCACCAGCGGTCAGGCAGTGCGCGCCGGAGCCGAGCAACGGCACTCGCCAGTTGTGCCCGTACTCGGTCCGACCGGCCCAGACTTTGCGCAGGTCCACCGCGGATTGCCCCTCCGGGAGCGCGGGGGAGTGCACGAGGGCGGCCAGCTGGTCGCGGCGTTGGAAGTCGACGGAGACCACGTTCGGCTTCAGCTCCCGCACCTGACACCTCGCGACGTTCCGCGCCGAAGCCAGAGCACGGGCCGCCTCGTCGAAGTCCTCGGGCTTCTGGCCGGGCACGAGCTGCACCCGGACCTCATCCCAGGACGGGCCGGAGCGAACGCCGAGAACCTTAGGCACCTGCACCCCGGACTGCCGAGCCGTCGCCCGCGACGCCTTCCGACGACCGACCAGGTTCACGGTCACCTCGACCGGCAGCGCCGCGTCCCGGACGCTGAGGCCGCAGGCGTGCAGCCAGCCCGGCAGCTTGAGGTGATAGACGGCCCAGCGCAGCCACCACGACCGCAAGGGCCGGCCGCACCACTGGTCGAACGAGGTGACGTCGAGCAGCCGCCACACACCCAGGATCAGGGTCAGGCCGACGAGATTAATTACGAGCCAGACCCAGCCGACCCAGACGCACCACAAGTAGACCGCGACAACAGTCAACGAGGTGCGCCAGTGGATCACGACCTGCGAGAACAGCCAGAACACGACCTTGCACGCCCACCACAGGCCGACGAACACGACCACCATGGCGGTCAGAAGGTCAGCCATCGATGCCAGCGCGCGCCCGATCTTGGCCAGGACCCACACGCCGAGGCCGAGGCCGGCCAGGGCGATCACGAGCATTCCGGGGGAGCTCATCGCCGACCACCACCCAGCACCGCCGAGAGATCCAGCGGCAACGCACCCAGACACGGGGCGCACTTGATTTCGCCGGGCAGCAGCCGAGCAAAGCGTTTGCAGTCGGAGCATCGCGAGCGGGTGACCCCCACTGGCGATGGTTGCTTGTCATCGTCTAGCGTCTGCATTGTTCACACCTCGCGGTTGTGGACAGCGCAGGAGCGGCATGGTTGGTAGCCGAGTTTCCGCTTCTGCGCCTTACGGTTCCGCGTCACCGGAAGAGGACGCGTTTCAGCGCCGCACGTCATAGCGCACGGTTTTTGTTGCAGTGATTGACTTACTGTGTCTCTACACAGGACTATTCTGTCTTGGACTTCGCGGCCTGGATCGCCGCCGACACCTCCGCCGCCTTGCGTCGTTCGAAGTCCGCCCAGTACAGCGCCTCGTGGTGATGCCCCCGGTCGACGTCGGCGACCGTCTCGTACATCCGTGCGTTGGCCTGCCGAAAGGCCAGCCATGCCGACGGATTCGCCTTGGGCGCGGGCCGGAGTTCCATCGCGATCTCGTGCGCGTCCCCGAGGGTGCGCGGCTCCTTACGCTTGTTCATCACGCACCCGCCGGGCCGTCATGCGGGTTTCGAGGAGCGCCGCCAGGTCCTCCGCGCCGTCGCGGAGCTGGCGAAGGAACGTCACGCACGCCGGCCACATCGCCGGGTCGTCCGGCGGCCGGAGCATCACCACGCACGGCGCTCCTTCGAGCACCAGCATCGGTGGGTGCGTCGGTTCCGAACCAGTCTCCTCGACCGTGAGTTCCGCCTGCGGTCCGACGACCCACGTCACGCCGAACCCGTCCCATCCGGTCGACATGCCCTACCTCATCTCGAATGCCGTACCCGTCGACGCGGGTGTCCCACTTGTCGGCCTGGATCTCGAACGCCTGAGCCGCGGAAATGACCGCCGCGTGCGCCCACGCGGGAAGCTCGAACTCGGCCGCAAGGTGACGCCACGCTGCGGCGACCGCCCGCGACACCGACGACAACTCGGCATCCGACGCGGTCGGGTATCGGGCGTAGGCCAGCTCCCAGGCTCGCACCAGCTCCCACCGAGTCATGGCATCTCCCCTGGTCGACGATCCGAATCGGCGCGGCCGAACTCCAGGTGTGCCCGCCTCATGAACTCCTCGGCAGCCACCGCCGACGCGTGACGCGCCCAGAGCGGTGCAGCCAGATCGGCGGACAAGGCACGCCAGGCGACCGCCACGGCGTGGTAGGCGAGAGCAAGACGCCGCACTGCTGCCAGGTCGTCCGAAGTTGACCTCATCGCGGCGAACAGTGCGGACGTCTGCTCCGCGTATGCCTCGTTCCACCGAGCGACCGCCTCACGCGACGGCCGCCCCGCCATCACGCTGCCTTCTGCTGACTGCCCGAGCCCTCACCGGCCGGCGTCTTCGCAGCAGCCTGCTTCGAGCCAGCGCCCCGCCCCGGCTCACGCATACCGGTAGCCCGCAGCACCCAGCCCTGGTACTTGAACTTCTCGCCCATCACCCGGGCCTCGACCATCAGACCCTCGAACACGACGGGCCGGAAGTCGAACCCTTGCATCGCCGCCGGAGGCGGAACGGGCTGGACCCGGTCGAGCAGGGTGACCGTGGCCGACTTGTCGCGGTCCTTCTCCGCAGACGGGTCGGTCACGGTGACCTTCCACTGGGGCAGGCCGGTCTGCTCGTCGATCTTCTGCTTGGGCTGCTTGCCCCGGGCCTTGTCCTCGTTGGAGACGTACTCCATGTCCGGCGTGACCGGACCCACGATCGCCGCTCCGGCCGGGAACACGACGTCGTGCTCGATCTCGAAACGCGTTCCACGTGCTACTGCCACGTCGGTACCTCCTGGTCAGGCGCCTCACTCGGCGCTGCCGTGCTTGGCTGACTTGATCAGGTTAGCTAGGTTGACTAGCCAAGTCAAGCAAGTCGAAATCGGCCTAGACCGCTAGGTCGCCTAGACAAGATTGCACCCAGTCCGCGAAACTTGACGCGTAGCTGGACCACCAGTCAAGGAAGGCGGTATCGATGGCACTCGACCCGGACGACCCGAGGCCGCCTTATGTGCAGGTGGCGAACGCACTACGCGCGGCGATCCTGACCAGGAAGTTCACGCCGGGCGACAAGCTGCCGTCACGAAACGAGCTGGCGAAGACGTACAACGTCGCGCCGATGACCGTGCAAAATGCCATCCGTGAACTCCGCGACGAGGGCCTGATCGTGTCGCGCCAGGGCAGCGGAGTCTTCGTTCGAGAGCGCACCGAACGCCCCGTGGGACTCCGACCGCACATTGAACGCGCCTTCGAGGTCGAGGATGTCACAATCGACTTCGCTGGCTTCTCCGGCGAGACCCTCCACGGCGTCATCACCGAACCGCTGGACAAGATCCGAATTGGCCGGCTACGACCAGAGTCGATCACCGTCCGACTGCTGGTCCCAGACCCAACGCAGCCGTGGTCCCTCCCAGTCACGGTCGACGAGCACGCCGACAGCCCGCTGTTCCGCAAGCGCGCCGAAGAGATCATGCGACGTCACACCCTGGCCATCGTCGACTCAGTGACCGAACTCGCCGAGATGGGCCTGGTCAACAAAGCCACCGCGCAGGTCCGCGTGCACCCGGCACCACCGATGTTCAAGCTCTACCTGATCAACAACGAAGAGACCTTCTTCGGCTTCTACCCGGTCCGCGAGCACGTCATCAACTTTGGCGGCGAGACCCAGGCGATATACGACCTCATGGGCAAGGACGCGATCCTCTTCCACCACTCGATCAACGACGACGACACTTCGACCGGATCGCAGTACGTCGAGCAGGCCAGGGAATGGTTCGAAAGCCTCTGGAACAGCGTCGCCAAGGACTATCAACGGTGAGGCCGGCTGAGGTCATCGCTCAAGCAGGCACGCTGCTGCTCGACTTCGACGGTCCAGTATGTGCGGTCTTTGCGGGCTTCCCGGCGTCGGTTGTTGCCGAGCAACTAAGGCAGGTACTTGCCGAGGGCGGTCATGCGAACCTGCCCGGCTCTGTCGCGACAAGCGCTGACCCGTTCGATGTCCTGCACTACGCGGCCACGGTCGGCAGCGATGAGGCTCGCTACGTCGAAGTCGCCTTTGCCGCTCACGAAGTCGAAGCGATCCCCAGTGCGATGCCGACGGAGGGAGCGCACGGCCTCATTCGTACATGGCACGCATCTGGTAGGAAAATCGCAATTGTCAGTAACAACAGCACGTCGGCGATTAACGCGTACCTCGACCTCTACGACATCCGTGCGGCGATTGATGTGGTCTCTGGTCGAACTGGTCCAGATACTGCATTGCTCAAGCCGAACCCTCATCTTCTGGTTCAGGCGATCAATGATCTCGACGTCACGCCCAATGAATGCGTATTCATTGGAGACTCACTGTCTGACGTCGAAGCTGCCGAGGCGGCGGGAGTTCGATCCATCGGGTTTGCCAACAAGGTGGGAAAGTCTGCGCTTCTTGCTGAGGCTGACGCTGTCACCTCAACCATGGCTGGTCTAGTCGCCAATTCTTAGTATTGGGTCTTTAGGTTACGTCGCGCCGTCAATTTCGCCTTCATTGTCCCATGTTAGCTGGCTGAGGTCGGCGCAATAGGAGTTTTCAATCAGTTCCAGCGATACCTGCCTCGAGTACAACGCTTCGATGCGGACTGCCACGCCTAGGTTTGAGGAGACCTCCAGGGCGGCACTCGCTAACCAGCGTCGCACGATCTTAGGATCAGCTTCGTCGACCATGACCGCATATAAAGAGTATGAAAGGCCGGATTCGGTTTCTGAGAAAGTCATGTAGACGTCGCGCACAGAACGACCAACGTCCGACCTGCCCTCCTCTCTCACCGCCTCTGAGATCGCCTTAGCGAGATCGACATATTCTGTTGGCACGGCAGGTCGGTCGTACCTATTGCCGAGCCAGGTCTTGAGTGCCATGACTCGGTCGGGTGGAAGCTTGTAAATCAGAACTGAGTCGTCCAGGGAGTTTAGATACTTGGGCGATACGAAGAGGGAGGGCTTGTCGTCCACGATGTAGTGGCCGCGGTCCGCGTCCAGAAGAAATTTTCGAGCGTGGATTCCCCATGACGTAGGCGGTGTGTCGCCGTGAACCTGCCGCAACTCGACTATGGGGCTGTTATTGGTTGGCTTCGAACGGTTTAGGTTGCAGTCCTGCGTTACGACGACCCAAGTGTCATGGACGCATTTTTCTGACTGCATTTCACTATTATTTATCCGAACAGAAAGGTACGGTAATGAGCTTTGGATGACGGCTCCCTGTCGCCATCCCTTCTCGTATAGATTTTCGCCACTCATCATTCATCCGCCAAGGGCTCTGTCTCTAGGTGCGGAACTCTCTTCATGTCCGAAACTACCAAAGATTCTTCCGCTTGCTGCGGGCGTAAGAAGTCAAGCGCGGTAAGATATGCTCCAGCGTGATCGCCGGAGTTGATAAGGTCAAGCGGTGAATATCCTTCTTCGCCTTTCACTAGAAGGATCTTGCTCAACCAATCCTTATCTCTGCCGCAGATCTCTGCGAGTTTTCGAACGAGATCGAACGTATCGGAAATGGCATCCTCAAGACCGGAGACGCGATTTGGAGCGTGGCCGCGAAGTACGGATGCGATAGTTGGATGTGAAGTTCCGAAGAGAGATGCGACACGTCGATGAGACCAGCCTGTCAAGACAATGATCTCATTTAGCATCTCGGCCACCGATTCGCTGCCGGAAATTTGATAGTGCTCATGAACTGGTCGCAGCCAGTCGGAGAAGGTCTGTTCGGTTGATGTGTATACAGATCTTCCGGTTTCGACCAGGCAGGTGCCGACTGGAAGTATTGCTTGGCGGACTGTGCCGGAAGTCGTAAAGATACTTCCAGTCATGCCTCTACCTCCTCAAGTCGAAACTCTTTTTCGCCAGCTTCGGTCAACGTCCAGCGGAAAAACCTGTCGATATGAGAATGTAGAGAGCGGACTTGGTCGGAGATTTCATTAACATCGAAAGGCTGCTGGCTTGCTACGTAAAAATCCAGGTCTAGAATGAATGAACGAGTGGGGAGCGGGTAAGGCGGAATTCCGGGAACTATGGCTCCCGATTCGGCTACGCCGTGGCGAACGACTGCATTTACCGAGGATGCGAAATTTGCGAAATCGCCAATGGGTTTGTGAACAAGCTGACTCTGGGTTATGGAAGACGCTACATGTGTCTCTGGTTTGATGAGGTCACTGCCAGGCCAGCCCACAACTTCAGGTTTAAACCAGGTCTTCCAGCTGGCTTCAGGTGAACCAGAGTCATTCACCACGTCGAGGAATCGAACGCCAACACGGTCGCAGCGAAGGATTGCGAGTTCCTTTTGAATAATCGTTAATGATCTGACGAACGTGCTGATAAAAGACTCAGCGCTGAGATACTGCGTTCCCATGGAAAGGGTGGCGCTGTTCGTGTTTACCGAAAGCAAAGTTCCAGTGTTGTCGGTAAAATGCCAACTCGTAGTCTTTTCGCGAGTGACATTATCGGAGGCAAGGTCTACGGATAGCTCGTTCTCGGTGATGCCATCCATGTAGGGGAAAAACTCCCGTAATGCGTCCTGTAGGCCTGCGACACCTTCTAAGCTGGCAAGCTTTGCAATGACTGGAAAACGTACCTGCGCAAGAGCTTGGACTAGCGGCGGGTTGTGAAGCTTGTAGTTTCGGAGGGGTGGAATGTTGAACATGTTGGCCCTCGGTCCCTCGGTCGCAGCAGTGCTTTCCACTATCTTTCCACCTCCAACTCTACAGTCTTTGCCCGGCTCTGACCAGCGAAAACGCCGTTGGACTTGCTAGGGAGTCCAGGTTCACACGGTAGAAGTAGTGATCTGGATCACGTCGCTGAGTCTGTTGGCCAAGGTATGACGGTGGCTGCCGAACTTAGCTCTATTGGATCAAGCCACGTGCCGCTCAGCGGCACGTGAACCAACCTTGCGCAGCCGTATCCGTTGGTGCCCACGCCCCGGTTCGACACGGCCGGCTCCGCTCCGCTCCGCCGACCGGCCGAGGGACGTGGGCCCCTTCGGGGCAGGTTCGTGGCGCCGCTCGCAGCTGCGTGTCTCTGCCATTCGACCAACGCCAGGCCTCCCCTTGTTTCAGTCGTACACCCCGGGTCGCCATCAACGGTTGGTGTGTTACGCCCGACTGGCGGTAAGCACCATCCCGAAGCTTGATCGTGACAACGGCCGGTGACGCCGCGTCAAGGCTGGAAAGCGTGCCTTGACCCGACGCCACCGGCCGCGTGCTGGCTTCGTATCGGGATGGCGGGGGAGCTGTGGGCGGTAGAGTGGGTACGCGCGAGCTGGTAGCAAGAGCCTCGAAAAGAGCATGATCATCTCCCCGGTTTTCCCCCGGGAAACGACACAGAACGACGAGAACCAGCGACCGAGCATGATCGTTTGGCGCGGACGCTCATGCAGGTAAAGACTGGTATCGACAGATGACGAGAACTAGCCGCTGACCTGGGCTTATTCTCCGTAGGTTCTGGGTTCGAGCCCCAGGCGGCCCACTCAAGTTCCCTGGTCGGCGGCCATCCCCGTCGCCGGCGGGTGCGGTTGCGTCTGCGTGGAGGCTTCGCGTGAGCCGACCGGCTCTCCAGCGTGTGGACTTCGTGGCTGTGGGTCGGCTCGGGGTCTCCGCCCGCAGCTGGTACCTCTACGTGAGCCGTCGAGTGCGGCCGGAATCCGTGGGACGGTGGTGACGTGGACCAGACCCGGTTGCTTCTTGTTCTCCGGCACGCCAAGTCGGCCTGGCCGGACGGCGTTGACGATCACGAACGCCCGCTCGGGCCGCGGGGGCTCAAAGACGCTCCCAAGGCCGGGCGCTGGCTGCAGGAACACGGCTACCTGCCCGAGCGCGTCCGCTGCTCCACCGCCCGCCGGGCGCGGGAGACCTGGCAGCTCGTCTCCGGGGAGTTCGAACAACAGCCGCTCGTCGAGTTCGATGATGAGCTCTACGGCGGGGACTACCTGGACATCGCGCGCCGGACGGCGGACGACGTCACGAGGCTTGCGCTTGTCGGGCACGAGCCCAGTGTCAGCGAGGTGACTTTTCAGCTCGCCGGAAGAACTGCGATCGACGCGTTTCCGACCGGTGCCGTTGCGGTATTCGCAGTGACGGAAAGCTGGGCCCGTCTCGAGCGGGCCCAGCTGACCGCTTTCTTCCGGCCGCGGGATTTCGCCTGAATCAGACTCCGGCGACCGAGGAAATCCAGCTGCGGTAACGCGTGACGTTCGTGTACGCGGTGTTGTTCGAGCGGTCGCTCGTCGACGCGACGCCGACCTGGCGGCCTGAGGCGAACATCGGGCCGCCCGAGTCGCCGCCGGCCGTGATGCCGTTGACGCGGTTCGCGCACACCGCGATGCCGCCCGCGTAGTCGCTGCAGCCGATCGAGTTCACCCGGACCGTGGCGACCTTCAGGTACCGCGACTGGCAGTTGATCTCGGAGCCGCACTGGCTGGTCGCGCCCCAGCCGTAGACCGAGACGTTCTGGCCGACCGCCACGTTGCCGACGGCGCCGAGCGGGGAGTACGTCGCGCTCACCGACGTCGTCAAGCGGACGATCGCCAGGTCGGCGCTCGGATTCCTCGTGATCGTGGAGCCGGTGGCCGTGGTGCCGCCAGTGGTCTGGTCCAGGCTGCCGATCCGGAACGTGTACGTCCCGGCGCTGCTGACGCAGTGTTTCGCGGTCAGGATGTACTGCGGCGCGATGATCGTCGCGGTGCAGTTCTGCTGGCCGTTCACGAACAGCCGCGCCGCCCAGGGACCGCTCGAAGCGTTGCTGCCGCCGATGATCGACGTCTGCGCCGTCGCGGGGCCGGCGAGGCCGACCACGGCCAACGCCGTACTCGCGGCCAGCAGGACGAATTTGCCGAAGCGTATTTTCACGCTCACTCCTCATGGGTGCGGGGTGCCGCACGGAAAAGGCCGGTGGGGACCGAACGTGAGGATTGTCCGTTTACGGGACGAATTTCCGGAACCGCCGAAAGTCGCCCGGCGAACCCCTATTTATTTCCGGGGGCGGGCTACCTACTGTTTCCGCGCTCAACCCACGGGTGGAGATCCCGGATCAATCCCGGGCTTGAGGACTCCGGCGCCGCGCCGCCCTAGCGTCCTTGTGCAAAAGGGACCGGAGGGGGAGACATGACGGCGAGAAGTGAGCGCGTCGCGGTGGGGGCGGTGCTGGTCGTCGCGGCGACGCTGTGGTGCTGGGCGTTGGGCAGCCGGACGCTGCAGCCCTACTACGCCGCCGCGGTGCATTCGATGTCCCGGAACGTCGAAGCGTTCTTCTTCGCGGGCTTCGACCCGGCCGGGGTCGTCTCGGTCGACAAACCGCCGCTCGCGTTCTGGACGCAGACGCTCGGCGTGGCCGTGTTCGGCTTCCACCCCTGGGCGATCGCGCTGGTCCAGGCCCTCGAAGGCGTCGCCGCGGTGTTCGTGCTGCACCGGGTCGTGCGACGCTGGGCCGGGCCGGGGACGGCGTTGCTCGCCGCCGCTCTGTTCGCGCTGACGCCGATCACCGCGGCGATCAACCGCGACAACCTGCCCGACACGTTGCTCGTCCTCCTTCTGCTGCTCGCCGCGTACTGCGTCACGCGCTCGGTCGAGGGGAACGGGACGCGCTGGCTGGTGTGGGCCGGCGTGTTCGTCGGACTCGGCTTCCTGACGAAGATGCTCGCCGCGTGGATCGTGCTGCCCGGGCTCGCGCTGGCGTACTTCGTCGGGGCGCGTGAAGGCCGCCGGTTGCTCCGGCTCGGCCTCGCGGGCCTGGTGACGCTGGTCGTGTCGCTGTCCTGGCCGGTCGTCGTGAGCCTGTGGCCGGGCGCGAAGCCGTTCGTCGGCAGCACCACGGACGGCTCGGTGTGGCAGCTCGCCTTCGGCTACAACGGCGTGACGCGGCTGGTCGGCGGGGCGACCGGCGTCGGTGGCGGGTACGGCGCCACGGTCGGTGCGGCGCTCGGCGGCGGCCCGGGTCCGCTGCGGCTGTTCGATGCCGAGGTCGGCGGGCAGATCGCCTGGCTGCTGCCGCTCGCGCTCGGGTCGCTGGTGGTCGCCGTGTGCCGGGCCCGCGGCGCGACCCCGGAGGCCAAGGCGGGCTGGGCGTTGTGGGGTGGCTGGCTGGTCGTGGGCGCCGCCGTGTTCTCGTTCACCGGCGGCATCTTCCACGGTTACTACACCGCCGAACTCGCGCCGGCGATCGCCGCGCTCGCGGCGTCCGGCCTGGTCACGGCCTGGCGGTGGCGTGACGCCCGGTTCGTGCTGCCCGCCGCGGTCGTCGCGACGGCCGCGCTCGCGTTCGTCATCCTGGCCCGGACGCCCGGGTGGCTGCCGTGGCTGCGGTACACCGTGCTCGCGCTGGCGCTGCTCACGGTCGTCGCGGCCTTGCTGCGAAGCCGGATAGTGGTCGTGACAGGCCTGGTCACGATCGCCGCTGGGCCGGCGGCCTACGTCGTCGACACCGCCGCGCGGCCGGTCAGCGTGCTGGAGTCCGCCGATCCGAGCGCCGGGCCGTCGTCGACGCCCGCGTTGAACAGAGTCGTCAGCGTCAACACGGGTGAAGGCGCCGAAGCCGCGTACGTCCGCTTCATGGACAGCGCGTACGAGCTGAGTCCCGGGCAGCGCGAAGTGCTCGCGTACGTGCGGGGAAGCACTCTCGCCGTCGAGGGTGGGACGTACGGCGCGGACCCGTTCCTGCTCGACACCGACGCCCGCGTGGCGCCGCTCGGGGGTTACCTCGGCTTCGACCCGGCGCCGGCCGCGGCAGACCTGCCGAGCTGGGTGACGGCCGGGAAGCTGCGGTTCGTGCTGCTCCCGCGGGTGTACCTCGAGATCGGGCGCGGCGGTGGTTCGGAACAGGTCGTGGGCGACGCGGGTGAGCTGGTCGGCCGGATCGGCTGGGAGGCGAAGCACTGCCGCCCGGTGCCGCCGGCCCGGATCGGGCCGGACGCCGCGACGGCCGGGGTGCTGTTCGACTGCGCGGTCAGGCAGTGACGCGCGCCGGGGCCGACTTCCGCAGCCAGTACAGGCCGATGACCGGCAGGACCAGCGGGATGAAGAGATACCCCTCGCCGTAGACCGACCAGACGGTCGGGTGCCGGAACGCGGCCGCGTCGACGATGCTCAGCGTGCCGATGGTCAGCACGCCCAGCAGCTCGATCGAGCAGGCGGTCAACGCCACGCGCCACCAGCCGTCGCCGCGGCGGGCCAGCGCGACCGTCGCGACGATGTAGACCACCGCGGCGAACGCCGAAAGGATGTACGCGAGCGGCGCTTCGTGGAACTTCGTGCTGATCTGGACGCCGGCCCGCGACGTCGCGGCCAGCGCGAAGATCGCGTACACGGCGACGAGCACCCGTCCGGGGCCGGTGGCCGTCCTACGCTGTTGCTCCACTCCACACCTCGTTCAGTCGCAGCACCATCACCGGGATGGCCAGGCAGGCGATACCGAGCACGACCGTGCTCGACCGGCTCCGCTCGGCCAGCGCCCAGGCCGCGCCGGCGGGCAGCACGACCAGGCAGCCGATCAGGTAGGCGAGGAACGTCGCCAGGCTGCCGGGGCGCTCACCGCCGGCGAGCAGCACGATCCCGATCACCAGCTGGACGATCAGCAGCACCTCGATGACCGCGAGCGCGATCAGGAGCGCGTTGTCCGGCTCCCGGTTGCGGGCCGACTGGACGAAGCTCCAGAGCGCGACGAGCGTGGCCGCCACGGCGACCGTCACGGCGAATCCGAAGATCACCCGTTCCTCCTTCCGGTCCGCCGGCGTCAACTTACTCCGGGCTACCCGGCGGCCCGCCGGGCGAGTGCCGCGGGCGTGGCGCGGGCCACGCCGGGGTGCTCCACAGTGGACCGGACAACCAACCCGATCTCGCGATATCGGGAAAATTGATCACGAGGTGTCCTTGATGGCATTCTGCCAATTCGCCGGGTTATTCCCGGGGAGCCTTGTTCGGACCTGCGGGAATGACGAAAAGACCTTCGTGTTACACCCCGACAGAGTGGTTGGTTGCCTGGCGGAAATCACGCTGGGTTCGGCTACCGCCTGGTAAGTGTCTCTTTTGCCTACCTCGGATAGCCCAGTTGAACCCCCGGGTTGGCGGATTGGCGTAGGCCCGTTCGGCATGGGGGAATATTCCTCGTCCCGGAAGCCATGCCGCACCGGGGGAACGCACAGAGGGGCAATCTTCGATGGACCTGCGCTACGAAGCTTTTTGCTTCGCCGACCCGTTGTTCTACGACGAACAACAGGAAATCGGTGCGTCGGTCGACGAGTACGCCTCGGCCCTGCCCGTACCGGAGGCCGGCTGGCTCACTGCTCAGCGCGGCGTGTGGCGGGTCCTGCACCCCGAAGGCCGTGAACTCCCCGGCCAGGGCTGGAAAATCCACGTCTCCGCCGGTCTGGGCAACGCTCGGCGGGTGCTCGTGCAGGTGCACGAGTACTGTCTGGAGTACCGGGTCGCCTACAAGCACTTGCGCTCCCCGCTGATCCTGCTGGCCCGGAACTCGAAATACGCGCCCCGCGACGGCAGCGGGAAACTGATCACGATTTATCCGGCGAATGAAGACGAGCTCAAGCGGGTGCTCGACGATCTGTCGGTGCGTCTCGAAGGCGAGCACGGGGCCTATATCCTGAGCGACTTGCGGTACGGTGACGGCCCCCTGTACGTCCGCTACGGCGGATTCGCCGAGCAGTGGGTCGAACACGAGGGCAACCGCGTCCTGGCGATCCGCAAGCCGGACGGCAGGCTTGTTCCCGACAAACGGGAACCGACGTTCTCCGTCCCCGACTGGGTGAAGATTCCGGCCTGTTTGCAGAGCAGTATCGCCGCCCGCAAGGCCGGCGACCCGGCTCAGTTCCCCTACCGGGTGACGAGTTCGCTGCACTTCTCCAACGGCGGCGGCGTCTACCTCGCCGACCCGAAAGCGGGCGGTGACCAGGTCGTCCTCAAGGAGGCGCGGCCCCACGCCGGCCTGGACCGGGCCCAGGTCGACGCCGTCGAACGGCTGCGGCGCGAGCACGACGTGCTCGACAAGCTCACCGGCATCCCCGGCGTGCCCCGCGCCATCGAACAGTTCACCGTCTGGGAGCACCACTACCTCGCCATGGAGTACATGCCCGGCACCTCGCTCGGCAACTGGCTGGCCCGCAACTACCCGCTGACCAGGCGTGACACCACCGAAGCCGATCTCACCGCCTACGCCGAGCGCGCGCTGGCCGTGCTGGCGAAGGTCGAGGAGACGGTCGAGGCGATCCACGCCCGCGGGTTCGTCTTCGGTGACCTGCACGCGCTGAACATCCTGATCGACGAAGACGACGAGAGCCGCGTTTCGCTGATCGACTTCGAAATGGCCGCCGACGTCGAGTCGGGCGAACGGCCCGCGCTCGGCGCGCCGGGCTTCCGGGCGCCGGCCGACCGGGTCGGCTTCGAGATCGACGAGCACGCTCTCGCGGCGCTGCGGCTGTGGCTCTTCCTGCCGCTGTCCGCGCTGCTGGAGCTGGCGCCGGCGAAGCTGCGCGGCATCGCCGACTTCGTCGAACGCCGGTTCGGCCTGCCCGAGGGGTACGCCGACGCCGCAGTCGCGGTGCTGGCTCCGCGTGCGAAATCCACGGAGCCGGCACCGGTCCACACCGAGCTCGACCAGGAGAAACCGGACTGGCCGCTGGTCCGCAAGCAGATCGCCGAGGCGATCCTCGCGAGCGCGACACCGGAGCGCCAGGACCGGCTGTTCCCCGGTGACATCGAGCAGTTCCGGGTCGGCGGCGCCTGCTTCGGCGTCGGTGCCGCGGGCGTGCTGCACACCCTCGACGTCACCGGCGTCGGGCGGTTCCCCGAGCACGAGCGCTGGCTGATCGAGTCGGTCCACCGTGACCCGCCGACCCGGCCCGGGTTCTACGACGGCAGCTACGGCATCGCCTACGTGCTGGAGAACCTCGGGCACCACGACGAGGCGAGCCGGCTGCTGACGTCGTCGGCGCGGCTCGTCGAGCAGACCACCGACCACGCGCTCGAGGGCGGCCTGGCCGGCATCGGGCTGACCCTGCTGCACTTCGCCGCGGCCCGGCAGGACAACGAGTTCGGCCGGCAGGCGCTCACCACCGCCGTCCGGCTGGCCGAGGCGCTCGAAACCGCGGCGCCGCCCGGGAAGTTCGCCCGTGCGGGCCTGCTGTCCGGCTGGTCCGGGCCGGCGCTGCTGTTCATCCGGCTGTTCGAGCGCACCGGCGAGCCCGCCTGGCTGGCGTTCGCCGACCAGGCACTCGGCCGTGACCTCGAAGAATGCGTGCTCGCCGACGACGCGTCACTGCAGGTCCGGGACGGCGCCACACGGACGCTCCCGTACGCCGGCATCGGCAGCGCGGGGATCCTCCTGGTCGCCGAGCAGCTGGCGCGGTACCGGCCCGAGGCCGCCGCCTGCGAGAGTCTGCCCGAGCTGCGCCAGTCGTGCCGCGGCGAGTTCGTCATCCACCCCGGGCTGCTCTACGGCCGGTCCGGGCTCGCGGTCGCGCTCGGCATGGGCGCCGAACCCGAGCAGCGGGTCCGCGACGCGATCGACCTGCACCTGGCCCGGCTGGCCTGGTACGCGGTGCCGTTCCGCGGCGGGCTCGCCTTCCCCGGCAACCAGCTGCTGCGGTTGTCGATGGACGTCACCACCGGCGGCGCGGGGATCCTCCTCACGCTCGCCGCTCTCCTGGACGGCAAGGAGGTGCTGCCTTTCCTGGGCGGCACGCCGTCCCCCCACACCTCCGGTCGCTGAGGACCGGCGGAATCGAAGAACAATCGAGAGGAAAACCATGGAACTCGTTCTGGAGCTGCAGGCCCTGGAGACCCCCGAGGTGCTCAACGGTGGTCACGGTGGCGGTGGCGGCGCGCCGTCGAACCTGAGCCTGCTGGCCTCCTGCACCAACAGCACCCTCTCGCTGCTGACCTGCCACTGACCTGGCGGATCGCACGCAAGTAGTGCCTAGGTGAACAGTGCGGGAGCGGCACAGGCCAAGTGCGCCGCTCCCGCACGTTCATTGTGGCCCCGGTACCGCCTTCGCGGTACATCGTCCGAAGGAGTGAGATGCGGGGCTCCGCCGATCGGCTGCTGGCCCGGGTGGCCAGCCTCGATCGACCGAGACTCGCCGCCATCGTCGTCACGGCTTTGGTCGCCACAGCGGCCGGGCTGCTCCTTCCCAGCGCCCTCGCGGCCGCGGTGGACGCCGTGGTCGCGGGCCGTCCGAGCCGGCCCGAAGTCTCCTGGCTGCTGCTCGTCGGCGGCGCGGAGATCGCCGCGGACGTCATCGGCGGAATCCTGACCACCCGCGTGACCGCGACGGCGTCCGCGTGGTTGCGTCGCACGCTTTCCGACAAGCTCTTCGTGCTCGGCACCCGGTCGAAGTTCGCCGAAGGTGACGCGATCAGCAGGCTCACCGGCGACTGCGTCGGCGCCGGCGGCATCGTCACGATCATCGTCCAGTGCGGCTCGATGCTGGTCATCTCGTCCGGCGCCGTGGTGTTGCTCGCGGTGCTGGACTGGCGCCTCGCGCTCGTGTTCCTCGGCAGCATCCCGTTCGCGCTGCTGCTCGCCCGCAGTCACCTCAAGCACACCGCCGACGATGTCCTTGCCTACCAACAGGTTTCCGGCGAGCTGGCAGCCCGGATGGTCGACGCCGTCGCCGGTCTTCGCACGATCGCCGCGTCCGGCACCGCCGACCGTGAAGCCGAACGCGTGCTGCGCCCGCTCCCGAAGCTGACCCTCGCGGGCATGGGCATCTGGCGCACGCAGGCCCGGATGGTCTGGCGCGCCGGCCTGCTCACCCCGGCCGTCGAGCTGGCCGTGCTGGCCGCCGCCGGGTTCGGCGTGCTCGCCGGCCGGCTCAGCGTCGGCGATGTCGTCGCGGTGCTCGGCTACGTCGCGCTCGCCCTCGGCCTGGTCACCCAGATCCCGCTGCTCACGATGCTGTCCCGCGCGCGCGGGTGCGCCGAACGGCTCGCCGAGGTCCTCGACGAGCCCGAACCCGAGCGCGGCATGCTCCCGCTGCGGCCCGGAGTCGGCCGGCTGGACCTGCGCCGCGTCGGCGTCACAGGCGCCCTGGCCGAAGTCGACCTGACCATCCGCGGCGGCACGTGCCTCGCGATCGTCGGCCGTTCGGGCGCGGGGAAGTCCGTGCTAGCCGGCGTGCTCGGCGGGCTGGTCACGCCCGACCGGGGACAGGTCCTGCTCGACGGACGTCCCCTCGCGCGCATCCGCCCCGAGGAGCTGCGCGCGGTGGTCGGCTACGCGTTCGAACGCCCCACACTGCTCGGCGCGACGGTCGCCGACGCCGTCGGCTACGGCACGTGGGCGGGCGAGTCCGCGATCCGCGCCGCCTGTCAGACCGCGCAGGTCGACGAGGTCGTCGTCCGCCTGCCCGACGGCTACCGCACCCCGCTGGCCGAGACGCCGTTGTCGGGCGGCGAAGCCCAGCGCCTCGGGCTGGCCCGGGCGATCGTGCACCAGCCGCGCGTGCTGATCTTCGACGACGCGACGGCCAGCCTCGACACGGTCACCGAGGCCGCGGTCGAGCGCGCGCTGGCGAGCGCGCTGCCCGGCCGGACGCGCGTCGTCGTGACCCACCGGGCCGGCACCGCCGCCCGCGCGGACCTCGTGGCCTGGCTGGAAGAGGGCCGGATCCGCGCGGTCGCCCCGCACGCGGCCCTCTGGCGGGAGCCGGGATACCGCGGGGTCTTCACGGAGGACGACGAGTGAGCCTGCGCCGGTTGTACTGGTCCGCGCTCACCGGGCAGTGGCGTGGCGGCGTCGTGCTGCTCGTGTGTTCGGTGCTCGAAGGGCTCCCTGCTTTCTTTTCGGGCCGGTTGGTCGAGTTGTCCGTGGACCGCGGTTTCGCCGTCGGCGACCCGCGGACCGGGCTCGGCTGGCTGGCGCTGTTCGGGCTGGCCGCGGTGCTGGGCGCGTTCGGTTCTCGGATGGTCTGGCACCAGCTCGGCAAGGTCGTGGAACCCCTGCGCGACGCACTCGTGACGGCCGTCGTGCGTGGCGTGCTGCACGACGAGTCCCCGCCGCGCAACCAGCCCGATTCGAGCGGGGTCGCCCGGATCACCCAGCACGTCGAGGTCGTCCGCGACGCGACCGCCGGGCTGCTGGTGCAGGCCCGCGCCATGCTGGTGACGACGGCCTCGGCGCTCGCCGGGCTCGTGACCGTCGCCGGCGCGCTGGTGCTCCCGGTCGCCGTGCCGGTGGTCGCCTCCCTGGTCGTGTTCGGTTGTCTCCTCCCTTCGCTGGCTCGTCGTCAGCGCGCACTGGCCCTGGCCGACGAGCACACGGCCGCGACGGCCGGCGCGTCCCTGGCCGGGATGCGCGACGTCGTGGCGTGCGGCGCCGAGCCGATCGCCGCGCTGGCGATGTACGACGCGGTCGACGCCCAAGCCGCGGCCGCCGTGCGGGTCGCGCGGTCGAGTGCCCTCCGGTCGCTGGTGATCTCGCTCGGCGGGTTCTTGCCGCTGCTGCTCGCCCTGTGGCTGGCCCCCGGCCTGGTCGCGACCGGCGAGCTGACCGCGGGCGCGGCCTTGGGCGCGCTGGTCTACCTGGCCACGACGATGCAACCGGCGCTGCGCGGGCTGGCGGCGACGGCCGGCACCGTCGTGCTGCGCCTGCTGGTCGCGCTCCGCCGGCTCGCGGAGACGGCCGAACTGCCGGAACGTCCGGACGGCACGGCGACCCCGCGCGGCACCGACGTCCGGGTCCACGCCCTGACGTTCGGCTGGGGCGCGACGGCCGAACCCGTGGTCCGTGGTCTGGACCTGGGGCTGCGGCCGGGGGAGCACCTCGCCGTGGTCGGCCCGAGCGGGATCGGCAAGTCGACACTGGCCGGCTTGCTGACCGGCATGCTCACCCCGCAGGACGGCCGGGTGCTGCTCGGTGGCGTCCCGGTCCGGGACGTGCCCGCGGTCCAGCGCCACGAGCTCGTGGCGCTGATCCCGCAGGAGGCGTACGTCTTCGCGGGAACCGTCCGCGACAACGTCGCCCTGTTCGCCCCGTCAGCCTCGGACGACGCGCTCGCCGCCGCCGCGACTGCGGTGGGCGCGGGCGCGCTGCTGAGACGGCTGGGCGGTCTCGACGCCGAGATCGGCCACGGCGGCGAAGGCATCTCCGCAGGCGAAGCGCAGTTGCTCGCGCTGGCCAGGGTGTACGCCGGTTCGGCGCGGTTCGTGATCCTCGATGAAGCCACCTCCCATCTCGACCCGGTGTCGGAAGCCCGCGCGGAGCGGGCCTTCGCCGCGCGGGGTGGTGTGCTGGTGGTGATCGCGCACCGGCTGTCGTCCGCGCTGCGCGCGGACCGTGTCCTGGTCATGGACGGCCGCGAGACCGCGGTGGGCCGGCACTCCGACCTGCTGGTGAGGTCGGCGCGCTACGCGGAGCTGATGCAGGCCTGGGCGACGCCGGTGGCTGGGGGAGCAGCCGCCGAAGGCGCTGGATCTGCAACTGCGGGCGGGGTCGCCGGCACGGAGTCCGCGGCAGCAGCCGCGGGTGGTCTGGTCCGAGACGCCGCGACGGCTCCGGCCGCCGACGGGGGTGGTTCAGCCCCTGCCGCTGGCACGACCACGACCGCCGCCGGTGGTACTGCGACTGCTGCTGCCGCCGCTGCCGCTGGCACGACCACGACCGCCGCCGGTGGTACTGCGACCGCTGCTGCCGCCGCCGCTGGCACGACGACCGCCGCCGGTGGTACCGCGACCGCTGCTGCCGCCGGTGGCTCAGCGGTTGGTGCTGCCACGCGCGCTGCCGCCACCGCTGCTGGTGCCGGTGGTGCCGCGACCGCCGACGCCGATGGTGGTCCAGCCCGTTCCGCTGCCACGACCGCTGCCTGTGCTGCCGCGACCGCTGCTGCCGCCGATAGTTCCGAGATTGCCGTCTCCGTCAGCAGCCCCGTCGGCGGCGCGTTCTCGGGTGACCTTGCCGATGACGCCCCGGCAGTTGTCTCGGGTGACCTTTCCGTCCGTCCCGGGACCACCGCCGCGGACGTGCCCGTCGACGCCGCCACGGAGCCACCTCCGTGGCGGCCTTCGCCGGTTCCGCGTGCCGTCCGGGCCAGATGACCACTCGCCCGTCCACTGTGGACATATTCACTACCGTCCACGCTACCGCCGCCGAGGGACTCGGGAACCCGCCATCGCGAATCTGTGGATAACTCGGCCTTCTTGTCACCACATGTGGATAACTCGGGTCGATCGCCGGGTTCTGTCGGTGGGGTCGTGCATGATCGGAAGCAACGGAAGAACACGACTCGGACAACCGCACCGCCAGAGGGAGGTGATCAGCCGGCGGGGCACGTCATCCGGGTTGCAGTTCTTCCAAGGCCCCGCGCAGCTTGCCGGACACCGGAACCGGCCGGCGCGTCTCGCGGTCCACGAACACGTGCACGAAATGGCCCTCCGCGACCAGTGACTCGTCGGCGGCGTACATCCCGATCTCGTAGCGCACGCTGGACTTCCCCAGGTGTGCGACACGCAAACCGATCCGCAGCGAACCAGGAAAGGACACCGATGAGTGATACCCGCAGTGCGACTCGACGCACAGCCCGATCACCTCCCCGGTCTCGAGGTCGAGACCACCCTGCTCGATCAGCCACGTGTTGATCACTGTGTCCATCAGCGAGTAGTGCACCACGTTGTTGACGTGCCCGTAGACGTCGTTGTCCTTCCAGCGCAACGGAACCGTCTGCCAGTGCGGGTAACCGTTCACCACAGGGACACCGAGTCGCGCAGGATGCCGGCGAGGTCCTCCTCGGACGCCTCGCGGGGTGCGGTGGCCAGCAATCGCTGCTGCTTCAGGGTTCCCTCGACCAGTGAGTCCACATCGGACTCCGTGTAGCCGACGGCACCGATGCCGTCCGGGATGCCGATCTTCCGCATCAGGTCGACCAGCACCGCGGGCAGGTGGCCGGCGGCGTCGCCGGACCACTCGAAGCCGGGCGCCAGCAGGCGGGCGACTTGCCGGTGGCGGTCCGGCGCCGCGTCGAAGGTGAAGCGGAACGCGGCGGGCGCGGTCAGTGAGACGGCCATCCCGTGCGGCACCATGGGTTCGTCACCCGGGTAGCCGTCCGGGTGGAAATCCCTGACCTGCCCGGCGATCGGGTACGCGTTCGCGTGCGGGATGTGCACGCCGGCGTTGCCGAACCCGAGGCCCGCGAACGTCGCGGCCAGCGCCATGGCCTCGCGTGCCTTGAGGTCCGAGCCGTCGCGCACTGCGGCGGGGAGGGCCCACGACAGCAGCCGGAGCGACTGCTCGGCGAACATGTCGGCCAGCGGGTTCGCGCCGCAGTACGGCACGCGCTGCTCCGGGCGCTTGCGGTCGAACTCGGTGTACGGCTTGGCGGTGTAGCTCTCCGCAGCGTGGCACAGGATGTCCATGCCACTCGCGGCGGTCACGCCGGCGGGCTGGCTGACGGTGAGCCGCGGGTCGACGACGGCGAGGGCCGGGCGCAGCCGCAGGTGGCTGATCCCGCTCTTGACGCGCAGGGACAGCACGTCCAGGACGCAGACGGTGGTGCTCTCCGAACCGGTGCCGGTGGTCGTGGGCACGGCGACGAGCGGCTTCAGCGGGCGGTCCGGCGCGCGGCCGCCGCCGACCGGTGCGTTGACGTAGTCCATGAGGTCGCCGTCGTTGCTGGTCAGCAGGTTCGCGGCCTTCGCGGTGTCGATCGAGGAACCGCCGCCGACGGCCACAAAGGCGTCGTACGGACCGGTTCCGCGGGCGAAGTCAACCGCCTTCTGCATGCTGACATCGGTGGGTTCGACGTGTACGCCGTCGAAGACCTCGGTCTCGATGCCGTAGCCGGTGATGCCGTCGGCGATGCGGCGCGGCCAGCCGGTCGCGGCGACCTGCGGGTCGGTCACGACCAGGACCCGGCGCGCGCCGTACTGCGTCAGGTCGTAGCCGATCTCGTCGCTGGCGCCGGTGCCGTACTTCAATGCCGGTGCACCGTAAGTAAAAACGGTTTCATGTTCCGTCGCGGCCAAGACTGCGGTCCTCGCTCCCTTGATCGGATCCAGTCGGTCAAAGCGGACATTCAGCCCAACCTTGCCGGGGTTTCGGCGAAGATCACTTGACTGCACTGAACGGTGCCCGCCTAAGCTCTCCTCATTAGATACCAACTGGGAGCGACCGTCGCCCAGACGGCCGTACGGATCCTGACCGAGGCGCGTGTCCGCCGTGTCTACGCGGTGGTCGGTGAGTCCTTCCTGGAACTGCTCGACGCCCTTCAACGCGAGCGGGAGATCACCCTCGTCTCGGCGCGCCACGACGCGGGCGCGGCGTTCATGGCGGAGGCGGAGGGCAAGCTCACCGAACGGCCCGCCGTGCTCCTCGCGAGCCGGGGGCCGAGCGCCGCGAGCTTGGCGATCGGCGTCCAAACGGCGTACCAGGACGAGACGCCGATGGTCGTGCTGCTGGAGACGCCGGCGACCGAGCCGGCGACGTGGACGTCCGGTGAGCTGCCGACATCCGACCTGACGGCGATGTTCGAGTCGATCGCCAAGTCGACCTTGAGCGTCACCGACCCGGACAGCCTGCCCAGCCTGCTGGCGCACGCGCTGACCACTTCGCAAGAAGGCCGGCCGGGGCCGGTCGTGCTCGGCGTGCCCTGCGACATCTGGGGGATGCCCTACGACGCGGCGAAGCCGATGGCGCGGGTGCGGCCGCCGGCGTCCGGCACGCTGGGCCGTTCGGCGGACGCCGTGGCGCAGCTGGTGGACGAGGCCAAGTACCCGGTCGTCATCGTCGGCGGGCGGGCGCGGTCGGCGCGCGACGAGCTGATCGCGGTCGCCGACGAGCTCGCGCTGCCCGTCTACAACGCCTTCCGGCGCCAGGACGCCTTCCCCGAGAACCACGCGCGCTACGCCGGTCACCTCGGGCTCGGCATCCCGGCCCGGCAGCTCGACGCCTTGGAACGTGCTGACCTCGTGCTCGCGCTCGGCACCCAGCTCGACGAGGTGACCACCCAGGCCTACCGCTACCCGACGGCCCAGCAGACGCTGGTCATGGTCGGCACCGGCATCGAGGTCAGCATGCGCCGGCGCGGGCTGACGTTCCGGGTGGATTCCGAGGTCGAGCCGTTCCTGCGGGAGCTGCGGGCAGTCGCGTCGCCGCGGACGCGGCGGGCTTCGGCGGCCAATGCCGCGGTGCACACCTTCATGACCCCGCCCGACACCAGCGGCAACACCCGCGTTCACCCCGTGGACGTCGTCCGCGCACTGCGTAAACTGGCCCCGGAAGACACCATCGTGACCAGCGACGCGGGCAACTTCGCCCAGTTCATGCACCGGTACTGGTGCTTCACGGCGCCGCGCAGCCAGCTCGGCCCGTCCAACGCCGCGATGGGCTACGCCGTGCCGGCGGCCGTGGCGGCGAAACTGGCCGAACCGCGGCGGACCGTGGTAGCCATGGTGGGAGACGCCGGGACCCTGATGACCGGCCAGGAGATCGAGACGGCCGTCCGCTACCGGGCGCCGGTGATGGTGGTGGTGTTCCAGAACGGCCTGCACGGCGGGCTCGCCATGCACCAGGCCCGCACCCACGGCCGGCTGTCCGGGGTGTCGATCCCGTTGACGGACTTCGCTTCGTGGGCGCGTGGACTGGGCGCGGCCGGGTACACGGTGGACGATCGGGAAGAACTCGAGCCGATCATCGCCAGCGCGCTGGTGCGGCAGCGTCCGTGCGTCATCGACGTGCGGACGGACCCCGATGTGGTGACTCCGGACGTGCGGCTTTCGGCGTTGCTGGGTCAAGCGCGCCCGCAACCTCCGGCCCAGTAACGATTCTCCTCGGTTTCGTTCTGGGAAACGCCGGGAATGTTCAGTGGTAGCACGGCGTTGGCTGGGGTAATCTGACGGTGTTCCGGTGGTGGTTCGCCGCTGAACCTTCCCGGCCGGGTCCCGGCGGGAGACAACCGGTTTCTGTCGGTGCCGCATGGCACCATCACGGTCATCACCCGCATCGCAGCGGGCAGGGAACGAGGGGAGTTTCGACGTGGCCGATCAGCAGCACGCAACCGAAGCAGCGCGGAAGTCCGGCGTCGTACCGGTGCTGTTCAGCGCCAGCGCGGAGGCGCACGACGACGCGGTCGTCGTCGCCGAGCACGAAACGGCCTGGCGCTCGCCGTTCTCGGCCGAGGGCCTGCGCGCGGCGAGTGGCGAATAGCTCACCTCTCCGGGGTGAAGACGGCTTGTCGGCGCAGGTGAACCTGTGCTTTACTTCAGATGGTCGATTTTTGTGTTCGTGTTAGCTCACGCTCGCAGAATTCCGCGGGCGTAGTGTCTCCTCGCCGAGGAAGCAAACCGTCCGGGTACTGACCCGGGTCGCCGAAGTGGCTTCCTGTTTTGGTGTTACACATGGAGACTTTTTTATGACTCAGGGCACTGTGAAGTGGTTCAACTCCGAGAAGGGGTTCGGCTTCATCACCCCCGACAACGGTGGCGGCGACGTCTTCGTTCACTACAGCGAGATCCAGGGTAACGGCTTCAAGACCCTTGAAGAGAACGCTCGCGTCGAGTTCGAGATCGGCCAGGGCCAGAAGGGCCCCCAGGCCACGTCGGTCACCTTGATCTGACTTTGATCTTGGGAAAGGGCCGTCACCCGTTCGGGGTGGCGGCCCTTTTCGTATGCTCTCCCACCATGATCGAGCACGGGTACACCGTCTCCGGGATGAGCTGCGGGCACTGCGCGCAGTCGGTCACCGAGGAAATCACCGCTCTGCCCGGAGTGACCGAAGTGGACGTCGACGTCGCGACCGGCCGGGTCGTGGTGCGCGCCGGCGTCGCGTTGGCGGAGCAGGACGTCCGCACCGCGGTCGAAGAAGCGGGTTTCACCTACGTCGGTGTGGTCAGCCTGGTGCCGTAGGCCGCACCGGTTGGTTCTTCTCCGGCGAAGATCCAGGTTGGACAGTCCACACAGCTCAGTCTCGACGCAGTAGCTGACCCGTTGGGCCGATCGGCCGCACCCACTCCGACACCAGCGCCACGCCCGGGCCGCGAGTCCTCTTTGTGACCTTCGCCGCGCCTTGTTACACGCAGCCCATCACATGCAACGCCCTGCAACCCTTCCCTCCGGCACCGTCGAGGGAGTCTCCTGGTACCCGACACGGAATCGGGAGGTCAGGTGGGCGAAACGGTGGCGGGGATCGTCGCGAACCCGGCGTCGGGGCGGGACATCCGCCGGCTGGTCGCGCAGGCCTCCGTGTTCCCCACCGCGGAGAAGGCCAACATGGTCCAGCGGCTGCTGGCCGCGTTCGCCGTGGCCGGGGTCGATCGCGCCCTCGTCTCGACCGATCTCGGCGGGATCTCCGCCGCCGTGCTGCGGGCGCTCGGGCGGGGCGGGACCTGGCCGAACGTCGATTTCCTGGACGAAGATCCGCTCAGCGGCACCGCCAAGGACACCAGCAACGCCGTACGCCGGATGGTCGACGCCGGCGCCGGCGTCATCGTCGTGCTCGGGGGTGACGGCACCGCCCGCGTCGCCGCCGCGGCCTGCGAAGACGTCCCGCTGCTGGCCCTTTCCACCGGGACCAACAACGCGTTCCCGCAGATGCGGGAGGCGACCGTCGCCGGGCTGGCCGCCGGCCTGATCGCCACCGGGCAGATCGATCCCGACCTCGTCACGCACCGGGTCAGCGTGCTCGAAGTCGTCACCAAAGCACGCCGCGAGATCGCGCTCGTCGACGTCTGCGTGTCCCTGAGCAGGCACATCGGTGCTCGGGCGCTGTGGGATCCGGCGTCGCTCACCGAGCTGTACTGCACCTTCGCCGAGCCCGACGGCATCGGTCTTTCCAGCGTCGCCGGCCAGCTCTGCCCGAGCCCGCGCTCGAGCCCGGACGGCGTCGCGTTACAGCTCGGGCCGGTCGGGGAGACGCCCTACGTCGTGCACGCGCCGATCGCGCCCGGGCTGGTGCGGCCGGTCGGGGTGCGGGGCTGGGGCGTCCTGCAGCCGGGCATGCGGGTCGAGCTCGCCGCGGCGGGTGGCGTGATCGCGCTCGACGGCGAGCGCGAACTCGAACTGAAGCTCGGGGAGAGCGCGTTCGTCGAGCTCAAGCCGGACGGGCCGTGGTGCGTCGACGTCCGGGCGGCCATGGCGGAAGCGGCACGAAAAGGATTGTTGCGCAGCGAGCCGAACTGACGAAGGAGCGCCGACGATGACGGACACCCTGCGCGAGGCGTATCGCACGATGCGCACCATCCGGGCCTTCGAAGACCGGGTGCACGAGGAGTTCGCGACCGGCGAGATCCCCGGGTTCGTGCACCTCGACGCCGGTGAGGAGGCGTCGGCCGCCGGTGTCTGCGCCCACCTCGACGACCGTGACGCGATCGCCGGCACCCACCGCGCCCACTGCATCGCCAAGGGCGTCGACGTCAAGGGCATGATGGCCGAGGTCTACGGCCGCCGGACCGGCTCCTGCCATGGCAAAGGCGGCTCGACCCACATCGCCGACCTCTCGAAGGGCATGCTCGGCGCCCACGGCATCGTCGGCGGTGGCCCGCCGCTCATCTGCGGCACCGCGCTTGCCGCGAAACAGCAGGACACCGGCGGTGTCGGGGTCGCGTTCTTCGGTGACGGCGCCGGCCACCAGGGCGCGACGCTGGAGGCGCTGAACCTCGCGGCGATCTGGCACCTGCCGGCGATCTTCGTCGCCGAGAACGACGGGTACGCCGAGGTGACGTCGAGCAGCTGGTCCGTCGCGTCGGACAACATCGCCGACCGGGCGGCCGGCTTCGGCATCCCGGGCGTGATCGTGGACGGCTTCGACTTCTTCGCCGTGTACGAAGCCGCAGGTGAGGCCATCGAACGCGCCCGCGAAGGCGGCGGGCCGACACTGATCGAGGTCAAGTTCCTCGGCTACCGGAAGGGGCTCGACTGCCTCGCGTGGTTCCGGGCCCGCGTCACCGAAAGCGGCGAGCTGGCCGAAGCGGTCCTGGACGACATCGACGCCGAAGTCGCGTCGCTCGTCGAAGACGCCGTCGCCGAGGCGAAGTCCGCGCCCAAACCCACCTGGGCGGACCTCGAAACCGACGTCTACGCGACGTACTGATCGCCATGACCCGGACGATCAGCTACCGCGAAGCGATCGACGAAGCGCTCGCGCAGGAGATGGCCCGTGACGAGTCGGTCATCGTGCTGGGTGGGGTTCCCGGTGCCGCCCGGGGACTCTTCCCCGGCCGGGTCCTGGACACGCCCACCGCCGAATCGGCGTTCGTCGGCGCGGCGATCGGCGCCGCGACGCGTGGGCAGCGGCCGGTCGCGGAGCTCGTGTCCATCGACTTCATGGGCGTCTCCTTCGACCAGATCTTCAACCAGGCGGCGAAGTTCCGGTACATGTTCGGCGGCAACGCGCGCACGCCGGTGGTGATCCGCACGACCTACGGCGCCGGCCTGCGGGCGGCGGCACAGCATTCCCAGTGCCTGTACCCGATCTTCACGCACATCCCCGGCCTGAAGGTCGTCGTCCCGTCGAGCCCGTACGAGGCGAAAGGCCTGCTCATCCACTCGATCCGGGACGACGACCCGGTGATCTTCTGCGAGCACCGGGCGCTCTACGACACCAGCGGCGAGGTGCCGGAGGAGAGCTACACGATCCCGTTCGGCGAGGCGAAGGTCGTCCGCGACGGCGGGGACGTGACGATCGTGGCGATCGGCCGCATGGTCACGATGGCCCGGCGGGCCGCGCACGAACTGGCCGCGACCGGCGTCGAAGCCGAGGTCATCGACCCGCGCACCACCAGCCCGCTCGACACCGGAACGATCCTGGAGAGCGTCGCGAAGACCGGCCGGCTGGTCGTCGTCGACGAGGCCTCGCCGCGCTGCAACCTCGCGACGGACATCTCCGCGCTGGTCGCGAAGGAGGCGTTCGGCGCGCTGCGGGCGCCGATCGAGATGGTGACGCCGCCGCACACGCCCGTGCCGTTCTCCGACACCCTCGAAGATCTCTACATCCCGGACGCGCAGAAGGTCCTCAACGCCGCGAAGGCGGTGGTGGAGTACCGGCGGTGACCGGGTGTCGGTGCAGCTCCAATGCCGTCCACAGTGGACTTGACGCGCGGGCCGGCGCAGCTCGGGCGCCGTCGTCGCCAAAAGCAAGAGCCGACGGCGAGATCGTCCCCACCTACCGATCAACCGGCAGAAAAGGCACACTGACGGGGTCGAGCGCGAGGAGCGGCGGTTGGGTCAGCAGGACCTCGAGGCAGCGTTGCCGGCCGGGGTGGACCCCCGGCAGCACGCACGCGCCCTCGCCCGGGTGCACGAAGCGGCGGTCGCCGGCCGGGAACTGCCCACCCGGCTGCGGCCGGTGATCAGCGCGTCCTGGCAACGGATGCGCCGGCTCGGCGTCGATCCGGAGGGCCGGCCGTCCGCGCCCGTCCTGACCTTCGAGCAGCTCGAGGCCCGCCGCCGCACGAGTGGCCTGGTCCAGGCCCTGCCGACGTTGCGGGGCGGGCTGATCAGCCTCGCCGAGCAGGCCGCCCACATCATGGTGATCGTCGACGCGAGCGGCGCGGTGCTCTGGCGCGACGGCAGCACCGCGGTCAGCCGCCTCGCCGACCGGGTCGGGTTCGTCGAAGGCGCCGACTGGCAGGAAGAAGCCGTCGGCACCAACGCGATCGGCACCGCCCTGGTCACGCGCCGCGCGATGCAGGTGTACTCCGCCGAGCACTACGTCCGGGCCCAGCACGTCTGGACGTGCGCCGCCGCGCCGCTGCACGACCCGCGCGACGGCAGGCTGCTCGGCGTCGTCGACCTCTCCGGTCCGGCTTCGACCGTCCACGCGTCGACGTTGGCGCTGGTCGACGCCGTGACGCGGCTGGCGGAGACGCAGCTGCGCACCACCCACCTCACCGATCTGGAACGCCTTCGCGGCTTCGCCGTTCCGGTGCTCGCGAAGGTCGGCGGGCCGGCCGTCGTGGCCGACGAGCACGGCTGGATCGCCGCGGCCGCCGGGCTCGCGCCGGTCGACCGGATCGCCCTGCCGTCGGGGCTCGCGCCGGGCCTGGCGTGGCTGCCCGCGTACGGCAGCGTCGCGGTCGAACCGGTGCCGGGCGGCTGGCTGATCCGGCTGACCGAGGCCGACGCCGAGACCGCTCCGGCCACCCGGGTCGTCCTGGACGTCCGGTCGGCGCGCGAGCCCGAGCTGACCGTCTCCGGCGGCGCCGGGACCTGGACGCACCGGCTCAGCCCGCGCCACGCCGAGATGCTGTACGTGCTGGCCAGCCACCGGGCCGGCCGCTCGGCGTCCGAGCTGTCGCTCGACCTGTTCGGCGACGCCGGCCGCACGGTCACCGTCCGCGCCGAGATGTCCCGGCTCCGGCGGCACTTCGGCGGCATCCTCGGCGCGAAGCCGTACCGCTTCGCCGACGACGTCGAGGTGCTGGTCCGGCGGCCGGCCAACGCCGAAGCCGTGCTGCCGCACTCGCTCGCCCCGGCCATCCGCGGCTGAACTCCACCCCCGGCTCCACCCGCCGACGGTCCCGGTCCACCCCGGTCCGTTCGTAGCGTCAGCGCCATGGACAAGTCGGAGCTCATCCGCCTGGCGCTGGCCAAGGCGACGGAACACAACCGTGGGGGAAAGATGACCGGGAAGACCGTGCTCGCACTGGCCGTGATCGGCGTGGTGGTGCTGGTGGCGTTCATCGCCTACCGGCTGATCCTCGTCGAGCTGATCACGAGCCTGACCCACAAGTAGAGGGGGAGCGTTGCCGCAATCTCTGGGGCCGAGCCCCAGACCCCAGCCGGGGGACAAGCCCCCCTGGACCCCCCCAAATGCGGCGTAGGCCGCTGCTGCCGGACACCATCGCGCCGTCTTGGCTGGTGGTCCAAGCGCTCGGCACGCTCTTCATCGCGGCGACGCTGCTGACCGCGCGCGAGCCGGACCCGCGGATCTGGGCCTGCTACGGCGTCTCCGCCGCGTGCTGGCTCGGGTTCGTCGTCCGGGCGTACCGACTGCCGAGGACGGCGGCGGCGCTGCTCGCGGTGGCCGGCGCGGTGCCGGCGGCCGTCCTCGGGTGGGCCGGGGACTCGTCGGCGATCGTCCTGTCCGTTGTCGCGCTGGGCCGGCTCGCGACGCTGGTCACGGTGAGCGTCGCGGCGATCGTCGCGGCCGGCGTGGCCGACGTCCTGCTGGCGGCGACGTCGTACGCCGCCGCCGGACGGGACCTCGGGCTCGTCGACTTGGGCGTGATGCTCCTGCTCGTGCTGCTCGGGCTCAACCGGCGGCAGTACGAAGCGCAGGCGAAACAAGCGGAAGCGCTGCTGGAGCAGACGCGGCTCGCGCAGGCCGAGCACGCCCGGGCCGCCGCGCTCGACGAACGCACGCGGATCGCGCGCGAGCTCCACGACGTCTTGGCGCATTCCCTGGGGGCGCTGGGCGTCCAGCTCGAACTGGCCGAGGCGCTGCTCGCCGAGAAGTCCGATGTGGACGGTGCGCTCGCGACCGTCCGGCGATCCCGGCGGCTCGCCAACGACGGCCTGGCCGAAGCGCGCGACGCCGTCGCCGCGCTCCGCCGGGACGTCCTGCCGCTGGCCGACGCGCTCGCCGCGGTCGCCGCCGCGCACGCCCGTGACCACGGGGTTTCCGTGGCCTTCGACGCCGAAGGGGAGACGCGCCCGTTGCCGTCCGCGGCCGTCGTCGCGCTGGTCGGCACCGCGCGCGAAGCGCTGACGAACGCGGGCAAGCACGCGTCCGGTGCGGACGTCCGGATGCGGTTGACGTACGAACCAGGCGTCGTGCGGCTTGAAGTCGTCAACACGACGAGCGACTTCACTCGAACAGGTGAAGGTTTCGGCCTTGCCGGGATGCGCGAGCGGCTCGCGCTCGCCGGTGGCACCCTGGCGTCGGGCCCGGAAGACGGCCGGTGGCGCGTGCTCGCGGAGGTGCGGAGTTGATCAGGGTGGTCGTGGCGGACGACCAGCAGGCGGTCCGCGAAGGCCTGGTCGCGCTGCTCGGCCTGCTCGACGACATCACCGTCGTGGCCTCGGCGGCCAACGGCCGCGAAGCCGTCGAAACGCTGGCCGCGCACCCCGCCGACGTCGTGCTGATGGACCTGCGGATGCCGGAGCTGGACGGCGTCGCCGCGACCCGGCTGATCCGGCGTGACCACCCCGGCACCGCCGTCGTCGTGCTGACGACCTACGCCGACGACACGTCGATCGCGGACGCGTTGCGCGCCGGCGCCCGCGGCTACCTGACCAAGGACGCCGGCCGCACCGAGATCGCCGCCGCGCTGCGATCCGCGGCCGCCGGGCAGGCGATCTTCACCGCCGCGGTCTCCGACCGGCTCGTCGCCGCGCTCGACGGCCGGCCCGCGGCGCGTACCAAAACCGAGCTGCCGGACGGCCTGACCACCCGCGAAGCCGAGGTTCTCGGCCTGATCGCGCGGGGTCTCACCAACGCGGAGATCGCGGGGGAGCTGTTCATCGGCGAAGCGACCGTCAAGACCCACATCAACAACGCTTTCGCGAAGATCGGCGCCCGTCATCGCGCGGAGGCCGTCCGGTATGCGCTGTCCCACCAGCTCTGAGATCACGTGCTGATGACAGCGGGCGGTGCCGGTGGCTGCGCACACGGCGACTCGGCTACCTTTCTGCGGGTACGGCTCATGGGGAGGAATCGGGGATGACCAGCACTGCGACGGCGCCGGGTCCCACGGCGCCCGCGTCCGGGCCCGCGCCGCCGACACCACCGCCACCGCCGGAAGGCCGTGACCGGGCCGGGGGCCGCAGCGGCTTCCTGGGCCTGCTGGACCTGCCTGGCCAGGGGATACGCGCGATCATCCGGTCCGCCGCGACCACCCCCGGCCGGCTCACCGTCATCGCCGTCGGGCTCGTGCTGCTGGCCCTCGTCGCCGGGCTCGTCGCGACGCTCTCGGTGCAGAGCCGCGACGACACGATCACCGGCGTCATCGACCACCGCGAACCCCTCGCCGCCGCTTCCCAGCAGGTCTACCGGTCGCTGTCCGACGCGGACGCGACCGCGGCGAGCGCGTTCCTCTCCATCGGCACCGAGCCGCCCGAACTCCGCCAGCGCTACGAGCGTGACATCGCCGAGGCCGGCGCCGCGCTCGCGAAGGCCGCTTCGGACTCCGGTGACGTCGCCGACGCCGCCGGCCCGGTCGACGTCCTCAACCAGCAGCTGCCCGTCTACACCGGCCTGGTCGAGACGGCCCGGTCGAACAACCGGCTCGGCTACCCGGTCGGCGCGTCCTACCTGCGCGAGGCGTCCGAGCTGATGCGGGCGAAGATCCTGCCCGCCGCCCAGGACCTCTACCGCGTCGACACCGAGAAACTGATCGAAGAGCAGGACAGCGCCACCGGCTTCCCGTGGCTCGCCACGATCCTGGTGGTCGCGCTGCTCGCCGCGCTCGTCGTCGCCCAGATCTACCTGACCCGGCGGACGAACCGGCTGCTGAACGTCGGGCTCGTCGTCGCGACGGTCGCGGTCGTGCTGTCGCTGCTGTGGGGCGCGGTCGCGCTGGTCGTGCAGGGCAGCCTGGTCGGGGCCGGCCAGGACGACGGCTCGCACCGCGTCGACGTCCTCGTGCGCGCGCGGATCGCCGCGCTGCAGGCCCGCGCGGACGAAACGCTGACGCTGGTCGCCCGCGGCGACGGCGCGGCGTACGAAAAGGACTTCGGCGCCAACGCCGTCCAGCTGGCCGGGGCCGACGGCCAGGGCGGCCTGCTCGGCGAAGCCCGCAGCCTGATCTCCGACGGCGACGGCGCCGCGAAGGTCGTCGACGCGACGAAGGCCGCGAACGACTGGTTCAAGGCGCACAAGACGGTCCGGTCCCAGGACGACTCCGGGCAGTACCAGGAAGCCGTCGACTTCGCCGTGCTGGAGGACAAGACCGACGGCTCGGCCCCGGCGTTCCGGCGGCTCGACGACGCCCTCCAGGACGCGATCGACGTCGGCCGGCAGGAGTTCCTCGACAGCACCCACAGCGGCGACGGCGCGCTGACGCTCCTCGCGCCGGGCCTGGCCGTGCTCGCGATCGTCGCCGCGGCGGGGGCCACCATGGGAATTCGGGAGCGACTGAGGGAGTACCGGTGAGCAGGCGGGGTTACACGGTCCGGATCGGGGTGCTGGCGGTCGTCGCGATGCTGGCGGCGGCCTGCGGGAGCCCCGGGAAACCGGTCGACCCCGCGCCGGTGGGCAACGCGGCCTGGCCGCAGCCCGCGCACGTCGGCGGCCCGGACTCGACGGCCGGCGGCGGCACCGACACCAGCTGCAACCCGCAGGCCAGCCTCGCGCCGAGCGGCACGTCGATCCCCGACGGCTCGACCATGGCGAAGATCAAGGAACGCGGGAAGCTGATCGCCGGCGTCGACCAGACCACGTACCTCTTCGGGTTCCGCAACCCTACCTCGGGCAACATCGAGGGCTTCGACATCGACATGGTCAACGAGATCGCCCGGGCGATCTTCGGCGCGCCGGAAGGGCGCGTGCAGTTCCGCGCGATCCCGTCGTCGCAGCGCGAAGACGTCCTGACGCAGGGCCAGGTCGACATCGTGGTCCGGACCTACAGCATCACCTGCGCGCGCAAGGCGAAGGTGCAGTTCTCCTCCGTGTACTACAAGGCCGGTCAGCGGATCCTCGTCACCAAGGAGTCGAAGGTCACCAAGCTGGCCGACCTGAGCGGCAAGCGGGTGTGCGCGACGAAGAAGTCGACGTCGCTGGCGAAGATCGCGACGGACCCCGCGAAGCCGGTTCCGGTGTCGGTGGACAACTGGTCGGACTGCCTGGTGATGCTCCAGCAGGGCCAGGTCGAAGCCGTCTCGACCGACGACACCATCCTCGCCGGGATGGCCGCGCAGGACCCGACGCTGCAGGTCGTGGGCGACCGGTTCACCGAGGAGAACTACGGCATCGGCGTGCCGAAGGACAACACGGACATGGTCAAGTACGTCAACGCCGTGCTCGACAACGTCCGCAACAGCGGCGCCTGGCAGGACAGCTACCGCAAGTGGGTGGAGCCCTCGCTGGGCCCGGCCACGCCGCCGTCGCCGCAGTACCAGTGAGCCGCTCGCGACTAGGATCGGTCCTCGTACGTCGTCGGGGATCTGGGAGGTAGCAGTGTCGGAGGAGCCGCGCCGTCCTCGGCACGCCGCGCCGGACGACGAGCCGCAGGTGGCCACGCCGAGCTGGCAGCCCCCGCCACCGGTGCGGTGGGAGACGCCGGAACCGTCGATCTCCGGCCGCCTCGACGACACCGAACCGCCCGCCGCCGAGCGCACCGTCTTCCACGCCCCGGTCCGGCGTCCACCCACCGCGCCGACCCCGCCGCGCGGCCAGTCGTCGTCCTTCGTACGCGGGCAGATCCCGGGCGCCGACGACCCGACCCGGCCGCCGGGCAGCATGAACCCGGTCGTCCCGCCCGTCGCGCCGCCGGTCGCGCCTTCGGCGGAGGCGACCCAGGCCGTCCGGGTGGACCCGAACGCGCCGCAGCCGACGAGCGTGCTCGCGGCGCCGGCGCCGGAGACCCAGAGCATCATGCCGCCGGTCCCGCGGCCGGAGGCCGGGCCGGGCACGTTGCCGGACCCGGGCACCGAGAGCGTGCTGCCGGAGCGCAGCAGCGACGGGCGGCACACGGGCACCGGTACCGGCACCGGGACGGGCACCGGCAGTGGCAGTGGCAGTGGCGCGGTGTCCGGTTCGGGCCCGTTCCCCGGCACGTCGCGGCGGACGTCGTCGCGCACCTCGCGATCCCGCCGCGGCCGGCTCGGCGCCGGTCTCGTCGAGGTCCCGCCGGTCCCGTCGCGCGACCCGGCGTCCGCCGTGCTGACGAACCCGATGGTGTCGGAGGAAAAGCGCTTCTGCGGCAGCTGCAGCGCGAAGGTCGGCCGCGGTAAGGACGGGAAACCCGGTGCGGCGGAAGGAAAGTGCGACAACTGCGGCACGCCGTTCTCGTTCGTGCCGAAGCTGCAGCCGAACGAGCTCGTCGGTGGGCAGTACGAAGTCCTCGGCGCGATCGCGTACGGCGGCCTGGGCTGGATCTACCTGGCACAGGACCACAACGTGTCCGACCGCTGGGTCGTCCTCAAAGGACTGATCGACACCGGCGACGCGACGGCGATGGCGGCCGCGGCCAACGAGCAGCGTTTCCTGGCCGAGGTCGAGCACCCGAACATCGTCAAGATCCACAACTTCGTGCAGCACCCGGACCGCCAGAGCGGCACGACCGTCGGCTACATCGTGATGGAGTACATCGGCGGCCAGTCGCTGCGGCAGCTCGCGCTGGCGCACCACCGGGAAAGCCGGCGCCCGGAGCCCTTGCCGATCGGCCAAGTGCTCGCGTACGGGCTGGAAATCCTGCCCGCCATGGGTTATCTGCACAGCCAGGGGCTGCTGTACTGCGACCTCAAGCCGGACAACGTGATCCAGACGAACGAGCAGCTGAAGCTGATCGACCTGGGCGCGGTCCGGCGGACCGACGACTACGAGAGCCCGCTGTTCTTCACCACCGGCTACAGCGCGCCGGAGCTGGCGACGCAGGGCGCGTCGATCGCGTCGGACCTGTTCACCGTCGGGCGCACGCTCGCCGTGCTGAGCTTCGAGTTCACCGGTTACACCAGCAAGTTCAAGACGACCCTGCCCGGCTCGGACACCGTCCCGCTGTTCGCGTTGTTCGGTTCGTACCACCGGTTCCTGAAGCGCGCGACGCACGCCGACCCGGACCGGCGGTTCCTCTCCGCCGAGGAGATGGCCGACCAGCTCACCGGCGTGCTGCGCGAGATCATGGCGCTGGGCACCGGAAAGCCGCGGCCCGGCGCGTCCACGGTGTTCGGCCCGGAGAGCCGCACGTTCGGCGTCCAGCTCGTGGTGCCGGAGGCCGGCGGCAGCGTGCCGCTGCCCGGCGCGGCCGAGGTCGTCGCCGGCCTGCCGATCCCGCAGGTCGACACGGACGACCCGGCGGCGGGTGTGCTCGCCACGACGACGTCGCTCGAGCCGCGTGGCGCGATCGAAGCGCTGGCCGGCGCGCCCCGCGAGTCGATCGAGGTGCGGCTGCGGATCGTCCGCGCCCGGATCGAGCTGGGCGAGCTGTCCGAGGCGCAGCGGCAGCTGCAGGCGGCGCAGTACCTGGCGATCAAGAACGGCTTCCCGCACGACTGGCGGATCGACTGGTACCGCGGCCTGATCGAGCTCGCGGGCGGCCGCTCGCGCGTCGCGCACGTCGCGTTCGAAGCGGTGTACGACGACCTGCCGGGTGAGATCGCGCCGAAGCTGGCGCTGGGCGTCAGCGCCGAAGGTGTCGGCGACTACTTCGCGGCCGCGCGGTTCTACGAGCTGGTCTGGCGCACGGACCGCAGCTACGTCAGCGCCGCGTTCGGCCTGGCCCGCGTCTACCTCGCGCAAGGCGCGCGGACCAGCGCGGTCGAGGTGCTCGAGATGGTGCCGTCGTCGTCGACGCACTACATCGACGCACAGGTCGCGGCGATCAAGATCAAAACGACCGCGACCCGGGCAGCGGGCAAGGAAGCCCTGGTCACCGAGCACGACCTGCTCGACGCGTCGGCCCGGCTGGAGCGCCTGCGCCTGGACGCCGAGCGCCGCACGAGGCTCTCGGCCGGAGTGCTCGAAGCCGCGTACGAGTGGCTTCGCGGACCTCGCCAGGGCCCGCCGACGCCGGGAGCGCGGGTGCTGGGCTGCCCGCTGGAAGAGCGTGAGCTGCGTTTCGGGCTGGAGCGCTGTTACCGGGCGCTGGCCCGCCTGGCGGCGACGGTCGAGCAGCGCGTCGAACTGGTGGACAAGGCCAACGCCATCCGCCCCCGCACCCTCACCTGACCGGGTTCCGAGACGTCACTTTCCCTAGGAAAGATAAGCCGGAGGGCCCCTGAGGCGTCACTTTCCCTAGGAAAGATACGTACGGGACACTTTCTCTGGGAGAGTGACGCACGTCAGGGGTTGATCTCCCAGTCGCCGCGTTCGCGCTGGTTCTTCTCGTGCTGGGCGGCCAGTTTCTCCAGGGCCTGCGGGTCGCCGTGGTTGGAGAAGTGGTCGAAGCCCACCACGATGAACAGCGCGCGGGCGCTGACCGCGATCGGGCCGTCCTCGGCGTCGAGGCGGCCGTCCGCGCTGACGTAGATCTTGCGGCCGGCGATGCCGTCGAGGTGGGCGGTGATGAACAGCGTCGAGCCGACCGGCACCGGGCGGCGGAAGTCCGTCTCCAGCTTCCCGGTGACCGCCGGGCGGCGCATCAGGTTGCCCACCGTCGAGCCGAGCGCCTCGTCGAACGCGCAGGCCAGCAGGCCGCCGTGGGCGAGCCCGGGGGCGCCCTGGTGGGCCGCGGTGACGGTGAACCGCGAATGCACGACCTGGCCCTCGCCGACGGTCGAGCGCAGGTGCAGACCCGCGTCGGCCTCGTCACCGCAGCCGAAGCACTCCCCGAAGTGCACGCCGAGCTCGGTGCCCGCCGCGGGTGCCTTCGGGTGCGGGACCGCCGGCTCCACCGGTACCGGCGGCCAGGGTTGAGAAACACGACTCATGCGCTGACGTTAACTCGCCGGTAGTCGTCCACTTCGTCCGACCCGCGCCGTGACCGGGCAACCTACACCTCTCGGTAGCCGGAAAGTTCCCCACTGTAGAGATTCTCCGGCTCAGACTGCCGACCTGCGGCAACCGGGCAAGACTGGCTTGATGAGCTCGAACGGCCCACGGGGCACGGTACGGAGGAGGTCGTCGCCGGCATGAGCGAACCAGCAGCTACGACGGGCAAACCGGAAGTGGACGAGAGAACCGTCAAGCGCGCCGTGTGGGCTTCCGCGATGGGGAACGCCACCGAGTGGTACGACTACGGTGTCTTCACCTCGGGCGCGATCGCCGTCAGCATCGGCTCGGAGTTCTTCCCCGGCGACGGCAACGCCGTCCTCAAGTCGCTGGCACTGCTCGCGGTCGGGTTCATCGTGCGGCCGTTCGGCGGGGCGTTCTTCGGCCCGCTCGGTGACAAGATCGGCCGCCAGAAGGTCCTGGCCATCACGATCCTGCTGATGTCGGGCTGCACCTTCCTCGTCGGCGTCCTGCCGACGTACTCCGGCGGCTACAGCATGGGGATCGCGGCCCCGATCGCGATCCTGCTCCTGCGGATCATCCAGGGCTTCTCCACCGGCGGTGAGTACGGCGGCGCGGCGACGTTCATCGCCGAGTACTCGCCGACGAAGCGCCGTGGTTTCTTCGGCAGCTTCCTCGAACTGGGGACGCTCGCCGGGTACGTGCTCGGCAACCTCGTGGTGCTCGCCGTGACGCTCTCGCTGTCGGCCGACCAGGTCGACGCCTGGGGCTGGCGGATCCCGTTCTTCGTCGCGCTGCCGCTGGGCCTCGTCGGGCTCTACCTGCGGAACAAGCTCGAGGACACCCCCGAGTTCCGCCGGCTGGAGGCCTCGGGCGAGAAGCCGCGGAAGGCCCCGCTCAAGGAGATCTTCACCCGCAACTGGCGGATGATCCTCAACCTGATCGGGATCGTGCTGCTGCTGAACGTCGCGGACTACCTGCTGCTGACCACGATGCCGACGTACTTCACGGAAACGTTGAAGATCAACGACAACACCTCGACGCTGATCATCATCGCGGTCGAGGTCCTGCAGATGGCGATCATCATCCCGCTCGGCGCGCTGTCCGACAAGATCGGCCGGAAACCGCTGCTGCTCACCGCGGCCATCGGGTTCCTGGTGCTGAGCTGGCCTTCGCTCAAGCTCATGCAGTCCGGCAGCATCTTCTGGCTGTTCGTCGGGTTCCTGATCGTGGCGATCCTGCTGGTGCTGATGCTCGCGGTGATCGGCTCGACGTTCCCGGCGATGTTCCCGACCCGCGTCCGGTACGGCTCGTTCGCGATCGGCTACAACATCTCGACGTCCCTGTTCGGTGGTACCTGCGGTGTCATCGTGACGGCGTTGATCCAGAGCACCGGAAACCCGGACTGGCCGGCGTACTACCTGATGGCCGCGGCGCTGATCGCGATCATCCCGATCATCAAGATCCCGGAGACATCGCAGGTGCCGATCGAGCAGATCGACACCGAAGACAGCGGGGGCGGCAAGTCCCTGACCGGCGCGTCCGCTCAGCGTTGAGCGGTCCCGCGCCTCGAAATACGTGTGCCCCGTCCGGATCACCGGGCGGGGCACACGTACGTTGCGGGCCGGTCAGCCGGCGTCGCTACGAGGAGCGAAGCGCTTGCGGGACCAGGCGGCCAGTGCACTCGCGACCACAACAGCCACTCCGGTTTCGACGATCAGTGCGGCGAACACCATGTGCTTCCTCCTCGGGTTCTCGGGCCGGCGACCGAGCCGGCTGAGCAGTTGCCCGGCGTCCGGACGAACGCCACAGGGCATATCGCCACGAACCCGCGCGGCATTTCGTCGGAAACCCACTTCGGAAGAGTGATCTGCACCACGCCGCTGAACTGCGGAAATCGTCAGGGTGACGTCGTGCGAGGTGCCTCGGGGACCGTCTGGGTCGGATTCGCGGACGGCGGCGTGGCCGACTTGGACTGCTCCGACTTGCGGGTGCTCGCGGCGACCGGCGGGCCGGCCGGCCGCTGCGTGCGCGGCACCGAGCGGCCCGGCTGGGCCTCCGGCGGCGCGATCGACGTCGCCGGGACTTCCTCCTGGGACGGCATCGGCAGCGGCGACGGGGGCGACGGGGGAGCGGTGGTGCCGAGCGTGGACAGGCCGGGGTCGGCGGGCTGCACCGGGTCCGGCGGCCCGAGGCGGTGGCCGGCCAGGAAACCGGCCACCGCGAGGATCACCGCCGTCGCGGTCGAAGTGCCCACGACCGCCAGGCGCTTTCGCCGCCGCCGGATCCGGCCGCCGCGTTCGATCACGTCGGCGGCCTCCAGCCGCATCGGCGGCGTGTCACCGGTCGCGCCGGTCAGGATCACGCGGACGTCGTCTTCGGGGTCCATGTTCGTCACCTCCCCTCCGTGGGCGCGCTGAACGTCAGCGCGGTGTAGTGCGGGCCGAGCCGGTTGCGCAGGGTGGCCAGGCCCCGGGAGGCCTGGCTCTTCACCGTGCCGGTGCTGCAGCCGAGCGCCTGCGCCGTCTCCTCGACGCTCAGGTCCTCGAAGTACCGCAGCACCAGCACGGCGCGCTGCTTGGGGGCCAGCACGGCCAAGGCCTGCCGGACCAGCATGTCCTGCTCGCTCCCGGCGGCTTCCGCCGGGAGCTCGGGCAGGGTGTCGGTGAGCCGCTCCCGTTTCCACCTGCTGCGCCGGTGCTCGGCGAGGAACGTGCGCAGCACGACCTTGCGGGCGTAGGCGTCCAGGGTGTCGTGGCGCGACAGCCTCGGCCAGGCGAGGTACAGCTTGATCAGGGCCGCCTGCGTGAGGTCTTCGGCTTGGTGCCAGTCACCGCAGAGCAGGTACGCCGTGGACCGGAGGCTGTGCGCGCGCTCGCCGAAGTACCGGGCGAACTCGCCGTCCCACGGCGAGCCCGGCCCGGTCGACGGACGGGAGCGGGTGATCACCTGACTACCGGGTCACCCCGATGGCCGGCAGGTGCAGATCACCGGTCGGGCCGGCCGGGACGGCGCGGGGGACACGCGGAGCCTGCTCGGCGCGCGGGGCCTTCGACGTCGCCGGGACGGCGCTCGGCGCCGACACGGGCTTGCGGGTGGTCTGGGCCGGGGCCGGAGCCTGGGTGGGCGGCTCGGCCGGCCGGGTCGTCGTCGCCTGGGGCGGCGCCGTCGGCGACGGGGCGGCCATGGCGATGCCACCGGTCAGGGCGCCACCGGCGAGCACGAGCGCGCCGAGGGACAAGGCGATGCGGATACGCAAGACAGCTCCTCATTCTCGCGGGCGCGGCCGTCGATCGCCGCGCCTCTGCCCGTAGTCATGCGGTGGGGGATCGCCGGGGTTGCATCGGATTCCCCGGGTTTCGCGGAAAGCACGAACGGCCGGGAAGTCCGTGCTGGGCTTCCCGGCCGCCCGGTGTTCCTCGAAGGTCTTTTCTCAGCCGGCGAGCGCCGACAGCTTCTGCCAGCTCGCCCAGTCGTAGGTCCAGTCGCTGTAGTCGCCGTCCTTGGCGGTCAGCGTCTGGGTGCTGCCGGTGATCTCGACCGGGTCGCCGGTGAGCACGCCGTCGTAGTACTCCTTGGCGCGCGCGGGCGACAGGTTCAGGCAGCCGTGCGAGATGTTCTTCTTGCCCTGGGCCCAGACCGACGCGGCCAGGCCGTGGATGAACTCGCCGTTGTTGGAGATCCGGACCGCCCACGGCACCACGACGTTCTCGTAGTGGTACTTCGGGTTGCTCATCGCGTACGTGGACTGCTTGCCCATCACGACGTGCGTGCCGCTGTGGGTGACGCGGCCCGGGTCGGAGTCGAGGCCGTAGCTCACCGGGTAGTCCGCGATCTGCTGGCCGTCGCGGATCACCTGCATGGTGTGCTGCGTGGTGTTGCCCTTGACGATCTGCGAGCGCCCGATCGCGAAGCTGGCCGACACGTCCTGCTTGCCGTACACGCCTTCGCCGATCTTGACGCCGTAGATCTTGGCGTTGACCTTCACCTGCGTGTTGGGCTTGAAGTACTCCTTCGGCCGCCAGTGCACCGAAGTGTCGCCGTCCAGCCAAGCCCAGGAGCCCTCGGTCTTCGGCGTCGTCTCGACGGAAAGCGCCTTCTCGACGGAAGCCTTGTCCGTGACACGGCTCGGGAAGCTCAAGGCGATCGGCATCGCGATGCCGTACGTCTGGCCGTCACCGACGTTCAGGCTGGCCTGCGTCTGCCGCTTCGGCTTGACGGTGGTGAACGTGCCGCCGATGGGCACGTTCTTGCCGTCGGCGCCCGCGGCCTGGCCGGCCCAGGTGTAGGTCTTGCCGTAGCCGAGCTGCTCGGTGGTGCTCCAGCTCTTCTTGTCCGCCGACGTCTGTCCCTGGACCTGCTTGCCGTCCGGGTTGGTCAGCGTGACCGACACGATCGTGCCGCTGTCGACCTTGACGCCGACGGGTTCGCCGGGCGCCACGTCCTGCGCGCCCGCGGCCGGTGTCACCGCCAGCTTCGCGGGCTGCGCCGTGGGCGCCGGCGCCTGCGTCGGGCCCCCGCCCGACGTCCCGCTCGCCGACACCGTGGGTTCACTGCTGCACGCCCCCAGTGTCAGCACGGCGACCAAGCCCAGTGCCACAGCCGCGCCCCGGCGCCGCGTGGAAGTCCTCACCGTCACTGCTATTCCCCTTTGCCCCTTTGGTGCTTCCCCTCTTACGAGACGCCTCGCGGACCTCGAACGTTGAGCAGTGTTCGAGTGACGAGCGTCACAGTCGCCCGGAGAGGCTTATACAGAGGGGGCACGACCGACTCCGAGCCGTATCCGGTGATCACGGAGTCGATGTGTCGCGCAAGACTAACCGGTGGGTCCGACAGAACCGGGCGCGGAGCCCTACGACGTTCCGGTGACCTTGGCCCGGGCAGGCGTTTTTCGCCTCGATCACGGGGTTCAACTTTGGCCAGATCCCGGTAGTCTGCGTGCAGGCCGTCGTTTTGCGTGTTCGTGGCTTCACACTCGCGGAACTTCTGACGCGAGCCATGGAGCCGACACGCTCTTGACTCGACTCGTTGGAACCGCCCGGGACGGCCGGGGTGCCGCTTCGGTGGCATTCGAAGCGGATCTGTGTAACGAGGAGAACAGCGGTGGCGCAAGGCACTGTGAAGTGGTTCAACGCGGAGAAGGGCTTCGGCTTCATCGCGCAGGACGGCGGCGAAGGCGACGTGTTCGTGCACTACTCGGAGATCGAGGGACGCGGCTTCCGCACCCTCGAGGAGAACCAGCGAGTGGAGTTCGAGGTCGGCCAGGGCCAGAAGGGCCCGCAGGCCCAGAAGGTCCGCGCGATCTGAGACCGAGGCTTGTTCCGGTCAGCCCACCGCGCCCCGCACACAGACCCGCTGGTTCGTGCGCACGCCCTTGCGGCGGGCGACGGCTGAACAAGTCTCGCAGGCCCTTTGCGTCTCTCAAGGCCTGAGTGAAGGGCCCCCGGCTTCCGCCGGGGGCCCTTTCTCATGAGCTGCGGGGCTGGTCAGCGCCGTCCGACGGCCGGCGCGTCGAACGCGTCGGCGGGGAAGTGGAACTCGTCGGTGAGGTCGGTGACCTCTTCGGCCCCGACCTGCCGCTGGTCCTGGAGGGAGGCGGCCTGCCCCTCCCAGTTGAGCCGCTCGAGGATCCACTCCTGAGCGAGGGCCTGGGGCGAAATGCCGCGGGCCTCGGCGACGTCGGTGAGCTGCTTGCTGGCGATGAGGCTCATCCGCAGCTGGAACACCTGCGCTTCACCGAACCGCTTGCCGGTTCCGGTGCTCTCATTGTCCGCATCAGGCGCCAGGGCGGCCAGGTAGCTCGTGAGTTCCTTGTCCTCGACAACACCGTCGTCGGCGGTCTTGGCGGCACCGCGGTGACGCCCGGAGGACACTGCCTTGAGGTTCGTGCGGCTGCCTAAGCGGCCGAGTGAGGGAAGGGGCACGAACCACACGATAACGGTTGGGTCTCACCACACAAACCACTGTGAGCCACGACACGCCCCTTTATTTACCCAATCAGCCCAACCCCCACCCGAATAGCTCAACGTAAATGGAACACACCGCAACCAGTCACTAACAGTACGAGTCGATCACACAAAGGGACCACTCAAAAGAAAGGCAAGGGCGCGAAGCGCCCAAAGCCGAAACCACGCTGGAAGCCCGGCGAAGGCACCGTGGGGGTCCGGGGGCTCGGCCCCCGGGAGATACGCCGGAATGATCGGGGCGCGAAGGGCGAAGCCCGAAGCCCGCCCCGAGAAATGGAGGACCCCCGCGCCAGGGGGAGGAACGCGGGGGTCGGAGGGGATCTCCACAGGCGCTGACCGGGGGTGTGTCAGCACCTCGATTGTTGCACGACTTGCGTGGTTGGGCGAGTGGCGAGCGGGAAATTTCCGCGTGCGGTGTCACTTTGCGCTGGGGTGACGTTCGTTCGGGTGGTGTTGTTCTTCGGGAGTGCTGATTGCGCTGCGTTGAGCGCAGCGTGGCGCCAGGTTCACTCTCCGGGGGGCTGTGTGTGGCGCCCGGTGCTGGTTAGCCTCGCGGCCAAGTTGTTGTGAGCCGTGTGGAGGGGCTATGAGCGGGTCTGTCGAAGTGCGAGAGTTCCTCCTTCGGTACGAAGGTGCCGATGGGGGTGGTGCTGTGCTCGCTGGGGGTTTGCCGGCGCAGCGCAGTGGTGCCGCCGATACGCAGCGGGTGTCGGACGATCAGGTCCGGCGGGCCCGGCTGGCGGTGGCGAACGGTGCGCTGGGGGTCGGCGACTGCGTCCAGCTGCTGGAGATGCTGGGCTTGAATCTGGACGAGGACGGGCAGGCGCCGGTCCAGCGGTGAGGTGGTCGGCGGGTCCGGCGGCCCGGGTGGTCGCCGCCGGGCCTTTCCGGTGATGTTCGTGCAGGTCGCCGTTCTTTTGTGGCAGTGATTCCCGAGTGGTCGGAGGTTTCTTGACGCGGGTTTCGTAACAGTGTTACGTTTGCCGCGTCGAAAGGGGCCGGAGATGCTGGCGATCGAAGAAGCGGCCGGGCTGGCGAACCGGATCCGCCCGGTGGTGCAGGTGCTGGGCGGCAAGTTCATGACGTCGCCGGAGCTGGCGGAGGTCGAAGCCGAAGTGGGCCTGCCGCCGCGTTCGCTGTATGTGCGAGGCCGGTCGGCGGTGCTCGGCGACGTCCCGCCGAAGGTGGCCGCGGAGCTGTTCGGCATCTTCCCGCACTGGCTGTTCGAGGTCGTGCTGCCGCCGTCGACGGCGGCCCTGGACGCGCCCGCCGCGGTGCGTGCCTACGCGGAGTCATCGGCGCGCTGGTCCCGCGTCAACCTTTCGGCCGCACCGGAGCCGGGCCGCTTGGCGGACCTGCTGTTCCGCGTGGTCGACGCGGCGGACGCGAGCGGCCTCGCGCTCTTCGCGGGCTGGAAGAACGCCGCGCGCCCGGAAGGCGACGCGGAACGGCTCGGTTTCGCGCTGATGGTCTTCCGCGAGCTGCGCGGCGGCCTGCACTTCGCGGCGCTGCGGGCGTCGGGCCTGTCGGTGCCGGAAGCCGTGGTGGCCGACCCCGAGGGCGGCCGCGAGCGCCTGCTGCGCACGGCGTGGCCGTCGGAGGCGGTCGACGAGCTGATCACGTCGGCGGCGCGCAAGCCGGACCTCCGAGATCGCCGGCACCGAGCGGAGGCGCTGACCGACGAGCGTGTCGGCGAGCTGCTGGAGTCGGCGCTGACGGAGGCCGAACGCGCCGAGCTCGGCCGTCGCGTGGCCGAGCTGGCCGAGTTTGCGCAGGTCCCGGCTTTGCCGAAGGGTTAAGGAACCCCCGGTGCAACGGGGTGGTGGCGTGCCCTATGCTTGTAATCGCTCCCGGGGGACAACCTGAGAGCGCGGTCGGTCGGTTAGCCGAAACTGATCGGGCTCCCATCGTCCAGCGGCCTAGGACTCCGCCCTTTCAAGGCGGCAACGCGGGTTCGAATCCCGTTGGGAGTACGCAGTACAGTAGGACAAGCACGAAAGCAGTACGCAAGGCCCTGTGGCGCAGTTGGTTAGCGCGTCGCCCTGTCACGGCGAAGGTCGCGGGTTCGAGTCCCGTCAGGGTCGCAAGATCGTTCGGCTCCAGGCCGGCGTTCCCGGCCAGGTAGCTCAGTTGGTACGAGCGTCCGCCTGAAAAGCGGAAGGTCGCCGGTTCGACCCCGGCCCTGGCCACCGCTCACGAAAACCGTCTCGACTCAGTCGGGGCGGTTTTTTCGTTGCCCGGTTTCCTCGACGTGGAAGTACCCGACCGGCTTGGGGCCCTCGGTGAGCACGACCACCGTGCCCGGCTGGATCCGGTAGGGGCCGGGCCGGCGTTCTCGACCATCAGCCGGCGCCCCTCGGCCGCCCGGGTCAGCTCGCCGGTCGCGACGCCTCGGAGCCCGAACGACGCGAGTCCGGTGTCGGCGGTTTCCGGCGGCGGGATCGTAGACCGTCGGATCGATGGTCGCGGGGTTCGTGTAGTGGGCCTCGTACCAAGCGGAGGCGTCCGGTGGCGGGAGAGCATCCGGATCCACGGCCGCGTCGAGCTACCCGTTAGGCCGAACGAGTGAACGGCAAGCAGGCGTGTCCGGACCCCGGGAACGGCGTCGACCCACCGGCGAAGGCAGCCCGAGAACGGGCCGCCACCTGCCAAGGGGAACCGCCATGCGCTACCTGCTCACGCTGCACATGAACCCGACGCTCTGGGCCACCCTGACCGACGACCAGAAGAACGGCGTCTACGAAGGCCACGGCGAATTCATCAAGCTCGTCACCGGATCCGGCGAGATGGTCGAGACCAAGGCGCTCATCGATCCCGCCGGCACCCGGACCGTCCGGGTCGAGGACGGCGTGCCGCGTGTCGAGAACGGCACCTTCGTCGCGTCCGAGGCCTTCCTCTGCGGTTACTACGTCGTCGACGTCGAGAGCGAGGAGCGGGCCGTCGAGCTGGCCGGGAAGATCCCGGACGCGCGGTACACCGCCGTCGAGGTGCGCAAGGTGATCCACGAGGGTTGACCTCGAGCGGCTACCGGCTCCCGAACAGTTCGTCCGCCGGGATCGGCCGGCCGAGGTGGAACCCCTGTGCCTGGTCACAGTCGAGCCTGCGGAGCAGTTCCAGCTGCTCCGCGGTCTCGACGCCCTCGGCGATGACCGTCAGGTCGACCGCGTGGGCCATCGCGATGATGCTCGTGACGATCGCCTCGGCGTCGCGTGATTCGGCGATCCCGGTGATGAACGAGCGGTCGATCTTGAGCGTGTCCAGCGTCAGCCGGCGCAGCTGCGCGAGTGACGAATATCCAGTGCCGAAGTCGTCGATCGCGAGCAGCACTCCCAGGGATCGCAGCGCTGCCAACACTTCTCCGGCGGCTTCCTGGTCTCGCATCAACGCGCTTTCGGTGACCTCCAGGCAGAGCGCGTCCGCCGGCAGCCCGGTGCTCGCGAGCGCGTCCCGGACCGCGGGCACCAGGTGCGGGTCGTCGAGCTGACGCGTGGAGATGTTGACCTTCAGCGTCAGGTCGAGCCCCTGGTTCGCGCGGCGCGAGGCGAGTTCGCGGGTGGTGGTGCGGAGCATCTCCTTGCCGATCACGTTGATCAGGTCGCTCTCCTCGGCCAGCGGGATGAACTCCGCCGGGGAGATCGGGCCGAGCCGGGGGTGCGTCCAGCGCAGCAACGCCTCGACCGCCACCATTTCGCCGGTCTTCAGATCGACCACCGGCTGGTAGGCGGGCCAGAGCTGGCCCTCCTGCACGGCGTCGCGCAGGTCCTGTTCCAGCTGCAGCCGCCGCTGCATCCGCTCGCGCAGGCCGACGTCGAAGACGTGGTGGCGGCCCCGGCCGAGCGTTTTCGCTTGGTACATCGCGACATCCGCGTCACGCAGCAGGTCCTCGGCGCTGCGCTGGTCGGCGGCCTCGACGAGCACGACGCCGATGCTGGCGTCGAGGTGCAGCTGCCGCCCGAGCACGCCGATCGGCTCGGCCATCGCGGCCCGCAGGTGCTCGGCCAGGGCACGGACCTCGCCGGGCTCGGTGACTTCGTCGGTGACGACCACGAACTCGTCGCCGCCGAGCCGGCCGACGAGGTCGGCGCGGCCCGAGCCGCGTCGCAGCCGCTCGCCGACGATCCGCAGCACCTGGTCACCGACCGAGTGCCCGAGGGAGTCGTTGATGACCTTGAACTTGTCCAGGTCGAGGAACAGCACGGTCGCCGGGCCGCGGCGGCCCCGGACGTCGAGGCGGTCGAGCACCAGCGTCCGGTTCGCCAGCCGGGTCAGCGGGTCGTGGGTGGCGTCGTGCGCGAGCCGCGCGCTGATCGCGCGGGTTTCGCTGATGTCGGTGAACGACGTGACGACCGTGGCCGCCGTCGGATCGTCCGGGTTGAGCAGCCGCGAGGTCAGCGACACCCAGACGTCGCGGCCGTCCGGCCGGCGCAGGCGCACGACCAGGCCGTTGTGCGTGACCCCGGTCCGCCGCGTCTCCACCGACGGCATCTCGTCCGGCGGGATCCACTGCCCGGACTCGGTGAACAGCACGAGCGTGTGGCACGGGACGCCGATGAGGTCGGTTTCGGCGACGCCGAGGATCCGGCACGCCGCCGGGTTCGCCGCCTCGATGAGCCCGGCCGGGCCCATCACCAGCACGCCTTCGTCGAGTGACGCTACGACCGTGCGGTAGTTCTGTTCGGCCCGCCGCCGCGCGGTTTCGTCCGCGCAGACGAGCACCCAGCCGTCGTTCATCTCAGCTGCCGAAACCCGGACGGTGAGCGGCGCGCCGTCGCGTCGCCGGTGCACGGCCTCGGCGACGCCACCGCGGCGCAGCTCCAGCGGCGCGCCGATCAGCTCACTCGCCCGGCGGCCGACGGCTTCGGCCGCGGTCCACCCGTAGACCGTCTCGGCGGCCGGGTTCCAGCTGGTCACGACACCTTCGCCGGTGGTCGCGATCAAGGCGTCGCTGACGTGCGACACGAGGGCGGCCTGGTAGCGGAGGGCGTCGGCGGCCGCCTTCTTCGCGGTGATGTCACGCATGACGACCTGGTAGGCGTTCGTGGCCGTGCGCACGGTCTGCGCCTCGACGGCGAACTTGCTGCCGTCCAGCCGGGACATCAGTGCTTCGACGGGCTCGGTCGCGGCGCCCGGTTCGGCCAGCAGCGCGAGTTTCTCCAGCAGCGCGGGCCGGGAGTCCTCGTCGACGAAGTCCGTGAACCGGCGGCCGACGACCTCGTCGGCGGAGCAGGCGGCGAAGGCGTCCAGGGCGGCGCGGTTGGCGTAGGTGACGACACCGTTCTCGTGGACGCAGATCGCGTCCGGGCTCAGCTCGACCAGCCCGGCGAGGGAGTCTGCCTCCATGAGCGTCCGTCCCCCATGCTCCGCGGCTGTGGCCCGTCGATTACACCACCGACTCCGGCCCCTGCATACCCGCCGGAATCCGGGCTCGGCCTGCGGATGCGCGACGCAGCCGCGGGCCCCAGAACAGCAGCCCGAAGTGCGCGGCGACGGCGTGGCCGAGCAGCGTGACGACCGAGTCGAGGGTCGTCGGGTCGTCGCTGAGGTAGATCACCGCGACGAACGCCTCCATCGCGGCCAGCGCGAGGAGCCGCGTGCGGCCGCGAAGCAGGAAGACCAGGGCGCCGGCGGTGGTGAAGAAGCCGTAGCTGACGCCGATGTCGAGCCAGTGCCCGGCCGAGCTCGGCAGGACGTGCGCGCTGATCAGCCCCATCACCGGCAGTTCGGTGACGAGCGTGGCGAGCACGTGGCCGGAGAAGAACACGGTGGCCGCGCGGCGGATGCCGAACCGCCGTTCCAGGGGCGCGACGGCGATCGCGAAGATGAGGACGTAGACGAGCCAGCCTTCGTCGGCCAGCCAGAGCGCGCTGGTCAGCAGCGAGGTCAGCGGCCGCCGCCACAGGTTGTGCGCGTCGGTGCTGGACAGCCGCAGGAGCCGGTCGGTCAGCGCCGAGTCGGCGAACCGGAGCAACAGGGTCGTGCCGAGCAGGAGGACGAGATAGCCGAAGGTGAACGGCGTCGTCCGCGGGTTCGGGATGAACCGGACGAGCTGCCGCCACTTCCGCCGTGCCGGACCCGCGAGGTCGAGGACCCGCGGTTCGGCTTTCAGCAGCATGGATTCAGCTTCGCCGGGCATGCTGGGATTCTCCCCAACCGCAGCTGTGAAACCCCTGTGGATAGTCACTGACCGTCAGATTGCACAGCACGTAACGAATTTTTGCCGGTACCTCACCCGTTCGGGTGCTTTGTGCGGTAAAAATACCGCCGTGAACGACGAGGTATCGGTTGCCGAGCTGCTCGTGCGCGAGGGTTGGGGCGACCGGCCGGTGCAATCGCGGTGGCGGGTGGTCGCGGTGATGCTCGCCGTCGTCATCGGCTGCGGGGCCGCCGCGGTGCTGGTCGCGTTCAGCAGTGGTCAGGTGCACCAGGACGCCGCCCCGGTCGACCAGATCAAGGTCGTCCCGATGCCGCAGCGCACCACCGGCCTCGGCGGCGCGGGCCAGGCGACGGACTCGCCGAACGACGGCGGAGTCGGCGGGGGCACCGGCGGCGACGTCGTCCCCGGCACGCACGCGGGCACCGTCACCGAGGTGCCGGGGACGACGTCGGATACGCCGAGCAGCACCGAATCCTCGAGCACGACCACCACGACGCCGACCGGCGGCGGCCCGGGGGTCACGGTCACCTCGACCACGACGACCCCGGCGGGTGTTCAGTCGCCGCCGCCCCCGGCGAGCTCGGCGCCGCACCAGATCACGTGCATCCTGATCATCTGCTGGTGATCAGGCGAGCTGCTGGTTGAGGTCGCTGAAGTCGGACGTGTTCCAGCGTTCCGGGCGCATCGTGATGGCGATGTTGTGCCCGTGGGTGGCGTCGGTCGCGTCCGTGTAGGCCTCGCTGACACCCGGCGGCAGGTAGCGGGCGGCGACCTCGTGGCGTTCCTCCTTGGTCATCGGCCACGTCTTGACGACCGGACCCTCGACCGAGACGTACTTGTAGACGCCGTCCTGCTCCTGCACGCACAGCGCGAACCGGCCGGCTTCCTCGATCAGCCGGGTCTTGCGCAGCCCGGGTGACGTCATCACCATGACGTCCCCGCCCGGCTCGTAGCGGTACCAGATCGGCGTGGTCAGCGGCGCGCGTCCGGGCTCGGCGGCGACGCTCAGGACGCCGACGCGTGGTTCGGCGAGGAAGGCTTCGCGCTGTTCGCGGGTCATCTTGCGGGCCATGGGTCCCAGCTCCTTAAGGCAATCTGATTTGCCTTAAGGGTACGCAGGCGCGGCTCGTTAAGGCAAGCGTGTTTGCTTTAGGATGGCCGCATGACCCGACCCGGCGGCCGCAGCGCCCGCGTCCGCGACGCGGTGCACGACGCCGTCATCGAGCTGCTCGGCGCGGGCGAAATCGACGCGGCGATCCCGAAGATCGCCGAGCGCGCCGGCGTCAACCCGACGAGCATCTACCGCCGCTGGGGCAGCCGCGACAACTTGCTGCTCGACGCCGCCGTGACGCGCCTGCGCTCGACGTCCCCGATCCCGGTCACCGGCTCCCTGCGCGGCGACCTGACCGGCTGGGCGGACGGCGTCGAAAGCGCGATGCGCGACCGCCACGGCCAGATCCTGCTGCGCGCGCTCGTCGCGACGATGGCCCCGGAGCGCGAACCGGTGGAGTACCTCCGGGCCCGCGGCGACGACCTGCAGCGGACGCTCGACGCGGCCGCGTCGCGCGGCGAGGCGGTGCCGGAGGTCCAGGAGGTGCTCGACCACGTCCTGGCGCCGCTCTACCTGCGCGTGTTGTTCCGACTCCCGGTCGAGCCGGGCGTCGGGGCGCAACTCGTCGAACGGCTGCTCAGGACTCTTTGAGCAGATCCGGTTCCTCGCCACGGCCCAGGTGGTTGAACAGCAGGTTCAGTGCGAAGGCCAGTACCGCTGTCACCGTGATCGAGCTGCCGCCGATCGTCTGCAGCCAGGCCGGGAAGTGCTGGAAGATCTTCGGCGCGAACGCCGGCAGCAGGCCGACGCCCAACGCCACCGCCACGACAAAAGTGTTGTGGTTGCCGGAGAACTCCACCGTGCGGAGGTTCTGCGCGCCGACCGCGGCGACCATCGCGAACATCACCACCGCGACGCCGCCGACCACCGGTTGGGGGATCGCCGCGATGAACGCGCCGATCTTCGGGACCAGGCCCATCAGCACCAGGATCCCGCCGGTCACCGCGACCACCCAGCGGCTGCGCACGCCGGTCATCCGCACCAAGCCGACGTTCTGCGCGAAAGCCGTGTCGGGGAAGGAGTTCATCACGCCGCCGAGCACGGCCGAGAAGCCGTCGGTGGCCAGGCCTCGCGCGAGGTCGGAGTCCGTCGGCGGGCGCCCGGTGATCTCGCCGACGGCGATCATGTCGGCGGTCGACTCGGTGAACGTCACCAGCATGACCACGCACATCGACAGGATCGCGGCGACCGGGAACGTCGGCGCGCCGAAGTGGAACGGCGCCGTGAGGCCGAACCAGCCGGCCGCGCTCAGGCCGTCCCAGTGCACCAGCCCCAGCGGGATCGCGACGACCAGCCCGATCGCCAGGGCCAGCAGCGGGCCTATCTGGTTGGCGAACCCGCGCAGCACCCGCGTGAACAGCACGAGCAGCGCGAGCACGCCGAACGCGAGCAGGATGTGCGACAGGGCCGCGTAGTCCGGCGCGGTCGGGTCGTTGCCCGCGATCAGCCCGGCGCCCGGGCCGAGCAGCGAGACGCCGATGACGAGCAGCAGCGTCCCGGTGACCAGCGGCGGGAAGAAGCGGATCAGCTTCGCGAACGGCTTCGCGATGAGCAGCCCGAAGACGCCGGACGCCAGCATCGCGCCGTAGACCGCGGGCAGGCCGTACTGCGACGCGATGAGGATCATCGGGTTGACGACGCTGAACGTCGCGCCCGCCACCACCGGCAGCCGGATGCCCAGCAGCTTGCCGATGCCGATCGACTGGATCAGCGTGGCGATGCCCGCGACCAGCAGATCGGCGTTCACCAGCAGGCCGATCGTCGCCGGGTCGAGCTTGAGCGCGCTGCCGACGATCAGCGGCACCGCGACGGCGCCGGCGTACATGATCGACATGTGCTGCAGGCCGAGCAGCGCCAGCCGGCCGGCGGGCAGGCCCTGGTCTACCGGGTGGACCTCGGGTTTCGTCATGAACAGCCCCCTTTGCCGTGCCAGCCAACGCGGTGCGGATGACGGTAGCAAGACGCCGCCGTCATGATCGTGTTTCCGGGGGTGCGGCGGATCGGGCCGCGATGTGTGACCATCGGTGCATGACATCGGGCGGTATTTCCCAGGTGGGCCCGCCGTTTCGCGCCGATCACGTCGGGAGCCTCCTGCGGCCCCCGGTGCTGCGCGACGCGCGACGGCGGCACGAAAGCGGTGAGATCGGTGCGGAGCAGCTCCGCGCGGTCGAGGACGACGCGATCCGTGACGTGATCAAGATGCAGCGGGCGGCCGGGCTGAGCTCGGCCACCGACGGCGAGTTCCGGCGCGCCTCGTGGCACATGGACTTCATCTACGCACTCGGCGGCATCTCCAAGAGCGACGAACGGCTGCACGTCAAGTTCCACAACCTGGCGGGCGATCTCGAGTTCAGCCCGCCCGGCTTGCAGGTCGACGGCAAGGTGCGGCTCGAGGAGCCGATTTTCGCCGACCACTTCCGGTTCCTCCAGTCCCATGTGGACCCCGGTGTGACGCCGAAGCTGACCATCCCGTCGCCGAGCATGGTCTACTACCGCGGTGGCCGGGCGGCCGTCAGCGAGACCGTCTACCCGGACCTGGAAGAGTTCTTCACCGACCTCAGCGCGGCGTATTCCGCGCAGGTCGCCGCGGTGCACGGTCTCGGCTGCCGCTACCTGCAGCTCGACGACACGAGCCTCGCGTACCTGAACGACCCGGCGCAGCGCGAGCTCGTCAAGCGGATGGGCGGCGATCCGGACACCCAGCACCTGCGCAACATCGCGACGATCAACGCGGCGCTGGCCGGCCGTCCGGACGACCTGACCGTGACGACGCACTTGTGCCGTGGGAACTTCCGGTCGTCGTGGGCCGCTTCCGGGAGTTACGAGTTCGTCGCGGAGGCCGTGTTCGGCGACCTGGCCGTCGACGGGTTCTTCCTGGAGTACGACGACGAACGCTCCGGCGGCTTCGAGCCGCTGCGGTTCGTGCCGAAGGACAAGAAGGTCGTGCTCGGGCTGGTCACCACCAAGCGGCCGGAACTGGAGGACCCGGACGTCCTGGTGCGGCGGATCGAGGAGGCGTCGCAGTACGTCGACGTCGACCGCCTTTGCCTGTCGGGGCAGTGCGGGTTCTCCTCGACCGAGGAGGGCAACGACCTCACCGTGGACGACCAGCTGCGGAAGCTGGAACTGATCGTGAAGACGGCCGACCGCGTCTGGGGCGGCCACTGATGATCACCTGCGTCGTCGACTACGTCATCGACCCCGCGAAGATCGCCGATTTCGAACGCTTCGCCGCCGCGTGGATGCGGTTGGTGCAGCGCGAAGGAGGCGTCCACCACGGCTACTTCCTGCCCTCCGAAGGGGCGAGCGACGAAGCGCGCGCGTTGTTCAGCTTCGAGAGCTTCGCCGCGTACGAGCAGTACCGGACCTTGTTCGGCGTCGACCCGGACTTCATCGAGGCCGACAAGATCCGCGAGGACAGCGGTTGCGTGGTGCGCTACCGGCGGTCGTTCATGCGGCCGCTGCTCCCGGACGACGAGCTCTGACGTGCGGCGCCGCCCCGGGCGAGTCCGGGGCGGCCCCGTCGACGACCGGTGCTCGCGGGTTGCGGCTCTTCCCGCCGGTGCGAAGACTGATCCCATGCGACACAGCGCGCAGCGGCCGCCGTCCGTGGTCGACCGCGTCCTCGACCTGCTGGGCGCGTTCTCGGCTGAGCGGCCGCAACTCACGCTGTCCGAGCTGAGCCGCCGCGTCGGGCTGCCCCTGTCCACCACCCACCGGATCGCCGGCGAGCTGACCCGGCGCGGTGCGCTCGTCCGCGACGACGCCGGCGCGTACCGCGTCGGGCTGTGGCTGTGGGAGGTCGCCTCTCTCGCGCCGCACGGCGCGGAACTCCGGGAGAGCGCGATGCCGTTCCTGGAGGACCTTTACGAGGCCACGCACCAGAACGTGCAGCTCGCGGTGCTCGACGGACCCGAGGTCGTCTACGTCGAGCGCATCTCCGGCCGCGGTGCGGTGAACGTCCTGACGCGGGTCGGTGGCCGGTTGCCGGCCCATGCGACCGGTGTCGGCCAGGTCCTGCTCGCGCACGCGCCGGCCGACGTCCAAGCGGAGGTCGTCGAGAGCCCGCTGAAGGTGTTCACGCCCAAGACGATCAGCTCGGAAGGCGAACTGCGGCGGGTCCTGGCCGACGTCCGGCGCAACGGGTACGCCATCAGCGACGGCCAGATCGAGCTGATCGCCCTCTCGGTGGCGGCCCCGGTCTACGGCTCGGACGACGAAGTCGCGGCGGCGATTTCGGTGGTGGTCCCGGCCGAGGGCACCGACCCGCGGACGCTGGTTCCGGCCGTGCGAGCGGCGGCGCGGGGGATCTCGCGCGTGCTGGGCGCGCCGCGGGCGTTGCGGACGAGCGGCGAACCCCACTGATCGACTCCTCGACGAGCCGAGCGGGTTGTGCTCAGATGAAACCATGGGTGAGCAGGGAGTGAGCACGGTTCTCGTCGTCGGCGCCGGGCAGAGCGGGTTCCAGGCCGCGGCGTCGCTGCGCGACCGGGGCTTCGGCGGCCGGGTCGTGCTGGTCGGGGACGAACCCGGCGTGCCGTACCAGCGGCCGCCGTTGTCGAAGGCCTACCTGGCCGGGACCGCCGGGCTCGACCAGCTGCACCTGCGCGGCTTGGACTTCTTCGCCGAGAAGGGCATCGAACTCGTCGACGCGCGCGTCGCGTCCCTCGATCGTGCCAAGCAGGACGCGACCCTCGAAGACGGCACCAAGCTCGCCTACGACCAGGTCGTCCTGGCCACCGGCGCGCGCAACCGGGCGTTGCCGGTGCCCGGCGCGGACCTCCCGGGCGTGCTGGCCCTGCGCACCCGCGACGACGCCGACCGGCTCCGCGCGTCGCTTTCCGGCGCGCGGGACGTCGTCGTGGTCGGTGGCGGCTTCATCGGGCTCGAGTTCGCCTCCCACGCCGGCCGGCCGGTGACGATCGTCGAGGCGCAGGACCGGCTGCTCAACCGCGTCGCGTCGCCCGAGATCTCCGCCTACTTCGCTTCGCTGCACCGCGAGGCCGGGCACACTGTCCTGCTGGGCCAAGGGGTTTCCGCGCTGCACGGCGACGAGCGCGTCCGCGAGGTCGAGCTGTCCGACGGCACGCGCCTGCCCGCCGATCTCGTCGTGGTCGCCGTCGGCGTCGTGCCGGAGACGACGCTCGCCGAGGCCGCCGGGCTGGACATCGCGAACGGCGTGGTCGTCGACGCGCACCTGCGCACGTCCGACCCGCGGATCTTCGCGATCGGCGACTGCGCGAACTTCCCGTGTGTGCAGGCGGGCGCGGCGACCCGGCTGGAGTCGGTGCAGAACGCCGTCGACCAGGCCCGGTGCGTGGCCGCGGCGCTGACCGGCACCGAAGAGCCGTACGCGAGCCTGCCGTGGTTCTGGACCGACCAGTCGGGCGCGAAGCTGCAGATCGCCGGGATCCTCGACCGCGCCGACCGGACGGTGGTGGCGGGTGATCGCGAAGCGGGCAAGTTCTCCGTGCTGTCCTTCCGCGAGGACGTCCTCATCGCGGTCGAGTCGGTGAACCGCCCGGCCGACCACATCGCCGCGCGACGGCTGTTCACCGCCGACCCGCACCCGGCGTACGCGGACCTGGAAGCGAGCGGGTTCGACCTGAAGGCGCACCTGAAGGCGCGCGTCGCCTGAGATCGTCAACTCGCGGTTGACGCACCGAGTGCGTCAACCTACAGTTGACGGCATGAACCTGCCTGACTACTCCGTCAAACTCGACGACCTCATCACCGCCATCAAGAGCAACAACGACCAGGACGCCCTCGCCCAGCTCTCCGACGCCGTCTACATGGGCGAGCACCTCGGCGACGTCGCCGACCACCTCATCGGCCACTTCGTCGACCAGGCCCGCCGCTCCGGCGCCTCCTGGACCGAGATCGGCAAGAGCATGGGCGTCACCAAACAGGCCGCGCAGAAGCGGTTCGTGCCGAAGGTGGACCCGGGCGGTGACGCCTCCGGCGCGATCGAGCGCGTCTACGGCCGCTACACCGACCGCGCGCGGCACGTGATCGTCGCGGCCCAGAAGGCGGCCATCGACCACCGCAGCCCGGCGATCGACACCGTGCACCTCGTGCTGGGCCTGCTCACCGAGCCCGCGGCCCTCGCGGCGGGCGCGATCCTCGCCCAGGGCGTCACCCTGGAGACCGTCCAGGAGACCGCCGAGGCCCAGCTGCCCGAGCCGGCCGGCGAGGTGCCCAGCCCGATGCCGTTCAGCGCCGGGGGGAAGAAGGCCCTGGAGCTGACCCTGCGCGAAGGCTTGCGGCTCGGGCACAACTACATCGGCACCGAGCACATCCTGCTGGCGCTGCTGGAGCAGGGCGAAGGCGTCGGCTTCCAGGTGCTCGACGGCCTCGGGATCAAGAAGGACAAGGCCGAGGAGAAGATCGTCGCGGTCCTGACGGAGATCCTCGCCGCGCGAGGCCAGTGACGCTGCTCTGATCGGGATGGACCAGGGGGTCTTCCCGCTCAGGCACCCCGGAAAGCCGTGAAGGCCTCCTTACCGGCTCTTATGGCCGGTAAGGAGGCCTTCACGGACTTGAACTCAGGCGTCGGACTCCGGGCGGCCGTCTTCGGCCCACGCGGTGTGGAACGAGCCCTCGCGGTCGACGCGGCGGTACGTGTGCGCCCCGAAGAAGTCGCGCTGGCCCTGCACCAGGGCCGCCGGGAGGCGGTCGGCGCGCAGGCCGTCGTAGTACGCCAGCGCCGTCGAGAAGCCCGGCGTCGGGATGCCCAGCCGCACCGCCGTCGAGATCACCGAGCGCCACGAGTCCTGCGCGTCCTCGACGGCCTTGCGGAAGCCGCCGGAGGTGAGCAGGGTCGGCAGGCCCGGCTCTTCGGCGTAGGCCGCGGTGATGTCGTTGAGGAACTTCGCGCGGATGATGCAGCCACCGCGCCAGATCGAGGCGACCTTGCCGAGGTCGATGTCCCAGCCGTACTCGGTCGCGCCGGCCTGGATCTGGTTGAAGCCCTGCGCGTACGCGACGACCTTCGACGCGTACAGCGCCTGCTCGACGTCGTCGGCGAAGCGCTCCAGCGACGAGCCGGTCAGCGGCGACCGCGCCGGGCCGCCCAGACCGCGAGCGGCCGAACGCAGCGACGTCGAGCCGGACAGCGAACGCGCGAAGACGGCTTCGGCGATGCCCGAGATCGGGACGCCCAGGTCAAGGCCGATCTGCACGGTCCAGCGGCCGGTGCCCTTCTGCTCGGCGGCGTCCGCGACGACGTCGACGAACGGCTTGCCGGACGCCTGGTCGACGTGCGCGAGCACCTGGGCGGTGATCTCGATCAGGTAGGAGTCGAGCCGGCCGGTGTTCCAGGTGCGGAACACGTCGGCGATCTCCGCGGGGGAGTAGCCGCCCGCGCCGCGCAGCAGGTCGAACGACTCCGCGATCAGCTGCATGTCGGCGTACTCGATGCCGTTGTGCACCATCTTGACGAAGTGGCCGGCGCCGTCGGCGCCGATGTGCGTGCAGCACGGCTCGCCGTCGACCTTCGCCGAGATGTCCTCGAACAGCGGGCCGAGGGACTCGTAGGACTCCTTCGAGCCGCCGGGCATGATGCTCGGCCCGTGGAGCGCGCCTTCCTCGCCGCCGGAGACGCCGCTGCCGACGAAGTGCAACCCGCGCTCGCGCAGGGCCTTCTCGCGACGCCGGGTGTCGGCGAAGTGCGCGTTGCCGGCGTCGATGATCACGTCGCCGTCTTCCAGCAGCGGCGCGAACTCGTCGATGACGGCGTCCGTCGGGCCGCCGGCCTTGACCATGATCACGACCTGCCGGGGCCGCTCCAGCGCGTCGACGAACTCCTGCGCGGAGTACGCCGGGATGAAGTCGCCCTCGTCGCCGAACTGGTCCACCAGGTTGCGGGTCCGCTCCTCGGACCGGTTGTGCAGGGCCACCGTGTGCCCGTGCCGCGCCAGGTTCCGGGCCAGGTTGCGGCCCATGACCGCCAGGCCGGTGACCCCGATGCTCGCCTTCTTGCTCATCCGCATCCTTCCGAAGACTCTCTCGATTCAGACCCTAGTCCGAACGTGCGCTCAAGGAAGGGCACGAAGACGCGGCTCACTCAGTTCAGGAAAAACAGCGGATCGGCTCGCCGTTGAACGCGACCATGTCCATCACGGCCGCGGCCAGGTCGATCTGCGCGCCCCACTCGGCGCCGTCCAGCTCGGCGTACGCCCGGTGCAGGTTGCCCGGCAGCCGCTCCTGCTCGCTGAGCCCGGCGAACTCGCCGAGGTCGGTGTCCTTGGCCAGCTCCAGCGGCCCCAGTCCGGCGGCCTTCCCGCGTTCGGCCGTCCGCTGGACGAAGGCCAGGTAGTCGTCCACTGTGTCCACGACGTCCGGGCCGCACGCCGGGCCGTGGCCGGGCAGGATCACTTCGGGCTCCAGCTCGCGGATGACGTCCAGCGCGGCCCGCCAGCCGGCCACCGAGCCCATCAGCGCGAACGGGCTGCCGCCGTTGAACACCAGGTCACCGGCGTAGAGGACTCGCTGCTCGGGCAGCCAGACGAGCACGTCGTTGGTCGTGTGGGCGGCGTGGCCGGGGTGGATCAGCTCGATGGTGACGTCGCCGGCGTGCACGGTCAGCCGGTCGTCGAACACGACCTCGGGCGGCCGTGACCGCAGTTCGCCCCAGTCGTTGCCGGTGAAGATGCCGTCGAACGTCTGGATGCCCTCGGCGACCATCAGCTCGCGGGTCTTGCGGTGCCCGATGACCGTGGCGCCCTCGACCAGGTAGTTGCCGTTGGTGTGGTCGCCGTGGTGGTGGGTGTTCACCAGCGTCGTCACCGGGCGGCCGGTGGCGCCTTCGACGGCGGCGAGCAGCGCGCGCGTGCGGCGTTCGGTCGAGCAGGTGTCGATCAGCACGGTGTGGTCACCGGCTGCGACGAACCCGCAGTTGTTGATGTACCAGGAGCCGTCCGGCTGGACGTACCCGTGGACCTGGTCGGCCAGCCGGGTGACGGCGGCAGCGGCGGGAGAACGATCGGTCACGCGCATCAGTCTGCCCGAAACCCGGCTCCGCCGGTTGGCGGAATAATTCGGAATTTCACTGGTCCAGGCGAGTGACAACCCAGGTGGCTGGCGTTCCGCGACATTTCCTGGAACGCTGCGCGATGTCATCATCGAGATCCGCAGGGCAAGCACTAACCTGGGTGGGTTCGATAGTTCGCGTGTGGTGACGGCTCCGGATACGGGCCGTCATCGCTTGATAGTGGTCCGGGAGAGCAGGGCGATGGCCAGCACCGTCACCTCGCGCCGGAAGCAGCTCGGGAACGAGCTCCGGCACGCCCGCACCGCGGCGCGGATGACACAGCAGCAGGTTGCCGAGGTTCTCGGCTGCACCCAGGGCAAGGTCAACAAGATCGAGTCCGGTGCCGTCGGGGTCAAGCTCGGGGATGTGCGATCGATGCTGAACGCGTTCGGGATCAACGGCGAAGAGGCCGACACGCTGATGAACCTGGCGCGCGCGGCCGCCGGGCAGCGCGGCCACTGGTCCGGCTACCGCTCCGTGGTGCCGCACTGGTTCCGCACCTTCACGGACCTGGAACCCGCCGCCGCGGAGATCCTCACCTGGCACGGCGAGCGCATCCCCGGCCCGCTGCAGTCCGAGCACTACATGCTCAAGCAGTTCACCGAGTTCGGCGCCACCGACGTGACGTCGCTGGTGCGCAACCGGCTCGACCGCAAAGCCGTCTTCGAACAGCAGCAGCCGCCGTACTACCGGTTCATCATCAGCGAAGGCGCCCTTCGCCGGGCGCCCGGCGGGTCCGCGCCCGCGGTGATGCTGGACCAGGTCGAGCACCTGCTCTCGCTCGAGCGGCACCCGCGGGTGTACGTCCACGTGCTGCCCTTCGGCGCGCGGCTGGCCGCGGTGCCCAACGACTTCACGATCATGCGCTTCCCGGACCGCACCCGGGACTTCGTCTACATCGAGCACTCCGCGGGCGGGCTGTACCTCGACGACGTCAAGGACTTCAACATCTTCGTCGACTCGTGGGACAGGCTGCGCGGAGCCGCGTTGGAACGTCAGGAAACCCGCCAGTTCCTCAAGGAGCTCGCGGAGGGTTACCGCGCGCAGATGCAGCAGATCCAATAGGGCGAACGGCCCCGCGAGACGTCCACGTGGTGAACAACTTTCGGTAGAGTGCTGCTGTTGCGCCCGAACCCACCACCGGCTGCGTCATCCGAAGGGGACATCGTGGACCCCGACTTCCTCCCCGGCGCCGTCGACCTGGAACGGCCGAACGTGGCGAGGATCTACGACTGGGCGCTCGGCGGCACCGCGAACTGGGCGGTCGACCGGCAGTACGGCGAGCTGGCGCTGCAGGCGTTCCCGCTGACGCGCGCCCTCGCCCGGGGCAACCGCGACTTCCTCGGCCGCGCCGTCCGCTACTGCCTTTCCCAGGGCATCACGCAGTTCCTGGACCTCGGCTCCGGCATCCCGACCGCGGGCAACGTGCACGAGGTGGCCGACGACCACGTCGACGACAGCCGGTGCGTGTACGTCGACAACGAACCGGTGGCCGTCGCGCACGGGCGGATCCTGCTGGAGGAGACCGGTGATCCCGGGCGCCACGCCGTCCTGCACGCCGACCTGCGCGACGCCGAGGAGGTCTGGGAAGCCGCGCTGGCCACCGGCGTGCTCGACCCGGACGAGCCGATCTGCCTGCTCAGCGTGGCCGTGCTGCACTTCCTGCCCGACCCCGGCGGCGTGCGCGAGGCGATCCGCGACTACCGGACGCTGCTCTCGCCGGGCTCGGCGTACGTGCTGTCCCACGCGACCGAATCCGGCGTCACCGGGGCGGAGCTGGACCAGATCCGGCGGCTGGTGAAGCTGTCGGAGCGGTCGAGTTCGCCGGCGGTTTCGCGATCGCTCGACGAGATCGCCGCGTTCTTCGGTACCTTCGACGTCGTCGAGCCGGGAATCGTGCCTGTGGGAGAGTGGCGCCCTGACCCCGGCGCCGCCACGGTCCCCCTCGCGAGCGTGGTCGGCGGTGTCGGCCGCAAGCCTGGAGGACGGACAGCATGACGACGCAGGATCCCGAAGCCCCCGAAGGCGTCGACCTCGAGCGGCCGAACGCGGCCCGCATCTACGACTGGTTCCTCGGCGGCGACGCCAACTGGGCCATCGACCGCCAGTTCGGCGAGCAGGCGGTCAAGACCTTCCCGATGATCAAGACGGTCGCCCGCGTCGGCCGGGACTTCCTCGGCCGCGGCGTGCGCTACCTGGCGCGCAACGGGATCGACCAGTTCCTCGACCTCGGCTCGGGCGTCCCGACGGTCGGCAACGTGCACGAGGTCGCGGCGGAGGTGAACCCCGACGCGCGGTGCGTGTACGTCGACAACGAGCCGGTCGCCGTAGCGCACTCGCAGATCCTGCTGGAGCAGGAAGGCGTCGCGAGCCGGCACGCGGTGCTGCAGGGCGACCTGCGCGACCCGGCCGACATCTGGAAGCGCGCGCTCGACACCGGCGTCCTCGACCCGAACCGGCCGATCGGGCTGATCATCGTCGGCGTCCTGTACTTCCTCGGCAAGGACGAGCCGGTGGCCGAGACCATCCAGAAGTACCTGTCGCTGCTGCCGTCGGGCTCGTACTTCCTGTCCTCGCACCTGACCACCGAAGGCCTCGACGCGCTGGCCGACGCGGACAGCCGGGCGTCGGTCGTGGAGCAGTACAACAAGTCCAGCACCCCGCTGTACTTGCGCAGCAAGGCGGAGTTCACGTCGTTCTTCGACGGCTTGGAGCTCGTCGAGCCGGGCATCGTCTACCTGCCGGAGTGGCACCCCGAGGAGATCGAGTCCCGGGCGACGAAGAAGCTCGCGAACGACCCGGCGTTCAGCGGCCACATCTGCGGCCTCGGCCGCAAGCCGTGAGCGTGACGGCCGCCGCCTACGACGCGATGGCCGTCCGGTACGCCGAGTTCGCCCGCGAGGTCTGGGACGCTTCGCCGTTGGACAACGCCGCCCTGGCCGCGTTCGTCGAGCACGTGCGTGGCGCCGGGCTCGTCGCCGACCTCGGCTGCGGGCCCGGCCACCTCACGGCGCACCTCCGGGACCGCGGCTTGGACGTCTTCGGCGTCGACTTGTCGCCGGCGATGATCGAGCTGGCCCGGGCGGCCGCGCCCGATCTGCGGTTCGAGGTCGGTTCGATGGCGGCGCTGGACCTCCCGGACGCCTCGCTCGCCGGGATCCTGACGTGGTACTCGATGATCCACAGCCCGCCGGAAGAGGTGCCGGGGTACTTCGCCGAATTCACCCGGACGTTGGCCGCGGGCGGTCACGTTCTGTTGGGCTGCTTCGAATCCGACGGCGATCCGCTGACGGTGTTCGACCACGCGGTCACCCCGGCCTACCGGTGGCCCCTGGACGAACTGGCCGGGCTGGCCCGGGACGCGGGCCTCGTCGAGATGGGGCGCGTCTACCGCGTGCCCGGTGAAGGCGAGCGTTTCCGTCGCGCCGCGCTCCTGCTGCGGAAACCGTAGCCCGACAACGGCAAGAGCCCCGGTTCGTCGTGAACCGGGGCTCCTTCGGTGTGGTGGTGGGGCTCAGTCAGGCGCGCGAGCCGATGCGACCGCGCAGCAGCGGGGTCAGGTCGATCGCGGTCTCCAGCGGGCGCGTCGTGCGGACACCGTCGGAGGGGCGGGCCGGGACGTCGACGTCCGTGGCCCAGGTCGTGGTCTTGCGCAGCGGTGCCTGGATCAGGCTGAAACCGAACCGGTTCCGCAGCTCATCCGCGATGCCGAGGCGACCGTGGTGGTCTTCCTCACGACGGAAGAGCGAGTTCAAGCGGACGGCCATCGTCTACACCCCCAGCTCTCGTCGCGGTGACCGGGCGGGTTCGCCCGTGGTCAGTCCGAGACAGGGTTCACAAGGCATGCCGACCCCGGGGGCCAGCCATTCGACATCGGTGCGGGAAAGCGCTTCCCCGCATTGGGTACGGACCAGCTCACTCGTGGCCGCGGTGGCCGCCACGTCGAAGACGTGGACCACCCGGCGGGCCTCACCGGCGGTTCCCCTGGCGAGCCTGCCCACGACGACGACGCCCGGTGGCGCACTGTCCTCGGTAATCACGCTGGTCCTCCCCCATGAGGTACTGCGAAGGTGGATGGTGTGCTGTGCGCGGCCGGCGCGGCGATCCTGCCGCCCGCCGCATGCGGGTTGTCGTTCACCGACAGCGCCGCCCCCGGCCGATGCGATTAATCCTACTCCTGGAATAATCTTCATGTCGAGGCCGGAGCTAGTTGATCACCCGCTTGGCCCTGCACTCTGCTCCATTGAGACACTGAGTAGCCGGGAGCGGGTACCTTCGACCAGGTCGCGGCCGCGCCCCCCATCGATCCACGGAGGTACGACCCATGGCGGATTATCCGTCGTTCGCGGATTACGATCCGAGCACGGCCGTGTCCCTGTTCGAAGAGGCCGCGTGGGAGAAATCGTTCGCCAGCGAGCCCAACGGTGGCAGCTGTGTCGAGGTCAACCTGGGTCGGGAAGGCCTGATCGGCGTCCGGGACACCAAGCTCTCGACCAGCCCGGTCTTCGTGTTCGACGCCGCCGAGTGGGAAGCGTTCCTGGTCGCCGTGAAGGCGGGGCAGTTCGACCTGCCCGCCTGACGTATCCCTTGACCGGGTGATCATGATCACCCGACCGTGTAGGAAAAACACGAAGGCCCCCTTCCCTCTTGCAGAGAAGGGGGCCTTCGCCACGGCGTGGATACCCGTGACTGCGGTATGTGACCGAAATCTCACCCGGTTGCCGGGAGCTCCCCACCCCGCAACCGGCCGCGGGTCCGGCGCCACGCCAGCACCACGATCACCACGAGCCCGATCAGCGGGAGCGTGCTGATCGCCCAGCTCAGTCCCATCGGCGGCCCCGGCTGCTCGAGCACCGGCAGCGCGCGCAGCTCGCCGGTGCCGGACCCGGCCGGCCCGTTCACCACGAACCGGAACGTCCAGTCGCCCGGGCGCGGCATCGAGCGGACGTCGAGCCCCCAGACCTCGCGCTTGCGCGGATGCCGGACCAGCGGCTGGATCCGGTTCTTGCCGCCCTCCGGGTTGACCATCGTGAGCGTGCCGGACTTGTCGTCGATCCCGCCGTCGGGGATGAAGGTGAAGTCCAGCGACTGCTCGGCGCGCAGCGGCCAGGTGCTGAAGCCGATGGTCATCGCGTACGGGCCGGCCTGCACGTGCTCGGTGTGCACGATGTTGACGGGCTCGTACGCGTTCGCCGGTGCCTCGGTGGCGAACAGCAGGCCGGCCGCGGCGGCCAGTGCTAAAAGTGCCTTACGCATCAGCGGTTTCCCCCTTCTTCGCGGGCGCCAGCAGGCAGAGCATCCCGCCGAACCGCCACCCGGCGAACCCGCCGAGCAGCCCCAGTGCCGCGCTGAGCACGGCGGTCGTCGTCAGGTACCAGACCGGCGGCACGTGCGCGCCGGTGTAGAGCATGGCCCGCTGCAGCGGCAGGCTCAGCCCGATCAGCAGGCCGGCGACCCCGCCGACGACCACCGAAACGCGGCCCGCGCGCCAGCCGCGGCGACGGCCGAGCAGGTAGCCCGCCTCCATCAGCGCGGCCACCGGCAGCAACGCCATCGGCGTCAGCGACGGCATTTCCGGCACCCCGGAAATCGCGTCCCGCAGCGGCAGGCCGACGAGGTCGGCGTACGCCTTCGCCGCCCACGGCGAGAACCACCAGAAGACCGCCTGCACGGCCGCGACCAGTGCCGCGGTGCCGAGCGCCCCGCCCGGGCGGCGCAGGAACCCGGCGCCGACCGTCACCAGCAGCACGGCCATCATCGAGCAGCCGATCGAGACGGCGTCGGCGTAGTCGTCCGGCACCTGCTGCAACCCGAGCGCCAGCACCGGCCCGAAGGTGAGCAGCACGGTGAGCGACGCCAGTACGCCGAGCCGCCCCCAGCGGTGTTCCCGGGCCGCGGCGAACACCGCGGTCGTGCCGATCAGCGAGATCGTGATCGACAGCAGCAGCCCGATGTGCGGTGGCGAGTCGATGACCGCGTCGAAGCCGTAAAGGCCGTGCCACCACTGGTCCCAGAGGCCGTACAGCAGGAACGTCGCGGCGCCGACGCCGGAGACCAGGTAGCCGATCGGCGCCGCGAAGGTCTTGCCGAACACGTTGACCACGCGCCCGCCGACCCGGGCGTCGACCGGCCGGCCCGCGCGCCGCGCCGCCGTCGTCAGCAGCACGACGGCGAGGCTCGCCAGGCCGACGACCGCGCTGCCCGCGTACAGGAACAGGTGCGGCAGCGTGAAGAACGTGTCCGGCCCGACGTCGCTGTGCCACTGGATGTCCCAGGTCAACCCGACCAGCGACAACAGCGAACCGCCGAGCACGACGTTCGCCGGCAGCAACCCCGTTCGCGCCTGTTTCGCCACCGACGCGGTGTGCACGCCGGATGCGGTGAGATCCATTTCCCCCGACCTTTCTTTATTTGACCAGCAACGGAAAGACGACCTGCGCGGGCCCACCGGGGCCACGCAGCGAAACGGTGATCTCCCACTGCCCGGACATCGGCAGCCCGACGTCCGCGGCGCGGAAGCGGCCGGGCCCGTCCGGCCCGGCGGGCACCGGCGTGAGCGCGTGGCCCATCGGCGCCATCACCGGCGCGACGGTGACGGCTTCGGGCGCCGGCCCGGTCACCGCCACCGCGAACGTGTTGCCGCCGATGCGCGGCTCGTCCGCGGAGAACTGGACGGTGTACGGGCCGGAAGTCGCCTGCTGCGTAGTGGGTTTCGCGCCGCCGCCGCCCCAGAGCAGCCAGGCGGCGCCGGCCGCGACGACCAGCGCGACCACGGTGATCAGCAACGTCGGGCGTTTCATCGGGCGGCTCCTGTCGTCGGGACGTCGACCACCGCGGGGATGGTGAGCACGCGGTAACCGCGTTCGGCCTGCAGCCAGATCCGGTACCGGCCGGGCGCGGCGAAGGTGTAGGTGAAGCTGACGTCCGGGCCGTACGCGGCGACGGTCTCGTCCGGCCGGTCGAGCTGGCCCGCGAGCGGCGGGATCATGGCGTGGACGTGCGCCCACGTCGGTGCTTTCGCCGCGCTCGCGCCGACGTCCGGGCCGGTGATCGGCCCGGCGACGATGAGGTGGCCGAGCATGCCCAGCCACGGCTGCAGGTCGCCGGCGGGGAAGTGCGCGGTGACGGTGGTCGGCGTGCCGGGTGAGATCGTGAGGTCGACCGGGACGCCGTCGATCGTGCGCGGGCCGGCGCCGGGCGGTTCGGACCCGGGTGCGGCGGTGCCGCTCAAGTCCACTGTGGACCGGGCGAGCTGGACGCCGCCGCCGCGCCGCACGAGTTCCGCGGCCACCGCGTACGTGCCCGCCTCCGGATCGGCGACGCGGACGCGGTAGTCACCGGGCCCGACGCGCACCGGGTGCAGGTGACTCATCCGCCCGGACGGCGAGACGACGACCAGGTGCACGAGCGCGGTGTCGTGGATGAGCAGGTCGTCGACCGGCAGGCCGGTGGCGCCGTCGGTGAAGCCGAGCTGGAGCCCGTCGGGCGCCGGGCGCACCGCGAGGTTCACCGGCGGCCGCGAGTAGTCCACTGTGGACAGTCGCGCGTTCGCGTACGGGTCGGTGACGTTGTCGAACGTCGGGTCGAGCTGGCTGCCGGGCGCGGGTGGCGGGGGAGAGCTCGCCGACAGCAGCGCGCCGGTGACCGCGACGGCGAGGGCGGCGACCAGACCGCCGGCCGGGATCAGCGCGAACGCCGTCCGCCGCGCCCGGACCCCGACGACCAGCGCGAGCAGCAGGAACACACCCGCCGCGACGAACCCGCCGTAGGTCGCCTTCTCCCACGGCGGGACGACGCGCGCGGGCACGACGAACGGGATCGTCGCGGCCGGCCCGGAGCCGTCGCTCAGCGAAAGCTGCCACGGCCCGGGTTTGCCGACCTGCAGGGTCCCCGGGTACATCCCCGGCTCGGCGCCGAGGACGACGTCACCCCGCGACGTCACGACCCCGTCGGCCGCGGCGGTCAGGTGCAGCGTGCCGGGCGCGGTGCCCTGATGCGTCACGACGTCGACCCGCAGCGGCGACGGTGTCGTGTCGACCCGCCGGATGATCACGGTCAGTTCGCGCGCGCCGAGCGTCTGCGCCACCTGGATGTCGGTGCCGGCCGGCGCGCCGTCGGCGTGCGCGGTCCCCGTGCCGAGCGTGATCCCCAGCAAGGCCAGCAGGAGCAGCAAAGTCGCTTTAGGTGTGGTCCCCATCGTGGTCCCGAACCTAGCGACGCGGCGGGGTGGCGGGCGTCACGGCGGCGAGGGAACTTCGGTCCCCAGCCCGGGGGACAAGCACCCCCTGAAGTCTCAGGGGTTGAAGAATTCCCGCAGGTGGGAGACGACTTCGCCGGGCTGCTCCTCAGGCAGGAAGTGGCCGCACTCCGCGAGCGCCACGCCGGTGACGTCGTTCGCGTACTCCCGCCAGATGTCCAGCGTCGGCAGCGTGCCGAGCAGGCCGTTCGCGCCCCAGAGCGCGAGAACCGGCTGGCCGAGCCGGTTTCCGGCGGCGAAGTCGGCGTCGTCGAGCTCGGCGTCGTCCGGGAAGGACGCGCGGTAGTCGTCGAACCCGGCCCGCAGCGCGCCGGGCTGGGAGAACGCGCGGACGTACTCGGCGACGGCGTCCGGGTCGAGGCTGTGCCGCTGGTAGGTCCAGCGTTCGTAGAAGTACCCGAGGTAGCCGGCGATGTTCTGGCCGGCCAGCAGTTCCGGCAGGTCGGGCTGGAGGTGGAAGAGCCAGTGCCAGTAAGCCTTCGCGACGCCGGTGTCGAGGCGCTGCCACATCGCGCGGGTCGGCGCGATGTCGAGCACGGCGAGACGTTCGACCTGTTCCGGGCGGTCCAGCGCCCAGCGGTGCGCGACACGGCCGCCGCGGTCGTGCCCGGCGACGGAGACTTTTCCGAATCCCAGGTGCTCGGCCAGCGCGGCGACGTCGGCGGCCATGGTGCGCTTGTCGTAGCCATGGCGGGGTTTGTCGGTGCGGCCGTAACCGCGCAGGTCGGGGGCGATCACGGTGTGCGTCTCGGCCAGCGGCTCGAGGACCTTGTGCCAGCAGTGCGACGTCTGCGGCCAGCCGTGCAGCAGGAACAGCGGCGGCCCGTCGCCGGCGCGCAGGTAGTGCATCCGCAGGTCGTCCACCGTCGCCATGCTCTCTAACCGGTTCATGCGGTTAGACGGTACGCGGGCTTCTAACCGCATTCAAGGGTTAGGATGGCGTCATGGAATGGGTCTTCGACGGCGGTCGCCCGTGCCTGGACCTGGTCAACACGCGGCGCGCCCGGCACACCGAGGGCGTCGAGCTGCTGACCGGCCCGGACGCGCTGGCCGAGTGGCTCGACCTGGCCGGCTTCACAACGGGCTCGGTCACGGCCGGAAACGTCCTGGCGGCAAAAGCGCTGCGCGAGGCCACGGACCGCGTCCTGCTCACCGAGCTGCCCAGGTGGAGGGACGTCGACCTGCTGAACACCGCGGCCGCCGCGGCCCCGGGCCCACCCGCGCGGCTGGCGTTCGGCGACGGCGGCCTGCGTCGCGAAGTCCCGCCGCCGCCGGACCCGGTGGCGGCGGCGTTCGCGGCCCTGGCCGCGGATGCCATCGACCTGGCTACAAGCGACGCCTCGATCCGCATCTGCGCAGCCGACGACTGCGGCCTGCGCTTTTCCGACGCATCCCCCCGGCGCAACCGCCAGTGGTGCTCGATGTCCCGCTGCGGAAACCGCGCCAAAGCCCGCGCCCACTACGCCCGACTCCGCCCCCACACCCCCTGACGCCCCAGACGCATCTTTCCCTGTGAAAGCTCACCGGAGGCCGAGAGCGTCACTTTCGCTATGAAAGATGCGTGTTGGGGCGTGCGCCGGGGCCGTTGTGGCGGATCAGGAGGCGGTAGGCGCGGGGGTGGGCGCGGAACCAGACGTTGAGCTTGCCGATCCAGCGCATGTGCGCCGTCCGCAGCCACGCCGGGATCGGCAGGCTCACGAGCCGTACCCACCGAGCGAATCGCGTGAAGCGGCGCTGGTCGGCGGCTGTCCACTGGAGACCGAGACGGGCGCGGAGCTCCGGTGGCAGCGTGGCCCGGAGCAGGAACATCTGCGCCCGGGCGTGCAGCCGCCACCACGAGTCCGGCAGCCACCGGACCGGTTTGCGCACGGTCCGGATGGTCTCGAAGAGCGTGGTGATCGTCGGGTTCGGCGCGAAGGCCGAGACCATCTCGTCGTAGTAGCGCTCGAACGCGGCCCAGTCCGGCGGCAGGTCCTGCTCGCGCACGCCGAGCAGCCGGCCGATGTCGCACATCTGCGCGTAGTACTCCTCCAGCTCCGAAGTGGACAGTGGATGGCCGAAGAACCGTTGCGCGTCAACGGGAACCTTCACCAAAGTCGCGTGCACCCAGGCATACGCGGCGGGGTTCAAAGCGCTGTACCGGCGTCCGTCGGCGACGCCGGTGAAGCCGCGGTGCAGCTCCCGCAGCCGTGACGCCTCGACCCGCGCGCCCGCCGGGCCGCCGTAGACGTAGATCGAGAGCGACGCACCCGTGCGCATCAGGCGCGTCCAGGGATCCGCGGCGTAGTCCGAGTGGTCGCGCACGCCGGCCGCGACGACCGGGTGCGCCACCTGCAGCACCAGGACCTGCCCGGCCAGCAGTCCGTCGCGGAAGTCGCCGAAGTACTTCCACGCCGCCGTGCCCCGGACGATGTCCCGTGCCATCAAGCCCCGCGGATCAGCATCATCAGCGGCTCGGCGATCGGGGTCGCGGTGTCGCCGGTGGCCAGGCGGCGCAGCTGCAGCCCGGCGATCAGCGCGACGACCGGCCCGGCCAGCCGCCGCGGCTCCGGCACACCAAGCGCTTCGAGGATCGTCACGGCGAGTTCGTCATACGCCGCGAAGCAGCGCGAAGACGCTTCGTGCAGCTCCGGGTCCCGCGCGGACTGGAGGTACAGCTCGTGCGCGCCGAGCTCGTCGGCGCCGAACGGCAGCTGCGCGATCACGTGCTCGACGACCGAGGCCGCCTGCTCGAGGCTCAGGCCGTCCGCGCGGTAGCCGTCGACGATCGCGCCGAGCTTGGTCGTCTCCTGCTCGGCGAACAGCAGCATCGCCTCGCGCAGCAGCGCCGTCTGGCTGGCGAAGTGGTAGGTGAGCGTGCCGAGCGAAACCCCGGCGGCGGCCACGATCCGGCGGTTCGTTAGGCCGCCGACGCCGTGTTCGCCGACGACGCTCAGCGCGCCGCGCAGGATGGCGTCCCGGGTGCTTACCAGCTTGTCTCGGGATGCCGTTCCGGCCACCGTTCGACCTCTTCCAGTTGCGCGGCAAGGGAAATCAGCCGCTCCTCGGCGTGCGACGGGCCGAGCAGCTGCGCCCCGAGCGGGAGCCCGCCGGCCGTGCGCCCGGCCGGGACGCCGACCCCCGGCCAGCCCAGCACGTTCCACGGCCAAGCGTACGGGCAGGCGGCGATCATGGCCTGGTCGGTCTGCCAGGCAGTCAGGCCGTCGAAGGTGCCGATCGGCGGCGGCGGGGTCGCGGTCGTCGGGGTCAGCAGGACGTCGACGCGGCCGAACACCGAGCCGATCCGGCGGTGCAGCCCCGGCTCGAGCGCGCGGGCGAGCCGCAGCGCGGGCCCGGCGAGCAGCCGGCCCTGGCCGGCGTTGCTGCGGGTACGCGGATCGAGGCCGGTGCGGTCGGGCACCCGCAGCGTCCAGTCGCGGACGCCGGTGAGCGAGCGCGGCAGGAAGGTCAGGCCGATCAGCCCGTAGTCCGGTTCGATCTCGACGATCTCGTGGCCCAGCCCGGCGAGCGACTCGGCGAGGCGCCGTACGTTCGCTTCGACGACCGGGTCGAGCCGGGTCTTGGTGGCGGTGAACGGGATCCGCGTCGACAGCCCGATCCGCAGCCGCCCGGGCTCGCGCGTCGCGGCCTTCTGGAACGCCCGGCCGGTGCCCGCGGTGGCGTCGAGCAGCAGGGCGGCGTCTTCGACGGTGCGGGCGAGCGGGCCGAGCACGGTCAGGCCGTGGAACAGCTCGCCGTCGGTGGGGATGCGGCCGCGCTGGGTCTTGATCCCGACGAGCCCGGTCCACGCGGCGGGGATGCGCACCGAGCCGGCGCCGTCCGAGCCGAGCGCGGCCGCGATGACCCCCGACGCCACCGCGGCCGCGCTCCCGCCCGAGGACCCGCCGGGCGTGTGCCCGAGGTCCCACGGGTTGCGTGTGGTCCCGAAGGCCGGCCCTTCGGTGAACGGCCACTGGCCCAGCTCGGGCGTGTTGGTCTTGCCGATGATCACGGCGCCCGCTTCGCGCAGGAGGGCGACGGCGGGCGCGTCCCGCGTGGCGGCCGGGAACTCGCCGGGACAGCCGAACGCGGTGGGCAGGCCGGTGAGGTCGACGTCGTCCTTGATCGCGACGGGGACCCCGAGCAACGGCGGGCGTTCCCCGGCCGTGAGCCGCCGATCGGCTTCGGCGGCGTCGGCGAGGGCGTCGTCGTCGCGGAGGTAGCGGAACGCGTTGAGCGTGGGCTGGCTCGCGTGGGCCCGTCCGAGAGCGGCCGCGGTCAGGTCGGCCGAGGTCACGGCACCGGCGGCGAGCTGGGCGGCCTGCGCGGCGAGCCCGGTGAAGTCGAGGCCGGTCTTCGGTGTCGCGGTCATGGCTGCCCCCGAGAGTTCTCGTTCGTTCGAACGAACGTTACCGGATACCGACGGTCTCCGGCCACTCCCGCTTTACTGTGGGTGGACAACCGAGCCTGGAGGGCCGATGACGTTCGACTTCGACCGATTCCCGACCGCCGCGCTGGACGCCGTGCCGCGCGTCGACCTGGGCGGTTGGCCGACGCCGTTGCACGCGGCGCCCAGGCTCGGCGAAGCGCTCGGCCTGCCGAACCTCCTGCTCAAGCGCGACGACGTGCACCCGCTCGGCGCCGGCGGCAACAAACTCCGCAAGCTCGAATACCACCTCGGTGCCGCGCTCGAAGCCGGCGCGGACACCGTCATCACCTTCGGCGCCCTGCAGACCAACCACGGTCGTCAGACCGCCGCGGCGTGCGCGAAGCTCGGCCTGCGCTGCGAACTCGTCCTCACCGCGAAGGTCCCGCGCGACGGCGACGCGTACGAGCGCGGCGGGAACATCGTGCTCGGCAAGCTCTTCGGCGCGAACGTCCACGTCTGCGCCGACGGCGAGGAGACCGGCCGGACGTACGACCGGCTCGTCGCCGAAGCCGCGCAAGAAGGCCGGAAGATCGCCATGGTCCCGGTCGGCGGCTCGAACGACCTCGGCGCGCTCGGGTACGTCCGGGCCACTCACGAACTCGCGACCCAGCTCGCCGAACGCGGTATCGACCGCGCCCACCTCGTCGTTCCGCACGCCAGCGGCGGCACCGCGGCCGGGGTGGCGCTGGCCGCCGGGCTGCTCGGCGGCCTCGGCGTCGGCGTCGCCTGCGTCAGCCACCCGCTCGACGAGGCCACGGCGAACCTGCGCGAACTCACCTCCGGCGCGGCGAAGCTGCTCGGCGTCGAACCGCCGTCGCTCGACCACGTCCGGCTGGGCGACTCCACGCTCGGCCCCGGTTACGGCATCCCGACCGACGCGGTGTGGGACGCGCTAAGGCTTTTCGGGCGCACGGAAGGCGTCGTGCTCGATCCGGTCTACAGCGGCAAAGTGGCCGCCGCGCTGGTCGAGTGGGCGGGCCACTTCGCCCCGGACGACCACGTGGTGTTCCTGCACACCGGCGGCATGCCCGGCCTGTACGGCTACCTGCCCGAATTCGCGGCGGCCGTCGAAGGCTGACTCCAGCCGGGTCGCCACCCGCAGCAAGGCGAACAGCAGCACGACGTCCGCGAGCAGCAGCGCCCGCTGCGTGACGCCGATCGGCACGACGTCCGAGAGCTCGTGGAACGGCGCGATCCCGGCTTCGCTCAGCCGCACGAACACGAAGCTGAGGGCGAAGAGACCGAACGCGACCGCGGACAGTCGCAGCGCGCGGACGACGGCGACCCGCTCCGGCCGGTCCTTCAGCGGCTCCAGCAGCGTGAACGCCGCGCCGGGCAGGCTGCAGAACGCGACCAGGCACGCGTAGAGGTGGATCTCGCCGCTCACCGGGTCCGGCGCCGCCGGGTAGCTCGCCGGGAACACCGCGGCGGCGGCCATCCCGAGCGACCAGAGCGCCAGCAGCAGCCGCGTCGTCCGCGAGAGCGGCACGCCGGCGACGTGCAGCGCGCCGAGCACCGCCAGCGAGCCGATGGCCAGCGACAGCACACTCGCGGCGAGCATGCCTTCGCCCCGGTCGGTGACGGTGTAGCTCGACAAGGTGTCGTACACCGGGTCGTGCGAACTGATGATGTGCAGCACCACGGCCGTGAAGAGACCCCACCCGATCGCACCCAGCGCCACGAGCCGCCACGGTCTCGTGCGCTTCCCCTGTTCCGTCCCCATGCCGTCCAGGGTCCCGAAGAACCGGACAGCCGTGATCCGGGAAGACCCTGAACTACCCCCGGATCAAACCCTGGAACAGGCCGCGAAGTCGACGAGGACGAGCGCCTGGTCGTCGTGGCGTTTCGGCCGCGGCCAGCGTTCGCCGTCCGGGTCCTGCTTCTCCGCGGTGCGGACGGCGTCCAGCACCGCGTCCGGCCCGTTGGCGCGGGTGGTGGCCAGGACGCCGCGCCAGTCGAACAGCGTGTACTGGTCGACGCCGATGGACACGCCGTCGCTGGCCAGCAGGACGGCGTCGACGTCGGTCCGCCGCCAGCTGCGCCGGACCGAGTGCGCGGCGGCGCCCGGATCGGCTTCGGCGACCCAGAAGCCGTCGTGGGCGTTGCGCCGGCGCCGGACGTCGGCGCCGGTCTGGAGCATCCCGCGCCGCCGCAGGCCGGCGAGCCGGTCGTCCGAGACGACGTCGACGCCCTCGGTGCCGAAGTCCTCGGAGTCGCCGAAGCCGATCACCGGGCTGTCGGCCAGGACCAGCGCGTCGACGCGGTCGTCGAGCCAGCGCACGGCCGCGACGGTGCTCGACGGCGACCGCTGCGGGCGTAGCTCGTTCTCCGCCGTGACGACGGCGATCGCGGTGGTCAGCACGTCGGTCAGGTCGGCTTCGGGCGCGGTGCGCAGGTCGTCGGCGAGCCGCCGGGCCAGCCGTTCCGCGTACCAGCCGCCCGGGGGCAGCGAGGGGTCCGGCGAGGTGGCGCCGTCGAGGAGCAGAACCGCGTTGTCCAGCACGACGACGTGGTCTTCGGTCGGGCGGGGGAGGCCGTCGGCGCCCACCCCGGCCCGCTCGGCGATCACGATCTCGGGCATGGCCCCGACTGTACGTCGCCGGGCGGGGTCCTCGCGTCGAATCTGTCAACTCTGGTTGACAGGCTCAAGGTGTCAACGTAGGTTGACAGCATGACGGAAGCGACGGACCTGGCCGCCCGGGCCGGCGACCGCGATCCCCGGGTGGGATTGCGTGCGGTCGCCGCGCTCCGGCGGCTGGTGGAACAACTGGAGGCCGTGCAGGTCCGCAGTGCGCGGATGCACGGCTGGTCGTGGCAGGAGATCGCCGCCGAGCTGGGGGTCAGCCGGCAGGCCGTGCACAAGAAGTACGGGAGGCACTGATGTTCGAGAGGTTCACCGAAGACGCGCGGATGGCCGTCGTCGAGGCGCAGATCGTGGCGCGCGAGTCCGGTTCGGTGGAGATCGCGCCGCCGCACCTGCTCGCCGGGCTGCTGAAGGCGGACGTCCCGTTGCTCACCGAGCTGGGCATCGCCACCGAGGACGTCGCCGCGGAGCTGGAGCGCACCCGGCGCCGGGGCGGGGTCAGTGACGCCGACGCCGAGGCGCTTACCGAGTTCGGCATCGACGTCGCGCAGATCGTCGAGCGGGTCGAGCAGACCCACGGCGAGGGCGCGCTGGCCGGCCGGCTCGGCCCGGCCAAGCGCGGGCACATCCCGTTCACCGCCCAGTCGAAGAAGACCCTCGAACTGAGCCTCAAGGAGGCCGTCCGGCTGGGGGACAAGCACCTGGGGCAGGAGCACATCCTGCTGGCGCTGGCCCAGCAGCGCGGCACCGATGACGTCCTGGCGCGACGCGGGGCCGACTACCTGACGCTGCGAAGGATCGTGCAGCGGCGCAAGGCCGGTTAGCGCACGGGCTCCTGCTCTTCGCGCTGCGGTTCGCGCCACACGACGAAGGGCAGCAGGAGCTGGGTCAGCGGGCCGATCGCGAGGGCGTAGAGCACGGTGCCGACCCCGACGGTCCCGCCGAGCAGCCAGCCCGCGGCGACCACGGTGATCTCGATGCCGGTCCGCACCAGCCGGACCGACCAGCCGGTGCGCCCGGCGAGCCCGGTCATCAGGCCGTCGCGGGGGCCCGGCCCGAGCCGGGCGCCGACGTAGGTGGCGGTCGCGACGGCGTTCAGCGCGACCCCGCCGACCAGGAGCGTGATCTGCCAGCCGAGCTCGTGCTGGTCCGGGAGCACCGCCCGGACCAGGTCGACCACCACCGAGATGACGACGACGTTCGCGATGGTGCCGATCCCGGGCCGCTGGCGCAGGGGGATCCACAGCAGGAGCACGGCCACCGAGACCACGCCGGTCACGGTGCCGAACGTGAGGCCGGTGCGGTTCATCACGCCCTCGGCCAGCACGCTCCACGGTTCCAGGCCGAGCCGGGCCCTGGTGACCAGGGCGACGCTGGCGCCGTAGAGGGCGAGGCCCGCGAACAGCTGGAAGCTGCGGCGGGCGGGGTCACGGGAGATCCGGACGGGCCGGAGATCGATCTGAGCCACATGACCACTATCGCCGTCAAGTGGCCTTGTAAACCATAGCCAATTCCAGGATATTGGTCTGATGGAACCCGTGGTCCCCCTGGGTGGACGGATCTCTGGCCCGCGACTGGCCGTCATGCTGGGCTCGTGGCGGCAAGGCTCCCGGCAGGGCGCGGCCGACCTCGCCGCCGCGATCGAGCTGCAGGTGCTCGACGGCCAGCTCCCGCTCGGCACCCGGCTGCCCGCCGAGCGCGAGCTGGCCGACGCGCTCGGCGCCAGCCGGACGCTGATCGGCGGGGCGCTGGACCGCTTGCGGGACAACGGGTTCGTCGCCAGCCGCCGCGGCGCGGGCTCGTGGATCGCCGCGCCCGGACGGCGCCGCCGTGAGCCGCTCGTGCCGGCCGGTGACGACCTGATCGACTTCACCCACGCGTCCTCGCCGGCCATCCCGGGCATGATCGGGGCGGTCGACGTCGCCCGCCGCGAGCTCCTCGGCCACCTGGGGGGCCACGGCTACCAGGAGCGGGGCCTGCTCGGCCTGCGCGAGAAGATCGCCCAGCGCTACACCGAACGCGGCCTGCCGACGACGCCCGCGCAGGTCATGGTCACCAACGGCGCGCACCACGCGTTCGTGCTGGCCCTGCGCATGCTCGCGGGCCCCGGCGACCGGGTGCTGGTGGAGCAGCCGACCTACCCGAACGCGCTGGAGGCGATCCGTGCCGCGCACGGGATCCCGGTGCCGGTGGCGCTCGACCCGACCGGCGAACGCGGCTGGGACATCGCCGGCGTCGACGCGGCGCTGCGCCAGGCGTCACCGCGGTTCGCGTACCTCGTGGTCGACTTCCAGAACCCGACCGGCCTGCGGCTGGACACCGAAGGCCGCGAACGGCTCGGTGCCGTCCTCACCCGCGCGCGGACGCCGGTGGTGGTGGACGAGACGCTGGTGGAGCTGGACCTCGAGGGTGATCCGCTGGACGGCCCGCCGCCGCTGGCCGCGTTCGCCGGCGACCTGGCGATCAGCGTCGGCTCGGCGTCGAAGTCGCACTGGGGCGGGCTGCGCCTCGGCTGGATGCGCGCGTCGGAAGACCTGCTCGGCCGCCTGGTTTCGGCGCGCTACGCGGTGGACCTCGGGTCGCCGGTGTTCGAACAGGTGGTGTTCACCGAGCTGCTGGGCGACGAGGGCTGGGCGGCGCTGGGACGCCGTCGCGAGGAGCTGCGCGGCAACCGCGACGCCCTGGCGACGGCGGTGCGCAGGCACCTGCCGGACTGGACGTTCACCCTGCCCAAGGGCGGCCTGTCGCTGTGGTGCCGGATGCCGGAGCCGGTGAGCTCGCGGCTGGCGGTGGCGGCCGCGGGGCACGGCATCCAGGTCGCGCCGGGCTCGCGCTTCGGCGTCCACGGCGGCCTCGAGCGCTGGATCCGCCTGCCGTTTTCGCTGCCGCCGGCGCGGATCGACGAAGCCGTCCGCAGGCTGAGCGCCGCGGCGGCCGCCGTTCAGGGCACCCCGCGTTCGCTGGACGTCCCGATTTCCTGAGAAAGAACAGACCGGTGCGCCGGATGCGAGCCTGCTCCCAGGGATGGGCGGCGTTCGTGTGCATCCGGCGCACCGGTCTGTTTCCACCACCCGCGGCGGTACGTGACTCCGCTGCGGGTACCGCGGCTTCCCGGCACAGCCCCTCGACGTGCCGGGAAGCCGGCGGCTCAGGCGGGCTCTCGGTAAAGCGAGTCCCTGCTCGGCGCGGTGAGCAGGAATTCCCGGAGCACGCCCGGTGTGGGTCCCGGCGTCGCAGGGGCAGTGCGACGCCGGGACCGGGATCCGACCCGGCCGGGCGCGGTCGGCCGGTCGGAAAGACTGTGGTTGCTGCGCATGGGTCGCCCCTGGGGTACGTCGGACGCGGCAAGGCGTCACGAGACGTGAAAGAGTCACGGATTACGTACTTGAGCTGGGGAAATGTCACGCGTGAACGGCGTGGACGTCCGTCAAGATGATCTTGTTTTGGACGCAGTTGTCCCCGGCTGCCCGGTCGGGTGTCAGTCGGGGGAGGTAGTGGGCAGGGCGGCTTCGCGCCCCGCGCCGTCGACGTCGTGGTCCCGGCTGGCTCCGATGAGCTTCAGCTGCGTGGTGGTCACGTCGTCGGTGTGCAGTGCGAACTGCGGGCGGGCGCCGCCGGAGCCGTCGTGGCCCGGGGCGGCACTGGTGGCCGGCGCGCTCGGCGCCGAGGTGCCACCGGGGAGGCCGGGGGTGGAGTCGCCGCCGCCGTTGCGAGCGTGAACGCCGGAATCGCGCGGCCGCTCCTGGACGGCGTGCACCGTGTTCTGCACCTCGACCAGGTGCACCACGGCGTACCGGGTGCCGGTCGAGGTTTCGGTCGTCGCGGCCGGGGTCGTGGCGGGCGCGGTTCCGACGGTGGCGGCGGCTGGCGCCGTCACCTGCGTGACGACCCCGCTCACGACGTCGGGCACGGTCGCCGTGACGCCGCCGGCGTTCGACCCGCCGTTGAACAGCGGATCCAGCACGTCGTCGAGGGGGAGCAGCACCGGCGCGTCCGGGTTATCCGCGGGCGGCTGGGTCAGCGGCGCGAGCACGGTGTGGCTGAGGGTGTCGGTGACGGTGGCGACGGTGTGCGTGACCGCGCCGACCGTGTTCGTGACGGTGGTGAGCGTCCCGCCGACGACGTTGAGGACACCGCCGACGAGCCCGCCGAGCAGGTCGGCGGACGACGTCGTGGCCTTGGCCGCCGGCGCTTCGTCGGTCTGGACGTCCTTCGTGGACTGTTGCTTCGCGCTGACCTTCGCCAGGCTCTGCTTCTCGACGGTCTTCGTCTCGGCGGCCGGCGTCTCGTCCGTCGGTGTTTCGGCTGTCTTCGTCGCGTCGCCGGTCGTCGCGCTGTCCTCGGTCGCCGGCTGCTGCGCGCAGGTGGCGGCGCCGGTCTCGCGGCGGCTCGTGCGGTGGTGGCCGTGCCTGCCGTGCTCCACAGTGGACGTTTTCGACGCCGCGGAGTGGGACGTCGTGGCCTGCGGGCAGGTCGCCGCCTCGGCGGCGGACGCGGTGTTCCCGGTCAGTGCGGCGCCGAGCAGCCAGCCGGCCAGCGTCAGCCCGCCGGCGAGCAGGATCCGGGCCGCGGGCCGGGGCAGCGCCGACGCCCACGGACGCGGCGCGCGCGTAGGCGAAGGAGTTTCACCGACGGTGAGCGCGGGCCGTGGCGCGGCGCCGGGGCGCACGAATGCTGTGCTGCTCATCGCCACCACCACCGTCCGCGCCTGAAGCTCTCGCGATGCACGCTCGAGTCTGATTCTTGCTGGGTCTTTCTCCGGCCAGGTCGCAGATCCCCCGGGGGCTGCACTCTTTCTAGCACCGCTCGGGAGTCTTTCATCTCTCCCGCGTTCTATCCAGCCCGTAAGGCGGAACGGCCCTACCGGGCAAGGTATCTACGGCCGACGAGTTGATCACTCTCAGTGCCGTTCGGACGCCTCTCTGCGGCCATTCGGACGAGTGTCACTGTTGGGCCCATCCGGCGTTGACCTGATGTTTTCGCGGAGTGGGTCGCGGACCGTGCCGGACCGGTCGCGCTCGGTGCGTGTTCGCTTATTTCGATGGACCGATCAGCATGTTTCCGAATCGTGAGCCTCTAGGCTGCGGACCGTGATCACCGGCGGCCCGACGGCGGCATCCCGCTCCTCCGGGCGATCGCGGAGCGTCACGAAACGATGCGGCAAGTGAGGGACCCGCCGCCTCCGAGTCGTCGGCGGCTCCGCGGCGGACGTCAGACCAGTGTGCGCAACCGGGTGATGGCCTCGTCGATGACTTCATTGCGCTTGCAGAACGCGAAACGCAAAAGATGTTTCCACTCGTCCGGGTGATCGGTGAACACCTTGACGGGCACGGCGGCGACCCCGACCCGGCCGGGGAGTTCCCACGCCAGATCGGCCGCGTCCGTGAAGCCCAGCGGCCGGACGTCGACGCAGACGAAGTAGGTGCCCGCCGTCGGCCGCACGGCGAACCCGGCGTCGGCGAGCCCGGCGGAAAGCCGGTCGCGCTTCTCCTGCAGGCTCTCGCGCAGCCCGTCGACCCACGGCAGCTCGTGGTCGAGCGCGTGCGCGACGGCCGGTTGCAGCGGCCCGCCGGAGACGAAGGTGATGAACTGCTTCGCCGCCTTGACCGCGGCGACCAGCTCGGGCGTCGAGCAGACCCAGCCGATCTTCCAGCCGGTGCAGTTGAACGTCTTTCCGGCGCTGGAGATGCTCACGGTCCGCTCCCGCATGCCGGGCAGCGTGGCGAGGGGAACGTGTTCGGCGTCGTCGAACACCAGGTGCTCGTAGACCTCGTCCGTGATCGCGATCAGGTCGTGCTCGACGCAGAGCGCGGCCAGCGCGTCCAGCTCGGTGCGGGTGAACACGGTGCCGGTCGGGTTGTGCGGCGAGTTGACGAGGATCGCCCGGGTCCGGGGCGTGACGGCGGCCCGCAGCCCGTCGACGTCCAGGCCGAACCGGCCGTTCTCCTGCTCGACCAGCCCGACGACCCGGCGCTGGGCGCCGGCCATCGCGACCGCGGCGGCGTAGGAGTCGTAGTACGGCTCGATGACGATGACCTCGTCACCGGTCTCGGTCAGCGCGATGAGCGTTGCCGTGATGGCCTCGGTCGCCCCCGCGGTGACCAGGATCTCCGTGTCCGGGTCGTACTCGGTGCCGTAGCGCTGCCGGTGCCGCGCGATGGCCGCGCGCAGCTCGGGGCGGCCGGGCCCCGGCGGGTACTGGTTCGCGCCGCCGAACAGGGCGTTCTTGGCCGCGTCGAGCATGCCGGCGGGTCCGTCGGTGTCCGGGAAGCCCTGGCCGAGGTTGACCGCGTCGTGCTTGACGGCCAGCGCCGTCATCTCGGCGAAGATGGTCGACGTGAACGGCCGGAGGCGGGGGACGAGAGCAGGTTCGCGCACGATCAGCGATCCTCGCGGACAATGGGGATGTGGAGCAACTGACCCCCGCCAAGGTGACCCCGGCCGATCCGCCGGGCGGCGCAGCCGGTGAAGCGGAAAAGCGGCGCGCGCTGCGCAAGATGAAGCTGGTCGCGCTGTCGTTCCTGATCGGCGCCACCATCGTGTTCCTGCTGACCAGCTGGGCCCAGTCCAGCGGCTGGGCGGCCTGGGTCGGCTACGTCCGGGCCGCGGCCGAAGCCGGCATGGTCGGCGCGCTGGCGGACTGGTTCGCCGTCACGGCCCTCTTCCGGCACCCGCTCGGCCTGAAGATCCCGCACACGGCGATCATCCCGAACAAGAAGGACGCGCTGGGCACCAGCCTCGGCGAGTTCGTCGGGTCGAACTTCCTGTCCGAGGAGGTCATCCGCGACAAGCTCAAGCGCGTCGAGATCGCCCGGCGCCTGGGTGCGTGGGTGGCCCAGGAGGACAACGCCGAGCGCGTGACGTCCGAGCTGGCCACCATGGTCCGCGCCGCCGTGAAGGTGCTCCGCGACGAGGACGTCCAGGCGATCATGGAGCAGGCCGTCGCGCGGCGGATCATCGACAAGCCGTGGGGTCCGCCGCTGGGCAAGATCCTGCAGGGCGTCTTCGCCGACGGCGCGCACCACAAGCTCGTCGACCTGATGTGCGACCAGGCGTACGAGTGGGTCCGCGACAACCACACGACGATGCTGCGCGTGGTGTCCGACCGCGCGCCGAGCTGGTCGCCGAAGTTCGTCGACGAGATGCTCGCGGACAAGGTCTACGGCGAGGTGCTCTCGTTCGCGTGGGCGGTCAAGACCGACGTCAACCACCCGATGCGGCTGGCGCTGGACAAGTTCCTCGGCGAGTTCGCCCAGGACCTGCAGACCAACCCGGACGTGATGGCGCGCGCGGAGCAGGTCAAGGGCCAGATCGTGCACCACGAAGAGGTGCAGCGGCTGATCGGTTCGGCGTGGAGCACGGCCAAGGAGATGCTGCTCAACGCGGCGGAGGACCCGTCGAGCGAGCTGCGCCGGCGCGTCCGCACCGGCCTGATGTCGCTGGGGTCGCGGCTGGTCACCGACGACCAGCTCCGCTCGAAGGCCGACGGGTGGGTCGAGGGCGCCGCGGCGTACCTGGTGAAGAACTACTCCCACGAGATCACCACGATCATCACCGACACGGTCGAGCGCTGGGACGCCGAGGAGACGTCCCGCAAGATCGAGCTCCAAGTCGGCCGTGACCTGCAGTTCATCCGCATCAACGGCACGGTCGTGGGCGCGCTCGCCGGGCTCGTCATCTACGCCGTGGCGGAGCTGCTGTTCTGACGGCCGTGTCGTATACCACACATAGGGACCTTGAAACCAGTTGTCCACAGGAAGCTGAGTTATCCCCCGGGTTATCCACAGCTTTTCACGGTGATGGCCTAATCGCTGTCCACAACGTGTGGGGGTAAGCCCGGGCGGGCCGTGGATATGTGGTGCTGGCCCGGGGAGTTGTCCACAGCCCTCCGAGGGTCCGCCGCTCGGATGAGACCTCCGGCCGTGTCGTCCATCCAGGCACGCGTGTCGTCCAACCGGGTACGCGTGTCGTCCGGCGGGGGTCAGCCCGTCGCCGCGCGGGCGCGCCAGCCGCGGGCCTTCTCGCGGTTGCCGCAGACGCGCATCGAGCACCACGTCCGCGAGCGGTTGCGGGACTCGTCGTAGAACGCCCACAGGCAGGTGTCGGCGGGGCAGATCTTCAACCGGATCCAGTCGCCGCGCACGACCAGCCGGGTGCAGGCGGCGAACACCGCGCCGACGACGTCGTCCGCCATGAGCGCCGGGCCGTGGTCGGTGAGGGAGATCCGGGTGCCCACGTCGACGCTGCCGCCGGGCAGCCGCGGATCGCCGATCGAGGCGCGCAACGCGTCCCGCGCCGCACGGGCCTCCGCGGCCGGATTGGCCGTCAGCGCGTACCCGGCCGCCCACTCGCGCCACGGCCCAGGCTGTTCGAGCAGGTCCGTGCCCTCTTCGACGTTGACCGTGTTCAGGAACTCCACCACGAGGGAGGCGTCGGTGTGCACCGAACCAGTGTACGGCGGAAGGTGGTTGCACCCTCGGGTCCTAACCCACATAATCCGTTCACTGGTTACTCGTGATCGAAGGGAGCGACGATGGGTGCGGTACCGACGTTGGGTGTGGTGGCGATCGACTGTCCCGACCCGGTGGCCTTGGCCGCGTTCTACCGGGCGGTGCTGGACTGGGGTGAGCCCGACGTCTCCGACGACGGGCACTGGGTCACGCTGCCCAACCCGGCCGGTGGCGCGGGCATCGCGTTCCAGCGGGTCCCCGGCTACCGCCCGCCGGCGTGGCCGTCCGAGGACAACCCGCAGCAGATGCACCTCGACCTCGAGGTCACGGACCTGGAAGCAGCCCACGAGCGCGTCCTCGGTCTGGGCGCGAAGCTGCTGGACGACGCGCCGAAGTCGTTCCGCGTCTACGCCGATCCGGTGGGCCACCCGTTCTGCCTCTGCGCCTGCTGAGCCGTTTGTGCGTAGTCTCGGATGAGTGATTTGTCCGAAGTGTCAGAACCAGATGCGAACCGTGGACAAGAACGGCGTCCACATCGACCAGTGCGAGGGCTGCCGCGGGATCTTCCTGGACCGCGGTGAGCTCGAAGCGATCTCGGGTGCGGAAAGCTCGTTCTACGGCCAGCAGCCACCGCCGTACGGCGGGGCCGCTCCGCAGTACGGCCGCTCCGACTCGCCGCGCCCGTACCGAGGCGGTGGCGGCCACCCGGACTCGCCGAAGGGATATCGCGGCGGGGGCTACCCGGACTCGCCGAAGGGGTATCGGGGCGGGGGCTACTCGGATTCGCCGAGGCCGCACCGCGGCGGGTATTCGGATTCGCCGAGGCCGCACGGCCACGGCAACCGCAAGCGCGGCTTCCTCGAGAACCTCTTCGACTGAAGTGGTGCTCGACCTGCGGATCTGCCCGTCGTGCGGCGACCGGGCCGACCGCCCGGTCGCCGTCGGCGCGGTCCTTTCGTGCGTCCGCTGCGGACACCGGTGGCCGTTCCGGCGGCTGCCGTTGTTCGCGTTGACGGGCCCGAGCGGCGCCGGCAAGTCGACGGTGGGCCCGCTCCTGGCGTCGCGCTTCGCGGGCGAAGTGGTGGTGCTGGAGCAGGACGTCCTGTGGGCGGACGCGCTACGTGGCGACATCCGGGGGTTCCGGTCGGCGTGGCTCCGGATGGCGGCGATGCTGCACCAGAACGGCCGCCCGGTCGTCCTGTGCGGCACGGTCGCCCCGCCGGAGCTCGAACCGCTGCCGGAACGAGTGTTCTTCAGCGAGATCCACTACCTGGCCCTGGTCGGTTCGGCGGAGTCCCTGCGCCGCCGGCTGCGAGCGCGCCCGGCGTGGCGCGAGTGGGACGAGCCGCGGATCGAGGAGATGCTGGAGTTCAACGACTGGCTCCAGAAGTCGGCGCCGGAACTCGGCGTGGACGTCTTCGACACCACGGACGTCCCAGCGGAAGCGACGGCGGACCACGCGGAGAAGTGGATCCGGTCCCGCGTGCCGGACTGAGCGCGCCTTGTCAAGTCCTCGATCCACAGGCCGGCAGTTGTCCACAGATTCCCGCGTCCCCCGTTTTCCCAGGTCAGCGGCGGTACGCTGGGATCGGGGACGCCCCCCAGGGAAGGGCGGGGGCCGCCCTGGCGGCGGCTGTTCGCGACGGCGGCCGGCGCGGCCTCAGGTCAGCGGCCAGGTGCGGCCGTCCGGGGTGTCGAGCCAGAACTCCTGACGCTCGCCCGTCACCGTCACCCCGAATCGGTCGCGGTCGGGCTTGTCCAGCTCGCACCACTCCACGTACGCCGCTTCGGCGACTTCCCACAGCGCTCGCGGGCCGCCCTGGGCGACTTCGTCCGCGCCGGCGCGTTTGCGGTGGCGGACCCAGGAGCCGTCCGGGTGCACCAGCGCGAGGCCGGCCTCGCCCGGGCCGCCCGCCGTGTTCGGGTCAAGGCCGTCGTGCTCGCGCACCGCCCGGACGCCCGGCAGCGACAGCCCCGCGAAGAACTCGAACTGCTTGCGCGGCTGCAGCACCGTCGACATCGGCAGCCGCGTCTGCTCCCAGTCGTCGCGCGACGGCATCGGCAGCGGGTCCGCCTCCGGCAGCCGGTGCGCGCGAAGCGGCATGAAGCGCCCGTCGCGCGCGAGGACCGGGCCCTGCCCTGTGCCGTTTTCGCCCACGACGAGCCGGACGAGCCCGGCGCCGATCGGCCGGTTCAACGTCGTCACGATCAGCCCGCCCGGCACCGTCTGCTCCAGCCACGCCGGCGGGATCGACGTCACCGACGCCGTGCACAGCACCCGGTCGAAGACGGTCCCCGCCGGGAAGCCGAGCGCGCCGTCGCCCACCGCGCACGACGGCCGGTAGCCCGCCTCGGCCAGCCGTTCGCGCGCGTCGGCGGCGAGCACCGGGTCGATGTCCACTGTGGACACCTGACCGGCGCCGCAGCGGTGGCTGAGCAGGGCGGCGTTGTACCCGGTGCCGGTGCCGATCTCGAGCACCCGCTGCCCGCCCCGCACCCGCAGCTCTTCGAGCATGATCGCCATGATCGCCGGCATGCTCGACGAACTCGTGGGCGTGCCCGTCACCGGGCCGGTGGTCCGGGCGAGCTCCCAGCGGCCGGGGTCGTCGTCCAGCTGCGTGACCAGGACGTCGCGCGAGTAGACGGCCTCCAGCCACCCCGGGTCGCCGCGCTCGACCGCCGCCCACAGCCCGCCGGCGCGCGTGAAGAACCGCGGCAGGAAGACGTGGCGGGGCACCGCGCGGAACGCGGCGATCCATTCCGGGGCGTGCAGGACGTCCTCGTCGAGCAGCAGCTCGACGAGCCGTCGCCGCAGCCGGCCCGAGCTCGTCATGCGACCACGTTAGCGGTGAGCACCACCACACCAGCTATTGCAAGCAGAGTGCTTGCAATAGCTAGCACGCGCGCGTAGCGTCGTTGGTGTCGCGAGGAGGTGACCGGATGACAGAAGCCGGTGGGACGCAGCCAGGATCCGGCAGCCCCATGGAGAAGGTCGCGGACATCGCTTCCGACATCGGCGAGTACATCCGCCAGCAGCGCAACACCGCGAAGATCTCGTTGCGCCAGCTGTCGAAGCTCGCCGGAGTGTCCAACCCGTACCTGAGTCAGATCGAGCGCGGGGTGCGCAAACCCAGCGCCGAGATCCTGCAGCAGATCGCCAAGGGACTGCGCATTTCAGCCGAAGCGCTGTATGTGCAGGCCGGGATCCTCGATCTGCCGACGGGCGGTCCGGTGGGCGACGCGATTCGCGCCGACGCCGAGCTGACCGAACGGCAGAAGCAGGTCCTGCTCGACGTCTACGAGTCCTTCCGGCGGGAGAACGCCGCGGCACGGCCGGCCGCCGAATCCCCCACCGCAGACACCCCGGACACCTCACCAGCCGCAGACACCAAGAAGGAGTCAGCATGACCACCCCCAAGACCGAAGACGTCAAGAAGGCCGTCAACTCCGCCCTCGACCAGGTCCGCACCCCGCTGCTCGCCGCGCTCGGCGCCGGCAACCTGGCCGGCCAGGCCGTCACCGACGCCGTGGCCAAGGCCCGCGAGAACGTGACCAAGAGCAGCGAGACCGCCCGCAAGAACCTGCAGGAGCTGCCGACCGACGTCGAGAGCCTCCGCGAGAAGCTGGACCCGGCCGAGCTGCGCAAGGTCATCGACGAGTACACCGAGGCCGCGCTCAAGCTGTACAACAAGCTGGCCGAGTCGGGCGAGCAGGCGTGGGACAAGTTCTCCGCGCAGCCGCAGGTCAAGAAGGCCATCGAGCAGCTCGAGGAGGCCCTCACCACCGCGCAGGGTCAGGTCGAGGACGTCACCTCCGACGTCCGCGACCGCGTCGACGGTGTGCTGTCGACCTTCACCAAGCGCACCCGCTCGGTCGGCGAGAAGACCGCCCGCAAGGTGACCGAGGTCGCCGGCGAAGCCGCCGAGGCCGTCGAGGAGCTGGGTGACGACGTCGCCCACGAGACCCGCTCGGTGTCCCGCAAGGTCGCGAACAAGACGGCCCCGAAGACGGCCGCCCCGGCCCGCCGGACCACCACGACGACCACCAGCGCCGCCGCGAAGAAGCCGGCCGCGCCGAAGACCGACAAGTAAAAACGCCGTGAACGCCCGGCCCCGCCATCGGACCTCCGACGGCGGGGCCGGGGTCGTTCGGGCGGTTTGCCGTAAGCTGTGGCTGTGCTAGTCGCCATCTGGATCCTCGAAGTCATCCACTGGGGCAGCGCGTTGGTCGGCCTCTTCGCCTTCGTGCACGCGTTGCTCCAGCGTGCCGACGCCTACTCGGCGGCCGACCGCAAGACCAAGCCCATCTGGATGCTGATCACCGGTGGCGCAACCCTCGCCATGGCGCTGTTCAGCGTGATGGGCCCGGGAATGATCTTCTGGGTGCCCGCGATGGCCGCGGCGCTCGTCTACATCGTGGACGTCCGCCCCAAGCTCATCGAGGTCCAGCGCGGTGGCTCCAACTGGTGATCTCCTTCCCGCCCCTGCCGCGTCAGGTGGGGGCGCTGTTTTAATGGGGTCGTGACCTGGACCATCGCCGGGGGCTTGACCGTCGTTCCCGCCCCCACGCGTACTGACCTCCTCGCCGAGCCCGTCGCCAAGGCGCTGGCCGCACTCGCCGAGCCGGATGCCGTCGGCGTCACGGAAATCGATCCGTCTCTGGCCGACACGGCCGCCTTCTGCGAGGCCTACGGCTCGCCGTTGACGGCGTCCGCGAACTGCGTCGTCGTCGCCGGCAAGCGCTCCGGCGAAGTCCGCTTCGCCGCCGCGCTCGTGCTCGCGACCACCCGCGCCGACGTCAACGGCGTGATCAAGCGCCGCCTCGACGTCCGCAAGGCGTCGTTCGCGCCGATGGACGAAGCCGTCTCACTCACCGGGATGGAGTACGGCGGCATCACGCCCGTCGGCCTGCCCGCCGAGTGGCCGATCCTGCTCGACAAGGCCGTCGCCGACGCGCCCGAGCTGGTCATCGGCAGCGGGATCCGCGGCAGCAAGCTGCTGATCTCCGGCGCCGCGCTGGCCGCGTTGCCCGGGGCCGAGGTCATCGAGGGTCTCGCGCAGTGACGTCGGTCTGGCTCCGGTACCTGACCGGAGCCGACATCGATTCCCTCGGCGTCACGGACGCGGACATCGTCGGCGCGGTCGAGGACGTGCTCGCCGACCACGGCCGTGGCCAGGTCGTCTTCGAGCCGCGTATGCACCTCGTGCCGGACAACGGCGGCAAGGGCCACTTCAACATCCTTCGTGGCCACCTGTCGGCGAAGCAGGTCAGTGGCGTGAAGGTCGTCGGTGACTTCGTGGGGAACTTCGAACGGGGCCTCCCTTCGGAAATGGCGTTGATCCTGCTGCTGGACCCGGACACCGGCATGCCGCGGGCGATCGTGGACGGCACGATGATCACCGAAGCCCGCACCGGCGCGATGACCGCCGTCGGCGCGAAGTACCTCGCCCGCCCGGACTCACGGGTGCTCGGGCACATCGGTGCCCGCGGTACCGCCTGGTGGAACGTCGTACTGCTGGACTCGTTGTTCGACTTCGCCGAGATCCGCGTGACCAGCAAGCGCCCGGAGTCGCGTGAGGACTTCGGCCGCCGGCTGTCCGAGCGGCTCGGCAAGGACGTCCGCGTCTGCGCCACGGCCGAGGAGACCCTGGACGGCGCGGACATCCAGGTCGAGGCCTCCCGGCTGGTCGAACCCGAGGCGCTGGTGCGCCGCGAGTACCTCCGGCCGGGCACTTTCCTGGTGCCCTACGGCACGATCAGCGCGCTCGAACTCACGCTGCTCGACGACGTCGACAAGGTCGTCGTCGACGATTGGCGCGAATCGCAGTCCGGCAACCCGCGATTCGGCGCCCTGCGCCCGCAGCTCAACGCCGGCCTCCTCACCGCGGAGGGGGTCCACGCCGAGATCGGCGACATCGTGGCGGGCAAGAAGCCCGGCCGCGAGCACGACGCCGAGCGAATCCTGTTCTGGCACCGCGGACTGTCCACAACGGACGTCGCGGTGGCGAACATGATCCTGGCCCGTGCCGAGGCTTCCGGCGTCGGCACCATGCTGCCGTACCGATGATCGTCACCGGAAGCGATTTCGCCGACGGTGAACGGTTGGTTCTGACCAAACCGCTGGTAGAGGCCCTGAAAGCGCGTCGGGACGAGGTCTTGGCGGCCCTCCGAAAGGGTGAAAACCCGGTGTACGGCGTCAACACCGGGATGGGGCGCCTCGCGGGCGTCGCGCTCGACGCGCGGCAGCAGGCCGAACACCAGCGCAACCTGCTGATCGGCCGCGCCGTCGGCGGTCCGCCGTGGTTGCCACCGGAGGACGTCCGCGCGCTGTTCGTCTTGCGGCTGCGCGACTTCCTGCGTCCGTGGTCGGGTGTGAGCCCGGACCTGGTGCAGTTCCTGGTCGACCGCTTGAACGACGGTTTCACCCCCGCGGTGCCGCGGACCGGTCTGGGCAGTTCGGGCGAGATCATCCCGCTGTCACACGCTTTCCAGACGTTCCTCGGGATCGGCACGGTCCTCGAGGACGGCGTCGAGACGCCCGCGGCCGAAGCACTCGCCGTGCGTGGCGCCACGCCGTATGTGCTGGGCCCGAAGGAAGGCGCGTCGCTGATCCAGGGTTCCCCGCTGGCGGTGATGCACGCGCAACGCGGCTGGGCCGAAGCGCGACAGCTGATCCGCTTGCAGACGCTGACGGCGGCTATCGCGATCGACGTCCTGGGTGCGCCCCGCGCGGTGTTCTCACCGGTCATGGCCGGCGGCGACGCCCATCTGCGGCGCCTGCTGGAAGAACTGAACGACCTGGTCAGCGGCGGCCCGGTCCGCACGGATGTTGTCCAGGCCCCGCTTTCGGTGCGGGTAGCGCCGCGAGCCCTCGCCCACGCGGACCGCGTCAACGCGGACCTGCGCGAGACGTGGTTGCGCTGGGAGTCGATGCCCGGGGATTCCCCGTCGTTCGTCGACGGCGATTTCGTGCCGGGCACCGGTTACCACGCGGTGGACCTCGGATTGCGCATGGACGCGCTGACGGCGGCGCTCGTGCACGTCGGCGAAGTGTCGGTGCAGCGGATGCACCGGCTGCTCGACGAGCGTTTCAGCGGTTTGCCTGCGCAGCTCACGGCCGATCCCGGGCCGCGGGCGGGACTGGTGCCGCTGCACAAGCGCGCGGTGGGCGAGCTGCACGCACTGCGCCGCCTGGCAGCTCCCGCGACCCTCGGCTCGATCGACACATCGGCCGGCCAGGAGGACGTGCAAGCGTTTGCGTGGGCAGCGGGTGAGCAACTGCGTTCAGCCGCGGCGCACCTGTTCGCGATCACGGCGTGCGAGCTGATCACAGGTTCCCAGGCACGGTATCTGGCTTCGGGAGAAGGCGCTGCCGGGCTCCGTGAGTCGTACGAATGGGTGCGCTCGGTGGTGCCACCCCTGGACGAGGATCGCCCGCTCGGGCCAGAGATCGAGCGCCTGATCGCGGCTTGCCGGGCAGGTTGATCGGCCGGATCTGACGTGCCGTCTGATCGTTCTGCCGGCGACTGAAACTTGCGGTGCAGGTCGATCGCTCAGGCGGAGGTCTAGCTTGCCGACTGGCTGATCGCCGGGCCGAGCTTGTCATACCGGTGATTGCTCGGTTGGACGTAGAGCGTCCGATGGCTGCTTGTCGCTCCGCCTGGCCGCCCGGTTCGCAAGGCGCCGAACTTCCTTATCTCACAAGGTTTTTCTTCTTCTATCCCGCGCGCGTGGGGGCGCCCCCGGCTTTGACTCTACCGGCCGGCACCGACGATTCCAGGCCGCGCAAGGGAAATCCACCGAGTTGTCCACAGGTGGATCCCGATGTGGATAACCGTGCCGAATCCGGCCCCGAACCGGACAGGCCGAGGATCGCGGCCGCTACGTTCGTTGGTGTGCGCCCTCCGGGGACGCGGACCCCGAGGAAGGAGGGATACGACCGTGGGGCCGGGTGAAGGTGAGGGTGCGCGCATAAGGGCGGAAGCCGAGATCGCGATACAACGGGAGGGCAGCTGGGGATTTCGGATGACCGATCACGGGATACACCACGGCTTCACGAGCGCCGGCTTCACACGCGGCGTGTAGCGCGGCGAGGCACACCGCGCGGGCCAGGCCCATCCGGCGGAACTCCGGCAAGGTTCCGACGGGCTCCAGCTCGCCGACGGCATTGCGTTCGTCGAGCCAGATCAGGCACTGGGCGGCGAACCGGCCGTCGGGTGCTTCCACGACCCAATCCAGCCGCTCGCGGTACGGCCAGGCGGCCATGACATTGCGGTAGCTCGGTTCGGTTACCCGCGACGGGTGCCACACCGCGCGATGCACGGCCACGCGTCGTGCCAGATCGTCCGCGCCGACCGGGCGGACGGTGAACCCGCCGGGCACCACCGGTTCCGGCAGATCTACGAGGAGGCGAGACATATACGTCTGGTAAACGGAACTCTCTGGAAGCGCGTAGCCGCTTCTCTCCAACGCGGCGATGACATGCTCCTCGGCGTCGAGCACCGTGACCGTGAGTTCGGCGGCGGTGGCGGTGTCCTCGAACCAGCCGAGCACCTCGGACGCGAGTTCAGGGCGCGCCGGATCGACGAGCAGGGACAGCTCACCGGGTAGCGAAACCCAGCCCCAGGCGACGACTTCGGCACCCGCTTCCCACAGCACGGTCGGCCACTCGGCTTCGCGGCCCACGTGCTGGAACCGCTGCCACGCGAGATCCCCGACGTGCACCGAACTCGACGGCGACCAGATCCGCTGGGCCAGGCTCTGCATGGCCCGCAGGTCGTCCGGACCGGTGTAGTCGCGGCGCGTGACGGCGGGCATGGGCAGAATCGTCCTTTGCCGCGTCGGCTCCTGCCAAGCGGATTTCCGGAGGAGCGGGTGTGGACGTCGTGCTGATCGGGCGTGCGGCCGTGATGTTCGCGGTGACGAACGTCGACGACCTCGTGCTGCTCGCGGTGTTCTTCGGCCAGGCGGCCGGCCACCGCGGTGAGCTCAAGGTCGTGGCCGGGCAGTTCCTCGGCTTCGCGGCGATCTTGGCCGCGTCGGTCGCGGGTGCGCTCGGCGCGGGGCTGCTGCCCGACGGCGCCGTCCGCTGGCTGGGCGTGCTGCCGGTGCTACTCGGGATCCGCGCGGCCTGGCAGGCGTGGCGCCAGGACGACGACGAACCGGCGCCGGTGAGCGGCGTGCTGACGGTCGCGGCGGTGTGCTTCGCCAACGGCGGCGACAACATCGGCGTGTACGTCCCCGCGTTCGCGGCGACCGGACCCGCGGGCCTGGTCGGCTACGGCGTGGTGTTCCTGGTGGGCGTCACAGCGTGGTGCGTGATCGGCCGGTTCCTCGCGACCCGACCGGCCGTCGCAAGGGCTCTCGCACGCTGGGGGGACGTGGTGCTGCCGGTGGTGCTGATCGCGCTCGGCGTGCTGATCCTGGCCGGCGCGTTCTAGCCGACGCGACCTCAGGACGTGCGGACCCTCGACGCCGTCGGCCTCGGCGACACTCACGTCGGCGTCCCACGCGACGAAGCGCGGCAAGCGGGCACCACTCGGCGGAAGGCGCAGCATCTTGACGGAGGGGCACGCCCCGGCAGGAGGGGCCACCAGGCGGAATGAGCCCTAGTCGCGGCGAGCGTTCTGCAAGGCCAGGCCGCGCGGCGTCGCCAAGCGGGTGATCAACGCGAACGCGCCGTCGCACACCAGGGCGAGGACCACCGCGGCCAGACCGCCGGCGAAGATCTCGCCGTAGCCCTGGGCGCCCAGCGCGAAGCCGTCGACTATGTAGCGGCCCAGGCCGCCGCCGTCGTTGACGATTGCGCCGATCGCGACCGTGGCTATCAGCTGGAGGAACGACACCCGGGCACCCGCCAGGATCACCGGCGATGCCAGCGGGAGTTCGAGCTTGAACATGATCTGCCGCTCGCGGTAGCCCGTGCCGCGGGCGGCGTCGACCGTCTCCTGCTCCAGGGACACCACGCCGGCGTACGTGTTGGTGAACAACGGCGGCATCGCCAAGGCGACCAGCGCCAGCAGCAGCGGCCAGAACGTCGTGTCCAGCTCCCACCGGCTGGCCAGGAACCAGAACAGGATGATCAAGCCGAAACTCGGGATCGCGCGGCCGATGTTGACCGCGCTGCTCGCGAGGAACGCACCCCGGCGGTAGTGGGCGAGCCACAGGGCCGCCGGGATCGTCAGCACGGCCGCGATCACCAGCGCCAGCAGCGAAAACCTGAGGTGCTCGAGCGTGCGGTACGGGATGCCGGCCTTGTCCGTCCAGCTCCAGCGGTTCGGGTCGGACAGCCAGGCGTTCAGCTGGTCGAGAAAGCTCATCGCGCCCGCACCTTCCGGGTCCAGGGTGCCAGCAGCCGTTCGCTGAACCACAGCAGCAGATCCACGACCACGGCCAGGACCACCGACAGCAACACGCCGACGATGATCTCCGTCGGGTTGGGGGTCGCCGTCTGAATACCCGCGCGGATGAAGTAGCCCAGACCACCGAGGCCGAGCATCGAGGTGACCGTGACCAGGCCGATGGTCGTCACGGCGGCGACGCGCAGGCCGGCGATCACCACCGGGAGCGCCAGCGGCAGCTCGATCTGCCACAACATCCGGCCGCGCGTGTAGCCCATGCCGATCGCGGCCTCGCGGACCTCGTTGGGCACCTGGTCGACGCCGGTGACGATGTTGCGGACCAGGATGAGCAGCGTGTACGTCGCGAGCGGGATCATCGCGGTCACGAACGTCAGCCCGAAGAACGGCACCAGCACGGCGAACGCGCCGAGACTCGGGATGACGTACAACGCGCCCGCGGCGCTCAGGATCACTCCGTACGACCAGCGGAAACGCAGCGACAATACGGCCAGTCCGATCGAGACGACCAAGCCGATGCCGAGCGCGGCGCCGGTCAGGGAGATGTGCTCGACGAAGCGCTGGGCGATGTCGTCGGCGTTGCGATCGACCCAGCGCCACTGGAAGATCGGCGGTCCGCTGTCGGCGGCCAACGGCGTCACCGCGGTCACATGCACCGTCCGACCCTACCCCGATCGAGCAGTGAAATTCCGCAGACTGGGAATTCTGGCGCCAATCTCCCAACATGTGGATTCTTGTCGGTGGGCAGGGTTAGGGTCCTTTCGTCTGTTCGAGTGACGAGGGAGTGGGGATTCGTGCGCTGGTTCCGGAACGCGTCCGTGGTGGCGGTGGCCGTCGCGGCGACGCTCGGTTTGGCCGCCTGTGGGGGTGGCAGCGACAGCAGTGACAAGCCCGCCGCGCCGGGCAAGGGTGGGGCGCCGATCGTCGTCGCCTCCTTCAACTTCACCGACAGCCAGATCCTGGCCGAGATCTACGCGCAGGCGCTGGAGGCCAAGGGCTACCCGGTGACGCGCAAGCTGAACCTGGGCTCGCGCGAGCTGATCTACCCGTCGCTGAAGTCCGGTGAACTGCAGTTCATCCCGGAGTACCAGGGCGCGGCGATCACCACCGGCTTCGGCAAGGACGCCGGCAAGACGGCGCAGGAGGAGCACGACCAGCTCGCGAAGCTGTTCGAGCCCAGCGGTGTCTCGCTGCTGAACTTCGCCCCGGCCGAGGACAAGAACACCTACATCATCAAGTCCGACCTGGCCAAGGAAAAGGGCATCGCCTCGATCAGCGACCTGAAGAAGCTGGACAAGGTCGTCATGGCGGGCCCGCCGGAGTGCGAGAAGCGCCTGCCTTGCTACCAGGGCTTCAAGGACGTCTACAAGCTGACGAACTCGACCTTCCAGACGATCCAGGAAGCCGGGCCGCGCGTCGAGCAGCTCAAGTCCGGGGCCGTCACGGTGATCCCGGTCGACTCGGTCAGCCCGCTGACCGGTGACTCGAACTACACCGTGCTCAAGGACGACCTGAACATCGTGCCGACCGAGAACGTCGTGCCCGCGGTGAACAAGAAGGTCCTCGACGAGCGCGGCGCCGACTTCGCCACCGCCGTCAACGCGGTGAGCGCGAAGCTGACCACCGACGTCATGCGGGACCTGAACAAGCGCGTCGACTCCGACGGCGAAAAGGCCGAAGACGTCGCGAAGGACTGGCTGTCGCAGGCCGGTCTCTGACCGACCGCACGAAGGCCGTCCCGGAAGGGGCGGCCTTCGTCATGCGGTAGCCGTGCCGCGCACGACCCAGGCGCGGGCCGTCAGCGGGATCGAGCCGTCCGGGTTGGTCGGCAGCCGGCTGCGCAGCAGCTCGCGGATCTGCGAGCGGCGGGCCTCGGGCAGGGCCATCAGGTACGTCGGCGCCGGGCCCTGACCGCCCAGGAACGGCGTCCAGTAGTCGTCGAAGCCGGTGAACACGGTCGGGATCTTGATTTCGCCGACGGACACTGCGTCGAAGCCCGCCTCGGTCCACAGGCGGCCGAGCGGTTCCGGGCGGCACAGCGGGAACCGGCGGCCTTCGTCGGGCACGGCCGGGTCGAGCTCGGCGGCGGCCTCCCAGAAGTGCCGGATGAGCTGCATGCCTTCGGCAAGGTCCCAGACGTACGCGGCGGCCACGCCACCCGGCGCCGTCACCCGCGCGATCTCCGCGGCGGCGCGCGCCGGTTCGGGCACGAAGTTGAGGACCAAGCCGGTCGCGACGACGTCGAAGCGGCCGTCTTCGAACGGTAGTGAGCGCGCGTCGGCGACCTGGAACGTCGCGCGCGGGTCGGTGACGACGGCGCGTGCGGCCTCCAGGAACTGCTCGGACGGATCCACGCCGACGACTTCCGCGGGGTCGGCCGCGGCCAGCACGGCCGACGTCAGCGCGCCGGTGCCGCAGCCGACGTCGAGCCAGCGGCGGCTCGCCGGGGCGCCGAGCCGCCGGACGAACGGCTCCGCGACCCGGCGGCTCCACCGCCCGATGTAGGCCTCGTACGCGTCCCCGGCCACCCACATGTCTCCCGCCACGCTGCGAGTAGATCACACAAAAGACCAGGTCAGCTGTTGGCCAGATCACCCGTCGCGACGCTGCCCGCCGAGCTCGCACGGCGGAGGAAGTCGGCGATCAGGTCCAGTTCGGCTTCGCTGTACTCGTCGCAGATCTCGTCCAGCGCGGCGTTCATGCCCGAATACAGGCGGAAGAGCTCGGCGTTGCGGCCGCGGACCGCGCGCACGGCGATCGCGCGCCGGTCGGTCGCGTCCGGGTCGCGCTCCCGGACGATCCACCCGCCCTTCTGCAGCCGGTCGAGGATGCCGGTCATCGTCGCCGGGTGCAGGCCCGCGCTGCGGGCGACGCTGCTCGGGCTGAGCGGGCCGAAGCGGGCGATCAGCTCGAGGCAGTCGAGGTCGACGTCCTTGAGCGACAGGTGGCCGCTGACCTGGTGATTCAGCAGCGAAAGCTGGTTCCGCAGATCGCGCAGCGACTCCTTCACCGCAACGGTCGACCGCCGACGACGGCGGGGGGCGTCCACGTCATCATCAGGTACGGAACTCATATGATATTCTCCTCGTATGATCTGAACTTCAGGCACAAGCGTAACCCGGGGGAAGGGGTTTCATCATGATCGTGCTCACCGGGGCGACCGGGCTGGTCGGCCGCCTGCTCGCCACTGAACTCGAGGACCACGGCGTCCGCGCCATCACACGCTCGCCACTCGGTCCGGGCTTCCCGCCTGGCGTCGAGGTCGTCGAAGGCGACCCGCAACGGTCGGCGACTCTGGAGAAGGCGTTGCGCGGTGCGGACGCACTCTTCCTGCACTCACGCGCGGTGGGTGACGCAGCGTACGACGTCGTCGCATTGGCCCGGGAACTCGGTGTCCGCCGGGTGGTCGCGCTCGCCGCGGCCAACGTGGACGACCGGCCCGACGCGCAGCCGTCGCGGTTCCGCGGCGACCGCAACAAGGAGGTCGATGACGCGGCCGCGTCGAGCGGGCTGGAATGGGTCAGCTTGCGACCCAGTTCCTTCGCGCTCAACGCCCTCACCGCGTGGGGCGGCCAGATCCGCGCCGGTGACGACGTCCGTTACGTCTACGCCGCCTTCGAGGAGTCGCCACTCCACGAGCGTGACCTCGTCGAGGTGCTGGGAAAGGCGCTCCTCGACGACGACCTGCTCGGCCGCCGCATCGATCTCACCGGCCCGGAATCGCTGTCCCACGAGGAAATGGTCCGGCAGATCGGGGTCGCGCTCGGAAGGTCGTTGCGATTCCACGAGATCCCGGCTCCCGTTGCGGCGAAAGGCATGCTGGCCAACGGTTTGCCGGAACCGTTCGTCACGGCGATGATGGCCCGTTACGCCGCGCACCTCGTGCGGCCGCAGTTTCCCCCGGCACCGGAGGTCGAGAAGATCCTCGGCCGGCCGGCGCGCACCTTCGCCGAGTGGGCGGCCGACCATGCGGCCGAGTTCGGGGCGCGACAACGAAGTTGACGCTCTTCGCCGCGTCCGGGCGGACGGGTGCACACGTGCTCGACCAAGCACTGTCAGCCGGGCACGAAGTCACGGCGGTGGTGCGGAATCCCGACGCCGTCACGGCGCCCATTCAGATCGTCCGTGTGGACCTGGCCGCACCCGATCCGCTGGCGCTCAAGTCCGCAGTGGACGGTTGCGACGCCGTGATCTTCGCGCTGGGTCGGCGACACCCGGCGAGTACGGCGTCGTGTCAAGCGATACTCGCGCCATCGTGGAGGCGATGGTGGCGGCCGGGGTGCCGCGGCTGGTCGTCGTGAGCGTCGCTGGCGTCTCGACGATTCCGACGCCGAGCCGCCTGGACCCGCCGAAGCGGGCCCGGGAATGGGTTCTTCACGCGGACAGTGCTCTCGCCGCCGGCGAACCTGCGGTTGCGGAAGCACTACGAGGATGTCGCCCTGATGGAACACGAGCTGCGGATGAGCGGCTGCCGTTGTTGAACGGAACGACAAGCCGCCGGTCGGGCACTACGGATCGCCTGCGAGCTGAGCGTCCACGGTGGCTTCCGGATCGCGCGGGCGGATGCGGCACATTTCGCGCTCCGTGCGCTCGGTTTGCCCGAAACCGTGCGGCACTCCGTCGCCGTGGCGTACTGAAAGGAGTTCTATGACCACTGCTTTCCTGGTCGTCTCGCTGGTTGGTGTGGCGCTCAACGGCTTCTCCGGGATCGCGGCCCTGGTGCACTTCAAACGGATCCTGCCGGGCATGGCCGCCGCCGGGGTGCCGGAGTCGTGGCTGACCTTTCCCATCGGCACGCTCAAGACAGCGGGTGCGCTCGGCCTGCTGGCCGGAGTGCGGTGGCCGCCTGTCGGAGCGGCCGCCGCGGCCGGGTTGGTGCTGTTCTTCGTCTGCGCCGTCTACACGCACATCCGGGCGGGTGACTACTCCGGCCAGTTCGGCCTGGCGAACGGCTTTCTCGCGGTGAACGCCGCCGCCTTGGGGGTCGCGCTCGCGGTCTAGGGTCGACGCGAAACCGGTATCTGGGAGCCGGTAACTCGGAGAAGGAGTGAGATGGGAAAGGTCACGGCCACCGCGGAGCGGACGATCGACGCCCCGGCCGACAAGGTGCGCGCGCTCGTCGCGGACTACGCCGAAACGCGCCCGAAGCTGCTCACCGAGCACTACCGCGACTACGAGGTGACCGAGGGCGGCGTCGGTGCCGGGACCAAGGCGGGCTGGAAGCTGCAGGCGACCTCCAAGCGCGTGCGCGACGTCAAGGCCACGGTCAGCGAGCCGAAGTCCGGCATGCTGGTCGAAACCGACGCGAACTCCAGCATGGTCACCACCTGGACCGTCAGCGAAGCCGGCGAGAAGAGCCTGGTCCGGATCGAGACCAGCTGGGACGGTGCCGGCGGCGTCGGCGGGTTTTTCGAGAAGACGTTCGCGCCCGGCGGGCTCAAGAAGATCTACGACGGCGTCCTCGGCAAGCTCGCCGAAATCGTGTGACGGTGAGCAGGGGACGTGGCCGGGTGTGACCCGTCACAATCGGAATGTGCGCCCCGCTTACCTGGTTGTACCGGGAGAAATCCGGGGCGCCTGCCCCGGTTGACGTCTCGACTTGAGGAGTTCGACGGTGAACGCACCCGCCCAGGCGACCGAAATCCGGCTCGCTTCCCGCCCGCACGGTGTCCCCACGGACGAAAACTTCGCCATCGTGGACACGGAGATCCCCAGCCCGGGCGAGGGCCAGATCCTGGTGCGCAACCTGATCATGAGCGTCGACCCGGCAATGCGTGGGCGCATGCGCGATGTGAAGTCGTACGCGCCGCCGTTCGCGGTCGGCGAAGTGATGCACGGCGGTGCGGTCGGCGAGGTCGTCGAGTCGAACGTCGACGGCGTCAAGCCGGGTGATCACGTGCTGCATCAGGCCGGCTGGCGCACCCACGCCGTGCTCGACGCGAAGCGGTTCGTGAAGGTGGACGCGTCCGCCGCGCCGCTGTCGACCTACCTCGGGGTGCTGGGTATGCCGGGGCTGACCGCGTACGCGGGGCTGCTGGAGTCGGCCGAGTTCAAGCCGGGGGACACGGTGTTCGTGTCCGGTGCGGCCGGTGCCGTCGGCTCGCTGGTCGGCCAGCTCGCGAAGCTGAAGGGCGCCAAGCGCGTCATCGGCTCGGCCGGGTCGCCGGAGAAGGTCCGGCACCTGATCGACGACCTCGGTTTCGACGCCGCCTTCAACTACAAGGACGGCCCGGTCGCGGAGCAGTTGCACAAGGCCGCGCCCGAGGGCATCGACGTCTACTTCGACAACGTCGGCGGCGAGCACCTCGAGGCCGCGATCGACGCGATCACCCTGCACGGACGGATCGCCGTCTGCGGGATGATCTCCCAGTACAACGCCACCGAGCCGACGCCGGCGCCGCGCAACCTCTCGCAGATCATCGCCAAGCGGATCACCATCCGCGGCCTGCTGGTGATCGACCACTGGGGGCTGCAGGAGCAGTTCGTCAGCGAGATCGCGCCGCTGGTGAACTCCGGTCAGATCAAGTACTCGGAGACGGTCGTCGACGGCATCCGCAACGCGCCGGAGGCGTTCCTGGGCCTGCTGTCCGGCGCCAACACCGGCAAGATGCTGGTCCGGATCGCGGACTGACCCGGCGGCCCAGCCAGCAGTTGACCACACGGGCGACCCGGCGGACCACCTCGGCGGACCGACGAAGCGGCTGACCCGCCGGGTCAATCCGGCTGGCGAACCGCGCGGGCTAATCGGCGGACACGTCCGCGGGCTACCCGCGCGGGCCGACCGGGCGGGCTGGCCAAGCGGACGGGACGACCACGCGGGCTGGTTCGGCGGCCTGACCGAGTGGGCCAGTCCGGCGGGCTAACCACGCGGGCTGGTTCGGCGGGCTGACTGAGTGGGCCAACCCGGCGGCCTGACCGAGTGGGCCAGTCCGGCGGGCTAACCACGCGGGCTGGTTCGGCGGGCTGACTGAGTGGGCCAGTCCGGCGGACTGACCAAGCGGACCAACCGGTGGCCTGACCAGGGGGCTTGTCACGTCGGCCAATCTGGCGGTCTGACCAAGGGCGACCGCGCGGGCCAATCCGCCGGCCTGACCACGCGGGCCAGTCCGCCGGACTGACCGACGGGCCAGCCCGGCGAACTGACCGACGAGCCAGCCCGGCGGGCTGACTACGCGGACCAGCCCGGCGGGCTGACCGAGCGGGCCAACCCGGCGGACTGCCCCAAGGGCTGGCCCACGGGGAGCTGACTCAGCGGACCACCCCGGCAGCCCAACCGAACGGGGCTAACTCAGCAGGTCAGCCAGCTCCGGCAGGGTCGACGCCGTGTAAGTCGGCGCGGGGGAGCCGGGCAGTGGGCGGACGCCGGGGCGGGTCAGCAATGCCGTCTGCATGCCCGCTGCCTGGGCGCCCGCGATGTCCCAGTCGTGGGCGGCGATCATCACCGCGTCGCGCGGCTGTAGCGCGTACGCGTCGAGGACCTGCCGGTAGGGCTCCGGTGCCGGTTTGAGGCGGCCTGCCTGCTCGGCCGAGAAGATCCGGTCGAGTAGTGGGGCCAGGCCGGAGTTCTGCAGCTGGGTCTCGGCCGTCGCTAGAGGGGAGTTCGTCAGGGCGACGACGTCGTGGCCTGCTTTGCGCAGCTTGGTCAGGCCTTCCGCGACGTCCGGGTGGGCCGGGAGGGAGCGCAGGCCCTCGCCGATCGCGGTGAGCTGGCCGGGTGTCAGCTCGCGGCCGTGGCGGGCGGCGATCTCCGCGGCTGCTTGGCCGGCGATGCCCGCGAAGTCGCGGTAGCCGCCTGACGCCGTCACCGTCAGCACCGTGTGGATGGCCAGCCCGAACCACTCGCGCCGTAGTTCGGGGCTGCCGATGGTCTCGTCGAGCGCGGCGAGGTCGAGCAGCGTCTCGTTGACGTCGAAGACGCACAGCATGGGTTCAGTATTGCTTGGTCCGGGCGCCTTCGGTGAGTCTCGCGTCCAGCTCGTCCACCGACTCCGTCAAGGACAGCTGATCCCGCAGGATCGTGCCCAGGGACGGGAGCGTCGAGCGCTCCGGCCACGTCTCCGGCTTCCACAGCGAAGACCGCAGGAACGCCTTCGCGCAGTGCATGAACAGCTCTTCGACCTCGACGACCACCGCGAGGCGCGGGCGTTTGCCCTTGACGACCAGGTCGTCGAAGTACGGTGCGTCGGACACCAGCGTCGCGCGGCCGTTGACCCGCAGGGTCTCGTTCATGCCCGGGACCAGGAACAACAACCCCGCGTGCGGGTTGTCGAGGATGTTGCGGAAGCTGTCGACCAGCTTGTTGCCGGGCCGGTCCGCGAGGACCAGTGTCCGGTCGTCGAGCACCAGCACCGAGCCCGCCGGGTCGCCGCGGGGTGAGACGTCGCAGCTGCCGTCCGGTGCCGACGTCGCCAGCAGCACGAACGGCGAATGCGCGATCAGGTTCCGGGCGTGGTCGTCGATGTGGCCGAGGACCTTCTGCTTCGTCGTCGGCGAGGACTCGCCGATGAGTTCCCGCAGGGCCTCGTGGCTGTCGATGATGCTCCCCATGACGCCAAGCTAGCCGACGGTCCGGCCCGTGATCGCGATCCGCGCGGCCTCCGTGGACTTCGCCACGACCTGGTCCACCGAATACCCGTGCTTCACGAAGATGCCGTCCAGCTGGAACGTGCCGTAGCCGTGGGCCTGGGTGAACAGCTGCTCCATCAGCTCCAGCGCCGTGCCCGGGTCCGGGGCGACCGTCAGGCACAGCATCAGGAACTGGTCGGTCAGCCGCCTGGTCTGCTCGTGCAGTTCCGCGTGGTCCGGGCCCTGCAGGCCGTCGGCGTAGATGACGTTCATCCCGGCCCGCCGCTCGATCAGGTAGCGCGTGTAGGCGCCGGCCGCCGCGGCCAGGGCGTCCACCGGGTCGTCGTGGGCGGCGGCCGCGTCCGTGACGCGCTCGGCGAGCTGGCAGGCGACGTGGCACGCGACCTCGGCCAGCAGGCTCTCCCGCGTCGCGAAGTGGCGGTAGGGCGCGCCGGGACTGACCTGGGCGCGCTTGGCCACCTGGGCCACCGAGAACCCGGCCAGGCCGTGCTCGGCGATCAGGTCCAGGGAGACGCGCACGAGCTCTCCTCGCAGGTCACCGTGGTGGTACTTGCCGCCCATGGCGTGGCTCACATCTTCCGATCGGAATATGTAAGAGCCCTCTCACGTAGTTCGATGTAAGAGGCCACTTACAACGGGTCTCGTTCACACGGTACTTCTTTTGGAGGGTTTCATGAGCACGACCACGCACGCCATCGCCGCACCGGCGCCGGGCGCGCCGCTCGCGCCGACCACGATCGAGCGCCGTGACCTGCGTCCGAACGACGTGCTGATCGACATCGCCTTCGCCGGCATCTGCCACAGCGACATCCACCAGGCGAAGGAAGACTGGGGCCAGGCGATCTTCCCGATGGTCCCGGGCCACGAGATCGCCGGTGTGGTCGCCGCGGTCGGTTCGGACGTCACCAAGTACCAGGTCGGCGACCGCGTGGGCGTCGGCTGCATGGTCGACTCCTGCGGCGAGTGCGAGTACTGCCGGGCCGGCACCGAGCAGTTCTGCGTCAAGGGCAACATCCAGACGTACAACGGCGTCGGCTTCGACGGCGAGAACACCTACGGCGGCTACAGCAACCAGATCGTCGTGAAGGACGCCTTCGTCTGCGGCATCCCGGAAGGCATCGACCTCGACGTCGCCGCGCCGCTGCTGTGCGCCGGCATCACCACCTACTCCCCGCTGCACCACTGGGGCGCCGGCCCCGGCAAGAAGGTCGCCGTGATCGGCCTCGGCGGGCTCGGGCACATGGGTGTCAAGATCGCCGCCGCGATGGGCGCCGAGGTGACCGTGCTGAGCCAGAGCCTCAAGAAGCAGGAGGACGGCCTCAAGCTCGGCGCGACCGACTACTACGCGACCAGCGACGAGTCGACGTTCGATGTCCTCAAGGGCAAGTTCGACGTCATCCTCAACACCGTGTCGGCGAAGCTGCCGATCGACGCCTACCTCGGCCTGCTGAAGGTCGGCGGCGCGATGGTGAACGTCGGCGCACCCGGCGAGCCGCTGAACTACAACGCCTTCTCGCTGCTGGGCGGCAACAAGGTGCTGGCCGGGTCGATGATCGGCGGCATCGCCGAGACCCAGGAGATGCTCGACTTCTGCGCCGAGCACCACATCGGTGCCGAGATCGAGGTCATCTCGGCCGACAAGGTCAACGAGGCCTACGAGCGCGTCGAGAACTCCGACGTGCGCTACCGGTTCGTCATCGACGCGGCCACCATCGGCGCGTGACGGACGGGCACGGCAACCGCGTCAGAACACCACGGTGCGGTTGCCGTGCACCAGGACCCGGTTCTCCAGGTGCCAGCGCAGGCCGCGGGCGAGGGTGACCTTCTCGATGTCGCGGCCCTTGCGGACCATGTCCTCGACCGAGTCGCCGTGGTCCACGCGGATCACGTCCTGGTCGATGATCGGGCCCGCGTCGAGGTCCGCGGTGACGTAGTGGCAGGTCGCGCCGACGAGCTTCACGCCGCGCGTGTGCGCCTGGTGGTACGGCTTCGCGCCGATGAACGACGGCAGGAAGCTGTGGTGGATGTTGATCGCCCGGCCGGCCCACGCGCGGCACAGTCCGGCGGGCAGGATCTGCATGAACCGGGCCAGCACCACCGCGTGCGGGTCGTGCTCGTCGACCAGCTCGCGGACCTCTTCGAACGCCTCGGCCTTGCCGCCGGCCGGAAACGGCACGTGGTGGAACGGGATGCCGTGCGCGCGGGTGATGTCGGCGAGCGACTCGTGGTTGCCGATCACCGCCGAGACGTCGACGTCGAGCTCGCCGGACGCGACGCGGCCGAGCAGGTCGTACAGGCAGTGCCCGGCCTTCGACACCAGCACGACCGCGCGGCGGCGCTCACCGGTGTCGCTGACCTGCCAGCTCGACTCCGCGGACAGGTCCGCGGCCACCTCGGCGAACCGGGCCCGCAGCCCGGTCGCGTCGAACGGCAGCGAGTCCGCGCGGACGACCTGGCGGGTGAAGAACCAGCTCGTGTCCGGGTCGGTGTGGTAGGCCGCTTCGACGATCCAGCCGCCGTGTTCGGCGAGGAACCCGGAGATCCGGGCGATGATGCCGGTGCGGTCGGGGCAGCCGAAGGTGATGACGTAGCGGCGTTCGGGAGCGGTCACGCCGGATATTGTCCCCCGCCGGAGTTCACGGGGCCGCCAGCGGTGCGAGCAGCGCCGGATCCCCGCTGACCTCGGCGTGGTGCGCCCGCCCCCACAGCGCGCGGTAGACGTCGTCGGCGTCGCCGCGCAGTTCGGCGTCCGGGGTGCCCGGTGGTACCGGCCGCGCGTGTTCGCCGGGGGCCAGCCGCAGGGCCCACGTGCGGCCGGGTGTCGTGAAGTGGACGGTCCCGGCCTTTTCGTAGCGCGGCGAGCGTTGTGGGACGAGGAACGTCAGGTACTCGTCGACGCCGTCGGCGGCGAACTCCGGCGAGTACCTCGTGGCCGGCCGCGGGTCGAGCGCGGATTCCGCGTCGAGGCGGTGGATCGCGGCTTCGTGCGCCATCCGCCGCGTCCAGTCGCCGACGCTCACCGCGACGCCCGGGAACGGCGAGCGCGCCGGTGTCGCCGGTGGCTGGGAGAGGGCTTCGCGCATCGCCATGCGCTGGCCGTCCCACCAGCCGAGCAGCTCGTCCCAGTCGTCGGGCGGGGCCGGTTCGGCCGAGGTGTTCAGTGCCGTCGCGACGGCGAAGCAGTGCACCCACGCCACGTGCCGCACCAGGTCATGGACAGTCCACTTCGGACAGTTCCGGACCGGGGCCGACGGCCCGGCGGTCAGCGCCGCCCGCTTCAGCGCGTCGGCGTGGACGTCGATCGCCTCCAGGAACTCCATGCGCCGACCGTAGCCGCCGCCCGGCTTCGATCGCGAGCACCAGAGCAAGCCCGAGGCCGAAGGACAGCAACAGGCCCTTCGCCGGCTCGTCGGCGAAGGCCACGCCGCCGGCGAGCCCGATCAGCACGCTGTAGACCGCCCAGATCGCCGCGCCGGCCGCGTCCACCAGCACGAACCGGGCCACCGGGTAACCGAGGCTGCCGTTCGCCAGCGCGCTCGCGACGCGCCCGCCGGGCAGGTAGCGGGCGGCGATGATCAGCAGACCGCCGTTGCGCCGCACCTGGTCCCGCGCCCACTCGTACCGCCGCCGTCCGTTCGGCCCGCGTTCCAGCCGCGCGATCGCCCGCGGCCCGGCCGAGCGCCCGATGGCGTACCCGAGGCAGTCACCCGTCCACGCCCCGCCGGCGGCGATCGCGGCGAGCAGCGCCAGCTGCGCGGGATCCGGCCCGAACAGGACGGCGACGGTCACGACGGTCGTCTCGCTCGGCATGAACGGCAGCAGCGCGTCCGACCCGGACACCGCGAAGACGAGCACCCACAGCCACGGCGAGCCCAGCGCGCCGCGCAGCAGCTCGGTGACGTGCCCCAGGAGTTCCACGCGTTCATGGTGATCACCGCAGGTCACCCGCGGGTGACGCAGCGGGGTGCGGCCGGTGAACAAGCAGTTCTAGGGGGCGACCGGGGCGACGGCGGCCCACGGCACGGTCAGCTCGCCGAGCCGGATGCGCCCCGGCGGCCCCAGCACCGGCCAGCCGCGGGAACCCAGCAGCCGCACCGTCTCCAGCCAGCGAGACCGGGCGCCGAACGCCTGGTGCGGGGCCGCGGCCGCCCAGCAGGCGTCCAGGGTGGACAGCAGGTCGTGGACGCGCTCGCCCGGGACGTTGCGGTGGATCAGCGCCTTCGGCAGCCGCTCGGCCACCGTCGACGGCCGGTCCAGCCCCGCGAGCCGGACCGACAGCGTCAGCGAGACCGGGCCGTCGCGGGACACCAGCACCCACGTCGAGAGGCGGCCGATCTCGTCGCACGTGCCCTCGACCAGGAGCCCTTCAGGGGGCATCGACTCCAGCATCAGCTGCCACGCGCCCGCGACCTCGTGCTCCGCGTACTGGCGCAGCACGTTGAACGCCCGGACCAGCACCGGGCGCGAACCGGCCAGCTCGAACCCGCCGCGCTGGAACGCAAGCCACGGTGGTGCCGCCGCGGACTGCGCGAAAGCGACCCGCTCGGCGTCCAGTTCCAGGCCCAGTACGCGGACGTCGGGGCGGACCCGGCGCAGCCAGCGGGCCAGCTCCACAGTGGTCACCGGGGACGCGCCGTAACCGAGGTCGACGACCAGGGGTGAGCCGGCTGCGCGCAGCAAGCGGGTCGTCGGGGGCGCGGTGGCGATCCACCGGTCGACCCGGCGCAGGCGGTTCGGGTTGGTCGTTCCTCGGGTCGGCGCGCCGACCGGGCTCAGGCGGCGTCGGCCAGCCACTTCGCGGAGAATTCGGCTTCGCGGTCCAGCAGCTTCGTGACTTGTTCGGCGATCACGCTCTCCAGCTTCGCGCCGAACAGCGGGATCCGCACGACCACCTCGCCGCTCGTCCGCAGCACCGTCTTGGCGCCGTCGGCCAGCAGCGCGGTCCGCGCGGTGATCTCACCCGGGACGCCGCCGACCTCGACCGCCGCCTTGCCCTGGTACTCGGCGCCGGACGGCTGCCAGATCTGCGTGCGCGTCACGATCAGGTCGCCCTTGTGCAGCGTCCGGACGGCCTGCGGCAGCTTGTCGGCGCTGATGCCCTGCCGCAGCTGGTAGCGCAGGCCCTTCTCGGAGACCTCGTACGACAGCAGGGCCGCGGCGTGCCCGCCCAGCTCCTCGAGGCGCGCCCGCAGGGCTTCTTCACCGGCCACGGCGGTGTACGCGGCCGCGACGTCGGCGGAGAAGTCAGCACGGTGCTCGATCCGGGATCCCATGGGCCGGACAGTACCGTCAGGCGCGTGAACCCCGCCCGAACTCCCGCACTCCCGAAGCTCTCCGCGTACACCACGCTGCGCCTCGGCGGTCCGGCCCGCCGGTTCGTCAGCGCCGCGACCAGCGAAGATCTCGTCGCCGCGGTCCGCGAGGCCGACGCGGCGGGCGAGCCGGTGCTGCTGCTCGGCGGCGGCTCGAACCTGGTGGTCGGCGACGCGGGGTTCGCGGGCACGGTCGTCGAGGTGGCGAACACCGGCTGGCGGCGTGCCGGCGCGATCGTCGACGTCGAGGCCGGCCAGAACTGGGACGCCTTCGTCGCCGGGCTGGTCGAGGCCGGGCTGGGCGGGCTCGAATGCCTCTCCGGCATCCCCGGCAGCGTCGGTGCGACGCCGATCCAGAACGTCGGCGCGTACGGCTGCGAAGTCGCCGAGTCGATCGTCTCGCTGGAGCTGTACGACCGCGTGACGCGCGAAGTGCGCACGCTCAAGGCCGACGAGCTCGGCTTCGCCTACCGCACCAGCATCCTCAAGGGAACCGACACCGGGGTCGTGCTCTCGGTCCGCTTCGAGGTCCGCGAAGACGGCCTTTCCGCGCCGGTCCGCTACGCCGAACTCGCGCGCACGCTCGGCGTCGAGATCGGCTCGCGCGTCCCGGCGGCCGACGCGCGCGAAGCCGTCCTGGGGCTGCGTCGCGGCAAGGGCATGGTGCTCGACCCGGCCGACCACGACACGTGGAGCGCAGGCTCGTTCTTCACCAACCCGATCGTCCCGGCGGCCGACGCCGAGGCCGTCCTGGCCCGCATCGCGGAGAGCGTCGAGGGTGCCGCCCCGCAGTACCCGGCCGACGGCGGGACCAAGCTGTCCGCGGCCTGGCTGATCGAGCGCGCCGGCTTCGCCAAGGGGTACCCCGGGCCGGGGAGCCGCGTCTCGCTGTCGACCAAGCACACGCTCGCGCTGACCAACCGCGGCGAGGCGACGACGGAGGATCTGCTCGCCCTGGCCCGCGAGGTGCGCGACGGCGTCCACGAGCGCTTCGGCGTCCGCCTGCACCCCGAACCGCTCTTGATCAACTGCGTCATTTGAGCCGAAACGGGCAACCTGGACGTGTATCGGACGTCTTTGTCGACAACGGTGACGTGCACCTGATCGGCTGGTCTTTACCTTTCGGCGGGTAACGTCAGGCGGGTCACCAGCGCTAAGGGCGTGGAACCTGCTGGTCAGTGGGGGAACTCGGGAGGATTTCGTGATCGAACGGCGCTTGGTCTTCAAGGCGGCTCTCGCGGCGGGGGCCGCTGTGGTCGTCGCGGCGTGTTCGGGCACGAACGACGGCACCGCGCTGCCCACCGGGGCGGCGAACGCCGACGGCGAGGGCGGCGGCGCGCAGCCGGTGGCGAAGATCACGGCCGAGCCGGCCGCCGACGCCAAGGACGCCTCGGTCCTCAAGCCCGTCGTGCTCAAGGTCGCCGACGGCAAGCTCACCGAGTGCAAGGTCACCGCCGACGGCGGCAAGGACCTCAAGGGTGACACCTCGCCCGACGGCCTCACCTGGACCAGCTCCGAGCCGCTCGGCTACGGCAAGAAGTACACCTACGCGGCCAAGGCCACCGGCAGCGACGGCAAGCCGGTCGAGTTCACCGGCACGTTCAGCACGGTCAGTCCGGCGAAGCAGGTCCGCGCCACGCTCAACCCGGCCGACAACGCCCAGGTCGGCGTGGCCATGCCGATCAGCGTCAAGTTCGCGTCGCCGGTCAAGGACCGCGCGGCCGTCGAGAAGGCCCTGTCCGTGAAGACGGACAAGACCGTCGAAGGCGCCTGGGGCTGGCTGTCCGACAGCCAGGTCGACTACCGGCCCAAAGAGTACTGGCCGCAGAACATCACGGTGAACGTCGAGGCGAAGCTGTACGGCGTCGAGCTGGGCGGCGGCGCGTACGGCAAGGCCGACGTCACCACGAAGTTCAAGATCGGCCGCAACCAGGTGGTCAAGGTCAACACCCCCGAGCACCAGATGCACGTCTACCGCGGTGGTGCGCAGGTCAAGAGCTACCCGTGCGCGAACGGGCTGGACGCCGAGGTCGACCGCAACACCCCGAACGGCACCTACATCGTGATGAGCAAGGAGCCGACGGCGGTCTTCGACAACGCCCGCTACGGCTACACGAACGTCAACAAGAAGTGGGCCTGCCGGTTCTCCAACCACGGCGAGTACATCCACGAGAACCAGGACAACGCGGCCAACATCGGGAAGACCAACAACTCCCACGGCTGCGTCAACCTGCTCGAGGCCGACGCCAAGGACTACTTCGACTCCGCGCTGGTCGGCGACCCGGTCGAGATCACCGGCTCCAAGCTGGGCGCGCCGATGGCCTCGGACGTCAAGGACTGGAACTACTCCTGGTCGGCTTGGCAGGCGCTGGGCGCCAAGTAGCCGATGCGGACCGAAGTCGTCGGACACGGCGGGACGCGTCTCGGCCTGCGGGTCGAGGGTGCGGAGAACAGCAGGCCGATCGTGTTCGTGCACGGCTGGGCGCAGTCGTCCGGCTGCTGGGCCGCGCAGCTCGCCGACCCGGCGCTGACCGAGCGGTTCCGCCTGGTCGCGATGGACCTGCGCGGGCACGGCGCGTCCGACGTGCCGGCCACGGGGTACGACGACCCGGTGGTCTGGGCCGACGACCTCGCCGCGGTGCTCGACTTCGCCGGCCCGGACGCGATCGTGGTCGCCTGGTCCTACGGCGGTCTGGTGCTGACCGACCACATCCGGGTGCACGGCACCGCACGGCTGCGCGGGCTCGTGCTCGTCGGCGCGATCACCGAGATCGGCCCGGACCGGCCGGGCGGGACCATCGGCCCGCTGATGCGGGAGCACATGCGCGCGATGCTTTCGGACGATCCGGACATCGCGCTCCCGGCGCTCACGGCGTTCAGCCGCGACATGGTGACCCGGCCGATCCCCGGTACCCAGGCCCAAGCTCTGCTCGGCGCTTCTCTCAGCGTGCCGCCCGCGGTGCGGTCCGCCCTCTTCCGGCGGAACATCGGCAGTGAAGAAGTGCTGGCCACGGTCGACAAGCCGGCCCTGGTCCTGCACGGCTCGAGCGATCGGGTGATCGACGCCGCGGCGATGAAGTACGCCGTCGGGAAGATTCCGGGGGCCACCGGACGTTGGTTCCTTGGCGGGGGTCATGCGCCCTTCGCCGAGACCGCGGAGGAGTTCGACGCGGTGCTCCGGCAGTTCGCCGAGGAATGCTGACGTAGAACGCGGGAGACGAGACAGGTGACCAGCTCCATCCGGGGGTTCCGTGCTGCGCCGCGCCGGGTAGCGGTGCTGTCCGTGCACACTTCGCCGCTCGAACAGCCAGGGACCGGCGACGCGGGCGGGATGAACGTCTACGTCAGCCAGACGGCGACCGAGATGGCCCGCCGCGGGGTCGAGATCGAGGTGTTCACCCGCGCGACGGCGTCGGACCAGCCGCCGAAGGTCGAGCTGGCGCCGGGCGTGACCGTCCGGCACGTGCAGGCGGGGCCCTTCGAGCCGCTGAGCCGCGACGAGCTGCCCGCGCAGCTGTGCGCGTTCACCTCCGGCGTGCTGCGCACCGAGGCGTTCCACGAGCCCGGCTACTACGACCTCATCCACTCGCACTACTGGCTCTCGGGCCAGGTCGGCTGGCTCGCCCGCGACCGCTGGTCCGTGCCGCTGGTGCACACCGCGCACACCCTGGCGAAGGTGAAGAACGCCGCGCTCGCCGAGGGTGACAAGCCCGAGCCGCGCCTGCGCGTGATCGGCGAGGAGCAGGTCGTCGCCGAGGCGGACAGGCTGGTCGCCAACACCCCGGTCGAAGCGCGGCAGCTCATCGACCTCTACGGCGCCGAGCCGCACGCGGTGCACGCCGTGCCGCCGGGGGTCGACCTCGAACGCTTCACCCCCGGCCCGAAGAACCTCGCACGCGCCGAGCTCGGGCTGCCCGACGACGCCGTCGTGCTGGCGTTCGCCGGCCGGATCCAGCCGCTGAAGGCGCCGGACGTCCTGCTGTACGCCGCCGAAGCGCTGCTGCGACGGCGCCCCGAACTGGCGTCGAAGCTGATCGTGCTGATCGTCGGCGGGCCGTCCGGCACCGGGCTGGAGCAGCCGCAGGCGCTGCGCGAACTCGCCGTGTCGCTCGGTATCGAGCGGCAGGTCCGGTTCCTGCCGCCGCAGCCGGGCGAGGCGCTCGCCCGGGTCTTCCGCGCCGCCGACGTCGTCGCGGTGCCCAGCTACAACGAGTCGTTCGGGCTGGTCGCGCTGGAGGCGCAGGCCTGCGGGACGCCGGTGGTCGCCGCCGACGTCGGCGGGTTGCCGATGGCGGTGCCGCACGGCGTCTCCGGGCTGCTGGTGCCCGGGCACGGCGCCGACGAGTGGGCGGACGCGCTGGCCGCGATCGCGCTGCGCCCGGACCGGTGCGCCGAGCTCGGCGCCAACGCCGCCCTGCACGCACGGCACTTCTCCTGGCGTCGTACGACGGACGCGCTGCTCGACATCTATGCTCAGGCCACCAGCGCGTTCTCCCGCGCCCTGGAGCTGCGCGCGGAGGTGGCGGTGTGAGTCTCGACGAGCTGATCAAGTCCACTTTGGACGAAGCGGGGCTCGAGTACGACCGGCGTGGCCCGGGAAAGTACTTCGTCACGCTGCCGGGCACGAAGAAGCTGCAGACCAACGCGTGGCTCGTCGACGGCGACCACGCGTTCTCCGTGGAAGCGTTCGTCTGCCGGCGTCCCGACGAGTCCCATGAGGACGTTTACCGGTTCCTGTTGCAGCGCAACGCGAAGCTCTACGGCGTGCACTACACAGTGGACAATCTCGGCGACATCTACCTGGTCGGCCGGTTCGGCAAGGAGACGCTGAGCGCCGACGAGCTCGACAAGGTGCTCGGCCAGGTCCTCGAGGCCGCCGACGGCGACTTCAACGCGCTGCTGGAGATCGGCTTCGCGACGTCGATCAAGCGCGAGTGGGACTGGCGCGTTTCCCGCGGCGAGTCCCTGGCCAATCTCGAGGCGTTCAAGCACCTCGTCGGACCCGCGAAGCCGCACGAACCCGGCTTGACCGAGTCGTGACCCGGCCCGTGCAACGGGGCTGAACCGGACATCCGTCTCACCGCCAGTCGAAACTGGAGGGAGACGCAGGATGCGGACTCGATGGAGAACCCTGTTCGCGGTCGCGGGCGTGGCTTTTGTGCTGGCCGGCTGCTCGGCGAACGAGAGCGGCACGTCGTCCTCGGCGGACAGCGCCGGGATCGGCCCGGCCCCGGCGGTGCCCCAGCAACCGCAGCAGGGGACCGCGGGGAACGGGAAGGCCGAGACGAACAAGGGGCAGCAGGTCCCCGCGCCGCAGGCCGGGGCGGCCGATCGCAAGCTCTCGCGCAGCGCGCGGCTCGAACTGACCGCCACGAAGGTCACCGACGTCGTCGCCGAGGCCCGGGGGATCGCGCAGGGCGCCGGGGGTTACACGGGCCAGGAGAGCACCGGCGAGAGCACGGCGACGCTCAGCCTCGCCGTGCCGGCCGAGAAGCTGGACGGCGTGCTCGACCAGCTTTCCCACCTGGGCACCAACCTGGTGCGGCGGGAGATGAACACCCAGGACGTCACCGAGCAGACCATCGACGTCGAAGCGCGGCTGGCGACACAACGGGCGTCCGTGGAGCGGATTCGCGCGCTGCTCGCGAAGGCGACGTCGGTGTCGGAGATCGCTTCGGTGGAAAGTGAGCTCACGAGTCGCGAAGCGACCCTCGAATCTCTCGAACAGCAACGGAATTCGCTCGCCGGCAGCGTCGCGATGTCGACCGTCGCGATGACCATCCGGAGTGTGGCCGCGCCGCCGCCCGCCACGGAAGACCACAGTGGATTCGTCGGCGGCCTGGCCGGCGGCTGGGACGCGTTCCTCGTCTTCGGCGGCGGCCTGCTGACGGTGCTGGGCGCGATCGCGCCGTTCCTGCTCATCATCGGCCCGCTCGCCGTGCTGGGCTGGTGGCTGCACCGCCGTCGCCGCGCTTCGCGGCCGGTGCCCGTGACGCCCGAGGTGTGAAGCGGGCAGGCGGGACGGCTCGAGGGAGGGGGGAGTCGCGATCTCGAGCCGCCCCGCTGAAGTTCCCGCCGATCAGGACCCGGTGACGAGGGGGGTGCCAACGGGGCCGGCGGGCCGCGGCTCGGCAGGGGGGAGACGAGCCGCGGTCAAAGCCCGAAACCGGCCGGGGAGTGCGTGGAATCCGGCCGCTCGGGACGTAAGTCAACCTGTCAGAACTCGACCTGTAATCACAAGACTACACACTAGTCCGTTCGAGTGAACTTTGCGCAGACCGATAACGCAGTGCAGCATGTTGCACCGAATTTGTCCCTTGTTGGCAGGTGGTCTTGTCATCGGGTGAAGGTGTTACTCCGCGGTAACGCACTCTGTGTAGGTCGGCTGGGGAAAACCCCAGACCTGGGAGGTCACCAGCGGGCGCCGTGGTCCGTTCTGGCAGGCTGGACCCCATGGGCGAACTTGGGACGTTGGTGCTGCTCCGGCACGGGCAGAGCACGTGGAACGCGGAAAACCTGTTCACCGGCTGGGTGGACGTACCCCTTTCGGAGCAGGGCGAGGGCGAAGCCCGCAAGGGTGGGCAGCTGCTGGCCGACGCCGCACTGCTGCCGGACGTGGTGCACACCTCGCTGCTGCGGCGCGCGATCTCGACCGCGAACATCGCCCTCGACGCCGCGGACCGGCACTGGATCCCGGTGAAGCGCGACTGGCGGCTCAACGAGCGCCACTACGGCGCGCTGCAGGGCAAGGACAAGAAGCAGACGCTGGCCGAGTTCGGCGAGGAGCAGTTCATGCTCTGGCGCCGCTCGTACGACACCCCGCCGCCGGCGATCGACCCGAAGGACGAGTGGAGCCAGGCCGGCGACGCCCGGTACGCGGACCTCGGCGACAGCGCCCCGCTGACCGAGTGCCTCAAGGACGTCGTCGCGCGCCTGCTGCCGTACTGGGAGTCCGCGATCGTGCCGGACCTGCGCGCGGGCAAGACCGTGCTGGTCGCCGCGCACGGCAACTCGCTGCGCGCGCTCGTCAAGCACCTCGACGGGATCTCGGACGCCGACATCGCGGGCCTCAACATCCCGACCGGCATCCCGCTGCGCTACGACCTCACCGACGACCTCGAGCCGGTGAAGCCGGGCGGCGAGTACCTCGACCCGGCCGCCGCCAAGGAAGCCGCGGCCGCGGTCGCGAACCAGGGCCGCTGACACGCCAAAGCCGTGAAGGGCACCTTCAGGGACTCTATGTCCCTGAAGGTGCCCTTCACGGCTTTCAGGAGCCGGTGACGGCCTGGATCGCGGTCGCCTTCCAGAAGCCGCTCGCGCGGACGATGTCGAGCGTGGCCGTCACGGGCTTGGTGGTCACCTGGCCCGCCGCGTCCGTCACCTGCAGGTTCGCGTAGAGCAGCACCGTCGCCTTGTCGCCGGTGACCGACGTCACGCCGGTCATCAGGTCCGGCGGGACGACGGCGCGCACCCCGCCCTTGCGGATCCCGTCGACGTAGGCGGCCTTCGACCGGCGGTACTCGCTCAGCAGCGGCTCGGCGGCGACGGCTTCGGCCCGTGCGTAGGTGCCTTCGGGATCGGCGCTGTCCGCCGAGGCCAGCGCGTTCACGGCGGTCCGCGCCCCGGTCAGCGCCGAGTCGCGCAGGCCGGCCGGGCTGCCGTCGGCTGGGTGCGGCGCGGGCGGCGCCTGGGCCGGGCTCACCGCGATGTCGGAGAGCCGCCAGGCGCCGTTCGCCTTGAGCGCGGTGAACGCGACCGTCGCCAGGCCCTTCGTCGTCCCGTTGACCTGTTCGAGCACGGTCAGCGCCCGCACCCGGTTCCCGGTCAGCTCGAGGGCCGCGGACACCAGCACCCGGGTGGTCAGGCGGACCCGCTGCGGGCTGCTCTTGACCTGCGCGAACAGCGTCGCATACTGCGCTTTGGCGGCGCCCGTGAGATGCGCGTCGGCGGTCTTGCCGAACGCGGCCGGATCCGCGGAGTCGTAGGTGAAGACCGCTTCGGCCGCGGTCTTCACGGCGGCGAGCGCGGCGGCCGTACCCGGGGCGTCGATCACCGCGAGGTTCTCCGCGCCCGGGATCGCCGCGGCTGTGCCCGGGACGGCCGAAGAGCACGCCGAGCACACCGAGCACGCCGCCGTCGCGAGGACCAGCGCCAGCAGCGCTCGCCTCACAGAAGCCCGGCTTCGCGGGCCAGCGCACCGGCCTGGAACCGCGAGGACGCGCCGAGGATCTCCATCAGCTCGGCGACGCGGCGCCGGTAGGTCCGCAGGCCGACGCCGAGCGTGCGGGCGGCCACCTCGTCCTTGCAGCCCGACGCCAGCTGCTCGAGGATCTCCCGCCCACCGAGCTCGGTGAACCGCGCCTGGTAGGCCGCGAGGTCGGTGGCGCCGGCCCAGGCCGCCTCGAACAGCGACTGGATGCCCTGGACCAGCTCCGGGTTGCTGACGACGGTGTAGCTGCGGACGTGGCCGACGCGGTCGCCGGCCACGATCGCGATCCGGCGGTCGAGCAGGATCGTCTCGTTGATCTCGCGTTCGGTGATCCGGATGCGCGCGCCGTGCGTGGTCATGAACCGCAGGTGCTCCGCCAGCTCGGGGTCGAGCAGCACGCCGGGCTGGTAGACCTTGCGCACGGTCGTGTGCTCCCGCACCGCCTGCTCCCGCTCGGGCGCGCTCGGGTGCGCCGTCGCCCACGTATGCAGGTCCCGCGCCGCGCACGAAACCTCGGTCGCCGCCGCGAACAGGTGCTTCGTCCGCTCGAACAGCTCCGCTTCGCCGCGCACCACGACGACGTCCGTCACCTTTTCCACACCTTCGAGTGTCCGCTGCGTGGCAGCAAACTGCCAAACCCGGCCCGGATCCGGCCACGTGGCGAAGCTGGAGGCATGACCACGAACACCCTTCCCGCCGCCGCGGCGGGCACCTGGAAGCTCGGCTCCTTCGAAGTCAACCGGCTCGGTTACGGCGCGATGCGCCTGATGTCCACTTCGGACGGCGGCGTCCGCGACCGCGAGACGTCCATCGCGGTGCTCCGCCGCGCCGTCGAGCTCGGCGTGAACCACATCGACACCGCTTCCTTCTACTTCGCCGGCCCGCGCGCGGCGAACGAACTCATCAACAGCGCCCTCGCGCCGTACGACAACCTGGTGCTCACCACCAAAGTCGGTCCCGGCCGCGACTTCGAGGGCACCTTCTTCACGGCCCGGCCCGAGCAGCTGCGCGCACAGGTCGAGCAGAACCTGCGCGAGCTGGGTCTGGACCACCTCGACGTCGCCAACTACCGCATCGGCGAAGGCCTCGACCGCGGCACCGGCTCCCTCGCCGACGGTTTCGGCGCGCTCGCCGACCTCCGGGAGAAGGGGCTGATCCGCGAGCTGGGCATCTCCAACGTCGGCCCGGATCACCTGACCGAGGCCCTGGCGATCGCGCCGGTCGTCTGCGTGCAGAACCAGTACGGCCTGACCGCGCGCCGGGAGGACGACGAGCTCGTCCGGCTGTGCGCCGACCACGGCATCGCCTTCGTGCCGTTCTTCGCCGTCGCCAGCGGAACGGGTGAGGACGCGCGGGTCGCGGAGGTCGCGAAGCGCCACGACGCCACCCCGGCGCAGATCCGGCTCGCCTGGACCCTGCACCAGGGCCCGCACGTGCTCGCGATCCCGGGCACCGGCGACGTCGCGCACCTCGAGCAGAACGTCGCCGCGGCGGCCCTGGAACTCACCGACGAGGATCTGAAGACACTCGAACGGGACAACTGATTCACCCGGAATGTCTCGCTCGGGAATCGGCCGGGTGAACGTGGGCTGACACCCGGGCGAACAAGTCGTCCTCAGGTGTCGCGGTGCTCACGACTGGGCGGACAACGCTAGGCCGAAGGGCCACAACAGCGCTTACGATCGGCCCGTGACCACGCCTGTTTCACTCGCACTGGCCATCGGCGCCCTGGTGGCCGGTGCGGTGGTCGGTTACCTCCTCGCGCGGGCGCGAACCCGCCGCGAAGAGGCCCGCCCGCCGGGCCCGACCGTCGCGGAGCTCCTGGAGCGCCTGGTCCGGTCCTCCCACAACGGCGTCGTCGTGCTCAACAAGTTCGGCGACATGGTGCTGCACAACCCGCGGGCCTACGAGCTCGGCCTGGTCCGGGTCAACCAGGCCGACCCGCGGGCCCGCAAGGCCGCCGAACAGGTCGTCGAAACCGACGAGGCGCTGGAGATCGACCTCTCGCCGCTGGAAGCGCGCGGCCGGCAGCCGGAGGCGGTGCTCGGCCAGGTCCGGCCCCTCGGCGACGGCTTCACCGTCGTCGAGGCGGTCGACCACTCCGAGGCCATCCGGCTGGAGGCCGTGCGCCGCGACTTCGTCGCCAACGTCAGCCACGAGCTCAAGACCCCGGTCGGCGCGATCGCGCTGCTCACCGAGGCCGTCCTCGACGCCGCCGAGGACGTCGAGGAGGTCCGCCGCTTCGGCAGCAAGATCCTGCGCGAGTCGACCCGCCTCGGCCAGCTCGTCACCGAGCTGATCGCGCTTTCCCGGCTGCAGGGGGCCGAGCGGCTGCCGGACCTCAACGTCGTCGAAGTCGACGCCGTCGTCCGCGAATCCCTCGGCCGCACGACGCTCTCGGCGGAGTCCGCCGACATCAGCATCACCACCGACCCGGCCAGCGGCCTGCTCATCGAGGGCGACCGCACGCTGCTGGTCACGGCGCTGTCGAACCTGCTGGAGAACGCCGTCGCGTACTCGCCGGCCGGCAGCCCGGTGTCCATCAGCAGGCGGCTGGCCGACGGCATGGTCGAGATCGCCGTCACCGACCGCGGCATCGGCATCCCCGAGGACGAGCAGACCCGCGTGTTCGAGCGCTTCTACCGCGCCGACAAGGCCCGCTCGCGCGCCACCGGCGGCACCGGGCTCGGCCTGGCGATCGTCAAGCACGTCGCGGCCAACCACGGCGGTTCGGTCGGCCTGTGGAGCCGGCCGGGCACCGGCTCGACGTTCACCCTCCGCATCCCCGCGCACGTCAGCCCCGAACCGGCCCCCGAGCCGGCGCGGGCGGCCAAGACCTCGCCGGCACCACGGCAGGAGAAGACCCCCGAGCGCACCCAGAGGCTCGTGGTTACCGGGCAGGAAAGCCCAGATCATGGAGGAAACCTGTGACCAGGGTTCTCATCGTCGAAGACGAGGAGTCGTTCGCCGACCCGCTCGCCTTCCTGCTGCGGAAGGAAGGGTTCACCGCCGCGGTGGCCGGCACCGGCCAGGCCGCGCTGGAGGAGTTCGACCGCAACGGCGCCGACATCGTCCTGCTCGACCTGATGCTGCCGGGCATGAGCGGCACGGACGTCTGCAAGCAGCTGCGCCAGCGCTCCGCGGTGCCGGTGATCATGGTGACCGCGCGCGACAGCGAGATCGACAAGGTCGTCGGCCTGGAACTGGGCGCGGACGACTACGTCACCAAGCCGTACTCGGCGCGTGAGCTGATCGCGCGGGTCCGCGCGGTGCTGCGCCGCGGCGGCGAGCCCGGCGCCGAGGGCGAGCTGGCCCCGCTGGTGCTCTCGGCGGGCCCGGTCCGGATGGACGTCGAACGCCACGTGGTGACGGTCGACGGTGAGGAGGTCTCGCTCCCGCTCAAGGAGTTCGACCTGCTCGAGTACCTGCTCCGCAACGTCGGCCGGGTGCTCACCCGCGGCCAGCTGATCGACCGGGTGTGGGGCGCGGACTACGTCGGCGACACCAAGACCCTCGACGTCCACGTGAAGCGCCTGCGCTCGAAGATCGAGCCGGACCCGGGTTCGCCGCGGCACCTCGTGACGGTGCGCGGGCTGGGCTACAAGTTCGAGACGTAAAGCCCTCGTAAGCCGCACTTTCGCCGTGAAAGTGTACCGGAGGTGGTAACTCCGGAACACTTTCACGGCGAAAGTGCGGCCTTGGCCGGACCGAGTGTTGTTGGTTACATGTTCGAGACCTGACGCTCGGGCCGGTACGCTGGACCCCCGTGCGCCTAGGGGTACTCGACGTCGGTTCCAACACCGTCCACCTGCTCGTGGTCGACGCCCACCGTGGCGCCCACCCGACCCCGATGCATTCCGAGAAGTCCGTGCTCCGGCTGGCCGAGCGGATCACCCGCACCGGAGACCTCAGCAAGACCGGTGCGGACGAGCTCGTGACCGCGGTCGAATCCGCCAAGGCGGCGGCCGTCCGGCTCGGCTGCGAAGCGGTCATGGCGTTCGCCACCTCCGCCGTCCGCGAAGCCAAGAACTCGGCGAAAGTGCTGGCCCGCGTGGCCGACGAGACGGGTGTCGAGCTGCAGGTCCTCTCCGGCACCGACGAAGCCCGGCTGACCTTCCTCGCCGTCCGCCGCTGGTACGGCTGGTCGGCCGGGCAGCTGCTGGTGCTCGACATCGGCGGCGGCTCGCTGGAGATCGCGATGGGCCGCGACGAAGAGCCCGTGCTGGCCGAATCGCTGCCGCTGGGCGCCGGCCGCACCACCCGGACCCGCTTCCGGCACGACCCGCCGACGCGCTCGGAGCTCGTCGCGACGTCGGCCTGGCTCGACGACCAGCTCACCGATCTCGCGCGGAAGATCACCAAATGGGGTGAACCGGATCGCGTCGTCGCGACGTCGAAGACGTTCCGGTCGCTGGCCCGGCTGACCGGCGCCGCCCCCTCGGCCGCGGGCCCGCGAGCGCGCCGTACGCTCTCGGACACCGCTTTGCGCCAGCTCCTGGCCTTCATCTCGCGGATGCCCTCGGCCGATCTGGCGCAGCTCGAGGGGGTCAGTTCGAGCCGATCGCACCAGCTGGTGGCGGGCGCGCTCGTCGCGCAGGCCACGATGCGGGCGCTCGGCGTGCCGGAACTCGAGATTTGCCCGTGGGCTCTGCGAGAAGGTGTCATCCTGCGGCGGCTGGACCATTCCACCGGCGCGGATGAAACTGGAGCCGCGCTCGTGGCGCGCTTCGGCGCACAGGAGGACCGGTGAAAGCAGACGACTGGACTTCGCCCGCGACGGTGTTTTGCTTGAAGCACGGGCACGATGGAGAGGTGACGGACATGCAGAGGACGACGTACAGCGCGCGCTGCGCCGCCGGCGTGCCGTCGGGAGCCTCCCGAGGTGCCGGCCCTGACAACTCGGTGCGCGCGAGGGATTACCAGGTATGACGGACCAGACCGGAGGCGACCAGCCGCAGAAGACCGTGGCTGAGCTGCTCGCCCAGCACGGTGCGCAGGTCGACGGCGGACGCCGCCGCCGACGTCGCGCCGTCGATGACGACGACGAACCGGCCACCCCGGAGCCGCCCGGCCCGACCGGCACGCACCGGCGGCCGGGGATCGGCGACACCGGCCCGCAGGCGATCATCGACCGGGTCAACTCCGAGGGCACGGTCCCGCCGCCCCCCGCTCCGCCCGCCCGTCCGGCGGGTGGCCGGCGCCGTTCCGAGCCGCCACCCCCGCCGCCGCCCGCGCCCCGCGTGGTCCCGCCGGACTCGCAGCCGTTGCCGCGGCCGCCGCAGCCCCCGGGCCGCCCCGGCCCCGAGTCCGGGCAGTACGCGCGCCCGGTCCCGCAGGAGTCGGGCCAGTTCAACCGCCCGGCGCCGCCCCAGGAGTCCGGGCAGTTCGGGCGCCCGGAGCCCGCTCAGCCGCCGGCGCCGCAGCGGCCGCAGGAGTCGGCCCAGCTGCCGGTGCCGCCGCGTGCGCCGCGCCGCCAGCCGCCACCCCCGCAGCAGCCGTCCCAGCAGCTGCCCCAGCCGTCCCAGCAGCTTCCGGTGCCCCCGCCGCCCCCGCCGGCGGCCGAGGAGACGCGGGCAGCCGTGCCGCCGGTCCGGCGCCGCCCGCCCCCGCCGCCGCAGCCTTCGCAGCAGCTGCCGACCCCGCCGCCGCCCGGCAGCCCGCTGTCGGCCCGGCTCGACGGGCTCAACGGCACCCCGGACGCCGACGTGGACGGCCTCGGCGGCCCAGCCGGTCCTGGCGGGCCTCCCGGGCCTCCCGGGCCGATGGCCAGCGGCACGTTCGCCGCGCCGCCCGGACCGCCGCGCCGTGCCCCGTCGCGCCGTCCGCAGCCGAAGCAGGAGGCCTACACCGAGCAGTTCTCCGCCGTCCCCGACGAAGAGCCGCCGCCCCCGGCCCGGCCGAAGAAGGGCAAGCCGCAGCCCGAGACCCCGGACATCTCCACGCCCGCGGGCCTCGCCAACTGGCGCAAGCGCCGCCAGAAGGAGCAGATGGAGGACACCGAGATCGGTGTCATGCCGGTGGTGCCCGCCGACGCTCCGGACGACGGCTACCCCGACGACGACTTCGAGCCGGACGACGGTTTCGCTCCCGAAGGCAGCGGCTACCAGGCCGCCTACGACGCGGGCCCGCCGACCGGCACCTACCCGCCGCCGATGCCGTTCGCGCCCGGCGACCGCGCCTCGCGGACGCCGATCCCGGACGACCTGGAGCCCTACGAGCGCGAGTTCGCCGAGCCCGGCTACCCGGCCGACGGCCCGGACTTCGAGCAGGACGACTACGGGTACGAACAGGGCGACGGCTACGAAGACGACGAGTACGACGACGCGCCCGAACCGGCCGCCGAGCCGGCGCCCGCGGGCTCGCCGGGCAAGCAGTGGCTCGGCCTGGCCGGGCAGCTCGCCCTCGGCGTCGTCGGCGGGGCCGCCGTCTGGCTGGGCTTCAACTGGCTGTGGGTGAACATCCCGGCCGCCGCGCTGGTCGCGGCCGTGCTGGTGGTCGTCGCGCTGGTCTGGATCGTGCGGAAGATCCGCCGCGCCGAGGACCTGCAGACCACCGTGCTCGCCGTGTTGGTCGGCTTGGTGGTGACCGTCTCACCGGCGGCGTTGTTGCTGGTCGGACGCTGATCGCCGGGTAGAGGATGAGACCTGGATCCCCTTCCCGGCCCGGCCGTGCGGCCCACCCTCGGTGACGAGGCAGGATGTCCGGCGTGACAGACGAGAAGCCGGTGCCCGTCGGGCTCAGCACGGCGTCGGTGTGGCCGCTCAAGGCCGGCTCGGCGTTCGAGCTGGCCGCCGAGCTCGGTTACGACGGCGTCGAGGTGATGGTCTGGGCCGACGCGGTCAGCCAGGACGTCGCGGCCCTGCGCCGCTGGTCACGCCGCACCGGTGTGCCCGTGCTGTCGATCCATTCGCCGTCGCTGCTGATCACCCAGCGGATCTGGTCGCCGGACCCGGTGGTGCGGCTGCGGATGTCGGTCGACGCCGCGGTGGAGCTCGGCGCGCGGACCGTCGTCGTGCACCCGCCGTTCCGCTGGCAGCGCCGCTACGGCGACGCGTTCGGCGACCTCGTCGACGAGCTGGAGGAGTCCAGCGGCGTCGAGATCGCCGTCGAGAACATGTTCAAGGTCCGGCCGCCCGGCGGGTCGAAGAACTCGCGCGTGTCGGCGTTCCGGCCGTCGATCGATCCCACGGACGTCGGGTTCCGGCACTACACGCTCGACCTGTCGCACACGGCGGCGGCGCGGATGGACGCGCTGGCGCTGGCGCAGCGGATGGGGGAGGGCCTCACCCACGTCCACCTGGCCGACGGCACCGGCATCCCGAAGGACGAGCACATGGTGCCCGGCCGCGGCGGCCAGCCGTGCGCGTCGCTGCTGGAGAAGCTGGTCAGCAACGGTTTCGCCGGCCAGATCGTGCTGGAGATCAACACCCGGCACGCGCTCACGCAGGCCCAGCGCGTCCGCGACCTCGCCGAGGCGCTGCTGTTCGCACGCTTCCACCTGGGGCAGTAACTGAGCACGTTCCGACAGGACACGACTACTCCCGCCACCGAATCGGGCACGTGAACACGTAAAGTTCCGACTGTGAACACGTTGCGCTCGTTGATCTCCGCCATCCCCGGTCCGGACCTGTTTTCCCCGATCGGGACCGTGGGTACGGACGGGACCGCGCGTTCGTGAGCGCAACGGACGGCACCGCCGTGTCCTTCGACACGGCGACCGCGACGCGGTCGATGGGGGACGGCACCTTCACCGCGGTGCTGCGCGCGGAGTGGGCCATCGGGTCCCATCCGCACGGGGGGTTCCTGCTGGCCCTGCTGGCCAAGGCGGGGATCGCCGCGCTGCACGAACGCGGGGAGCCGCACGCCGAGCCCCTGGTCGTCAGCGCGGAGTTCCTGCACGCGCCCGCGCTCGGCCCGGTGCTGCTGCGCACGGACGTCCGCAAGGTCGGCCGCCGCGCGACGGTCGTCGAGGTCCGGCTGGAGCAGCGCGGCCGCAGCTGCGTCGAGGCGCGCGTGACCACCGGCCGGCTGCCGGTGCGGCGCCCGGAGTGGACCGACGTGCCGTCGATGCCCGCCGAGCCGTCGCCGGGGGCGCTGACCATGCCGGAGAGCCCCGAGGGCCCGTTCAACCTGGCCAAGGGCTGCGACGTCCGGCTCGACCCGGCGACCGCGGGCTACCTGTCCGGCCGGACGGGTGAGCCGCCGCGGATGCGCCTGTGGGTCCGGCCGCGCCACGGCCTGGTCGACCCGTACTTCACGCTCCTGGCGTCGGACGTCAACCCGCCGGTGGTGATGAACCTGGGCCGCATCGGCTGGGCTCCGACGGTCCAGCTGACGGCCCTGCTGCGCACCCGCCCGGCCCCGGGCTGGCTGCGGGTCATCGTCGAGTCCCGGTCGGTGCACGAGTCGTGGTTCGACTCGGACGCCACGGTGATCGACGCCCAGGGCCGGCTGGTCTGCCAGGCCCGGCAGCTGGGCCTCGCCCCGGCCCCGGGCGGCTGAGCGCGGGTCCGGCCGGGCTGGTGCCGGCGGTCCTGCTGGGCGCCGCTGTCAGGGCGGTCTCGTCGGTCACGGGAGCCACCGGGCGCGTCGCGGCGAGCCCAGGCCCGCCCCCGGGCGGCTGAGCGACGATCTGGCACGCTTGACGGCATGACGGTCATCGCGGTGCTGGGTGCGGGAAAGATCGGCGAGGCGTTGCTCTCGGGGCTGCTGCACGGTGGTCACGTGCCGGGCGACCTGCTCTTCACCGAGCGGTACCCGGCGCGCGTCGAGGAGCTGACGGCCCGCTACGGCATCCGCGGCGTCGAGGTCGAGGACGCCGCCAAGCAGGCCGACGTGCTCGTCGTGGCCGTCAAGCCGCAGGACATCGATCCCGTGCTGGCCGAACTGGCGCCGCTGCTGGGCCCGTCGTCGCTGGTGGTGTCGCTCTGCGCGGGGCTGCCGACGTCGCTGTACGAGCGCCGGCTGGCCGAGGGCGTGCCCGTGGTGCGGGTGATGCCGAACACGCCGATGCTGGTCGGCGAGGCCATGAGCGCCATCTCCGCGGGCCGCCACGCGACCGCCGAGCACCTGGCCGTGGTCAAGGACCTGCTCTCGCACGTCGGCCAGGTCGTCGAGGTGCCGGAGGCCCAGCAGGACGCCGTCACGGCATTGTCCGGCTCCGGCCCGGCGTACTTCTTCTACCTGGTCGAGGCCATGATCGACGCCGGCATCCTGCTCGGCCTCCCGCGCGCGCTCGCCGGCCAGCTGATCATCCAGTCGGCCGTCGGCGCGGCGAAGATGCTCGCCGAGTCGGACGAGCACCCGGTGCTGCTGCGCGAGGCCGTGACGTCGCCCGCGGGCACCACCATCAACGCCATCCGCGAGCTGGAGAAGCACGGCGTCCGCGCGGCCCTGCTCGACGCCATCGAGGCGGCCAAGGACCGCTCGGAGGCGCTGGGCAAGGCCCACGAGAGCTGAGCCCGCGTCACGGCGCGCACGTCTCCGGTCGTCTTAGTGGCTGGTCGGGAACGGTCCGGCCGTCCACGACGAGGCCGCTCGAGCCGGTCTGCGGCCGGTACCCCGCGATCTCGGCACCGGGCCCGTCGCCGGTGGCCGGTGAGTGGGCTCTCATCGCTCGAACGAGGCTTCTCTCGACCTCGATGGTGCCCGGATTCATCGTTATGGGCGATTGTGGCGGTCTTGCACGCGCGAGTGGGTGTGCGTTAGCGCTGGTAGGAGCCCATCTCGGTGACAGGCGTCGCATTAGTCCCACCAGTCCCGCTACTCTCGATAGAGCACGTGCGTGTCGATACCACAGGTGGGGAAGCCTCGTGGCGCGACACGTGTCGAAGGACGCGGTAAAAATGTCGCCGAACAAGAAGGAAGAGCTGCCCGCTGTCGGGCAGGTCCAGTTCCTGACGGTCGCCGAAGTGGCCACGCTGATGCGGGTCTCCAAGATGACCGTCTACCGTCTCGTGCACTCGGGTGAGCTACCCGCCGTCAGGGTCGGGAAGTCCTTCCGGGTGCCGGAGAAAGCAGTGCACGAGTACCTCCAGGGTGCGTATTACGACGTGGGCTGAAACAACCGGGGGATCCGCCAGCCGGACCCCCGAAAGGCCAGCTGAACCGGTCAGCGGGCACGCCGCCGCCAGCGGCGCGCAGGGCTTGGACGTGCCCGCCGACCGGCCCGCGCGACGTGGCGGGTAACCTGGAAAACCGCTCGTGCCTGTGCGCTCCACCCGTTGGACGCTGCGCCGGGCAGCGTGACCGACGACGAACTAAGGAGCGCCCATGGGCTCTGTGATCAAGAAGCGCCGTAAGCGCATGTCCAAGAAGAAGCACCGCAAGCTGCTTCGCCGCACGCGTGTGCAGCGTCGTAAGGCCGGTAAGTAGTAACCCGGCTCAGCCGAGCGTGACCGTGGCCCGTCCAGTCTCTGGACGGGCCACGTCCATGTGGTGGACGCGCCTCCCCTGTTCGAGTGAGGCGCTCGTCGCTTTTCGGGGCGTGGCGGTTAATAGCATGTAAGACACCCGGGAGCTACCACTGATGAGCGGTAACATCTCAAGGGCGTCCGCGCGATGCTTCCAGTGAGTGCAGGTTCGCGCACGTCGGGTGATCGTCCGCCCCTCACACGCCCTACACCGCAGGGAGTCGTATGCCGTCGAACATCGTGCTCGTGACCGGGGTCGCCGGGGAACTGGGCGGGAAACTGCTCGCCCGGCTCGGCAACAACCCCGACTTCGAGCGGGTCATCGGCGTCGACACGGTACCGCCGGACAAGACGGTGCTGCAGCGCATGGGCAACGCGGAGTTCGTCCGCGCGGACATCCGGAACCCGTTGATCGCCAAGGTGATCAGCACGGCCAAAGTGGACACCGTGGTGCACGCGTCGTGCACCGCGCACCCCGCCGGCCCGGGCCGGCGCACGGCCATCAAGGAAGTCAACGTCATCGGCACCATGCGGCTGCTCGCGGCCTGCCAGCGTTCGCCGTTGGTGCGCAAGCTGATCGTCAAGTCGACCGCGGCCGTGTACGGCGCGGGCGCGCGCTCGCAGGCGGTGTTCACCGAGGACTCCGAGCTCATCCCGACGTCGACCAGCGGGTACGCGAAGGACGCCGTCGAGATGGAGGGTTACGTGCGCGGCCTGACGCGGCGCCGTCCGGACATCACCACGACGTTGTTCCGCTTCGCCAACATCATCGGGCCCTCGACCGACACGGTCCTGTCCCGCTACTTCGCGCTGCCGGTGGTGCCGACCGTTTTCGGTTATGACGCGCGCATCCAGTTGCTGCACTCGTCGGACGCGCTGTCCGTTTTGGAGCGCGCGACGATCGAAGACAAGCCCGGCGTGTTCAACGTCGGCTCCGAAGGGGTACTCACGCTCTCACAGGCGATCCGGCGAGCGGGCCGGGTCGAGTTGCCGATGCCGCGCAGCGTGGTCCCGTCGGTCGGCAAGGTGCTGCGCGGCGCGCGTGTCGTCGACTTCTCCGCCGACCAGGTGCGGCTGCTGAACTTCGGCCGGGTGGTCGACATCACCAAGCTGAAGCAGGAGTTCGGCTACACGCCGCGGTGGACCACGCGGGAGGCGTTCGACGACTACGTCGTCGGCCGCGGCCTGCGCCCGGTGCTCGACGGCGGCCGGCTCGCGGGCCTGGCCGGCAAGGTGCTCGTCGCCGCGGCGACCGGGCAGAGCCGATGAGCAGACCGCACGACGCGAACGACTTCGAAAGCGAGGCGGAGACGGTGGGCGGTGCCGAGGCACAGGTCATCCCCCTGCACGGACCGGGCCGCGAGAAGCCGGCGGCCCAGCCCGCCGCCTCCGCGGCCGCGGCGGACCTGCGGGAGGCCGATGCCGCGCGCGAAGACGCCCCGGTCGTCGCGTTCCCCGGCGCCGAGCCGCCGGCCCCGGCGCCCGAGGTGCTCTCGGACGCGGCGAGATCCGCGCTCGGCTTCATCCGCGACAGGCTGACCGGCGACTACACCGTCGACGAGTTCGGGTTCGACGCCGAGCTGACCGACGCCGTGTTCCTCCCGCCGCTGCGCGCGCTCTACCGGAACTGGTTCCGCGTCGACACGTTCGGCGTCGAGAACCTCCCGGCCGAGGGCGGCGCCCTGCTGGTGTCCAACCACTCGGGCACGTTGCCGCTGGACTCCCTGATGACGGCGGTCGCGGTGCACGACGAGACCGGCGGCCGGCACCTGCGCGGCCTCGGTGCCGACCTGGTGTTCCAGGTGCCGCTGGTGGGCTCGTTCGCCCGCAAGTCCGGTCAGACGCTGGCCTGCAACGCGGACGCGGAACGCCTGCTGCGCAAGGGTGAGCTGGTCGGCGTGTGGCCGGAGGGCTTCAAGGGCGTCGGCAAGCCGTTCTCGTCCCGCTACAAGCTGCAGCGCTTCGGCCGCGGCGGATTTGTGTCGGCGGCGCTGCGCGCGGGCGTCCCGATCATCCCGGTGTCGGTGATCGGCGCCGAGGAGATCTACCCGAAGCTGGGCGACATCAAGGTGCTGGCCCGCATGCTGGGCCTGCCGTACTTCCCGGTGACGCCGTTCTTCCCGCTGCTCGGCCCGCTGGGCGCGATCCCGCTCCCGACGAAGTGGAGCATCGAGTTCGGCGAGCCGATCCCGACGGACACGTTCGGGCCGGAGGCCGTGGACGACCCGATGCTGGTCTTCCAGCTGACGGACCAGGTGCGCGAGTCGATCCAGCAGACGCTCTACCAGCGCCTTTCGCAGCGGAAGTCCGTTTTCCGCCGCTGAGCGAACCGCCCGCCGGCCGTGAAATCCGCGTGAGGTGACGCACCTTTCCTAGCGAAAGTGACGTCTCGGGCCGGGCGTGAAGTCCGCGTGAGGTGACGCATCTTTCCTAGCGAAAGTGACGTCTCGGGCCGGGCGTGAAGTCCGTGTGAGGTGACGCATCTTTCCTAGGGAAAGTGACGTCTTGGGCCGGGCGCATCAGCGGCGGCGGTAAGCCATCCCCGCGGCCACCGCCCCCGCCAGCGCCCCGGCCCCCAGCACCGAAGGTACCCCGATCTTCGCCGCTTTACGGCCGGTGCGGAAGTCGCGGATTTCCCAGCCCCGGGCGCGGGCCACGTCGCGTAGCCCGCCGTCCGGGTTGACCGCGACCGCGGTGCCCACCGCCGACAGCATCGGGATGTCGTTGGCCGAGTCCGAATAAGCCGTGCAGCGCTTGAGGTTCAAGCCCTCACGGGAGGCCAGCGCGCGGACCGCGTGGGCCTTCGCGCGGCCGTGCAGCAGGTCGCCGACCAGGCGGCCGGTGTAGACGCCGTCGCGGGTTTCGGCCACCGTGCCCAGCGCGCCCGTCAGGCCCAGGCGGCGCGAGATGATCGCCGCCAGCTCGATCGGGGTCGCCGTCACCAGCCAGACGCGCTGGCCGGCGTCGAGGTGCATCTGAGCGAGCGCCCGGGTACCGGACCAGATCTTGTCCGCCATCAGCTCGTCGTAGATCTCTTCGCTGATCGACGTCAGCTCGTCCACCGTGCGTCCGGCCACAAAGGACAGTGCGCGTTCGCGGTGGGTCTTGATGTCTTCCTTGTTCTCGCGGCCGCCGAGGCGGAACTTGATCTGGCCCCAGACGAAGCCGGCGAGGTCGGAGGACGTGAAGAACTTGCGCGCTGCGAGCCCGCGGGCGAAGTAGAAGATCGACGCGCCCATCATCATCGTGTTGTCGACGTCGAAGAAGGCGGCCGCGGTGAGGTCCGGCGGCGCGGGTGGGGCGGGCGGCTCGGCGGCTTCGGAGACCACCCGGGCGTGAGCGGCTTCGGCCGACGCTTCGCCCGCGAGCGCGGCGAGCCGTTCGAGCTCCTGACTCTTATCCCTGCCACGCCAAGCTGACACGCACACCGCCTCCACGTCTGCCCATGTCCGACCCCGTCCTCGCGGACGTCCGATCCTTCGCACAGCGTAGCGAGCCGCCCACCGCGGTGTCGCAGGTGTGGCCCGGACCTCAGCCGATGATGATCGGCGGCAGGCCTGGTAGCAGCGGCGGGATGGAAACCAGCGGCGGCGGGTTCGACGTCGAGGTCGACGGCGGCCGGGGCGTGGTCGTCGGCCCGCCGTACACCGGTGGCGGGGTGATCCCGCCGGTCGGCGCGGGCGTCTCGGCGGTGGCCGTCGCGTCCGAGGGCGGCAGCTGCGTGCCGGTCGGTGCCGGCGTGGTGCTCTCGGCCGCCGTCGGGGACGTCGGCGCCGAGGACACCTCGCCGCCCGAAGAGGGCGCCGGACGCTGCGTGCACTCGCCGGTCGCCGGGAGCAGGCCCAGGTCGTCGGCGGTGCCGGTGGTGATCTGGTAGCAGTTGAGCCGCGCGACCAGGCCGCTCGTGCGCTCCTGGACCTTGCCGAGCAGGGTCCGCACGTCGCCGAACACGGACGCCGCGTCGGCCGGCAGCGCGGTCTGCTGCGTCGCGAGCCGCGCCGCTTGGTTGCGGGCCCACAGCCGGACGTCGGAGAGCTGCTGCGCGCCGGTGCCGTCGCTGGTCGCGACCGCGGTCAGCTGGGTGACGCCGGCGCGCAGATCGGTGGCGAAGTCGTCGTACGCGGTCCGGTAGTCGGCCTCGCTCGCGCCTTCGGCGGCCAGCTCGCTCAGCTCGGTGACGCGGTTGGTGGCGAACTCGAGGTGCTTCTGGGCCTTCTCCTGGTCACCGAAGGTGAGGTTCAACGACGTCGTCTCGCCGGCGCGCTTCACGGCGTACAGCGCGTCGCCCGGCAACGCGGTTCGGGACAGCACCAGGGTCAGGCCGGAGAGGACGAGGAAGAGGAAGAGCGCGGCGGCCACCAGGTCGGCGGTCCGCGGCCGCCACCGCCGTACCGGGGTGGCCGCCGCCGTCTCCAGGCGGCCCGCGATCTCGGCACGGATCCGCTGCCGCGTCTCCAGGTCCGGAGACCCGGCCTCGCCGAGTTCGCGCAGGGCGCCGACGAGGGCCAGCTCGTCGGCGAACTCGCCGTCCCGGCGTACCGGGGACGGCTCCAAAGCACGCGCGAACCGGTCGATCTCGGTTCGCTCACGCGCAAACCTCACTGCGCCAGCTCCATCTCGGGCCGTGGCCGGTCCTGACACCGGTCTGGCAGGAGTAACGATCCAGAAGCCGTAAGGGTTACCGGATCGGCCGAAGAGAGCGAAAAGTTCGCGGGTTCAGCGCAATCCGGTGGGCAGGAGTTGTGCCAACCGGCGTACCGCCCGGTGCTGCAACGCCTTGATCGCTCCCTCGTTGCGGTTCATGATCTGGGCCGTCTCCGCCACGGAGAGTCCCTGCAGGAACCGCAGGATGATGCATTCCCGCTGGTCGTCGCCCAGTTCCGCGACGCAGCGCAACAACTCGGTGCGGGTCGCGCGGCTGATGGCCTCCTGCTCGGGGCCGGCCTGCGCGGTCGCGCCGACGCTGAAGGGCGCCGAACCGGGTTCGGTCACCTCGTCGGTGACGACTTCGAGGCGGAACCGGCTCGACTTCACGTGGTCGAGCACGAGGTTGCGGGCGATGGTGACGAACCAGGCGCCGACGTCACGTCCCTGGTAGCTCACGGACGTGATCCGGCGCAGCGCGCGCAGGAACGTCTCGCTGGTGACGTCCTCGGCGAGGTCACGGTCACCCAGCCGGAAGAGGACGTAGCGGTAGACGACGTCGACGTAGCGGTCGTAGAGGCGGCCGAACGCGGACGTGTCGCCGTCCTGCGCGGCGCGCACCAGGTCCCACGCCTCGGCCTTGGCGGCTTCGGCGCGCTCTTCGTCGGAGGCGGACGAGGCGGCCTGCCTGCTGAGTGGCACGGCCGAAGGCCGGCCGAAGACGCGCTCGGCGAACATGAAAACGGGCCCGCGGTTCACGGCGGTCGGCACGGTCATCGGGCGGCACCTCCGGCGGCGGCTGTGACCCAGTGAGCCACGGTACCTCCGATCAGCGGGCGAGCAGGGGCCTGCCGGCTCGCATGCCCCACGGCCTCGTGGGCAGGCAAGTTCGTCACGGCGACTCCCTCTCTCCGGTCGCGGCAGTGATCATCACCACCCCCACGACTCGGTGCAGCATACGTGTAGTTACCGCGAAGTAGGTAGTGGCTCGGGTGTTGCGAAGGGGCGACGCTCGCGGTGTCTCCCCATGACGTCGCGCGAGATGACAGACTTGCAACGCTTCGCAGGACGACGGGAAGGCGGGCCACGGGTGAGTGCCGGTGCAGAGACGTTGTCCGGGGTCGGCGAGCTGCTCACCAGGGCCGCCGCGACGTGGCCGGAGCACCCGGCCGTGCGGGAGACCGGAGGCGGCCGGACGCTGACCTACGGTGAGCTCGCGGCCGCGGTCGAAGCCCAGGCCAAGACACTTGTGGGTGCCGGTGTCACACCCGGCGACCGGGTCGCGCTGAGGCTGCCGACGTCGGCCGACTTCGCGGTCGCGTTCTTCGGCGCGCTGCGGGCCGGCGCGATCGCCGTCCCGGTGTCGCCGCAGTCGCCGGGACCCGAGCTCGAGAAGCTGCTCGCGCACAGCGGCGCCAAGGTCGTCATCCATCGCGACACGGATACGGCACTGCCGGCCGGGGTGATGGGTCTCACGCCCGAAGCTGACCCGGATGGAGCAGTCGAGGCCGCCGGTGCCGGGGGCTCCGGCGAGGACATCGCGGTCATTTCGTACACCTCCGGCACCACCGGTCCGCCGCGCGGCGTGATGCTGTCGCACCGCGCGCTGCTGGCGAACCTCGAGCAGCTCAGCGGCGTCGACGGCGTCCTCGAGCACGACGACCGCGTGCTGATCACCATCCCGCTCTTCCACGTCTACGGCCTCGGGCCCGGCCTGCTGCAGGCCGTCTCCGTCGGCGCGACCGCCGTCCTGTCGGAGCGCTTCGAGGCGCAGCGCACGCTGGAGGACTGCGCCGAACACGGCGTCACCACCATCACCGGCGTCCCGACGATGTACGCCGAGTTCGCGGCGCTCGACGCCGGGGAGCTCGGCCGCGGGCTGGCCACGGTCCGGCGGATGACGTCGGGCGCGGCGCCGCTGCACCCGAAGGTGCTCGGCGCGATCCGGGAGGCCACCGGCCTCGACGTCTTCGAGGGTTACGGCCTCACCGAGTGCGCGCCGGTGGTGACGTCGACGCTGGTCACGGGCTATCCGAAGCCCGGCTCGGTCGGCAGCCCGCTGCCCGGCGTCGAGCTGCGGCTCGTCGACAGCGACGGCACCGACCAGGCCGTGCCGCTGGACCCGGACGACGTCGACGACGTCTTCGAGGCCGAGGGCGAGACCGGGCTGGTGTCGATCCGCGGCGCGAACCTGTTCTCCGGTTACTGGCCGGACGGCGACCACGGGCCGGACGACCAGGGCTGGTTCCGCACCGGCGACGTCGGCTACCTCGACGTCGACGGTGACCTGCACCTGGTCGACCGGGCCAACGACCTGATCATCGTGAACGGCTTCAACGTCTTCCCGAACGAGGTCGAGTCGGTCATCGCGCAGCTCCCGGAGGTCGCCGAAGCCGCGGTGGTCGGGGTCGTCGACGAACGCAGCGGCGAGGCCGTGAAGGCGTTCGTGGTGCCGGTCGCCGGCGCGTCGCTGTCCGAGCAGCAGGTCGTCGACCAGTGCACGGCACACCTGGCCGGGTACAAGGTGCCGCACGCGGTGGAGTTCGCCGAGTCGCTGCCGCACTCGGCCACCGGCAAGCTGCGCCGCGTGCGGCTGCGGTAGTAAGGACGTCATGGCACAGGTAGTGACGGTGATGGGCCGGGCGGGCTGCCACCTCTGCGAGGTGGCGGAGGCCGACGTCGCCCGCATCTGCGGCGAACTGGGCGTCGCGTGGACGGCCGAGGACGTCGACACGGACCCGGAGTGGCGCGCCGAGTACGGCGACCGCGTCCCGGTGATCCTGGTCGACGGCGCCGAGCACGGTTACTGGCGCGTCGAAGAGGACCGGCTGCGGAAGGCGCTTTCGTCCTGAGTGTCCGACCCGGTGAAGCCGTAACACGTCCGTAAGCACCGAGGGCTCACCCGATCGGCCCACCGCTGTCGAAGATGGAGGGGTGAGCACCTTGCAGGACGCCCCCGCCCCGGCCGAGGCGCCTCGACGTCTTTCGCTGCCCGTCTCGACCCTGATCGGGCTTCTCGCCCTGGCCGCCGCGCTCGGCGTCGGGCACCTGGTCGCGGGGTTCGTCGGCTACACGGCCTCGCCGTTCATCGCGGTGGCGAACTACGTCATCGACCACAGCCCGACCGGCATCGTGAAGTGGGCCGAGCGGACGCTGGGCACCTGGGACAAGCCGATCCTCAAGCTCGGCCTGGCCGTGGTGCTGGTGCTGTTCGCGGTGGCCGCCGGGCAGCTCTCCCGCCGCAAGCCGCTGGCCGGGCAGGTGCTGGTCGGGCTGCTCGGCGCGGCCGGGATCGCCGCCGTGTTCGTGCGGACCGACCTCGGACAGGTCTCGCTGCTCGCGCCGGTCGCCGCGCTCGTCGCCGGGCTGACCGTGTTCACGATGCTGCACCGGCTCGCGCTGCCGCCCGAACTCGCCCGCTACGACCGGGGTTTCGACCGGCGGAAGTTCATCCGCACCGGCGTCGGCATCGCGGCCGGGGCCGGTGTCGCCGCCGTGGTCGGCGAAGTGGCCGGGACCAGCACGAACGCCGAGGACTCGCGGGCCGCCGTCGGGCCGCTCGTGCCCGCGCGCACCGCGCCGCCGCTGCCCGCCGACGCCGACTTCGTCAAGCTCGGCTCACCGCCGTTCATCACGCCCAACGCGGACTTCTACCGGATCGACACCGCCCTGGTCGTGCCCCAGATCCGCACCGAGGACTGGGGCCTGAAGATCCACGGCATGGTCGACCGGGAGGTGAACTTCACCTACGACGACATCCGCAACCGGCCGCTCGTCGAGCGCCGGGTGACGCTGACCTGCGTGTCCAACGAGGTCGGCGGGCCGCTGATCTCGAACGCGTCGTTCCTCGGCGTCGACCTCGTCGACCTGCTCGACGAAGCCGGCGTGCAGAGTGGCGCCGAGCAGATGTTCGCGACCAGCGTCGACGGCTGGACCTGCGGCACCCCGGCGAACGTCGCGCTCGACCCGCAGCGCGGCGCGATGCTCGCGATCGGGATGAACGGCGAGCCGCTGCCGGTCGAGCACGGCTTCCCGGCGCGGATCGTCATCCCCGGCCTGTACGGCTACGTCTCGGCGACCAAGTGGGTCAAGGACCTCGAATTCACCAAGTGGGACGCGCGGCAGGCGTACTGGCTCAACCGCGGCTGGGCCGAACAGGCGCCGATCAAGACCGAGTCCCGGATCGACACCCCGACCGGCTTCGCGAACGTCACCGCGGGCAAGGTCCGGCTGGCAGGCACGGCGTGGGCGCAGCACACCGGCATCGCCAAGGTCGAGGTCCGGCTCGATCAGGGGGCGTGGCGCGAAGCCACCCTTTCGGCGGAGGTGAGCAAGGACACCTGGCGCCTCTGGTGGATCGAGCTCGACGTGCCGGGCGGCACGCACCAGGCGTTCGTCCGGGCCACCGATCAGGACGGCTACACCCAGACGGAGAACACCGCCGACCCGGTGCCCGATGGCGCCACCGGCTGGCACTCGGTCACCCTCGACGCGCACTGACGGCCCGGAAACCCTTGTACGGCCGGTGATCCGGCCCGGTGGACCCGGGCTCGAGCACGCCACGGCCGCCCGCGCGCACGCTCGGGGGGTGCCGAACCGCCTCCGACCAGTGACTTTGTGCGTGCGTTCACAAGTGGACTACCGTAGGACCATCGCCTCCCGGTGGTCCGGCATCGAACCGGACGCCGGGCCCTGGGTCAAGACACAGTTCCGAACGGCCGTGGCGATGGCCGGCAGGTGCGCAGCGGGCAGGAGACACGGCGTGGTGACACAGCGCGGGGGGCGCGACGGAGCGGACTCCGCCGGCCGGCCGCCACGGCGGACCCCCAGGCCGGTCCAGCCGGACGCCGACAACGCGCCGACGGCCGAGATGCCCGCCGTGCCCGCGGCCGCCGTCAACGGTCGCGGCGGCCCCAACGGGGATGCCCCCGAGGTGGTCCGGGCGAAGCAGATCCCCGAAGCGGCCGTCGCCCGGTTGGCCGTCTACCTCCGCGTGCTGTCCGCGATGTCCGAACAGGGCGCGACGACCGTTTCGAGCGAAGAGCTCTCGCAGGCGGCGGGCGTCAATTCCGCCAAATTGCGCAAGGACCTCTCCTACCTCGGCTCGTACGGCACCCGCGGCGTCGGCTACGAAGTCAGCGTCCTGGTCAGCCAGATCGAGCGGATCCTGGGCCTGACCCGGCAGCACAAGGTGGCCGTGGTCGGGATCGGCAACCTGGGCCACGCGCTGGCCAACTACGGCGGCTTCCCGGGGCGCGGCTTCCCGGTCGAGGCCCTGTTCGACCTGGACTCGGACCTGATCGGCGTGCCGGTCGGCGGCCTCCCGGTCTCCCACATGGACGACATCCCGCGGGTCTGCGCCGAGCGCGGGATCTCCATCGGCGTGATCGCCACCCCGCCCACCGCGGCGCAGTCCGTGTGCGACCGTTTGGTCGCCGGCGGCGTCCAGTGCATCCTCAACTTTGCTCCCGTCGTGCTGCAAGTTCCTGCTCACATCGAGGTCCGCAAAGTGGATTTGGCCGTCGAGCTGCAGATACTGTCATTTCACGTAGCCCGCCGGGCGGATGATGCTGCGAGCAATCAGGGCAATTCCGGATTACCCGCCGCGGGTCGGCCGTCCGACAATGGCAAGGGCAGCGGACGGAACGGTGCGGGTCCGGACGGCGGACGGGAAGTGGTGGTGCGCTCATGAGCGAGCCTGCGAGTGAATCATTCGACACAGCGCAGCCGCTTAGGCGCTCACCGAGCGTCAGCGAGGTGACGGCATGAGCGTTCTGGCGGTCGGGTTGTCCCATCGCAGCGCCGAGCTGAGCACGTTGGAACGCGTCGCGGTACCGGCGCCCGAGATCGGCAAGGTGCTCGACGAGCTGCAGCAGGCCGAGCACATCAGCGAGGTCATGCTCGTCTCGACGTGCAACCGCATCGAGGTCTACGCGGTGGTCGAGACCTTCCACGGCGGCCTGAACGACGTCTCGGAAGTCCTCGCCCGCCAGGCCGGGATGACGCCCGCCGAGCTCTACGACAGCCTGTACGTGCACTACGCCGGCGCCGCGGTCGAGCACCTGTTCTCGGTCACCTCCGGCCTGGACTCGATGGTCGTCGGCGAGACGCAGATCCTCGGCCAGATCCGCTCGTCCTACGCCACCGCGCGCGAGGTCGGCACGGTCGGCCGCACGCTGCACGAACTGATCCAGACCACGCTGCGCGTCGGCAAGCGTGTGCACACCGAAACCGGCCTCGACCAGCTGGGCTCGTCGGTCGTGTCCGAAGCGCTCGCCGCGGCCGGGGACGTCACCGGCAAGCACGCCGTCATCGTCGGCGCCGGCTCGATGGGCGCGCTGAGCGCGTCGCAGCTGCGCAAGGCCGGCATCGGCGAGATCACCGTCGCCAACCGCACCGACGCCCGCGCCCGCCGGCTCGCCGCGAACGTCTCCGAGCAGGGCGTGCCCGCCCGCGCGATCCCGTTGTCCCAGGTCGCCGACGCGGTGCGTGACGCCGACGTCGTGATCTGCTGCACCGGCGCGCAGGACGCCGTCTTCGGCCCGGAGCAGGTGCTGCCGCGGGCCGGCCGGGCCCTGGTCGTCTGCGACCTCGGCCTGCCCCGCGACGTCGACCCGGCGGTCGGCGAGCTCGACGCCGTGCGCGTCGTCGACCTGGCCACCGTCCAGCGCCGGATGCGCGAGGCCGGCACCCCGACCACCGACCGGCAGACGGCGAAGGCCACCGGCATCGTGCTCGACGAGGTGCGCGAGTACCTCGCCGGCCAGCGCAGCGCCGAGGTGACGCCGACGGTGACCGCGTTGCGCCGCCGCGCGGCCGAGGTCGTCGACGCCGAGCTGCTGCGGCTGGACCACCGGCTGCCCCAACTGGACAGCGCCGTCCGCGAAGAGGTCGGCCGCACGGTCCGCCGGGTGGTCGACAAGCTGCTCCACGCGCCGACGGTGCGGGTCAAGCAGCTGGCCGCCGAGACGGCCGACACCGACTACGCGAACGCGTTGCGCGAACTGTTCTGCCTCGACCCGCAGGCACCCGCCGCGGTGGCGAGCCCGACGTCCCCACCGGAGAAGAAGCAGCAGTGACCAGAGTCATTCGTATGGGTACGCGTGGATCGAAGCTCGCGCTCGCCCAGACCGGGCACGTCGCCGACGCCCTGCGCGCCACCGGCGCCGAGGTCGAGATCGTCACGGTGACCACGCCCGGGGACAAATCGATGGCGCCGATCCCCACGATCGGCGTCGGCGTGTTCACCTCCGCGCTGCGGGAAGCGTTGCTGCGCAACGAGGTCGACGTCATCGTCCACTCGTACAAGGACCTGCCGACCGCGCCGGAGCCGGGCATCTCGCTCGCCGCCGTGCCGCCGCGCGAGGACCCGCGGGACGCGCTGATCGCGCGTGACGGGCTGACTCTCGGCGAGCTGCCGCCGGGCTCCACGGTGGGCACGGGCTCGCTGCGGCGCACCGCGCAGCTGCGCGCGCTGGGTCTCGGTTTGGAAATCGTGCCGATTCGCGGCAATATCGACACCCGCATGCGCAAGGTCACCGACGGCGAGCTCGATGCCGTGGTGCTCGCGCGTGCCGGACTGGCCAGGGTCGGACAGGTCGAGGTGATCACCGAGACCCTCGACCCGATCCAGATGCTGCCCGCGCCCGCACAGGGCGCGCTGGCGGTGGAATGCCGGGCTGCCGACGTGGATCTCGAGCACCTGCTCGCGGCCACGCTGGACGACGAGGGCACGCGGGCCGCGGTGACGGCCGAGCGTGCTCTGCTGGCCGCGCTCGAGGCGGGGTGCAGCTCGCCTGTGGGCGCGCTCGCCGAGATCGTCGAAGATCTCGACGCCGAGGGCAAGGTCGTGGAACGGATCTCGCTGCGCGGCACCGCCGCGATCGAGGGCGAGGAAGGCGTGGTGGACATGGTCCGGGCCATCGCGCTGGCCGACAAGCACCAGGCCGCCCAGCTGGGCAAGGACCTGGCCGCAGAGCTGCTGGACCTCGGAGCCGGAGCCCTCTCCGGACCCGCGCAGTAGCGCTTTCACGAGCGCTTCTCAAGACGTAGGAGACCTGCGGCCGTGCCATCACGCACGGCCGCCGCAAGAGGAGAAACGCACAGATGACCCCCGCGCGAAAGACCACCGGGCGCGTAGCGTTCGTGGGCTCCGGGCCCGGCGACGCCGGCCTGCTCACGGTCCGTGCCCAGGAACTGCTGGCCAAGGCCGAGGTCGTGGTGACCGACCCGGACGTGCCCCAGGCCGTCCTGGCGTTGACCGCCGAAGGCGCCGAGGTCCGCCCCGCCGTCGGCGAGGCCACCGAGGTCGCCAAGGACCTGACCAACGAGGCCAAGGCCGGCCGGCTGGTGCTGCGCCTCATCGCGGGCGACCCGCTGACCACCCCGGCCGTCGTGGCCGAGGTGCAGGCGGTCGCGCGCACGAGCGCCGTGTTCGACGTCATCCCGGGCGTGTCCCCGGGCGCGGCCGTCCCGGCGTACGCCGGCGTCGCGCTGGGCGGCACGCACACCGAGGTCGACGTCCGCGGCGACGTCGACTGGGCGGCGCTGGCCGCGGCCCCCGGCCCGCTGGTGCTGCACGCGTCGTCGGCGCACCTGGCCGAGGCCGCTTCGGCGCTGACCGGGCACGGCCTGCCCGCGTCGACCCCGGTCGCGGTGACGGCGAACGGCACCATCAACACCCAGCGCACCCTCGACACCACGCTCGAGAAGGTCGCCAACGACGCCGGCGAGCTCGTCGGGCCGCTGATCGTCACGATCGGCCAGGCCGCCGGGCAGCGTTCGAAGCTGTCGTGGTGGGAGTCGCGCGCGCTCTACGGCTGGAAGGTCCTGGTGCCGCGCACCAAGGAGCAGGCCGGCGAGATGGCCGAGCGCCTGCGCGGCCACGGCGCGACGTCGCACGAGGTCCCGACGATTTCGGTCGAGCCGCCCCGCAGCCCGGCGCAGATGGAGCGCTCGGTCAAGGGCCTGGTCGACGGCCGTTACCAGTGGATCGTCTTCACCTCCACCAACGCGGTCCGCGCGGTGTGGGAGAAGTTCGAGGAGTTCGGCCTGGACGCCCGCGCGTTCTCCGGCGTGAAGATCGCCTGCGTCGGCGCGGCCACCGCGGAGAAGGTGCGCTCGTTCGGCATCATCCCCGAGCTGGTGCCGGAGGGTGAGCAGTCCAGCGAAGGCCTGCTGGCCGAGTTCCCGCCGTACGACGACGTCCTCGACCCGGTCGACCGCGTCCTGCTGCCCCGCGCGGACATCGCCACCGAGACCCTGTCGGCCGGCCTGCGCGAACGCGGCTGGGAGATCGACGACGTCACGGCCTACCGGACCGTCCGGGCGGCGCCGCCGCCCGCCGACACCCGCGAGATGATCAAGACCGGCGGCTTCGACGCGGTCTGCTTCACCTCGTCCTCGACCGTGCGCAACCTGGTCGGCATCGCCGGCAAGCCGCACACCCGCACGCTGGTCGCGTGCATCGGCCCGAAAACGGCCGAGACGGCGGTGGAGTTCGGCCTCCGGGTCGACGTCCAGCCGGAGAAGGCCGACGTCCCGCACCTGGTGGACGCCCTGGCCGAGCACGCCGCCCGGCTCCGCGCGGAGGGCGCCCTGCCGCCGCCGCGCAAGGCGAAGCGGGCCCGCCGCTCCTGAGGTTCGCTGGTCCGTGAAGGCCTCCTTGGGGGACTCTGAGTCCCTCAAGGTGGCCTTCACGGCTTTCCGGGGCAGATGCGCTGGGGCACCCTTGCGAGACCCCGGCGAAAGCGCGCGGAGTAACTTGGAGGTGTGTTCCCTGAGCATCGTCCCCGCAGGCTCCGCACCACGCCCGCTATGCGCCGGCTGGTCGGTGAAACGACGCTGCGGCCACGCCAGCTGATCCTCCCGATGTTCGTCGCCGAAGGCCTTGACCAGCCGCGGCCGATTTCGAGCATGCCGGGTGTCGTGCAGCACACCCGGGACACCCTGCGGAAGGCCGCCGTCGACGCGGTCAACGCCGGGGTCGGCGGGCTGATGCTGTTCGGCATTCCCGAGACCCGCGACGCCGAAGGCTCGGGCGCCGTCGACGAGCGCGGCATCCTCAACGTCGCCCTGCGCGACCTGCGGGCCGAGCTCGGCGACGCCACCGTGCTGATGGCCGACACCTGCCTCGACGAGTTCACCGACCACGGCCACTGCGGCGTCCTGGACGCCGACGGCGGGGTCGACAACGACGCCACGCTGCGCGTCTACGCCGAGATGGCCGTCGCGCAGGCCGAAGCCGGGGCGCACGTGCTCGGGCCGTCCGGGATGATGGACGGCCAGATCGGCGTCATCCGCCGGGCGCTCGACGAGGTCGGCCACAGCGACAAGGCCATCCTCGCGTACGCCGCGAAGTACGCCAGCGCGTTCTACGGCCCGTTCCGCGAGGCCGTCGACTCGCAGCTCAAGGGCGACCGCAAGACCTACCAGCAGGATCCGGGCAACGCCCGCGAGGCGCTGCGCGAGATCGAGCTGGACCTCGCCGAGGGCGCGGACATGATCATGGTCAAGCCCGCACTGTCCTATTTGGACGTCCTCAAGGCGGCCGCGGACATCTCCCCGGTGCCGGTGGCGGCCTACAACATCTCGGGCGAGTACGCGATGGTCGAGGCCGCCGCGGCGAACGGCTGGCTCGACCGTGAGCGGACCGTCCTGGAGGTGCTGACGTCGATCCGCCGGGCCGGCGCCGACATGATCCTCACGTACTGGGCAGCCGAAGCCGCTGCCTGGCTGGACTGACCGGTTAGAGTCCTCGCGTGACCGACGCTGAAACACCCAAAAGCAGCACTGACGACCTCAGCGGTCTCACCGACGACGAACGCCGCAAACTGGGCCGCGCGCCGGATCCGGTCCTGCCGGGACAGTCCGCGCCGAAGGCCGCGCCGCCGAAGCCGGTGGCCGTCTCGTTCTGGCTGTGGCTGGCCGGTGGCCTGGTCCTGATCCTCGGCTACGTCCAGCTGCTCAGCAGCAAGTCGGCGGTCATCGCCCAGTTCGTCGAGGGCACCAAGGAGTCGAAGTACACGCCGCAGATGATCGCGGACGGCGTCACGACGCTGCTGTGGTACCTGCTCGGCGGCTCGATCGTCTTCGTACTGCTGTTCCTGCTCTTCGCCTACAAGGCCCGCGAAGGCACCCGCTCGGCCCGGACGGTGCTGACCATCCTGCCGGTCGTGATGTTCGTGCTGATCATGCTCATCGCCCCGATCATCAACGTGCTGACGCTGGTGGCGGTGCTGGTGTTCGTCATCGCGCTGGTGCTGCTGTACCTGCCGTCGGTGGCGGGCTACTTCCCGAAGGCCGGCAAGCGCCCGTGAGCGACCGGCTCTACGCCGAGTCGGGCGTGAGCTGGGTCGCCATCGTGTGGGGCCCGGTGTTCGCCGTGATCGGCGCCCTGGCGGAGCTGGCGACCGGCGGCCCGGTGCACCTCGTGGGCTGGCTGCTGGTCGGGTTCGGCCTGTGTGTCATCACGATCCCGTGGGTGTACGCGCGGCGCCGGTTCCTCTCGCTGGAAGTCACGACGAAGCAGCTGCGCCAGGGCCGTGAGAAGGTCGCGGCCGCCGAGCTGGCGTCGGTGACGGACGTCGGCACGCCGGTCGGCGCCCGCGTGCTCGGCGGCGGCTGGTCGGTCCCGCGCAAGTACGATTCGCTGCCGCTGAAGCTGACGGACGGCACAGTGGTGCTGGCGTGGGCGAAGGACGTCGAGGCGCTGCAGGCCGCGCTGGACCGCCTCGTCCGGGCGACGCCGCGCGAGACGTGACGCGGGTCGTGGACGTCCGCGGCTCCGCTCGGGCGTGAGCTGCCCGTGGTCATCACGGGTGATCATCTTCCCGTCCGATGGCAAGCCGGTGGGCGTACCCGGGAACGCCCACTCGCGCCCCCGGACGGTCGGCTCGCGTGGTTTCGGCGGAGTTGTGCGGTCGGCGGGACGCGCTGGACCGCCTCGTCCGGGCGACGCCGCGCGAGACGTGAGAAAATCCTCTCCGTGATCGACCTTCCGCAGCCCACCGGGGCCGAGCTCTGGCCGCCGGACGAATCCGGGTCCGCCGCGCGGCTGCACAAGCCGTGGCGGATCCTGGTCGCCGTCCTGGAGGTCGTGCTCGCCGTGGCGGCCGGCTGGGGCGTCTACGCCTTCTGGCACAGCGGCATGGCCACCGTGGTGACGCGGACCGACGACGGTGCCGTCCTCGAGTCGCACCGGTACTTCGGCGGGCACCTCGCGGCGGCCATCGGGCTCGGGGTCGTGGCCGCGATCCTGCTGGTGGACGCGGTGCGTCAGCTCGCTCTCGCGCTGCGTACGCGCCCTCAAAAGCAGAAGGACTGATACACAGCTCCCGCACAGGGAACGAACAGTCAATTGCTAAGCGGCGGCAGCACTGTTGCCGCATGACGCGGGTGCGTGCCTCCAGGGCATGGGTGATCAACGGTGCTCTGATCGTGCTACTGGCCGGGGCGGGATTCGGGATATACCAAGCCTTTACCCCGGCTTCGAACACGGCTCAGGCCCAGAGCCGCAGCACGCAGGTGCGCCGGGCGACGGTCTCCGAGACGATTTCCGCCGCCGGGACGCTCGCCAGCAGCTACACGGGCGCGGCGAACTTCACGACGGCGGGCAAGGTGACGTCGATCGACGTGAAGGTCGGCGACGTCGTGAGCGCCGGCCAGAAGCTCGCGACGGTCGACAGCACGCAGGCGGCGAAGCAGCTTCAGGTCGCGAAGGCGAATCTCTCGGTGGCGCAAGACAGTCTCGACAGCGCCGAAGACGCCGAAGACACTCCGGCGACGAGCCAGAACGGCCAGAACAGCAGCCAGAACAGCGCGCAGGCCGCCGCGAACAGCGTCACCTCGGCGCAGGCGAAGCTGGACCAGGCCGAGCTGGACGTCCAGACCGCGCAGACCGCGCTGGACAACACCTCCCTCTACGCGCCCGGCGCCGGCACCGTCACGGCGGTCAACGGCACGGTCGGGCAGCAGTCCTCGAGCGGCGGCTCGGCGAGCAGCTCGCAGTCCTCGACCTCCAGCGGCAGCGGCCAAGGCGGGCAGGGCTCGTCGAACTCCAGCGCCTCGACGTCGTCCAGCAGCAGTAGCAGCACCGGGTTCATCACCATCACGAACATGACCGGCCTGGTCGTGAACACCTCGGTCGCCGAGATCGACGTCAGCAAGGTCAAGGCGGGCCAGAAGGCCACGGTGACGCTCAACGCGTTGCCGGACAAGCCGATCCAGGCCACCGTCTCCAGCATCAACCTGACCCCGACGACCAGCGGCAGTGTGGTTTCCTACGGCGCGCAGCTCGCGCTCACCAGCCCGCCGGACGGGCTGCGGCCCGGGCAGTCGGCGAGCGTCGTGATCACCGTCGCCGAGGCGCAGAACGCGCTGAGCGTGCCGGCCGCGGCCGTGACGACCGCGGGCAACACGAACATCGTCACGGTGCAGGAGAACGGCCAGAACGTCCCCCGCCAGGTGCAGATCGGCATCCGCGGCGAGTCGACGGTCCAGATCACCTCCGGGCTGACCGAGGGCGAGAACGTCGTGCTCACCGCGACGGCCGCGACCGGCACCGGCGGCACGGGCCGGACCGGGACCGGTACGGGCGGCACCGGCGGGTTCCCGGGCGGCGGGACCGGCGGCGTCCCCGGCGGCGGCCAGCGCGGCACGGGCGCCGGCGGCGGCTTCGGCGGACGCGGATGAACCCGGTGATCGCGGTCTCCGGACTGCGCAAGACCTACGGCGCGGGGGAGACGGCGGTGCACGCGCTGCGCGGCGTCGAACTCACCGTGTGGCCCGGTGAATACGTCGCGATCATGGGCGCGTCCGGCTCGGGCAAGTCGACCCTGCTGAACATGCTGGGCTGCCTCGACGTCCCGACGTCCGGCCAGTACCTGCTGGACGGCTTCGGCGTCGGCAAGCTCAACGAGCGCCAGCTCGCTCTGCTGCGCAACCGGAAGATCGGCTTCATCTTCCAGTCGTTCAACCTCGTGCCCCGGACGTCCGCGCTGTCCAATGTGGAGCTTCCGCTCGTCTACAGTGGACTTCGCCGGTCCGAACGCCGGCGGCGCGCGCTCGCGGCGCTCGACATGGTCGGGCTGTCCGACCGGGCCAAGCACCTGCCGAGCGAGCTGTCCGGCGGCCAGATCCAGCGCGTCGCCGTCGCGCGGGCGCTGGTCACCGGGCCGGCGATGCTGCTCGCCGACGAGCCGACCGGCAACCTGGACCGCCGCAGCACCGAGGACGTCCTCGGCGTGTTCGACCGGCTCAACCAGCTCGGCCGCACCATCGTCGTGATCACGCACGAGGACGAGGTCGCCGCGCACGCGCGCCGCATCGTCCGGGTCGACGACGGCTTGATCGTCCAGGACGACGTCACCCGCGCGTCCGGGGTCGTGGGGGCCGTGTCGTGAACCTCTTCGAGATCCTGCGCTTCGCCGTGCGCGGGCTCACCGCGAACAAGCTGCGCTCGTCGCTCACCACGCTCGGCATCACCATCGGTGTCGCCGCGGTGATCCTGCTCGTCGCGGTCGGCAACGGCGCTTCGGCGGCCATCGCGGCCAGCATCCAGGGCCTCGGCACCAACGTCGTCAACGTCTCCCCGGCGCGCGGCGGCGGGCAGAGCGCCTCGGCGCGGCCGTTGACCGTGCAGGACGCGCACGCGCTGGTCGACCCGATCGGCGCCCCCGACGTCAAGGCCGCGTCGCCGGTGGTCAACACGACGGCGACCGCGACCTACGGGCAGACGTCGTACGACATCTCGACCGTCGCGGGCACCGAACCGGCGTACTTCACCACCACCAACCGCGACCTCGCCGAAGGCTCGCTGTTCAGCAGCGAGGACGTCACGGCCGCGCGGAAGGTCGTCGTGCTCGGCCCGACGACGGCGGAGTCGATCTTCGGCAGCAGCACCGACGCCGTCGGCAAGAACGTGCTGCTCAACAGCATCCAGTTCACCGTGGTCGGGGTGCTGCAGGCCAAGGGCAGCACCGGGCTGCAGAACGCCGACGACGTCGCGATCGCGCCGATCTCGGCCGTGCAGAACTCGCTGGCCGGCTACGGCAGCCTCAGCCAGATCGCCGTACAGGCCACCAGCGCGGACGCCGTCACGCTGGCGCAGTCCGAGATCACCGCGATCCTCAACGCGCGCCACGGCATCCGGCTCGGCGGCACCGCCGACTACCAGATCCAGAACTCCGAGCAACTGCTCGCGACGCGGACGTCGGCGACCGAGACGTTCACCGTGCTGCTGGCGGCGGTCGCGGCGATCTCGCTGCTGGTCGGCGGCATCGGCGTCACCAACATCATGCTGGTCACGGTGACCGAGCGGATCCGCGAGATCGGCATCCGCAAGGCCATCGGCGCCCCGCGCTCGGCCATCCTCGGCCAGTTCCTCGCCGAAGCGACCATGCTCAGCCTGTTCGGCGGGCTGCTCGGCGTCGCGATCGGGCTGATCGGCAGCCGGTTCACCATCTCCGGGATCAAACCGGTCGTGGTGCCCTCGTCGATCCTGCTCGCCTTCGCGGTATCCGCCCTGATCGGGCTGTTCTTCGGCAGTTTCCCGGCGAACCGGGCCGCCAAGCTGCGGCCGATCGACGCCCTGCGTCACGAATAGGAGCCCCATGTCTTCCCCTACCGAACCGTCACTTTCACGTGAAAGTGACCACCAGGGGGCGGCACTTTCACGTGAAAGTGCCGCTTCCGAGCCGACGGCGGAGCAGATCGTCGCCAGCCCGGCGGTCGAGGGCGACCTGAACGCCGAGATGCGCCGCGCGGCCAAGCCGTTCTCCCGCGCCACGGTGGTGCTGGCCGGGCTGGTCGTGCTCGCGGCGGTGTTCGCCGGCGGCGCCTGGACGCACGCCGCGTTCGGCTCGTCGTCGGGTTCGTCGGGCGCGCCGGCCGGGCGCCAGGGCGGCGGCTTGGGTGGCACGCAGGCGGGTGGCACTCAAGCTGGCACCGGCCAGACCGGCGGCACCGGCACCGGGCAGCAGGGTGGCGGCTTCCGTGGGGCCGGCGGGCGCGGCACCACCGGCACGGTCGACCACGTCGACGGCACCACGGTCTACGTGAAGACCGCGCAGGGCACCGACGTCAAGGTGTCCACATCGGACTCGACGACGGTCGGTGTGACCCAGCCGGGCACGCTCGCGGACCTCAAGCCGGGCTCGACGGTGACCGTCCAGGGCCAGGCCGGCGACGACGGGACGGTCGCCGCGCAGGCGATCACCCAGCAGGCCGGGCGCTAGTTCAAGACGATGATGGCAGTGTTGAGCGCGGTCGCGAACAGGATCCAGGCCAGGTAGGGCACCTGCAGCACGGCCGCGAGCTTCGACCGGCGGGCGAACAGGACGATCGTCACGAGCACGACGACGTCCAGCACCAGGATGTCGATCAGGGCGGGCACCGCGGCGCCGCCCTCGAAGAACAGCGGCGGCCAGAGCAGGTTGACCAGCAGGCCGATGCCGTAGGCGGCGAACCCGCGGTTCTCGCCGTCGGTGCGCCAGTAGCACCAGCCGGACACCGCGATCGTGACGTACAGCACCGTCCACACCGGACCGAACAGGGACACCGGCGGTGCCCACGGCGGCAGGTCGAAGCGCTCGTAGATCTCCTTCGACGACGTCGCGGCCAGGGCGCCGACCGCCGCGACCACGGCGACGACGCCGAGGAAGCCGGCCAGCACCAGCCACGGGTTGCGCTGTGGCACACGTTCGGTCACCGGTTGTTCCCCTCCCGGGCGGCGTGCGGCCATCCTAGGGGCTCGGCGCAGGTGACGGGGGTCGGCGGCGCGTCGCCCGGGTTTGCGAGACTGGACGGGTGAGCACTGGAACCGAGCAGTCCAAGGCATGGTTCGACCGCGCTAAGGCGGCCATCCCGGGCGGGGTGAACTCGCCGGTCCGGGCGTTCAACTCGGTCGGCGGCACCCCGCGGTTCATGGTCCGCGGCGAGGGCCCGCACCTGTGGGACGTCGACGGGAACCGCTATGTCGACTTGGTGTCGTCCTGGGGCCCGATGATCCTGGGGCACGCGCACCCGGCGGTCGTCGAGGCGGCGCGCGAGGCCGCGACGTCCGGGCTGTCGTTCGGCACGCCGACCCTCGGCGAGGTCGAGCTGGCCGAGGAGATCATCGGCCGGGTCGAGCCCGTCGAGCGGGTGCGGCTGGTCAACTCGGGCACCGAGGCCACGATGAGCGCGATCCGGCTGGCCCGCGGGTTCACCGGCCGCGCGAAGATCATCAAGTTCGCCGGGTGTTACCACGGCCACGTCGACGCGCTGCTCGCCCAGGCCGGCTCCGGCGTCGCGACGCTCGGGCTGCCGACGTCGCCGGGGGTCACCGGCGCGCAGGCCGCCGACACGATCGTGCTGCCCTACAACGACCTCGACGCCGTCCGGCGGTCCTTTGTGGACAATCCGGACACGGTCGCCGCGGTGATCACCGAGGCCGCGGCGGGCAACATGGGCGCCGTCGCGCCGGACGAGGGCTTCAACGCGGGCCTGCTGGAGATCGCCCACGAGCACGGCGCGCTGCTGGTCATGGACGAGGTGATGACCGGGTTCCGCGTCTCGCGCGCGGGCTGGTTCGGCCTCGAAGGCGTGGCCGGCGACCTGTACACGTTCGGCAAGGTGATGTCCGGCGGCCTGCCGGCGGCGGCGTTCGGCGGCCGCGCCGACATCATGGCCAAGCTCGCCCCGGGCGGGCCGGTCTACCAGGCCGGGACGCTGTCCGGGAACCCCGTCGCGGTGGCCACCGGCCTCGCGACGCTGCGTGCGGCCGACCAGGCCGTGTACGCGGCGCTCGACGCCAACGCGAAGCGCCTCGGCAACCTCTTCCGCCTCGCGCTGAGCGAAGCCGGCGTCGCGAACAGCGTCCAGTACGCGGGCAACCTGGTGAGCGTGTTCTTCGGCGAGCCGGCGGTCCGCGACTACGCGGGCGCGCAGGCGTCCGAGACCTGGCGCTTCCCGCCGTTCTTCCACGCGCTGCTCGACGGCGGTGTGTACGCGCCCCCGAGCGCGTACGAGGCCTGGTTCGTCAACGCGGCCATGGACGACGAAGCGTTCTCGGTGATCGAAGCGGCGCTGCCCGCGGCGGCGCAGGCGGCGGCCGGAGCGGTCCAGTGACCACCGTCGTCCACATGCTCCGCCACGGCGAAGTCCACAACCCCGAGAAGATCCTCTACGGCCGGCTGCCCGGCTACCGGCTCTCCGAGCGCGGACAACGTCAGGCGCTGACCGTCGCCGAGGCCGTCGCGGGCCACGACCTCGTGCACGTCGTCGCGTCGCCACTGCAGCGGGCGCAGGAGACGGCGGCGCCGATCGCGGCCGCGCACCGCCTCGACATCGCGACCGACGCCGAGCTGATCGAGGCCGGCAACCAGTTCGAAGGCCTGCACGTCGCGGTCGGTGACGGCGCGCTGCGGGAGCCGAAGCACTGGTCGAAGCTGACCAACCCGTTCAAGCCGTCGTGGGGCGAGCCGTACCTGGAGATCGCGCACCGGATGCTCGGCGCGGTCCACCGGGCGCGGGACGCGGCCGAGGGGCACGAGGCGCTCTGCGTGTCGCACCAGCTGCCGATCTGGACGCTCCGGCGGTTCCTCGAGGGCAAGAAGCTGTGGCACGACCCGCGGCGCCGCCAGTGCTCGCTGGCCTCCCTGACCAGCCTGGTCTTCGACGGCGACGAGCTGCGCGAGATCGTCTACAGCGAACCTGCGGGGTCCACCGACCCGAAGGTGACCGGGGCATGAAACGGCTCCTCGTCACGCTGGCCGCGCTGGGCCTGATCGCCGGGTGCAGCGCGGGCAAGGACGCGGTCGTCCAGGGGAGCAGCTTCACGTTCGTCTCCCCGGGCGGCCAGGTCGACATCACCTACGACGTCGCCCAGCGCCAGACCGCGCCGGTCCTTTCCGGCGACGACCTGATGAACGAGGGCAAGCAGCTGTCGCTGGCGGACTTCCCCGGCAAGGTCGTCGTGCTCAACCTCTGGGGCCAGTGGTGCGGGCCGTGCCGCACGGAGGCGCCGGAGATGGAGAGCCTCGCGAAGCAGGCGCCGGGGGCACAGGTCGTCGGCATCGACGTCCGCGACCCGGCGCGGGACGTCGCGCAGGACTTCGTCCGCGACCGCAAGCTGACCTACCCGTCGATCTACGACCCGGACGGCCGGGTGCTGCTCAAGCTGAGCGGCTACCCGCGCAACATCATCCCGTCGACGATCGTGCTGGACAAACAACACCGCGTCGCGGCGGTGTTCCTGCGCCAGGTGCTGGCCCAGGACCTGCTCCCGGTCACCCAGCGCCTGGCGGCGGAACAGGCGTGATTTAGACCAGACCGAAACCCCTCCGCCGGCCGCGCGGTTCCCGGTACGTTCCCCGTGATCGTTTTGTCCGAACCCGGGGGTTTCTCATGATGAAGAAGTTGGCGGCCGTGGCGTTCCTCGCCTTCGCCGTGACCACAGCTGTGGCGACGCCCGCTTCGGCGGCACCTGCAGCTTCGACGGCACCGGCCGCGTCCGCGGCACCGGTCACGATCGAAGGGTTCACGCTGCTCAAGCAGACGAGCGGCAACGGCCGGACGCTCCGCCTGTGGCAGAACACGGGCAACGGCCTGGTGCACGGCAACCTGTCCGGCGCCCAGTACGGCGACCAGCTCTACATCGGCAACTGCTGCTACCCGTACGTCACCTACGAGACGGTGACCAGCTACGGCCAGTACGAGCTGAACACCCAGGAATACGCCAACTACGGCCCCCGGGTCGGCGGCGTCCTGGCCGACGGCGGCCAGCTCTACCTCTGACCCGCGAGACCCGCCAGACCCACGAAAGCCGTGAAGGCCTCCTTACCGGCCATAAGAGCCGCGAAGGAGGCCTTCACGGCTTTTCGGCGCGGCTGACGCGAGTCGCCAGGCCGTCGATGACCACGGACAGGCCCGTCGCGAAGGCCGTGTCCCGCAGCGAGCGGGGCACGGCCGTGCGGCGGGCCTGTTCTTCGACCGTGAAACCGTTCACGTAGCTCGTCACGACGTCCGCGCACGCCTCGCGTTCCGGTGAAGCCATCCCGGCGGCGGCGAGCGTGGTCAGCAGGTGACCCAGGAACTCCCTCGCGGCCGGCCCGGGGACGCTCATCGTCGCGATGACCCGGGCGCCGTCCGGGTGGGCGAGCATCGTCTCGCGGTGGGCGTTCGCGAACGCCGTCACGCGCTCCCGCCACGTTCCCGACGCGCTCAGCCCGCGGGACGCCACCGCCAGCATGTGCTCCGCGACCGCGTCCAGCAGCGCCTGCTTGTTCGCGTAGTGCCAATAGAGCGCGCCGACGCGCACGCCGAGGCGGTCGGCGAGCTTGCGCGTGGTCAGCTCGTCCAGCCCGGTTTCGTCGAGCAATTCGATCGCGGCGTCCAGCACCACCGCCTGGTTCAGAGGCATCGGGACAAGTTCACCACGCCTGGCGCACTTGAGCGTTGTTCAGGTAACTTGAGCAGTGTTCAATAAGCCGAGGAGGAACCATGAGAGTCGCTGTGATCGGAGCCGGGCTCGGGGGCCTGTGCCTGGCCCAGGGCCTGCGGAAAGCCGGGATCGACGTCGAGGTGTTCGAACGTGACCCGGGGGTCCGCGCCCGCTTCCAGGGCTACCGGATCGGCCTAGCCGACGTCGGCCGCGAAGCCCTGCTCGCCTGCCTGCCCGACCGGCTGCACCCGCTGCTGGACGCCGTCACGGGCGACCTCCACGGCCGCCGCGTCTTCCACGACACCCAGCTCCGGCAGCTGCGCGAGCTCGAGCCGATGACCGCGATCGCCGTCGACCGGCACGTCCTGCGCCACCTCCTGCTCGACGGCCTCGACGTTCGCTTCGGCAAGCGGTTCACCGGCTATCGGGGCACCCGGGCCGAGTTCGCGGACGGCACCCACGTCGACGCCGACCTGATCGTCGGGGCCGACGGCATCACCTCCGCGGTCCGCGGCCGGCTCGCGCCGGACCTCCGGCCGAGCGACACCGGCGTCCGGTGCGTCGTCGGCCGCACCACCCTGACGCCGGAGTTCGAGTCGCTCGTCCCCGGCTTCGGCACCGGCGTCAGTGACGGCGAGGTGCAGCTCATGCTCGGCTTGATGCGCTTCCGCCGTCCGCCGCGCGAAGCCGGCCTCGAGTTCGGCGTCGAGCTGCCCGACACACCCGACTACGTCCGCTGGGTGCTGCTGCCGGCGCCGGACGTCCCGGGGAAGGCCGTCGAGGGCTGGCACCCGCGGGTCCGCGCGCTGGTCGAGGCAGCCGACCCGGCCCACTCGGCGGCGCTGTCGATCCGGGTCGTCCGGCCGGAACGGCGGTGGGCGCCCGGCCGCGTCACGCTCCTCGGCGACGCGATCCACGCGACGTCGCCCAGCGGTGGCAACGGCGCCAACATGGCGCTGTACGACGCACGGCTGCTGCGGGACCTGCTCGTCGAGAAGGCCGTCCCCGAAGCCGTCGAGGAGTACGAGACGCAGATGCTCGCCTACGGTGCCCAAGCCGTCGAGCACAGTGTCGCCGTGCTTGACCAGTTTCTCCCGGAACGGGCGGGACCAAGGTCCTGAACTGCTGTGGCGTACGTCCTGTGAACCGGCCCCGGAGTTCTCACCGGGACCTCACTGCCTACCCTCAAACCCGTGAACTCCGTTACCGAGCTGGCGATCTCCGGACCGCTGCTGCTCGCCGCGGGCGTCGCGCTGCTGGCCGGAACGATCTCCTTCGCCTCGCCGTGCGTGGTGCCGCTGGTGCCGGGGTACCTCGCGTACCTCGCCGCGCTCGTCGGCGCGGACGCCCCCGCCGTGAAGGCCGACGAGGAGCGAAAGCAGGGCCGCTGGGCGGTCCTGGGCGCCGCGCTGCTGTTCGTGCTCGGGTTCACCGTCGTGTTCGTCGCCACCCTGGGCACCCTGGTCTGGCTGGCCGACACGCTCACCCTCAACCAGGACCTGCTGCAGCGCATCGGCGGCGTCCTGACCATCGCGATGGCGCTGGTGTTCCTCGGCTGGATCCCCGGCCTGCAGCGCGAGTTCCGCTCGCACCGCGTGCCCGGCGGCGGCATCTGGGGCGCCCCGCTGCTCGGCGCCGTCTTCGGCCTCGGCTGGACGCCCTGCATCGGCCCGACGCTGTCGGCCGTCACGACGCTGGCCAGCGCGACCGGCGGCGCCGAGGCCCGCGGTTACCTGCTGATCGCCGTCTACTGCCTCGGCCTCGGGCTGCCGTTCCTGCTCATCGCGCTCGGCGCCCGCTGGGCCGTGCGCGCCACCGACTGGCTGCGCCGCCACGGCCGTCAGGTGCAGGTCTTCGGCGGCGCGCTGCTGATGATCGTCGGCATCCTGCTGGTCACCGGCGTCTGGGGAGATCTGATGGGCTGGCTCCGCAACGAACTGGCCGGCGACTTGAGGCTGCCGCTGTGACGACCACCGAGGCACCGCCCGCGGCCCCGCGAGGACCCACGCCCGCCAAGCGCACCTTCGCCTTCGTGCGCAACACCTGGCGCGGCCTGACGTCGATGCGCACCGCGCTCGTCCTGCTGTTCCTGCTGGCACTGGCCGCGCTGCCGGGCGCGCTCCTGCCGCAGCGGAAGCTCAACGCGCCCAAGGTCGACGAGTACATCAGCGCGCACGGCTGGTGGGGCACGCTGCTCGACAAGCTCGAGTTCTACGACGTCTACTCCAGCATCTGGTTCTCGGCGATCTACCTGCTGCTGATGATCTCGCTGGTCGGCTGCCTCACGCCGCGCAGCTTCGAGTACGTCAAGGCGATGCGCGCCAAGCCGGTGCTGACCCCGCGCAACCTGGCGCGGATGCCGCACTACCGGCTGGGCCGCGGCAAGCAGGACGTCACCGCCGAGATCACGGGAGTCCACAAGCAGCTCTCCGGCTGGCGCCGCGTCGAGCGGGAAGAGGCCGACGGCGTCCGCACGATCTCCGCCGAACGCGGGTTCCTGCGCGAGACCGGCAACCTGATCTTCCACTTCAGCATGCTGGGCCTGATCGTGTTCTTCGCACTGGGCAAGCTGTACGGCTACGAAGGCCAGGTCATCGTCCAGGCCGACGGCAGCACGTTCTGCAACTCCGGCATCTACAACTACGACTCCTTCAACGCGGGCCTGCGCGTCGACGGCACCGACCTCGACCCGTTCTGCGTGAAGATCAACGACTTCACCGCGCGCTACACCGACGCCGGCGAGCCGGAGTACTACCACTCGAACATCGAGTACCAGTCCGGCGCCGACCTCGACACGAACACGTGGCGGCCGTACGGCCTCGAGGTCAACTCGCCGCTGCGCACCGTCGGCGACCGCGTCTACCTGCTCGGCCAGGGCTACTCGCCGAAGTTCACGGTGACCTTCCCGGACGGCACCCAGCGCACCCAGAACACGCAGTGGCGCACGGTCGACCCGACCACGATGCTCGCCGAGGGCGCGACGAAGTTCGACCAGCCCGGCGTCACCGACGAGGTGCAGCGGCGGACCCGCCAGCTGGCCATCACCGGCCTGTTCGCGCCGACGTCGTTCCTGCACGGCAACGTCCTGACGTCGTCGGCACCGCAGCTGACCGACCCCGCCGTCGCCGTCGACATCCTGCGCGGCGACCTCGGGCTGGACGCCGGGCGCGGGCAGTCGGTGTTCGAGGTCGACCAGTCGATGGTCGACGACGGGCGGCTGAAGAAGATCGCCCGCGAGAACCTGAAGGTCGGCCAGGAGATCAAGCTCGACGACGGCACGAAGGTCCGCTTCGACGGCGTCGGCCACTGGGTCTCGCTCCAGGTCTCCCACGACCCGACGCAGGGCTTCGTGCTCGGCTTCGCCATCTCGATGTTCCTCGGCCTCGGCGCGTCCTTGCTGGTCAAGCGGCGTCGGCTGTGGGTCCGGGTGAAGCCGGGAACCGAGAGCGAGCCGAGTACGGTGATCGAGGTCGCCGGGCTGGCCCGCACGGATCAGGCCGGGTACGGCGAAGAGTTCCACCGGATCAGCGAACGCCTGATCAGTGGTCAGAAGGGCTGAGGCAATGCCGATCAACGAGACGCTGTCGCAGTACAGCGACTGGCTGTACACCACCGCCGCGGCGATCTACGTCGTCGCGCTGATGTTCACCCTGATCGAGCAGGGCTTCGGCGCCAAGGGCCGGCTCGCCACCGAGCGGGCCAAGCTGCGGGCGCGCGAGCTCGTCGGCGCCGGCGGACCGCCGGTCGAGCAGGTCCAGGCCGCGCAGAGCCAGGTCGGGCGGCCCGAGCGGATCGGCCGGATGGGCGCGTCGCTGCTGGTGCTCGGCGCGGTGCTGCAACTGTCGGCGATCGTGCTGCGCGGGCTCGCCGTGCACCGCGCGCCGTGGGGCAACATGTACGAGTACGGCATGGCGGTCACCTTCATCACGGTGCTCACCTGGCTGATCGTGATGTGGAAGTTCCCGGTCCGCCACCTCACCGGCTTCCTGCTGCTGCCCGTCGTGATCCTGATGTTCATCAACGGCACGCTGCTCTACACGACCGCCGCGCCGGTCCAGCCCGCGCTGCAGTCGTACTGGCTGGTCATCCACGTCTCGGCGGCCATCATCGGCTCCGGCGTCTTCCTGGTGCCGGGCGTGGCGAGCGTGCTGTTCCTGTTCCGCGCGGCCTACGAGAAGGACAACACGAAGTTCGCGCGCTTCGCCTCGAAGCTGCCCGCGGCCGACGTCCTCGACCGGATCGCCTACCGGACGACGATCTTCGCGTTCCCGGTCTTCACCTTCGGCGTGCTCTGCGGCGCCGTCTGGGCCGAGTCGGCCTGGGGCCGGTTCTGGGGCTGGGACCCCAAGGAGACCGTGGCGTTCATCGCGTGGGTCGTCTACGCGGCCTACCTGCACTCACGGGCGACGGCCGGCTGGCGCGGCGCCCGGGCGGCGGCCATCAACATCGTCGGGTTCGCCGCGATCATCTTCAACCTGTTCTTCGTGAACCTCGTCACCGCGGGCTTGCACTCCTACGCCGGGGTGGGCTGAGCAACCCGCGGGTACGCCGACTACCGTCGTCACCGGGGAGAGCTGCAGGGGTAGTGATGTCGGGCGGAGTGCGCGGAGGTTTACACCGGTGACCGGACCCAGCGAAGAATCGGCTCCTGGCCACGCCGAACCGGCCGCTGCCCCGCAGCAGCCGGAGGCGCCGGGGAGCCTGTTCGCCGACGACCGGACGGACTCGCATCCGCACCCGGAGACCTCGGGCGCGTTCGACGTCCAGCCGACGCAGGCCGTCGCGCCGCCGCCGAACCCGGCCGTGTCGGGCCCGCACCAGGTGCCCAACCCGAGTGCGTCCGGGCCGCACCAGGTCCCGAACCCGGGCCCGCAGTACGGCTACGACCAGAACCTCCCGCCGCTGCAGCCGCAGTACGGCGACCCCGCGCAGCAGTACCAGGCGCAGGCCCAGTACCCGCAGCAGCAGCCCCAGCAGCAGCCGTCCGGCCTGCCGCAGCCCCAGGGCGGCCGGCACGCCGCACCGCCGCCGCAGGGCGGCCACGGGCACGACCTGTCCACCGCGCACCTGGTCAAGCAGGTCAAGCGGCCGCCGCAGTCGGGCTGGCGCAAAGCCGTCTACGTCGGCACGGGCAAGCTGGTCAACCCGGGGGAGAGTCCCGCCGACACCCAGCGCCGTGACCTCATCGCGCGGGTCAACCAGCCGCTGCGCGGGTGCTACAAGATCGCGATGCTGTCGCTGAAGGGCGGCGTCGGCAAGACCACGGTCACGACGACGCTGGGCGCGACGTTCGCTTCGCTGCGCGGCGACCGCGTGGTGGCGGTGGACGCCAACCCGGACCGCGGCACGCTCTCGCAGAAGATCCCGCTGGAGACCACGGCGACGGTCCGCCACCTGCTGCGCGACGCGGCCCGCATCACGCGCTACAGCGACGTCCGGTCCTACACGTCCCAGGGCGCCAGCCGGCTGGAGATCCTCGCCAGCGAGCAGGACCCGGCCGTCTCCGAGGCGTTCTCCGAGGACGACTACCGCCGCACGGTCAACCTGCTGGAGCACTTCTACAACATCGTCCTCACGGACTGCGGCACCGGCTTGATGCACTCGGCGATGAAGGGCGTCCTGGACGTCGCGGACGCGCTGGTCGTGGTCTCGTCGGGCTCGGTCGACGGCGCCCGCAGCGCCTCGGCGACGTTGGACTGGCTCGAGGCCCACGGCTACGGCGAGCTGGTGAAACGCTCGGTCGCGGTGATCAACTCGGTGCGTCCGAAGGGCGGCTCGGTCGACCTCGACAAGCTGTCGGCCCACTTCGGCGCGAAGGTCCGCGCGGTCTGCCAGGTCCCGTTCGACCCGCACCTCGAAGAGGGCGCGGAAATCGAGCTGGACCGCCTGGGCGGCGACACCCGCCTGGCCCTGCTGGACCTGGCGGCCACCGTCGCCGACGGCTTCGCTTCACCGCTCTCTCAGCAGTACCGCTAGCCGAGACCAAAGCCGTGAAGGGCACCCTCATGGACGTACAAGCCATGAGGGTGCCCTTCACGGCTTTTACGTGGGCCGGAGCCGCGCGGCCTGGTGGCCGAAAGTAAAGGCGGCCTAGAGGTCTTCGTCCCGGCGTTTGCGCTGCTGTTCGGACAGCTGGCGCAGGAAATCGGGGTCGTCGTCCGGGGCGATCGGGGCGCGCCGCGGGGTCGAGGGCACTCCGATCCGCTGGCCGGCGAACGACCGCCACAGGAGCAGGGCGACGACCAGCGCGCCGACGGCCGCGAGCAGAGCGAGCATGCCGGATCCTTCCGTGTGGCTTGCCAGACCCCCGAGGCTACCCGTCCGCGCGGGCTGCGGGCGGTACGTCTGCGCCGTGGTGCGGTTGTGGCACCCGAAAACAAACCGGGCCGTGTACGGGGCGGGGGAGTACCCCGTACCCGACACGGCCCAGGCTGCTGGATGGTTCAGGCCTTGCGAGCCGGTTCGCTCGCGTCCGTGGTCAGCTCGGCCAGGAGCTCGTTCACCTCGGACTCGCGGAACCGCCGGTGCCCGCCCGGGGTCCGGATCGAGCCGATGCGACCTGCCGTCGCCCACCGGGTGACCGTCTTCGGGTCCACCCGGAACAGTGCTGCCACCTCGCCTGGGGTGAGCAGTCGTCCGCCCATCGTCGCGGTCATTTTCCGCCTCCTTAACGACCTCACTGCTATACCGGAGGCAATCCGGGCCATTTTGGCCCGTCGCGCCGGGGTAGCCAACACGGCAATCGTTGCACTTCACCCGTCAGGTACTCGAACGGTTGTCCACGAGTAAAGAGCCCTTAAAGGTCAAAACGGACAGGTTGCTTACGATGTGCAACTATGAGATCCGGTCACTTGAAGTGCGAAGACGAGACTTCCCCGGTCCAGTGGGTGCCAGGCGTGGTGCCAATGGGGGATTGTCCAACCGCATAGAGTGATGCCGTGGATCAGTTGGACCGGAAGATCATCGCGGCGTTGCGTATCAACGGACGGGCCACCTATGCCGATTTGGGGCGGGCCGTCGGGCTGTCCGCGTCGTCGGTGCACGAACGCGTCGGCAAGCTGGAGGCCGCCGGCGTGATCACGGGCTACCACGCGGTCGTCGATCCGAGCTCGGTCGGGCTCGGCGTCACCGCCCTCGTCGGCATCCATCCGACGGACACGGCGACGGACGAAGACGTCGCCGACGCGCTTGGCGAGCTCGACGAGGTCGAGAGCTGCTACGCAGTCGCGGGGGACGAAGCCTTCGTCGTCAAGGTGCGCGTGCCGACCGTCGACGAGCTGGAGCGGACCCTCGGCCGGCTCCGCCGCATCCCCGGCGTCGGGCGGACGAACACCACCGTCGTGCTTTCGACGCGCTTCGAGGGCCGGCCGAACAACGCGGCCGGCGCGGGCGTGGAAAAGGACCGGCCGGGCGGGGCGTAACCTGCGTTGATGTGAGCGACGAGAAGGCCGGCACCCTGCCCCGTGACCTGACGCTGTACCTGCTGGCGCGGTTCGTGCTGGTCGGGGTGATCGCCTGGGCCCTGGGCCTCGTGGGCGTGCCCCTGCTGGTCGCGCTGCTCATCGGCCTGGTCGTCGGCCTGCCGCTCGGGCTGCTGCTGTTCCGCCCGCTCAACGCCCGCGTCACCGCCGGCCTGGCGAAGCGCAACGAGAAGCGCGCCCGGGCCCGGGCCCAGCTCCGCGCGCAGCTGCGGGGCGACACCGCCGGGCAGCCGGAATGAGCCGCTCGCACAGCCGCAGCTGGGTGCGCGAGGCCGTCCGGATCATCGAGGCCGACGCCAACCGCAGCGCCGACACCCACCTGCACGTCTTCCCGCTGCCCCCGGAGTGGGGCATCGACCTGTACCTCAAGGACGAATCGGTCCACCCGACCGGCTCGCTCAAGCACCGGCTCGCCCGGTCGCTGTTCCTCTACGGGCTCGTCAACGGCCAGATCGGGCCGGACACCGTGCTCGTCGAGGCCTCCAGCGGCTCGACCGCGGTCTCCGAGGCGTACTTCGCCCGCATGCTCGGCCTGCGCTTCATCACCGTGGTGCCGCGGCGCACGAGCAAGGAGAAGATCGCGCTCATCGAGTTCTACGGCGGTGAGTGCCACTACGTCGACCAGGCGCCGGCGATGTACCCCGAGGCCGAGCGGCTCGCGGCCGAGTGCGGCGGCCACTACCTCGACCAGTTCACCTACGCCGAGCGCGCGACGGACTGGCGCGGCAACAACAACATCGCCGAGTCCGTCTTCGCGCAGATGCGGTCCGAGCGGCACCCGGTGCCGGCCTGGATCGTCGTCGGCGCGGGCACCGGCGGCACGAGCGCGACGTTCGGCCGGTACGTGCGCTACAAGCGGCACACCACGAAGGTCTGCGTCGTCGACCCGGAGAACTCGTCGTTCTACGGCGCCTGGGAAACGGGTGCCCTGGACTACGCGACGGGGATGCCGTCGCGGATCGAGGGCATCGGGCGGCCGCGGTGCGAGCCGTCGTTCGTGCCCGGCGTGATCGACGAGATGTTCCGGATCCCCGACGCCGGCTCCCTGGCGGCCATCCGGCTGCTGCGCGAGCGCACCGGGCACTGGGCGGGCGGCTCCACCGGCACCAACCTCTACGGCGCGTTCCGGCTCATCGCCCGGATGGTCGAGGACGGCCAGGCGGGCAGCGTCGTCACGCTCCTGTGCGACGGCGGCGAGCGGTACGCGCACACCTACTACGACGACGAGTGGGTCGCCCAGCAGAGCCTGGACCTCGCGCCGCACACGGCGTTGTTCGAGGAGTTCCTGGCGACCGGGAAGTTCCCCGTCGAGGACTTCGGGGACTAGAGGTTCAGGCCGACCGCGGCCAGGACGGCCCAGGCGAGCATCGCCAGGCCGGTGTCGCGCAGCGCCGGGATGAGGTCGCGGCCGGTCGCGTTGTGCCGGATCGCGCTGACCGACTGGAACAGCAGGGCCACGCTGAGCACGGGGAGCCCGGCGAACGGGTGGCCGGTGAACGCCAGGACCAGCGCGAGCACGTACGGCACCGCGATCAGCACCAGGTACAGCCGGCGCGTGCCGCGGTCGCCGAGGCGGGTGGCCAAGGTGAGCTTGCCGGCCTCGACGTCGGTCGGGATGTCACGCAGGTTGTTGGCCGTCAGGACGGCCGTGGAGAAGCAGCCGACGGCGACCGCGCACGCCAGCGCGGCCCAGCTGATCCGGCCGGCCTGGACGTACACCGTGCCGAGCACCCCGGCCAGGCCGAAGAAGACGAACACCGCGATTTCGCCGAAACCGTAGTAGCCGTAAGGCTTCTTGCCGCCGGTGTAGAACCAGGCGCCGAGGATGCAGACGCCGCCCATGGCCAGCAGCCACCAGTACCCGGTGAGCGCGACGAGCAGCAGGCCGAGCACGCCGGCCAGGCCCAGCGCGGTCAGCGCCGCGGCGAGGACGGCTTTCGGGGCGGCGACGCGGGAACCGACCAGGCGCAGTGGCCCGACGCGGTTCTCGTCGGTGCCGCGGATGCCGTCGGAGTAGTCGTTGGCGTAGTTGACACCGACGATCAGCGAGAGGGAGACCAGCAGCGCCAGCACGGAACGCCACCAGGAGAACGCGTCCAGCGCGATCGCCGCGCCGACGCCCGCCACCACCGGGGCGACCGCGTTCGGCAGTGTCCGCGGCCGGGCCCCTTCGATCCACTCGCTCAAGCTCGCCATGGCGCCATTCAACGCCATGACGATCACGCCCGAGCGGGAGCCCGGGAGGTCAGTCGGAGGTCGGCAGCTGCCAGACGAGGGAGCCGCTGTTCGGATCCACCGACGGTCCCTCGGCGGCGAGCGCGGTGCCCACGGGAATGAGGACACCCAGTGCGACGGCGGTGCTGATCAGAGCGGTGCGAATCCAGCGCGTCATGGTGAGTAGCCAAGCGGGTGCACCCTGTGCGTGTCAACGAAGTGCGGCCGATCAGCGGCCGAAACCCGCCAGAAGTCGGGCCTTCACGGCCGCCCGGTCGATCTTTCCCGGCCCGCGCAGGGGCAGTTCAGCCGCGTATTCGAGCCGTTTCGGTGTGGACGCCGCGCCCAGCTCGGCCCGCACCGCGGCGCGCAGTTCGTCCGCGTCGCGCGGTTCACCGGCTGGGACGACCAGCGCCACCACCGCCTCGCCCCATTCCGGGTCCGGCAGCCCGACGACACACGCGTCACGCACCCCCGGCTGGGCGGTCAGGCAGCGCTCGATCGCGTTCGCGGACACCTTCACCCCACCGGTGTTGATCATGTCGTCGGCGCGGCCGAGCACCTCGACCCGGCCGTCGGCGTGCCGCACCCCACGGTCGGAGGTGGTGAACCAACCGCCGGAGAACGACTCCGCCGTCAGGTCCGGCCGGAGCCGGTAACCGTGCGCGAGAACATCGCCGGCGATGCGGATCCGGTCCCCCTCGACGTCGACGCGGACCCCGTCGAGCGGGACACCGTCGTAGACGCAGCCGCTCGCCGTCTCGCTCATCCCGTACGCGGGCACGATCGCCACCCCGGCCTCCGCGGCACGTTCGCGCAGCGCGGCCGACGTCGCCGCCGCACCGAGAACGATCGCGTCGAAGGTTCGCGCCGCGGCCAGGCCCGCGCCGCCGTCGTCGAGCAGCCGGACCAGCTGGGTGGGGACGAGTGCGGTGTAGCGAGGACTGCCGGTGAGGGTGGCGGTGGCGGCGGCGAAGGCGTCCGGCCGGAAGCCGTCACCGGTCAGGAACGCCGGAGTCGTCCCGGCCAGCAGGGACCGGACCAGCACCTGCAGCCCGCCGATGTAGTGCGCCGGCGTCGCCAGCAGCCACTGCCCCGGCCCGCCGAGGCGGCGGTGAGTGGCCTCAGCGGACGCGATCAGCGCACGCGCCGACAACAGCACACCCTTGGGCGCGCCCGTCGACCCCGACGTGGCGATGATCACGGCGGTGTCGGGTTCGGCGGGCTCGGCGGGTGTCATCGCGTCCCGCAACGCGGGGTCGGTGAAGGGCAGCACGGCGGGGCCGCCGCTCAGCGCGTCCGCGACGGCCTGGCGCAGCGTTGCCAGGGCCTCGGGGGAGCCGTCGAGGTGGAGGGGGCGCAGGTCAGTAGTAATAGGGGACGTCCTTGAAATCGGGGTCGCGTTTCTGCAGGAACGCGTCACGGCCTTCGACGGCCTCGTCCTGCATGTAGGCCAGGCGGGTGGTCTCGCCGGCGAACAGCTGCTGACCGACCATGCCGTCGTCGGTGAGGTTGAACGCGTACTTCAGCATCCGCTGGGCCGTCGGCGACTTACCGGCGATCGTCCACGCCCAGTCCAAGGCTTCTTTCTCGAGGTCGGCGTGCGGGACCACGGCGTTGACGGCGCCCATCCGGTGCATCTGCTCGGCGGAGTACTCCCGGCCGAGGAAGAAAATCTCCCGGGCGAACTTCTGACCGACCATCTTCGCCAGGTAGGCCGAGCCGTAACCGCCGTCGAACGAGCCGACGTCGGCGTCGGTCTGCTTGAACTTCGCGTGCTCGGCCGAGGCGAGCGTGAGATCGCACACGACGTGCAAGGAGTGCCCACCGCCCGCGGCCCAGCCCGGCACGGCCGCGATGACCGGTTTCGGCAGGAACCGGATCAGCCGCTGGACCTCGAGGATGTGCAGCCGCCCGGCCCGGGCGGGGTCCACCGTGTCGGAGGTCTCGCCGCTGGCGTACTGATACCCGGAGCGTCCGCGAATACGCTGGTCACCACCGGAGCAGAACGCCCACCCGCCGTCCTTGGGCGACGGGCCGTTGCCGGTGAGCAGGACACAGCCGACGTCGGAGCTGAGCCGGGCGTGGTCGAGGGCCCGGTAGAGCTCGTCGACGGTGTGCGGGCGGAACGCGTTGCGGACCTGCGGGCGGTCGAACGCGACCCGCACCACACGTTTGCCGCCACGGCTCTCAGCGGAGCGGTGGTAGGTGATGTCGGTGAAGGCGAAACCGTCGACCTCGGTCCACGCGGCCGGATCGAACAGCTCGGAAACTCGGGCGTCATCCACGTTTGGGAGAATAGGACCTGTGGACACCTTTGCTGTGCCTGATGCCGCCTCGGCGGGGAAAAGTGCCTCGGCAGAGTCGGGAGCCTGCCGGTGAACCCTTCCACCGCGCAGGCCAGGGTCATCGTCGACGAACTCGTCCGCAACACCGTCTCGCACGTCGTCCTCTGCCCGGGCTCCCGCAACGCGCCGCTGTCGATCGCGCTGTACGACGCCGCCGCGGCCGGGAAGCTCCAGCTGCACGTCCGGATCGACGAGCGTGGTGCCGGGTTCCTCGCGCTCGGCATCGCCGCGCGCACCGGCCGCCCGGTGGCCGTGCTCTGCACGTCCGGCACCGCGGCCGCGAACTTCCACCCCGCCGTGCTGGAGGCCGACCGCGCCGGCGTCCCGCTGATCGTGCTGACCGCCGACCGGCCACCCGAGCTGCGGGCCGCGGGCGCGTCGCAGGTCATCGACCAGCACCGGCTCTTCGGCAACGCCGCCCGCTACTTCGACGAGCTGGCCGTCGCCGAGCGCCGCGCCGGGCAGAACTCGTACTGGCGCAGCCAGATCTGCCGGGCCTGGAACGCCGCTTACGGCGAGTGGCGTTGCGGCCCGGTGCACCTGAACATCCCGTTCCGCGAGCCGCTGGTGCCGGATCTGGACGATGACGGCGAGTGGTACGAGTCCCTGGACGGCCGTCCCGACGGTTCCCGCTGGACCGAGCTGCCCGACTTCGGCGCGCTGCCGTCGTTCGTGGTGCCGTCGGCGCGCCACGGCCTGGTCATCGCGTGCGACACCGGCGTCCAGGCGGCCAGCGAGTGGGCCGAGCAGCACGGCTGGCCGGTGATCTCGGAGACCGGCGGCATCGGGCTGTCCGGCGGCACGGCGATCTCGTCCGGCGCGTGGCTGCTGGGCGTCGAGGAGTTCATCAACCGGCACAAGCCCGAGCAGGTGCTCTGCCTCGGCCGGCCGACGGTGTTCCGGCAGATCCAGAACGTCCTCTCGGACGCCTCCGTCGAGGTGCTGCTGGTGCGCCCGGACTCGGACTGGCCGGCGCCCGCACACAACGTCCGGCAGGTCGGGCAGTGGTTCGACGAGCCGACCAAGCCCGCCGACCCGGAGTGGCTGGCCAGCTGGCGCCGGGCCGACGAAGCGGCGTCCACGGCGGTCACGTCGGTGCTGGCCTCGGAGCCGTGGCCTTCGGGGCTGCGCCTGGCTTCGGAGCTGGTGGACGCGCTGCCGCCGGACTCGCTGCTGGTGGTGGGCTCGTCCAACCCCACACGCGACGTCGCGCTGGCCGGCCGCCTGCGCCCGGACGTCCTGGTCCACCGCAACCGCGGCGTCGCGGGCATCGACGGCACGGTCTCGACGGCGATCGGCGCGGCCACGGTCCACCGCGGCCCGTCGTACGCGCTGCTGGGCGACCTGACGTTCCTGCACGACGCGTCGGGGCTGCTGACCGGGCCCGCGGAGCAGCGCCCGGACCTGACGATCGTGGTCTGCAACGACGACGGCGGCGGCATCTTTTCGCTGCTGGAGCAGGGCGCCCCGGAGCACTCGGCGAGCTTCGAGCGGGTCTTCGGCACCCCGCATGGCGCGGACCTGGGCGCGCTGTGCGCGGGTTACCGGGTGCCGCACGTGGTGGCGGAGACGCTGACGGAGTTCCAGGCCGCGCTGCTCCCCGCGCCGGGGTTGCGGGTGGTGGAGGTCCGGGTGGACCGTTCGCGCCACCGTGACCTGCACGCGAGGTTGCGCTCCGCGGTCAGCGCGGCCGTCTCCGCCGTCTGACACGCTCGCGACGGGCGCCGCCACCAGACGAGCCCCGACCCTCCGGGTACGCGAACCGACCCTCCGGGTACGCGAACCGACCCTCTGGGTACGCGAACCGACCCTCCGGGCACGCAGGCATGCGTACCGCGGGATGGTGAAGGTGGACCATGGCCTGCGGACTCGCGCGGTGGGCCCGTCGTGCGATGGGCGTCGAGGTCCGGGTGGACCGTTCGCGGCACCGTGACCTGCACGCGAGGTTGCGCTCCGCGGTCAGCGCGGCCGTCTCCGCCGTCTGAGGCGGTTGGTCAACCGCTTTCCGAGTGTGATCCCAGCAGGCAAGATCCTCCCTTCGGCTGTTCCTGGTGTCTTCCTGGCTGGCTACGTTCGAGCGCGCTGATCCTCACCCGTTGGAGGGATTCGAATGCGTGCAAGAACTCGCACCGGCCTCGGTGTGCTCGCGGCCGGGGTCGCCTCGGTGCTGCTCGCCGGTACCGCCAGTGCGGCCCCGACGCCCGGTGCGCCCGGCGTCGGTGACTCGTACTACCCGAACGCCGGCAACGGCGGGACGGACGTGCTGCACTACGACATCCGCCTGACCTACCAGCCCGCGACCGACGTGCTGGCCGGCACCACGACGCTGCTGCTCACCGCGACCCAGGACCTCTCGCGGTTCGACCTCGACTTCGCGCTGAAGGCGTCGAGCGTGCTGGTGAACAACCGCCCCGCCCAGTTCGCGAACCAGAACGGCGACGGCGAGCTCGTCATCACGCCGGCGCAGCCGCTGCTCAAGGGGCAGACCGCCACGGTCGTCGTCGCGTACTCGGACACGCCGTCCACCGAGAAGGTCGACGGCCTCAACGCGTGGAAGAAGGGTTCCTTCGGCGCGCTCGGCGTCGACGAGCCGCAGAGCTCCGCGTGGTGGTTCCCGGCCAACGACCACCCGACCGACAAGGCGACCTACGACGTCTCCATCGAAGCGCCGGATGACAACGTTGCCGTCACCAACGGCACGCTCGTCCGCAAGACGAAGAGCCGCGCCGGCTGGACGCGCTGGCAGTGGCGCAGCACGAAGCAGCAGGCCACGTACCTGACGTCGTTCATCGTCGGCAAGTACGAGCTCAACCAGGCGACCACGCCGGACGGCAAGCCGTTCATCTCGGCGTACGGCAGCGACCTCGGCGACTCGCTCTACGCGGCGAAGGCCAGCGTTGAGCGGACGCCGGAGATCGACGCGTTCCTGGCGACGAAGTTCGGCCCGTACCCGTTCGAGGCCGAGGGCGGCGTCGTCACCAGCGGTATCGGCTTCTCGCTGGAGAACCAGACCCGCCCGACGTACGGCGCGCGCAACTTCATCGCGGGCTCCAACACGACGCTGATCGCGCACGAGAACGCCCACCAGTGGTTCGGCGACAACGTCTCGCTCGGCCGCTGGAGCGACATCTGGCTGAACGAGGGCTTCGCGTCCTACGCCGAGTGGCTGTGGTCGGAGCACGAGGGCGAAGGCACGGTCGCCGAGCTGGCGCAGTACACGTACGACTCCAACGCGGCCGACGCCGCGCTGTGGAAGCTCGTCCCGGCCGACCCGGGCGCCGACAACCAGTTCGACAACGCGGTGTACGACCGCGGCGCGCTGACGCTGCAGGCGCTGCGCACCGCCGTCGGCGACGAGGCGTTCTTCAAGATCCTGCAGGCGTGGCAGGCCCAGAAGGGCGGCTCGAACGGCCGGATCCAGGAGTTCATCGCGCTGGCCGAGAAGGTTTCGGGCAAACCGCTCTACGACCTGTTCCAGACGTGGCTGTACACGTCGGGCAAGCCGGCGGTGGGCCCGAACGGGACCACGGCCGCCGTCGCGGCCCGCGCGGCTTCGGCTCCGGTCAAGCCGCAGTCGTTCGACCAGATCCAGTCCAACCACCGGAATCTCGCCGCGGAGCACAAGCACTGAGCAGTACCGCTACGCTCGCGGCGTGAGCACGAGAGGTGAGCGGGCGAGGCGCGTCGGGTGGTGGATAACCCTCGCCGTCGCCTCGCTCCTCACCGTGATGTGCGTCTGCCTGCTCTTCGCGGCGATCCGCAACGACCGCGCGATCTCCGCCCAGCTCGGCACGGCGACGGCCACGGTGGACTCGGTGGCGTTCGACCGCACGATCATCCACTTCGAGACCCCGGACGGCATTGTCCACAGCCCGGCCAACGGAGTCCTCTACCCGGACGGCCTCGCGGCCGGCCAGCTGGTCCGCATCGAGTACGACGCGACGGACCCGGAACTGGCCCGGGTAGCGGGCCGCTCGGCCACGCTGACGCTGCTGCCGCTGGGCAGTTTCGTGTTCTTCACGTGGCTGGTGGCCGGGCCGCTGCTGTGGTGGATCCGGCGGCTGAACAAGCGAGCTGACGCCGAGATCCCGGCCGCCGCCTGACCGCCGCTCCACTCCCGGCGAGGACGCGGAAGGGGGCGCCTCTGTTTGCCGCCTGACCAGCAGAAAGTTCCCCACCACACCCAGGGGGGCGTGCCCAGTCCCAGTCTATCGGCGCCGCACCGGCAAAGGGGTGCTCCGGCAAATCTGTGGATAACTGCACGCGATGTGGATAACTCGCCGCCGGGATCGTCGGGCGGGCGACTTCGCGCTCGCTTGCTGTCCGCAGGGGCCGCGGAACCGAGCCGGGTCGTTCAACAATCTCCGCGGCGATGCGGCGATGCGGCGATGCGGCGATGCGGCGATGCGGCGATGCGGCGATGCGGCGATGCGGCGATGCGGCGATGCGGCGATGACCCGGACCGAAGACCAAGCTCAACCCGTCTCCCGCAGCCACCTGCTTCGCGTGATCTCGTACTCGACCTCGCCCTCTTCGGTACCCGGAAGCACTTCCTGGAAGTCCTCCGCCGAGGTGTACGCGCGGGCGAACGTCAGCCCGGCCGAGGCCATCGTCGCTCGCGATGGCGTGTTGACCGCCATCGTCTGGGCGAAGATCCGGTCCAGTCCCAGCTCGGAAAAGCCGTACCGGATCAGCTCGCGAGAGCCCTCCCCGGCGTAGCCCTGCCGCCAGTACCGGCGCAGCAGCCGGTAACCCAGCTCGGCCTGACACCCGCCCGAAGGCTGGTCCGGACCCTGCGGTGGCCGCAGGATCCACCAGCCGATGAAGTCCTCAGCACGGAAACCCATCCAGAACCCGAACCCGGGCGAGACGGCCATACGGCGCCGATGCGCGGCCTCGACCTCGGCCCGGGTCGCCGCCCGGCCCGTCAGGTACCGCATCACCTCCGGGTCGGAGTCCAGCTCGATCTCCAGCTCCAGGTGCTCGTCGGCCAGGGGTACGAGCGTCAGGCGCGCGGTGTGCAGGGTGGGCATGTCCCGATCTTCACAGCGCGCGCAACCCGTTTCAGCCCGCGTGGGCCGTCTCCTGCCACCAGCCCAGCACCTCGTCCGCCACCCCGGGCGCCGCCACCAGCAGGCCGTCCGTCGGCAGCGCCGTGTCCTCGCCGTGCCTGTCCAGCACGACCGCGCCCGCCTCGATGGCCATCGCCACCGAGCCCGCGACGTCCCATTCGTGGTAGCTGTGCAGCACCGCCGCCGCCGCGTGGCCCAGGGCCACCTGCGCGATCGACAACGCCGCCGACCCCAGGACCCGGACCCCCGCGTGGGCCGCCGCCGCCCGCTCGATGAACTCGCCCATCCCCGGCCAAGGTCCGCGACGGGCGAACTCCGTGAACACCAGAGCGCCCGCCGTGACGCAGCGGTCCGTCAAGCGCACCGGTTTGCCGTTCGCGCGGGCCCCTCGTCCGCGCGCCGCGGCGTAGATCTGGGCCCGGTACGGGTCCGCCACCACGCCCACCACCGGGCCGGCCGCGTCGACCAGCGCCAGGCTGTACGCGCACCACGGCACCCCGGCGACGTAGTTCGCGGTGCCGTCCACCGAGTCGACGACCCAGCGGTACTCCGCGACGTCGGCGCCGTGGTCGGCGCCGAACTCGTGGCCCACCACCGGGATGCCCGGGAACTCGGCGGTCAGCACGCGCCGCGTGTGGCGCTCGAGGATCCGGTCGGTGTCGGTGACCCAGTCGAACGGCGAGTCCAGCGTGGCGGGGTGTGCACCCCGGCCGGCGGTCGCGGTGATCACGTCGGTCGCGTCGTTGGCCAGGCGACCGGCCACTTCGAGGGCCCTCGACAGCAGGCCGGGCTCCACGGGCCGCGGCGGCCTGGAGGACAAGAGGGTCATGCCTGCTTAGTCTGGGCCCTGCTGGTTTCCGGGACACGACCTTGAGATGACATGTCGTGGCGGATCTGTTCCGGCAGCGTTGGCCCGGCGGCCACGCGGGCGCCAGGATCGGGTGCGATGGTCGGAAGCGTGCGAGTCGCGATAGTCACCGAAAGTTTCCTGCCCCAGGTGAACGGCGTGACCAACTCCGTCCTGCGGGTGGTCGAGCACCTGCGCGAACGCCGGCACGACGTGCTGATCATCGCGCCCGGACCCGGCCCGGACTCCTACCGCGGCGCCCCGGTGATCCGGATCCCGGCGCTCGACTTCCCCGGCGTGAACTCGCTGCCGATCGGCGTGCCGACGCGCACCGTGCTGACGGCGCTGGCCGCGTTCGGCCCGGACGTCGTGCACCTCGCGTCGCCGTTCGTGGTCGGTGCCCGCGGGCTCGCCGCCGCGCGACGGCTGCGGGTGCCGTCGATCGCCGTCTACCAGACCGACATCGCCGGCTTCGCCTCCGCGTACGGCTTCGGCCTCGCCGCCCGCGCCGCCTGGCGCTGGGTGCGGCGGCTGCACTCGCGGGCCGACCGGACGCTGGCGCCGTCCACCGACTCCGTCGAGCAGCTGCGGCGGCACGGCGTGCCGCGGGTGCACCGCTGGGCGCGGGGCGTCGACATCGACCGGTTCTCCCCGGCGCACGCCGACGCCGCGCTGCGGGCCGCGCTGGCGCCGGACGGCGAGCTGCTGGTCGGCTTCGTCGGCCGGCTGGCGCCCGAGAAGGAGGTCGACCGGCTGGCCGCGCTGGCCGGCGTGCCGGGCATCCGCGTGGTCGTCGTCGGCGACGGGCCCGAACTGCCCGCGCTGAAAGAGCAGCTCCCGGACGCGGCCTTCCTCGGCGCGAAGTACGGCGACGAGCTCTCCGCCGCGTACGCGAGCTTCGACGTCTTCGTGCACACCGGCCCGCACGAGACGTTCTGCCAGGCGGTGCAGGAGGCGATGGCGTCCGGCCTGCCGGTGCTCGCACCCGACGCCGGCGGCCCGAAGGACCTGGTGCTGCCCGGCCGCACCGGCTACCTGCTGCCCGCGGACCGCGAGCAGTTCGGCCCGGCGCTGCTCGAGAAGATCGACGCCCTGCGCGACGCCGCGCTGCGGGCGAGACTCGGCGAGAAGGCGCGCAAGGTGGTGCTCGGGCGGACCTGGCCGGCCGTCTGCCACGAGCTGGTGGGGCACTACGAAGCGGTGCAGGGCCGAGCCGCGCGCGCGGCTTGAGCCGTGCACATCGTCCAGCTCGCGAACTTCTACGGGCCGCGCTCGGGCGGGCTGCGCACGGCGTTGCACCACCTCGGCGCCGGGTACGTCGCGAGCGGGCACGTCGTGACGCTGGTGGTGCCCGGCACCCGCTACGCCGACGAGGTCCTGCCCACCGGCGTCCGCCGGTTTTCCTTGCCCGCGCCCAAAATCCCGGGCACCGGCGGCTACCGCGCCGTCGACCCGCACCGCGTCCGCGCGGTGCTGCGCAAGCTCGAACCGGACCGGCTCGAGGTGTCGGACCGGCTGACGCTGCGGGGGATGGGCGGCTGGGCACGGCGCCACGGCGTCCCCAGCACGGTGATCTCCCACGAGCGGCTCGACCGGCTGCTGGAGCAGTTCCTGCTGCCCGAGGTCGTCGCGCGCCGGGTCGCCGACGTCGCCAACCGCCGGATGGCCGCGAGCTACGACACGGTCGTCTGCACGACGGCGTTCGCGCGGGCGGAGTTCGACCGGATCGCCGCGCCGAACGTCCACCGCGTGCCGCTCGGCGTCGACCTGACGACGTTCCGGCCCGCCAGGCGCGACGACGGCTGGCGCGCCGGCCTCGCCGGGGGAGCGGACGCCTTGATCGTCCACTGTGGACGTCTGTCGCCGGAGAAACACGTGGAGCGCAGCGTGGACACCGTCGCCGAGCTGACGGAGGCGGGCGCGCGGGTGCGGCTCGTCGTGGCCGGCGACGGGCCGCGACGCCGCGCGCTCGAACGCCGGGCGCGCGGCCTGCCGGTGACGTTCCTGGGGTTCCTGGCCGGCCGCGGTGACGTCGCCCGGCTGCTGGCCAGCGCCGACGTCTCCCTCGCGCCGGGCCCGCACGAGACGTTCGGCCTGGCCGCGCTGGAAGCGCTCGCCTCCGGGACGCCGGTGGTGGTCTCGGCGTCGTCGGCGCTGCGGGAGATCGTCCGGCCGGGCTGCGGCGCGGCGGTCGAGGACCACGCGCCCGCGTTCGCCTCCGCGGTGACGAACCTCCTGGACCGTCCCGAAGACCTGCGCCGCGCGGCGGCCCGGGCGCGGGCCGAGGAGTTCACCTGGTCCGCGGCGGTCGCCGGAATGCTGGCGACCTTCGGTCAGGAGCGCTGGCGCCCGTAGGCCGGCTGGACGTTCGGCGTGAGGCCCTGCTCGTCCGCGATCTTCACCAGCAAGCTGTGCAGGACTTCGCGTTCGGCGTCGGTCAGGGCCGCGGTGACGGCTTGTTCGTGCGACGCGCCGGTTTGCGCGACACGCCCCATCATCACCCGGCCGTCCTCGCTCAGCTCCACGGCGTACAGCCGCCGGTCTTCGGCGTTGCGGCGGCGCTCGATGAGCCCGCGCTTCTCCAGGCCGTCGACGAGCGGGACCAGCCGGGTCGCGGGGGTGCCGAGCTGCTTGGCCAGCGACTGCTGGCTCTGGCCCGGCCGGGAGGCCACGAGCCGCAGCAGGGCGACCTGGGTCGGCGTCAGATCCAGCGCCGCGATCTGCTCCGTGAACCGCTGGGCAGCGTGCGCGCCGACTTGGGCGAGCAGGAAGGCGCTGCCCAGCCGCGGTCTCTTCGCGTCCATGCCGGAACGGTAGCCGCTGAAAATTGATTACACCAGCGTAATCAATTTCCGTCCCGGTTAACCTCAAGCCATGTCACGCGCCAGCCTGGACAAGGACCCGCACGAAGTCGCCGCCATGTTCGACGGCGTCGCGGACGGGTACGACCGGGCGAACTCGTTCATGACCTTCGGCTTCGACCGGCGCTGGCGCACCACCACCGCCCGCGTGCTCGACGCCCGCCGCGGCGAGAAGGTCCTGGACCTCGCCGCCGGCACCGGCGTCTCCACCGTCGAGTACGCCCGCGGCGGCGCCTGGTGCCTGGCCGCGGACTTCTCGTTCGGCATGCTGCGCGCCGGGCTGCACCGCAAGGTCCCGATGGTCGCGGCGGACGCGCTGAACCTCCCGTTCGCCGACGAGAGCTTCGACGCCGTGACGATCTCGCTGGCGCTGCGCAACTTCGTCGACACGAAGGCCGCGCTCACCGAGATCGCCCGCGTGGTCAAGCCGGGCGGCCGGCTGGTGATCTGCGAGGTCTCGACGCCGCCGTTTCCCCCGATCAGGTTCATCCACCGGCGGTTCATGCTGAAGCTGCTCACGTGGGTCGGCAAGCGGACGTCGTCCAACCCGGAGGCCTACTCCTACCTGGCCGAATCGATGCTGGCCTGGCCGGACCAGCGCACCCTCGGCGAGATCATCGAGAGCGCGGGCTGGGCCGACGTCGAGTGGTTGAACCTCACATTCGGCGTCGTCGCGATCCACCGGGCGCGCAAGCCTGCCTAGACTCGCGGTATGAGCCGTCGTAGCCCTGACCAGGACGCCGAAGTCATCGTCGTCGGTGCCGGACCGGCCGGGTCCACTGTCGCGACCTACCTCGCCCGGTCGGGCGTCGACGTCCTGCTGCTGGAGAAGACCGAGTTCCCGCGCGAGAAGGTCTGCGGCGACGGCCTCACCCCGCGCGGCGTCAAGCAGCTGATCGACCTCGGCATCGACACGAGCGAGGAAGCCGGCTGGGTGCAGAGCCGCGGCCTGCGGATCCTCACCGGCGACCTGACGCTGGAGCTCGACTGGCCGGACCTCACGAGCTACCCGCCGTACGGCGTTTCCCGCACCCGCCACGACTTCGACGACCTCCTCGCGAAGCTCGCGGTGAAGGCGGGCGCGCGGCTGTACGAGCGCACCACCGTCACCAGCGCCATCACCGACGCGACCGGGCGCGTGGTCGGCGTCGAGGCGAAGGTCGGCCCGGAGCGCACGCCGGTGAACTACCGCGCGCCGCTGGTCCTGGCCTGCGACGGCGTCTCCGCGCGGCTCGCGCTGAGCGTCGGCATCCAGAAGAACGAGAAGCGCCCGATGGGCGTCGCGGTGCGCCAGTACTACAAGAGCCCGCGCCACGACGACCCGTTCATCGAGGGGCACCTCGAGCTGTGGGACCGCTCGGATCCGCGCGACCCGAAGCTGCTGCCGGGCTACGGCTGGGCGTTCCCGCTCGGCGACGGCACGGTGAACGTCGGTCTCGGCATGCTCTCGACGTCGGCCTCGTTCCGGAACACCGACTACCGCGCGCTGCTGCGCCAGTGGCTCGACGGGACGCCGGAGGAGTGGGGCTACCGCGAGGAGAACGCGATCGGCAAGGTCGGTGGCGCCGGCCTCCCGATGGGCTTCAACCGCACCCCGCACTACCGCGACGGCCTCCTGCTGCTGGGCGACGCGGGCGGCATGGTCAGCCCGTTCAACGGCGAGGGCATCTCGGCGGCGATGGAGTCCGCGCAGATCGCGGCGGAGGTCGTCGTCCAGGCCCTGGCCCGGCGCGAAGGGCCTTCGCGCGAGCGCGCGCTGGAGGCGTACCCGCGCGCGGTGCGCGAGCTGATGGGCGGCTACTACCAGCTGGGCAATGTCTTCGCCAAGATCATCGGCAAGCCGAAGATCATGCACGCGGCGACCAAGTACGGCCTGCGGATCAACAAGATCCTCCCGCTGGTCTACAAGGGCCTGTCGGGCTGCTACGACGCCAAGGGCGGCGACGGCGTCGACCGCCTGATCTCGGCCCTCGCGAAGGCAGCCCCCAGCCCCCGCTGACCCCCGAACCTGTCACTTTCCCTAGGAAAGATGCGTCCAGGGGGCCTTCGGACGCATCTTTCCTAGGGAAAGTGACGCTTTGCTGTGCAAGTGCGAACGGTGGCGGGGTGGGCGGGTTGCGCGCGCGGACACTCGACCGGCCTACCAAGTTGGCCGTGCGGTCAGTGGGATAGATCACAGGTCGGCGCCCTGTTTGTCCGGTCGTGCGGTGATCATGAAACGTCTTCGCGCAGGTCGCACGCGCGCCGTTGCCGGGCCGTGACAACGTTGGCGGTGAAAGTTAGGGCACCCTCATAACACGGGGGGCTAGGGACAAGAATGTGAGTCGCGTCCTACACTCCCCCCATGCTTTGTGAATCCCTTCACATCCACGACGAGTGGCTTGTGAACTATTTCACAAGCTGGCCTGAAGACCGCCACGGGCCGTAAGGAGACCCTGACCCTCGGCGGTGTGACCCAGGTCCCTTAGGGTGCCGACGAGGCTGAGCGGTTCCCACCACAAGCAAAACCGCAGCGGCGCGGAAAGGATGGCGAAGACCCCGTGCTGATGTTGCCCGTGCTGACCCAAACGGACGCAGTGAACCTGGCGCAGCAGGCCCCGAGCCTGAAGCCCTACCTGCCCCTGGTCCTTCTGTTCGTGCTGGCGCTGGCGTTCGCCGTGCTGTCGGTGCTGCTGGGCCCGCTGGTCGGTCCCAGCCGCTACAACAAGGCCAAGCTCGAGGCCTACGAATGCGGCATCGAACCGTCCCCGCAGCCGCTCGTCGGCGGCGGCCGGATGCCGGTGGCGTACTACATCACCGCGATGCTGTTCATCCTGTTCGACATCGAGATGGTCTTCCTCTACCCGTTCGCCGTGCAGGCGGACGCGCTGGGCACCTTCGGCCTGGTGGAGATCCTGCTGTTCATCGCGACGGTCGGCTTCGCGTACGCCTACGTGTGGCGGCGCGGCGGCCTGGATTGGAACTAGACCCATGGGCCTCGAAGAGAAACTCCCCAACGGCATCCTGCTGGCCAGCCTCGAAGGCCTCGTCAACTGGGCGCGGAAGAACTCGATGTGGCCCGCGACCTTCGGGCTCGCCTGCTGCGCGATCGAGATGATGACGGTCGGCGGTTCCCGCTACGACATCGCCCGGTTCGGCATGGAGCGCTTCAGCGCGACACCGCGCCAGGCCGACCTGATGATCGTCGCCGGCCGGGTCACCCAGAAGATGGCCCCGGTCCTGCGCCAGATCTACGACCAGATGGCCGAGCCCAAGTGGGTCCTCGCCATGGGCGTCTGCGCCTCCTCCGGCGGCATGTTCAACAACTACGCCGTGGTCCAGGGCGTCGACCACATCGTGCCGGTCGACATGTACCTGCCCGGCTGCCCGCCGCGGCCGGAGATGCTGCTCGACGCGATCCTCAAGCTGCACGCCAAGATCCAGGACGAGCCGATCAACGCCCGCCGGGCCGCGATCCGCGCCGCCAGCGGCGCCCGCACCGAGCTCGTCGCGTCCTCGATCAAGTACGCGAAGAAGTAGAGCGATGACTGAGACCCCAGAACCCGGCGGCGAGCAGTCCAGCGCCGATCGCCCCACCGAAGACGGCCTCGAGCCGCGCGGCACCCGGCCCGCCGAGCCGGTCGTCACCGGCCGCGAACGCCAGGGCATGTTCGGCGTCCACGGCACCGGTGACACCTCCGGCTACGGCGGTGTCCGGCTGCCGGCCTACCACCCGGCGCCGGCCGAGCGCCCGTACGGCGGCTGGTTCGACCAGTTCGCCGACGAGTTCTACGCGGCCCTGTCGGACAACAAGATCCCGTCCGAGGCGATCCTGCAGACCACGGTCGACCGCGGCGAGATCACCTTCTACGTCGCCCGCGAGCAGCTGCCCGCGATCGCGAAGGTCCTGCGCGACGACGGCGGCCTGCGCTTCGAGCTGCTCAGCTCGGTGTCCGGCGTGGACTACGGCGTCGACGTCCCGCAGCGGCTGCACTCGGTGTACCACTTCACGTCCCTGACCTACCGCCGCCGGATCCGCCTCGAAGTCAGCCTCGACGTGGACGACGCGCACGTGCCGTCGCTGGTCGGGATCTACCCGACCGCCGACTGGCAGGAGCGGGAGACCTGGGACATGTTCGGCATCGTCTACGACGGCCACCCCGCGCTCACCCGCATCCTCATGCCGGACGACTGGGACGGCCACCCCCAGCGCAAGGACTACCCGCTCGGCGGGATCCCGGTCGAATACAAGGGCGCGGAGATCCCGCCGCCGGACCAGCGGAGGTCGTACTCGTGACCATCAACGACGAAACGACGGAAGTTCCCGAGGCGGACTCGCGCGACACGACCGAAGGCCGCGTCTACTCGGTCTCCGGCGGTGACTGGGACGACGTCGTCGCCGACGCGGCGCACGACGAGCGCATGGTCATCAACATGGGCCCGCAGCACCCGTCGACGCACGGCGTGCTCCGGCTCGTGCTGGAGATGGAGGGCGAGACCGTCACGCAGCTGCGGTCGGTCATCGGCTACCTCCACACCGGCATCGAGAAGAACTGCGAGTACCGGACCTGGACCCAGGGCGTCACCTTCGTGACGCGCATGGACTACCTGGCCCCGCTCTCGACGGAGATGGCGTACTGCCTCGGCGTCGAGAAGCTGCTGCAGATCGAGGCCCCGCGCCGCGCGCAGCTGCTGCGCGTGATGCTGCTGGAGATCAACCGCATCGGCTCGCACCTGGTCTACATCGCCACCGGCGGCATGGAGCTCGGCGCCACCACCGCGATGACGCTGGGCTTCCGCGAGCGCGAGGTCGTGCTGCACCTGCTGGAGCACCTCACCGGCCTGCGGATGAACCACGCGTTCATCCGCCCCGGCGGTCTCGCGCAGGACATGCCCGCGGACTACCGCGAGAAGGTCACCGAATTCGTCAAGACGATGAAGGAACGCCTTCCGCTGTACGACAAGCTCTTCACCGGGCAGCCGATCTGGCGCAACCGGCTCAAGGGTGTCGGGTACCTGCCGGTCGACGCGTGCCTCGCGCTCGGCGTCACCGGGCCGGTGCTGCGCAGTGCCGGCCTGCCGTGGGACCTGCGCAAGACCGAGCCGTACTCCTGCTACGAGGAGTTCGACTTCGACGTGCCGGTCGACAACGGCGCCGACTGCTGGTCGCGCTACCTGATCCGGGTGCACGAGATGCACGAGAGTCTCAAGATCATCGAGCAGTGCCTGGAGAAGCTCGAGCCGGGCCCGGTCATGGTCGAGGACAAGAAGGTCGCCTGGCCCGCGCAGCTGTCGATCGGCAGCGACGGCATGGGCAACTCGCTCGAGCACGTCAAGAAGATCATGGGCCAGTCGATGGAGTCGCTGATCCACCACTTCAAGCTGGTCACCGAGGGCTTCAAGGTGCCGGCCGGGCAGGTCTACACCTCGGTCGAGTCGCCGCGCGGCGAGCTGAGCGCGCACCTGGTCTCCGACGGCGGCACGCGGCCGCTGCGGGTCCACGTGCGCGAACCGAGCTTCGTGAACCTGCAGTCGATGCCCGCAATGGCCGAAGGCGGCCTGGTCGCGGACGTGATCGCCGCGATCGCCTCGATCGACCCCGTCATGGGGGGAGTGGACCGATGACCTCTTCTACCGCAGTCCCGGAACCGGGACCGCACGCGGCGGATCAGACGCACGCGGCCGCCGGGCCGGACGTCGACGTGATCGCCATCGCGCCGGATCCCGCAGTGGCCGAGGGAATCCTGGCCGAGACACCGCTCGAGGACATCTTCGACAGTGGCGTGTACTCCCGGGCGCAGGAGCTGATCGCGCGTTACCCGGTGTCCCGCTCGGCGCTGCTGCCGCTGCTGCACCTCGTGCAGTCGGTGCAGGGGTACGTCAGCCAGGAGGGCATCGCGTTCTGCGCGCAGCAGCTCGACCTGTCCGACGCCGAGGTCAGCGCGGTCGCGACGTTCTACACGATGTACAAGCGCCGCCCGTGCGGCGAGCACCTGGTGAGCGTCTGCACGAACACGCTGTGCGCGGCCATGGGCGGCGACGCGATCTACAAGAAGCTCCAGACGCACCTCGGTTCCGAGGCGGAACCGCTGGGGCACAACGAGACCGCGGGCACGCCGAACGAGCCGGGCTCGATCACCCTCGAGCACGCCGAGTGCCTCGCGGCCTGCGACCTCGCGCCGGTCATCCAGGTCAACTACGAGTACTTCGACAACCAGACCGAGGACAAGGCCGTCGCGCTGGTCGACGCGCTGCAGGCGGGCAAGAAGCCGGCCCCGACGCGCGGCGCCCCGCTGAGCAGCTTCAAGGGCGCCGAGCTGCAGCTCGCCGGGTTCTTCCCGGAGGACGAGCGCCAGTACCGCACGGACGTCGACGGCCCATCGCAGGCCGTCGAAACCCTGCGGGGCGCGCAGATCGCGCAGGAGCGCGGCTGGGTCGCCCCGGTCGCCCAGGACGTCCCGCTGCCCGCTGTGCCTGTTAAAGATGGGGAGAAGAAGTAATGGCAGATCCCATTACGCCGGTCCTCACGAAGCGCTGGCTGTCGCCGAACTCCTGGCAGATCGGCACGTACGAGGCGCTGGAGGGCTACACGGCCATCCGCAAGGCGCTCGCCGGCACGCCGGAGCAGCTCGTCCAGTTGGTCAAGGACTCGGGCCTGCGCGGCCGCGGCGGCGCGGGCTTCCCGGCCGGCATCAAGTGGTCGTTCATGCCGCCGAACTTCGACAAGCCGCACTACCTGGTGATCAACGCCGACGAGGGCGAGCCGGGCACGTGCAAGGACATCCCGCTGATGATGGCGGACCCGCACTCGCTCATCGAGGGCTGCATCATCGCCTCGTACGCGATGCGCTCCAACCACTGCTTCATCTACGTCCGCGGCGAGGCGCTGCACTGCATCCGCCGCCTCAACGCGGCCGTGCGCGAAGCCGAAGCGGCGGGCTACCTGGGCGAGAACATCCTCGGCTCGGGCTTCGACCTCAAGATCACCGTGCACGCCGGCGCCGGCGCGTACATCTGCGGTGAGGAGACGGCGCTGCTCGACTCGCTGGAGGGCCGTCGTGGCCAGCCGCGGCTCAAGCCGCCGTTCCCGGCCGCCGCGGGGCTTTACGCCGCGCCGACCACGGTCAACAACGTCGAGACCATCGCGAGCGCGCCGTTCATCGTCAACGGCGGGTCGAGCTGGTTCCGCGAGATGGGCCGCGAGAAGTCGCCCGGCCCGAAGATCTACTCGATCTCCGGCCACGTCGAGAAGCCCGGCCAGTACGAGTGCCCGCTCGGCACCACGCTGCGCGAGCTGCTCGACATGGCGGGCGGCATGAAGGACGGCGTCCCGCTCAAGTTCTGGACCCCGGGCGGCTCGTCCACCCCGATGTTCACCGCCGAGCACCTCGACGTTCCCCTGGACTTCGAAGGCGCGGCGGAAGCCGGGTCGATGCTGGGCACGACGGCCGTGCAGATCTTCAACGAGACGGTGTCGGTGCCCTGGGCCGTGATGAAGTGGACGCAGTTCTACGAGCACGAGTCCTGCGGCAAGTGCACGCCGTGCCGTGAGGGCACGTACTGGCTGGCGCAGATCCTCGAGCGCATGGTCGAGGGCCACGGCACCGAAGAGGACATCGACACCCTCCTCGACGTCTGCGACAACATCCTCGGCCGGTCGTTCTGCGCCCTCGGCGACGGCGCGGTGTCGCCGATCACCAGCGGCATCAAGTACTTCCGGGACGAGTTCCTCGCGCTGTGCGAGAAGAACCGGCACGAACAGACCAAGCCCGAACTCGTGGGAGCGCAGGCATCATGACGATCGCCCCCGACAAGCCCGACACGGCTGCGACGCCGGTCCCCGAAGGCCACGTCAAGCTGGTCATCGACGGCGAAGAGGTCATCGCCCCCAAGGGTGAGCTGCTGATCCGCACGGCCGAACGCCTCGGCACGGTCATCCCGCGGTTCTGCGACCACCCGCTCCTCGACCCGGCCGGCGCCTGCCGCCAGTGCCTGGTCGAGGTCGAGATGGGCGGCCGGCCGATGCCGAAGCCGCAGGCGTCCTGCACGATGACCGTCGCCGACGGCATGGTCGTCAAGACGCAGCTGACGTCGCCGGTCGCGGACAAGGCCCAGCAGGGTGTGATGGAGCTGCTGCTCATCAACCACCCGCTGGACTGCCCGATCTGCGACAAGGGCGGCGAGTGCCCGCTGCAGAACCAGGCTTTGGCGCACGGCCGCACGGAGTCCCGGTTCGTGGACACCAAGCGCACCTTCCAGAAGCCGCTGCCGATCTCGTCGCAGGTGCTCCTGGACCGGGAACGCTGCGTGCTCTGCCAGCGCTGCACCCGGTTCTCCCGCGAGATCGCCGGCGACCCGTTCATCGAGCTCCTCGAACGCGGCGCCCACCAGCAGATCGGCACAGCGGAGACGGCGGACGTGCTGGACCTGGCCTCGCGGACGACGTCCGGCCAGCCGTTCCAGAGCTACTTCTCCGGCAACGTCATCCAGATCTGCCCGGTCGGCGCTCTGACGAGTGCCGCCTACCGGTTCCGCTCCCGCCCGTTCGACCTGGTGTCCGCGCCGAGCGTCTGCGAGCACTGCTCGTCCGGCTGCGCCGAGCGGACCGACTTCCGCCGCGGCAAGGTCCAGCGCAAGCTGGCCGGCGACGACCCCGAGGTCAACGAAGAGTGGATCTGCGACAAGGGCCGCTTCGCCTTCCGCTACACCTCCGCCGAGGACCGCATCCGGCGGCCGCTGGTCCGCAACCGCGAGACCGGTGAGCTGGAAGAGGCGTCCTGGACCGACGCGCTGCGCATCGCGGCCGCCGGTCTCACCGAGGCCCGCTCCAACGGCGGCGTCGGCGTCCTGCCCGGTGGCCGGCTGACCGTCGAGGACGCCTACGCGTACTCGAAGTTCGCCCGCGTCGCCCTGCAGACCAACGACGTCGACTTCCGCGCCCGCCCGCACTCGGCCGAGGAGCTCGCGTTCCTCACCTCGCACGTCGTGGGCGTGACGCCGGAGAACGGCGTCACCTTCGGCGAGATCGAGCGCGCCCGCACCGTGCTGTGCGTGGCGTTCGAGCCCGAGGACGAGGCGCCGATCGTGTTCCTGCGGCTGCGCAAGGCGGCCCGCAAGAACCGCACCCGGGTCGTCCACTTGGGACAGTGGACGACGTCGTCGGTGCGCAAGACGTTCGGCGAGCTGCTCGCCTGCGTCCCGGGCCAGGAGCCCGCGGCCATCGAAGGCATCGCCAAGCACGCGCCGGACCTCGACGAGGCCCTGAGCGGCGAGAACGCCGTCGTCCTCGTCGGCGAGCGCGCGGCTTCGGTGCCGGGCCTGTTCTCCGCGCTGCACGACCTGGTGGAGCGCACCGGCGTCCGGCTCGCGTGGATCCCGCGCCGCGCCGGTGACCGGGGCGCGCTGGAGACCGGCTGCGTGCCGGGCCTGCTGCCCGGTGGCCGTCGCGTCGGCGAGGACGCCGCTCGCGTCGCCGTCGAAAACGCTTGGGGCGTCCCGCTTCCCTCGGCTCCGGGCCGCGACGCGACCGAGATCCTGAAGGCCGCTTCGGGCCGTGAGCTCGGCGGCCTGGTCGTCGGCGGGGTCGATCCGTACGACCTGCCGGACCCGGAGCTCGCGCTGCGCGCGCTGGACAACGCCGGCTTCGTCGTCAGCCTCGAGCTGCGGCGGAGCGCCGTGACCGAGCGCGCGGACGTCGTGCTCCCGGTGGCCGCGTCGGACGAGAAGGCGGGCAGCTACCTCAACTGGGAGGGCCGCACCCGCCCGTTCGACATCACCATCGAGGGCACCGGCTCGCTGCCGGACTGCCGGGTGCTCGACACCCTCGCCGTCGAGATGGACACGGACCTGTTCACGCAGACGCCGGCCGCCGCGCGCGGCGACTACGAGAAGCTCGGCCCGGCCTCCGCGCTGCGCTGGGGTCACGTCGAGGCCGCGACCGGGGGCGCCACGGTGGCTCCGGGTGCCGGCCAGGCGGTCCTGTCGACCTGGCGCCAGCTGGTCGACAACGGGTCCCTGCAGGACGGCGAGCCGCACCTCAAGGGCACCCAGCGCAAGCCGGTCGCGCGGTTGTCCGCGACGACCGCCGAAGGGCTGGGCGCGTCCGTGAAGGTGAGCACCGAACGCGGCGCGATCACGCTGCCGATCGAGGTCGCCGACCTGCCCGATGGCGTGGTGTGGCTGCCGGGCAACTCCGACGGCTCCGCCGTGGCCAAGACGCTCGGTGCCGGTCACGGCGCCGTGGTGAACCTCGCTGGGGGTGAACAGTGACACCGTTGCTGACTGAAGCTGCTGTCGGGAGTGTTCCGGACGCGGCGACGCGTGCGGCGCTGCTGGCGGACGACCCGTTCTGGCTGATCGCCCTCAAGTCGGTGATCATCCTGCTGATCGGCCCGATCTTCACGATCGTGCTGATCGTCTGGGAGCGCAAGGCCGTCGGCCGGATGCAGAACCGGCCGGGCCCCAACCGCGTCGGCCCGAACGGCTACCTGCAGTCCCTGGCGGACGCGCTCAAGCTGCCGTTCAAGGAACAGATCATCCCGGACACCGCCGACCGCAAGGTGTACTTCCTCGCCCCGGTCATCTGCGTGGTGCCGCCGCTGATCGCGCTGGCGGCCATCCCGTTCGGCCCGGTGGTCTCGATCTTCGGCGAGCGGACGGTCCTGCAGCTGCTCGACCTGCCGGTCAGCCTGCTGGTCGTGCTGGCCTGCTCCTCGATCGGCGTCTACGGCATCGTGCTCGCCGGCTGGGCGTCCGGCTCGCCGTACCCGCTGCTCGGCGGCATGCGCTCGGCCGCGCAGGTGATCTCCTACGAGATCGCGATGGGCCTGTCGATCGTCGCGGTGATCCTGCAGGCCGGTTCGCTGGACCTGGCCGACATCGTCGCCAAGCAGCAGCCGGTGTGGTTCCTCTACTTGATCCCGAGCTTCGTGATCTACCTGATCTCGATGGTCGGCGAGACCAACCGCGCCCCGTTCGACCTCCCCGAGGCCGAGTCGGAGCTGGTCGGCGGTTTCCACACCGAGTACAGCTCGATGAAGTTCGCGATGTTCTTCCTCGCCGAGTACGTCAACATGGTGATCGTCTCGGCGTTCGCCACCACGCTGTTCCTCGGCGGCTGGATGGCCCCGTGGCCGCTGTCGCTGATCGGGAACAACGTGCTCAACACCGGCTGGTGGCCGGTGCTGTGGTTCTTCGTGAAGATGTTCGTCCTGCTCTTCGGGTTCATCTGGCTGCGCGGCACGCTGCCCCGCCTGCGCTACGACCAGTTCATGCGCCTGGGCTGGAAGGTCCTGGTCCCGCTGAACCTCGTGTGGATCGTCATGGTGACCTTCGCGAAGGTGATCACCTGGAACCTGCCGGCGATCATCATCGCCGCGGTCGCGATCTTCATCGTCGTCGCCCTGTTCTTCTACGTCCGCGCGTCGGGCCGCGAAGAGGAGAGCGAAGTCGTGCCGGTGACCGGTGGCGGGTTCCCGGTCCCGCCGCTCGACCTCAAGGTCCCGCAGACCACTCCGCGTCAGAAGGCTTTGGCCAAGGCCGAGGCGAAGGCGGCCCGGCGCAAGCCGGCAGCCGTCGGTACCGCAAAGGAAGGAGCGCAAGATGGGGTTTCTTGATCCCGTCAAGGGCTTCGGCGTCACCTTCGGGATGATGTTCAAGAAGGTCGCCACCGAGGAGTACCCGGAGGCCGGCGCGCCGGCCGCCCCGCGCTACCACGGCCGGCACCAGCTGAACCGTCACCCGGACGGCCTCGAGAAGTGCGTCGGCTGCGAGCTGTGCGCGTGGGCGTGCCCGGCGGACGCGATCTTCGTCGAAGGCAGTGACAACACCGAGGAAGCCCGGTACTCCCCGGGCGAGCGGTACGGCGCCGACTACCAGATCAACTACCTGCGCTGCATCGGCTGCGGGCTCTGCATCGAGGCCTGCCCGACGCGGTCGCTGACGATGATCAACTTCTACGAGCTGGCCGACGACGACCGCCAGCGGCTGATCTACACGAAGGAAGACCTCCTCGCGCCGCTGCTGTCCGGCATGGAGCAGCCGCCGCACCCGATGCGGCTGGGCGAGAACGAGCAGGACTACTACGTGAACGGCCCCGAGCTGGCGCGCGGGGAGGTCAAGCCGTGATCACCGCACTCCTGGCCCAGGCGCCCACCGGCGCCGCCGCGGGCGTGTCCGTCGGCGAGGCCATCGCGTTCTGGATCCTCGGCCCGGCCTGCCTGCTCGGCGCGCTCGGCATGATCTTCTCGCGCAATGCCGTGCACTCGGCGCTGTGGCTGGTGCTGACCATGCTGAGCTTGGGCGCGCTGTACATGATCCAGTCGGCGCCGTTCCTCGGCTTCACGCAGATCATCGTCTACACCGGCGCGATCATGATGCTGTTCCTGTTCGTGCTGATGCTGGTCGGCCGCGAGAGCTCCGACTCGGTCGTCGAAGTGCTGCGCGGTCAGCGGCTCGCGGCGACCGTGCTGGGCATCGGCCTGGCCGCGCTGCTGGCCACCGGCATCTACCGGGCGCTGGACAACGTCACCCCGGCCGTCCCGCTCGACTCGGCGACGTCCGCCGGCGGTGGGCCCAAGGGCCTCGGCCGGCTGATCTTCACCGACTACCTCTTCCCGTTCGAGCTGACGTCGGCGCTGCTCATCACCGCCGCGGTCGGCGCGATGGTGCTGGCCTTCACCGACCGGCACGCCAAGGGCGGCAAGAAGACGCAGAAGGAACTGGTCGTGGCGCGCTTCCGCGGCGAGCACGACCGGCCGTCGCCGCTGCCCGGCCCGGGTGTCTTCGCCACCGCCAACTCCGTGTCCACCCCGGCGCTGCTGCCGGACGGCTCGGTCGCGCCGGAGTCGCTGTCGGCGATCATCGAGTCCACCTCGGCGATCGAGCTGGCGAAGGAGCGCAAGCTCGTCGCGGACGACCGCCCGCACCCGGACGCGCACGCGCTGGTCGCTTCGGAAGGGGACAAGGAATGACCCCGACGTACTACCTGCTGCTGTCGGCGCTGCTGTTCTCGATCGGCGCGGTCGGCGTGCTGGTGCGCCGCAACGCGATCGTCGTGTTCATGTGCATCGAGCTGATGCTGAACGCGGTGAACCTCTCGCTCGTGACGTTCGCCCGGATCAACGGCAGCCTCGACGGCCAGATCATGGCCTTCTTCGTGATGGTCGTGGCCGCCGCCGAGGTCGTGGTCGGGCTGGCGATCATCATGGCGATCTTCCGCACCCGGCGCTCGGCCTCGGTCGACGACACCAACCTGCTGAAGTACTAGGAGACACCGAGTGACCGCATCATCGTGGCTGCTGGTGGCCCTCCCTGCCTTCGGCGCGCTCGTCCTGCTGCTCATGGGCAAGCGCGCGAAGGGCTGGGGGCATCTGCTCGGAACGGCCACCGTCACCCTGGCCTTCGTCTGGGGCCTGATCCTGTTCTTCACGGCTGACGGCAAGGCCACGACGGACACCAAGCTCTACTCGTGGATCCCGGCCGGCGCGCTGCAGATCGACTTCGGGCTCCGGATCGACGCCCTGTCGCTGACGTTCGTGCTGCTCATCACCGGCGTCGGCATGCTGATCCACTTCTACTCGATCGGCTACATGGTCGACGACGAGGCCCGGTACCGCTTCTTCGCGTACCTGAACCTCTTCGTCGCCTCGATGCTGATCCTGGTGCTGGGCAACAGCTTCGTGACGCTCTACCTGGGCTGGGAGGGCGTGGGTCTCGCGTCGTACCTGCTCATCGGCTGGTACCAGGGCCGCCCGTCCGCCGCGACCGCGGCGAAGAAGGCGTTCCTGATGAACCGCGTCGGTGACGTCGGGCTCGCGCTGGCGATCTTCATCATGTTCAAGTACGCCGGGTCCACCGGCTACGCGCAGGTCTTCGACGCGGTGGGCGCGGGCAAGTTCCCGCCGGCCGCGATCACCGCGATGGCGATCTTCCTGCTGCTGGGCGCGTGCGGTAAGTCCGGCCAGTTCCCGCTGCAGGCCTGGCTCCCGGACGCGATGGAGGGCCCGACCCCGGTCTCGGCCCTGATCCACGCGGCGACGATGGTCACCGCCGGCGTCTACCTGGTGGCCCGCTCGCACGACATCTTCAACGCCACCGAGGACGGCCGGCTGATCGTCACGCTGGTCGGAGCGTTCACGCTCCTGCTCGGGTGCATCATCGGCTGCGCGTACGACGACATCAAGAAGGTCCTCGCGTACTCGACGGTCAGCCAGATCGGCTACATGATGCTGGCGGTCGGGCTCGGCCCGGGGATCTACGCGCTGGGCATCATGCACCTCGTCGCGCACGGCTTCTTCAAGGCCGGGCTGTTCCTCGGCGCCGGTTCGGTCATGCACGGCATGAACGACGAGGTCGACATGCGCAAGTTCGGCGGCCTCCGCAAGAAGATGCCGATCACGTTCGTCACCTTCGGCCTCGGCTACCTCGCGCTGATCGGCTTCCCGTTCCTCACCGGCTACTACACCAAGGACGCCATCATCGAGGCGGCGTTCGGCCAGGAAGGCTGGCGTGGCTGGGTCTTCGGCATCGCCACAATCCTCGGCGCCGGGTTGACCGCGTTCTACATGACCCGCCTGATGATGATGACCTTCTTCGGCAAGGAACGCTGGAAGGACATCAAGTCGACGGACGGCCGTGAGTTCCACCCGCACGAGTCGAAGCCGATCATGTGGATCCCGATGGCGATCCTCGCGGTCGGTTCGGTCGGCGCCGGTGCGTTCTTCGCGATCGGCGACCGGTTCGTCGACTGGCTGGCCCCGACGGTCGGCGAGTTCCACGAGGCCGAGCACACGCCGATCCCGGCGGACATCGTGCCGATCCTGACCCTCGTGTTCGCCGCACTCGGTGTGCTGATCGCGTACCTGATCTTCCGCCGGCCGGTCCCGGTCGAGCGGCCGGAGCGCGTCTCGTTCGTCACCCGCGCCGCTCGCAACGACCTGTACGGCAACACCCTCAACGAGACGCTGGTCGCCCGTCCGGGCACCTGGCTCTCGCGGGCGCTGGTGTTCGTCGACAACCGCGGCGTCGACGGCGCGGTCAACGGCCTCGCCGCCGGTCTCGGCGGCGGCTCCGGCCGGCTGAGGCGGCTGCAGACCGGGTTCGTCCGGTCCTACGCGCTGTCGATGCTCGGCGGCACGTTCCTGCTTCTGGCGGCTCTCCTGCTGGTGAGGTTCTCCTGATGACCTGGTTGCTGATCCTCATCCTGCTGCCGCTGGTCGGCGCCCTGGTGCTGGCGTTCCTCAAGGGGAACGACCGCGCCGCGGTGCTGGCCGCGCTGGCCTTCTCGATCCTCGAGTTCGTGCTGATCATCCCGTTCTGGCTCAGCTACTCGCCGAGCGGCGCGCGGCTGCAGATGACATCGAGCGTCGACTGGATCCCCAGCTTCGGCGTGCACATCGCGTTCGGCACCGACGGCATCTCGCTGGTGATGATCGCGGTCATCGCACTGCTGGTGCCGATCGTCGTCGGCGGGCTCGGCCTGATGGACAAGCTCCCGCCGGGCCGCAGCGCGGGCGGGTTCCTGTCGCTGATCCTGCTGCAGGAGGCGCTCACGATCGGCGTCTTCGCCGCGACCGACGTCTTCCTGTTCTACGTGCTGTTCGAGATCATGCTGATCCCGATGTACTTCCTCATCGGCGGTTACGGCGGCGCGAACCGGCAGTACGCGGCGGTGAAGTTCTTCCTCTACTCGTTCCTCGGCGGCCTGATCATGCTGGCCTCGGCGATCGGGGCGTACTCGCTGGCGGACAAGAAGCTCGGCCACGGCACGTTCGACTGGGCCACGCTCGTCACGGTCGTCCGGGACGCGCCGCTGAGCACGCAGATCTGGCTGTTCCTCGGCTTCTTCCTGGCGTTCGCGATCAAGGCACCGCTGGTGCCGTTCCACACCTGGCTGCCGGACGCGGCGGGGGAGGCGCCGATCGGCGTCGCCGTCCTGCTGGTCGGCGTGCTGGACAAGGTCGGCACGTTCGGGTTCCTGCGTTACTGCCTGCCGATGTTCCCGGACGCGAGCAAGACCCTGGCGCCGCTGGTGCTGGTGCTCTCGGTGATCGGCGTCCTCTACGGCTCGATCCTCGCCGCGGGGCAGCGGGACATGAAGCGGTTCATCGCCTACGTCTCGATCGCCCACTTCGGGTTCATCTCGCTCGGCATCTTCGCGTTCAACGAGCAGGCGATGATCGGCTCGGCGACGTACATGCTGAACCACAGCCTCGCGACCGGCATGCTGATCGTGGTGATCGGCCTGGTCGTCGCGCGCGGCGGGTCGACGAAGATCTCCGACTACGGCGGCATGGCGAAGGTGACCCCGCTGCTCGCGGGCCTGTTCCTCCTCGCCGGTCTGTCCACGTTGTCCTTGCCGGGCACTAACTCGTTCGTCTCCGAGTTCCTGGTGCTCATCGGGTCCTATGTGGACCAGCCGGTGTACACGATCCTCGCGACCGTGGGCATGGTCCTGGCCGCGGCGTACGTCCTCTGGCTCTACCAGCGCGTGATGCAGGGCCCGCTTCGCGGTGACGCCCTGGTTCCGCCCGCCTCGAAGGGCAGCGCCACCCCGGCCGGCGTGGAGTCGGGTGGCGCCGTGGCCACCGCGACCGTGACCGAGCCGGGCGCGACCAAGGTCATCCGCGACCTCAGTGGCCGGGAGATCGCGATCCTCGCGCCGCTGGTCGTGCTGATCATCGTCCTCGGCTTCTACCCGAAGCCGGTGCTCGACACAGTCACCCCGACGGTGCAGCAGACGCTGTCCGCGGTTCAGGGAGGCAAGTAACCCGTGCTCGACATCCTCCTGACCCAGGCGCCGGAACCACCGATCGCGACGCCGTCGGTCGACTACAACGCCGTGCTGCCGGTGCTGATCATCTTCGGCGCCGCGTGCGTCAGTGTGCTGGTGGAAGCGTTCGCCTCGAAGCGCTCGCGGTTCGGCACGCAGGTCGGGCTGAGCCTCCTGGCGATCCTCCTGGCCGGCGGCTGGCTGATCAAGTACGCGCTCAACGACGCCCCCGCGGGCGGTGTGAAGACGTTCAGCGGCGCGATCTCGATCGACAAGCCGGCGCTGTTCCTCTGGGGCACGCTGCTGGCCCTGGCGGTCGGCGCGGTGCTGCTGATCTCGGACCGCGTCGTCGAGCCGGGCGGCGCGCTGGTCGCGCAGGCCGGCATCCGCCCGGGCACGGTCCAGGACCGCGCGCAGACGGCGACCACCATGCAGACCGAGGTCTTCCCGCTGACGCTGTTCGCGCTCGGCGGCATGATGGCGTTCACCGCGTCGAACGATCTGCTCACGATGTTCATCGCGCTGGAAGTCCTTTCGCTGCCGCTGTACCTGATGTGCGGCCTGGCCCGCCGTCGCCGTCTCCTCTCGCAGGAGTCCGCGGTCAAGTACTTCCTGCTCGGCGCGTTCTCCTCGGCGTTCTTCCTCTACGGCCTCGCGCTGCTGTACGGCTACGCGAACTCCGTGAAGCTGGGCGACATCGCCGCCGCGGCGGCCGGTTCGGACCGCTCCGACACGCTCCTGTTCGCCGGCCTCGGTCTCCTGGTCGTCGGCCTGCTGTTCAAGGGCTCGGTCGGCCCGTTCCACACCTGGACCCCGGACGTCTACCAGGGCGCGCCGACCCCGGTGACGGCGTTCATGGCGGCGTGCACGAAGGTCGCCGCGTTCGGCGGGATCCTGCGGGTGCTGTCGGTGGCGTTCGGCTCCACGAGCTGGGAGTGGCGCGGCGTGCTCTGGGGCGTGGCGATCATCTCGATGGTGATCGGCGCGGTGCTGGGCCTGACCCAGACCGACGTCAAGCGCATGATCGCGTACTCCTCGATCGCGCACGCGGGCTTCCTGCTGATCGGCGCGATCTCGATGACCGCGAACGGCCTGTCGAGCACGCTGTTCTACCTGCTGTCCTACGGTTTCACGACGCTGGCGGCGTTCGGCGTGATCAGCCTGGTCCGCGACTCCTCCGGCGAGGCAACGCACCTCTCGGCGTGGGCGGGCCTGGCGAAACGGTCGCCGCTGGTGGCCGCGGTGTTCACGTTCCTGTTGCTGGCCTTGGCGGGCATCCCGTTGACGTCAGGTTTCGTGGGCAAGTTCGTCGTGTTCTCGGCGGCCCTGTCGGACGGCATGGCTCCGCTGGTGGTCATCGCCCTGGTGTTCAGCGCGGTGGCGGCGTTCTTCTACCTGCGCGTGATCGTCCTGATGTACTTCTCCGAGCCGGCCGCGGACGGCCCCACGGTGACGATCCCGGGCTTCGGCACCGGAACGGCGATCTTCCTGGGCACGGCCGTGACGCTGGTCCTCGGCCTGGTCCCGGCGTTCGCCCTGTCGTGGGCGAGTGCGGGCGGTTTCGCTTCCTGAAGTTCCTTCTGAAAGGGCCGTCACCCTCTTCCCGGGGGTGGCGGCCCTTTCAGTTGCCCAGAAGAGCCGCGACCTTCCGCCCCAGCACCACCGGATCCCCGGGCATGACGCTGATGTACCGGTCGGCCACCCCGATCCCGACCCGCCCGGCATCGACGTCGAGATAGCCGAGGGAGTCTTCGGTCTCGATCCGCAGCCCCTCCTCCCGCTTCGCGGCGTAGAACTGCCCGAGCCCGGAGTGCTTCTGCTTCACGAGGTCATCGAGCTTCTGCGCGGCCCGGCTGCGAGCCGGGGCGTCGTCGAAGACGTCGCTGCCTCGTTCTTCCCGGAAGTCTTGCTGCGGAAGCGAAAACGGCTTGATATCTGCAGCCTGACACGGCGGCAGGTTCGCGATGAGCGCGTCAACGGGATGGGTATCGGGCGGGACGCCCTTGAGCCAGACCCGCTCACCCTGGCAGACGGCGGTGACCGCCGTCCGTCCCCGCACGGCGACAAGAACCCCGATCTGTTCCCGCTGGTCACGGGCGTAGGCGAAGAACTCTGTCGCGGGCCGGTCGAGCAGGTGGAGGAGATCGTCGAATTCGGGCGTGAAGCCGTCGCCTTGGGTGAAGCCGTATTCGCTGAGCTGCTCGAAGGCTTGGCGGTCGGTGTTCTTTCGCGCGGACGGCGGAATGTAGCGCAGCCCACCGGCGAAGATCGGGTGCGGATCCCCGCAGCCGGCCTGACGCATGGCCGTGAGCAGATTTCCGAGGGAGAGTTCGGCCTTGAGCACCACGGTGCTGTGTTCCTCCAGGTGCCTACGGCTTGGGCCGGCTTTCCCCGATCACGGGCGGCATGGGCTTCTCGATGAACCCGCCGAAGGTCTCGTCGGGATCGGGATTCTTCAGGTAAGGGGCGGACTTCTTCTCTTTGTCGTCGTCCTTGGCCCCACGCCCGCCGGCCGCGGTCCCCATGGGCATCCCATTGGCGCCGCGGGCGCCATTGGCACCGCGTGCGGCTGCTTGGCCGGGCATGCGCTCTTCGGGGACGCGGGCGCCGGAACCCGGCCCGTTGCCGAGGCCGCGTTGGTTGATGCCGCCGGTGTTCGGGCTGCCGGTCCGGTAGCCACCGACGCCCGGCCCGCTCGTGCCCCGCCCGCTGCCGGTGCCAATTTCGGTCCCGCTACCGGCCCCTGGCCCGAACCCGCCGGATCCGGGCCCGAAGCCGCTGTACGGCTGGTTCCCGGAGCCACTCCCGAAATTGCCGAGAGGCTGCCCGGTAGGCCCGAACTGATAGCCCCCACCCTGAGCGGCGGCTGGAGGCGGTACGTAGTTGTCGGCATGAGTGCTGTCGGAGTTGCCACCCCCGGGAGGAGTCTGCGACACCACGTGCCGCGAGTCCTGCCCGGAAATCTGGTTCGAAGGCTGCCGAGGTATTTGATTCTGCCCGGCCCGGACGTCCTGGTTCTGCCCGAAAACATCGGTTTGCCGCGGATTGCGGGCCCACTCACCGGTATCGGTAGCGGTGGCGGTCCGCCCGGTGGTGGTCTCCCGGGTGCCCTGCCCCGAGGTCGTCATGGAGACGGGCGCACCGGAGTCACTGATCTGCGCGTACTGGGAGGGCATCTGCCCGCCATTGGAGGTGGAGGCGGAGTGGTAGGCGCCAAAGGCCTCGATGTTGCCCTGGCTGTCGGCCTGCCACCCGGAAACCTTGGTGTTGTAGGACTGCCCATCACCGGTAAGAACATTGTAGAGATCATCAGAAGTCATTTCCGGCGGCTGCGCCGCAACGGGCTTCACAGAGTGCTTGGCGGTCCCAAAGGCATCCATCTGCGCACCAACGGCAGCCTGAGCGGTCTTGAGATGAACAGCATCATCGGCGGCGGCTTGAACAAGAGGACGCGTAGCGTCAGCGGCGGCGTCCCCCGCACCCCCTTGCCACCCGGCCATGGTCTTGGCCCGAAGGGCGCTGATCCGCTGAGCCCGCTCAACCATCCGATTGGTCAACTGCCCGGCACCATCCTGCGCATCGGCCAGCGAATCAATGCCGCCACCACCGGTGACCTGCTCATAGATCTGCGCAGCCGTCAAAGGCCCTTCGGCGACCATCAGTTCACCCCGCGAAGGTTGTCGAGGACATACGAAGCAATACCACGTGCCGCTTCGCATGGATCTTTCTTGCCGATATTATCTTCGGATTGAGCGACGCCGATATCTACCGTCTGACGGTCGCTCGTGCCGATTGCAATCTGACACTTGCCGTGACTGACTCGATCGTCAGCAAGGCCGTAGGCGGCTATAGGGTAGCCGTCTACTGGGGGAAGCGGCATGAAAAATTTGTATTTAGCCCGGTAGACGCTGGTCAGGCCAAGTTCATCGATATTGCCGAAGATCAATAGAACTGAAGCCTGTGTAACTCGAGGTGGGTTGACGCTGCAGCTGGGGCCAGCTGGTGCGTTCAGGTCTGCCTTGGGTGTGACGCCAGGACCCAGCAGCTCTGCGACCTGATCTGCGGTCAACGCGTCGCATGGTGCCTGCTTGAAGTGTGCGATGTCGATCGGGGCATCCACTTTCGGGACACCTGGCCCGGGCAAGCCCGTCGTCGAATCTGGCGGCGACTGGTCCGTGGTTGGACCGGACGGAGATGCGGAACCCCCTGTGGTGGTCGTGCAGGAGCAGAGGGCCAATGCCGACACGCTCAATATAAGGAGGATGCGGCGCATCAGAGGCTGCCTCCGGTCTGGTTCACATCGGTCGCGTGGGTGTCTTCGGCCGTCGCGTATTTGCCCAAAGCCATCTGGAACTTCGCCGCCATCGAACGGCAGTACTGCTCACGTGCCGTCAAGGTCGAGTGCAAAGCTTCGCCGGAGGCTCTGATTTGTTCCGCGTTGCCGCCACTCGCGTATTCGTCCCCTGGGCCCTGTGCACGCTGAAGCGACGCTGCGTAGTTCAGATCCTTTGCGAACTCGTTGGCGAGGTCGTTCCACTCGTTCATCAGCTCGCGGAGGGTCTCGACGTCGTACTGGAACCCCGTCCCACCAGATCCGGAAGACTCGCCCCCGTAAGAGCCCGCGTGCGGGATCCCGTTCGGTCCCGGCAACTGCCAGTTCCCGTCCGGGTCGTAGACCTCACCCACGGCCGCTCACCACAAATGTCGTCACGTCAGCTCTCCCCTAGCTTGCAGTGTGCTCCACCCCGAGCACCCTGCGTATCCGACGGCTCGCACCTTACCAGGGTTCCGCGCCGGCCTCGGATGGGAAGAAACCGCAGGTCGAGGGGGTCACGGAACAACCGTGACCCCCGAGAAACCTAGGGTGTCGGCGAGCAGGACGTGTGGCCCAGGATCACCTGGCCCGCGATGCCCGACGCCGGGAGGAAGTTGATGCGCAGCATCGTCAGGCCGATGCTGCCGTCGCCCGGGAGGTTCTGGATGTTGAACACCGCGTTCGCCAGGACCGTGCCGTTCGACTTCTTGAGCGGCACCACGTAGCCGACCGGGACCGGGCTCGGCGGGTTCGTGATGCCCGACATGCCGCCGTACGTCCAGCCGGCGTTCGTCTGCGTGTGCGTTGCCGTGCAGGTGACCTTGAACGTCGACAGCTTGATCCGCGGGCCGCCCGCGCTCACCAATGCCGACAGCTCGAAGTTCTTGCCCGTCGCCGTGGACGTCGTTGTCGTGGCGGACGTATTCGGGTCCGTCACCCTTGTCGTGCAGGACGAGGTGCCGCCGCCGAAGGTGATTCCGGTCTTCGACACCGTCTGGGCCGTGGCCGTCTTCGGGCCGGCGACCGAACACTGGCCCTGGACCGGCACCTTGACCGTCGCGTCACCCTTCGTGAACTCGGCTGAGCCGATCTGGGCCACGCCCGGCTGCGGCGCGGCCTGCGCCGGGACGGCCACGGCGAGTCCGGCCACCAACAGCGTTCCGGCGAGTCCCGCCCGCCTCGCGATCTTGCTGCGCATTTCGCTGTCCTCCTTGCTGACCGGGAGAGCTGTCGGGTTCGGCAGTTCTTCCACGTCGTGAATATCCGCCTGTCCGACCCGCCCGTTGCGTCCGAAACCGCCGATCACCCCTTCGTGGATCATGAACCACCCGGTGGATAATCCCTTCGGTATCCGGATACAGCTCTGTATGTTGACGCGCATGCCGACCTACCGTGTCCTCGTCCGGGGCAAGTTCGACCGGCCCGCGCAGGCCACCCGCGAAAAGCTGCTCGCCCGCCTGACCTCGGACGACGTCGCCGGCCGGTTCTTCAGTGCCGACGGCGCGCTCACCTACAGTCACCACCTCGGCGGCTTCACCTTCCGCGTCCAGGTCGACGTCGCCTCGGGTGACGACGCCTCGCAGCGGGCCCACGACCACGCCGAGCTGATGGTCATGGAGCTGTTCGAGCGCGAGGGCTACCCCTACCGCGACCTGGTCGTCAGCTCGACCTGCCTGGACGACGTCAGGATCCGGCGACGCTGACCCGCGTCGGCTCATGGCCTGCAGGCGTACCGGGGACACGGTGTCGCACCGTCCGCTGTGGACAGTGTGGCCACCCGGCGCGCGATGCGAACAGTCCACAAAGGACCATTGTGACAAAGCGGGCAGGCGAAGTCCCGCTCACCGAGGACGGCGTCACCGAGCGGGCGCGCACCTGCCGGCGCCCGCGACGTCCGGCGGCGAAGCGACGATCGCCGCGGTTCGCGAAGGGCCCTGGTCACCGGTGGTCGCGTGCTCGGGCGCGCGTGGCGGCCCCGACCGGCCGGCGATGTCATGTTCGTCACCGTTTCCGCTGGACAGCGGGTAAACGGTGGCGCGGGGTAGCCACTACGCTCAAGGGAGAACCCGACCGGTGCACGAGTAGAGCGGAGCCGACGTGTCTGTGCCTTCCCCAGCCCCCGGGGCGGGATCCCTCCCCGCTGCGCCGGGTGGCGCCCTCGAGGACCTGCGCGAGTCGGTCGGCCTGCAGATCGCCGACGAAGCCCTGCTGCGCGCGATCGCCGCCGGGCTGGCCGACGTCGAGAAGCTGCTCCGTGACGTCGTCAGCAGTGACGTCCAGGCCGTCCACGACGCGGCGCTGCACCTGGTCGAGGCCGGTGGCAAACGCTTCCGTCCGCTGTTCACGCTGCTGTCCGCGCAGTTCGGGCCGAAGCAGGACGACCACGTCGTGATCGCCGCCGCCGCGGTCGAGCTGGTGCACCTGGCCACGCTCTACCACGACGACGTCATGGACGAGGCGGACATGCGCCGCGGCGCCGAGAGCGTCAACGCGCGCTGGGACAACACGATCGCCATCCTGACCGGCGACTTCCTCTTCGCCCACGCCTCGCGGCTGGTCGCCGACCTCGGCACGGACGCGGCGCGGATCATCGCCGAGACCTTCGGCGAGCTGGTCACCGGCCAGATGCGCGAGACCGTCGGCCCCGGTCCGGGTGACGACGCCGTGGCGCACTACCTGACCGTGATCGCGCAGAAGACCGGGTCGCTGATCGCGACGTCCGGCCGCTTCGGCGGGATGATGTCCGGCGCCCCGGACGAGTACATCGAGGCGCTGCGCCGGTTCGGCGACATCATCGGCACGGCGTTCCAGATCTCCGACGACATCATCGACATCGCGTCGCCGTCCGACGAACTCGGCAAGGCGCAGGGCACGGACCTGCGCGAAGGCGTCCGCACGTTGCCGATGCTGTACGCGCTGGCCGACCCCGGGACCGATCCCCGGCTGGTCGAGCTGCTGTCGGGCCCGATCGCCGACGACGAGGTCGTCCAGGAGGCGCTGGAGCTGCTCCGCGCCAGTAGTGGACTCGAACGCGCGCGCGTCACCCTTTCCGACTACGCTCAGCGCGCGCGTGCCGAGCTCACCGCGCTGCCCGCGTCACCCGCTCGTGACGCGTGCGAGTCGGTTGCCGCTTACCTGGTAGCGCGCACGCACTGAACTAGGGGCAGGGATAGATGTCCATTTTCGGACAGGTTTGGCTGTGGAGCCTGGCGGCTTTCTTCGTCGGGGCACTGCTCACCTGGCTGGTGCTGGTGCTACCGCTTCGCAAGAGCGTGCGCAAGCTGGAGAGCGCGCTGGCCCAGTCGCACGCCGACGCCGCGCGCACACCCGCGAACGCCGCCGGGCTGGCCACGCCGGGTGCTGAGGGCTACTCGCGGTCCGAGCCGGCCTACGACGAGAGCCGGTACGAGTCGAACCCGTACGAAGAGGCCCGGCCGCAGGAGACGTCGTACCCGGGGACGCTGGTCGCCGCGTCGCCGGTGAGCCGCGACGAGGTCCACGACGACATCGACGCGGACTTCGCGGAGCTGGACTCGCAGGTGCCGCCGCGGACCCCGCCGGTCGACGACTACCGGCCGGAACCGGAGCCGGACAGCTACCCGGCGTCCGCGACCCAGGTCATGGCGCCGGTCGCGGAGCCGGAGCAGGACGACCCGTACCGCGCGGCCGCGTCCGAGTACCTCAGCCCGGAAGACGACGAGCAGTACGAGCCCGAGCCCGCGCCGGCGCTTTCGCAGCTGGAGCACCAGCTCGAGCCGGACACCGGCGGGTCGTTGTTCCAGCCGCCGGCCGCCGCGCCGCCCGCGCCGGAGCCGGACTGGTTCGACCACGAGCCGCAGTCGCAGCGGTCGGCGTTCGAAGAGCCGATGGAGCGCACCCGCTACATCGGCGAGCACCCGGGTTCGGCCCGCAAGGAAGAGCGGCGGGAAGAGCCGCAGGACGAGCTCGCGGACGACTTCGAGGACGAGCTTCCGGACGACGAGGCGCCGCAGTACGCCTTCGCCGGCGACGAAGCGGCCGGTGGCGACCTGGACGTGCCGCCGGAGACGCCGGCCGAGGCGACGCAGGTGCTGCCGAAGCGCCAGCCGCGTGGCGTGGTGCGGGGCGGTTTCGACTCGCCGCAGCCGATCCAGCCGTCGATGCGCACGGTCGAGCGCCGCGATCCCGAACTGTCCGGCGCGCACAGCGGCTCGCTGTTCGAGCCGTCGGTGCAGCCGACCCAGACGGCCGTCGGCGTTTCGCCGGACGCGCCGCCGCCCCCGCCGGCCCGCGAGTCGGCCGAGGACTCGGTCCCGCCCGGTCCGTTCGGCCCCGGCTCGGCGATGCCGCGCCCCGGCGGTGGCCGGCCCAGCGACGGCTTCGAAGTCAAGGCGAGCGTCACGGCGTTGCGGTACTGCACCGACGAGTCCGAGCAGTTCCCGCGGATGGTGGCCGAGGTCTGGTTCCGCACCGCCGAGGACGCCGAGCGCGTCGGGTTCCGCCCGCTCACCTGAGTTTCCGTAGTGCCGTGAGGGGCACCTTCATGGACTTCAGAGCCGTGAGGGTGCCCCTCACGGCATTTCAGGCCGCTTCGCCGCGGCGGCGTCCACATCGGACGTCCGGACGTCGAAGAATACAAAAGGTCGCATGACCTGAAACTTAGGACACGTATCCTAAATTCGCGCAACCCCGAAAAGCCGTGAAGGCCTCCCCGTCGGCATCTTGAGCCGGCGAGGAGGCCTTCACGGACCTCGGTACCGCGAGTTAGGCGACGGTCCAGGTGTCCTTGCCGCGCAGCAGGCCCTGCAGGTCCGGCTTGCGGGCCGCGCGGGCCTGCTCGACCTGGGCACGGGCACCGTCGTCGTAGGTCGGGCGCTCGACCTGGCGCAGGATGCCGGTCGGGACGTGGTTCAGGCTCTGATCACCGAGACGCGACAACGCGAACGCATACGACGTGTCGATGATCGCCGGGTCGTGCACGACGATGTTGTCCTCGCCGATGTCGGCGACCTTCGCGACGTCCAGGCCACCCCAGTCGCCGCGCTTGACACCGAACTCCTGGTTCGGGCCGAACCGGATCGGCTCACCCGCCCGCAGCGGGATCAGCCGGGAGGCGGCCTCGTCGGCGTCCTTGAGGACGTCGAACGCGCCGTCGTTGAAGATCGGGCAGTTCTGGTAGATCTCCACCAGCGCCGACCCGCGGTGCTCCGCCGCGGCCTGCAGGACCTCGGTGAGGCCCTTGCGGTCGGAGTCCATCGCCCGGCCCACGAACGACGCCTCGGCGCCGATCGCCAGCGACAGCGGGTTGAACGGCGTGTCCACCGACCCCATCGGCGACGACTTGGTGACCATGCCCGGCCCCGAGGTCGGCGAGTACTGGCCCTTGGTCAGCCCGTAGATCCGGTTGTTGAACAGCAGGATCTTGATGTTCACGTTGCGGCGCAGCGCGTGGATCAGGTGGTTGCCGCCGATGGACAGCGCGTCGCCGTCACCGGTGACGACCCACACCGACAGGTCCGGGCGTGTGGTCGCCAGCCCGGTCGCGATCGACGGCGCGCGGCCGTGGATCGAGTGCATGCCGTAGGTGTTGAGGTAGTACGGGAACCGCGACGAGCAGCCGATCCCGGAGACGAACACGATGTTCTCGCGTTTGAGGCCCAGTGTCGGCAGGAAGGACTGGACCGCGTTGAGCACGACGTAGTCGCCGCAGCCGGGGCACCAGCGGACCTCCTGGTCCGATTTGTAGTCCTTGGCCTTCTGCGGCTCGTCGGTGGTCGGGACGAGGTCCAGGCCACCGCGAGTCGGCAACCCCAGGTCGATCGCGGTCACTTCACGGCCTCCGTAACGCCGGTGATGATCTCCGAGAACAGGTTCTGCAGCTCTTCCGCCTTGAACGCCATTCCGGCGACCTTGGTGTGCGAGTGGACGTCCACCAGGTACTTCGCGCGCAGTAGCAGGGAAAGCTGGCCGAGGTTCATCTCCGGCACCACGACCTTGTCGTAGGAGCGGAGGACGTCACCGAGGTTGGCCGGCAGCGGGTTGAGGTGCCGCAGGTGCGCCTGGGCGATCGGCATGCCGAGCTTGCGCACCCGGCGGCACGCGGCGCCGATCGGACCGAAGCTGGAGCCCCAGCCGAGCGCGAGCACCCGGGCCTTGCCGCCGCTCGGGTCGTCGACCACGACGTCGGGGACGTCGATGCCGTCGATCTTCGCCTGCCGCAGCCGGACCATCTTGTCGTGGTTGTCCGGGTCGTAGGAGATGTGCCCGGTCCGGTCGGCCTTCTCCAGTCCGCCGATGCGGTGCTGCAGGCCGGGCGTGCCCGGGATCGCCCACGCGCGGGCGAGCGTCTCGGGATCGCGGACGTAGGGCCAGAACTCGCCGGAGTCGTTGTCCGAGTTGGGTTCGGTCGCGAACTCGACACGCAGGTCGGGCAGGGTCCCGACGTCCGGGATCAGCCACGGCTCGGAGCCGTTCGCGATCGCGCCGTCCGACAGCAGCAGTACCGGCGTGCGGTACTTCAGCGCGATCCGGGTGGCCTCGACGGCCGCGTCGAAGCAGTCCGCGGGGGACAGCGGCGCGACGATCGGCACCGGCGATTCGCCGTTGCGGCCGAACATCGCCTGCAGCAGGTCGGCCTGCTCGGTCTTGGTCGGCAGGCCGGTCGACGGGCCACCGCGCTGGACGTCGATGACGACCAGCGGCAGCTCCATCATCACGCCGAGGCCGATGGTCTCGGACTTCAGCGCGACACCCGGGCCGGACGTCGAGGTCACGCCGAGCGCGCCGCCGTAGGACGCGCCGAGCGCGGCGCCGATACCGGCGATCTCGTCCTCGGCCTGGAAGGTGAGGATGCCGAAGTGCTTGTGCTTGGACAGCTCGTGGAGGATGTCCGACGCCGGGGTGATCGGGTAGGTGCCGAGCAGGATCTGCAGGCCGGACTGCTGGCCGGCCGCCACGATGCCGTACGCCAGCGCCGTGTTGCCGGTGATCTGCCGGTAGGTGCCCTGTGCCAGCTTCGCCGGCGCGACCTGGAACGTCGTCGCGAACGACTCGGTCGTCTCGCCGTAGTTCCAGCCCGCGCGGAACGCCAGGATGTTCGCCTCGGCGATGTCCGGCTTCTTCGCGAACTTCTCGCGCAGGAACCGCTCGGTGCCCTCGGTCGGCCGGTGGTACATCCACGACAGCAGGCCCAGCGCGAACATGTTCTTGCAGCGCTCGGCGTCCTTCTTGCCGAGGCCGGTGTCGGCGAGCGCGCCCTGGGTCAGCGTCGACATGGCGACCCGGTGCACCTGGTACGGGCTGAGGGAGTCGTCTTCCAGCGGGTCCGTGGCGTAGCCGACCTTGGTCAGGTTCCGCTTGATGAAGTCGTCGGTGTTGAGGATGATCGTGCCGCCGTGCGGCACGTCGGCGACGTTCGCCTTCAGCGCGGCCGGGTTCATCGCCACCAGCACGTCCGGCCGGTCACCGGGGGTGAGGATGTCGTAGTCGGCGAAGTGGACCTGGAACGAAGAGACGCCGGGGATCGTGCCCTGCGGGGCGCGGATCTCGGCGGGGAAGTTCGGCATCGTCGACAGGTCGTTGCCGAACGCGGCCGCCTCGGACGTGAAGCGGTCGCCGGTCAGCTGCATCCCGTCACCCGAGTCGCCCGCGAACCGGATGACCACCCGGTCCAGCTTGTTGATCTCGGTGGGCCTGGTCGCGGCGAGCGAGCCGTGACCAGCGCCGTTGCCGTTCGCACTCGTGCTCATGGGTCAGGGATTCCCTCTCTCCCGACGTTGCGGCCTTCGGTCGCTCTGCCCGGTGTCATGACAGTCGGGACACCAGGCCCTATCACGAGGTTAGCTCGCCCTTGACCACGATGTTCCCAGTGTCCCGAGTCCCGGACGACCTCTTTGCTGCGCTAGTGGTTCTTCTGTGCTGGTCCGACAAATACCTGTAACCGATGGTAACGGGTATCTGTCACCAGGCGTTGTGACACGCATCTCCCGCGTCACGTCCACCTGCTGAGAACTCAGGGGCCGGACCGGATCCGCGCCCGCATCGCCGCCAGCCGCTCGGCGAATTCCGGGGACGCCAGCGACGCGAGCTGCGGCTCGATCTCGACGTCCACGGCGTCGGCGTGCGCGGCCAGCGACGCGGTCGTCCGCAGGCTGCGCTTGGTGGCCAGCAGGGCCTCGCGCGGCGCGGCGACGGCCGGAGCGGCGAGCTCCCGCGCGGCGGCGAGCAGGTCGTCGTGCCCGCCGTCGACCACCCGCAGCGCCAGCCCGGTGCGCACCGCCGCCTCGGCGTCCAGGGACTGCCCGAACAACGTCATCGCGGCGGCCTGCTGCGGCCCGGCCAGCCGCTGCGTCATCCACGTCATCCCGCCGCCGGGGTGCAGGCCCAGCTCCAGGAACCGCGCGACGAACTTCGCGCGCGGCCCGGCCAGCCGGACGTCCGCGGCGAGGGCGAGGTTCAGGCCGGCGCCGACGGCCGCGCCGCCGACCGCCGCGATCGTCGGCAGCGTGCAGCGCGCGACGGACAGGAAGCCTTCGTAGATGGCGCGCAGGCCCTGCTCGTCGGCCGCGCCGAGCGCGGACAGATCGGCCCCGGCGCAGAACGCCGGCGGCGTACCGGTGACCACGACGGCGTGCACCGACTCGTCCCGCTCCGCGGCCGCGACGGCGTCCGCGAGCTGCGAGGACAGCTCGAGCGTCAGCGCGTTGCGGCTGCCGGGCGCGTCGACGGTCAGCAGGGCGACGCCGCCCGTGTGCTCGCTGACGATGCTGTCGGTCATGGGGGTAAGCGTGGCACGAGGCGGTCGTCGGTTTGCTCGGGTATGACTGGAGGCATGGGGGAACTGGTCGGCGCCCTGGTCCGGGGGTTCATCGTGGCCGCGGGCCACGTCCTGACGATGATCGACACGGCCGAGTTCTTCGGCGCCCGCCGCCGCAAGGCGCGTCAGGCCGCGCTGGCCCGAGGCGAGCGGGTGAGGATCCCGTGCGTCCTACGCGACCCGGCCCTGACCGACGGCCGCGAGCAGCAGGGAAGGCTCCTCCTGGGCGCCGGCCGGGTGCGGTGGCTGGCCCCGGGACAGCCACCGGCGGCGTTCGAACCGGGGGAGCTGACGATGCAGGCGGTGGCCGAGCGGGCGGTCACGTTCCACGCGGGCCGGACGGAGCTGAGGCTGCACCCGGACGAGGCCCCGGCGGTGCTGCGGGCCTTGGACAGCTGAGTCGCGTTGGACGACTGCGTCCTCGGGCAGCTGAGCCACCTCGGGCAATTGCGTCCCTCTGGGCGGCTGAGGCGCCTGGAGGCCGAGGCCGCCCCGGGCGCCTGAGCTGCCGAAACTGTCGGTCCCCGCCGTTACGCTGGAAAGCGGGGGGGCGCCGCCACGCGCTCGTTCACTCCTCCGGGCTTCGAGCAGGCGGAAAGCCTGGCCGGCGGTCGATCCCGGACTAGCCGTTCAGCGGCGCGAACGGCGGATTCCGGACAGCGTCACTCCTCGGGCGTCGGTGGGCGTTCGAGCAGCCGGGACAGCACGACCGTCGACACCGTCCGGTCCACGATCTCCAGCCCGCGCAGCCGCTCCAACGCCGTCTCGAGGTGGTGGATGTCGGCCGCCCGCAGGTGGACGATCGCGTCCGCCGCGCCCGAGACCGTGTACGCCGCGACGACCTCGGGCAGCGGTTCCAGCCGCGCGCGGATGCGGGCCGGCGTGATGTTGCCCTGGCACGTGACCTCGACGAACGCCTCCGTGCCCCAGCCGAGCGCCTCCGGGTCGACGACCGCCGTGAACCCGCGCAGGATGCCGGTTTCGAGCAGCCGGTCGACCCGCCGCTTGACCGCCGGCGCCGACAGGCCGACGACCTTGCCGATCTCCGCGTAGCTCGATCGTGCGTTCGCCATGAGACACGAAACGATTCGCTGGTCGATGGTGTTCACACGCAACATTTAGCACAGATACGCGCAGCGAACAGCGATTGATTGCGAGTTTGGGCAGCACTTACCCTGCATTCATGCAGGGATCACAGCCCTTGGCCGCTCGCGTACCGACCACCCGCCGATACCTGATGTGCCCGCCGCGGTTCTTCGCGGTGGACTACGTGATCAACCCCTGGATGGACCCGACCCAGCCGGTCAGCGCCGACGTCGCCGTCGCGCAGTGGACCGAGCTGCGCGACACCTACCGCCGTCTCGGCCACACCGTGGAGGAGATCGACCCGCAGCCGGGCCTGCCCGACATGGTCTTCGCCGCGAACTCCGGCACGGTCGTCGACGGCCGCGTCCTCGGCTCGCGGTTCCGCGCGCCGCAGCGCACGGCGGAAGCCGAGCACTTCCGCCGCTGGTTCGTCGAACACGGCTACCGCGACATCACCATGCCGGAGAAGATCAACGAGGCCGAGGGCGACTTCGCCTGGACCGGCAGCCTGCTGCTGGCCGGCACCGGCTTCCGCACGGACCCGGCCGCGCACGCCGAGGCGCAGGAGGTCCTCGGCGTCCCGGTCGTCTCGCTGAACCTGGTCGACCCGCGCTACTACCACCTCGACACGGCGCTGTTCGTGCTCTCCGAGGCGACCGACACGACGCGCGCGCAGATCGTCTACTACCCGGCGGCGTTCTCCGCGGGATCACGCCGCGTGCTCGAGCGGCTGTTCCCGGACGCGGTGCTCGCGACCGCCGCCGACGCCGAGTGCTTCGGGTTGAACGGGGTGTCCGACGGCCGGAACGTTGTCCTCCCCGTCGAGGCCACTCGACTGGGTGAACTCCTCGCCGAGCGTGGGTACGAGCCGGTCTACGTCGACATCTCTGAGCTGCGAAAAGCCGGCGGCGGGCCGAAGTGCTGCACGCTGGAAATCCGGAAAGGCTGATTGCCGGAAAAAGCCTGTAACTCACCCGTTTGCTTCCGCGATTAATCGGGGTAACAACTCGACTACTCGCGGTGGCAGGAGGTGGAAGCGGTGGCGGTGAACTTCGCCATGCACGGGATCGGCCGGCCGGCTCGTCAGCTCGAGCCGGGGGAGAACGAACGCTGGGTGACTGTCGAACAGTTCGATCGCATCCTCGACGCGATCGAAGAACGCGCGGACGTCCACCTGACCTTCGACGACGGCAACGAGTCCGACGTCGAGATCGCGCTGCCCCGCCTCGTCGAACGCGGGCTGACGGCGGAGTTCTTCCCCCTCGCCGGCCGGCTCGGACAGCGCGGCTACCTCGACCGCGACGCGCTGCGCGACCTCGCCCGCGCCGGCATGGAGATCGGCTCGCACGGCTGGGAACCCCGCGACTGGCGTCGTCTCGACGACCGCCACGCGCGTCGCGAGCTGACGGACGCCCCGAAGCTGCTCGGCGACCTGTGCGGCCGGCCGGTCCAGCGGTACTCGCTGCCCTTCGGCGCATACGACCGGCGGGTGCTGGCCCGGCTACGGCAGGCAGGCGCGACGCGGGTGTACACGAGCGACGGCGGCGAGACCAGCCGCGACGGATGGCTGCAGCCGCGGACGGAACTGAGCCACGACCTCGACCAGGACTGGCTGGACGGCGTCCTGGCCGGCGGCCGGCGCCGGGGGCGTTGGGTGCGACGGCTGTTTCGACGGTCTGACGGTTAGTCCGTATAACCGTCAGACCGTCTTCCCGGTGGCCGGAACACGGCACCGAACCGGTTCTCCGCGCCCGCGTCCGGTGAGCAGGGTTTTCGTCAAGCCTCGCCGGATGCTGGGAAATTCTCGTACCTCTGGGTCTTGAACCCGTCACAGTCCGGGGTGCATCCTGTGTGCCTCGCCGCCGTAAGGAAAGTTTCCTAACTAAAGGGAGCACCAGGAATGCGGAAACTGATCCTGCTCGCGACCATGGCGCTGGCCGCGGCCGTGATGCCCTCGGCTCTCGCGTCGGCCGCCCCGGCTCCGGCCCAGGCGATCCCGGCGCGGACCGCCGCGGCGCCGGCTTCCGTCGAAGCCGGGCCGACCGCGGCGCAACTGCTGGCCAAGACCAACAGCTGCACCCAGATCTCCAACGGCAAGTACAAGACGGACGAGGACGTCTCGGCCAAGACGGTCGCCGTCTGCGACGCCAACGGCGCGGTCTTCTGGAAGGCCGACATGGACATCGACTGCGACGGCCAGCGCACGACGCAGTGCAACGAAGACACCGACTGCTGCTACCAGGACGACACGGCGTTCCACCAGTCCGACGGCAAGCCGCTCAGCGCGGCGAAGCTGCCCTACATCGTCGTGCCGAGCTCGAGCAGCATCTGGAAGTACACCTCGTCGCAGCTGAAGGGCGGCGGCTCCTGCGCGGTGATCTACAACGGCAAGATCGAGTACGCGGTCATCGGCGACACCGGCCCGACCCAGATCATCGGCGAAGCCTCCTACGCGACGGCGAAGGACCTCGGCATCAACCCGGACCCGTCCAACGGCGGCACCGACTCCGGTGTGACGTACATCTGCTTCAAGAACTCGACCGTCTCCCCGATCGAGAACCACGCCAATGCGATCAGCAAGGGCGAAAGCCTCGCCACGACTTTCGTGAACAACAACTGACACGCGGCACCCACGGCACGGCAGCCGGGGCCGATCCGTACAAGACACGGGTCGGCCCCGGCTGCTGTGCTGGGCCCATGAGCGAACTGCTGAAGCTGGCCAACATCGGCCCGGCGATGGTCCGCGACCTCACCCGGCTCGGCATCACCGAACCCGCCCAGCTCGCCGGGCGCGACCCGGTTGAACTGTACGAACGCCTCTGCGCCGCCGACGGCCGCCGGCACGACCCCTGCGTGCTCGACACCTTCATGTCGGCGGTCGACCAAGCGGATGGCGCGCCGCCCCGGCCGTGGTGGACATACACCCCGGAACGGAAACGGCTTCTCGGGGAACGCTGACCGGAACCGCGCCGAACGCGTTGCCCGCTCACCTGCAAGATGCAATTCCCGGGCGAATCGAGACGCGATTCTTACCGGAAAACTGTTGCGCCTCACGGCCGTCTCACGCTTTCCCCCGTTCGCCGCCCTCGCGGTAACGATCCAGGGGGGCTCGCCGACCAACTCATGGGTCGCGTGGGAAAAGCGGAGGTTTTGGCGTGAAGATCAGTGTCTTCGGGCTCGGTTATGTCGGGTGTGTCTCCGCAGCGTGCTTGGCGGGGCAGGGGCACCGGGTGGTCGGCGTGGACGTCAACCCGGTCAAGATCGACCTCATCACCGCGGGCAACGCCCCGGTGGTCGAGGAGCGGATCGGCGAGCTGACCGCCGAAGTCGTGGCGAGCGGGGCGCTGAGAGCCACGACCGACGTCGCGGAAGCCGTCGCCGACAGCGAGATTTCGCTGGTCTGCGTGGGTACGCCGTCGGCGCCGAACGGCAGCCTTTCGACGGTCTACCTCGAGCGCGTCGCCGAGGAGATCGGCGAAGCGCTCGCGAAGAAGACCGAGCGGCACACGGTCGTCTTCCGCAGCACGATGCTGCCCGGCACCTGCCTGGACCTGCTGGTCCCGATCCTGGAGAAGGCCTCGGGCCGCACGGCCGGCGTCGACTTCGGCGTCGCGGTGAACCCCGAGTTCCTGCGCGAGGGCACCAGTGTCCGCGACTTCTTCGACCCGCCGAAGACGGTGATCGGCGAGTTCGACGCCCTCAGCGGTGACGCCGTCGCGGCGCTCTACGAGGGGCTGCCCGGGCCGGTCTTCCGCGTGGCGATCCCGGTCGCGGAGATGACGAAGTACGCCGACAACTCGTTCCACGGTCTCAAGATCGGGTTCGCGAACGAGCTCGGCTCGATCTGCCGCGCGCTCGGCCTCGACTCGCACCAGGTGATCGACGTTTTCCTCGCCGACACCAAGCTCAACATCAGCCCGGCCTACCTGAAGCCCGGTTTCGCGTTCGGCGGCTCGTGCCTGCCGAAGGACCTGCGCGGGCTGGTCTACGCCGCGCACCGCGCCGACGTGAAGGTGCCGATCCTGTCGCACGTGCTCAGCTCCAACGAAGAGCACCTGCAGCGGGCGTTCGACCTGGTCGCGCGCACCGGCAAGCGCAAGGTCGGGCTGTACGGGCTGTCGTTCAAGCCCGGCACCGACGACCTGCGCGAGTCGCCGCTGGTCGAACTGGCCGAGAAGCTGCTCGGCAAGGGCTACGACCTGAAGATCTACGACGCGAACGTCAGCCTCTCGCGGCTGATGGGCGCCAACCGCGAGTACATCGAGGGCCGGCTGCCGCACCTCGGCCAGCTGCTCGCCGGGTCCGTCGAAGAAGTCATGGACCACGCCGACGTCGTGATCGTCGGCTGCAAGGACCCGGACGTGCTGGCGGCCCTGCCGCACGGCGGCGACCGGGTGTTGATCGACCTCGTCCGCCTGCCCGACGCCGAGAAGCGTCGCCTTGAAGAGGGATATGCCGGCCTTGCCTGGTAAAGCGCTCATCCTCGTCGAAAACCTTTCGGTGCCCTTCGACCGGCGCGTCTGGCAGGAGTCCACGACCCTGCGCGACGCCGGCTGGGAGGTGCACGTGATCTGCCCGCAGGGCACCAAGCGCGACACCGAAGCCGAAGCTGTCATCGACGGCGTCCACATCCACCGCTATCCGCTGAAGGCCGCGACCGGCGGCCCGGCGGGGTACCTGCAGGAGTACGGCAGCGCGCTGTGGCACACGCTGCGGCTGGCCCGCAAGATCGGGCCGGTCGACGTCGTGCACGCCTGCAACCCGCCGGACCTGCTGTACCTGGTCGCGAAGGTGCTCAAGCGGCAGGGCGCGAAGTTCATCTTCGACCAGCACGACCTGTGCCCCGAGCTGTACCTGTCGCGCTTCGACCGCGGGCAAGACCTCCTCTACCGCGGGGTCTGCGCGCTGGAGCGCGCCACCTACCGCGCCGCCGACGTCGTCATCTCGACGAACGAGAGCTACAAGCAGGTCGCCCGGATCCGCGGCGGCAAGCGGCCCGAAGACGTCTACGTGGTGCGCAGCGCCCCGGTCGTCGAGCGGTTCCACGAGGTCCCCGTCGAGCCCGAGCTCAAGCAGGGCAAGCCGTACCTGCTGGCCTACCTCGGTGTGATGGGGCCGCAGGACGGCGTCGACTACGCCCTGCGCGCGCTCGCGAAGCTGCGTGACGACGTCGGCCGCAGCGACTGGCACGCGGTGTTCGTCGGCTCCGGCGACGCCTTCGACGACATGGTCGCCCTCTCGGCGAAGCTCGGGCTGGCCAACCAGGTCGAGTTCACCGGCCGGATCTCGGACGAGGACCTGGTCCGGTACCTCTCGACCGCCGACGTCTGCCTGTCGCCGGACCCGCTCAACCCGCTCAACGACGTCTCCACGATGAACAAGGTCATGGAGTACATGGCGATGAGCAAGCCGATCGTCTCGTTCGAACTCCGCGAAGCGCGCGTATCGGCCGGCGACGCCGCGGTGTACGCCCCGGCGAACGACGAAGCGGAGTTCGCGGTCCTGGTTTCGCGGCTGCTCGACGACCCCGAGGAGCGGGTCAGGATGGGTAAGCTCGGCCAGGCCCGGGTCGCGGGCCCGCTGTCCTGGGAGAACTCGGCGAAGGCCCTCCTCGCCGCGTACGAGCACGCACTCGGTTCCTGATCGCCGTTCGGTCAAGAAGTCACCGGACGTGTAACCAATGGTCCCGGCCGGACGACGGATCGGGTAACCGGCCGATCCACTGAAGCCGTTCGGCGTACTGCCCCAGGAATGGAGATCCCGCCGGTGACTGACGACACGGTGCGCCTGAGCCTGATCGGGCAGGTTCTCCGCCGGCGCTGGCGGCTGCTGGTCGCCCTCGCCGTCCTCGGGGCGGCGGTGGGCGCCGGCGCCTCGGTCCTCTTCTCGCCCGGCTACCAGACCTCGTCCAGCGTCCTGCTGCAAGGACCGCGCCAAGCGGACGAGCTGCTGACCCAGGCCGAGGTCGCGACCAGCTCGGTCGTCCTCGACCGCGCCGCCGCGCAGCTGCAGTGGCACCCGACCGGCGCCGACCTGAAGAAGCAGGTCACGGCGTCGGTGGCGAACGGCAACGTCGTGACGATCACCGTCTCGGCCGACACCGCCGAGCACGCCCAGCAGCTCGCCGACCAGGTCGCGCAGCAGTTCGTCAAGTACTCCGGGCAGCTCGCGAGCAACTCGGCGGACGCCTCGGTGCAGCTGGCCCAGGAGCAGCGCGAGACGCTGCGCCAGCAGGTCCAGCTGACCACGCAGAAGATCAGCGACCTCGCCAAGACCGTCGGCGGGGACCTGACCGTCGAAAGCGTCCAGGTCCGCACCCAGCTCGAAGGCCTGCGGACGTCGCTGGAGCAGGCGATCAACGACCTGAACCAGGCCGACCTCGCGACCGGCGTCGGCAACACCGTGGTGCTGGGTCCCTCCGAGCGCCCGGCCGGCCCGGCCGCCCCGACGATGACGCAGCTGGCCGCCGGTGGCGCGGTGCTGTTCTTCCTCGTCGGTGTCTTCGGTCACCTCTTCACCGCCCGCGCCGACCGGCGTCTGCGGGGCGAGCCGGAGATCGCGTCCGCGCTCGGGTCGCCGATCCTCGCCGGCGTCGACGTACCGACGCCGGAGGGCGACCGTCTCCCGGCGAGCGGCGTGTACGGCAAGGTGCGGCGCCTGCTCGGCGGCGACCGGCCGTGGGTGCTGCCGCCGGTGGCGACCTCGGCCGACGACGTCAACCGCGACATCCGGTACCGCCGCGTGCTCGCCCGGCTGGCCACCGGCCCCGCCGACATCCTGCTGCTGGTGGCCGACGACGACGAGACGGCCCGGCTGGCCGCGACGCAGCTGGCCGCGCTGGCCGACGAGATGTCGCTGCCGCTGCGTATCCAGGAGGTCACCCCGGGCCGCCCGACCGTCCCGGACGCCGGGGCGAGCTCCGGAGTGCTGATCGTGCTCAGCACCGCCAGCCGCACCGCGTGGGAACTCGTCTCGCTCGCCGAGGCCTGCTCGGAAGCCGGGCGCGAGATCCTCGGCGCGGTGCTCACCCATCCCGTCCGGCCGCGCGAGCCGGCCGCCGAACCCGCGGCGAAAGCCCCCGAGAAAGCCCTGGCAGGTTCGGCGTGACAACTGCTTCCGAAACCCCGGCCGCTCCGCTCGTCGATCTCCAGCGGCTGTTCGTCACCATTCGCCGCCGCAAGCGGCTCTGGCTGGCCACGGCGCTGCTCGGGCTGATCGCGGGCGCTCTGGTCGCGATCCTGCTGCCGGCCCCGCCGACCGCGGTCGCCAAGGTGATCGTGGTCCACCAGGACGACTCGCCGACCGACAGCGGCACGCTGATGCGCACCGACGTCGCGGTGCTGTCGACGACCCAGATCGCCGAAGGCGCGCTGAAGAAGCTCAACAGCACCGAATCGCCCGAAGAGTTCATGAAGAACTACGCGGGCCTGCCCGTGACGAACAACGTCATGCAGATCACCGTGAAGGCCAAGAGCGACGGAGAGGCCGTCGCGCAGGCGAAGGCGCTGGCCGACACGTTCATCGCCGACCACGTCGAGCGCAGCCAGGCCGCCGCGGCCGCGCAGTCGAAGGCCATCCTCGACCAGCGAAAGAACGCCCAGGACGAGCTGACCAAGGTCGACGCGCAGATCGCCGACGAGACCGGCAAGGGCCGCAACGCGAACGCCAGCACCCTCGAAGGCCTCTACGGCCGCCGCGCCGCGCTCGCGTCGCAGGTCTCGGACTTCGACTCCCGCGCCCAGCAGGCCGGCATCGGCAGCCCGCAGGTTGCGGCGGGCACCCAGATCGTGGACGCGCCCCGCGCGCTGCCGAAGGCGTTCCTCAAGACGACGGCGACCAACGCCGGCATCGGTTTCGCGTTGGGCCTGGCCCTCGGGATCGCGTTCGCCGCCGTCGGCGCGGTCTCGCGCGACCGGCCGGTGCTGCGCCGCGAGATCTCGACGCACCTCGGCGCGTCCGTGATCGCCCAGCTGCCGTCGAAGCGCCGTGGCCCGGCCCGGTTCTGGCGCCGCTCCCGGGCGGTCTCCGAACGCCACCGCGTCGCCACGACGCTGGTCCGTGCGATCCAGAAGGACATCACCGAGGTGTCGTTGCTGGAACTCGGCGCGCCGAGCATCACGGCCGCACTCGCCCTCGACGTCGCGGAGCAGCTCGGCGAAGACGGCCGCGCGAGTGTCGTCGACGACCTGCCGGGCGAAGACGTCCGCAGGCTGGCGACCGAGCTCAAGAGCGACGTCGTCGTCCTCGGCGCCGGTGACCCCGATCCCGAACCGGGCGAACGCCGCGTCGGCGTCGGCACGGTTTCGCCGGGCACCGCGTGGACCGACCTGGAGCACCTCGGCGGGGAGACCGTGCTGATCGTCAAGGCCGGGCACGCGAACACGCTGTGGCTGCACACGGTCGCGCGGCAGCTGGCCGACCAGGAGATCCCGATCCTCGGGGTGGTGCTGGTCGACCCGGACCCGCGCGACAAGTCGGACGGGACGCTGTGGGACGGCCTGCACACCGCGTTGCGCGGCCGCGCCGGGCTGACGCCCGCGGCGCCGCGCGTCGACGTCGAACGCGAAGACCGGATCGACGAGCTGGCCGCCCGGGTCGCCGAGCGCGTCGCACTGGTGGATCCGCCGAAGCGCATGTTCGCGCCGGTCCGGCCGATGGTCCCGTCGGTCGCCAGGCCGCTGCAGGCCAAGCCACTGCAGTCCAAGCCACTGCAGTCCAAGCCGGCGCCGCCCAAGCCTCAGGATCCGAAGCTCCCGGAACCCGGCAGCGTCAGCGTCCCGCACGCGGACGCGCCGACGAAGAAGTTCGCCCCGGTCAAGCCGAAGCGGCCGACGCCGTTCAAGCGGGACCACGGCGAGCCGACGCACCAAGGCGAACTGAACGCCGAGCTCGAGTCCGAAAAGAGCACTGTGACATCGGGGACTTCGCCCCGAGCCGGGGGCTTCGCCACCCAGACCCCCGAAAAGAGTGCTGTGACATCCGGGGCTTCGCCCCGAGCCGGGGGCTTCGCCACCCAGACCCCCGAAAAGAGTGCGGAGGTCTCCTGACCCCGCGCCGCGACGAAGGGGAACCCACTCGAGATGTGCGGCATCGCAGGCACTTACCTCTGGCCGGACGGCGGACCGCTGACCGACCGGCTGACGAAGACGCTGGCCCACCGCGGGCCGGACGGCTCCGGTCGCTACGACCACGCCGTCGGTTCCGGTGAAGTCCACTTGGGACACCGGCGGCTCTCGATCGTCGACCTGACCGAGACCGGCGCCCAGCCGATGGTCCTCGACGGCCTCGCGCTGAGCTACAACGGCGAGCTGTACAACGCACCCGAGCTGCGGGCCGAGCTGGTGGCCGCCGGCGTGCGCTTCCGCGGCACGTCCGACACCGAGGTGCTGCTGCAGGCGTGGCGGCGCTGGGGCACCGACTGCCTGCCGAAGCTGCGCGGGATGTTCGCCTTCGCGATGTTCGAAGAGGGCACCGGCGAGCTGTTCCTGGCCCGCGACCAGCTGGGCATCAAGCCGCTGTTCTTCGTGCACCGGGGCGGCGGCGTCGCCTTCGCATCGGAGCTGAAGGCGCTGGCCGGCGAGCTGGGCGGGTCGCTGGAGATCGACAACGCCGCGCTGGTCGCGTCGCTTCTCTACTACTGGGTGCCGGACAGCCGCTGCGCCTACCAGGGCGCGGAGAAACTGCAACCGGGCACGTGGCTGCGCTGCCGCCCCGACGGCCGGATCGACCGCGGCCGCTACTGGTCGCTGCGGGAGGTCGCCGAGGAGGGTGCGGCCTTCGAGGGCGAGGTCGACCTGCACGAGGTGATCTCCGAGTCGACGGCCAAGCACCTGATCTCCGACGTCCCGGTCGCGACGTTCCTCTCCGGCGGCCTCGACTCCAGCTACCTGACGGCCCTGGCCGCGCGGTCGCAGCCGGGGATCTCGGCCTACACCATCGGGTTCCGCGCCGAGGACGCCAAGTTCGAGGCCATGCCGGACGACCTCAAGTACGCCCGGATCGTGGCGCAGCAGTTCGGTGTCGACCTGCACGAGATCGAGATCGCGCCGCAGGTGCTCGACCTGCTGCCGAAGATGACCTATCACCTCGACGAGCCGATCGGGGACCCGGCGGCGATCAACTCGTTCCTGATCTGCTCGGCCGCGCGCGACGCCGGCGTCAAGGTGATGCTGTCCGGCATGGGCGCCGACGAGCTGTTCGCCGGCTACCGCAAGCACCTCGCGAACCTGATCGCGTTGCGGTACCACAAGGTTCCGGGCGCGGTCCGGCGTCCGGTGGAGTCCTTGGTGGACCGTCTCCCGGTGGCCTCGGCCAAGCGTGGCTACCGATCGGTGCGGTTCGCGAAGCGGTTCCTGTCGTTCGCGGGCCTGCCCGAGGAGACGGCGTTCCGGCGCAGCTACACGATGTACGACCAGGCCGAGCTGCTGTCGCTGCTCAACCCGGACCTCGCGCCGACGGTCGACGACGTCCTCACCGAGCACGCGGACACCTACAACGACCAGGCGCTCGACGACTTCGTCAACCGCATGTGCCTGGCCGACTCGCGGTTGTTCCTCCCCGGCCTGAACCTGACCTACACCGACCGCTCGACGATGGCGGCGTCCACCGAGGTGCGGACGCCGTTCGTCGACGTCGAGGTCGTGCGCGCGGCGTTCAAGGTCCCGGGCAACAAGAAGATCGTCGGCCGCGCCGGCAAGGTGGCGCTCAAGAACGCGGCGCTCAACATCCTGCCCAGCGAGATCGTGCACCGGCCCAAGGGCCTGTTCAGCGCGCCGCTGCGGGCCTGGATGAGCCGCGATCTGGCGCCGCTGGTGCGTGAAGTCGTCAACGAGGGCGTGCTCGTCGAATCCGGCTTCCTGCAGCGCGAAGCACTGCAGCGCATGGTCGCCGAAGACGCCGCCGGTCAGCAGGACCGCAGCAAGCACCTTTGGCACATCTTGACCCTTGAGTACTGGTACCGGAACGCGATGTCGGGAGCGGGAGCGAAGTGAAGCAGGTCGTCCAGAACTACAAGAGCGGTGAACTGGCACTGCTGGAAGTGCCCGAGCCCGCCTGCAAGGCCGGCGGCGTGCTCGTCCGCACGGTGTACTCCCTGATCTCGACCGGCACCGAGATGATGAAGGTGTCGGAGGCGAGCCTGTCCCTGGTGGGCAAGGCGAGAGCCCGGCCGGACCAGGTCGCGAAGGTCGTCCAGAGCGTGGCGACCAACGGTCTCTCGGCGACGTACCGCAAGGTGACGTCCAAACTGGACTCATACACGCCCCTCGGATACTCGTTGTGCGGCATCGTCGAGCAGGTCGGCGACGGCATCACCGACGTCGCCGTCGGCGACCTGGTGGCCTGCGCGGGCAACGAGCACGCGCTGCACGCCGAGCTGAACTGGGTGCCGAAGAACCTCTACTCGCGCGTCCCGGCCGGGGTCGACCCGCGGCACGCGGCGTTCGGCACGGTCGGTTCGATCGCGATGCAGGGCGTCCGCCGCGGCGAACCGCAGATCGGCGACGTCGCCCTGGTCATCGGCCTCGGCCTGATCGGCCAGCTGGTGGTGCAGCTGCTGGTGTCGTCCGGCGTGCGCGTCTTCGGCGTCGACCCCGACCCGGAGCGCTGCAAGCTCGCCGAGAGCCTCGGTGCGCTGGTGTGCAGCCACCCGGGTTCCGGCGTGGTGGACACCGCCGTCGACGAGCTGACGCACGGCGCGGGCGTCGACCAGACGTACCTCGCCGCGGGCGGCAACACGAACGACCCGGTGGAGCTGGCCGCGAAGCTGTCGCGCGACCGCGGCCGTGTGATCGACATCGGCAAGTGCAAGCTCGACCTGCCGTGGAACGCCTACTACGAGAAGGAACTGGACGTCCGGTTCTCCCGCTCGTACGGCCCCGGCCGCTACGACCCGTCGTACGAGCTCGAAGGCCGGGACTACCCGATAGGCCAGGTCCGCTGGACCGAGCGCCGCAACCTTGAGTGCGTCATCGACCTGATCGACCGCGATCGCCTCGACGTCGAGCCGCTGATCACGCACGTCTCGGACTTCTCCGAGGCCGTCGAGACGTACAAGTCGCTCAACGACGGTGAGCTGAAGGCCGTCGCGGTGCTGTTCCGCTACCCGGACGCGGTCGCCAAGACCGAGCCGGTCGTGACGTCCGCGCGCGTCGGGCTGATCGAGCACAAGGCCGCGCCGAAGCCCGCCGGGCAGCCGGTGCGCCTCGGTTTCATCGGGGCCGGCAACTACGCCTCGTCGATGCTGCTGCCGCACCTCGCCGAGCGCGACGACGTCCAGCTCACGCACGTCGCGACGACGTCGGCGCTGTCCGGTGCCAACGCGCGGCGCAAGTTCGGCTTCGCCGAGGCATCCACCGACATCGACAACGTGCTCGGTGACGACTCGATCGACGCCGTCTTCGTCGTCACCCGCCACAGTTCGCACGCCGAGCTGACCCGCCAGGCACTGCTCGCCGGCAAGACGGTGTTCGTCGAAAAGCCCTTGGCGCTCTCGGAAACCGAGCTGCAGAAGGTCCTCGACGCGATCGAGGAGTCCGGCAACGACCGGCTGCAGGTCGGCTTCAACCGCCGGTTCGCGCCGCTGCTGCACGAGGCCCGCGGCCAGTTCGGCCCGCGCGTCGGCCCGGCGACGGTCCGCTACCTGGTCAACGCCGGCCGCCTCGACCACGGCAGCTGGTACAACCAGACCGCCACCGAGGGCTCGCGCTTCGCCGGTGAAGGCGGGCACTTCATCGACACGGTGAGCTGGCTGCTCGACGCCGACCCGACGTCGGTCTACGCGACCGGCGGCACGGACCTGCAGGTCACCCTCGGCTACGGGGACGGTTCCACCGCGGTCATCACCTACGCCGAAAGCGGCTCGTCCGGCTTCCCGAAGGAGACGCTCGACGTCACCGCCGACGGCAAGGTCCTGAAGTTCGACGACTTCGTCCGCGCGTCGGTGTTCTCCCGCAAGAAGTGGGCGAGCTCGCGGATCCCGAAGGGCCGCGACAAGGGCCAGGCCGCCGAGGTCGACGCGTTCCTCGAGGCCGTCCGCACGGGTGGCCCGATGCCGATCTCGATCGCCTCGCTGGCCGCCACCACGCTGGCCACGCTCGCCGCGCAGACCAGCGTCGCGAACTCGGCGCCGGTCCGGATCGAGCTGCCGCGGAAGGCGGGTGCCCCGGCATGATGGGTCCCGGCTGGTACCTCCGCCGGCTGTCCCGGATGGGGCCGGCGGAGGTCGTCGGCCGCGCTCGGCACGCCGTCGTCCAGCGGCAGTGGCGGTCCGCGCTGCCCGAGCCGCCCGCGTGGCCGTCACATCCACGGTTCACCGCCCAGCTGCCGGACGGCGTCCTCGGCAAGGTCTCCGGTGAGGCCGTCACGCGGCTGCTGGCCACGGCCGACCACCTGATGGCCGGCCGCGCCGAGTACTTCGGCGTCCTGCGCGACGACATGGTGTCGCCGGACTGGGCCTTGGACCCGAAGACCGGCCGCCGCGCGCCGCTGGACGTCTACGCCTTCGACGTGCCGTACCGGTCGGAGGACGAGGTCGGCGACATCAAGCAGATCTGGGAGCCGTCGCGCCACCAGCACCTCACCGTGCTGGCCGCGGCGTACGCCCTGACCGGCACCGAGGCCTACGCCGAGCGCGCCGCCGCGCACCTGCGGTCCTGGTGGGCGGCCAACCCGCCGTTGCGCGGGCCGCATTGGGTGAGCGGCATCGAGCTGGGCATCCGGCTGCTGTCGTGGGTCTGGGTGCGCCGCCTGCTCGACGGCTGGGCGGGCGTCACGGCGTTGTTCGAGGACAACCCGGACTTCCACCTGCAGCTGTGGCACCACCAGAACTGGCTCGCGACCCTGCGCAGCCACGGCTCGTCGGCGAACAACCACGTCATCGCCGAGGACGCCGGGCTGCTGGCCGCGGCGTGCGCGTTCGGCTGGTTCCCGGAGTCGCCGCGCTGGCGGGCCGAGGCGACCCGCTCGCTGGACGTCCAGCTGGGGCGCAACACCTTCGATTCCGGGCTCAACGCCGAGCTCGCGTCCGAGTACCACGGCCTGGTGCTGGAGCTGGGCCTGGCGGCGGCCCTGGAAGCCGACGCAGCCGGCACCCCGGTGCCGGACTCCACCTGGGACGTCCTGCTCCGGATGACCGACGCCTTGGCGTCCATTGTGGACAACCGGTTCCGCCCGCCGCGGCAGGGCGACGCCGACGACGGCTTCGGCCTGATCGTCGACGGATCCGAGACCAACCGCTGGGCGTCGCTGCTGGCGACCGGCGAGGTCCTGTTCGGCCGCCTCGACTGGTGGCCGGTGCCGGGTGACGACGTCCGCACGCCCCTGCTGGCCGCGCTCGCCCAGCGGACTCCGCGAGCCACGGGCGCCCGCCCCGGTCGTCGCCCCGCTCACCTGCGGGACGCGGGCATGACGATCCTGCGGTCGGGCAAGGTCTGGGCCCGCTGCGACGGCGGGCCGCACGGCTTCCTGTCGATCGCTGCGCACGCCCACGCCGACGCGTTGTCGGTGGAGGTGCGCCACGACGGCATCGACATCCTCGCCGACCCGGGCACCTTCTGCTACCACGGCGAACCGCAGTGGCGGTCGTACTTCCGCTCCACGCTCGGCCACAACACCCTCGAACTGGGCGGCCAGGACCAGTCGGTGTCCGGCGGCCCGTTCCTCTGGACCCGGCACGCGGTGACCAAGGTGCTCGGGGTGCACACCCCCGACCACGGCCCGTCCCGCTGGTCGGCGGCCCACGACGGCTACGCACCGGCGGTGCACCGCCGCACGGTGGAACTCGACGGCGCCGTCCTGAAGATCGTCGACGAGGTGCTCGGCGACACCGGCCCGGCGGCGCGGCTGGCGTTCCACCTGGGCCCGGCCGTCACGGCCACGCTCGACGGGAACGTCGCCCACCTGCGCTGGGAGGGTGACGGCCGGACGCTGGCCCCGGTCCACACCGCGGAGCTGGAACTGCCGCCCGAGCTGACGTGGACGGCCCACCGGGGTGAGCTCGACCCGCCGCTCGGCTGGTACTCGGCGGGCTTCGGCCGCAAGGAACCCTCGACCACCCTGGTCGGCTCCGGCACTCCCGGACACCTGATCACCCTGCTCCGCTTCAGTTAGGACCCGCCCGTGACAGCCCGCCGCTCCCGACTCCGCCGTGCCGCTCCGCTGCTCGGCGTGCTGCTCACGCTCGCGGCGTGCTCCAGCAGTCCCGACACCGGCGGGCCGGCCCAGGCGACCTCGGCCCCCAGCGGGTCGGTCGCGGCCGTGTGCGACAAGGAACCGGCCGGCCCGACGGCGGCGCCGGCCGGTGCGGTGATCGTCGACCCGGCCGTCCCCAACGACCTCGCCGTGAAGACGCGCTCGGCCGGCCCGGGCACGACGTTCTGGCTCAAGGCGGGCAAGCACATCCTCGGCGACGACAAGTACGACCAGGTCTCCCCGAAGGACGGCGACGTCTACATCGGCGCGCCCGGCGCGGTCCTCGACGGCCGGAAGATCAACCAGTACGCGTTCACCGGGCATGGGAACAACGTCAAGCTCACCTACCTGACCGTGCAGGGCTTCGCCGCACCGCGCGACGAAGGCGTCGTCAACCACGACTCGGGCGACGGCTGGCTGATCGAGCACTCGACGATCCAGGACAACGACGGCGCGGGCCTGATGGCGGGCGCGCGCCAGCAGGTGCGCGGCAACTGCCTGCGCCGCAACGGCCAGTACGGGATCAACGCCTTCTCCGGCAGCACCCCGATCACCGCGCTGGTCGTCGAGGGCAACGAGATCTCCGGCAACAACACGGGCGACTGGGAAGCGAAGATCGACGGCTGCGGCTGCACCGGCGGCGTCAAGTTCTGGGACGTCAACGGCGCCGACGTCCGCGGCAACTGGGTGCACGACAACCACGGCACCGGGCTGTGGGCCGACACCAACAACAACGACTTCCTCATCGAGGGCAACCTCATCGAGAACAACGACAGCGCCGCGATCATCTACGAGATCAGCTACAACGCGATCATCCGCGACAACACGATCCGGAAGAACAACTGGGTCGACGGCCGCCGGTACGCCGACAAGGGCGACAACTTCCCGACGCCGGCGATCTACATCTCCGAGTCCGGCGGCGAGCCGCGGATCAAGGCACGGACCGCGAAGATCGAGATCTCCCGCAACTTCCTGGAGAACAACTGGTCCGGGATCACGTTGTGGGAGAACGCCGACCGGTACTGCAACAGCCCGGCCAACACGTCGTCCGGCGACTGCACCCGCCTGGTGCCGAACGTGAAGACGTGCGCGGCCCCGGCGATCACCACCGCGCCGCTGCTGAGCGACTGCCGCTGGAAGACCCAGCACGTCGACATCCACGACAACAAGTTCGTCCTGGACCCGGCCGTGGTCGGCTGCCAGGCCTCGTGCGGCCGGATGGCCTTGCTGTCGAACTTCGGTACCTACCCGGACTGGTCGCCCTACAAGAACGACGTCGTCCAAGAGGCGATCACGTTCAAGCAGGACAACCGCTGGCACGACAACAGCTACGCCGGGCCGTGGACGTTCATCCCGTACACCACCGACCGGGTCATCGAGATCGGCGAATGGCAGGGCTCGCCGTACTCGCAGGACTCCGGAAGCACGTTCACGGCACAGGGCGGGGGCTGAGATGGCGACGCACACCGGAGTGGCGGCGAGGATCCGAGGCGAAGCCACGGTCGAGCCGGCGTCCTCGACGCCGAAGTGGGCGGCGCTGGCGTGGGCGCTGCTGATCATCAACACCCTCGGCTCGACCGGCGCGAAGACGGTCATCCCGCTGCCGCGGTCGGTCAGCCAGCTGGTCACGATGGGCTCGCTGATGACGGCCTTCGTGATCGCCCTGGCCCTGAACAAGCACCTGCGGATCAGGCCGAGCGCGTACCTGCTGCTGCTGACGTTGCTGCTGCTGTCCAGCATCCTGGCCAGCGCCGACCTGAAGGAAGGCGCGGGCGCGCTGTTCCGGTGCTTCCGGCTCACGGTCTTCCTCTCCACGCTCTGGTTGCTCACCCGCTGGTGGGACGGCGGGTTCGGGTTCGTCCGGTCCCATATCCGGACGTACGGGATCGTGCTCGCGTCGGTCGCGGTGGGCCTGGTCGTCTCGCCGGGCAACGCGATGCCCGAGGAGTACGGCGGCCGGCTGTCCGGCGCGATCTGGCCGCTCACGCCGCCGCAGATCGGCCAGTACGCCGCGGTCATCTCCGGGCTGACGCTCCTCCTCTGGTTCGGCCGCCGCACGACGTGGCGCAGCGCGCTGATCATCGTGGTGCCGGCGCTGGCGTTGCTGCTGCTCACACACACCCGCACGGCGACGCTCGGCCTGATCGCCGGGCTCCTGGTGGCTTTCCTGTCGATGGCGCTGACCAGCGCCCGCGCCCGCAAGGTGTTCGCCTGGACGGCCGGCGTCGGCGGCGTCGGCGGCATCGTGCTGGCCGGTGCGCTGCAGGCCTGGTTCCTCCGTGGGCAGAGCGCGGACAACTTCTCCAGCCTGACCGGCCGCGCGAAGGTGTGGGACGCGCTGCTGGAGGCCCCGCGGTCGACGTCGGAATACATCTTCGGCGTCGGCCTGACGGACAAGTCCTACGACGGCCTCCCGATCGACAACAGCTGGCTGGCGATCTACCACGAGCAGGGGTTCGTCGGGATCGCGCTGGTCGCGGGGTTCCTCCTCACGTTGGTCGTGGTGGCGGTGCTGCGGCCGCCGTCCCTGGCTCGCGCGTGCGCGATCTTCCTGATCACCTACTGCATTTCGGCCTCCTACACCGAGGCCGGCCTCGGCGACGCGTCGCCGTACCTGCTCCACCTGGCCCTGGCCGCGTCGCTGCTGGTCCGCGGGGTGCCGCAGTCCGACGAAGAAGCATTCATCCCGGCGAAGGGGGCAAGCGTGCGAGGTGCAGCCGCGTGAAGGTGCTCGTGGTCCATAACCGGTACCGGTCCGAGCAGCCGAGCGGGGAGAACAACGTCGTCGATGCCGAGGTGTCCCTGCTCGCCGAAGGCGGGCACAAGGTGTCGTTGTTCGAGCGCCGCAGCGACGACATCGCACAGATGCCGTTGCCCCGCAAGGCGACCGTCCCGCTGATGATCCCGTGGAACCCGGCGGTCCGGAAGGAACTCGCGGCCCGGCTGCGAGCGTCGCGCCCGGACGTCGTGCACATCCACAACACGTTCCCGCTGCTGTCGCCGTCGGTGGTCGCCGCCTGCGCGGACGCGGGTGTGCCCGCGGTCGCGACGCTGCACAACTACACGATGGTCTGTCCGCCGGGCACCCTGCACCGCGACGGCCACATCTGCACCGAGTGCGTCGGCGGCTCACCGCTGCCCGCGGTGAAGCACGGCTGCTACCGCGGCTCCAGCGCCGCGACGGTGCCGATGGCGGCCAGCATGGTCGCCAACCGCCGCCGGTGGTGGACGGGCGTTTCCCGGTTCTTCTGCATTTCGGCGGCGCAACGGGACCTCCTGGTGTCGGCCGGGATGCCCGGCGAGCGGATGGCGGTGAAGCACAACTTCGTCACCGACCCCGGCGTCCGCCGCACCGGCGACGGGAAGCATGTGCTGTTCCTCGGCCGCGTCACCGAGGAGAAGGGTGTCGGCCTGCTGATGCGGGCTTGGGACCAGCTCGGCGGCGCCCTGGGTGTGCCGCTGGTCATCGCCGGCACCGGCCCGATGCAGGACGAGGTCGCGGTCTGGGCGTCCGGCCGGCCGGACGTCTCGTACGTCGGCTTGCAGAACAAAGCGGAGTGCCGTGCCCTGACCGCCGACGCCGTCGCCGTGGTGGCGCCGTCGACGTGGCTGGAGGCGTTCGGTCTGGTCGTCGTCGAGGCGATGGCGGCCGGCGTGCCGACGGTCGCCGCGGCCCACGGCGCGTTTCCCGAGCTCGTCGAGGACGGCGTGACGGGACTGCTGCACCAGCCGAACGACGCGGCCTCGCTCGCGGCCCGGCTGCGCGAGGTGACCGGCGACCGGAACCTGGAGATGGGGGACGCCGCCCGTGTCCGGTACGAGAAGGACTTCACCCCGGCGGTCGGTCTCGACCGGCTGATCTCCGGGTACCAGGCGGCGATCGAGGCGCACGGGTGAGGGAGCTCGTCCGGACGGCGCCCGAAGCTCTGCCGGTCGCGTTGCGCGCCCCGCTGGCGATGTCGGGTGCGCTGGCGACGGCGGTGCTCGTCGCGCTCGGCATCCTCCACTTCCACGACTCCGGCCTGGCCGGGATCGACGCGGCCGTGCTGCCGTCGCTCGACGGCGTCCGGCCACCATGGCGGTACTTCGCGCTGATCTTCGACTTCGGCGGTGAACCGGTCGGGTCGACGATCCTGGTCGCACTGGTCGCCCTGGTCTGCTTCCTGGCCCACCGGGTCCGGGTGGCGGTGCTGACCGTCACCGGGGTGCTGGCCACGGTCGCGATCACGACGGTGCTGAAGCCGATCGTCGGCCGCCGGATCCACGGCGAGTTCCTGTCCTACCCGAGTGGCCACACGGCCCTCGCGACCGTGCTCGCGCTGGTCATCGGCCTTCTGCTGGCCGACCGACTGCACCTGGCCCGCGCGGCGGGGATGACGCTCGTGCTCCTGCTGGCCGTGGTCGCCGGCATCGCAATGGGCTGGGCCGAGGTGGCGCTGGGCGCGCACTACCCGACGGACGCGATCGGCGGCTTCTGCGCCGCGCTGGCGGTGGTCCCCGCGACGGCCTGGCTGGTGGACCGCGTCGCCGATCGTCTCTGACGAACGTCTGGCCAACGGCGGGACGAACGCGCGTCGCGTGTCCGGACGGTCACCGATCTCTCGATGCGTCCAGGCCCGCGCGGCAGGCCCGGTGAACGTGTCGGTCCTGGCCGGTTCTGTTCGTCGGTGGGGTGACCGACTCGCGAAGGAGACCCCGATGATCCAGGACCTGATCGCCGCGGAACGCCGTGATCTGGCGGCCGTGCTCGACGGCCTGCCGCCGGCCGGATGGGCGACGCCGACGTTGTGCGCGGGCTGGCGCGTGCCGGAGGTGGTCGCCCACATGACGATGCCGTTCCGCCTGTCGACCGGCCGGTTCGCCCGCGAAATGCTGAAGTCCGCCGGCCGCTTCAACCACATGGCCGACCGGATGGCTCGCCGCGACGCGGCCGAGCTGTCGCCCGAGGCGCTCGTCGCTTCGCTGCGCGACAACGCCGAACACCCCTGGCGGCCGCCGGGCGGGGGAGCGGAGGGGGCTCTGAGCCACGACGTGATCCACGGCCTGGACATCACGACCGCCTTGAAGCTCGACAGGCGCGTGCCCCTGGAGCGTCTCGAAGTGATTCTCGAAGGGCTCAAGCCGAAACAGGTGAAGTACTTCGGCACCGATCTGACGGACGTCTCCCTGCGCGCCGACGACCTCGACTGGTCGTACGGCACCGGCACGCCGCTCACGGGCGCCGCGCAGGATCTTCTGCTGGTGCTCTGCAATCGGCGGCTGCCCTCCGGGCGGCTGCGGGGTGCGCCGAGTTCGCGGTTCACCACGGTCTGAGCTCTCTTCGAAGCCGGTCCATCGTGGACAGCCGCGCGGTTCCGTACTGCAGGGCCTGCAGTCCCGCGGCCCGCGCGGCGGCGACGTTCTCCTCCCGGTCGTCGATCAGGAGGATGCGATCCGGCACCACGTCGAGCTGCCGGCACAGGCCGGTGAATGCTTCGGGATCGGGTTTGCGCACGCCAGTGTCTCCGCTGACGAACCAGTCGGTGAGGTATTCGGCGAGTCCGAACCGCTCGCGCAGCAGCTTGGACCACTCGCTGACGTCGTCGCTGAGACAGGCGAGCCGCACGCCCGTCGTGTCGAGTTCGGCTAGCACCGCGACGACGCCCTCGGTGAGGCGGTGGCCGCGGCAGTATTCGTCGTCCGGCGCGCCGGGCACGCCGGCCGCCGCACAGAAGTCCGCGGAGGACATCTTGCCGAGGCTGCATTCCAGGTGCAGCTGGGTGATGTCATGCCGGTCGAGCACGCATCCCTTGCCGCGCAGGAAAGGGACGAGCAGCTCGCCGACATCGTCGGCGCACGAGTAGAGGACGCCCATCGTGTCGAACGCGACGATGTCGATCGCATCGCGGCGGAGGGGTTCGGGAACGGGGCTCGAGGTGGCCATGTCTCCGACGGTACCGAACACCCGTGCGAAAACCATCCCTGAAACGGGTGAACCGCGCGCTGTCCGGAAACTTCCGTTCGCGACTTTTCCCTTGTGTCACAACGGAAATCGCGGCCAATTTCAGGAGTGGAGCCGAAAACTGTCGGACCCCGTCGCCAGGATCCAGATCAGCAGCCGGCGGACCCACCGTCGAACGAAGAACACGCGTCCTGCGAGTACGGGCCCGCCCGCCAGCCCGCAGGATCGACCGTCCTGGAGGTGTCATGCACGACGAAGGTCCACGGCCCCGTGTAGGAGTTGTCGTGCCAGCGGTTGCCCTGCTGGAAGGTGATGGCCTCCTGGACCGCGGTTCCCTTGTAGGGCGACCATTCCGGGAACGTCCCGTAGTTCGCCAGCAGGGCCATCCGCCCGCAGAGGCTCGTGCAGCCGAGCTGTCCGGGTTCGAACCGGAAGGTGTTCCCGTGGATCTCCACGTGCTGGGTCTTCCAGCGGCAGTTGTCGTACGCCGGCGGCTTCGCGATCGTGCCCGCGCCGCACGAAGACGAGGAGGCGACCTTCGTGCAATAGCCCGAAGAGGTGTTCGCCGGACTGGTGCAGAAGCGGTCGGCGTTCTCCCACAGCGTGATCCCGGACCAGTTGTCGACGAACGTGTTCCCGCTGATGTCGACGGCCGACGTCCGCGCCGGCACCCGGGATTCGCCGCCCGACTCCGACAGGTGCACCGTCGCCGCCGGGAAGTTGTCGCCGCGCGCCGCGAACGCGCGGCCCTGGACCAGGCTGTTGCCGCGGAAGGTGTTGCCGCGCAGCACGAGGTTGTAGCTCGTCTCGTAGAACAGCGCCTCGGCGTCGTTGCCCTCGAACAGGTTGTCCTCGACGAGGAAGTCGTTGTTGTTCGTGTCGGCCCACAGGCCGGCGCCGTGGTTGCCGTGGACCCAGTTGCCGCGGACGTCGGCGCCGTTCACGGCCCAGAACTTGGCGCCGCCGCTGCAGCCGCAGCCCGGGACCTTGGCCTCCCAGTCGCCGGTGTTGTTGCCGGTGATCTCGTTGCCCTCCAGCACGAGCCCGGTGATGCGGTCGCCGGCCTGGTACGCGTTGAGCCCGTACTGGCCGTTGTTCCGCAGGCAGCTGTGCCGCACGACCTGGCCCGCGCCGGCCATCAGTGCGGCGCCGGCGTTGTCTTCGATGGTGGCGTTCTCGATGAGCCAGCCGTTGCCGGAGTCGTGGTTGACCACGCCCTGGTCCTGCAGCGCGGCGAACCCACGGATCGTCAGTCCCCGGATCTCGACGTCGCGGGCTTGCTGGGTGAACGCCGCGCGGTTGACGCCGCGGCCGTCGACGACCGCGCCCGGGGCGCCGAGGTAGACGTCACCGTCCTTGGGCGCGACCTGGCCGAACTCGTCGGTGCCGAGGGTGTGGGTGCCGGGCCGGAGCCAGAAGGTCGTGCCGGGCGGGTTCGCCGCCGTTTTGGCCGAGAGGTCCCCGTCGACGCCCGGATCGACGGAGACCGCCCCGGAGGGCGCTTCCTCGTACACCGCGGGCTGGTGATCGCACACCGGCCCGGGCCCGTCGGCGCCCTCCGCGATCGCCGGGCAAGCCACGGCGATCAAGAGCGAGCAAGCACCGACGAGAAACGCACGAGATCTGCCCATGGCAGGACGCTACGCACGATCGGGCGGGAAAACAGTCACCCTGCAGTGTCCTCATCGGACCCACGGAGTGAATCCGGCTCCCCGGGGCGGCGAGCCGGCGTGTTTCCGTGGAAACGGCACCGCCCGGTGGCCGGTCGGTACCGGGCACCGGGCGGGTCGCGGTTCCTTGCGGAGTCAGGCGCGCTTGCGGAAGACCGGCTGCACCGGGCGGCCGCCCATCCACGGCGTGGGGTCGTTGGCGTCGAGAGCCTTGCGGTAGACCGTGCAGGCCTGGGCGACCACGTCGATCGTCTTGTCGATGTCCGCCTCGGTGAGCGCGGCGCTGACCACGAAGGACGGGCCGAGCACCCCGCCGGAGATCAGCTCGCGCAGGAACAGCGTCCGGTACGGCTGCGACGGCTTGCCTTCTTCGTCGAGCGTGCCGAAGACCATGTTGCTGGCCCGGCCGCGGACGACCACGTGGTCCTCGACGCCGATCCCGGCCGCGACGTCGCGGACGCCGGCGGCGAGCCGGTCGCCGAGGGCGTGCATGCGGCCGATGACGTCCTCGTCCCGGTAGACGTCCATCACCGCCATCGCGGCGGCGAGGGAGTGGGTTTCGGCGCCGTGGGTGGTCGAGAGCAGGAACACCCGCTCCCGGTCGGTGCGCAGGCCGCCGATCTCCATCAGGTCCCGCTTGCCGGCGAGGGCGGAGACGGCGAAACCGTTGCCGAGCGCCTTGCCGAACGTCGAGAGGTCCGGGGTGACGCCGTAGAGGCCCTGCGCGCCGTGGGCGGACCAGCGGAAGCCGGTGATCATCTCGTCGAAGATCAGCACGACGCCGTGGCGGGTGGCGAGTTCCCGCAGGCCCTGCAGGTACCCCGGCGGCGGTTCGGCCGCCGCGGCCGGCTCCAGGATCAGGCACGCGATCTCGCCGTCGTGGCGCTGCAGCAGCTCCTCCGCGGCCTGCAGGTCGCCGTACGGGAAGGACACCGTCTGCTCGGTCGTCTCGTCCGGGATGCCCGCGTTCATCGGTGTGGTGCCGATGAACCAGTCGTCGGTCGAGAAGAAGGCGTGGTCGGCGCACTTCGCGACGAGCTTGCGCCCGGTGGCCGCGCGGGCCAGCCGGACCGCCGCGGTGGTGGCGTCGGAGCCGTTCTTGGTGAACTTCACCATGTCGGCCGTCGGCACGTTTTCGAGGAACCGTTCAGCGGCCTCGGCCTCGATGATCGACGGGCGGATGAAGTTGCTGCCCTTGTCCAGTTCGCCGCGGACGGCGTCGAGGACGCGGGGGTGGGCGTGGCCCAGGCTGACCGCTCTCAGTCCGGAGCCGTACTCGATGTACTCGTTGCCGTCGACGTCCCAGACGTGGCCGCCGCGGCCGTGGGAGATGACCGGGGCCATCTCGAAGGGATACTGGTCCGAGCCCTTGGCGTAAGTGTGCGCACCACCCGGAATGACCCGGTGCAGCCGCTCGTTCGCCGTCGTGGAGCGGGGCAAGTTCGTTCCCATGGGGGTCACCTCGTTGGTTTCAACGCCTCTCCGAGAGACGGCGCACGTTCGTCTCGGTCACTCACCAGTGTGACTGACAGTGGCCAGGAAATGTCCAATTCAGGGTCTTTGTACGAAATCGTAATGTCTTCGTTCGGGTTGTGCGCCCGATCGATACGGTACGAAACGTCGGAGGGATCGGTGAGTGACTGGAATCCGTGCGCGCACCCCGCGGGGATGTACACGGAAACCTGCGTCTCACCCGAAAGTTCGAACGTCTTGATATTTCGGAATGTCGGGGAATCCGGTCGGAGGTCCACCACGACGTCGAAGATCGCGCCGTGCGAACAGCGCACGAGCTTCGATTCGCCGGCCCCGCCGCGCAGGTGCATCCCGCGCACGACTCCCTTGCGGGACCGGGAAAGGCTGTCCTGGGCGAAGCCGTCGGGATCGATCCCGACGGACGCGACGACCTCGCGGTCGAAGGTGCGGCTGAAGAAGCCGCGTTCGTCGGCGTGGGGTGTCGGTTCGAACAGGTACACGCCCTCGATTTCGGGCACCGGAATGGCCTTCATCGCCCACCCCCGAAGAGGGCCGCCGAAAGGGCGGCGAACTGGTCCTTGAGCCGTTGCGCGTTCATCTCGTTCCGTTCCAGCAGCGTCTGGCGCAGTTCGGCCGACCGGTTCTCCAGTTCGGTGAACTGCTCGACGAGACGGTCGAAGTCGACGGTCTTCGCCCGCTGGGTGAAACCGCCGAGCCCCATCTCCGTCATGAGGACGTCGTTCTTCGGCGCGTACCCGATCGCCACGGTCGGTTTCGCGACCTTCAGGGCGCAGAGCACGTTGTGGTAGCGCGTCGCCACCACGCGGTCCACCGCGGCCATCTCGTGCATCAGTTCGTCCAGGGTCTCCGCCGAGGCCGCCGTCACCAGCGGGGAAGCGGTCTTCTCGATGATCTCGTCGACGACCTGCCGGTCGATCTGATCGCCGATGAAGAGCCGGACCGGTCTGTCCTGGTCAACGAGCCAAGCGACAAAACGGTTCATCGTGTCGACGTAGTGGCGGTAGATCCGGTCGGCCTCGGCGCGGTCGTCGTTGCCGCCGTAATAGGCCATCACGCCGACGCCGACGGTGCCCGGCGTGCCGGCGCCGTCCGGAGTGGGGAGGGAGAACGCCAGGTCCGGGTACACGTGGTCGCGGCTGGTGTCGACGCCCATGGCGCTCATCGCGTCGCGGGAGATGTCGTCGCGGTAGGAGCGGTAGGCCGCGAGCCGGCCGACCCAGCGGACCAGCGTCCGCGTGGCCCGTGCGCTGATCTCGTTGGCGCCGACGCTGACCAGCGCGACCTTCGTCCCGAAGAGCTTTCCCGTGGCTGAGAGGAGGAACAGCGAATACGGAAAACCCCAGGGGCGCAACGGAAGCGTTGCTTCGAGGACGCCCATGCCGGGCACGATCACGACGTCCTGCTTGCGGACCCACGCGGCCGTGCGGCCGATGTCGACGAGCTTGCCGAGTCCCTTGAGGACGATCGACCGGAGGCCGGACGCCGTCTCGTACTCGGACTGGTTCCAGTGCAGCGGCGTGGTGTCGAGGCCGTACCGCTCGCGGACGATCTCCGGACCGCCCACGAGGGCGCTCAGCACCGCGTCCGGGTACTCGGCGCGCAGGTAGCCGAGCACGGCTTCGAGGGAACCGTCGTTGCCGAGGTTGCCCGAGCCGAGCAGGCCGAACACGCCGACGCGTGGGGCACGGCTCACGCGAGCCTGCCTTCCCGGCCGGCCACGATCTCGTTGACCGTGGCGACGTCGGAGGCGGTCGGCGCGCGGTCCTCGACGCGCTCGCCGTGGCCGGAGCGCGCGCGGTCGGTCAGCCAGCTGCCGAGGTGCCGGAAGCACTCGCGCTTGTCGGCGCCCGAGATCGGGGAGCGGCGGATCAGGTCGGCGAACCCGACGATGTACTCGCCGACCAGGCGGACGGTGGGATTCCGGAGCCGGTCCGCGCGCCGCGGGTCGAGGTTGGCGCACCGGCTCCGGATGGTCGGGTTGGCCCGCTCCGCGCGGCCCGGGTGGTCGCGGCGGAAGTACAGCAGCTCGGGCACCTGGTAGAAGGGGCCGTGCAGGGCCATCTCGGCCGAGTACGTGCGGTCGGCGTGGTGGTAGCTGTCGAGCGGCTTGACGCGGCGCAGGACGTCGGCGCGGATGACGCCGTAGAAGTCGTCGCCGCCGGGCTCGAACAGGATGCTGCGGAAACGGTCCGGGGCGTGCCGGGAGCCGGTGTCGAGGGTGTACTCGAGCGGCTGGACGATGCGGCCGTCGCCGTCGATGATGGCCTGGTCGCAGTGGGCGAGGATGACGTCCGGGCGCTCGTCGAGGGCTTCGATGCAGCGCTTGAGGAGGTCGCGGGCGTAGAGATCGTCGTGGGAGACCCACTTGAAGAGCTCGGTGCGGGAGACGTCGAACACGAAGTTGTGGTTCGGTGTCGCGCCGATGTTCTTCGGCTGGCGGACGTAGCGGATCCGCGAGTCCTTCTCGGCGTAGCGGCGGCAGATCTCGTCGGTCGCGTCGGTGGACGCGTTGTCCGAGATGATCAGCTCGTAGTCCTCGTAGGTCTGGCCGAGCAGCGCGTCCAGTGACTCGGCGAGGTACTCCTCGCCGTTGTACACCGGAAGGCCGAGGCTCAGCCGCGGGACGGTGGTCATGGAGTCCTCATTCCTTGATCGGCTCTTGGATCGGGGCGAAGACCACGGTGGTTTCGTTGATCGTCTCCTTGATCGGCGCGAAGACGATCGTGGTCTCGTTGGCCCCGGCGTCGTCCAGGGCCGGCGGCACGTACTCGCGAAGCCCGAGCCGCAGCTGCCACCACCAGATGACGGACCCGGTGAGCGTCGCGGTCGCGACGCCCCACGCGGATCCGGCCGCGTCACCCAGGAAGGCTCCGGTGATGCCGAACGTGACGTAGAAGAGGGAGGCGATCAGCTGCGACCGCAGGCTCCGCGGGGCGGCGCCGAGGGCACGGAGACCGGCGGCGGCGCCGGTCGCGAAGCTCGCGCCGACCACGGCGAGGGTGACCGGCAGGATCAGCGGGGACGACGAGTCCCACACCGAGCCCATCACCCAGCGGCCGGCCGAGTCGGGGACCAGGAACAGCAGCCCGAGGCCCCAGCACAGGGCGGCGCCGGCCTGGCCGCCGCCGAGGATCACGCAGAAGTGCTTCAGCCGGTGTGGCGCCCGCTTGAGCACCCGTGCGCCCTCGGCGACGGTGACCAGGGACAGCCCCATGAGCAGGGCCAGGAACGGGCCGAGGAGCTGCTCGGCGCCGCGGACCGCGCCGACCGCCGTGATGCCGGCGATCGCGCCGAGGCCGTACGCGCGCAGCTGGGACGCGCCGCTGTTGCTGACGTTCTCGACGAGGTAGCGGACGCTCAGGTCGCGTTGCTGCCGGAACCACCCCAGCGCTTCGCGGGGGTGGGGGAGGATGCCGGTCTGGAACCAGCCGAACAGGGCCGCGACCGCGCCGGAGAGGCCCCAGGCCAGCACGAACGCGACCACGGTGTGGATCTGGGCGGCGACGAACAGTGCCGGCAGCAGGGCCACGCCCCAGACGCAGTCGTTGATGAACGCCTTCTTGCCCTCGCCCTTGGCGAAGAACGCGAAGCGCCAGGCGTCCTGCAGCAGCAGCCCGGGAAGCACCACGGCGAGCGCGACGAACGCGCTGCCGAGCGGGCCGCCCGCGGCCAGCCCGGCGACCAGGCTGATCACGCCGGTCACGCAGCCGACACCGATCGCGGTGCCGGACGCGCTCGCGACGCCGGAGCGCCAGCGATCCTGCGCGACGGCGCTGAAGCGCACCATCAGCGGGTCGGTGGCCAGGCCGCGCGAGACGTTCAGCACCACGCCGTAGGTCACCCAGGCGAGGCTGAAGACGCCGAAGGCGAACGTCCCGAGCGAACGCGCGACGTACAGGCCGACGGCGAAGTTGGTCAGGCTCGACACCGCCTGGTCGCCGAGGCCCCAGCTCAGCCGTCCGGCCATGGCGCGCACGGCGCCGTTCCGGAGCAGCGAACCGGCGGCCCGGCGATGGTTGGCCACGTCGCTCACTCCTTGACCAGGCCGGCGTCGTGCAGGGCACGGGCCGCGACGTCGACGATGTCGAACGGCAGCCCGGCCCGTTCGGCGATGTCGAGGAGCGAGTGGTCGCCGTCGGAGAGGCTGAGCACCCAGAGCATCGCCATCTGGGCCTCCTTGGCGTCACTGCGGCCGCCGAGCGAGCTGTACAGCCCGCGCTTGCCGAGCTGCGGCTCGCCGTACGGGCTGAGGTTGACGTAGCGGCGGTTGCGGTCCAGGACGCCGAAAGCGTCGCGAAGCGCGCCGAGCGTGTCCTCCATGGCCGCGGGCGAGACGAAGCCCGGGTTGTCGGCGGAGGTGTGGTACTCGGGATAGCCCGCGTACGGCGTCCGCGTCAGGGAGCCGACGCCGAGGTTGAAGCCCGGCGAGCAGAACTGGCGCTCGTCGTAGCCGTACGGCGAGAAGTCGACGACCTTGTGCTCGCGCGAGCGAAGCACGTGCTGCACTACGCGGTCGATCTCGGCGTCGTCGCGGCGGGACTTCTTGTACGTCAGCGGGCCCGGGTCACCCGCGCACGCCAGCACCACCCCGTGCTTGATCTTTTCGATCCGCGAGGAGTTGCGCGCGAGCCAGGTGATCGAGCCGATCGTGCCCGGCATGAACAGGAACCGGTACGTGTAATGGGGCTGGGTGAGAGCCAGCTGCTGAGCCAGCGAGATCGCGACGGCGATGCCGGCGAGGTTGTCGTTGGCCAGCGACGGGTGGCACACGTGGCAGGAGACGATGACCTCGTCGGTGACGCGGCCCGGGACGACGTGCTCGCCGTAGGTGAGCGAGCCGTCGGCCAGTGTCGAGTCGATGACGACGTCGTACTCGCCGTCGGGCAGCGCGTCCAGCTTCTCCTGCGCGAGGCAGAATCCCCAGGCCGGGGCGTAGTAGCTGGTCCGGTAAGGCACCCACGACGGCTGGTCCGGCAGCGTGTGCAGGTGCTCCCGCAGCTCGCTCAGCGGCATCCGCTCGGACACCGGGACGCTGTACCCGACGACGTGCAGGTTCGACTCCCGGAAGTCGATTACCCGCTCACCGGAAGGCGCGGCGACGTAGGCGTCGCGGATGTTCCACTCCTGCGGGATCGTCCAGTCCAGCACCTGGGTGCCGGTCGGGACCTCGTGCCGCTCCAGCGGAATGTGCTCGCCGATGATGTCCAGGGTCTGCCGCACGCCGTCGCCGGTGATGCTGCGGCAGATCGGGTACAGCCGCTCGACCAGGGCGTGCAGTTCCGCCCCGGTCCGCAGCTGCGCGCCGCCCGCCACTAGTGCCGCCGCATGGTGTCGTCGACGCGGCCCGCTTCGCCCTCGCTGCGCAGCCAGGCGAGCCTGGTGAACAGGTTGTCGAACGACTCCCTGGTCAGGCCGAACTTCCGGTAGGCCTCGATCAGCTCGACGGCGCCGTCCTTGACCGACCATTCGCAGGCGAAGCCCGGGATGGCCTCGCGGAAGCGCGAGAAGTCGACGCGGTAGGAGCGCGGGTCGGCGCCGGCCTCGCCGGTGATGTTCAGCGTCGAGCCCGGCACGGCCTCGACGACCTCCTGGGCGATCTCGGCGACGGTGACGTTGTTGTCCTCGGTGCCGATGTTGAAGGCCTTGTTGTGCACGGCCTCCTTCGGCGCCGTCAGCGCGGCGGTGAACGCGCGCGCGATGTCCTGGGCGTGCACCAGCGGCCGCCACGGCGTGCCGTCGGAGAGCACCAGCACCTCGCCGGACAGGTGCGCGTGCGCGGTGAGGTTGTTCAGCACGATGTCGCCGCGCAGGCGGGGCGAGTAGCCGAACGCCGTCGCGTTGCGCATGTAGACCGGGGTGAAGTCGTTGTCGGCGAGCTCGTGGACGTCGGCCTCGACGCGCACCTTCGACTCGGCGTACGGCGTCACCGGCTTCAGCGGCGCGTCCTCGTTGACGAGGTTGTCGCCGCCCGCGCCGTACACCGAGCAGGTCGACGCGTAGAGGTACCGACCGACGCCGGCGTCCTTCGCCAGCTTCGCGAGCTTCACCGACGCGTGGTGGTTGATGTCGTAGGTCAGCTCGGGCGCGAGCGAACCCAGCGGGTCGTTCGACAGCGCGGCCAGGTGGATCACCGCGTCGACGCCGGTCACGTGCTTGGCCGTGACGTCGCGCAGGTCGACCACGTACCCGCCCGGGTCGGCCGGCGCGGGTCCGAGCAGGCACTGTTCGAACAGCCCGGAGTCGAGGCCGACGACCTCGTGGCCGGCCGCGGCGAGCACCGGGGCCATCACCGTGCCCAGGTAGCCCTTGTGCCCCGTCAGCAACACCCGCATCGAATTCAGCCCTTCAGGTCGAGAGTGAGTTTCTTGACGAAAAACGCTTCGGCGTACTTCGCGGCCGCTTCGATCCCGCGGATCCGGGCCAGGCCGAGGAAGGCCTCCCGGTCGTACCAGCCGCGGTGCCGCTGCGACGCGTAGTGCGTCTGCAGCAGCCGCACCTTCTCCTCGGCGACGTCGTCGTCGAGGGGCTGGTAGACGGACGGGGCGCCGAGGTCGCCGTCCCACTTGACGATCTCGTAGCCCAGCGCGAGGTGGTCGCGGAACGCCGTCGGCACCAGCTTGGCCAGCCCGCGGTGGTCCTGGTGCGCGTCGTCGGTGCGCGGCGCCAGGATGACGTCGGGGTCGGTCCGCCGCCGCAGCTCCTCCAGCGCGTTCTTGGCCTCTTCCCAGTGCGCCGGGAACCGGCCGTCGGGGAGCTTCAGCACCGTGACGTCGACCTGCGCGCCGGGGCAGAACGCCGCCAGCGCCGCACGCTCCTCGTCCTCGCGGGGTGTGCCACCGCCGGAGAGGACCAGCGCGTCGACCCGCAGGCCGGGCCGCGAATTGCAGATCGTCAGCAGGGTGCCGCCGGCGCCGATCGCGATGTCGTCGCAGTGCGCGCCGAGGGCGACGACACTGCCGAGCCGTCCCGGCCGCAGCCCGATCACGCGGTGCTCGCGGCGGGCTGCTCCCAGAGCGCCCAGGGCTTCTTGCCGTGCGTGTACGCGTCGTCGAGTGCCGCGCGCTCCTTGACCGTGTCGGTCGGCTTCCAGAACCCGCGGTACGGGTAGGCCAGCAGCCGGCCGCGCTTGGCCAGCTCGCCGCAGCCGTCGGCGACCAGGTCGCCGTTCTCCGGGATGTGGTCGAAGACCTCCTGGCGCAGCACGAAGTACCCGCCGTTCTCCCACAGCGGCATCTCGCTGACGGCGGTGATCGCGCCGACCATGCCGCCCTCGTTCATCTCGACGCAGTGGAACGACGACTGCGGCGGCACGACCATCATCGACGCGCCGGCGTCGGTGTTCTCGAAGCGTTCGATCATGTCGGGCAGCGGCGCGTCGGACAGGACGTCGGCGTAGTTCGCGAGGAACATCTCCTCGCCGTCGAGGTAGTCGCGGACGCGGCGCAGGCGCTCGCCGATCGGCGACTCGATCCCGGTCTGCACGAAGGTGATCGTCCAGTCGGCGATGTCCGTCGACAGCAGCTCCGGCTTGCCGTTGCGCAGGATGAAGTCGTTGGAAATGGTTTCCTGGTAGTTCAGGAAGAAGTTCTTGATGTGCGCCGCGCCGTAGCCGAGGCACAGGATGAACTCCGTGTGCCCGAAGTGCGCGTAATACCGCATGACGTGCCAGATGAGCGGTCTCGGGCCGACCATGGCCATCGGCTTCGGGACGTCGTCGGCCGCGCCGTTGCGCATCCGCATCCCGTAACCACCGCAGAAGAGTACGACCTTCACTTCACGACACCTCGACGATTTCCAGGCGGGGAATGGGGAACACGAGCTTTCCGCCCCAGGCACCCACGAACGACAGCTGTTCGGTCAGTTCCTCCCGGAGGTTCCACGGGAGGACGAGCACGTAGTCGGGCCGATCGGCTTCGATCCGCTCCGGGGGCAGCACCGGAATGCGCGTGCCCGGAGTGAAGCGGCCGTGCTTGTACGGGTTGCGATCGACGGTGTAGCTCAGCAGGTCCGTCCGGATCCCGCAGTGGTTCAGCAGGGTGTTGCCCTTGCCCGGGGCGCCGTAGCCGACGACGGTCTTCCCGTCGTTGCGCGCCTCGATGAGGAACTTCAGCAGGTCCAGCCGCACGCGGGTGACGCGCTCGGCGAACTCGGTGTACCCGGACAGCTCGTGCAGCCCGGCGGCTTTCTCCTGCTCCAGCACGTCGGTCATCCGCTCGCTGGGCTCGCCCGCGACCGCTGCGACAACCGGGGCGCCCCCCCGGGCCGGGGGCTCCGCCACCCGGGACCCCTCGAAAGCCTCGGTGGGACGCGCCCACAGCCGGATCGACCCGCCGTGCGTCGGCACGAGTTCGACGTCGACCACGGTCAGCCCACCGGTCGCCAGCGCGCGGCGCGCGGATTCGACCGTGTAGTACTGGAAGTGCTCGTGGTAGATCGTGTCGTACTGGTTCTTCTCGATCAGCGTGAGCAGGTGCTGGACCTCGATGGAGACCCAGCCGTCGTCCGCGACCAGGGCGCGCAGGCCCTTGGTGAAGCCGAGGACGTCGGGGATGTGCGCGTAGACGTTGTTCGCGGCGACCAGGTCGGCCGGCCCGTGCTCTTCGCGCACCTGACGGCCGGTTTCCTCGGAGAGGAAGGCGGTCAGGGTGGGCACTCCGGCGTCCCGCGCGGCCTGCCCGACGTTCACCGAAGGTTCGACACCCAGACACCGGATCCCGTGGCCGACGACGTGCTTGAGCAGGTAACCGTCGTTGCTGGCGACTTCGACGACGAACGACTTCTCGTCCAGGCCCAGCCGCTCCACCGAGCCGTCGACGAACCGCTTCGCGTGCTCCACCCACGACGTCGAGAAGGAGGAGAAGTACGCGTACTCCGTGAAGGTGTCGTCCGGGTCGATCAACGGCGGGATCTGCGCCAGCCAGCACTCGGTGCACACGATGAGGTGCAGCGGGAAAGTGGCTTCCGGCTCGTCGAGCTGTTCGGCGGTCAGAAATCGCTCACACGGGGGAGTCGCGCCGAGGTCCACGACGCTGGCCGTGTTTGTCGAACCGCAGAGTCGACATGTGGTCATCTACCAGGCTCCTTGGACTCGCGGTCGCGATATGCGTTAGACACGTCGAGCGGCGGCGGAAGGTCGTTACAGCGACGCGTGGCGGGTCGGTGGACCGATTCGGAACCGCAACATCACCACGCCGACCAGGTGACCTGTGGCGCAGATCACGGATAGTGCCGGTCCGGATCCGTAACGTCCACAGTGGACCTGGGCCCTACGCTGGGCGGATGACTTCGGAGCCGACTCCCCGCCTGAGCGGGGTCGCTGGTGTGGTGCTGACGGTCCGGTTCCTGACGGAACTGGCACTTTTGGGCGGCCTGGCCCTGGCCGGCACCCAGCTCGGCGGCGGCTTGGCGCCGGCGATCGTCGACGCGATCTTGCTGCCGGTGGTGGCGGCCGCGATCTGGGGTCTGTTCATCGCTCCGAAGGCGAACCGGCGGCTCCCGGAACCGGCCCGTTTCCTGGTGGAGTTCGTCCTCTTCGCGGTGACCGGCGTGGTGCTGGCGCTGGTCGGCTGGGTGGTCGCCGGGATCGTGCTGGCGGTCGTCGGGATCGGCGTCGCGGCGCTGACCCGGCGCGTCGCCAAAGACGGCTGAAGGCCTCCTCACCAAGACGAGGAGGCCTTCGAAAACCGCAGTTCAGAGCTTGTTCGCCACCGGGATGACGTCCGTGGCGAAACGCTCGATCACCGCGAGGTCCGGCACGCCCGGGACCCAGCCGAGGACCGCGTCGATGCCCAGGCCGGCCAGGCGCTCCAGCTCCTCCAGCAGCGCCCCGGTCGACGAGCCGTCCGCGCCCGTGTCCAGCCACAGGGCCACCGTCTTGGTGATCTCGCTGTAGTCGCGGCCCTCCGCTTCGCAGTGCGCCCGGAGCACCGACAGCTTGTGCTCCAGGTCGGGCCCCGCGATCAGGTTGCAGGCGTCGCCGTACTTCGCGACGAAGCGCAGCGTCTTCTTCTCGCCGCCTCCGCCGATCATGATCGGCGGGTGGGGACGGGACAGCGCCTGCGGGACGTTCATGAGCCGCTCCGCCGTCACGTGGGTGCCGGTGAAGCCCGAATCATCCGATGACCACATCTGGTGGACGTACCGCAGCGCGTCCTCCAGCTGCTCGAAGCGTTCCTTCGTCGACGGGTAGCGCATGCCGAGGCCACGCGCTTCCTCCTCGTTCCAGCCCGCGCCGAGGCCGAGTACCGCGCGGCCGCCGGAGAGCACGTCCAGTGTCGTGATCGCCTTGGCGAGCAGGCCCGGGTGGCGGTAGATCACGCCGCTGACCAGCGTCAACAGCTTCACCTGCGACGTGTGCGCCGCCAGGAAGCCGAGCGTGGTGTACGCCTCCAGCATCTCGTGCTCTGGCGGCCCGTAGCGCGAGATCTGGAAGAAGTGGTCCATCACCGACAGGTAGCCGAAGCCGGCTTCGTCGGCGGCGCGGGCCGTCGCGGCGAGGTCGGCGCCGAGGGCCGCCGGGCCGTTCGGGTACGTCTGCTGGGCGAGGTGGAGACCTAGTTTCATCCGATGTTCTCCGCGGCCGGGATGATGTCGGTGCCGAACTTCTCGAGCACCGCCTGGTTGTGCACGTGCGGGACCATGCCGAGGGCGACCTCGATGCCGAGCCCGTTCAGCCGCTCCAGTTCCTTCAGCAGCTCGTCGGTCTTCTCGCCGTCTTCGCCGATGTCGAGGATGTGGTAGACGGTCTTGGTGATCGAGTCGTAGTCGCGGCCCTCGGTCTCGCAGTGCTGCTTGAGGACGTCGAGCTTGTGCTCCAGCTCCGGGCTGTTGAAGAGGTTGCACTGGTCGGCGTACTTCGCGACGAAGCGCAGGGTCTTCTTCTCGCCGCCGCCCCCGATCATGATCGGCGGCCGCGGGCTCGAAAGCACCTGCGGCACGTTCAGGAGCCGCGAAGCGTCGAAGTGCGCGCTCTTGAACGGCGCGTCGCCCTCGGCCCACATCTGGAGGATGTACTGGAGGTTCTCCTCCAGCAGCTCGAAGCGCTCCTTCACCGGTGGGAAGGGGAAGCCGAGGCCCTTCGACTCGTCCTCGTTCCAGCCCGCGCCGACGCCGAGGATCGCGCGGCCGCCGGAGAGCACATCCAGCGTCGTGATCGCCTTGGCCAGCAGGCCCGGGTGGCGGTAGAGGACACCGGTGACGACGGTCAGCAGCTTGGCGCGCTCGGTGTGCGCCGCGATGAAGCCGAGGGTGGTGTACGCCTCGAGCATGTCGTTTTCGACGGGGCCGACCCCGCCGATCTGGAAGAAGTGGTCCATCACGGCGATGGAGTCGAAGCCCGCTTGGTCGGCGGTGCGGACGACGGAGGCCAGGTCGGCGCCCAGCGCGGACGCCCCGTTCGGCCAGGTGAAGTCGGGGATCTGCAGTCCGAGTTTCATAGTCTCCGACCGTATACCTGGAGTTACCCCAGGTGCCTGCTCAGAAATCCCCGATCAGGGAAACCCTGCCGTGCAAGGGATCCGTGACGAACACCGTGTGCGTGCGCTGGTCGACGGCGACGTCGCCGGGGTTGACGCCCAGCGACAGGTCGCCGGTCAGCGTGCCGGTGGCGCCGTCGATCCGGCCGATCCCGTTCTGGCCGCCGTTGGTGTACACCGTGTTCGTGCCCTGGTGCACCGCGAGCGCGGAGGATTCACTGCGCAGCAACACGGTCTTGCGTTCGGTGCGCGTCGAGGAGTCCACAATGGACATGTGGTGGATGCCGGAGTTCGCGACGTACACCGTGCCGCTCGCGGCGTGCACCGCGACCGCCGTCGGCTTCGCGCCGACGTGCACGCTCGCGACGAACTTCCCGGCGTCGATGTCGAACACCTCCACCGAATCGGTGTCGGTGCTGGCGCAGTAGGCCAGCTTGCGGCCGGGGTCGACGGCGATGCCGCCGAGGCTCGGCTTCGGGCCGGGCACGAGGGTCGCCAGTGAGCAGCTGACGCCGTCGAGCACGGCGAGCATGCCGGTGCCGCCGCTGGCCGCGTAGACGCGGTTGGCCTGCTCGTCCACCGCCAGGGTGGCCGCGCCGGCGCCCGCGCCGATCACGCTGACCAGGTCGTGCGTGCGGCCGTCCAGCACCACGACGGTGCCGGCCGGCGGGTTGGCGACGTAGATCCGGTTGGCGACCGAGTCGACCGCGATGTCACCGGGCGCCCCGCCGACGTGGACCACCGCGCCGACCGTGGCGCTCTGCGGATCCACCACGGAAACGGTGCCGGCCTGGGGATCCGTGACGTAACCGAGTCCGGTGACCGGGTTCACCGCGATCCCGGTCGGGGCGCCGCCCAGGTCGATCGACCGGACGTTCTCCGCGCGCGCGACCCCCGGCAGGACCAGGGCCCCGGCACCCGCTGTGACCAGGGCGAACAGGGTCCTCCGGCGTATCTGGCGGCCTCGCATCGGCGCCTCCGCTCGTGATCGATTCGCCTCCCGAGCGTAACCCGCACGATGATCACGCGAAGGAACTTCGGGTCCCCCGATCGCGTTGTTTCCAGTGGGTAACCCACCTGAAGAGCGGAAAGAGCGGACGGAGGCGAGCGCGCTTGCACGGGCACCAGAACGGACTCAAGACGGCGTTGCTGCTCGGCCTGCTCTCGGCGATCATCGTCGCGATCAGTGGGCTCTTCGGCCGCGGCGCCCTGGTCATCGGCCTGGTCATCGCCCTCGGGATGAACGCCTTCGCCTACTTCAACTCCGACAAGCTGGCGTTGCGGGCGATGCACGCCCAGCCGGTGTCCGAGGCCGAGCAGCCCGCGATGTACCGGATCGTGCGCGAACTCGCGACGGTCGCCCGCCAGCCGATGCCGGCGCTGTACCTCAGCCCGACGGCCGCGCCGAACGCGTTCGCCACCGGACGCAGCCCGCGTCACGCCGCCGTCTGCTGCACCACCGGCATCCTCGACCTGCTCGACGAGCGCGAGCTGCGGGCCGTGCTCGGCCACGAGCTGTCCCACGTCTACAACCGCGACATCCTGATTTCGTGCGTCGCCGGGGCCCTGGCGAGCCTGATCAGCGTGCTCGCGAACATCGCGCTGTTCTTCGGCGGCAACAACCGCGACGGGAACCCGCTGGTCGGCCTGCTGCTGATCTTCATCGGGCCGATCGCGGCGGCCGTCATCCGGATGGGCGTGAGCCGGTCGCGGGAGTACCAAGCGGACGCGTCCGGCGCCGAGCTGACCGGTGACCCGCTGGGCCTCGCCTCGGCGTTGCGCAAGCTGGAGGCGGGCACGCGGGCGCGGCCGCTGGTCGCCGAGCCGCAACTGGTCTCGCAGTCGCACCTGATGATCGCGAACCCGTTCCGCCCGGGCGAAGGCCTGAGCAAGATGTTCTCGACGCACCCGCCGATCGCCGACCGCATCGCCCGGCTCGAGGAGATGGCCCGCCGCGCCCCCGGCAGCCTCTGACCCCAGGCGTCACTTTCGTAGGGAAAGATGCGTTTCTTCCACATGCTGGGACGGGGAATCCACATCGGGGACGCGGAGTTGCGCAGGCATGGTCTCCGCAGAGCTGCACCTGGGCGTCGCCATCGACGGGGCCGGGCATCACCCGGCCGCGTGGCGCGTGTCCGCGGCCGAGCCCGCCGCGCTGTTCACCTCGGGCCACTACCTGCAGTACGCGAAGCTCGCTGAAGCCGCTTCGCTCGACTTCGTCACCCTCGATGACTCGCTGGCGCTGCAGTCCGGCGGCGAGGAGGTCGTCCGCGGGCGTCTCGACGCGCTGCTCACGCTGTCCGCGATCGCGCCCGTGACCAGCCGGATCGGCCTGGTGCCGACGGTCACCACCACGCACACCGAGCCGTTCCACGTCTCGACGTCGGTCGCGACGCTGGACTACGCCAGCCGCGGGCGCGCCGGCGTGCTCGCCGTGCCTTCGCGCACCGACGCCGAGGCTGCGCACTTCGGCCGTCGCCCGGCCCCCGCCGAGGCTGCCGCGGAAGCGGAGAACGCCGAGGTGCTCGACGTCGTCACCCGGCTCTGGGACAGCTGGGAGGACGACGCGATCGTCCGCGACGCGGCGACCGGCCGGTTCATCGACCGGGACAAGCTGCACTACGTCGACTTCGAGGGCGGCTTCTTCAGCGTGAAGGGCCCGTCGATCACGCCGCGGCCGCCGCAGGGCCACCCGGTGACCGCGGTCTACGGCGATTCGCCGCACGCCGTCGCCGCCGACCTGGTCGTGACCAGGGCGGATCACCTCGACGCCGTCCGCGCCGCGGCCGCGCGGTTCCCCGGCGCGAAGGTGCTCGCCACGGTCTCGATCGTGCTGGCCGAAACCGCGCAGACGGCCCGGGACCGGCGGCGCGAGCTGGACGCGCTGACGCCGTTCGAGCCCGTCGGCCTCTCGTTCGTCGGCACGCCCGCGCAGCTGGCCGCCGAGCTGCCGCGCTGGGCCGCCGAGACCGGCGTCGCCGGCTTCCACCTGCGGCCCGCGGTCCTGCCCGACGACCTCGACCTGCTGGCCGGCGAGGTCGTCCCGGCGCTGCGCGCGGCCAGCGCGTTCCGGTCCGCCTACCGCGGCGAGACGTTGCGCGAGCACCTCGGGCTCGGCCGCGCGGTCAACCAGTACGCCGTCACCCCGGGAGCCTGAGATGACCAAGCAGATCAAGCTCGCCGCGTACTTCCCCGGCGTCAACAACACCACGGTGTGGAGCGACCCGGCGTCGGGCAGCCAGATCGACTTCGCGTCGTTCGAGCACCTCGCCCGCACGGCCGAACGCGGCAAGCTCGACTTCCTGTTCCTCGCCGAAGGCCTGCGGCTGCGCGAGCACGCGGGCAAGATCCTCGACACCGACGTCGTCGGCCGGCCCAACACGACCGCCGTGCTGGCCGCGCTGTCGGCCGTCACCACCCACCTCGGCCTGGCCGGCACGCTCTCGTCGACGTTCAACGAGCCCTACGAGGTGGCGCGCCAGGTCGCGAGCATCGACCACCTCTCCGGCGGGCGGGCGGCGTGGAACGTCGTGACGTCACCGGACGCCTGGACCGGTCAGAACTTCCGGCGCGGCGGCTTCCTCGAGCGCGAGGACCGGTACGCGCGCGCCGAGGAATTCCTGGCCACCGTGCGCGAGCTGTGGGACAGCTGGCAGCCCGGGACCCTGTTGGGGGACAAGGAGAACGGCGTCTTCGCGCGCGACCCCGGCAAGTTCGTCCACAGTGGACCACAGTTCGACATCCACGGTGAGTTCACCCTGCCGCGCACACCTCAGGGGCAGCCGGTCGTCATCCAGGCCGGCGACTCCGGCGAAGGCCGCGAGTTCGCCGCGAAGGCCGCCGACGTCATCTTCAGCCGGCACGGCACGCTCGAAGACGGCCAGGCGTTCTTCCACGACGTCAAGCGGCGGTTGAGCGCCTACGGGCGAGAGCCCGGTGAGCTGCTGATCATGCCGGCCGCGGCGTTCGTCCTCGGCGACACCGACGCCGAGGCCGCGGAGCGCGCGCGGGAGATCCGGTACCAGCAGGTCCGCCCGGCCACCGCGATCCAGTTCCTCGAGCAGGTGTGGAGCCGCGACCTGTCGGCTTACGACGTCGACGGGCCGCTGCCCGACATCGACCCGGACCCGGACGCCGCGCCGCTGACCTGGGGCCGCGTCCGCCACGAGAAGGACCCGGCCGCGCTGGCCGCGGAGTGGCGGGCCCTCGCGGAGGAGAAGAAGCTGTCGATCCGCGAGCTGGTGATCGAGGCCACCGCGCGCCAGCAGTTCGTCGGCTCGCCCGCGACCGTGGCCGGGGCGATCGACGAATACGTGCAGTCCGACGCGGCCGACGGCTTCGTCCTCGCCCCGCACCTGACCCCGGGCGGGCTCGACGAATTCGTCGAGAAGGTCGTGCCCCACCTGCAGGAACGCGGCGTCTTCCGGACCGAGTACGCCGGGCCGACGCTGCGCGACCAGCTGTTCTAGGCCGAAGCTCCGGCTGCGACGGCGACGGCCTTGACGTAGTCGCCGTAGCCGGACTTCGCGAGCTTCGAGCCCAACGCGTAGCACTCGTCGGCGTTGATGAAGCCCATCCGCAGCGCGATCTCCTCGAGACAGGCGATGCGCACGCCGGTCCGGTGCTCCAGCACCTGCACGAACTGCCCGGCCTCCAGCAGCGAATCGTGCGTGCCGGTGTCCAGCCAGGCGAAGCCGCGGCTGAGCTCGACGAGCGTCGCGCGGTCCTGGCGCACGTAGGTGAGGTTGACGTCGGTGATCTCCAGCTCGCCGCGCGGCGACGGCTTGAGCGCGCGCGCGATCTCGACGACCTGGTTGTCGTAGAAGTACAGGCCGGTGATCGCCTTGTTCGAGCGGGGCTTGGCCGGCTTCTCCTCGATGGAGACCAGCTTGCCGTCCGCGCCGACCTCGCCGACGCCGTAGCGCTCGGGATCCTTGACGGGGTAACCGAACAGGACGCAGCCGTCGAGGTCCTGGACCGCGGCCTGCAGCCGGCTGGAGAAGCCCTGGCCGTAGAAGATGTTGTCGCCGAGCACCAGCGCGACGTCGTCGTCGCCGATGAAGTCCGCGCCGATCACGAACGCCTCGGCCAGCCCGTTCGGGCTCGGCTGCTCGGCGTAGGTGAAGGAGAGGCCGAACTGGTCGCCGTTGCCCAGCAGCTTGCGGAACATCGGCAGGTCGGCCGGGGTGGAGATGATGAGGATCTCGCGGATCCCGGCCAGCATCAGCACCGAGATCGGGTAGTAGACCATCGGCTTGTCGTAGACGGGGAGCAGCTGCTTCGACACCGCCTGGGTGATCGGGTGCAGGCGAGTCCCGCTGCCTCCGGCCAGCACGATGCCCTTCATTCGCTGCCTCCCTCTGCTCGGTCCACCGCCGCCGCCCACCCTACGGGGCGGGCTGTGGAGCCGGGATGGGGAAGCGCTAGAAGGCCGGGCCCTTGCCGAAGTAGGCCTTGCAGCCGAGGTTGTACTCGGTCGCGATCTCCAGGACGTTCTTGCCGTCGTCGACCGGCAGCAGCGTCGAGGAGTAGTTGGGGCAGAAGTTGTTGTAGATGCCGGTGATGTGCACCGGCGCGGGCAGCTCGTACCAGTTGCCGCTGCCGAAGTTGTCGTTCGCGAGCAGGACCTGGCCGTTGCCCGGCTGCGGTTTGCCCTTGGCGTCGGTGTAGATCTGCCCGACCATGACGATCCGGACGCCGTTCGGCCCGCCGGGGAACAGCGTGATCGTCTGCGCGTGCTGGAAGTAGTTGCCGTTCGCGGTGTTGACGCGGGTGCCGGGGTCGGTCGGGCTGCCCCAGTTGGCACCGTCGGGCGAGATCTTGAAGTACGGGTCGCAGTAGCGGTCGCGGAAGTTGCAGATCTCGTAGGCGAAGTAGTACCGGCCGTCGGGCAGCCGCCGGATGATCGGCATGCCGGGACGGACGCGGTCCGGCGGGATGGCCAGGGTGAGCTGCTTGGTGCCCCAGTTCACGCCGTCGGTCGAGGCGACCCGGTTGAGCACCTGCGCGTACTTCGGCGCCTGCGTCTCGTCGGCGAAGTGCAGCCAGAGCGTGCCCCCGGCGTCGACGGTGAACTCCGGCTCCCAGATGCCGTCGATGTTGTGCGAGCGGGCGGCTTCGGCCAGGAACCCCCAGGAGCGGCCGCCGTCCTTGCTGGCCCAGATCTTGATCCCGACGCGGCGCTGCGCCCCGGCGTCCTGCCGGTAGGACGCGGCCCACAGGAGGGTGCCCGCGCGGAGCCGGCCGACGCGCTGCGGGAGTTCGTAGAGGGTGCCGCAGCACATGCCGTAGCGGCCGTCGGGGTCGTGGATCTCGGCGATCTTGTGGAAGGACGCGCCCTCGTCGGTGCTCTCCATGACGGGGGTGAACTTGCCCCCGGCGTCTTCACTGGTGAGCGCGGCGATGACGCGCCCGCGTCCGAAGGGGGAGTGTTCGAGCCGCACGAGCCGGGCGTAGGAGCCGTACCCGGGGACGAGTTGCTGGCGTTCGGCGGCGCTCGCGGGGGTCAGCAGTGCGGTGACGAGGACCAGCGGAAGCACGAAGACGAGCAAACGGCGCATCCTGACCCTCTCCACGCGGTGACCGCGCGATTACAACACGCTGCGGGCGGTCTGCTGTGGACGGTCGCGCGGCGTTCGCGCGTTAGAGGGGTTTGCTGTGCCCGATTGGGTGATCGATCACACAAGGCGACGGTAACGCCGGGGCAAAGAGGGCCGAAAGATCACTGAGGGGGATCGGATGAAGAAAGTGGTGTACGCGCTCGCGGCCGTGGTGCTGGCGTCGGGGTGCGCGTCGGGTACCGGGTACGGCGTGATCGTGGCGGCTGGTTCTTCTGCTTCTTTGCCTCCTTCTACGGCTGCGCCGGCCGCGCCGCGGGACGTGCCGCCGGAGACGCACACGGGCAAGGGCGAAGGCCAGTTCGCGGTGACCTGGCCGGCGGACCAGCTGGGCTTCTTCACGTTCGACTGCCCGAAGTGCGCGGGTAACGTGATCATCAGCACCGACGGCGGCGAGTTCGGCCTGGTCAACGCGATCGGCGCGTACAAGGGCACAACCTGGCTGAACACGGAACCGGACCGCCCGACGAGGAAGGTGACGGTCCTGGCGGACGCGACCTGGACGGCGACGATCACGGACTACCGGAGCCTCCCGGAAACGCCGCTCGCCAAGCCGGCATCGGGCAAGGGCGACGCGGTCCTGCGGGTCCCGGCGGGAGTCACGCGCGTCCACTTCTCGGCGAAGACCCGCGGCAACATCGCCCTGTGGGTGGAGTCCGCCGAGACGGACGACCTGCTGGTCAACGAGATCGGCGACGTCGAGGTGGATCGGGACGTTCGAGGTCCGGCGTACCTGAGGGTGGACGGCTACGAGGCGAGCTGGACGATCACGCCGTCCTGAGCGGAGGTATTCGTTGGTGGAGATCAGCTTCCTGACCGAATCCGACCGTGCCCGCTGGGAAGTCCTGGCCCGCGGCAAGGATGCGTACTTCGAGGTCGAACGCGTCGACGAAGCCTACGAACGAACCTGGCGACGCCTGCTCGACGACGACCGGATCCGCGGCATCATCGCCAGGCTGGACGGCGAGGTGGTCGGCGCCGCGCACTACCTGTTCCATGCGAGTATCTGGTACGCCGCGAAGTGCTACCTGGCGGACTTGTACGTCGACCCGGAAGCCCGGCGGCGGGGTATCGCGACTGCGATGATCGACTGGGTGGCGCGGGACGCGGAGGAGCAGGGCTTCCCGGGCCTGTACTGGAACACGCTGGAGGACGCCCCGGCTCGCGCGTTGTACGACAAGGTGGGCATGCTCCGGGCGGGCCTCATCCACTACAGCTACCGGCGCGACGCGGAACGGAGCTGAGGCACTCGCCGACGTTGTACCCACGGGCACCCGATAGGGATACCCGCAGGTCAACGAGGGTGCGTCAGCGGTAGTTCGTGAACTGCGTCCGGCCTGGGGTGATGCTCCGGTGTGTGGCTCTGAGCTGCGGGTTTGTGCCCGTTGGTGGTGGTCGTCGGTCGTCGCTGGTTGGTGCCGTCTGTACCGGATTTGTACCCGTTATCAGACTGGTCTGCTCGTGTCCGTTCCTTCGGGCCTAGCCGAAATTCTCGTTAATCCATTCGTTCATTCCAGTGTGAATCACGTAGCCCGTGAACACGGTCCCGACCTCCATGTCGTACCGCTGTGTTAGCAAACTTCGGTTGTGGTCGTTCAGATTTTGCTGGAACGTTGAGCCAACCCAAATTGGCGGTTGCCAATTCCGGCCAGCTTTGTGTGCGAGGTGTGCTGCCCTGTTTACTACGTCGCCCATATAGACAACATCATTCAAGCCGCTGCCTTTGTATCCGGCTTTGATCATGAGGACGCGACCGTAGTCGACGCCAATCCCTATCTTCAGAGGGTCATAGTCCCTTTTCTTTAGCTGCGCGTTCAGTAGCTCTAGCAAAGTATTGGCGGTAAAAGCGACGCTGAATACGTCGTCTATGTCGGTCTTGTTCGGCGTCTTGTATGTGGCCCAAACGCAATCGCCGACGATATTGACCTCGCGGACGAATAGATCACTGTTGAGGACTGCTGTCATCTCGGAGATGAATGACCTGTACAACTTTGCAAGACGGGGACGCTTGTACTTGGCAGTAAGCTTGGAGGAATCGCGGATATCGACAAAGATCGCCGAGCACCATCCGTAGAATCCGTTGGTGTACGATAACTTATCGCGATCAGGGAGTGACTCGACTTCTTCGAACTGTCCGGCCGGTTGATCAAGAATCTCAGCAATGCGTGCTGAGCTTTGCTTGTAATCGTAGGCCTTGTGGTTTCCGTCCACTATTACCACCCCAACACTTTGATGAAGGCAACTCCCGAAATGGCTGCCATTGCTAGGAGCTCACAGGAGATCGCCCTGTTTGCGTGCTGAAATTTCACCGATGCAATGTGTGCGTTTGCATGGATTTGATCCGCGATCTGGCCTGTCAGTCTCGTTGCGTCGGATGTGAGCAAGGAGAGCACGTCTCTATATGTAGGCCGGTCGTCGCGATAATTCCGATGCACGTCACCGAAGAACAGCAAATTTATCGACTCTTCAGCGCCGGCGGTGGATTCCGGGTGCTTAGCTCGCTGTTCGCGATTCCGTACGCGAGGGAAGAGTGCCGTTATTGCGAAGAGGACTGCCAGGATCATGGCGACTGTAGTTATTGTCGCCGAGATGATGATAGGCAAGGTCCACTTGCTCTGATTTTCCAATAATTTGAATAGCATTGTGGCCGTAGCGCCGACAAAGGCTAGCGTGACGCCGGTCTTCGAGTCGGCGTGGCGAATCCACTCATTGGTGATGGACAGTGCCTTCCAGGCCTGATCTGGGTTGGGCGTGTCAAGTGCATCGTCAGGCATCACTCGGCCTCGTTTGAACCAATGCACTGCATCATCCCTTCACTGTCCCTTATTGATCGTGCGAAGTGGAGCTTCCGTTTCAAAGATGACCGCGTTCTTCGTTACTCACGCTAGTCGGTGGTCATCCCGTCGCCTGGTAGCGACTCGATCACACCGCGATGGGGCCGCAACCGTGAACAAGACAGAGCCGTCCTCGTCAAGCTTGCGGCCCCATCGCGGTGTGATAGCTGCCGGATTGGGCGGCGGGATGACCACCTGGCGACCGCTCTGCCCGCCGGCAGCCAGGCGGCCTTGGTCATCCCGGAGCCTGCCCGTCCGGCGAGGACATCTTTCTCGGATCCGCGGCTTGCCCGAACCCATCGGCCCACTCGCCCCGGCCGACTCGCGGGGGACCGGCCGCCAGGCCGCACGCCCCCGCGAGGGCTTGGCCGGGGCAAAGAGCTGGGGCCGAGCGGCCCCGGAGGGGCCGCCTTGATCCTGTAGAGAAAGTTCTCACCAAGCCTCCACCTCACGGGCAGCGGCTCAACCGAGGAGAGCCCGAAGCCCCGTGGCGTCGCTGGCGAGTTGCGCAGGGTCGATCTGGGCTTCGTCGCCACTCTGAGGCAGCAGCGGGAACGGCCTCCCCGGAGCAGGGTCCTCGACGAAGCGCGGCAGTAGGTGCGTGTGGAGATGCGGGACGGTGTTCCCCAGCGTCTCGTAGTTCATCTTGAGCGGCCGGTAGAACGTCGCTAGCGCCTTCGCCACGGTCAAGGTCGCCTTCCAGTAGGACTGCGCCTCCGACTCTGTCAGCTCGAACGGCTCGACGACGTGACGCCCGCGCCAGATGACGAGCGTGTACCCGCGCTGGATGTCGGCTCGCTGGAGCACGGCGTCCACGTCGGCCGTCTCGAAGATCCGAATCCCGTAGGTGTCGTCGTCCAAGCGTTTCGACTGGCACATCTCACAGGCTTCGCCGCTGATCCGGTCAGCCCAGTTGCCGGGCCACTCGCTCGTCATGGCTGAATGTCGCCTTCGCTCCACTCGTAGATGAACTCGTGCTTGTCGCCCGCGTAGACGTCGTGAGCGGCCTGTAGGGGCCTGCCGTCCTTGTCGTAGTCGACGTCCCACATGTGCATCACCGGCACCCCTGCGTGGAGGTTGAGCAGCTCCGTCTCCTCCGGGGTCGGCATGAGCGCGCTGAACACCTCCACCCCTCGGAAGAACGTGTGCCCGAGCGACTCGATCAGCTCGTCGGGCCCCTCCGGGAGCGCGTCGGGTGATTCGAGCCGGGTGTCCGCTGCGAGCCACAGCGGGTAGTAGCTCGCGGAGACCACGACCGGCTCTTCATCGAGGAACTGCAGGCGACGGCGTACGACTGCCTCGTCGCCGGGTGAGGCGCGTAGCCAATGAGCTGCGTTCGCGGGCAGAGGAGCGCGCCCGACGAAGAGGATCCGGCGCGACGGAACCCGGCCCTGCTCGATGGCTCCGACGTCGAAGACGGGCTTTCCGGTGTCTCGGTGGGCCGCGTGGCGTCGTGCTGCCGAGACGCGGCGGAGGGGTGGACGGCGTCGAACGAAGGTGCCTCGCCCGAACTCGGTCGTCACCAGGCCCTCGGAGACCAGGAAGGAAATCGCCTTGCCGGCGGTCGCCTTCGTCGTGCCGTACTGGGCGATGAGCTGCCGCTCGGACGGGAGCACGGCACCCGGGGCGAGTTCGCCCTGCATGATCGCCGCGCGCAGGTCGGCCGCGATCCGTCTGCTGAGCGGTAGCCGTTCCGACACGGGGGTCTCCTTCGCTGCGTCAGTGTCCAGGGTACGGCCTCCCTAGTGAGACCTCCACACCTTGCTTGACAACCTCCCTAGGGAGGTGCAATCTGAGATTACCTCCCTAGGGAGGTCGGTGGGTTCGGCGCGACGACGGAGGCGAACATGGGCGCTCTTGCACTGCTGGATGACGAGCGGTACGTGACGGTGATCCCGGAGCGGTTCCGGTTCTCCGACGAGAACCCGCTGACGCTGGAGCCCTACGGCCGCAACAAGTTCGGCGACCTGCCGCCGTACATCGAGGACGTGATCACCGACGTTGTCGACCTGACCGAGGCGCGGTGGGAGGCGCTCGTGGACGCGGGGGAGACCTACACCGTCGTCGGGCCGTTCCGGTACTACTCGCTGGCCCCGCTGTTCCGCACGTTTCCCGACCGCGTGCACCGCGCTGGCCCGGCTGGCTGGTGCCCGGACTGCTGGGGCACCCTCGCGGCCTGCGACCGGGACGGCTCCGTGACCGGGGCCGTCGGCGCGGCCTACGTCTGCTTCTGCGCGGGGGTCTGAGCCATGACCACCATGCAGCTCGGTGACGTGCTCACCTTCGACTGCTCCCGGTGCGGACAGCCGCACATCCAGGCCCCCGTGATCGCCTGGACCCCGTGCTCGACGTGCTCAGGGATGGGCACCCTCACCCCGGGTTCCGGCATCGCCTGCCGCACCTGCCGTGGCGAGGGCCGCTTCGGCTCCTACTCGGACATGGTCGTGGCCCAGCAGGAACGCCACTGTGCCCAGGTCCGTCGCTTGCCCGGCGAGCGGTTCCGACTGTCCGACGTGGACTCGGAGACCGGCCGCCGTTTCTGCGACCTGCGGTTCGCCGACCTCCCCGAGCTGGTCATGGACCTCGTTCAGGGCATGGGCGTGTCGCCGGAGCGCTGGAACGTTCTCGTTGAACGCGGGGAAGTCCTCGAAGTGCCCTACCTGGATGGCCTGCACACCGTCTCGCGCCCGGCGGTGTGGGGTGACCTTCGTACGTCACGCGTTGGCTGGCCGGGTGCCGCTCGGGTGGGGGTGGCTGCCTGATGGTGGCTGCTCAGGCTGGCTTCGGCGAGATGGTGGCTGCGTTCTCGGAGTCCGGCACGCTCGACCCGGCCCTCGCGCACGTCCTCGCCCGCGCGAACTTCGACACCTGGGCCGGGAAGGTCAAGGCCGCTCGGGGCTGCGCGAAGCCGGTTCGGATGGCCGGGGGCTCCACTGTGGTCGACTCCTCCGGCAAGGTCGTTGCCGAGCTGTCCGGCTCGGTGTTCGTCCCCTGCAAGAACCGGCGCGCGTCGGTGTGCGAGTCCTGCTCTGCCCACTACGCGCACGACACGTTCCACCTCATCCGCGCGGGCATGGCCGGAGGCAAGGGCGTCCCCGAGACCGTCACCGGCCACCTGCGGGTGCTGGCGACCCTGACCGCACCGTCGTTCGGGAAAGTCCACTCGCGACCTTTCCGCAATGGACACGTGCGCCGCTGCTCCTGCGGTGAGCTGCACTCCCAGTACGACGACGTCCTCGGCACGCCCCTGGACCCGGAGACCTACGACTACGTCGGGTCGGTGCTGTGGCAGGCCCACGCCGGAGAGCTGTGGCGCCGCTTCACCATCGCTGTGGGCCGCAAGCTGGCCCGCGCCCTGGGGCTGCGCCCGGCGGAGCTGCGGGAGGTCATGCGCCTGTCCTACGCCAAGGTTGCGGAGTACCAGCGGCGCGGCCTCATCCACTTCCACGCCGTCGTCCGCATCGACGGCCCCGAGGGACCGGACGGCCCGCCCCCGCCGGCCGAAGTGACCGACGACGTCCTGACCGCCGTCATCCAGGCGGCCGCCGCGTCCGTCGTCGTCCGGACCCCGGACTCCCCGGCCGTGGGTGTGCTTGACCTGGCCTGGGGTGATCAGGTCGACGTGGAGCCCATCGCGGCCTCGGAAGGCACCTCGGAGGAGTCCGACGGCGGCTGGCACGACCGGCGCGTCGCTGGCTATGTCGCGAAGTACGCCACCAAGGGCACCCGTCTGACCGAGGGCAGCGACTACCGCATCCGCTCGGCCGAGCACATCGAACAGCTTCCGATCACCGAGCACCACAAGCAGCTCATGCGTACGGCCTGGCGGCTGGGTGGGCTCGAGGAGTTCGTAGACCTCAACCTCCGGAAGTGGGCGCACATGCTCGGGTTCCGGGGCCACTTCCTGACCAAGTCCCGCCGCTACTCGACGACGTTCGGGCAGATCCGCCGCACCCGGGCGGAGTACTGCCTGGACGAACAGCGCGAGGCCCTGGGGATCTCGGATACCGAGGTCCTGACCGTCGTCAACGACTGGTCCATGACCGGCATCGGCTACCACAACGACGCCGAACGACGGCTCGCCGCCGTGTTCGCCGAACTGCACCTCGCCCGGCGCAAGCTCGACGGCCAGGACGACGACGGCGAGGGACCACATGGCCGTTGACGACCTTTGGTACCTGCGGAAACGCGACTCCGTCACCGGCGAGCGGCTGCGCTCTAAGCGCCACGGACGCGGTAAGCGCTGGCGCGTGCGCTGGGTCGACCCGGACACCGGCCAGGACCGTACCGAGTCATTCGAGCGCCGCGTCGACGCCGACCGGCACGACGCGAACGTGCACGCCGACATCTCGCGCGGCCAGTACGTCGACCCGCGCGCCGGACGGCTGACGTTCAAGAACTACGCGGACCAGTGGCGGCAGACGCTGCTGCACCGCCCGAGCACGGCCGAACGCACCGAGCGCGTCATCCGGCGGCACCTGGTGCCCGCGCTCGGTGAGCTGCCCATCGCTCAGATTCGCAGCTCGCATATTCGGGGCTGGGTAAAGGATCGAGCGGTCAAGCTCGCCCCGAGCACACTCGCGGTCGTCTACTTCGGAACGCTCGTTCCCCTGTTCAACGCGGCCGTGGCGGACAAGCGCATTGGGACATCTCCGTGCGTCGGCATCCGCCTACCGGAGATCGACGACGCCCAGTACTACATCGCGCGGCCGGAAGAGGTCCACGCGCTGCACGACGCGCTTCCGGAGCGGTACCGGCCGATCGTCTACCTGGCGGCTGGCTGTGGCTGGCGAGGCGGCGAGATCTTTGGCCTGGAGCGCGACGCGATCGACTTCGCCACGATGGAGGTCGAGGTTCGGCACCAGCTCACGGTGGTGTCCGGCCGCACGCCGTACCTCGCCCCGCCGAAGACGAAGACCAGCCGCCGGGCGAACGAGCTGCCGACGCTGGTCGCGAACTCGCTGCGCGGCCACCTGGAGACCTTCCGGACGCTGCCGGAGGAGATCGACGACGAGACCGACCCCCGCCGGCCGATCCGGCGGCCCGCCAACCTCGTGTTCACCCGGGGCGACGGCCGGCCGATCCACCGGGCCGACTGGTCGTACATCTGGCGTCCGGCTGTGAAGGCCGCTGGCCTGCCGGAGGGCTTCGGCCTGCGGGACCTCCGGCACTACTTCGCCACGGTGCTGATCTTCGGCGGAGCGAACGTCAAGACGGTCCAGCTCGCCATGGGGCACACCACGCCCACGGTGACGCTCAACACCTACGTCGGCTACTGGCCGGACGCGGTGGATCAGACGCGGACGCTCGTCGACTCCGCGCTCGGTTGTACCGACGCTGTACCCACGGGCACCTGAAACCGGATACCCGCAGGTCAACGGGGGTGCGTCAGCGGTAGTTCGTGAACTGCAGCGCGATCTCGAAGTCCTTGCCCTTGAGCAAGGCGATCACGTCCTGCAGCTGGTCCTTCTTCTTGCCCGAAACCCGCAGCTGGTCACCCTGGATCTGAGCCTGGACACCCTTCGGGCCCTCGTCCCGGATGAACTTGGCGATCTGCTTCGCCTTGTCCGACGCGATGCCCTGGATGATCTTGCCGCTGAGCTTGTAGATCTTGCCCGAGAGGGCCGGCTCGTCCGCTTCGAACGCCTTCAACGAGATGCTGCGCTTGATCAGCTTCTCCTTGAAGACCTCGACCGCGGCCAGCGCGCGCTCCTCCGTCTCGGACTCGATCGCGATCGCCTCCTCGCCGGACCAGTTGATCGTCGTGCCGGTGCCGCGGAAGTCGAAGCGCGTGCCCAGCTCCTTGCTCGCCTGGTTCAGCGCGTTGTCCACCTCCTGGCGGTCGACCTTGCTCACGACGTCGAAAGAGGGATCCGCCACGTGTCCTCACACCTCGTACTCGCTAGTCAGGGGCACCCAGCCTAGTCCGGGGTATCCCGGTTGACCCCCGCCGGGAGTGCTTGGGTAAGCTTCTCCCCGGCCGGTACAACCGGCTTGGGCGGGTTACCCGAGTGGCCAAAGGGGACTGGCTGTAAACCAGTTGGCTTACGCCTACGGGGGTTCGAATCCCTCACCCGCCACGCCCAACGGCCCCGGTGACCTAGCAGGTCACCGGGGCCGTTTGCGTTGGAAGCCCGGCCGTCAGAAGCCCGAGTTCCCGGCGCCCCGCACCAGCGTGTAGCCGCCGTCGTTGAGCAGGCCGCCGGACGTGGCGCCCGTCACCGTTGTGTGCGCGATCGATGCGCTGCCCGTCGCGTTCGTTTCGAGGCCGTACGTGCCCGCTCCGGTGATCGTCACGCGGTCGAAGCTCAGCTGCGTGATCGACTTCTGGAAGCTCAGCAGCACACCCTGGTAACTGCTGTCGGTCAGCGTCAGGTCCTCGACGACGATCGGGGCCGCGATGGGTGCCGAATCCGCGTAGATCCAGAGGCCGCCGATCGCCGAGTTCCAGTTGTGCTCGAAGCTGCCCGTGCGCAGGAGTGTGTTGCGCCGGATCGACGTCGTGCCGGACAGCGGGACCGGGTTGAAGCGGGTGCCGACCGTGATGCCCGAGCCCGCCTCGACGTTGTCCGAGACGACGTTGTCCTCTACGCGGTTGCCGCTGCCGCCGAAGATGCCGATGCCGTTCGCCAGCGCCGGCGACTGGACCGTGTTGAACGTGTACGCGCTCCCGGTCACGGCGCTGCCTTCGGAGAACATCGCCAGCCCGTCATCGCCGGTGTTGCGGACCATGGACTGGTCGACCCGCACATTGGCCACGTTGGCGTGGATGTTGACGCCGTCCGCGAACGTGTCGCGGATCCGCGTGCCGACCACGTACAGGCCGTTCGTGCCCGAATCGGTCCACAGCCCGACCTTGGTGTGCTCGATCCACAGGTTCTGGACGAACGACCCGGCGCCGAAGTTGCCGTCGAGTGCCGCGTCCGAGCCGTTGTCGTCGCGGATCCGGACGTCACCGAAGATCGCGAAGTCCGCCAGCGTGACGTTGCTGCCCGTGCCGAAGAAGCCACCGCGCGGACCGGTGCCCTGGATCACCGAATACCACGGCCCCGCTCCGTAAACGCGAACGTTCGCCACGTTGATCTTCGACGTGATCCGGAACGTCCCGGCCGGGATCCAGACGGGCTTGTTCTGGGCCGCGCCCGCCGCGATCGCGGCGTTGATCGCCCCGGTCGCGTCCGAGCCGTTGTCCGGCACCGCGCCGTACGACGTGATCGACAACGCACCCGCGGGGGCGGTCGCCGCGGCTGGCGCTTGCTCGGCGTCCAGCAGGTCGACGTCGTAGTACGCGGCCGTGCTGGACGCGTCCTTCTGCAGCTTCAGGACCGTGCCCGCTGGCCAGTCGCCGATCTGCGCGCGCGTCTCGTCGTAGAACCGGTGCGGGCTGCCCTGCGACGGCGCGTTCGTGTACGGGTACGCGCCGTAGACCCAGCTGTAGTTCGACGTCAGGGACAGGTCGCGGATCTTCGTTCCGTTCGCGTAGAGCGCCAGCGGCGCCGTCTGCCCGGCGCCGTCCGCGGTGTCCGGGATCGAGAACCGCAGCGTGACGGCGTTCGCGGGCTTGGTCAGCGAGAAGCTCACGGACTGTCCGGTCGCGCCCAGCCGCACGGCGCGGCGGCCGCTCGACTCGGCCTGGACCGTGTGGAACGTCCGGTCCGCGGCGAGCACGGTCCCGGTCGTCGACCCGGCTTCGGCCTCGTACTCGGTGTACGGCGTCGTCGCGCCACGCGCGGCCAGTGCCGTCTCGTTCGCGACGACGACGCTGTCGACCAGGACGTCGCTGCCGGTCCCGGCCAGTTGCAGCGTGTTGACGCCGGCGCGGACCGGCACCGAGACCGTCGCCGTCCGCCAGCCGGTGCCGGCGGGCAGGGACGCGGTCCCGGCGTCGCGGCCGTTCGCCGACACCGCGAGGGTGCCTGCACCACTGAACCGGATCGTCGCGGTCGCCGTTCCCGCCGACGCCATCGCGAAGGTGCGCACCAGACGCGCGCCTGTCGTCGCGAAGCCCGTCACATAGCCCGGACCGGTGTAGCCGGCGGTCGTCGCGCCGACGGTCGCGCCACCGGAGAGGAACGCCGCTTCCGCCTCGCCCGGTCCGGCGGGCACCGAAGCGGTCACGGTCAGGCTGTCCAGGTTCACGTTGCCGGAATCGGTGCTGTCGAAGGCGTACGCCACCGTGTGGTCACCCGCGGTCAGCGTCACGGACTCGGTCGCCGACGTCCAGGTGTCCCAGTTCGCCGACGCGGGCAGCGACACCTGCCGCTGCCGGACACTGTCGACATAGAGCGAAAGCGTCATGGCGGCACCGGTGCCGTTCGCGTACCGGAGCGCGAGCGACTGCGGCCCGGCGGTCGTCACCTTGACCGCGAACGACGTCCGCGCGGCTCCCTTGTTCCCGTCGGTGTACCCGCCGACGAATCCGGTCCCGCTGTAGCCGGGGTGGTCGGTCGCGACGACCGCGCCGCCGGACAGCGTCGCGTTCTCCGCTTCGAACAGCGGCCCTGCCTGCCCGGTCGCGGACGGCGTCACGTCGAGGCGGTCCAGGTTGACGTTCCCGCTGTCACCCGAGCCGAAGGTGTAGGACACGCTGTGCGCGCCCGCGCCGAGCGGGACGGCCACGCTCGCCGAGCCCCAGCTGTCCCAGGAAGCTGTTGCGGGCAGGGAAATCTGCTGTGCCGTGGAATCCACGGTCAGGGTGAGGGTTCGAGAAGAGCCGGTGCCGTTCGCGTAGCCGAGCGCCAGGGTGTACGAACCCGCCGAAGCGGCGGAGACGGCGAAGGTCGTCCGCGCGGTGCCGCGGTGGCCGTCGGTGAAGCCGCCGACGAACCCGCTGCCGCTGTAACCGGTGTGATCGGTTTCGACGACCGTACCGCCGGAGAGCGAGGCGGATTCGGCTTCGAGACGGGTGGTCGCGGCGTGCGCCGGGACCGTGGACACCACCGCAGTGAAAGTGAGTACCGCGACGGCCAGAACAGGGGATCTGCGCATCTGTTTTCTCCCAACCAGAGAGTCAGCCCTTGACGGCTCCGCCCAGCGCGTTGCCGCGCAGGAACATCCGCTGGAACACGAGGAACAACACGACGGGAATCACCGTCGAAATAGCGAGCGCGGCGAGGAAGACGTCGAGCTCGACGAACTTCTGCAACGCCGGGAGCCGGACCGAGAGCGGCTGGACTGCCGGATCGGGCAGAACCAGCATCGGCCACAGGAAGTCCTTCCAGGCCGCCACGATCGCGAACACCGAGACGACGCCGAGGATCGGTCGCGACATCGGCAGCACGACCGACCAGAACAACCTCAGCGGGCCCGCGCCGTCAACGCGCGCGGCTTCGAAAACCTCACGCGGGAGGTTGTCGAAGAACCGTTGCACCAGAAGGATGTTGAACGCGCTGGCGCCCGAAGGCAGCCAGACCGCCCAGAACGAGTTGATCAGCGAGAAGTCGACCATCGACAGGTAGAGCGGCACCAGCAGGACGATCGCCGGCACGAACAACGTCGTCAGGACGACCCCGGTGAGCACCCGCCGGTAGCGCGGCCGCAGCACCGACAGAGCGAACCCGGCCGTCGTCGCGACGATCAGCTGCACCAGCCACGACCCGGCGGCGACCCACACGGTGTTGAGGAAGTACTTGTCGATCTGCACGCGCGTCCACGCCGTCGAGAGGTTGGCGAGGTCGATCCCGTGCGGCCACAGGGCCAGCGGGTCGCGCAGCGTGTCTTGCGTCGGCGTGACGGCCGCCTTCGCCAGCCACAGCATCGGCCCCAGCCCGGCCAGGAACAACGCCGCCAGCAGGAGTGCGTGCAGGGTGCGGGTGGTGCGGCGGACGGCGGGCCGCCGCCAGTCCGACGGCGAGAGCAGGGCGCGCGTCATGACTTGCTCCAGGAGCGGGTGAGGCGGAAGTACCCGGCGGAGAACAGGCCCAGGACCAGGGCGAGCAGGACGCTCAACGCGGTCGCGGCGCCGTAGTCGCCGCCGAGGCTGTCGGCGAAGGCGTAGTCGTAGACGAGCAGCAGGATCGTGGTCGTCGAGCGCGCCGGGCCGCCGCCGGTGAACAGGAACGGCTCGAGGAACACCTGGGCCGTCCCGACGATCTGCAGGATGAACGTGATCAGCAGGACCCCGCGCAGGTGCGGCAGCGTGACGTGCCAGACCTTGCCCCAGACCGACGCGCCGTCGATCTCGGCCGCCTCGTACTGCTCGGGCGGGACGCTGGTCAGTGCGGCGAGGTAGATGATGATCGTGGCGCCGACCGCGGCCCACGTCGCCTCCGCGACCAGCGAGAACATCGCCGTCGACGCCGACTGCAGCCACGGCGCCGGGCTGATCCCGACGGCGCCCAGCACGGTGTTGAACACGCCGTTCGGGCTTGCGTCGTAGAAGAACTTCCACAGCAGCACGGCCACGACCGGCGGGATCACCACCGGCAGGTAGGCCAGCGCGCTGTAGAGGCCTTTCGCCCGGCGGACCTCGCTCATCAGCACCGCGGCGACGAGCGGGATCGGGTAGCCGAGCAGCAGCGCGAGCACCGCGAACCACAGCGTGTTGCCGACGGCGTTCCACAGCTGCGGATCACTGAGCACCGCGCGATAGTTGTCCAGCCCGACGAACACCGGGTCGGAGACGAGGTTCGTCTGCTGGAAGCTCATCACGACGGCCTGGCCGATCGGCCGCCACGAGAACAGCCCGAACACCGCCAGCATCGGCAGCAGGAACAGCACGGTGCCGAGGCCGCCGCCGCGCACCCACGTCAGCGGCGTGCGCCGGCGGCGGGCCCGGGCCGGCGAGCGCGAGGTCGCCGTCGCCGGCCGGGCCGCCGTGAGCGTCACGGCTTGTCCAGCAACGCCTGGGCCTGCGTCTGCGCGTCGGCCAGCAGGGCGGGGATGTCCGCGCCGCGGTCGGTCAGGACCTTCTGCGCCACCGGGTCGAGCAGGCCGTAGACCTGCTGGGTGGACCGCGTCGGCTCCGGGATCAGCGGCTGGCCGAACATCTTGTCCGTGTACGGCGTCAGCTGCTTCACCGGCACGTTGACGTACTGCGCGATCCAGCCCATCCGCTGGTCGAAGGTCGCTTTGTCGAACACCGGCAGCTCGGGCGAGCCGACGGCTTCACCGGAGTCCGCGGTCGCTTTCGCGTCGGCGACGGCCGCGGCCTGGTCGGCCTGCTTGCTCAGGTAGTAGAAGTCGATCCACTTCACGGCCGCGGCCTTGACGGCGTCGTTCGCCTTGGCGTTGACACCCGCGAGCGTGCCGCCGCCGAGGACACCGGCGTTCGGGCCGTCCAGCGGCAGGGCCGTGACGCCGTAGTCGTCCGCCTTGATCGCGTTCTGCGCCTTCAGCGAGCCGTAGTTGCCGCCGCCGGAGACGTACATCCCGATGCGGCCCGCGGCGAAGTCCTGGTTGATGCCGTTCCAGTCGTAGAGGAAGTTGGCGCCCATGCTGTTGTCGTCCCAGCGCATGGTGTGGATGGTCTGCAGCGCGCGGGCCATCTGCGGCGTGTTCAGCGTCGCCGTCGCCTTGTCCCCGCTCAGCTGCTCGGTGCGGCCGCCGAAGGCGTAGTCGAGCGTCGCGAGGATCCAGCCGCCGGTGTTGTCGGTGGTCAGCTGGGCGTACCCGGCCTGGCCGGTCTTCTCGGCGATCTGCTTCGCGTCCGTGCGGATCTCGTCCCAAGTGGACGGTGGCTTGTCCGGGTCGAGGCCGGCCTGCTTGAACAGCGTCCGGTTGTAGTGCAGCGCCTGGCCGTGCGCGGCGATCGGGACGGCCCACATCTTGCCGTCGTCGGCCGAACCCGCCTTCGCGACCTCAGGGTTGAACTTCTTCGCGTACGGCAGCTGGTCGACCAGGCCGCTGATGTCGGCGAGCTGACGGCGTTCGATCAGGCCGCGGCCGTCGGTGAACGGCATGGTCAGGACGTCGGGGAGGGTGCCGCCGGCCAGCTGCGCGGTGAACGTCGTCGCGTCCCACTTGAACTCCTGCGGGACCAGGTCGATCTTCGGGTTCGCGGTTTCGAACTGGGTCACGCGGGTGGTGAACGCGGCGACCGCGCCCTGGTCGAGGCCCGGTTCGATGGACACCTTGACGACGGTCTTGCCGTCGGCGGTCGTGGTTTCGTCGGTGCCGGAACAGGCGGTCAGCACGACGGCGGCGCACAGGCACACCGCGGTGATCTTCGAGGACTTCATCGTCACTCCTAGCGGTTTCGACGCGGGTTACTGGACTCGCAGCCAGACGGCTGTGTCGGTGGGCAACTGGGAGTCGGCCAGCTCGCCGCTGGCGAGCAGGATTTCGAGGTGGGAGGGCAGGTCGATCGCGGTTTCGCCGAAGTTGACCAGGCAAAGCAGGTCTTTGCCACGGCGGAAGGCGAGGACGTCGTCGCCGTCTTCGGCCGCCCAGGCGAACTCCTCGCCACGCAGCGCGGGCTCGGACCGGCGCAGCGCGATCATGGTGCGGTAGAGCGTCAGCATCGACCGCGGATCGCCGTCCTGCCGCTCGACCGAGTAGTCACCCCAGTTCGCGGGCTGGGGCAGCCAGGGGGTTCCGCCGAAGCCGAACGCGCTGTCCGCGTCGGACGTCCAGGGCAGCGGGACGCGGCAGCCGTCACGGCCGGGGTCGGTGCCGCCGGAGCGGAAGTGCATCGGGTCCTGCAGGACGTCCAGCGGCAGGTCCTCGACCTCGGGCAGGCCCAGCTCGTCACCCTGGTAGACGTACAGCGAGCCGGGCAACGCCGCCGACAGCAGCGCGGCCGCACGGGCCCGGCGCTGCGCCTTCGCCAGGTCGGTGGGGATGCCGAAGGCCCGGGCGACGAACCCGAACGAGCTGTCCTCCCGGCCGTAGCGGGTGGCCGCGCGGGTGACGTCGTGGTTCGACAGCACCCACGTCGGGGGCGCGCCGACCGGGCCGTGGGCGTCCAAAGTGGACACGATGGCGGTGCGGAGCTCGCCGGCGTCCCACGGGCGCATCATGAAGTCGAAGTTGAACGCCGTGTGCATCTCGTCCGGCCGCAGGTAGCGGGCGAAGCGGTGCGGGTCGGCCAGCCAGACCTCGCCGACCAGGACGCGCGGCTCGGCGTAGGAGTCGGCGACGGCCCGCCAGCTGCGGTAGATGTCGTGGATCTCGTCGCGGTCGACGAACGGGTGCGCGTCCGGCGTCACCTCGTTGGGCAGCGCGGGGTCCTTGACCGGCATGGTCGCGGAGTCGATGCGGATGCCCGCGACACCCCGGTCGAACCAGAAGCGCAGCACGCGCTCGTGCTCGGCGCGGACGTCCGGGTGGTTCCAGTTGAGGTCCGGCTGCTCGGGCGCGAACAGGTGCAGGTACCAGTCGCCGGGCGTGCCGTCCGGGTTCGTGGTGCGCGTCCAGGTGCCGCCGGAGAAGCTGGACTCCCAGTCCGTCGGCGGCAGCTCGCCGTGTTCGCCGCGGCCCGGGCGGAACCAGAACCGTTGGCGCTCCGGCGATCCCGGTCCGGCGGCGAGTGCGGCCTTGAACCACTCGTGCTGGTCCGAGACGTGGTTGGGGACGATGTCCACAATGGTCTTGATGCCCAGCCCGGCGGCTTCGGCGATCAGCTGTTCGGCCTCGTCGAGGGTGCCGAACGCCGGGTCGATGACGCGGTAGTCGGCGACGTCGTACCCGCCGTCGGCCAGCGGCGAGGAGTACCAGGGCGTGAACCAGATGGCGTCCACGCCGAGGCGTTTGAGGTGGGGCAGCCGGGTGCGGACGCCGGCGAGATCGCCGGTGCCGTCGCCGTTGCCGTCGGCGAAACTGCGCGGGTAGATCTGGTAGATGACCGCACCGCGCCACCACGGCGCCGCCTGCTCGGCGGGTGTGGTCAGCGGGCTGGTCGAGAGGTCGGTGGTCACGGGACTCCCGTTCTGGCTCAACGGTTTCCGGAGCGCGGCGAAGGGTGCGGACCCAGGTCCGCGGCGATTAGGTTTAGCGCTATACCTCGATAGACGGTAATGTCGTCCCCGGCCGGTTGTCAACGGCCGGTCCCGTAACCTTGGGGCCCGGGGTGAGCGAGAGGAGTCCGAGGGTGCGCGTCACGCTGCGGGAGGTCGCCGAGCAGGCGGGCGTGAGCATGATGACCGTGTCGAACGTGATGAACGGCAACCGCGCGCGCGTCTCACCCGGGACCATCGAGAAGGTCCAGCGCATCGCGGCCGAGCTCGGCTACGTCCCGAGCGCGTCGGCCCGCAGCCTCGCGACGAAGGCGTCCCGGCTGGTCGGCCTGCTGGTGCCGGCCGCCGACGAGGACAGCCTGATGATCAGCCCGCACACCATGGCGATCGTCGGCCTGATCGAGCGCGAGCTGCGCAAGTACGGCTACCACCTGCTGCTGCGCGGCGTCGCCCACCCGGACGAGGTCGCCGAGGCGCTGCGGTCGTGGAGCCTCGACGGCGCGATCCTGCTGGGCTTCCTCGACGAGGAGGTCGGCAACCTGACCAAGAAGACGATCGGCGCGGTCCACGTCGTCGCGATCGACAGCTACTCGGCGAACCGCCTCACGACGGGAACGCGTTCCGACGACTTCGCGGGTGCCCGGCTCGCGGCCCGGCACCTGCTTGACTTGGGCCACCGCCGGATCCTGTTCGCCGGCCCGGCGTTCAGCGGCGTCGGCGTGGTCCACGAACGCTTCGAGGGCTTCAGCCAGGCGTTCGCGGACGTCGGCGTCGAGCGCCCAGACCTGGTGGAGACCGTCAACACGACGTACGCGGAAGGCCGCGAACTCGGGCTCGTGCTCAAGGACCGGCACCCCGGCATGACGGCCCTGTTCGCGACGGCCGACATCCTCGCGGTCGGCATCGTCCACGGCCTGACCGAGGCGGGCGTCCGGGTCCCGGAGGACGTCTCGGTGGTCGGCTTCGACGACCTCGACCTGTGCAACTACGTGACGCCCAAGCTGACGACGGTGTCGCAGGACATCGCGCGCAAGGCGTCCACGGCGGTGTCCATCCTGATGGACTCGATCGAGAAGAGCGAACGCCCGAAGCATCCGGTGACGATCGACGTCTCACTGGTCGAACGCGAGTCGACCGCTCCGGTCCGGGCATAGGAAACGGCCGGTTTCCCTGGGGGAGAGGGAAACCGGCCGTTCAGGTGGCGGCGTTCGGGGTTACGCCGCCTGGGCAACCGGCGTCGAAGCCGGGGTCAGGGCGAGGTCCAGGACCTCGCGCACGTTCGCCACCGCGTGGACGTCCAGCTGGGACAGCACTTCGGCCGGGACGTCGTCGAGGTCCGGCTCGTTGCGCTGCGGGATGATCACCGTCTTCATCCCGGCCCGGTGGGCCGCCAGCAGCTTCTGCTTGACGCCGCCGATCGGCAGGACGCGTCCGGTCAAGGACACCTCGCCGGTCATCGCGACGTCCGCCTTGACGACGCGGCCCGAGAGCAGCGACGCCAGCGCCGTCGTCATCGTGACGCCGGCCGACGGGCCGTCCTTGGGCACCGCGCCCGCGGGGACGTGGACGTGGATGCCGCGGTTCTTCAGGTCACCGACCGGAAGTTCCAGCTCCGCGCCGTGTGAGCGCAGGTAGGACAGCGCGATCTGGACGGACTCCTTCATCACGTCGCCGAGCTGGCCGGTCAGCTGCAGCCCGGACGCGCCGGACTCCTGGTCCGCCAGCGACGCCTCGATGTAGAGGACGTCACCGCCGGCGCCGGTGACCGCCAGACCGGTGGCCACACCCGGGGTCGCGGTCCGCTGGGTCGACGCGGGCAGCGACGACTCCGGCAGGTGACGCGGCCGGCCGAGGTAGTCCGGAAGGTCGGAATCGTCGATCGTGAGCGGCAGGGTGGCCTGGTCGAGCGCCACCTTCGTGGCGATCTTGCGCAGCACCTTCGCGATCGTGCGGTTCGCGTCGCGCACGCCCGCCTCGCGGGTGTACTCGGCGGCGATCCGGCTGAACGCGGCGTCGGTCAGCGCGACGTCGTCCGTGCTCAGGCCGGCGCGCTCCAGCTCGCGGGGGAGCAGGTGGTCGCGGGCGATGGTGACCTTCTCGTGCTCGGTGTAGCCGTCCAGCGTGACGAGCTCCATCCGGTCCAGCAGCGGGCCGGGGATGGTCTCGAGCGCGTTGGCCGTCGCCAGGAACACGACGTCGGACAGGTCCAGCTCGACCTCGAGGTAGTGGTCGCGGAACGTGTGGTTCTGTTCCGGGTCCAGCACTTCGAGCAGCGCCGCCGTCGGGTCGCCGCGGTAGTCGGCGCCCACCTTGTCGATCTCGTCGAGCAGCACGACCGGGTTCATCGAGCCGGCTTCCTTGATGGCGCGGACGATCCGGCCGGGCAGCGCGCCGACGTAGGTGCGGCGGTGGCCGCGGATCTCCGCCTCGTCGCGGATGCCGCCGAGAGCGACCCGGACGAACTTGCGGCCCATGGCCTTCGCGACGGACTCGCCCAGCGACGTCTTGCCGACCCCGGGAGGGCCCGCGAGGGCGAGCACCGCGCCGGACCGGCGTCCGCCGACTGCGCCGAGACCCGATTCCGCGCGACGCTTGCGCACGGCCAAGTACTCGATGATGCGTTCCTTGACGTCGTCGAGGCCCGCGTGGTCCGCGTCGAGCACGGCGCGCGCGGCGGCGATGTCGTAGCTGTCCTCGGTGCGCTCGTTCCAGGGCAGCTCCAGGACGGTGTCCAGCCAGGTCCGGATCCAGCCGCCCTCGGGGGACTGCTCGGACGTCCGGTCCAGCTTGTCCACCTCGGCCAGCGCGGCCTTCTTCACGGCGTCGGGCAGCTCGGCGCCTTCGACGCGGGCGCGGTAGTCCGTGTCGTCGGTGGAGCCGTCGAGCTCACCCAGCTCCTTCCGGATCGCTTCGAGCTGGCGGCGCAGTAGGAACTCCTTCTGCTGCTTCTCCATGCCTTCGGAGACGTCCTTGCGGATCGTGTCGGTCACCTCGAGCTCGGCCAGGTGCTCCTTGCTCCACTCGAGCGACTTCTCCAGTCGCGCGGTGACGTCGAGCGTGGTGAGCAGCTCGACCTTCTGGTCGGTGTCGAGGTACGGCGCGTTGCCGGACAGGTCGGCGACCGCGGACGGGTCTTCGACCTGCTGGACGGCGTCGATCAGCTGCCAGCCGCCGCGCTGCTGGAGGATCGAGATGACGACGGCCTTGTACTCGGCCGCGAGCTTCGCGGTCTGGTCGTCGGTGGTTTCGGGGGCGTCCTCGGCGTGCACCCAGCGGGCGGCGCCGGGACCGTCGGCCATCCGGCCGACGAGCGCGCGGGTGGTGCCACGCAGCAGCACGGCGGCCTTGCCGCCGGGCACGCGCCCGATGCGCTCGACCGTGGCGACGGTGCCGTACTCGGCGTACTCACCGTGGACGCGCGGCACGATCAGGACTTCGGCCTTGCTGCCGCCGGTCGACCGGATGCCGGGGAAGCTTGCCTGGCTCGGGGTGCCGGCCTGGGCGGACTCCACCGCGGCCCGTGTCTCGGTGTCGGTGAGGTCGAGCGGGACGACCATGCCCGGCAGCACGACGTCGTCATCGAGCGGGAGCACGGGCAGGAGGCGGGTGTCGGACATGTGCACTCCTCGGGTAGTTGAGTCTGCCTAGCTCAACTCTCCGATGGGTGTGTTTGTTTCCGATGGTGCGTTCGCCCACAGCGATCAGCAAAAGTGCAGGTCAGAGGCTTGGGCGGCGCGCCACCGCGCACCAGGCGAACGGCCGGGTCTCGAGATCCAGCACCGTCGGACGCTCGTCGGGGCGCCAGTCCGGCAACGATGTCATCCCCGGCGGGAGCAGCGGCCAGCCGCCGAACCAGGGGAGCAGTTCTTCGGCCGTGCGCAGCCACGCGGGGTTCGTCGTGTCGCGGTAGGCGTCGATGAATCGTTTCACCTCGGCCGCGCGAGCCGGCGGGGCGTCGTCGCGGCAGGTGCCGTGCGTCAGAGCCAGCCAGCTGCCCGGCGCCAGCTTCGCCCGGTACGTCGCCATCAGGCCATCGGGATCGTCGGACGGGCCGACGAAGTGCATCACCGTGATCATCAGCAGGCACACCGGCCGCGACCAGTCGATCAGGTCCTGGGTCACGTCGTCCGCGAAGATCGCGGCCGGCCGCCGGATGTCCCGCTCGACCAGGCCGGCCCAGCCCGTCGCGTCTTCCTTTTCCAGGATCAGCCGGGAATGCGCGGCGGCCACCGGCTCGTAGTCGACGTACACCACCGACGCCCGTTCACCGTCGGGCAGCAGCTCCCGGACGATCTCGTGCACGTTGCCCGCCGTCGGCACGCCGGAACCGAGGTCGACGAACTGGCGGACACCGGCGTCCATCGCCGCCGAGACGACGCGGTTCATGAACGCCCGGTTCTGCCGCGAGATCGGCCGGATCAGTGGCCACACCTTCTCCATGCGACGGCCGAACTCGCGGTCGACCGCCCAGTGGTGGTCGCCGCCGAGGTACCAGTCGTAGACGCGCGCCGCGGACGGCTTCTCCGTGTCCACTCCGGCCGGGGCGATCGGCGCTCCTCCCGTGCCCCCGCCACCACCCTCAGCGGAGGTGGTGTCCTCCGGACTCATGCGAGGGGCTTCTCACCGATGCCGCACCACGCGTACGGGCGGGCTTCGGCTTCCAGGGCGTTCAGCTTCCGGTCGGGCCGCCAGTCCGGCAGGTGCACGATGCCCGGCTCGAGGAGGGGCCAGTCGCCGAACAGCGGCACGATCTCCTCGCGGGTGCGCAGCCACACCGGATTGCTCGTCTTGCGGTATTGCTCGACGAACCAGCGCAGCCCGGCCAGCGACTCGCCCTCGCCGTCACCCTCGCTCATCTGCGAGATCGCCAGCCAGCTGCCCGGCGCGAGCGCGTCGCGGTAGGCCTTGAGCAGGCCGTGCGGGTCGTCGTCCGGGCCGACGAAGTGCAGCACCGCCATCATCATCACGCAGACCGGCTTCGAGAAGTCGATGAGCCGTTTCGTCTCTTCCGCGCGCAGCACGGCCTTGGCGTCGCGCATGTCGGCCTGGACGATGCCGGCCCAGTCGGTCGCCGCCTCCTCTTCGAGGATGAGCGTCGCGTGGGCGACGGCGACCGGCTCGTAGTCGACGTAGACGACCGTCGCGTCGTGCTCGTCGGGCAGCTCGGCCTCGACGACCTCGTGGACGTTGCCGGCCGTCGGGACGCCGGAGCCGAGGTCGATGAACTGCCGGATGCCCGCCTTGAGGGCCGCGCGCACGGCGCGGTTCATGAACTCGCGGTTCTGCTTGGAACCGGGGCGCACGAGCGGCCACTGCTGTTCCATCCGCCGCCCGAACTCGCGGTCCACGGCCCAGTTCTGGGTACCGCCGAGGTACCAGTCGTAGATCCGGGCCGCGGACGGCTTCTCGGTGTCGACGCCCTCGGGTGCTCTGGGCGCGGCGTCCCGCTCGTTCACTTCGGTTCCCCGTCCCTCGAATCCTGGCGCCAGCCTATAAGGACGGAGTGCGACGGGTAATCCGCCAGTAGCTCACCGAACTGCTGGGCGACGCTGCCAGTACGTCCACAGCGGGCGGTAACCCTGGGCGTACCAGAACGGCGTCGAGAGCGGGTTCGCCGCGGCGTGGTGCAGCAGGACGACGTCGGTGCCCTCCTCGTCGAGCACCTGGTGGGCGTGGGCCGACAGCGCGGTGCCGACGCCGGACGACCGCGCCGCTTCGGCGACGGCCAAGGACGAGAGGTAGCCGACGCGCTCGGCGGCGACACGGTCGCTGATCCAGCCGGTCTCGCCCGGGTGCTGGACGTTCACCATGCCGAGCGCGCGGCCGTACAGCTCCGCGATCCACAGCGGCGGTTCCGGCCGGTTGAGCTGCTCGGCGAGGTCCTTGGCCAGGATGTCCGCGACGCCTTCGCGCAGGTTCACCGTGCCGTACTGGGCGTCGAAGGAGTGCAGCTCCATCCCCAGCGCCACGGCGGTTTCGAGGTCGCCGGGCTCGGCCCGGCGGATCTTGACGCCGGGGGTGCCACGCGGGCCCTCCGGGATCATCCGGTCGGCCGGGCGGACCGCGACCACGCGCAGCGGCGCGAAGCCGTGGTGCAGCATTTCGCGCGTGCCGGCGGCGTCCCGGCTGGCGCGCGGGAGGACCGCCGCGGTCTCGGTGTCGCCCGGTTCGGCGACCGCGCGCAGATGTTCATCCCATCGGGTGAGGAGGGCGTCGAGCGCGGCGGCCGGCTGCGGGCCCGCCAGGTGGAGGTCGAGCCGGTGCTCGGTGAGCGCGCGCCACGGCGCGTTGGGGGCGTCGCGGTCCACCTGGACGCGGGACGCGAGCCCGGTAGCGGCCGAGTCGCCGAGGTCGACGTCCAGCACCACGGCGTTTTCGGTGCTCTCGAAGGGGGAGGAGCCGGGGAGGAGGGGGTCCACCGCCGCGAGCCGCGCCGCGTGTTCGGTGGCAATCACATCGCTGTGCATGGGGCACATTCAAGCGCTACCCGGCCCGGAACGCGTAGAGGGCGTCTCGGGGAAGGGGGCATCCGAGGTTTCACCCCTTGGTCCACGCAGGTCAGCGCTATCGAGGCATTGTTAACCCTGGGGTGATCTCCTACTGTCTCGAAAGGGACATGAGTACGCCCTACGGGGTACGGTATGGCCCTTGTCCACACCTGACGTCACGGATCAGGGACCAGTGGGCAAGCCGGGAGGGAAGAACGGATGCCGGAGACCAACGCGCGCGGCGACGCCGTGGCGCAGCCCGGGCCGGACGGTCCCGAGGCCGCGCCGCTCCCCGCGGCCTCCGCCGAGGCGCGGACCGACGAACGCCGGTTCCGCGTCTACACCTTCGCGGTCCTGAGCCTGGGACTCGTCGCGGCGTTCGCGGTCGGCTCGTGGCTGCCGTTCCACTGGGACAGCAAGCTGCTGTGGATCGGCCCGGTGCTCGCGGTCGCGTTCCTGCTCGCCGAGCAGCTCGGCATCAACGTCGACGTCCGCAGCGGCATCTCGTGGACCATCTCCTTCACCGAGATCCCGCTCGTCATCGGTTTCTTCATCGCGCCGTTCGAAGTCGTGCTGGCCGCGCACCTGGTCGCGGGCATCGGCACACTGCTCGCGCGGAAGGTTGCCGGCCGTGTCCTCTACAACGCGGGCGCGTTCCTGCTCGAGATCACCGGCGCCTTCGCGGTCGCCGGTCTGGTGAAGTTCGCCGTCGGCGCCGGTTCGGGCCGCGAGATCCCCTGGGTCGCCGCGCTCGCCGGCACGCTGACCGCGCCGCTCGTCAGCACGCTGCTCGCGCTCGCCGCGGTGCGTGTGCTGCGCCGCCGGATGCGGGTCAGCACCGCCGTCCGGCTCACCGCGCGGATCCTGGTCGTCGGGTTCGTCAACGCGTCGGTCGGCCTCTCCGGCTACCTCGTCATCTCGAACACGCCCAAGGCGTGGCCGCTGGTGCTCGCCGTCTTCCTCGGCCTCACCGCCCTGTACTGGGCCTACTCCGACCTGCTGCGCGAGCAGCGGGACATGGAAGCGCTCTCGGACGTCAGCCTGATGGTCGCCCGCTCCGGCCAGCAGGCCGCGGCCCGCCCGGCCAGCCGCGCGGACGAGCTCGTCGGCGGCGTCGACGTCCGCGAGTGGGCGACGATCGCCGAGCGCATCAAGGACCAGCTCGCCGCCGGCCGCGTCGTGCTGCGGTTGCGGCTGGAGCCGAAGGACACCATGCGCGTGGTCGTCGCGGGCGACGACCTGCCCGCCGCCGACCCGGGCGCCGACGACCCGCTGCTGCGCCTGCCCGGCGCGCACGTCCGGCACTTCCGGATCACCGAGGCCAACCCCGACGTCCGCGCGGCGCTGCTCGACCGCGGCGCGCAGGAGGCGCTTGTCGTCCCGCTGCGCAGCGCGAACCAGCTGCTCGGCGTCGTCGAGGCGCACGACCGGCTGTCCCGCTGGCGCGGTTTCGGCAAGTACGACGTCCAGCTGCTCGGCACGATGGCCAGCCACCTCGCGACGTCGCTGGACAACCGGCGGCTGCTCGCGACCCTGCGCCACGACGCCTACCACGACCCGCTCACCGGGCACCTCAACCGGCCGGGCTTCCGGCAGGTGGCGAAGGAACCGTTGCGGGACTTCGCGAACGCCGTGGTGCTGCGGATCGACCTCGACGTCTTCTCGACGGTCTCCGACGCGCTGGGCTACGCCTGGGCCGACCGGATGGTCATCGCCGCCGGCCGCCGCATCCGCGACGCGCTCGGCCCGGACGTCCCGCTCGCCCGGCTCGAGGGCGCGTCGTTCGCGGCGCTGCTCGTCGGCACCCCGCCGGAGGACGCCCACCACGCGGCCGAGCGGCTGCGCGAAGAGCTGTCCGCGCCGTACCCGGTGGACCGGCTTTCGGTCGAGGCCAACGCGATGATCGGCTACGCGACGACGTCCGCGGAGGAATCGGGCGACGCCGTCGACATCGAAGGCCTGCTGCAGCGCGCCGACGTCGCTGTTCGCGCTACCAAGGGCGGCGAAGAGGTCCGCGGCTACGTGCCGAGCATGGGCCAGATCTTCCTGCGTCGCTTCCAGATGGTCACGCAGTTCCGGCAGTCCCTCGAAGACGGCCAGGTCAGCGTCCACTACCAGCCGAAGATCACCCTGCCGAACCGCCAGGTGGCCGGCGTCGAGGCGCTGGTGCGCTGGGTGCACCCGGAGTTCGGCCGGCTCGGCCCGGACGAGTTCGTCCCGGCCATCGAGGCGGCCGGCCTGATCGGCGTGCTGACGTCGTTCGTGCTCGGCGAGGCCCTCAAGCGCTGCCGCAAGTGGCTCGACGAGGGCCTGCGGATCTCGGTGGCGGTCAACCTGTCGGTGCGCAACCTCGCCGACGAGGACTTCCCGAACAAGGTGGCCCGCGAGCTGGACCGCGTGGGCATCCCGCCCGAGCTGCTGACGTTCGAGCTGACCGAGTCCGGCGTGATGTCCGACCCGCAGAAGGCACTGCCGATCCTGCGCGAGCTGCACTCGCTGGGCATCACGCTCGCCGTCGACGACTTCGGCACCGGTTACTCGTCGCTGGCCTACCTGCGGCAGCTGCCGGTCGACCAGGTCAAGATCGACAAGAGCTTCGTCCTCGGCATGGGCACCGACCTCGGCGACCTGGCCGTGGTCCGCTCGATCGTCGAGCTGGGCCACTCGCTGGGCCTGACGGTGGTCGCGGAAGGCGTCGAAGAGGACGTCGCGCGCGACCAGCTCGAGGCGATGGGCTGCGACGTCGCCCAGGGCTACCTCATCTCGCGGCCGCTGCCGGAGGACCGCCTGGAGGCGTGGCTGCAGGCCCGCACCGCGCGCTCGCCGGGGCGGCACTCGGAGACCGTCCTGACCCTGCTGACCTGAGGTTTTGCCCTAACGGGACCCCGGTTGCACGGCCGGGTGAAGGGACTTGGTAATCTTTCCAAGTCCTCGCGAGAGGCACAGGCCCCTTTAGCTCAGTCGGCAGAGCGTCTCCATGGTAAGGAGAAGGTCTACGGTTCGATTCCGTAAAGGGGCTCACGACCTCAGCCGCGTCACGCCTGCGTGTCGCGGCTTGGGTCATGTAGGGCGGTGTAGCTCAGCTGGCAGAGCAAGCGGCTCATAATCGCTGTGTCGCCGGTTCAAGTCCGGCCACCGCTACGCGGTAACGACTGGGGCTCGCCCCGGGACCTGAGAGAGAAGGAAACGCTGTGGCTGCCACCGACGTGCGACCCAAGATCACGCTGGCGTGCGAAGAGTGCAAGCACCGCAACTACATCACCAAGAAGAACCGGCGCAACAACCCGGATCGCCTGGAGATGAAGAAGTTCTGCCCGAACTGCGGTACGCACCGGACGCACAAGGAAACCCGCTGACGTAGCGCGTTCTCACCAGCTTTCACGAAGCCGCCCTGGACCACCGGGGCGGCTTCTTGCTGTTGGTAGCCTCCACCGGTGCCCTTGGACGAGTCGTTCACCGGACGGGTTTACCCGCCGCAGACCAGCTACGAAGTGAGCCGGGAGAAGATCCGGGAGTTCGCCGACGCGATCGGCGACCAGAACCCGGTCTACCGGGACCCGGAGGCAGCGCGCGGCGCCGGTCACCCGGACGTCATCGCGCCCCCGACGTTCCTCACGATCATCAACCTCGCCTCGATCAACGCGATCGTCACCGACCCCGAGCTCGGCCTCGACTACTCGCGGATGGTGCACGGCGACCAGCAGTTCTCCTACAGCCGCCCGGCCCACGCCGGCGACGTGCTGCTGCTGACGACGCACATCGACCGGATCATGGCCCGGGCCGGCAACGACTTCATCAACCTGCGCGCCGAGATCACCGACAGCGCCGGCGCGCACATCGCCACCACGCGCGCGCAGCTCGTGGTGCGGGGGGAGGACGCGTGAACGTCGGAGACGAACTGCCCGCCCTCGAGGTCCGCATCACCCGCGACCAGCTGGTCCGCTACGCCGGGGCCGCGCTCGACTTCAACCCGATCCACTGGAACGAGGCGTTCGCGAAGGAGGTCGGCCTCCCCGACGTCATCGCGCACGGCATGCTCACGATGGCCGTGTCCGGCCGCGTCGTGACGGACTGGCTCGGCGACCCGGGCCGCCTGGTCGACTTCAGCGCCCGCTTCACGCGCCCGGTGGTCGTCCCGAACACGCCCGACGGCGCGCTGGTGGAGATCACGGGCAAGGTCGGCGCCCTGCAGGACGACGGCATCGCCCGCATCGACCTCGTGGTGAAGTCCGACGGCAAGACCGTGCTGGGCAAGCCCCAGGCCCTGGTCCGCGTCTGACCGCCGCGGTACCCGGCTGTCCGTGAAGGCCTCCTTGAGGGACTCTGAGTCCCTCAAGGAGGCCTTCACGGACAGCTACGGCAGCTTCAGCAGGGTCACCACGACGTCGGCCATGCCCTGCTCGCCGCGCGCGTTGGGGTGCATCGGCGCGGCGGGCGAGGCCGGCAGCAGGCCCTCCACCCAGCGCTTGTCCGAGTCGGCGCACACGTCGTGGCCCTTGCCCGGCGTGGCCGTGTCGGCGTAGCCCGCGCGGTGGGACTTCGCCTGGTCCTCGAGCATCGAGTTCAGGTTCGCGAGCCCGTCGCGGAAGTACGCGACGTCGCCCGAGCCGAACGGCAGCGCGGGCCAGCAGCCGTCGCCGTCCGGCAGGACCGTGAGGTAGCCGACCACGATCACCTTCGCCTGCGGCGCCTTCGCGTGGATCTTGTCGAGCACCGCGCCCACCTTCGGCGCGGTGCTCGCGATCCGCTCGGCGATCTGGTCGTGCCCGCCCGCCGTCAGCTTGTCCTTGCAGGGGGACGCCGACGGGTGCGCTGTCGCGCAGGACGGCGCGATCCCCAGGAAGCCGACGTCGTTGCCGCCGATGCCGAGCGTCACCAGCGTGGTCTTCCCATTGACCGCGTCCAGCTGGGGCGGGTTCGATCCGTTGGACGTCTTCTGCGTGCCGCTCAGGCTCGCGGTCGTCGCGCCGCCGCAGCTGACGTCGGCGAACTCGGCCGGCTTCACCTTGGCCGTCACGAGGTGCGGGTAGTTGTCGTCCGTGCGCTCGCAGCCCGCCGGCTGGCCCGCTTGCCCGCCGGTGCGCGGCGAAGACGTGTACGAGTCCCCCAGGGCGACGTAGCGGCCGCTGCCGCCGCCGGTGTCCGCGCCGTCCGGTGGCGCCGCCGACGAGCCGTGCTGCCACTTGTAGTACCCGAAGATCAGCAACCCGACCACGAGCACGACCACGAGGCAGCCGCCGCCACCGCTCTTTTTCGCCACTAGTCCGTTTCTACCGGCCGTCGTGCTCCGCGCACCTAGTCAATCCGGGTGACGCCCTGCGCGATCAGGTCGTTCACCAGGCCGGCGCCGGTTTCCGGGTCGTCGACGCTCACCAGCACGGTCCGGCCGTTCGCCAGGGTCAGCTCCAGCGCCGGGCCGCCGCGCACCTTGTACGCCGTCGTGCCGGTGACCGAGTTGAAGCGCAGGCCGAGCCCGCCGTCGCCGAACGTCGTCAGCTCGCGCACGGTGGCCTCGCGGACGTCGCTCAGCTCGAGGTGCCGCCACGGGAAGCCGAGGAGGCCGAAGCGGATCGTCACGCCCGTGCCGTCCACCTTCGCCCGCAGCCGGTACGTCAACGCCGCGACCACCGCGCCCACGAAGCCGATCCAGACGGCCGTCGGCCACGGGAGCCCAGCGGGCAGGAACGCGATCGCGCCGGGGATCGCCAGCAGCGCCCAGAGCATCGCCGGGTTCGCCGCCCGGCCCGACCAGAACGCCCGCTGCCCCGGCTGGAGCCCGACACTCGGCCGGTTCGTCCCGGCCCGGTGCTCGCGGGGCGGCGTGGGCAGGCCGCCGGCGAACGCCGCCACGACGCCGAGCACGGCCACACCCAGCAGGAAGAGCAGGACGAGGGCGCCGCCGCGGGCCTGGTGCCAGTCCGGCGCGTCGAGGTTCAGCACGAGCGTCGACAGGAGGACGGCGGACGGCATCACGGCGAGCCCGGCGCCCAGCCCGACGGCCGGCCGCGGCAGCGGTCGCCCGTTGCGCAGCGCGACGACGGCGATCACCACCATGACCGCGGTCACGACCACGCCGAGCGCCAGGCACACGGTGACGAACAGCCCGAGTGAGTCGGCGTTGTCGGGCCCGTCGCTCCAGTGCGTCGCGAGGGGGTCGGGCAGCCGGTCCCGCCACGCGCTCGCGAGGACGGCGGCGACGGCCAGGACCGCACCCGGCAGCACGGCCGTCGCGGTCAGGACCCGGATCAGCTTGGTCATGAGTACTTCTCCTTGATCACCCCGGTGAGCTCGTCCAGGCCGACGCCCGCACGTTTCGCCTCGTCGACGACTTCCGCGACCAGCTCGGTGAGCCGCGCTCGCGACGGCGCGCCGCCGAGCACGACCGCACCACGCCGTCTTCGCAGGTCGATGAGGCCTTCGTCGCGAAGCAGCGCGTACGCCCGCAGCACGGTGTGGACGTTGATCTCGAGCGACGTCGCCAGCTCCCGGGCCGGCGGCAGCTGGTCACCCTGCGCCGGGCTCCCCTCGGCGAGGGCGCGGCGGAGGGAACCCGCCACCTGTTCGAAGAGCGGGACGGGCGAACTCGGATCGATCCGAACGAGCATAGTTCTAACTGTACTAGAACTATCCGGCTTTGAGTGGGTGAACCTGAGTGAGGGAACGAGGGTTGCGTGAGACGACGATCACAGCGAGGGTGGGGCCCGTTCCGTAGTCGAAACCGAGGAAGGCAGGAATAGCGCTGTGGGCCTGAACCTGAACAAGCTCGTCGACAAGGCTTACGAGGACAAGTCGATCAAGGAGCTGCTGGACGCGCCGCCGTCCGCGCTCGAGGGGCTCACGCCGAAGCACGACGAACTGCTCGCCGAACTGAAGATCAAGACGATCCGCGACCTCGCCAACTGGAAGTACGCGGCCAAGGCGCAGGCGCTCGCCACGCTCGCCGACAGCGAGTCCTGAGGGCTCAGCCGGCCAGTTCGCCGGCCAGCTCCAGTGCGTGGTCGACGTCCTTCGCGACGTAGTGCAGGTCGACCAGCACCTCCGTGATGCCCTCTTCGCGGGCCACGTCCAGGCACGGCAGGACGTCCGCGACCGACTCGACCCTGGTGCCCGCGCGCGGGTTGATCCGCAGTACCCGCCGCAGGGTGCCGGGGTCCCGGCCGGCTTTTTCGGCCGTTTCGAGCGCGACCGCCCAGAGGCCCTTCAGGTACTGCCGGGGCATCCAGCCGGCCAGCCAGCCGTCCGCGCGGCGGCCGATGCGGGCCAGCGCCGGCGGTGCGAAGCCGCCGAGCAGCACCGGCGGCCGCGGGTCCTGCGCCGGGCGCAGGCCGACCGTCGACGGCGCGATCCGCCACTGCGGGCCGTCGTGCGCCACCGGGTCCCCGGTCCAGATCGCCTCGAGCGCGTCGAGCACCGCGTCGAGCCGCCGGCCACGGCCCTCCCACGGCACGCCCGTCGCGAAGTACTCCTCGCGCAGCCAGCCGAGCCCGAGGCCGACGTCCAGCCGTCCCGAACTGGCGAGGTCGAGCGAGGTCAGCGCCCTGGCGAGCAGGACGGGGGAATAGACGGGCCCGGTCAGGGCGCTCATCCCCAAGCGGACCGTGCGCGTCACCGCCGCCGCCGTCGCCAGCGTCGTGAAGGGGTCGGCGAAGGTCTTGAACTCCTCCGGGTACGGGTGCTCCGGCGTCCCGCCGCCCGGGTAGAGGTCCGACGGCTCGAGCGGCGTCAGGATCCGGTCGCCGACCCACAGTGACCCGAAGCCGAGGTCCTCCGCGGCGACGGCGAAGCGCGCGACGGCGGCGGGATCGGCGAGTGCGCCGTACTGGGGCAGGGCGAGCCCGAGTCGTGTCCCGCTCACCGGGTTGCTCGTCATGGCGGACATCCTGGCATGATCACCAGGTCGGCGGGAGGTTTTCCGCTGGCCGACCGGGGTTCGGCGGTCGATCGGGGGGCGCGGTTGCGGGCTCCCGTGAGGCTTGCCGTAGACTTCGGGACTTGGAAAGCACTACGGTCATCCCCGCCTGGATGGTGGGGATGCTGGAAGGCGTCCACGGGGCCCCGAGCGATCGGGACCTCACAGGGGTGTAGCTCAATTGGCAGAGCAGCGGTCTCCAAAACCGCAGGTTGCAGGTTCAAGTCCTGTCACCCCTGCGTAACGGAACTGGTGGAGCGAAGGAGTGGTCGTGAGCGACAGCGACGCCAGCGGCGGCGAGCAGGAGCAGGACGGCACCGGGTCCAAGCCCGAGAGCCAGTCCCGCCCGGTCACAGCCGCAGCCAGGCGTGAACGCCGCCAGACCGCTCGTCCGGCGGGCAAGTCCGCGGCACGTGCGGACGACAAGACCCGGCCGGCCGGGAAGTCGGGGGAGAAGACCGCCCCCGACGCGAAGGGCGCCGCGACTCCCAAGCGGGACCAGAAGCCGAAGAAGGCCTCCGTGTTCGCGCGGCTGGTGCGCTTCATCCGCGAGGTGTGGGCGGAGCTGCGCAAGGTCATCTGGCCCAACCGCAAGCAGATGGTCACCTACACCGCGGTCGTGCTGGTCTTCGTGGTGTTCATGGTGGCCCTGGTGAGTGGCCTGGACCTGCTGTTCAAGTGGGGCATCGGCCACGTATTCGGCTGACGCGCCCCGGCGCGCGCCGATGGGGCTTCAGGTCCCGGCCTGACCCCGGCAATGATCAACTGAGAGGACGGAACGTGACCTCCGACAACGGCACAACAGCCGGTCAGGAGCTGACCGAGCTTTCCGACGAGCAGGTGCACGCGGCACTCGGTGACGAGGAGTCCGCGCACTTGGAGCCCGTCGACGTGCCCGAAGCCGAAGAGGTCGACGAAGCCGCCTCCGAGGAAGACGCCGAAGACGCCACTGACTCCGACGACGCCGGAGACTCCGACGCCGGCGAGGTGGCCTCGGACGACACCGAGGCCGAGCCCGCCGCGGCGGACGACGACCCGGTCGCCACGTTGCGCGCCGAGCTGGTGGCCGCGCCGGGCGAGTGGTACGTCGTGCACTCCTACGCCGGGTACGAGAACAAGGTGAAGACCAACCTCGAGACCCGGACCACGACGCTGGACGTCGAGGACTACATCTTCCAGATCGAGGTCCCGACCGAAGAGGTCACCGAGATCAAGAACGGCCAGCGCAAGCAGGTGCAGCGCAAGGTGCTGCCCGGCTACATCCTGGTCCGGATGGACCTGAACGACGCCTCGTGGAGCGCGGTGCGCAACACGCCGGGTGTCACCGGGTTCGTCGGCGCCACTTCGCGGCCATCGCCGCTGACCGTGGACGAGGTGCTGAAGTTCCTCGCCCCGCGCGTCGAGAAGGAAGCCCCGGCGAAGGGCGGCAAGGGCGAGTCCGGTACGTCCGCGGCTCCGCTCGGCGGCCCGGCCGTCGAGGTCGACTTCGAGATCGGCGAGTCGGTCACGGTCATGGACGGCCCGTTCGCGACCCTGCCGGCGACGATCTCCGAGGTCAACGTCGACGGGCAGAAGCTGAAGGTCCTGGTGTCGATCTTCGGCCGGGAGACCCCGGTCGAGCTGTCGTTCACGCAGGTCTCCAAGATCTGACGACCGCCGCGCGGTCGCAGTCCCCACGTCCACGGCAGGTACGCGGGGAACGTAGTACAGGACAGGAAAAGAAATGCCACCCAAGAAGAAGAAGCTTGCGGCGATCATCAAGCTGCAGATCAAGGCGGGCGCGGCCAACCCCGCTCCGCCGGTCGGCCCGGCTCTGGGCCAGCACGGCGTCAACATCATGGAGTTCTGCAAGGCCTACAACGCCGCGACCGAGTCGCAGCGTGGGGACGTCGTCCCGGTCGAGATCTCCGTGTACGAAGACCGGTCGTTCGACTTCAAGCTGAAGACGCCGCCGGCCGCGCGCCTGCTGCTCAAGGCCGCTGGTGTCGAGAAGGGCTCCGGCGAGCCGCACAAGACCAAGGTCGCCAAGGTCACTTGGGACCAGGTCCGCGAGATCGCCAAGACCAAGGAGACCGACCTCAACGCGCACGACATCGACCAGGCGGCGAAGATCATCGCCGGCACCGCCCGTTCCATGGGCATCACGGTCGTCTGAGTCTTCTGCCTCGACTCCGTCGAGGCGGCGAAATCGCCTGAAGCCGATTTCTTCCCTCCCGATCCGCTCGGCCCGAGGGGCCGATCGAATCGCTCGGTCCAGAAACCGGCGCGATTTCGCGCCCCGTGGGAGAGCCCGGTGCGGCTCGTCACCACACTGATCCGTTTTGAGAAGTTAAGGACAGAAGCATGACCAAGCACAGCAAGGCTTACCGCCAGGCTGCGGAGCTGATCGACAAGGCGCGGCTGTACGCGCCTCTCGACGCCGCGAAGCTGGCGAAGGAAACCTCCAAGACCAAGATGGACGCGACCGTCGAGGTCGCGATGCGTCTCGGTGTGGACCCGCGCAAGGCCGACCAGATGGTCCGCGGCACCGTGAACCTGCCGCACGGCACCGGTAAGACCGCCCGCGTCATCGTCTTCGCCGTCGGCGACAAGGCCGCCGAGGCCGAAGCCGCCGGCGCCGACGCGGTCGGCACCGACGAGCTGATCGAGCGCATCCAGGGTGGCTGGCTCGACTTCGACGCCGCGATCGCGACGCCGGACCAGATGGCCAAGGTGGGCCGCATCGCCCGGATCCTCGGCCCGCGTGGCCTGATGCCGAACCCGAAGACGGGCACCGTGACCCCGGCGGTCACGAAGGCGATCCAGGACATCAAGGGCGGTAAGATCAACTTCCGCGTCGACAAGCAGGCCAACCTGCACCTGGTGATCGGCAAGGCTTCTTTCGACACCGAGAAGCTGGTCGAGAACTACGCGGCGGCGCTGGACGAGATCCTCCGCGCCAAGCCGTCGTCGGCGAAGGGCCGTTACCTGAAGAAGGTCACCTTCACCACGACGATGGGCCCGGGCATCCCGGTCGACCCGCTGCGGACCCGCAACCTCCTCTCCGAGGACGCGAACGTCTGAGTCGGACATCACCGGAAAGGGCGCCCCCGCTTGCTGCGGGGGCGCCCTTTTTTCGTGTCTTATGGACGTCATGCCGACATTCGCGTCGTTCGACGGGCTCCAGCTGAACTACACCGTGTGGGAGGGCGACGGTGCCGCCCAAGCCGCCCGCCCGGTGCTGCTGCAGCACGGTTTCGCCGCCGACACGAACGCGAACTGGATCGCCACCGGCGTCGTCGCCGCCCTGCGCAAGGCCGGCTTCACGGTCATCTCCCTCGACGCCCGCGGCCACGGCCGTTCCGAGAAGCCGCACGACGAGTCCCGCTACACCGAAGCCACGATGGCCCGCGACGTCTCCGCGCTGCTGGACGAGCTGGCCCTCGACGAGGTCTCGATGGTCGGCTACTCGATGGGCGCGATCATCGCCCTGGCCGCAACGGCGGCGGACAAACGCATCCGCCGCCTGGCAACGGGGGGCGTGGGCTCAGGCATCGTCGACTTCGGCGGCGTCGACCTCCGCGTGGTGAAGCCGGCGGAGATCGCCTCGGCACTGCTGGCGGAAGACCCGACAACGGTCCCGCCATCCGGAGTCCCGTTCCGCCTCCTGGCCGACGCGGTCGGCGGCGACCGCCAGGCCCTGGCGGCGGTGGCACTGGCGTCACGCGAGGGAGTCGTGGACGTGTCGGCAATCGGCGTCCCGACGCTGGTGCTGGCGGGCGACCAGGACGTCCTGGCCGCAGAGCCGGAACGCCTGGCGGCGGCGATCGCGGGAGCACGCCTGGTCCGCATCCCAGGCGACCACATGACGGCAGTCATGGCCCCGGCGTTCTCGGAGGCCCTGGTGTCGTTCCTGTCGGCCCCGCACCCGCGCTGAGACGATCCGGCTTCAGCCCGTGGGCGTGGTCGTGGAGGGGACGCCGCTGCACTTCGCCGGGCCGATGGCGTGGCCGGTGATCAGCCACTGGTCCTTCTCGACCTTCGTGACCGTGAAGACCCCCAGCGCGGGGCCGGCTTTGATGTCGAAGGTGCAGGAATCGATGGTGACGGTGTTGCCCGGCAGAGGTTCCGAAACATACGACGGCAACGACTCGGCGTAGTCGTTCTTGTTCGTCACCTGGGACGAGAGGAACTCGACGGCCTTCTTGCAGTCGGTCTGGGCGGCGTTCTGGCGGAACGTCTGGGCGATGTCCTGGGCGAACTGGGTCTGGATGTCGTGCTGGCCCTCGTTCTGGAAGCGGCCGCACGCGTCGTCCACGCGGCCTTGGGCGATGTTGTGGTAAACGAACCGCACAGCCTCGTAAGGGTTCGTCGAGTAGATGTGGTTCGTGTGGTAGGTCCCGCCGCCCTCTTGGGCGAGTTCCGCTGACGTCTTTCCCGCGTCGCTGGGGAAGAAGTGGTTGTACAGCCACGTTCCGGCCACCGCCAGCACCACGAACGCCAGCACCCAGGCGATGACCTTCTTGCCCAGCCACGTCAGCCACTTCGGTGCGGGACGCCGTGGGTGGCGCTCGGCCGGGACGACCTCACGTGACGGGCCCGGCGGCAGCGGTGGCTGGCCGCCGCCCGAATACTGCGTGGCCGAATACGGCTGGACCTGCCCCGCCCCCTGGGCTGGGGCAGGCTGGTTGCCCTGCTGGGTCTGGGTGAATCGCAGGTAGTCCTGGAACTGCTGGAACTGGCGGAACTGCTCCAGCTCCGCCTGGTCGATCGGTGGCGGAGAAGGCGGAGTGGCGGGCGTGTTCGAGCCCGCCGGTTCGACTTCCGCGCCCGGCTTTCCGTCATCACGCTGCTCCGCCACGTGACCATGATGCCCGCCGAAGCTCACGAAGGAACCCCCAGCCGCCCTAAACGCAGGTCAGGGGAGGGGGCGGACAACGGCCGTCGAACCCACCAGGTATAGTTGTCCACGGTTCTACCGAAGACCGCTGGTTATCCGAGTGCCCCCACGGACACGAGGAACGAAGGCCCCGCATTGCCGGGCGGCCCGCGCAGGAGGAACGAGGCTCGGCACTTTGTGTGCCGTACAACGCCCCGCGCCTGTTGCGCGAGGGCGTTTCGTCGTTTCGGGGGCTCTTCGGGCCAGTGGAAACACTAGCCAAGAGAGGAGGCGACCATGGCGAAGCCCGACAAGGTGGCGGCCGTCGCCGAGATCGCGGAGAGCTTCCGCAACAGCTCGGCCACCGTCGTTACCCAGTACACCGGCCTCTCCGTGTCCCAGCTGTCCCAGCTGCGCCGCGCTCTCGGCACCAGTGCCAAGTACCGGGTCGCTAAGAACACCCTCGTCAAGCGTGCCGCTGAGGACGCCGGCGTCACGGGGCTCGAAGACCTGTTCGTCGGCGCGACCGCCATTGCCTTCGTCGAGGGTGAAGCTGTCGACGCCGCCAAGGCGCTTCGCGACTTCGCGAAGGACAACAACGCGCTTGTGATCAAGGGCGGCTACATGGACGGCAAAGCGCTGTCCGTGGACGAGATCAACAAGATCGCCGATCTCGACAGCCGTGAGGTCCTGCTCGCCAAGGCGGCGGGCGCGTTCAAGGCGAAGCTGTCCCAGGCCGCCGCGCTGTTCCAGGCGCCGGCGTCCCAGGTCGCCCGCCTGGCTGCCGCGCTGGAGGAGAAGCAGCGCAACGCCACCGGTACCGAAGCAGCCGAAGCACCCGCCGAGAGCTGATCCACCCCCCACCCCGAACGTTTTTTAGTTCGTTTTTCTGAGAGGAAGCCATCATGGCGAAGCTGAGCACCGCCGAGCTGATCGACGCCTTCAAGGAGCTCACCCTCCTCGAGCTGTCCGAGTTCGTGAAGGAGTTCGAGGAGACCTTCGACGTCACCGCCGCCGCGCCGGCCGCCGTCATGGCCGGCCCCGCCGCCGCCGCTGCCGCCCCGGTCGAGGAGCAGGACGAGTTCGACGTCATCCTCGAGGGCGCGGGCGACAAGAAGATCCAGGTCATCAAGGTCGTCCGTGAGGTCGTCTCGGGTCTGGGCCTGAAGGAGGCCAAGGAGCTGGTCGAGGCCGCTCCCAAGGCCCTCCTGGAGAAGGTCGACAAGGAGGCCGCCGAGGCCGCCAAGGAGAAGCTCGAGGCTGCGGGCGCCAAGATCTCCATCAAGTGATCCCGGGCGCGCAAGCGCCTTGCACCACCTCGTGAAGGGGCGGGCACCCACCGGGTGCCCGCCCCTTTCGTGTCGGATCCCCTAGGAGTGGTGTCCGTTCGGCCCCCGGGTCCCTAAATCGTGGGTTCGGGGTTCGGTTGCCCTGCGACCACGCAATCCGTGGACTAAGTTGCTGCCTGTTGCCGATCACGGCGGGATGACGATGCCGTCGGGGCTGGCCAGAAAAGAAAACTCGTGAGTAACCTGTTCGCACTCAGCTCGTTGCACCTGGTTGACGCGGGTTCATGGGGTGCCAGGCCCGCACCCGCCGCCGACGTGGGTGGCATGGGTGTGGCAGCGGGCGCAATGACGCGGAACAGCTCCTGGAGGTGCGATGGGTGCCGAGGTGGTCATCGAAGGTCTGACGAAGTCCTTCGGTAAGCAGGCCATCTGGCGGGACGTCACGTTGACGCTGCCTCCGGGCGAAGTGTCGGCGATGCTCGGTCCGTCGGGAACCGGCAAGTCGGTGTTCCTCAAGTCGATGATCGGGCTGCTCAAGCCCGACCGCGGCCGCTGCGTGATCAACGGGGTGGACATCGTCACCTGCTCCGAGCACAAGCTCTACGAGATCCGGAAGCTCTTCGGCGTCCTCTTCCAGGACGGCGCGCTGTTCGGCTCGATGAACCTCTACGACAACGTCGCGTTCCCGCTGCGGGAGCACACGAAGAAGTCCGAGACCGAGATCCGGCAGATCGTCCGCGAGAAGCTCGAGATGACCGGTCTCGCCGGCGCCGACAAGAAGCTGCCGGGCGAGATCTCCGGCGGGATGCGCAAGCGCGCCGGCCTGGCCCGCGCCCTCGTGCTGGACCCCGAGATCATCCTGGTCGACGAGCCGGACTCCGGCCTCGACCCGGTCCGCACCACCTACATCTCGCAGCTGTTCCTCGACGTCAACGCGCAGATCGACGCGACGTTCCTGATCGTCACGCACAACATCAACCTGGCCCGGACCGTGCCGGACAACCTGGGCATGCTCTTCCGCAAGGAACTGGTCATGTTCGGCCCGCGCGAGGTGCTGCTGACCAGCGAAGAGCCGGTCGTCAAGCAGTTCCTCAACGGCAAGATGCAGGGTCCGATCGGCATGTCCGAGGAGAAGGACTCCGCGCAGATGGCCGCCGAGCAGGCGATGTTCGACGCCGGGCACCACGCCGGTGGCGTCGAGGACATCTCGGGTGTGCCGCCGCAGATGCAGACGACGCCGGGAGTGCCGCAGCGGATGGGCGCGGTCCGCCGCAAGGACCGGGTCATGGAGATCATGCACCGGCTGCCGGACGCCGCGCAGCAGGGCATCATCGCTTCGCTGAGCCCCGAGGAGCAGCGCCACTACGGCGTCAGCCCGCGGCAGGTGGCCCGGGCCCAGCAGCAGCAACAGCAGCAGGTCCCGGCCGGCGCGCGCCAGGGTGACGGCGTGCCGGACCAGCACCACGGCCAGCTGCCCGCCGAGCAGGTGGCCCGGATCCCCGGCGGCCAGCAGCCGAGACCCGGTGGCTCGCACCGGATGCCACCGCCGCCGAACAACGGGCCAGGTGGCAGGTGAGTTCTCCCGCTTCACAGGCGAAGATCCCCGGGATCGGCATCCTCCGCGAAACCGGGAACCTGTTCGCCCTCGGCCTCGACATCGTTCGTGGCATCTTCCAGCGCCCGTTCCAGCTGCGGGAGTTCATCCAGCAGGCCTGGTTCATCGCGAGTGTGACGATCCTGCCGACGGCCCTGGTGGCCATCCCCTTCGGCGCGGTCATCTCGCTGCAGTTCGGTTCGCTCGCCCGCCAGCTGGGCGCGCAGTCCTACACCGGCGCGGGCTCCGTGCTCGCCACCGTGCAGCAGGCCAGTCCGCTGGTCACCGCGCTGCTGGTGGCGGGCGCGGGCGGCTCCGCCGTCTGTGCTGACATCGGGGCGCGCACCATCCGCGAAGAGATCGCCGCGATGGAGGTGCTGGGCGTCTCCGCGGTGCAGCGGCTGATCGTGCCGCGCACCCTCGCGATGATGCTCGTCGCGCTGCTGCTCAACGGCATGGTCAGCGTCATCGGCGTGCTGGGCGGCTACTTCTTCAACGTCGTGCTGCAGGGCGGGACGCCGGGTGCGTACCTGGCGAGCTTCTCGGCCCTGGCCCAGCTGCCCGACCTGTGGGTCGGTGAACTGAAGGCGCTGATCTTCGGGTTCATCGCCGCCGTCGTCGCGTCCTACCGGGGTCTGAACCCCTCCGGCGGCCCCAAGGGCGTCGGGGACGCGGTGAACCAGTCGGTGGTCATCACGTTCCTGATGCTGTTCGTCGTGAACTTCGTGATCACCCTGATCTACCTGCAGATCGTGCCCGGAAAGCTGGACTAGCGCCATGACGTTCCTCCAGGGCGCGAAACGCGTCGCCAACCGACCCCTCCAGACACTGGACACCTTGGGTGACCAGATGTCGTTCTACGGCCGCGCGCTGCTGTGGACGCCGCGGACCCTGCGCCGCTACACCAAGGAAGTGCTCCGGCTGCTGGCCGAGGTGAGCTTCGGCTCCGGCTCGCTGGCGGTCATCGGCGGCACGGTCGGCGTGATGGTCGGCCTGACGCTGTTCACCGGTGTCCTCGTCGGCCTCCAGGGCTACTCGGCGCTGAACTCCATCGGGACGTCGGCCTTCACCGGCTTCCTGACGGCGTTCTTCAACACCCGCGAGATCGCGCCGCTGGTCGCCGGGCTCGCCTTGAGCGCGACGGTCGGCGCCGGGTTCACCGCGCAGCTCGGCGCGATGCGGATCTCCGAGGAGATCGACGCGCTCGAGGTGATGGGCGTGCCGAGCCTGCCGTACCTGGTGACGACCCGGATCATCGCCGGGTTCGTCGCGGTCATCCCGCTCTACATCATCGGGCTGCTGAGCTCGTACCTCGCGTCGAGACTGGTCGTGATCTACATCTACAACCAGTCGGCCGGTACTTACGACCATTACTTCGATCTCTTCCTGCCACCGCAGGACGTGCTCTATTCGTTCATCAAGGTGCTGCTCTTCAGCGTCCTGATCATCCTGTCGCACTGCTACTTCGGGTACCGGGCGACCGGCGGCCCGGCCGGTGTCGGCGTCGCGGTGGGCAAGGCGGTCCGGCTCTCGATCGTCACGGTCTCGATCATGAACTTCTTCATCGGGTTCGCCATCTGGGGAACCGACGTCACGGTAAGGATCGCGGGATGACCACGTTGCGACGCAGGCTGCTCGGCCTGCTCCTGGTCGCCGTGATGGTCGGCGGCGTGGCGCTTTCGATCGCGCTCTACGACAAGGCGTTCACCTCGTTCGTCACGGTGAAGCTGCAGGCCGACAAGATCGGCAACCAGCTGATCCAGCAGTCCGACGTCAAGGTCCGCGGGCTGATCGTCGGCTCGGTCAAGGACATCTCGGCCACCGCCGACGGCGCGGAGCTGACGCTCGCCCTGAACCCCGAGTCGGCGAAGCTGATCCCGGAGAACGTCTCGGCCCGGTTCCTGCCGAAGACGCTCTTCGGTGAGCGCTTCGTCTCGCTGGAGATCCCGGCCAAGCCGTCGTCGAAGACGCTGGCCACCGGCGACGTCATCCCGCAGGACCGGACGTCGAGCGCGGTCGAGCTGGAGCAGGCGTTCTCGCACCTGCTCCCGGTGCTGCAGGCGGTCCAGCCGCAGAAGCTGTCGGCGACGCTCACCGCGATCTCGACCGCGCTGTCCGGCCGCGGCGACCAGCTCGGCGACACGCTGACGCAGCTGGGCAGCTACATCGGCGAGCTGAACCCGCACGAGCCGGAGCTGCAGCACAACCTCAAGGCACTCGCGGAGTTCTCCGACCACCTCAAGGACTCGGCGCCGGACCTGGTGCAGAGCCTCGACAACCTGAGCACGACCACCCGCACGGTGGTCGACCAGCAGCAGAACCTGTCGAACCTCTACGGCACCCTGACCCAGGCTTCCGTGGACCTGCAGACGTTCCTGCAGAACAACAAGGACAACATCATCTCCCTCGCCTCCACCGCCCGGCCGACGGCCGAGCTGCTGGCGAAGTACGCGCCGGAGTACCCCTGCGTGATCTCCCAGATGGCCAAGAACGTCCCGCTGATCGACCAGGCGCTGGGCAAGGGCACCAACCAGCCCGGCCTGCACGCGACGATCGAGGTCGTCGTGCCGCGCGCGCCGTACGAGGCGGGCAAGGAAGAGCCGCGGTTCGACGACAAGCGCGGCCCGCGGTGCTACGACTCGGACAAGCTGCCGAACCCGTTCCCCTCGGAGCCGCCGGACGGCGCCTTCCAGGACGGCACGAAGCACCAGACCGCCCCGAAGACCGTCGGTGAGGGCCTCAACCCGGCCAACTTCAAGGCCGACGCGACCGGCGGCAACGGCTCCGGCGGCAATCTGGCCTACTCGACGGCGGAGCAGGGCTTCCTGGCCGACCTGCTGGGCCCGCAGCTCGGCATGAACGCCGCGGACGTCCCCAGCTGGAGCGCGCTGCTCGTCGGCCCGCTCTACCGCGGCGCGGAGGTGACGGTCAAATGAGGGGTCTGCTCGCACCGCTGATCAAGCTCGGCGTCTTCGTGGTCGTCACCGTGCTGTTCACGACGATCCTCGGGATCAGCATCGCCAACATCAACACGACCAGCACCAACGCCTACAAGGCGCGCTTCACCGACGCGACGCTCCTGCTGCCCAACGACGACGTCCGCATCGCCGGCGTCCGGGTCGGGCAGGTCAAGGACGTCAAGATCGTCGACAAGCGCCAGGCCGAGGTCGAGTTCGAGGTCGACGCCGGCCGGCAGCTGCCCGCCGGGGTGACCGCGCAGATCAAGTTCCGCAACCTGGTCGGCCAGCGCTACGTCTCGCTCGGCGAGGGTGCCGACAGCTCCGGCAAGACGCTCGGCCCCGGCGGCACCATCCCGCTGGAGCGGACGCAGCCGGCGCTGGACCTGACCGAGCTGTTCAACGGCTTCAAGCCGCTGTTCACCGCGCTCAACCCGGACGACGTCAACAAGCTGTCCTACGAGGTCATCCAGGTCCTGCAGGGTGAGGGCGGCACCGTGGAGAGCCTGCTGTCGCACACCGCGTCGCTGGCCACCACGATCGCCGACAAGGACCAGGTCATCGGCCAGGTCATCGACAACCTCAACTCGGTGCTCGACACGGTCAACGCGCACACCCCGCAGCTCAACGACCTGATCGTGAAGCTGCAGCAGCTGGTGTCCGGGCTGGCCGCGGACCGCAAGCCGATCGGCGACGCGATCGAGAGCCTCGGCAACCTGGCCCAGACGACGTCCGGTCTGCTCGGCGAGGTCCGCGAACCGCTGAAGAACGACATCAGCGCGCTGGGCACGCTGACCGACAAGCTCAACAAGAACGAGCCGGAGCTGGAGCACTTCATCCAGTTCCTGCCGGAGAAGGTCAGCACGCTGACCCGCACCGCGGACTACGGCTCCTGGTTCAACTTCTACGCCTGCGAGTTCTCCGGGAGCGTCAGCTTGCCGCCACTGATCAACAACGTCCCGATCCCGCTGGTGCCGCTCAACCGGGCGAGGTGCACGGGATGAAGTCCTTCCAGAAGCGCAACCCCGTCCCGATCGCGCTGGTCGGCATCGCCGTCCTCGCGCTCGCGTTCATCGCCGCGCTGAACTCCGAGGACCTGCCGGTGATCGGCGGGGGCACGACCTACACCGCCGAGTTCAGCGAGGCGTCCGGGCTGCAGACCGACAACGACGTCCGGATCGCCGGCGTCAAGGTCGGCAAGATCAGCGACATCGAGCTCGACGGCGCGTCGGTGAAGGTCTCGTTCAAGGTCAAGGACGCCTGGCTGGGCGACCGGACCAGTGCCGCGATCAAGATCAAGACGCTGCTCGGCCAGAAGTACCTGTCGCTGGACCCGCAGGGGGAGGGCGCGCTGAACCCGGGCGCCGCCATCCCGCGCGACCGCACGATGGCCCCCTACGACGTCCTCGACGCCTTCCGCGGGCTTTCGCAGACCGTCGACGACATCGACACCAAGCAGCTGGCGCAGAGCTTCGACACCATCTCGGGGACCTTCGCCAACACGCCGCAGGACGTGAAGGGCGCGCTGTCGGGGCTGTCGAAGCTGTCCGACACGATCGCCTCGCGCGACAGCCAGCTGTCGAACCTGCTGGCCAACACCCGCGAGGTGTCGCAGACGCTGGTCGACCGCGACGCCGAGGTGCAGAAGCTGCTCACCGACGGCAACGCGCTGCTCGGCGAGCTGGCCAAGCGCGAGGACGCGATCACGGCGCTGCTCAACGGCTCCCGCGAACTCGCGACGCAGCTGCAGGGCCTGATCGACGACAACGGCAAGCAGCTGGACCCGGTGCTCACCCAGCTCGACCAGCTGACGTCGATGCTGCAGCGCAACCAGGACGCGCTGGGCCAGGGCATCGCGAAGTTCGCGCCGTTCATCCGCGTCTTCACCAACACCATCGGCAACGGCCGCTGGTTCGACAACTACATCTGCGGCCTGGTCCTGCCGTCGTTCGGTCCGCTCAACGAAGAGGGGTGCTACACGAAATGAGTGACACCCGCTTCGGCCAGTCCCTGACCCGGGCCTTCACCATCGCGATCGTCCTCGCGCTCGTCGTCGCCGGCGGGATCTGGTGGACGCTCAAGGACGCCGGCCGCAACCACCTGACCGCGTACTTCGCCGGCACCGTCGGCCTGTACGAGGGCAACAGCGTGCGGATGCTCGGCGTCGACATGGGCACGGTCACCAAGATCCAGCCCATGGGCAACCAGGTGAAGGTCGAGTTCGAGTACGACCGCTCGGTCGCCGTCCCGGCCGACGCCAAGGCGCTGATCGTGGCGCCGTCGCTGGTTTCGGACCGCTACGTCCAGCTGGCCCCGGCCTACACCGGCGGCCCGCGGATCTCCGACGGCGCGGTCATCGGCCTCGACCGCACCGAGGTGCCGCTCGAGGTCGACCAGCTCGCCGCCAGCCTGGCCAAGGTCAGCGAGACCCTCGGCCCGAACGGCGTCAACAAGCAGGGGTCGCTGTCGAACCTGCTGAACACCGCGGCGGCCAACGTCGACGGCAACGGCCAGGCCCTGCACGACACGATCACCAAGCTCGGCCAGGCGGCCGGCACGCTGGCCGGCAACAAGGACGACCTGTTCTCCACGGTCGAGAACCTCGGCAAGTTCTCGCAGTCGCTGGCCGACTCCGACGGCCAGGTCCGCAACTTCGAGGGCCAGCTCGCCGACGTCAGCGGCTACCTGGCGTCCGAAAAGGACAACCTGGCCGCGACCGTGCAGCAGCTGGGCACCACGCTCACCTCGGTGCAGGCGTTCATCGACCAGAACCACGACCGGCTCAAGTCCAATGTGGACAAACTGGCCGGGATCACCAACGTGCTCGTCGACCAGCGCAGCTCGCTCGCCGAGATCCTCGACGTCGCGCCGGTCGGCCTGAGCAACCTGGTCAACACCTACAACGGCGCGGCCGGCACGCTCGACGCCCGGCCGAACCTCAACGAGCTGACCCAGCCGCCGCTGGTGATGATCTGCCGGCTGCTCAAGCAGGTCGGCACCAACAGCATCCCGGACGTGCTCGGCAACGCCTGCGAGAACATCGCCGGCGTGGTCGACAAGGTGATCCCGCTGCCGTCCCTGGCGCAGACCCTGCAGGCCCTGCAGTCCGGTCAGCTGCCGCCCTTGCCGCTGCCCATCGCCGGGCAGCTCTACGGAGGTGGCCAGTGAGGAAGCTGCTGACCGTCGGAGCGCTGGTGACGGCGTCTGCGCTGGTGCTCACCGGCTGCTCGTTCAAGGGCATCTACGACCTGCCGCTGCCCGGCGGCGCCGACCTCGGCGACCACCCGTACACGGTGAACGTCGAGTTCCGGGACGTCCTCGACCTGACGCCGAAGGCGGGCGTGAAGGTCAACGAGGTGCCGATCGGGCAGGTCGAGAACGTCGGCCTCACCAAGGACGGCTGGCACGCGCTGGTGACCCTCAAGGTCAACGGCGACGTCAAGCTGCCGGCCAACGCGCTGGCCAACGTGAAGCAGTCCAGCCTGCTCGGCGAGAAGTACGTCGAGCTCGCGTCGCCCGGTGACGACCAGGCCCAGGGCAAGCTCGCCGACAACGCGACGATCCCGCTGGCCCGGACGAACCGCAGCGTCGAGGTCGAAGAGCTGCTCGGCGCGTTGTCCCTGCTGCTCAACGGCGGTGGTGTCGACCAGCTCAACACCATCACCAAGGAGCTCAACAACGCCACGTCGGGCCGCGAGCCGGACATCAAGGCGCTGCTGGACAACGCGAACCTGCTGGTCACCAACCTGGACAACCAGTCGAAGAACATCACCCGGGCCATCGACGGGCTGAACCGGCTCTCTTCGACGCTCAACGACCAGAAGGACAAGCTGGTCGGCGCGGTCGACAACCTCGGGCCCGGCCTCGGTGTGCTCGAGTCGCAGCGCGGCCAGCTCGTCACCATGCTCAACGCGCTGGACAACCTCTCCGGCGTCGCCACCGAGACGGTGAACGCGTCGCAGAAGGACCTCGTCGCCGACCTGAAGGCGCTGACGCCGACGCTGCAGAAGCTCGGCGAGGCGGGCAACGACCTGCCGAAGGCGCTGCAGATCCTGCTGACGTTCCCGTTCAGCGACCAGGCCGTCAACGGCGTCAAGGGCGACTACTTCAACCTCTACGCCAAGGTCGACCTGAACCTGCAGACCATCGTCAGCAACCTGGGCAACAGCCGGCAGAACATCCTCAACGGCCAGCTCCCGCTCCCGGGCCTGACCGGCGGGGTGGACGGCACGCCCGCCAACCAGCCGCCACCGCTGCCCATCCCGGGTGAAAGCGGTCAGTCGGGTCAACCCGGGAAGACGTCCGGCCTGTCCGGGCTCTTCGGTCTCCTGTCGGGAGGTAACGGCTGATGCTGGTGCGCAGGACGAGGTTCCAGCTGGTCGCGTTCGCGATCATCTCCATCGCCGCGATCGTGTACGCGCTGATCCGGTTCGCCGGGCTCGGCACGGTGTTCGGCAACAGCGGTTACACGGTGAAGCTCGAGCTCAACGAGTCGGGCGGCATCTTCACCAACGCCGAGGTGACCTACCGCGGCTTCAACGTCGGCCGGGTGGGGGAGCTGCGGCTCACCCAGACCGGGCTGGAGGCCGACCTCAACATCGACCCGTCGGCGCCGCAGGTCCCCGCGGACCTCGACGCCGTCGTCGCCAACCGCTCGGCCGTCGGCGAGCAGTACGTCGACCTGCGGCCGAAGGCCGACAAAGGCCCGTACCTCGCGGGCGGCTCGGTGATCCCGGCGACCAAGACGACCACCCCGGTCAGCACCGACCGGCTGATCGGCGACCTCGACTCGCTCGCGGCGTCGGTCCCGGTCGACTCGCTGCGCACCGTCGTCGACGAGTCCTACGACGCGTTCCGCGGCACCGGCGGCGACCTGCAGAAGCTGCTCGACACCGCGCGCAGCTTCACCACGACGGCTCAGCAGTACCTGCCGCAGACGATCCAGCTGCTCGACGCCGGCGGCCAGGTGCTCGACACGCAGAACGACGAGGCGGCGAACTTCGCGTCGTTCAGCAAGAGCCTCAACCAGCTGACCGGCACGCTGAAGAACTCCGACGGCGACCTGCGCAAGCTCATCGGCATCACGCCGCAGGTGGCGACGCAGATCAGCCAGGTGCTGCAGGAGTCGGGGCCCGGCCTCGGCGCGCTGACGGCGAACCTGCTCACCACGGCCAACCTGACCGTGACCCGGCTGGACGGCATCGAACAGGGCCTGGTGACCTACCCGGCGCTGGCCGGCGCGGCCAGCAGCGTCGCGCCCGGCGACGGCACCGCGCACCTCGGGCTGGTGCTCAACCTCTTCAACCCGCCGGCGTGCACCAAGGGCTACATCCCTTACCAGCAGTACCGGACCGGGGCCGACCTTTCGGCGAAGCCGGCGAAGGAAGACGCGTACTGTGCCGAACCGAAGGGCAGCCCGATCAACGTGCGCGGCGCGCAGAACGCGCCGTACGGCGGGGTCCCGGTCGCGCCGAGCAACAGCGACGTCGCGGCGAACGCGAACCGGCCGGCCGAGGAGCTGGCCGAGGAGCGGAACACCCGGGGCGTGCCCGGCATCGTGGGCAGCCCCGGCGTCAGCCTGAACAGCCTGGGTTCGCTGCTCGGGCTCGCCTGACGCGGATTTGATGACCGTTACCTACCCTGGAGCGTTATGAGTTCGGACGAGCGGACCGCCGTCGCGGTGGCGGAACCCGAAGAGGAATCCGGGGCGTCGCCGGTGGTGGCGCCGAACGAATCCTCTTCGCGGATCCTGGTGCTCGGGGCCGCGGCACTGGCCCTGGCCGCGCTGATCGCCGCCGCGCTCTTCGGGATCCAGTGGTGGGCGGCCGCGTCCGACTCCAACGCCGGCCTGGCCGCCTCGCGCGAAGCCGTCGTCAAGGCGGGCACCAACGCGCTGAAGGCCTACACCGAGGTCGACTACCAGGACCTGGACGGCTTCTTCGCCCGGCAGAAGTCGGTCTCGGACGCCACGATGTCGCAGCAGATCGACCAGTCGGCGCCGACGTTCCGCAAGGCTCTCTCGGACGCCAAGACCAAGGTCACCACGGACGTCCAGGACATCGCCGTCGAGGAGCTCGACGACCACGAAGGCAAGGCCAGCTTCCTCGCCGCGATCGCCACGACCGTCACGCAGGGGGACAAGAGCAGCGCGAAGCCGCTGCGCCTCGAAGTGTCGATGACCCGTGTGGGCGAGGACTGGAAGCTGTCCGGCATCGACAGCGTCCCCCTCGTCGCGGCCGGCCAGTAGAGCGTCACTCAGAAGGAGCTTCGTAGTGCCCCCCTCCCGCCGTCAGCCGCCCCGCAGCACCCCGCCGGTGCGCCGGCCCCGCGTGGCCGGGCTGCGCAAGCCCTCGACGGACGAGTCGCCCGCCGAGCGGACCGGTCAGCTCCCCGCCGTGCCGCCGGCCACCCCGCCCGCCGCGCCCGCTGCGTCGTCCGCTTCGCCGCCGGCCGAGACGCGCAAGCCGCGCCCGCGTCCGGCACCGCGGCCGCTGCCCCGGCCCGTCGCGAAGCCCCCCGCCGAGGAGCCGTTCGAAGCGGCCGGCGGGCGGATCGACCCGACGCCCGCCGAGGACACCGCGGTGTTCGCCGCGATCGGCACCGACGAGGACCCGAAGGTCGACGCGCTCACGGGTGAGCCGGAGACGGCTCCCGCGGACGCCCCGGTCGAGGCCGAGCCGGCCCGCCCGGCGCCGCGGCGGAAGAAGCGTGACACCGGGATCGCGAAGCCGACCGAGGTCGAAGAGGTGCCCGAGGAGTCCGGCGACCAGCCGGCGGGGCCCGCGAAGTCCCGGACGCAGCAGCCGTACCTCGTGGCCGGCGCGCTGGTGCTCGTCGCGCTGATCCTGGGCGGGCTGGCGTACTGGTTCAAGTCGGAGGAAGTCCAGGTCTCGAACGCGACCAGCAACACCGCGCTGCTGGACGTCGCGAAGACCGCGCAGGTGAAGGACGCCGTCTCGAAGGCGGCCGAGTCCCTGTTCTCCTACGACTTCAACAACATCAAGAAGACCGAGGACGCGGCGAACGACCTGCTCGCCAACGACGACGTCCGGAACAAGTACAACTCGCTGATGGGCGAGGTGAAGCGGCTCGCGCCGGCCCAGAAGATGATCGTCACGTGCAAGGTCACCCGCGCCGCGGTGATCATGCTCAACGACGACTTGGCGAAGGTGATGGTCTTCGTCGACCAGACCTCGACCCGCACGGACACCAAGAAGACGACCGCGGGCACCGCGCAGCTCCACCTGAACGCCCAGCTCCAGGGCGACAAGTGGAAGATCACGGACATGGACACGTACAACGCGCCCAAGGTCCCCGCGGCCACCCAGGCGCCGTCCTCGGCCCCGGCGTCGCCGCCCGCTTCGCCGTCGCCGACCAAGTAAGCCGCCGGGCGACGGGCGGTGCCGCTCGTCGATTTCGCGGCGCCGCCGGTGGTCAGCGGGCGGTAGTCCCGCCGCTACGGTGGGCCGATGGGATTCGAGCAGGCGCACGCCAGTCTCGTCGGCCTCGCCGTCGGTGACGCCTTCGGTGCGCAGATTCTTCTGCCCGGCGACCACCCGGACGTCGCCGGCCGGCGACTGCCGGCCGCGCCGTGGAACTGGACCGACGACACCGAGATGGCGTGTTCGATCTTCGCCGTCCTGACCCGGCGCGGCCACATCGAGCAGGACGAACTGGCCGCCGGGTTCGCGGCGCACTTCGACCCCGGCCGCGGCTACGGTCCCGGGGCGGAGTGGCGCCTGAACCGGATCAAGGACGGGCAGCCGTGGCCGGAGGTCGCCGAGCAGGACGGCCACGGCTCCTGGGGCAGCGGCGGCGCGATGCGCGTGGCGCCGCTGGGCGCGTGGTTCTGCGACAACCTGCCGCAGGCGCTGCGCCAAGCCGAGCTGTCCGCGGTGGTCACGCACTCGCACTTCGAGGGGGTGGCGGGCGCGGTGGCCGTCGCGGCGGCGGCCGCGCTGCGGGCGGCGTCTCCCGGATTGGCCGGCGCGGACCTGCTGGACGGGGTGATCCCGCTCGTCCCGCCCGGCCGCGTCCGCGACGGGCTGACGCTGGCCCTGAAGTTCTCCGACGCCCGCGACGCCGCCGCCAAGCTCGGCACCGGCCGCGAGATGGCCGCGCACGACACGGTCCCGCTGGCCCTGTGGATCGCGGCGCGCTTCGGCGACAACTTCACCGACGCCCTCTGGACGGCGGCCCAGGTAGCCGAGGACGTCGACACGGTGGCCGCCATCGTGGGCGGCGTCCTGGCCGCGGACGGGACGCCGATCCCGGACCAGTGGCTGGAGGCGTGCGAGCCGCTGCCGGAGTGGGCCGGCCTCGCCCGGCAGGACTGAGCGCCCCACGGTCGGCGGCTTCCATCGACGGGCTTGTGTGTGTGGTGCCCCGTGCGGCTCCGCGAGCCGCGGGCCGGTCTCGGAGACCTGGTGTCCGGGTGTGTGAGCCGCGGTAGAGGCGGGCGGGTAGGACTGAGCGCCCGGTGGTGGCAGGGGGTGCTCGCCGTCACGTGGAGGGCCGGCGTGCGGCGTGGGGCCCTGCCGAACAGGCCGGCGCGACTTGGCTGACAGCTCGCCCTGCCTCTGGATGGCAGGCGAGCCGTCACCCGCCCACCCGCCCGAGCGACCGCCCAACCGCCCGACCGAGGGCAAGGCGTCCGGTGCTTCCTGCCGGACAGCGGGCGAGCGTGCTCGCCGAAGACCGGAAAGCGGGTGTTGTGCGGCGCGGTCCGACCCACCCGAGCGGGCCGGCGAGCCGCTTCCCCGACGGCGGCAGGCCCCGTTGACCGGGCCGGTACGACCGCTCGCCTCATCCCCGGAGAACGGCGGGCTTCGGACGACCCGAGCCGGCCCGCCGAAGCAGGGCCTGAGCGGCCTCCCACGACCCGTCGGCACCGGCGCCCTCCGAGCAAGACCACCGGACCGCGCGGGGAGCCTCGGCGGCGCCCATCAGCGTCCGGCGGCGCCGTGGCGGGCGGGGCGCCTGGTGCGGGTGTGACGTCGCCCGCGCCGTGTCCGGACCGCTCACCGGAACGGCCGCGACACGCCGCCGATGGGGGAACCCGGGGCCGTCCGAAGTGGTCCGGAACACCAGCCGCGTGCCCGAAGATCGTGGTAAATCCCCAGGTCCAGCCCCTAGTGGTGGCGCTACTCGCCGGTAACTGGGAGGATATTCGGCCGCTCACGCTCCGCAGACCTACTTCCACGCTGCGCCAACCGGCGGGACCCCCGTGTGGCATCTTGACTCTCGCGCCCGGTGGGTTCACGCTTACTCCCGAACGGCGAAACCGGAAGCCCTTGCGGGAGGGACCACCGGCTCGCCTGGAGGCATACCTGAAGACGTCGCGAAGCAGGCTGGGCCCCATCGGGAGCGCCCCCTGGACAGACCGCGCCGTTCGGGCTAGACTGCCTCTTTGCGCTGCCCTCTTTCAGGCTGCCCGGAGCCGGTAGTTAGGATAGTGGGCACACGGCACCCTTGACAGTCGCTGATAGCTGTTGCTATGGCGGCCGTCACCGCTCATTGTCCCCGGAAGGACGCATCTTGGCAGTCTCTCCCGCGAACCAGGCCACTGCTGCGACCACCTCGGCTGAATCTCGCTCGGAGTCCACGGGAATCCCCGGCGCGCCCAAGCGGGTTTCCTTCGCAAAGATTCGCGAACCGCTCAACACCCCCAACCTGCTCGACGTCCAGATCCAGTCGTTCCAGTGGTTCACCGGGGACGAAGCGTGGTTCGAACGCCGTGTCGAAGAAGGTGAAGAAAACCCGGTCGGCGGCCTCGAAGAGGTCCTCAACGAGATCTCCCCGATCGAGGACTTCTCCGGCTCGATGTCCCTGTCCTTCTCCGCTCCGCGCTTCGACGAGGTCAAGGCCTCGATCGAGGAGTGCAAGGACAAGGACATGACGTACGCGGCCCCGCTGTTCGTCACGGCGGAGTTCGTCAACAACAACACGGGCGAGATCAAGAGCCAGACGGTCTTCCTGGGCGACTTCCCGGTGATGACCGACAAGGGCACCTTCATCATCAACGGCACCGAGCGTGTCGTCGTGTCCCAGCTGGTCCGCTCGCCCGGCGTCTACTACTCGAAGGACGTCGACAAGACGACCGACAAGGACGTCTTCAGCGTCCGCGTGATCCCGAGCCGCGGCGCGTGGCTCGAGTTCGACGTCGACAAGCGCGACACCGTCGGCGTCCGGATCGACCGCAAGCGCCGCCAGCCGGTCACCGTGCTGCTGAAGGCGCTCGGCTGGACCACCGAGGCGATCCGCGAGCGCTTCTCCTTCTCGGAGACGCTGCTGGCGACCCTCGAGAAGGACCACACGGCCGGCACCGACGAGGCCCTGCTCGACATCTACCGCAAGCTGCGCCCGGGCGAGCCGCCGACGAAGGAGAGCGCGCAGACCCTGCTGGAGAACCTGTTCTTCAAGGCGAAGCGCTACGACCTGGCCAAGGTCGGCCGGTACAAGGTCAACAAGAAGCTCGGCCTGTCGACGCCCTACGACACCGGGACGCTGACCGAAGAGGACATCGTCACGACCATCGAGTACCTGGTCCGGCTGCACGCCGGCGAGGACCGGATGGACGCCGACAACGGCACCGAGATCCCGGTCGAGACCGACGACATCGACCACTTCGGCAACCGTCGCCTGCGCACCGTCGGCGAGCTGATCCAGAACCAGATCCGGGTCGGCCTGTCGCGCACCGAGCGGGTCGTGCGTGAGCGCATGACCACGCAGGACGTCGAGGCGATCACCCCGCAGACCCTGATCAACATCCGCCCGATCGGCGCGGCGATCAAGGAGTTCTTCGGCACCTCGCAGCTGTCGCAGTTCATGGACCAGAACAACCCGCTGTCGGGCCTGACGCACAAGCGTCGCCTGTCGGCCCTCGGCCCGGGTGGTCTGTCCCGTGAGCGCGCCGGCATGGAGGTCCGGGACGTCCACCCGTCGCACTACGGCCGGATGTGCCCGATCGAGACGCCGGAAGGCCCGAACATCGGCCTGATCGGCTCGCTCTGCTCCTACGCGCGGGTCAACCCGTTCGGCTTCATCGAGACGCCGTACCGCAAGGTCGTCGAGGGCCGGGTCACCGACCAGGTCGACTACCTGACCGCGGACGAGGAGGACCGGTACGTCAAGGCGCAGGCCAACGCACCGATCACCGAAGACGGCACCTACGTCGAAGACCGGGTCATGGCCCGCCGCAAGGGCGGCGAGGTCGAGCTGATCGACCCGCTCGACATCGACTACATGGACGTCTCGCCGCGGCAGATGGTCTCGGTCGCGACGGCGATGATCCCGTTCCTCGAGCACGACGACGCGAACCGCGCCCTGATGGGTGCGAACATGCAGCGCCAGGCCGTGCCGCTGCTCCGCAACCAGGCGCCGTACGTCGGCACCGGGGTGGAGCTGCGTGCCGCGGTCGACGCCGGTGACGTGCTCGTCGCCGAGCAGTCGGGTGTCATCGAGGAGCTCTCGGCGGACCTGATCACGATCATGCACGACGACGGCACGCGGAAGAGCTACGGACTGTACAAGTTCCGCCGCTCGAACCACGGCACCTGCTTCAACCACCGCCCGATCGTCAACGAGGGTGACCGGGTCGAGCAGGGTCAGGTCATCGCCGACGGTCCGTCCACCGAGAACGGTGAGATGGCGCTCGGCAAGAACCTGCTCGTCGCGGTCATGCCGTGGGAGGGCCACAACTACGAGGACGCGATCATCCTCTCGGAGCGCCTGGTGCAGGACGACGTGCTCACGTCGATCCACATCGAGGAGCACGAGATCGACGCCCGCGACACGAAGCTGGGCGCCGAGGAGATCACCCGGGACATCCCGAACGTCTCCGAAGAGGTCCTCGCGGACCTCGACGAGCGCGGCATCATCCGCATCGGTGCCGAGGTCCGTGACGGCGACATCCTCGTCGGCAAGGTCACGCCGAAGGGCGAGACCGAGCTGACGCCGGAAGAGCGCCTGCTCCGCGCGATCTTCGGTGAGAAGGCCCGCGAAGTCCGCGACACCTCGCTGAAGGTGCCGCACGGCGAGACCGGCAAGGTCATCGGCATCCGCGTGTTCTCGCGCGAGGACGACGACGAGCTGCCCCCGGGTGTCAACGAGCTGGTCCGCGTCTACGTGGCCCAGAAGCGCAAGATCCAGCCGGGCGACAAGCTCGCCGGGCGCCACGGCAACAAGGGCGTCATCGGCAAGATCCTGCCGGCCGAGGACATGCCGTTCATGGAGGACGGCACGCCCGTCGACATCATCCTGAACACGCACGGTGTGCCGCGACGGATGAACATCGGCCAGATCCTCGAGCTGCACCTGGGCTGGCTGGCCTCGCAGGGCTGGGAGATCAAGGGCAACCCGGATTGGGCGAAGAACCTCAACGAGGAGCTCTACGACGTCGCGCCCGGCACGAACACCGCGACCCCGGTGTTCGACGGCGCGAAGGAAGAGGAGCTCACCGGGCTGCTCGGGGCGACCAAGCCGAACCGTGACGGCGAGCGCATGGTCAAGGAGAACGGCAAGGCCACGCTGTTCGACGGCCGCTCCGGCGAGCCGTACCCGTACCCGGTCGCGGTCGGCTACATGTACATCCTGAAGCTGCACCACCTGGTCGACGACAAGATCCACGCCCGTTCCACCGGTCCGTACTCGATGATCACGCAGCAGCCGCTGGGTGGTAAGGCGCAGTTCGGTGGCCAGCGCTTCGGTGAGATGGAGTGCTGGGCGATGCAGGCGTACGGCGCTGCCTACACGCTGCAGGAGCTGCTGACGATCAAGTCGGACGACGTGGTCGGCCGCGTCAAGGTGTACGAGGCCATCGTCAAGGGGGAGAACATCCCCGAGCCGGGCATCCCGGAGTCGTTCAAGGTGCTCCTCAAGGAGCTCCAGTCGCTGTGCCTGAACGTCGAGGTGCTCTCCAGCGACGGTGCGGCCATCGAGATGCGCGACTCCGACGACGAGGACCTCGAGCGCGCCGCGGCCAACCTCGGCATCAACCTGTCCCGCAACGAGTCGCCCTCGGTGGACGACGTCGTGCACTGATCGCGAGCTGAGCTGGGACCTGCCTCCCAAGGAGGACACAGGTCCCAGCTCGCCCGCCAACCCCTCTAGTCGAATCAACCCCAAGGGGATGCAAAGACGTGCTGGACGTCAATTTCTTCGATGAGCTCCGCATCGGCCTTGCCACCGCTGACGACATCCGCCAGTGGTCCTTCGGTGAGGTGAAGAAGCCGGAGACCATCAACTACCGCACGCTCAAGCCCGAGAAGGACGGCCTCTTCTGCGAGAAGATCTTCGGCCCGACCCGGGACTGGGAGTGCTACTGCGGCAAGTACAAGCGCGTCCGCTTCAAGGGCATCATCTGTGAGCGCTGCGGCGTCGAGGTGACCCGCGCCAAGGTGCGCCGCGAGCGGATGGGCCACATCGAGCTGGCCGCCCCGGTCACCCACATCTGGTACTTCAAGGGTGTTCCGTCCCGCCTGGGCTACCTGCTGGACCTGGCGCCGAAGGACCTCGAGAAGATCATCTACTTCGCTGCTTACGTCATCACTGGCGTGAACACGGAGCTGCGCCACAACGACCTGCCGACCCTCGAGAACGAGATCGGCGTCGAGCGCAAGAACCTCGAGACCAAGCGTGACGCGGACATCGAGTCCCGCGCCCAGAAGCTGGAAGCCGACCTGGCCGAGCTGGAGGCGGAGGGCGCCAAGTCCGACGTCCGCCGCAAGGTCAAGGAAGGCGGCGAGCGCGAGATGCGTCAGCTGCGTGACCGCGCCGGTCGCGAGCTGGACCGCCTCGAAGAGGTCTGGACGACCTTCACGAAGCTCGACACCCGTCAGCTGATCGCCGACGAGCTGCTCTACCGCGAGCTCGTCGACCGCTACGGCGAATACTTCACCGGCGGCATGGGCGCGGAGGCCATCCAGAAGCTGGCCGCCGAGTTCGACGTCGCGGCCGAGGCCGACAACCTGCGCGACACCATCCGCAACGGCAAGGGGCAGAAGAAGCTCCGCGCGCTGAAGCGGCTCAAGGTCGTCGCGGCCTTCCAGGCGACCGGCAACGACCCGCGCGGCATGGTGCTCGACGCCGTCCCGGTCATCCCGCCGGACCTGCGCCCGATGGTGCAGCTCGACGGTGGCCGGTTCGCGACGTCGGACCTGAACGACCTGTACCGCCGCGTGATCAACCGCAACAACCGCCTCAAGCGGCTGATCGACCTCGGCGCGCCCGAGATCATCGTCAACAACGAGAAGCGGATGCTGCAGGAGGCCGTCGACGCGCTGTTCGACAACGGCCGCCGCGGGCGTCCGGTCACCGGCCCGGGCAACCGGCCGCTGAAGTCGCTGTCGGACCTCCTCAAGGGCAAGCAGGGCCGGTTCCGCCAGAACCTGCTCGGCAAGCGCGTGGACTACTCGGGCCGTTCGGTCATCATCGTCGGCCCGCAGCTGAAGCTGCACCAGTGCGGTCTGCCGAAGGACATGGCGCTCGAGCTGTTCAAGCCGTTCGTCATGAAGCGGCTGGTCGACCTGAACCACGCGCAGAACATCAAGTCCGCCAAGCGGATGGTGGAGCGCTCGCGCCCGCAGGTGTGGGACGTGCTGGAAGAGGTCATCACCGGTCACCCGGTGATGCTGAACCGCGCACCGACCCTGCACCGCCTCGGCATCCAGGCCTTCGAGCCGCAGCTGGTCGAGGGCAAGGCCATCCAGCTGCACCCGCTGGTCTGCGAGGCGTTCAACGCGGACTTCGACGGTGACCAGATGGCGGTGCACCTGCCGCTGTCGGCCGAGGCGCAGGCCGAGGCCCGGATCCTGATGCTGTCGGCGAACAACATCCTGTCGCCGGCGTCGGGCCGTCCGCTCGCCATGCCGCGGCTGGACATGGTGACGGGTCTGTTCCACCTGACCCGCCTCACCGAGAACGCCGAGGGCGCGGGCAACGCGTACTCGTCGCCGGCCGAGGCCATCATGGCCTTCGACCGCAAGGCGCTGAGCCTGCACGCCCCGATCAAGATCCGCGTCACCGACCGTCAGCCGGCGAAGGCCGACGAGGCGCGGCTCGCGGAGAAGGGCTGGGAGCCGGGCAAGATGTGGCTCGCCGAGACCACGCTCGGCCGGGTCCTGTTCAACGAGCTGCTGCCGGCGGACTACCCGTTCATCAACGAGCCGATGCCGAAGAAGCGGCAGGCCGCGATCGTGAACGACCTCGCCGAGCGCTACTCGATGACGCAGGTCGCGCAGACCCTGGACCGGCTCAAGGACGCCGGTTTCTACTGGGCGACTCGCTCGGGCGTCACCGTCGCCATCTCGGACGTGCTCACCCCGGTGGGCAAGAAGGCCATCCTCGACGAGTACGAGGGCAAGGCCTCCCAGGTGGAGAAGCGCTACCAGCGTGGTCAGCTGTCGCACACCGAGCGCAACAACGAGCTCGTCAAGGTGTGGACGCAGGCCACCGAAGAGGTCCACAAGATCATGGAGACGGCGCTGCCGGACGACAACCCGATCGCCATGATCGTGAAGTCGGGCGCGGCGGGCAACATGACGCAGGTCCGGTCGCTGGCCGGCATGCGTGGTCTGGTGTCGAACCCGAAGGGTGAGTACATCCCGCGTCCGATCAAGGCCAACTTCCGTGAAGGCCTGTCGGTGGCGGAGTACTTCATCGCGACGCACGGTGCCCGGAAGGGCCTGGCGGACACGGCGCTGCGGACCGCCGACTCGGGTTACCTGACCCGGCGTCTGGTGGACGTCTCGCAGGACGTCATCGTCCGCGAGGTCGACTGCGGCACGACCCGCGGCATCATGATGCCGATCGGCGAGGACATCGGCGACGGCAAGGTGCTGCGCGACCAGCACGTCGAGACGTCGGTGTACGCGCGGAACCTCGCGACGGACGCGGTGGACGCCAAGGGCAACGTCGTGCTGAACGCGGCGGACGACATCGGCGACCCGGCACTGGACAAGCTGATCTCCAGCGGCATCTCGAAGGTCAAGGTCCGCTCGGTCCTGACCTGCGAGTCGGCCGTCGGTGTCTGCGCGACCTGCTACGGCCGCTCGATGGCGACGGGTCTGCTCGTCGACGTCGGCGAGGCCGTGGGTATCGTCGCGGCCCAGTCGATCGGTGAGCCGGGTACGCAGCTGACGATGCGTACGTTCCACCAGGGTGGTGTGGCCGGTGACGACATCACGACCGGTCTGCCGCGTGTCACCGAGCTGTTCGAGGCCCGCGTCCCGAAGGGCAAGGCGCCGATCGCCGACGTCGATGGCCGTGTGCGCATCGAGGAGAGCGAGCGGTTCTGGAAGATCACGCTGATCCCGGACGACGGCGGCGAAGAGATCGTCTTCGACAAGCTGTCCAAGCGTCAGCGGCTCGCGAACACCCCGAACGGCCCGCTGGGCGACGGTGACCACGTCAACGTCGGGCAGCAGCTGCTCGAGGGCACCCCGGACCCGCACGAGGTCCTGCGCGTGATGGGCCCGCGTGAGGCGCAGATGCACCTCACCGACGAGGTCCAGAAGGTGTACCGGGCCCAGGGTGTGTCGATCCACGACAAGCACATCGAGGTCATCGTCCGGCAGATGCTGCGCCGGGTGACGGTCATCGATTCGGGTGGCACGGACTTCCTGCCGGGCGAGCTGCCCGAGCGGACCAAGTTCGAGGCACGCAACCGTTCGACGGTCTCCGAAGGCGGCGAGCCGGCTTCGGGCCGTCCGGTGCTGATGGGGATCACGAAGGCGTCGCTCACCACGGACTCGTGGCTGTCGGCGGCGTCGTTCCAGGAGACCACGCGCGTCCTGACCGACGCGGCCATCAACGGCCGCTCGGACCGGCTCGTGGGCCTCAAGGAGAACGTGATCATCGGTAAGCTGATCCCGGCCGGTACGGGCATCAACAAGTACCGCAACATCCAGGTGCAGCCGACGGAAGAGGCCCGGGTCGCGGCGTACGCGATCCCGTCCTACGACGACGGTTACTACACCCCGGACGTGTTCGGTACGGGCACCGGTGCCGCGGTTCCGCTGGACGACTACGACTTCGGCCGCGACTTCCGCTGAAGCTGAGTCACGAGAAAGGCCCTCGCCGGGTTTCCGGCGGGGGCCTTTCCCGTTGTGTCCGGAACCGGCCAATCGGCCGCGAAGGCTGTTCCCCTTTTGCCCGCTGTGGCGAAGAGAGGTGGTTCTGCTCGCCGTGCTCGTCACGGCGATGGCGTCGTCGACCAGTGTGTTCGCGGTTCCGGCGGGAGCGGCCTCGGACCGGATCGACCTGTTCGTTCCCTACGGCGGCTGGGGCGCGTTCCAGAACCGGCCGGGAGTGACGATCGAGTCCGGTCAGTCGTTCGAGCTGACGGTTTCCGGGCAGGTCCGGGACCCCGAGCAGACCACGACGGCCCTGCGCGGCACCGTGTTCGACGGGACCGGCTTCGGGGTCGGGTCGTTCGACTCCCGGGTGCCGGTCACGAGGGTGCCAGGCCGCGCGACGGGCGTCTTCTACGCGGACCGGAACGGCAACGGTGTCCTCGACGGCGGCGAGCCGCTCGCCGGCGCCGAGCTCACCCTGCGGTACGTCACCGGCACCAGGAACTACACGGCCACGAGCGACGCCGAAGGGAAGTTCACCTTCGACCTCCCGGCGGGGGACTACACCCTGGGCGGTGCCGTCGTCGACGGCTGGCTGGTCCGGTGGCAGACCGTCCGGATCGCCCCGGACACCCCGGACCTGCTCGTCCGCGGCGCGCCGCCGTTGAACGGCGCCTTGACCGCGTCGCTGGAGGTCACCCAGGACAGCTACCAGCCGGGCGACCTGGCGCACCTCACCGTGACGCTGGCCAACTCGGGCTCGACCCCGCTGACCGGCATCGTGGCCGCGTGCAACCGCGTCGGTGACGGCTACATGCTGAACGGCACCGGTCCCGGCTGGGGTGCTCTCGAGTGGAACCGCGGCGTGACGATCGCCGCCGGGGAGACCCGGACGTTCGACGTGTCCGAGACGGTGCCGCAGGCGTCCTTCGACCGCGGCAAGGTCGTGGCCGCCTGCGACTTCGGGTACAGCGAAGTGGACATCGAGAACCACGCCGAAGCCCGCGCGGAAGCCGCCGTGCCGGGCGCCGAGGCCGTCGTCGAGGGCACCATCGGAGTCGTCGACGACCGGGGCGAGATGACGCGGGGGCCGGCCGGCACCGAGGTCGTGCTGGTGTCCGACCGGCACTGCCCGGTCACCGGCCGGCGGACCAGTGACGAGAACGGCCACTTCCTGTTCGAGGGCGTGGCTCCCGGACCGCTTACCGGCTGTACTTCCTGACGGGATCGCCGCCGAGGAGGGGGACGCACCACCGCCGGTGGTGCCCGTCGACCCCGCTGACTGCGCGCGGTGACGCGTGGCGCCCCCGGTCCACAGTGGACCGGGGGCGCTCGTCGTTCACGGAAGAGCGTGGCGGCTCACCGGGAAGTCGAAATACGTGTCCGGGAACGGCTCGTTGTCCAGGGTGTAGTGCCACCACTCCTCGGGCAGGTTGTGGAAGCCCGCCGCGATCAGGGTGGTCCGGAGCAGGTCGCGGTTCTGCCGCTCGATGCCGGTGATCGCCGGGTTGTCGGTGTGCGCCAGCGGGTCGAAGCAGTCGTACCCGGTGCCCATGTCGACCATGTTGTCGGGGAAGCGCCGGTCCTGCGGCGCGAAGCACGGCCTCAGCGGTTCGCCCGGGAAGTAGGGCCGCTGGGGCCGCGGCGGGATCTTGACGAGCGTCAGATCCATGGTGCTGCCGCGGCTGTGCCCGGACTTCTCGGCGATGTAGCCGTCGGCGAAGAGCCGGTCCTTCGCGACGTTCGGGTAGAACTCGGCCTTCATCTTCTCGTCGGTGAGGTCCTTCGCCCACCGCACGAAGTGGTCGACGGCGCGCTGCGGGCGGTAGCAGTCGTAGACCTTGAGCGTGTAGCCCCGTTGCCGCAGCTGCGCCTGGGCCGCACGCAGGCCTTCGGCGGCCTGCCGGGTCAGGATGCAGGTGGGTTCGAGGTACCCGTCGACCCGCTGGCCGACGAAGTTGTGCCGGGTGGCGTAGCGGATGTCCTGGAGGATCGACGGCGCGACGTCGGACAGGGCGACGAACGAGCGCGACGTCGCTTGGGCCGGGGTGGGGACGGTGATGGCGGTCAGGGCGGCGAGGGTGACGGCGAAGGTGCGTATCCGGGCGGAAATCGGCATACCGCACGTGTAGCAGGAAATCGCCTCGCGATCAGCCGCCGCTCAGGGGGAGACCCAGCCTTCCGACGTCGTCGCGCGGAGGAAGTCGTCGGTCGGCGGCTGCACCGGCCGGCCCTCGTACTGCGTCGACAGCACCACCGACGACCGCAGCTCGCCGTGTGTGCCCAGCCGCTCCAGCAGGCCTTCGAAGTGCTCCAGGGACGCCGTCCGCACCTTCAGCATCGTGCAGTGGTCGCCGCTGAGGCGGTGGATTTCGACGACTTCCGGGTAGTCCTCGGACTTCGACGTCTTCAGCAGGCAGCGGCTCAGCGCGCACCGCATTTCGACGAACGCCTGCAGCGGCTGGCCCGCGCGCCGCGCGTCGACGTCGGCGCGGTAGCCCGTGATCACCCCGGTCTCCTCGAGCCGGCGCACCCGCTCGGCCACCGCCGGCGCCGACAGGTTGATCCGCCGGCCCAGTTCCTTGAACGACAACCTCCCGTCCGCCTGCAGCGCTTCGAGCAGCCGCCAGTCGACGTCGTCCAGCGGCTTTTCCGAACGAAAGGTCATGGGGCCCATCTTCCTTCCGAACCACGGCCGCAGCGACCGAATTGCCGTTGACCGCCCCTTCGAACGGCGGCCGGGAATCCCTAAAGTTGCAGGTCATGGGGACTTTGACAACGACCGGCCGGACTCGCTCGATGGCGGCGCTGTTCACCGGCGTGGCGCTGCTCAACACGGCCACGGTCGGGCTGAGCACCGCGGCGACGCTGATCGTCGCCGCGGGCAGCGGTCCGGGGTGGAGCGGCCTGCCGAGCGTCGCGAGTGTGCTCGGGACGGCGGCCGGCGCGCTCGGCGCGGGACTGCTGCTCCCGGCGCAGGGCCGTCGCCGCGTCCTGGGGGCGGGCTACGGCGTCGCGGCGGCCGGTGCGCTGATCGCGTTCGCCGGCGCCCTGACGACGTCCTTGGTCCCGTTGCTGCTGGGGATTCTGCTGGTCGGCGTCGGCAACGGCGGCGCGCAGCTCTCCCGTTACGTCGCCGCGGACCTGTACCCGGAGGAACGCCGGGGCCGCGCGCTCTCGACCGTCGTCTGGGCGGGCACGGTCGGCGCGCTCGTCGGCCCGGCGTTGATGGCGCCGGCGGCGAACGTCGTGACGCGGTTCGGCTGGCCGTCGCTGTCGGGGCCGGTCGCCGTCGCGGTGTTCGCCACGGCGGCCGCGGCGTTGGCGGCGATGTTCCTCCCGCGCGGTGTCCCGGAGCGGCTTCCGCAACGGCCCGCGGTGTTCGGCGCCGGCGGGCCGGTGCGCTCGCCCGCGGTGCTGAAGCCTCTCGCCGCGATGGTCGCCGCGCAGCTGGCGATGGTCGCGGTGATGACGATGACGCCGTTGCAGCTGCAGGACCACGGGCACGGCCTCGACGTCGTCGGCTGGGTGCTGAGCGCGCACCTGGTCGGCATGTTCGCGCTGGCGCCGCTGAGCGGCCGGATCGCCGACCGCTGGGGCCCGCGCGTGACGATCAACGCGGGCCTCGGTCTGCTGGCGCTCGCTTCGGCGACCGCGATCGCGGCCCCGACAGCGCACACGACCGGGCTGCCCGTGGCGTTGTTCCTCCTCGGGTACGGCTGGAACCTGGTGTTCGTCGGCGGCAGCGCGCAGCTGAGCCGCGACCTCGCGCCGGAGACGCGCAGCCGGGTGCAGGGAGCCGTCGACGCGGTGGTCTGGTCCGCGTCCGCTTTGGCCGGTTTGGGGTCGGGACAGCTGTTTTCGGGGGGTGGCTACGGTTTGGTGGCGGTGGTCGGCGGTGTCCTTGCCTTGCTGCCACTGGCTTTGCTGGCCCCGCGGCGTCGTGACGTCCGGTAGCCGAGCCGTTGTCGGCAAATCTTCCGTCACCGTGAGCACGGCCGGCTGGGGAAGATGGGCTGTGGCTGACTCTGTGCCCTTCACGGACAACTTCTCGGACCTCTCGAACACGCAGGGGTACCAGTTCGAGTTCCGCTGTGAACGCTGCGGGAACGGTTTCCGTTCCGCGTTCCAGCGCGACAACATGGAAACCGGGCGAAGCGTGCTTCGCACTGTCGGCTCGTTCTTCGGCGGGACGCTGCGAGACCTGAGCAACTCGGCCGACCAGTGGCGCTACGACCGCGCGACGAACTCGCCCGCCAAGGACCGCGCGCTGGCCGCGGCGGTCAAGGAGATCACCCCGAGCTTCCGGCAGTGCCGCGGCTGCGGCGACTGGATGTGCCAGGACCAGTGCTGGAACGAGGAGATCGGGCAGTGCCTGCGCTGCTCGCCGAGCGTCGCCGAGGAGATCTCGCGCGCGCAGGCTTCGGCGCAGCGCGACCAGATCTGGGACCGGGCCCGCGAGAAGGACTGGACGTCCGGCCTCGACATCGACACCCGCGCGAAGGTGTCCTGCCCGGGCTGCGGCCTCAAGGCCGAGGGCGGCAAGTTCTGCCAGTCGTGCGGCACGGCGCTGGCGCTGAAGGTGCGCTGCGGCGGCTGCGGCAGCGAGACCAACAAGGCCGGCGCGATGTTCTGCTCGGACTGCGGCAGCAAACTCTGATCCGGAGTTCCCGGGATTCCGTAATGAATAAACAACGAGCAGCCCCGGCGTTAAGGCGCCGGGGCTGCACCATTATGACCAACCGTGACGTCGCTGGCTGACGACGTTTTCCATTGCACCCCAACGGTTCCTTGACGAACCGGTGATTCAGCGTGCCCATTTCCGCTAACTGACAGCCGCTGAGAAGAACAGGGAGAACGGTGCGATCAACCCGTCGCGCCCGGGCCGGCGGCGAAAGGTGGTGACCGGCGCCGCGGCACTCGCTTCGCGGGCAGCCCCGGCGAGGTCGTCCATTTCGGACAGAACGCGCAGGTGCCGTCGCAGAAGCCGGCGCCCGGCGAGGTCGCCGCCGGCACCGGACGGCTCAGCTGAGGGCCTTCTCGAACCAGTGCTCGGCGTACTTGTCGTCGTTGAACGGCGCCACCTCGGTGTACCCGGTGCGCGCGTAGAGGGCCCTGGCCTCGACGAGGTCGTCGCGGGTGTCGAGGCGCATGAGCCGTGCGCCGAGCCGCCGGGCCGCGTCCTCCGCGGCCGCGACCAGCCGGGGGGCGGCACCCGAGCCGCGGTGGGCGGGCTTGACGTACATCTTCGTCAGCTCGCTGATCCCCGGCTCGACGACGCGGGTGCCGACGCAGCCCGCGAGCACGCCGTCCCGCCGGCCGAGCAGGAACGCCCCGGTCGGCGCGACCAGGTCCGTGCCCGGCTCGTCGGCCAGCGCGCTCTCGAGCTCGGCCTCGGTCGCCGGCCGCCCGTAGTACCGCGAAGCGACTTCGTCCATGTATTCATGCATGATCGCGATGGCGTCCGGGTCGGTGACAGGGACCTCGATGATGTTCCACTCCACCACCCCATCCTGGGGAAGCTGTCCACCGAATTCAGCGGGCGCGGCCGACCCCGGGCACCATGGGGACATGACGTCTGTCACGAAGCGCCTCACAGTGGTGGCCGTCCTGCTGATCACGCTGGGCGCCGTCCTGCTGTCGGTGGGCGCGATCGGCTTCCGGGCCACGTCCGACGAACCCGACGCCAACATCGGCGCCGGGTTCGCGTTGCTCGCCGGACCGTACGTCGTCGGCCTCGGCCTGGTGTTCGCGCTGTCGGCCGGGCTCACGCACCTGACGTCCCGCCGCCGCTGACCCACAGCGCCGCGGGCAGGCTTTCGGCCAGGTCGACGAGGTAGTCGGCCTCGGCCGCGAGGTTCTGCCGTGTCGCGCAGCCCTGGCCCCAGGTACGTGCCGAGCCGTGTTCGACGACGACGTCCCGTTGCGCGAACCGCGGGTTCGCCGTCAGCCAGCGGGCGAGTTCGCCCTCGAGCCGGGAGTCCGGCGGCAGCGTCGGCATGGTCATCGCCTTGCCGGGCACGATCCGCAGCTCCGGGCACTCCGGCACCCGCACCTGGGTGACGTGCGTGTCGCGCAGGTAGGTGTGGTCGTCGAAGTGCCGGTAGGGCTCCTGGTCGTCGATCCCGAGCACCGGCCGGTCGCGGTGGCGGAACTCGACCCAGGTCTCCCTCGGCCAGTCCGTCAGTGGCCGGCCGGTCGGGTGGACGACGCCGAACGTCGGCGCCGCGCTCTCCTCACCCGGGACGCCACTGTGGAACGTGCCTCCGCGCTCGGCCGCGAAGGCCTTGAACCAGTGTTCTTTCCGGTTCTCCAAGGATTTCGTCCGCGACCGCCACCAGAGCCCGGCGACGGCCGCGATCACCACCACGACGAGGGCGATCCCGAGGATCACCGCTCCAGTACTGCCACCGGCGAGCTGCATCGTCAGAAGTCCAGGTCCGCGCGGGTCTCGTCGTCCGGCTGATCCCGGCCCGTTTCGCCGTAGTCGCTGGCCTTCTTGGCGTTCTTGACGTGGCTGGTGAGCTTGCCGAGGTGGTCGTTGAGCGTCTTGGCCGGGTTGTCGCCGGGGTTGGCCGGGTCGAACCCGAGCACACCCTTGACCGCGGCCTCGCCGCCCTTCTTCAGGACCTCGGTGGCCCCGGTCTTCAGGATCGTCGGCGTGTACTGGATGTTGCCCGCCGCGTCCTTGACCGGGTTCTCCCAGGCCTTGGCCCAGCGCTTGCCGAGCATGCCGTTCTCACCCATGGTCTTCTCGAGCAGCGTCTGGCCTTCGTTGCCCTTGGTGATCTTCGCGAGCGCCTTGCCGGTGTCGGAGCCGGCGAACACCTGGCCGAGCTTCGACGCGGCCAGCTCGGCCTTCATCTTCTGCAGCCAGGCGAGGATCTTCTGCAGCAGCTCGCGGACCTTCGACACCTTCTGCGTCGTCTTCGCGGTGGTGGTGCCGAGCTTGACCTCGGACGCCGTGCCGGCCGTCGCGACCGACGCCCCGCAGGTGGGCACCGCGGCGGCCAGCGCCGGCACCCAGATCATGATCAGCCAGGTGATCAGCTCGGTCAGGATCGCCTTGATCAGGTCTTCGACGAAGGTCATCAGCATGCTGCTCAGCTGCAGCATCCGCGCCATGTCACCGGACTTCGCGGAGACGCCGCCGATGCCGTGCGCGAACTCGCCGAGCGACCGGCGTGCCGCGTCCCCCGCGTCGCCCTGCCACTGCCGCAGCGACGAGTCGGCGACCTCGGCGAAGTTCTTCGCCAGCTGGTCCAGACCGGTCGCGATCGCGGCGAAGTTCTCCGCGGCGACGCCGAGCGCGGGCCCGTCGCCGCTGACGAAGTGGACCGCGTCCTGGATCGGCTGGACGGCGCTCATCAGGAAGTTCAGTCCCTGCCCGACGAGCCAGCCGAGCGGGTCGGTGGCGATGTCGGTGATCGTGCTCGCGCTCGACTGGATGAAGCTCGTCGTGTCGGTGGCGATCGCGCCGAGCCCGAGCGTGATGTCCGCGCCGTCGGGGTGCGGCGCGGCGACGGCCTTGACCACCGAGACGGCGTCCTTGCCGACGGTCACTGCGCTGCCTACGAAGGGCGTTGCCTGGACCGCGTTGCCGACGTTCACCCCGAGCACGGTGTCCGGGTCGTCCGGCTTGACCGTGACACCGCTCGCGATGTCCTGGAACTCCGCCATTTCCTTGCCCCCCTATGGCTTCTTCGGGCCGTCGAGCAGGACTTCCACCTGCCCGAAGAAGGCCTGGTGATCGTCTTCGGCGCCCTGGTAGACGCGCGCCGCGTCGGTGAACTTCTCCTGCGCCGAGGTCAGGCCGTCGGCCATCGACGCGAGCAGGTCCCGCAGCTCGTGCAGCGTCTCGTCGTACCCGTGCTTGGTGAACAGGCCCACCACGCCCCAGGACTTGTCCCCGACGTCGGCCTGGCCGACCTTCTCGGTGAACTTCGCGCTCTGCTCGCGGTACTCGCCGAGCACCCCGGCATAGGTGCGCAGCGCGTCCACCCGCACCTGGTAACCACCGGCACCGTCGGGCATCAGTCCTCCTCGCCGTACAGGGTGCGCAGGAAGGTGTCGCCCGCGGACCCGCCGCTCGCCGGCGGGGCCGCCGGCGGCTCCGGGGCGTCGGCCTTCCGCAGCACCCGGTCCTCCGAGAAGTCCTCGGGGGCGGCCGGCGGCTCCCGCCGCGCGGTCTCTTCCGCCAGCTTCGACCGCAGTTCCCCGACGCTGGTTCCGAACGCCTCGGCCTGGGTTTCGAGGACCTGCTCGACCAGCCCGTCGTCGCCCACGTGCTCCTGGACGATGACGGCCTGCCGCCGCGCCGCCTCGCCGACGGCTTCGCGCAGCGTCGCCATCAGGGCCGCGGACAGCGCCTTCGGCCCCTTCGCCAGCGCCGCGTCGGTGAACGTGACGTCGAGGACCGCGCCACCCGGCCCGGTGACCACGGTGACGCCCCCGTCCGGGGACGCCGCGCTCGCCCGGAGCCCGGTCAGTTCCCGCCGCATCGCGTCCAGCCCGGCGAACCGGTCGTCGGCGTTCCGGATACCCGCTTCGAACCGCCGGAACTCGGCGACCACCTGGTCGAACTCGGCCGACATGTCCTTCTTCCTCCCGAACGTCCGGTACGTGGTCCACCCATCGTGGCCCCTCGGCGACGGTGTGACGCGGGGAACGGCGGATCCGATCCCTCTGCGTCACCCGATCGGGAAATGGGTAGGTTTCGGCCGCAAGGGGAAGCAGGGGACGAGCGCTAGGAGTGTGTGATGAGCAGCACCGAAGGGGCCGGACGGCCCGAAGAGGAAGACCGGAAGCAGAGCGGCAGCCACGCGGCGCCCGAGGGGGCCGGCGTGCACCCGCTGATCGACCTTTCGCGCGACCCGAACCCGGGCAAGCCGGACCACGCGAAGCCCGACGAAGACTGAGCGGCGGGCCGCGAAACGGGGCCGTGGCGGCGTTCCCGGCCCCGCCGGGCCTGCCGCGCCACCCTGCGGAATGTCCGGCGCTCCGCCGGTGTTGAGAGGTAGGCTGAGGGTTCGTCGACCTTCAGACCCCCCGCTGCGCCCGTCCGGTAGATGGGCGGGTATCTTTGGAGACCGTGCCCGGCAGGCGTCGGGCCGCTCCGCGTGCCGTGCGGCATGGGCGGGGTGCTCAGGCACCCGGTCACCGGCTTCGGCAGGACGGGGTTCCGACGGAAAATCCCTACGGGAAGTTACCGGTCGAGAGACCGTGACGCGGGCCGACACGCCCGACCGCGGGGGCCGGTGAAGACACGAAGAAGCAGATCACGACAGGAAGCTGGTCCATTGCCCACGATCCAGCAGCTGGTCCGCAAGGGCCGCCAGGACAAGGCTGCCAAGCAGAAGACCGCGGCCCTCAAGGGGAGCCCGCAGCGGCGTGGCGTGTGCACTCGCGTGTACACCACGACCCCCAAGAAGCCGAACTCGGCGCTGCGCAAGGTCGCGCGTGTGAAGCTGACCAGCGGCATCGAGGTCACCGCCTACATCCCCGGTGAGGGCCACAACCTGCAGGAGCACTCGATGGTGCTCGTGCGCGGTGGTCGTGTGAAGGACCTTCCGGGTGTCCGTTACAAGATCATCCGCGGTTCTCTCGACACCCAGGGTGTGAAGAACCGTAAGCAGGCGCGCAGCCGCTACGGCGCGAAGAAGGAGAAGAGCTAATGCCCCGCAAGGGTCCGGCCCCGAAGCGGCCGCTGATCTCCGACCCCGTCTACGCCTCCCCGCTGGTCACCCAGCTGGTGAACAAGGTGCTGAAGGACGGGAAGCGCTCCCTCGCCGAGCGCATCGTTTACGGCGCGCTCGAAGGCGCTCGCGAGAAGTCCGGCACCGACCCGGTCGTCACGCTGAAGCGCGCTCTCGACAACGTGAAGCCCACCATCGAGGTGAAGAGCCGCCGCGTCGGTGGCGCCACCTACCAGGTGCCGATCGAGGTCAAGCCGGGTCGCTCCACGACCCTGGCGCTGCGCTGGCTGGTCTCCTTTTCGCAGGCCCGCCGCGAGAAGACGATGATCGAGCGTCTGCAGAACGAGCTCCTCGACGCTTCCAACGGCCTCGGTGCCAGCGTGAAGCGCCGCGAGGACACGCACAAGATGGCCGAGTCCAACCGGGCCTTCGCGCACTACCGCTGGTGACGACCGCCCGGCTGTCGACCAAGCCATGCCGGGCCCCAAGCTTGAGAACAGGGGAACACTCTCGTGGCACGTGACGTGCTGACCGACCTGAACAAGGTCCGCAACATCGGCATCATGGCCCACATCGACGCCGGCAAGACGACCACCACCGAGCGGATCCTGTTCTACACCGGGGTCAACTACAAGATCGGTGAAGTCCACGACGGCGCCGCCACCATGGACTGGATGGAGGAGGAGCAGAAGCGGGGTATCACCATCACCTCGGCTGCCACCACCACCTTCTGGGACGACCACCAGATCAACATCATCGACACCCCGGGCCACGTCGACTTCACCGTCGAGGTGGAGCGCAACCTCCGGGTGCTCGACGGCGCGGTCGCGGTCTTCGACGGCAAGGAAGGCGTCGAGCCGCAGTCCGAGCAGGTCTGGCGGCAGGCGGACAAGTACGACGTCCCGCGCATCTGCTTCGTCAACAAGATGGACAAGCTCGGCGCGGACTTCTACTACACGGTCAAGACGATCATCGATCGTCTCGGCGTCCGGCCGCTGGTCATCCAGCTGCCGATCGGTGCCGAGAACGACTTCGAAGGCGTCGTCGACCTGGTCCGCATGAAGGCGCTGACCTGGCGTGGTGAGGTCCAGAAGGGCGAGGACTACTCCGTCGAGGACATCCCGGCCGAGCTGGCCGAGAAGGCCGCGGAGTACCGCGAGAAGCTCGTCGAGACCGTCGCCGAGGCTGACGACGCGCTGATGGAGAAGTTCCTCGAGGGTGAGGAGCTGACGGAGGCCGAGATCAAGGCCGGCATCCGGAAGCTCACCATCACCAGCCAGGTCTTCCCGGTGCTGGCCGGTTCCGCGTTCAAGAACAAGGGCGTGCAGCCCATGCTCGACGCGGTCATCGACTACCTGCCGACCCCGCTGGACGTCCCGGCCGTCGAGGGCCTGCTGCCCGACGGCGAGACCGTGGCGTCCCGCAAGGCGTCGGTCGACGAGCCGTTCGCCGCGCTCGCCTTCAAGATCGCCGCGCACCCGTTCTTCGGCAAGCTGACCTACATCCGGGTTTACTCGGGCAAGGTCGCCGCCGGGGCGCAGGTCGTCAACGCGACCAAGGAGCGCAAGGAGCGCATCGGGAAGATCTTCCAGATGCACTCCAACAAGGAGAACCCGGTCGACGACGCCCAGGTCGGCCACATCTACGCGGTCATCGGACTGAAGGACACCACCACGGGTGACACCCTGGCGGACCCGCAGAACCCGATCGTGCTGGAGTCGATGACGTTCCCCGAGCCGGTCATCCGGGTCGCGATCGAGCCGAAGACGAAGGCCGACCAGGAGAAGCTGTCCCTGGCGATCCAGAAGCTGGCCGAAGAGGACCCGACGTTCCAGGTCAAGCTGGACGAGGACACCGGCCAGACGATCATCGCGGGCATGGGCGAGCTGCACCTCGAGGTGCTGGTGAACCGGATGAAGTCCGACTACAAGGTCGAGGCGAACATCGGCAAGCCGCAGGTCGCCTACCGTGAGACGATCAAGAAGACGGTCGAGAAGCTCGACTACGTCCACAAGAAGCAGACCGGTGGTTCCGGCCAGTTCGCGAAGGTCATCGTGAAGCTGGAGCCGCTCGAGCGCACCGACGGCGCGCTCTACGAGTTCGTCAACAAGGTGACCGGTGGTCGCGTGCCGCGGGAGTACATCCCGTCGGTCGACGCGGGCGCACAGGACGCGATGCAGTACGGCGTCCTGGCCGGCTACCCGCTCGTCGGGTTGAAGTTCACCCTGATCGACGGCGCGTACCACGAGGTCGACTCTTCGGAGATGGCGTTCAAGATCGCCGGTTCCATGGCGATGAAGGAAGCCGCGAAGAAGGCCGGCCCGGTGATCCTGGAGCCGATGATGGCGGTCGAGGTGACCACGCCCGAGGACTACATGGGTGACGTCATCGGTGACCTCAACTCCCGTCGTGGTCAGATCCAGGCCATGGAGGAGCGAGCGGGCATCCGCGTCGTGAAGGCGCTGGTCCCGCTGTCGGAGATGTTCGGCTACGTCGGTGACCTCCGGTCCCGCACCCAGGGCCGGGCGAACTACTCCATGTTGTTCGACTCCTACGCCGAGGTTCCCGCGAACGTCGCGAAGGAAATCATCGCGAAGGCGACGGGGGAGTAACTCCCCCACCGCGCGCGGGCATTAAGGGACTCTCCTGAACGTCCGCTAGCACCGACGAAGGAATCCCGCCGACGCACTCTTTACCGCGGAGGCGGCGTCAACACAGCGGGGGTCGGCAGCCACGCCGGCCCCCGAGCACAAAGCGAAATCAGTCCAGGAGGACATTCCAGTGGCGAAGGCGAAGTTCGAGCGGAGCAAGCCGCACGTCAACATCGGGACCATCGGTCACGTCGACCACGGCAAGACCACGCTGACCGCGGCGATCACCAAGGTTCTGCACGACAAGTACCCGGAGCTCAACGAGTCGCGTGCGTTCGACCAGATCGACAACGCGCCCGAAGAGCGCCAGCGCGGTATCACGATCAACATCTCGCACGTCGAGTACCAGACCGAGAAGCGTCACTACGCCCACGTGGACGCCCCCGGTCACGCTGACTACATCAAGAACATGATCACCGGTGCCGCTCAGATGGACGGCGCGATCCTCGTGGTCGCGGCGACCGACGGCCCGATGCCGCAGACGCGTGAGCACGTGCTGCTCGCCCGCCAGGTCGGCGTGCCCTACATCGTCGTGGCGCTGAACAAGGCCGACATGGTCGACGACGAGGAGATCCTCGAGCTCGTCGAGCTGGAGGTCCGTGAGCTGCTGTCCTCGCAGGAGTTCCCGGGCGACGACGCTCCGGTCGTGCGCGTCTCGGGCCTCAAGGCCCTTGAGGGCGACGAGAAGTGGGGCGAAGCCGTTCTCGAGCTGATGACCGCTGTCGACGACAACGTGCCGGACCCGGTGCGCGAGCTCGACAAGCCGTTCCTCATGCCGATCGAGGACGTCTTCACGATCACCGGTCGCGGCACTGTCGTCACCGGCCGCGTCGAGCGTGGCGTGGTCAACGTGAACGAAGAGGTCGAGATCGTCGGCATCAAGGAGAAGTCGACCAAGACGACTGTCACCGGTGTCGAGATGTTCCGCAAGCTGCTGGACCAGGGCCAGGCGGGCGACAACGTCGGCCTCCTCGTCCGCGGTATCAAGCGTGAGGACGTCGAGCGCGGCCAGGTCGTCGTGAAGCCGGGTACCACCACCCCGCACACCGACTTCGAGGGCCGGGTCTACATCCTGTCGAAGGACGAGGGTGGCCGTCACACCCCCTTCTTCAACAACTACCGCCCGCAGTTCTACTTCCGCACCACGGACGTGACCGGCGTCGTGACCCTCCCCGAGGGCACCGAAATGGTCATGCCGGGCGACAACACCGACATCTCGGTGGCGCTGATCCAGCCGATCGCCATGGACGTGAACCTGCGCTTCGCCATCCGCGAGGGTGGCCGCACCGTCGGTGCGGGTCAGGTCACCAAGATCATCAAGTGATTTAGGCGCCCTCCCCGGGGGCAATACACCCCCGGGTCAGGGGCGTCAAATCACGTGTGCGACACTATTCAGGTTGCTCGTCCTGGGGCGGCCGATCCACATCGGGTATTACTCGATCGGGGTCCGGCCGCCCTGGTGCGAGCGGCCACGGTCCGCCGAGCTCTTCCTTCGGGTTGGCGAGCGGGCAAAGGCAGTGAGACGGCGAGCCGGCTCATCGCCTCCTCACGTTGAGGAAGACCAGGCAAGACGACGATCCCGCGGGATCCGTCTGTGCGTCGGGCGCGACACGCCCGACCGCGTGGACCGGGGACAGGGCCGTTGAACTGCGGAAACCCAGGCCAAAGTGGCAACACTGGGGCCGGGTTTGTGAGATAGCGGCACGAGACGACAAGGAACGAGCAGCCACCATGGCGGGACAGAAGATCCGCATCCGGCTCAAGGCCTACGACCACGAGGCGATCGACACCTCGGCGCGCAAGATCGTGGAGACGGTCACGCGCACCGGTGCCCGTGTTGTCGGGCCGGTGCCGCTGCCCACTGAGAAGAACGTTTACTGCGTCATCCGCTCGCCGCACAAGTACAAGGACTCGCGCGAGCACTTCGAGATGCGCACGCACAAGCGTCTGATCGACATCCTCGACCCGACGCCGAAGACGGTCGACGCGCTCATGCGCATCGACCTGCCGGCGAGCGTCGACGTCAACATCCAGTAAGCGTTGGGCGAGCGGCGGAGATAAGAGACTCATGTCTGACAGGCAAATGAAGGGCATCCTGGGCACGAAGCTCGGCATGACCCAGGTCTTCGACGAACTGAACCGGGTCGTCCCGGTCACCGTCGTCAAGGCCGGTCCGAACGTGGTGACCCAGGTTCGGACTCAGGACAAGGACGGCTACACGGCCGTGCAGCTGGCGTTCGGCGCGGTCGACCCGCGCAGGGTGAACAAGCCGCGCACCGGCCACTACGACAAGGCGGGCGTGACGCCGCGCCGCTTCCTTGCCGAGCTGCGTACCACCGACGCCGAGACCTATGAGGTCGGCCAGGAGATCACCGCCGAGGTGTTCGCCGCCGGCGTCGAGGTCGACGTCACCGGTACGAGCAAGGGCAAGGGTTACGCGGGCGTCATGAAGCGCCACGGTTTCAAGGGCCAGGGCGCGAGCCACGGTGCGCAGGCCGTGCACCGCCGGCCGGGCTCGATCGGTGGCTGTGCCACCCCGGGCCGCGTCTTCAAGGGCGTGCGCATGGCCGGCCGGATGGGTTCCGACCGCGTCACCACGCAGAACCTGACCGTGCACGCGGTGCGTGCCGAGGACGGCCTGCTGCTGATCAAGGGCGCCGTGCCCGGTCCCAAGGGCGGCCTGCTGTTCGTGCGCAGCGCCGCGAAGGGTGGTAACTCCGAATGACAAGCGTCGAGCTGAAGACCCCGGCCGGTAAAGCCGACGGCACCGTGGACCTCCCCGAGGAGATCTTCGACGTGCAGGCCAATGTCGCGCTGATGCACCAGGTGGTGGTGGCCCAGCAGGCCGCCGGCCGCCAGGGCACGCACGACACGAAGACCCGTGGCGAGGTTCGCGGTGGCGGCAAGAAGCCGTACCGCCAGAAGGGCACCGGTCGTGCCCGCCAGGGTTCGACCCGCGCGCCGCAGTTCGTCGGCGGTGGCGTCGTCCACGGCCCCACGCCGCGTGACTACTCCCAGCGCACCCCGAAGAAGATGAAGGCCGCCGCTCTGCGTGGCGCCCTCTCGGACCGGGCTCGCGCCGGCCAGCTGCACATCGTCACCGAACTGGTGACGGGCGAGAAGCCGTCCACGAAGGCCGCCAAGGCCGTTCTCGCCGCGGTGACGCAGGCGACGCGCGTGCTCGTGGTGCTGCACCGGGACGACGAGTACAGCTGGGTTTCCCTGCGGAACCTCCCCGAGGTTCACCTGATCTGGTTCGACCAGCTCAACACCTACGACGTGCTGGTCAACGACGACGTCGTGTTCACCAAGGCCGCCTATGACGGCTTCGTCGCCGGCCCCGCCCGGGGTAAGAGCGCGAAGGCTTCGGCGCGGTCGAGCGAGGTTTCGGAAGGGAGTGACGAGCAGTGAGTTCGGTCGCCATTGCCGATCCCCGCGACATCTTGCTCGCGCCGGTGATCTCCGAGAAGTCCTACGGACTGCTCGAGGACCACAAGTACACGTTCATCGTCCGTCCGGACGCCAACAAGACCCAGATCAAGATCGCGGTCGAAAAGGTGTTCGGCGTCAAGGTGGTCAGCGTCAACACGGCCAACCGCCAGGGCAAGCGGAAGCGGACTCGCGCCGGCTTCGGCAAGCGCAAGGACACGAAGCGCGCCATCGTGACTCTTTCGCCTGAGAGCAAGGCGATCGAGATCTTCGGCGGACCCACCGCGTAAAGGACTGAGCTGACAATGGGCATCCGCAAGTACAAGCCGACGACCCCGGGTCGTCGCGGTTCGAGCGTCTCGGACTTCGCCGAGATCACTCGCTCCACTCCCGAGAAGTCGCTGCTTCGTCCGCTGAGCGGTTCGGGCGGTCGCAACTCGTCCGGCAAGATCACCACCCGGCACAAGGGTGGCGGTCACAAGCGTGCGTACCGGCTGATCGACTTCCGCCGGAACGACAAGGACGGCGTTCCCGCCAAGGTCGCGCACATCGAGTACGACCCCAACCGGTCCGCTCGCATCGCGCTGCTGCACTACGCCGACGGTGAGAAGCGCTACATCATCGCGCCGGAGAAGCTCCGCCAGGGTGACACGGTTGAGAACGGCCCCCGCGCCGACATCAAGCCGGGTAACAACCTGCCGCTGCGCAACATCCCGGTCGGTACCGTGATCCACGCGATCGAGCTCCGCCCCGGTGGCGGCGCGAAGATGGCGCGGTCCGCGGGCGCGAAGGTGCAGCTCGTCGCCAAGGACGGGCCGTACGCCCAGCTGCGTCTCCCCTCGGGCGAGATCCGCAACGTGGACGTGCGCAACCGCGCCACCATCGGCGAGGTCGGCAACTCCGAGCACGCCAACATCAACTGGGGCAAGGCCGGCCGTAACCGCTGGCGCGGCAAGCGCCCCACGGTCCGCGGTGTCGTCATGAACCCGGTCGACCACCCGCACGGTGGTGGCGAGGGCAAGACGTCCGGTGGTCGTCACCCCGTCAACCCGAACGGTAAGCCCGAGGGCCGCACGCGTCGCCGCAAGGCATCCGACGCGATGATCGTCCGCCGCCGCCGTACCGGCAAGAACAAGCGCTGAGCAGGGAGGTAGAAGAACATGCCACGTAGCCTCAAGAAGGGCCCCTTCGTGGACGACCACCTGCTCAAGAAGGTGGACGTTCTCAACGAGTCGGGCAAGAAGACCGTGATCAAGACCTGGTCGCGTCGTTCCACGATCATCCCGGACTTCCTGGGTCACACGATCGCGGTGCACGACGGCCGCAAGCACGTCCCGGTGTTCGTCACCGAGGCGATGGTGGGTCACAAGCTGGGGGAGTTCGCCCCGACTCGGACCTTCAAGGGTCACATCAAGGACGACCGGAAGTCGCGCCGCCGCTGAGCGGGCACGAGAGATCAAGGAACTAGCGATGAACGCCCAGAACGACGTGGCCGAGGCTCTGCCTGTGGCTTACGCGCGGGCTCGCTTTGTCCGGGACTCGCCTACCAAGGTGCGCCGGGTCATCGAGCTCATCAAGGGACGTAGCGCCGCCGACGCCTTGGCCGTGCTCCGTTTCGCCCCTCAGGCGGCGAGCGAGCCGGTCGCGAAGGTGATTGCCAGCGCCGTGGCCAACGCCGAGAACAACCTTCAGCTTGACCCGGAGACCCTCTGGATCAAGAACGCGTACGCGGACGAGGGCCCGACCCTCAAGCGCATCCGTCCGCGGGCCCAGGGCCGCGCGTACCGGATCCGCAAGCGGACCAGCCACATCACCGTCGAGGTGGAGTCGCGTCCGGCCGCCGCGCAGAAGGCGCAGAGCAAGAAGAAGGCAGGTGGCCGGTAGTGGGCCAGAAAATCAACCCGCACGGTTTCCGCCTGGGTATCACCACGGACTGGAAGTCGCGCTGGTACGCCGACAAGCAGTACGCCGAGTACGTGGCCGAGGACGTCAAGATCCGCAAGCTGCTGGCGACGGGCATGGAGCGCGCCGGCATCTCCAAGGTCGAGATCGAGCGCACCCGTGACCGCGTCCGCGTCGACATCCACACCGCCCGGCCGGGCATCGTCATCGGCCGCCGCGGCGCGGAGGCCGACCGGATCCGCGGCGCGCTGGAGAAGCTGACCAAGAAGCAGGTCCAGCTGAACATCCTCGAGGTCAAGAACCCCGAGGCCGACGCCCAGCTGGTCGCCCAGGCGGTCGCGGAGCAGCTCTCCAACCGTGTGGCGTTCCGCCGCGCGATGCGGAAGGCGATCCAGACCTCCATGCGTTCGCCGCAGGTCAAGGGCATTCGCGTGCAGTGCGGTGGTCGTCTCGGCGGTGCCGAGATGTCCCGTTCCGAGCACTACCGCGACGGCCGTGTCCCGCTGCACACGCTGCGCGCCGACATCGACTACGGCTTCTTCGAGGCCAAGACGACGTTCGGTCGCATCGGCGTCAAGGTGTGGATCTACAAGGGTGAGCTCGTCGGTGGCCTGAAGGCCCGCGAAGCCCGTGACGCCGCCGAGCGCGCGCCGCGTCGCGAGCGCAGTGACCGGCCGGCCCGTCCGCGTCGTTCCGGCGCTTCGGGCACGACCGCCACCTCGACCGAAGCCGGTCGCGCCGCTGCGGCCGCCACGACCGAGGCGGCCCCGGCCACCGAGACCGCAGAAAAGACGGAGGGCTGAGACGTGCTCATCCCGCGCAGGGTCAAGCACCGGAAGCAGCACTCCCCGAAGCGCCACGGCGCCGCCAAGGGTGGCACGAAGGTCAGCTTCGGCGAGTACGGCATCCAGGCGCTTGAGCACAGCTACGTGACGAACCGGCAGATCGAGTCCGCTCGTATCGCCATGACCCGTCACATCAAGCGTGGTGGCAAGGTGTGGACGACGATCTACCCGGACCGCCCGCTGACGAAGAAGCCGGCCGAAACCCGCATGGGTTCCGGTAAGGGTTCGCCCGAGTGGTGGATCGCCAACGTGAAGCCGGGTCGCGTGATGTTCGAGATCAGCTTCCCGAACGAGGAGACCGCCCGCGAGGCGCTCCGTCGCGCGATCCACAAGCTGCCCATGAAGTGCCGCATCGTGACCCGTGAAGGTGGTGAGTTCTGATGGCGAAGGCAGGTGCCGCTCTGGCATCGGAGCTGCGTGAGCTCACCGCGGAAGAGCTCGTCCTGCGTCTGAAGGAATACAAGGAGGAGCTCTTCAACCTCCGGTTCCAGATGGCGACGGGGCAGCTCGACAACAACCGCCGTCTGCGCACCGTCCGTACGGACATCGCGCGGATCTACACGGTCATGCGCGAGCGCGAACTCGGCTTGTCCGTGGCCCCCGACGCCGAAAGTGAAGGTGCCGCATGAGCGAGCCCACCACCGAGACGCCGGCCCGGAACGACCGCAAGGTCCGCGAGGGCTACGTGGTCTCGGACAAGATGAACAAGACGATCGTGGTCGAGCTCGAGGACCGCAAGAAGCACCCCCGTTACTCGAAGGTCGTCCGCACCACCTCCAAGGTGAAGGTGCACGACGAGAACAACGAGGCGGGCGTGGGCGACCGGGTCAAATTGATGGAGACCCGCCCGCAGTCGGCGACGAAGCGGTGGCGCCTGGTGCAGATCGTGGAGAAGGCCAAGTAAGCAGGGCTCTCTCGGGAGTCCTTAGTTCCGCAAGGCTCGCTCACTGTGACCTTTCACGAGCTGGCGAGAACCGGCGCGACATACAGGAGTTGACGTGATCCAGCAGGAGTCGCGGCTTCGGGTAGCCGACAACACGGGTGCAAAGGAAATCCTCTGCATCCGGGTTCTCGGTGGCTCCGGGCGGCGCTACGCCGGCATCGGCGACATCATCGTCGCCACCGTGAAGGACGCCATCCCGGCTGCCGGGGTGAAGAAGGGCGATGTCGTCAAGGCCGTCATCGTCCGCACGGTCAAGGAGCGTCGTCGTCCGGACGGTTCCTACATCCGGTTCGACGAGAACGCCGCCGTGCTCATCAAGAACGACAATGAGCCCCGTGGCACCCGCATCTTCGGCCCGGTGGGCCGCGAGCTGCGTGACCGAAAGTTCATGAAGATCATTTCGCTCGCGCCGGAGGTGTTGTAAGCCATGAAGGTGAAGAAGGGCGACACGGTCGTCGTCATCGCCGGCAAGGACAAGGGCGCCAAGGGCAAGGTCATCCAGGCTTACCCCGAGCGCGACCGCGTGCTGGTCGAGGGCGTGAACCGGATCAAGAAGCACACGCGGATCAGCCAGACCCAGCGCGGCGCGCAGTCCGGTGGCATCGTCACCCAGGAAGCCCCCATCCACATCTCGAACGTGATGGTGGTCGACGCGGACGGCAAGCCGACCCGGGTGGGTTACCGCATCGGCGAGGACGGCAAGAAGGTCCGGATCTCGCGCCGGAACGGTAAGGACATCTGATGACCACCGCAGAGAAGGTCGCGCCGCGCCTCAAGGTGCGCTACCGCGAAGAGATCAAGGGACAGCTGCAGGCGGAGTTCTCCTTCGGCAACGTCCACGAGATCCCGGGCGTCGTGAAGGTCGTCGTGAACATGGGCGTCGGTGACGCCGCTCGCGACAGCAAGCTGATCGAGGGCGCGGTCAAGGACCTCGCCCTGATCACCGGCCAGAAGCCCGAGGTCCGGAAGGCCCGCAAGTCCATCGCGCAGTTCAAGCTGCGCGAGGGTCAGCCGATCGGCGCGCGCGTCACGCTGCGCGGCGACCGCATGTGGGAGTTCCTCGACCGGCTGCTGACCATCGCGCTGCCGCGTATCCGCGACTTCCGCGGGCTTTCGCCGAAGCAGTTCGACGGCCACGGCAACTACACGTTCGGTCTCAACGAGCAGTCGATGTTCCACGAGATCGACCCTGACTCCATCGACCGCCCGCGCGGCATGGACGTCACCGTCGTCACGACCGCCACGAACGACGACGAGGGCCGGGCGCTGCTGCGCAAGCTCGGCTTCCCGTTCAAGGAGAACTGAGCCCATGGCCAAGAAAGCCCTGGTCCACAAGGCCTCGAAGAAGCCGAAGTTCGCCGTGCGCGGCTACACCCGCTGCCAGCGGTGCGGCCGTCCGCACGCCGTGTTCCGCAAGTTCGGGCTCTGCCGGATCTGCCTTCGCGAGATGGCGCACGCGGGCGAGCTGCCCGGCGTCCGCAAGTCCAGCTGGTAAGAGCGCTTTGCCGATCCGGCCGGGCAGGCGGACCCCGTCCGCGCCGACTGCCGGCCGGATCGGCAAAAATTCGATACAGAACTCCCACTTCGCCACAGGCCCCGCCGTCCGTGTTCCGGACAGCGGGGAACCAGGCGAGAAAGGTTGACAGGTCACCATGACGATGACCGACCCGATCGCAGACTTCTTGACCCGTCTGCGTAACGCGAACTCGGCGTACCACGACGAGGTCGTGCTTCCCCACTCGAAGCTCAAGGCGAACATCGCGGAGATCCTCAAGCGTGAGGGTTACATCGCGAGCTACCGCGACGAGCCGGGCGAGAAGCACAAGAACCTGATCGTCGAGCTCAAGTACGGCCCCAACCGTGAGCGCAGCATCGCCGGTCTCCGGCGCGTGTCCAAGCCCGGCCTGCGGGTCTACGCAAAATCGACCGAACTGCCGTCCGTTCTCGGTGGCCTCGGCGTCGCGATCATCTCGACGTCTTCGGGGCTGCAGACGGACCGTCAGGCCAAGCGAAACAGCGTGGGCGGCGAAGTCCTCGCCTACGTCTGGTAAGGAAGGGGGCACAGACATGTCACGCATCGGAAAGCTGCCGGTCGCCGTCCCCTCCGGGGTCGAGGTGACCATCGACGGTCAGCACATCAGCGTCAAGGGCCCCAAGGGGACCCTGGAGCACACCATCGCCGAGCCGATCACGGTCGAGCGCGACGAGGACGGCACCCTGCTGGTCAAGCGCCCGGATGACGAGCGCTACAGCAAGGCCATGCACGGCCTCACCCGCACGCTCGTGAACAACCTCGTGGTGGGCGTCACCGCCGGCTACGAGAAGAAGCTCGAGATCCACGGTGTCGGTTACCGTGTGCAGGCCAAGGGCTCGGACCTCGAGTTCGCCCTGGGCTTCTCGCACCCGGTGAAGATCGAAGCTCCGGAAGGCATCACCTTCAAGGTGGAGACCCCGACCCGGTTCTCGGTCTCCGGTATCGACAAGCAGAAGGTCGGCCAGATCTCGGCCGTCATCCGCAAGCTGCGGCGCCCGGACCCGTACAAGGGCAAGGGCCTGCGGTACGAGGGTGAGAAGATCCGCCGCAAGGTCGGAAAGACGGGTAAGTGATCATGAGCGACACGACTACGAAGCGCCAGCCGGTGGGCAAGGACATCTCGACCCGCCGCCGCGTCGCGAAGGCCCGTCGGCACTTCCGGCTCCGCAAGAAGGTCTCGGGCACCGAACAGCGTCCGCGCCTGGTCGTCAAGCGGTCTTCGCGGCACATCGCCGTGCAGGTCATCGACGACCTGGTCGGCCACACGCTGGCGTCGGCGTCCACCCTCGAGGCGGACGTGCGGGCGCTGGACGGCGACAAGAAGGCCAAGGCCGCCAAGGTCGGGGAACTCGTCGCGGCCCGTGCCAAGAACGCCGGGATCTCGGCTGTGGTGTTCGACCGTGGGGGCAACGCCTACCACGGCCGCATCGCCGCGCTCGCCGACGCCGCCCGTGAGGCGGGGTTGGAGTTCTGACGATGCAGAAGCTTGTTAACGGAAGGAAAGCCTGATGCCGGGACGTACACGGCAATTCGGCGGCGGACAGGGCGGACCCGGCGGGCAGGGCGGCAACGACCGCAATGACCGTCGCGGTGGCGGCCGGGACCGGCGCGACAGCGGCCGTGGCGGGGCCGGCCAGGACAAGACCCCGCACCTCGAGAAGGTCGTGACGATCAACCGCGTCGCCAAGGTCGTCAAGGGTGGTCGTCGCTTCAGCTTCACCGCCCTCGTCGTCGTCGGTGACGGTGACGGTCAGGTCGGCGTCGGCTACGGCAAGGCCAAGGAAGTTCCCGCGGCGATCGCCAAGGGCGTCGAGGAAGCGAAGAAGAACTTCTTCCGCGTTCCCCGCGTCGGCGGCACCATCCCCCACCCGATCACGGGTGAGGCGTCCGCCGGTGTCGTGCTGCTGCGTCCGGCGTCCGCCGGTACCGGCGTCATCGCCGGTGGCCCGGTGCGCGCGGTGCTGGAGTGCGCGGGCGTCCACGACGTGCTGTCGAAGTCGCTCGGCTCCGACAACGCGATCAACATCGTGCACGCCACCGTGGCGGCCCTGAAGGGTCTGCAGCGTCCCGAAGAGGTCGCGGCCCGCCGCGGTCTCCCGCTCGAGGACGTCGCTCCGGCCCGGATGCTGCGCCAGCGCGCGGGCCAGGGGGTCTGACATGACTCAGCTCAAGGTCACCCAGGTCAAGAGCAAGATCGGCACGAAGCACGCTCACCGCGAGTCGCTGCGCACCCTCGGGCTGCGCAAGATCCGCCAGAGCGTCGTGCGTGATGACACCCCCCAGGTGCGCGGCCTGATCCACACCGTCCGCCACCTGGTGGAGGTCGAGGAGGTCCAGGCATGACGGCCATCAAGATCCACCACCTGCGTCCGGCTCCGGGCGCCAAGCGCGACAAGATGCGCGTCGGTCGTGGTGAGGGTTCGAAGGGCAAGACCGCCGGTCGCGGTACCAAGGGCACCAAGGCCCGGAAGAACGTGCCCGCCGGCTTCGAGGGTGGGCAGATGCCCATCCACATGCGGCTCCCGAAGCTTCGCGGCTTCAAGAACCGCTTCCGCACCGAGTACCAGCCGGTGAACGTGGGCGACATCGCCCGCGTCTTCCCGGACGGTGGCAAGGTCGGCGCCGAGGAGCTCGTCGCCAAGGGCCTCGTCCGCAAGGGCAAGCTCGTCAAGGTGCTCGGCAACGGTGACGTCGACGGCGTCAAGCTCGACGTGACCGCCGACGGTTTCTCCGGCTCCGCCAAGGAGAAGCTCGAAGCGGCCGGTGGCTCCGCCACCACCAACTGAGCTCTTCCGCAGTACTGATCGAAGGCCCGCCTGGCCCAGCCAGGCGGGCCTTCGGCGTTCCCGGCCCCGTCCTTGCCCACCGGGCATTTCGCCTGGAGGATCACCGAGTGGACACCCCTCAGCAGCCCCCACCGCCCGCGCCGACGCCGCGGCGGAAGCAGGCTTTCCTCGCACCGGGGCTCTACGCGCTCGCCACCGCGCTCGTGGCCGGCGGGCTGTTCCTGCCGCTCTTCAGCGCGGTCCACACCCTTTCCCAGGTGCAGGCCGGCGCCTTGGCCGTCGTCACGACGTCGGCGTGGAGCACCCAGTTCCAGGTCACCACCGACGAGTCTCTCGACCGGCCCGGCCCGCCCTTCGGCATCCCGATCATCGTCACGGCGGTGTTGCTCGCCGCCGCGGCGGGCCTTCTCCTCGCACGCCGCCGGCGCCTGGGTGCGTGGCTGGGCCAGGTGGGCACGGTCTTCGCCGCCGGTGTTGTCCTCACCATCGAGACGGTCGGCCTGGGCCAGGGGGAGAGCGACCGGTTCGACCGCATCGACCTGACCACCGAGCTCGGCATGTGGCTCCTCATCGGGGGCACCCTGGTCGCCGCGGTCGCGGCGATCGTCACCCGCCGCACGGACGGCCACCGCGGCGCGGACTGGGCCGACCCGTCGGTGGCCTACGCCGACACGGACACCCCGCCGTCGGGGTTCGCCATGCCGGAGGTCCAGGCGCCGGATGAGGTCTCCACCGCGGTCCTCCCGCCGGAGCCGCCGCCCGAGCCGCCGGCCCGGCCGTGGGACCGAACCGGCCGCTGAACCGGAGTTTCTTGCCGATATCGGAATCCGCGCGGAAGATCACAGGGTGGACGAACCGTCGCAGGAGCCGAACCCGCCGGCCAGGCCCGAACGGCCGGCCGCCGGGGAGCCGCCGTCGGCCTTCCCGGTGGAGGCGCGGCCCACGGCGGCGTCCTCCGTCCCGGTGGAGCCGCGGGACGCGCTGCTGGCGTTCCCGGTGGAGGCGCCGCGGCCCGCGGCGAGCGTGCCCTTGGCACCGGCGGAATCCGGTGCGGTGCAACCGGGGGACGCCTTGCCGGCGGTCCCGGAGGAGGTGCCGCCGCCCACGGCGGAGGAGCTCTTCGCCCCGGTGGAACCCGACGTGGATCGGCCGGCTGACGGTCTGCTGGCGTTTCCGGGCGAGCCGTCCCAGCCCGGGTCACCGCCGGCGCCCGCGCAGCCGTCCGACGGTGATGGATCGCCACCCACGGAGCCGGTTCCGGTCGCGATCCTGCCGGGCTCGCCCGTGGCTCCGCCGCGACCGGCGGCCGCGGAGATTTCGCCGCCGGTCGAGGAACCACCGGCTCCCGGAGCATCGCGTGTTCTCGTGCCGGTCCTGGTGGTCATCGGCGCGCTGCTGGTCCTGGGGGCGTGTTTCCTGCCGCTGTTCCGGGTCGAGCAGCACGTGACCGCCCAGCAGACCTTCTTCACCCCCAAGCTGGTCTTCACGGAGACCGCCTGGAACAGCCAGGTCTCCGCGGAAGGGAACGAGTCGGTCGACCAGCCCGCCGCGCCGGTCGGTATCCCGGTGGTGGTCGCCGTCGCGGTGCTGGCGGTTGCGGCGGTCTTCGGCTTCTCGCGGCGGAAACGGCTCGGTCACGGGCTCGCCGTGGCCGGGGCGGCCTTCGCCGCCGGAATCGCCGCCACCATCGGGATGAGCGGCTTCGGCTGGTCCTCCGGCTTGGGCGACGAGGGCCTGGACATCAGCCTCGGCCTGGGACTGTGGTCGCTGATCGCGGGGGTCGCCGTGACGGTCGCGGCCGTGGTCCTCGGGTACCTGCCGGCCCGGGAACCGGACGACTGGTCCGATCCCGCCTTGGCCTACGCGGACACCCCCACCCCGCCCAGCGGGTTCCCGGCGCCGACGATCGAGGGCGCCGGACTCTCCATCACGGTCCTCCCACCGGAGACACCGCCCGGGCCCCGGCCGCCGGACCCGCCCGGTCACTGAACCGGACATCCTTGCCGGGAACGGAATCCGCCGGGAGGATCAGCGGGTGCCCGAACCGTCGCAGGACCCGACCCCACCCGCCGAGCCCGCAGGAGGACGAGAGGGTCCGCTGTCGTCCCGGGCCGAGGCGCCGGAGTCGGCGCCATCTGGCCAGCCGGTTCCGGCCGGCGATCTCCGGTCCACGGCCGCGGGCCCGCCGGAGCCGTCCTCGCCGACGGAAGGACGAGAGGGTCCGCCGTCGTCCCGGGTCGAGGTGCCGGAGTCGGCGCCATCTGGCCAGCCGGTTCCGGCCGGCGATCTCCGGTCCACGGCCGCGGGCCCGCCTGACCCGTCCCCGCCCACCGAGCCGGTGCCGGTCACGGTGCTGCCGGCATCGGCTCGACCGCAGCGGTTCCCGGTCCGACCCGGACCACCCGCCGCCCAGCCCGTGCCGCGAAGTTTTCGCGACTTCCTGCCGATCGTCCTGGTCACGCTGGCCGCCGTCGCGACGCTCGCCGCCGGTTTCCTGCCGCTCTTCAGCACCGAGCAGGTGCTGGGCCGTGGAGACGACTCCCGCGGGGTGCTGCGGTACACCCAGAGCGGCTGGTCGACCGTCTTCGGCCTACCGGGCGAGGACAGCGGCAGCCAGCCGTCCGAACCGCTCGGGGTCGCGCTGCTGGTCGCCGCCCTGGTTCTGCTGGTCGCGCTCGTCTTCGTGATCCGCCAGGTCGTCACCGGCAGGGCGAGCGCCGCCGCGCGGGGTGTCACGCTCGGCGGGGCGGCCTTCCTGGCGGGTGTGGTCCTCGCGACCGCGATGGCGGGCATCCCGGCGCCCGTCGACACCGGCCGCCTCAGGTTCGAGACGTCGCTCGAGGCCGGGATGTGGCTGCTCTTCCTCGCGGTGGTGGCCGCCGCCGCGGCCGCGGTCCTGGGCTACCTGACGCCGGCCGGCGCGGGGCCGGCCTGGGCGGACCCCGGCACCGCCTACGCGGACACCCCCACTCCGCCGTCCGGCATCGCCATCACCGTGCTGCCGCCGGGGGATCCCGCGGCCCGTTAACCGCTCGCGGTGGTCGTTACGGTGGGTCCGGAGGTGGTCGTCGTGTGGGTGCTGGTCTTCTTCGGCGCGTCTGTGCTCGTCGCCCTTACGCCAGGGGCGAACAACCTGCTCGGGCTGCACCACGGTATGACGCACGGTGTTCGCCGCGGGCTGGCCGGGCTGGTGGGCCGGTTGGCCGCGTTCACGCTGTTGATCACGGCCGTGGCGGCCGGGCTCGGGCAGCTGCTCGCCGCCTCCGAGACCGCGCTCTCGATCATCAAATGGGCCGGCGCGGCCTACCTGCTCTGGCTCGGGCTGCGGCTGCTCTGGTCCACGATCCGCCGCGGGACCGACGCCGACGTCGCCGCCGAGGACGTCGGACCGCCGGCCGTGCCGATGCCCGCGCGGCGGGTCGCGCGCAAGGAGTTCGGCGTCGCGATCGCGAACCCGAAGGCCATCCTCGTCTTCACCGCCTTCGTGCCGCAGTTCATCGACCCAGGTCACGGGCCTTTCCCGGCGCAGATCGCGGTGCTGGGCGGGGTGTACCTGCTGGCCGAGTTCCTGGCCGGCTCGGCCTACGTCGGCGCCGGCGCCGCGGTGAAGTCGATCAAGCTGTCGCTGCGGGCGCGGCGCAACGTGGACCGCGGCACCGGAGTGGTCCTGGTCGGGCTGGCCGGCGTCCTCGCGACGTCCAACGCCTGACCCGGAGGGGCCCGGATCCACCATGATCACGGGCCGGTGTGTCAAGGAATACAGCCAAGCCGCCGAAGTGGATCAACCCGCCGGAGCAACCTTGGTACGGAAAACCCACACGCACTGCGGACACGCCCTGTGAAGCTGTTAGAGTCGGCGACACGCTTCGGGACGAGTGTGCCCCGAAGCGTTCCTGGCTTGCGTGCCAGTAGTGCTGTGTTCCCGCCGGCCACCCGTGCCGGCCAAGCCGATCGTCGGTTAGGACAGCCGACGACGCCGAGGAGGTCCCCCGCGTGCTCAGCGCCTTCCGCTCGGCTCTCGCGACGCCGGATCTACGCAAGAAGATCCTGTTCACGCTAGCCATCGTCGCGGTCTACCGAATCGGTGCGACCATTCCGGCCCCCGGGATCTCGTACGGAGCCGTCCAGGCGTGCAGCTCCCAGGCGCAGCAGGAGGGCGTCTACCAGCTGCTGAACCTGTTCAGCGGTGGTGCGCTGCTGCAGCTGTCGCTCTTCTCGACCGGCATCATGCCGTACATCACGGCGAGCATCATCATCCAGCTGCTGACCGTCGTCATCCCTCGTTTCGAGGAGCTGAAGAAGGAAGGGCAGTCCGGCCAGGGCAAGCTGACCCAGTACACCCGGTACCTGACGGTCGCGCTGGCGATCCTGCAGGCCACCGGCGTGGTCGCGCTCGCGGACCGCAAGCAGCTCTTCCCGGACTGCGACTCGCCGATCATCCCGGACAACAGCGTCTACTCGCTGACGATCATCGTCATCACCATGACCGCGGGCACCGCCGTCATGATGTGGCTGGGCGAGCTGATCACCGAACGCGGCGTCGGCAACGGCATGTCCGTCCTGATCTTCCTGAACATCGCGGCGCGCATCCCGGTCGAGGGCGGCAACATCCTCAGCAACGGTGGTGGCATCGCGCTGACGATGATCTGCGTCTTCGGCCTGGTGATCATCGCCAGCGTCATCTTCGTCGAGCAGGGGCAGCGCCGGATCCCGGTGCAGTACGCCAAGCGCATGATCGGCCGCCGGATGTACGGCGGCACGTCGACCTACCTGCCGATCAAGGTGAACCAGGCCGGCGTCATCCCGGTCATCTTCGCGTCTTCCCTGCTGTACCTGCCGGACCTGATCAGCCGCCTCGTCGGCGACCAGAACAGCAACTCCGGCTGGCAGGTGTTCATCAAGAACTACATCGTGAACCAGTCCAGCTGGGTGCACATCGCGCTGTACTTCGCCCTGATCATCTTCTTCACGTACTTCTACATCACGATCACGTTCAACGTGGACGAGCGTGCGGATGAGATGAAGAAGTTCGGCGGGTTCATCCCGGGCATCCGCCCGGGCCGTCCGACCGCGGAGTACCTGAGCTACGTGCTCGGCCGGATCACCCTCCCGGGCTCGCTGTACCTGGGCATCATCGCGATCCTCCCGAACTTCTTCCTGTCGTTGACCGGTAGCGGGAACAACCAGAACTTCCCGTTCGGTGGCACAGCTGTGCTGATCATGGTCGGTGTCGGTCTCGACACCGTGAAGCAGATCGAAAGCCAGCTGATGCAGCGCAACTACGAAGGGTTCCTGAAGTGACGCGGCTGGTTCTCGTGGGTCCGCCCGGCGCGGGCAAAGGTACGCAGGCGGTGGCGCTGTCCGAGCAGTTGCGGATCCCGCACATCTCGACCGGCGACCTGTTCCGCGCCCACGTCGGCCAGGAGACCCCGCTCGGCCAGGAAGCCAAGCGCTACCTGGACTCGGGCGAGCTCGTGCCCGACTCGGTGACGAACGAAATGGTCCGCGAGCGGCTCGCGGAGCCGGACGCGAAGGCCGGCTTCCTGCTCGACGGCTTTCCCCGCAACACCAAGCAGGCCGAGGTCCTCGGCGAGATCCTGGGCGAGGCGGACGCTTCCCTCACCGCGGTGATCCAGCTGCAGGTGCCGGAGGACGTCGTCGTCGGCCGCCTGATGTCGCGGGGCCGCGCGGACGACACCGAGGACGTCATCCGCCGCCGGCAGCAGATCTACGTGTCGGACACCGCGCCGCTGCTCGAGTACTACGCGGACATCCTGGTGACCGTCGACGGCGTCGGCAGTGTCGAGGAGATCTCGGACCGCGTGCTGAAAGCGCTGCGCGACCGCACGTGAATCTCGGAGGATTGCGTGTACTGCAAGTGCTCCGGCGTGGGCGCATGATCGAGGTCAAGAGCCCGGGCGAGCTGCAGTCGATGCGGGCCGCGGGGCTCGTCGTCGCCCGTACGCTCGCGGCCGTCCGTGCCGCCGCGGTCCCGGGGGTCAGCACCGCCGAGCTCGACGAGCTCGCCGAGCAGACCATCCGGGACGCCGGCGCGGTGCCGTCGTTCAAGGGCTACCACGGGTTCCCGGCGTCGATCTGCGCGTCGGTGAACGAGCAGATCGTCCACGGCATCCCGGCGAAGACCCAGGTCCTCGCCGAGGGTGACCTGATCTCGGTCGACTGCGGCGCGATCCTCGACGGCTGGCACGGCGACTCCGCTGTCACGCTGGCCATCGGGGAGACCGCCGAGGCCGACCTGGCGCTGTCCGCGGCGACCGAAGCGGCGATGTGGGCCGGGATCGAGGCTGTCAGCGCCGGCGGCCGGCTCACCGACATCTCCTACGCCGTCCAGTCGGCCGCCGAACGCGCGGCCAAGGACGACGGCGTCGACTACGGGATGATCGTCGAGTACGGCGGCCACGGCATCGGCCGCCAGATGCACATGGACCCGTTCCTGCCGAACGTCGGCAAACCGGGCAAGGGCCCGCGGCTGAAGCCCGGCATGGCGCTGGCGATCGAGCCGATGCTCACCGGCGGCGGCGGGGAGACCCGCGAGCTGGACGACGGCTGGACCGTGGTTACGGCCGACGGCTCCCGCGCGGCCCACTGGGAGCACACGGTGGCGATCACCGAAGACGGCCCCTGGGTCCTCACCGCTCCGGAAGAAACCTGACCTGCACGTTCACCCGTCGGTGGTGATCATTGGCCGGTCGACCTGCGTGTCCTTCTAGCATGGTTACCCCCGGTTTGGGGGTCGCGACACGGGTTGCGTACACTGTCAAGTCGGCGCACTTATCGTGCCCGGATCCTGCGCGCTTGTGAATTCGCGATCATGGGACTCGGGCACCAGTGTGCCGCGCACCACCCAGCCCAGCACTAGTGCTCGAGTTGATCAGGTGTGGCGACAGGCAATGCCGACAAAGGAAATGCGGAGGACATGGCGAAGAAAGACGGGGCCATCGAGGTCGAAGGCCGCGTAGTCGAGCCGCTCCCCAACGCGATGTTCCGCGTCGAGTTGGAGAACGGTCACAAGGTCCTGGCACACATCAGCGGCAAGATGCGGCAGCACTACATCCGCATCCTGCCCGAGGACAGGGTTGTCGTGGAGCTCTCGCCCTACGACCTCTCTCGTGGTCGCATCGTCTACCGCTACAAGTGATCACGACGAGTCGCTTTCGGGGGTTCCGGGTGGCGGAGCCCCCGGCTCCGGGGCGAAGCCCCGGATGACAGAGCAGCTAACAGGAGAGCAGAAGACGTGAAGGTCCAGCCGAGCGTCAAGAAGATCTGCGACAAGTGCAAGGTGATCCGCCGTCACGGCCGGATCATGGTGATCTGCGAAAACCTGCGGCACAAGCAGCGGCAGGGCTGATCGCCCGCACTCGACCAGAGTGGATTGACGGCTACACAACCTCCCCGCACCTGCCGGGCCACGCGAGTGGCCCGGTTCACCCCCGGGCTTCAGGCCGGGGCTGGGACACCCGAAGCGCAAGCCGAGGGCACGACAGGCGAGTCGGTCCCGGAACCGGACGGGGAGCAGACCTGAAGATGAAATCTATGAAGGAGCATCAACGCCAATGGCACGACTCGCTGGCGTAGACCTCCCCCGCGAAAAGCGGTTGGAGATCGCGCTTACCTACATCTACGGCATCGGCCGTACCCGCTCGAAGCAGCTGATCAAGGCTGCCGAGCTCAACGCGGACACCCGTGTCAAAGACCTCAGCGATGACGACCTCGCGAAGCTGCGTACGTACATCGAAGAGAACTTCAAGGTCGAGGGTGACCTTCGCCGCGAGGTGAACGCCGACATCCGTCGGAAGATCGAGATCGGGTGCTACGAGGGCCTTCGCTGGCGTCGCGGACTGCCCGTCCGCGGTCAGCGCACGAAGACCAACGCCCGTACCCGCAAGGGTCCGAAGAAGACGGTCGCCGGCAAGAAGAAGGCTGGCAAGAAGTGAGCGTCCAGGGCAAGAAGGTCGTGCAGATGGGCGGCGCCCAGCGTCGCGGCTCGGCTTGTGTCTCGCCCAAGGCGCTCTACGCCCGCCCGATGGCGCTCCGCAACCTGTACACCGACGCCGGTTCGATCATCCGGCGCGGACAGGCCGAAGCGGTCGCCGCTCACCAAGAGAACGCGCGCTAACAGGAGAACCCTCAGAACATGCCACCGAAGTCTCGTACCGCGGCGGGGACCAAGAAGGTCCGCCGCAAGGAAAAGAAGAATGTCGCGCACGGCCACGCGCACATCAAGAGCACCTTCAACAACACCATCGTCTCGATCACGGACCCGACCGGTGCCGTGATCGCGTGGGCGTCGAGTGGTCACGTGGGCTTCAAGGGCTCGCGCAAGTCCACCCCGTTCGCCGCGCAGATGGCCGCCGAGAACGCTGCCCGCAAGGCTGCCGAGCACGGCATGAAGAAGGTCGACGTCTTCGTGAAGGGCCCGGGTTCGGGCCGCGAGACGGCGATCCGCTCGCTGCAGGCAGCCGGCCTCGAGGTCGGCACCATCCAGGACGTGACCCCGCAGCCTCACAACGGCTGCCGCCCGCCCAAGCGGCGCCGGGTCTGAGGAACGGGGAGGAGTAAGAAGAAATGGCTCGTTACACCGGCCCCGCGACGCGTATTTCGCGTCGCCTCAAGGTTGACCTCATCGGCGGCGACCAGGCTTTCGAGCGTCGCCCCTACCCGCCGGGCCAGCACGGCCGCGGGCGCATCAAGGAGTCCGAGTACCTCCTGCAGTCGCAGGAGAAGCAGAAGGCTCGCTACACCTACGGCGTTCTCGAGCGTCAGTTCGTCCGGTACTACAAGGAAGCCGTCCGGCGTCCCGGTAAGACCGGTGAGAACCTGCTGCAGATCCTCGAGTCCCGCCTGGACAACGTGATCTACCGCGCCGGCATCGCCCGCACCCGCCGTCAGGCGCGGCAGCTGGTGAGCCACGGTCACTTCGTGGTCAACGGCGTCAAGGTCAACGTCCCGTCGTACCAGGTCTCGAAGTGGGACATCATCGACGTGCGGCCGAAGTCGTTCGCGATGCTGCCCTTCGTCGTGGCGAAGGAGTCCTACGGCGACCGCCCGATCCCGGCGTGGCTGCAGGTCGTCCAGTCCAACCTCCGCGTGCTGGTCCACCAGCTGCCGGAGCGTGCGCAGATCGACGTTCCGGTTCAGGAACAGCTGATCGTCGAGCTCTACTCGAAGTAATCGAGTTACGGCGGTGGCGCCCTCCGGGGCGCCGCCGCCGCGCCATCCCTTCGACGTCATATGGCGGGCGTCGTCTGGAAAGGAATTAGGAAGAATGCTGATTTCCCAGCGGCCGGCTCTCGGCGAAGAGACGGTCAACGAGACCCGCTCCCGGTTCACCATCGAACCGCTGGAGCCCGGCTTCGGTTACACCCTCGGCAACTCGCTGCGGCGCACGCTGCTGTCGTCCATCCCGGGCGCGGCCGTGACGAGCATCCGCATCGACGGCGTGCTGCACGAGTTCACCACCGTTCCCGGGGTGAAGGAAGACGTCACCGACATCATCCTGAACCTCAAGGAGCTCGTGGTGTCCTCGGAAGAGGACGAGCCGGTCACCATGTACCTGCGCAAGCAGGGCCCCGGTGAGGTCACCGCCGCTGACATCGTGCCCCCGGCCGGCGTCACCGTGCACAACCCGGATCTGCACATCGCGTCGCTGAACGGCAAGGGCAAGCTCGAGATCGAGCTCGTCGTCGAGCGCGGCCGCGGTTACGTTCCGGCCCTGCAGAACAAGCAGGCGGGCGCGGAGATCGGCCGGATCCCGGTCGACTCGATCTACTCGCCGGTGCTGAAGGTGACCTACAAGGTCGAGGCCACCCGTGTCGAGCAGCGCACCGACTTCGACAAGCTGATCCTGGACGTCGAGAGCAAGCCGTCGATCACGCCGCGCGACGCGGTCGCGTCGGCCGGTAAGACGCTGACGGAGCTGTTCGGTCTCGCCCGCGAGCTGAACGTCGACGCCGAGGGCATCGAGATCGGCCCGTCGCCGCAGGAAGCGGACACCATCGCTGCCTACGCGATGCCGATCGAGGACCTGGACCTCACGGTCCGGTCGTACAACTGCCTCAAGCGCGAAGGCATCCACACGGTGGGCGAGCTGGTCTCGCGCTCCGAGGCGGACCTGCTCGACATCCGCAACTTCGGCGCCAAGTCGATCGACGAGGTCAAGCTCAAGCTCGTCGGCCTCGGCCTCGCGCTGAAGGACAGCCCGCCCGGGTTCGACCCGACCGCGGCGGCCGCCAGCTACGACGGTGAAGGCTGGTCGGAGGGTGTCGGTGGCATCGCCGACGGGATTTCGGACGGCCACGACGATGGCCAGGACTACGCAGAGACCGAGCAGCTCTAGGGCTCTGTGCCTGGACGCTGCGAGCTGAACTAGTAGGAGAACCAATGCCCACCCCTACCAAGGGAGCCCGGCTCGGCGGATCAGCCGCGCACGAGCGGCTGATCCTGGCCAACTTGGCCACGCAGCTGTTCGAGCACGGCAAGATCACGACGACCGAGGCGAAGGCGAAGCGGGTCCGTCCGCTGGCCGAGAAGCTGATCACGAAGGCGAAGCGGGGCGACCTGCACAACCGTCGTCAGGTGCAGCGCGTCGTCCGTGACAAGGACGTCGTCCACAAGCTGTTCGCCGAGATCGGTCCGCACTTCGCGGAGCGTCCCGGTGGTTACACCCGGATCACCAAGACGATGGCCCGCAAGGGCGACAACGCCAAGATGGCCGTCATCGAGCTGGTGAACGAGAAGACCGTGACGAGCGAGGCCGAGCGCGCGCGCAAGACCAAGTTCGCCAAGGACGAGAAGCCGGCAGTGGAAGCTGCGCCTGTCGAGGCCGCTGAGGAAGCCGCTTCGGAGGCTCCTTACGGTGAGGGCAGCCACGCGCCGCTCGAGGACGGGACGCAGCCCGAGGGCTTCCCGATCAAGGGCAACGACGAGTCGAAGTACTACCACACCGAGGAAAGCCCGTACTACGAGCAGACCAAGGCCGAGGTGTGGTTCGCCACCGCCGAGGCCGCGGAAGCCGCGGGCTTCTCGCTGCCGCCGTCGCAGCAGGACGACGAGTCCTGACGACGGAAGCCGTTCCGGACGAGCCCGCCATCCCCGCCGGGGACGGCGGGCTCGTTCGTCTGCGCCTGGACGTCTCCTACGACGGCACGGACTTCTCGGGCTGGGCCCGCCAGCCGGGCCGCCGCACGGTCCAGGGGGTGCTGGAGGAGGCCCTGCAGCGCCAGCCGCCGGGTGCCTCGGTGCCGAAGCCGGTCGTCGTGGCGGGCCGCACGGACGCCGGAGTGCACGCGTCCGGCCAGGTGGTGCACGTCGACGTCGTCCCGCTCGATCCCGCGTCTTCGGGCCGGGTCCCGGTCTCCGCCGAGGGCATCCCGGACCTGACCCGCATGGCCGGCCGCTGGAACCGTCTCCTGCCGGGCGACGTGCGGGTCCTGGGGGCCCGGCTCGCGGCGCCGGGTTTCGACGCGCGGTTCTCGGCGATCCGCCGCCACTACCGCTACCGCGTCTCGGACGCCCCGTGGGGCGTGGACCCGTTGCGCCGCAACGACACGCTGGCCTGGAACCGTCCACTGTCGACGGACGCGATGAACACCGCCGCGGCGTCGTTGCTGGGCCTGCAGGACTTCGCGGCGTACTGCAAGCAGCGCGACACGGGCACGACGATCCGCGAGCTGCAACGCCTGGTCTGGCGCCGGGTGGACGAGCACCTGCTGGAGGTCGAGGTCTCCGCGGACGCGTTCTGCCACTCGATGGTCCGCAGCCTGGTCGGAGCGTTGCTGCTGGTGGGCGACGGCCGCCGCGGACGTCACTGGCCAGGCGAGGTCCTGGCGAGCGGCGTCCGCGACAGCGCGGTGGCCCCGGCCCACGGCCTGACCCTCACCGCGGTCGACTACCCGCCGGACACCGAACTCGCCGCACGAGCCGAGCAGACGCGCAACGTCCGCACTTCGCCGCAGATCTGAGCTGCTCCTGCCGGACTCGCATCGAGCCCGGTTCAAGAAGTGAGGAGATCCCTCCTTCACTTCGAGAGGAGTAGCCAGCTCATGAACGAAGAGTTTTTGCGGCTCTTGCCCAGCGTTCGGTTGACCGAGGCGGAAGTCAGCGAGGCATTCGCGGAAGTCAAATCCGAAGATTGCGTCGGCCGAAGCGATGCGGTCGCGGCTCTCGAGCAGCGGTTGCGAGCCACGCGTGCGCCGTTCTGGCCGCCGATCCCCGGGCTCTCTTGAACAACGAAAGCGGGTGGCTCCCGAGGGAACCACCCGCTTTCGCTTGTCAGGAGCGGGGAACTTCAGTCGCCGCGGCGGACGGGGCCCAGCAGTTGCTGCTCCTTGCCCGTCGTCACCAGGCGCAGCGGGCGCCACAGGTTGCGGCCCAGGGCCACCACCTGGTCGTCCTTCAACGTCGTCAGCTGGCGCATCATCTGCGGCGGCAGGCGCCAGATGCGGGCCGCCAGCTCGGCCTGGCCCGCCGGGAGGCGCTGCATCAGGACCAGGTCCGCCGCGTTCGCCGTCGCGCCCGCCTGGGGGTGCAGGTACGGCAGGACGTAGATCGTCGTCTGCCACGGTGACCTCGGCGGAAACAGGTCCTGCGGGGTCGGGCCGCCGTCGGTGACCACCAGCAGCGGGGCGTCCTCCGACGGGCGGGGCAGCTCGATCGGGGACAGCCGGCGGATCTGGACCAGCGGGGACGGCCGGCCGTCGCGGCTGCCGGCCGCGCGGGAGAGCACCTGCCACTCGGTCGGTCGGCCGGTGGCCACCACGACCCACGCGCCGACCGCCATCGCGCGCATCGCCACCTGGCGGGCCAGGTACAGCCCGCCCACCAGCACGATGCGGGTCGGCGTCGAGCGCAGCGCCGAGATCGTCAGCGGCTCGCCCTTGAGGCCCGAGCCGAGCACGATGCCGCCGCGGTCGCCCGAGGGGCTGATCGCGTCGAGCATCGCGGGGTCCACCGTGAACTCCGGCGCCACACCGGTGTTCTGCCCGGCGTCGCGGAGACGGGACGTCATGCTGTGCCTCCGATCGGCAACGTCGCGGCGAGCGCGGAGACCTGCAGCCCCCGCAGCGGCGTCAGATCCACGCCCAGCCGCTCGGACAGGCCGTGCAGCCGCTGGTCGGCGGCGTCGAGCTCACGCGGGTTGCGCGCGCTCAGCCGAACCACGCCGCGCAGGCCGATCTTGCCCTCGTCCGAGGCCGGCGAGATGGACATCGCGACCGACGCCGAAAGCGCACGGACGCTCGTCAGCGCGTTCAGGCTGCCGGTGATCTTGCCCTTCGGCCAGCCGGTGATCGCGTAGCTCGCGTGGCCGATGCCGGCCGCGGTCACGCCGGACCACCGCTCCTGCAACGTCACCTTGTCCGGCGAACCGGCGACCGACGTCAGCTCCGCGGCGGAGATGCTCGAGCGCAGCAGCTCGTCCGGGTCGAGCGGCCGGGTCGGCACTCCCTGGGACTCCAGGGCGTTGCGCACGCGGGAAAGCGCGCCGATCAGCGCGCGGTGGGCGCCGACGACGCCGCCGCCGCGCTCCCGGATCGCCGCCGGGCAGCGCTTCGGGTCCAGCCGGATCGCGACCCACGTGGTCCGCCGCGCCGCCGCGGGCAGCGGGCCGAGCACCTCCATGTAGGAGCTCAGCGCCGGCGAGTCCGACGGCAGCGCCGCGCTGCCCGGGTAGCAGTGCCAGATCATCTGGATGGAGTCGAGGACCACCCCGCGGTCCTCCAGGCACGGGGCGAGCGCCGCGAGCGGCAGGCTCGGCGCGTCACCGGCCTGGGTGATCATCGCCGGGGTGGGCTCGACGAGCAGCACGGCCGTCCAGGTGCCGTCGTGCCACGCGAGCCCGACCTGCTGGCGCTCGTGGTCGACGCCGTGCGCGACGACGAGGTCCGGGACGGCGATGCGGAGCAGGTTCACGCGGGCGTCGTCCGCGCCGGTGACCGCGGTCTCCTCGGCGGCCATCGCCTCGACGGTGCTCGGCGGCAGCGGCTCGGCGACGCGGTCGTGGGACCGGAAGGAGTACCGCATTGTCAGGCCGACCCATTGGGTGAACCAGCGGCCGCGCCAGCGCAGCAGCGCGACGATCAACGCGAACGCGAGGATGCCGATCCCCAGGTACTTCAACGACATGTCGATGGCGAGCAGCACCAGCCCGACCGCGAGGCCGACCTCGAGCACGACGAGGTTCGCCACGGGGAGCGGGCCGAGGTTCACGCCCGAAGAACGGCGCCGCGCCGGCGGGGCCATCCGGGTCGCGCCGGCCGGGGGAGTGGGCGCGCCGCCGGAGTCACCGGAACCGGGCCCCTGCGGGCCGCCGGGACCACCGGGTCCGCCAGGGCCGCCGGGACCTCCCGGTCCGCCAGGACCGCCGGGTCCACCCGGGCCGCCGGGACCGGGACGACCCGGTCCGCCGGGGCCACCAGGGCCGGGACCGGGGCCGCCGGGGCCACGAGGGGGTCCGCCGGGGCCGCCACCCGGCCCCTGAGGGCCACCAGGACCACCGGGTCCGCCAGGGCCGCCACCGGGTCCGCCCGGCACACCGCCAGGGCCGCCCGGCACGCCGCCGGGGCCGCCGGGAAGGACGTTGGGGCCGGTCGGTCTGCCCGGGCGCGGCGGCGGGCCCGGCTGACGGCCGGGCGGCGGGGGCCCGGGTGGGCCAGGCGGACGTGGAGGGTTGGTGACGGACATCCGCGCTTTCTCTTCCCCTCGTGCTTGCTGCGTACCCGGAAGCCGGGTCCCGGGGAGTCCGACACTAGCTTGGGTTGGTAGAAACCCCACACCAGACGGTCCCCGTACGGCTATCCTGCGGAACCGTACCGCGACGGGGAGAGCTGTAGGTCGAGAATGCCATCAACACCCACGACTAAGTCTCAGGTTCAGGCGTACAAGTTCGTCCTGCGCCGGATGCAGTCGGCACTGGTCCGGCGCGACGCCGTGATGTTGCACGACCCGATGCGCACCCACACGAGGGCCACGATCGTCGGTGTTGTGCTCGGCGCTCTCGGCGCCATCGTGTTCGTCGTCTGGGGGCTGCTCAGCCCGGCGCCGTCGGTGCCCGAGTCCGGCGGCATCGTGATCGGTGAGCAGTCCGGCACGGTCTACGTCGTGATGGGGAACCCGAAGACGCTCGTCCCGACCTTCAACCTCGCGTCCGCGCGGCTTCTTCTGCTCGCGCAGCAGAAGCAGTCGTCCGGGGCGGCCGGTGGCAACACCGCCGCGGCACCGGCGGCGCCCGCGGCGCCGGCCGCTGTGAAGAATCCCACGGTCGTTTCGGATGAACAGCTGAAGAACATCCCGCGCGGAAAACTGACCGGAATTCCCGACGGCCCGCAACTGATTCCGGGGGATTCGCAGCGGACTTCCGCGAATTGGGCCGTCTGCGACCAGGTTCAGCTCGATCCTTCGCTGCCGCAGCCCGACAGCGTGAACAAGACCAACACCTACGTCTTCGGCGGAATCGCGCCGAGCGCCCTCGGCACCGAGCTGGGCGAGAAGGACGCGCTGCTCGCCGCGGCGGACAACGGCAAGACCTACCTGATCTACCGCCTGCCGAGCACGCAGAACCGCCCGAACGCCAACACCGTCCGCGCCGAGATCGACACCAGCGACTCGCACAACGCCGTCTCGACGGCCCTGCAGCTGAACCAGAAACCGCGGAAGATCACGCAGGGGCTGCTGAACGCCATCCCCGAGGTCGCGCGCCTGACCCCGCCGGTGATCGCGGACGGCAACGCGCCGGCCGACTTCGACGGCCTGACCGCGGGCGACGTCTTCTCCACGCAGCCGACCGGGGCCCAGCCGCAGTACTGGGCCATCACCACGGGCGGTATCCAGCAGGTGTCGAACGCGGTCGCCGACGTCATCCGCGTCGCGAAGCACGGCAGCGCGAGCAGGATCCAGGTCCTCGGCCTCGACAAGCTGTCCGGCGTCCGCGTCCTGCAGCCCACCGACCCGGACTACATCAAGGTCGACGACTTCCCGCGCACGGTCCCGACGATCCTCGACGCGACGAAGAACTCGGCGGTCTCGTGCCTCGGCTGGTCGGTGGTCGGCGACGGCAACAACCGCGACGCCCACACCTCGGTCTACATCGACACGCAGCTGCCGGGCCAGAACAGCCACGGCGACAAGTTCAGCACCATCAAGGTCACCACGCCCGGCCCGAACCGCGTGCCGGTCAACGGGTTCTACCTGCAGCCCGGGTTCGGCGCGGTCGTCCAGTCCGCCACCGGCCAGGCGAGCTTCGGCAAGGGTTCGATCCAGCTGATCTCCGACCGCGGCATCCGCTACAGCGTCCCGGACGCCGCGACCGCGGACGCGATCGGCCTGAACAACCGGCAGCCGGCGCCGGAGTCGATCATCGGCCTGCTGCCGACCGGTGCTTCCCTCAACACGCAGGACGTCCTGCGGGAGTTCGACTCCGTGCCGATCGACCCGAACGCCGGCTCGTTCCCGACGCCCGGCCCGCAGCCCGGCAGCTGAGCGGAACCATCGGGCTTCTCTGCGCGTCACACGCTCGGATGGTCTTCTCGCGAGCGGAGGTGCCGTGGCCGGCTTGAGGATGGACGGCGTGGTCGTCGCCGAGTACGCCAAGACGGCCGAGGAGGCCGCTGCCGAGCTGGATTCGGCGGCGGCCGACGTCGGCGGCGAAGGCGTCTCCGACGAGTCCTACGGCGCTCTGGGGGCGCGGATCGGCCTCGGTGCGTCGTACGGCCGCGCGGCCGGGGCGTTGCGGCAGCAGCTGGCCGACGGCGCCGAGGCGCTGCGGTCGGCCGCGGACGCCCTGCGGCACGTCACGGTCCGCCACAGCGGGCAGGACGCCGAGGCCGCGGAGCTGATCAAGCGTGCCGGGAGGCTCGAATGATGTTCGCCGAACCGGAAGCGTCCACCGCTTCCATCCCGCACCCCCTGGCCAAGCGGACCGCCGCCGTACCGGCGGCTCCCGCCGTCACCTTCGGGCCGGCCGCGGAAGGCGACGAGATCGCCGCGACGGCCGAGCCGTACCTGTCGTACCTCACGGACCTTTCGGGACAGCTGGGGCTGATCGACCCCGTCGAGACGTACTTCCGCCCGCTGATCGGCCGCTGGGGCGACCTCGGCGCCGAAGCCGGCCGGCTGCGTCAGGCGGCCGCCGCGGCGGCCGCGGTGTCCGCACGGCTCGACGACCAGCTCGGCCGGCTGGACGGCGGCTGGGAAGGTCGTGACGCGGACGCGTTCGTCGCGTACATCCGCGAGATCGGCGCGGCGGGCGGCGACCTCCAGGAGGCGCTCACCGTCCTCGCCGGCGCCCTCGACGACCTGGTGACGACCTTGCGCCACGTCGTCGTCGACCTCGTCGAAGTCCTGGTGGACGCGGCGGAACTGGTGTCGGAGTCGATGACCCTCCCGAGCGGCGGCACCCGGCGGGCGCGGACGCAGCTGCGGGAGACGCAGGACTCGGCGAAGGCGCTGTACGAGACCGCGCGCGACGTCCTGGAGGCGTTCGACCGGCTGTGCGAGGGCGTCGACGACCCCGACGTGACCACCCGGAGTGTCGAGATCAACCACCGGTACCCGCAGGACCGGTTCCGGTTGCAGGACACGGAATCCGGCGCGGCGGCTGCTTCTTCGACGGCTTCTTCGACGGCTTCGACGGGCTCGGACCCGGCTTCGGACCCGGGTTCCGGCGAAGTCATGACGGCGGCCGCGGCGGAAGAGGGCAAGCACACCGACTCCGGTCAGCCCGCGGACGCGGCCACCCAGCAGGCGCCGGTCGCGCCGCCGGTGGAAAGCACCGCGGACCACAGCGCGTCGGGCATGCCGATGATGCCGATGATGGGCATCGGCGGCTTCGGTGGTGGCGGCCAGGCCCGCCGTCCGTCGAAGAACCGGCCGATGATCAAGTCGTCGGAACTGCTCGGCGAGCCGGACCTGGTCGCCCCGCCGGTGATCGGCGAAGACGAGACGGCGCCGAAGCCCAAGCCTCCGGCGCCGCCCGCGAAGTAGCGCCCGCGGTCAGCGGGCCGAGCCCGTGGTCTCCGGGCGGTTGCGGCGGATCGTGCGCATCACGAACAGCGTGATCAGCAGGGCCACCAGGCCGCCGCCGGTGCCGGCCAGGGCCACGATCATCGGGGTCGAGCTGCGGTCGTCGGCCGGGGGCAGCTGGGCCATCTGCGGTCCGGGGTCCGAGGCCACGACCCCGACCTCCGACGGCAGGCTCTGCGTCAGGGCCGCCACCGGGTCGATCACGCCGGCGCCGACGAAGGTGTCGCGCCCGCCCGGGGCGGCCGGGTGCTGGGCGGTTTCCTTGATCCGGTTGACGACCTGCTTGGCGTCCAGGTTGGGGTACTTCGCCCGGACCAGGGCCGCGAGGCCTGCGACATAGGGCGCCGCGAAACTCGTGCCTTGGATTTCGCTGGCCTTGTCGCCGCTTTCGAACGTCAGGTTCGCCAGTCCCGCCGAACCCTCGGCGGGGTCCAGCGAGATGATCTGCGTCCCGGGGGCCGCGACGCCCACCCACGGGCCGTGCACGCTGAACGGCGCCACGCTGCCCGTGCTGTCGATCGCCCCCACGGAGAGCACGTCATCGGCGAACCACGGCGGTGTGACGATCGTCTTCGGCTTCCGCGAGTCCGGCTGGTCGTTCTGCGGGCAGGTGTCCGTCGCGTTGCCCGCGGCGGCGATGACGACGATGTTCTGCGACGCCGCGAAGTGCACGGCTGCCTGGACCTGCTGCTCGCCTTCGGTGATCGACCCCGTCGCGGTGCGGCAGTTGTCGACCGACATGTTGATGACACTGGCTTCGCGCCGCTGGGCGATGCCGTGGATGATCTCGGCCAGCGTCTTGAGCGTGCCCGCGGTGCCGGCCTTCTCCAGCTGGCGGCCGCTGTTGGTCTGCCCGGGCGAGGTCTCGTCGCCCTCACTGCCGCCGCCACCGCCGCTCGGGGGCAGCGAGCTTTCGGAGCCGGCCGGCGGGTTCGTGCTCGACGACGGGGTGCCGCTGCTGCTGGCCGGCGGCGACGACGACGAGGGGGGAGTCGTGTCGGGCTCGTAGTTCTCGCTCAGCTGGCGGTAGGACACGATCGTCGAGTCCGGGGCGACACCGACGAACCCGACCTCCGGGTCGTCCGGCTTGCCCGCGATGATCCCGGCGACCTCCGTGCCGTGCCCGTCGCAGTCCTCGAGGCCCGGCGCGGCGTTCTTCGGCGTCGAGACGTATTCGCCGCCCGACACCAGCCGGTCCTTGAGCCACGGGTGGGGGGTCACGCCGGTGTCGATCACCGCGACCCTGATCCCGCCTCCGGCACTGCCGGTGGCCGCCTTGACGATGTCCTGCGCCTTGGCGATCTGCAGGTACTCCTGGCCCCAGGGCCGGTTCTTGAGCACGATGTTCTGGCCGAGGACAGCGCGCTGGACGCAGCCCTTCGACTGCTTGTACGTCTTGTCCGGCTTGCGCTCGTCCGGGATCAGCTTGCTGTCGTCCACCGGCGGCGGGGTCGCGTAGTAGCCGTCCGCCGGGGCCGTCTGCGCCCACACCGGCAGCGCGACGCTCAGCGGCGCGAGTACGCCGATGGTGCCCGCCAGCAACGCCGTGGTCGTTCGCCGGGTCGCGCCGAAGCGGCGTCCTACTGCCATCCGAGGTTCACCTGATCCGGTCACTTGAAGTTCAGGTGCCGCAGGGTGGTGTAGAGGTCCATCACACCCAGGGCGAGCGGGAGCACCGACGCGATGCAGAGCGCCTCGATGATCTCCACCGTGCGCCGCAGCGGCGGGGAGAAGCGCTGGTTCGGGAAGATCACGCCGACCACGAGCGCGCCCGCGGCCAGCAGGATCAGCACCCCGAAGACGATGAGCAGGCGGTTCTGCGGGCTCGACGTCGTCAGCCAGCCGATCGCGATGCCGGTCGCCGAGACCATGCCCGTGGTGAGCAGGGCGATGGCCTGGCTGCCGTTCGCGTAGGCGCGGGCGCGCAGCAGCAGCACGAGCGTCGCGACGACACCGAGGATGATGCCGAAGACGCCGGGCGCGGAGGAGGCGATGACCGCGGCCACCGCGACCGTGGCGCCGCAGCCGATCATCAGGCCGGTCATGTAGTTGTGCGCGATCGCCGTGCGGCGCTCGATCGCCCGGTAGTCGGGGAAGCCGGAGTCTTCCTTGAGCTCCTCCGCGCTGCCCGGGACGTGCGGCAGCGGCAGCTTCGCGAGCCAGATCGTGGCGCGCGGCAGGATCGAGATGCAGGCGAGGGCGACGGCGATGGTGCCCGCCGCGATGCCGGCCGCCGGGTGCGCGATGAGCGTGCCGAACAGGAACGCCAGCGCCCCGAAGGTGCCCGCGGTCGCTGCGGCGATGAACGTCGTGATGCCGGCGCCGATGACCATGATGCAGACGGAGGCGACGATGATCACGAGGACCGCGCCGAGCAGCAGGTTCGCCCGCAGGGACAGCCCCGGCACGATGTAGAAGCCGCTGACGAAGGCCAGCGGCAGGCCGCCCGCCGCGGCGACGAGCACGCCGGTCGACTCGGCCTGGTAGGCCTTCGCGAGTGTCGCGCCGATCGCGACGCACGCGATCGCGCCGATGCCGCCGGCGATGGCCGCGCCGAGCGCGCTGCCGCCGTAGAACGACCCGCTGAAGAACAGCGCGACGGCCGCGACGACCAGCGCCAGCCCGCCCGCGACGTGCCCGAAGCGGTGGGCGGTTTCCTTGGTCCACGGCCGGAAGCTGTCGGGGGAGGATTCGGCGATCGCGTCGACGACGTCGTCGTACAGCGGCGGCGGCGGGTTTTCGTTGCGCTTGCGCAGCTGCAACAGCTCGCCGTCGACGATGCCGAGCGAGGCGAGCGTGCGGCTGGGGTCGAGCGGGGCGTCGCCGAGCTTCGCCAGCGCCCAGCCGCCGTGGCGGGCACCGCCGTCGGGCGACGCCTCCTTGGCCATGTCGAGCAGCATCGGGAGGAGATCGGCCACCGCGACGTCGGCGGGCAGCGCCACGTCGATCCGGGTGGAGGGCGCCACCACCGTCACCCTGCTGAAAACTGTCGTGCCCGTAGCCACTGAACTGCCCCCGCTCGGTTGGTACTGCTCCCGGGGAACTTATACCGGACCCGGGTGCCGACATCATCGAACGTCCGAAATTCACTGCCCGCCGCAGGTCAGGACGCGCACCGCGGGATCACTGTCGGTCGTGGGCCGTACACTCGCCGGACGAGGGCAGGGACGCCCGACGTGGGTCACCGAGGCGGTTGCGGCATCCGCCGGAATTCCTCCGCGACGTTCGATAGGTTGTTCCGCGCACCTTGCGCACTAAACGGTGGCCGCCATCGTCGAGTTTGAAGAGGGGTCCTTCGATGAGCACGCTGCAGTTCAAGAAGTCGCCGCGGCTGGCGGCACCGCGCCCGCCGGGTGGTGAGGTGCACCTCGAGCCGCCGCCCGAGGTCCCCCGCGTCATCCCCGGCAACATCGTCATGAAGGCGCTGCCGATCGTGATGATCGTCGCGTCGCTCGGGATGATGGTCTTCATGTTCCAGGCCAGCAACCGGAACCCGATGATGATGGCCATGGGCGGCATGATGGTCGTCGGCACGCTCGGGATGATGGCCGGCGGTGGCGGCAAGGGCGGTGGCGCCAAGCGCGCCGAGATGGACGAGGACCGCAAGGACTACCTCCGTTACCTGGGCCAGATGCGCGATCGCGCCCGCGAGGCGATGGTCGACCAGCGGGCCGCGCTCGAGTGGGTGCACCCGGACCCGCAGTCCCTCTGGTCGCTGGCGGCCAGCCGCCGGATGTGGGAACGCCGCCAGAACGACCAGGACTTCCTGCACCTGCGCGTCGGGCGCAGCTCGCACCGCCTCGCGACGCGGCTGGTCCCGCCGCAGACCGGGCCGGTCGACGAGCTGGAGCCGATCGCCACCCTCGCGCTGCGCCGGTTCGTGCGCGCGCACTCGATCGTGCCGGACCTGCCCACCCAGATCACGTTGCGCGGGTTCGCCGCGGTGAGCATGCAGGGCGACCGGGCGCTGACCCGCGGCCTGACCCGCGCGATGCTCGCGCAGATGGTCACCTTCCACAGCCCCGACGACGTGCTTATCGCGGTCGCCACCGCCGGTCGCGCGAAGGAGGAGTGGGAGTGGGCGAAGTGGCTGCCGCACGCCCAGCACCCGACGATGTCGGACGGCATCGGCCAGCTCCGCATGATGGCCGGCTCGCTGGCCCAGATCGAGAACTGGCTCGACGAGGAACTGCGTGACCGCCAGCGGTTCTCCCGCAACGCCACGCCGGCGCCGGACCAGCCGCACGTCGTGATCATCGTCGACGACGCCGAGGTGACCCGCGAAGAGCAGATCATCCTCGAGGAGGGCCTGGTCGGCGTCACGCTGATCGACCTGTCCGACTCGATCGGCAACCTCGCCGCCCGCCGTGGCCTCCGGCTGGTCGTGGAGGCCGACAGGCTCGGTGCGCGCAGCGCCGGCGGCGTCGAGTGGTTCGGCCGCCCGGACACCCTCAGCGTCGTCGAGACGGAGTCGCTCGCGCGGCTCATCTCGCCGTACCGCGTCGGTGGCGCGGCCGGCCAGGACGTCAGCGACGAAGAGCCGCTGCTGTCCAACCCGTCGCTGCTGGAGCTGCTCGGCATCCCGGGCGACCCGATGACCTTCGACGTCCAGCAGGCGTGGCGGCCCCGCCCGATCCGCGACCGCTACCGCGTCCCGTTCGGGGTCGGTGAATACGGCCAGCCGGTCGAGCTCGACATCAAGGAAGCCGCGGCCGAAGGGATGGGCCCGCACGGCCTGTGCATCGGCGCGACCGGTTCCGGCAAGTCGGAGTTCCTCCGCACGCTGGTGCTGGGCATGCTGGCCACGCACTCGTCGAGCACGCTCAACTTCGTCCTCGTCGACTTCAAGGGTGGCGCGACCTTCCTCGGCCTGGACAAGGCGCCGCACGTCTCCGCGGTCATCACCAACCTCGCGGACGAGGTCACGCTGGTCGACCGCATGAAGGACGCGCTGGCCGGCGAGATGAACCGCCGGCAGGAAGCGCTGAAGAACGGCGGTAACTTCAAGAACGTCTGGGAGTACGAGAAAGCCCGTGAGAACGGCGCCGACCTCGACCCGCTGCCCGCGCTGTTCATCGTCTGCGACGAGTTCTCCGAGCTGCTGGCGGCGAAGCCGGACTTCATCGACCTGTTCGTCGCGATCGGCCGGCTGGGCCGGTCGCTGCAGATGCACATGCTGCTCGCCTCGCAGCGCCTGGAAGAGGGCAAGCTGCGGGGCCTGGACTCGCACCTGTCCTACCGGATCGGCCTGAAGACGTTCTCCGCGGCGGAGTCCCGCGCCGCGATCGGCGTGCCGGACGCGTTCGAGCTGCCGTCGGTCCCCGGTGGCGGGTACCTCAAGTTCGACACGTCCACGCTGGTGCGGTTCAAGGCGTCCTACGTCTCGGGCCCGTACCGCCCGGCCGGCATCCAGGCCGCGGGCCCGGCGGCGACGGTCGTGCGCGCGGACAAGCGCCCGCAGCTGTTCGTCCCGGACTTCGTCGAACTGCCGAAGGAGCCGGAACCGGAGCTGCTCGACGCGGCGCCGAAGGTCGAAGAGCGGCAGCAGCCCGAGGAGGCGGTCGAGCCCAGCGAGCTGGACGTCATCGTCTCGCGGCTGATCGGGCAGGGCCCGCCGGCGCACGAGGTGTGGCTGCCGCCGCTGAAGGACCCGAACTCGCTCGACACGCTGCTGCCGAACCTGAACCCGACCGACGACCGCGGGCTGTCCCCGGTCGGCTTCTTCGGCAACAGCCGGCTGCAGGTGCCGCTGGGCATCGTCGACCGGCCGTACGAGCAGCGCCGTGACCCGCTCTGGGCGGACTTCTCCGGTGCGGCCGGCCACGGCGTGATCGTCGGCGGCCCGCAGTCGGGCAAGTCGACGATGCTCCGCACCCTGATCATGTCGATGGCGCTGACCCACACGCCGGAAGAGGCGCAGTTCTACTGCCTCGACCTCGGTGGTGGCACCCTGGCCGGGCTGGCCGACCTGCCGCACGTCGGCGGGGTGGCCGTGGCCCGGCGCGAGCCGGACAAGGCCCGCCGGATCGTGGCCGAGCTGACCACCCTGCTCGTCGAGCGGGAAGGCCGGTTCGGGGCGATGGGCATCGACTCGATGACCGAGTTCCGCAACCGCAAGCGCCGCGGCGAGATCCGGCCCGACCAGGACCCGTTCGGCGACGCGTTCCTCATCGTCGACGGCTGGCGGGCCCTGCGTGACGACTTCGAAGAGCTCGAGACCACGATCACCCGGATCGCGACCCAGGGTCTGTCCTACGGCGTGCACGTCGTCATCGCCGCCAACCGCTGGGCGGACATCCGCCCGGCGATCAAGGACATGATCGGCACCCGGTTCGAGCTGCGCCTCGGTGACCCGACCGAGTCGGACATCGACCGCCGGGTCGCGGTCAACATCCCCACCGGGCGGCCGGGCCGCGGCCTGACGCGGGAGAAGCTGCACCTGCTCGGCGGCCTGCCGCGGATCGACGGGTCGAGTGACCCGGAGACCATCGCCTCCGGCGTGGCCGACGCGGTGGCGAAGATCAAGGCGGCCTGGCGCGGCCGGGTGGCCCCGCAGGTCCGCCTGCTGCCGGAGATGATCACCTACGACGAGGTGCTGAAGCTCGACACGGCCCGCGAGTCGAAGCTGATCCCGATCGGGGTCAACGAAGAGGACCTGCAGCCGATCTACCTGGACTTCAACGCCGAGCCGCACTTCTACGCGTTCGCGGACGGCGAGTCGGGCAAGACGAACCTGCTGCGGCAGATCGCCCGGGGCATCTCCGAGCGGTTCACCTCGAAGGAAGCGCTGATCCTGCTGGTCGACTACCGGCGCACGATGCTCGGTTTCGTCCAGGGCGACTCGCTGCTGGGGTACGCGGTGTCGGCGGCGCAGCTGGAGAGCATGGTCAACGACGTCTTCAACTCGATGACGCGCCGCCTGCCGGGGCCGGACGTCACGCAGGAGCAGCTGAAGACGCGGTCGTGGTGGAAGGGCCCGGAGCTGTTCATCCTGGTCGACGACTACGACCTGGTGGCCACCTCGACCAACAACCCGCTGCGGAAGATCTCCGACTTCCTGCCCCAGGCCAAGGACGTCGGCCTGCACCTGGTGGTCGTGCGGCGCACCGGTGGTGCGAGCAAGGCGATGTACGACCCGATCATCGGCAAGCTCAAGGAGATCGCGGCGCCGGGCATGGTGATGAACGGTTCGCGGGACGAAGGCGCGCTCGTTGGCAACATCAAGGCCAGCTCGATGCCGCCGGGTCGCGGCAACATGCTGACCCGCAAGGCCGGCAAGCAGCTCATCCAGGTCTCGTGGATCCAGCCGGACTGAGTACGGCGGCGGGGCGCGCCTTCGGCGACGGGGTAGGTTTCCTCCCCGAGGGTGCGCCCCGCCGGCGTGATCGCGGTGGCGCGGGGGATCGCGGCGAATAGTGCGGGAGCTTCGGGTGACAGTGCGGGTTGCGGTGGACTTCGGGACATCGAGTACCTGTGTCGTCGCCTCGGTGAACGGGCGCGATCCGCAGGTCGTGGTGATCGACGGCCAGCCGCTGATGTCCTCGGCGGTGTACGCGGCGGCCGACGGCACGCTGTTCGTCGGCCAGGAGGCCGAGCGGCAGGCGGCGGTCGACCCGTCGCGCTACGAACCGAACCCCAAGCGCCGGATCGACGAGGGCGAGCTGCTGCTCGGTGACAGCGTCCTGCGGGTCACCGACGTCGTGCACGCCGTGCTCGGCCGCGCGGTCGCCGAAGCGCGCCGGCTGGCCGGTGACGCCGAGGTCGACCTGCTCGTGCTGACCCACCCCGCGGACTGGGGCGCCATCCGCACCCGGCTGCTGCGGCAGGCGGCCGGTGGGCTGGCGCGCGAGGTCGCGCTGGTGCCGGAGCCGGTCGCGGCGGCGGTCTACCACGCCGCGACGTTCGCACCGCAGGACGTGACCAACGACCGCACCGTGGAGTTCAGCGGCCGTCCCGGTGACGCGCTGGCGGTGCTGGACCTCGGCGGCGGCACGGTCGACGTCAGCGTCGTGCGCCGCCTCCCGCCGGACAACGCCCGGGATCGCGCCGGCCGCCCGCAGCGCGGCGGCTTCCAGGTCCTCGCCACTCGCGGCGACCCCGCCTTCGGCGGCGCGGACATCGACCAGGCCCTGCTGGAGCACGTCGGCGAGCTCGTGGCGGGTGGGGAGCAGGACGCCTGGCGCCAGCTGGTCGAGGGCCGCGAGCTCGTCGACCGGCGACGCCGTCGTGTCCTGCGCCAGGACGTGCGCGGCGCGAAGGAGACGCTGTCGCGGCACGCCTACACCGACGTCCCGATGCCGCCGCCGTTCGCCGACGCGCACGTCACCCGCGAGGACCTCGAGCGGCTGATCGCGGCGCCGCTGGGCCGCGCGGTGGAACTGACCGTCGCGTCGATCGGCGACGCCGGCCTGCGGCCGAAGCAGCTCACCGCGATCTTCCTGGTCGGCGGGTCGAGCCGGATCCCGATGATCTCCCGGCTGGTGCACGAGCGCACCGGCGTCGTGCCGACGAGCCTCGACCAGCCCGAGACGGTGGTCGCGCGCGGCGCGCTGCGCGCGGTGCTGGTCGACCCGGACCGCACCGGTGCTCTCCCCGGCGAGGCGATGGCCCGGATGGGCGCCGTCCCGGGCGGCGCGCTGAACCCGGCGGCGCAGCGCACGGAGGTCGTCCGCCCCGGCGACGTCGCCCCGCGCCCGGCTCCGCCCCGCTCCACGCCGGCGCAGTTCACCCCGCCGAACGCGAACCGGCCCGGACCGCCGCCCTCACCGCCCCACGGCCAGCCGGCGGCCCGCCCGTGGACTCCGGCGGCCGGGCAGCCCGCGCTGAGCGGTCCTGGCGGCCCTCCGGGGCCTCGCCCCGGCGGCGCGTCCGCAGCCCCGCCGTCGCCCGAGCCGCCCGCGAAGAACCGCAAGAAGCTGTGGGGCGTCGTGGCCGTCGCGGTGGTCGTCGTGGCCGCGCTCGTCGTCGGCGGGGTGCTCCTCTTCACGCGTGACAGCACCCAGGCCGAGACCGGCCGGACGCTCTCGCAGTACGACTTCAAGTTCGTCTCGCCGAACGACTGGGTCCAGACCGACGACCGGGTCGCCGAGCGCCAGGTCGTCATCCACCCGCAGGAGTCGGCGGACGGCAACGACCTGCTCGTCGCGCAGGAGTACGTCATGGACTACGACGCGACGGCGGATCCGCAGAAGCTCGCGGACGAGCTCCGCAAGAGCGCGGAGAACGATTCGCAGCAGCAGTACAGCGCGTACGACCCGAACCTGTCGTACGCGGGCCGGACGGTGATCTTCTACCACCAGGTCAAGCCGGACCGCCCCGACATCCAGGTCGACTGGTACGTCGTGGCGAAGGGCCGGATCCGGGTCCACGTCGGCTGTCAGTACGTGAAGCCCGAGCTGCGCGACCGGGTCGCCGCCGCGTGCACGCAGGCCGTGCGCACGGTGGAAATCCTCAACTGAGAGGAGGGCACGCGGTGCCGTCCGAGGAATTCGAAAGCGCCGCGGCGTCCTTCAAGCGGATCGGTCAGGACGCGGTGACGCACGCCCGGCGCGTCTCCGGGACCGCGAAGGCGCGCAATCAGCGGCACCACAGCGAAAACGTCGAATTGCTGAAGCGAACGGGCCGCGGGGCGAAGTCCGGCGATCCGACGCCCGGCACGCTGCGCGCGGCCGCCGAACGGTTCCGCCGCGCCCGCGGGCTGACCGTTCCCGAGGTCCCGGACACCCCCGTTGTTCCCGATTCGGTTCCTTCGCGTTCGCAATCTGCCGCCCGTGCCCCTCGAACGAGTGACGACGACGAAGACTTTTCCCAGATGCGAATCATGAAACGCGACGGGTGAGTTCGGCCCGGTGCTCGCTGTGCGTGTGCTAACCCCGCTGGTGGAGAACACATTTCCGGGTGAGGTGTCGCCGGATCGGAGTGATCCGGGGATACCGGCCGCGATCGGTTCCCGCGAAGAGCGTTCACGCAAGCAACTACTTGCCGGCAAAGCACGACAAGGGGGAACCGGACATGGCAGGGTCTGCGTCGTAGGTCCGAACAAACGCACAAGACTTGTTACGGACAACCACCACTCTTGAAGGGGGTACCGGTATGAGCGCCGGAGCCGGATTCCAAGGAACAGTCGCACAGTTCACCGACGCTGAGGGCAAGGTCACCGAGGTCCGCGCGGGCATGGACGCCAACCTGTCCACGCTGCGCGACCGCATCGAGGCCACCCGCGCCGGCTGGCAGGGCGACGCGCAGAAGGCGTTCGACCACGTCATGCTGCGCTTCGACGACGACGCCCGCCAGATGAACCAGGCCCTCCAGAAGATCGCGGACCTGCTCCGCGAGGCCGGTTCGAAGTACGAGAAGTCCGAGCAGCAGCAGCAGGAGATCCTCGGCGCCGTCAACCGCGGCTTCGACGCGCTGGGCTGATCTTCACCTTCGTCTTTCTTTTCATTCACCCGAAATTCTTGAGTACAGAAGGAGCACATCATGCCTGATGGCGCCGGAATTGTCGTCAATTATGCCACCATCCGCGCGGCCGCGGACGACTGCCAGCAGACCGGTGGCGAGCTGCAGCAGGCGTTCGACCGCCTCAAGGACGACCTCAAGCCGCTGATCACCACCTGGACCGGTTCCGCCAAGGAGCAGTACGACCAGGCCCAGCGCACCTGGGACCAGAAGTTCGAGGACCTCAAGCAGGTTCTGGCGCAGATCGCCGCCGCCCTGCCGCAGATCGCCGACGGTTACCAGCAGACGGACAGCGCTGTCGAAGGCCTGTTCTGAGCCGCTAGCCCCGGGAACCACGGCGGGCCCGCACTTCGGTGCGGGGCCCGCCGTTTTCCGTTTGCGGGTAAGGGAAAACTCAGTGCGGCGCGCCGACTTCGTACTCGGGCCGGTCGTTGAGCACCCGCACGGTCACCTTCTTGGCCTGGCCGCCGATCTGCACCGTGCAGTCGAAGGTCGTGCCGTTCTGCGCGGCCTCGTTCGACGGGCACTGCGCGTTCTTCACGTCCGGCTCGCCGTAGCTCTCGTTCAGGACCTTCACCACACCGTCCTGAAGGGACTGCTGGTCCAGCACGTCGCCGCGGAACGCGCCGAGCAGCCACGCGCCACCGCCGCCGACCACGAGCACCAGGACCGCGATCCCGGCGATCAGCAACGGTTTTTTCGACTTCGGCTTCTTCTCCGGCGTCGCGGCGAACGCGCCCAGGCCGCCGTACTGCGACGGCTGGAACCCACCGCCGTACGGCTGCCCCGGCTGTCCCGGTTGCTGCGCGGGCCAGCCGCCGCCCGGCGTGCCCTGCTGGGGTGTCGGCTGCGACGGCGGTTGCTGCTGCTGCCAAGGCGCGTTCTGCTGTCCCTGCCACGGCCCGGAGAACGAGCCGGACGGGCCGGGCTGCTGCGGGGCCCACTGGCCGGTGTAGGACCCGGTGGCCGCGCCCGGGGCGTCGTTCTGCTGCCACTGCCCGGAATGCGGGCCGGTCGGCTGCTGTTCCGGCTGCCACGCCGGCGCCTGCGGGTTCGCGGGCGCCCGCGGGTCGGCCGGCGGCTGCCACCACTGCGGCTGCTGGTCGGGCGGCTGGGTCATCGGAGATCACCTCGGGTCGGGCGGTGGGGGACGGCCACGGGTCAGTTGCCCTGCGCGTCGCCGAGACGGCGGTAGAAGTCGTCCATCGCCGCCCGGTCGGGCAGCACGGTGATCTGCGCCGCGTCGGGCAGCTTCGGCATGTCCTGCAGGCTCGCCGGGCCGGTGAACTTGAACTCGTACTTGAGCTCGAGCTGGTGGCCGTCGCCGCCGAACTTGGCGTCCATCACGAACGAGACGAGGCTGCCGTCCGGGTTCAGGGTGATCGTGGTCGGCACCATGGCCTTGTTCAGCTCCGGCCCGATCTGGCTCGTGACGCTGTCCGGCAGGATCTCGACCCGGTCCTTGACGAAGACCTGGAACGGCACGTTGACCGTCAGCGCGGTCTTGCCGTCGCCGAGGCTCTTCGCCCCGCGGACCGCGCGCTTGTCGGCCTTGTAGGCCTCCACCGTCGAGTCGGCCATCCGGCACGGGGTCAGCACCCCGCCCCAGACGCACGGCTGGACCAGGCCGGCCTCGGGCTTCGGCATCGACACCCACGCCGTCGGCGAGACGCCCTTCTGCACGTACATCGGGCCGAGGTAGGTGTATTCGACCGGGCCGTCCGCGGGCGTGTACGTGTCGATGATCTCATCGGGGTTCTTCAGCGAGCGGTGCCGCACGACCCGGTTCTCCGGGCTGCCGGTGCGCGCCGACGTGACCGTGCTGTGGATCCACTTGTCGTCGAACTTGAAGTAGGCGTCGAGCGAGTTGGTGACGTTGCGCGTGTCGGTGATGCTGTCCTCGAGCTTGCCGATGAGCTGCTCGAACTTGCCGCCGACGTAGTCCGCCGCGTCGTCGCCCTTCGGCAGCGGCGTGCCCGCCTTGGCCTGGCCGCAGGCGCTGACGAGCGCCAGGAAAGCCCCCAGGACGAAGATCGCCGTCGGTCGTTTCCTCATCGCCGTCCCCATGCCTCGTCTGTGCCCGTGCTCCGGGCGCCCGGATCGTCTCATCCTCGCGTGTCGGGGCCGCGCGTGCGGGCACTTCGGCCGGAAAACCGGGTAGAGTCCGCAGGGGCCGGGCCTGTCCCGGTGCTTCCACCCACCCCCGATGCGTGGCTGCGGCGAGCGTGGGGGTATCTTCATATGTCGTTGTGCGTTGCGGCGCATCAGCGCGCTAGGCCCGCACAGAACCCACACGCAATGTTGACGACGAGGTAGACCCTTGCCCACGTACAGCCCCAAGCCCGGCGACGTCACTCGTGCCTGGCACGTGATCGACGCCGAGGATGTCGTGCTCGGCCGGCTCGCGACCGAGGTCGCCACGCTGCTGCGCGGCAAGCACAAGCCGACCTTCGCCCCGCACGTGGACACCGGTGACTTCGTCATCATCGTCAACGCCGAGAAGGTCGCGCTCACCGGAAACAAGCGCGAGCAGAAGTTCGCGTACCGGCACAGCGGTTATCCCGGCGGCCTGCGGAAGCGGTCGTTCGGCGAGCTGCTCGACACCAAGCCCGAGCACCTTCTCGAGAAGGTCGTGAAGGGCATGCTGCCGAAGAACAAGCTCGGCCGCGCCCAGGCCAAGAAGCTCAAGGTCTACGCCGGCCCGCAGCACCCGCACGCCGCGCAGCAGCCGCAGGCGCGCGAGATCACCAAGATCGCGCAGGTCGCGCAGTGAGTGAGGAACAGTCTGTGACCAGCACCGACCCCGAGACCGCCGAGGTCACCACCGAGGCGACCGAGACCGGCGCCGTCGAGACCCCCGAGACCCCTGAGGCTCCCGCCGCCGCCGAAACCCCGGTGGCGACGAGCGAGACCCCGGTGGCCACCAGCGAGACCCCGGCGGCGACCAGCGAGTCCGCCACCGCCCCGCGCCCGTCGCGGGCCGCGGGCGGCAACGCCCAGACCGTCGGCCGCCGCAAGGAAGCCGTCGTTCGCGTGCGTGTCGTCCCGGGCACCGGCGAGTTCAAGCTCAACGGCCGCACCCTCGAGGAGTACTTCCCGAACAAGGTGCACCAGCAGCTCATCAAGGACCCGCTGGTCCTGGTCGAGAAGCCGGACGCGTTCGACATCTTCGCCAACCTGCACGGTGGCGGCGTCTCGGGTCAGGCCGGCGCGCTGCGCCTGGCCATCGCCCGTGCGCTCATCGAGGTCGACGCGGACGACCGCCCGGCCCTCAAGAAGGCCGGCTTCCTGACCCGTGACGCGCGCGCCACGGAGCGGAAGAAGTACGGCCTCAAGAAGGCCCGTAAGGCCCCGCAGTACAGCAAGCGCTGATTCGCGCCTCTGGCGCAACCCACCGGAGCGCTCATCCGTCTATCGGATGGGCGCTCCGGCGTTTTTACCGACCCGCCCGGGCCGATGTCGCATTTCCCGTGCTCGGAGCGACATTCGGGGGTGGGGGAGAGCGTCCAGGAACGCTCGCTAGGTTGTCGTGGTGGTTGCGCTGCCGCAGCCGCTCTGAGGAGGTCGATCGATGGCACGCCTGTTCGGTACCGACGGGGTACGTGGCCTGGCCAACGCCGAGCTGACGCCGGAACTGGCCCTGGCGCTGGCCGCCAGCGCCGCCCGCGTGCTGGCCGCGCACGACCGCTCACACCGGCCGGTCGCGGTTGTCGGCCGGGACCCGCGCGCCAGTGGTGAGATGCTCGAAGCCGCGGTCGTGGCCGGGCTCACCTCCGCCGGCGCGGACGTCCGCCGGGTCGGCGTCCTGCCGACGCCGGCCGTCGCCTACCTGGTCGGCTCGCTCGAAGCCGACCTGGGTGTGATGATCTCCGCGTCGCACAACCCCATGCCGGACAACGGCATCAAGCTCTTCGCCTCGGGTGGGCACAAGCTCCCCGACGGCATCGAGGACGAGATCGAGGCCGGCCTCGCCGACGGCAAGATCCGCCCGACCGGCGCCGGTGTGGGGCGCGTCACGGACGTCGATGACGCCCTCGACCGCTACGCCGAGCACCTCCTCGCGGTGACGCCGCACTCGCTCGACGGCCTCAAGGTCGTCGTCGACTGCGCGAACGGCGCGTCGTCCGCGGCCGCGCCCGAGATCTACCGCCGGGCCGGCGCCGAGGTCGTCGCGCTGTACGCCGATCCGGACGGCGTCAACATCAACGAACACTGCGGTTCCAACCACCCGGAGCGGCTGCGCGAGGCCGTCGTCAAGCACGGCGCCGACCTCGGCATCGCCCACGACGGTGACGCCGACCGCTGCGTGGCCGTCGACTCCGCCGGCGAGCTGATCGACGGCGACCAGATCATGGCCGTGCTGGCGCTCGCGCTGGCCGAGTCCGGTGAGCTGGCCAAGGACACGCTGGTCGCGACCGTGATGAGCAACCTCGGCCTGCACCTGGCGATGCGCGCCCACGGCATCACCGTGGTCACCACCGCGGTCGGCGACCGCTACGTCCTCGAGGAGCTGCGTTCCAGCGGCTTCGCCCTCGGTGGCGAGCAGTCCGGCCACGTCGTCCTCCCGGCGCACGCCACCACGGGCGACGGCCTGCTGACGGCGCTGCGCCTGATGAGCCGCATGGCCGAGACGGGCAAGTCCCTCGCCGACCTGGCGGCTGTGATGAACCGCCTGCCGCAGGTGCTGGTGAACGTCCCGGTCGCCGACAAGGCGGCGGTCGCGGATTCGACCGAGGTCCGGGTCGCCGTCGACGAGGTCGAGGCCGAGCTGGGTGAGGAAGGCCGGGTGCTGCTGCGCCCGTCCGGCACCGAGCAGCTGGTCCGCGTGATGGTCGAGGCCCCGGCCCAGGCCACCGCCCAGGCCGCCGCCGACCGCCTGGCCGGCGTGGTTTCCGCCGTTTCGTAGTCTGCCGCGGCTCTCGTGAGTGGTTAGGGCGGTTCTAACCGCCCTAACCACTCACGAGACCCGCGCCGAGGCCAGGCCGCGAAACACCGGGTGGGTCTTCCACCGCACGTCCTCGACCCGGCACCCGCCGGCGAGGACGTCGGCCAGCTCGCGCAGCGCGATCTCGCCCTCCGCGAGTGCCACGCCGGAGCCCGGGCAGGCGTGGCGGCCGAGGCCGAACGGCAGGCCGTCGGTCAGGGAGATCGCCACCGGACCTTCGGAACCGAACCGCAGGACGTACCGGGCCGGGCAGATCTCCGCCGCCAGCTCACGCACGCTCGTCCACGCGGCGCCCGAAGCCAGCGAAAGCCCGGCGCAGGCCAGGAAGTTCAGCGAGTTCTCGTACGCCGCGTGCGCCAGCACCACCGGGTTGATCGCCAGCTCGTCGTCGTCGAGCCGGCCCGCCGCGTGCGCCGCGCGCAGGGCCGCCAGGCCGCTGCCCGGCTCGGCCGGGGCCCGGCCGAGCTGCACCGACAGCCGGAACGCCGACGCCTGGCCCGGCCGGTCGGTGCCGCCGAAGACGTCGAGGTTCGCCGTGGTCGCTTCCAGGTGATCCAGGAAGACGTCGTCGAGCGGCACGCCCAGGACCGCGGCCGTCACCAGGCCCGCGACCGGCCGCGCGAAGTCGTGCACCAGGTCGAATGGCGCACCCAGCGCGCCGACGACCGCGGTGATCTCCGCGCGCACCGGGTCCGGGAACGGCTCCAGCCCGGCGATGATCTCCCGCAGCACGCCGCGCACCCGCGTGTGGCCGTCGCCGTCGCGCAGCAGCACGCTGGGTGACCCGAGGCCGGGATCCGACGTCAGCTCCGGCGACCGCAGGGCGCGCGCGGCCGCGTCACGGCCCTCGACCACCGCGATCCCGTGCCGCTCGAACTCGTCCATCGGCTCCCCACCGTAGGGCAGGATGGGGCCGTGCCGCCCGCAGCCGTCCCGGACGAGGTCCTGACCACGCCCCTCACGGACCTCCTGCTCCGCAACGCGGCCGAAGACCGCCCCGCGTTCACCTGCCGCGTCTTCCCGGGTCCGGCCGACCACACCCTGACGTGGCCGCAGCTGCTCGCGCGCGTCCGCGGGGTCGCCCGCGAGCTGCGCCGCCACACCCGGCCGGGTGACCGGGTGGCGATCGTCACCCGCCAGGACCTCGGGTACGTCGTCGGCTTCCTCGGGACGCTGTACGCGGGGCTCGTCGCGGTGCCGCTGTCCGTCCCGGCCGGGCGCACGCACCGCGCCCGGCTCGAGTCGGCCCTCGCCGACGCCACGCCGTCGGTCATCCTCACCTCGAAGGACTTCCTGGACGGCCTGGCGTCGCGGCCGGAGGTCCTGCTCGCGATCGAGGACGTCGAGCCGGCCGACGCCGGGCCGCCCGCCGCGGTCGCCATGACCGACCCCGCGTACCTGCAGTACACGTCGGGCTCGACGAGCCGCCCGGCCGGCGCCGTGATCTCGCACCGCGCGCTCGTGGCCAGCTGCTGGCAGACGACCCGGTGCTACCACGCCGACGCGTCGACCCACCTCGCTGGCTGGGTGCCGTTCTTCCACGACATGGGGCTGGTCCTGCTCATCGGCACGCCGGTGTTCCTGGGCGCGCACTCGGTGTTCTTCACGCCGATGGAGTTCGTGCGCGACCCGCTGCGCTGGATCCGGCTGCTGGCCGAGCACCCGGGCGCGATCACGGCGGCCCCGAACTTCGCCTTCGACCTGGCCTCGGAAGCAGCCGAAGCCGCCGGCGAGCTCGAAGACGTCGACCTGTCGCACGTGAACTCGGTGCTCAACGGCAGTGAGCCGGTCCGCGCGGCCACCGTCGAGGCGTTCGACCGCGCTTTCGCGCCGTTCGGGCTGCCGCGCGCGGCGCAGAAGCCGTGTTACGGCTTGGCGGAGGCGACGGTGTTCGTCGCCAGCGCGGGGGACGAGGGCCCGACGATCACCGAGTTCGACGGCGAGCCGCTGGTGTCGGCGGGGCGGCCGTACGGTCAGCGGGTCAAGATTGTCGACAAGGAGATCTGGGTCGCGGGCCCCAACGTCGCCGACGGCTACTGGGGACGGCCGGACCGCGGTGACGCCTTCGCCGAGCCCGGCTGGCTCCGCACCGGCGACCTCGGCTTCCTCCACGACGGCCTGCTGTACGTCACCGGGCGGCTCAAGGACCTGATCATCGTCGACGGCCGCAACCACCACCCGCAGGACATCGAGGCGACGATCGAGGCCGCGCACCCCGCCGTCCGGGCCGGCCGGGTCGCCGCGTTCGCGGTGCGGGACAGCCGCGGCGAGGGTGTGGCGGCGGTCGTCGGCGCCGCGGACCACGGCGACGCCGTGGCGAGCGCCGTCCGCCGGGCCGTGTCGGCGGGCCACGACCTGCCCCTGCGCGGCCTGTGGCTGGTCCGGCCCGGCGCGGTGCCGCGCACCTCCAGCGGCAAGGTCTCCCGCGCCGCGGCCCGCGACCGCTGGTGGGGTGAGAATGGGCGCCATGACTGACGCGGCCGCCTACGCCGGCGAGATCCGGAAGATCGTCTGCCTCGCGCTGGAGATCCCGCCGGAGCGGCTCGCCGACTCGACCCCGTTCGACGACATCGGCCTGACGTCCCGGCAGCGGATCCAGCTGCTCGCGCGGGTCGAGGTCCGCTTCGGCGTCTCCGTCGACCTGGACGAGCTCGACCGCCTGGTGGACGTCCGGGGTGTCGCCGAGGTCATCGCCGAAGCCGTCGAGGCCCAGCGCGCCACCGGGTGACCCCCGGGGTGCACTTTTCCGAAGTCCCGGCTGGCCACGCGGCCGAACGCTAGACTCTGTGTGCATCTGCGACGGCACCGATCGGCGTCCGGGCGCGTCACAGTCTTCGAACAGGTGCCAGGGACTGTGGGATCGAAGGGGGCAGCCACCATGCCAAACGGTTATGAAGCGAGTTCGGAAGCGATGACGCGGGCGCAGATCCGCCTCAACGACGTCGCCGACGACCCGGCGGGCGAAGCGAAGAAAGTCGCGCCGACGGCGATCGTGGCTGCGGACTTCGGCCGCGTCCACCAGGACGGTTTCGGCAAGTACAAGGCCGGGATCGACGAGATCGGCGCGGGCATGACCGGGCTGTCGAACGCCCTGATGAACCTCGGCAGCGGCATCGGCACGGCCGGTGGGAAATACACCACGCAGGAATCGGACGCGGGTGCGCGGGCCAACGCGGCGGGGAGCAAGTAATGGCCGAATGGGCTGACATCAAGAAGGTCCTCGACGACCCGAACGTCTCCATGGAAAAGAAGTCCGCCCTCATGGAGGCGTACGACAAGGACACCTGGAACTTCAACGACGAAGAAGAAAAGTACGCCAAGGAATACATCGACGGGTATTCCGACCGGAACTGGGCCACCACGCCGCTCTATCCCACCGGTTCCGACGGCGAGGTCGACGACCGGCTGAAGGAAGCCCAGCAGGAATCGCAGGCCAAGGGCAAGGAACAGCAGGCCCAGACCGACCGCAAGAACCAGGCGAAGAAGAACCTCGACGGCATCGCGAAGCCGACGCTCAACGCGGGCGCGAAGAGCTCCGACGAGCAGCTCGACCAGGGCAACGTCACGGTCGACTTCCTGGTGCTGTGGACCACCGACATCTGGAACAAGATCAAGGGCGGCACCGGCCAGCTCGACCCGCAGAAGGACCTCAAGGACAAGTTCCACGAGAACCGCGGCATCCAGTACCAGAAGTTCCTCACCGACGCCGACGACCTGGCCAAGGCGCACAAGGTCGTCGAGGACACGCTCACCAAGAGCGACACCGAGCTCCAGACCCTCTTCGGGGAGTGGAAGGGCAAGGGCGCCAACGCGGCGGAGATCAAGTACGACGAGACGATCAAGCCGCACGCCAAGGAGCTCTCCCAGCAGATCGACGGCGCCGCGAAGCTGCTCCCGGAGACCGTCGGGCACGTCTTCGACGCCGTCAAGAAGAAGGTCGACGAGGTCCTCGGGCTGCACCGCACGACGATCGCCCAGGCCGACATCGGCATGGCCCGCGACGTCCTCAAGATCGCGAACGGCGAGACCGGCGAGTTCGACGACTTCATGAAGGTCGCCGGCTGGGTCGACGGGGTCAACGCGAAGAACGGCAACCAGACGAACCTCGCCGAGCGGCTGCAGAACGACGACTGCGGCTTCAACGACGAGAACAAGGAGTACGGCCGCCAGGTCTGCCGCTACTGGCGCGACGGCGCGTTCACCACCGAGTACCAGGGCCTGATCAACGCGTTCAACGGCTCGTGCAAGTCCGCCAAGGACACGATCGACCAGCAGTGGGGCGCGCTCGACCAGTACCTGGCCGGCTACACCAACCAGCTGACCGAGGCCAAGGGCGCTGGCCCGGACACGGGCAAGGGTGACGGCGGCAAGGACACCAGCACCGGCGGCGGGGGCAAGGACTCCAACACCGGTGGCGGCGGGCCGGGCACCGGCGGGGGCGGGCCGGGCACGGGTGGCGGCGGCACCGGGAGCGGTGGCGGCGGTACCACGACGCCGTCCGCGAGCGAGCCGCCGAAGCCGGAGGACGCCGCGCCGAAGCCGGGCGACGCCGGCACGAACCCGGTCACCGGCAAGCCGCTCGAGGTCGACCCGTCGACCGGGGAGCCGTACCCGATCGACCCGAAGACCGGCGAGGCCATCAAGGACGCCGACGACACGGAGACGGTGTCGGTCAAGAAGGGCGACAACACGATCGAGATGTCCGAGCCCGACAAGCAGGGCAAGATGGACATCACGGTGGACGACGGCCAGGGCCACAAGAAGGACTACCCGCTCGACTGGGGCGATGACGACAAGGCCGACGCCAAGGGCGCCGACGGCAAGGGTGCCGACGGCAAGGACGCCGCCTTCGGGCCGCAGGGCAGCCAGGCCGTCAAGGACGGGCAGCCGTCGGCCGACGGCAGTTACAAGCCGGGCGCGGACGGCAAGATCCACATCCAGGACGGCAACCTGAAGATCACCGCCGAGCGGCCGGAGGGCCCTGGCGGGCCGACGGTCGTCACCGTCGACGACGGCAAGGGCGAGCCGACCACCTACACGCTGGACTCGAAGGACGGCCCGAAGACCGGCGACCTCAAGGCCGACGGCACCGGCGCGGCGTCCGACACCGGTACGTCCGGCGCGACCGCCGGCGGCACCGGTGGGTCCGACGGGGCTTCCTCCGGGCCGGACAGCAGCAGTGGCGTCGCCTCCGAGATCCAGCACGACGCCAACGCCGAGTCGCCGCTGACCAAGGACCCGTCGCCGGACAACCCGGACCCGGGCATGACGCAGGGGGCGGCGGCCGCCGGCGGTGGCGGCGGGTTCAGCGCGCCGGGCGGGATGGACTTCTCCGGCGACCTCGGCACTGACACGACGGCCGAACCGGCGCTGGCCACGGCCGACGCGGGAGCCGGCGGTGGCGGCGACTCGACGACCACGGCCGGGGCGAGCGACTTCGGCTCCGCCGTCACAGGCGGGCACACGACGGCCGACTTCGCCGGCGCGGTGTCCCTGGACCCGGGCGCCCAGACGGGCAGCGACGCGTCGCTCCCGGCGGCCGACGGCGGCGGGCTCGGCGCGACGCCGGTCGACCCCGGCGCGCACCAGGCGGCCGCGAGCGGCTCGGCCAGCGGCATGAGCGGCATGGGGGGCATGGGCGGAATGATGGGCGGCATGGGCGGCTCGCCCGGCGGGGGCGGTGACCAGCAGCGCGGCGCCAGCCAGTACCGCATCGAAGGCGGCGTCTTCGAGACGAGTGGCGCGAAGGGCCGGATCAGCGGTTCGCTGGACGACGAGGGTGAGCGCTCGATCCGGTACGACCGGTGACGGGCCAGTGAGGGTAGAGCCTGAGGAGGGGCGATGAGCAGCGCCGAAGAGCGGTATCGCGCGGCGGTCTCCACCATGGACGCCGCGGCGCGCGAGCAGGACGAGCAGCGGGGGCTGCGGGACCGGCGCGTCGCGGAGGCCGAGACGCAGGCGCGCGAGGGCCTGAAGAACGAGCTGGGTGCGGCGCAGAAGTACGCCGAGCACATGGACGAGCTCAACAAGCGCAAGCAGAGCGCGGGCGGCTGGGCGACGGAGAAGACCCTGGCCGACAAGGGCCGGGAGTCGCTGATGCAGTTCGGCGGCGAGGACGAGGACTCGACGCCGACGAACAGCTTCCCGGCGTACCCGGCCCCGGCCGCGGCGGCCCCGCAGCCCGAGCCGGTGGCGGCGGTGCCTTCGCCGGCACCGGAGCCCCCGGCCTCGGCACCCGAGCCGCAGCGGCCCCGGGGACGCCACGCGCGTCCGGTCGAGGACGAGGACGACTTCTCCAGCACGAGCTGGCTGGTCTGAGGGAAACGCGAAAAAGGCCCGGCGCGAGCCGGGCCTTTTTCGCGTCAGTAGGGGACTCAGTGGGCGGGTTCGTCCTCGCGCTCGATGGTCGCGCGCTTGACGTCCGCCTCCAGCAGAGGCCGGTACTTGTCCGTGCCGGTCAGGTGGGTCAGGAAGAACGCCGTGAACAGCGCGCGGGTGAGCTGCTGGGTGCCGCGGTGGGGCTTGCCGTGCATGATCAGCTGCGACCAGTGCCGGCCCTCGGTGACGCCTAGGTGGGACGCCTTGCCCAGGGTGCGCAGCTGGACGTCGTCGCCGCCCCAGTTGTCCGCGATCGCCTCGGCGTGGCCGACGGCCGGCGCGACCAGGTCTTCTTCGGCGGCCAGGTGCAGACCCGGGACGGTGATGGCGCGTGCGGCCTCGCTCGCCGGCGGGAGCGTCTGGGCGGCCGTGATGGTCGCGACGGCGCGGATCCGCGGGTTTTCGGCCTGCGCGTCCTGCGCCGCGGCCAGCACCGCCGAGCCACCGCCGGCCGAGTGCCCGGCGAGGCCGAGCTTCGCCGGGTCGACGCTGATGCCGTCCGGGCCGAGGCGGACCGTCGTGACGACGTCGAGGGTGGTCAGGAGATCGGCGGCGAGCAGCCGGTGCGAGGGCAGCGGCCCCCGCTGGGTCGCCGGCGCCGCGGCGACGATGCCCCAGCTGGCGAGGTGGTGCAGGAGCTGCCGGTACCGGTCGGGCGGCTGCAGCCAGCCGTGCCCGAAGGCGATGGCGGGCAGACCGAGGCCGGCGCGGGGCGTGTACACCACGCCCGGCAGGCCGACCAGGGCGAGGTTGCCCCGGAGGACCTCGTGCGGACCCGGGTGCTTCAGCTCCGCGAGCAGCTGTTTGGGCTTGCTGGCCATGGCCGGAACCCTACTGCCCGCCCCCGCCCCCGGCTCGCTCGCCGCACCGGCACCTTTCAAACGCCCCGATGTGGCCTTCGGTGCGTCCGACGCACCGAAGACGGCCTTCGGTGCGTCGGACGCAACCAAGGCCGCCTCGGGGCGGTCGGGAGTGGGCTGGGCGGTGTCACCCGGTTCGGCATTGGTCCGGACCATATGGAGTGACGTCCGTGCAGGTCGGGAGCGGTTCGCGTGCCCGGTCAGCCGGCCGAATGTCCCTCGTTAGGCTGGTGCGCGTGTGTGGAATCGTGGGATATGTCGGGCACCGCCCGGCTCTGGACGTCGTTCTCGGCGGGCTCCGGCGGATGGAGTACCGCGGTTACGACTCGTCCGGGGTCGCGGTCCTCGATGGCGCCGGCGCACTGAACGTCGAGCGCAAGGCCGGCCGGCTCGCCAACCTGGAAGCCGAGCTGGACAAGGTCGGTCGCGACAGCTTCGCCGGCACCGCCGGCATGGGCCACACCCGCTGGGCCACCCACGGTGCCCCGGTGGACCGCAACTCGCACCCGCACCGGGACGCCTCCCAGCGCGTCGCGGTCGTGCACAACGGCATCATCGAGAACTTCGCCGCCCTGCGCGCCGAGCTGGAAGCCGACGGCGTCGAGATGGCCAGCGACACCGACAGCGAGACCGCCGCGCACCTCATCGCGCGGGCCTACACCGGCGGCGAGACCGCCGGGGACTTCGCGGCCAGCGTCGCCGCCGTCTGCCGTCGCCTCGAAGGCGCGTTCACGCTGGTCGTGACGCACGCCGACCACTCCGGCACGATCGTCGCGGCGCGCCGGTCGTCGCCGCTGGTCGTCGGCGTCGGAGAGGGCGAGCACTTCGTCGCCTCCGACGTCTCCGCGTTCATCGAGCACACCCGCGAGGCCGTCGAGCTGGGGCAGGACCAGCTCGTCGTGATCACCCGCGAGGGCTATGAGGTCACCGACTTCCACGGCGACGCCGCCCAGGCGAAGCCGTTCACCGTCGACTGGGACCTGAGCGCCGCCGAAAAGGGCGGCCACGAGTACTTCATGCTCAAGGAGATCGAGGAGCAGCCCGAGGCGCTGGCGAACACCCTTCGCGGGCACTTCGACAACGGCCGGATCATCCTCGACGAGCAGCGCATCTCCGACCAGGACCTGCGCGACGTCGACAAGGTCTTCGTCGTCGCCTGCGGGTCGGCCTACCACTCCGGCCTGGTCGCCAAGTACGCCATCGAGCACTGGTGCCGCCTGCCGGTCGAGGTCGAGCTGGCCAGCGAGTTCCGCTACCGCGACCCGGTGCTCGACCGCGCGACGCTCGTCGTCGCCGTGTCGCAGTCCGGCGAGACGGCGGACACGCTGGAGGCCGTCCGCCACGCGCGCGAGCAGAAGGCGCGCGTGCTGGCCGTCTGCAACACCAACGGCGCGCAGATCCCGCGCGAGTCCGACGCGGTGCTCTACACCCACGCCGGGCCCGAGATCGGCGTCGCCTCGACGAAGGCGTTCCTCGCGCAGATCGCCGCCAACTACCTGGTCGGCCTGGCACTGGCGCAGGCCCGCGGCACCAAGTACCCGGACGAGGTCGCCCGCGAGTTCGCCGAGCTGGAGGCCATGCCCGCGGCCGTCCAGAAGGTGCTGTCCACTGTGGACCAGGTGCGCGACCTCGGCCGCCGGATCGCCGACTCGAAGGCCGTGCTGTTCCTCGGCCGGCACGTCGGGTTCCCGGTCGCCCTCGAAGGCGCGCTGAAGCTCAAGGAACTCGCGTACATGCACGCCGAGGGCTTCGCCGCCGGCGAGCTCAAGCACGGCCCGATCGCTCTGATCGAGGAGGGCCTGCCGGTCGTCGTCGTGATGCCGTCGCCCAAGGGCCGCGCGGTGCTGCACTCGAAGCTGGTGTCGAACATCAGCGAGATCCAGGCACGCGGCGCGCGCACGATCGTGATCGCCGAAGAGGGTGACGAGACGGTCCGGCCGTTCGCGGACGAGCTGATCGAGATCCCCGCGGTGCCGACGCTGCTGCAGCCGCTGGTGTCCACGGTCCCGCTGCAGGTGCTGGCCGCGGAGATCGCCCGCGCTCGCGGGTACGACGTCGACAAGCCGCGTAACCTGGCGAAGTCTGTCACCGTCGAATAGCGGGAGGCCTTCGCCGTGCAGGGAATCTGGACCACGGAACGGATTCGCGAGGCGGAGGGGCGGTTGTTCGCCGTCACGCCCGAGGGCGAGCTGATGCGGCGCGCGTCGTTCGGGCTGGCCGTGCGGATCGCGGAGTTCCTCGGCGAGCACACCGGCACGGTGTCGGGACGCCGGGTCGTGCTGCTGGTCGGCTCCGGTGACAACGGCGGCGACGCGTTGTGGGCCGGGGCTTTCCTGCGCCGCCGCGGGGTCGCCGTCACGGCTGTCCTGCTGGGTTCCCGGGCCCACGAGGCCGGACTCGCGGCGCTGCGGCGAGCCGGTGGCCGGGTGGTGTCCGCCGAGGACGGTCCACAGTGGATCGCGCGGGCGGACGTCGTGGTCGACGGGATCATCGGGATTTCGGGGCACGGTTCGCTGCGGCCGGACGCCGCGCGGCTGGTGTCCCTCGTCGAAGCGCCGATCGTCGCGGTCGACCTGCCCAGCGGCGTCGATCCGGACACCGGCGCCGTCGACGGCCCGGCGGTTCGCGCGGACCTGACGGTCACCTTCGGCGGCCGCAAGCCGGTGCACGTGCTGGCGCCGACGTGGTGCGGCGAGGTGGTGCTGGTCGACATCGGTCTCGGCCCGGAGCTGGGGGAGCCCTCGATCCGGCAGCTGGACGTCGTGGACATCGCCGTGGCCTGGCCGGTGCCGGGCCCGGAGGACGACAAGTACAGCCAGGGCGTGGTCGGTGTCGCGGCGGGCTCGGCGACGTACCCGGGCGCGGCGGTGCTGACGGCGGGCTCGGCGGTGCGCGCGACGGCCGGGATGGTCCGGTACGCGGGGCACGCGGCCGACGTCGTCCGCGCGCAGTGGCCGGAGGTCATCGCGACAGGCACGGTCGCGGACGCCGGGCGCGTCCAGGCGTGGGCGGTCGGGCCCGGCATCGGCACAGGCTCGGAGGGCCGCGACGTCGTCCGGTACGTCCTGGGCCGCGGCTTGCCGGTGTGCGCGGACGCCGACGCGACGACGATCATCGCGAAGTCCCCGGACGTCCTCGACGCGCGCGACCCGGACACGCCGCTGGTCCTGACGCCGCACGCGGGTGAGTACGAGCGCCTGATGGGTGCCGCGCCGGGCCCTGACCGGGTGAAAGCCGCTCGCGACGCGGCGCGCCGGTACAACGCGGTGGTGCTGCTGAAGGGGTACGTCACGGTGATCGCGGCCCCGGACGGCCGGGTGGCGGTCAACAAGCCGCACGGCGCCTGGCTGGCCACGCCGGGGTCGGGCGACGTGCTGTCCGGCCTGATCGGCTCGCTGCTGGCGGCGGGTTTGGACCCGTGGCTGGCCGCGGCCGCGGCGGCCCACGTGCACTCCCTGGCGGGCGCGATCGCGGCCCAGAACGCCCCGACGTCGTCCTCGGCCCTGGTCCACGCGATCCCGGAAGCGATCCGCGCGATCCGCTCCCTCACCCCCTGACCCCAAGACGCCACTTTCCCTATGAAAGTGTTCCGGAGCCACCTCCTCCGGAACACTTTCACGGAGAAAGTGGCGCTTTGGGACGGCGGTGGCGTGAAGAGTTATCGAGTTCTCTGTTAACTCTGGGCGGTAAATCTGGTAAGAAGTCCGTGTGAGCGGCGGCACAGGACCTGGAGACCGGAAGACCCGGCCGTCCGACGCCGTCGTCGAGCAGCGGCGGCAGGACATCCTCGATCACGTCATCGAGCAGGGCGAGGCCCGCATCGACGACCTCACCGCCCGGTTCAAGGTCAGCCTGATGACCATCCACCGCGACCTCGACGACCTCGACGAACGTCGTCTTCTGCGCAAGCTCCGCGGCAAGGTCGCGGCCTATCCCGCGCCCACCATCGAGACCGCCGCCCGCTTCCGCGACACCCTCCACCACGGGGAGAAGGACGCTCTCGGTGAGGCGGCCGCGAAGCACGTCCAGCCCGGCCAGACCGTCTTCGTCGACGACTCGACGACGCTCCTCCCGCTGGTCAAGCGGCTCGCGGAGATCGACGCGCTCACCGTCGTCACCAACTCGCTGCACGCCGCGCGCCTGCTCGGGCCGCGGGTCGACGTCGTGCTCGCCGGCGGGCGCTACAGCCACGAGTACGACTCCTGCGCCGGGCCCGAGGTGCTGAACCTGCTGGACAGCATCCGCGCCGACGTCGCGTTCGTCTCGGTCACCGCCGTCGCGATCGGGCGGCTCTACCACCCCGATCGCGACTACGCGGAGCTGAAGAAGGCCGCGCTGCGGGTCGCGAACCACAACGTCCTCGTCGTCGACCACTCGAAGTTCGGGCGCACCGCGACCTACGCGCACGGCGACGTCGGCGACTACGACCTGCTGATCACCGGCGAGACCACGCCGACCGAGGAAATCGAGGCGGCGCTCAACGCGGGCACCGCGATCGAGATCGTCGAACACGTCGAGGAGGGGCAGCCGTATGACAGCTGAGCTGGTGGCTGGCATCGATTCGTCCACGCAGTCGACCAAGGTCGTCGTGTGCGACGCCGTGACCGGGGAGATCGTCCGCACCGGCCGCGCGCCGCACCCGGACGGCACGGAGGTCGACCCCGCGGCCTGGTGGGAGGCCTTCGCAACCGCCACAACCGGCCTGCTCGACGACGTCAAGGCCATCGGCATCGGCGGCCAGCAGCACGGCATGGTGACGCTCGACGAAACCGGCGACGTCGTCCGGCCCGCGCTGCTCTGGAACGACAACCGCTCGGCGCAGGCCGCGCTCGACCTGATCGACGAGCTCGGCGGGCCGTCCGTCTGGGCGAAGTCCGTCGGCTCGGTGCCGGTCGCCAGCTTCACCGTCACGAAGCTGCGGTGGCTGGCCGAACACGAGCCGAAGCTCGCCGACCGCGTCGCCCGCGTGCTGCTGCCGCACGACTGGCTGACCTGGAAGCTCACCGGCGGCGACCCGGTGACCGACCGCGGTGACGCGTCCGGCACCGGCTACTTCTCGCCGTCCGACAACGCTTACCGCCTCGACGTCCTCGCGCACGCCTTCGGCGGCCGGACGCCGGAGCTGCCGACCGTGCTCGGCCCGGCCGACACCGCCGGCCACACGAAGGGCGGCGTGCTCGTCTCCGCCGGCACCGGCGACAACATGGCCGCCGCACTCGCGCTCGAACTGCAGCCGGGTGACGTCGTCGTGTCGCTCGGCACCAGCGGCACCGTGTTCGGCGTCGCCGAGACCGGCGCGGCCGACGCCAGCGGCGAGGTCGCCGGGTTCGCCGACGCCACCGGCCGCTTCCTCCCGCTGGCCTGCACGCTCAACGCCGCGCGGGTGCTGACGTCGACCGCGGCGATGCTCGGCGCGACGCTGAGCGAGTTCGACCGGCTCGCCCTGCGCGCCGAGCCCGGCGCCGGCGGCCTGACGTTCCTGCCCTACCTGGACGGCGAACGCACCCCGAACCTGCCTGACGCCACCGGCTCCCTGACCGGCCTGACCCGGGCGAACATGACGCCGGAGAATCTCGCGCGCAGTGCCGTCGAGGGCATGCTGTGCGGCCTGGCCGCCGGTCTCGACGCCGTCCGCGCGCACGGTCTCGACGTCCACCGCGTGCTGCTCATCGGCGGTGGCGCGCAGTCGGCCGCCGTCCGCGCGGTCGCGCCGCTCGTGTTCGGCGTGCCCGTGCAGCTGCCCGAAGTCGCCGAGTACGTCGCCATCGGCGCGGCGCGGCAGGCGGCGTGGGCCCTGACTTCCAGCGCGGAACCCCCGTCCTGGCAAGGAAACACCAAAGCGCGGCTCGAGCTGGACGAGCCGACCGAGGCGCAGCGCGCCGAGGGCCACCGGATCCAGCAGCGCCACCTCGAAGCGCGCGAAGCCGCGCACGGGGTCCGGCGGACTTTCGGAGAGGACTGACCCGATGGCTTCCATCACCTACGACAAGGCGACCCGGCGTTACGCCGGCAGCGACCGCCCGGCCGTCGACGCGCTGGACCTGGAGATCGCCGACGGCGAGTTCCTGGTGCTGGTCGGCCCGTCCGGCTGCGGCAAGTCGACCAGCCTGCGGATGCTCGCCGGGCTCGAGGACATCGACGACGGCGCCGTCTGGATCGGCGACCGCGACGTCACCCAGCTGCCGCCGCGTTCGCGTGACATCGCGATGGTGTTCCAGAACTACGCGCTCTACCCGCACATGACGGTCGGGCAGAACATGGGCTTCGCGCTGAAGATCGCCGGGCGCCCCGCGTCCGAGATCAAGCAGAAGGTGCTCGACGCGGCCAAGCTGCTCGACATCGAGGACTACCTCGACCGCAAGCCGAAGGCGCTCTCCGGTGGTCAGCGCCAGCGCGTCGCCATGGGCCGCGCGATCGTGCGCGAGCCGCAGGTCTTCCTGATGGACGAGCCGCTGTCGAACCTCGACGCGAAGCTGCGCGTGTCAACCCGTACGCAGATCGCCGCGCTCCAGCGCCGCCTCGGCGTCACGACCGTGTACGTCACGCACGACCAGGTCGAGGCCATGACGATGGGTGACCGCGTCGCGGTGCTGTCCGACGGCCTGCTGCAGCAGTGCGACACCCCGCGCGCGCTCTACGACAAGCCCGCGAACGCGTTCGTCGCCGGCTTCATCGGCTCGCCCGCGATGAACCTCGTCACCGCGAAGCTCACCACCGACGGCGCCGAGGTGGGCGGCGCGCGCGTGCCGCTGACCCGCGAGATCATCGCCGCCGCCGAGGGCGACACCGTGACGCTGGGCTTCCGGCCGGAGTCGCTCGAGGTGTCGGCCACCGAGGACGGCACCGTGCCGATCAAGGTGGAACTGGTCGAGGAGCTCGGTTCGGACGCCTACGTCTACGGCAAGCTCGCCGAGACCGACGCCGAGGGCACCAAGTCCAACGTCGTGGCCCGGGTCGACCCGCGCAAGCCGCCGGCCATGGGCGACACCCTGCACCTGCGGATCCGTCCCGACGAGCTGCACGTGTTCTCCGCCACGTCCGGGGCGCGCCTGTCCTGACCTCGGGTCATGGGAAACTGGAGGCGTTATGTCCTCCAGTCTTCCCAGGGCCCAGGTCGACATCGACCTCGACGCGATCCGCCACAACCTCGCGCTGCTGGGCGCCCGCGCGCCCGGCGCCGAAGTGATGGCCGTGGTGAAGGCCGACGCCTACGGCCACGGCGCGCTGCCGGTGGCGCGCGCCGCGGTCGAGGCCGGCGCGAGCTGGCTCGGCACCTGCTCGCTCGGCGAGGCCTTGGACCTGCGCCGCGCCGGGATCACGACCCGGCTGTTCAGCTGGCTCGACGTGCCCGAGGTCGACTTCGCCGCGGGCGTCGAGGCGGACGTCGACCTCGCCGCCAGCTCGGTGGGTGAGCTGGCTCGCATCGCCGCCGCCGTCCCAGTGGGTACTCAGGCTCGCGTGCACCTCAAAATCGACACCGGCCTCTCGCGCAACGGCTGCCCGCCCGCCGGCTGGGCCGAGCTGGTCGCGGCCGCCGCAGCCGAACCGCGCGTCGACGTCGTCGCGATCTGGTCCCACCTCGCGTGCGCCGACGAACCGGGCCACCCGTCGATCGACGCCCAGGCGAAGCGCTTCGACGAGGCCTACGACGTCGCCCGCGCCGCCGGGCTCGACCCGCAACGCCACCTCGCGAACTCCGCGGCCCTGCTGACCCGGCCGGATCTGCACTTCGACATCGTGCGGCCGGGCATCGCGATGTACGGGCTCAACCCCGTGCCGCAGGCCGAGGACCTGCGCCCGGTCATGACGTTCCGGTCCGCCGTCGCGCTGGTCAAGCGCATCGAGGCCGGGGAATCGGTGTCCTACGGGCACACCTGGACGGCGTCGCGCGACACGAACCTGGCCCTGGTGCCCGCGGGGTACGCCGACGGCGTGCCGCGGTCTCTGTCGGGCCGGATGGATGTCTGGCTCGGCGGGCAACGGCGTCCGGTCGTCGGGCGCGTCTGCATGGACCAGCTGATCGTCGACTGCGGTGACTTCGAGCCCGAGGTCGGCGCCGAAGTCGTCCTGTTCGGGCGGGGGACGAAGGGCGAGCCGACCGCGCGCGAATGGGCCGACAAGCTCGGCACGATCGACTACGAGATCGTGACGTCGATGTACCGCCCGCGGGTGCGGCGCCGGTATCTGGGGGCGGCCTCGTGACACCTTCACGTCGACTGCTGGCCATCGCCGGCGGGGTCGGGGCCATCGCCACCGGGACCGCCGCCGCCGCTATCGTCGCCGCGCAGCAGCGGCGGCACAGTGAGGACCCGTACGTGGACGAGCCGCTGGGGGAGCTGAAGCCGGACCGCATGTCCACGGTCGCGGCCGACGACGGCACCCCCCTGTCGGTCGAGGAGATCGATTCCGACGACGGCGGCAAGCCGGAACTGACCGTCGTGGGCGTGCACGGCTTCGCGCTTTCCCGGCGGTGCTTCCACTTCCAGCGCCGTGACCTCGCGACGCTCCGGCTGCCGCGGGTGCGTCAGGTCTACTACGACCACCGCGGCCACGGCCTGTCCGGCGCGGCGTCGGCGGAGAACTCGACGATCGAGCAGCTGGCCCGCGACCTCGACGTCGTGCTGCGGTCCGTGGTGCCGGAGGGGCCCATCGTGCTGGTGGGGCACTCGATGGGCGGCATGGTGATCATGGAGCTGGCCGCGGAGTTCCCCCAGCTGTTCGCGGACCGCGTGGCCGGCGTCGCCTTCATCGCGACGGCGGCGGGCGAAGTCGGGGCCCGCGGGCTGCCGCGTTCGCTGCTCTCGAAGTACAACCCACTGACGCGCGCCGCCGGCGGCCTCGCCGGCTGGCAGCCGGGCCTGGTGGAGTTCGTCCGCGCGGCCGGCGGCCAGCTGACGCGGCAGGCGGTGCGCCGGCTGGCGTTCGGCAGCCGCGACGTGGCGCCCCGGCTCGTCGACTTCATGCTCGAAATGCTGGAAGTGACGCCGGTGCGCGGGCTGGTGAACTTCGTCGACACCCTCGGCAGCCACAACCGCTACGCGGCGCTGGCCGGGCTGAAGACGGCGGAAGTGCTGGTCATCGGCGGTGATTCGGACCGTTTCACGCCGTTCGCGCACGCCGAGCGGATCGCGTCCGAGCTGCCCGACGCGGAGCTGGTGCGCGTCCGCGGCGCCGGGCACATGGTGCTGCTGGAGCAGCCCGACCTGGTGACCAGCTACCTGATCGACTTACTGCAACGCTGTTCCGGTGTGGACGGCGAAGACCCGGCCCGGCGGAACTGGTGGTGGCAGCGTTGACGTATCTGTTCCCGACGCCCGAAGACACGATGGAGTTCGGGCGGTCGCTCGGCCGTTCCCTGCGCGCGGGTGACCTGGTCCTGCTCGCCGGCCCCCTCGGCGCGGGCAAGACCACGCTGACCCGCGGCATCGCGGACGGCCTGGGTGTCGGCGGCCGGGTGAGCAGCCCGACGTTCGTCCTCGCCCGCGTCCACCCGGCGGGCCCTGCGGGCGTCCCGCTGATCCACGTCGACGCGTACCGCCTGGGCGGCGACCTGTCCCAGCTGGACGACCTGGACCTGGACACCGACCTGGAGCGTTCGGCGATCATCGTCGAGTGGGGCGAGGGTTCGGCGGAGCGGCTGTCGTCGGACTTCCTGGTGGTGCGCCTGGACCGCCGCGAGGACGACGTCCGCGAGGTCACCCTGGAACCCCACGGCTCATGGTCGGCACGGGCTGTCGTGAGTGTTCAGGGCGGTTCTAACCGCCCTGAACACTCACGACTCTTGCACCGAGACGACCGCGCGGGCCACGCCCAGCTGCACCAGATCCTGCGGCCGCAGCCGTAGCTGGTTGGCCAGCTCCGGCACCTCCGAGGCCGGGCGCTTCAGGATCGCCGCCGCCGCTTCCGGGGACGTCACCGAGAAGTACGCGTCCGGCGTCACCCACGTCGAGCCCGGCGCCGCGAACGCCAGCGCGCCTCCGGAGCCGCCTTCGCCGATCACCAGCGTCGTCACCGGGGCGACCGCCGTCGCTACCGCCTCGAACAGGTCCGCGATCGCGCCTCCCGCGCCTGCTTGCTCGGCCGCCGGGTCGTTGGCCGCGCCCGGGGTGTCGACCATGGTCAGCACCGGGATCGCCAGCCGCGACGCCAGCCGGACCAACCGCGCCGCCGTGCGGAAGCCCGACGGCAGTGTCGGTGTGCCGCACTGGGCCGCGTACGCGATCGTCCTTCCGTTGCGCCAGCCGAAGCCGCACGCGACGCCGGGGTCGACGCCGCCGCAGCGGTCGCCGCTGATGTCCTCGCGCCAGTCGAAGTACGCGTCCAGGTACTCGACGGCCCTTGCCCGGCGCGGGGAACGCGCGGCCTGGACCGCTTCCCAGCCCGTCTCCGGCAACGCGGCCTCGCGCAGCGCCCGGGGCGGCGGCGCCGCGGCGTTCGACCGGGACGTCAGCAACCGCAGCCATCGTTCCAGCGCCGCCCCGAGGTTCTCCGGCGCGACGATGGCGTCGACCTGGCCCCACTCGAGCTTCGCCTCCGCCGTGTAGGCCTCGGGCGAACCGGCGGGACGCACTCGCGAACCCGCGAAGCCGACCTGCGCCTCCGGCAGCGCGAGGATGACGTCGGCGCCCGCGCCGAGCGTCGCCCAGCCGCCGCCGGTCGTCGGGTCGCGCAGCACCGCGATCTGCGGGACGCCCGCCGCGCGCGTGCGCGCCGCCGCCCGGGCCACCCGCTGCAGCTGCATGAGCGCGCGCATTCCCTGCTGCATGCGGCTGCCGCCGGTCGCGATCAGCGAGACCACCGGCAGCCGGACGTCGCGGGCGTGCGCGAACGCCGCCTCGATCCGGTCCCCGGTGCGCTGGCCGAGCGAGCCGCCGAGGAAGCCGAACTCGAACGCGATCACGACGGCCTCGGCGTCCCCGATCTTCGCCGTCCCGCAGACGACCGACTCCTTCTCGCCGGTGCGCTCTTCGGCGGCGGAGCGTGCTTCGCGGTAGCCCGGCCAGTCGATCGGCCCGTCGGCGGGCTCCTCGCGCAACGGCGTCGTGAACTCCTCGAAGCCGGTCGAAATCGCTTCGACGACCTCGCGCGCCGGCCGCCTACTCACCGAGCGCTCGCTTCAGGACCTTGCCCATGTCGTTGCGCGGCAAGGCATCCAGGTACCGGACGACCCGCGGGCGCTTGTGCGGGGAAAGCAGCCGCGCGACGTGGTCGGCGAGTTCTCCGAGCGACGGCGGTTCCCCGTCCGGGACGACCCAGGCGACGATCCGCTCGCCGAGGTCGTCGTCCGGCTCGCCGGTGACCGCCGCCTCGGCGACGCCGGGGTGCTCCAGCAGCGCGTTCTCGATCTCGCCCGCGCCGATCTTGTAGCCGCCGCTCTTGATCAGGTCGGTCGCCTTGCGCCCGACGATCTTCACGTACCCGTCGGTGTCGCGCGTGGCCATGTCGCCGGTGCGGAACCAGCCGTCGTCGAACGCGGCCGCGGTGGCGTCCGGGCGGTTGAGGTACTCGGTGAACAGGTTCGGGCCGCGCACCTGGATCTCGCCGACGGTCTCGACGTCGTCGAGCACCTCGCCGGCGTCACCGATCAGCCGCAGGTCCACACCGCCGAGCGGGACGCCGACCGTGCCGGGCTTGCGCTCGCCGTCCGCGCGGACGCTCGTGTTCATCAGCGTCTCGGTCATGCCGTAGCGCTCGACGACCTGCTGGCCGGTCGCGTCGGTGATCCGCTGGTGGTCGTGCACCGGCAGCGCGGCGGATCCGGAGACGAGCAGCCGCGCGCCGCGCAGGGCGTCGGCCAGCGCGCTGTCGGTGCCGACCTCGCCGGCGATCCGGTGGTACATCGTCGGGACGCCGAACATCATGGTCGCCCCGGCCCTCAGCTCACGCGCGACGCCGTCGGTCGAGAACCGGCCGAGGTGGCGGACCGAGCCGCCGCGGCGCAGCGGGCCGAGGATGCCGAGGATCAGGCCGTGCACGTGGAACAGCGGGAGCGCGTGCACCAGGACGTCGTCGGCGGTCCACGCCCAGGCGTCTTCGAGGGCGTCCAGCGTGGTCGCGATCGAGCGGCGGGGGAGGACGACGCCCTTCGGCGGCCCGGTGGTCCCCGAGGTGTAGACGATCAACGCGGGCGCCTCGGCGTCCGGCTCTTCCGCGAGCGGTGTGGCCGGGCCGGTCAGCGGGATGTCCCGCCGTGGCAGGCCGGCCAACCCCTCCGGGAGCTCGACGCCCGGCTCGGCCAGCACCAGCTGCGGCTCGCTGTCGGCGAGGATGTGCGCCAGTTCGCGCTCGCCGATCTTCGGGTTGAGCGGCACCGCGGGAACCCCGGCGAGCAGGGCGGCGACGACGGCGACGCTGGTGTGCAGGGTCGGCGTCGCCCAGACCGCGACGCGGCCGCGGGGCAGCTCGGCGGCGAGGTTGCCGGCGACGGCGGCGAGCTCGGCGTAGGTCAGGGCCTGGTCGCCGAATCGGAGGGCTTCGTTGCCCGAGGCTGACGTGAGGGCGGGGAACAACGGGTCGGGCACCGCGGGGACCTCCAGCTCGGGGGACTCGCTGCTGCGAACCCCGATTCGCACGTTACCGTGCTGATCTGGCCCCCGCAGCGACCGGTTTCACAGCAGGGCCCGGGCCCGCGCAGGGTCGCTAAAAAGGACATCCCGGCCTGGTCGTAGGCTGGGACACCGTGTTGGTACTGGCGATCGATACCTCGACCCCGGCGGTCACCGCGGGCGTCGTCGCACTGGACGGCGACCGGGTCGAGACGCGCGGCGACCGGGTCACGGTCGATCCCCGCGCTCACGGCGAGCTGATCACGCCGCACGCCCTGGCCTCGGCCGAAGCCGCCGGCGTCACCCTCAAGGACCTCGACGCGATCGTCGTCGGCGTCGGCCCCGGGCCGTTCACCGGCCTGCGCGCCGGCATGGCCACCGCGGCCGCCTTCGGCCACGCGCTCGGCGTCCCGGTGTACCCGGTCGGCAGCCTCGACGCGATCGCCGCCGACGTCGTCCCGGGTGGGAAGCCGTTCCTCGTGCTCACCGACGCGCGCCGCCGCGAGGTCTACTGGGCGGCCTACGACGCGTCCGGCACGCGCACGCACGGCCCGGACGTCCAGCGCCCGGCCGATCTCGAGACCGACGTCAAGGCGGCGGCCGGTGACGGCGCGATCCTCTACGGCGCGGTCCTCGACGTCCAGCCGATCGAGCCGCGCTTCCCGTCGCCCGCCGGGCTGGTGAAGGCCGCTCGGAGCGCCTTGCTCGCGAAGGAAACGCCAGCCCCGCTGACGCCGTTGTACCTGCGGCGCCCGGACGCCGCCGAGCCGTCGGCGCCGAAACGGGTGACCGCGCCGTGAGACTCGATCCCCTGCGCCGCAAGGACATCGCCCGCTGCGTCGAGATCGAGAAGATCCTCTTCCCCGGGGACGACCCGTGGAACGCCCACGCGTTCCACTCCGAGCTGGACATCGGCCACTTCTACCTGGCCGCCCGGCCGGACGACGGCGACGAGGTGCTCGGGTACGCCGGGCTGGCCGTCGTCGGGCGGCGCCGCGGCGAGTACGAGGCGACCGTGCACACCATCGGCGTCGCGCCGGAGTACCAGGGCCAGGGCATCGGCAAGGCGCTGCTGCTGGCGCTGCTCGAGCGCGCCGACGAGTACGAGTCGCCGGTGTTCCTCGAGGTCCGCACGGACAACACGACCGCGCTCGCGCTGTACGAGCGCCACGGCTTCGAACGGCTCGGCATCCGGAAGCGCTACTACCAGCCTTCCGGCGCCGACGCGTACACGATGGTCCGCCCCGCGCGGACGCGAGACGAGGTGGCGGGCTGATGTCGCGCATCATCATGGGCATCGAGAGCTCGTGCGACGAGACCGGCGTCGGCCTGGTCCGCCTGCACGACGACGGTGCGGTCGAGCTGCTGGCCGACGAGGTCGCTTCGAGCGTCGAGCAGCACGCGCGGTTCGGCGGCGTCGTGCCGGAGGTCGCCAGCCGTGCGCATCTCGAAGCGATGGTCCCGACGACTTCCCGCGCTTTCGAGAAAGCCGGGCTGTCACTGTCCGATGTGGACGCCATCGCCGTGACGGCGGGGCCGGGCCTCGCGGGTGCGCTGCTGGTCGGCGTCTCCGCGGCGAAGGCGTACGCGACGGCGCTGGACGTGCCGCTCTACGGCGTCAACCACCTGGCCGGGCACATCGCGGTGGACACACTGCAGCACGGGCCGTTGCCGACTCCGTGCCTCGCGCTGCTGGTCTCCGGCGGGCACACGCAGCTGCTGCGCGTCGACGACATCGCGTCGTCGATCACCGAACTCGGGTCCACTGTGGACGACGCGGCGGGCGAGGCGTACGACAAGGTCGCGCGGGTGCTCGGCCTGCCGTACCCGGGCGGCCCGCCGATCGACAAGGCGGCGAAGAACGGCAACCCGGCGGCGATCGCGTTTCCGCGCGGCATGACCGGCCCGCGTGACGCGAAGTTCGACTTCTCCTTTTCCGGCTTGAAGACGTCGGTCGCGCGCTGGGTCGAAGGCGCTCAGCGGCGCGGCGAGGAGATCCCGGTGGACGACGTCGCGGCGTCGTTCCAGGAGGCCGTCGCGGACGTGCTGACGGCGAAGGCGATCCGCGCGGCGAAGGAGCAGGGGATCGGCACGATCGTCATCTCCGGCGGCGTGGCGGCGAACTCGCGGCTGTCGTCGCTGGCGGCGGAACGCTGTGCGGCGGCGGGCATCGAGCTGCGTGTGCCGCGGCCGCGGCTGTGCACGGACAACGGCGCGATGATCGCGGCGCTGGGCGCGCACGTGGTGGCGGCCAAGCGCCCGACAGCGGCGCTGGACTTCAGCGCCAACCCGGCCCTCCCGGTCAACGTCATCTCGCTCTAGTCCTCGTGAGTGTTTAGGGCGGTTCTAACCGCCCTAAACACTCACGACGAGTCTGGGCCTACGAAGCCGCGGCGTGCCGGTGCGCGGGCGTCCCGACGCCGAGCAGCTCTTCGATCGCGGCGACCGCCAAGACCGCCGCATTGCCTTCGCCGTAAGGGTTTCCCACCTGTGCTGTGCGTAGGTCACCCTGGAGCAGCCGTGCGGCCGTGTCGGCGATCCGGGCCGTGTCCGTGCCCACCAGCCACGCGCACCCGGCCTCGACGACCTCCGCGCGCTCGGTGACGTCGCGCAGGACCAGTACCGGCGTGCCGAACGTCGGCGCTTCCTCCTGGATGCCGCCCGAATCCGTCAGCACCAGGGACGCCAGCCGCAGCGCGCGCACCAGGTCCGGGTACTCCAGCGGGTCGGTCACCGTCACCCGCGGCAGGCCACCCAGCGCGGCCTCCACCTGGTCCCTGACCTGCGGGTTCGGGTGCGCCGGGAACAGCACCTGGACGTCCGGGTGCTCGGCGACGATCAGCTGCACCGCCGCCAGCGTCCGCTCCAGCGGCTCGCCCCAGGACTCGCGGCGGTGCGACGTCACCAGCACCAGCCGCTCGCCCGCCTCGGCGATCTCCATTTCCAGCAGCGCCAGCGCCGTGTCGCGCGCCGGGAGGTCGCGGGCCGCGATCTCCAGGACCGCGTCGACGACCGTGTTGCCCGTGACCGCGATGCGTTGCCGCGGAACGCCTTCCGCGCGCAGCTCCGCCGCCGCGCCGAGGGTCGGGGCCAGGTGCAGCGCGGCCAGGCGGGACACCATCTGCCGCGCGCCCTCCTCGGGGAACGGCGCGGTGAGGTCGTGCGTGCGCAGCCCGGCTTCCAGGTGCACCACCGGGATGCCCAGCCAGAACGCGGCGAGCGCGCCCGCCAGCGTCGTCGTCGTGTCGCCCTGGACGACCAGCGCGGCCGGCGCACACCGGCGCAGCGCGTCGTCCAGCGCGGGCAGCAGGCCCGCCACGAGCTCCGCCTGCCCGCCGGTGACGCGCGGCGGGACGTCCAGCCACTCGTCGGCGACCAGGCCGAACGGCAGCAGCGCCTGCTCGACCATGCCCGCGTGCTGGCCGCTGTGGACCAGGATCGGCCGCAGCGCCGGGTGGGCGTCCATGGCCAGCGCCAGCGGCGCGAGTTTGAGCGCTTCCGGGCGGGTCCCGGCCAGCAACATCACGTCCACCCCGCGGTGCTCCTTTTCCACGTCGTCCAGTTTCCACGAGAATTTGGGACCGGGGCCGCCGGCGTGCGAGGGGCGCACGCCGACGGCTCCGGTTTTCAGTGCTCCCGCGCCTGGGAGAGACGGCGGTTGCGGCGGTGGACGGCGATCAGCGCGACGGTCCCGAGCAGGACCAGCAGCACGCCGACGGCCAGCCACCACCCGATGTCGGCCCCGGTGGCGGCGAGGGTGCCCACCCCGCCACCGGCCACGCCGACGCCCGCGCCCGGCATCCTGTACATCCGGACCTCGCTCAGGCCGTGCGGCGGTTGCGGAAGATGCGCGTGCCGACCGGCAGCGCGATCGCGCCGAGCAGGCCGAGCCCGACCCACAGGCCGGCCCCGGACGCCAGCGGCATCGGCGGCGCGGCCGGGCCGCAGGTCGCCGACGACACGATCACGTCACCCGAGCCGAGGGCGCCGACGACGCCACCGAGCAGCTTCACGTGGAGCGCGTTGACCGTGAGGCTGCCGTCCTTGTTCTGGATCTGCTCGTTGAGGATGATCGTCGCCACGTTGACCAGGCCGATGGCCACCTTGATCTGGGTGTTCGGCGCCGGGTTGGCGTCGACCGCGCCGATGCTGCCGAGCTTCGCGTCGGCCAGCGTGCTGCTGCCCTTGACGCCTTCCTGGGTGGCGGTGCAGACGGCTTCGACGGTCTTGACGCCGACAGTGCCGAGAGCGGCCTTGAGCAGGGGCAGGCCGACGTCGGCGGTGGTCGCCTTGGCCGTCACCGCGCCGGATTCGTCGTCGCGCTTGGCCTCGGCGGTGATCACGCCGGCGGTCAGGATGCCGGCCGCGGTGGCGCCGGCCACCGTGCTCGTCGTCGGACCGGCGGTGTTCGCGACCGCGAGCGGCCCCACATTCACCGCGGGCTGGCCGAGCAGCGTCACGCCGACTTTGACGCCGTACGCGGAACCGTCGCCGGGGGCCGCCGAAGCGGGGGCCGCGCCGGCGAGCACGACGCTCGCCACGACCGCGGCGAGCAGTCCGCCGCGTCGCACGAGGGAGCTCTTCATCAACTGGTCCTCCGAATTCGCTGAGTTTCTCGGGGGTTGGGTTTACGTGTCTGTGGGCGCGGATGCATCCGGCTTGCCTCGATTCGGCACGCGAATCGACTATCGCCAAGACGGCCCCGAATAGCACACTAAAATCGCCGAATCACCGGATCGGGTAGTGCTTTCGAGTAATCCCGCAGGTCGAATCCGACGTCACCCGGACGGCCTAGCAAGTTCGCGCCCGAAACTGCCGAATGGCCGCTTAAACCCCTCCTCCGAGTGGAACCGCGGGGCGATCATGACTTACGCTCGGGCGGGGTCCGCAGCTTGAACGAGAAATCGACACCGAGAGGAACGTCGTGGCCGTAGCGAGCGCTCCGCACTCAGGGATGACGAAGTTTCCGCTGGTCGTGGCGCTGGCCGCGCTGGCCGCCGCAGGAGCCGTGGTGGTGCTGGCCGAGCGGCTCTACCGCGAACTGGAAGTACGGCTCGCGGGCGCGATCCTCAACGTCATCACTACATCGGGTGTTTACGTAGCGCCCGATCGGGAGTCTGTTTACTTTGGGTTGAGTAGCGCTACTCCATTCGGGTTGAGAATGACACCGGAATGTTCGTCGGCGTTTCTTCTGCTGCCACTGCTCGTTGTCACGATGGCCATGCTCTGGTTCCGGCCCGCGAATGCGCGCCGGTTGTTCTTTTCCCTCGGCATTTCCGCGGTCGTCGTGGTGCTGGTGAACCAGCTGCGCATTCTCACGATCGTCGGCCTGGTCCACTGGCTCGGCCCGGACGAGGGCTACTACTGGGGGCACACGCTGCTCGGCTCGATGGTGAGCGTGTTCGGCGGCGCCGTCTCGCTGGTCCTGTTCGTCTGGCTTGCGACGCGCAAGCCCAAGGTGGCGGCGTGAGCGTCAAGGTCCTGCTGGCGATCACCCAGGCGTTCGCGCTGACCATGAGCGTGGCGTTCCTCGTCTACGTCGTGCTGATCGTGGTGCCGTACCTGCGCCGCAAACCCGGCCCGGTCGGTGACCCGGCGGACTTCACGTGGCACTTCTTCGTGCCGTGCCGCGACGAGCAGACCGTCATCCGCGAGACGATCCGCTACCTGCGCACGACGTTCCGGCACGCGCACGTCTGGGTCGTCGACGACGACTCGGAGGACCGGACCGCCCGCGTCGTCCGGATGCTGTGGCGGCGCAACGGCGGGTACGACCCGTACCTGCACCTCGTGCCGCGCGTCCGGCCCGAGGCCCGCACCGGCAAGGGGGACGCGCTCAACGCGGCCTACCGGGCCCTGAACGACTGGATGGGGCCGGCCGCGACGCGCGACGACGTCGTGGTCGTGGTGGTCGACGCCGACGGCCGCCCGGCGCCGAACTGCCTCGACGTCTGCGCCGCCGACCACCTCTTCGGCGACCCGGGGATCGGCGCGGTGCAGCTCGACGTCCGGATGAGCAACGTCGAGACCCCGCCGCCGACGCGCAACCCGGCCGGCCGCTGGTTCGGGCTGAAGCTCGCCCAGCTGCAGGACCTGGAGTTCCGGACGGCGATCGCGGCGATCCAGACGTCGCGCGGGTTCACCGGCACGATCTCCATGGGCGGCAACGGCCAGTTCACCCGGCTCACCGCGCTCGACTCGATCGCCGGCCCCGCCGCGCAGCCGTGGCGCGGCTCGCTGCTGGAGGACTTCGAGCTCGGCGTCCACCTGCTCACCGAAGGCTGGCGCACCGGGTTCACGCCGGATTCCCATGTGGCGCAAGAAGGTCTGTACAGCCTGCGGCGGTTCCTGGTGCAGCGCACGCGCTGGGGCCAGGGCACCATGCAGTGCGCGCGGTACCTGCGGCGGATCTGGGACTCGCCGCACGTCAGCACGCTCGGCGCGGCGGAGATGATGTACTACCTCGCGCAGCCGTGGCTGCAGCTGCTCGGGTCGCTGCTGTACCCGATCCCGTTCCTGCTGCTGATCTTCGGCACCGCGGGCGACCCGGCGCAGATGTGGTCGTGGTTCACCGGCGGCGCGTGGATCCTCTTCGCCATCTACGGCTCGTTCGGCCTGCTGCCGTTCCTGGTCTGGGGCCCGATCTACCAGCTGAAGTGCTTGCGCAGCAAGAATATCCTGCGCGGCATCGGCCTGGGCTTCGCGTACGCGGCGTACATCTACACGTTCTACGTGACGTCGTGGCGAGCGTTGTTCCGCCTGATCCGCGGCCGCAACGGCTGGGCGAAAACGCGTCGCAACACCGAGCAGTCCGCGGGCGCGAAGGTCGCCCTGGACGCCTGAAAGTCCGTGAAGGCCTCCTTGAGGGACTCAGAGTCCCTCAAGGAGGCCTTCACGGACCTCGGCTAGAACGCCGGCAGGAACCGGACGTCGTCCGCCTTGACGAACGCGATCCGGTGGCCGAACTGGATCTGGACGTACTTGAGCTTGCCCTTCACGACCACGTGGTCGGCGACGTCGAACGTCGTCGCCGAGTAGTACTCCGACCCGACCACCCCGGCCGACGAGTACTTCTGCCCGGCGGCCAGCGTGTACGGCAGCGGCGTGATGGCCTGCGGCGTCAGGTTCGCCGGGTAGGCCTCGGGCTCGGGGTAGGCGCGGCCGTACACCGGAATCGTGGCGAGGCCGGGCTTCGGCGTCACGACCAGGCCGATCGCGGGCTTGGCGACCCGCGCGTTGTGCGGGTTGCGGAACCAGCCCTTCTGCCCGAGGTACCAGATCGCCGTCCAGTCGCCGCTGGTGCCGGCGACGGCGTACCGCTGCCCGGTGGCGGCCCGGCTGCCGACGTCCGCGACGTCCATAGTGGACGGTGTGCCCTTGGGGTGCAGGCCGACGTCGACCAGCAGCGGCGAGGAGTCAGAGGGCTGCGAGTGCAGTACGACGGCCTCGGAACCCCTTGGCGTGCAGGGCGTTCCGGCGGTGTCGCAGCCGGTGAAGATCGGCTGGTTCTTCGTGAAGTCCGGGTCGATGGTGACCAGCGACGAGCCGGGCAGCCCGAACCCGCCGAGCGGCGCGCCCAGCAGGTCGAAGTAGTGCGACCAGTCCCAGTAGGGGCCCGGGTCCCAGTGCATGCCGGCGATCGTCGACGGGATCGTGCCCGGCACGTTGTCGTGGCCGATGATGTGCGCGCGGTCGAGCGGGATGTCGTACTTGCGCGCGAGGTACCCGACGAGCTTCGCGCTCGAGCGGTACATCGCCTCGGTGTACCAGGTGCCCTTCGCGGCGAAGCCCTCGTGCTCGATACCGATCGACTTGGCGTTGATGTACCAGTTGCCCGCGTGCCAGGCGACGTCCTTGGTCGGCACGTGCTGCGCGATCAGGCCGTCGGCCGAGCGGATGGTGTAGTTCCAGCTCACGTACGTCGGGTCCTGGGCGAGCTTGAGGACGCTGTCCCAGTAGCCCTCGGTGTCGTGGATGACGATGTGGTCGATCTTCTGGCCGGCCGGCCGGTCGGCCAGGTCGTGGTTGCCGTAGTCGTTGCCCGGCAGCTCCTGGTAGGGCGCCGGCACGGACTCGCAGGTGACGGTCCGCGGGCACTCGACGTTCGCCGGGTTCGCCTCGGCGTGCTCCGGCACGGTGATGCCGGGCGTGGCGGCGAGGGTGACCTGCTGCCCGTCGTCGGTGGTGCGGCTCACGCCGCTCTTGATGGTCTCGAAGACCTCGTCGGCGAAGGTCTGCCCAGCGGCCTCGCCGGATCCGCCGTACCGCGCGACAGCGTCGTACCAGCCGGTCTGCCCCAGGTGGTACTTGGCGAGCAGGGCGGCGCCACCCCGGATGTTCTGCGTGGTGTCGGTACGCAGGGTCTTCGGTTCGGTCTTGAGCAGGTGAGCGGCCTCGTCGACGGTCTGCAGCCCGGCTTGCGGCGGCACGTCGGGCCCCGCGGCCGGGTGCAACGCGGGCCGCGCGTCATCACCGCGCGGGTCCTCGCTGCCCTGGTCGTGGTGGCTGCCGGCGACCCCGGCTTCCCGCAGGTCGGTGAGGTGCATGGGCCCGTACCCGGCGGCGGTGCTGGGCGTCCCGCCGTTGAAGTCCCACCGGGACTCCAGGTAGGAGACGCCGAGCAGGACGTCGAGCGGAACCCCGAACTCGGCGGCCGCGGCGGCGAAGTCCCGCTGCCGCTGATCGGTGGTCGCGGCATGGGCGGGCGCGGTGGCGAGCCCACCGAGCAGGGCGACGGCAGCGGCCAGCGCCGCCGTTCTGGAGAGCGAACGAAACGACATGGGCATAAACCCCCAGGGTCCAGGTGCCAGACGGTGAGAACCTAACCAGAAACTCACGCCGGGGGTAAGAGCCGCCGCCGACCTGCCGAAGAGTGGGGGGCGCCGGCCTTCGGGTGGACCCTGGTTGCACGGCTGGCACTCCCGTGGCTAGAGTGCTAATCGCACGGCCCGACAGCCCCGGCACCCGCGACGGCGGGGGTGGTAGAGCCGTAACCACATCCTGCCAACGCTTTCGACGACCGTGGAGGTCAACCCGGTGAGCGTGAACATCAAGCCGCTCGAGGACAAGATCGTTGTCCAGACGAGTGAGGCCGAGGAGACGACCGCTTCCGGCCTCGTCATCCCCGACACCGCCAAGGAGAAGCCCCAGGAGGGCAAGGTTCTGGCCGTGGGCCCGGGCCGGATCGACGACAAGGGCAACCGCGTCCCGCTCGACGTTTCCGTCGGCGACGTCGTCATCTACTCGAAGTACGGCGGCACCGAGGTCAAGTACAACGGTGAGGACTACCTCATCCTGTCCGCCCGCGACGTGCTGGCCGTCATCAACTGACGTCCGCTCGCAGCGCATGACGCCCCGGGCCCCGCACAAGCCGGGGGACGGGGCGTTCGTGCGTTCAAGACCCACCGAAAGGTAAGCGGAACACGCTATGCCCAAGCAGATCAGATTCGACGAGGACGCTCGTCGCGCCTTGGAGCGCGGGGTGAACAAGCTCGCCGACACGGTCAAGGTCACCCTCGGCCCGCGCGGTCGCCACGTCGTGCTCGACAAGAAGTTCGGTGGCCCGACCATCACCCTCGACGGCGTGACCGTCGCCCGTGAGATCGAGCTCGACGACCCGTTCGAGAACCTCGGCGCCCAGCTCGCCAAGAGCGTGGCCACCAAGACCAACGACGTCGCCGGTGACGGCACCACGACCGCGACCGTGCTCGCGCAGTCGCTGGTGAAGGTCGGCCTGCGCAACGTCGCGGCCGGCGCGAACCCGACCTCGATCGGCCGTGGCATCGAAGCCGCCGCGGCGAAGGTCATCGAGGTCCTCAAGAGCAAGGCGACCCCGGTCAAGGGCCGCGAGAGCATCGCCCAGGTCGGCACCGTCACCTCCCGCGACGCCAACATCGGCGCCCTGCTCGGCGAAGCCGTCGAGAAGGTCGGCGAGGACGGCGTCATCACCATCGAGGAGTCGTCCACCCTGGCGACCGAGCTGGTGATCACCGAGGGCGTCCAGTTCGACAAGGGTTTCCTCTCGGCGCACTTCGCGACCAACCCGGAGGAGCAGAAGGCGATCCTCGAGGACGCCTACATCCTGCTCGTCCGCGAGAAGGTCTCGTCGCTGGCGGACCTGCTGCCGGTGCTCGAGAAGGTCGTCGAGGCCAAGAAGCCGCTGCTGATCATCGCCGAGGACGTCGACGGCGAAGCGCTGTCCACCCTCGTGGTGAACTCGCTGCGCAAGACGATCACCGCCGTCGCCGTCAAGGCGCCGTTCTTCGGTGACCGTCGCAAGGCGTTCCTGGACGACCTCGCGGTCGTCACCGGCGGCGAGGTGATCTCCGCGGAGATCGGCATGAAGCTGGCCGACGCGGACCTCGGCTCGCTCGGCGGCGCGCGGCGCATCGTCGTCACCAAGGACGACACCACCATCGTGGACGGCGCCGGCACCAAGGACGCCACCCAGGCGCGGATCGCCCAGATCCGCAAGGAGATCGAGAGCACCGACTCCGACTGGGACCGCGAGAAGCTGCAGGAGCGGCTCGCGAAGCTGGGCGGCGGTGTCGCGGTGATCAAGGTCGGCGCGGCCACCGAGACCGAGCTGAACGAGCGCAAGCACCGCATCGAGGACGCCGTGGCGGCGACCAAGGCGGCCGTCGAGGAGGGCATCCTGCCCGGCGGTGGCTCGGCGCTGGTGCACGCGGTCAAGGAGCTGGAAGACGGCCTCGGCCTCGAAGGCGACGAAGCGACCGGTGTCCGCATCGTGCGTGACGCGCTGTCCGCCCCGCTGTTCTGGATCGCGACCAACGCGGGCCACGAGGGCGCGGTCATCGTCAACAAGGTCCGGGAGCAGAGCTGGGGCCACGGCTTCAACGCCGCCACCGGCGAGCTGACCGACCTGCTGGCCGCCGGCATCGTCGACCCGGTCAAGGTGACCCGGTCCGCGGTGGCGAACGCCGCCTCGATCGCGCGCCTGGTGCTGACGACGGAGAGCTCCATCGTCGAGAAGCCGGCCGACGAAGAGCCCGCCGCGGCGGGCCACGGCCACTCGCACTGACGCGTTTCCGAGCACGAGAGGGGCGGCATCCCGCAAGGGGTGCCGCCCCTTCTCGTTGTGTCGGCAGCCGGGTCACGCCGCAGGCGGAGGCCTGTTCGGCGGCCCCGCGGTTGCTCGCCCTTGACGTCCGACACACGAGACCGAGGCGGCACCCGCACAGACGCAGCCCCTCGCACGTCAGCCGGGGAGCCGCGCAGGTGAAGCCGCCGTTCTCGGCCGGGTGCGCAGGACCTGTACAGCGCCCCGCGGCCACTCACACCGACGCGTTCGACGCGCGACAAGGCGGCATCTCCCGAGCGTGCCGCCTGCTCGACGCGCGAAAACGGGGCGGCATCCGCATGGATGCCGCCCCGTTCCCGTCCCGGGCCGGACTGCAGCCCGGAAAGCACGGAGGGCGGCCACCCCACCCGGCGCCGCCCTCCGGTGTCTGTGGGCCGTCAGCCGCCCGACATGCTGAGCGTGCGTTTGTCGGCCTTGATCAAGTGTTCGCGTTCGGACTCCGAGAGCCCGCCCCAGATGCCGTAGGGCTCGTGCACCGCCAGCGCGTGGCTGCGGCACATCTCCAAGACGGGGCAGCTCAGGCACACCGCTTTCGCCCTTGCTTCCCGCCGTGCCCGCGCCGGGCCGCGCTCGCCGTCCGGGTGAAAGAAGGACGCGCTGTCCATCCCCCGGCACGACCCTTCCAGCTGCCAGTCCCACATGTCGGCGTTGGGTCCTGGGAGCCTGCGCGTGTCTGCCATCCTGACCGCCTCCGTCATTCGGTCGATGCCGCTAGCTGCTCTGCTGTGGTGCCGATACTCCATTCGGTGCAACGGCCGTAACGTTAGAAGCGCGCCAATAGTTGTTCAAGCGATTCGGTTCGATTCAGCCGTTAGGCATCCCCCGGATGTGTGAGCGGGGGTTTCGCCTCCGGTTGCCGACCTCGGTGCGTGCCTGGATATTGAGGCTCGTGGGAGCTGGGTCGGGTACCGAAGAACCCACCCTGCCGGTGGCCTCGGTCGCCCGCCGGCTCGGGGTCGCGCCGTCCACCCTCCGAACCTGGGACCGGCGCTACGGGCTGGGCCCCAGCCGCCACACCGACGGCCGGCACCGCCGCTACGGCACCTCCGACATCGGCCGGCTCGAACTGATGCAGCGGGCCCTCCTCAGCGGGGCGTCGACGGCGGAGGCCGCGCGCTACGCCCTCGAGCAGATCCCGCGCTCCGGTTCGCCGCAGCCGGAGGAGCCCGAGGAGCCTCCCGAAGCCGGCGCCGCCGACGACGGTCACGAGGTCCGCTCCCGGCTCGCGCGCCGGCTGAGCACCGCGGCGCTCGCCATGGACGTCCACGCCGTGCAGCACATGCTCGCCGACACCATCACCGAGCTCGGGGTGCTGCCCGCCTGGACGGGCGTGCTCGAGCCGGTGCTGTCGGCGCTCGGGGCCCGCTGGCGCGGGGCGAGCGCGGGCGCGGAGGTCGAGTACCTGCTCGCCGAGTGCGTGTCCGCCGCCCTGGTCCGCGCCACCCCGGTGCTCGACGAGCCGCGCAACACCCGGCCGGTGCTGCTCGGCTGCGTCCCGGAAGAGCGCGACACGATGCCGATGTACGCGCTCGCGGCGTCGCTGGCCGGCCGCCGGATCGGCGCTCAGCTCTTCGGGGTGCCGCTGCCCGCGGACGTCCTCGCGGTGGCGGTCCGCCGCAGCGCCCCGGCGGCGGTGGTGCTGTGGGCCCACCGCCGCGGGATGGCCGACCCCCGCCTGTTCGCCCGGGTCTCGCGCGGCCGCCAGCGCAGCAGGCTCTTCGCCTGCGGACCGGGCTGGGACCCGGCCGGGATGCCGGATCAGGTCGAGCTGCTCCCGGACCTCCCGGGCGCGGCGGACCGCATCGAGCACGTCCTGGTCGGCGCGCGGCGGGAAAGCCGTGAGGGGCACCTTCACGGCTTTTAGGTCCGTGAGGGTGGCCCTGACGGGCTTTCCCGGGGCGACGGTGTCGAGACGGGGCGGGCGGCTCGGCGAGGCGAGATGGGGCAGCGGGCGAGACGGGTGGCCTCTCGGCGGGCGAAACGGGTCGACGGCGGCGAGACGGGCGGCGGCTCGGCGACCGGGATGGTGCGGCGGCCGAACGGGGCGGGCGAGGCGGGGCGGGCGAGGCGGGGCGGCGGCTCGGCCGGGGGAGACGGGTGGCCCGCGGGCTGCCGTGCCCCGGCGGCCGTCGCGATTCGCGGGCCGGCCCGCCCGAACGCGCCGTGCGCTGCCGGTGGCTCGGTCGGGCCGTACGGCCGTTCGGCGGATCCGCGACGGGCGCGCCACCGAGTCGTCAGCGGTACCCGGCGCGAACCGCGCGGCTCCGGTCACTTCGATCATGTTCTTGTCGGTGGGAGGGGCTAGAAAGGACGGGTGCACGAACCCGCCCTCCGCGCCGCCGCCTTCGGGGGTGACCCGCGGCCCGACCCGGCCGTCCTTCGTGGCACCGGGACGCCCAGAGCCCGCCTGCTCGCCGCGATCGTCCTCGGCGCCCAGGGGCGCTACGCGGCCGCCGCGGCGCTCCTGGACCCCCTGCGGACGGCGGGCGACCCCTTGCTCGGCTCCCTGGCCGCCAGCACTCTCGCCGCGCACCGGCGGCAGCTGGGCGGGCACCGGAAAGCCCGCGCGCTCGACGGCGAAGCCTTCGCCCGCGCCGCGACCCTCCACAGCGACCCGGACCCGGACGGGCTCGACGCCGCCGGTGCCCGGGCCGACGCCCTGCTGGGCCTGGCCGCCGACAACCTCGCCCTCGGCCGGCTGAGCGCCGCCCGGCGGCTGGCCGCCCGCGCCGAGCGGGAGCACGCCGGGTGGCGGGCCGACGTCCGCCGCGGCTGGGTCGGCGCCGAGATCGAGCTCGCCGCAGGTCAGGGTGCCGCCGCCGTGGCGCCCGCCGAGCGCGCCTTCGAAACTGCGGTCGCCCGTGGCGCGCGCCGGCACGCCACCAAATCCGGGATTGTGCTGGCCGTGGCCCTGCGGGCCGCCGAGGCTCCCGATCACCGGAACATTTCGGACGCTCTCGTCGGAAAGGCAATGGCGACCGCCGAAGAATGCGAACTGCTTTCACTTTTGTGGCCGGCCGCCCTTGTCGCGGCCGATCTGCGCCCTGGACACGCCGAGGAGTATCGATTCAGAGTGGCGGAGGTGTTGCACGCAGTGTTACGAAGCGCAGATCCTTGCGGGAGGAGGATCGCGGGGGAATCGCCATGGGTCCCCGCCCCGGGTGGTTGAGCCGTCGGAATGGGGTGTTCCGGCATCCGGGCTAAGAAGTTTCAAAAAAAGCCACCGGATCGTGTCAAGGTTCGGGCTAAAGCGTCCGATAGGGGAAGTGGAATGTCACCCGGCTGCAGGAAGGAAACCCCGTGACGACGGTCTTGATCTGCGACGACCGACGCAGTGTCCGTGAAGGGCTCACCCGAGTGATGTCCGCGGTCCCTGGGGTCAGTCGCATCGACTGCGTAGCGCACGGTGACGAGCTGCTGGCCCGGTACTCCCGTCAGCCCGTCGACGTCGTGCTGGTCGGAACGCAACGCGCGGTCCCGACAGGTGTCGAAGCCACCCGGCGGCTCGTCTCTGCGAACCCCCAGGCGAACGTCATCGTGTTCGGCGCCCCGGACGACGCGGGCAGCATCGCTGCCGCGATCGCCGGTGGTGCCCGCGGCTATCTCCGCTGGGACGCGTCCCGGCCGGAGCTGGTCGCCGCACTGGCCCACACCCTCGCGAGCACCTCGGTGCCCGCGCCCCGTCAGCCGTCCGACCCGGGCGTCCAGCTGACCGAGCGCGAGCTTCAGGTGCTCCGCGGGATGAGCCAGGGCAAGAGCAACGGCCAGATCGGCCGCGAGCTGTACCTGTCCGAGGACACGGTCAAGACCCACGCCCGGCGGCTGTTCCGCAAGCTCGGCGTGCGCGACCGCGCGCAGGCCGTGGCGCACGGCTTCCGCCGCGGCCTGGTCAGCTGACCGGTTCACGGCACTCTCCTCGATCCTGACACGGCCGGAATACAGGTGACGACGGGCCAGGGCGCACCGCCCTGGCCCGCACTTGTGTGGTCCCCATCACATTCCGGCGCCCTTCGGGGCCGCCCTCGGGGTGCTCACGCGCCCCGGCTCCCGTCCACCGGGCGGGAACTCGTACCTGTGGCCCCGGTCGCTCGTTGATTCGACGACATCGATCGTGGCTCGCAGGGGCTAATCCGTATTTTCGCGGCGCCGGCGGGCGCGGCGCGCCGGGAAGCACCGCGCGCGCCGGGCCGGGGTGGCCGCAGGTACGGTAACGGTCACCGGTCCGCGGCGCGGGCAGCCACGAGCCGGACTCTTTGCACGCCTACACGTAACACTGGGACTGTTGTCTGCGATGGCCAATGTGGGGGATGGACTGGATGAACCGGTCGCCGCTGCTGTCGAGGGAGATCCCCAGGCGGTGGAGCGGCTGCTGGCTGCTATCCGTCCACTGGTAGTGCGGTATTGCCGCGCTCGGGTTGGCAGGCAGGAGCGATCGTTCGCTTCGGCGGACGACGTTGCGCAGGAGGTGTGTCTCGCGGTGCTAACGGCATTGCCTTCGTACCGTGACCAAGGGCGCCCGTTCCTGGCCTTCGTCTACGGAATCGCCCAGCACAAGGTGGCCGACGCGCACCGCGCGGCGGCCCGTAACCGCGCCGAACCGGTTGCCGAGATCCCCGACGAGGTCGAGGGTGGCGTCGGTCCCGAGCAGCGGGCGCTGCAGGGTGAACTGAACGAGCGGATGTCCCAGTTGTTGCAGGTGCTGCCGGACAAGCAGCGGGAGATCGTGGTGCTGCGCGTGGTCGTCGGCTTGTCGGCGGAGGAGACCGCGGACGCCGTGGGGTCCACCCCCGGTGCCGTCCGCGTCGCCCAGCACCGCGCCCTCGCGCGGCTGAGAAAGGTCCTGGCCGCGGAGGAGGTGATCTGAGTGACCGGTCACGAGAACGGTTTCGAGCCGGATGACGTCTGGGGCGATGGCCTGTCGGGCTCGGAGGCGGAGTTCGCCGCCGATCTGACGGCCGTGCAAGCGGACGACGCGCTGCTCGACGCGCTGGGCGGGTCCGACCCGGCGCTGGCCGACGGCCTCGGCGACCAGGAGCTCAACGCGTTGCTGGTCGCGTGGCGAAGAGACATCGACAGTGAGCCCCTGGCCGAACTCGTCGACGTCGACACCGCCGTGCGCACCGTCACGACCGCCGCCCTCGCGCAGCGGCACGCCTCGAGCGGACGCCGCCGCAGGCTGCTCGTCCCGGTCGCCGCCGCCGCGGCGGTGCTGGCGATCGCCTTCACCGGAACCGGGCTGGCCGCGCGCTCCGCGGAACCCGGTGACACGCTTTGGGGCCTCGCGAAGGTCCTGTACTCCGATCACACCCACTCGGTCGAGGCCGCCGCGAACGCGAAGCTCGACCTCGAGAAGGCGAACCTCGCTCTCGCCGGCGGCGACCTCGCCACCGCCCGGCAGGCCCTCCAGGACGCACAGACCGCGCTTTCGCAGGTCAGCGACGAGGACAACAAAGGCCAGCTGATGGAGCAGCACCGGCAGCTCGCCGCCCAGCTCCAGAACCCGGACGCGCCGGTCCAGGGTCCGACCCAGACCACTTCGACGCCGGTGCCGCCGGGCGCCTCGTCGACGCAGGTGCCGCCGGCCGGCTCGGCGACGTCGATCCCGGGCAGCGGCAGCGGCACGACCAGCCTTCCGGGCACCGAGACGCCGACTCCGACACCGCCGCCGCCGACGACCGAGACCCCGACGCCTCCGCCGCCGACCACGCCGACCACCACGGCCGCGAGCGGCAACGACCCGGGCACGTCACCCCGCAGCGAGACCTCGGGCGGCGCCGCGCAGCAGGGCGTCACGGACAACCCGTAAAAGCTCCGGAAAAAGCCCTGGTGGGCTACCTCACCAGGGCTTTTTTGTTCGGTACGGGGCGCTCAGTAGGCGCTTTCGTTCGCCGTGACGCCGTCCGCGAAGCCGCGGCAGTAGTCCCAGCTGACGTAGTCGCCGGGGTTCGGGTCGTAGGCCGGCTCGTGCGGGCGCATCCGCCCGTCGGCCAGCAGCTGCTCCAGGCTGGCCCGCAGCAGGTGCCAGTCGTGGTAGTGCGGTTCGTCGCACTCGCCGCAGTCCACGACGATCCCGCGGACCCCGCGAGGCTCGAGAAGCGCCTGGTAGACGGCCAGATCCGAGAGATCGGCCAGCAGCTCGGTGCGTTCCTGGTCGCTGATCGGCTCGTCCAGCCGCTCCTCGTTGTCGAGGAACGCGCGGGCCGGGTCGTCCGGGTCGTCCGCGAACGGGTCCGGAGGCAGAACGTCATGCGCCACGGCCTGCACGCTACCGGTCCGGCCTCGTGGCTCGCCCACCACCCGGGGCGGGGGCCGGGCCCGGATACCATGAGGGGAAGGCTCCGAGTCGCCACAGCGACGCCGCTCACCCCGCGCCAGGAAGGCCCTTCACCCGCTATGACCAGCGACGGCATCACCGCCCCCGTTCCGGCCAAGTTCGCCATGCTCGGCCTGACCTTCGATGACGTGCTGCTGCTGCCGGCGGAATCGGACGTCGTGCCCAGCATGGTCGACACCGGCACCCGGCTGACCCGGAACATCACCCTCGGCGTGCCGCTGGTCTCCGCCGCGATGGACACCGTCACCGAGGCGCGGATGGCGATCGCCATGGCCCGCCAGGGCGGCATCGGCGTGCTCCAGCGCAACCTCCCGATCGACGAGCAGGCCGCCGCCGTCGAGGTGGTCAAGCGGTCCGAGGCCGGCATGGTCACCGACCCGGTCACCTGCTCGCCCGACGCCACGCTGGCCGAGGTCGACGCCCTGTGCGCGAAGTTCCGCATCTCCGGCGTGCCGGTGGCCGACGCGTCCGGGACCCTCGTGGGCATCATCACCAACCGCGACATGCGGTTCGAGGTCGACCACAGCCGCCCGGTGTCCGAGGTGATGACCAAGGCCCCGCTGATCACCGCGCAGGTCGGGGTGTCCGCGGACGCCGCGCTCGGCCTGCTGCGCCGGCACAAGATCGAGAAGCTGCCGATCGTCGACGGCGCGGGCAAGCTGCGCGGCCTGATCACGGTCAAGGACTTCGTGAAGACCGAGCAGTACCCGAAGGCGACGAAGGACCCGGACGGCCGGCTCATCGTCGGCGCCGCGGTCGGCGTCGGCCCGGACGGCCACAAGCGCGCGATGGCCCTGGCCGACGCGGGGGTCGACGTCCTGATGGTCGACACCGCGCACGGGCACTCCCGCGCGGTCGTCGACACCGTCTCGCTGCTGAAGAAGGAGCTGGGCGACGCGGTCGACATCGTCGGCGGCAACGTCGCGACCCGCGCGGGCGCGCAGGCCCTGGTCGACGCGGGCGCGGACGGCGTCAAGGTCGGCGTCGGCCCGGGCTCGATCTGCACCACCCGGATCGTGGCGGGGGTCGGCGTCCCGCAGATCTCGGCGATCTACGAGGCCGACCAGGCCGCCCGCCCGGCGGGCATCCCGGTGATCGGCGACGGCGGCATCCAGTACTCCGGCGACATCGCGAAGGCCATCGCGGCCGGCGCGTCCACCGTGATGCTGGGCAGCCTGCTGGCCGGCACGGCCGAAGCCCCCGGCGACCTGATCCTGGTCAACGGCAAGCAGTTCAAGGTCTACCGCGGCATGGGCTCGCTGGGTGCCATGCAGTCGCGCGGCGAGGGCAAGTCCTACTCCAAGGACCGCTACGCCCAGGACGACGTGCTCAACGAGGACAAGCTGGTCCCCGAGGGCATCGAGGGCCGGATCCCGTTCCGCGGCCCGCTCGCCAACGTGGTGCACCAGCTGGTCGGCGGCCTGCGCGCGGGCATGGGCTACGCGGGCGCCGAGACGATCCCGCAGCTGCAGGAGGCGCAGCTGGTCCGGATCACGGCGGCCGGGCTCAAGGAGAGCCACCCGCACGACGTCACGATGACCGTCGAAGCACCGAACTACACGACCCGCTGAGCCGGCCGCGAGCGGTGCCCACGGCACCGCTCGCGACCTGCTCTGATTACAAGATCGCGAGCCATTCGGCGGCGAATGCCCCCGTTCGGCCCCGGCCGTAGACCTCTTCGGCTGAACCTTCGTTACCCAGAGTGCTTACGGTAACTGGCCTATCGCCTTCCGTGGCCACCGTAGTGTCCACTGGACGCCATGACGGCCGGCCGCTTCACGCGCTTGCTCCGCAGGGTCTTCTTCACGGCAGTCGCGCTCGTCTCGCTGTTCCTCGGCGGCGTCGTCTGCCTCATGTGCCAGGTGCTCGCGGGCCGGGACGCGCCCACCTACCGCGTCGACGGGCACGTCGTGTCCCACGAGCGGGGCGAGCTCCCGGTCGGCGGGGACGACAACGCCGTGCGGCACACCATCGGCATCGACGCGGCCGACGGGCGGCACTACAGCATCACGACGGTCGGGTCCGGCCTCGACCTGCCGCCGGGCCAGCCGGTCGCGCTCGACGTCTCGACCGCGGACAGCACCATCGCCTACCTGCGCGCCGGCGGCGGTGTGCTCGACCTGCGGGCGGGCGTGATCCGGCCGGTGCTCCTGATCGTCGCGTCGCTGCTCGCCCTGGGCGCGGTCTACTTCGGCGCGGTCCGCCTCAACGTCTATCCACCGATGGCCACCTGGCTGGCGCTCGCGCTGGGCGCGATCCTGTCCCCGGTCGCCGTGTTCGTCCGCGTGTAGCCGTGGACCTCAGGCCGGCGTTGTGGGCGGTCGTCGCCGGGGCGGCGTTCACTCGCCGTGTTCTGGTTCCTCCAGGCGCTCGGCCCGTCCGGCTGGGAGGAAGCCGTGGTCGAGGCGGCGGACCCCGTGCAGTGGCCGGTGAACACCGAGCCGGGTGCGGGGGAGGACCAGCAGCACCACCTCGTCCTCCGCACGGCGTCGGGCGAGAGCTTCGAGGTCTGGGGCAAGGACCGGCACCTCGGCCAGTCGTCGGGGACGTGGCTCCGGGCGGAGATCTCCGATGTCGGGCGGGGGGTCCAGGCCATCGAGGTCGGCGGCAGGCGGACCACCGTCGACTCCGGCGGTCTCGGGATCTTCGTCGCGGCGCTGACCGGGCTCGGGTTCCTGGCCGGCGCGCTCGGCGCGTGCGCCGACGCCAAGCGCCCGATCCCGGCGATCGCGGGCGCGGTGGCCGGGCTCGGGGCCGGCGCACTGCCCGTGTTGCTGCTGTTCTAACCCCCGTGCGCGGGTCACCCACGCGGACTAGCGACAATGGGGCACGGCAGATTGTCGTCGTCGGAGGAGGCTTCACGTGCGGGACCTGGTCGAGATCGGGATGGGCCGCACCGCGCGGCGGGCGTATGACCTCGACGACGTCGAGATCGTGCCCTCACGGCGGACCCGGTCGTCGTCGGTGGTGTCCACCTCGTGGCAGATCGACGCCTACCGCTTCGACCTGCCGCTGGTCACCCACCCGACGGACGCGATCGTCTCGCCCGGCACCGCGGTCGCCGTCGGCGAGCTCGGCGGGCTGGGCGTGCTCAACGCCGAAGGGCTCTGGGCCCGGCACCCGAACGTCGAGGACGCGATCTTCCAGCTGGTCCGCGCGGCCGAGGACGTCGAGGACCCGACCGCCGTCGGCCGCGTGCTGCAGGAGCTGCACGCCGCGCCGATCCGGCTCGACCTGCTGACCGAGGCGATCAAGACGGTCCGCGAGTCCGGCGTCACGGTGGCCGCGCGCGTCAGCCCGCAGCACGCCGCCGAGCTGACCCCGGACCTGATCGCGGCCGGTGTCGAGATCCTCTTCGTGCAGGGCACGATCATCTCCGCCGAGCACGTGCAGCGCGACGCCGAGCCGCTGAACCTCAAGGACTTCATCGGCCGCCTCGACGTCCCGGTGATCGCCGGCGGCGTCAGCGACTACCGCACGGCGATGCACCTGATGCGCACCGGCGCGGCCGGGGTCATCGTCGGCCACGGCTACACGCCGGGCGTGACGAGCACCGACCGCGTGCTCGGCATCGGCGTCCCGATGGCCACGGCCGTCATCGACGCTGCGGCCGCCCGCCGCGACTACCTCGACGAGACCGGCGGCCGCTACGTGCACGTGCTGGCGGACGGCGGCATGACGACGTCGGGCGACATCGCGAAGGCCATCGCGTGCGGCGCGGACGCCGTCATGCTGGGCTCACCGCTGGCCGCCGCGTCGGACGCGCCCGGTCAGGGCCTGTACTGGACGGCGGCCGCGGCCCACCCGTCGCTGCCGCGCTCACGCGTGGCGGCCGGGCCGGACTACGCCGTCGACCTCAAGACCCTGCTGTTCGGGCCGTCGTCCGACGCGGAGGGCGTGGTGAACCTCTTCGGCGCCCTGCGTCGCGCGATGGCGAAGACGGGTTACTCGGATTTGAAGGAGTTCCAGCGGGTGGGGCTCACCGTCCGCCGGTGAGGTGCCGCACGAAGGCCGCGAAGGCTTCCGCGGGGTAGACGAGCACCGGACGGGCGGCGAGCGCCGCCTGTTTGGTGTCCCGCACCCCGACGACGCCCGGCGCGGAACCGATCTCCACGCAGGCGTTTTCTTCGAAGTGACTGTGGCTCGACTTGCGCCAACCGGTGAGCTGCTGGGGGCCCATGTCGGTCCCTCCCGGAAATCGTGTCCCGCCGACGGGTCTCGCCCGCGTGAACATCGAGCTACTCTTTGTATACCCACACTCACCCTCCGAGAATCCAGCAGACGGGTGACTGGTCAGTAACTTACCTCTGGTCAGGAAGCGGACCCGGGGTTACGCTCAAGGTGTGACTGCCAGTAACACCACCACCAGTGCCGGTGCGTTCGACTACGACGTCGTTGTGGTCGGATCGGGGTTCGGCGGCAGCGTCGCGGCGCTGCGGCTCACCGAAAAGGGCTACCGCGTAGCCGTCATCGAGGCGGGGCGCCGGTTCGCGGACGACGAGTTCGCGAAGACGTCCTGGGACCTCAAGCGCTACCTGTGGGCGCCGCAGGTCGGCTGCTACGGGATCCAGCGCATCCACATGCTCAACGACGTCATGGTGCTCGCGGGCGCCGGCGTCGGCGGTGGGTCGCTCGTCTACGCGAACACGCTGTACCGGCCGCTGAAGCCGTTCTACGCGGATCAGCAGTGGTCGCACATCACGGACTGGGAGTCCGAACTCGCGCCGCACTACGACCAGGCGAGCCGGATGCTCGGGGTCGTCACGAACCCGACCATCACGCCATCGGACGTCGTGATGCGCGACGTCGCGAAGGACATGGGCGTCGGCGATTCGTTCCACCCGACGCCCGTCGGCGTCTACTTCGGCAAGCCGGGGGAGAAGGCCGCGGACCCGTTCTTCGGGGGCGCCGGGCCCGCGCGCACCGGCTGCACCGAGTGCGGCGCCTGCATGACCGGCTGTCGCGTCGGCGCGAAGAACACGCTGGTCAAGAACTACCTGTACCTCGCCGAGCAGGACGGCGCGCAGGTCATCCCGCTGACGACGGTCACCTCGGTCCGGCCCGCCGCCGGCGGCTACGAGGTCGATCTGAAGAAGACCGGGACGACGTCCCGCCGGTTCCGCACGACGATCACGGCCGAGAAGGTCGTCTTCGCCGCGGGTACCTGGGGCACGCAGAACCTGCTGCACAAGATGAAGGACACCGGCACGCTGCCCGCGCTCTCGCGGCGCCTGGGCGAGCTGACCCGGACGAACTCCGAGGCGATCATCGGCGCCGCGCGCACCGACGTCGACGAGAGCCGCAACTTCAGCCGCGGCGTCGCGATCACGTCGTCGATCCACCCGGACGAGAACACCCACATCGAGCCGGTCCGCTACGGCAAGGGCAGCAACGCGATGAGCCTGCTGCAGACGATCGCCACCGACGGCGCGTCGCCGGTGCCGCGCTGGCGGCAGGCCGTGTCGTTCATGGTCAAGCACCCGCTCCAGACGGCGAAGCTGCTCAACGGCTACCGCTGGAGCGAGCGCACGGTGATCCTGCTGGTGATGCAGAGTCTCGACAACTCGATCACGACCTACACGAAGCGCGGGCTGTTCGGCCGCCGCAAGTACACGTCGAAGCAGGGCCACGGCGAGCCGAACCCGAGCTTCATCCCGGCGGGCCACGAAGCCAACGAGCGCACGGCGGACCGCATCGGCGGCCTCGCGGGCGGCACCTGGGGCGAGATCTTCGACATCCCGCTGACGGCCCACTTCATCGGCGGCGTCCCGATCGGCGCCACCACCGACGAGGGTGTGATCGACCCGTACCACCGCGTGTTCGGCTACCCGGGCCTCTCGGTCGTGGACGGCGCGGCGATCACGGCCAACCTCGGCGTGAACCCGTCCCTGACGATCACGGCCCAGGCGGAGCGCGCGTTCTCGTTCTGGCCGAACAAGGGCGAACCGGACGCCCGGCCGGCGCAGGACGTGCCCTACGTCCGGCTGGAGCCGATCGCGCCGAAGAACCCGGCCGTCCCCGCGGCGGCCCCGGCGGCGCTTCGGCGGTCCTAGACTCAGCGCCGTGACGACGGCATCGGGACAAGCATCCGAGAAGGCCCACGCGCTGCTCGGCGGCGTACGGAAGCTCGACGACGAATGGGCCCGCGTGGCCGGTGGGCTCGGTGAGCCTGAACTCCGCGCGCCCAGCGCTCTGCCCGGCTGGACGCGGGCGCACGTCTTCGCGCACATCGCGCGCAACGCCGATGGTCTGCGCAATCTGCTGACCTGGGCGGACACCGGTGCCGAGACGCCGATGTACGCCAGTGCCGAGGCGCGCGACGAAGACATCGAGGCCGGCGCCCAGCGGGGGGTCGCCGACATCCTCGCGGACTTCGTCGCGTCCGCCGGGCGGTTCGAGCAGTACGCCGCGGGGATGCCGGCCGACGCCTGGGCCCGGGAGGCCCGCAACCGCCAGGGCGCGCCCGTGACCGGCGTCGTGGTGGCGCGGATGCGGCTGTCCGAGCTGACCATCCACCTCGCCGACCTGGGCCTCGGCCACGATCTCGACCAGGTGCTGACGCTGCTCGGCCCGCTCGCCGAGGACGTCGTCCAGCACGCGATCACCTCCCGGAGTGCCCACCTGCCGGCGCTGCGCCTGGTCGCGGACGGCTTCGAGTGGTCGATGGGCGCCCCGGCGAAGACGACCGTCACCGGCACTCCCGGCGAGCTGCTGGCCTGGCTGAGCGGGCGGTCCGACGGGTCCGCCTTGGACGGTGCCGTGCCGCGGATTCCCGCCTGGTCCTGAACGCCTCGCGGCGCGGGCTCGTGTACCCGGTGAGGTGGGCGTCTCGGCGTGTTGACGATCGCCCGCGGACCTAGACTGGCCGGGCCGGGACATCCCCCGGGGCTGAGGAGTCCGATGTGGACAGCGAGCACGACCCGGGACAACCCGCCGGACAGTCGCACGTCTACCCCCGTGTGGACCTGGACAGAAGGGCGTTCCTCCGGATCGCGGGCGTCTCGGCGGTAGGCGCGGTCGCCGCCGCCTGCACGACCGGGGGCAGCCCGGTACCCGTCGGCTCGACCTCGCCCACCACCGCGGCCCCGTCCGCGCCGACCACCAGCAGGCCGCCGACCGGCCCGCCGAACTGGGACGACCTGCGCACCCGGCTGAGCGGTGGCCTGCTCCGGCCGGGCGACGACGCCTACGCCGCCGCCAAGCGCGCGTTCAACCCGCTCTTCGACGGCCGCAACCCCGTCGCCGTGGTCCAGGCGGCGACGGTCCAGGACGTGCAGGCGTGCGTCCAGGGCATCGCCGGCCGCGTGAGCATCGCCGCGCGCAGCGGCGGGCACAGCTACGCCGGGTACTCCGTGCCCGACGGCGGGATGGTCATCGACCTGTCCGCGATGAACAAGGTGACCGTCCAGGGCGGCAAAGCCGTGATCGGCGCCGGCGCGAAGCTGAAGGACGTCTACGCGGCGCTCGGCGCGGCCGGGCGCGCGCTGCCCGCCGGGTCGTGCCCGACCGTCGGGATCTCCGGGCTGACCCTCGGCGGCGGCATCGGCGTGCTCGCCCGCAAGTACGGCCTGACCTGCGACCACCTGAGCTCCGCCCAGGTCGTCACGGCCGACGGCAAGCTCGTGACGGCGTCCGCGACGTCCGAGCCGGACCTGTTCTGGGCGCTGCGCGGTGGCGGTGGCGGCAATTTCGGCGTCGTCACCGAGTTCACCTTCGACACCGACCCGGCGCCGAACCTGACCGTCTTCTCGCTGCACTTCCCGGCCGGTTCGGCGGCCGACGTGCTCAACGCGTGGCAGCAGTGGCTCCCCGCGATGCCGCCGGAGCTGTGGGCGAACCTGGTCGTTTCGGGTGGTTCGCCGGTCCAGTGCCGGGTCGGCGGCTGTTACGTCGGCGGCGCGTCCGGGCTGAACACGCTGCTGAACAACCTCACGACCAACGCCGGCGCGAAGCCGACGCAGCGCACCGTCCGCAGCCTCGACTACCTCGGCGCCATGAAGTACTTCGAGGGCAGCTCGGCCCGCCAGTCGTTCCTCGGGTCGTCGCGGATCATCACGGCCCCGGTCGACGCGGCGAAGATCGTCGCGCTCGCCGACGGCCGCGCCGGCACCGACCTGCTCATCGACGGCCTCGGCGGCAAGGTCGGCGAGCCGGCGAAGACCGCCACCGCGTTCTGGCACCGCGACGCGCTGGCCAGCGTGCAGGTCTACGCGCAGGCGACGGCGAAGAACCAGACCAAGGTGAGCCAGTCCGTGGCCGAGGTCGTCACCGGGCTCGCCGCGGCCGGCGCGGGCGGCGGTTACGTCAACTACATCGACCCGGCTCTGCCCGACTGGAAGACCGCCTACTACGGCGACAACGCCACGCGCCTGCAGGACGTCGCGAAGAAGTACGACCCCTTCAACGTCTTCCGGTTCGGGCAGAGCGTCCAGATCTGAGTCAGAGGTCGATGCCGGTGAAGACCGTGACGCGCTCCTCGGTGAGGTCGTGCATCGCGGCCAGCACGCCTTCGCGGCCGACGCCGGAGCCCTTGACCCCGCCGTAGGGCATCTGGTCGGCGCGGTACGACGGCACGTCGCCGATGATCACGCCGCCGACCTCCATCTCCGCCGACGCGTGGAAGGCCAGCTGGACGTCGGTGGTGAAGACGCCGGCCTGCAGCCCGTACGCGGATTCGTTGACCGACCGGAAGGCCTCGTCCACACCGTCCACAACGGACACCGCGAGCACCGGGCCGAAGATCTCCTCGGCCCACGCCTTCGTGTCGACCGGGACGTCGGTGAGCAGCGTGGGCGCGACCGTCGCACCCTCCCGCGTGCCGCCGGTGAGCAGCTTCGCGCCCGCCGCGACGGCTTCGTCGACCCACGCGACGATCCGCTCGGCGGCCGCCTCGTCGACGACCGGGCCGACGTCGACGTTGCGGTCATAGGGATCGCCGGTCTGCTGCGACTGCACGGCTTCCAGCAGCGCCGGCACGAACTCGCCGGCGATCGCGGCGTCCACGATCACGCGCTGCACGGCGATGCAGGACTGGCCGGCCTGGTAGTTGCCGAAGGTGGCGATGCGGTGCGCGGCGCCTTCGGGATCGGGCCAGTCGCGCAGCACGACGGCCGCCGCGTTGCCGCCGAGCTCGAGCACGACGTGCTTACGCGGCGCCGCGTCCTTCAGCGACCAGCCGACCGGACCGGAGCCGGTGAACGACACGACCGGCAGCCGCGGGTCGGCGACGAGCGCCTGCGTCTCCTCGTTTCCCAGCGGCAGCACCGAAAACGCGCCTTCGGGCAGGTCTGTCTCGGCCAGGATTTCACCCAGGATCAGCGCGGCCAGCGGCGTCCGCGGCGCCGGCTTGACGATGATCGGCGCGCCGATCGCGAGCGACGGCGCGACCTTGTGCGCCACCAGGTTGAGCGGGAAGTTGAACGGCGCGATGCCGAGCACCGGCCCGCGCGGGACGCGGCGGGTCAGGGCCAGCCGCGATTCGCCCGCGGGATCCGTGTCGAGGCGCTGGACCTCGCCGGTGAACCGGCGGGCCTCCTCGGCGGCGATCCGGAACACCGACACGGCGCGCTTGACCTCGGCCTCGGCCCACTTGAGCGGCTTGCCGTTCTCCGCCGTGATCACTTCGGCGATCTCGTCGGCGCGGACGGCGAGCATGCGGGAGACGTGCTCGAGCGCGCCGGCCCGGAGGTGCGCGGGCGTGCGGCGAAGCTCTTTGGCGACGGACACGGCGGCGGCGACCGCGCGTTCGACCTGGTCCGGCCCGGGCACCGCGACCGTGGCGACCTCGCTGCCGTCGTACGGGTGGTGCACCACGAGGGTGGTGGCGCCCTGCTCGGGGCGTCCGGCGATCCAGGCGGGGCGCGGCTCGGGGGTGATCATGTCCATGCGTACCAACGTAATCCGGGTGGGGAGTCCGGCGTGGGACCCCCACCCGGACGGGTCACGGCTTGATGAGCACCTTCAGCGCCTCGCGGTCGGCCATGGCGCGGTAGCCGTCCGGCACGCCTTCGACGTCGATGGTCCGGTCGAAGACCTTGCCGGGCTGGTACTTGCCGTCGAGGACGTCGGGCAGTAGCTCGGGGATGTAGTGCCGGGCCGGCGCGACGCCGCCGGTGACGGTGACGTTGCGCCGGAACACGCCCACACCGATCGGGCCCTCGTCGTACTGCGGCAGGCCGACGCGGCTGACGGCGCCACCCGCCCGCACGACCCCGATGCCCATCTCGAACGCGCCCTTCGTGCCGACGCACTCGAGCACGGCGTGCGTCCCGCGGCCGCCGGTCAGCTCGCGGACCTTCTCGATGCCTTCGTCGCCGCGCTCGGCGACGACGTCGGTCGCACCGAACTCGCGGCCGAGGTCGGTGCGGGCCCGGTGGCGTCCCATCAGGACGATCCGGTCGGCGCCGAGCCGCTTCGCCGCGAGGACGGCGGAGAGACCGACCGCGCCGTCACCGATGACGGTGACGTTCCGGCCCTCGGTCACGCGGGCCTTCACCGCGGCGTGGTGGCCGGTGGAGAAGACGTCCGACAGCGTGAGCATCGACGCGAGCAGCGCCTCGTCCTCGGTGTGCGGGAGCTTGACCAGGGTGCCGTCGGCCTGCGGCACGCGCACGGCCTCGCCCTGGCCGCCGTCGACGCCCTTCGAGCCCCAGCCGCCGCCGTGCAGGCAGGACGTCTGGAGGCCTTCGCGGCAGAACTCGCAGGTGTTGTCGGACCAGACGAACGGTGCGACGGCGAGGTCGCCCTTCGCGACGGTCGTGACGTCGGCGCCGGTCTCCTCGACGATCCCGAGGAACTCGTGCCCGATCCGGCGGCCGTGCTCACTCGGCTTCATGCCGGCGTACGGCCAGAGGTCGCTGCCGCAGATGCAGGACCGCACGACCCGCAGGATGACGTCCGTCGGCTCGACCAGCTTCGGGTCGGGGACGGTTTCCACCCGCACGTCGCCGGCGCCGTAGATGACTGTCGCTCGCATGCAAGTCCTTTCACCGTGACAAACGTCGGGGGTGTGACAGCGTCGTCGCGCCTAGATTTTCGGCCATGAGCACACACCCCGCACCCCGCACCACTTTCGGGGCCCTCGCCACCGGCCCGCGCCTGCCGGTGCTGACCGGCATCGTCTTCCTGGTGACGCTGGCGTGCGGGATCGCGCAGCTGGTGCACCCGCCGCTGTACGACCACGTCGTGCGGGACGCGGCCCGGATCGACGCCGGCGAGTGGTACCGCCTGCTCACGGGCATGTTCTTCCAGGACGGCTGGGCGTTCGGCCTGGTCTCGAACCTGGTCTGGCTGGCGGTGTTCGGCACGCTCGCCGAGCGCGTGTTCGGCCGGTGGCGCTGGCTGGTGCTGTACTTCGGCTGCGGGTTGTCCGGGCAGTTCCTGAGCTACGTCTGGCTCAACCCGGTCGGCGCGGGCAACTCGATGTGCGTCGCCGGCCTGCTCGGCGCGCTGGCCGTGCTGGTCATCGTGGCGTCGCGCCGCTACGGCGTGGTCCTGCCGGTGCAGTTCCGGGTGCTGGCGTTCGCGGCGCCGGTGCTGGCCGTGGTCGACACGGTCGTCCACGACAACCACGGCGTGCCCTGCCTGCTGGGCATGGTGCTCGGCTTCCTGCTGCTCCCATCACCCACTCTTGCCACACATCCGGAGGTCGTAACACCGGATCACTTTCACGGCGAAAGTGGCGTCAAGGGCGGGTGAGGTGGCCGCCGAGCCGGTGCCAGTGCTCGACGAGGTGCGCCTGCACCGGCACCGCGAGCAGCTCCGCGAGATCCTGCTCGGCCACGCGAGCCGCCGCCTCGGTCCGTTCCCAGGCCCGGACGTCGCCCTCGACGGCCACCCGCGCGCCCGTCCGGGCGTGGGCGGCCGCGATCAGGTCGCAGCGCAGCTCGTCGGCGCGGCCCAGGTCCACGGTGTGCCGTGCGTCGACGACGATTCCGAGCCCCGAACGCACGCCGTAGCGCACGGCGATCCGCAGCAGGTCGTTGCTGAACGCACGCGTTTCTGCGGGCACCCACGACAGCCGTTCCCAGTCGGGCGGCGGCTGGTCGTCGGCGCGGCAGATCGCGTACCCGGGCACGTCACACCAGGTCAGGTGACCGGGCGGGCGGAGTCGGTAGAGCATGCGCGGGTCCCCCTCGGTGGCGGCGGGCCCCGGTCGGAGCCGCCTTCCCTACCCGTTGAGTCGGACCGGCGGTGACTCGGCGTTACAAGGATCTCCGGTCACCGGGTGCGGTAGAGGTCGCGCAGCAGCAGGATTTCGGCGCAGTGGTGGATCATCTCGCGGTGGATGTGCAGCACCAGCGTCGCCATCGGGTACTTCGCGTACGGGCCTTCCGCCGGGCCGCACGCCCGTGCGAGACCGTCGTCGTCGAGTGACTTCACGCCTTCGACCCACCGGGCGTAGTAGTCGTCCAGCAGGGCCAGCGCGTCGGCGGCCGTGCCCGGGTACGGGTAGTCGTCGTAGGTCATCGGCGGGCCGCCGAAGTGCGACGCCGTCCGCATCCCCAGCACGCCGACCAGGACGTGGCTGAGCCGCCACGCGATCGTCGTGACCGGCGGCGGCGTCGGTTCCGGGAACGCGAAGTCGATGGTGAACGGGCCGGTGCCGGGCTCGTCGTCGGACTTGCGCGGGCGGACCGTCCAGCAGCCCGCGGCCGGCTCCCACAGGTATTCGTCGTCGGTCAGCCCGGCCAGTTTCGGGCGCACCAGCACGGTCCAGTGGAAGTCGAGCTGGTCGGTCAGTTCCTTGGTCCAGTTCACAGCCATGCGACGACCGTAGGGTCTCTCGCGGACAGCGGCTGTCCTCGTTCGAGGATGGGGGCGGGGCCCGGGTGACCCGGCCCACCTGGGACGATGGAGGGGAATCCCACCGTCGCCAGGAGGTTCCCAGGTGCCCAGTCCCACCGGTCCGGTTCTCGTCGTGGACTTCGGGGCGCAGTACGCGCAGCTGATCGCCCGGCGCGTCCGGGAGGCGCAGATCTACTCGGAGGTCGTGCCGCACAACGCGTCCGTCGACGAGCTCCTCGCGAAGAACCCCTCGGCGATCATCCTCTCCGGCGGCCCTTCGAGCGTGTACGCCGAAGGCGCCCCGAGCATGGACCCGAAGCTCACCGAAGCGGGCGTGCCGATCTTCGGCATCTGCTACGGCCACCAGCTGCTCGCCAGCGCGCTCGGCGGCGTCGTCGAGCCGACCGGCGTCCGCGAGTTCGGCCGCACCGAGGTCCGCGTCACCGGCGACGGCGGTGTCCTGCACGCCGGCCTGCCCGCGACCCAGCCCGCCTGGATGAGCCACAACGACAGCGTCACCAAAGCCCCGGAGGGCTCGGTCGTCACGGCCTCCTCCGACGGCGCCGTGGTCGCCGGGTTCGAAGACGTCGAGCGCCGCTTCGCCGGCGTCCAGTACCACCCCGAGGTCGCGCACTCGCCGCACGGCCAGGAGGTGCTGCGCCGCTTCCTGCACGACATCGCCGGTATCAAGCCGCAGTGGACGACGTCGTCGATCGTCGAGGAGCAGGTCCAGCGGATCACCGAGCAGGTCGGCGACGGCCGGGCGATCTGCGGCCTGTCCGGCGGGGTCGACTCCGCCGTCGCGGCCGCGCTGGTGCAGCGCGCCATCGGCGACCGGCTGACCTGCGTGTTCGTCGACCACGGCCTGCTGCGAGCGGGGGAGCGCACCCAGGTCGAGCAGGACTTCGTCGCCGCCACCGGCGTCAACCTGGTCACCGTCGACGCCCGCGACCGGTTCCTGGACGCCCTCGCCGGCGTCACCGACCCGGAGCAGAAGCGCAAGATCATCGGCCGCGAGTTCATCCGCGTCTTCGAGCAGGCCGAGCGCGACCTCAAGGCCGAGGGCGACTACCGCTTCCTGGTCCAGGGCACGCTCTACCCGGACGTCGTCGAATCCGGCGGCGGCGAGGGCACGGCCAACATCAAGAGCCACCACAACGTCGGCGGCCTGCCGGACGACCTGCAGTTCGAGCTGGTCGAGCCGCTGCGGCTGCTGTTCAAGGACGAGGTCCGCAAGGTCGGCACCGAGCTGGGCCTGCCGGAGACGATCGTGCAGCGCCAGCCGTTCCCCGGCCCCGGCCTGGGCATCCGCATCATCGGCGCGGTCGACGCCGAGCGCCTCGAAACCCTGCGCGCGGCCGACCTGATCGCCCGCGAGGAGCTGACGGCGGCCGGGCTGGACCGCAGCATCTGGCAGTGCCCGGTCGTGTTGCTGGCGGACGTCCGCAGCGTCGGCGTCCAGGGTGACGGCCGCACGTACGGCCACCCGATCGTCCTGCGCCCGGTGTCGTCGGAGGACGCGATGACCGCGGACTGGACGCGCCTGCCGTACGAGGTCCTGGAGCGGATCTCGACCCGCATCACCAACGAGGTCGCGGAGGTCAACCGGGTGGTCCTGGACGTGACGTCCAAGCCGCCGGGCACGATCGAGTGGGAGTAAGCCTCTAGACGGACTCGAGGCCCCGGCGTGGGATCCGGGGCCTCGAGAGTGAGTGGCGTTTTCGGTTCAGCGCCGGCGTTTGCCGCCGAACGACGCGCCGAGGAGCAGCAGCCCCACGAACACCGCGCCGCCCGCGATCACCCAGCGGAAGTCGAAGTGCGGCAGCCAGGTCGCGCCGTCCGAGAGGACGTACGCCGAGATCAGCAGCGTCGCGACCCCGACGATCAGGGTGAAGAAGTCCACGCCGCGCCGCGCGGGCGCCGCCTCGGCCGGATTGTCGTAGGCGTAAGGGTTCTGGTCAGCCACGGCGCACCTCCACGTCGCCTACCGTGTTCGACACGTGCAGGGTGATCTTCTGGCCGCCGACGCCGTCGGTGCCGTAGTCCGTCCCGGTCAGCGAGTCCTGGCTGATGCCGTCCGTCGACCGGTTGAAGCACTCCGTCGTACCGGCGCCGGTACGGCAGTCGAAAGTGACGTCCGCGGTGTCCGGCACGGTGATCGTCGAGTTGCCGGCGCCGTTGACCACGTTCGTGGTGATCGGTGAGCCGACGGGCAGCTTGGTCAGGTCGAGGTCGATGTCGCCCGCCGCGTGCTGGTAGAGCGGCTTGACGTCGCTCGCCACGACCGGCGTCACGGTGAGGTCGCCGGCACCGCCGCGGAAGTCGAAGTTCTGGAACGGCGCCGTCGTCAGGATCATCCCGACGATCGCCAGCGGCACCGCGAGCCCGATCAGGCCCCGCCCGCCGCGGACGAACGCGCCGGTGACCAGGCCGATCCCGACCACCCCGAGCACCAGCCCGATGATGTGCTGCGCGGAGAACCAGGGCACGCCGTTGAGGTTCGCGAGCACGCCGCCACCGGCGGTCACGACGGCCAGGCCGAACGTCGCCGAACCCACCTTCGAGTTCGAGCGGCGACGGGGTTCCGGCGCCCGGTATGCCTTGGGCGGCACGGGCGGCGGCGGTTCCTGATAGGACGGTGCGTCGGGCAGGTCCCAGCCGGCCGGGTCGGCGGCGAGGGGGTCCCAGCCCCGCTGGGACGGCGACTGCGCTTCGGCGGTCGCGGTGTCGGTCATGGTGAAGGCTCCGTTCCCGGTGAAGGCCGCGGCCGGCGACCGCGGCGTGACCGGCGCCGGCCGGTTTTCGTGGCCCCGGCTGCGGTGCAGCAGGTAGAGCGCGATGCCGAGCAGCGCGAAGCTGATGAGGCCGCCGCCGTCGAACCACGAGCCGCTGAAGCTCCCGCCGACGCTGACGACGGTCAGGATCGACAGCACGACCGCGAACGCGGGCGACACCGACGAGCGCCCCCGCCCGATCAGGCCTTCGAAGCCCGAGACGTCGTCGCTCTCGCCGGGCAGGAACAGCCACCCCAGCAGGTAGAAGGTCACCCCGAAGCCACCGAAGATCGTCGCGACCACCAGGGCGACCCGCACCACGACGGGATCGATCCCGTACCGGTTCCCGATCGCCGCGGCGACCCCCGCGACCTTCCGCCCCCCGTGCGGCCGCCGCGGCCGGCTGCCCCAGAAGTCCTTGACGGTCTCCTCGAAGCCGTTCAACGGACTCGGCTTCGGTGCCCGTGTCTCACTCGCACCACTCATAGGCCAAAGCATGCGCGACGGCGGTCCCGGAGACATCCGGGAAGGACCCTGATTCTCCCCGGAGAGGGTCCCCCGAGGCCGCCACCCACCCGCCCCGGCCAACACGCCGACCGGCTCGCGCCGGCCACTCCTTCCGCCGTGTTGGCCCTTCCGGCGCGGCCGGAAGGGTGCCGATCCACCGGATCAGGGGGTTTCCCCGATGCACCCCCACGTCCGCGCGTGTGACCATGGACGGCGTGCAGGAGTCCCACGACCAGGTCGTCGTCCCCGAGACGGTGACGCAGGCCGTCACCGTCCCGCCCTCGCCGAAGATGTTCCGGCGCCGGTCCGGGCGGGCGATCGCCGGCGTCGCCGGTGGTCTAGCCGACCACCTCGGCGTGCCCGTCGTCTGGGTGCGGACGGGGTTCGCGCTGCTGGCCGCCCTCAACGGCGCCGGCTTGCTCGCGTATGGCCTGCTCTGGGTGTTCGTCCAGCAGCAGTCCGAAGAAGCCGCGACGACGCCGACGTCGAAAGAGCGTCAGCAGGCTTTCGGGCTGATCGCGCTGGGTGTCGGCCTCGCCGTCGCCAGCGGCACGCTCACCGGGTTCATCAGCGGCTGGGTCGCCGTGCCGCTCGCCGTCGCCATGATCGGTGCGGCGGTCGTCTGGCGGGAGGCCGACGAGTCGCAGCGCCGCCGCTGGCGCACCGGCGCGAAGGACAGCGTCGCCGGCGCCTTCCTCGGGGGCGGTGGCTGGTCGGCGGCCATCCGGATCGTCGCCGGCGTCGCGCTGGTGATCACCGGCATCGGCGTCGTCGTGCTTCGCAGCGGCAGTCTCGACCAGGTCCAGTTCGCGCTGATCGCGGTGATCGCGACGCTGATCGGCGTCGCCGTGCTGACCGTGCCGTTCTGGCTGCGCCTGGTCCGCGACCTGTCCGACGAGCGCAAGGCCCGCATCCGCACCGACGAACGCGCCGAGATCGCCGCCCACCTGCACGACTCCGTGCTGCAGACGCTGGCGCTGATCCAGAAGCAGAGCGAGCAGCCGCGCGAGGTCGCGCGCCTCGCCCGCAGCCAGGAACGCGAACTACGCGGCTGGCTCTACGGCCCGAACGGTTACGGCAAGCCCGTCGAGAAGACCGCCGAAGGTGAAGAGACCCAGACTTCGGGACAGCTGTCCGAAGCGCTCGCGACGGCGTGCGGCGAGGTCGAAGACACCTTCGCGATCTCCGTCGGCCAGGTCGTGGTCGGCGACGCCGAGCTGGACGAGGCGCTGGTCGCGCTGGTCCAGGCCGCGCGCGAGGCGATCGTCAACGCCGCCAAGCACGCCGGGGTCGAAGAGGTCAGCGTTTACGCCGAGGTCGAGCCGACGTCGGTCACCGTGTTCGTCCGCGATCGCGGCAAGGGCTTCGACCCGGACGTCGTCCCGGGCGACCGCCACGGCCTCGCCGACTCGATCCGCGGCCGGATGACCCGCCACGGCGGCACGTGCAAGCTGCGGACCGCGCCGGGCGAGGGCACCGAAGTGCAGCTCGCCATGCCGGTGAAAGCGGGCAAGGGGGCGGCGTGAGGCGGCTATGCTCGGGACCCAGGGCCACTGAGGGAGAGTCGTGACGGATAGCCAGCGGGAACCGGTCAAGGTGTTCCTCGTCGACGACCACGCGTTGTTCCGCGCGGGCGTCCGCACCGAGCTCGACTCGATCACGGACGAAGTCCGCGTGGTCGGCGAAGCCGGTTCGGTCGCCGAAGCGGTGGCCGGGATCGCCCGGACGAAGCCCCAGGTGGTGCTGCTGGACGTCCATATGCCCGACGGCGGCGGCGCCGAGGTGCTGCGCCGCGTCCGCCCGGAGCTGCCGGACACCGTGTTCCTGGCGCTCTCGGTGTCGGACGCCGCGGAGGACGTCATCGCGGTCATCCGCGCCGGCGCCCGCGGCTACGTGACGAAGACGATCTCGTCGAAGGAACTGGTCCGCGCGGTGGTCCGCGTCTCGGACGGCGACGCGGTGTTCTCGCCGCGGCTGGCGGGCTTCGTCCTGGACGCCTTCGCCGACCGTCCGGGTTCGGCCCCGATCAACGACCCCGAGCTGGACCTGCTGACGCCCCGGGAGCGCGACGTCCTGCGGCTGCTGGCCCGCGGGTACGCGTACAAGGAGATCGCGTCGGAGCTGTTCATCTCGGTGAAGACGGTCGAGACGCACGTGTCGAGCGTGCTGCGGAAGACCCAGCTGTCGAACCGCTACGAGCTGTCCCGCTGGGCCTCCGACCGCCGCCTGGTCTGACCGCAATCCCCTCAACCGCCACTTTCACCAGGAAAGATGCGCGTTCCGGCCCCCAAGGCGTCACTTTCCCTAGGAAAGATGCGTTTTCGGCGGCGCGAACGGGCCGTTCGTGACGGCACTCCGGGGGAGCCTCTGTCCGCCAGAGGAGCGAGAGGCCTGGACGCGCGGCCGGTGGTGTCGTCACCAAGCCCATCCGCCTGGTCACCGGGCTCCTCCAGGACCCCTCGCTCCGGCTTCTGAAGGCGGGTCAACGCGACCCCGCCGAGCACGACCAGCATCCCCGCGATGACCCGCATGTTCAGCTGCTCGCCCAGGAACACCGCGCCGAGCAACACGGACACCACCGGCAGCAGATACCCGACGACCGAAGCCGCCACCGCGCCTTCGCTCGCCAGCAGCTGGTAGTTCAGCGCGAACGCGATGCCCGTCGAACCGATGCCGAGCACCAGCATCGCGAGCAGCGGCCCCACCCCGAAGTGCACCGGCGTGAACCCGCCCGCCGGCAGCGCCAGCAGCAGGAACCCGCTCGCCAGCAGCATCTGCCCGGCCGAGAGCGCGTACGGCGACACCGAAGTCCCCGACAGGTACTTGCCCTCGTAGACGAACGCGAAGCCGTAGCTCGCCGCCGCGGCGAGGCAGGCCAGGGCACCCCAGCTCAGCAGGCCCGACGCCTGCCACGGCGCGAAGATCAGCAGGATCCCGCCGAGGCCGACGAGCAGCCCGGCCAAGCGCGTCCCGGTCATCCGCGACGACGTCCCCATCATCGGCGCCGCGAGCAGCACCCACAGCGGCGTCGTCGAATTCAGCACGCCGGTGATCCCGGAGTCGACCGTCGTTTCGCCGATCGCGAAGAGCAGGAACGGCAGCGCGTTGTGGAAGAACGCCGCGACGGTCAGGTGCCCCCACGTCCGCCGGTCGCGCGGCAGCCGGGCCCGCTGCAGCTTGCACAGCAGCAGGAGCATCGCCGCGCCCAGCACGAGCCGCGCCAGGACCAGCTGCACCGGCGAGAACATCCCCAGCCCCAGCTTGATCCAGAAGAAACTCGAGCCCCACATCAGCGCCAGCGCGGCGATCCTGAGCAGGGTCTTCGTCTCGCCCACCCCAGTCCTCCTTCAACGATCATCGCCAGCTTCGCGCCCGCGAGACGTAAGGACAAGCGCAAATAACTGCAGGAACACTTAAGCCGAGCTGTACGATCGGGCCATGCTCGACGTCCGCCGCATGCAGGTCCTCCGCGCCGTGATCACCAGCGGGTCGATCACCGCCGCGGCCCGCAACCTGGGCTACACGCCGTCCGCGATCAGCCAGCAGCTCTCCGCGCTCGAACGCGAAGCGGGCACCGAACTGCTCGAACGCGTCGGGCGCGGCGTCCGCCCGACGCCGGCGGGCTCGCTGCTGTCCGAGCACGCCGAGACGCTCAGCACCGAGCTGGCGAAGGCGGAGGCCGCGCTGACCGAGCTCAAGGAGGGCCGCATCGGCCGCATCACCATCCGCTACTTCGCGACGGCGGGCGCGTCCCTGGTCCCGCCCGCCATCGCCGCGGTCCGCCGCGAGCACCCCGGCGTGCGCCTCGACCTCAAGCTCGTCGAACCCCTGGACCCGCTGGCCGACGTCGAGTCGGGCGAGGCCGACGTCGCGATCACCGTCTTCCCGCGCAAGACCCCGCCCGGCAAGGGCGTCGAGCTGGTGCACCTGCTCGACGACCCGTACCGGGCCGTACTGCCGAAGACCCACCCGCTGGCCCGCAAGCGCGTCATCGACCTGACGGAGTTCGCCGAGGAGCCGTGGGTCGGTGTCGACGGCATGCCCGGCGTCTGCCGCGACATCCTGCTCGGCGCGTGCGCGCAGGCCGGCTTCGCGCCGAACGTCGTCGTCGAGTCCGAGGACTACCAGACGGCGCAGGGGTTCGTGGCCGCCGGCATCGGCGTCGGGCTGATCCCGGAGCTCGGGCTCGGCTCGCAGCACCCCGGCGTGGTCGTGCGCAAGATCCGCCACCCGGAACCGATCCGGGCGATCCACGCCGCCGTCGCGTCACGCGCCTGGGGCCACCCGGCCGTCCGCACGCTGCTCGAAGCGATGCGCGCGGCGACCGCGAAAGTGGCTTAAACGAAGAACAGTTCCGAGACGAGGATGCCCACCAGCACGGCCGCGAGGATCGCGGCCACGGTGATCAGCGTCTTCTTCGACACCGGCAGGTTCCAGTCGTCCGCGGCCGCGGCCTGCTGCGGGGCCGGCGACTGGGGAACCGGCGCGGACACGAACTGCGTCGCCTGCTCCGACGGCGGCACCGGCTGCATCCGCTGCGTCTCCTCCGCCGAGGAGTAGCCGGGTGCGGGCGTGGTGAGCGGGATCTGCTGCTGGTACTGCGGTCCCGACGGCGGCAACGGCGGCGCCGCGGGCGTGTGCGCCGGGTTGAACGGCGGCGCCGGCGGGGGTGGTGGCGGCGGGATGCCGGGCGCGGTCGGCGGGATGAACGCCGTCTCGCGGCCCTCGGTGATCGCGCTCAGCGAGCGGACCGTGTCGGCCATCGTCGGCCGGGTCGTCGGGTCCGAGCGCAGCATCTTGCGCAGCGCCGCTGTGAGCACGCCGGCGTTCTGCGCCGGGCGCTCCGAAGACTGCCCGTCCTCGCCGAACGGCGGCACGCCCTCCACCGAGGTGTAGAGCGTCGCGCCGAGGGAGAAGACGTCCGCGGGCGGCGCCGGCGGCAGGCCGCGCGCCACCTCGGGCGCCACGTACGCCGGGCTCGGCCCGCCGCCGCTGATGCCGATGTCGGTGAGCTTCACCCCGCCGTCGTCGGCGAGCAGCACGGTGCCCGGCTCGAGCGTGCGGTGCACGAACCCGGCCGCGTGGATCGCGGTGAGCGCGTTGCCGAGCTGGATCCCCAGCGCCGCCGCCTGGTCCGGGGTGAGCCGGCCGTGCTCGGCGAGGAACGTCGCCATGCTGCGCGACGGGATGTACTCCATCACCAGCCAGACGTCCTGGCCCTCGGGCAGCACGTCGAACACCTTGATCGCGGACGCGTGCTCGATCCGGGCCGCGTCCTTGCCCTCCTGCATCGCGGCCGCGCGCGCCTGCTCGGCGCGGTCGCCGGCGCCGACCGGGAGGTACATCCGCTTCATCGCGACGGTGCGGAACAGCCGCGTGTCGAACGCCAGCCAGACGATCCCGGCGCGGCCGCGGCCGATCGGCTGGTCCAGCCGGAACCGGCCGCCGACGATGGTGCCTTCAGAACTCAACACAAACCTCTGGTCACGGCGTGGTGCTAGTCGGCGTAATGGACGAGTCGGGCGGGGGAGTAGTCGTCGGCTCGGAGGTCGTCGGCTTCGGAGCCGTCGTCCGCGGAGTCGTGGTCTGCTCCGGCTGAGTCTGCCGTGTCGTCGTCCGCTTCGCCGACGTGGTCGGCTCGTTCGTGCTCGACGGCAGGTCGACGGTGCTGGTCGGCAGCTCGTCCGTCGTCGACGGCAGCGACTGCGACGTCGCGGCCGGCGTCGGCCGGTTGCTCGAGATCGGCGTCGCCGGCGCCTGCGGGTTGTTCGGGCTCAGCAGCCAGACACCCAGCGCGACCAGGCCGATGACCACGATGCCGCCGATGATCGCCGGGCGCTTCCAGGCCCCGGGCTTCTCGTCGTCGTCCGGCGGCGGGCTCGCCTGCGGACGCTGCCGCGGCGGGGGAAGCGGGGCCGGCTCGTCTTCGTAGTCGTCGTACTGGTCGTCCGCGTACGGGTCCTGCTGGCCGTGCGGGGGCACCGGCACCGCACGGGTCGCGGCGAGGCCGGGAGGCACGCCTCCGGCCTCGTACGGGTGATCGTCCTCCGGGTAGCGCGTGTACCCGCGGTCGTAGTCGTCCTCGGGGTAGCCCGTGCCCTCGGCGTAGTCGTCCTCGTCGTAGAACGGCACGGCCTGCGTCGGCGCCGCGCCGCCGCCCAGCAGCGTGCCCGAGTGGCCCGCGGGGATCTCGTCGAACATCTGGGTCGCGCCGGGGTCGGCGAGTGCGGCCGCGCCGAGCACGCCGGCCGCGGGGGCCAGCATGGTCTCCTCCGCCGGCCCGCCGAGCGGCAGTTCGCCGCGCGCGACGGCGGCGAGCAGCTCTTCGCACTCCTCGGCGGTCGGCCGGTGCTCGATGTCCGGGTGCAGCAGCACGGCCAGGACGCTGGCCAGCGGCCCGGACTGGCGCGGCGGGTTGATCTGCCCTGCGGCGACTGCGTGCAGCAGGCTCAGCGTGTTCTCGGACAGGCCGAACGGCGGCTGGCCTTCGCACGCGGCGTAGAGCGTGGACCCGAGGGAGAACACGTCGGACTCCGGACCGGGATCACCGCCGATGGCGACCTCGGGGGCCAGGTACGCGGGCGTGCCGGCGATCATCCCGGTCTTGGTGACCGTGACGTCGTCCTTGGCGCGGGAGATGCCGAAGTCGGTGATCTTCACGACGCCGTTGCCGCCGAGCAGGATGTTGCCCGGCTTGATGTCGCGGTGCACGATGCCGACCGCGTGCGCCTCGCGCAGCGCCGCGGCGACCTGGGCGCCGATGCGCGCCACCTCGGTCGGCGGCAGCGTGCGGCGTTCCTGCAGCACGGCGGCCAGGCTGGTGGAGTTGAGGTACTCCATGATCAGGCACGGCTGGCCGTTGTCGTCGGTGACGACGTCGAACACGGAGATGGCGTTCGGGTGGTGCAGCCGGGCCGCGATCCGGCCCTCGCGCATGGTGCGCTGCCGGGCGTCTTCGGCGTCGTGCTCGTCCAGGTGGGAATGGAGCAGCAGCTGCTTGATGGCCACGGTGCGGCCCAGGACTTCGTCGTGCGCCTGCCAGACGGCCCCCATCGCGCCCGTGCCGATCCGGCCGTCGATGCGGTACCGACCGGCGACCAGGCGACCCTCGTCGCTCACGCGACCTCCCTTTGGGCTCCGAGTTCACCAGGGCGTGAGGACGGGTTCCCGGTGACGCGGCCAGGCGCACGCCGCTTCGCTGGAGCGTATGCACATGTCGTGGGCTGTGTGCCGGCTTTTCCGAGACCGACGCGTGACAAGGCTAGGCGCTCACTCTGCGCACACGAATCCGGTACAGGCACTTGAACCACGGGTGAAGGGATGATCGCACTGGGCTACATGTACTGGGCGGAAACGAGCTCGGCTTCGGTGATCAATCCACCCGTGTCGGCGACCCGGAACAGCTGGGTCACGCGGACCAGCGCGCCGTCCGGGCGGTGGAGCGTGGCGACCGCGACGATCGAGCCGTCCGGCTTGATCTGCGTGTCGGCTTCCTGGACGTCGATGGCGTCCATGGCGCTCCAGGTGCGGACGAGCTCACCGGCGGCGCCGTCGGCCAGCGTGGGGCTCAGCAGGGCCAGCGCGCCGTCCGAGTTCTTGGCGATCGCGGCGTAGAAGTCCTTGACGGCCTGGATCTTCCGGCTCGCGCTGCGCGGGTCGGCCGCCGCGTCGGGCACCGCGGTGTCCGCCTTCGGGGCCGCCTGCGGCTGCGGGCTGCCACCGGAGGTCGACTCCTGGGCCGAGGGCGCGCCGCCGGAGTGCGTGCCCTGCGGGGTGGTCGGGCCGGACTGCTCCGGCGCGCCGCCACCGGCCTGGCGCTGCGGGACGGCGAGGCCGCCGAGTTCCGCGGCGCCGGTGAAGTCGGCGGGCGTGGCCGTGTCGGCCGGAGTGGCGGCGCGGTGCGCGCTGGTCAGCATGGGTGCGGCGACCACGGCCGCGGCGACGAGCGCGCCGGCGGCGAGGAGCCCGGCCAGCTTGGCCCGGCGGGCGACTCGGCTCTCGGGTTCACCCTGGTCGTCGGCCTGCTCGGTGGCACGGTCCGGTTCCGGGCGCGGCGGCAGGAACTTCTGCGGATCGCGGAAGACCTGCTCGAGATAGTCACGATCGGCGTCACCGACGCCGTCGAGAATCTCGGCCGGGATCACGTCCTCGACGCGGACGGCGTTGGGTGCCTCACGCCGAGTGCGCTGCCGATCAAGCACGAAAGTCCTCGCTCTGGGTTCCGGGGACGGGCACTCGGCCGTTCGGCCGGATGTCCGTTGCTCCGGATGGCCGACTTGTGGCCGGGGTCCGGAGCCGCTGTCGCCAGGTAACCCTGTGCGGACGGCAATCGCCAGGCTCTGTCGCCGGAATGCCGTCGCGATACGACGAGCGGCAGCTTATGTCACCCACCCGGACCAGGCATTACCGCTGGGCGCACCGCACGTGCATCGGAACGGGCGAACCGCACGTGCAAGATCGGTTACTGACCGTCACTCGTGATCTTGTCGCCGTCCCCGAACGTCAGCGTGCGCTGCTCGATCGTCTTGGTCCCGTCGTCGTGCGTGATCTCGACGGTGTTCACGGTGACGCCGCGCTGCTGGTCGATGCTGACCTTCTTGACCTCGAAGTACGCGATGCCGGCGTACCGCTCGGCGAGCGCGTGCGGGCCCTGGTCGTGCAGGTCTCCGGTGGTCACCGACGACGCCGTGCCGGGGTCGGTCGTAACCGTGTTGAAGAACTTCTCCGAGTTGTCGCCCAAGGTCTGGACGTCCGGCGGAAAGGAGTACCACCAGGGCGCTTTCACGGGGGTCTCGCGCTCGGCCGCGGTGACCGGCGGTTTCTGCGGCAGACCGGTCGTCGTGGCCGGTTCGTCGGTGACCGACGTCCCCGAAGATCCCGAAGTGCCGGCCGGGGGTGGCGGGACCGTGCCGTCGACCGGCCCGGCGCCCCCGCCGCTGCTCGTCCCGGTCGCGTCGTCCGGCTGCCGCGTGCTGTCGGGGCCGGGCGCGGACCCGCCCGGCCGGGAGGTCGGCTGCTGCCGGTCGCCGCCGCCGTTCACCGGGTCGTCCACCGTCGGTGCGCCCTGGTAACCGGGCCACGCGCCCTGCACGGCCTGGTCCATCGGCGGCTTGCCGACCATGAAGGACCCGGCGAACAGCAGGCCGACGACGACGGCGCCGGACGCGCCGGTGGCGAACCACGCGGCCTTCCGCCACGTCTTCGGCGGAGTCACCGACGCGGGCACCGAACCGATGGTGAACCCGCCGAGCCCGTCGATGGCGTCGATCGGCGGGGCCGCGTAGATGCGGACGTCGTCCTCGTCGGACTCCAGGCAGCGCGGCTTCGGGTTGGTGGCGAGCGAAACCCGGGTGCGCCGGGCGGCCTGCTCGGCGCGGGATTCGGTGTCGGGCATCGAGATCGGGCCCGTTTCCCGGCCCGGTTCGCCGAAGTCGGGGGCGTCGTCCAGCGGCAGGTTTCCCTGCGCGGCGGGGAAGGGGGCGGGCCGCCGGTCGCGCGGCTGGGGCAGCAGCGGCCGGCCGGGCTGGGGGAGCGACCCGGACAGCGGCACGTCGATCGGCGCCGTGTCCTCGGCGCAGTGCCGCACGGGGCGGTACGGCGGCGCCGACGGCGTCCAGCCGTCCGTCACGCCTTGGCGGTGCCGTCCGGGATGCGCGGGGGCGGTGCCGCGTCCGTGGAACTCCGTGCCGTTGCTCATGCAGGCTCGACCACCCGGCGGTCCGGTCCTGACGCCGTCCGGCCCCCGGTCAACCCGAACGGAGCACCCTCACGAGCGGAATCCTGTTCGGAATCCTGCGCAGATGCACGCGCATGCGAAGATGGACGCGCGGGGCCAGTGCCCCCGCGCGCCTTCCGGGCGTCGCCCGACCCAGGCGCAAGGGTCCTCACGGCGTCAACCCTAGGAGCATCCGGCGTAGAAAGTCGCCCCCAAACCTGCAAGTTGCAGAGGTTTCACTCGGTCGGGCGCGACCGAAAGGGGGAAACAGACGCCACGAAATTTCACGCAGCGCGATCACCGCAGCTCAAGGGGAATTCAGCCGCCGGTGCGGTAGCGATCCCGGGTCGACTGCAGCGCCTTCGTGGCCACCGCGCCGCTACCCGCAGCGAGAAGAATGGCGACGATGTCGAGCGTCGTTCCCCCGCTCGTGAGCAGCCAGGCGAACAATGACGCCGCAGTGGTACCGCCGGCAACCGCCCAGCGGCCGCGGACGTACTGCGCGACCGGAGCCCCGCCGGCACGCTTACCCGCCGCATTGTTGAGCAGGGCCAGATAACCCACATGGCCCAGCGCGGCCAGCACGCTCGCGAGAGCGACGATGACGGCGATGAGGTTCACGATCCAGTCCATGGCCCCAGTCTGCCCGTACCGGGGCCACCGGTGCCTCGGGGAAGACCCCGAATTCGGCCAACCGTTACCGGCCGAGCCGCCCGCGGCCCAGGTTCAGCAGCGCCATGGCCAGCTGACGGCCCTCGGGACCCAGCTCGCGGTAGCGCGCGAGGACGTCCATCTCGCGGTTGTAGACGATGCGCGTGCCGCCGGCGGCCATCCGCGCCGCCCCGATCGTCTTGGACACCTCGACCCGGCGTTTCACCAGCCGCAGGATCTCCTTGTCGAGCCAGTCGATCTCCTGCCGGAGCGACGCGATGTCGTCACCGGCGGGGGTGTGCTCGGCGGGCTGGCCGTCGGCGTTCGTCGCTTGTGCGTTCATCGGGACCTCTTCCTTGAAGCCCGGATCCGGCCCCAGGGACGGCGACAGCCCCGGGTCCGTGGACTCCGGGGCTGGCGTGATGGCGGGTTCGGGCACTACGCGATCACGGGAGCCGGAGTCCGGGTCCCGTAAAAAAATCGCTCTGCGTGGTGCCGCATGCGCTCAGTATGGCACAGGCGTCCGGGCGCGTTCCCGGGCCGCGCGGACCCCGGCATGAATGAAGAGACTCGCCGCGAGCCAGAACATCGGGAACGCGGGCCAGAAGAACCCGGCGCCCAGCACGGCCCACCGGACGATCGCCACCACCGCGATGGCGACCACCACGGCGAGGTGCAGCCGCAACGCCGGGTGACGGCGAAGCGCGGCCCGGGAAAGGGGAAAACCGGGCCACTGCGGCGCCGGCCGCGGCAGATCGGCGGTGAGCGCGGTCAGTTCGTCGGTGAAGCGCGCGGAATAGACGTGGGTGAGGCGCTCTTCGACCTCTTCGAGGGTGAGCCGGCCTTCGGCGCCGGCGGACTGGACGGTGGTGGCGACGCGCTCGCGATCGGCGTCGGCGGCCCGGATGCGGGCGGGGCGGATGTCTTCCATGCAGCCGATGCTCCGCGCCGCGGGCCGCCGGCGCGTCGGACGCCAGGCGACATCTCCCGCTACGCCTGGCGCGGTAGCCCACCTCTGTTCCGCACGCAGTCGTGAGTGGTTAGGGCGGTTAGAACCGCCCTAACCACTCACGACCGCGCGGCAGTAGCACCGCTTCCGCCGGGGTCCTGCCCGCCCGGGGTAGCGTGGACAGGCGATGGACACCCTCTTCGATCTCCCCGCCGAGACCCCCGCGCGCAAGCCCGCCTCCGGCGGGCAGGCCGATCTGCTCGACGACCTGAACCCCGCCCAGCGCGAAGCCGTCACCCACGCCGGTGGCCCGCTGCTGGTCGTCGCGGGTGCGGGGTCGGGCAAGACCCGGGTGCTGACCCGCCGGATCGCCTACCTCCTCGGGCAACGCCACGTGCACCCGGGCGAGATCATGGCGATCACCTTCACCAACAAGGCCGCCGCCGAGATGCGCGAGCGTGTCGCCGCGCTCGTCGGGCGCCGCGCGAACGCGATGTGGGTCTCCACGTTCCACTCGATGTGCGTGCGGATCCTGCGCCGCGAAGCCAAGACGCTGGACATGTCGTCGAGCTTCTCCATCTACGACTCGGACGACACCAAGCGGCTCATCACGCTCGTGGCGCGCGACCTCGACATCGACCCGAAGCGTTACGCGGCGCGCACGCTCGCCATCCACATCTCGAACCTGAAGAACGAGCTCGTCGACCCGGACGAGGCGGCGGCCAACGCGGCCAACGACCTCGAACGGCGCGTCGCCGAGGTCTACGTCGAGTACCAGCGGCGGCTGAACCAGGCCAACGCCTTCGACTTCGACGACCTCATCATGCGCACGGTCTCGCTGCTGCAGGCGTTCCCGGCCGTCGCCGAGTACTACCGGCGGCGGTTCCGCCACGTGCTGGTCGACGAGTACCAGGACACGAACCACGCGCAGTACACCCTCGTGCGCGAGCTGGCCGGGACCGCGCCGAACGAGTCGGGCGTCCCCCCGGCCGAGCTGGTCGTCGTCGGTGACGCGGACCAGTCGATCTACGCCTTCCGCGGCGCGACGATCCGGAACATCGAAGAGTTCGAACGGGACTTCCCGAACGCGCACACCATCCTGCTGGAGCAGAACTACCGCTCCACGCAGACGATCCTGTCCGCGGCCAACGCCGTCATCGAGCGGAACCCGAACCGCCGGGCGAAGCGGCTGTGGACCGATTCGGGCGACGGCGAGAAGATCGTCGGCTACGTCTCGGACAACGACCACGACGAAGCCGCGTTCGTCGCGAACGAGATCGACGCGCTGGCGGAGAAGGGCGAAGCCGACTACTCCGACGTCGCCGTCTTCTACCGCACCAACAACCAGTCCCGGGTCTTCGAAGAGATCTTCATCCGGCTCGGCCTGCCGTACAAGGTGGTCGGCGGCGTGCGGTTCTACGAGCGCCGCGAAGTCCGCGACATGATCGCGTACCTGCGCGTGCTGGCGAACCCGGAGGACACGGTCAGCCTGCGGCGCGTGCTGAACGTGCCCAAGCGCGGCATCGGCGACCGCGCCGAAGCCGTCGTGGCGACGCACGCCGAGCGCGAGCGGGTCTCGTTCGCGCAGGCGCTGCGGGACGCCGTCGAGGACAAGGTGCCGCTGCTGAACCCGCGCTCGGTCAAGGCGATCGGCGGGTTCGTCGCGATCCTCGACGAACTGGGCACGATGATCGCGGACGGCGCCGAGGTGCACGACGTGCTCGAAGCCGTGATGGACAAGACCGGCTACCGCGTCGAGCTCGAGGAGTCGGAAGACCCGCAGGACGCGTCGCGGGTGGAGAACCTGACCGAGCTCGTCACGGTCGCGCGGGAGTTCACCGAGCTGACCGCCGAGATCGTCGCGGACGAGAACGCCGAGCTGATCGTGGACGAAGGTGTCCCGGCGCCGGGTTCGCTGCCCGCGTTCCTCGAGCGCGTCTCGCTGGTCGCGGACGCCGACTCGGTGCCATCGCCCGACGGCGGCGAAGAAGGCGACGGCGGCGCGGGTGTGGTCACGCTGATGACCGTGCACACCGCGAAGGGCCTGGAGTACCCGGTGGTGTTCTGCACCGGCTGGGAAGACGGCGTTTTCCCGCACATGCGTGCATTGGGCGACCCGACGGAGCTGGCCGAGGAACGGCGGCTCGCGTACGTCGCGATCACGCGCGCCCGCAAGCGGTTGTACGTCTCGCGCGCGATCACGCGGTCGGCGTGGGGCCAGCCGTCGATGAACCCGGCGTCGCGGTTCCTGGACGAGCTGCCGCCGGACCTCGTCGACTGGCGGCGCCTGGAGCCGTCCCACCGCGGTTTCGGTTCGTTCGGCAGCGGTTCCCGCGGCACACCGCGAGCGGCGACCACGTGGGGCAACCGGTCGTCGTCCGCGCCTTCGTCCTCTCCTGGCGTGAGTTCCTTCGGCAAGGGCTGGAAGGACACGGTGGCCCTGAAGCTGGACGTCGGCGACCGCGTCAGCCACGACAAGTACGGCCTGGGCACGGTGGTTTCGTGCGACGGCGTCGGCCCCCGCGCGACAGCGACGATCGACTTCGGCGCGGCCGGCAAGGTCCGGCTGATGCTGATCGGCAGCGTCCCGATGGTGAAGCTCTAAGCCGTCCAACGGCCCTGGTCAGGGCCGCCCCACCCGTTCGAGTGATTCCGGCGGCGATCCCCGCGATCGCCGCCGGAATCGTCGTACCCCACCGGTAGAACTGACCCCGTGATCGAACACGAGTTCGACGAAGGGGGAACGTGGTGTGGACGCGGTGCTGTTTGGTCTGCTGGCCGAGGGGGTACGAAAATACTTGCGAGGAGTCCTGGAGACGACGGTTCCGGATCGGGGTCGGGAGCCATCGGGGGCTTCGGGAAACACCTCGCGTGCGGGAGCGGAGGCGTGCCGGCTGGCCGCCGCCTGGCGAGCGCTGCTCAAGCAGCACGAGCTGGGCGCGGACGGGCACTGTGTCACCTGCGGCCGGGGACGCCGCTGGACGACCAGGGCCCGGAGGGCCGCGCGTGTCCGCTCCGCGAAGACCGAGCCGCCCGAAGGGGCGGAGGTGGCGTGGGGCTGGCTGCCGGTGCGAAGACCGGCGGAGCTGTGCACGGTGTGGCAGGTCGCGGTGGGCTACTTCATCCGCCGGTTACCGGGCGGCCACCGGTAGGTGGTTCCAGGGGCTGAAAAGCCGCTGGGCGGGCGTTGAGGTGCGAGCGGTGGTCCGGACCACCGTGGACGTCTGGCGGCGTTCTGAGGCGTTGCGGGGTTTTTGGCGCTCGGCGGTCAGGCGGGCGAAGAGTCTTGCGGTCGGCAACCGTGTCCCGTGTCGTCCGGCCCGAGCGCAGGTGGTGTCGCACGGACGGTCTGCGGCGGGTTCCGGTCGTGGCCTGTGGTCTGCGGCAGGTCAGGCGCTGGGGGATGTGCTGTCGCATGAAGTGTCGGCGGCGGGTGCCGATCATGGCCTGCGGTCGGCGGCAGACCAAGCGCTGCCAGACGTACTACCTCGCGAATCGGCGGCGCAAGATCTCTTTGGCCTGCGCTCGGCGACGGATCCGGCGTTGTCGGGCTTGCTCCGCTGCGAACTGCCGGCGGCGGCGCAAGGTGCCGATCGCGGTCTGTGGCTGGTGACGGATGTTCTGTGCCGTGAACCGGCGGTGGCCGCGCGAGATGTCGGGTGTGACCGGCGTTCTGCGGCGGGTCAGGCGCTGCCGGATGCGCGGAGCCGTGAGCAGGAAGATTTCGGCCTGCAGTCACCGGGGGATTCGGTGCGACCGAACGTCCTGCGCCGTGCACCGGTGATGGTCACGCCAGGTGCGAGCCGTGGCCTGCCGTCACCGGCGGATCAGACGCTGCTGGATGCGCTCCGCCACGAACCGGCGACGACATCCGCGGCGGGTAGGCGCACACGGTCGTCGGCGTCCGAACGAGCTGGCACCTCGGCCGCGCGGCTGCTGGGCAGCTCTCGCGCGGCCGTCAGGTGTGATGCGAACAGATCAGGCGGTTCAGACGACGATGCCGCGCGCGGCCAGCCAGGGCCGGGGGTCGATCTTCTTCGTGCCGTCCTGCCAGACCTCGAAGTGCAGGTGAGGGCCGGTGCTCTGGCCGCGGTTGCCGATCTCGGCGATCTGCTGACCGCACTTGACCTTCTGGCCCTCCTTGACGGAGAAGCTGTTCATGTGGCCGTAGACCTGGATCGTGCCGTCGTCGAGCTGGACACGCACCCAGAGGCCGAAGCCGCTGGCCGGGCCGGCGTCGATCACAGTGCCGTCGGAGGCGGCGTAGATCGGGGTGCCGATCGAGTTGGCGATGTCGATGCCGAGGTGGCTCGTGCCCCACCGGGCACCGAAGCCCGAGGTGAAGGTGCCGTGCGCGGGCAGGCAGGTCTTGGGGCGGGAGGCTTCTTCGGCGGCCTTCTTCGCGGCGTCGGCTTCGCGCTGCTCGCGGGCCTGCGTGATCGAGGCGCTGTCGGCGAGCTTCGCGGCTTCGGCGGACGCGTCGACGGTGTGGCCGGTCGGCAGGAGTTCCGGAGCGCCCCCGGTGCCCGCACCTCCCGCGGTGAACGAAGCGCTGGCGTCCTGACTGCTGGCCAGGGGCGTGACAGCAGTGTCCGAATCGGTGACTGTCTTGAGGGTCGAGCCCGCAGCGGCAGCTGCAAACGCACCGGCCGCGACAGCCGCGACCACAACACGGCCGCGAAGGGCCGAGGAGGGCGGGGCGATGCGGTGCGCACCCCGGACACGAACGACCGCACCTTCCAGTGCGTCCTTCAATGCCGGGGAAGGAGCTTGGCCGCCGGGGGAGCGGTGTGAAGCCAAGACAGGGCCTTCCATCGTCGGGGAGCCGGGCCTAGGACCTCGGGCGGGGGAACCCGGTGAGCCAACCTCGGGGGTGGTTTGCTCGGTGTCCTACTTCGTGACCTGACTGTAATGGGGACCGGGGGACAGTAACGAAGGGGCACCGCTGTAGGCAAGATCTGCCCCGTGCGTCGGCCGATCGGGTGGCGTCGATCTTGCGTTCACCTGTGGTAATTACGCAAAGTTAGAGGGGGTTTACGGCGTTCGGTGTGACTTGGCTTACAAGGTCACCGGTTGGTTGGAGGCCGCCGAGGCGTCCGGCGGGCGGAGCACGCCGGAATAAGGATTCGCGGACCGGCGTTCAACGCCGCTCGACGACTGGAGCCCCGGCGGCCCGTCCGGATCGGCCCGGACTTGCTAGGTTCGCGGGCAATGCCCCCACGCTCAGAGCCCCCAGCCGGGAGCGCCCCCGCCTCCCCGGGCACCCCGCAAGACCCCGCCCCCGCGGCGCCCCGTCCCACGGCCAACAGGACGCGCCCCAAAGCGAGCCCGAACCCCCGGACGGCCGACACCGGCTCACCCCCGAAGCCGTCGGCGACCAGTCCTGCACCGGAACCTCCGACGGTGGGTTTCCCTGCCGCGCAGGCCTCGGCGCCGGACTCCGCGGACACACCCGCACTCGGTTTCTCGTCCGCGAGCGGATCCCCGCGGCCGGCCGTGCAGCAGGACTCCGCCGCGTCGGGCCCGGTCTCCGCGGACGCATCCGCGCTCGGCCAACCGGCCGCGAGCAGATCCGCGCAGCCGGCCGGTCGTGGAGAGGCCGTGCAGCGGGCTTCCGCCGCGCAGGCCTCGGCACCGGACTCGGCGGACACACCCGCGCTCGGCCAGCCGGCCGCGAGCGGATCCGCGCGGCAGCCCGGCCATCGAGAGGCGGTGCAGCAGGCTTCCGCCGCGTCGGCTCCGGTCTCCGCGGACGCATCCGCGCTCGGCCAGCCGGCCGCGAGCGGATCCGCGCAGCAGGCTTCCGCCGCGTCGGCTCCGGGTTCCGCGAACGCATCCGCGCTCGGTTTCTCGGCCACGAGCGGATCCGCGCAGCAGGCCTCCGCCGCGCCGGCCCCGGACTCTGCGGACGCATCCGCGCTCGGTCAGCCGGCCGCGAGCGGCTCCGCGCAGCCGGCCAGCCGCGGGCAGGCCGGGCAGCAGGACTCCGCCTCGTCGACCCCGGACTCCGCGGAGACACCCGCACTGGGTTTCGCTGCCACACGGGAATCCGACGAGCCGACCGATCCTGCCCGGGAAACGGCGCCGAGTTCCGCTGATCCCCCAGCACCCACGCGGTCCCAGACGGAGCCCACCGCGCGTAGCGGCGAAGCCGCGAAGCCGCGAAAGCCCGCAGCAAAGCCGACATCCACAGTGGCCACCGCCTCACGAACCCCCGCCACCAAGAGACCCGGCAAACCGGCCGAGCCGCCCGTCGAACCTCCGCTCGATCCTTGGGCCGACGACCTCCGCCCCACCCCGCAGCTCGCCGTCGCGCTCGTGCTGGTCGCTCTCGGTGCGGTCGCTCTCACCGCCGCGGCCTTCGTGGCCGTCTCGCCGGCCGCCGGGCCCGGGTTCACCAGCTGGCCCTGGCTGGCCGTCTTCGCGCTCGGGCCCGTCGCCGCCGCCCTCGCGACGAGGCGGAAGCCCGGGCTGGCCGCCGGGATCGTCGTCGGGCTGGCCGCGCTCGCTCCCGGGCGGCTGGTGCTCGACCTGCAGTTCGCCGTCAACGGGCCGCTCACCATCCGGCCCGAGCTCTACCTGCCCGACCGGTTCGTGAGCGGTTCGGCCGTCGGGGCCGGGTTCTGGCTGCTCGTCGGCGGTGACGTCCTCACCGGCGTCGCCGGGGTGCTCGCCTGGCGGGCCGTCCGGGCGCCGGACGAAGAACCCGAACGGCGCCGGTGGCGGCTGCTCGTTCCGCTGCTCGCCGTCACCGCTTCCGTCGGGCTGCTGACCGCGCCGGTGTTGTCGGACAACGGTTTCCTGCTCGCCCGCTCCGCGTTCGAAGGGCCGTGGCCCGCTCTCGGCGGGTACCTCCTGCTCGCCGCCGCGCTGCCGTTCGCCGGGGTGCTGGCGCTTGCCGCTCCGTCCGAACGCGTGGCCCGTGGGGCCCTCGGCGGGCTCGCCGCCGCCGCGTTCGGCGTCGCCGGGCCGCCGGTGGTGGCCGGCCTCGTCCGGGACGACCTGCACGTCACCTGGGGGCCGGTCCTGGTCCTCGTCGCGATGGCGGCCGTCGCCGGGCTCGCGGGTACCCGGCTGACCGAAACCTCGCGGGACGACGCGGAGAACCTGGCCGGCGGGGCGAAACTGCCCGGCCTCTTCTGGTGGCGGCTGACGACCGGCCTGCTCGGCCTGGCCACCGCGCTCGCCGCGGTGATCGGCACCCTCGCGCCGCAGGTGGCCGTGACCGCGCTGAACCCGGCCGCCGCGACGCCGGTCAGCGCGGCCGCCGAAAGCCCGGCCCGGTGGTTCCTGCTCACCGCCGCGATCGTGGTCGCGGTCCTGAGCCTCGGCGTGCTGACACCCAAGACGGCACCGGCCGCGCGGGCGGTGCTCGGGCTCGCCTGGGCGGGGATCGTCCTGGCCGGCACCGCCGTGCTGAACACCGCGCTCACCGCCACCCAGGCCGGCAACCTCGCCGGGTTCGGCGGGGCCGACCTGAACGGCGCTTCCGGCGCCAAGCCCGCCTTCACCTACGACCTCGGGGCCGGTGCCGCGTGGACGTTCGCCGCGCTCGTGCTCGCCGTCCTGGCCGCGCTCGCCGCCGTCGGGACCGGGGTCGTCGAACGGGAGGACGCCGGTGACGCCGGCCAGGCCGACGGCGGTGTCCTCACGCCGGTCGTGGCCGGGGCCGTGCTGGCCGTCGCGGCGTTCGGGCTGCCCGTCTTCAGCGTGCCCGGTTACGTCGCGCCCGGGCTCTGGTCGGACTTCGACACGCCTTCGTGGGGGCTGCTGACGGCGGCCGCGGTGGTCGTCGGCGCGGCCGTTCTCGCCCTGCGGTCGCGGCCGAAACCGGCGTCCGCACTGCTGGCCGGGGCCGCGCTGCTCGTCCTGCTCCACGCCACGGAGCTGCCGCTCGTCGGCGGTTCGCTCGGGGGCGCGAGCCCGGCGACCGGGTTCTGGGTCGCGCTCGCCGCGGCCGTCGCGCTGTTGATCGCGGCGGCCATGTCGGCCGCCGGTGGCCGGCGGGAGGCGTGAGCCGGGCGATGCCGCGGGTGCTCCTCGTCGAGCTCGGCGGGCCCGACCCGCGCGCCGTCGCGCTGGGCCGCGTGCTGCGTGACGACGGCATGGAGGTCGTCCACGCCGGGCCCCTGGACACGGCCGAGCAGGTCCTCCGCATCGCCGAGCAGGAGGACCCGGACGCCGTGGGCGTGCTCGGCGGCGAGCTGCGGACGGGCCTGAAAGATGTTCGCGTCTTCTGCCTCGGGGAGACGGCGGACCCGGCGAACGGCGTCTTCGAAACCCCCGAAGAAGCCGTGGAATGGTTGCGCGGTGGGCGGTCTCACACCTCGGGAACACCGTCTGACCGCGTACGGTGACCGACTTCACCAGGTGCGGAGTCCCCGCCGTTCACGCAGGTCGCTAACCTCGACTGGTCCGACAGCGCGGTCCGGTAGTGCGGACCACCACAGTGGCGTGTCGTCAGGAGACTGGAGTAGTGGACCTCTACGAGTACCAGGCGAGGGATCTCTTCGCCGCCCACGGAGTACCGGTTCTGCCGGGCTCGGTGGCTAGCACCCCCGAAGAAGCCAAGGCCGCCGCGGAGCAGATCGGTAACCAGGTCGTCGTCAAGGCGCAGGTGAAGGTCGGCGGCCGCGGGAAGGCGGGCGGCGTCAAGCTGGCCCAGACGCCGGACGAGGCGAAGGAGAAGGCGGAAGCCATTCTCGGCCTCGACATCAAGGGCCACATCACGCGTCGCGTGCTCGTGGCCGAAGCCTCGGACATCTCGTCCGAGTACTACTTCTCCTTCCTGCTGGACCGGTCCAACCGGACCTTCCTGGCGATGGCGTCCTCCGAGGGCGGCATGGAGATCGAGCAGCTCGCGGTCGAGCGCCCCGAGGCGCTCGCCAAGATCCCGGTCGACTCGATCACCGGTGTCGACAAGGCGAAGGCGCTCGAGATCCTGAAGGCCGGCAACTTCCCGGCCGACATCATCGACGAGGCGGCCGACGTCGTCGTGAAGCTCTGGGAGACCTTCGTCTCCGAGGACGCCACGCTGGTCGAGGTCAACCCGCTGGTCCGGGACCCGCAGGACAAGATCATCGCCCTCGACGGCAAGGTCACCCTCGACGAGAACGCGGACTTCCGTCAGCCGGGCCACGAGGCCCTGGTCGACAAGGACGCGGAGAACCCGCTCGAGGCCAAGGCCAAGGCCAAGAACCTGAACTACGTCAAGCTCGACGGTCAGGTCGGCATCATCGGCAACGGCGCGGGCCTCGTCATGTCCACTTTGGACGTCGTGGCGTACGCGGGCGAGAAGCACGGCGGCGTGAAGCCGGCGAACTTCCTCGACATCGGCGGCGGCGCGTCGGCCGAGGTCATGGCGGCCGGGCTGGACGTCATCCTCAACGACACCGACGTGAAGAGCGTCTTCGTCAACGTCTTCGGCGGCATCACCGCCTGCGACGCGGTGGCGACCGGCATCGTCGAGGCCCTGAAGATCCTGGGCGACGAGGCCAGCAAGCCGCTGGTCGTCCGGCTGGACGGCAACAACGTCGTCGAGGGTCGCAAGATCCTGGCCGACGCGAACCACCCGCTGGTCACCGTGGTGGACACAATGGACAACGCGGCCGACAAGGCTGCCGAGCTCGCCGCGGCAGGTGCGTGAGATGTCGATCTTCCTGAACGAGAACAGCAAGGTCATCGTGCAGGGGCTCACCGGCTCCGAGGGCATGAAGCACGCGACCAAGATGCTGAAGTCCGGCACGAACATCGTGGGTGGCGTCAACGCCCGCAAGGCCGGCCAGACCGTCACCATCGAGGGCAAGGACCTCAAGGTCTTCGGCACGGTCGAAGAGGCCATCAAGGAGACCGGCGCCGACGTGTCGGTCATCTTCGTGCCGCCGAAGTTCGCCAAGGACGCGGTCCTCGAGGCGATCGACGCCGAGATCCCGCTGGCCGTCGTCATCACCGAGGGCATCCCGGTGCACGACTCGGCCTACTTCTGGGCGCACGCGGTCGCGAAGGGCGGCACGACCCGGATCATCGGGCCGAACTGCCCCGGCGTGATCAGCCCCGGCAAGTCGAACGCCGGCATCATCCCGGCCGACATCTCCGGCCCGGGCCAGATCGGCCTCGTGTCGAAGTCCGGCACGCTGACCTACCAGATGATGTACGAGCTGCGGGACATCGGCTTCTCCACCGCGGTCGGCATCGGCGGTGACCCGATCATCGGCACCACGCACATCGACGCCCTCGAGGCGTTCGAGGCGGACCCCGACACCAAGGTCATCGTGATGATCGGCGAGATCGGTGGCGACGCCGAAGAGCGCGCCGCGGCCTACATCAAGGACCACGTGACGAAGCCGGTCGTCGGTTACGTCGCGGGCTTCACCGCGCCCGAGGGCAAGACGATGGGCCACGCGGGCGCCATCGTCTCCGGTTCCTCCGGCACGGCCGCCGCCAAGAAGGAGGCCCTCGAGGCCGCCGGCGTCAAGGTCGGGAAGACCCCGAGCGAGACCGCCGTCCTGGCGCGTGAGCTGTACAACAACCTCGGCTGATTCCGAGGAGTAACTCCTGGTGAGGCCGGGCACCCTCCGGGTGTCCGGCCTTTCCTGGTTTCCGGACGAAACCTCCCGAGGTATTCACGCGTCTGATGGGCTGGTGGCCTGCGAGTGCGCTAGCGTTCTGCGCACACAAGCCGCCTCGTCTTTCCCGGGCGCCCTCGTGCCCCGGAGTGCCGGTCGAACCGACAGGAGTGCATCCCGATGACCTTCCCCAGCGGTGGGCCTGGCTACCCCCAGCAGGGTGGCGGCCAGCAGCCCCCCGGACCCCCGCCTCCCGGCGGCTTCCAGCAGCAGCAACACCAGCCGCCGCACTCGCACCAGGCGGCGTCGGGCCTCTCCGGCCTCCCGCAGAACCTGCCGCTGCTGCTCGCGCTCGTCGTCGCGGTCCTCGGCCTCGTCCAGTACTTCCTGGGCTTCTCCGACAACGCCGACCTCGGGCTCGGCACGACGTTCCTGCTGGCCGGCGGCCTGCTCGCCGGGATGCACGCCCTGCCGAGGGGGCCGCGGACCCTGCCGTTCGCCGCGTTGTTCAGCGTTCTCGGCACCCTCGAGGTCCTGGACACGCTGGTCTCGCTGCAGAACACGCCGGGCCTCGTCATCGTCGTGCTGATCCTGGCGATCCTGCAGATGCTCGGCGCGGTCGGCGCGCTGCTCATCGAGTACGACGTCGTCAAGCCGCCGGCGCCGAAGCCCGCCGCGCCGTCCTACGGCGGCCAGTACGGCCAGCCGGGCGGGCAGCAGCAGTTCGGCCAGGGCGGACCGCAGGGCGGGCCCCAGTACGGCCAGCAGCAGCCGGGCCCGGTCTCTTCGACGGGTGAGCCGTCGGCGCCGTTCCCGCAGCCGGGCCAGTACGGCTCGCCGAACCCGCCGTCCACCACACCGCCGCCGCAGGCCACGACGTACGCCCCGATGCAGGGCCAGTTCTTCCAGCAGCCGCCGTCGGACAACCCGGGCACACCGCCGGGGGGATTTGGCAAGTCGAGCTGACGCGAACCGCTCGAAAACACCCGCTGTGACGCTCCGTGTCACAGCGGGTGTTTTGCACCCGGGGGTTACCCGACCGGGTGGGTTAGTTTCGCCACGCAGGCCGGAGGCGGCGTGGCTCACCCGTCCGGACCAGCCCGGATGTCAGGGTGCGGATCATGGACCTGCTCACCCGCGACCCCCGCGAAGAGCCGGTGAGCGACTTCGAAGCCGACGTAGTACCCACCGGTGCGGCGCGGGTGCGGGTGTTGCTCGCGGCCGCGCTCGGCCCGCTGGTCACCGGCTACGCCGTCGTCGCCACCGTGCTGACCCTGGTCACGCTCACCGCCGAGCGCACCGTCTTCTCCGGCTTCGGCGTGCTGCTGGCCGCCGCGCCCGGCTGGCTCGCCGCGCACCAGGTGCGCCTCGGCATCGGCGGGCACCCGCTCGGCCTGCTGCCGCTGCTGCCGACCCTCGGCGCGGTCGCGCTGGCCGCGCGGACGGCGTCCGGCGCCGCCCAGCGGCTGGGCTGCCGCTCGCCGCGTGAGGCGCTGCCGGTGTTCGTCACGATCACCGGCGCGCACGCGGTGTTCGGGCTCGTCATCGCGCTCTGCGCGCAGGGCTCGCCGGTGACGGCGAACCCGCTGGTCGCCTGCGCCGTGCCCGGGCTGCTCGCCGCCGCGGCCTCGGCCGTGGGCATCGCCGCGTCCTGCGGGCTGCCGGACTTCGTCGCCGAGCGCCTCGACCCGATGGCGCTGCGCGGGATCCGGGCCGGCGCGCTGGGCCTCGCGCTGCTGCTGGCCTGCGGGGCCGCGGTCTTCACCGTCGCGACCGCGGCGTCCTGGTCGACCGTGGCCGACATGTACGAGCCAGGCCTCGGCAACAGCTTCGGGCTCTTCCTGCTTTCCGCGCTGTACCTGCCCAACGCCGTGACGGCGTCGCTCTCGTTCGTCACCGGCCCCGGGTTTTCGATCGGCCCTCTGAACGTCGGGATGTTCGGCTACCGCGGCGGCACCGTCCCCGGCGTCCCGATCCTCGGCGGGCTGCCCGAGCACGCGAGTGCCTGGTGGCCGGCTCTGCTGGTGCTGCCGGCCGCGACCGGGGTGCTGGTCGGCTGGTCGCTGCGCAAGGTCGACGCCGATCCGGCCCAGCGCATCCGCACGGTCGCGGTCGCCGGCGCGGTGGTCGCGCTCGGCTGCGTCCTGCTGGGCACGTTGTCCGGCGGCCGGCTCGGCGACGGCCCGTTCGACCCGGTGAATGTGCCGGTCGGGGTCGCCTCGGTGGTCGCGTTCTGCTGGATCGTCATCCCGGGCGCCTTCACGGCGTTCTTCGCGGGCGAGCACGAGCCGCCCGCGCCGCCGGAAGCCCTCGAAGACAACGAAGCGTTCGAGGACGCCGAAGACGTCGACGCCGACGAAGCAGCCGAAGCGCTCGAAGACTTCGAAGACGTCGAAGAGTCCGAAGAGGACGAAGAAGGTCCGGACGAGGAAGACGCCGAGTTCGAAGCCGAGGCGGACGCCGAACTCGGCTTGGACGAAGCGGCGCTTTCACGTGAAAGTGACGCCTCCGAGGACCCGTCGCTTTCCCGGGAAAGTGCCGCCGAGCACGACGAGGCTGTGACCGGAGGCACCGAGACCTGCGGCGACGTCGAGCCGGGCGAGGCCGACCGTTAGGGTTGAGACGACCTGGTGAAGCGCCGTGCGCCCTGGCTGCGCACCGCTCGGCGGCAAGGAGCCTGCTCTGTCTCAACGGTTGGAGCTGCCCACTCCGGTGAAGCTCGTCGTGCTCGCGTCGGGCTCCGGCACCCTCCTGCAGGCGCTGCTGGACGCCACCGGCCGGTCGGGTTTCCCGGCCAAGGTCGTCGCCGTCGGCGCCGACCGCACCGGCATCGAGGCCCTGACCCGCGCGGAACGCCTGAGCATCCCGGCGTTCACCGTCCGCGTCGCCGACCACCCCGACCGCGCCGCCTGGGACAAGGCGCTGGCCGAGGCCGTCGCGGCCTACCAGCCCGACCTGGTCGTCTCGGCCGGGTTCATGAAGATCCTCGGCGAGGAGTTCCTCGGCCGGTTCACGGTGCTCAACACACACCCGGCGCTGCTGCCGTCGTTCCCCGGGATGCACGCGGTCCGCGACGCGCTCGCCGCCGGCGTGAAGGTCACCGGCTCGACCGTGCACTTCGCGGACGCCGGCGTCGACACCGGGCCGATCATCGCCCAGGAGGCGGTCGTCGTGGACAACGACGACGACGAAGACGTCCTGCACGAACGGATCAAGGCCGTCGAACGCAGGCTGCTGGTGGAAACGATCGAGCGACTCGGCCGCGGTGGCTGCACCGTGGACGGACGAAAGGTGACATTTCGTGAGCACTGACCTGGGACGGCGTCCGGTCCGCCGGGCGCTGATCGGCGTCTCGGACAAGGCCGGCCTCCTGGACCTCGCGGCCGGCCTGCACGCGGCCGGCGTCGAGATCGTGTCCACCGGCGGCACGGCGAAGGCCATCGCCGACGCGGGTGTCCCGGTCACGCCGGTCGAGCAGGTCACCGGGTTCCCGGAGTCGCTGGACGGCCGCGTCAAGACGCTGCACCCGAACGTGCACGCCGGGCTGCTCGCCGACCAGGGCAACCCCGGCCACGTCGAGCAGCTGAGCACGCTCGGGATCGCGGCGTTCGACCTGCTGGTCGTCAACCTGTACCCGTTCACCCAGACCGTCGCGTCCGGCGCGAGCCCCGAGGACTGCGTCGAGAACATCGACATCGGCGGCCCGGCGATGGTCCGCGCGGCGGCGAAGAACCACGGCAGCGTCGCGGTCGTCGTCGACCCCGCCCGCTACGGCTGGGTGCTCGAGCGCGTCGCCGACGGCGGGTTCGACTTCGCCGACCGCAAGCGGCTCGCGGCCCAGGCGTACGCGCACACGGCGGCCTACGACACGGCCGTCGCGTCGTGGTTCGCCAACGTCTACGCCCCCGATGAGGACAGTGTCGACTCCGGCTTCCCGGACTTCACCGGCGCCACCTGGGAGCGCGCCGACGTCCTGCGCTACGGCGAGAACCCGCACCAGAAGGCCGCGCTGTACAAGAGCCAGGCCCCGGGCCTGGCGCACGCCGAGCAGTTGCACGGCAAGGCCATGTCCTACAACAACTTCGTCGACACCGACGCCGCCCGGCGCGCCGCGTTCGACTTCGCCGAGCCCGCCGTCGCGATCATCAAGCACGCCAACCCGTGCGGCATCGCGGTCGGTACCGACATCGCCGAGGCGCATCGCAAGGCGCACGCCTGCGACCCGGTTTCGGCGTACGGCGGTGTCATCGCGACGAACCGGCCGGTCAGCCGCGAGGCGGCCGAGCAGATCGCCGACGTCTTCACCGAGGTCGTGCTCGCGCCGGACTTCGACGCCGAGGCGCTGGAGATCCTGCAGCGCAAGAAGAACATCCGGCTGCTCAAGCTGCCGGCGATCGACCGGCCGTCGCCGATCGAGTTCCGCCCGATCTCCGGCGGCGTGCTGGTGCAGACCGTCGACGCGATCGACGCGCCGGGCGACGACCCGGCGTCGTGGACGCTGGCCACCGGCACCGCGGCCGACGAGCAGACCCTGCGCGACCTCGAGTTCGCGTGGCGCTCGCTGCGCGCGGTGAAGTCGAACGCGATCCTGCTGGCCGCCGACGGCGCGACCGTCGGCGTCGGCATGGGCCAGGTCAACCGGGTCGACTCGTCGCGGCTGGCCGTCTCGCGCGCGGGTGATCGCGCCAAGGGCTCGGTAGGCGCGTCGGACGCGTTCTTCCCGTTCCCGGACGGCCTGGAAGTGCTGGTCGAGGCGGGCGTCCGCGCTATCGTGCAGCCCGGCGGTTCGGTCCGCGACCCCGAGGTGATCGCGGCCGCGGAGAAGGCGGGCGTCACGATGTACCTGACGGGGACGCGGCACTTCGCGCACTGACCCGCGCGCTTCGAGAGGGAGGGCTCGATGCAGCAACCACCGCAGTACGGTCGAGGTCAGCAGGGGTACCCGGGTCATCAGCAGCAGCCCGGGTACCCACCGCAGCCGGGTTACCCCCAGCAGCCCGGTTATCCGCCGCAGCAGGGATATCCGCCGCCCGGGTACGGCGGTCCGGTGCCGCCGCCCAAGAAAAGGAAGACCGGGCTGATCCTCGGCATCGTCGGCGGTGTCGTCGTGCTGCTCGGCGCCGGCATCCCGCTCGGCATCTTCGCGGGCGACTACTACGCGAGCACCGGCGCGGACCCGGTGTCGTCGCCGGTGCCCACCGAGTGCCAGATCCCCGCGCCGGCACTGGAAAAAGCCGGCTTCCCGAGCTTCGTCAGCGGCAACCCCGGCGCCGCCGCGGCCGTGCCGGGCCTGAAGCAGATCGGTTGCGGCTTCAAGCCGGGGCCGGACGAGAACGTCCGTGACGCCACGCTGAACATCCGGGTCGTCGAGTACTCCGGCGAAGGCGCGCAGCAGCAGGCGAAGAACAACTTCATGCCGACCAAGCCGGAGGTGCCGCCGATCGAGGTGCGCGGCCTCGGTGACAAAGCGGCGCTGGTCCGCCTGATCACCCAGAGCGCGTTCAGCGGCGCCGAACTGCACGTGCTCAAGGGGACGAGCGTCTTCACGGTCGAGGTGTCCGGCTGGGACAAGGGGTTCTTCTCGAACTCGCCGATTCCCCAGCAGGAAGCCGACGACGCGGTGAAGACCGTCGGCGCCGAGGTCGTCAAGAAACTGCCGCGCTAGGAGCGGCTCACGAGGGTGCCGGCAGCGCCTTGCACAGCGCTGCCGGGAACTTCGGGTCGGCCGCCCGGATCTCCGCGCAGCCCGCGGACTTCGCCTGCGCGAACGCCGTCCAGCCGGCGTCGCTCCAGCGGAAGGCCGTGCGGGACGGCGGGTCGGTCTGGTGCGTCAGCAGGTCGAGGACCAGCCAGTTCGAGTCGCAGGCGCGGGTGGCGCCGCTGCTCTCGGCGCCCGTCGCGGACACCGCCGCGCCGATCCAGGCGGGGTCGCAGTGGTCGGCCGGTGGGGCGCAGGTGCCCTGCGGGGCGCAGTGGCCCCAGCCGGCGCCGAGCTTGTGCCAGGCGTTGCCGTTGTCGGCGTTGAAGATCACCGTCCGGTCCGCGATCGGCCCGGTCGTGGCCAGCCGCAGCTCGGCGGGCACCTTGTCCTCGCAGCCGCCCGCCGCGGGCCGCGTCGAGTAGACGACGTCCGCGCGGATGTCGGTCTTGGCCTCGGTGACCTGCTCGATCCGCGGCTCCCGGACACAGCCGGGGTCCGGGCCGGGCAGCGCGACCTGGACGAACAGGCTGAACGGGTCGGGACCGGGACGGATGCCGGTGACGTCGGCGCGGAACGAGCGCCACTCCGGGCCGATGGTCGTCGGCCCGGGAGCCGCGGCCTTCGCGCCGGGCAGGCCGCTGCCGCCGGACGCGAGCACGACGGCCAGCACCACGCCCGCCACGACCAGCACCCCGGCCGCCCACAGGATCGGTCTCTTCGCCATCGCCACCCCCGGAAGTCACCGGGGAATCTAGCCGACCCCGCAGCGTCAGACGGGTGGACCGGGCTTTTCGCGCTCTGTGACGTTCTCCGTGCCGTCCTCCGTGCCGTTCTCCGTGCCGTCCTCCGTGCCGTTCTCTGGGCCGTTCTCTGGGACGTTCTTTTCGAGATGGACGGCACCCCGGATGTGGCCCGGCGCGCCCGGGGCGTCGGTGAGCCGGTAGCCGGCCCGCTCGTACATCCGGATGTTCCGGGCGCTGCGGGCCCCGGTGAACAGGACGAACGTGCGCACGTGCGCGGGCGCCTGCGCCTCGGCGTGCTCGAGCAGCCGCCGGCCCAGCCCGCGGCCGGCGAGGTCGGGCGCGACCATCAGCCGGCCGAGCTCCCAGCGGCCGCCGTCGAGCCGGGCGCGGACCGCGCCGACCAGGCGGTGGCCGTCCCGCAGCGTCCACACCGACCACTTCTTCGTCCAGTCCCGCAGGTCTTCGAGGGTCTCGTGCAGCGCGGGGATGTCGAGGGTGTCGTTGAGGATCGCCTCCTGGACCCAGCAGCAGCGCTGCAGGACCAGCAGTTCGGGGCCGTCGTCGGACCGGGCTTCGATGATGTCCACGGCGGTCTGTCTATGACGCGGCCCGGCCGCGGGCAACTTCATTACGGCGGCGGGGTGACTTCCGGCCCGTTCGACGTCGTCGGCCCGGCTCCCGGCGCCGTGGGAATCGCCGGTCGCGCCGCGCGACCGGCCGCGCACCCCGCGGGCGGTGCACGGCTTCGCCGTCACCCTGACCGGCAGGTCCTGGTGCGTCCGCGCGAATCGGGCCAGTGCCTCTTCGACGCCTTGCGCGGGAGCGGTTCGTAGCCGGCCACCCTCGTGCGCCGAGCCTGGCCGACAGTTCCTCCGGGTGCCGGATCCTGCCGGTGTCGTGCATGGCCGCCCCCGAACAGGGCGGCTCTGAACTGCGGCAACGGGGGTGACCGAGCAGCTTGTGGCGATCGGTGGCGAGCCGGTTCGGCAGGTGTTCACGGCCCTGGACGACCTGCTCGACCGGGTCGCCGCGGGCGGCTGGTGTTCCCGTCGTCGTACCCCACTTGTGGGTGACTTGACAGGGTCGGCCGTTCGCGGTTGACTGAATGCATCGAACAGGTGTTCGATGATGGTAATGGATCCGCCGCCTTCCCCGCGGCGTGCCAGTGCCGCCGGTCGTGTTTTGGGAGAGGCGCGGCCGTCGTCGCTGGTCCGTTGGTGGGGAGGTGCGTGCGGTGACCGCTGTGGTGGAGCCGCCGGTGGCCCGGCTGGCGGCCCTGCCCGGGGTCAGCACGGCGAGCCGGGTCGCGGCCCAGGCCGGCCAGGCGGGGGCGACGGGAGGGGTGCTCCCGGTCGTCCCGGCGCTGGCCGGGTTGCTGCCCGACGCCGGCCTCCGGCGCGGAACCACCGTGGCGGTCCACGGGGCGAGTTCACTGCTCCTCGCCCTGCTGGCCGAAGCCACCGCCGCCGGGTCGTGGGCGGCGGTGGTCGGCCTGCCGTCACTGGGCCTCGCGGCGGCGGCCGAGTACGGCGTGGACCTCGCCCGGCTGGCGCTGGTCCCGCGTCCGGGCGCGGAACTGCCGGCGGTGGTGGCGGCCCTGCTCGACGGCGTCGACCTGGTGGTCGCCTCGACGTCGACGATCCAGCCGTCCGTGGCGCGGCGGCTGTCGGCGCGGGCCCGCCACCGCGGCGCGGTCCTGCTGGCGTTCGGTGCCTGGCCGGCCGCGGACGTCGAGCTGTCGTGCCGCCTGGACGCCTGGTCAGGCCTCGAGGACGGCTACGGCCACCTCCGCGAACGCCGTGCGCTGATCCGTTCCCGCGGCCGCGGCGCGGCGGCCCGCCCGGTCTCGGCGCACGTCCACCTCCCCACCCCCACTGGCTCGCTCCGCGCTGCCGCCGCACCCCGTCTCGCCCCGGTCTCCCCGCTGCGCGAGGAGACCGCATGACCCAGTCCACAATGGACGCTCGCCTGGCCGTCCCCGCCAAGCACCACCCACCCAACCTCGCAAGCCAACCCGTCAACTCCGCAATCCGACCCTCCAGGTACGCGAGCCGACCCTTCAGGTACGCGAGCCGACCTTGCGGGTACGCGAGCCGGCCGTTGGCATGCGTGAGGCGGCCGTCCACCTCCGCGTCTTGCCCCGGCGGGCACGTGTGTCGACCCTTCAATCACGCGAGTCGACTCCTCAATCACCCGTGTCGACCTGCCAACCACGTGGCGGGCGGGCTCGTCCGCGCGCCGAGGCTCTGTCGAGACCGGCACGGCCGGGGCAGCGTCACGAGCGGCGACATCGACGGCCCGCTGCGGGAGGGCACATGACCGTCCCCAGCCAACGCGGCTCCTCCGCTCTCCCCACCCGGATGCTCGTCCTCTGGTGCCCGGACTGGCCCGCTGTCGCCGCGGCGGCTGTTGGTGGGGTTGCCGTTACCCGGGCCGCTGCCGTCTTCAATGCCAACCGGGTTGTCGCCTGTAACGCCGTCGCGCGGCGGGATGGGGTGCGGCGGGGGATGCGGCGGCGGGAGGCGCAGTCGCGGTGTCCGGACCTGGCCGTCTTCGGGGCCGATGACGGGCGTGACGCTCGGCTGTTCGAGGCCGTCGCGCGGGCGGTCGAGGCGCTGGTGGTCGGGGTGGAGGTGGTGCGGCCCGGGCTCGTCGCCGTGCCGGTTGCCGGGGCCGCGGGGTACTTCGGGGGTGAACACGCGCTCGTCGAACGGCTTGTCGACGAGGTGTCCGCCGCCGCGGGGGTCGAGTGTCAGGTCGGCGTGGCCGAAGGGCTCTTCGCCGCGACGCTCGCCGCTCGGCGAAGTGAGTTCGTCGAGCCCGGGCAGGTCGCCGAGTTCCTCGCTCCGCTGCCCGTCACCGAGCTCGACCAGCCGGACGCCGACCGCGCGGAGCTCGTGAACCTGTTGCGACGGCTCGGGTTGCGGACGCTCGGCGCCTTCGCGGCCCTGCCCGAGCGCGACGTCGTCAACCGCTTCGGTGCCGACGGGCTGCTCGCGCACCGGCTGGCGCGGGGGCGCTCGGAACGTCCGCCGCTGCGGCGGCGTCCACCGCCGGAACTGACGCTCACCGAGGAGTTCGACCCCGTCATCGAGCGCGTGGACGTCGCGGCGTTCCTCGCCAAAGGCCTCGCGACGCGGTTCTGCGCCGGGCTGGCGGGCCACGGCCTGGCCTGCACCCGGCTCGGCATCCACGCCGTCACCGAAGACGGCGAACAGCTCGGCCGGGTGTGGCGCTGCGCGGAACCGCTGACACCCGCGGGGGTCGCCGATCGTGTGCGCTGGCAGTTCGAGGGCTGGCTGCGGGCCGCGCCCGGGCACCGTCCGAGGTCCGGCGTGGTGCGGCTGCGGCTGGAACCGGAGGAGACCGTCGAAGGGCGGTCGCTGCAGCTCGAACTGGGCGGCGAAGGCGGCCTGGAGGAGGACAACGAACGCGCGGCGCGGGCGTTCGTGCGGGTCCAGGGCCTGCTCGGGCCCGAAGGCGTGCTCACCCCGCTGCTCGACGGCGGCCGCGACCCGGTGGCCCGGATCCGGCTCGTGCCCTGGGGCGACCCGCGCGAGCGGACGACGCCGGCGGAGGCCACCTGGCCGGGACGCCTCCCCGCGCCTTCCCCGGCGACGGTCCTCGACCGGCCGGTCCCCGCCCAGGTCTTCGACGCCGAAGGCCGGGCCGTCGGGATCACCGCCCGCGAGTGGGTCACGGCGGCCCCGCGCCGGCTGAGCGTCACCGGTGGCGCGCAGCGAGACGTCGTGGGCTGGGCCGGCCCGTGGCCGCTCGCGGGCAACCGGCGGCAGCCGGGGCCGCAGCGTGCCCGGCTCCAGCTGCTCCTCGCGAGCGACGGTCCGGACGAGCCACCCGAAGCGGTGCTGGTGCACTGCGCGGGCACCGAGAATCCTTTGTGGACGGTTGAGGGAGTGTACGACTGAGCATGGACGAGGACTACGCACGCCTGCTGCGCGACTGGCTACGCGCCACCCCGGGGGCGCCGCGGCCCCGCGGGGAATCCGACGACGTGGAGATCCCGGCACCCCGGCTGTCCGACGAGAACCGCCGCCGGGGCAAGGCCGGGGACCGGACCGTGCCCGCGGACGGAGGTGACTCGGGGCAGCCGCGGGAACCGGCACGCCGCACGACAGCCGAAGACCGAGGTGGCCTGGCGCTGCCTCGCGATCCGGAGGACCTGGGGGAGACCGAAGAGCGAACCGATCAGGAGAGCCGGACCGCGGCCGAGGAGCGGAGCCGCTGGAACCACCCGGCCAACTGGCACCGTCGGAAAGCGGCGGAGCGAGCGGAGATCGGCGACCGCGTGGCCGAGCCCGAGGAGCCGCGTTGGCCGCTGCGCGATCCCGACGACCAGGCCGAGCCGCCGAGCCGCCGGCGTCCGCTCGACGAGCAGAGGCCGTGGCGAGAACTCGACGACGCCATCGAGCGAAGCCGCCGTCAAGAGCTCGAGGCGGCCCGCGAACGCTGCCGTCGCAACCATCCGTCGAATTGGAACCGCGACAACCGGAACAACGACAACGGGAACAACGACAACCGGAACAACGACAACGACGATCCCGGGAACCGGAGCCGCTAGATGGGCTGGAACAACCCGCCCGTCCCCTGGAAGGACCTCGCGAGGCGGCTGGACGGCGTGCCCGGCGACCACGGGGACAGCCCCGCCTGGAGCCGGCACCGTGAGGGCTACCAGCGCCCGGACGACCTGTCCGGGCGCGGTACCGACGACGGCGGGGAGGCCGTCCGGGTGCCCTACGCCGAGCTGCACTGCCATTCCAACTTCAGCTTTCTCGACGGCGCCAGCCATCCCGAGGAGCTGGTCGAAGAGGCCGCGCGGCTGAACCTCGACGCCATCGCCCTCACCGATCACGACGGGATGTACGGCGTCGTGCGCTTTGCCGAGGCCGCGCGGGAACTCGGCGTGAACACGGTCTTCGGGACCGAGCTGAGCTTCGGGCTCCAGGGCCCGCAGAACGGCGTCGCCGATCCCGAAGGCGAGCACCTCCTGCTGCTGGCGCGCGGCGACCAGGGCTACCGGGCCCTCTGCCGTGCCATCACCGCCGGGCAGCTGGCCGGGTTCGACGGCGCGGGTGACAAGGCCGAGAAGGGCAGGCCCCGCTACGACCTCGGTGCGGTCGCCGAGGAGGTCGCCGGGCAGTGCGTGGTGCTGACGGGCTGCCGCAAGGGCGCGGTGCGCTCGGCCCTCGTCACGCACGGCCCGGCGGCCGCCGCGGAGAAGCTCAAAGACCTCGTCGAGCGATTCGGCCGCGACAACGTCTACGTCGAGCTGACCGATCACCGCCAGCCGCTCGACAGCACGCACAACGACCTGCTCGCCAAGATGGCCGACGACCTGGGCCTGCCGACCGTCGCCACCACCGCCGCGCACTACGCCCGGCCGGAGCGGGCCCGGCTGGCCGACGCGCTCGCCGCGATCCGGGCCCGGCGGGCGATCGACGACCTCGAAGGCTGGCTGCCCGCGGCCGGCGCCGCCTTCCTCCGCTCGGGCGCGGAGATGGACGTGATGTTCCGGCGTTATCCCGGCGCGGTACGGCGTTCGGCGTTGCTGGGCATCGAATGCGCGTTCCCGCTCAAGCTCATCGCGCCGAAGCTGCCGCCCTTCGACGTGCCCGAGGGCCACACCGAGACGACCTACCTGCGGGAGCTCACCGAAGAGGGCGCCAAGAAACACTTCGGTGGCAAGGACCACGAAGAAAAAGCCCGGGAACAGATCAAGCACGAACTCGCCATCATCGAAGAGCTCGGTTTCCCCGGCTACTTCCTGATCGTCTGGGACATCGTGCGGTTCTGCAACCAGCACAACATCCTCTGCCAGGGCCGGGGCTCGGCCGCGAACTCGGCCGTCTGCTACGCGCTCGGCATCACCAAGGTCGACTCCGTCGCCTACGAGCTGCTCTTCGAACGCTTCCTCGCCCCGGACCGCGACGGCTATCCGGACATCGACCTCGACATCGAGTCCGACCGCCGCGAGGAGGCCATCCAGTACGTCTTCGCGAAACACGGGCGGCTCAACACCGCCCAGGTGGCGAACGTGATCACCTACCGCGCCCGGTCCGCGGTCCGCGACGCCGCACGGGCGCTGGGGTATTCGCCGGGCCAGCAGGACGCCTGGAGCAAGCAGATCGACCGCTGGGGCTCGTTGCGCGACACCGAAAAGGACCACGACCACGACATCCCGGACGAGGTCGTGCAGCTCGCCTTCGCGCTCGAGGACTTCCCGCGCCACCTGGGCATCCACTCCGGCGGGATGGTCATGTGCCAGGAGCCGGTCAGCCAGGTCGTGCCGGTCGAGTGGGCGCGGATGGCCGACCGCAGCGTGATCCAGTGGGAGAAGGAGGACTGCGCCGCCGCCGGCCTGGTGAAGTTCGACCTGCTCGGCCTCGGCATGCTCTCGGCGCTGCACTACATGCTCGACCTCGTCGAGGAGTACAAGGACGAGAAGATCGACCTCGCCGAGCTGGACCTCACCGACCAGAACGTCTACGAGATGCTGGGCCGCGCCGACGCGGTCGGCGTCTTCCAGGTGGAGAGCCGGGCGCAGCTCGCGACGCTGCCGCGCCTGAAGCCCGACGAGTTCTACGACCTCGCCGTCGAGGTGGCGCTGATCCGCCCCGGCCCGATCCAGGGCGGTTCGGTGCACCCCTACATCCGCCGCAAGCAGAAGAAGGAAACCTGGACCTACGACCATCCGCTGCTGGAAAAGGCCCTGCACAAGACCAAGGGTGTGCCGCTGTTCCAGGAGCAGATGATGCAGATCGCGCTGGATGTCGCGAACTTCACCGCGGCGGAGGCCGACCAGCTGCGGCACGCGATGGGGTCGAAACGCTCCGAGCGGAAGATGGACCAGCTGCGGCAGCGGTTCCTCGAGGGCGCTGCCACGAACGGCGTTGAAGAAGACCTCGCGAAGAAGATCTTCCTGAAGCTCAAGGCGTTCGCGAACTTCGGCTTCCCCGAGAGCCACGCGCTGAGTTTCGCGCACCTGGTGTTCTCCAGCGCCTACTTCAAGCTCTACCACCCGGACGCGTTCCTGGCGGGCCTGCTGCGCGCGCAGCCGATGGGCTTCTACTCACCGCAGTCGCTGGTCGCCGACGCGCGCCGCCACGGCGTCACCGTGCACGGCCCCGACATCAACCGCAGCCTGCCGCACGCGACGCTGGAAGTGTTGCCGGACAAGGGAAAGCTGCACGCCGTACGCACCGGTCTGGGCACGATCCGGTTGATCGGCGAGGAGCTGGCGAAGAAGATCGTGGCCGAGCGCGCGAAGGGCGACTTCACCGACATGGCCGACGTCGCCCGCCGCGTCCGGCTCAGCACGCCGCAGATCGAGGCGCTGGCCACGGCGGGAGCGTTCGAGAGCTTCGGCGGCGACCGCCGGCAGGCGCTGTGGACGGCCGGCGCGGTCGCCGGGGAACGCGCGGAAAAGCTGCCGGGCCTGATCAGCACGCAGGCGCCGACGCTGCCCGGGATGGACGGCCTCGACGTCGCGGCCGCGGACGTCTGGGCGACCGGCGTCTCGCCGGGCAGCTACCCGACCGAGTTCATCCGCGACCGCCTCGACGCGCTCGGCGTCGTCCCGGCCGGCCGGCTGGCCGACCACGACGACGGCGCGCGCGTGCTCATCGGCGGCGCGGTCACCCACCGGCAGCGTCCGGCGACGGCGGGCGGGATCACGTTCCTCAACATCGAGGACGAGACGGGGATGGTCAACGTGATCTGCACGCTCGGCCTGTGGCAGCGCTACCACCGCGTCGCGCGCGGCAGCTCGGCGCTGCTGATCCGCGGCGTCGTCGAGAAGGCCGACGGCGTGGTCAGCGTCCTCGCCGATCGGGTCGAGGCGCTGCCGATGCGGATCAAGGCGAAGTCGCGCGACTTCCAGTGAGTCAGGGGCGGCGGACGATCGTGATGATCTCCGGGCTCGCGTCGGTCACGGGCGTGCGGTCCCAGAAACCGAACTGCTCGTCGACGACCAGGCCGGCCTCCTCCACGAAGGCGGAAAGCGAGGCTACGTCGAGGAAACGCAGCGTGGACTCGCTGTACTTCGGCGCGTCCCAGTCCGGGCTCTCGAAGGTCGTTTTGAAGGTCACGCGGCCGTCCACCAACGGCCCGGCGTCGTTCCACGAACGCACCGTGCCCGCTTGCCACACGTGATCCGGCGTCCAGCGCTCCCAGGCGCGGCGCGCGGGGTTGCGCGTGTCGAACCCGAACCGGCCGCCGGGCTTGAGCGCGCGCCGGATCGCCGCGAACGCCGTCCGCAGCTCGTCGTCGGTCAGCAGCACCTGGAACGCGTGCCCGGTCATCACCGCGAAGTCGAACTCGCTGTCCCACCGCGCGGTCGACAAATCGCCGAGCACCCATTCGACGTCGTCGCGGCGGCGGGCCTGCGCGAGCATGCCCTCGGCCGGGTCGAGGCCGACCAGCCGGCCGGTGTGGCCGGACTCACGCGCCCAGTGCAGCAGCGAGCCGGTGCCGCAGCCGACGTCCAGCACCGACTCCGCGGCCATGATCATCGGCAGGTAGAACTCGAAGTCGCCGGAGCTCTCCCGCGGGTTGAGGGTGTCGTACAGCGAGGCGAGGCCGGGGTCGGCGAAGGCGTGATCGGGCACGTCGTCACGCTAATGACCGGCGGGGGAGAACTCACCCGGTTTTCGGCGTCAGGCCCAGCAGGCCCGAGACACTCTCGACCTCGGCGACGAGCGTGCCGTCCGGCGCGCGGTCAGCTCGGCCGGGTCGATCCCGGCGGCCTGGGCGCACGTCCAACTGCAACGGGAAGTTCTCGAAGCACGCGCGGTGACCGCCGGCGGCCGCAGCGGAACTCCCATGACGCCGGTATGCAGCGGTCAGGACCCGTCCTATTTCGCCTCTAGCGTCGTCCGCACAACCAAGGAGGCACCATGGTCAACCCCGTTCCCGACGGCTACACGACGGTCACCCCGTGGATCATCGGCCGCGACACCGCCGGCCTGCTCGACTTCCTGAAGCGCGCCTTCGACGCCGAGGAGATCGCCCGGGTCGTCGGCGAGGACGGGAAGATCGGGCACGCCGAGGTCCGCGTCGGCAACGCGGTCGTGCTGGCCTTCGACTCCCGCGACGACTGGCCCGCCACCCCGGCGTACCTGCGGCTTTACGTCCCGGACAGCGAACAGACGCAGCGGAAGGCCCTGGCAGCGGGCGCGACCGAGGTGACGCGGCAGACGGAACTGTTCTTCGGCGACCGCGTCGGACGCGTGCGCGACCCGTTCGGCAACCTCTGGTGGATCCAGACGCGACTGGAGGACCTCGATGAACCAGAGCTGATGCGCCGCTCGCAGCTGCCTGAGTACGTCGCGGCGATGAACTACGTCCAGGGCGCGGACCTGGTCAACTGACGTCCACAGTGGACGGTTGCGGCCGGGTCGCGGGCGTGTGGCACCCTGGGGCCGTGCTGGAAACCGGGGAGGACTACCGCGAAGCGGGGTTGTCCGGCCAATGGTGGGAAAAGCGCCGGTTCACCGGCTGCGACTTCACCGGGGCGGACCTGAGCGGGCTGCAGACCCGCGGCTGCACGTTCGACGACTGCGACTTCAGCCGGGCCGATCTGTCCCGCTCGCGGCACGAGGCCTCGGCGTTCCGCTCGTGCACGTTCGACCGGACGGTCCTCGTCGACAGCCGCTGGTCCTCGTGCTCACTACTGGGTTCGTCGTTCGGTGACAGCGGCTTCGGCGGCATCGCGCTCACCGAGTGCGACCTTTCGCTGGCGTCGCTCGCGAAGGCGCGCCTACGCCGGCTCGGGCTGTCCGGGTTGCGGCTGCGCGAAGCCAACCTGATGGAGGCCGACCTCACCGGCGCCGACCTGCGCGGCAGCGACCTGACGGGCGCCCGGCTGCAGGGCGCGAAGCTCGACGGCGCGGACCTGCGCGGCGCGCGTCTCGACGCGAACGCCCTGGTGCAGGCCGACTTGCGGGGCGCGCAGGTCGACATGGAGACCGCGATTTCCTTCGCCGCGGCCCACGGCCTGGTCGTCCGCTAGACAAACAAAAACCGGCGGCGAGCACAGGGTGCTCGCCGCCGGCTTCGTGGACGGACTCAGTCGATCGGCGGTTCGCCCGGGTCGAGCTCGAGCAGGGCGCCGTCGGCGACCAGTTCCTCGATCGACGCCGGGAGCAGGTACGCCGACCCGCCGCCGGGCTGGTTGAACCACGGGATCGCGACGCCGGCGAGCGTCTCCAGCGGCCGCTGCACCCGGTACACGTGGTACGTGCGGTTGATCCACTCCGGCACCAGCGACCGCTCGGCGAACGGCGTGCCCGCCGCGTACGTCAGGTTGCCGTTCGGGCCGCCGAAGCGGTCCAGCTCGCTGCCCGCGGGCAGCTCGCGCAGCTCCTTGCCGCGGAACAGCGTCAGCGGCGGCTCACCGGACATCGGCCCGATCGGCCACTGCTGGTTACCGCCACCACCACCGCCGTTGACGGCCGGGCGGGCCGGTTCCGGCCGCCCCTGTCCCGGCGGGACCAGCGGGGCGCCCTGGGGCACCGGCGCCAGGACCGTCGGCGCCGACTGCGGCGGCTCACGACGCGGCGGGGCCAGCGCCCCGGGCGGCGGTCCGGCCTGCTGCTGCGCCATCGGCGGCGGACCACCCGGACCTCCCGGGCCGGCGGGCACCGGCGCGGGCGGGCCGGGCTGACGCACCGGCGTCGGCGGCTCGTCGTCCTCGAGGTCGCCGAACAGCTCCTCGGCGCTGGTGAACGCCGTCTGCTCCTGCGGCGGCACCGGCTCGGGCTTGCGGACCGGGTACGAGCCGGTCGCGATCTCCGGCGACAGCGTCGCGACGACCCGCTGCGGCGCGGGTTCCGGCTCGGGCTCGGGTTCCGGTTCGGGCTCCGGCGCGGGCGGCTCCTCGGCGGGCACGTGGCCCTCCGGGTGGAGCAGCAGCTTGCCGAGCATGAACGCGGCCGCGTCCTCGGCGTCGCCGAACACCGCGGGGTTGCTGAGCTTGCCGTCGTACCAGCCGACGCGCCAGCCGTCGTCGACTTCCTCGACGCTCCAGCCGTGCTCGGCCGGCTCGCCCAGCTTGTAGCCGCTCTCCGGGACGTCGAGTTCGTCCAGTTTGGACTGCAGCCCGGCGAGCACCGGGTGGTCCGGCGTCTCGCGGCGCAGCGCCCGCCGCCCCGACCGGGGGGCCACCGGCGGTGCGGGCTCGGCCTGCGGCGGCGCCTGGACGGCCGGCTGGGGGGCCGGCGGTTCCGGCACCGGCAGCACGCCGGGCACCTCGGGCTGGGTGATCATGGTCGGCGGGCCGGGGTCGAACGCGGCCGCGTGCGCCGGCTCGTCCTCCCGCCGGGGCTGCCCGGCCTCGAACGCGGAGCGCGCGGTCTCGTCGTCGGGTGCGTCGTGGTCGTCGTGGGCGTCGAACCCGTCGTCGTCCCGCACCGGCGGCTGGAACACGGTCCGCCCGGCGGCGTCCTGTGTGGGCTCGAACACGGCGTGGGCCGGCTCGTCGTCCGGCTGGGCCTCTTCGTGGCGGCCTGCAGGGAAGGCGTCTTCCGGCTCCGGCCGACCGGAGTCGAACGCGACGCCGTCGTGCGCCGGTTCCTCCTGCCCGATCGGCTGGTCGGGGACGTACTCCGCGGTCTCGTCGAGGTCCGGCACGCGGCCGGGCTCCGGCGTCGTGCCGTTCGACCCGGCGGCGTGCCCGGCCGGCTCGTAGTGGCCGTCTTCGGCGTACTGGTCGTCCTCGGCGAAGCGGTCGTCGAACTCCTGGTCGTCGTAGCCCTCTTCGGAGTACTCCTGCTGCGGCTCGCCCGCGGCGGGGTACGCGTCATCCTCGTAGTGCTCCTCGGCCGGGGCCTCGGGCTCCACGGGCGCGTGGGTCAGGAGCGGCGGCTCGACCTGTGCGGGCGGCTCCTGGTGCTGCTGCGGCGGCGCCACGGGCGGCACCGGCGGGGCCGGGGGAGCTTGCGCGGCCATGGCGGCCGGCGGCGGGCCCGCGGGGGCCTGCTGCTGGGGCGGCGGTCCCTGCGGTTGCTGCGGGGGCGGTCCCTGCGGCGGCGGCCCGGCGGGACGCTGCTGCTGCGGGTTGCCCCGGGTCAGGTACGCCCCGGCGGCCTGCAGCGTCGGCTCGTCCACCGGCGGCAGCTTGAAGCCGACCGCGCGGACGTGCTCGACCAGGTCCGGCTCCGGCGAGACGCCGTACTTCTGCAGGTAGAAGTTGACGGCGGCGGGCCAGATCCACTGGCCGTCGCTGTGGAACGCGACCGGCACGGTGGCTTCGGGCGTCTGAGCCAGCCGGTCGATGTCGTAGCCGCGCTCGGTGACGACCAGGGGAGCCCGGTCGAGGTACTCGAGCATCCGGTCCTGCTCGTCGACCTCGAGGTCGGGCCGGTTGATCACCGGCCGGCCCGCGGGGCCGATCGTGTCGAAGATCCGGGCGATCCGGAAGTGCGGCCCCGGCTGCTCCGGGCCGAGCCCGGACATCCGCCGGATCAGCCACTCGGGCACGTTCTCCTCCGTGCGGGGGAACATGCGCAGTTCGTCCGAATAGGCCTGTGGGGGCGGCGCGAGGTTCCACACGGGTTCGTCGCGGTTGTACTCGAGGTTGTAGCTGGACGGGTGGTCCAGCTGGTACCGCGCGTTGAACCAGGTACCCCGGCCGTCGCGGTACATCCCCCCGCGCAACCGCCCGAAGAGGGTCGCGATGTCGTGGGTGGCGAGCCATTCGTGCACCGTGCCGTCCTCGGTGACGATCTCGCCGGTCAGCTCGTGGTACCTCCCGACGGCTCGGTACTCCGCGCTGACCTTGCGCCAGTCGCGGGGGGCGGCGCGCAGCAGTGCCAGCCCGATCTGCTTGACCAGGGTGTCCTGCTCCGTCGCGTTCAGCTGCGTCGTCGGTTGTGCCACGGGGACATTTTGACTGTTCGCGCGCGCGAGTGCACCCCGCATGTGGGTTTTGCCGCTCGGCTACCCCGCGACACCCGGTCTGACCTCGCGTGATGCGACGTGCCATAGATCACAGGTTGGTCGCGGACAAGATCACGGACGGGCGCTCCGGGAGTGGCGATGAGTTTACGGGCTGCGACCGCGTACGCCTGGAAGCGACGCGCGGGCGCCCCTTTGCCAGAATGGACCTCGTGACGGCGAAGATTCTCGACGGCAAAGCCACCAAGAACGCCATTTTCGCGGAGCTCGAGCCGCGCGTCGCGGCGCTGGCCGCGAAGGGGGTGACGCCGGGCTTGGGCACCGTCCTGGTGGGAGACGACCCGGGGTCGCACTCGTACGTGCGGATGAAGCACGCCGACAGCGGCAAGATCGGCGTCAACTCGATCCGCCGCGACCTGCCGGCCGACATCACCCAGGAGAAGCTCGAGGCCGTCGTCGACGACCTGAACGCCGACCCGGCCTGTCACGGCTACATCGTCCAGCTGCCGCTGCCGAAGCACCTCGACGCCAACCGCGTCCTCGAGCGCATCGACCCGGAGAAGGACGCCGACGGCCTCGCGCCGGTCAGCCTCGGCCGCCTGGTGCTGGGTCAGCGCGGCGCCCTGCCGTGCACGCCGTACGGGATCATCGAGCTGCTCAGGCGCCACGGCGTCGAGCTGAACGGCGCGCGCGTCACCGTCGTCGGCCGCGGCATCACCGTCGGCCGCACGCTGGGCCTGCTGCTGACCCGCCGCAGCGAGAACGCCACCGTCACCTTGTGCCACACGGGCACCCGCGACCTCGCGGCCGAGGTCCGCCGCGCGGACATCGTGGTCGCCGCGGCCGGCGTGCCGGGGATCATCACGCCGGACATGGTCGCCCCGGGCGCCGCGGTGCTCGACGTCGGCGTGTCCCACGTGGACGGCAAGCTCACCGGCGATGTTCACCCGGACGTGGCGGAGGTGGCCGCCTGGATCTCGCCGAACCCCGGCGGCGTCGGCCCGATGACCCGGGCGATGCTCGTGAGCAACGTCGTCGAAGCGGCGGAGCGCTCGGTCCAGGCCCGATGACCATGACCGAAGACCGGCAGGACCAGCGGGACCGCCGGCCACGGCAGCCGCGGTTCACGCAGCTGCCGTTCGCGGCGGTCCTGGTGGTCGTGGCGGTCGCCGCCCTGCGGATCTTCCAGTACCACTGGCGCGAGGGCGCGGCGCTGATCGGCGCCGCGCTCCTCGTCGCCGCGGTGCTGCGGGCGGTGCTGTCGACGGAGAAGGCCGGGCTGCTGGCCATCCGCGGCAAGGCCGTCGACATCGTCACCTACGTGGGCCTGGCCGCCTTGATCCTGTTCGTCGCCTTGACGATCATCGGCGGCCCGCTCAGCTCCTCTTAGGACGTCCCCAAGCGCAGCTTTCGTAGGGAAAGATGCGTCGTTTGGGACGAGGCTCTCAAGATGTGAGAGCCAAGTCCCGGTGCGCTCCGCGGCGCTCGGCTTTGGCTTCGCGGCGGTCCAAGGTGCCCGAGACGATGGCCAGTGAGAGTCCGAAGACGGCCAGGAGGGCGCCGACCCAGTTGGGGGCGACCAGGCCGAGGCCGCCGGCGATGACCAGGCCGCCCAGGTACGCGCCGATCGAGTTGGCGATGTTGAACGCCGACTGGACCGCCGCCGAGACGAGCGACGGCGTGCCGCCGGCCTTCTCCATGATCCGCGCCTGCATCATCGGGCCGATCATGAAGCCGGCGACGCCGACGAAGAAGATCGTGATCGCGGCGCCGACCTTGCCCTGTGCGGTGATCGTGAAGATGCCCAGCACGCAGGCCAGCGCGAGCAGCGCCGCGTACAGGCCCGGCATCAGGGCCTTGTCGGCCAGGCGGCCGCCGAGCAGGTTGCCGATCGTCATGCCGACGCCGGCCAGGGACAGCAGCAGCGTGACGTTCGACGGCGAGTAGCCGGCGACGTCGGTCAGCATCGGCGTGATGTAGCTCAGGCAGGCGAACACGCCGCCCAGCCCGAACGTGACGATCGCCAGCGCCAGGTGCACCTGCGGCCGCTTGAACGCGCTGAGCTCCGTGCGCAGCGACGCTTCGGCGGGCTTGCCCTGGTGTGGCACCAGTTTCGCGATGGCGGCCGCGGCGACCAGCCCGATCACGGCGACGACGCCGAAGGTGGCGCGCCAGCCGACCTGCTGGCCGAGCAGCGTGCCCAGCGGCACGCCGATGACGTTCGCCAGGGTCAGCCCGAGGAACATCATCGAGACGGCCTTGGCGCGCTGGCCGGGGCCGACGAGACCGGACGCGACGACCGCGCCGGCGCCGAAGAACGCGCCGTGGGGCAGCCCGGCGAGGAACCGGAACGCGACGCCGAACTCCTGGTTCGGCGAGAGCGCGAAGAGGGCGTTGCCCAGCGTGAACAGGCCCATCATGGCCAGCAGCATGGTCTTGCGCGGCAATCGGACGGCGGCTGCCGTGAGCAGCGGGGCGCCGACGACGACGCCCAGGGCGTAGCCGGAGATCAGGTAGCCGGCGGTCGGGATGTCGACGCCGAAGTCGGCGGCCGTCTGGGGCAGCACGCCCATCATGACGAACTCGGTGGTCCCGATGCCGAAAGCTCCGATGGCGAGCGCGAGCAGCGCGACGGGCACGGCACTCCTTCCAAGGTGAGAAATCGATTACCCGGCCGTCCCGATCTCAGGTGCTGGATCGGTTCAGTCCGGGGGCAAAAAGGAAGACAGCTACCCGGCATCGACGCCGTGAGCTGCCCTGCCCACAGTCCAACCGACGAGGGGGGTCGTTGTCATCCCGATATCGGGTGACGATCCACACCCGGGGCGCGCCGGTCAGCGAGGCGCCGCGAGGACGCCGTCCAGCAGGCCCGGGAACAGGGCGTCAAGATCCTTGCGGCGCAACGAGTTGAACCGCGTCGTGCCTTCCTGGCGGCCGGCGACGACGCCGGCCTGGCGCAGGATGCTCAGGTGGTGGGTGATTGTGGACTTCGTCACCGGCACGGTCAGCCCGCCGCACGCGATCTCGCGGCCTTCCGCCGCCAGCTGCCGGACGATCCCCAGGCGCACGGGGTCGGCGAGGGCGCGGAGCACGCCTTCGATGGTGATCTCGTCCTGCTCGGGGTGGACGAGCGGCGGCAGCGTCACGGACTTGGCCATGAGTTCATAGTACGACGCCGGTCGAAATTGTCGCCACCGCGTAGTACGGTAGTCGTCGAACTACGACGTTCGTCGAACCAATCACCCGTTCCGCTTTGGGGGCTCCACCCATGTCCGCACCCTCGTCCTCGAGGATCTCGGTCCTCGCCTTCGGCGCGTTCGGCGTCGGGACCAGCGGTTACATCGTCGCCGGGCTGCTGCCCGCGCTGACCGGCGAGCTGCACGTCTCGGCCACCGCCGCGGCGCAGCTCGTGACCGCGTTCGCTATCGCGTACGCGATCGGCTCGCCGTTGTTCGCCGCCGTCACCGGCACCTGGGAACGGCGCACGCTTCTGGTCGCCGCGCTCGTCGTCACCGCGGCCGGCAACCTGTTCGCCGCGCTCGCGCCCGGCTACGGCACGCTCCTGGTCGCCCGGGTGGTGACCGCGATCGGTGCCGCGGTGTTCACCCCGGCGGCGAGTGCTGTCGCGGCCCAGCTGACCAGCCCCGAACGCCGGGGCCGCGCGATCGCGCTCGTGTTCGGCGGCCTGACCGTCGCGCTCATCTTCGGCGTGCCGCTGGGCAGCCTCATTTCGCAGCACCTCGGCTACCGGCCGGCGTTCGCGCTGGTTGCCGCGTTCTCCCTGGCGAGCGCGCTGGCGGTGCGGCTGGCGCTGCCGTCGGTCGCCGCGCCGCCGCGGGTGAGCCTGAGCGAGCGGTTCGCGGCCGGCCGTGACCCGCGCGTGCTCGTCATGCTGGCCGTGACGGTCCTCGGGTGCCTCGCCGCGTTCATGGTCTACACGTTCGTGTCCCCGCTGCTGGCCGCGACCGCGGGTGTCCACGGCACGGCGGTCACGGTGCTGCTCTTCTGCTACGGCGTCGGCGGGGCGGTCGGCAACTTCGCCGGTGGCCGGGCGGCCGACCGCTGGGGTTCACGCGCGCCGCTGCTCGTCGTGACGGCCGGGATCACCGTCGTGCTGGCGCTGCTGCCGATCGCGACGACGACGCCGATCGCGGCCGGCGTCACGCTGTTCGTGTGGGGCGTGGCGACGTGGTCGTTCAGCCCGCCGGTGCAGCACCGCCTGATCGAGCTGGCCCCGGGCCACGCGGGCCTGGTGCTCTCGCTCAACGCGTCGGCGATCTACCTGGGCGTCGGCCTGTCGGGCGTCGTCGGCGGCGCGGTCCTCGACTCCGCCGGCCCGCTGGTGCTGCCGGAGGTCGCGGCCGCGCTGACGCTCGTCGCGCTGCTGCTGGTGAGCCTGGCTTGGGGCCGGGTGCGCGAACGCCGCGAAGAGGTCGCCGTCGGCTGAACGCGCCCCGCCCGAGGTGCTGGACCTGTTCGACACCGTCGTCGAATTCCCCTGGTGGGCACCGGCGCAAGCCTGTCTCGTGCTGGACGAACTCGCCGGCCTGCCGTATCGGTCCACTTAGGACGGTTTGCGGCGACGCGCTCGCCGGTCCCCGCGTCCGGGTGCTGGAGACGGAGCTGGTCTCGTGGCTGCGCTGGCAGTGTGGAGCGCGGGCCTGGCCCCGGCGTTCGCGACGCGCTGGCGACCGCGCTCGGCCACGGCGCGGAGCCGCTCGGGCCGTTGCGGGTGTGGTTACGCGGGTGAGGCGGGTTCGGCCGCGGCCTTGGCGGCCTTCTTGAACGCGCGGACCTGGGCGAGCGTCTGGGCGTTGGTGACGTCCGCGATGGACCGGCGGGAGCCGCGGTCACCGTAGGCGCCGGCCGCTTCGCGCCAGCCCTTCGGCGCGACCCCGCGCTGCTTGCCGAGGAGGGCGAGGAAGATCTTCGCCTTCTGCTCGCCGAAGCCGGGCAGGGCCCGCAGCCGCCTGAGGACCTCGGGGCCGTCGGGCTTCGGGCGGCCGGCGGTCCAGAGCCCTTCCGTGCGGCCGTCGTAGGTCTCGATGATGTGCTCGGCGAGCGCGTGGACACGCCGCGCCATCGAACCGCCGTAGCGGTGGATGGCGGGCGGTACGACGCACATCTCGACGAACGTCTCGACGTCGGTCGCGGCGATCTTCGCCATGTCGAAGCCGTCCATGCGGTCGGCGATCTTCCGCGGGCCCGCGAACGCGTGCTCCATGGGGTACTGCTGGTCCAGGAGCATGCCGACGAGCAGGGCGAAGGGATCGTCGTTGAGCAGCTTGTCGGCCGCGGGGTCGCCGGTCAGGTGCAGTTCACGCAGCATGTCGCCATCTTGACACAAGACGCGCCTCCGAACGTGCTCCATCGTGCGGGGTCGGCGTCAGCGGGGTTTGGAGTACCGGGCCGGCGTCGTGCCGAGGTAGCGCTTGAAGTGCCGCGTCAGGTGGGCCTGGTCGGTGAACCCGGCGGCCGCGGCGACGTCGGCGGCGGGGGCGCCGTCGAGCAGCAGCCGTCGCGCGCGGTCGACGCGGCGGCCGGTCAGGTAGCGGTGCGGCGGCAGGCCGAACCGCGCGCCGAAGCAGCGCACGAGGTACGCGGGGTGCGCGCCGAGGGTGTCCGCGGCTTCGGCGAGCGTCATCGCTTCGGGCAGCTTCGCGTCGAGCAGGTCTCGCAGGTCGTCGGCGAGCCCGCGTTTCGGTTCGTGGGACGCGGGCCGCCCGAGGTGGGCGCGCAACCGGTCGGCGACCAGCGCGAGCCGGCTTTCGGCCTCGAACGCGTCGCCCGCGTCGGTGAGGGACTCGTGCAGCTGGTGGATCCGGGTGCGCAGCAGGCTGTCGGCGAGGCTCGGGCGGTCGACCGCGGCGCCGATCAGGTCCTCGCCCAGCACCGACGCGTCGAGGTAGAGCACGCGTTTGCGGAAGCCGTGGCTGGTCGCGGCGCGCCCGTCGTGCGCGACGTTCGGCGGCAGCAGCGTCACCGCCGGGCCGAGCGCGCCGTGGTGGTGGCGGTCGAGGTCGTAGCGGATGACGCCGTCGTCGACGATCAGCAGCGTCCACGTGTCGTGCGTGTGCAGCGGGTAGGCGTGGGTGATGAACCGCGCGTGGAAGACCTCGGCGATCCCCGGGACCGCCGGCCGCCAAGCCGAGACGCGCGCCTCCATGTCAAGAACGTACAAGACGCAGGCGTGGGCGGCGGGCGACGCTTTTCGCATGAGTTCCTTCGACACGAAGATCGCCGTCCTGCTGCGGGACGACCTGGCGTCCTGGCAACGGCTGAACGTCACGGCGTTCCTGGTCAGCGGGATCGCGCACGTCACGCCCGAGCTGATGGGCGAGCCCTACGAAGACGCCGACGGCACGGCGTACCTGCCGATGTTCGGTCAGCCGGTGCTGGTCTTCTCCGGCACCGGCGACGTCCTGACCGCGGCGCACGGCCGCGCCCTCGGCCGCGGCCTCCGTTTCTCGATCTTCACCGACGAGCTGTTCCACACGGGCAACGACGACGACAACCGAGCCGCCGTCCGCGTGGTCCCGGGGGAGAAGCTCGCCCTGGCGGGCCTTGCGGTGCACGGCCCGAAGAACGCCGTCGACAAGATCCTCAAGGGCGCGTCGCTGCACCGGTGAGCGGAACGCCGGAAACGGTTGCAAGGCCCGGCGAAAAGTGGTGAACGGCGCAAACCGGGTGCGGAGAGCGCGGCCGGTGCCATCATCGCTTCAGTGCCGCGGGAGGCGGCTCCGACTGGGGAGGTTGTTGATGAAATCCTTGCTGCGTAACGGTGTTCTCGCCGCGTCCACGCTGGCGCTGGGCTTGGCCGTGGCGCCGGTCGCTTCGGCGGATCCGGTCCAGACGGTCGTGTACACCTCGGAAGACGGCGCCTGGCCGCTGGAAGGCAGTGCGAGCTACAGCGGACCCGGCGACGAGATCCGCGTCTGGGTGAACGAAGGCATCCTGAAGATCGACGTCCAGTCCGGTTTCGACGACCTGCGGGTCGAGCTGAGTGCGCCGGCGGGCGAGACGCTGCACCCGGGCGCCTACCCGGGTGCTCGGCACCGCGAGTCGTCGGAGCCGGCCACGGCGAACCCGGGCTTTTTCACCGTGACCGGCAACTTCGGCTGCGGCGACGACTACGCCGACTTCACGATCGACCGCCTCGACCGGGCGGCCGACGGCAAGGTGACAGACCTCGACGCGACGTTCGTCCAGCACTGCGGCACGCCGGACGGTCCGGCCACCCACGGCGAGGCGCACTTCCACGCCTGACGCGCGTGAAGGGCACCCTCACGGCGCTCAGGTCCCTGAGGGTGTCCCTCACGGCCTGAGCCGCGCCAGGTCGAGGTTCACGGAGCCGTCGCGTGCACCACGAAGACGCTCCGCGTCCCGGCCGTGAAAGTCTTCGCCGAAACGTCCACGAACCCGGCTGCCAGCGCCCCGGCCTCGGCCTCGTCCGCCGGGAACGTGAGATCCCGCGGGACGAAGGCCCCGAACGGCCCGGACGGCCGGAACCGCAGCCCGGACACCACCGAGAACGCCAGCCGCCCGCCCGGTCGCAGCACGCGGAGCCAGTCGGCGAACGCCACCGCGCCCAGGAAGTGCAGCGAGGACGCGCACAGCACGACGTCCGCCGAGTGGTCTTCGGCCGGCATCGGCACCGCCGGCCCGACCTGCCACGTGATCACTCCCGACGGGTCCTGCGAAGGCGCCTTCGCCTCGGCCCGCGCGACCATCGCCGGCGACAGGTCGACGGCCAGCACTCGCGAGGGCTTCAGCCGCAACGCCGCGTACGCCGCGAAGCCCGTTCCGCACGCGACGTCGAGGACCAGCTCCGGACTGTCCGGCAGGGGCGAGACCAGCGCTTCCGCCACCGAAGGGTGAAAAGTGTCTTCGTCGTAGTTCTCGGCTGTGCTGTCGAAGAAATCGGCTCTGGTGTCGTGGTCCACGACACCAACCTAGCCGGGCCGACCAGCCGTTTTCAGCGGACGGCGACCCGCGAAGCCGAGGTCGGTGCGGTGGTACCACCGCAGCTCGGGGTCGCCTTCGAGCCAGCACAGCAGGACGTCGACGCCGTCCAGTTCGGCCGGGAAGTCGACCAGCAGCGGCGCGAAGCCCTTCAGCTCGGCGCCGGTGCGCTGGACCGTCGTCATCAAGTCGTCGAGCCGGGCCTGCGCGGCCTTCCACTCGGGCAGCCCGCCCAGTTCCGTCGCCCGGCCACCGGGCCGCAGCGACGCGGCGAGCTCGGCGGCGTCGGCGCGGACGCGCACCAGTTCGTCGAGGACCGGCCGCAGCCGCGCCAGTTCGTCACATGCCTCCGCGACGGTGAACAGTCCCATCCGCCGAGTTTGCCACCGGCGCGCGTCAGGCTTCGCGGCGCCGCCGGACCAGCGCGTTGGCCAGGCCGCTGCCGACGAGCAGGAAGCCCACGCCCAGCAGCCCGCCGATGAACAGGAAGTCCATGACGCCGTAGGCGATGTCGCTCTTCGGCATCAGGTTGACCAGCTTGAAGCCCCATTCGGGGACGGCCATCGCGGCGACGCCGGGCAGCACGCCGTAGATCAGCCCGCCCAGGATCGGGCCGGTGGCGGACAGCGCGCCGAGCGCGGCGACGACCAGCAGCAGGATCGCCCCGCCGGCCAGCAGTGCGATGCCGAGCGGGTCGCGGTTGGTGCTCAGCGTGGCCTGGATCAGCTGCTGCTGCCGCAGCCCGCCCCAGCTCAGCAGGCCCAGCGCGACCGGGGTCAGCAGGAGCCCGCCCAGCGCGCTCACCAGATGGGCGACGCCTCGGCGCGGCCGTTCTTCTGGCACGTCCGGGGTGTCGTCGTAGTCGTCGTATTCGTCTTCGTATTCGGCGTACCGATGGGTCGACATGGCCGTCACCTCCCGCATGATGAGTTCACGGATGGCATCGTGCCCTGGTTCACCCCATCGGCGCGACGATCGCTCGGCGAGCGGTCGGATCGGGTGACCGGCAGGTCGTGCCCGGTGATCCCGGCCACAATCCACGGGTGGAGACTTGATGCCGACCACTACTTGAACCATCCAGCTGCGTCAAGCAGTACGCTTGTACCGCTACCGGCGAGACTTAAAAGAAGAACGCGAAGATCCGCGGAAGGAGCACCGCTGCTCATGGCCAAGATCAAGGTCCAGGGCACCGTCGTCGAACTCGACGGCGATGAGATGACCCGCATTATCTGGCAGTTCATCAAGGACAAGCTGATCCACCCGTACCTGGACGTGAACCTGGACTACTACGACCTGGGTATCGAGGAGCGGGACCGCACCGACGACCAGGTCACCATCGACTCCGCGAACGCCATCAAGAAGCACGGCGTCGGCGTCAAGTGCGCCACGATCACCCCGGACGAAGCGCGCGTCGAAGAGTTCGGCCTCAAGAAGATGTGGCTGTCCCCGAACGGGACCATCCGCAACATCCTCGGTGGCGTGATCTTCCGCGAGCCGATCGTCATCCAGAACATCCCGCGGCTGGTGCCGACGTGGACGAAGCCGATCATCATCGGCCGCCACGCCCACGGCGACCAGTACAAGGCGACCAACTTCAAGGTCCCCGGCCCGGGCACGCTGACCATCAGCTACACCCCGGACGACGGCTCCGAGCCGATGGAGTTCGAGGTCGCGAAGTTCCCCGAGGGCGGCGGCGTCGCGATGGGGATGTACAACTACAAGAAGTCGATCGAGGACTTCGCGCGCGCCTCGCTCCAGTACGGTCTCGACCGCGGCCTGCCGGTGTACCTCTCCACCAAGAACACGATCCTGAAGGCCTACGACGGCCAGTTCAAGGACGTCTTCGAGGAGATCTTCCAGGCCGAGTTCAAGGCCGAGTTCGACGCCAAGGGCATCTCCTACGAGCACCGCCTGATCGACGACATGGTCGCCGCGGCGATGAAGTGGGAGGGCGGCTACGTCTGGGCGTGCAAGAACTACGACGGTGACGTCCAGTCCGACACGGTCGCGCAGGGCTTCGGCTCGCTCGGCCTGATGACGTCGGTGCTGCGCACGCCGGACGGCCGGACCGTCGAGGCCGAGGCCGCGCACGGCACGGTCACCCGGCACTACCGCCAGCACCAGCAGGGCAAGCCGACGTCGACGAACCCGATCGCGTCGATCTACGCCTGGACCCGCGGCCTCGAGCACCGCGGCAAGCTGGACGGCAACCAGGAGCTCATCGGCTTCGCCAACAAGCTGGAAGAGGTCGTCGTCGAGACGGTCGAGTCCGGCCAGATGACGAAGGACCTGGCGCTGCTCATCAGCAAGGACCAGCCGTTCCAGACCACCGAGGAGTTCCTCGCGACGCTGGACGACAACCTGGCCAAGAAGATCGCCCAGGGCTGATTGCTCCGTGCTGTGAAGCCCCCTTCCCGGAATGCCGGGAAGGGGGCTTTCGCGTGGTTCGGCGAGCACCCTGCGTCACCGCCGGAGGGCCTTGATTGGCGCCTCCGGGTGGTTACGCCGCCCGGCGCTATTCGTTCGGGTAAAGGATTGCCTACCCTTGGCGTAGGACGGGATTCGTGGTGAAGGAAGGCGTGGTCCTCGTATGTCGAAGAAAACGCTGATCATCGTCGGTGCCATCGTCGCGGTCATCGTCATCTACGCGTTGAACACGAACAAGCAGGCGTCCGGAGCGTCGGCCACCGGGTGCAAGGTCACGGTGATCGCGGACGTCCTCAACGCCCGCGAAACCGCCGACGGCAACGCGAAGATCGTCGGCAAGTACTTGCGGGACGCCCAGTTCGACGCCCTGCCGGGGGTGCAGAACGGCTTCCGCAAGATCGCCGACGACAAGTGGGTCGCCGCCGCGTTCACCGAGCCGGTCGCGGGGTCCGCCTGCTGATCAGACTCCCAGCAGATCGGTACCGAGGGTGATGACGCCGCACAGCGCGGCGGTCAGCCCCAGGACCCGCGCGCGTTTCGGGTCGCGCTTGGCCGCCGCGCGCCAGTAGAGGCCGATGCCGATGACCAGCATCAGCAGCTCGACGACAGCCGAGACGGCGGGCAGCCGCCAGAGCCCGAAGCCGAACGTCGGCAGGTCGCCGGCGTTGCCGGGCAGGATCGGCAGGTCCGCGCGGTGCACGACGAGGTCGAGCAGCCAGTGCGAGAACACGACGGCGCCGAGGACCAGCCCGGCTTCCCGGCCGAGCCGCCACGCGGCGACGGCGCCGAACAGCGCGGCGAGCACGAGCGCACCGACGAGGGAGTGCGTGTAGTCGGCGTGGATGACGCCCGCGCCGTAGCCGCCCGCGCCGTCGATCGTCTCGACGCCGGACAGGTAGAGCGGGACGAACACGACGTCCAGCCACGCGCCGGCGAGCATGAGTGTCCACACGGGAATGGCCGGGCGGCCGGCCTTGACCGCGGCCGCCAGCCCGAAGTGCCCGGCGATCATCTGCGGGCCTCCGTCCAGGGGAAGCGGGCGTCGAGCACGCCCAGCCCGACCGTGAAGAGCAGCACGGCGATGATGAAGGTCATCGTGGGTTCTCTTTCTCTGCATAGGTTTTGAGACCTTGGACGAGCATGGTCTTGAGGACTTCGAAGCTCTCGCCGACGTCTTCGGGCCGCCCGAAGCCCCCGGAGGCCTCGAGCCCGGCGAAGCCGTGGACGGCCGCGCGAAGACAGCGCGTCGCGTGCACGGACCGCGCGTGGTCGAAGCCGTAGGGCCGGAGCACGGCGAAGACGACCTCGGCGACGGCGTGGGTCGCGGTGCTCAGTTCGGCGTCCCCCCGATCCGGATCCGTGGCGAGCGCCCCGGTCCGGTGCGGGTGCTGCCGCAGGTAGTCCCGATAGGCGTCGGCGACCGCGCCGACGGCTTGGCTCCCCGCGCGCCCGGTGGCGGCGGCGCGCAGGACGCCGGCCATCTCCTGGACCACCCGCAGATCGACGAGCCGCCGCAGGTCGGCGAGGTTCTTGACGTGCTTGTAGAGCGAGGGCGCGGAGACCCCGGCCCGCTCGGCGATCCTGGCGAGGCTCAGCTCACCGGGCCCGCTCTCGTCGATGACGGCGAGCGCGAGGTCGACGACGCCGTGGGTGGTGAGCCCGGCCCTAGGCGACATGACTCTGGTTACTTAGCATAGCTTTAAAGCTACGACTCATAGCTTTCGGGGTCAAGGCGCGTTTTTTGTCGGTGGTGGGTGTTAGAACTGACCTCGACGAAAACCCGCAGGTCGGTGAGTGGTTCGCCGGGGGAGGAGGGTGTTTGGGAGCTGGGCGCGCCACGAGCGGCGGCGGTTGTCCGCGGGGTCTCCAGGGGGAGTTTCGCGGGCAGGCGGGGTCGACCGGACGACGGCTGAGCACGGCGCTGGGGAGCGCGTGCGGAGGCTGAGCGGAGGTCTGGGACCGCACGTGGGAGCCGAGCGGAGGTCTGGCGGCGCTGGGGAGGCACGTGGGGGCTGGGCGGCGGTCAGGCGCGGCGCGCTGGGGAGCACATGTGGGGCTGGGCGGCGGTCGCGCACGGCGCTGGGGAGCGCACGTGATGGCTGAGCGGCGGTCGGCGCGACGGGGCGCATGTTGGGCCGAGCGGTGGTCGGGCACGGCGCTGGGGAGCGCGTGCGGAGGCTGGCGGTCGAGCGCGACGTGAGGAGCGCCCTCGGGGCTGGGCGGAGGTCTGGCGCGGCCCTGGGGAGCGCGTGCGGAGGTTGAGCGGAGGTCTGGGATCGCACGTGGGAGCCGAGCGGGGGTCTGGCGCGACGCTGGGGAGCGCGCGTGGGCTGCGCGGCGCTGGGGAGCCCGCGTCGAGGGTGGCGACGGATGTGCGTCGTCCGGAGGAGATCGAGCCAGGGGACCGTGCTGTGACGGGGGTCAGAGCACGACGGTGAGATCTTCCTCCGCGACCAGCACTTCGCCGTCGAACTCGGCGCGGGCCTCGGCTGCGGACGCGTCCCGGTCGGTGCCGGGCCAGAAGTGGGTCAGCAGGAGCCGGCGCGCGCCGGCTCGGGCGGCCCAGTGGCCCGCCTCCGCGGCGGTCATCAGGAAGCGGGGTTGTCCCTCCGGCGGCGGGGTGCGGAGGGTGGCGTCGCTGATGACCAGGTCCGCGTCGCGGCCGAGGTCCGCCAGCGCCGGCGACGGTCCCGTGTCGCCGGTGTAGGCCACCGTCAGCCCGGGCGCGCTGAGCCGTACCCCGAAGTTGGGCAGGAAGTGCGGCAGCGGGTACGGCGTGAGCCGGAACGGTCCGAGCGTCGTCGGCGAGCCGAGGTCGTGCACCTCGAACAGCTCGGCCGGCGCCGGCCGCGGCTCCAGCGCTTCGAGGCGCCGGACGGTGCCGGGCGTGCAGTGCAACGGCAGCCGCGGCCGATCCTGGGACGGCTCCTGGACCGTGTAGTGCCAGGCCCGCCCGAGCGCGCTCACGTCCGCGCAGTGGTCGGGATGCTCGTGCGTCACGACGACGGCATCGGGCAGCCGATCCCGGCTGTGCGCGAACAACCGCGAGGCGGCGCCGTACCCGAGATCGAGCACGACGCGGAATCCGTCGTGTTCGAGCAGAAACCCGGCGCAAGCGCGCCCGGGCTCCGGAAAGGCCCCGCAACTACCGAGCACGGTCAGCTGGCTCATGCCCGGCAGTCTGACAGAACGACGGCGGCCACCCGCCCCGATTTCGCCGGCCCCCGCAGCCCCCACCGAGCCCCGCAGCCCACCGAGCCCCGCAGCCCACCGAGCCCCGCAGCCCACCCGGCCCCGCAGCCCACCCGGCCCCGCAGTCCACCGAGCTCCGCAGTCCACCGAGCTCCGCAGTCCACCCAGCTCCGCAGTCCACCCAGCTCCGCAGCCCACCCAGCTCCGCAGCCCACCCAGCTCCGCAGCCAGCGAGCCGGAGCTGCTGGGCCGAGTCCGCTGCCCGCCGAGCCCGGCAGTCCCCCTATTGAGCCCCGCAGTGAGCGAGCCAGAGCCGCCGGGCCAAGTCCGCAGTCCACCGAGCCCGGCGGTTAACCGAGCCCCGCAGCCACCGAGCTCTGCAGCCAGCGAGCCGGAGCCCCTGGGCCGAGTCCGCAGTCGTCAGCCGAGACTGTGGCCGCGGAGTCTCAGTCGCGGAGCCATGCCTGCACCCACCGCCCCCACGGCCGCCGGGTCGAGTCCGCAATCGTGGAGGCCGTGCCTGCATCCGCCAAGCCACAGCCGCCGGGTCGAGTCCGCGGCCGGTGAGCCGACCGCCGTCAAGCTGAGCCCGCGCCGCAGGGCCGACCCCGGATACAACCGACCCCCGACGCAACGACCCCGGCACCACGGTCTCCCCATCCCCGGCCGGTAACGTGCAGTGCGTGCTGACCGTCTCCACCGTGAACGTCAACGGCCTTCGCGCCGCCGCCAAGAAGGGCTTCGTCGAGTGGCTCGCCACCACGAAGGCCGAGGTCGTCTGCTGCCAGGAGGTGCGCGCCACGGCGGAGCAGCTTCCCGCCGACGTCGTTGCACCCGAAGGCTGGTTCGCGGTGCACGCTCCCTCCTCCGCCAAGGGGCGCAACGGTGTCGCCGTCTACAGCCGGGTCGAGCCCGGTGAAGTGCGGATCGGCTTCGGGGAGCCCGAGTTCGAGGACAGCGGGCGCTACCTCGAAGTCCACCTGCCGAAGGTCGTCGTCGCGAGTCTCTACCTGCCCAGCGGGGATGTCGGCACCGAGCGCCAGGACGAAAAGGAACGCTTCATGGCCGCGTTCCTGCCCTACCTCGTCGAGCTGCGGGCGAAGGCCGCCGCCGATGGGCGGGAAGTGGTCGTCGTGGGGGACTGGAACATCGCCTACGACAACGCCGACCTCAAGAACTGGCGCGGCAACCGCAAGAACTCCGGCTTCCTGCCCGGGGAACGCGAGTGGCTCGGCCGCGTCTACACCGAGGCCGGCTACACCGACGTCCAGCGCCGCCTCGACCCCGAAGGCCCCGGCCCCTACACCTGGTGGTCCTACCGCGGCCAGGCCTTCGACAACGACTCCGGCTGGCGCATCGACTGCCAGCTCGCCACCCCCGGGCTCGCCGAGAAGGTCGTGGACGTCGTCGTCGAACGCGCCGCCGCCTACGACCAGCGCTGGTCCGACCACGCGCCGGTCACCGCCACCTACGACATCTAGGCCGCGCGGACGGCGCGCCAGGCCTCGCTGTCCACGAAGTGGTTGTCGAACCGGTCCTGCGACGCCAGGATCTCCGCTGGCGACGCCTCGCCGCGCCGGATCCGGTCGATCATCCGGAAGTACTCGAAGCGCTCGACGCCGGGTGTGAACACGATCAGCACGTCCGCGGCCGAGCGCGAAGTCGCGCCGAAGGCGTGCGTCGTGTGCGGCGGCACGAACAGCATGTCGCCGGTCCGCACCGTCACGACCTCCTCGTCCTGAAGGACCTCCAGCTCGCCGTCGAGCATGAAGAACATCTCCGCCGACGCCGTGTGGAAGTGCGGCGTCGCGCCGTCGCGTCCGCGGCCCAGTGCCGCGCGGTTCGTGCTCAGGTGCCCGCCCGTCTGGGAGACGTCGGCGAGCAGCGTCATCGTGTCGGGTGTCGTGCCGAGCTGCTCGGCTTCGTCGTGGCGTACCAGCAATGTCGTCATGCCAGGATGGTTCCACGACTGATAGTTCGCTGTCAAACTATCCGGGATCGAATAGACTGCGCGCGTGACTGACGAAGACGCCGTCGACGCCGTGGTGTCGGCGTGGGCCCGTGAACGCCCCGACCTCGACCTGACCGCCATCGGCGTCGCCGGCCGGCTCGGCCGGCTGAGCCTCGTGCTCGGCCCGGCGCAGGAGCGCGTCTTCGGCAAGTTCGGCCTGCAACGCGGGGAGTTCGACGTCCTGGCCGCGCTGCGCCGCTCGGGGGAGCCCTACACGCTGATCCCGTCGGAGCTGTCCGCGACGCTGATGATGTCCCGCGCGGGCATGACGAGCCGCCTCGATCGTCTCGAAGCAGCCGGGTTCGTCGAGCGCACGCTCGACCCGAACGACCGCCGCAGCTTCCGCATCCGCTTGACCGACCGGGGTTTCGAGGTCGTCGACGCCGCGATGACCGAGCACACCGCGAACGTCACCGAGCTGCTCTCTTCGTTGCGGGGCAAGGAACTTGGCCTCCTCGACGACGTCCTGCGCAAGCTCCTCCGGGAGTACGACACCCCGTGAAACGCGGACAGGGCCTCCCCGCGAGGGAAGGCCCTGCCCGCCAGCGCCGGACGTCAGCAGGACAGGTTGTCACCCGTCGGCACGCCGAGGATCCCGGTGATCTGCGTGTACTTGTCGATCCGGCTCTGGACCTGCGCCGGGTTGCCGCCGTTGCACTCGATCGAGCCGTTGATGCTGCGGATGGTCTCGCCGAAGCCGCGCTGGTTCACCATCGCGTCGTGCGGGGTCATCGTGCCCGGCCCGCTCTGCGTGTTCCAGTACCAAAGACCGGTCTTCCACGCGACGGCCGCGTCCTGCTCGACCAGGTACGGGTTGTTCAGCAGGTCGATGCCGAGCGAGTCGCCCGCGGCCTTGTAGTTGAAGTTCCAGCTCAGCTGGATCGGGCCGCGGCCGTAGTAGGCCGCGGTGCCCGCCGGGCAGCCGTAGGACTGGCTGGTGTCGCAGTAGTGCGGGTAGTTCGCGGTGTTCTGCTCGACGACGTAGACGAGGCCGCCGGTCTCGTGGTTGACGTTCGCCAGGAACGCGGCCGCTTCCTGCTTCTTCACCGTGTCGTCACCGGTGTTCGCGAAGCCGGGGTACGCGTCGAGCGCCGCGGTCAGGCCGCTGTAGGTGTAGAAGCTGTTGCGGCCCGGGAAGATCTGGTCGAACTGGGCCTCGCTGACGACGAACGCGGCGGCCGAAGTGGCCGGTGCGGCGGACGCGGTCGTGGTGGGGAGCACGACGGCCGCGGCGGTGGCGGCGAGCGCGCCCACCGCCACTCCGGCGCGCTTCAGGAACCGGGGGAACGACATGCGGGACTCCTCTGCTGTCATGCCCGGTCGTGCGCGGTCCGACCAAGCCGATGGACTTCGGGGGTCCGGGTGGCGGAGCCCCCGGCCCGGGGCGGCGCCCCGGATGTCACGGTGGATTTCGGGGGCCCGGGGCGGCGCCCCGGATGTCACTCCGAATTTCGGAGCTACGCCAAGAGGTATAGACCAATCACCAACGAGTGAAACGGGGTCGAAGCCAAGAGGCCGCGATCGGAGCAGTGTGAACTGCTACGAATGGCAGTACGTGAGGTGGTGTTGCGATGAACGGGTGACCAGCGGCCGGACAACGATCGGTCAGTGTCTACTTTGGGTATGAGCGTTCCGTCTTCCGCAACACCGTTCGGGTGATCGCTGTGAACCCTGGGGGTGCCCGGATCGTGTTCCTGGTTGAGCGCTAGTCTCGGCCACCGAGCCAAGTGGGTCTTCAGGCCTTGACACGCTCGGTAGTTTTTTGACCAGTAGCACGCAGCGTCTCACTCGTTTGGGTGAGCGTTTCGCTCGTCACTCGCGGGAGGCACTCCGGTGCGCAACCCAGGTCAACTCCTGATGCGGTCCACGCTGCGCGGGGTCCGCGCGGCCAGGGCAGGTGCGGTCCTCGTGCTCGTCCCGGCCAGCGTGCTGGCCGCCGGCGCGGCCACGGCACTGGCCGACGGCACGACCGTGCAGGCCGACTCCAACTCCGACAGCTTCGGCGTGCTGGGCCCGGTCGGCCTGGTCGCCGTCGCGCTCGGCATCGTCGGCATGACGCTGGGTGTGCTGCGCCAGCGCCGCAAGACCCGTTCCACGGCCGAGATCGTCGAGGCCGTTCCGGTCGTCCCGGAGGTCACCGGCCCGGTCACGGCGCTGGCGGAGGCCGTCCTGGCCGAGCCCGACGCCGTGCCGACTCGCCCGTTCCTGACCCCGCACCCGCACGCCTGAGGCCCCTCGGCGCCGTCAGCGCGTCGCGGCCTGAAAGAATCCACGCGTGTCCGAAGAGCAGATCGCAGCCGCCCGCCGCCCGCGGGTCCTGTCCGGGATCCAGCCGACCGCCGACTCGTTCCACCTCGGCAACTACCTCGGCGCGCTGCGCCAGTGGGTGCGGCTGCAGGACACGCACGAGCCGTTCTACTGCGTGGTCGACCTCCACGCGATCACCGTCGAGCAGGACCCGAAGGTGCTGCGCCAGCGCACCCGCGTCTCGGCCGCGCAGCTGCTCGCCATCGGCATTGACCCGCGGCGAAGTGCCCTGTTCGTGCAGAGCCACGTGCCGGAGCACGCCCAGCTGAGCTGGGTCATGGAGTGCCAGACCGGGTTCGGCGAGGCCGGCCGGATGACGCAGTTCAAGGACAAGTCGGCCAAGCAGGGCTCCGACCGCTCCAGCGTCGGCCTGTTCACGTACCCGATCCTGCAGGCCGCGGACATCCTGCTCTACCAGGCGGACGCCGTCCCGGTCGGCGAGGACCAGCGCCAGCACCTCGAGCTGACGCGTGACCTCGCACAGCGCTTCAACAACCGGCTGGGCAAGACGTTCGTCGTGCCCGAGCCGTACATCATCAAGGACACGGCGAAGATCTACGACCTGCAGGACCCGACGAGCAAGATGAGCAAGTCGGCGTCCACCGCGAACGGTCTCGTCGAGCTGCTCGAAGACCCGAAGCGCTCGGCGAAGAAGATCCGCTCGGCGGTCACCGACACCGGCCGCGAGGTCGTGTTCGACACCGAGAACAAGGCGGGCGTCTCGAACCTGCTGACGATCTTCTCGGCGCTCACCGAGCGCACGATCCCCGACCTCGAAGCTGCCTACGAAGGCAAGGGTTACGGCGACCTGAAGAAGGACCTCGGCGAGGTCTTCGTCGAGTGGGTCACGCCCATCCAAGAGCGGGTCAAGTCCTATTTGGACGATGTGGCCGAGCTGGACAAGGTCCTCGCCGCCGGCGCCGAACGCGCGCGCGAGGTCGCGTCGAAGACGCTGGCCAAGACGTACCAGCGGATCGGGTTCCTGCCGCCGGTGCGATAGCCGCCGGCTCGCCACCCGAAGGACGGTTCGACTCGCCGGTCTCCCGAGCCGATGATGCGCTGCCCGGGTTCGGCCAGGCATGGCGATTCAGCGTCGCCCTCCGAGGGGCACGTCGGAGATCGAATCGGCGGCCGACCTCACCGACGAAAGGCTCCGCCGCGTACGACGCCGTGATCGAGTTCCGCGCCGAGCGGCAGGACGCGCAAGCCCGCCGGTGATCAAGATCGGACTTACCAGGCCCTTCTCGCCTCCCTCACATGAACCGCTCGCGTTGCGGGAGTCACCGGGCGTGGTTAGCGTTTCACGGTGGCGAACGAGACAGTGGCGACCAAAGAAGAGAAGGAAAAGCTCCTGCCGCGGCTGCGGCGGAAGTACCCGTGGCTCGATCACCTGATCCGGGCGAACGAGGCCTTCACCGAGCGGTACGGCAACCACTACGCGGCCGCCATCACCTACTTCAGCGTCCTGTCGGTCATCCCGATCCTGATGGTCGCCTTCGCCGTGGTCGGGCTGGTCGTCAACCACGACCCGGCCGTCATCAACCAGATCAAGGACAGCATCAACAACTCGGTGCCCTCAGGTCTGCGCAGCCTCGTCCAGGGCATCGTGGACGCCGCGATCGGCGCCGGCAGCGGCATCGGGATCTTCGGCCTGCTGATCGCCCTCTACTCCGGCATCGGCTGGATGGCGAACCTGCGTGACGCGCTCACCGCGCAGTGGGGCCAGGAGAAGCAGCCGCAGCCGTTCGTCAAGCAGACGCTCAAGGACCTCGTCGCGCTGGTCGGGCTGGGTGTCGCGCTCGTCGTCTCGTTCGCGCTGACCGCGATCGGCGGCGGTGTCGGGAACTTCCTGCTCGGGCTCGTCGGGCTGGCGGACGAGACCTGGGCGAAGGTCCTGCTCCGCATCGCGACCATCGTGCTCGGCCTGGCCGCCAACACCCTCGTTTTCCTCTGGGTCATCGCCCGCCTGCCGCGCGAACGTGTCGCGCTGCGCAGCGCCGTCAAGGGCGCGGTGTTCGCCTCCATCGGGTTCGTCATCCTGCAGCAGGCCGCCACGTTCTACCTGGCCAGCGTCACGAAGTCGCCGGCGTTCGCGCTGTTCGGCCCGGTCATCGGCCTGCTCGTGTTCGCCAACTTCGTCTCGCGCTTCCTGCTGCTCGTCACGGCGTGGACCGCGACGGCCAAGGAGAACCAGCGCAAGGTCATCGCGCCGCCGGTGCCGGTGCGGCTCGAGCAGAACGTCACCGTGCAGCGCGGGCCGGGCCTCGGCGCCGTCGCGGGCGCGTTCAGCGCGGGTGCGCTGCTCGCGTGGCTGGGTGGCCGTCGCAAGTCTTGACAGCGACTCGTGCGGTAAAGAAACTGAACCGGTAAGAATTCTGAACCGGAGGTTTCATGCTGGACGCCGCCCGCGAGTGTGCCGCCCTCGCCAAGACGCTCGCGCCGGTCACCGAGCGGAACCGCGCGCTGCCGGCCGAGCTCGTCGCGAAGCTGACCGACGCGCAGCTCCTGCGCAGCGGCGTCCCCGGTTACCTCGGCGGCCCCGAAGCGTCGCCCGCCCTCAGCCTCGAGACGGCGGAGACGGTCGCGCGCGGCGACGCGTCGGCCGGCTGGTGCGTCTCGATCGCCGTGACGAGCAGCCTGCTCTCGGCGTACGCGCCGCGTAAGTGCGCCGAGGAGGTCTTCGGCGACCCTCGAACCGTCGCGGCCGGTGTCTGGGCGCCGCGCGGGGCCGGCAAGAAGACCGACGGCGGTTACGTCGTCTCCGGGCGCTGGCCGTTCTGCAGCGGCATCCCGCACTGCGACTGGCTTTTCGCCGGTTTCGTGCACGAAAGCGAGCTGTACGTGGCGGCGTTGCCGAAGGCCGAGATCGAAGTCCTCGACACCTGGCACACCAACGGCCTGCGCGGCACCGGCAGCCACGACTGCGTGGCCGACGAACTGTTCGTCCCCGAACACCGCGTCTTCTCGGTGCTGGGCGGGCCGCCGGAGGAAGCCGTTGCGCTGCACCGGTTCCCGCTCTTCGGCTACTTCGCGCTGTCCGTCGCCGCGGCCGCGCTGGGCAACGCGCGCGGCGCGATCGACGACCTGGTCGAGCTCGCCTCGACGCGCAAGCCGCTCGGCTCCAGCCGGTCGCTGGCCGAGCGGTCGCAGACGCAGGCCGCCGTCGCGGAGGCCGAGGCCGGTCTGCGCGCGGCGCGGCTGCTCTTCTACACCAGCATCGACGACGCCTGGCAGGCCGCGCAGGGCACCGACCCCGTGTCGGACCAGCTCAAGCTCGGCCTCCGGCTGGCCGCCACGCACACCACGCGCACCGCCGCGAAGGTCGCCGACAGCATGTACGACCTCGCCGGCGGCGCGGCGATCTACGAGACGTCACCGCTGCAGCGCCGGTTCCGCGACGCGCACACGGCCACCGCGCACTTCCAGGTCAACCCGGCCAGTTTCGAGCTGTCCGGCAAGCTGCTGCTGGGCGTCCCGGCCCGCACCGAACAGTTCTGAGGAGCCCCGTGCCCGTCAACGCCCAGTACCGCCTCGCCGCCCGCCCGTCCGGCCTGCCGAAGGACGAAGACTGGCAGTACACCGAGGACGCCGTCCCGTCGCCCGGTGACGGCGAGTTCCTCGTCGAGGTCCGGTACCTCTCGCTGGACCCGGCGATGCGCACCTGGATGAACCCGGGCCGGTCGTACGTGCCGCCGGTCGGGATCGGCGAGGTCATGCGCGCGGCCGGGATCGCGGAGGTCGTCGAGTCGAACCACCCCGGGTTCAAGGCCGGGCAGAGTGTGTTCGGCACGTTCGGCGTGCAGAACTTCGCCGTCTCGGACGGCAAGGGCGTCCAGGTCGTCGACACGTCACTCGCCCCGGCGCCGACGTTCCTCGGGACGCTCGGCATCAGCGGGATCACCGCGTACTTCGGGCTTTTCGACGTCGGCCGCCCGGAGCCGGGCCAGACCGTCGTGGTGTCGGCCGCGGCCGGGTCGGTCGGCATCGTCACCGGCCAGCTCGCGAAGATCCACGGCTGCCGCGTCGTCGGCATCGCCGGCGGGACGGAGAAGTGCCGGACGCTGGTCGAGGAGTACGGCTTCGACGCCGCCGTCGACCACCGAGCCGGGAACCTCCGCGCGGACCTGAAGGAACACGCGCCCGGCGGGATCGACGTCTTCTTCGACAACGTCGGCGGCGAAGTCCTCGAAGCGGCCCTCGCCCGGCTCGCGCGCGGCGCCCGGATCGTGCTGAGCGGCGCGGTTTCGCAGTACAACAGCACCGAGGGCCCGCGTGGTCCGGCCAACTACATGCAGCTGCTGGTGCAGCGCGCGTCCATGACCGGGTTCGTTTTCTCCGACTACGCCGACCGGTACCCCGAAGCGATCGAAGCGCTGGCCGGGTGGGTGCGCGAAGGCAAGCTGAAGGCGCGCGAAGACGTCGTCACCGGCGGGATCGCGAAGTTCCCGGAGACGCTGCTCAAGCTGTTCCGCGGCGAGAACACCGGCAAGCTGGTGCTGGCGCTGTGACGGATCTCCGGCACCGGTTCACGGCGGACTCGGTCGGCCGGGCGCTCGACCTGGTCGGCGAGCGGTGGAGCCTGCTGATCCTGCGCGAGTCCTTCTTCGGCGTGCGGCGCTACGGCGAGTTCGCGCGCAACCTGTCGATCCCGCGCCCGACGTTGTCCGCGCGGCTGAAGACGCTGGCCGAGGCGGGCGTGCTGGCGCGTGTCGAAGAAGTACCGGACCGGCCGGAGTACCACCTGACGCAGGCCGGCCGGGACCTGTTCGGCGCCGTCGTCACGCTCATGCAGTGGGGCGACAAGCACCTCGCCGGGCCGGACGGGCCGCCAATCCTGTTGCGGCACAACGACTGCGGCGAAATCGCCGAGACGTACGTCGCCTGCGGGCACTGCGGTGGCGCGATCACCACCGACAAGGTGACCCCCGAGCCCGGGCCCGCGTTCCGCTAGTTCCCGGCGGCCTTCTTGCGCTGGTGCCCGACCACGAACGCGCCGACGATGATCAGGAACACCACGAGCGTGATGATCCAGCCGGTGACGCCGAACGGGTCGTCCTTGGCGGCCGCCGAGGTGGACGTGCCGCTGTTGGTCGCGGTGCTGCCGTCCGGGAGGATCGTCGGTTCGCCGCCCTCGGGCGTCGCGGCGGGGGCCTGGTAGGTGATCTGGCCGACCGGCTGGGCGTGGTCGGCTTCCAGCGCGAAGCCGTAGTCGAGCAGCTTCCCGGCCTGGTCGACGACCTTGGTCGGCTTCTGCTCGGCCCGCAGCATGACGACGGCGAGCCGCTTGCCCTTCTGCTGCGCCGCGCCGACGTAGGTGTGGCGGGCGTCGTCGGTGAAGCCGGTCTTGCCGCCGAGGAAACCCGGGTAGACGCCGAGCAGCTTGTTGTCGTTGAAGACCGGGATGGCCGGCTTGCCGCCGGTCGCCGGGATCTCGAAGTTCTTCGTCGCGACGGCCTTCGCGAACTCCGGCTGCTTCATCGCGTAGTGGAAGATCAGGCTCAGGTCGTAGGCCGACGTCGACATGCCCGGCCCGTCCAGCCCCGACGGCGTCGCCGCGCGGGTGTCGAGGGCGCCGACGCGGACGGCCATCGCGTTCATCTTCGTCACCGCGGCGTCGACCCCGCCGAGCGCCGTGGCGAACGCGTGGGCGGCGTCGTTGCCGGAGTGCATCAGCAGGCCGTGCAGCAGCTGGTCGACGGTGTAGCTCCCGCCGGCGACGATGCCGACGCAGGTGCACTCCTGCTCGGCGTCCTCCTTCGTCGCGACGAGCACCTGCTCCGGCTTGAGCTGGGTGACGACGACGAGCGCGAGCAGCGTCTTGATCAGCGACGCCGGCCGCTGCCGGGCGTGCGGGTCCTTCGCCGCGATGACCGCGCCGGTGTCGAGGTCCTGCACCAGCCAGGACGCCGCGGTGTTGCCGTCCGGCGGGTTGAGCGCGCCGTCCGGGGTGATGAGGCCGCACTCGGCCAGCCGCGGGCCGCCGACGGGGGCGGCGGGCACGGCGAGCGGCTGTGGCGCCACCCGTCCGGGCGCCGGTTTCTCGGACGTGTCGACCGCGGGCGGCGGCGCTTGGTGGTTCGCGCACTGCGCGCCCTGCGGCGGCGCGGCGGCCGCGAGGACCGGCGTGCTCAGGGCCAGCAGACCGGCGGTGAGCGTCGTCGTGAAGACCTTGAGCGACCGGGAGACAACAGAGTGCACCCACGCAATCTAGCGCCGATGCGGCCCGCGCATACTCAGGGGCATGCGGATTTCCAAGCGCACCTCGATGTTCCTGCTGGCCTTCGGCGTGTGGTCGTGGATCATCTGGATCACCTTCGCCAAGAACCTGTGGGCGAGCGACCAGTCCTGGACGCCGGACGGCTCGCCGACCGCGTACTTCGTGGTGCACGCGGTGCTGACGGTCGTGTCGTTCGTGCTGGGCACGCTCATCGGGATCCTGGGCTGGCGCGGCGTCCGGGCGTCGCGGGTCGCCGCCTGAGGGTTGTCCACCTTTGGTCGGTGGCGCCCGGTTTCGGGCTGGCTTAGGTTGGCGCCACCGAATCATGGAGGTGGAATGTCCCGTTTACGCCGAATGGCGGCTCCGCTGGCGCTGGTCGTCGGAGGTGGCCTGCTGGCCGCCGCGCCGGCCGCCGAGGCCGCCCCGGTCGCCTGTGACACCACGAGCACGGCCTACACGTACGTCGTGACCTACCAGCCGGGCACGCGCGCGTCGGCCGTCGACAAGGAGCTGGCCGCGAAGTGCGGCACCAAGGTGGCGTACTACGGCGAGATCGGCGTCGCGATCGCGAGCTCGCGCAACGCGGACTTCCAGCAGAAGATCGGCGTCTACCGGGCTTACTCGGGCGGCAAGGACGTGGCTTCGGCCGGTGCCGCCCGGTCCTCGTTGGGGGCGGTCCGGACGCTGGAGGACACCCAGTCGGTGGCCGCCGCGGGTGACCTGTCGGCGCAGCAGTGGGACATGAAGGCGATCCACGCGCCGGAGGCGAACAAGAAGTACCAGGGCAGCCGTTCGGTGACGGTCGGCGTCCTGGACTCGGGCATCGACGCCACGCACCCGGCCCTTCGCGCCGCGGTTTCCCCCTCGGAGTCGGCGGGCTGCATCACGGGCGCGCCGGACCTGACGCCGGCGTCGTGGGCCCCGACGACGTCCGACCACGGCACGCACGTGGCGGGCACGATCGCGGGCAAGGACCCGGCGGCGGGCTTCACGGGCATCGCGCCGGGTGTTCGTCTGGCGTCGGTGAAGGTGGTCAACGACGACGGCTATATCTTCCCGGAGTCGGCGGTCTGCGGCTTCGTCTGGGCGGCGAAGCACGGCTTCCCGGTGACGAACAACAGCTACTACATCGACCCGGGCATGTTCTTCTGCTCCCGCGAACCGGGCGACGCGGCGGCGTACGAAGCGGTCCGCCGCGCGATCACCTACTCGACGCACCACGGGGTCCTGAACGTCTCGGCGGCGGGCAACTCGGGCTTCGACACGACGTCGCAGACCACGGACCCGAACCGCCCCCACCCGGTGGACAAGTCGTGCGGCATCTTGCCCAAGGCGATCGACGGGGTGGTGACGGTGTCGTCGGTGGGCTACGCGGGCACGAAGTCGTCGTTCAGCAACTACGGCTCGATCGACGTCACGGCCCCCGGCGGCGACTTCTCGCAGACCCCGCCCACCGGCGAGGGCCCGTCCTGCCCGCTGTCTTCAACGGTCTTCGGCGGCCAGTACGGCTCGAAGTGCGGCACATCGATGGCCTCCCCGCACGCGGCGGGCGTCGCGGCCTTGCTGGCTTCGCGCTTCCGCGGCATCCCACCGCAGCTGCTGTCCCGTTTCCTGACGGGCGAGGCGGACCCGGTGGCCTGCCCCACGGCCGAAGCAACGTGCTCGGGCCCGACCCGAGACAACTCGTACTACGGCCACGGCCTGGTCAACGCCCTAGACGCCGTCCGCTAACCCTCCATAGCCGTGAAGGCCTCCTTGAGGGACTCTATGTCCCTCAAGGAGGCCTTCACGGACAGTCGGGTGATTTCTCGATCAACGAGACGGTGGGGCGGGTGCGCGCCGAGGCCACGCGGTGAGCAGAGCGAAGTTCCTCCAGTACGCGGCCGGGCTCGTCCCGAAGTTGCGAGGGAAGTGTCTGGACGACGGTGATGCCGGCCGCCGTGTAGCGGTTGTTCCGCTGGAGGGTCCGCGCGTAGCCGTCTCGATAGAAGTGAAAGTCGACCGAATCGATCTCCCAGGCCAGCGCGACCTCATCCCACCAGCCGTCCGGTCGGCCGACATAGCAGCCCGCTTCGTCGCGGACTTCGGCGTTCCAATGGCTCGGAGGCACCGGCAGCTGGCTGCTCAGCTTCTTCGCTCGTGCCTCGGCAATCGATCTGAGGTCCGCCCATTCGGCCAGCAGGCGGCGAGGCATAGCGGTTCCACGTTTGCTCCCATGATTCAGCTCGGTACCGATCGAATCCGGGGAACAGCGACCACGCTGGACTGCTTCGACCAAAAGTTTGCCGATCGGTTCCTCGGCACGAACCCGCCGGGCCGCGTCAGTGGTCGCGCGGGCGAGTGGTGCGAGAGGAATGCCTTCTCGGACCCAAGGACTCGGCAACCTGACTGTTCGTTCAATCGTGACGAACTCGCTGCTGCGAACCTTGACCTGATGCGGGATGAGGACGTGCACATCGCCAGCCGGGAACTCACTGGGCATATGGAGACCGTACCGGCGGCACGCTTCAACGCCGGTGACCACTGATTGCGGTCCGCCGTAGAGCAACGCTGCGATGACCAGTTCTCGTCTGGTCGGCTCCGTGTTGTGCAGCAGGATGATCCCTGGCAGTAACCGTTGCCAGGGGCCTCCGGGTAGGCACCTCCTGTAGATGACCTTGCTGCTCATCTCAAGTGATTCGAGGGTGAGTGCCCGGACCACGCCCTCGCGACTTTGGTGTCTGAGCAGTTCGGGGTACTCAGCCCATCTTCCCCTTTTAGGCACATTCCGATGGTGAGTCAAGTGCGTGGCTCGACGCCAGAGCTGCTCGACGCCCCTGTGGATAACCCACCTGTTGTGGATAACTCCAGAAATCCGTGAAGGCCTCCTTGAGGGACTCTAAGTCCCTCAAGGAGGCCTTCACGGACGTTGGACGGCAGGGCTCAGACGCGCTTGAAGAGCAGGGCTCGTTTTACTTCCTGGATTGCCTTTGTCACCTGGATACCCCGGGGGCAGGCGTCCGTGCAGTTGAACGTCGTGCGGCAGCGCCACACACCTTCGCCGTCGTTCAGGATGTCCAGGCGCTCCTCCGCCCCCTCGTCGCGGGAGTCGAAGATGAAGCGGTGGGCGTTCACGATCGCCGCCGGGCCGAAGTACGAGCCGTCGTTCCAGTACACCGGGCACGAAGACGTGCAGCACGCGCACAGGATGCACTTCGTGGTGTCGTCGAACCGGTCGCGGTCGGCCTGCGACTGGATGCGCTCGCGCGTCGGCTCGTTGCCGTACGTGATCAGGTACGGCTTGATCGCGCGGTACGCCTCGAAGAACGGGTCCATGTCGACGTAGAGGTCCTTCAACGTCGTCAGGCCCTTGATCGGGGCGATCGTGATCGTCGTCGGCTTGCCCGACGACGACAGCAGGTCCTTCATCAGGACCTTGCAGGCCAAGCGGTTGATGCCGTTGATCTGCATCGCGTCCGAACCACACACGCCGTGAGCGCACGAGCGGCGGAACGAGAACGTGCCGTCGAGGTAGTCCTTGACGTAGAACAGCAGGTTCAGCAGGCGGTCGGTGCGCTGCGCCGGGACCTCGTAGGACTCCCAGTGCGGCTCCGAATCCACCTCCGGGTTGAACCGGAGGATCTTCAGCGTGACCGTGATCGGGGTGTGCTCGTCGGAAGCGGAAGACGAGGGAGCTTCGGCAATGGCAGTCATCAGTACTTCCGCTCCATCGGTTCGTAGCGGGTGAAGGTGACCGGCTTGTAGTCGAGCCGGATGTCGGAAGCAAGATCGGAACCCTGCTTGTAGGCCATCGTGTGCCGCATGAAGTTCGTGTCGTCGCGGGTCGGGTAGTCCTCGCGCGCGTGGCCGCCGCGGGACTCCTTGCGCGCGATCGCGCCGACGATCAGCACCTCGGCCAGCTCCAGCAGGAAGCCCAGCTCGACGGCCTCGAGCAGGTCGGTGTTGTACCGCTTGCCCTTGTCCGACACGGTGATCCGCTCGTAGCGCGCCTTCAGCGCCTGGATGTCGGTCAGCGCCTGCTTCAGCGTGTCCTCGGTCCGGTACACCGACGCGTGCGAGTCCATCGTCTGCTGCATTTCCTTGCGGATGTCGGCGACGCGCTCGTCGCCGTGCTCCGACAGCAGGCCCGCCAGCTGCTCTTCGACCATCGTGGTCGGGTTCTCCGGCAGCTCGACGTGCTCGTGCGCCAGCGCGTACTCCGCGGCGGCGATGCCGGCGCGGCGGCCGAAGACGTTGATGTCCAGCAGCGAGTTCGTGCCCAGGCGGTTCGAGCCGTGCACGGACACGCACGCGACCTCGCCGGCGGCGTACAGGCCGGGGATGACGTTCTCGTTGTCCCGCAGCGCTTCGCCGTGGATGTTGGTCGGGATGCCGCCCATCACGTAGTGACAGGTCGGGAACACCGGCACCGGCTCCTTGACCGGGTCGACGCCCAGGTAGGTCCGGGAGAACTCCATGATGTCCGGGAGTTTCGCGTTCAGCGTCTCCTCGGGGATGTGCGTGACGTCCAGGACGACGTAGTCCTTGTTCGGCCCGCACCCGCGCCCCTGCAGCACTTCCTGCACCATCGAGCGCGCCACGATGTCGCGCGGCGCGAGGTCCTTGATGGTGGGGGCGTAGCGCTCCATGAACCGCTCGCCGGACGCGTTGCGCAGGATCCCTCCCTCGCCGCGGACGGCTTCGGAGATCAGGATGCCCAGGCCGGCGAGGCCGGTCGGGTGGAACTGGAAGAACTCCATGTCCTCCAGCGGCAGGCCCTTGCGGAAGATGATGCCGAGGCCGTCACCGGTGAGGGTGTGCGCGTTCGACGTCGTCTTGAAGATCTTGCCCGCGCCGCCGGTGGCCATCACGATCGACTTCGCCTGGAAGACGTGCAGCTCGCCGGTGGCCAGCTCGTAGGCGACGACGCCGGACGCGACCGGGTTGCCGTCCTCGTCCGGGCTGGTGACGAGGTCGAGCACGTAGAACTCGTTGAAGAACTCCGTGCCGTACTTGACGCAGTTCTGGTACAGCGTCTGCAGGATCATGTGCCCGGTGCGGTCCGCGGCGTAGCAGGCGCGGCGGACCGCGGCCTTGCCGTGGTCACGGGTGTGCCCGCCGAAGCGGCGCTGGTCGATCTTGCCCTCGGGCGTGCGGTTGAACGGCAGGCCCATCTTCTCGAGGTCGAGGACCGCGTCGATGGCCTCCTTCGCCATGATCTCCGCGGCGTCCTGGTCGACCAGGTAGTCGCCGCCCTTGATCGTGTCGAAGGTGTGCCACTCCCAGTTGTCCTCTTCGACGTTCGCCAGCGCGGCGCACATGCCGCCCTGGGCCGCGCCGGTGTGGGACCGGGTCGGGTAGAGCTTGGTGAGGACCGCCGTACGGGTGCGCTGGCCGGACTCGATGGCCGCGCGCATCCCGGCGCCGCCGGCGCCGACGATCACCACGTCGTACTTGTGGAACTGCATGGTGGGAGCTCTCCGGGCTTCAGTTCGCGGGCATGTTCGGGTCGAACGTGAAGATCACCATGGTGCCGACGGCCAGGATCAGGACCATGGACACGTACAGCAGGATCTTCAGCCAGAACCGCGTGCTGTCCTTGCGGGCGTAGTCGTCGATGATGGTGCGCAGCCCGTTGCCGCCGTGGATCTCGGCGAGCCAGAGCATCGCCAGGTCCCAGAACTGCCAGAACGGGGACGCCCAGCGGCCGGCGACGAAGCCCCAGTTGATCCGGTGCACCCCGCCGTCGAGGATGTTCATGATCAGCAGGTGGCCGAGCACCAGGATGATCAGCGCCAGGCCGGAGATCCGCATGAACAGCCAGCTGTAGAGCTCGAAGTTGCTGCGGCGGGCGGCGGGGCGCTTCGGGGCGCGGGGGTTCGCGAGGGCGAGGTCGGCCATGTCAGTTACCCCCGAAGAGCGTTTCGACGGTGCGCTTCAGCATGAAGAACGCACCGGGGACCATCACGACGACCCAGACCACGCCGATCACCCACAGCATCGCCTTCTGCAGCTTCGGGCCCTTCGACCAGAAGTCGACCAGCATGACGCGGATGCCGTTGAGCGCGTGGAACAGCACCGCGCCGACCAGGCCGACTTCCAGGAGGTTGACGATCGGGGTCTTGTAGGTCTCGATGACCTGGTCGTACGTGTTCGGCGACACGCGCACCAGCGCGGTGTCGAGCACGTGCACGAACAGGAAGAAGAATGTGAGCACGCCGGTGATGCGGTGCAGCACCCAGGACCACATGCCGGGGTCGCCCCGGTAGAAGGTCCCCTGCCGGCGTGAGGCACCCGCCCGATCGCTCGCTCCTGCCTCAGTGGCAGTGCTCGCCGTGGTGGACATCGGTGAACGGCCTCCAACGTCTGACTTGTGCCCGGGTGACCGGTGAGGTCCGCACTGATCGTCGCTGGTCCACTGGGCCAACTACGGCGGCAATGCCGAGATCAAAGGTCATCGAGCGTGGATGCAAGGGATGCTAGACCCGCTTCGGACGGACGGCTCACCTCCGGGTTCCCCTCTGTGATGGACCAGACACCGGAGTGGCGCGGAGCCACCCGGAGGTGTGGTCTGGAGCACACGGATGACGGCTTTCCGGGCGCCACAGCGGGTATCGGCTCTACCTGCGACGCTCGGGTCGCGATGTGGGCGCCGTCACAGCCGATCGAGGTCCACTGTGGACGCTGGGTGGCCGGGGCGCGGCCGGTTCGCTCGCTCGATGGACGCCCGGTCGGGTGATGGTCGCGAGTCGCGTGCCGCGCACGAACACGCACGAGGTTTCGGCGGGCTGCGTGGTGACCCGGGTCTGCGGAGGGCTGGGGTTGGTGAGCGCGGGGCGGCCCGGGCAGAGGTCGCCGGATGCGCAGGTGTCGGCGGGCAGTCGGGCCGGGCGCGAATCAAGGCGCGAGTGGTTCGGGCGGTGACCCGTTTTGCGGCGAGCTGGGGGTGGTGAGCGCGGGGCAGCGGAGGGTGGCGCCAGGTGTCGGCGGATGGCTGGGTGCCGGGTGCCGAGGGAGGCGCGGGTGGTTCCAGCGGGCGAGCCGGTGCCGGGTGCGCGAGTGGTTCCATCTGCCGTGAAAGCCGCGGCGGTGCCCCGCGCGGCGATCACCGACCGTGGTCCAGGCCCCGCGGCCGAGCGCCGCGTCCGGTCCTTGGGCCTATCGTCTCAGTGGGTGACCGTGCTGGCCGTCGATCACGGACGCCCGGCACAATCGGTGACGTCCGGCGGCATTTTGGCCGTCCCGACCCCCGCGAACCCGGCGAAAGTGGCGAGCGGTAAGCCCGATGATCACGTTGGGTGCACATCTCGTCGCGCGTGCGACTCGTGAGTAAACGTTTGTGTTACGTAGCGTGCCTTTCCTATGGCGCTTTCCTGTCCGTTGGGTACGGTCTGGCGGTCGACCCGGCAGTTGGGCCGGGACGCGCCCTTGACCATCCGCTGGATCAGCGGGGAGGGAGACACACGTTGCGTCGCATGCGTGGAACCGCGCTGGCCGCCGTGGCCATGGCCGGGGTGCTCACCCTGGCCGGGTGCGCCAAGGACTCGAGCGGTGGCAGCAGTAACAACAGTGCCGCGCCTTCGTCGGGCGGTTCGGACTGCGTGACCGCGCAGAAGCCGCCCGCGGCGCCCGCCGCCGCCTCCAGCAGCACCGCCGCCACCGGCAAGGTCGACGGCAGCCAGCTGAAGATCGGCCTGGCCTTCGACGTCGGCGGCCGGGGTGACGCGTCCTTCAACGACGCCGCCGCCGCGGGCACCGACAAGGCGAAGTCCGACCTGGGCGTGACGACGGTCAGCGAGAGCACCGCGTCCGCCAGCGAGGCCGAGTCGGCCAAGCAGCAGCGTCTCGACCAGATGGCCTCCTCGGGCCTGAACCCGATCGTCGCGGTCGGGTTCGCCTACGCGCCGTCGGTCAAGATCATCGCCGCGAAGTACCCGAACACCAAGTTCGCCATCGTCGACGACGACTCGATCACGCTGCCGAACGTGACGCCGCTGGTCTTCGCCGAGGAGCAGGGTTCGTTCCTGGCCGGCGTCGCCGCCGCGTACAAGAGCAAGAGCTGCCACATCGGCTTCGTCGGTGGTGTCAACACCCCGCTGATCCAGAAGTTCGAGGCGGGCTTCCTGCAGGGCGCGAAGACCGTTTCCAGCAAGATCAAGATCGAGGACGAGTACCTCACGCCGGCCGGTGACTTCTCCGGGTTCCAGGACCCGCCGAAGGGCAACGCGAAGGCGCAGGCCGAGATCGCCAAGGGCGCGGACGTCATCTACCACGCCGCCGGCGCCTCCGGTAAGGGTGTCTTCGACGCCGCCAAGTCGGGCAACGCGCTGGCCATCGGCGTCGACTCCGACCAGTACAACCAGAAGACCGTCGAGGCCGACAAGGACGTCATCATCACGTCCATGCTCAAGCGGGTCGACGTCGCGGTGTTCGACTACATCACGGCCGTCGCCAAGGGCGACCTGACGACCCTGCCGAAGCGGTTCGACCTCAAGGTCGACGGCGTCGGTTACTCCACCTCCGGTGGCAAGGTCGACGACATCAAGGACGTCCTGGACGGCTACAAGGCCCAGATCATCTCGGGCGCGATCACCGTTTCGGACAAGCCGCAGAAGTAACTGACAACGCGGGCAGGGCTCGGAGGGCAGGTGCCCTCCGAGCCCTCACGTGTTTTGACAGAGATGGAACTCTCCCGCCCATGAGCACTGCCGAGGCCCCGGCCGCGGCCGTCCCCGACCGGGGCGTGCCCGCCGTCCAGCTGACCGGGATCACCAAACGTTTCCCTGGCGTGGTGGCCAACTCCGACGTCAACCTCACCGTCGCCGCCGGCGAGGTGCACGCCATCTGTGGTGAGAACGGCGCCGGCAAGTCCACCCTGATGAAGATCCTCTACGGCATGCAGCCGCCGGACGAGGGCACCATCGCGATCAACGGCGACGAGGTGAAACTGCGCAACCCGCAGGACGCCATCCGCGCCGGCATCGGCATGGTGCACCAGCACTTCATGCTCGCCGACAACCTCACCGTCGGCGAGAACGTCTTCCTCGGCGCCGAGGGCCTGCACGGCATCGGCCGCGCCGCCCGCGCGCGGCTGGCCGAGCTCGCGCAGCGGACCGGCCTGCACGCCAAGCCGGACACGCTGCTCGAAGAGCTCGGCGTGGCCGACCGCCAGCGCGTCGAGATCGTCAAGGTGCTCTACCGCGGCGCCAAGATCATCATCCTGGACGAGCCGACCGCGGTGCTCGTGCCGCAGGAGGTCGACGCGCTCTTCGCGACGGTCCGGGAGATGAAGGCCGACGGGTACACCTTCCTCTTCATCTCGCACAAGCTCGACGAGGTGCGCGCGATCGCCGACACCGTCACGGTGATCCGGCGCGGCACCACCGTCGGCACGGCCGACCCCAAGACCATCACCTCGCGCCAGCTCGCCGAGATGATGGTCGGCTCCGAGCTGCCCAGCCCGGAGACCCGCGAGTCCACCGTCACCGACCGGGCCGTGCTGCGCCTGACCGGGCTGACGCTGGGGGCCGAGGGCTCCGACCGCAACGCGCTCGACGACGTCTCCTTCACCGTGCACGCGGGCGAGGTGCTCGGTGTCGCCGGCGTCGAGGGCAACGGCCAGACCGAGCTCGTCGAGACCATCATGGGCATGCGCAAGGCGTCCGGTGGCACCATCGAGCTCATTCATGAGACTGACACAGGCGCCAAGGCGCGCGACCTGACGAAGGCCGGCACGCTGGCGCGCCGCGAAGCGGGCATCGGCTACATCGCCGAGGACCGCACTCGCCACAGCCTGCTGCTCACCCAACCGTTGTGGGTCAACCGGATCCTCGGGTACCAGACCCGCGAACCGGTCTCCAAAGGACAGTTGCTCGACATCGCGGGCACGCGCGCGGACACCGAGCGGATCGTGCGCGAGTACGACGTCCGCACGCCGGGGATCGACGTCCCCGCCGCGGCGCTCTCCGGCGGCAACCAGCAGAAGCTGATCGTCGGGCGGGAGCTGTCCGGCAACCCGGTGCTGCTCATCGCCTCGCACCCGACCCGCGGTGTCGACGTCGGCGCGCAGGCGCTGATCTGGGAGAACATCCGCCAGGCGCGCGCCGCCGGCCTCGCCGTGCTGCTGATCTCGGCCGACCTCGACGAGCTCATCGGCCTGTCCGACACGATCCGCGTCATGCTGCGCGGGCGGCTCGTCAGCGAGGCCGACCCCGCCACCGTGACGCCGCAGGAACTGGGCTCGGCGATGACCGGCGCCGAAGACGACACGGCGGGTGACACAGAATGACTTCCTGGCGTACCAAACTGCTGCCACCGTTGCTGGCGATCGTGTTCGCCGTGCTGCTGTCGGCCATCGCGCTGATCATCTCGGGGGCCGACCCGCTCCAGGCGTACGGCACGATGATCGGCCAGATGTTCAAGGGCTCGACCTCGGTCGACACCGTGAACCTCGCGACCGTGTACTACCTGTCCGGGCTCGCGGTCGCCATCGGCTTCCAGATGAACCTCTTCAACATCGGTGTCGAGGGCCAGTACCGGTTCGCCGCGGTCGTCGCGGCCATCGTCGGCGGCGCGCTGAACCTGCCGCCGGTGATCCACACGCTGGTCATCATCATCGTCGCGGTCGTCGCCGGCGCCTTCTACGCGGCCATTCCGGCGGTCTTGAAGGTAACCCGCGGGGTGAGCGAGGTGATCGCGACGATCATGCTGAACTCGATCGTCGGCGGGATCATCGCCTTCCTCATCAACGCCGACCAGTTCGGCGTGCAGACCGGCAACAACATCGGGACGAAGGAGATCGCGCCGTCCGGCCGGATCCCCGGCATCCCGCTCGGCTCCGGCACGCTCTTCGGGTTCGTGATCATCGCGGCGATCATCGGTGCCGCCTACTGGTTCATGCTCAACCGCACGCGGTTCGGCTTCGAGCTCAAGGCGTCCGGCGAGTCGACCACCGCGGCCGCCGCGGGTGGCGTCAACGCCAAGAAGATGACGCTGATCGCGATGGTGCTCTCGGGCGGTGTCGCCGGCCTGGTCGCGATGCCCGAGCTGCTCGGCCGCGACTACACCTACGGCATCACCTCGACCCAGATGTACGGCTTCACCGGCATCGCGGTCGCGCTGCTGGGCCGCAACCACCCCGGCGGCATCGCGCTCGGCGCGCTGCTGTGGGCGTTCCTCGACACCTCGGCGGTGTCGCTGGAGCAGATCAACGTGTCCAAGGAGATCGCGACGATCATGCAGGGCATCATCGTGCTGTCGGTCGTCGTGGCGTACGAGATCGTGCGGCGTGCCGATCTGGCGGCCGAACAACGCAGAGTGGGCCGCGCACTGAGCGGCAAGAGCGCTTCGGTCGCCGGGGGAGGTGCCGTCTGATGGCCGTCACCGACGTTTCCCGGCCCGACGCGGGCAGCCCCGGCGCGATGCCGGTGCACCGCAAGCGATCCCGCATCCCCGGCTGGCTCCGCGGGGTCATCTGGGCCGTGATCGCCATCGCCGTCATCTCGACGGCGTCGTACTCCACCGGCGTCTCCGCGCTGACGTCGTCCAACACCGCGTCGACGGCCTTGCGCCTGGCGCTGCCGATCCTGCTGTGCGCGCTCGGCGGCCTCTGGGCCGAACGCGCCGGCGTCGTCAACATCGGTCTCGAGGGCATGATGATCCTCGGGACCTGGGGCGCCGCCTGGGGTTCGTACAACGGCGGGGTGTGGGCCGGCCTGCTGGCCGCGATCGCGTTCGGCGCGCTGGGCGGCCTGCTGCACGCGGTCGCGACGGTGACGTTCAACGTCAACCACATCGTCTCCGGCGTCGCGATCAACCTGCTGGGCCTCGGCGTCACGAAGTACCTGGCGAACCTGATCTTCGAGCCGATCTCCGGCAACCCGCGGCAGTCGCCGGTGGTGCCGAAGTTCGACACCTACTCCGCGAGCGGCCTCTCCGACTGGCTCGGTGACCTCGAAAAGGAGCAGCGTGTCGGGATCTCCGACGTCGCCGGCATCCTGCGCGGGCTCGTCACCGAGGTGGCGCCGCTGACGATGATCGCGATCGTCCTGGTACCGGTGAGCTTCTGGATCCTGTGGCGCACGCGCTTCGGCCTGCGGCTGCGCTCGTGCGGCGAGAACCCGGTGGCCGCGGAATCCCTCGGGGTCAACGTCTACCGGCACAAGTACGTCGCGATGCTGATCTCGGGCGCGTTCGCCGGGATGGGCGGCGCGTCGCTGGTGCTCCTGCGCGGCGGCGCGGACTACCTGGAGAACCAGACCAACGGCCGCGGCTACATCGGCCTCGCGGCGATGATCTTCGGCAACTGGCGCCCGGGCGGCCTCCTCGGCGGCGCGGCGCTGTTCGGCTACGCCGACGGCCTGCAGCTTTCCGGCGGCGGTGAAGCGGTGCTCGCGCTGCTGTACGGCGCGGTGATCCTGGTCGCCGTGATCGTCGTCGTGCAGCTGTTCCGCAAGCAGTGGATCGCGGCCGGGCTCGGCGTCGTCGGCGCCGGGATCCTGTACCTGATCTACTGGGCCAACGACACGCTGCCGTCGGACCTGATCCCGTACACCGCGCACTTCGTGACGCTGATCGTGCTCGCCGTCGCTTCGCAGCGGCTGCGGCCGCCGAAGGCCGACGGGCAGCCTTATCGGCGAGGTGAGGACTGATGACTTCCACTGTGTCCTCTGTGGACTGGGACGCGCTGCGTTCGAAGGCCATCGAAGCGGCTTCCCATGCGTACGCGCCTTATTCGGGCCTGCACGTCGGGGTCGCCGGGATCGTCGACGACGGCCGCGTGGTCATCGGCTGCAACGTCGAGAACGCGTCGTACGGGCTCGGGCTCTGCGCGGAGTGCACGATGGCCGGCCAGCTGCGGTTGTCCGGCGGCGGCAAGCTCGTCGCCGTCGCGTGCCGCAGCGGCGCGGGTGACCTGCTGATGCCGTGCGGGCGCTGCCGTCAGATCCTGTTCGAGCTGGGCGGTTCTCTTTGTTTGGTGGACACGCCCAGCGGCATCCTGCCGATGTCGGACGTGCTGCCGGACGCCTTCGGCCCGGAAGACCTGCCGTGAGCGAGCTTGCTAGCGAACCATCAGCACTGCGCGCGTTCTCGGCAGTAGACGTGATTCGTGCGAAGCGGGACGGCGGCCGGCTGTCCGACGAGCAGATCGACTGGGTCGTCGACGCCTACACCCACGGTGTGGTCGCCGAGGAGCAGATGTCGGCGCTGGCGATGGCGATCTTCCTGCGGGGTATGGACTCCGCGGAGATCTCGCGCTGGACCGGCGCGATGATCGCGTCGGGGGAGCGGCTGTCGCTCTCCGTCTCGCGGCCGACCGTCGACAAGCACTCGACGGGCGGTGTCGGCGACAAGATCACGCTGCCGCTCGCGCCGCTGGTGGCCGCGTGCGGTGCGGCGGTGCCGCAGCTGTCCGGGCGTGGGCTCGGGCACACCGGCGGCACGCTCGACAAGCTGGAGTCCATCCCCGGCTGGCGCGCTTCCCTGACCACAGCGGAGATCCAGGCCCAGCTGGAGGACGTCGGCGCGGTGGTCTGCGCGGCGACGTCCGGGCTGGCTCCGGCGGACAAGAAGCTGTACGCGCTGCGGGACGTCACCTCGACGGTCGAGTCGATCCCGCTGATCGCCAGCTCGATCATGAGCAAGAAGATCGCCGAAGGCGCGTCCGGGCTGGTCCTGGACGTGAAGTTCGGGTCCGGCGCGTTCATGAAGACGCTCGACCAGGCGCGCACGCTTGCCTCGACGTTGACCTCGATCGGCGTCGCGCACGGTGTGCCGACGACGGCGCTGCTGACCGACATGAACGTCCCGCTGGGCCGCGCGGTCGGCAACGCGGTCGAGGTCGCGGAGTCGGTTTCCGTCTTGCAGGGTGGTGGCCCGTCGGACGTCGTCGAGCTGACCCTGGCGCTGGCCCGGGAGATGCTGGCGCTGGCCGGTATTTCCGCGGATCCGGCGGCGGTGCTGGCGTCGGGCGAGGCGTACGAGACGTGGTGCCGGATGATCTCGGCCCAGGGCGGCGACCCGTCGGCGCCGTTGCCGAAGCCGTCGCACGTCCACACGGTGGTCGCCCCGGCTTCCGGGGTGCTGGCTTCGCTGGACGCGTACGCGGTGGGCGTCGCGTCGTGGCGGCTGGGCGCGGGCCGGGCCCGCAAGGAGGATCCGGTCCAGGCCGCGGCGGGCGTGCTGTGCCTGGCCAAGCCCGGCGAGCCCGTCACCGAGGGTGAGCCGCTGCTGGAACTGCACACGGACACGCCTTCCGCGGTCCCCGCGGCCCTGGCGGCCCTCGAAGGCGGCTTCACGGTGGCCTCCGCGGCCCCCGCCCCGTCGCCGATCGTCCGGGCGACGATCCACGGCACGGTGTGAGGATCATCGCGAAGATGATCACCCGACCGAGTGACCCCACGCGCATCTTTCCCTACGAAAGCTCAGCCTTGGGGCCCTCGAAGCGTCACTTTCTCTATGAAAGTGTTCCGGAGTGGTTACTCCGAAAATGAAAGAGGCCCCCACCGGGTGTACCCGGCGGGGGCCTCTTCGTGGGGCTTGCTTACTCTGTGGGCTCTTCCGGGCCTTCGCCCGGCTTGGCCTTGGCGTCGGCCGGCTTCGGGGCGCGGCCGTTGCGGGAGCTGCGACGCGGCTGGCGCGGGGCCGGCGGCGGGGGCGAGATCTGCTGCACGGCGGGGCCGCCGCCGAGCATGAGCTCCGCGAACGTCGCCATCGCTTCGTCGAGCTGGCCGCCGATGCGGCGGACGCTCTCGTCGTTGCTCTTGCGCACCAGCGAGTCGAGCGAGTCGGTGTCCGGCTGCTTGGACAGCGTGCCCTCGACCTTGGACAGCCCGGCCTTGAGCGCGCCGTCGAGGTCGCCGATGCCGGACAGGAAGCCGTCTTCCACCTTGTCGAGGCGGCCGGCCAGGTCGTCGAGGCGGGTGGTGACCGTCTCGAGGCGGTTGCCGAGCTTCTCCAGGCGGTCCGAGGCGTCGATCATCTCGCCGGTCTCGGTCAGCGCGACCTTGAGCGCCTCGGTGTTCGCGCCGATCCGCTCGCCAGTGACGCGGTCCAGCTCGCCGATCCGCTCCTGCGTGACGCGGCTCAGCTCGTCGACCTTGTTCCGCAGCTCGTGGTCGGCGTGGTCGACGCGGTCGCGCAGCGACGCCTCGCTCTGCTCGATCCGCTCGCGGACCGGGCCGAGCACCGACTGCGGGATCGAGTCGAGCTTCGCGTCCTGCTTGTCGAGGTGGCCGCCGACCTCGTCGATCCGGCGGTGGATGTTCTGGAGCTTGTCCTCGAGTCCGTCCATCCGGCCCGCGACGCCCTCGAAGCGCGAGGCCATGCCGTCGAGGCGGCCGTCGAGCTGCGCGAACGGCTTGGCCAGCTTGTCGACGATGCTCTCGACGGCGCGGGTCAGCGCGGCGATGGCGTTGTCCTGGGCCTCCAGCCGGGACATCGTCTCGTCGAGGCGCTCGGCCAGGACGCTGACCTCGGTGCGGTCGGGCATCTCGGAGAGCCGCTTGCGGACCGCGCCCAGCGAGTCCACCGGCGCGAGGCGGGCGTAGATGTCGTCGAGCGCGTCGAAGATCTGCTGCTGCTCGCTCTCACGCACTTCGGCCGCGCGCACCAGCATGTTGCGCATCCGGTCGAAGGACGGGGCGGCAATGTGGTTGTCAGTGGTCACTGCTGTGTGTCCTTCGTCGGCGGGGAAATGGAGGGACGTGCCACGAAGCTTAACGATTGCGAAATTGCTCTGTGTATGGCCCCCGTGAAGCGGGTATTGCGGAGGCTGCCCCCGGATGGCCGATTCGTTACCCGATCCTCGACGCTGAGGGTTAGCCCGAGGCTGAGAGTTACGGCCATGTAGGGGAATGACAACGAGGTTACCGTTGGGGGATGTCCGACGAAACCCCTGTTCTGCCCATCGAGACGCTCCGCCGCGCGCCCAAGGTGCTGCTGCACGACCACCTGGACGGCGGGCTGCGGCCCGCCACCGTGGCCGAGCTCGCCGACGCCACCGGTTATGCCGGCCTGCCCACCAGCGACCCCGCCGAGCTGGGCAGCTGGTTCCGCCAAGCGGCGGACTCCGGCTCACTCGTCTCCTACCTCGAGACGTTCGCGCACACCTGCGGGGTGATGCAAACGGAGGAAGCCCTGGTCAGAGTCGCCGCGGAAGCTGTCGAAGACCTGGCCGCCGACGGCGTCGTCTACGCCGAGGTGCGCTACGCACCGGAGTTGTTCGTCGAACGCGGTCTGTCACTCGATACGGTGGTCGAGGCTGTCCAGGCGGGGTTCACGGAGGGCACACAGCGTGTGGCCGCGGCCGGCGGTTCGATCCGGATCGGGACGTTGCTCTGCGCGATGCGCCAGCACGCCCGGGCCCTCGAGATCGCGAACCTGGCCGTCCGCTACCGCGACGCCGGCGTCGTCGGGTTCGACATCGCCGGCCCGGAAGACGGATTCCCGCCGACCCGCAATCTCGACGCTTTCGAGTATTTGCGGCAGAACAATGCGCATTTCACCATTCACGCCGGTGAAGCGTTCGGTCTTCCGTCCATTTGGGAGGCGATTCAGCACTGCGGTGCCGAACGGCTCGGGCACGGCGTGCGGATCATCGAGGACATCAAGAGTGACGCCGACGGCACGGTCCACCTTGGACGGTTGGCCGCCTATGTCCGCGACCGCCGCATCCCGCTGGAGATCTGCCCGACGTCGAACGTCCAAACAGGCGCCGCGCGCTCGATCGCCGAGCACCCCATCGGCCTGCTGGCGAAGCTGCGCTTCCGGGTGACCGTCAACACGGACAACCGGCTGATGAGCGGATGCACGATGACCAGCGAATTCGCTGCGCTGCACGAGACCTTCGGCTATGACCTGGACGAGCTGCGCTGGTTCACGATCAATGCGATGAAATCCGCCTTCATAGATTTCGACTCCCGGCTCGCGCTGATCGACGACGTGATCAAGCCCGGGTACGCCGCCCTGCGCTGACCCCGGCGCCTTCGGACCGCGACCGCCGGATGGTGGTTGCGGTCCTTAGGCACGACAACTATCGTTCACTATGTAGGAAGTTGTTCTCAATATTTGAGACGGTGAAGACGATGGCGCAGGTCAAGGGCGGGTCGATCGAGCAGGTGCAGGCGAGTTCACGACGGTGGCTCATCCTTGCGCTCGGTCTTGCCGCCCAGACCGCGAGCTGTTCGTTCCTCTACGGCATCCCGTTCCTGGTCCCGGCGATGCGGGCGGCCGAGGGGCTGACGCTGGCCCAGGCCGGCACGGTCGTCGCGGCCCCCAGCATCGGGTTGTTGTTCACCCTGATCGTGTGGGGCGCGGCTGCGGACCGTTACGGAGAGCGCCTGATCATGGCCCTCGGCCTGGGGGCTTCAGGGTTACTCCTGGTGTACGCCGGGCTCGGCGCTCACTCCGTCGGGCTGCTCTTCGGGGTGTTCCTTGCTGCCGGAGCGTGTTCGGCGTCGGTGAACGCGGCGAGCGGCCGGGTCGTCATGGGCTGGTTCGCGAAGTCCGAGCGCGGGGTCGCGATGGGGATCCGCCAGACGGCCCAGCCGCTGGGGGTCGGCGTCGCCGCGCTCGGGCTGCCGCCCCTGGCCGCGCACTTCGGGTTCCGCGCGGCGGTGCTGCTGCCGGCCGGGCTGGCGATCGTCGTCGCGCTGCTCGTGGCCTGGCTCGTCACGGACCCGCCGCGGCCGCCCAAGCCGGCAACGGGGGAGAAGCCGCCTTCGCCGTACCGGCACGCGACGCTGTGGCGGGTGCACGGCGCGAGCGCGTTGCTGGTGGTCCCGCAGTTCGCAGTCTCGGCCTTCGCGCCGGTGTACCTGGTCGCGGTGCAGCACTGGAGCGCGCTGTCCGCGGGCTGGTACCTGGCGGTGGTCCAGATCCTGGGGGCGGCGGGCCGGCTCGGGTCGGGCTGGTGGTCCGACCGCGTCGGCAGCCGGTTGCGCCCGATGCGGCAGCTCGCGTTCGCCAGCTGCGCGGTGATGCTGCTGGTGGCACTGGGCGACGCGACGTGGCCGTGGCTGGTGCTGCTCGCGGTGGCGCTGGCCGGGATCATCACGGTCGCCGACAACGGCCTCGGCTTCACCGCGTCGGCCGAGCTGGCCGGCCTGGCGTGGTCGGGCCGCGCGATGGGCACGCAGAACACGGGCCAGAACATCGCGGCGTCCCTGACCCCGCCCCTGCTGGGCCTGGTGATCGGCGACAGCCGCTACGCGCTGGCCTTCTGCGTCGCGGCGATCTTCCCGGCCCTGGCGATAGCGGTGGTCCCGGTCCGCGCGGAGCGCACCACAGAGGACTGACCCCGTGTCGTCCGCCCGGGTACGCGTGTCGTCCGGCTGGGTACGCGTGTCGTCCGCCTGAGTACGCGAGTCGACCCTCGGATCACGCGAGTCCGGTGTGTCGCCCGTACCTGGATGGACGACTCGCGTACCTGGAGGGACGACTCGCGTACCTGGATGGACGACACGACGAAGGCCACCTCCCGGACGGGAGGTGGCCTTCGTGAGGTCGGAAGATCAGGCGACGGTGAGGCGGTTTTCGAACGTCTCCACCAGCTTGCGCCACGAGCCCTGCTCCGCGTCGAACGGGGCGCTCGGCTCGAGGCGCGTCGGGTCCGGGCGCAGGACGAACGAGACCAGCCAGCCCAGGCTTTCGTTGCTCGCCAGTGCGGTCTCGGCCGTGTCGTCGCCCGCCCAGTCGGCCGCGTCGGTGATCAGCTCGACGGCCAGCTCGAGCTGGGTCGGGTCGATCGCCTCCGGGCCTTCCGCGATGTCGGCGTCGATGCCGGACAGGACGTAGGTGTTCTCCTGGTCGACCTCGATCTCGAGCTCGCCGGCCGTGGCCTTCGCCAGCACCTCTTCCCACGTGGACACGTCGGCGAGGTCGGTGTCGGCGAGGTCCTTGCCGTCGGCCAGGGCCCGCGCCAGCGCCTTCTCGGACGTGTAGACGTCGATCTCGCCCTCGCTGCCGAGGAACACCGGCGAGTCGTCGAGGTAGCAGCGCAGCGTGTAGTACTCCGCGCCGGAGGTGATGATCTTGATCGGGTCGATGCCGACCTCGGCCCAGAAGCCGACCGGACCTTCGTCCTCTTCGTCTTCGGCGTCGTCATCCGCGTCGGCGGAGTCGATCGCCTCGAGGTCCTCTTCACCCTCGGCGCCGGCCTCGGCCTCCGCGGACTCCTCGTGGAACGCCGCCAGCTCCTCGGCGGTCTGCTCCAGGACCTTCTCGTCGACGTCGGGCGCGGTCACCAGGCCGTCGATCGCGTCCAGCACGGTGTCCCACTTCTGCGACACCGTCTCGGACAGGTCGTTCCACACCTGGACGCCGACGCTCCCGGTGAACGGGAGGGTGCCCTGGTCGAGCAGCGAGAAGCCCTCGGTCGAGTCGAGGATCTCGTGGACCTCTTCGAGGTCGCAGACGTCGGCGAGCGACCGCACGATGCCGATGATCTCGGCGAGCTCCGCGATGTGCCAGATGTCCGGCTCTTCGGCGACGAGCTCGGGCACTCCGACGAGGTCGTACGTGTGGTCCTCGTCCGGGATCAGCTCCGGGACGTTCAGCGACGGAACCGCGTCCCACGCCGGGTGATCCAGCAGGTCGTGCCGCTCGGAGGTGCGCACGAACGCCGCCAGGTGGGCGGCGTCCGGGAACGCGTACAGGTCGTCCTCGTCGCCGAGGAACGCTTCCCACTCCTCGCCGTCCTCCCGCCAGCGCGGCGCCCACAAGGTGACGACGTCACCCTGCGGCAGGCCGAGTTCGATCGGGATGATGTCCTGTGCCATTCCTAAGCCCTCCGGATTACCGCCCGTGTGCGCGCGAGACCGAAAGTATCCCCCGGTCGATGCGCGGTACCGCGAAGCCTACGGGTTTACCACTCGTGATGCGATCGCCCCTGCCGACTTTGCGACGAGCGGATGGCACGATGGACGTCTGATGACTCTCACAGACCTCCTGCCTGCGGATCCCGACCCCGACACCCTCTTCGAAGCCTTCACGACCTGGACGGCCGAACGGGGCATCGAGCTGTACCCGGCGCAGGAGGAGGCGGTGATGGAGGTCGTCTCCGGATCGAACGTCATCCTCTCGACGCCGACCGGCTCCGGGAAGAGCCTCGTCGCCGTCGGCGCGCACTTCACCGCGCTCGCCCAGGGCCGCCGCAGCTACTACACCGCGCCCATCAAAGCCCTGGTGTCGGAGAAGTTCTTCCAGCTCATCGAGATCTTCGGGGCGGACAACGTCGGGATGATGACCGGCGACTCCGCCGTCAACCCGGACGCGCCGATCATCTGCTGCACGGCCGAAATCCTGGCGAACATCGCGTTGCGGTTCGGGGCCGACGCCCCCGTCGGGCAGGTCGTGGCCGACGAGTTCCACTTCTACTCCGAGCCCGACCGCGGCTGGGCGTGGCAGGTGCCGATCCTCGAACTGCCCAAGGCCCAGTTCGTCCTGATGTCGGCGACCCTGGGCGACGTGTCCTTCTTCGAGAAGGACCTCACCCGCCGCACCGGCAAGCCGACGGCCGTGGTCACGTCGGTGCAGCGCCCGGTGCCGCTGACCTTCCGGTACGCCCTGACCCCGCTGCACGAGACCATGTCCGAGCTGCTCAACGGCGGCCAGGCGCCGGTCTACGTCGTGCACTTCTCGCAGGCCGCGGCCATCGAGCGGGCGCAGACGCTGATGAGCATCAACGTCACGACCAAGGCGGAGAAGGAGGCCATCGCCGAACTGCTCGGCGACTTCCGGTTCTCCGCCGGCTTCGGCAAGACGCTCTCGCGGCTGGTCCGCCACGGCATCGGCGTGCACCACGCCGGCATGCTGCCGAAGTACCGCCGATTGGTCGAGACCTTGGCGCAGTCCGGGCTGCTCAAGGTGATCTGCGGGACCGACACCCTCGGCGTCGGCATCAACGTACCGATCAGGACAGTGGTCTTCTCCGCGCTGACGAAGTACGACGGCGTCCGCCAGCGCCACCTCAAGGCGCGCGAGTTCCACCAGATCGCCGGCCGCGCCGGCCGGGCGGGCTACGACACCGACGGCTACGTCGTCGTCCAGGCGCCCGACCACGTCGTCGAGAACGCGAAGGCGCTGGAGAAGGCGGGCGACGACCCGAAGAAGAAAAAGAAGATCGTCCGGAAGAAGGCGCCGGAGGGCTTCGTCAACTGGACCGAGAGCACGTTCGACCGGCTGATCGCGGCCGAGCCCGAGCCGCTGACGTCCAGCTTCAAGGTCACGCACTCGATGCTGCTGAACGTGATCTCGCGACCGGGCAACGCGTTCGACTCCATGCGGCACCTGCTGGAGGACAACCACGAGGACCGCGCGTCGCAGCGCAAGCTCATCCTGCGCGCCATCGCGATCTACCGCGCGCTGCTGTCCGCCGGCGTCGTCGAGCGGCTGCCCGAGCCCGACGAGCAGGGCCGGATCGTCCGGCTCACCGTCGACCTGCAGTTCGACTTCGCGCTCAACCAGCCGCTTTCGCCGTTCGCGCTGGCCGCGATCGAGCTGTTCGACCTGGAGTCCCCGAGCTACCCGCTCGACGTCGTGTCCACTGTGGAATCCACTGTGGACAACCCGCGGCCGGTGCTGTCGCAGCAGCAGTTCAAGGCACGCGGCGAGGCCGTGAACGCCATGAAGGCCGAGGGCATCGAGTACGACGAGCGGATGGAGCTGCTCGAGAACGTCTCGTACCCGAAGCCGCTGGAAGAGCTGCTGCAGGGCGCGTTCCACAGCTACCGGCAGGGCCACCCGTGGGTCGACGACTACGAGCTGTCGCCGAAATCGGTCGTGCGCGACATGTACGAGCGCGCGATGAACTTCGTCGAGTACATCGGCTTCTACCAGCTCGCCCGGTCCGAAGGCCTGGTGCTGCGCTACCTCGCGGACACCTACGACGCGCTGCGCCACACGGTCCCCGACGAGGCGAAGACCGAGCCGCTGCAGGACCTCATCGAATGGCTCGGCGAGCTCGTCCGGCAGGTCGACTCCAGCCTGCTCGACGAGTGGGAAGCCTTGCGGCACCCCGGAGACGTCACAGCAGAGGGCCTATCCAGCCGGCCGCCGGCCGAACCGCCCGCCGTCACACGCAACGAGCGCGCGTTCCGCGTCCTGGTGCGCAACGAGCTGTTCCGCCGGGTCGAGCTGTTCGGGCGCCGGGCGTGGAACGTGCTCGGCGAGCTGGACGCGGCGTCGGGCTGGGACGCCGAGGCCTGGGAAGACGCGATCGAGGACTACTTCGAGGAGTACGACGCGCTGGGCACCGGCCCGGACGCGCGCGGCCCGGCGCTGATCATCATCGAGCAACTGCCGGACGTCTGGAAGGTCCGCCAGATCTTCGACGACCCGGCGGGCGACCACGACTGGGGCATCAGCGCGGAGATCGACCTGGCCGCGTCCGACGAAGCCGGCTCGGCGGTGGTCCGCGTGGTCGCGGTGGGCGCGCACTAGAGCGTTGCCTTTTCCTGACTGCTCAGGCATCGTGAGCGCATGGCGGCGACGGTCGTGGAGCACCAGGTCGGTGACGTGCGCTGGACGATCGTCCGCGGCCCCCGCGACGCCGCCTTCCGTGAACTGGGCGCGTATGCGGCCGACGACATCCGGACCGTCCTCGACGGACTGCCGTCCTGGCCGGTCGCCGGGCGGGCACGGCGGTCGCCGGTGCTGTTCCGGGCGATCGAATCGGCGTCGCAGGTCGAGCACCCGGACGCCTACGCCGAACTGACCGCGTTGGCTCTCGGCGCCGGGGTGCCGTTCGACGACCTGCTGCTGGCCAACCTGCGTGGCGACCTGGGCACCGGCGACGGCACCGGCTGCACCGACTTCGCGTGGGTCGGCGCCCGGAGCCTGCTCGGCCACAACGAAGACGGCGCGCCGGTGTTCGACGGCCTCGGGCGCCTGCTCACCCTGCTGATCGACGGCGAACCCGGCGTCTGCGTCTGGTGGTACCCGGGTTTCCTGCCGGCCAACACGTTCACGCTCACCACGCACGGACTGGTGTGGGGGATCGACAGCGTCAACGTCGTCGCGCCGTCGCCGTGCGCCGGGCGGCACTTCCTGGCGCGGTCGGCGCAACGGGCCGCCACCGTGGCGGAAGCGGTGTCGCTGCTGCGCTCGCACGCTTCCGCCGGCGGGTTCGCGTACACGATGGGCCAGCTCGGTTCGGCCGGGGTGACGGTGGTCGAGAAGGCGGGCCACGAGACGGCCGTGACCACTGTGGGCAGTGGGCTTTCCTGGCACACCAACCACTTCCGCCAGCTGCCGCCGAACCTCGACGCGGCCGACGAGGAGAGCCTGAACCGTGCCGAGGTCTGCGCGCACCTGACGCCGGTCGCCCCGGACGCGAAGTGGCTGGCGGACACGCTGACGACCGACGTGCACCGCGACACCACCGGCGGCGACCCGCTGCTGACGTTGAGCACGCTGGTCACGGACCTGGCCGACGGCACGGTGACGCTCATCCCGCGCGGCGGCGCACCCCTGCGGGCCCGGGCTTCGGACCTCGCGGCCGGCAACGTCTCAGCCGTCGGCTGAAACCAGGATCGCCTGGGCGTCTTCGCCCGCGAACCACAGGCCGATGGCGAACGCCGCCGTCGCCTCCAGCAGGTGCGCGCGGTCCAGGCCGCCGCCGAGGACCGGGGTGCAGCCGACGTCGCGGACCAGCGTGCGGACCGCGTCGAGGGCCGCCGGGTCGTCGCCGCAGAGCGGAACCGTGAGCGTCGCGGGCGGCTCGCGCCAGACGTCGGCCGGGGCCAGGTTGAACGCCTTGACGACGTGCGCGTCCGGCGCGGCGGCCGCGATCCGGGTCGCCACCGGGGTGCCGGGCGGGGGCTCGGTGCCGGTCGGGCCGGGCTGGTTGGTGCAGTCCACCAGGACCTTTCCGCCCAGGGGCCCCGCTTTCGGCAGGACTTCGAAGACGGCGTCCGCGGGGATCGCCAGGAGCAGCGCGTCCGCGAACGCCGCCACCTCCGCCCACCTGCCACGACCGGCCACTCGCAGCTCGTGGCCGGCGTCCGCCCAGCGCGTGCCCAAGGCTGTCGCCATCGCGCCCGTGCCGAAGATCCCGATCCGCATCCGTCCTCCTTGTGCTTGGCTGGTACCAGCACGACGGTAGGAGCCCCGGCAGGAACCGAAAGGTAACCATGGACTTTCTCGCCGACTGCCGCACGCGGCTCGCGTTCGACCTGGTGGCCAACACGTGGAACCCGGTGGTGCTGTGGGCGCTGCGGCGCGGACCGCGCCGGCACGGCGAACTGCGTCGCGCGATCGGCGGGATCAGCGCCAAGGTGCTCACGGAAACCGTGCGGCGCCTGGAGACCGACGGCCTCCTCGAGCGCCGCGACGGCGCCTACGTCCTCACACCGCTGGGGGAGACACTGCTGGAGCCGATCGAGGGCTTCGGGCGGTGGGCGGCTGAGCACGGCGACGACGTCGTCGCCGCTCAAAACCGAGCACGACCAGCGTGACCAGCGACAACGCGGGCAGCGGGTAGCCGGCGAGGAGCCCGGCGCCGACGTCGAACGCGGGCGCGGCCACCCCGGCGACGAACACCCAGGTCGGCGCGGTCGGCGGTTTCGCGGCGGGTGACCACGGCGTTTTCTTCCACGGCTTCGCGATCGAAAGCCACGCCTGGAAGGACAACGCGCTCGCCATCAGCGAGGCTCCGGCGATCTGCGGCCAGGCGACGGTGGCGGTGTCCGCGGCGTCGCGGAGCGCGGGGGAGAGCAGGAAGATCCCGGCGTAGAGCTGGATGAGCGTCAGGACGAGCTTCGTGAGCACCCACCAGTGTCGGGTGTAGCCCCACGCGGTCGCGCCGGCGAGCACGAGGCCGGTGAAGGCGGAGACGTTCGCCATCGGGGCCAGGAGCACGGAGTCGAGCCGGTCGGCCATCGAGGTCGCGGCGCCGGCTTGCGCGGGCCGCGTGAGGGCGAGCGACATCAGCACGACGAGCGCGAGGGCCTGGCTCATCCAGGCGACCGACGACACGACGTGCAGCCAGACGACGGCCTGCCGCCAGCGCGGCGAAGTCTTGGTTCGGGTCACGGCTTCAAGGCTCGCCTGCGCGGGGCCCGGGCACATCAGGCGTAACCCCGGAGCCCGCGGCACACGATCTACGCCCACTGGGTCAGCATGCGGGGCGCGGCCTACACCCAGGGGAGTACCTTCCCATATTCTGAAACTCTCGTCCCAAAAGACGCATCTTTCCCTACGAAAGCTGCGTCTTGGGCTCAGCGCGGCGGGTTCTTCGCGGCCAAGGCCAGGAGCGGGACCGCCGCGGCGGCGTCGGTGATCAGGGTCGAGACCATGCCCGACCGCAGCACGGCGTCCACCGCCGACGCTTTCGGCTTGCTGTAACCCAAAGCGATCACCTCCGGCACCGCCATCAGCTCCTCGTGGCTGATCGCCAGCACGTGGTGGGCCAAGCCGGTCGACAGCGCGTTGCCGGACGCGTCGAACAGGCGCGCCGCGACCTCCGCCGTCGCGCCGCGGGCCGCGATCGCCGCTCGCTCCGCCTCGTCCAGCGCGTCGTAGACGGTCGACTCGCCCGGCTGCCACGCGCCGATGCTGACCACGGCTTTGGTCAGGTTCCGGAACTGGCCGAACGTCTCGGTGATGCCCGGCTGGCGTCGCAGGGTCTCGGTCGTGCGGCGGTCCGGGAGCACGAGCGGGCCGAAGATCGGGTAGGCGTCGCCGCCGGACACCGCCGTCACGCGGCTGACCGTCTCGACCGAGCGGCCGCGCATGTCCATCCCGGCCTGCACGCCGCAGAGCTGGACGACCGGGCAGCGCGCCAGGGCCCGGATCGCCTCGGCCAGCGCGTTCACCGAACGCGCCCAGGAAAGCCCGAGGATGTCGTCGGTCGTCACGATCTCTTCGAGCAGCCGGGCGGCCAGTGCACCGATCCTGGCCCGGACGACTTCTTTCGGCTCCCGCTCGGTTGAGCGTTCGAGCACGAGGGCCCGGTCCAGGCCGTACGCCGAGCGGATCTCGTCCGACAGGGCCAGGTCCACCGGTGCGGGCAGGTCGAACTCCACCCGGACCAGTCCGGACTCCCTTGCGGTGTCGAGCATCCGCGCGACCTTGAACCGGCTGACGCCGAACTCGTCGGCGATCTCCAGCTTGGAGCGTCCTTGCACGTAGAAGCGCCGGGCGACGGTAGCGAGCAGCATGGCGTCGGTCAGCGACGGCTGCTTCTTTGACGTGCTCATATGAGCACTATAACGCGAAATCTGCCCGAAAGGTTGACGTAACACCGACGTCAGACCTGTAATGCCTTAACAAACTCTCGACGCTTCAGGTCAACGTTGCTCATATGAGCGCGAGGAAGGGGCAAGGCATGCGTGCCGCCATCATCGACCGGCCCGGCGAGATCAGGGTCGGCGAGGTGCCCGATCCGAAACCAGGGGAACGACAGGTCGTCATCAAGGTGGGCGCGTGCGGCATCTGCGGCACCGACCTGCACATCGCCGACGGCCACTTCCCGCCGACGCCGTACCCGATCGTCCCCGGTCACGAGTTCGCCGGGGAGATCGTCGAGCTCGGCGACGACGTGCCGGGCGGGTGGGAGATCGGCGACCGCGTCGCCGTCGACCCGTCCCTGTTCTGCGGCTACTGCGGCCCGTGCCGCTCCGGCCACGGCAACCTCTGCGCGAACTGGAACGCCACCGGTGACACCGTCGACGGCGCCTTCGCGGAGTTCGTCGCCGTCCCGTCGGCCAACTGCTACCGGATGCCCGACACGATGACCTGGGAGCAGGGCGCGCTGGTCGAGCCCGTTTCCTGCGCGGTGCACGGCGTGCGCCGCGTCGGCGTCGAAGCCGGAGAGCGCTTCCTCGTCGTCGGCGCCGGCACCATGGGCCTGATCATGCAGCAGCTGCTGCAGCGCGCCGGCGCCCACGTCACCGTGGTCGACCGCAACAAGGACCGGCTGCCGCGGGCGAGCCGGCTGGGCGCCGTCGCCACCGCGGCCGACGTCGGCGAGCTGAACGGCGAGAAGTTCGACGTCGCCGTCGACTGCACCGGTGCCGCCCCGGCCATCGAAGCCGCTTTCGACTCGATCCGCCGCGGCGGCCGGCTGCTCGTCTTCGGCGTCGCACCGGCCGAAGCCCGCGTCGCGCTTTCGCCGTTCCGCATCTACAACGACGAGATCACCGTCGTCGGCTCGATGGCCGTGCTGAACAGCTACGGCACCGCGCTCGACCTCGTGGCCGGCGGCGCCATCAACACCGGCGAGCTGCTCACGGACCGGCTGCCACTGGAGCAGTACCCGGACGCGCTCGCCAAGATGCGCAGCGGCGCCGGCCTCAAGGTGCAGGTACTCCCGGGAGGTGGCCGTGCGTAAGCTGCTCACCCTCCTCGCCGCGACGTCCCTGCTGGCCACCGGCTGTGCCGGCGCCGGCTCGGTCGGCACCGGTAACTCGACGCTCGTCATCGCGATCGTGTCCAACCCGCAGATGAAGGACGCGATCTCGCTCGCCCCCGAGTTCGAGAAGGCCACCGGGATCACCCTCAAGTTCGTCTCGCTGCCGGAAAACCAGGCCCGCGCCAAGATCACCGCGTCGACCGCCACCGAGGGCGGCGAGTTCGACGTCGTGATGATCAGCAACTACGAGGCCCCGCAGTGGGCGGCCAACGGCTGGCTCGAGAACCTCGAACCGCACATGGCGGCCACCCCGGGTTACGACGAAGGCGACTTCATCCCCAGCATCAAGCAGTCGCTGTCGTACCAGAACCAGATGTACGCCGTCCCGTTCTACGGCGAGTCGTCGTTCCTGGCCTACCGCAAGGATCTCTTCCAGAAGGCCGGGCTGACCATGCCGGCCAAACCGACGTGGCAGCAGGTCGCGGACTTCGCCGCGAAGCTGGACGACAAGGCCAACGGCGTCGCCGGCATCTGCCTGCGCGGCAAGCCGGGCTGGGGCGAGAGCCTCGCGCCGTTTTCCACGGTGGCCAACACCTTCGGCGCGCAGTACTTCGACAAGGACTGGAACGCCAAGCTGACGTCGCCGGAGTTCAAGGACGCCGCGAACTTCTACGTCAACCTGATCCGCGACCACGGTGAGGTCGGCGCCTCCAGTGCCGGGTTCTCCGAGTGCGGCACGCGCTACACGCAGGGCAACGCGGCGATGTGGTACGACGCCACGGTCATGGCGGGCACCAACGAGGACCCGTCGAGCAGCAAGATCGTCGGCAAGTCGGGGTACGCGCCGGCGCCGGTCGTCAAGACGCAGGCCAGCGGCTGGCTCTACACCTGGGCCCTCGGCATCCCCAAGGTGGCCAAGGACAAGGACGCGGCCTGGAAGTTCATGGCCTGGATGACCGACAAGGCGTACGTGCAGAAGGTCGGGGCGACCTACGGCTGGAACCGCGTCCCGCCGGGCGTGCGTCAGTCCACTTACGACATCCCCGACTACGCCAAGGCCGCGCAGGCCTACGCGAAACCGACACTCGACGGCATCGCGGACGCGAACCAGGAGAAGGCCATGGCGAACCCGGTGCCCTACCCCGGCATCCAGTTCGTCGGCATCCCCGAGTTCCAGGACCTGGGCACCCGGGTGAGTCAGCAGCTTTCGGCGGCGATCGCCGGCCGCGAGTCGGTCGACGACGCCCTGAAGCAGTCCCAGGATTACGCCCGGACAGTGGGCGACTCCTACAAGGCGGTGCAGTGATGTCCACCCTCTCCGTAGAAACCCCCACCTCTCACACCCACGCGAAGGCCGCGGAAAAGAAGGGCCTGAGCACCGCGGCCAAGCGGCGCCTGCCGCTGCTGCCGGCGTTGCTCTTCGTCGTCGCCGTGACGCAGCTGCCGTTCCTGCTGACCGTGTTCTACTCGTTCCAGTCCTGGAACCTGGTCCGGCCGGGTTCGCGGCACTTCGTCGGCCTGGACAACTACATCGACGTCTTCAGTGACACGACGTTCCTGGTCGCGCTGCTGAACACGGTGCTGCTGACCGTGGTCTGCGTGCTCGTCGCGCTGCTGCTCGGCCTCGGCCTGGCGATCCTGCTGGACCGGAAGTTCCTGGGCCGCGGTTTCGTCCGCACGCTGCTGATCACGCCGTTCCTGATCCTGCCGGCGGCCGGCGCGCTGCTGTGGAAGACGACGATGTTCGACCCGACCTACGGGTTGCTGCACTTCGTCTTCGGCACCGACACCTACTGGCTTTCGCAGTTCCCGCTGGCTTCGGTGATGGCCCAGATCGTGTGGCAGTGGACGCCGTTCATGATGCTGCTGATCCTGGCCGGGCTGCAGAGCCAGTCCAAAGAGGTCCTGGAAGCCGCTTCGGTCGACGGCGCGAGCCGCTGGCGGACGTTCGTCTCCATCACGCTGCCGCACCTGTCGCGGTTCCTGCAGCTGGCGACGCTGCTGGGCGCGATCTACATCGTGAACAGCTTCGACGCGATCTTCCTGATGACGCAGGGCGGCCCGGGCGTGTCCAGCACCAACCTGCCGTACTACATCTACCAGCGCGCGTTCGAAGGCTTCGACGTCGGCCAGTCGTCGGCGATGGGCGTGATCGTCGTGATCCTGACGATGATCGTCGCGACCTTCGCCCTGCGCTTGATGTTCCGCACGTTCTCGGTGGACGGAGGCATCAAATGACCACGCTCGCCACGCGCCCGTCGGCGGCCGGCACCGCGGCTCCCGCCCGCAAGCCGAAGCGCAAACTCGGCCCGGGCGCGCTCACCGTCGTCACCTGGGTGATCGCGATCCTGTTCGTCTTCCCGCTGCTGTGGATGATCCTCACGGCGTTCAAGCAGGAGTCCGACGCCTACACCGACCCGCCGAAGCTGTTCTTCAGCCCGACGTTCGACCAGATCGCGAACGTCCTGAAGGGCGGGTTCCTGCCCTACGTGGCGAACTCCGCGTTCGTCACGGTGATCTCGACGCTCTTGGTGCTGCTGCTCGGCATCCCGGCGGCGTACGCGCTGTCGCTGGCGCCGGTGAAGAAGACGTCGAACGCGCTGGGCTTCTTCCTCTCGACGAAGATGCTGCCGATCGTCGCGGCGATCATCCCGCTGTACATCATCTCCCAGAACACCGAGCTGCTGGACACGGTGTGGGCGTTGATCATCCTCTACACGTCGATGAACCTGCCGCTGGCCATCTGGATGATGCGGTCGTTCTTCCTCGAAGTGCCGCACGAGATGATCGAGGCCGGCCGGATCGACGGCGCGAACCTGCCGACGCTGCTGCGCCGGATCATCATGCCGGTGGTCGCGCCGGGGATCGCGGCGACCGCGCTGATCTGCGTGATCTTCTCCTGGACCGAGTTCTTCTACGCGGTCAACCTGACGGCGGCGCGCGCCGGCACCGTGCCGGTGTTCCTCGTCGGGTTCATCACGAGCGAGGGCCTGTACTGGGCCCAGCTGTCCGCGGCCGCGCTGCTGGCTTCGCTGCCGGTGATGATCGTCGGCTGGTTCGCGCAGAACCACCTCGTCCGGGGCCTGTCGATGGGAGCGGTGAAGTAGTCATGGCAGCAGTCAGCTACGAGAAGGCGTCGCGGATCTACCCGGGTGTGTCGTCGGTGAAGGCGGTCGACCAGCTCGACCTTTCGGTGCCGGACGGCGAGTTCCTCGTGCTGGTCGGGCCGTCCGGTTCGGGCAAGTCGACGGCGTTGCGGATGCTGGCCGGGCTGGAGGACGTCGACGAAGGTGCCGTCCGCATCGGCGATCGCGACGTCACGGGCCTGCCGCCGAAGGACCGGGACATCGCGATGGTGTTCCAGTCCTACGCGCTGTACCCGCACATGACGGTGGCCGGCAACATGGGCTTCGCGCTGGAGCTGCGAGGGATGTCCAAAGAGGACATCGCGGCTCGGGTGGGCGAGGCCGCCGCGATGCTGGACCTGACGCGGTTTCTCGACCGCAAGCCGAAAGCGTTGTCCGGCGGGCAGCGGCAGCGCGTCGCGATGGGCCGGGCGATCGTGCGCGAGCCGAGCGTGTTCCTGATGGACGAGCCACTGTCCAATTTGGACGCGAAGTTGCGGGTGGAGACCCGCGCGAACATCGCTCAGCTGCAGCGGCGCCTCGGCACGACGACCATCTACGTCACGCACGACCAGGTCGAGGCGATGACGATGGGCGATCGGGTGGCGGTCCTGCGCGACGGCCGGTTGCAGCAGTGCGCTTCGCCGCGGGAGCTGTACGACAACCCGACGAATTCGTTCGTGGCGGGTTTCATCGGCTCGCCGGCGATGAACCTGGCTCTGCTGCCGCTGACGGACGGCGGCGTCCGGCTGGGCGACGTCGTCCTGCCGCTGCCGCGGTCGGTGCTCACCGCGGCCGCCGGGTTGCGCGAGGTCACGTTCGGCGTCCGCCCGGAGTCCCTGGAACTGGTCGCCGAAGGCGGCTTCGAGCTGGTGGTGGAGCTGGTCGAGGAACTGGGCGCGGACGCCTACCTGCACGGCAAGGTCGGCGACGACCGTTTCGTGGTCCGCGTCGACGGCCGCCGGCCACCCCGCATGGGCGACAACGTCCGCGTGGCATTGCGCGGCGAAGGCGAGACCCACGCCTTCAACCCGGAAACGACCCTGCGCCTGAGCTAGATGTCCGTGAAGGCCTCCTTGAGGGACTCTGAGTCCCTGAAGGAGGCCTTCACGGAACGTCACTCCTCCAGGGAGAGGGCCTGGCTGGGGCAGACGTGCACCGCTTCACGGGCCTTCTCGATCAGCTCACCCTGCGGCTGGTCGTCGAGCACGATGACCGTGCCGTCGTCCTCGCTCTGATCGAACAGCGCGGGCTCGGTGAGCACGCACTGACCCGCGCCGACGCACTTGCCGGTGTCCGCGATGATCTTCATGGTTCTTCTCCTGTGGTGGGAGGGCCGTCCGGTCGATCTCTACCAGGTGACCGGCAGCCGGTACAGCCCGTAGATGTTCGCGTCGTCCTTGAACGGCAGTTCTTCCACGGGAACTGCCAGTTTCAGCGACGGAATCCGCCGGAACAGCGTGTCGAAGACGATCTGCAGTTCCATCCGCGCCAGGTTCTGGCCGAGGCACTGGTGCGGCCCGAAGCCGAACGCGACGTGGTGGCGCGCGCCGCGGTCGATGTCCAGCTCGTCCGGGTTCTCGAACGCTCCGGGGTCGCGGTTGGCCGCGTAGCCCAGCGCGAGCACACCCTCGCCGGCCCGGATCAGCTGCCCGCCGAGCTCGACGTCCTCGACGCACAGCCGCGCGGTGGCCGCGTCGACGATCGTCCAGTAGCGCAGCAACTCCTCGACGGCGTCGAGCGTCTTGCCCGGGTCGGCTTCCAACATCGCGAGCTGCTCCGGGTTCCGGAGCAGCGCCACCGTCGACAGCGAGATCATGTTCGCCGTCGTCTCGTGCCCGGCCACCAGCAGCAGGAAGCCGGTCGCGGCCAGCGAAGCACGCCGGTAGGTGCCGTCTTCGCGGAGCTTGACGATCTGCCGGCCGAGCAGGTCGTCCGGCGGGTTCGCCTCCTTCTCCGCGATGAGCTCTTCCATGTAGCCGCGGACGGTGTCGAACGCCGCCCGCCGCTCCTCGGGCGACGTCGAGCGCTTGATCAGCTTCGCCGTGTGGGTCTGGAAGAAGTCGTGCTGGGAGTAGGGCACCCCGAGCATCTCGCAGATCACCAGCGACGGCACCGGCAGCGACAGAGCCTCGACGAGGTCGCCGGGGTTCGGCCCGGCCAGCAGCGCGTCGATCCGCCCGTCCACGATCTCCTGGATCCGCGGCCGCAGCGCCTCCATCCGGCGCACGGTGAACTCGCCGAGCACGGCCTTGCGGGCCGGCCCGTGCTCGGGCGCGTCCATGGTGATCATGGTGCGTTCGTCGCCTCGGCGGCGGAACCCGCCGACCACGAGCTGCGGGAAGTCCGGGTGCTGCCGGTCGGCGCTGAACCGCCGGTCGTTCAGCACGGTCCGGACGTCCTCGTGCCGGCTGACGACCCAGGCCCGGCCGCCGTCGGGGAGCCCGACGCGGGTGATCGGCTCCTCGTCGCGGATCTCCTGGTAGGCGGGCGGCGGCGAGAACGGGCACGTGCGGGTCATCGGGAACTGGTGGACCGGCTCCTCGACTGTCGTCATGATTTCCCCTCTTTCACCAGGTCACGGGCAGGCAGTACAGACCGAAGATCGACGAGTCGTGCTTGAACGGCAGCTGCTCGACCGGCACGGCCAGCTTCAGCTCCGGGATGCGGCGGAAGAGCGTGTCGAACACGATCTGCAGCTCCATCCGGGCCAGGTTCTGGCCGAGGCACTGGTGCGGCCCGAAGCCGAACGCGACGTGGTGGCGCGCGCCGCGCTCCAGGTCCAGCTCGTCCGGGTTGTCGAACGCCTCCGGGTCGCGGTTGCCGGAGTAGCTGAGGCCGAGCACGCCCTCGCCCTCGCGGATCAGCTGGCCGCCGATCTCGAGGTCCTCGGTGGCGACGCGCGACGTCGCGAACTCGGCGATCGTGAAGTACCGGAGCAGCTCCTCGACGGCGTCGAGCGTCTTGCCCGGGTCGTTCTTGATCAGCTCGAGCTGGTCCGGGTTCTCCAGCAGCGCGACGGTGCCGAGCGAGATCATGTTCGCCGTCGTCTCGTGCCCGGCGATGAGCAGCAGGAACGCCAGGGAGACGAGCGAGTCGTGGTCGGCTTCGCCGTGCTCCTCGCGCTGCTTGGCGATCTGGCGGCTGAGCAGGTCGTCGGCCGGCTCGGTCTCCTTCTTGGTGACCAGCTGGTCGAGGTAGCTCTGCAGCTCGTCGAGGGCCTTGATCCGCTCGTCCTGCTCGACGTCCCGGTTGAGCAGCGTCGAGCTGCGGACCTGGAAGAAGTCGTGGTCGGCGTACGGGACACCGAGCAGCTCGCAGATGACCAGCGACGGCACCGGCAGCGACAGCGCGGTGACCAGGTCGGCGGGCTTCGAGCCGGCCAGGATCGCGTCGATGTGCTCGTCGACGATCTGCTGGATGCGCGGCTGGAGCGCCTTCATCCGCTTGACCGTGAACTCGCCCACGACCTCGCGCCGGGCCGCGCCGTGCCGCGGCGGGTCCATGTTGATCAGCGACGCGGTGAAGTTGCTCCGCCGCACCGGGCGCCCCTGCTTGGTCAGGATCGGGAAGCCCGGGTTGAACCGGTCGGAGCTGAACCGCGGGTCGGTCAGCATCTGCCGGACGTCCTCGAGCCGGGTGATCGCCCAGGCCTCCTGACCGGACTGCAGCCCGACGCGCTGGACGGGGCCTGCTTCGCGCAGCTTCCCGTACGCCGGTGGCGGCGCGAACGGGCAGCTGCGCACGAGCGGGAAGACCTCTTCCCCGGTCGCGCTCGTGGTGGGTTCGGCGACTTCGGTCATTTCGGATCCCCAAATCGGACGGAAAGTATGTGGAGGATTACATTCCGGTTCTAGATCCCAACGTACCGAAGCGGAAGGACATCGTCCACTAGCTAACGGGTGACATCTTGCGGATGCACTATGTGGCCGCCTGACCGTGCGAGAATCACCCCGCGCCAGATTCAGCGAGAGGCGAACGGCATGACGGCAGACCCCGAGACCAGCCTGCGGGCGGACGCGCGGCGCAACCGCGACCAGATCCTGGCCGCCGCGAAGAGCATCTTCGCCGCGTCCGGTGCCGAAGTGCCGATGGAGGAGATCGCCCGGGCGGCCGGCGTCGGCGTCGGCACGCTCTACCGGCGGTTCCCGGACCGCGACGCCCTGGTCCGCGCGGTCGCGCTGGACAACTTCGAGCGGGTGCTGATCGACGCGCGCCGGATCGCCGCGGAGGAGACGTCGCCGTGGAACGGGCTCGAGCGGCTGCTGCGGCAGTCGGTCGAGCTGCAACTGGTCGTCCAGCTCGCGATGGTGTCGCACCGGGCCCTGGTGATCCTGAAGGGCGACCCGGAGATCCACCGCCTCCGTGACGAGATCCTCGTGGTCCTCGACGACTTCGTCCGCGGCGCCCAGGCCGAGGGCAAGCTCCGCGCGGACGTCGGCGCGGGCGACGTCGCGATCCTGTTCGCGACGATGCTGCGTCAGATGCACGCGAAGACGGACGAGGTCGCGGCGATGGCGGCGAGCCGCTGCGTGGGCATCATGATCGACGGGCTGAGCGCGCGGCCGGGAACGCCGCTGCCGGGCCGCCCGATCACGTCGCACGACCTGGATCCCGAAAGCGGCTGATCGTCATTTCCCCGTGTTAGGGTTCCGCCTCGTTCTGCCATTGTTGATGAGGCGGGAAAATGCGACGAAGAACCCTGGCTGTTTTGTCGGTAGTTCCCTTCTTCGTGCTCGCCGCGTGCGGGCAGGACGGCGGCTCGGCGGCTCCGGCCGCGGTATCGCCCGTCGCGTCGTCGTCGTGGTCGTCACCTCCGGCGTCATCGCCGGTGACGACCAGTGGCACTGTCGCGCCGCCGGCGTCGGTCCCGAAAAGTGCCTCCCGACCTGCGCCTAGTGCGCCGTCGGTGACGCCGGTCCGCAACTGCGGCAGCCCGGATTTCACCACGAGCGACCCCGACGGCGGCTGGTCGACGGGCGGCTACTACGTCCACAACAACATGTGGAACTCCGACGAGGCCGGCCCGGAAACGCTGCGTGCGTGCGCGTACAACAATTGGTATGTGGATTCCACCCAGCCGTCGACGACGTCGGTGAAAACCTATCCGAACGTGCACAAGGACATCAACGACCAGAACGGAAAGCCGTTCAACGACTATTCGGTGATCAGCTCGAAGTTCGCCGGCCGCGGCCCGGGCACGGGCATCTACGACGTCGCGTACGACCTCTGGCTCAACGGCGTCGGCGACGGCAAGGGCGTGACCGAGGTGATGGTCTGGACGGAGAACCTCAAGCAGCAGCCGTCGGGCGACAAGGTCGGGACGTACTCGGCGGGCGGCCACACGTACGACGTCTGGGCGGACGACGACGGCTACATCGCGTTCGTGTCCCAGGCGACGCAGTACTCGGGCGCGGTGGACCTGAAGGCGATGATCGCCTGGGGCATCGGCAAGGGCTTCATCCCGCCGAACCCCACGGTCAACCAGATCGGCTACGGCATCGAGTTCTGTTCCACAGGCGGCGGCAAGGCGAGGTTCACGCTGACGGACTTCTCGGTGACGATGAGTTAGCAGGCTGGGTCAAGCCGCACTGCGGCCGGCCAGGTAGGCCAGGTGGTGCGAGGTCGCCAGCGCGACGGGCTTGCTGCTGTCACCGAAGCCTCGACCCCGGCCGGTGGCGGCCTCGTGGATCTCGCGGTCGCCCCACGAGAAGTCCGGCCCGGCGAAGTTGTCCGACTCGATCAGGTGCCGGCACACGATCCGGAACGCACCGGCACGTGGTGAATCGGCGGCGCGGTCATCCGGCTCCGGCATCCGCTCCCGCGAATAGAGCCAGTGGTCCGGACAGGTGTACTTCATGGCGACGTGGTTGCTGCGGAAGCCGCCGCCAGGAATCGGGTGCACTGTGCCGTAGTCACCCAGCCGAAGGTCCGCGGCGGCCGCTCGGACCAGGTTCGCCCAGAGGGTTTCCTCGGTTCGGGGCTGCTCCCACGTCGAGGTCTGTGCGAGAGTCCGTGGGATCGAACCGCTCAGCAAACTCACGGATCGGAACTCGCCGAGTTCCGCGAACGCGGCCAGGATGGCCGCGGCTTCGTCGAGCTGTGACGTTGTCGCCTTGTCGAGGTACTGCAGATCGAGGATCAGGTCGATCCGGTCGGTATCGAGGTCGAGCCGCTCGATGATCCGTTCGATGTTGTCGCGCCCCGCTGTGGCCGACCGGACGCGGAACGCGCAGCCGGCCCCGAGCTCGTGGCACAGGCGGCCCAGTGCGACGGCCGGCTGTTCCGCGGCATCGCTGCGGACCACGGGGATGAACGCGATCGGACCCGGCCCGTCGAGGAGGTCCACCGGGTCGGCCAGGCGGTCGGTCATCTGGCCGAGCGCGCCGGTCGGCCCGGTCCCGAACGCCGGCAGGCCCGCGACCTCGGACGCATCCAGCATGACGCGCCGGCCGAGGCGTCGCAGGTCGCGGACGGCAGCTTCGATCGCGCCCAGCTGGCTCGCCGGAGCGCTGCCGTGGGGATCGAACTGGAGCAACGGCTGGACCTGCCGGACCTGTTCGGGGCGCGAAAGTGCTCGTAACGCGGTCAGCTCGCCGGCTTTCGCGCGCAACGCGACCAGGGTTGCGAAGCTGTCATGAGCGTCCACGACACCCCTCGATCACGCCAAGTGAGAGTCCGGTTACTCATCAACGATAGATCGAGATGTCCCGTTCGAGAATCCACCACAAGTTGGAAAAGCCACCACCCGGCGACCGAGTGGTGGCTTTCACCAGCGAAACTCAGACGCCCAGTGGGTGCCAGACCGTCTTGGCCTCCAGGTAGCGGCGCAGCCGCGAGAGGTCCGGGGCGACCGTCCAATCCGGCTCGGCGTCCGGGACCGTCAGCACCCGCTTCACCGTGTTCGCCGCTTCACGAGCCAGGCCCGGGCGGTCCGAAGCCGCGGCTCCTGTCGGGTCCAGGGCGTTCACGTCGCCGTGGGAAGCCAGCCAGGAGCCCAGTTCCGACGCCTGGCCCGTCAGGATGTTCGCCACTCCGCCCGGGACGTCCGAGGTTGCCAGGACCTCCGACAACGTGATCGCCGGCAGGGGACGCTCCGCGCTCGAGACCACCACCGCCGTCGAGCCGGTGGCCAGGACCGGGGCCAGGACGCTGACCAGGCCCAGCAACGACGACTGCTGCGGCGCCAGGATGCCCACCACGCCCGTCGGTTCCGGGACGGTGAAAGAGAAGTACGGGCCCGCCACCGGGTTGGCCGCGCCGAGGACCGTGGCGATCTTGTCCGTCCAGCCCGCGTACCAGACCCAGCGGTCGATCGCCGCGTCCACAAGGGACTCCGCCTTCTTCGCCGCCAGACCCTCCGAAGTGGACACTTCGGCGATGAACTGGTCGCGGCGGCCTTCCAGGACTTCGGCCACCCGGTAGAGCACCTGGCCGCGGTTGTACGCCGTTGCCGCTGACCAGCCGGGGAACGCCTTGCGGGCCGCGACCACCGCGTCGCGGACGTCCTTGCGGGACGCGTGCGCGGCGTTCGCCAGGAACTTGCCCTTCGCGTCCGTCACCGGGTAGACCCGGCCGGACTCCGAGCGCGGGAACTTGCCGCCCACGTACAGCTTGTACGTCTTGGCGACGGAGATTCGGTCAGACATTCAGATACGCCTCCAGCCCGGTGCGGCCGCCTTCGCGCCCGAAACCGGATTCCTGGTAACCGCCGAACGGGGCGGCGGGGTCGAAGCGGTTGAAGGTGTTGGCCCAGACGACGCCGGCCCGCAGCTGGTTCGCCATCCACAGGATGCGCGAGCCCTTCTCGGTCCAGATGCCCGCGGAAAGGCCGTACGGCGTGTTGTTGGCCTTCGCGACGGCCTCGTCCGGCGTGCGGAACGTCAGCACCGACAGCACCGGGCCGAAGATCTCCTCGCGCGCGATCCGCATCGACTGGTGGACGTTCGCGAACACCGTGGGAGCGAAGAAGAACCCGCGGTCCGGCACCGGGCACGGGCTGGTCCAGCGCTGCGCGCCCTCGGCGTCCCCCGCTTCGACGAGCCCGCGGATCTTCGCCAGCTGCTCGGCCGAGTTGATCGCGCCGATGTCGGTGTTCTTGTCCAGCGGGTCGCCGAGGCGCAGCGTCGAGACGCGGTAGCGGAGCTTCTCCAGCACCTCTTCGGCGATGGACTCCTGCACCAGCAACCGCGAGCCCGCGCAGCAGACGTGGCCCTGGTTGAAGAAGATGCCGTTGACGATGCCCTCGATCGCCTGGTCCAGCGGTGCGTCCTCGAAGACGATATTCGCCGCCTTGCCGCCCAGCTCCAGCGTCAGCTTCTTCGCCGTACCCGCGACTTCGCGCTGGATCGCCTTGCCGACCTCGGTCGAGCCGGTGAACGCGATCTTGTTGATGTCGGCGTGCTCCACAATGGACGCACCGATGTCGCCGGCGCCCGGGAGGATGTTCACCACGCCCGGCGGCAGCTCGGCCTGCTGGCAGATCTCGGCGAACACCAACGCGGTCAACGGCGTCGTCTCCGCCGGCTTCAGCACCACGGTGTTGCCGGTGGCCAGCGCCGGTGCGATCTTCCACGCCAGCATCAGCAGCGGGAAGTTCCACGGGATGATCTGGCCGGCAACGCCCAGTGGCTGGGGGTTCGGCCCGTAGCCGGCGTACTCCAGCTTGTCGGCCCAGCCCGCGTGGTAGAAGAAGTGCGCCGCCGCTGTGGGGACGTCGGAGTCGCGTGACTCCTTGATCGGCTTGCCGTTGTCCAGGCTCTCCAGCACCGCCAGCTCGCGCGAGCGTTCCTGGATCAGCCGCGCGATGCGGAACAGGTACTTCGCGCGCTCGGTGCCCGGCATCTTCGACCAGACACCGTTGTACGCCTTGCGCGCGGCCTTGACCGCGGTGTCCACATCGGACTTCGACGCGGTGCCGACCTCGGCCAGGACCTCTTCGGTGGCCGGGTTGATCGTCTTGAGCGGCTCACCCGAGCCGTCGACGAATTCGCCGTTGACGAACGGCTTGTAGTGGTCCTTCAGGTTCGCGATGGCGCGCGACTCCGGCGCCGGTGCGTACTCGAAAACAGGCATCAATCCACCGTCACGTAGTCGGGGCCGCTGTAATGACCGTCCACCTGGGTGCGGCGCTGCAGCAGCAGGTCGTTGAGCAGGCTGGACGCGCCGAAGCGGAACAGGTCCGGGGTCAGCCACTGCTCGCCGGCGACTTCGTGCACCGCGACCAGGTACTTGATGGCGTCCTTCGTGGTCCGGATGCCGCCCGCGGGCTTGACGCCGCGCAGTTCGCCCGTCGTCACGTGCCAGTCGTGGACCGCCTGCAGCATGATGTGCGTGACCGGCAGCGTCGCGGCGGGGGAGACCTTGCCGGTGGACGTCTTGATGAAGTCGCCGCCGGCCAGCAGCGCCAGCCACGACGCGCGCCGCACGTTGTCGTAGGTCGCCAGCTCGCCGGTCTCGAGGATGACCTTCAGGTGGGCGTCACCGCAGGCGGCCTTGATCGCCTGGATCTCCGCGAAGACGTCCATGTAGCGGCCTTCGAGGAAGGCACCGCGGTCGATCACCATGTCGACCTCGTGCGCGCCCGCGTCGACGGCGATCTTCGTGTCGGCCAGCTTGATCTCGCGGCTGGTGCGGCCCGCGGGGAAGCCGGTCGCGACGCTCGCGACGTGCACGCCGCTGCCCTTCAGCGCCTCGACGGCCGTCTCGACCATGTCCGGGTACACGCAGACGGCGGCGACGCGCGGGGTGTCCTGCCGCTCGGGGTCGGGGCGGACCGCCTTCGCGGCGAGCGCCCGGACCTTGCCGCGGGTGTCGGCGCCCTCCAGCGTGGTCAGGTCGACCATGGAGATGGCGGTGTCGATGGCCCACCGCTTGGCGTCCTTCTTGATGCTGCGCGTGCCGAGGCCCGCCGCGCGCTGCTCGACGCCGACCTGGTCGACACCGGGCAGCCCGAGCAGGAAGCGGCGCAGGCTCGCTTCGTCGCGAGTCGCGTCCGCCAGCGGTGCCGGGGTGGCCGGCGCCGCTGACGTGCTGGTCGTGGCTGTCATGGGCCTGAGTCTAGGCGGCGGGTCCGGCAACGCGAGCCCCCGTTGGGTGTGACGCTGGGTGCATGACGCGTCACATCGTCGAGGTCAGGCGCCTTCGATCTGTGGTGGTTCGCTGCGCTGAGCCGGTTTCCGGTAGACGACCACGCCGCCCCAGAAGCCGAGGCCGTTGATCTTCACCGTCGGGGCCGTCGGCGGGGCCGGGGGTGCTCCCGACTTGTCCTCCAGCAGGAACCCGCCCATGAAGCCGATGCCCGTCACGTCGACGTTGATGTCGTCGGGCACCGTGATCGTGATGCCGCCCATGATGGCGACCGCCGTGATCGTGCAGTGCTTCTCGGCGAAACGCGCTTGGCGGAGGTCGATCTCCGCGCCGCCCCAGAACGCGAAGCTGTTGTGCTGCGGGGGCAGGACCCAGCTGCCCTTGCGGATCGCGCCGGACATGACGCCGATCGACACCGGGGAGCCCGGGTGGCCGCCGATCCGCTGGTCCGGGAAGCCCAGCGCGCGTGTGGTCGCCTGCTCCATCGCGGCGCCGGTCGACGGGAGGTCCGCCGTCACCGGTTTCAGTTCCCCCAGCGTCTTCGCCGCGTAGACCGTGGTGAGCCGCTCTTCGAGTTCGTTCACCGTGATTCGCCCTTCCGAGAGGGCGTTGTGCAGCACCTGGGCGACGCGCTCACGGTCGGCGTCGGAGGCCCGCATCTGGTCGGGCGTCAGTTCGCTCACCCGGGGGAGCCTAGCGGCGAACGCGACGCTGCGTGTCCATCTTCCGGCGGACACGGGCACGATAGGGCGATGGGAGCACCGACGGTCGAATTCCCGGACGGCACCAAGGTCCGCGGACGCGGTCTCGCCCGCTCCGCGCCGGGCGGGCCGGACCCGGATTTCGGGCTGTACCTGGGGACGCGCCGGTTGCGGCGCAAGCACGGCGGTGGCGTCACCTGGCCGCAGGAGTGGGTCACCTGGCCGGACTTCCTGCTGCCACTGCACCCGAAGGCCGCGCAGGCGTCGATCGTCGCGCTGCACGAGCGGGCGAAGGCGGGCGAAAACGTCGAAGTCGCGTGTTACGGCGGTGCGGGCCGGACCGGGACGGTGATGGCGTGCCTCGCGACGCTCTCCGGCATCCCGGCCGAAGAAGCCGTGGCGTGGGTGCGCGCGAACTACAACGAACGCGCCGTCGAAACCCCCTGGCAGCGCGGCTGGGTGAAACGGTTCGCCGACCGGCTAAGTTGACCCGCATGGATGTGCACGTCGTCGATCACCCCCTCGCGAAGGCCCGGCTCTCCACGATGCGCGACGCGCGCACGGACAGCGCCGCGTTCCGGGCCGCGCTGCACGAGCTGACCGTCATGCTGGTCTACGAAGCCACGCGCGACGTGCCGGTGCAGACCACGCCGATCCACACACCGGTCGCGCGCACCGAGGGCTACACGCTCGCCCGCCCGCCGCTGCTCGTCCCGGTGCTGCGCGCCGGGCTGGGCATGGCCGACCAGGCGCACAAGCTGATCCCGGACGCGCAGATGGGCTTCGTCGGCCTCGCGCGCGACGAGGAGACGCTGAAGCCGACGCCGTACCTCGAGTCGCTGCCCGAGTCGCTCGCGAACCGGCCGGTGCTGGTGCTCGACCCGATGCTCGCCACCGGCGGCTCGATGGAGTACACGATCCGGCTGCTGACCGACCGCGGCGCCGACGACGTCACGGCGATCTGCGCGCTGGCCGCCCCCGAGGGCCTCGCCCACCTGGAGCGGACCGGCCTGCCGGTCCGCGTGGTCACGGCCAGCATCGACGAGCGGCTCAACGACTCGGGCTTCATCGTCCCGGGCCTCGGCGACGCCGGCGACCGCCAGTACGGCGCCGTCTAGCTTTGCCGGTCCTGAGGTGGCGGTGGATCGCGGTGGCCGCCGCCGCCGTCGTGGTCGTCACCGGCGCGTTGCTCTGGCTGTTCCTGGCCTGGTCCGGGCGGCCCGACGCGCCGGTGCGGATCGACGCGGTGAAGACGGCGTTCGGCGTCGGCGCGGGGGCCGGCGGGGTGTTCGCGCTCTGGCTGGCCACGCGCCGCCAGCGCACGATGGAGCTGCAGCTGGCCGAGACGACCCGCGTCGCGGGCGTGACCGAACGGGACCTCGAAGAACGGCGCGTCACCGAGCTGTACACGAAAGCCGTGGAGCAGCTCGGCAGCGACAAGGCGCCGGTCCGGCTCGGCGGGCTGTACGCCCTGGAGCGGCTCGGGCAGGACAACCCCAAGCAGCGCCAGACGATCCTCAACGTGCTGTGCGCCTACCTGCGGATGCCCTTCGCCGGCCCGCCCGACGGTCTGCGCGGCCGGTCCGCCGCGGAACTCAGCAGGACGCCCGAGTACGACGACGCCGAGCTGCAGGTCCGGCTGGCCGCCCAGGAACTGCTCAAGACGCACCTGAGCCACGGCGAACCGGGCTACTGGCCGGGGCTGGCGATCGACCTGCAGCGGGCCGTTCTCGTCGACTTCCGGCTGAGCGGCTGCACCGTCGGCGCGGCGGACTTCAGCCGCGCGAAGTTCCTCGGTGCGGTCCACATCCGCGGCACGAACTTCACGCGCCAGGCCGGGTTCTACGGCACGGAGTTCACCTCGACCGCGAACTTCGACCGGTCGGTCTTCGCGGAAGGCGCGTTCTTCTCCTGGGCGCACTTCGCCCGTGAGGTCCGCTTCACCCGGACGCGCTCGGGTGGCCGGTTCCAGTTCTCCCACACGGCTTTCGACGCCGAAGTCCTCTTCGACGGCGGCGAGCACGCGGACATCGACCTCGGCGACGCGCGGTTCGGTGCAACACCCGCGGCGGTGCCGGCCACAGACGAGGTGTGAGCAGCCATCCGGGGGTACCGGTGGACCAGGCCGGCGACCGGGAACTGTGGGACCGGGCGGCGGGCGGTGACGAAGGCGCGTTCAGCGAGCTCTTCGAGCGGCACGCCGAGGCCGTCTGGAACCACGCGTACCGGCTGACCGGCTCGTGGTCCGGCGCCGAAGACCTGACGTCCACGACGTTCCTGACCGCCTGGCGCCGCCGCGCCGACGTCACCCTGGTGCGCGACAGCGCGTTGCCGTGGCTCTACACGGTCGCGGGCAACGCCGCCCGCGACGAATACCGCGGCGCGAAACGGCGGTTGCGATTGCTCCGGCGGATCCCGGACCCGCCGGTGGTGTCCGACCACGCCGACGCCGTCGCCGAGCAGCTCGACGGCGAACAGCGGCTGCGCCACGTCGTCGAGGCCGTCCGGACGCTGCCGAAGGCGCAGCGTGAGGTCGTCGAACTGTGCCTGCTCGGGGACCTGAGCATCGGGGACGCGGCCGCGTTGCTGACCGTCGCCGAGGGCACCGTCCGCTCCCACCTGTCCCGGGCCCGCGCTCGGTTGCGTGCCCTGCTGGAGGAGAAATGAGCACCGAAGGCCTCCCGGCGCGGCGTGCGCTGCCGGACGACGTCCGCGACCGGCTGCGCACCGAAGTCCGCGAAGGCATCGCGAAACCACGTCGGAAGCCCCACGTCTGGTACGCCGCGGCGGCCGCGGTGCTCGTCCTGGTCGCCGGGGCCGTGGTCGTGACGCGGCAGGTGCGGCCGCCCGCCGACACCGCGCCGGCGGTCACCGGCGGTGGCTTGACGCTCGACGCGCAGCTGGCGACCGCGTCGCTGGACCGCTGCTGGGCCGCGGTCGAAGCGGCGGGCAAGACCGATCGTGTGCCGCCGCGCGCCGACTGGGTCCCGCTGTTCACCGCGGAACAGGAGGGCGACGCGGTGGTCGCGGCGACCGCCGCCGGCAAGCCGGTGTTCTGCGAGACGACCGGGACGACCGTGACGCTGTCGGATCCGGGAGCCACGCCCGCGTACGGGCCCGGCACGCGGACCGGGCTGCTGCTGCGCAGCGCGACCGGGCTGGCGGCCGGCGTCGTCGATCCGGCCTTGCCGCGGGCGGACTTCATCGTGAAGACGGGCGGTGGTTCGGTGAGTTCGTGGCGGCTCCGTTTTTCCCCGGTCAGCCGTCAGTTCGTGGCGTTCACCGGGGCGCTGCCGGCGAAGTCGGAAGTGGCCGTCGGGGACCGGCGGGCGAATGCGCTGCCGGACGCGCCGGCGCCCCTGCTCGCGGTGACCGACCGCCCGGAACCGGCCGACCGCACCTCCGCCGCGGGCCGGGCCCTGGGCGAGTGCCTCACCGACGCCGACGTGGTGATCCCGGATGCCGCGGCCTACCGGCCGGGACCGTTGCTGAAGGAGGGTGACTACCAGGTCGTCATGGGGCGCCGGGGTGACCGGGTGATCGTCTGCACCCGGGAGCCGGACTACGGGCGGCCGGGGACCCGGGCCCACGCCTACCCCGACCTGGCCGGCAATCGGCAGGCTCCGGCCCGCACCCTGCGCGTCGACACGCTCGGCAGCCCCGAAGCGGGGGCGGCGCCGGGCCGAGCCCGCGTACCGCTCGCCGTGGTGTTGCCCGCTTCGGCGACCTCGGCCGGCTTCGGGTTCGGCAACGGCGATGGCGCCGACACGCCGGTCACCGACGGGATGGCCGTCGTCTGGGTGCCGAAGAACATCGCCGTGACGCCGGACGCGAAGGTGCGCGTCCGGGCGTTCGACGCGCACGACGGGGTCGTCTACGACGGGATGCTGCCGCTGGTGTGAGCCAGCCAGCCGGAGGCGTTCGCGCGCAGGGCGGTCTCGTACGTGCTCGTGACGTCGAACTCGTCCGGCAGGTTGCCGGTCAGCTCCAGCGAGACGAGCCCGTGCACGAACGCCCAGCAGGCGACCGCGACCGTCTCCGGCGGGACGTCGACGAAGACGCCGTCCTCGATGGCCTGGCGGATGATGCGTTCCAACGGCTTGAGCGTCTCGCGGGCGAGCTCTTCGGCGTCCTCGTTGGGCTCGAACCCGGGGACGGACCTGGTGAACATGATCCCGTAGAGGTTCGGGTCGGCCAGCGCGCTCGCGCGGTAGGCGCTGCCGAGCGTCACGAGGTCCTCGACCGCGTCGCCGGACAGGGGCGTCCCGGCCATCCGGGCGCCGAAGCGGCGGAAGCCCTCCGTGTAGAGCGCGTTCACCAGATCGGGTTTGCTGCCGAACAGGGAGTACACGGCGGTGGTCGACGTCCCGGCGTCGGCGGCCAGCTTGCGCAGGGAAAGCGCCTTCGGCCCGTCGGCGGCGATCAGCTCACCGGCGCGGTCGAGGAGCTTCAGCCGGAGCGCTTCGTCGTGCGTGCGTGGTCGAGCCATCTACGCAGCGTATCGGAACGCTGTTATGAATGACCAGAGCTCGGAGTTGACCTGGAGTGCACTCCAGGTCGTAGTGTCGAGGTCATGAGCTACTCGATAGCGGAAGCCGCTCGACGTAGCGGGCTGTCCATCGACACCCTCCGGTACTACGAGCGCATCAAACTGCTCGACCCGCCCGCCCGCGACACCGCGGGCCGCCGGGCGTACTCCGACGACGACCTCAGCTGGCTGGGGTTCCTGACCAAGCTCCGCACCACCGGGATGCCGATCAAGAGCATGCGCGAGTACGCGTCGCTGCGCCGCCACGGCGTCGCCAGCGCGGGCCGCCGCAAGGCGCTCCTGGTGGAGCAGCGCCGGTCGGTCGCCGAGCGGATCGCCGAGCTGCAGGGCTGCCTCGACGTCCTCGACTACAAGATCGACAACTACGCGCAGATCGAGCGCAAGGCGTTCGGCGTCGAACCCGACATGGAGGGAATTTCCGCGTGAAGACGAGGAAGCTCGGCGAACTGGAAGTCGGTGCCCAGGGGCTGGGCTGCATGGGGATGAGCCAGGCCTACGGCGTCCGCGACGACGAAGCGGAGTCGATCGCGACCGTCCACCGGGCGCTCGACCTCGGCGTCACCCTGCTGGACACGGCGAACGTCTACGGCCAAGGCGCCAACGAGGAGCTGGTCGGCCGCGCGATCGCCGGCCGCCGGGACGAGGTCGTGCTCGCTACGAAGTTCGGCATCGTCTGGGGCGAAGACGGCGCGGTGGGCGCCCGCGGCGACGCCGAGTACGTGAAGCAGAACTGCGACGACTCGCTACGCCGTCTCGGGGTCGACCACATCGACCTCTACTACCAGCACCGCGTCGACCCGGACACCCCGATCGAGGAGACCTGGGGCGCGCTGGCGTCCCTGGTGGAGGCGGGCAAGATCCGCTACGCGGGCATCTCCGAGGCGAGCGCCGCGACGATCCGCGCCGCGCACGCCGTGTACCCGGTGACCGCGCTGCAGAGCGAGTGGTCCCTGTGGACGCGCGGCATCGAGGGCGAAATCCTCGGCACGTGCCGTGAGCTGGGGATCGGGATCGTGCCGTTCTCGCCGCTGGGCCGCGGTTTCCTGACCGGCGCGGTGACGTCGGTGAAGGACCTGCCGGAGGACGACATGCGTCGCGGCCTGCCGCGGTTCGCCGAGGGCAACTTCGAGCGCAACATGGCGATCGTGGACGCGCTGCGCAAGCTTGCCGAGGAGAAGGGCGTCACGGCCGGGCAGCTGGCGCTGGCGTGGGTGCAGTCCCACGGCGAGGACGTCGTGCCGATCCCGGGGACGAAGCGGCGCAAGTACCTGGAGGAGAACGTCGCGGCGGCTTCCCTGGAGCTGACGACGCCGGACCTCCAGGCCATCGCCGACGCGGCCCCCGCCGACGCGGTCGCTGGAGAGCGCTACCCGGAGCGGATGGCGAAGGCCGCCGGCAAGTAAGGGCCGGTGGATCGTGAGTGGGAACACGGTGTCCCCCTCACGACCCCGCCTGTTCCGTCCAGCACACGCCGGAAGGCCGAGATCCGCCACTGGCCACGAACTCGTGCGCGGCCCTCCTCACGATCTCCGCGGGGATCTCCGCGTCGTCGGGGTAGGGCCGTTCGTTGCGCATGTAGTAATAGGTGACTTCGCCTGTCTCGGGGAGCGGAAACGGAGCTTCGGTGTTCCGGCTGAACGCACCCTCCGGAGCGTCGTCGCCGACGTAGCGAAGAGTGCCTCGGTTGTCGTTCAGCCCGACCTCCAGCCATGGGTACTCGCCGTCGAAATGGAGGTTCACCAGCGTGGGGCCGCTCATGGCGGCGATGTCGTCCAAGACCGGATCAAGCTCGGCGGCCGTCTCGATCACGACCGGCTCGTTGGCTTCTTCGTCGTACCAGGCTTCGATCACGTTTCGCCGTTCCCTCCGTAGCGCTGGTAGGTCTTGCTGCCGTCCGCGGTTGTCCCGTGCACGTCGATCGTGCTTCCCGGTGGCAGGATCCTTGGCACCAGGCGGTCACAGCTGAACGGTCCTTTGCGCGGGGTGTTGTTGATCGTAACGGCCGCGTGCGTAATCCCGTTCGTAGCCATGTGGACGGCCAGCTTCATTTCGACGTCGTACACAGCCGACGGCATCCCGCGTTTCACCAAGTCGTGTTCACGGAGGTACCGCTCCACTGCCTCGGACATCTCGTCCTTGCCGCTCACGATCGTCTTTGCCTCGGCGTCGGGTGTGAGTGTCAGCCAACGGCCGTGCGTTTTCTGTCCCGAGCCGTTCTTCTGTATCGGCGGCGGTAGCTCGTCCCGCAGGGCCTCCGCTCGCGCATCTTTCGGCGGACCGCCTTGGTGTCTTGTGGCGTCTACTCGAGGACGGCCACGATCGGGACTGCTCTGTCCCGGGTGTGGAGCGCTCAAGACCCGCCCGAGACCGACCAGGTAGGTGCGGAGTCCATCAGCTATCCGGCCGATCTGTTCAGTCTGTGTCTCCAGGGCTTGCCGAGCTTGATCGAACATCGCCGGAAGGCCCGCGATGGCGCTTCCGGTCGTCAGAGCAGCCAATGTGGTGGACGCTGCGTCGCAGCTTCCTGCAGCATCAGCGGCTGCTCGCTGCGCAGCATCGATCGCGGAAATCCCCTGGGAGACCGCGTCGGCGAGGTCGTCGAGATCACTCACGGATCGATCATCAAGGACGGCTGCCAAGCAGGGGAACGATCAGGCCACTCGACCACTCCGTTGACCGGCATCCTCACCCGGTGAGACCGCGACCAGCGAAAGCCGGAACCGGGCACGCTGGGAGTTGCCTCTGAAGGTTTTCTGAGATCTCCGGGGAAGGCTCGGTCCCGATCATGCGGTCGGTGCCGAGCCTGGAGGTCTTCGTGTCCGAGGAAGTTCTCGACTATCTGGTCGTCGGCGCGGGGCCGGCCGGGCTGCAGCTGGGGCAGTTCCTCGGCCACGCCGGGCGCCGGTACCTGGTGCTGGAGGCCGGGTCCGCGCCCGGCACGTTCTTCGGCACCTACCCGCGGCACCGGACGCTCATCTCGATCAACAAGAAGTACACCGGCTGGACCGACCCGGAGCTGAACCTCCGGATGGACTGGAACTCGATCCTCGCCGACGGCGACGACGATCCGGTGCTCTTCACCGACTACAGCGAAAAGCTCTTCCCGGTCGCCGAGGATCTGCTCCGCTACCTCGCCGACTACACCGCGAAGTACCAGATCGACGTCCGCTACGACACGCGCGTGACGCGTATCGGACGTGACGGCGAAACTTTCGTCGTCACCGCCGGGGACACCGAGTTCCGCGCGCGACGGCTGGTCATGGCCACCGGGGTCAGCAAGTCCTACACCCCGGACATCCCGGGGATCGAGCTCGCTGACCAGTACTCCGACGTCTCGGTCGATCCGCAGGAGTTCAAGAACCAGCGGGTCCTGGTGCTGGGCAAGGGGAACTCCGCGTTCGAGACGGCGGACAACCTGATCGAGACGGCCGCGATCGTGCACGTCGGCGGCCCGCGGCCGGTGAAACTGGCCTGGCGCACGCACTTCGTCGGCCACCTGCGAGCGTACAACGCGGGCATCCTCGACATGTACCAGCTCAAGCTGCAGCACGCGATCCTCGACGGCGACGTCCGCGAGATCCGCAAGGACGCCGACGGCTACCACGTCAAGTACGCCTTCGCCCGGGTCGACGAGATCGTCAAGGAGATCCGCTACGACCGCGTGATCATCTGCACCGGCTTCCGGTTCGACGCCGACGTCTTCGACGACGACACCCGCCCGCAGCTCACCATCAACGACCGCTTCCCGGCGCAGACGTCCAGCTGGGAGTCGGTCAACGTGCCCGGCCTCTACTTCGCCGGCACGATCACGCAGGTCCGCGACTTCAAGAAGGCCACCAGCGCGTTCATCCACGGCTTCCGCTACGGCGTCCGCGCGCTGGCCAAGGTCCTCGGCGAGCGCTACCACGAGACGCCGTGGCCGAGCACCGAGCTGCCCGCGAAACCGGACGCGCTGACCGAGGCCGTGATCACCCGGATCAACCGGACTTCCGCGCTGTACCAGCAGTTCGGCTTCCTCGGCGACGTCCTCACGATCGACGGCGACACCGCGCGCTACCTCGAAGAGGTGCCGGTGGCGCGGGTGCTGGACGACCCGCCGGAGAACGCTTTCGTCGTCACCCTCGACTACGGCCCGGACCACGACAAGATCGACCCGTTCGACTTCGTCGCGCGCGCCAGCCAGGACCAGGCCAACGACCACGGCGAGGGCCACTACCTGCACCCGATCGTCCGGCACTACCGCCGCGGCGAGCTGGTCGCCACCCACCACGTGACCGAGAACCTCGAGAACGAGTGGGACCGGGAAGTCCACATCGGACCGCTGACCGCGTTCTTCACCAAGGAACTGTGATGCGCACGATCGCGGAGTTCGAGGCGGTGGCGCGGCAACGGCTCGAACCGGCGCACTACGACTACTACGCGGGCGGCGCGCAGGACGAGATCACCCTCGCCGAGAACGAATCCGCGTTCCGGAAGCTGAAGCTGCTGCCCCGCGTCCTGCGCGGCAGCGACAAACGGGACCTGAGCATCGAGCTGCTCGGCTCCCAGGCGTCCATGCCGATCCTGATCGCGCCGACGGCGTTCCACCGGCTCGCCCACGCCGACGGCGAGCTGGCGACGGCCCGGGCCGCGGCGCTCGCGGGCACGATCATGATCGTCAGCATGGCCTCGACCACGGCGATCGAGGACGTCGCCGCGGCGGCGCGGGAGGTCGCGCCCGACCCGGCCCTGTGGTTCCAGCTCTACCTGCAACCGGACCTCGAGTTCACCGAGGCGATCGTGCGCCGCGCCGAAGCCGCCGGCGTCAAGGCCTTCGTCGTCACCGTGGACTCGCCGGTGCTCGGCCGCCGCGAGCGCGACGACCGCAACGACTTCCACGACCTGCCGTCGGGGCTGGTCGTGGAAAACCTCCGAAACATCGGCGAGAACCGCAGCGGCGGCAACGCCAGCCACGTCCGCGAGATCGTCATGTCCGCCGGGCTGAACTGGGAGCACATCGCCTGGCTGCGCTCGAAGACGAAGCTACCGGTGCTGATCAAGGGCGTGCTGCACCCCGAGGACGCGCGCCTCGCGGTGCACCACGGCGTCGCCGGGATCGTCGTGTCCAACCACGGCGGCCGTCAGCTCGACACCGTCCCGGCCACGATCGACGTCCTCCCGGAGATCGCGGCGGCCGTCGGCGGCGCGATGCCGGTGCTGCTCGACGGCGGCATTCGCCGCGGCACCGACGTCGTCAAGGCCCTCGCCCTGGGTGCGGACGCGGTCGGCGTCGGCCGTCCCGTGGTGTGGGGACTCGCGGCGGGCGGGCGCGAGGGCGTCTCGAAGGTGCTCGAACTGCTGCGGGAGGACTTCGACCAGGCCCTGGCGATGTGCGGCGGCCGGCACCCGGGTGACCTGACTCCGGACCAGGTGCGGCGATGATCGGGAAAGCGCTTGCCGCCGCCGCGTTGGCGACGGCGCCCGCGTGGCTGCCCGGCCGGGTCGTCGCGCTGCGGGTGAAGATCTTCTCGCTGGTCAACGGCGAGGACACGGTGACGATCCCGGGCGAGCAGGTCGGCGCCGAGGACTTCCGGCGCGTCTACGCCGACCCGGCGGCGAACGGCCGCAGCCGGGGTGCCGCGCTGTCGGACCTGTTCTGGTACTGGCTCGCGCCGGGGCCGGAGGTGCACCAGGAGCACCTCGAACCGGGGCCGCGCTACGACGAGGTCGCCAAGTGCACCCGGCACATCCTGGTCAAGTCCAAAAAGGACTCCGAAGAGCTGACGCAGCGGGTCGCGACGCACGTGCTGGACCAGCTGGACGGCGGCTTGATCCGGCTGCGCGACGAGATGATGCCGATCTGGGCCGAGCTGTACTACGAGCTGGTCTTCGAAGAACCCTGCCCGCCGGAGGCGCGCGACCTGATCGTGGCGAACGCCGACGACGTCGTCTCGGCCCTGAAGTGCGTGCGGCCGCGAAACATGCGCCGCCGGGCCCGGCTGACGAAGTACCTGCGGCGGCGCCTCGACGACGTCCCGCACCCGCTGCCGGAGTCGCTGACACCGCAGGAGCAGGTCTACTACCTGCAGGGCACGTTCTTCAACACCGCCGTCGTGCAGATGTCCGAGGCGATGGCGCACCTGCTGATGATCGTCGCGCAGCACCCGGACGTGCAGCGTCGCCTCGCCGAAAACCCGGACGACGACGCCTACTTCGACCGTGTCATCGACGAAGGCCTGCGGACGTACCCGCTCTTCGGCATCGCGCACCGGATCTCGACGGCCGACATCGAGCTGGCGAACCTGACGATCCCGGCCGGTACCGTGCTCTGCTTCAGCTACCCCGACTTCCACCACGCCGGCTTCGAGCACCCGGAGGAGTTCGACCCGGAACGCTGGTGCTCGCACGCCGTCCAGGCCAAGAAGGACGTCAACTTCGTCCCGTTCGGCATCGCGCAGAACCGCGCCTGCCCGGCACGCGGGCTGGCGCCGCTGACCATGCGCGTCGTGGCGCGGGAGGTGCTGCGCCGGTTCAGCCTCGCCTCGACCGCCGGGCACACGCGCTCGATCCCCAACCGCGGTCCCGCGCTGCTCACCCCGGTCGGCGCCCGCCGCAAGCGCGCGCCGCTGGTGTGGCTCGCGGTGCGCGACCGCTGGGAAGACGTCTGGCGCAGCCTCGCCCAGCTCGTGTTCGGCACGTACATGGTCATCGACGCCCGTCGCCAAGCCCTCTGCTCGACCTACTTCGCCGGAGGAAAGTCATGACCCCCACCGAAGCGGCGCCGGCGTTCTTCCTCGCCGTCGCGGTCATCCTCGTGGTCTGCCGGGTCGTCTGCATGGTCGCGGTGCGGCTGGGTCAGCCGCCGGTGGTCGGCGAGATGATCGCCGGCGTGCTGCTCGGCCCGTCACTGCTCGGGCTGGTCCTGCCGGCCGTGCAGACGGGGCTGTTCCCGGACGGCGTCCGCCCGCTGCTCTACGTCGGCGGCCAGATCGGCCTGGTCATCTACATGTTCGGCGCGGGGTACGAGTTCAGCCTGCGCAGCATCCGCGGCTCGGTGAAGTCGGTCGGCGCGATCTCGGCGGCCGGCACGGTCGTCCCGCTGGCGCTCGGCGTCGGGGTCGCGGTGTTCGGGTCGAGTTGGGCCGGCATCGGCAAGGACGGCGTTTCGCTGGTGACGTCGGCGGCCTTCGTCGGCGTCGCGCTGGCCATCACGGCGTTCCCGATGCTCGCGCGGATCATCACCGAACGCGGCCTCGGCGGGACGCGGTTCGGCTCGCTCGCGCTGGCCTGCGGTGCCCTCGACGACGTCCTGGCGTGGGTCCTGCTGGCCGTCGTGCTCGGCATGCACGCCGACTCGGCCGGGCCGGTGGCCCTCGCCGTCGGCGGCGGGCTGCTGTTCGCGCTGCTGCTGGTGCTCGTCGGCCGACGGGTGCTCGCGAAAGCGATGGGCAGCGAACGGATCTCCGCCGACCAGAAGATGCTGATCACGGCGTTGACGCTGTTCGCGGCCGCGTGGTTCACCGACATCATCGGCCTGTACGCGGTGTTCGGCGCGTTCTGCGTCGGGATCGTGTTCCCGCGGGTGCCCGCCGCGGACGCCGTGCTCGCGAAGATCATGCCGATCGGGCGGATCGTGTTCCTCCCGCTGTTCTTCACCTATTCCGGCCTGAACACCCGGTTCGCCCTGCTCGCCGACCCGAAGCTGCTGCTGTTCGCGGTGCTCTGCGTCGTGGTCGCGATCATCGGCAAGTTCGGCGCGTGCTGGGGCGCGGCCCGGCTGGTGGGGGAGTCGCAGCCGGTCGCGCTGCGGGTCGGCGCGCTGATCAACGCCCGCGGGCTGATGCAGCTGATCGCGCTCAACGTCGGGCTCGCGGCGGGGATCGTTTCGCCCGCTCTGTTCACCGTGCTGGTCCTCGTCGCCTTGGTGACCACCGTCATGACCGCGCCGGTGCTCAGCTGGCTCGACCGCCGTGATGCCCGCAGAGGGACCACCGAAGTGGTCCTGATGGCGGAACCAGTACCGCTAACCGGGAAAAGTTGAGGGTTCAATACCAGAAAATAACTGCCAGTATGGGGTTGTGCACGATGCGGCGGAAAAACCGAGAGTGCTTCTCGTCGAGGACGACCGGGAACTGGCGGGCCTGCTCGCCGAGTTGCTCGCGGACGAAGGTTACGAGACCGATGCGGCCTACGACGGCCAGCGGGGGCTGCACCTCGGCCTCACCGGGCGGTACGACGTGATGATCATCGACCGCCGGCTGCCGGTGCTCGACGGCCTGGAGCTGCTCGCCCGGCTCCGGGCCCGGGCGGTGACGACGCGCGTCCTGATGCTGTCGGCGCTGAGCACGCTCGCCGACCGCGTCGGCGGGCTCGACGCCGGCGCCGACGACTACCTCGTCAAGCCGTTCGAGACCGAGGAGCTGCTGGCCCGGCTGCGCGCACTGGGCCGCCGTGACCTCGACGGCGCCGAGTGCATCCCGCTCGGTACCGCCGCGCTCGACCTGCAGCGCCACGAGGTCGTGCTGCCGCGCGGCGAGCGGATCACGTTGTCCGGGCGCGAGTTCGAGCTGCTCCGGGCGCTGGCGCAGCGGCCGAAGGCGATCCACCCGCGGGCGGCGCTGCGCACCCGCGTGTTCGCCGACTCGACCGGCGAGTCCATTGTGGACACTTATGTCTACTACCTGCGGCGCAAGCTCGGCCGGGACGTCGTGCGCACCGTGCACGGGCTCGGATACCAGATCGGCGCGGTGTGAGACCCCGCGGCGACCCCGGCGACCCCGAAGCCCGCGCCCTGCGCCGGGCGCGGTGGGTGATCACCACGCAGATCGCGGTGGTGGTGTCGCTGCTGGTGGCCGTCGCGGGCGGGATCGCCTACGGGATGCTGCTGTCCGGTCAGCACGCCGACGCCGACCGGACGCTGGCCCGCACGATCGAGCTCGGCCCGGCCGCGACCCCGCCCGGCTGCGTCTGGCTGTTCACCCCGGCGTTGCACACGCCGGCCGGGCCGTCCCCGGCCGGGGTGCCGGTCGCCGGGCTGGCCGCGCTGGCGCCGGCCTCGGGCGACGTCCACACGGAACGCCGGTCGCTCGGCGGCATGACGTACACGATCCGGGTGGAGAACCACGGCGGCGTCGTCTCGCAGGCGTACTTCGAGGAGCGGTACCAGATCCAGGACCGCTCGTCGCTGCTGTTCGGGCTCGGGGTCGCCGAGCTGCTGGCGCTGCTGGCGGCCCTCGTCTGCGGCCGGGTCCTGGCGTGCCGCGCGATCCGCCCGCTGGCCGACGCGCTGCGCCGCCAGCGCACCTTCGTCTCGGACGCCTCGCACGAGCTGCGCGCTCCGCTGACCCGGCTGCACACGCGGGCGCAGCTGCTGGCCCGGCGGTCGTCGGAGCGGGATCGCGAGGGTCTGGAGCAGCTCGTGCGGGGGACGCGCGAGCTCGGCGAAGTCGTCGAAGACCTCCTGCTGTCCGCGCAGGCGTGCGGGGGCCGGCCGGAGCTGGTGCCGGTGGAGCTGGCCGTGCTGGCCGAGGAAGCGGTCGCGGCGGAGGCGGTGCGCGCGGGGGCGGGCCAGGTCCGGATCGCGGTGACGCGCGAGCGCGGACCGTACGTCGTCCAGGGCGTCCCGACGGCGTTGCGGCGCGTGCTTTCGGCGTTGCTGGACAACGCCCTGGGCCACACCCCGCCGGGCGGTTCGATCGAGGTGTGGCTCGGGCTTTCGGACGACCGTTATGTGGAACTGCGGGTCCGCGACACGGGCGTCGGCTTCCCGCAGGCGGATTCGGACCGCATCTTCGAGCGTTTCGCGCGGGGAACCGAGGGCGACGGCCGCCGCTTCGGCCTGGGCCTGGCGCTGGTCCGCGAGGTGGTGACGGGCCACGGCGGCACGATCGCCGCCGTCGCCCGCCCCGGCGCGGGGGCGACGTTCACCCTCCGCCTGCTGCGCGCGGATCTCGCCTGACTTCAGGTGCCGATGGTCAACCGGATGCTTCGGGCCAGTGCGGGGTCGAGGTCGGCGTAGATCGCCTCGATGTCCGCGCGCACCTCCGCGGACGGTTTCGTGTAGACGTTCGTCAGGTGGTCGCGGCAGGCCCGCAGGTCCTGGTGGGCGTCTTCGCCCAGGTCCGGGTCGTGCAGCAGGCGGAGGTCGGTGTGCAGCCGCAGCCAGCTGTCCCGGTCGCGCAGCAGGGCCGCGGCCGCCCGTCGCGTGTGGACCGGGTGCTCCGGGCTCAGCAGAGCCCGGAGCCCGGGCACGTCGACCAACGCGGGCTTGCCGCGCAGGAACTCGACCACCTGCCGGGTCACGGCGGGGGAGAGGTCGGTCAGCAACGGCCGCACCGCCGTCGACTCCGGCGCCACCCGGCGCAGGCCGCGGACGGCCAGGGCCCGGAACCGCGGCCGCTCGTCGGCGAGGTGCCGCTCCAGCGGTTCGGCGTCGGCCGCGGTGCCGGTCTCGCCGAGTCCCGCGAGCACCCCGGGCGTCACCGGCAGGGTGCGGTAGTGCGCGACCGGGGCGCCGCCCGCCTTCAGCACCAACGCCTGGGCCATGGAGCGCACGGCCGACGCCCGGTCGGCGAGGTGCGCCACCGCGGTGTCTTCGCCGAGAAGGGTCAGGGCGCGCATCCGGATCTTCGGCGTCCCGGCGGCGAGCAGCTCCTCGACGGCCTCACCGCGGTCGAGCAACGCGGAACCGCACAACGTCCGGATCCGGACGTCCCGGTCCCCGGCGGCGATGTCGAGCAGCCGTCCGGCCGGGAGCAGCCCGATCGCCTCGTGGTGGGCGAAGCGGCGGCTTTCGTTGTCCTGCAGCGCCAGCGCGTCGTCGAGCAGCCGAGGGGTCAGCGCCTGGCGGAACAGTGCGGTCATCCAGTCGTCGACCTGCCGCCGTCGCAGCACGCCGATCAGCGGCAGCATCGCGCGGAACGCCGCTTCGTCCAGTTTGGACAGTGTCAGCGGCCGTGCGAGATCCCGGATCGGCCGCACCCAGTCGACGCAGCGGATCAGCAACAGGGGCAGTACTTCGGGATCGGTGCGGACCGCGAGCCGCTCGACGGCGGCCTCCCGCAGCCGCCCGTTCCCGTGGCACGCGGCCGCGGCCAGTTCGGCCCGCGAAGGACGGCGGCTCAGCTGTGCGTCGCGTCCGGTCCACCAGTACCGCCGGTACGCCAGGTCGAAGTCCGCCCAGCGGGCGGCGTCACCCGCGGCGAACGCGTCGAGATCCTCGACGGTCAGCTCGGTTTCCAGCATCCGGCATTCCCCCTCGGCGCCCAGGATGCCCGGGCGCCGAGGGGGAGTCGAACCGATTTCAGGCCAGCAGCGCGGTGACCGCCGCGGGCGCGTCGGCGATCGCGACCGGGTTCTGCTCGCGCGTGGCGAGGCTGCGGACCGTCACGTTCCCGGCCGCCCAGTCCTCCTGGCCGACGATCACCACCGCGACCGCGCCCGCCTTGTCCGCGCGGGTGAGTTCCTTGCCCAGCTTGCGGTGCTCGATCGGCGTCGACGTCCGCAGCCCGGCCTGGCGCAGCGACTGCGCCACCGAGCGGGCCGCGTCCGAGAGGTCCTCGGTGACCGGGATGACCATGACGTCGACCTCGCTGCGCGGCGCCGGGGTGAGGCCGTGCGTCTCGAGGAAGTCGATCAGCGTGACGTCACCCATGCCGAAGCCGATGCCCGGGATCTGCTGCGCGGTGAACATCGACGCGAGGTCGCTGTAGCGGCCGCCGCCGAACAGGGCGCGGCGGTTCTCCGGCGAGGTGTCGAAGACCTCGAACACGGTCGACGTGTAGTACGCCAGCCCGCGCACGATGATCGGCTCGTACTTCACCAGCGAACCCGCGCTGCTGTTCAGGACCTTCACCAGGTTCGACTGCTCGCGCACCGCCGCCGGCAGCTCCTCCAGGAGCGCCTCACCCTTGTCGAGCGTCTCGGCCAGCTTGTCGAACTGCTTGTCCGACAGGCCGATCTCGCCGGCGCCCTCCGCCAGCTTCTCGCGGGGGTACTTCTCCCAGCGGTCGACCAGCGCGAACACCTGGGAGAGGTGGTCCTCGGAGACGCCGGCGACGTCGGTCAGCGCCGACGTCAGCAGGTTCCGGTCGTTGACGCGCAGCACGAACATGTCCGGTGTCGCGCCCAGCGCGGCCATCATGTCGTGCACCAGCTCGAAGATCTCGATCTCGCAGTTGGCGCTGTCCGAGCCGAAGATGTCCGCGTTGATCTGCCAGTGCTCCCGCACGCGGCCGCGCTGCGGCGCCTCGTACCGGTGGCAGTTCGGGTGGCTGTACCACCGCACGGGGAAGGAAAGGGACTTCGCGCTCCCGGCGATCATCCGCGCGACCGACGGCGTCATCTCCGGCCGCAGCGCGAGACGCCGCCCGCCCTTGTCGGTGAGCGTGTACAGCTGCTTGTCGGCGAGCTCCTGGCCGGACTTGCGCTCGTAGATCTCGGCGGATTCGAGGATCGGGCCGTCATAGCGGAGGAAGCCGCGGCGCTCGAGGACGTCGTAGAGATGACCGAACACCTGCGTGCGCACGGACATCTCGGCGGGCAGGAAGTCCCGGGTCCCCTTGTAGGGCGCGGTCGGCAGGTATTCAGGCACGTGACCAGCTTAACGACCGGTTTTGTCAGGCGAAGGCGACCCCGTACGCGGTGAGCAACGTCGCCGCGCCGAGGAGCAGCGCGCCGACGGAAGTCACGCGCCCACCGAGCTTGCCCCGGTTCGGGATCAGGTGCAGGAAGAACCCGCCGGACTGGGCGAGGATCCCGAACAGCAGCAGGAAACTCCCGATCCAGAGGGTGGTGTCGGAGAAGGTGGTGCGGCTCAGGATCTGCAACGCGACCAGGGCGAGGATCAGCAGAACACCGGCATGCGCGTGGCCGGCGCGGAACATCGCCCGCTGGTGCTCGGTAAGTTTTCGGTCGCGCATGACGCCCATCAGCGCGTAGCCGCCGTACATCACGGTCGGCAGCGAGACCAGCGCGATCACCGTGAAGAGCTGGACGGGTCCGTGCATCGGAGGACTCCTTCGAGGTGGGGTGGAGTCACTGTAACACTGTTTTAAAACGGTGTCACAAAATTTGGCGTGCCCTGATCGGGACCGCCGATGGGGGTGACTTTGCCGGACGGAGGAGCTGGCTGGGGGTGATGACGCGGGGGCTTGGGGTGGATCCAGCCGGGTGGGTGACGCGGCGGGGGCGCGAGTGGCCCTTTCGCACGCTCGGAGGATCGGCACGAGCGGCCCGTTCGTGCCGCAATGGGCGCGACTGGCCCCTTCGTGCGCCTGGGGACCGGCGCGAGTGGCCCGTTCGTGCCGCGAAGGGCGCGAGCGGTCCGTTGGTGCTGCAGGGGCGCGACTGGCCCTTTCGTGCGCCTGGGGGACCGGCGCGAGTGGCCCGTTCGTGCCACGAAAGGTGCGAGTGGCCCTTTCGCACGGGCTGTCAGCCGCGAGTGGCACTTTCAGCCGGCGAAGGGCGCGAGCGGCCCGTCGGCGCCGCAAAGGGCACGACTGGCCCTTTCGCGCGCTCCGCGACCCAGCGCGAGTGGCCCGTTCGTACCGAAAAGAGCACGACCGGCCCGCGACCCACCTACCCGGCGGCCCGCCCCCGGGCCAGCACCAGCAACGGGTTCCGCAGCGCCGCGAGCGAAGCCAGCGGATCACCCTCGACCACCAGCACGTCAGCCGCCAGCCCGGCTTCAAGCCGTCCGGTCACCGCCGAAAGGCCGAGTCCCGCCGCGCTGTCCTCCGTCGCGATCTCCAAGATCCGCCGACGGCCGAATCCGAGCCACTCGTACAACTCCAGCGCGCCGACCGGATCGTCGAACACCGAGCCCGGCAACCCCGCATCGGTACCCGCCAGCAGCCGGACCCCGTGTTCCTCCAGCCACGGCAACCGGCCGTACATCGCCTGCGCGGCCTCGTCGCCCAGCTTCTCGACGATCGTCCGCCAGTTGCGGCTGCTCGTCGAACACGCCGAAATCCCCCGAGCGGCCATCCGCTCGGCCACCGGATCCCGCCGGTCGAACGAACGGGGGCCGGTCAGGAAGCTGCAGTGCTCGATCGTCGACACGCCGGCCTCGACCGCGGCCTCAATGGCGTCGGCGCCGTGGGCGTGCGCCGCGACCGGCAGGCCGTGCGAAGCCGCGTGCGTGACGATCAGCGCCAGCTGCCGGGCGTCGAACTGCGACTCCCACATGTCCGCGCCGCCCTCGGTGATCTGGCCGCCGCTGGCCATCACCTTGATCACGTCCGCGCCCGCCGCCGCGTTCTCGTCGATCAGGGACCGGATCGACGCGTCGGACGTTGTCGCGCCGCCGAAGAAGTGGCAGTGCCCGTCCGGCACCGTGATCGGCGGGCCGGACACCAGCAGCCTCGGCGCCGCCTCGCCGTCCAGTGAGCGGCGGACGGCCGCGCCGAGGTGGCCGCGGTCGCCGAGGTCCCGCACCGTCGTCACGCCGCTGCGCAGCATCGACGCGAGCCGCGAGCGGGCGTCCGCCACGACGGAGCCCGCCAGGAAGTGGGCCAGCATCTCGCGGGACGCGTCGAACGCCAGGTGCACGTGGACGTTGAACAATCCCGCCAGCGCCGTGCCGGTCGGGAAGTCGTGCCGCGCGGCGCCGGGCGCGGCCTGTGCCTGCACCTCCGCGCGCGGGCCCGCCGCCACGATGACGCCGTCGCGCACCAGGACCGCGCCGTCGGGAACCGGCGCCGACGGCCTCGGCAGCACCCGGCCGGCGGTGATCAGGGTGTCCACGTCACGCCCCCATCGCCGCCGAGAGCGCGAGCAGCGGCCGGACGTCGGACTCGATGTCGTCCGCCACCGCGGGCAGCACCTGCTTCGCGCGGCCGTCGCTCTCCTCGCCGGCCGCGTGCCGCCGCAGCGCCGTCTTCAACGCGGTCGCGGCGGCGCCGGGGTCGGACGCGACGACCTCGCCGAAGTCCGCGTCCAGGTACGGCGAAAGCTGCACCAGGCCGTCGCGGATCTCGATCACCCGGCGGTAGTAGACGCGGTGCACGCCGCGCGGCGACAGCCGGGCGGCCGGCCCGCGCGGCGGCGTCCGCAGCACGATGCTGGGGAATGCGCCGACCAGGACCGTCCACAGTGGATCGAGGGCTTGGTGCTCGATGCGGTGACGTCGCCGCCGCCGCATCGAGGACAGGCGCGCCCGGACGCCGGGGTAGGTCACGCCGGCCAGGAACAGCGTCCCGCCGAGGATCACGAACGGCACGCCGAGCAGCAGCAGGATCCGCACCACCGGCCCGAACGCCCACGCCACCACGATGTACAGCGCGCGGAAGATGCTGCCGACCGCCGCGCTCGCGAGGCCGACCGCGCTCAGCCGCAGGCCGATCCGCAGGTTCCGGTCGGCGACGCGCAGGTAGCGCACGATCCACGCGGTGCAGGCGATCAGGCCGTAGATCAGGTACAGCCCGGCACCCAGGTAGAACAGCGCGACGCCGCTGTCGTGGATCGTCGCCGGCCCGAGCGGGGCGCCGCGCAGCTCCGGCGGCGTCAGGTCCATCGCGACGATCATCAGCGTGATCGCCGCGGCCAGCGGCACCAGCTCGACGACCACCCGCCCGTAGCGGCGGACCGGCCCCAGCGCCGAGCCGAGGAAGAACAGGACCAGCGCGCAGACGGCGCACGCGAGCAGCGCGTTGTTCGCCACCCGTGCGCCGCCGAGGCCGAAGACGTCGTCGAAGTCGTCCGAAATCACTGGTTGCTGCAGGAGGAACGCGGCCGCGAACCCGGCGATGCACGCGGTGACGGACCAGTTCGGCAGGGTCGGCGCCCGGACCAGCTGGTAGATCCGCCAGGCCAGAGCCGCGGCGAACAGCGCCATCGCGAGAACGTTCACGGGGCTGAAAAGTGTGCTCACAACCACCCTTGGTGATCGCCGAGCGCCCCCTGGATCCGGCGAAGATCCCGGTCCGCAGCGCGCCGCGGGATCGTGTAGTTCAGGACCGACGCCCACTCGAGGATGATGGTCGCGACGGTCTCGGCTTCCCACTCGTGGGCGTCATCGTAGGACGTCCGGCGCAGGGCGCGGTGTACTGCATCCGGGTCAAGATCCGGCGCCGGGCCGCGCAGGAAGTCCGCCGGCTCGGCGTCACCCTGCGGGTGGTGGTCGGCGAGCATGTGGCCGAGCTCGTGCAGGATGATGTGATCTTGGTGGGATTTCGTCGTTTCGGCCTGGTAGAAGATGTAGTCGGCCGCCGACGTCGCGATCCAGCAGCCGAACGGGCCGGGGACCTCCAGCGGGTAGGGCATCAGCCGGATCGGCTTGCCCCGCTGCTCACCCAGCCGCGCGCACAGCTGCTCGACGTCGAGGGGCGGCCCGATGTCCAGCTGCTTCAGCAGCTTCCGGCACCGGCGGCGCAGCTCGCGTTCCTTCATCGCGGCGCGTCCTCCGGGTTCCGGCCGTCACGTTCGGCCCGTTCGTAGCGTTCGACCAGCTCCAGCAGGTCCATCACCTGACGGCGGCCCTGCGGCGACAGCTCCTGCGCGCGCATCGCCATCAGCTGGACCTCGCCGGCCGGGGCCGGGCCGGTGGCCTCCGCGTCGAAGAAGTAGGTGACGGGCACGCCGAACAGCCTGGCCAGCGCCTCGACGTAGTGGATCTTCGGGTTCACGCGCTTGCCGGTCGCGAGCTGCTGCAGGTAGGCGGGCGACATCGCCGGCCCGCCGGCCCGCTCGACCGCCGCGGAGATCTCGCGGTAGCTGTGCGGTGCCCGGCCGTCGAGGCGGGCCGCCTCGATCAGGGCGGTCAGGCGTTCCGCGAAGGTGCGCTCTTGTGCCATCCCAGCCCCCTAGGTTTCCACCGTGAAAATTCTAGCCGGGAAACCACTGTACGCACATGTTGACAGCTATCGTATGCAGTGGTTTACAGTTGGCTTCGCCTCTCGCCTTGCTCTTCCGTACCCTGGGGGTGTACAGAACCACAAGGCGAGAGGCGATCATGCCTCCGACTCGTCATGATCGGCCGTCTGTAGTACGCTTCATAGCACCAAGGTTGATCGCCTCGCGGCGAACCCTTGGCACGGCCTGTTGCCGGAGGTCGACCCCCAGGGCTTCCGGTGACAGGCCTCTTACTTTCCCCGGTCAGGCCATCAGCGTCGCGGCCAGCGTGCCGCCCAACTCGGTGCACGCCGCCAGCAGCTCCTTGCCCGGCTCGCCCGTCGCGATCACCGGGTCCGCCGCCTTCGTCCAGGCCAGCCCCGTCGTGATGGCCAGCAGCTGGCGCTCGGTGCCCGACGTGTCGCTGTTCCCGTGGATCCAGTAGCCGAACGGGCGGCCCCGCGTCGCGTCGAGGCACGGGTAGTACACCGTGTCGAAGAAGTGCTTCAGCGCGCCGCTCATGCTGCCCAGGTTCGCCGGCGTCCCCAGCAGGTAGCCGTCCGCCTCGAGGACGTCCGGGACGGTGGCCGCCAGCGCCGCGCGGCGGACCACCTCCACCCCCTCGATGTCCGGGTGGGCCGCGCCCGCCAGCACGGCCTCGAACATCGCCTGGGTCGACGGCGACGGCGTGTGGTGCACGATCAGCAGCTTCGGCATCAGGACAGCAACGCCTCCACGTCGGTCCGCAACGCCGCCAGCCGCGTGGCCGCCGCCGTGCGCGCGTCCGCCAGCGATCCGGACACCGGCTCGACGACCTGCAGGTACGCCTTCAGCTTCGGTTCCGTGCCGGACGGGCGGACCACGATCCGCACGCCGTCACCGGTGAGACGCAGGACGTCCGCGCCGGGGAGCAGGTCCTCCAGCGTCACGGCGACGCCACCGACCTCGGCCGGAGGCGCCTCGCGCAGCTTGCCCATCAGCCGGCCGCGGACGGACAGGTCCGTGACCCGCAGCGAAACCTGGTCCGTGACGTACACGCCGTGCCGCTCGGCCAGCTCGTCCAGCACGTCCAGGGGCGTACGGCCCTCGGCCCGCAGCCGCGCGATCAGCCCGGCCGCCAGCGTCGCGGCGGCGATGCCGTCCTTGTCCCGCACGAACCCCGGGTTCACGCAGAGGCCGAGCGCCTCTTCGTAGGCGAAGACGAGGTCGTCGCCCGCGCGGACCAGCCACTTGAACCCGGTGAGCGTCTCCGCGTAACGGGCACCCTCGGCCTTCGCGATTTCGCCCAGCAACGACGACGAGACGATCGTCGTGGCCACCAAGGGATCCGGCATCATCGTGCGGTCCACAGTGGACAGGATGGCCGAGCCCAGCAGTACCCCCGTCTCGTCGCCGCGCAGCATCCGCCACGAGCCGTCCCGATCGCGCACGCCCAGTGCGCAGCGGTCGGCGTCCGGGTCGAGCGCGACGGCCAGATCGGCGTCCACTTCGGACGCCAGCGCCAGCAGCAGGTCGGTGGCGCCCGGCTCCTCCGGGTTCGGGAACGACACCGTCGGGAAGTCCGGGTCCGGGGTGGACTGCGCCTCGACCAGGTGCAGGTCGGTGAACCCGACCCGCTCGAAGGCCGCGCGCAGCGTCTCGGCGCCGACGCCGTGCAACGCGGTCGCGGCCACCCGCACGATGCGCTCGGCGCCCAGCGGGAGTGCGGCGACCTCGTCGAGGTAGCTGCCGAGCAGGTCGACCACCCCGGCGCCCGGCTCGCGCGGCACGTCCACCGCGGCCGGCGCGGCCTGGATGGCGCGCTCGATCTCGCCGTCGGACGGCGGCACGATCTGCCCGCCGGTCGCGTCGTAGAGCTTGTACCCGTTGTCCGCCGGGGGGTTGTGCGACGCCGTGATCTGGATCCCGGCCACCGCGCCGAGGTGCTTCACGGCGTAGGCGAGCAACGGCGTCGGCAGCGGCCGGGGCGGCGCCTGGACGGTGAACCCGGCAGCGGTCAGCACCTCCGCGGCGGCCGTGGCGAAGTCCTCCGAGCCGTGGCGCGCGTCCCGGCCGACGACGACCAGCGCGCCGGCGTGCCCCTGCGCGGTCAGCCAGGCCGCCACTCCCGCCGTGGTGCGCGTGACGACCGCCACGTTCATCCCGTTCGGCCCGGCGCGCACCGGCCCGCGCAGCCCGGCCGTGCCGAACTCCAGCGGCCCGGCCAGCCGGTCGGCCACCTCGTCGGCGGCCGCGGCGTCGCCGCCCAACGCGCGGGCGACGACCGCCTGCAGTTCGGCGCGGGAAGCTTCGTCGGGGTCGTCGGCGATCCAGCGGAACGCGGCGTCCCGCAGCGTGGAGGTCAAAGTCACCGCGACAGCCTACGGGCTAGGGTCGGGGCGGTGCGCTTGCTCTTCACCTCACTGGGGTCCTTCGGTCACACGTTCCCGCTCGTCCCGCTGGCGCTCGCCGCGCGGGACGCGGGCCACGACGTCGTCTTCGCCACCTCGGAAGACTTCCTGCCCCAGCTGACGAAAGCCGGGCTCGAGACGGCCGCCGCCGGGCTCGCCATCAAGGACGCCTTCGGTCAGGCGTTCGCCGAAGCGGGTCCGGCCGGCCCGCGGCGGCCGCCGGGTGAGATCCCGCCGGAGGTCCTCGGCCCGATCGTCGCGAAGGTCTTCGGCGAGCTCATGCCGAAGCGGTTCGTCGCCGACCTGCTGCCGCTGTTCGAGCACGCCCGGCCCGACCTGGTGGTGAGCGAGTCCGGCAACTCCGGCGGCGCGTTCGCCGCGATGAAGGCCGGGATTCCCGTGGTGGCGCACGGTTTCGGCCGCGTGTCCGCCGACGACCCGATGGTCACGCACATCCGGGACGCGATCCGCGCGCACGCCGCCGGCCTGGGCATCACCGTCGGCGAAGACCTGTCGTTCGGCGGCCCGTTCGTCGACATCTGCCCGGAATCGGTGCAGGAACCGGGTTTCCTGGCGCGGGCGCACCGCGTGCCGCTGCGGCCGGTCGGCTGGAGCGAGCCGGGCGAGCTGCCCGCGGGGGTGCTGGACAAGCGGCGCCCGCTCGTCTACCTGACGCTCGGCACCGCGATGGGCCACGCCGGTGTGCTCGGCGCGGCGATCGCCGGGCTGTCCGCGTTGGACGTCGACGTGCTGGTCACCACCGGTCCGACCGTCGACCCGGCCGCGCTGGGCGAGGTGCCGGCGAACGTCCGGCTCGAGACGTGGGTGCCGCAGGCGGCGCTGCTCCCGCACGTCGACCTGGTCGTGCACCACGGCGGCAGCGGCACGACGCTCGGCGCGTTCGGCGCGGGTCTCCCGCAGCTGCTCCTGCCGCAGGGCGCCGACCAGTTCAGCAACGCCGACGCGGTGCTCGCGGCGGGCGTCGGCGACCGCCTGCTCGGCGCCGAGGTCACCGCGGACGCCGTCGCGGAGAAGGCCCACCACCTGCTGACGGACCCGTCGGTCCGCTCCGCGGCCACCACCCTGGCCGCGGAGGTCGCGGCAATGCCGTCCCCGGCCGAAGTAGCCGCCGAACTCCCGTCGTTCGCCTAACCCCCACCAAGGGTTACGTTCATCGGAAAAGCGACGCCTGGAACGTTTCAAGACCGAGCTTTCGCCGAGAAAGATGCGTTTTGAGGGCCCTCTGGCGCATCTTTCTCGACGAAAGTGACGGGTTCGGGTCAGGCGCGGGCGACGAGGTCGCGTAGGAGCGAGCCCATGCGGGTTGCGGCCGCGCGGCCGGCTTCCAGCACCTCTTCGTGGTTGAGCGGCTGGCCCGTCATGCCCGCGGCCAGGTTCGTCACCAGCGAGAGGCCGAAGACCTCGACGCCGGCGGCGCGGGCCGCGATGGCCTCCAGGACCGTCGACATGCCGACCAGGTCCGCGCCCAGCGTGCGCAGCATGTGGATCTCCGCCGGCGTCTCGAAGTGCGGCCCGGTCAGGCCCGCGTAGACGCCTTCCTGCAGCGACGGGTCGATTTCGCGGGCGATCGCCCGCAGTCGCGCCGAGTACAGGTCCGTGAGGTCGACGAAGTTCGCGCCGACGATCGGGGAGCGGGCCGTCAGGTTGAGGTGGTCGGAGATCAGCACCGGCTGCCCGACCTGGAACCCTTGGCGCAGTCCGCCCGCCGCGTTGGTCAGCAGCACCGTCCGGGCGCCGGCGGCCGCGGCGGTGCGCACGTTGTGCACCACCGGGTCGATGCCCTTGCCCTCGTAGAAGTGCGTGCGGCCGAGCAGGATCAGCGCCCGGCGGTCGCCGACGCGCACCGAGCGCACCGTCCCGCCGTGGCCGACCGCGCTCGGCGCTTCGAACCCGGGCAGGTCGCCCAGCGGGATCTCCGCTTCGGGCTCCCCGATGACGTCCGCGGCCGGGCGCCAGCCCGAACCGAGCACGACGGCGATGTCGTGCTTGTCCACCCCAGTGCGGTCGGCGATGACGGCCGCGGCTTCCTGTGCGCTCATGCCGCCGAGCGTATCCGGACGCTCCGCACCACCAGGAAAGCCACCAGCCCGAACGGCGACAGGAAGATCGTGAGCAGCAGGATCGGGCTGACGATCCACGGCGAGATCTCCAGGGAGCGCGCCTCGAAGTACACCCACCGGGCGATGAACAGGTCGAACGCGATGAGGTGCGCCCAGACGAGCCCGGCGCCCCAGGGCGTGGCCAGCAGTGTCTGCAGCACGCCGAGGTCGGGCCGGAGCATCGCCCGCCCCCACTCCCCGAAGTGCGGCAGGACGAGCCCGAAGTAGCAGACCAGCGGCAGCAGCGGGACCCACGGCGACCGCATGATCCGCGCCGTCCAGCGCCACTTCGGCAGCAGGATCATCAGCGCCCAGAACGGCGTCGCGAGCGGGAACGCCCAGGTGAACAGGGCCATCACGCGGCCACTCGGGCCGGGGCTCGCACGACGGCCCATGAGGCCAGCCCGACGGCGGCCACGAGCGCCGCGGCCGCGCCCGATGTCACGGCGTCCGGGTGCACGATCGACTGCGCCCGCAACGCCTGCCAGGTGACCAGCGCGATCAGGCCCGCGTAGCCGGCGGCGCCGATCAGGACGAGCCGCGCGCGGACGACGTCGTCGCGCAGCCGCGGGAACCGCGAGGTCAGCGCGAGCAGCGCGATCGCCAGCAGTGGCAACGCCTGCAGTGCGTGCATCCCGACGAAGTGCGGGATCCGCAGGTCGCCGCCGACCGTGCTCCAGCCGAGGATCGGCAGGCCGGGGCCGCCGTCGGCGAGGCCGACGGTGTGCGCGCCCACCACGTCCTGCGCGCCGCCGGCTTTCCACTGCGCGAGCTGACGCGCGGTCGGGCTCGTCATCAGCATGCCGAGCGAGATCCCGACGAGCGACAGGACGGCGCCAGCGCGCACGGCCCGGAAGCTCGCGCGGTCGGCGACCTTCGTGAACATGACCAGGACGGTCAGCGCGAGCGTCGCCGTCCAGAGGCCGATGATCATCTTGCCCATGACGTCGTAGATCGTGGCGTCCAGCGGGGTGGCGTTGTTGAAGTGGCTCGCCCGGCCGCGGGCGGCCTGGAGCGCCAGCAGGACGTACTCGCCGGTGAAGATCACCACGAGCGCGTTCGTCAGCCAGTCGGCGGTGCGGCGGAACCGCGGCAGCAGCGAGACCAGCCAGCTCCACGTCAGGAAGTAGAGGCTGCCGGAGATCGCGAACTTGAGCGGCTTGACCCAGATCGGCGCGCCTTCGAGGGTCCGGTGGTCGACGAGCAGCGCGGCGACGCAGAGCACGGCCACCACGCCGTAGGCGGCGCCGGCGTATCGCGATGGCGGGTGCCACCCGCGGGTTCTCGTCCGGAGATCGGCAAGGATGGTCATGGTTCCTCCCAGAATGGATAGTCAAGCTCTCCGTTATGGGAAGTTAAGCTATCCATGCTGAGAAGTCTTCAGGGTTGCCCCGGAGCCCGACCCTGGAATCGAAAGCAGAATCGAAAGCAGAATCGGAGCGGAACGCATGCGGATGGCCGAACTGAGCGCCGAGTCGGGGGTGCCGGTCGCGACCGTCAAGTACTACCTGCGCGAAGGTCTGCTGCCGCCGGGCGAGCGCACCAGCCCCAACCAGGCACGGTATTCGGCGACGCACGTCCAGCGGTTGCGGCTGATCAAGGCCCTCACCGAGGTCGGCGGGATGTCGCTGGCCTCGGTCGGCACGGTGCTCGAAGCGATCGACGGCGACAAGACCCCGCACCGCACGATGGGCGTGGTCCAGGAGGAGCTGGCCGGCACCCCGCCCGAGGTGTCCGAAGAGGCCGCGCAATGGGCGTGGGAGCTGCTCGACGGGATCGTCCGCCGCAACGGCTGGGGCGAGCTGAAGCGCAAGGAGGCCGCGGTGGCGAACGTCGTCGCGGCGCTGGCCACGGCGAAGGAGCTGGGCCACGACAAGCTGGCGGAGCACCTCGAGGAGTACGCGCACCTGGCGCTGCGGGTGGCGGAGCTGGACGTCGACACCGTGACCGGCCTGACGTCGTTCGACAAGATCATCGAGGCGGGCCTGGTGGTGACGGTCCTGGGCGACCGGATCTTCGCGGGCCTGCGCCACCTCGGCCAGGAAGTGCTGTCCCGCGAAGTCCTCGGCGACGTTCCCGACTGATCGAGGCCCCAAAGCCGCCGGAGGTCCGCGCCGACGAAGACGTACCGGGTCGTCAGTCGGAGATGGTCAGCGACCGGGCGACGGGCTCGAAGACGTCCTTGCGGGTCGCGTCCTCCTGCTCGCTCGGCGCGGTGACCGAGAAGACCCACAGGCTCGAGCCCGCCTTGAGCAGGTTCATGAACGTCACGCGGGTGACGCTCTTCGAGGCGCCGGTGTCGGTCGTGCGGAAGGTCAGCGTGGTCCCGTTCGCCAGCGGGGCCGAGGGGAAGGGCTGGAACCCGTCGGAGGGGTAGAGCTGCTTCAGCTGGTCGATGTACGGCTGGTCGTTCGGGTAGTCGCCGAAGTAGTTCGCCAGCCGTTCGAGCCGGATCGCGCGGCGGCCGTCCTCCGAGACGAACTGGACGACCGTGCTCACCCCGAACCGGGTGTCGTGCGGGGCGACGAACTTCTGCCAGCCCTTCGGCACGCCGAGGCCGAACTCGCCGCCCTTCTCCCCGGTCGCCACGTTCGCGTCGCCGGACTGGGTGACCAGCTCGGGCGGCGGCAGCTCGGTGGGCCCGTTCGACGTCGCCCGCGGCTCGGCCGCCGGCGGCAGCAGCGACTCGCCACCGACCGTCCTGGCCAGCGCGAACCCGCCGCCGGCGGCGACGAGGAAGAGCAGGATCGCGACGCCGATGAGCACGGCGGTGGCCCGCCCGGTCCGCCGTCCCGGCCGCGGCAGGGGCGGCGGCGGGACGAACACGGTGGCGGCCGGCGGTGTCGGTGTCGGAGCCGGCGCGGCGGCCGGCGGCTTCAAGAACGGCAGCGGGCCCGGGTCGGACGCGAGCTCGGCGCTCTTCTCGGCCTTCTTCTCCACCTTCTCCGGCAGGACGGTCTTGATCACCTGCGTGTCGGTGGCGTCCGGCTGGGCCGACGTCTTCTTGCCGTCCGGCGTGCGGAACAGCTCGGGTCCGAACAGGTCGAGCGCGGTCTTCGTCTGCAACGGGTACAGCCGGTGCCGGACGTCGCGCAGCGTGATCCGCTTGTTCGGCTCCTTCTTCATCAGCGCCGAGATGACGTCGGCCAGCGGCCCGGCCTTCGGCTTGGGCACCTTCCCGTTGACGACCCGGCCGACGGTCTCCAGCGGGTCGCCGTCGGCGTCGTACGGCGGCGCGCCCTCGACCGCGGCGAACAGTGTCGCGCCGAGGCCCCACAGGTCCGCGGCGGGTGTGACGGGACCGCCCGAGGCGACCTCCGGCGCGATGTAGGCGGGGGAGCCGAGCATGATCCCGGTACGCGTCATGGTCGCTTCGGAGACGTTGCGGGCGATGCCGAAGTCGGTCAGCTTGATCCGGCCGTCGCTGGCCACGAGGACGTTGCCCGGCTTGACGTCGCGGTGGGTGATGCCGGCGGCGTGCGCGGCCTCCAGCGCGGAGGCGACGGCGATGCCCATCGCGGCGGCCTGCTCGACGGTCAGCGGCCCGTGGTCGCGCAGGATGTGCGCCAGGCTGCGCGAGGGCAGCAGCTCCATCACCACGAACGGCTGATCGTTCTCGCGGGCGACGTCGTGCAGGATGATCACGTTCGGGTGCGACAGCACGGCGATCGCGCGGGCTTCGCGCAACGTGCGTTCCCGCAGCTCGTCCGCCTGTGACGACGGGATGCCCGGCGGGACCTTCATCTCCTTGACGGCCACCTGGCGGTGCAGGAACTCGTCGTAGGCCGACCAGACGGTGCCCATCGACCCGGAGCCCAGCACCGAGCGCAGCCGGTAGCGACCGGCGACCAGTCGTGTCTCTTCGCTGGAGGGGGGCACGCGCCAATTGTGTCGTACCCCGCTCCGACCCCTACCACCCCCAGGGGCGACCAGACTCACAGGTCGTCCGTGTCGAGTGCCTCTACCATCACTGGGTATGACTGAACTGGCCGGTCCGGAGTCAGCGCCGATCTCCGAACTCGACCTGGCGGCCGAGTTTCCGCAGGCGACGCGCGAGCAGTGGCAGGAGCTCGTGGCCGGCGTGCTGCGCAAGAGCGGCAGGCTGCCGGAGGACTTCACAGGCGCCCCCGAGAGCAAGCTCGTCACCCGGACCTACGACGGCATCGAGATCCAGCCGCTCTACACCGCCGACGACGTAGCGGGTGACGCCGGTTTCCCCGGCCTGTCGCCGTTCGTGCGCGGGGCGCGCCCGGAGGGGCAGGTCGCCACCGGCTGGGACGTCCGGGCCCGGTTCGCCGGCACCGACGCCCGCGCCGTCAACAAGGCGATCCTCGCCGACCTCGAAGGCGGCGTGACGTCGATCTGGCTGTCCGTGCCGCCCGCGGCGGTCGCCGACGCGCTGAACGAGGTCTACGTCGATCTCGCGCCGGTCGTCCTCGACGCCGGTGCCGGGTACGAAGCCGCCGCGGACGCCCTGTTCGACGTGTTCGACGAGCGCGAGGTCCCGGCGAGCGAAGCCACCGCCGTGCTGGGGGCCGACCCGATCGGGCTCGCCGCCCGCACCGGCGCCGGCGTCGCGCTGGAACCGGCCGCCGCGCTGGCCGCGCGTGTCGCCGCGAAGTACCCGAAGGTGCGCACGATCGTCGCCGACGGCCTGCCGTTCCACGAAGCGGGCGGGTCGGACGCGCAGGAGCTGGGCGCGCTGGTCGCCGCCGGCGTCACCTACCTGCGCGCCCTCACCGACGCCGGCCTGGACGCCGAAACCGCGGCCGGGCAGCTGGAGTTCCGGATCGCCGCGACCGCGGACCAGTTCTCGACCATCGCCAAGCTGCGCGCGGCCCGCCGCCTGTGGGCGCGCGTCGCCGAGGTGTGCGGCTTCTCGTCGCCGATGCGCCAGCACGCCGTGACGTCGCCGGCGATGCTGACCCAGCGCGACCCGTGGGTGAACATGCTGCGCACGACCGTCGCCTGCTTCGGCGCCGGTGTCGGCGGCGCGGACGCCGTCACCGTGCTGCCGTTCGACGCCGCGATCGGCCGGCCCGACGCGTTTTCCGCGCGGATCGCCCGCAACACGCACGCGGTGCTGCTGGAGGAGTCCAAGCTGGCCGGCGTGGTCGACCCGGCGGGCGGCTCCTGGTACGTCGAGAAGCTCACCGAAGACCTGGCCCGCGTCGCCTGGGCCGAGTTCACCGCGATCGAAGCGGCGGGCGGCCTGGTCGCGGAGCTGTCGTCCGGCGCGCTTGCCGGCCGCCTCGCCGAGACGTGGGACAAGCGGGCGAAGCGGCTCGCCACCCGGCGCGACCCGCTCACCGGCGTCAGCGAGTTCCCGAACCTGACCGAGAAGCCGGTGAAACGGGAGCCGCTGGAGTCCCCTGTGGACGGTGGCCTGCCGCGGCACCGGTACGCCGAGGACTTCGAAGCCCTGCGCGACGCGTCGGACGCGTACCTCGCCGAGCACGGCGAGCGGCCGAAGGTCTTCCTGGCCACGCTCGGCCCGGTCGCCGCGCACACCACGCGGGCCGGGTTCGCCGCCAACCTGTTCCAGGCGGGCGGGCTCGAGGTGGTCAACCCGGGCGCGACCGACGACCTGCCCGGCGCGTTCCGTGAGAGCGGCGCGAAGGTCGCCTGCATCTGCGGCACCGACGACGCCTACGCGGCCCAGGCCGCCGAAGTCGCGGCATCTTTGGGCGCCGAGTACGTACTACTGGCCGGAAAGGGCAAGTTCGACGGCGTGGACGGCAACGTCTTCGCCGGCTGCGACGCCTTGGAAGTCCTCACCGGTCTGCACACTCAGCTGGGAGTTGCGCGATGACTATCCCGAACTTCGCCGACGTCGAACTCGGCTCGCCCGAGCCGGGCGACCGCGAGGCCTGGGCCAAGGCCGTGCAGGACGCCACCGGCAAGGGCCCGGACGCGCTGGCCTGGGAGACGCCCGAGGGCATCGGCGTCAAACCGGTCTACACCGCGGCCGACCTGTCCGATGTGGACTTCCTCGGCACGTACCCCGGCATCGCGCCCTACCTGCGCGGGCCGTACCCGACGATGTACGTCAACCAGCCCTGGACCATCCGCCAGTACGCCGGGTTCTCCACCGCCGAGGAGTCGAACGCCTTCTACCGCCGCAACCTCGCGGCCGGGCAGAAGGGCCTGTCGGTCGCTTTCGACCTGGCCACCCACCGCGGGTACGACTCCGACCACCCGCGCGTCTCCGGCGACGTCGGCATGGCGGGCGTCGCGATCGACTCCATCTACGACATGCGCCAGCTCTTCGACGGCATCCCCCTGGACAAGATGTCCGTGTCGATGACGATGAACGGCGCGGTGCTGCCGGTGCTGGCGCTCTACGTCGTCGCGGCCGAGGAGCAGGGGGTGAAGCCCGAGCAGCTCGCGGGGACCATCCAGAACGACATCCTCAAGGAGTTCATGGTCCGCAACACCTACATCTACCCGCCGCAGCCGTCGATGCGGGTCATCTCCGACATCTTCTCCTACACCTCGCAGCACATGCCGAAGTACAACTCGATCTCCATCTCCGGCTACCACATGCAGGAAGCCGGGGCGACCGCCGACCTCGAGCTGGCCTACACCCTGGCCGACGGCGTCGAGTACATCCGCGCGGGCACCGAAGCCGGGCTGGACGTCGACAAGTTCGCGCCGCGGCTGTCGTTCTTCTGGGCGATCGGGATGAACTTCTTCATGGAGGTCGCGAAGCTGCGCGCGGCCCGGCTGATCTGGGCGAAGCTCGTGAAAGGCTTCGACCCGAAGTCGCAGAAGTCGCTGTCACTGCGGACGCACTCCCAGACGTCCGGCTGGTCGCTGACCGCGCAGGACGTCTACAACAACGTCGTGCGCACCTGCGTCGAGGCGATGGCCGCGACCCAGGGGCACACGCAGTCGCTGCACACCAACGCCCTCGACGAGGCGCTCGCGCTGCCGACCGACTTCTCCGCGCGCATCGCCCGCAACACGCAGCTGCTGCTGCAGCAGGAATCCGGCACCACGCGGGTGATCGACCCGTGGGGCGGCAGTGCCTTCGTGGAGAAGTTGACCTACGACCTCGCGCGCAAGGCGTGGGGCCACATCAGCGAGGTCGAGCAGGCCGGCGGCATGGCCAAGGCGATCGACGCGGGCATCCCGAAGCTGCGCATCGAGGAGGCCGCGGCCCGCACCCAGGCCCGGATCGACTCGGGCCGGCAGCCGGTGATCGGCGTCAACAAGTACCAGGTCACCAGCGATGAAGACATCGAAGTCCTGAAGGTCGACAACGCCGGCGTCCGGACGCAGCAGCTCGAGAAGCTGCGGCGGCTGCGCTCCGAACGCGACCCCGCGGCCACCGAGGACGCGTTGCGGCGGCTGACCGAGGGCGCCGGAAACGGTGGCAACCTGCTGGAGCTGGGTATCAACGCGGCCCGCGCGAAGGCGACCGTCGGCGAGATCTCCGACGCGCTGGAGAAGCTCTGGGGCCGGCACTCCGGTCAGATCCGCACGATCTCGGGCGTCTACCGCGAAGAGGTGGGGAAGTCGCAGAACGTCGAGAAGGCCCGCTCGCTGGTCGAGGAGTTCGCCGCGGAGGAGGGGCGCCGGCCGCGGATCCTGGTCGCGAAGATGGGCCAGGACGGTCACGACCGCGGCCAGAAGGTGATCGCCACCGGCTTCGCCGACATCGGCTTCGACGTCGACGTCGGCCCGTTGTTCTCCACCCCGGCCGAGGTCGCCCGCCAGGCGATCGAGGCGGACGTCCACATCGTCGGGGTGTCCTCGCTGGCCGCCGGGCACCTCTCGCTGGTGCCGGCGCTGCGCCACGAGCTCGCCGAGCTGGGCCGCGCGGACATCATGGTCGTGGTCGGCGGCGTCATCCCGCCGCAGGACTACCCGGCGCTGCGCGAAGCCGGGGCAGCGGCGATCTTCGGGCCGGGCACGGTGCTCGCGGACGCGGCCATCGACCTGCTCGGCCAGCTGTCGGCGCAGGAGTCCTGAGCGTTGCCGCGCAAGATCGACGTCCCGGCCTACGCCAAGGGCGTGCTGGCGGGTGACCGCGGCACGCTGTCCAAGGCGATCACGCTGGTCGAGTCCCAGCGCGAGGACCACCGGGCGCAGGCGCAGGAACTGCTCGTCGAGCTGCTGCCGTCGGCGGGTGGCGCGCGGCGGATCGGCATCACCGGCGTCCCCGGTGTCGGCAAGTCGACATTCATCGACCAGCTGGGCACGGACCTGACCGCGGCCGGGCACCGCGTGGCCGTGCTGGCCGTCGACCCGTCGTCGACGCGCACCGGCGGGTCGATCCTCGGCGACAAGACCCGGATGGCACGCCTGGCCGTCGACGACCGGGCGTTCATCCGGCCGTCACCGACGTCCGGGACGCTCGGCGGCGTCGCCCGCGCGACCCGCGAGACGATCGTGCTGATGGAAGCGGCCGGTTACGACACCGTCCTGGTCGAGACCGTCGGGGTGGGACAGTCCGAAGTGGCCGTCGCGAACATGGTCGACTGCTTCATGTTCCTGACGCTGGCCCGCACCGGCGACCAGCTGCAGGGCATCAAGAAGGGCGTGCTGGAGCTCGCCGACGTCATCGCCGTCAACAAGGCCGACGGCGACCACGAGCGCGACGCCAAGCGGGCGGCGCGGGAGCTTTCGGGCGCCCTGCGGATGATCTACGGGCCCGACGCGACGTGGACGCCCCCCGTGCTGACCTGCAGCGGCCTGCACAACCTGCGGCTCGACGAGGTGTGGGGCGCGATCGAGCAGCACCGCGACACGCTCTCGGCGTCCGGCGAGCTGGCCGCCCGGCGCCGGCAGCAGCAGGTCGACTGGACGTGGACGATGGTGCGCGAAAACCTGCTTAGTCGGCTGGCGGCGCATCCGGACGTGCGAACGGTCGTTCCCGACGTCGAACGGGCGGTGCGCGACGGTGAACTGACCGCTACCCTCGGTGCACAGCGGATCCTCGACGCGTTCGGTCCACCACGTGGCGGCTGACCGCGGGGCGCCGCGCGGGCACAATGCCGGTTGACCGCCGGTCGTGGCGAAGGGATGACATGGCGATACTGCGTGCTCTGGTCGTTGCCGGCCTGCTGGGGGCGGTGCTGTTCACCGCGTCGCCGGCGCAGGCCTCACCGGTGCGTCCGGTGGCCGTCACGGTCACGGTGGCCCATGCCGGCGCCGGGCCCGTGCTCGCGCAGACCCAGGCGCCCGGACCGGTGCTCGACCCGGCCCAGACCGACAAGGCGAACGCCGAAAAGACCAAGACCAAGCTGGTCGCCGGCCTCGTCGCGGCGGTCCTGCTCGGCATCGTCGTCTGGGGCCGCCGGATCCGGTCGAAGAAGGCCAAAGGGTCGTAACCCTGCGTCCGGACGGGTGAGCAGCGCTCGGCGTTCGTCTTGGCCGAACTACTGCACACCGTTCAACGCAGATCAGCTACCGGCCGTCTAGGACGCCTCGTTTCGAGGCGCGGCTTGCCTCCTGCATGGTGCACGATCGTCTGCAAATGCGTACGAAAGAACGATCGGCACGTTGCGTGACCCCAGCCGCTGCGCGGGTTACCCGTGTTGCGGGAGGAGGTGCGGCGTGACGGTGCTCGACTCACGACCGGACGTTCCAGGCGACCCCCACGGGCGCATCATCACCCCTATCGAGGGGCCGGAGGCGCTCATTTCCGAAGCCGGCGTAACCATGGCTCCCGTGGAGGACCTTGGTGCGGGCCGTGGCCCGTTCTGGCTTGACGACTGGCTTCGCGCCAACGCGACCGACGTGCTGGCCTGGCGCCGGCACATCCACGCGCACCCGGAGCTGTCGCGGCACGAGTTCGCGACCACCGAACTGGTCGTCACGCTGCTGCGCGCCGTCGGCCTCAAGCCGTGGGTGCTGCCCGGCGGCACCGGCGTCGTCTGCGACATCGGCAGCGGTGACCGCTGCGTGGCGCTGCGCGCGGACATGGACGCGCTGCCGCTCACCGAGGCGACCGGGCTGCCCTACGCGTCGACCGTCGAAGGCGCGGCGCACATGTGCGGCCACGACGCCCACACGGCGATCCTGCTCGGCGCGGCCCGTGCCCTGGCCGGCGCGCCGGAACTGCCCGGCCGCGTCCGGCTGATCTTCCAGGCCGCCGAGGAGGTCATGCCCGGCGGCGCGCTGGACATGATCGCGGCGGGCGCGCTGGACGGCGTCGACCGGATCTACGGCCTGCACGTCGACCCGCGGCTCGAGGTCGGGCTGGTGGGCATGCGCGTCGGCGCTCTGACGTCGGCCGCGGACCTGATCGAGCTCCGGCTGACGTCGCCGGGCGGGCACACGTCCCGCCCCCACCTGACCGCCGACCTGGTGCACGCGCTCGGCACGGTGATCACGTCTCTGCCGTCGGTGCTGTCCCGCCGCGTCGACCCCCGGTCCGGCACGGTGCTGGTCTGGGGCGCGGTCCACGCGGGCCAGGCGGCCAACGCCGTCCCCCAGGACGGCGTCCTGCGCGGCACCCTGCGCACGGCCGACCACCAGGTCTGGACGGCGCTGGAACCGCTGGTCGCGTCGTCGGTGGAGTCCCTGCTGGCCCCCACGGGCGTCGGCTTCCACCTGGACTACCGCCGCGGGGTCCCCCCGGTGGTGTCCGACGCGGACTCCACGGCCCTGATGCGCGCGGGCGTCGAGGCGGCCCTGGGCGAAAACGCGGTGGCCGGCACCGAGCAGTCCTCGGGCGGCGAAGACTTCGGCTGGTACCTGGAGCACGTCCAGGGAGCCTTCGCCCGCCTGGGCGTCTGGCCCGGCGACCCGTCGCCCCAGTCGGACATCCACCGCCCGACCTTCATCCTCGACGAGCGGGCCCTGGCCTGCGGAGTCCGCACCCTGGTCCATACCGCCCTAGCCACCCTCGCCTAACCCGTGTCGTCCACCTGCGTACGCGTGTCGTCCATCCAGGTACGCGTGTCGTCCGTCTGAGTACGGGCTGGCTATCCCCAGGGTTATCCACAGGCGGGTAGTTATCCACAGGTGTTGAATCCGGCCCTTCCGATGATCACCGGAAGGGCCGGATTCTTGGCGTCATGACGGATTGGCGAGGACGGTACGGCGCGGCCACGCGTCGTCGTGCCGTCGAGGAAATGGGACAGCGCGCGGTGCGGGAAGCCTTGGCCGGCGGCCTGCTTTCACAGCCGTGGCGAGGCGTTGTGATGCGCGCCGAAGATGCGCTCAAATTGTCTACGAGGGCTGAGGCGGCGCTGCTCGTCGTCGGTCGGCCCGTTGTGCTGTCGGGCCCGACTTCTCTTGCCTTGCAAGGGATCACGGCGGCTGAGAGTTCGAACATTCACGTCACTGTGCCGTACGAGCGGAGGATCAAGTCGAAGCCTGGGCTGGTCGTGCACCAGGGCTGCTACCGGCCGACCGACGTGCTGGAGATCGACGGCCTCGAGACTTTCCCGATCGATCTCGCCTTGGCCGAGTTCCTCTGTGACGGCGACCGGCGAACGTTGTTCGCGGCGATGGACGAAGCGATGCGGGGGCTGCCGCCCGACCACTGCCGCAGGCTTCAAGAGAATGTCCGTGAGCGACTCGCGGACCGTAGGGACCGCCGAGGTATCCACAGGGCATCCACCCTGCTGGACCTCGCCACCGGCAAGGCCGAATCTCCTCCGGAGAGCATCCTGCGGTTGGTCGTGGTCGAGTCGGGTTTCCCGGTCCCCGAGCCGCAGTACGAGATCACGGCCATCGACGGCCGGGTCGTCTATCGGCTCGACATGGCGTGGCCGTCTCGGCGTATCGCGCTGGAGTACGACGGGTACGTCGCGCACGAAGAGCGACAAGACCGTGACACCGAGCGAGATGCTCGAATGGCGGCCCGCGGCTGGATCACGATCCGCGCCGTGGCGGCGGATCTTCGTGATCCAGGCCGGTTGCTGAAGGAACTGCAGGACGCGTTTCGACGTCGATCAGCTTGATCAGCCGGACCTGGACGGACGACACGCGTACTCAGAAGGACGACACGCGTACCTGATTGGACGACACGGGGTTAGCCGGTGATGCCTGAGCAGGGGCGGGTGCGGAGGTCGTCGACGTAGTCGGCGGGGGCGCCCGCCGCTTCCGCGGCGTCGGCCAAGACGCCCAGGTAGCGGGCTGAAGGCAGGCCGCCTTCGTAGGCGTCCAGGACGTAGAGCCAGGCCAGGACCGAGCCGTCCATGGTCTGGACTCTCAGGCGGATTTTGCTGTGCATCCCCAGCTCGCCGCCTTCCCAGCGGTCCAGGCCCGTCTCGTCCAGCGACGTCACGTCGTAGAGGACGACGAAGACGCGGGAACCCGCGTCTTCGACGATCGTGGCCAGGGCCCCTTCCCAGCCGAGGTCCTCGCCGCCGAAGGTCAGGCGCCACCCCTCCAGCCAGCCGGAGCCGGCCATCGGTGAGTGCGGCGCGCGCTCCAGCATCTGGGCGGGCTCCATGTTGGATCCGTAAGCGGCATACAACGGCACGCCGACAGCGTAGCGACCCACAGCTCACCCGAGTGGACGCACTCGGCGTGTTCGCCCACTTCAGTGTCCGGTCACCTTCGCCGCGTACGGTGAGACCACCGTTATCACGCACTTCGAGGAGGACCCAGGTGACCAGGATCGTGATCATGGGCGGGGGCCCGGCCGGCTACGAAGCCGCGCTGGTCGCAGCCCAGCACGGCGCCGACGTCACGATCGTCGAGCGGGACGGCCTGGGCGGCGCCTGCGTCCTCTACGACTGCGTCCCCTCGAAGACGTTCATCGCGAGCTCGGGCGCGCTGGCGAAGATGCACGACCTCGGCGAGCTCGGCATCAACACCGACATGGCCGACACGAGCATCGACCTGCCGACCGTCCACGGCCGCGTCAAGGGCCTCGCGCTGGCCCAGTCCGCCGACATCCGCGCGCGCGTCCAGCGCGAGGGCGTCCGCGTGATCATCGGCCAGGCGCGCTTCTGCGACGAAGAGCCCGGCCTCGCCACGCACAAGGTCTCCGTGACCAAGCAGGACGGCGAGACCGAGAAGCTCCCGGCCGACGTCGTCCTGATCGCCACCGGCGCCACCCCGCGCGTGCTGCCCGGTGCCGTCCCGGACGGCGAGCGCATCCTCGACTGGCGTCAGCTCTACGAGCTCCAGGAGCTGCCCGAGCACCTCGCCGTGATCGGCTCGGGCGTCACCGGCGCCGAGTTCGCGTCCGCCTACACCGAGATGGGCGTCAAGGTCACCGTCGTCTCCAGCCGCGACCGCGTGCTGCCGCACGAGGACGCCGACGCCGCCGCCGTGCTCGAGGAGGTCTTCTCGCAGCGCGGGACGACCGTCGCGAAGCAGGCGCGCGCCGATCGCGTCGAGCGCACCGAAAAGGGCGTCGAGATCCACCTCGCCGACGGCCGCGTGATCGAAGCCAGCCACGCCCTGATGACTGTGGGGTCGATCCCGAACACCGCCGACCTCGGCCTCGACAAGGTCGGCATCTCGCCCGGCCCCGGCGGGTTCATCACCGTCGACCGCGTGTCACGCACCTCCGTTCCCGGGATCTACGCCGCCGGCGACTGCACCGGCGTGCTCATGCTCGCCTCGGTGGCGAGCATGCAGGGCCGCATCGCGATGTGGCACGCGCTGGGCGAGGGTGTCGCGCCGATCAAGCTCAAGACCGTCGCCGCCAACGTGTTCACCCACCCGGAGATCGCGACCGTCGGCATCAGCCAGCACGCGATCGACTCCGGCGAGGTGCCCGCGCGCACCATCATGCTGCCCCTGGCCACCAACGCGCGCGCGAAGATGGAGGGCCTCCGCCGAGGCTTCGTGAAGCTGTTCTGCCGCCCCGCCACCGGCGTGGTCGTCGGTGGTGTCGTCGTGGCGCCGCAGGCGAGCGAGCTCATCCTTCCCATCGCGCTCGCCGTCCAGAACCAGCTCACAGTGGACCACCTGGCACTGACATTTTCGGTGTACCCGTCGCTGTCGGGCTCGATCACCGAGGCCGGGCGCCAGCTCATGCGCCACGACGATCTCGACTGATCCACGACGCAACCCCTGCGCGCCCGTCGCGTCTTGTCGGTTGTAAGTCTGAAGGACGCGAAGGGTGCGAAGGTGCGCAAGACGTTGGTTTTTGTTGCGGCAGCGGTGATCGGGGCGACGGCGCTGGCGGCGCCGGCGACAGCGCAGAGCACCGGTCCGTCCCCCGCGCCGGCGCCGGGCGCCGGCAGCGTCCAGCTCAACGTCAACACCGCGATCAACCGGACGCTGGTCGACAAGTACGTCCGCGACGCGCCGAACGTCGCGCTCGCGAAGTGCGAAGGCGCGGCGCCCGCGTTCTCCTCGCCCGTGCTGACGTTCGCCAACTACACGCCGGGCCCGTTCATGGGCGCGGACGCGAACATCAGCGCCGACGCCACCCTGAAGCCGGGCACCGCGGCCGGGACGTACCCGCTGACCGTGAGGTGCGGCGACAAGTCGTACAGCACCCAGTTCTCGGTACCGGCCGCTCAGGTGTCGAAGGTGCCGTCCGGTGCCGCGAAAGCGGGCGACGGCAGTATGGCCGGCTGAACCCCAAACCACGGAAAACCGCCTCGGAGCATTCGCTCCGGGGCGGTTTTTTCGTGAGTTCACGAGCGTCGTGTTCCGCGATGGTTCTGTGACCTTCTGGCGCAACCTTCGCTGGCCAGAGGCGTCTTTGGGGATGTAGGTGAACGGCACGGCCGACGCAGGGGGAACTGCGAAAGGCGCCGGGTCAATCCATTGTTTCGGGGGCGTCTTCGTCGTGCCCGAAGTGTTTTCCACAGGGGAGAAAAGAATGAAGAACACGTTGCTCGCCGCCGGTGCCGCCGCGGCTTTCCTGGTGCTGACGCCGGCCGCGGCGCTCGCGGCCACGCCCACCGGCACCCCGACCGGCACCCCGACAATCGAGCCGAGCAAGCCGGCCACGTCGGCCCCGGAGTACCCGGACGGTCCGATGACCCGGATCACCCGGCAGCTGACCGTGGTGCCGGGCCGCGCGGCTCCGGGCTCGCTCGTGAAGCTCGACTTCGCGTGCCGGACCCGCGGGCCGGAGGAGAAGGTATCGGTCGCTTCGGCGGCGATCACCTACGACGTCCACGGCAAGTCGGCGACGGCGAAGGTCAACCAGGTCAAGCCGGGCAAGTACGCGGTGACGCTGCACTGCGGCCCGGAGAAGTCGACGGCGTACCTGGAGGTGCTGGGGGCGAAGAAGCAGGTGGCCAAGGTGCCGGCGGGGGCGCCGCAGACCGGCGGTACCGACGGCCCGGTGGACGGTTCGCCGGCCGGCCCGCTCGCGGCCGCCGGGGCCATGGGGGTGCTCGCGCTCGGCGGTGGCGGTCTCGTGCTGGCCCGCCGGACCCGTCGCGACTGACGACGTGCGCCGCGTCGGCACTCCGGGGATGAGGAGCCGACGCTGAGCGAGGTTCACCGGTCGCGTCGGCGCCCCAGGGGAAGCTGGGCGTCCGGCCGCGTGAACCCTTCGGCGCTCCGGGGGTGGGGCGCCGAAGGTGAGCACCCGGCCGTGAAGTTCACCCGGCCGGGTGCTTTCACGTCGAGAGCGGCGGTACCGTCGGGGCGGCGACGCGCCCCGACGCGCCGCCGCCGATCGCGACGGGTTCGTGACCCCGCCGGCCAAACCCGGCGGGGGTGCCGGGCGTGTGTCCGGTGCGCAGGTACGCGCCGGGCGGGTGACCGTCCGGCGCACCACCATTCCGGGGGAGAACATGACCACGAAGATCACCCGCAGGCGGAGCGTCCTGATCGCGTTGGTCGTGGCGCTGCTGGCCGCGTTGGCGGTGCTCGCGCTGACGCTCGGCGGCGGGCCGGGGCCCTCGACGGCGCAGCCGCCGGCCGCCCGTCCGGTCGCGGTGCAACCGCAGCCCACGAGCGCGGCCCAGGACGCCGTCGCGGCGCTGCCCAAGTCGGAGCCCGTCTCGATCGACATCCCGAAGATCGGCGCGCATTCGTCGCTGGTCCCGCTCGGCCTCAACCCGGACGACACCATCCAGGTCCCGCCGGTGACGACGCCGTTGCAGGCGGGCTGGTACACGTACGCGCCGACGCCCGGCGAGGTCGGCCCGGCCGTCGTCCTCGGGCACGTCGACGGGAACCACCAGAAAGGGATTTTCTTCCGCCTCAAGGAGTTGGCCGCCGGCGACCGGGTCTCGGTCGCCCGCAAGGACGGCTCCACGGCGCTCTTCGAGGTGACCAAAGTGCACCAGGTGCCCAAAAAGGACTTCGAAGCCGAAGGTGTCTACGACGACACGGCCGGTCCGGAACTGCGGCTGATCACCTGCGGCGGCGTCTTCGACCGCGGCGCGCACAACTACGTCGACAACATCGTCGTCTACGCACACCTGGTCCAGGGCTGATTTCCGTTTTTGTCGGACCCCGGTGCCACACTGTGTCGGCCGTCACCCGAGGCGGCGCAGACGAGGGTAGGGAGCCGACATGTTGTTCCGCGACGAGCCATGGCCCGACGGGACACCCAGCTGGGTGGACCTGATGGTGCCCGACCAGGCGAAGGCGGTCGCCTTCTACGGCGGCCTGTTCGGCTGGGACGTGCAAGCGGGCGGTGAGGAGACCGGCTTCTACGGCATGGCGATGCTGCGGGGGCGGCCGGTCGCCGGGATCGGCCGGACTCCACCGGGCCAGGAGACGCCCGCGGTGTGGACGACCTACCTGGCGGTGTCCGATGTGGACAAGGCGGTGTCGGCGATCGCCGAAGCCGGCGGTCAGGTCGTCATGCCGGTGATGGAGGTGATGAAGGAGGGCCGGATGGCCGTCGCGGTCGACCCCGGCGGCGCGGCGTTCGGCCTCTGGGAGCCCGGCAACCACACGGGCACGCAGGTGACGGCCGGGCCGGGCACCTCGGCCTGGAACGAGTGCATGAGCCGCGACTACCCGGCGGCCAAGGCGTTCTACGAGCGGGTCTTCGGTTACGGCTTCGAAGACATCTCCAGCGGCGACTTCACGTACTCGGTGCTGCTGGTGGACGGCCGTCCGATCGGCGGTCTCGGCGGAATGCCCGCCGAAGTGCCGGCGGAGGTGCCGTCGAACTGGTCGGCGTACTTCTGGGTGGCGGACGCCGACGCGAGCGCGGCCAAGGCGGTCGAGCTCGGCGGCCAGGCCGTGGGCGAGCCCTTCGACTCACCACACGGCAGGCAGGTGCGCCTGGTGGACGACCAGGGCGTGCCGTTCCTGGTCATCGCGCCGAACGAACAATCCGGCAAGCCGGAGGGCTGGGACGACTGAGCGGGCGGGCCGAGGGCACCGTTTCGACGCGGTGCCCCCGGCCCTGACGGTCAGTCTTCGTCGTCGACCCAGTCGAAGGTCTTGGTGACGGCCTTCTTCCAGTTGCGGTACTCGGATTCGCGGCGGGAGTCGTCCATCGCCGGGTCCCACTGCTTGTCCTGGGCCCAGTTGGTGCGGATGTCGTCTTCGGACTTCCAGAACCCGACCGCCAGCCCGGCGGCGTAGGCGGCACCCAGCGCCGTGGTCTCGTTGACCACCGGGCGGATCACCGGCACGCCCAGGATGTCGGCCTGGAACTGCATGAGCAGCTCGTTGACGACCATGCCGCCGTCCACCTTGAGCGACTTCAGCGGGACGCCGGAGTCGGCGTTCATCGCGTCGATCACTTCGCGTGACTGGAAGGCGGTCGCCTCCAGCACCGCGCGGGCCAGGTGTCCCTTGTTGACGAACCGGGTGAGCCCGACGATCGCGCCGCGAGCGTCGGATCGCCAGTAAGGAGCGAACAGACCCGAGAACGCCGGGACGAAGTACGCGCCGCCGTTGTCTTCGACGCTGCGCGCGTGCTCCTCGATCTCGGCCGCGGTCCCGATCATGCCGAGGTTGTCACGCAGCCACTGCACCAGCGAACCGGTGACGGCGATGGAGCCTTCCAGCGCGTAGATCGTGTCGTTCGAGCCGATCTTGTAGCAGACCGTGGTGAGCAGCCCGTTCTGCGACATCACCTTTTCGGTACCGGTGTTGAGCAGCATGAAGTTGCCGGTGCCGTAGGTGTTCTTGGCCTCGCCGGGGGAGAGGCAGGCCTGGCCGAACGTCGCGGCCTGCTGGTCGCCCAGGATGCCCGCGATCGGCACGCCGGCCAGCGCGCCCTTCTCGCGGACCTTGCCGTACTCCTCGGACGAGGAGCGGATCTCCGGCAGCATGGACAGCGGGATCGTCATCTCGGCGGCGATCTCGGGGTCCCACTGCAGCGTGTCGAGGTCCATCAGCATGGTGCGGGAGGCGTTGGTCGGGTCGGTGACGTGCACGCCGCCGTCGGGCCCGCCGGTCATGTTCCACAGCACCCAGGTGTCCATGTTGCCGAAGATCAGGTCACCGGCTTCGGCCTTCTCTCGCGCCCCTTCGACGTTGTCGAGGATCCACTTGACCTTCGGCCCGGAGAAGTACGTCGCGAGCGGGAGGCCGACCTTGTCGCGGTAGCGCTCCTGACCGCCGCCGAGGTTGCCGAGTTCGGTGACGATCCGGTCGGTGCGGGTGTCCTGCCAGACGATCGCGTTGTACACCGGCTTGCCGGTCGTCTTGTCCCAGACCAGCGCGGTCTCGCGCTGGTTGGTGATGCCGACGGCGACGATGTCCTTGGTGTGCAGGTCGGCCTTGGCGATGGCGCCCGCGGCGACCGCGCGGGTGTTCTCCCAGATCTCCTCGGCGTTGTGCTCGACCCAGCCCGCCTTCGGGAAGATCTGCTCGTGTTCCTTCTGGTCGACGGCGACGACCCGGCCTTCGTGGTTGAAGATCATGCACCGTGTCGAAGTGGTGCCCTGGTCGATCGCTGCTACGTACGAAGTCATGTGTGCTCCAGGAAATTCTCGGGCGGGCGATCAGGTCAGGTTGTGCACGAGGAGGTACAGGAGCGCGGCGAGGGCGCCACCGACGAGCGGGCCGACGACCGGGATCCACGAGTAGCCCCAGTTGGCGTTCGCCTTGTTCCGGATCGGCATCAGGAACGCGTACGCGATCCGGGGGCCGAGGTCACGAGCCGGGTTGATGGCGTAGCCCGTCGGTCCGCCGAGGGAGGTACCGATCACGAGGACCACGAACGAGACGCCCGCGTAGCCCAGGGCGGCGTTGCCGAAGTTCGGGGTCCCGCCGTCGCCGGCGGCGAACGTCGGGCTGAGCAGGATCCAGGCCACCAGGACGAAGGTGCCGATGATCTCGGTGACGAGGTTCCAGACCCGGTTCGGGATCTGCGGCGCGGTGGAGAAGATGCCGAGCGTGTTCTCCGGCTCGGGGTGGTCGTCGAACTGGAGCTTGTAGGTCGCCCAGCACAGCAGCGCGCCGATGATGGCGCCGGCCATCTGCCCGATGAAGTAGAAGGGCACGTCGGCCCACTTGGTCTTGTCCGCGATGGCGAGCCCGAGGGTCACCGCCGGGTTCAGGTGCGCGCCACTCGGCGCGGCGATGCTGGCGCCGGTGAAGACGGCGAACGCCCAGCCGAAGTTGATGAACAGGATTCCGCCGTTGTTGCCGTTGGTCTTGCGCAGCACGTGGTTCGCGACCACACCGTTGCCGAGCAGGATCAGCGCCGCTGTTCCCAGTAGTTCCCAGACGATTATTGCTCCAGCACTCACCGCTGTACCTCCACACTGGCCACACTGGACACTCTGCGCAAGGTCGATCACGGCGTGCCACGGCACCGTTGCCGACCCACGTCCGGGCGACGTTACCCGGGCGTAGAAGCCTGGTCCAAGGACCGGCTAGCGCAATCTTTTCAAGATCGCGGAGGGTTACGCCACATGTGTCCTCCGCGAACGGGCGGAGGATCACCAGGTCGTGCGATGCTGGAAGCCTCGCCGGCTCGAGGAGGACTGTCACGTGGCAAGCGCGCAGCACGCAGCGGAGACGAACCCGGCTCGACTGGGCCCGCGCAAGCGGGAGGAGACCTGGCAGCGGCTGGGCAAGGAGACCTTCGACGTCGTCGTGATCGGCGGCGGCGTGGTCGGCGCGGGCACGGCGCTGGACGCCGCCACCCGCGGGCTGCGGGTCGCGCTCGTCGAGGCGCGGGATCTCGCTTCGGGCACGTCGAGCCGGTCGAGCAAGCTCTTCCACGGCGGCCTGCGTTACCTGGAACAGCTCGAATTCGGGCTCGTCCGGGAAGCGCTTCGCGAACGCGAGCTGATGCTGACGACGATCGCACCCCATCTGGTGAAACCGGTCAGTTTTCTCTACCCGCTGACACACCGCGTCTGGGAACGGCCCTACACCGCCGCCGGCCTGCTGATGTACGACACGATGGGCGGCGCCAAGAGCGTCCCGGGCCAGAAGCACCTGACCCGCGCGGGCGCGCTGCGGATGGTGCCGGCCCTCAAGCGGTCCGCGCTGATCGGCGGGATCCGCTACTACGACGCCCAGTCCGACGACGCCCGCCACACCATGACGGTGGCGCGGACGGCGGCGCACTACGGCGCGATCGTGCGGACGTCGACCCAGGTCGTCGGCTTCCTACGCGAGGCCGACCGGGTGTCCGGCGTGCGCGTGCGCGACGTCGAAGACGGGCGCGAGACGGAGATCTCGGCGGCCGTCGTGATCAACTGCACCGGCGTCTGGACCGACGAGCTGCAACGCCTGTCGGGCGGCCGCGGGCGGTTCCGCGTGCGGGCGAGCAAGGGCGTGCACATCGTCGTCCCGCGCGACCGGATCGTGTCGGAGTCGGGGATGATCCTGCGCACCGAGAAGTCGGTGCTGTTCGTCATCCCGTGGCGCAATCACTGGATCGTGGGCACTACGGACACGGACTGGAACCTCGACCTCGCGCACCCGGCGGCGACCAAGCACGACATCGACTACCTGCTGGAGCACGTCAACAGCGTCCTGGCGACGCCGTTGACGCACGACGACATCGAAGGTGTGTACGCGGGGCTTCGCCCGCTGCTGGCGGGGGAGAGCGAAGAGACGTCGAAGCTTTCGCGCGAGCACGCGGTGGCGCGGGTGGCGCCGGGCCTGGTCGCGATCGCGGGCGGCAAGTACACGACCTACCGGGTGATGGCGGCGGACGCCGTCGACGCGGCGGCGGTCGACCTGCCGGGCCGCTCGCAGCCGTCGATCACGGACAAGGTCCCGCTGATCGGCGCGGACGGCTACCACGCGCTGGTGAACCAGGCCGACCACCTGGCCGCGGAGCACGGCCTGCACCCCTATCGGGTGAGGCACCTGCTGGACCGCTACGGCTCGCTGGTGCACGAAGTGCTGGGTCTCGCCGAGGGCCGCCCGGAACTGCTCAAGCCGATCGAGCACGCACCGGACTACCTGGGCGTCGAGGTGGTGTACGCGGCCGCGCACGAGGGCGCGCTGCACCTGGAGGACGTCCTGGCCCGCCGCACGCGCATCTCGATCGAGTACGCCCACCGCGGCGTCGACTGCGCGGAGCAGGTCGCGGACCTGGTGGGCGAGGTCCTCGGCTGGGCCCCCGAAACGGTGAAGCGCGAGGTGGAGGTCTACCGGGCGAGGGTCGAAGCGGAACGCGAGTCCCAGTCCCAGCCGAACGACGAAGCGGCGGACGCGTTGCGGATCGCGGCCCCGGAGGCCCGCTCGGGCATCGTGCCCCCGATCAGCTGACCGGCGGCTCGTCTCGGCGTGGCCCGATCGCCCGCTGCCTGACGCCCCGTCGTTGTCCACAGGCCCGTCGGCTTGTGGACAACTCCGGCGCCGGCGTCCTTTCGGCCCGGTTTCGTCCGAGGGCGCCGATAGACTGGCCTAGGGGCCGCCCCCCAGGGATGGGTGGGGGAGTTTCGGCCGGGCGGCGGCGATGGGTGGCGATGGCGATCGCCGGTGACGCCGGTTGCTGCTGGCGGCGGGCGGTCGCTGGCGACGCTGGTTGGTGCTGGCGGCGAGCGATCGCTGGCGACGCTGATCGGCCCTGGCGGCGAGCGGTCGCTGGTGATCGGCGGTGGCGCCGCTGATCGGCGCTGGCGGCAGCTGGCGGCGATGGTGATGGCCGCAGCGATCGACGGTGGCCGGCGGCAGGTGGTCGCTGGCGGCGCTGATCGGTGATGGTGGCGGCAGGCGATCGCCGACGGCGCTGATCGGCGATGGTGGCAGTAGGCGATCGCCAGCGGCGTGCGATGGTCCCAGCTGTCGGCAGGTGTGGCCGCCGTGGCTCAGGATGTGCGGTGCCAGCGGATCAGGCGCTCGCCCGTCGGGGCCGGGTGGTCTTCGGGGCCCAGCAATGTGAAGCCGCAGCGCTCCGCGACGATTGCCGATGCCGCGTTGCTCTCCTCGTAGCGGTAGCTGACCTCCGTCAGCCCCAAGCCGCCGAAACCGAAGCGCAGGGCCGCGTTCAACGCCGTTGTCGCGATGCCCTTGCCTCGCTCGGCCGGGTGGACCCAGATCGTCGCCTCGGCGTAGGCCGTGTCCAGGTTCAGCTCGCGCAGGCCCACTTCGCCCAGGAGCCGTCCCGACGTCGGCTCCGCGATCGCCCACGAACAGCGCTCGTCGCCCGCCCACTGCGCCGCGCGCAGGGTGACGTACTCCGTCGCTTCATCGAGGGTGCGCAGGCGATAGTTCAGGACGTACTTGCGGTGCGTCGGATCGGCGAACGCCTCCATCAGGACCGCGCGATCGTCGATGTGCCGGTCGGCGCGCAGCTGGCGCAGGTAGTACGTCCCCGCGTTGATCTCCACCGGTTCCACTCGATCCAGCCTAGCCAGGCCGGGAGCACGGTGCTCCCGGCCCGGTGGTCAAGGCGCTGTCCAGGCAGGAACCGTGCCCGGTTGCGCAGGCAGCGAGCGCCGGATCACGGCACCCCGCCCAGGTCCCGCGATCCGTCGTCGCGAAACCGGCGAGCCGTCGTCGGCCGCGACGCGGGGTTCGAGCACGGTGTAGCCGCTCGGGGCCCGGACCACGACAGGCGCCACGGCCCGCACCGGAACCGGCAATCTGCCGAAACGGGTCAGCGCCGCGAGGACCGGCGGAACGAGACGTGGTTCGGCCGGAGTCAGAGCAAGCCGCGGCGGTAGGCCTCGCCGACCGCCGCCGCGCGGTCGTTCACGCCGAGCTTGGCGTACGCGTTCAGCAGGTGGGTCTTCACGCTCGCCTCGCTGATGAACAGCCGGCTCGCCGCCGCGCGGTTCGTGGCTCCTTCCGCCACCAGCCGCAGGACCTCCAGCTCACGGCGGGTCAGCGGGCCGGCCCGGCGAAAGCCACCCAGCACCCGGCCGGCGACGCTCGGCGCCAGCACCGGCTCCCCGCGGGCGGCGGCGCGGACGGCGTTCAGCAGGTCCGCGACCGGGGCGTCCTTCAGCAGGTAGCCCGTCGCGCCGGCCTCGATCGCCGGGAGGACGTCGGTCTCCGCGTCGTACGTCGTCAGGACCAGGACGCGCACCGCGGGGTGGGAGACGGCGAGCCGGCGGATCGCGCCGACGCCGTCCAGTTCCGGCATGCGCAGGTCCATCAGCACGACGTCGGGGTGGTGCCGGGCCACGAGGGCCAGCGCCTCCAGCCCGGACGCCGCCTCGCCGACGACCTCGATGTCCGGCTCGCCGGTGAACGCGCCGCGCAGGCCGTCGCGGACGACCGGGTGGTCGTCGGTGACGAGGACCCGGATCACGGTATGGCAGGGAGGGCCGGGACCTGGGCGTTGACCGCTGTGCCGCTACCCGGTGCGCTCTCGACCGACAACGTCCCGGCCACCCGCTGGACGCGGTGGCGCATCGTCTCCAGCCCGAAGCCGGTGCCCTCACCGCGGTCACCGGGACTGAAGCCGACGCCGTCGTCGACGACGTCGAGCAGCACCACTTCGTCCGAATAGGACAGTGTCAGCCCGATCCGGGATGCCTTCGCGTGCTTCTCCGCGTTGGCCAGCGCTTCCTGCGCGACGCGGTAGAGCGTGACCTCCACTTCGGGCAGCAGCGGCCGGACGTCGCCGGTGGTTTCGGCGCGCACCACCACTCCGGACGTCTCGGCGACGCGGTCCGCCAGGTCGGAAAGCGCTTCCGGCAGCAGCCGGGAGCCGGCCAGTGGTTCGGGCCGCAACGCCTGCACCGCGCGCCGCGCTTCGCTGAGGCTGTCGCGGGCCAGGGTGCGCACCTGCGCGAGCCGCCGGTCGCGGTCCGGGCCGTCCTCGCGATCGGCGGCCTGCAGCTGCGTGACGATCCCGGTCAGGCCCTGGGCCAGCGTGTCGTGGATTTCGCGGGCCATCCGCTGCCGTTCGTCGAGCACGCCGGCTTCGCGCGCCCGGGTCAGCAGCTGCGCGTGCAGGCCCGCGTTCTCCGCCAGCGCGGCCTCCAGCCGGGTGTTCGTCTTGCGCCGCTTTTCGCTTTCCGCGCCCACGAACCAGGCTGCGTACAGCAGCGGCCCGGCGACCGAAGCGACCAGCACCCACACCGGGCTCTGCCGGTCGGAGCCGGTGACGAGCATCGGCAGCACGGCGGTCGCGGCCACCGCGAAGAACCCCCAGCGGGCCGGGAACAGCACGAACGCGAGCGGATAGCCGAACGACGCGAAGCCGGTGAACACGTCGTTGCGCGCGACCAGCACGAGCGCGGCGGCGAGGACCCCGGCGTAGTAGCCGGCGGTCAGCCACGGGTGCGCCGTCCGGTGCGGGAACAGCGGGATCAGCAGCGGCAGCCACGCCGCGGTGAGCAGGACGACGACCAGCGTGGTACCCCAGTCCGCGTCCCGACCCGCCGCGAAGAACGCGCACACGGCGAGCCCCACGAGGCCGACACCGGTGAAGATCGGCCCGGCCAGCCGCTCGCCCCGGGCGTCGAGCGCGCCGGGCACCACGCCCATCATGGGCCGATTCTCGCAGGTTCAGCGCCGGCGGCGGAGCCCCGCGAGCATCGCGATCACCAGCGGCAGCGCGATCGAGATGATCAGCAGCCGCCCGCGGCTGAGGATGAGCACCGCGATCGCGACGACGATGGCGATCGGCACCGCGCTCGCGTTCAGGAAGCGCGTCACGTTGCTTTCGCCGGTCACGACCGGGACCCCGGGCGCGGCGGCGCCCCCCACCAGGGCGCTGGGCCGGGGTGAGGGCAGGTCGTCGAACAGCGGGATGAGTTCGCTGACCCGCTTGGCCGCGGTGACCTTCGCGGAGCGGGTGCCGTACTCGTCGATGTCGAGGCGCCCGGTGCGGACGTGTTCTTCGAGGACGTCGAGGGCGTCTTGCCGCTCCTCGTCGCTCAGGCGCATGTCGCTCACGGCTGGGTCAGCGGCCCAGTTCGCGCCGGCGGTCGCGGTAGGAGTCCCGCATCTCGCGGCGGCGCTCCCGGTCGTGCAGGTGCCGCTCGTGGTGGTCGTGGTGGTTCTGGTCGTGGTTCCAGCCGTGGCCCCACATCGACTTGCCGATCACGGTGAGCCCGATCGGGACGAAGATGATCGGCCAGGCCAGCGTGCCGGTGGCGATCAGCGCGATCGCCGCGATGAAGGCCAGCGGCACGATCGCGGCGAGGAACCGCTGCGCCGGTGCCCAGTTCTCGGGCGAGCCGGAGCCCCGCCGCGCGGGCGCGGCCGGCTGGTCCGGCTCGGACGCGGCGACGGCGGCCTGCGGCGTTTCGTCGTAGCGGGGGTGGGGGGTGGGCAGATCCGCGAAGATCTCGGTGAGCTCGCCGCGCGTCTTGGCCGCGGTGATGCGGGCCGAGCGTTCGCCGTACTCGTCGATGTCGATCCGCCCCGCGGTCATGTGCTCACCGAGCGCGGTCAACGCGGACTCGCGGTTCTGGTCGCTGATCCGCAGCTGCGGAGACGGGACTTCGGTCACCTTGCCGATGGTAGGCCGCCTGGGGGGCGGCCCACCACGACATCTGTAACGAACTGTCCTACTTGATCTCGAGAAGCTGCGTGCCCTGCGTCACGGCGGCGCCGACTTCGACCGAAAGGCCGGTGACGGTGCCCGCTTTGTGCGCGGTGACCGGGTTCTCCATCTTCATCGCTTCGAGGACGACGATCAGCTCGCCGGCCTCGACCGACTGGCCCTCTTCGACGGCGACCTTGACGATGGTGCCCTGCATCGGCGCGGTGACCGCGTCACCGCTCACCGCGGCCTTGCCGCCGCCGGCGCGCTTGCGCGGCTTCGCCTTGACGGCCGTACCGCCACCGCCACTGCCGCCTTCGAGCGCGAACCCGCCGGGCAGCGACACCTCGAGGCGGCGCCCGCCGACCTCGACGACGACGTTGTGGCGGGGCTCCTCCTCGGGCGCCTCGACGTCGGGCGCGACGAACGGCTCGATCTTGTTGTCGAACTCCGTCTCGATCCAGCGGGTGTGCACGCTGAAGCCGTTCTCGTCGCCGATGAACGCCGGGTCGTCGACGATCACGCGGTCGAACGGCAGCACCGTGGCCATGCCTTCGACGACCATCTCGGCCAGGGCGCGACGGCTGCGTTCCAGGGCGTTGTTCCGGTCCGAGCCGGTGACGATCAGCTTCGCCAGCATCGAGTCGAACTGGCCGCCGATCACGCTGCCGGACTCGACGCCGGAGTCGACGCGCACGCCGGGCCCGCTCGGCGCGAGGAACTTCGTCACCGTGCCCGGCGCGGGCAGGAAGCCGCGGCCGGCGTCCTCACCGTTGATGCGGAACTCGATCGAGTGACCGCGGGGCTCGGGGTCCTCGGTGATCCGGAGCTTCTCGCCGCGCGCGATGCGGAACATCTCGCGGACCAGGTCGAGGCCGGTGGTCTCCTCGGAGACCGGGTGCTCGACCTGCAGCCGGGTGTTGACCTCGAGGAACGAGATGGTGCCGTCGGTGGCGACGAGGTACTCGACCGTGCCGGCGCCGTAGTAACCGGCTTCCTTGCAGATCGCCTTCGCCGACTCGTGGATCCGGGCGCGCTGGTCGTCCGACAGGAACGGCGCGGGCGCTTCCTCGACGAGCTTCTGGTGCCGCCGCTGCAGCGAGCAGTCGCGGGTGCCGACGACGATCGCGTTGCCGTGCTGGTCGGCCAGCACCTGCGCCTCGACGTGGCGCGGCTTGTCCAGGTAGCGCTCGACGAAGCATTCGCCGCGGCCGAACGCCGCGACGGCCTCGCGCGTCGCCGATTCGAACAGCTCCGGGATCTCTTCGCGGGTGCGCGCGACCTTCAGGCCACGCCCGCCGCCGCCGAACGCGGCCTTGATGGCCACCGGCAGCCCGTGCTCGTCGGCGAACGCGACGATCTCGCTCGCGTCCTTCACCGGCTCCTTGGTGCCCGGCACCAGCGGCGCGCCCGCGCGGGTCGCGATGTGCCGCGCGGTGACCTTGTCACCGAGGTCGCGGATGGCCTGCGGGCTCGGCCCGATCCAGGTCAGCCCGGCGTCGATGACCGCCTGGGCGAAGTCCGCGTTCTCGGAGAGGAAGCCGTAGCCCGGGTGCACGGAGTCGGCGCCGGAGTGCTTCGCCGCGTCGAGGAGCTTGTCGACGGACAGGTAGCTCTCGGCCGCCGTGGTGCCGCCCAGGGCGAAGGCCTCGTCGGCCAGACGCACGTGTGGTGCGTCGCGGTCCGGATCGGCGTACACCGCGACGCTGGCGAGGCCAGCGTCCTTGGCGGCTCTGATCACGCGTACCGCGATCTCGCCCCGGTTGGCGACCAGGATCTTGGTCACCGGACCACCGGTGGATTCGCCGACCTGCTCGGCCACCCCGCACCTCCTGCGTCCCGACAGCTGCATTGCTGACCGCTCACGCGGTACGGGGGAGTCTACGGACAGGACGTCGCGAGTCTCTTGAGTGAGAGCTGAACCACGCTCAGACGGGGGCCGGGCTGTGCCGCAGCCCGGCCGGCAGCGGCGAGTCGAGCACGATCACGTCGTACGGGTTCGCGGCGTGGACCTTCGGCAGGTGCTCGGTGCTGACCAGCACCCACGGCTGGTGCTCGCCGCAGCAGTCGATCAGCCGGTCCAGCGCGGTGAAGGCGACCAGCGCGGTCCGGCCGTCCGGCGTGCGGCGCAGCTCGATCGACGCGCCTCCGGCCGCGCGGCTGGCGGGGCCGGTGGGGAGGTACAGAGCGGGAGGCAGGCTGGGGTTCGTCACCCGGACAACATAACCCGGTACTCTCCGCTACCGGTGGCCCCGTCGGGGCGTCACCCTTTGGTGGAGCCGCGGGGTGGCGGGCCCCGGGGATCCACCCCTGGGGGATTTCAGCCACACCCGCCGGGGCGCTGCCCACGCACGGTGGCGAAGCGGCTTACGCTCTGTCTCATGCGGACTTCGGCAGTGCGGACGCCTCGGTCGGCGCTGCTCACCGCCGTGCTCGCCGCGGTGGTCACCCTCGGCGCGATCGGCGCCGTGTTCCTGCTGCGCCCGCGCCCGGACGCGCCCGCGGACACCGTCACCGAGCCCGCGGCCGGCACCACGCCCCCGGCCGTGACCTGCGGCGGCGGCCCGTGCCGCCAGCTCGCGGCGATGACCGTCGGCGGGACGCCGGTGGTGCTGCTGACCGACGCGTCGGGTGGTTCGGCGCAGGTGCGCGTCGGCCCGGAGCCCGGCACGGTGTTCGACCTGTCGCTCGCGCAGCTGGGCGCCCGGCTCGACGCGAACTCGCTGACCTGCATCGACGGCGCCGCGCCCGCGTGCCTGATCCGCGGCGACGTCGGCGACGACGGCACCGGGGCCTACGGCGAGCTGCTGGTGCGCGGCGGGGGCGTGTGGCGCGACCCGGGCAAGCCGTACTTCGCCGACGCCGGGACCCTCTCGCTCTACGACGTCACGGCCGACGGCCGGCCCGACGTGATCGTGGTCCGCCACAACTGCCCGGACGCGGCGTCGGGCACGCCCCAGTGCCAGGCGTCGAAGGTGCTGGGCGAGGTGTACGACCTGGCGGGCACGTCGCTCGGCTGCACCCGCCAGGTGACGGCCCCGTCGGACCTGCGCGGCTGGCCGGACGTCCGCCTCACCCGCGCCGACCTGCGCGCCTGCCCCTGACCCGAGCGGGGTCAGGCGTGGGCGGGCTCGGTCTGGCGGGCCGCGGTGCCGTCGTCGCTGTGCTCCGGGTTGTCCGTCGGCGCGTTGAGGACCTCGTCGTCGAGGAGGCCTTCACCGCGCGCCACGATCACCGGCACCGCGATCTGGCCGGCGACGTTCGTGGCCGTCCGCATCATGTCCATGATCGGGTTGACCGAGTAGATCAGCGCCAGGCCGATCGCCACCTGCTTGGCGTCGAGGCCGATGAACGACGTCGTCAGCGTGAACGCCGTCAGCCAGCCGGTGGTCCCGGCCGTCGCCAGCGCGCCGACCACCGCGACCACGACGATCCCGGCGTACTGCCAGAAGTTGAGCGACACCCCGGCCAGGTTCGCGACGAAGATCGCCGCGATCGCCGGGAAGACCGCCGCGCAGCCGTCCATCTTCGTGGCGCTGCCGAGCGGCGTCGCGAAGGCCGCGTACGCGGGCTGGACGCCGAGGTTCACCGCGGACTGGCGGGTCAGCGGCAGCGTCGCGGCGGACGACTGCGAAGCGAACGCGAACTGGATCGCCGTGCCCGCCTTCGCGAAGAACTTCACCGGGCTGACCTTCGCCACGAACCGCAGCAGGATCGGGTAGACGACGAACAGCACGAGCAGGCAGCCGACGTACACCGCGAGCGTCGTCGAGAACAGCGGGCGGAACAGCGCGTCGCCGTAGTTGGACACGGCCGCGCCGATCAGGCCGATGATGCCGAGCGGGGCGAGCCGGACGATCCAGCCGAGGTAGCGCTGGATGATTTCGAAGACGCTCGTCGTGAAGTCCACGAACGGCTTCGCGCGGTCACCCAGGCTGTACGCGGCGGCGCCGAGCACCAGTGCGAGGAACAGCACCTGCAGCGTCTCGCCGTCGGCGAAGGCCTTGAAGAAGTTCTCCGGCAGCAGGCCCTTGACGAACGCGCTCCACGAGCCCCAGCTGTCGACGCTCTTCGCGGCCCGGTCGGCGTTCTTCGCGGTCGCCTCGGCGCCGCCGAGGCCACCCGCGCCGGGGTTGAAGATCCGGCCGACGGCGATGCCGATCAGCGACGCGATGAACGAGGTGATCGCGAACCACAGCACCGTCTTGCCGCCCAGGCGCGCGGCCGTCCGGCCGCCGCCCAGCCCGCGCAGGCTGGTGATGCCGACCACGATCGCCGTGAAGACCAGCGGGATCACCGCGACCTGCAGCAGCGTGGTGAAGATGGTGCCGATCTGGTCGAGGAGATCGGTCAGCCAGCCGGCCTCGGTCTGCCGTGCGACGACGCCCAGGAGGGCGCCGACGACGAGCGAGCCGAGAACCGCGGCCGCGAACACCCGCGGTTTGGTGTAGGTCCGTACGAAAGACACGGGGCGACTCCGGTGTTCGAAAGTTTCCTGGCCTGCCTGGTAAAGCCGACGTCAGGCAGGAGTGAACTCTTCCAAATCACCCCATCGTGTGGCGCGTTTCTCAGGATGCGGGAGGCCGCCAGAGATCCACGACACTCACGCCGACCTCGGCCAGCAGGCGGCGCGTCAACGGGAGGCTGAGGCCGATGACGCTGGTGTGGTCGCCGTCGAGGCCTTCGATGAACCAGCCGCCCAGGCCGTCGATCGTGAACCCGCCGGCCACCCGCAGCGGCTCGCCGGTGCCGACGTAGGCGTCGATCTCCGCCTCGCTCGGCGTGCCGAACCGGACGGTCGTCGACATCGAGCCGGACGCCTCCTTCGAGCGCGCGCCACCGTCGAGCCGGATGACGGTGTGCCCGGTGAAGAGCTCACCGGTTGTCCCCGCCATCGCCGCCCAGCGCCGCCGCGCGGTGTCCGGATCGCCCGGCTTGCCGACCATGGCGCCGTGGATGTTCAGCATCGAGTCGCAGGCGACGACGACGGCGTCCGGGTGCGCCGCGGCGACCTGGTCGAGCACCGCGTCGGCCTTGGCCGCGGCGAGCGCCATGACCAGCTCGGCGGGCGTGGGATCGGGCAGCGAGGCGGCGACGGCGTCCTCGTCGACGCCGGAGACGAACACGGCCGGGTCGAGGCCGGCGGAGCGCAGGAGGGCGAGCCGGGCGGGGGACTGCGAAGCGAGGACGAAATGCACCCCCGGAACGTACCGGGACGCCTGTCGTGACCGAATTGTGACCGGCGCCACACCGCCGGGCGAGTTATTTTGTTGTGGCTCGCAACATATGGCGCGGAGGTGGCTCATGACCGTGCGTGTGACGGATTCGCCCGCGACGTCGCGATCCCCGTGGTGGACGAAGCGCCGGACGCCGAAGACCCGGGCCGCGGCTCGCCCGTCGTCCGGTTCGGCCCCCGCGGCGGCGCCACCCGCGACGAGCTGAGGACCAAGCCACCGCTCCCGCGGTTCGTGCGGACCCCCGGCCGGTACCCGACACCCGGGCCGGGGGTCCGCACGGTTTCTCCGAGACCCACCGGAGACGACGAAGGCCGGCACCCCACGGGATGCCGGCCTTCGAACGTTCCGAGCCTCAGGTGGCGGTAGCGGCTTCCGGAGCCGCCGGAGCCGCGGTTTCCCAGCGCGGCTTGACCTTCCGCAGCATCGCCGCCGAGATGACGCCCAGCAGCAGCACGCCCATCGGCAGCAGCATCGTCGCGCGGGCCGCGTCCGTCAGTCCACTGTGGACCGCTTCGGTGGCCAGCCGGCCGGCCTGCGCGGCGATCTCCGCCGGCAGCCCGGGCATCGGCGCCGGACCGCCCGACGAACCGAACTCACCCGTGCTCGCCGCGGCCTTGGCGATGCCCTCCGCGAACGGCGCCCGGTACTGCTCCGGCAGCTGCGAAGCCGCCTTCGTGGCTTCGTCCGCGATGGACGAGCTCACCTGCGCCTGCAGCATCACGCCGATCGCGGCGCTGCCGAGCACACCGCCCACCTGGCGTGACGTGTTGAAGATGCCCGACGCCGTCCCGGCCAGCCGCGGCTCGACCGAGCCCATCGTCATGTTGCTCATCGGCGAGAAGATGCAGCCGATGCCCAGGCCGCACACCAGCAGCGCCGGGATGAACGACCACGGGCTGCTGTCCGGCGACGCCTGCAGCGCGATGATCCCCAGCCCGGCCGCGAGCGCGGCGAGCCCGAACATCACCAGGTACTTGCCGTTGACCCTGTCCGAGGCGCGACCGACGAACGGCGCCGCGATCCCGGACAGCAGCGACATCGGCGCGGTCAGCAGGCCGGCCATGGTCGGGGTCAGCCCGAGCACCGACTGGATGTAGATGACCAGCGGCAGGAACATGCCGGTCATCGCGAAGCCGACCGTCGTCGCGGTCAGTGTCCCGGCCGAGAAGTTCCGGTTCGAGAACACCTGCAGCGGCAGGAGCGGCTCTCGCTTGTTGAACCGTTGCCACACCACGAAAGCCGCCAGCAGCAGCACGCCGGCGCCGATGATCTCGAACACGGTGATCCCGCCCCAGACCGTGCCCCAGTCGTACTGCTGGCCGTTCTGGACGCCGAACACGATCAAGAGCAGCGCCAGGCTCGAGAGCACGATGCCCACGACGTCGAACGCGTGCGAGTGCTTCGGCTGCCAGTCCGGCACCAGCAGCACCGTCAGGACGATGGCGATCACGCCGATCGGCACGTTGACGAAGAAGATCCACTCCCAGCCGAGGTGGTCCACCAGCACACCGCCGAGCAGCGGGCCCGCGATCGTCGCCAGCCCGGCGACGCCGCCCCACATGCCCATCGCCGGGCCGCGCTTGGCCGGCGGGAACAGGTGCGTGATGAACGCGAGCGTCTGCGGCGTCATCAGCGCGGCGCCGAGACCCTGCACGGCGCGCGCGGCGATCAGCATCTCAACGTTGCCGGACAGGCCGCACCACAGCGACGCGCCGGTGAACACGACCAGCCCGGCGAGGAACACGCGCTTCGGGCCGAAGCGGTCCCCGAGGCGGCTGGTGAACAGCATCGGCACGGCGTAGGTGAGCAGGTAGACGCTGATCACCCAGACCACGGCGTTCAGCCCGGCGTTCAGCTCGCGCAGCATGGTCGGGATCGCGATCGACACGATGGTCGTGTCGAGCAGGATCATGAAGAAACCGAGGCACAGCGCGCTGAGCGCCGCCCACGGGTTAGCTTGTCTTGCGTTCATCGTCGTCTTCCCTGGTGATGAGCGTGAGGTGCGGTGGGTCGCACTCCTGGAACGGGATCCGCCCGGAGCGCAGGTCTTCGTGGAGCCGCTCGGTCCACGCGAGCTCGAACTTGCGGCGGTCGCAGCTGAACCGCCAGTCCAGCCAGTAGATCTCCGGCGTCTTGTCCTCGATGAGGCTCCGCACGACCGCGTCGTCGGCGGCGACCGCGGCGCGCAGGCGCACCATCCGGTTCTCCAGCTCGACGAGTGACGTCTCGCGCCCCAGTTCGTCGATCACGGCGAGCCCGGAGAGGTACGCGGGGAACTCCTGGGCGAGGTCGCCGAGCAGTTCGCGGCCGCGCTGGTTGAACACGTCGAGTCCGGTCGGCGTCATCCCGTAGACGGTCCGTTCGGGCCGCCGGCCGTCGCGCTGCGTGTCGACGACCTGGATGTAGTTGTCGCGTTGGAGGCGCTCCACGGTGTGGTAGAGCGAGCCCGCCTTCACGTTGACGCGGGTGCTCACGTACCGCTCGCGCATGAGCTGGGCCATCTCGTACGGGTGCATGGGCTTCTCGTGCAGCAGCTCCAGCACGGCGAGGCCGAGGGGGGTCAGCTTGGCCGAAGCCATGATCGTTGGTCCCTCCGGGTGACTCCGAGTCGTTTATTCCACGTGGACTATACGGCGCAGACTATCCGGCAGTCCACGGCGATTTCTGTGACCGTGCGTACACGGCGTGAAAATGCCGTGAGGGGCACCTTCAGGGACTCAGCGTCCCTGAAGGTGCCCCTCACGGCTTCTCTCAGAAGGGGCCAGTCGGCGTTCCGGCCCGCCTCGAGCAGCGGGATCATCCGGAACGCCTGGTCGGTCAGGCCCCCGAACGTGTGCCGGTGCGCGGTCCCGGACGGCGCGTGGCCGAGCCGGTACCCGGCCAGGTTCCACGTGTACAGCGGCACCTGGGCGGGCAACGCCGGCCCGACGTCGCCGTACGAGGCCTGCTCGTCGGTGAGGATGACCACGCGGTCGTGCCGCGCGAAGTACTTCTTCACTGCGGCCTCGGTGTCGGTGCCGTTGCCGATGAAGTAACCACCGGACTTCCAGCTCTCGACGTCGGACAGCAGCGAACCGCCCTTGCGCAGCTTGAACACCTTCGAGCCCGGCCGCGGCCCGAAGCGGCTCGAGAACGACACGACGTCCGCGTCCGCGCACCGCCGCGCGAGCGCCAGCCCGAACACCGCGGCGGCGTCCCAGCGCATCAGGCTGCCGTCCTTGCTGAAGCCCGCGTTCATCGACGCCGACGTGTCGACGAGGATCAGCGTGCGGCCCCGCAGCTCCGGCACGTTCGCCAGCGAGTGCGAGATCGCCTGCTCCAGCGCCCACGCCCACCGCAGCGACGGCGCCGCCCGGTAGGCCGACAGGAACCGCATCGGCAGCTGCCGCGACTTCGCGACCTGCGCCGGCGCGGCCAGCCGCCGCGCGACCCGCAGCGCGACGTCGTCCGAGACACCCGCCTCGTCGAAGTTGCGCAGGTTCCGCAGCTGGGCCATGTACCCCATCGACGGAATCAGCGCCTCCCAGACCCGCGCGCCGAGCGGACCCTGCAGCCAGCCGGCGACCGACTCCCACGTCATGCCCGCGCTCCGCAGCACGTCCGCCGCGTCCGGCCGGTCGAACAGCGCCCGGCGGCGGCCGGCGTCCCACGACAGCAGTTCGGCCCGCGCACGTAGCACAGCGAGGCTTTCGGGGACGGCGTTGCCGCGGCCGTGCCGCTCGTCGAGGACGTGCCGGAACAGCGCGCCCTGGGCGTCGTCGCGCTTGACCGGGTGGGTCAGCTCGAGGACGTCGGCGAAGCGGAACGCCCGCGTCGCGGAGTCCCACTTGACGAAGGCGCGCTCGTCGAACAGCCGCGCGGCCGCGTCGGCGATGCCGCGCTTGACCGGCTTCGGCACGTTCTTGCCGTGCACGGAAGTCCAGTACGCGAGCAGCTCACCGGGCTCGTCGGCCCGCTGCAGCACGCTGTCGACGACCTGGCGGGCCAGCCCCTCGAGTCCCGCGTCCCGGCGCGCCTTGGCGAACTCGGCCGCGCCGACGAGCGCCGCGGTGCGCAGGTTCGCCTCGGTGCGCAGCCAGCACAGGAACCGCGCCGTCCACTGTGGATCCTCGAGGGTGGCGCGCTGCACGAGCTCGGCGTACCGGGTGTCGCGCGTGGTCGCGGTCTCGTAGAAGGTGTGCTCGCCGACGAAGTTGGTCACGGCGAGCAGGAAGAGCTCGGACCGCGTGTCGCGCGCGTACCCGGCGCCGCCCTGGTGGGTGACGCCGGAAGGCGTGGCCTCGCCACGGACCGGCGAGGTCGCGGCGGGCGCGCGTGCGGTGTTGAACTTGGTCATTTCTCCCCCCTTTGTGGTGGGAGCCACGACACAGCAGTGCCCGAGATCGAAGTCGGTGAAGGTACGGTTGCTGCTCTGCCGTTGAGCTACCGGACCGTGAAGTGGTCCGGGAGGGATTCGAACCCCCAACCTGCCCATTAGGAGTGGAAGTAACCCTCGCCTGCGCACCGGGCACTGGTGAAGTCGTGGCTCCCGAGATCTGGTGTGGCTCGCGGTTTCTCGTTTACAGCAAGAAGTAACCGTGGGCCTCGCACCGGGCGAAACCCAAGTTACCGGGCCGCCCCGGCGGGCGCGACCGGTTTTTCGGCGAGCCTCCACCGGTGGCCTCGGCCGTGTAATTCGTGGTAAGAACTACATATAGTCAGTTCGTAGCACGAACTAACAACTGGGAGGAATCATGGTGCTCTTCGGCATCGGCGGCTCGACGGCGGTATCCGCGGCGGCAGCGACGCTGCGCCAGGCCGTCGCCGCGGACCGGAGCGGGCTCGACCTGTTCACCGTCTCCGATCACCCCTACAACGCCGATCGCCTCGACGCCTACGCCGAGATCGGGGTTGTTCTCGGGCGCACCGAACGGATCTCCGGGCTGGTCAGCGTCACCAACCTGCCGACGCGGCCCGCGCCGATGCTCGCTCGCACCGTCACGTCGCTGTCCGCGCTGAGCGGTGGGCGGATCGTGCTGGGGATGGGTGCCGGCGGGCTCTGGGACGACATCGCGCGGCTCGGCGTGACCAAGCTCGGTCCGGGAGATGCCGTGCGCGCGTTCGAAGAGGGGATCCGGCTCGTCAAAGCGCTCGGCGGCGGCGGGGAACCGGTGACCTTCGACGGCGAGTTCTACCAGGTCACCGCTCTGGCGCCCGCAGGAGAAAAGATTCCGCCGGTGTGGACCGGCTCGGTCGGGCCGAAGTCGCTCGCCGTCACCGGGCGGGTCGCCGACGGGTGGATGCCCGGCCACGCCGCGGACTGGCTCAGCGAGCGCTACCAGACGTCGAGGCCGGTGATCGATCAGGCCGCGCAGGACGCGGGCCGCGATCCCGCGGACGTCGTCACCGTCTACAACTTTCCCGGGCGCATCACGGCCGAGCCGCTCACGAAGACCCGTGGTGACGACGGCCGGTGGATCGGCGGCTCGCCGGCGCAGTGGGTCGAGGAGCTGACCGGCGCGGTTCTGGAGCACCACGCCGAAGGGTTCGTGCTGTTCGGGCCCGGTGGCCGGCCGCCCACCGACGACGACGTCGCGCGCTGGGCGGAAGAGATCGCGCCCGCCGTGCGCGAGGCCGTCGCGAAGTAGGCTGGCCTGATGGAGGCTCTCGGTGTGGTGGCCGGACTCGTGCGGTCGTCGTTCCTGGTGAACGCCGTCTACGCCGAGTCCGCGCGCGCGTACGGGCTCACCGTGCAGCAGGGCCAGCTGCTGTGCGTGCTGATGGCGCAGCCGTACGGCATGGGTGACCTCGGCGCGACCCTCGGCCTCGAGAAGTCCAGCCTCACCGGCCTGATCGACCGCGCGGTCCGGCGCGGGCTCGTGCGCCGCGAGCCCGTCCCGGACGACCGCCGCGCGGTGCAGGTGGTCCTGACCGGCGAAGGCCGCGAGCTGGCGGAGGACTTCTACGCGGCGACGTGCCGCCGGGTCGAAGAACTCGCGACCGGCCTGCCGGCGGCGGACCGCGACCTGCTGGCGACGCTGCTGGGGCGCGTGGTCCAGGACAACGAGGTCCCGACGGTGTTCCTCGACGCGCGCTGATCCCGACTTTCGTCGGGGCGTGGCGGGGGTACGTTGCCGGAAGTTCACCGGCTGGTTCGCACCTACCGCCGGGAGGACCTCTTCTTCGCTCGTCACAGTGATGTCGCCCAGGTCCCATCGCCGAGGAGCCCCTATGAAGCGCCTCATTCCGCTCGCTGTCGCCACGCTCGCCGCGGGTTTGCTGAGCACTCCCGCGCACGCCGCCGTCACCCACCGGATCCTCTTCGACAACACCAAAGCCGAGACCGCCGGCAACGCCGACTGGATCATCGGCACGTCGCAGCCCGACCCGACCGGGCAGAACTCCGCGCCACAGAAGGAAAGCGACTGGACCGGCGCGCTCTCGGCGTGGGGCGTCGCGCTGCAGAAGACCGGGCAGTACAGCCTGAAGACGTTGCCCGCGGGCAACACGATCACCTACGGCACGTCGAACGCGCTGGACCTCAAGAACTTCGACGAATTCGTGCTGCCGGAGCCGAACGTCGTCTTGAGCGCCGCCGAAAAGACGGCCGTGCTGAAGTTCGTGCAGAACGGTGGCGGCTTGTTCCTGATCTCGGACCACACCGGCAGCGACCGCAACAACGACGGCTGGGACTCGCCGAAGATCATCAACGACCTGATGACGAACAACGGCGTCGACAACACCGACCCGTTCGGCTTTTCGGTCGACCTGAAGAACGTCGCCAGCGACCATCCGGTGGCCATCACCGACTCCTCGAACCCGGTGCTCAACGGTTCGTTCGGCGCGGTCAAGAAGAGCCTGATCGCCAACGGCACGACGTTCACGCTCAAGCCCGCCGACAACCCGGACGTCAAGGGCCTCGCGTACCTGAGCACGTCGTCCCCGGGCAACACCAACGCTTTCTTCGTGACGAGCACGTTCGGCTCGGGCCGCGTCGCGATCTGGGGTGACAGCTCGACGATCGACGACGGCACCGGCCAGTCCGGCAACACGCTCTACAACGGCTGGACCGACTCCACGGCCAACAACGCCGCTCTCGGCCTCAACGCGACGGCGTGGCTCGCGGGCAGTGGCACGACCACCCCACCGCCGACCGGCTGCAGCGCCGGCCAGCTGCTCGTCAACCCCGGCTTCGAATCGGGCAACACCGGCTGGACGGCGTCGGCGAGCGTCATCGGCCAGCACGCCTCCGACGCGCCCGCCCGCAGCGGCTCGTGGAACGCCTGGCTCGACGGCTACGGCACCGCCCACACGGACACGCTGAGCCAGACCGTCACGCTGCCGGCCGGCTGCTCGTCGTACACGTTCTCGTTCTGGCTCAGCATCACCACCGCCGAGACGGGCACGACGGCGTACGACAAGCTGACCGTGAAGGCGGGCAGCACGACGCTGGCGACGTACAGCAACCTCAACGCGGCCGGCGGGTACCAGCAGCGAAGCTTCTCGCTGTCCGCGTACGCGGGTCAGTCCGTGACACTCGCCTTCAGCGGCGTCGAGGGCTCGCAGCTGCAGACGTCGTTCATCGTGGACGACACCGCGCTGAACGTCAGCTAGGCAGACCCGAGGCGCGCCAAGCGCCTTCGCCGGGGTGGTGCGGCCTACGCAGTGAAGCTGCGTGGTCGCCCCACCACGACGTGCGCGGCTTCGGCTTCTCCGGAGCGCGGGCGGCCGACGCGGCCGCGACGACCGCCGTCAGCGCCGCCAGCTCGGCGTCGCTCGGGTTGCCCCGGACCACGCGCAGCAAGGGACGCTGCTTTTCGTCGTTCACCGCTTCGCTCACAGCGGGATGTTCCCGTGCTTCTTGGGCGGCAGCGACTCGCGTTTGTTGCGCAGCAGCGACAACGCCCGCGCGACGTGCCCGCGCGTGTGCGCCGGCACGATCACCGAGTCGACGTACCCCCGCTCGGCCGCCGCGTACGGGTTGAGCAGTGTGTCCTCGTACTCCTGGAGCAGCTCGGCACGCAGCTCGTCGACGTCCTTGCCCTCGTTCGCCGCGTTGGCCAGTGTCTTGCGGTGCACGATGTTCACCGCGCCCTGCCCGCCCATCACCGCGACCTGCGCGGTCGGCCAGGCGAGGTTGATGTCGGCGCCGAGGTGCTTGGAGCCCATCACGTCGTACGCGCCGCCGAACGCCTTGCGCGTGATGATCGTGACCAGCGGGACCGTGGCCTCCGCGTAGGCGTAGATCAGCTTCGCGCCGCGGCGGATGATGCCGTTCCACTCCTGGTCGGTGCCCGGCAGGAAGCCCGGGACGTCGACGAAGGTGAGCACCGGGATGTTGAACGCGTCGCAGGTGCGGACGAACCGCGCGGCCTTCTCGGACGCGTCGATGTCGAGGCAGCCGGCGAACTGCGTCGGCTGGTTCGCCACGACGCCGACGCTCTGGCCGTCGACGCGGCCGAAGCCGACGATGATGTTCGGCGCGAACAGCTCGTGGACCTCGAGGAACTCGCCGTCGTCGACGACGCGGTTGATCACCTCGTGCATGTCGTACGGCGTGTTCGGCGAGTCCGGGATCAGCGTGTCGAGCTCGCGGTCGGCGTCGGTGACGTCTTCGAAGAACCCAGGCGGCGTGTCCGACGGCTCGAAGACCGGCGCGTCCGACAGGTTGTTCTGCGGCAGGTAGGAGAGCAGTTCCTTGACGTAGGCGATCGCGTCCTCGTCGTCGGAACCGAGGTAGTGCGCGACACCCGACTTCGTGTTGTGGGTGCGGCCGCCGCCGAGCTCCTCGAAGGTGACGTCCTCGCCGGTGACCGTCTTGACGACGTCCGGGCCGGTGATGAACATCTGCGACGTCTCATCGACCATCACGACGAAGTCGGTCAGCGCGGGGGAGTAGACGTGCCCGCCCGCGTTCGCGCCCATGATCAGCGAGATCTGCGGGATCACGCCGGACGCCTGCACGTTGCGGCGGAAGATCTCGCCGTAGAGGCCGAGCGAGACGACACCCTCCTGGATGCGCGCGCCGCCGCCCTCGTTGATGCCGACGATCGGGCGGCCGGTCTTGATCGCGAGGTCCATCACCTTGACGATCTTCTCGCCGTACACCTCGCCGAGGCTGCCGCCGAAGATCGTCACGTCCTGGCTGAACACGCACACCGGCCGGCCGTCGACGGTCCCGTAACCGGTGACGACGCCGTCGCCGTACGGCCGGTTCTTCTCCTGGCCGAAGTTGGTCGAGCGGTGCCGGGCCAGCTCGTCGAGCTCGACGAACGAGTTCTCGTCCAGCAGCAGCTCGATGCGCTCGCGGGCGGTTTTCTTGCCCTTGGCGTGCTGCTTCTCCACCGCACGGGCCGAGCCCGCGTGCACCGCCTCGTCGTACCGGCGATACAGGTCGGCCAGCTTGCCGGCCGTGGTGTGGATGTCCGGTTCATCCTCGGGCGGCGTCCCGAGCGGCTCCGTCGCACTGCTCATGCCACGGGAGCTTAGCTACTTGCCGGTCACTTCGCGTGTGGCGTAGGCAACGTCCATGACCTTCCCGCCGATCCGTGTCCACCTTCCTGGTGACGCGCGATCGCGTGACGTCGATCTCGATGGTGCTGGTCGCGCCTCGGTTCACCCGGGCGGTGGGCTGACCTACCCGGCCGCCGCCGGGATCGGGTACTCCGGCAGCGTGATCGCCTCGGCCGGGGGTGTCATGAACTTGCCCGCCAGTCCCGAGACCCGGCCGAGCAGTGGCGACGACGCCACGCGCACGGCGGTCCGGAACGCGGCGAGCTGCAGCCGGCCGCGCGGGTGGGCGATCTGCGGCGCCCCCGGCGGGAGCTGCTGGGCCTTCGTGACCAGCGGACGCAGCACCTGCTCGTAGCGGGCGAAGGCGTCGCGCGGATCGTCGTGCCCGGCGAGTTCCCCGGCCAGGACGTAGGCGCCGGCGAGCGCCAGGGTGGTGCCCATGCCGCTGACCGGGGACGCGCAGTGCGCGGCGTCGCCGAGCAGCGCGACTCGGCCGCGGCTCCACGTGGCGAGCTTCGCCTGCCCGATGTCCTCGAAGTACAGGGAGCCGTTGTCCAGCTCGGCCAGCACCCGCGGGGCCGCCCAGCCGACGTCGGCGAAGGTCGCCCGCAGGACCGCGACGACGTCGTCGCGGCCGAGCCGGTCCAGGCCGCGCACGTCGGAGATGAAGCTCAGGGACGCCTGGGTGGTGCCGAGGTTGTCCGGGCGCAGCGAGAGCATCCGCCCGCGCCCGCAGGCCAGTACGCGCCACCGGTCGGTGTCGTCGGCGGCGCGCGGGATCGCGAGGAACGCGTCGTAGAGGCCCAGTTCGTGGATGTGCGCGTCGGGCATGATCAGCGCGCGGCTGCGTGAGCGCAGGCCCTCGGCGAGGACGACCGCGTCGAACCGGCGGCTCGGACCCCGCTGGAACTCGACGTCCACGCCGGAGCCGTCGTCGTGCAGCGCGGTGATCTGGTCGCCGAAGACGTACTCCGCGCCGTCTTTCGAGTGCTCGTAGAGGATCTTGGCGAACTGGCCGCGCAGGATCTCCAGCTCGGCCGTTCCGCCGGAAGTGTCGTCTTCGCCGCCGGCGAAGGACGCGATCGCGCGCCCGTGCTCGTCGACGAAGTCCGTGCCGGTCTCCCCGGTGTGGGCGGCGCGGACGGCGTCCTCCAGGCCCATCCGGCGGATGACCTGGCGTCCGACGCCGCGGACGTCGATGTTCTGGCCCTGTTCACGCACGTGGTCGAACCGTTCGACGACGGTCACCTCCCAGCCGGCCCGCGAAAGCCACGAAGCCAAGGTGGGACCGGCGATGCTGGCACCGGAGATCAGGATGTTGCGACGACTCAAGGTGTACCTCCCTTGAACCCACCGTAGCCGTTCGCGGGCTTCAGCCGGGGTGGACCAGGCCCGACTCGTACGCCGCGATCACCAGCTGGGCCCGGTCCCGGGCCGCGAGTTTGTGCAGCAAGCGGCCGATGTGGGTCTTGACCGTCGCGATGCCCAGGTGCAGCCGCTCCGCGATCTCGTCGTTCGACAGGCCGCGCGCGATCAGCGTCAGGACCTCCTGCTCGCGAGCCGTCACCCCCGCCAGGCGCGTCACCGGGCCGGACGGCAGCCGCGCGAACTCCGCCACCAGCCGTCGGGTCACCGACGGCGCCAGCAGCGCGTCGCCGTTCGCGATGATCTCGATCGCGGCCAGCAGGTCCGCCGGGCGCGTGTCCTTCAGCAGGAAGCCGCTCGCGCCCGCGCGCAAGGCCGCGTAGACGTACTCGTCGAGGTCGAACGTCGTCAGCATCAGCACCCGCACCTCGGTTTCGGCGCAGATGCGGCGGGTCGCCTCGATGCCGTCCATCTCGGGCATCCGGACGTCCATCAGCACGACATCCGGCTTTTCGTGCCGGGCGAGAGCGACGGCTTCGACGCCGTCGGACGCCTCGCCGACCACCGTCAGCCCGGGCGCGCTGTCCACCAGTACGCGGAAACTGCCACGCAGCAACGCCTGGTCGTCGGCGATGAGGACGCGGGTCATCCGGCCACCGCCGGGTCGTAGGGCAGGCGCGCGAAGACGCGGAAGCCGTGCTCGCCGGGACCGGCGCTGAACTCGCCGCCGTAGACGGCCACGCGTTCGCGCATCCCGATCAAGCCGTGGCCCGGCGTCGCGGAGCCGCCGCGGCCGTCGTCGAGCACTTCGATGCGCACGGCGCCCTCCTCGCCGGTGACGCGGACCCGGCACGTCGCCGCGCCCGCGTGCTTGACGACGTTGGTCAGCGCCTCCTGCACGATCCGGTACACCGACTGGCCGACGCCGCCCGGCAGCTCGTCGAGGCCTTCGACGACCAGGTCGACGGCCGGGCCCGCCTGCTCGGCGCGTCCGGCGAGCGCGCGCAGGTCGGCGAGCGTCGGGACGGGCGCCAGCGCCGGGACGCCGGTGCCATCACGCAGCACGCTCAGCATCCGCCGCAGCTCGGCCAGCGACTCGCGGCTGGTCTCTTCGATGACGCGCAACGCTTCCCGCGCCTCGCCGGGCTGGTCGGGGGCGACGTGGTTGCCCACCGCCGCCTTCACCGCGATCAGGCTCATGCTGTGCGCGACGACGTCGTGCATCTCGCGCGCGATCCGCAGCCGTTCCGCCGAAACCGCTTGCTGCGCATGGCTTTCCCGCTCGCTCGCAGCGTGTTCGCGCCGGGCGCGCACGGTGAGGCCGAGCGCGTACCCGACGATCAGCGCGGTCGCGCTGAAGTTCACCGTCGTGGAGGCGTTCGGGTTCGGTACCGAGAACGCCAGCACGCCGAGCTCGACCAGGCCCGCCGCGAACCCGAGCCGGACGATCAGGCTGTCCAGCCGGATCACGACGACGTAGAGCGCGCACCCCGCGCCCACCACGGCGACGCCGAACACCGGCCCGCCGATCGGGACGGCGGCCGCGGCCAGCACCAGGCTCAGTACGTAACTGGCCAGCGGCCACCACCGCCGGAGCACGATCGGGACCACGCTGACCAGGAGGATCGTCCAGCCGAGCCACTCGGGGAGCCACGGCGGCAGCGCCCACGCGCCGGCCGCCAGGTTGCCACCCGCGCCGAAACCCAGCACGACGGCCGTCAGCACGTCGAGCACCACGCGGATTCGCATGCACCGAAGGTAATGCGGACGTCCGCGCCGCGCGTCAACCCTGGGTCGGACGCTCCGCGTAGTGCTTGCGCATGGCCTCGGCGCGGCCGGCCGGCCAGTCCGGCAGGTCGACGCCGTGGGCGGCGGCGAACAGCCGGTCGAGCTGCTCGTGCCGCCGGGCCAGCTGCGCGGCGACGTCGTCTTCGCGGGCCTCGGTGAACTCGACGCGGGTGCCTTCGAGGGGATCGTGGACGACGTGCCAGCCGGGTTCGTCCGGCAGCAGTGCGCGGACTTCGCCGGCGGGCTTCCAGACGAGGTCGCGGCGGAAGCGGATGGTGCCGTCTTCGAGGACTTCGCCGTCACCGAGGCCGAATTCGTCCACATAGGACGCCATCGGCGCGTGCCAGTTCTCCGGCGGCTCGTGCGTCTCCCCGGCGAGGCGGGCGTCGAGGGTGTCGAGGCAGACGTCCCAGCCGGTGGCGGTGCGGCCCGCGGCGAGCCGCGCGATCGCCGGGTCGCCGCGGCCGAAGGTGTGCGTGAACTCCAGCAGGCACCCGTCGCCGTCCGGGGAGAGCAGCCAGCGCAGGGTGTCGTCGTTCCAGACGAAGGTGAACTCGCGTGGCGGGTCGGCGGTGAGCACCTGCCCGGTGGTGGAGTCGTCCGCGCCGGGGAAGGTGAACCGGATCGCGCCGCCGGCCCGCAGGTCGACGTCGACCGCGGCCGGGAACCAGTGCGCCAGCTCGGCCGGGTCGGTGAGGGCGTGCCAGACCTTCTCCGGCGCGTGCTTCAGGCGGCGTTCGAGCCTGAGCGCGGGGCGTTCGTCGACGGTCTGCAGCTTCGCGCGTCCGGACACGGCGTCCTCCCGTCAGGTTGCCTGTGCCGTTATATAACCACCGTGGAATATGAGGGTCAAGAGCTGCGGACGGCCGAGACCGCGGTGGCCAGTTCCGGGTCGCTCGCGGCCTTGTCGAGCGCGGTGCGCAGGACGTCGCCGTAGGTCGGCTCGGTCTCGGCGTAGCGCTTGCGCCCGGCTTCGGTGATCACGGAGTAGACGCCGCGGCGGTCGTCTTCGCACAGGTCGCGGACGGTCAGGCCGGCGTCCTCGAGTCGCGCGCACATCCGGCTGACCGAGCTCTGGTTGAGCCCGATCGCCTCGGCGAGCTCCTGCATCCGCAGTTCGCCCTTGGGGTTCGCGGCCAGCTTGCCGAGCGCGCGGTACTCGGACAGGCCGAGCCCGTGGCGGCGGTGCAGCGCCTTGCCCAGCTCCTGCTCGATGCGGGCGTGCAGCACGAGCACGCGGCCCCAGGCCTGTTCGTCGACGGTCATCTCGCGACCTCCTCTTGACTTCAGGATACCTGCAGGGACACTCTTTATATGTACATGCAAGTAACTGGAGGGACTTGATCATGAGTGACCGCAGCTTCCTGTTCCTGGTCGGCGCCGCGCGGGCCGGGGGCAACACGGAGATGCTGGCCCGGCGGGCCGCGAGGGAACTGCCGCGCGAGGCGGACCAGCGCTGGATCCGGCTGCCCGAGGTGCCGCTGGCGCCGTTCGAAGACCGGCGTCACGGTGCCGGAGAGCACCCTTCGCCGGGTGGGAACGAGCAGCTGCTGATGGACGCGACGTTCGCCGCGACGGACATCGTGATCGTGTCGCCGGTGTACTGGTACTCGGTCGCGGCGAGCGTGAAGCTGTACCTGGACTACTGGTCCGGCTGGATGCGCCTGCCGGTCGAGTTCAAGCCGCGGATGGCCGGCAAGTCGCTGTGGGGCGTGAGCGTCCTGAGCGAGACCGCGCGCGAGGCCCAGCCACTGATCGGCACCCTCGAACTGTGCGCGGAGTACCTGGGCATGAACTGGGGCGGCGTCCTGCTGGGCAACGGCAGCCGCCCGGGCGACGTCCTGCTCGACGGCTCGGCCATGACCGCTGCGTCGACCTTCTTCACCGGCGCGGACCTCGTCACCGCCTAAGTCAATACGTCCGTCGCGAGCAGGCGCAGGCCGTGGATCAGGTCGGCGCCCGAGGGCGCGTGGTCCGGGTCGGCGAGCCACTGCAGCACCACGCCCGAAAGCAGGGCTTGGTGCACGGTGCCGACGGCCCGGGCCTCGGCGCTGCCGTCGTCGAGGCCCTGGAAGAGGTTCGCCAGCCCGAAGCGGGCCAGTTCGAGCGCCTTCGCCAGCTGCGCGCGGACGTCCGGGTCGAGATCCGGCTGCGACCAGGCCTCGAACGTCATCGCCCACATCCGCCGGTGCGCGGGGAACGACTCGATCACCCGCTGCCAGATCAGCTCGAAGCGCTCGGCCGGCGACGCGTCCGGCGGCGTCTCGACCTGCAGGGTCTTCGCCAGCGTCTCGCCCCACTCCTCGTTCGCCTCGATCAGTGCGGTGTTGAGCAGCGCCTCCCGTGAGCCGAAGTGGTAGCCGATCGCGGCCATGCTGACGTTCGCCGCCGAGGCCAGGTCTCGCACGGTCGTGCGGGCGTAGCCCTTTTCGTTGAGACAGCGCTTCGCACCCGCCAGCAATGCTTCCTTGTTGCCCATGTCCCAAAGGTTAGCACGAGCGTCTTAGGCGAACGCCTTGCGCGATCGCCCAAATCAGGGTTACCGTTCTCGGCATGCAGAACAGACGAGTCCTCATCTCCGGCGCCAGCGTCGCCGGCCCCGCCCTGGCCTTCTGGCTCCGCCGCCACGGCTTCACCCCGACAGTGGTCGAGCGCGCCCCTCGGCTCCGCGAAGGCGGCTACGCCGTCGACTTCCGCGGCGCGTCCCTGCGCGTCCTCGACCGGATGGGCCTGCTCGGCCAGGTCGAAGCTGCGGCTACCAACATGGGTGAAGTGTCCTATGTGGACGCCGATGACCGGACGCTGGTCGTCACGCCACCGACGTTCCAGAGCGGCGAGCTGGAGATCCTGCGCGGCGACCTCTCGCGCATCCTTTACGACGCCACGAAGGACGACGTCGAGTACGTCTTCGGCGACTCGATCACCGGCGTCACCGAGCACGGCGCGGGCGTCACGGTCACCTTCGAACACGGCGCGCCGCGCGAGTTCGACCTGGTCGTGGGGGCCGACGGGCTGCACTCGAACGTGCGCTCACTCGTCTTCGGCGACGAGTCCCGGTATCGCCGCGACCTCGGTTACTACGTCTCGATCTTCACGGTGCCGAACCACCTCGGGCTCGACCACGTCGGCCGGTTCTACAACGAGCCGAACCGCACGATCGGCGTCTACAGCGCCCGCGACAACGCGGAAGCGAAAGCCTTGTTCTGGTTCGGTTCCGAGCCTCTCGCGTACGACCACCGCGACATCGAGCAGCAGCGCGGGATCGTCGAGGAAGCCTTCGCGGGCACCGGCTGGGAGACCTCGACGCTGCTCAAACAGATGCGCGAGGCGCCGGACTTCTACTTCGACTCGGCGAGCCAGATCAAGCTCGACACGTACGCGAACGGCCGCGTCGCGCTGGTCGGCGACGCCGCGTACTGCGCCGCGCCGCTCTCGGGCATGGGGACGAGCCTGGCGATCGTCGGCGCGTACGTGCTGGCGGGCGAGCTCGCGGCGGCCGGCGGCGACCACGTGACGGCGTTCGGCTCCTACCACGAGGAGATGCGCGAGTTCGTCGCCGTGTGCCAGAAACTGGGGGAGGGCAACGGGAAGTGGTTCGTGCCGCCGACCCGCGCGTGGATCCGGATGCGCAACCTCAACCTGCGGCTGCTGCCGCACCTGCCGTGGCGCAAGGTGATCGAGCAGCTGCCGCTCAAGGCCGGCAACGCGATCACGCTCAAGAAGTATGCGAAGGTGCCGGCGTGACGCCCCGGCGCTGCGCGATGCCGGCCATGTTCTCCTCACCCCAGTCACCCAGCGGCAACAGTGCGGTGTTCAGCCGCTGACCCAGGCCGGTCAGCGAGTATTCGACCTTCGGCGGGATCTCGTGGAACACCTCGCGGTGCACGACTTCGTCCGCCTCCAGCTCCCGCAGCGCCTGGATCAGCATCTTCTCGCTGATCCCCGTGACCTTCCGCCGCAGTTCGCCGAACCGCAGCGGCTCGGCGTGCAGCGCCCACAGGATCAGGGCCTTCCAGCGGCCGCCGACGACGTCGATCGCGGCGTCCAGCCCGCACCGGTAGCTTCGGGTCAGCATGCAGGATCCTTACGTTTTGGTGGGTACCTGACTATTTAGTAGGTACTTGTCCAGTGTAAAGCGCTTCAGCAGCATGACGTCCATGGCTTCAACGAGAGAAAACAAGAAGGTGGGCGTGCTCGGCCTGGGGCGGATGGGTGCCGCCCTCGCCGGAGCGCTCCTGGGGGCGGGCCACGACGTCGTGGTGTGGAACCGATCGCCGCTCAAAGCCGGCCCGCTGCTCGACCGCGGCGCCCGGCTCGCGGCCACACCGGCCGAAGTCGCCACGGCCGACGTCGTGCTCAGCTGTCTGTCCACATACGACACCCAACAGCCGGTGCTGGACGCCGTGACTCCGGCTGTGCTGGTGAATCTGACGTCCGGCACACCGGAGCAGGCCCGTGGCGTCGCGAAGTGGGCGGCCTCACGGGGCATCGACTACGTGGACGGCGTGATCATGGCCGTCCCGCAGGGCATCGGCACGCCGGGCGCCCGGATCCTCTACGGCGGATCTCCGACGGCGTTCGAGGCGCAACGCGATGTGCTGGAAGTGCTGGGGGAGCCGGTGTTCCTCGGCGAGGACGCCGGCCTCGCGGCCTTGTACGACCTGGCGCTGCTGGGCATCATGTGGTCGACGATGAGCGGCTACCTGCACGCTCTCGCGCTGGTCGGCACCGAGGGCGTCACGCCGGAGCGGTTCACGCCGATGGCGCTGTCGTGGCTCTCGGCGGTCGGCGGTTTCCTGCCCGGCATCGGCGCGCAGGTGGCGAGCGGCGAATACACCACGGACGTCTCGGCCCTGGACATCAACGCGGCCGGGCTGAAGTTGCTGGTCGAGACGAGCCGGGCGCAAGGCATCGGCACGGACGTCCCGGCGCCGCTCGCGGACCTGTTCACCCGCGCGGTCGACGCGGGCCACGGCGCGCACGCGATCGCCAGTGTCATCGAGGAGATCCGGTGAAGTACCCGGGAAAGAAGGCCGTCGTCACGGGCGGCACGCACGGAATGGGCCTGGCGGTGGTCCGCGCCCTGCTGGCCGGCGGCGCGGAAGTCCTGCTGACGGGCCGCGACGTCTCGTCGTTGCACGGAAAGCTGCCGGGAAAGGCGCACCTGCTCTCGTCGGACGCGGCCAGGTTGGCCGACATCGACACCCTGGGCACGGTCGCCGCGGAGACGCTCGGCGAGCTGGACCTGGTGTTCGTCAACGTCGGTTACGCGACGCTGACACCGTACGAAACGGCGACACCCGAGGTCTACGACCGCACGTTCGACGTCAACACGAAGGGCGCGTACTTCACGGCCCAGCGGTTGGCGGGGCTGGTGCGGCGCGGAGGTTCGTTCGTGTTCACGACATCGGTCGCGGCGGAGGCGGGGATAGCGGGAATGGGCCCGTACTCCGCGGCCAAGGCGGCCGTGCGATCGTTCGCCCGGACATACGCGGCCGAGTTGGCGCCGCGCGGAATCCGGGTGAACGTGGTGAGCCCGGGTTACACGGATACGCCGACGATGGGCGTGACGGGCGTGCCTGCCTCCGTTTTGGCGGCATTCAAGGCAACCGGTGACGAGGTGACGCCGTTGAAGCGCCACGCGACGCCGGAGGAGGTGGCGGCGGCGGTGCTGTTCTTGGCGTTCGACGCGACCTTCACAACGGGCGCGGACCTCCCGGTGGACGGCGGCCTGGGGCAGCGCCTGACCCTGCCCGCGTAGTTGCGGTGAGGGGCACCTTCGTGGACTTTGACGCTGTGGGGGTGCCCTTCACGGACTTGGGTGTTGGGGGGTGCCTCTCACGACCTTGGGTGCTGTGAGGGTGCCCCTCACGACCTTGGGCGCTGTGGGGTGCCCTTCACGGACTTGGGTGTTGTGGGGGTGCCCCTTCACGATCTTGGGTGTTGTGGGGGTGCCCCTTCACGATCTTGCGTGCCGTGAGGGTGCCCCCTCACGGCCTTAGTCGGCTTTGAAGGCCCCGTCGCGGCGGGAAGGTGCCCTGAGGGTGCCCCTCACGGCTGTAGCCGGCTCGAAGGCCTCGTCACGGCGGGGAAGGGCCCACCCTCACGGACTACGTGCCGTGAGGGTGCCCCTCATGGCACGTAGCCGAGGTGGATGGCTAGGCCGGTGGCACCGGGTGCTTGGTCGGGGCGGAGGACGAGGTCGTCGTCGTAGTCGCCGCCGTTTTGGGTGCGGAACGGCAGTGGTTCTGCTGTCTCGAGGGTGCTCAGGCGTGTGCGCAGCAGGTCCTGCGCCTCCGCGAAGTGCTCCGGCGACACACGATCCGCGCCGTACACCGCGACCGGGGGCAGTACCGACATGCCCGCGTAGAACAGCGTCCCGTGGTGCAGTGGGAACAGGACGTCGTTCAGGGGACCGTTGATCCCGCGCGGGCCGAGGGCGGGTTCGCGGGCGCCCGCGCTCAGGATCACCATCGCGCGTTTGCCCGCCAGTTTGCCTTCGCCGTAGCGGAGGGTGCGGCCGTCCTCGGCGCGGACGCCGTAGCCGAAGCCCTTCACGAACACCCGGTCGAACCAGCCCTTGAGGATCGCCGGCAGGCCGTACCACCACAGCGGGAACTGGACGACGACCGCGTCCGCCCATGCCAGCTTTTCGTGCTCGGCCACGATGTCCGCGCTCAGCTCGCCGCCGGCGTACGCGCGGGCGGACGTCGCTCCGACGATCAGCCGATCGCCGCCGGCCGCGGTGCCGAAGTCGGCGGCGTCGACGACCGGGTTCCACTTCATCGCGTACAGATCCGACTCCCGGACGTCGTGACCGAGCGCCCGCAGCGTCCGGAGGCCGTCGTCGCGGAGGACCCCGCTCAGCGAGCGCGGCTCGGGGTGCGCGAATACCCACAAGACGTTCATGACCTCGATCATCACGCCGCCCGCGGCCGCGATCGAGTGGCCCGATGGCCAACCTGTGCAAGAATCGAGCCATGGCCGAATTCGTGCACCCCGACCGTCACCACGTGGCCGTGCTGGTCCGGCACGGCATGCTCGTGATGGAACTCGGCATCGTCCACCGCCTGTTCGGGCAGGCTCGCTCGGCGTCGGGCGAGCCCCTGTACGAGGTCGTGACCTGCACCCTCGAGCCGGGACCGATCCGCACTGACGCCGATTTCAGCATCCCCGTCGACCGCGGGCCGGAGGTCATCGCCGAGGCCGACACGGTGATCGTCCCGGCGTCCCTGGCCGAGTACGAGCCGATGGCGCGGGTGCTGACGCCGCCGCTCAAGGCCGCGCTGGACCTGATCCCGGCGGGCGCGCGGATCGCGTCGATCTGCACGGGCGCGTTCGTGCTCGCCGCGGCCGGTCTGCTCGACGGCCGCCCGGCCACCACGCACTGGCGCTCCGCCGAGGAGCTCCAGGCCCGGTTCCCCGAGGTCGAGGTCGACCCCGGCGTGCTCTACACCGACGACGGCACCGTGCTGACGTCCGCCGGCGTCGCCTCCGGGATCGACCTGGTGCTGCACATGATCCGCCGCGACCACGGCACGGCCGTCGCCAACGACGTCGCCCGCGGCACGGTCGTCTCTCCGCACCGCGAAGGCGGCCAGGCCCAGTTCGTCCGGCGGCCGGTGCCCGAGCCCCGGACGTCGTCCACCAAGGTCGCCCGCGCGTGGGCGCTGGAGAACCTGCACCGGCCGCTGACGCTGCGCGAGCTCGCCGCCCGCGAGGCCATGAGCACCCGCACGTTCACCCGCCGGTTCCGCGAAGAGGTCGGCATTTCGGCGCTGCAATGGCTTACGCAGCAACGGGTCGAACGCGCCCGCCAGCTCCTGGAGGAGTCCGACCTGCCGGTCGACCGCGTCGCCACCGAAGCCGGCTTCGGCACGGCGGCGTCCTTGCGCCAGCACTTCCAGGCGGCGCTCGGCGTCTCACCGAGCGCTTACCGTGGCACGTTCCGCGGTGAACTGGCAGCGCAGGCCGGGTGAATCCGGCTAGCGTGGCCGCCATGTCCGTCAGCGACGAGTTCTACGTCAGCCACAGTCGGTTCACCGACCCGGGCCCGCAGGCGGGCTGGCTCGACGGAACCCCGCGTGATGTAGCGGTTCTGCGTGAAGCCTCCTCTCAGCTGGTCTTCCACTACTGGGCCCAGGGCGACATCACGCAGCACGGCTTCCCCGCTTCGCGTGGCGAAGAGATCAACCTGCGCTACGCCGAGGACATGTTCGCCCGCCTGCGCGAACTCGACCCGACGCCGCCCGGCGGCCCGCGCGGGCCGCTGCACCGGATCGTCGGCTGCTGTCGCGACTTCACCCTCCTGTTCGTCTCGATGGCCCGCCACCACGGCATCCCGGCGCGCACCCGCGTCGGGTTCGCGAGCTACCTGGTGCCCGGCTGGTACCTGGATCACGTCGTCGCCGAGGTCTGGCTCGACGGCGCCTGGCGGCTGGTGGAGCCGCAGATGCCCGCCGGTTTCCGCGACCCTGTCGACGGCTCGGCCCTCGACCTCCTCGACGTCCCCCGCGACCGCTTCCTGGTCGGCGCGGACGCGTGGACCGCCGCCCGCGCCGGCGACGTCGACCCGGCCCGGGTGGTCGTTTCGCCGGACCTGGACGTGCCGTTCCTGCGGGGCCTCCCGTACGCGCGGCACAACCTCGTGCTCGACCTCGCCGCGCTGAACAAGCACGAGATGATCCTGTGGGACATCTGGGGCGTGATCGACAACGACGCCGCCGAACTCGCCCCGGCCGACCTGGCCCGCGCCGACGAACTGGCCGAACTGATGGCCGACCCGGACATCGACCAGCTCCGGGTGGTGCACGAAGCCGACGACGTCCGGGTGCCGCCGGTGATCCGTTCGGTCACCCCGCCGGGGCAGGTCCCGGTCGAGGTCGTGCTGCGGTGACTAAGGCGCGATGCCGTGCAGGACGGTCTTGACCACGGCCTCCAGCGAGGGCGGGTCGAGGGGGCCGGTGTGCGGGAAGACCGCACCCAGGACCGACTCGTGGCAGAAGCCGACCAGCACGGCCGCCGCGGCGTCCACTTCGGACTCCGGCGCCAGCCTGCCGAGGGCGCGCTCCTCACGCAGGTAGGCCACCAGACGATCTCGCCAGTAACCGGAGCGCTCGCTGATCTCCGCGAACCGCTCCAGCACCGACGGACGGCCGGCCAGACCGCGGAACGCCGGGACGATCGCCCGGTGCAGGGCGACGCCGAACTCCAGGTGCCGGCGGAGGTTGCCGTCGAGAGTGCCTTCGCCGGCCACCGGTAGTTCGCCGAGGTCCGCCTCGGTGCGCTGGACGTGCTCCAGGAGGGCCCTGGCCAGCAGCTCCTCCTTGTCGGAGAAGTGGTTGTAGAGCACGCCGTCGGCGACGCCGGCCTGGCGAGCGATCGCGCGCACGGTGAGGCCGGTCGTGCCGTGCGTGGCGATCATCTTCTCGGCGGTCTCGATCAGCAGGTCGTGGAGCGACTGCCCATCCCGCTGAGCCGCGGCTTTCCTCGGTGACATCACCGCCATCGTAGGGGCATGGGCGGGGGTTCCTTTCGGTGCCGAGCCGGGGCGGGTGGTTGGGGTTGGGCGGGCGTGGTGGGAGGGCGCGCGGGGATGGCCGCGACGGGGAAGGCGCTTCGGTGCGGATGGTGATTGGGATCTGGGGTTGAGCGGTGGTTGGAGGGCGCGCGGTTGCGTGAGGGAAGGGGCGGACGCGCGGTGGGGAGTGGCTCGGGATGGCCGGATGGACGGGATCTGGGCGCCTGCTGTGGAGGAATGCGCGCGATGCCCCCGTGGGTGTGGCTGTGGCGGGAAGTGAGGCTTGGACGTGGTGGAGGTGGTCGTGTGAGCGAGAGTGGGTCGGGCGACCGCGGCGGAGGAAAGTGCGCGATGCGCGGTAGGTGCGGCCGCGATGGGACGTCGCTCGGGATGGTCGGATGGACGGGATTTGGGCTGCCGCGGTGGAGAAAGCGCCGATGTGCTGTGGTGCGGCTGCGGTGGGAAGCGCGGGTCGGGGTGGTCGCGTGGGCCGGGTTGGGTCAGGGCCTTCTTGCGGTCACGAGCCAGGCTTGGCCTCGGAGTTTGACCGCGTCTGGCCCGGCGAACGGTTTCAGCGCTTCGGTGAGTGCTCTCCTTGCCTGGGCTGCTGTGTCCGGGTCCACCTGGCTCAGGTGGTGGCGGACCGGGCCCCAGTCCGTGATGAAGGCTGTTGCGTCCGGGATGTCCCGGCCCCAGATCTGGTCCGCTTCGACGTGGGTGGACTCCACCTCCTCGAAGCCCGCCTCCGTCAGGACCGCCCGGGTGTGGGACGGGTCCGCGAATGACGTCGGGCCGCTGCCGTCCGGGCCGGTCGGCTGGGGGAGGTATGGCGCCATCGCGCCGAACACGCGGCCGAGGTCGGTGTTCGCCAGCGCTGTCATGCACAGGAACGCCAGGCGGCCTCCTGGGCGCAACGCTCGGTGGATGTTCGTGAACGCCGCCACCGGGTCGGCGAAGAACATCACGCCGAAACGGCTTGTCGCCAGGTCGAATGCGCCCTCCGGGAAGGGGTGGATCTGGGCGTCACCCTGCTCGAAGGTGATGTTCGTCAGCGACGACGAGCGCGCGCGTGCTGTCGTGAGCATGGGGCCGGACAAGTCGACGCCCGTTGCGGACGCGGCTCGGGCCGCCGCCAGGCGGGTCAGCTGGCCGTTGCCGCAGCCGATGTCCAGTACTCGGTCCGATCGGGTTACCAAGTCCAGGACGGAAGCGTTGAAGCCGCCGTTCACGCCGTCGTAGCGGTCGGCGTGGGACGCCCAGTGCTCTCCCTCGTAGCCGTTCCATGCTTCTGCCTGCGCCGTGTTGACGACCTCGGTCATCGCCCGTCCCTTCGTTATGAACATACGTTCATGAACACACGTTCATGGTCGCGCGAACACCGGGAAGACGTCAAGACCACGGACAGGTGATCCGCAGAGCCGCCAGCCGTGCCGGGTCGGCGATCACGTCGTAGCCGGCCACTTGCTCGCCCTCGATCGCCACCACCAAGGCGAGCCGCAGCCGGCCGCGTGGGGCCACGACTACGCCGACAGCGCCGTTGATCAGGGCCGGTTCCGCGAAGTGCGCCCGCTTTCCGAACACCTGCGTCTCCTCGGCCACCGCCCGGGCGCCGCGGACTTCCAGCGCCGCGCCCACCGGCAACGCGGCCGCGTCGGCGCGGCGGATGACGTCCGGGGCCAGCACCGTGAGCAGCTCGTCGAGGTCGCCGCCGCGGGCGGCTGCCAAGAACGCGTCGACGACCCGGCGGTGGCGGGTGAGGTCGGCGTCGGGCAGGGGAGACGTGCCGCGGACTCGTTGCCGCGCGCGGCTCGCGAGCTTCTTGGCCGCCACCGGCGTGCGATCCAGCACCGGTGCGATCCGGTCGAACGGCACCGCGAACAGGTCGTGCAGCACGAACGCGACCCGCTCGGCCGGGCCGAGCGCGTCCAGCACGACGAGCAGCGCGCGGCCGACCGAGTCGGCCAGCTCCACCTCGCCCGCCGGGTCGGCGTCCGCGATCGGCTCGGGCAGGAGGTCGGCGGGGTCTTCCCGGCGCGCCTTCCGCGACCGCAGGACGTCGAGGCAGACGCGGGCGACGACCGTGGTCAGCCAGGCCGCGACGTTGTCGACGCCGTCCGCGCGGCTCAGCCGCAGCCACGCCTCCTGGACGGCGTCGTCCGCCTCGGCCGCCGAGCCCAGCATCCGGCCGGCTAGCCCGCGCAGCCGGCCGCGCTCGGCCTCGAACCGCTCCGCCAGTTCGTCCATCGGTCACCTTTCGCGCGCGTCAGCCGTCGCCATCCTGACGAATCCCCGCGACCCGAGGTGACCGATGAGCTTGCTGACCCCCGCAGACCTGGGCGGCTGGCGCCTGCCGAACCGCGTGGTGCTGGCGCCGACGACCCGCGCCCGCGGCTGCGTGCCCACCGACCTGCAGGCCGAGTACTACGCGCGACGAGCGGGCGCCGGGCTCGTCATCACCGAGGGGACCTGGGTGAGCGAACGGGCCGTCGGCTTCCCGAACGTCCCCGGCGTGCACACCGACGAGCAGGTCGCCGGGTGGCGGCGGGTCACCGACGTCGTGCACGCGCTCGGCGGGCGGATCGTGCTGCAGCTGTGGCACACCGGCGCCGTGTCGCACGCGGAGCTCCTCGGCACGCGGCCCGCGGGGCCGTCCGCGGTCGATCCGCAGGAGTACGTCCACACGGCCACCGGACGGCGGCCCACGGTGACGCCCAGGGAGATGAGCGCCGGCGAGATCCGGCGGACCGTCGAGGACTACCGGACGGCGGCCGGGAACGCCCGGCGCGCCGGGTTCGACGGGGTCGAGGTCGCCGCGCACGGCGTCTACCTGCTCGCGCAGTTCCTGCACCCGCGGCTGAACCGGCGCCGCGACGCGTACGGCGGTTCGGCGCGGGCCCGGCGGAAACTGGTCCTCGACGTGGTCGACGCCGTGGCCGGGACCGGGATCGCCGTGGGTGTGCGGCTCGCGCCGTACTGGACCGGCGGGCTGTTCACTGTGGACGACGCACTCCGGGCCGACCTCGACGAGCTGGTCCGCGACCTGGACCGGCTCGCCTACCTGCACCTGCGAGGCCCGGACACCGGCCCGGACACCGGCCCGGACTTCGCCGCCTTCGCCCGCTATCGGCGGCTGTTCGACGGCGCGGTGATCGTCAACAACGGATTCGACCGGGACTCGGGGAACGCCGTGGTCGAGGCCGGGATCGCCGACGCCGTCTCGTACGCACGCCACTTCGTCGCCAACCCGGACCTGGTGACGCGGTTCGCGCTCGGCCGCGAACTCGCCGCCGGCGACCCGGCGACGTACTACGGCGGCGGGGTCGCCGGCTACCTCGAGCACCCGGAGGTCGCCGCCGTGTCCGGGTAGGACGGTCATTCCGGGCACCAGAGGGCCAGCTCGCTCCCGCCCGGCTCGCGGAAGTGGAACCGCCGCCCGCCGGGGAAACCGAACGGTTCGACCGTCACCACCCCGCCGGCTTCCTCGACGGCCGTGCGGGCGGCCGCGAGGTCGTCCGTGCGGATCGTGACCAGGGGCGCGGGGGCTTGCGCGGCCGCGTCCGCCTGGAACCCGAAGGTGATCCCGGCGGCCCGGACGTCCGCGTACTCCGGGCCGTACGGCGTGACCGCCCACCCGAACGCGCGCTCGAAGAACCGGCCCGACGCCGCGGACGACGTGGACGGGAACTCGACGAAGTCGACTTCGTACACGCCGCCGACGCTAGCGGCGACCACCGACAAAAACCGGCCGGCGATATCGGCCGGATGGCCATTCGTCCGCGACCGGACGACCGATGTGACGAGGCCGGCGGCCCGCGAAGCTCGTCCCATGAACACGAGCACGAAGATGATCGGCGTCGGCGCGGCACTGGTGGTCACCCTGACCGGGTGCGGTCTGAAGGAAGGCCTCGACGAGAACGCGAACGGGCACGTCAAGACCGTCGGCTACGAGAGTGGCGCGGAAGGCAAGAAGAACCAGGACGCGCGGCTGCCGGGCTGGGTGCCGGACCAGGCGAAGGCCGTCACCGAGGTCATCCGGACGACCGGTTCCGAGCGGCTCCTGAAGTTCACGACGGCGGCATTGCCGGCCACCTGCGTGCTGGGCGCGCCGACGAAGACGGCGGCGACGCTGACCGCCGACTGGTGGCCGCGCGGTGCGGAGACCCGGACCGACCGGATCTGCGAGGACTGGCACGTCTTCGCCACCGGCGGCGCGGTGTTCGCTTACAAGCCGGAGACGATCGAGCAGAAGCCGTGACTCAGGCGGGGCGGCCCGCGCCCGCGTAGTCGTCGCCCTTCGAGTGGTACGTGTGGATCTGGATCGCCTGGCCTTCGGTCGGCGCGTTGATCATCAGGCCGTTGCCGAGGTACAGCCCGACGTGGTGGATCCGGGTCGCCGGGCTGCCGTAGAACACCAGATCGCCCAGTCGCGGCTCCTGCGAAGGCGGGACCGCCGGGATCGACCGGAACTGGCTGTCGGCCGTCCGCGGCAGGGCCACGCCCGCGCTGTCGTACGACGCCTTCGTCAGGCCGGAGCAGTCGAAGCCGGCCGCGCCCGCGTCCGGGCCGTTGCCGCCCCAGACGTACGGGAGGCCGAGCTGGCCGAGGGCGAACCGGGCCGCCCGGACCGACGGGGTATCCGCGCGGGACGGGTCGAGCGAGAGCGTCGCGTACAGCTGGGCCGTGCCGAGCACGCGCTGGCGGAACAGCTCGCTCTCGCTGCCCGGGTGGTAGGTCGCGATGGCCTTCCACCAGCCCGGGCCGGCGCCGAGGTCGGTGCCGCCCGCGCAGAGCGCGCGGCCGGCCGCGACCGACGACGAATCCGGGGTCGCGCCGTACTTCCTGGCCTGCGCCGCCGACAGCCCGAGCAGGTTCTCGCCGCCGCGACCGTGGTTCGACGCGGCCGAGCCCACGCCGGCGAGCGTGACCCACGAGAGGTGGCACGACGGGTCTTCCTGCCGCAGCGCCAGCTCGCCGTTCGCGTAGCCGATGAGCGCGGGCGCGGGGATGTCGAGGGGCCCGGCCAGCTGGTCGGCCCACTGCTGCAGCGGGGATTTGCCGCCCGCGCCGGACGCGCCCTGACCCGGCTCCCGGGCCTTCACCGGCGCGCTCACTTCGAGCACCGAAGGACCCGAAGCCGCGCCGTCGGCCACCGGCAGCGGCGCGGGGGCCGGTGCGGGCTCCGGGGTGCGGTCCGCCAGCAGCCAGCCCGCCGTGACCAGCCCGGCGACGAGCGGGAGCGCGACGAGGCCGCGCAGGACCGCACCACGAGCCCAGGAGGTCGGCTTGGTCGTCACGGGGTCCAACTTAGAAGAGCGCACCTCTGTGTGAACGAGCGAGCGGCTTGCACGTTAGGGGGACTCCCATATGGTGGGCACATGCCTGAGATCGACGCCGCCCGCTTGAGCGCGGCGCTCAAGGACCGCTACGCGAAGATCGACGTCGTCGACACGACCGGGTCCACCAACGCCGACCTGCGCAAAGCCGTCGACGACGGCGCCGCGGACCGGACCGTGCTGCTGGCCGAGACGCAGACCGCGGGGGTCGGCCGGCGCGCGCGATCGTGGAGTTCGCCGAAGGGCGCGGGGCTGTACCTGAGCGTCGCGCTGCGGCCGTCCGGCGTGTCGTTCGCGGCCCTCGGGTCACTGTCCGTCGTCGCCGGGCTCGCCGTCCGCGCGGCCGCCGCCGGTCTGGGTGTCGACGCCGTGCTGAAGTGGCCGAACGACGTCCTCATCGGCGGCGCGAAGTGCGCCGGCATCCTCGCGGAGGCCGTGGGCGGCACAGGCGGCACCGACCCCTCGATCGTGCTCGGCATCGGGCTCAACGTCCTGCCGCTCGGCGACGTCCGGCCGGGGCCCGGCGGGCTGCCCGCGACGTCGCTCGCCGAGCACGGCGCCACGACCACCGACCGCACCGACGTCGCCATCGCGCTGCTGTCGGAGTTCGACGACCTCGAACGGCGCTGGCGCTACGCGGCCGGCGACCTCACCGAAGCCGGCCTGCTCGGCGACTACCGCGCCCACTGCGCGACCCTCGGCCAGGACGTCGAGGTGCAGCTGCCGGACGGCACGTCCCTCGTCGGCCGGGCCGCCGACATCGACGCCTCCGGGCAGCTCCAGGTCGACATGGCGGGCGGTCAGCGGCACACCGTGTTCGCGGGTGACGTGGTGCACGTCCGCCCGGCCTGAAAGTTTGGGGCGTTGCACGTACCGGCCAGGCGTCTCGCCGGTACGGTGGGACGACACCGCCGCACCGACCTTGGGAGCGTCCGCCGTGGCTTATCCGGACGATTTGCTCAGCGAGCAAGAGCACGTCGTGGTGCACAGTCACCCGCACTTCAAGATGCTGATCTTCCCGACGCTCGCGCTGCTGGTCACCCTGGGCGCGGGCACCTGGCTCGCGATCCTCGCGAGGGACGCCGGCTCGCCGTGGAACACGGTCGGGCTGATCGCCATCGGGGTGGTCGCTCTCGTGCTGGTCGTGTGGCTGTTCCTCACGCCGTTCGTGCGCTGGCGCACCACCCACTTCATCGTGACGACCGATCGCCTGATCGCCCGCGAGGGTGTGCTGAAGCGCACCGGCATCGACATCCCGATGAGCCGCATCAACAGCGTCCAGTTCGAGCACGGCCTGCTCGACCGGGTCTTCGGCTGCGGCACGCTGATCATCGAGTCGGCGTCGCACGAGCCGCTGCGGTTCGAGGACATCCCGCACGTCGAGCGGGTGCACACGGTGATCTACCGCGAGGTCAACGACAACCCGAACGACGACTACCACGCGCCGGCGCCCCAGCAGACCGAGCCGTTGCCGCCGCAACCGCGCGGCGACCGACGACGCTGATGGGCACGCGCGAACTGGGCCTGCCGGAACGGGTCCCCGCCACGGGTGAGTTACCGGAGCGGGTCACGATCTGGGAGGTCGGCCCGCGGGACGGCCTGCAGAACGAGAAGACGATCGTCCCGGTCGAGGTCAAGCTGGAGTTCCTCGACCGGCTCGCTGCGGCGGGCCTGACAACGCTGGAGGCGACCAGCTTCGTGCACCCGAAGTGGGTGCCGCAGCTGGCCGACGCCGAGCAGCTGCTGGCCGGGCTGGACCGCCGCGACGGCGTCCGCTACCCGGTGCTGGTGCCGAACGAGCGCGGGCTGGACCGCGCGCTCGAAGCCGGCGTCGAGCACATCGCGATCTTCGCGAGCGCGACGGAGACGTTCGCGCGCAAGAACCTCAACTCGTCGCTGGACGAGCAGTTCGCGATGTTCGAGCCGGTCGTCACGCGGGCTCGCGAGGCGGGCCTGGACGTCCGTGGCTATCTCTCGATGTGCTTCGGTGACCCGTGGGAAGGCGTCGTGCCGGCGAAGCAGGTCGCCGACGCGGGCCGCCGGTTGCTCGAACTGGGCTGCACGCAGCTCTCGCTCGGCGACACCATCGGCGTCGCGACGGCCGGGCAGGTCGAGACCCTGATCGGGCTCTTCGGCGATGTCGGTACTTTGGCCGTGCACTTCCACGACACCTACGGTCAGGCTCTGGCCAACACCCTGGCGGCGCTCCGATGTGGAGTGTCTACTGTGGATTCGTCGGCGGGCGGCCTCGGTGGCTGCCCGTACGCCGAGTCGGCCACGGGCAACCTCGCCACCGAGGATCTCGTGTGGCTGCTGGACGGGCTCGGCGTCGACCACGGCGTCGACCTGGCCGCCCTGGTGGCGACCAGCACGTGGATGGCGGGACAGCTCGGTCGCCCGAGCCCGTCCCGGGTGGTCGCCGCGTTGAGCTGACCTCGGTTCACCCGGCCGTGGCGGGGTGCGGTATCAAGGGGGACCGGCAGCGCCGCGGCCGCGTCGAAGAGTTCTGTGCCCGTGGGCACCGACCGAGCCGGAGGATGGGTGTGACCGAGCCTTCCGAGGCGGGCTCCGAGCCGGTCGAGGCCGATCTGGACACGGGGCCGATCCGGCTGCCCGGTTACGGCTTGACGGACTCCGGCGCGTTCGAAGAGGCGCCGACGCCGCCCTCGGGCAGCCCCTCGGCGTGGCCGCACGCGGTGTCGCCGCTGCTGCCGCCGTTCCCGCTGCCCCCGGCACCCCCGGTACCGCCGCCGGCGCCCGCCGGGCCGCCTCCGCCGGTCGCGGGCCCGCCGATGAGCCCGGGCTCCCCCGCGCCGCTGCCGCCGCTCGGCTCGCCGCGCACGGAACGGGAAAGCGTCGTCGCGCTGTTCCTGGTCCACATGTTCCCGATCGGGCACCTGCCGATCGCGATGGACCGGCCCGCGTTGCAGCTGCCGCTGCCCGACGACCCGGACGGCTTCCCGCCGAACGACCACCCGGACGCCCGGCTGATCTTCGACGACCAGGCGCTCACCAACGTCACCGCCGGGTTCCGCCGGTCGCCGACCGCGGCGCCGCTGCCGGTCCCGCGGTACGTCACAGTGGACTACGTGCCGTACGCGCACGCGACGCAGGCCGTGTGGATCCGCCGGTTCGTCGTCGGCGACGGCCCGCTCGGGCCCGAGTACGCCTGGCCGCCGGGCGAGCAGTACCCCGACGGCAGCCTGGACCCCGCCGAGCCGGTGATGGTCCCGGTCGACACCGTGCTCGACCGCTTCGGGCCGGCGTACGGGCGGGTTTTCGCCGCCGACGGCACGCCGTTCGGGGAACGCTCGCTGCCGCCGGGCACGCGCGACGCCGAGTACCGGCGGTACGTCGTCGTGCGCAAGGTGCCGATGTGGCGCTCGGAATCGGCGCACTGGTTCGGTCAGGTCGGCGGTGGCACCCGGTACCGGGCCCTGCTGGGAGCGGACGAACTCGTCACCCTCGGCTACCTGGCCGAGGCCAAGGGGGAGGACGCATGAACACGCAGTCGATCCAGCGCTGGCTCGGTGTGCTGGGGGTGCCGACCGAGGTCGTCTCGCTCGGCGCCGAGGTCGACAACGCCTGGTGCCTGATGCAGGGCGAAGACGGGGCGTGGGAGGTGTTCTGGCGCGAACAGGGCAACCGCTACGACTGGGCCCGGTTCACCAGCGAACAGGTCGCGTGCCACTACCTCTTCGGCCGGCTGGCCTGGGCGCAGGTCGCCCGCGGCGCCGTCGGCCTGCTGCCGGGCAAGTAAAGCCGTGAAGGCCTCCTTACCGGCTCTTATAGCCGGTAAGGAGGCCTTCACGGCTTTGGGCTCAGGACACGGCGTAGGTGAAGACGTGTGCGGCGCCGGCGCCGGTGGACGCCGGCAGGGTGACGCTGCGGACCTGCTTGGCCGGGTCCAGCGCGATCGGCGCCGTGGCGAACAGGTACGACGTGTACGGCCGCGACAGCCGGAACATGTACCGCGGGAACGCCGAGTTCACGTACGGCACCTGCGCGACGACGGTGTTCCCGAACCGCGGGGTCTCCGTGCCGCCTTGGAGCAGCCACTCCGACAGGCCCAGCGAACCCTGCTGCGCCGAGCCGTCGGTGTAGGTGACGGTCACGTCGCCCTGCGCGTCACCGCCGGTCGCCGAACCGAGGAACGACAGCTTCGTCGCACCCGCCGGGGCCTGGACCGCAAGCGTTTGCCCCGCGGCGATCACGTTGTCCGGTGACCCGGCCGGGCTCGAGGGCCAGGTGAACTCCCGCACCTTCGCGCCCGGCTTGATCCCGCTCGTGGCCAGGCCCTGGGCGGAGTAGGCGAACTGGCCGGGGTAGAGGTCCGTCTCGCCGAAGTCGCCGTACTGGACGAACCGGTCGTCCGTGACGCCGACGTTCGTGTTCGCCGCCTGCAGCGTCCCCGGCTTCCCGACGGTCACCGGCAGGTACGACGGCAGCTGCCCGCCGAACTCCACCGGCACACTCGTGTACGCGTCCGGCGTTCCCGCGGCGGCGGTAACGCGAACCTGCTGCGAAGACGTGCCATGAGCGCCCACCGTGAGCGTCCCGCTCGACGGCGTCACGGTGATCCCGGCCGGCGGCTTCGCGTGCCAGGTCACCTTGCCCTGGCCGGTGATGCCTTCCGCCGTCACGGTCGCCGGCGTCGAGCCACCGGGCGCGACGACGATCCGGCCCGGGCCGACGCGGCCGCGCACCGGCACCTCGCCGTCGCGGAAGGACGGCGGGACGTCACCCTTCGCCGAACCCCACGACGTCGGCGACGTGCCGAGGCTGAAGTCCAGCCGGCCGCCGTTCACCGCGAACGACTCCGGCAGCCACGGCTTCGTGCTCGCCTCACCGTTGACGTTCAGGCTCTTCACGTACTTCACCGAGCTGGACGCGCCGGGCGCGGTGATCGTGATCCGCTGCCCGGTCGCCCGGGTGAGCGTGATCTTCGGGAACATCGGGCTGGCCAGCACCATCTCGGCGCGCCCGGGCGCCTCCGGGTACATGCCGAGCGCGGCGAACACGTACCACGCCGACGTCGCGCCGAGGTCGTCGTTGCCGGGCAGGCCGTCCTCGCCCGGCTTGAACAGCAGCTCCGCCGAGCGGCGCACGATGTCCTGCGTCTTCGACGGCGCGCCCGCGTACGCGTACTCCCACGGCACCTCGAACGACGGCTCGTTCGACATGAACGCGTACGGCGAACTCGCGTCGCTGTTCAGCTTCGTGAAGAAGAAGTCGAGACGCTTCTTGACGGCGTCGTCGCCACCCATCGCGTCGAAGAGGCCGCGGACGTTGTACGGCACCATCCACGTGTACTGCGCCGCGTTCCCTTCCTGGTAACGCATTTCCTGGTACTCCGCGGGATCGAACGGCGACAGGAACCGCCCGTCGCGCATCCGGGTCTGCAGGTAGCCGGTGGCCGGGTTGTAGACGTTCTCCCAGTACTGCGCGCGGGTCATGAACTGCTGGTAGGTGTTCTTCTGACCGAGCCGTTGCGCCAGCTGCGCGATACCGAAGTCGGCGGTCGTGTCTTCGAGCATGTCGGAGACGTTGTTGGGGTGGTAGCCCAGTGTCTGGTAGTCGGACAGGCCCGGGCGTTCGAGGGCGCGTTCGCCGGCCTGCTGGACGCGGGTGGCGCCGGTGACCATCGACTTCAGCGCCTGGCCGGCGTCGAAATCCGTGGCGCCGAAGGCGTACGTGCTGGCGATGATCGAGTGGTACGGGTCGCCGCCCATCACGCCCATGAAGTCGTTGTTCTGCGACCAGCGGTCCCAGACGCCGCCGGCCTGGTTCGCCTGGTTGAGCATGGACTGCGCCATGTCGGCGGCCTCGTGCGGGGCGAGCATCGAGAGCAGCTGGACCTCGTCGCGGTAGGTGTCCCAGCCGGAGAAGTTCGCGTACTGCGCGTGTCCCGGTTTCGCGCGGTGGATCGTTTTGTCGAAGCCCGGATAGCGACCGTCCACATCGGAAAAGACGTTCGGCTGCAGGAGGGTGTGGTAGAGCGCGGTGTAGAAGGTGCGCGTGGCCGCGTCCGTGCCGCCTTCGACGGTGATCTGCCTCAGCCGGTCGTTCCAGGTCTGCCGGGCCTGGGCTTTGACCGTCTCGAAGGAGTCGTGACGTTGCTCCGCGGCGACGTTCAGCCGCGCACCGGCGGCATCCACATAGGACAGGCCGACGCGGACCTGGACCGGCTTGGCCGGGTCGAAACTCAGGTAGGCGCCCGAGCCGCCGTCGGCGGTGACGACCTGTTTGTCCCAGGTGGCCTTGCTCAGGTCGCCGCCGTGGGCGGTGGTCGCGCCCGGCGTCACGGCGGCGTCCTGCCAGGTGCCGGACGTCGTGAACGGCTGGTCGAAGGAGGCGGTGAAGTACACCTTGTAGGTGTTGGGGCCGCGGCAGAAGTGCCCGCTCGAGACCCAGCCTTCGACGGTCCGCTTGGCCGGGTCGACCGTGACCGACGCGTCGTCACTGCCCATCGCGGACTGGGCGACGTCGATCAGGAGCGTCGCGGGGGAGTTCTTCGGGAAGGTGAAGCGGCCGAGGCCGGAGTGCTGCGTCGCGGTCAGTTCGGTGGTGATGCCGGAGTCGGTCTTCACCTTGTAGTAGCCGGGCGACGCGGATTCGTCGGCGTGGCTGAAGGTGGGGAAGTACTTGGTGGCGTCGACGGCGGGTGACGTCGTGATGGTCCCGGCGAACGGCAGGAACGGGACGTCGCCGGCCGCGCCGCCGCAGCCGGCGCCGTTGAAGTGGGTGAGGCTGAAACCGCGGAGCCGGTTCTCTTCCCAGGCGTAGCCGCCGTCCCGGTCGCGGGCGTAGTACCGGCCCTGCCCGGCGGGCGGCTTGGGCTGCAGGGGCGTGTCGGGACTCCACTGGACCATGCCGAAGGGGACGTCGGCGCCGGGGAAGGTGTCGCCGGCGTAGGTGTTGGTCTCGGGGGTGTCGCCGGCCTTGGCGCCGACGAAGGGATTGACGTAGGCGGCGAGGTCCTTGACGTGGGCGGGCTCGGCGTAGGCGGGGGTGGCCACGGCTGTGGCCAGGGGAACGATCAAAGCCGCGGTGACGACTCTGCGCATGCTCTTCCTCCCGGGGTGAGCGGGTCACCACGGGCCTGACAACGTTGTCAGAAAGCAGGGGTGGCCCGGCGAGCACTGGGAGTGAATCACCGGCGGTTCCGGCCGGTCAAGAAGTGCCCGCCAAGCGGCCTATCCCGTCAACGCTTGAGGATCCCGAGGACGTCGTCGTGGAGGAGGCCGTTCGTCGACAGCGCGCTCCCGTTGTCGTACCGGCCCGCGCCGTCCAGGTCCGAGAAGCGGCCGCCCGCTTCCGTGACGATCACCTGCGCCGCCGCGACATCCCAGGGGTTCACGATGCACTCGGCCGCGACGTCCATCGCGCCCTCCGCGACCAGGACGTGCTGCCAGAAGTCGCCGAACGCGCGGGACTCCCAGCACGCGTCGAGCAGCTCCAGGTACTTCTCACGCGAGTGGTACTCGCGCCACGAGTTCATGTCTGTGGTGGACACGTAGGCGTCCGAAAGGGAGGAAACGCCGGAAACCGACAGCTGCCGGGTCCCGGCGGAATCCGAAGAGAACGCCCCCGAACCCGTAGCCGCCCACCAACGGCGGCCCAGCAGGGGCGCGCTGATCATGCCGACGACCGGGTCGCCGTCGACCACCAGGGCGATCAGGGTCGCCCAGACGGGTACACCCCGCAGGAAGTTCTTGGTGCCGTCGATCGGGTCGAGCACCCAGGCCCGGCCGGTCGCGGCCGAGCCGCCGCGCTCCTCGCCGAGCACCGCGTCTTCCGGCCGCTCCGCCGCCAGAACCGCGCGGATCGCGTCTTCGACCGCGGTGTCCGCGTCGGTCACCGGGGTGCGGTCGGGCTTGCGCTCCACCCTCAGGTCCAGGGCGCGGAAGCGCGCCGTCGTGATCGCGTCGGCGGCGTCAGCCAGCCGGGTGGCGAGGACCAGATCATCTCCGTAGCCAGGCACGGTCACGATGGTTTCACGCCTCCCCGCCGTAGAGTTGGCCAGGTGAGCATGGTCCTACTCGCCGAAGACGATCCGGCTATCGCCGAACCGCTCTCCCGCGCCCTCGAACGTGAGGGATACGAGATCCACGTCGTCACCGACGGCCCTTCGGTGCTCGACGCCACCGCCGCCCAGCGCGTCGACTTGCTCGTCCTGGACCTGGGGCTGCCCGGGATGGACGGGCTGGAGGTCTGCCGGCGCCTCCGGGCCAACGGCACCGAGCTGCCCGTCCTGATGCTCACGGCCCGCACGGACGAGGTCGACTTCGTCGTCGGCCTCGACGCGGGGGCCGACGACTACGTCGCCAAGCCCTTCCGGCTGGCCGAGCTCCTCGCCCGGATCCGCGCGCTGCTGCGCCGCCGGGTGCCCGAGGTGCTCGAGGCCGGCGGGGTGCGGATGGACCTCGGCGCCCGGCTCGTGACCGTCGACCTGCACGAGGTGCAGCTGGCGAACAAGGAGTTCGAGCTGCTGCGCGTCCTGATGAGCCGGGCCGGGCAGGTCGTCAGCCGCGACGAGATCCTCGCCGAGGTCTGGAACGACCTCGAGTCGAAGACGTCCAAGACGCTCGACATGCACATGTCGTGGCTGCGGCGGAAGCTCGCCATCGCCGCCGACGAGGCCGCCGGCCGCACCAGCAAGACCCACGACGGCGAACGGCGGATCGCCACCGTCCGCGGCGTCGGCTTCCGCTTCAACGCCGAATAAGCCGTGCGCCGCCGCATCCTGCTGGCCATCCTCCTCGCCGTCGCGGTCACCGCGGCGGTGCTCGGCATCCCGCTGGGCATCGTCGCGAGCTGGCAGATCGAGTCGAGCTACCGCGAGACACTCGCGGAGAACGCCCGCGCGGCGGCGGCGATCCTCGACACGGAGATCGCGAACGGCCAGGACATCGACCTCGACCAGGTGCGGGCCGCGGTCCCGGCCAACGGGCTGCTGACCGTCCGCGCCAGCAACCAGATCGAGAAGCGCTACGGGAGCGACCCGGGCGCCGACACCGTCACCGAGACGGCCGACCTGGCCCGCGACGGCAAGGTCGAGATCGCCGTCCCGGCCGGCCCGATGCACGAGCGGCAGACGACCGTGACGCTGGTCGTCATCCTGCTGGTGCTGCTGTCGATCGGCACCGGCGCGGTGGTCGCGCTGGTGACGGCGCGGCGGCTGGCCAAGCCGCTGCGCCACGTCGCCGAACGCGCGTCCCGGCTCGGCGGCGGCGACTTCCGGCCCGACCCCAGCCGCTACGGCGTCGGCGAGCTCGACATGGTCGCCGAGGCCTTGGACGCCTCCGGCACCGCGCTCGCCCAGCTCGTCCAGCGGGAACGGCAGCTGGTCGGCGACGTCTCGCACCAGCTGCGCAGCCGGCTGACCGCGCTGCAGCTGCGGCTCGAACCGCTCACCATGCACCCGGACGACGAGGTGGCCGACGAGTCGAAGGCCGCGCAGGAACAGGCCGACCGGCTCGCCGAGGCGCTCGAAGGGCTGCTGGCGGCGGCGCGCGCGGCGCGTGAGGTCGGCGCCGAACCCGTCGACCTGCCGAACCAGCTGCCCCAGATGTCCCAGGAGTGGCGTGAGCTGCTCCGCTCGGAAGGCCGGAACCTGCGGATGCGGGTGGCCGACGGGCTGATGGCGCGGGCCACCCCCGGGCGCCTGCGCGAGGTCGTCGGCGTCCTGCTGGACAACGCGCTGCGCCACGGCTCGGGCACGGTGAGCGTGGCCGCCCGCCGCGGCGACGCCGAGGGCACGGTGGTGATCGAGGTCAGCGACACCGGCTCCGGCGTCCCCGACGAGCTCGCCCCGCACATCTTCGAACGCGGTTTCTCCGGCGGCGGCTCCACGGGTGTCGGGCTGGCGCTGGCGCGCGCGCTGGTCGAGGCCGACGGCGGCCGGCTGGAGCTGTCGAACCGCCGCCCGGCCGTGTTCAGCCTGTTCCTCAAGGTCCCCAAGCCGAGCGACGTCCCCGAGGTGCGGTGGCCCGCGGAGCGCGTCCCGCGTTAGTCGACGTCGGTCAGCAACGGTCACTCCCGGTAATGGGAGGTGAACGCGGCCGCGTTCTCCCGCACCCAATCCTGGAACGTTCGCGGCGGCCTGCCGAGCAACCGCGCGACGGTGCCGAAGACGACGTGCTCGTGCGCGGCGGACTCCCGCTTGAGCCCGAAGAAGCCGTCGACGGCTTCGGCGGGCCAGCCGTACATCCGCGTCATGCGTTCGCGAGCGGTGGCTTCGGGCTCTTCGACGTACTTGATCGTGCGGCCGGTCGCTTCGGAAAGGACGGCGACCTGCTGTTCGGTGGTGAGTGCTTCGCCGCCGGTGAGTTCGTACGTCGCGCCTTCGTGGCCGGACGTCGTGAGTGCGAGGGTCGCGACCGCGGCGATGTCCCGGACGTGCACCAGCGCGGCCGCCGGATCACCTTCGGGCACGTACACAGCGTTCTCTTCGCGAATCGTGCGCAGCCACGCGAAGCGGTTGTCCATGAACGCGCCGGGCCGCAGGATCGTCCATGCCGGACCGGCTTCGCGGACGGCCTGCTCGGCTTCGGCGTGGGCGCGGGTGATCGGATCCTTCTGTCCGAAGTGGACACCGGTGGTGGACAGCTTGACGAGGTGGCTGACACCCGCACGGGCGGCGGCGTGCGCGACCGCGCGTTCGCGGGTCACGCTGTCGCCTTGCGTCAGCACGAAAACGCGGTCCGCGCCGTCGAGCAGCGCGGGCAGGTCTGCGGTGTCGAGGTCGGCTCGGACGACGTCGGCGCGCGGGTCGATCCGGGCCTTCGCCGGGTCACGCGTGAGTGCGCGGACCGCGGCACCGGCGTCGAGCAGGGCGGGAACGAGGGCGCGGCCGACTTTGCCGGTGGCGCCGAGGACGAAGATCATCGGAATTCTCCTAGTGGTGGTCGCGGAGCGGCACGTGCGGGAGCGCGAACGCCGTGACGAGGGCGAGCGCGAGCACGGGCAGCAGGGTGAGGAACACGCCGTGGGTCCCGGCGCTGAAGGATCCGGCGCCGTAGGCGAAGCCGAGCGCGACCGGGCCGAGGGCCGAGCCGAGCGCGCGGGCGAGGTTGACGCCGGCGGCGACCGCGCCCCGGTCCGCGGCCGGCGCCGTGTTCTGCGTGGCCATCGCGAGGACCTGCAGGTTGAGTCCGGCCGCGAGACCGAAGACGACGAGGCAGCCGAGGATCGCCGGGAGGGGGCGGTGTTCGCCGAGCGTCGTCAGGCCGAGCACGGCGAGCAGGCCGAGCGCCGTGCTCAGCCGCGGCGCCCAGCGATAGTGGCCGGTGCGGGCGATGATCCGGCTCGCGACAGCCGACGAGACCGCCACGGCGATCGTCATCGGCACCAGCCGCAGGCCGCCTTCCGCCGGGCCGGCGTCGGCCTGCAGGAAGACCGCGATGTAGTTGATCGAGCCGAGGAAGGCGAACCCGGTGAGCACACTGAGCACGACGGCCACGGTGAAGGTCCGATCGCGGAACAGCCGCAACGGCAGCACGGGCGCTTTCGCCCGTCGTTCGACGAGGACGAAGGTGACGGCGGCCGCGGCGCCGCAGGCGATCGACCACGGCGTCAGCAACGTGAACCCGGTGATCGCCGAACCGAGCAGGACGACCCCGGCGAAGTCGAACGGCGCTTCGCGACGACGTCTCGGCAGGTCGAGTTGGTGCAGCAAGGCGACGGCGGCCAGCCCGAGCGGCAGGTTGACCAGGAAGATCGACCGCCACCCGGCCAGGCCGGTGAGCAGCCCGCCGACGACCGGACCCGCGAGGGAGGCGACGGCGAAGCAGATCGAGAACCATCCGAAATACTTCGCGCCTTCGCGAGGCGTGAACATTTCGCCGAGCGAAGCGCCGACGGAGACGAAGAGACCTCCGGAACCGGCGCCCTGCAGGACGCGTCCGGCGACCAGCAAGCCGGCCGACGGCGCCAGGCCGCAGGCGAGCGAACCGAGCAGGAAGAGGGTGAGTGCGCCCAGGAGCACACGTTTGCGCCCGAAGACGTCACCGAGCTTGCCGTAGAGCGGCGCGGTAGCGCTCCCGGCGAGCAGGTAGGCGGTGGTGACCCAGGCGTACGCCCCGGTCCCGCCGAACTCGGCGGCGATCCGCGGCAGCGCGGTGGCGACGACCTGGGCGTCGAGCATCGCCAGGAAAACGGACAGGAACAGGCCGATGAGGGCCGGCTTTTGAGCGCGCGAAGGCGCGGTTGTGCTCAAGGGATGTCCTCGTGAAGAAGGGACGAGAGATGTCCGGACGCGCAGGAAAACGCGTCCCGTCGAGTCGGGAAAAGGCTCCATCGTCACCCGCGGACGGGTGCGACCTCTTCGCGCTCGGAAACCACCTCGAATCGTCCCGCTCGCCCGGCCGAACCCGGACGGCGTCCTCACGAAGGAACACTGACGAAGTTGACTGTAGACAACTACATGTCAGGAGACAAGCACTTTTCGAAGAGTGCTCAGCGCAGGCGGGTCACGTCGCCGTTGTCGCGCCGGCGCTCGCCCAGCTCGTCGGGGAAGACCCACTTCTTGAAGCCCCAGAAGCGGAAGAACATCGCCAGCAGCATGCCGATGATCGACCCGCTCGCGAAGTCCGCGACCTCCTGCACCAGCCGCGTCACGTGGGGGACTTCGAGGTCCAGCACGTACCGCGAGACGTACAGCGGGATCAGGTTCACCACGACCGCGATGCCGCTGATCACGAAGAACAGCGCGGCCTCGTGGGTGCGTTCCCGGCCGCCGCGGGTGCGGAACGACCACTCGCGGTTGAGGATGTACGACACGATCGTCGCGACGATGATCGCGATGGCCTTGGCGGTGGTCGGCTTCGACTCGAGCACGCTCAGCTTGAGGAAGTACCAGACCCCGTTGTCGACCACGAACGTCGAACCGCCCACGATCGCGAACTTGAGCAGCTCCCGGTGCTTGATCAGCACCGAACGCAGTGGCTCCGGCGTGCGCTTGAGCACGGTCTCCACAACGGTCACACGACCCAGTCTAGGAGCACACCGCCGTGACCTGTGGCTCAGGCGGCCTTGCTGCCGTGAATGTCCGGATCGTCCGCGGTCTCCGCGGCCGCGGCCACGGACCGGGCGGCTTCCTCCGGGAAAACCCACTTCTTGAACGCCCACCAGCGGAACGCCGTGCCGAGCAGGGTGCCGATGATGATGCCGCTGACGAAGTCGGCCACTTCGACGCCGAACGGCGAGAGCTGCGGCGCCTGCAGGTGGAGGACGTACCGCGAGAACCACTGCGGCAAGGCGTTCAGGCCCAGCGCGATGCCGCTGATCAGGAAGAACAGCGCGGCCTCGTGGTGGCGTTCGCGGCCGCCGCGGGCGCGGAACGACCATTCGCGGTTGGCGACGTAGGAAAAGATCGTCGCGACCAGGACACCGATGATCAGCGCCGTGACCGGGTGGGTCCGCAGGACGGTGAACTTCAAGCCGTAGTTGACGGACATCGTGATCACGAAGCTGATCCCGCCGACAACGGCGAAGCGGAGGAGCTCGCGATGCTTTTTCAGCAGCTCGCGCACCGCGCGGACGCTACCCGGTCAACCAGCCGAAAGCCCTTTCGGGGGTGACCGTCGGCTGCTTGTCGCCCGGTTTGCCGGGAACCGGTGGAGCGCTTGAGGTCGTCGACGGCGACGGTGGGGTTTTTGTCGGTTCCGGCTCGCTCGTCACCGGCGGTGTGCTGGACGGAGTGTGCGACGGCTTGGGCTTCGACGGCGTCGTCGTGGTGGCCGACGTCGAGGGGCCGGGCGTCGGCGGCTGTGGCAGCGGGTCCTTCCCGCACCAGTGGTGCCAGCAGCCGAAGTCGACGGTCACCGGCCCCGCCGACGCCTTGCCGAGCTGCGCGCCGATCGTCACCTGCCCGTCGTCGGGCCGGCCCTTCAGCCGCACCCACAGGTTGACGTGCTGGCCGGGGGCCACCGAGCCGGTCGTCGTGCAGCTCGCGCCCGCGGCGGTCGGCGTGCACGGGAAACCGCGCAGGCTCCACCACTGCCAGAGCGCGTGGTCGAAGGTGACCGTGACCGGCCGGGTCGTCTCGCCGGTGTTGCGGACGCGCACGTAGACCAGCGGGTTGCGGGTCCAGGGGAACGCCGAGAGGCCGTCACCCTGGGCTTCCAGGACCACGGCGTCCGGCGGCTGCTTCACGGTGACCTTGACGCTGACGTCGACGTTGATCTGCACACCGGCGGTGACCGAGCCGGTCACCGTGCCGCCCTGGGCGTCCTCGTCGGCCTCGAGCCGGAAGTTGAGCGTCGCGCTCTGGCCGGGCTGCAGGCCGGCGCCGGTCTTGCACGTCACCGTGCCCTCGCCGCCGGGGCAGTTCACCGAAATCGGGGCCGTCGCGTCCTGCGCGAACGCCATCGGCGCACCGCCGCCGCCCGACTCGACGGCGTGGACGCCCGGCGGCAGCTTCAGGGCCACGGCCACCGGCTCGGACGGGCTGCCGCCGTCGTTGCGCACGGTGATCGGCAGGCTGACGGGCCCGGCGCCGGGCTGCAGCTCGACGCCGTCCGGCGGGGTCGTCGCGGACATCTTCGCGGGCGCCGGGGCGGGCGGGGCCGGCGTGGGAGCCGGCTCCGGAGCGGGTGCGGGCGCGGGCGCCGGCGGCGGGACGACGGGCGCGGGCGGGGGTTCGACCGGCGGCGCGGCCGGAGGCGCCGGTGGGGCCGGGGGCGCGGGCGGCGCGGGTTTCGGCGGCGCGGGCGGCTGGACCGGCTGGACGACCGCCGGCGGCGGCACCTGGGCCGCGACGGGGACCTCCTGCGCCCCGCCTCCGGCCGTCAGCGCGATGACGACGGCCGCGACGACCGCCGTCCCGGACGCGGCGACCCCGGCGAACTGACGGGGACCCGCGGCGGCGGCACCGGCCGCGGCGCCCGCCTTGCCCCCGGCCGCCGCGGCTCCGGCGGCGGCCGCACCGGCGGCGGCCGCGGTGGCCGCGCTCGCCTTGGCCGCGCCGATGGTCGCGAGGTAACCCAGCGCGGCGCCGCCGAGGACGATCGGGGCGATGATCGCGCGCAGGCCGCCGTTGACGTCGGCCAGCTCCGCGGCCAGCGCCCGGCAGTTGTCGCACTCGTCGAGGTGGCTCTCCACCTGGGCGCGCTCCCGCTTGGACAGCCCGTCGCGCGTCCACGCGCCGAGCCGCTCGGCGCAGGCGCGGCAGCGTTCCTCGGCGTTCTCCTGCAGGTGGACCTGCAGATACGCCTGCCGCAGCCCTTCGCGGGCGCGGTAGGCGAGCGCGGAGACGCCGTTCGCGGTCAGTCCCAGCAGCGGCGCGACCTCGGCCGGGCTCTGCTGCTCGATCTCGGTGTGCCAGAGCACGGCCTGCCAGCGTTCGGGCAGCCGCGCGAACGCCTTCGCCGCCATCGTCCGCTCGAGCCCGGCGACGGCGGTGTCGGAGAACGGGACGGTCAGCGCCTCGCCCGCGGCGCCGCCGACGTCGGTCATGTCCTCGTTGAGATCGATCCGGCGTTCCTTGCGCGTCCGGTCGTACGCGGTGTGGCGAAGGGCGGTCAGCAGGTACGCCCGGAAGGCGGTATCCGGCCCCTTGCCACCACGGAGCGTGTCCAGCACTTTCGCGAAGGCCTCGGACACCAGGTCGTCGGCCTCGGAGCTCGAGCGGGCCAGCTGACGGGCGAGGTTGTGCGCCGCGCCGGTGTGGCGTTCGTACAGACCGCCGTACGACGCGATCTTCCCGGCGCGGACCTCCGCGATCAGCTCGGCGTCACTCTTTCCGCTGAGATCGGCGGGAATGGTGGACACGGCACTCCTCGGTCGGCTAAGGCCTGGACCTGCCATTACAGGCGGGCCCGGGGCACGAGGCAAGTGTGACTGACCCGCCCCGGGCGGTCACGTCGTGGTGGGGGTGAAGCCACCGACGGCGCAAGAAAATCACCCGCCTCCGGCGAGCGCCGGAGAAAAGCTTCTTAACAAAACTGGTGAGTACGCCGTCACGGGGTACTCCGTCGACCGTCCTCATCGTGAAGCACCGAGCAAGATCGACACGGACCGGACGAAAGGGGCGGTGGCCTGTGGATGTTCCGGCAACCGGTATGCGGTCCGGCCCCGGTGACGTTCCGTCCACCGCCGAGCGCGACCGCACCCTCCGGGCCCTGCGCGGCCGCTGGCGCACGGCGAGCCTCGCCGCCGGCTGGCGCTTCCCGAGCGACTGGGCGTTGCCCGAGGTCGACGCCGTCTGCGCGGCCGTGCTGAACAAGGGCCGCGTCGAGGCCGCCGAAATCGCGCTGGCCGGGCTGGCCCGGGCGCGTGCGGCGGCCGGCGCGGGCCTCGCCGAAACCCTCGCCGACCTGGCCGCGCTGCACGCGGTGCTTGACCACGGCGGTGACGGGTTCGTCTCACCGGACGTCGACGCGACGCCGTCGCGGCTGCTCCGGATGACGGCGCTGGCCTGGGCGGACGTCGCCACCGACCAGCTCGTGCACACCGAGGTCACCGACCCGCTGACCGGCCTGCCCTCGGCCGCCTACCTGCGGACGCGGCTGGTCGAGGTCTACCAGGCCGCCGCGGCCCGCGAGCGCCCCGCGGCCGAGGAGCACATGCTGCTGGTCGTCTCGCTGGACCTCAGCACCGTCGCCGGGTTCCCGCGGCTGACCGGGATGATCCTGGTCGCGGACGCGCTGCGGGCGGTGTTCGACAGCGGGCAGAGCGTCGCTTCGCTCGGGCCGTCGGTCGTCGCCGCGCTCGTCCAGCGGGACGACAAGGTCGCGTCGCACGGCGTCGCGCTGCGAAGGGCGTTGCACGAGCGGCTGTCGGTCGACGCCCAGCTCGCGGACGCCGGTCAGCCGCGCGTCTCGGCGGTGCGGCTGCCCGCCACCCACGAATCGGCCTGCGACCTGCTGGCCCGGCTCGCCCGGGTGTAGAACACCCGGAAAGTCCGGTTCCGCCCGGACCCTTCTGACCTGGACCCGGGCCGCCATGATTTCCTGGTGCGGTGACCAGGACCGTATCCACCGACGTCGACGGCGAAGTCGCGGCCAGATCCACGCACCGGCTGGCCCTCCGGAGGTCGCTCGCCCGGCTGTCCGTGCGCCCGCGGTCGATCTTGATCCTATCGGTGATCCCGCTGGTCGCGATCGGGTACGGCCTTTGGGGCTGGCAGCACGACTGGGTGCTCGGCGTCGACAGCGCGGTCTACCGCGCGGGCGCGCTGACCCTGCTGCACGGCGACTCCCTCTACGACGCGAACACCCTCGCCAACGAGCCGTGGTGGGCGCTGCTGCCCTTCACCTACCCGCCGACGGCGGCGCTGATCTTCGTCCCGCTGGCGGCGTTCCCGACGCAGATCTCCTGGGGCCTGATCACCGCGATCTCGCTGATGGCGATGGCCCTTTCGGTCCGGATCGCGATCGGCGCCCTGCCCCGCCCGGCCGACGACGGGCCGCGCTGGTGGGCCTCGCCCGCCCGCTCGACCATCGTGTTCTTCCTGGTCTTCCTCGGTCTCGAGCCGGTGTGGCGGACGATCTTCCTCGGCCAGATCAACCTGATCCTGATGGCCATGATCCTGCTGGACATGCTGGTCATCGGCGCCCGCGGTAGCCGCTGGGGCGGCGTGCTGGTGGGCGTCGCGGCGGCGATCAAGCTCACGCCGCTGGTCTTCCTCGGCCACCTGTTCATCACCGGCCGCCGCAAGGACGCGCTGCGCGGGCTGGCGACGTTCGTGCTGCTCCAGGGCCTGATGTTCCTGATCAACGCGCACGACGCGGCCAAGTACTGGACCGTCACGCTGCCCGACACCGGCCGGATCGGCCCGGTGCACTGGGCGGGCAACCAGTCGCTGAACGCGCTGATGAACCGGGCCACCGACCTCGCGCCGTGGGCGTCCAAGGCGGCCATGGGCATCGGCTTCCTGCTCGCCATCCCGGCCCTGTGGCTGCTCATGCGGTTCCACCGCAAGGGCCAGGCGCTGGCCGCGTTGCTGGTGACCGCGTTCTGGACGCTGCTGATCTCGCCGATCTCGTGGACCCACCACTGGGTGTGGGTGGTCCCGCTGATCGTGCTGCTGGTGTCGCGGCTGCCGAAGACGACCCCGGCGACGGCGTGGAAGCGCTGGGTCGGGACGTTCCTGGCGGCGTTCGTGTTCGTCAGCTGCGTGCTGCTGATCCTGCCCAACGGGCGCAACGTCGAGCTGCACTGGACGGTCTGGCAGAACGTCCTGGGCGACGCGTACATCCTGATGCCGGTCGTGCTCGCGCTGGCCCTGGGCCTGCGCTGGGGCCTGCAGCGGCGGGCCCGGAAGAAGAAGGCGGCGGCCGGCGAGCATGGCGACGTCCCCACCGGCGTCTGAGGCCCGCACCGGCCGGGTGCTCGCCGGGGGTATCGCGCTTCTCGTTCTCGCCTTCGGGGTGGTCGCCTGGCTGGCGGGCTGGCACCTGGGCGCGGACAGCGCCGTCTACCGCGCCGGCGCGCTGACCCTGGTCCACGGCGACCCGCTCTACACCCGTGACGTGCTGACGGCGCTGCCCGACTGGGTGCGCCTGCCGTTCACCTACACCCCGGCCGCAGCGCCGCTCTTCCTGCCGTTCGCCCTCGTGCCGTCCGGCCTGGTCTGGGGCGTGATCGCGTTTTTGTCGGTGGTCGCCCTTATGGTCGTGATCACGGTGGTTTCGTCGTCGCCGGGGCGCTCACTCGCGTGGTGGGCGCTGCCGGCGGGAACGGCCGCCGCTCTGGCGCTGGAACCGGTGTGGAAGACGCTGTTCCTGGGCCAGATCAACTTGATACTGATGGCGTTCGTGGTGCTGGACGTCCTGGTGCTCTCGGCGCGCGGGTCGCGTTTCGCGGGCGTGCTGATCGGCGTGGCGGCGGCGATCAAGCTCACCCCGCTGATCTTCGTGCCGCACCTGTTCTTCACCGGCCGGTGGAAGGACGGGCTGCGCGCGCTGGGCACGTTCGTCGTGCTGGAAGCGGTGATGTTCGCGGTCATCCCGGTCGACGCGCTGAGGTTCTGGCGGGATTCGGCGACCGACCCGAGCCGGGTCGGGTCGGTGCACTGGATCTTCAACCAGTCGCTCAACGGGCTGGTCAGCCGGGCTTCGCACCTCGCGCCCTGGTCGCTGGCGGTGGCGGTCGGGGTGGCGGCGGTGCTGGCCGTGCCCGCGGTGTGGCTGGTGGTGCGGCTGCACCGGCGCGGGGAGAGCGCGGCGGCGCTACTCGTGACGGCGTTCTACGGGCTGCTGCTCTCGCCGGTGTCGTGGTCGCACCATTGGGTCTGGTGCGTGCCGTTGCTCACGCTGCTGCTGGTGAAGGGCAAGCGCTGGGCCGCGGCGGCGGTCGCGGCGCTGTTCGTCTCGCAGATCGTGATGTTTGTGCCCAACGGCGGCGACACGGAGTTCGGCTGGGGCCTGGGCCTCTCGGTTCTCGGCAACGTCTACGTGCTCGCGGCGGCGGCCGGGATCGTCGGGCTCGCGGTGCGGGAGCTACGGCTGGTCCGGCGGTCACCGCAGGTCGCCACCGTTTAGTCTGAGCGGGCTATGGACAAACACACCGGTCTGCCTGTCGTGGGCATGGTGGGCGGCGGGCAGCTCGCCCGGATGACCCACCAGGCGGCGATCTCCCTCGGTCAGTCACTGCGCGTCCTCGCCGCGGGCGAAAACGAGTCCGCCGGGCTCGTCGCGGGTGACGTCGTACAGGGGCACCACACTGATCTCGAGGCGCTGCGGCAGTTCGCGGCCTCGGTCGACGTGCTCACGTTCGACCACGAGCACGTGCCCGGTGAGCACCTGCTGACCCTGGCGATGGAGGGTTACGTCATCCGGCCGGCGCCGTCCGCGCTCGGCTTCGCGCAGAACAAGCTGGTGATGCGCGAGATGATGGCCGGCATGGGCGTGCCGGGCCCCGCCTTCGCCGAATTGTCCACTGTGGACGACGTGCTGGCGTTCGGCGGCGAGCACGGCTGGCCGGTGGTGCTCAAGGCGTCCAGCGGCGGTTACGACGGCCGTGGCGTCTGGATGCTCGACACCGCGCAGCAGGCCCGCGAGACCGTGCCGCAGCTCCTGGAAGCGGGCACCCCGCTGCTGGTCGAGGAGAAGGTGGTGATGCGGCGCGAACTGGCCGCGCTCGTCGCCCGCTCGCCCTTCGGCCAGGGCGCGGCGTACCCGGTGGTCGAGACCGTGCAGACCGGCGGCATCAACACCGAGGTCCTCGCGCCGGCGCCGGGCCTTTCGGAGGACCGGGTCCACGAGGCGCAGGACCTCGCCCTGCGCGTCGCGTCGACACTGGACGTCACCGGCCTGCTGGCGGTGGAGCTGTTCGAGACCGACACCGGCCTGCTGGTGAACGAGCTCGCGATGCGCCCGCACAACTCCGGGCACTGGACGATGGACGGCTCGCGCACCTCGCAGTTCGAGCAGCACCTGCGGGCGGTCCTCGACTACCCGCTGGGCCGCACCGACATGGTCGCGCCCGCGTGCGTGATGGCGAACGTGCTGGGCGCGTCGGTGCTGCCCGGGATGGGGCCGGACGAGCGGCTGCACCACCTCTTCGCGCGGTACCCGGAAGCCCGGGTGCACCTGTACGGCAAGCAGGAGCGGCCGGGCCGCAAGCTCGGGCACGTGAACTTCACCGGTGAGCGCATGGAGGACCTGCGCAACCGCGCGCTGCTCGCGGCGCACTGGCTGTCCCACGCCGTCTGGCTCGACGGCCACGAGATCCACTAGGAGAACAGCTATGGCGCCGCAGGTGGGCGTGATCATGGGCAGCGACTCGGACTGGCCGGTGCTGGAAGCGGCCGGCGCGGCGCTCGACGAGTTCGGCGTCGGCTACGAGGTCGGTGTCTACTCGGCGCACCGCACCCCGCAGCGCATGCTGGACTACGCGACGTCGGCGGTGGCCCGCGGCATCCGGGTGATCATCGCGGGCGCGGGCGGCGCGGCCCACCTCCCGGGCATGGTCGCCTCGGCGACCGTCCTGCCGGTGATCGGCGTCCCGGTCCCGCTGAAGTACCTGGACGGCCTGGACTCGCTGCTGTCGATCGTCCAGATGCCGGCCGGTGTCCCGGTGGCGACGGTCTCGGTGGGCGGCGCGCGCAACGCGGGCCTGCTGGCGGTCCGCATCCTCGCGGCGTCCGACGAAGGCCTGCGCGCGAAGATGGTGACGTTCCAGCAGGACCTGGAGAAGCTGGTCCTGGACAAGGACGCCGCCCTGCGCGCGAAGGCCGGCCACTAGAGTCGCGCGTCCGAGGTTCGTCGGCAGGGACCGGCAGCGCCCCGAGGCGGCCTCGGTTGCGTCTCACCGCCTTGCACGCGTTTTCACTGCGGGCCGCCGGCGATCGGCCGTTCCAGCGTCGGACAACTTGCGACGCGCGCCACTGGCGGGTCACCACGGCACGGTTTCGCCGTTGCGGTCGAGGAACTCGAGGCCGGGCTTGCCCCGCTTCGCCAGGAGCACGTCGACGATCAGCGGGACGGTCTCGTCCATGGTGAACGGCGCGTCCGGCCCGCCGAGGGCCGTGCGGATCCAGCCGGGGGCCACGACGACGAGCGCGCGGCCGGCCTCGGACGGCCGGGCGGCGAAGCTGCGCATGAGCATGTTCAGCGCGGCCTTGCTGCTCCGGTAGACCTCGCGCGAGCCGGCCGTGTTGTTCGTGATGCTGCCCTGGCCGGACGACATCGCGCCGATGAGCCCGTCCGGTGGCACGAGGTCTTGGAGGGCCTCGATGACGCGCATCGGGCTGAGCGCGTTGGTGACCATCACGTCGACGAAGTCGGCGGTCGAGACCTCGCCGACCGGCGTCTGCGGGTTGTTGGTGGTGCCCGCGTTGATGAAGAGCACGTCGATCCGGCGGTCCGCGAGACGCTCGCGCAGCGGTGGCAGCTGCTCGGGTTCGGTGATGTCGAGGTGTTCGATCTCGACGCGCTCGTCCGACTTGCCCGCCAGGTCGTGCAGGGGCGTTCGGGCGGTGACGTCCCGGACCGTGCCGATGACGTGCCACCCGCGGTCGAAGAGTTCGGTGGCGATCGCGTGGCCGAGGCCGCGCGACGCTCCGACGATGAGGGCAGTGGGGCTGGGTTCGGTCATTCCGTCTCCTCGGGTTGTCCTTCGAGTCTCGCCGCGATGACGTCTTCGAGGCGTGTTCGCCGGGGTGATTTGTAGGATTGCCTCGACGGGAGGAGTTCTGATGGCCGAATCCGTCGTCGCGTCGCCCGAGGACGTGCGTCTCATGCGGGCCCTCCAGGTGGCTCCGCGGCTTCGTTCGCCTCGATCGCCGGGGCGCTCGGGCTCACCGAAGCCGCGGTCGCCCGGCGCTACCGGCGGTTGCGGGCCGACGGCGTCGTGCGGGTCGCCGGCATCGTCGACCCGGGCGCGCTGGGGCAGAGCGAGTGGCTGGTGCGGCTGCGCTGCCGGCCGGGCAGCGTCGCGGCGATCGCCGACGCGCTCGCGAAGCGCGAAGACGTCAGCTGGGTGGCGCTGTGCGCGGCGGGCTCCGAGATCACCTGCGCGGTCCGCTCCCGCACCCAGGAACAGCGTGACGACCTCCTCGGCCGGCAGCTCCCGCGCACGGCGGCCGTCCTGGACATCCAGGCGTCCGCCATGCTGCGCCAGTTCATCGGCGGCCGCGGGCACTACTGGGCCGCGCTGCGCGGCACGTTGACGCCGGAGCAAGAGGCCGCCCTGGGGATCGACGGCGCGCCGTTCACCGAGGCCCCGGTCGTGGCCCGCGAGCCGGTGCGCCTCACGCCCGAAGACGAGCGGCTGCTCGCCGTGCTCGCCGACGACGGCCGCGCGAGCCTGGTCGACCTCGCCGCGGCGGCGGACCTCACGCCCGGGCGCGCGTCGCGCCGGCTGCAGACGCTGCTGGAGCGGCGCGCCGTCCACATCGACGTCGAGATCGCCGCGACGGCGCTGGGCTATCACGCGCGGGCGAACCTCCTGCTGCGCGTGCACCCGTCGGCGGTCAAGAGTCTGGGCCGGGCCCTGGCGCAGCTGCCCGAAATCGCCTTCGCCGCGGCGGTGACCGGTCCGCACAACCTGCACGCGGTCGCCCACTGCCGCGACCTGGACGAACTGTTCGAGTTCACCTCCGACCACGTCGGCTCACTGCCCGGCCTGCAGAGCATGGAGGTCTCCCCGCTGCTCCGGCACGTGAAGCAGGCAGGCACCCTCCTCTCCGGCGACCGCCTGGCCTGACAGCCGGCCTCAGTCGAGCTTGGCCGGCAGCTGCTCCCGCAGCTGGCGTTTGAGCACCTTCCCGGCGGCGGACACCGGGATCTGCTCGACGACGTGGATCTCCCGCAACCGCTTGTAGGGCACGACTTTTTCGTTGATCGCGGCCATCAGCTCGTCCGCGTCGAGCTCGCCGTGCGGGACGACGAACGCCACCGGCAGCTCGCCGACCTCGGTGTCCGGGCGGCCGACGACGGCGGCCGCCGCGACGCCCGGCATCGTGATCAGCAGCTCCTCCAGCTCGCGGGGGAAGACGTTGTAACCCTTGTACAGCAGCATGTCCTTCTTGCGGTCCACGATGGACAGATAACCGTCCTCGTCGAGGATGCCGATGTCGCCCGTGTGGAGCCAGCCGTCGACCAACGCGGCCGCCGTCTCCTCCGGGCGGTTGCGGTAGCCCTGCATGATCTGCGGGCCGCGCAGGCAGACCTCGCCGCGTTCACCCGCCGGAACCGGGTCTTCGCCGCCCTCGGCCGGGACGACCTTGACCTGCGTGTCGAAGATCGGCACGCCCACCGAGCCGACCTTGCGGGTGCCCGAGCGGTACGTCGGGGAGATCACCGCGCCCATCGTCGCCTCGGTGAGGCCGTAGCCCTCGGCCACCACGACACCCGGGAAGCGCTCGCGCAGCGCGTTGATCATCGCGTGGTTCATCGGTGCCGCGCCGGAACCGATCGACCGCACCGAAGACAGGTCCGCGGTGTGGAAGGACGGCGTCGCGAGCAGGGCGGCGAACAGCGCGGGCGCGCCGCCCAGGCCGGTGACCCGCAGGCGTTCGGCGTCGGCGATGTAGGCGGCCGGGTCGAAGCGCGCGTGGAGCACGGTCGTCGTGCCGCCGATGATCGCCGCGTTCATCCCGCCGATGATGCCCATCGCGTGGAACCACGGCGTCAGGTTGATCGCGACGCCGGTGCCGAGCCGCGAGGGCCACTCGTCCTCGCTGCCGATCTGGTCGATCGTGATCTCGCCGTCCGCGTCCAGCGCCGGCACCGAGCCGGAGCCCCAGCACGAGTGCTGGAGGGTGTTGACCACGACGTTGCGGTGGGTGAGCCGCACGCCCTTCGACCGGCCGGTGGTGCCGCCGGTGTAGGCGAGGTGCGCGAGGTCGGCGTGGACATCGATGGCGACATCAGGGCGCGTCTCCGGCCGGCCGGCGTGGAACGCCTCGAACTCGACCTGGCCGTCGAGCAGCTCGCCCGTGGGGTTGACGACGACCGTGAACTTCGCCGGGATCCGGCCGGCGACGCTCGCCAGCGCGCCCGCGACCGGCCCGAACGTCACGACGGCCGCGGCCTCGCAGTCGGCGAGCTGGAACGCCAGGTCGTCCGGCGGGAGCAGCGGGTTCGTCGGGCTGAAGGTCGCCCCGGCCATGAGTGTGCCGTAGTAGGCGATCGGGAAGGCCAGGCAGTTGGGCAGGTGCAGCGCCACGACGTCGCCGCGGCCGATGCCGCGGTCGATCAGGGCGTTCGCGAACCGGCAGGCGGCCCGGTACGTCTCGGTGAAGGTGAGGCTGCGGCCGTCTTGGGCGAAGGCGGTCCGGTCGCCCCAGCGGGTGGCGCCCGCGGTGAGGATCGAACCGACCGGGATTTCGGGGTAGTCGAGGGAGGCGGGCAAACCGGGCGGCGTCGTCGGCGCGGTGAGCGGCATCACTCGACCATACGAATTCTGCGGCCAAGGACACAAGGACGACGGCGGACGCGGTCAGTGAACGAGCGCTAACATCGATGGAACTCTCCCGACGTCGTAGAGAAGGTGACCGGAAGTGACCGACGGCCTGTACCAGCTTGCCGAAGAGCACGAGGAGCTGCGGGCCGCGGTCCGGGCCCTGGCCGAGAAGGAGATCGCGCCGTACGCGGCCGAGGTCGACGAGAACGAGCGCTACCCGATCGAGGCGTACAACGCGCTGGTCAAGTCGGGCTTCAACGCCGTCCACATCGGCGAGGAGTACGACGGCCAGGGTGCCGACGCCGTCGGCGCCTGCATCGTGATCGAAGAGGTCGCGCGGGTCGACGCGTCGGCGTCGCTGATCCCGGCGGTCAACAAGCTGGGCACCCAGCCGATCATCCTGTCGGCCTCGGAAGAGCTGAAGAAGCAGGTCCTGCCCTCGATCGCGTCCGGCGAGGCGTCGGCTTCGTACGCGCTCTCGGAGCGCGAAGCGGGCTCGGACACCGCGTCGATGCGCGCCCGCGCGCGGCTCGACGGTGACCACTGGGTGCTCAACGGCACCAAGTGCTGGATCACCAACGCGGGTGAATCGACCTGGTACACCGTGATGGTCGTGACCGACCCCGACGCGGAGAAGAAGGCCAACGGCATCTCGGCGTTCGTCGTCCACAAGGACGACCCGGGCTTCTCGGTGGGCCCGAAGGAGAAGAAGCTCGGCATCAAGGGCTCCCCGACGCGCGAGATCTACTTCGAGAACTGCACGATCCCGGCGGACCGCATCATCGGCGAACCCGGCACGGGCCTGAAGACGGCGCTGCGCACGCTCGACCACACCCGTCCGACGATCGGCGCGCAGGCGCTGGGCATCGCCCAGGGCGCGCTGGACGCGGCGATCGCGTACGTCAAGGAGCGCAAGCAGTTCGGCAAGGCGATCGCGGAGTTCCAGGGCGTCCAGTTCATGCTGGCCGACATGGGCACCAAGATCGAGGCGGCCCGCCACCTGGTCTACGCCTCCGCGGCGGCGTCCGAGCGAGGCGACAAGCGCGCGGGCTTCATGGCCTCGGCGGCGAAGATGTACGCGTCGGACATCGCGATGGAGGTCACGACGGACGCCGTCCAGCTCTTCGGCGGCGCCGGCTACACCCGCGACTTCCCGGTGGAGCGCATGATGCGCGACGCGAAGATCACGCAGATCTACGAAGGCACGAACCAGATCCAGAAGGTCGTCATGGCCCGGGCCCTGCTCAAGGGCTGATTCGATCTCGATCCGGTAGTTCGGGCAGCCTGAGGCCGGTGGCCAGGTCCTTGCGGGCCGTCATCGGCCTCAGGTTGCCCGGATGTCCCGTCGAAGGCGATGATCTCTTCGTGGGTTTTTTCGCCGTGAGGCAGAGGACGACGGAGTCGGGAACAGATGACTTCTCCTGAGGACGCGAAGAGCGCATCGCGCTCCGTCCGGAACGTTGCCTGGAGCTCGCTCACCGAGGCTGAAGCCGACGCGATCCGCGCCATTTACGAAGACGCCTTTCCGGCGACCGAGCGGCGCGTCCTCGCCGAAGTCGTGACCACGTCCGACTGGCTGTGGGTTGCGAAGAGCGATGACACGGTGACCGGCTTCGCGACTGCGGCCTTGCTGCCGACGGCGAACGCCGCTCTTTTGCAGTATCTCGCCGTGGTCCCGCGATTCCAGTCGGCGGGAATCGGGTCGCTTCTGCTGGCATGCATCGAACGCGACCTGTGCGATTCGGGGAATGCGCTGGATGGCGTCTACATCGAGATCGAGCCGCTGGACGGCCCGGACGACGGGCAGCAGACCGAGCGGAGGTACGCCTTCTACCTGCGCTGGGGCGCTGAGCCGGTAATGCGCATGCAGGAGTACTTCATCGCCGACTTCTCCTCGGCGTCACCCGGCCGCGTGCCGATGCTTCTGCTCTGGCGGTCGTTGAGCGGTGCCGGCCAGCCGGGATCGGACCGCCTTCGAGATGCTCTGTCCGACATCTACGAGAGTGAGTACTCGCAGTACGCCGATCCGAGCTTTTTCAACGACATCCTGGGCCGGGTTCGCGGTTAGACCCGGTGTCGGCGGTGCCGTCCGTGTGGCGACGGCGGCACCGACGATGGGGTCGAGAACGTTTCGGACGACAGGCTCGTACCATTCGCCGTGCTCGGTCCAGTAGTCCTGGATCGCCCGGCTTCTGGACGCTACGTATTCGAAATAAACGATCCACGAAGTTCGGTTGTCCTCGTCGAAGAAGACATCGGTGTTGAGGGTGAACGCCATGAGATCCACGAACATCTCACTCACGATGCGTACTTTCAGGCCCAGCTCTTCGGAGTCCGGGGGAGGTGTGTCGTCGTAGAAGTAGGTCCGCATGCCGGGGTCATTCAGGAAAACCGTGGTCAGGTTCTGCATTTCCCGGGTCACGTTCTGGTACAGCAGAGACTTGTTGGATTTCGCGAGGATGGCCGTCTGTTCGGCAACATGGGTCGCCTGCTTGGTCTGGAGGCGGGTTTGTTCGGCCACGTAGGACGTCTGCTCCACTTGTGCGGCGATTTGCTTGCTGACCGCGTCCAAGCTTTGGATTGACGCATCGCGTTGATCTCGCAGTGACTCGGACTGTCTTTTCAGCTGGAGTGCCACGAACACCAGGGTCAGTAGTGTGCCGGTCGCGCCGGCCACGGTACCGAGGGATTCGACAACGTCGGTCCATTTGACGGTTTCGGCGACTTGCGCGACGTTCAGTGCCAACTGCATGCACGCGAGTCGCAGGCGGGCCGCGGTTTGTTACGCCGCCGGAAAAAGATCACGGCCCTCGGCAAGATCTGCACCGGAGGCCGCGTGATCTGCCGGAAACTGCCGGATGGTCACACAAGCACCTTCGTTTCCCGGAAAGGAGTGGCCGGCAAGCCGCGGGGCCGGAAACCGGCCACGCGGAACCCTGCCACCCCCTCCGGTCTCCTGGACGACGGGGCGCGTGGGCGGGGCGCGGGACTTGTAGCAGGTCAGAGCTCGGAAGGAAATCACTCACCAGGGGGAGTGTCCGAACAAGTTACCCGCGCGTTAATGAGTGTGGTGATGCAGGTCACCGTCGGTTCACAGAGAGGTGAATTGGATGGGCTTGAGGACGCGCAGCCGGCTGGTCGCCGGGTTGGCCGTGGCAGCCGCGCTCGTACTGGGGGCCACCACGGCCCAGGCCGCGGAACGAGAACCCACCGGGCCCGTGCAGCCCAACATCCTCACCGCCGCCGTCTACTCGCTGGGGGCGCCGACCATCGCGCCGCCCGGGACGAACGACTGGAACTGCAAGCCGAGCGCCGTGCACCCGAATCCGGTGCTGCTGTCCAACGGGACCACCGCCAACGCCTACGAGAACTGGGCGAACCTCTCCCGGAAGCTCGCCAACGCCGGGTACTGCGTCTTCGCCGGGAACTTCGGCGGTACGCCCGGGACGTTCCTGCAGACCGTCGGGCCGATCGCCGACACCGCGAAAGCGCTTGCCGCCTTCGGGGACAAGATCCTGAACGCGACCGGCGCGCAGAAGCTGGACGTCGTCGGGCACTCGCAGGGCGGGATGAACATCCGGTACTGGATCAAGTACCTGGGCGGCGCGGGCAAGATCAGCCGGCTCGTCGGGCTGTCGCCGTCCAACCACGGCACCGATCTCTTCGGCCTGCTGAGCACGCTCGAGATGATCCCGGGGGTGCCGGCCGTGCTCGGGACCGTGTGCCAGTCGTGCAACGAACAGGCCGTCGGGTCGGCCTTCCTCACCGACCTCAACGCGGGTGGTGAAACCGTCGAAGGCATCCAGTACACCGTCATCCAGACCCGCTACGACGACGTCGTGACGCCGTACACCAGCGCGTTCCTGCCGGCGAAACCGAACGTGAAGAACATCCTGCTGCAGAACGTCTGCGGGCTCGACTTCACCGACCACCTCGGCATCACCTACGACCCGGTCGCCCAGGGACTGGTGCTCAACGCGCTCGACCCCGCGCACGCCAAGACGCCGCCCTGCGTGCTGGTGCCGCCGGTGATCAGCTGAGCTACGCCACATGAGACATAACCCACCGCCGGGGCGGATTTCCGTCCCGGCGGTGTCACGCTCGAAGCATGTACTGGCCGGTCCCCGCGTCCTGGACACCCCGTGACGAAGCCGAGCTGGTCGCCGGCTGGCGGCTGTGGCTCGAGCTGGCCGATCGCGCCTGGCCCACCGCGGCCTGGGACGGCACCCCGGCCGGCGCCGTCGCCCAGCTGCGCGACCTCCTCGCGGCCTGCGACGAGATCGAGACGTCCTACCGCGCCGCCACCGACGCGCCGTCGGCCGGCTTCCTGCGCCTCGTGCAGGGGCTCGTCGTCACCGCCGGCACCGCGATCGGCCTCTGGTGGGACGACTTCGACCAGCTCGACAGCGAACGCGCGGCGCTGCTGCACGACGACCTCGCGCGGTTCGCCGAGCAAGCGGAAGAGGTGCTGACGCTGCTCGCCGTCCACGGCGGCTGGACCCGCCTCGACGAAGTGCGCCGCCGGCCCGCCTAGGGCTCGGTGAGGGTCGGGTCGGTGCCGCCGTCGTCGACGGGCAGGAACTCCGTGCCGCCCAGGACGTCGACCAACGGCTGATCCAGCGTCAGCTGCCGGTCCGGGCCCAGCACCCACCCGAGTTCGACGACGGTGTCGACGTGCTCCCGGCGTTCGATCCGGTGCGCGACGTCCGGGCCGTCGAGGGACCACACACCGTCGAACGCCAGCCGCAGCCGCGCGGTGAGGCGGCCCGGGCCCGGCGTGTGCCAGTGGAACCGGTGGACGGCGAACGCGGTGCTCCAGCTCGTCCAGTACTGCCAGCCGGTGCCGTCCGCGCGGAACCCCAGCTCGGTGTACTCGGGCGAGCCCGGATCCAGCGCCGACTCCGACCAGTAGCCGACCAGTCGCGCATCCATGCGGGCATCGTTCCATCACCGTGGGCGATTAGGCCGCATGGCGCAGCCGATCGGGCTTCACAATGGGTACCCGTCAGGCATGAACCGGACAGCGGCCACGGCCCAACGAGGCGAAAAGACCGATACCGCCCAATTGCTCGGCCGGGTCGGCATGGCCTGTTACGGCCTGGTCCACCTGGTCCTCGCCTACCTCGCCCTGCAGGTCGCGTTCGGCAGCGGCGAGCAGGCCGACCAGAAGGGCGCCCTGCAGGAGATCGGCTCGACGGCGTTCGGGCAGGTCCTGCTCTGGGTGCTCGCCCTCGGCCTGGTGCTCTTCGGCCTGTGGCAGTTCATGATGGCCGCCGTCGGCTACACGTGGGTCAGCGGCGGTAAGCGGACGCGCAAGCGGATCGGCGCCGGCGCCCGCGGGGTCGTCGTGATCGCGCTCGGGTTCTCCGCCTTCAAGATCGCCATCGGCAGCGGCAGCGGCGGTTCGAGCAACCAGACCCAGCAGGAGTTCACCGCCAAGCTGCTCCAGCTCCCGTTCGGGCCGGCGCTGGTGGTCATCGCCGCCGCGGCCGTGCTCGGCGTCGCGATCGCGTCCGGCGTCAAGGGCGTGAAGAAGAAGTTCCTCGAAGACCTCGACATGACCGATCTGCCGGGCAAGACCAAGCGCTGGGTCACCTGGCTCGGCCAGGCCGGCTACCTCGCCAAGGGCGTCGTGCTGGCGATCGTCGCGATCCTCCTCGCCTACGCTGGGTTCAACGCCGACCCGAACAAGGCCGGCGGGCTGGACGCCGCCCTGAAGACGCTCGCCGCCCAGCCCTTCGGCACCGTGCTGCTCAGCGTGGTGGCACTCGGCCTCGCCGCGTTCGGCGCCTACTGCTTCGGCGCGGCCTGGGCGCACAAGCGCTAACGCCGCGCCAGCCGGGCGAGATACTCCTTGCGGTCCAAGGGGTTCTCGCCCGTGCGCGGGCGTGCCGGCGGCTTCCCGGGGTAGCGCCGGTAGTCGTCGAACTCGCTCAGGAAGACGCCTTCGCCCTGGGTGAGCGCGGGCAGGGCCTGCGCGAACTCGTCGACGTGGCCCGCCGGGACGGTGCCGTGCAGCGTGCACGACGCCGGGCCCATGACGGGTTCGCCGGGGACCGCCCGCAGCTCCGCGAGCTTGAGCAGCACGGCGCTGACGGCATGGGCGGGGATCTCCAGCTCGAAGCGGTGCACCGGCTCGTACACCCGTGTCCCGGCTTCGCGCAGGGCCGCCATCAGCACGAGCGGCGTCATCTTGCGGAAGTCGCCCGCGGCGCTGAGCGGGCTGAAGTACGCCGTGTGCGTCAAGGTCACCGCGCAGTCGAGCACCTCCCAGCCGTGCAGCCCTTGTCCGAGCGTGCTGTGGACGGTCTCCTCGATCGCCTTGTGGAACGCCAGTGGCAACGAGCCCAGCTCCACCGACAGGCCGAACGTGACGCCCGAGCCCGGCGGCCCCGGCTCGACCCGCAGCCCGACCGTGGCGAAGAAGTACAGCCGCCGCGCGGGATCCATCTCCTCGACGGCGGCGCCGGTGCCGATCGGCTTCTCGACGTACAGGGTGCTCGTCGGCTCGAATTCGGCGTCGATCCCGGCGCCCTCGGCCAGCATCGAGCGCAGCACCTCCTTCTGCACCTCGCCGTAGAGCCGCACCGAGACGTCGTGGTCGCGGCGCCGGACGTCGATCAGCGGGTCCTCTTCGGACAGCCGGGTCAGCGCGGTGAACAGGGCCGCGGCCTGCTCGGGCCGGACCGGCCGCACGACGGTCTCCAGGGTGGGCGGCGCGAACGCTCCGTCGCCGGCGGCGCCGGGGGAGCCGAGCCGGTCGCCGATCCGGACGTCACGCAGGCCACGCACCCGGGTGACGTCGCTGGCGAGCGCCATTCCGCCCCCGGCGACTTCGATCGCCGAGACACGTCCGGTGAACTCGGTTTCCCCGCGGTAGAAGGAGATCCGCTGCCGCGGGGCCAGTGAACCGGAGTGCAGGCGCGCGTAGGCGATCTTCTCGCCGGCGCGGCCGCGGTCGATCTTGAACACCGTCGCGGACAGCGGCCCGTCGCCGGTGCGTTCGGTGGCCGGGAGCAGCTCGGCCATCGCCGTGACGAGGTCCGCGACGCCGGCGCCGGTGATCGCCGAGCCGGACAGCACAGGGTGCAGCGTGCCGCGGGCGACTTGCCGGGCCAGCTCGGCGCGGCAGGCCGCCGCGTCGACTCGGTCGTCCACATAGGACTCCAAGAACGTGTCGTCGCCGTCGGCCAGCAGTTCGGCCAGCTCGTCGGCCGACGTGGCGGGGCTCAGTGCGATCGCCCGCGGCGCCAGCTTCGCGCGGATCTCGTCGAGCAGGTCGCGTGCGCCCGGCCGGTCGATCTTGTTCACGAAGACGAGCGTCGGAATGCCGAGGCGCCGGAGCGTCCGCATCAGGACGCGGGTCTGGGCCTGGACGCCTTCGACGGCGGACACCACGAGGACGGCGCCGTCGAGCACCCGCAGGGCGCGCTCGACCTCGGCGATGAAGTCGGAGTGGCCCGGGGTGTCGATCAGCGTGATCCGGGTGCCGCCGGTCACGAACGAGACCACCGCGGAGCGGATGGTGATGCCGCGACGGCGTTCGAGGTCGAGGGAGTCGGTCTGGGTGTCGCCGCCGTCGACGCTGCCGAGCTGGGCGATGGCGCCGGCTTCGAAGAGCAGGCGCTCGGTCAGGCTGGTCTTACCGGCGTCGACGTGCGCGAGAATGCCGATGTTCAGGGTTTTCACGGGTGCGGGAGATCCTCTCGGATGCGGTGGACAGGCCGGGTCGGACGGTCTGTCGGCGCATCGGGGTCTCCTCACGGTCGTGGACGCGGATCAAGGGACGATAGCTCCGCGAGGGGCCGTGCGAAACCGGATTCGGTCCCTGTCGGTTCCCTGTCGATCACCCTCCGGAGCTTCGATCACGGGTGCCGGGTGCCCTACTTTGGGTCGGGTCAGTTGAAATTTCACCGACTTGGGAGTGGGACCGGATGTTCGGACGATTCAAGGACGTGGCCCTGTTGCTGGGGAGGATCGGCGTCGCGGTCGTCTTCCTCGCGCACGGGATCCAGAAGTGGAACAACGGCGTCGACGGCACCGCGAAGTTCTTCGCGATGACGGGCATCCCGCTGCCCACGGTCGCCGCGATCTTCGCGATGACCGTCGAGATCCTCGGCTCGATCGCGTTCATCGCCGGGTTCCTGATGCCGCTGGTCGGCGTCGGCTACGTCGTGATCTCGGTCGGTGCGCTGCTCTCGGTGCACATCGACAACGGGCTCACCGGCCAAGGCGGTTACGAGCTGGTCCTGGTGCTCGCGCTCGCCGGCCTGGCGCTGGGCTTCAACGGCGGCCGCCTCACGCTGGACCACCTGCTGTGGGGCCGCAACCGCGCCCGCCGCACCGCCGAGGCCGGCACCCTCCAGAACGCCTGACCGCGCAAGTCCGTGAAGGCCTCCTTGAGGGACTCAGAGTCCCTCAAGGAGGCCTTCACGGACTTCAGGCGGGGAGGTCGGTGGTGGTGCGCTCGGCGTCGCGGCGGGCGGCGAGCTTGGCCGGGTCCGCGTTGCTGACGTGCACCAGGTGCGCGCCGGCCGCCAAGGGGACGAGCAGGCCGTCGAGGATGCCCTCCGGCCCGCTCCAGTCGCGAGTGGACAGCACGCGGTCGTCCGCGGTCAGACCGAGTTTCGCCGCGCGGGTGCGGGCTTCCGCGAGAATTTCGTCCACTGTGGACTCGAACAGCGCCGCCGTGTCGCCGGGGATCGGGAACAGCGGCCGGTACTGGTCGCCCGCCAGCCGGGCCTCGGTCAGGTAGTCGAACGCGCCGCCGCCCGGCGGCTCGTCGAGGCCGCGGCCCATCGGGTCGAGCGTCACGACGGCCGTCGCGGCCGCGCCGGTCGGTTCCGGGTCGTCCGGCCCGACGAACGCCACCCGCGCGCCCGAGCCCTCGGTCACCACGCGGGCGCCGCACCACCACGCGCCGAGCAGCACGCCGACGGTCTGCCAGTGCGCCGGCAGCTGCACGGCGACGGGGTCACCCGGCTCGACGTCGAACTCCTCGGTCAGCCAGTTGGCCGTCTTCGCGGCCCAGTTCACGGTCGTCGCCACGGACAGCTCGACGCGGCTGCCGAGCTGGTCGTCGTAGTGGGTGATCAACGGCTTGGCGGGCGAGGCCTGCAGCGGCCGCAGCAGCTCGTCGGTGAGGCTCATGCGCCAAGGCTAAGGCGCGGACCACGGACCTCGCCGGTTGACACCGGATCACGCCGCTGAGTAACTTTGCTTTGCAAGCAAATATATTGACGGACTGGGGACGACCATGACCATCCTTGTCACCGGCGCGCGCGGAAACGTCGGGCGGGCCGTCGTCGACGCGCTCGTTTCCGCTGGTCAGGACGTACGAGCGTCGAGCCGTGACGCCGCCGCGCTCGACGTCCCGGCCGGCGTCGCGACGGTGAGCGCCGACCTCGAAAGCCCCGAAACCCTCGACGCCGCGCTCAACGGCGTCAGCTCGGTGTTCCTCTACACGCAACGCCAGGGGATCGAGGGCTTCGTGAAGGCTGCCGAAGCGGCCGGGGTGCGGCACGTCGTGCTGCTGTCGTCGGGCGCGACGCTCGAACCGGAGTCCGCGCGGAGCCGGATCGCCCAGCTGCACCGCGTGGTCGAGGAGGCGCTGATCGCGGCGTCGTTCGGGGAGACCCTGCTCAACCCCGGCGCGTTCGCGACGAACACCCTGGGCTGGCGCGCGGACATCGCCGACGGCGTGGTCCGGACCGCCTACCCCGACTCGCGCATCGGCGCGATCCACGAGCGGGACATCGCCGACGTCGCGGCGAAGATCCTCGCCGACGGCTCGCACGTCGGCACCGCCCTGCGGTTGAGCGGGCCGGAAGCGATCAGCTTCCGCGAACAGGCCGGCGTCCTCGCCGACGTCCTCGGCCGGCCGCTGCGGGTCGAGGAGCTGACCGCGGAGCAGGCCGCCGCGCGGATGGTCGCGCTGGGCTGGCCGCCCGAGGCGCCGCCGGAGATCCTGCGCGCCTGGGCCCGGACGTCCCGGGAGCCGTCGGCGGTCACCGACGTCGTCCACGACGTCACCGGGAACGCACCGCGCACCTTCCGCCAGTGGGCCGAACACCACCGCGCCGACTTTGCGTGACAAAGCCGCACTTTCCCTAGGAAAGATGCGTCCGCGGGGGCCGGCGACGCATCTTTCCTAGGGAAAGTGGCGGATTTTGGGGCTCTAGTTGACGCATGGGACGGTTGGGGCTGCTGTGGTGGTGGCCGCGCCGCTGCTCGAGCCGCCGCCGGCGGGCTGAGCCGCGCTGCGTCCGGCCAGGCCGGCCACGAACTGCCGGACCGCCTGCGGGTCGATCTCGACGATGCTCTGGCCGTCTTCGCTGCGGCCGTTCGCGGTGATCACCGGGATCGTCGCGAACGTCAGCTCACCCGACGCGATGCCCTTGGCCTGCTGCGCGAACTGCAGCAGGTCGAGCCCCGGGTCGAGGGTGAGCGACCGGTGGACGACGTCCGTCAGGTTGCTCAGCGTCCCCGGGCTCGTCAGCGTCCCGGCCGAGAGCACCTGGTGCAACGCGGAGGACAGGAACGCCTGCTGCCGGACGATCCGGTCGAGGTCGCCGCGCGGCAGGTTCTTACGCTGCCGAACGAAGGAAAGTGCTTCGCCGCCCGAGACGGTCTGCTCGCCGCGGCGGAAGTTCGCGCCCGAGTCCTTGTCCTCGGTCGAGTGGTTCAGGCACACCTTGACGCCGCCGAGCGCCTCGGTGAGCAGGTAGAAGCCCAGCAGGTTGACCTCGGCGTAGTGGTCGACGCGCACCTGCGTGAGGTCCTGCACGGTCTGCACCAGGACCCGGCGGCCCTCGGTGTCGGAGTCGCGCTCGATCTTCGCCTGGTCGCGCTCGCCCTGTGTCCGCAGCGTCTGGGCGAAGTGCGCCTTCGCGATGCCGTACGCCGAGTTGATCTTGGCCTTGCCCCGGCCCGGGACCTCGGTCCAGGTGTCGCGCGGGATCGAGACGGCGGACGGCTTCCCGCCGTCCTTCGGCACCCGCAGCAGGATCACGGTGTCGGTGTTGACGGCGCCGTTGTTGGCTTCGGTCCGCAGGTCGCGCAGCACCCGCGCCGGCAGCGCGTTGCCCTGCGCGTCCGTCCGCGCGTCGCTGCCGACAAGCAGGATGTCGTCCGCGCCGTCGTCGGCCGGCGGGGGAGCGGGCTCGCCGGCCCGCGGGGTCAGCGCGTCGGTCGTCGGGACGGTGCTCTGCAGCTGGTCCTTCGTGACGTAGGCGTAGCCGCTCGCGCCCAGGGCGAGCAGGGAGACCAGGCCGACGGCAAGCCGGCGAGTCACCCGGCCGGCGCGGCGGGCCCGGGACGGCGCGGGTTCTTCGGGGACGGTCCGGCGCGGGAACGGCGAAGGCTTCCACTCGGCTTCGTCGCTCTGCGTCACCGCCTCGGCGGCCGGTTCCGGCTGTTCCTGCGCGTCATCCACCCCTTGTTCCCCTCCCCGGGCACACTGAGTACTCAGTCTAGTTGACGCAGGGGACGTCGCCCGCCGTGATCGGCGGCGCGGCGGGGGGAGCACTCGGTGGGGTGGTGGTCTGGACCGGCGGCTTCGACGGCGTCGTCTGGGGTGCGCCGCCCGAGCCGGCGGCCGAGCTCTTGAAGTCCTTGCCCAGCAGCACGCGCACGTGCCCGGCGGTGACGTCCTTGTCCGGTTCGGCCTGGACGCCGGTGCCCAGGACCTGCTTGACGAGGGCCAGCGCGGTGTCGTCGGCCGGGTTGTACCGGACGACGGTGGTGGCGCGGGTGCTCAGCTTCTGGTCGGCGGGGAGGGTGAAACCCTTGCCCTGCAGCAGCGAGTGCGTCTGGGACGCCAGCGTCGGCGTGCCCGAGCCGTCGAACAGCTCGACGGTGACGGCGTTCGCGCCGGGCAGCTGCGCCGGCGCCGGGGTGGCCGGGGTGTCGCCGTCGGACGTCAGGCGCGTCACCTCCGCCTGCACCGCGGCCGGGTCGACGCGCAGCACGTCGGCGCCGCCGATCACCGCGTTGCCCTGGGTCGGGATGGTGTGGAACTCGATGTTGCCGCCGGTCAGCCCGCGCATCTGCTCCGCGAACTCGCTCAGGTCCCAGCCCTGGGACAGGACCACGGACTTCTTCACCGCGGACACCAGGTCGGCGATCTTCCCCGGGCTGGTCAGCACGTCGGTCGAGATCACCTTGTGGGCGAGCCCGGACAGGAACGCCTGCTGGCGCGCGATCCGGTCGAGGTCGTAGTTGGGCAGGCCGTAGCGCTGGCGGACGAAAGCGAGCGCTTGCACACCCTCGATCGTCTGGCGCCCGCCCGGCAGGTCCACGCCGGACTTCGTTTCCTTGACCGGGCCCTTGAGGCAGACCTCGACGCCGCCGATCGACTTCGTGATCTCGTAGAAGCTCGCCAGGTTCACTTCGGCGTAGCGGTCGATCATGCCGGGCTTGCCGATGAACTTCTCGATCGTCGCGATCAGGTTCTTCCGCCCGGCGACCTTCGCTTGCGCGTCGGCCTGCTTCAGGTCGGTCATGCCCTGGCGCTGCAACGTTTTGTAAGTGTCCGTGTACGCGTAGACGAACGCGCTGTTGAGCTTGTGCTTGCCGTAACCGCCGGTCAGCTCGACCCAGGAGTCGCGGGGGAACGAGATCGCGACGGCACGCTTCCCGTTCTGGGGGATGTGCACCAGGATCATCGTGTCGGTGTTCAGCTCGCCGTCGGAGACGCCGGCGTGCAGCATGTCCAGCACTTCGCGCGGCAGCGGGTTGCCCTGCGCGTCGGTGCGGCTGTCCTGGCCGACCAGGAGGATGTCGACCGCGCCGTCGAGCGGCTTGGCGTGCGCCGACGTGTCGGCGAAGACGTCCGTGGTGGTCAGGCCGGTGTTCGGGTCGCCGATGAAGTGCCAGCCGTACCAGGTCAGCGCCAGGATCGCGACGGAGAGCACCGACACGACCACCTTGGCGCCGCGGCGGGCGAGGATGGCGACACCGTGGCCACTGCCCTGCTTGCGGCGCGCCGGGACGGGCGGCGCAGGCCAATCGGTCACGCGCTTCCTCCCCTGTGAACCCCGTGCTTCCCCCAGGGCACCCCTGTGCTCCACCCCGGACTCTACTGAGGGTGTTGTGGGACCTCCGTAGGCTGGGGGCCGGTTGCCCCCGATGGGGGCCGAGGAAAGGCGGGAAGATGCGGGTCCTGGTCACCGGGGGTGCGGGCTTCATCGGGTCGCACTACGTCCGGCAGGCGCTGAGCGGCGCGTACCCGGCGCTGCGTGACGCCGAGGTGGTCGTGCTGGACAAACTCACCTACGCCGGCAACGAGGCCAACCTGGCTCCCGTCGCCGACGACCCGCGGCTGCGGTTCGTCCGCGGCGACATCTGCGACACCGCGCTGGTCGCCGAGGTCATGAGTGGTGTGGACCTCGTGGTGCACTTCGCCGCGGAGTCGCATGTGGACCGCTCGATCCTCGGCGCCGCCGACTTCGTGCTGACGAACGTGCTGGGCACGCAGAACCTGCTGCAGGCGGCCCTGGAAGCCGGCGTCGGCAAGTTCGTCCACGTCTCCACCGACGAGGTGTACGGCTCGATCGAGACCGGCTCCTGGCGCGAAGACCAGCTGCTGGAGCCGAACTCGCCGTATTCGGCGTCGAAGGCGTCCTCCGACCTGGTGGCGCGCTCGTTCTTCCGCACCCACGGGCTGCCGGTGTGTGTCACCCGGTGTTCCAACAACTACGGTCCGTACCAGTTCCCCGAGAAGGTCGTCCCGCTGTTCGTGACGAACCTGCTCGACGGCCGGAAGGTGCCGCTCTACGGCGACGGGCTCAACGTCCGTGACTGGCTGCACGTGGACGACCACTGCCACGGCATCCAGCTGGTCGCCGAGTCCGGCCGGGCGGGCGAGATCTACAACATCGGCGGCGGCATCGAGCTGACGAACCGCGAGCTGACCGAGCGGCTCCTGGACGCGGTCGGCGCGGGCTGGGACAGCGTCGAGCCGGTCGAGGACCGCAAGGGTCACGACCGCCGCTACTCGGTGGACATCACGAAGATCGGTGAGGAGCTGGGGTACGCTCCGCGCGTGTCCTTCGAGGACGGTCTGGCCGCGACAGTGGCCTGGTACACGGACAATCGCGCGTGGTGGGAGCCCCTGGCGGAGCGGGCCGCGCTCAAGAAGTAGAGGATGTGCTCGTGCGGCTGACGGTGCTCGTGCCCGGTGGTTCCGGACAGCTCGGCCGGGATCTCGCCGCGTTTTCGGGCGGCGACGTGGATGTCGTCGCGCCGGGGTCGGCTGAGCTGGACCTGACGCAGACCGGCCAGGTCCTGGCCGCGGTCGGCGCGCTCGCCGACCGGGCACGCGAAGCGGGAGCGGCGCCGGTCGTGATCAACGCGGCGGCGTACACGGCGGTCGACGCGGCGGAGACGGACGAGGAGCGCGCGTTCGCGGTCAACGCGGACGGCCCGCGCGTGCTCGCCGCGGCGTGCGCGTCCCGCCGGGTGCCGCTGATCCACGTGTCGACGGACTACGTGTTCCCGGGTGACGCTTCGGCGCCGTACGAGCCTTCGGACGAGCTGGGCCCGCGCAGCGCGTACGGCCGCACGAAGGCGGCGGGTGAGGACGCGGTCCTCGGCTCGGGCGCGTCGTCCTGGGTCGTCCGCACCGGCTGGCTGTACGGCAAGTCGGGCACGAACTTCGTCAAGACCATGGCCCGGCTGGAAGCCTCGAACCCGGAACTGTCCGTTGTGGACGATCAGGTCGGCGGTCCCACCTGGACGGCCGACCTCGCGGCGGGGTTGCTGGAACTGGCCTCCCGCGCGGCCGCCGGCGACGGCCCGGAGCAGCGGATCCTGCACTGCACGAACGCGGGTTCGGTGAGCTGGTGCGGCTTCGCCCGCGCCGTCTTCACCCACCTGGGCGCGGACCCGTCGCGGGTGAAGCCGTGTACGACGGAGGAGTTCCCGCGCCCCGCGCCCCGGCCGGCGTACTCGGTGCTGTCACCGGCTTCGTGGAAGGAAGCGTGGCTGACGCCGCTGCGCCCGTGGGAAGAAGCCCTGGACGCGTACTTCGCGGCCGAGTGAGCGGCTGAATGCCGAATTCGTGAATGAGGCCTGCGCCGGCGATTATCCGTAGGGCTCGATCGGCGGGTATGAAGACTTGGGTGGCATCGGTAGGCTACCCGGCATGGCGGACGGTGATTTGTTCAGCGGCGGCGGTACTCCCTGGGGGCGTCGAAAGGGGAGTTTTCCGTTCTTGCCAGGTGGACACGAGAACTACTTGGCGGTGCTGCGGACCGCGCTTAAGACGATGACTACACCGGTCGCCAAGGAGTCTTTGATCTCTTGGGGAGGCCCGGATTCCTTGATTCCGGCCTCGGAAGCGATGAAGTACCTTGCACCGGCGGGTCTTGTGCTGAGGAACTCAGACGACACCGTCGAAGTCGCTGATGAAGCCCGTCGCTGGTTGGAGACAGACGATTCCTCGATTCTGGTCGAGATCTTTCATCGCAACCTCCGCTTCGTGGGAGAGTTGCTGAGCGAGATCGATGTTGAGGGTTTGACCTGTGCTGAGATCGCTGAAGTAGCACGTCGCCACTACCAACTGGATTGGGCGACGCTCGATCAGATCAATCGGCGCACATACTGGCTGCGTGCTACGGGTGTTGTGGAACTTCTCTTCACCGGGAAAGTGGTGCTCACCGATCGTGGAAGAGAGGTTCTCGCTCGGCTCACGACCGCCGGGCGCGACCAGTTCGAGCTCGTTGATGGCCAGCCGGATTCGGAAATGCTCGAACAGTTGTCTCCCGTTGTTACTGCACTGCTCGAAGACGCCGCGAGACGAGGTTTGGCCGGACGTGTAGGTGCGGGTATGAGCTACGTTCCCAAGGGTGGCCAATACAGCACGGTGGAGTCGTTGGCTGCGCAGGTGGATGCTGCGACACCTGCCATCGAGCGTAGTGACTTCATGGACTTCTGTTCTCGCGAGTTCACGGCCAAGCCGAGCTCCTCGAGTTCCGCGCTAGATACCGTGCGCAACACCGGACTCGTTGCTCAGATCGGACGGGACACCTTCGCCGCGACCGAGGCCGCGCGCGCATGGCGCGCGTCGAATGCCGTCCTGGACCTGGTCGGAGTCGTGCATGCCAGTATCCGTTGTGTTGGTGAGCTGCTCCCCATGCTCGAAGAGACCCGAACTGTCGGGGAACTCGCGGAGATGGCGCGTGTGCGGTTCGGCGGCTTGGTGCTCAAGACACCGGTGTTGCGCAACCGCCTTCAACTGCTCCGTGAAGCAGGCCTCGTCATGCAGCCTTCGTTCAGCTCGTACCGGGCCACGGCGAGGGGGTGCGTCTTCGCGCGAACACTTCCGCTTGAGTCCGAAATTTCTGCCGAGGTGGAGGAAGTGCAGGAGAGCCGCGGTGGGACTTTGGACTTTGTCGTCCAGGACCTTATCGATGCCGCAGTCGACACCGCCCATTTCGAGAACTTCGAACGCGCACTGACGGCTGCTTTCCAGTCGATCGGCCTCGATGCGGAGCATCTCGGCGGCTCTGGGCGCACCGACATCTTGATCACGGTCCGACGAAGTCCGACTGAGCTGGTCCGGATCATCGTTGACGCCAAAGCCACCAAGAACCAGGCTATTCACGAGGGGGCGGTGGACTTTTCCACGCTGGTTGAGCATCGTGGCCAACACCAAGCTGACCACGCTGCGTTGGTCGCGATCGGATTCGACTCCGGGCGCGTCAGGAGTCGAGCTGCGGCCACCGGGATAGCCCTGATCACTGTGGATGAACTCATCGGCGTGATCGAGCGTTGCCGGGTTGAGCCGCTGGCTCCCGTTGAACTCGTGAACATGTTCGTCCCAGCGATGAAAGAGAAACTGTGGTCCGATGCCGACCGGCGAGCTGAGATCATGGCGGCTGTAATCGTGGCTGTTGAAGATGAGTCAGAGTACGTCGCGGAAACCGGAGGAAATTTCTCCACGCGAGACATTCACCGGGCCTTGAGGCGATCGGTTGAGCCGTCACCTGACATGACTGAAGTACAAGACGCACTCAACCTACTTGCTTCGCCGCTCGTCCAAGGGATCAGGCCCGACGGTAAGAACGGATACCTGCCGGGGTTCCCTGCAGAGTCAGTGGCAGCGCGCTTGCGCTTCCTTGGCGCGGCGGTAAATGGAGTGACAGCGAAGGAGTGACGTATTCGAAGCCGGGTCAGTGGCGGCCTGAGGCGAGGCGGTACGCGCCCACCGTCAGTTCCGCGCACGTGTGCCACGTGAAGTTCGCCGCCTGGGCGCGCCGTGCCGCGGACGTCGCCACCGCGTGCGGGTCGATCACCGCGGTGCGCAGGGCTTCGGCCAGGCCGTCGACGTCGCCGTACGGGACCAGGCTCGCGCAGTCGCCCGCGACCTCGCGCAGGGCCGGGATGTCCGTGCACACCACCGGGACGTCCGAGGCCATCGCCTCCAGCACCGGCAGCCCGAAACCCTCGTCGCGCGAGGGCAGCACCAGCGCCGACGCGCCCGCGACCACCGTGCGCAGGTCCACATCGGACAGGTAGCCGGTCTGGCGCGACCGGGCCGTGCGGGGGAACGGGCCCGGGCCGGCGAACACCAGGTCCGGCAGGTCCGGGGCCGCCTCATGGGTGCGGACCAGCCAGTCCAAGCCCTTGCGCGGGCCGGCCGCCCCGGCGAACAGCAGGTACTTGTCCGGGAGCCCCAGGCGTGCGCGGCGCTCGTCGTCCGGCGGGCGTGCGGTGAACCACGCCGGGTTGACGCCCAGCGGCGTCACGACGATCTTGTCGCGGTCGACGTCCAGCCGCGTCGCCACCGCGTCCGCGACCGCCGAGGTCGGGGTGCAGATGACGTCCGCGCGGCGCGCGCCGCGGCGGACCAGTTCCGGGAGGTCGCGGTCGCTCGGGGCGAGCTCGGCGGGATGGTCAAAAAAGGCCAGATCGTGGATCGTGACGACGCCCGCCGCGCGGAACCGGCCCGGCAGCACGAAGTTCGTGCCGTGCACGACGTCGGTCGAGCCGGCGAACAGCTCCACCGGCGGGAAGTCCGAGCGCAGCCACGTCATCCGCAGCAGCCGCGCCGCCACCGGCATCCCGCGGGCCCGCACGCCGTGCGGGAGCACGTGCCGCAGCCGCCGCCAGCCGCGCAGCGTGAACGCCACCGCGCGGGTGTCCACCTCGGGGTTCGACGCCAGTTCCTCGCTCAGCGCGGCGGTGTACCGGCCGATGCCGGTGCGGGAACCGAGCAACGGCGTGCCGTCGAGGAGGACGCGCAGCGGTTTAGCCACGACGCATCCGTTGCCTGGCAACCTTGATGACCCGGCCGCCGACACGCCGGGCCAGCTCGGACGGCCCGCCGTCGGCCAGGTACTCGCGGATCAGGTCGGTGTCGCGGCGCAGCATCGCCCGGCCGCGCACCGCCGGCGTCGTCACCAGGTCGGCCGAGCCGGGCAGCCGGTCGGCCGCCGGGCGTGGGTCGCGGCAGAACTCGACCAGCGGCTTCAGCGCCTCCGGCCAGGCGTACCGCTGCGCCACCGCGGCGATCCGCTCGACGCAGCCCGCGGCGAACTCCTCGTCGTACAACGACTTTTCCAGCGCGTCGGCCAGTGCCCCGGCGTCTTCGGCCGGCACGACGACGCCGAGCTTTTCGGCCCGCACCAGGTCGGCGAACGAGTCGCCGTCGGTGGTGACGATCGGCAGCCCGGCCCACAGGTAGTCGAGCACCCGGGTGCGGAACGCGAACGTCGTCTCGACGTGCTCGTAGTGCGTGGTGACGCCGCAGTTCGCGTCCAGCAGCCAGTTCTGGCGCTCCTGGTAGGGCACCCACTGCTCGTTGAAGTAGACGTGCTTGTCGGTCAGCCCCAGCGAATCCGCCAGCCGGATCGTCCGCGCGCCGATGTCCATCTCGGCGACCTCGGGGTTCGGGTGCTTCATCCCGAGGAACACCAGCCGGACGTCGCCGCGGCGGCGGCGCAGCTCGTCGATCGCGCGCACCAGCGTCAGCGGGTCGAACCAGCTGTACACCCCGCCCGCCCAGATCACGACGTGGTCGGTGCCGCCGATGCCCAGCGCCGAGCGGAGACCCGGCCCGGTCCGGGCGGGCGCCTCCGGCGACAGCCCGAACGGGACGACCGCCAGCAGCGACTGCGTGGTCGGGTCGGCGTCGTAGAGCCGCGGTGAGAGCCGGCCGAGCGCGGCCAGGTGGCCGAGCCAGAAGTGGCGCTGCCGCTCGGACGCGCAGAGGAAGAAGTCGCCGCGTTCGAGCTGCGCGTCGAGGACCTTCGTGACGCCCACGAGGTCCGCCGCGCGCTTGTCGTCGGCGACGCCCTTGCCCTGCTCCAGCAGTTCGAGGTGCATCGGGTCGTAGAGGTCGGCGACGACGATCTTGCCCGAGTGCTGCTTCTTCAGCGACGGCGCGAGTTCGAGCACGTGCCCCTGCAACACGACGACGTCGGCCCAGACGATCGGCGCTTCCAGCTCGTGGCGCTTGCCGGCGCTGACCCGGAACGGCGCGGGCGGCGGCGTGGCCAGGGGGTTCGTCGTGACGAGGTGGACGTCGTGCTCGGCCGACAGCGCGAGCGCGATGTTCCAGGCCCGGATCGCCGGGCCGGCCATCCGCTCGGTGAGCGCGTCACCGGTGATCACCAGGATCTTGCGGCGCTGTCCGAAGGCCTTCTCGATGCCGAACGCCTCGACGAGGATGTCGTGCGCGGCGAGGTAGCGCGGCAGCGGGTACGCGGGCTCCAACGCCTTGCGCAGCAAGGGAAGCAGATCGGCGTCGGTGCGCACCCGCGCGGCCTGCTCGACCGCGCGGGACGCCGCCAGCGACGGCAGCAGTTCGACGAACTGGTCGATCGCGAGGATCCCGGCCAGCGTCGTCCGCGGGATCGCGACGTCGCCGGATTCGATCGGGCCGACGCCCTTCTCGAGGTCGAGCTGGGTCGCGTCGAGGTCACCGCGGGCGGTGGCCCGGCGCACGGCCAGCGCGAGCGCCGCCGGCAGCGCGCGGGCGAGCGTCTCGTCGGCGAGGTTCTTGTACAGCGCGGCCAGGGCGTTGCGCTCCAGCAGGAAGGTCTCGCGGCCGGTCTCCGGCGCGTCGACCGAGGTCATCGTGCCGTGGTGGCGGTGGTAGGTCAGCGACTCCGGCACGTACCGGACGCGCCAGCCGCGCAGGTTGAGCCGCCAGCCGAGGTCGACGTCCTCGTAGAACATGAAGAACCGCTCGTCGAAGCCGCCGAGCTCGGCGAAGACGCTCGCGCGGACGAACAGGGCCGAGCCGGTGCCGAACAGGACGTCCTTCGCGACTTCGTGCTCGGCGGCCGGGACGTCGGCCAGGGGGCTGCCGGCGTGGCGCTTGTAACCCATGCCGAACCAGGTCAGGCCGCCGTCGACGAAGTCGGTGCCGGTGCCGTCCCAGTCGAGGACCTTGCTGGCCACGGCAGCGACACGCGGCTGCGAGCGCAGCTCGGCGACGGCGGCGGAGACCCAGCCGGGCGCCGGGCGCGCGTCGTTGTTGAGGAAGGCGACGACCGTGCCCTTGGCGTGGCGGGCGCCGAGGTTGCAGCCGCCCGCGAACCCGGTGTTGCGCCCGGCCTCGATGACCCGCGCGCCGGGGACGGCCTCGCGGATGCGCGCGGCGTCCGCGCTGCCCGGGGTGTTCTCGACGCAGATCAGCTCGAGGTCGGCGTAGTCGTGGTCGGCGAGCGCGCGCAGGCAGGTGATCGTGTCGTCGGCGCCGTGGTAGTTGACCACGACCACCGAGACGAGCGGTTGCTGTTCCCCCTGCGCCAAAGCCAGCTCCTTCGTCGGATTGCGCTCAGCTTACTGTGCCGGTAGTTGCCAATCAGACCGGCAGCCACGGCGGAAACCGGCAGCACAAGCAGGACGGCTGCGGTCCGTCTCCGCCTACTTTCGGCCGGATTGACAAACCCCGGCCCACGCCTCCCAGACCGCGCCTCGGCCCAGCGCCGCGCGACGGCCGATCCGGCGCCGGGCCAGCAGCGTCGCCGGCAACCGCGCGCCGACCTCGGCCAGGACCCGGCAGCGCAGGCCGAACCGGAAGTTCGCTGCGGCCGGGCGGCCCGGCCGCAGCGGCAGCACCGCTGTCAACACGGCGAACCGGAGCAGCTGGTTCAGCGCGACGCCGCGGGGTGCGCAGCGCAGCAGCATGAGCAGCCGGTTGCGCTCGTTCCAGCGGTGGAACGGCACCGAACCGGGCTTGCTGCTGACGCCGTGGGCGTGCCGGACCCGGGCGTCCGGCGCCGCGACGACGTCCCACCCGGCCAGCCGCAGCCGCCACGCCGTGTCGGTGTCCTCGTAGTAGCAGAAGAACTCCGCCGGGACGCCGCCCACCGCGCGCAGGGCGTCGACGCGCAGGAGCGCCGCGCCGCCGCAGAAGCCGAAGACCTCGCCCGCGGGTTCGGTGAGGTCGGCGCCGTGGCCGTCGGCGGTCAGCCGCACCCCGGCGGACTGCACGGCGCCGCCGGGCAGCACGAGCAGGGCCGTCGCGGCGGCGGCCAGCGGCGACTTCCCGAGCGTGTCTTCCAGGGTTTCCAGCCAACCGGGCTCGGGTTCGGCGTCGTCGTTGAGCCACGCCATCAGCGGCGTTCCGAGCGCCTCGACGGCGACGGCGAGCGCGCCCGCGTAGCCGCTGTTGCGGGGGAGCCGCACGACCCGCGGCTTGCTCGGGTGGGCCGCGAGCAGCGCGGCCGTCCCGTCGTCGGAGGCGTTGTCCACCACGAGCGTCCGATGTGGACGCGTCTGCGCGGCGAGCGCGTCGAGGCAGGCGGTGACGTGCCCGGCGCCCCGCCAGGTCACGACTACCACCGTGGTGGCGGGATTCGGCGTCACGTCCCGCACAATAGCCGCGTGCCCGAACTGGTCGTGCTCGCCGAGCAGCTCCTCGCGCCCGTGCCCGGTGGCACCGGGCGCTACACGGCCGAGCTGCTCCCCGCGCTCGCGAAAACCGCGCCGCCGGGCTGGACGGTGTCCAGCGTCGTCGCGCGGCACGCCGACGTGAGTGTGGCCGAGGCCGAGGGCGTCGAGGGCCCGCGCGTGCTGCGGCTCCCGCCGCGCGCGCTGATCGGCCTCTGGCAGCTGGGGATCCCCTGGTGGCCGGGCGGCGACGCGGTGCACGCGCCGACGCCGTTCGCGCCGCCGCGCGTGCCGGCCGGGCGGACGCTGAGCGTGACCGTGCACGACACCGTGCCCTGGACCCACCCCGAGACGCTCACCGCCCGCGGCGTCAGCTGGCACCGGTCGATGATCGCGCGGGCCGCGCGCCGCGCGTCCGGGCTGGTCGTGCCGACGCGGGCGGTCGCCGACGAGCTGGCCGTGCTGGTCGACGTCGACGTCCCGGTGCGCGTGGTGCCGCACGGCGTGCGCGTGTCCCGGGCCTCGGCCGAGCTGGAACTGCCCGGGCGGTACGTGCTGGCCGTCGGCACGATCGAGCCGCGCAAGGGCATCGACGTGCTGGTCGACGCCGTCGCCGCGCTCGACGGCACGGTGCTCGTGCTCGCCGGGCAGCCGGGCTGGGGCGGTGTCGACCCGGCCGCGCTGGCCGCCGAGCGCGGCCTGCCGCCGGAGCGGCTGCGGGTGCTGGGGAAGGTGACCGACGCCGAGCTGGCGACGGTGCTGCGGCGGGCGAGCGTGCTGGCCGTGCCGAGCCTCGCCGAGGGCTTCGGGCTGGGCCTGCTGGAGGCGATGGCGGCCGGCGTGCCGGTGGTGCACACCGACGTCCCGGCCCTGGTCGAGGTGGCCGGTGGCGCGGGCATCACGGTCCCGCGCGGCGACGCGAGGGCCCTGGCGAAAGCACTGCGCGAGGTGCTCGGGTCACCCGAGCGGGCGGCCGAGCTCACCCGTTCGGGGCGCGAGCGCGCGAAGGCGTTCACGTGGCGTCGCGCCGCGGAAGCCGTCTGGGCCATCCACCGCCGGCCACGGGACTAGCCGGTTTGCCAGTTCCCCACCATGACGCAGCGTCGCCGCCGTACCCTACGGGGGTGAGCGATGATCCCCGGGTCCTGATCGACGCGACCGCGGTGCCCGCGGACCGCGGCGGGGTGGGCCGGTACGTGGATTCGCTCGTCGCCGCGCTGGACGCGGACGGTGCCCGCGTCACCGTTGTCTGCCAGCCGCGGGACCTGCAGCTTTACGATCGGCTGGCGCCGGGGTCACGCATCGTGCCCGCTTCGCCGTCGACGACCACCCGCACCGCGCGGCTGACCTGGGAGCAGGCGACCCTGCCGCGGCTGGTCCGCCGCCTCGGCGCGGACGTCGTCCACTCGCCCCACTACACGATGCCGCTGGCGACGTCGGCCGCTTCGGTCGTCACGCTGCACGACGCGACGTTCTTCACCGACGCCGTCCTGCACTCGTCGGTGAAGGCCCGCTTCTTCCGCGCGTGGACGGCGACGGCGCTGCGCCGCGCGACGCTGTGCGTGGTCCCGTCGGCGGCGACGGCGGCGGAGCTGGCTCGCGTCAGCCCGGTGCGGCACGCGTCGGTGGAGGTCATCCACCACGGCGTCGACACGGAGCGGTTCCACCCGCCGTCCCCGGCGGAGGTCGCGGCCGCGCGCGCGGCCGTCGGCCTGGGCCGGACGCCGTACGTGGCGTTCCTCGGGGCGCTGGAGCCGCGCAAGAACGTCCCGGCGCTGATCCGCGGCTTCGCCCGCGCGGTCGCCGGGAGGGCTGATGCCCCGGCGCTGGTCCTGGCGGGCCAGCCGGGCTGGGACACCCAGGTGGAGCGCGCGCTGGACGCCGTCCCGCACCGCCTGCGCGTGATCCGCGCGGGCTATCTCCCGTTCGGGACGCTGGCGGGCTTCCTGGGCGGGGCTTCGCTGGTGGCCTACCCGTCGCTGGGCGAGGGTTTCGGCTTGCCGGTCCTGGAGGCGATGGCGTGCGGGGCCTGCGTCCTGACGACGCGCCGGCTGTCACTGCCGGAGGTGGGCGGCGACGCGGTGGCGTACTGCGGAGTGGGAGCGGGCGACGTCGCGGCGGCGATCGCGGAGCTGCTGGCCGACCCGGGCCGCCGGTCGGAACTGGCGACGGCGGCGCAGCAGCGGGCCAAGGAGTTCTCGTGGGCGACGACCGCGGAGCGGCACCGGGAGGCGTACGCCAAGGCCTGGTCCCGCCACCTCCGCACCCGCTGACCGCCTTCGGCGGTGGTAATCTGACGGTGCGAGGTCCCCGTGGGGCCGAGTATGAAAGCCCGTGACGCGTCCGGACGGTCGTCTCACGGGCTTTTCGCTGCCCTCGGACAGTGAGGACCTCGGTGATCAGCGGGCTCGCCCGGCGCCGCCAGTCACCAGCCGCGCCGAAGCACCACGCCACCGCGTCGGAGATCCACAGCAACGGTTCGGCTGTCGAGTCGACGTGCTCGTAGGTGAGTTCCGTCTTCGACGGCCGGACTCCCAGCGCCAGCTGCAAGGTCCGGCGGTCGTGACCGTCGCGGTGGTCGCGGGAGTCCAGGACCAGCCGGTGTGCTCGCAGCCCGAGCAGATCCTCCGCCAGGCGTTCGATGCACCGCTGCCGAGCGGCTTCTTCGGTCTTGGGCGCGCACTCGGCGAGGTAGAGCCGAGCGGAGACCGGCAACGCCGCGATCCGGTCGATGAGCATCCGGCGGCGAGGTTCCTTCTCCTTCTTGAAGTGCAGCTCACGCGCGCCGCGAAGCAAAAGCGGGGCCAACGCGCGCCGGGTCGCCGTCAGGTGGGCGGGCTCCACAACGGTCGCACACAACAGATAACTGCCACCGCGTGCGGATTCGTCGACGAAGGCGTGCACCGTCATCGGATCATCATGGCGCGTCGGTCATGCGTTCCGCGATCGGGCGGCTACTTCAGGTGACTAATTAAGGACCCGCTGCGGAGCGGCACCGGGAGGCGTACGCCAAGGCCTGGTCCCGCCACCTCCGCACCCGCTGACCTCGCGTACCCGGACCGTCGGCTCGCGTACCCGGACAGTCGGCTCGCGTACTCAGACGGTCGGCTGGTGAACCGACCCTCTGGGCACGCGAGCCGACTGCTCAGGTACGTGAGCCGACCCGCTGGCTTCTTCCACCTTGCTCCTGGCCCGGGGCACCCGATTCACGCTCGGTGACGCGTGGACAATGGCCGGGTGACTGAGGACTCCCGCTATGGCGATGATGTCGGCGTCGTGACCGTGACCTACTTCTCCGAGGACACCCTCGAGCGGTTCCTCGAGACCCTCGAGAAGGCCACCGAGCGCGAGGTCGAGGTGGTCGTCGCGGACAACGCTTCCGTCGAGGGTGCCCTCGAGGAGATCACGCGGCCGCGGGCGAACGTGCGGCTGCTCACCATCGGGGAGAACGTCGGGTACGGGACCGCCGCGAACCGCGGGGTCGCCGAGCTCGACGACCGGTACGGCTGGATCGTCGTCGTCAACCCGGACCTCGAATGGGAGCCCGGCTCGCTCGACGCGCTGCTCGACGCCGCCGAGCGGTGGCCGCGCGGGGGTGCGTTCGGGCCGCTGATCCACGATCTCGACGGCACCGTCTACCCGTCGGCGCGGCTGCTGCCGTCGTTCGGCCGGGGCATCGGCCACGCCGCGTTCGCCAAGGTCTGGCCCGGCAACCCCTGGACCAGGCAGTACCGGCAGGAGACGGGCACGCCCGTCGAGCGCGTCGCGGGCTGGCTGTCCGGCTCGTGCCAGCTGTTCCGCCGGGAGGCGTTCGACTCCGTCAGCGGCTTCGACACGCGCTACTTCATGTACTTCGAGGACGTCGACCTCGGCGACCGCGTGGCCAAGGCCGGCTGGCAGAACGTCTACGTGCCGTCGTCCAGCGTGATGCACGAAGGCGGGCACTCGACGTCGCAGGCGTCGGAGAAGATGCTGAAGGCGCACCACGACAGCGCCTACCGCTACCTCGCCGACCGCCACCAGGGCCTCGCCTGGAAGCCGGTCCTGGCCGCCGTGAAGCTCGGCCTCAAGCTCCGGCTGAAGCTCGAGACCCGCTAGATCCCGTCGAGCCGGCGCGACAGGTCGGACTTGCCGTTGTTCTGCGTCACCGTCGGTACCAGGCCGGTGTCCTCCGGATCGGGCTCCTTCAGCGGGCTCGTGATCGGCTCGGCCTGGGGCCGGCGGGCGAGCGGCGTCGTGACCGGGGTCTTCAACGGCGTCGTCGGGGACGGCGTGCTCAGCGGCGTGGTCACCTGCTGGCGCCGCGCGCCCGAAGCGCTGGTGACGCCCGAGGCGCCGGAGACCTCCAGCCGCCGGGTCGGCGACTTGCCGGCCAGCGGGTGGTCGTTCTCCTCGATCAGCGACGCCGGCAGCTGCGTGGTCGTGTCCGGGTCCTGGCTTCTGTCGAGACCGTCGATGGCGGCCCGCGGTATCTGCTGCGTGTTCGAGGCGTCCATGGGCGAAATGGCGCTGTCCGGTGTCACCACGAACACACCACGTGCCTGGGCTCGTGCGAGCAGGGCGTCCGCCCGATCGCGGGGGTCCATCCCCTCGGCCTCCCGACTGACCCGGGGGCCCTCTGGGGAAAGGCCCGCCTGTTTCCTGTCTAGGGTAGGCCCTCCGGGCGACCTCCGTCAGGGTTTCCCGCGGCTTGTCGCTCAGCGGTGCGTGATACAGGAGGAGATTTCCGTGACGTCCGAGGTCCGAACCGATGCCGTCGACGCCGTCGTGCTGGTCGGGGGCAAAGGCACCCGGCTGCGGCCGCTCACCCTGTCGGCGCCCAAGCCGATGCTCCCGACCGCCGGGACGCCCTACCTGAGCCACCTGTTCTCCCGCATCCGCGAGGCCGGGATCCGGCACGTCGTGCTGGGGACGAGCTACCGCGCGGAGGTGTTCGAGGAGTACTTCGGCGACGGCAAGGCGATCGGGCTGGAGCTGGAGTACGTCGTCGAGGAGGAGCCGCTCGACACCGCGGGCGCGATCCGCAACGTCTACGACAAGCTGCGTGCCGACCACGTGATCGTCTTCAACGGCGACATCATCTCCGGCTCGGACCTCGGCGAGCAGCTGCGCGTGCACCACGACACCGGCGCCGACGTCACGCTGCACCTGCAGCGTGTCCCGGACCCGAGCCGGTTCGGGTCGGTGCCGACCGACGAAACCGGCCGGGTGCAGGCCTTCCTCGAGAAGACGCCGAACCCGCCGACCGACCAGATCAACGCCGGTTGTTACGTCTTCCGCCGCCCGGTGATCGAGTCGATCCCGACCGGGCGCCGCGTCTCGGTGGAGCGCGAGACGTTCCCCGGCTTGCTGGAGCAGGGCGCGCACATCCACGGGTTCGTCGACGCGTCCTACTGGCTGGACGTCGGCACGCCCGAAGCGTTCGTCCGCGGCTCGGCCGACCTGGTGCGGGGCATCGCGCCGACGTCGGCGCTGCCCGGCCGGACCGGCGAGTTCCTGGTCCTCGACGGCGCTTCGGTGGCCGAGGACGCCGAGCTGTCCGGTGGTTCGACCATCGGCGTCGCCGCCGTCGTCGGCTCGGGCGCGAAGATCGACGGCTCGGTCCTGTTCGACGGCGCGGCCGTCTCCGAAGGCGCGATCGTCGAGAACTCGGTGCTCGGGCACGGCGCGCGGGTCGGCGCCGGCGCGGTGCTGCGCGGCGTGGTGCTGGGCGACGGCGTGTCCGTCGGCGCCGGCTGCGAACTGCTCGACGGCGCCCGGATCTGGCCCGACACCGTGCTGCCCGACGGTTCCGTCCGCTTCTCGAGCGACGCGTAGCCGATGTTCTGGCGTCCCGCGTTCGAAGTCGACCTGGGCCGGGTCCTGGGTCCGCTGAAGCGCGGGCGCGGATCGCTCAACATCCTCACCGACGAGCGCGGCATCACCTGGCTCGCGTCGAACACGCCGGACGGCCCCGGCACGCTCGCCCTGCGCAAGCTCACCGACGGCCGGATCGAGGCCGCGGCCTGGGGCGACGGCGCGGACCGGCTGCTCAGCGGCGTCCCGGCGCTGCTCGGCGCGGACGACGACGACAGCGGGTTCGTCGCGCACCACGACGTCGTCGCGCGGGCCCGCCGGGAGAACCCCGGCCTGCGGCTCGGCGCGACCGGGTTCGTGTGGGACTGGCTGGTGCTCGCCGTGCTGGAGCAGAAGGTGACCGGCAAGGAGGCGATCCGGTCGTGGGCGGAGCTGTGCCGCCGGTTCGGCGAGCGGGCGCCCGGGCCGAGCCCGGACCGGCTGCGCGTGCCGCCGACGCCGGTGGCGCTGCGGTCGTTGCACGACTGGCACTGGCACCGCGCGGGGGTCGACATCAAGCGCCGGACGGCGCTGCTCAACGCCGCCCGCGTCGCGCACCACCTGGAACGGGCGGTGGAGCTGCGCGGCCGCGAAGGCCGGCTGCTGCTGCGGCACGTGCCGGGCATCGGCGTCTGGACGGCCGCCGAGATCGCGCAGCGCGCGTGGGGCGACCCGGACGCGGTGAGCTTCGGCGACTACAACATCCCGTCGATGGTGGGCCACGCGCTGCTGGGCGAAAAGCTCGACGACGAAGGGATGGCGGAACTGCTGGTCCCGTACGCGCCACAACGCCAACGGGCCGTCCGCTACCTCGAGGCGGCCGGCCACCGCCGTCCCCGCTTCGGCCCCCGCATCGAACTACGCGAATACCGCGCCATGTGAGGACCCCCGGAATGTCCTGAAGGGCACCCTCAGGGACGTAAAAGCCATGAGGGTGCCCTTCAGGACATTCGGCTACTGCTGCGGGGGGTAGCCGCCCTGCTGGGGCGGGTACGGCGGCGGCTGCTGGCCGGGGTAGCCCTGCTGCGGCGGGTAGTCCGGCTGCTGGGGCGGGTAGCCCGGTTGCTGCGGGGGATAGCCCGGCTGCTGGCCGGGGTAGGCCTGCTGGGGCGGGTAACCCGGCTGCTGCGGGGGGTAGCCCGGGAACTGCTGCGGCGGGTACGGCGGCTGCTTCGGCTTCGAGACGTTGATCACGACGATCACGACCGCCGCGATGCCCCCGAGCACCACCAGCAGGATCAACAGCATCAGCGCGGTCACGGGTCAGCCGTTCCCTTCGTCGAGCGCGGCGCGGACGATCGACAGCGCCTCGGTTGCGTCCAGGCCGAGCCTACGGGTGACCGCCGCGTACTCGGCCGCGGCCTGCTGGGCGCGGCGGCGCGTCTGGTCGCCGGACGCGCCGACGAAGCTCCCCGCGCGGCCGCGGGTTTCGATCAGCCCGGCTTCTTCCAGCTCCCGGTAGGCCCGCGCGACCGTGTTCGGCGCGATGCCGAGGTCGACGGCCAGCTGCCGCACGGTGGGCAGCTTCGTGCCGACGGCCAGCGAGCGGTCGTTGATCCGCGCCGCGAGCCCGGCGCGCACCTGCTCGAACGGCGGCACCGGGGACGCGCTGTCGAAGGGGACGATCGGGCTCACCAGCTCTGCGGCCCCGCTCCCGGACCGGGCGGCGGCTGCTGCGGCGGGTAGTACCCCTGCGGCGGCGTGCCCTGCGGCACCGGCGCGAAGCCCGGCTGCTGCTGCGGGAATCCCGGCTGCGGCGGGGCGAAGCCGGCTTGCGGCTGCGGAAACCCTTGTGACGGCGGCGGGAAACCCGGCTGCGGCGGGGTGAAGCCGGCCTGCTGCTGCGGAAAACTTTGTGACGGCGGCGGCCCCTGCGGCGCCGGCGCGAACCCACCCGGCTGCGGGAAGTTCTGCGACGGCGGCGCGAACCCCTGCTGCGGCGGGAAGTTCGCGGTGGGGAACGACCCGCCGTTCTTCATCGCCTCCGCGCGGCGCATCTTCGACACCCGCACCGCGACGACGATCACGAACACGATGATCGCCAGGATCAGCAGGCCGACGACGATGTAGCCGAACACCCCGCTGCCGCTGCCGCCGCCGGAGTGGATGTGCACCCGCTCGGGGAACTGCGTAGCCATCTGGTTCCTCCCTCTCCCGGGTCCAGGCTAGTGCCCGGCACCGACGGAAACGGCCGCTTTCACCAGATCGGCGAGATCTTCGGAGCCGGCCGGGAGCGCGTCCACCGGCCACCACCGCAGGTCGTCGGACTCGTCGCTGCGCACCGGCTCCGCGCCCGGCGGCGCGTGCACGGCGTAGCGGACGTCGAAGTGCCGCGTGGGCACCCCCAGCGAGCAGGTGATCGGGTGGACGTCCAGGTGCACCGGCGCGGCCCCGATCCGCAGGCCGGCGATGCCGGACTCCTCGGTCGCCTCCCGCAGCGCCGCGTCGGCCACGGACACGTCGGAAGGTTCGCAGTGCCCGCCGAGCTGCAGCCACCGCCCGACGCGCGGGTGCAGCGTGAGCAGCACCCGCGTGCCGGTGTGGTCCAGCAGCACCGCGGACGCCGTCAGGTGCCCGGCCTCGCACGAGCGGCTGCAGGTGTCCTCCCGCGCCGCGAGGAACCCGAGGAACGCCTGGCGCAGCGACTCCTGGGAAGGCTCGGCCGGCCGCCAGGAAACCAGCGTCGCGACGGCGTCGGCGTGCAAGCTCACAGCTCCAGCAGCCCTTCGCCGGCCGCGGCCGGGCCGCGCGGGTCCGGCTCGGCCAGCGGGATGCCGATCGCGACCGAGCCGAGCGGCTGCCAGCGCTCGTCCAGGCCGAGGACGTCGCGGACGACGTCGGCGGCGAAGATCGTCGACCCGATCCAGCACGAGCCGAGGCCTTCGGCGGCGAGCGCGACCAGCAGGCCCTGCACCGCGGCGCCACCGGCGACGGTGAACATCGTCTTCTCGCAGTCGTTGCGGCGGGCGTCGGGGTAGGTGTGCGCGCCGTCCGGCACCAGGAACGGGATGACGATTTCCGGGGCCCGGTAAAGGATGTCGCCGCGGCTGAGCCGCTTCTCGACCTGCTCCGGGGTGAATTCGTCGCCGTTCAGGTCGGCCTGCCACGATTCGCGCATCGCGTCGAGCAGTTCCTTGCGCTTCGCGCCGTCGCGCAGCCAGACGAACCGCACCGGGTGCGTGTGGTGCGGCGCGGGCGCGGTCAGCGCGGAGCCGACGGCCCGCCGGATCGACGTCGGGCTCACCGGTTCGTCGCTGAACTGCCGCACCGAGCGCCGGGCCGGTACGGCTTCCCGGCGGCCCTGCGCGATGGCTTCGTTGGCGCCCAGCCGGAACAGGTCTTCTTCGAGGGGGCGGATGAGTGTCCGCGCGGTCGACCCGTCGTCGAAGATGTCGAAGCCGCGGACGACGGCGACCGGCGTCCCGCCCAGCTTGCCCTTGACCAGGTCGGCCGCCGAGGCCAGCTCGTCGGCGATCGCGACCTCGGTGACGGCGAGTTCGTTGCCCTGGCCGTCGATCGTGCCCCGGTAGGCGTGCAGCACGCGCAGCCCGGACGAGCCGATCGCGTTGTCGGTCTGCCCGATCCGCCAGGCGCGGCCCATGGTGTCGGTGACGACCACGGCGACCTCGACGCCGAGCCGTTCGCGCAGCCCGTTGCGCAGCGCCAGCGCCGACGCGTCGGGGTCGGCCGGCAGCAGCGCGACCTCGTCACCGGCCACATTGGACGCGTCGATGCCGGACGCCGCCTGCACGATGCCCAGCGGGTTCTCGGTGATCACCGTGCGGGCGATCCGCGCGACGATCCGCACGGCTTCCTGCTCGACGAGCTTGCGGCGGGCGGCGTCGCGGGCCTCGGGATCCGTCGGCACGCGGACGAGCCTGCCCTCGGCCTTCGAGACGATCTTGCTGGTCACGACCACGACGTCACCCGAGCGCAGCCAGGGCGCGGCGGTGACGATCGCGCCGGTCAGGTCGTCGCCCGGGCGGAACTCGGGCAGCCCGGTGACGGGCAGGACCTCCAGCTTCGCGGAAGCGTGGTCGGCGGTGTTACTCAACAGGGGCTCCAGCGAGTTCGAGAGCGGCGCGGGCCATCGCCGCGGTCGCGTCCACATCGGACATCAGCAGCGGCACGTCGCGGACGGTCACGCCCGGCACGTCGGCCGTCTCGCCTTCGGCGATCAGCCAGCCGTCGAGCACGCCGTCGTCCTTGCGCGAGCCGTAGTGCCGGCCCACGGCCTCGGCCGACGTCTCGACGCCGATCGCGGTCAGGCAGGCGTCGGCCATCCCGCGCAACGCCTTGCCGCCGATGATCGGGGACACCCCGACCACACCGGCGGACGTCTTGCGCAGCGCGTCCCGGATCCCCGGCACACCCAACGTCGTGCCGACCGACACCACCGGGTTCGACGGCGCGAGCAGCACGGCGTCGGCGCCGGCGATGGCCTCGAGCACGCCGGGCGCGGGCTTGGCCTCGTCGGAGCCGACGGCGACGATCGAGTGCGCCTTCGGCTCGGCGCGGTAGCGCACCCACCACTCCTGGAAGTGGATGGCCTTCTGCTGGCCGTCCTGCTCCGGGTCGTCGATCACGACGTGCGTCTCGACGCGGTCGTCCGACATCGGCAGCAGCCGGACGCCGGGCTGCCAGCGGTCGCACAGGGCCTCGGTCACCGCGGACAGCGGGTAGCCCGCGCGCAGCATCCGGGACCGGATCAGGTGGGTGGCGATGTCCTTGTCACCGAGCCCGAACCAGTCCGGGTCGGCGCCGTAGGCCGCCAGCTCCTCCTTGACCACCCAGGTCTCGCCCGAGTGCCCCCAGCCGCGCTCCTTGTCGATCCCGCCGCCCAGGGTGTACATGCAGGTGTCCAGGTCCGGGCAGATCCGCAGGCCGTGCATCCAGACGTCGTCGCCGGTGTTGACCAGCGCCGTCACCTCGTGCGGCGACTCGCTCGCACCCTCCGGCGCCATGCCCAGCGCCGCCTTCACACCCAGCAGGAACCGGGCCCCGCCCACTCCGCCGACCATCACCACGATCTTCACGACGTCGGATCTTCCTCTCCCTCGATGCGCGAGCCGGGTGCGGGCACCCAGTAGCGGTAGCGGTGGTGCGGGGCGTACCCGAGCCCCGAGTAGAGCGCGAGCGCGCCCTCGTTGCCTTCCGCGACCTGCAACACCGCGTGGCCGGCTCCGTGTTCCACGCCCCAGGCGCCCAGCGCCCCCATCAGCGCGGACGCGAGCCCGCGGCGCCGGAAGGCCGGGGCGACCTCGAGCCGCCCGACGTGCAGCCAGCCGTCGACCAGCGCCCCGCGGACGACACCGGCGGTGACGCCGTCGAGCGTCGCGACGCCGTAGCCGACCTTCCCGCCGGTCAGGACCCGCCGCGCGGCGGGGGAGTCCTCGCCGGGCCCGAGCGTCAGCTCCCACCAGCCGGGGGTGGGCTCATCCGGCACTTTCACGTGAAAGTGACCACCTGGGGGCGCCACTTTCACGTGAAAGTGCCGCTCTGGCGTCAGCGGCGCGGTGAGCACGACGACCTCGTGGCCGCGGCGGTGGCCCTTCGCCTCGACCCAGCCCCCGGCGGCGATCGCGTGCTCGTTCGGGCTGTCGCGGACCACCTGCGCCATCGGCGGGATCCCCCGATCGTGGGCGAAGTCACACACCGCGTCCAGGGCCTCGCGGACCGGTCGTCCGGCGTCCCCGACGGCCAGCACACTGTTCGCACGGCCGGTGAAGCCGCCGGCCCAGCGCAGCACCCAGTCGCCGAGGGACTGCTCGGTGAGCGGGGGCCAGGCCCGGCTGCAGCGGATCTCAAGCATTTCGGGACCGTTCACGGCTAGATTGTCCCTGAGGCGGCGAACCGATTTCCGAAGGAGGCCGGGTGCGATGGGCGTCCAGCGCAAGGACGAACGGCACAAGGAAGAGCTGGTCGACGACATCTCCGAAGGCTTCAACCGTGCTGTCGGGGCGAAGCAGGACGAAGACGGTGCGCCGGCCCAGCCCAAGTTCGTGATCACCGGCGACGCCCGCGCCACGCCGCCCAAGCGCCGCCGCGACCGTTGATCCTCGCCATACCCCGAGTATGGCTAAGGGTTGCCTCACCATCCCGACCGGTGCCCGTCCCGCGTAATGTCGGCGGCGACTGGCTGTTGGCAGAGAAAAGCAGGAGTGCGCAGTGACCTACGTGATCGCCGAGCCCTGCGTCGACTTGCTCGACAAGGCGTGTATCGACGAGTGCCCCGTGGATTGCATCTACGAGGGCGAACGCATGCTGTACATCCACCCGGACGAGTGCGTCGACTGCGGCGCCTGCGAACCGGTCTGCCCGGTCGAGGCGATCTACTACGAGGACGACGTCCCGGACAACTGGTCGGACTACACCAAGGCCAACGTCGACTTCTTCGACGAGCTGGGCTCGCCGGGCGGCGCGTCGAAGGTCGGCAAGACCGCCCACGACCCCGCCTTCGTCAAGGCGCTGCCCCCTCAGCCTCAGGGCGAATGAGCCGCGTCGCGCTGCCCGACTTCCCCTGGGATTCGCTCGCCGAGGTCAAGGCCACGGCGCAGGCGCATCCCGGCGGGGTCGTCGACCTTTCGATCGGCACGCCCGTCGACCCGGTCCCGGCCGGCATCCGTGACGCCCTGGCGTCGGTCTCGGAGATCCCCGGGTACCCGACGACCCACGGCATCCCGGCGCTGCGCGCGGCGGCCATCGCCGCGCTCGGCCGCCGCCACGGGGTCACCGGCATCGAGGCCGGCGCCGTGCTGCCGACGATCGGGTCCAAGGAGGCCGTCGCCTGGCTGCCGCGGCTGCTCGGCTTCGGCGAGGGCGACGTCGTCGTCATCCCGGAGCTGGCCTACCCGACCTACGAGGTCGGGGCGCTGCTCGCGGGCGCGTCGATCCTGCGCTCCGACGGCTTGACGGCGCTGGGCCCGCAGCGCCCGGCGATGATCTGGTTGAACTCGCCGTCCAACCCGACCGGCAAGGTGCTGCCCGTTGAGCACCTGCGCAAGGTCGTCGAGTGGGCGCGCGAGCGTGACGTCGTCGTGGTGTCCGACGAGTGCTACCTGGCGCTGGGCTGGGAGACCGACCCGCTGTCGGTGCTGCACCCGGACGTCTCGGGCGGCAGTACCGAGGGCCTGATCGCGGTGCACTCGCTGTCGAAGTCGGCGAACCTGGCCAGCTACCGCGCCGGGTTCCTGACCGGTGACCCGCGGCTGATCGCGCAGCTGCTGGAGATCCGCAAGCACGCGGGCATGATCGTGCCGCGCCCGGTCCAGGAGGCGATGGTCGCCGCCCTGACCGACGACGAGGCCCTGGCCGCGCAACGCGAGCGCTACGCCCGCCGTCGGCTGGCACTGCGGAAGGCGTTGCAGGACAACGGGTTCCGCATCGACTTCTCCGAAGCCGGCCTGTACCTCTGGGCCACCCGCGACGAGGACGCGCACGCGACGGTGGCGTGGCTCGCCGACCGCGGCATCCTGGTGGCGCCGGGCACGTTCTACGGCCCGACCGGCCGCCGGCACGTCCGCGTCGCGCTGACGGCGACCGATGAGCGGGTCGACGCGGCTGTGGAGCGCTTGAGCGCCTAGTAGTAGGCGCTTTGACAGGGTGTTGCCTTGCAGCCCGCGCCCTTAGTTGGCGGGCTGCTTGTGCGCACTGTCGGCTGTGGAGGTCGAAATATGCTCCTCTGGAGAGGTCTATCCGAGCTGACCGCCTGCAGCTTCGCCTGCGATTTGCGTTCACAGTCAGGTTCGTCGGTCTGAGGGGTAGCGAGCGCCTGTATTCTTGGCGCGGTTTGCAAACGTAAAGTGCTGATTCTTTAGGTTATGATGACGCGCACTATTGGTTAGTATATGTGATCTCTTGGCTTTCCAAGTTACTATAGCTATCGCTCGTTGGTTGATCATGCTTGACGCTCTCGACCTGGGAAGATGAGACATTCTCGCGGTGAAGCGTGACGGTCAAGCGGTATGTTGTATTCGAATGTAGGAGAGTCTGAGGTTGTTGAACTTTCAGACTAACTTTCCCTCGGGCCGCTGTATGGGTAACATCGTGACAGGCGGACCGAGGCAGCGGCCGGTGGTCAAGACACCGACCGCTGCGCACGGCTGTTCAATGAGGGTTACCGGCTAACCAACTTCGCGGCCATCCGGAGCCCGATCGCAGCGAGCCTGGCAGCTTTGGCTGCCAGGCCGTTGCTGTCTTGGAGGCAGTCCGCCGAAGCGGCGACCTCCAAGAGCAGAGCGAGACTGTCGAGCAGTCCCGCCAATCGCGTCCAAGTGTGACGGCGGCCCTCATTGGCACCCGCGCCGTTCATGGTCATCTCCTTACCCGGTGTGGGTGTGGCCCTGCGGTGCAGGGCTGTCGACCCCGCGCCGGATCCGATCATGCGCAGGGGCAACCCGGGCAATGAGGAAACGATCACTAAGACTCGAATGCTGACGGAAGAATACAACACTCCACGCCCGCTAGCTATCCAGCTCGGGCGGAGTTCGGGGTGCGGGCGTCGATTTTAGCTCGCCGTGCAACGCAGGGTAATCGTAAGCACCGCTCGGGCCATCAGTCCAGATTTCAACCACCAATACCCTGATTGCAGTAGTCGTTGTTATCGTGCCGAGATCTGATCGCTGCTGTCATGCCTAATGGCACCATGGGGCCTGGTCGACTGCAATGAGGTGCGCGGAGCAGGTGACATGGTGGGGCTACTGCTGACCTGCTGGTCGGGCTTGAGCGCCTAGGGCGTGTCTGACAAAGGTGCCGGCTGTTGGCTGAGATGCTGCCCGGTGTGTCGCGGTTTCAGTTGCTCTCAGATGATCAGTGGTCGTTGATCGAGGACCTACTCCCGGTCCGCACCGGCAAGCAAGGCCGACCGTTCTCCGACGCCAGGGCGATGGTCGAGGGGATCATCTACCGATACCGCTGCGGGATCGCGTGGCGGGATGTGCCGGCGGTGTTCGGTCCGTGGCAGACGATCTGGACCTGGCACCGCCGGATGGCCGGCGACGGCACCTGGGACACCGTGCTGCAACGCCTGCTCGCCACCGCAGACGCGGCCGGCCTGATCGATTGGTCGGTGTCGGTGGATTCCAGCATCGCCCGTGCGCATCAGCACGCCACGAACATCACCCGCCCCACAGGGGGCTGGGTCGAACTACACGGATCTTCACGCCGAGCCGCCTGATCACGCGATCGGTCGCTCCCGCGGCGGCTGGAGCACCAAAGTCCACCACCTCGTCGACGGGAACGGCCGGCCACTGGTGACGTTGATCGGTCCCGGCCAGGCTGGGGACGCGCCGATGTTTCCGCACCTGATGCGGCATCTGCATGTCGCTCGCCGCGGACGCGGTCGAGCTCGCACGCGACCCGACCGTGTCCGCGGGGACAAGGCCTACTCCTCAAGGGCGATCCGCGGCCATTTGCGCGACCGCGGCATCACTGCGGTGATCCCCGAGCCAGCTGATCAGGCCGGGCACCGCAAACGCCGCGGTTCCCGCGGCGGGCGCCCACCCGCCTTCGACTCGGTCGATTACCGCGGCCGCAACGTCGTCGAACGCCGCTTCAACCTGCTCAAGCAATGGCGAGCCTTGGCCACCCGCTACGACAAACTCGCCATCGTCTATCGCTCCGCGGTAGTTCTCCACGCCGTGGTCACCTGGACCAAGGCATTGTCAGACACGCCCTAGTAGTCCCGGCCGGTGAAACCCCGGTAGACGAACCGGGTGAGGGCCTCGACCGCCTCTTCGTCGGTCGGCGGGGTCCAGCCGGTGGGGGCCGGGTCGAGCAGCCACATCTGCGCGAAACTGTCGACCAGCCGGTACATCATCACGATGCTCAGGTCCAGCCGCGCCGGCAGCCGCATGCCCGCGGCCGTGATGTGCTCGAGGTGTCCGTTGAGGTCCGCCGCCTGGGTGGCGCCGAAGCCGGCGAGGGTGCGGGCGAACGCGTCGTTCACCAGCGCCGCCTGGCCGAGGGCGCGCATCGTCGACGCGTGCTCCTTGTAGAACTCCCAGTACTGCGCCACGTGCCAGCGCACGGCCGCCGGGTCGCTGAAGTCCGAGAGGTGGCCCTCGGTCAGCGCGCTCTCGTCGCTTGAGGTCGCGATGTCGGCCAAGAGCGCTTCGAGCAGCTCTTCCTTACTGGCGAAGTGGTTGTAGAACGACCCCGCCGCGCGCCCGGCCTCCGCCGTGATGTCGGTGATCTTGGTGTTCAGGTAGCCCTTGTGCGCGAACACGCGCCGGGCCGCCGCCTTCAGCGCGGCCTCGGTCTCCGCGGCCTTCTCCTTGCGGTTCACCGCCACCTCCCTTGACGCGGGACGCTAGCAGTGCCATTCTGAATCCAGATTCACTGAATTTTAATTCACTGGGAGGATGACATGGATACGACGGTGCTGATCGCGGGGGCGGGCCCGACCGGGCTGACGCTGGGCATCGAGCTGGCGCGGCGCGACGTCGCCGTGCGGATCATCGACAAGGCCGAGACGTTCTTCGTCGGCTCACGCGGCGACGGCCTGCAGCCGCGCACCCTGGAGGTCTTCGAAGACCTCGGCGTGCTCGACGCGGTGCTCGCGCAGGGCGCCGCGCCGGTGCCGATGAAGATCCACCTCGGCGGCGAGGTCGTCGGCGAGCGGCTGATGTTCGACCCGGTCGAGCCGACGCCGGCGAAGCCGTACCCGACCGGCTGGTTCCTCGGCCAGTCCCAGACCGAGGGCATCCTGCGCGACCGGCTCGCCGAGTTCGGCGTCCGCGTCGAACCGGCCACCGCGCTGACCGGTTTCGAGCAGGACGCCGACGGCGTCACGGCCACGCTGAGCACGGGCGAGACGGTCCGCGCGGCCTACCTGGTCGGAGCCGACGGCGGCAAGAGCCTCGTGCGCAAGGCGCTGGGGATCGCCTTCGAGGGCACTACCGACGAGTCGATCCGGATGCTGCTCGGCGACGTCCGGGCGGAGGGTCTCGATCGCGGCTACGGCCACTGGTTCGCGACGCCGGAGAACCCGATGAGCGGCATGATGTTCAGCCCGCTGCCGGGCACCCCGCACTTCCAGTTCGGCTCGCCGCTGGGTGACGGCGACGTGGACGTCGAAACCGCGCTGCCCGCGGTCCAGGCCCGGCTCGACGCGCTGAGCGGCGGCGGCGTCGTGCTGTCCGACCTGGCGTGGTCGACGGTCTGGCGGCCGAACATCCGGCTGGCGGCGCGCTTCCGCGACGGCCGGGTCTTCCTGGCCGGCGACGCGGCGCACGTCCACCCGCCGACCGGCGGCCAGGGGCTCAACACCGGCGTCCAGGACGGTTACAACCTGGGCTGGAAGCTCGCCGACGGCGCACCCGAGCTGCTCGACAGCTACGAGGAGGAGCGCCGGACCGTCGCGGCCCGGGTGCTGGGCGTCTCGACGGGGCTGCTGCAGAAGTACAAGGACGGCGACGAGGACGCGCACAAGCGCGGCGAGGACACCCAGCAGCTGGACATCACCTACCGCGGCGGCCCGCTGTCCCCGGCCGGCACGGGCGCGCTGCGGCCGGGCGACCGCGCGCCGGATGCCCCGCTCACGGACGCCAACGGCAAGCGCGTCCGCCTGTTCGAGCTGTTCAGGGGCCCGCACGCGACAGAACTGACCTTCGGCGACGCCCCTTCGGACGGCTACCGCATCCTGCCCGCCGGAAGCGTGGCAACGGGCACGGACCTGGTCGACGACGGCGGCCACGCGTACGCGGCCTACGAGGCCGAGGGCGGCCGCACGGTGCTGATCCGCCCGGACAACTACGTCTGGTCGATCTCCTGACGAAACCGCCCCTTTTCGACCGTTCGCCCGCCCCGAAGACGTCACTTTCCCTAGGAAAGATGCGTCTCGGGGGCCCGAAGCCGCATCTTTCCTAGGGAAAGTGACGGGTCAGGCGTGGAGGGCCTTGGCGGCGGCGTCGACGGCTTCCCAGGCAGCTCGCCACGTCGCGCGGGCCTCGGCCCGGCGGGTCAGTTCGCGCTCCGCGATGCGGCCGGCCACGAAGCCGATCGCGCTGTCGCCGGTGTCCAGGACCGTGCGCATCCGCTCGGCCGCGAGCACCGCGTCCTGGTGGTCACCCAGCACCGTCTGGAAGTCTTTTGTGGCCTTGAGCAGGTCCTTGATCCGCGCCGCTTGCTTCTTTTTCGCCGACGTCTGGGCCAGCTCGGCGGCGTACCGCAGCTTCTTGCCGTGGATGCGCAGGGCGTGCAGGTCGTCGTCCGGCGGGTCGGCGGGCAGCGCGCCCACCGCCTTGGTGAGCTTGCGGTGCGGCTTGGCCAGTGCGGCGATCAGGTCGCGCTGCGGAACGTCCACAGTGGACGGCGTCGCCCGCGTCAGCAGGCTGACCTCGTGCAGCAGCGTCGAGTACCGGGCGCTGGACAGGGCCCGGGTGAGCCGCCCCTTCGCCGTCGCGCGCTCGGAGACGAACCGGGAGACCAGTTGCCGGCCGGCGAGCTGGTCGCGGACCTCGAAGTCGGCGATGACCTCGCGCAGGTGCTCGATCAGGACGTCGTGGTCGCGCACCTCGCCGAGCGACTGGCCGAGCCAGCCCAGCTCGGCCCGCACCGGCTCGGCGCCGTCGCCGACCAGCTCACCCGAGAGCTTCAGCACGCTGCGCATCCGCCGCAGGGCGACGCGCATCTGGTGCAGGTCCTCGGGATCGGCGCCGGAGCGCGTGCCGGGCTCGTGCGCGAGCAACGCGCGGATCTCCCGGTCGAGCTTGGCGCGCACGTGGTGGACCGCCGGATCCGCCGGCCGGGCCTCGACCGGGACGTCGGGCAGCCCCAGCTCGGCCGGGGTGTGGGGCAACGATTCGGTGGTCACCGGATGAATGGTAGGTGAACAACCCGACGTCACCCAAAAAGCCGTGAAGGCCCCCTTACCGGCTGTAATCGCCGGTAAGGGGGCCTTCACGGCTTTTTGCCTCAGTTGGCGTGCAGCATCGCGTTCAGCTCGACGCCGGAGCCCGCGCGCGCGACGACCTCGACCGCGCCGGTGCCGGAGTTGCGCCGGAAGACCGCGTTCGAGACGCCGTTGAGCTCGCGGGCCTTGACGACCTTGCCGTCCACGACGACCTTCGTGCCCGCCGTGACGTACAGCCCGGCCTCGACGACCGTGTCGTCGCCCAGGGAGATGCCGATGCCGCCGTTCGCGCCGATCAGGCAGCGCTCGCCCAGCGAGATCGTCTCCTTGCCGCCGCCCGAGAGCGTCCCCATGATCGACGCGCCGCCGCCGACGTCGGAGCCGTCGCCGACCACCACACCGGCCGAGATCCGGCCTTCGACCATGGACGCGCCGAGCGTGCCGGCGTTGAAGTTGACGAAGCCCTCGTGCATCACGGTCGTGCCGCTCGCCAGGTGGGCGCCGAGGCGGACGCGGTCCGCGTCGCCGATCCGGACGCCGGCGGGCATGACGTAGTCGACCATCCGCGGGAACTTGTCGACGCTGTAGACGGTCACCGCGCCGCGCGCCCGCAGCCGCAGCCGGGTCGCCTCGAAGCCCTCGACCGGGCACGGTCCGTGGTTGGTCCACACGACGTTCGCCAGCAGGCCGAACAGGCCGTCGAGGCTCTGGCCGTGCGGCCGGACCAGCCGGTGCGAGAGCAGGTGCAGCCGCAGGTAGACGTCGTGCGTGCCGGCCGGCGCGTCGGCCAGCTTGCCGATCGTCGTGCGGACGGCGACGACCTCGACCCCGCGGTCGGTGTCCGGGCCCAGCAGCGCCGCGGCGGCCGCGCCGAGCAGCTCGGTGGTCTCTTCCGCGCTCAGGACTTCGGTGCCGGACGTGCCCGCGTCCACCAGCTTGGGCTGCGGGTACCAGGTGTCGAGGACCGTCCCGTCGGTAGCGACGGTGGCCAGCCCGACGCCGGTGGCGCCGGTCGTTTCGGGGTTCGGGGTCTGCTCGCTCACGGCCCCAACCGTAGTGGAGTGACCTGGGTCAACCCTCTGTGGGCCGGGCGTCGACCTGCTTCTTCAGCCCCGAAAGGGCGGCGGCGATGTCGACCAGCGCCTGCGTGCAGGGCCCGCCCGGGTCGGCGACCGTGGTGCAGCCGGTGGTCCGGAACGCGCCGACGGCCCGTTCGAGCCCGGCCGCCTCGGTGACCAGCTGCGGGTCCTTGTCGCCGGCGCGCTTGCGGGCCGAGCCGGGGACGCTGCCGAGCTCCGTGACGTACTTCTCGCAGCCCTTCGGCAGCTGGGTCCGCGGGCTGGCGTAGCACTGGTCGGCGGTCAGCGCGGCCAGCTTCGTCGGGAGCGCGTCCGGCCCGGGTTCGCCACCCTGTTTCGGCGTCGGGCCGGCCTCGCGGCCACAGCCGGACAGGAGCAGGACCAGCAACGCGCCGCCCACGGCGACCGGGAACCTAACCACGCACCCACGGTAGCCCTGCCGGTAGCGTGCCGGTCATGAGCCTCGACCTGCACGCCGACCCCGTCGACCTCACCGCCGCGCTGGTGGACGTCTTCAGCGTCTCCGGCAGCGAAGCGGAGCTCGCGACGTTGGTGCAGGAAGCGCTGCTGAAGCAGGCGCCGCACCTCGAGGTCGTCCGCAACGGTGACGCCGTCCTGGCGCGGACCGACCTGGGCCGCGGGTCGCGGGTCGTGCTCGCCGGGCACCTGGACACCGTGCCGGAGAACGGCAACCGGCCGTCGCGGCGCGAGGGCACGGGTGACGACGAGACCCTGCACGGCCTCGGCACGGTCGACATGAAGAGCGGCGACGCGGTGTTCCTGCACCTCGCCGCGACGCTCCGGGAGCCGAAGCACGACATCACGTTCGTCTTCTACGACAACGAAGAGATCGAAGCGGTCAAGAACGGCCTCGGCCGGATCGAGCGCGAGCTGCCGGAATGGCTGGCCGGTGACCTGGCGATCGTCGGCGAGCCGTCGAACGGCGTCATCGAGGCCGGCTGCCAGGGCACGATGCGCGTCGAGCTGCGGTTTTCGGGCAAGCGCGCGCACACGGCGCGGGCGTGGATGGGGGAGAACGCGATCCACGCGCTCGCCGAGCCGCTGCGGCGGCTGGCGGAGTACGAGCCGCGGATCGTCGACATCGACGGCCTGACCTACCGCGAGGGCCTGCAGGCGACGTCGGTCGGCGGCGGGGTGGCCGGCAACGTCGTCCCGGACGCGGCGGTCCTGACGGTGAACCACCGCTTCGCCCCGGACCGCGACCCGGCGGCGGCGGAGAAGCACCTGCGCGAGGTCTTCGCGGGCTTCGAACTGTCCGTTGTGGACCTTTCGCCGGGCGCCTTGCCGGGCCTGTCGGCCCCCGCGGCGGCGGAGCTGGTGGCGGCGGCGGGCGGCCAGGCGGCGGCGAAGCTGGGCTGGACGGACGTGGCGCGCTTCGCGGCGCTGGGGATGCCGGCGGTGAACTTCGGCCCGGGCAACCCGACCCTGGCGCACACCCAGGAGGAGAACGTCCGCACGGCGGAGATCCGCCAGGTGACAGACGTGCTCCGCAAGTTCCTGGGCTGAGTGTCGGGCGTCACACCCGAAGGTCCTGAACTGCGGTGAAGCTCTACAGTCGCGCGAGCTTGCAACCTTTCCCCGGTGCGAGCCGTATCCACTGGTGACACCACCCGTTGGGGAGGACCCATGCCGAAAACCGCCGCGAGACGAGCCGCGGCCGTCGCCGTGCTCGCTGTGGCGGTGGCCGGTGCCCTGACCGCCTGTGAAGGCCAGCCCGTCGCGGCACCCGCGGCCGGGCCCGTGGTCATGGCCATCGGGGACGCGACGTCCGTGCCGCCCCCGCCCGCCGAACAGCCGGTCCAGGCGCAGCAGCCGCAGACCCATGCGCAGACCGTCCTGATCACCTTCCCGCAGACCGGGTCGGGGCAGTGGATGTTCACCCCGGGCAGCGACCAGGTGGCCGGCACGCAAGGCCGGCTGATGCGGTACCGGATCGCGCTGGAGACCGACATCGACGGCGTCGGGCCCGCCGAGTTCGCCAAGGACATCCGGACCATCCTCGGCGACCCGCGCGGCTGGACCGGCGGCGGCGAGTGGCGGCTGCAGCAGGTCGGCCCGGACGACAGCGCCGATTTCACGATCTACCTGGCGACTCCGGCCAGCCGTGACAAGCTCTGCGGCGGCACCCCGGACGGCTACACGTCGTGCCGCAACGGCAGCAACGTCGTGCTGAATGTCGCCCGCTGGGCCAACGCCGTCCCGAACTACGGCGCGCCGCTCGCGTTGTACCGCCAGTACATGGTCACGCACGAGACCGGACACCGGCTCGGCCAGGGCCACGAGCTGTGCCCCGGCACGGGAAAGCTGGCGCCGGTGATGGAGCAGCAGACGCTCGGCCTGCACGGCTGCGTCCCGAACCCGTGGCCCTTCCCGAACGGCCGCTCCTACGCCGGCCCGTCCGGCGAGTACAACGACCCCATCCCCGACGGCACCTCGTAAAGCCGTGAAGGCCTCCTTACCGGCCATAAGAGCCGGTAAGGAGTCCTTCACGGCTTTGGACTAGCGGCCCTGCAGGGACTTGACGTTGTTGCCGAACGTCCAGGACTTCGAGCCGTCCCAGTTGAGCGACCACGTCATCAAGCCTTTGAGGCTCGGGATCGCGCGCCACGCCTGGGAAACCAGGCTCGTCGACATGTAGCCGCCGCCCGCGCCCGGCTGGGCGGGCAGGCCCGGGACCTGCTTGTCGTACGGAACGCGAATCGTCGTGCCCTGGACGACCAGGCCCTGGTTGAGGCAGTTGGTCTGCGCGGTGAAGCCCTGCACCGTCCCGGCCTGGTACGAATCGCCGGCGCAGCCGTACATCGAACCGTTGTAGTACTGCATGTTCAGCCACCACAGGCGGCCGTTGTCCGCGTACTTCTTGACGATCGGCAGGTACGCGCCCCAGATCGAGCCGTACGTGATGCTGCCGCCGGTCACGTAGGCGGTTTCCGGCGCCATCGTCAGCCCGAAGTTCGACGGCATCTGCGCCAGCACGCCGTCGATGATCCGGATCAGGTTCGACTGTGACGCGGAGAGCGTCTTGATGTTCCCGCTGCCGGTGAGGCCGGTCTCGATGTCGATGTCGATGCCGTCGAAGTTGTACTGCTTCAACAGAGGCACGATCGTGGCGACGAACTTGTCGGCCACGGCGGACGACGAGAGGTCGATCCCGGCGGCCGCGCCGCCGATGGACATCAGGAGCGTCGAGCCGGCGGCCTTGGCCGCGCACATCTCGGCGGGCGTCGACACCTTGACGCCGGCGTCCATCCCGTTCTCCCACAGCACCGTGCCGTCGGAGCGGATCACCGGGAAGGCGGCGTTGATGACGTTGTACCCGTGCTGCGCGATGCGGCTGTCGGTGATGGGCACCCAGCCCAGTCCGGGGTGGACGCCGTTCGCGGCGCCGTCCCAGTTCTCCCAATAGCCTTGCAGGACCTTGCCGGCGGGCCGGGACTTCACCGCGCACGTGTCGGCCTGCACCGCCCCCTGCGCGGGGGCCGGCACGAGCAGCGGGACAGCCAGCGCCGCCGCCAGAAGGGTTCCGAAAAAGCGGGTTCTCCGACCGGACATACCGGCTCCCATCTTCGATGAAGCGAACGCGGCGTGTCCGCTCAAGATAGGTGCCGCCGGGAACCGCTGACTACCTACGATCGGGTGGTCTAGACAAATTGCCGGGGGCGGCACTTTCACGTGAAAGTGCCGCCCCCGGTCGTCCGGAAGGTCAGACGGTCAGCGTCCAGGAGGACAGGTAACCGGTGTCGGCCGGGCCGACGTCACGCAGCTGCAGCTTCCACGCGCCGTTCGCGGCCTCCGACGAGGCGTTGACGGTGTAGGTGGTGTCGAGGTTCGCCGTCGAGTCGCTGCTGGAGCTCTTCAGCCGGTAGGACGACCCGTCCGGGGCGATCAGGTCGATGACCAGGTCACCGCGGTAGGTGTGGGTGATGTGCACCTCGACCTTGGTGGTGCCGGACGCGTTGCGCGCGCAGCCGCCGACGGTCGCGGTGCTGCTCACCGCGGCACCCGGGTAGTCCGGGATGTTCAGCCGGGTCCCGTTGGTCACCGGCGCGCACGACGACGTGCTGCCGACGCCCAGCGAGAACGTCGCCGTGTGGTCGACGCTCGCGCCGTCCGCGGTCACCGTGATCGGGAAGGTGCCGGTCGGGGTGCCGGCCGTCGTCGCGATGGTCAGCGTCGAGGAACCGCCCGACTGGACGGTCGCCGGGCTGAACGACGCCGTCGCGCCGGCGGGCAGACCCGACGCCGACAGCGAGATGGACTGCGCGCTGCCGGACGTCGTCGCGGTGCTCACGGCGACCTGCAGCGACTGTCCGGGTTGGACGGTCCCGGCGGTCGGGTTCAGGTTCACCGAGAAGTCGTTGCCCTGTGTGGTGGCGACGGCCAGCTTCCACAGCGCGTACCCGATGGCGTCGGAGTTCTTCTCCAGCGGGGTGTCCGGGATGTTCGCCGTCGTGTCGCACGCGCGGTGGTAGCAGTTGTCGAACGCCGCACCCGCGGTGCCGCCCCACTTCTGGGCCTGCGCCGAGCTCTTGATGTCGCCGGCGCCGGTGGCCAGGCCGCCGACCGGGATGCCCGCGCTCTTGAACGACGCGTGGTCGGACCGGCCGTCACCTTCGCTGTCACCCTCGGTCTGGATGCCGATCGAGGAGAAGTACTCGTCGAAGATCGCCTTGACCGAAGCGACGTCGTCGTAGACGAAGTAGCCCCAGTTCTTGGACCCGATCATGTCGAAGTTGAGGTAGGTCTTGATCTTCGTGCGCTCGGCGCTCGGCAGGTTGTTGACGTAGTACTTCGAGCCGACCAGGCCGGACTCTTCGTCGGCCCACCAGGCGAAGCGGACGCGCTTGGCCATCGCCGGGTTGGTGCGGGCCAGCGTCAGCGCGGTCTCGAGGATCGACGCGCTGCCGGAGCCGTTGTCGTTGATGCCGGGCCCGGCGCTCACGCTGTCGAGGTGCGCGCCCAGCATGATGACCTGGCTCGCGTCACCCTGCGGCCACTCCGCGATCAGGTTCTGCGACTGCCCGATGCAGCTGGTGCAGGTCTGCCGGGTCGTCGTGTAACCGGCGTTCTTGAGCAGGTTTTCCACGTAGGTCACGGAAGCCGCGTAACCGGCGCCGCGCGGCGAACGCGTGCCGCCGTTGTTGTTCGCGATGGTCTGCAGCTGGTTGAGGTGGGTCTTGATGTTGGCCAGCGAGATGTCCGGCGCCGCGAGCGTCGTGACCGGTGCGGCTGTAGCCGCAGGCGCGGTCACGACCCCTAACACAGCGGCCAGGGCGGTGACCCCGGCGCCGAGCTTCGTCTTCCACTTCATGGCGGTGAGTTCCTTCGGTGAGGGAGGGGGACAGCCGTGAAGGACTCCTTACCGGCTCTTAAGGCCGGTAAGGAGTCCTTCACGGACTTGGGACTAGACGGTCAACGTCCAGGAGGACAGGTAACCGGTGTCGGCCGGGCCGACGTCGCGGATCTGGAGCTTCCACGCACCGTTCGCGACCTCCGACGAGGCGTTGACGGTGTAGGTCGTGTTGATGTTCGGCGTCGAGCTGCTGCTGGAGCTCTTCAGCCGGTACGACGAGCCGTCCGGCGCGATGAGGTCCAGCACCAGGTCACCGCTGTAGGTGTGGGTGATGTGCACCTCGACCTTGGTCGTCGACGACGCGTTGCGCGCGCAGCCGGCCACGGTGCTGGTGCTGCTGACCGCGGCACCCGGGTAGTCCGGGATGTTCAGCCGGGTCCCGTTGGTCACCGGCGCGCACGACCCGGTGGTACCGACGGTGAGCGAGAACGAAGCCGTGTGGTCGGTGCTGGCCCCGTCCGCGGTGATGGTGATCGGGAAGCTGCCGGTCGGGGTCGACGACGTCGTCGCGATGGTCAGCGTCGAGGAACCGCCGGACTGGACGGTGGCCGGGCTGAACGTCGCGGTCGCGCCGGCCGGGAGGCCCGAGGCGGACAGCGTGATCGACTGCGCCGCACCGGAGGTGATCGCGGTGCTGACGGTCGTCGTGGCCGAGCCGCCCGGCTGCACGGAACCCGAAGCCGGGTTCAGCGCGACGGAGAAGTCCGGCCCGCCGCCGGTGCACGAGGCCGGCTCACCGGTCGCGGCGGTGACGGAGACGGCGTCCCACGCGGCCTTGGTGGTGTTGTACTCGGTGCAGCTGCCCGGGTAGAGCGCGATCGCGGCTTCGAGGGTCGCCTTGCGGGCGGCCTTGTGGTTCCACGACGACGTCTTCTTCAGCAGGCCGTTGTAGAAGATCTTGCCGGCCTTCTGGATGCCGAGCCCGGTGACCGACGAGCTGTTGCAGGTCGGGCTGTTCGGCTTGCCGCCACCGGGCGCGGAGCCCTCGGCGAGCAGGTAGAACCAGTGGTTCTGCGGGCCGGCCGCCGCGTGCACCTCGGTGCTCGGGATCGACGACGAGTAGCAGTTCGGGTCGCCGACCAGCGACGGCTGGTACATGTAGCGGATCGGGCCCTGGCCGACCAGGTTGACGCCCTCGCCGACCTGGTAGTCCGGGACGTCCTTCGGGTTGTTGGCGTACGCCTCGGTCAGCGCGCCGAAGATGTCACCCGTGGACTCGTTCATCCCGCCGTTCTCGTTGCCGGAACCGGCCCCGCCCGGGGTGAACTGGAAGACGCCGTGGCCGAACTCGTGGCCGACGACGTCCATCGAGGTCGCCTGGCGCTGGTTGTCCTGCGAGTGCCCGAAGTGGGTCGAGGAACCGTTCCAGTACGCGTTGACGTCGGCGAGCCCGACGGACGCCGGGTAGCCGGTGCCGCTGCCGTTGATGCCGTTGCGGCCCAGCCACTCCGACAGCATCTTCCACTCGGTCTGGACGCTGTAGAGGACGTCGACGCAGCCGGTTTCGAGGTCCGTGCCGGTGCCGTTGCCCCACGCGTTGTCGGTGCCGCTGTAGACGGAACCGCCTTCGCGCCCGCAGCTGATGCCGGTGCGGCCCGGGTCGCGCAGCGTGTAGGTGCTGCCGGACTGCGTGGTGTCGATGGAGACGTTGCCGACGTAGTAGCTGTTGCCGGTGCCGGCGACGTTCACCGTGCTCGGCTGGGCCTGGCTCTTCGCGCCGGAGGAGAACGTCTTGACGTCGTCCCGCTTGTCGAGGACCGCGCCGGTGGCGGCGTCGACGAACACGTGCAGGTTGCTCGGCGCGCTCGCGGTGCGCCCGGCGACGACGACCTCGTAGGCCAGCTTCGGCGTCGCCCCGGCCAGCACGACCTTCTCCGGCGTGCTCACACTGTCCACAGTGGGCAGTTGGGCGCGCGCGGTGGCGGCGGCCTTGGCGGCGTCGAGCCCGGCCTGCGTCCCGACGGAGATCGGCGCGGTCTCGGCGGCGCTGGTGCCGCGGACGCGGCCGGCCCCGTCGGCGACGACCACCGCGTCTCCGCCCACGACCCGCAGGCCCTGGTAAGTCCGCTGGTACGCGCCGTAGAAGAGGCCACCGCCACCGGCGGTCAGGCCGACGCGCTGGAACGCCTCGGCCGGCCCGCGCTTGAGGGCGTCGAGCCCGCTCGCGGCGGCCTGGTCGGCGGCCCGCGCGGCGGCCGCTTCGGGGGCGGCGGGTTGTGCTTGCTGAGCCGCGTTCGCCGGGGTCACCGGCAAAGCGAGCGTCATGGCGAGCCCGGCGGCGGCCGCCAAGCCCGTTCTGAACCCACGATGGGTCATCGAGGTCTTCCTTCCACGAAGGCAGGACGATGGGGTGCGGTGCGGGGAAAAGAGACGTGTCCGGGGTGCTAACAGCAGGTATGCGTCCGGACGCATCCGAGTAAAGGATCAGCGCATCGGGCCGTCAATGGGCCGAACGGACCAACGACGCGTTCCGGATTTGCCGGTCAATTCGTACAAACCCCGCCCGTGCTGGGGATTCTTCGGGCATTCCGCGCCGGAACGACTTTCGTAGGGATTGTCCCCGACACCATCCGAACGCCGGACGGTCTCGATCACCGAGAATCGTTAGTACCGCTCAGGAATCGTTTTCCGCGCCGAGCGCGATGAGCCCGTTCCGCAGCACGTCGGCCGCCTCTTCCGGCCGCCCGGTCTCCCCGAGCAGTTCGCTCAGCGGACGCAGCGCCCGCACGAGCACCCCGCGCGCCCCGAGCCCGGTGGCCAGCTCGACCGCCGCCCGCAGGTCCTCGGCGGCACGCCGGCCGTCACCCCGCGCCCGCGCGAGGGAACCCAGCTGCAGCCGCAGCTCCGCGGCCAGCGCCGTCCCCGCCACGACCGCCGGGCGGATCTGGTCGAGCAACGCTCCCGCGGTCTCCAGCCGGCCGGCCGCGAGGTACTCCCCGGCCAGCTCGACCGTGATCGCCGGGACGTCGTCCGGCCAGGCCGTTTCGCGGGCCGCGCCGAGGTCGGCCAGCGCGCCCTCGACGTCTCCCCGGCGGCCGCGGACGCGGGCCCTGGCCAGCAGGCAGTGCGCCATCGCCGGGTGCAGCGCCCGCTCCTGCATCAGGTCGTAGGCCGCGGCGATCGACGCCGCCGCGTCGGCGAAGCGGTCCGCGGCCAGGTGGCTGCGGCACACCTCGACGTGGCTGCGGGTCAGCTCGGCCAGCACCGCCGGCCCGCCGCGGGTGAGCCGCAGCGCCGCGTCGGCGTACTCCGAAGCCCGCTCCAGGTCGCCTTGACGCAGGTGCCGCTCGGCCAGGCACGCCCGCAACGTCAGCAGCATCGACGGCTGCGGGTAACCGTCGCGCAGCAGTTCCGCGTGGCAGGTTTCCAGCAGGTGCAAGGAATACTGCGCCTCGCCCCAGTCGCTCAGCACGGCCGCGCGCAGCGGCGCCACCATCGCCCGCACCGGCGGCGGTTCGCCCGCCAGCGCCGTTTCGGCCTCCGCGACGTACTTCGTGCGCGCCTCGCCGCGGGAATAACCGGCCAGCCACAGCAGCGCGATGCCCTCCTGGCGGGGCCGCTCGAGGCGTTCGGCGCGACGCCGGAGGCGCTGCATCCGCGGGGTGGCGCGGCGGGCGTCGCCGAGCAGGAACCGTTCCGCCGTCTCGATCAGCTCGATGTCCAGCTCGAGCAGCTCACGCGGGGAGCTGCCGCCGAGGAGCTCGTCGGGCTCGATCCCGAGCTGCTGCGCGAAGAACCGCAGCGCGTCCCCCGACGGCGTCCGCGCGCCGGTCTCGACCGACGAGACGTACGCCGCGGAGTACTGCGGGCCGGCGAGTTCGCGCTGGGTGAGGCCGCGCTCGGTGCGCAGTTCACGCAGGCGCTCGCCGACGGTCTCGCCGCTCACGCTCACGCGGTTCGCCTTTCCACGGGTACAGGGTATGCCTGGAAGCCGCGCGGTGGCGGGGGAGTCACCCGCCACCGCGCGGCGGGTCTCAGCAGGCGCCGGCGTCGCTCCAGACCGCCCACGAGCCGGGCGCGCCCGGCTCGGCACCGGTCGAGTACCACGTGGACGTCCACTTGTGACTGTTGTGGCCCACGACGTCGTTGGGCACGTACGCCTTCGCGGAGTCCCACTCGGCGATACCCGAGCAGCCGGTCGGCGGGGTGCCGGTGCCGACCGTGAGCGAGAACTGCGCGGTGTGGTCGGCGTCGGTGCCGTCCCCGGTGATCGTCACCTGGCTGGTGCCGTTCGGGGTGGTCGCCGCGGTGGTGATGGTCAGCGACGCGGTGCCGCCGGACTGGACGCTCGCCGGGCTGAACGTCGCCTTGGCGCCGTCCGGGAGGCCGGTGGCGAGCAGCCGCACGGTCTGCGCGCTGCCCGCGGTGACCCGGGTGGTCACCGTGGTCGTCGCGGACTGTCCGGGTTGGACGGACGCGGAGGTCGGGGAGAGCGTCAGCGAGTAGTCGTTGCCGGCCGGCGGGGTGCCGGTGCAGGTCGGCTCACCGCTGGCGGCGGTGACGGAGACGGCGTCCCACGCGGCCTTGGTGGCGTTGAACTCGGTGCAGCTGCCCGGGTACAGCGCGATCGCGGCCTCGAGGGTCGCCTTGCGGGCGGCCTTGTGGTTCCAGGAGGACGTCTTCTTCAGGAGCGCGTTGTAGAAGATCTTGCCGGCCTTCTGGATGCCGATGCCGGTGACGGTGCTCCCGTTGCACGTGGGGCTGGACGGGGAAGCGTTGCTGCCCTGGGACAGCAGGTAGAACCAGTGGTTCTGCGGACCCGCGGCGGCGTGCACCTCGGTGCTGGGGATCGACGACGAGTAGCAGTTCGGGTCGCCGACCAGCGACGGGTTGTACATGTAGCGGATCGGGCCCTGGCCGACGAGGTTCACGCCCTCACCGACGGTGAAGTCCGGCGTGTCCTTCGGGTTGTTGGCGTAGGCCTCCGTGAGCGCGCCGAAGATGTCGCCGGTGGACTCGTTCATGCCACCGTTCTCGTTGCCCGAGCCCGCGCCGCCCGGCGTGGTCTGGAAGATCGCGTGGCCGAACTCGTGGCCGACGACGTCCATCGGGGTGGCCTGGCGCTGGTTGTCCTGGGAGTGGCCGAAGTGCGTCGAGGAGCCGTCCCAGTAGGCGTTGACGTCGTTGAGGCCGACGCTCGCGCGGAAGCCGCCGCCGGCGCCGTCGATGCCGCTGCGGCCGAGCCAGTCGCCCAGCATCTTCCACTCGGACTGGACGCTGTAGAGCGTGTCGACGCAGCCGGTCTCGAGGTCGGTGCCGGAGCCGTTGCCCCAGCTGTTGGTGCTCTTGGTGAAGATGGCGCCGCCCTCTCGGCCGCAGGCGATGCCGCGGCGGCCCGGGTCGGTCATCGAGTAGGAGCTGCCGGAACCGGACGTGTCGATCGAGACCTGGCCGGCGTAGTAGGAGTTGCCGGTGCCCGCGACCGCGGCGGTGCTCGTTGCCGTGGTCTTGCCCGGCGCGGCGAGGGTGCGGACGTCGTCGCGGGTGTCGAGGACCGCGCCGGTGGCCGCGTCGACGAAGACGTGCAGGTTGGTCGGGACGGCGCGGTTGTGACCGCTGACGACGACTTCGTAGGCGAGCTTCGGCGCGTCCCCGGCGAGGACGACCAGCTTGGGCGCGGTCGCCTTGTCGACGGCGGACACCTCGGCCTTGGCGATGGTGCTCGCCTTTTCGCCGCTCAGGGCGGCCTTCGTGGGCACGGTGATCGGCGCGGTCCTGGCGGCGTCGGTGCCGCGGACGCGCCCGGCCCCGTCGGCGACGACGACCGCGTCCCCGCCGACGACCGGCAGGCCGTGGTAAGTCCGCTGGTAGGAGGCGTAGAAGAGGCCGCCGCCACCGGGGGTGACGCCGGTGCGGACGAACGCCTCGCTCGGGCCCTTGGCGAGCTGGTCGACGCCGTTGAGCGCGGCCTGGTCGGCGGCGACGGCGGCGAGCGCCTCGGGGTTCGGGGCTTGAGCCGGTGCGGGCGACGCGGCGGCCGGGATCGCCGGCAGCGCGAAGGTCAGGGTCAGGCCGGCGATCGCCGCCAGCCCTCGTGGGGATCTCATGGGGAACCTTTCCGGTGGGACTCGGGGAGACCGTGCGCCCGGCCGGGTCGCGATGTGTCCGCCGGAATAACTGGTGTTATAGCGCCGGACGCATCCGAGTAAAGGTTCCGGCGGCCTGCCGGTCAATGGGCCGAATGGCCCAGCGTCTTGCCGCGAAGATCACGCCGTTCCGCACAAACCCCCAGGAAGCAGCCCGTGTCCGCGACTGGTCTGAACCAATTCACTAACTTTCGTAGGAACTTGGTCCACGGGGCCCCGATCCCGGACCGCCACCCCAAGTGGTCCACACCACCGGCCCGTACCCCGACGGACGACACGCGTACCCCGACGGACGACACGCGTACTCAGGCGGACGACACGACGGCTCGGCCGAGACTGCCGCGTGTCGTCCATCCAGGTGCGCGTGTCGTCCGGCCGCGTACGCGTGTCGTCCGTCCGGGGACGGCTCAGGGGTCGGTGACCTCGGCGGAGTCGAGGCCGCGGCGGTAAGCCGCGATGGCCTCGTCGAGATGACCACGTTGTCGTAGGACGTCTCCGAGCCGCAGTGACGTCGAAACCGCCGCCGCGTGCAGGGACGCGCGGGTCTGGATTTCCAGCGCCTCGCGGAGGAGGCGGGTCGCGGCGGGCAGGTCGCCCTGGGCCCGGGCGATCTGGCCCAGCAGGCCCGTCGCCTCGCCGAGCGTTTCCACGTCCTGGGTGAGCAGCGGCAGCACCGAATCGACCAGCGAAGCCGCGTCCGAAGCCGCGCCCTGGCGCAGCCGGACCTCGGCCAGCTCGATCGTCGCGCCCGCGACGCCCTCCTCCGAACCGATCGCCGCGAGCTGGTCCCGGGCCTCCGTCAGCTCCGCGCGCGCCTCGGCCAGCCGGCCCAGGCGGCGCAGCAGGTAGCCGCGGGCCCAGCGGCAGCGGGCCGCGTCGCGGTCGAAGCCGACCGACGCGAACAGGCGTGACGCCTCGATCAGGTCCTGCTCCGCCCGTTCGCTCTCGCCGATCGCCTGCCACACCTGGGACGCCTGCCGGTGGAAGCGCGCGACGAAGTCCGGTCGCGTGGCCGCCCGGATCAGCCGGCGTCCGTCCAGCGCGGCCCGCCGCGCCCGGTGCAGCCCGCCCATCTCCATCAGCGGGTGGATCAACGCGCTGAGCAGGCACAACTCGGCGTCCGGATCGCCTGCCAGCGAGACCAAGGCTTCCTCGACGCGGGCGATCGCCGCGCCGGCGTCGCCGGCCAGGTAGCGGCAGCCGGACCAGCGGTGCACGATCATCGCCCGCAGCCACGGCGGCGCCGCCTCCGCCAGTTCCCCGGCGTGCTCCAGCGCCGCCTGCGCGCCCTCGACGTCGAACAGCTGCCACTTCACCTCGGCCTGGCAGAACCGCGCGTAGCACTCGACGTCGGCGAGGTGGTAGCCCGCGGCCTGCTTCGCCACGGCCGCGAACCGCTCCGTCGCGGCCGCGCCCCGGCCCTGCTCCAGGTCGCGGTAGCCCTCGTCCAGCGCGGCCCGCAGTTCCGCGGCGACGCCGGGCGGGCGCCCGAACCGCAGCTCGTCGACGGTCAGGCCGAGCCGCCGCGCGAGGTAGGCCAGCATCTCCTCCGACGGCGGCCGGCTGCCGGTCTCGACCTTCGCCAGGAAACCCCGGTCGTACCCCGGCTCGGCCAGCTCGCGCTGCGTCCAGCCGCGGTCGGCGCGCAGCCGCCGGATCCGCGTGCCGAGCGGTTCGGCGGGGGCCCTGGTCATCGTCCCACGGTAGGTCATCGGCGCCGGAACGCGGAAACGGACATAGTGACGCCCGCGGCCGCGACCCCCGCGGAGGTGCGTGTCGACCAGGTCGGTTACGCGCTCGGCGAGGCGAAGCACGCATACCTGCTCGGTGGCGCGCAAGGGACCTTCACGGTCGTCGACGACTGCGGCCGCACTGTCCGCCAGGGCCGCATCGGGGCCAGTCTCGGCGCGTGGAATGACCGCTACAAAACCGTTTTCGACCTCGACCTGTCCACTGTGGACCTACCGGGTCACGGCCGCGGGGGCGACGTCGCCGCCGTTCCGGATCGACACCGCGCGACGCCTGGACCGCAAACCCTCGCACCTGGCCGACCGCCGGGGCACCGTCTACGCCGAGCCGAAGTTCGCCGGTGAGGGCGGCGACGAAATCGTCGAACCGCTGACGCCGCTGGGCGGCCGGGTCGACGTCGAAGGCGGCTGGGTCGACGCCGGCGACTTCGTGAAGTTCACCTCCAACACGGCGTACTCCCTGGCCGAGCTGGGTTTCGTGCTGCGCGACGACCCGGACCAAGTGCTGGCGAAGGAGGCACCCCGCTCAGCCCGAACCTCGCCGGCCGTGTCGCCGCCGCGTTCGCGCTCGGCGCGCAGGCCAGGACGTCGGACGTCGGCGAGCTCGTCACGGCCTTCCCGCACGCCTACTACCCCGAGTCGTCCTGGGAGGGCGACCTCGAACTCGGCGCGACGCAGCTCGCGCTCGCGGCCCGCGAGCTGGACGATCCGCGCGCGACCGGCTGGGCCCGCGACGCCGCGAAGTGGGCGAAGACCTACATCGCCGGCGACGACAAGAGCACGCTGAACCTCTACGACACCAGCGCGCTCGCCCATGCCGACCTCGCCGGGCTGCTGCGCACAGGTGTCCCGGGCGCCGCGCTCGGCGTCCGGGAACTGGCCGCCGACCTGCGCCGCCAGCTCGATACCGGAGCGGAACGGGCCGAGAAGAGTCCATTCCGGACGGCCGTCGACGTCACCGATTTCGACGCCGCCAGCAAGAGCTTCGGCTTCGCCGCGACCGCCCGGCTCTACCAGCGCGTCACCGGCGACCCCCGCTACGCGGCGTTCGGCGCACGCCAACGGGACTTCACCCTCGGGGCCAACGCCTGGGGCGTGTCGCTCGTGGTCGGCGTCGGCGCCACGTTCCCGCAGTGCCCGCACCACCAGGCCGCGAACCTCGCCGGACCTTCGAAAGTGCTGTACGGCGCGGTCGTGAATGGACCCAACGGCGCGGACAACTTCGCCGATCTGCCGTTCCCCGCGGGCGCGAAGGAATGCACCCGTCCGGATGAATCCTTCAACGGGCAGGGATCCCGTTACGCCGACGACCCGAGTTCATGGCCCAGTAACGAGCCGGCCATCGACTTCACCTCCACGGCGCTGCTCGCATTTTCGCTCGCGGGGACGTCGTAGCATGGGGAAGTGAGCGAACAGTCTGAATTCCCCGACGGCCAGTACCCCGAGCGTCCGGTCGAGCGCCAGAAGGGCCCCGTGGTCCTGCGTGGCGACCGCCGTGACCAGGGCAGCACGACCGACCAGCGGCTGCTCGACTCGCGCGGGCCCAGCGACTGGGTGCACACCGACCCGTGGCGGGTGCTGCGGATCCAGGCCGAGTTCGTCGAGGGTTTCGGCGCGCTCGCCGAGGTCCCGCGCGCGGTCACGGTGTTCGGCTCGGCGCGCACCAAGCGCGATCACCCGGAGTACGAGCTCGGCCGCAAGATCGGCGAGGCGCTGGCCAACGCCGGGTTCGCCGTGATGACCGGCGGGGGCCCGGGCGCGATGGAGGCGGTCAACCGCGGTGCGGCCGAGGCCGGCGGCTTCTCGGTCGGGCTCGGCATCGAGCTGCCGTTCGAGCAGGGCCTGAACCCGTGGGTCGATCTCGGCGTCAACTTCCGCTACTTTTTCGCCCGCAAGACGATGTTCATCAAGTATTCGCAGGCCTTCATCTGCCTGCCCGGCGGCTTCGGCACGCTCGACGAGCTGTTCGAGGCGCTGACCCTGGTGCAGACGAAGAAGGTCACGAAGTTCCCGGTCGTGCTGTTCGGCAGCGAGTACTGGGGCGGGCTCTACGACTGGATCGCCAAGACCGTGCAGGCCGAGGGCAAGGTCAGCGCGCACGACCTGGACCTGCTGCACGTCACCGACGACATCGACGACGCCGTCCGCGTGGTGCAGGACTCGTACCAGGCCTGGGAGGACACCCACTGATGAGCCGGATCTGTGTTTTCTGCGGCTCGTCGATGGGTTTCTCGCCGCGCTACGCCGAGCAGGCGGCGGCGCTCGGCAAACTGCTGGCCCAGCGCGGCATCGGGCTGGTCTACGGCGGCGCGAGCGTCGGCACCATGGGCGTGGTCGCCGACGCGGCGCTCGCCGCGGGAGGCGAGGTGATCGGCGTGATCCCGGAGGCGCTCTCTTCGGTCGAGATCTCGCACGCGGGGCTCTCGGAACTGCACGTCGTGAAGGACATGCACGAGCGCAAGGCGAAGATGGCGGCCCTGTCGGACGGCTTCCTGGCCCTGCCCGGCGGCGCCGGGACGCTGGAGGAGCTGTTCGAGGTCTGGACGTGGGCCCAGCTCGGCCTGCACACCAAGCCGATCGGCCTGGTCGACGTCGACGGCTACTACGCCCCGCTGCTGGCCTTCGCCGACCACATGGTGACGGAAGGGTTCGTCAAGGCGGACTACCGGCAGCTGCTGCTGACGGACGCCGACCCGGCGGTGCTGCTCGACAAGTTCGCGACGTACGAACCGCCGGCCCCGCCGAAGTGGGCCGCGGGACCGCCGGGCATCTAGGCCGTCACGGTCGCGGCCTCGGTGCTCGCCCGGACGAACGCGGCCACCGCCCGCGACCGCGTCCGGTCGGGCCAGGCCAGCACGATCGAGCTCTGCGGCGCGTCGAGCACCGGCACGCACACGACGTCCGCCCAGGCGTGGCGCCGGACCGACGCCGGGAGCACGGCGACCGCCTGACCCAGTGCGATCAGCTGCATCAGCTGCCCGGAGTCCCGCACCTCGGGGCCGCTCGTCGTCTTGTCCGTCCCCGGCCAGCGGGGGAATGGCTCGCCGTCGAGGTCGGCGAGCACCAGGGCGCTGCGCCCGGCCAGCCGGTGGCCGCGGTGCAGGACCGCCACCTGGTCCTGGGTCAGCAGCAGCTCGGTGTCGAACCCGGCGAGGTCGTCGTGCGCCGGGTGCACGAACGCGAGGTCGACGCGCCCGTCGCGCAGCATCGGCGTCTGCTCGCCGATCCCGCAGACGACCACCTCGACCTCGACGGCGTCCGGGTCCCGCCGGTACCGGGGCAGGATCCGCTCGAGCAGGCCGGCGTCACCGTCGGGTTTTGTCGCCACGAGCAGCTTCGGGACGTCCTCGCCGGCCCGCTGCGCCCGGCGCACCGCGGCGGCGACGGCGTCGAGCGCTTTGTGGCTCTCCGCAAGGAAAACCGCGCCGGCGGCGGTCAGGTTCACCCCGCGGCTGGTGCGTTCCAGCAGCGCCACGCCCAGCCGCCGTTCGAGCTGCTGGATGGCGCGCGACAGGGGCGGTTGCGCCATGCCGAGCCGCTGGGCCGCGCGGCCGAAGTGCCGTTCCTCGGCGACGGCCACGAAGTAGGCGAGCTCCCGCGTTTCCGGTTGCTGCATACCCGCAGGGTATCGGCCGATGCGGCTTCGGTGTTGGCTCGAAGCGGCCGCGCGCTGGTGTGCTGGGGTCATGAACGAAATCACTCTGGTCACCGGCGCGAACAAGGGCATCGGCCGCGAGATCGCCGGCCGGCTCGCCGCCCTCGGGCACACGGTCGTGATCGGCGCCCGCAGCGCTTCCGCCGGCGAGAAAGCGGCCGCGGAGATCGGCGGCTCGTCGGTGGTGCTCGACGTGACCGACCCGGCTTCGGTCGCCGCGGCCGCGGCCGCGATCGACGCCCGCTACGGCCGGCTCGACGTCCTGGTCAACAACGCGGCCATCGCCCTGCCGCCGGACTCCGACCTGGCGAGCCAGCGCCCGAGCACGGCCGATCTCGACGTCCTCCGCACGATCTTCGAGACGAACGTCTTCGGCGTCGTCACGGTCACGAACGCCCTGCTGCCCCTGCTTCGCCGATCGGCGGCGCCGCGCATCGTCAACGTCTCCAGCAGCGGCGCGTCGCTGGCCCGCAACGCCGACCCGGCCAGCGAACTCCCGATCTCGGCGGGGTACACGCCGTCGAAGACCGCTTTGACGTCGTTGACGCTCCAGTACGCGAGGGACCTGCGGGCCGACGGGATCCTGGTCAACGCCGTCTGCCCCGGCCATTGCGCGACCGACCTGAACCGCCACTCGGGCCCCCGGACGGCCGCGCAGGGTGCGGAGTCGGCGGTCCGGATGGCGACGATCCCGAAGGACGGCCCGACGGGCACCTTCGTCGACGACGAAGGCCCGGTGCCCTGGTGACTCAGGCGGCGCCTTCGCTGGGCCGCTTGTGGTACGTGTCCACGTATTCCTGGCCGGACAGCTCGAGGATCGCGTACATCACCTCGTCGGTGACCGAGCGGCGGATCGCCGGCGCGTAGTCCTGGCCTTCGTAGCGCGAAAAGTCGAGGGGCTTGCCGAACGTGATGCCGATCTTGGCCAGGCGGGGGATGCGCGCGCCCTCGGGCTGGAGGTTTTCGGTGCCGGTCAGCGCGACCGGCACCACCTTCGCGCCCGTTGCGAGGGCCAGCGCGCCGACGCCCGTGTGGCCGCGGTGCAGCCGGCCGTCCAGGGAGCGCGTGCCCTCGGGGTAGATCGCGAAGACGCCGCCCGCGTCGAGCACCTTGCGCGCGGCCTCGAGCGCGGCCAGGCCGGCCTGGGCGTTGCCGCGCTCGACCGGGACGTAGCCGAGGCCGCCGAGGAACCCGGCCATCAGCCGGCCCTTGAGCGTCTTGCCGACGAAGTACTCGGCCTTGCCGAGGAACTTGACCTGCCGCGGTGTCGCGAAGGTGATCACGCCGGTGTCGAGCGCGGCCCGGTGGTTGGCCGCCAGGAGCACCGGGCCGGTGGCGGGCACGTTCTCCACGCCACGCACCTCCGGCCGGTAGAGCGCCCTGGCCAGCGGGCCCAGCACGAAGCGGACAAGCTGCGCGATCAAGTGGTCCTCCTCCTCGGATGCGGTGACCCCAGCATGGCACGATCGCTACTCGTGAGTTGGTTCGAGCGGCGTACGTGGCAGGACCCCGGTTGGACGCCCGGGGACATCCTGACCGCGAAGGGTGACCGGACGGTTTCCGTAGTGCTACCGGCGCTGGACGAAGAGCGGACCGTGGGTGCCGTCGTCGCGTCGGTGCGGCCACTGCTCGGCGGCGTCGTCGACGAGCTGGTCGTGCTCGATTCGGGTTCCACGGACACCACCGTTCAAACGGCCGCGGCCGCCGGTGCGCGGGTCGTCCGCCGCGAGGACGTGCTGCCCGACCTGCCGCCGGTGCCCGGCAAGGGCGAGGTGCTGTGGCGCTCGCTCGCCGCGACCAGCGGGGACCTCGTCGTGTTCCTCGACTCCGATCTCGTCGACCCGGACCCGGCGTTCGTGCCGTCCCTGCTCGGCCCGCTGCTGACGACGCCGGGCGTGCACCTGGTCAAGGGCTTCTACCGCCGGCCGCTGCGGCTGGAGAGCAGCGGCGGCGGCCGCGTCACCGAACTGCTCGCGCGGCCGGTGCTCTCGGCGCTGCGCCCGGCGCTCGGCGCCCTGATCCAGCCCCTTGGCGGCGAATACGCGGGCACCCGCGAGTTCCTCGAATCGGTGCCGTTCGCGGCCGGGTACGGCGTCGAGATCGGGCTGCTGCTCGACGCCGAGGCGCGCTACGGCCTCGACGGGCTCGCGCAGGTCAACCTCGGGGTGCGCAAGCACCGGAACCGCTCGCTGCCGCAACTGGGGGTGATGTCGCGGCAGATCCTCGGCACGGCGCTCGCGCGCTGCGGCGTCCACGCCGCCGACGCGCCGCTGACGCAGTTCGTGCAGGTCGACGAGGAGTGGCTGCCGGACGTCACGGACGTCCTGGTCGCCGACCGGCCGCCGATGCGGGAAGTGCTCGCCCGTCCTCGAGGGTGACGACCTCGTCGAAGCCGTCGAGGTGCTCGGGGCGGTGCGTCACGAGGACGACGCTGCCTTTCGTCTGCTCCAGGACGCGCTTGAGGACGGCGTCGCCGTGGGCGGGGTCGAGGCCTTCGACCGGCTCGTCGAGCACCAGGACCTTGGGTGCCGCGAGGACCGCGCGGGCCAGGATCAGCCGTTGCCGCTGACCGCCGGAGAGCGCGTCGCCGTCCGGGCCGGTGTCGCGGTCGAGGTCCAGGTCGAATCCCGCGGTCTCGCAGGCTTTCGACAGCTCGGCGCCGGTCGCGTCCGGCTTGGCGAGCAGGAGGTTCTCGCGGACGGTCGTGTGGAAGACGTGCGCGTCCGAGAGCGCGCCGGAGACGGTTTCCGACAGGTCGGCGTACTCGGCGAGCGGATGGCCGTCGAGGGTGACGCGGCCGGACGTCGGGGTTTCCAGGCCGAGGAGCAGGCGCAGCAGGGTCGTCTTCCCGGCGCCGCTGGGCCCGAGGATCCCGACGCGCTTGCCGGGCTGGAGGTCGAGGTCGACGTCCCGCAGCGCGGGGGCGCGTCCCGGATAGCGGAGGCCGGCTCTTTCCAGCCGGAAGCGCCCTTTGTCTGCGGTGCGCGTGCCCGGGGTTTCCGGCGGCGTGGCGAGAACGGCCCTGACGCGGGCGACCGACTCGCGGATCTCGGGCACCCGGCGGGCGGCGGTGATCAGGGGGAGGACGACCTCGAACGTCGTCATGGAGGCCAGGGTGAGGGCGGCGGTCCAGGGGACGGAGGCGTCGCAGAGCAGGCCCACGGCGATCGTGGTGAGGAGCTGCACGAGGACCCCGGCGGCGCTCGGCAAGGCGGGTTTCGCGGCCGGTTCCCGGAGCTGCTCGACGACTTCGTCCGCGGCGGCGCGCTTTTCGCCGAGTGCCCCGGCGGCGACCAGCTCCCGATACCCGGTGACGAGTTCGACGGCGCGTTCGGCGAGTTCCGCGCGTTTCGGGGCGTTTTCGGCCGCTCGCCGCGCGGTGCTCCTGACGGCCAGCCACGGCAGCACCGCCCCGGCGACGACGAGCCCGGCGGCCAGCGCCCCGGCGGCGCTCGCGGACGCCGTCGCGACCACCCCGACGGCGGTCAGCCCGACCAGCCCGGCGACGGCCGCGGGCAGCAGCCACCGCAGGACGGCGTCCTGCAGAGCGTCCACATCGGACACCAGCCGCGTGACGAGGTCCCCGCCGGAGTACCGCGACCCGGGCGCGATGGCCTGGTAGACGCGGGTGCGCAGTGAACCGAGCCACCGGAGGACGACTTCGTGCCCGGCGAGCCGTTCGGCGTACCGGAGACCACCGCGCAGGAGGGCGAGAGTCCGCACGGCGACGATGGCCACGGTGAGAGCGGCGAGCGGCGGCCGCTCGGCGGCCCGGAGCAGAAGCCAGGCGGCGGTGGCCATGAGCGCAAGCCCGGCGAGCTCGGCACCGGCGGCGAGCAGGGCCGCCCGGGCGAGCCGAAGAACGTCCTTGGTGGACACGGCCCACAGCCCCAAGACAGCCCCCACCCTTCCCGGGGGGCGTCCTCGATCCCAGCGAACCGTCCCTGGCCTGCGAAAACGTGCCGCGCGAGAATCTGTGGACAAGTGCTCGCCGGTGGATACCGAACTTGACAAAGTCACTCCGCCACCTCCGCCGCCACCCGGCCGCCGCGGAGTTCGATCACCCGCTCCGCCAGCGAGACCATCGCCGGCCGGTGGGCCACCAGGACCGCCGTGCGTCCCGGCAGCAGAAGGCGCGTCGCGGACAACACCGTCGCCTCCGTGCGGGCGTCCAGCCGGGCTGTCGGCTCGTCCAGCAGCACCAGCCCCGACGAGGTCCGCGCCAACGCCCGGGCCAGCCCCACTCGCTGCCGCTGCCCGGCCGACAACCCCTCGCCCAGCTCACCCACCTGGGACGCGTAGCCGTCAGGCAGCCCCGCCACCACCTGGTCCAGCGCCGCCGCGCGGGCCGCGGACTCGAAGTCCGGAGTGGCGAGGCCCAGGCCGATGTTCGAGGCCAGCGAACCCCGGAACAACGTCGGCCGCTGCGGGACCCACGCGATGTCCGCCAGCCAGCCGGACGGATCCAGCGACCGCACGTCCACCCCGTCCGCCAGGACCCGGCCCGACGTCGGCGTCACGAACCCCAGCAGCACCGCCAAGAGGGTGCTCTTCCCGGATCCGCTCGGCCCGGCCAGCGCCAGCCGTGCACCGGCCGGCACGCAAAGGTCCACATCGGACAGAGCGACGACGTCGCCGAAAGAGACGGACACCCGCTCGAAGACCAGCGAAGGCGCACCTCGGCGGCGAGTGAGCGTCCCGGAACGTGAAGAAACCACCGGTACGGCGAGAGCCTCCCGCAACGCCGTCAACCCCTCCGCCGCCGCGTGGAACTTCGCGCCCGCCGCCCGCAGCGGCAAGTACGCCTCCGGCGCCAGCACCAGGATCAGGAGCGCCGTCCGCGCGTCCAGCCCGCCGGCCAGCAGGCGGAAGCCGATCGGGACCGCGACCAAGGCCACCGACAGCGTCGCGACCAGTTCCAGCACCAGCGCCGACAGGAACGCCACCCGCAACGTCTTCAGCGTCGCGTCCGTGTGCGCGTCCGCCATCGCGCGGACCGTCCGAGCCTGCGCCTGCGCCCGCCCGAACACCTTCAGCGTGCCGAGCCCGCGGACGACGTCGAGGAAGTGCCCGCCCAGCTTCTTCAGCAGGTCCCACTGGGTGTGCGCCGACGTGTGCTTGCCGACCAGGCTCGCGAACACCGGGATCAGCGGCAGTGTCGCCGTCACGACCAGCGCCGACGTCAGATCCGTCGTGACCAGCCGGACGATCACCGCGACCGGCACCACCACCGACACGACGAGCGTCGGCAGGTACCCCGTCAGGTAGCTGTCGGTGGCGTCGACACCGCGCGTCACCTGCGTCGCGACCACGCCGGCCCGGTCGGCCGCCGAGCCGAGCAGCCGGCGCCGCAGGCCGGCTTTGACCGAGGACGCAAACCGTCCACTGAGGACATCGACAGCCATCGAAAGCATTACCCGGCCGGCAATCGCGAGCACCAGAGCGAACGAGAGACCGCCGCCGGTGAGCAGCGTGGCGAGACCTTCGGCCTGGATCAGGACGGCGGACGCCGAAAGCACGCCGAGCGTGCTCAGCAGGACCAGGTACCGCCGGAGTCCGGGAAGTGCGGGCACGACGTCCCCCTAGAAGTGCAGCAGCGAACGCTGGTCGACGGGAGCGCGGTGCGCGCGCCAGGTCAGCCACTGCACGACGAGCAGCAGCAGGACCGCCGGCGGCGCGAACCAGTTCAGCACCGCGAACGTGCTCGACGCGGTCGCCGCCTGGTCCGTCGTGAGCGCGTAACCCGAGTCCGCCACCAGGATCGCGGGAAACCGCAGCGTGCCGACCAGCAGCGCGGGACTCGCCGCGAGCACCATCGCCCCGAGCAGCGCCACCCGGTGGCGCTTGAGCGCGAGTCCCAGCCACACCGAACCCAGCGCGAGGAACGCGAGCACGACCACGCCGATGCCCACCGTCCTCACGCCGTGCAGCGCGAAGGAACCCCACCCGGTGGCGACGACGAGGAAGCCCGCCACGGGCGGCAGGAACGCCCGCGCCAGCCGCACCGCGCGCCCGGTCAGCTCGGCCGGCGCCCGCACGGCCAGGAACACCGCGCCCTGCAGGGAGAACAGCGCGACGAACCCCAGCCCCCACACCACGGCGTACGGGTTGAAGAGCGCGAGCACGGCACCGGACGGCGAGCCGTCGGCGGTCAGCGGCAGACCGGCCACCAGGTTGCCGAGGAACAGGCCCCACGACACCGCCGTCACCAGCGCGCCGCCGACGATGCCCGCGGTCCACGCGCCGCGCGGCGCCCCGGGGCGGCGGCTGCGCAGCTGCATCGACGCCGTGAACGTCACCAGGCCGAGCAGCAGGGTCACGACCAGGACGTACGCCCCGGCGAACACCTTGCCCTCCAGGTGCGGGAAGGCGCCGAACAGCACGCCGACCGCGGCCACCAGCCACACCTCGTTGGCCAGGAAGAACGGCCCGAGCGCGCCGAGGGTCTGCCGCCGTCGCCGCTCGTCGGCGTCGAACGCGGGCAGCAGCATCCCGACGCCGTAGTCGTACCCCGCGAGCGCGAAATAGCCGCAGGTCAGCAGGCCCAGCACGCCCCACCAGAAGGTCACCATCGGTCAGACTCCGCTCAGGACGGGCAGTTCGGCGACGTCGCGCTCGACCGGCTCCGGGCCGCGCTTGGCGACCCGCGCCAGCAGCACCCAGTCGGCCGCAGCGAGCGCGGCGAACAGCAGTGAGAAAGCGATGAAGGAGAACAGGATCTGGCCGGCCGGGACGTCCGCGATCGCGTCGGCGGTGCGGAGCCTGCCCCAGACCAGCCACGGCTGACGGCCGATCTCGCGCACCAGCCAGCCGAGGATCGCCGCGGCGAACGGCAGCGGGATCGCCGCGACCATCAGGTAATGCAGGAACCGGGCCTGGGTGATCCAGTTCCGGAACAGCAGCGCGCAGCCGAGCAGCGCGCACAGCAACATGACGAACCCGAGCATGATCATCAAACCCAGTGGCAGCCCGACACCGCCGTCCTTCAGCTTGTCCGGCTGGTACATCGCGAGCTCCCCGAACTGCGCGAAGCCCTGGTTGACCACGAGGATCGCACCGATCAGCGCCGCGACGACGCCGATCCGCATCGAGCGGCGGAAGAACTCGACCTCGGTGGTGCGCTTCAGGAAGTGGTACGCGCTGACCCCGGCCACGAAGAATCCGCCGGTCAGGATCGCGGCGCTGACGACGTGCGGCAGCGACGCGACCAGCGCGGGGTTCGTGAAGAGCGCGCCGAAGTCGTCGAGGTGCAGGGTGCCGTTCTCGAGGTGGCTGCCGACCGGGTCCTGCAGGAACGAGTTGGCCAGCATGATGAACAGCGCCGACGCGTACGCAGTCAGCGTGACGAGCCAGATCAGCGCCAGGTGCAGCCACTTGTCCATCCGCCCGAAGCCGAAGATCCACAGGCCGAGGAACGTCGACTCGAGGAAGAACGCGACGAGCGTCTCGATGGCCAGCGGGGCACCGAAGACGTCACCGGCGAACGCGGAAAGGCCGGTCCAGGTCAGCCCGAACTGGAATTCCATCACGATGCCGGTGACGATCCCCAGCGCGTAGTTGATCACGTACAGCCGGCCCCAGAAGCGCGTCATCCGCTCCAGTTCGGGCTTTCCGCCGAGCGCCGAGCGGGTCTGCATCACCGCCACCAGCGTGACCAGCCCCAGGGTGAGCAGCACGAACAGGAAGTGGAACGAGGTCGTCGTCGCGAACTGGAGTCTCGCGACCGGGAGTGCGTTCATGTAGCCAGGCTACACATAGTCTGGCTACATGTAGCCAGTCGACGTGTAGACTGCGTACCCATGAAGGCGGACTCCTTGCGCGGGCACCTCGACGCGTTGCTGCTGGCGGTCCTCGACGGCCGGAAACTGCACGGCTACGCGATCATCGAGGCCCTGCAGCTGCGCACCGACGGCGCGCTCGACCTGCCGACCGGCACGGTCTACCCGGCGCTGCGCCGGCTCGAGCGGGCCGGCTGGCTGGCCAGCGAGTGGGACGTCGTGTCCGGACGCAAGCGGCGCACCTACCACCTCACCCGCTCCGGCCAGCAGGAACTGGCCGCCGAACGCACGGAATGGCGGGAGTTCACGGCCGTCATCGGGGGAGTGCTGGGCGCATGATCGACGACTACCTGGCCGATCTCGACCAGCGGCTGCACGGCTGCGGCAAGTTCAAGGCCGACCTCCTGGACGAGGCGCGCGACGGCCTGCACGACGCGGCCGACGCCTACCGCGCCGGCGGCCGGAGCGACGAGGACGCCGAGCGCCGCGCCGTCGCCGACTTCGGGCCCGCGGCCCTCGTCGCCCGCGACTACCAGGCCGAGCTCGGCATGCTCAGCGGCGTCCGCACGCTGTGGAAGCTCGTCATCGGCGTGCCGCTGATGCAGGCGTCCTGGGACTACGCCCGGATCCTCACCTACGGCGCCTGGACGCAGCTGCCGACGTCGACGCCGGAGTGGTACCGCGTCGTCGCGCACACCACCCACGGCGCGGTGTTCGTCGTGCCGGTGATCGGCGTGCTCGCGCTGCTCGGCACGCGCTGGCTCAGCCGGCGGCTCGAACCCGTCCGGCTGGCCCGGTTCTGCGGCGTGCTCATCGCGCTGGCCGTCGGCATCAACCTCGGCTCGGTCGGCCTGCTGATCGGCTCGACCGGCATCGTCGACGTCTCCCGGTTGTTCCTGAGCGTCCCGTGTGCGGTGTTGATGGTCGCCTGGGTGCTTCTTTCCCTGCGGCTCGTCGTGCTCGCGAGACGTTCCTGGGGCGGGTATGCCACGATCGTCGCGTGACGACCGCGCTGATCTACCTCGTAGTCATGCTGCTGGTGGCCGCCGTGGTGTTCCTCCTGGCCGCGGTGGTGTTCGGCCGGGGTGAGGAACTGGCCCCGCTGCCGCCGGGCAGCTCGCCCACGCGGCTGCCCGCCGAGGACATCACCGGCGACGACCTGCAGGACGTGCGCTTCCAGCTGGTGCTGCGCGGCTACAAGATGTCCGAAGTGGACTGGGTGCTGCGCCGCCTCGGCGTCGAGATCGACGAGCTGCGCACCCGGGTGGCCGAGCTGGAGCAGCGCCGGCCCGAGCGCGAAGCCGAGCGCGAAGCCGAGCGGGAGACCGCGCCGGAGAGCGCCCAGTGACCGACCTCGTGCTGTCGGTCGACGTCCGCGCGCCGGCCGGGACGACCTGGCTCGCGCTCACGGACTGGACGCGCCAGGGCGAGTGGATGCTGGGCACCGACGTCGAAGTGACCGAGGGCAACGGCCGCAGCGTCGGCTCGCGGCTGGCGGCGTTCACCGGGGTCGCCGGGATCGGCTTCACCGACAAGATGGAGATCACGACCTGGGAGCCGCCGGTGCGGTGCGCGGTCCGGCACCAGGGCGGCTTCGTGCAGGGCACCGGCGTGTTCCAGGTGGTGCCGAAGGGCGCGCAGCGCTCGACGTTCGTCTGGGCCGAGCACCTGCGGCTGCCGTTCGGGCCGCTGGGACGGCTCGGCTGGCCGGTCGTGCGGCCGGCGTTCGCGCTGGGGGTGCGCCAGTCGCTGCGGCGGTTCGCGCGGTTCGCGGAGGACTATTCGGTGGGCGGGGATGTCTGAGCTGATCGGCGCCGACGGCGTCGCGCGGTGCACCTGGGGCAACTCGACCCCGGACTACGCCGACTACCACGACAAGGAGTGGGGCACGCCGCTCCACGGGCAGGACGAGCTGTACGAACGCCTGTGCCTCGAGGCGTTCCAGTCCGGGCTGTCGTGGATCACGATCCTGCGCAAGCGCGAGAGCTTCCGGAAGGCGTTCAAGCAGTTCAAGGCGGCGAAGGTGGCGAAGTTCGGTGACGCCGACGTCGAGCGGCTGATGCGGGACGCGTCGATCGTGCGGAACCGGGCGAAGATCCTGGCGGCGATCAACAACGCCCGGGTGATCGCGGACCTGGACGTCCCGCTGGACGACCTGCTGTGGTCGTTCGCGCCCTCTTCGCATCGGCGGCCACCGGCGATGGCGGACGTCCCGGCCATCACGGACGAGTCGAAGGCGATGGCGAAGGCGCTGAAGAAGCGCGGCTTCGCGTTCCTCGGCCCGACGACGTGTTACGCGCTGATGCAGGCCACCGGCATGGTCGACGACCACGTCAAGGGCTGCTTCCGCGCGGGCTGACCGGTTCCGGGGTCTGCCGTGGCTGTCGTGAGTGTTTAGGGCGGTTAGAACCGCCCTAAACACTCACGACAGGCCGCGGCAGACCGACTACTTGCCCAGGAAGTTCGGCTTGCGCTTGCCGACGAACGCTTCGACGGCCTCGGCGTGGTCGGCGGTCGCGCCCAGCGCGGTCTGGGCGGCGTCCTCGGCGGCCAGCGCCTCCTCGAACGTCGACTGCGCGGCCAGGTTGAGGACGCTCTTGATCTTCGCGTAGGCCACGGTCGGGCCGGCCGCGAGCTTCGCCGCGATCTTCTGGGCGCGCGCCGCGAGCTCCTCGTCCGGCACGACCTCGCCGACCAGGCCGAGCCGCTGCGCCTCGGCGGCGTCGACGGTCCGGGCCAGCAGCATCAGCTCGGCGGCGCGGCCGTAACCGACCAGCCGCTGCAACGTCCAGGAGGCGCCCGAGTCCGGGCCCAGCCCGACGTTGGCGAAGGCCATCAGGAACGACGACGACTCGGCGGCGATCCGCAGGTCGCTGGCGTAGGCGAAGGCCGCGCCGGCCCCGGCGGCGGTGCCGTTGATCGCCGCGATGACCGGCTTGTCCATGGCCACGATCGCCTGGACGATCGGGTTGTAGTGCTCCTTCACCGTGTGTAGCGGGGCGGGGTCACCCGCTTGCAGCAGCCCGACGTGCTCCTTCAGATCCTGGCCGGCGCAGAACGCCTTGCCCGAACCGGTCAGCACGACCGCGCGGACGGCCTCGTCGTCCGCTGCCCCGCGCAGGGCCGCGAGCAGTGCTTCCTTCAGCTCGACGGTCAGCGAGTTGTACGCCTGCGGCCGGTTGAGGGTGAGGGTGCGCACCCCGTCGGCGTCGGCGATCAGCAGGACGTCGGATGTGGTCACGTCTTCTCCTTGCGCTGAAACATCGGTCGTCCGAGACTCTCACACCCCTCGCGGGCCGCATACCAGCACCGATACGGCAGCAAAAGATCGGTCCGCTGATGCGCCGAGGCGCTGATAGGGGACAATGGACGGTAAGACCCGGCTGGCTTTCACGCGAGCGCGACCCGGGCGCGCCGGTTGAGACGGAGGGAGCACGCTATGGCGGCCATGAAGCCCCGGACCGGAGATGGTCCCCTCGAAGTGACTAAGGAGGGGCGGGGCCTCGTGATGCGCGTACCGCTCGAGGGTGGCGGGCGACTCGTCGTCGAACTCTCCGCAGAGGAAGCGAAAGACCTCGGCGCCGCTTTGCAGGAGGTCACCGGCTGAACCGGCCCCCCAGAACCGTCCTTCCGTCGCACCCCGGTCTCCCTTCGGAGGCCGGGGTCGCGGTTCCTCTGCGCCCGAAGGTTGCTCACTGTGCGTAATCCGCTACCCCCCGTTCCGACTAGTCTCCTCGACATCGAGGTCGCGGGCGACCTTCGCCGCGGCACCCCGACGGTCCGGCTCGTGACCGCGCCGGCCGACGACGTCGAGGCCGAGCCGGTCGAGATCGGCGGTGTCCGGATCACCGGCAAAGCGGGCGACGTCCAGACGGTCCAGGGTGACGGCCCCCGCTGGGTCGCGGGGCTCGGCGACGGCAAGCCGAAGCAGTACCGGAAGACCGGCGCGGCGCTGGTCCGCGCGGTGAACGCGGCGCTGGCCGACGACGTCGAGAACGGCGCGAAGGCGTTCCGCGCGGTGCAGCTCGTGCTGCCCGAGGAGGCGTCCGGCGAGCACGTCACGGAGCTGGCGCTGGGCCTGCTGCTCGGCGGCTACCGCTTCAAGGTGTCCATTGAGGACCCGAAGCCGGCGGTGCGGACGGTGCGGCTGGTGACGCACGATCGCGCGGTGGCGAGCCACACCGAGCTCGTCGAGCGCGCCACGGCGCTGGCCGCGGCGACGGCGCTGACCCGCGACCTCGCGAACACCCCCTCGAACGTCAAGTCCCCGGCCTGGCTCGCGGACACCGCGGCGAAGGTCGCCGGCCCCCGCGTCGAAGCGACGATCCGCGACGAGCAGTGGCTCGCGGCGCAGGGCTTCGGTGGCGTCCTGGCCGTCGGCGGCGGTTCGGCGCGGCCGCCGCGGCTGATCGAGCTGTCCTACAAGCCCTCCGGCGCGGTCAAGCACTTGCTGCTGGTGGGCAAGGGCATCACGTTCGACACGGGCGGCCTGTCGATCAAGCCGGCCGACGGCATGCACCTGATGCGCACGGACATGGCGGGCGGCGCGGCGGTGATCGCCGCGACCCGCGCGATCGCCGCGCTGGGGCTGCCGGTGCGGGTGACCGCGCTGGTCCCGGCGGCCGAAAACCACGTGTCCGGTTCGGCCTACCGGCCCGGCGACATCGTCCGCCACTACGGCGGCAAGACGACCGAGGTCGGCAACACCGACGCCGAGGGCCGCATGGTCCTGGCCGACGCGCTGGCGTACGGCATCAAGAAGTACGGCCCGGACGTCGTCGTCGACGCGGCGACCCTGACGGGCGCGATGAAGGTGTCGCTCGGTTTGCGCACGGGCGGCCTGTTCGCCACGGACGACACGCTGGCGGCTTCGGTCGTCGCGGCGGGTTCGCGCGTCGGCGAGGCCTGGTGGCGCATGCCGCTGGTGGAGGACTACGCGGAGAACGTCCGAGGCGAGTTCGGCGACGTCCGCCAGACCCCGGGCGGCCCGGGCAGCATCACGGCGGCGCTGTTCCTGCGCGAGTTCACGGAGGGCCTGCCGTGGGCCCACCTGGACATCGCGGGCCCGGCCCGGTCGGAGAAGTCCTACGACGACGTGGTCCCGGGCGCGACGGGCTTCGCGGCCCGAACCCTGGTGGAGCTGGCCGCCTCACTGGCCTGAGATCCGCCGGCCAGGTGGCGTCGGCCTGGGCTGTCTGCGCCGCCGCCGGACCGTCCCGTGCTGTCCGCGCTGCTGCCGGACTGTCGCTGCCGTCGCGCCGTCGGAGTTATCCACAGCCTGGCTGGATTGTGGGCAACTCGCGGCTCACGACCGTTTTCGCCGGGCTCCGTCAGGGGCCACCGATAGACTGGACTCGGGGACGCCCCCCAGGGAAGGGTGGGGGAGTTTCCTGGCGGCGGCCGGATTATTTGCGCCCCGCCGTTGCCAGCACGTGGTCCCGGAAGGCCGTCACCGCGGGGGTTGCCGGCTCGCCCGCGCGCCAGACCAGGCCGATCGTCCGTGACGCCGGTGGGTTCAGCGGTACTTCCGCTACTCCTGCCGGTGTGCCCGGGCCGAACCGCGGCAGCAGTGCCACGCCGAGGCCCGCCGCGACCAGGCCGCGGACCGTGTCCGACTCCTGGCCCTCGAACGCGATGTGCGGCGCGAAACCGGCCGCCGCGCACAGTTCGTCCGTCAGGGTGCGGACGCCGTAACCCGGCTCCAGCAGCACGAACTCCTCCTCGGCCAGCTCGGCCACCCGCACCGAACCGCGGCCGGCGAGGCGGTGGCCCGTCGGGACCGACAGCAGGATCTCCTCCTCCGCCAGCCCCGCCGAGACCAGTGAAGGCGCGTCCGACGGCAACGGCGCGAGCAGCGCCAGGTCCAGCTCGCCGCCCGCCAGCCGGTCGAGCATGTCCTGCCGCGAGCCCTGGACCAGCGTGAACCGCACCCCCGGGTACCGCGCCCGGTAGCCGCGCAGCAGCGACGGCACCAGCGACCGCCCGAGCAGGTGCAGGAAGCCGAGCACCACGTGTCCCGACTCCGGCGCCACCTCCTCGCGCGCCAGCCGGACGCCGGTGTCGACCGCCGCCAACGCGCGTTCGGCGGCCTCGGCCAGCAGCTCCGCCGCGCGGGTGAGCCGGATGCCGCGGCCGTCCGGGACGGTCAGGGGCGCGCCCAGCGCGTCGGCCAGCGCCGCGATCCGGCGGCTCACCGTCGGCTGCGGGACGCCCAGCAGTTCGGCCGCGCGTGTGACGTTCCCCGTACTCCGCAGCGCGACCAGGAGCCGCAGGTGCGGTGCGAGCTGCGCCGACAGCGAGTCATGCGTCATCGCATGAATTATAGATCACATGTGTATTAGACGTATTGATTAGCGCTGCTTACTTTCAGTGGGTGACCACCACCCGCCGAGTCAAGACCGCCGTCGCCGCGGCCGGGATCTCCTCTTTCGCCCTGCTCTACGCCCCGCAGCCGGTGCTGCCGCAGCTCGCCGCGCAGTACCACCTCGACCCCGGCGGCGCGGCGCTCGCGGTGAGCGTCGCGACCGGCGCGCTGGCCATCGCGGTCCTGCCGATCGCCGCGCTGTCCGAGGTGGTCGGGCGGCGGCCGGTGATCGTGACGTCGGTGGTCGCGTCGGTCGTGTTCGGGCTGCTGCTGCCGTTGATGCCGACGTACCCGGCGCTGCTCGTGCTGCGCGCCTTGCAGGGCATCGCGATCGCCGGATTCCCCGGGGTCGCGGCCGCCTACCTGGCCGAACGGCTCGGCCGCGCGGGCGTCGCCGCCGCCGTCGGCGCGATGATCGCGGGCAACACCGTCGGCGGCATGCTCGGCCGGCTGTCCGCCGGCTTCTCCGCCGGGCCGCTCGGCTGGCGCGGCGCGCTGTACGTCGTCGCGGGCATCGGCGCGGTGTGCGCCGTGATCACCGTCGTGACGCTGCCGCCCGGCACGGCCCGCGGGAAGGTGCAGCTCAAGGCGGTCGCCGCCGGGCTGGTGACGGCGGTGCGGCGGCCGGTGCTGCTGGCCCAGTACGCCGTGGCGCTGCTCGCGATGGGTTCGTTCGTCGCGCTCTACAACGCGGCCGGGTTCCGGCTGACCGGCGACCCGCTGGACCTGTCGCCGGCGATCGCGTCGCTGGTGTTCCTCGCCTACGCGACCGGCTCGGTCTCCTCGGCCGCGGCCGGACGGCTGGTGGCGCGCGTCGGCCGCCGTCGCGCGGTGATCGGCTCGCTGCTGCTGATGGCCGCCGGGGCGGCGCTGACCCTGCCGGACTCGTTGCCGCTGGTGATCGCCGGTTTCCTGGTGCTGACCTGCGCGTTCTTCGCCGCGCACGCGGTCGCCAACGGCTGGGCGGCGGCCGACGCCCCCGAGGACGCCCGCGGCCAGGTCGGCGGCATGTACACGGCGACGTACTACCTGGGCAGCAGCATCGGCGGCGCGGCCGGCGCGTACGTCTACGGCCACGCGGGCTGGGGCCGGCTGATCGCCCTGGTAGCGGTCTGGCTCTTGCTGGCGGCGGCCGCGGTGGGCGCCGGAACCCGGGTGCGCACCGAGCGGCGCGAACTGGTCCCGAGCTGAGTCCAGCCGTCCGGCCCCGCAAACACACCCCCGCCCAACCCTGGGGGGCGTCCCCGTTCCAGTTTACCGGCGACCACCGACAAGTCCGGCAAAATCGGCGACTTGTCCACAGGCGGGCCGACTTGTGGACAGGTGCTCGGATCACTGCCGTGACCAGGCGGATCGTGCCGACCGGCGAGCTTCGAGTTGAGCCAGATCGCTGCGAGGAGCAAGCCGACCACGCCAGCCGCGGGAGGCGAGTCGGATCGCTGCGAGGGGCCAAGCCGACCACGCCAGCCGCGGGAGGCGAGTCAGATCGCTGCGAGGAGCACGCCGACCATGCCGCCGCGGAGCCGAGTCAGATCGCCGCGAAGGCCAAGCCGACCACACCGGCCACCGAGGCGGCTCAGATCGCCGCGGCCACCAGCAGGCCGCCGCCCACCGGGAGGAGGGCCGGGACCAGGCGTTCGTCTTCGCGGAACGCTCGGGCGACCTCGCGCAGGGCCAGCGTCTCCGGGTCGCGCCGGGACGGGTCGATCACCCGGCCGCCCGCCAGGACGTTGTGGAACGCGATGATCCCGCCGCGGCGCAGCAGCGACACGCCCAGCTCGTAGCACCCCGGGTACTCGATGTGCGCCGAGTCGACGAACACCAGGTCGTAGCCGCCCGGCGTCAGCCGCTGCAGGACGTCCAGCGCCCGTCCGACGATCAAGCGGGTCCGGCCCGGCGCGTAACCGGCTTCGCGGAACGCCGCGCGCGCGGCCCGCTGGTACTCCGGCTCCAGGTCGATCGACGTCAGGATGCCCTCCGGGGCCATCCCGCGCAGCAGGCTCAGCCCGCTCACCCCGGCGCCCGTGCCGACCTCGACGACGGCCTTCGCCCGCAGCGTGGCGGCCAGGAACCGCAGGGTCGCGCCGGCGCCCGCGGACAGCGGGCTGCAGCCCAGGTCCTCGGCCCGTGCGCGCGCCGAAGACAGCACCTCGTCGTCGGGCAGGTACCCGTCGACGAACCCGGAGTCGGCCGGTGCGGCCGCAGGGGTGGGCGTGTTCACGCACGGAGGTTAGCGTTGGTTGTCGATAAATCCTCGCAGGCTCCCTGGTAAGCACTCAGGAAGAACTTCTCAGCCTGTTCTCAGTCCAGTCTCACTAGAACCATAAGGAACCCCGACAGACTCGAATCCAGACACACGGGAACACCGTGCCCGCGACCCGCGTTGGGTGGAGCAGACAGGAGAAACACAGATGGAGGTGCCTGCTCCCACGATGCAGAACGCCGATGCGGACGTCGACGCGGCTCAGCCCGTGTCCCTGGACGAGGCGGCCTGGACGCCACCGTCCTGGGACGAGGTCGTCCGCGAGCACGGTGACCGGGTCTACCGGCTCGCCTACCGCCTGACCGGCAACACCCACGACGCCGAGGACCTCACCCAGGAGACCTTCATCCGGGTCTTCCGGTCGCTGGCGTCCTACAAGCCCGGCACGTTCGAGGGCTGGCTGCACCGGATCACCACCAACCTCTTCCTCGACATGGCCCGCCGCCGCTCGCGAGTGCGGATGGAAGGCCTGCCGGAGGACACCGACCGCATCGTGGGCGACGACCCGAGCCCCGAGCAGGTCTACACCGACACCCACCTGGACCCGGACCTGCAGGCCGCGCTCGACGAGCTGCCGCCGGAGTTCCGTGCCGCCGTCGTGCTGTGCGACGTCGAAGGTCTCTCGTACGAGGAGATCGGCGCGACGCTCAACGTCAAGCTGGGCACCGTTCGCAGCCGGATCCACCGCGGTCGCCAGGCGCTGCGGGCTTCGCTGGAGCGCCGACGCAGTTACGCCCCGGAGTCTGCGAAGGTGTCGGTATGACCGCACCGCGAGGCTGGGGACTCCCCGAGTCGCACCTGCTGCCGGACGCCGTGGTCGCGTTCGTGGACGGCGAACTTTCGCACGGCGCGCGTGACCGCGCGGCGGCGCACATCACGCGCTGCGCCTCCTGCGCCGGCGACGTCCAGGCCCAGCGGCAGGCGTGCGCCGCGATCCGCGGCGCGGGCGCGCCGTCGATGTCGGCCGGGTTCCTGGCGAGCCTCCGGTCCATCCCGGAGCACACGGACCTGCCCAGCAGCCCCGACAACCTGGCGATCACCGCCGACGGCCAGCTCGTCGCGGTCCAGCGGCCCGACCGGGTCGCCGGCCTGCGCGACTCAGGCGTGCTGGGCGGCGTGGCGCCGCTCGGCTCGTCGGCCCCGCTCGGCCAGTCCCCGAACGTCCTGGGCGGCGGCCGCTTCAAGCGCCGCGCGGCACAGGGTGCCGGCGTGGTCGTGTCGGGCTTGGTGCTGAGCGCGCTGGCGCTGGTGGGCACCTCCGCAGACGGCGGTGACGGCACCCCGGACACGGGCGGCCAGGTCCCGCAGAACGCGAACCTGCTCCCGGCCCAGATGGCGGTGCCGCAGGCACCTCGCCCGGAGCCGGCCCCGTCGGTGACGTCGACACCGGTGAGCTCGCCGATCGCGGTGCCGGTCGGCGTCCGCTGACCGAATCCGAGCAGCCCCCGCCACTCCCTGGGGGGCGGCCCCGGGTCCAGTTTATCGGCGCCCACCCGCGGAACCGGCGATCCGGTGACCCACAACGCCGGTTTGTCCACATCGCCGAGTGCCTGTGGGCAACTCGCGGGCCGGCCAAGAAACAGCCATTTCACCGCCGTACCGGCAGACTCGGCGCACTGGGCTTGGGTATCGTCACGCCCAGCCACCTGATCTTCAGCACCGGGGAATGATGACCGAGCCGAACGTGAATCCCGAGCAGCCCGGCGCGCACGATGCCGACCGGCTGGGGCCGCGCCCGCTGGCGCGGCCGGCCGTCGATCCGGGGCAGGCCGCGGTGTTCGGCCGGCCGCAGGGGGTCGACGGGGCGTTCGACAAGCTCTACACCCCCCAGCAGACCAACGGCGTCAAGCTGACGCCGCCGGCTCCCGAGTCGCTGGCCGAGGCGTTCAGCCGGCCGCCCGGGGCCGAAGGCGTTCTCCTGGAGCGGCCGCGGGAGGCCGTTGGGGACGCGTCGCAGGCCGAGCCGCCGCTGTGGACCGGGACGGGTGACCCGTGGCGTGATCCGGGCGCCGGCGCCGTGCTCGCCGGGCCCGCGATGCCCGCCGAAGACGAGGAAAAGCCCGCTCGGCGTCCGCCGGGTGCGTTGCTGAGCCTGCCCGAGGTGCTGTTCGGCCGGCGGGTGAAGCCCAAGGCGCTGGTGCTGCTCGGGGTCGTCGCGCTGCTGATCGGCGCAGCCGGCGGGCTGGTCGGCTGGTGGGCCGCCGACACCGGCACCGAGCTCACCGGGTCCGCGACGATCTCCGAAGCCGAGGCCGCCAAGGAACGGCCGGCCGGTTCGGTCGCCGAGATCGCCAAGCGCGTCTCGCCGGCCGTCGTCTCGCTCGAGGTGTTCAAGCCCGGCGCCGAGTCCGGCGAGCAGGGCTCCGGCGTGATGATCGACCCGCAGGGCTACATCCTCACCAACGACCACGTGATCAGCTCCGCCGCCGCGGATCCGGGCGTCAAGATCACCGCGATCTTCATCGACGGCACCCGGACCGACGCCAAGCTCGTCGGCACCGACCCGAAGACCGACCTCGCGGTGGTGAAGGTCAACGTCACCAACCCGACCGTGCTGCAGATCGGCAAGTCGTCGGACCTGCAGGTCGGCGACACCGTGATGGCGATCGGCTCGCCGCTGGCGCTGCAGAACTCGGTGACCGCGGGCATCGTCAGCGCGCTGAACCGGCCGATCACCGCCGGCGGCGACAACGGCGCCGCGCCGGTCACTTACGAGGCCATCCAGACCGACGCCGCGATCAACCACGGCAACTCCGGCGGCGCGCTCGTCGACGCCACCGGCGCGCTGGTCGGCATCAACTCGTCGATCCGCTCGTCCAGCGCGGACGGCGGCAGCATCGGCATCGGCTTCGCCATCCCGAGCGACTACGCGATCAAGATCGCGAAGGCGCTGATCAAGGACGGCAAGGTCCAGCACGCCGACATCGGCATCAACGCGTCCTCGACGGTCGCCGGCTCGTCCACGATGGGCGCGCAGGTCAAGAACGTCGCCCCCGGCGGCCCGGCCGCGAACGCGGGCATCAAGGAGGGCGACGTGATCACGAAGATCGGCAACCGCCTGGTCCGCGACTCCGCGGAACTGACGGTCGCGGTGCGCGCGCACGACGTCGGCGAGGTGGTCCCGGTGTCGCTGGCTCGTGACGGTGCCAGCTTCGTCGTGGACGTAACCCTGGCTTCCGATTGAACCTTGTTCTGGGTAGCCCGCCGCGCCCCGCACGCAGATCGCTGGTCAACGCAGATGTCATGCGGCGGGCGACGGCTGAACAAGGTTCACCTGAGTTACCGCGTTCGGCCTGCTTGAGCGGGGCCGGTGGCGAGTACCCTGAGCCAGTAGGTTCCGAGCGGAGGTTGACGGTGTTCGACAGTGTCGGATGGGGGGAAATCCTCGTCCTCATCATCGCCGGTCTTTTCATCCTCGGCCCGGAACGGCTGCCCGAGGCGGCGTCCTGGATGGCGAAGAGCGTGAAGAAGGTCCGCGACTTCGCGACCGGGGCGAAAGAGCAGCTCCGCGAGGAGATGGGCCCGGAGTTCGACCAGCTGCGCAAGCCGCTGGAAGACCTGCGCGGGCTGCGCAACTTCGACCCGAAACGCGTGGTGACGCAGCACCTGTTCGACGGTGACAGCGACCCGCTCGGCCTCAAGGGCATCACGAACGGCGGCAACGGCACGAACGGGGCCAACGGTTCGAACGGCTACACGGCCGCCCAGACGAAGCCCCAGCCGGAGCCGCTGAAGCCCGGCGAGCGTCCGCCGATCGACCCGGACGCCACGTAAGTTCACCGAAAGTCCGTGAATGGCACATCGAGGGACCTGAAGTCCCTCGATGTGCCATTCACGGACTTTGGTCTAGCGCCCCGCGGGTGTCACGTTCAGCATCATCCCGGCCAGTCCGCGCGCGCGGACCGTCAGCTTCTTCGCGGCTTCCCTCAGCACCAGCGAAGCCGGGGCCTCCGGGTCCGAGAGCACCAGCGGCGTGCCCGAGTCGCCCTGCTCGCGCAGGCGCGGGTCCAGCGGCACCTGGCCCAGCAGCGGGACCTCCGAGCCGATCGACTTCGTCAGCGAGTCCGCCACCGTCTGGCCGCCGCCGGAGCCGAAGATCTCCAGGCGAGACCCGTCGGCCTGCTCCAGCCACGACATGTTCTCGATGACGCCGGCGACCCGCTGACGCGTCTGCAGCGCGATCGCGCCCGCGCGCTCGGCGACCTCGGCCGCCGCCTGCTGCGGGGTGGTGACGACCAGGATCTCCGCGTTCGGGATCAGCTGGGCCACCGAGATCGCGATGTCGCCGGTGCCCGGCGGCAGGTCCAGCAGCAGGATGTCGAGGTCGCCCCAGAACACGTCCGCCAGGAACTGCTGCAGCGCGCGGTGCAGCATCGGGCCGCGCCACACCACCGGGGTGTTGCCCGGGGTGAACATGCCGATCGAGATCATCTTCACGCCGTGCGCCTGCGGCGGCATGATCATCGTGTCGACCTTGGTCGGCTTCTCGTGGGTGCCCAGCATGCGGGGGATCGAGTGGCCGTAGATGTCCGCGTCGACGACGCCGACCGAGAGCCCGCGCTGGGCCATCGCCGCGGCCAGGTTCACCGTGACCGACGACTTGCCGACGCCGCCCTTGCCGGACGCGACGCAGTACACCCGCGTCATCGAGCCCGGCTGGGCGAACGGGATCACCGGCTCGGTGCTCTCGCCGCGCAGCGACTTCCGCAACTCGGTGCGCTGCTCGTCGTTCATGACGTCCAGCTCGACCCGGACGTCGGTGACGCCGGGGACCTTCGAGACGGCTTCCTTCGTGTCGTTGGTCAGCGTCGCCTTCAGCGGGCAGCCGGCCACGGTCAGGTAGATCCCGACGGTGACCACGCCGTCGTCGCCGACGACGACGTCCTTCACCATCCCCAGGTCCGTGATGGGTTTGTGGATCTCGGGGTCTTGCACGCTCTTCAGCGCGCTGCGGACGTCATCGACGCTGGGGAGCTGCTGAGTGCTGGTCACCCCGTCCATGTTACGAGCCGGTAGGAGTGCGGTTCGGTTTGGCCTTCCTGGGCTGGACGTCGAGGTCCTCCCGCAGCCGGTCGAGCTCGCTGCGGAGGTAGTCCCGGGTCGCCACCTCGCCGACCGCGAGCCGCAGCGCGGCCAGCTCCCGGGCCAGGTACTCCGTGTCGGCCTTCGTCTGCAGGGCCCGGTTCCGGTCCTCTTCCAGGGAGACGCGGTCCCGGTCGTCCTGGCGGTTCTGCGCGAGCAGGATCAACGGCGCCGCGTACGCCGCCTGGGTCGAAAAGGCCAGGTTGAGCAGGATGAACGGGTACGGGTCCCACTGCAGCGACACGGCGGCGAGGTTCATCGCGATCCAGATGATCACCAGCAGCGTCTGCCAGAACAGGTACTTGCCGGTGCCGAGGAACCGGGCGACGCGCTCGGTGAGCCGCCCGAAGGTGTCCGGGTCGATGTTCAGCTTGAACCGGTTCTGGCTGCGGGGCTGGTCCAGCCGCCGTCCGGACGTCGGTTCAGGCACGCTCGGCCTCCAGGTTTTCGCCGGTCTCGCCGGTCGTGTCGTGCAGGCCGGTCTCGCGCCAGTCCTCGGGCAGCAGATGGTCGAGGACGTCGTCGACGGTGACCGCGCCGATCAGGTGGTCCTCGGTGTCGACGACCGGCCCGCAGGTCAGGTTGTAGGCCGCGAAGTAGCGGGTGACCTCGGGCAGCGTCGCGTTGGGCCGCAGGGCGGCCAGCCCGGTGTCGACGGCGCTGGCCACCAGCTCCGCCGGCGGTTCGCGCAGCAGCCGCTGGAAGTGGACGACGCCGACGAAGCGCCCGGTCGGCGTCGCGGTCGGCGGCCGGCAGACGAACACCATGCTGGCCAGCGCCGGCGGCAGCTCGGCGTTGCGGATGTGCGCCAGCGCCTCGGCGATCGTCGTGTCGGGCGTGAGGACCACCGGCTCGGGGGTCATCAGGCCGCCCGCGGTGTCGGACGAGTAGGCCAGCAGCCGCCTGACCGGCGCCGACTCCTCCGGCTCCATCAGCTCCAGCAGCCGGCTCTGCTCGGCCGGGGCCAGCTCGGCCAGCAGGTCGGCGGCGTCGTCCGGGCTCATCGCCTCGAGGATGTCGGCCGCGCGCTCCTCGGCGAGGTAGGACAGCAGCTCTTTCTGGTCGTCGTCGGGCAGCTCTTCGAGGACGTCGGCGAGGCGCTCGTCGTCCATCGCGTCGGCGACCTCGTGCCGGCGCTTGAGCGGCAGATCGCGGATCGTCGCGGCGACGTCGACCGAGCGCATGGTGTCGAACAGCATGAGCAGCTGCCCGGCGCCCTGCTGCTGGCCGGTGATGTCGGTCAGGCTCAGCCCGGCCACCTCCGCCCACGGCAGCACCTGCATCGCCGAGCGACGCCGGCCCAGCCCGGCCCGCCGCTCCCGGATGGCGAGCTTCGCCAGCACCCAGTCTCGGGTGCGGGTCGGCTCCATCCCGGCGTCGACGACGGTGACGCGGGTGTCCGAGCCGGCCAGCGACGCGTGCGCGTCCAGGAGCTGGCCGAGCACCAGGACCTCGTTGGGCCGCTGGTTGAACTGGCGCATGTTGACCGAGCCGGTGGCCAGCGTGACGGCGGTCGGCTCGATCGCCGTGACCCGCAGCATCGGCACGAAGACCCGCCGCCGGGTGGTCAGCTCGACGACCACGCCGAGGATGCGCGGCGGCTGCGTGTCGAGGCGCAACCCGGCGACGAGGTCGCGGACCCGGCCGATGGATTCACCGTCCGGGCCGAACACCGGCAAACCCGACAGCTGAGCTGCGAAAACCCTGTTGACCGCGGCCATGGCGCCGACCCTATCGGCTGGTCGCCCACGCGGCGATTTCCGGCACTGTGACAAACGCCGGGTCGTCGCGGTCCACGCCGTGTTCGGCGGACTCCTCGACCATCCAGAGCCAGTTCTGCACCGCCCGCACCAGCGTCCAGGCGCGTGCCTTCCCGGCGTCCAGCTCCTGGGAGGCGACGATCAGCGCCATCCGTTCGTCCAGTGTGGACTCGGTGAACCGGTTCCAGAACAACGGGATCACGCCGTACTCGAGGTCGCCGGCCAACGGCTTCGGATCGATGACGAGCCACGGCTCGCGCTGGCCGGCGAGAACGTTCTGGAAGTGCAGGTCCTCGTTCACCAGCGCCGATCCCGACGACGGCCCCAGCTCGCGGCAGATCGCGACGGCGTCGTCGACGAGCCGCCGGTCGAACGGCTCGCCCAGCTCGGTCCAGCGCCGGGGGAGTTCCTCGACCAGCCGCGCGGCCTCGGCGCGGACGCTCCGGGTCAGCTCCGGCGGCGCGGGCACGGCCAGCCGCCGCGCCAGCTCACCGAGGATCGGGACGGCTTCGCGCAGCGGGAGGTGATCGAGGGTGCGCCCGGCGTCGAGCCGCTCCAGCAGCAGGACGCCGTCGTCCGGCGCGGAGTCCAGCAGCAGCACCGCACCCCGGCCGGCCCATGTGGACAGTGCGACCGGCTCGCCGGCGGACTCGTGGTCGCGCCAGCCCAGTTTCAGCACCACCGGCGTGCCGTCGGCCCGGCGCGCGGGCTGGACGACGCCGACGTAGCCGTGCATCGCTTCGCCCTCGAACGTCAGGCCCCACTCGCGGGCGTACCCGGCGGCCAGCGCCGGCAGCGCAGCAAGCCAGGGGACGGCTCCGGGGCCGAGCACGCGGGGTGCGCGGGCGGCGAAGACCGGGGGCACACGAAGGTCGGTCACGACCCCAGTCTGGCCGCCGCGTCCAGCGCGTTTCGCCCTGGTGCTCGCGGGCGTACGCTGGGTTTTCAGGGGAAATCGCAACCCCGGGAGCAGCCATGGTGGTGGAGATCGTCAGTGCCGTCGTCGTACTGGGCGGAGCCTGGCTCGCGGCCGGCGTGCGCGTGGTCAAGCAGTACGAACGCGGGCTCGTGTTCCGGTTCGGCCGGGTGCGGTCCCGGGTGCAGGAGCCCGGCCTGAAGCTGCTGGTCCCGTTCGTGGACCGGATGCAGAAGGTCAACATGCAGATCATCACCATGCCGGTGCCCGCCCAGGACGGCATCACCCGCGACAACGTCACCGTCCGGGTCGACGCGGTCGTCTACTTCAAGGTGATCGACCCGGTCGTCGCCGCGGTCAACGTGCAGGACTACCGCGCCGCCGTCGGCCAGGTCGCGCAGACGTCGCTGCGCTCGATCATCGGCAAGAGCGAGCTCGACGACCTGCTGTCGAACCGCGAGCACCTCAACGAGGGCCTGGAGCTGATGATCGACAGCCCGGCGCTCGACTGGGGCATCCACATCGACAAGGTCGAGATCAAGGACGTCGCGTTGCCGGAGGCGATGAAGCGCTCGATGTCCCGGCAGGCCGAGGCGGAGCGGGAACGCCGGGCGCGCGTCATCTCCGCCGACGGTGAGCTGCAGGCGTCCCACAAGCTCGCCCAGGCCGCGGCGACGATGGCGGACACGCCGTCGGCGATGCAGCTGCGGCTGCTGGAGACGGTGGTCCAGGTGTCGTCGGAGAAGAACTCGACGCTGATCCTGCCGTTCCCGGTGGAGCTGCTGCGCTTCCTCGACGCGCACACCCCGAAGCAGGCGGCGGCGCCCGCGGCCCCGCCGGCGCCCGCCGCTCCGGCGATCCCCGAGGCCGCGCCGGAACCCGATGCGGTGGAAGCGAAACCGGAGGCGAACGGGCATGCGGCCCCGGCTCCGCGCACCCCCGGCGACGTGGCGCTACCGGCGTCCGACTAGCTGTCGAACTGGCCGTTCACGCCCAGGATGATGAAGGTCGTGAAGAAGCCGACCCACAGCGCGACGACGACGTAGCCGATGATCACGGCGGCCGTGGCGATGCCGCGGCCGCCGCCTTCGCCGCGGTTGGTGCGGCTCAGCGCGATGTGGCCCATGATCAGCCCGGGCAACGCCGTGATGCCGGAGCAGAAGCCGAGGATCGAGCAGACCAGGGCGCCGATCGCGAGCGCGTTGTCCTGGGTGCGCGGGACGCCCGGGTACGGCTGGGCGTACGGCGCCGGCGGCGCGTACGGCGCGCCGTAGGCCGGCGGGTACGGCTGCGCGTACGCCTGTTGCGGGTAGCCCGGAGCCGCGTACGGCGTGCCGGGGATGTGCGCGGCGGGCGTCTCGAACGCTCCCGGGGGCAGGCTCCCGGCGGCCGGGTACGGCGGCGCCGTCGTGGCGCCGGCGACCGTCGTGTCGCCGGCCGTGCCGCTCGAAACGGTGTGGTCCGAGGCGGTGCTGTCGCCGGCCGTGCTGTCGGCGACGGTGCTGTCCGGAACCGTGCTGTCCGGAACCGTGCTGTCGAACGTCGGGTCGGCCGTCGCGGGCGGCTCGTAGGCCCCCGGGTCGTACGACGACGGCTCGCTGGTCGACGGCGGGTCGTACGACGTGGACGTCTGGTCCTTGTCGCCGGACGGGTCGGTCATCACGGGCCCCCTCGGTGCGTGCAGGACCCCAACTTAGCCGGTCAGCGGAAGAGGCCGTTCGCGGCGCCGACCCCGAAGAAGAGGAGGAACCCCAGGATGTTGAGCGCGATCGCGGCGTAGCCGACGATGAACGCCGCCATCGCGACGCCTTGGCCCTCGGCCTGACCGGCCTTGGCCTTGTTGTAGGCGATGTGGCCCATGATGATGCCCGCGACGGCGATCAGGAAGCACAGGAAGATGCCGGCGATCGAGCAGATCAGCGCGCCGATGGCGAGCCCGGGACCCTCCGGCGGCTGCATTCCCATGCCGCCGCCGGGGTACTGCGGGTAGCCGGGCTGCTGGTAGCCGCCCGACGGGTACTGCTGGCCGTAACCCGGCTGCTGGTAACCGCCCGACTGGGGCTGCTGGAAACCGCCCGACTGGGGCTGCTGCTGGCCGTACGGGTCGTTCGGATCCTGCGGATAAGTCATGGTTCCTCCCCTTCGCACCGCACTTTACGGGCCAGAACGTCGGCGGCGTGAGCGCCCTCATAGCAGGGTCGTCCGTTTCGGGTCATACTCACCGGTAACCCAGCGCCGGGAGCGGCGTCGTAACCGGAAAGGGAGCCGTGATGGCCCGTCTCGCCCAGACCGCCGGCCTGTCCGACGTGCAGTCGGAGATCCTCGCGACCGTCCGCTCGTTCGTGGACAAGGAGGTCATCCCGCACGCGCAGGAGCTCGAGCACTCCGACACCTACCCGGCCGACATCGTCGAGGGCATGAAGGAGATGGGCCTGTTCGGGATCACCATCCCGGAGGAGTACGGCGGGCTCGGCGAGTCGCTGCTGACCTACGCGCTCGTCGTCGAGGAGATCGCGCGCGGCTGGATGAGCGTGTCCGGTGTGATCAACACGCACTTCATCGTGGCGCACATGATCGCCCGCCACGGCACCGAGGCGCAGAAGCAGCACTTCCTGCCGCGGATGGCGACCGGTGAGGTCCGCGGCTCGTTCTCGATGTCCGAGCCGGACCTCGGCTCCGACGTCGCGGCGATCAAGACGAAGGCGAAGAAGACCGACGACGGCTACGTCATCGACGGCTCGAAGATGTGGCTGACGAACGGCGGCTCGTCGAACCTGATCGCGCTGCTCGTCAAGACCGACGAGGGCGCCGAGAAGCCCCACCAGAACCTGACGACGTTCCTCGTCGAGAAGCCCGAGGGCTTCGGCGAGGTGGCGCCCGGCCTGACCATCCCGGGCAAGATCGACAAGATGGGGTACAAGGGTGTCGACACCACGGAGGCGGTGTTCGACGGCTACCGGATCGGCGCGGACATGGTCCTCGGCGAGGCGCCCGGCAAGGGCTTCTCGTACATGATGGACGGTGTCGAGGTCGGCCGCGTGAACGTCGCGGCCCGGGCGTGCGGCATCGCGATCCGCGCGTTCGAGCTGGCGGTGGAGTACGCCCAGCAGCGCAAGACGTTCGGCAAGGCGATCGCCGAGCACCAGGCCATCGCGTTCAAGCTGGCCGAGATGGCGACCAAGGTCGAGGCGGCGCACCTGATGATGGTGAACGCGGCCCGGCTCAAGGACTCCGGCGAGCGCAACGACGTCGAGGCGGGCATGGCGAAGCTGATCGCGTCGGAGTACTGCGCAGAGGTCACGCAGGACTCGTTCCGCATCCACGGCGGCTACGGCTACTCGAAGGAGTACGAGATCGAGCGCCTGATGCGCGAGGCGCCGTTCCTGCTGATCGGCGAGGGCACGAGCGAGATCCAGAAGACGATCATCAGCCGCGGCCTGCTGCGCGAATACAAGTCCCGCTCCTGAGACCCGCCACTTTCACGGGGAAAGCTGCGTCCGGAGGCCCGAGGACGTCACTTTCGCAGGGAAAGACGCGTCGGAAGGGGCCCTGGACGTAGCTTTCCCTATGAAAGTGCGAAGCGACTTGTCGACATTCTGGGGGTCCGGCCTTTCGGGGTAAGCGGCTCGCACGGTCCAGGTGTTCTTGACAAGATGGACGCCCAGACCCACGAGGGCGCAGGTGATGATGGTGAGTAGTCCCTTCGGCGGGGGCCGGGCGCCCGGCAACCTGCCGCGGTTGCCGACGCCGCCCACCGGCTGGCCGATCGGGTCCTACGCGACCTACGGCGAAGCGCAGCAGGCCGTCGACTTCCTCGCCGAGAACGAGTTCGCGGTCGGCGACGTCACCATCGTCGGCGTCGACCTCATGCTGGTCGAGCGGGTCATCGGGAAGCTGACGTGGGGCCGCGTGCTCGCCACCGGCGCCTTCTCGGGGGCCTGGTTCGGCGTGTTCGCCGGCCTGCTGCTCGGGCTGTTCGTCAACCAGGGCTTCGCGCTGCAGCTGCTCACCGGGCTCGTGCTGGGCATCCTCTCCGGGATGGTGTTCGCCGCCATCGGCTACGGCACGTCCCGTGGGCGGCGGCGGGACTTCTCGTCGGCGAGTCAGCTCGTCGCGGGCCGGTACGACGTCCTGTGCCAGCCGCGGTCGGCCGAGCGGGCGCGGGAACTGCTGGCGAAGCTCGCGCTCAACCCGCCGTCGTGAGATTTCCCGTCAATATCAGGCGATAATCACAGTTCGGCATGCACTGGCCTGAATCGTTACCGATACTGCTTGCGGGGTGTGATCGCCCGGCATAAGTTGTCCGACACCAGTCGGGCGGCCCCGCCTACCAGCGTGGCGGCCCGAGCACTAGCACGTCGGGGTGCTGGCGCGGTTTCGCCTCATCGCGTCGCGGTGCCCTCCGGGCATCGCGGTAACCGGCGTGCACGCGGGTGAGGAGGCCTGATGGGGAAGAGGATCGGCGCGGGCAAACGGGGGCGATCGCCCGGCCGCACCACCGCCCTGCTGGGGGCAGGGGCATTGCTGACCGGTCTCGTGGCCGGCTGCAGCTCGGGCGGTGGCACGAAGATCAACGTGTACTACGCACCCGAGGACAGTTTCCAGAAGGTCGTGGACAACTGCAACAAGGCGGCGAACGGCCGCTACGAGATCGTCTACAACAAACTCCAGCGCGGCTCGGACGACCAGCGGCTCCAGATGGCGCGGCGGCTGGCGGCGGGCGACACCGCGATGGACGTACTGGGGCTCGACGTGACCTGGGTTTCGGAGTTCGCCGAAGCCGGCTGGGTCGACGAATGGAAGGACCAGAACAAGGCCGCGGCCTCCGAAGGCGTCCTGCAGGGACCGCTGGACACGGCGACCTACAACGGGAAGCTCTACGCGGCCCCGAAGAACACGAACATCCAGCTGCTCTGGTACGACGACCGGATCACCCCGACCCCGCCCAAGACGTGGGACGAGATGATCCAGACGTCCAAGGACCTGAAGCAGCGGGGCAAGCCGTACAGCATCGTCTTCACCGGCGCGCAGTACGAAGGCCTCGTCGTCTTCTACAACACCCTGGTCGAGTCGATGGGCGGGCACATCCTGTCCGACGACGGCAAGTCCGTGGTGATGGACGACGGCGCCGTGAAAGCGCTCGCCCTGCTGAAGCAGATCACCGATTCGGGGATCACCGACGCGTCGCTGACCAACTCGAAGGAGGACGACGTCCGCCAGACGTTCCAGCGCGGTGACGCCGCGTTCGAGCTGAACTGGCCGTTCGTCTACGCCTCCTACGCGAAGGACAAGGCGTCCGACGTCCAGCACATGAAGTGGGCCGTCTACCCCGAAGCGCTGCCCGGCACGCCGGCCAAGACCACGATCGGCGGGTACGACCTCGCTGTCAGTTCGCTGTCACAGCACAAGCCCGAGGCTTATGAGGCGGCGTTGTGCCTGCGCAGTCCGGAGAACCAGAAGTTCTCCGCGATCAACGACGGCGTGCCGCCGACCATCGAATCGGTGTACCACAACGACACGCCGCTCGACCCGGCCAAGCCGGCGGGCGACGACAACCCGAACATGGCGATCAAGTACCCGATGCGCGACTCCATCCTGGACGCGCTGAAGGACGCCGCGGTGCGGCCCCTGACCCCGGCCTACCAGAACATGTCGACGGTGATGTCGAAGATCCTTTCGCCGCCGGCCGAAATCGACCCGAAGGCCACCGCGGACAAGCTGCGTGAGCAGCTCAGCGACGCGCTCCAGTCGAAGGGAGTGATCCCGTGACCGTTCAGGACTCCACCCCGGCCGACACCGCCGGGGCCACCGTCGCCGAAGGGGCGACGTCCCACAAGAAGGGCAAACCCGCCCTGTCCGAGGGCAAGAAGGCCGAGCGGAAGCTCGGGCTCTGGCTGTGCGCGCCCGCGTTCGTCGTGATGATCGCGGTCACGGGCTACCCGATCCTGTACTCGATCTGGCTTTCACTGCAGCGGTACGACCTGAGGTTCCCGGCGCAGCAGGAGTTCGTCGGGTTCGACAACTACGGCGCCGTGCTGTCCAACTCGTACTGGTGGACGGCGTTCGGCACGACCATGTTCCTGACGTTCGTGTCCGTGGCGATCGAGTTCGTCCTCGGCATGGCGCTGGCGCTGGTGATGCACCGGACGCTCGTCGGGCGCGGTCTCGTCCGGACCGTGGCGCTGATCCCGTACGGCATCGTCACGGTCGTCGCGGCGTTCTCGTGGTACTACGCGTGGACGCCGAAGACCGGCTACCTGGCCAACTGGCTCGCCTCCGACGGCGCGCCGCTCACCGACCAGTGGCCGTCGCTGTTCATCATCATCGCCGCCGAGGTGTGGAAGACCACGCCGTTCATGGCGCTGCTGCTGATGGCCGGCCTGGCGCTGGTACCCGACGACCTGCTCAAGGCCGCCGCGATGGACGGCGCGAACGGCTGGCAGCGGTTCACCAAGGTGATGCTGCCGGTGATGAAGCCGGCGATCCTGGTGGCGCTGCTGTTCCGCACGCTCGACGCCTTCCGGATCTTCGACAACATCTACGTCCTCACCGGCGGCGCGCAGGACACCGGGTCGGTGTCCATGCAGACCTACGACAACCTGGTCAAGGGCCTCAACCTCGGGATCGGGTCGACGATGGCGGTGCTGATCTTCATCACGGTGGCGATCATCGCGTTCATCTTCATCAAGGTGTTCGGCACGGCCGCACCGGGTTCGGATACTGGGGGTAAGCGCTGATGGTGATGGGAACCGTCACGACGGGCCGCAAGCTTCGCTGGGGGCTCGTCGACATCCTCGTGCTGGTGTTCGCGCTGGTGCCGGTGCTCTGGGTGGTTTCGCTTTCGTTCAAGACCAAGGACACGCTGACCGACGGGTACTTCATCCCGCAGTCGTGGACCTGGCAGAACTACGCGGACATCTTCCAGACGTCGGAGTTCCTGCTGGCACTGGTCAACTCGATCGGCATCGCGATCATCTCCACGGTGATCGCCGTGGTGCTGGGCACGATGGCCGCCTACGCCATCGCCCGGCTCGAGTTCCCCGGCAAGCAATTGCTGGTCGGGCTCTCGCTGCTGATCGCGATGTTCCCGCAGGTGTCGCTGGTGACGCCGCTGTTCAACATCGAGCGGAACCTGGCGCTGTTCGACACGTGGCCGGGGCTGATCCTGCCCTACATCACGTTCGCGCTGCCGCTGTCGATCTACACGCTGTCGGCGTTCTTCCGGGAAATCCCGTGGGAGCTGGAAAAGGCGGCGAAGATGGACGGCGCGACGCCGGCCCAGGCGTTCCGGAAGGTGATCGCGCCGCTGGCCGCGCCGGGTGTGTTCACCACCGCGATCCTGGTGTTCATCTTCTGCTGGAACGACTTCCTGTTCGCCATCTCGCTGACGTCGACCACGGCGTCGCGCACGGTGCCGGCGGCGCTGTCGTTCTTCACCGGGTCCTCGCAGTTCGAGGACCCGACCGGGCAGGTGAGCGCGGCCGCGGTCGTGATCACCATCCCGATCATTGTGTTCGTGTTGTTCTTCCAGCGTCGCATCGTGGCGGGGCTGACCTCCGGTGCGGTGAAGGGGTAGTCATGGCAGAAATCGTCCTCGACAAGGTGTCGAAGAAGTACCCCGACGGCGCGCTCGCGGTGTCCGAAGTGGACATCACCATCGGTGACGGCGAGTTCCTCGTGCTGGTCGGGCCGTCCGGCTGCGGGAAGTCGACCATGCTGAACATGGTGGCGGGGCTGGAGGACATCTCCTCCGGCGAGCTGCGCATCGACGGCAAGCGCGTCAACGAGAAGGCCCCGAAGGACCGGGACATCGCGATGGTGTTCCAGTCCTACGCGCTGTACCCGCACATGAGCGTCCGCGAGAACATGGCCTTCCCGCTGCGGCTGGCCAAGGTGGACGACAAGACGGTGCGGGCGAAGGTGGAGGAAGCGGCGACGATCCTCGACCTGACCGCGCACCTGGACCGCAAGCCGGCCAACCTCTCCGGTGGCCAGCGGCAGCGCGTCGCGATGGGCCGGGCGATCGTCCGCAACCCCAAGGCGTTCCTGATGGACGAGCCACTGTCCAACCTGGACGCCAAGCTCCGCGGCCAGATGCGGACGTCGGTGTCGAAGATCCAGAAGCAGCTCGGCACGACGACGCTGTACGTCACGCACGACCAGACCGAGGCCATGACCCTGGGCGACCGGGTCGTGGTGCTGCGCGGCGGTTTCGTGCAGCAGATCGGCGCGCCGCAGTTCCTCTACGAGAACCCGGCGAACCTGTTCGTCGCGGGGTTCATCGGCTCGCCGTCGATGAACTTCGTGCCGGCCACGCTGGAGAACAACGAGCTGCGCACCCCGCTGGGCGTCACGCCGCTGACGGACCGGATCCGGCAGCTGGTGGAGAAGGCGGACGCGCCCCGCGAGGTGCTGGTCGGCATCCGGCCGGAGCACTTCGAGGACGCGGCGCTGGTCGAAGCCGGCCAGAAGACGGGCGGCGGCACGTTCACCGCGCACGTCGACGTCCTCGAGTCGATGGGGTCGGAGAAGTTCGCCCACTTCACCGTCGAAGGGGAAACCGCCACGTCCGCGGAGCTCGCGGAACTGGCGGCGGACAGCGGTTCGGCCGACGTCCCGGGTTCGGAGTCGCAGATCGTGGCCCGGCTCTCGGCGGAATCGGCCGCCAAGGAGAACTCGGACCTCGAGGTCTGGTTCGACGCGGACAAGGTCAAGCTCTTCGACCCGGCCAACGGTAAGAACCTCACCTACGAGGCCTAGGCAAGTCCGTGAAGGCCTCCTTGAGGGACTCTACGTCCCTCAAGGAGGCCTTCACGGCTTTCAGGCCTTGGGCAGCCGCGACAGGATCGACGTCGCCGCGGTGCGGGCCTGGGCGCAGGTGGCGTCACCGGCCGTGCCCGCCGTGTCGACCACGCTGATCTCCGCCAGCTCGCGCCGCCCGGGCAGGCCCGGGGCGGGCTGGGTGCTGTCGACCATGCAGAACGCGCCTGCGACCCGGATCCGGGCCTCGCGGCCGCCGAGCGTCTCGACCGGGCCGTTCGTGCCCGCCGTGTCCACCGTGAGCTTGAAGCCGACGTTGCCGCGGATGCAGCTGTGCCCGGACAACCCGGCGGCCGGCTTGCTGCCGGGCCCGGCGGGGACGTCGAGGTCGTGGTTGTCGAGCAGCACGCAGGGTGCGACCGCGCCCCACGAGCGCTCGGGGAACGTCAAGCGCGTGACCTTGCCGGCGGTGATCGCGGCGAGCACCGAGCCGACGGTGGCGTCCGCGGTCTCGCAGCGGCCGGCCTGGTCGGCGGGGCCGCTGTCGGTGACCGACACGTCCAGCCGGTTCCCGTCGGCGAAGATGATCGCGCGGGTGCACGCGGTGTGGTCGTTGAACATCGACTGCTGCACCGAGACACCGTCGGGCACCGGCCCGGCGTAGTCGTAGGGCTTGATGTTCGGGTCGGAGTCGAAGGCGAGCGGCCCGACGAGGATCGTGCGCCAGCCGAGGTCGGCCTGGCAGTTCTCGAACGTCGGGACGGCGACGGCGCCGGCCGCGACCTTGGGCACGTCGAGCATGCTGCAGTAGTCGATGGTGCCGAAGCTGCCGAGCGCGGCGGACGCGGTGAGCGGCGTCGGCCCCGACTCGTCGGCCGGGTCGGGGGTGGCTTGCGTGGTGGCGCAGCCCGCCGAGAGCAGGGCACAGACCATCGCGACGACCAAAGACTTCACACGCGGGTACACGGGGTGCAAGTATCACCACATCCGGCCGAAAAGCCACCCCTGACGGGGACATCTCTCACTATTTTCCGCATCGCGAGCGACAAACGCGCAGGTCCTCCGTTTTCCGGCCCGCGCACGGCGGTTTCCGGGTTCTCCGAATGATTTTCGCTTTCGGTCGTCCCCTAAGGGAGCGATCCTTCCCGCGAGCGATGCGGAACCGGGTGCCGCGGTGGTGAAGTGGAGTCACGAGGAAGTCCGAGGAAAGGGAAAGACGATGAGCGCACCGGTCACTCGACGGCTGAGCCGCCCGCACCACGGCCGCATGATCGGCGGCGTCTGCGCCGGTCTCGCGCAGCGGTTCGGCATGAAGCCCAACACCGTGCGGCTGCTGGCCGTGCTGTCCTGCCTGCTGCCCGGGCCGCAGTTCGTGGCCTACATCATCATGTGGGCGGTCATCCCGTCCGAGTGACCGGGAGGGCCGGGTGATCGGGGCGGACCAGGCGGAAGCGCGGGCGGAGACGTCGGCCACCGCCTGGTTTTCGTCGTTGCGGCCGCGGTTTCCGGTCAGGGGCGCCAGGAACACATGGCTTCGTCGATCTCCCGCTCGTCCAGCGGCGGGTGCGGCAGCTCCGTCGCTTTGCCGGGTTCGGCGCGCAGGCCGTCCAGCAGCATGCCGAGGCAGCGCCGCCACAGCGACGGGTCCACCGCGCACGTGAACTCGACGACCGAGCCGACCATCATGTGCAGCAGGGGGATGTCCGTCGGGGCGAAGTCGGACCGCAGGCCACCCGCCGCCTGAGCGCGTTCGACGAGCTGTGTGATCAACGGCACCATGCGCGCTTTCGCGTCCGCGACGTGCTCGTGGCCGAACTTGTTGGACAGCATGATCTCGCGCAGCCCGCGGTCGGTCGAATGCAGCTCGGCCGCTTTCCACGTGAAGCTGACGAACGCCGCCCACGCGTCTTCGGCCTTCAGCGCGTCCGCCGCGAGGTCGCCGATTTCCTCCATGCGCTCGGCGAACATCGCCTCGACCAGGTGTTCCTTGCTGGGGAAGCGCCGGTAGACGGTGCCGACGCCGAGGCCGGCGTGGTGCGCGATGTCGTCCAGCGTGGCTTCGAGGCCGCGCCGGCCGAACACCTCGCGGGCGGCCTGGAGGATGCGGCGGCGGTTCAATTCGGCGTCACGCCGCAGCGGCCGCGCCGGTGCGGCGGGACTCGCGTCCCGTGTCATGCGTCCCATCTTACCAATGAAGTAGAGGCACCTTCTCCGGTTCTTGTGTACCTTGGGCCACGTAAGGGGAGATACCTACTCCACATAGCTTCCTGATCACTTTCAGTGAGGACACCCATGACCGAGTCCACGCTCGTCGTCGCGCCGTCGGGGGACGCGCGCGCCGCCGAGAACCCCCACCACGCCAGACGGTGGCTGATCCTGGTGATGATCGGCCTGGCGCAGCTGATGGTCGTCCTCGACGCGACCGTCGTGAACATCGCGCTGCCCTCGGCCCAGCTCGACCTGGGCTTTTCCAACGACGCGCGGCAGTGGGTCGTCACCGCGTACGCGCTCGCGTTCGGCAGCCTGCTGCTGCTCGGCGGGAGGCTCGCGGACCTCTTCGGCCGCAAGAACACCCTCCTCGTCGGCCTGGCCGGCTTCGCCGTGGTGTCCGCGCTCGGGGGAGCGGCGAGCAACATCGAGATGCTGCTGATCGCGCGGGCGGCACAGGGTGTGTTCGGCGCGCTGCTCGCGCCGGCCGCGCTTTCGCTGCTGACCACGACGTTCACCGACCCCAAGGAGCGCGGCCGCGCGTTCGGCGTGTTCGGGGCCATCGGCGGTGGCGGCGCGGCCGTCGGCCTGCTGCTCGGCGGCGTGCTGACCGAGTACCTCGACTGGCGCTGGTGCATGTTCGTCAACATCATCTTCGCCGTGCTCGCGTTCGTGGGCAGCTCGATCCTGCTGCGCAACCAGCGTGACGACGGCCCGCGCCCGAAGCTCGACCTGCCCGGCACGGTCACCGCGTCGGCCGGTCTCTTCGCGCTCGTCTTCGGCTTCGCGAACGCGGAGTCCGACTCGTGGTCCTCGGTCTCGGTGTGGGGCTTCCTCACCGCGGGCGTGGTGCTGCTGGGTGTCTTCGTGTGGCTGCAGCAGCGCGTCTCGCACCCGCTGCTGCCGCTGCGCGTGCTGCTCGACCGCAACCGCGGCGGCTCGTACCTGGCGATGTTCCTGCTCGCCATCGGCATGTTCGCGATCTTCCTGTTCCTGACGTTCTACGTGCAGCAGAACCTGAAGTTCACGCCGATCCAGAGCGGTGTCGGCTTCCTGCCGATGGTGGCGACGCTGATGCTGGCCGCCACGACGGCGACGGCCGTGCTGCTGCCGCGCTTCGGCCCGCGGCCGCTGGTGCCCACGGGCATGGCGATCGCCGCGGTCGGGCTGTTCTGGCTCAGCCGCATCGACCTCGAAAGCACGTACGCCAGCGGGGTCCTCGGCCCGCTGCTGGTGATGGGCTTCGGCATCGGCCTGGCGATGGCGCCGGCGATGAGCGTCGCGACGTTCGGCGTCGAGGCGCACGACGCCGGGGTGGCGTCGGCGGCGGTCAACACGATGCAGCAGGTCGGCGGCTCCATCGGCACGGCGCTGCTCAGCACCCTCGCGGGCAACGCGGCGACGTCGTACCTCGCGGACAAGGTGCCGACGCCGCAGCTGGTGGCCGAAGCCTCGATCGAGAGCTACACGACGGCGTTCACCTGGGCCGGCTTCATCTTCGCGGCCGGCGCGGTGCTCAGCGGCCTGCTGCTGCGCTCGGGCGCCCCGAAGGGTGAGGCGGCGCCGGGCGTCGTCCACATGTAGAGCCCGCTTGGACCTTCCCGGCCCTCCCGCGCACCAGTAGGGGTGAGAACGTGCGCAGGAGGGCCGGGTGTGGGCGTCGGAAGACCTCGAAGTCCGGTCCGCGCTCACGGCGATGCCGAACTGCGGCGGCGGTGATCCGAACCAGGTGAGCTGCGTGCAGAAGGACGTCCGGGTCCCGGTTCAGCGGCCGGCCCCGACGTTGAACGCCGTACAGGTCAGGGGGTCGGCGCTCACTCCAGGTCCCGGCTGAAGATCCACTTTGGACCGGGGCACCCGATCGGGTGGTAGACACCGAAGTGTTCGCGTGGTGCGGTGGAAAACCCGATCGAGCGCGAAGAGGTGAACCTTGCGGGAGCCTGAGGTGGCGCCGGATCTCGTGGCCGCCGCCCGGCGGCTGGACGTCGCGCTGGCGGGGGCCGGAGCCGCCGACCGGGAGTCGCTGATCGTCGAGTTCGCGCGTGAGGTGCAGGCCTCGCGGGGTGCCGAAGCGCGGTTCGCCGCGTTCTACGAACAATGCCCGTCCGGTGTCGTTCTTGTAGACCCCGCAGGGGTTATCGGCGCGGCGAACCCGGCTTTCCTGCGGCTGACGCGGGCCGGCGGGGAGGACGAGTTCCTCGGCACGCGCGCCGAAGACCTCGGCGCGACCATGCGGGACAGGTCGGCGTTGCGCACGGCTTTGGAGTCCGGCGACCGGGTCCTGGACCGGCTCGCGATCCGCTCCCGGCCCGAGACCTCCCGCGTCGTCCGGCTGACGGTCCGGACGCTGCCCGGCGACCGCGGCCGGTACCCGATCCTGATGTTCGAGGACACGCACGACCTGCGGCAGCTGCAGGAGACCATCCAGCACCAGAGCCTGCACGACCCGCTGACGGGCTTGCCCAACAACGCGCACTTCCGCTCCAAGCTCGAAGCGCTGCTCGCCGACCGCGACCAGGGGCGGATCGGGTTGGTGTACCTCGACATCGACGGCTTCAAGGTCGTCAACGACGGCCTCGGCACCGAGGTCGCCGACCAGGTCCTGCGCGGCGTCGCCGGCACGTTGCGCACGGTTTTCGCGCCCAGCAAGGGTTTTGTCGCACGTCTCTTCGGCGACGGCTTCGCGGTGGCACTGCGCGGTGATCTCGAGCCGGCGTCGGTGGTGAAACTGGTCGAGCAGGCGATCGGCGAACTGGCCAAACCGGTGTACGCGGACGGTGTCGGGGTCGGCGTGAGCGCCAGCGCGGGCATCGTCGTCGCGGAGGTGCCGGGCGCGGTGCACGGGGAGCTGATCCGTTCGGCGGAGGTGGCACTGCACCGGGCGAAGGAGCTCGGCAAGGCGCAGTGGGTGCTGTTCGACGCGGGCGCGTGCCAGGCCGACCGCGACCGCTACCGGCTCGCGGCCGCCATCGCCGGAGCGCTGGAGCTCGGCGAGATCACGGTGGTCTACCAGCCGCACGTGGTGCTGCCGGACGCCCGGATCGTGACGTCGCTGAACGCGGCCCTGCTGTGGAACCACCCGACGCGCGGACGCCTGCGGGCGGAGGAGTTCTACCCGCTGGCGGAGACGACCGGCATGACGGTCCCGCTCGGCAAGCACCTGCTGGCGAAGGCCCTGGAGACGAAGGCGAGCTGGCAGTCGAGGTTCGGCGACGGTGCCCCGATGGTGTGCCTGACGCTCCCGCGCCGCATGGCCATCGACGCGGACCTGGTCGCCATGGTCCGCGCGGAGCTGGACCGGGCGGGCCTGGAACCCCGGCACCTGATGCTGTGCGCGGACGCGGAATCCCTGATCGACGACCGCGGCGACCTGATCGAATCGCTCGGCCACCTGGCCCGCCTGGGAGTGCTGTTCGTCCTGAACATCACGGGCCTGCCGGAACTGGAACTGATCCCGGCCCAGGCGATCCCGGCGCCGGGGGTGATGCTGCGAGGCCCGATCGTCGACGTCCTGGCGGCCGACGACGCCCCGGCGTGGGCGCGCCGGAACGTGCGCCAGCTGGTGGAGCGCGCGGAGGAGATGGGCGTGAAGGTCGGCGCGTACGGGGTGGTGTCCCAGACGCAGGCGGAGTTGCTGTACGGGCTGGGCGTGGTGGTGGCGTCCGGGAGTTATCAGCCGGAATACCAGACCAGCTCGGAGGCGGAGACCTGGGTGGGCCGCACCTTCCCGATGGGCTCGGGCTGAGCCGCTAGCTTCGCTTGGTGCGCAGTTGCTCGATGACCTCGTCGTCCCACCGGTGGGTGCGGATCAGCCGGTACCGCTCCGCCGCCACCCACATGTACGCCTCGGCGTCCGTGCGGTCGCCGAGCATCCCCGCCTGCCGCAGCATGCCCACCACCGGGACGAACTCCTCCGAGAACCAGCGCTGGGCCACGCTCGCCCGGTCGCAGAACTTGCCCTCGTCCTGCATCAGCCGGAACCCCCACGCCTCCACGTGCTCGCCCAGCTTCGCGTAGTCCCACGGGTCCGACACGATCACCGACGCCCTCGCGTGGCCGGTCAGCGGGACGCGCTCCAGGAACAGCCTCCGGTAGTCCTTGACGATCAGGTCGCCGCGGTGGCGGATGCCGCTCGGGTCCAGTTTGGTGCGGACCACCGTCACAAATGCCTCTATTGTGGACAGTCCCTGCGCGTGGGCGACCGAGACCCGGTGGTGGCCGTCGATGATGAAGTGCAGCTCGCCGACGCGGTAGACCTCGATCGGCGGGATGTCTTCGCCGCGGCGGGCGGCCAGGGCCAGTCTTTCCCAGCGCTCGCGGACGCGGCCGGACGTCGGGCGGAAGCGGCGGTCGAAGTCGCGGCTGCGGTCGACCGTGCCGGCGATCGAGTCCAGTTTGATCACCCGCAGGCCGATCCGCTTTTCGCCGAGATAGCCGAGCGCCTCCACCACTTCGTGGAACGGCAGCATGATGTTGACGTCGTCGGGCTCGCGGCGCAGCCACGTCGAGAGCCGCGAAAGCACCTGCTGGCGCCGGGCGCGGAGGAAGTCGTTTTCGGCGTCCGCGCGCGGGAATCCCGTTTCCTTCACGATAACTCCATGATCCGGTGGCCCACCACGTTGCGGATCCGCGTGTCGCCGACGATCCGGTCGGGCACCGGCTCGCCGTGGGGGTGGATGTGGCCGTGCAGCAGCCACTTCGGGCGCAAGCGGTCGATCACCGCGTGCAGGCAGGAAAACCCGCGGTGCGGCGGGTCTTCGCGGTCGCCGAGGTCCAGCGGCGGCGAGTGCGTCAGCAGGATGTCGACGTCGCGGCCGTCGCGCCACCGCCGCAGCCGGGCGGTGCGCACCAGGCGCCGGGCCCGGCGCGCCTGCTGGCGCTGCGTCCACTGGTTCGGGCCGTCGTTGTAGCGGATCGACCCGCCGAGCCCGGCGATCCGGATCCCGGCGATGTCGACGACCCGGCCGTCGGCGTTGACGCCGCCCGCCGGGCCCGGCCAGACCGTCGGGAAACCGTCCTTCATGGACAGTCCGCCGTACCGCGTGTAGCCGGTCAGGTCCGGGTCGTGGTTGCCCGGCACGAACACGCACGGCGCGTCCAGGGCGCTGGCCAGGAAGGCCAGGTAGTCGTAGGGCAGGTCGCCGGCGCCGATGACGAGGTCGACGGGGCGGGTGCGGACCGCGTCGGTCCACAACCGCTCGTCCACCTCGTCCGCGACCACCAGCGCTTTCGGCACGCCCCCAGGGTACGACGCCGGGCGCTACTTCATGCCGTGCGCGAACCCGGGGTCGGCGACGATGACGAAGGTGATGACGAAGATCCAGAGGAGGCTGAGCGCGAGCGCCCAGGCCTTGAGGTTGGACAGCATGCGAGGCATCACGTGTTCTCCGATTCCGGCGAGAAAGAAAGAGGGGACCTAGAGCCAGCCGTTCTTCCGGAATATTCGGTACAGCAACAGGCAGATCGCCAGGATCACGGTGATCACCAGCGGGTACCCGAACTTCCAGTGCAGTTCGGGCAGGTAGTCGAAGTTCATCCCGTAGATGCCGGCGATCATCGTCGGCACGGTGATGATCGCCGCCCACGACGTGATCTTGCGCATGTCGGTGTTCTGCTGCAGCGAGATCTTCGCGACCGTCGCGTCGACCAGGGTGGACAGCAGCTCGTCGAACGCCGCGACGCGCTCGGACACGGTCGTGAGGTGGTCGGCGACGTCGCGGAAGTAGGAGCGGACCTCGTCCGGCACCAGCCGCGTGTAGCCCTCGGCCAGCCGCTGGACCGGCGTCGCCAGCGGCATCACCGCCCGGCGCAGCTCCAGGACCTCCCGCTTCATCAGGTAGATCTGCTCGGCGCTGACCAGCGAGCGCGGCGCGAAGACCTGCGCCTCCATCACGTCGATGTCGTTCTCGATCCGGCCCGTGACGTCGAGGTAGTGGTCGACGACGTGGTCGGCGATCGCGTGCACGACCGCGGCCGGCCCGAGCTGCAGCCGCTCGGGGTCGTCGTCCAGCTCACGGCGCAGCCGGGCCAGCCCGGAGTGGTTGCCGTGCCGGACGGTGATCACGAAGTCGCGGCCGAGGAACACCATCAGCTCGCCGGTCTCGACGATCTCGTTGGCCGTCGTCGGCGACTCGTGCTCGACGTACCGGACGGTCTTGACCACGAGGAACAGCGTGTCGTCGTAGCGCTCCAGCTTGGGCCGCTGGTGCGCTTCGAGCGCGTCCTCGACGGCCAGCTCGTGCAGCCCGAACGTCTCCGCGATGCCCTGGATCTGGTCGGCGTCGGGCTCGTGCAGCCCGATCCAGACGAACCCCTCGTGGCGCTTGCGGACCTCTTTGATCGCCTCGATGTGCGTCCAGCGGCCGGGTACGCGCTTGCCGCCGACGTACACCGCGCAGTCCACGACGTACGCCGACAGCGGCACCGGGATCGGCCGGACGGGGACGCCTTTGGCCCGGCTGTTGCCGCGGCCGCGAAGGCCGCCGAGCGAAGGAATGGCAGGCATGAGGTCTCCTGGGCGTCGTGCGTGGTCGTGCGAGGACGACGGACCAGGCGGAACGGGGTCCGCCCGGCAACACCAGCGCTCCCGAAGCCGCGGAAGACCTACCAGGAAATGAGCCGGCCGGCCGGTGTGGTGGGAACGCTGGGACTACTAGGGAGCGGACTATCGCCACTACTCATCGGGGTTCCTCACCTCCTTCGGGCCAGGCGCGGTCGTGTGACGTGGAGAGTGGTGGGGCTCGCGTTGACGAGCGAACACCAATGGTTGAGGGTACTCCTCACTACGGATGCGTGTCGTACCAGGCTCACGCGGTGTTACGCGGACAGGAGAGACGAGTGCAGTTCGGGCGGTACTACGAGGAGTTCGAGGTCGGTGCGGTCTACAAGCACTGGCCGGGCAAAACGGTCACCGAGTACGACGACCACCTGTTCTGCCTGATCACGATGAACCACCACCCGCTGCACCTCGACGCGCACTACGCCGGCGAGACGACCGACTTCGGCAAGAACGTCGTCGTCGGGAACTACGTGTATTCGCTGCTGCTGGGCATGTCCGTGCCGGACGTCTCGGGCAAGGCGATCGCGAACCTCGAGGTCGAGTCCCTCAAGCACGTCAAACCCACCTTCCACGGCGACACCATCTACGGCGAGACCGAGGTGCTGGACAAGACGCCGTCGAAGTCGAAGGACGACCGCGGCGTCGTGTACGTCGAGACCCGCGGCTACAAGCAGGACGGCCTGATCGTGTGCACCTTCCGGCGGAAGGTCATGGTGCCGAAGCGCTCCTACGGGGAAGCCCGCGGCGGCGAGCAGCCGGGCCGGCCGACCCCGCACGAATGAGGCTCCGATGACGATCGAACTGGACCGGGTCAAGAACACACTGCGCACGTTCGCGGAAGTCGAAGCGCGCGGAGTGTCACCGTTGTACGACCACCTCGCGACGCAGGCGGCCGAGGACGACGACGTCGCGGGGCTGCTGACGGCCGCCCGCGACGGCGAAGCGCACGCGACGCTGCTGATGGCGACCGCGCACCGGCTCGTCCAGGCCGACCCCATCCACCCGCTCTCGCGGTACTACCCGTCGCTGGGCGGCTTCGACGGCGTCGACTCCGAGACGTGGCCGCTGTTCCGGTCGTTCCTGCTGGAGCGGGCGGACAAGGCGCGGGCGCTCATCTCGTCGCGCTACACCCAGACGAATGAAGTCCGCCGTGCCGCGCTGCTGTACCCGGCCGTGGCCCGGGCGGCGAAGGAAGCGGGCGGGAAGATCGCGCTGCTGGAGGTCGGCTGCAGCGCCGGCCTGCTGCTCGGCCTCGACCGCTTCGGCTACCGCTACCAGTGCGACGGCGGCGAGCAGCTGACGGCGGGCCCGGCCAAGGCCGCGGTCGGCCTCCACTGCGCGCTCGACCTGGCGCCGGGCGCGGTGGCGCCCAAGCTGCCCAAGAAGCTCGCGGTCCTGGCGCGGGCCGGACTGGACCGGTCCCCGGTCGACCTCTCCGACGAGGACGAGCTGGCCTGGCTGGAGGCGTGCGTCTGGGCCGACCAGCCCGACCGCATCCGGCTGCTGCGCACCGCGGCGGCCGAGCAGGCCAAGCACCGCCCGCCGCTGATCCGGGGCGACGGCGTCGACGACCTGTCCTCGGCGGCCGCGACGCTGCCCCTCGAGACGCCCCTGGTGGTCCTGACGAGCCACGTCCTGGCGTACTTCACGGCCGAGCGGCGGGCGGCCTTCGTCGACGCCCTGGCCGCGCTGGCGGCCTCCCGGCCCCTGTGGTGGGTGTCGGAGGAGTTCTACGGCGCCGCCCTGGAGGGTGTCCTGCCCGGTCGCGCGGAGCTGGCGGGCGCGGACGGCCTGGCGACGCTGGGCGTGGTCCGGTGGGACGAGGGCGAGGCCGTGGCCCACGCGCTGGCCCGCACCGCGCCCCACGGGCAGCGGATGACCTGGCTCCCGGCGTAGGGCGACGGACCGAGCGGTGCCCCGCGCCGCCGGCACCCCACGGCGGCGCGGGCGGAGATCCGTGCCCGGCGCGCCGGCTTGGCCGCCGGCGTAGATCGAACCGGCGGTTTTTGACCCCAACGCCGTCTTGCTCAGGCGCGTGGCAGGGCGTTCCAGTCGCGCAGCGTCACGTACAGGAGATCGACGAGCGCGCCGGCCGTGTCCATGTCCGAAAGGTCTGCCGCATCGGCCCAGCGGGCGTCCGTGGCGTCATCACCCGCGGTGAGCGTGCCGCCCGCGACGCGGCAGGCGTAGTCGTGGATTTCGTACGGCCCGCGGGTCACGGTGCCGACCAGTGTGCCGGGAATCACGTCGAGGCCCGTTTCCTCCCGCATCTCGCGGATCACGGCCGTTTCGTCCGATTCGCCCGGCTCGACTCGTCCGCCTGGCAGAGACCATTGGCCCGAACCGGGGTCGTTGGCCCGCCGGATGAGCAGCAATCGGCCCTGGTCGTCGTACGCGATCCCGCCGACGCAGCGGACAGTGGTGTCGGTGAGGCCCGTCATGTCCCGAAGGGTAGACGTGACCGACTTGAAAACCGATGTCCTGTACACGGAGAGTAGCCATACGGTACACTCCGGACGGCGTGCTGACCCAAGCGCGGGACTTTCCTCCCTCGCGCCCCTCCAGTGCGGTACAACGTAAAAAGTCAGTTTTTCGCTGTTGTCCGGTGTCACCGTAAGAGACGGGATTTGATCGCGGTGAACGTGAAGAAGATTGCGGGCCTCGCCGGTATCGCGTTGGTGCTGTTCTTCGTCATTGCCCAGCCCGGTCAGGCCGCGGGCCTTGTCGGAAACATCGTCGACTTCCTGCGCAGCTCGGCCGAATCGGTGATCACCTTCGTCAGCAACGTGTTCAAGGGCTGATCGGGGGCTACCCTCGAACCATGTTCGCGCCACGCGACCCCGACGAGTACCTCCTCGACACCGAGCGGCGGGTCATCCGGATCCGCCGCCACTGGGCGGTGCTGCTGTGGGACACCTTCGAGGCGGCGGCTCTGCTCGCCATCTGCGTCCTGGTGTCCTACCTGCTGCCACCGGCGCTTTACATCGGCCAGAACATCCTCTGGTACGTGGCGCTGATCGTGGTGCTGCGGTTCGCCTACGTGGTGATGGAGTGGTGGGTCGAACGGCTGGTGGTCACCGACAAGCGGTTCGTCATGACCACCGGGGTGTTCACGACCAAGGTGCTGATGATGCCCATCAGCAAGGTCACCGACCTCAGCTACGTGCGCACGGCCACCGGCCGGATGATGGGCTACGGCACGATGGTGGTCGAGTCCGCCGGCCAGATCCAGGCGCTCAACAAGATCGACTTCCTGCCGCGGCCGGAGGAGTTCTACGACACGATCTCCGAGCTGGTCTTCGGCGACAAGCAGAAGCAGGCCGAGCGCTTCTCGATGATCAAGGCCCAGCGGGCCGCCCGGGGCAAGAAGCCGGTCGGCTGACGCGCGCGGGGCGGTGCGGCTTGCCGGCCGTCGGCCGCCGCGCGAGTTCGGGCTGATCGGCGTCCTGTGGGCGGGGCGCGGCGGCCGGTCCGGAACCAGCCTGATCCCGGCGCGGGTGTGACCCAGCGCATCGTCGACAATGGACCCGATGCGCATCGACCTGCACGCCCATTCCACCGCTTCCGACGGCACCGACACGCCGGCCGGGCTCGTCGCCGCGGCCGCGAGAGCCGGGCTCGACGTCGTCGCGATCACCGACCACGACACCACGGCGGGCTGGGCCCCGGCCACCGAGGCCCTGCCTCCGGGCCTGACGCTCGTGCCCGGCGCCGAGCTGTCCACCGTCTCGACCGACCCTGAGACGGGCCGCCAGATCAGCGTCCACCTGCTGGCCTACCTGTTCGACCCGGCCGCCGAGGCCGTCGTCACCGAGCAGACCCGGCTGCGGATCGAACGCCGCACCCGGCTGCGCAAGATGGCCGAGCGGATGGCCGCCGACGGCCTGCCCATCGACGCCGACGAGATCTTCGGCCTGCTGCCCGAGGACTCGCCCGCCGGACGCCCGCACCTCGCGCAGGCACTGGTCCGCGCCGGGCTGGTCACGAGCGTCGACGAGGCCTTCGCCGAGTACCTGAACAGCCGCCGCGGCTACTACGTCGCCCGCCGTGACACCCCGGTCGAAGAAGCCATCGACATGATCGCCGCGGCCGGCGGGGTCACGGTCATCGCGCACCCCTTCGCGTTCAGCCGCGGCGCCACGATCAGTGAAGAGACCTTCGCCGGTCTCGCCGCGCACGGGCTCACCGGCGTCGAGGCCGACCACCCGAACCACGACCCGGCCACGCGCGCCCGCACGCGGGAGCTCGCCGGCGAGCTCGGCCTGCTGGTCACCGGCTCGAGCGACTACCACGGCACGAACAAGACCATCGCGCTCGGCGAATGCACCACCGACCCCGGGCAGCTGGAGGAACTCATGGCCCGCGCGACCGGGTTTCAGGTCGTGAAGGGCTGAGATGGCGATCGCCGACTTCTTCGACGCCAAGCTCTTCATGAGCGCGACGATCACCCTCGTCGTCATCATGGACCCGCCCGGCACGGTGCCGGTGTTCCTGAGCCTCGTCGGCCGCAAACCGCTCGCGACGCGCGCCCGCGCGGCCCGCCAAGCCGTCCTGGTGTCACTGCTCGTGATCAGCCTCTTCGCCGTCGCGGGCCAGGCGATCCTGGCCTACCTCGGCATCGGCATCCCCGCCCTGCAGGGCGCGGGCGGCCTGCTGCTCCTGCTCATCGCGCTGCAGCTGCTGACCGGCAACGGCCACGAGGCCGAAGCGGCCACCGAAGACGTCAACGTCGCCCTCGTGCCGCTCGGTACGCCGCTGCTGGCCGGGCCCGGCGCCATCGCCGCGACCATCGTGTTCGTCCGGCAGGCCGACGGCCACATCGGCGCGTACATCGCGCTGGCACTGGCGATCGTGATGACGCACTTCATCATCTACATCTGCATGCGCTACTCCGGCGTCGTCATCCGGCTGATCAAGGAAAGCGGCATCACGCTGCTGGCCAAGGTGGCCGGTCTGCTCCTCGCGGCCATCGCCGTCGAGCTCGTCGCGAACTCGGTGCGCGGCTTCATCGCCGGCGGCAACTGACCCCCGCCACTCGGGTTGTCCTGCCGGACAGGATCCGGCCCGTACGTTGACATCGTTGGCACGCCTCGCGCAGCCTGAATCTCAGCTCAGCGGTTGAAACGATTCAAACGCCTTGCGGAGGCCTCGATGAAGTGGCTCAGAGCAGTCCTGCCGGTCACGGTCCTGGTGGCGAGCGGCGTCGCCGCGGTGCCCGCCACGTCCGCCGTGGCGGCGCCGGGCTGGCAGAAGTACGTCGTCGCACCGACGAGCCGGGACGTCCGGCCGGTGCGCGTGCTGTCCACCACCGGTGACGTCACCAACCCGAACGGCCTGCTCGGCCGCGGCGTCACGACGCTCAAACGGCAGGCACCCCCGCCGAAGCCGGCCTGGCCGGGCGGGACGACGGCGGCCGCGTCGTCGTTCCACGCGCCCAACAACGGCGGCAACGGCCAGCCGCGGACCTACGCTCCCGGCAACGCGGTCGACGGTAATACCGACACGTTCTGGAACGACGACACGATCGGCGCCTACCCGGACGTCCTGACGATCACCTCCGGCGCGGCGGTCGCACTCCCCGGCGTCACCGTGCTGTCCAGTGTGGACGGTGTGCCGCAGGACTTCACGGTCGACGTCCTGGACGGCGGCGCCTGGCGCACCGCGGCGACGGTCACCGGCAACACCGACGTGCAGCGCGCGGTGGCGTTCGACCGCGCGGTGACGACCGCGCAGGTCCGGATCACCGTGACGAAGGACCAGGCCACGCCGTCGGGCGAGTTCAGCCGGGTCACCGAGGTCTGGCCGGGCCTGGTCGCCGACCCGCCGACGCCGGTCGCGGTGCTCGACTTCGGCAAGGTCGTCTCGGGGTACCCGAAGATCTCGTTCGCGGGCGCGTCGGCGAACCACCCCGGCATCCGCGTGTCGACCTCGGAAACCCAGCAGTACCTGGGCGAACGCTCCGACTTCTCGCGTTCGGACTTCTCGAACGGGCCGGGCAGCGACCAGATCGCCGTGCCCGCGACGCCGACCGTCTGGCGTGACGCGATGGGCTGCCAGAGCGGCACGCAGGTGTGCGCGGACGGCCTGCGCGGCTTCCGCTACCTGCGGATCAGCCTCGACGCGCTCGCGTCCGACGCGCCGCTCACGCAGGCGTCCGGCGAGGTGCGGATCAACGGCGTCTCGCTCGACTTCACGCCGTTCCTCGGCACGCCGGACACCTACCGCGGCTGGTTCGAGTCGTCCGACGACGCCCTGAACCGCTACTGGTACAACGCTTCCTACACCAACGAGCTGGGCATGGACACGTTCCGGGCGTCCGATGTGGACCCCCGCGGCGCGTTCTCGCCGTCGCTCGACGGGAAGGTCGTGCTGCACGACGGCGCCAAGCGCGACCGGGACCCGTACGTCGGCGACGTCGCGATCTCCGGGCTGACCGAGTACCTGACGCACCAGGACGGCACGGCGGCGCGCAACGTGCTCGCCGACCTGGCCGACCACCAGCGCGCGGACGGCTGGATCCCGCCCGCGTCGATCAACGGCTACACGCTCCCGCTGTTCGACTACCCGCTCTGGTGGGTCACCGCGAGCTGGGACTACGTGCTCTACACGGGCGACACCGGGTACGCGTCGTCGTACTACGCGAAGCTCGTGAAGACGCTCGACGCGTGGTACCCGTCGGTCACCGACGCGCACGGGTTGCTCTCGAAGGGGCTCAACGGCACCGGCGGTTACGGCGACTACGCGTTCCTCCCGCGCACCGGCGAAGTGACGTACTACAACGCGTTGTACGTCCGGGCCCTCCAAGGCGCGGCCGGGCTCGCCAAGGCGACCGGGCACGCGGCCGACGCCGATCGGTGGCTTTCGCGCGCTTCCGGCGTCGCGGCGGCGGTGAACCAGTACCTGTGGGACCCGGCGGCGGGGGCGTACCTCGACTCGGCGACGGGCGCGGTGCGCCACGGCCAGGACGGCAACAGCCAGGCGATCGTCGCGGGTATCGCGTCGCCGGCGCAGTCGTCTACCGCCTTGGCCCGGCTGGCGGCCGGGGCGCTGCCGTACGGGAACCCGTTCATGGACAACGACACGCTGGTCTCGGACGGCACCAAGCGCGTGTACGCGTTCACCTCGTACCCGGAGCTGGTGGCGCGGTTCCAGACCGGGCAGGCGGCGTCCGCGATCGACCAGATCAAGCGGATGTACGGCTGGATGACCAGTCACGACCCGGGCATCACGGACTGGGAGGGCATCGGCGACGGCGGTTCGCACTACGAGCAGGGCTACACGTCGGCGGCGCACGGCTGGTCCACCGGCGTCGTCCCGGCGCTGACGAACGAGCTGCTGGGCGTCTCGCCGACGTCACCGGGCTTTGCGACGTGGCAGGTTTCGCCGAAGCCGGGCACGGTCGCGTGGGCGCGTGGAGCGGTGCCGACGCCGAAGGGCGCGTTGTCGGCTTCGTGGGGCCAGCAGGGTTCGGTGTTCTCCCTGACGGTGACGGCGCCGCGCGGGACGTCCGGTTCGCTGGCGGTGCCGGCCGGGCGCGTGGTGCTGCTGGACGGCCACGTCGTCCGGACGGCCGCGGTGAACGGCACGGTGACGGTGGCCGCGACCGGCGGCACCCACTCGGTGCTGGTGGTCCGGTAGGTGGTGCGGTAGGAAAAGCCGTGAAGGCCTCCTTACCGGCTCTTATGGCCGGGAAGGAGGCCTTCACGGCTTTGCGCGGTGGTGCGGGCGCGGCGGCCGGTGCGGGTCCGGCGCGGAAAGTGTCGGTGGTGGTGCGTAGCGTGGGGAACCGTGAAGGAGCAGATGGGCTTCGATTTCGGTGTCGCGCAACCGGTCCGGCTGACGAAGGTGTCACCGGCGCGGCTGTCGACCTTCGACGACTGCCCGCGCCGGTACCAGCTGTCGTACCTGACGCGGCCGACGCCGCAGCGCACCGGGCCGTGGGCGCACAGCACGCTCGGCGCGGTGGTGCACAACGCGTTGCGGGCGCTGTTCGACCTGCCGGTGCTCAAGCGCGTGCCGCAGAAGGCCGTCGCGCTCGTCGCCGAGTACTGGAAGGACGCGGGGTTCGAGGACGCCGACCAGGCCGCGCGTTACCGGGCCCGCGCCAAGGGCTGGGTGGCGGAGTACGTCGAGGACAACGACGTCACGCACGACCCGGTCGGGCTCGAGCGCTGGGTGTCGGCGCCGGTCAACCCGGAGCCGGGGGAGCGGCCGTCGATGATCATCGAAGGCCGCGCGGACCGCATCGACCAGCGTGACGGCGAGCTGGTGGTCGTCGACTACAAAACGGGCCGCCGCGCGCCGGACGAGTACGAGGCGCGGGCGTCGCAGGCGCTGGCGCTGTACGCGGTGGCGTCGGCGCGGACGCTGCGCACCCCGTGCACCACGGTCGAGCTGCACCACCTCCCGAGCGGCACGATCGCGGCGGCCGAGCACACGCCCGAGAGCCTGCGCCGGCACCTGCAACGCGCCGAAGAGACCGCCGGGGACCTGAGGCTGGCCACGGATACCCTGAACGCGGGCGGCGACGAGGACGTGCTGTTCCCACCCCGCCCGGACCGCCGCTGCGCCTGGTGCGACTTCAGGCCGAGCTGCGCGGCGGGCCAGGACACGGCCCAGCAGGCGCAGCCCTGGGACCTGCTCGCGCCCTGAACAGGAGAGAAAGTGGCCTCACCGGACACCGAGGAACTGGCAACGGTCCCCCTGCCGACCCCGCGGCCGGACGACAAAACGACGCCCCACCCGGTCATCGCGGACCCGGCGGCGCCGTCACCTGACGCGCCGGCCGAGGCCGACGAGCCGGAGGAAGGTGAGGCTGATGCCACCTCGCCGGAGGCCGTCGAGCAAGCCGCGGCCGAGCCCGCGAAACCCGCGAAGCCGGGCGGCCGCTGGTGGCGCGGCTTCACCGGCTCACTGGCCGCGGGCCTCACGGTCCTGGCCGTCGGCGTGCTGGTGGTCGCGGGAGTCTGCCTGTACACGGACGCACCCGGCCCCGGCCCGGTGCTGCTGATCGGTCACCCCGTCGCCGCGGTGCTGGCGTTGCTGGCCCAGCGGGTCGCCGACCGCCGCAACGGCCTTCCCGCCGCCGGTGCGGGGATCGCCGTGGTCCTGTTCGTGGTCTCCGCGCTGACCCTCTTCTGGCTCACCTGACGAACCGGTTACTTCAAGGCGGTGAGGGTGTCGCCGCGTTCTTCCAGCAGGACCGGGCCGGCCGTGCCCAGGCGGACCGGGCCCGCGTAGCCGCGGCGGTCGACACCCACGGTGCGGATCGTGGAGCCGTCGTTCTCGTTCAGCACCGCCAGGCCGCCCTTGATCGGGACCACCAGCTGCCCCGCGAACGTCACTCCCGGGCCCATCGCGCTGCCCAGCGTCCAGCGCGGGGACAAGTCGTCACGCGAGAGCGCCAGCACCTTCGAGCCGCTGAACCAGTACACGTTCGCCGCGGTCTGGGACGTCTGCTCGACGCCGCCCTGCGGGTCCGCGGCCAGGTCGGCCGCCGGGACGTCCAGCGGGTACGCCGCGCGCTGGGAGCCGTCGCCGTTGTAGATCACCAGGAGCTTCTGGTCCGGCAGGATCACCGCCGTCAGGTCGCCTGACATGGCGATCACGCGCGCCCGCTTGCCGGCCAGCACCGAGCTGAACGCCATCTGGGGCTCGTCGTCCTTCTCCGGCGCCGCCTTGTAGACGCTCAGGCGGTCCGCCGGGTCGCCGGGGCAGCGCTCGATGACGCCGACCTTGCCCGACGCCGCCGCGACCGTGCCGTACGTGCAGCCGGTGCGCGGCTGCTTGCCCGCGTTGACCAGCGCCGGGACCTGGCCGTACTCGGCGCTCTGCACCAGGTCGTCGCGCCAGGTGTCGAGGAGCTTCTTGCCGGTGGTGGTCACGTGCGAGCCGTCGCTGACCAGCCGGGTGCCCAGCTCGGCGTTGCCGTTGCGCTGGGCGGTGATCCGGCCGGTGCCCGGGTCGAGCTGCGTGACCTCGCTGCAGTTCTCGGTCTTGTGGTAGACGGCGTTGACCCGCCCCCACGTCTCGTTGAGGGTGCACAAGGGCAGGTCACGCGTGTAGTGCCAGCGGATCTGCCCGGTCAGCGGGTCGCGGGCGGCGACCTCGCCGCCGTCCGCCGTGACGACGGAGTCGCCGGTGGCCACCGGGATCGGCGTCGCGCCGCTGCGGGCGCTCCAGATCTCGGCCATCGAGCCGGGCACCGCGTTCGGCGCCGCGGGCAGCGGCGGTGGCGGGTCGGCCTTGGTCCGGTCGGTGCCTTCGCTGTCGCTGGTCGCGCTGATGACCAGCGCGACCGCGACGACGACCACCGCGAGCACGGCGGCGAGCACGCGGTCCCGGCCGCGGTTCCAAGGCGAACGACGTGCTTTGACCCGCGGCGCGGGCGGAGCAGGTTCGACGTCGTCGAGGACGTCTTCGGAGCCGAAAGCGGCTTCCGAAGGCTGCTCCGGCTCTTCTTCGGGCAAAGAAGCAGCAGCCTTGTCCTCGTCGCTCACGTACCTGCTCCCCGCGCTAAAGCCTCAGTCTGCCGACGCAGGTGTATCAGAAGTCGCGGCCGGGCGGCGACGGCGGCGCCGCCGAGCCGGGCGTTCGGCGTTCTCGCCGGACTCCTTCTCCACCGCGCCGGCCGTCTCCGGGGCCGTGCCGCGGGTGCGGCGACGCGTCCGGGTGCGGCCTTCGGCGGCCTCGCCGGACTCGGTGCCGGACGTGGCGGCCGCGGTGTCGGTGCCCTCGCTCGTCTCACCCGTGCGCGCGGCACCGCGGGTCCGCTTGCGCGGGGTGCGGTTGCGCTTGCGCGGCGCTTCCTCGGCCGACGGCGACTCGGGGCCACCGGCGGAGGTGTTGCCGCGGCCCTGGGGCTGGCCGCGCCCGCGACGCTTGCCGCCGAGGTCCTCTTCGACCTCGGCGCCCAGGCCGGCGCGGGTGCGCTTGGCCAGCGGCAGCCGGCCGGTGGTGCCCGCCGGGATGCCCAGGTCCTCGAACAGGTGCTTCGACGACGAGTACGTCTCGACCGGCTCCGGCTTCTCGAGGCCGAGGGTGTCCGAGATGAGCTTCCAGCGCGGCATCTCGTCCCAGTCGACGAGGGTGACCGCGACGCCGGTGCGGCCCGCGCGGCCGGTGCGGCCGATGCGGTGGACGTAGGTCTTCTCGTCGTCCGGGCACTGGTAGTTGATCACGTGCGTGACGTCGTCGATGTCGATGCCGCGGGCGGCGACGTCGGTCGCGACCAGCACGTCGACCTTGCCGGAGCGGAACGCGCGCAGGGCCTGCTCGCGGGCGCCCTGGCCCAGGTCACCGTGCACGGCGGCGGCCGCGAAGCCGCGCTCGACCAGGTCGTCGGCCACCTTCTGCGCGGTGCGCTTGGTGCGGCTGAAGATCATCGTGAGGCCGCGGTCGGCCGCCTGCAGGATCCGGGCGATGACCTCGGGCTTGTCCATCGAGTGCGCCCGGTAGACGAACTGGGTGGTGCGCTCGTGGATCGCGCTCGCGTCGTTCTCCTCGGCGCGGATGTGCGTCGGCTGGTTCAGGAACGTGCGGGCCAGCGTGATGATCGGCCCCGGCATGGTGGCCGAGAACAGCATCGTCTGGCGCTTGTCCGGGACCATCCGCAGGATGCGCTCGATGTCGGGCAGGAAGCCCAGGTCGAGCATCTCGTCGGCCTCGTCGAGCACCAGCCCGCGGACCTTGCCGAGCACCAGGTGCTTCTGCTCCGCGAGGTCGAGCAGCCGGCCCGGGGTGCCGATCACGACGTCGATGCCCTTGCGGAGCGCCTCGATCTGCGGCTCGTACGGGCGGCCGCCGTAGATGGCCAGGGTGCGGATGCCGAGGTGCTTGCCGGCGCCCTTGAGGTCGTTGGCGACCTGGATGCACAGCTCGCGGGTCGGCACGACCACCAGCACCTGCGGGGTGCCGTCGCCCGGCACCTCGACGCGGTGCAGCAGCGGGACGCCGAAGCCCAGGGTCTTGCCCATGCCGGTGCGGGCCTGGCCGATGAGGTCGTCGCCGGCCATCGCCAGGGGCAGCGTGAGCTCCTGGATCGCGAAGGTCCGTTCGATGCCGACTTCGGCGAGTGCTTTGATGATCTCCGGCTTGACGCCGAAGGACGCGAAGGTCGGGGCCTCGGGCTCGACCTCGACGCCCGCCTGCAGCGGGTGCGAGGTGTCGAGCGCGGCCGGGCCGGTCTCGCTGTGTTCCAGCGCGACGGCGGGGGAGTTCTGTTCGGTTGTGGGATTTTCTGCGGTCAGGGTGATCGCCTCTCTCGTGACCAGCGCGCACAACCCTGAGTCCCGTTTCGACACTCGACCGGGAGTAAACCCTGGTCCCCAGCGCTGAAGTGAAGCGCGGAACCGGTCCGTCCCGGGAATGCCGGAAGAGGCGTGCACGCACATTGCAGTACGTCGGCGGGCCTCGTGGCCTGCCTGATCCCGACGCCTGTAGTGACGTGCGGAAGCTTCGATATCAAACGCAGTGTACCTGGTCAGCAGTTTTTCGACAGTACCCGGCACGCCGGAGGCAGTGGGATCGGTCTCGTCCCGACACGCCCGGGTGCTTCGGCGATACCCTGCTGCCGTGACCGACCCGAAAGAGATCACCGAAGGCGTCGTCGACCTTCTGGGTGTGATCGCCTACCTCGAGCTGTCCGCCTTCGACCGGTTGGCGGAAGACGCGCGCAGCGCGCCCACGCTGGCCGGGCGGGCCGCGCTGGCGGCCATGGCGGCCGCCGAGATCGGTCACTACGGCCTGCTGTCCGCGCACCTGGCCGCGCACGGCGTGGCGATCGAGGACGCGATGGCGCCGTTCCCGAAGCACATCGACGACTGGCACGCCTCGACCCCGCCGAAGTCGTGGCTGGAGTCGCTCGTCAAAGCCTACGTCGGCGACGGCCTCGCCGCCGATCTCTACCGGGAGATGGCCAGCTGGCTGGACCCCGAGACCAAGGACCTGGTGCTCACCGTGCTGGCCGACACCGGACACTCCGCTTTCGCCGAGCGCGAGGTGGCGGCCGGGATCGAAGCCGACCCCAAGACCCGCGACAAGCTCGCCCTGTGGGGGCGCCGCCTGCTCGGCGAAGCGCTCACGCAGGCCCAGTACGTCGTCGCCGAACGAGACGGCCTGGCCGAGCTCATCATCGGCGGTTCGGGCGACCTCTCCGGAATTGCGGCGCTCTTCCGACGGTTGCAACAGGGGCACACGAAGCGCATGCAGGCCCTCGGCCTGGGCTGACCCCGATGGAGTACCAGGACACGACGACGTGGCCGGGCGCGGACATGCGGCACCGCAACGACCCGGTTCGGTTAGCCTTGCCGAGCACATCCCTTTCGAATTTCCAGCGGAGGTCCCACGTGGAGGTCAAGATCGGCATCAAGGACACCCCGCGCGAGCTGGTGGTGTCCAGTGGCCAGTCTCCCGACGAGGTGGAGAAGCTGGTCGCCGAAGCCCTGACGGCCGGTGACGGGCTCTTCCGCCTCAGCGACGAGAAGGGCCGGAAGTACATCGTGCCCTCCGATCGCATCGCCTACGTCGAGATCGCGCCGTCCGACACCCGAAAGGTCGGCTTCGGCGTCGGCGACTGACATCACACCGCGGTAACCGCCAGGTCTCAGCTCGCTCTCAGCCCCGACCGTCACCCTGCTCCGGCAGGGATTCGACGGGGTGAACGAGAGATGAGGTGGACGGCGTCTTCGCGGTACCAACGGCTCCGGTACGGAGCCGCGAACACCAGCCCGCGGCCGGTCCCGCTCCCCGGAGCGGACCGGCCGTCCGGCTGACCGGGATCGATGTGGCCCGCGGGCTCGCGGTGCTCGGGATGTACGCGGTGCATCTCGGGCCCAACCCGCTCGACGGCGGCAGGGCCGTCTGGTTCAAGCCCTTCGAAGGCCATTCCGCCGCGCTCTTCGCGGTGCTCGCCGGGGTCTCGATCGCGCTGATGTCCGGCGGGCGGCGGCCCAGACAGGGCCGGGCTCGCACACGCGTCGCGCTCCGGCTGGCGACCCGGGCCCCGCTGCTGGTCGCGCTGGGGCTCCTGCTGAGCGGGCTGGGCACCGGCTACATGGTCATCCTCGCCTACTACGGCGCCTGTTTCCTGCTCGCGATCCCGTGGCTGCGCTGCCGGGCGCGCACGCTCGCCGTCGCCGCCCTGGTCACGGCCGTGGTGATGCCGCTGGTGTCCTTCGCGCTCCGCTCCGCCTTCGCGCCGCGCGACCTGGTCTTCGAGGCGCCGGACGTCGCGTGGGGCGACTTCGCGACCTGGCACGGCCTCGGGCGCGCGGCCGGCGTGCTGCTGCTGACCGGGACGTTCCCGGCGGTCACGCTCATGGCGTACCTCTTCGCCGGGATGGCGATCGGACGCCTCGACCTGCGCTCCCCGGCGATCGCTCGCCGGCTGTGCTTCGGCGGCGCGGCGCTGGCTGCGGGCGCGTACGCCGTCTCGTGGGTCGCGACGCGCGTCTTCGGCGGCCTCGACGCCGTCCACCGGGCCCTGGAACCGGCGGCGGCGAGCTACGGCATGAGCCCGGAGACGCTGCTGCACCTCGACGAGTCCTGGATCCACGGCACCCCGCCGACCACGACGTGGGCCTGGGAGCTCCTGCCGAGCGGCGCGTCGTGCACGCCGTTCGACCTGCTGGTGTCGATCGGCCTCGCGGCGTCGGTGATCGGCGGCTGCCTGCTGCTCGAACCGCGCTTCGAGCGGCTCCTGCGTCCGCTGGCCGATCTCGGCGGCCGCGCGCTTTCCGCGTACGCGCTGCACTTCGTGGCGATCTGGCTCATCTGGGACAGCGCCGACGACGGCCCGGACGTGTTCGCCCTCACCCATTTCGTGGCCTTCTCGGCGGTCGCGCTCATCACCTCGGTGGCCTGGCGTCGCCGGATCGGGCGCGGCCCGCTCGAATGGGCGATGGCACGGCTGTCGCGGTGGCCGGACCGGCTGCCCGACGCGTACCTCCCGGCCGGTCGCTAGGTTCACCGGATCGGTGCGCTTTGCTTGGTGTGTCGGGGTTTCGGCGCTTAACTTCGTCGGCGATCCGGCGCCACGGGGCCCGGACCGACACCCCCACCGGAGCAAGTCGATGACCACAGCCGAGCCCACGACGACCGCCGTGGCGGACCTCGTGCGGAGCACCCTGGCGACGCACAAGTCGCTGTTCCTCGCCACCTCGGGCAGCGACGGGCCGTGGGTCGGCGGCGTCTACTTCGCCGAGGACGGCCCGTTCACGCTGAACCTGGTGCTGGAACGCCGCGGCCGGACGCTCGCCGCGATCCGCGAGAACCCGGTGGTCTCGCTGGTCGTGTCGACCGGCTCGCCGATGCAGCCGTTCCTGCAGGCCCAGGCGCTGGCCGAGGTCGTCGGCGGCGAGGACGACACGCAGGTGCGGGAGACGCTGGTGGCGAAGGTCCCGGAGGCGGCGCCGTTCCTGGACGCGCCGGTGGTGGCGGTCCGGCTGAGCGTCCGGGGCTGGCGCGCCACGGACATCGCGAACGGCTGGCTCCCGGGCCGCGAGCTGCCGGGCCCCCGCACCCCCTGAGCCGTACCGGCACGGCCACCGCGCGGGTGGCCGAGCCGGTTCCTGCCGCTCCACCCGCGGCGGCGCTTCCGGGCGAGCGTCGCCGTGGGTGGAGCGAAAGTCCGTGAAGGCCTCCTTGAGGGACTTAGAGTCCCGGAAGGGGGCCTTCACGGACTTCTGGGCGAGCTCAGGCGTTGAGTTCTTCCAGCGTCGTCGGCACGTGGAACGGCGGCGTGCTCGTGCCCGTGATCCGGTAGCGGCCCCACGGGTCCGGGTCCGACAGCTCGCCCGTCGCCGAATGCTCGCCCGCGTGGATCTCGACGGCCTTCTTCTTGCCGCCGGCGAGGCGAGACAGCTCTTCGTGCACCGCCACCCGGCCGTACCAGCGGTAGAAGCCGTCGATCGGCTGGAAGTACCCGCGCAGTTCCACCTGGGCCGTCAGCGAAACGCCGTCGACCACCAGGGTCGCTTCGCCGCTGTAGCCGTCTTCGTCGTGGTCGCTCATGAGGTTTCCTCCACGGGGTCGGCGCGGCCCAGCTGGACCACCTTGTTCGCTTCCAGCGGCTGGTTCGGGTCGATGACGACGCCGTGCTGGCGGCTCAGCCCGTCGATGGCCGCCCAGATGATCTGGGTCAGGTACTCGACGACCGCGTCGCGGCCCATCGAGCGGCGGTCCAGCCACCACTCGCCGGTGTTCTGGACCATGCCGACGATGCCGTGCGCCCACGGCTCGGCCGCGCCGGAGTCCATGTTGAACATCCGCATGTAGTCGCCGAGCAGCGCGGTCAGCGCCGTCGCGATCAGTTCCTTGTCCTCGGCCACGACGTCGGAGCTGACCGGCTTCTCCGGACGTCCGTGCGCGAGCAGCCGGTACAGGTTCGGGTGCTCCTCGATCACGGTGAAGAACGCGTCGAGGGCCATCCGGATCCGCGGCACCGGCGCGAGCTCGGCGTTGATCGCCGGGATCAGCCGCTCGAAGAGGATCTCCGTGCCGCGCTGCCCGAGGGCGACGTAGAGGTCGGCCTTGTCGTCGAAGTGCCGGTACAGCACGGGTTTCGTGACGCCGGCTTCGGCGGCGACGTCCTCCATGCCGAGGTCCGGGCCGTGCGTGTCGAGCGCGCGCAACGCGGCTTCGACGAACTCCTTGCGCCGCGCGATCCGGTGCTTGCGCCAGCGGTCCCGGCGGGCGTCACCGGTCGCCTCCTCGTCGCGCGACGAAGGCTTGGACGACTTGCCGGAGCGCTTGACACGTTCGATCACGAGAGGGATGCTACCAGAGGTAACTGTTACCTCAAGTTACATGTTTCGGAAGGGGTTGTCGGCAATGACGCGGACGCTGAAGGAACCGGATCGCGACAAGACCGCGGAGCGGCTGCTCAAGTCGTCGGCGAACAAGTTCTACGACCCCGACGTCGACATCGACTGGACCGCGCCGCTGGTCGAGGGCAAGCGGTTCATCCCGGACGAGCGCTCCTCGCTCTACGGCACCGAACTCTGGGACAAACTGACGCCGGAGCAGCGCATCGAGCTCGGCAAGCACGAGGTCGCCAGCGTCGCCACCACCGGGCTGTGGTTCGAAATCCTCCTGATGCAGATGCTGCTCAAGGAGGTCTACGAGCAGGACCCGACGTCCGCGCACGCGCAGTTCGCGCTCACCGAGATCGCCGACGAATGCCGGCACTCGACGATGTTCGCGCGGATGGCGTCGCGGATCGGCTGCCCCGCCTACGGCCCGGTGCCGTGGCTGCGGAAGCTCGCGAAGCTGATGCCGACGATCTCCTACGGCCCGGCGCGCTACGGCGCGATCCTGGTCGCCGAGGAGGTGCTCGACCGGCTGCAGCGCGAGCAGATGAACGACGACGGCATCCAGCCGCTGGTCCGGATGGTCAACCGGATCCACGTGCTGGAGGAGGCGCGGCACGTCACCTTCGCCCGCGAAGAGGTCACCCGCGGCATGGCGAAGCTGTCGAAGGCCGAGATCGGCTACCAGCAGTTCATCATCGCGCTCATCTCGTACTTCGTGACGCGGGCGTTCATCAACCCGAACGTCTACAAGGCGGTCGGCATCCGGCCGCGCGACGGCGTCGAAGCGGCGCTGAACAACCCGCACTGGCAGGGCACGATCGCCTGGGCCGGCGAGAAGATCATGCCGTTCCTCGAGGAGTCGGGCCTGGTCGGCTTGCCCGGCAAGTACTTCTGGCGCAAGTCCTTCCTGCTGCCGGCGGGCCGGTGACCACCGCGTCGCGGCTCCGGAACCCGTCGCTCGGGCACCGGTTCGTCGCGAGTGACGGCGCCGCGCTGCACGTCGAGCTGTCCGGGCCCGCCGACTCAGCCGTGACGCTGGTGCTGGTGCACGGCTGGACGCAGGACCACCGGACGTGGGACTTCGTGCTGCCGTACCTCGACCCCGGCGTGCGCGTGCTGCGTTACGACCTGCGCGGCCACGGCGGTTCGGCCCACGCGCGCCCGGGCTCGGCGTCGATCGCCCGGCTCGCCGACGACCTCGCCGAGGTGATCGCCGACCGCGTCCCGGACGGCCCGCTCGTGCTCGCCGGGCACTCGATGGGCGGCATGACGCTGATGGTGCTCGCCGAACGGCACCCCGCGCTGGTCGCGTCGCGGCTCGCGGGGGCGGCGTTCGTGGCGACGTCGTCGGGGGACATGGACCGGCTGACGCTCGGGTTCCCGGGCCTGGTCGGCCGGGGCGTCACGCGCTTCGAGCCGCGGCTGGCCCGCCTGCTGGCCGGCTTGCGGTCGGACACGCTGCGCCTGCGGCCGGGGATGGTCCGGTCCGGCTCGCGTCGCTTGGTCTTCGGCGACCGGCCGGGCCGCGCGCAGGTGGACAGCGTCGTCGAGCAGCTGCTGTGCGCCCACCCGGCGAGCGCCGGGCTGTTCCTGGAAGCGATCGCGTCCCACCGCGGCGTCGGCGGCCTGGGCGCGCTCTGCGACGTCCCGTCGGTGGTGCTGGCGGGGGAGAAGGACCGGCTGTGCCCGCTGGCGCACGCGAAGGTGATCGCCGACGAGCTGCCGCACGCGGAGTTCGTCCGCTACCCGGGAGCCGGCCACATGCTGCCGCAGGAACGCCCCTACGAAGTGGCCCGCCGCATCTCGGCCCTGGTCCGCACGGCCGTCCCTCGTTGACACACGGTAAACAATGCATCTTTCCTAGGGAAAGTTCCGCTTTCGGGGGTCGAAAACGGAACTTTCCCTAGGAAAGATGAGTCTTCAGGAGTCTTTGAGCGGGAAGCCGCCGCCGATGCCTCGCCAGGCGAGGTTGGCCGTCAGGGCGACCGCCTCCTCCTGGCTCATCGACTGGTGGTGCTGCAGCCAGAACCGGGCGCTGACCTGGCTCATCCCGACCAGCCCGACCGCCAGCAGCCGCGCCTTGTCCTCGTCGAGGCCGGCGTCCGCCGTGATCGTGTCCGTGATCGCGTCCACGCTCGCCGACGTCGCGCGGTCCACCGCTTCCTGGACCGCCGGCTCGCCGCGCAGGTCGGACTCGAACACCATGCGGAACGCGCCCGCGTCGCTGCTCACGAAGTCGAAGAACGCGCCGACCGTGGCCGGGACGCGCTGCTTGTTCTCCGTCGTCGAGTCCAGCGCCGCCTGCACGCGCCTGACCAGCTCGTCGACATGGCTTTCGAGCAGCGCGATGTACAGGTCGAGCTTGCCGGGGAAGTGCTGGTAGAGCACCGGCTTGCTGACGCCCGCGACCTCGGCGATCTCGTCCATGGCGGCGGCGTGGTAGCCGTTCTCGGCGAAGACCCGCTGCGCCGCGGCGAGGAGCTGGGCCCGGCGCTCGGTCCGGGGCAAGCGCACCCCTCGTTGCTGCAACCGCGTCATCTCCGTCATGCTCTTCCTCCCGTCTTCGCCACCTTCGACGGGCGGGGTCGCCACCGCGTGAAGTCGACCTGAAGATTACTCGCCGGTACGCGTGCTGTGCCAAGTGTCGGGCATCCTGGAGCCGTGAAGACCTCCGCCCACGGCCCGGGAGACGTCGGCGCGGCCCGGCCGCCGGTGACCCACGTGCCCCTCTCCACCAGGGCTTTGCCGTCGCTCGAACCGGTGCTGCCGCCCTGGCCGGCGACGTTCGAAGAGGTCGGCACCGCCCGCCTCCAGGTGCGCCGCACGCCGGGCCCGGACGGCGTGCCGGCCGTCTACCTCCACGGCCTCGGCGGTTCGTCGACGAACTGGACCGACCTGGCGGCACTGCTCGCCCCGGTCGCCGGGGGCACCGCGCCGGATCTGCCGGGCTTCGGTTCCTCCGAGCCCGAGGCCGGGTTCGACTTCAGCCTCGAAGCGCACGCCGAGGTCGTCGCGCGGCACATCCGCGACGTCGGCGCGCCGGTCCACCTGCTCGGCAACTCGATGGGCGGCGCCATCGCGCTGATCGTGGCCGCGCGGCACCCGGAGCTCGTCAAGACGCTGACGCTCATCTCGCCCGCGATGCCCGACCGGCGCCCCGACCCGCGGCGGCTGTCGGACCCGCGGATGGCGTTCGCGTACCTGCCGCTGGTCGGCGCGCGGGCGCGCGCCCAGCTCGCCGCGCTCGGCCCGCGGGAACGCGCCGCGCAGGTCATCAAGCTGTGCTTCGCGGACCCGTCGAGGTTCCCGGAGAGCCGGCTCGACGAGCTGACCGAGGAGCACGGCGCCCGCGCGGCCTTCGCCTGGGCCGCGCCGGCGATGGCGCGCAGCACGTTCGGCATCTTCCGGGCCTGGTCGGCGGTCGGGAAGGCGTCCCTGTGGGCGCTCGCGCCGTTGGTGAAGGTGCCGACGCTGGTCGTCTGGGGTCGCGAGGACCGCGTCATCTCGGTGCGACGCGCCATGCGCACCGCCCGCGCGATCCCGCGGGCCCGGTTGCTGGTGCTCCCGCGCACCGGCCACGTGGCGCAGATGGAGCGTCCGATCGTCGTCGCGAAGGCGGTCCTCGGCATGTGGGAGCACGTCGAAGCCGGAAATTGGTAGCCCGATCGGGCGACAACTGATCGCTGCGTGATCCGCCAGTCGCCGAGGGCGCCGCTTCGGCGCTGTGGCACCCTGGTGCGGTGGACCGGGTGAAGCAGGACGCGCGAGGTGATGATCGGCGGGCTCCCCACCGCGCGTCGGCCCGCCGGCCCGCGCAAGGCGCCCCGGAGCCCGAAGAGCCGCCGCGCACCGGGCAGTACCGCCCGTCGAAGGCGCCGGCCCAGCGCGTCAGCGAGGACCGCTACCGCCCGGGCGGGCGCCGGACCTCCGCCGAGCCGCTGAGCGCTTCCTGGAAGCCGCACGTGGAGGCGCGGGAGGCCAAGCAGGCCGAAGAGCCCCCGAAGACCGCCTTCGCCAAGCTCACCAAGACCTACGGCTGGCGCGTCTACGCGCTGCCGATCCTCGTCGTGCTGACCGTGCTCGTCGTCGTCAACACCGCGAACAGCCCGGCCGAGCCGATCGCCGAGCAGGGCGCCGGTTCCGGGATCGAGTCGGCGGGCGGCGACACGTCCGGTGGCTCCATCGACGGCGCCGACGGGCAGGGCATCCCGGAGAACCCGGCGACGCCGGTCGACCTCAAGGTGCCGACCGCGGACCTCCCCGAGGGCAGCCCCTTCACCCAGGCCGGCGCGGGCGCGTGGCACACCGTGCCCGGCAGCGGCCCGAAGGTCGGCTCCGGGAAGCTGTACACCTACACCGTCGACGTCGAGGACGGCATCGACCCGGCCAGCTACGCCGGTGACGACGCCTTCGCCACGGCGGTCCAGGGCACGCTGTCGGATCCCAAGAGCTGGACGTGGGACGGCAAGGTCGCCTTCCAGCGGGTGGACGCGAACTTCCCGAACCCGTCGTTCAAGGTGAGCCTCACCACGCCGGAGACGACGCACCGGGCGGACGCCTGCGGGTTCCAGATCAAGTTCGAGGCGTCCTGCTACCGCAAGAGCATGGGCCGCGTCCTGATCAACCTGGCCCGCTGGGTGCGCGGCGCGAAGGCCTACGGCGCCGACATGACCGGCTACCGGCAATACGCCATCAACCACGAGGTCGGGCACGCCCTGGGCAACCAGCACGTCGGCTGCGGCGGCAACAACCAGCCCGCGCCGGTGATGATGCAGCAGTCCTTCGGCGTCAACGACGACTACGTCTCGATGCTCAACGACATCCCCGGCGGCGACAAGGGCAAGGTCGCCAAGGACGGTCTGATCTGCAAGACCAACTCCTGGCCGAACCCCACGCCGTGACATCCGGGGCCTCGCCCCGGGCCGGGGGCTCCGCCACCCGGAACCCGTGAACGCCGCGGTAGCCGTCCCACGATCCGGACCTGGGAAGGTCTGTTTGCCCGCGCGCGTTGTGCATAGTGGGATGGACGCGATCCGCGCGAGATGGAGGACCCGATGTCAGCACTGCCGCCGCTCGTCGAGCCGGCTGCCGAGCTCACCAAGGAAGAGGTGGCTCGTTACAGCCGTCACCTGATCATCCCGGACGTCGGGGTGACCGGGCAGAAGCGGCTGAAGAACGCGAAGGTCCTGGTCATCGGCGCCGGCGGCCTCGGCAGCCCGGCGCTGCTGTACCTGGCCGCGGCCGGCGTCGGCTCGCTCGGCATCGTCGACTTCGACGTCGTCGACGAGTCGAACCTGCAGCGCCAGGTCATCCACGGCCAGTCCGACGTCGGCAAGCTCAAGGCCGCGTCCGCCCAGGAGTCGATCGCCGAGATCAACCCGCTGGTCCGGGTGTACCTGCACACCGAGCGGCTGGACTCGTCGAACGCGCTGGAGATCTTCGAGCAGTACGACCTGATCGTCGACGGCACGGACAACTTCGCCACGCGCTACCTGGTGAACGACGCCGCGGTGCTGCTGGGCAAGCCGTACGTCTGGGGCTCGATCTTCCGGTTCGAGGGCCAGGTCAGCGTGTTCTGGGAGGACGCGCCGAACGGCAGGGGCCTCAACTACCGCGACCTCTACCCGGAGCCGCCGCCCCCGGGCATGGTCCCGTCGTGCGCCGAGGGTGGCGTGCTGGGCGTGCTGTGCGCGTCCATCGGCTCGATCATGGTGACCGAGGCGATCAAGCTCATCACCGGCATCGGCGAGCCGCTGCTCGGGCGGCTCATCAGCTACGACGCGCTGGAGATGAAGTACCGCGAGGTCAAGATCCGCAAGGACCCGGAGACCCCGAAGATCACCGAGCTGATCGACTACGAGGCGTTCTGCGGCGTGGTGTCGGACGAGGCCGCGTCGGCGGCGTCCGGCAGCACCATCACGCCGGCGGAGCTCAAGGCCAAGTTCGACAGCGGCGAGAACTTCGCCCTGATCGACGTCCGCGAGCCGCACGAGTACGAGATCGTCAACATCAAGGGCGCGACGCTGATCCCGAAGGACCGCATCCTCTCGGGCGAGGCGCTGGCCGAGCTGCCGCAGGACAAGCCGATCGTCCTGCACTGCAAGTCGGGCGCCCGCTCGGCGGAGGCCCTGGCGGCCCTGCACGCGGCCGGCTTCAAGGACGCGACGCACCTCGGCGGCGGCGTGCTGGCCTGGGCCAAGCAGATCGACCCGAGCCTGCCGACCTACTGACAGTGGTTGTCCGTGAAGGCCACCTTGAGGGACTCAGAGTCCCTCAAGGTGGCCTTCACGGCGTTTCGGCCCGGTTCTCACCGTGCTCTCAAAACGGTGTGTGACCAGCGCGTCTTCTCGATCGTGGACCACCCGGCCGGGTACCGTCGGAACTTGTGCGGTCAACCCTCGAACGCCCTCCCGGACACGTCTGCTCGGCCTTCGGCGGGCTTGCCGACGGCGGCGAACCGATGCCGGACTCGGCGGCGTGGCGCTGCGGCGATCTGGTGCTCAAACCGGTCACCGACAAGGCCCGGACCCTGTGGACCGCCCGCGCGCTCGACTACGTCGACGAGCCGGGCCTGCGGGTCGCGAAGCCGGTGCGGTCCACCGACGGCCGGTGGATCGTCGGCGGCTGGACGGCGTCGCGGTTCGTCGCCGGCTCGGCCGAGCACCGCGGTGACGCGTCGGTGCTGGCCGCGGTGAAGCTGCACCGGGCGACCGTCGGGCTGCCGCGGCCGGACTTCATCGCCGCCCGCAAGGACGTCGACGCCGTCGCCGACCGGGTCGCCTGGGAAGAGCTCGAGGTTCCCCTGGACGAGACCAAGGGCGGCCGCTGGTTCGAGGTCCTGGCCGGTGCGCGCCGGCCGATCAAGCTGCCGTCCCAGGTCGCGCACGGCGAGCTGCTGGCGGGCCTGCTCTTCGACGGCGACGCGACACCGGGCTTGGTCGACTTCGTCCCGTACTACCGCCCGGGCGAGTACGGCGCCGCGATCGTCGCGGTCGACGCGCTGGCCTGGGGCGGCGCGACCCGCGAGCTGGTCGAACGCTGGGCCCACCTGCCGGAGTGGCCGCAGCTGCTGCTGCGCGCGGTGCTGTTCCGCCTGGCGGCGAACGCGTTGAACCCGAGGTCGACGCGGGCGGCGTTGGACGGCCTTCGCGTGGCGGCCCGCGAGGTCAGCGGCGTGCTCTAACCTGGACGCATGATCGCTCTTCGAAAGGGCCATGCCGCGTAGCCGGCCTTCGAGCCTGCGCCGGGCTCATCGCATCGAGGCGGCCACGCCGCCGATCCGGGTTCCGCACCTTTCCCGCCGCGCCGCGCGTGAGCTCGCGTTCGCCGAGGTGGACGCCGGGTTCGGCCCGGGTAGCACCGCCGAACTACTGCTCGCCTGGGATCGTGGCACCCGCTCGCCGGACGTGCTGTCGGTGTCGGACGTGTGCCCCTGCTCGGAGTGCGACCCGGTGGGCGCGCGGCGGGACCTGGCCGGGCTTCTCCAGAAGCTGCCACGCCGGGAGCGCGCGCTGGTGAGGGCGGTGCTCTCCCGCGCGGACCGCCGGTTCGCGCGCCGCGCGCCGCCCGATCCGCTCAGCCGGTCGCCGTGGTGGTTCGAGCGGCGCTTCCTCGAACAGGACGGCTGGGGCAGGCGCTGAACACCGCACGCCCGGAGTGGCGCCGGTCACGCACCTCACCGCCGGGGGCGCGTGAGTCGCGCCGCAATGTCAACTGCCGGAAACATTCGGTCGATTCCGAGTAACACGGCCTCCTTAGCGTCGGGTCATCCCGAACGACGCCGGAGGTGCACGTGCCGCAGGTCGACACGCACTGCCCGTACTGCGCGCTGCAGTGCGGCATGCGCCTCGAGGGCGTCCGCGTCACGCCGCGGGACTTCCCGGTCAACGCCGGCGGCCTGTGCCAGAAGGGCTGGACGGCCGGCGAACTCCTGACGTCGCCGAGGCGGCTGACCAGTCCGATGGTCCGTGTCGACGGCGTGCTCGAGCCGGTCGGCTGGGACTTCGCTCTCGACTTCGTCGCGCGGAAGCTGGGGGAACTCCGGGAAGCACACGGCCCGGACGCCGTCGCGGTCTTCGGCGGCGGTGGGCTGACCAACGAAAAGGCCTACCTGCTCGGCAAGTTCGCCCGCGTCGCGCTCGGCACCTCGCAGATCGACTACAACGGCCGGTTCTGCATGTCCTCGGCCGCCGCCGCGGGGATCAAGGCCTTCGGCGCCGACCGCGGGATGCCGTTCCCCGTCACCGATCTGGCCGGCGCCGACGTCGTGCTGCTCGCCGGGGCGAACCCGGCCGAGACGATGCCGCCGTTCACCCAGCACCTGCGCGGTGCCGACGTGATCGTAGTCGACCCGCGGCGGACGCCGACCGCCGAGCTCGCCGGCTTGCACCTCGCTCCCGCGCCCGGCACCGATCTCGCGCTGGCGCTGGGCATCCTGCACGCCGTCGTCGCCGACGGGCACCTGAACCATTCCTATGTGGACGAGAGGACGACCGGCTTCGCGCAGATGTGGCGGATCGCCGCGTCCTGGTGGCCGGAACGCGCCGAGCAGGTCACCGGCGTTCCGGCCGCCGACATGCGGCTGGCCGCCGCGAAGCTCGCCAACGCGCGCAACGCCTACATCCTCACCGCCCGCGGCACCGAGCAGCACGCCACGGGCACCGCGACCGTCGGCGGCTGGATCAACCTCGCCCTCTCGCTGGGCCTGCCGGGCCGGAAAGGTTCCGGCTTCGGCTGTCTCACCGGCCAGGGCAACGGCCAGGGCGGCCGCGAGCACGGCCAGAAAGCCGACCAGCTGCCCGGCTACCGCAAGCTCGACGACCCGGCCGCCCGCGAGTACGTCGCCGGAGTGTGGGGCGTCGACGCCGACTCGCTGCCCGGACCCGGGCGTTCGGCGTCCGAACTGCTCGAAGCGCTCGGTCAGGAGGGCGGGCCGAAGGCACTGATGGTGTTCGGCAGCAACGTCGTCGTCTCGGCGCCGCGCTCCCAGCGGGTCCAAGATCGACTGTCCGCCCTGGACCTCCTGGTGGTCGCGGACTTCGTGCTGTCCGAGACGGCGGCGCTCGCCGACGTCGTCCTCCCGGTCACCCAATGGGCCGAAGAAGACGGCACCCTCACCAACTTGGAGGGCCGGATCCTGCTGCGACGCAGGGCCATCGATCCAACGCCGGGTGTGCGGTCCGATTTGGACGTCCTCAACGGACTCGCCCGCCGGCTCGGCCAACCCGAAGAGCGTTTCCCGGCCGAGGCCGAGACGGTGTTCGAGGAGCTGCGGATCGCCTCCAAGGGCGGCATCGCCGACTACTCGGGTGTCAGCTACGACCGGCTGCGCGCCGGCGAGGCGCTGCACTGGCCGGTGCCGGCCGACGACCACCCCGGCACGCCGCGGATGTTCCTCGACGCCTTCGCCCACCCGGACGGCCGCGCGCGGTTCGTGCCGGTCGAGCACACCGGCCCGGCCGAACTGCCCGACGACGAGTTCCCGCTGCAGGCCACCACCGGCCGCGTGCTGCAGCACTACCAGTCGGGCGCGCAGACCCGCTTGATCGGTGAGCTGAACGACGTCGTGCCGGAGGCGTTCGTCGAGGTGCACCCGGACACCGCCAAGCGCGCCGGGCTCGAAGAAGGCGACCACGCGCGGATCCGCTCCCGTCGCGGCGAGATGACGGCGAAGGTGCGGTTCGCGCAGACGCTGCGGCCTGACCTGGTCTTCGTGCCGTTCCACTTCCCCGGCGCGCAGCGCGCGAACCTGTTCACCAACCCGGCGCTCGACCCGGTCAGCCGGATGCCGGAGTTCAAGGTGTGCGCCGTCGCCCTGTCCGCTGTGGACGGTGTGGCATGAGCGCCCGGGACGTCGTGATCGTCGGGTACGGCATGGCCGGGGCCCGGCTGGCCGACGAGATCCGCCGCCGCGACCCGGCCGCCGAGCGTGTCCGGCTGACCGTGCTCGGCGCCGAAAAGCACGCGGCCTACAACCGGGTGCTGCTCTCGGCCGTCGTCGCGGGCGGGATGAGCCCGGCGAGCGTCCGGCTGCACGACGACGAGTGGGCTGTGCGCGCGAACGTCGACCTCCGCCTCGGCACGGAAGCCGTGCGGATCGACCGCGGGAAGCGCTGCGTCGAACTCGGTGACGGATCCACTGTGTACTACGACGCCCTGGTGCTCGCCACCGGCGCCAACCCGTGGATCCCGCCGGTCGAAGGCCTCGGACCCGGTGTTGTCACCTTCAGGACGCTCGACGACTGCGCCAGGATCCTCGACGCCGCCCGCTTCGGCGCGCCGGTCGCGGTGCTCGGCGGCGGGCTGCTCGGGCTCGAAGCCGCCCGCGGCCTGGCCGGGCGCGGCAACCAGGTGACCGTCGTGCACCCGAACGGCCACGTCATGGAGCGCCAGCTCGACCCGGCCGCCGGGCACGTGCTGGCCCGGCAGCTGACCGCGATGGGCGTCACCTTCCGGTTCGGTGCCACCGCCGCCCGCTACCTGCCTGGCGACGGCCTCAAGCTCGACGACGGCAGTTTCGTCCCGGCCGACCTGGTCGTGGTCGCCGCTGGCGTCCGGGCCGAGACGAGCCTCGCCGAGGACGCCGGGCTCGACGTCGACCGCGGGATCCTGGTGGACGACGTGCTGCGCAGCAGCGACGGCCGGATCCACGCGCTCGGCGACTGCGCTCGTCACCCCGGCGCCCCGGCCGGGCTGGTCCAGCCCGCGTGGGAGCAGGCCGAGGTGCTGGCCGACGTCCTGACCGGCACGAACGCCGCCGCGCGCTACCGCGGCACGACCGCGGTCACCCGGCTCAAGGCCCGCGGCATCGACCTCGCCGCGTTGGGGGAGACGCAGGTCGAGGCCACCGACGACGACGCGGAGGTGCTGACGTTCACCGACCCGGCCGGCGGTCGCTACGGCAAGCTCGTCGTCCGCGAAAACCGCGTCACCGGGGCGATCCTGCTGGGCTTGCCCGACGCGGCCGCGTCGATCACCCAGTACCACGACCGCGGGACGCCGTTGCCGGAAGACCGGCTCGCGGTGCTCCTCGGCCGGGCGCTGCCGGCCGGTGCCACCCCCGCGGCCAGTCCGGCCGACCTGCCGGCGACCGCGGTGATCTGCCGCTGCAACAACGTCACCAAGGCCCGGCTGATCGACGCCTGGAAAGCCGGGGCCACCGATACTCCCGCACTGGCGCGGGCCACGCGGGCCACCACGGGCTGCGGCGGGTGCGCCGACACCGTCGGCGCCGTCGCGAATTGGCTGGCCGCGCAATGAGCAACTCGACCCGCACGAAGGAGAACGCCGTGGCGCACCAAGGAAAGCACTGGATCGAGCACTGGGAGCCGGAGAACGAGGTGTTCTGGGAGGAGACCGGCAAGAAGGTCGCCCGCCGCAACCTCTGGTTCTCCGTCTTCGCCGAGCACATCGGCTTCTCCATCTGGACACTGTGGTCGGTCATCGTCCTGTTCATGGGCAAGGACTACGGGTTCTCCGCCGCCGACAAGTTCCTGCTCGTCTCGACGCCGACGTTGATCGGCGGCCTGATGCGGCTGCCGTACACGTTCGCCGTGGCGAAGTTCGGCGGTCGCAACTGGACGGTCGTCAGCGCTCTCCTGCTGCTGATCCCGACGATCCTGGCCGCGATCGTGCTGCACCCCGGCACGTCGCTCGGCACGTTCCTGCTGGTCGCGGCCCTCGGCGGGGTCGGCGGCGGCAACTTCGCGTCGTCGATGACGAACATCAACACGTTCTACCCGGAGAAGCACAAGGGCTGGGCACTCGGCCTCAACGCGGGTGGCGGCAACCTCGGCGTCGCGGCGATCCAGCTGGTCGGGCTGCTCGTGATCGGCACGGCGGGCGCGACCGCGCCGCGGATCGTGCTGTACGTCTACATCCCGCTGATCGTGGTCGCCGCCGTGTGCGCGTACTTCTACATGGACAACCTGGCCACCGTGCGCGGTGACACCAAGGCGATGCGCGAGGTCGTCAAGGACCCGCACACCTGGGTGATGTCGTTCCTCTACGTCGGCACGTTCGGTTCGTTCATCGGGTACAGCTTCGCGTTCGGGCTCGTGCTGCAGAACCAGTTCGGCCGCACCCCGCTGCAGGCGGCCGCGGTGACGTTCCTCGGCCCACTGCTCGGTTCGCTGGCCAGGCCGGCCGGCGGCTGGCTGTCCGACCGGATCGGCGGCGGCAAGGTCACCTTCGCCACGTTCGTCGGGATGGCGCTCGCGACGGTCGTGCTGATCCTCGCCTCGACGTCGAAGTCCCTGACGCTCTTCACCGTCGCGTTCATCGTCCTCTTTGTCCTCACCGGCGTCGGCAACGGTTCGACGTACAAGATGATCCCGGCGATCTTCCGCGCGAAAGCCCGCACGGCGATCGCGAACGGTGCCGAAGAGGCGGCCGAACTGCTCAAGGCGCGGCGGCTGTCCGGCGCGTTGATCGGCTTGGCCGGCGCGATCGGCGCGGAAGGCGGGCTGTTCATCAACCTGGCCTTCCGGCAGTCGTTCGCCGACACCAAGAGCGGCGTGCCGGCGTTCATCGGGTTCCTGGTCTTCTACGGGCTGTGCTTCGCCGTCACCTGGGCGGTCTACCTGCGCAAGCCCGCCGAACAGCCGAGTGAGCGCGGTCTGGCGCTCGCGGGAGCGGAGGTCTGAGATGCCCACCCTGGTCGTCGCCGGACACGGCATGGTCGCCCACCGCCTGGTGGAGGCGGTGCGCACCGCCGACAGCTCCGGAACCTGGCGGATCGTCGTGCTCTCCGAGGAGCCGCGCCCGGCGTACGACCGGGTGGCCCTGACGTCCTATGTGGACGGCTGGGATCCCTCGTCGCTGGCGCTGCCCGGCTCGGACTACGCCGGTGACTCCCATGTGGACTTGCGGCTCGGTGAGCTGGCCGTGTCGGTGGACCGGCCTGCTCGCACGGTCGCCACCGCGTCCGGTTCCACGGTCTCGTACGACGCTCTGGTCCTGGCCACCGGGTCGCGGCCGTTCGTGCCACCGGTGCCCGGGCACGACCTGCCCGGCTGTTTCGTCTACCGCACCATCGAGGACCTCGACGCGATCCGCGCGGCGGCCGAGCGGCCCGGCCGGGGACGACGGGCGGCCGTCGTCATCGGCGGTGGCCTGCTCGGCCTGGAAGCGGCCAAGGCGTTGCGGGACATGGGACTCTCGCCGCACGTCGTCGAAATGGCGCCGCGGCTGATGCCGCTCCAGGTGGACGAGGGTGGCGGCTCGCTGCTACGGCGGCTCATCTCCGGGCTGGATGTGACTGTCCACACGGGAACCTCGACCGACGCGATCGAGGCCGACGGCTCGCGGCTGGTGGCCCGGCTGGGCAACGGCACCGAGCTGGACGTCGACCTGGTCGTGTTCTCCGCCGGGGTGCGGCCGCGGGACGACCTCGCGCGGCAGTCCGGTTTGGACGTCGGCCCGCGCGGCGGCGTGCTCGTCGACTCTTCCTGCCGCACCGGTGATCCGGCGGTGTACGCGATCGGTGAGTGCGCCTCGGTCGAGGGCCGCGTCTACGGCATCGTGGCACCCGGGTACGCGATGGCCGAGATCGTCGCGGCCCAGCTGACCGGCGGCTCCGGGACGTTCCCGGAGCCGGACACGTCGACCAAGCTGAAGCTGATGGGCGTCGACGTCGCGTCGTTCGGTGACGCGCACGCGGCCACCGAGGGCGCGCTCGAGGTCGCCGTCAACGACGCGGTCGCCGGGACGTACAAGAAGCTCGTGGTCACCGACGACGGCAAGACGCTGCTCGGCGGGGTGCTGGTGGGTGACGCGGCGGAGTACAACACGCTGCGGGCCCTGGTCGGCCGTCCGCTGCCGGCCGAGCCTTCGGCGATCCTCGCCCCGGCCGGAGGCGGCGCCGCGGTCGGCGTCGACGCGCTGCCGGACGCGGCGCAGATCTGTTCGTGCAACGCCGTTTCCAAGGGCACGCTCACACGGGCGATCCACGAGGACGGCTGCGACACCGTCGGCGAGCTCAAGGCGTGCACCCGCGCCGGGACCGCGTGCGGCTCCTGCGTCCCGCTGCTCGGGAGGCTGCTGACCGCGGCCGGCGTCGAGCAGTCGAAAGCCCTGTGTGAGCACTTCGGACAGTCGCGGGCGGAACTGTTCGAGATCGTCCGGGCCACCCGGATCCCGACGTTCAGCGAGGTCATCGCCCGTTACGGCACGGGCACCGGCTGCGCGGTCTGCAAGCCCGCGGTGGCGTCGATCCTGGCCACGCTGGGCGGCGGTCACGTGCTCGGCGGCGAGCGGATGACGTTGCAGGACACCAACGACCGGTTCCTGGCCAACATCCAGCGCAACGGCACCTACTCGGTCGTCCCGCGGATCCCCGGCGGCGAGATCACGCCGGAGAAGCTGATCGTGATCGGGCAGGTGGCGAAGGACTTCGGGCTGTACACCAAGATCACCGGCGGGCAGCGGATCGACCTGTTCGGCGCCACGGTGGACCAGCTGCCGCTGATCTGGCGCCGGCTGGTCGACGCCGGGTTCGAGTCCGGGCACGCGTACGGCAAGGCGCTGCGCACGGTGAAGTCGTGCGTCGGGACGACGTGGTGCCGCTACGGCGTGCAGGACAGCGTCGGCCTGGCGATCGAGCTGGAGCTGCGGTACCGCGGGCTGCGGTCGCCGCACAAGCTGAAGTCGGCGGTGTCCGGGTGTGCGCGCGAGTGCGCCGAGGCGCGGAGCAAGGACTTCGGGATCATCGCGACGGAGAACGGCTGGAACCTCTACGTCGGCGGCAACGGCGGCACGACACCGCGGCACGCGGAGCTGCTGGTGTCCGATGTGGACACAGAGATGTTGATTCGGACGATCGACCGGTTCCTGATGTTCTACGTCCGCACGGCCGACCGGCTGCAGCGCACGGCGCCGTGGATCGAGGAGCTGGACGGCGGGCTCGACCACCTGCGCGCGGTGATCGTCGACGACAGCCTCGGCATCTGCGAGGACCTCGACGCGGCGATGGCCAAGCACGTCGACAACTACGCCGACGAGTGGCGCGGTGTGCTGGAGGATCCGGCGAAGCTGGCCCGGTTCACCTCCTTCGTCAACGCGCCGGGCACGCCCGACCCGGCGATCTCGTTCCGGTCCGAGCGGGCGCAGAAAGTACCGGTCATGCTGGGTGTCCCGGAGGTGCGGCGATGACGACGTCTCTCGAACGGACGTGGACGGCGGTGTGCGGCGTGGACGCGGTGCCGGAGTACTCGGGGGTCGCCGCCCTGCTGGACGGCGTCCAGGTGGCGATCTTCCGGCTGCCGGGTGCGCGGTGGTACGCACTGTCCAATTGGGACCCGTGCAGTGGCGCGGCGGTGCTTTCGCGGGGGATCGTCGGGGACGCCGGCGGGGTGCCCGTGGTCGCGTCGCCGGTCTACAAAGAACGGTTCGCGCTCGACAGTGGACAGTGCCTGGACGCCGAGGGCGTCTCGGTCCCGGTGTACGGGGTGCGCGTGCGAGAGGGCGTGGTCGAAGTGGAGTCGCCGTGACGGAAGTGCTCCCGCTGGCCGGTTTTGTCATCGGCATCACCGCGGCGCGCCGGGCGGACGAGCTCGGCGCGCTGCTGGTGCGCAAGGGGGCGGGCGTCCGGTACGGCCCGGCGATCCGGATCGTGCCGCTGACGGACGACACCGAGCTGCACGCGGCGACCGCGCGGCTGCTCGGCTCGCCGGTGGACGCCGTGGTGGCGACGACCGGCATCGGCTTCCGCGGCTGGCTGGAGGCGGCCGAGGGCTGGGGCCTGGGGGAGGAGCTGGTCGCGCGCCTTTCGACGTCGATGCTGCTCGCGCGCGGCCCGAAGGTGACGGGGGCGATCCGCGCGGCGGGGCTGTCGGAGGACTACTCGCCGGCGTCGGAGAGCAACGCGGAACTCTTGCAGCACCTGCTGGCCACCGGCGTCTCCGGCAGGCGGATCGCGGTCCAGCTGCACGGCGAGCCGCTGCCGTACTTCGTGGACACGCTGCGCGAGGCGGGCGCGGAGGTCATCGAGATTTCGGTGTACCGCTGGGTCGGCCCGGTCGACCCGGGCCCGGTGGACCGCCTGCTCGACGGCGTGCTGGAGGGCTCGATCCACGCGCTGCCGTTCACGAGCGCGCCGGCTGTGGCTTCCTTGCTGGCTCTGGCCCGCCGCACGGGCCGGCTGCCCGGGTTGATCTCGGCGCTTTCGGGTCCCGTGGTGGCCGCGTGCGTCGGCCCGATCACGGCGGGTCCGTTGGCTGCGTTGGGTGTCCCGACGATCCAGCCGCACCGAGCGCGGATCGGCGCGCTGGCCCGGACGCTTGCGGAGACGCTGGTGGCGCGTTCGCCGCGGTTGCGGGCGGGCGGGCGGTGCCTGGAACTCCGCGGTGAGGCGGCCATTGTGGACGGTGAATGGTGCGAGGTCGCGCCGGCACCGATGGCGCTGCTGCGGGCATTGGCGGCGTCGCCCGGCCGGGTGGTGTCGCGGCGCGAGCTGATCGCGGCCTTGCCGGGCGGCGGCGAGGAGCACGCGGTGGAGACGGCGATCGGCCGGCTGCGGACGTCACTGGGTGGCGGGCGAGTGGTGCAGACGGTGGTGAAGCGCGGCTACCGGCTGGCGGTGGACGCCTGAGCGGGCTCGGAGATGACCGAGCCCGCTCTCGAGCCGGGCGAACGTCAGCTCGCGTCCGAGCGGGCATACGCGACGCAGTCGCCGAGCGGGTGGAGCTGGTCGTCCGCGAGGCAGGCGGACACGAAGGCCGCTCCGCCGGGGACGTCCGCCGGAACCGAGAAGGGGGTGATCGCGGCCTGGGCGGTCGGGCACAGGAGGCTGGTGCTCCGGACGTCCAGCTCGTGTACGGCGCTGTCGTAGGTGTACAGGTAGAAGCGCTGGCAGACGCTGCGGACCTTGCGTGTCCCGGTCACGCCGACGGAGCGGTTGTACCAGGTCAAGGTGCCTTGGGCGTAAGAAGCGCCGTAGGGGACGTTGAAGTGGTTGGTGGGGTACGCGGCGCGGGCCGCGGCGGCCGCGGACGCGGCCAGCTCCGGCGAACCGGCTGCGGCGGCGGGCTGCGCTACCGGCCCCGCCAGCAGACCTGCCGCGGTCGCGGCCACCGCCGCCGCTCCGGCGATCGCCCGGGTCCGAATCCCTGTCTGTCGCATCGACTTCACTCCCCGTCTCGCGGTTCCTGACGGCGGCTGCACGCCCGCGGGAGCCGGAAGGGTTAGGAGAGACGCGACTTTCACCCGGATGCCACGCGCCTAGACCGCCCAGGTGACGTCGTGTTTCGCGAACCCCCGGGCCGTCGCGACCAGCGCCGCTTCCGCTTCCGCGGCCTCCCGGGAGGCCGGTCGGAGGGGGTCGAACGGCGTCAGGGTGAACGTCAGCTTCGCGCCGCTCGCCTTCGTGCGCCACGTGCCCGCGATGTCGCCCTCGGCCAGCAGTACGCCCGGGTTGCCCAGCATCTTCCAGACTTCCTTGCGTCGCGCCGGGTCCGGGACCAGCAAGGCCTTGTCGCGCGCCTGGATGAACGGGTCCCACGGCGGCAGCAGCCGCACGACGTCCGGCTCCGGCGGGTTTTCCAGCGCCGGCAGACACGCAGAGGGCAGGTAGCGGGCTTTGCCCTCCACCCGCACCTCGGCCAGGTCAGCGGGCCACGTCCGGTCCACCACCGCCCGCGAAGTCCCGACGAACTCCGCCGCATCGCCCGGGGACGCCGGTCCGTTGAGACGCAGGTACGACTCGACCACCGACGTCGCCGCCGTGGGGTCCGGAGTCTTGCGCATGCGGCCGCGGCCTTCCAGCGGCGCCAGCGTTGCCGGGGTGGCGCCCGCGACCAGGCGGAGGCCGCCGAGAGGGGCCGCGATGCGCATCAGCTGCTCGTGGATGTGCGTCGCGTCGCACCCCCGGCACCAGCGGGAGAACTCCGGCGGCACCAGCTTCGTCACCGCCGTCGAGACCGCGCCCTTGGTCATCTCCGACGTGACGACCTTCCGGAGGGCCGCGGCCGCCGTGAAGACCACTTCGGCCGCCGCCAGGCCCGTCGCCGCCAGTTCCTTGCGCTGCCACAGCATCCGGGCCAGCGCGTCCGCGTCGTCCAGCGGGACCAGGGCGCGGGTCACCTCGGCGAGGTCGTCGCGGAGGTGGAAGTGCGGCGCGCCCCGCAGCGTCCACGCCAGCACCAGGCGGTCGTCGTCGAGAATGGACGCGGACGACACGGAGGACACCCGGGCGACGGCGGCCAGCAGCGCGGTGTCGCGCATGCTGTCCTGCAGCCCGGCCCGGACGACGGCGAGCTCCGCGACGTCCTTCGCGTCACGGTGCAGCCCGTGCTCGGCGGTGCGGTAGGCGAGTACCTGACGACGGTCCACCTGCGACTCCTAGATCGTGTACTCGAAGGTGTACCCCATTTTCTCCTCGCCCATCGCGCCCCCGACCGTGCCGGAGCCGGTGAGCCCGGTCAGCGCGCCGGTGCCGGAGCCGGGCACCACGGTGAACGTCGAGGCGATGCCCTTCGCGTCGAACGTGAACTCGTGACGCACGATGAACGTCCCTTCGCGACCGTCGACCTTGCCGTCGAAGCGCTCGAGGCTCGGCGACGTCGTCGAACCGCTGTCGTAGCCTTCGCCCGCGTAGTAGAGCAGCAGGTCGCAGACCGATTCACCCTCGATGACACCCTCGTACGCCATCGAGGCGTGCGCGTACGCCACCCGCGGCCCGTTCTCAGAGCCGCTGACGACGTTCTCTTCCCAGTTCTTCATGGTGAATGCGTTCATGGAAGACAGTCTGACGGTCATACCTGTCAGCTTGTGTCAGGTATTTCGGTCATACTGGGTGACATGCGCGCCAGCCGCCTCCTGTCCGTCCTCCTCCTGCTGCAGAACCGCGGCCGGATGACGGCGGAAGAGCTGGCCGAGGAGCTGGAGGTCTCGGTCCGCACGGTCTACCGGGACATCGACGCGCTCTCGGCGTCCGGTGTCCCGGTGTACGCCGATCGCGGCCGGACCGGCGGGTACCGCCTGGTCGACGGCTACCGGACGCGCCTCACCGGGATGACCGAGGAAGAGGCGCAGTCGCTCTCGCTGGCCGGGCTGCCCGTCGCCGCCGCCGAACTGGGGCTCGGCACCGTGCTCGCGGCCGCCCAGCTCAAGCTGTACGCCGCGCTGCCGCGGGAGCTGCGCGACCGCGCCGGGCGCGTCGCCGAGCGCTTCTACCTGGACGTCCCCGGCTGGCACCGCGGCATCGAAAGCCTGCCGACGCTGTCCGCGGTCGCCGACGCCGTGTGGTCGGCGCACCGGATCCGGATCCGCTACGAACGCTGGGGCCAGCGGATCGTCGAGCGGGACGTCGAGCCGCTGGGGCTGATCCTCAAAGCCGGCAACTGGTACCTCGCCGGCCGCTGCGACGGCTCCGACCGGACCTACCGGATCTCGCGGATCCAGGAGCTGACGGACCTCGGCGAGGAGTTCGAGCGGCCGGCCGGCTTCGACCTCGCGGCCTACTGGCAGGAGTGGTCCGAGCAGTTCGAACGGCGGATGTACCCGCGTGTCGCCGTGGTGCGGCTGTCGCCGCGGGCGCAGGCTCTCGTACCGTTCTACGCGGGCTCCGTCGGGGCCCGGGCCCTGCGCGAGTGCCCGAACGAGCCGGCCGCGGACGGCTGGCTCACCATGGAGCTGCCGGTGGAGCCGGGCGAGCCGGCCATCGGCGAGCTGCTGCGCTTCGGGCCGCACCTGGAGGTCCTCGAGCCCGCGGACCTGCGGGCGCAGCTGGCGGAGGCGATCGAGGAGATGGGCGCGATCTATGGGTGAGCTGAGCGGGATCGCGATCGGCGTCACGGCCGAACGGCGGGCCGACGACTTCATCGAGGCCCTCGAACGCTACGGCGCCGACGTCCGCCACGCGCCCACGATCACCATCGTCCCCCTCGACGCCGATCCCGACCTGCGCGCGGGCACCGAAGCGCTGCTGGCCTCACCCGTCGGCTTCACGGCGATCACGACCGGCGCGGGCTTTCGCGGCTGGCTGGCCGCGGCCGACGGCTGGGGCCTGCGCGACCGGCTGCTGACGGCGCTGGGGGAGTCCCGGATCTACGCGCGCGGCCCGAAGGCCGTGGGCGCGCTTCGCGGCGCCGGCCTGCGTGAGTCCTTCTCAGCCGCTTCGGAGTCCAACGCGGAACTCTTCGGGACCCTCGCTTCGGCGGGGCTGGCGGGCCAGCGCGTGGCCGTCCAGCTGCACGGGACGCCGTTGCCGGAGCACACGTCGGCCCTGGAACAGGCCGGCGCGCGGCTGGTCGCGGTCCAGCCGTACCGCTGGTACTCGCCGCCGGACGTCACCCCGGTGCACGCCCTGATCGACGCGGCGATCGCCGGTGAGCTCGGCGCGATCGCGTTCACCAGCGCCCCCGCGGCGGCGAACTTCCTGACCCTGGCCCAGGACTACGGCCGTTACGACGAGCTGCTGACGGCGTTGCGCGGCCCGGTGGTGTGCGCGTGCGTCGGCCCGGTGACGGCGGCGCCACTCGAAGAAGCCGGGGTGCGCACGCTGCAACCGGACCGGCAGCGCCTGGGAGCGCTGGTGAAACTCCTGGTCACGACGCTCAAGGTGTAGCTGTCAACCGACTTGCCGGCTTTCGGCCCGAGTTGTCCACATCGCGTCCGGCCATCCACAGATGTGCCGCGTCACCCATCCGGGGTGGGGTGGGCCGATAGACTGGAGCAGGGCACGCCCCCCTGGGTGTGGCGGGGGAGTTTCGGTTGGCGGCGACGGGCAAAGCGCTGCCCTCAGTGGCACTGGTGGGGCGGCTGGTCCGGCGCCGTCGTGATGCCGAGGTCGTCGGAGCGGCCGGCCGCGAGCCGTGGCCACTGGGCGATGGGCCGGCCCGGGCCGGGTGTCCACGCGGGCGCGCCGGTGTCGGTCCGGACGTTCGTGCGGTCCTGCGGCCGGCCGTCCGGCGAGTCCTCCCAGGGCTCCTGGCGGCCGAAGACCGTCAGGTCCATCAGCGCGTAGCTGTAGTCCATCGCTTCCACCCCACGGCGTTTCGTCCAGTACGTCTCGAAGACGCGGTCGCCGTCGCGCAGGTAGCAGACCAGGTGGAACAGCCCGGCTTCGCGCCCGACGAGCAGCGTGCCGAGCGACGGCTGCGCCGAGTACCAGGGCATGTGCCAGTCCATGAAGCCGCGGTAGCGGAGGCTCGCGTCGTACGACTCCTGTGCGTCGGCCGGGCCGGTGGAAACGTTGCGGCCCTGGGAAAAGACCGCGTACGTGATGTCGCGCGAGTGCAGGTTGGCGAGTTCCGCGACCTGGTTCGTGTAGAACGTGCAGCCCTCGCACTGCTCGGAGGCGGGCCGGCCGGGGTTCCACATGAAGTAGTAGGCGATGAGCTGACGCCGTCCCTCGAACGTGTCGAGCAAGGTGACCGGGCCGTCCGGGCCGAGAAGTCCGAGCGTGGCGTCCACCTCGACCACCGGCAGCCGGCGGCGGGCCGCGGCGATCGCGTCACCTTCGCGGGTGTGGGCCTTTTCCCTGGCGCGCAAGACATCCAGTTCGGTCTGGAACGCGGCGCGGTCGACGATCTCCATCACGGCTCCTTCAGCTTGGCGGTGAGCAGGACGACGCTGGTGAGCGTGACGACCACGGCCACGCCCAGCGCGAGGTGGATGCCGGTCAGCTCGGCGGCCTGCGTCGCGGCGACCGCGCTCAGGACCGGGATGCCGACGGTGATGCCGACCTGCTGGGTCATCGACGTCAGCCCGGTGGCCAGGCCCTGCTCCTCGTCCGGCAGCCCGGACGTCGCGGTCACCGTGTACGCCACGATCGCGGCGACGTGCCCGAAGAACCCGACGAACAGGGCCGGCAGCAGGATCAGCAGGGCGCCGCGGCCGGGGCCGAGGAACAGCAGCGGCACGGTCGCCAGCGCCTCGACGGTCAGTCCGGCGGTCAGCAGGACGCGGCTGTCGAAACGGCCGATCGCCCGGCCGGCGAGCACGCCCGCGGCCACCGAGGCCAGGCCCGGCACGCCGAAGACCAGGCCGGTCGCCCACGGCGAAAGTCCCAGGATCCGCTGCAGGTAAAGGGTCGTCAGGAAGATCACCGCGGGTTCCATCGCGAACAGCACGAGACCGGCGAAGTTGCCCCACTTGACCGTGCGGCGGGCCAGGATCCGTGGCGGCACGAGCGGCGCGGGTGAGCGCTGCTCGATCAGCCAGAACGCGGCCAGCAGCACCACGCCGGCCACCGCGGCGAGCGCGCTCTTGTCGATGACCGCGTAGACCAGTGCCAGCAGGCCGCCGCTGACCGTCAACGCGCCGGGCAGGTCCGGCCGGGTGCGGCCGGGAACGGTCGATTCGGGGACGAGGAACGGCGTCGCGACCAGGATGGCGACGGCCACCGGGACGTTCATGAAGAACGCCGCGCGCCAGCTCAGCAGGCCGACGAGAGCGCCGCCGACCAGCGCGCCGACGGTGAAGCCGCCGGAGAGCAGGGCGCCGTTGAGGCCGAGGACGCGGTCCCGCGCCCGGCCTTCGGCGAACGTCGTGGTCAGCAGCGACAACGCCGAGGGCAGCGTCATCGCGGTGGCGAAGCCCTGCAACGCCCGGGCCGTCAGCAGCAGCTCCGGCGTCGTGGCGAGACCGCCCAGCAGCGACGCCACGGCCAGCAGGGCCATGCCGGAGCGGAACAGCCGCCGGCGGCCGAAGAGGTCCGCGAGGCGGCCGCAGACCAGGGTGAAGCCCGCGGCGGGCAGGACGAACGCCGTGCTGACCCACGGCAGCGACGTCAGATCCAGCCCGACACCCGCGCCGACCTGCGGCAACGCGACGTTCAGGATCGAGAAGTCGATCGACAGCAGGAAACCGGCGCCGAGCAGCACAGCCAGGACCGCGCGCTGTCTCGGCGTGAAATGGGCAGGGGTTAGCGCAACGACGGACACGGGTTCTCCTTTGGGAGGAAGTCAGTCCTGCTCGGCGGCCTCCGCGAGGCGCTTGATCTTGGCCAGCCGGCGGTCCCAGTCGGCGGCGAGCGAGGTCATCCAGCGGGCCGTCGCGTCCAGGGCTTCCGAACGCACGGCGTAGCGGACCTCGCGGCCGATCTTCACGCTGCCGACCAGCCCGGCCGAGTCGAGGACGGTGAGGTGCTTGACGATCGCCTGGCGCGACACGGGGAGGCCGCCGGCCAGGGTCGTCGCGGTGGCCTGGCCGTGGGAGGCGAGCAGGTCCAGCAGCTGACGACGGGTCGGATCGGCCAGTGCGGCCAGGACGCCGTCGACGACGTCGTGCGCCATTATTCGGCGCGTGCGGCGAGGGTGGTGAAGCACTGCTCCCAACCGCCGGTGTGGTCCTTGACGACGTTGCGGCGGTTCTCGTCGGACGTCGGCAGCGTGGCGAAGCCGCTCTCGACGACGCGCAGGCGGGTGCCGTCGCCTTCGGGGGTCAGGGTGAACTCGACGAGCGTCGAGTTGTCCTCACGCAGCTCCTCGCCGGGGAACGCGCTGACCCAGCGGTAGGCGAGGTAGTGCGGCGGGTCGACCTTCTCGACGCGCAGCGGGAACTCACCGTGCTCCGAGTGCGTGACGACCAGAGTCTGGCCCTCTTCGGCCATGGTGCCCTGGACGGTTTCGTCGTCGGTCGCCCAGAAGCCGGGCTCGGCCACCAGCGGCCACACCTTGGCCGGCTTCGCGGCGATCACGATCTCGCGTTCGATGCTGTCGGTGCTCATGTGCGCTCCTTCGTCTCATGTGCAATGCCACAGTTGCACATGACGGAGTGCGGTGCAACCCCAGGGTTGCACTTACGGCGTCAGTCCTCGGGGAGTTCGCCCGCTTCCACCGCGCGGAACGACTCCCGGCTCGCGGCTTCTTCGCTCATCCCGTGCCGCCAGTAGCCCGTGAAGCAGATCCGCCGCTTGCCGACGTCGCGCTCGCGCACGAGGTGCCGTCGCACGAGCTTCACTACGCCGGCTTCGCCGGACACCCACGCGTACGGCGTTCCGCCGGGGAAGGTCGCCGCGCGGACCGCCTCCAGCAATGCCTCGCCGTGCGGTCGCGCGCCGCGCACCAGCCAGTGGACTTCGACCGCTCCGCGCGTCTCGAACGTCTGACGCTCTTCGCGCGCGGAGACCTCGATGTACGCCGAAAGCCGCGCACCGGCCGGGAGCTGCTCGATGATCGCGCCGATCGCGGGCAACGCCGTCTCGTCGCCGGTCAGCAGCTGCCAATCGGTGCCGGCCGGGACGTCGTAGAGGCCGTGCGGGCCCAGGAACGCGACGCGGTCGCCCGGTGTCACGCGGGACGCCCACGCCGAGGCCGGGCCGGTGTCGCCGTGCAGCACGAAGTCGACGTCGATCTCCGCGAAGAGCGGCCGGTGCGCGCGCACGGTGTAGGTGCGCATCGGCGGGCGGACGCCGTCCGGCATCGCGAGGTACGTTCGGTACCACGACAGGACGTCGGAACCGGTGTCCGGCAGGTTCGGCGTCTCCTGGCCGGGGAGTGGGAAGAAGACCTTGACGTACTGGTCCGGCGCGCCGGCGGGCACCTCGGCGAAGGTCGCCGCCTCGAACGTCACGCGCACCGTGTGCGGCGTGATCGGCCGGACCATCGTCACGCGGGCCCGGTGGTACGTCAGTGCCGGTCGCTCCACCTGCATCGTCATTAGGCGAGGCTAACCTAATTCATAGGCGTCAGAACAGCCCTCCCGGCTCGGAATCCGCGGCACCTTCCGGTTGCCAACGGTATTTCCGCAGGTCGACGCGCTGGCCGTCGGCCAGTACGCCTTCCGCGCGCAGCCGTTCGAGCTGGTCGTGGACCAGGTGCGGCGCCGGGGTGCCGTTGGCGCGCAGGATCCGGTGCCACGGCAGGTCGTGCCCGTCCTCGGCGAGGATCGCGCCGACCATCCGCGGCGAAGGGGCTCCGGCGAGAGCCGCGATGTCGCCGTACGTCGAGACCGTGCCGGCCGGCACCGACTCGATGATCTCCCGCACCCGCTCGTGCAGAACGTCGTCCATGCCCCCCACTCTGCCCGATGGGTACGACACTTTTGGTAGCCGCCCATCGCACCAGCGGTGACCTTCACCGGACACGCCCGCGCTTAGGTGTGCCGGTGCGACGCCCGTTACTCCGGACGTGGTTCCATCGCGGGGTGAACGGCAGGCGAACGGGACCGGCGAACGCGCGGCTGGTGCGCCCGCCGATCGCCGACCTGCCCACGTTCACCTGGGACAACGGTGCTCGGCGCGTACTGTCCGCACCCGGGGGTTTCCTGCGGGTGCTCGGCGGGCCCGGCACCGGGAAGACGACGCTGCTGGCCTCGGCCGCGACCCGCCGGATCGCCGAGGGCGCCGACCCGGAGAGCGTGCTGGTGCTGACCACCTCGCGCAAGGCCGCGGACGCGCTGCGGGCCGACATCACCCGCAGCCTCACCGCCGACCCCGACCTGGCGCGGCCGCTGCCCCGGACCGTCCGCGAGCCGCTCGTCCGGACCGTCCATTCGTACGCGTATTCGCTGCTCCGGCTCGAAGCGATGGGTGCGGAGCTCCCGGCGCCGCGGCTGCTCGCCGGGGCCGAACAGGACGTCGTCGTCCGCGAGCTGCTCGCCGGTGACCTCGACGAAGGCGCCGAGAACTGGCCGGAGCAGCTGCGCCCGGCCCTGATGGTCCCCGGGTTCGCCGAGGAGCTGCGGGACCTGCTGATGCGCGCGGCCGAGCGCGGGCTCGGGCCGGCGGACCTCGCCGAGCTGGGCCGCCGCCGCGGCCGCGAGGAGTGGCTCGCCGCCGGGCTCTTCTGGGCCCAGTACGAAGAGGTCACGCAGCTGCAGGGCGCGGGCGGGAACGCGCTGGGCGTGGCGAGCGCGCCCGCCCTCGACGCCGCCGAGCTGGTCACCTCCGCGTTGCTCGCGCTGGAGGACGACGAGGAGCTGCGCGAGCGGGAGCGCACGCGCGTGCGGCACCTGTTCGTCGACGACGCCCACCACCTCGACCCCCTGCAGACCAGCCTGGTCCGGATGATCGGGCACACCGCGGCCGAGTTCGTCGTCGCCGGCGATCCGGACCAGAACGTCTATTCCTTCCGCGGCGCCGACGCGAGCCTGTTCGCCGACGCCGACCCGGACGGCAGCCGCACCATCACGCTCACGACGTCGCACCGGCTCGCCCCGGTGGTCCGCGTGGCGGTCGCGAAGATCGGCGCGACGCTGCCCGGGCTGTCGCAGCACCGCAAGATCGTCGCGCCCACCGGGGCGACGGGCGGGAACGTCCGCGTGCGCGTGATGCCGACCCCCGCCGCCGAGGCGAGCTGGATCGCCGACCAGCTGCGCCGCGCGCACCTCGTCGACGGGGTGCCGTGGTCGGAGATCGCGGTGCTCGTCCGGTCGCCGGCGCGGACGTTCCTGGTGCTGCAACGCGCTTTGCGTGCCGCGGGCGTGCCGATCGGCTCGGCCACCGAGGAACTGCCGCTGGCGCGCCAATCCGCCGTGCGGCCGCTGCTGGCGGTGCTGAAACTCGCGCCTTCGCCGGACTTGCTCGACGTCGACCTCGCCGAGATGTTGCTGTCGTCGTCACTCGGCGGCGCGGATCCCTTGGCCTTGCGGCGGCTCCGGCGCGGTCTGCGACGGCTCGAGCTGGCCGGCGGCGGGCAGCGCTCGAGTGACGACCTGCTCGTGGAAGCCTTGCGCGGCGGGGACATCCTCATCGGGCTGGGTGACGCCGAGGCCGAGCCGGTGCGGCGCGTCGGGGGTCTGCTGCGCGTCACGCACCAGGCCGTCGCGCGCGGGGACGGCGTCGAGCAGGTGCTGTGGGAGCTGTGGAACGAAAGCGGCCTCCAGGAGAAGCTGCTGAAGCAGACCGAGCGCGGCGGTTCGCTGGGCGCGCAGGCCGACCGCGACCTCGACGCCGTCGTCGCGCTGTTCGACGCGGCCGGCCGGTACGTCGACCGGCTGCCGCGATCGAGTGTCGCGTCCTTCGCGGACTACCTCGGCGCGCAACAGATCGCGGGTGACACGCTCGCTCCCGCCGCCGTCCCGGCCGACGGCGTCTCGCTGCTCACCGCGCACTCCGCCGCCGGTCGCGAGTGGACGGTCGTCGCCGTCGCCGGGGTCCAGGAGGGCGCTTGGCCGGACCTGCGGCTGCGTGGATCCGTGCTGGGCGTGGAACGGCTCAAGGACCTGATGTCCGGTGTGGACGATGACGCCGTCTCCCAGACCGCGCCGATCCTGGCCGAGGAACGGCGGCTGTTCTACCTCGCGATGAGCCGCGCGAAGCAGACGTTGCTGGTCACCGCGGTGTCCGGCGAGGACGAACAGCCGTCGCGGTTCCTCGACGACCTGGAGGAGAACGGCGCCGACGACGGCGGCCTCGACTCCCGGATGAAGCCGCCGGGCCGGTCGCTGGTGCTCGCCGAGCTGGTGGGGGAGCTGCGTGAGGTCGTCTGCGACGACAAGGCCGACCCGGCGCGCCGGCGTCGGGCGGCCAAGCAGCTCGGGCGGCTGGCCGACGCCAAGGTCCCCGGCGCGCACCCGAGCACCTGGTACGGCCTGCTCCCGGCGTCCACCGACGAGCCGGTGCACCCGCCCGGCGACCTGATCCGGATCTCACCGTCCACAGTGGAAATCCTGACGAAGTGCCCGCTGCGGTGGATGATCGAGCGGCACGGCGGCAGCGACCCGGCGCAGCTGGCCGCCGTCACCGGGACGCTGGTGCACGGGCTCGCGCAGGCCGTCGCGTCCGGGAGCACCGACGCCGAGCTGCAGGCCGCGCTGGACGACGCGTGGGTGCGCGTCGACGCGGGCGCGCCGTGGTTCTCGAAGCGGGAGCGACGCCGGGTCGAGGGGATGCTGCAGAACTTCGTCACCTGGCTGGAACGCAGCCGGGCGGAGCTGAAGGAAGCCGGCGTCGAGCAGGACATCGAGGTCGAGCTGCCGGCCGGCGGCGAGGACGAGGTGCGCGTACTGCTGCGGGGGCGGGTCGACCGGGTCGAGCTGGATTCCGAGGGCCGGCCGGTGATCGTCGACATCAAGACCGGCAAGGTCCCGGTGTCCGGCGCCGACGCCGAGAAGCACCCGCAGCTCGCCGCGTACCAGCTGGCGGTGCTGCTCGGCGCGATCGAGGGACGCACGGAGGCGGGCGGCGCGCGGCTGGTGTACGTGGCCAAGGCCAACAACAAGACGGGTTCGACCGAGCGGTCGCAGCCACCGATGGACGAGGTGGGCGGCAAGCAGTGGCTGGACCTGGTCCGCGGCGCGGCGGCGTCCGCGGCGGGGCCGGACTACCAGGCGCAGGAGAACGTGGACTGCGACCGCTGCCCGGCGCGCGGCTGCTGCCCGCTGCGCCCCGAAGGCAGGCAGGTCCCAGGCCCATGACCGACCCGACCACCGTGCCAGGACCGGCACTTTCACGTGAAAGTGCCGCTCTGCGCGACAAAGCGGCACTTTTACGTGAAAGTGCCGCGTCGGTCCGTGAGGTGTGTGCGTGAGCCCGCTTGTCATCGCCAACACCGTCGAGCCTGCTGAGCTCGCCGACGCGCTCGGGCTGCACCGGCCGACTCCCGAGCAGGCCACGGTCATCGCCGCGCCCGTCGAACCGTCCCTCGTGGTCGCCGGCGCCGGCGCGGGCAAGACCGAGACGATGGCCGCGCGCGTGGTCTGGCTCGTCGCCAACGGGATCGTCAGCCCGGACCGCGTCCTGGGCCTCACCTTCACCCGCAAAGCCGCGCGCCAGCTCGGCGAACGCGTCCGCGCGCGGCTGCGCCGGCTCGCCGGCTCCGGCCTGCTGGACCGGCTCGACCCGTCCGGCGGCCTGCGGTCCACTGTGGTCGCCGGCGAACCGACCGTGCTCACCTACCACGCGTACGCCGGCCGCCTGCTGTCCGAACACGGCCTCCGGCTGCCCGTGCAACCCGGTGTCCGGCTGCTGTCGGAGACGTCGTCGTGGCAGCTCGCGCACCGCGTGGTGTCCACTTGGGACAACGAGCTGGACACCGACCGCGTCCCGCCGACGGTGACCGCCGACGTCCTGGCCCTGGCCGGTGAACTCGGCGAACACTTGGTGTCCACAGAGGAACTGGCCGACTACACGTCGTGGATGTGCCGGATCATCGAGAACGCGCCGCGCGCGAAGGGGCAGCGGGCCGCGTTGCCGCAGAAACTCACCGAAATCATGGCGGCGCAGCACTTCCGGCTCGCGCTGCTGCCGCTCGTCGAGGCCTACCACCGGCGCAAGCGCAACGAAGGCGCGCTGGACTTCGCCGACCAGATGTCGCTCGCCGCGCAGCTGGCGAGCGAGTACCCGTCGGTCGTGCGCGGCGAGCGGGAACGCTTCGGCGCGGTGCTGCTCGACGAGTACCAGGACACCGGGCACGCCCAGCGCGTGCTGCTGCGGGCGCTGTTCGGCGGCGTCGAAAACCCGCCGATGCCGGTCACCGCGGTCGGCGACCCGGCCCAGGCGATCTACGGCTGGCGCGGCGCGAGCGCGGCCAACCTGCCGCGCTTCACCACGGACTTCCCGCGTTTTGACGGCGAACGCCTTGTCCCGGCTCATGATTTCGGCCTGCTGACCAGTTTCCGGAACCCGCCGGAGATCCTCGACCTCGCCAACGCGATCGCCGAACCGCTGCGGGCACGCGGCCTCGGCGTCGAACGGCTGCGGGCGCGTGAAGGCGCCGGGCCCGCGGACATCGCGTGCGCGCTGCTGCCGGATGTCCGCGCCGAACGCGAATGGGTGGCCGACGCGCTCGCGCGGCGCTGGTACGCCGTGCAGGAGCAGACCGGCAAACCGCCGACCGCGGCGGTGCTGGTCCGGCGCCGTGCCGACATGGCCCCGATCGCCGCCGAGCTGCGGGCCCGCGGGCTGCCGGTCGAGGTCGTCGGCCTCGGCGGGCTGCTGGACGAGCCCGAGGTGGCGGACCTCGTCTCGACGTTGCGCGTGCTCGCCGACCCGCTCTCCGGGAGTGCGGCGGCGCGCTTGCTGACCGGCGCGCGCTGGCGGCTCGCGGCGGCCGACGTCGCGGCGCTGTGGCGGCGCGCGGGAGAACTGTCGAGTCCCGAGAAGTCCGACGGCCCGGAGCTGGTCGTGGAGCGCGTCGAGCAGGCCGGGCTGATCGACGCGATCGACGAACCCGGCTCGCCGGAACGGTATTCCGAAGAGGGGTACAAACGGATCCGGCGGATCGGCTGGGAGCTGGCGGCGCTGCGGCGGCGGCTCGACCAGTCGCTGCCGGAGCTGGTCGCCGACGTCGAGCGCACGCTGCTGCTGGACGTCGAGTCGCTGGCGCGTCCGGGATCCGCCGGTCGCGCGCACCTGGACGCGTTCGCCGAAGTCGTGACCGATTACGCCGAGACGGCGCCGACGGCGACCCTATTGTCCTTTGTGGACTACCTGAACACCGCGGCGCACGCCGAAGACGGGCTGACCCCGGGTGAGGTCGAGGTCGTGCCGGACCGGGTGCAGGTGCTCACCGTGCACTCCGCGAAGGGCCTCGAGTGGGAGGTCGTCGCCGTGCCGCACCTGGTGCAGGACGTCTTCCCGGGCCGGCGGCGGTCGTCGTCGTGGCTGCGGACGGCGACGTCGCTGCCCGCTGCGTTGCGCGGCGACGCCCAGGACCTGCCCGAGCTGCGGATCGCCGACGGGTACGACCGCAAGGAAGTCCAAGAAGGACTGGAGCTGCACGAGGCGGGTTTCGTCGAGCGGGAGCAGTCGGAGGAACGGCGGCTCTGCTACGTCGCGCTGACCCGGTCGGAGCACGCGCTGATCGTCTCCGGGCACTGGTGGAACGAGAGCAGCAGCCGGGCGAAGGGGCCGTCGGAGTTCCTGACGGAGATCGCCGGCGTCGTCCGGGAATCCGGCGTCGGGCAGCTCGGCGACTGGGCGCCCGAGCCGTCGGCCGACGATGAGAACCCGCTGGTGTCCGACTCGCGCACGGCCCGCTGGCCGATCGACCCGCTGGCCGACCGCCGCACCGGCGTCCAAGGTGGAGTGGAGCTGGTTTTCGAGGCGCTGTCGGCGTCCTCCGAGGAGGAAGAGTCCGAAGAGGACGATCCCGACGGCTGGCTCACCGACACCGACGTCCTGCTGGAGGAGTGGGCACGCAAGGACGACCAGATCAAGCGGGTCCCGCTGCCGTCCCGGCTTTCGGTGAGCCAGCTGGTCGCCCTGGCCGAGGATTCCGCGCAGCTCGCGACGGACCTGCGTCGCCCGCTTCCGATGGCGCCCAACAGTTTCGCCCGCCGCGGCACGGAGTTCCACAGCTGGCTGGAGCGCCGTTTCGGGGGTGACCAGCTCATCGAGATCGAGGACCTGCCGGGCGCCGCCGACTTCGCCGAGATCCCGGACCCCGGCCTCGAAGAGCTGCAGACGCAGTTCGACAAGAGCGAGTGGGCCTCGCGCGTCCCGCACGCCGTCGAGATCACGTTCTCGGCCGACGTCGAGGGCATCACCCTGCGCGGCCGCATGGACGCCGTCTTCTGGAATCCCGACGGCTACTGGGAAGTGGTCGACTGGAAGACGGGCTCGGTCCCGCCGAAGTCCCGGCAGGCGGTGCTGTCGGTCCAGCTGGCGGCGTACCGGATGGCCTGGGCGGCCTTGAAGAACGTCCCGGTGGAGCAGGTCCGCGCGGCGTTCCACTACGTCCGCGCGAACCACACGATCCGCCCGGCCGACCTCCTGGACGCCGAAGGCATCCGCCGTCTCCTCCGCGACCTCCCCGAGTCCTGACCCTCGTACCCGGAGGGTCGGCTCGCGTACCTGGAGGGTCGGCTCGCGTACCTGGAGGGTCGGCTCGCGTACCTGGAGGGTCGGCTCGCGTACCTGGAGGGTCGGCTCGCGTACCTGAAGGGTCGGCTCGCGTACCCGGAGGGTCGGCTCACGAACCGACTGTCTGGGTACGCGAACCGACTGTGTGGGTACGCGAGCCGACCCTCCAGGTACGGGTTACGCGGCGTCGCGGACTTTCAGGGCCCAGGCGATCAGCGGCCACTGCAGCGGCAGCCGGCCGAACGCGATCGCTCGCTGGGGGAGCGGCGCCCGACGGGCGTCCACTGCCATCTTCACGTTGCCCGGGAAGACGCCCAGGAAGAGCAACGCCGCGGCCAGGGCGCCCAGCCGGCGGGTCCGCGGGGCCGCCACGGCGGCCGCCACCGTCAGTTCGGCGACGCCCGAGCCGTACGTCCACGCTCGCCGGGAACCGGGCAGTGAGCGGGGGATCAGGCCGTCGAACGGCTTCGGGACGGCGAAGTGCAGGACGCCCATGAAGCCCAGCGCAGCTGCCATGACGTGCGCGGGCCGTTGCGAGGTTGCCATGATCGCATCGTTCCACGCGGCGGGCCGCCGTCCGGTTCGGCTATCCTCCGGGCGTGAGTGACGCTCGACACCTGCCTGCGGGAGCGGGTGCATGAGGGCCCTGAGGCGGCTGCCGCTCGGCAGCCTCACCGATCGGCCCGACCACGAGCTCGTCGGCGTCCTGCGGATGCCCGAGCTGACCGTCAGCCCCCTTCGCGCCATCATGAAGCGGGTGATCGGCGCGACCCTCGCGCTGCTGCTGACGGTGATCATCGTCTACCTCGACCGCGACGGTTACCGCGACGCGAACGGTGACGGCCTGTCCCTTCTGGACAGCCTCTACTACGCGACCGTCTCGCTTTCGACCACCGGCTACGGCGACATCGCGCCCGCCACGTCGTCCGCCCGCCTGGTGAACGTGCTGGTGATCACCCCGCTGCGGGTGCTCTTCCTCATCGTCCTGGTCGGGACCACCCTGGAAGTGCTCACCGAGCGCTCCCGGCAGGCGTTCAAGATCCAGAAGTGGAGGACGAAGGTGCGCGACCACACGGTCGTCGTCGGGTTCGGCACCAAGGGCCGGTCCGCCGTCAACGCCCTGCTCGGCGACGAGAACGTCGAGCCCGGCCAGGTCGTCGTCGTCGACACCGACCAGCAGGCCCTCGACGCCGCGAGCGCGCTCGGCCTGGTCGCCGTGCACGGCTCGGCCACCCGGTCCGACGTCCTGCGCGTCGCCGCGGTGCAGCACGCGCGCGCCGTCGTCGTCGCGCCGAACCGGGACGACACGGCGGTGCTCGTCACGCTCACCGCCCGCGAGCTCGCGCCCCAGGCGCACATCGTGGCGTCGGTGCGGGAGGCGGAGAACGTCCACCTGCTCAAGCAGTCCGGCGCCGACCAGGTCGTCGTCTCCAGCGAGACGGCCGGGCGGCTGCTCGGCATGGCGACGTCGACGCCGCTGGTCGTCGACATCATGGAGGACCTGCTCACCCCGGAGTCCGGCCTGGCCATCGCCGAGCGCGCGGTCGAGCCGGCGGAGGAGGGCGGGTCGCCGCGGCACCTGCCCGACCTCGTCCTCGGCCTGGTCCGCGACGGCGTCCTCTACCGCGTCGACGCTCCGCAGGCCGACGCGATCGAGCCCGGCGACAAGCTCCTCTACGTCAAAAAGGTGACGCAGGCGGAGAAGATCGAGCGGTAGGTCCGGTTCGCCCGGCGGACCAGCGGATCGAGACCAGGGCGCCTGGGTTTTGCCCGCGGGATCTGGAACCATGACCGGGTGCCCCCGCGACCTCTCGCCCTGAAGTGGCCCACGGTGGCGATCCCCGCCGCGGCGGGTGTGCTCGTCGTCGTGCTGGCGTGGCTCGCCGGGCCCGGGTTGCTCGGGATCGGCAACGACGACGCCGGCGTGCCGGTGTCGGCCGAGGTCACCAAGCCCGCGCCGTGCGACCGGCTGGACCCCGTCGAGACGGTGCGGTTCACCGTCGGCGGCAAGACCCACGAAGGCACGCTCAACGGCTGCGGTCACGGCCAGAACGAGCACGTCGAAGTCGGCGTCCCGGACGAGCTCCCGGACCAGGGCACGGTCACCGTCCGCGCGGCGGACACGTCGGCCGGCGCGTCGGACGCCCGGCGCCCGCTGGGGCTCGCGCTGCTGGTGTTCGCCTGCTTCTCCGGCGGGATCTTCGTCTACACCTGGCTGCGGCTGCCGCCGAAGCCGGACCCGAAACCGAAGCTCGCGAAACCCGCGAAGGTCAGCTGACTTCGGTCGACGGCGCCGCGAAGGTGTTGCAGTCGGAGATCCGGTTGCTCGTCGCGCCCGCCCGCCACCACGACGCGTAGTGCGCGTTGGTGCCGTGGTCGTGGCTGCGGGAGGTGTTGTCGCCGCGGGTCTCCTGGTCGTTCCAGGCCTTGTTGTACATGTCGCGGTTGATCGTGCCGCCCTGGTCGACGTGCGCGCCGAGGAACATCCCCGAGAAGCACTGGGCCTGCAGTTCCTTGCGCCGGGACATCTCGAGCCCGGCGGGGCTGTTCTGGCCGGCTTCGTAGATCTTCTGCCAGGCCGCGTCCATCAGCCCGGCGACCTCCTGGACGTGGTGGCCGTACTCGTGGGCGAACAGGGCCAGGTAGACGCCGGGGTTGTTGCCGTACTGGTCGGTCTGCAGCCCGCGGAAGGGCACGTACAGGTTGTTTTCGCAGTAGTACGCGGCGGTCGCGATGCCGACCTGGATGGTGCCGCACTCGGTCTCGAAGCTCGCGCCGGTCGGGAAGTGCAGCGCGGGCGGGGTGAACGGCAGGCCGTAGGCGGTGAGGAACGGGCCCCACGCGGCGTCCAGGCACTTGCTGGCGGCCGTGAAGAACGCTTCCGCGCCGGCCTGGGTGCTCTGCCACGCCGGCAGCGTGCAGACGCGGTTCTGCAGCCCGGCGTTCGGGTCCTGCAGGATCGGGTGGTCGGCCAGCTTGAGGATCTTCTGCGGGCCGGTCGCGCTGGGCGTGGACAGCTCGGTCGACGGGCCGGGGGACGCCGACGCCGGAGCGCCCGCACCCCCGGGGAGCTGCGAAGGAGCGTCCTGGGACGACGGCGTGTCGCGGTAGTTCGGGCTCGCGAGCGGGGTGTCCTGGCGGTTGAGCGCCACGATGGCGACCAGCCCGAGGACCAGCACGGCCACGGCGCCGAGGCACACCCCGATCACCGCCGCCGGCGACCGGCGCCGGGGCGCGGACACGGTGTGGGGATGACCCAGCCACGCGGGAGCCGGTTGCGCATCCGGCACCGGCGGCGGCTGGACGGTGCCGCTGGGCGGTACCTGGCCGTGGGGCGGTTGCGTCATCTAGGCAGTCCCGAAGGGTCTCGGTACGGACCGGGGGTACCCGATCCCGGCGTTCAGCCTACCGGGGGAACGGTGCCTCCCGCACCCGTCCGTGTGCGCACTGTCGCGGCGCATGGACGTCACCCCAGGTCTGGCCGGGTGCAACCCGCTCTGAGAGAGTGTCCGCAAGCAGGTACCGCAGGCGAGGGGCTTCGATGACAGAGACCGGTGGCGCGCCCGGCGAAGAGGGCGCCGACACGCCGACACCGAGCCGGGGCTTCGCCCAGGCTCCCGCTCCTGGATCGGGTGAGGCGAAGCCGCCGGAAGGTCACGATCAGTCACCACCGACGCCGCCGACCGGCTGGCAGGCCCCGGACCCGCGCGGTGCGCAGCCGCCGCCGCCCGGGTGGCAGCAGCAGGCCCCGACGCCCTACGGCGGGCCGCCGCCGCAGTACCCGCAGTTCCCGCAGCAGCGCGCCTCCGGCCCGCACGGGCTGGGCAAACCCGGGGTGATCGCGCTGCGCCCGCTCAACATCGGCGACATCCTCGACGGCGCGATCACCGCGATCCGCCGCAACCCGCTGCTCATCCTGGGTGTCGGCGCGGTCCTGGCGGTGCTTTCGGCCGGGATCTCGTTCCTCGTGCAGAAGTACCTCTACGCCGACCTGGAGAAGCTGACCTCGGTCGCCGAGCTGGGCCCCGGCGCGACCGACTCGCAGGCGCAGGACGCGTTGTTCAGCGCGTTCGGCGACGTGTTCCTGCTGGTGCTGCCGTCGGCGGCGCTCACGACGTTGCTGACGACGCTGCTGAACGGCTTCCTGGCCGCCGTCATGGGCCGCGCCGCGCTCGGGCGCGAAGTGACCTTCTCGATCGCTTGGGCCGAGGTGCGGCCGCGGCTGCTGCCGCTGCTGGGCGTCGGGCTCGTCTACTCGGTGGTCGCGACGATCGGCTTGATGCTCTGCGTGGTCCCCGGTGTGGTCGCGTACGTGTTCTGGGCGCTGGCCAGCCCGGCGCTGATCCTGGAACGCGGCACGTTCAAGCAGGCGTTCTCCCGCTCGGTCAAGCTGGTCAGCCGCGCGTTCTGGCGCGTACTCGGCATCCTGGCGCTGGCCTGGGTGATCCAGTACCTGTTCAACACCATCATCCAGCTGCCGTTCACCCTCGGCACCAGCGTGTTCCAGCAGGTGCTGAACCCGTCGGCGGCCCCGGTCGTGCCGGGCACCGGCGACCTGCTGCTGCAGGGCGTCGGCCAGATCGTCTCCGGCACCATCGCGATGCCGTTCGTCGCGCTGGTCACCGTGATCATCTACCTGGACCAGCGGATGCGCCGCGAAGGCATGGACATCGAGCTGGCCCGCGCCGCCGGGGTGACGCCGCCGCAGGCGTGGTGACGTTGCCGTTCCTGCCGAGGGACGTCCCAGTCGACATCGACCGGGACACCGCGCGCCGCGCCGCGCAGGAGGAGCTGACCGACCCGAAGTACCAGCAGGCGCGCCCGAGCGTGCTGCAGCAGGTCGCGCAGTGGCTCGGCGAGCAGCTGGAAAAGCTGCTGAACGGCCTGTCGTCGGTGGTTCCGGGCGGGATCTTCGGCCTGCTCCTGATCGTCGTGCTGCTGATCGTGCTGGTCGTCGTGATCCGGTTGCGCACCGGCAAGATCGCCCGCGCGGCCCGGGCCGACCGGCTGGTCTTCGACGGGAAGCGGCAGAGCGCCGACGATTACCGCCGCTCCGCCGCGGAGGCCGCGGCCGCCGGCCGCTACGACGACGCCGTCCGCGACCGCTTCCGCGCGCTCGTGCGGGCCTTGGAAGAACGCGCGCTGCTGGACGCGCGGTCCGGCCGGACGGCCGACGAAGCCGCCGCCGAGGCCGGGGTGCTGCTGCCGAACGTCGCGAGCGAGCTGCGGCAAGGCGCGCGCCTGTTCGACGACGTCCACTACGGCGGCCGCGAAGGCACCGAAGCCGCGTACCGCACGCTGACCGAGCTGGACGAACGCTGCCGCCGGGAACGGCCGGTGGTGATGGCGGCCTCGTGAGCACCTCGGTTTCGCCGGACGCGCGCCGGATCTGGCGCGGCTCCCGGATTCCCCTCGCCCTGCTCGCGCTGGTGGTCGCCGCCGCCGCGCTGCTGCTGCTCGGCCGCGGCGAGCAGACGCACGGCGCCCTCGAACCCGGCTCCTACGAACCCGGCGGCGCGCACGCGCTGGCGAAGCTGCTGGCCGGCCAGGGGGTCGACGTCCGGACCGCGCACACGATCGACGAAGCGGACGACGCGCTCGGCGAGAACACGACATTGCTGGTCACGCAGCCGGACCTGGTGCCGGCGAAGCGCTTCGACGCGCTGCGGCAGCGCGCCGCCGACGTCGTCCTCGTGACGCCGGGAGCGCCGACCCTCAAGGACTCCCTGCCGCTGGTCCGGCCGGTCGGCCAGAACGACGTCGGCACGCTCAGCCCGCAGTGCACGGTCGCCGCCGCGGTCGCGGCCGGCGACGCCACGCTCGGCGGGATCGGTTACGCCGCACCGGGTGCGCGCTCGTGCTACCCGGGTGCGGACGGCGGCGGCACGCTGCTGCAGCTCGCCGACACCGGCGGCACGACGACGTTGCTCGGCACCTCGGCGCCGCTGACCAACAGCCGGCTCGCCGACGACGGCAACGCGGCGCTGAGCCTGCGCCTGCTCGGGCCGCACCCGAAGCTGGTCTGGTACCTGCCGTCGGCGACCGACCCGGCGCTGGACGACTCGCGGAAGTCGATCTTCGCGCTGATCCCCGACGGCTGGTACTTCGGCGCCGCGCAGGCGTTCATCGCGGTCGCGCTGCTGGCCCTGTGGCGGGCCCGGCGGCTCGGCCCGGTCGTCACCGAGCCGCTGCCGATCGTCGTGCGGGCGGCCGAAACGACCGAGGGGCGCGCCCGGCTGTACCGGCGCGCGAAGGCGGCGGACCACGCCGGCGAGACCCTGCGCGAAGCCGCGCGATCCCGGTTGCGGACCACGCTGGGCCTGCCCCGCGACGCCGACGCGGCGGCGCTGGTGACGTCGGTGAGCGAGCGCGTCGGCCGGCCCGCGAACGACGTCGGCGCCGTGCTGTACGGGTCGCCGGTGACCGGCGATCCCGAGCTGGTCCGGCTGGCCGGCGAACTGGACAGGGTGGAACGAGAGGTGGAGCGAACTTGAGCAGCGGTACCGAAGGCACGACCGGGGCCCGCGACGCGCTGATCGCGCTGCGCGCGGAGGTCGCGAAGGCCGTCGTCGGCAACGACGCCGCCGTCACCGGGCTGATCCTGGCCCTGCTCTGCCGGGGGCACGTGCTGCTCGAAGGCGTCCCCGGCGTCGCGAAGACGCTGCTGGTGCGGGCGCTCGCGGCGTCGTTGAGCCTGGAGACGACGCGCGTGCAGTTCACGCCGGACCTGATGCCCGGCGACGTCACCGGCTCGATCGTCTACGACGCGCACAGCGGCGAGTTCTCCTTCCGCGAGGGCCCGGTGTTCACGAACCTGCTGCTCGCCGACGAGATCAACCGGACGCCGCCGAAGACGCAGTCCTCGCTGCTGGAGGCGATGGAGGAGCGGCAGGTCTCGCTCGACGGCAAGTCGCGGCCGCTGCCCGACCCGTTCATCGTGATCGCCACCCAGAACCCGGTGGAGTACGAGGGCACCTACCCGCTGCCGGAGGCGCAGCTGGACCGGTTCCTGCTGAAGCTGACCATGCCGACGCCCTCGCGCGAGGACGAGATCGGCATCCTCTGGCGGCACGCGCAGGGCTTCGACCCGCGCAACCTCGCGGCGGCGGGCCTTCGCGCGGTCGCGGGGGCCGCCGAATTGGCGACCGCCCGCGAAGCCGTCGCGAAGGTCACCATCGGGCCCGAGGTGATCGGCTACGTCGTCGACCTCTGCCGGGCGACGCGGCAGCTGCCGTCGGTGCGGATCGGCGTTTCCCCCCGTGGTGCCACGGCGTTGCTGGCCGTGACCCGGGCTTGGGCGTGGCTCGCCGGGCGCGACTACGCGACCCCGGACGACGTCAAGGCGCTGGCCCGGCCGGCGCTGCGGCACCGCCTGGACGTCCGGCCCGAGGCCGAGCTCGAAGGCGTCACCGCGGACGGCGTGCTGGACCGGGTGCTCGCGTCCGTGCCCGTGCCGCGCTGACATGGCCGTCACCGGAAGGCTCGGGCTGCTGGCGCTCTTCGGCGCGCTGGTGGTCGGGCTGCTCCTGCCGTCGCGGGCCGGCCTGCTGGCCGTCGGCGGGGTGCTGCTGGTGCTGGTCGTCGTGGACCTCCTGCTGGCCGGGAGCGTCCGGCCGCTGACGTTCGCGCGCTCCGGTGACACGTCGGTGCGGCTCGGGGAGCCGTGCGAGGTGACGCTGGTCGTGGCGAACCCGGGTGGCCGCGCGGTCCGCGGTCAGCTGCGCGACGCGTGGCCGCCGTCGGCGGGTGCCGCTGATCGGCACGTCCTGCGCGTTCCGGCGGGGGAGCGGCGGGCGTTGGTGACGGCGTTGCGTCCTTCGCGGCGCGGCGACCGGACGGCGGCGCGCGTGACGGTCCGGTCGGTCGGCCCGCTGGGGCTGGCCGCGCGGCAGGGGTCGCACGCGGTGCCGTGGACGGTCCGCGTGCTGCCGCCGTTCCACAGCCGCAAGCACCTGCCGTCGCGGCTCGCGCGGCTGCAGCAGCTCGACGGCCGCAACGCGGTGCTGATCCGCGGCCAGGGCACGGAGTTCGACTCGCTGCGCGAGTACGTGATCGGCGACGACGTCCGCTCGATCGACTGGCGCGCGACGGCGCGCGCGGCGGACGTCATGGTCCGGACGTGGCGCCCGGAGCGCGACCGGCACGTGGTGCTGGTGCTCGACACCGGCCGCGTCTCGGCGGGCCGGGTCGGCGACGCCCCGCGCCTGGACGCGGCGATGGACGCGGCGCTGCTGCTGGCCGCACTGGCGACCCGGGCCGGCGACCGCGTCGACCTGCTGGCCTACGACCGCCGCCTGCGCGCGGCGGTGCAGGGTTCCTCGGGTGCGGCGTTGCTGACGTCGCTGGTCAACGCCATGGCGCCGCTGGAGCCGTCCCTGATCGAGACGGACGCGCGCGGGATGGTCGCCGAGATCCTGCGGCGGACGCGGCGGCGCGCGTTGGTGGTGCTGCTGACGGGCTTGGACGCGGCGCCGCTGGAGGAGGGGCTGTTCCCGGTGCTGAGCTCGCTGACCTCGCGGCACGAGCTGGTGATCGCGTCGGTCGCGGACCCGCGGGTGTCGGAGATGCTGGCGGGGCGCGGGGACGCGGAAGCCGTGTACGACGCGGCGGCGGCGTCGCGGACGATGGCGGAGCGCAGCCGGGTGACAGAACGCCTGGCGCGCCGCGGGGTCAGCGTCGTCGACGCGGTCCCGGAGGAGCTGCCGCCGGCCCTGGCGGACCGCTACCTGGCCCTGAAAGCCGCCGGGCGGTTGTGATCCCGGGGCCGGCTCGCGTGTCGGCGTTCTGATCACGGCGTCCCTCGGGCGGGTGGCTGCGGTGGTGCGCATCGCGGCGGGCTGTTAAGCCCGGAGGATGCGAAAGCTTTTCGTGGGATGCCTGGTCCTGGCCGCCGTGTCGATCCCCGTACCCGCGTCGGCCGACGACGGCGCGCCCGTCTACCTCGCCGACGGCGGGGGGACGCTCTCGCTCGCCGCCGTCGACGGCAAGCCCGTCCTCGCCGACGCCAAGGACCCGACCGCGAAATGGACGTACGACAAGACGTCCCAGCACTTCAAGAGTGTCCCGAGTGGACAGTGCCTGGCCGCGGCCAGCCCCGTCGACGGCGTCGCGGTGAAGCTCGCCGCCTGTGACGACAAGGACAAGCACCAGGCCTGGCGGCGCGTCGCGGGACTGCCCGGGCTCGTCGAGATCGCGAACGTCGCCACCGCGCGCTGCCTCACCGCGGAAGGCGCGGCCGCGGGCGCCCGGCTGTACCAGGAAGTCTGTTCCCTGACCGGGATCTCGAACACCTGGGCCGCGGGTGGCCGCACCCTCGCCATCCTGTCGGGCAACGGCCAGCGCCTCACGACGAAGGACCCGGGCGCGCCGTTCGTGGTCCGCGTGATCGGCGAAAACGGCCAGCCGGCGGCCGACGTCCCGGTGACGTTCTTCGTCCGCGCGGCCCGCCCGAAGAACCTCCTGGTCTTCGAAGGGGGCGCGGAAACGGTGACCGTCAAGACGGGCGCGGACGGTTCCGCGTCGAGCCCGAAGCTGACGTTGACGGAGGTGGGCGAGTTCGAGGCCCGGTTCGTCGGCACCGCCGGACTGGACGACGGATCGTCGATCGCCTTCGAGGGTTCGTGCTTATGCTGACTCGGGGAGCGCGTCCCCGATGTCCCGCGCGTCGAGGTCGCCGACCTCGCCTTCGCGGGCCGCGCGGCGGCCGAGGGTGAAGACGTAGACCAGGAACGCCACCTCGGCCACGACGCCGATCCCGACGCGAATCCACGTCGGCCAACCCGACGGCGTCACGAACGCCTCGATGACCCCCGACACGAACAGCACGCACGCCAGCCCGAGCGCCATCACCACGACCGAACGGCCCTGCTCGCCCAGCGCGGCCGTGCGGGAGCGGCGGCCGGGGTCGATCACCGTCCAGCCGAGCCGGAGGCCCGTGCCCGCCGCGACGAACACCGCCGTCAGCTCCAGCAGGCCGTGGGGCAGCAGCAGGCCGATCATCACGTCGGCGCGGCCCGCGGCGCTCATCGCGCCGATGATCAGGCCGGCGTTGAGCGCGTTCAGCCAGAGCGCGCCGATCACCGGCAGGCCCAGCGCGATGCCGAGGAACAGGCAGGTCGCCGCCACCCAGGCGTTGTTCGTCCAGACGCGCGCGGCGAACGACGTCGCCGGCCCCGTCGAGTAGTAGCTCTCGGCGTCGCCGCCGGGTTTGGTCAGCTGGTCGAGCTCGTCCGGTGACGCGATCGACGCGCGCACGTGCGGGTCGCCCGAGACCCACACGGCGATCACCACCATCACCGCGATCGACGCCAGCGCGGCCGGGATCCACCAGCGCCGCGACAGGTAGACGGCGGCGGGGAAACGGTGCGTGAAGAACAGCGCGACCTCGCGCCACGCCGGGTTGTGCGACCCCGAGATCGCGCTGCGGCCCCGTGCTACCAGCCCGGACAGCCGCCCGATCAGCGCCGGGTCGGGCGCGGTCGACCGGACGATCGACAGGTGCGTCGCCGTCCGCTGGTAGAGCGTCACCAGCTCGTCGGCTTCGGCGCCGGTGAGCTTGCCGCCGCGACGGCTCAGCTCGCCGAGCCGGTGCCACTCCGCCGAGTGCGCCACCACGAAGACGTCCACATCCACCCGGCCACCCTATCCGTCGTTACCCTGGGCCTCGTGCACGAGGAATCCGAGCTGGTCACCGGCGAAGCCGTCGTCCTGGACCTGCGCGTCGCCAAGCTCGCCAGCCGCGCCCTGGCGATGGCGCTCGACGTCGTCGTGCAGTTCGCGCTCCTGCTCGGCGCGATCTTCGTGATGACGCTGACCGTCCCGGCCGACGACGGCTCGCTCGCGCTGACCCTCTTCCTCGTGTTCCTGGTGCTGGTGATGGTCGGTTACCCGGTGCTGTTCGAGACGCTCTCGCGGGGCCGGTCGCTGGGCAAGATGGCGCTGGGGCTGCGGGTCGTGCGCGTCGACGGCGGCCCGATCCGCTTCCGCCACGCCCTGACCCGCGGGCTCGCCGGGTTCGTCGTCGACTTCTGGACGCTCGGGCTGTTCGGCGCGGTGGCCGTGATCGTGTCGCTGTGCTCGTCCGACGGCCGCCGCGTCGGCGACTTCCTCGCCGGGACGCTCGTGGTGCGCGAACGCGTCCCGGAAAGCGCCGGCTACCCGGCGATCGGCATGCCGCCGGGCCTCGAGGGCTGGGCGTCGCAGCTCGACCTGACCCGGCTGCCGGACGACCTCGCGCTGGCGAGCCGCCAGTTCCTCGCGCGCTTCAACGAGCTGCGCCCGGAGGCGTCGCACGCGCTCGGCTGGGGGCTCGCGCAGCAGGTCGGCAACGCCCTGGGCGCGGCGGTGCCGCCCGGGGTGCCGCCGTGGGCGTTCCTCGCGGCGGTGCTGGCGGAACGGCGCAACCGCGACCACGCCAAGGCCTTCCAGGCCTACGCGGCAGCGCAGGCCCAGCAGGCGCAGGGGTATCCGGCGCAGCCGCACGCCTACCCGGCGCAGGCGTATGCGGCGCCGGCTTATCCCGGGCAGGCGTCGTCGCAGCCCTTCCCCGCGCAGCCGAACGCTGCGTCGTCGCAGCCCCTCCCGGCGCAGGCGGCCGCACCCGAATACGGGGGCTCCTCCGAGCCGACCCCGCCGCGCGGAACCCCGGTGGTGCCCGCCGAGAACCCGTTCACCCCGCCGAGCTGACCCGGCGTCACGAGACGTCGCCGCCGGACGCGGTCCACGTGTTGCACTGCTGGCTGCGGTTGGTCGTCGCGCCGTGCTGCCACCAGGAGATGTTGTGCTTGGCGCTGCCGTGGTCGCGTTTGCCGTTGCGGGCGTAGTCGTCGCCGCGGTCCTGGGCGTTCCAGGCCTCGTTGTAGATGTTCTTGTCGACCGAGCCGCCCGAGACCGACGCCGAGCCCAGGAACATCCCCGAGAAGCACTGCGCCTCGAGCTCCATGCGCCGGGACAGCTCCAGGCCGACCGCCGAGTCGGCGCCCGCGTCGTAGCGCTGCTCGCCGTACGCGTCGGAGATGCCGGCCATGTTCTGCACGTGGTGGCCGTATTCGTGGGCGAGGATCGACAGGTACGGGCCGGGGTGGTTGCCCCACGTCTCGATCTCGATGCGGTCCATCGGCATGTAGATCGTGTTGTTCGACGGGCAGTAGAACGGCGTGACGCCGGTGGTCGTGCCGCCGCTGCCGCACGGCGTCGACGACTCCGAGAGCGACCGCGGCACCGACAGGTTCGGCGTCCGGAACGGCAGGTCGGCGCCGCCGAGGGCCTTCGACCACATCGCGTCGAGGCAGGCGATGCCGGACTGGAAGAACTTCATGACGCTGTTCTGGTCGGTCGCCCAGCGGCTCAGCGTGCACGGGACGTTCTGCAGCCCGAAGTTCGGGCTCCCGAACAGCGGGTTGTCGCCGGTGGCCGCGACCGAGTGCGGGCCGGCCGGCGTCTGGGACGTCGGCGTTTCGCGCCCGGACGTGCGGGTCTGGCGCGTGGTCGTCTCTTCGGTGGACGACGTCGTGGCCGTGGTTTCGTCGCTGGTGGTCTCGGAGTAGGTCTCGGTCGGGTAGGTGCTGGAGTAGCCGGCGTCGGCGACGTGCCGCGAGTGCCCGCCGGTCAGCGCGACGGCCGCGATCAGCCCGCCGACGACGGCCACGATCCCGATGATCGCCACGGCCACGATCACGCCGGCGTTCGACTTCTTCGCGACGTAGGGCCGGTACCCGGGCGCGAACCGCGGCCCGAACGCCATCGCGGGCGGCGGTCCAGCGTGACCCGGGGTGAAGACGGGCGCGGGCGCCGTCACGGGCGGCGGCAGCGGCGCCCCGGCGGGCGGCGGGGGACGGAACTGCGGGCCGGTCGGCGGCCCGCCGAAGCCGCCGGGACGCGGATAGGGCCCGGACGGCGGACCCGGCGCGGGGAACCCCTGGGTGCCCTGCGGACCCTGGACCCCCGGCTGGCCCTGCGGCGGCCCGCCGGACTGGCGCGGCGGTGGTCCCTGCGGACCGCGCGAACCCGGCGGCGGGCCACCGGGCGACTGCGGATTCCGCGGTGCGTGCGGGCTCTGCGGCGGCGAACCGGCAGGCCCCTGCGGTCCGGCGGGTCCCTGCTCCGGCTGACCTTGCGGCCCGGTCGGCCCCTGCCCGGGCGGCTGGCCCTGCGGACCCTGACCCGGCCGGCCCTGCGGACCCCGCCCCGGCTGGCCCGGCTGACCCGGCTGGCCCGGCAACGGCCGGTTCCCGGGCGGCGGCAACGGCCGCGCCCCCGGTGGCGGCAACGGCGGCCGGCCCGGAGGCGGCACCGGACGTCGCGGGTCGTGCGGACCCTGCGGCGGTTGGGACATCTGTGCGGAACCCCCCGTGGACTCACCCCGTCGGAACCGGCGTACCTGCGCTGATCTCGCCGTTCCGGCCGTCAGCATAGATCCAGTGCTCTAGGGTGTGGTGCTGTGTTGAGGAAACTGGGGCTCGTCGTCGCGGCGGGTGTGCTGGCCGCCGCCGGGCCCGCGGCCGCCGCCGACGGGCCGACCGGGCCGACTGCCGGGCCGCCCCTGCCCGCGCAGCCGAGCGAGCAGGTCAAGAAGCCGCAGCTGCTCGGCAGTGAGGTCCCGGGTGTCCAGGCCCCGGACGGCGCGACCGCCGACGTCGCGCTCAAGCTCCTGCGCGACGGCTCCCTCTCCGTCACCGAGAAGGTCACCGTCCCCGGCGGGCAGCAGCTCGTTTCCCGCGTTCCGCTGCGGGTTTCGGCCGGTGACGACCAGGACCGCGTCTTCGCCGTCCGCGACGTCAAGACCGAGGGCGCGGCCACCGGCCAGCTCACCGGCGACCAGCTCGTCCTGACCTTCGCCGGGGGCAGCGGAAGCGTCACCTACCTGGTCGACGGCGCGGTCGCCGACCAGAGCGGCCGGCAGCAGGCGCGCTGGCAGGCCGCGAGCGGCTTCGACGGCCCGCTGGCCAAGCTCACCGCGTCGTTCATCGCGCCGTCGCCGGAGTTGTCCCCTGTGGACTGTTTCGCCGGCCCGATCGGATCCAGCCGGCGCTGCACGCTCAGCGAACTCGACCACACCGGCGTCGTGCGCCTGGAACAGAACGACGTCCAGCCGGGCGACCGCGTCGACCTGCTGGTCGGCCTGCCCGCGAACACCACGCCGGCCACCGCGAAGTTCGCCGACATCGGCCTGCTCGCCAACGCCTTCGCCCTGACGCCGCTGACCGGCGTCGTCTTCGCCGTCCTCCTGGTGCTGCTCGTCGCCGGCGCGGTCTTCGTGGTGCGCCGCCGCAAGCAGGACGCGGGTGCGCTCACCGCCGCCGCCGGGCCGGTCGAGGTGCTGCTGCGCGACGGCGAGCGCGTCTACTTCGCCTCCCCGGACGGCGTGCTGCCCGGGCAGGTCGGCACGGTGATCGACGAGACCGTCGACGTCGTCGACATCAGCGCCACCGTGGTCGACCTGGCCGTCCGCAACTACCTGTGGCTCGCGGAAGTACCGGGGCCCGACTGGCAGCTCGCCCGCCGCAACCCGCCCGACGAGCACCTGCACGACTTCGAGCGCGCGGTCTACGAAACGCTGCTGCCGGCGGGCACCGACGCCGTGCTCGTGTCGCAGCTGCGCGCCCGCGGCGGCCTCGACCTGCGCCGGATCAGCGACGCGATGTACGCCGACGTCGTCACCAAGCGCTGGTTCTCCCGTCGCCCGGACACCGCGCGCGGCCGCCTGACCTGGCTCGGCGCCGGGATCTTCGCGCTCGGCCTGGTCGTCACGGCGATCCTCACGTTCACCGCCGGGTACGCGCTGCTCGGGGTCGCGGTCGCGCTCGCCGGGCTCGGTGTCGCCGCCGCGGCCGTGCTGCTGCCGTCGCGCACCGCGCGCGGCCGGGTGCTCGTCGGCCAGGTCCGCGGCCTGCTGCACTACCTGCACCACGCCAAGGCCGAGGACATCCCGCCGGGCGACCGCGAGATGGTGTTCTCCCGGTCGCTGCCGTACGCGGTGGTGCTGGGTGACACCGAACGCTGGCTGGGCGCCTTCGCCGCGCTCAACCCGGCGTCGGACGGCACGGCCGGCCTCTACTGGTACGGCGGCATGGAGGCCGACAGCGACCTGCGCCGCTTCGGCGCGCACTTCCCGTCGTTCCTGACCGCGCTCGACGGACTGCTCACCGAGTCCGGCCGCGCCACGTCGCGCTGACCGTGCGCGGCCGGGACGTCACCGCGGCGGCGCTGACGCTCTTCCTGGCCGTCGCCGGGCCCGCGGCCGCGCAGGACCAGCCACCGCCGCCCGCGTTGCCGCAGAGCGCCGAGATCCAGCTCAAGGTGGAGCGTGACGGCGCGCTTTCGGTCGCCGAGGCGGTGTCGGTCCCCAACGGCGTCACGATGGACCGCCGGGTCCCGCTGCGGGTCCCGGCGCCGCACCACCGCGACCGCGTCTACGGCGTGCGCGATGTCGTCCTCGAAGGCAGCGGCACGGCCTCGGTGGACCAGGACGCCTTCACGATCCACCTGACGGCAGGCACCTCGACTGTCCGGTACACAGTGGACGGTGCGGTCGACGGGAACCGCGTCACCTGGGAGCTGGCCGGCGGCTGGAGCACCGAGCTGAAGTTCCTCCGCGCGTCCTTCGCGGCGCCCGAGATCCCGACGGCGGTCGACTGCCGGGCCGGGCCGGCCGATTCGGACTTCCCGTGCGGTGCCGCGCAGATCGACCACGCCGGGCTGACCCGGTTCAGCCAGCAGAACCTCCTCGCGGGCCAGCGGATGACGGCGACCGTCGAGCTGCCCGCGGGCACCGTCCCGGCGAACGCACGGCTGGTTCCCGCCAAGACGCTCGCAGGCGCGTTCGTCCTCACCGCCCCGGTCGGCTGGGCCTGGGCGGGCTTCGGCGCGCTGCTGCTGGCCGCGGTCGTACTCGTGTGGCTCGCGCGACGCCGTGACGCCGAAGCGGGGGAGCCGCCGAAGGTCGAGCTGATCACCGCGAACGGCGAGTTCGCGTCACCGGAAGGCGTGCTGCCGGGTCACGTCGGCCTGCTGCTGCACGGCCGCACCGGCGCGGCGGACATCGCCGCGACCGTGCTCGACCTCGCCGTCCGCAACTACATCTGGGTGAGCGCCGAGGACGGCGACTGGCGGCTGAGCCGGCGCAACCCGGCCGACGAGCACCTGACCTCCTTCGAGCGTGCGGTGTTCGCGGCCGTCCTGCCGGAAGACCCGGTGACGCTTGCCGAACTGCGGCGGCGGCACGTCGTTATCGCACCGGACGGGCTGTATGCCGACGTTGTCCGCCGCGGCTGGCTCGCGGCGCGGCCCCGGAGGCTCGGCCGCGCCGGCGTCCGGGTGGTCTTCTACGGCGTGTTCCTGACCGTCCTGCTGGCACTGACCGCCGGATACGCCCAGCTCGGCGTGATCCTCGCGCTGGCCGGAGCGGCCGCCGCGGTGGTGTCGGCGGCGCTGCCCGCGCGTCGCCGCGCGGGCACCGACGTCGCACGGCGGCTTCGCGGCGTCGCCGAAGAGCTGGGTTCGGTGCGGGTGAAGGACCTCGGCAAGCCGCAGCGGGAACTGGTGTTCTCACGCGGTCTGCCGTACGCGTCAGCTCTGGGCGAACTGAGCGCCTGGGTGGCCGCTTTCGACGGTCTCAAGCACCCGCCGCCGGTCTACTGGCACGCCGGCGAAATCGGCCCTGACCAGGCCGGATCCTTCGCGACGGCCCTCGCAGGCACGTTCGCCGGCGCCCGCCGCGGGCACCTGCTGGATCTTGTGGGTCCGGACGGCGGTTCTCACCCGCCAGCCGGGAAGCCAGGGACCGCCGAGCCGTCGTAGGGTGGGGCCATGGCCGATCCCGAGCTCGTCCGATACACCCTAGACAACGGTTTGCGCGTGGTCCTCGCACCCGACGCGACCGCGCCGGTGGTCGGCGTCAGCGTGCACTACGACGTGGGTTTCCGCTCCGAGCCGGAGGGGCGCACCGGTTTCGCGCACCTCTTCGAGCACCTGATGTTCCAGGGCTCCGAGAGCTTGGAGAAACTCGCCCACTTCCGGCACGTCCAATCCAGCGGCGGCACCTTCAACGGGTCCACCCATCCGGACTACACCGACTACTTCGAGGTGCTGCCGAGTGCCGCGCTGGAACGCGCGCTGTTCCTCGAAGCCGACCGGATGCGCGCGCCGAAGCTGACCGCCGAGAACCTGGCGAACCAGATCGACGTCGTCAAGGAGGAAATCCGGCTCAACGTGCTGAACCGGCCCTACGGCGGGTTCCCGTGGATCACCCTGCCGCCGGTCCTGTACTCGACGTTCCCCAACGCGCACAACGGCTACGGCGGCTTCGAGGACCTCGAGAGCGCCACCGTCGAGGACTGCGCCGCGTTCTTCGACACCTACTACTCGCCGGCCAACGCCGTGCTCACCGTGGCGGGCGACTTCGAGGTCGCCAACGCCAAGGACCTGATCGAGCAGCACTTCGGCGACGTCCCGCACCGGCCGGCGCCGCAGCGGCCGTCGTTCGCCGAGCCGCTGCCGACCAGCGAGCTGCAGGGCGAGACGATCGACCCGCACGCCCCGCTGCCCGCGCTCGCCGTCGGCTACCGGATGCCGGACCCGATCAACGACGTCGGCGGTTACCTCGCCTACCTCGTGCTCGCCGGTGTGCTGACCGACGGCGACGGCTCCCGGCTGCAGCAGCGGCTGGTGCACAAGGAGCCCCTGGTCGTCGACATCGGCGCCGGCGCCGGGCTGTTCGGCCCGTTCGAGGCCCGCGACCCGGACACGTTCACCATCACCCTGATCCACCCGCACGAGGTGCCGCGCGAGCGCGTGCTCGCGGCGCTGGACGACGAGCTCGAGAAGATCGCCGAGAACCCGCCGGACGAGCAGGAACTGCGCAAGGTCACCGCGCGCTGGGCCGCGAGCCTGCACTCCGAGCACGACCGCCTGGTGTCCCGGACCCTCGCGCTCGGCTCGTTCGAACTGCTCTACGGCGACGCCTCGCTGGTCTACCAGCTCGCGGACCGGATGTCCGCCGTCACCTCGGAAGCCGTTTCGGCGGCGGCGAAGGCGCTGCGCCCCGACGCGCGCGCCGTCCTGGTGGTCAAGCCCGCTTCGGAAGGGACCGACGAGCAGTGAGCTCCCCCACGACTTCTGCAACGCACCGCAGCGCCGAGGAGATCGGCCGCACCGAGCGGGGGCCGCGCCCGCTGCCCCCGCTCGGCGAGCAGCGCACGGCCGCCGACCTGTCCCATGTGGACACCACGCTGGCCAACGGCCTGCGCGTCGTGGCCGTGCGCAAGGCGACCGTGCCGATGGTCGAGGCCCGGCTGTGGATCCCGTTCGCGGGTGACGACAAGCTGCACCCTGCGGTCGCCGAGGTGCTCGCCGAGACCATCCTCACCGGCACCGCGCGACGCAACCGCATCGAGATCGACGCCGAGCTGGCGCTGATCGGCGGCGACATCGGCTGCGGCGTCGACCCGGAACGCCTGGTGTTGACCGGTTCCGCGCTCGCCGACAAGCTGCCGACGTTCCTCGACGTGCTCGGCGACGTCCTCACCGGCGCGACCTACGCCGACGAGGAGATCGCCCGCGAGAAGGAGCGGCTGGTCGAGCGGATCGCCGTCTCCCGCACCCAGCCGCGCACGATCGCCCGCGAAGCACTGCAGAAGCACCGCTACGGCGACCACCCGGCCACCCGCGAGGTGCCGCAGGCCGAGGACGTCGCCGTCGTGACGCCCGAGCAGGTCCGCGCGCTGCACCAGGCGTCCGTGCAGGCCCGCGGTTCGGTGCTGGTGCTGGTCGGCGACATCGACCCCACCGCGGTGATCGGTGATCTGGAGAAGGTGCTCGGCGCCTGGGCGTCGGACCGCTCGGCCGTGCGGCTGCCGGCGTTGCCGGACCTGACCGGCCCGAGCGTGCTGCTGGTGCCGCGCGCCGGCGCCGTCCAGTCGCAGATCCGGCTGTCCGCGCAGACCGTGCCGCGCACGGACCCGGGGTACGCGGCGCTGCAGCTGGCGAACCTGGCCTACGGCGGGTACTTCTCGTCGCGGCTGGTCGAGAACATCCGCGAGAACAAGGGGTACACCTACTCCGCGCACTCCGGGTTCGAGTTCACCGACGGCACCGCGGTGGTCAACGTCGACGCGGACACCGCGACCGACGCGACCGCCCCGGCGCTGCTGGAGACCCGCTACGAGCTGGGCCGTCTCGGCCAGGTCCCGCCGGCGGGCGACGAGCTGGAGTCGGTGCGGCAGTACGCGATCGGCTCGCTGCTGACCTCGACGTCGTCGCAGTCCGGCCTGGCCGGCCAGGTGCTGGCGCTGGCCTCGACCGGGCTGGGCCTGGAGTGGCTCAACGAGCACCCGGCGCGGGTCGCCGCCGTGACCGCCGAAGAGGTGGCCGACGCGGCGCTGAAGTTCTTCGCCCCCAAGCGGTTCACCGGCGTGGTCGTCGGCGACGCGGCGGTGCTGGAACGCAAGCTCCTCGCGCTGGGCGACGTCGTAGTGGGCGAGCCGGCCTGATGTCCGTCCCGTTCTCCCTCGGTGCCCTGCCGACCCTGTCCCGGTCCACTGTGGACCGCCAGGAAGGCTTGCGCACCAACCCTTCACGATTGCTGAACCGCTGGGCTGACGCCCGGGTCGTCCTGCTGGACGACACCGGGCGCACCCCGGTCGTCGAGGGTTCGTCGGTGCTGGCGTTCCGCAAGGCCGTCGACTTCGGTGCTTCGCCGCCCGCCGACGCGGTGTTCCTCGGCGAGTGGCAGGACACCGACTACTGGTCGCTGCCGGGCGGTCCTTCGGGTGAAACCGACACGGTGAAGATGGCCGGGAGCTGGGGCTTCGTCGAAGAGGTCCCGCGCGTCGACGGCGAGATCTGGGTCGAGCTGCGTGGGTACGGCGACCTGCTGGACGACACGTCGGCCGGGCTGTTCACGACGGCGCAGGCGTTGCGCAACTGGCGTCGCCAGGCCAAGTTCTGCACCCGCTGCGGAAATCCCACGGAGCTGATCCAGTTCGGCTGGGCGAGCAAGTGCACGAACGACGGCCGCGAGGAGTACCCGCGCACGGACCCGGCGGTGATCTGCCTGGTCCACTCGCTGGAGGGCACGAACGGCTCCCACGTGCTGCTGGCCCGCCAGCCGATCTGGCCGGCCGGGCGGTATTCGGTGCTGGCCGGGTTCGTCGAGGCGGGGGAGTCGCTGGAGGCGTGCGTGCTCCGCGAGATCCGCGAAGAGGTGGGCGCGTCGGTTTCGGACGTCCGGTACCTCGGCAGCCAGCCGTGGCCGTTCCCGCGGTCGATCATGCTGGGCTTCACCGCCCGGGCGGACCGCACGCTGCCGCTGGTCCCGGCGGACGGCGAGATCGAGGAAGCGCTGTGGGTGTCGCGCGCGGAGGTGCGGGCGGCGTTCGAGAACAGTTCGTTGCGGAACGAAGGCGCCAAGCCGACCCCGATCGCGGACGGCGCGGCGGAGATCCTCCTGCCGGGCAACTCGTCCATCGCCCGGGTCATGCTCAAGGCCTGGGCGGACGCGGAGGAGTAAGTCGTACGCCCCAAGGCGGCCTTGGTTGCGTCCCGCGCACCGAAGGCCGCCTTGGTTGCGTCTGATGCACCGGAAGCCGCCTTGGGGCGCTTGGCCCGTGAGCCGCGCCCGGCGCTCGGAAGGCCTTTAGCGCAAGTCGCCGAGTTCTGTCACCGTGTGGGGCGGCGTGCCGGTGAAGTCAGGAACTCCGCCGTAGGCCAGGCTCAGCGTCTCCAGCCGGTAGCTCCACTCGCTGCCGCACAGGCACGTCGCGCCGAAGCGGTGGTTGATCTGCCAGCGCAGCCACTCGCCCGGTTCGAGCCGGACCATCGGCCGCCACTCGCGCCGTGGCCACCCCGTCGGGGCCGCCGCGACCTGGACCGCCAGCACGCCGTCCCGCTCCCGGAGTGTGACGCCGTTCAGCTCGCCGATCGGGCGCAAGGCGAACCGCGGCTCGAAGCCGGTCGATTCGTCGACATTCACCCGGTGGACCTGCCCGCCCGCGTGGTCCGGTAGCCGGAACACCGTCGGCACCCGGTTGCGGCGCGAAGCTGCGGCGCCACCCCTGGACCGCGTGGTCCAGGTGGTCCATACCTGCTGCGCGACGACGTCCACGAAACCAGCATCCCCGGCCGGGCAAGCCGCTTTCCGGTGACCCGCTGACCGGCGCAAACGTCGCACCGCACACCCTCCACCAGGGAAAACGCCGCCCGGCGCCGTGTCACACGCGCGACTTCAAGCGTTACCTGGCCGTTTCCCGGGCCCGTTGACGGCTGTGGCTCGGCTCACTACAGTCCCCGGAAACCGTCTGTAAAGTATCCTAATTAAGTCGGGAGCGACGACAAGTGCGAGCCGGTAGCCCGCGGATGCTGCGCGAGATCAACGATCGCGCCGCCATCGAGGTCCTCCTTCGGGAGGGCCCGTTGACGCGCGCCGAGCTCGAGCTCGCCATCGGGCTTTCCAAGCCCGCGACCGCGCAGCTCATCACCCGGCTCGAGCAGGACAACCTCGTCATCAAGGCCGGCGTGCGGGGTGGCGGACGCGGTCCGCGCGCCCAGCTCTGGTCGGCCAACGGCGGCCTCGCCCGGGTCGCCGCCGTGGACCTCACGCCGCACGTCGCGGACTTCGTCGTCGCCGATGTCGCCGGGACGATCCTCGCCGAGCACCAGGTCGCGCTGCCCGTCCACGAGGGCGCCGACGTCGTCGGGACCTTCGGCGAAGCGCTGAGCCACGTCGCCGAACAGGCCGGGATCACCCGCGAAGAGCTCGCCCACGTCGTCATCGGCGCGCAGGGCGCCTTCGACCCGCGCACCGGCCTGCTCTCCTCCGCGCCGCACATCCCCGGCTGGCTCGGCTTCGACGTCCCGCAGAAGCTCAGCGACGAACTCGGCGTCGACGTCCTCATTGAGAACGACGTCAACCTCGTCGCCGTCGAGGAGATGAGCGCAGGCAAGGCGCAGGACGTCGACGACTTCGTGATGGTGTGGCTGTCCGAAGGTGTCGGCGGCGCGGTCGTCATCGGCCGGCGGCTGCTGCGCGGCGCCACCGGCGGCGGGGGCGAGATCGACTGGATGCGGGTGCCCGACCCGGCGACCGTCGACACCGGCGACGTCTGGCCCGAGGCCGGCGCCCGGTTCGGCAACCTCGTCGACTCGCCCGCCATCTGCCGTCTCGCCGCCGCGCACGGCATCACCGCGGACACCGCCTGGGACGCCGTCGAGAAGGCCGGCACGCAGCACCCCTTCCTGGACGACCTCGCGCGGCGCGTCGCCGGCGGCATCGCGAACCTCGTCGCGGTCGCCGACCCGCAGCTCGTGCTGCTCTGCGGGGACACCAGCCGCGCCGGTGGCGAGAACTTCGCCGCGCTGGTGCAGGACCGCCTGCACACGCTCGTCCTGCCACGCACCCCGGTCGGCTGCGCTTCGGTGCAGGGCAACGCCGTCCGCGCGGGCGCGCTGCAGTCCGCGCTCGCCAAAACCCGTGAGGACGTCTTCGGCGTCGTCACCCCCACGCTCCTCGGGTCGCGCAGGCCCGCGGTCGGACCCTCGCCCGGTAAAGCGGCGGTCCCGAACACCCGTCCCGCCCCGTCCCCAACCGAGTAGCCCAACCGATGAGGAGGAGGGCCATGCGCCCTACCAACCGGACCCGCCGCGGCGCAGCGTTAATCGCCGTGGCCGCGGCGTCCGTCCTGCTGACCAGCGCCTGTTCCGGCGCCGCCGCGCCTAATAGTGGAAGTGGTGACGCGGCCGCCGCGCCCGGCAAGGACGACAAGATCACGATCACCGTCTACAGCAAGTTCACCGACCGCGAGTACGGCGTGGTCACCGCGGGCCTGAACAAGCTCAAGGCGAAGTACCCGAACATCGAGATCAAGCACGAGGGCAACCAGGACGACGACAAGCTGACGCAGTCGATCCGCGGTGGCAACCCGCCCGACGTCGCGATCTCGTTCTACACCGACAACCTCGGCGCCTGGTGCTCCAACGGCAGCTTCCAGGACCTGAAGCCCTACATCGACCGCGACAAGATCGACCTCAGCCAGATCCCCGACGCGGTCCGCAACTACACCGAGTACCAAGGCAAGCGTTGCGCGATGCCGATGCTCGCCGACGTCTACGGCTTCTACTACAACAAGGACATGTTCGCGGCGAAGGGCGTCACCTCGCCGCCGAAGACCACGGACGAGTTGCTCGAGGACGCCAAGAAGCTGACCGAGTACAACGCGGACGGCTCGATCAAGGTCGCCGGCTTCCTGCCGTCGATGCCGTTCTACGCCAACCAGGCCCAGTACTGGGCGCCGAACTTCGGCGCGCCGTTCATCGGCCCGGACGGCAAGTCGGACCTCGCCACCAACCCCGGCTGGAAGGCGATGTTCGAGTTCCAGAAGAAGCTGATCGACGCACTCGGTGGCCACGACAAGGTCGAGAAGTTCAAGGCCGGCCTCGGTGACGAGTACTCCGCCGACAACGGCTTCCAGAAGGGCAAGCTGGCGATGATCTACGACGGTGAGTTCCGCACCGCGTTCATCAAGGACCAGGCGCCGACCCTGAACTACGCCACCGCGCCCGCCCCGGTGCTCACCACCATGGCGGACAAGTACGGCAGTGCCTTCACCACCGGCACGATCATCGCGATCCCCAAGGGTGCCAAGAACCCCGGCGCCGCGTGGGAGCTGATCAAGCAGGCCACCCTGGACACCGACACCCTGGTGGACATGGCCAACGGCCTGAAGAACGTGCCCAGCACCAAGGCCTCGCTGACGTCGCCGCGCCTCGACCTGCAGCCGCAGTTCAAGACGTTCCTCGACATGTACGACAGCGGCAAGCTCGTGTCGAACCAGACCACCCCGATCGGTGACGCGCACCTCAAGGCGGTCAACGACTTCGCCGAGAAGTGGCAGGCCGGCTCGATCCCCGATCTGACCGAAGGCCTGAAGAAGGTGGACGCGCAGATCGACGACGAACTGAAGCAGAAGGGCGCGGGCGGATGACTCCCCCCGATGGGGCCTCGGCGGTAAAGAGTGCCTCGCCCCGCACCCTCTCCACCAAGACCGACGGCTCCCCGTCCGCGCCTGAAAAGGCGCGGGCGGGGGCCCGCCGGGCCAAGCGCCGCCGGACCGCACTGTTCTTCATGGCCCCGGCGCTCATCGGGTTCCTGGTCTTCTTCGGTTACCCGCTGATCGCCACGGTCTACTACTCCTTCACCAAGTACGACCTGATCAACCCGCCGCAGTTCATCGGGTTCGGCAACTACGTCCGGATGTTCACGACCGAGCCGCTCGTCGGCGTCGCGGCGTACAACACACTGTGGCTGGTGGTCATCCTGACGACGTGCCGGGTGCTGTTCTCCCTCGGCATCGCGTCGGTGATCTCCCGGCTGAAGTCGGGCGTCGGCCTGGTGCGGACCCTCTGCTACCTGCCGACGCTGGCCCCGCCCGCGGCGGCGACGCTGGCGTTCGTCTTCGTGTTCAACCCGGAATTCGGCCCGGTGAACCGGTTCCTGCGGCTCATCGGCATCGACGGCGGCCTGTGGTTCAACAGCCCGGCCATGTCGAAGCCCGCGCTGACGCTGCTCGCGCTGTGGGGCTCCGGCGAGCTGATGATCATCATCCTGGCCGCGCTGCTCGACGTCCCGACCGAGCAGTACGAGGCCGCCGAGCTCGACGGCGCCGGCTCGGTCCGCAAGTTCTGGCACGTCACGCTGCCGTCGATCTCGCCGGTGCTGCTGTTCGGCGTGGTCAACTCGATCATCTACGCGCTGCAGTTCTTCACGCAGGCGATCGTCGCGGCGTCCGCCTCGGCGGGCACAGCCGACGTCGCCGGCAACTCGAAGCTCATCGGCGCGCCCGAGAACTCGACGCTGACGTACCCGATCTGGTTGTACGTCCAGGGTTTCCGCTACTTCAACATGGGTTACGCGGCGGCGATGGCGGTGCTGCTGTTCATCGTCTCGGCGGGCTTCACGTGGATTCTCGTGCGGCAACTGCGTAAGTCCCAGCACCAGGAGGAGGGCGCATGACCGCGTTGGCGGAAGCGCCGCAGAAGCCGGCGGGGGTGCCGCCGCGGGTGCGGTTCAAGCGGCACTGGGACAAGCGGCTGTCGTGGATCGCGTTGCACGCGACCGGGATCGCGCTCGGCGTGATCTTCATGCTGCCGCTGCTGTTCGTCTTCCTCACCGCGGTGATGGCGGACGACCAGGCCATGACGGCGAGCCTGTGGCCGAGCGTGTGGCACTTCGAGAACTTCGTGACGGTGTTCAAGAAGGCGCCGCTGCTGGAGTACTTCGGCAACAGCCTGCTGTACTCGGGGCTGGCGACGATCGGCGCGCTGCTCTCGGCGATCCCGGCGGCCTACGCGCTGGCGAAACTGCGGTGGCGCGGGCAGAACCTGTTCTTCATGCTCACGGTGGCCGCGATGATGCTGCCGCCGCAGGTGACCGTCGTCCCGTTGTACGACCTGTGGGTGCGGCTCGGTCTCACCGGCACGCTCGTGCCGCTGATCACGCCGTACTTCTTCTTCGACGCGTTCTCGATCTTCCTGCTCCGGCAGTTCTTCCTCACCATTCCGAAGGACTACCTCGAAGCGGCGAAGATCGACGGCTGCAACGAGTTCCAGGCGATGTACCGGGTATTGATCCCGATGGCGAAGCCCGGAATCGCGGCCACCGCGATGTTCTGCTTCCTGTTCACCTGGAACGACTACTTCGGACCGCTGCTCTACACGGGCGAGGACCAGGACCACTGGCCACTGTCGCTGGCGATCGCGTCCTTCCGCGGCATGCACCACGTCGAGTGGAACATGACGATGGCGGCGACCGCGCTGATCATGGCGCCGGTGATTGTGCTGTTCATATTTGCGCAGAAGTCGTTCGTCAAGGGCATCACATTCACGGGAGTCAAGGGATGAAGCTGGCAGTCGTCGGTGGCGGGTCCACCTACACGCCGGAGCTGATCGACGGGATCGCCGGTCGCCGGTCCACTTTGGACGTCGACGAGATCGTGCTGGTCGACCCGGACGCCTACCGCGTCGAGGCCGTCGGCGGGTTCAGCCAGCGGCTGCTCTCGCACGCCGGCCACCCCGCGCGGGTCCGGACCACGCAGTCGCTGGAGGAGGGCGTCGACGGCGCGTCGGCCGTCCTGATCCAGCTCCGCGTCGGCGGGCAGCGGGCACGGCGCTCCGACGAGACGTTCCCGCACGCCTGCGGCTGCGTCGGGCAGGAGACGACCGGGGCGGGCGGGCTCGCGAAGGCGCTGCGCACGGTGCCGGTGGTGCTCGACATCGCCGAGCGTGTCCGCAAGATCGCCGGCGACGACACGTGGATCGTCAACTTCACCAACCCGGTCGGCATCGTCACGCGCGCCCTGCTCAACGAGGGCCACCGCGCGGTCGGGCTGTGCAACGTCGCGATCAACCTGCAGCGGCAGTTCGGGAAGCTGCTCGGCGTCGGCGCGGACGACGTCAAACTCGTCCACACCGGACTGAACCATCTGAGCTGGGAGCGCGGCGCGCTCGTCGACGGCGTCGACCGGCTGCCGGAGCTGCTGGAGCAGCACCTGGACTACCTGTCCGATGAGGTCAGTGTGCCCCAGAAGTGGTTGCGGCGGATGAACGTCGTGCCGTCGTACTACCTGAAGTACTTCTACGCGCACGACGAGCAGGTCACCAAGCAGCGCACCGAGCGGCCGCGGGCGGACGTCGTCAGCGACGTCGAGGAGGAGCTGCTGAAGATCTACCTCGACCCGGAGGAGAACACGAAGCCGGAGTCGCTGGAGAAGCGCGGCGGCGCGTACTACTCCGAGGCCGCGGTGCAGCTGGTGCACGCGCTGACCGCGGGCGGTCCGGCCGAAGAGCACGTGGTGAACGTCCGCAACGACGGCACGTTCCCGTTCCTGCCCGACGACGCCGTCATCGAGGCGCGGTCCACTGTGGACTCGTCCGGCGCCACGCCGATCCCGCAGCTGCCGGTGGAGCCGCGGTTCTCCGGCCTCATCGCGGCGACGACGGCGTACGAGTTCCTCGCGCTGGAGGCGGCGGTGAAGGGCGGCCGCGACCGCGTCGCCGACGCGCTGCTGGCGCACCCGCTGGTCGGGCAGTACACGAAGGCCGACACGCTCGCCGATGCACTGGTGCAGATCAACCGCGAGTACCTGCCCTGGGCGCGCGGATGAAGCCAGCGATCATCGCGATCGACGGCGGCAACAGCAAAACCGAGGTCCTCGTGGTGTCCCGCGACGGCGTCGTGCTGGGAAAGTCGCGCGGTCCCGGAGCCTCCCCGCAGAACGTCGGCGTCGCGGCCTGCGTCGCGGCGCTGGAAGACCTGGTGCTGGCGGCTTTCCCGGGTTTCGGCGAGAAGCCGTTCGCGGTGCACACCTCGGCGTACCTGGCCGGGCTCGACTTCCCGCGGGAGGAGGAGGCACTGCACGCGGCGCTCTCGGCCCGCGGGTGGAGCGACACGCTGACCGTCGGCAACGACACCCTCGCGCTGCTCCGGGCGGGCAGCGCGGGGGTCGGCGTGGCGGTGGTGTGCGGCGCCGGGATCAACGGCGCCGGCGTCGGCCCGGACGGGCGGGTGCACCGCTTTCCCGCGCTGGGCAAGATCTCCGGCGACTGGGGCGGCGGCTACCGGCTCGGCGAGGAGGCCCTGTGGTGGGCCGTGCGCGCCGAGGACGGCCGCGGCCCGCGGACCGAGCTGCAGGCGGCGGTGGCCGGCTTCTTCGGGAAGCCGACACTGCTGGACGTCGTCCAGGGCCTGCACTTCGAAGAAATCCCGGCCGCCTCGATCCACGGGCTCTGCCCGCTGCTATTCGAGGTGGCCGCGGCCGGCGACGAGGTGGCGTCGGACATCGTGACGCGGTTCGTCGAGGAGGTCAGCGTGTTCGCCGCGGTGATCCTCCGGAAGCTGGATCTCACCGGGGCCGCGCCGGAGATCGTCCTCGGCGGCGGTGTCCTGACCGGCGTCGGCGCGCCGGTGATCGCGGAGATCGAACGGCGCTGCCTGAAGGTGGCGCCGCGCGCGGTGGTCCGGGTCGTGGACGTCAACCCCGTGGTGGGGGCGGCCCTGTTCGGGCTGGACACATTGGACGCTCCGGCGTCCGCCAAGGCCGCGCTGAAGGCCGCGACCCAGCGCGCGTAGACCCCCGGTGGGCCGGCTCGAAGCGGCGCGAGCCGGCCTGCCGGGCCCTCGTCAGGCCGGCACGATGACGTCGCCGGTCTCCAGCAGGGTCTTGAGGTCGGAGAGGATCCAGGCCCAGCCCCCGCCCGCGGCTTGGCCGGGTCCGGCGTCGACGTCCTCGTGCTCCCCGCCGACCATCGCCCCGGTGGCGGGCGCGCCGGTGACGTCGTGGGTGACGGTGAGCCTGGTACCCGCGGTCTGCGTGGCCTCGATGTCGTAGGTGACGGTCGTGTAGGGCTCGTCCGCCATCGTCGGGTCCATCAGCAGTTTCCACGTGATGACGAGTCTGCGCGGCGGATCGGCTTCGAGGACCTCGCCGTCGATCAGGTCACCGGTGAAGCCCGCGTCGATGAAGGCCTGCGTCGGGTGGGTCCGGTGCTTGCCGCCCGCCTTCAGGTCGAAGTCGACGAGGCCGGTGTAGCCGTACTTCTGCGTCCAATCGGGCTTGGTGATGGCTTCCCAGATGCGCTCCGGGGTGGCCTTGATGTAGATCCGGTTGACCTGCACGGTGTTCGTCATGGCTCGTCGCCTTCCAGTTCGTGTTTGAGATCGAGCAGCGCGGTCACGTGGCGCTCGGTGTACTTGTCGATCCACCGGTCGTGGATCTGCCGGATCGGCACGGGGTTCAGGAAGTGCAGCTTTTCGCGCCCTTCCTTCCGCGCGACGACCAGTCCGGCCTCCTCGAGCAGTTTCAGGTGCTTCATGACGCCGAAGCGGCTCATGTCGACTTGCGTTTCGAGTTCGGTGAGCGTGCGCCCGTCGCGGTCGAAGAGCAGGTCGAGCAGGAACCGGCGGGTCGGATCCGCCAGCGCCTTGAACACCAGGTCGTCGTCGGGCACACCGGAAGAATAGGTGACCAGAAGGTCACATGTCAACGGTCGAGGTGCCCGAAAGCCGTGAAGGCCTCCTTACCGGCCATAAGAGCCGGTAAGGAGGCCTTCACGGCTTTCGACTAGACCAGCAGCGAGAGCGGCAGGATCAGCGCGATCGCCACCACGGAGATCAGCGTCTCCATCACCGACCAGCTCTTCAGGGTCTCGCCGACCGAGAGCCCGAAGTACTCCTTGACCAGCCAGAACCCCGCGTCGTTGACGTGCGAGAAGAACAACGACCCGGCGCCGATCGCCAGCACCAGCAGGGCGCTGTGCGACGGGTCCATCGTGGCCGCCAGGGGCGCGACGATGCCCGCCGCCGAGACCGTCGCGACCGTGGCCGAGCCCGTGGCCAGGCGGATCGCCACCGCGACCAGCCAGCCGAGCAGGAGAGGGGAGAGGTTCGCGTCCTTGGCCAGGCCCGTGATGACGTCGCCGACACCCGCGTCGACCAGGGTCTGCTTGAAGCCGCCGCCGGCGCCGACGATCAGCATGATGCCGGCGATCGGGCCCAGGGCGTCACCGACCACAGTGGACAGTTTGCCGCGGTCGAGGCCGGCCGGGCGGCCGAGCAGCACCATGCCCACCAGGACCGCCGCGAGCAGCGCGATCAACGGGTCGCCGATGAAGTCCAGCACCCGGCGGGCCTGGCTTTCCTTGTCCAGCAAGATGTCCGACAACGCCTTCGCGAGCATGAGCACGACCGGCAGCAGCACCGTCGTGAGCGTCGCGGCGAAGCTGGGACGCGGTTTGTCCGTGTCCGCGCGTTCCGGAACCAGCCGCGAAGGCGCCACGGCGTCCGGCACCATCCGGGCGGCGAGCTTGCCGAACAGCGGGCCCGCGATGACCAGCGTCGGGATGCCGACCAGCAACCCGAACGCCAGCGTGATCCCGACGTTCGCGTTGAGCGCGCCCGCCGCGGCGAGCGGGCCGGGGTGCGGCGGGACCAGGCCGTGCAGCACCGAAAGCCCGGCGAGGGCCGGAATCCCCAGCAGCATCAACGGTTTCCCGGTGCGCTTCACCGCCAGCAGCACGACCGGGATCAGCATGACCAGGCCGATCTCGAAGAACATCGGCAGCCCGATCAGGGCCGCGACCAGCGCCATCGCCCACGGGAGCGCGGCGCCGCGGGCCTTGCCGAGCACGGTGTCGACGATCTGGTCGGCACCGCCGGAGTCGGCCAGCAGCTTGCCGAGCATCGCGCCGAGCGCGATGAGGATGCCGACCGAGGCGACCGTGCTGCCGACGCCGCTCGAGAAGCTCTTGAGCAGCTTGTCGACCGGCATGCCGGCGGCCAGGCCGAGCACGAGCGAGCCGAGCACCAGCGACAGGAACGGGTGCAGCTTCACCTTGGTGATCAGCACGACGATCACCGCGATGGCGACGACGGTCGCGCCGATCAGCCGGGTGTCGTGGCCGGTCCAGGCGGCGGCGAGGACGGACGTCATGCGTGCTCCCGGAAGGCGGCCAGAGCGGCTTCGGTGATGTGGGCGGGGGTGTCGCGGATGTCGAAGATCGCGCCGGGCTCGTCCGGCTCGAGCGGTTCGAGGTCGGCGAGCTGCGATTCCAGCAGCGACACCGGCATGAAGTGGCCCTTGCGGGTCTTCATGCGCTCGGCGAGCACCTCGCGGTCGCCGTGCAGGTGGGCGAACCAGACGTCGCCGCCCGTGCGCAGGACGTCGCGGTACCGGCGCTTGAGCGCGGACGACGTCACGACGCCACCGGTGTCCTGGTGCGCGCGGATCCAGCCGGCGATGGACTCGAGCCAGGGGGCGCGATCCGCGTCGGTCAGCGGGTGTCCCGCGGTCATCTTGTCGATGTTGGCCTGCGGGTGGAACGAGTCGGCTTCGGCGTATTCGACGCCCAGCGCGTCCGCGAGCGCCGTGCCGGTCGTCGTCTTCCCGGAGCCCGACACGCCCATCACCACGATGACGGTCATCCCGCACCTCCCACTTCGTTGTGCTCGGGTGAGTGAAGCTCAAAAGTACTACTTATTCAAGATTAAGTGCTACTTAATCGAGTCAGTTCGCTAGGTTGGCTGAGTGGGGAATGACAGGCACGACCAGGTCCTGGACGCGCTCGGCACGGCGATCGCGAACGGTTCGCTGCCGCCGGGGACGGTGCTGCGCTCCGAAGAGCTGCAGGAGCGCTTCGGAGCTTCGCGGACGGTAGCGCGCGAAGTCGTCCGAGTGCTCGAGACGATGCGGCTGACCAGCAGCAAGCGGCGCGTCGGGGTGATCGTGCGGGACCCGGGGGAGTGGAACCACTACGACCCGAAGCTGATCCGCTGGCAGCTCGACGGCCCGACCCGGCCGGCCGCCCTGGCCACGCTGAACGAGCTGCGTTCGGCGATCGAGCCGTGCGCGGCGCGTTATGCGGCCCTGCGTGCGACGCCGGAGGAGCGCGGCCGCCTCGGCGCGCTGGGCGAACGGCTGGCGCGGACGGCGAAGGCGCGCGACCTCCCGGCGTTCCTCGGGTTCGACATCGCGTTCCACGACCTGCTGCTCACCGCGTCCGGGAACCCGATGTTCGCGCAGCTGTCCGAGGTCGTCGCCGAGGTGCTGACCGGCCGGACCGGGCACGGCCTGATGCCCCCGGAGCCCCAGCCCGAGGCGGTGGCCCTGCACCTGGAGGTGGCGGCCGCGGTGGCGGCGGGCGACGCGGACCGGGCCGAGCGCGCGATGCGCGACATCGTGGTCCAGGCGCGGGACGAGATCGCCGCGCTGGTGGAGTGAACCCCGGCCGAGGACCACGCACCTGGTTGTCGGCTTGCGGGGGATCGGGTGGTGACGCCTGCAGTTCCTCGCCGAGTTGTCTGGTCACGTGAGAACGCCGCACTTGGTCGCTGGCTTGCGGGGGTTCGGGTGGTGACGCTCGCAGTTCGTCGCCGAGTTGCGTGGGTCACCCGAGGAGGCCGCACTTCGTCGCCGGTTTGCGGCGGATCGGGTGGCGACGCCTGCAGTTCGTCGCCGAGTTGCCCGGGTCACGTGAGAACGCCGTACCTCGTCGCCGGCATGCGGCTCTCCAGGCCCGCGGGCCGGCGGGCCGGGCGGTTGTCCCGGGGCTGCGGAGGGGTGTTCGCGGGGCGAGTAGCCTCTCCTCGAACTGGACTTTCTTCTGCCGGGGGGCACAGGTGAGCGCGGCGCGCGCGATCGGACTGGTGTTGGGCGTAGCGGCCGACGGCGCCCTCGGCGACCCGCGCCGGCGTCCGCCGGTGACGGCTTTCCGCCGCTTCGGGCCCGCGCCGGGCGCCGCCGTCGCCGTGGCCGCCGTGCTGGGTGGCCTGGTGCTCGAACGCGCCGGCCGGGGCCGTCCGCTGGTGCAGGCCTCCGCGACCGCCGTCACGACCTGGGCGGTGCTCGGCGCGGCCGGGCTGGCCCTGCAGGGCACCGAGCTCGCGCGCGACCTCGAGGAGTGCCGGTTCGAGCCGGCCCGCTCGACACTGTCCGAACTGGACCCCCGCGTCGCCGACGGGCTGGGCCCGGTCGCGCTGTCGCGGGCGTCGGTGGAAACGTTGGCGGAGAACACTTCCGACGCCGTCGTCGCGCCGCTGGTGTGGGGCGCGGTGGCGGGCGTCCCGGGCCTGCTCGGCGCGCGGGCGGTCAGCCTGCTGCGCCGCACGCGCGGCGGGCGCCCCGGGCACTGGGCGCTCGACCGCCTCGACGAGCTCGTCCACCTGGTCCCGACCCGCGTCGCGGCGGGCCTGACCGTGCTGGCGGCCCCGGTGGTCGGCGGTTCGGCGGGCGGCGCTTGGCGCGCGTGGCGCCGCGACACGATCGCGCACCCCAGCCCCAACGCGGGCCGCGTGGAGGCGGCGTTCGCGGGAGCGCTGGAGATCCGCGTCGGCGGCCGGACGGTGTACCCGCACGGCATCGAGGAGCGCCCGGTGCTGGGCGTCGGCCGCAACCCGGACGCCGGTCACGTGACCCGCGCGGTGGAGCTGTCCCGCGTGGTCGGCTGGCTGGCCGGCGTGACGTCGGTGCTGCTCGCGGTGGTCGCGGGCCTCTGGCGCCGCAACCGCTGAGTCAGCCGCGGCGGCGCAGTTGTGTCAACGCCGCCGCGTCCAGCCGTCCGTCCCGTTCGGCCAGCCGGGCGCCGATCCGCTCGCGGTCCTCTTCCGTCCGGTTGCCGCCGAACTTGAACTTCGCGCGCACGCCCGTGATCGTGAACTCGATCCCGCGGATCCCCGGCAGCAGCCGCCGGTCCGGCGCGTCCGTCGCGCTCACCGGGGCGCGGGCGCCGTCCGTCTCGAAGTGCCGGAGTTGCTTGTCCAGCAAGGAAGCCTTCGTCGCCGGGTCGTCGACCAACCGGACGTCGCCCTCGAGCTGGACCGTCGCGTAGTACGACGTCGGCACGCCGCGAGCCGGATCGGCGCCGGCAGCCGTGTTCCAGTCCGCGCGGATGTAGGTGTAGTCGTCGACCACCGTCAGCAGCGCGCGCGGGTGCTCCTCCAGCAGCGGCCAGATCGGGTTGGGCCGGGCCAGGTGGGTGACGATCGTGCGGTCGCCGTCGTAGGCGAAGTGCGCGGGCGTGACCATCGGCAGGTCACGGCCGGTGCCACCGGCGATCAGCTGGCCGAAGTCGTGGCCGGCCAGCCAGTCCCGCCACTCGGCGTCGTCCTTCGCGGCGTCCCAGGGGTGGATCAGCATGAACCCAGTATGAAGACCACAAGTGGCCTCGCCACAGGTCCATTTCCGGCCTACTTCGAAGGGCCACTTTCGGCGTACTCGGCCTCGTCCTCGGCCAGGATCTCCGAGACGGACTTCCGTCGCGTCCGCTCGCCCGGCTCCTTCGGCGTGGTCAGCGCCCCGCCCGGCTTCAGCTCGCGCACGGTGAAGTACAGCCAGCCGAGCACCGCCATCGCGCCGAACGCGATCCACTGCAGCGCGTAGGAGAAGAACGGCCCCGAGTCGGTCTGCGGCAGCGGCAGCGCGCCCAGCACGCCGGGCTGGCCGGCGTCGAGCTGGAAGTAGCCGGGCCGGATGTCGAGCTTGCCCGCCCGCGCGACGACCTTCGAGTCGACGACGTAGCTCTGCAGCCGCCCGCCGGTCGACGCGTCGGCGAACGCGTCGCGGTTCTTCGGGTCGGTCTCGTCGGCGCGCACCCGCGCGGTGACCTGCACGGTCCCGCCCGGCGCCGGCGCGAAGGGCAGCGCGCCGGACTTGCTGTCGAGCTTGACGTACCCGCGGTCGATCAACGCGACCGTGCCGTCGGTGGTCCGCAGCGGCGTCAGCACCTCGAACGCGCCCTCGCCCTGGACGGTCCGCAGCCGGGCGACGACCTCCTTGTCGGGGAGGTACTGGCCGGTGATCGACACGAGGTGCCATTCGGTGCGCTGATCGGGCACGGCGTCCGGCGCCAGCAGCTGATCGAGCGGCACCGGCGCGGCGGTGAACGACGTCTCGAGCGAGGAGTTCTGCTGCTCGCGCTCGGTGTTGCGGCCGAACTGCCACGGCGACAAGAGCGTGAAGCAACAGACGGCGAAGGCGAACACCACCACCGTCAGAGCCAGCCACCCGGGCCGGAGCAGGAACCGCAACCGCACCCCTCCACGGTAGGCCGTGCCGGGTCCGCCCCGCCCGCCGACCTCGCCGAATGTGACGTGTCAGGGGTGCGAACGCACCCAATCCAGCAAACCGGGCACCGAGCGTTCGATCATGCCGAGGACGTCCTCGAAACCGTCGTCGCCGCCGTAGTACGGGTCCGGCACCTCGGCGCCGTCCGGGGCCGACGGGTCGAACGACCGCAGCAGCCGCACCTTCGCCGGATCGTCGACGCGGGCCCGCAGGAACTCGGCGTGCCCCTGGTCGGCGGCGAGCAGGAGGTCGGCTTCGAGGTCGTCTTCGGTCACCTCGGACGCGACGTGCCGGGTCGGGTAGCCGTGGGCCTCGAGGGTTGCCCGGGCCCGCTTGTCGGCGGGTTCCCCTTCGTGCCAGCCGCCGGTCCCGGCACTGGTGACGCGGACGACGTCGGTGAGCCGGGCGTCACCCAGCGCGGCCTGGAAGACCAGCTCGGCCATCGGGGAACGGCAGATGTTGCCGGAGCAGACGAAGACGATGTGGGTCACGTCCACGAGCGTAACCAGCGGGTTCACCCGTCACCCGCCCGCTCGGCGGTACCACCCGGCCGCTCCCGGCACCTAGCGTCGATCACGCGAGGACGCGAACCGGAAGGAGAGCGATCATGCACGGGTGCTGCTCGAAGTGCACCGGCCAGGGCTGCGGCTGCTGCGGCAACTGCAACTGACCCCCGCACGGCGCTCGCGGCGGCGTTGACCCGCCGCCGGGGCGCCCCTTAACTCCGCGTCGGCCGGGATCGCCGCCGGGTGCGTGTCCCCAGTGGGCGTACCGCGCCCGCCGGCGACCTTGTCCGCCTCGATGTGCCGTACTGGTGGCCGGCAGGGACGCGGAGTCCGAGAGGACCACCGTCCCGAGCCAGGACCGAAGGTTCACGGCCCGAAACGCCCCGTGCGAAGATCGCCGGATGCCCGCCCTTTCCGAAGTCATCACCGTGCTGGAGCAGGCGTACCCGCCGGCGCTCGCCGAGTCGTGGGACGCCGTCGGCCTCGTCTGCGGTGACCCGGCCGAGTCCGTGACGCGCGTGCTCTTCTGCGTCGACCCCGGCGCCGAGACCCTCGACGAAGCCGCCGAACTCGGCGCGCAGCTGATCGTCGCGCACCACCCGCTGCTGCTGCGCGGGGTGCACGGCGTTCCCGCCGACACGGCGAAGGGCGCGCTCGTGCACCGGATGATCCGCGCGGGGATCGCGCTCTACTGCGCGCACACCAACGCCGACTCCGCCGATCCCGGCGTCTCCGACGCGCTCGCCGAGGCGATCGGCCTGCGTGTCCTCCGGCCCCTCGACCCGAAGCCGGACGGTGTCACGGGTATCGGCCGGATCGGCGAACTGCCGGCGCCGGAACCGTTCGGTGCCTTCGTCCAGCGCGTCGCGGACGCCCTGCCCGCGACCGTCCCGGGGGTGCTCGGCGCGGGCGAGGCGGACCGCTTGATCCGCACCGTCGCCGTCTCCGGCGGGGCCGGGGACTCATACCTGAAGCAGGCCACCGAAGCCGGGGTCGACGCCTACGTCACCGCCGACCTGCGGCATCACCCGGCGGGTGAGCACCTGGCGCACCCGGGCCCGGTGCCCGCGCTGGTCGGGCTGACCCACTGGGCCAGCGAATGGCCCTGGTGCAGGCAAGCCTCGGCGGTCGTGGCCAAGGCGTTTGCGGGTAACGTCGACAGCCACGTCTCCACGCGGTGCACCGACCCGTGGAACGTCCGCGCCGAGCGCACATCGAATTAAGAGGAGCACCGTGAAGGCCGAACCCGCCGTGCAGCGCCAGCTGCTCGAGCTCGCCAAGGTGGACGCCGAGCTCTCGCGCACCGCGCACCGCCGCCGCACCCTGCCCGAACTGGCCGAAATCGACGCCGGCGAGACGACCGTCCGCGACCGCCGGGACGCGCTCGTGTCGGTGGAGACCGCCGCGTCCGACCTGGACCGCGAGGTCGCCCGGCAGGAGAAGGAGATCGAGTCGGTGCGCGCTCGCGAGGATCGCGACCGCAAGCTCCTGGCGTCCGGCTCCGTGAACTCCAAGCAGATGACCGACATCGAGCACGAGCTGCAGACCCTGCAGCGCCGGCAGAGCGCGCTGGAAGACGACCTCCTGGAGCTGATGGAGCAGCGCGAGGCACTGGGCCTGGACGCCCAGCGCACCAGCGCCGAGGTCGCCAAGGCCGAGACCGAGGTCGCCGCCGCGATCATCCGCCGCGACGAGGCGTTCAAGGACCTCGACACCATCCGCGCCCGCCGCGACGAGGACCGCGCGAAACTGCTGCCGCGCTTCCCGGAGCCGCTGCTGAAGCTGTACGAGCGCGTCCGCGAGCACAAGGGGATCGGCGCCGCGCTGCTGCGCGCCCGCCGGTGCGGCGCCTGCCAGCTGGAGCTGGACCGCAACACCGTCAACGAGATCAAGGGCGGCCCCGAGGACGACGTCGTGCAGTGCGAGAACTGCGGCGCGATCCTGGTCCGGACCGTGGAGTCCGGCCTGTGACCGAGCACGGTGATTCCGGGGGTGCGCCCCCCGGACCCCGCCCGGGGGGCTCCGCCCCCGCGGACCCCCCGAAGCATGTGGTCATCGAGGCCGACGGCGGATCCCGGGGCAACCCGGGCCCCGCCGGGTACGGCGCGGTGGTCAAGGACGCCGCGACCGACGAGGTCCTGGCCGAGCGCAAGGAAGGCCTCGGCGTCGTCACCAACAACGTCGCCGAGTACCGCGGCCTGATCGCCGGGCTGGCCGCCGCGGCCGAGCTCGGAGCGTCCACTGTGGACGTACGGATGGACTCGAAGCTCGTGGTGGAGCAGATGTCCGGGCGCTGGAAGATCAAGCACCCGGACATGCAGCCGCTCGCCGCGCAGGCCACGGAACTGGCCGCGGGGTTCTCCCGCGTCGGCTACCAGTGGATCCCGCGCGCGGAGAACTCCCACGCGGACCGGCTGGCCAACGAAGCCATGGACGCGGCCACCGGCAAGCCGGCCGCCGGGAAGCCGTCCCCGGCCACGCCGAAGCTGCCGACCCGGAAGCCGGACCGCGCGGCGGTGGCCTGGACCGGCGCGCGCGGCACCCCGACCCGGCTGCTCCTGCTGCGCCACGGCCAGACGGAGATGTCGGCGTTGCGGCGTTACTCCGGCCGCGGCGACGTCCCGCTCACCGAGCTGGGCCGCGCGCAGGCCGCCGCGGCGGCGAAGCGGCTGGCCGCGACCGACGGCCTGATCGTCGATGGCGAAGCGGTCCCGATCATCTCCTCGCCGCTCACCCGCACGAAGCAGACCGCGCAGGCCGTCGCCGACGCGCTCGGCGGCCGCGTCGAGACCCACCCCGGCCTCATCGAGACCGACTTCGGCGAGTGGGAAGGGCTGACGTTCGCCGAGTCCGCCGACCGTGATCCGGAGCTGCACCGCTCCTGGCTGGGCGACAGCTCGATCCCGCCGCCCGGCGGGGAGAGCTTCGACGTCGTCCACCAGCGCGTCCGCAAGGCCCGCGACGAGCTGCTCGCCGAGCACGGCGGCCGGACGCTGGTGCTGGTCAGCCACGTGACGCCGATCAAGACGCTGCTGCGGATGGGCCTGGACGCCGGGCCGTCGCTGCTGTTCCGGCTGCACCTGGACCTGGCGTCGCTGTCGATCGTCGAGTTCTACCCGGACGGCAACGCGTCGGTCCGGCTGGTGAACGACACCTCGCACCTGAGCTGACCGGGCCTGATTGTGGGGTGGATCACGCTCAACGGCGACGCGTGGCCGACCCCCGATGGGGTATTGGCTACAGTGGCTCGACCGCGGCGCCGCGGCGGTGGGCCCGGCCTCGGGTCCATTCATGGGGCGCCGGCTCGTGCGTAACCCACCGGCAGAGGCCTGCGGGCGGAACAGTGACGAGGACATGACGGCTAGCGCACTCACCGAGACTTCCCAGAGCGACGTCCCCGACGACCCCGTGGCGACCACCACGACACGGGGCTGGGGCGCGCGCCTGGCGCCGGTACTGGCCGTGCTCGCCGGGGTCGCCGCCGTCGCGGTGCACGCCGCCCGCTACGGCCACTGGATCGTCGACGACGCCGCCATCACCTTCTCCTACGCCCGCAGCTTCGCCGACGGCCTCGGCCCGGTGCTGCAGCCGGGCGCGCCGCCGGTCGAGGGCTTCTCCGACCCGACGTGGATGGTGCTGCTCGGCGTCGGCAAGCTCGTCGGCCTCTTCGACCACGGCCTGCTCTTCGGCCTGCCCGACTACGTGCTGTTCCCGAAGCTGCTGGGCCTGCTGTTCACCGGCGGCGTCCTCACCGCCTGCTACATCGCCGCGAAGCAGATCTTCACGCGCTTCGCGTGGCTCGCCACGCTGGTCGCCGGCCTCACGCTGGCGACCATCCCGTCGTTCGTCATCTGGGTCGTGTCCGGCCTGGAGAACTCGCTGTTCGCGTTCGTCGTCGTCACGCTGGCCGTGACGCTGTTCGTCTCGGTGAAGCGCGACAAGCTGCTGACCCCGAAGGTCGCGCTGTGGGCCGGCGTGCTGGTCGCGTTCGCCGCGCTGACCCGGCCGGAAGGCCTGATCTACGCGGGCGCGTACCCGCTGGCCGCGCTGTTCCTGCTGCGCGACGGCCTGTTCTGGAAGAGCTTCCGGCTGGCGCTGCTGTCGGTGGCCGCGTTCGCCGTCCCGTTCGGCGCGTACGTCGTCTGGCGGTATTCCGAGTTCGGCAGGCTGCTGGCCAACCCGTCGGTCGCCAAACAACAGGGCCTGCCCGGGTTCGACGCGCTGAAGCGCCCCTTCGAACTGGCCGAGTACGCGGGCTGGGCCGGCGTGGTCCTGCTCGTACTGGTGATCGTGTTCGCACTGGTCAAGGCGCCGTGGCGGCGTTCGCTGATCGCGCTGCTGGTGCCGCTGGGCCTCGGGATCGTCGCGTACGGCGTGATGGTCGCCGACTGGATGTACCAGAGCCGGTTCGCCAGCCCGATCTGGCCGCTGGCGGTCATCGCGGGCACGCTCGCGGCCGGTGAGCTGCTGAAGCACCGCCGGGCGCTGCTGCGGATCGGGATCGTCGTGGTCCTGGTGGCCGCGTTCGTCCCGTCGGCTGTCGGGTTCGCCCAGGCCGCGGACAAGTTCGCGAAGAACCCGAACATCACCGCGTGCCTGGTCGCGGACCGCTTCGGCCGCGGCTTCAACACGTATGCGGACATCCTGGGCCTGCAGAAGGCGTCACTGCTGCTGCCGGACCTCGGCGGCTCGTCGATGACCAGCCGGCTCGAGCTGGTGGACATGGCCGGCCTGGTCAACAAGCCGATCGCCGACCTGGTCCACGACAACGACCTGGCGGGCCTGCGCAACTACGTGTTCGACACGGTCAAGCCGACGTTCATCCACTCGTGGGGCCCGTGGGCCGCGGGCAACGGCATCGCGCTCGACCCGCGCCTGGACCGCGACTACGTCCTGATCTACGCGTCGCCGATCGAGGGCCTGCGCAACGGCGACTGGGTCCGCCGCGACGCGGTGACCGACCCGGCCAAGCTGAAGGCGGCCCAGGACTACGCGAAGGTGACGATCCCGGCCGTGGCCGCGGACCGCTTCGGCGGCCCGCTGGACGACTGCGGCGCGACGATGAAGCCGGGCCAGACCCTGACGGTCCCGAACAACTGATCAGCCGGCGCGGAAGGCGGAGATCCGCCGCCGAACGTGGTCCGGTGGTGCGACGAGGTCGTCCAGCCGTTCGATCCGTGCGACGACGGCCGACGCCCGCCTGAATTCGGGAACGTGCTCCGGCCAGTACGCCCGCGGGAGCTTCAGCACGGCGGTGAGCAGGTCGCCGGGGTAGAAGTCGCCTTCCGCGCGGGATCCTCCTCCAGGAGGGTCAGCGCGGCAGGCACCAGCACGTCGACGCTCTCCTGCTGCAGCAGGAGGACGCGAAGGTCTTCGGTGCTCAAGGTGCTCAAGGTGCCCAGCGGCTTGCGGCGGAGTTCGTGAACGGTCCTCACCAACCTGGTCGCGTCGGCGGGAGGGCGCCCCACGAGCGGCCTTCGAGCTGCTCGAGGGTGAGCGATGCGTCGGCGTCCCTTGCTCCTCGTCGATCAGCTGGCGACGGTGAGGCCCAGCCACAGCGCCACCGTCGCCGCGGCCAGGCACAACGGTGTCGTCAACGCCCCCAGTGTGTGGAACGTCTTCGCCGACGGGTGCCGCGGCAGCGCCCGGCGCCACAGCAGCGTGGCCAGGGAGCCGAGGTAGCTCGCGTTCGGGCCGATGTTGACGCCCAGCAGCACCGCCAGCAGCACCCCCGGCGCCGGGTGCGTGCCCAGGACCGACAGCAGGATCAGCGTCGCCGGCAGGTTGTTGACCAGGTTGGCCAGCAGCGCCGCCACGGCGGCCGCCAGCAGGAGGTCCACCAAGCTCGTCGACGTCGGCAGCACGTTCCGCAGCAGGCCGCCGAGCAGGTGCTCCGACACCGCCTCGACCACCACCGCCAGGCCCAGCACGAACAGGCACAGCTGCGGCGCCGCCTCGCTGATCAGCTGCCACGGCTTGATCTTGCCCCGGACCAGCGCGCGCACGCCGAGGACCAGGGCGGCCGCCGTCGCGATCCAGACCGGCTCGACGTGGCCCAGCGGGCCCAGCCCGAAGCCGACCAGCGTCAGCGCCAGGACGACCAGCGCGAACGTCGGCGTGTCCAGGTGCCGGCGCGGCTTCGCCGTCTCCCGCGGCTTCAGGTCCGTGGCGAAGAACCGCAGGAACACGAGCAGTTCGATGCCGATCGTGACCAGCCACGGCAGCGCCATCAACGCCGTGAACCCGGCGAACGTCAGCCCGGACGCCGCGAAGGCCAGCAGATTGGTCAAATTGGACACCGGCAGCAGCGTCGACGCGGAGTTCGCCAGGTGCACGCAGGCGTAGGCGTGCGGCCGCGCGGGCATCTTCAGGCTCGACGCCGTCGCGAGGACCACCGGGGTGAGCAGGACGACCGTGGCGTCCAGGCTGAGAACCGCAGTCACGCCGGCCGCCGCGGCGAACGTCAGCACCAGCAGCCGCTTCGGCTTGCCGTGGCACGCCTCGGCGAGGCGGTTGCCGAGCCAGTCGAACACGCCGTCCACACTGGCCAAAAAGGACAGCAGGAGGATCGCGGCCAGGAAGCCGAGCGTCGGCAGGATCTCGAGCGCCCGGTGCCCGGCCGCGGCCGGGCGCACCAGCCCGAGCAGCAGCGCCAGCCCCGCCGCCGGCACCGCGGCGACCGCTTCCGGCCAGCCGCGCGGCCGGACGATCGCGAAAACCAGTACCCCGGCCAGGAGCGCCAGGCTCGCGGCACCCGCCCACAAGTTCACTCGCTCACGCTAGCCGGAGCGCCGTGAAGGGCACCCTCAGGGACCCAGTGTCCCTGAGGGTGCCCTTCAGGACATTCAGACGCCCAGGGGTTCGGGGGTGGCGGCGCCGCGGGCGAGCTCGCGTTCCTTCTCCCGGATCACCGGCAGGACGTGCTCGCCGAAGTGCTCGACGTCCTCCAGGTAGTGCAGGAAGCCGAGCAGCAGCAGGTTCGCCCCGCGCCGCTTGTACTCGATGGCGCGGTCGGCGATCTGCTCCGGCGTGCCGATCAGCCGGGTGCGGAAACCGTCGTTGTACTGCACGAGGTCCTCGAACTCCGAGTCCGCCCACATGCCCTTGGTGTCCGAAGTGGACTTACCGGCCTGCTTGACGGCGTTGCGGAAGCCCTCGACGGCGGGGCGGTTGGCCTTGTCGACGATCTCGCGCAGCACGGCCTTCGCTTCGCTCTCGGTCTCCCGGGCGATGAGGAAGCCGTTCAGTCCGAATCGGACGGTGTGGTCGTTCTCCGCCGCGTACCCGTTCACCTCCGCGACCTGCTCGCTGAAGCCGTCGAAGTCCTTGCCGTTGCTGAAGTACCAGTCCGAGACGCGGCCGGCGAGCTTGCGCGCCGCCGTCGAGTTGCCGCCCTGGAAGATCTCCGGGTGCGGCGAGACGACCGGCTTCGGCTTGATGTCGAAGTCGTGGATCCGGTAGAAGTCGCCGCGGAACTCGGCGTGGTCGTTCGTCCAGAGTTCCCGCAGGACGCGGATGAACTCCTCCGACCGCCGGTAGCGCTCGTCGTGCTCGAGCCAGGCTTCGCCGAGACCGGTGAACTCGTCCTTGAACCAGCCGCTCACGACGTTGACCGCGGCGCGCCCGCCGGAGATGACGTCGGCGCTCGCGATGAACTTCGCCAGCACACCGGGGTGCCACAGGCCCGGGTGCACCGCCGCGATCACCTTCAGCCGCTCGGTGGCGAGCAGCAGCGCCAGGCTGAACCCGGTCGACTCGTGCTGGTACGCGGCGCCGTAGCTGGCCGTGTAGCGCACCTGGGAGAGGGCGTACTCGAACCCGTTGTTCTCGGCGAGCACCGCCAGTTCGCGGTTGTACTCGTAGCCCCAGTCCGTGCGCTGCTCGATGTCGCTCGTGACGAGCCCGCCGCTCACGTTCGGGACCCAGTAGGCGAATTTCAGAGGTTCTTCGGGCGAAGACATGGCCCGAGTAGAGCAACGACGCCGGGGGCGGTCAACGCGCGTCCACGCGGTGGGACTTCACCCGCCGCGGTGGGACTTCGCCAGCGCGCCACCGAGTTCCGCTCGTCCCGGGATGCCCAGTTTCCGGTACGCGCCCGACAGGTGCAGCTCGACCGTGCGCCGGGTCAGGTGCAGCGCCGTCGCGATCTCGCGGTTCGTCAGGCCCTGCGCGGCCATCACCGCGATGCGGTTTTCCTGGCGCGTCAAGCCGTGCTCGTTGTCCTTCGCCGGGGTCAACGCGCGCCGGGACGACCGCAGCTCCTCCGCCGCGCGCCGCGCCAGCGGACGTGCGCCGCAGTGCTCGCTCAGCTCGACGGCCTGCCGCAACGTCTCGATGGCCTTTTCGGACTGACCGTGGCGCGACTGCAGCGAGCCGAGCTCGGTCAGCGCCGTCGCCAGCTGCAGGCGGGCCGGCGACGCGCTCAGCGTCGTGATCGCCTTGGTCAGGGACCGCTCGGCTTCGTCGTCCTCGCGGACGAGCCCGATCGTCGTGAGCGCCGTGCCGAGCGGGCGCGCCGCACCCCAGCGGGTCGCCGCGGACAGGTCCTCTTCGGCCAGCCGGGCCGCGTCCTCGGCCTGGCCGAGCGCGAGCGCCGCGCGGGCGGCGTGCGCGCGCCACGGCACGAACCCGGGGAACCGCATGCCGTGGTGCGCGAGCCGCCGGCCGCAGCTGAGCAGGTCCTCGAACCCGAAGCGGGTGTAGCCGGTGGCGACGCGAAGGCGGCCGCGCGCGTACAGCAGGGACGTGTGGGTGAACAGGCCCTGGCTGGCGACGAAGTCCATCCGGTCCAGCAACGACGTCGCCGCCTCGAAGCGGCCGAGGTCGACCCAGCACTCGACGAGCTTCGCCGCGCACAGCACGCCGACCGGGCAGGTCGTCGTCGCGCCGCGCTCGTCGAACCGCCGCAGCAGTGACTCGAAGTGCACGCTGGCCCGCTGCAGGTCGCCGCCGGCCTGCAGCGCGATCCCGCGGGCCAGGGTCGGCAGCGCGCCCTGCGGCACGTGCACGTCCCACGGCTCGCGTTCGACGTCGAGGACCCGGCACAGCCGGTCGACGAGCGTCGGCTCGTCCGCGAGCACCGCGGTGGCCAGGGTGAAGAAGTAGTGCTGCTCGAACAGGTCGCCGTCGTCGCCGGCCAGCTCGCGAGCGCTCCGGGAGGGGGAGTCCTCGGTCCGGGGCGGCGCCCCGGCCTGCCCCAGCGCGTCGGCGAAGTGCGCGATCGCGTCCCGCGCCGACTCGCCGCTGCGGACCGTGTCGAGCGCCAGCAGGGCCGAGCGGCTCCGGCGTGCGGCCGGGTCGGTCAGCGGCGCCCACTGCTCCTCGAAGTCGCGGAACTCCGGCGGCGGCCCGAGCCGGCTGCCGGCCTCGGCGAGGTAGGTCATGCTCAGCAGTGGCCAGACGGCGTCCGGGCCACCGGCGTCGAGCCGCGCCGCGATCTGGCCGGCCGCGCTGATCGCGAGCCGGGCGTCCTGACCGCCGCACAGCGAGAGCAGCATGGCGTTGGCGATGAACCCGGCCGTCTCGCGACGGCCGATGTTGTCGACGGCCTCGCGCACCCGCACCGCGGCCGCCGGCGGGTCGAGCTGGAACTCGGCGTGCGCCAGCTGCAGCAGCACGGCCACCCGCCGCCCGGAGCTCAGCCGCTCGTCCAGCGCGCGCCGCAGGTGCCGCGAGGCCAGTTCGGCCTCGCCGGCGAACAGCGCGTTGCGCGCGCTCAGCCGCAGCACGTCGACGCCCCAGGGGATCCGGATCGCGGTGGCGTCGAGCAGGTGCGCGGCGACGCGCTCGATCGGCGCGCCGGCCTCCGCCAGCAGCTTCGCCGCCCGCGCGTGGCTGACCGCCCGCGTCGTCTGCGGCATGTCCTTGAGCACGGAGTTGCGGACGAAGGAATAGGTCAGCGCCGGCCGGCTGCTGTTGTCGAGCACGTGCAGCCGGACCATGGTGTCGATCGCCTGCAGCGCGTCGAGCTCGTCGACGCCGGCGAGCTGGGCCAGCAGGTCGAAGCTCGCGTCCTCGCCGGCGATCGCGGCCGCGTGCAGGATCGCCGGGGCGTGCGGGAACTCGTGCATCCGGGTGTGGAGGACCTGGCCGATCAGCGAGGAGCCGAGCGCGCGCGGGTCCGCGCCGGGCAGCAGCCGCGGGCGCAGCGCGTGCAGCAGGTACGGGTTGCCGCCGGTGGCCTCGCGGCAGGTGGACGCCAGCTCGCCGGGGGCGAGGCCGAGGATCTCCGCGGCGGCCGCGTCGCCGAGGCCGTTCAGCGTGATCGTGGCCGGGGTGCAGCCCGCCATCTCCAGCAGGGCCACGTCGCGATGGGGCGGGTGCCCGATCAGGGACGTGAGGACGATCAGCACCGGCAGGTCGAGCACGCGGTGCCGGATGTAGGCGAGGCACCGCATCGACCAGGCGTCGGCGAGGTGCACGTTGTCGATGCCGAGGAACAGCGGGCCGCGCTCGGCCGCGTCGCGGACGAGGTGGAAGAAGAGTTCGAGCGCTTCGCTCTCGCCGGCCGGGCCGCACAGGTCGGCGGCGTGCGGGGTGCGCGGGCGAGGTGAGGCGGGGTCTTCGGTGCTGTTTTCCAGGGCGTCGGCCAGCTGCCGGGCCAGCCCGCCGGACAGGTGGCTCTCGAGCCGGGACCCGGTGGCGATCGCGACGGCGAAGCCCGAGTCCGCGGCCAGCGCCGCGGCGGCGCGCAGCGTGGCGCTCTTGCCCATACCGAACTCGCCGACCAGCACCGCGCTGGCCGCCGTACCGCCCAGCGCGACCGGGAAAAGCCTGGTCAAGCGGCTGAGTTCGGGCTCGCGGCCGGGGAGCCGCGTAGCCGGACGCTTCGGTACCGAAGCCCCGCTGACGGGGTTCTCGGGATTTACTTCGGTATCCACCGTAAGGACTTTCATGTTGGGTTCGGGCAGACTACCGGTAACCGGCCGACCTCGGGAGAACCCGCAGGTGGGCGCCGGTGCCGGCGACGACCTGAGCAGGGGAGACGATGGACGCAGAGGCTGCGAACCCGTCCTTCCCGAAGGCCGCGCCCCACGCGCACAAGGCCGTCACGACGACGCCTGAAGCCAGCAGCACGAGCGTGCCGGTCGCCGAACCGGGCCGCTGCCCGCCGAACCGGCACGACTTCCGGCGCCGGGCCGTCCCGTCACCCGGGGGCAGGTAGCCGAGCTCGGCCGCCCGTGCCAGCGCGCCGCTCACCGAGCGGAACTCGGCGACGCGGACCCGGCAGCGGGCGCACCCGTCCAGATGCGCCTCGAATTCCGCCGGATCGTCGAGGACGCCGAGCCCGTAGGCCGCGGCGTCCCGGTGTGCCCCTTTCCCCGCCTTCATCGCACCGTCACTTCCCCGAGCGCCTTCCGCAATTGCCGCATCGCCGTGTACAACCGCGATTTCACGGTTCCCTCCGGAATTCCGAGAATGGTCGCCGCCTGTCGAACCGTATTTCCGGCGAGGTAGGTCTCGGAGATGACGGACTGATATTTCTCGTCCAGTTCCGTCAATGCGCGGGAAATCGTTAGTGCTGCTAACGAACTGTCGGTGCGGTCGGCTGTCTCGGCGTTTTCCGGGATCTCCAGAGCGACCTCCTGCGGGCGTACCCGGCGATTCCGCCAGCCGTCGATGACGATCCGGCGGGCCACCGTGAGCAGCCAGCCCCGCAGCATGCCGGGCTCGCGTTCGAGGGTGTCGGAGTGTTGCCAGGCGCGGATCATGGTCTCCTGCACCACATCCTCGGTCCACTGCCGGTCGTAGTTGGTGAGGGACAACACCTGGCTGAACAGGGTGGCGCGGAAGTTCTTGTACAGCAACGGGATCAGATCGTCCGCCGGGTCATCGGCGAGGACGGCCGCGGCGGCGGACGAGGAGTGGCCGGTGTGGCCGAGACCTGTTCTGCCCAGTGCTTCCATAAAGCTCGCAACCTCACCTGACTGGCGGACCGTAGGGCTTGCAGATCGTAGCGCAGAACCACTTAATAGGCCATATGCATCAGTTTCTCCGGCTATTCGGGTCCCGGTCGCTACGGCGAGTGTCGACGGCCGGTTCAAAAAGTGTCTTGTGATGCACGTCACAGTCTCTAAAAGGTGACGGCGAGAACCGTTCCGCACCTTTCACGCGTAGCTCCCGGTAAGGACTACATCACAAGGGGGACGGAATGCCGCTCCGATTCGCCGCACTGCTCGCGGCCACCGCCGCGCTGGTGCTCGGCGTCGTTTTCCCGGCCGCCGCCGGGGAGCTGCAGCAGACCGACCGCACCCTGCTGACGCGGCTGAAGCAGCACACGCTGTGGGCCGTGCCGGCCAGCTGGCTCGCGGCCGAGCGCGCCACGAACCGCCGCGTGCGCGACGTCGCCGCCCGGATCGCCGACGACCAGGCCCGCCTCGACGTCGCCCTGGGCGCGGCCGCCGACCGGGTCGCCATCACGCTGCCCTCCGAGCCGACGGACCAGGAGCGTTCCTGGGCCGGCGAAATCACCGCGGCCACCGGCGACGAGTTCGACCGCGTCTACGTCAACCGGCTCCGCGCCGAGTACGGCGACCTCTTCGCGCTCGCCTCCGACGTCCGTGCCGGCACCCGCGACGACGACATCCGCGCGTTCGCCCAGACCGCCGTCGACACCGCGCTCGGGCACCTGACGCTGCTCGAGAGCACCGGCCTCGCCGAGACCACTTCCCTGCTCGTCGCCGCCACCGAGGACGACACGCTCGGCGGCGGCGACGTCGCGCTCGGCGCGCTCCTCGTCGCCCTCGGCACCGTCGCCACGTTCGGTCTGCTCCGCCTGCTCGGAACCCCCGGCAGGACCCCGCCGCGCACCCGGAGGTAAGCCGCTCCATGTCCTTGTCAGCCGCGCTGAACACCCTGACGTCGCCGCACGACGCCGGGATCGCCGAGGCCGCCGCGCTGTCCGGCCGCCTCACCTACTTCTGCATGTGCTTCACCCTGTGCTGGGGCGTCCTGGCCGCCGCGGGCTGGGTCCGCCGGTGGACCGGGCAGGACGCGCTGCGCACCGGCCACGTCGTGCTCGCCGCGTTCACCCTCGCCACCGGCACCCTGCACGGCCTGACCTTCCTCTTCCTCGACGACGACGCGTTCGGCTTCGCCGACCTGCTCCTCCCGTTCTACGACGGCACCACGCGGCACGCCCTCGGCGTCGCCGGCTTCGAACTCGTCGTCGCGATCTCGGTCACGGCCGGCCTGCGCCGCGGCGCGCGCGAAGGCCGGTGGCTGCGCTTCCACCAGTTCGGTTACCCGGCGATCGGCCTGCTCGCGGTGCACGCGTGGCTCGGCGCCATCTGGAGCGGCCATCTCGCCGTCGTCTGGCTCGCCGGGATCACGGTGCTGGTCCCGCCGGTCGTGCTGTCGGTGCTGCGCGTGCTGCCGACCTCGGCGCTGGTCCGCGCCGGGCTGATCGCGCCGGCGCCGGCGGTGGAGACCTTGCGCGTCGCCGTCGACGACGGCCGCTGCCACTCCTACGGCGTCTGCCAGGCCGAAGCGCCCCAGGTCTTCCGGCTCGGCCACGACGGGCGGCTGGAGTACGAGAAACGGCCGGAGGCCCGGCTGACACCCCACGTCCGGGCCGCCGCGCGCGCCTGTCCCATGCGAGCCATCCACCTGGTGGGAGCCATCCGATGAGCGAACGGATCGTCATCGCCGGAGCCGGCCTCGCCGGCCTGCGCGCCGCGGAGCGGCTGCGCGAACTCGGCTTCGACGGCGAAGTCGTCGTCATCGGCGCCGAGCCCGACATCGCCTACCACCGCCCGGCGCTGTCCAAGCACTTGCTCACCGGCGCGGTCAGCCGTGCCGACACGCTCCTGGCCGACCCGCTCGAAGTGGACGCCGAGTGGCGCTTCGCCACCGCCGTCACAGGCCTGTCGCCGAACCGGCAGGTCGTCCACGTCGCCGGCGAGGAGCTGCGCTACGACGGGCTGATCATCGCCACGGGCGTCGAACCGCGCCGGCTGCCGGGCGCCCCGCACGGCCACCCGCGGGTCGTCGTCGTCCGGACGCTGGCCGACACGATCGCCCTCCAGCGCGCGCTCGCCACCAGCCGCGGCCCGGTCGCCGTCGTCGGTGACGGCTTCATCGGCTGCGAAGTCGCGTCCAGCCTCCGGGAGATGGGCCGCGACGTCGTCCTCATCGGCCGCGCGCGGGCGCTGCTGGCCGACGTCCTCGGCCCCGACATCGGCGAGTGGCTCACCGCGCTGCACACCGCCCGCGGCGTCCGCCTCGAGCTCGGCACCGCGGTCCGGCGGTGGCGGCCCACCTCGGCGTCGGTCGGGATCGAGTTCACCGACGGGCGCGCCCTCGACGTCGCCTGCGTCGTGGTCGCCGTCGGCAGCGTCCCCGCGGTGTCGTGGCTGCGCGGCGCCAAGCTCCCGCTCGACGACGGCGTCGTCTGCGGGCCGACGTGCCACGTCGTCGGGTCGCAGACGATCGTCGCGGCGGGCGACGTCGCCCGCTGGCCGAACTTCCGCTTCGACCCGGTGCCGCGGCGCGACGAACACTGGCTCAACTCGGTCGAGATGAGCCGCGCGGCCGCCGAAAACCTGCTCACCGGGCCGCAGGGCTCGCCGGCGTACACGCCGGTGCCGCGCTACTGGTCCGAACAGCACGGCGTCCGCATCCAGGTCGCCGGCCGGCCCATGCTCGGCACCGACACGGTGCTGCTGGAGTCCCCGGCGCCCGGTACCCGCCCGATCACCGGCTTCGTCCGGGACGGCGGGCTCGTCGGGCTGATCGGTCTCGACAGCCCCGCCGCCGTCCTGCACTGGACGGCCGAGCTCGCGCGCGGCCGCCGGGCGCCGGGCACCGAACCCCGGCCCGCGCCCGAGATCGTCCGCCCGCGCCAAGGAGGCGACCGCGACCACAGCGGCGCCGTCGCGGGGTGGTGAGCACACCCGGGTACGATCCTCGGCGCGGACGAGCTGGCAGGGCGGTCGCGGGCCGGGGCGACCCGGTTCGAGGAAAGTCCGGACTCCACAGGGCTGGGTGGTTGCTAACGGCAACCCGGGGTGACCCGCGGGAAAGTGCCACAGAAAACAGACCGCCCCGGTTCTCGGACCAGGGGTAAGGGTGAAACGGTGGTGTAAGAGACCACCAGCGTCCCGGGTGACCGGGACGGCTAGGTAAACCCCACCCGGAGCAAGGCCAAGAGGGAGCTTCGGCTCCTGCGCAGGCGCTCGAGGACGGCCCGTCCGAGTCTGCGGGTAGGCCGCTGGAGCCTGCCGGCGACGGCAGGCCGAGATGGATGACCGCCGCCCCGCGAGCCGCAAGGCGACCGGGGAACAGGATCCGGCTTACACGCCAGCTCGTCCGCACCCCGTCGTGAGTGGTCAGGGCGGTTAGAACCGCCCTGACCACTCACGACCGGGTGCCGCGAAGGCTCGTGCCCAGTGGTTACCCGGGGGTAGGGTGCCCGCATGGCGGGAAACGAGACGCAGTTCAAGTCGGCTTTCGACTCCTTGCACGCGCTGACCTACTTCGCTCCCGAGGTCGACGCCGCTCTCACCGGGATCGGGCTGCGACCGGGGCGGATGCCCTACTTCGCCGGCCGCTCCGCCGCCATGGGGCCCGTCGGCGCCGAGGTCGTCGCGGCCACCTTCTACAACTTCAACCCCGAGGTCGTCGCACGGGTGATCCCGCGGGCCTGGACGCTGGCCACGCCCGAACAGGTCCTCGAAGCCCGCCTCGACGGCGTCGACCAGGCGCTGACCCGGCTCCTCGGCGACGACACCCTCAAGAGCGAAGAGGTGGCCGAAGCCGCCGACCTGGCCCGCGAGGCGACCGCCGGCTGCACGGCCGAAGGCCGTCCCCTCTACGCCGCGCACGCGGCGCTCGCCTGGCCCGGCCAGCCGCACCTCGCCCTCTGGCACGCCATCACGCTGCTGCGCGAGTACCGCGGCGACGGCCACATCGCCGCGCTCGTGCTCAACGGCCTCGGCAACATCGAGGCCCTGGTCACGCACGTCGCCACCGGCAAGGGCTTCGTCGTGGACGTCGCGAAACTGACCCGCGGCTGGAGCGACGAGCAGTGGGCCGCCGCCGAGACCGGGCTGACCGACCGCGGGATCCTCGACGCCGGGGGCGCGCTCACCGACGCGGGTGTCGCGCTGCGCGACCGGGTCGAGGTCGCCACCGAGGCGGCCGCGACCGGGCCGTGGGACCACCTGGGGCCGGAGAAGACGGCCCGGCTCGAACTGCTGTGCGGCGCCCTCAGCCGCCAGGCCGTCGAGGCGGGCGCCTTCCCGGACGGCGTGTTCGCCCGGCAACGGCGCGTCTGAATGGAGCAAGATCACGCTATGTAGTGAAACTTGTGTGAGGTCTTGAACACCTAGTGACGGACGTTCGCGGTCGCCAAGATCGGGATCTCGGCGGACCGGTCCACTGGGCGTCACAGTGTGGACTCCTGCAAGCCCGCCGTTCGGGTCGTGTCACACTGTTTCGGGCCCGGCGATGGTCACAAGCCGGGCACGCAAAGTGAGCGATTCTCTGCCAAGAGAGTGAGTTCGGCGGTGCGACAAAAACGATGGGCGGCCGGGCTTTGACCGGAGGACCCTTGCCGCGATGATGGTGAGCGTGGAGATTTCGGGTAACAAGCGCGCCGTCCCGGTTGAGCAGCGAGCCGGGTACCTACTCAGCGCGCTTTGACCGCTACCCCTCGTAGCCGCCATGATGTTGTTCGAAGCACTGCCTGAGCCAGAACCGCGCGGCCCCCACCGCGCACCGGGAGTAACGCGATGATGACCTTGACCACCCTCGACACGCTGGCCGCCGGCGAGCTGGGCACCGGAAACGTGCGCCAGTGGCTGCTCGACAACGTCATCCCCCTGGTGCTGCTGTCCGTCGCGCTCCTGCTCCTGTGGCTGGGCGGTGGCAAGGGCGACAACGCCGGTGTCATGCGCCGGCTGGCGGGCGTGGTCATCGCGCTCGCGATCATCGGGCTCGCGGTCAGCGGCGCCGGCGTCAACGTGGGCCAGTGGATCGCCGGCCTGTTCACCGGCTGAGGCGGAGCCCACGTGCGGATCAGGACTGATGACGAGGTCTACCGGGTTGACGCCGTGTGGCTCGGCCCCCCGAAAGCGACTTTTCCCTGGCGGGCCCGCTACGTCGCGTGGCTCATCGGCATCCCGGTGTTCTTCGTGGTCCTCGGCGTCGAACGCTGGGCCGGGTGGAGCTTCGGGTTCTTCTCGACGGCGTGGGCGTTCATCGCCACCATCGTGGTGACCCGGCTGCTGACGGCCAAGATCAGCCACGAGCGGCCGCTCGGCACGGTGGTCTCGATGGCCGGGCGCGAGCTCAACACGCCGCGGGCGCGGACCACGGGCACGGGCGGCGCCGTCAGCGCCAGCCGCGTCCGGGTGCGGGCGGAGCGCCCGTTGCCGAAGCACCGTCGGAGACGGCAGTACCGGCACCACGGCCCACAGCCGGGTGCCGTCGTCCAGGGAGCCACACGAGCGCGCCGGAGCCGCCGCAGTGCGACCCCGGCCGGGAGGTAGTCGTTGTTCGGTCGCGGCGGTAGCCGAGGTAGAGGTCGGGACGCACACTCGGGCGCGTGGCAGCCGCCCGAGCAGGTCCGCGCGGCGCGGAACGGTTCGGGCGGCAGCAGCACCAAGGGCCGTCGCCTGCCCGGTGAGCAGGCGATTCCGGCGTACACCCCGTCGATCGCGGTGCGCAGCATCGACGGTCACCTGGTCCGCAGCGGGTACGAGGTCTACGCCTGGTACCGCCTGGCGCCGCAGCGCTGGTCGTTCCGCTCCGACTCGCAGCGCCGCGACCTCGTCGCGGCCATCGCCGGGCAGTACGCCGAGCTGCAGGGCCGCTGGCTGCACCTGCGCGTCACGAACCGGCCGTACCCGATCCGGATGTGGGCCGAGGCCCACGTCTACAACGCGCACGGCCGCCCCAACGACGTCCCGGGCGCACTGTCGTTCGACGACTACCTGATCGGCGAGCAGCAGCAGCTGATGGGCCGCTCGATGGCCGAAAAAGAGGTCTACCTGGGCGTCCAGGTGCAGACCCGGCGGATGGTCGACCGCGCGGTCGAGCGGGCCGCGCCGGTGCTGCGCAAGATCCTGCCCGAGGCCGTCGACGCCGAGCTGACCGCGCTGGACTCCGAGGTCGAGCACCTCGACCAGGTCATCGGCAGCGCCGGGCTCGAAGGCCGGCCGGTGCACGCCGAGGAGATGTCCTGGCTGATGCACCGCTCGTGCTCGCTGGGCCTGCCCGCGCCGCGGAACATGCCCGCGGTGCCCGGCGCGGCCTGGGAGCCCGAAGACCTGGCCAGCTTCACCGACGCGGCCGACTACTACGCCGACCCGTACGCGCCGACCGTGACCGTCCGCGGCCGCACCGGCTCCAACGCCGGCGTCTCGCGGCACCTGGCGATCCTCACCGTCGGGCAGATGCACGGCCTGCAGATCCCCGAGGTCGACGACCCGTGGATCCAGCACGCCGACCGGCTGCCCGCCGCCGTCGAGGTGTCCGCGCGGATCTACGTCCGGCGCCCCGAAGAGGTCGCGGGCGAGCTGGCGCGCCAGATGAACAAGGTGCGCTCGCAGGTCAAGCACTACACCGACGAGCACGAGCTGGAGCCGCCGCAGTCGCTGTCGCGGCAGGCCGGGCGGGTGCTGGAGATCGACGACGAGATGACGTCGGGCTTCACCGCGCTCGCGACCCGCGTGCGCAGCTGGTGGCGGCTGGCGGTGTCCGGCCCGACCGAGCGCGACGCGCTGCGCCTGGCCCAGCAGCTGCTCGACCTGTACAAACCGAAGATCGCCATCGAGCACCCGGAGGCCCAGTACGCGCTGGCGCGGGAGTTCATCCCGGGCGAGCCGCTGGCCTCGGCGGCCTACATGCGCCGCGGCTCGGTCGTCTGGGGCGCGTCCGCGGTGCCGACGGCGACCGCGGAGGTCGGCGACCGGCGCGGCATCCTGCTCGGCGAGACCTGCACCGCGACCCGGCGCCCGGTGGCCTGGGACCCGTGGATGGCCCAGGAGATCCGCGACGGCTCGGGCCTGACCGCGATGGTCGCCGGCCTGGGTGCCGGCAAGTCGTTCCTCGGCGGCGGCATCGTCTACAAGACGCTGCGCGCCGGGGCGAGCTGGACGCTGCTCGACCCCTCCGGCCCGCTGTCGCGGTTGTGCGACCTGCCGGAGCTGCGGCCCTACGCGCGGCCGATCAACCTGCTCAACGCCCAGCCCGGCATCCTCAACCCGTACCGGGTGGTCGCCGAGCCGCTGATCGAGCACTTCATGGACGAGGACGACCCCGAGCGCTCCTGGCGCCGCGAGAAGGCCCTCGCGGGCGCGACGCGACGGCGTCTCGTGCTGGACGTCCTGACCGGCGTCCTGCCGTACGAGGTGTCGCGGATGGCGCAGACCCGGATCGTGCTGCTGCGCGCGGTCCGCACCGTCGGCGGCCGGTTCGACGCCGACCCGGGCCAGGTGATCGACGCCCTGCGGCGCGACTCGAGCGAGCACCACGAGCACGCGGGCGTCGTCGCGGACTTCCTCGACGAGATGCGCGAGCGGATGGCGCTGCTCATCCCGGAGACCGACGCCGATCCGTACGCCGAGACCCGCGACGACCGCCTGACGGTGCTGACCATGGCGGGCCTGACCCTGCCGAAGGACGGCGTCCCGCGCGAGTACTGGACGGACGCGGAGTCCCTCGGCGTCGAGATGCTGAACCTGGCGGCGTGGCTGACCCAGCGGTCGGTCTACGAGAAGCCGAAGGAGATGCGCAAGGGCGTCTGGATCGACGAGGCGTTCTTCCTGTCGGAGGTGCCGACCGGGCGCGTGCTGATGAACCGCTTCGCGCGTGACTCGCGCAAGTGGAACGTCCGCGTGCTGCTGTCGTCGCAGATCCCGGCGGACTTCCTGAAGATCCAGGGTTTCGTGACCCTGCTGGACTCGGTGTTCGTCGGCCGGCTGGACGACGACGACGCCCAGGCGGACGCGTTGCGGCTGCTGAAGGTCCCGGTGGGCGTCGGCTACGAGCAGGTCGTCGCGGCCCTGGGCCGCCGCCCGGGAGCGCAGCAGCGCGGCCTGGAGCGCGACATCGAGCCCCGCCAGTTCATCTTCGGCGACGGCGCGGGCGGCGTGGAGCGCATCCGCGTCGACTTCTCCGGCCCGCACCTGGACCACCTGCGCGCGGTGATGGACACGACGCCGGGTTCGAAGGACGCGGAGAAACCCCGCCGCCCGGGCAACGAGCTGGCCCTGCCGCACATGTCGCCGGACGAGAAACCGTTCGTGGCCTCCCCACCGGAGGACGACATCGAGCTGGAGCAGGACTTCGAGCTGGCGGCGGAGCTGGAGGTCGGCTTGGCGGACGAGAACCTCCTGGGCGCACCGGACCCCTTGGCCTCGGAGACAGGCGAGGTCCAGGGCGACGTCCAGCAGCCGTCGAACGGAAACGGCCACGGCGGGCAGCAGCACGCCCGCACGGGCGGGAAGGGCGGCACCGGCCGGGACGCCGCATGAGCGCGGCCCGGAGCCGAAGTACCGGTGCCGGTCGTAGTAGTGGCTTCGCCACCGGCGTGGCCGCCCCGGCGACCGCGGAGCGTGGCGCATGAACACCCTGCTGACGTTGGCGGTCCTGCTGTCGATGGCAGCCGGGTGGCACGCGCTGAAGCGACGGATCAAGGAAGGCCCGCGACGGCCGGGCCGCCGCACCCCGAGCCGCAAGGCGACGATGTTCGCCGTCATGCTGGTGCTGGGTTTGCAGGCGATCGCGACCGCACCGGCGGCGAGCGCGGCGGCGTGCGGTGAGGCGCCGAACCCGGAACGCCCGGGCGCGGGCATGGTCGGCGCCCTCGATCCGCCGGAAGGCCACGGCGAGCCGAACAGCGCCTACATCGACTACAGCTACGCCGGCATGGTCTGGAACACCTTCGAGACCAACTGTTCCGGCCTGAACCTGACCCCGGCCGGGTCCACTTTGGACACCTGGGGCGGCAATCAGCTGTTCAACCTCGGCAAGAACATCGTCGGTGCCACCAACTCCTTGCACTACACCGTGCTCGAAGGCGGCTTGCTGAACCCGATCTACAACGCGGTGAAGTCGGGTGCCGAGAAGGTCTACAACAACATCTACGCCCAGCTCTTCGGCCTGGTCGCGTTGATCCTGTCGATCATGATGTTCCGCAACATCTGGCGCGGCGATCTCGCCGCGGTCAGCAAACGGGCGCTCTACGCGCTGGCCGGGATCTGGCTGGCCGCGTCGTCGCTCGCGATGTTGCGGTACTTCGATCCGATCGACAAAGCGATCGTCCAGACCACCACGAACATCCAGGCCGGCTTCGTGGACGAGAGCGGCGACCGGATCATCCGCGACATCCTGCCGACCCAGCTCCACACGCAGATCGTCTACAACAACTGGCTGCGCGGGGAGTTCGGCACACCGACGGCGCCGCAGGCCGAGCAGTACGGCAAGCCGCTGCTCGACGCCCAGGCGTTCACCCGCAACCAGCTCGTGAACGGCGACGACGGCAACCAGGGCGTCATCGACGGCAAGAAGAACTCCTACAAGGACATCTCCACCAAGCTCGGCCCCGCCACCGGTTACTTCACCGGCGAGGCCGGCGGCCGCACCGGGGCCGGGTTCCTCTCCCTCGGCCAGGCGCTCGTCTACTCGCTCTTCCAGTTGCTGGCCAAGGCGTCCGTTCTGCTCGCGCAGGTCCTGATCCGGCTCTTCGCGCTCACCGCGCCGCTGATCGGGCTCGTCGCGCTGCTGCACCAGGACATCCTGCGCCGCGTGCTCAAGGTCGCCGGCGGGGTCGCGTTCAACCTGGTCGTGCTCTCGGTGCTTGCAGGCGTGCACGCGCTGCTGCTGCAGGCGATCTTCGACGCCGGGAACTCGCTCAACATGCTCACCCAGATGGTGCTCGCCGGGCTGATCACCGTGCTGCTGTTCATGGTCGGGCGCCCCGTGCGGCGGTTGTGGCAGATGGTCGAGATGTCGGTCAGCATGGTCGGCGCCGCGGTGCCGTCGCCGAGTGGCGGGATCTTCTCCCGGTTCCGGCGCAACAACAGTGGTCCGACGCCGCAGGACGCGTTCTGGCAGAACGTGCGCGACACCGATGACGCCGTCGACGGGGAGCAGCGCGGGCCGCTCGGCGCGACCGCCGGTGGGGGCCGGTTCCGGCCCGAGGCGACGATCTTCGCCAACGCCCAGCGGCTCGACAACAACGGCACCAGCGCGTCCCGCCCGGCCGCGGCGTGGTCCGGCGCGTGGCCGGGGGCCATCGGTGGTGGCTCGGCCGGCGCCCTGCCTTCGGGCAGACGGCCCGGCTCCCCGGTGTACGGCCAGTACAACCCGGCCGGCGGTGACCCCGGCGAGTACGTCGTCGTCGGCGCCGGGGGCCGTCCCACGATCCGGGGCGAGGAAAGCCGCCGCGTCGACACGTCGCCGGTGGCCGACCGGCGCTGGAACGACGAGCCCGAACCCGTGGTGGTGCCTTCGGATCTGCGCTCGCCCGAAGCCGGGTTCAACGGTTACGCCGCGCCGGAAGCGCCGCGGACGCCGGGGGTGCGGGCGCAGCCGCGCCGCGTCGACCCCGAGGTCGTCGCCGGCAAGCCGGTCTTCGTGCTGTACCGGCCCTCGCGGGGCATCGAAGTCCGTGAAGAACCGCGTGACACCGACCAAGTGATGGGGCGGTGACGGATGCCGATCCGGACCAACCGCGGCCGCGCCGCGGTCTACCGCCGCCTGTGGGGCTTTCCGCTGCGCTCGCCGCGCCACCTCGTCGGGACGCTGGTCTTCCTGGCCATCCTGGTCACCGTGCTCGGCATCGTGGTGCCCAAGGTGATGGGCAAGCAGCCGGCCAAGGCGTCGCCGCTCACCCCCGGCACGACCACCACTTCGGTCACGGCGACGCAGTCCGGCGCGGCCGCGCCGGTGCCGACGTCGAACCTGCCGACGCGCCTGTCCCAGCCGCTGGCCACCCCGACGACCGCGGCGCCGAACGGGGACGCCGTCCGCGTCGCCAAGGAGTGGGCCGCGGCCTGGGTGAACCACCCGCAGGGCATCACGTCCGCGCAGTGGCTGGAGCAGCTGAAGCCGTTCACGACCGAGGAGTACCTGCCGGTGATGGCGTCGGTCGACCCGGCGAACATCCCGGCCACGAAGGTCACCGGTGAGCCCACGGTCGGCACGTCCTACACCAGCTCGGTGCAGCTGACGATCCCGACCGACGGCCCGAAGCTGAGCATCACGGTGGTGAGCACGAACGCCGGCTGGCGGGTCGCCGACTACGACCAGGCGAGCTGAGCCGTGCGCCGGCTGGGGTTGTGGCTGGGGCTGGTCGTGTTCGTCGCGATCGGCGCCCTGATCATCACCGCCGTCGCCGCGAAAGTCGTCATCGACAACCAGCAGGCGCAGGCCCGGGGCGTGTCGCTGACCAGCTGTGACGCCTCGGTCGGGCCGACCCAGCCCGGCGAGGGCGAGCGCGGCACCACCGACGCGTCGAACCTCGACGACGAGCAGCGCGGCACCGTCGCGCTGATCATCTCGATCGGGAAGCAGCGGTCGCTGGCGCCGCGCGCCTGGCAGGTCGCGATCCAGGCCGGCATGACCGAGTCGGGACTGCACAACCTGACCTACGGCGACCGCGACTCCCTCGGCATCTTCCAGATGCGCCCGTCGATGGGCTGGGGCACGTACGCGCAGGTCACCGACCCGACCTACGAGGTCAACAAGTTCTTCGACGTCCTCCTCGCGGTGCCGGACTGGGAGAACAAACGCCCGGGCGACGCGGCGCAGGCGGTCGAGCGCTCGGGGTTCCCGGACCGGTACCACAAGTGGGAGCCGATGGCGGCGACGCTGGTGGAGAACGTCGGCCAGGTCGTCGACGTCGTCGCCTGCGGCACCGGACTGGGTCAGCTGCTGCCGCCGAGCCAGGCCGCGGCGAAGGCGATCAGTTTCGCGCTGGGCGAGCAGGGGAAGCCGTATGTGTGGGGCGCCACAGGGCCGAACTCGTACGACTGTTCGGGCCTGATGCTGCGGGCCTACGAGTCGGCCGGGATCATTCTGCCGCGCGTCTCGCGTGATCAGTACCACGCGGGCGCGATGCTGCCGGTGCGCGAGGCACAACCCGGTGACCTGCTGTTCCTCGCGAACAATCCGGCGGATCCCAACACGATCCACCACGTGATGATGTACCTCGGTGACGGCAAGGTCGTCGAGGCGCAGCAGACCGGTGTTCCGGTGCACACACGGGCGTTCTCGTTCGATGAGGCCGAAGTGGTGCCGCAGGCGGTCCGGCCCGGCGTTTAGCATGGGTTAAAGCCCCTTGACACGAGCGGGCCGGCGGATTGGCCGACAACGGAACCGATTCACCCGACGTCGCGGCGCTTCCACGAGCAGGCGGTGCGCGTACTGGCAGAGGATGAGCACGTGGGACGGAAATTCGGCAAGCGAGGCAAGCCCGGCGGTCCCCAGGACCCGGCGGCGCTGTTCGGCGCGCCCCAGCCGCCGAGGCAGTCGGCCCGCCCCGCGTCCAGCACGCCACTGGCCGATCAGCTGGGGGTCGGCTACCCCGGCGTCGACCCGGGGTACGTGGTGTTGCCGAGGTCGCTGGCCGAGGGAATGTCGCTGCCGTGGCAGCAGCAGATGGCGGCGCTGCTGGCCCAGTTCCACGCCGAGAACGCGCGCCTGGCGTGGCCGATCTACCGCGTGGTCCCCTCCCGCTACGAAAAGCTGGGTGACCTGGACGAGGAGCAGCTCGCGGAGGCGGGCTACCTGGTCGAGATGGACGCCGACGGCGAGATGGTCTACCGCGAGCGCAGCGGCCGCAAGGTCGAAGACCCGATGAACACGACGGTCCTGGTGTCGTGCCTGGACCCGATTCCGAAGCCGGCGGCCCGCCCCCAGGCCCCGCCACCGGGAGCACCGCCCCCGCCGGGGCAGGCGCCGGCCGCGATGAACATCGGCCCGGCACCGGTCTGGCGCACGATGCCGCACGCGCCGCCGGGGGCGCCTTCGCCTCAACCTGGTCCGTCGGCCGAGAGCCCTCTCCCGGGCGAGTCACGACCCGGGCCGGCGGCTCGCCCGGCCGGTTTCGCCGAGACGCAGCAGGGCGGACCGGCCAGGCAGCCCGAGACCGAGCCGCCGATCGGGTTCGGCGCATCCGTCGCGGGCCCGGCGTGGGGCCACATGGAGGACGCGGCGCCGAGCCGGCACCGCCCGGAACCCCCGCCGAGCTGGGAAAGCCGCCCCCCGGACCCCGAGCCGGCGTGGTCGGTGACCGCGGATCTCCCAGGCCGGGCCGAGACCCCCCAGCAGACGGCCCGCCACGCGGCCCCGGAAACCTCCGAGCTCGCCGGCCCCCCGCCGGCGTACGTGGGTGAGCCGAGGCACGCGCCGCCCGCTGCGGAGACCTCGCGGCCTGGCGCCCAGCCGGACGTGCCGGCGGGGGAGCCACCGGCCGCCCCCATCCAGTCGGACCTTCGTCCGCCGGCGGTGGCTCAGCCGGACTTGCCCACGGAGCCGCCTGTGCGCACCCCGGTGGGGGAGACCCGCCCGGAGCCGCAGGCCGCCGCCGCACCGACCGAGGTCGTGGCTGACGAGACCGGCGCGGAGCCACCGGCAACCCCGGCGACGAGCGAGCCCGCGCGGTCGGAGGTTGACCTGAGCTCGGAACCGTCGGTGGAGCCGGTGCGGCGGAGCGAGTCCGTGCGGCCTGAGGTCGGCCTGAACTCGGAGCCGGCGCGGCAGAGCGGGCCTGCGGGGTCGGAGGTTGACCTGAGCTCGGAACCGTCGGTGGAGCCGGTGCGGCGGAGCGAGTCCGTGCGGCCTGAGGTCGGCCTGAACTCGGAGCCGGCGCGGCAGAGCGGGCCTGCGGGGTCGGAGGTTGACCTGAGCTCGGAACCGTCGGTGGAGCCGGTGCGGCGGAGCGAGTCCGTGCGGCCTGAGGTCGGCCCGAGCTCGGAACCGGCGCGGCAGTCCGAAGCCACCCCTGTGGAGTCTCGGACGGAACCGACGCCGCAGTCCGAAGCTCCTGTCACGGAGTTCCAACCGGTGCCTGAGGCCCCCATGGGGGAGTTCCGGGCGGAGCCGTCGTCCGAGTTGGAAGCTCCTGCCGTGGAGTTCCCGGCAGAGAGGGAGCCGGAGCCTCTCGCTGCGGAGTTCCGAACGGAAGCGACGCCGCAGTTCGAAGTCCCCGCAAGCGAGTCCCAGCCAGAGGCGACACCGCAACCGGAAACCTCCGCCGCGGAGTTCCCGACCGAAGCCGAACCGGCGCCCCGATCTGAAGCTCCCGCAGCGGAGGTGCAGGCAGAACCGGTCCCGACCGATTCCGCGCGCCATCCGGCAGTGTCCGACACCGAGCACGCGTTGCCAGAGTCTGGTGAGGCGCCGTCCGCCCAGGTGAGTGGCGAGGCTGCATCGCTGCCGGAGCCTGCCGAGCAGGTGACGCGACCCGAACCGCCCGTAGACGCAGAGGTCGACTCGTCGGACTCGAGTTCCGGGTCACCTGCCGCAGAGCCTGTTTCGCTGTCCGGCGAGTCCGTGCCGGAGCCTGATCAGGCTGTCGAGTCGCCGACGGTCACCGAGCCCAATTCGTCCGCCTCACCTTCGGTGGCATCGGTTGCGGAGCCCGCTTCGCAGCACGGCGAGTCCGTACCCGATCAGCTCGCTGAGCCGTCGACGGTCACGCAGGCTGCCTCGGCCTCGCCCCCGGATGCCGCCGATGCGGTGCCTCACGTCGAGCCCAGGCCTCCGCAGCAACCCGAGCCGTCTGCTTCACAACCGGAGGAATCCGCAGGGGCGCAGGCTGCGGGTATCGATCTGACGACTTCGCTCACCGGTGCGCCTGCTGAGCCTTCGGCGCCGCCGGCTGCCTCGCAGCCTGCGGTTTCGTCGCCGGCTCCGCCCGCCGCTCCGGCTGGCGGGCAGCCGGAGCAGCCCGCTGTTCGGCCGTCTGCACCGCAGGCTTGGCAGCCCGGTACGCCCAGCGGTCCCGGTACGTCACAGCCTGGCGGACTCGTTGCGCCGCAGGCCGGTCCGCCACGTGCCTCACAGCTGGGCCAGTTCGCGGCTCCTCCCGCGGCGACGTCTTCGCCGCAGCACGGCGAACAGGGTGGCCCGGCCCAGCCCGGTCAGCCCACCTCACCGCCTCCTGAGCCGCAGGTCGGCCAGCAGGGTGCGCCCATGTCGTCAGGACCGCAGCCCGGTTCAGCCATGCCGCCGGTATCGCAGCCCGGCCACTCAGGCTCGGCTGTATCGCCTGGACAGCAGCCTGGTCAGCCGGGTTCAGCTGCGCCGCCTGGACCGCAGTTCGGTCAGCCGGGTTCGGCCACACCGCCAGGACCGCAGGTCGGCTCGGCCATGCCTCCGGGCTCGCAGACCGGCCAATCGCAGCCCCTGCCAACCTCGGCGTCGCCCCAGACCGGCCAACCGCAGGCCAGCCCGCCTCAACCGCAAGCACCGCAGGCCGGGCCGCCTCAGCCGCCCACCGGCCCGCCGCAACCACCGGCGCCCACTGGCCAACCCCAGGCCGCACCGCAAGCCGGCCAACCCCAACCTCAACCCCAGCAGCCCGCAGGACTGCCCCAGCCGCCGGCAGGTCAACCCCAGCCGTGGGTCCCCGCCAACGGCCCTGCCCGGCCCGCGCAGACCCGGCAGCCCGCCAAACCCGTCTTCCCCGGCCCGGAATCGACCCCGCAGTCCTTCCCGAACCGGCACGCCGCCCCGGTCCGGCCCGTCTTTCCCGGTCCGAACTCCGCGCCCCGGCCGCCGAGTCCGGAGGTTCCGCCCGTCTTCCCCGGGCGGGAGCCGCTGCCGCAGCCGAGTGGGCAGGACGCCGATACCCCGCCGCGCGGTACCGCCATGCCTTCCCGTGGCTGGTTCGACGAGATCGATGATCAGCCCGCCGAACCCGAGGCGCCGCCGGAGTTCGGGCCCACCGGGCAGCCGACCGAGATCCCCTACCGGTACAAGCGCTGACAGACTCGCCCCGGGATGCCAGGCTTGGGGCATGGCCAAAGACCCGAACCCGGACCCGGGGTGGTACTACAACACCCGCACCAACCAGGTCGAGCACCTCGAGCGCTCGCGCAGCGTCGACCTGCTCGGCCCGTACCCCGACGAGGCCACCGCCCGCCGCGCCCTGGACATCGCCAGGGAACGGACCCGGCAGGCCGACGCCGACGACGCCGACTAGACGACCACCTGCGGCCCCAGCACGAACTCGGGGTCCACTTGCGCGGCGAGGTCGGCGCCCGCCCAGGCCTGGGCGTTGCGCAGGTGGAACTCGACGGCTTGACGCTGGTAGCGCGCCCAGTCGCGCTGCTCGGCGTCGACCGCCGCGTGCATCGTGCGCAGCGTCGACAGGTTGCGCGGCTCCAGCTCGCCGATCGGGCGGGTCGTGCCGCGCTCGGCCGCGCGCACGTGCCGTGACGCCGACATCCACCCCAGCAGCGCGTCGCCGACCTGCTCCTGCAGGAACTCGACGTCCTCGTCGTCCGTCACCTTGTTGCCGACGACGACGAGCCGCACGCCGAAGTCGCGTGCGTAGTCCGCGTACTGCCGGTAGACGCCCACGCTGCGCACCGTCGGCTCGCACACCAGGAACGTCACGTCGAACCGGGTGAACAGCCCCGACGCGAAGGCGTCGGCGCCCGCGGTCATGTCCATCACGACGTACTCGCCGTCGACGTCGACCAGGTGGTTCAGCAGCAGCTCCGCGGCGCCGACCTTCGAGTGGTAGCACTTGACGCCGAGGTCGTCCTCGTCGAACTGCCCGGTGACGCCGAGGCGCACGCCGCCCAGCTGCCGGAAGCACGTGTCGAACACGGGGTTGTCCTCGAACGGCCGGACCAGCCGCGATCCGCGCCCCGGCGGGGTCGTCTTGATCATCGACGCCGCGTCGGCGATCCGCGGGTTGTCGCCGCGCAGGTAGTCCTTGATCAGGGCCATGTTGTCGCCGAGCGTCGGCCAGGCGAGCGCTTCCTCTTCGGTCGCGCCGAGCGCCACCGCGAGGTGCTGGTTGATGTCGGCGTCGATGGCCAGCACCGGTTTGCCGGCGTCGGCGAGGTACGCGACGAACAGCGACGACAGCGTGGTCTTGCCGCTGCCGCCCTTGCCGACGAACGCGATCTTCACGATCGGATCCCTTCTTGGCAATGAAGACGGTTTTCATTATTGCGGAAGTCAACGTACACCCGACCGGCCCAAGCCCGATCGGGCGATCGCAGTGGCGGTTCCCGGGCCGTTCGCGGGTTAGGGTTGGGGGGTGCCTCCCCTCGTGATCAGGACACACTCGGCGGGCGGGGACTTCGGCCCCCTTCGCGCCGAGTTTTCGCTGCCGGAGTCCTTCGGGCCCGAGGTGCTGGCCGAAGCCGAAGCCGCGGTCCTGGATCCGCTGGCCGCGGCCGGGCCCCAGGAGGACGCGACGGACCTGCCGTTCGTCACCATCGACCCGCCCGGCTCCAAGGACCTCGACCAGGCGATGGTCGTCGAGCGGACCGCGCACGGCTTCCGGGTGCACTACGCGATCGCCGACCTGGCCGCGTTCGTGCCGCCCGGCGGCGCGCTGGACCGGGAGTCGCGGCGGCGCGGGCAGACGCTCTACCTGCCCGACGGCAACGTCCCGCTGCACCCGCCGGTGCTGTCCGAGGGCGCGGCGAGCCTGCTGCCCGGCGAGATCCGGCCCGCGGTGCTCTGGACCATCGACACCGACGAGGCGGGTGAGCCGACGGCGACCCGGGTGCGCCGCGCGCTGGTCCGGTCCACCGAGCAGTTCGACTACGAGACGGTCCAGGCCGCGCTCGACGCCGGAAATCCGCACCCGTCGGTGGCCGCGCTGCCCGAGCTGGGACGTCGGCGGCGCGAGCTGGCCGTCCGGCGTGGCGCCGTCGAGCTGCAGCTGCCCGAGCAGGAGATCAGCGGCGACCCGGACGGCGGCTGGGTGCTCGCGCGCCGCCCGCGCACCGTCGTCGACGCCTGGAACGCCGAGATCTCGCTGCTCACCGGGATGGCCGCCGCGCAGATCATGATCGACGCGAAGATCGGCGTCCTGCGCACGCTGCCCGACCCGGAGCCCGAGGCCGTCGACTGGCTGCGCCGCTCCGCCGAAGCGGTCGGCATCGCCTGGCCGGCGGCCGACACCGTCTCGGAGTTCCTGTCCCGGCTGGATCCCCGCCAGCCCGCGGCGATGGCGATCTACGCGGACACGACGCGGTTGCTGCGCGGCGCCGGCTACACGGCTTTCGACGGCGAACTGCCCGCGCTGACGACCCACGCGGGCATCGGCGGCGCGTACGCGCACGTGACGGCGCCGATCCGGCGGCTGGTCGACCGGTTCGCGACGGAGATCTGCCTCGCGGTTTCGGCCGATCGCGAGGTGCCGGAGTGGGTCCACGCGGCGCTCACCGACGTCCCGGACCGGATGACGGCGTCGGACACCCTGGCCGCGAAGGTCGAGCGGGCCTGCATCGACCAGGTCGAGGCGTGGGTGCTGGCCGAGCACGTCGGCGGCGAGTTCAGTGCCATCGTGCTGCGCGCGGACGAGAACAAGGCCGAGATCCTGGTCGAGGACCCGACGGTGATGGCGAAGTGCGCGGGGGAGAAGCTGACCGCGGGCGCGCGCATCGGCGTGCGGCTGACCGCGGTGGACGTCGAGAAGCGGAAGGTGTCGTTCGAACGCGCATGAGCCCTCTCGTCGACGATCTCGGGGAGCCGGTGCCCTTGGACGGTCCCGCGTCCCGGGTGGTGTCGCTGGTGCCGTCGCTGACCGAAGCCGTCGAGGTCAGCGCGCCCGGCCGGCTCGCCGGGGCCACCGACTACTGCACCCATCCGTCCACTTTGGACGTCCCGCGGGTGGGTGGGTCGAAGTACCCGAAGCTCGACCGGGTGCTGGACCTGGCGCCCGACCTCGTGCTGGCCAACTCGGAGGAGAACCGGCCGGAGGACGTTGAACGGCTGCGCGCCAACGGGATCCCGGTCTGGGTGATGGAGGCGTCGGCCTCGGTCCCGGCCGCGCTGGGTTCGCTGCGGCGGATCCTGACCCAGGCGTACGACCTGGCGGAGCCGGACTGGCTGGTCGCGGCCGAGGAGATCTGGCGCGAGGTGCGCCCGGTCCGGTTCCACGCGGTGGTCCCGGTGTGGCGCAAACCGTGGATCGTCCTGGGCCGCGAGACGTTCGCCGGTGACGTCCTGCGCCGGGTCGGCGTGGCGAACGTCTACGCGGGTTCCGAGGAACGCTACCCGCGGCCGGACGTCGAGGAGCTGCGCGCGCACTTCGCGGCGGACGCGGACCTGCTGGTGCTGCCGGACGAGCCGTACTTGTTCACCGAGGAGGACGGCCCGGACCACTTCCCGGACGAGCGCTACGTCCTGGTCTCGGGCCGCCACCTCACCTGGTATGGCCCTTCCCTGGTCGACGCCCACGCAATGCTGCTGGAGGCCCTGCCAAAGCCGTGAAGGGCACCTTCAGGGACATAGAGTCCCTGAAGGTGCCCTTCACGGCTTTGGGCTACAGCGTCAGGCCGGTCAGGACCGTTACCCGCTCCTCCGTGAAGTCCGCCATCGCCGACGCCGGGCCTTCGCGGCCTACGCCCGAGTCCTTCACGCCGCCGTACGGCATCTGGTCGGCCCGGAAGCTCGGGACGTCGCCCACCAGAACCCCGCCGACCTGCAACGCGGCCGAGACCGAGAAAGCCGTCGGGAGGTCTCGCGTGAACACGCCTGCCTGCAGCCCGAAGCGGGACGCGTTGATCCGCGCCACTCCCTCCTCGACCGACGCGACGCGGATCAGCGAGACCACCGGGCCGAAGACCTCGTTGGCCATCACCGACGCGTCCTCCGGGACGTCCGCCAGCACCGTCGGCTCGAAGGTCGCACCGGACCGCGAACCACCGGTCAGCAAGCGACCGCCTGCAGCGACAGCAGCGGAAACCCACGAGGAAACCCGAGCGGCCGCGTCCTCATTGATCATCGGGCCGACGTCGACACCCTCGGCGCGCGGGTCGCCCGTGCGCAGAGCGCCGACCTGCGAGAGGACCTTCTCGGCCAAAGCGTCGAAAACGTCAGCGTGCGCGTACACCCGCTGCACCGAGATGCACGACTGGCCGGCCTGGTACATCGCGAACGTCGCGATGCGCTGCGCCGCGAAGTCGAGGTCCGTCCAATCGGGACAGACGAGGACCGCGCCGTTGCCGCCCAGTTCCAGCGCGACGTGCTTGCGCGGCACGCTGTCGCGGATGCTCCAGCCGACCGGGACCGAGCCGGTGAACGACACCACCGGCAGCCGCGGGTCCTGGACCAGCCGCGACGACGTCTCGTTGTCCACCGGCAGGATCGACCACGAGCCCGCCGGAAGATCGGTGGCAGCCAGGATCTCGCCCAGCAGCAACGCCGTCAGCGGCGTCGCGGGCGCGGGCTTGAGCACGATCGGCGCGCCGACCGCGATCGCCGGGGCCACCTTGTGCGCCACCAGGTTCAGCGGGAAGTTGAACGGCGTGATGCCCAGTACCGGTCCGCGCGGCACACGCCGGACCAGCGCCAAGCGCCCGGTACCACCCGGGTCGGTGTCGAGGCGCTGCAGCTCGCCGGAGAAGCGGCGGGCCTCCTCGGCGGCCCAGCGGAACGTCGACACCGCGCGGCCGACCTCGCCGCGCGCCCACTTCAGCGGCTTGCCGGACTCGGCCGTGATGAGCTGGGCGATCTCCTCGGACCGCTCACCCAACGCCCGGGACACGTGGTCCAACGCCCCGGCGCGGACGTGTGCGGGCAGCGTCGCGAACTCGTCGCGGACGTCGTGCGCGGCCTGGACCGCGGCCTCGACGTCCGAAGTGGACGGTACGAAGTGCGAACCCGCCTCCGAACCGTCGTAGGAATGACGCACAAGTGCGGTCGCGCCGCCGGTCACCGGCTTTCCGGCGACCCAGAAGGGGAAAGTCACGAGCGAGCCTCCGTGCGGACAGCGTGCTCGAGGACCGAAAGGCCCTCGTCGAGCAGGTCGGTGGACAGCGAGAGCGGCGGCAGCAGGCGGACGACGTTGCCGTAGGTGCCGCAGGTCAGCACGATGACGCCGGCCCGGTGACAGGCCGCCGCGACGCGCTTGGTGAGGTCGGCGTCCGGCTCGGTCGTGCCCGGTCGGACGAACTCCGCGGCCAGCATCGCGCCGCGGCCGCGGACGTCGCCGATCACACCGGTTTCGTCGGCCAGCGCGCGCAGCCGCGGCAGGACAAGACCTTCGATGCGCTTCGCCGACGCCGCCAGGTTCTCGGATTTCATCGTCGCGATCGAGCCGAGCGCGGCGGCGCAGGCGATCGGGTTGCCGCCGTACGTGCCGCCGAGGCCGCCGGGCGCGACGGCGTCGAGCAGTTCGGCGCGGCCGGTGACCGCGGCGAGGGGCAGGCCGCCCGCGATGCCCTTGGCCGTCGCGACCAGGTCCGGGACGACGTCCTCGTCGTTCGACGCGAACCAGGAACCGGTGCGGCAGAAGCCGGTCTGCACCTCGTCGGCGACGAACACGACGCCGTTTTCGGCGCACCAGGCCGAAAGTGCCGGCAGGAAGCCGCGCGCGGGCTCGATGAACCCGCCCTCGCCCTGGATCGGTTCCAAAACGACGGCGGCCACCTGGTCGCCGCCGATCTGCTTTTCGATCCGGTCGATCGCCAGCGCGGCCGCCTCGGCGCCGGACAGGCCGTCGCGGTACGGGTACGAGCCCGGCACGCGGTAGACCTCGGGCGCGAACGGGCCGAAGCCGTGCTTGTAGGGCACCGACTTCGCGGTCATGCCCATGGTCAGGTTGGTGCGGCCGTGGTAGGCGTGGTCGAACACGACGACGGCCTGGCGCCCGGTCGCGACGCGCGCGATCTTCACGGCGTTCTCGACGGCTTCCGCGCCGGAGTTGAACAGCACCGACTTCTTCGCGTGGTCGCCCGGTGTCAGCTCGGCCAGGGCTTCGCACACCTCGACGTAACCCTCGTACGGCGTGACCATGAAACAGGTGTGGGTGAACAGCCCGGCCTGCTCGCGGACGCGGTCGACGACGGCCGGCGCGGAGTGCCCGACGCTGGTCACCGCGATGCCGGAGCCGAGGTCGATCAGGACGTTGCCGTCGGCGTCGGTGAGCAGGCCGCCGACGGCGGAGGTGACGTAGACGGGCAGCACCGAGCTGACCCCGGCGGCGACCGCGTTGACGCGGCGTTCCTGCAGCTCGCGCGAGACGGGGCCGGGGATCTCGGTGCGCAGCCGGCGCTGCCGGGGTGCCGGGGCCTGCGGCTCGGCGGTGGTGCTTGCGGTCACGGCGTGCTCCTCCGGACGGGGGTGGACGTCCCCAGGATGAGCTGCGGCGCGGCTGCCGTCAGCTGGCCGTTCTGGCTATTTCGAGGCGTAGGATTGGCCGTTATGGCACTCACCTTGCGTGGCCTGGCCGCCGACCGCCCGCTCGGCCTGCGCGTGCTGACCGGCGACGCTCTCCTGGACCGCCCGATCGGCTGGGTGCACCCGACGGAACTGACCGACCCGCAGGCGTTCCTCGAAGGCGGCGAGCTGCTGCTGACGACCGGCCTGGCCCTGGACGAGGAGACGTCCCCCGCGTATGTGCGCCGCCTGGTGGACGCCGGCGTCGCGGGCCTCGGCTTCGGCGTCGGCCTGAGCCACGACGAGGTGCCGGCCACGCTGATCGCCACCGCGGCCGAAGTGGGGCTGCCGCTGCTGGAGGTGCCGCGCGAGACGCCGTTCATCGCGCTCACCCGCGCGGTCTCGCGAGCGGTGGCGGCCGACGAGTACGCCACGACGGTCCGCATCGGCAAGGCCCAGCAGGAACTGACCCGCACGGCGGTCGGCAAGGGCGGCCCGGCGGGGGTGCTGCGCAAACTGGCCAAGCTGATCGACGGCTGGGTCCTGCTCTTCGATCGCACCACGGTCACCGAAGCCGCTCCGGCGAGTGCACGGGCGTACGGCGCCTCGCTCCGCGAAGAGCTGGAGCGCCTTCGCACCGGCACACGCGTGGTGCCGGTGGGGGAGGACGAGGTGGTGCTGCAGACGCTCGACACCAGCGCGCGCCGCGTGCTGGCGGTCGGTACCGCGGTGCCGCTCGACACGGCCGGCAGGCACATCGTGAACACCGCGGTTTCCGTGCTTTCCCTTGCGCTGGAACAGGATCGTGCGCAAGCCTCGGCGCGGCAGGCTTTGCGGTCGGGCCTGGTGGAGCTGCTCGTCGGCGGGCAGGACGAGCTGGCGCTGCGGGTGCTGACGACGACGGGTGCCGAAGCGCCGGAAGGGCCGTGGTCGGTGCTGGTGTTCGCCGGCGCGGCCGCGTCACGGCGCAAGCTCCTGGACGCATTGGAAGGCGAGCCGTTGTTCGCGGCACGCTGGGACGCGTTGGTGGTGGCCTTCGGCTCGGGTCAGGTGATCGACACGGTGGCCGACGCGGCGCTGCGGATCGGCGGCCTCCACGGCGGTGTCGCCGGGCCGGTGTCCGCGGCGGACTTCGCGGCCGGCCTGGAACAGGCGGAGCTGGCGGCCCGGGCGGCGGAAGCCGAGGACAAGATCCTGTTGTCGGCGGCCGAACACACCGGCCGCGGCCTGCTGTCCCTCATCGATCCGGTGGTGGCGCAAGCGTTTGCCCACGGCCTGCTGGCCCCGCTGCGCGAACACGACGAGACCGGCCGCGGCGACCTCGTCGGCTCGTTGCGCTGCTGGCTGGAACACCACGGCCACTGGGACATCGCGGCGGCCCGCCTCGGCGTCCACCGGCACACGCTCCGCAACCGGATCCGGAAAGCGGAGGAACTGCTCGGCCGTGACCTCGACTCACCGGGCGTCCGCGCGGAACTCTGGGTGGCTCTCCAGACCCAGGCCTGACCCGAACGCCCCAAGGCCATATGGGGTCGCTAGTCCGCGTTCACCAGCACGATCGGCGAATCCCCGCACCGACGCAGCACCGGACCGGGCTCCGCGCCCGACGACCACCAAGCCGGCACGTCCACCTCGCGCACCAGCGACCCCGTGGCCTGCCGGACGCTGTTGGACACGATCACCCGCCCCTGCGCGTTCAGCAACGCCGCCCCACGGCCCAGCGACCGCAACCGCGGCCGGACCGCGCGCTCGAACTCGCGCACGTACACGTCCGCGCCCACCACACCCGCGAAGGCACCCGCCGAAAAGACCGGGATCGTGAACGTCAGGGTGTACTCGTCGGTGCACAGATAATCGACGTACGGGCCGTTGATGTGCCGCCGCCCGGTGTCGCGCGGGACCGTGAACCACGACTGGCGCGTGTAGTCGAGGAAGTTCTCGCTGCCCGGGTCGAGGCTGATGAACAACTGGGACGGCGGCTCGCAGGCAGAGCCGGTCCACCACTCGAAGCCGAACTCCGAGTCCGCGAGCACCCGCGGCGCGCTGACAAAACCGGCGCCCACGATCAGCCCGCCGAGGGCCTCGGTGACGGCCGGGCGGATCCGGTGCAGCGCCGAGGCGAGCGGAGCGTCGGCCAGCACCGACTCGGCCGCCGCGAGCAACGGCTTCAGCCGGTCGAAAACCCCTTCCACCAACGCGGAAACCTGCTCGACGACCTCGTCGCCGGCCAGCGTGCGGGTGTCGTCCACGGTGCTCACCTCGATGCGCGGGTTGGGACGGAGCTTACGGGGCGAGCAAGTCCAAGTGCACGTCCGCGAGCCGGTCGAGCGCTCCGAGGACGTGCTCTTCGGTGAGCTTGCGGGCCAGGTCGCCATCGGCCGCCGCGATCGCCGCGGTGATCGCCGCGTGCTCCTCGTGCGGGTGCGTGCCGAGCGGCAGCCACAGCAGCCCGCCCAGCTCCCGTTGCAGCTGGACCTCTTCGTGCGTCAGCCGCGTCGACTGCGCGGCCGCGGCGATCTCCAGGTGGAACTGGCGCTCCGCCCGCGTGAAGTCGATGCCGTGGGCCGTGCGGAGGTCGTCGGTGGCCAGGCGCAGCCGCTCGACGTCTTCGGGGGAGCTGCGCTCGGCGGCGAGCTTGGCGGCGGCCCCGGCGATCGCGAGGTAGTGGTCGCCGACGTCGCGCAGGTCCGACAGCGACACCTCCTGCAGCCGCTCGCGCCAGACGTCCGCGGGCGGGTTGGCCGGCGTGCGGACGAAGCTGCCGCCGCTGCGTCCCCGCCGCGTCTCGACCAGGCCCTGCTGCCGCAGCGCCACGAGCGCCTCCCGGACTGTCACGGTGGAGACGCCGAACTGCGCGGCCAGGTCGGCCTCGCTGGGCAGCTGCTCCTCGTCGGCGAGCAGGCCGAGGGTGATGGCGTCGACGAGCCGCGCCGCCACCGCCTCCGCCCGCCCGATCTGCCCGAGCGGGGCGAACATGGCGGAGCGCGCGCTGTGCGACATCCCCTGGCGCATCGTGCCCCTTCGGCCGTCGGAGTACCCGTTCGCACCAATCTTGCCTGATCCGCTTGTCCTATTACATATGGACTTATATGTTTTAGCTCCCGTGAACCCGAGGGAGTCACCGTGCAGGAGCTGAAGCACTACGTCGGCGGCGCCTACGTCGAGTCCAAGTCGGGCCGGACGGCGGAGATCACGGACCCGGTCACCGGGCTCCCCTACTGCACCGCGCCGATCGCCGGACCCGACGACGTCGACCACGCCCTGCGGGTCGCCGCGGCCGCGTTCGAGACCTGGCGCGCGACGACGCCCGCCCAGCGCCAGCTCGCGCTGCTGAAGATCGCCGACGCGCTCGAAGCCCGCGCCGACGAGGTCGTGCGCGTCGAATCCGCGAACACCGGCAAGCCGATCGCGCTGACCCTGGCCGAAGAGATCCCGATGGTCCTGGACCAGGTCCGGTTCTTCGCCGGGGCCGCGCGCGTGCTCGAAGGGCGCTCGGCCGGCGAGTACCTGGAAGGCCACACGTCGTTCGTGCGCCGCGAGCCGATCGGCGTCTGCGCCCAGGTCACGCCGTGGAACTACCCGCTGCTGATGGCCATCTGGAAGATCGCGCCGGCGCTCGCCGCGGGCAACACGGTCGTGCTCAAGCCGTCCGACACCACCCCGGCCTCGACGCTGCTGCTCGCCGAGATCGCCGGCGAGTTCCTGCCGCCGGGCGTGTTCAACGTCGTGTGCGGCGACCGCGACACCGGCCGTGCCCTGGTCGAGCACGAGATCCCGGCCATGGTGTCGATCACCGGCTCGGTCCGCGCGGGCATCGAGGTCGCTCGCAGCGCCGCGAACGACGTCAAACGCGTGCACCTGGAGCTGGGCGGCAAGGCGCCAGTCATCGTCTTCGGCGACGCCGACATCGAAGCCGCCGCCGAAGCCATCGCCGTCGCGGGCTACTTCAACGCCGGCCAGGACTGCACGGCCGCGACCCGGGTGCTGGTCGCCGACGAGGTGCACGACGAGTTCGTCGGCGCCCTGGCCCGGCAGGCCGAGGGCACGAAGACCGGCAAACCGGACGACGAAGACGTTGCCTACGGCCCGCTCAACAACGCGGCCCAGCTGGACAAGGTGGCCGGGTTCATCGACCGCCTGCCGAAGCACGCGACCGTCCACTGTGGAGGTAGAAGGGTCGGCGACGAGGGCTACTTCTACGAGGCCACGGTCGTCTCCGGCGTCAAGCAGGACGACGAGATCAGCCAGAACGAGATCTTCGGCCCGGTCATCACCGTCCAGCGGTTCTCCGACGAGGCCGAAGCGCTGACCGACGCGAACGCCGTCCAGTACGGCCTCGCGTCCTCGGTCTGGACCCGCGACCACCAGCGGGCGATGCGCCTCGCGGCGAAGCTCGACTTCGGCTGCGTCTGGATCAACACGCATATCCCGCTGGTCGCCGAAATGCCGCACGGCGGTTTCAAGAAGTCCGGCTACGGCAAGGACCTCTCGCTGTACGGCCTCGAGGACTACACCCGGGTCAAGCACGTCATGAGCGCTCTGTGAGGCTGGCGATGCCCAACCAAGCACCTTCCGACACCCGGGCGGAACCCGCGTCGACCAGCGACGACGGCCGCCCCGCCGTCCGGCTTTCCGGGCTGCGCAAGCACTTCGGTGACGTCCACGCGGTCGACGGCGTCGACCTCGACATCCCGCCGGGCGAGTTCTTCTCGATGCTCGGCCCGTCCGGCTCCGGCAAGACGACCGTGCTGCGGTTGATCGCCGGGTTCGACCTGCCGACCGAGGGCACGATCGAGCTGGCCGGCCGCGACGTCAGCCGCCTCGCGCCGTTCGAGCGCGACGTCAACACGGTGTTCCAGGACTATGCGCTGTTCCCGCACATGAGCGTGCAGCAGAACGTCGAGTACGGCCTGCGCGTGAAGCGCGTCCCGAAGCAGCAACGCCGTGAGCGCGCGCTCGAGGCCCTCAAGACCGTGCGGCTGGACGACTACGGCTCCCGCAAGCCGGCGCAGCTCTCCGGTGGACAGCGTCAGCGCGTCGCGCTCGCCCGCGCGCTGGTCAACCGGCCCAAGGTGCTGCTGCTCGACGAGCCGCTCGGTGCCCTCGACCTCAAGCTGCGGCTGGCGATGCAGCTGGAGCTCAAGCAGATCCAGCGGGACGTCGGCATCACGTTCGTCTTCGTCACCCACGACCAGGACGAGGCGCTCACCATGAGCGACCGGATCGCGGTCTTCAACGACGGCAGGATCGAGCAGGTCGGCTCGCCCGAAGAGGTCTACGAGCGGCCCGCGAGCGCGTTCGTCGCGGGGTTCGTCGGGACGTCGAACCTGCTGGGCGGCCGCGGCGCCGAGTCCGTGATCGGCCGGCCGGGCCTGTTCAGCATCCGTCCGGAGAAGATCCGCATCGACGACGAGCTGTCCGAGCCCGCCGCCGCGGGGGAGACCAGCGCGACCGGCACGGTCACCGACGTCGTCTACGCCGGCGCGACCGTGCGCTACTCCGTCGCCCTCGACGCCGGCGGCCAGCTCTCGGTCGTCCGCCAGAACACCGACGGCGCCCTGGCGACCGGCCGCGTCCGGCTCAGCTGGCGCCACGAACACAGTTTCCCGGTCAGTACCCCGGAAGGAACGCCATGAAGAACAGGAAGACGCGGCTTGCCGGACTCCTCGGCGCCAGCCTGCTGTTGGCTGCATGTGGCACGTCGGGCACGAGTTCCTCCGCGCCGCCCGGCGCGCAGGGGTTCACCCCGCCGAAACTGGAGGCGCTGAAAGCGCTCGGGCAGCCGGAAGGCCAGCTGAACGTGCTGGCCTGGCCCGGATACGCCGAGAACGGCTCGAACGACCCGAAGATCAACTGGGTCACGCCGTTCGAGCAGCAGACCGGGTGCAAGGTGAACGTCAAGCCGTTCGGGACGTCCGACGAGGCCGTCACGCTGATGAAGACCGGCCAGTACGACGTCGTCTCGGCGTCCGGGGACGCGTCGCTGCGGCTGGTGGCCTCGGGTGACGTCGAGCCGGTGAACACCGCGCTGGTGCCGAACTACGCCGACGTCCAGCCGTTCCTCAAGGACAAGTCGTGGAACAGCGTCGGCGGCGTCGCCTACGGCATCCCGCACGGCTGGGGCGCGAACCTGCTGACCTGGCGCACCGACAAGGTGACGCCGGCGCCGGGTTCGTGGTCGGTGATGTTCGACGCGAACTCGCCGTACAAGGGCAAGGTGATCGCGTACGACTCGCCGATCTACATCGCCGACGCCGCGCTGTACCTGATGGCGCACCAGCCGGACCTGGGCATCAAGAACCCGTACGCGCTGGACGACAAGCAGTTCACCGCCGCGGTCAACCTGCTCAAGCAGCAGCGCCCGCTGGTGTCGGAGTACTGGTCGGACTACCTCAAGGAGTCGCAGGCGCTGAAGAACGGCGACGCCGTCGTCGGTACGGCCTGGCAGGTCACGGTCAACCTGACCAAGGGCGAGGGCGCGCCGCTGGAGTCGGCCGTGCCGAGCGAAGGCGCCACCGGGTGGTCGGACACCTGGATGGTCGCGGCGAAGTCGGCGCACAAGACGTGCGCGTACAAGTGGCTCGACTACATCGTCAGCCCCAAGGTGAACGCCCAGGTCGCCGAGTACTTCGGAGAGGCGCCGGCGAACACGAAGGCGTGCGCGGAGATGACGGACAAGACCCTCTGCGACACCTACCACGCCAGCGACTCGGCGTACGCGTCGAAGATCGCGTACTGGACCACGCCGATCCCGCAGTGCCTCGACGGCCGCACGGACGTCAAGTGCAAGGACTACGGCGAGTGGACCAAGGCCTGGACCGAGATCAAGGGCTGACATGACCGCGCTCTCGGCCTTCTTCTACCGGAAACCGAAGCTGCGCTTGGGTTTCCTGCTCTCGGCCCCGCTGCTCTGGCTCGGCCTGGCCTACCTGGGCGCACTGGCCGCGTTGTTCGTGACGGCGTTCTGGCACACCGACGCGTTCACCGGCCAGGTCGTCATCGAGTGGTCGCTGGACAACTTCACGACGTTGTTCAGCGACGCGGTGTACCGCACGATCACCTTCCGCACGGTCGGGATCGCGGCGCTCGTGACCGTGATCGACGCCGTCATCGCGTTCCCGATGGCGTTCGCGATGGCCAAGCTGGCGTCGCCGCGGGCACAGCGGATCCTGGTGATCGCGGTGATGACGCCGTTGTGGGCGAGCTACCTGGTGAAGGCGTACGCGTGGCGGTCGATGCTGTCCGGCAATGGCGCCTTGAACTGGCTTTCGCCCGGTTACGGCGTCACGGCGACGATCATCACGCTGTCGTACCTCTGGCTGCCGTACATGATCCTGCCGATCTACGCGGGCCTCGAGCGGCTGCCGGACTCCCTTGTGGACGCTTCGGGCGACCTCGGCGCACGCTCGTTCCGGACGTTCCGCTCGGTGATCCTGCCGCTGACGTTCCCGGCGATCGTGGCGGGCTCGATCTTCACGTTCTCGCTGTCGCTGGGGGACTACATCGCCGTGAAGATCGTCGGCGGCACGTCGCAGATGCTCGGCAACGTCGTCTACGACAACATCGGCGCGGCCAACAACCTGCCGTTCGCGGCGACGGTGGCGACCGTACCTGTGGTGATCATGCTCGTCTACCTGGCCGCGGTGCGCCGCACCGGCGCGCTGGACAACCTCTAGGAGTGTCGGCGTGCGGACGTCTCGGGTGCTCTTGTGGACGGCGCTGGGTCTCGGCCTGGCGGTGATCTACTTCCCGCTGCTGGTGGTGCTGCTGAACTCGTTCAACGCGGACACGACGTTCGGCTGGCCGCCGTCCCGGTTCACCCTCGAATGGTGGAGCCGCGCGTCCTCGAACGAAGGTGCGTTGAACGCGTTGTGGACGAGCGTCCAGGCGGGCCTGGCGGCGACGGCGATCGCGTTGCTGCTGGGCACGATGGCGGCGTTCGCGTTGCAGCGCTACCGGTTCTTCGGCCGCAACCCGGTGTCCCTGCTGATCATCCTGCCGATCGCGCTGCCGGGGATCGTCACGGGCATCGCGCTGAACAACGCGTTCCGGACGATCCTCGGCATCAACCTGGGCCTGCTGACGGCGATCATCGCGCACGCGACGTTCTGCATCGTGGTGGTGTTCAACAACGTCGTCGCGCGGCTGCGGCGGATGGGCGGCAACCTGGAGGAAGCGTCGATGGATCTCGGCGCGACGGGCTTCACGACGTTCCGCCTGGTGACGTTCCCGATGCTGCGCTCGGCGCTGCTGGCGGGCGGGCTGCTGGCGTTCGCGCTGTCGTTCGACGAGATCATCGTGACGACGTTCACCCTGGGCACGGGCATGGAGACGTTGCCGATCTGGATCTACAACAACCTGTTCCGCCCGAACCAGGCGCCGATCGTGAACGTGGTGGCGGCGGTGCTGATCGTCGCGTCGACGGTGCCGGTGTACCTGGCACAGCGCCTCTCGGGCGACACGGCTTCCGGCGGCCGCCTCTAGTACCCAGGTCTGCCACGACGACTTGCACCGAACGTTCGGCGGGCTACGGGCGGAACGCGTCCGTCGCGGCGCGCAAGGCGGCCAGGACGCCCGGGTCGGTCACCGCGTGCCCCGCGCCCTCGATCAGCTTCAGCTCCGACCCCGGCCACGCCTTGTGCAGCTCGTACGCCGTGGTCGGCGGGCACACCGCGTCGTAACGGCCCTGGACGATGACGCCCGGGATGCCGGCGAGCTTGCCCGCGTCGCGGATCAGCTGGCCGTCCTCGAGCCAGGCGCCGTGGGTGAAGTAGTGCACCGCGAGCCGGGCGAACGTCAGGGCGAACGCCGGTTCGGCGTACTGCTGCACGAAGGATTCCTGCGGGTACAGGGAAACCGTCGCGCCTTCCCATCTGCTCCACGCGACCGCCGCGACGTCGCGGACCCGGGCGTCGGCGAGCAGGTCGGCGTACGCGGACAGGGGGTCGCCGCGCCGGTCTTCGGGGATGGGCGCCAGGAAGGCCTCCCACTCCCGCGGGAACAGGTTGGCCGCGCCGCCGCGGTAGATCCAGTCCAGCTCGCTGCGCCGCACGGTGAACACGCCGCGCAGGATGATTTCGCTGACGCGCGACGGGTGCGTCTCCGCGTAGGCGAGGGCGAGGGTCGCGCCCCACGAGCCGCCGAAGACCTGCCACCGCTCGATGCCGAGGCGTTCGCGCAGCAGTTCCATGTCGGCGACCAGGTGCCACAGCGTGTTGGCCGTGAGGTCGGCGGCGCCCGGCGTGGACTGCCCGGCGCCGCGCTGGTCGAACAGGACGATCCGGTAGGCCCCGGGGTCGAAGTGCCGGCGCGCCATCGGCGCGATCCCGCTGCCCGGCCCGCCGTGCAGGACCACGACCGGCTTCCCGTCCGGGTTGCCGGCTTCCTGGCAGCGGATCCGGTGCCCGTCGCCGACGTCGAGGAATCCTTCGGCCCGCGCGGGGAGAGGCGGGTAGAGCTCGTCCATGCCCGACACTCTGCCGGACGGAACCTGGTCGCTGTCCCGGTACCCCGCCGCCGGGATTGGGGACAGCGACCAAGGAAAGTGGGGGCCCGCCCCCGCCGCCGGGCTGAGCGGGCCCCCAGTCTGTGACACGTCAGCGTGACGCTGTCGCGAATCCTGGAGGGCGGCGCACGAGGGCCGTGAAAGTCAGTTCCCGCTCACGCATTCCCATCCTCCTCGTCGAGGGTCCGAACCTTGTCGTGGCGGCGACGGGCTAAACGGTAAGCCACGATCCGAACAACAGTCAAGGACATGATTGATGTTCATATACGTGAACACGCGCTGAGAGCACGCTGAGTGAGAAGGTCCCCCTTGCCCGCCGTTAACGAATGCGCCGGTACGTTCCGGTGTCGGGGTCGGGGAAACGCTGTACGAAAGGCACGGAATGTCCGCGGTGACCTATGTCGAGGCGATTGTCGTCGGCGCCTTGCAAGGGGTGTCGGAATTGTTTCCGGTGTCCAGTCTCGGCCACAGCATCCTGTTGCCCGCCTGGCTCGGCGGCCAGTGGCAGCAGGACCTGAGCATCGGCAAGGATTCCCCCTACCTCGCGGTGCTCGTGGCGATGCACGTGGCGACCGCGCTCGCGCTGGTGCTGTTCTTCCGGAAGGACTGGGTCCGGATCATCGCCGGCCTCTGGACGTCGGTCCGCGACCGCGAGGTCCGCACGGCCGACCAGCGGCTCGCGTGGCTGCTCGTGCTCGCCACCATCCCGGTCGGGCTGGCCGGCCTGCTCTTCGAAGGCCTGTTGCGCGACTACCTCGGCAAGCCCGTGCCGGCGGCGATCTTCCTCACGCTCAACGGCGGAGTCCTCTACGCCGCCGAGAAATTCTCCCGGCGACGTCCCGAAGAGAATGACGACACCGTGGACTTCTCGGCCGAGGAAACGCTCGTCCTGCGGGCGGTCACCGTCGAGGAGGCGACCGACGTCCGGCTGGCGAAGCTGCGTGTCGGCGAAGCCGTCCTGATCGGTGCCGCGCAGATCTTCGCGCTGTTGCCGGGTATCAGCCGCTCGGGCATCACGATGGTCGCCGGGCTGCGTCGCGGGCTGGGCCACGAGGACGCCGCGCGGTTCGCGTTCCTCCTTGCCACCCCGGTGATCCTGGCCGCGGGCGTGCTGAAGATGCCGACGCTGTTCGCCCCGGAGAACCACGCCTCACTGGGCCCGGCGCTCGTCGGCAGCGTGATCGCCGGCGTCGCCTCGTACATTTCCGTCCGTTTCCTCACGGGCTACTTCGAAACGCGCACGCTGACACCGTTCGCCATTTACTGCGTGGTCGCCGGAATCGCCAGCCTGATCTTCTTCGCGGTCTGACGTGCCCCTGACTTTCGACGTTCCCGCGGTGCTCGTGGTGCTCGCCTTGGGCGGGCTCTACCTCCGGGCGACGCGCCACCGTGCGGTCCGGTGGCCACCGGGCCGCACGGCGGCGTTCCTCACCGGGCTCGCGACCATCCTCGTCGTCACCTGCTCGCCGTTGGCCTTCTACGACCGGACGTTCTTCTGGGTTCGCGCGGTCCAGACCGTCACGCTGCTGATGATCACACCGCTGCTGCTGGCCTTGGGCGCGCCGATCCGGTTGCTGCTCGACGTCACCCCGGCCCGCTGGCTGCGACGGCACGGTCGCGGCCCGGTGGCCCGCGCGCTGACCTTCCCTCCGGTGATCACGCTCGCCCTGGTCGCCCCGGTCCTGGTGCTCTACCTGACTCCGCTCTACGACCTCACGCTGAGCTCGGCGGTGGTCGACGGACTGGCCCGGGCGGTGCTCGTCCTGTCCGGGTTCCTCTACTTTTGGACGCGCCTCGGGCTCGACCCGACCCCGCGCGCGGACCCGCACCTGGTGTCGGTGTGGATCGCCTTCACCGAGGTCGTCTTCGACGGCGCGCTCGGCCTGGTGCTGTGGCTCGGCCCGCTGCTCGCGCCGGCGCACTACGAAGCCGCGCACCCGGGCCGGGGCCCGGACCCCCGCACCGACCAGATCGTCGGCGCGGGGGTGCTGTGGATCGGCGGTGACGTCGCCGGGCTGCCGTTCGTCATCGCGTTGTTCGTCCGCTGGGCCCGCGACGACGAGCGGCGCGCGAAGCAGATCGACGTCCAGCTGGACGAAGAAGCCGCTGCGGGCGCCGCGTCGACGTCGGGGCTCTGGTGGGAGAACGACCCGGCCCTGGCCGACCGGTTCAAGGGCCGGGGTTAGTCGTGGAACGCGTGTTCGGGTGCCGGGAACTCACCGCGGCGGACGTCCTCGGCGAACGCCGTCGCCGCGTCCTGCAGCACCGTCGCGACGTCGGCGTAGCGCTTGACGAACCGCGGCGCCTTGCCGCGCCGCAGCCCGGCCATGTCCTGCCAGACGAGCACCTGCGCGTCGCAGTCCGGCCCGGCGCCGATGCCGACGGTCGGGATCGCCAGTTCCGCGGTGACGCGCTTCGCGGCTTCGGCGGGCACCATCTCCATCACCACCGCGAACGCCCCGGCCTCCTGCAGCGCCAGCGCGTCGGCGAGCAGCACGTCCGCTGCTTCACCGCGCCCCTGCACCCGGTAGCCGCCGAGGTTGTGTTCACTCTGCGGGGTGAACCCGATGTGGCCCATCACCGGCACGCCCGCCGCGGTCAGCGCCTCGACGTGCGCGGCGAACCGGCGGCCGCCCTCCAGCTTGACGGCGTGCGCGCGGCCCTCCTTCATGAACCGCACCGACGTCTCCAGCGCCTGCTGCGGCGAGAGCTGGTAGGAGCCGAACGGCAGGTCGGCGACCACGAGAGCGCGCTTGACCGACCTCGTCACCGCCCGGACCAGCGGCAGCAGCTCGTCGACCGTCACCGGCAGCGAGGTGTCGTAGCCGAAGACGTTGTTGGCCGCGGAGTCGCCGACGAGCAGCACGGGGATCCCGGCCTCGTCGAACAAAGCGGCGGTGTACATGTCGTAGGCGGTGAGCATGGGCCACGGTTCGCCGCGTTCCTTGAGCTCGCGCAGGTGGTGCACGCGGACCTTCCGGCCCGGACCCGGTGCCGCGGGCGCGGCGGATCCGGTGCCGTAGGGCGCGGCCACTTCTTCGGAGGCGGGCTTTTCGGTGGCTGACATCGTCGTCGACCGTCCTTCCCTCGGGGCCTGGGTGAGGTCCCCGGGTCGTGGAGCAGATGCGTCTCAACAGGCGTCTCAAAGCGTGACACGCACCCGCACCGACCTCGACCCCGTGCGACCAGCTTCACACCGTCGTGCGGCGGGACGAGCCGGCGTCAGCCTTCAGGTTGATGTCGGGGGACAACCAACCTGTGTTCACTGACGTCAAGAAGAGGTCATGAAAGGCATGGCGACCGAACGGCCGCGAAAGGCGACAACGGCGACGATGGGTACCACCGCGCAGACGCGCACGCGCATCCCCGCCTGGAAGGCGAAGAGCGGCGGCATCGTCGCCACCGTGGTGCAGCTCGCCGCGGTCTTTTCGGTGCTCCTGCTGCTCACCGGCGGCCCGCGCGGGCGCCTGATGAACGGCATCGACATGGGCTTCTCCGCCCTCAGCGTGCCGACCAGCGCGAGCCTGGTGATGGTGCTGCTGCTGGTGGTCCTGGGCGGGGCCCTGCGCCGCCGCAAGAAGGCGGCGCTCTACACGCTCGTGCTGTTCCAGGTCGGCGGGCTGCTGCTGACCCTGGCCCTGCAGGCGACCCTGCTGTGGTCACCCGATCTGCTGACGCTCGGGCCGAAGCAGGTCCGGCACATCCCGGCGCAGCTGTGGGTCCTGACCGCGGCCGACCTGCTGTCGATCGGGCTGATCGTGTTCCTGCTCGCGCTGCGCCCGGCGTTCCCGGCCCGGCTCGCGCCGAGCGCCTGGCGTGACGGCCTGACCATGCTGTTCGGCGGGTTCGCCGCGGTCATCCTGGTCGGCTGGGGCCTCAGCGAGGCCTTCCCCGGCCACCTCGGCGACACGTGGGAGCGCTTCGCCTGGGTCGTCAACCACGCCACCGGGGAAAACCTGCAGCTGCGGCGGATCGGCGTCGGCGAGGGGCCGGCCTGGCTGGACGTCTTCCTCGACCTGAGCGCGACCGTCGTCGCCACCGCCGCGCTGTACATGCTCTTCCGCGGGGTCCGCAGCCGCCGGCTGCGGACCGACCAGGAGGAGCTCCGCCTGCGTGAGCTGCTCGCCCAGCACGGCGAGGACGACTCCCTCGGCTACTTCGCCACCCGCCGCGACAAGAGCGTCGTCTTCGCGCCGAACGGCCGCGCCGCGGTGACCTACCGCGTGCTCGGCGGCACCAGCGTCGCCAGCGCGGACCCGATCGGCGACGTCGAGGCCTGGCCGGACGCGGTGCGCGCGTGGCTCGACGAGACGCGCACCTACGGCTGGACGCCCGGCGTGCTCGGGGCGAGCGAACGCGGCGCGAAGGCGTACACCGACGCCGGTATGCGGGCGCTGGAGATCGGCGACGAGGCGGTGCTCGACGTCCGCGAGTTCAGCCTCGCCGGGCCGGAACGGCGTTCGGTGCGCCAGGCCGTCAAGCGCATCGAGCGCGCCGGCTACACCTCGCGGGTCCGCCGCCACGGCGAGATCCCCGACACCGAGATGGCCGAGCTGCTGGCGCGGGCGCAGGCCTGGCGCGGCGCCGAGACCGAGCGCGGGTTCTCGATGGCGCTGGGCCGGCTCGGCGACCCGAGCGACGGCCGCAGCGTGATGGTCGAGGCCTACGACGCCCACGGCGAGCTGCGCGGGCTGCTGTCGTTCGTCCCGTGGGGCCGCCGCGGGCTTTCGCTGGACCTCATGCGCCGTGACCGCGACGCCGAAAACGGCCTCAACGAGTACATGATCGCCGTGGTCGTCGCGGCCGGGCCGGTACTGGGCGCGCAGCGGATCTCGCTCAATTTCGCCATGTTCCGCGCGGTCTTCTCGGAGGGGGAGCGGATCGGCGCGGGCCCGGTGCTGCGGGCCTGGCGCGGGATCCTGAGCGTCGCTTCGCGGTTCTTCCAGCTGGAGTCGCTGTACCGCTCCAACGCCAAGTACGGGCCCGAGTGGGAGCCGCGGTTCCTCTGCTACTCCTCGGCGCGGCGGCTGCCGCGGGTCGGCATCGTCGCGGGCGCGCTCGAAGGGTTCGTCCCGACCGGCCGGTCGCGGTCGCTGCGGCTGGAGACGGTCACCGACGGCTTCGTCGCCCGCGTCCGGGAGATCGAGGAGTCGGCGGCCGTGCCGGCGGCCAAGGTCGTGCGGCGGCCCGAGCAGGTGCGCGTGCGCGTCGCGAAGCTCGACAAGCTGCGCGAAGCCGGGATCGACCCGTACCCGGTCGGGTTCCGCCGGGACGACCACATCGGCGACGTCGTCAAGAAGTTCGGCGACCTGCAGCCGGACAGCGCGACCGGGCACCGGGTCCGGATCGCCGGGCGCGTGCTGGCGATGCGCATCCTCGGCGGGCTGTGCTTCGCGCGCGTCAAGGACTTCAGCGGTGAGATCCAGCTGATGCTGGACGCCGGGGAGCTGGACCTCACGGGCTGGCGGACCGGCGTCGACCTCGGCGACCACGTCGGCGTCAGCGGCCAGGTCGTCACGTCGAAGCGCGGCGAGCTCTCGGTGCTCGTCGACGAGTGGACGGTCACCGCGAAGTGCCTGCACCCCCTGCCGGACAAGCGGAAGGGCCTCACCGACCCGGAGACGCGGGTCCGGCAGCGCTACCTCGACCTGGCGGTCAACCCGGACTCGACGAACATGCTCCGGCTGCGGTCCACAGTGGTCCGCGCGGTGCGCGAGCGGCTGCACCACGCCGACTACCTCGAAGTCGAGACGCCGATGCTGCAGACGGTGCACGGCGGCGCCAACGCCCGGCCGTTCGTCACCCACATCAACGCCTACGACATGCGGATGTACCTGCGGATCGCGCCCGAGCTGTACCTCAAGCGGCTGTGCGTGGCCGGCGTCGAGCGCGTCTTCGAGCTCAACCGCAACTTCCGCAACGAAGGCGTCGACGCGACCCACAACCCCGAGTTCACGATGCTCGAGGCCTACCAGGCGTACGCGGACTACGACACCATGCGGAAGCTGACGCGCGAGCTCGTCCAGCATGCGGCCGAAGCGGCGTACGGCGCCCAGGTCGTGCGGCGGCCCGACACCGGCGGCAAGGTCGTCGAGTACGACATCTCGGGTGACTGGCCGGTGGTCCCGGTGCACGAAGCCGTCTCGGCGGCGCTGGGGGAGCACGTCGACTCGGGGACGTCGGTGGCGGACCTTCGCCGGTTCTGCCTCGCCGCCGGGGTGCCGGTCGGGGAGGACCCGAGCCACGGCGACCTCGTGCTGAAGGCGCACGAGCACCTCGTCGAGGGTTCGACCGTGCTGCCGACGTTCTACACGGACTACCCGACCGACGTCTCGCCGCTGACCCGGCAGCACCGGACCGACCCGCTGCTGGCCGAACGCTGGGACCTGATCGCGTTCGGTTCGGAGGTCGGCACGGCCTACACGGAGCTGACCGACCCGATCGAGCAACGACGCCGGCTGGAGGCGCAATCGCTGCGCGCGGCCAGTGGTGACGTCGAAGCGATGGAACTCGACGAGGATTTTTTGCTGGCGCTGGAGCACGGAATGCCACCGACCGGAGGCCTCGGCCTGGGGGTAGACCGCCTGCTCATGATGTTGACGGGAGCGTCGATCCGCCAGACGGTCCTGTTCCCGTTCGTCCGTCCGCAGGCATAACGAGTGGGTCGCCCTGGTCATACTGGGGCCGCGCGATGGCAAGCGGTCGCTTAATGTGTGCCACGTGCGCACGGCTCGGATCGCCTCGGCCCTCCTCATGGGACTGGCCGTGCTCGCCTATTCGGGCTGGCTGCTGGAGTTCGCCGTCCCGACGGGCGTGTCGCCGGTGCGCGACCCGGCCGACGCCCTGCTCGCCGGGCCGCCCGTGTTCCGGGTCCTGCTGGCGATCTCGGGCGTCGCCTTCCTGCTCGCCGGGCCGCCGTTGCACCGGCTCGGCCCGGTCCAGTGGCCGGCGCGGCTGAGCTCGATCTCGGTGAGCGTGTTCGGCGCCGTCGTGCTGGTCCAGGCCGCCTACCCGGAGAGCAGCGGCGCGATCTCGTCGCTGCTGTCGGGCATCCTCCTGGTCGGGGTGATCAGCCTGGTGCTGTGGTGGCCGCCGGGCTGGCGCCGGCTCGCCGTCTCGGGACTCGTGCTGGTGATGGCCACCTGGGTGGCCGTGGTGGTGGCGCGGCAGTTCGGCGAGTTCGAAGGCGTCTTCAGCCGCGTCCAGCTGGTGGTGCGCGCGGTGCTGTTCGGCACCGGCGGGGCGTACGCGTTCATCAAGCCCGCGCCTCGGCACGCGCCCCGGATCTAGTTCTTCCGGATTTTGTCGGTGCCGGATGCGACGATCTGGTTCCCGATTCCCGGAGGAGGAGATCGACATGGCGGGAAACGTGCCCCCGGTGGCCGACGAGCGCGAGGGCTTGCTGCGGTACCTCGAGCAGCAGCGGTACGTCCTGAAGCTGGCCGCGCACGGCCTGACGGACGAGCAGGCGCGGCTCACGCCGACGAAGAGCGCGCTGTCGGTGGGCGGGCTGATCAAGCACGTCGCGAGCACCGAGGACGGCTGGATCGACATCGTGCTGCAGCTGCCCCAGAAGCCGTTCGACGAGGGCATGCGGGATTACGAAGAGGCGTACCGACTGGGCCCGGAGGAGACGCTGCGGAGCGTCCTGGAGCGCTACGACGAGGTCGCGGCCCGCACGGCGGAGGTCATCGGCCGGATCGACGACCTCGGCCGCCCGGTCCCGGTGCCGAAGGGCGTCCCGTGGTACCCGGACGACGTCGAGGCGTGGTCGGTCCGCTGGGTCCTGCTGCACCTGATCGAGGAGACGGCCCGCCACGCCGGCCACGCGGACATCATCCGCGAACACGTCGACGGCGCCACGGCCTTCCCGCTCATGGCCGCGGCGGAAAACTGGCCGGAGTCCCCGTGGATGAAGCCCTGGAAACCAACCCCCTAACCGGCCTGACCGAGCCACGCGTGTCGTCCATCCAGGTACGCGTGTCGTCCGCCTGGGTACGCGTGTCGTCCGTTCGCGTCCCGACAGGCCGGTCCGCCGAGCCGTGTCGACCGCGCAATCACGCGTGCCGGCTCCCGGATCACGCGTGCCGGCGCTCGGCACTCGCTCGACTCGGCGTGGGGCGTCAGAAGAGCGTCGGCTCGTCCGCCAGCGCGCCCTCGATCACGAGCATCCGGCGTTTCGTCGCGACGCCACCACGTGCGGAGAAGCCGCCGTCGCGACCGCCGGCCGCGAGGACCCGGTGGCACGGCACCACGATCGGGAACGGGTTGTGCCCCATGGCCTGCCCGACCGCCTGGGCCGACCCGGGCAGGCCGAGCCGGTGCGCGATGTCGCCGTAGGTCAGGGTCTTGCCGGGCGGGATCGCGCGCGCGATCTCGTACGCGCGCCGGTTGAACTCGGGCACCGCCGTCAGGTCCAGCTCGATCTCGGCCAGGTCGCGGCGTTCGCCGGCCAGCAGCGCGACGATCCCGTCGACCGCCGCCTGCCCGGGCGGAGGCGGCGGACCTTCGACGGCGTCCGGGAACCGCCGGGCCAGCCGGGCACGCATGCCGGCGGCACCGCCGTCCGGCAGCGACGTCCCGATCACGACGTCGTCGCGCCACGCGAGCCCGCACGGCCCGATGGCCGTGCCGAACACCGTGAACCCCACACTCATGCGTCCAGCCTACGACCGAAGGGAGGCTGACGGCCGCGGCCCGGCCACGGGATGATGGGCCGGTGCTGGACCACCTCGTCTACGCCGGACCGGACCTCGCCGAGGCCGTCGCGCGCGTCAAGGAACTCACCGGCGTCACGCCCGCGCCCGGCGGCAGCCACGTCGGCCTGGGCACGGCCAACCACCTCGCCGACCTCGGCGCCGGTGCCTACCTGGAGGTGATCGGCCCGGACCCGGCGCAGCCCGATCCCGCGCGACCCCGGCCGTTCGGCATCGACGACCTCACCGAGCCGGCGTTGGTCGCGTGGGCGGTGCGCACCACGGACCTCGACGCGACGATCAAGAACGCCCGCACCCACGGTTTCGACCTGGGTGACGCCATCGGGATGTCCCGCGAGACGGCCGGCGGCGAGCTGCTGCGCTGGCGGCTGACCCCGCCGAGCCTCCCGGGCACGCTCAGGCCGTTCCTCATCGACTGGGGCGGCACCCCGCACCCGACCACGCGCGACCTGCCATCCCTCCCGCTGCTCATGGTGACGGGCGCGCACCCCGACCCGGACTCGGTCCTCGCGGTGACCGACGCGCTGGGCCTGGAGCTCCTGGTCCGACGCGCCGACCGCGCGAGCTTGACCGCCGCCGTCCGCACCCCGGAGGGCCGCCAGGTCGCGCTGAGCTGAAAGCCGTGAAGGCCCCCTTCCCGGCCATAAGAGCCGGGAAGGGGGCCTTCACGGACTTCGCCGCTGGAGCCGCTGGAGCGTCAGGCCTTGCCTTCGCGCCACGCGTTGGTCATCGGGAGCCGGCGGTCGCGGCCGAACGCCTTGAGCGTGATCTTCGTGCCCGGCGGGTACTGGCGCCGCTTGTACTCGGCCTTGTCGACCATCCGCACCACGCGGTCGATGGTCTCCGGCGCGAAGCCGGCCTCGACGAGGTCGGCGTATCCGCGGTCGCCCTCGACGTAGTCGTCGAGGATGTCGTCGAGCAGCGCGTAGTCCGGCAGCGAGTCGGAGTCCATCTGGCCCGGCCGCAGCTCGGCCGACGGCGGCTTGGAGATCGAGTTCTCCGGGATCGGCGGGGTTTCCCCGCGCTCGGCCGCGATGGCGTTGCGCCACCGGGCCAGCTGCCAGACGTGCGTCTTGAAGACGTCCTTGATCGGGGCGAACGCGCCGACGGCGTCGCCGTAGATCGTGGAGTACCCGACGGCCAGCTCGGTCTTGTTGCCGGTGGCGAGGACGAGGTGACCGTCCAGGTTGGACAGTGCCATCAGGAGCATGCCGCGGGTGCGCGCCTGGATGTTCTCCTCGGCGAGGCCCGTCAGGTTCAGCTGCTCGACGTAGACGCGCACCATGTCCTCGACCGGCTCGACCCGGTAGTGCGCGCCGATCCGCTGCGCGAGGTCGGCGGCGTCGTCCTTCGAATGGCCCGAGGAGTACTTCGACGGCATCGAGACGCCGTAGACGTTGCCGCCGCCCAGGGCGTCCGCCGCCAGCGACGCGCAGACCGCCGAGTCGATGCCGCCGGAGAAGCCGAACGTGACCGACGTGAACCCGTTCTTGTGCACGTAGTCCCGCAGCCCGACGACGAGCGCCGCCCACACCTCGGCCTCGTCCGCGAGCGGCTCGCTGATCACCGGTGACGCCGTCGGCTCGTACGCGGGCAGCGGCTCTTCGCTCAGCACGCGCCGCCGGACGTGCAGGCCTTCGAGCTCGCCGTCCCCGGCGTGCCCGCCCGCGGCGAGGTCCGTGTCCAGCACGAGCAGGTGCTCGACGAACTGGGGTGCGCGCGCCAGCACCGTGCCGTCCGCGCCGACGACGAGCGAGTCGCCGTCGAACACGAGGTCGTCCTGACCGCCGACCTGGTTGGTGTAGACCAGTGGCGCGCCGGCTTCGGCGGCCCGCCGGGCGATCAGCGGCAGCCGCTGCTCGTCCTTGGACCGCTCGTAAGGCGACGCGTTCGGCGCCACGACGAGGTCGACGCCCGCCCGGCCCAGCGCCGAGATCGGCCCGCCGTCCTGCCAGATGTCCTCGCAGATGACCATGCCGATGTCGAGCCCGTGGAACCGGACGACGTCGAGCGTGGTGCCCGGCTTGAACCAGCGGTGCTCGTCGAAGACACCGTAGTTGGGGAGGTGGTGTTTGAACTGCCGCGCGACGACCTCGCCGCGGTAGAGCGCGGCCGCCGCGTCGCGCGGGCCGGCGTCGTCGAGGTCGAGGTAACCGATGTAGGTCAGCACTTCGCCGCAGCCGGCTTCGTCCAGCCGGCGCGCCAGCGCCTCGACGCCTTGGCGGGAGGCCTCGGCGAAGGTGCGGCGCAGCGAGAGGTCCTCGACCGGGTAGCCGGTCAGCGACATCTCCGGGAAGACGACCACGTGCGCGCCGGCTTCGGCGGCGCGGCGGGTCCATTCGACGTGCAGGTCGGCGTTGCCGTCGAGGTCACCGACGGTGGGGTTGACCTGGGCGAGCGCGATGCGCAGTTGCGGCATGCCGCCATTCTGACGCACCGCCACCCGGCCGGCCGAGCGAATGTGGGCGAAAAGCCACCCCGGCGAGCGGATCCGCTGCGGCGCCTTCGGCCACCCGGGTAGGTTGCCGCTGATCGGACGAACCGGGCAGCCGGGTTCGCCGTAGGGGAGGGGACCACTTTGACGTATCCGCCGCAGCCACCGCCCGGTCAGTACCCGGGCCCGGGCTACCCACAGCAGGGCTACCCACAACAGCCGCCGCCCGGCCAGGGCTACCCACAACAGGGTTACCCGCAGCAGGGCTACCCGGGCCAGGGCTATCCCCAGCAGGGATATCCGGGCTATCCGCCGCCGAAGAAGGGCAACGGCCTGCTCATCGGCCTGCTCGCCGGCGGTGGCGGGCTCCTGGTGGTGATCTTCCTGATCACCGGGTTCTTCGCGCCCGGATTCCTGGTCTCCGACGGCAAACCGGCGGCCCGCACCGGCCCGCCGCTCGACCTGAACTCGGGCAGCGTCGCCGCGGGCAAGTTCATCCTCGCCGTCCTGGGCGACGACGCGGTCATAGGTCGCCAAGCCGCCTGCGCGTCCGCCGAAGGCGTCGTCGCCGCCGCGGTGCGGACACTCGGCAGCCGCAACGCGCACCTCACCGCCGGCTCACCGGTCCAGAGCGGCGCGGACGAGATCCGCGTCCCGCTCGACGGCACCATCGGCAGCCGGTCGGTGCACGGCGAACTGCAGGTGACGCGCATCCAGGAGCACTACTGCATCTCCGGGGTCACGACGCCGTCGTGACCGCCGCGGCGTCGCGGTGCTTGAGCTTCGCCATCCGCCCGTCACGGTGGTGCCAGACGACGCCCTCGAACTCCGGGTGCGCCAGCAGCCACGTCATCAGCCCGTCGAAGTCGCGCGGCACATCGCCGAACTCCTCCGCGGTCGCGTGCCGCACCAGCCGGTGGACGCCGAGCTGCTCCGGATCGCCGTTGACCTTCGGGCCGCACAGCTCGTAGGTGCCCGGCACCTCGCCGACGAGGCCCTCACGGGCTTCGTCGAAGAACTTCGCGAACGCCGACTGCGCGACCGGCTCCCAGCCGACGGTCTTCCCCGTCTCCGGGTCGGTCTGGACGGCCTCGAACCCGGCGGGCGCGCTCTTGCCCGCCTTCACCTCGCGCCGCGCCCACCACTCGCCGGACTCGTCGAGCCGGACGCAGGTGCCGTCGTACTTGCGGGTGGGCACGCCTTGGCCGTCGAGCACCCACTGGCACGCGGGGTGCACTTCGCGGGTCACCCGCCGGAGGTCTTCGGGGTCGCGACGGAACAGCGTCGGGATCTTGCGCATGCCCCGATTCTCCCGGCCCGGGCAAACGAGAAAACCCCCGCTCGGCCGAACCGAGCGAGGGTTTTCCCGGGACGAGGACTACTTGCGCTTGATCATGCTCCGGACCTTCTTGATGGTCTGCTCGAAGTCGGAGTCGAACGGGTTGTCGTGCACCAGGTAGGTCCACGTCGTGTTCGCCCGCCGGACGCCGGCGTCGCCGAGGTCGATGCCGTCGTCGGTCAGCTCGGCCTCTTCGAGGGTCTTCGCCGCGCGCGAGTCCGCCTCGGCGATGATCTTGTGGAACTCCGGGATGGCCGCGCGGTGGAACTCGTCGAGCGGTGTCTCCCGGGCCAGCGCCCGCAGGTGGATGCTCTCGCGGACGTCGGTCAGGTACGCCAGGTGGTCGGACCAGAGCTGGTCGACGTGGAACAGCAGCACCTCGCGGCACAGCTGCTCCACCTTCTCCTGGTCGTCTCCCAGCTTCTCCTTCAGCTCGCCGAACTTCTCCGGGTGCGCCTTCTCCAGCTTCTCCGCCGCGTACCCCTCGCGAAGCACCTTGTCGCGGTGGGTCAGCAGGTCGCGCCGCTGCCGCTCGATCAGCCGCGTGTAGCGCCAGGTGTTGCGGTGGATCTCCAGGTCGACGCCCTCGGCGACGCGCTGGGCGTGGTTGAGCTGCCGCAGCGCCGCGTTGTCGGTGATCTCGCCGGTCTCTTCGTCGTCGGTGATGCCGTCCGGCACGTCCGGCGCGTTCGACAGCACGAGCTCGTCGTTCAGGCTCGCGAAGAAGATCGCACTGCCCGGGTCGCCCTGGCGGCCGGAGCGGCCGCGCAGCTGGCCGTCGAGCCGGCTCGACGGGTACCGCGCGGTGCCGATGACGTGCAGCCCGCCCAGCTCGACGACCTCTTCGCGGGTCGCGCCGTCGGTGCCGCCCAGCCGGATGTCGGTACCGCGCCCGGCCATCTGGGTCGAGACGGTGACCGCGCCCTTCTTGCCGGCCTCGGCGATGATCGACGCCTCTTCGGCGTCGTTGCGCGCGTTGAGCACGACGCACTCGAGGTCGACCTTCGCCAGCTTCTCGGCCAGCTCCTCCGACTCGGCGACGTCCTGGGTGCCGACGAGGATCGGGCGCCCGGTCTCGTGGACCGTGCGGATCTCCTCTTCGATCGCCCGCAGCTTCTGCGACGGCGACGCGAAGACCCGGTCTTCCTGGTCTTCGCGGACGTTCGGGGTGTTCGGCGGGATGACCGCGACCTCGAGCTCGTAGAACTCGCGCAGCTGCTCGGCGACGGCGACCGCGGTACCGGTCATGCCGGCGACCTCGGGGTAGCGCGCCAGCAGCGCCTGGACGGTGATCGAGTCCAGGATCTCACCGCGGTCGGTCGCGCTGACCTGCTCCTTCGCTTCGACGGCGGCCTGGAGACCGTCCGGCCAGCGCTGCAGTTCGGCGACGCGGCCGCGGGCGGCGTTGATGAGCTGGACCTTGCCGTCGCGGACCAGGTAGTCGACGTCGCGGGTGAGCAGCGCGTGCGCGTGCAGCGCGACGTTCACCGCGGGGAGCCGGTCCGACGCCGTCTCGCCGTAGAGGTCGTCGACCTCCAGGCCGAGCGACTTCGCGACGACCGAGGCACCGGCGTCGGTCAGCCAGGCGTTGCGGCCCTCGCTGTCGGTCTCGTAGTGCAGGTTGAGCCGCAGCCGCCGGACGACCTTCGCGACCTCTTCGTCGGCGTCGGTGTGGTCGATCGAGCCGGCCATCACCAGCGGGACGCGGGCCTCGTCGACCAGCACGGAGTCCGCCTCGTCGACGATCGCGACCTCCGGGTCCGGCTGGACCAGGTCGTCGACGTTCGTGACCAGGCGGTCACGCAGCACGTCGAAGCCGATTTCGGCGACGGCGCCGTACGTGACGTCCTTGGCGTAGGCCTCTTTGCGCTCCTGCTGCGAGTGCGACGGCTCGACCCAGCCGACCGACACGCCGAGCAGCGCGTACACCGGGCCCATCCACTCGGCGTCGCGTCGCGCCAGGTAGTCGTTGACCGTGACGACGTGGGCGCGCTTGCCTCGCAGCGCGTACCCGGCCGCGGCCAGCGCGCCGGCGAGCGTCTTGCCCTCACCGGTCTCCATCTGCACGACGTGCTTGCTGAGCAGGCCCATCGTGCCGAGGATCTGGACGTCGAACGCGCGCTCGCCCAGTGCCCGCCGAGCAGCCTCACGACCGAGCGCGCACACCTCGATCAGGTGATTGTCGCCGAACGCGGTGTCCTTCAGCGTCTCGCGAAGCTTCCCGGCCCGCTCGGTCAGCTCCTCGTCGGAGAGCTTCTCGAGCTCGGGTTCGAGCTTCTCGACTGCGGGCAGCAGTGCTTCGTAGCGGGTCAGCTCGACGCTGCCCGGACGCTGGATGATCCGGCGGAGCCGTTTGCCCACCCGGCTGATCAGTGCTGCCACCCCTGGTCTCCCGTTCTCTCTCGCTCGACCGGCCTGCCCCACCCAACGTGGCGGTGGTGCGTTCGAGTTCCGCGGCCGGATGGGACGATCCAACCGTGTTCCCTCATCCCAGCGCCAGGTCCCGTAGTCGGACGATCACGGCGGTCGCGGCATCCGCGCTGCTCGCGGTCTCCTTGACCGCCTGCACGTCCACCGGCAAGACCGCCCCGCCGTCGCCGACGACCGAGTCGCACCCGCCGTCCGGGCCGGTGCCCGCGGGGCTGGAGCGGTTCTACGGCCAGAGCCTGACCTGGGCCGACTGCGCACCTTACGCGACGTCGGAGGACGCGAGGTCGGCGTTCCAGGCGAAAGACATCCAGTGCGCGCGGCTGACCGTGCCGCTGGACTACACGAAACCGGACGGAACGACCATCACGCTCGGCCTGCTGCGGCACAAGGCGACCGACGGGGGATCGCGGATCGGGTCGCTGGTGGTGAACCCGGGCGGACCGGGCGCGTCGGGCATGGTCGCCGCCGCCGGGCTGATCAAGCCGGCGTCGAACACGGACCTCGCCAAGCGCTTCGACCTGGTCGGCTTCGACCCGCGGGGGATCGGCGCGAGCCAGCCGATCATCCGCTGCCTGACCGATCAGGAGCGCGACGCCGACCGCGCGGACGACAGCGAGACCGACGGCTCGCCGCAGGGCGTGCTCAAGCAGGAAGCGCAGGAAAAGGACTTCGCCGCGAAGTGCGCCCAGCGCAGCGACGACGGCACCGGGCTGCTCGCCAACGTCGGCACCCGCGACGTCGTGAAGGACCTCGACATCCTGCGCTCGGTCCTCGGTGACGAGAAGCTGACCTACCTCGGCTACTCCTACGGCACCCGGATCGGGTCGACCTACGCCGAGGCGTTCCCGAAGAACGTCCGCGCGATGATCCTCGACGGCGCGGTCGACCCGGACCAGGACGCGGTCGAGTCGCTGGTCGCGCAGGGCCAGGGCTTCGGCGGCGCGTTCACGCAGTTCGCGAAGTCGTGTACCGCTCAGCAGGACTGCGCGCTCGGCCAGGACCCCGCCGCCGCGGTGAAGGCGTTCCAGGACCTCGTCCGGCCGCTGATCGACTTCCCGGTCCCGGTGGGTGACGGCCGCAAGCTCTCCTACGAGGACGCGACCACCGGCGTCATCCAGGCGCTCTACCAGGAGAGCCTCTGGGACGCGCTGAACACCGGCCTCAACGAGCTGAAGCAGCAGCGCGGCGCGACGCTCGAGAAGCTCGCCGACATCTACAACGAGCGCGACTCCAGCGGCAAGTACGGCACCACCCAGGACGCTTTCACCGCGATCCGCTGCGTCGACGACCCGCGCGTCACCGACCCGGCCGTGATCCTCAAGGCGCAGGAGGAGTACGTGCAGGTCGCGCCGTTCCTCGACGACGGCCGCCCGGCGAGCGCGGCTCGCGACGCGTGCGCGTTCTGGCCGGTGCCGAACACGTCGGAGCCGCACGTGCCGAACGTCGAAGGCCTGGCGAAGACGCTGGTCATCTCGACGACCAACGACCCGGCGACGCCGTACCAGGCCGGCGTCAACCTCGCGAAGGGCCTGAAGGGCGGGCTGCTCACCTTCGAGGGCACTCAGCACACGGTGTTCCTGCAGGGCATTTCGTGTGTGGACCAGGCGGGCAACGACTACCTGGTCGACGGCACGCTCCCGGCGGAAGGCACGCGCTGCAAAGGCCAGTGAGGGCGGCCGCGCTACTGGGCGCGGCATTGGTGCTGACGGCGTGCACGAGCACCCCGTCGACACCAGCGCCGTCGCCTTCCTCTCCGGCGCCTGACCTGCGGAAGTTCACCGGGCAGCAGCTCGCCTGGACGCCGTGTCCGGCGGCCGCGTCGCTGGACTGCGCGCACCTGACCGTGCCGCTGGACTACACGAAGCCGGTGGGGGAGACGGTGACCGTCGGGCTGGTGCGGCACAAGGCCGCGAAGCAGCGGATCGGCTCGCTGGTCGTCAACCCGGGCGGTCCCGGCGGCGCGGGGACGTCGATGGCCGCGTCCCTGGCGAAGTCGCCCGCGGCCGCGCCGCTGCTGGACCGGTTCGACCTGGTCGGCTTCGACCCGCGTGGCGTCGGCACCAGCGAGCCGCGGATCACCTGCCGCACCGACGCCGAGCAGGACGCCGACCGCGCGTCCGACGTCGAAAGCGACATGTCGCCCGAAGGGGTGAAGAAGCAGCTCGCCGAGACCACGGCGTACGGCGCGAAGTGCGCCGAAGCGACGAAGTACGGCAAAGCGTTCCTCGCGAACGTCGGCACGCGAGACGTCGTACGCGACCTAGACGTCCTTCGCGCGGCTCTCGGCGACGAGAAACTGACCTACCTCGGCTACTCGTACGGCACGCAGATCGGCGCGGCCTACGCCGAGGCATTCCCGGAGAACGTCCGCGCGTTGCTGCTCGACGGCGCCGTCGACCCCGCACAGGACATCGCGGAATCCCTGGTCACGCAGATGGCGGGCTTCCAGGACGCCTTCACCGAGTTCGGCAGGTGGTGCGCGGCCCGGAGCGACTGCGCGCTCGGCCGCGACCCCGCGCGCACGACCGAGGCCTTCCAGCAGCTGGTGCGTCCGCTGGTCGCGAAGCCCGTCCCGGCCGGCACCCGGAAGCTCTCCTTCGAGGACGCGGTCACCGGCACCTTCGCGGCGCTCTACGCCCGCGGCGACTGGCCGGCGCTCAACGGCGCGCTCGCCCAGCTGGCCGGCGGCACCGGCCGGTCCCTGCTGGCCTTCGCCGACGGCTACTACGGCCGCGACCGCGACGGCCACTACGGCGGCGGGATCGACGCCTACTTCGCCGTCCGCTGCGTCGACCGCGCCCGGCTCACCGACCGGGCCGCGATCGACCGCGCGCACCAGCGGATGCTGGCCGGCGCGCCGTTCCTGGCCGGCGGCAGCCCGGACACCAGCGAGCTGGACATCTGCTCGACCTGGCCGGTCCCGCCGACGTCGGCCGAGCACGTGCCGCACGCCGCCGGCCTGCCGAAACCCCTGGTCGTCTCGACCACGCACGACCCGGCGACGCCGTACCAGCAGGGCGTCGACCTCGCGAAGGACCTCGGCGGCGTCCTGCTCACCTACGAAGGCGTGCAGCACACGGTCTTCCTCGACGGCACCGCGTGCGTGGACCGCGCGGGCGTCGCGTACCTGATCGACGGCACCGCCGCCACGACCCGCTGCTAACCGAGGTCGACGGGCTTGTTCTGGCCGGTCAGCGACAGTTCGAACATCACCGGGCTGAGGTGGTCACCGGCCGGCGGGACCTGCACCCACAGCCGGACGAACCGGCGCGGCCCGTCGGCCGAGACCCACACCTTGACGACGATGTCGGCGTTCACCTGCGGCAGCACGCTGTGCGCGACGGCCGCGGGCACCTGGCCGCCGACCCGCAGCGCCGCGGCGCCGTCGACGTTCTCCTTGCCCTCGGTCTTCGCGTCGGTCACGGCGTCGAGCAGCCGCTTCAGCCCGGCGGACGGCCCCAGGAACCGGCCCACGGCGTCCGTCTCGGGGATCCGGCCGCGCGCGATGCCGGGGTCGGTGCTCACCTGGCCGTCGCGCACGGTGAAGTGGAACTTGACGTGTCCGTCGCCGTCCTGGACGTCGGCCGTACCGGTCGCGGCCCCGCCTGCGTCGAGGGTCGCGTCGCCTTCGATCTGCCGGAGCGGGAAGTCGGGCAGGACGCCGTTGACCCCGGCGGCGAAGTGCACGCTCCGCACCGCGGCGAACGACATCGCCGCGTCGCGGACCAGCTCGGCACCCGCGGGGAACGGCCCGCGCGTGTCCGGCGAGCCGGTGCACCCGGCCGTCAACAGGACCACGAGCAGCAGGGCGATGCGGGACATCCCGCAAGCCTAGGCGCCGCCGGAGCAAGTCCGGCTCGCGGTCTTCGCGCCCAGGCGGCCCCTGGCGGCACGGGCGGCTCACCCGAGTGAGGGTGCTCCGCCCGCACCGCCAGGAACCACCTGGATCACGAAGCCCATCGAGCAGACTTACTCCGGCAGCGCCTGCTGGTGGTGGCCGGATCCTTGCGGCAGATGTCCTTCAGGCCACTTCCACCGGAAGGCGCGCCAGACAACACTTCACTGGTGACTGTCGAGACCCGCCCTGCCCCGAAGCTGCACCGCGCCTGGTTGATCGCCGGTGCCGCGTTCGTCGCGCTGCTCGCCTCCGCCGGCTTCCGCTCGGCCCCCGGCGTCCTCATCGACCCGCTGCACCAGGAGTTCGGCTGGTCGACGGCCACGATCAGCTCGGCCGTCTCGGTCAACCTCGTGCTCTACGGCCTCTTCGCGCCCTTCGCGGCCGCCCTGATGGAGCGGTTCGGCATCCGCCGGGTCTCGGCGACGGCGTTGTTCGTCATCGCCCTCGGCGCGGCCGGCACCGTGTTCATGACCGCGAGCTGGCAGCTGATCCTCTGCTGGGGCGTGCTGATCGGCGCGGGCACCGGCTCGATGGCGATGAGCTTCGCCGCGACCGTCGCGGCCCGGTGGTTCGTCCGCAGCCGCGGCGTCGTCACCGGTGTCCTGACCGCGGCGGGCGCCACCGGCCAGCTGATCTTCCTGCCGCTCATCGCGAACCTCGCGGTCGGCTCCGGCTGGCGGACCGCGTCCCTGGTGATCGCGATCGCCGCGCTCGCCGTCGTCCCGGTGGTCCTGCTGCTCATCCGCGATCACCCCGCCGACGTCGGCACCACGGCCTACGGCGCGCCCGCGGACGCCGAGGTCGCCCGCCCCACCCCGAAGACCGGTTCCGCCCGCCGCGCCCTGTCCGTCCTGAAGACAGCGGCCCGCACCCGGACGTTCTGGCTGCTCGCGGTCGGCTTCGCGATCTGCGGTGCGACGACGAACGGCCTGGTCGGCACCCACTTCGTCCCGGCCGCCCACGATCACGGCATGCCCCAGACGACCGCGGCGGGCCTGCTGGCCCTGGTCGGCGTCTTCGACGTCGTCGGCACGATCTTCTCCGGCTGGCTCACCGACCGCGTCGACCCGCGGATCCTGCTCGGGGTCTACTACGCGTTGCGCGGGCTCTCGCTGGCCCTGCTGCCGCAGCTGTTCACCGACTCCGTGCAGCCGAGCATGTGGGCGTTCATCCTGTTCTACGGCCTCGACTGGGTGGCGACGGTCCCGCCGACCGTCGCGCTCTGCGTCCGCGCCTTCGGCGAAGCCGGCCCGATCGTGTTCGGCTGGGTCTTCGCCTGTCACCAGCTGGGCGCCGCGTTCGCCGCCTCGGCCGCCGGCCTGGTCCGCGACCAGCTCGGGAACTACACCCTGGCCTGGTATTCGGCCGCCGTCCTGGCCGTCATCGCGTCGGTCGCGTCGCTGGCCGTGAAGCGCGCGAAGAAGCCCGTTCCGGTGTCGGCGAGCTGACCTTCGTCACCCTCGGCGCGTCGTGAAACATCCCGTTAACACGCTGTCGTTAGGGTGCGGCCATGGATCGCCAGCAGGAATTCGTGCTCCGCACGCTCGAGGAGCGCGACATCCGTTTCGTCCGTCTCTGGTTCACCGATGTGCTGGGGTTCCTCAAGTCCGTCGCGGTCGCGCCGGCCGAACTCGAGGGCGCTTTCACCGAGGGGATCGGCTTCGACGGCTCGGCCATCGAAGGGTTCGCGCGCGTCTACGAATCCGACATGGTCGCCAAGCCGGACCCGGCCACCTTCCAGGTGCTGCCCTGGGAGACCCCGGACGGCAGCCCGTACTCGGCCCGCATGTTCTGCGACATCGCGATGCCGGACGGCTCGCCGTCGTGGGCCGACCCGCGCCACGTGCTGCGGCGCCAGCTCTCGAAGGCCGCCGAAGCGGGTTTCACCTGCTACGTGCACCCGGAGATCGAGTTCTTCCTCCTGGCCAACCTCCCCGACGACGGCAGCGAGCCGGAGCCCGCGGACAACGGCGGGTACTTCGACCAGGCCAGCCACGCCACGGCGACGCACTTCCGGCGGCACGCGATCGAGACCCTCGAGGCGATGGGCATCTCGGTCGAGTTCAGCCACCACGAGGGCGCGCCGGGCCAGCAGGAGATCGACCTCCGCTACGCCGACGCCCTGACCATGGCCGACAACGTGATGACGTTCCGTTACGTCGTCAAGGAGGTCGCGCTGACCCAGGGCGTGCGCGCGACGTTCATGCCGAAGCCGTTCACCGACCAGCCCGGCTCCGGGATGCACACCCACATCAGCCTCTTCGAGGGTGATCGCAACGCCTTCTACGACGCCGAGGACCCGCACGAGCTGTCGGAGACCGGCAAGGCGTTCGTCGCCGGCCTGCTGCACCACGCCAAGGAGATCTCCGCCGTCACCAACCAGTGGGTGAACTCCTACAAGCGCCTGATCAGCGGAAGCGAGGCGCCGACGACGGTTTCGTGGGGTCGCGCGAACCGCTCGGCGCTCGTCCGGGTGCCGATGTATTCACCCGGAAAGGCGTCATCCCGACGGGTGGAAGTCCGTACCCTGGACTCCGCGTGCAACCCATACCTCGCCTACTCGGTGATCCTGGCCGCCGGGCTCAAGGGGATCGAAAAGGGGTACGAGCTGCCGCCTCCTGCCGAGGACAACATCTGGCAGCTGAGCGACTCCGAGCGGCGCGCCGCCGGTTACGCACAGTTGCCCCAGAACCTGGGGGAAGCCCTGGCCGAGATGGAGAAGTCCGAGCTCCTGCCGGAAGCCC
>NZ_CP107923.1:4800000-6842500 GCF_036026695.1 Amycolatopsis sp. NBC_00438 | reverse complement strand
TCGAGAGGGAAACAGCCCAGAACACCAGCTAAGGCCCCTAAGTGTGTGCTCAGTGGGAAAGGATGTGGGATTGCCCAGACAACCAGGAGGTTGGCTTAGAAGCAGCCACCCTTGAAAGAGTGCGTAATAGCTCACTGGTCAAGTGGTCCTGCGCCGACAATGTAGCGGGGCTTAAGCACACCGCCGAAGCTGTGTCATTGACACAATAGATCCACTTGGGCTCTTGAAGTCCTTGTGTAGTCGTGTTGATGGGTAGGGGAGCGTCCTGCACCCAGGGAAGCCGTGGCGGAAGCTAGCGGTGGAGGGTGTGGGAGTGAGAATGCAGGCATGAGTAGCGAATGCAGAGTGAGAAACTCTGCCGCCGGATGACCAAGGGTTCCTGGGCCAGGCTAATCCGCCCAGGGTAAGTCGGGACCTAAGGCGAGGCCGACAGGCGTAGTCGATGGACAACGGGTTGATATTCCCGTACCCGAGCATGTGCGCCCATGACGAGGCGTTTGATACTAACCACCCAAAGCGCGCCGGCGAAGTCTTCGGATGGAGTTGGTGTTGTGGAGCGTGGGACCTGATTTCGTAGTAGTCAAGCGATGGGGTGACGCAGGAAGGTAGCTCCGCCAGGCGATGGTTGTCCTGGTGTAAGCGTGTAGGCCGTCGTGTAGGCAAATCCGCACGGCACTAAGGCTGAGACGTGATGCGTAGCCGTTTGAGGCGAAGTAGAGTGATCCTATGCTGCCGAGAAAAGCCTCTAGTGAGTGCATGCACGGCCCGTACCCCAAACCAACACAGGTGGTCAGGTAGAGAATACTAAGGCGATCGGGTGAACTGTGGTTAAGGAACTCGGCAAAATGCCCCCGTAACTTCGGGAGAAGGGGGGCCAAACATCCTGAAGTCCTTTACGGACTAGGGGTGGGTGGCCGCAGAGACCAGCGGAAAGCGACTGTTTACTAAAAACACAGGTCCATGCGAAGTCGCAAGACGATGTATATGGACTGACGCCTGCCCGGTGCTGGAACGTTAAGAGGACCGGTTAATCCCTTCGGGGGTGAAGCTGAGAATTTAAGCGCCAGTAAACGGCGGTGGTAACTATAACCATCCTAAGGTAGCGAAATTCCTTGTCGGGTAAGTTCCGACCTGCACGAATGGCGTAACGACTTTCCGGCTGTCTCAACCACAGGCCCGGCGAAATTGCACTACGAGTAAAGATGCTCGTTACGCGCGGCAGGACGGAAAGACCCCGGGACCTTTACTATAGTTTGGTATTGGTTTTCGGTTCGGCTTGTGTAGGATAGGTGGGAGACTGTGAAGCGGTGACGCTAGTTACTGTGGAGTCGTTGTTGAAATACCACTCTGGTCGAATTGGGAATCTGAACCTCGGGCCATGATCTGGTTCAGGGACAGTGCCTGATGGGTAGTTTAACTGGGGCGGTTGCCTCCTAAAGAGTAACGGAGGCGCCCAAAGGTTCCCTCAGCCTGGTTGGCAATCAGGTGTTGAGTGCAAGTGCACAAGGGAGCTTGACTGTGAGACAGACATGTCGAGCAGGGACGAAAGTCGGGACTAGTGATCCGGCACCACCTGGTGGAAGGGGTGTCGCTCAACGGATAAAAGGTACCCCGGGGATAACAGGCTGATCTTGCCCAAGAGTCCATATCGACGGCATGGTTTGGCACCTCGATGTCGGCTCGTCGCATCCTGGGGCCGGAGTAGGTCCCAAGGGTTGGGCTGTTCGCCCATTAAAGCGGCACGCGAGCTGGGTTTAGAACGTCGTGAGACAGTTCGGTCCCTATCCGCCGCGCGCGTAGGATACTTGAGGAAGGCTGTCCCTAGTACGAGAGGACCGGGACGGACGAACCTCTGGTGTGCCAGTTGTCCCGCCAGGGGCATGGCTGGTTGGCCACGTTCGGAAGGGATAACCGCTGAAGGCATCTAAGCGGGAAGCCTGTTCCAAGATGAGGTATCCCACCCTTTGTGGGTTAAGGCCCCCAATAGACCATTGGGTTGATAGGCCAGATATGGAAGCACAGTAATGTGTTGTCGAGTTGACTGGTACTAATAGGCCGAGGACTTGTCTACGAAGGTGTTACGCATCCACTCTACGGTTTCTGAGACACCACACGGCTCCCTGTTTTTTGGGGGGTGTGGTTGTTTCGTAGTGTTTCGGTGGTTTTAGCGTCAGGGAAACGCCCGGTCCCATTCCGAACCCGGAAGCTAAGCTTGACAGCGCCGATGGTACTGCAACCGAAGGGTTGTGGGAGAGTAGGACACCGCCGAACATTTTGTTGGGGAAGGGCCTGGCTTGGTCGAGAACTACGGTTCTCCCGGCCAGGCCCTTTTTCTATACCCAAAACCCGTGCGGCCGGCACCGCAGCCAACCCCGTGTCGACCCTCCAACCACACGAGCCGACCTCCCAATCACACGAGTCGGCTGTCTGGTCACGTGTTGACCTGTGAATCGCGGGTGCCGGCCCCCGGATCACGGGTGCCGGCGCTTCAATCACGGGAGCCGACCGTTCGGGTACACGAGCCGACTGCCTGGGCACGCGAGCCGACTGCCTGGGCGCGCGACCTGCCCCTCTCGCACGGTGCGCGAGTTCCGTGATGCCTCACGATCGTCCCCGCCGAGCCAACGGGCGCCGGCGCAACGGCGATGACAGCACCAACGACGTTGTCGTCTCGCCGTATCGCTGCACCTTCTCGACCAGCTCCTCCAGCTCCGCCGTGTTCCGGCACAGCACCCGCAGGATCCAGCACTCGTCGCCGGTGACGTGGTCCGCGGCGATGACCTCCGGCAGCGGTAGCACCGCCGTCCGGAAGCGGGGGGTGTCCAGGCTGCGTACCCGGGCCCGGACCAACGCCTCGATCGGCAGCCCCAGCTTGGTCGTGTCCACGCTCGCCGTGTAGCCCGTGATCACTCCGCGCTCCTCGAGACGGCGGACTCGCTCCGTCACCGCGGAACCGGACAGCGACACCCGCCGCCCGAGTTCGGTGAAGCTCAGCCGGCCGTCGTCCTGGAGGAGCTCGATCAGGTGCCAGTCGACGTCGTCGAGGTCCACCGTGGTTCTCCCAAGTCAGCAGGGGCGGAAACAGGGAAATCCCAGGCCGGCCCGGGCCTTCACCCCGATTCTGCCCTGTGTCCGCGACGCCGTGATCAGCAGGATTGACCCATGACACGCACACTCGCCTTCCCCGCCCCGGCTCCCGCCGAAGCCGCCGCCTACTTCGCGGCCGAGCTCGGCTTCGAGGTCGATCCGGATGACCTCGCCCGGGACCTGGACGCCGGCTGTACCGAGGGGTACGTCATCGTCGAGACCCGCGCTCCCGAGGCCTTCGCGCAGGCGCACCTTCCCGGCGCGATCAACCTGCCCTACCGCGACATGACGCGCGAGAGCACAGCTCACCTCGATCGCGACCTCGTCTACGTCTGCTACTGCGAGAGCAGCAACTGCAACGCCGCCACGAAGGGCGCGCTCAAGCTCGCCGAACTCGGCTTCCGGGTGAAACGGCTCTCCGGCGGCATCGCCGGCTGGAGAGCCGCCGGCTACCCCGTCGAGGCGCACGGCGAACCGGGCACGACCGGTATTCGCTGCGCCTGCTGACGCACTTACCCTGGAAGACGTGACACGACTGCTGATCATCCAGCCGGACGTCTCGGACCCGCTCGGTCCCCTCGGTGACTGGCTGGCCGAAGCCGGCGCGGAACTCGACCTCCGGCTGCCGCCCGGGCAGGAGCTGCCCGGCGATCTCGACGGTTACGCCGGGGTCGTCTGCCTCGGTGGTGGCATGGGTGCGGAGGACGACACGAAGCACCCGTGGCTCGCCGATGTGCGGCGCCTGCTGGCGAAAGCGGCGTCGAGGCAGCTCCCGACGCTGGGAATCTGCCTCGGCGCCCAGCTGCTGACCGTCGCGACCGGCGGCCGCGTCGAGGTCGGGCGCGACGGGCCCGAGGTCGGCCCGCACCTGGTCTCGAAGAAGGACGCCGCGTGGACCGACCCGCTCTTCGCCGACCTGCCGCTGATGCAGGACGTCCTGCAGTTCCACAACGACGCGATCACCCGGCTCCCGCCGGGCGCCGAACTGCTCGCATCCGCTCCGCGCTACCAGTACCAGGCCTTCCGGTTCAACCGGTGTGTCTACGCTGTCCAGTTCCACATCGAGACGACGCCCGAGATCGTCGAGAGCTGGGCCGCGGATGAGCCCGAAATGGCGGAGCTGGCCCGGCCGGGATCGCTCGACCACGACAAGTTGATCACCGTGCACGACGACATCGCCGAGACGTGGCGTCCGTTCGCGCAGCGGTTCGTCCGACTGGCGTCCGGTGAGCTCCAGCCCGCCGCTGACAGTCAACGCTCGTTACCGCTGGCTTAACGGATAGCGTCACAATCGGCAACGGGCTGTTAACAACCTGCGTCACTCGTCAGGTACCTTGCGGGAAGAGTCCCCACAAGGGTGCGGAGGTCGGGGTGGACCCCTCGTTGCTGGTCGTGATCGTGGTCGTCACGGCATTGGTCTTCGATTTCACCAACGGGTTCCACGACACCGCGAACTCGATGGCGACGTCGATCGCCACCGGGGCGCTCAAGCCCCGGGTGGCCGTCGCGATCTCCGCGGTGCTGAACCTCGTCGGCGCGTTCCTGTCGGTGGAAGTCGCCAAGACGATCTCCAGCGGCCTGGTGGACGACACGAAGATCGGCCCGTCGATCGTCTTCGGCGGGCTGATTGGCGCGATCGTCTGGAATCTCGTGACATGGTTCGTCGGGCTCCCGTCGAGCTCGTCGCACGCGCTGTTCGGCGGATTGATCGGCGCCACCTGGGTTTCGGCGGGCGCGGACTCGGTCCACTTCGGAAAGATCGTCGAGAAGGTCCTGCTGCCGGCGGCCGCTTCGCCGGTGATCGCCGGTCTCGTGGCGCTGGTCGTGACGTACTTCGTCTACCGCTTCCTGGTCCGGAACCGGCCGGCCACACGCGGTTTCAAGATCGGCCAGATCGTCTCGGCGTCGCTGGTCTCGCTGGCCCACGGCACGAACGACGCGCAGAAGACGATGGGCGTGATCACGCTCACGCTGGTCACCGCCGGTAGCCTCCCGCCGGGTGCCGCCCCGCCCGTGTGGGTGATCGTCAGCGCCGCCTGCGCGCTGGCCGCCGGCACCTACCTCGGCGGCTGGCGCATCACGCACACCCTCGGCAAGGGCCTGACCGACATCGAGGGCCCGCAGGGCTTCGCCGCCCAGACGAGCTCCGCGCTCGTCATCCTCGTCTCGTCGCGGCTCGGTTTCCCGCTGTCGACGACGCACGTGTGCTCCGGCGGCATCGTCGGCTCCGGTGTCGGCCGCCGCGAGGCGCCGGTCCGCTGGCGGATGGCCGGCCGGATGGTCATCGCCTGGCTGTTCACCCTGCCCGCCGCCGCGATCGTCGGTGCGGTCTCCGGCAAGATCGCCTCACTCGGCAGCGCGGGCACCATCGCCGTCGGCGTGGTCGGAATCGGGGTGGGCGCCGGAATCTGGCTGCTCTCCCGCCGCCACCCCGTCACCGCGCACAGCTTCCAGGTCCCCGAGCCGACGCCGGCCGACACCGAGCCGGGACGCCTGGCCGCCTGAGCCGGAATCAAGAGGCCGTTCCGGCTACGGTGGTTCGTGATGGCAGACCGCGCGCGAACGACCGCTTCGGCGGCGAGGTACGGCTTCACCGACGCCCGTGCCGAGGGGCAGTTGCGCGCGGCCGGCTGGTGGGACGACGCCGGCCCGGTCGCCGCGGCGACCGACGTGCTCTCGGCGTTGTCCCGCGCCGCCGACCCCGATCTCGCGCTGCGCGGCCTGGACCGCATCCGCGAGGCCGACGGCGAAGAGTGGACGCGGCTCGACGAGCAGCTCCGCGAAAACCGGACGTTCCGCGGCCGGCTCCTCGGCGTGCTGGGGACGTCGACCGCGCTGGCCGACTTCCTGTGCGCGAACCCCGCGCAGTGGCACTCGCTGACCGGCAAGAAGAGCACGAACCCCGCCGGCTACCGGGAAGCCCTGCGCACCGCGCTCCTGCGTGAAGACGGTTCCGTGATCACCAAGCTCGAAGCCGAGCAGACGCTGAAGGTCGCCTACCGCGGCCTGTTGCTCGGCATCGCCGCCGCGGACCTGGGGCACCTCGTCGAGAGCGGGCTCGAGCAGCCGCGCTACGCCGAGGTCGCCGCGCAGCTGACCGAGCTGGCCGAGGCCGCGCTCGCCGCCGGGCTCGTGGTCGCCGAGGCCGAGGTCGGCGCCTCGGCCGACGACACGTTCGCGATCATCGCGATGGGCAAGTGCGGCGGCCGGGAACTCAACTACGTCAGCGATGTCGACGTCATCTTCGTCGGCGCGGGCGACCTCAGTGTCGCGACGCGGCTGGCGAGCACGACGATGCGCGTCACCGGGAACGCGTGCTTCGAGGTCGACGCGGCGCTGCGCCCGGAAGGCAAGGCCGGCGCGCTCGTCCGCACCCTCGAAGGCCACCAGAGCTACTACCTGAAGTGGGCCAAGACCTGGGAGTTCCAGGCGCTGCTGAAGGCGCGTCCGGTCGCCGGCGACGTCGAACTCGGCCGGCAGTACGCCGAGATGGTGGCGCCGCTGGTGTGGTCGGCGGCCGATCGGGACAACTTCGTCGCCGAGGTGCAGCAGATGCGCCGCCGGGTCGAGGGGCACGTGCCGTCCGAGCACGCCGAGCGCGAGCTCAAGCTGGGCCGCGGTGGCCTGCGTGACGTCGAGTTCGCGGTGCAGTTGCTGCAGCTCGTGCACGGCCGGGTGGACGACGAGCTGCGGTCGCCGTCCACGATGGACGCGCTCGCGGCGCTCGGCGAAGGCGGTTACGTGGGCCGGAAGGACGCGGCCGAGCTGGGCGCGTCGTACGAGTTCCTGCGGATGCTGGAGCACCGGCTGCAGCTGCGGCGGATGCGCCGGACGCACCTGTTCCCGGCGACGTCCGACACCGACGAGCTGCGGATCCTCGCGCGCGCGAGCGGTGTGAAACCGACCGGTGGCAAGAGCGAGGGGGAGGCCCTGCTGGCGGAGTTCCGCAAGCACGGCAAGGGCATCCGGCGGCTGCACGAAAAGATCTTCTACCGGCCGCTGCTGCAGTCGGTCGCGAACGTGCCGACCGAAGCGCTCCGCCTGACGACCAAGCAGGCCGCCAGCCGCCTGGCCGCCCTCGGCTACACCGCGCCCGACGGCGCGCTCCAGCACATCAAGGCCCTCACCTCGGGCGTGTCCCGGCGCGCCGCGATCCAGCAGGCGCTGCTGCCCGTGCTGCTCGACCTGCTCGCCGACACCCCCGACCCGGACGGCGGGCTGCTGTCGTACCGCAAGGTTTCCGAGGCGCTGGAAGACACGCCGTGGTACCTGCGGGTGCTGCGCGACGAAGGCACGGTCGTCGAACGGCTGGCCATCCTGCTCGGCACGTCGAGGCTGGTGCCCGACCTGCTGGTCCGCGCGCCCGAGGTGCTGCAGCTGCTCGGCGACCCGGCGCGGCTGCTGGGCCGCACGCCGGCCGAGGTGGCGACGTCGCTGCGGGCGGCCGTCCGCCGCCAGCCCGGGTTGAACCCGGCGGTCACGGCGGCGCGGTCGCTGCGGCGGCACGAACTGCTGCGCGTGGCCTGCGCGGACCTGCTCGGGCTGCTCGACGTCCCGGCCGTGTGCGCGGCGCTGTCCAGCGTCTGGGTCGCGGTGCTGCAGGGCGCGCTGGCCGCCGCGTTCCGGCAGCGCCAGGCCGAGCTGGGCCGGACGCCCGCGCGGATCGCCGTCATCGGCATGGGCCGGCTCGGCGGCGCCGAGCTCGGCTACGGTTCCGACGCCGACGTGCTCTTCGTGTGCGAAGCGGCCGAAGGCGTCTCGGACTCCGACGCGGTGAAGTTCGCGTCGTCGGTCGCGGAGACCGTCCGGAAGATGCTGGGCGCGCCGAGCCCGGACCCGGCGCTGGTCGTCGACGCCGACCTGCGACCGGAGGGACGCAGCGGCCCGCTGGTGCGCACGCTCGAGTCGTACCGCGCCTACTACGCGCGCTGGGGCGAGGTGTGGGAGGCGCAGGCGTTGCTGCGCGCCCGGTTCATCGCCGGCGACGACGACCTCGGGCACCGGTTCATCACGATGATCGACCCGATCCGCTACCCCGAAGGTGGCCTGGACTCGACGAAGGCCCGCGAGATCCGCCGGATCAAGGCACGCGTCGAGACCGAGCGGATGCCGAAGGGCGCGGATCCGACGCGGCACACGAAGCTCGGCCGCGGTGGCCTCGCCGACGTCGAGTGGACGGTGCAACTCCTGCAGCTGCAGCACGCCCACGCCGTTCCCGAACTGCGGACGACGTCGACGCTGGACGCCTTGGCGGTGCTCCCCGGCGCGGGCCTGGCCGAGCAGTCCGAAGCGGACTCGCTGGCCGAGGCGTGGCTGCTGGCGACCCGGGTGCGCAACGCCGGGATGCTGGTGCGCGGCAAGGCCGTCGACGAGGTCCCCGGTTCGGGCCGTGACCTGGCCGCGGTGGCGCGGGTGCTCGGCCAGACCGCAGAGGACGACCCCGGCGAGTTCCTCGACACCTACCGCCGCATCACGCGCCGCGCGCACACGGTGGTGGAGCACCTGTTCTACGAGGCTGATTAAGGTGGGGCGCGTGACCGATCGAGAGCCGTTCCGGACCCGGATCAAGGTCCGCCACTACGAGCTGGACACCCTGGGCCACCTCAACCACGCCGTGTACCACTCCTACGGCGAGGTTTCGCGGCTCGAGCTGCTGGAGCAGGCGGGTGCGCTCAACGGCATCGAGGGCTTCGCGGCCGTGCTCCTGGAGTCCCACATCGTGTTCCGCCGCGAGATCCGCGCGGGCGACGTCGTCGACGTGACGTGCGACGCGAAGTTCGGCAGCGGCAAGACGTTCTCGATGGACTCGAACATCTACAAGGCCGACGGCACGCTGGCCGCGGAGATCACGTGCACGCTGGGCCTGATGGACCTGGAGCTCCGCAAGCTGGCGGCGGACCCGCGTGGCCGCTTCGCCGAGGCGGGCGCGGACCTGAAGCTGCTGTCGACGGCCGAAGGCGACTGAGGCAGCTTTCCGGGGATTCCGGGTGGCGAAGCCCCGGTTGTCACGGAGCCCGGACGAAAAGAACGCCGGCGGCGAGGGCGTTTCCGCTCCTCGCCGCCGGCGTGCCCAAGGGACGCGTCAGCGGATCACACGTCGTAGTACAAGGCGAACTCGTACGGGTGCGGGCGCAGGCGCAGCGGGTCGATCTCGTTTTCGCGCTTGTAGGAGACCCACGTCTCGATCACGTCCGGCGTGAACACGCCACCCTCGAGCAGGTAGTCGTGGTCGGCTTCCAGCGTGTCGAGGACCGTGCCCAGGTCGCCCGGGACCAGCTTGACGTTCTTGGCCTCTTCCGGCGGGAGCTCGTAGAGGTCCTTGTCGATCGGGTCCGCCGGCTCGATCTTGTTCTTGATGCCGTCGAGCCCGGCCATCATCATCGCCGAGAACGCCAGGTACGGGTTGCCCGAGGAGTCCGGGCAGCGGAACTCGGCGCGCTTGGCCTTCGGGTTGTTGCCCGTGATCGGGATCCGGACGCACGCCGAGCGGTTGCGCTGCGAGTAGACCAGCGAAACCGGGGCCTCGAAGCCGGGGACCAGGCGGTGGTAGGAGTTCACCGTCGGGTTCGTGAAGGCCAGCAGGCTCGGGGCGTGCTTGAGCAGGCCGCCGATGTAGTGGCGCGCGGTGTCCGACAGGCCGGCGTAGCCCGACTCGTCGTGGAACAGCGGCGTGCCGTCCTTCCACAGCGACTGGTGGCAGTGCATGCCCGAGCCGTTGTCGCCGGCGAGCGGCTTCGGCATGAACGTCGCGGTCTTGCCCGCGGCGAACACGGTGTTCTTCACGATGTACTTGAACAGCTGCAGGTCGTCCGCAGCGTGCAGCAGCGTGTTGAACTTGTAGTTGATCTCGGTCTGGCCGGCGGTGCCCACCTCGTGGTGCGCGCGCTCGATCTCGAAACCGGAACCCTGCAGCGCGCGGACGATGTCGTCGCGCAGGTCGGCGAAGTGGTCGACCGGCGGAACCGGGAAGTAGCCGCCCTTGAACTTCGTCTTGTAACCCTGGTTGCCACCGACCTCTTCGGTACCGGTGTTCCACCAGCCCTCGACGGAGTCGATCTCGTGGAACGAGGCGTGCTCGGCGGAGTCGAAGCGGACCGAGTCGAAGATGTAGAACTCGGCTTCGGGGCCGAAGTACACGTTGTCGGCGACGCCGTACTCCGCGATGTACTGCTCGGCCTTGCGCGCGATGTTGCGCGGGTCGCGGCTGTACGCCTCACGGGTGAACGGGTCGTGCACGAAGAAGTTCAGCGAGAGCGTCTTCGCCTTGCGGAACGGGTCGATGCGCGCCGTCTCGGGGTCCGGCAGCAGCAGCATGTCCGATTCGTGGATCGACTGGAAGCCGCGCACCGAGGAGCCGTCGAACGCGAGTCCTTCTTCGTAGGCCTCTTCGGTGAAGGCCTTCGCGGGGACCGTGAAGTGCTGCATCACGCCGGGCAGGTCACAGAACCGGACGTCGATGACTTCGACGTCCTCGTCCGTGATGAGGCGCTGAATGTCGTCTGGAGTAGTGGGCACCCTCGGTGACTCCTTCTCGTTCGAGCTCGTGCGGCAGTGCTCTCTTCGGCTCACGCTAAAAGCGCGGTGTTGCCCGACCGTCACCCGTATGTTTCGCCGGTGTTAACGGGTCGCCGGATATCGGGTATCCGACCAGGTCGGATGTGCTCTGCGCCACCGGCATACCCTGGACGGGTGGCGAGATGGACCGGAGAATGGCTGCCCGGCACGGGTGACGGTGGCCAGAGTACTGATCAGGACGGTTCGCGCTGGCCGGGAGAGAAGCTCGGCCTGCCCGAGTCCGGCGTCGGCTCGGCGGCGAGCGGCGGGACCCGGCTGCTCGGGCTGCTCGTCGACCTCGTCATCGCGGCCCTGGTCACGGCCATCTTCGTGCACCCGAACCTGCAGGACCCGGTGGCCATGCAGAACTTCAACCTGTGGTCCGGCGGCGTCTGGGCGGTGATCTCGGTCGCCTCCGCCGGCTTCTTCGGCTTCACCCCCGGGATGGGCGTGGTCGGCATCCGGGTGGCCCGCCTCGACGGCGCCGCTCTGGTCGGCCCGCTGCGGGCGCTGGTCCGGGCGGTGCTCACGTTCGTGATCATCCCGGCCGCGATCCGCAACGCCGACGGCCGCAGCTGGCTCGATCGGCTGACCGGCACGGTCGTCATCCGGCTGCGCTGACCACCCGCCGCGAGCCGTAGCAGAGGCAACTGGAACCGGCTGTGCTGACCACACGGGCCGTCGGCAGCCGCGGCGGACGCTGACTGGTCAACCGGCCCGCCCACGACCTCGGCCCGGTTGGCCCGATGGATCCGGCTGTGCTGACCACACGGCCGTCGGCAGCCGCGGCGGACGCTGACTGGTCAACCGGCCTGCCCGCGGCCTCGGCCCCGTAGGCCCGATGGAACCGGCTGTGCTGACCACACGGCCGTCGGCAGCCGCGGCGGACGCTGACTGGTCAACCGGCCTGCCCGCGGCCTCGGCCCCGTAGGCCCGATGGAACCGGCTGTGCTGACCACACGGCCGTCGGCAGCCGCGGCGGACGCTGACTGGTCAACCGGCCTGCCCGCGGCCTCGGCCCCGTAGGCCCGATGGAACCGGCTGTGCTGACCACACGGCCGTCGGCAGCCGCGGCGGACGCTGACTGGTCAACCGGCCTGCCCGCGGCCTCGGCCCCGTAGGCCCGATGGATCCGGCTGCGCTGACCACACGGCCGTCGGCAGCCGCGGCGGACACTGACTGGTCAAGCGGCCCGCCAGCGGCCTCGGCCCGGTAGGCCCGACATCGGCCGGCCGGTGGTCTCGGCAGCCTCCGGCGTCGGCCTCTGCCCGGCTTGGTGTCGGAGCAGCGCTCCCGGAGGGCGCCCCTGGTATCGGCCGGCGTCGGCCCCGCGCCATCGGCGGCCCTGGGTGCGTCGCGTCCGAAACCCGCCGCCGAACCCGCTGCCCGGCACCCGCGCACGAGAAAGGCCCCGTCCACCCGGACGGGGCCTTTGTCGTCTGTGCGGGTCAGCGGCGACGGATCGTGCGCTGGACGTTGCGCATCTTCGCGCCGGCGGGCATCGGGCCCTTGGGCATCGCCGCGCCGCGGTTGCCGAGGGCGGCCAGCTTCGCCTCGAGGGCGTCGACCTGGGCCGGCTTGAGGTTGCGCGGCAGCTTCATCAGGAAGCCCTGGAGCTTCTTGAGCGGGATCTGGCCCTCTTCGTGGCCGATCGTGACGTCGTAGATCGGGGTGTCGCCGATCAGCCGGGAGACGCGCTTCTTCTCCTGGGCGAGCAGCGTCTTCACGCGGTGTTGCGCGCCCTCGGCGACGAGCACCACGCCCGGGCCGCCGAGCACGCGGTGCACGGCGTCGAGCTGGGTCGTCGCGGCGACGGTCGGCGTCACCTTCCACTTGCCGCGGAGGTTCTCGAGCGCCCACGCCGCCGCGCCGGGCTGGCCGTCGGCCTTCGAGTAGACCGTCTTCTGGACACGACGGCCGAAGATGATCATGGCGAGCAGCGCGCCGAGGATGATGCCCAGGGGGAGCAGCACCCACTGGGAGTCGAAGAAGAAGCCGATGCCGAAGGCCACACCTGCGACGACGACGATCGCGCCGACCATCCAGGGGATGAGCCAAGGGTCTTCCTTGCGCTGCATCTTGAAGGCCTCGAAGAGCTGGCCACGCCGGGCCTTGCTCGCCGCGCGCTTCTCCTTCTTGGCCTGCTTGGCCGCTTCCTTGTCCTGCTGTCCCGCCATCTGCCCAGGATACGGCCGCGTGCCCCTGCCCGGATTCCCCGTCCCCCTCTGCGAGGATGCGGGACGTGACTGGCGTACTTTCCCCGAAGAGCCGCACCCGTCTGCTCGATGGTCTCGACCCCGAGCAGCGCGCCGCCGCCAGTGCCCCGAGGGGGCCGGTCTGCGTTCTCGCCGGCGCCGGCACGGGCAAGACCCGCACGATCACCCACCGCATCGCCCACCTCGTCATGTCCGGGCACGTTTCCGCTGGTCAGGTGCTCGCCGTCACGTTCACGACGCGTGCTGCGGGGGAGATGCGCGCCCGGCTGCGCGGCCTCGGCGTCGACGCCGCGCAGGCCCTGACGTTCCACGCCGCCGCCCGCCGTCAGCTGCGTTACTTCTGGCCGCGCGTCGTCGGTGGCCAGCCGTGGGACCTGCTCGAGAACAAGTTCCGCTACGTCGGCCAGGCCGCGACCCGGGCCAAGCTCGGCACCGAGATCGAGATCCTGCGCGACCTGGCGAGCGAGATCGAGTGGGCGAAGGCGTCGCTGATCACCCCGGACGACTACCCGGCCGTCACCGCGCGCGCCCAGCGGGACATTCCCGCCCCGGCCGCGCAGGTCGCCGAGGTCTACCGCAACTACGAAGAACTGAAGAACGCCGCGCAGGTGCTCGACTTCGACGACCTGCTGCTGCACACGACGGCGGTGCTCGAGGAGCACGGCGTCGTCGCCGAGGAGTTCCGCGACCGCTACCGCTGCTTCGTCGTCGACGAGTACCAGGACGTCACACCGCTGCAGCAGCGCCTGCTCGACGCGTGGCTCGGCGGGCGTGACGATCTGACGGTGGTCGGCGACGCCAACCAGACCATCTACTCCTTCGGCGGCGCGTCGCCGCGGTCGCTGCTGGAGTTCACGCGGCGCTTCCCGGAGGCGACCGTCGTCCGGCTCGAACGCGACTACCGCTCGACGCCCGAGGTCGTCTCGCTGGCGAACCAGGTGATCGGCGCCGCCCGCGGCCGGCCGGCCGGCTCGCGGCTCAAGCTGATCGGCCAGCGCCCGCCGGGCCCGCAGCCGCGCTTCGCCGAGTTCGACGACGAGCAGGTCGAGGCCGGCGCCGTCGCGCGGCGCGTGCGCGAGCTGCTCGACGGCGGCGTCGCGGCGAGCGAGATCGCGGTGCTCTACCGCGTCAACGCCCAGTCCGAGGCCTACGAGTCGGCGCTGGCCGAGGCCGGCATCCCGTACCTGGTCCGCGGCGGCGAGCGGTTCTTCAACCGGCCCGAGGTCCGGCAGGCGATGTCCGCGCTGCGGACCGCGAGCGGTGACGGCAGCTCCGACCTGGTCACGACCGTGCGCTCGGTGCTCGCCCGCGTCGGCCTCACCGAGTCGCCGCCCGCCGGTGGCGCGGCCAAGGAGCGGTGGGACGCGCTGCTGGCGATCGTCGAGCTGGCCGAGGAGCTCGCCGCGACGGTGGCCGACGCGGATGTGCCGCGCTTCAACACCGAGCTGGAGCAGCGCGCGGCGGCGCAGCACCCGCCGACGGTCGAGGGCGTGACGCTCGCGTCGCTGCACGCGGCGAAGGGACTGGAGTGGGACGCCGTGTTCCTCGTCGGCCTCGCCGAGGGCACGATGCCGATCCTGCACGCCGACGGCGACGAGGCGGCGATCGAGGAGGAGCGCCGGCTGTTCTACGTCGGCGTCACCCGGGCCCGCGAGCACCTGTGGCTGTCGTGGGCGCTCGCCCGCACGCCGGGCGCGCGCCGCAACCGCCGTCGCAGCCGCTTCCTCTACGGCCTGATCCCCGAGGACCACCCGGCCGCCCGGGCCGCGCGGTCGCAGCAGAAGCCGGCCGCGCCGGTGAAGACACGGTGCCGGGTGTGCGGCGGGCCGCTGCTGGAAACCCTCGAGGTCAAGCTCGGCCGCTGCGGGCGCTGCCCGTCGTCGGTGGACGAGAACCTGTTGGAGCGGTTGAAGTCCTGGCGCGCCGACCGCGCCCGCGAGCTGAAGGTGCCGCCGTTCGTCGTGTTCACCGACGCGACGTTGATGGCCGTCGCCGAGCAGCGCCCGGTCGACGAGTCGGCATTGGTGTCGATCTCCGGGATCGGCGCGACGAAGCTCGAGCGCTTCGGCACCGAGATCCTCGGCGTCGTTCGCGCGTCGACGGGGTCCTGATGAGGTCTTGACCGCGTCGGGACCATGATCCACGCGGCGAACCCGCTGCTCAGGGGCGATCTTCGTATCTTCGAGGATTTTCCCCGTAATTAAGTTGCCCCGGTGTGGTGGGGGGCAATAACCTGCCAGTACCGAGCCCGAAGGGCTCGGCTGGGGATCCACGTGAAGTGCCGCGCCGCGGCCGCGTGTGCAGAGTACAGACGAAGGAGGTGCCGGTGAAATGACCATCAACCTGACGCTCACGAACCCGGGCACCCGTCTGTCCTGCGCCGCGGAAGTCGCGGCTGCACAGCGCCCGGGCACCGGTGTGCCCGTGAGCGCGCACGAGATCCGTGGCACGCGTCGCGTCATGCGGGGCTGGACCACCGGCGATGTCGTCGTCTTCGGGACCGAGGGCGTTCTCGCCGCGTACCCGCAGGCCGATCTGCCGACCATCAAGCAGTTCCGTGTTCCGTTGTCGATACGGGAGCGAAGTTCCTGACCCAGTCAGGACACTGAGGCTCACGAAGGCCGCGGAACCGGAAAACCCGGATCCGCGGCCTTCGTGTTTTTGGCTGCACAACCCAAGAGGAACAGCATTGCCCAGCTCCACGCCCAAAACCGAATCCCGTACGACACCAGGAGGAACTCACATGTCTTCGGCCATCGCCTACACCGCGGGTGAGGCAATATTCGCCGACCTGCTCGACCCCGTCACCGTCCCGGACGTGGCTTTGCCCTGCCGCTCGGGCGACGCGGACCTCTGGTTCGCCGAGTCCCCGGCCGAGCTCGAGCGCGCCAAGGCGTCCTGCGCCGACTGCCCGGTTCGCGAGGCCTGCCTGGCCGGCGCGCTGGCCCGGCGTGAGCCGTGGGGCGTCTGGGGTGGCGAGATCTTCGAGCGCGGTGTCGTGATCGCGCGGAAGCGGCCCCGTGGCCGGCCGCGCAAGAACGCCACCGTCGAGCCCGCCGTCGCCAAGAGCGGCGAGCACCGGAGCGCCGCGGCATGAGCGTCGAACCGATCACCACGAGGGACCACGAAGCGCGCAAACGCGTGCACCTGCAGTTGACGAAGACCGAGATCGAGGAGACCAGCGAGATGTTGCTTTACGAAGAATTGTCCAGGGCCCGAATACGGGATCTGGAGGAAGGGGTCCGCGCTCAGCGGGCCCGGGGTAGCGCCCGCGCCGTCCGCCGATGGAGCCGCGTAGCCCGATGGGCGGCTCAGCGAGCGGAGCGGTACGAGAACCAGAGCTGAGCGAAGGCCCCTGCCGCCACGACGGCGGCAGGGGCCTGCGCGCTGGATTTGCGCTGGTCAGATGGGTTTCGCGTGGTTGTGCCGGCCGGGTCTGGTGCCGGTTTGCCGACGCCGGTCTTCGACGACCTCGCCGCACCCTCATTGCGCTCTCCCCGGTGACGACTTGCGTTCGCCAGTCGTCACCGGTGAGAGCGGATCGGGCTCTGATCGGTGGGAGACACGATTCCCCGCCCCCGCCCCCGCCCCCGCCCCCGCCCCCGCCCCGCCCCGTCTGGTTGGTGTCTGGTTGTTCGCGCGCGCCTTTCTGCCGGGTGGCGGTGTTGAATGGGGTGATGTCCGCACACACCCACGACGACATCGACTGGGCGGACCGCCTCGCCCAGCTGCGCATGGCCGACACCCTCGACGCCGAAGCACTCGCGCCCGTCGCGCGGCGCCTCCTTTCCGGGACGGCTGAGCGGCCGACCGTGGTCGACGTCGGATGTGGGGCCGGTGGGATGAGCGTGCACTTCGCGCGTGAGCTCGCCCGCGGCGCCGGGGGCACCGTCGTGCTGCTCGACGCCACACCCACGCTGCTCGCCGAAGCGCAGCGGGCTGTCGGCGCGGTCGCCGGCGAGAGCGTCGAAGTGGTCACCGTGCACGGTGACCTCGCCGATCCCCGGCTGGCCGACCGGGTGCCCGCCGCCGACCTCGTGTGGGCGTCCGGGGTGGTGCACCACGTCGGCGATCAGCAGGCCGCGCTGCGGACCTTGGCCGGGTTGCTGCGGCCGGGTGCGGTGCTCGCCATTTCCGAAGGCGGGCTCGAAATGCGTTGCCTCCCTTGGGATCTCGGGATCGGACGGCCCGGCTTGGAGCATCGGCTGCTCGCCGCGCGGGCCGAGTGGTTCGCCGCGATGCGGGCCGGCATCGCGGGCAGTGTCGCCATGCCCTACGGCTGGCCGCGCGCGCTTCGCGAGGCCGGGCTCGAGGACGTCGAGTCGTTCGGCGCGCTCATCGACCACCCGATGCCCGGCTCGGACCTGTTGCGCGAGTACGTGGTGCACCGCATCGGCTGGCTCGGCGAGTCGACGAGCGATCGTCTCGACGCCGACGACCGCGCGACGATCGCCGCCCTCACCGACCCGGCCGGCCCGGACTTCCTCGGCGACCGTCCGGATCTGTACCTGTTCGGCGCCAAGGTAATCCACAGTGGACGGTCGCGATGAGCGCCCCGGAACCGGTCGGGTGCACGCGCTGCGGGCGCACCCGCGGCCCCGACGACGACCCGGCTACGGCGCTCGCCTGGGTGTCCACCCGCGAGCGCGGCACGCTGCGATGGCTGTGCCCGGACTGCGCGCGGCAGCACGTGCGCGACATCGAGGGCAAGCTGCCGGACGAATACTGGTGATCACGACGCTCCTTCGCGGGAGTACGGGTATCGGGCGGTTCAGCCGGGCAGGCACGACGCCTGGCCGAGCCGCGCGCTGGTGAATGGGCGGGCCATCCTGGCGGGCTCACACCGCGCCGCCCCCGGCTAGAGGCAGTGCGCGGACTCGGGCTTGCGGTTCGCAAGCGGTGCTCTCGGCGGGCTTATGTCGCCGCCGGTCGTGGGCTGGAGCTGGGCTCGGACCTGGGGTGCGGTTCGGGCGGGCGGTGCGGACGCCTTGACGGGCTCATCTTGTCGCCGATCGAGGGCTGGAACAGGACGCGGACTCTGGGTGCGGTTCCGCGAGCAGCGCGGACGCTTTGGCGGCTGATGTCGCCGCCGGTCGTGGGTTGGAGCTGGGCTCGGACTTGGGGTGCGGTGCGGGCGGTGCGGATGTTTTGACGGGCTCATGTCGCTGTCGGGTCATGGGCTGGAGCAGGCTCGGACTTGAGGTGCAGGTCGGGCGGGCAGTGCGGACGCCTTGAACGGGCTCATGTCGTCGCCGATCGAGGGCTGGAGCTGGGCGTGGACTCGGGCTCGCGGGTTCCCGCGGGCGGTGCGGATGCTCTCGTCGGGGTTCATGTCGCCGTCGGTCTAGGGCTGAGCAGGCTCGGGCTTGGGATTGGAGTTCGCGCGGGCGGTGCATGCGTTCGGCTTGCTTAAGTTGCACCGCCGATCAAGGGCCGGGGCGGAGCCTGGGTTCGGGAGTGCGGTTCCCCGGAGCCGCTCGTGCCGGGTCGCCGGTTGAGGGTTGGAGCGGTGCTGGGTCTCGACGGCGGGTTGCCGAGCGCCGCAAATGCCCTTGGCCGGCTCATGCTGCGTCGCCGATCGGGGGCGTGGTCAGGGCCCGGACTCGGGGGCGGGGTGTCCGGGATGCCTCGCCGTAGGCCTGGACCAGCTCCTTCGCCACGTCGCGGGGGACCTGGCGTAGCTGGCGGACCGTGCAGCGGACCAGGATGATTCCCGTCGCCGCCAGGGCCAGGTGGGTGAAGCCGCTGTTGATACCGGGGCCGCAGTGGTACTGCCAGGCCAGGCCGATCTCGTCCCACCACGCGTCGGCCTCGCCGATGCGGCGGCCGCGGCGGTCGCAGATCGTGACGTCCCAGTTCGGCGGTGGGAGCAGGGCCGTGTCCAGGACTCGCGCCGCCAGGCCGTGCGCGCGGATCGGGCCTTCGTCGAGGCGGCGCAGGACCTTCCGGACCGCCGACGAGCCGCGCTGCGGACCCGCCTCGAGCTCGGCCAGCAGCTGCTGGCGGTCGCACAGCCCCCAGTAGAGCGGCAGCGTCAGCAGCTGCCGGATCCGTGCCGGGTCGGGTTCGGCTCGCGCCAGGTCCAGGGCCGCGCGGGCCGGTGGGGCGAACGGCAGGCCGTCCACCAGCACCGGATCCGGCAGCCGGGACGTCCGGGTCGCGTGGATCCCCGCCTTCGTCGCGACGCGGCAGTAGTCGGGCACCAGCAGCTCGATCTCGCCGGCCGCCGGGCACTTCACGCCGTGGGCCCGCAGGGCGTCGGCGCCGCTGATCACCACCTTCGACCCGTACCGCACGATCGCCGCGTGCAGCAGGTGCTGCCGCGTCGGCGCGGTGTTGCGCAGCAGGACGACACCGGGGTGCAGGCGGCGCCACGGCCCGCCGGGGCCGCAGAGCCGCCGGGTTCTTCGATCGGACACCCCGGCCCTGCGTAGCTGTTCGAGGTTCATCACCTCGCACGTGTCGGGGTTACCGAGGGCGAGAGGATCAGTGCGATGCGTAGCGGTCATGGATCGAGCATGAACGCTCCTCCAACCGGGTGGAACCCCGCTTCCCGCAGCTGTGGACAACTCGGCGGAATCCGCCCGTTCGCGGCCCGGCCTGTGGACAACTCAGCCGGCGAATCCGGGCTGCCAGCGCTCCACGATGCCCCGCGCCGGGATCTCCGCGTCGAGCTGACAGAGGATGCCCGTCGAGCCCGCCGTGACGCGGTGGATCATCAGGTACTCGGGCGGCAGGTTGAGGGAACGGCCGACCCGGAAGTCGTTGCCGCGGCTGTCGCCGACCCGCCCCGCCTGCCGCTGCATCCACTTGCGCGTGAAGTGGAACGTCGGCTCGGCCAGCGGCTCGGTGAACGGCGCCAGGTAGCCGAGCACCTCGTCCGCGGTCAGGTCGCTGTCCGGCCGGATGAACCGGTTCTCGCGCAGCAGGCGCATCAACTCCGCGGACTCGCCGTCGAGGGCCAGCCGGGTCATCTCGCCCAGGTGGCGGGGGATGCCCTCGGGCAGCCGCGCCACGCCGCCGAAGTCGATGACGCACAGCCTGTCGTCCGGGGTGATCATGAAGTTGCCCGGGTGCGGGTCCGAGTGCAGCAGGTGGACGCGCTCGGGCGACGAGTAGTGGAACTCCGCCAGCAGCCGGCCGGCCAGGTTCCGCGTCTCGCGGTCGCCGTCGGCGATCACCTTCGACAGCGGCGTGCCGGTGACCCACTCCGTCACGACGACCTTCGGCGCGCTGGCGACGACGCGCGGCACCAGGATGCCGGGGTCGCCGTCGAACGCCTTCGCGAAGGCCCGCTGGTGCTGGGCCTCGGACTGGTAGTCGAGCTCTTCGTTCATCCGCGCGGCGAGCTCGGCCAGCAGGGGTTTGACCTCGGTGCCGGGCACGAAGGCCTGGAACAGCCTGCTGAACCGCTGCAGCTGCCGCAGGTCGCTGCGCAGCGCCTCGTCGGCCCCCGGGTACTGGACCTTGACCGCGACCTCGCGCCCGTCGTGCCAGACCGCGCGGTGCACCTGGCCGATGCTCGCGGCCGCCGCGGGCTCGTCGTCGAACGACGTGAACCGGCCGGCCCAGCTGCGGCCCAGCTGCTCGGCGAGGACCCGGTGGGTCTGCCGGGCCGCCATCGGCGGCGCCGCGGCCTGCAGCTTCGTCAGCGCTTCGCGGTAGGGCTTCGCCATGTCGTCCGGCACCGCCGCCTCGAACACGCTCAGCGCTTGGCCGAACTTCATGGCCCCGCCCTTGAGCGTGCCGAGCACCTCGAACAGCTGCTCGGCGGCCTTGGCCGAGAGCGTCGCGTTCACCTGCTCCGCGCTCTGGCCGGCCAGCCGCTTGCCCCAGCCGGTGACGGCCCGCCCGGCCATCCCGAGCGGGAGGCTGGCGAGCTTGGCGGTGCGGGCCGCACCCTTGCTCGGCATCGCGGTGTCACGATCGGCGGCGTCGCGGAAGTCGGTCACCCCGTCGATTCTGCCTTGCGCACGCGGCCGAGCGCAGCCTGCTCGTGACGTCTTAGTGGTCTACGTCTCCTGTGGCGGCGCGGGTGGACCACATCCGCACCGCGGATGCGGTGGCCAGCCGCGGTGGCGGATGCGGCCGTCGAAGGCGTCGAACTCGAGGGTCGCGTTCCACGCCGGCGGCGCCAGCTCGGCGGGGGAGAGCAGCCGCATGGCCTGGGCGACGGCCAGGGACGCGCACGCCTGGACCGCGCCGAGGTCGGGCCGCTGGTGCCGGCCGGCGAGCTGCCCGGCGACCCGCGGCCAGCACGGGTCGAGGTCGGTCCGGTGCAGGTCGGCGCAGCGCAGGCACGAACTCCGGCCCGGCACCACCAGCGGCCCGACGATGCCGGTCCCGTCGCGCACGCGGACCGCCAGGTGGGGAACGCCGTCCTCCATCAGCTCCGCGACGACCTCGGGCGCGGGCACGATGGCGTCGGTGAGCAGCACCAGGTCGGGGTACCGGTCGTGGAGCCGGGTGACGCGGACCCGCGGGTCGACCCGGCGGAGCAGGTCGGCGAGGGCGTGGCGCCGGGGACGGCCCAGATCCGCCTCGGTGAAGCCGGAGCCGAGGTCGTGTTCGGCCACCGTGCCGGGTAGCCGCGGCTCGACGTGCCCGATCCCGGCGTTGGCCAGCAGGATCGCCACGGCGACCGCCAGCCGGCCGTCGCCGTGCACCGAGATCGCCGTCGTGCGCCGCCGGTCGGTCAATGCGGCCTGGTGGTGACGGGCTCGCAGCGACCACAGACCCGACTCGCCGCGAAGCGCGGCGCGGTCGGCCGAGCCGGCCTCGGTGACCAGGCCGAGTGCGGTCAGCTGGAGCAGGAGGGCGCGCAGCTGATCACGGTGTTCGCTCTCGGCGAGCAGAATCCGTTCGACGGGCGCCTGGCCGTCGAGCAGCCGCAACCGCGTGACGAGGTTCGGGGGCAGGCCTTCGATGGCCACGCCGTGGCGCGGGTCGAGGCCGATCTGGATCTCGCCGGGGCCGCGTTCCAGCACGGTCAGGCCCGGGAGCAGGGCGGGAAAGGCCGGCAACAGCACCGGTGGCATGTCCGCAGGGGAGAGCAGCATGTCCGCAGAATCGCACCCGCCGGCGACCCGCAGACGTCCGAACGACCCGGAAGCGCCGAGTTATCCACAGGTGGGAGTAGTTGTGGACAACTCGCGTCTGTGACCTTAAGGCGCTCGGAGTTGTCGGTGGGTGGCCTTACCGTTGTCGAGTGGTCGAAGCACGGATGCCCTCGCTGAGGGGTCGAGGGGAAGACAACCCCTCATCGGACACACCCGAACACAAGGTCGAAGTGCGGCGCAGCCAGCGCCGGCACCGGACGGTCACCGCGTACTGGAACGACGACACGCTCGTCGTGCTCATCCCGGCGCGGATGACGAGGGCGGAGGAGAAACACTGGGTCGCCGAGATGGAGCGCAAGCTGCAGCGCTCGGAACCACGTCGGCCGGCGTCCCCGAAGGCGTCGGACGAAGCCCTGCTGGCGCGCTGCGCGCAGCTGTCGGGCAAGTACCTGGGCGGCACCGCGGTACCGGCGAGCGTCCGCTGGGTGCCGCCGATGCGCACGCGGTGGGCGTCCTGCACACCGGTCGACGCGACCATCCGGGTCAGCGACAGGCTGCGGAAGGTCCCGCCGTGGGTCCTGGACTACGTCCTGGTGCACGAGCTGGCGCACCTGCGCGAGCCCGGGCACGACGCGGCGTTCTGGGCGTTGGTGCAGCGGTACCCGAAAGCGGAGCGCGCGATGGGGTACCTCGAAGGACTGTCGGCGGCCGCCGGGTGGGGGATCTCCACCGAGGACTGACCGGGTGACGGTTTCGGACGGAACCGGGGTGATCCGCTGGTGCGGGTCACCCCGGTTGCGTTTGAGGGCGCGGGGTGGCGAACTCGTGAAGGGTCGGCTCCGCGCCTGGAGGGTCGGCCGGCGTGCCTGGGTGATCGGCTCGCGTACTTGAGTGGACGACACGCGTACTCGGACGGACGACACGCGTACCTGGACGGACGACACGCGTACCTGGAGGGTCGGCTCGCGTGCCTGGAGGGTCGGTTCGCGTGCCTGGAAGGTCGGCTCGTGTGATTGGGGGTCTACACGGTGGGTGGGCGGGGGGACGGAACGGGCGCCTCGCGGTGGCGGGGCGCCCGGTCCAGGGGTGAAGCTCAGCTTTTGGTGTCGTCCGGGGTGTCGTCGCCGGTCGGGGGGTCCGCTTTCTCCCGCTCTTCGCGCTCCGTGCGCTCCAGCTCGGCCATCGGGTCCAGGTCGTCCGCCGTGCCGCTCCGGCCGACTCGCGCCGAGAAGTCCAGGGGCTCGTCGAGGTCCTCGGCCGTCGGCATCAGGTCCGGGTGGGACCACAGGGCGTCGCGCTTCTCGATGCCGTGCTGCTCACCCACCATGTTCCACAGCGTCGACGCCGCTCGCATGCGGCGGGGGCGCAGCTCCAGGCCGACCAAGGTCGCGAACGTCTGCTCGGCGGGGCCACCCGTCGCGCGGCGGCGGCGCAGGGTCTCGCGCAGTGCGTCCGCACCCGGGAGTCGGTCGCCGACCGCTTCGGCCACGACGACGTCGACCCAGCCTTCGACCAGGGCGAGCAACGTCTCCAGGCGGTTCAGCGCGCCCTTCTGCTCCTCCGTCGTCTGCGGCTCCAGCAGCCCGGACGACATGGCCTCTTCGATGCTCGCCGGGTTCGACGGGTCGATCTGGCCGGCCAGGGACTCCAGCGCCGACGTGTCGACCGAGATCCCGTGGGCGAACTCCTCGACCGTCGCCAGCAGCCGCTGACGCAGCCACGGCACGTGCGTGAAGAGCCTTTGGTGCGCCGCTTCGCGGGCGGCCAGGAACACGAGGATCTCGCTGTTCGGCAGCTCCAGGCCCTCGGCGAACTTCTCGATGTTCGCCGGCAGCAGAGCCGACGTCCCGGGGGGCGCCAGCGGCAGGCCGATCTCGGACGACGTCAGCATCTCCGACGCGAGCTGCGCCAGCGCGCTGCCGAGCTGGGAGCCGAAGGCCATCCCGCCCATCTGCCCCATCATCTGCATCAGCGGGCCGGCGGCCTGCTTGGCCTCTTCCGGCAGCGCCTCCATCCAGGCACCCGAGATCCGCTGGGCGACCGGGTCGCAGAGCCGCTGCCACGTCGGGAGCGTCTTCTCCACCCAGGTGCGCGGCGACCAGGCGACCGTCGACGTCGCGCCCGCGGGCAGGAACGTCGCCGGATCGAGCCACATCTCGGCGAGGTGGGCCGCGTCACGCACGGCGGCGTTCGAGTCGTCACCGCCGGAGAAACCGAGCCGGCTCTCGCCGGTGTTGCCGGCGCTGCCCAGGTTCTGCAGGGCGATCTGCTTGGCGAGATCGTAGTTCACCGGCCCGCTGGAAGTGCCGGCCTGACTGAGCATCTGGCCCAGTTGGCTCAGCATCTGACCGAGCTGGTTGAAGGCCTCGGCGCCGGACTGCTGCCCGCCCTCCGAGGGGTCGTTCTCACCTCGTTTGTCGGGATCGGAAGGTCCGAAGCCGAACGGGGGTTTGCTCATGGGTCCACCGTACGCGGGTCGGGCGCCCCGGAGCGCGTCAACCGGACCCATGTGCGTGGCCTTCACCGAGAAGCGAACACGGTCACCGTACGCTGTCGGGCGTGACCAAGTCCTCCGAGGAGAGCACCGAGACCGCCCCCGCGACGACCCCGCCGGAAACTCCGCCGGAGCGGACGGGCGAGGCCCGGCGGATGACCCGCCGGGGCTGGACGCTCGTGGTCAGCGGCTCGCTGTTCCTGGTGTTCGTCGTGCTTGGTTCGGTCGTGCCGGTGCCGTTCGTGGCGATCAGCCCGGGCCCGACCTACGACACGCTCGGTCGCGACGCCGCGGGCAACCCGGTCATCCAGGTCGCCGGTCACAGCACCTTCCAGACCACCGGCGAGCTGCGGATGACGACCGTTTCCCTGCACGACGGCGTCACCCTGTTCCAGGGCCTCGGCTTCTGGGCGAGCGGCCGGTACGCGCTGGCGCCGCGCGAGGAGTACTTCAAGCCCGGCGAGACCAACGAACAGGTCAAGCAGGAGAACATCCAGCAGCTGCAGGACTCGCAGACCAACGCCCAGGTCGCCGCGCTGCGCAAGCTCGGCTACCCGGTCAAGGTGCTGGCGAAGGAGATCGTCTCCGGCAGCCCCGCCGACCACGTGCTGGCCCCCGGCGACAAGCTGATCACGGTCAACAACAAGAAGATCGTCGAGGCCGGGGACGTGCGGGCCGCGCTGGCCGGCACCCTGCCCGGCCAGACCGTGCAGATCACCTTCCAGTCCGACGGCCAGCCGGAGCGGACCGTGCCGCTCACCCTCGCTTCGCGCCCCGACCGCAAGGAGGGCTTCATCGGCCTCACCGCGGTCGACCGGGCCGACGCGCCGTTCAACGTGACCATCTCGCTGCAGGACGTCGGCGGCCCGTCGGCCGGGCTGATGTTCACCCTCGCGATCATCGACCGGCTCCAGCCCGGCGACCTGGCCGGCGGGCGGCACATCGCCGGCACCGGCGAGATCACCGAGACGGGTGAGGTCGACCCGATCGGCGGGATCTCGTTCAAGGTCGTCGGCGCCCGCGAGGCCGGGGCCACCGACTTCCTCGTGCCCGAGCACAACTGCGCCGAGGCCAAGACCACGGCGCCGTCGGGGCTGAACCTCATCAAGGTGTCCACACTGGACGACGCGCTCGCCCAGCTGGCCAACCTCAAGGCGGGACGGCCGACCGCGTCGTGCTGAGCGGCCGGGCACCCAGCGGCCGTCAGGGGATCAGCGTCGCCTTCAGCGCCTCGATCAGATTCGGGGCCAGGTCGGGGCTTTCCACGATCTCGTCGATGCTCTCGTCGCCGTCTTCGGCCGTGCCGATCCCGCGCAGGCGCATGACGCACGAGCGGTCGCCCTCGCGCAGCACCGCGGCCACCAGCCGGGCCTCGGTCCGCTGGGGGTGGTCGGCGGCCGCGCGCCGCAGGCTCTCCGCGTCCGCCTCGGCGACGTCCGGCAGCTCCGACTCCGAGCCCGGCGGCAGCACGATGATCTCCTGCGCCAGCGCGCACCCGATGACCAGATCGGGCCAGGCGATCCGGCCCAGCGCCTCGGCGAGGTCGCCCTCGGGCAGGGCCTCCTGCGCCACCGGCGTCAGCGGGTTGGCCCGGTCCAGCTGCCCGGCCAGCTCCGGCTGCTCGTCCAGCAGCGCCGCCGTCGGCACCAGGGCGAACAGCTGCGGCGGCTGGTCCCAGCCGGCCGCGGCCATGAACTCCTCGATCTCACGGGCGAGTGCGGCGACACCGGGGACGGCCGGGTGCGGTTCGTTCATGCGCACATGGTCGCAGGCGCCCCCGCGCGACGGCGTCGCGAGTCCGGTTTGGGCGGGTCCCGGGAACTTCCCCCGGCATCCGTAGAGTTAGGTCACCAGGGGGCGCACGCGCCCCCGTGTAAGCATTCACGAAGACAGGAGCGTGTGCCGTGGCGACTCGGCCCCCGGTGAGCCTGCCGAAGCTGTCCCGGCGCAGCCGGATCCTCCTCATCATCGCCGCGGTGATCGTGCTCGCGTTGTTGCTGGGGGCCCGCCTGCTGGACACGTACGTCGACTGGCTGTGGTTCGGCGAGGTCGGCGCGCGATCGGTGTTCACCACCCAGCTGGTCACTCGCATCGTGCTCTTCTTCGCCGTCGGGTTGCTCGTAGGCGGAGCCCTCGCGATCAGCCTGATGATCGCCTACCGCAGCCGCCCGGTGTTCGTGCCGATCTCCGGCGCCGACGACCCGCTGGCGCGCTACCGCTCCGCGATCGTCGCCCGGATCCGCCTCTTCGGCATCGGCATCCCGGTGCTCACCGGCCTCATCGCCGGGCTGTCCGCCCAGGGCGACTGGCAGGTCGTGCAGCTGTTCCTCAACGGCACCTCGTTCGGCCAGACCGATCCCGAGTTCGGCAACGACGTCGGCTTCTACGCCTTCGACCTGCCGTTCTTCAACTGGCTGCTCGGCTGGCTGTTCATCACCGTCGTCATCTCCTTCTTCGGCGCGCTGATCTCGCACTACGTCTTCGGCGGCATCCGGCTCGCCGGCAAGGGCGGCCAGCTCGCCGGCCCGACCCGCGCGCAGCTCGCCATCACGGTCGGCCTCTTCGTGCTGCTGAAGGCCGCGGAGTACTTCTTCGACCGGTACAACCTGCTGTTGTCCGACCGGGGCGCGCCGCTGTTCATCGGCGCCACCTACACCGACCTGAACGCGGTCCTGCCCGCCAAGCTGATCCTGCTGTGCATCTCGGTGATCTGCGCGATCGCGTTCTTCGCCGGCGCGTCCCTGCGCAACCTGCAGCTGCCGGCCATCGCGCTCGTGCTGCTGATCCTGTCGAGCATCCTGGTCGGCGTCGCCTGGCCCGCCATCCTCGACCAGTTTTCGGTGAAGCCGAACGCGAACGAGAAGGAAGCGACGTCCATCCAGCGCAACATGGACGCCACCCGCAAGGCGTTCGGCCTGACCGACGTCCAGTACCAGCAGTACACCGGCAAGTCCGACGCGACCGCGGCCCAGGTCAACGCCGACACCGGGACGATGTCGAACATCCGGCTGCTCGACCCGAACGTCCTCTCCGACACGTTCACCCAGCGCGTCGGCCGCGAAAACTTCTACGGTTTCCCGGCCAAGCTCGACATCGACCGCTACACCGTCGGCGGCACCACGCAGGACTACATCGTCGCGGCCAAGGAGATCAAGACCGAGGGCCTGACCGGCAACCAGACCAGCTGGATCAACAAGCACCTCGTCTACACCCACGGCAACGGCTTCGTCGCCGCGCCGGCCAACACGATCGACCGCGCGGTCAAGGACGCCAACTCCGACGGCGGCTACCCGATCGCCACCACCAGCGACACCCAGAACCCGACCGGCGCCGGTGCCAACGGCGGCGCCCCCGGCATCGAGGTCAAGCAGCCCCGCATCTACTACGGCGAGCTGTCCGCCGCAGACTCCGACTACGCCATCGTCGGCGGCACCTCGGGCAACGCGCCCGGCGAGTACGACACCGCCACCGACCGCTACACCTACAACGGCACCGGCGGCGTCCCGATCGACAACTGGTTCAACCGCCTGGCTTTCGCCGCCGAGTACGGCGAACGGAACATCCTGTTCTCCGACGCCATCGGCGACAACTCGAAGATCATGTACAACCGCGACCCGCGCGATCGCGTCAGCAAGGTCGCGCCGTGGCTGACCCTCGACGGCGACCCGTACCCCGCGGTCGTCGACGGCAAGATCCAGTGGATCATCGACGGTTACACCACCATCAACAACTTCCCGTACTCGCAGCAGACGCAGCTCGGCGCGGCCACGAACGACTCCCTCAACGGCGTCGCGCGCCAGGGCAACAGCTCCATCAACTACATCCGGAACTCGGTCAAGGCCACGGTCGACGCCTTCAACGGCACCGTGAACCTGTATTCGATCGACGACAAGGAACCGGTCCTCAACGCCTGGGAGAAGGTCTTCCCCGGACTCGTGAAACCCAGCTCCGAGATCTCCCCGGACCTGCGGTCCCACTTCCGGTACCCCGAAGACCTCTTCAAGATCCAGCGTGAGCTCCTGTCCCGCTACCACGTGAGCAACCCGCAGGAGTTCTACTCCCAGCAGGCCTTCTGGAGCGTCCCGCAGGACCCGACCGCCGAAGGCGGCGCCAACCCCGCCGCGGCCGGCGCCGCCAACCAGCCCGGTTACTACGTCCTCGCCGACACCCCGGGCCAGACCAAACCGACGTTCCAGCTGACCAGCTCCCTCACCGGCCTCCAACGCCAGTACCTCGCGTCCTGGATGTCGGTGTCCTCCGACCCGGTCGACTACGGCAAGATCCGCGTCCTCCAGCTGCCCAGCGCGGCCACCGGAGCCACCCAGGTCGACGGACCGGTCCAGGTCCAGAACCGGTTCCAGAGCGATCCACGCGTCGCGCAGGACCGGACCCTGTTCAACAACCCCAACGTCATCCCGATCTACGGCAACCTGATCACGCTGCCGGTCGCCGAAGGGTTCCTCTACGTCGAACCCGTCTACATCCGGCAGCGCAACCAGAACAGCTACCCGCAGCTGGCCCGTGTCCTTGTCTCCTACGGACCCAAGGTCGGCTACGGCGCCACCCTCCAGGAAGCTCTCGACCAGGTCTTCGGCACCGGAACGTCCACGACCACACCACCCCAGACCGGCCAGCCGACCACGACCACGCCGACCACACCGACCACGACACCGCCCAACACCGGCGGCGGCAACGCGGCCCTCGACAAGGCCGCCGCCGACATCGAAGCGGCCATCGTGAAACTCCAAGCCGCCCAGAAATCCGGCAACTTCGCCGACCAGGGAGCGGCCCTGGCCGCCCTCGACACGGCCGCGAAGGCCTACCAATCGGCCAAGGCACAACCGGCCACCACACCCAGCACCACCCCCACCAGCCAGCCCGGCGGGTGACGTCGATTACCTAAGTGACCCCTGCTTTGCGCCCCACGGAAACCAAGGCGTAAAGTAAGGGACACGACGCGGGGTGGAGCAGCTCGGTAGCTCGCTGGGCTCATAACCCAGAGGTCGCAGGTTCAAATCCTGTCCCCGCTACGGATGTAGGAGGCCTGTGCCGACGGAACGCGTCGGCCGGGCCTCCTTCGCATTTCCCCTGGGGGTCGGACCCCCAGACCCCCGCCAGGGGGGCTTCGCCGCCCCTGGACCCCCCCTTCGTGTGGCTGGGTTCTCAGGTCAGCCAGCCCTTGGTCTTCCCAGTTGTGTTTGCTACGTGGCCGTCTGGGCGGATCAGGGCCCTTGTCAGGTCTGGCCAGGGGAGTTCGGGTACTGCTGCTACCTCTACGTCGGGGTGTGGGGGTTCTGTGGGGGTTGTGGTCAGCAGGACGAACTTTCCCTTGTGGAACCAGTCGCTTGCGTGGCCCGTCCTGGTTTTGAAGTCCGGTAGGCGGGTTCCTGTTGCCGGGTGGGCGTTCTGGGGGGCCTTGTAGCTGATGCTCAGGCCTGATACCAAGCCTGACAAGTAATGCTGGGCTTCCGGGAGTTCGGACATCGCCCGGAAGACTGTTCGCAGCGCCAAAAGCTCGGGGGTCGCGGGGATCAGCGCCGACTGGGCCGCTACGTTTTGTACCACTGCCTCCGCCACCGGGCGGCGTTCCTGTTCGTAGGTGTCCAGCAGGTTCGCCGGGGCCTTGCTTTTCAGCTGTGCGGCCAGTTTCCAGCCCAGGTTCATGGCGTCCTGGACGCCCAGGTTGAGACCCTGGCCTCCTGCCGGGAAATGCGTGTGGGCTGCGTCGCCCGCCAGGAGAACCCGGCCTACTCGGTACTTCGCGGCCAGCCTCGAGTCGTCTCCGAAACGGGATGCCCAGCGGATCTCTTCGACCTTCGTCGCCGCGCCGTACGTCTTGGTGATCACGTCGCGGACTTCTCCGTCCGTCACTTCCGCTCGGAGGTTCGCCGGGCGGTTCAGGCGGTCTCCGTAGGCCAGGCGGTACAGGTTCGGTTCCGACAACGGGATCAGGCCCGTGTACTTGCCGACGCCGTCCGCGGTGACGATGTTGCGCATCGAGCGCCACTCGCTCTGGGCGCCTGGTGGGGTTGCCGCGAACCGGACGTCCGCCACCACTCCGTGGCCTCGGCCGTCGATACCCTCGAACGGCAGCCGCAGTGCTTTGCGGACGGCGCTTCGGCCGCCGTCGCAGCCCACCAGGTACGCCGCTCGGATCGTCGTGGTGGTCGTGGTGACCGTGACGCCTTCGGCGTCCTGGGTGAAGCTCGTCAGCTCCTGGCCTCTGAGGACCTTCGTGCCCTGCTCGGCCAGGCGCTCCTCCAGCGCCGCCTCCACTTGGGCCTGAGGGATGCCCAGCTGGTACGGGTGGCGCGTGTCCCAGCCGGCGTAACTCACCGGGAGCATCGCGAAATGGCCCTCCGCGACCGTCGCGAACGACCGCTGCTCCGCCCGGCCCAGCAGGCCGCGCAGGTCCAGGACCTCCGCGGTGCGTGGCTGGAGGTTCAAGGCCTTCGACAGGCCGGTGCGCTCCGCCAGGCGCTCCAGCACCACGACGGCCACCCCGGCCAGGGCCAGCTCGTTCGCCAGCATCAGCCCGGTCGGCCCCGCCCCGGCGACGACCACCTCCGCCGTCAGCTCGTTCATGAAATCCCCTTAACAACGTTAAATTGACGTGTCCCGAGGATGCCCTTAACATCGTTAAACTGTCAAGCCGGGAAGCTGAGGAGACCGCGAACATGGCCCTGACCAGGCGGGACATCGCCCGCGCCGGGCTGAAGCTGCTCAACGAGGTGGGCCTGAACGGGCTCACGCTGCGGCTCATCGCCGCCGATCTCGGCGTCAAGGCGCCGGCGCTCTACTGGCACCTGAAGAGCAAGCAGGAGCTGCTCGACGAGATGGCGACCCAGATGTACGCCGACGCGGACCGGGAGCCGCCGGAGCCGCTGGGGGAGTGGGAGACCGTCGCCTACCGCGCCCGGGCGCTGCGCCGGATGATGCTCGGCTACCGCGACGGCGGGAAGGTCTTCGCCGGGACCTACCTCGGCGACCTGGGCCTGGTCGGGGAGTACCCGTTCCGCCGGAGCGTCAACGCCGGCCTGGACCGACGGCGGGCCGACCAGGTGCTCTTCACCGTCTACAGCTTCGTCGTCGGCTTCACCATCGAAGAGCAGGCCGTCTACCCGACGCCGGGGCAGCTGGACGAGCGCTACCGCGGGGCGCCGGGCGGCGCGGTGCTCACGGACGTCGACGCGCGGTTCGACGACGGCCTGGAGATCGTCCTCGGTGGTGCCCGTGGCTGGCTCAAAACGGGATAACCCCAGGTCAGCGAGTTTCGGTACCCCCCGTGTAAAGGCCTTGGCGACCCCGTGTAATCTTTCTCAAGTACCACAACGGCGCGGGGTGGAGCAGCTCGGTAGCTCGCTGGGCTCATAACCCAGAGGTCGCAGGTTCAAATCCTGTCCCCGCTACCACCAGGAGGCGCGTTCTCGGGAAACCGGGAACGCGCCTCTTTTGTCATGTTCGTACGACTTTCGCCGCCGACTTTTCCGCGAAACTGTCGAATGACTGCGGATTCCGTCGGATGAAGCCGGGTTTCGCGTGGTTGCGGTGCGTGTCCACAGTGGGCCAACTGAGGACGGTCGTCCGCCGAACTCACCTGCCTGGTGGTTGTCAGGGCCGTCCGCATGCGGCTGGTCGGACCAATGTGTGGCCACCGTGGTTGCGCTGCGTGTCCGGGGTCCACTGTGGACCAGAGCGGATTGGGCCGAACGAGGGGATCTCACTAGCCACAATGGACAGATCTGCTGACCACTGTGGACACAGGCGCCGATAAGTGGGAATGTAGAGGGCGTGTCCGAATTGAATGCAACAGCCGCCGCCCTGCTCGGTCTGCTCCACGACGGTCCCGCCACCGGCGGGCAGCTCGTCGCGGGCGCCGGTGAGCGCTTCGGTGCCTTCTTCAGCGTCACCCGCAGCCAGGTGTACCGGGAGCTCCCGGCGCTGTCCAAGGAAGGTCTCGTCCGGCTCGGCAAGCAGGGTCCGCGCTCCAGCCAGCAGTACCTGATCACCGCCGCCGGCAAGAAGGCCTTCAAGGCCTGGCTGACGTCCGAGGCCGGTCCCGACCACCTGCGCAGCCCGCTCATCCTGCGGCTCGTGCACGCCGGGTCGTTGACCGCGAAGCAGCGCGGGTCGCTGCTCGAGTCGGCGCGCACCAGCTACGGCCAGCAGCTCGACGACGCGAAGACAGCCACCAAGTCGGCCGAAGGGCCCTACGAAAAGGCCGTCGCCGAGTTCGCCCAGGCGCAGGCCAAGGCCGCGCTGAAGCTGCTCGACGCCATCCCGTCGGCCTGACGTTCACGCGCCCACGACCGGTGCTCGCGACCGGTCGTGGGTTTTGCCGTAACCTCGACAAACGTGAGTGATGAGTTCGACGCGGCGTTGAAGGACCTGACCGGCAAGCTGACGCAGATCGAGTCGGTGATGGACCTCGACGCGTTGCGCGCGCAGGTGGCCGACCTGGAGCAGCAGGCTTCGAGCCCCAACCTCTGGGACGACCCCGAAGCGGCGCAGAAGGTGACCAGCCAGCTCTCCCACCGGCAGAGCGAGCTGCGGCGGGTCAGCGACCTGCGCCAGCGGCTCGACGACCTGGGCGTGCTGTACGAGCTCGCCGGTGACGAGGGTGACGCCGGCAGCATGGGCGAGGCCGAGGGTGAGCTGACCGAACTCGGCAAGGCCATCGACGGCCTCGAGGTCCGCACCCTGCTCTCCGGCGAGTACGACGACCGCAACGCCGTCGTCACCATCCGCTCCGAGGCCGGCGGCGTCGACGCCGCGGACTTCGCCGAGATGCTGCTTCGCATGTACATGCGCTGGGCCGAGCGGCACGGCTACCCGACCAACGTCTACGACATCTCCTACGCCGAAGAGGCGGGCATCAAGTCGGCGACGTTCACGGTGACCGCCCCCTACGTCTACGGCACCCTCTCGGTCGAGCAGGGCACCCACCGGCTCGTCCGGATCTCGCCGTTCGACAACCAGGGCCGCCGCCAGACGTCGTTCGCGCACGTCGAGGTGCTGCCCGAGGTCGAAGAGGTCGACCACGTCGACATCGCGGAGAAGGACATCCGCGTCGACGTCTACCGCTCGTCGGGCCCCGGTGGCCAGAGCGTCAACACGACCGACTCCGCGGTGCGCATCACGCACCTGCCGACCGGCATCGTCGTCTCCTGCCAGAACGAGAAGTCGCAGCTGCAGAACAAGGCCGCCGCGCTGAAGGTCCTCCAGGCCCGGCTGATGCTGCGGAAGAAGGAGGAAGAGCGCGCCGAGATGGACGCTCTCAAGGACGGCGGGTCCAGCTGGGGCAACCAGATGCGCTCCTACGTGCTGCACCCGTACCAGATGGTGAAGGACCTGCGGACCGAGTTCGAGGTCGGCAACCCGTCCGCGGTGCTCGACGGCGAGATCGACGGCTTCCTCGACGCCGGCATCCGCTGGCGGAAGCAGTCCGCTGCCGTTTAACGGTGCAAGGGGTGGTTGTGTGACCGCTCACCGTGCGCAAACGCCCCTTGCTCCACCCGGGTGGCACAGGCAACCGGGGCTTCACGAGACCGGTGGGTAGTATGCCGAATCGTGATCCGGCTCGAAGAGGTTTCCAAGGTCTACAAGACCTCGACGCGGCCCGCGCTCGAGCGGGTGTCCGTCGACATCGAAAAGGGTGAGTTCGTCTTCCTCATCGGTCCTTCGGGATCGGGGAAGTCGACCTTTCTCCGGCTCCTGCTGCGCGAAGAGACTCCCAGCAAGGGCCGCGTGGTGGTGTCCAACTTCGACGTCGCCAAGCTGGCCCGCCGCCGGGTCCCCCGCCTGCGGCAGACCATCGGCTGCGTCTTCCAGGACTTCCGCCTGCTGGCCAACAAGACCGTCGCGGAGAACGTCGCGTTCGCCCTCGAGGTCATCGGCAAGCCCGGCCCGACCATCAAGAAGGTCGTCCCCGAGGTGCTGGAGCTCGTCGGCCTCGACGGCAAGGCGGACCGGCTGCCCAACGAGCTCTCCGGTGGTGAGCAGCAGCGCGTCGCGATCGCGCGCGCGTTCGTGAACCGGCCGCTGGTGCTGCTCGCCGACGAACCGACCGGGAACCTGGACCCCGACACCAGCCAGGACATCATGCTGCTGCTGGAGCGGATCAACCGCACCGGCACGACCGTCCTGATGGCGACCCACGACCACGGCATCGTCGACTCCATGCGGCGCCGCGTCGTCGAGCTGCAGCTCGGCCGGGTGGTCCGCGACGACGCCCGCGGCGTCTACGGCATCGGCCGCTGACCGCCCACCCCCGCACGCCCCCGACCCCAAGGACCTGCACCCGACATGCGCGCCAGTTTCGTCTTCAGTGAGGTAATCACCGGCCTGCGCCGGAACATCACGATGACCATCGCGATGATGCTGACCACGGCCGTGTCGCTCGCCATGCTCGGCGGCGGCCTGCTGGCCGTGCGGACGATCGACAAGATGAAGTCCAACTTCCTCGCCGACGTCGAGGTTTCGGTCTACCTCACCGACGACATCAGCGCGAACGACAAGAACTGCACCCAGTCGCTGTGCGAGTCGCTGCGCTCGGACCTGCAGGGCAATGACGGCGTCGAGTCGGTCGTGTTCGAGAACCGCGACCAGGCCTTCGACCGGTTCAAGAAGATCTTCGAGAGCCAGCCCGAGCTGATCGCCCTCACCGGCCCCGAGTCGCTGCCCGCGTCACTGCACGTGAAGCTGAAGGACCCGGACCGCAGCGAGTCGATCGTGCAGGCCTACAGCACCAAGCCGGGCGTGCGGAAGGTCGACGACCAGAAGAAGTTCCTCGACCGCGTGTTCAACGCCTTCAACGGCGTCCGGAACATGGCCTTCGGCGCGGCGCTCATCATGGCGATCGCCGCCCTGCTGCTGATCGCCAACACGATCCAGGTGTCCGCGTTCACCCGGCGCACGGAGGTCGGCATCATGCGGCTCGTCGGCGCGACGCGGTGGTACACGCAGCTACCGTTCCTCCTGGAGGCGGTGGTCGCCGGCGCGGTCGGCGCGATCCTCGGGATCATCATGCTGATCATCACCAAGGCCGGCTTCCTGGACTCGGTGTTCACCGGCGACGTGTTCCCGAAGATCACCATGCTGGAACTGCTGTTCCCGGTCGCGCCGATCCTGCTCGGGGTGTCCGTGCTGATCTCCGCCCTCACCGGTTACGTGACGCTGCGGCTGTACGTCCGGCACTGACGTAAAGCAGCTGCTTGCCGCCCGGAGAATCACGTAGAGTGGTCGTATGCCCAAGGAACTTGGCCAGAAGGTGATCGTGTCGAACCGCAAGGCGCGGCACGATTACTCCATCCTCGACACCTATGAGTGCGGTCTCGTGCTCGTCGGCACCGAGGTCAAGAGCCTGCGCGAGGGCAAGGCGTCGCTGGCCGACGCGTTCGCGACCGTCGACGACGGCGAAGTCTGGCTGCGCAACGTGCACATCCCGGAGTACACGCAGGGCACGTGGACCAACCACACCCCGCGACGGACCCGGAAGCTGCTGCTGCACCGCCGCGAGATCGAGAAGCTCATCGGCAAGACCAAGGAGAGCGGGCTCTCGCTGGTGCCGCTGTCGATGTACTTCAAGGACGGCAAGGTCAAGGTCGAGATCGCTCTGGCCAAGGGCAAGAAGGCCTACGACAAGCGGCAGACGCTCGCCAAGCGCGACGCGGAGCGGGACATCAGCAAGGCCATGGGCCGCGCCCTGAAGGGCCGGTTCACGGAGTGACGGCCGGGCCCGCCGACGACGCCGACGTCGCCCGCTGGACGTCGTCGCTGGGCCTGCCGGGCTTGGTCGACCTGCACGTCCACTTCCTGCCGAAACCGGTGATGGACAAGGTCTGGGCGTACTTCGACCGGGCCACGACGCACTACGGCACCGAGTGGCCGGTGCACTACCGCACCGACGAGCAGGACCGGATCGCCACCCTGAAGACGCTGGGAGTCCGGCGGTTCGCGCCGCTGGTCTACCCGCACAAGCCGGGCATGGCGCAGTGGCTGACGGAGTGGGCGCTCGAGTTCGCGGCGCGGGTCCCGGACGCCGTGCCGACCGGCACGTTCTACCCGGAGCCGGGCGCGGGGTCCGGTGTGGACAGTGCGCTGCGGGCGGGTGCGAAGGTGTTCAAGGCGCACGTCCAGGTCGGTGCGTACGACCCGCGTGACGAGCACCTGACGCCGGTGTGGGGTTCGCTCGCCGACGCGGGCGTGCCCGTGGTCGTCCACTGTGGACACGGACCGTTGCGGGGCGACTTCACCGGGTTGCGGGTGTTCGAAGAGGTGCTGGCGCGCCATCCGCGGCTGACGGCGGTGCTCGCGCACTCGGCGATGCCGGAGTTCGGCGCCGCGTTCGACCTGCTCGCCAAGTACCCGCGGGTGCACCTCGACACCACGATGGTCGGAGTGCCGTTCGCCGAGGCGATGTCGCCGCTGCCGGCGGACTGGACGTCGCGGCTCGCGGACGTCGCCGACCGGGTGGTGCTGGGTACCGACTTCCCGAACATCCCGTACTCCTACGCGACACAGCTGCAGGCGATCGCCGGCTGGGCGGCCGACGATCGCCTGGGGGAGCCGTTCCTGCGGGCCGTCCTGCACGACACCCCGCTGCGGTTGCTCAACGCCTGACGGTGGCCCGTTCCGAGACGGTCACCGCGCGGCCCAGCAGCCGGGTGCCCAGGTCCGTCACCGGGATGTGCTTGCCCGCCAAGAGGAAGCCGGCCGTCGCGAGGAGCACCCACGGCACCGGGCCGTGCACGATGCCCTCAGACAGCGGGGCGAAACCGTGGGCGGCGAGGCCGAGCAGGCCACCGGAGACCATCAGCCCGGCCACGATCAGCTGCGGCAGCTTCGCCGTCACCGCGAAGGTGTCGCGCTGGATCTCGAAGTGGGCGAACAGCCGCAGCAGGCCCAGCAGGACCAGGCCGCACACCGCGAACCACGCGGGCGCCATGACCAGCCAGAGCAGCGTCCCCGGCGCCGGGGTCTCGTAACCGAGGCCGTACACCGTCACGCCCGCCACCACGATCAGCGCCGGCATGTGCCACAGGTAGACGCTCATGAACCGCGCGCCGAGCCAGCCGAGGACGTTCCCGATGCCAGGCCGCTCCGCAAGCGCGTTGAGCTGCGGGCGGAAGGCGAGCAGCAAGCCGATCTGGCCGACGGCGAGGAAAGCGAGCAGCACGGTCGGCGGGCTCATGTTCGACACCGGCGCACCCGGCATGCCGATCATGCTGGCCGGGTACGGGCCGAACGCCACCAGCAGCGCCGTGATGCCGAAGCCGGCGCCCGACAGTGCCAGCGCGCCGCGGCGGGTCAGCGAACCGAGGCGGCCTTCGACGTAGTGGAAGCCCAGCTGGTGCACCGCGACCCAGACGAAGATCGCGTTGGCGTAACCGATGTAGCCGAGGTCGTTGAAGCGCGCGACGTCGACGAGCACGCCGGCCACCCCCATCACCAGCGGCACCTTCAGGCCCCAGCGGCGGTGCGCGGCGACCATCACCGGCGTGAGCAGCACGACCAGGACGTACACCGCGAGGAACCACAGCAGTTGCGCGGCGATCGCACTGGCGACCTGCAACGGCTGCGGCGGGATGCCCAGGCCGCGCAGGAAGTCCGGCACGACCAGCCAGACGGCCAGCAGCGGCAGCACCGGCACCATCAGCCGCCGGACCCGCGCGGCGAGCCACGTGCGCGGCGACTCGGCGCGACGCAGCGAGATGAGGTTGGCGGCGCCCCCGGCGAAGAAGACCAGCGGCATCACCTGCGACAGCCAGGTGACGACCCACCAGCCCGGCGTCGCCAGCGCGTTGCCGGTGGCGAGGTTGCCGTCGGAGTAGGAGAGCACCGGCATGACCCAGTGCTGGGCGATGACGGCGAGGATGGCCCCCGCCCGGACGACGTCGAGGAACCTGTCCCGGCCGCCTCGCGCGACCCCCTGGCTTGTCTGCATGCGGTAGAGCCTGGTCGCTTCGACCTGCCGGAACAGCGGTGCTGACCGCCCTCTTGGGGGTCCTGTTCACCCCCGCGTCCTCCGGGGGTTCTCCCTACCGCCGGACGGCTCAGGACTCCCGGATGCCGTCGGGTTCGGCCTCACTGCGCGACGACGCGGCGACGCGGTACTCCCAGCCGTCCTCGGTGAGGCCGAGCTCGTAACGCGTCTCGATCTTCGGGCCGGCGTGGAGGTGGATGTGCCGGATGACGGCGCCGGGCTCGTTGTCGCCCAGCTCCTGGACCCGGCCGTCGAGCGGTCCACCGAAGAAGCGGACGCAGCGGGCTTGGTCGGACATCCGCGCTCTCCTCTCTCCGTCGGGTCCGCTCATGGTAGGTGAGGGGACTCGAGGACGCCGCCGCCAGAACGGGTGACCCAGCGTCCACCTTACGGGGCTTTCGGTCACCGAGCGTCCGCTCACCGGCCGAGATAGGTGAGGACCGCACGGACGCGACGGTGTTCCTCCGCGCTCGCCTCCAGGCCGAGTTTCGCGAAGATGTTGCCGATGTGCTTCTCCACCGCGCCGTGCGAGACCACCAGAGAGTTGGCGATCGCCGTGTTCGACAGGCCCTGGGCCATCAGGCCCAGCACCTCGGACTCGCGCGCGGTCAGGGCGTCCAGTGGGTTGCGGCGGCCGCGGGCCATCAGCTGGGCGATTACGTCCGGGTCGATCGCCGTGCCGCCGTTCGCCACCCGGCGGACCGCGTCGAGGAAGTCCGCGACGTCCGCCACGCGCTCCTTCAGCAGGTAGCCGACGCCGCCGGCGCCACCTGAGAGCAGCTCGACCGCGTACGACTCCTCGACGTACTGCGAGAGCACCAGCACCGGGAGCCCCGGCACCTCCTTGCGGGCCGCGAGGGCGGCGCGCAGGCCCTCGTCGGTGAACGTCGGGGGCATGCGGACGTCGACTATCGCCAGGTCAGGGCGGTGTTCCAGGACCGCGCCCAGCAGCTCGTCCCCGTTGTCGACGGCCGCCACCGTCTCGATGCCTTCGTCGGCGAGCAGGCGGGTGACCCCGGCCCGCAGCAGCACGGCGTCCTCGGCGATCACTACCCGCATCCGGCCCCCAGGTTCTCCGATGATCGGGGCCCAGCCTATTCACCATTCGCAGGGGAGGTCAGCCCGGATTACGGTCGGCCCGCCGACCGGGCTCACCACGGTGATCACACCGTCGATCGTCGCGGCGCGGTCGGCCAGGCCGGCCAGACCGCCGCCGGGCCGCATCTCGGCGCCGCCGTGGCCGTTGTCGGTGATCTCGACGACGACGTGCGCGTCGTCGCGCCACACCTTCACCTCGGCCTCCTTCGCGCCGGAGTGCTTCGCGATGTTCGTCAGCGTCTCGCCGACGATGAAGTACGCCGTCGTCTCCACCGCCGCCGGCGGCCGCGGGTCCACGTTCACCGTGACGTCCACCGGGATCGGCGACTTCGCCGCCTGAGCCGACAGCGCCGCGTCCAGGCCGCGGTCGCCCAGCACCGCCGGGTAGATCCCGCGGGCCAGGTCACGCAGCTCCGACACCGCGAGCTTCGCGTCCGAATGCGCCTCGTCGATCAGCTCGCGGACGGCCTCGGGATCGTGGTCGAACTTCGACTTCGCCCGCCCCAGGCTCATCGCGACGGCCACCAGCCGCTGCTGCGCGCCGTCGTGCAGGTCACGCTCGATGCGCCGGCGCTCCGCCTCGGCCGCGTCCACACCCCGCGCCCGCGAAGCCTGCAGCCGCTCGGCCTTCTGCTCCAGCCGCTTCGTGCGGTTCGGGCCCAGCAACGCGATCGCCAGCTCCCCGTGCAGCCAGCCCAGCCACGGCGTCACCCAGATCGCCATCGGCAGCAGCACGATCGACGCGATCGCGATCGCGAACTCCGCGCACGCCAGCGGGAACGCCGCCATCAGGTACGCCAGGTCCCGCCACGTCGTCGGGTCGCTCAACCGGATCAGCCACCGCCGCAGCACCGGCTCGTCGCCGTAGGCCCGCCGCTCCACCGGCGGCAACGGCACCCGCAGCATCCGCCCGGCCCAGCCCCGCTCCCGATCCGCCGACCAGCGGATGAAGCTCGTCGTCGCCAGCAGGATCGGGAACCCGACCCACACCACCGCCGTGCCGACCCCCACCGAGATCCCCGTGACGATCAGCACGAACTGCAGCAGCCGGAAGACGAAGCTCAGGAGCATGTACCCGATCGTGCGAGCCGGGTGCGGCCGCGGGTGCTCGAGCTGGCGTTGCTCCGGCGTCATCCCGCCACCAGGTGCTTCTCTTCGGCTTCTTCCCACCAGCGCTCCATCCGACGGCGCTGGGCGACGGTCGGGCCGAGCAGCGCGTTCGCGAGCCGGGCGTGCGTCCCCGCCAGCGCCTTGGTCAGCGCCACGGACAACGCGATGAACAACACCCCCAGCGCCGCCCACGGTAGCGCGTCCACCGTCGAGTCCACGGTCAACCACCGCACGTCGTCCGACGGGAAGTAGTACGCGCCACCCGGCAGCCACCGGAAGTAGACCGGCAGCCCCGCCAGCGCCAGGCTCGTCGACCAGAACGCCGTCACCAGCGTGAACTCGATCAGCCCGAGCGGGAACAACACGAAGAAGTACAGCAGGTCCCGCCACGTCGACAGATCCTTCAGCCGCGCCTTCCAGCGCAGGCTCTGCTTCCCCGCCGGCAACGGCAGGTACGGCAGATCTATGTACCGGTCCAGCAACGCGTAGACCCGCGCCCGCTCCATCCGCGCCGCGCCGCGGATCCCCAGCACCAGCAACGCCAGCAGCGGAACCCCCACCCACACCACGACCGTCCCCAGCCCGGCCGCCGTCAACGACGTCAAGACCGTGAACGCCGCCACCCCCAACGGCAGGTTCATCAGCAGGAAAACCACCGAACCGCCGAACGGCGGATCCCGCCTCTCGCTAGCCATGACCTGGCTCCCTTCAGTCCCACGATGCCCCCAAGCATCGTTCGCCGGACCGCCGGCCGACATGGTGCGCGCGGGCATCCCGCCGGTAGGGCTGGCCCTACCCCGCCCTGGACTAAAGGGCTGGCGCCACGCGTTATGCTGTACGGGTTGTGTCCCACCAAGGGGGTGAACGGTTTCGACTTTGGACGTTGAGCCAGGAGAAGCGTGCCGGTGCAGGCGAGAGACCACCGTAAGCGTCATCGCAATCGAATAAGCGCCGATTCCAATCAGCGCGAGTACGCCCTCGCCGCCTGAGCGAGTGCGTCTCTGTCGGCCCGGGTGTGCCTCCGACCCGGGTACCGGCATCAGCTAGGAGGCTCAGCGGCAGTCCCGGCCACGGGGACCTGCCGTGAAGCAAACAGTGGCTGGGCCCGTCACTTCAGCTTGTTCGCGTGATTGAAGGGGCCGAGTAGAGACGAAGCGGACTGCGCACGGAGAAGTCCTGTCGATACGCCAGAGGACCCGGGTTCAATTCCCGGCACCTCCACCTTCGAGAAGGCCCTCGCTCCTTCGGAGCTTGGGCCTTCTCTTCGGTTTCGTCCATTGTCTCTGGGGGTCGGACCCCCAGACCCCCGCCAAGGGGCTCCGCCCCCTGGACCCCCCCTGGGGCTGCCGCCCCTTGCCCCTGCTCCCGTGGCTGACTCGGGCGTGTTGGTGCACCTGTCTGGCTGCGCTGGGTGTGTGGGTGTGCCTGTCTGGCTCCGCTGGGCGTGTTGGTGTACCCGTCTGGTTTCGCTGGGGGCCTTGGTGCACCTGTCTGGTTTCGCTGGGGGTGTGGGTGCACCTGTCTAGCTGTGCTGGGGGTCTTGGTGCACCTGTCTGGCTTTGCTGGGGTCTTGGTTGCCTGTCTGGCTTGTGGGGGCTTGGTGTGCCGGGGCTGGTTTGCTGGGGCTGGTTTGCTGGGCGTTTGTTTGGCTGGCTTGCTTTGTGGGGGTCTTGGGGTGCTTTTGGGTGCGGGGCGTGTGTGGGTGTTTGCTTTGGTTCTAGTGGGGGGTTTGGGTCTCGTCCGGGTGGCTGGGTGGGGCTCAGGTTGTCGTGTTGGGGTGTTCACTGAGGGTGCTGTGGGGGACCTCCTTGTGGGTGATTTCACTCGGGATGTCATGCTGTGGGTCGACGAATGGTTGTGGGTTCCGGTCGGTCTCGGCCGGGGATGCCCGTGCCGGAAGTAGGTGCCAGATGACCTGGGCCCGATCCAATGGCAGCTCCACCGCCAACGACGAAGACAGCCGGATGGGTGTTATCCGGGCTGAGGAAGCCGAACGGCTTGCCGAGCAGAACGACAAAGCCGTCATCACCGTTGCCGGGCACTCCTCGGACGTCACCGAGTGTGCCGAACTGCTCGCCATGCTGGGGCTCGATGCCTCTTCCGGGCGACGTCGCTTCGTCCGGGCCTCATAACCCCTGCTAGACCAGGTCCGCTACGTGGACCACCTTGTTCCTGCCCGTGGCTTTCGCGTGGTAGAGAGCGGTGTCCGCGGCGTCCAGGAGTCTTTGCAGCGCCGTACCTGCGCTCGGGTAGGCCGCGATGCCTATCGAGACTGACAGGCCCGTCACCTGCAGCTGCCCCACCGGGACACTCAGCGCACTGATCGCCCGGCGGATCCGCTCCGCCACCGCGCTGATGTCCGGGTGGGCGATTCCCGGCAACAGGACCACGAACTCCTCACCGCCGAACCGGCCCACCGCGTCGCCGCGGCCACGGACCGCCGCGATGATCGCCTCGGCCACCGCTCGGAGCACCGCGTCACCGGCCAGATGGCCATAGGTGTCGTTGACCTGCTTGAAGTGGTCCAGGTCCAGCATCAGCAGACCGAACGTGCCGCCCTGCCGGGCCGCGCCGGCCAGCGTGCGCTCGGCCTGGGCGTGCCAGCCGCTCGTGTTGTACAGACCCGTCTTGTCGTCCCGGTGGGCGGCCACCTCCAGTTGCTTGACCAGGACCGTGCGGTGCAGCAACAACAGCGGCGGCAGGACCAGCACCACCAAGCCCGGCAACAGCGTGATCGCCAGCGCGTTCAACGCGCCCAGGCACAGCGTCGCCACCTCCAGGCCGTTGTCGGACCACGTGCCGAACAGGGCTTCCGGGGTACGGCCGATCTCCCTTCGCGCGGGCAGCACCAGCAGGGCGTTGACCACGAAGAACGTCGCGCCGGCTCCTGCTACCGCGAACGTGCCGGGCCACGGGTGGGCCAGCGCCGCGCGGACGTCGTCGAAGCCCGCCAGGCGCAGGACGCCTTGGGCCGCGTAGCAGGACAGCAGGATGATCGCCGCGTTGCTGATCGTCCGGGACGCCGGGACGCGCTGCAGGCGGTACCAGCTGCGCATCGCCAGGTGCAGGTACAGGCCGCCGACCAGCACCGCGAGCAGCGCCGGCGGGAGCAGCAGCACACCGGCGAACGTCCAGACCGACGTCATGTTGATGTGCGGCGTGCCCGAGACGCGGCGGCGGATCCGCTCGACACGGCGTCCCGTCTCCGACTGCAGCACGCCGAGCGCCAGCAGGACGCCGAGGATCGCCAGCGTCCGCCGATCGACTTCGATGGGCGACGGCTTCACTGTCAGCACCACCGCGATGGCCTCGCTGACCAGGCAATACGTGGTCACCCGCAGGCCTTGCCGCCACAGTGCCCAGCGCCGTGGCGAGACGAAGACGTCACGAAAGCGTGGCACAACGCGCGATGCTCCACCGCCGCTCCGCATACTCATGGTGTCCGCCCGGTGACGCAGGCGGCACGGGTCGAGCCGGCGAAAGGAGGCGCGCCATGTGCGGTCGCGACAACTGATGTCATCGCTCTCCCTCCGAGTCCAGCAGTCTGACCCGGCGCCACGCACGCGCGATCGGCACGGCCACGGCGGCCCCCGCCGCGCCGGCCACCGCGATGGTGTGCGCCGGGCTCAGCACGTCGGCCAGCACGCCGGCGGCCGCCGCGCCCACCCCTTGCACGGTGATCAGGCCCGCGGAGTTCACGCCGGCGCACCGCGCGCGGTGCTCGTCCGGCACCCGCCGCATGAACGAGACCGTGCCCTGGATGTTGTAGCCGGTCGCCAGTAGCCCGGACGCGGCCAGCAGCAGCACCGCCGGCACGAGCCCCGGCCGGACGACGAACACGATCAGCGGCAGCCCGGCCGCGATGCCCAGCCAGCCGAGCACACGGACCTGCGTCGCTTCCGGGATCCACTTGCCGAAGACGAACCCGCCGAGCACGCTGCCCGCCGGGTCCGCGGCCATGATCAGCCCGACCAGCGTCGCGCCCGCGCCGATGCCGGCCGCGTACGGCGCGGCCAGCGCCTCCGGGACGATGTAGAAGCCGGCCAGCCAGTTGAGCGCGACCAGCGTCCGCAGCGCCGGATCGCGCCGGATCAGCCGGGCGCCGGCCGTCGTCGACGCCAGCCAGGCACGACCGCCGGTCGTCGTCGGGGCGGCCACGGCCGGCCGCCGTCGCACGCCGGAGGCCAGCAGCGCGGCCGAGAGCAGGAACGTCACGGCGTCCAGAGCCAGCGCCGCCGTCGGGGCGAGGGCCGCGATCAGCAGGCCGCCGCCGGCGAACCCGGCCAGCTGGGCGCCCTGGATCGTGACGTTCCGCAGGGCCATCCCGACGAGGTAGCGCTCGCCTTCGAGGACGGACGGCAGCAGCGCCTGCTGCGCCGCCTTGAACGGCCCGCCGAGCGCCGTCATCACCGCGACGAGCACGCACAGGACCCACAGTGGGACGCCGGGGATCGCGATGACGGCGACCAGCGCGGCCCGCGCCAGGTCGGACCCGATCATCACGTCGCGGCGCGGCCACCGGTCGCCCGCGCCGGCCAGCAGGACCCCGCCGAGCAGCGACGGGACGTAGGTGAGGGCGTAGGTCAGGCCGGTCAGCGCGGCCGAATCGGTCCGCTGGAACACCAGGACGGCGAGCGCGACGCGGGCGAGCTGGTCACCGCAGATCGACAGCAGCTCGGCGGCCCACATCGCCCGGAACTCGGCGACGGCCAGGACCGCGCCGAAGCCCACCCGGGTCACCATCGGTGCCCCGGCTGCCACGCTGCCACGACGTCGTCCATCCGCCGGTTCCCCTCGTGCCCCCACGACCGGTGTCTCTTGCGCACCAAAGGTAATCACCCAGCGGAGCGGAATCGAGGCGTTCGGTGACAGTTGCCCCGATCGCACCAGCCGGGTGCCCGCCGGGTGGAGGTCAGCCCGGCGGGTTGCGGAGAAGCGGAAGAGTGTTCAGAATAGGAGCATGTTCAATTCAAATGAACATGCTCGCTCGTTGAACGCGAAAAGCTTGGCCGGTGTGGCAGTCGAGCGGCTGGGCGAGCTCGGGCTCCGCGGTGAGGTGCTCGCCGTGGAACACGCCGAATCCGCGGAGAGGCACCGGGTCGACGCCGTGCTGCGGCTCACGGCGGGGTCGGGGGTCACCCGGACCTACGGGGTCGAGATCAAGCCCCGGCTGACGCCTGAGCTGGCCACCAGCCTCAACCTGTCCACGCGGTTCCCGGCGTTGCTGGTCACGACCTACATCAGCGAACCGGTCGCCGAGCGGCTGCGTGCCTTGGGGATCGACTACGTGGACACCGCGGGCAACGCCCACCTCGCCTGGGACGACGTCCTCGTCGATGTCCGGGGACGTCGCAATCCGGCGGTCCCGCGTTCGAGAACTTCGCCGAGCGGGGCCGGTGCTTTCGGCCGGGCGGGTCTGCGGGTGGTGTTCGTCCTCCTCAGCTGGCCGGACATGGCGGCCCAGCCGTACCGGGTGCTGGCCGGAGCGAGCGGAGCCTCGCTGGGAACCGTCAAGGCGGTGATCGACGAGCTCACCGGGGCCGGTTACCTCTACACGGGGGCGGAAGGCCGCAGGCTGGCCCGCGGTGGGGAGTTGCTCGACCACTGGTCGGAGGCATATTCGATCAACCTGCACGCCGCGCTCGCTCTTGGAGAGTTTTCCGTGGACGACCTCTCGTGGTGGCCGGACTCGGAATCCGAGATGCGTTCGCTGGGGATCCAGGTGGGGGGAGAGGCCGGGGCCGGCCTCATCGACCCGCACCTGCGGCCCGCCTCCCTCACGCTTTACGCCGAACAGCTCCCGGCCCGGTTCATCGGCCGGCACCGCCTGGTCCGGGCCGAGGACCGGGGCAACGTCCACATCCGGGAACGGTTCTGGCACAGGCCCGAACCCGATGCTTGGACGGTGCCATCCCCACTGATCTACGCCGACCTGCTGGCTTCGGGAGATCCCCGCCAGCGCGAACACGGAGACCGGATCCGAACCAGTGATGATCGACTTATCCGCCTCGGCCGATCCTGAAATCCTCCTGGCCACCCGGGCGCTGACCCAGGTGGACGCCGCGGCCCGAGCGGCCGGAGTGGACTACCTGGTGGTCGGCGCGACGGCGCGCACGATCCTGTCGCTGGGATTGATCGGACGGTCACCGAGCGGGCCACCCGGGACGTCGACATCGCTGCCGAGGTCAGCAGCTGGGACGATTTCCGACGGCTCGCCGGCAAGCTCGAAAAGCACGGCCGCAGTGAGCATTCGTTCCTCGTCGACGGGATCGAAGTCGACGTGCTGCCCTACGGCGGCATCGAACAACCGGACCGCACCATCCTCTGGCCCGACGACCATCGGATGAACGTCCGCGGCATGCGCTAGGCGGTGGCGTCAGCTGAGTCCGTTCTCCTGCCCAGCGGGCTCACCGTCCGGGTTCCCGCTGTGCCCGCGCTGGCCTTGCTCAAGCTGCTGACCTGGTGGGATCGCCGGGTTCTCACCACTCGCGACGCGATCGACCTCGCCACGATGATCTCCTGGTACTCATCAGGGACGTACTTCGATCTTCTGTACGACGAGTACGTGGACCTGCTCGGCCGATTCGGTTTCGATCACGAGCTCGCGGGCGCCTGGCTCCTGGGCTCGCAGTTGCCCGGGCTGCTCGACGACGAAGGAGTGCAGGTGCTGCTCCGGATCGTCGAGGACGACGACGTGCTGGGCAGGCTGGCCAACGACGCGCGAGCAGTCCGGGCTCCGGAGCTGATGCTGGCGATGGGCGCCGGCATCCGGGACGCGGCCGGAGCGCTCGATGGCTAACCCGGGTGGCCGCCGATGCGGGTGGTCAGTTCGGCTGCCGTGGCCGCTACCTCCGCCGCCAGCGCCGGCCACGTCTCTTCGCACGGCTCTGACGTGCAGTGGTGGCGCAAGGTCACGCTGATCGCGGCCAGCGGGCGGGCGCCGTGGTCGAAGACCGGGCAGGCCACCGAGGCGAAACCATCCGTGACGTGGCCGTCTTCGATCGACCAGCCCAGCCGGCGTTCCGCGGTGAGCGTGCGGCGCAGCTCGGCCAGGGTGCTCGGGCCGCGGCCGGTGCGGAGGACGAACGTCGAAGCCGACGGGAACAGCGCCCGGACGTGCGGAGCGGGCAGGTGCCGGAGGATTGCGCGGCCTGATGCCGTCAGCTGGGCCGGGAGCCGGACGCCGACCTCCGTCACCAGCGTTTCCGGGCGGGCCGGGCGTTCCTTGATCAGGTACAGCGACTCGTTGCCGTGCAGGACGCCGAGGTGGGCCGTGTGGCCGGCGCGGTCGACGAGCTTGCGCAGCAACGGGCCGGCCAGCCGTTCCAGGGGGTCGTGGCGCAGGTACGCCGAGCCCAGCTCGAACGCCGCGATGCCCAGGCCGTAGCGGCGTTCCGCGGGCAGGTGCACGACAAAACCGGCGGCTTCGAGTTCGCTGAGCAGGTGGTACGTCGTCGAGCGGGGGAGGCCGGCTTCGCGGGCGATCGCCGACGCCGTGACCGGGCCGGGGCGCGTCGCCAGCAGCCGCAGCACCGCCAGCCCGCGGCGCAGCGCCGGGACCTCGCTGCTCTCGCCCATGACCCCAGCCTAATGTCTGGGATCCCAGACGAAACCACTCGGTGGGGCATCCCACCAGCGGGAAGCGCCGTGTCCAATGGGCCCATGCCGGAAAAAGTGCTCCTGGGTGCGGAACCCATGACCGCCGCCCAGGTCGTCGACGTCGTCCGCGGCCACGCGCCCGTCGGGCTCACGGACGCGGCCGAGAAGAACCTCGCCGCGACCCGCCAGCACATCGAAGACCTCGCCCACGCCGTCTCACCGACGTACGGCGTCTCGACCGGATTCGGCGCGCTGGCCACCCGCCACATCCCCGTCGAGAGCCGGACCGCGCTGCAGCGCAGCCTGATCCGCTCGCACGCCGCCGGCGCCGGGCCCGCCGTCGAGACCGAGGTCGTCCGCGGGCTGATGCTGCTGCGGCTGCGGACCCTCGCCAGCGGCTACACCGGCGTCCGCCCGGGCACCGCGCAAACGCTTGCGGCCCTGCTCAACGCCGGGATCACGCCGATCGTCCACGAGTACGGGTCCCTCGGTTGCTCCGGCGACCTCGCGCCTTTGGCGGCCGTCGCGCTGGCGCTGATGGGGGAGGGCGACGTCGAGTACCGCGGCGAGGTCATGAGCGCAGGAGAAGCGCTGAAGCACGCCGGGATCGAGCCGGTCGTCCTCGCCGAGAAGGAGGGCCTCGCCCTCACCAACGGCACCGACGGCATGCTCGGCATGCTGCTGCTCGCCGCCGCCGACCTGCACCGGCTGTTCGACATCGCGGACCTCACCGCCGCGATGAGCGTCGAGGCGCTGCTGGGCACCGACCGCGCGTTCGCCGCCGATCTGCAGTCGCTGCGGCCGCACCCCGGTCAGGCCCTCAGCGCCGCGCGGATGTGGGACGCGCTGCAGGGCTCGAAGATCGTCGAGAGCCACCGCGGCCCGGACTGCAACCGCGTCCAGGACGCGTATTCGCTGCGCTGCGCCCCGCAGGTCCACGGCGCCGCGCGCGACAGCCTCGCGCACGCCGAACTCGTCGCCGAACGCGAACTCGCGTCCGCGGTGGACAATCCCGTCGTGCTGGCCGACGGCCGGGTCGAGTCCAACGGCAACTTCCACGGCGCGCCCGTCGCGTACGTGCTGGACTTCCTCGCCATCCCGATCGCCGACCTGGCCAGCATCGCCGAGCGCCGCACCGACCGGATGCTCGACAAGGCGCGCTCGCACGGCCTGCCGCCGTTCCTCGCCTACGACCCCGGCGTCGACTCCGGGCACATGATCGCGCAGTACACGCAGGCCGCCATCGTCAGTGAGCTGAAGCGGCTCGCCGTGCCGGCGTCCGTGGACTCCATCCCGAGCAGCGCCATGCAGGAGGACCACGTCTCCATGGGCTGGTCGGCCGCGCGGAAGCTGCGCAAGGCCGTCGACGGCCTGACGACCGTGCTCGCCATCGAGCTGCTGACGGCGGCCCGGGCGCTCGACTTCCGGGCGCCGCTCGAGCCGTCACCGGTCACCGGCCGCGTCCGGGACCTGCTCCGCACCAAGGTCGAGGGCCCCGGCCCCGACCGGCACCTGGCGCCCGAGATCGCGGCCGCCGAAGAACTCGTCCGCTCCGGCGCCGTCCTCGACGCCGCCGCTCTCGTGAGTGTTTAGGGCGGTTCTAACCGCCCTAAACACTCACGACCGCTTACCTGGAGGTCTGAGCATGTCCCGTGTCGTCCGTGCCGCCCGCGGCACCCAGCTCACCGCGAAGTCGTGGCAGACCGAAGCCGCGCTGCGGATGTTCCACAACAACCTCGACCCCGACGTCGCCGAGCGGCCCGAGGACCTGGTCGTCTACGGCGGTACCGGCAAGGCCGCCCGCAACTGGGCCAGCTTCGACGCCATCACCCGCGAACTGACCACTTTGGACGTCGACGAGACGCTGCTCGTGCAGTCCGGCAAGCCGGTCGGGGTGTTCCGCACCCACGAGTGGGCGCCGCGCGTGCTCATCGCGAACTCGAACCTGGTCGGCGACTGGGCCACCTGGCCCGAGTTCCGCCGCCTCGAGCAGCAGGGCCTCACGATGTACGGCCAGATGACGGCCGGTTCGTGGATCTACATCGGCACCCAGGGCATCCTCCAGGGCACCTACGAGACGTTCGCCGCCGTCGCGAAGAAGAAGTTCGGCGGCTCGCTGCGCGGAACTTTGACGGTGACCGCCGGCCTCGGTGGCATGGGCGGCGCGCAGCCGCTCGCCGTGACCATGAACGACGGTGTCGCGCTGGTCATCGAGTGCGACCCGCAGCGCGCGCACCGCCGCGTCGAGACGCGCTACCTGGACGAGGTCGCCGACGACCTCGACGACGCGATTTCCCGCGTCACCAAGGCGAAGCAGGAGAAGCGCGCGCTGTCGGTGGGTGTCGTCGGCAACGCCGCCGACGTGCTGCCGGAGCTGCTCCGCCGCGGCGTCGAGGTCGACATCGTCACCGACCAGACGTCCGCGCACGACCCGCTGTCGTACCTGCCCAAGGGTGTCGACGTCGCCGACTGGCACGACTACGCGGCCAAGAAGCCCGACGAGTTCACCGACCGCGCGCGCGAGTCGATGGCCGAGCACGTCGAGGCCATGCTGGGCTTCCTCGACAAGGGTGTGGAGGTCTTTGACTACGGCAACTCGCTGCGCGGTGAGGCGAAGCTCGGCGGCTGCGAGCGTGCGTTCGACTTCCCCGGGTTCGTGCCCGCCTACATCCGCCCGCTGTTCTGCGAGGGCAACGGCCCGTTCCGCTGGGCGGCCCTGTCCGGTGACCCCGAGGACATCGCGGCGACCGACCGCGCGATGCTGGAACTCTTCCCGGAGAACGAATCCCTCGCGCGCTGGATCAAGCTGGCCGGCGAGCGCGTGGCGTTCCAGGGCCTGCCGGCGCGGATCTGCTGGCTCGGTTACGGCGAGCGGCACCTGGCCGGCCTGCGGTTCAACGAGATGGTCGCCAGCGGCGAGCTGAAGGCGCCGGTCGTCATCGGCCGTGACCACCTCGACTCCGGCAGCGTCGCCTCGCCGTACCGCGAGACCGAGGGCATGGCCGACGGCTCCGACGCGATCGCCGACTGGCCGCTGCTGAACGCGCTGGTCAACACGTCTTCGGGCGCCAGCTGGGTGTCGATCCACCACGGTGGCGGCGTCGGCATGGGCCGCTCGATCCACGCCGGCCAGGTCAGCGTGGCCGACGGGACGGCTCTGGCCGCGCAGAAGCTGGAGCGCGTGCTCACCAACGACCCGGGAATGGGCGTCATCCGGCACGTCGACGCCGGTTACGATCGCGCGGCCGACGTCGCCGACGAGCGGGGCGTGCGGGTGCCGATGCAGGAGGATGCGTGACCACCGCCGACGTACTCTTTCCCGCGGAGGTGGCATGAACACAGCTGGTTATCTGGAAGAAATCGCCGACGTCGGACGCGACCCGAAGCGCGGCGGGTACTCCCGCCACGCCTTCGACGCGCCCGAGCACGACCTGCGTGAATGGTTCGTCGACCGTGCGCTCGGGCTCGAGCTGGACGTCGAGACCGACCGCAACGGCAACATCTGGGCCTGGTGGGGACCGCCGGGGCGCAACGCCGTCGTCACCGGCAGCCACCTCGACTCGGTGCCCGGCGGCGGGGCGTTCGACGGCCCGCTCGGGGTCGCGAGCGCTCTCTCCGCCGTGGAAACCCTGCGGGCCCAGGGGTTCCGGCCGCGCAAGCCGCTCGCCGTCGTCGTGTTCGCCGAAGAAGAGGGCGGCCGGTTCGGCGTCCCGTGCCTCGGCTCGCGGCTGCTCACCGGCACCATCGACGCCGACAAGGCGCGTGGCCTGCGCGACGCCGACGGCGTCACGTTCGCCGAAGCGGCCAAGAAGGCCGGGATCGACCCGGCGCGGATGGGGCCGGACGAAGAGCGTCTCGACCGGATCGGGCGGTTCCTCGAACTGCACGTCGAGCAGGGCCGCGGGCTGATCGACCTCGGCGCGCCGGTGGCCGTCGGCAGCACCGTGATCGCGCACGGCCGGTGGCGGTTCTCCTTCGAGGGACAGGGAAACCACGCCGGCGCGACGCTGCTGGCCGACCGCGCGGATCCGATGCTGCCCGCCGCCGCGACGGTCACCGCCGTCCGTCGGCTGGCCTCGGGCGTGCCGGACGCGCGCGCGACCGTCGGCCGGCTCGTGCCGACGCCCGGCGGCACCAACGTCATCGCGTCCACAGTGGACCTGTGGCTCGACGCGCGGGTGCCCGGCGAGGGCACGCCGGGGCTGGTCGCCGAGATCAGCCGCGCGGCGTCGGCCGCGGCGGCGGAAGAGGGCTGCCAGGTCAGGGTGACGCGCGAGTCGTACTCCGGCGACGTCGTGTTCGACGACGCGTTGCGCCGGAACCTCGGCGGCTGGCTCGGCGGCGTGCCGGAACTGCCGACCGGCGCCGGCCACGACGCGGCGATCCTCGCCGGGTTCGTGCCGGCCGGGATGCTGTACGTGCGCAACCCGACCGGCATCAGCCACTCGCCGGAGGAGTTCGCCGAGGCCGCCGACGTCGAGGCCGGGGCCCAGGCGCTCGCCACCGCGCTGGAGCAGCTGACGCGATGACGTACTGGTGCGAGCAGGCGTGGCTGCCCGGCGGGATCGCGGGCGGGGTGCGCATCGACGTCGCCGATGGGCGGATCACCGGCGTCACGTCGGACTCGCCCCGTGTCGGAACCATCCTGAATGGACTCACGCTGCCCGGGTTCGCGAACGGCCACTCGCACGCGTTCCACCGGGCGTTGCGCGGCCGGACGCACCACGAGCGCGGCACGTTCTGGACGTGGCGTGAGCGGATGTACACGCTCGCGTCGCGGCTCGATCCGGACTCGTACTACCGGCTCGCCCGCGGTGTCTACGCCGAGATGGTCCTGGGCGGGTACACGAGCGTCGGCGAGTTCCACTACCTGCACCACGCGCCTGGCGGCAAGCCGTACGCCGACCCGAACGCGATGGGGGAGGCGCTGCGGGAAGCCGCGCGCGACGCCGGGATCCGGCTGACCCTGCTCGACACGTGTTACCTCGCCGGAGGCATCGGCGTCGAACCCGACGAGGTGCAACGGCGGTTCTCCGACGGCTCGGCTTCACAGTGGGCTTCGCGGGTCGCCTCGCTGAAAGAAGACGAGCTGTTCCGCGTCGGCGCCGCGATCCATTCGGTGCGTGCGGTCCCGGCCGATCAGTTGTCGCTTGTGGACAGTGCGCGCGTGGTCCACATCCACCTCTCCGAGCAGCGCGCCGAGAACGAGCAGTGCCTGACCGCCTACGGTCGCACTCCGGCGGAACTCCTGGACGACCACGGCGTGCTGACCGATCGCCTGGTCGCCGTGCACGCCACGCACCTGACGACGTCGGACATCCACCGGCTCGGCGCCGCCCGCGCCGGGGCGTGTTTCTGCCCGACCACCGAACGCGACCTCGGCGACGGCATCGGCCCGGCCCGCGCGCTGCGGGACGCGGGTGTGCGGCTCGGCGTCGGCAGCGACAGCAACGCCGTCGTCGACGCCTTCGAGGAAACCCGCGCGCTCGAACTCGACGACCGGCTGGCCAGTGAGGAACGCGGCCGGTTCACCGCCGAGGAACTCCTGGCCGCGGGCACCGACCACACCGCCGTCGGGTGGCCGGAGGCCGGGCGCCTCGAGGAAGGCGCGGGTGCGGACTTCGTGACGGTCGGGCTGGACTCCGTGCGGACGGCCGGGATCGAGCCGTCCGGAGTGGTGTTCGCCGCGTCCGGGGCCGACGTCCGGCACGTCGTCGTCGCGGGCCGCGACGTCGTCCGCGACGGGACGCACCAGCTGGTCGAACGACCGGAAACCGTTCTGGCGAAGGAGATCGAGGAACTGTGGCTGTCGTGATCACGGGGATCGGCGAGCTGACGACCAACGACCCCGAGCTGGGCCGCCTGACCGACGCGGCTCTCGTCCTCGAGGGTACGAAGGTGGCGTGGGTGGGCCCGAGCGCGCAGGCGCCGGACGCCGACGAGCACGTCGACGTCGAAGGCCGCGCGGTGCTGCCGGGTTGGGTCGACAGCCACACGCACCTCGTCTTCGCCGGCGACCGCACCGCCGAGTTCGAAGCCCGGATGGCCGGAAATCCCTACACCGCAGGCGGAATCGCGATCACCGTCGGCGCGACGCGCGAGGCGTCCGACGAGCAGCTGGCCGCGAACCTGCGCCGGCACGTCGACGAAGCGGCCCGGCAGGGGACGACCTGCCTGGAGACCAAGACCGGCTACGGGCTGACCGTCGCGGACGAAGCGCGCAGCGCCCGGATCGCAGGCGAGGTCGCCGACGAGGTGACCTTCCTCGGCGCGCACCTGGTCCCGCCGGGCGCCGACGCCGAGTCCTATGTGGACCTCGTCTGCGGCGAGATGCTCGACGCCGTCGCGGAAAGCGTGCGCTGGGCGGATGTCTTCTGCGAGACGGGTGCCTTCGACGAGGCCCAGTCGGCGCGGGTGCTCAAGGCCGCCGCGGAACGCGGACTGGGGCTGCGGGTGCACGGCAACCAGCTCGGCGAAGGCCCCGGCGTCCGGCTGGCCGTCGAGCTGGGCGCGGCGAGCGTCGACCACTGCACGTACCTGAGCGACGCGGACGTCGAGGCGCTGGCCGCGTCCGAAACCGTGGCGACGCTGCTGCCCGCGTGCGACCTCTCGACCCGGCAGCCGCTCGCTCCGGCGCGGCGGCTGCTCGACGCGGGCGCGACCGTCGCCCTGGCCAGCAACGCCAACCCGGGCAGCTCGTACACCACATCGATGGCCTTCTGCGTGGCGACGGCGGTGCTGCAGATGCGCATGACGATCGAAGAGGCCGTCTGGGCCGCGACGGCGGGCGGCGCGCGGGCGTTGCGCCGCGACGACGTCGGCGTGCTGCGGCCCGGCGCGCGGGCCGACGTCCACGTGCTCGACGCGCCGTCCGTCACACATTTGGCCTACCGCCCCGGAGTGCCGCTCACGAAAGTGGTGTGGCGCGCCGGAGATCTCGTGCGCTAACGTGGATCGCAGAGGACGCGCGAACGCACGGTCCGGTATGGGTTAGTCCGGGCACCCGTTCCAGCGCTCACCCGTGCGTCCCTTCATCGCCAGCGACGAAGGGACAAGTGTGTCTGTCATCATCATCGGCGCCGGGATGGGTGGCCTGAGCCTCGCCCAAGGACTGCACCGCGCCGGAATCCCTTGCCAGGTCTACGAACGAGACGCTGCACCCGGCGCGCGGGTGCAGGGGTACCGGCTGCACATCGACCACGTCGGCGACTCGGCGTTGCGTGAAGTCCTGCCAGCCGAGCTGCACCAACTCTTCCGGGCGACCGCCGGCCGGGCGTTGCCCGCCACCCAGATCTACGACGAGCAGCTGCGCCGCGTCGATGAGCTGATCCTCGCCGAGACCGGGCCCCACCTCAACATCAACCGCTTCACCGTGCGCCAGATCCTGCTGCACGGCCTGGATGTGCGCTACGACAAGCGGTTCACGCACTACACGACGGACGCCGGCGGCGTGACCGCGCACTTCGCGGACGGCACGTCGGCCCGCGGAGACCTGCTGGTCGGCGCGGACGGCGTCAACTCCCCGGTGCGGCGCCAGTACTTGCCGCACGCCGAAGTCGTCGACACCGGGCTTCTCCAGCTGTACGGCCGGATTCCACTCACCGCGCCCACCCGCGCGCTGTTCGACCCGGAGATGTTCGCGGTGTTCTCGATGGCCGTCGCGCCCGATCGGACGATGGTCGGGTTCGCGCCGGTCGACTACCCGGAGCCCGTCGCCGAGGCGGCCGCGCGGCTGGTGCCGGGGCTCGAACTGCGGGACCACGAGCCGTACATGACGTGCGCGGTCGGTGCCCGTCGCGAGGTCGTCGGGCTGAGCGATGCCGAACTGGCCGCGATGCCGCCGGCCGAGCTGCAGGAGCTGGCTTCGGGCTGGTGAAGGACTTCGCGCCGCGGGCCCGCGCGATGGTCGAGCACTGGGACGACACCGCGACGTTCCCGCAGCCGATCCGTACGAGCGTGCCGATCGGGCCGTGGTCACCGTCGCGGGTGACGCTGATCGGCGACGCGATCCACGCGATGAGCCCCGCCGCCGGCGCGGGTGCCAACACCGCGTTGCGTGATGGTGCGGCGCTGGCGTCCGCGCTGGCCGGGGCTCCGCTGCTCGACGCCGTCGCGGCGTACGAGTCCGCGATGGTGGACTACGGCTTCGCGGCCGTCCGGGAGTCCGCGGCGAACGGCCGGCGGTTCATGGGCCAGAACCCGCTCCCGGTCTGACGCCTCGTGAGTGTTTAGGGCGGTTAGAACCGCCCTAAACACTCACGAGCGGCTACAGCGGCAGGATGAACGGCGTGCAGCGCGGGGTGTACTTCGCGTCGAGGGCGTGCAGGATCAGGCCCGTGACGTTCGGGTCGACGGCCTGGCCGAGGTGGCCGGAGACGTCGGAGCGGCAGAAGTCCTGCAGCACGATGTCCGTCGCGCCCGGCTCGTTGAGGATCCCGCTGGTGTAGGGGGTGACGACCTCGTCGTAGCGGCTCACGATGCTCGTGTACGTCGGCCCGGCGACGTGCACACCGCCCCGGGCGAGGTCGTCCAGGAACGCCGACGGTGCCAGGTATTCCTTGCACGAGCCGCACGCCGTCCGGAGGATTCCGTCGAGCCCGGGCACCGAGGTCAGCAGGGCCTTGGCGAGCGCGTCGAGGCCGCCGAGCGTGGTGCCGCGGTAGTTCGCGCCGAAGCCGACGAAGTGCGCGACCTTCGCCGCGCCACCGCCGAACTTGAGGTAATACGCGGGCATTGTGCTGCCCTCGGAGTGCCCGACGATGTCGACCTTCGCCGCGCCGGTCGTGCTCCGGACGCGGTCGACGAACCGGCCCAGCTCGGCGGCGCTGTCCCGCATGGACGCGAGACCGCCGACGAGCGGGCCGAGCACGCCGGTGCCGTAGGTCAGCGAGTAGACGCAGTAGCCCTGCGCGGCGATCTTCGGCGCGTGGAAGAACCAGTTGACGGTGTCGTTCGCGCCGAGGCCGTGCACCAGCACGACGGGCTGGGGATGCTGGGCCGAGGGTTGGCACGACCAGTCGTTCCAGCCGCTGCTCGGCGCCGCTTCGGCGACCGCCGGAGCCGCGACGCCGAGAGTGACCGCCGCGACGAGCGCGGTCAGGATTCGCTTGACACCGCCGTTGGTGACCCGCATTTCCGTTGCCTCCAGTTACCCGTCAGTAGTGACGAGTGTCATGATGTGGCACAACCCGCGGTTCGCGACATGGGATGACGCTCAGACTTGACCGGAGGCTGTTGTGAAAGATGACAAAGCCTTCCGGATCGGCGGGCAAGCGCTGGCCGACCGGCTGACCGGTGCGCTGCCGGCGCTGACCCGGGCGGTGATCGAGGAGTTGGTCGCGCGGCTCACGGCGTACCGGCTGATGCCCGGCGAGGAGCTGGCCGGCGACATCAGCCGCGTGATCGAGCAGAACCTGCGGTCGTTCGTCGCGGTGCTCCGGTCGAAGACGCTGCCGACGGCGGCCGAGGTGGCGTTCCTGCGCGAGTCGGCGGCCCGGCGCGCGGAGGAGGGCATCCCGATCGAGGTGGTGCTGACCGCCTACCACGTCGGCATCCAGGTCGCCTGGGACACGATGACCGCCGACGCCCGGCCCGGCGACCTCGCCGACGTCATGGCCGTCAACGCGCTCCTGCTGCGCTACCTCGAGCTGATCACCCCGGCCGTCGCGGCGGGTTACCTCGCGCAGCAGCAGTCCATCTCCGGCGACGAGCATTCGGCCCGGCAGAGCCTGCTGGCCGCGTTGCTCGGCGGCGAGCCCGCGCAGGCCGCGGCCGACCAGGCCGGGCTGCGGCTGCCGACGTCGTACCTGGTCGTGGCGTTCGGGTTCGGCGCGCACCCGGACGAGACGTCGGCGGACGTCGATCCGCTGGTGGCGGCCCGCCGGAAGCTGCGGCGGCTGCGCGCCGAGCTGGAGCGGCAGGTCCGCGAGCCGATGCTGACGTCGTTGACCACGGACGGCGGGCTGGCGCTGCTGCCCGAGCGCGACCTGCCGTGGCTGGACGGCGTGGTCCGGGAGATGGCCCGCGCGGCGGCGGTCGACGTGACGGCCGGCGTGGTCGTCGCCGAACCCGACGGCGTCGCCGCGGCCGCACCCTGTGCCCGCCGGATCCTGGCGGTGGCCCGGACCTTCGGCCGCCCGCCGGGCGTCTACCGGCTGGACGACGTCGTGCTGGAGTACCAGCTGTCCTGCCCGAGCGAGGCCCGCGACCGGCTCGCGGAGATGCTGGAACCGTTGGCGGACAAGGCGGATCTCCTCGACACGCTGCGGGCGTACCTGCGCCTCGGCGACCGCCGGACGACTGCGGCCCAGCTGCACGTCCACCCGAACACCGTCGACTACCGGCTGCGCCGGGTTCAGGCGCTGACCGGCCTGGACCCGACGTCGACGGCGGACGTCACGCTGCTCGGCGCGGCCGTGGTGGCCCGCGCCGCGGACTAGGCGTCGACGCGCTCCCGGCTCGCCGCGGCCGCGATCCCGGCCAGCGCAAGCAGTCCGCACAGCCACGCGAACCAGTCGCCGAAGCGGGCGTACGGCGTGCCGCCGCTGCCGAGCGGGACATCGGCGGTCACCACCGAGAACGGCTGCGCGCCCGTGTGGGTGTCGGCGAGGACGCGGCCGTGCGCGTCGGACAGCATCGGCGTGCCGCGGGTGGCGCTCCACGCCACCGAGAACCCGTTCTCGACGCCGCGGATCAGCGCTGTGCGGCTGTGTTCCCAGCCGTCGACGTCCTCGTCGGACGCCGGGATCAGGACCAAGCCGGTGCCGGCCTCGCCGTAGCCGCCGCTGGGGTTCGCGAAGTTGACGTCCATGCAGACCAGCAGGCCGATCTTCGCCGGGCCCGCGAGGTACGCGAGGTCCGTGCCGTCGGCGATGTTCTTCGAATCCCCGTTGTGCCACTTGCGGAATTCGATCGTCGGCCCGGATGGCGGCACGTCGAGCGCCGCGTTGAACCGGCCCTGCGGCGTGGTGTCGTAGACGCCGGTGACGACCTCGACGCCGGTGCGCCGGAGCTGCTCGACGAACCCGGCCCGCGAAGTGTCGTCCACGGCGAAAGCGGCTTCGGGGAGGACCGCGACGCGGACGTCGTCCGGCAGCGCGCCGATCTGGTCCACATAGGACTGCAGGAGGGTGGCGCCCTGCGGCGTCGCGACGTCCGTGGCCCAGCCCGCGTTCGCGGGGACGACCAGCGCGACCTTCACCGTGGTCCCCGCGGGGCTGCTCAGCCGCGCGGTGCTCCAGAAGAACAGCCCGGTCAGCGCGGCGGCGACCGCCACCACCGAGATCAGCCGGGAGCGGCCCCTGACGCCGGGCGCGCAGATCGCGGCTACCGCGGCCGGGACGGCCAGCACCAGGAACTCGACGCCCCAGCCGCCGGTCACCGAGGCGAGCTGCAGGACCGCCGGCCGGTCGGCCTGGGTCGTCATCAGCGTCCCCATCAGGCCGGTCGGGTTCAGCAGGGAGACCGCGTAGAGCGCGACGGTCCACAGCCCGGCCGCGGCGAGCACGGCCAGCACCTCGTGCCGACGTCGCACCAGCAGCCGGAACAGGCCGGCGGCCAGGGCGAACAGCACCGCGCTGCCGCCGAGGATCGCGATCGCGGCCGGCCGCGGGACCGCCAGCGAGTGCCAGAAGTAGCTCCACGTGCCGGTGCTGCCCGCGGCGTACGCGACGAACGCGCAGAGCAGCGCCGTCACTCCGGACACCCGCGGCGCGAGCAGCAGGATCGGCAGTGGTGCCCACCACGCCAGCTCGGGGACCGGGTCCAAGCCCGTCCCGAAGAAGAACAACACGCCCGACACCGCTGTCGCGACGATCGGCCAGCCCGGCCCCAGTCTGCTCATGACCCGACGTTCGCAGGGGCGGCGGCGGGACACACTGGGCCGGACCACCGTCTTCGTGGTCGGGTTGGCCCTACCTGCCGGAAATGCGCGGTTCCTCCCGGAAAGCGCTTCCGGGTTCATGGAGAGTTCAGGGAGCCGTCACACGTCAGGGATCGGGTTCCGGTCGGTCGATCAGTAGCGTTTTCGGCGAACAGCCTCCGGCGACGGAAATGAGCCCCGCATGGACTTCTCGCTGATCGTGCTGGTGGTGATCGTCGCGGCGCTGGCCTTCGACTTCACCAACGGCTTCCACGACACGGCCAACGCGATGGCCACGTCCATCGCCACCGGAGCGCTCAAGCCGCGGGTCGCGGTCGGGGTGTCCGCGGTGCTGAACCTCGTCGGCGCCTTCCTGTCCGTGGAGGTCGCGAAGACGATCTCCGGCGGGATCGTCGACGACACGAAGGTGACGCCGGTGATCATCTTCGCCGGCCTGGTCGGGGCCATCGTGTGGAACCTGGTGACCTGGCTGATCGGGCTGCCGTCGAGCTCGTCGCACGCGCTGTTCGGCGGGCTGATCGGCGCCACCTGGATCGCCTCGGGCTCGGACGCCGTCCACTTCGGCAAGGTCGTCGAGAAGGTCCTCATCCCGGCGCTCGCCTCGCCGATCGTCGCCGGGATCGTCGCGACGCTGGGCACCTTCCTCGTCTACCGGATCACCAACCGGGCGAAGAAGGACACCGTGGGCCGCACCTTCAAGGCCGGCCAGATCGCCTCGGCGTCGCTGGTTTCGCTGGCGCACGGCACGAACGACGCGCAGAAGACGATGGGCGTCATCACCCTGACGCTGATCGCGTCCGGCTCGCTCGCGCCGGGCTCGAACCCGCCGATCTGGGTGATCCTGACCGCCGGCACCGCGATCGCGCTCGGCACCTACCTCGGCGGCTGGCGGATCATCCAGACGATGGGCAAGAAGCTCACCGAAATCCAGACGCCGCAAGGGTTCGCGGCCGAGACGAGCGCCGCGGCCGTCATCCTCACCTCGGCGCACCTCGGCTTCGCGCTGTCCACCACGCACGTCTGCTCGGGCGGCATCATCGGCTCCGGCCTCGGCCGCCGGCTCGCCGAGGTCCGCTGGGGTGTCGCGGGCAAGATGGTGCTCGCCTGGGCGCTGACGCTGCCCGCGGCCGCGATCGTCGGCGCGATCGCCGCCGAGGTCTCGACGCTCGGCACCTGGGGCACGGTCCTGATCGGCCTCGCCGGCGTCGTCATCGCGGCCGGCATCTACCTCGCGTCGCGGCGGAACCCGATCAGCGCGAACACCATCACCGAGCCCGAGCCGGCCCCGCAGCCGGCCAACGTCTGAGGAGCGCCGTGAACATCGATTGGGGTTCCCTCGGTCTCGTCTTCGTCGTCGCCCTCGCCTCGGTCGTCGTGCTGACGAGCCTCTTCTCCTTCGGAGTGGTGGGGCTCTCGCAGCGCGAGACCGCGCGCGAGGCGGGCGGCTCGGGCACCGGCCCGCTGGCCGGCGCGATCCTCTGCTTCGCCGTCTGCCTGGCGATCGTCGGGTACGGGATCTACTTGATCGTCGCCTGAGCGCGTTCCCGGAGGTCGTCCGGGAGCCCGCCGAGCATCGGGGCGAGGGTGTTCCGGCGCTCGGCGCTCAGGTGGTGCAGCATGTCCAGCGCCGGGGTCCAGAGGTCTTCGTCGGCGCCGGCCGCGGTGATGAGGCGGCCGAGGCGGTGGGCCGGGAGCAGGCCGACGACGTGGTCGATGCGGTTCTTGTCGTCGAGGACGAACGCGATCCGCAGCAGGCCGGGGTCGTCGATCTCCTCGAGGCAGCGCCGCACCGTCGGGTCCGGGAGGTGCCCGACGAACCGGCCGAGCGTGATCCAGTCCGCGCGGCCGGCCAGTTCGGCCGCGACCGCGAGCACGGTGTCGAGGGGGATGCGCGAGATGATCGCGCTCGCGCGGCGCGGGTCGAGGTCGGCCGCGACCTCCGACAGGAACCGGGGGCTCAGGCGCTTCGCGACGTCGACGCCGCGGGAGACGTCGACCACGCCGGCGATCCGGGCGCACAGCAATGGGCCGAACACCTTCTCGGCGATCTTCGCCAGCACCGCGCCGGGCACGATCCGCGCGGCGAGCGCCATCCGCTGCAGCACGGCGAGGTTCGCGTCGAACAGCGTGTCGGTGACGCTCTCGCGGAACGCCCGCAGGTCACCGGCGTCGACGCGGGCCAGGTACTCGAGCCGCTCCGGCTCGACGCCGAGGACGCGGGCCAGCTTGAGGATCTCGGCTTCGGCCTCGTAGTTGTCGGTCGCAGCGTTGTCAGTCACAGCTTTGTCATTCACAGTCCGACTGCCTTCCGGACCGCGCCCCGCAGCAACGCCGGGACGTAGCGGAGGCCCTCTTCGCCCGCTTCGGCCAACGCCTTCGCCTGGCGTCTGCGCGCGTCGCGCAGCGCGTCGGAGAGGTCCTGCCGCTCGTGCTCTTCGAGGGCCTCGATGCCTTCGGGGAGGTCGCCGCCCAACTGATCGGCGAGGGTGCGCTCGGCCATGGTGGATCATGATGCATCACCCGGGGCGCTACCGTGCGGATATGAGCATCGAGACGTCCACCACCCGTGTCGGCGACCTCTCCGCCTACCTGGCCCGCCCGGCCGGTGGCTCCGGGTCCGGGATGCTGCTGCTGCCGATGATCACCGGCATCGGCGAGCAGGTCCGCGCCTGGGCCGACGAGCTCGCCGGCCGCGGGATCACGGCGTTGACCTGGGACGTCTTCCACGGCGCGAGCACCGACAACACCTCCCGCGAGGACCTCGGCGCGAAGCTCGGCGAGCTGTCCGACGAGGTCGCGCTGACCGAGCAGACGGCGTTGCTCGACCACCTGCTCGGCGACCTCGGCTGCACGTCGGCGGGGGTCATCGGCTGGTGCCTCGGCGGCCGGTTCGCGCTCCTGCTCGCCGCCCGTGACCAGCGCCTTTCCGGCGTCGTCGCCTACCACCCGACGGTCCGCGACCCGCTGCCGCCGAACCACGACCTCGACACGGTCGCTTTGTCGACAGGGATCACCGCGCCGGTGCTCGTCGCCTACCCGGAGGCCGACACGGTCGTCTCGCACGAGACGTTCGCCCGGCTCCAGACCGCGCTGCAGTCCCGGCCGGCGGGCGCGACGTTCACCCAGCACTTCCCAGGCGCCGAGCACGGCTTCAGTGACTCCTCGCGGCACGGCACCGCGGTCAACGCCGACGCGTTCGCGCTCTCCTGGCCGCAGACCCTGGCTTTCCTGGACGCGCTGAAAGGTTGACTTTCGGCAGTGGTCCGCGCGCCGGCCCGCTTGTAGCGTCGGTTCCGTGCGGGAGGCGACGAAGCGCAGGTGGCGGGCGGTGTTCGACGTCGTCCTCGCGCTGTTCCTGGCGTTCATCGTCGTCTCGGACACGGTGGGCACCCGGGCGTACTGGGAGATGGCCGGCGGCTTCGCCGTCGTCCTCGGGTCGGTCGTCACCGCCCGGCGCTTCCCCGTCGTCTCGCTCGGCATCGCGCTGGCGGGCGCGCTGGTCGTGCCGTTCCCGTACGGCAACCGGGTGCCCGTCTGGGTGATCTTCGTGCTGGTCGCGATGTGTTACCAGGCCGGCCTGCGGATGCCACGGGCGCGACCGGGCCTGCTGCTCGGCGGCGCGGTCGCGGTGCTCGGCGGGCCGCTCTCGCTGTTCGGCGACAACGCGCTCGGCGACTGGGCCGAGCTCGCCGTGATGCTGGTGTTCGCCGGGCTGTCGCCGTGGCTGCTGGGCCGCTACGTCCGGCTGCGCGGTGAGCTCGCCCGCACCGGCTGGCGCCGCGCCGAGGAGATGGAGAGCCGGCAGCGGCTGATCGCCGACCAGGCCCGGCTGCGCGAGCGCGCGCGGATCGCCCGCGACATGCACGATTCGCTGGGCCACGAGCTGAGCCTGATCGCCGTCCGCGCGGCGGCCCTCGAAGTCGCCGGCGGGCTCGGCGACGACCAGCGCGGCGCGGCCGCCCAGCTGCGGACCAGCGCCGCGGCCGCCACCGAACGGCTGCGCGAGATCATCGGCGTGCTGCGCGAGGACGCCGCGCCCGTCGAACCGGTGCAGGGCGACCTCGGCGAGCTGATCGCGCGGGCGCGGGCGTCCGGGCTGCTCATTGACTCCACAGTGGACAGCTCGCAGGCGCCCCCGATGGTCACCCTCGCGGCCCACCGGGTCGTCCAGGAAGCGCTGACGAACGTCGCGAAGCACGCGCCTGGCGCGGCCGTGACGGTCCGGGTGACCAGTTCCGGTGCGCGGACCGACGTCGGCGTCGTCAACGCGCCGCCGCCCGCCGGACCGCTGCCGGGCGCCACGTCCGGGCACCGCGGACTGATCGGGCTGCGCGAGCGCGTCCGGCTGGTCGGCGGCACGCTGCAGGCCGGCCCCCGGGACGGCGGCTTCGCCGTCACCGCGACACTGCCGCACGACGCCGCGCCGGTCGAGGAGACCGCGGAGCTGCGCGAGGCCGCCGACGACGCCGTCGGGCAGTCGACGTCCGCGCGGGCGCTGGAGCTGGCCCGGCGCGACGTCCGGCGCAGCCTGATCCAGGCCGTCGTCGTCCCGCTCGGGCTGTTCGCGGTGCTCCTCGGGGTCGCCGGGATCGCGTTCCTGTACCTGTGGAACTCCTCGGAGCTGCCCGGCCCGGTCTACGACCGGCTGCGGCTCGGGCAGCCGCGCGCCGAGGTCACGCCGCTGCTGCCGGGCAACCAGCGCGGCGCCCGGCCGACGCGCGGCGAGCCGCCGCTCCCGCCGGTGCCCGGGGCCGCGTGCGAGTACTACGGCACCGGAAGATCGTTCATGGACAACGACTACGCCGCCTATCGGCTGTGTTTCGCCGACGGGAAGCTGGTTTCGAAGGACAACTTCGCCGAGGGGGATTCGTGATCAGGGTCGTGCTGGCCGACGACGAAGCGTTGATGCGGGCGGGGGTGGCGGCGATCCTGGGCGCGGACGGCGGCATCGAGGTCGTCGCCGAAGCCGCCGACGGCCGCGCGGCGGTCGACCAGGTGCTGGCCACGCACCCGGACGTCGTGCTGCTCGACATCCGGATGCCGGTGCTGGACGGCCTGGGCGCGGCCGCCGAGATCCGGCGGCTGCTGCCGGCGACCGGCGTCATCATGCTGACGACGTTCGGGGAGGACGACTACATCGAACGCGCGCTCGGCCTGGGCGCGGGCGGGTTCCTGCTCAAGTCGGGCGACCCGCGGGAGCTGCTGGCGGGCATCCACGCCGTCGCGGACGGGGCCGCGTTCCTCTCGCCGAAGGTGGCGCAGCGGGTGATCGCCCGGCTGTCCGGCGGCCGGCTCGCCCGCGCGTCGGCGGCCCGCGCGCGGATCGCGTCGCTGACCAACCGGGAGCGGGAAGTGCTGACGTTGCTGGGGTCCGGACTGTCCAACGCGGACATCGCGGCGAAGATGTTCGTCGTGGAGGGCACGGTGAAAGCGCACGTCAGCACGATCCTGACCCGGCTCGGCGCGAAGAACCGGGTGCAGGCGGCGATCACGGCGTACGAGGCCGGTCTGGTCGGGGGAGATCCGGCGGCTGCCAGCCACTGATCCCGGCGCCGATCCTGGCCGTGGCTTGGGCGGGAGTCATTCTCAGGAGCGTTTTGCGCAGGGTGGTGGCGACGGGGTTGGTGAGCTGCGGGCCGATCTTCCCGGCTCGGACGGAGTCTCGTGCGACTTTCTGGCTGCGCTTTCGTCTCTCTTGGTCGTACTTCCCGAGTGCGTTCACCGTGGTGTCCTCTGTGGACACGGCGTGGGCGAGCACGACGGCGTCTTCGAGGGCCTGGCAGCCGCCCTGGCCGAGGAACGGCGGCATCGCGTGGGCGGCGTCGCCGAGGAGTACGATCTTTCCCCGGACGTAGGTGGGCAGCGGCGTGCCGAGGTGGTAGAGGTCGTGGTGGAGGATGTCCGCGGCCGGCGTCGCGTCGATGAGCGCCGGGATCGGGTCGTGCCAGTCGCCGAAGTGCTGCTTCAGGTAGGCCTTGACGTCGGACGTCCGTTCGCCGGCCCGGACGACGTAGGAGATCCACCAGTAGACGTCCCCGCCGGCCAGCGGGAGGACGCCGATCTCGGCGCCGCGGTCCCAGTTGGTGCTCAGCGGCGTCCCGGGCCGGTGGGCGACGCCGCGAAACGCCGTACTGCCGCTGTAGACAGGTGGTGCTCCCTTTCTGATCCGGCTGTTGATCCCGTCGGCGGCTACGACGAGGTCGGCGTGGAGTTCTCCGCCGGTGTAGCGCACGAAGCCGTCGTCGCGGACTTCGGTGACTTCGGCACCGGTCTTTATCGTCTCGCGGGGCAGTGCTCGCGCGAGCGCGTCGACGAGGTCCCGGCGGTGAACCGCGGCCAGGGGAAGCCCGTGGTTCCTCGTGAAGGCGGCCGCGTCCCAGCCGGTGATCCGTCGGCCGCGTTTGTCCCTCAAGCCGCCGTCGCGCTGTTCCTGGAGGGGAGCCTCGATGCCGAGGACGTCCAGGCAGCGCCGGGCGTTCGGCCAGAGGGAGATCCCGGCGCCGACGCCGGTGATCCCGGGTGCTTTCTCCAGGACGGTCACGCCCCAGCCGACCTGCCGCAACCCGACCGCCGCCGCGAGCCCGCCGATACCGCCGCCGACCACCACCGCGTCCATGACTCCTCCTCTACACCTGTAGAGGACTCTACACCTGTAGAGTCTGGTTCGTGGACCGTCTGGCAGTGATCGGTGACGCGGCGATCGAGGTGATCGCGGCGGAAGGCATGCGCGGCCTGACCCACCGCGCGGTCGATCGGGCGGCGTCGCTGCCCGCGGGGTCGACGTCGTACTACGCGCGAACCCGGGGCGCGCTGCTGGAGCTGGCGATCGCGCGGATGGTCACGCTGGACAACGTCGACTTGGAGCCGCCGCCGGGCCGGCTGGCGGAGTTCCTCGCGGGTTTCGTCCACGCGGCGATCACTTCGGGGCGGACGCGGATGCTGGCGCGGTACGAGTTCGCCCTGGAGGCGACCCGACGGCCGGAGCTGCGGGAGGCGTACGACAAGGGCGGCTTGCTGATCCGCTCTCGGTGCGCGGCGGTCCTCGCGGCGGCGGGATCTCTTGAACCGGAGCGGCACGCGTCGGTCTTGGTGGCCTGGCTGGACGGCGCGATCTTCGACGCGATCGCGGGCACGGGCTCTCTCGCGCCCCCTTCCCGAGCCGCGCTGACCCGCGGCGCCCGGGAAGTGCTGGCGGGCCTGGGCATCTCCCCAAGTCCGTGAATGTCACATCGAGGGACACAGCGTCCCTCAATGTGACATTCACGGACTTCAGGCGTCCCGGCGGCGCAGCACCGCGGTGCCTGCCAGCAGCGCCACCGCGGTCCAGACCGCGCAGATCAGCAGCCCCACCCAAGGTGCGTACGGCGCCGCGGCCTGGGTTATCGGGTTCGGTTGTCCCGCCTCCACCATCGCGTTCACCCCGGCGATCCCCGGGAAGTACGGCACCCAGCCCGGCAGGCCCAGCGACGCGACGATCAGCGGCAGCGGCACCAGCACCACGATCACCGTCACCAACGTCCCCGCCGCGCTTCGCAGCGCCCAGCCGAACCCGGTGCACAGCAGCCCCAGCAAGGCGAAGTACCCGCCCATGCCGAAAGCTGTTGTGAGGGCGCCGGCGACGGACGTCGGCAGGCCGTGGCCGTCCTTCACCACACCCGCCAAGGCCATTCCCGAGACCGACAGCGCCACGCCGTACACGAACAGCACCGGCAGCAGCACCGCCGCCTTCGCGAGGACCACCCGTGAACGCACCGGCGTCCACAGCAGGGTCGACCGGATGCCGCCGCCCGCGTACTCGCTTGTCACGAACAGCGTGGCCAGCGCGATCACCGCGAACTGCGTCAAGTAGAAACCGCCGCCGAGGGCGATCGTGTTCGCGCCCATCGGGTCTTCGCTGTCGAAGCGCTGGGAGATCGCCGACACCGCGCTGTAGAACGCCATCAGCGCCGTCCCGGCGATCAGCGTCCACCACGTCGCGCGGACCGACCAGAACTTCGTCCACTCCGAAGAGATCACAGGCACCACAGACACCGCGGCCGTCATGCCGACACCCCGTACTCCACCGAAGAAGCTGTCAGTTCCATGTACGCCTGCTCGAGCGACGCCGTCCGCTCGGCGAGGCCGTGCACCCGGATCCCCAGCTCGTGCACCAGATCGCCGACGCGGGTGACGCCGATGCCGTCGACCACCAGCTCGGCCGGGTCACCGACGTCGGTGCGGCCGCCCTCCGCCAGCAGGCGCAGGGACAGCGCGTCGCGCTCGGCGGCGTCCGGGACGCGCACCGAGACCGTCGTGCGCGAGTTGCCCGCGATGAACTCGGCGACCGGCGCGTCCGCGAGGAGCTTTCCCCTGCCGATCACCACGAGGTGGTCGGCGGTCAGCTGCATCTCGCTCATCAGGTGGCTCGAGACGAACACCGTCCGCCCCTCGCCCGCCAGGGAGCGCATCAGCTGCCGCACCCAGCGGACACCGTCCGGGTCGAGGCCGTTGACCGGCTCGTCGAACAGGAGCACGCCGGGGTCGCCGAGCAGCGCGCCCGCGATGCCCAGCCGCTGCCCCATGCCGAGCGAAAACTGCCCGGCCCGCTTGCCCGCGACGTCCGAAAGCCCGACCGTCGCGAGCACCTCCTCGACCCGCGACGCCGGGATGCCGTTGCTGCGCGCCATCGCCAGAAGGTGCTTTCCGGCGCTGCGGCCCGGATGCAGGGCCTTGGCGTCGAGCAACGCGCCGACCTCGCGCAGCGGATGCCGCAGTTCGGCGTACCGCCGCCCGCCGACGCGTACTTCGCCGGCCTGCGGGTGGTCGAGCCCGACGGTCATCCGCATGGTCGTCGACTTCCCGGCGCCGTTCGGGCCGAGGAACCCGGTCACCTGCCCGGCCGCGACGTCGCAGGTGAGCGCGTCGACGACGGTCTTCTCCCCGTAGCGTTTGGTGAGTCCCCTGAGCGTGATCATCAACCCAGTCTGGGGTTTTCGCGGCGCCGGGACATCGGACGACGGTCGCGGACCGGCCCCGACTTTCGTCAGGTGCGGCGACGCGTGACGTGCCGCGTCGGAGTGGCGGTCGCCGGGTCTTCGGGCCACGGGTGCTTCGGGTAGCGGCCGCGCAGGTCGGCGCGGACCGCCGGGTAGCCGTTGGTCCAGAACGACGCCAGGTCCGCGGTGATCGCCGCCGGGCGGCCGGCGGGGGAGAGCAGGTGCAGGACGACCGGGACGCCGGCGAGCGTGGGGGTGCCGGTCCAGCCGAACGTCTCCTGCAGCTTGACGGCCAGCACCGGCTGGTCACCACCGTAGTCGACGCGGATGTGCGACCCTGTCGGCACTTCCAGCCGGTCCGGGGCGAGTTCGTCCATTTTGGACGCCGCGGGCCAGGGGAGTAGCGCCTTCAGTGCGGTACCGGCGTTGACGTTCGCGAGGTCCGCGCGCCGGCGGGCCGCGGAGAGGTCCAGCCAGCTGTCCACATCGGACAGCAGTGCGGCGTCGTCGACCGCGGGCCACGGCGCGCCGAGCACCCGGTGCAGGAACGCCATCCGCTCGCGCAACCGGGTCCCGTCGGCGGTCCACTTCAGCAGGCCGAGGCCTTCGGCCCGCAGGCCAGCCACCAGGGCGTCGTGGACGTTCGGGTTCTTCAACGGCCGCGACGCCAGGGTGATGGCGCCGAGCCGCCGGACGTGCCGCGCGACGACGTCGCCGTCGGCCCAGGTCACTTCGTCCACTTCGGACACCGAGCCGGCGCGCACGGCGAGGCGTTCGTCGGCGGCCGCGGCGAGCCGGATCGTGCCGTGCACGCGGCCGGGGTCGCGGGTCGCTTCGGCGACGGCCAGCCACGCGGAGTCCAGGCCGCTGCCGGGCGGCAGCTCGGCCGCGGTGCCGCCGGCCATGAGGTAGACGGGTTCGCCGCCGGGACGTCGCCGCGCGAGCCGTTCCGGGTGCGCCAGGGCGACGATCAACGCCGGATCGGGCTTGCCGTCGCCGGTCACCAGCCGCGAAAGCCGCTGGACTTCGCGCTTCCACCGCCGTGCCGCGTCGTCGCTCGCGCCGCGCAGCCGCCGCAGTTCCGCGTCGACGTCCGTCAGCTTGCCGCCCGCGTCGAGCAGCGCCACGACCTCCGCCGCGTTGCGCGCACCCACGGCCTCCGCACCGTCCAGCAACGCCCGGGCCAGCCGCGGGTGCAGGCCGAGGTCGGCCATCCGGCGTCCGCGCGCGGTCACCGTGCCGTCTGACGCCGTCGCGCCGAGCGTCGCCAGCAGTGCGCGCCCCGCCGCCAGCGCGCCCTCGCCGGGCGGGTCCCACCAGGCCAGGCCGCTGCCGTCCGGCGTCGACCAGCACGCCAGTTCCAGGGCCAGCCGTGCCAGCTCCGCCGTCCGGATCTCCGGCTCGGGGTACGCGGGCAGCGTGGCCTGCTCGTGCTCCGCCCAGCAGCGGTAGACCCGGCCCGGCGCCTCACGTCCGGCGCGCCCCGCCCGTTGCGCGGCCACCGCCGCCGACACCCGGACCGTGGCCAGGCCGGGCAGCCCGCGCCGGTGGTCGACGCGCGGCACCCGCGCCAGCCCCGAGTCGACGACCGCGCGCACCCCCGGCACGGTCAGGCTCGACTCGGCCACCGCCGTCGCCAGCACGACGCGCCGTCGCGCACGCGGCCGTAGCGCGTCGTCCTGCTGCGCCGCCGTAAGCCGTCCGTGCAGCGGGAGAACGTCCACATCAGACAGACGCAGGAGCCCGGAGGTCCGCGCGATCTCCCCCGCGCCCGGCAGGAAGGCCAGCACGTCACCGTCCCCTTCGGACAGTGCGGTCCGCACGGCGCGGGCCACCGCGGGCTCGGCGCGCTCGTTCCGCGCAGGCGGCAGGTAGGACGTCGTGACCGGGTAGGTCCGGGCGGACGCCTCGATCACCGGCGCGTCACCGAGCAGCGTGGCCAGCCGGCCGGACGCCACCGTCGCCGACGTCGCCAGCAGCCGCAGGTCGTCGCGCAGGCCGGCGCGGACGTCCAGGAGCAGCGCGAGCAGCAGGTCCGCGTCCAGGTGCCGCTCGTGGCACTCGTCCAGCAGCACCGTCGCCACCCCGGGCAGCTCGGGGTCGCCCTGCACCCGCCGCACCAGCAGCCCCGACGTCACGACCTCGACGCGCGTGCGCGAGGACACCTTCCGGTCGCCGCGCACGGCGTACCCGACGGTCTCGCCGACCGGCTCGCCCAGGATCGCCGCCATCCGCCCCGCCGCGGCCCGCGCGGCCAGCCGCCGTGGCTCGGCGACGACGACCCGGCCGTCGCCGGACATCAGGGCCAGCGGCACCAGCGTCGTCTTGCCGGTGCCGGGCGGCGCCACGAGGACCGCGGTGCCGTGCGCGTCCAACGCGGCGAGCACGTCGGGCAGCACGGCCCGCACGGGCAGGTCGGGCAGTTTCACTTCTCGGTGACCTCGGGGGGTGGGGGCAGCTGGTAACCGGACGGGCCGATGTTCGCGTTGAGCGAGCGCAGCCATTCACCCGAAGAGACCATCCGGCCGATCGCGTCGTCGATCTTGCTCACCCCCTGCGTGTCGCCCTTCCGCAGGCCGACGCCGTAGTTCTCCTTCGAGAACGGCTTCCCGACGACCTTCAGCAGCTCGGGGTCCCGCGCGACGTAGCCGGCCAGGATCACGCCGTCGGTCGTCACGGCGTCGATCTGCCCGGCCAGCAACGCCGTCACGCAGTCCGGGTACCGCGGGTACTCGACCAGCTGGACGGCCTGGGCGAACTTGTCCTTGACCTGCTGGGCGGGCGTCGAGCCGGTGACCGAGCAGAGCTTGCGCGAGTTGAGCGTCTCCGGCCCGGTGATGTCGGCCGCCGTGCGCCGGACCAGCAGGTCCTGCCCGGTCGTGAAGTACGGCCCGGCGAACGACACCTGCTGCTTGCGCTTGTCGGTGATCGAATAGGTCGCCACGACCAGGTCGACCGTCCCGGAGGCGAGGTCCGTCTCCCGCGTCGCCGACGTCGTCTCGCGCCACGTGATGTCCTTCGCGTCGACGCCGAGCTCACCCGCCACAAAAGTTGCGACGTCGACATCAAAACCGACGAACCGGCCGTCCACGGTGTGCTCCGACAGGCCCGGGGCGTCGAACCGGATACCGATGGTCAGGTGATCCGTGGCACTGGCGCGGGCCACCACGGAGTCGGTCGGCGAAACGTGGGCGGGACCGCACGCGGCCACCGTGACCAGCAGCAACGCCGAAGAGACCAGCACGCGCCACCGCATCCCGCCGCTCCCTCCGCCCCCGTCGGGCCCTCACGCAGTTCTCAGGTCGTCCCGTTAGCCTAAGTGTGTGGTGCGACCGTCCCAACCCGTGCTGGACGCCGTCGGCACGCTCGCCCGGCTCGGGCTGGCGGCCGTCTGGCTCGTTTCCGGTGCCGTGAAGCTGGCCGATCCGGGTCAGACGTTGATCGCCGTCCAGGCGTACGACGTGCTGCCCGGCGCCCTCGTGAACGTCGTGGCGGTCGCGCTGCCGCTCGTCGAGCTCGTGCTCGGGCTGTTCCTGCTCGCCGGCCTGGCGACCCGGTGGGTCGCCGGCGCCGCGCTGGTGCTGCTCGTGGTGCTCATCGCCGGCATCGCCCAGTCGTGGGCGCGCGGGCTGAGCATCGACTGCGGGTGCTTCGGCGGCGGCGGCCAGGTGGCGGCGGGGCAGACCGCGTACCCCCAGGAAATCCTCCGCGACTCCGGTTTCGCGCTGCTGGCCGTATGGCTGCTGGCGCGGCCGCGCACCTGGCTGTCGATCGACGGCTGGCTGGCGCGAGGTCGCGGGAACTCTGTCGAACCCGGGCCCGACTACTCGGGTATCGCGGAAGGGAATTGATTCACAGTGGGTGGAGCTGAGCGGACCGCTCGGAAGCGTCGTCAGGCCGCGCAGGCCGGGGGAGCGAGGGCGGTGGCCCAGGCCAGGGGCGCGTCCGGGGACAAGCGGAAGTGGATCATCGGGATCGCCGCCGTGGTCGTCGTGGCCGCGCTCGTGATCGGCGGCGTGATCTGGACGATCTCCGACAAGAACAAGACCGAAGGCCAGGTCATCAACCCCGGCCAGAACACCAGCGCGCTGGCCGCCGACGTCACCCAGACGCGCGACGGCGTGGTGGTCACGGTCGGCAAGACCGGCGCGAAGTCGTCGATCGACGTCTACGCCGACTTCCTCTGCCCCATCTGCGGCACGTTCGAGAAGAACAACAAGGCGCAGATCGAGCAGGCGGTCAACGACGGCAAGCTGGCGGTGCGCTACCACATGGTGCCGCTGCTCAACGACCGTTCGAGCCCGCCCGGCTACTCGCTCGACTCGGCGAACGCGGCGCTCGCCGCGGCCGACGCCGGCAAGTTCCTCCAGTTCCACGACGCGCTGTACGCGAACCAGCCCGAAGAGGGCAAGCGCGGCTACGACAAGGCGCAGCTGATCGACCTGGGCAAGAACGTCGGCATCACCGACCCGAAGTTCGCCCAGACGGTCAACGCCGGCACCTACAACGACCAGATCAACGCCGCGTTCCAGCAGATCGAGAACGACCCGAAGCTGGCGCAGGACTTCGGCGGCGGCCAGAGCGGTTTCGGCACACCGACGGTCGTGTCGAACGGTGCGATCGTCAACTGGCAGGACCAGGGCTGGCTCGGCGGGGTGCTCGGCTGAGTCCGGGCAATTCGCCCACTCGGGTACGGAACCTGGTCTAGGCTTGTCCCGCAGGGTTGGGGAACCGGGGGTGGCGCGCGCACGTCGCATCCCTGGTGACAGGGAGGGCCAGTGGACGGTTCGCATTCGGGGTTTCACGTCGACGACGGCGCGTACACGCGGTACGCGCGCGAAGTCGACCCGCTCGGTGAAGACGTCAAAGGCGCGGCCGACAAGCACGTCGGCCCGCACGTGACGCTCGGTGGCCACGGCTTCTCGGAGATGGGCGGCGAGTCCGGCTTCTCCGGCGCCTATACCGGCCGGATGCGGGCGCTGCAGGAGAAGCTGCACCGCGTCGGCGGTGGCTGGAGCCGGATGGGTGACGCCGCCCGCCAGACCGACCGCAACTACGCCGGTGTCGAGGCCGAGCACGGCGACGTCGTCCGGCGGCTTGGGACGGACCTCACGTGACCGAGCACGCCGACCTGCTCGTCCGGCACGGCCTGGACACCACGAACCAGTTCGCGGACAAACTGCGCCACGACCCGGCCGCGATCAGCGGCGCACGCGACGGGCACGTCGCGCTGCAGACGTCGATGGGCAAGACCCACGACACCGCGTCGGCGCAGCGCGTCAACCTGACTTCGGCCAGTTCCGGCTCGACGACCGACCGCGCCACCGCGACGTCCAAGAGCCTGGAGCAGGAAGTCCAGGACCTGCTCGACGAGAGCGCCGAGATCGAGAGGGCCGTCGCCGAGGCGGCCGAGACGCTGAACCTGGGCCAGATCAAGAACGACCAGGTCCGCGACCAGATCATCAAGGAGATCTCGGCGTCGATGAAGGCGCTGGCGGCGGTCAAGAGCATCCAGCCGCCGGAGAGCCGCGGCGCCGCGTCGCGCGACATCCTGATGAAGCTGCAGACCAAGATCAGCCAGCTGACCGGCCAGGCCGCGACGTTCAGCGAGCAGACCATCAACCAGCTCACCGACATCGGCACCAAGCTCGGTGGCCCGGAACAGACGACGTCGGCGAGCAGCGCGTCCGACACCAAGGTCGGCCAGTCCTTCAACAGCAACAGCGGGTACTCCGGCGGCGGCTCCGATGGCGGGGGCGGCGGCGGTGGGGGAGGCGGCGGCGGTGGTGGCGGCGCCGTGCACAAGCCGCGGCTGCCGGTCGCGGTCCCGCCGCAGCCCGGCACCGGCGTCGGCATCAACCTGCCCGGCGGCAAGACCGTCATGGCGCCCAACGAAACCGCCGCGAAGGCCGTGCGCAACGCGCTTTCCCAGCTGGGCGTGCCGTACGTCTGGGGTGGCACCGCGCGCGGCCAGGGCCTCGACTGCAGCGGCCTGACCATGACGTCGTACCAGGACGCGGGCCTGCAGTTGCCGCGGACGGCGGCGCAGCAGACGGTCGGCGCCGAGGTGCCCTCGATCGACCAGCTGCTGCCCGGCGACCTGGTCGTCTGGTCCGGGCACGTGGCGATGGTGATCGGCGACGGCCAGATGGTCGAGGCCGGCGACCCGGTCCAGATCAGCAAGATCCGCACCACGAACGCGGGACAGTCGTTCATCGGGTTCTACCGGCCGACGGGGTAACTTCGCACAGTGGCTGACTTCGACATGGACCTGGCCGCGTCCCGCGTCGCCGAGCAGGCGGACCGCGCGGGCGCGGAGGCTTCCGCGCGCTTCGAGCGCTCGGGCCCGGTGGTGGGCAAGGCGGCCTCCGGCGACGGCGCCATCGAGGTCCAGGTCGCGCCCGGCGGGCTGCTGACGGGCCTGACGATCCACCGCTCCGCGCTGCGGCACGGGTCGTCGGTGATCGCCGACCAGATCCTCGAGCTGGCCCAGCGCGCGACCCGCCGCGCGGGCGACCGGATGTACCACGCGCTGGCCCCGGTCGTGGACGCGTCGCAGCTGGAAACCCTGGGCTACGAACCGATCCCGGACGACGACCCGGACGCCGAGTCCGTCTCCTACGGAAGGTGAGCGCGATGCCCACGACGCGTCAGCTGATTTCCCAGGCCCGGGCGCGCGAAGAGGCGCTGGCCAAGGTGGACGAGCTGCTCGCTTCGGCGTCCGGCACGGCCCACGACCTCGACGGCCAGGTCGAGGTGACGGTCGACGCCCGCGGCAAGCTCCTGCGGGTGTGGCTGGCGCCGTCGGCGGTGAACCTGGGTGAGCGTCTCGGGCCGTTGGTGGTGGAGATCGCCCAGGCGGCCATGCGCGAGGCGACCCAGGACGGCTACAACAAGGTCGCGCTGCTGCTGGGCGAGGACATGACGTTCATGATCGAGCAGATGACGGGCCTGCCCGCGCCGGCCCGAGCCGAGGACGACGACCCGGGCATGACGGTGGAGGAGTTCCAGCGGCTGCGCGAGGAACGCCTCGGCTCCGCTCCTCCCGCAGCTGCTGCTCCTGCTCCCGCTTCGAGTGTCGAGGACGAGGACGCGTACTGGGACACGTTCGACCCGGCTTCCCTGCGCTCGGACCGCTGACCGGTTCCGAGCAGCCCCCGTTTTCCACGCTACCGCCGGCCACCGACAGTTCCGCTCGGCTGGGCGGTGGAGGTGGCGCCGTCCAGGGATGGCGGACCGAACCTCCCGGCGTCAGCTCGCTGACCGTCGTGCGCTTCGCCGCGTCCTCGTCCGTGAGGCCGCGGACCGGGATCGGCAGCCGTGGCCGGTCAGTTCACGACCGGAACCGTGGCTCCGGCGGGGACCGCGGCGTGGCCGGCAGCTGCACGGAGACGTCCAGTGACGGCAGCGAAGCCACGTCCTCGTCGGTCGCGGCGGCCACGGACGCGTAGGCCGAAAGCCACGAGGACAGTGTTCCGCTCATCGAGTACTGATCGACGTCCAGCATTCCCTCGGGGAGCGAGCCGTCGGCGGAACGCAGGACCTGCGGCCACCTGCGTTCGCCCGTCGCCAGGTGGCGGACCGAACCTCCCGGCGTCAGCTCGCTGACCGTCGTGCGCTTCGCCGCGTCCTCGTCCGTGAGGCAACGGACCGGGATCGGCAGCCATGGCCGGTCGGTTCACGACCGGAACCCGCAGTCCCGGTGAGTGGCAACCGAGATCGCCCAGAGGTCTGGACCAGCTGCCGATATATATGCATTAATTCAAGGCGTGAATTTTGGTCTCTCGACGAGGAGGACCCGGATGGGTCTCGGACGCGGACTGGCCATCGGCACACTGGCCGTCGGGCTGCTGGTGACGTCGGAAACCCCCGCCCTCGCCGGGAACGGCCCGGCGTACAAGGACTCCTGGCGGCCCGTCAAGGTCCGGGTGGCCGATCTGCTCGGCCGCATGTCGCTCGACGACAAGCTCGGCCAGATGATGCAGGCCGAACGCCTCGGCGTGAAATCCCCGGCCGACGTCACGACCGGCAGGCTCGGCTCGCTGCTCTCCGGCGGCAGCTCGCAGCCGACGCCGAACACGCCCGTCACCTGGGCCGACATGTACGACGGCTTCCAGAAGGCCGCGCTCGCGACGCCGCTGGGCATCCCGCTCGTCTACGGTGTCGACGCCGTCCACGGCCACAACGGCGTCTACGGCGCGACCGTCTTCCCGCACAACATCGGCCTCGGCGCGTCGCGCGATCCGCGGCTGGTCCAGAAGATCGGGCGCGCCACCGCGGAAGAGGTCTCCGGCACCGGCATCGACTGGGACTTCGCGCCCTGCCTGTGCGTCGCCCGCAACGACCGCTGGGGCCGCACCTACGAGTCGTTCGGCGAGGTCCCACAGCTGGCCACCGAGATGTCGACCGTCATCACCGGCTTGCAGGGAACGAGACTCGACCAGCCCGGTTCGGTCATGGCCACCGCCAAGCACTACGTCGGCGACGGCGGCACGACCGGCGGCGTCAACGAGGGCAACACCGAGATCAGCGAGCAGGAACTGCGCGCGGTCCACCTGCCGCCGTTCAAGGCCGCCGTCGACCGCGGGGTCGGCTCGGTGATGATCTCCTACAGCAGCTGGAACGGCGTCAAGATGCACGCCGGCTCGTACCTGATCAACGACGTCCTCAAGAAGGAACTGGGCTTCAAGGGGATCGTCGTCTCGGACTACAACGGCGTCGACAAGATCGACGGCAAGACCGGCTTCACCCCGGAAGAGGTCGAGGCCTCGATCAACGCCGGCATCGACATGGTGATGGTGCCGTACAACTGGCAGACGTTCATCGACACGCTGCGCACACTGGTGCAGCAGGGCCGGGTGCCGCTGTCGCGCATCGACGACGCGAACCGCCGCATCCTCACCAAGAAGTTCGAGCTCGGCCTGTTCGAGCACCCGCTGACCGACCGGCGGTTCCTGAAGACCATCGGCAGCAAGGACCACCGCGACCTGGCCCTCCAGGCCGTCCGGGAATCCCAGGTGCTGCTGAAGAACGACCACCACGTGCTGCCGCTCTTGAAGCACGGAAAGATCTTCGTGGCGGGCAAGAACGCGGACGACATGGGTAACCAGTCCGGCGGCTGGACGGTCGGCTGGCAGGGCACCAGCGGTCCGGTCATCCCCGGCACCACGATCCTGCAGGGCATCAGGAGCAGCTCCTCGAAGGTGACCTACGCCAAGGACGGCACGGGGATCGACCAGAGCTACGACGTCGCCGTCGCGGTCGTCGGGGAAACGCCCTACGCCGAAACGAAGGGCGACCGTCCACAAGGGATGGGCCTGGACGACACGGACCTCGCGACGCTGCAGAAGCTGAAGGACTCCGGCGTGCCGACGGTCGTCGTCCTGGTGTCCGGGCGGCCGCTCGACATCGCGGCACAGGTGGGGGACTGGGCCGGGCTCGTCGAGTCGTGGCTGCCGGGCAGCGAGGGCGCCGGTGTCGCCGACGTCCTCTTCGGCGACTACAACCCGACCGGGAAGCTGCCGGTGACCTGGATGCGCAGCGCCGGCCAGCAGCCGATCAACGTCGGCGACGGCCGGCCCGCGCTGTTCCCGTTCGGCTACGGCCTCCACTACTCCCGCCATTGGTGATCGGTCCCCGCCCCCACCGGAAGGAACACGCATGCCGTCCAGAACCCGCCGCCCCCTGATCCGGATATTGGCGTTCTTCGCCGCGCTGCTGGGGCTCAGCCTCGGCAGCCCGGCGGCCCCCGTCGCGCACGCCGCGACGCCGTTCAAAGTGCTCGCCTTCTACAGCGGCACCTACGACGCCGCGCACATCAGCTTCGAAAAAGAGGCCAACGTCTGGTTCCCGCAGCAGGCGGCGGCCAACGGCTTCACCTACACCTCGACGACCAACTGGAACCAGCTGACGTCCATCACCCCGGACCAGTACCAGGTCGTGCTGTTCCTCGACGACCAGCCGCAATCGCAGGCGCAGTTCCAGGGCTTCCAGCGGTACATGCAGGCCGGCGGCGGGTTCTACGGCTTCCACGTCACGGCCTACAACGACAGCTCGACGCCGTCGTACGCCAACTGGTTCCACAACGACTTCCTCGGCACCGGCCGGTTCACCACGAACACGTGGGGCCCGACGCCGGAGACGCTGAAGATCGAGAACCGCACGCACCCGTCGACGGTGAACCTGCCGGCGACGATCAGGTCCTCGACGTCCGAGTGGTACGCCTGGCAGAACGACCTGCGCCAGAACAGCAACATCACCATCCTGGCGTCGATGGACCAGTCCACGTTCCCGATCGGCACCGACCCGAGCCAGACCTGGAACAGCGGGTACTACCCGATTTCGTGGACCAACAAGAACTACAAGATGATCTACTCGAACTTCGGCCACAACGCGATGAACTACGACACGAACACCGCGCTGTCGTCGACGTTCGAGAGCGCCGACCAGAACCGGTTCCTGCTCGACGGCCTCAAGTGGCTCGGTGGCGGCGGCACGACCACCCCGCCGCCGGACGGCTCGATCGACCCGTCGGCCTGGTACGCCGTGTCGAACAAGGCGAACGGCAAGTGCGTCGACGCGCGGGCCGCGGCCAGCGCCAACGGCACCGTGATCCAGCAGTACGCCTGCAACGGCACCACGGCGCAGCAGTTCCAGTTCGCGCCGACCAGCGGCGGGTACGACCGGATCAACAACCGGAACAACGCCGCCCAGGTCATCGACGTCGCGAACGTGGCGACGACCGACAACGCCGGCCTGCAGCTGTGGGCCTACGGCGGCGGTGACAACCAGCAGTGGCAGCCGGTGTCGGAAGGCAGCGGGTACTACCACTTCGCCGTCCGGCACACGGGCAAGTGCCTGACCGTGCCGGCATCGTCCACAGCGGACAGTGTCCAGCTGGTCCAGTCGACGTGCAACGGCAGCGCGGCGCAGTCGTTCAAGGTCGGCTAGAGGGAAAGTCCGTGAAGGCCACCTTGAGGGACTCAGAGTCCCTCAAGGTGGCCTTCACGGACTTCAGCGCCAGGTGGCCTGGAGGCGGATGACCAGGACGGCCAGGGTGAGCAGCGCGACGGCCAGGAGTGCGCCCGCCGAGCGGGTGGTGTCGCGGGCGCCCCAGGCCAAGGCCGCGGGGAGGATCGCCAAGGAAGTGAGCAGGTAGGCGACGTGCGTGCCGGGTTCCGCCGGGTGGTGAGCGGAGGCCAAGCCGGCGATCGCTTGGGCGAGCAGGGCCAGTTCGATCAGGACGGCCAGTGGGCGCCAGGGTGGCCAGCGGTAGCGGCCGAGCGCCGCGGTGACCAGGGCGAAGACGCCAGCGAGCAGGCAGAGCATCGTCGTCGCGAAGGCCAGGGGCTCGATCACGCCCGGCGTGCTTTGCGGCGACGGCGTTTCGTGCCCAGCCGGAAGAGCCACGTCGAGATGCCGGTGAGCATCAGCGCCAAGGGCGCCAGGCCGAGGACGACCCAGACGAGCCGCCACCAGCCGTCGACGAGCCAGCCGAAGTGCGCGGCCTCGAAGACCTTGCTGTAGAAGCGGTTCGCCGTCGGTTCCGGTGTCGCGTCCACAGAGGACACGTGGGTGGCGTCGTGGCTGTCGACGTACACCGTGCGGTCGCCGCCGAAGAACGCGCGGGCGCCGTAGGGCTGGTAGCCGTCGTCCGCGATCGACACCGAGTAGTAGTCCGTGCCTACGGCTGGCGGGACGAGGTAGCGGACGGTGCCGGGAGACGCGGCCAGCGCGGCCGACGACGCCTGGTCGATGCCGATCTCCGGGGTGCCGGGCGCGGCCGGGTTCGCCGTGAAGCTGTATTTCGCCTCGTCCGGCGTGGTGCCGCCGGTGATCGCGAGCCACGCGTTTTCCACCGGCGGCAGGTAGAAGGCGGCGCCGGTGACGCCCCACATCAGCACGAACGGCACCGACACGAGGCCGATCACGTTGTGCAGGTCGTAGTCGCGCGCGAAGCGGCCCTTGCCGAGCCGGACGCGGAAGCCGTGCGAGAACTTCTTGAAGCCCGGCCACCAGACGACGATCCCGGTGATCGCCAGCAGGATCATCAGCAGCCCGAGGACGACCAGGATCAGCAGGCCCCAGTTGGTGCCGGGCGGCCAGGCGAAGCCGATCGACGGCACCGGCGCGGCCAGCCACGAGACGTACCCGGGGTCGTCTTTGCAGGTGAACGCGCAGTCGTGCAGGTTCGTCAGCCAGCCCATGACGCCGTCGGTGAGCTTCTGCGGCCCGGTGATGTGCCCGCTGCCGGGGTCGACGGCGTACGCCGTGGTGTAGTCGGCGTCGCCGACGGCGATGATCCCGCCGTCGTTGCTCACCCAGGCCGCGGCGAACTCCGGGTGCGCCTGCTTGACGAGGTCGCGCGCCTGCTGCGGGCCGAGCGGGTGCGCGCTCTCGGTGTGCGCGTAGAAGTCGCCGTGCGTGGCCCGGAAGTACTCGGCGCGGTAGAGCAGGATGACGCCGGCGGTGGTCTCGAGGACCAGCAGCAGCCCGAGCACCAGCGACGTCCACCGGTGCGTGACGACCAGCGCGCGTCGTACGGGCTTGCGCCGGTACCAGCGCCGTACCGCGCGTTTGGTGGATCGGTCCTGGTCAGAGCAGGTGCTTCGGCAGTCATGACGTCCCCCGGGCTTCGTGAAGATCGAAGTGAGGTTAGCCTTGCTTAACCTTGATTGTCTTCCGTCCTTCGGTGGATGTGCGGCGAGTCACCGCGGCACTAACATGAAGTTCCTTCATGAATGGGGAAGCGATGCGGCGCAGCTCAGTCCTCGTGGTCCTGACGGTGCTCGCGGGTCTTCTCGCGGGGACGTCGCCGGCGGTCGCCGTCACCCAGCCGTTCTTCTGGGGTGTCGCGACCTCGGGTTACCAAGCGGAGGGTTCGGCACCCGACAGCAACTGGCGCCGCTACGAGCAGGCGAAGACGTCGTCGATCAAGGAGCCCTACCGCGAGTCCGTCGACTTCCGGCACAACTATGTGGCGGACATCGACCGCGCGAAGCAGCTCGGCGTGAACGTGTTCCGCTTCAGCGTCGAGTGGGCCCGGATCGAACCCCGCCCGGGCCAGGTCGACGAGACCGAGCTGGCGTACTACGACGACGTCGTCCGGCACGTCCTCGACGCCGGGATGCGGCCGATGATCACCCTCGACCACTGGGTCTACCCCGGCTGGGTCGCCGACCAGGGCGGCTGGGACAGCGACCGCACGGTCGACGCCTGGCTGGCCAACGCCCGCCGCGTCGTGGACCGCTACAAGGGCCTCGGCGCGCTGTGGATCACGATCAACGAACCGACCGTCTACTTGCAGAACGAGACCGCCAACGGCGGGCTCGCCGGGTGGAAGCTGCCGTGGGCGCAGGCCCGGCTGGTGCGCGTCCACCGTGCCGCGTACGACCTGATCCACCAGCTGGACCCGGGCGCGCTCGTGTCCAGCAACACCGCGTACGTCCCGGCGGTGCAGGGGGTGCTGGACGCGTCGTTCCTCGACCAGGTGCGCGACAAGCTCGACTTCGCCGGCCTGGACTACTACTACGGCGCGAGCCTCGACAACCTCAGCGCGATCCACGCGGCGAGTGGTGAGTTCTGGAAGGTGACGCCGCAGCCGGACGGGATCTACTACGCGCTGCGGTACTACGCGCGGAAGTTCCCGGGGCTGCCGCTGTACGTCGTCGAGAACGGCATGCCGACCGACAACGGCAACGCGCGCCCGGACGGCTACACGCGCTCGGACCACCTGCGTGACCACATCTACTGGGTGCAGCGCGCGAAGGCCGACGGCATGAACGTGATCGGCTACAACTACTGGAGCCTCACCGACAACTACGAGTGGGGCAGCTACCAGCCGCGCTTCGGTCTGTACACAGTGGACGCCGCCACCGACCCGTCACTGACTCGGCGCCCGACGGACGCGGTCACGACGTACCGCCAGCTGATCGACGGCCACGGCGTCCCGGCCGGCTACACGCCGGTCCGGCCGCCGGGCTTCTGCTCGCTCGTCGACGGCCTGGGCAGCTGCCTCGACCCGGCCCGCTACCCAGGCCCCCTGGCCCCGCTTAGCTGACCCCACCTGCCACTTGTGTAACAAAAAGCCGAGCTTTCGCTAGGAAAGATGCGTCTTCTGGGCTTGATAAATACATGCCGGTCTGTATGTTTGTTGCATGGCGAACAAGGTGTACGTCGTCGGTGTCGGGATGACGAAGTTCGAGAAGCCGGGCCGGCGCGAGAACTGGGACTACCCGCAGATGGCGAAGGAGTCCGGGACCCACGCCCTCGAGGACGCCGGGCTCGGGTACGACGCCGTCGAGCAGGCCTACGTCGGGTACGTCTACGGCGAGTCGACGTCCGGGCAGCGCGCCGTCTACGAGCTGGGCATGACCGGGATCCCGGTGCTCAACGTCAACAACAACTGCTCCACCGGCTCGACCGCGTTGTACCTGGCCGCGGAGGCGATCCGCGGCGGTCGCGCGGACTGCGTGCTGGCGCTGGGCTTCGAGAAGATGAAGCCGGGTTCGCTCGGGTCGACGTTCGACGACCGCGAGCAGCCCATGGGCCACCACATGCAGGCGCTCGCCGAGATCTCCGAGGTGCTGTTCCCGCCCGCGCCGTGGATGTTCGGCGCCGCCGGCCGCGAGCACATGAAGGCGTACGGCACGACCGCCGAGCACTTCGCGAAGATCGGCGAGAAGAACCACCGGCACTCGGTGAACAACCCGTACGCGCAGTTCCAGGACGTCTACTCGCTCGACGACATCCTCGCGTCGCGGATGATCTACGACCCGCTGACCAAACTCCAGTGCTCACCGACGTCCGACGGCTCCGGCGCGGCGATCCTCGCGAGCGAGGCCTTCGTGGAGACGAACGGCCTGGCCGAGCGGGCCGTCGAGATCGTCGGGCAGGCCATGACCACCGACTTCCGCAGCACCTTCGACGGCAGCGCGAAGAACATCGTCGGCTACGACATGACGCGCCAAGCGGCACGCCAGGTGTACGACCAGGCCGGACTGGGGCCCGCCGACTTCCAGGTCATCGAGCTGCACGACTGCTTCTCAGCCAACGAACTCCTGACTTACGAAGCACTCGGCCTCTGCGACGAGGGTGACGGCGGTTCGCTCGTCGATTCCGGAGCCACGACGTACGGCGGCAAGTGGGTGGTCAACCCGTCCGGCGGCCTGATCTCGAAGGGACACCCGCTCGGCGCGACCGGCCTCGCCCAGTGCGCCGAACTGACCTGGCAGCTGCGTGGCGACGCCGACAAGCGCCAGGTCGACGGCGTGCAAGCCGCGCTGCAGCACAACATCGGACTCGGTGGCGCCGCCGTCGTCACCGCCTACCAGCGAGCCTAGGAGAGACATGGGCCAGATCACCGCGTCCGTCGAACTGCCCGCCACGCCGGACAAGGTGTGGGCGGAGTTCTCGAACCCGAACAACTTCGAGAAGTGGCTGACCATCCACACCAAGTGGAAGGGCGACGTCCCGGCCGAGTTCGCGCAGGGTGCCCAGGTGTCCGAGGTCGTCACGATGCTCGGCATGGCGAACACGATCACGTGGACCGTCGACGAGTACGACGCGCCGCACAAGCTGGTCATCTCCGGGACCGGGATGGCCGGGGTGAAGATCCGGTTCGCGCTGTCGGTGGCAGCGGCCGGTGCCGGCTCGGCGGCTTCGATCGAGGCCGAGTTCACCGGCCAGATGATCGTCGGGGCGCTCGGCAAGGCCGTCGAGAAGGACGGCAAGAAGAACCTCGACGAGTCCCTCGAGAAGTTCAAGGCCCTGGTCGCATGAAGTTCGACGCCACCGGGCTGGACAAGTGGACCGAGCCCGTGACGTTCGACGTCACGCGCGAGCGGCTCGTCGAATACGCCCTTGCCGCCAACGATCCGATCCCGGCGCACCGCGCGGGCGACGTCGCGAGCCCGGTGTTCGCGATCGTGCCGGTGTTCCAGTCGCTGCTGGAACCGGCCCTCGAAGTCGTGCCGACGTCGCTGTTCGGCAAGGTGCTGCACGGCGAGCAGGACTTCCGCTTCCACCGCCCGATCCGGTCCGGTGATTCGTTGGTGTCGCGGGCCAAGATGACCGGGTTCGAAGGCCTGCCGAAGGGCACCCGTGCGACGGTCTACCTGGAATGCACTTCGGGTGGCGAGCTGGTCAACGAGCAGTACGTGACGTTCTTCGTCCGCGGTTTCGACGCCGGCGAGAAGCAGGGGGTGCTCGGCCCTGGTCACCGCTTCGACGACGCGTTGCGTGCTTCGTCGCCGGTCGCGAAGGTCAGCCAGCACGTCGACGACGACCAGACGTTCCGCTACGGCCCGGCCGCCGGCGACCCGATGCCGATCCACCTCGACGAAGACGTCGCTCGTGCCGCAGGATTACCGGGGATCATCGCGCACGGCCTCTGCACCATGGCGTTCACGTCGTGGGCGCTGCTGACGGAGGTCGCGGGGTCCGATGTGGACAGCCTTCGCCGGCTCGCCGTGCGGTTCGCGTCGCCCGTGTTACCGGGCCAGGACCTCTCGACGTCGATCTGGGACGCGGGTTCCGGCACCTTCGCCTTCGAAACCACCGTAGGGGACAAGGTCGTCGTCAAGGACGGCCTCGCCGAGATCGGAGACAGCTGATGGGTGCACTCGACGGGCGCGTCGCGCTGATCACCGGCGCGGGCCGCGGGATCGGGCGGGAGCACGCGCTGTTGTTCGCCCGCGAGGGCGCGCGGGTGGTCGTCAACGACCTCGGCGGTGACAACGACGGGAGTGGTTCCTCTTCCGGGCCCGCTTCCGACGTCGTCGCGGAGATCCGTGAGCTGGGCGGGGAGGCGGTGGCCAACACGTCGAGCGTGACGTCGTGGGCGGGCGCGTCGGAACTGGTCGACCAGGCCGTTGCGGAGTTCGGGCAGCTCGACGTCGTGGTGAACAACGCGGGCATCCTGCGCGACGCGTTTGTCGCCGGGATCACCGAGCAGCAGTGGGACGACGTCATCGCGGTGCACCTCAAGGGCCACGCGGCGGTGCTGCACCACGCGGCGGCGTACTGGAAAGCCCAGTCGAAAGCGGGTACGCCGGTCGCGGCGGCAGTGGTCAACACGGCGTCCGCGTCCGGGGTGACGCTGCCGAACGCGGGCCAGGTCAACTACGGCGCGGCGAAGGCGGGCATCGCGGCGATGACCCTGGTCGCGGCGGCGGAGCTGGAGCGGTACGGGGTGCGCGTCAACGCCATCGCCCCGATCGCGCGGACCAGGCTGACACTGGCGACCCCGGGCATGGGCGCGATCTTCGCGGCGCCGGTCTCCGAAGGCGAGTTCGACGCGTTCTCGCCGGCGAACATCTCGCCGCTGGTGGCGTATCTGGCTACCGAAAAGTGCGCTCTGACGGGGAAGGTGTTCGCGGTGCAAGGCGGCGCGATCTCGGAACTGGCCGGCTGGCACGACGTCAAGGTCATCGAGACCGAAGGCCCGTGGGCGATCGACGACATCGCGGTGAGGCTGCCGTGATCGAGTGGTCCGAGACGGACCTGCTGGTCCGCGACTCGATCCGCGAGTTCATCACGAAGGAGATCCGCCCGCAGCTGGATCTTCTCGAGAGTGGTCAGCTGCCGCCGTACGACATCATCCGGAAGCTGTTCAAGGCATTCGGGCTGGATGTTCTCGCCGCTGAAGCGGTCTCCCGGGTCTTGTCTCCGTCGTCCTCCGGCTCGTCTTCCTCATTGGGCGGCCAGGAGACGTTGGCGCTGATCGCGATCAGCGAGCTGGCCGGAGTGAGCCTGGGCATCGTGGCTTCTCTCGGAGTTTCGCTGGGCCTGACCGCGGCGACGATCCTGGCGAAGGGGTCTCAGGCGCAGAAGGAACGCTGGCTGCCGGGCTTGGCGACGTTCGAGAAGATCGGCGCGTGGGCGATCACGGAACCGGACTCGGGGTCGGACGCGTTCGGCGGCATGCAGACCACGGTCCGTCTTTCTGGTGACGAATATGTGCTGAACGGCCATAAGACGTTCATCACGAACGGCCCGCACGCGGACGTCGTGGTCGTCTACGCGAAGCTGGACGACGGGTCGCCGCCGCGCGACCGGCCGGTGCTCGCCTTCGTGCTGGATCGCGGCATGCCGGGGTTCGTGCAGGGCAAGGCGTTCAAGAAGATGGGCATGATGTCGTCCCCGACGGGCGAGCTGTTCTTCTCCGACGTCCGGTTGGGCGCGGACCGCCTGCTGTCGTCGTCGGGTTCGTCGGACGCGCGGGAAAGCTTCGCGGCCGAGCGCGTCGGCGTGGCGGCGTTGTCGCTCGGGATCATCAACGAATGCCAGCGGCTGTGCGTCGCGTATGCGAAATCGCGGAAGCTGTGGGGTCAGGAGATCGGCCGGTTCCAGCTGATCCAGCTGAAGCTGGCGAAGATGGAGGTGGCGCGGCTGAACGTCCAGAACATGGTGTTCCAGACGGTGGCCAAGCTGCGGGCGGGCAAGCGCCCATCGCTGGCCGAGGCGTCGGCGATGAAGCTGTACTCGTCGGAGGCCGCGACGGAGGTGGCGATGGAGGCGGTGCAGCTGTTCGGCGGCAACGGGTACATGGCGGAGTACCGGGTGGAGCAACTGGCGCGGGACGCGAAGTCGCTGATGATCTACGCGGGGAGCAACGAGATCCAGGTGACCCACATCGCGAAGGCCCTGCTGGCCTGACCGGGTCGTGAGTGGTAATTCGGGTTCTGACCCGAATTACCACTCACAACCGTCAGTCGCGCTCGATGAGGTGGCCCACCACGTCCGGGCCGGGGTGCGCGTGACCCGAGCCGTCGCGGCGGACGTCCACTTCCGGCAGCTCCACCGGGTCGCCGTTGCGGGCTGAACCCGCCGGCCGCGGGCCGATCCAGGCCACCCGCAACTCCGTCTCGCCCTTCAAGAACCGCTGCGCCCGGACGCCGCCCGTGGCTCGGCCCTTGGCCGGGTACTCGCTGAACGGCGTTACCTTGACGCTCACGCCCGTCGCCGTGATGACCATCGGCTCGCCGTGCTCGTCGTCGTCCGTGCGGACCGCTCCGAAGAAGACCGCCGAACCCGCGCCGACGTTGATGCCCGCCATGCCGCCGCCCTTCAAGCCCTGGGGGCGGACCAGCGACGCCGCGTACTTCAGCAGCGAGGCCTCCGACGTCAGGAACGCCAGCGTCTCCGTGCCGTCCCGCAGCCACGTTGCGCCGACGACCTCGTCGCCGTCCTTCAGCGAGATCACTTCGAACTCGTCCGAGCGGACCGGCCACTCCGGCGAGCACACCTTCACGACGCCGGCTCGCGTGCCCAGCGCCAGGCCCGGGGAGCCCGCCGCCTGCTCGCCCAAAGGCGCAATGCCGACCACCGTCTCGCCCTTCTCCAGCGGGATCAGCTCGCGGGCCGCCATGCCGCCGCGCAGCGAGACCGTGCCCGCTTGCTCCGGGAGGACCGGCAACGGCAGTACGTCCGTCTTGAACGCCCGGCCGCGGCTGGTCACCAGCAGCACCTGGCCACGCGCGGTCGTGTGCACCACCGCCGACACCGCGTCGTGCTTCACCCGGCCGTTGCGCCGGCGTGTCTCCGTCGACTCCTCGGACTCCGCCGCCGTGCGCGCGACCAGCCCGGTCGCCGACAGGATCACCTGGCACGGGTCGTCCGTGACCTCCAGCGGCCCGGACGGCTTCGACGCGGCCAGGACCTCCTTCAGGTCGCCGTCGATCAGCGCGGTGCGGCGCTCGGTCGGGAAGTCCTTCGCGATCTTCGCCAGCTCCGACGAGACGAGCTTCTTCAGCACGGACTCGTCGTCGAGGATCTTGCTCAGCTCCGCGATCTCCTCGCGCAGCCGCTCCTGCTCCGACTCCAGCTCGAGCCGGTCGTACTTGGTCAGCCGGCGCAGCGGGGTGTCGAGGATGTAGGTCGCCTGGATCTCGGAGAGCTTGAAGCGCGTCATGAGGCCGTCCTTCGCGGCCTGCGCGTTCTCGCTCTCGCGGATGAGCTTGATCACCTTGTCGATGTTGAGCAGGGCGATCAGCAGGCCGTCGACCAGGTGCAGCCGCTCTTCGCGCTTGCGGCGCCGGTACTTCGTGCGCCGCGTGACGACCTCGTAGCGGTGCCGGAGGAAGACCTCCAGCAGCTCCTTGAGCCCGAGGGTCTGCGGCTGGCCGTCGACGAGGACCAGGTTGTTGATGCCGAACGACTGCTCCAGCGGCGTCAGCCGGTAGAGGTCGGCCAGCAGGGCCTGCGGGTTGACGCCGACCTTGCACTCGATGACGAGCCGCGTGCCGTTCTCGCGGTCGGTGAGGTCCTTGACGTCGGCGATGCCGGTGAGCCGCTTGGACTTGTTGACCTCGTCGGTGATCTTCTCGATCACCTTCTCCGGGCCGACGCCGTAGGGCAGTTCGGTGACGGTGATCGCCTGCCGCCCGCGGCTGCCTTCGAGGGGCCCGGTCTCGACGTTCGCGCGCATCCGGACGACACCGCGGCCGGTCTCGTACGCGCGACGCACTTCGTCGAGGCCCAGCAGCTTGCCGCCGGTGGGCAGGTCGGGGCCGGGGACGAACTCCATCAGCTTGTCGAGCGTCGCGGTCGGGTGCGTGATCAGCCACCGCGCCGCGGCGACGACCTCGCCGAGGTTGTGCGGGATCATGTTCGTCGCCATCCCGACCGCGATCCCGGACGTGCCGTTGACCAGCAGGTTCGGGAACGCCGCGGGCAGCACGGTCGGCTCTTCGAGCGACCCGTCGTAGTTCGGCCGGAAGTCGACGGTGTCCTCGCCCAGCTCACCGACGAGCTGCATGGCTTCGGGGGACATACGTGCCTCGGTATAACGCGAAGCAGCCGGTCCATCGTCTGGGCTGCCGAAGTTTCCGTGCCCGTCGATCAGCGGCGCGTTCAGGGAGAAGTCCTGCGCGAGGCGGACCATCGCGTCGTAGATCGCGGTGTCGCCGTGCGGGTGGTACTTGCCCATGCAGTTGTGGACGACGAAACCCTCGGCCACGAACTCGTGTGCTTCGGTGCCGACCTGGATGTCGTAGGTGACGTCCGCCGCGACCGGCTCGACCGAAACGACTTTGAGGAACGAGAACCCCTTCAACGCGTCGAGGTTGTCGGCGAGCGGGGAGCCGATCCGGCGCAGTTTGTCGATCCAGCCGTCTTGGCACGCGCGGCCGAGCGGGAACGAGCGGTCGGCCAGCGCGGTGCCGTGCCGGTCCTTGCCGTAACGGACCTCGGCGCCGCTCACCGCCGACAAAGAAGCGCGGAAGGCGTTGCCGTCGGTGTCCCGGAACCAGCCGCCGCCCGTGTGGGCCGCCGAGAATTCGGCCATGACCGCCTTGGCGGGCAGGCGGTCGTTGCCCTGCTTGCCGCCGTAGCCGTAGGCGATCTCGGTGAGCCTTTCCAGCCCGCTCTTCTTGTAGCCGATCTTGGTCCACGGCAGTAGGACGTGGGCCAGCACGGCGGCGTCCGATCCGCTGACGGACAGGCCGAGCAGGGTCTTGTGGCCGTCGGTCTTCGTGTTGCTCCAGTGATGACCGTGGATCCCCAGATCCGCGAGCATCGCGTATACCTGCCGGACGAGCGTTTCGCTCGTGCTGACGTAGACGATCTCCCGGTGGTCCTTGCGGATGTACCCGTCGCCGTCGAAGATTCCGGCGAGGAACGGCGCCCAGGACGGCCGGTTCGCGAGGACTTCCGCCGGGACGGCCTTCGCGTCGCTGAGCGGGCTCCCGGCCGCGAGCAGGCCGTCGTGCCGGGAGAAAGTGAGGATGTGCTGGTCGCGCCAGCCCGGCTTCGCCGCGACGCGGGTTCCCCGGGATACGCCGAGGCCGTTGGTCACCGCCCAGTCGTGCACCACGTCGAGGGGCTCGACGTCGCACATGTGGATCCGGACCCGGCCGTCCGCGTCGCGGTTCCGGTCGACCGCGAAGCCCTCGGCGGTGATCAAGCCGAGGAGGTAGGCGTAGCGATCGCCGCCCGCCGGCCGCTCGTCCCGGCGGGCGTTCCCGTAGGCGACGGTCAGCCGCCCGGTGAGGTCGCGCGCGTCCGTCCAGGTCAAGGTCGAGTCGTCGGCCACGGTCCGGAACCGCTGACCCGGCGTGACGAGCATCGTGTGCCCGTTGGACCAGGTGACACGCACGAGATCGGAAGCCGGGTTTTCGTAGACCTCGGTGACGGGAACGGCTTCACCGCGCCCGTCGAGGACATGGTCGCCGATCTCGATCTCTTCGATCGGCCGCAGTCCGCCCGGGGTCGACACCAGTGCGCCGCGGACGAAGCAGTCCCCGACGACGCGGGACGACTTCACGTACGCGTGCGTGGGCCGGTAACCCTGCTCGTGCATGGAAAAGAGGATCCGGCGGTGCACCGGCTTCAACCCGTCGCGCGCGTCGGGCAGGGCGCGCGAGTGGATGACCGAATACGCGTACTCCAGGTAGGAGTCTTCGATCTCCGTCTTCAGGGAGTTGTCGAAGACGTTCGCACCGGCGGAGTCGAACGCGCTGGGATCGACCTTGGTGGTGGGGCCCTTGCGGCGTGCCACGGCAGAACTCCTTGGTAGCTACGAAAATATCAAGCGTCGATGGCGTCGCGGTCGATCCGGTCCGAGGAGGCGACCAGCCAGTTCCGCCGGGGCTCGACCTTCTCGCCCATCAGCAGTTCCAGCGCGCTCTCGGCGGCTTCGGCGTCGTCCATGGTGATGCGGCGGACCGAGCGGGTGGACGGGTTCATCGTGGTGTCCCACAGCTCGTCGGCGTCCATCTCGCCGAGGCCCTTGAACCGCGGGACCGGCGTGACGATGCTCTTGCCTGCCCGCTCCAGCTGGGCGAACTTCGTCTCCATCTCCTGCTGCGTGAAGGTGAAGTGCGTCTCGGGGTTGCGGCCCTTGGTGACGAGCTTGTGCAACGGCGGCATCGCCGCGTACAGCCGGCCGTCTTCGATCACCGGGCGCATGTACTTGGCGAACAGGGTGATCAGCAGGGTCCGGATGTGCGAGCCGTCGACGTCCGCGTCGGCCATCAGGATCACCCGGCCGTAGCGCATCGTCGTCAGGTCGAACGTGCGGCCGGTGCCCGCGCCCAGGACCTGCACGATCGACGCGATCTCGGCGTTCTTCAGCGTGTCGCCCAGGGACGCCTTCTGGACGTTCAGGATCTTGCCCCGCAGCGGCAGCAGGGCCTGGTACTCCGAGACGCGCGCCATCCGGGCCGACCCGAGCGCGCTGTCGCCCTCGACCAGGAACAGCTCACTGCGCGAGACGCCGGTGGTGCGGCAGTCGACCAGCTTCGGCGGCATCGCAGCGCCTTCCAGCGCGGTCTTGCGCCTCGCGGCGTCCTTCTGCTGCTTCTGGGTGAGCCGGACGCGGGAGGCGTCGACCACCTTCTGCAGCACGACCTTGGCCTCGGACTTGGTCTTGCGGTCCTCGGTCCAGGCCTTGACGTGCTTGTCGACGATGCCCTGGATGACGCGGGTGACGCCGGCGGTGGACAGCTCGTCCTTGGTCTGCGACGTGAACTGCGGCTCCGGCAGCCGGACGTGCACCGCGGCGGTCATGCCCTCGAGGACGTCCTCGATCGTCGGCATGTCCTCCTTGGGCTTGAGCAGACCGCGGGTCTTGGAGATGGCGTCCTGCAACGCCTTCGCCATCGCCCGGTCGAAGCCGCGGCGGTGGGTGCCGCCGTGCACGTTGCGGATCGTGTTGGTGAAGCACTCGACGGTGCGCTCGTAGCCGGTGCCCCAGCGCAGCGCCACCTCGATCTCGGCGCGGCGTTCCACATTGGACTGCATGACGCCCGCCGCGTCCGCCGCGTTCTCCTTGTAGGTGCCCTCGCCGGTGATCAGCAGGGTGCCGCAGACCGGCTTCTCGCCCGAGGGGGTGAGGAAGTCGACCATGTCCACCAGCCCGTGCGGGAAGTGGAACGTCTCCTCGTTGATCGTGTCCTCGATCGCCGTGCGCAGCACGTACGTGACGCCCGGCACGAGGAACGCGGTGTTGCGCAGCTTCGCCCGCACGCCCTCGATGTCCAGCGCCGCGCCGGACTCGAAGTAGCGCGCGTCGTACCAGTAGCGGATCGACGTGCCGCTGCGCTCGCCGCGCTTCATCTTGCCGACGATGTTCAGCCCGGAGTGGCGGGTGAACTTCGCTTTCGGGCCGGGCGCGTCGAAGGTGCCGGGGACGCCGTGCTTGAACGACATCTGGTGGACCTTGCCGTTCTGCTTCACCGTGACGTCGAAGCGGTGCGACAGGGCGTTGACCGCCGAGGCGCCGACGCCGTGCAGGCCGCCGGAGGTCTTGTAGCCGGAGCCGCCGAACTTGCCGCCGGCGTGGAGCCGGGTCAGTACCAGCTCGACGCCGGACAAACCGGACTTGGCGTGGGTGTCGGTCGGGATGCCGCGGCCGTCGTCGTCGACCTGGACGCTGCCGTCGGCGTGCAGCGTGACGACGATCCTGGTCGCGTGGCCGGCGGCACCTTCGTCCGTGGAGTTGTCCACCACCTCGGAGAAGAGGTGGTTGATACCACGGCTGTCGGTGGAGCCGATGTACATCCCGGGGCGTTTGCGGACGGCTTCGAGACCCTCGAGATGCGTCAGGTCATCGGCCCCGTACAAGGTCTCGGCAGTCACAGGGTCGTTCTCCCGGATCGTGGCTCGCGAAGGTTCTGGTGGGTGCGGACTCGGCCTGCACCGTACTGCAGGATATCCGCCCACCCCGACAACTTCCGCGCGCTCCGTCCCCGGAGTGGCGAGCGCCGTCCGCTAGCGGGGGTCGAAACCCAGGTCGGGCCACAGGCTGAGCACGGCTTCGATCTTCCGCGGGACCTGGAAGCTGTTCCGGAAGTTCGGCTTCTCGCCGATCGTGGCGAGCCCCTTGCGCAGGTCCCCGAACGCCGGCCTCGCCTCGGTCTCGCGCGTCAGGATGTAGCAGTACGTGCGACGCGGGTAGGCGTACTCGTCGATGTAGGCGTGCAGCACGAGGCCGGGGGCCTCGATCCGCGACCCGACGAGCGCCCGGCCCTGCTTCTGGCTGTAGACGCGGACCACGTGGACGCCGGCGCGCAGCGTGCGCGGCGGGTCCTGGCCCTGGCCGTCGTCGGCCCAGAACAGCTCGACGCGGAACGGCGATTCGCCGTCGTCGCCGGGGTGGGTGTGGTCGCGGGCCAGCTCTTCGAGGCGGTACTCGGCCTCGGCCGACGGCTCGCCGCCTTCGACGAGGCTCACCAGGTACAGCTCGGCCGGGCGCGGCCACGACGGCCGGGGGACGTCGGTCGCCGCCGGGGTGCCGGTGGTCTCGGGAGTCTCGGGCGTGTCGGCGGTTTCCGGCTCGGTCTCGCCGGCGAGGGCCGGTGCCGCAACCGGTTCCGGCGCCGGGGGTGCCGGCGGCGGGGCGACCGGGGGCGCCGGGCGCACCGGCGTGACCGGTGGTGCCGGGCGGACCGGGGACGGCGGGGGTGTGGCGGCCGCCGGGCGGACCGGCGTCACCTGCCGGGTCGTGACGACCGGCCGGGCCGCGGGCGTGCGGGCCGGCGTCGCCGGACGCGCCGGGGTGACCAGCTTCCCGGCGCCGTACTGCTCCAGGAGCGGCTCCAGGTCACCGGCGGTGAGCGAGGGCCCGGCCAGGTCGGCCCATTCGAGCCAGGCCTCCTGAGCCTCCTCCACAGTGTGCTTCTCCGTCGAGAGCGTGACGGCCTCGAACAGCTGCCGCGGCCCGGCGGCGGTGACGTCGGCCGAGCCGACCACCACGAACGCCGGGTCGTCCTCGGCGATCACCAGCTTCGCGTTCAGCCCGCGCAGCGAGTGCACGGCCACGCCGGCCTTCACCCAGTGCAGCAGGGCGTGCGGGCTCGTCGTGCCGGCGAGCACCGAATCCAGGCCCGCGTCCGTGATCAGCGTGTCGCCCGGCTGCAACGGCAGCAGGGCGGCCGCGCCGGGACCCACGTGACCGAAGGCGGCCACCAGGTTCCGGCGTGGGCTGAGCAGTGGGGTGATCGAGGCCCAGATGTCGCGGCCGGTGAGAAGTCGTACCGAACGTTCTGCCAAACCCAGCCGAGCGAACTCCGCGTCCATGCCTCTGACCTTAGCTGGTGCCCCTCGGACGCCGACGGGGCGGAATATCTCTTGCTTGGAAGTAGTTGAACGCGCATGTAAGATGGGCACGCGCCTTCGGAAAGGGAGCAGGTCATGCAGTTCGGAATCTTCACGGTGGGCGACGTCACGACGGACCCCACGACCGGCACCACGCCGACCGAGCACGAGCGGATCAAGGCGATGGTCCGCATCGCGCTCAAGGCCGAAGAAGTCGGTCTCGACGTCTTCGCGACGGGTGAGCACCACAACCCGCCCTTCGTGCCCTCTTCGCCCACGACGATGCTCGGCCACATCGCCGCGCGGACGTCGAAGCTGATCCTCTCGACGTCGACGACGCTGATCACCACGAACGACCCGGTGAAGATCGCCGAGGACTTCGCGATGCTGCAGCACCTCGCCGACGGCCGCGTCGACCTGATGATGGGCCGCGGCAACACCGGCCCGGTCTACCCGTGGTTCGGCCAGGACATCCGCCAGGGCATCCCGCTCGCCATCGAGAACTACGCGCTGCTGCGCCGGCTCTGGCGCGAGGAGGTCGTCGACTGGGAGGGCAAGTTCCGCACGCCGCTGCAGGGCTTCACGTCCACGCCGCGTCCGCTCGACGACGTCCCGCCGTTCGTCTGGCACGGTTCCATCCGCAGCCCGGAGATCGCCGAGCAGGCCGCCTACTACGGTGACGGCTTCTTCGCGAACCACATCTTCTGGCCGAAGGAGCACTTCCAGCAGCTCATCGCCTTCTACCGCCAGCGGTTCGAGCACTACGGCCACGGCACCGCCGACCAGGCCGTCGTGGGGCTCGGCGGCCAGGCGTTCATCCGGCCGAAGTCGCAGGACGCGTGGAACGAGTTCCGGCCGTACTTCGACAACGCACCGGTGTACGGGCACGGCCCGACGCTGGAGGAGTTCACCGACCAGACGCCGCTGACCGTCGGCAGCCCCCAAGAAGTCATCGACAAGACGCTGACCTTCCGCGAGCACTTCGGCGACTACCAGCGCCAGCTGTTCCTGATGGACCACGCCGGCCTGCCCCTGAAGGTCGTCCTGGAGCAGCTCGACCTGCTGGGCGAGCACGTGATCCCGGTGCTGCGCAAAGAACTCGACGCGCTGCGCCCGGCGCACGTGCCGGACGCGCCGACGCACGAGTCCCTGAAGGCCCTGAAGGACGCGGCGCTCGTCGGGAGCCGGGCATGAAGCTCGCGGTGGTGACGGCCGGGCTGTCCGTGCCGTCCTCGACCCGGTTGCTGGCCGACCGGCTGGCCGCAGCGACCGTCGCTGCGGCCGGGTCGTCGGTCGACGTCGAGGTCGTCGAGCTGCGTGACATCGCGCTGGACGTCACGAAGAACCTGCTCACCGGCTTCCCGAGCCCGGACCTGCGCAGGGCCATCGAGACGGTCACCGGGGCGGACGCGCTGATCGCCGTCACGCCGGTGTTCACCGCCGGCTACAGCGGCCTGTTCAAGTCGTTCTTCGACGTCCTGGACGCGGAGTCACTGGTGGGCAAGCCGGTGCTGCTCGGCGCGACCGGCGGCACCGAGCGGCACTCGCTCGTGCTCGACTACCAGCTGCGGCCGCTCTTCGGGTACCTGAAGGCGGACCCGGTCGCGACGGGCGTCTACGCGGCGTCGTCGGACTGGGGCAGCGGTGAAGGCGCGCTGCAGCGGCGGATCGAGCGGGCGGGCGCCGAGCTGGCGACCCTCGCCGCGGGCCGTCCCGTCGTGCCCGAGGCGCCGTCCTTCGTGCCCTTCGACCAGCTGCTGGCGTCCACTCAGGACCGGTAGCGCACCCGGTAGCGCAGGTGGGTGACGCCCTCGCCCTCGACGACCTCGACCCGGTCCAGCTCGGCTTCGCCGGTGCCGAGGTTTTCGAAGTAGCGGACGCCTTCGCCGAGGAACACCGGCACGAGGTCGATCGCCAGCTCGTCCAGCAGGCCGAGGGCGAGGCACTGCCGGGCGATGGCCGGGCCGGAGACGCCGACGTTGCCGTCACCCGCGGCTTTCGCCCGCTCGATCGCGGTCTCCACGTCCGGGCAGAACGTGAACGGCGCCAGGTTCTCCGCCGGCCAGTCCGCGGGCGGCGGGCGGTGGGTGACGACGAACGCCGTGCCGCCGCCGGGCGGGCGGCCGCCCCAGCCGTGCGTGTGGTCGAAGACCGTGCGGCCGCAGACGAACGCGCTGTGCTCGGCTTGCGCCAGCTGCCGCCGAAGGTAGCCCGCGCTCGGCTCGGCGACGCGGAACGTCATCGGGTAGCCGACCATCGGCACCTCGACGTCGCCGGCGGAGTACCAGTCGAACAGCGGCCCGACGGAGTTGTCGGGCCGCGCGACGAACCCGTCCAGTGACATGCAGAAGCTCGCCGCGACGGTCATCTCAGGCGTCCTTCTCGAGCAGCGTGTCGAGGCGCTCGTACGAGTCGACGATGCCGGCCTCCATGCCGCTTTCGACGGCCGCGTCGCGCGCTTCGACCGACGGGAAGACCGAGTGGCCGTCGATCCGGGTCCGGCCGTCGCCTAGGCCGGTGAAGGCGATCGTCTCGAGGCAGACGTCGCCGGGCGCGCCCTCGAACTCGAAGGTCTGGATGATCCGCTCGGCGCTCACCGTGTGGTAGACGCCGCGGAAGCGGTACTCGCCGCGTTCGTCGCGGTGCACGTAGTGGTAGCCGCCGCCGGACCGCGCGTCCAGCTCCAGCAGTTCCATCTCCATGCCGTGCGGGCCCAGCCAGCGCACGATCAGGTCCGGGTCGGTGTAGGCCCGCAGCACCTTCTCCGGCGATGCCGCGACTTCGCGGGTGACGTCGATGAACGGGGTGCCGGGCTGGGCGGTGATCGTGGTGCTCATCCGTTTTCCTCCAAGGTTTCCAGGACGGCGTCGAGCCGCCGGTAGCTGCGTTCGGTGGCCAGCCGGTAGGTGTCGATCCAGCCGGTCAGCTCTTCCAGGGCGGCCGGGACGAGCCGGCACGGCCGCCGCTGGCCGTCGCGGCCGCGGCTGATCAACCCGGCGTGCTCCAGCACCTGCAGGTGCCGGGAGATCGCCTGCTTGGTGATCGCGAAGGGCTCGGCGAGTTCGTTGACCGTCGCCTCGCCGCGGGAGAGCCGGGCGATCAGGGCCCGGCGCACGGGGTCGCCGAGTGCGGTGAACGCCCGATCCAGCGTCTCGTCGTCAACCGCCATCTTTATCAACCAATCTGTTTATCAACCGATGTGTTGACTATAAGAACGTGGGAGACCGCGGTCAAGGAGGTGCCGAAAGTAGGGGGTGGCTCGCGTCGTCCGGCAGCGGACGGCGGGTGGGCCCGCGGCCTACTTTTGCGCCATGACCAGGCTTTTCGCGCTGCTCGGCGCGTTCTTCTTCCTGCTGGCGACCCCGGCTTCGGCCGCTCCGGCGCGCGACGGCATCGACGAGTACGTCCGCGCCTACCTCGACCACACCGGCCTGCCGGGAGCCGCGGTCGCCGTCACGCACGGCGCCGACGTCGTGCGTGTCGCCGGCTACGGCCACGACGCGGCGGGCGCGCCGATCACCGCGTCGACCCGGCTGCCGATCGCGTCGCTGAGCAAGTCGATGACGGCGTTCGCCGTGCTCCAGCTCGTCGACGCCGGCCGCGTCGGACTCGACGAGCCGGTGACGCGCTACCTGCCGGAGTTCCGCCTCGCCGACCCGCGCGGCGCCCGGATCACCGTGCGGATGCTGCTCGAGCAGACGTCCGGGATGGCCGACTCGGCGTTCCCCGACCTGACGCTGCCGCAGCCGCACACCCTCGCCGACGCCGTCGCCCGGCTGCGGGACGCGGGCCTGGCCGACGAGCCGGGCGCGAAGTTCCACTACCACAACCCGAACTACGAGGTGGCCGCCCGGATCGTCGAGGTCGTCGCCGCTCAGCCGTTCGCCGGGTACCTGCGGACCCGGCTGTTCGCCCCGCTCGGCATGCCGGCCAGTTCCACTGTGGACAGTCCGCCCGCGGACCTCTCGCCCGGCTACGTGCGGGCGTTCGGCTTCGCCGTCCCGGCGGCCGAGCCGGACTGGTTCACCGGCGGCAGCCACGGCGTGCTGAGCACCGCGACCGACCTGACGCGCTGGCTGATCGCGCAGCGGGACGGCGGCGGTGTGCTGTCGCCGGCGTCGGTCGCGCTGGCGCACACCCCGGCGCCTGGGCACGACTACGCGTTCGGCTGGGGCGCCTACCGGCCCGGGCAGCTGTCCCACAACGGTGAGTGGTTCGGCCACACCGCGGCCCAGATCCTGCTGCCCGGCGGCTACGGCGTCACGGTGCTCGCCACCACCGGGCTGTCCCTGGACAACGACGCCGATTCGCTGGCGCAGGGCCTCGCGACGCTGGTCCGGGGCGGGACGCCGGAGCTCGCGTTGCCCGCCGGCGTCGTCGCGGACCGGGTGCTCGCCGGGCTGATCCTGCTGTCGGTGGTGCTCGCCGTGCTGGGCGTCCGCCACGCGCGGCGGTGGGCGGCGCGGCGGACGTCGTGGTGGCGGGCCGGGCTCCGGCTGCTGCCGAGCCTGGCGCCGCCGCTGGTCCTGGTGCTGCTGCCGCAGCTGATGAGCGTCGTGTTCGCCGGGAGGCGGGGCACGTTCGGGCAGCTGCTGTACGTCTGGCCGGGCGTCGTGAGCTGGCTCGCCGCGGCCACGCTCGGCGCGTTGGTGGTGTCCGCGGCGCGGATCCGGGTACTCGCGAGTGGCACGCGGGGGCACAACCGGGAAGAATCGGACGGAACGAGGGGAGTGGCGGAGTGGGCATCGGTAAACAGGCCAAGCGCATCATGATCACGGTGGCGGGGGCGATCCTGCTGGTGGTCGGCGTGCTGCTGCTGGTCCTGCCCGGGCCGGGCCTGCTGCTGGTGCTCGCCGGGCTGCTGCTGCTCGCGTCGGAGTTCCCGAAGCTGGAGCGTTACGTCGACCCGGTGCGCGACCGCGCGATGAAGGCGGCCGAGGAGAGCGTCTCGTCACCCCTGCGGATCGCCGGCTCGGTGCTGGCCGGGCTCGCCCTGCTGGCGGCGGGCATCGTCTGGGGCACGGTGAAGTCGCTGCCGTTCAGCGGCTGGAGCACCGGATCGAGCCTGATCCTGTCGTCGGTGATCCTGTTCGCGCTGCTGATCTGGAGCTACCGCCGGGTGAAGTCCCGCCGGGAGGAGAAGGCGGTCAGCTGATCAGCTTGCGGACCGCTTCGGTGACCGTCGCGCGGCGGTAGGCCTCGTCGTCGGGGGCCGTGGCGATCATCTCGGCCGTCTGGGCCGACCACATCGCCGCCAGCGTCAGCACCATCATCAGCAGCTGTTCCGGCTCGAAGCGGTCCGAGACCGTGCCGGCCTTCTGGGCCGCGCGGATGGCCTCGACCTTGCCCTTGGCCGAGTCCGCGATCGCCTGGATCGTGCGGCCCGAGCCTGCGCGCTCGAGGCGGTACCAGGCGGAGATCCGGGTCACCTCGGGGTAGGCCACGTAGTTGTCGAACAGCCGGCCGGCGTACCCCGGCAGGTCGTCGGCGGTGATCGGCGTCTCGGCGAGGGTGCGCTCGACGATCGTGTCGAAGACCGCGTCGAACAGGTCGTCCTTGCTGCCGAAGTAGGTGTAGACGAGGCCCGCGCTGCACTTCGCACGGGTCGCGATCCGGTCCATCCGGGCGCCGGCGATACCGTGCGCGGCGAACTCCGCCAGCGCGGCTTCGAGCAGCTGGCGGCGCTTCGCGGCGGGATCCCGGGTGGCCATGGCCCCGATTCTAGTTGAACGGACGTTCAGTGCGGCCCGGCCGGCGGTAACCTCGGCCCATGAGCGGCGGATTCCAGCGCGCCCGGCGGCCGGAGCAGGTCGAGGCGCGCCGCACGGCGATCCTCGCCGCCGCGCGCGAGCTGCTCGCCGAGCGGCCGGTCGCCGAGATCAGCCTGCGGGAGCTCAGCTGCCGGGTCGGGCTCGCGAAGTCCAACGTCCTGCGCTACTTCGACAGCCGTGAGGCGATCTTCCTCGAAGTCCTGGACGCCACCTGGACGGACTGGCTCACCTCCCTGGAGGAAACCCTCGCCGACGCCGGCGCCGCCGAGCCCGGCTTCGCCCGCGAAGAACGTCTCGCCGGGACGCTCGCGGCGTCGCTGGCCGAGCGTCCGCTGCTGTGCGAGCTGGTCAGCTCGATGGGGTCGGTCCTGGAACGCAACATCTCGCTGGAGTTCGCCCGCGGCTTCAAACGCCGCGCGGCCGCGAACACCGACCGGCTCGGCGAGCTGGTCCGGAAGCGGATCCCGGAGCTGTCGGCCGAGGGCGCGGCGCAGTTCGCCGGGGCGGTGGTCGTCGTGGTGTCGGGGCTGTGGCCCTACGCCAACCCGACCGAAGCCGTCGCGGCGGCCGCCGCCGAGCTGGGCGGCCCGCCGGTGGGAGAGCTGTTCACGACGGCGCTCGCCGAGGGCCTCGCGAACCTGCTCGCGGGGCTCGTCGCACGAGGCCGGTGAGGGTCGGTTCCCACGGGCCGGGCTCGTCGCGCGAGGTCGGTGACGGCTCAGTGCGCGCGGGCCGCGGCGGCCGTGATGTCGGAGTTCTCCAGGATCTGCCGCTCGTAGCCGTTCGCGGCGACCTCCAGCATCGCGCGGCCGATGTCCTCGGTGGTCGTCACGACCCGCGGCGCCAGCCGGCGCAGCACCGGGTACAGCGGCGCCCCCACGCGGTAGATCGCGCGGTACAGCGGCGTTTTCGACGTGATCCCGTGCAGCGGCTGGATGTAACCGGGGCGGAAGAAGAACGTCCGCAGCGGCAGTTTGGCGAGGGCGTTCTCGGTCGCGCCCTTGACGCGCGCCCAGCGCACCCGGCCGCGTTCGGTGCTGTCGGTGCTCGCGCCCGAGACGTACACGAAAGTGGTGTCCGCGGGCAGCTTTCCGGCAACCGAAAGGGTGAGCTGGTAGGTGATCCGCTCGTACTCCTCGGCCGCCACCCCGACCGACGACAGGCCGAGGCAGAAGAAGCACGTGTCGTACCCGGTGATCGGCTCGAGGGCGAACAGGTCCTCGCGCACCATCGAGGTGAGCTTCGGGTGGCTGTCGCCGACCGGGGCCCGGCCCACGGTCAGCACCGCCTCGACCCTCTCGTCCAGCAGGCATTCGCGCAGCACGCCTTGCCCGACCATGCCGGTCGCGCCGAACAGGATCACCCGCACGAGCCCACCCCTACTCCCCGGCCACCGGCAGCAGCCCGCGCTCACCGAAGACCTTCTTGGCCACGAAGGTCGCGTTCAACGCCTTCGGGAATCCACAGTAGACGGCGGAGTGCAGCAGCGCCTCGACGATCTCGGCCGCGGTCAGCCCGAGGTTGAGCGCCGCGTTGACGTGCACCTCCAGCTGCGGCTCGCACCCGCCGAGCGCGGTCAGCATGCCGAGCGTGACGAGCTGCCGATCCCGCGGCGCCAGCCCCGGCCGCGAGTAGATCTCCCCGAATCCCCAGGAGACGACGGCCTCACCCAGCGCGGGCGAGACGTCGGCGAGGTTGTCGAGGACACGCTGCCCGCTCTCGCCGTCGATCTCGGTCAGGGTCTTCAGGCCACGTGCGAAGCGCTCGTCGGTCATGCCGGCTTTCCTTTCCCCCAGCGGTCTTGTCGGGATCGACGCTAGGGGCTGGAGCGCGCTCCAGGTCAACCGTGACGGCCACCACGAAGGGTGGCCGTCACGGGTGATCAGATCGTCTTCGACGTGCCGTGCGCCGAAAGACCCGTGTTCACGTAGACGTAGAAGCTGGTCCCGGTCTCCTCCGTGCGGGTGCCCGCGGTGTTCGTGCTCCACAGGCGCAGCTGGAGGTACGAGCCGCTCGGCTGGTCCGCCGGCACGTCGAAGCCGAACGTCGCCGTGCCGTCGGCGCCCGGCGCCACCGTCGTCTCCGGGCCGGAGCCCAGCGCGTAGCCGTACGACGCGAGGTTCGCCTGCACCGGCGTCAGGGTGCACTGGATGTGCTGCCCCGGCGACACCGACCAGCCGGAGGGGTCACAGGCGAACCGCGGTGCCGAGTAGTTGACGTAGAACCAGTAACCGCCCTGCTCGGACACCGTGCCGTCGGCGAACTTCGTGGTCACGAAGATGCCGTTGACGTACGGCACCTTCGGCGCGAAGACGACGCTCGCGGTGCCGTCCGGGCCCGCGGGGACCGTGCCACTCGATCCGTTGCCGAAGTCGTACGAGTAGCTCACCGCGCCCGGGACGGGCGAGGAGAACACGAACGTCCCCGGGACGCCGACGGCGCCGGTCATCTCGCTGTTGTCGGGGTATTCGGCGCTCGTCACCTTCGGTTTGTTCGACGTGACGTCGACGTTCACGCCGCCCCAGCCGGAGTTCTGGCCCGACGCGGTCGTGGTGTAGGCGTTGAACGAGCCCCACGACGACGTCTTCGGCGTGACCGTGACCGTCGCGGTGCCGTCCGCCTCGAGCGGCACGGTGACCGGCTCGTCGTCGTTCCAGCGGTAGGTGAGCGTGACCGACCCGGGCAGGACGGCGTGCGCCCGGAACCGCGCGGGCAGGCTCTGGGTCGGGTTCGCGGTCAGCGACTCGACCTCGGGCTCGCCGGGCTCGCTGACCACCGTCTCGGTGCTCGGCGAGGTCAGGTAGCCGGTGGCGAGCCGGGCCTGCACGGACAGCTGCAGGTAGGGCAGGTTCGGGTCGGTGGGCGTGACCGTCACCGTCGCCGCCCCGTCCGGGCCCGCCGCCACGGTCTGCTCGGGCTGGTTGCCCAGGTGGTAGACGTACCCGGTGACCGGGGTCGCGCCGTACGGCGTGAAGGCGCACGTCCGCTCCACCCCGATGAAGTCGTCGTACGGCGTGCAGCTCACCCCGGGCTGGTTGCTCGCGACCCAGTACCGGTAGTAGCCGGTCGGGGACCGGTTGCCCGCCGCGTCGACGGCGGCGGCGCTGAGGTCTTCCGGCCCGCTCGACTTCGGCGCGAAGCGGACGGTCGCCTTGCCGCCGCGGTGGTCGGCGGCCACGTACCCGCCGTCCCACTGGAAGCCGGTGACGTCCTTGTCACCCTTGGCGTCGAACACGAACGTGCCGGGCACGCCGGTGCCGCCGGTTCCCGGCGGCGCCTGGGTGGCGTAGTCGGGGGACGTGATCACCGGCGCCGTCGCGGGCGGGGTGAAGTCGGTGGCGAACTTGCAGGTCGCGCTCCACGGCCCGTGGCGCCGCTGTCGTCCTTGCCCCGTGCCTGCCAGGCGTAGGTGACGCCTTCGGTGATGCGGGAGTCCACGTCGGTCCAGACGTTGTTGCCCACCGAGGAGCTGATGCTGGGCACGATCGTGCGCTGGTCCGGGTGGTCGACGGGCCAGAGGGCGAACTCCCCGGCCGTGTACGTGTCGTCCGCGTCGGGCACCGTGGCACTCAGGTGGGCCTGCCGGGCGACGGTCCGGGTCTGCGTCGTGCACGGCTGGTAGTTGAGGGTCAGCCCGGTCGGTTTGCCCGGCGGCTTGTCGTAGGTGAAGAAGAGGGTCGCCTTCGGGTCGTACTCACGACCGGACTTCGGGTCGTTCTGCTGGCTCTCGGGCAGCCGCAGGACGAAGGTCGCCGTGGTGCGGCCGGCGTCGAGCGCGGCCTGGATCGCCGCGGTGGCCGTCCAGGTCAGCTCGGCCGAGGGGCACGAGGAGTCCAGGTACGGGCCGTTGACCTTGAGCAGCTCGGCCGGCTGGTTGTTCCACGTCGGCTTCTTCGCCGGGTCGGTCAGCCAGAGTTCCGTCGAGCGCGGGGTGGCGCAGTCGGTGACGGCGGTTTCGCCCGCGCTGATGTAGGCGCTCTGGAACTGGTTGCCCTTCAAGGCGGCGAGGTCGAAGGTGACGTACGACTTGGACACGTGGTTCGTGCCGCCGGCGTAGGTGTGCGCGCCGACGGGCGCGGTCCCGGGCGGGTTGACGTAGCTCGCCTTCGGCGTGGCCGAGTCGATGTAGGCCCACGATGCGGCCGCGATCTCGGTGCTCGACGTGGCCGAGGCCGGCGTCGCGGTGAGCACCGCCGTGCCGGCAGCGACCACCGCCGTGACGAGTGTGAGGACGCCCGCTCTCGCGGGCCGGAACGATCTTCGAGAGCCCAACCGGCTCACCCCCTGCGTACCGGAGGCCGTGGAGTACGGCCGTACCGTTACCGCACACGCGCGAAGGGTGGAACCGGTTGTCCCGGAAACCGTCCGGAAACGGCTCGGGGCGGCCGAATTTCTTCGACCGCCCCGAGTTCCGGTTGGTGGGTTACTTACCGCTCGAATACAACGCGCTCACGTCCGCGTCGGACAACGCCCGGTCGTAGACGTGGACCTGGTCGACCGCGCCGTTCAGGTAGTCGACCGGGCCGCCGCCGTACTTGCCGCGGCCGATCACGGTGTGGCCCGTGGACGCGTCGCCGAGGCAGACGCTCTTCGTGGCCGCCAGCTGGCCGTCCACGTAGAGCTTCAGCGTGCCCGAAGCCGCGTCGCGGACGCCGACGACGTGGTACCAGCGGTTCGCTTCCGGCGCGGTGGGCGCCAGCGCCCGCGTGCCGACGAAGCTCATCGCCAGCCGGTGGTCCGCGCCCGAGTACTGCAGGAAGAACGCGCTGGTGCTGTCGCCGTCCTGGCTGACCACCGTCTGGAAGCCGTCACCCACGGCGTTGAACTTGACCCACGCCGCCGCGCTGTAGCTGCCTTCGGTGTTCACCAGCGACGCGCCCGTGTCGGCGTACTGGCCCGACCCGTTCACCGCCAGCGCCGAGCCGCTCTTGCCCACGGTCCAGGACGCGCCGCCGACGAGCGTCGCGTCGTGGTCGCCGACCGCGTCCGCGGCCACCGTGCCGGTGTTCTCGTCGAACGGGTAGGCGGCGATGCCGTCGATCCCAGGCGTGCCCGCCGGCACCGAAGGTCCGGCCACCGGCTTGCCGGTGGCGCCCTTGATGACCGCCTCGTTCGCCGCGCGGACCGCCGCGAAGTCCATCTTCTTCACCTGCCGGTCGTAGGTGAAGAAGCCGTTGACCTCCTTCTCGACGTCGGTGGTCTGCGTGTAGACCCCGGCCGAGACGCCGCACCGCTGAGCGACCAGCAGCAGGCGCTGCTGGAGCTCGCCGTAGCGCCGGGTCAGCGTCGCGCTGTCGGGCTCCATCTCGTAGGCGAAGCTGCCGGCCGGGTCGAACTCGTGCCCGGCGACCTTCAGGCCGAGACCGCCGTACTCACCGTCGACCGCGGCGCGAGTGCCGGTCTGCACCGGCGTTCCCGGCCCGGTGTAGGTGTGGTCGTCGTAGATGTCGCCCTTGCCACTGTCCGGTTCGGACCGGCAGCAGTTGACGCCGGACTCGGCGTTGACCAGCCGCGAGGAGTCCCACGACTTGACCTCGTCGGCGATCCGGCCGACCTCGTAGTCGCCCCAGCCCTCGTTGAACGGCACCCACGTGACGATCGACGGGAAGCTACGGTGCTGGTCGATCATCCGCCGCATCTCGGACTCGTAGTTGACGCGCGAGGCGGTGCTCGGCTCGACGTCGTCCTTCATCGCCGGCATGTCCTGCCACACCAGCAACCCGAGCTTGTCGGCGTAGTAGTACCAGCGGTCCGGCTCGACCTTGATGTGCTTGCGCACCATGTTGAAGCCGAGCGCCTTCTCCTGCTGCAGGTCGAACTTCAGGGCCGCGTCGGTCGGCGCGGTGTAGATGCCGTCCGGCCAGAAACCCTGGTCCAGCGGGCCGACCTGCATGACGAACTTGCCGTTGAGCAGCATCCGCTGCTTGCCGTCGGCGGTCTTGCCGACGCTCACCGACCGGATGCCGAAGTAGGAGCCCACTTCGTCCCCTGTGGACAGCTTCACGCGCAGGTCGTAGAGGAACGGGTCGTCCGGCGTCCACAGGTGCGGCCGGTCCACCTTGAGCTTCAACGGCTTGTTCGCGTCACCGGTGACGCGCCCGACCGGGCGGCCGTGGTCGTAGGCGATCGCTTCGACGCGCTGCTTGACCGGCCCGCCGACCACGGCGTTCACCGTGACCGTCCCGGACGCGGCGTCCGGGGTGGTGTCGAGGCGGTCGATGTGCGCCGAGGCGACCGGCTCCATCCACACGGTCTGCCAGATGCCGGAGGACGGCGTGTAGAAGATGCCGTCGCCGGGCTGGCGCTGCTTGCCGATCGGCTGCCCGCCCTGGTCGTTCGGGTCGGCGACGCCGACGACGATCTCCTGGGTCTTGGCCGTGGTCAGCGCGTCGGTGACGTCGACGGCGAACGAGTCGTAACCGCCGGTGTGGCGGGTGACGGTCTTGCCGTTGACGATCACCGTGGCGTCGTAGTCGACGGCCTGGAAGTGCAGCTGCAGCCGCTGGCCCTTGCCGACCTGCCAGTTCTTCGGCACCTCGAAGGTGCGGCGGTACCACATGTTCGTCTCGTGGCGCATGATCCCGGACAGCGCGGACTCGACCGGGTACGGCACGAGGATCCGCTCGCCGAGCGTCTTCCCGATCGGTGCGGCCTCACCGGGCGTCGCCTTCGCGAACTCCCAGACGCCGTTGAGGTTCTGCCACTTGTCGCGGGTCAGCTGCGGCCGCGGGTAGTCGGGCAGGGCGTTGGTGGGCGAGACGTCCTTGGTCCACGGCGTGGACAGCGGCGGCGTCAGGCGCTGCCATTGGGGGGCGGCCGCGGCGCTCGCCGCGGGTGCGGTGCCGAGGCCGGCGACCGCGACGGCGAACGCGGCGGTGGCGGTGAGCCACCGGCGGGTTCTGCGGGCAGGACGAAACATCGTTGAGACCTCCTGGTGCGGGGAAAGGAGCTCAGCGGGTTCGGGACCGCGCCAGCAGACGCTGGATCACCACGACGATGAGCAGGAAGGCCCCGCTCACCACCGTCTGGTAGTTGGAGTCGAGCGTGCCGACCTGGTTGATGACGTTCTGGATCAGCACCCGCAGCAGCACGCCGACGAGCGTGCCGACGATCGTCCCGGCGCCGCCGGTGAGCAGCGTGCCGCCGATGACGACGACCGAGATCGCGTCCAGCTCGGTGCCGACGCCGATCACCGTGACGCCGGACTGCAGGTACGCGGCGGTGAGGATGCCGGCGAAACCGGCGAGCGCGCCGCTCAGCGTGTAGAGCGCGATCTTCGTGCGGACCACCGGCAGGCCCATCAGCAGCGCCGACTGCTCGGCCCCGCCGATCGCGAACACCGACTGACCGAACCCGGTGCGCCGCAACAGGACGCCGCCGAGCGCGAACAGGACGAGCGTCAGGTACACCGGTACGCCGATGCCGAAGATCGTGCCCTGCCCGAGCCAGAGGATCGCCGAGCCGGGCTCGATCTTGAACGTCGTCGCGCCTTCGGAGGTGATGGCGAGCAGCAGACCGCGGGCGAACAGCAGCGTCGCCAGCGTCACGATGAACGGCGCCATCCCGGTGCGGGCGATGAGCAGGCCGTTGATCAGCCCGATCGCCGAGCACACCACCAGCGGCAGCAGGATCGCCACGAAGAAGCCGTACTGCGCGCCGTACGCGGCGAGCACGCCGCCGAGCGCGTAGTTCGAGCCGACCGACAGGTCGATGCCGCCGGAGATGATCACGAACGTCATGCCGAGCGCGATCACCGCGAGGAACGAGCCCTGCAGCGCGAGGTCGCGCAGGTTGTCCGCGGAGCCGAAGCGCGGGAACGCGAACCACGCGACGATGAGGCCGAGGACCAGCACGACGGCCGCGCCTTGGCGCTGCAGGACCCCGGCGAACGCCGCGTTGCGCGCGGGGGTCTGGGTCGCGGTCATTTGCGGCTCCGCTCACGAGCGACGTACACGGCGACGACGATGATGGCCGCCTGGGCCATCTGCGCGGTCGAGTCCGGCAGGTTGTGCTTGATCAGGGTGGCGTGCACCAGCTGCATCAGCAGCGCGCCGAACACCGTGCCGAGCACGCGGACCCGGCCGCCGGTCAGCGGCGTGCCGCCGACGACGACCGCGGTGATCGCGGACAGCTCCATCAGCAACCCCAGGTCGTTCGGGTCGCTGGCGCCGAGCCGCGACGTCGCGAGCACGCCGGCCACCGCGGCCAGCGCCCCGGAGATCACGTAGACGCCGACGAGCACGCGCTTCACCGGGAGCCCGGCCAGCGAACTGGCCGTCCGGTTGCCGCCGACGGCGACCAGCTGGCGGCCGAACGTCGTGCGCTGCACCAGCAGCCCGGCCAGCACCGCGAGCACCCCCGCGACGATGACCATGACCGGCACGCCGAGGACGTCCCCCGTGCCCAGCGCCAGGAAGTCCTCGTTGCGCAGCTGGACGAGCTGGCCGTGCGCGATCACGAGCGCGAGCCCGCGGCCGCCGACGAGCAGCGCCAGTGTCGCGATGATCGGCTGGATCCCCAGGTAGGCCACGAGATAGCCGCTGAAGAGGCCGGACAGGATGCCCGCGATCACCGCGACGATGACCGCCATCATGGGCCCGGCGCCGAGGTAGAGCGGGATGAGCGCGGCGGCGATCGACATCACCGAGCCGACCGACAGGTCGATGCCCTCGGTGCCGATCACCAGCGCCATGCCGAGCGCGACGATGCAGACCGGCGCGGCCTGCACCAGCTGCGTCCGGAAGTTGGCCGCGGACAGGAAGTTCTCGGTGAAGAAGACGTTGAACAGCAGCAGCACGACGACGGCCAGGTAGACGCCGTAGTTCTGCAGCCACGCGGTGACCTTCGCCCGGTCCGGCGCTCTGGTCAGGGTGGCACTAGACATCGTTGTCACCCTCCGCTGCGATCGCGGCCAGGACGTTTTCCTCGGTGATGCCCTCACCGGTCAGCTCCCCGACGACCGAGCCGTCGCGGAGCACGACGACGCGGTCCGAGCCGTCGATCAGCTCCTCCAGCTCGGACGAGATGAGCAGCACGCCGAGGCCTTCCTGCGCGAGCTCGTCGATCAGCGCCTGGACCTCGGCCTTGGCGCCGACGTCGATACCGCGCGTCGGCTCGTCGAGCAGCAGGATCTTCGGGCCGGTGGCGAGCCAGCGGGCGAGCAGCACCTTCTGCTGGTTGCCGCCGGACAGCTCGGACACCTTCTGCTCGGGGCTGGCGGCCTTGATCCGCAGGCGTTCCATGAAGATCTTCACGACCTTGTCCTGCTTGGCCTTGCTGACCAGGCCGAACGGCGAGAGTGTCGGGAGCGCGGCGAGCACGATGTTCTCGCGGACCGACAGGTTCGGGATGATCCCGTCGGTCTTACGGTCCTCGGCCAGCAGCGCGATCCCGGCGCGCATGGCCGCCGCGACCTTGCCCTTCTTGAGCGGTTTTCCGGCGAGCAGCACGGATCCGCCGTCGAGCGGGAACGCGCCGACGATGGCCCGCGCGGTCTCGCTGCGGCCGGAGCCGAGCAGCCCGGCCAGGCCGACGACCTCGCCGGGCCGGATGCTGACCGAGACGTCGTGCAGCCGGCGCATGCCGGACAGGTGCTCCGCCTTGAGCAGCGGTTCGCGTTCGACGTCGTGTTCCTCGCCGAACGCCGTGACGCCCTCTTCGCGGATCTGGCGGATCTCGCGCCCGAGCATCAGGGACACCAGCTCGATGCGCGGGAGCTTGGCCAGCGGTCCACTGTGGACGACCCGGCCGTCGCGCAGCACGGTGACGTTGTCGCAGACCCGGTACAGCTCGTCCATCCGGTGGCTGACGTAGACGATCGCGATGCCTTCGGCGTGCAACCGGTTCAGCACCTCGAAGAGCGTCTCGACCTCACGCGGTTCGAGCGACGACGTCGGTTCGTCCATGATGACGACCTTCGCGTCGGTCGAGACCGCGCGGGCGAGGGCGACCATCTGCTGCGCGCCGACACCGAGGGTGTGCAGCGGGCGTTTGACGTCGTCGTGGATGCCGTAGCCCTTGAGCAGCTCACGGGCGTCGGCGTACATCTTGGACCAGTCGACGAGTCCCGCTTTGGTGCGCGGCTCGCGGCCGAGGAAGACGTTGCTGGCGATGCTCATCAGCGGGACGAGGTTGACCTCTTGGTAGATCGTGGAGATCCCGGCCCGCTGCGCCTCGATCGGCCGCTTGAACGTCACCGGCTCGCCGAGGTGGCGGACCTCGCCCTCGTCGGGCTGGTAGACGCCGGTGAGCACCTTGATCAGCGTCGACTTGCCGGCGCCGTTCTCCCCGACGAGGGCGTGCACCTCGCCGGGGGCGAGCCGGAAGCTGACGTCGTCGAGCGCGAGGGTGCCGGGGAACCGTTTGGTCACCCCGGCCACCTCGAGCACCGGTGCGGTCGTCATCGCGACGTCCTCTTCGGTGGCTGCGGTCATCAGTACGCGTTCCCGACCTTCTGCGCCGCGTTGGACTCGTCGTACTGGTCGTCGGTGATCACGATGCTCGGCGCGATCGGCTGGCCGTCGGCGAACTTCTGCAGCGTGTCGAAGGCGAGCTGGCCGAAGCGGGGGTTGGACTCGATGACGGCGTTGTAGCTGCCGTCGGCGATCAGCTGCACGGCGTTGCGCGTGCCGTCGACCGAGACGACCTTGACGTCCTTGCCCGGCGTCTTGCCCGCGGTCTTCAGCGCGTTGACGGCGCCGATGCCCATCTCGTCGTTCTCGGCGTAGACGGCGGTGAGGTCCGGGTGGCTCTGGATGAGCTGCTCCATGACGGCCTGGCCCTTGGACCGGTCGAACTCGCCGGTCTGCTCGGCGACCACGGACAGGCCGGGCGTCTTGGCCAGCTCGTCCTTGAAGCCCGAGGTGCGGTCGGTCGTCACGTTGTTGCCGGACGCGCCGAGCAGGATCGCAACCTTCCCGTTACCGCCGGTCGCCTTCACCATCGCGTCGGCCGCGCGCTTGCCCTGCTCGACGAAGTTGGAGCCGATGAAGGTCAGGTAGTCGGTGCACGGCGCCGAGGTCACCTTGCGGTCGACGGTGACGACCGGGACCTTCTTGGCCTTCGCGGCGTCGAGCGCCGGCTGGAGGCCGTCGGAGTTCAACGGCGCGACGATCAGCAGCTGCGCGCCCCGGTCGAGCAGCGACTTGATGTCGCTGATCTGCCGGTTGAGGTCGCTCTGGGCGTTGGTGACGAGCAGCTTGTCGGTGGGGATGCCGAGCTTCGCGGCCTGGTCGCGAATGGACTGCGTCTCGGCGATCCGGAAGGGGTTGGCCTCCTTTTCGGACTGCGAGAAGCCGATCACCGCGGTCTTCGGGTCGATCTTGGGGTAGCCGGTCTTCGCCAGCGTGCAGCCGTCGGCGGACGGCGCGGCGGAGGACGCGGAAGCGGCCGGTCCGCCGCCGCTCGACGGTGCGGCCGGCGTCTCCTCCCGGGCGGTGCAGGAGGTGAGGGTGAGCGCGGCGGCGGCCGCGGTGACCAGGACCAGACGGGGACGGGTGGACAGCGGCACAGCGACTCCTCGGGCAGCGACGGTGGTGGCCCGCTCACCGGGGTGATCGGAGTCACCGCGGGAGCCTTGAGGTACTTTTTACATCGTTGGAACAACGTTGTAAACCGGCAAATTGTCGCTACACTTCGACCTCACGCTGAGGTGAAGGGATCGCCCGTGACCGTGACGCTCAAGGACGTCGCCACGCTCGCCGGAGTATCGGTGAAGACGGTGTCGAACGTCGTGAACGGCTATGCCTTCGTCAAGCCGGAAAACCGACGCCGCGTCGAAGAAGCGCTGGCCGCGACCGGTTACCGCCCGAACGTCGGCGCCCGCAACCTCCGCCGCGGCCGCACCGGGTTCCTGGCGCTGATGGTGCCGGAGCTGTCGATCCCGTACTTCGGCGAACTGGCCGGCCTGGTCATCACCGCGGCCCAGAAACGCGGCTGGAGTGTCTTGATCGAACAGACCCAGGGCACCCGGGAGCGCGAGCGCAAGACGCTGTCGTCCCTGGGCCCGCACCTGGTCGACGGCGCGCTGGTGCACCCGGAAGCGTTGCAGGCGGAGGACTTTCCGGCCGAACCGGGCGGAATCCCGCTGGTGATGCTGGGCGAGCACGCGGTCGACGTTCCCATCGATCATGTAGCCATCGACAACGTCCTGGCCGCGCACGTGGCGGTGTCCCACCTGGCCTCGCTGGGCCGCCGCCGGATCGCGGCGATCGGCTTGAACCCGGCGCGCGGGACGTCGTCCCAGCGCCTGGCGGGCTACCGGTCGGCGCTGGTCGAAGCGGGACTGTCCTATTCGGACATGCTGGTCGCGCCCGCCGAGAAGTGGCACCGGGGTTACGGCGCGGCGGCGATGAAGTCGTTGCTGACGTTGCCGTCCCGGCCCGATGCGGTCTTCTGTTTCAACGACCTGCTGGCGATCGGCGCGCTGCGAGCGGTAGCCGAACTGGGCCTGCGGGTGCCGGAAGACGTCGCGATCGTGGGGTTCGACAACAACGAAGAGAGCGCGTTCTCCCTGCCGGCGCTGACGACGATCGCCCCGGACAAGACGGCCCTGGCGGAGGCGGCGATCGACCTGGTGCACCGCCGGATCACGGGGGAGAAGTCGGCGCCGCCGCAGGACGTCCAGACGCCGTTCGCGCTGGAGATCCGCGAAAGCACCAAGGGCCGCTGAGCACTCGCGTACCCAGCCGGACGACACGACCAGCGAACCGAGTGGCTGCCGTGTCGTCCCGCTGGGTACGCGAGTCGTCCATCCAGGTACGCGTGTCGTCTCGCTGGGTACGTCAGCTCAGCGGGTGGGCCAGTGCCATGACGGGCGGTCCAGCCTTCCTTGGCCCACCAGCTTGGTCTCGCCGTACTCCTTCTCCAGCTCCACCTCGCCCACCTCCGCGATCTCCGACAGGGCCCTGATCAGCGGCTGGGCGTGTGAGACCACTACCACCTGGGTCTCCTTCGCCGCGACGGCGATCAGCGATGCCAACGCCGGCAGGAGATCCGGGTGCAGGCTGGTCTCCGGCTCGTTCAGCACCAGCAGTTCTGGCGGCCGTGGTGTCAGCAAAGCCGCTACCCAGAGGATGAACCGCAGCGTGCCGTCCGACAGCTCCGCCGCCTCCAGGGGACGCAGCAGGCCGTGCTGGTGGAAGCGGACCGTGAACCGGCTTTCCGGCGCCACCACCTCCAAACGCGAACCGGGAAAGGCCTGGTCGACGATCGAAGCCAGCTCCTGCGCCCGGCCGATTTCGATGATCGTGCGTAAGGCCGCCGCCAGGTCGGCGCCGTCGTGGGAGAGCACCGGGGTCCGGGTGCCGATGCGGGACTGACGCGCCGGCGCCGACGCGTCCGTGCGGAAGTGGTCGTAGAACCGCCACGACCGGATGCGTTCCCGCAGTACCAGCAGTTCCGGGCACGCTCGCGGGTCGGCGAACTCGCTCAGCATGCTGTCCGTCAGCCGGATCTCGAACCGGTCGGCGCCCCACCCGCCCGACTCGACGCGCGTGCGGACCGCCGGGCCCGAGCGGTCGGCCAGCAGCGCCGACGGGCGCAGGACCGGGCCCGACCACACCGCCTCGCGTTTGAACTCCGGGTCCAGGTTGAACATCGTGTCCAGGGGCTGCGGAAGGCCCAGGTCCAGGGCGTAGCCGTACTCGTCACCCGCGAACCCCAGGCGCAGCCCGACCGCCTTCGTCCGCACCGTGCCCTGGACCGGCGTGCGCCCCTCCCGCACCGACCGCCCGATCGTCTCCGGGCCGGCCCACAACGTCGACGGCAGCCCACCCTCGCCGGCCAGTGCCGCCACCGCGCCGTTGCGCGACGCGTCCGCCAGCAGCCGCAGCGCCCGGTACAGGCTCGACTTGCCGCTGCCGTTCGGCCCGGTGACGACGGTCAGCCCGGACAGCGGCAGCACCAGGTCGCGCAGGGAGCGGTAGTTCTCGACGGCGAGCGTGGTCAACATGCCCCGAACCTAACCGCCACCCCCGACAGTCCTCGATTCGTCCGATCTCTGTCCGGCGTGGTCCTCCGATGTCTGACGTAGTTCCACCGACCTCGAAGGAGTGGTCAACGATGCCCGCGGGCCTGCTCACGGCGGCAGCGGCACCCGAGGCCGACGCGCTCGGCGTCCATGATCCGCTGTGCGCCGAGATCGCCCTCGCGTTGCCGCGCCTGCGTCCGCTCGCCGTCACCGACGGGCACATGTCGCAGATGGTGGCGGTGGGCTCGCGGTGGACCTCGAATGGCGCGAAGGTGAGCTGGCCTACGCCGTGCTGCGGCGGCTGTCCGGCGACCCGGCCGACGTGGTGCGCGTGCGCTACCGCGGCCGGGAGACCGAGCTGCGGCTGCGGGCCGGCGAATCGACCGTCCTGAAAGGACTTTGATGCTCACCGACCTCGGTCTCGCCGCGTTGCAGGAGTACCGCAGCGACTACGCCGCCCCCGCCGACTTCGACGAGTTCTGGACGTCGACCCTCGACGACGCCCGCGACCACGACCTCGCCCTGCAAGTCACGCCGGTCGAGACGCCGTTGCGCACCTTGGACGTCTTCGACGTGCAGTTCGCCGGATTCGGCGGCCACCCGGTCCGCGCCTGGCTGCGGCTGCCGCGAGGCGTCGAGGGCCCGCGGCCCGCGATCATCCAGTTCCACGGGTACGGCGGCAGCCGGGGGAGCGCGCTGCAGGAGCTGACCTGGGCCTCGGCCGGGTACGCGCACCTGCAGATCGACGTCCGCGGCCAGGGCGGCGTGACACCCGACCCGGTCGGCAGCGGGCCGGCGTACCCCGGCCACCTGACCCGTGGCATCGAGAGCCGCGAAACCTACGTCTACCGGCGGATCTTCACCGACGCGGCCCGCGCGGTGGACGCCGTGCGCGCGCTCGATGTCGTCGACCCGGCGCGGGTGGCGGTGCTGGGCAACAGCCAGGGCGGCGGCATCGCGCTGGCCACGGCGGCCCTGGTCCCGGACGTCGCCGCGTTGCACGCCCAGGCGCCGTTCCTCTGCGACTTCCGCCGGGCCAGCCTGATCGCGGGAGAGCGGCCCTACCTCGAACTGACGCGGTACCTGGCCGACAAGCGCGACGCCGTGGCGAGGACGTTCGAGGTGCTGTCCTACTTCGACGGTGTCGGCTTCGCGGCCCGCGCGACCGCGCCCGCCTGGTTCTCCGCCGGGCTGATGGACGGGATCGTGCCGCCGTCCACGGTCTTCGGCGCCTACCACGCCTACAAGGGTCCGAAGCAGATCGGCGTCTGGGAATACAACGGCCACGACGCCGGCGGCGCGGACGACGTCCAGGCGGTACTCGAAGGGTTCCGGCCGATCCTGCGGCCATGACCAATTCGGAGTGACAACATGAGACCGCCTGCGGTGGCGGCTCGGCGAGCGGCAACGGGAATACCGTCAACTGGTGGACCTGGGACGACAAGCAACCGGGGCTGCGCTGCAGGAGGCGGAACGGCCGCTGTTCGAGGCGTACTTCGCGCACCAGCGCGACGACGACGTCTTCGCCGAGATGGCGCAGAAGAGCAGCCAGATCCGGGCGCGCGGGTGAACATCGACGAGATCGCCCGCGAGCTCGGCGTCTCCGGCACCTCGGTGCGCGAAGCACTGGCGCGGCTGGAGTCCGAGGAGCTGGTCGGCCGGCTACCGTTGCGCGGTTACCGCGTCACGGAGTTGCTGAACCGCAAGGAAGTCGACGACATGTACGCGCTGCGGCTGCTGCTGGAGCCGCCGTCCGCGGCCCTGGCGGCGGCGTCGATGTCGGACTCGCGGGTCAGTGCTCTGGAAGCCGAGCTGGCGACGTGCCCGGCGGCCCCGGTCGACGATGCGTACAGCGACTACAAGGCCCTGACCGCGCACGACGCCCGCTTGCACGAGCTGATCCTGCAACTGGCCGGCAACGTCGCGGTGGAGCAGGCGTTCGCCCGCACCCACTGCCACCTGCACTTCTTCCGGCTGAACTACAACCAGCCGTTCGGCGAGCACACGATCGCGGAGCACCGCACGATCGTCGACGCCCTGGTCGCGGGCAGCGCCTCCGGCGCCCGCAAGGCGATGACAGCCCACCTGGAAGTAGCCCGGGACCGCCTGGTTTCCCGCCTCTGAGAGCCGTGTTGACCCTTCGACCACGCGTGATGACTCCTCGATCACGCGTGCCGACCCTTCCGTCACGTGCGAAGGCCGCACCGGTTGCCCGGTGCGGCCTCCCCCGACGTCAAACCTGGGTCACTTGACCGGCATCGTCACTTCGTAGATGCGGGTCGGCGTGGCGGCCGCCGCGCGGAAACCACTGGCCCACAGGGATTCCACCTGAGCGGACTCGTCCGAGTTCGGGTTCGCGTTGGTGCACGACGGGCCGGGGCCACCACCCGACATCAGCTCGGAGCACGGGCCTTCGTAGTGGTCCGGCAGACCCAGCGCGTGGCCGGTCTCGTGGGCCGTGATGCGGGTCTGGTTGTACTGCTCGGCCTGCGTGTAGTCGATGAAGATCGTGCCGCTGCCGTGACCGTCGGTCTGGGCGTAGGAGCCCTGCGGGTCGTTGCCTTCGGTGTAGTGCAGCGTGGCGCCCGAGGAGCTTTCTTCGAGCTTGACGTTCGACACCGCCGCGTTCCAGTTCGCCGCGCCGGCGTTGATCTGGGCGCGGAAGGTGGGGGCGTCCGAGGTGTCGTAGTAGACGACCGTGGCCGCTTCGGCCTGGGCCGGGCCCGCGAAGGCCGGCGCGGCGGTCATCGGGGTGGCGATCATCGCCAGTGCGACAGCGGCTCCGGGCAGCAGGTACTTCCTGGACATCGGGACGGCTCCTCGCGGTAGGGGCAGCTGTGGGGAATTTGCCGGGTTTGCGTGTGCTGTGGTCCGAATTTACGGATCCGGCCGTCGCTTGTGACCCGACTTTCGTACTGCGTGTTTAGTGGTGATTTACCAACCATTTTGCAGTGTTGACATGCGCTGCCACGCATACGAGGATGCCCCGCCGGGCTCAGGTGACCGGCTCGGCCAACGGGATCTCACCTTCGCTCAGCCATGAGCCACGCCACGCCAGATCGTCCCTGACCAGTGGTTTTCCGCAGCTGTCGCAGTTCCGGCCCGGTCGGGTGAGCTGTCCGCAGCCGGTGTGGACGAGCTTCATCGGGCCGTACGCGCTCACCGAATCGGTGTGGGCGTCACCCCAGGCGCCGAGGGCGTGAAGCACCGGCAACGCGTCCGACCCGGCCTGTGTGAGCCGGTATTCGTGCCGGGTGCGGCCGCCGTCGCGGTAGGGGAGCTTCGTTAGCAGCCCGCGGTCGACGAGCTTGCCGAGCCGGGTCGTCAGCACGTTGTCGGCGATGCCGAGCTCGCTGCGGAAGTCCTCGAACCGGGTCGTGCCCGCGGTGGCGTTGCGCAGGATCAGCAGCGTCCACGGCTCGGCCAGGACGTCGGCGGCGCGGGCGATCGGGCAGGAGGCGTCCTCCCAGGTGATGCGGCGGCTCATGTGTGATCCCTTCGAGCTGGCTTGCTTGGAGCAAGTTTACGCCGTAGGGTCGCCGGTAGCTAGCTTGCAACGAGCAAGTCAGATGCGAGAGGAGTTCGTCATGGAGATCAAGGGTGCGGTGGCGCTGGTCACCGGGGCCAACCGCGGGCTCGGCCGGCAGTTCGCGGCCGCCCTCGCCGAACGGGGCGCGGCGAAGGTCTACGCGGCCGCGCGCAATCCGGAGTCGGTGGACCTGCCGGGGGTGATCCCGCTGCAGCTGGACGTCACGGACCCCGCGTCGATCCGCGCCGCCGCCGCGATCGCCGGCGACGTCACGCTGCTGGTCAACAACGCCGGCTCGTCCACCGGGGCGTCGGCGCTCGGCGGCTCGCTCGAAGACATCCGGCTGGAAATGGACACGCACTACTTCGGCACCCTGGCCGTGACGCGCGAGTTCGCGCCGATCCTGGAACGCAACGGCGGCGGCGCCGTGCTCAACGTCCTTTCGGTGCTGTCGTGGTTCACCTCGCCGCAGGTCGCGGCCTACTCCGCGGCGAAGTCGGCGGCCTGGTCGCTGACCAACGCGCTGCGGCTGGAACTGGCGCCGCAGAAGACGAACGTGACCGCGCTGCACGTCGGGTACATGGACACCGACATGGCCAAGCACGTCGACGGCCCGAAGGTCGACCCGGCGTTCGCGGCCGGCCTCGGAATCGATGCTGTCGAAGAAGGCCGCTTCGAGGTCCTCGTCGACGACCTCAGCCGCACCGTGCGGGCGGGGCTGGCCGGTGACCTGACCGGGCTGTACCCGAGTCTGAGCGCCTGAGCCGGCAAAGTCCACTTAGGACGACTTGGGGCCGCCATGGTCATTTCGGGACCCCCGGAATACGCCCGTGGCGGCCACCGGCGTATGAATGGGCGGGTGCCGGACAACGCGGGAATCGGCCGTACCAGGAATCGTTGGGGCGAAGGGGAACGCCTGCGCGGAGAAATCCTCGCGGCCGCCGCCCGGCTGCTCGCCGAACTCGGCGGCGAAGACGGGCTGACGATCCGCGGGGTGGCCCGCGCGGTCGGGATCGCCCCGGCGAGCATCTACCAGCACTTCGCCGACCGCGCGGAACTCGTGCGGGGGTTGCTGGACTTCGAATACGCGCGGCTGCGGGACTCGATGCGCGCGGCGGAGGAGTCGCTCGGCGAGGCCGACGTCGTCGGGCGGGTGCGGGCGCAGATCCACGCCTACTGCGCGTTCGCCATGGAGCATCCCGGACATTACCGGCTGATGCTCGCGAACGGCGCGTCCAAGCCCGACCCGGACGCGCGCGCGGAGGGGCCGCTGCTGGACGTGATCGACGGGCTGGCCGCGGCGTTCGAGAGGTGTGTTGAAGCAGGCCATCCGCTGCGGGTTTCGCCTGGTCGCGCGGCCGCAGTCGTGTTCGTCGGCGCGCACGGCCGGGTCGCGTTGTTCCACAGCGTGCTGCACCGGACCGGAGCCGAACTGGTCGAGCCGTTCGTCGACGAGCTGTTGTCGCTCGTATTCGTGTGATCTTCCGGTCGTCGCCTGAACGGAGTGTGGCGGAGCCGCGACAAGATGCTTAGCATAGCTATGTAATTTCTTGTCGAACTGTGCGGCGGCTTCGGGAGGCCCTCATGACGGACGGTGTGCCCGCGTTTCCGATGACCCGGCGGTGTCCCTTCGACCCGCCGGCCGAGCTCGGCGAACTGCAGCGCGAGGAACCGGTTTCCCGCGTCAAGCTGTGGAACGGCAGCACGCCGTGGCTGGTGACGCGGTTCGAAGACGTGCGCGCGATCCTGCGCGACCCGCGGGTGAGCGCCGACTCCGACCGGCCCGGCTACCCGCACCAGAGCGCGGCGTCGGCGGCGCGGCGCAACCGCGTCAAGTCGTTCATCAACATGGACGGCGCCGAGCACGCGGCCCAGCGCAAGCTGCTGACCGGCGACTTCCTGGTCAAGAAGATGGAGGCGCTGCGCCCGGCCATCCAGAAGATCGTCGACGACCTGATCGACGACCTCCTGGCGGGCCCGAAGCCGGTCGACCTCGTGCCGGCGTTCGCGTTGCCGCTGCCGTCCCTGGTGATCTGCGAACTGCTCGGGGTGCCGTACGAAGACCGCGCGTTCTTCCAGGACATCACGAAGGTGATGATCTCGATGGACGCGACACCCGAAGAGGCCGTGAAGGCCACCGACGAGCTGCTGGCCTACCTTTCCGGCCTGGTGGAACGGAAAGTCGTCTCGCCGGGCGACGACGTCCTGAGCCGACTGGCGGTCTCGCAGCTGGGCACGATGACCGCCGAGCAGATCGCCGGCATGGGGCAGCTGCTGCTGGTGGCGGGCCACGAGACAACGGCGAACATGATCGCGCTCGGCACGGTGGCGCTGCTGGAGAACCCGGCGCAGCTGGACCTGGTTCGCGACGGTGACGCCGAGCTGCTGCGCAGTGCCGTCGAGGAGTTGTTGCGCTACTTGAACATCACGCACTCCGGACGCCGCCGCGTCGCCGTCGAAGATTTCGAACTCGGCGGCCAGGTCATCCACGCCGGCGACGGCATCATCGGCGCCTCGGACGTCGCGAACCGCGACGACTCGGTGTTCGACTCGCCGGACGAGCTGGACGTCACGCGCGGCGCCCGGCACCACGTGGCGTTCGGCTACGGCGTGCACCAGTGCCTCGGCCAGACGCTGGCGCGGGTCGAGCTGCAGGTGGTGTACGGCACGCTCTACCGCCGGATTCCCGCACTGCGGCTGGCGGTTCCGGTGGAGGAGCTGGAATTCAAGAACGACATGCTGGTATACGGCGTCCATTCGCTGCCGGTCACCTGGTGACGGATTCCGGTTTTGTCGGTGCTCACCGGTAGCCTGGAACTCGGGGGCACTTTATCCCTTCCGCGCCACTGAATCGCTTACGCCGCAACGGAAATCGGGTCTTACCCGACGCTCGTCGGGATCACCCGATTTAGCGATGGTGTTCGCACGTGTGTTCGGTAACGTGGGATTCGTGACGACAACGATTCTCCGCCGCATGTCCCGATTCCTGTGCCGCGTCCGGTCAGAGCGCCCTTTGACAGGCGTCGAGGTCCGCGATCAGGTGTCCGGTGAGGAACTCGGCGCGGCCCGCGTCCGGGTCCCGCCGCGGGACCAGTTCCACGAGCATGATCAAGTCCAGGTAGACGCGGTAGAGCGCGAGCCGCCGCCGCGCGGGCGGGTCGAACTTCGCCGGCCCGCCCGCGTCGCGGTAGCCGTCGACCAGTTCTCGGTCCACGCCGCGGAAGAGCGTCAGCGAAACGAATTCCGCCACCGGGTCGCCCCAGAACGCGCGTTCGGCGTCGATGATCCCACTGACGTGCCCGCCGTCGAGCAGGATGTTGCCCGCCCACAGGTCGAAGTGGACCAGCACCGGCGTCGTCACGTGGTCCAGGAGCGGCTCGTGGCGGCGGACCAGGTGCGCGATCTCGGCGGCCGGGCGCGGGAGGCGGACCCCGTACTTCAGCGCGTCCGCGAGCACCGCGTCCGTCATGGCCGTGAACGCCGCGGTCCACGTCGGGTGCGGTGGGTCCTGCGGGTAGCCGAACGCGTCGCCCGTCGCTTCGTGCAGCCGAGCGACGACCGCGCCCAGCTCGCGCCGCAGCCGCGGCCGGTCGGCGTCGGAGACGTCCCAGGTCGCGCCGGGCAGCTCCGTCATCAGCAGAAAGCCCGGCCCGGCACCGACAACCGCGGGCAGTGGGCCCGAGGCCGAGCGGTAGTACTCGGCCTCGGTCGCGAGGAGGTCGTGTTCATAGGCCAGCCCGACGGCGGCCGGCGCGATCTTGAGCACCAGCCGCCTGCCGTCGGCGAGCGTCAGCCGGATCGCCGTGTTGTAGGTCCCGCCACCGATGTCCCCGGCGGCCACGACCGACGCCGGGTCGATGCCCGACGAGGCCAGCGCCGCCGCGATGTCCGCACGCACCGGGGTGAGTCTGCCACCGCGGGCCGCCCGGCCGCCGTCGAGTTCCCCGCCCGGCGGCCGCTTCGGCTCGGGCGGTGTTCCCGCGCGGACCGCGCGGTGGCCGCCGGGCCATCAGCCGCACCGCCGGGTGGGCCGGTCGAGTGCCCGCATCGCTGCCGCGGCCGGGCGGAAGCCGCCGGCCGCGTCCCCGCCGATTTCGTCCGCCGGCTGGTCGATCGGCTGCGGCCGTGGCTGTCCGGGTCCGTCGAGCGCAGCTGTCGCCCGGCGGGCAACGCCGCCGCGAGGCCGCTTGGCTCGGGCAGTGTTCCCCTGCAGCGGTTGCGGCATTGCCGGTCGCGCGGCCGCATCGGCCGGTCGATCGTGGCCGTGGCCGTGGCCGTGGCCGTAGCCGTAGCTACCGGTCGTCGGCCGTGGTTGTCCGGGCATCGCCGAGCACTTCTGTCGATCGGTAGGTCCGAGTGGCGTCTCCCTCGGCCGCTGTCGAGTTTTTCGGTCGCGTCGGCTCGGGCGGTGCGGTCCGCGCAGTGGCCGCCGGGCCATCCGCCGCGCAGCCGGGTGGGCCGGTCGGTCGTCTGTGTGGCGACTTCACCGGTCGTCGGCTGTGGTTGTCCGGGCATGGCCGAGCAGTTCTGTCGATCGGTAGGTCCGAGTGGCGTCTCCGCTCGGCCGCTGCCGAGTTTTTCGGTCGCGTCGGCTCGAGCGGTGCGGACCGCGCGATGGCCGTCGGGCCATCCGCTGCACAGCCGGGTGGGCCGGTCGGTCGTCTGCGTGGCGACTTCACCGGCCGTCGGCCGTGGTGGTCCGGGCATGGCCGAGTACGTCTGCCGATCGGCCAGTCCGAGCGGCGTCCCTGCTCAGCCGCCGAGCTTTTCGGCCGCGTCGGCCAGGTCTTCGGGCGTGGGCGCGTCGTCCTGGGTAAGCTTGCGGCGCCAGTACCCGGTGAACTCGATGGCACCCTTGTCGATGCCGCGCTCGCCGACCAAGTGGCGGCGCAGCGCGCGGACCGTCCCGGCTTCCCCGGCGAGCCACGCGCCCGCCGAGCCGTCGACCTTCGCTTCGCGCACGGCTTCGAGCAGCTTCGTCCCGTGCGGAGCGCCGTCCCGGTGGAGCCAGCGGACGTCACCGGGCATCGGCTGTTCCTCAGCCTCGTCCGGGACCTCCAGGAACACCACGGCATTGTCCACTTCGGACAGCAAAGACCACACCGCGGGGATCGCCGTCTCGTCGCCGGCCAGCAGTACGACGTCGCCCGAAGGGAGCGGGCGGCGGTAGAGCGCGTCCGGGCCGTAGCGGCCGAGGACGTCACCCGGGGCCGCCGCCGCGGCCCAGCTGGTGGCCGGGCCCGCTTCGTCGCCGTGCAGGACGAAATCCACGTCGATCTCCGCCTGCTCCGGGCGCCGGGCGCGCACGGTGTAACTGCGCATCACCGGGCGCTCGTCCTCGGGGATCTCGAGGTACGCCTGGTACCAGCGCATCACGTCGTCCTCGGCGGCCGGCAGCCGCACCGGGCGGCCGGGTGGTGGGAACAGCAGTTTCAGCTGCTGGTCCGGCCACGCCTCCAGTGCGTCGAGGCCCTCGCCGGTGAAGGTGACGCGCACCGTGCGCGGGGTCACCCGCCGGACTGCCGTCACCTCGAGCAATCCGGTGCTGTTCACGGCTTCCCCAGGTACTCGCGCAGGTGGCGGGCGGTCAGCGTGGTGGCGTCGGCGACCAGCGAAGCCGGGGTGCCCTCGAAGACCACCCGGCCGCCGTCGTGGCCGGCGCCGGGGCCCAGGTCGATCAGCCAGTCGGCGTGGGCCATCACAGCCTGGTGGTGCTCGATGACGATCACCGTGTTGCCCGCGTCGACGATCCGGTCGAGCAGCGCGAGCAGCTGGTCGACGTCGGCCAGGTGCAGGCCGGTCGTCGGTTCGTCGAGGATGTACGTCGAGCCGTGCTCGGCCATCCGGATCGCCAGCTTGAGCCGCTGCCGCTCACCGCCGGAGAGGGTCGTCAGCGGCTGCCCGAGCGTCAGGTAGCCGAGGCCGACGTCGGCGAGCCGGTTCAGCACCGCCCGCGCGTTGCCGGACGGGAAGAACTCGCGGGCCTCGGTGACCGGCATCGTGAGCACTTCGCTGATGTTCTTGCCCCGCAAGGTGTACGTCAGGACGTCTGGTGTGAACCGCTTGCCTTCGCACTCCTCGCAGACCGACGCGACACCGGCCATCATCGCCAGGTCCGTGTACACCAGGCCGAGGCCCTTGCACTTCGGGCACGCGCCTTCGGAGTTGGCGCTGAACAGGCTCGCCTTGACCCCGTTGGCCTTGGCGAACGCCGTCCGGATCGGGTCGAGCACGCCGGTGTAGGTGGCCGGGTTCGACCGCCGCGAACCGCGGATCGCCGACTGGTCGACCACCACGACGCCGTCGCGGTGCGTCAGCGAACCGTGGATCAGCGACGACTTCCCGGAGCCGGCGACGCCGGTGACCACGGTCAGCACGCCGAGCGGGACATCGACACTGACGTCGCGCAGGTTGTGCAGGCTGGCGCCGGTGATCCGGATCCGCCCGGTGGGTGAGCGAACCTCCGGGCGCAGGGTGACGCGGTGGTCGAGGTGGCGGCCGGTGAGCGTGCCGGACGCGCGCAGGCCGTCGAGGTCGCCGGTGTAGCAGAGCCGCCCGCCGGCCTTGCCCGCACCGGGGCCGAGGTCGACGACGTGGTCGGCGATCCGGATCGTCTCCGGCTTGTGCTCGACGACCAGGATCGTGTTCCCTTTGTCCCGCAAGCAGAGAAGGAGGTTGTTCATCCGCTCGATGTCGTGCGGGTGCAGGCCGACGGTCGGCTCGTCGAAGACGTAGGTGACGTCGGTGAGGCTCGAACCCAGGTGGCGCACCATCTTCACGCGCTGCGCCTCACCGCCGGACAACGTGCCCGACTCGCGGTCCAGCGAGAGGTAACCGAGGCCGATCTCGACCAGCGAGTCGAGCGTGTCGCGCAGGTTGCCCAGCAGCGGCGCGATCGACGGCTCGTCGAGCTTCCGGACGAACTCGGCGAGGTCGCTGATCTGCATGCCCGAGCAGTCGGCGATGTTCTTGCCGTCGATCGTCGACGACAAGGCGGCCTGGTTCAGCCGGGCGCCCCCGCACGTGGCGCAGGTGCTGAAGGCCGCGGCCTTCTCGATGAACGCACGCAGGCGCGGCTGCAGCGACTCCGTGTCCTTGTGCAGGTAGAGCCGCTTGACCTTCACCGCGAGGCCCTCGTAGGTGACGTTGGTCTTGCCGACCTTCACCTTGCAGGAGTCCTTGTGCAGCAGGTCGTCGAGCTGCTGCGGGGTGTAGTCCCGGATCTTGGCGTCCGGGTCGTAGAAACCGGAAGCGAGGTAGGTCTGGACGTACCAGGTGTCCGGCGTGAAGCCGGGAACCTGGATCGCGCCGTCGTTGAGGGACTTGTCGAAGTCGAGCAGGGCACGGACGTCGAGGTCGGACACCCGGCCGAGACCTTCGCACGCCGGGCACATGCCTTCGGGCAGGTTGAAGCTGAACGCGCCGGACGTGCCGACGTGCGGCTCGCCGAGCCGGGAGAACGCGATCCGCAGCATCGTGTGGGCGTCGGTCGCGGTGCCGACGGTCGAGCGGGAGTTGGCCCCCATCCGCTCCTGGTCGACGACGATGGCGGCGCTGAGGTTCTCGAGCAGGTCGACGTCCGGACGCGAGAGGTTCGGCATGAACGATTGGAGGAACGCGCTGTAGGTCTCGTTGATCATGCGCTGCGACTCGGCCGCGATGGTGCCGAAGACGAGGGACGACTTGCCGGAGCCGGACACGCCCGTGAACACCGTCAGGCGGCGTTTCGGGATGTCCAGGTCGATGCCGGTGAGGTTGTTCTCCCGGGCCCCCCGGACCTCGATCACGTCGTGGGTGTCGGCGGCCCGCCTGGGTGAGGTCATACCGTCCTTCTTGATACTTTAGGCTGTAAGGTGATTGCTCAGGTCACAATACTTTAGGCTGTAAGGAGTCGGCAAGGTGGTCGTCTTCGCCGGTCAGGGCGACGCCCGGCGGTCCATGGAGCTGCTGTGGGGTCCGCGCGTCGGCGCCCCGCGCACCGGTCCCGGGCCCAAGCCGGGCCTGTCCGTCGAGGCGATCGTCGGCACGGCGATCGAGATCGCGGACGCCGACGGCATGGGGGCGCTGTCCATGCGCTCGGTCGGGGAACGGCTCGGGCGCACGGCGATGGCGCTCTACACGTACGTGCCGGGCAAGACCGAGCTCGTCGACCTGATGTACGACCGGACGCTCGGCGAACTGCCCGCCGACCAGGACCTGGCGGCCGGCTGGCGGGCGGCGGCGCTGGCTCTGGCGGACGAGCTGTGGGACCTGCACCTGCGCCACCCGTGGCTGCTGCAGGTCTCCCCGGCGCGGCCGGTGCTCGGGCCGGGGGAGTTCCACGTGCAGGAGACGCTCCTGCGGGTCCTGGCGGAGACGGGCCTGCCGCTGCCGCAGGTGCGCTGGGTGGTGTCGGCGCTGTTCAACGTCGTGCGCGGCTCGGTCCAGTCGGCGGCCGAGTCCCGGCAGGCGTCGCGCGAGACGGGGCAGTCCGAAGAGGACTGGTGGTACGCCCGGTCGGCGCTGCTCGGCGAGCTGGTCCCCGATCTCCCGGCTCGCTTCCCGACGGTGTCGGCCCTCGGCGCGGACACGGCCGCGGTCCCGGATGGCGAGCCCTATCTGGAGCGTGAGGCACGGCTGTCGTTCGAAGCGGGGTTGGAGCTGCTGCTCGACGGCGTCGAGGCGGCGATCGTCAGGGCTTCCGAGCCTCGATCTTCCGGGCCTCGATGAGGAACCGGGTCGTGTGGGCGACGAACGGGCCGTCGCGCTCGATCAGGTCGTGCAGTTCCCGCAGGCGCGGCCGGTACTGCTCGACCGTGAAGCCCGGGACCATCCAGATCACCTTGCGCAGGAAGTAGACCACCGCGCCGATGTCGCGGAACTCGGTGCGCAGCGACTCCGAGCGCAGGTCGACGACCTCGAGGCCCGCTTCCGCAGCCGCGGCGACGGCGTGGTCCGGGTGCCGGCTCTCGCGCGACGACGCCGGCTGCGGGCCCAAGAAGAACTCGACCAGCTCGAACACGCTCGCCGGGCCGACCTGCTGGGAGAGGTACGTCCCGCCGGGGCGCAGCACCCGGGCGATCTCCGCCCACCACGTCCGGACCGGGTGGCGGCTGGAGACCAGGTCGAACAGGTCGTCCGCGAAGGGCAGCGGTGGCTCGTCCGTACTCGCCACCACGACGACTCCGCGTGGCCGCAGCAGCGCGGACGCCACCGCGACGTTCGGCGGCCACGACTCCGTCGCCGCCATCAACGGTGGCAGGGACGGGCAGCCGTCCAGGACTTCGCCGCCGCCCGTTTCCAGGTCGAGAGCCGCGTGGACGCCGCTCAGGCGTTCGCCCAGCAGCCGCTGGTAGCCCCATGACGGCCGTTGCTCCGAGGCCCGGCCGTCGAGCCACGAGAAGTCCCAGCCGTCCACCGACACCGCGCCGGCCTCGGCCACCAGGTCGTCGAAGCTCGTCATGGCCCGATCGTCACAGGGACGCCGGGGGACCGCCAGCCGATTTCCGGACCGGCGCCGGCGGCACCGGCTTGGCCAGGGCGACGGCGTCGAAGTCCACTACGACCGGGCCGCGGCGGGTTTCCACCGTGCACGTCGACTCGTCGCGGGCCACCAGCAGGCCGAGCGCGTCGGTGAAACCGCCCTCGATCCGGTACCGCACCACGACTCGCGTGCCGATCGGCAACTCTCGCAGCAGTTTCATAACCGTGAGCTCAGCTCCTCGTCGGACGGCTCGACCAGGAAGGTGCCGTCGTCCCAGACGATGGTGGGAATCCGGCGCTCGCCGTCCTGCAGGGCGCGGACCCGCGTCTCGGCGGCCGCGTCCGCCTCGACGTCCACATAGGAGTACTCGACGCCTTCGCGGTCGAGCAACGCGCGGCTGCGCTTGACATCCGGGCACCAGGAAGCACCGTAGACCGTCAGTTTCACGAAGAGACCTCCGAAGCGACAGGGGTTTCGGCCGAAGCCGGGGCCGGGGCGGGAGCGGGAGCGGGCGAGGGGTGGCCCAGGTGGGTCAGCCAGCCGCGGAACACCCGGTGCAGCGCTTCCGCGCCGACGACGTCCCCGGGCGGCGGGAATTCCCGTGGGTGCACGACAAAACCGCGCTGCTGCGGGCCGCCGAGGCCGCCGTGCGAGCCGACGTGCGTCTCGAACGGCGACGACTGGTCCGTCTCCGGGTCGTAGTTGCTGTTGATCATCACGTCGGCGCAGTGCGGGAACGTGTCGACGCGCCGCACCAGGTCCGCGGCGTGCGGGCCGTAGCGCAGCAGCGGGTCCTCGCCGATGACGACGCCGGTCGCGAGCCGGTGCAAGCCGTCGCGGCCCAGCACCACCGGGCCGAACTCGCGGCTGCGCACCAGCAGGAACCCGACGCCGGGGTGGTCCACCAGCGACGGCAGCAGGTCGGGGAACTCGCGCTCGATCGTCTCCAGCTCGACGCGGCCCTCGTGCTCGGTGAACGACACCATCGCGGTGTGCCCGGACACGACCGCGACGACGCCGGGCGCCACGCGGGTGACCGCGCCGGGGGAGCCGGACTCCGTGCGCGGCCGGTCCTCGCCGCCCTCGGCGTTCTCGACGCGGCCTCGCAGCCGGCGCGCGATCAGGCCGCCGCTCTTCGTGGCCTCCGCGAGCGCGGCGTTGATCTGCCAGCTCTCGGCCTGGCGGCGCTTGCCCGAAGCTGGCGACGGCGAGCCGCCGCACAGCCGGCCGACGTACGCCTCGATCGTCTCGCCGAAGCGCTGCGAGAACGCCTGGCCCTGGGTTTGGCCGTGGTCCGACAGCGCGACGACGTGGTAGCGGCGCGGCGCCAGCCGGCTCGCCCGGTGCAGCCGGGCGATCTGCTGGTCGATCGAGCGCAGCACCGACAGCGTGTCGAACCGCTCGATGCCGGAGTGGTGCGCGACCTCGTCGTAGCCGAGGAAGTCGGCGTAGACGACCGGGCGTCCGGCCAGCATGTCGCCGAGGATCGCCGAGACGACGACGTCACGCGCGATCACCGTCGTGCCCGGCCGGGCCAGCGGGTACCAGCCGCCGCGCGGGATGCGCGGCACGACGCCGGCGCGGCGCTGGCGGACCGACGCGCTGATCTCGCGGAAGACGTCGGCGAGCGCGACGACGAACGTCCGCAGCGCGTTGACCGGGTTCGCGAAGTAGGCGTAGTAGCCCGCGCCGAGGCGGTCGCGGTGCCGGTGGCGCAGGCCTTTCGGGACCAGCACGGGGATCGAGCTCATGGTGAGGCTGACGTGGTCGGCGTCGCCGGAGAACAGGTTGCCGCGGCTCGCGCCGTCGCCGGAGAGGAGGCCGCGGCCGTCGGAGTGGCGCCGTTCGATCTCGGCCGCGTCGGTCGGGTGCGCGCACGCCATCACGTGGTCGCGATCCTTTTCGTACCAGCGGAACCCGAGGATGTCGTGGTTGGAGCCGTGCAGGATGCCGCAGACGCTCGCGCCGGTCTGGGAGCTCCAGTCGGTGTGCCACTGCGTCAGCGTGTGGCTGTCCTCGGCGAGCCACGCGGCGAACGTCGGCATGTCGCCGTCGCGGATCGCGCGGCGGACGGTGTCGTAGCCGAGTCCGTCGATCTGCAGGAACACCACACCGGGCGGCTGTTCGGCGTCGGCGGGCTCGGCGGCGTGCCGGCGACGGCGGCGATTCGCGCGGCGGAAGAAGATCTCGTCCTCGTCGATGGCCAGGAGACTGGAGATGAGCGCGCCGACGCCGGCCATCGCCACGGTGACGATCACCGCCGTCCGGAAGCCGAGGATCTCGACGCCGGGCACGGTCTTGAACACGGCGAGCGTGCCCGCGCCGAGCAGCAGGAAGCCGAAGAGGCCGAAGGTGACGAACGCGAGCGGGTAGGCGATCCGCATGACCAGCGGCCAGACGAACGCCACCAGCAGTCCCAGCAGCAGCGCGCACACCGTCGGCTGCCACCAGTGCGTCATCCGGAAGCCGGAGAGCAGCACGTCGAGCAGGCGCAGCGCGCCGGTCACCGCCGCCCACACCAGCAGGACGCGGGCGACGGCCCGGCCGCCCCGCAGCAGCCGGCCCTTCGGCGCGGTCGTCGTCAAGCTCGGTCTCCCGTCTTCTCTTTCGCCTCGGATTTGGCACGCCGCCAGCGGGCGATCAGGTTCAGCAGCACGGTGACCAGCAGGACCAGCACCGTCGCCAGCAGCGTCGCGATGAGCGGTGAATCGAAGATGCCCCCGCTGACGATGCCGAGCAAGCTGTAGGCGACCGCCCAGAGCACGCACGCGACGAGCGCGGCGGGCAGCAGGCGCCGCCACGGGTAGCTCAGCGCGGCGGCCGCGAGCAGCACCGGGATCCGGCCGGCCGGGACGAGCCGGCCGATCACGACGATCTGCCAGCCGCGGCGGGCGAACTGGCCGCGCGCCTTTTCGAGGCGTTCGGCGGGCTGGCGGCGGCTGATCCAGCGGAACGCGGCTTCGCTGCCCAGGCGCGGGACGCCGAAGGTGATGACGTCACCGACGTACGCGCCGAGCGTGGCCAGGACGATCACCAGCGGCAGCGACAGGTGGTCGGTGGTGGTGGCGACGGCGGCCGCGGCGCCGACCACCGCGCCGGTCGGCACGATCGGGATGATCGAGCCGAGCAGCACGCCGCCGAACAGCGCCGGGTACCCGAGGGCGGCCGGGTCGGTCCAGCTCACGCGCGGTCCGTCGAGGCCGGGAGCACGACGTCGGCGCCGGGCTCGGTGAACAGGACGTCGGTGGCGACCCTCGCGGCGGCCACGTGGGCCGCGAACTCCCGCGGCGGATCGGCGAGCAGCCGCCGCATCCGCGCGGTGCGCCGGATCCCGGGGACGGCGAGCGTGCCCCAGTGCACCGGCACGACCGCGCGGGCCCGCAGCAGCCCGGCGGCCTCGGCGGCGCGGGCCGGGTTCAGGTGACCGGGGCCGAGGTTCGGGCCCCAGCCCCAGACGGGCAGGAGCGCGACGTCGACCGGGCCGAAGCCGGCCATGGCGTCGAAGAGGTCGGTGTCGCCGGCGTTGTAGACCCGGAGCCCGGCGCCGTCGATGAGGTGGCCGACGGCCGGGCTCTGCGGGCCGTGGGTGAGGCGCGGGCCCCAGCGGTGTCCGGAGTGGACGGCCTCGGTCGCGGTGACGGTGAGCCCGCCGTCGGTGAGCGTCTCGCCGGGCGCGATCTCCTCGACGGCGGTGAAGCCCTTCTTGGCCAGCCAGCTCCCGGCTCCGCGCGGGACGACGATCCGGGTCCGCCGGCCGACGAGCTTCAGCGACGGCACGTGCAGGTGGTCACCGTGCAGGTGCGACAGCAGCACGAGATCGACGCCGGCGTACGCGTCCGGCGGGGGCGGCGGGACGACCCGGGTCAGCCCGCCGACCCGGGCGGTGAGCACGGGATCGGTGAGGACGACCCGGTCACCGAGTTCGAGCCGGACGGTCGAATGGCCGAGGAAACGCAGGTTGAAGCCGCTCACGCCCTTGAGTATCACCTTCTCGCCGGGCAAATGCCCGGCGGAGTGGCACGAACGACGCCCCCGGCGCGATCCGAACGCCGGCGCACGTGATCAGAACGCCGACTCGCGTGCCCGAAGTGCCAACCCGCGTGCCTGGAGGGTCGACTCGCGTGCCTGGAGGGTCGACTCGCGTGATCAGAGGGTCGACACGGCGACGCGGGAGCCTGCGCGCCGTGTCGACCCTCCAATCACGCGAGTCGACTCCGCAATCACGCGAGTTGGCCTCGCAGTCACGTGAGTTGGCTCGGTAGTCACGCGAGGTGGTGGGTTAGGCCCGGACGCGGCGGCGGAGCCTTCGGGACCAGCGGATCGACCGGACTCTCAGGCGTCTTCGGCCGCGGCGGAAGCGGGCCCGGAGGTCCGTGCGCAGCGCTTGCTCGGCCTCGTGGTGCATGCCGACCGCGCGCAGCAGGCGGGCGATTTCGCGCTGCTTCGTCGTCGGGGAGCCCAGCACGTCACCGCCCGCTGGGGAGCAGGGACGAGATGCGCAGCGACGACGTGCCGATGCCCGTCGGGCCGAACAGGGACGCCGACGCCGCCATCGGGTGGTAGTTCAGCTCCTTCTCCGTGTAGCGGCCCACGTTCTCGTGCCAGTTGACGATGCCCGCCATCCAGTCGCGGAACTCCTCGACGTACTCCAGCAGCATCTCCTGGACGTCCGGGTCGATGCCGTAGTCGCGGAACAACGCCGGCAGCTCGATCGCCGCCGCGTGCTTGAATTCGGCCAGCCGGGCCTTCATCAGGTCCTCGACGACGCCGAACGCGCGCTCCTCGGAGCAGTCCAGGAAGTTCTGCACGACCAGCACCGCGTTGTGCAGCTCGCCCTCGTACTGGATCTCCTTGCGGTAGGAGAAGACGTCGTTGACCAGGCACGCGAAGTCGGTCGCCGCGTGCTCGATCGCCTGGACCGGGCGCGTGCGGTACAGCTCCGGCGGCACCGCGCGGCCGTGCGAGAAGCGCGAGAGACTCATCGTGAGGTCCGAGCCGAACGTCCGGCGCCGCATCTCGACGTAGTCGATCGGGTCCGGGATGCGATTCTGGGCCTGGTTCACCAGCTCCCACAGCCAGCTCGACGTCATCGAGTCGACGGCTTTCCGCACCGTGCGGCGGTTTTCCGGCGACATCCCGGCGGTGGTGCGCGGCCAGACGTCGGCCAGCCCGAGCTCCAGCGCGTTCGTCGGCGCCGGCGTGGGTTCGCCGTCCACCGGCATGAACAGCGACAGCCGCGCGTTGCACGCCTTCGCGCCGGCGAGGTCGCGGGTCGCGCCGAACACGATCGGGTAATAGTCGTCGGCGAACGTGCCCCAGGTCAGCCAGTCGCTGGTGACGTCGAGCTGGTCGGCGGCGGCGTCCGGGTGGATGCCCGCCGCGCACAGCGGGAGGTCGGTGGCGCGCAGCTTCCGCTCGTCCCACACCACGCCGTCGAGGAAGCCCATCCGCCGCGCCCAGTCGACGTTGCGGACGCGGCACGCGTCCAGGTGCGGGCTCAGCCGCAGCGGGAACGGCAGCTCGACCGGTGGCCGCTCGATCTCGACCGCGCGGAACGGCGTGCTCGAGTACGACCGCAGCCGTTGCGGCGCGGTCGCGAGCACGGACGAGAAGATGCGCGCGGCCGACGTCCCCAGCCCGGTGGCGGTGCCCAGTTCCGGTCCGCCACGCGTTTCCAGCGCGCCTTCGTTCATGTAGCGGCTCGAGCGCAGGTGCCACTCGTGCCCGCCGGACTGCCAGTCCTGCAGGCCCTTGACGTAGGCGAACGTCGCCAGCCGCGCCGCCGGGTCGACGGCGTGCTCGTCGAACAGCCCCGGGACCTCGGTCAGCGCGGTGTGCTCGAACTGGTGCAGCCGGGAGGTGATCAGGTCGTTGACGGCGTCGGCCGCCTGCTGCGTCGTCAGCCCGAGGAACTTCTCGAACACGAGGACGCCGTTGGACAGCTCGCCTTCGTCCTCGACCTCGCGCTGGTAGGAGAACAGGTCGTTGCGCAGGTGGACGCCGTCGGCGAAGCAGTCGCGCAGCACCTCCATCGGCCGGGACGCGGCGATCACGTCCGGCACCTCGGCGTGCACCGAATGCTCGACGAGGTTGGCCGACCACGGCGCGCCGCCGACCTTCCGGCGCATCTCGATGTACTCGATCGGGTTGGAGAGCCGGCCTTCGTTGATGTTGGCCAGTTCCCACAGCGACTCTTCGAGCAGCGCTTTCGTGCTCTCGATGAAGCGGCGCCGCCAGCCTGCGGAGCGGTGCGGGATCGTCCGGTTCCAGAGGTCGGTGAGGCCGCGCTCGACCGGGTTCTCCGGGGTGTCGGTGATCGCGCCTTCGGCGGGCATGAACAGGTTCAGCCGGTCGAGGTAGCCGCGCGCGCTGTCGATGTCGCCGGTGCGCTTGTACAGCTCGAGGAAGTGGTCGTCGAAGTAGAAGACCCAGACGTACCAGTCGGTGATCAGGTCGAGCTCTTCGGCGCCGGCGTCCGGGTGGGTGTAGGCGCAGAGCAGCGCGTAGTCGTGGGAGTCGAGGTCGTGCTCGTTCCAGATCACCGTGCCGTGCTGCGGGACGTCGATCATGTCCATCGCGTAGGCCCAGGCCTTGCTGTGCTCGCGGGCGCCCTCGAGGTGCGGGTTCAGCCGCGCCGGGTAGGGCATGTAGAACTCGGGGAGGACGAACGGCTGCTGCGGCACGCGGGTTGGGCCTTTCCGTTGCGGCGCTGGCGGTTTCCGCCACTGACTTCGGGGGTCCGGGTGGCGGAGTCCCCGGCTCGGGGCGAAGCCCCGCATACTCCAGTGAGGCAACCAAAAGCGGCCGGGCAGGCCAAGGGATGTGGCCGGGTTGCACACGAACGGGAAGCCGCTGTCCCCCGGGCGGCCCAGTGGCCTTCGACGCGGGGGCAGCGGTGGACGGGTCGGCGTCGCACGATGGGGGAAGCTCCGGCGGCCGTCCGGCGTTCACGCCGCAGAGAGAATGGAGTCCAGATGAACAAGGTGATCGACAACCCCGCGGAGAGCCGTTACGAGGTCTGGTCGGACGAGAAGCTGGCCGGCTTCGCGGCGTATGACCAGCGGGGCGACCTGACCGTGTTCACCCACACGGAGATCGACGACGCCTTCGCCGGGCAGGGCCTGGGCAAGGTGCTGGCGGCGGGCGCGCTCGACGACGTCGTCGCGAAGGGCGGGACGATCGTGCCGGTCTGCCCGTTCATCGCCGGGTATCTCCGGAAGCACCCGGACTACGAGGCGCACGTCCGTTGGCCGTCCGGGTCTTGAGCCGAAGGGACTACACCAGGCGTTTGTTACGCCGAACGCAGTAGTGACACGGAGGCGGCGAGTCTCGAGTGCGAGGTATGTCCGGTTCTGCTGGTTATTAACCAACCTTAGTCGGTAGTGCGTTGGTTGCTCGGCAACGAAAGTGACCGGCGCAGGCTTCGAACCGGCAAACTGGAGGAAGTTGATGACTCCCCGGAAGACCGCTCTCAAGACCTTCGCCGTGTTGTCGGCCGCAGCGCTGACGTCCGGCGTGTGCGCGTCGGCGGCCACTGCGTCCCCACTGGCCTTCTCCGAGATGCAGGCCAACGCCGTCAGCAACGCCACCCAGGTGGCGGACTCGCTCGGCGCCACCTCCGGTGGCATCTACCTGGAGAACGGCAAGGCGGTCGTCAACGTCACCGACGACGCGTCCGTGCAGAAGGTGCAGGCCGCCGGCCTGACCGCGAAGAAGGTCGCGCACACCTTCGCCGCGCTGACCGGCGTCAAGAACTCGCTGGACGCTGTGAAGAACGTCCCGCAGACCGCGTGGGGCATCGACACCAAGACCAACCAGGTCGTCGTGAAGATCTACGACTCGGCCAGCAAGGAGAGCGCCGACAAGGTCGCCGCGGCCGCCGCGAAGTACGGCGACAGCGTCCGGGTCGAGCACCGCACCGGCAAGCTCGAACTGCACATCGCCGACGGTGACGCGATCCAGAACGACCAGGGCCGCTGCTCGCTCGGCTTCAACGTGACGCGCGGCGGGGAGCCCTTCCTGCTCACCGCGGGCCACTGCACCAACCTCGGCGGCACCTGGGCCGGCGGTGACGTCTCCGGCGCCACGGTCGTCGAGAGCGACTGCCCCGACGCCGACTCCGGCCTGCTGACCCGCCCGAACGGCACCGGCCCGAGCGAGATCAACACCGGCCAGGCGATCACCAGCGCGGCGGCGCCGACGGTCGGCGAGCAGATGGAGAAGCAGGGCTCGACCACTGGCGGCGGCAGCGGTGAGGTCACCTCGGTCGACGAGTCGGTCAACTTCGACGTCGGCGTCCTGAACCACGAGTTCGGCACCACCGCGCACACCGACCACGGTGACTCGGGCGGCCCGGCGTACGACGGCTCGAAGGGCCTCGGCACGCTGTCCGGCGGCGACACCGTGACCAGCTACTTCTACCCGCTCACCCTGGAGCTCCAGAACTACGGCCTCGAGCTCGCCTGATCCACACTCCGGTGGAACACCCGCGAGGGCCTCTTCACACGCGTCGAGGGCGCGTGAAGGGGCCCTCGCGGCTTTCCCAAGGCGTCACTTTCGCTAGGAAAGATGCGCTTTTGGAGTCGCTCAAGAATTCAGCGGCGCTTCGCGCGGTAGACGGCGTCGGTGTGGTGGCCCTCGCCACGCGTCTCGCACGTCTCGACGACCCACTCCCGGGCGTCACCCAGGTAGTTCGTGATCTCCTCCGGCTCGAAGAACAGCTCCTGCGGCGGCGCCTCGCCGTCGAACTCCCGCATCGCCTTCGGCGAGTGCCCGACGATCAGCAGCGAGCCGCCGGGCCGGATCGCCGCGGCGGCCGCGGTGAACACGTTCTTGCGCAGCTCCGGCGGCAGGTGCATGTACTGCGCGGAGATCAGGTCGTAGGTCTCCTCGGGCTGCCAGTCGAGGATGTCCCGGTGCAGCCAGCGGACCTCGACACCCTGCTCCTTGGCCGCGGCTTCGGCGCGGGACAGCGCGAGGGTCGAGATGTCGGCGCCGTCGACGGTCCAGCCCTGCTGGGCCAGCCAGATCGCGTCGCCGCCTTCACCGCTGCCGAGGTCGAGGGCGTGCCCGGGTTTCAGCCCGGTCACCTCGCTCTCCAGGTTGCGGTTCACGTTCCCGCTCCAGATCCGGTGCTCGTCACGCTGGTAGAGCGCTTCCCAGAACTCCTGCTTGAGCATGTTCTCGACGGTCACCGGCTGCTCGTGGGTGTGGGCCATGGTTCCTCCTCGGGGACGTCCTCCCACCATGCGGAGAACGTCCCCGGGAAGGCAAATCCAGTTGCCGGTTCGGCAACTCAGGCGGTGCCGTACACCTGCATTTCGTACAGCGAGTAACCGTACGCCGTGCCGCGCGTGACGCCGTTCATCCGTACGTACCGGCCGGTGCCGGCGAGCCCGGTCAGGTCGTCCGTGGCGCCGTTGCCGGTGGTGGTGCTGTAGATCGTCGTCCAGGTCGTGCCGTCCGGCGAGGTCTGGATGCTGTACGCCTTCCCGTACGCGGCCTCCCAGGTCAGCTTGACGTGCGAGACGGCCTTGGGCGCGCCGAGGTCGACCCGCAGCCACTCCGCCGCGGTCTCCTTGCTGGCCCAGCGGGTGCCGGTCAGGTTGCCGTCGAAGGCCGCGCTCGCCGGGTAGGACGAGGACTCCGTCGACGACGCCGTGGCCGTCTTGCCCTGTGATAGCAGTGTCTCGGTGCCGCCGCCACCTGTGACGGTCACGCCCAGTGAGGCGGTCTTCGTCCCGCCCGTGATGGTGATCGTCGCCGTGCCGGGGGCGGCGTTCGCGGCGGCGGTGACCGTGGCGGTCGAGGTGCCGCCCGCCGGCGCCGACGTCGGGGAGAACGACACGGTGACGCCCGCGGGAGCGCCGCTCGCGGACAGCGTGACCGCGTCCGTGGAGGTGACGGTTGCTGTCGTCGTACCACCCGGCGCGACCGAAACGGACGACGGCGTCACGCCGAGGCCGGCGGCCGCGGTGAACGTCCAGCGGGCCTGGTCACCGGAGCAGCTGCCCGCGGTGAGTGCCGTGCCCGAAGCGCGGAAGCACTTCTTGCTCGTCTGGATGTCGGAAATGGTGCCGTCCGGGTTGATCGACCACTGCTGCGCCGGGCCGCCGGTGCAGGTCTGCAGCACGATCGAGCTGCCGGAGATGCCCGCGCACTTGTCGTTGTGCACGAGGAACGCGCCGTGGAAGGTGAAGCGCTGGGCGTCGCTTCCGGTGCAAGCGGCGACCTTCAGCGTGGTCCCGCTGCTCGGCGCCTCGAGGCACGTGCTGGTGGAGTTGTTGCGGTACTGGCCGACCGTGGTGTTCGGCTGCGCGCCGCCGTAACACGCGCCGGTGCTGGTGTTGAAGATCGGCGTCGCGTCGTACGGCTCGGTCGACGGCGGGTCGACGACCACCGGTTCCAGGACCGGTGTGTTGTCGGCGTTGTAGTGCGTCAGCGCGTCTTCGCAGTCGATCGCGTCGAAGGCGCTGCCGCCCTGCCCGCCGAGCCAGAGGTCGATGTGGCGCAGGTTCGGGCCGCCGTTGGGGCCCTGGCCGTTCCAGTCGTCGGAACACTCGTCGCAGCCGTCCTCCATGATGAAGTACTTCTTCACCCGGGGCACCCAGACCTTGGTGCCGGCCTTGAGCTCGGACGTGCTGGTGGCGAACGTGATCGGGTCGGTGTAACTGCCCTTGCCGCCGGCGGTGTCGTGGATCTGCGGGTAGGCGATGTCGCCGCCGGGCGGGGTGTTGTCCCACCAGCCGTAGAAGGTGAGGAAGGTGGGCTGCGTGGTCTCCGCGTTCGCCGGCGTGCCACCGGCGAGAGCGCCGGCCAGGGCGAGGAAAAGGGTCGCGACGAGCACCGAAGCGCGCCGGGTCATGCTGCCTCCGGAAGGACTGGACGGACGATGACTGCGGCGTGGGTCCAGGTTCGCGGTGCGAGGGCGGCCCGTCAAGACCCATTCGTAAAGTTCTCTAACGAACGCCGTCCGGACTGGTCCATCCGGGTCGGATGTGGGTCGGGCGTCCCACGACGGCGCCGGACGTCTCCATGGTGGAAGTGTCCAGACCACCGGCAGAGAGGCGTGATCCGCCGTGACGGCAGCATCCGACACCCCGGCCCTCCCGACGACGCGACCGGCCGGATGCCCGTACGACCCACCCGAGAACTACGCGACGTTGCGCGAAGAAGCGCCGACGTCGCAGGTCCGCTGCCCGGCGGGCATGGACGCCTGGCTGGTCACGCGCTACAGCGACGTGCGCGCCGTGCTGGCCGACCGCACGATGAGCTCGCGCGGCGCGTCTTCGGTGCACGTGAACGCGGGCGCCGACCGTGACCTCGACATCGAGGTCGCCCCCGGCTCGATCATCCAGCTCGACGGCAAGGACCATTCGCGGCTGCGCAAGATGGTGCTCGCGGAGTTCACCGTGCGGCGGATCGAAGCGATGCGGACCTACGTCCAGGAGCTGGTCGAGAGCCACCTCGACGCGATGCTCGCGAAGCCCGGCGAAGCCGATCTGGTGCGGGACTTCGCGCTGCCGATCCCGTCGCTGGTGATCTGCGAGCTGCTCGGCGTCCCGTACGCCGACCGCGAGCGGTTCCAGCGCCAGAGCTCGACGCTCGTCAGCACCGACACCACCCGTGAACAGGGACAGCAGGCCTACGAAGAGCTTTCCGGGTTCCTGACCGCGCTCTTCGTCGACAAGCAGCAGAACCCGCGGGACGACCTGTTCAGCCGGCTGATCGCCCGCGGTCGCGAGACGGGTGACGCGCTCACCATGGAAGAGCTGGTGATGCTCGGGCTCAGCCTGCTGGTGGCCGGGCACGAGACGACGGCCAACATGATCGCGCTCAGCACCCTGGTGCTGCTGGATCACCCGCAGCAGCGCGAAGTCGTGCTGGCGGCACCGGAGCGCGCGGTCGAGGAGCTGCTGCGGTACCTGTCGGTCGTGCAGTTCGGGGTGCTGCGCTACGCCACCGAAGACGTCCAGGTCGGGGCCCGCGCGGTGAAGGCGGGGGAGTGGCTGGTCGCCGCGCTGAACTCGGCCAACCGCGACGAGGAGCTGTTCCCGGCGGCCGACAAGCTCGACTTCCACCGCGAGTCGCCGCGCACGCACGTCGCCTTCGGGTTCGGCGCGCACCAGTGCATCGGCCAGCAGCTGGCGCGCGTCGAACTGCAGGAGGCGCTGACGCGGTTGTTCCGCCGGGTGCCGGACCTGCGCCTCGCGGTGCCACGGGAGTCGTTGGCGTACAAGCACAACGCTCTCGTCTACGGCGTCCGCGAGCTGCCGGTCGCCTGGGGCGGAACAGTCACGCAACCCTAGTTCCGGTTCAGTTCCGGGTGAGGCTGCTGAAGTCCCGCTGCGCGGCGTCGTCGGCGTCGGTGCGGCGGGACGTCTCGGCCCACGCGTCGATCTCGGCGATCTTGGCCTCGTCGGTGGCGCGGATCAGCATGACCGCGTCGGACCCCAGCGGCAGCCGCAGCGGCGGCTCGGCCAGGTCGGCGAGCTCGGTGATCACGCGGCCGGCCTTCGCGGGGTCGCCGGTGGCGAGCTGCTCCGGGCCGCGGATGTGCTCGATCATCGGGTTCAGCACGGGCTGGTAGGCCTCGCTCGGCTCGATGAACGACATCGACGAGCCGGCCCAGTCGGTGCGGAACCCGCCCGGCTCGACGATGGTCACCTTGACCCCGAACGGCTTCATCTCGTTGGCCAGTACCCCGGAAAAGCCTTCGACGCCGTGCTTCGCCGCCGAGTACGCGGCCAGGCCGACGCCCGGCGCGATCCGGCCGCCGACGGTGGAGATCTGGATGATGTGCCCGTGACCCTGCTCGCGCAGCACCGGGATCGCCGCGCGGGTCACCGTCACCACGCCCATCAGGTTCGTCTCGATCTGGGCGCGGAACTGCGCCGCCGGAGTGTCCTCGATGGACCCGAAGTCGGCGTAACCCGCGTTGTTGACAACGACGTCGATGCGGCCGAACCGCTCGACGGCCGCGGCGATGGCCCGGTCGGCGGCGGCTTCGTCGGTGACGTCGAGTGCGACGGCCAGCGCGCGGTCCGCCGGCAGGTCGCCGAGGCTGCGCGGGTCGCGGGCGGTGGCCACGACGGAGTCGCCCCGCTCCAGGGCGGCGTCGACGATCTCCCGGCCGAGGCCGCGCGACGAGCCGGTGACGAACCAGACTTTGCCGGTCATGGGGTGTCCTCTCTTAACTGAATACTCATTCAACAGTGACGCTAGGCCTTACCCGGCGGACTGTCAACTGAACGTTCATTCAATAGTGGCGTGACGCCGGCCACGCCCGAAAATGCGGTGCGCGCTTCGCCGCGACCGGGCTAACCTCCCGGCCAACGCGCTGATGGAGCCGAGTAGCCCCGGGAGCGCACGGGCCCAGAGAGCCGCCGGCAGCTGGGAAGGCGGTCCCGTGCCCCGCGGTGAAGACCCTCCGGAGTGCGGGGAGGAAATGCCCCGCCGGCCGGCCCCCGTCACGGGCCACGAGAGGCCGCTCCCTCGGGAGTGGCGAAAGTGCGGTGGCACCGCGAGTTCCCTTATCGCCCGCACTCCCAAGGGGTCGCGTCGCCTGCGAAGGGCCCACGATGATCTCCCGTACTTTGACCGCCGACCTGCCCCGGCACGTCGGTTCCCACGTCCGCGTCGCCGGGTGGATACACCGCCGTCGCCGCCTGAAATCCGTCACGTTCCTCGTGGTCCGGGACCGCTCCGGCACCGCGCAGGTCGTGCTGCGCTCCGACGTCGCGCCGCCGCCGGAAGAGACCGTGGTCGAGGTGCGCGCGACCGTGACGGCGAATCCGCGCGCGCCCGGCGGTGTCGAGCTGACGTCGGCGTCGCTGGTTCCACTGTCGGAACCGGCGGCACCACCGCCGTTCGACCTCTACCGGCCGGCGGTGTCCGCGTCGCTGCCGACGATCCTCGACCACGCGCCGGTCGCACTGCGGCATCCGCTGCTGAAGGCGCGGTTCGCGGTGTCCGCGGCCGCCGTCGCCGGGTTCCGGTCCACTTTGGACGGCCTGGGGTTCACCGGGACGCACACGCCGAAGATCGTCTCGTCGGCCACCGAGTCCGGCGCGAACGTCTTCGGCATCGACTACTTCGGCCGCCGCGCCTACCTCGCGCAGTCGCCGCAGTTCTTCAAGCAGGCGCTGGTCGGGGTGTTCGAGCGCGTTTACGAGGTCGGCCCGGTCTTTCGCGCCGAGCCGCACGACACCGCGCGGCACCTGGCGCAGTACACCAGCCTCGACGCCGAACTCGGGTTCATCGAGGACCACCACGACGTCATGGCCGTGCTGCGGGAGGTGCTGGCCGGGATGGCCGGGTCGGTCGCGTCGCTCGGCGTCGCCGTCCCGGAGGTGCCCGCCGAGATCCCGGAGCTCCACTTCGCCGACGCCCAGAAGATGCTGGGGAAGGACGAGCCCGACCTGGCGCCCGCCGACGAGCGGTGGCTGTCGGAGTGGGCGGTGCGCGAGCACGGGTCGGAGTTCCTGTTCGTCACCGGCTACCCGATGGCGAAACGGCCGTTCTACACCCACCCGGACCCGGCGCGGCCCGCCTACTCGAACAGCTTCGACCTGCTGTTCCGCGGGCTGGAGCTGGTGACCGGCGGTCAGCGGCTGCACCGGCACGCCGACTACGTCGCGGCGCTCGGCGGCGAGGTTTCCGGATATGACGACTACCTGGCGGTGTTCGCGCACGGCATGCCGCCCCACGGCGGTTTCGCGCTGGGCCTGGAAAGGTGGACGGCGCGGCTCCTCGGGGTCGCCAACATCCGGGAGGTCACGCTGTTCCCGCGCGACCTGCACCGGCTGACCCCGTGAGGAGGCCGCGATGACCCTGCCCCGCCGGCTCTGGGCCGCGGTCGAGCCGCTGCACGCCGTGGTGTACTTCGCGCCCGAGACCGCGGCCGCGGCGAAGGCGGCCGGCCTGCGCGGTTACTGGATGGGCTACTTCGCCGGCCGTCTCGCGCCGCTGGGCCCGATCGGTCCCGCGGCGGCGACGTCGGTGTTGTTCGGCTTCGCGCCGGGCATGGTCTCGCGGGCCCTGCCGGACGCGTGGTCGTTCGCCTCGCCGGCGGATGTCCTCCGGACGCGCATCGAGGCGGTCGAGGAGGCGTTGGGCCGGGCGGTGCCCGACGCCGCGGAGCTGGCGTCGCTGCTGGAGCGGGCGGTGGACGCGTGCCGCTTCGACGGGCGTCCGCTGGCGGCGGCGTGGTCGGCGGTGCCCCGCCCGTCCGGCGTGCTCGGCCGGCTCTGGCTGGCAGCGACGATCCTGCGCGAGCACCGCGGCGACGGCCACGTGCTGTCGGCCGTCCACGCGGGCCTGTCCGGACTGGAGACCACGCTGACCCACATCGGCGACGACGTGCTCACCCGCGGCGACGTCCAGCCGCACCGCGGCTGGTCCGATGAGGACTGGACCGCGGCGGTCGATCGCTTGCGGGACCGGGGCGTGCTCGACGCGTCGGGTCGGTTGACTTCGGCCGGTGTTTCACTGCGCCGCGGCATCGAAGAGGACACGGACCGCCTGGCGTCGGCCCCGGTCGAGGCACTCGGCGAGGAGGGGCTGGCCCGGGTCCTGGAGCTGGCGGTCCCGCTGAGCCGCGCGGTGATCGACGCGGGCCTGGTCCCGGTCCCGAACCCGATGGGCGTCCCGCGGCCGTGAGCTGTCGATTCCGGGGGTGCTCGTTCGACGCGGAGGTGACCGCACCCGGACATCGGAGGTACTCATGACGTTGCTCGCTGGGAAGAACGCCATCGTCTACGGCGGGGGCGGGCGGATCGGCAGCGCCGTGGCCGGCGCGTTCGCCGCAGAAGGCGCGCGCGTTTTCCTCGCTGGCCGCGGCTTGTCCCTGCTCGACGCCGTCGCCGAGCGGATCCGGGCGGCCGGTGGGTCGGCCGAAACCGCGTCGGTCGACGCGCTGGACGAGCGGGCCGTCGAAGAGCACGCCGACGCCGTCGCCGCGCAGGGCGGGATCGACGTCTCCTTCAACCTCGTCAACCACGGTGACGTGCAGGGGACGCCGCTGATCGACATGACCCTTTCCGACTACGAGCAGCCGGTCGTGACCGCCGTGCGGACGAACTTCCTGACCGCGCGGGCCGCGGCGCGGCACATGGTCGGGCAGCGCTCCGGCGTGCTGCTGTTCTTCGGCGGCGCGGGGGATCCCGTGCGCGAGTTCTCCGTCGGCGGGCTGCAGGTGGCGTTCCACGCCCTCGAGGCCATGCGCCGCCAGCTCGCCGCCGAACTGGGCCCGCACGGCGTGCGCGCGGTGACGCTCCGGACCGGCGGCATCCCGGAGACGCTCCCCGCGGACTTCGCCGCCCGCCAGGTGGTCGAGGACAGCATCACCGGCCGGACGATGCTGGGCCGCGCGGCCACCCTGGCCGACGTCGGCGCGGTGGCGGCGTTCGTGGCGTCGGACCGGGCGCGGTCGATGACGGCCTCGACGGTCAACGTCAGCTGCGGCGCCTTGGTCGACTAGCGCTCAGCCGCGGCAGGTCCGGGCCGGCGGGTGCGTGCTAGTTCCGGGCGGTGATCTGCTGGACCGTCCACGCGTTGCCGTCGGGGTCGGCGAAGTGCACGAAACCCACGTTGTTCAAGTCCGCTTCGCCGTCCCAGGTGCCCACGCCGTGGACCTGGATCTCGCTGACCGCGACGCCGCGTTCGGTGAGCATGGCGTGGGCCTTCGGCAGGTCGTTGACCACCAGGTGGAGCCCCTTGAGCGAGCCCGGCGGCATGTCCGGCACCGCGCCGCGGCCGAACACGATCGAGCAGCCCGAACCCGGCGGGGTCAGCTGGACGATCCGGACGCCTTCGGCGGGCGTGATGTCGTGGTCGAGGACGAAGCCGAGCTGATCGGCGTAGAACGCCTTCGCCCGGTCCACGTCGGACACCGGCACGATGACCACTTCGAGCGTCCAGTCCATGGTGCGTCCCTTCGCCGGCGGGCTCACACGGTACGCCGCTCGACCAGCAACTGCTGGTGGCGTGCCGCGCGGACGCGGTCGCCGCACGTCGTGGAGCACCAGCGGCGGCGCGCGTGCTCGCGGAAGTAGAACCGGACGCAGCCGTGGGCCTCGCACGGGCGCACCAGCCGGCCCAGGTCACCGCCGGCGACCTCGATCGCGTCGCGGGCCAGGGTCGCCGCGGCTTCCTCGACGCTGCCCGGCCGGGTGCTGTGCCACTCCCGGTGCGGCCCGGCGGCCCAGGCGAGCTGCGGCGCGGCGGCGTCGGCGCGGGCGGCCGCGTTCACCGCGTCGACGGCGGCCGGGTCCGGCACCCGGTCCTCGGCCAGCGCGGCGAGCAGCTCACGGACCGCCGTGCGGAGGTCCGTGAGGGGGCCGACGTCGGCGACCGACGTCACCCGGAGGCCGTGCGCGTGCAGCCAGGGGAGCGGGTCTTCGAGGTCGTCGACAGCACCGCCGCCGCCGACCCGCTGGGTGTTGACCAGCGCCAACGCGAGCGAGCGCTCCTCGCCGGGTGCCGCAGTGACCACGTTCGCCTCCCGAGTCCGGCCTCCAGTTTCCCCGACCTGTTGACAGCCTACCGCGTCTCATGGATAAATGAAAAAGTATCCATGAGAGGTGAGGAGCAATCATGACCGCCGTGCACCACCGCCACGCCACCGTCGCCGGGCACCGGCTCTTCTACCGGGAGGCCGGGCCCGCCGAAGCCCCCACGATCGTGCTGCTCCACGGCTTCCCGACGAGCTCGCACATGTACCGGCACCTCATCCCGGCGCTGGCCGACCGCTACCACGTCATCGCGCCGGACTACCTGGGCGCGGGCGCCTCCGACGCGCCTTCGGTCGAAGAGTTCGGCTACACCTTCGACGCGCTCGCCGAGCTCACCCTCGGCCTGCTCGACCAGCTCGGCCTGACCCGGTTCGCGCTCTACATCCAGGACTTCGGCGCGCCGGTCGGCCTGCGGATCGCCACGGCGAACCCGGACCGCGTCACGGCGATCGTCACGCAGAACGGCAACGCCTACGTCGAAGGCCTCGGCGAAGGCCTGCCGCAGAAGCTGGCCGCCGGCACGCTGACCGGCGACGACCTGCGCGCGATGGTCACCCTCGAAGCCACCAAGGCGCAGTACCTCGACGGCTCACCCGACCCGGAGCTGGTCAGCCCGGACGTCTGGATCCACGACCAGGCGCTGCTCGACCGGTCCGGCGCGGCGGAGATCCAGATGGCGCTGCTCGCGGACTACCACCACAACGTCGGCCTATACCCGAAGTTCCACGAGTACTTCCGGACCAGCCGGGTGCCGGTGCTGGCGGTCTGGGGCGGCAACGACGAGATCTTCATCGCCGACGGCGCCCGCGCGTACGCCCGCGACCTGCCGGACGCGGAGATCCACCTGCTCGACGCGGGCCACTTCGCGCTGGAGACGCAGCTGGACACGATCGCCGGCTACATCCGCGGCTTCCTCGGCCGGGTGCTGCGCTGACGCGTGCTGCGCTGAAGCCCGGGTCTGTCGTACCCCGCGGCTAGTCTGTGTATTCGGGGGCGCTCATCCCGCCCCCGATGAAACTTCCCTTGCGGGGCAAGGACTTGTCAGCTGCCGAGCAGGCGCGAGAGCGCGTCCCGGGCTTTCGCGTCCTTCTCGGCCAGCGTCGTCAGCTCCCGGGCGAGCGCCGCCAGCCAGTCTTCGACCGCGGCTTCCTTGCGGCTGATCACCACGCCGCGCACCACCTGGCGGATCTCCGCCGCGACCCCGCCGTGTTTGCCCGCGCTCAACACCAGAACCCGGTCCGGGGTGCTCACCTGGACCGAAACCACCTGCCCGGCGCGGCCGGCGACGCGGTCGGCGAACGTCCGGTGCCGCGAAACCTCGACCATGCCCGCCGGGAGCGCGTCGCCCAGCGTCTCCGACAGGACGCGGTGGTAGGACTCGACGTCCGCGCGGTCCGTGCGCAGGGCCGCGACCAGCAGGTGGAACTCCAGCTCGGCGCCCATCAGTCGGTGAGGGGCAGCACGAGCTGCGGCTTGGCGATGTGGTGGTCCTCCCGCAACGGTTTCACCGCGGTGCCGATGGCGAAGAACTCCGTCGTGTGCCCGCCCCAGCGGTGCGGCAGCGACAGCAGCTGGACGCCGACGATCCCTTCCGCCTCGAGCTGTTCCGCCTCGGTCTGCATCCGCGACATCGCGAGCTCGCGCGCGTCGTAGAGCGCTTCGGTGTACTGCGGGATCTCGACGTTCTGGCCGATGTTGCCCATCATCTGCCGGAACCGCTGGTGCGCGATGTGGTAGACGCAGGTGCCCATCACCATGCCCAGCGGCGCGTACCCGGCCTGCACGAGCGTCCAGAAGTCCTGCCCGGACAGGTCCGAGGTGAACGGCTTCCCGGTGTTGTTGCGCCACTGCCCGGGTTCGTCGGCCTTCACCGCGGTGCCGACGGCGATGAACTCGGCGAGGTCGCTGCCGAACTCCTTGAACTCGATCTCGAGCCGGACCGCGACGATGCCGTCCGCGCCCAGCACGTCCGCCTCCGCCTCCATCCGGGACATCGCGAGCTCGCGGGCGTGGTACATCGCCTGGGAAAGCCGGTCCAGCTCCTGGTTCTTGCTCCACCGGCCCATCTGGAACCCGACGTGGTAGATGCTCGACCCGAGCACCAGCCCGAGCGGCCGGAACCCGGCTTCGCGCACGAGCAGGAACTCGTTGACGCTCAGGTCCGACGTGAACAGGCTGGTCTTCTGGCCCGGTCGCATCTCGGCGAGCCGGCGCATCGCATCCTCGGGGATGTGCTGCCCGGCGGGGTCCGCGGTGGTCACGAAGCCTCCTCAGGAACGGTTCAAAGGAAGGATCTTGAGCGCGCTGGTCGGGGCGGCGCGCCCGGTGTGGAAGCGGGCGATCGCGGTGCCGGTGACGGACGCGATGCCGGCCATCGCGACCTCCTGCACGGGCCACGTCCGCAAGGTCATGCCGGAGACGATGCCGCCGTCGGCGCCGGCGTCGCGGATCGCGCGGGCGAACTCGGCCCGGGCGGCGGCGCGGACTTCGGTGACGACCCTCGTGGGCGCGTCCACTTCGGTGTTCCCGGCCCAGGTGGTCGTCTGGTACTGCATGTTGTAGTCGTACTGCGCGCGCCCGGCGATGCCGACCGCGAGGCGCACCGGCACCCAGCCCGCCTGCATCAGCTTGCCGACGTCCTGGCCGGGCAGGTCGGTGGTGAACAGCCGCCGCGGCCGCTGCTTCGTCTCCGCGCGCACGGCGGTGCCGAGGGCGACGAACTCCTCCATCACGCCGTCGAGCGAGGTGACGGTGAACCCGATGCCGAGCACGCCGTCGGCGCCCAGCGCGGTCGCCTCCTGGGCGAGCCGGTCGAGCGCGGTCGAGTAGCCCTGCCGCAGCATGCCGGAGATCAGCTTGACCTGGTCGTCGGCGAAGATGCCGGTGCCGGTCCAGCCGACCTGCTGCACGACGCAGCCCATGACCTCGCCGATCGCGGTGAAGCCGGCGACTTCGGCGCCCACCGCGCTGGGCACGCTCATCAGCGACGTCTTGAGCCCGGACGCGGCGTAGCGCTCGACGCGGGCCCGCGCGACGGGAGGCAGGCCACGACCGTCCCAATCGGGCACTTCGGACCTCCTTCGGCGGGCTTCTCCCGCCATCGTGGCACGGATCCGCACCGGGGGCGGCGGACCGCGGGTGATCAGTCCGGATGTTCCCGGTTCCGGGGAAGGATCTTGCGTGCGCCGGGTCAGCCGCGGCGGTCCAGCGGCAGCACGGCCAGCGCGTCCCGCGGCGCCGGACCGGTACCGCACCGGGTGATCGCCGTGCCGAACACACCCGCCACCGCCGCCGCGCCGGTGCGGCCGAGAGGCCAGGCGCTCAACGTCGTCGCGGACACGAGACCGCCGTCCGCTCCGGAAACCCGCACCGCCTCCAGGAACTCCGCGCGCGCCGCGGCTCGCACCCGCGTCACCAGTTCCGTCGGCGCCGCGATCTCCTGCGCCGGGCGGTCCGGCATCGCGAGGTCGTAGACCGTGCCGCCGTCGAGGCCGATCGCCAGGGTCACCGGCACCCAGCCCGCCGGCAGGAGCTTCGCCACGTCCGGGCCGGACAGGCTTGTCGTGAACACCGGTCCGCACGCTTGCCGCCGGTCGCGCGGACGGCCGTGCCCAGCACGACGAACTCCCGGATCGCCCGGCTCGCGTGGGTCACCGTGCACCGGATGCCGAGGACGCCGTCCGCGCCGAGGGCCCGGGCCTCCGCGCGCAGGCGGTCCAGCGCGGTGGCGTAGCCACGCCGCAGGCACGACGCCGGGTCGTCGACGCCGGCGTGCTCGACGACGCAGCCCATCACCTCGCCGATCGGCCGCAGCCCCACCGCTTCGGCGCCGACCGCGCCCGGGACCGACAGCAACGACGTCCGCAGCCCGGACGCGGTGTAGCGAGCGGCCCGGTCCGGCACGGCTATTCCCAGCCGTCCTCGGTGCCGAAGCCGAGCGTCACCGGGCCGCGCCGGGAAGTGCCGGTCTCCGTGTCGGCGGGCAGGACTTCGTCGAGGAACCCGTAGTCCGGCCGCCGGGTGCGCGCGTGCCACTGGGCGATCTCGTGCCAGCCGGGCGCGGCGAGCGCGCCGCCGAAGTGCTGCACCGACAGGCTCGCGGTCAGGCATGCGAACCGCAGCCGGTCCGCCAGCGACCAGCCGGTCAGGGTGGCGGCGACGAACCCCGCGCCGAAGACGTCACCCGCGCCGGTGGCGTCGAGGACGTCGACCGGCAGCGCGGGCACGTCGGCCGTCTCACCGGTGGTGCTGTCGACGGCCAGCACTCCCGCGCCGCCGCGGGTGATCACCGCGATCGGCACCAGGTCGGCGAGCGTCGACAACGCCGCTTCGGGCGTGTCGGTGCGGGTGTAGCGCATGGCCTCGATGTCGTTGGGCAGGAACGCGTGGCAGCACGCCAGCTGGTCGAGCAGCGCCCGCGACCAGGCCTCGGACGGGTCCCAGCCGACGTCGGCGAACACCAGGCTGCCGGACTGGTGGGCCGTGTGGACCCAGTCGGCGGTGTCGAGGCCGATGTGCGCGACGGTCGCGCGGCTCGGCGGCGGCGAACCGGCGAGCTGCGCGACGGGCACGGGCGGCGGGTGGCCGTGGGTGATCATCGCGCGGTCGCCGGCGTAGGCGAGCGACACGGTGACGGGGGAGTGCCACCGCGGAAACCGTTGCGAGCGCGAAAGATCGATGTGCTCCTGCCGCGACAGCACGTCCCAGCAGTAGCGGCCGTAGACGTCGGTGCCGAACGCGGCGGCCAGCGACGTCCGCAGCCCGAGCCGGCTCAGCGCGACGGCGAAGTTCGCGATCCCGCCCGGGCCCGAGCCCATGCCGCCCGTCCACACCTCTTCCCCTGGTGCGGGCGGCTTTTCCAGACCGGTGAAGACCAGGTCGAAGAACAGCAGGCCGGACAGGAAGACGTCGATGTCGGGTTCAGCCGTCACGGGCGCCTCCAGAGCTGCGCAAGCTTGCGCACGAGACTGCTTGAGTCGCGCAGATTTCGCAAGAGCCGCGCAAACTCGTCCGTGTGATGAGCGGGTTTGACTGCTATCGTCGCCGGATGCTGCCCCAGCGCCGCTACGACCTGATCCTGCGGACCCTGCGCGTGGAGGGTCCGGCGCCGGTCGGCGTGCTGGCCGAGCGGCTCGGCGTCAGCCCGGCGACGGTGCGGCGCGACCTGGTGCACCTCGATCGTGAAGGCCTGCTGACCCGCGTCTACGGCGGGGCGGTGGCGTGCGCGGACGACGACGAGCCGTTCGCGCAGGTCGCCGCCGAACGGGCCGACGACAAGGAAGCCGTCGCCCGCCGCGCGGCCGCGCTGGTCGCCGACGGCGACACCGTGCTCCTCGACATCGGCACCACCGCGCACCGGCTGGCCCGCCACCTGCGCGACCGCGCGCTGACCGTGATCACCAGCAGCCTCGCCGTCTACGAAGAGCTGAAGGACGCCGAAGACGTCCAGCTCGTGCTGCTCGGCGGGGTGGTGCGTCGCAGCTATCACTCGATGGTCGGGTTCCTCACCGAGGACGCGCTGCGCCAGGTGCGCGCCGGCACCGTCTTCCTCGGCGCCAGCGGGATCCGGTGCGACGGCCAGGTGATGGACTCGACGGTCGTCGAGGTGCCGGTGAAGCGGGCGATGGTCGCCGCGGCCGACCGCGTGGTGCTGCTGGCCGACGCGGGCAAGTTCCCCGGTACCGGGCTCGCGAAGGTGTGCGGGCCGGAGGCCCTCGACATCGTCGTCACCAGCGTGGGAGCCGACGAACCGACGTGCGCGGCGCTCGGCGAGGCCGGCGTCGAGGTGCTGCGATGAGGCTCGCGCTGCTCGGCGGCGGCGGGTTCCGCGTCCCGCTGGTGCACGGCGCGCTGCTGGCCGGGGGCGACAGCACCGAACTGGTCCTGCACGACGTCGACGCCGGCCGGCTCGCGGCGATCGAACGGGTCCTCGCCGAACAGGCGGCCGGTGTCCCGGGCGCGCCGCGGGTGCGCACGACCACCGATCTGCGCGCCGCACTGTCCGATGTGGACTTCGTGTTCTCCGCCATCCGGGTCGGCGGGATGCGCGGCCGGCGGCTCGACGAGCAGGTCGCGTTCGCGGAAGGTGTGCTGGGGCAGGAAACCGTGGGCGCGGGCGGGATCGCGTACGGGCTGCGGACGGTCCCGGTCGCCGTCGCGCTCGCCCGCACGATCGCCGAGGTCGCGCCGCGCGCGTGGGTCGTCAACTTCACCAACCCGGCCGGGCTGGTCACCGAGGCGATGGCGGAGGTGCTCGGCGAGCGTGTGATCGGCATCTGCGACTCGCCGGTCGGGCTGTGCCGCCGGGTGGCGCGCGCCCTCGGCGTTGACCCGGCCGCGGCGCGATTCGACTACTCCGGGCTGAACCACCTCGGCTGGCTCCAGGCGGTCCACGTCGGGGGTGAGGACGTCCTGCCGCGCCTGCTGTCCGATGTGGACGCACTGGAGTCGTTCGAGGAAGGGAAACTCTTCGGCGCGGACTGGCTGCGCGTGCTGGGCGCCCTGCCGAACGAGTACCTGCACTATTACTACTTCACCCGCGAAGCCCTGGGCGTGGCGTCGCGCGGGGCCTTCCTGCTGGAGCAGCAGAAGTCGTTCTACGCGGACCCGTCGCTGGCTTCGTGGGACCGGACGCGGCTGGAGCGCGAAGAGACGTACATGGCCGAGACGCGCGAAGGCGAACGCGAAGACCTCGAAGGTGGCGGCTACGAGAAGGTCGCGCTGGCGCTCATGCGCGCCCTCGCGGGCGGCGAGCGGGCCACGTTGATCCTCAACGTCCGCAACGGATCCGCGCTTCCGGGCGTTCCGGCGGACGCGGTCGTCGAGGTGCCGTGCGTCGTCGACGGCGCGGGCGCGCGTCCGCTCGACGCCGGGCCGTTGCCGGACCACGCGCTGGGTCTGGTGACGGCGGTGAAGGCCGCCGAGCGGGCGACGATCGAAGCGGCGACGACGGGTTCGCGGGAGGCGGCGCTGCGGGCGTTCGCGGTGCACCCGCTGGTGGATTCGGTTTCCGTGGCGCGCCGGCTGCTGGACGGGTACGTCGCCGCGCACCCGGAACTCGCGTACTTAGGAAGCCAGCGCGCGTAGCAGCGGAGCCAATCGTTCGGCGAGGCCGGCGTCCAGATGGCGGGTCTCGGTGATCAGGAGTTCGGTGACGGCGCGGAAAGCCCGCGAGAGGTCTTCGAGCCCGTGCGCGAGTGTCGTCTCGAACTCCGCCAGGAGTGCGGCGGGCAGCTGGTCGAGGCCCCGGCCTTCGCCCGCGGGCACGTCGTGCCGCACGCACGCCAGGGACAAGGCGTACTCGCGTACCCGGCTGATCATGTACTCGGCCTGCCAGGCGCGCCCGCGGGCGATGCTCGACCGTGCGTGCAACGCGTGCAGCCACGCCAGGTCGACAAACCGCCGCGCGTCGGGCAGTGGCGACGGCTCGCGGTCGTTCGTGGTGCCGAACAGCAGCCGGAACTTCGGTGAGGTCGCGCCGAAGTCCGCTTCGGGCCAGAAGGACAGATCGACCTGAAGGGTGTTCTCCAGGAGGAACACGCGGTAGACGGTCCGTTCGAACACGACCTCCATGTGGTGCTCCGCGCCGTGGTCGCGGTACAGCAGCGCCGTGAAGTCGGCGAGCACCCGCTCGGGCTCGGTCGTCTTGAAGGCCAGGTCGATGTCGGACCACGCGTCTTCGGCGTCGAGCGCGGCCGAGCCGGTGAGCGCGGCGGCGGTTACGCGGTCGTCCGCACGGGCCGCCGCGAGCAGGGCGCTGCGCAGCAGGTCCCTGTCCCCCGGTGTGTACACAACCCCAGGCTAGCGGGCGCACAGCGTCCGCACAGGCGACCTCTTTAGCCTCGGATTCCCGACATCCAGGACGGAGACGGACATGGACCACCACGAGGGCCAGCGGGTCAGCAGGCGGCGGCTCCTGGCCGGGGTGAGCTCGGTCAGCCTGACCGGGCTGCTCGCGGCGTGCTCGGGCTCCACCGCCGTCACGACGAGCACCGGCGCGAGTGTGACGCCGGACGCGATCACCACGAAGGACCTCACGGATCTGTTCCAGGACAGCGGAAGCTGCACGCTCACCGCGTCGACCACGCAGGGGCCGTACTACTTCGACGCCGACAAGATCCGCGCCGACGTCCGGGAAGACCGGCAAGGCAAACGCTTGCGCGTCGCGCTGAAGCTGCAGGACAGCGAAACCTGCAAGCCGCTGCCGAACTCCGTCGTCGAGATCTGGCACTGCGACGCGGCGGGGCTCTACTCCGGGGCGGAATCGCTGTCGTCGGGCGGGCCTGGTGGAGCGCCGCCGGGTGGCGGGCCACCCCCGAGTGGCGGCCGGTCGCCCGGCGGTGGTGGGGACCAGGGTGACCTGACCCCCACCGACGACCAGCGTTACCTGCGCGGCGCCCAGGTGACGAACGCGGCGGGCATCGTCGAGTTCACCACGATCTGGCCCGGCTGGTACCGCGGCCGGACCACGCACGTCCACGTGCTGGTGCACGTCGGCAACCAGCGGGTGCTGACCACGCAGCTGATGTTCGACGAGAAGCTCAACAGCGCGGTCTACGCCGAGCAGCCGTACGCGGCGCACACCGGCCGGGACACCTTGAACGACAACGACTCCATCTTCAAGGACACGATGCTGATGACGGTCAAGGCGGACGGCGACGGCTACCTCGGCGCGCACGTGCTCGTTGCCGACTCCGACCGCGACGGCAGCTAGACGACGAGCGCGTTGAACTCCGCCTCGGCCTCGTCGCGCTCGGCGTGCAGGAGCCACGCCCGCTCGGCGATGTCGTCGGGGTCCAGCGTGCCCGGCATGGAATCCGGGGCCTGCTCGGTGAACATCCGGTGGATGTCGCCGCGCTCGATGACGCCGCCGATCGTGAGCGTCCCGGCGTAGACACCCTTGTCGCGCAAGGCCGCGTTGAGCGTCAGGACGTACATGCGCAGCGCCGCCGCCGCGGGGGCGAAGCTGCCGAGCAGCGGGATCGGGTACTTGCCGCTGATGCCGCCGGCGAACAGGAGCGAGCCCGTGCCGCGCTCCAGCAGGCGCGGCAGGACGGCCTGGGTCACCTGCGCGGCCGGGAGCACGATCGACTCGAACGGCACGCGCAGATTGTCGGCCCCGGCTTCGGTCAGCGGGGCGATCGCCGAGCCGACGCCGAGGTCCGCCGGGCCGAAGTACACCGCGTCGATCTCGCCCGCTTCGGCCGTGATGCGCGCGAGGACCGCGCGGACCTGGGCTTCGTCGGTGACGTCGGCGGTGTAGGTGTGCGCGGTGATGCCGGCTTCGGCGAGCGACGCGTGGTAGGTCGCGTGCCGCGCGTCGGTGCGTGAGACCAGCGCCGGCGTGAACCCTTCGCGGCCGAACCGATGCGCGATCGACAGGCCGAGCCCGGGACCGACACCCAGGACGGCGAGCACTTTCGACAAGAGGACCTCCTCGGAAGATAACTTGAGACTATGCTCAAGTTAGTCAGAAGGTGAGGGTGCCGTCAACTTACGTCCCGTGCGCCGAATGCCGTCCGCGGTTGGCGCCTCCGGTCCATTCGGGAGGGTGAACACTGCTCCAAGCGGGTAGAACATGTTCCAGTTTTCCGCCGGTGCCGACACCATGACCTTCGCCGTTCCGCGAGCGAGGAGTGCCCCATGGATGCCGACCTGACCCGCCGCCAGATCCTGCGCGGTACCGCGGCGGGCGTGGGAATCGCGGTGACCGCCGGAATCTCGGGGGCGCCGGCCGCCGGTGCGGCACCGCTCGTGGGGGAGTACGACGTCGTCGTGGTCGGCTCCGGCGCGGCCGGGATGACCGCCGCGCTGACGGCGGCCAAGCGCGGGCTGAGTGTCGTCGTGGTCGAGAAGGCGCCGACGTTCGGCGGGTCCGCCGCCCGCTCCGGCGCGGGCATCTGGATCCCGAACAACCCCGTGCTGCTCGCCGCCGGCGTGCCGGACACCCCGGCGAAAGCCGCGCAGTACCTCGCCGCCGTCGTCGGCCCGGACGTGCCGGCCGCGCGCCAGGAAGCGTTCCTGCGCAACGGACCCGCGATGATCGCGTCCGTGATGGCCAACAGCCCGCTGCGGTTCCGCTGGATGGAGGGCTACAGCGACTACTACCCGGAACTGCCGGGCGGCCTGCCGAACGGGCGGTCCATCGAGCCCGACCAGTTCGACGGCAACCTGCTCGGCGCCGAGCTGGCGAACCTGAATCCGGCGTACCTCGCGACGCCGGCCGGGCTTGTCGTGTTCAGCGCCGACTACAAGTGGCTGAACCTGGCCGCGGTCAACGCGAAGGGCGCCGCCGTCGCCGCCACGTGTCTCGCGCGGGGGACGGCCGCCGCGCTAGCCGGGCAGAAGCCGCTCACCATGGGGCAGGCGCTGGCCGCCGGGCTTCGGGCCGGGCTGCTCGCGGCGAACGTCCCGGTGCTGCTGAACACCCCGCTCACCGACCTGAACGTCGAAAACGGTGCGGTCACCGGTGTTCTGGTGCCGCAGGGCCTGATCCGCGCACGTCGCGGCGTGATCGTCGGCTCGGGCGGCTTCGAGCACAACGCGGCCATGCGCGCGCAGTACCAGCGGCAGCCGATCGGCACGGCCTGGACGGTCGGCGCCAAGGAGAACACCGGCGACGGCCACCGCGCGGGCCAGCGCGCCGGCGCCGCGCTCGACCTGATGGACGACGCCTGGTGGGGCCCGGCGATCCCGACGCCCGGCGACCCGTACTTCTGCCTGGCCGAGCGGACGCTGCCGGGCGGGCTGATCGTCAACCAGGCCGGGCAGCGGTTCGTCAACGAGGCCGCGCCCTACAGCGACGTCGTGCACACGATGTACGACAAGAACCCGTCGGCGCCGGACATCCCCGCGTGGCTGATCGTCGACCAGAGCTATCGCAACAAGTACCTGTTCCGCGACATCCTGCCGCTGCTGCCGTTCCCGGACGCCTGGTACAGCGCGGGCGCGGTCTTCAAGGCGTCGAGCGTCCAGGCGCTCGGCTCGGCGATCGGCGTGCCGCCGGCCGCGTTGAAGTCCACAGTGGACCGGTTCAACGGCTTCGCGTGGGCGGGCGTCGACCGCGAATTCCGCCGCGGCGCGAGCGCGTACGACCACTACTACACCGACCCGCTGGTGCTGCCGAACTCCTGCCTCGCGCCGCTGTGGGCACCGCCGTTCTACGCGCTCAAGCTGGTCCCCGGCGACCTGGGCACGAAGGGCGGCATGCGCACGGACGCCCGGGCGCGCGTGCTGCGCCCGGACGGCTCGGTGATCCCCGGTCTCTACGCCGCCGGCAACGCCAGCGCGGCCGTGATGGGCCACAGCTACGCGGGCGCGGGCTCGACCATCGGCCCGGCGATGACGTTCGGCTACATCGCCGCGAACGACGTCTAGAACTCCTTCTGCACCAACGGAAGCACCTCGGTGCCGAGCAGCTCGATGGCCTTCATGACGTCTTGGTGCGGCACACCGGACCAGTCCATCTGCAGCGCGTACCGGTCGGCGCCGGTGAGCTTGCCGACGGAGATCAGCCGCTCGGCGATCTCCTGCGGGCTGCCGACGAACAGGGCCTGCGCGCCCTGGGCGTACGTGTCGTACTCGGCGCGGGTCGGGATCGCCCAGCCGCGGGCCTTCGCGCCGTACTTCATCGTCTCGAGCCAGTACGGGTAGAACTTCTCCTTCGCGTCCTGCGAATTCGGCGCGATGAGCCCGATGGCGCTCATCGTGACGTGCAGGTCTTCAGGCTGGTGCTCGCCCGCTTCGCCGGCCTGGCGGTAGAGGTCGACCAACGGCGCGAAGCGCTCCGGCCGGCCGCCGATCACGGCGTAGACGACGGGCAGGCCGAGCAGGCCCGCGCGGATCGACGACTCGGGGTTGCCGCCGGTGCCGACCGAGATGCGCAGCCGCCTGCCGTACGGGCGGGGGAGGATCCGCACGTTGTCGAGCGGCGGCCGGAACCTGCCGGACCAGGTGAGCGGGTCCTCGCGGTCGATCCGCAGGAGTAGCGCGAGCTTCTCTTCGAAGAGCTCGTCGTAGTCGCCGAGGTCGTTGCCGAACAGCGGGAACGACTCGGTGAACGACCCGCGCCCGGCCAGCAGCTCGGCGCGACCGTGGCTGAGCTGGTCGAGGGTCGTGAACTGCTGGTAGACGCGCACCGGGTCCTCGGTGCTCAGCACGGTGACGGCGGAGCTCAGGGTGATCTGGTCGGTGACGCTCGCGGCCGCGGCCAGTACGGTGCCGGGGCTCGAGATGGCGTACTGGTCGAGGTGGTGTTCGCCGAGGCCGTAGAAGTCCAGGCCCAGCTGGTCGGCGAGCTTGATCCGCTCGAGGGTGTTGGCCAGCTGCTGGGCGACGGAGACCTGCTCGCCGGTGCGGGGGTCCGGCGGCCGGTCGCCGAAGCTGTAGATACCGAGTTTCATAGAGCGTTCAACTACCTCTCGGTCTGATTCGTTCCCGGCGCAGGTCGGGCGGCTCCGCTGAGGGCTTGACCTGCGTGTTCAGGTCGACGGCTCCGGTTCGGCAGTGGCCCGGCAGCGGCCCGGCTCCGGCCCGGCAGTGGCTGGGCGGGGTGCCGGACGGCTTGGTGGACAGCCGGCGCCGCTGCCGCCTCGGATTGTTCCCGCCGGGTCGGCCGCGATGACCACCCCCGCGCGCCCGCCTCGGCGGCACCCGCGCGGGTGTGCGAGCCGGCGCGGGGTGCGGGCTGTGAGCCCGCCCGTGGCTGGGCGGGCGTCTCGCGTGATCGGGCGGGCATTACTCGTGATGGTGCGGGCGTCTCGTGTGTCTGGGCGGGCGTCTCGCGTGATCCGCGGGGCATCTCGCGTGACTGGGCGGGCATCACTCGGACCTTGCGGCCGGGTGCTGGGTGGCCGGAGCTTCGGGTGGTGGCGTCATCCGAACCTTGCCTGGATGGCTTCGAGGTTCGTCTCCGACAGCCGGAGGGCGGCGGTGCGGAGGCTGAGGCCGTCGCGTGTCGCCTGGTCGACCATGTTCGTCACCAGTTCGCGCATGCGGGTGCGGACCTGGGCGAAGGCCTCGTCGGCGTCCGCGCCGATGTCTCCGAAGAGTGTCCACCACCACCAGGAGTTGGTCGCCGAGTTGGCCACGAAGTCCGGCACGACCGGGATGCCGCGGGCGCCGAGCAGGTCCTCCGCGTCCGCCGTCACTGGCATGTTCGCCGCCTCGACGACGAGCTTCGCGCCGATCCGGGCCTGGTTGCCGGCGTCGACGCAGTAGGAGACGGCCGCGGGCACGAGCACCTCGGCCGGGACGTCCAGCCACGCTTCCGGCGGCAGCAGTGCGTCGCCGGCCTTCAGGTGGTCGCGGTTGATGCCGCCGAAGCGATCCCGGTGCCGGAGCAGGTTCTCGACGTCCAAGCCGCTCGGGTTGGTGACGACGCCGTGGACGTCCGAGACGCCGACGACGTCGAGCCCCGCTTCGGCGAGGAACCGCGCGGTGGCGCCGCCCATCGAGCCGAAGCCCTGCACCACCACCCGGTTCGGGCCGCCGCCGAGACCCAGTATGTCGAGCCCCGTCAGCGTGGCCTGGGCGACGCCGAGGCCGCCGACCAGCTCGTCGAGGCCCAGCCCGCCGACCTCGATCTTGAACGCGGCCGCGAGCCGTCCGGTCGCCGCGTCGCGGTCTTCGAGCAACGGGTGGATCGCCTGGATCGAACTCCGCAGGCCGATGTCCGCGATGACACCGTCGATGACGTCCTGGCGCAGGCCGAGGTCCTCGCCCAGGGTCCAGTACCGCTCGATCAGCGGCCGCATCGCGCGCAGGTAGCGGGTGACGACGTCGCGGGCGTTCTCGTCGTACGGGTCGGAGTCGATGCCGCCCTTGGCCCCGCCGAGCGGGATGTAGCGGCCGGCCGGGTCGTAGTTCAGGCCTTCCTTGAGCGTCATGCCCCGGGCCAGGCCGCGGACCTCGGAGAGCGTGCAGCCGCGGCGCATCCGCAGGCCGCCACTGGCGACGCCGCGCACGAGCCGGTCGATCACCAGGTAACCGCGGCACCCGGTGACCGGGTCGGTCCACGTCACCTCGAGGAATCCGGCTTCGGTCATCGCCCCTCCTGATTGACGAGTCAGTTACGGCCCAGCTCGTACGTCATGGCCTGCTCGACCCACCTCGCGCAGTCCGCGGTGGTGACGGTGCCTTCGCGCGCCACGACCTGCATGGCCAGACCGTCGAGCAGCGCGGTCAGCCGCCACGCGGCGCCCTGCGGATCCGGGCACCGGAACTCGCCGGCCCCGACACCTTCGGCGATCAGCATGACGACGGCGTCCCGCCACCGCAGGTCCAGCCGCTGCAGGACGGCGCGCAGCTCGGTGTCGCGCATCGCCGCGGCGCCTGCCTCGATCCACAGTTTCCAGCCGTGGGCGGGCTCGGTGGGGCCGTAGAGCGCCAAGACGGCCCGCAGCCGCGCGCCGACCGGGCCGCCGCGGTCGAGTTCGCCCCGCAGGACCGCGAGGTTGTTCTCGGCGGCCTGCCGGAAGGCCTCGATGATGAGGGTTTCGAGGGTGCCGAAGTGGTAGAAGATCAAGGCCGTGCTGACGTCCAGGGCCTGAGCGACGTCGGCCGCCCGCACCCCGGCGATGCCCCGCGCGCGGACCTGATCGAGCGCGGCGAGGACGATCTCTTCCCGCCGCACCGACACCGACTTCCGCGCCATGCGGCTCACCGTACCCTCTGCTGACTGGCCAGTCAGTATCGCGGCTCGTGGCCGTCGTCCGCCGGTTCGATCACCACGGGCTTCCCGGCGGTGGACCGGACGAGCTGCTCCCTCGTCCGGGCGTTCCGGCCGGTGTGTGTCCCGCTGCCGAAGTAGTACCAGACGACGCCGTCGAGCGAAACGCTGTTCCTTGCGGGGCAACGGATGTGCTGTCCACGGCCGGGGAGGAACCGGCCTCGCCGTGGCGGAGTGAGGGGCTCACGCCGTCCAGTGCGGGTCGCGGCCCAGGTACCGGAGCAACGTCGAGACCGCGTCGTCGTCGGCCAGTGCGGGGAGCGCCGGGGCGTAGGCGAACCCGCGCAGGGGCTCGGCCAGTTCCTTCGCCACCGGCAGCAAGGCTTCCGCCAGTTCGTTGGTCAGCAAGGACTTCCGGCCGGTCGCCGTCGTGATGTCCCAGGCGTGGACGGCCGCGTCCAGGGCGGCCGCGCCGACGGCCACCGGGGCCGGCAGCGCGCCCTGGGGGAGTGGCGTCGGGACCGCGACGGTGTCGGGGGTGATCGTCGCGAACGCGGCTTCGGCCACCGCCAGGGTGGGTTCCAGGAAGTCGCCTGCCGGGACGGTGAGGGTGCCCGACGGGGCGAACGGGTTGAAGTCCGGGCCCGGCTCGCCGGTGATGGACGCCGCGTAGCCCAGCTGGTCGCCCGCCGCGTGCTGGAGGACCTGGGTGACGGTCCACTCCGCGCACGGGGTCGGGGCCGACCAGTCCTCGACGCCTTCGATCGCCGCGCGCAATGCCGCGTGGGCCTGGTCCAGGACGGGCCAGGGGCGGGAAAGCCCGGCGAAGAACCGGCGGATGTCGGCGACCAGGACCTCCGGCGCTTCGTGTGCCGCGTAGTGGCCGGCGGCGTCGCGCGGGCCGCCGCTTCCGGTGGTGACGTCGTAGCTGTGCCAGCTGACGATGTTCGCGTGGTCGCGCTCGGCGAAGCGGCGGATCGACTGGAAGTCGCCCTTGAACATCGCCAGGCCGGTCGGGACCGTGGTCGGCTCCGAGGGGCGCGTCGTCGCCTGCGCGTCCTCGTAGTAGAAGCGGATCGACGAGCCGCCGGCGCCCGTCAGCCAGTACAGCGCGACGTTCGCCAGGACGAAGTCGGCGTCCAGGTTTTCGCCGAACAGCTGCGCGTTCCACGCCAGCAGGCCCAGCGGCGAGTCGGCGAGCGCGAACGCCAGCGTGTGCGGCTGCTGGCTGTGCAGCGTGTTGAACGAGAACATGTTCTCGTAGAACCACTGCAGGTGCGCCAGCGCCGCCTGGTCGGCCGCGCTCAGGTCCGCCATCTCCGCCGGGTCGCCGGACGGGAACGAGTACAGCTGCGTGACGTGCACGCCGACGACCTTCCCCGGCGCGAGCCGGCCGATCTCCGGCGAGATCATCGAGCCCGCGTCGTTGCCCGCCGCGCCGTACGACTCGTAGCCCAGCCTCTCCATCAGCTCGGCCCACGCCGCCGCGGTGCGGTGGGTGCCCCAGCCCGCCGCCTTCGTCGGGCCCGAGAAACCGAAGCCCGGCAGTGACGGGATCACGAGGTGGAACGCCGGTGCCCCGGGCGACGCCGGCTCGGTCAGCGGGCCGATGACGTCGAGGTACTCGGCGACCGACCCCGGCCAGCCGTGCGTCAGCACCAGCGGGGTGGCGTCCGCGCGGGACGACCGGACGTGCAGGAAGTGGATCGTCTCGCCGTCGATCTCCGTCACGAACTGCGGGTACGCGTTGAGCCGCGCCTCGAAGGCCCGCCAGTCGAACTTCTCCAGCCAGTACTCGGCCAGGGCACGGACCCGCTCGTTCGTGACGCCGTACCCGGCGGGCAGGTCGTCCGGCCAGAGCGCGCGCCGGAGCCGCCCGTGCAGGTCGTCCAGCGCGGACTGCGGGACCTCGGCGCGGAAGGGGCGGAGGGCGTTCGTCATGTGCTGCTCCTCGGAACTCGGCGGATCTGACTGGAACGGAATGCTTCGTTCCGTACGATAGCAGAGCGGAACGATCCGTTCCAGTGCTAATCTCGGGGCATGCCCGAGCCAGCCCTGCCCGGCCGCCGCGGCCAGGCCGCCCGCAACGACGTCGTGATCCTCGACGCCGCCCGTGACGTCTTCCTCCTGGACCCGAAGGCTCCGATCTCGGCCGTCGCCAAGCGCGCGGGCGTCGGCATCAGCGCCCTCTACCGCCGGTACCCGAGCAAGGAGTTCCTGCTCTGCCGGCTCTGCCACGACGGCCTGCGCCGGTTCATCTCCGAAGCCGAGGTCTCGGTGGAAGAACCGGACGCCTGGCGGGCCCTCACCGGCTTCCTCCGCCGGGTGGTCGACGCCGACGTGCACTCGCTGACCACCCACCTCGCGGGCACGTTCACGCCGACCCCGGAGATGGGCCTCGACGCCCAGCGGGCGAACGAGCTCGCGGCCGGGCTCGTCGCCCGCGCGCACGAGAGCGGGCGGCTGCGCCGCGACGCCGTCACCGAAGACGTCGGCATGATCCTCGAGTGCTGCGCGGCGATCCGCGTCGACGACCCGGCGCGCACCAGCGAGCTGCGGCAGCGGTACCTCGCGTTGCTCGTCGAAGGGCTGGAGTCGGGCGGCGGCCCGGACCTGCCGGGCCCGCCGCCGCGCCCGGGTGAGATGAACGGCCGCTGGCGTCACTCCTGACGGCGGTGCGGGGGCGCCGCCGGATGGAGGTAACGAATTCCGGGGATGCGACGACTGAACAGCAGCATCTGTCAGAGCGGCATTCCTCGACTGAACGGCGAGAACACCACTATGCGAAGAAGCTGGCGACGGACAACGATTCTGTCTTCGGTGGCCGCACTGGCCACCGCGTTCATCGCGATGGCGCCCGCCGCGGACGCGGCCCCGCCCTCCAGTTCTGTCGAAGTCAGTCCCACAACGGTACTGCCGGGACAGACATTCACCGTTTCGGAAACCATTTACAACGACCGCGATTTCACGGTCACGTTCGCGAAGGCGGCCATTTACGGCTCGCCGACCGCCATCACCGACATCGCGGACCTCGTGTCCTGCACCGGCGTGACGGACCTGGGCTGCTTCCAGGCCGGCAGCAGCTACCGCGCGCCGTTCGGCGACCTCGAGGCCGGCGGTACCCGGACCGCGGTGTTCACGTTGCGCGCCAAGGAAACGCTCACGCCGGGCCAGTTCACGCTGCAGCACCAGTTCGTCGGTGACAACTACGCCTTCGACACCCTCGACGGCCCGGTCGTCACCATCGGCGAGGCGTCGAGCCTCGCCGACGTCAAGGTCGCGCTGGCCGCGACCGGCCACGGCGGCCTGAACGCGCGCATCGACTACACGCTGACCGTGACGAACACCGGCCCGTCGGCCGCGTCCGGGATCCGGGTCGTCGCAACGTATCCGTCGGGTCTTTCGTACGCGAGCTCGACCGGTTGCGCCCACGTGGGCACCACCCGGACGCTGAACTGCGACGTCGCCTCGCTGGCCTCCGGCGCGTCCACGACCGCGAAGTTCTCGGTCAACGGCGGGCTGCTGGCCCTCGGCTCCTACACCACTTCGGTGCAGAAGACCACGAGCACGCCGACCGATCCCACCAGTGCCAACGACAGCGCGTCGAAGACGTGCTCGGCGCTCACCGGGCTCATCGTGACCTGCTGAAGGTTCACGTGAGAAGGGCCGGGCCCGTGTCCTCCGCCAGGGACGCGGGCCCGGTTCGCGTTCAGCCGCCGGCCGACGTGTACAGCTTCCGGATGTCGTCGTCGAAATAGGCGCTGTAGGAGACGTCCGGGGTGTCGCCGCCGAGCTGGTAACCGCCGATCACGCCGACGACCACGCCGTTCGTCACCCACGGCCCGCCGCTGGTCCCGTCGGGAAAACCGGGGCACGCGATCCGTTGCTGATAGGTGTCGGAACGGGTCGTCGCGCCGGTGCAGACGACCGGGGAATCGGTCGTGTCGGGGTAGCCCGTCAGAGTGATTTCGTGGTCGAATCCCTGGTCGATTCCCAGGGTGTTCGCGCCGGTCAGGCTTTCCAGGGAAGCGGTGTTCCCGGCCTGCTGAACGGTCAGGAAAGCGAAGTCGAGATCCGGGTCGGCGGAAGACGTCCAGCCGTCCGCGACGGCCGCGCTCGTCACGGTCCACATCCCGAGCGGCGCGACGCCGTCGTGGTAACCGGGCGCGAAGGCCATCCCGTCCTTGACGCAGTGCGCGGCGGTCAGCACGAGATCACCGGCGCCGGAGTGCACGACGCTCGCGCTGCAGAAGTGGCTCCCGCCGGCGAACAGCGCGCCGACCGGCGAGGTGGCCGCGGCACCGGTCGGCGCGGGCGCGGCGGCCGGGGCCGTGGTGACGGGGGCGTTCGCCGCGTAGGCGTCGTCGGCCGTGCTGCCGGCGCCGACGGCCAGGCCGGCCCCGAGGACCAGCAACGACACCACCACGACGACCACGGGCCGGAGGACTCTGTGCACCACTGATCCAGGTCACCACAGCGGTGCCGGATCGGCATCCCGCGGAGGCGGATCCACAGCGACCGCACAGCGTCGGGACTCAACGGGATTCGTGATCGCTGCGATAGCGGACCGGATCTTGGTCGCGGGCCGCCGGTCGGCTGGACTCGGTGCCGGAACATCCGACAGCCGGCACACCCGCCACCACGCCGGCAACGATCAGGTCGCCGACGCCGTGTCCGGCTTCAGCGGGGTGTGAGCCCGCGACGGTGGACCCACGCGGCGATCTCGGTCCGGTTCGCCAGCCCGAGTTTGGCCAGGACGCTGCGGACGTGGCTTTCCACCGTGCGTTCGGAGAGCACCAGCCGGTGCGCGATCTGCCGGTTGCTCAGCGCGTCCGCGACCAGTGCGGCGATCTCGCGCTCGCGGCCGGTCAGCGGGTCGGCGGCGAGCCGGACCCGCTCCAGCAACGCCGTGGCGTCCCGCAGCCAGCCGGGCATGCCGAGCCGGCGGGCCTCTTCGGCGGCCTGCCCGGCCAGGGTTTCCGCGCGCCGCAGGTCACCGCACTCGACCAGCACCGCCGCCAGCCGGACGCGGTTGTGCACGACGTACGGGCGGGCGCCCAGGCGGGTGTCCCACGCGATCGACTCCTCGAAGAGCCGGGCGGCCTCGTCGTGGCGCTCCAGAAGTGCGGCGAGGCGGGCGGACCAGCTGCTGGAACAGTCGCCGCAGAACGTGCCCGCGCCGCCCGAGGCGAACGGCGGTTCGCCGTCGAACCGGTCGGCCAGCCACGCCGCCGTTTCGAGGTCACGGAACTCCTCCACCAACGGCACCAGGTTGACGCCGACGCCGGGCGCCCGGCTGACGAAGTCGGGGTCACGCAGCAGGGGGCGCAGGGCGTCGTACCCGGCCTGGGCCTCGTCGCGCCGGCCGAGGACGAGGGCCGACAGCGGCCGCGAAATGAGCGTGATCGGCAACGGCGGCGCGATCGCCAGCAGCTCCTCGTAGCCTTCCGGCAGCTCACCCGGATCGCCGGCCATGAGGGCCAGCTGCAGCGCGAACGCGTAGGTCAGGCCGACCGTGGACCGGTCTTCGGCGAGCTCACCCCAGGCGAGCTCCGACGCCAGCCGGTTCAGCTCGCGGGACCGGGCGAACGCGCCGCGGTAGGCCGAGAGGGAGGCCTGCAGCCGCAGGCAGTGCCAGCGGACCAGGGGGAGCCGGGTCGTCGTCGCGAGGGCGGCGATCCCGGCCAGCTCGGCGTCGACCACGGGCATCGTGCCCACCTCGAACGCCGCGTCCACCCGCCACTTGTGCCCCCACAACGCCACCAGCGGCCGCCCGGTGCCACCGAGGGAGACGGCGAGGGCACCCAGCCGCAGCCGCTCGGTCAGGGGCAGGTCCGTCGGGCGGACCTTCAGCCGGGCGCGGACCGCGTCGATCCGCGCCTCCTCGTCGCCGGCCTGCTCGGCGAGGGCCAGCGCCTCGTCCGCGGTCTTGACCGCTTCGCCGCCGCGCCCGCGGTCGGCCGCGATCGACGCCGCCTGTGCGAGCAGCTTCGCCCGGACCACCGGGTCCGCGTCGGGACCGGCCGCGGTCAGCGCCGCCGCGGTCAGCTCGGCCATCCCGGCCAGCAGGTCCGGGGCGGCGACGTCCCGGACGACCAGCGCCGCGGCGACGACCAGGTCCGGCGCCAGCTCAGCGGCCTCCTTCGCGTGCTCGAAGCTCTGCGCGAACCGCCCCGCCCGGTACTCCGCCGTCGCGAGTTCGACGAGCAGGGCCGCGAGCCCGTCGTGGGCCCCGGCCCGACGTCGTGAGCCGACGGCCAACGCCAGGAACCGGGCCGCTTCGGTGAAGGCGAACGACCGGGTCGCGTCCCGGGCCGCGACCTCGGCCCAGCGCGCCGCGCGGGCGAGCGCGTCCGGGGTCGGCGCGGACCGCAGCCAGTGCCCGGCCACCACCCCGGCGAGCGCCGGTTCGTGCTCCAGGGCGGCCGCCGTCCGGGCGTGCAGGTCCTCGCGGACGCCCTGGTCGAGGTCCGCGTAGATGCCGTCGCGCACGACGGCGTGGGCGAAGCGGCGGGTCCCGGCGACGCCGGGCACCAGCACCCCGGCGCGCGCCGCCCGGTCGAGCGCCGTGACGACGTCGCCGCCCGGCCGCCCGGCCACCGCGGCGACGACGTGCGCGTCGACGTCCTCACCGAGCACCGACGCGATCGCCAGCAGCTCCCGGGCGCCGGGATCGAGTGCGGCGACGGCGGTGCGGACGAGGTGGCTCAGCTCGGCCCGCCCGCTGCCGGTGGCCGACGACCGCGCGACCGCCTTGAGGTAGAGCGGGTTCCCGCCCGAGCGCCGCAGCGCGTCCCCGACGTCGACGCCCGGCCGGCCGATCTCGGCGAGGTACGCGCGGACGTCGGGTTCGGTGAGCGGATCCAGGCGCAGGCTCTCGGTCCCCGGGCGGCCGAGCAGATCGGCCTCGAAGAAGGCGTCGCGGTAGGTCGCGACGACGGCGAGCCGGGACCGGCGGATCTCGCCCGCGAGGTGCCGCAGCAGCCGCAGCGACGCCTCGTCGGCCCAGTGCAGGTCCTCCAGGACCACCACGAGCCCGGCCGGTTCGGCCGCCGCGACCAGCGCGTCGGCGGCCAGCGCCACGAACCGGAAGCGGGCCGCGACCAGGTCGGCGCCGTCGTGACCGTCGAGGTCGGCCAGCGCCCGCGCGACCTCCGCCCCGGCGGTGGGGAGCGCCTGCAGCACCCGGCGCCACGGCCACAGGGGCGGGGCGCCGGGGTCGTCGACGCAGCGGCCCCAGACGGCGCCGGCGTCCACGACGGTCTCGACCAGCCGGGTCTTGCCGATCCCGGCCGGCCCGCCGACGAGCACCAGCGCGCCGGTGCCGCCGGCCGCCGCCGCGAGCCGCGCCCGCAGTTCCGCCACGGCACCGGACCGGCCGACGAACGGTTCGCTGCGCGTCACCCGAGCAGTATCCCCTGCGTGCCCGGTTTCAGTGCCGTGCTCCGTACTGGCACTGATGTCCGGTCGCCGGTTCCGGGCGAGAGTCGTCCTCACACGATGACCAGCGGAAAGGAACCGCCATGTACGCCACCGTCCACCAGTTCCGAGGCCCGCTCGGGGAGCTGCTCCCGGGCTCGCTCGGCACCTGCGCGTTCACCCAGGTCGGCGGCCTGAACGGCGCCGTCGTCGCCTTCTGGCCCGACGCCGCGGCCGCCGCGGCCGCCCGGCAGCCGGCCGGGACGACCTGGCTCGACACCGGCGTCTACGAGGTCGCCGACGTCCGGACCACCACCGCCGAGCCGCGGTTCGCCCAGCTCAGCTGGTTCGACGGCCCGCGCACCGCCGACCAGGCGGCCGCCGAGCGGCGGGCGAGCACCGAGCGGATCTGGCCGGCGATCCGGGACATCGAGGGCCTCGGACCGTCCTACGTCCTGACGGCGGCGGACCGCGCGACGGTCATCGTCGGCTTCGCCGCGTCGATCGAGACGATCGAGGCGACGCAGCGGGCGGTCATGAGCACCGAGCTGCTGCCCGGTGAGGACCCCGCGCTGCTGCCCGGCCCGGACCGGATCGACCTGCACCGCGTGCTGCGCGCGGACCTGCCGGAACCGGCGGCCGCGCGATGACCCGGCCCACCGCGCCCGCGTTGCGCACCGGCACCTGGACCGTCCTGAGTGGACGGACGACGGCGACCTTCGAGGTCCGCAACTTCGGGTTCAACCGCGTCCGCGGCACGATCCCGGTCACCGCGGGCACCGTCGAGGTGACCGGTGGCGAGGTGACGGCGATCGCGGCCACGCTCGACCTCGGCGCCCTCGACACGAAGAACCCGCGTCGCGACGCCGACCTGCGGAAGCCGAAGCTCCTGGACAGCGCCACCCACCCCGAGCTGGTTTTCGAGGCCACCGGGATCCGGCGGCACGAGGGCTGGGAAGTCGCCGGTGAGCTGCGGCTGCGCGGGACGTCCTGCCCGCTGACGCTCACGGTCGAGCCGCCCACCGGCGAAGGGCACGTCCGGGCGACGGGAACGCTGGACCGGGCGCCGCTCGGCGTGCGCGCGCCGCGGCCGATGATCGGCCGGTACGTGCGGATCGTCGTCGACGCCTGGCTGGCGCCGCCTAGCTGAGGTCCTTCGGGAGCAGGACGGTCGCCGGGTCGGTCGCGTCCGGTCCGGCGACGGCCTTGGGGCGGCGGTCGCGGAAGAGCCAGCCGCCGAGGATGCCGCCGACGAAGCCGAACATGTGGCCCTGCCAGCTGACCTGCTCGTCCGACGGCAGCAGCGACGAGAACTGGTAGGCGAAGCACAACGCCATCACCAGCCCGAGCACGATGTCGATCGGGTGCCGGTCGAACAGGCCGCGCACGATGATGTAGCCGAAGTAGCCGAACACCAGGCCGCTGGCGCCGGCGGTGACCGCGGTCGACGGTGAGATGAACCAGACGCCGAGACCGCTCGCGATGATGATCAGCACGCTCACACCGAGCCACTTCTTCACGCCGCGGTAGGCGGCGAGGAAGCCGAAGACGAACAGCGGGCCGGAGTTGGCCTCGATGTGGTCCCAGCTGAAGTGGAAGAACGGCGCGCTGAAGATCTCCGGCAGCGACGCGGGATCGCGCGCTTCGATGCCGAACTCCCGGCTCAGGCCGTTGCTGTCGAGGGAGTTGACGATCTGCAGCACCCACATCACGGCCAGCAGGCCCACCATCACCCACAAGGCCCGCTTGGCTTCGGCGATCATGGCTTCGGCGCTGCTCTGCGGTGTGCCCTCGCTGGTCGTGCTCACTTCGTCCCCCGTTCTCGGCTGCGCTGGCCGAAGAATAGCCGGGTCACGGCCCGGATCCGGCATTCCGGACCGAGCCGTGACTTCGGCTGTGGCGCTCAGGCCGGGCGCAGCCGCCACAACGACGTGACTTCCGCCGCGCGGGCCCGGTGCAGCGGGTCACCGGCGTCGGCGACGCGGGGGTGCCCGGGAGCCGTGTCCGTTCGGCCGGCGACTTCGAGGCCCGACGCGTCGATCCGGCCGAGCAGCTCGTCGCGGGTGCGCAGGCCGAGGTGTTCGGCCAGGTCGGACAGCACGAGCCAGGCCTCCCCGGCCGGCGTCAGGTGGCGGCGCAGCCGGTCGAGGAAGCCGCGCAGCATCCGGCTGCCCGGGTCGTACACGGCGTGGTCGAGTGACGTCCGCGGCCGGCCCGGCAGCCACGGCGGGTTGCACACCACCAGCCCCGCCCGGCCGGGTGGGAACAGATCCGCGCGCACGACCTCGGTGCGCGCAGCGAACCCCAGCCGGGCCAGGTTTTCCGTCGCGCACACGACGGCGCGGGGGTCGGTGTCCGTCGCGATCACCCGCGTGACCCCGCGCCGGGCGAGCACGGCGGCGAGCACGCCGGTCCCGGTGCCGACGTCGAACGCGAGCTCCGTGGCCGGCAACGGCGTTTCCGCGACCAGCCGGACGTACTCCTGGCGCACCGGCGCGAAAACGCCGTAGTGCGGGTGGATCCGGGCGCCGAGGGCGGGGACGGCGATCCCGCTCCGGCGCCATCCGGCCGCGCCGAGGACGCCGAGCAGCTCCCGCAGCGGCACCGCGGCCGCGACGTCGAGCGGGCCGTAGACGCCGGTGCACGCTTCCCGGACGTCCGGCGCCCGGCGAAGCGGGACGACGTGCCCGGGGTCCAGGGGCACGTACAACAGCGAGAGCAGCCGCGCCCGGTGCCCGCGGTGCGCCCGGTAGGCCGCGTGGCCGCCGGACGGCGGGGGCGGGAGCCGCCGGGACACGGCGTCGAGGAGCTGCCGCGCGGCCGGGTAGCCGCCGCGCCAGAGCAGCGCGTCGCCGGCGGACAGTGCGCGTAGCGCCGCGTCGGCCGAGAGCCCTTCGTCGGCGGGGACGGCGGGGACGGCAGGGACGGCAGGGACGGCGCGGTGTGAAGGCGGTGAAAAGAGCATGCGGGCGGGTTCGCCGGGCAGGACGAGGTGAGACACGGATTTCCGTTCTGCTGCGGCCGCGCGCGTGGCGGTGTGCCCGCGCGCGGCGCGGGGTGAGAGGGGGTTCGGGACTGCCGGAGCAGCCGGACCTAGCTCAAGACAGCAGCATGAACGGGGGTCGTCACCGGGCGAGCCTAGTGCCGGAACCCACCGGATCCGTAAGAACTCGGCGGCTGATCTCCCCGGTCCCATGGCGTACAAAGGACGACAGAGGTGATGCCGGATGACGCCCTCGGTGGTGCGGCACGAAAAGCGGCGCCGCTGGGCGGTGGTCGCCGCGGTGACCCTTGTCCTCGTGTCGGTGCCCGCCGTCGTCGCCGCGCTGCCGTCCGCGGGGGAGTCGATCGATCCGGCCCGCCTGCGCGCCCTCGTGCTGGGGTCCGCCGGACGGCCGTACCAGGGTTACGCCGAGAGCTCCGGTTCGCTCGCCTTGCCGGAGCTGCCGAACCTCGCCGACGTCGCCGCGCTCTTCGCCGGGACGACGCGGATGCGCGCCTGGTACGCCGGGCCCGACCGCTACCGCGTCGACACCCTCGGCACCGCGGGCGAGCACGACGTCTACCGGCTGCCCGACGGTGAGTACACCTGGGACTACGGCACCAACACGCTGACCGAGCTGATCGGCGAACCCAGCGTCCGGCTGCCGCGAGCAGGCGATCTACTGCCGCCCGAGCTCGCGCGGCGGATCCTTCAGGCCGCGAAGAACGACTCGGTGGGCACGCTGCCCGCGCGGCGCGTCGCCGGGGTCGACGCGTCCGGGCTGCGGCTGGTCCCGGCCGACCCGGACACCACGATCGGCCAGGTGGACCTGTGGGCGGACCCGGCGACCGGGCTGCCGGTGCGGGTCGAGGTGACCGCCCGCGGGCAGCAGGCACCGATCCTGAGCACCGAGTTCCAGCAGCTCGAACAGACGACACCGGCGGTCGAAGCGCCGCGGCCGGTGCTCGGCTCCGGCTTCTCGGTCACCAGCGCCCCGGACGTCACCGACGCCCTCGGCGCGCTGGGCCAGGCGGTGCTGCCGGACACCCTCGGCGGGCGGCCGGTGGTGTCGTCGAACTTCGGCGGGATCACCGGCGCCGCGCTCTACGGCACCGGGCTGGCGGCCTTCGCCGTCATCGCCGTGCCGCGCAACGTCGGGAACGCCGCGAGCGACGCGGCCGGGAAGGCAGGCGGTGTGGAGGTCAAGCTGACGGCCGGGAGCGTGGTGCAGCTCTCGCTCACGCCGTTGTCGCTGGCGATCGTGCGCTCGGCGTTCTCCCGGCGCTCGTACCTGCTGGCCGGGACGGTGACGCCGGACGTGCTGCGCACGGTCGCGGACGAGCTGTCGCGGCTGCGCCGGAGCGGCCGATGATCGTCACCCGCGGCCTGACCAAGCGCTACGGCCGGGTGCTCGCCGTCGACGCGGTCGACCTGGACGTGCGCGAAGGCGACCGCTACGGCTTCCTCGGCCCGAACGGCTCGGGCAAGACCACGCTGGTCCGGATGCTGCTCGGGCTGGTCTACGCGACCAGCGGCGAGATCGAGGTGCTCGGGAAGCCGGTGCCGAAACGGGTCGCCGAGGTGCTCCCGGAGGTCGGCGCGCTCGTCGAGGGCCCGGCCGCCTACCCGCACCTGTCCGGCCGCCGGAACCTCGCGCTGCTCGACGCGGCCGGGCGCGGTGGCGGCCGGCGCACCCGGCGGCGTCGCATCGACGACGCCCTGGAGCAGGTCGGGCTGGGCGCGGTCGACCAGCGGCCGATCAAGGCGTACTCGCTGGGCATGCGGCAGCGGCTCGGGCTGGCCGGCGCGCTGCTGCGCAAGCCGCGGCTGCTGATCCTCGACGAGCCGACGAACGGCCTCGACCCGCAGGGCATCAAGGAGATCCGCGAACTGCTCGTCGAGCTGAACGCGGGCGGGACCACGGTGTTCCTGTCGAGTCACCTGCTGGCCGAGGTCGAGCAGCTGTGCACCCGCGTCGGCGTCGTCGACCGCGGCCGGCTGGTGCTGGAAGAGGACCTGACGTCGCTGCGCGCGCTGACCGGCCGGGTGCTCGTCGGCACGCCGGACCCGGCCGCGGCGGCCGCGGTCCTCGACGGGCAGCTCGAATCCCGCGACGGCGAGCGCCTGGTGATCCGGCACGAAGACCCGGCGGCGCTGAACGCGATGCTCGTCGAGGCGGGCGTGCGCGTGACGTCCATCGACGCCGAGCGCCGGACGCTCGAACAGGTGGTGCTCGAGTTCACCGGCCCCGGCTCGGACCGGTTCGGGGAGGTGGCGGCCGGATGATCGGCGTCGAACTCCGGAAACTCGTGCTGCGGCCGCGGATCTGGGTCAGCATCCTGCTGCTCTGCCTGCTGCCCGCGATCGTCGGGATCTTCCTGGCGACGGCCGATTTCGCGCCGCCGCCCGGGCAGGGCGGGGCGTTCCTGTCGGCCGTGGTGAACGACGGCGCGCTCTACCCGGCGGCCGCGCTCGCCCTGGTGCTGCCGCTGTTCCTGCCGATCGCGGTCGCCGTCGTCGCGGGGGACTCCATCGCGGGCGAGGCGTCCGGCGGCACGCTGCGTTACCTGCTGGTGCGCCCGGTCGGCCGGACGCGCCTGCTGAGCGCCAAGATGGTCGCCATCGCGGTGTACGTCACCGCGGCGATCGTGATCGTGGTGCTGACGTCGCTGGTGCTCGGCGTGATCCTGTTCGGCACCGGCGGCACCCCCGGCGTCGCGGGTCCCGGCGGGCAGCCCGCCGGGGTGACGTCGTTGTCGGGGCAGTCGCTCAGCTCGTCCGGGCTGGGCCTGCGGCTGCTCGGCGCGGTGTCCTACATCGTGGTGTCGATGCTGGGGTTCGCGGCGATCACGATGTTCCTGTCGACGGTCACCGTCTCCTCGCTCGGCGCCGCGCTGGGCGGGCTGGCCGTGCTGATCACCAGCTCGGTGCTGGAAACCCTGGACGCGGCGGCGTCGGTGAAGCCGTACCTGCCGACGCACTACTGGCTGTCGTGGATCGACTTCTTCCGCGATCCCGTGCTGTGGCGCAACATCGACCACGGCCTGCTGCTGCAGGCCGGCTACATCGTGGTGTTCTTCGGCGCGGCCTGGGCGAACTTCGCGACCAAGGACGTCACGAGCTGAGGCGTCCCGTTTCGCGACGATGTTGGCGAGTCGGGCGTGAGGCGGTCGCGCGACGGCGGGCTGGTGGTTCGCCGGACGTGCGCGGCGGGTGGGCGGTCGGGGCCCGCTGCGGATGCCGGCGAGTCGGGCGTGAGGCGGTCGCGTTTGCGGAGCAGGCTGTTGTTCGCCGGGCGCGAGTCGGGCGCGGCCTGGGCGAACTTCGCGACCAAGGACGTCACGAGCTGAGGCAGTCGGTCGGTGCTTCCAGCGGTGTGGTCCCCAGCGCCTGCAGCACCAGTTCGGTGACCGCCGGATCGGTGGGCAGGTCGCCGTGGCCGGCCTGGTTGCCGGGGCAGACCTGCTGCAGCGCCACGTTGACCGCGCCGTCCACCTGGGCCGAGTCCGGGGGCGTCACCGTCTCGTCGCGTTCGGTCCACAGCGACAGCCACGGCAGCGTCGACGGGATCGGGTCCTTCGCCATCTCCTGCAGCAGCGCGCTGCCCGGCGCCAGCTGGACGCACGCCGTCGGGCAGGCGCCCGGCACCAGCGCGCCGCCCGCCGCGGCCAGGCCGGTGCCGTGCATCGGGGCGCCGAGCGTCACCACCCGGCGGGCCTGGTGCTCGCCGCCCTCGCGGCCGACCCACAGGCGGGCCACGACGCCGCCCGCGGAGTAGCCGACGACGTCCACCGAAGGCGCGCCGGCCGCGTACGCGCGTTCGACGGCCGAGGAGAGCACGGCGACCTGTTCGAGCAGGTCACCGGTGCCGTCGCCGGCCAGGGTGAGCACCTCGGTGGTGCGTCCGGTGGTCTGCCGGATGTGCGCGGCCAGCTCGTTCAGCGCGCCCTGGCCACCGCCGTACCCGGGCACGAGCAGCACCGGGCCGGGCTTGTCCTGGTCGGGTGTGCCGGCCTGCGGCGCGGCGCTGGTCCCGGACGTGACGACGACGGCCACCACGACCGCGATCACCACCACGACCGCGACGCCGCCCAGCATCAGGCGCCGTCGCGGGCTGATGCCGCGCCACCAGGCCGTGATCCGCATGCCTCCATCATGCCTTGCGGTACCGATCAGGAATCGAGAAGCGCAGGTCATCGACGCGGCCGTAGCGTGACCGGCAGCAGCGACGACAACCAGGAGTGAACATGACCATCACCGTTCTGCACCCCGTCACCGACCTGGCGAAGGCCAAGACCGTCTACGCCACCCTGCTCGGTGCCGAGCCGACGGCCGATTCGGACTACTACGTCGGGTTCGACGTCGAGGGGCAGCACATCGGGCTGGTGCCGGGCGGCGCGGCGCAGGGCATGACCGGCCCGGTGACCTACTGGCCCGTGCCGGACATCGAGGCGAAGCTCGCCGAGCTGACCGCGGCCGGTGGCACCCTCAAGGAGGCCCCGAAGGAGGTCGGCGGCGGCCGGGTGGTGGCCACCTTCACCGACCCCGACGGCAACGTGCTCGGCCTCTACCAGGACCGCTGACCGACCGGAACGACCGGACCGAAGACCATGGAGACACGATGAGCAAGGCCGCACACGAAGCCGACAGCCACGACCTGATCCGGGTGCACGGCGCGCGCGTCAACAACCTCAAGGACGTCACGGTCGAGCTGCCGAAGCGCCGGCTGACGGTGTTCACCGGGGTCTCCGGTTCGGGCAAGAGCTCGCTGGTGTTCGGCACGATCGCCGCGGAGTCGCAGCGGCTGATCAACGAGACCTACAGCGCGTTCGTGCAGGGGTTCATGCCGACGCTGGCGCGCCCCGACGTCGACGTGCTCGACGGGCTGACGACGGCGATCATCGTCGACCAGGAACGGATGGGCACCGACCCGCGCTCCACGGTCGGCACGGCGACCGACGCCAACGCGATGCTGCGGATCCTGTTCAGCCGGCTCGGGAAGCCGTACATCGGCTCGCCCCAGGCGTTCTCCTTCAACGTCGCGTCGATCAGCGGCGCCGGTGCGGTCACCCTCGAGAAGGGCGGCCGCACCACGAAGGAGCGTCGCAGCTTCAGCGTCCTCGGCGGCATGTGCCCGCGCTGCGAGGGGCGGGGCGCGGTCAACGACGTGGACCTCACCCAGCTCTACGACGAGACGAAGTCGATCAACGAGGGCGCGATCACCATCCCCGGCTACAGCATGGAGGGCTGGCACGGCCGCATCTTCCGCGGCTGCGGCTTCTTCGACGCCGACAAGCCGATCAAGAAGTTCACCAAGCGCCAGCTCGACGACCTGCTCTACAAGGAGCCGACCAAGATCAAGGTCGAGGGCATCAACCTGACGTACTCGGGGCTGGTGCCCTCGATCCAGAAGTCCATGCTGTCCAAGGACGTCGACGCGATGCAGCCGCACATCCGCGCGTTCGTCGAGCGAGCGGTCACGTTCACCACCTGCCCGGAGTGCGACGGCACGCGGCTGAGCCCGGAGGCGCGGTCGTCGAAGATCGGGAAGGTGAACATCGCGGACGCGTGCGCGATGCAGATCAGCGACCTCGCCGGCTGGGTCCGCGGCCTGAAGGCGCCGTCGGTGGCGCCGCTGCTGGAGGCGCTGGGCCACACGCTCGACTCGTTCGTCGAGATCGGCCTCGGCTACCTCTCGCTGGATCGGCCGTCGGGCACGCTGTCGGGCGGGGAAGCCCAGCGCACCAAGATGATCCGGCACCTCGGGTCGTCGCTCACCGACGTCACCTACGTCTTCGACGAGCCGACGATCGGCCTGCACCCGCACGACATCCAGCGGATGAACGAACTGCTGCTGCAGCTGCGGAACAAGGGCAACACGGTGCTCGTCGTGGAGCACAAGCCGGAGGCGATCGCGATCGCCGACCACGTCGTCGACCTCGGGCCGAAGGCCGGTTCCGAAGGTGGCGAGGTCGTCTTCGAGGGCACCGTCGCGGGATTGCGCAAGAGCGACACGACGACCGGCCGCCACCTCGACGACCGGGCCAAGCTCAAGGACGACGTCCGGAAGCCCGGCGGCGCGCTGGAAGTCCGCGGCGCCGACACGCACAACCTGCGGGACGTCGACGTCGACATCCCGCTCGGCGTGCTCACCGTCATCACCGGCGTGGCGGGCTCCGGGAAGTCGTCGCTGATCCGCGGTTCGGTCGCGGGCGCCGAGGGTGTCGTCTCGATCGACCAGGGCGCGATCCGTGGCTCGCGGCGCAGCAACCCGGCGACCTACACCGGGCTGCTCGAGCCGATCCGCAAGGCTTTCGCGAAGGAGAACGGCGTCAAGCCGGCGTTGTTCAGCGCCAACTCCGAAGGCGCCTGCCCGAACTGCAACGGCGCCGGCGTGATCTACAGCGACCTGGGCATGATGGCCGGCGTCGCGACGCCGTGCGAAGTGTGCGAGGGCAAGCGGTTCCAGGCCGAGGTGCTGGAGTACAAGTTCGGCGGCAAGGACATCAGCGAGGTCCTGTCGATGTCGGTGGCCGCGGCGGAGGAGTTCTTCAGCGGCACGCTCCCCGCGGCCCACAAGATCCTGCAGCGGCTCGCCGACGTCGGCCTCGGCTATCTCACCTTGGGCCAGCCGCTGACGACGCTGTCCGGCGGTGAGCGCCAGCGGATCAAGCTGGCCACGCACCTGGGTTCCGCGGGCGACGTCTACGTCCTCGACGAGCCGACCACCGGCCTGCACCTGGCCGACGTCGAGAACCTGCTCGGGCTGCTCGACCGGCTCGTGGACTCGGGGAAGTCGGTCATCGTGATCGAGCACCACCAGGCCGTGATGGCCCACGCGGACTGGATCGTCGACCTCGGTCCCGGCGCCGGCCACGACGGCGGCACGGTCGTGTTCGAAGGCACCCCCCGGGAACTGGTCGAGGCGCGCTCGACGCTCACCGGCGAGCACCTGGCGGCCTACGTCGGCGCTTGACGGTCTGCCGCGGCTTGTCGTGAGTGTTTAGGGCGGTTCTAACCGCCCTAAACACTCACGAGGCCGCCCCGCGCTGAACCGCGGGGCGCCACCTCACGTGTTCTCCACGGGAGTGGTGGAGCGAAGCGGGGTGGGTGGCTCATGCGGATCCGGACCACGATGCTCGTCGTGCCGTTGCTGGTGGTGGAGCTGGCCGCGTGCGGTCAACCGGTGGTGGTGGTCAAAGTCGGTACGGCGCAGCCCGTTCCGGCGCGCACCGTACCCGGGCTGGACGTGCTCGGGCGGACACCGGTGACGCCGGAAACGGACTGCGTGCGGCTCAGTTGAACGGGTCCAGCGTCAGGTAGGCCGTCGCCGGGTTGCCGTCGTTGACCAGGGACTCGTAGTTGCCGACGTCGTCGAAGGCGAAGGCGTACGCCTTGCCGTCCGCCATCTGCGCGTGGATCTTCTTCGCGTACTGGTTGGTGACGCTGTCCAAGTAGAAGCCTGCCGAGCTGGTGTCCGGCTGGTTGGCGTTCGTCAGCAGGGTCGAGCGGTTGAAGCCCGCGCAGAGCGTGCGCGAGATCTGGCCGCGGACGTCGTTCGGGGCGTCGAGGTTCTTGTAGCAGCCGAAGACGCTGTCGGAGTCGGGCTTCTGGAACGCCGTCACGAAGCCGCCGGACGTGTTCGTGAAGTTCATGACGTTGCCCGACACCCGGCCGGTGTACTTCACGCTCGGCTGGGCCGCCACCGGCGTCACCGTCAAAGCCGACGAGCTGTACTTCGTCCAGACGCGGTTGATGTAGTCCTGCAGCACGGTCGCCGGCAGCGCGCCCGCTTCGATGCCGTGGCCCGGGGCGAGCGCGCGCAGGACCGTGCCGTCCGTGCGCGTCCGGATCAGGTTGGCCCAGCCGCCGGACTGGCCGCGCAACGAGTTCAGGAAACCGTTGTACCCGCCCGCTTTCAGGTGCCCGGTGCTCTTCGTCGTGCCGCCGGCCGGCTGCACGCCGACCGCGTACGGCGCGGAGAACATGTCCACCTGGGTGCTGTTGAGCCAGAGACCGGCGTCGTTGAGCGTGTACTCCGACCAGTTGAACAGGATGTTGACGTTCGGGTCGGACGGGTTCTGCACCGCGGGCTGCACCAGGCCGCCGGTCGTGAGCTTGAAGACCAGCTTCTGCCCGTAGGAGAAGTAGATCCGGCCGGAGAACTTGGGGATCCGGATGGTGGCCGAGCCGCCGTTCGCGGGCCCGGGGATCGACGCGTCCGGCGCCGGGGTGGGCGGGTTGCCGCCGGCCGGCCAGGCGTGGAACGTGCCGTTCGCGTCGGCCCAGCCCTGCTGCCCGGTCGCCAGGTTCGTGCCCAGGTCGTAGACGTAGACCTGGTCGCCGCGGCCGGAGTTGTTGGTGATCTTCAACGGGATGGTGGCCGGGACCGCGTCGGCGGCGGGGGCGACGGCGGTCGCGAGCCCGGCGGCGACGGCCAGAGCGGAAAACCGCCGTCGGATGGGGGATCTCGTACGCACGGGGGCGCCTCCTCGTCGAGGCCGGTGATCACGAGTTGTTCAGACCACTTCAGAGTCGGTGGCGCGCGGAGACGTTGTCAAAGGCTGATAGTTATTAGCAGCCGTCCGGCCCAGCGTCCGTCGCTGAGCGGTCACGACGGCGGCGAGCACGACCGCGCCGCCGAGCAGCTGCCACCCGCCGAGGCGCTGGCCGAGCACGAGCCAACCGAGCAGGGTCGCGGCCACCGGGCTGAGCAGCCCGAGGAACGTCACGTGCGTCGGCGACAGCGCGCGGATCCCGCGGAACCACAGCGGGTACGCCAGCGCGGCGCCGATCAGCGCGAGGTAGCCGTAACCCGCGTAGTTCGCCGCGGACAGTGTCGACGGCGGCGGCCCTTCGACGGCGAGCGCGAGCGGCACGAGCACCAGCCCGCCCGCGACGAGCTGCCAGCCGGTGGTCGGCAGCAGGGGAGCGGGGGACGTCCAGCGCTTGCTCAGCACGATGCCGGTGGCCATCACGACCGCGCCGCCGACCGCCGCGGCGACACCGAGCGCGTCGAGCCGCGCGTCCGACCGCAGCACCAGCAGGCTGACGCCGGCGACGCCCGCGACGCCGGCGAGCAGAGTGCGCCGCGTCAGCCGTTCGCCGAGCAGGCCGGTGGACAGGCCCGCGACGAGCAGCGGCTGCAGGGCGCCGAGCGTCGCGGCGACGCCGCCGGGCAGCCGGTAGGCGGCGACGAACAGCAGCGCGAAGAACGCGCCGATGTTCAGGGTGCCGAGCACCAGCGACCGCCACCACCAGCTGCCGCGCGGCAGCCGCCGGGTGAGCGCGACCAGCAGGAGCCCGGCGGGCAGGGCCCGGACGACCGCGGCGAGCAGCGGGCGGCCGGGCGGGAGCAGCTCGGTCGTGACGAGGTAGGTGGAGCCCCAGATGACCGGGGCGAGGGCGGTGGCCACCCGCAGTCGATTGCTTAGCACTAAGACAACATAGCTCAGCGCTAAGGTAGATTGCCACTGCTCACTTACCGCTAAGACATCGGTTACGCTGGGCCGATGGCCGACCACGTGGACCGGGTGCTGGAGCAGTGGCACGCCGAGCGCCCCGACCTCGACGTCTCCCCGATGGCCGTGATCGGCCGGCTGTCCCGGCTGGGCGTGCTGGTCGACGCCGAGCTGCGGCGGACGTTCGCCCGGCACGGCCTGGACCACGCGACCTTCGACGTCCTCGCGACGCTGCGCCGCACCGGGCCGCCGTACCGGCTGACGCCGACGGAGCTGATGCGCTCGGCGATGGTCACCTCCGGCGCGATCACCCAGCGCCTCGACAAGCTGGAGGCCCGGGGACTGGTCCGCCGCACGCCGAACGAGGCCGACGGCCGCGGCGTGCGGGTCGAGCTGACCGACGTCGGCGGCGAGCTGATCGACCGCGCGCTGCCGGACCACGTCGCGACGGAACACCGCGTCCTCGCCGCGCTCGAAGACGACGAGCGGGAGGACCTGGCGGAGATGCTCCGGAAGCTCCTCGAGAGCCTCGGTGGCGCGGATTCCTGACGCCCCGAGGCGGCCTTGGGGCGTTCGGGACTAGGAGATCCGGCGGACCGGTTCGGCGCCCAGCAGGTAGTCCAGGTCGATGCGCCCGCCCGCCGCCGCGATCACCGCGTCGACCGCGAGGTCCACGTCGAGCTTGCGGCCGTGCTGGTCGGCGTACGCGCGCATCAGGTTGCCGATGTGGCGCTCCGGGTTGCTCCACGTCGGCCAGCGCAGCGAAGCCTGGGTCGCGAGCTTCGAGAAGTCGCGGCTGCGCGCGGTCGCGTCCAGGAGCCACTCCAGGTAGACGCGCATCGCGTGCACGGCGCTGTGACCCGGGTTCGCGACCGGCCCGTGGCCGGGCACGAGCGTCCGCGGGCGGAACGTGTCCTGCAGCCAGTCGAGCGCGTCGAGCCAGCCCGGGATCGAGCCGTGCACCGCCATCGGCGTGCTGCCGATGAACACCAGGTCGCCGGTGAACAGCGTGCCCGAACGCGGCTCGTGTACCACCAGGTCACCCGCCGTGTGCGCGGTGCCCGGTACGGCCACGACGTCGGCGACGGCGTCCCCGAGGTCGAGCCGCTTCCAGCCGACGACCGGGCGGACCGCGGCGGGTTCCGGCGGTTCCAGCACACCCCACTGGGAGCAGGTGAAGACGTTGCCGTAGGTCTGCGGCCCGGCCTTGACGACCTCGACGCTCGCGGGCGCGGCGAGCACGGTCCCGCCGTCGCGCAACGCGACCCCGACCCCGTTGTGGTGCTCACCGTGCGCGTGCGTGACGACCACGGTGAGTTGCCGCGCGCTTTCGGGCGCGTACTTGCGGACGTCGCGGACCAGTTCCAGCGTGGCCTGTTCGGTGCCGCACGTGTCGATCAGCGCGACGCCTTCACTGCCCTGGATCCAGCCACTGTTGGCGACGAACCATTCGTCCGGGCTCTTCACGTACGCCACGACCCCCGGGCGGGCGTGCCGGAGCGGGACGATGTTCGCGGTAACGGCCGGCATTGCTTTCCCTCCCTGAGCGAAGCCGTAACGGCCCGGCTTCGCAGCGTGCCGGCGTCCCGCGTGAACGGGTGGCGACCGGCGTTGCGCTTAACGACGAGGGCGCGGCCAGGTTGCGCGCTTTCTGCCGGTATTTCGACGAGTTCCCGAGGAGTTCCCGGTGGGGACGGAAACCGGCAGGTCATTCCGCATTCTGCCAGTTTCCGTCCGAAGGGGAACCTCTTCGCGAAAAAATCACGGAAAGATCAGGCCGGCACCTGCCACCGCTGGTTCGCCGTCGCGGCGCACGACCGGATCTGCAGCCGGGTGCCGTCGGCCGAGGCGTTGCCCGTCGCGTCGAGGCACTTGCCCGACTGCGGGTTCAGCAGCGTGCCGTCGGAACGGGCCTGCCACGTCTGCGCGCCGGTGCTGTTGCAGTCCCACAGCTGCACGAGCGTGCCGTCCGCGGTGCCGCTCGAGGCGACGTCCAGGCACTTGCCGAGTGCCCGCAGCGTCCCGCTCTGCGACGTCCACCGCTGCGCGCCGGTGCCGTTGCAGGTCCACAGCTGGATCGCGGTGCCGTTGGCGGTGTTCGACGCGCTGACGTCGACGCACTTGCCGCCGATCCCGGTGATCGCGCCCGACGGATTCGCGGTGCCGCCGGTGATCAGGTACGCGCTGTTCGCGACGTTCCAGTGCGTCGCCAGGTAACCGCCGGCCGGCGGGTTGGTGTTGAAGTAGTCGTCACCGCCGCAGTCGATCTGGTTCTCCGGCGCGCCGGGGCAGACCTTCACCAGCCCGCCCGGCGGGTTCGGGATGCCGCCGTCGTCGTAACACATGATGTCTTCGTCGTCCCAGCAATGGCCGTAGGGCGTGGAGTGCGGCGCGCTGCCCTGGACGGCGCCGAGGGTGTGCAGCAGTTCGTGGCCGGTCGCCTGCCACGACCAGCAGCCGGTGCCAACCGTGGCGTAGTGCGGGCCGGCGTTGTACGGGTTGTTCGCGCCGGGGCTGTCGTTGCCGCCGTTGCCGAACGCCAGGCCGCAGCCGTCCTTGTCGTACCAGACGACGTACTTGCGGTCGGCGCGGTTGTAGCCCTGCGCCTTGATGGCGTTGGTGATCGTGTCGACGGTCGCCATGTCGCCCTGCGCGATCGTCACGTTCGCGACGGTGGCGCGGCAGCTGGAATCGGTGACGTAGCGGAGGTGCCGGACGCCGCCGCCGAGCCGGCCCGCGGCCTCGACGAAGGCGTCGTCGATCTGGCTCGTGAACGTCTGGAACTGCGCGGCGAACTGGGAGTACCGGTCGGCCTGCCCGGCCCCGCGGACGTAGAGCGCCTGAACGCGCTTTCCGCTGGTGCCGTCGCCGTCGCAGACGGTCGACAGGGGCGCCGCGGCGGCGGCCGACGGCGTCCGGAGGTCGGCTGGAAGCTGTTCGGTGCCATCGTTGCCGGCGGCCCCGGCGGAGGGGAGCAACGCGGTGGCGAACACGAGGGCGGTGCTGAGCGCGGCGAGGCGCCAGGTTCTTGCGGTCACGACGAATCCGCCTTCCCGATGCGGCAGTGGACGAGAAGTACGCAGGCGGTCTAGACCACTCGGAATGATAGGAGCGGGGCCCGATGGCTGTCACTGACAAGAACGGACAGCTTGGGGTGAACCGGTCACGGATCGACGGCGCCGTCCGGTGTTCGTGGTCCGCTGAGCGGTACGGGTCTTGACAGTCGATCTAGACGGTCCATACTGGTATATACCTTTATGGGAGGGTCCGGGGATTCACGCCGGGGTAGATGAAGAGGCGTCGCGCGCTCGGGGCCGACGGGAGGTCTGAGGGGTCCTGCCGTCGGCCCGCGCGAGGCTGTCTCCTGGCCGTATGTGTTCGGTCACACGCAGTGTTGACTTCGCTACTGCGACGAACCAGGATGTCTCCTGCCATCTGGGAGGAGAAACATGGCGGGGGCGCACGTTCGCATCGACAACCGGCTGGTCCACGGGCAGGTCACCGTGGCCTGGACCCGTCGTCTCGGCGTGCGCCGGCTGCTCGTCTGCAACGACGAAGTCGCCGCCGACGACCTGCAGCGGCTGCTGCTCCCGCAGGCCGCGCGCGGCCTGCCCACCGAGGTGCTCTCGGTCGCCGACACCCTGCTCGCGCCCGCCGTCGCCGAGGCGATGATCATCGCCAAGCACCCCGAAGACGTCTTCCGCCTGGTCGAGGGCGGGCTGCTGCCCGAGGTCGTGAACGTCGGCAACGCCGCGCCCCGGCCCGGCCCCGGGTACACGATGGTCACCCGCTCGATCGCGGTCACCGCGGACGAGGCGGCCGGCTACCGGAAGCTGGCCGCGGCCGGCGTCCCGGTCGTCACCCAACTCATGCCCCAGGACAAACCCGCCGACTTCGTCGCGCTGCTCGACCGAAAGGGGCTGTGAGCCCGGAATGCTCGTCGCTCTGGCCCTGACCGTCTGGGCCGTCTACTGCACCTACGACGGGCTCGGCCCGTTCCTGATCTACGCCCAGCGCCCGCTGATCGCCGGTTCGGTCGCCGGCCTGATCACCGGCAACCCGCTGCTCGGCCTGCTGATCGGCGCGACGCTGGAACTGGCCGCGCTCGGCGTCTACACCTACGGCGGCGCGACGATCCCGGACTACCAGACCGGCGCGATCGTCGGCACCGCGCTGGCCGCGGGCGCCGCCGGGGGCACGTCCGCGCAGGTCGCGGTCGGGCTCGGCGTCGGGCTGCCGGCGGCTGTCCTGCTGTCCGCGCTGGACCCGGTCGGCAAGATGGTCACGACCGGGCTGGTGCACCGCGCCGACTCCTACGCCGCCGACGGCAACGCGCGCGGGATGGCGATGATCCACTGGGTGAGCCTCGTCCCGTGGGTCGCGGTGCGCGCCATCCCGACGTTCCTCGCCGCGCTCGCCGCGTCCGGCGGGCTGGTCAAGGACATCACGGCGAACATCCCGGCCGGGTTCGTGGACGGCATGACGCTGGCCGGTTCGCTGCTGCCCGCGGTCGGCTTCGCGCTGCTGCTGAGCATGATGGAGCTGCCGAAGTACTGGTACCTGCTGCTCATCGGCTTCGTCGGGTTCGCCTACCTGCACCTGCCCGTGCTGGGCGTCGCGCTGGTCGGCGTCGCGGTGGCGATGCTGTTCGTGACGTTCAGCCGCGAGGAACCGGCGGTCGTGCCGTCCGCGGCGGAAGGCGCTCCGGCCGGCGAAGAGTCCACTGTGGACCCCCGGCTGACCAAGCAGGACCTGCGCCGCGCCTACCGCCGGTACTTCTGGTCGAGCCAGATCTCCTGGAACTACGAACGGATGCAGGCGCTCGGCTTCGCGTACGCGATGGAACCGGTGCTGCGCCGGCTCTACCCCGACAAGGGCGACTACGCCGCCGGGCTGCAGCGGCACATGCAGTTCTTCAACACCTCGGTGCTCGTCGGCGGGCCGCTGATCCTCGGCTCCGCCGTCGCGCTGGAAGAAGCGGGCACGCCGACGTCGGCCGCGAGCACCAAGGTCGCCCTGATGGGCCCGCTCGCCGGCATCGGCGACACCCTCGTTTTCGCGCTGTACAACAGCATCATCTTCACCATGGGCGCGTCCTGGGCCCTGCAGGGCAACTGGCTCGGCCCGGTGTTCGCCGCCGTCATGGTGCTCGTGCCCTACGCGCTCATCCGGCGCTGGCAGTTCGGGTTCGCGTACCGTGAAGGGAAGCGGCTGGCCGGGCACCTCGCGGCCGGCGCGCTGGCCCGCGTCGCGCAGGGAGCGACGGTGCTCGGGTTCGTGGTGCTCGGCGGGTTCATCCCGTCGATCGTCAAGGTCGTCACCACGCTGACCTACCGGCAGACCACCACCGTCCAGGGCAAGCCCGTGACGCAGGCGGTGGCGATCCAGGACCGGCTCGACGAGCTGGTGCCGTTCCTGCTGCCGGTGCTGGTCACGGCGGGGGTGTACCTGCTGGTGGTGAAGGCCCGGATGCGGCCGATCTGGATCATCGCGGTCGTCATGGTGGCCGGCGTCGCACTGGGGTGGCTCGGCTGGTTCGCTCCCGCCGGGCCTGCGAAGAGTTAGGAGCCCGTCATGTCGATCCCGATCATTCTCGCGGGGCACGGCAGCCTGCCTTCGGGCGTCGGCGAAGCGGCCGAGATGATCCTCGGCCCGCAGTCGCGGCTGCAGGTCTGCGAGCTGAACCCGGCCGACCGGCCGGAGGACTTCGGCGCCCGGCTGCGGGAGCTGGCCGGCGCCGCCACCGAGCTGCTCGTGCTCGCCGACCTGCACGGCGGCTCGCCGTTCAACGCCGTCCGCACCTTCGCGGCCGGCGGGCCGGCCCGCGTCGAGCTGGTGTCCGGGCTGAACCTGCCGATGCTGCTGGAAGTGCTGTTGCACCCCGCCGGCGATGTCACCGAGCTGGCCGGGGTGGCCCGCGCCGCCGGCCGGGACGGCGTCGTCGACGTCCTGGAATCCACCTGGTGACCGCCTCGCTCCTGCTCGCCGCGCAGGACGTGCGGATCACCCCCGGTCCCGGGCACCCCCTCGGCGGCTACCTGGCCCGCAACGGCGTCGCGACCGGCACCCACGACGACCTCGAGGCGTCGCTGATCTGGCTGTCCACCGAAGACGACCCCGGCGTGCTGTGGGTGGCGCTGGACGCGCTGGCCGTGGACGCCGGGCTCACCCGCACCCTGGCCGACGCCGTCGCCGACGCGGTCGGCATCAACCCCGAGCGCGTGCTCGTCTGCGCGTCGCACACGCACTCCGGGCCCGAGGGCTGGACCGGCCCGCTGCACCCCGGGCTGCCCGGGCAGCGGGACACCGGCCTGGTCGAGCGCATGACGGAGAAGGTCACCGGCGCCGCGGCCCTGCTGCGCGCCTGCCGAAGACGGGTCCGGGCCCGGTGGCACGCGGGCGAGACCGAGGCCGTCGGCAGCAACCGCTATGACCCCGACGGCCCGCACGACACGTCGTTCGGCGTCCTCGAACTGCGGCGCGACGACGACACGCCGGCCGCTCTGCTGTTCGACTACGCCAGCCACCCCACGGTGCTGGGCCCGGAGAACCTGAGCTGGTCCGCGGACTGGCCGGGCGCGACCCGCCGTGAGCTGGCCGCGCTGATCGGCCGGCCGGTCGCGGCGTTCCTGCAGGGCGCGGCGGGCGACGCCAGCTCCCGCTTCGTCCGCCGCGGCCGCGACCACGAGGAGGTCCGCACCCTCGGCGGCCACCTCGCGACATCGATCTCGCGGACGCTCGAGGCCGCGTCCCCGGCGGCGGCCACCGGCCCGGTCCGGCTGACCCGGTCGTCGCTGTACCTGCCCTACCGCGACGTCCCGTCGATCGCGGACAGCCTGGAGCTACGGGAGTCGGCCGAAGGCGAGTGGCAGCGCGAACTCGCCCGCCACGGCTCGGACCACCCGTCGGTCCGGATCGCGCAGACCCGCTACGAAGGGTGCGCGATGCTCGCCGTGATGGCGGCCAGCGACCGGCCCACGGGGTGCGCGGAGGTGCCGGTCAGCGTGGTGTCCCTGGGGGAGATCGCCTGGCTGCACACGCCGTTCGAGCTGTTCGCGTCCCTGGGGTTGCGGATCCGCCGCGGCAGCCCGTTCCGGCACACGCGGGTGATCGGCTACACGGACGGTTACCTCGGGTACCTGCCGGACGCGAACGGCCACCGCGACGGCATCTACGAGTCGTACGTGACGCTCTTCGGCCCGGACGCGGCGGAGGTGCTGGTGGAGCACTGCTCGAAACTGCTCAAGAGCCACTACGCCTAGGGAGTGGCCTGTAAGCGGTTGAGCTGGACCTCTGGTAATCGTGTGCGGTGGTTGGCCGAGGAGAACTGACAGACCGGCATGGGCAGTGATCGAACCGCTGCTGCCACCGCAACAAAGCGGTGGCCGGCGGTGGCGGGATCACCGCCAGGTGATCAACGCGATCCTCTGGAAACCGCGGCTGTGGACTGCAGACGGGACCTGGGACAAGATCCTCGACCACGTCATCGTCAAAGACGACTCCGTCGGCGACCTCGAATGGGTCATCTCGGTGGACTCCAGCGTGGTCAGGGCGCACCGGCATTCCGCCGGTGCCCGGAAAAAGGGGATGCGGCAGCGACACCGAAGCCCTCGCCCTCGACGGAGAAGGACTCGGGCGGTCCCGAGGCGGACTGGGCACGAAGATCCATCTCGCCGTCGACAACCGTGGCCTGCCGATACGGTTCCTGCTCACTCCGGGCCAGGCCGGGGACAATCCGCAGTTGGTGCCGTTGCTGGATGGCATCAGCGTCGCCCGGATCGGGCCGGGCCGGCCACGATGTCGGCCGGAGGCGGTGATCGCGGACAAGGCGTATTCGCATCCCTTCACCCGTGAGGCGATGCGCCGACGGCGGATCACCTTCGTCAGCCCCGAACGTGATGACCAGATCGCCCGCCGTAAAGGCGAAGGGTTCCCGCGGCGGGCGGCCCCCGTCTTCGATGCGGAGGTCTACAAGCAGCGCAACGTTGTGGAGCGGTGCTTCAACCGGCTCAAACAGTTCCGTGACTGGCCACCCGCTACGCCAAACGTGCTGCCTACTACCAGGCCGAACTGACTATCGCCGCGATCGTCCTCTGGCTCCGATGACTTGCAGGACACTTCCTAGTCGCCGCCGCGGCGCCGACACGGTGACTGGAAGGGGCTTAGCCGCCGCTGCGGCGGGCCTGGGTGAAGACCGTGTAGCGGTCCGCGCGGTAGAGCGAGCGGCCTGCCTCGATCACGCCGCCGCTCTGGTCGTGCAACGTGCCCTCGATGATCAGGCACGGCTGGGTGGCCTCGATGCCCAGCAGGCCCGCGTCGTGGGTGTTCGGGAGGACCGCGGAGATCGCCGTGTCGTTCCAGTCGGCCCGGACGCCCCAGCGCTCCTCCAGCGTGCGGTGCAGGGACTGCGTCTCCCAGTCGAACAGCTCGATGTCCGGGAACCGGTCGACCGACAGGTTGGTGCGCTCGACCGCGAACGGCTCGTCCTCGACGTACCGCAGCCGCTCCAGCCGGAACACCCGCGCGCCCGGGGGCACGTTCAGGCGGCCGGCGATGCGGGGGCCCGCGTTTTCGATTTCGGCGTGCAGCACCTTCGTCTTGGGGACGACGCCCCGGGCGTTCATGTCCTCGGTGAACGACGTCAGCATGTCGATGTGCGCCGCCTGCCGCTGGGCGGTGAACGTCGCCGTGCCGTGCTGGCGGTAGAGGACGCCGTCGGCGACCAGGCGGTTGATCTCCTGGCGGACGGTGCCGCGGGCGACCTGGAAGTGCTCGGCGAGGAACCGTTCGGACGGCATCAGCCGGCCGGGGCCCGCCTCCGTCGCGACGCTTTCGATGATTTCGCGGAGCTGGTCGCCTTTCGGCCGCCCCGGCTCCAGTGCGTCCGGGAGCCGGAGATCGCTCGCGGGGACGTGCTTCGGACGGGGCATGGCCTCAGTATGTCGCGCCGCCCCGGATGTGGTCACACCCAGCCGGGGGACGAGGCCGCTGTGGACCCGGTCCGGCGGCGGACGCCTGACCTGGGCGGGTGCACACCGGGACCCGAACTGTGCACACACGGTCACGACGTGGGCTTCCGTCCGTGCCTACTACTCGGTAGTTCTTTTCCGAGCAGCGGAGAAACCGCTGGAGAAAGGACCGATGATGACGTTCACCAGCGTCAAACGCGCTTGTGCGGTGGTCGCGCTGACCGCGGCGGCGGCCGGGTTCGGCGGCGTGCCCGCGCAGGCCGGGACCCTGACCGTCCAAAGTGGAAGCGGGACCATCAGCGACCCGTGGGTGCCGACGCGCGCCGCCCACATCACCTGCTCGTCCGCCACGCTCTTCGGCAACTACACGGCCGGGCAGGGGCATTCGGACCCGATCGACACGCTCGTGCAGGGCAACTACATCGGCGTCCGGTACATCACGTCGGACCACAACTCGGCCGACGTCTTCTGGCACGGCGCGAGCAAGTGGGGCTTCCTGCTCCGCAGCTGCTTCTCACTGGACTGACGGGAGAAAAGACATGACCACAGCACGCATCGCCGGCGGTCTCGCGGCCGCGACGCTCGCCGTGTCCGCGGCGATCACCCTCGCCCCCGCCGCTTCGGCGGGGACCGTCCACGAGATCTGCGCCACCGACCTGTACGTCCGGACGCAGCCCGCCGGCGTCATCGTCGGCACGCTCTACCGCGGCGACCACTTCGAGCTGTCGCGGTACTCGCCCAGCGGTGACTGGGCCGAGGGTTACGCCATGGGCAACGTCAACAAGAGAGGCTGGGTCCAGTCGGGCTGGTTCTGCTGAGTCACGGCACCTTCAGCGAGAGCACGCCGGGCACCGTGATCCGTCGGCCGTAGGGGTTCGCGCGGCCGCCGATCGCCAGGACCCGGTGCGGTGCGCCGGCGGTGCAGACCACCGACGACCGGCCGTGGGGGAGCAGCGTGGCGAGCAGGTGCCACGCTCCGGTGCCCAGGTCGAGGACCTCGGTCGTGCGGTCGCGCGCGACCGGGTCCTCGGCCGCCGGTTCGCTGCCGACGACCACGATCCGGTCGCCGAGCAGCGCCACGCCGGGGAGCACCCGCCGCTTGTGCATCGGGGCCACGGCTTCCCAGGTGTCCGTTTCGGGGGAGTACCGCTCCACCGAGTCGAGCACGTCCTGCGGCCCGCCGGCCAGCCCGCCGATCGCGTACAGGTGGGTTTCCGTCGCGAGCAGCCGGAACCGGGCTCGGGGGGTGCGCATCGGGGCCACCGGGTCCCAGCGCTTCTCGGCCGGGTCGAAGACGTGCACCGCGTCCGAGGCGCTGTCCCCGGCGCTGCCGCCCGCGACGTAGAGCAGGTCGCCGAGACCGGCGGCCGAAGCCTCGGCGAGCGGGCGGGGCAGGGGCGGAGCCGGGCTCCACTCGTCGAGCCGCGGGTCGTAGCGGTCGACGGCGTCGGTGGAGCCGTCGCCGACGGTGCCGCCGGCGACGTAGACCCGGCCGCCGGTCACGCCGACGGCGTGGTCGCAGCGCGGGGCCGGCATCGGGCTGACGTGGTGCCACGCGCCGCTGCCCGTCACCTTGCGGGTCTCGACGGAGCTGTGACCGGCGGTCCCGTCGGTGCCGCCGATGACGAAGATGTCGTCGCCGGCGCGCGCCACCTCGTGGCCGAACCTGGGAGACAGCAGCGGCGGCCGGTACTTCCAGGAGTCGTTCATCGTTCCCACCCTCTTCGCGCGTCGCGATTCGCGGCCAGAGTCTCCGCGGCGGGGTGGTTTGTTACTGGAGTTCGGCGATGCGCCGGGCCAGATAACGGCGTTCCGCGTCGGTCGGTGCCAGCTCCAGCGCCTCCCGGTACGCCGTCGCCGCCGCTTCGCCCCTGCCGAGGCGACGCAGGAAGTCCGCCCGCGTCGCCGGGAGCAGGTGGTAGCCGGCCAGGTGGCCGCCGTCCGCGAGCGCGTCGACCAGGGCCAGGCCCGCCGACGGGCCGTCGGCCATGGCCACCGCGACCGCCCGGTTCAGCTCGACCACCGGGGACGGGTTCAGCCGCGCGACCAGCTCGTACAGCCGGGCGATGCGCGCCCAGTCGGTGTCCTCGGCGCGCGCCGCCGTCGCGTGGCACGCCGCGATCGCCGCCTGGAGCTGGTACGGGCCCGGCCGGCCGAGCGTCAGCGCCTCGTCCAGGACAGTGACGCCCTCGTCGATCAGCGCGCGGTCCCAGCGGGTGCGGTCCTGGTCGGCCAGGGTGATCAGGTCACCGTCGTCGTCGGTGCGGGTCGCGCGGCGGGCGTCGTGGAACAGCATCAGGGCCAGCAGGCCGCCGGTCTCCGGCGCGTCCGGCAGCAGACCGGCGACGACGCGGGCGAGCCGGATCGCCTCGGCCGTCAGGGCCTGGCGGACCAGGTCGGCGCCCGCGCTGGCCGAGTAGCCCTCGTTGAACAGCAGGTAGAGCACGCCGAGCACCCCCGACGTCCGCTCGGGCAGCAGCTCGGCGGGCGGGACGCGGTAGGGGATGCGGGCATTGCGGATCTTGCGCTTGGCCCGCACGATCCGCTGCGCCATCGTCGCCTCGGGCACCAGGAACGCGCGGGCGATCTCCGGCGTCGTCAGCCCGGCGAGCGTCCGCAGCGTCAGCGCCACCTGCGCTTCCAGCGGCAGGGCCGGGTGGCAGCAGGTGAACATCAGCCGCAGCCGGTCGTCCGGGACGTCGTCGGATTCCGGTGCCGCGTCGTCGGCGGGTGCCGTGACGGCCAGCTCGCGCAGCCGGTTCGCCTCGGCGGTGCCGCGCCGCAGCTTGTCCAGGGCCCGGTTGCGGGCGGTCGTCGTCAGCCACGCCCCGGGGCGGCGCGGAACGCCGTCCCGGGGCCAGGTGGCCAGCGCCTTGGCGAACGCCTCCTGGGCGCACTCCTCGGCCAGGTCCCAGTCGCCGGTGACCCGGATCAGGGTGGCGACGACGCGGCCCCACTCGGTGCGGAAGGCCTCGTCGACGGCTGCGGAGACCGGCTCGGTCACTCCCACACGGGCCGCAGCTCGATCGCGCCGAACTTCGCGACCGGGTGCGCCGCGGCGACGTCGATCGCCTCGGCCAGGTCGGCGCAGTCGAGGATGTCGTACCCGGCGATCTGCTCCTTCGTCTCGGCGAACGGGCCGTCCGAGACGAACGTGCCGCCGTCGCGCGGCCACAGCGTCGTCGCGTCGCTGACCGGCCGCAGCTGGTGGCCTTCGAGCCGGCGCGCGCCGGCCACGGCGACCCAGTCGTCCGGCTTGTCTTCCGCCGTGCCGACGAGTTCGGGGTCCACGCACACCCACATCAGGAACTTCATGACTCAGTCCTCCCAGAACGGCCGGATCTCGATGGGAAACCGCCCGGCGGACGGGTGCGCGGACGCGATCGCGATGGCCTCGTCGAGGTCCGCGCACTCGACGACCTCGCAGCCGGCGACCCATTCCTTCGTCTCGGCGAACGGGCCGTCCGACGTCAGCCGCCGCCCGTCCCGCACCCGCACGGTGACGGCTTCGGCGGGCGGCCGCAGCAGCGTCCCGGCGTGGCTCGCGCCGCGGGCTTCGACGTCCCGCAGCCAGGCGACGAACTCCGGCTGGGCGTCGATCTCGGGCGGGCTGAACAGCTCCGCGCCGTCGTCGCAGATCATCAGCATGTACCGCAAGGGCTCCTCCTGATCGTCCGGTGCAGCTTCTCACCCACCCGACGCGGCCGCGGCCCGGAATCGACAGGGCCCCGGGAGAAACCCGGAAAGTTTTCCCCGGGGCCGGTCGATCCCGGGGACCGGCGGCGTCGTCGGGGCGAAACCCCGAGCCAGAGGAGCCGTCATGATCCCGGTCAGTCAGCTGTGGACCGTCACCTGCCAGAGCGAGCGGGACCGCCGCCGGGCCGAGGAGCGCCTCGGCCGGCTGGTCGCCCGGTGGACGCGCCGCCTGCGCCGGTCGCGGGTCAGCCGCTGACCGAGCACCCGCGCACCGGGACCGACGGTGCCGGGAAAATCCTTTCTGCAATTTGCCGTTGCTCATTTCCGAGGCCGCGCAATGGTGGGTTGCTGGCGCGCTCCACCTGGGATGAAGTTCGGTGATCCTTTTCCGGAAATAACGTGTTCTCTTTTCTCGGCAACACATTTGCGGCGATGGAAAGCGTCATCTACAGTCCGGCAGATCTCGGCCATACCGGCCGGTTTCCTTGATCTGTCCAGTGTTTTCCGGGAGTGTCATGTTCCGACGCGCCTCGCTGCGGCGATTCGCCGCGCTCTTTTCCGCCGGGCTCTTGCTGGCCGGCTGCAACCAGGCCGGTGGAAGTGGTTCCGCGGGTGGCAATGTCGAGAAGCCGGCCATCCGGGTCGCCATCTTCACCGCCGTCGACCTCGCGACGTTGTGGCTGGCCCAGCAAGGCGGCTACTTCAAGGCCGAGGGCCTCGACGTGCAGACCGACGTCGCGACCAGCGGGCAGGAGTCGCTGAACCGCATGGCGAAGGGCCAGGACGACATCGCGTTGTCCACGTACACCCTGTTCTTCCTGGCCAAGAACAGCGGAACCGCCGACGTCCAGCTGGTGGCCGACGCGACGTCGGCGAGCCCGCTCAGCAACGAGGTCGTCACCGTGCCGAACTCGCCGGTGAAGACCGTGGGCGACCTGGCGGGCCGGCGGATCGCGATCAGCTCGAAAAACGCCGCCTCCGACATCCTGACCCGGTCGGTGATGCGGGACCACGGCATCGATTTCGCCAAGGTGCAGTGGGTCCCGATGCCGCTGCCGGAAATGGGCGCCGCGCTGGCCCAGGGCAAGGTCGACGCCGCGTACCAGCCGGAGCCGTTCCTCACCCAGGCCGCCAAGCTCGCCGGCGCGTACCCGGTCGTCGACGCCGCCAGCGGGAGCACCCAGTCGTTCCCGCTGACCGGGTTCGGCGCCACCGGCAAATGGGTCCAGGACCACCCCCGGACGATGGCGGCGTTCCAGCGCGCGATGCTCAAGGCCACCCGCGACTCGGTGGACCGCGGCCGGATCGAGCCGCTGGTCGTGCGCAACGCCAAGGTGGACCAGGACATCGCGAGCCTGATGGTGATGCCCACGTTCGGCTCGACGCTGGACGCCCGCCGCATCCAGCGCGTCCCGGACCTGCTCCAGCAGCTGGGCATCATCCAGACGAAGGTCGACGCTTCGGAGATGATCGCGCCGCAGTCCGGTACCGGCTGATCCGGGTAATTCCACGACCGAAGGCGGGTGCGCACTCTGCGCACCCGCCTTCGGTCGTTTTGCGGACGTCGGCTCTTCCCCTCGCGGCCGTCCTTCGCGAAATTTTCGGACCGGCCCGGAAGATCCGGAAGTTGCCGGTTCGCACCTTGACACGGCCCGCGCCGCGCTCCACCCTCTTCATACCGACCGCGCGGTACGGACTGGTCCACATGGTGAGAACTAGAGGGGTCATCGATGACACTTCCCGGCGAGGGCCTGCTCGTGGTCGACGGCCTGACCGTGCGGTTCGGTGGTCTCACCGCGCTGCGCGACGTCCGGCTGAGCGTCGACGAAGGCACCGTCGTCGGCGTCATCGGGCCCAACGGTGCCGGCAAGACGACGCTCTTCAACGTCATCTGCGGCTTCGTCCGCCCCCAGTCCGGGCGCGTCCTCTGGCGGGGGACGCCGCTGATCCGGCACCGCCCCGAACACCTCGCCGGGCTCGGCATCGTCCGGACGCTGCAGGGCCTCGGCCTGTTCGCCGGGCTGACCGTGCTGGAGAACGTGCTGGCCGGCGCGGGCCGGCACGCTCGCACCGGGGTGCTCCCGGCGCTCGCCGGTGCCGGCCGCTCGGCCCGCGACGAGGCCGACCTCACCGAGCGCGCCCGTGCGACCCTCGGCGAGCTGGGGATCGCCGAGCTCGCCGACCGGCTGCCCGGCGTGCTGCCCTACGGCGTCCGGAAACGCGTCGCGCTGGCCCGCGCGCTGGTCGCGGAACCGGACCTGCTGCTGCTCGACGAACCCGCGAGCGGGCTCTCGGCCGCCGAGCTGGTCGAGCTCTCGACGTTGATCCTGTCGCTGCGGCGGCACATGGCGGTCGTGCTGGTCGAGCACCACATGGACCTGGTGATGCAGGTCTGCGACCGCGTCGTGGTGCTGAACTTCGGCGAGGTGATCGCCGCGGGCAGCCCGGCCGAGATCCAGGCCGACCCCCGCGTGGCCGAGGCCTACCTCGGTGACCCCGCCGAGGAGGCACCCGGTGCTTGAGATCGACGGCCTTTCCGTGGCCTACGGCGCCGTCCGGGCGCTCGACGGCGTCAGCCTGACCGTCGATCGCGGCGGCATCACCGCCGTGCTCGGCGCGAACGGCGCGGGCAAGACCACCTTGCTGCGCACGATCAGCGGCCTGCAGCCGGCCCGCGAAGGCCGGATCACCTGGGACGGCACGGAACTGCGTGGCCGGGCGCCGGACCGGATCGCCCGCGGCGGGGTCGCGCACGTGCCCGAAGGCGGCGGCGTGATCACCGAGCTGACCGTCGAAGAGAACCTCCGCCTCGGCGCGCTGTGGCGGCGTGACCGCGCCGACCGCGCGGCCGCCAAGCGTGAGGTGTACGAGCTTTTCCCGCCGCTGGAAGAACGTTCGGCCAAACTCGCCGCGACGCTCTCCGGGGGCGAGCGGCAGATGCTGGCCATCGGCCGGGCCCTGATGAGCCGGCCCGAACTGCTGCTGCTGGACGAACCCTCCCTCGGTCTCGCGCCGTTGATCACCGCGCGGATCATGCGGATCCTGCGCGACCTGCGGGCCTCGACCGGACTCACCGTGGTGCTCGTCGAGCAGAACGCCCACAGCGCGCTGTCCATCGCGGACAACGGGTACGTCCTCGCGCTCGGCAGCGTGGTGGCGGTCGACACCGCGGCGGAACTGCTGGCCGACGACGGCCTCCGCCACGCCTATCTCGGCTTCTGACGCTGCTGACCATCAAACGGGAGGTGAACGGTCCGGTATGCAGGAATTCCTCGACCTGACCCTCGGCGGGATCTCCGCCGGTGCGGTCTACGCGGCCCTCGGGCTCGCGCTGGTCATCATCTACCGGGCCACCCGGGTGGTGAACTTCGCGCAGCCCGCGCTCGCCCTCATCTCGACCTACCTCGCGTACTCGGTGACCAAGGGGACGGGCAGCTACTGGCTCGGCTTCGCCGTCGCGATCGTGGCCGGGACGCTGCTGGGCGTCGTGACCGAACGGCTGCTGATCCGGCCGCTGCGCCACCGCTCCGAACTGAGCTCGATCATCGTCACCCTCGGGTTGCTGCTGGTGCTGCAGGCGGTCGCCGGGATGATCTGGTCCAACGAGCCGCTGGCCTACCCGTACGCCTTCGACTTCGTCGGCCGGTTCTCCGCCAACGACCTGTTCGTGGTGCTGGTGGTGCTCGCGATCGCGGCGCTCGTGCTGGTGGTGTTCAAGTACACCCCGCTCGGCCTGCGGATGCGGGCGGCCGCGTTCGCCCCGGACGTCGCGCGCACCCTCGGCGTGCGGGTCGGGCTGATGCTCACCGTCGGCTGGGGGATGGCCGCGGCCGTCGGCTCGCTGGCCGGATTGCTGGCCACCCCGCCGTTCCTCTTCCCGAACGTGCTGGACGGCGTCTTCGTCTACGCGCTCACCGCGGCCGTGCTCGGCGGGCTCGACAACCCGCTGGGCACCATCGCCGGCGGGTTCGTGCTCGGCGTCGGACTGTCCTATGTGTCCGGCTACTTCGGACCGGAGACGGTGACGATCGCCGCGCTGGTGATCCTGGTGATCGTGCTGACGTTGCGACCGGCCGGGCTGTTCGGCCGCGCGAAGGCGAGGCGGGTGTGAGCGTGCGCACGAGTCTTCCGGAGGCACCGGCCGGCTCCCCGGCCCGGCCGGGCAACCGCCGGCTGCCCCCATTGGTCCTGCACATCCTGGCCGCGCTGGGCGCGCTGGCCGTCATCGTGGTGCTCACCCTGGTCACCGACGAGTTCACCAACCTGCGGATCGCGACCGTCGGCTACTACCTGATCGCGGTGGCCGGCCTGACCCTGCTGACCGGCCTCACCGGCCAGGTTTCCCTGGGGCACGGCGCGTTCATGTTCATCGGCGCGTACACCGTGGCGCTGCTGGTGCGCCGGGTCCCGGCGTTCCCGCTGTGGGCCGACCTGCTGCTCGCCGCGGCCGCCGGCGGTCTCGGCGGCTTGCTGGCCGGGGCCGCCGCGGCCCGGCTGCGCGGGCCGTACCTCGCCGGGGCGACGCTCGCGCTGGCCGTCGGCCTGCCCGCGCTGACCCGCCGGTTCCAGGACTTCCTGGGCGGCAGCAACGGGTTGAGCTTCACCGTCCACAGCAGACCGGCCGGCCTGGCCGGCGTCGTCCCGGAATTGCGCTGGCAGACCTGGATCGTCTGGCTCAGCGTGCTCGTCGCGCTGGTGTTCGTGGTCAACATCGTGCGCGGCAAGCTCGGCCGGACCTTCCGCGCCGTCCGCGACGACGAGGTCGCCGCCGCGCTGAGCGGGATCCACGTCGGACGCACGAAGATCCTGGCGTTCCTCGTCAGCGCGGTCTGCGGCGGTCTCGCCGGTGGCCTGCAGGCGTACCTGCTCGGCACGGCCGCGCCCGGCTCGTTCACGCCCGCGCTGTCACTGAGCCTGCTGGCCGCGGTGGTCCTCGGCGGGCTCGGGTCGCTCTGGGGCGCGCTGTGGGGCGCGATCGCGCTCGTCTACTTCCAGGCGTGGTCCGAAGACCTCGCCGACGCGCTCCACCTGAACACCGACGTGGCCAACAACCTCCCGCTCGCGGTGTACGGCGTGATCCTCATCGTCGTCGTGCTCGCTTTCCCGCGCGGCATCCAGGGCGGTTTCCAACGGCTTCGCGGGCTTCTCCGTCGCACCGCCGAAAAGAAGGAGAACCATGAGAACCACTAGAACCGTCGCGGGAATCGCGGTGTTGGCGCTCGCGCTCAGCGCGTGCGGCGGTGCGGGGGAGTCCGACACCAGTGGCACGCAGGCCGCGGATTCGGCGGTCGGCGTCACCAAGGACTCGGTGGTGATCGGCACCCACCAGCCGCTCACCGGGCCGGCCGCGCCGGGCTACAGCAAGATCTCCGTCGGCGCCCGCGCGGTGTTCCAGTCGATCAACGACGGCGGCGGGATCAACGGCCGCAAGATCGACTACAAGGTCGAGGACGACGGTTACAACCCGACGAAGACCGTCGAGGTCGTCAAGAAGCTCGTGCTGCAGGACAAGGTGTTCGCGATCGTCGGCGGGCTCGGCACGCCGACGCACTCCAAAGTGGTCGACTACCTGAACACCGAAGGCGTGCCGGACCTGCTGGTGTCGTCGGGCGCGCTCGCCTGGGACAACCCGCAGAAGGCGCCGATGACCTTCGGGTACCAACTGGACTACACCCGGGAGGGCAAGATCCAGGGCAAGTACATCAAGGACACCTTCGCGGGCAAGAAGGTCGGCTACTTCACCCAGAACGACGACGTCGGCCGCGACACCCAGGCCGGCCTCGACCAGTTCATCAAGGACCAGACGGTCGCCAAGCAGGGTTACGACAGTGCCAACACCGACGTCACGCCCCAGCTGTCCGCGCTCAAAGCGGCCGGCGCGGAGGTCGTCGTGTGCGAGTGCATCCCGGCGTTCACCGCGCTGTCCATCCTGGCCGCGGCGAAGATCGGCTACAAGCCGCAGTTCGTCGTCAGCAGCATCGGCGCCGACCCGGCGACGCTTTCCGGGCTGCTGCAGGACTTCGCCAAGCGCGGCGGCGCGAGCGTGTCGAGCGCGCAGCTGCTCAACGGGCTGATCGGCACCGGTTACCTGCCCGACGTCGCGCAGACGTCCGACCCGTGGGTCGCCTACTTCAAGGGCATCCACGACAAGTACATCCCCAAGGAGCAGCTCACCAACACGCTGTTCTACGGCATGGTGCTGGCCTACACGTTCGCGCAGGCGCTCAAGGCCTCCGGGCCCGACCCGACGCGGCAGAAGATCGTCGAAGCCATGAGTTCCGGTTCCCTCAAAGGACCGGGCCTGACGCCGTTCGGATTCTCGAAGGACTCGCACTCGGGTTACACCGGCGGTTACGTGTTCAAGATCAACCCGGACACGACCACGACGGTGATCCAGCAACCGGCCGTCACCGACCGGGGCACCGGCGCGATCACGCCGTACAGCGGCGAACGCGCCACCCCCGACCAGGTGAACCTGCTGGGGAAGTGAGGAGACGTGGGCCGGTTCGCGGCGCCGCGCGAGCCGGCCCACCCCCTCGCTTAAGGTGAAGACATGGCGGTCAGGGAAAAGGTCGTGCGGGCCGCGGTGCGCTTGTTCGCCGAGAAGGGGTTCGGGGCCACGACGGTCCGCGAGATCGTCGAGACGGCCGGGGTCACCAAAGGTGGCCTGTACCACTACTTCGAGTCCAAGGAGGACCTGCTCCTGGAGATCTACACCGCGATGCTGCGGATGCAGACCCAGCGGATGCGCACCATCGCCGAGTCGGACATGCCGCTGCCGGAACGGTTGCACGCCATCATCGCCGATGTCGTGGTGACGTCCATTGCGGACCTCGACGCGGCGACCGTGTTCTTCCAGTCGTTCCCGCTGCTCGAAAAGTCCAAACAGGTCCAGGTGCGTGCCGAACGCCGGAGTTACCACGAGCGGGTGCGCGACCTCGTCGAGGAAGGCCAGCGGTCGGGCGTCTTCCGCGCCGACGTCCCCGCCGACCTGGTGATCAACTACCACTACGGCGCGATCCACCGGCTCCACATGTGGTACCACGCCGACGGCGCGCTGTCCGGCGAGCAGGTGGGGGAGCACTTCGCCAACCTCATGCTGCGCAGCCTCCGCCCGGAGCCGCCGGCGGCCGGGTAGGCCGGGCCTATCGTGGACGGCATGCACATCGTGGCCGTCCTCGCGCCGGACCGGGTCGTCCCCTTCGACCTGGCCACGCCGATCGAGGTGTTCTCGCGGACGACGCTGCCGAGCGGGCGGCCGGCGTACGAGGTCCGGATCTGCGGCGCGAGCCCCGAGGTCGACGCCGGCGCGTTCACGCTGCGGCCGCCGTTCGGCCTCGACGGGCTCGACGACGCGGACACGGTCATCGTGCCGGGCCGCGACGCGAACCCGCCGGTGCCTCTCGACGTGCTCGACGCGCTGCGGCGGGCCGCCGCGAGGGGCGCGCGGATCGCGTCGATCTGCTCGGGCGCGTTCATCCTGGCCGAGACCGGGCTGCTCGACGGCCTCCGCGCGACCACGCACTGGGCCGGCGCGGCGGAACTGGCCCGGCGGCACCCGGCGATCGACGTCGACCCGGACGTCCTCTACGTCGACAACGGCCGGTTCCTGACCTCGGCGGGCGCGGCGGCCGGCCTCGACCTCTGCCTGCACCTGATCCGCCGCGACCACGGCTCGGCGGTGGCGGCCGACGCGGCCCGGCTGTCGGTCATGCCGCTGGAACGCGAGGGCGGCCAGGCCCAGTTCATCGTCCACGACCAGCCGCCGGCCCCGCGCGGCTCGGCGCTGGAGCCGGTGCTGACCTGGCTGGAGGAGAACTGCGCGAAGGAGATCTCCCTCGAGGACGCCGCCGCGTACGCCGGGATGAGCACCCGCACGCTCAACCGCCGCTTCCGCGAGCAGCTGGGGACGACGCCGCTGCAGTGGCTGCTGCGGGTGCGGGTCCGGCGGGCCCAGTACCTGCTGGAGGCGACGGGGTACGCGGTGGACCGGATCGCGGGCGAGGTCGGGTTCGGGTCACCGACGGCGTTCCGGGAGCGGTTCAAACGGGTCGTCGGAACGAGCCCGCACGCCTACCGGGCAAGTTTCCGCGCCGGCTGAGGCTCCCGTGGCCGGTCGTGAGTGGTTAGGGCGGTTCTAACCGCCCTAACCACTCACGACGAGCCGCGGCAGACCACCCGCCGTCGGCGCGCGCCTCGCGGCCGAGCTGGGCGGGGACCCGTATCTCCCGCTCGTCGGCAGCATCCTCGCGGACCCGACGCCCGAGCAGGCGCTCCACCGGGTGCGGCAGCGCGATCGAAGCCGTGACCGCGTTCGGCTGGGCCATCGTGGCGTTGCACCGGATCGGGCTGTACGTCGAGCCGTGGCACCCCGGTTCGGTGCGGGCGGCGGAAAACGCGGGCTACCTCCGCGAGGGACTGTTGCGCGGCCACCGGGAAATCGGCGGTATCCGGCGCGCCATGCCGCTCTGCGCCACGACGTGGTCGTAGCTAGTCCGCTCTGCGCAAGAGGAAGTCCCGGGTCGAGCCCATGCCGTACTTGTCCACCGGGCTCGACAGTGCCGCGACCTCCCGCAGCACCGGCCGGACGTCGACACCGTCGGCGAGGGCCGCGGCGCAGAGGGCGTTGAGCGCCAGGAGTTCGTCCCGCGGGTCGGCGCCCTGGTCGCAGGCCGAGAAGTGCAGCAGCCGGGTGCGGAAGTCCGCGTCGGGCAGGGACACCGCCCAGCGGAACGACGGGTACCGCTCGAACAACGCCCGGACGGCGGCCCGTGCGTCGTCGCCGCCGGTCGCGTAGTGGTCCAGCAGGGCGCGCAGAACTTCCCGCGCGCCGGGCGGAAGGACCACCTCGAACGGCTCCCCGTCGTACGGGGCGTTCGCGATCGGCTCCAGGACGGCGTCCAGGCGTGCGACTTCCTGCTCGAACATGGGGCCACGGTATCGTCGGACGCGTGTCGAGCCCCGAAGCGTCCAGGACCGGGCTGTCGGTCGCCCCGGCAGCCCGGTAGCCCGCTCCTTCACCGCCCGCGTGCCCGGGTCCCCGGGTGACCACGAAGTCGTCTGCCGATCTCGTGATCCCTGGAGCCTGTTGTGCCCTTTCCGGTCTACTTCCTCGCCCTGGCCGTGTTCGCCATGGGCACGTCCGAGTTCATGCTCGCCGGGCTGGTGCCCGACATCGCCGGCGCGCTGGGGATTTCCCCGGCGCAGGCCGGATTCCTGACGTCCGCGTTCGCCGTCGGCCTGGTCGTCGGCGCGCCGTTGATGGCCGCCGTGGCCCGTTCCTGGCGGCGTCGTACGGCGTTGCTGGGGTTCCTGGCGGTGTTCGTCGCGGCGCACGTCGTCGGCGGCCTCACGGGATCGTTCGCCGTCCTGCTCGTGACGCGCGCGATGGCCGCGGTGGCTTACGCGGGCTTTCTCGCCGTCGCCCTCACCGCGGCCGCGGGACTGGTGCCGCCGGACCGGACGGGCCGGGCCCTGGCGGTGCTGCTCGGCGGCACGACGCTCGCCTGCGTCGCCGGCATTCCCGGCGGCGCGCTGCTGAGCGCCGTGTTCGGCTGGCGCGCGGCGTTCTGGGCGGTCGCGCTGCTGTGCGCGCCCGCGGTCGCGGGGGTCGCGCGGATCCCCGACACCCCGGCGACCGCGAAGCCGTCCGGGCTGCGTGCGGAACTCGCCGAGCTGCGACGACCGGCGCTCGCCGGGACGCTCTTGCTGGGCGCCCTGGTCAACGCGGCCACGTTCGGCGTCTTCACCGCCCTGGCGCCGCTGGCCACCGGGATCGCGCCGGTGCCGCTGGTCCTCGCGATCTTCGGCGCCGGCTGCTTCGCCGGCGTGACGGCGGCGGGCCGGCTCGCCGACCGGTGGCCCGGCCGGGTCGTCGCGATCGGCGGGTTCCTGCTGCTCGCGGGCTGGGTCGTGCTGGCGCTGGTCCCGGGCGCGCTGCCCGTCCTGGCGTTCACGCAGGGCGCATTGTCGTTCGCCGTCGGGAGCACGGTGATCGCGCGGATCCTGCGGCTGGCCTCGGGCGCGCCGACGATGGCGGGCTCGTACGCGACGGCGGCGCTGAACGTCGGCGCCGCCGCCGGCCCGGTGCTCGGGGCGGTGGCGGCGCCGGTCTGGACGGCCGTCGTGCTGATCGCGCTGGCTCAGGTGGTCGCGTTGATGTGCAGGACCGCGTCGGCGCCGTCGAGGACCTCGGAGGTGAGCGGGAAGTAACCCGTCTCCGGGATGGCGTCCGTGCGCGTGCGGCCGGGCTCGACCGCGCGCACCAGGCCCCAGCCGTCGACGCGGTCCTGCAGCGACGCCTCGTAGGTCTCCGGCTCGGGCTCCCCGAGCCGGAGCGCGTCGCTGCGCCCGACGCTCCCGGCGACGAAGACGTACCGCTCGCCCAGCAGCGACCCCACGATGGCGCCGGCGCCGGACCACACGAGGTTCGCCACCGCCGAGTTCCAGGTGCTCGTGCCGCGTTGCAAGTGGCTGTTGTGGGCGAACACCATCGTCGGGCCCCGCTGGGCCTCGAGGTCGCGGATGTCGAGGAGATTCTGCGCCATGATCGCGTCCCGGGTGCCGCTGAGGCGCGAATACCGTTCGGCGCCGTCGATCGCCGCCTGCTTGTGGTAGCGCAGCAGACCCAGCCCGGCGCTCAGATGAGTCCGGACGCGGACCCACTCCGCGTGCGAGGTCGCCGCGATCCGCTCCGGCGCGCGGCTGTAGAGCGTGGTCAGCAGGTCGTCGGCGAGCGCACGCAGGGTGTCGGCCTCCGGCGTGGCGCCGGGGGAGGCCGCCGCGTCCATCACGGCTTCCGTGCGGCTCCACCGCTCGTCGTCCCCGGCGAGGCTCGCGACGTCGACGTCGAGGCCCAGGTAGTCGCGGGCGTGCTCGAGGTAGTGCCGCGGGCTGGGCGCGCTCATCATCTCGGTGGAGGCGTCGAAACCGTGGAACGCCAGGCGTTCCTCGGCCGGGAGGTGCTCGTTGTGGTCCCGCATCCAGGCGACCAGGCGGCGGTTGGCGTCCAGCTCGCCGAAGCTGTGCGAGAAGCCTTCCTTCATCGCGGTGTCGAGGGTGCCGACGCCGTCGCGGACGAAGCGGTCCACGGCCAGCGCGGCCACCCGGTCGGTCTCGAGGGCGATCGAGCGGAAGCCGTGCTCGGCCAGCTGGGCGAAGAGTGCGTTGCGCCGCAAGGGAAACGCCGGTTCCTGGTGCGACGGCTCGCCGTAACCCAGCAGGGTGCACGACGCGGGGGCGAAGTCTCGGATGTCCTGACTCATGAGGCTCAAGCGTATCGTTGAAAGAACCGTTGAGACTTCGTCCAAGCCGAGCACGGTAAAGTCTCAACCCGATGAGACCCGCCGACCTCGCCCGGGAGCACAGGCTCTCGAGCCAGGCCGTCCGCAACTACGAGGCGGACGGCTTCCTCCCGCCCGCGGACCGCACCCCGAGCGGCTACCGGATCTACACCGGGACGCACGCGGCCGCGCTGCGCGCCTACCTCGCCCTGATCCGGGGATACGGCCACCCGACGGCCGGTCGCGTGATGCTCGCGATCCACGACGACCACCTCGACGACGCGCTCCTGGTCATCGACCGCGGCCACGGCCGGCTGCTGCGCGACCGCGAGACCCTCGATTCGGTGCGCCGCGCCGCGGGTGACCTGACGGCGGAACCCGCGCCGGACCCGGGCGTCCGGACGATCGGCGAACTGGCGCACCGGCTGCACGTCACGCCGGCGACCCTGCGGAACTGGGAGGAGGCCGGCATCCTGACGCCCTCGCGCGACGCCGCGGGCTACCGCGTCTACCGCGCGGAGGACGTCCGCGACGCCGAACTCGCCCACCTCCTGCGCCGCGGCGGCTACCCGCTGGAGCACATCGCCACGGTGGTCGAGCAGATCCGGACGGCCGGCGGTACCGAGGAGCTGTCCCGCGCCTTGGCCGGCTGGCAGGCGAGGGTGACGGCCCAAGGCCTCGCCATGCTCGACGCGTCGGCCCGGCTCGGCGACTACCTGGCCTTGCGGCGGCGCACGTAGTGGGTGATCAGCAGGACGGTGCAGACCAGGGCGACCGAGCCGGCGATCATGCGGAGGGTGAAATCCAGTCCCGTCACGGAACCGACGGCGTTGGTTCCGGCGCTGACGGCGAGGACCAGCCAGAGGGCCGGGGCGAAGGTGCGGGCGGAGGCGATGGTGTTGTTTTCCATGACCGGAACGTTAGAAGCGGCCGCGGCGCGATTCACTGGCCCGCGCACCCGGAATCGGGGTAGCGCCAGCACTACCGGTGCGTGTCAGCTGTCCCGGCCGAGGTAGGCGAGCACGGCCAGCACGCGCCGGTGACCACCCTCGTCCGAGGGCAGGTCGAGCTTCTGGAAGATGTTGCGGATGTGCTTGAGCACCGCGCCGTCGCTGACGACGAGCAGCTCGGCGATGGTGCCGTTGTTGTAGCCCTCGGCCATCAGCGCGAGCACCTCGCGCTCGCGCGCGGTGAGCGCGTCCAGGGGATCCTTCGCGCGGCTGCGGGCCATCAGCTGGCCGATCACCTCGGGGTCCATCGCCGTGCCGCCCTTCGCGACGCGCTGCAGCGCGTCGAGGAACCGCTCGACCTTGCCGACGCGCTCCTTGAGCAGGTAGCCGACCCCGCCGACGCCGTCGGCCAGCAGCTCGACCGCGTAGCTCGTCTCGACGTGCGCCGAGAGCACCAGCACCGGCAGGCCCGGGTGGATCTCGCGGGCCCGGACGGCGGCGCGCAACCCCTCGTCGCGGTGCGTCGGCGGCATGCGCACGTCCATCACGACGGCGTCGGGCCGGTCCTGCTCGACGAAGGTGAGGAAGTCCTCGGCGTTGTCGAACGTCGCGGCCACCTCGATGCCCGACGTCTTCAGCAGCAGCGACAGCCCTTCGCGCAACAGGGCGTCGTCCTCGGCGATCACGACCCGCATGGCAGCTCCACTCGCAGCTCGGTCGGCCCACCGGGTGGGCTGGTCAGGGTGAGGGTCCCGTCGAAGGCCTCGGCGCGCCGCCGGATCCCGGCGAGCCCGCTGCCGGCGGCCTCTTCGGCGCCGCCGCGGCCGTCGTCGCGGATGTCGATGCTCAGCAGGCCCGCGGTGCCGCCGAGGGTGATCTCGATCTTCGACGCGTCGGCGTGCTTGGTCACGTTGGCCAGCGCCTCGGCCACGACGAAGTACGCGGCCGCCTCGACCGCGGCGGGGCGCCCGGCGTCGTTCTCGACGGTGAGCGCGACCGGCACCGGGCTGCGTTCGCCCAGGGCGCGCACGGCGCCGGCCAGCCCGCGTTCGCTCAGCAGCGGCGGGTAGATGCTGCGCACGACCGTCCGCAGCTCGGCCAGCGCGTCGGTCGCCGTGTCCTGCGCCTTGACCAGCAGGTCCCGCACGGTTTCCGGGTCACGCTCGTACAGCTGCCCGGCGATGCCCAGCTGCAGCACGACGGCGGCGATCCGCGCCTGCGTCCCGTCGTGCAGGTCACGCTCGATGCGGCGCAGCTCCGCCCCGTGCGCCTCCAGCGCGGCCGCACGGGTCGCCGTCAGTTCGGCGACGCGGTCCGCGAGCACGACGCCCGGCCCGGGCTTGAGCAGAGACCGCGCGGTGCGCGCCTGCCAGCGCGCGACCGGTGGCGCGAGCAGCAGCGTCACCGCGGCCATCGCGATCCCGCTGAGGACAGCGAGCCCGGCGGTCGGCCACGAGTGCACGACGATCCCCATCGACGCCTCGATCCCGCCGGGCACCGCCGGCCAGACGAACGCCGTGACGACCTGCTGGACCGCGCCGATCGGCAGGCCGAAGGCCAGCGCGCCGAGGACCAGCCCGGTGGCCGCGTGAAGCGCCAGCCACGCGACGTCGCGGCGGGTCGCCGGGTCGGTCAGCGGGTTGCCGTCGCGGTAGGGCTCGGGGATCGGCTCGCCGAGCGCCCGGGCGGCGCGGCGGCGGTCGAACGCGACCACCTTGCGCGACAACCGGATCGCGGGCGCCACCGACGGGATGCCGATGCCGAACGGGCACAGCACGAGCACGACGAACAGCCCGAGGAGGGCGAAGATCGACAACATCGACGTCGCCGCCCCGACCAGCAGGTAGCGCACCGCCGACCAGCAGGCGCGCACGCGGGTCGTCACCGGGCAAGTCTCCCACCAGGGCGCACCCCACCGGCGTGGTGGTGCTGGCGCTACCCCCGATCCACCTCTCCGCAGGATCGATCGGACGCCACCGCGATCCTAGTTTTGTTGGTACAGAACGAAAGGGATCGTGATGACCACAGGGTATGCGCTGGAGCTGGCCGAGGTGCGGAAGGTGTACGGCCGCGGTGACGGTGCCGTCACCGCGCTCGACGGCGTATCGGTGGGAGTGCCGCGAGGGACGTTCACCGCCGTGATGGGGCCGTCCGGCTCGGGCAAGAGCACGTTCCTGCACTGCGCGGCCGGCCTCGACCGGCCGACGTCGGGCCGGGTGCTGCTGGGCGACACCGAGATCGGCAAGCTGAAGGAAACCGCGCTCACGCAGCTGCGGCGCAGCCGGATCGGGTTCGTCTTCCAGGCCTACAACCTGCTGCCGTCGCTGAACGTGCTGCAGAACATCACGCTGCCGACGCGGCTGGCCGGCCGCAAGCCGGATCCGCACTGGCTGCGGGAAATCGTCGAAGGCGTCGGCATCGCGAAGAAGCTGGAGGCCCGGCCGGCCGAGCTGTCCGGCGGGCAGCAGCAGCGCGTCGCGATCGCGCGGGCGCTCGTCAGCCGGCCCGAAGTCGTGCTGGCCGACGAGCCGACCGGCGCGCTCGACACCCGCACCGGACGGCAGGTGCTCGACCTGCTCCGCGCCGTCGTCGAAGGCATGGGCCAGACCGTCCTGATGGTCACGCACGACCCGGTCGCGGCCTCGGCCGCGCACGGTGTGCTCTTCCTCGCCGACGGCAAGCTCGCCGGCCACCTCACGCAGCCCACGCCCGAGCGGGTCGCGGAGCGCATGACGCACCTCGGGGAGTGGTGACCGTGCTGACCCTGGCCCTGCAGACGATCCGGACGCGCATCGGCGGCTTCGCCGGCGCGTTCGTCGCGATCCTGTGCGGCGCGGCCCTGGTGGCCGCGTGCGGGATCCTCATGGAGTCCGGCCTGCGCGCCGGCGTGCCGACCCAGCGGTACGCGGACGCGGCCGTCGTCGTCGGCGGCACCCAGTCGGTCCGGCCGCCGGGCGCCGACGCGCTGTCGTCGGAGCAGGTCGCCGAGCAGGCCACCGTGCCCGCGGACCTGGCCGGCCGGCTCGCCACGGTGCCCGGCGTGCGCGCCGCGGTGGCGGAGCAGAGCTTCGCGGCGCAGGTGGTGACCCGCGACGGGCAGGTGGTGACCGGTGTCCCGTCGCTGGGGCACAACTGGGACGCGGCGGTCCTCGCGCCCTTCACCTTGAGCGCCGGCCGGGCGCCGGCGACCGACGGCGAGGTCGTCCTCGACGCCGACCTGGCCCAGCGCGCCGGAGTCGTCGTCGGCGACCAGGTGCGCGTCATGACCCGGTCGGCGCCGGTGCCCTACCGCGTGTCCGGCATCGCCACCGCGGCCAGCCTGTCGCGGCAGTCGGCGCTGTTCTTCACGGCGACCCAGGCCGCCCGCCTGGCCGACCGGCCCGGCCAGGTGAACGCGATCGGCGTCCTGGCCGAGCCGGGCGTGGCCCCGGACGCATTGGCCGACCGGGTGCGGGCCGCGACGGCCGGGGCGCCGGTCGAGGTGACCAGCGGCGTCGAGCGCAGCACCGTCGAGTTCCTCGACGTCAGCCAGACCCGCACACTGCTGCTCGCGATCGCCGGCTCGTTCGGCGGGTTCGCGCTGATGGTCGCGGTCTTCGTGGTGGCGAGCACCCTGGCGCTCACGATCAACCAGCGGCGGCGCGAGTTCGCATTGCTGCGCGCCGTCGCGGCGACGCCGAAGCAGATCCGCAAGCTCATCGGCGTCGAGACGACGCTCATCGCGCTGGTCGCCGGCGTGCTCGGCAGCGTGCTGGGGCTGGCGGTGGCCTCCGGCATGCGCGACGCGTTCGCCGCGATCGGCGTCATCCCGGCGGACTTCGGCCTGGCGATCGGCCCGCTCCCGCTGGTGGCCGCGGTGCTCCTCGGCCTGGGCGCGGCGCGGCTGGCCGCCTGGACGGCGTCGCGGCGGCCGTCGACGATCAAGCCGGTCGAGGCGCTGGGCGAAGCCGCGGTGGAGCGGCGCGAACTCGGCAAGGTCCGGCTCGTCACGGGCTGGGCGCTGGTGCTGATCGGTCTCGGCGGCGCGGCGGTCCCGCTGTTCGTGCACGGTGAGGCGGGCACGGCGGCGTCGTCGATGGCGACGCTCGTGGCGGTCATCGGGCTGGCGGTCGTGGGTCCGCGGGTGGTCGGGCTGATGGTGCGGGTGCTCGCGCCGGTGCTGTCGCGGGTGTCGCGGATCAGCGGCTACCTGGCCGCGGCGAACAGCCAGGCCAACACGCGCAGGCTGGCGGCGGCGGTGACCCCGCTGATGCTGGCGGTCGCGTTCGCGCTGTCGATGTTCTACAGCCAGACGTCGGCCTCGGCGGCGGCCGAGCAGCAGACGGCGCGGTCCACCACGGCGGACTACGTCCTCACCAGCCCGGCGGGCGGCGTCTCCCCGGAGGTCGCGGAGGCGGTCCGGCGCGTCCCAGGCGTGGCGGCGGCGACCCCGGTGGTGCGCACGCAGGTGATCGTCGCGACGCCCACGGGCGAGGACATGGACGTCCAGCGCCTGCCGGCGCAAGGTCTGCTGGGCGACCAGGCCGGCGCGACCCTCGACCTGGGCGTCTCGGCCGGCCGCCTGACGGACCTCACCGGGAACACGGTGGCGCTGAGCGAGTCGGAGGCCAGCTGGCTGGGCAAGAAGATCGGCGACGAAGTCGACTTCTACTACGGCGACGGCGTTCCGGCCGCACTGCGCCTGGTCGCGACCTACACACACGACCTGGCGTTCGGCGACTTCGTGCTGCCGGCCTCGCTGGCCCGCGCCCACACGAGCGACCAGCTGGACGACTCGGTCCTGGTCCGCCGTTCGCTCACGGCCGACCCGGCCGCGGTGTCCGCCGGCCTGCTCTCGGTCGCCGGCCGCTACCCGGGCCTGGGTTTCGCCTCGACGTCCCCGGAAACCGGCGGCGAACGGCAGGCGCAGTTCTACCTGAACCTGGTGGCGGTCGGCGTGCTGATCGGCTACGTGGCGATTTCGGTGGCCAACACCCTGGTCATGAGCACCGCCCAGCGCGGCCGCGAGTTCGCGCTGATGCGCCTGGTGGGCACGACACGTGGCCAGGTGATCCGGATGATGCGCCTGGAGGCGCTGGCGACGGTCGGGGTCGCGGTGGTCGCCGGGACACTGGTTCCGTTGCTGCCGCTGGCGTTGCTGAACATGGGCCTGCGGGGGACGGTGATCCCGTCCGGCTCGCCGACGGTCTACATCGGAATCATCGCGGGCGCGGTACTGCTGGGCCTGCTGTCGATGGGCCTGGCAACCCGGGTGGCGCTGCGAGCCCGCCCGATCGACGCCATCGGCCTGCGCGAGTAGTCACCGGCAAGTCCGTGAAGGCCTCCTTGAGGGACTCTGAGTCCCTCAAGGAGGCCTTCACGGAACTGGATGCGCAGGGGATGCCTCGCGGTTCGGTGGCGACCGAAACTTTCGGCTCCGAAAAGCATGTCGAAAGGTTTCGAGAATCGTTGACACTTCGGCGAAATCGGACCAATACTTCCCGCACCGGACCATCCTCAGCGAGGAGGAAGCATGCGCAGGAAGAGTCGCGTCAAGGTGCTTGTCAGCGGGGTCGCCGTCGCGGTGCTCGCGGCGCTCACGCCGGGTGTCGCCCACGCCGACACCGTCATCACGACCAATCGGACCGGGACCAGCAACGGCTACTATTACTCCTTCTGGACCGACGGCGGTGGCTCCGTTTCGATGACGCTCGGCTCCGGTGGCAACTACCGCACCTCCTGGAGCAACACCGGGAACTTCGTCGCCGGCAAGGGGTGGAGCAACGGGAGCCGCCGGAACGTCGCCTATTCCGGGAGCTTCAACCCCTCCGGCAACGGTTATCTCGCGCTCTACGGCTGGACGTCGAACCCGCTCGTCGAGTACTACATCGTCGACAACTGGGGCACCTACCGGCCGACCGGGACCTACAAGGGCACCGTCACCAGCGACGGCGGCACCTACGACGTCTACCAGACCACGCGGTACAACGCGCCGTCGGTCGAAGGTACCAAGACGTTCAACCAGTACTGGAGCGTCCGGCAGCAGAAGCGGACCGGGGGCACCATCACCACCGGCAACCACTTCGACGCGTGGGCGCGCTACGGCATGCGTCTCGGCAACTTCAGCTACTACATGATCCTCGCGACCGAGGGTTACCAGAGCAGCGGCAACTCGAACCTGACGGTGGGCTGATCATGCGGAAATCCTTGCTGGCCGCGGTCGCGGTCGTGGCCGCGGCGAGCGCGATCGCCGTCGGAGGGCCGGCTCGAGCGGCCGCCTGTTCCGGGTACGTCGGGCTCACCTTCGACGACGGCCCGTCCAACGCCAACACTCCGGCGCTGCTCAACGCGTTGCGGCAGAACGGGTTGCGGGCGACGATGTTCAACGAAGGCCAGTACGCCGCCGCGTACCCGGCCCAGGTGCGGGCGGAGGTGAGTGCCGGGATGTGGGTCGGCAACCACAGCTACACCCACCCGCACCTGATCCAGCAGAGTCAGTCCCAAATGGACTCGGAGGTCTCCCGGACGCAGCAGGCGATCGCGAACGCGGGCGGCGGCACCCCGCGGCTGTTCCGGCCGCCCTACGGCGAAACCAACACCACACTCCGGATGGTCGAAGCGAAGTACGGCCTCACCCAGATCATCTGGGACGTCGATTCGCAGGACTGGAACGGCGCGAGCACGGACGCGATCGTCGCGGCCAACGCCCGGCTCCAGAACGGCCAGATCATCCTGATGCACGAGTGGCCGGCCAACACCCGGGCGGCGATCCCGCGCATCGCGCAGGGCCTGGCCGCCCGCGGCCTGTGCGCGGGGATGATCTCCCCGCAGACCGGCCGCGCGGTGGCCCCGGCCTGACCCGGCGGCGCGGCGGTCCGACGCCGCCGCGCCGTCAGTTCACGTACCACTCGACCCGGACGGCCGTCGCCGAAAGGGTCCGCAGTTCCGCGCACACCTCGTGCGTGACGAGCACACCCGTGCGCCGGCAGAGCCGGGGCACCCCGTCGATCTCGCTCGCCGGCGTGTAACCGTGCGGCACGAGGTAGTCGCGCATCACCTCGGTCGCGCGGTCGCCGGTGGCTTCCAAGAGACCCCAGCACCCGCCGGACCCACAGGCGACGGTCCGCACGACCGTCAGCCGCGACGGCCCTGGCGCAACGCCTTCGTCTCCGGGCGGTGCGTCCTTGTGCAGGAAGAGGATGCCGCCGGCCGCCACGAACCCGATGACCACCATGGTCGGCAGCAGTTCGCTGGGTCGCTGCCGCCCGGCGAGCATCCCGACGGCGCAGACGACGGCCGCGAGGGTGGTGTGGAACCAGTAGACCTCGATCGACGCCGGCACCCACCGCCCGGTCAGGTCGAGGGCCCGCGGCACGACGAACCACGCCAGCAGGACCAGGAGCACCAGTCCGACGATCATTCCGGTCCGCGGTGACTTCGCCAGGACGCACCACACGAGGGTGGGGAGAAGGCCGAAGAGGGCCACAACGGGCTGCTCCCACGAGAAAGCGGCGACGCCGATCGCGGCGACGACCAGCGCGATGCGCCACCAGCGCTGACGCGGCCACGACGGCGCGGTCGTCTGATCGGCTACCTCGGCGTCGGGCACCCGGCGATTATCCCGGTGGGAGCGGCAGTCCCTCACCAAGCACCCGTCGCACGGCCGAACGCAGCCAGCAGTGCCCGCCATCCGCGGAATTCCGGGGGTGCCAAGCCATCCCGATCACCACCGGCGGCAACGGCAACGGCACCTCCAGCAGCCGCAACCCCAGCGCGCGAGCCGCCTCCGTCGTGGGGCCGACTCCGCCCGGCACCAGGCACACCAGGTCCGTCCGCGCCGCCAGCGTCATCGCCGCCAGGTGACTGGGCAGTGCCGCCACCACCCGGCGCCGCAGGCCGGCCTCCGCGAGGGCGGCGTCCGCCGGGCCGGTGAAGCGGCCTCGGCGGCTCACCACCACGTGCGACGCCGCCGCGAAGCGGGCCGGGGTGAGCAGGCCTTCGGTCAGCGGGTGGCCCGCGCGGACTCCGGCCGCCATGCGCAGCGTGACCAGCGGCTCGGTGCGGGTTTCCGGGTCGGCGTGGTCGAGGGCGCCGACCTCCAGGTCGACCTGGCCGTCGCGCAGCGCCGGGCCGCCCTCCAGCTCCTCGGCGCGGAACCGCACCGACACCCCGGGCGCTTCCGTCGCCGCGAGGTCCAGCAGCCCCGGGGCCAGGGCCGCGGCGATGAGGTCGGCCGCCTGGAGGGTGAACGTCCGTTGCAGCGTGAGCGGGTCGACGTCCGCGCCGGGGGAGAGCAGCGCTCCGCAGCGGCGCACGACCGCCGCGACCTCGTCGCGCATCGCCTCCGCGCGGGGTGTGGGCACCATCGCCTGCCCGGCGCGCACCAGCAGCGGGTCGCCCAGCAGCCGCCGCAGCCGGGCGAGGGTGCGGCTCATCGCCGCCGGGGACGTGCGCAGCCGCTCCGCAGCGCGCGTGACGCTGTGTTCGGCCAGCAACGCGTCCAGCGCCACCAGCAGGTTCGCATCGACGTTCACCAGCACCGTTCCGATCTGAGCAACTATCCCGTGCCGACTTTCCCATTGTGGCAATACCGCCGCGCGACGCAAGGTGGGACCAGAACGAACGAAGGAGATCCCGATGTCCACTTACCCCCGCCCCGGCGACCGGCTCGCGGTCGTCAGCCAGAGCGGCCCCACCGTCACCCTGTTCGACGCCGTCACCCACGAGGCCGGCGCCGTCCTGACCGTGCCGGCCGAGCCGCACGAGCTGTGTTTCGACGCCGAACACCGGCTGCTCTACTGCACCAGCGCCTACGTCCGCGGCTACTACGGCGCCCACGACGGCCACAACCACCTGCTCACCGTCATCGACCCGGACGCCGGCGAGATCGTCGAGGTGCTCGACCTGTCACCCGAGCACGGGCCGCACGGCCTGGCCCTCGACCCGGCCCGGCGGCTCCTCTACGTCAGCGTCGAAGCCGGTCCGGCCGGCCCCGGCGGGGTCGTCGTCCTGGACACGACCACGCGCCGCGTGCTGCGCCGCATCGACACCCTCGCGCCCGGCCCGCACTGGTTCGTCATCGACCCGGACGGCGTGCGCGGGTACGCGGCGAACAAGGAAGCGCCGTACGTCACCGTCGTCGAACTGGCCACCGGTGAGCTGCTCGACAAGATCGCCGTGGCCGGCAGCGAGGGCATCGCGGTCAGCCCGGACGGCGCGACCGTCGCGGTGGCCGTGCGGGACGCCGAGCCCGGCGTGGCGCTGATCGACACCCGCAGCGGAAAGATCGTGCGGACCCTGCCCGCCGCCCACGCCGTCATCCCGGTGCACTGGACGGCCACCGGCCTGCTGCTGGCCGGCGAGCAGCACCGCCCGGACGGCCGCCTGTCCGTCTGGAAGGGAGCGTCGCCCGAGGCGCTGGAGCTGGTCGGGACGGCGGAGGTCGGCACGATGCCGCTGACGCTGACGTCGTCCCCCGACGGCGACCGCGCGTACGTCTCGGCGGTGGTCGGTTCCACGGTCACCGTGGTCGACCTGGCGGATCCCGCGGCGCCCACCGTCGTCGGCACGCTCGCCGTGCCGCGCGCCGGCGAGCCGGGCGCGCACGGCCTCGCCTACATCCCGGCCGGCTGAGGGCTGGAACCGGCGGGGCGCATGAGGCAGGGTGGGCGGAACGAGGAGGCGACGATGCCCGATGAGACGTTCACCCTGCCCGGAAGCGTGACCGCGTACCGCTGGGACCCGGAGGGGCCGCCGGTCGCCGTGCTGCAGCTGACCCACGGCATGGGGGAGCACGTGCTCCGCTACGACCGGGTCGCCCGCGCGTTCACCGATCGCGGGTTCGCCGTCTACGGCCAGGACCACCGCGGCCACGGCGCGTCCATCCGGGACACGCCGGGCGACCTCGGGCCGGACGGCTGGCCGGCGCTGGTCGCCGACATCGGCGTGCTCACCGCGCACGTCCGCGCGGAGCGGCCCGGCCTGCCGGTCGTCCTGCTGGCGCACAGCATGGGTTCGTTCGCGGCCCAGCAGTACCTGCTCGAGAACTCCGCGGCCGTCGACGCGGCCGTCCTCACCGGCACGGCCGCGCTCGACGTCCTGGAGCCGGCGCTGGACCTCGACCGGCCGCTGGACCTGGCGGTGTTCAACGCGCCGTTCCAGCCGCCGCGCACGGACTACGACTGGCTCAGCCGCGACGAGTCCGAAGTGGACGCCTACGTCGCGGACCCGTTGTGCGGCTTCGGGATCGACCCGGAGAACACGAGGGCGATGTTCGCCGGCGCCCGCCGGCTGGCGGATCCCGCCGCGGTGGGCGCGATGCGCCCGGACCTGCCGATGTACCTGGCCGTCGGCGAGCAGGACCCGGTCAACGGCAACCTCGCGCTGTTCGACGTCCTCGTGCGGCGCTACCGCGAAGCGGGCATCAAGGACCTGACGACCCGGGTGTACCCGGGCGCCCGGCACGAGATCCTCAACGAGACGAACCGCGCCGAGGTCGTCGCGGAACTCCTGGCGTGGACGGAAAAGGTGCTCTAGAGCCAGTCGTGTTCGCGGGCGTACCGGGCCGCTTCGTGGCGGGTACGGGTCTGGGTCTTCTGCATCGCGTTCGACAGGTAGTTCCGGACCGTGCCCTCCGCGAGGTGGAGCCGGCCCGCGATGTCGGCGACCGAAAACCCTTCGCGGGTCGCGCGCAGGACGTCGATTTCGCGGTCGGTCAGCGGGCAGTCGTCGACGACGGCGAGCGCGGAGACGTCCGGGTCGATCCAGCGTTTGCCCTCGTGCAAGGTCTTGATCACCGAAGTGATGTGCGCCGGTTCCGCCGACTTGCTGACGAACCCCTGGACGCCGAGTTTCAGGGCCTTGCGCAGCACGCCGGGCCGGGCGTGCCGGGTCAGCATGAGGATCACCTGGTCCGGCCGGGCGCGGCGGATCTCGGCGACGGCGCCGAGTCCGTCCACATTGGGCATCTCCAGGTCGATCACGAGCACGTCCGGCTGGTGCTCCAGCGTGGCCTTCACGGCTTCTTCGCCGTCCTCCGCTTCGGCGAGCACGGTGATCTCGCCCTCGAGGGGCAGCAACGCCGCCAGTGCCTTGCGCAGCAACGCCTCGTCGTCGGCGAGGACCACGGTCGTCATCGGACGTCCTCCCGTCGCGGGAAGGCGGCCGCGGTCAGGAACCGGCCGTCCTGCTGCTCCACCTTCAGTTCGCCTCCGTCGTCCGCCAGCCGCTGCCGGAGGGTGGAAAGCCCGTTGAGCTCGGGCAGCCCGCCCTCCTGCGCGCCGTCGTTGACGATGCTGATCCCGGACTCCGTGAGCGTGATCCGCACCTGCTCGGCCTGGGCGTGGCGCAGGATGTTCGTCGTCGTCTCGCGCAGGACCTGGCCGAGCAGCTCGCCCGCGCGCGCGTCGACCTCGGCCTCGCGGTCGACGCGCACGTGGATGCCCGCGGCCTCGAAGAGGTTCTTCGCGTTCTCCAGCTCCGCGGACAGGTTGAGCCGCCGCTGGGCGTAGGCGAGCTCCTTGGTCTGGACGATGGTGTCGCCGACCAGGGTGTGCACTTCCCGCAGCTCCTGCCGTGCGCGGTCGACGTCGCCGACCAGCAGCTTCTCGGCCAGCGCGACCTTCAGTTTCACGACGTGCAGCGTGTGGCCCTGGATGTCGTGCAGGTCGCTGGCGAATCGCATGCGTTCGCGGATGACAGCCAGCTCCGCCTCGCGGTCGCGGGACTGTTCCAGCTCCGCCACCAGGTCGTACAACCGCTGGCTGACGAACGTGAACGCGGTCGACACCACGACGGAGACGGCCGGGATGACGACGTACTGCAGCAGCCGCCCGACGCCGTAGTCGTGGAAGAACAGCGGGTTCGACGCGCCCAGCGCGGCGACCAGCACGGCCAGCCCCAGCAGGGCCGCGATGCGGTGCCGGGGCAGCGGCGGGATGGTGAACGAGCCGACGACGCACAGGCCGTAGAACGAGGAGGAGTCGTCGTTCAGGGCGCCGGCGAGCCAGACCGCCGCCGTGATGGCCACGCAGGGCCGCGCGACGCGGATGAAGTCGCCCGCGGTCCAGCGCTCCGCCGTCGCCAGCGCGGCGATCAGGCCGATGACCTGCAGGACGACGTGCCACCAGGTACGCGCGGTGAGCACCACCAGCAGCACGCCGACGATAGCGAGCGGCGGCACCGTCGTGATGAGGTTGAGCCGGCGCAGCCGTTCCTGCACCGCCCCACCGGTCCAGGTCGCCCGGCGTGCGAGCGTGGTCACCTCCATGTCCCCGAGCGTAACGGCCACGGCGGGCCCCACCAGTGACACCACGTCATGTCCTCGGGTGACGTGGCCACACTGCCGGGCGGGCGCGCACCGCGCTGGAATCGGAGCATGTCCACGACACCAGTCATCGACGTCGATCACCTGAACCTCACCTACGGCGGCTTCCACGCCGTCCGGGACCTCTCGTTCCAGGTCGAACGCGGGGAGCTGTACGCGCTGCTCGGCACGAACGGCGCCGGCAAGACCTCGACCCTCGAGACCGTCGAGGGCCACCGCGCGCCCACCTCGGGCGCCGTGCGGGTGTTCGGGAAGAGCCCGCGCGACCGCGCCGCGGTACGCCCGCGGATGGGGATCATGCTGCAGGAGAGCGGCTTCTCCCCGGACCTGACCGTGCGCGAGTCCGTCCGGCTGATCGGCGGCCTCACCGAGCGGACCGACAGCGTCGAGCGGGTGCTCGGCATCGTCGACCTCACCCGCAAGGCGGGCACGAAGGTGTCCCAGCTCTCCGGCGGCGAGAAGCGGCGGCTGGACTTCGCCACCGCCGTCTACGGGACGCCCGAGCTGATCTTCCTCGACGAGCCCACCACGGGCCTGGACATCCAGTCCCGCGACGCGCTCTGGGACGCCGTCGACCGGCTGCGCGAGGACGGCTCGACCATCGTGCTCACCACGCACTACCTCGAAGAGGCCCAGCAGCGCGCCGACCGCATCGGGCTGATGCACGAGGGCACCTTCCACCGCGAGGGCACCGTCGCCGAGCTGACGCGGACCCTGCCCTCGACCATCCACTTCGCCCTCCCGCCGCACGCGCCGGCGCCGCCGCTGCAGGCCACCCGCGAGCCGGACGGCCGGTTCCTCATCGAGACGTTCGGGCTGCAGAAGGACCTCCACACGGTGCTCGCCTGGGCGCAGGACCACGCCGTGGAACTGCGCGGGCTCGAAGCCGGCCCGACCCGCCTCGACGACGTCTTTCGCGCCATCGGCAACTCCTGAGAAAGGGCCCTTCCCATGCTTTCCATCGCTCGCGGCGAGCTGATCCAGATCTTCCGCAACCGGCTGGTCCTGGTCACCGCCCTGCTCCTGCCGGTCGCGTTCAGCGCGTTCCTCATCAACCAGCACGAACTGTTCACCCAGGCGGGCAGCCTCGGCTACATCGCGGCCCTGGCGCTGTTCTTCGTCGTGGGCATCGGGCTGTACACCACGTCGGTGACCACCCTGGCCTCCCGCCGCCAGAACCTGTTCCTCAAACGCCTGCGCTCCACCGCGGCGGGCGACACCGGCATCCTCGCGGGGTTGCTGCTGCCGATCACCGTGCTCACGCTGGTCCAGATCGCCGTGATCCTGAGCGTGCTCGCGGCGGTCACCGGCAAGCCCGCCGACCCGCTCCTGCTGGTGGTGGCGGTCGTCTCGACGGTGGTCATGATGCTCGCGCTGGGCCTGGCCACAGCCGGCCTGACGAACTCCCCGGAACACGCCCAGGTCACCACGCTGCCGATCAGCGTCGGCGTCATCGCGGTGGCCGGCTGGGTCGGCGCCACCGGCACGGAGAAGCTCACGCTGCTCAAGCGCCTGCTGCCCGGCGGCTCGGCCACCGAGCTGATCCTCAACGCCTGGAACGGCGGCGTCGCCCTGGGCGACTCCCTGATCCTGCTCGCGCCGACGCTGGCCTGGGTGGTCGTCGCGGTCGCGCTGGCCACCCGCCTCTTCCGCTGGGAGCCGCGCCGCTGACGCCGTGCGCGTACACGGTGGACCGACTCGCCGGGGCCGGCTTCGCTTTCTCGCGGGGGAGGGGCGGACCGGGTCCGGCATTCCCGGCCGGTGCCGCCGCGGCGACGTCCGTGGCGGCACCGGCCGTTCGTGGCAGCGTCCTCGCTGGGCCCGGTGGACCACGGCGATCCGGGCCGGTGGCCGTCGATCGGCTCCTCGACGACCGGGTCCGGCGCGTGGTGGCCGCGTACGTCGTCGAAACGGCGGCCCGGGCTCGCAAGCGGTTGCCGGCCGCGGACCTGCCGTGCGTGCCGGGCCACCGGCGTTGCCGTCGCTCGGGAGTTCCGCGGCGGGCCTGGAGTCCTATGAGGACACTCGCGGGAAGCCCCGCACGGCGACCGCCCGCCGGCCGGCGCCGCGCTCCGGGCGCGAGCGGCCGAACGTCCGCGCCGGGCGGACGCCTGATCCCGCGGCTCGCCCGAAGCCGCGCGGCGAACCCGGCTCGCCACTGTTCGTGACGCCGGCCGGCGAGAAGATCTTGCCGGCCCGCCGCTCGCCCGGCCCTTCGTGGCAAAATCGGCGAAGTGCAGATCGGGATGCTGGGACCGTTCGAGGTGCGCACGGACGACGGCGGCACCGCCGAGGTGCCGGGCGCGCGGTTGCGCGGGCTGGTGGTCGCCCTCGCACTCGAACCGGGGCACGTCGTCCCGAAGGCCGCGCTCGTCGACTGGATCTGGGGTGAGCACCCGCCCGCGGAAGCGGCGAACGCCTTGCAACGCTTGGTTTCCCGGCTGCGGAAAGCGCTGCCGGAAGGCTCGGTCGAGGGCCAGCCGGACGGCTACCGGCTGAACGTGGCCCCGGACGCCGTCGACGCCGTGAAGTTCGAACGGCTGGTCGGCCGGGCCCGCACGGAGGGGGATCCGCGGCTGCTGCGCGAGGCCGTCGCGCTGTGGCGGGGCGCGGCCATGCAGGACGTCGGACTGCAGGAGAGCGAAGCGTTCGACGCGGCCGTCACCCGGCTCGAGGCGTTGCGCCTGACCGCCGTCGAGGACCGGTTCGACGCCGAGATCGGGGCCGGCCGCGGTGCCGGCCTCGTCGCGGAACTGACCGATCTCGTGGCCGCGCACCCGGTGCGCGAACGGCTCGTCGCCGCGCTGATGCGGGCCCTCGCCGCGGCCGGTCGTGACACCGAGGCGCTGCTCGTCTACCAGCGCGCGCGGGAAGCCCTGGCCGACGCGCTGGGGGTCGACCCGTCACCGGAGCTGGCCGCCGTGCACGTCGCGCTGCTGCGCGGCGAGCTGGCCCGGCGGGAGGAGCCCCGGCAGACCAACCTGCGCGCCGAGCTGACCAGCTTCGTCGGCAAGGACGACGACGTGGCCACGGTCCGGGAGCTCGTCGCCGGGCACCGGCTCGTCACGCTGATCGGGCCGGGGGGTTCGGGGAAGACCCGGCTGGCCACCGAAACCGCGCGCACGCTGCTCGGCGACCTGCCGGACGGCGCCTGGGTGGTGGAGCTCGCGGCCCTCGGCGCGGGCGGTGACGTCGCGCAGGCGACGCTGTCGGCGCTCCGGCTGCGGGACGCGCTGCTCGCCGAGGCGAGCGACGCGGAGGCGACGGACCGGGTCGTCGCCGCCGTCCGCGAGCGGGATGTGCTGCTGGTCCTGGACAACTGCGAGCACGTGATCGAGTCGGCGGCGGCGTTCGCCCACCGCGTCCTGGGCGAGTGCCGGCGGCTGCGGATCCTCGCGACGAGCCGGGAGCCCCTCGGCATCACCGGCGAGGCCCTCTGGCAGGTCGTGCCGCTGGTCCTGCCCGCGGCCGGCGCCGGACCCGGCGCGATCGAGGCCGCGCCGGCCGTCCGGCTGCTGCGGGACCGGGCCGGCGCGGTGCGCACCGACCTCGGGGGCGACGCCGGCACGTCGTCGACCTTGGCGCGCATCTGCCGGGCGCTGGACGGGATGCCGCTGGCCATCGAACTCGCCGCGGCCCGGCTGCGGACGATGTCGCCCGACCAGCTCGCCCACCGGCTCGACGACCGGTTCCGCCTGCTGACCGGCGGCAGCCGCACCGCGCTGCCGCGGCACCGGACGCTGCGCGCGGTGGTCGACTGGAGCTGGGAGCTGCTGACCGACGCCGAACGGACGGTCCTGCGCCGGCTCGCGGTGTTCTCGGGTGGCGCGAGCCTGGAAGCGGCCGAGCGGGTCTGCGCCGGCGACGCCGTCGAAGCGTGGCAGGTCCTGGAGCTGCTGACCGCGTTGACGGAAAAGTCGCTGGTGGTCACCGGAAGCGACGAGGCGCCGCGCTACCGGATGCTCGGCACGATCAAGGAGTACGCCGGGGAGCGGCTCGCCGAGGCGGGGGAGTCGGAGCGGGCCCGCCACGCGCACCTCGCGTACTTCACCGAACTCGCCGAAACCGCGGAGCCGCACCTTCGCCGCGTGGAGCAGCTGGACTGGCTCGCCACCCTCGGGGCCGAGCACGACAACATCGGCGCCGCGATGCGCGGCGCGCTCGCGGCCGGCGAGGCCCAGGGCGCGATGCGGCTCGCGGCGGGCGCCGCCTGGTACTGGTGGCTCGGCGGGCACAAGCTCGAGAGCAACGAGCTGATCATGGCGGCCACCGCGCTGCCCGGCGAGGTGACCGACGACGTCCGCGCCATGGTGTACGGCTACGCCACGATGTTCCTGAGCTCCGGGCGGGGCGGCAACCAGTACCGGGCGGCGGAGTGGATCCACCGGGCGTACGACTTCACCCTGCGCGGCCGGAGCCGGCATCCGCTGTTCGGGGTCATCGCCGCGCTGGAACGTCTCGTGCGGGCGCCGGAAGCGCCCCTGACCGCGTGGGAACCCCTGCTCGCCGACGAGGATCCGTGGGTCCGCGCGCTCGCCCGGCTGCACCTGGGCAAGATGCGGATCGAGCTCGGCCGGGAGGGGCGGGACGCGGACGTCTACCTCGAGCAGGCCCTCGCCGAGTTCCGCGCGCTCGGTGAGCGGTGGGGGATTTCCTTCGCCCTGATGGAAGTGGCGAACCGCATCGCCACCCGCGGCGAGTTCGTCCGCGCGTGCGAACACTACGAAGACGCGATCGCCGTCGTCACCGAAGTCGGCGCGCTCGACGACGTCGTGCCGATGCGGTCGCGGCAAGCCCAGCTGTACTGGCTGTCGGGTGACGCGGAGGCGAGCGCGGCGGCCATGGCGGAAGCGCAGCGGCACGCGGAACGCGTCGCCTGGCCGAGCGCGCTGGCCGAGCTGGCGCTGGCGAAGTCGGAGCTCGCGCGCTGGAGCGGCGACGCCGGACAGGCCCGCCGGCAGCTCGACGCCGGGACGGCGTTGCTGGGGGACGCCGCCGAGCTGCCCGGCGTCCGCGCGATGACGCAGGACCTGCTCGGCTACCTGGCGGAGGATCTCGGCGCGGCCCGCGAACACCGGGCCGCGGCGCTGCGGGCGGCGTCCGAGGCGGGACACCCGCCCACGATCGCCCAGGCGCTGGTCGGGCTGGCGGACCTGGCGCTGCGCGAAGACCGTCCCGAGCAGGCCGCCCGGCTGCTGGCGGCGAGCGCGGGGGTGCGCGGCCTGCCCGATCGGTCCTGTCCGGACGTGGCCCGGATCGAGCAGGCCGCGCGGGAACGCCTCGGCGGCGAGGGGTACGCCGAGGCGGCGCGCGAGGGCGCGGAGACGGCGTGGAGCGAGCTGGTCACGCCCGTTTCTTGAACGTCGCCCGCGCCCACAGGTACCCGGCGACGGCGATCCCGGCGCACCACGCCAGGGCCGGGATCACGTCGCCCGCGGCCGGGGCGCCGTCGAGCAGCCCCCGCAGGGTTTCGATGATCGGCGTGAACGGCTGGTACTGCGCGAACTGCCGCAGGCCCGGCCCCATCTTCTCGGCCGGGACGATCGCGCTGCTGAAGAACGGCAGCATGACCAGCGGCACGGTGGCCAGGCCCGCCGTCTCCGGGGATTTCGCCGCCAGTCCCAGCGCGACGGTGAACCAGCCGGCCGCGACCCCGAGCAGCACGACGATCCCGAGCACACCGAGCCAGTCGAGCAGGCTCGCCGACGTGCTGAACCCCAGCAGGAACGCCACCCCGACGAGCGCCGCGATGGCGACCAGGTTGGTCAGCAGGCTGGCGACGACGTGCCCGGTCAGCACCGCGCCCCGGGAGACGTCCATGACCTTGAACCGGTTGATGATGCCCTTCGTCATGTCGGAGTTCACCGACGTCGCGGTGGCTCCCAGGCCGTAGCAGACGGCCAGCAGCATCAGCCCCGGCGTCGCGTAGTCCACGTAGTCGACCCCGACGCTGAACGCGTCGCCGAGCATGTAGACGAACATCAGCATGATCACGATCGGCATCAGGACCGCGTTGAACACCGACGTCGGGTTCCGGGCGATGTGCTTGAAGTTGCGGCGCACCATGACCTGGGTGCTCATTCCGGGCTCACCTTCGTGTTGTGGCCCGTCAGGGCGAGGAAGACGTCGTCGAGGTCCGGGGTGTGGACGGAGAAGTCCGCGGCGCCGACCGAGTACTCGTCGAGCCGGTCGAGCAGGGCCCGCAGCGACTTCGTCCCGCCGTCACTGGGCACGCGCAGGGCCAGGGTCTCGTCGTCCCGGGTGGCGCCGGGGAAGATCCGCGCGGCGGCGCCGAGTTCGGCGGTGGTGGTGAACCGGAGCCGGACGTGCGTGCCGGGGAGCCGGCGCTTGAGCTCGTCGGGCGTGCCCTGGGCGACCAGCTCGCCCTGGTCCAGCACCGCGATCCGGTCGGCGAGCTGATCGGCCTCCTCGAGGTACTGGGTGGTGAGGAAGATGGTGACGCCGTCGTCGACCAGCTCGCGGATGATCGTCCACATCGTCCGGCGGCTGCGCGGGTCCAGGCCGGTCGTCGGCTCGTCCAGGAAGATGATCCGCGGGCCGCCGACGAGCGTCATCGCCAGGTCCAGTTTCCGGCGCATGCCCCCGGAGTACGTCGACGCGAGCTTGCCCGCCGGCTCCGCCAGGTCGAACCGGTCCAGCAGCTCCGGGACGATCCGGTCGTCCGCGCGCTTCAGGTCCACCATCAGCTGCAGGTTCTCCCGGCCCGTCAGCAGCTCGTCCACGGCCGCGAACTGGCCGGTGACGCCGATCTGCGCGCGCACCGCCTTCGCCTCGGTCCCGACGTCGTGCCCGCCGACGCGGACCGTCCCGCCGTCGGCCTTCATCAGCGTGGTCAGCACGTTCACCGTGGTGGTCTTGCCCGCGCCGTTCGGGCCGAGCAGGGAGAAGACTGTGCCTTCGGGGACCTCGAAGCCGACGCCGCCGAGCACGACCTTGTCCTTGAACGCCTTGTACAGCCCGGAAACCTCGATCGCCGTCACCGGTCCACCGCCGTCCAGGTGACGGGCAGCTCGTGGACGCCGTAGATGTTCATGTCGGTCCGGAGCTTCACGTCGCCGGCGGGGACGGCGAGTTCCAGCGTCGGGAAACGCCGCAGCAGCGCCTCGAACCCGGCGCGCATCTCGATCCGGGCCAGCTGCTGGCCGAGGCACTGGTGGACGCCGTGGCCGAAGGACAGGTGCCCGCGGGCCGTGCGGTGGACGTCCAGGGTGTCGGGGTGCTCGAACCGCTTCGGGTCGCGGTTGGCCGCCAGCAGCGAGATGACGACCGTCGCCCCCTCGGGGATGGTCTCCCCGCCGAGCTCGAGGTCCTCGGTGGCGTAGCGGAAGAAGATGTCGGCGACGGACAGGTAGCGCAGCAGCTCCTCGACGGCCCCGGGCAGCAGCTCCGGGTCGGCGGCCAGGGCCGCACGCTGCCCGGGGTGCTCCAGCAGCGCGAACGTGCCCAGCGACAGCATGTTGGCGGTGGTCTCGTGGCCGGCGAGCAGCAGCAGGAAGGCGACGCCGGTCAGCTCCTCGACGGTGAGGTCGTCCTGGGCGGCCAGATCGGACAGGATGTCGTCGCCGGGGTCGGCCCGTTTGCGCGTGACCAGTTCGGCGAGGTAGGTGTTGAGCGCGATGTAGGCGCCCATCTTCTGCTCGAACGGCTGCTCCTTGACCATGAACTGGGCGGAGTTCGCCTGGAAGTCCGCGCGGTCGGTGTAGGGGACGCCGAGCAGTTCGCAGATCACCAGCGACGGCACCGGCAGCGCGAACTCCCGGACGAGGTCGATCGGCGGCGTCAGCTTCGCCATCTCGTCCAGCTGCCGCTCGACGACGTCGACGATGTGCCCTTCGAGCTGCTTCATCCGCTTGACGGTGAAGGCGCCGGTCAGCCTTTTCCGCAGCCGGCTGTGGTCGGGTGGGTCCATCGCGATGAACACCCCGGGCAGCTGCGGCGAGGGCTCGGTGACGACGGGCATCCCGGGAGTCTCGTACGGCACGTGCAGGACACCGATGTCCTGCCGCGAGCTGAAGCGCGTATCGGCCATGACCTGGCGGACGGCGTCATAACCGGTGACGAGCCAGCCTTCGTGGCCGTCGGGGAAGAGCAGCGGGCTGACGGGCCGGGTCTCCCGCAGCCGGGTGATGTCGCGGGGCGGGTCGAACGGGCCGGCGTCGCGTTCCATGGGCAGGCCTGGGGTCCGGGTCATCGAAGTGCCTTTCGTGGCGGGCTGGTGAAGCCACGATCACGGGCCGCCCTGACACGCACCTGACACAGCCCTGACACCACCGCGTCAGCCGGCCGGAACCGCCCCGACCAGCACGGCGACCGTCACCGCTGTGTGCCGCCGCGCGGACGCTGCACGACGCTGAGGGCCCGGACGGGACGCCGCGCGAGCCGGTCAGTCCTGCGGGGTGAGCAGGACGATCGGGATCACGCGGTCGGTCTTCCGCGCGTATTCGTCGTACAGCGGGAAGATGCGCGCCATCCGGTCCCACAGGGGCGGGCGCTCGGCCGCGGGCACGACCCGGGCGCGGGCGGTGAACCGGCGGGTGCCGACCTGCACCCCGACGCTCGGGTCCGCTTCGAGGTTCTTGAACCACGCCGGATCCTCGTCGGCGCCGGCCTTGGAGGCGACGACGACGAAGTCGTCCCCCGCGGTGCCGTAGATCAGGCAGGTGCGGCGCGGTTCGCCGGTCTTGCGGCCGGTCGTGGCGAGGATGAGCGTGTACACGCCGTTCGACTCGTGGCCCTCGGTGCCGCCCGAGGCCAGGTACGTGCGGGTCTGCTCGGCGACCCAGTCCCACGAAGAGTCGGTGGCGCGGTCGAGGTCGTCGGCGACAGCCATGACGGACGGTCCTTTCCGGAGCGGGAGTCTGGTGTGGACGGTACGGCGCGCCGGCCTACGTCAGCTCCTCGACCAGCCCGATGATGACGCCCGCCGGCCCGCGGACGTAGCCGTACCGGCAGTAGTCCTCGTACCGCGCGACCTCGCCGACGAGTTCGGCGCCGTGGGGGCGCAGGCGGGCGAGGACGTCGTCGAGCGCGTCCACCACGAACGTGAAGCGGGGGATGCCCGGGACGTTCACCGGCGCCCGCGGCGCGGGACTGGTGGAGACCGGCGAACGGAACGCCGACACCTCGACCCGGCTGTGGCCGTCCGGGGTCCGCAGGAAGGCGATGTCCGCGCGGACGCCGTCCAGCCCGATCAGCTGATCGGCCCACTTGCCTTCGACGGTGGTCTCGCCTTCCAGCTCCAGGCCCAGTTCGACGAAGAACGCGACAGCGGCCGCGAGATCCTCGACGACGACGCCGACGTGGTCCATCCGGTGGATCGTCATGATTCCCCTCCCGGGTCACGCGGCCCTCGTGGCCGCTCGTACCCCTGGGACGGAGCCGGCGAGGCGTTCTCGACACGGCTTTCTGTGACCGTCGTCACGGTCGATGGAAGCCGGCCGGGGTGCCCGGTGTGGCCGCCCGGAGCCGTCAACCCAGCGTGGCCGCCTTGCGCAGCAGTACCGAGCGTTCGCGCTGGTTGGCGCACAGCCGGGCAGCCAGCTCCAGTTCGGCGCGCGCCTCCGGGCGCCGGCCGAGCCGGGCCAGCAGCTCACCGCGCACGGTCGGGACCAGGTGCGAACCCGGGAGCCGGTCCGTGGCGACCAGCTCGTCGACGATGGCCAGGGCCGGTTCCGGACCCGAGGCCATCGCCACGGCGACGGCCCGGTTGAGCTCGACCACCGGCGAGGGCGCGACCCGGCCCAGCGCCTCGTAGAGCACCACGATCCGGTCCCAGTCGGTCGCCTCGACCGAGGACGCCGACGCGTGGGTGGCGGCGATCGCGGCCTGCAGGCCGTAGGGGCCGAGGCCGCGAGCCGACGCCTTGGCCAGCGCGGCCAGCCCGCGGGTGATCGCCGAGAAGTCCCACCGCCGCCGGTCCTGGTCTTCGAGCAGGACCGGCGCACCGTCCGGGCCGGTCCGGGCCGGGAAGCGCGCGGCGGTCAGCTCGCACAACGCGAGCAGGCCGTGCACCTCCGGCTCGTCCGGCAGCACCGCGGCCAGTTTGCGGGCCAGCCGGATCGCCTCGTACGCGACGTCGGGGCGCACCAGCCGGTCACCCGAGGTCGCCGTCGACCCCTCGGTGAAGATCACGTAGAGGACGCTGAGCACGCCGCCCAGCCGCTCCCGGCGCTCGGTGGCGGTCGGCACCTCGAACGGCACACCGGCCGCCGCGATCGCCTTCTTGCCCCGGGTGATCCGGGCCTGCACGGCCGGCACGGAGACGAGGAACGCGCGGGCGATCTCCTCGGTGGTCAGGCCGCCGACCACCCGCAGGGTCAGCGCCACCCGGGACTCGGGGGAGAGCACCGGGTGGCAGCTGATGAACATCAGCGCGAGGACGTCGTCGTCGATCCGGTCGGGGTCGGCTTCTTCGGCGTCGATCCGGTCGTCGTCCGCCAGCAGGGCGTAGCGGTCCCGGAGGGCCGCCCGGCGGCGGATCGCGTCGATCGCCCGCCGCCGGGCCGTGGTCATCAGCCAGCCGGCCGGATCGGCCGGAGCGGCGCGCGGCCACGACACCAGCGCCTCGGCCACCGCTTCCTGGGCCGCGTCCTCGGCCAGCCCGAAGTCGCCGGTGAACCGGGTCAGCGCGGCGACGATCCGCGCCGACTCGATCCGCCAGACGGCTTCGACGTCGGCCGTCCCCATCAGCGCCGGCCGGTGCTCTCGGCGGACGTCCCGCTTTCCGCCGGGACCTCGTCCTCGCCGGGCACCCGCCGCACCTCGACCTTGGCCCCGCGCGCCGCCGGGACCCGCTTGGCCCACTCGACCGCCTCTTCCTTCGAGGCGACGTCGATCAGGAAGAACCCCCCGAAGAGCTCCTTGGTCTCCCCGTACGGCCCGTCGGTGACCACGGGCGTCTCGCCGCCGAAGTCGACCACGACGCCCTTGCCCGGGTCGTCCAGCCCTTCGGCCGCGACGTAGACGCCGGCCTTGAACAGGTCCTCGATGAACCGGCGGCTGGTGACCATCATCTCGTCGATGTCGGCCATCATGGCCGCGTTCGACTCGTCGGTGCCCCGCATGATCAGCATGTACTTCGACATCGGCTTCTCCTTGTCCGGCGGGCCGCCTCCCGGCCTTCGCACCCCCTGGTCGAGCGAGCGGCGCGCGGATCGACACGGCCCCGGAAGATTCTTTCGACGCACTCCGGCGGCCGGCGCGGACACCCCTGCTGACCAGCGAGCTTACCGGCGGACGGGGTGCCCGAAAATTCTTCGGACAAATTCCCGGCGGCGGTGTCGGATCGGGGCGGTGGTGTTCGTAGCAGGGGTGAGGCCGCCCGCGCCGGGCCGGCGCCGAGGCGAAGGAACCGCGATCATGAAGCTGACGACCATCACCCAGGTCACCCTCGACGGAGTCACCCAGGGCAACGGCGGCGCGTCGGAGGAGGACCGCCGGAACGGGTTCGAGCGCGGCGGCTGGGCCAAGGGCGCGGGTGACGACGAGACCAGGGCGTTCATCACGCGGACCTACCAGCGTGCCGGCGCGTACCTGTTCGGCCGGCGGACCTACGAACTGTTCGCCGGGTCCTGGGGATCGATCGACCGGATGCGCTCGCACCCCGTCGGCGTGGCGTTGAACGCGGCCCCCAAGTACGTCGCCTCGACGACGCTCACCGCGCCGGGCTGGGCGGACACGACCGTCCTTTCCGGCGACCTCGCGGCCGCGGTCGCGGACCTGAAGGCCCGGCCGGGCGGTGAGCTGCAGGTGCACGGCAGCGGCACCCTGACCCGGTGGCTGCTGGAGCGCGGTCTGGTCGACGAGATGATCCTGCTCGTGGTCCCGGTCGTGCTCGGCCAGGGCGCGCGGTTGTTCCCGGACGCCGGTCCGGACCTCGCGCTCGACCTCGTCGAGTCGCGAGCCGACTCGAAGGGCGTGACGATCCAGGTCTACCGGCCGGCCGGGCGCCCGCAGTACGCGATGGCCTGAAGCACACCCACCGTCTCGACCCGCAGGAGAGGATCTTCGGATGCAGTACCTGGTTTCCGTCATCGACGACAAGGACGACCCCGGCAGCACGGACCGGCAGCCGGCCATCAGCGAGTTCAACGAACGGCTGATCGCCGAGGGCTACTGGGTTTTCGCGGGCGGGCTCGCGGACACCGGCACGGCCACGGTCATCGACAACCGGGGCGGGCAGGCGGTGGTCACCGACGGCCCCTTCGTCGAGTCCAAGGAGTACCTCGCCGGCGTCTGGGTCTGGGAGGCCCCCGACCTGGACGTGGCGCTCAAGCTCGCCACCGAGGCGTCGAAGGTCTGCGATCGGAAGATCGAGGTGCGGCCGTTCCGATGACGGGCACCGACGACGTCGACGACGCGGTCATCCGGGTGCACCGCGAGGAGTGGGCCCGGGTGGTCGCCGCGCTGACCCGGCGGTTCGGTGACCTCGACGTCGCCGAGGAGGCGGCCGCCGAGGCGTTCGCGACCGCGGTCGAGCGGTGGCCGGCCGACGGCGTGCCGCCCAACCCCGGCGCCTGGCTGACCACCACCGCCACCCGCAAGGCCATCGACCGGATCCGGCGCGAGAACAAGCGCGACGACAAGCACGGGGAGGCCCAGAAGGAGGCACAGATGCGGTACGACGACGACCCGCCCGAGCCTCTCGGCGTCCTCGACGACGACCGGCTCCGGCTGATCTTCACCTGCTGTCACCCGGCGCTCGCGATGGACGCCCGCCTGGCGCTGACCCTGCGGCTGGTCGGCGGGCTGACCATGCCCGAGATCGCCCGCGCCTTCCTGGTCGCCGAGAGCACCATGGGGCAGCGGATCACCCGCGCGAAGGCCAAGATCAAGGCGGCCCGCATCCCTTACCGGATGCCGTCCGCCGAGGACCTCCCGGCCCGCGTCACCGGCGTGCTCGCCGTCCTCTTCCTCGTGTTCAACGAGGGTTACCTGGCGACGGGCCCGGACACCGATCCGGTCCGCCGGGACCTGACGGCCGAGGCGATCCGGCTCACCCGCCTGATCCGGGCCCTGCTGCCCGACGACGGCGAGGTCGCCGGGCTGCTGGCGCTGATGCTGCTCATCGAGGCCCGCGGCCCCGCCCGGATCTCGGCCGGCGGCGAACTGGTCGCGCTCGCCGAGCAGGACCGCGGGGCCTGGGACGCGGCGCTGATCGCCGAGGGGCACCGGCTGGTGCGCGAGCGCCTCGCCGCGGCCGCCGCCGGCGTGGCGCCGGGGCGCTACCAGATCCTCGCGGCGATCAACGCCGTGCACACCTCCGCCCGCGACATCCGCGACACCGACTGGTCGCAGGTCGTCGCCCTCTACGACCGGCTCGTCCGGCTCGACCCGTCGCCGATCGTCGCCCTCAACCGGGCCATCGCGGTCGCCGAACTGGACGGCCCGGACGTGGCGCTGGCCGCCGTCGACCGGCTCGCGGACAAGCTGGCCGGGTACCACGCCTACCACGTGACCCGCGCCGACCTGCTGCGCCGGCTGGGCCGGAGCCGGGAATCACGCGCGGCGTACGACAAGGCCATCGAGCTGGCGGGCAACACCGCGGAAATCGCCTACCTGACCCGCCGTCGCGACCAGTTGCGGTAGCCCTCGCGCCGGGCGGGACCAGCTGACAGAGTGACCCGATGCTGAAGCAGGTGGCCGACGGGGTCTGGGTCCGGCAGAGCGAGTGGGTCTGGAGCAACGCCGTCGTGGTGCGCGGCGACGCGGGGTTGACCGTGGTCGATCCCGGCATCGACGGCGCCGATCTGAACCAGCTCGCCGACGACGTGGACCGGCTCGGCATTCCGGTGGTCGCCGGGTTCGCCACCCACCCGCACTGGGACCACCTGCTGTGGCACGCCCGGTTCGGCGACGTGCCGCGCTACGCCACCGCCGCCTGCGCGCAGCTCGCCGGTGAAGCCCGGGAGCGGGCGCAGAAGATGGCTGCGGAGAGCGCGACGGGCATCCCGCTCGAGCTGGTCGCACTCCTCACCCCGCTGCCCGCGGACGGCGGAGGGGTGCCGGGCGAGATCGTCGAGCACCAGGCGCACGCCGTCGGCCACGCCGCGATCCTCCTCGCGGACCGGGGTGTCCTGCTCGCCGGCGACATGCTGTCCGACGTCCTGATCCCGCTGCTCGACCCGCGCCGCCCCGGTCAGCTGAGCGCCTACGAGACGGCCCTCGACCGCCTGGCCGAGGCAGCCGAGCACGTCGATGTCGTGATCCCCGGCCACGGCGCCGTGGCCGAAGGATCCGAGGTGGCGGCCCGTTTCGCCGCCGACCGCGCCTACCTCGGAGCGCTGCGGCGAGGCGAAGAACCGGCCGACGCGCGCCTCGAGCAGGACTGGCTCGCCGGCCCCCACCAGGCGAACGTGGAGCAGGCCCGGCGCTAGAGCCGCGCGTCCGAGGTCCGTTGACGGCGGTCCTGTCCCGCGCACCGAGGTGTGCATCCGCGGGCCGCAATCGGGGAGACGTCTGCGTTGTGCCGGATCGGCACCATGGAAACACGCACGGCGAAGGTATGAGGAACGCACATGACCGGCTGTGAGTCGCACCCGAGGGTGGGCCACGCCGACGCAGCCTCGCCGCCGGGCGCGGTCCGGTAATCGATCGAGGAAAGGAAGCACCCGCACATGCTGGAGATCTTCGAGTCCTTCGAAAACGAGAACGAGCTCGCAATCCTGGCGAACAACAACGTCGCCCCGGAAATCGAGTTCAGCTGGGACGAGGACTGACCGCACGATGATCGGATTGGCCCTCGGGGTGCGTCCTTAGCACACCCCGGGGGCCAACCGGCACGTCCAGGGTAACGCGTGCAGCGGCGTGGAGGAAGCAGATGTCAGCTGAATGGATCGCCGGGCACGTCCGGGTCGTCGCCGAGGGGCCGGACCGCTGCCTCCTGGTGCCCCCGAGCCGGACCGTTCTTCGCGTCCGCGTCGCGGCCGAACGGATGCGGAGCTGGCTCGCGCTCCTGGACGGCACCCGCACCGAAGAGGAACTGCTGGCCGCGGCCCCCGATCCCGGTGGGTTCGCCGAGGTCTGGGACGCGCTGACCCGCGACGGCTGCGTCCAGCCGGTCGCCGACACCCGGGACCGGTCCTGGTACCGGCTGCTCCCGCAAGCGCTGCGCACGCAGCGGCTCCACGACTACCGGTTCCTCTGGCTCGGCCCCGCCGGGCCCGTGACGGCGCTGGCCGAGGCCTGGCAGGCCGCCGGCCTGCGCACCGAGGCCCGCGTGTGCGCCGAGGACGGCCTCCTCACCGCCGCCGGCCAGGCGCTCGACGACCTCGGGCCGCGCCTGGTCGTCTGCCCGGTGTTCAGCCACGCGCCGGCGAAGGCCGTGATCGCGCTGGACGACGAGCTCGAACGGCTCGACGCGCTGCGGCTGGTCGTCCGGCTGCTCGACCACAAGATCTTCGCCGGGCCGGTGATCAAACCCGGTGTCGGCGCGACCATGTCGGACGTCTACCGCCGCCGGGAGGCCGCCGCGGCGTCCCCGGCGATGTTCCTGGCCGAGCACCAGGAGCCGCCGGCGGCCGAGCCGGATTCGCTGCGGCCCGCGGAACTGCGCTGGGCCGGCGCGACGCTGGCCGTGCAGGCCGAGCGCTGGCTCGCCGGGGCCGCCCGCGCCGAGATCCAGTCGGCCGAGCTGGTGCTGGACTGCGCGCACCTGAGCGTCGAGCACCACGGCATCATCGCCCTGCCCGACCAGGGCGACCGCCGTCGCGCGGTGCGCCGCACCGACGCGTGGCACCTGCGCGATCCCGAAGCCGGGGTGATCCGGTCGGTGAAGGTGCAGCCGACACCGGCGCACTTCCCGCGTTCACTGCACATCGCGGTGGCCCGCGCGGCCGACATGCGCCGGGTGATGGACTTTCCCAATGACCTGACCGCGTTCGGCTCCAGCTGGGAAAGCGCCGCGGCCGCCGAAGGCCCGGCGATCGGCGAGCTGATCGAGCGCTACTGCGCGAACTGGGTGTCGCCGCGGACGCCGATGGTGTCGGCGAGCTACACCGAGCTGACGCGGCGAGGGCTCGCCGCAGTGGCGCCGGACAGCCTCGTCGGGTACTCGGCGGACCAGCACGCGGAGCGCGGGTTCCCGTTCGCGCCGCTGGCCGAAGACACGACCGTGGCGTGGGTTCCGGGCCGCGGGCTGGTGAGCGGCGCCGAGCGGTGGGTCCCGGCGTGCTGGGTGTACGTGTCGTGGAACTCCGTGCGGCCGGAAGGCGAACAGCGGCACCTCTACCCGAACCTGTCCGGCATCGCGGGCGGCCGCACCTGGGCGGACGCCGTCGCGAACGGCCTGTGCGAGACGATCGAGCGCGACGCGTCCATGGTCTGGTGGGCGAACACGCCGGTGCTGCCGCGGGTTCCGCTCGCGGCGTTCGCGCCGGAACTCGCCGCCGAGCTCGGCGACCGGTTCCGGACGTCGATCATCCCGATCTCCGGCCGGTACGGCATGGCCACCGTCGCCGCCTGCGTGCAGGACGTCCGGTCGGACTTCCTGGCCATCGGGTTCGCGACCCGGCCCGGCTTCGCCGAAGCGGGCCGGAAAGCGCTTGCCGAAGGCGTCGGTCTCCAGTGGACCGGGCTGACGATGGGCGGGGCGCGGCCGGGCAGCGCGCAGGCGAACGTCCTTTCCGCGCAACGGAACCTCAAGCCGTTCCGGGCGGATTCGCGGTACCTGGACTCGTACCGGGCCGACTTCCGCGACGTCAAGGACCTGTCCTGCCAGCTGCAGATCTACCTGGACCCGCGGGCGGCCGCGCGGGTCTCGACGTGGACGCTCGACGTCCCCGCCGGTCTCCGCCCGGCCGAGCCGGCGGGTGCGCCGGAGACCGCGGACGCGCAGATCGGGCGGATCGCCGGGGCCCTGCAAGCGGAATTCGGCGAAGAACCGATCGCCGTCGACCTGACCACGCCGGACATCGCCGAGGCCGGGTTCTCGGCGGTGCGCGTGCTCAGCCCCGGCCTGGTGCCGAACTTCCCGGCGGCGTTCCCGCAGTGGGGCGGCGAGCGGGTGAGCCGGGCCGCCGTCACGCTCGGCTGGCGCGAGACGCCGCTGCCGGAGTCCGGGCTGAACCGCTTTCCGCTCGCGCACTACTGAGGAGGCAGGATGTTCGCCCGCTGGACGCAGCTCGACCTCGCCCGGATCCCGCGTGGCCGGTCCGTGCTCGCCTCGGTCGCCATCGACTCCGTCGCCGGCGGGGCCCTGGTGCCGTTCATCCCGCTGTACTTCGTCTTCCGGGCCGGGCTTTCCCAGCCCGCGGTCGGCGTGCTGATGACGCTGGCCGCGATCCTGGCCCTGCCGGCCGGGACCCTGGCCAGCCGGTTCGTCGGGCGGTTCGGCTCGGCACGCTGTCTCGTGGTCATCAACTACGCGCGGGCGTTCGCCGCGGTCGGGGCCCTGTTCGCGACCAGCCGGCTGCTCGCGTTGGTCGTCCTGCTGCTCTCGACCGCGGGCGACAACGCGTTCTGGGCCAGCAACTCGACTTTCGTCGCCGACATCACCGGGGACCAGCGGCGCCGGTGGTACGCGCTGGAAGGCAGCATCCGCAACGCCGCCATGGGGTTCGGCGCGCTGGTCGGCGGCATTTCGGTCGGGTTCGCCGGGAACGGCGGGCTGACCGTGTTCATGGCGCTGAACGCCGTGTCGTTCCTGGTCGCGGCGGTGCTGCTGCGCGGGGTGCGCACCGCGCCGCGGGTCGCCGGCGCCGAACGGCCGGCCCGCGCGCTGGCCGTCTACGCGGACGTCAGGTTCAGTGTTTTCCTGATCGCCTCGGTGCTGCTGGTGGTGCCGTTGCTGGCGATGCCGTCCGTGCTCACGCTGTCCCTGGTCCAAAAAGGACAATGGGGGGCCGGGCTGGCCGGAGCGCTGATCGCGCTCAACGTCGTGCTCCTCGTGCTGCTGCTGCCTGTGGTGTCGCGGCGGCTGGAGCGGTACCAGCACCGGACGGTCATGATCGCCGCGGCGCTGTCGATCGCGGCCGGCGCCGCCGTACTGGGCGTCGGCTTCCTGTTGCCGGCCTGGGGAACCGCGGTGTGCGCGGTGTTCGGCATGGTCGGGCTGACCGCCGGTGAGCTGCTGAGCACGTCGGTGATGAACGACTTCGTGGCCCGGATCGCGCCGGCCGCCCGGCTGGCCCAGTACATGGCGGCCTACCAGCTCGGCTGGGCCGCCGCCGGGCTGCTCTGGCCGGTGGTCATGCTGTCGCTGACCGCCCGCGGCGGGACGGTGGTGTGGCTGGTGACGGCGGCGTGCGGGGCGGTGGCCGCCGCCGCGTGCACCATGGTCCGCCCGCCACCCGCCCCGGTGGCCCCCGCCCCGCCCGCCGCCGTGGCGGCCGCGGTCCGATGATGCTCGCCGAGCGGCAACGGGGCCGCGCACTGCAGACGGTCTGCCTCACGTTCGGACGCGGTCAGCGCGACGAGCCGCTACCCGGCGCGGCGCACCTGGTGGAGCACGTGTTCCACTGCCGTGGCGACGCCGGGTCGGGACAGTTCTTCGCGTCGCTGCGCACCGCCGGCGCGATCTGCAACGCCTACACCGGAGCGGACTACGTCCAGTTCTGGGTGAGCGTGCCGCCGGCCGGGCTCGGCCGCTGGGCGCGGATCGCGCGGCGGCAGCTCGTCGATCCCGCGCACGAGCCGGCCGCGGTGCGGCGCGAACTCGACGTGATCGCGCAGGAGGTGGCGAGCAAGGTGCTGCGGCACCCGCAGCGCGGCTTCAGCGTGCAGTACAACCGGGCGGCGCTGTTCGACGACGAGGTCAACGCGCACAGTGGTTTTGTCGACAACCCGGCCCTTCGGGAACTGACGCCCGCCGGCCTCGACCGGTGGTTCCGGTTCTTCCTCGACCCAGCGGTCGCCCAGGTCGCGAGCGTCGGGCCGCTCGGGCCGGACGAGGTGGCGGAGCGGCTCTCGCCGTTGCTCGACGTGCTCGACGGGAACGCGGTGCCCGACGCGCCGCGGCCGCACGACCTGGGCGGCCCGCGGGTGATCCGGATCGAGCGCGCCGACGACTCGCCGCACGCCCGCGCGGTGTGCTTCCCGGTGGTCCGGACCGGGCGGTGGCTGACCGATCTCGCGGTCGCCCAGGTCGTGGCCGCGCTGCTGGGACAGGGTGGCGGCCGATCGCTGGTCGGCCGCCGCGCGCCCGCGGGGACGAACGTGACGGCGCGGGCCGGGATCAGCGGCGACCCGAACGAGGACCGCTCGCCGACGTGCCTGACCCTCGAGGCGACCGGGGAGACGGAGTGGCTGCCGGACGCGCTGGCTTCGGCGCTCGGGACCCTGGCCGACGGGCTCGATCCGGCGGTGGTGGCGGCTGCCGCGCGGTGGGTGCGCACCGGGGCGCTCAAGCGGTTCGACCGCCCGGTGCCGCGCACGCGCGCGGCCACCTGGCTGCGGATGTTCGCGGGCGCGTCCGTCGACGGCTACCTCGCCGAGCTGTCCGATGTGGACAGTGACCGGGTGACGAAGGCCGCGGTGGAACTGGCCGCGCACGGCGGCCGGGAGATCGTGCTGTGACCGCCGTCCTGGAGTGCCTGCCCGTGCGGATCGCGGTCGGCGGCTCGACGCGGCTGCCGGCGGACGTGTACCGGTCCGGGATCGCGTCCGGCCTGGCGCACGTCCGGTGGACGCTGGCCACGACCGGCGCGTCCGCGAAGGTCGCCGAGGCGTGGAAGCGGGCGGTCGCCGTGCGTCCGGAGTGGCGGGGCGTCGCCGCGAGCACCGGCGCCGGGGTGGGCACGAAGGTGCTCGCCGGGAAGCCGGCGTTGTCGTTCACGGTGACCGAAGACCGTCTCGGCGAGCTGCTCGGGTTTCTCGGCGGCACGCCCTTGACGTGGGCGGACCTGGACGTCGCCGACGCCGGACGCACCGCCGATCCGCGGCTCGCCGCCCGAAGACTCGCCGCCGGCGAAGACCTTTTCGTCCGGCCGGAAGGCCCGCTCGAAACGCACCTCACGATCCTCGCCGACCTCGACGGCCCCGCCGAGCCCGCCACGAGCCGCGAACCACCGGCAGACCTCACGTCGCCGAGGCGAGCCGGCGAAACGCACCGAGCCGGCAGCGGCCGGCAGACCTGGTACGCCGTGTACTGGGACCTGCCGCCACTGGACCCCGAACAAGCCGCGGCGGCGGAGCTGTTCCTCTTCGGCGTCGCCGGCGCGCCGTTCGCCCCGCTGTACCAGGCACTTCGCGACGACCTCGGGATCAGCTACGGCCTGCGCACCAGCGTCCAGCGCCGTCCTGGCCAAGCACGGGCGTGGCTCGAACTGAGCTTCCCCACCGACCGCGAAGCCGAGGTACGCGAAGCGACCGAGCGGGTCCTCGGCCACCACGACGTCGGAAAGTGGCTGGAGAACGCGCGGAACGTGCTGCTCTCCTCGGTGCTCGCCGCGCTGGATTTCGGGAGCGGGCAGGCGGACGCGCTGGCGTTCGGGCACGTCGTCGGCGATCCGGCATACTCGTGGAAGGTCGCGCACCACCTGGGCGGCACCGACCTCGTCCGGCTGCTGAACGGCGTCCCGGGCCCGCTGACCACACTGGGGTCCGCGAACATCGGCAGTTATCACGCGTGAGGAGAAGAAAGTGCGCATCCGAGCAGCCGTCGAGGGCGACCTGCCCGCCATCGCGGAAGTGGGCCACCGGACCTGGCCGCCCACGTACGAACCCTTGGCGGGCAAGGAATACGTCGCAGACGGATTGGCCCGTTGGTGGTCCGGTGACCTCCTCCGCCAAGCGCTCGAGCGCACGCTGGTCGCGGAAGACACCACGGGCGAGATCATCGGCATGACCAGCTTCGGCCCGGTCGAGGACGTGCTGATCGTGTGGAAGCTCTACGTCGTCCCGGAAGCACAGGGCTCGGGCGCCGGAACGGCGTTGCTGCGCAAGGTGATCGACACCGCGAAGGGCCACCACCGAGCGGTGCGGCTGGCGCACATCGAGGGCAACGACCGAGCGGCGAAGTTCTACGCCCACCACGGATTCACGCACCTGAAACGAGAGCCCGACACAAATGGCGGCCCGGACTCGGTGTGGCTCGAACGGGCCTGCTCGTAACGGCGTCAGGACGTCGAGCGGGGGCACTGCCGTCGCGACGTCGGTGAAGGTCCTCGCCGGACATCTCCTTCAGGCACTCAGGGCGAGCAGTTCGTCGAGCACTGGTTCCGGAGCGCCATAGGTGAGGTGCGCGACGGCCACCATCGGCGCGATCACCCGGCTCCAGGCGTACAGCCGGTCCCCGTCGAGCCCACACGACGTCGCCACCCGCTGACACCGCGCCTCGACACCGTCCTGCCCCGCACCGGCCACCACGAAGTCGACGGCGTCGAAGCACGGATCACCCCAGCACGCCTTCGGATCGATCGCGACCAGACCCCGGGCCGGACCGCCGTCGAGGACGTTGCCGAGGTGCAGATCACCGTGCAGCAACACGATTCTGGCCTGAGTGTCGAGCAACGCCTCACAGCGCCGCATCGCCCGCTGCCACGCGTCCGGCCTGATCCGCGCGCCGATCACCGGATCGGACAACCGCCGCCCGATCCGGGCGAAGGCCTCGTCACACCGGCCGCGCAGCTCCCAGGGCCAGCGCACGGGCGGCGGCACAGCATGCAGCGCGGCAAGCAACTCTCCCCACCGCTGCGGCAACGACTCCGGCGGCAGGTCCTCGGCCTCGGTGCCGGGCAGAACCTCCTCCAGCACCATCGCCCCGGCGTCCGCGTCCGCAGCCAACACGGCCGGCACCCGACCCGACGGCGCGAACAAGCGCAGCATCTCCACTTGCCTGGTCAGCAGCGCCCGATCCGGACTGAGCTTGAGCACCGCCGGCGTCCCGTCCCGCCATCGACACCGCAGGACAACCGAGGACGCCCCGCTCCGGAACACCTCACCGAGCACGGCTCCCCATCGGGAGGCCAGCCGCGCGGCGAGTTCCGGCACCTGGCCGAGCCACCCCTCGGCCTCAGGACCGAACCGATCCACCAACCGCGCGCCGACGTCTCCGATGTCCATCCCGGCAGTCTGCGCTCGAGGCGTCACACGCGCATATCGTTGAGTGGGGCGGCGTGCTCCCGGGGTGATAATGGCGGTGTGCTCGCGCCTTGGGGAGAGCTGCCGAACGTGGCCAGTGTCGTCCTGGTCGGCAGCGTCGGCGCCTTCGTGGCGGGCGAACTCGTCCAGGCGTTCCGTACGCGCCGCGGCGCAAAACTCGTCGATGTGCGCGCGGAGATCGTCTTCAGGGCGATGTTCTTCGGTGCGATCCTGCTGTGGCCGGTCGGCCGGGCCGTCGTCCCGGCCGCCCGCATCGGCGGAGGCGGCTGGCTGTTCGCGCTCGGGATCGTGCTCGGATGGCTCGGCCTGCTGCTGCGCTGGTGGTCCTTCGCCAGCCTGGGAAAGTACTTCACCGTGACGGTCCAGACCAGCGAAGACCAGCCCGTCGTGGACCACGGCCCCTACCGGCTCCTGCGCCACCCGAGCTACACCGGCCTGCTGTTCACCTTCACCGGCGGCGGCCTGATCGCGGACAACTGGGTGAGCGCGGCGGGCGCGGTCGCCGTGGTGCTGATCGCCCTGATCTACCGCCTGCGCATCGAGGAGCACGCCCTGGAGCAAGCGCTGGGCGACCGCTACCGGCGGTTCGCGGCGAGCCGGGCCCGGCTCATTCCCCACGTGTGGTGACCTCGACGCGCCTGCCCGACCACCCTGGCCGGCCGGTCCGCCGCGTCATGTGGCCAGGTCCGCGGCGTAGTTGCGCAGCCCATCGGTAACGCTGGAGGTCGTCGCTGTCGATGCGATCGAGGGCCAGGTCGATCAGGCCGGCGACAGCTTCGCGGCTGCGTCCGGCGCTGGTGAGGGCGAGTGCCTTGAACACCTTCACCGAGTCGTGCCCGGGGAACATCTCGTCGGCTTTCTCGAGCGCGGCGACGGCTTCGTCGACGCGCTCGAGGTTGCGCAGAGTGCTGCCGTACTGAAGCAGCTCGCGGCGGAGATCGTCACCGTCGAGGCCCGCGGCGAAGGCCCGCTCGTAGGCCGACGCGGCGTCGGACTCATGCCCGGCGTAGTCGAGCGCGCAGGCATAGGCGAACAAGGCTTCCCGGCTCTCGGGGTACTCGGCGAGCAGGTCCCGGAACCGCATGACGGTCGGAGCCTGACCCGACGGCCGGAGGCGGGCGGCTCGTCAGAGCGTCGGCTTACCCGGCTGGTAGAGCCAGGTGCGGAAGAACGAGTCGAGGTCGCGGTGGGTCTGTCGCTCGACGAACTGGATGAATTGCCGCGTCGAGACCGTGCCGTACCGGTGCGCCGTCGGCCACTGCGTGAGCACCTGGAAGAAGGCGCGGTCGCCGATCTTCACGCGCAGTGCCTGCAGTGCCATCGCGCCGCGGTTGTAGACCAGATCGTCGAAGATGTGATCACGTCCGGGGTCGGCGACTTCGCCGCTCCAGTCCTTCTCGTCGGCGTATGCCTTCGCGAAGGTCTGTTGCACGGGAACGTTGTTGAATTTCTCCTGGTAGAGCCATTCCGAGTAGGTCGCGAAGCCTTCGTTGAGCCAGATGTCCGACCAATGCACCGGAGTGAGGCTGTCGCCGAACCACTGGTGGCCGAGTTCGTGGGCGAGCAGATCGCCGTCGACGTCGCTGGTGCTCTGGTCGTAGACCGGGCGGCTCTGGGTCTCGAGGGCGTAGTCGACGCCGACGTCGGCGAGGATGCCGCCGGTCGAGTCGAACGGGTACGGCCCGTACATCGAGGATTCCCATTGGACGACCTGCGCCGTGGTCCGGTTGAACACCTCGCCCTGACCGGGCTGGGTGTCGATCGACTTGCCGATCGCGGTGATGTCCGGCAGGCCGCCGGCCGTCTTGCCGCGGGTGACGTCGTAGTCGCCGATCGCGAGCATGCTCAGCTCGCTGGACATCGGCCGGTTCATGGACCAGCGGAAGGTGGTCCGGTGATCGTGCGTGGTGGTGGGCCCGGGTTCGCCGTTGGCCAGCACGGTGAGCCCGGCCGGCACGGTGATGGTCTGGGTGTAGGTCGCTTTGTCGTCGGTGGTGTCGTTCACCGGGTAGTAGGTCGCCGCGCCGATCGGCTGGTTGAGCGCGACCGCGCCGTCCTTGGTGGCGACCCAGCCGGAGACGCCCAGCGCGGGGTCGTCGATCTTCTGCGGGACGCCGGCGTAGGACACCGAGACGACGAACGCACTGCCCTTCCGCAGCCCGTGCGGCGGGGTGATCACCAGCTCCTGGGCACCGCTGCGGGTGAAGGTGGCGTCCAGGCCGTTCACCGAGAGCCGGCTGATCTTCAGCGGCCCCCGGAAATCCAGGTCGAAGCGGGAGAGGTCCTGCGTGGCCGTGGCGAGAATCGTCGTGGTCGCGTCGATCGCTTCGGTTTCGGGGCTGAAGGCCAACCGGATGTCGTAGTGGCTGACGTCATAACCGCCGTTGCCCATGTCGGGAAAGTACGGATCCCCAGCGCCCGGCGCACCGGGGGAGTATCGAGGCGCTTGTGCCGGCGCCGCATCCGCAGCCGGACTCGCGGCGGCGAGCAGCCCGGCGGACAGTGCACAGGAGATGATCACCAAGTGACCACGCCTACGGTTGACGCCTCGCATCGGCCCTCCTAGGCAATCATCGACGCTGAAGAGTAGGACCGACCCGACACAAGGATCAACCCTGGTGAGCGGCCCCGAAGTCCGGTTCGGGCGGTTCCTGTCCGGTCGTGCCACAGAAGCCTTCGAATCCGGCATGCCTCGCCGCTCATGGGCGATCTAGAGGCTGCGGCACAGTCGCAAGACCTGGCTGATCGCGGGCAGTGCCGTCGATCGCCCAGGCCCGCCGGGGCGGCCATCACCTCGACAACGGAGGATGGCCCGGGCGGTGCTCCAGTCACGTTCCACCAGGAGTGCTGGATCGAACCCCTGACCCCCTCACTGCCAGTGAGAGTCGATCATGGCCCTGACCTGCGACGATAGGCCCAGCTGTGCCCCAGTAGAAACTGGTGTGAGACTAGGGCGGACCGTGATGAACCCATTCCCCATGAGTTGTCGACCTCCGTCGGCTGCCGACGCTGGTCATGCATCTCCGGCGCCGCAGTACTGGGCTTGATGCGGGTCGCGGTCGTAGCGCAGGCCGGTGCGGCCGACAGCGTGGACGAGGTTGTGCCAGAACCGGTCGAAGGCCAGTGGCTGCTTCCTTGCTCACCGCCGCATGTGACGGCATCTGCGACGTCCTTACACCGCTTGGAGGCGCCGGCGCTGAACTCGGCGGAATTGACGCTCTCGAAACATTGGCCGCGATGGCAGAATCGACGGCCGGTGGTAAGAGCGCTTTCGACGTTCTCGGCGTCGAAATTAACGCTGAACTCGGCCAAGCCGCCGAAATCGACCACCAGCACGGCCGGCGCTGCCGTGAACACCGCGTCGGCCAGCTGCGCCGCGGTCGCCCAGTCCACTGTGCCCGCGACCGCAAACACCACACCGCCGTTGAACCTCCGCTGGTAACCGACATCGAGTTGTGCCAGGGAGACGGTGACCACCAGCGTGTCGTCACCACCGAGTCCGGACAGGCGTGAATGCGGCGATCAACCGTCGGTGGTCGCAGGTCTCGCCTGCGTCAGTCTCGACAAGATGGGTTTGATCATCGCGACGCCGAGGGCGTTGGCGTAGGCCTGGGCCGCTTCCTCCGTCCAGAGTCCGCTGACGCCGAGCTCCTGAGCCGCGATGTCCCGGCCCAGCCGTCGGGTGTCGAACCGGATGACGCCGACCACCGTTCCGAACGGGTCGCGCAGTGGCGCCGACTGCAGCGCCTGCGCGGTGCCGTTCACCGCGCCGGGTACCTCCGCGGACAAGATCGGTGTGGTCGCGCTGGCGATCTGGATCTGCCAGGTGAGCAGGTTGGCGGTGTCGGTCAGCCAGTCGTAGTAGGCCGCCGCCCATTTCCCGGGGTCGTCCAGGTACGGCTTCATCTGCGCGACGCCGTCGCGATAGCCCTGGATGTACAAGGCGTTGCTCGCCTCCTGGTACTGCGGACCGACCGTCTTGCTCTTGCCCATGTTCTCCCAGGCGGTGTGCATGACGTGGGTGTTCATCCCGCGCAGCAGATCCTTGTACTGCGAGTCGGCGCCGAGGTTGTCGTAGAGCATCTGGCCCGTGCCGAGGACGGCGTGGTCGTGGAAGAACTGCTTGGAGGTGGTGAACACGGCTTCCGCGCCCTCGGGCAGGGAGTAGGGGTGACCGTAGATGCCCTCGATCCACTGGGCGTCCAGCGCGTTGACGAGACACTTGTTGAAGTAGCCGCCACACGTGATCTGGGCGAAATCGACGGTGACCTGGTTGCCCTTGGCATCGGTGACGATCTGGATCGACGAGACGTTGTCCAGGTCCTGCAGGGACATCGTGGCGGTGGGCGCCGCGGCGGCGAGGACACTCGCACGGCCGGCACGAGCGGCGCGGGCCGCGGCCAGCGCGGGCGCCGTCTTCGTGCTGCCACGCCAGTCGTACTCGTTGTCGTCGTTGTCGGTCGAGACACCGGTGAACGAGTGGTTTCCCGAGGCCGGCAGGATCGTGAACGCGTCCTGCTGGAAGGGTGGTTCGAACTGCGGGACCATCTCCAGCGTGGTCTCGCCCTTGCCGCGGTCGACCTTTCCCACGGCTTGAACGGCGCGGCAGCAGCTTTCTTGAGTCGCCGCTGGGTGTGGTAGACCTGTTCCAATCCCACCCCTCGCACAGCTTGCGGCGCGTCGCCACCGGTGGAAATCGTTCCGACCAAGGCTGTCCCGCAGTCGGTCAGGTTGAGCCGGGCCTGAAACGTGGGGTCGCCCTCCTTGCCCTGGATCAGCAGCGCGTGGTTGGCGCCGTGGTAGTCGACGGTGTGCACGTGTTTTCCCCGGTGCATCACCATGTCCGGCAGCACGACGAGCTGACCATCGGGCACCCACGCCGTGCCGTCGTGGACCTCGGTCTCGTAAACGCGATCGTGTGCGGCGCGAGCGTCACCGAGCGCGAAGGGAACGGGTCGATTCATGGGCATGACTGAAACCGCCTTGTAGTCGTCGAAGCGCGAAAACGCGCAGCCTTTTGACACCGACAAACAGGAGTTTCCGGAGCAGGTGACCGAGGACCACGTGACGCAGCGAGGGCCCTTGCGCCCAGCGTCCGATCATCAGGTCACGGTGACGTCGCCGACCCTCTCCCGCCCCCCCTTGCCGGGCATCCACCTCTGACTCGCCGGGACGTTTCACCGCGTTAACCGGCATTCGAGTGATGCTGCGACTGTGTGCACCTGCTGCTGTGTCAAGGACTCGGCCTTCGCTCAGTCCGCCGAGGGACGTCGTCCACGGCCGGTGGCGGCGGCAGTTCGATCTCCAGCCGGCGATCCGGACGCGGCCGGCCGGGTCGCGAAGTGTGGTCCTGCGCGAAATCACGGGTCTGCCTTACGTCGAGCCAGGTAACGCATTCCGCTTGCCGGTCGCACTGCTCGGCGTCGCCGACGAGGCGGCGACGGGCCGTGTCCTGCAGCCGGGGGTGCAGTCGTTCTTGGCATTGGCCGACGGTCCGGGTCGCGCCCGCGTTCTTCGAGTCCGTCACCCGGCTGAGCCGGTCCCCAAGGAACCGGCTCAGCGTTGTCGCGCGGATACCTCAGGGGATGATGACGTTGTTTCCGGCACCGCCATCGAGGATGTCGTTGCCGCCCCGGCCCTCGAGCCGATCGTCACCGACGCCACCGAACAGCTCGTCGTTGCCCGGCGAACCGACCAAGATATCGTTTCCTCCGGGGGTCAGAATCGGACTGGCATCGCCGCTCTCGATGAGAGTCTCGACCGTGCCGGCGGGCAGGCCGCCGGCGTCGATGACGTCATCGCCGGCATTTCCGCTCACCCCGAAAAACTGCGCGCCGGTGACCAGTACTGCCCCGGACCCGGCTCCGCTCACCGAAACGCCCTTGGCCGCCGAGCCGGCGATCCGGATCCTGTCCGGGCCATCTGTGCCAGAGATATTGAAGGTGTTCCGCAAGCCGGGATTGGGACTGACGAAGGAGCCGAGGTTGACCCGCATCACGCTGATGTCGGTGCCTAGCCCCGCGACGGACACCGAATTCGGGCGCGCATCGGTCGGACCGGAGGCCAGGTTCAGCTTCACCTGCTCGACGCCACCGACGTCCAGCACGTCCTGAATCACGGTGCTCGGGGCGGTGGGCTGGACGCGGCGCAGCGTCGTCCGTGGTCCGTTGGCACTGACGAGGACAGTTTCGGTGAAGGAGGGAATCGTGGGGGATCCGTTGACGATCAGGCCGTCGGTCCCGGCGCCGCCGTCGAGGTGGTCGTTGCCGTCGCCGGTGTTGAGAGTGAACTCGTCGGTGTCCGCGCCCAGGCTCACTGTGTCGTTGCCGGGGCCCCCGACCACCCTGTCGTTGCCTGGGCCGCCGACAATGGTGTCGGCGCCCGAACCACCGGTGATTTTGTCGCGTCCGTCGCCGCCGATGAATTCGCCCTGTGGCATGACGCCGTTGGTCTCATCGAATTTCAGGGTGTCGTCGCCGGCTCCGCCATCCATGTGGATCAGCGACACGGTGGCGGTCGTTGCGGCTCCGCCCAGCACGACGGCGCCGTTGAGGGTGATGGTGCCGGCCGGGGTTCTGCCTACTACGAGGCCATTGTTCCCCGCGTCGCCGGTGACGGTGAGCACCGACCCGTTCAGCGCCACGGTGACGCCGGCCGGCGCGGCGTGCGCCGGCACCGCGGTCAGCCCGGCAGCCCCGATCATGGCGGTGCCGGCGACGAGCGGGCCGAGGACCGTCCGACGAATTCTGCGTCGACTGAACATGTGCAATCTCCTGAGTGTTGTTGATGATGTGGTTGTTACTGACGTCGGACGTGGGCGTGTCCGGTCACTTGCTGCGGTCAGGAAGGGGGCGGTGGTGCCGGTAGTGATGCCGAGGTCGTGGAGGAGGGTTTGCATGCCGACGCGTAACGTTTCGTAGTCGCGGTAGGCCTTGCTGCGAAGCCCGCATCTCCCGTAGCTCTCCTGCCTGGGGTGCTCGATCAGCGAACGTTTGCGGCCTGGTACCAACCTTGAGCCAGATCGGGCCGCTGGGCATCCGTGCCCGCCACGGATCCGGAGATTCCGTGGCGGCCACGGATGCCTTCGCCGACGCCTTCACCGCCGCGCGGGCCGGCCGGGCCGTTCCCCCTCCGCCATGCCGGCGCAGCGGACCGGGGCCGGGCAGCGATACGTCCCGACGAACACGACCTCGTTCTCGCGTTCGACTGACAGCGTCAGGCCGGCGGGGGACAATCCGAACGTGGCCGATCAGGAGGTACCTGCCGAGGTGGGCATCTCCGCACGGGAGGCCGAGGTACTCGCTGCGCTCGGTGACCATCTGACCAATGCCGAGATCGGCGCCCGGCTGACCGTCTCCATCCGCACCGTGGAAAGTCACGTCTCCTCCCTGCTGCGGAAGCTTCAGGTGGCCAATCGCCGCGCCCTGGCCGTTGTCGCAGCAACCACGCGGCCCGCGCTGGGGACTCAACCGGTCCGGGCCACGACAGTCGCCGTCCTGCCCGCCCGGCTGACGCCCTTCGTCGGGCGGGTGGCCGAACGGGCGGCGCTGACCGAGGCGCTCGGCCGGCGCCGCCTGGTCACGGCCGTCGGTCCGGGCGGGGTCGGCAAAACCCGGCTGGCCCTGAGCGTCGCCGGTGAGATGACGGACCGGTTCGCCGACGGCGTCTCATACGTCGACCTGGTACCGGTGACCGATACGTCGATGATCGCCCCGGCGATCGCTGACGCGCTCGGCATCGGAGAGAGCCAAGGCCACTCGGCCACGGATCATGTCCTCGGCCGGCTGGCCGACCGGGAAACGCTGCTTGTGCTGGACAACTGCGAGCACGTGGCCGACGGTGTGGTGCTCCTGCTGGAACAGCTCCTCGCCGGCAGTCCCCGGCTGACGGTGCTCGCCACCAGCCGGGCCAGGTTGCTGGTGCCCTTCGAATGGGTGTTCCCGGTGCCCGGGCTGTCCGTCGAGGCCGACGACGGTGGACTGGGGGACGCGGTCGAGCTGTTCGCCGGGCGAGCCGCGGCCGGCGGGAGACCGCCGATGCCCGAGGACACGAAACGGATCGCCGCGATCTGCCGGGGCCTGGACGGCATGGCGTTGGCGATCGAGCTGGCCGCCGCCCGGTTCCCGTCGCTGGGGCTCGATGGGCTCGAAGCCGGGTTGGCCGACCGGCTGCGCCTGCTGGCCGGCGGCGCGCGCATCGATGACCGGCATCGTTCGGTGCGTTCGACGCTGGACTGGAGTTACGCGCTGCTGGCCGAGCCGGTTCAGGCGGTGCTGCGCCGGGTCTCGGTTTTCGCCGGCCCGTTCACCGCCGCCGCGGCGGCCACTGTGGCCGGTTGGCCGCCGGTGCCGGCCGGCGCCGTTCCCACCATCTTGGCTGAGCTGGCCGAGCAGAGTTTGCTGGTCGCGATCGTGGGGCCGGGCGGGACTCGCTACCGCGTCTGGGAAACCATCCGCCAATACGGTGTCGATCGGCTCGAAGAGGCGGGCGAGGCGGTCGAGGCGTTCTCCCGTCATCTGAGCTGGTGCCTGGATGAAAGTGCTGCTCTGGTGGCCCGGGAACCGGTCGACGCATGGCGGGCCGGGTTCGATGAGGTCGTCGATGAGCTGCGGGGTGCGCTGGCCTGGGCAGCGGGCAACGATCGATACCGCCCGGAGGCTTACCGGCTGGCGATCGGGCTGGCCGAACTGAGCTTCACCCGCGGGATGCCCGGCGAGTCGCAGCGACGCTACGAGCAGGCGGCCGGGCTCGCCGCCGACGACCTGGCCGCCGCCGACGCCTTGCGCGGCGCCGCAGGCGCGGCGGAGTCGCGGCATGTCGGCACCGAGGCTCTGCGGCTGCGTCGGTGCGCGGCCGACGCAGCGCTGCGCGCGGGTGATCGGGCCGGCGCGGCTGGTGACCTCGCCCGCAATGCCGTGCTGATCTATCGTGCCCCCGGACTCATGGCCACCGCACCCGCGGTCGGCGAAGTCGAGGCGCTGGTCACCGAGGGGTGGGCGCTGGCCGGCAGCGACCTGGCCGCGCAGGCGCGGCTGCTGACCGCCGAGGCGTTCAACGGCGCCATCGACGATCCAGCCACCGTCGAATTCATCGAGCGCGCTCTCACCCTGGCCCGTCGCATCGGCGACCCGTTGATCGAGAATGCCGCACTGGACCAGCTCACTGCGGTACAGCTGGCTCGGGGGCAGGTCCGTGCCGCAGCGGCCAGCGCGTTGCGGCGCGCGGAGCTGCTGGCGTCGATGCCGGTGACGGCGGTGGCCGGGTTGGAGTTCTTCGACAGTTTCGGCATGGCCGCCGAGTGCGCTGTCGCCACCGGCGATCTGCCGGCCGCGAGGAGACTGGCCGAACGCCTGCGAGACCTGCCCTTCCATGCGGAGGAGGGCCACCTGGCCACCGTGCAGCTGCTCCTCGTCACGGCGCTGGCGGGCGACTGGGACGAGACGATCACGCTGGCGGAGCGATTCCGCGAGGGGTGGGAGCGGGCCGGACGCCCCCGTGCGGGCAATCTCAGTGGCGGCGCGTATGCGGCCGCGACCGTGCACGGACTGCGTGGGGACGACGACGCCCGGGCCGCGTGGCTGGACATTTTCGACGCCCTCATGACGCCAGGACGCCTGCGGACCGACGTTACCTTCGGCGACTTCTTCGACGCCTTGCTCCTGCTGCACTGCGGTCAGGCCGAGGAGGCGACGCAGGTGTTGGACACGTCGCCGGAGCAGTCGACGCACTTGTACGCCGAGTGGCGTCCCTGGTATGCCGCGCTGTGGGCCGAGGCAGCCGTTCTGTCCGGGCACGAGGATGTCGCAGCCCGCCTGCAGCGCGCACGCGTGGCGGCGGACGGCAATCCGATCGCGATCGCCATCGTCGACCGCGCAGCGGCCCTGCACACCGGCGGCCGCGACGGGTTGAGCACCGCAGCCGCCGCCCTGCAGGACGCCGGCTGCCGCTACCAGTGGGCACGGACGCTGGTGTTCATCGGCGGGGAGCAGCGAGCACGCGGCGAGTCCGTACTTGCGGCGATGGGCGCCACGCCCATGGCCTGGTCTCCGGAATGATGTTCGAACGAGTCTCGGTGTTGACCTTCGTCAACCGGTGCTCGATGCGCGCTCGGCTTCAGCGAGCAGATCGGCGATCCCGCTGTCGCGCGGGCGTTCATCCGGGAACAGTGGGGGCTGCCCAAGCCCGGCGCGGATTACGCCATCGCGATCCGGCCGACGACGGCCGGGCTGACCGTAGAACGCCTCGGGTCGCTCTACCAACCGGGCGGGGTGAACCCGGGAGCGTCCCAGGAAAGCCCGTCGCCGGGACGGGTCTGGGGTTCTTTTCCCGCCTGCCACGCCCTGACGAAAAGCCGGGACCGCGCGTCGAGCCGATTCACGACGTCGAGCGGGACGGTGTCGAAGAACAATTGTGCTCCCGGTGCGGAAAATCCGGATTCCGAGAACACGGCCGTCGCCAGCGTCGGCGGCAGTTCCGACACCACCCGGTGGCCGCCCCGGCGAACCGCCGGCAGTGTCGAGTTGTAGAGATCTTCTTGTGTGACAACGATGATCGCCTCCCGGCCGACTTCGCTCACGGGACTTCTTTCCTCCTGGTGAACTCGGTGATCTGAGTAGGGCCACCGCTGCCATCAGTCGTGACATCGTCACCGTCGTGCTCCGGCTCTACCGGCAAGGCGCCGCGGCGATGCGTGGCGTTTCAGAGCAAGGCGTCGACCAGGGTTGCCGCCACCGACCGGACCACATCCCGATCCTGTCCGGCGGCGCTGTCCGGCTGCCCGTGGGCACGGGCCAGGAGCAGTGCCCCCTCCAGGGACACCAGGTAAGCCTCGGCCGCCGCACCGGTCCGGGTGGCGGGCATGCCCGCTTCGGCCAGCACGCCGGCCACCCAGTGCCGCTGATCGGCGAAGAACGCGACCGTCGCCTGCCGTACCTGGACGGGCAGGCTCTCCGCATCCACGGCGTGGTGGGCAGCGCTGCACATCGTTCTGCTCCCGGTCTTCCCGCTGCTGGCCGTGGCGCAGTGGCAGTTGCTGACCTCGGCGCCGCCGTGGCTTCGGTGGCCGGGGCGGCTGGCGGCGTTCGGTTTCGCGGCCTTCTACGGCGGGCTCGACGCCGTCGCGGGGGTCGCCGCGGGCACCGTGGTGCGCGTCCAGAACGGTGCCACGCCGGTCGTCGGTGCCGTGTTCGCCATCGGCGACCTGCTCGGCTATATCGGCTCGGGCTGCTTTCTCGCCGCCAACGTCCTGATTGTCGCCGCGGCCGTCGCGCGTGCGAGGTGGTGGGCGGCACCGGGTGCGGTGGTCCTCCTGCTCGCGAGTGTGTCCTTTCTCGACAGTCACATCTTCTGGCCGCGCGGCGTGTTCACGATGATCGGTGCCGCCCTTGGTATGTCCTTGTCGTCTCTCGCCGGCGAGCACGGTCCGGAACGATCTCCGGCACCGGTCCTCCCGGGTTCGTCCGTAAGGGATCGGTAACCGCGCGCCGGACACTGCTGGGCGATTTGTCCCGTTGAATGAGGTGTCAGCGGAACGATGTGGAGGAGTACGAGATGAATCGCACGCGGCGCCTGCTCGCCCGGCCTTGGGTCGTCGGTGTCCTGGTGGCGGGCCTGGTCGCGGTCGCGGCGGGCTTGTTCTGGTTCCAGCCGTGGCAGCTGTGGGTGGACGAGACGGTGCAGGAGTCCCTGCCGGCCGCCGCGCCGACGGCACAACCCTCTGCTGTGACGTCGCAGCCCTCTGCGTCGCAGCCCTCGCCACCGGCTACGCCGGCCGAACTCGCGACCGGGACGCTGATCAGCCACGAGCACCCGACTACGGGCACCGTCCGGGTCCTGCGGGCAGCCGACGGAGCACTCGTGCTGCGCTTGGAGAACCTCGAGACCAGCAGCGGCCCGGACGTGCACGTCTGGCTCACCGACGCGCCGGTGAAACCGGGCAAGGACGGCTGGGACGTGTTCGACGACGGCAAGTACCTCGACGCAGGCAAGCTCAAGGGCAACAAGGGAAACCAGAACTACCCACTGCCCGCGGGGACCGACCTGGCCGGCTACGCCAGCGTGAGCCTTTGGTGTGACCGCTTCGACGTGTCCTTCGGTGCGGCCGAACTGACCGGTCCGCGAGTCTGAAACCGCTTGTCGCGCTCACTGTGTCGCTCCCCGGTCCGGGTTCGCCGAAGCATGCGCGGCCGAAAGGTCATGATCACGACGACCTGGGGCCGCCGACAGGGCCGCGAAGGTGATGACGGCCCACCGGTTCTCGCCCACGGCGCCGGCCGTGTGGTCCGACGGTCCCACCTGTGAGCCGGACTGGACAACCTCCGCCATCGGGCCGAACCGATCTGCACGCATCTCAGCGCGACTGTATGACGGGTCATTCGCCACCTCGGATCCATCCCGATGATCACCGGCATCCAATTCTCCCTGCCTCGACGCGTCGAGGTCTGTTCTGCTCGAAGTAGCGGTGCCTTCCTTGCTGACATCGGGTGTTCGCCACGGGCAAGAGCCACGCCAATGCCACCGGCGGGCAGCCGCAATGTGGGAGCGACTCACCGAGCACCTGGACCAGAGACTGGCCGGACCCGGTCCTGCGGCCCAGTCTCAAGTAGCCGATGAGCGGGTGACATCAGGGAAGGGCCGCAAGACCGATCCCGTCGACGCGCACTCCGTCGCCACGGCGGCGTTGCGCGCACCGAACCTGGTCCGAGTCCAGGCCGATCCTGAGCTGGTCGTACTGGGCATACTCGTCGATCGCCGTGACGAGCTCGGCCGCGCCAGGACCCAGACGCCAACCGCTTCCACCCGGTTGCTGCTGGAGCTGTTTCCCGGCGGCGCGAAGAAGTTCCTGTCCGCGGCTCAGGCTCGTGGCGACGGTCAATCCGCGAGACATCGTGGGCAAGACCAAGGCGGCCGGGGAGGATCTTCGTGAGCTCACTCGAACAGATGCTTTCCGGATGATCATTTCGTTCCTGTATCGAACGAACTCGTGCGTTGCTGTCCATGCCTGCGATACTGCTGCGCCCGGGCGGCCCGCAAGAGAAGAGACGTCGCCGCCAGCGAGACAGCCACCACGACCACGACTTTTCGAACCGCCCGGCACTTCTCCAGCCCACGCCGTGAGCCGTTCATGGATCCACCGCTTCAGCCGGTTGTCATCGGCCTTGCCAAAGGTTTCCGCGTCGCGCGCGGTGAGCGTGGCGACAATGCCGCCGACCTCGTCGGCTCGCGCGAATGCCGGATGGGTTGTCCAGGGCGTGCAGGCTGTGCTCGAGTGCTACCGGCCGGCCCGAGCTGGCTCTATCGCTGTACGTCTTTGGGCAGAGCGTGCAGGTTGCAAGAGTCACTCATTCCCGCGGACGGTGACATGGCCAACGTCGCGAGCGGGCCTCGGTGCCGTGCGGAATCGGCCGTTCAATCGTTCGGTTGAACGCAGCTTCCCTCTTCAGCGCGCCTGATCGCTCCGTCCGTACGATGCGATGGCCGGCTCGATCGCACCACAATGACGGTGGCCCACGGCGCCTGGGCATCGCACGTTCCCCAAGTAGAGAGGTTTCCTCGACGTGGCCACCTTCCTGAGCAGACGAAGTGTCCTTGCCGCCGGGGCGGGCGCCGCGATCGGCGTCGGCGTGGGTGCCACCGCGGCGTCAGCTTCGCCCGCGTCGCCATCAGGCGGCGGCCCCGAGGAGACCCGGACGCTCGACGAGCTCTACCGGGCCGCGCTGGCGGAGGGCGGCAAGCTCGTCATCTACGCCGGCGGCGACACCCCGACCCAGCAGGACGCGACCAAGGCGGCCTTCAAGGCCCGCTTCCCGGGCATCGACCTGACGCTGATCGTCGACTACAGCAAGTACCACGACGTGCGGGTCGACAACCAGTTCGCCACCGGCACCCTCGTCCCGGACCTCGTGCAGCTCCAGACCGTGCAGGACTTCGTGCGCTGGAAGGAACAGGGGCGCCTGCTGGGCTACAAGCCCGCCGGGTTCTCGAAGGTCCACGACGCGTTCAAGGACCGCCAGGGTGCCTGGGTCGCGGTTTCGGCGCTCGCCTTCAGCTTCATGTACGGGACGTCGGCGGTCGGGTCGGCAGCGCCGCGCACCCCGCTCGACCTCGTCGACCCGAAGTGGCAGGGGAAGATCGCGTCGTCGTACCCCCACGACGACGACGCCGTCCTCTACCTCTACACGCGCTACGTCCAGGCCTACGGCTGGGGCTGGGTGGCGAAGCTGGCCACCCAGGGCGTGCGGTTCGCGCGCGGCAGCAACACACCGGGCGAAGCGGTGATGGCCGGACAGGCCGCGATCGGCATCGGCGGCGCGGGCTCGCTGACCTCGCCCGCGTCGGCGCCCGTGCGGTTCGTGGTCGCCGACGGGCACCCGTTCATGGCCTGGGGCCAGCGGGCCGCGATCTTCAAGCAGGCCAAGAACCCGACCGCCGCCAAGCTCTACCTGAACTGGCAGCTGTCGCTCACGCAGCAGCAGGCGTCCTTCAACGGCTGGTCGGTCCGCACGGACGTCACGCCGCCGGCCGGGCTGAAGCCGATCTGGGAGTACCCGAACGCCGACCTGGGCGGATTCCCCCGCTTCATGGCCGACCGCGCCGAGGTGGAGCGGTGGAAGCAGACCTTCGCGCTGTACTTCGGCGAGGTCAAGGGCGACCCCACGCCCGGCTGGCCCGGACTGCACCCGGGCGCCTGACTTGACGTGAGCCACAACTTGACGTGCGCCACACCGGCATCGGCTAAGCTCCTGGACGGCACTGTCCTAATTGGATTATCCGTCCAGGGGGTTCGCCGTGTCCGACCATTCGCCGTCGTCGGCACGCGGAAGCCGACTCCTGTGGCAGCTGCCACACCTCGTGTTCTTCGTCGTCGTCGGTGCCGCGATGGTCCGGCTGGTCAGCCTGAACATTCCCCTGTGCTGGGAAATCGTCACCGTCAGTTCGGTGCTGGCCGTGGTGTACGCGGCCGGTCTCGCGCTGTGGTCCACGATGGGCGTCCGCGTCCGGTACTTCTGGGTCGCGGCCCTGCTCCTGTTGTGGACGGTCCTGGTCGCGCTGACCCCGCCGTTCCTGACCGTCGCCTACGTCTGGTGCGCCGTGCCGCTGGCCTGGGCGGTGCTGCGGGCGCTCGGACGCCGTGGCGCGACGGTCGCGGTGGCCGTGATCACCGTCGTGCTGGTCGGTCAGCTGACCGAGTCCGCAGGCCGGTTCGACCCGGAGATCGCGCTGATCCCCGTCGCGGCCGTCTGGGGCACCGTGGCCCTGTACCGGGCGCTGGAGCGGGAGCAGCGCCGGGCGGGTGTGCTGGAGGAGCGCATGCGCCTCGCGCGTGACCTGCACGACACGCTGGCCCAGGAACTGGCCGGCAGCGTGATGCTGCTGCAGGCGGCGGAGCGGAGCTGGGACGAGCCGGATGTCGCGCGGACCCGCGTTCGCGTGGTCACCGACCGGCTGAGCACGGGTCTCGCCGAGACACGGCGGATCATCGGGGGCCTTACCCCTTCTCCCCTCGAGGACGCCGGGCTCGGGGGTGCCCTGCGGCTGCTGTGCGACCGCGCCCGGCAGGACGGCACCGCGGCGCGCGTGCGGTTCCGCTCGGTCGGCGGCCCTGGCCCCGACCTCGGCGAACAAGCCGCCACCGCCCTGTTCCGGGTGGCACAGGGCGCCCTGGCCAACGTCCGCGAGCACGCGCACGCCACCACCCTGCTGGTGACCCTGCACCACCACCCGGACCACGTCGAACTGGACGTGCGCGACGACGGTGTCGGCTTCGATCCCGCCGAGCCGTCGGGTCCGGGCCGGGGCGTCGGCCTGCCGTCGGCGCGGGCGCGGCTTCGCGAGTTCGGCGGTGACCTCGAGGTCGACACCGCTCCGGGCCGGGGCACGCGGATCCGGGTCACCGTCCCCGGTCGCCTGCGGTCCGGCCCGGTCGTGCCGGTGACCTCCACGGCGGTCCGATGATGACGTCTCCGCTGCGCCTGCTGATCGCCGACGACCACGCGGTCGTGCGGGCCGGACTACGAGCCCTGCTCGACGGTGAGCCGGATCTCGAGGTGATCGCGGAAGCGGGCAGCGGCGAGGAGGCGGTGCTCCTCGCCGCCGAGCTGGCCCCCGACGTCGTGCTGATGGACCTGCGCTTCGCGGGCACGGACGGCGTCATCGACGGAGCCGAGGCCGTCCGCCGGCTGACCACCAAGGCTGCCGGCACGGCCGTGGTGATGCTGACCAGCTACTCCGGCCGCGCCGACGTCGTCCGCGCGCTGGAGGCCGGCGCCCGCGGCTACGTGCTCAAGGCGGGGCCGCCCGAGGAGCTCTTCCTGGCCGTGCGCGAGGCCGCCGCCGGCCGCATCGGCCTCGCGTCGGAGGTTGTCGGGCATCTCGTCGGCCAGGTGGTCAGCCCGCCGCCGGAGCTGAGCGAACGGGAGCGAGAAGTCGTCCGGTTGCTGGCCGACGGGCACAGCAACCGCTCCATCGCGGAATCCCTGTACCTCAGCGAAGCGACCGTCAAGACGCACCTGGTGCGGATCTACCGGAAACTGGGCGCCGACAACCGGGCGGCGGCCGTCTCCGAAGCGGTACGCCGGGGGCTGCTGGAACTCACCTGAGCGGCGAGCGGGTTACGCGGTGGCCGCATCGCGGACCAGGGCGGTGTCGACGAACTGTTCGAACCGGACGATCAGCCCGCCGCGCACCGTGAAGTGGTGGGCCACCCGGACGTTCAGCGGTTTGCCGGTCGCCTTGTGGCCGGCGGTGTAGCGGGCGAGGACGACGACGTTCTCGCCGTCGGCGACGTAGGTGTCGTCGTGGGCGGTCCAGTTTTCCCAGTCGTGTGCCAGTTTCTCCATGACGCCGCTCGTCACGCCGTCGGGAGTGCGGTAGGTGCCGGCGAGCGGGAACCCGGCCATCTCCGTCCACTCGACGTCCGGGGCCAGGGTCGCCCGGAGGGCGCCGAGGTCGCCGGCGGCGGAGGCGAGGTACTGCCGCCGGACGACGGCTACGGGTGTGGTGTCCTCGGTCAGCCCCATGTCATTTCGCCCTTCGCGACCTTGGTGCCGATCGACGCGGCGATCTTCAGTCCGGCATCCGGGTAGGCGGCCAGCAGCCGCTCCTCGGCCGCGGTGGCGTCGCCGGCCTCGGCGACGGTTTTCTCGAAGAACCGCAGGTACTCGCCGGTGTGCCGGATCGCCGTCGGGTCGGTCGGCGCGTCGGCGACCCGGTGGCCGGCCACGACGAAGGCAGGCTCGAGCGCTTCGAGGTCGTCGAGGACGCGGAGCCATTCCGCGCGCTGTTCGGTGGTCGCGCTGTCGGCGGTCCACACGTGCAGGCCTTCGAACAGCAGCACTCCGCCGAGCAGCGCGCGTCCCGCCGGCTCGAAGACGTACCAGGCGCGGTCGCCCAGCGCCGTGCTGCCGCGCCGGACATCGAGGCCGACACCGTCCACAGTGACCGACGGCGCGGTCAGCGGCGCGATGTCGACCAGCCGGGTGGGCAGGTTGGCGCCCAGGTGCGCCCACGCGGCCAGCTTCTTGTCGTAGGTGTCGCGGATGTGCTCGATGACGTCGGCCGGTGCCAGGAACACCGCCTCGGGGAAGGCGTCGGCGATGACCTCGGCGCCGAAGTAGAAGTCCGGGTCGCCGGCGGTGATCAGCACCGTGGTGAGCCGCTTGCCGGAGTCGAGGGCCGCAGCGACGATCCGGTGCCCGTCGGCCCGGGTGAAGGCCGCGTCCACGACGAGGGCTTCCGTCTCGCCGGTGACCAGCACGCTGGTCTTGTTCAGCGAGGTGTCGGCCGCGTCGATGATCTGGTAGGTCAGGGGGCTCATGGCCAGGTCCTTTCGGAGGGTCATTCGGAAACAGCGGTGAGGTGGCGGTCGAGGGCGTCGGACAGGTGGGCGGCGGTGGCAGCCGGGCTCCCCAGCCGGATCACGCCGGTCTCGGTGTGCAGCAGCAGCGTCGGGTAGGCGGTGACGCCGAGCCGGGCGGCGCGGGTGAAGTCCTGCGAGGCCGAGGCACCCGAGGTGGCGTATCCGGTCAGCACGGCGTCGGCGTCCAGGTCCAGCTGTTCGGCGAGGTGCCGGTAGGTGCCGGCTTCGGAGAGGCTGAGCCCGTCGACGTAGAACGCGCGTTGCATGGCTTCGGCGGCTTCGAGGGCTCGGTCGGGGGCGAGGGTCCGCAGCGCGGCGAAGCCGGTGGCGGCGGCCGTGGAATCCATCATGAACCGGCCGTCGGCGACGAGGGCGCGGTAGCCGGGGCCGAACTCGGCGCCGGTCAGCTCGGTGATGCGGGCGTTGGCGTCGGCGACGTAAGGCGTGGTGCCGATCGGCGCGACGCGGCCGCCGGTGAACAGGCCGCCGCTGACGACGTCGAGCTCGATCCGCCCGGCGTTGGCGCCGGCGAACCCGGCCACGGCCGGGCCGAAGCCGTGGCACCAGCCGCAGTAGGCGTCGAACACATAGGTCAATTTCACTGCCATGACCACAGGCTAGGAGCGCAACCAGGTCTTTTCACGGTCGTCGTGTGACCTATCATGGTGAAAATGGGACAGAACATCCGGCCGGTCCGGTACGAGCCGCCGCCGGGGGTGACCGGCGAGATCGAGCTCACCTCGCTGGCGCGCATGCGGGCCCGGGGCGGTCCGCGCGAGTTCGTCGCCCCGCAGCGGCTCGATTTCGACCTCCTGATCAGGGTCGAAGCGGGCCGCGCCGTGCACACCGTCGACTTCACCGGTTATCCGCTCGCGCCCGGCGACCTGATGTGGGTGCGCGCCGGTCAGGTGCAGCAGTGGGGCGTCATCGACGCCATCGAGGGCCCGGTGTTCCTGTTCACCCCGCCGGCGATCGACACCGGCACCTGGGAGCTGATCCGGTCCGCGGGGGTGGCCACCCCCAACCACTGGGCCGCCGCGACGGTCTCGGGGACCCCCGCATCGACCGCACTGGCCACCGCGCTCGCCACCGCCGCAGCGGTGGGGACGAGGCTTCGGGACGCCGCGCTCGCCCGGGTGCTGGCCGCGGTGCTGCTCCTGCTCGTGATGGCCGTCCCGGAAGGCAGCGGCCGCCGCCCGCCTACCCACCAGGCGTTCGTGTGGTTCCGCGACGAGGTGGAGAAGAGTTTCCGCTCCCGGCACAAGGTCGCCGAGTACGCCGCCCGGCTGGGCTACTCCACCCGCACTCTCAACCGGCTCGCCCGCGAGAACACCGGCCTGTCCGCCAAACAGCTCGTCGACGAGCGCATCGTGCTCGAAGCCAAACGCCTCCTCGCCCACGGGCCTGACCCGGTGGCCCGGATCGCCGCCGAACTCGGCTTCGACGATTCGTCCAACTTCTCCAAGTACTTCCACCAGCGCGCCGGAACTACCCCGGCCGCCTTCCGCGACCGCGTCAGGCCACAGGCGGAAACCGGGTGAAGCGGCGGCCGGTCAGTTCGGCATTCCGCCGGTGAAATCATGGTGGTCCGGAGGCCGGGCAACCCGTCGCTGTTCCTCGTGCTGCTGCCGGTCCTGGTGCTCCCGCGTTCGCGGACCACGGGGGTGCTCACGCTGGTCTTGGTGGTGTGGGCGCCGCTGTGCGCCGGGCCGGCCCGGTACCGGGAGGCGCTCGCCGCCGCGGGCTCGATCGACGACGAACGCGCCTACTACCAAGCGTGGACCGGCCGCGAGCACCCGACGGATGCCGCGGACTTCACGCCGAGGCAGCGGAACCTTCAAGACGCGGTGACCTCCGGTCGGCGGGTGCTGATCTACCAGGGACCGCACGACGAGATCATCACCGCCCCGTTGCGCGCGGACCTGCCGGGGAAGGCAGCGGTGCTCGGCGTGTACCTCGGCACGGTCGGCATGCTGGCACCCGTAGACGTCGGGATCGTCGACTTCTGGGGCTGAGCAACCCGATCGGCGCCCGGTTCGCCTTTCCAGTAGGCAAACCCGGTCATGCGAAACCGCTGAGCAACGCTTGGCTCGTCGCCGACTACGCGGCCCCGGAGGCACCGGTCTCGCCCGTGGGCAACTTCGCCTTCCGCGACGAGGTCACGCCCGCGCAGGTGGCCGCCGCCCGGCACGCACTCGACTGCGGCGACCTCGCGGATCGGTTCCGGACGCGAAGAAACCCCTCCGACCTGCCGAAATGACCTGATCGAAGGGGTTCTGCGAGAGAGTGGAGCTAAGGGGACTCGAACCCCTGACCTCTCACTGCCAGTGAGGGTCGATCATGGTCCTGACCTGCGGCGATTGAGAGGAATGGCCGCGCTCGCATCGAACATCCAGAGCAGCCGGGCGAGGCGGTTCACTGTGTTCACCGCGGTGGTCTGCCGGCCCGTACCGATGGAAGCGGAGACAAGGTGCTCGGTGGTGGTCGCTTGCCGACGTTCGGAGTTGACGTCTCGCCGCCGCCCCTGGCCGCAGGGCCGAGCGGCCAGGGGTAGCGGTCGACGCCGCGGCAACAGGCGAGAACCGGGTCGTCCGGTCAGGCCCGGTTCAGTTGCCACTGCTGGTTGGCCCCGCCGTTGGCGGTCCACTGCACGACCTGCGCCCCGTCGCTCGTCGCCGCACCGGAGACGTCCGCCGCCAGTCCGCTGTCGTGGCTGATGATGGTGTAGTAGCCGTTGCCGGTGGACCGCAGATACCACATCTGGTTGGTGCCGCCGTTGGCCGTCCACTGCTGCAGTTGCAGTCCGGCCGTGCTGCTGCTGCCGTTGACGTCGAGCACCTTTCCACTCGGGACGTACTGGAGGGTGTAGGAGCCGTCGGAGGTCGTGGCGATGGTCCAGGTGGCGGTGCCGCTCTGCTGGACCACCTTGGCACCGTCCGCGGTGGAGTTTCCCGCGACAGCGAGCGGCTTGCCGCTGTTGCGGTTGACGATGCGGTAGGTGCCCGGTGCGGGTCCGTCTCCGCCGCTTCCGGCGAGGTTGAAGTACTCCACCGCGTCGGTGAAGACGGGGCTGCCGGACTTCGTGGTCGACAGCTGCAGGTACACGCGGTTGCCGGTGGCCGGGGTGGTGAAGGACACCGGCTGGGTGACCCGCGAGCCGAGCGGGACGGTCAGGGTCGTGCTTCCGGACGCGACGACCGCGCCGTCCGGTGCGTCGAGCCGCGCCGTCCAGGTGAAGCCCACCGACGTGTCGGCGAAGTCGTCGTTGAAGACGGTGATGCTGCGGGTGACCGCGGCGTTGCGGGCGTAGTTGGGCACGGCCTGCGGCAGAGGGAAGGTGCCGTTGGAGTCCGAGGCGCCGGAGGCGGACCAGAACGGGAGGTCGACCGCGGCCACCGGGTTGAACGCCGCCTGCACGCGCTGGATCTGCGGGTTGCTCCAGGGGGCCGGGAGGTTGTCCGCGCCGTAGATCGGGTGACCGCCCTCCTCCGGGGTGAAGTCGGAGGTCCGCACTCCGGGCACGACGCTGGCCCAGGCGGACAGCAGCGTGTACGGACGCAGGTCGGTGGCGTTCTTACCGCGCTTGGCCAGGGTTGCCGTGGCGAACCACTCGAAGCCCTGCTTGTTGTTGCATGCCGGCCAGATGTACTCGCCCTCGCCGTCGGGCCGCCCGTTCACGGTTTTCAGGCCCTCTCCGTACCTGCCGAAGCCGTCGACGTAGTGCGGGATCACCGCGAAGTTGGCGTACGTCATCCCGGGATACCCGTTGAGATTCCCGTCGACGCCCACCTCGGCAATGACCGGCCGGGTGCCGTCGTTGCCGTTGATCGCCGCGTACAGGTCCTTCTCGAACTGTTCGGAATCCTGGCCGCTCTGGTTCGGTTCGTTGACCTGACTCCAGCGGATGACCGCGGGGTGGTTGCGGTCGCGCAGGACCAGCGCACGGGCGTGGTTGACCATGTTGTCGTGCCCGGCGATCCAGTCCTGCTTGCCGGAGGAGCCGCGAATCGCGGTCTCGTCGATGATCATCAGGCCCATCTCGTCGGCGACGTCCACCATGTACGGGCTCGCGGGCTCCTGGTGGATGCGGACCACGTTGTAGTTGAGCCGCTGGTAGTTGTCGACCGCCTGCGGCCAGCCGCCGTTGCCGGGCGACGGGGGCAGGAAGCCGGGCAGGGTGTCGTAGGCGTCGCCCTTGCCGCCGTTGTTGATCCGGTCGTAGTCGGCGCCCTGGAGGTTGTCGCCGCGGAAGTTCACGCGCACGCCGTTGAGGTAGTAGTAGTCACCGTTCTGGGTGGTCTCCCGGAACCCGAACCGGTACGTGGCGTCGCTGGTGTGCCCGTCATCGGCGACGGCATGCACCGCCAGCCCGTGCAGTTGCGCCCGGTACCCCGGCCGGTACGGCACGTTGGGCCACCAGTACGAGGTGCTGTCGAGGTTCCACGCGACCGGCCCGACGGTCACGGTCACGGTCGAGTTGGCCGCCACGGTGACCGTACGGCTGGGCAGTTCCGGGTAGCTGAAAGCCGTTCCGCTGTTGGACGACAGCGACCCGGTCAACGTCACCGACCGGGAACTGCCCGACGTGTTGCGCACCGACACGTCGTAGCTCAACGTCTTGTTCGCCACCGACGTACGCACGAATGTGTCGCTGACGTACACCGCCGGGTACGTTCGCAGGAACGCGGACCGGAAGATCCCCTGGGGGACCGCCTCGGACCAGTCGGCGGCGTCGGGCACCAGGTACCGGCCGTTGGATGCCTTCAACGCGCCGCGGCCCTTCACGGCGACGCTGATCGTGTGGGTGCTACCGGGGGCCGCGTAGGCGGAGATGTCGAAATTCGACGGCGTGAACGACGTGGTCTGCGTCGCCACCACCCGGCCGTCGACCGACAGCGTCGCCTGGTGATTGACCGCCCCGAACTCGATCCACGTCGACTGCGGCTGATCCGAGTCGGGCACGGTGATGGTGCGCGAGTACACCGCCTCGTTCACGTCGGTGAAGCCCTGCTTGTACCAGCCGCCGCCGGGCACGGTGATCGACGTCGCCCCTCGCCCCGTCGGCGTGAAACTCCACGTCCCGGCCAGGTCGACCGAGGCGATCGCGGCGGCGCCGGCAGCTGCGGCCGCGGGGGCCGGTTGTGTTGCGACGGCCGGCTGTGCTGCGGCGGCGGGTTGTACCGTGTCGATGATCGCGAGGAGCGTGGCGCCGGCCAGCGCTGCGCGGGCGAAGCGCTGGGACAGCGTGCGAGGGCTGTTCTGACGCATCAAGAAATCCCTTTCGCGGGTGTCGCGTCTACGGGGATACACCGATCATCGGACCCATCGTCACTACCCGCCGGGGCGCCAAAATGGCGAGGTCCACTATGGACTCATCTACCGGCTCCATGCGCGCGGAGCAAGGCATCTGTCGGTAAGTCGTCCTGTCGAATCGGTTCGACAGGACGATAAGCGGGGTCGACTCGTGGTGTCAAACATGTCTATGGCCTGCGGCGAAAGAAGAGCGCGATCCCGTGAAACTTTCAAAGAGAGCGCAATCCCGGGAACCTTTCCAGGGCTGCAACTGGGTGCCCCGCCGTCGGCGGTCCACTGGATGACCTGCTCTCCGTCGTTACGTGAGCTGGACATCGCGGGCGATGGTCGGCCTGCTGCGTTCTCGCGGCTGCGAGGCGACGTTGGAGACATCTGCGCCGGGAACTCCACCGTTGGGGCCAGCGCCTCGTTGGTCATCCAGGTGTGGAGGTCGTTGTGGCGTGGGTGGAGCAGTGCGGCAACAGGTCGTGGCGCGTGAGATATCGAGGGCAAGGTTTCGGCGTTCGGTCGGTGTCCGGATTTGGCTCGCGGCGTGGGGCTACGGCCTACGCCGCTGGGTTGGAGGTGGATCGGCGCCGGCGGGTGTGGATCGATCCGGCCGACAGCGCGGTCACGGTGGCTGAGTGGGTGGCGCGGTGGTTCCTCTCGCTGGATCTGGATCCGCGGACGATCGAGAGCTATCGCAGCCGGTTGCGGTGTCACATCCTGCCGAAGTTCGGCGACCTGCCGTTGGGTGGGTGTGACCGAGTGGGTCCGGGAGCTGGAACGAGCGGGGTACGCCCCGTCGACGGTAACTGCACAGCTGAATCTTTTGTCGATGTTGCTGACCGATGCGGCCGCTGAGGGGCTGATTCCGTTCAACCCGGTGCGCCGGGGCCGGCGGTCACGACTCGCCGTGCCGGAGCGGATCTGGGCGACGCCGGAGCAGATAGTGCGGATCGCCGAGCAGGCCGGTGTCCTCGGTGGGCCGATCGCGCGGCTGCTGGTGATCACTGCGGCGTGGACCGGGTGCCGTTGGGGCGAGTTGGCCGGTCTGCACCAGGACAACGTCGATCTCCGACGTGGCGTGATCGTGATCGATCCGCTGGTGGGTGCGCTGCATGAGTCGGGGTCGATGCGATGGCTGGGCCCGCCGAAGACCCGGGCCTCGGCGCGGACGATCGCGTTGCCGCCGTTCCTGGTCGCGCTGCTGCGCGAGCACCTCGCCCGGCACCGGTACGAGTTCGTGTTCACGACGCCGAGCGGGACGTGGTTGTGGCGCTCGACGTTCCTGCGGCGCGTATTCCGTCCCGCGGTCGACGGCAGCGACGCCTCCGGGGCGAAGGCGGGCTGCGCGGCGGTCCGGCCGGGGTTGACGTTCCACGGGCTGCGGCACAGCCACAAGACGTGGCTGATCGCGGGCGGCGCACCGGAGATCGCCCAGGCCCGCCGGCTCGGGCATCACCTGGACATTCGGGTGGTGGAGACCTACTCCCACGTCGCCCCGGAGGTCGAGCAGCGGCTGCTCGACGATCTCGAGCGTCGCTGGCAGACCGCGGCCCCGCCACCACCGACACCATCACCGAGTGTGGTCGACAGTAGGCGGGTGGCGGTGGTTGTCCCCCTCTTCGTCACGGTGGGGGTCACCGGTCGGCCGGGCCCGCGAACAGCAGGAACACCGCGCCGACGCCATATCGAGGGTGGGGCCAGTGCTCAAGTTCTGCCCCACCAGGAGCATAAGATCACGCCGCAAGCCGATCACCGATGATCGAACCCGGACGCAGAAAACCCCTCCGGCCAGCTACAACGGCTGAAACGAAGGGGTTCCTTACGATGTGGAGCTAAGGGGACTCGAACCCCTGACCCCCTCACTGCCAGTGTGGGCCGATCATGGTCCTGACCTGCGGCGATAGAGAATCTCCTAGTCGAATGATGCTCTTCGGTGTCGTTGCTGGCAACAGTGTGTTGTTGACTGCAGTTGTAACAGGGGGTTTGCCCCAGCTGTGCCCCAGTGAAATTCGTGAGAGGACTGCTCCGCGCGCGTGTCGAACATCTGGCGCATCCGGCAGGCGACGTGGGCTTGGATCCAGCCGATCAGAATCAGCCCGGGCCGCGTCGTGCAGTCGGAGCAACGTCATGAGCGACCTTGGTTAACGAGCCCGCATCGAGTCGAGGTGCCACTACTGAGGGTGGCTAACCAGAGCGCACCTTATGCGGCATAGGCGGATGGTCGCGAGTTGAGCGGGACTCGGGTGGTCACGCGGTGCCGCAAGGGCCGCCTGGGCGTAAAAATTGCGAACAAGACTTATGAAACACGCCTTAAGGTTCCATCGGACCTAGACATCACGCCGCGATCAGGGCTTCAGTACTCTGAACTCGGCCCGCGTTTGCAGCAGGCTACCAGGTGCCGAGGTCTAATCGCGCCTTGTCTTTTGGTACGACGAACACGGGCCGAGGCGAATCAGGGGTCAGTCCGCGAGGTGCAAGTAGATAGTCGTCTCCGCTGCGGATCAGTAGGACCAAACCTGTATAACGGTAATGAAATTCGCTTCCTTCGTCGGTCAGTCGCACGACTTTGACTCCGGCCCCGGCAATACTGAGCCGCTCTTTCGTGTGTAACGCCACAGTTGGTTGATCCTGCGCCGTAGCGAGAAATTGCTGTCCCTGCTGGACTCCTAAACGCTCCGCATAGGACATGATGATCATGAGTGTGCCTACGGCACACAGCACCACCAGCGCCGAGGCGCGTACACCACGTGATCGTCCGCCCTCGTGAGTTTTGTCTGCAGAGCTCTGGTCGGCATAACCCAGGGCGGCGGAGCTCGCTGCCAATACGTAGGGCAACCAGTAAGGCGGCGCACCGCCTTGGGATACGACGGCGATAGTCGTTGCGGCAGCAGTAGCCAATCCGAGCCAACCCACGGATCGTATCGCGATCAGCGCTCGACGGATACGGCCACGGCCCTTGTCGGTACTAGGTGTCCGCACCACGAACCGACGGTGCAGGGCACTGGCCACAACGATGATGAAGCCCAAAAGCAATATCGTCGGCAAGAGCACGATGAAGCCGCGATACACGTAGGTAGCTGGGTTGAGGCTGAGCATGCTCACGTTGACGTTTAGCGTCCGATACGTGGCATCGGTGCGAATCCACCCGAAGAAATAGAGTAACGCCGTTCCCACGGCGACGTCCAGGACGATCGCGGGTGCACGGGACCACCACGCGGTAGTAGCCGCTCCAGTAGAGGTCAAGGACATGTCCACCAGCCACATCCCCAGCCGGGGGGCGGTTGGACAGTCGGTGGTGCTGTACTGGTCTGAGATGGCTGGGTAGTGGTCGGGCCTGGATCGGGAGGTCTGGGACTTGGCGGCGTGTTGAGTGAAGCTGATGTCATCGGCAAGGTAGGTGCTGCGGCTTGCGTCGAAGAAGCTGGGCTCTGATTCTGAACGACGGAACTGGGATTTGGTTTGTCGACCGTGGTTCTGGTCGTGGTCACTGAGGTCGCAACGGGGGAGATCCCTGTATCGCCGCCCACTGGAAGCGGTTTTCGTGGTGTAGGGCCCTGTGGAACAGTGCATCCTGCATTTACTGCAGTGGTAAGCATGGCTAATAGGACGATAACTGCTCGGGTCGTCATCATATCTCCCTGGAAGCGAAGAGCGTCAGGATAGTGAAGTCCTGCAATTGAAGCTAGGGGCGCGCTACACGCCGGGCAGGTAGCGCTGCGCCGGCTCGTCGAGTTGGACGCGGTGTTCCTGGAGCAGCTGGAAGAGCAGGACGGCGGTGAACACCTTGGTGACACTGTCGATCCGGAAGGTGCCGGCCGACCGGACTGGGGCGCCGGTGGCGATGTCGTGGACCCCCGACGTGCCGGACCACTGGCCGCCTGATCCGGTGATCCGGACCAGCGCGCCGGTGGGCCGCGGGCTGGGGCATGTCGGCGATCGTTGCTTTCAGCGCGGTGTCGTTGATCGGCGGGATGCCAACCGCGAAAGCCAGCACAGTCGTGAGCGCGATGGCTGCTGCGGTGATCGCAGTCAGAGCTGTTTCTCCTGCCGCGAGCCTTTCAGTGTCGACGACGACGGGTACATCGCGGACATCCAGATCCGGCGCGGGGACCTGTCTCGGGTGCTCCGCGACGACGCCCGCAACTGCGCCGAGTACATCTTCGGCGACCGGATCGCCGAGCTCACCCAGGACGTGGACTAGGTCGACGTGGCCTTCGCGGGCGGCGACCGGCGGCGCTCGACCTGGTCAGAGCCGACGGGCCGCATTCGGCGCTGCGATCGATGGTTCGGGCCGCACGAGCGGTTCCTCCGCTACTTAGGGGTGCGCGTCTCGTGTGGGCGGCCGAGGTCGGCTCGGAGTGAGGCGCCTGTTCGTGGCCAGTGATCTCTTGACGACGGTTGTGGAAGTGCAGGCGCGCACCGACGTGTCATTCACCACTGAATAGCAGGAACGGGCGCCCTCCTGATCGCTGATGCCTTGGCGTGGGCGCACGTGCCGGACCTCCCGAATTCACCGCTGGCCACGGCGGTGGGCGTGATCTGTACCGCGGTCTTGCGGGCGCTGGCTTCGCCCCCGGATGGCAGTAAGTCCGAAACCATCGGCGGGCACTCGCGCACTTGTCGCTCGCGAGGGCAGCAGGCTTGTAGCTCGCCACGACGAACTTAACCTGCTGCGCCCGCACCGTCCCCCACCGCGTGACACCTTCTCCGTCTGGACGATGTGAACCCGAGTCGCGGGCGCGGCAGGATCGACTACTGTTTTTCCTCGGGCGAGGAGCTTTGTTCCAGCTGTAGTTCGCGTTTACGTTGCTCCTCCTTCAACGCCTCAACCTTCTGCGCGTAGATCTTGAGAGCCTTATCTTCGTCGGGGATGTCGTAGTCGCCAACGCGGAGGTCGACGGCGTTGTATTCCTTCTCAATCGCGTCGGCGGTCTGTTGCTGGTTGAACCCGCGTTCACGGAACTTGAAATAGCCGGTAAACCCGGCCGAGATACTCACCAATGCCGCGATACTAGCACCACCCCAGCGCAGTATCGGTTCGGTGAGGCCCGCGCTGGTCAGGCTGGTCACCACGATCGAACCCACGATGATGATTGCTTGGAATAGGTTGTGGACTCGGCGGTTTCTGGTTGCCTTGCGCCGGTAGACGTCGATGTCACGCCAGGATAGAGCCCTGTACACCCGCAGCGACTTCTTGGCCTCGCGGGAAATGGCGGAAACCAGCAACATATGTTTGTGCTCGCGCTCGGACAGTTGATAGGCTTCATCAGCGATGTCCGGCCGGTTCCGCAGGATCAGCCATGCGGCCGCAGTCGTCGATGCCGCACCCGCGATCAGACCTACGTAGCTGAACGGCGTCCGGTTGGTGATCCAGAATCCGTAAGCGGTGGCCCCGCCGAGTCCAATTGTTACGATCAGACTGCCGATGAGCCAGACATAGCGAAGCCGCTGCCTGACTTTCGCTTCCCGCAGCGCGCTTTGCTGTTGCGAGACTCCATGCGCTGCCTCGCGTTCCCTGTCGTCGCTGCCGGTTTCCGACAATGGCTGCTCCGTCACCCGAATTCCCCTCGAACAGTAAACACAGCGTAGTCGGGTCGATACCCTATTTGGGGGTGAGTGGGCCATGCCAGAGGATTCGACAAGACAGCCCGGATGGACTAGCGGACGGCAGCATCGAGGATGCAGCTACTACACTCCGTGATCATCATTGCTCCGTTGGAGATTCCCGATGCCTACGCATCTACCTCCTCGCCCAAAGATGCTGGACCAGCTGGCTCATTGTCGCGACGCCTATAGCAGCAACCAAGTTCGACATCACATGAGTGCGCGGCCTTTGCTAAACGTCAGGGGAATTGTCTTCACTGGCACGCTCATCGGCCACGAGAGTGCATTTATCGGTGGTCTGTGGCTGCGAGTTTCTTCGCCGACCATTCAGCGGCCGGTTACGCCCGTCTCTGGGAACTAGGACACCTTCCGGAACGTGAACTGGACATCGCGGGCGATGGTCGGTTGGCCAGCTGCGTTCTCGCAGCTGCGGGGCGACGTTGGAGGCATCTGCGCTGGGGAACTCCACCGCTGGGGCCAACGCCTCGTTGGTCTCATCCAGGTGTGGAGGTCGTTGTGGCGTGGGTGGAGCAGTGCGGCAACAGGTCGTGGCGCGTGAGATATCGACGGCAAGGTTCCGGCGTTCGGTCAGTGCCCGGATTTGGTTCGCGGCGTGATGCTGTGGCTTATGCGTCCGGGTTGGAGGTGGATCGGCGTCGGCGGGTGTGGATCGATCCGGCGGATAGTGCGATCACGGTGGCCGAGTGGGTGGCGCGGTGGTTCCGGTCGCTGGATCTGGATCCGCGGACGATCGAGAGCTATCGGAGCCGGCTGCGGTGTCACATCCTCCCGAAGTTCGGGGACACGTCGTTGGGTGCGATCACGGCGCTGGGGGTGACCGAGTGGGCTCGGGAGCTGGAGCGAGCGGGGTACGCCCCGTCTACGGTGAGTGCGCAGCTGAACCTGCTGTCAATGCTGCTGACCGACGCCGCCGACGAGCGGCTGATCCCGTTCAACCCGGTACGTCGGCGGAGGCGTCGTGGCAGGCGGTCACGACGGGCAGTACCGGAGCGGATGTGGGCGACGCCGGAGCAGGCGGTGCGGATCGCTAAGCAGGCCGGTCTGCTCGGCGGCCCGATTGCACGGCTGCTGGTCATCACCGCGGCCTGGACCGGCTGCCGCTGGGGCGAACTCGCCGGACTCCGTCGCGACAATGTCGACCTCCGACGTGGCGTGATCGTGATCGATCCGCTGGTGGGTGCGCTGCACGAGTCGGGGTCGATGCGGTGGCTGGGTCCGCCGAAGACCCGGGCCTCCGCGCGGGCGATCGTGTTGCCGCCGTTCCTGGTCGCGCTGCTACGCGCGCATCTCGCGCGGCACCGGTATGAGTTCGTGTTCACCACGCCGAGCGGGACGTGGTTGTGGCGCTCCACGTTCCTGCGGCGGGTCTTCCGCCCGGCGGTCGACGGCAGCGAGGTGTCCGGGACAAAGGCGGGCTGCGCGGCGGTCCGACCGGGGTTGACTTTCCACGGGTTGCGGCACAGTCACAAGACCTGGCTGATCGCGGGCGGCGCACCGGAGATCGCGCAGGCCCGCAGGCTCGGTCATCATCTGGACAACCGGGTGATCGAGACCTATTCCCACGTCGCCCCGGAGGTCGAGCAGCGGCTGCTCGACGATCTCGAGCGCCGCTGGCACACGGCGGCCCCGCCACCACCGACACCGTCTCCGAGTGTGGTCGACGGTGGGCGAATGGCGCCGGTTGTCCCCCTCTTCGCCACGGTGGGGGTCACCCGTTGGCCGGGCCCAGGAGCAGCCGAAAGACCGCGCCGACGGTCGGCCGGGGCTGGGGCGGTGCTCCAGTTCTGCCCCAGCAGTAGCACAAGATCGCGCCGCAAGCCGATCACCGAAGATCGAATCCGGAATGCAGAAAACCCCTCCGACCAGCCAGGAAGGCTGAAACGAAGGGGTTCTGCGAGAGAGTGGAGCTAAGGGGACTCGAACCCCTGACCCCCTCACTGCCAGTGAGGTGCGCTACCAGCTGCGCCATAGCCCCGAGGCGAAGGTGAACTCCGCATCTCGTATGTCCATACACTACACGCCGCCCAGAGGCCCCTGACGCGGGGGTGCCCGCATGGTCACCAACTCGGGCACAACCTTGTGACCTGCAGTTTTAGGACTTATTTTTAGGCGTGTATTGACTCCCGGTGTGTCCGCCGTTACATTTTCGGCGGTTGTGACGCCGAGGTCCCCGCCCGTTACGCCGCGTCTTCACCGGGCATGCCTCTGCCGTTTCCTGCTCGAAGAACGCCGCCTGTGCGGCAGAGGAGGTTTCGATGAAGAGTCCGGTGCGACGGCGGGTGATGACGGTGCTCTCGGCAGCGTCCGCCCTGGTCGCGGGCTTGCTCACCGTCGTAGCGGCGGCGCCGGCGGCTCAGGCCGCGATCACCCCTGACGGGTGGTACACGGTCGCCGCCGTGAACAGTGGGAAGTGTGTTGATGCTCGGGCTGCCGCGAGTACGAACGGCACCGTCGTGCAGCAGTACAGCTGCAATCAAAGCGCTTCCCAGGAGTGGCAGTTCCAGTCGACCGGGGACGGCTACTTCCGCGTCAACACCCGGAACAACGCCGCCGCGGCCTGGGACGTCACCGATGTCTCGACCGCCGATGGCGGGCTCGTGCAGCTGTGGAGCTACTCGAACGGCCTCAACCAGCAGTGGCAGGCCGTCGACGAGGGCAGCGGGCGGTACCACTTCGTGAACCGCAACAGCGGGAAGTGCCTCGACGTGCCGGGCGCCTCCACCGCCGACTCCGTCCAGCTTCAGCAGTACTCCTGTAACAACACCAGTGCGCAGTCGTTCACACTTACCCCCGTGGGTGGCACTACTCCTCCGACCTCCGGGCAGCCGGACCTCGGCCCGAACGTGGTGATCTTCGACCCGTCCATGTCGAGCTCCAGCATCCAGAGCCGGCTCAACGGCATCTTCGGCCAGCAGGAACGCAACCAGTTCGGCAGCCAGCGCTACGCCGTGATGTTCAAGCCGGGCACGTACTCCAACGACGTGAACGTCGGCTTCTACACGCAGGTGCTGGGTCTCGGGCTGAGCCCGGACGCCGTGACGATCAACGGCGCCGTGCACGTCGAGGCCGACTGGTTCCCGCCGCAGAACGCGACGCAGAACTTCTGGCGTGGCGCCGAGAACCTGTCCGTCAACCCGACCGGCGGCGCCGACCGGTGGGCGGTCAGCCAGGCCGCGCCGTACCGCCGCATGCACGTCCGCGGTGACCTGCAGCTCGACGACGGCGGCTGGGCCAGTGGCGGCTGGATTTCCGACTCGAAGATCGACGGCCAGGTCCGCTCCGGCTCGCAGCAGCAGTGGATCTCGCGCAACTCGCAGTTCGGCAGCTGGAACGGTTCGAACTGGAACATGGTCTTCGCCGGCGTCCAGGGCGCTCCCTCGAACACCTTCCCGTCGCCGCCCTACACCACCGTCGCCTCGACGCCGGTCGTGCGCGAGAAGCCGTTCCTCTACATCGACAACGCCGGCAACTACCAGGTGTTCGTCCCCGGCGTGAAGACCAACGCGGCCGGCACGAGCTGGGCGAACGGCGCCGCGCCGGGCACTTCGCTGCCGATCGACCAGTTCTACATCGCCAAGCCCGGCGCGACCGCCGCGGACATGAACGCCGCGCTGGCCGCCGGGAAGAACCTGCTGGTGACGCCCGGTGTCTACCACCTCAACCAGGCGCTGCACGTGACCCGGCCCGACACCGTCGTGCTCGGCCTCGGCATCGCGACCCTGGTGCCGGACGGCGGCGTCACCGCGATGAACGTCGACGACGTCAACGGCGTGAAGGTGGCCGGCCTGCTGATCGACGCCGGTACGACCAACTCGAACACGCTCATGCAGGTCGGTGCGGCCGGCTCGACCGCCGACCACTCGGCCGACCCGACGTCGCTGCACGACGTGTTCTTCCGGATCGGCGGCCCGGCCGTCGGCAAGGCGACCAACAGCCTGGTGGTGAACAGCAACAACGTGATCGGCGACCACATGTGGATCTGGCGCGCCGACCACGCCGACAACGGCAACAACGTCGGCTGGACCACCAACACCGCCGACAACGGGCTCACGGTCAACGGCAACAACGTGACGATGTACGGCCTGTTCGTCGAGCACTACCAGAAGACGCAGGTCGTCTGGAACGGCAACGGTGGCCGGACGTACTTCTTCCAGAACGAGATGCCGTACGACGTGCCGAACCAGGCGGGCTGGATGAACGGCTCCACGAAGGGCTACTCCGCGTACAAGGTGGGCCCGAACGTGACGAGTCACGAGGCGTGGGGGCTGGGCAGCTACTGCTACTTCAGCACCAACCCCTCGGTCGCCAGCGCGCACGCCTTCGAGGCGCCGAACACCGCGGGTGTCAAGTTCCACGACATGGTGACCGTCTCGCTGAACTACCAGGGGACGATCACGCACGTCATCAACACCACCGGTGACACGACGCCGACCGGGACCAAGCCGGTCAACCTGGTGAGTTACCCCTGATCAACCGGCGTGCGTCGTGGTGGCGGCCGCGGCGCACGCCGGTCCTCATTTTCCGTAACGGAAGTCCTCACGCGAAATCCGTCGGCCGGGTTAACGGGCAACCGCCGAACGGGCGAAAAGTCTGATTACAGAGCGTGCATGCGTACGGTAGTACATATTTACCGGGAAGTTATGGATTGTTCACCTTGCTCGGGGAGCGTTCGCTCGCACAGCCACCCCGGGTATCGGAGGACGTAGCAAGTGAACAGACGTTTCGCGGCGCTCACCGCGGCGGTCGCCGCAGGTGCCCTGGTACTCACCGCCTGTGGCGGATCTTCCGACAGCAAGGACTCCGGTGCCGCCGGCACCGCCAAGTCGGCCGCCGACCTCGGCGGGCTCGACAAGCTCGTCGAGGCGGCGAAGAAGGAAGGCACCCTCAACGTCATCGCCCTCCCGCACGACTGGGCGAACTACGGCGAGGTCCTCGACGCCTTCAAGAAGAAGTACGGCCTCAAGGTCACCGAGGCCAACCCCGAGGGCTCGAGCCAGGACGAGGTCAACGCCGTCAAGCAGCTCAAGGGCCAGGACCGCGCGCCCGACGTGCTCGACCTCGGCGGTGCCTTCGCGCTGACGGCGGCCAAGGACGGCCTGCTCGCCCCCTACAAGGTCGCGACCTTCGCCGACGTCCCGGACAACCAGAAGGACGCCGACGGCCAGTGGGTCAACGACTACGGCGGCTACATCTCCATCGGTTACGACGCCAAGAAGGTGCCGAACCCGCCGAAGTCCTTCGCCGACCTGAAGAAGCCGGAGTACGCGGGCAAGATCGCGCTCAACGGCGACCCGACGAAGGCGGGCGCGGCGTTCGCCGGCGTGTACGCCGCGGCGCTGGCCAACGGCGGTTCGTTCGCCGACATCAAGCCCGGCATCACCTACTTCGGTGACCTCAAGAAGTCCGGCAACTTCATCCCGGTGCAGTCGAGCGCGGCGACCGTCGAAAGCGGCCAGACGCCGATCACGCTCGACTGGGACTACCTGCAGGCCGGCTACGCCAAGAAGCTCGAGGGCAAGGTCGACTGGAAGGTCGCGGTCCCGGCCGACGGCGTCTACTCGAACTTCTACTGCCAGGCGATCAGCAAGACCGCCCCGCACCCGGCCGCCGCGCGGCTGTGGCAGGAGTTCCTGTTCTCCGACGAGGGCCAGAACCTTTTCCTGAAGGGCCTTTCGCGCCCAGCGCGGCTGCCGAAGATGGAGACGGCGGGCACCGCGGACAAGACCTCGCTCGCGGCCCTGCCGCAGATCCCCGGCGAGACGAAGTTCCCGAGCAACGACCAGATCGACGCGGCCAAGAAGGTCGTCGCGGACGAGTGGGCGAAGGCCGTCGGCTGACGTGACGGCCGAAACCCTCACCACGGCGGCAGGCGCTGGGTCGCCTGCCGCCGTGCCCGTGCGCCCCGGGTTCGCGCGGCGCTTGCTCAAGTGGGTGACCGGCCACCTCGGCCTGCTGCCCTTCCTCGCCTACACCGGCGTCTTCCTCGGCGCGCCGGTGGTGATGGTCGCGGTCGGTGCCTTCCAGGACAACGACGGCGCGTTCACCACCGACAACCTCGGCGCGGCCTTCAAGGACCAGTTCGGCCGGTCGTTCGTGACGTCCATCGAGCTGTCCGCGCTGACCGCCGTGGTCGGCGCCGTGCTCGGCGCGCTGCTCGCCCACGCCGTGCTCGGGTCCAAGCCGGACGGCCTGCTGCGCAAGGTCGTCTCCAGCGCGGCCGGCGTGCTGGCCAACTTCGGCGGTGTGCCGCTGGCGTTCGCGTTCATCGCCACGCTCGGCAGCATCGGCATCGTCACCAAGGCGCTGACCGGCCTGGGCCTCGACCTCTACGCGTCCGGGTTCAGCCTGTTCAGCTTCTCCGGCATCGCGATCGTCTACATCTACTTCCAGATCCCGTTGATGGTCATCGTGTTCACCCCGGCGCTGGAAGGCATGCGCGCGCAGTGGCGCGAGGCGGCGGAAAACCTGGGCGCGACGCGCGCGCAGTACTTCCGGCTCATCGCCGTCCCGGTGCTGCTGCCGCCGTTCCTGGCTTCGACGTTGTTGTTGTTCGCCAACGCGTTCAGCGCCTACGCCACCGCGTACGCGCTGACCACCGGCATCATCCCGCTGGTGCCGATCCAGATCGGCTCGCTGGTCTCCGGCAACGTCGTGGCGGACCAGCAGAACCTCGGGAAGGCGCTCGGCCTCGGCATGATCGTCGTGGTCGCGATCGTGATGGCGTTCTACTCGTGGATGCAGCGGCGCGCGTCGAGGTGGCTCGGATGACGAACAAATGGGGTCGCTGGACCATTCTCACCCTGTTCGGCCTGTACTTCCTGGTGCCGATGGCGGCGTCGGTCGAGTTCAGCCTGCGCGACGTCAACGACACGCACAGCTTCGTCTCGTGGAGCAAGCTGCTCGACGAGCCGGGCCTGTTCGAGACGCTGGGCACGTCGTTGTGGGTCGCCGCGGGCACGGTCGTGCTCACGCTGCTGATCATGGTCCCGACGGTCAGCTGGGTGCACCTGCGCAAGCCGAAGCTGCGCCGGGTGATGGAGGGGATCAGCCTGCTGCCGCTGGTCATCCCGCCGATCGTGCTGGTCAACGGCGTGCTCGTGGTGTTCGCGGACGCGCCGGAGGTGATCAACGGGACACCGGTGATCCTCGTGCTGGAGTACGTCGTCCTCGCGCTGCCGTTCACCTACCGCACGCTCGACGCGGGCCTGCAGGCGATCGCATTGCCGACGCTGGTCGAGGCCGCGCGCAGCCTCGGCGCCGGCTGGGGCACCGTGCTGCTGCGGGTGATCGTGCCCAACATCCGCAGCGCGGTGTTCGGCGCCGCGTTCCTCAACCTGGCGCTGGTGCTCGGCGAATACACCCTGGCCAGCATCCTGCTGATGGACACCTTCCCGGTGTGGACCGTCCAAACTGGACAGTCCGAGGCCGGCGTGTCGGTCGCGGTGTCGCTGTTCAGCCTGTTCGTCGCGTTCCTGCTGCTGTTCGTCCTGTCCCTCGTCGCGGGCCGCCGCCGTCGTGAGCACAACCCGGCCGCGCCCATCGCCCCCGCACCGCAAGGAACCGCCTGATGATCGAGACCAAAACCGGTGCTTCCGTGGAATTCCGCGGTCTGCGCCGCGAATTCGGCGACGTCAAGGCCCTCGACGGGCTGAACCTGCTGATCGAGCCCGGCGAGCTGGTCGCACTGCTCGGGCCGTCCGGCTGCGGCAAGACGACGGCGTTGCGCGTGCTGGCCGGCCTCGAGCAGGTCGACTCGGGCGAGGTACTCGTCGACGGCACCGACGTCGTCGGCGTGCCGGCCAACAAGCGCGACATGGGCATGGTGTTCCAGGCCTACAGCCTGTTCCCCAACCTGACCGTGCTGGACAACGTCGCGTTCGGGCTGCGGCTGCGCGGCCAGGGCACGGCGCCCCGGCACCAGCGGGCGCAGGAGCTGCTGGAGCTGGTCGGGCTGGACAGCCACGCCAAGCGCTACCCGCACCAGCTCTCCGGCGGCCAGCAGCAGCGCGTCGCGCTCGCCCGGGCGCTGGCCATCGAGCCACGCGTGCTGCTGCTCGACGAGCCACTGTCCGCTTTGGACGCCCAGGTGCGCACGCAGTTGCGGGACGAGATCCGGCGGCTGCAGCTGCGGGTCGGCATCACCACGCTGTTCGTCACGCACGACCAGGAGGAGGCGCTGTCGATCGCCGACCGCGTCGGCGTGATGAAGGACGGCCGGCTCGAGCAGTGCGACACCCCGGCCGCGTTGTACGCGCGCCCGGCGACGGCGTTCGTGGCGGAGTTCGTCGGCACGATGAACCACCTCGCGGGCACCGTCACCGGCGGCGGCACCGAGGTCGACGTCGCCGGGCAGCGGCTGAAGCTGGCCGAGCCGGGGGAGCGGGCGGACGGCGCGGCCGTGCGCGTGCTGGTCCGTCCCGAGTCGGTGACGCTCGAACCCGGCGGCCCGGCCCGCGTCACCGACCACAGCTTCCGCGGCGCGGTCACCCGCCTCACGGCGGTGCTGCCGGACGGCACGACGGTGCTCGCGGACCTGCCGAGCGTGACGGCCGCGGAGCTGCTCCCGGGCAGCACGGCGGCCGTCGGTTTCGGCAGCCGCCCGGTCCTGCTGGCGGCGGACGCGTAGTGGACACGACGCGCCGGCGGATCGTCCGGGCCGAGGCGGGCGAGCTGGGTTACCGGCGGCTCGCCGAGGCACCGGGCGAACCGCACGCCGTCCGGGAGGACCTCGCGCCGGCCTCGCCGTCCCGGGCCGGGACGCCGCTGGCGCGGTTCGCGCACCTGTCGGACCTGCACGTGATGGACGCGCAGTCGCCGACCCGGGTCGAGTACCTCGAACGGCACGCCGACCCGGATTCGCCGCTGCGGCCGTACCTCCCGCTGATCGGCACCTACCGGCCGCAGGACGTCTTCACGACGCACGTCGTCGAGGCGATGGTGCGCGCGGTCAACGAGTCCGACGTCGACTTCGCGGTGTCCACCGGCGACGCGACCGACGCCTGCCAGGCCAACGAACTGCGCGCCTACCTGGGCACGCTCGACGGTGGCCCGGTCGACCCCGATTCCGGCAAGCGCGGGCACTGGGAAGGCGTCCACGCGAGCGACCCGGCGACCTACGACGTCCGCTACTGGCACCCCGACGGCACGCCGGAGGGCTGCGAAGACGACCACGCGCGGGCCCGCTACGGCTTCCCGGAAGCGCCGGGCGCCCTCGACGCGGCCGCGCGCCCGTTCGAGGCGACCGGGCTGCGGGTGCCGTGGTACGCCGTCTACGGCAACCACGACAACATGCTGCAGGGCGTCGTCCCGCCGTGGCCGGAGCTCGCGGACGTCACGGTCGGCGGGGACAAGCTGACGGCCTTGCCCGAGGGCGACGTCGTCGAGCTGCTGCACGGCTTCGACCAGGCCGAGCGGGACGTCGTCGCGCGGCTGCTGGACGGCGCCACGGTGCCCGTGACGCCCGATCCCGAGCGGCGGCACGTCTCGCGCGCCGAGTGGATCGGTGCGCACGTCGACTGCCACGGCCACGGATACGTCCGGGCGAACGCCGAGTCGGACACCGCCTACTACGCGTTCGACCACGGCGTCCTGCGCTGCCTGGTGCTCGACACGGTCAACCCGCACGGCTTCTGGCAAGGCTCGCTCGACGTTCCCCAGTTCGAGTGGCTGCGGGCGGAGCTGGCGGCGTCGGCGGACCGGCTCGTCGTGCTGTTCAGCCACCACCCCCTCGACACGCTGGTCAACGACCACGGCCCGGACCGGCGGGTGCTGGCCGACGAGCTGGCCGCGCTGCTGCACGCGTCGCCGAACGTCGTCCTCTGGGTGAACGGTCACACCCACGAGAACAAGGTGACCCCGCAGGCGACGTTCTGGGAAGTGACGACGGCGTCGCACATCGACTGGCCGCAGCAGGCCCGGCTCGTCGAGGTGCGTGACAACGCCGACGGCACGCTGTCCATTGTGGTCACGATCGTCGACCACAGTGGACCGGTGACGGGCGGCGGTGACGACCCGATCGGGCTGGCGGGGCTGTCCCGCGAGCTGTCGGCGAACTACTGGCAGCACCGCGACGGCCCCGAGCGGGGCGCCGGGACCGCGGCCGACCGCAACGTCGAGCTGCTGCTCCGGGATCCACGCCCGAACGGGTGGTGAACCGCGCCATCGGCGTCGGATGTCGCGATACTGGGGCTCCCGGAGTGCAAAGGAGCGGGACATGACCGCCTTCGGAATCGTCGTCGAACCCCGCCAGGCCTGGCCGCTGACCGCCGTGCGCGGGGTGTTCGCCGTGCTGTTCGGGATCTTCGCGCTCGTCTGGCCCGGCGAAACCGTCCTCGTGCTGGCCATCCTCTACGGCGTCTACGCGATCGTGGACGGCATCGGCGGGCTGATGCAGGCGTTCCGGCCGGGCGACGGCGCCCACCGCGCCGCGTACGGCGTGCTGGGGGTGCTCGGCATCGTCGCCGGGATCCTGGTGCTGGTGTGGCCGGGGATCACCGTGCTGCTGCTGGCGCTGCTGGTCGGGCTGTGGGCGATCGTCACCGGCATCGCCGAGATCGCCGCCGCGATCCGGCTGCGCAAGCAGATCCAGGGCGAGGCGTTCCTCATCCTGGCCGGCGCGATCTCCGTGCTCGCCGGGATCCTCATCGTGATCAACCCGATCGCGGGCGCGTACGGCGTCGCGCTGCTGGTCGGCATCTACGCGCTGATCTACGGGATCGTGCTGCTCGTGCTGGCCTTCCGGCTGCGCAAAATCGCGAACACACCCGCCGCCGCCTGAGTACCGTGCGGGGATGTGACCCGCGAACTGGTGGTGCTGGGCACCGCGAGCCAGGTGCCCACGCGCCACCGCAACCAGAACGGCTACCTCCTGCGCTGGGACGGCGAAGGCCTCCTCTTCGACCCCGGCGAGGGCACCCAGCGTCAGATGGTGCACGCCGGCGTCGCCGCCACGGACGTCACGCGGATCTGCGTCACGCACTTCCACGGCGACCACAGCCTCGGGCTGTCCGGCGTGATCCAGCGGCTGTCGCTGGACAAGGTGCAGCACCCGGTGCACGCCCACTTCCCGGCGTCCGGCGCGCACTACTTCGAACGGCTGCGGCACGCGACGTCGTTCTACGAGACCGCCGACCTGCGGGAACAGCCGATCTCCTCGAGCGGGCAGATCGCATCGGGCAAGTTCGGCGTCCTGGAAGCGCGGCTCCTGAGTCACCCGGTCGAGGCGTTCGGTTACCGGCTGATCGAGCCGGACGGCCGGACGATGCTCCCCGAGCGGCTGCGTTCGTTCGGCATCCAGGGCCCCGACGTCGGGAAGCTCCAGCGCGACGGACGGCTGGGGACGGTGAGCCTGGACGACGTCAGCGTGCCCCGGCGCGGCCAGCGGTTCGCGTTCGTCATGGACACCCGCCTCTGCGACGGCGTCTACGCCCTCGCCGAGGACGCCGACATGCTGGTGATCGAGTCGACGTTCCTCGCCGAGGACACCACCCTGGCCCGTGACTTCGGCCACCTGACCGCTCAGCAGGCGGCGCGGGTGGCCGCCGAGTCCGGCGTCCGGCAGCTCGTGCTGACCCACTTTTCCCAGCGCTACACCGAGCCGCGGCGGTTCTTCGACGAAGCCCGGGCCGAGTTCGACGGCGAGATCGTGGTGGCCCGAGACCTGGAGCGGGTCCAGGTGCCGAAACGCCGGTCCTCCCCAGCGGAGCGCCTCGCGCCGTAGGCTGCAAGCGTGAGCCAGCCGATCCTGATGACCGTCGACGACGATCCCGCCGTGTCCCGCTCGGTCGCCCGTGACCTGCGCCGGCGCTACGGCAAGGACTACCGCATCATCCGCGCCGACTCGGGCGCCGACGCCCTCGACGCGCTGCGCGAGATCAAGCTGCGCGGCGACGCCGTCGCGGCGATCCTCGCCGACTACCGGATGCCGCAGATGGACGGCATCGCCTTCCTCGAGAAGGCGATGGACCTGTTCCCGCACGCCCGCCGGGCCCTGCTGACCGCCTACGCCGACACCGACGCCGCGATCCAGGCGATCAACGTCGTCGACGTCGACCACTACCTGCTCAAGCCGTGGGACCCGCCGGAGGAGAAGCTCTACCCGGTGATCGACGCGCTCGTCGAGACCTGGAAGGCCGTCGGCGACAAGCCGGTCGACGAGGTCAAGCTCCTCGGCCACCGGTACTCGTCGCCGTCGTTCCACATGCGCGACTTCCTCGCGCGCAACGCCGTGCCCTACCGCTGGTACTCGGTCGAGGACGACGAGGGCAAGCGCTTGCTCAAGGCCGCCGACGCCGTCGAAGCCGACATCCCGGTGATCGTCACCCCCGACGGCACCGTGCTCAAGCACCCCTCCAGCGGCGAGATCGCGGACGCGGTCGGCTTGTCGACCCGCCCCGCGCAGGAGTTCTACGACCTCGTCGTCATCGGCGGCGGCCCGGCCGGGCTCGGCGCCGCGGTCTACGGCGCGTCCGAGGGCCTGCGCACGGTGCTCGTCGAGAAGAAGGCCACCGGCGGGCAGGCCGGCACCAGCTCGCGCATCGAGAACTACCTCGGCTTCCCCGACGGCGTCTCCGGCGCGCAGCTGACCGACCGGGCCCGGCGCCAGGCGCAGAAGTTCGGCGCCGAGGTGCTGACCGCCCGCGACGTCGTCGGCCTGGAGGCCCGCGGCTCGTCCCGGGTCATCACCTTCGGCGACGGCAGCGAGATCGCCGCCCACTCGGTGATCCTCGCCAGCGGCGTCACCTACCGGGCGCTGGACGCCGAGGGCATCGAGGAGCTGAGCGGCCGCGGCGTCTACTACGGCTCGGCGGCCACCGAGGCGCCCGAGTGCAAGGGCGAGCACGTCTACATCGTCGGCGGCGCGAACTCCGCCGGCCAGGCCGCGGTGTTCTTCTCCAAGCACGCCAGCGACGTCAGCATCCTGGTGCGCGGCGAGTCCCTGGAAGCGTCGATGTCGCATTACCTGATCGAGCAGATCGCCGGCATCGACAACATCCACGTCCGCACCCGCACCACGGTCAAGCAGGCCCACGGCGACGGCCACCTGGAGCGGCTCACGCTCTGCGAGAACGGCGTCACCGAGGAGGTCGACACCGGCCACCTGTTCATCTTCATCGGCGCGGCCCCGCGCACGGAGTGGCTCGGCGACGACCTCCACCGCGACGAGTACGGCTTCGTCCGCACCGGCCCGGACCTCCTGGCCGCCGGGCAGCGCCCGAGAGGCTGGACGCTGGACCGTGACCCGCATTACCTCGAGTCGTCGATCCCGGGCGTCTTCGTGGCGGGCGACGTGCGGTCCCAGTCGGTCAAGCGAGTGGCGTCGGCGGTCGGCGAAGGCGCGATGGCCGTGACGCTGGTACACCGGTACCTGGAGGAACATTGACGTCCTCCCCGCAGTCATCCGACCAGGGGATTCCGGCGGCGCGAGCCCGGCACGGCCGGGTCGGGTCGCCGAGGTTCACGGTTCACCGGCCGGACCACTGTCCCGCCTCCCCGCGCGGTCACCGCCCGTCCGGCGGCGATGTTCCTGGCCGCGTTCACGTCCGCGTTGCCGCTGTACCCACAGGCGACGCACCGGAACACCGCTTGGCTCTCGCGGGATTCGGACGCCACGTGCCCGCAGGCGGAACAACGTTGCGACGTGAAGGCGGCAGGGACCTTTTCGACCCGGCCCGGAGCCTTGTGCTCCAAGCGCGAGACCACCAGACCCCACCCCTGGGCGAGGATCGCCCGGTTCAGGCCCGACTTCTGCCGCACTCGCCGTCCCGGCGCCGCGGCGGTGCCTTTCGCCGATCGGGTCATGTGCGTGATGCGCAGGTCTTCGACCCGGATCACGTCGAACTCGCGGGCGACACGCGTCGTCAGCTTTTCCGCCCAGTCCTTCCGGCGTGCGGACTCCTTGGCGGTCAGCTGCGCGATCGCTCGGAGCAGCCTGGCTCGCCGGTTCGATCCGCGGGCGGCCCGGGCGAGCCGCCGTCGCAGCCGCAACGCTCTCGCCCGCTCGGCGCGGGACAGCCCGGGGCAGTGCAGGAGCTCTCCGGTCGACAGTGCCGCCGACACGGCGACGCCTCGATCGATCCCGACCGCGCTGCCGTCGCCCGGCGCCGGAATGGGCGCGGGGACAGCGGCGAACGCGAGGTGCCACCGCCCGGCGCGGTCGCGGGTGATCCGGTAGGACTTGAGTTCGCCGGACGGGGGCCGCGACCAGCGGAACCGGACCCAGCCCACCTTGGGCACCCACACGGCGGCGCGCCGCCGGTTGAGCCTTCGTACGTGCTCAGGCCGGACGGCGACCTGTCGGAATCCCTGGTGGACCGCGGCTCGGCGCCAAGTCGGCTTGCCGTGGGTGCCTCCGAAGAAGCTGCGCAGAGCCTGGGCGAAGTCGCGCAGCGCCTGCTGCTGGACGGTGACCGAGCCCTCGCGCAACCACGCGTGTTCGTCCCGGATCTCGGTCAGCTGCCGCGCCTGCTCGACGTAGCCTGGAGGGAGCGGCCGCCCGGGCCGCCAATGGGAGTGCTGCTCCACGGCGAGGTTCCAGACGAACCGCGCGTGGGCGCAATGGACCAGCAGCCGAGCCTCCTGTTCGGCTGTGGGCGTCAAGCGAAAGCGGGACATGCGGGAAACGTAGCCCCGGCCACCGACAAAACAGGGGTGAAGGAATGAGCGCATTGCCGCGGGAAGAGCTTCGCGGCCTCTTCCTGTTCGAACACCTTTCCGAGGACCAGCTCGACTGGATCGCCGACAACGCCGTGCTCGAGGAGTACGAGGGCGACACCGTCGTCATCCGCGAAGGCGACGAAGCGACCTGCTTCTACGTCCTGCTGAGCGGCGCGATCCGGATGACGCGGCTCGTCAGCGGCACCGAGGTCGAGACCAACCGGTCCGACCAGCGTGGCGCCTACTTCGGCGCGACGCAGTTCTTCGTGCACCAGGAGAGCGACCACCGCTACAACGCGACGGTGCGTGCGCTGTCCGACGTCACGTTCCTGACGCTGCCGTCACGAGAGTTCTCCTTCGAGTTCCGCCGGTGGTTCCCGATGGCGACGCACCTGCTCGAAGGCATGTACCTCGGCTGGCGCAACAGCGACACCGTGATCGGGTCGCGACGCCGGCTGCTGGCACTGGGCGAGCTGTCGGCCGGCCTGACGCACGAGCTGAACAACCCGGCCGCGGCCGCCGTCCGGGCGACGTCCGCGCTGCGCGAACGTGTCGCCGGGATGCGGCACAAGCTGGCTTTCCTGGCGAAGAAGACCATCGATCCCGAGCTGCTCTACCAGCTGATCGACGTCCAGGAAAAGCTGGTCAAGCAGGTGGCGCAGGCCCCGAAGCTGAGCGCGATGCAGCAGTCCGACCGCGAAGACCAGATCAGCGACTGGTTCGAGGACCACGACATCGACGGCGGCTGGGACCTCGCCGACATCTACGTCCGGGCCGGGCTCACCACGACCGACCTGGACAACGTCCTGGAGCAGGTCGGCGACACCTTCATGGACGGCGCCGTCCGCTGGCTCGCCTACGCGCTCGAGACCGAGATGCTGATGGGCGAGATCGAGGACTCGACCACCCGCATCTCCGCGCTGGTCGGCAAGGCCAAGCAGTACTCGCAGATGGACCGGTCGCCGCATCAGTGGGTCGACGTCCACGACGGCCTCGACTCCACGCTCGTGATGCTCGCCGGCAAGATCGGCGACGGCGTGCGCGTCGTCAAGGAGTACGACCGGAGCCTGCCGAAGATCCCCGCGTACGCGGGCGAGCTCAACCAGGTCTGGACGAACATCATCGACAACGCGCTGGGCGCGATGGGCGGCGAAGGCACGCTGACGCTGCGCACGTGGGGCGTCAACGACCAGGTGCGCGTGGAGATCGGCGACACCGGCCCGGGCATCCCGGAGGACATCAAGGGGCGGATCTTCGAGCCGTTCTTCACGACCAAGGCGGTCGGCGAAGGCACCGGGCTGGGCCTGGACATCTCGTGGAAGATCGTCGTCGAGCGGCACCAGGGTGACCTGCGCGTCGAGTCGGAGCCAGGGAACACCCGGTTCGAGGTGTGCCTCCCGACCGAAGAGCAGGCCTCCCTCTGATGGCCTCGGTCCCGACGGTCACGACCGAGCTCGGGGCGCTGGTGGGCCTGGCGGGTGACGGCGTCCGCCGGTGGCGCGGGATCCCGTACGCCCGGCCGCCGGTCGGCGAGCTGCGGTGGAAGGCGCCGCAGCCGCCTTCGCTCTCGGGTGGCGTGCACGTCGCGGCGGAGTACGGGCCGCACGCGATGCAGTCGCCCGACCCGATGAACCCGCAGGCGGTCTGCGACGAGGATTGCCTGTACCTCAACGTCTGCACGCCGGAGGAGCCCGCGCCCGAGGGTGGCTACCCGGTGCTGTTCTGGCTGCACGGCGGCGGTTACCGCGTCGGCCACGGCGAACAGCTCGGCGACGGCGAGGAGTTCGCGCGCGCCGGGATCGTCGTCGTCACGATCAACTACCGGCTCGGCTCGCTCGGGTTCCTGCACCTCGCCGGGATCTTCGGCGACACCGAGGCGGACGCCGGGGTGGGCGGCCTGCTCGACCAGATCGCCGCGCTGAAGTGGGTGCGCCGCAACATCTCCGCGTTCGGCGGTGATCCGTCGCGGATCACCGTCTACGGCGTCTCGGCGGGCGCGAAGAGCGTCGGTAACCTGATGGGCAGCCCGCTCGGCACGGGGTTGTTCGCGCAGGCGATCAGCAGCAGCGGCGGCGCGGACCACGTGGCGACACCGGAAACCGGCACCGCGCTGGCCCGGCGGCTGCTCGACGAAGTCGGTTGCCACGACGTCGAATCCCTGCGGGCGTTGCCGGCCAAGGAGTTCGTCGAGGCGCAGGAACGGATCCTCACCGGCTTCCAGGCGCTGTGGCTGTGGCGCCCGACGCTGCACCCCCGCGTGCTGCCGGAGGTGCCGATCGAGCCGATCCGCCGCGGCAGCGCGGCCGGCGTCCCGCTGCTCGTCGGCTGCAACAGCAACGAAGGCAGTACGTACGCGATGATGCTGGGTGACGACGTCGCGACGGCGCCCGCGGACGACGTCCTCACGAAGATCCTTGGCACCGAAGGAACTTCGCAACTCCTCGAGACGTACCTCCGCCGCGTCCCGGACCTCAACGCCGCGAAGATCGCCGCGATGGGCGACGAACGCTACGGCATCCCGACGCAACGCCTCGCCGACGCGCAGTCCGCGCACGCGCCCGTCTACCGCTACCGCATCGACATCGCGGCCCCCGGCGTGCCCGAGCAGCTCGACGGCGGGCACGGCACCGAGACGACGATGGCGTGGAAGACGCCGCTGCCGTTGTTCGCGGAAGCGACCGACGTGAACCCGGCCCGCGAGCGCGCGGCGTTCCTGATCCACCGCTGCTGGGTGCGGTTCGTGCACGACGGCGTCGCGTCCGCCGACGGCCCCGAATGGCCGCCGTACGGCCCGGAGCTGCGGCCGGTGCTGGTTTTCCGGGAAGACACGGACTTGGTGCTCGATCCACGCGCCGAAGAGCGAAAAGCTTGGGGCGACACGGAATGGGCGTCGGGGACCTGGTTCCCGGTGACCTGAGACCGTTCCTTCACCCGCTGTTCACTTCGAACCGGCTCCCTCCCGCGTCAAATGAGCGAAGGCGGCTGAGGGGAGTGGCTCGTGAAACGCCGGGTATCGATCGGACTGGCCGTGGTGCTGCTGCTCGCGGTCGTGGCGGTGATCGTCTGGGGCAACGACTCCGGGCCGGGTCTCACCACGGTGCGCGGCGTGATCGGCTCGGAGAAGCAGGCCTTCTTCACCGATCAGCGCGTCGTCGACGCCTTCGCGAAGCACGGGCTGAAGGTCGAGGTCGACACGGCCGGGTCGCGGCAGATCGCGACCACCGTCGAACTCGGGAAGTACGCCTTCGCGTTCCCGTCGTCCTCACCCGCGGCGCAGAAGATCCAGCGCGACCGCAAGGTGACCACGGTCTACACGCCGTTCCAGTCGCCGATGGCGATCGCCACGTTCGAGCCGATCGTCGCGCTGCTGAAGGCGAACGGCGTGGTGCACAAGGGCGCCGGCGACTACGACGTCCTGGACGTCGCGAAGTACCTGGACGTCGCGAAGGCGGGCACGCGCTGGGACCAGCTGCCCGGCAACACCGCGTACCCGGCCCGCAAGAACGTCCTGGTCACGACCACCGACCCGCGTGAGTCGAACTCGGCGGCGATGTACCTGTCGATCGTTTCCTTCGTGGCCAACGGCAACGCGGTCGTCAGCACACCCGACCAAGAGGCGAAGGTGCTGCCTTCGGTGTCGAAGCTGTTCCTGGACCAGGGATACACGCAGAACAGCACCGAAGGGCCGTTCGAGGACTACCTGTCCGCGGGCCTGGGCAAGACACCCCTGGCGCTGATCTACGAGTCGCAGTTCGTGGACCGCGCCGTCCGCGGCGACGGCTCGATCCGGCCGGACATGCGGCTGATCTACACCGCGCCGACGGTGTACTCCAAGCACACGCTGGTCCCGCTCTCGGCCGAGGGCGACCAGGTCGGCCGGCTGCTCGCGACCGATCCGGAGCTGGGCAAGCTCGCCGCGACGTTCGGGTTCCGCACCACCGACCCGAAGCTCTTCGCCGACGTCGCCGCTCGAGTCAAAGCACCGGCCGACCTGGTGGACGCCGTCGAGCCACCGTCGTTCGAAACCCTTGAACGCCTGCTCGACGCCGTCGGCAAGCAGTACTGACATGGCCGAACTCACCCCCGTCACCGCGGTTTCCCCCGAACGCGCCGCCGGGCTCGTCACGCTCGGGGAAGACACTCGCGCCGAGATCACCGCACGCGCCGACGTCTTCGCGACGCGTCTGGAAGCCCTGGACGTCAAGTCGCCGGAGTTCACCGACGTCCTCGACGAGCTGCTGGCCGTCGGCGAGGCCGACATGCGGGCCGCGGCTGGCGTCGCCGGGACCATGCTCGACCGTTCGCTGCGCGGCGCCGCGTCCCCGCAGGACGGCGTCACGCTGACCCTGGCCGGGCTGCGCCGGACCGTCGCCGAGCTGGACCCGGCGAAACTGCCGATCACCGGGCGGAAGCTGCTGGGGATGTTCCCGGTCGCGCACAGCGCGAAGCGGGCCCTGGACCGGTACCACGCGGCGAACGAGCCGGTGAACGCGCTGGTCGTCGACCTGCGGACGCGGCAGGACCGGTTGCGGCGGGACAACGCCGCGATCAGGGGCGAACGCGAACGGCTGTGGAAGGTGCTGGGGAAGCTCGCCGAAGCGGCCTTGTTCGCCGAAGCCGTCGACGCGGCCATCGAGCGGCAGGCGTCGGTCTTCGACTTCGCCGACCCGTCGCGGGCCCAGGCGTTGCGCGGCGACATCCTCTACCCGATCCGGCAGCGGCACCAGGACCTGCTCACCCAGCTCGCGGTGAGCGCGCAGGGCTACCTCGCGCTGGACCTGGTGCGGCGCACCAACGACGAACTCATCCGCGGCGTCGAGCGGGCGGTGTCGACGACCGTGTCCGCACTGCGCGTCGCGCTGCTCGTCTCGGCTGCTCTCGCGGGCCAGCGGGACGTCCTCGACGAGGTGGCGGCGCTGCGGTCGACCACCGACGGGCTGATCCGCGCCAACTCCGAGCTGCTGGAAACGCAGTCCGCGGAGATCCGCAAGGCGAGCAGCGATCCGGCCGTCGCGACCGAGACGATCCGCGCGTCGTTCGACCGGATCTACGCCTCGATCGACGCGATCGACGGCTTCCGCGCGGACGCCGTCCGCACCATGGCGACCACCGTCGAGTCGCTGTCCGGGGAGCTTCGCCGCGCCGAGGACCACCTCCGGCGTTCGCACGAGGGGGAAGTATGAAGAAGCTCGTTTTGGTGGCCCTGAGCGCGGTGTTGCTGGCCGGCTGCGCCGATTCCGGTTCTTCGTCGTCCGCGCCGCTGGGGGATCCTGAGCCGGGGACGCTCAGGATCCTCGCGGGCAGCGAGCTGGCGGACATGCAGCCGGTGCTCGACGAGGCCGCGAAGGCCACCGGCATCAAGGTCAAGTTCACCTTCACCGGCACCTTGGAAGGCGCGGAAGCGCTGGCGAACGGCAGCGTCGACGGAAAGTACGACGCCGTCTGGTTCTCCTCGAACCGTTACCCGGCAGGGATTCCCGACGCGGCGAAGCGTCTCGGCAACCAGGTCAAGATCATGAGTTCACCGGTGGTGCTGGGACTGTCGGCGTCATCCGCGCAACGGCTCGGCTGGACCGGGAAGCCGGTCGGCTGGGGCGAGATCGCCGCGCAGGCCGGGAAGAAGGCGTTCACGTACGGGATGACCGACCCGTCGGCGTCGAACTCGGGGTTCTCGGCGCTGGTCGGCGTCGCGTCGGCGCTCGCGGGCGCGGGCAACGCGATCGACGCCCAGCAGATCGCCGCCGTCACCCCGCAGCTGACGCAGTTCTTCAGCGCCCAGGCGCTTTCCGCCGGCTCGTCGGGCTGGCTGTCGGACGCCTACACGCGGCGCGCGACCGGCCAGGACCCCGGGCAGAAGGTCGACGGCCTGATCAACTACGAGTCCGTGCTGCTGTCGGCGAACGCGTCCGGGAAGCTGCCGGAACCGCTGAAGCTGATCTACCCGAGCGACGGCGTCGTCACGGCGGACTATCCCTTGACGCTGCTGGCGGACGCCGGCTCCGACGCGCGTTCGGCGCACCAGCGGCTTTCCGGCTACCTGCGCACGCCGGACGTCCAGAAGCGGATCATGGACACGACCCAGCGGCGTCCGGTCGTCCCCGGGGTGACGCTGGGATCGCAGTTCGCGCAGCGGGACCTCGTCGAACTGCCGTTCCCGGCGACGCAGCAGGCCGTCGACGCCCTGCTCCAGGCGTACTTCGACAAGATCCGCAGGCCGTCGCGGACGCTGTACGTACTCGACACGTCCGGCTCGATGGAGGGCGACCGGATCGACTCGCTGCGCACCGCGCTGGCCGGGCTGACGGGCGCCGACAACTCGCTCACCGGCCGGTACCGGCGGTTCCGGAGCCGTGAAGAGGTGACGATGCTGCCCTTCAATTCGGGGCCTTCGCCGGCTTCGACGTTCGTTGTCCCGGAGCGGGATCCCGCGGCCGAGCTGGCGCGGATCAAGGCGTTCGCCGAGGGGCTGACCGCTCGTGGCGGGACGGCGATCTACGACAGCCTCGCGGAGGCCTACCGGGTGCTGGAACCCTTGGCGGCGCGCGATCCCGACCGGTTCACGTCGATCGTCCTCATGACCGACGGGGAGAACTCGAACGGCTCGTCCCTGGCCGGCTTCCAGGCGTCGTTCGGTTCGCTGCCGCCCGCGATGAAGCAGGTGCCGGTGTTCACGGTCCTGTTCGGCGAGGGGTCGAGCGACGAGCTGACGCAGGTCGCGACGATGACCGGCGGCAAGGTGTTCGACGCGCGCAAGGTCCAGCTTTCGAGCGTCTTCCAGGAGATTCGCGGGTACCAATGATGCTGCGTTATCTGGGCTCGACCAAGAACCTCGCCGGCTGCGTCGGCGGGCTCGCCGGCCTGGGGCTGTACCTGACCGGGGTGATCGGCGGGCTGTGGCCGGTCGTCGTGGTCGCGCTGTACGCGGTGGGCGCGCTGCTCGCGCCACCGGAGAAGGTGCGGCTGCTGCCCGACACTTCGGGGGAGCTGCGCGCGTCTTTGGAGACGCTGGTTTCCTCGGTGACTTCCCAGGCGTCGCGGATGCCCGCGTCTACTGTGGACACTGTTCGGCGGATCGCCGAAGTGCTGGCCGACCTGCTTGCGCAGCCCGCACGGCTGTCGGCTGATCCGGATCTGCGGCACTCCGTGATCCGGCTGGTGCGGACCGATCTGCCGTTGTCGGTGGAGTCCTTCCTGAATCTGCCGTGGTGGTTCGCCTCCCGGCGGGCCGGCGCGGCTTCGGAACTGGTGGCACAGCTCGAGTTGCTCGAAGCGGAAGCGCATCGGATCGCCGAACGGTTCTACGCGGCGGACGTCGACCGGCAGGCGGACCACACGCGCTATCTGCGTGATCGGGACGCTTGATTCTCTTGCGGCGCAACGATTTCCCGGTTGTACCCGTGTGAGTGATGTGTTCGAACGGGCGTTCGAGTAGCTTCGTCGGTGTGGGGTTCACCGATGAAGGGGGAAGCTATGGGCGCGTACCGAGTTTCGGCAGGGTCAGGGTCATCGCCGCGGTGGTCAGCCAGCTCAGCAGATCGGTCAGCGGAATGCGGGAAAGCCGTTCTGGCCATTCCTCCGCCACGGTGTGGAGCACGAGTTCGTCGTGCCGTGGCTCCACCTTCGTCACCTTTATCCCGGGCGGGAGTTCCGGCAGCGGAAGCACGATGGGGCGGAATCGCGCCGGTGGTTTCAGCTGCCGGCGTCCGATGTGGAGGGTCCGCGGATGGAGCACGACAGCATCGCCCTCCACCAGGGCCTCCAGGGTCAGGTGACCCCACTGCGGCCGCTTGGCCCAGTGGATCTGGAGCAGCCCGCTTTCGGCGGGCGCGGCGACGATGCCGGGGCGGACTGCCGCCACCCGCTCGCGCAGCACGTCCGCGGACACGGCGATCCGCAGCTCGACCCGCGCGGGAATGGCGGCCGGAGTGGGCAGCGAGCGCAGGCGGACATCGTCGGCGAGCACGGTGACCCGCTTGAGCGGGATGCTGCCCTCCTCGCCGGATTCGTCCGCGGGCTCGGGCCAATCGACGTCCTCGGCGACGATGCGCACGTCGCCGACACGTCCGGTGGCCAGGCGCAGGCTGTCGGCCGGGTAGTGGAGTTCGGTGAGGGTGAGGCGGACTTCGCGCCCGTCGACTTTGGCGGTCAACCGGCGCCCGACAAGCTGCTCGGTGACGGTCCGCACGACGGCGGCGGGCGTGACCGGGACGTTCGGGAGGAGTGAACGCCCGGCCGCGGCCAGCCCGGCCAGCTCAGGCCAGGGCGCCCAGCCGTCGAACCATCTGCCGTCAGTCATCCGTCCAGTGTCGCCGAAGAAGCGGCTCGGCGGGGATGGCGGGTGGCCGCCCGAAGGGGTGAGAGGCGGCCGGTGGTCGTTCACCGGTCGACGATGCCCTTCGTGACCAGCCCGAACGGTTCGGCCGCGGTCTGGAGCCTGCTTCGTCACAGGCGGGTGCGGGGGCGTTGTGGGTCGCGGAGTCGTGACCTCACGGCTCTCGGTCTTGCTCGGAGCGCGCTGTCCGGCAGCCGATCTCCGACCGCGGCCGGAAAACGCGGCTCCGCGGCGCACCCTCGCCGTCACGCTGGTGAGCCACCTGCCGTCGCCGGAGGGGGCGGCGACGGCAGGCGGCAGTCCAGTGGGCGGTGCGGGTGGCGCCGCCCGTCACCGACCGGCGAAGCGGGCGATGATGCCGGTGACGACCAGCCAGAACACCGCGGCCAGGCCGAAGTCGAGGATCACGGCCAGGCTCGGGTTGCTGACCGGGAACAGGCCCGGCCAGAACAACGCGAGAGGAACCGCCAATGACTTGATGAAGACGAAGAAGGAGTTACCGGCATTGGCGCCGGCGAGCACCATGATCATGTAGAGAACTTCGATCCCCGCGAAGATCGCGCCGATCGCCGTGATGACCCGCACGGCCGTGTTCCGTCGAGTGGTGGTTCGCCAAGGAGACATGCCGCCGAAATTCCCGGATTGGGTGACCTGTCAAACGCTTCAAGCCCCAGATTGCGCCGTTTGGCCGCTGTTGTTGCTCTCTGCTGGACCGCTGGCACGCTCAGTGAGCCAGAAGCGGCCTTTAGCGCCCTCGATCGTCAAGGTGCCGCCATTCGCCCGGCTGCGGCCGGGCAAGAGCGGCTCGGCGCGGCAACCGTTCTCACTCCGGCTCCCGCGCGATCACCGACCCGCTTCGCCGAGCAGCCGCGCGATGGCCCAGTCCTGCACCGCCACCCCGACGGACTTGAACACCGTCCGCCCACCGACCACCGGAGGTTCCCGAAGCGCATTCCCCAGTTCCACCAAACAATCCCGCGGAAGCAGGCCACTGTCCACCGCGTGGATCACCTCGCCGGCCTCTTCGAGCACGGCCTCGACCTGGTCCACCACAACACAATCGGCCGTCGCGAGCAGCTCGGCCGGCAGCTCCCGCATGGACGGCAGATAAGATCCGATCGCATTGACGTGGACGCGCTCCGGCAAGGCGTCGACGTCGAAGAGAGGAGTGGCCGACGAAGTAGCACAGCAGACGATCTCCGCGTCGGACACGGCGTCCTCGACGCTCGGCGCCACGCGCACGCCGGGAAACTCGGTGCTCAACCGGTCGGCGAACCTCGCGGCTCGTTCGGATGAGCGTCCGAAGACGGTCACTTGCCGGATCGGGCGGACCGCCGCCACCGCGCGGATCTGGTCCGCGGCCTGGGCGCCGGTGCCGATGACGGCCAGACGGCTCGCCTCGGGCGGGGCCAGCAGGTCGGTGGCGACGCCGGACACCGCGCCGGTGCGCAACGTCGTCACCGCGATCGCGTCGGCGACCAGTTGCCCCTCGGTGGTGTTCCACACCAGGGTCCCGAGGATCATCGGGTCGCGGCCGGCGACGAGGCTGAGCGTCTTGACCGCCGTCCGGCCGGTGGGTGTGTGGCAGGCACTCATGACGAGCGTCGTGCCGCCGTCGAAGGACAGACGTTGCGGCACCTCGAAGTGGCCCGCGGCGAGGTCGAGGAACGCGTCCCGCACCGCGTCGACGGCTGCCCGCATCGGCACGGCCGCCCGGACGTCGTCGGCGTCCAGCATGCTTCGGCACCCCCCCTCGCGGTCGGTGGCCGCTAGCCTGGCCGAGTGCCCGATGCCACGCAAGATCCACCCGTCGAGGACCGGCAGTTCACCCGTGACGACTGGTACGGGGAGGAAATCGTCGGGCGGCGGTACGTGCGGTGCGAGTTCCGCGAGGTCGACCTCTCCGAGGCGCTCACCCGGAACTCGACGTTCACCGACTGCGTGTTCGGCAACGTGCGCTTCAACGCGTCGCGGCACGTCGACTCGGCCTTCACCGGGTGCGCCTTCAAACGGTGCAACTTCTTCGACGCCGAGTTCACCGGGTGCAAGCTCGTCGGGGCCACGTTCACCGAATGCGAGCTGCGGCCGTTGCGGGTGACCGGCGGCGACTGGTCGTTCGCCGGGCTGGCGGGTGCCGACCTGCGGTCGGTCGCCTTCCACGGGGTGCGGATGCGGGAGGCCGACCTCACCGGGGCGAACTGCGGCGACGCCGTGTTCGCCGACGTCGACCTGTCCGGGGCGATGCTGCACGCCGTCAAGCTGGCGCGCGCCGACCTGCGGGGCAGCGACCTCTCGGCGCTCGACCCGCTGAACGCCGAGCTGGCCGCGGCGATCGTTTCACCCGAACAGGCTGCGGTGCTCGTCACGTCGCTGGGACTACGCGTGCGGGCTTAGACTGCTTCGGCAGCAGGAGGGAGGTCCGGATGGGCGTCGTGACACCAGGGTTCCAGGGGCGTGCCCGCAGCGGCAACCCGCGCCTGCCTCCCGGGCAGTACCTGGCCGAGGACTTCCCGGTGCTGTCGGCGGGTCCGACTCCGCGCGTGCGCACCGAGACGTGGGAGTTCACCGTCACCACCGAGACCGGTGAGAAACACGCCTGGAGCTGGTCGGAGCTGACGGCCCTGCCCAGCGAGAAGTTCACTGTGGACATCCACTGCGTCACCCAGTGGTCCAAACTGGACACGCGCTGGCGGGGCGTCCCGGTGGACACGCTGGTCGGCGGGCTCGACACCGCGGCCGACTACGTGATGGCGCACTCCTACGGCGGGTACACCACGAACCTGCCGCTGGCCGACCTGCTCGACGGCCAGGCCTGGATCGTCTACGAGTACGGCGGCAAGCCGCTGACTCCCGAGCACGGCGGCCCGGCGCGGCTGCTCGTGCCGCACCTGTACTTCTGGAAGTCCGCGAAGTGGGTGCGCGGGCTGGAGCTCAAGACCCGCGACGAGCCGGGCTTCTGGGAGAACGTCGGCTACCACGACTACGGGGATCCATGGCGCGAACAGCGGTATCAGGGCGACTAGCCTGGCGGGTCGCCCGCCTGGCCGAGTTCCGCGACGAGACCCCGACGGCCCGCACGCTCGTCTTCGACCTGCCGGGCTGGCCCGGGCACCTCGCGGGACAGCACGTCGACGTCCGGCTGACGGCCGCCGACGGCTACCGCGCGCAGCGCAGCTACTCGCTCGCCGCCCCCGCCGACGGTGACCGGATCGAACTGACCGTGCAGCGCGTCGCCGACGGCGAAGTGTCCGAGCACCTCACCGGCCCGTACGCGATCGGCGACCCGGTCGAGATCCGCGGCCCGGTGGGCGGCTGGTTCGTCTGGCGCCCGGCCGACCCCGAACCGGTCCTCCTCGTCGCGGGCGGCTCGGGCATCGTCCCGCTGATGGCCATGGTCCGCGCCCACCGCGCGGCGGGCGTCCGCACGCCGTTCAAGCTGATCTACTCGCTGCGCACCCCGGCCGAGCTGTACTACGCCGAGGAACTGCGCACACCGGTAGCCGGCCTGGACGTCACGTACGTCTACACCCGTGAGCAGCCCGAGGGCCGCGACGAAATCCCCCGCCGCATCGACGTCGCGACACTCAACACCGCGGCGTGGCCCGCGGAGTTCGGCGCGACGTGCTTCATCTGCGGCCCGACCGGCTTCGTCGAGACGGTCGCGGACATCCTGGTGGCGCTGGGCCACGACCCCCACCGCATCCGCACCGAACGTTTCGGCCCCAGCCGCGACTGACCTCGATCACCCCACCGGTACCGCGGCCGCCTGCGCCGAACGTTCCCGCTCCGCCATGACCGATCTCGACCGTGGCTCCGCCGTGATCGCCTCGACCCAGCCTCGATCGAGGTCGGCCGTCCTGGCTGTGCCCGGTGGCTGTCTCGTTCGACGTGAACGCACTGAGATCCTCAGCCGTGTGGCTGCACCGCGGCTGCACTGCACTGCGCTGCTCCGATCGCGTCGGTCCCGGCCGTGACCGACCTCGACCGTGGCTCCTACCAGGGCTGCCTGCTCCGACCGGAAGGCTCGGCTCCAGCGACTGAACTCAGTCGTCCTCGCTGTGTCCGGCGGCTGACTGCCTCTCACCGGCCACGTCCACGTCGGCCGTGGCCGGCCGCTCGGTGATCGCCGTCGCCTGTTCTTCGTCGGCGATCCGGCGCAGTGCACGAACGCGGGCGAGCAGTTCGGCGTCGCCGAGGTGCTCGGCGGCCGTGAACGCGGCGTCGACGGCGCCGTTCATCCACCGGCACGTGCCGGCACGAAGCACCTCCTCGCCCAGCGCGAACGCCGCGCGGGCCTCGCCCACCCCGGGGGCGAGCGGTACCAGGAGGAAACACTCCCTCGCGACCTGGCACCAGAGCCCGGGCAGCCAGGCCCGCCGGTGGGCAGGCAGTTCCGCCGCGGCCGTGCGCAACGACTCCCACGCGCCCGGGAAGTCCGCCGCTTCCCGCTGCAGCTCCGCCAGCGTCTCGAACTTGGAGCTGCGCTCCTCCGGCTCGGCGAGTGCGACCACCTCCCGCTGAACCGCGATCGCCTCCGCCAGGTAGCCCTGGCTAGCGAGCTGGAACTGCACCATGTGGAGCGTGCCGGCCGTTCTCGGCTCACCGTCCGCCCAGGCGAGCAGGAAACGGCGGGACGCCGCGGGGTCGCCGAGGCCGGCCGCGTGGTGGGACCAGGTTTTCAGGCTTTCGGCCGCGGGGTCGCCGGGGAAGTTCCGGCGTTGCCCGGCCAGCCAGTCGTCGACGTCGGCGTCCGTCCACGGGAGCCGGGTGATGTGGTCGAGCAAGCGGTCCCGCGCCGGGGTGGTGCTCCGAGCCACGGCTTCCCGCACCTTCGCGACGCCGGGAGTCAGCAGCAGGTGGTCCCGGTAGCCGAGGGCGGTGTCGAAGCTGAGCTCCTTCGCCTCCCAGTGCAGCCAGACGTCCTCGACCTGCCGGTGCTCCGCGACGAGGAGCCCGGCCAGGAGGAAGTCCGCCGGAAGGTAGTGCTTGACCAGTTCCCGGTAGTGGACGATCTGCTGGCGCAGCACAAAACGCAGCAGTGGCAGGTCAGCCTCGCGGCGGTCGTACTGCAGAGCCAGCAGCAGACCGAACCGCGCGCGCCGGTGCCGGTCGGTCAGTCGCCCTTCCTCGTCGGGTGCGCTGTCGTAGGCGAACTCGGCCCAGCAGGCCGGGTCGCGCCGGGCTCGGTCGAGGGCCTCGCGCGGCCGGTCGAGCAAGCGGTCCCGGTCCGCGGCGATCGTCACCCACCCGATCCTGCCCGACCGCTGCGGTGTCAGGGGGCGTCGGGGCGGGACAGCAGTTCTCGCAGGGTCGCCAGCAGTTCCCGGCGGTCCGCCGCACCCAGCTTCCCGCGGATCCGGGCCATGTGGTGCTCCACCGTCTTGCTCGAGATGAACAGCTTGCTGCCCGCCTGCTTGTACGTCAGGCCCTCGACGACCAGCCGCGCGACTTCGAGTTCGCGTTCGCTCAGTGCCGCCAGCCCGGTGCCCGACGACGCCGGTTCCGTGGCGCCGGCCTCGCGGCGGACGCCCGTGCCCTGGAACTGGCGGGCCGCCTCCAGGAGCTGGACCATCGCCTTGCGGTCGGACGTGCGGATCGCCGCCTGGCCGGCCAGCCGGGACGCGTCCCAGCGCAGGCCCAGGTCGTGCAGTTCCGCCGCGGCCGCCGAGATCTCGTCCGGGGCGAACGTGCCGCTCAGCACCGCGAGCCAGCCTCGGGCCGCCGTGGCCAGGGCGCTCGGGTGACGGCCGCAGTGGGCGTGGGAGGTCAACGTCGCCAGGTGGGCCTTCGCCGCTTCCGCGTCTTCCAGGGTGATCGCCGCGTGGAGCTCGTGCCAGACCAGGGAGACCGTCCACAGTGGAGGTTCGCCGAGGCGGGTCAGCAGGGCGTGGGCGCGTTCGAGCTGACCGGCGAGCTTCGCGTGGGCGCCGGTGCGGGCCGCCGCGATCACCAGCTCGCCCAACGGCAACAGCGTGAACAGATCCGTCTGCTGCCGCATCGACGCCTGGTACGCGCGGTCCCACGACCGCTGCAGCCCGACCAGATCACTGGACCGGCGGGCCAGCCCGAGCTCCAGCGTCGCGAAGAAAAATTCGTCGCGGGCTTCCAGCGTCCGGCCGGCGACGGCGTCGCGGTGTTCCGCCGCCGTCGCGAGGTCGCCCGCGGCCATCGCCACCCAGCCCAGCAGCAGGCGGTGCCGCGCCGCGAAGAGGTCGCCGCCGATCCGGCCGGCCAGGGCCCGGGTCAGCACCGACTCGGCCAGGGCCAGTTCGCCGGTGTGCACCGCGGCGAGCGCGGCCAGCGCCGCCGGGGTGTCGGGCAGCAACGTGCCGCCCAGCGCCGGTTCCAGCATCGCCGCCGCGCCGAGCAGGGTGGACAACGTCTCGGTCGCACAGCCCGACACGGAGTCGGCGATGCCGCGCGCCATCCGGGTGGCCGCGCCAGCGAACAAGGTCGGCGCGACGCCGGGGGCGGGGGAGTCGAGCAGCCGGAGGGCGGTCGCGAGGTCACCGGTGCCGACCAGGGCCGTCGCCGCGAACGCGTCGGTGCCGCCCCGGCCCGCCGAGAGATACGGCCCGGCGCGGTAAGCCCCCGGGTAATGGGCGCCGCCTGCCGGAAAGCCGGTGCCGTGGGCCGCCGGGACACCCGCACCGGGGCCGTGGGGCGCGGAGAGGTGGGCGCCGGCGCCATGGGCGGACGAGTGGTGGACGCCGGCCCCTTGGGAAGCCGAGTGGTGGACGCCGGCGCCATGGGACGCCGAGTGGTGGACGCCGGAGCCGTAGAGCGCCGAGTGGTGCACGTCGGCGCCTTGGGACGCCGAATGGTGGGCGCCAGTGCCGTAGGGCGCCGAGTGGGCGCTGGTGCTGTGGGCCGCAGACTGCTGGGCGTCGCCTCCGTGGCCTGCCGGGAGGTTCGGGTCGCCGCTGTGGGCCGCGGCGTGGTGCGCGCCGGCGTCGTGGGTCTGCCCGCCGCGGGCGGCCCATTGGTACAGCTCCGCGCCGCGGGCCAGCTCGCCTCGGTGGGCCAGCACCGTGGCCGCGATTTCCGCGCCCGCCGCGCGGGTCTCGGGGTCCGGGGCGCCGAGCATGCCGTCGCCGAGGCGCAGTGCCGTGTCGAGGTCGCCGGACAGGGCCGCCGCGCGGGCCCAGCCCGCCGTGACCACCGGGGAGCGGTCGCCCGCCTCCGCGGCGGCTTCGAAGAGCCTGGTCGCCAGGCGGGCGTCCGTCGGCAGGGCTTCGGCGGCCGCCGCGGCGAAGGCCGCCGCCGCCGACGTGCCGGTGCTTCCCGTACCCAGCAACGAACGTGCCAGGTCGAGGACCGGGAGGCCGTTCGCCAGCTGCAGCTCGACGAGCCGCTGCACTGTCGTCAGCCTTCGCGCCGGCGGGCCGAAGTCGCGGACGGCGGCCGAGGCCAGGGGCAGCAGCGTGTCGTCCGGGGCGAGCAGACCGGTCGCGCGGGCGCCGTCCACGATGCCGGGCAGCTGGTCGGGCGTGCGGTCCAGCAGCGCGCACAGCAGGTCGAGGTTGCGCCCCGCGCCGGCTTCGGCCGCGATCAGGTAGCGCAGGACGTCGTCGTCGAGCTCGTCCAGTTCGGGGCGGAACTCCTCCAGCCGCCCGAGCAGCGCGCGCTCGGCCAGCCGGGGCACCCCACCGCTGGCGGCGTACAGCTCGGCCGCCGCGGCCGGGTCGGCCGGTTTGCCGGTCAGCGTCTCGATCAGCCGCGCGACATCGTTGACGCCGAGCGGGGCGAGCTGCAGCATCGTCCAGCCGGCCGCGACCGCGGCCGGGCGGTGCGCGACGACGATCGGGCCGTCGGCGCCCGCCAGGAGCTCCTCGAGCTGGTCGGCGTCGATCCGGTCGGCGTCGTCGACGAGCAGGGCGTCGGCGCCGGCGTCCCGGTAGGCGCGGGCGAGCGCGGCGAGCAGCACGCTCTTGCCGTAGCCGCCGGGGGCGACGACGGCGAGCCGCAGTGGCGCGGCCGGGTCGGCGGCGACCTGGTCGAGCAGCTGCCGGGCCGCCGGGTGCACGGGGACGGGGTGGAGCGAGGCGGCCTGCGTGAGCAGAGTGTTCAACAGTGACCTTCACCGGAGGGGGCGCAGTGGCTCGGGGCGGGAGGCTGGTCGGGGCCGGCGGTGGCTTCGCGGGCGGTGATGGTGATCAGGACGGCCGAGACGGCCGCGGCGAGCGCGAGGACCGCGGCGGCGAGGGGCCGCCGTCGCCGGAACAGGTCCATCGGGCCGGTGCGTTCGGGGAGTTCGAACGGGGTGATCTCGACCGGCGGGCGGGGTGGCCGCTCGCCGAGCTCACCGAGCGTGTCCATCTTGGGCAGCAGGGTGGTCTCGACGGCCGGGGGTTCCTGGGGGGTGCCCCGGCCCTCGGCGCGCAGCCCGGCGAGGGCGGCCGCGCCGAGCGCGGTGGTGGCCGGCGGAACCGGTCCCGCGAACATCGGGCACGGCGGCCGGGCGGGCAGCGCGTGCGGCGGGACGTCGCCGCAGAAGACCACGCCGGCGAGTCCCTTCGGCGACGTCGACGCGGTGCCGGCGAGCGCGAACAGCGTGCTCAGCGCGGCCGCCGGGGACACGCCTTCGGCGCTCGCCCCGATCTGCCAGCCGTTCGCGCCGCTCGGGGTGGCCAGCGTGACGTTCACGCCGTCGGCGCCGAACTCGCACACGCCGGCGCCGGTCACCCCCGGGCCGGGGACGGGCAGGTGCGCGCCGAGCGCCGCGATCGAGCCGGGGACCAGCGTGACCGCGGTGAACCCGGCGTCGGCCAGTGCCCGCCGCAGCACGTCACGGCGGTAACCGCCCCAGTCGCCGGGGTGGGTCAGCACCAGGTGCTGCGGGGGCCCGCCGAACTGGGTCTCGGCGTGCTCGGCGATGCCTTCGACGAGCACCGTGGTCAGCGTCTCCGGTGTGAAGGACTCGCCTTCGACGACCATCGGCACGTCGTCGCCGATGCGCCGGTGGAAGCCGGTGAGCAGCCGGGACGGGACCCGGGCGCCGGCCTGCGCCGCCGCGTCGCCGGTGAGCAGGTACCCCTCGTCGTCCAGGAACAGCGCGGACGCCGCGGCCGGGGAGCGTTCGCCCAGCCACAGGGGCTCGGGGGCGCTCCAGCCGGGGCCGTGGCGGTGGCTGATCGCGGCGTGGGTCCGCCCCTGTGCCACATCGATCCCGAGGACATAGGGCAACGGCGCTTCCTCCTCACCTCGCGGGGCCGATCGGGGGCAGGAAATCCCCCTAGGGCTCGGGGCATCCTCACCCAAACGGGTTAGTCAGGCAAGGGTCTGGAGGGATTTAACCCAACTGCGAGCATCTCGGATGAGCCCCTAACTCCCTAACGATGACATATCGATCCCCTATCGGCTGAGTCGGATGCGACTCGGAGTGATCCCCGATGTGCGTGGGGGGACCGGCTGCCTAACTTGGCGATGGACACCGGCCCCAGCGGCCGATGCCGTCCCCCGAACCACCGGATCAGGAGAACCTCCATGGACTCCGTGCAGACGTTGCACGACTTCGCCCTCAACCTGCTCAACGACCCGACCGCCCTCGCGGCTTTCGGGACGGACCCGCAGCAGGCGCTCGCCCTCGCCGGTCTCGGCGACGTCAGCGCCGCCGACGTGCACGAGGTCATCCCGCTGGTGCTCGACTACGTCCCGGTCGACAGCCTCCCCGCCGTCGGCGGTCTCCCGGCGATCGGCGACCTGTCCTCGCTGGGCACCGACAGCACCGGCATCCAGGGCGCGATCGACCAGCTCACCGCCCTCACCGCGGGCCTCGGCCTGCCGGCCACCCCGGCGCTGCCGGGTCTCGGCGACCTCGGTGTCGGCGGTGTCGGCGGGGTCGGCGAACTGCCCGTCGTCGGCGACCTCGGCCTGCCGACCAGCGCGGTCTTCGGCGGTCAGCAGCTGTCGAGCGTGACCGACGTCACCAACGCCGCGAACGTGACGGCCCTCGCGGGCAGCGTCACCAACTCCCTCGGCCTGGGCGGCGACCTCGCCCACGGCATCGACGCCGGTTCGCTCGGCCTGGGCAGTGCCGTCACCGGCGCCGTCGACGGCCACAACGGCGTCGGCCAGGTCGAGCAGGTCGTCACCGATGTCACGGGCAACGTCGCGGCCCCGGTCCACGGCGGCGACCTGGCCGGTGCCGTCACCGGCGCCGTGAGCCCCGTCGGCGAGGTCACCAACCACATCGGCGACTTCACCGGCACGCTGAAGAACGTGGGCGACCTCGACGTCAAGCACGTCGGCGGCGACCTGACCAGCGCGGTGCAGAACAGCCTGGGCGACATCACCCACAACACCGTCACCACGGTGACCGGTGCCGTCGGCGGCGTCGACCACAACGCGGTCGGCGACATCGCGAGCAACAACGGTGTCGACGCGGTGCACGACGTGGTGTCGGGCGTCACCGACAACCTCAGCCACAACGCGCTGGGCAACATCCACGTCGGCGACCTCGGTCACAACGACATCCACCTGGGTCACTGATCCCCTCGGGTGCCCGTTCCGCGGTCAGGGTGCGACCGCGGAACGGGCACCCGGCTCGCGTCCATCACTCGTACGGGGGAGACTCCTTCGTCGTGACCGCCCCAGCTTGGCTCGAAGTGCTCAACGAGACCTTGGACGCGTGCCGCACCCACGGCCGCGCCGATCTCGCCGAGCTCCTGCGCAGACGCCGTGACGCCCCCGCCGAGCAGATCCGGCTGGGTGTCCTCGGCTTTCCCAAACAGGGCAAGGGCTACCTGCTCAACGCCGTCCTGAACGCGCCGGTGTGCGCGGTCGGCGACGCCGCCACCCCCGCCGTGCCGACCGAGATCGGGTACGCCGAAGAACCCGCCGCCACGCTGGTCGGCCGGTCCCTCGAGCGGATCCCCGTCGCGGTCGAACGGCTCACCGGGGAGCTCGGCGCCCGGCCGGCGGGCACGCTCAGCCGCGTCGAGGTCGGTGTGCCCCGCGAACTCCTGTCGGCCGGGCTCGTCCTGGTCGACACGCCGCCGGTCGGCGACCCGCGCTCGCCGCGCACCGCCGCCGCGCTGGACCTGCTCGCCGAGGCGGACGCGGTGATCATCGTCTCCGACGCGACCGCGTCGCTGAGTCCCGCCGAACTCGCGCTGGCCCGGCACGTGCGCACCTGGTGCCCGCACGTCGTGCTCGCGCTGACCAAGATCGACGCCAGTCCGGGCTGGCGCGCCGTCGCCGAGCGCGACCGCGCGATGCTCGCCGAGGCGGGGATCGACGCGCCGGTGCTGCCGGTCTCGGCCGTCGTGCGCCAGGCTGCGGCGAAGGCGGGTGACGCCGATCTCAACGCCCGCTCGGGCTTTCCCGAGCTGCTCACCTGGATCGCCGAGCAGGCCGCGCGGCCGCCGGAGCAGTCCCGCGCGCTGCTGGCCGCCGTGGGTGTGCGCGCCGCCGCCGCGGAACTCGTCGAATCCCTGCGCGACCGCGCCGACGCCGCCGGGCAGGAGGCCGGGCTGGGCCAGGCGGCGCTGCTGCAGCGGGCGCAACGCCGGGCCGACGACCTGCGCCGGCAGAACACCCGCTGGCAGAACCTGCTGTCCGACGAGATCACCGATCTGCTGTCCGACGCCGAGTACGACCTGCGCGAGCGGACCCGCAAGATCGTGAACACCATCGACCAGACCTTCGACGACGGCGATCCGGCGAAGGTGTGGGACGAGTTCGCCCCGTGGCTGGACAACGCGCTCGCCGAAGCCGTCGACACCAACTACGGCTGGCTCGCCGACCGGGCCGAGTGGATCGCGCAGGCGACCGCGGCCTGCTTCGGTGCCCAGTACGAGGGCGCGCTGCCCGACCTGCGGCTCGACGGCTCCGGTGTCGAAGGCCTCGACGACGTCCGCCGTCCGAAGATCGAGAAGTTCAAGGTCGGCCAGCAGGCCTTCACCGGCCTGCGCGGGTCGTACGGCGGTGTGCTGATGTTCGGCCTGGTGACCAGCCTCGCCGGCTTGCCGCTGATCAACCCGGTCTCGCTCGGCGCCGGCGCGGCGTTCGCCGCGAAGACGATCAAGGACGAGGGCGGGATGCGGCTGCAGCGCCGCCAAGCCGTCGCCAAGCAGGCCGCGCAACGGCACGTCGACGACGTCTTCCTGCGCTTCGGCAAGGAATGCCGCGACTCGATCCGCGTGGTGCAGCGCCGGCTGCGCGACCACTTCACCGGGCTCGCCGAAGAGCTCGCGGACGAGCTGACGCACGAGCGCGAGACGATCCTGGCCGGCACGGCCGAGCGCGAGCGGCGGACTGTCCACATCAGACGCGAGATCGACCGGCTCGCCGGTCTGCACCAGCGCGCGGGCGAGCTCGGCACGATCGCGGGCCGGACCACGCGGCGGGAGCTTTCGGCGTGACCCAGGACGTCCGCGACCTGCTGGCCGCCGCGGCCGGGCTCTACCGCGACGACCCGCGCGCGTCGGCGGTGCTGCTCGACTGCCAGCACCGGCTGGAGCAACCGCTGCGCGTCGCGTTCGCCGGGGCGCCGTCGTCCGGGAAGACGACCCTGTCCGCCGCGCTCGGGGAGTGGCCGACGCGGGCGCTGCGCGACCTCGTGCTGCTCGACGACCCCGGCCCGGCCGACGACTTCCCGGACGCCACCGTCCGCCTGGTGCGCCACCTCGAACCGGACGAGCTCGCCGCGGCGCACCCGCCGGGCGGCTCGCCGTTCGCGCGGCAGAGCGCGGTCAACTCGGTGCTGGTGCTCTCGCGTGCCGACGAGGTCGGCGCGGGCCGCATCGACGCGCTGCTGACCGCGAAGCAGCTCGCGCGGCGGGCGTGGCGGGAAGACCCGCTGTGCACCGGGTTCCTGGGCGTGATCGCCGTCGCCGGGCAGCTGGCCTACGGCGGTCGTTCGCTGCGGGACGACGAGTTCGACCTGCTGGCCGCCTTCGCCGCGGTACCGCGCGAAGAGCTGGAACGGTACGTGTTGTCGGTCGATTCGTTCACCGACCCGGCGTTCCCCGGCCCGATCCCGGTGGAGACGCGCCGCTCGCTGGTGGTGCGCTTCGGCATGTTCGGCGTCCGGCTGGCGCTGACGCTGATCCGCACCGGCTGCGACGACCGCGTCAAACTCTCGGCGGAGCTGGTCCGCCGCAGTGGTCTCGGCGAACTGCGCGACACCCTGGCGGGGTGTTTTGTCGCGCGGGCCGAAGCGTTGAAGGCGCGGACGGCGGTGATCCGCCTGGAAGCGTTGCTGGCGGCGCAACCCCGCGCGGGCGGCGACCGGCTGGTGTCGCGGGTGGAGCGGTTCGCGGCGGCCGCCCACGACTTCCGCGAGCTGCGCCTGATCGCCGACATCCGCGGCGGCCGTACGGCGTTGTCCGGTGAGCCGGCCGAGGAAGCGGTGCGGCTGCTGGGTGCCCAGGGCACGGCGCCGGCCGACCGGCTCGGCCTGGAGCCGGACGCGGACCCCGGCGAGATCTACGACTCGGGCCTGGACGCGTTGCGCCGCTGGCGCCACGAGGCCGAGCGCCCGGACCGCCCCCACGCGGAACGCACGGCGGCGCACGTCGTGGTGCGCTCGGCCGAAGGTCTGCTGGCCCTGTTCGGCTGACGCGGCAAGGAAAACACCGACCGGTCGGCTGATCCGGCGATCCCTGTCCGGCCTTGACGCGCGCCCGGGCGCGACGCACCATAGAGCGGTCTACGGTCCAGCGCCGGCCCGAAGGGAAACCCGCCATGCCCGAAGACCACCGCCCCCGGGTCCGGCTGTTCGGCGAGCTTCTCGCGCACTGGGCGCGCGAGCGCGCCACGGACACCGCGCTCATCTACGGCGACCACGCGTGGACCTGGGCGGAGTTCGACGACCGCGTCCGGCGGCTGTCGGGCGCGCTGGCGGCGGCCGGGATCGGCCGGGGCGATCGCGTCGCGTTCGTCGACAAGAACCACCCCGCCTGCCTGGAGACGACTTTCGCGGCGGCCGGGATCGGCGCCGCGAACGCCGTGGTCAACTGGCGGCTTTCCGGCGACGAACTCGCCTACGTCCTCGCGGACGCCGGTGCCAAGGTGGTCTTCGTGGGCGCCGAACTGCTGCCCACCTTCGAAGCGATCCGGGATCGGCTGCCCGCGCTGGAACGCGTGGTCGTCGTCGGCGGGGACAACGACGGATACGAGTCCCTCCTGTCCGCGGAACCCGTCGGTCCGCGAGAACTCGACGAGCACGACGGCGTCCTGATCATGTACACCAGCGGCACCACCGGTTTCCCCAAGGGCGCCGTGCTGACCCACCGCAGCATCCTCGCCCACGGCATCGCGGCGGGCACCGCGTTCCCGATCGGGCCGGGTGACGTCAACCTCGTCGCGATGCCGTTGTTCCACGTCGGCGGCAGCTGTTACGCGGTTTCCGGGTTCCTGTACGGCGAACCGTCGTACCTGACGCGCGAGCCGGACGCGGCGTCGCTGTTCGCCGCGCTGGCGGCCGGGATCACGCACGCCTTCCTGGTGCCCGCCGTCGTCGCCGGCCTCGCCCAGGCCGGCGACCAGGCGATGCAGGCGTTCTCGAAGCTGAAGTACCTCTGCTACGGCGCTTCGCCGATGCCGCTCCCGTTGCTGCGCAAGGCGTTGGCCGCTTGGCCCGACGTCAAGTTCGCCCAGGTCTACGGCATGACCGAGCTGTCCGGCGCGGTCACCGCCCTCGACCCGCAGGCGCACCGCGACGACTCCCGCCCGGACCGGCTCGCGTCGGCGGGCACCGCACTGTCCGGAGTGGACGTCCGGATCGTCGACCCGGTCACGCTCGAAGACGCCGACGCCGGCGAAGTCTGGATCCGCACCGACCAGCGGATGGCGGGCTACCTCGGCAAGCCGGAGGCGACCGCGGAGACCGTTGTGGACGGCTGGGTGCGCACCGGCGACGTCGGCCGCCTCGACGACGGCGGGTTCCTGTTCCTCGAGGACCGCGTGAAGGACATGATCATCACCGGCGGCGAGAACGTGTACTCGCCCGAGGTCGAGCGGGTCGTCGCGGAGTTCCCCGGCGTCGCCGAGGTGGCCGTGATCGGCGTCCCGGACGACCGGTGGGGTGAGCAGGTCAAGGCCGTCGTGGCCGGTGATCAGCTCGACGCCGACAAGCTCATGGAGTTCTGCCGCGAGCACCTGGCCCACTACAAGTGCCCGCGCAGTGTCGACGTCGTGGAAGCGTTGCCGCGCAACGCGACCGGCAAGATCCTGAAACGCTCACTGCGCGAGCCGTATTGGCGGGACCGGAGCCGGAACGTCTGATGCCGCCGGTCACGCGGCAGGCCTACTTCGAGGCCGCGCTGAAGGTGCTGGCCGAGCACGGGTTCACCGAGCTGAACGTCGGCCGGCTCTGCCGCGACCTCGGCGTCACGAGCGGGTCGTTCTACCATCACTTCGGCGGCTGGCCGGGCTTCGTGGAGCAACTGCTGGACCACTGGGAGAACCGGCAGGTGCTGATCCTGCGCGAGCGGGACTTCGGCACCGGCGGGCCGTCGGCGGACTTCGCCGCGCTGATGGACCTGACCCTCGGCCTGCACCACGAGGCCGAGGCGGCCATCCGGGCGTGGGGGATGAACGACGAGAGCGTGCGCGCGGCGCAGAAACGCGTCGACGAGGCCCGCGTCCGGACGGTCGGCAGGGCGGTCAAGGGCATCGTCGGCGACCGTGCGCTGGCCCGGACGCTGACGTCGCTGGGAATGGCGATGCTCGTCGGGCACCAGCAGCTCGCGTCGGCGGGGGAGCACAGCGAGCTGGCGGCGCTGCTGGCCGAGTACACCCGGCTGGTGCACTCCCGCGGCTCGTGAGTGGTCAGGGCGGTTCTAACCGCCCTGACCACTCACGACAAGCCGGGGTCAGGCGTTGCCGAGGATCCGGTTCACGGTGATCTCGAGGACCACCCGCTGCGGGTTCGGCTTCGGCTGGCGGTAGCGCGCGGCGTAGCGGTTTTCCGCGTCCCGCACGGATTCCGGGTCGTCGCGCAACACCGCGCGTCCCTCCAAAGTGGACCACTTCGGGCCTTCGAGCTGGCAGACGGCGACCGCGATCCCGTCGGCGCCCGCGGCCCGGGTCAGCCGGGCCTTGACCGACGAGTCGAACGTGATCACCCGGGCGAGGCCGGCTTCGAAGTCGACGGTCACGCCGACCGCGACGACGTGCGGGGTGCCGTCCGGGCGGACGGTCGTCAGGGACGCCAGGCGCCGTTCGGTCCAGAAGGCGCGGAAGTCCGCGCCGCGGTCGATCTCCATGCCCCCACGCTAGTCCGTCCGGGCGAGCGGGGGACCGTGAAACCACTCACGGTAATTGTAAGGAAAGTTTCCTAACAGTCTTGACCTGCTCTTGAACTTTCTGTCACTCTCGAACCGCTGTCGCCGCAGCCGAAACGATGTCCTTTACGGAGGAGCGATGAAGAAGATCGTCCGGGCGGTGGTGGCCACGGCCGCGCTGGCCGCCGGGCTGCTGAGCGTGCCCGCGACCGCGTCCGCGGCCGGCACCCCGTACGTGCCGGGCACCCTGCGGCCCTCGGTCTCGCAGGCCACGCAGGACCAGGTGCTCCAGAAGTACTACGACTTCTGGAAGAAGAACTTCCTGACGACCAAGTGCGGCAGCGGCACCTACGCCGTGCTGTCCAAGGACGCCGACCACTCCTTCGTCGCCGAAGGCGAGGGTTACGGCGTGACGATCTCGGCGATGATGGCCGACAAGGACCCGCAGGCCCGCGCGATCGTCGACGGGATCGTGAAGTTCGTCAAGGCCCATCCGTCGGTCAACAACAAGGACCTGCACGCGGCCGAGCAGGACGCGAACTGCAAGAGCGTCAACGGCAGCGACTCGGCCACCGACGGCGACCTCGAAATCGCGTACGGCCTGCTGATCGCGGACACGAAGTGGGGCAGCACGGGGTCGGTCGACTACAAGGCCGAGGCCGTCCGGATCATCAACGCGATCAAGAAGAGCGAGGTCAACAACAGCACGAAGTTCACGCTGCTGGGTGACTGGGGCAACGACGCGGAGTACAAGAACAGCTCGCGCTCGTCGGACTGGATGCCCGGGCACCTGCGGGCCTTCGCGAAGGCCACCGGTGACAGCTTCTGGGACTCCGTGCGCACCCGCTCGGAGACCGCGGTGAGCCGGCTGCAGTCGCAGTATGCGCCGAACACCGGGCTGCTGCCGGACTTCGTGGTCAACACGAACTCGACGCCGAAGCCGGCGCCGGCGGACTTCCTCGAGGGCCCGTACGACGGCAAGTACAGCTGGAACGCCTGCCGCGACCCGTGGCGCCTCGGCGCGGACGCGATCTCGGCGTCCGGCAGCGCGGCCGCCGCGCAGGTCCGCAAGATGAACACGTGGATCAAGTCCGCGACGGGCGGCGACCCGTCGAAGATCCAGAGCGGCTACTCGCTCTCGGGCACGAAGACCGAGAGCGGCCAGCACCCGTGCTTCACCGCGCCGTTCGCCGTGGCGGCGATGACGGACCCGGGCAGCCAGGCGTGGCTGGACAAACTGTGGACGTCGATCGCGGCGTTCTCCCCGGACTCGACGGACTACTACGGCACGGGCATCACGATCCAGGTGCTGCTCATCCTGACCGGCAACTACGTCGCCGCCTAGGTTCGCCTCAAGTCCGTGAAGGCCTCCTTGAGGGACTCTATGTCCCTCAAGGAGGCCTTCACGGACTTCGGAAAATGGGGCGCGGAGTGGGGGCGGGGTGCGTGAGACTGGGGTTGTGAGCAGGTATCCGCGCAGCGTCGAGGAGCTGACCCGTGCGCTCGACGCGGGGAAGCGGTTCAAGTACGTCTACTTCTGGGGCAACCGGCCGCCGCGTGGTGGTGGGGCCGGCTCCGGCTGCCTCAGCCAGTGGTGGCCGTCGCCGTTCGTCGTGGACGACGTCCGGTTCGCCACCGCCGAGCACTACATGATGTGGCGCAAGGCGCAGCTCTTCGGTGACGAGGAGGTCGCCGCGCAGGTCCTGACCGCGGGACACCCCAAGCAGGCCAAGGACTTCGGCCGCCGGGTGCGTCGGTTCGACGAGGCGACCTGGGTCGCTTCCCGTCGCGAGATCGTCGTCGACGGCAACGTCGCGAAGTTCGCCCAGCACCCCGACCTGGCCGGGTACCTCGCCGGGACCGGCGACCGGGTGCTCGTCGAGGCGAGCCCGCTCGACCGGGTCTGGGGCATCGGCCTGGCCGCCGACGACCCGCGCACCGCGAACCCCCGCGGCTGGCGAGGGCTCAACCTGCTCGGTTTCGCCCTCGCCGACGTGCGGGCTCAGCTCGGCTCGCGCACGGGCAGCCCGGCCGCGCGGTAGATCGCGTCGATCACACCCATCGTCTCGACGGCGTCCTCGGCCGACGTCTTCACGGGTGCGCCCTCCAAGACCGCCGCCGCGAAGGCGTCCAACTGGTACGCGTACGACGCCCGCCGCCCGAAGCGTTCGGTGCGGCGGGCGCCGCCGGCGCGCACGGAGAGCCGGTGGTACACCTGCGGGGACGCCGGGTTCAGCACGAAAAGCGAGCCCTGCGTGCCGATCACCTTCGCGCTGATCTTCAGCAGCGTCGACGACCACATCGAGCACGTGACCCGCCCGGTGTGGCCCGCGGGGTAGCGCAGCTCGGCCGTCATCGCGCGGTCGATCTTCGCGTCACGCAGTTTCGCTTGTGCCGAAACGACTTCCGGGGTTTCGCCACCGCTGAAGATACGGGCCATGTGGACCGCGTAGCAGCCCGCGTCCATCGTCGCGCCGCCCGCCAGGCCGTAGTCGTAGCGGATGTCGGAGAACTTCGGCAGCGGGAAACACAGGGACGTTTCGACGCGCTGCAACGTCCCGAGCTCGCCTGACGCCACGATTTCCTCCACCCGCAAGGCGAGAGGGTGGTAGCGGTAGTGGAAAGCCTCCATTACAACGCGATCCGAAGCGGCGGCCAGGTCGGCGATCTCGCGCGCTTCGGCCGCGTTGGCGGTGAAGGGCTTCTCGCAGAGGACGTGCTTGCCCGCTTCCAGCGCGGCGCGCGTCCAGCGGCCGTGAAGGCTGTTCGGCAGCGGGTTGTAGACGGCGTCGACGTCGGGGTCTTCGAGCAGGGCCTCGTAGGACGTGTGGACCCGGGCGATGCCGTGCTTGGAGGCAAACGCTTGCGCCCGGTCGGCGGACCGCGCGGCCACCGCCACGACCTCGACGTCGGCGTTTGTTGAAGCGGGCTTGACCAGGGCGGTGGGTGCGATCCGGGCCGCACCCAGGATGCCGATCCGCAGGCTCATGGCGCGAAAGCTAGCACCGGACGCTCTGTGATCGGCCGGCAGTCGCGCGAACGGTCCGTTCGTGGCGTTGTAGTGGCGAACGGGCCGGTCGCGCTGGTTGCCGGTTCGGGGTTTCACGTGCGCGAATGGCCCGTTGGTGCGCTTTCGCCGGGCGCGAGTGGCCTTTTCGCGCCCGGTGGTGGTCGTCAGTGGCCCTTTCGCGCCCGGCGGTCAGTCGCCGACGCATCGTTCGTGCGCTGTGGATGGTCGCCAAAGGGCCTGTTCGCGCCCTGCCGGTCGTCACCAACGGGCCGTTCGCGCTGGGGAAGTTGCCAGTGGCCTGTTCGCGCCCTGCCGGTCGTCACCAACGGGCCGTTCGTGCTCGGCCGGCCGTTGCGAGTGGGCCGTTCGCTTCGGCCGGCCGTCGCGAGTGGGCCGCTCGCGCGTTGCCGGCCGTCGCCGGTGGCCCTTTCGTGCGGTGCGGGCGGTCGCCTACGGGCCGTTCGTGCTCGGCCGGTCGTCGTGAGTGGGCCGTTCGCTTCGGCCGGCCGTCGCGAGTGGGCCGCTCGCGCGTTGCCGGCCGTCGCCGGTGGCCCTTTCGTGCGGTGCGGGCGGTCGCCTACGGGCCGTTCGTGCTCGGCCGGTCGTCGTGAGTGGGCCGTTCGCTTCGGCCGGCCGTCGCGAGTGGGCCGCTCGCGCGTTGCCGGCCGTCGCCGGTGGCCCTTTCGTGCGGTGCCGGTCGTCGCCTACGGGCCGTTCGTGCTCGGCCGCCGTCGCGAGTGGCCCGTTCGCGCCCCGGCAGCGGTCGTCAACAGCCCGCTCACGAACCCCAGCCGGGCGCGAACGGCCCGTTCGTACCTGACCGTGGCCGACCGAACCAGATTTCAACACCCAGTTGACCTCTTCAACAACGAGTTGTACCGTTCCGGCCAGCCGAACAGTGGAGGTCCGCTATGTCCCGTTCCCGTGCAGTCCAGGCGGTGTTGCTCGCGAGCTTGGCCGTCCTGGTGACCGCTTGTGGTGGTGGTCCGGACGGCGCGGGCGGGACCTCGCAGGCTCCCGGCGCGCCCGCTTCCGGCATTCCGGACACCACCGCGATCGTCCAAGGTGTGCAGAAGGATGCCCAGCTCAACGCCGCTTTGCCGGCGAACGTCAAGCAGGCCGGCGTGCTCCACCTGGCGTCCAACCTGCAGTCCGCGCCCAACAACTTCTACGCCGCCGACGGCAAGACGCCGATCGGCTACGAGGTGGACCTCGCCAAGGCGATCGCCGCGAAGCTCGGGGTGAGCGTGACGCACCAGGACATGGCCTTCGGCTCGCTGATCACCAGTCTCCAGTCCGGCCGCATCGATCTGACCATGGCCGGGATGAACGACACCAAGGCCCGCCAGGCCCAGATCGACTTCGTCGACTACTTCACCTCTGGCATCACGATCATGACCCGCAAGGGCAACCCGGACGGCATCACCGGGCCGGACGCGCTGTGCGGCAAGAACGTCGCCGTCGTGCAGGGGACCAGTCACCAGAAGTTCGCCGCGACGCAGAGCACGAAGTGCACCCAGGCCGGCAAGCCCGCGGTGAACGTCACCGCGACCGACAGCGACAACCAGAACCAGAACCAGCTGCGCACCGGGCGCGTCGCGGCGATCCTCAACGACCTGCCCAGCGCCGTCTACATCTCGCGGACCGCCGGTGACGGCAAGTTCTTCGAGGTCGTCCCGGGTGAGCCGATCGAGGGCGGGCCGTACGGCATCGGCGTCAACAAGCAGGACAAGCCCCTGACGGACTCCGTGCAGAAGGCCCTGCAGGCGCTTATCGCCGACGGCACCTACGGCAAGATCCTGCAGGCCTGGGGTGTGGACCAGGGCGCCATCAAGGAGGCCGCGGTCAATGGCGGAAGCTGAGCCACTGCCGATCGTCCGGCTCCGCCACTGGGGCCGGTGGGTCGCTGCCGTCGTGATCGTCGCGCTGCTCGTGCTGCTGGGCATCGCCCTCGGCAACGCGCAGATCGAGTGGAGCCAGGTCCCGGACTTCGTCTTCTTCAAGGTGATGGCGACCGGGCTGCTCAACACCGTCGTCCTCGCCGTGCTGTCGCAGGCCGTCGCGATCGTGCTCGGCATCGTCATCGCCCTGCTGCGCCGCAGCGCCAACCCGGTCGCCCGGTGGTTCGCCGCCGGCTACATCTGGATCTTCCGCGGCCTGCCGGTGCTGCTGCAGATCCTGCTCTGGTACAACCTGGCGCTCGTCTTCCCGGTCATCCACATCCCGTTCCTGGTCGACGCGCAGACGAACGTGCTGATCAGCGCGTTCACCGCGGCGTTCCTCGGCCTGGCGCTTAACGAAAGCGCGTATATGGCCGAGATCGTCCGGGCCGGGCTGAACAGCGTCGACAGTGGACAGACCGAAGCCGCGAAGTCGATCGGCATGACGCCGGCCGCGACGCTGCGCCGGGTCGTGCTGCCGCAGGCGATGCGCGTGATCATCCCGCCGACCGGCAACGACTTCATCAACATGCTCAAGGGCACGTCGATGGCGTCGGTGATCGGCGTGACCGAGCTGATCCACGCGGCCAACAACATCTCGTCGAACAACCTCCTGGTGATGGAGACGCTGCTGGCCGCGGCCGTCTGGTACATGGTCGTGGTGACCGTCGCCGGGGTCGGGCAGCACTACCTGGAACGCGCGTTCGGCCAAGCCGACCGCGGGCCGCTTTCCCGCGCGGGCAAGGCGTTGCGCGGCGTGCCGCTGGTGAGGAGTGCCCGTGTCTGAGCCACTGCTTCGCGCCGTCGGCGTCAAGAAGTCCTACGGCCACACCGAAGTGCTCGGCGGCATCGACCTGGAGGTCCACAAGGGACAGGTCGTCTGCCTGCTCGGGCCGTCCGGCGCCGGGAAGAGCACCTTCCTGCGCTGCATCAACCACCTGGAGACGATCGACGCCGGCCAGATCTGGGTCGACGGCGAGCCGATCGGATACCGGCAACGCGGCGGCAAGCTGTACGAACTGCGCGAACGCGACGTCGCCCGCCAGCGCCGCGACATCGGCATGGTGTTCCAGCGCTTCAACCTCTTCGCGCACCGGACGGCGCTGGAGAACGTCGTCGAAGGCCCGATCCGGGTACTGGGCCTCAAAGCGGACGAGGCACGCAAGCAGGGCCTGGAGCTGCTCGACCGCGTCGGCCTCGCGCACCGCGGTGACGCCTATCCGGCGCAGCTGTCCGGCGGGCAGCAGCAGCGCGTCGCGATCGCGCGGTCGCTGGCGATGAAACCCAAGTTGATGCTGTTCGACGAGCCGACGTCGGCGCTGGACCCGGAGCTGGTCGGGGAGGTGCTCGAAGTGATGAGTACGTTGGCGGGGGAGGGGATGACGATGGTCGTCGTGACGCACGAGATGAGCTTCGCCGCGGAGGCCGCCGACGAGGTGGTGTTCCTGGCCGACGGCGCCGTCGTCGAGACCGGGCCGCCTGATCAAGTATTGAGCGCGCCGAAGCACGAACGCACCCGGCAGTTCCTGGCGAGGATCCTCGCGTGACGCGGATTTCGCCCCGGTACCTGCTCCAGTTCGACGAGCCCGCCGGCTACCTCGACTTCGCCCGGTTCGGCCCGCCGTCCCACGCGGTGCTCGACACGACGGCCGCGCTGCTCGACCAGGCAACCACGGCCGGGCCGTCCACTGTGGACGAGCTGATGCGGCAGGAGATCCGGGCCAAGGCCGCCGCCGCGCGGCTGTCCGGCTCGGACACCGACCACACCGTGCTGCTGCCGAACACGAGCCTCGGGCTGTTCCAGGCCGCGTTCCACAGCGGCGGCGAGGTCCTGGTGTCGGCCGCGGAGTTCCCGGCCAACACCTACCCGTGGGCCCGCGCCGAGCAAGCCGGACGTCTCAAGTTGAGGCGCCTGACCGGCGGTTATGTGACGCCCGAGCGGATCGCGGAGGCGTTGACGCCGGAGATCACCACGGTCAGCGTGAGCGCCGTCGACTTCCGCACCGGCTTCCGCGCCGACCTCGCCGCGCTGCGCGACGTCGTCGGCGACCGGCTGCTGGTCGTCGACGGCATCCAGGGCTTCGGCGTCGTCGAGGCGCCATGGGAGGTCGCGGACGTCCTGGTCGTCGGCGGCCAGAAGTGGCTGCGCGCGGGCTGGGGCACCGGCTTCGCGGTGCTGTCGGACCGGGCCCTGGAGCGGCTGGACCCGGTGCTGTCGGGCTGGACCGGCGCGCGCGACCCCGGCCTGTTCGACGACGAGATCCACCCGCCGGACACCACCGCCCAGGCCTGGTCGATCTCCAACCTCAGCCCGATCACGTCCGGCGCGTTCGCCGAGGCCCTGGAGCTGGTGGAGGACGCCGGGGTCGGCGCCATCGCCGCGCGGATCGCCGAGCGGATCGGGTCCTTCGAGGAAGTGCTCGCCTCCTGCGGCGCCGAGATCGTCTCGGCGACCGAACGCCGCGCCGGGATCCTCGCGTTCACACTGCCCGGTCACCCGGCCGAGCAGGTCGGCGCCGCGCTGGCCAACGCCGGGATCGCCGCGACCGTCCGGCCCGAGCACGTCCGGCTGTCGCCGCACGCGTCCACCCCGGCGGCCGCCGCGGACCTGCTCCGCGAAGCGCTGAAGACGCTGACCGAGCCACGGGAACCCATGGCCATCCCGGCCGCGGGGGCGACGACCCACGAGGTGCTGACCGCGCTGGTGCCGGCCATCCCGGGTCTCGCGGCGATGCTCGGCCCGGGCAACGAGGTGCTGCTCCACGACCTGAGCCGGCTGCCGGACTCGATCGTCGCGATCGCGGGTGACCTCACCGGCCGCAGCGTCGGCGGCCCGATGACCGACCTGCTGCTCGGCCTGGTCCGCCGCGGCACCACGCAGGACCTGACGAACTACCGCACCCACGGCCCGGACGGCCGCGCGATCCGGTCGTCGACGCTCTTCCTGCGGGACGCCGACGGTGTCGCGGTCGGCTGCCTGTGCGTCAACAGCGTCGACCCGGCCGCTTCGGCGGGCGGCAACGGCGAGCCGGAGACTTTCCCACCGGATGTCGACAGCCTGCAACGGTTCCTGGTCGACCGGGCGATCGGCAAGGCCGGGATCCCGGTGGACCTGATGAAGAAACGCCACAAAGCCGGGGTGGTGCGCGAACTCGACGAGGCGGGGTACTTCCTGATCAAGGACGCGGTCGACCACCTCGCGGGGCGGTTGGACGTGACGCGCTACACGATCTACAACTACCTCAACGAAATCCGCGCCTGAGGCTGCCCGATCGGACCTTGTCCGCGCCCCCGGTGTGGCGGACGATGTCCCGATGACCGACACGCGGCGGGCCCTGCTGCGGCTGGAGGCGGGCGACGACGCCGACGCCGAGGAGCTGGACCGGCTCGCCCGGCGGTTGCGGGCCGAGCTGGGGGAGCTGGACCTCGACGTGCTGGCCGTCCCCGCCGGCGAGCCGCCCGAGGGAGCGAAGGCCGCCGACCCGGTGACGATCGGCACGCTCGTGGTGGCGTTCAGCGCGGCCGGCGGGGTGTTCCCCGGGCTGGTCGACACGCTGCGCGACTGGCTCGGGCGGCAGGCGGGCAAGCACAAGATCACGGTGACGGTGGACGGCGACACGGTCGAGCTGGAACGCGCCACGGTGGCCGAGCGGCAGCAGCTGATCGACGCCTTCGTCCGCCGGCACGGGTAGCCGTGGCCGGGCGGCACGCGCTGCTGATCGCGACCGAGACGTACGCCGACCCGGCGCTGCGGCGGCTGACCGCGCCCGGCGGCGACGCCCGCGCGCTGGCGGCGGTGCTGAGCGACCCGGAGATCGCCGGTTTCGAGGTGACGACGCTGGTCGACCAGCCGCACCACGTCGTCGGCGAGGCCATCGGCGAGTTCTACCGCGGCCGGCGTCGTGACGAGCTGACGTTGCTGTACTTCACCGGCCACGGCGTGAAGGACGACGACGGCAGCCTCTACCTGGCGATGGCCAACACCCGCCGCGACAGCCTGATGTTCACCGCGCTGGCGGCCGAGCAGGTCGACCGCGCGCTGGCGGGCTGCGCGTCGCGGCAGAAAGTGCTGGTGCTCGACTGTTGTTACAGCGGCGCGTTCCCGTCCGGAAGACTGGCGAAGGCGGGCACGGACGTGCACACGCTGGAGCGGTTCCAGGGCCGCGGCCGTGCGGTGCTGACGGCGTCGGACGCGACGCAGTATTCGTTCGAGGGCGACGAGGTGGTCGGCTCGGCGGCGCGTTCGGTCTTCACCCGGCACCTGGTGGCGGGCCTGCGCGACGGCAGCGCGGACCTCGACGGCGACGGTGACGTCACGGTCGACGAGCTGTACAGCTACGTCCACGAGCACGTGGTGGCGGAGATGCCCCGGCAGCGGCCGAAGCACCAGTCCGATGTGGAGGGTCGCATCGTGCTCGCGCGCAACCCTCGGTGGGCGTTGCCGGAGTACCTGCGACACGGTTTGACGAGCCCGATCGCCTCGGACCGGCTGACGGCGCTGGAGGGGCTGGTGCGGCTCAACCGGGTGGGCAACGAGGTGGTCCAGGCCCGCACTGAGGCGGAGATCCGGCGGCTGGTCGACGACGACAGCCGGACGGTCTCGGCGGCCGCGCTGGCCTGGGTGACGGCCGCCGCGGTGGCACCGGCGGCCGAAATGTCGACGGGTGATGTGGCGGTCACTGAAACGTCACCGGCTGAGGTGCCTGAGGTGCCTGCGGTCGAAGCCGTGGAAGCGGGGGAGGGGCGGCCGGTGGTGGGGGCTGCGCCGCCGGGGGAAGAGGTGCCCCTGATGGAGAAGGTGCCGCTGGTGGAGGCTGCACCGCCAAGGGAAGAGGTGCCCCTGATGGAGAAGGTGCCGCTGGTGGAGGCTGCACCGCCAAGGGAAGAGCCGCCGCTGGTGGAGAAGGTGCCGGTGGTGGAACTGGTGCCGGTGGAGCCTGTGGTGGAAGAGGTGCCGGCGGCGCCTCTCCCGAACGCCCCGGTTGCCGAGCCGCCACCGCCACAGCCGTCGGCTGCGCCGACGGCGGTGGCGCAGCCGGGCTCACCCATTCCGCCAGTGCGGAGAGTGGGCCCGGCGGCCAAGGTGGCACCAGCCCAGCCGAGACAGCCGAGACCGGCGGGACCATCCGTGAAACGGACAGCCCCGCTGGTCCCGGAGGTGCCCGACCCCCGCGGCGAGGCCCGGGACGCGCGGTTCTACCTCGGCACCGCTGGGTTGATGGTCGCTCTGGCGATCGGGATCCTGCTCGCCGTAGGCCTGGGCAGCTGGGTCGTGCTCCTGTTCCTGATTTTCCTGGTTTTCCTCGGACTGGGCGTCGCCGCCTTCCGCCGTCAGTCCAAATAGGACTCCACCGCGTCCGCCGCCGCGGGAACACCGCCGTGGCCGCGGATCTCCGCCTTCAGCTCCGCGAGCCGAGCAGCGATGGAAGGTGACGACGACACCTCGTCGACCGCCTTTCGCACCGAAGCGGCGGTCACCGAGGAAGCCGGCAGGTGCTTACCGACACCCAGGGCCTCCAGCTGGGCCGCGTTGCCGAACTGGTCCGCGGCCTGCGGGATCGCGACCGTCGGGACGCCGAACCACAGCGACTCCGTCGCGCCGCCCATGCCGGCGTGCGTGATGAACGCCGACGCCGCCTCCAGCACCGCCAGTTGCGGCACGCTCTCGAAGACCTCCACCGAGGACGGCAGCGGTCCCAACGCTTCCGGCGGGACGTGCTTGCCGATCGACATCACGACGTGCCAATCCGAAGCGAACGCCTCGATGCACGCCCGGTAGACGTCGAGCTGGTCGTTGTACGCCGTCCCGAACGACACCAGCAGCACCGGCCTCCCGGACGACGGTGGCAGCCACGAACGGTCGGCCAGCCGGGACGGGTCCAGGCAGGGCCCGACGAACCGCACGTGGGCCCCGACGCGCTCGGCGTGGGGTTGCATCGCCCGCGGGATGAGCGACAGGACCCGCGACGGGTGCCCGAGCCACTCCCAAGCGTCCGCGAAGATCCCGTTCGCCCGCAACCACGAGGTGTACGTCGCGGCATAGTCCACACCGGACGGTGACGCCTTGATCGGGGCCATCACCTCGGCCATGTCCTCGTCGTAACCGTCCCACGCCACCAGTGTCGGCGACAGCTGCACGGCCGGGACGCCGTACCGCTGCCCGAGCACCGGCGCGCCCAGCCCGCCGATGTCGTACAGCAGCAGGTCGGGCCGGTCTTCGTCGAAGACCGACGTCAACCGCGGGTGGATCGCGATCGCCTCGTCGAGGAAGACGCGCATCGCGTCGGCCGGGTCGTCCGGCCAGACGGCGGCCTCACCGAGCGGGAAGAGCGTCGGGTGCTCGACCACGGACGCGCCGGTCGGCGACACCAGCCCGGCCAGCGGCGAGCCGACGACGTAGGACACGCGGTGCCCGCGTCGCACCAGCTCGCGGATGACGCCGAGCGACGGGTAGACGTGGCTCGGCGCGGAACAGCCGACCATGACGATGTGCTTGCGCAGCATGAGTCTCCTTCAAGAGGAAGAAGGGCAGACGGCGCGCAGATGGGGGGACCGCTCCGGTGGGCGGGCGGTCCTGCGGTCACGCCGTCTCAGACGCGGCGGAGGCGGATGAAGTAGATCATGACCGGCACCGTACGGGATGTCCGATTCGGCACGCCACCCGATTTCCTCCTTTCGTAGGGCATTCGCCGACGGGCAACCGTTTGCGGTACCTGCGGCCCGGAGGCGGGTCTAGGGTTCACCCGCTTTCGTCGGAGCCGAAAAGGGAGAAAACAGTGAGACGTGCTGTAATCGCCGCGGTGGCCGCCGCCGCGCTGGCGTCCGCGCTCGTGGCCGCGCCGGCCGCGACCGCCGCGCCCGCGCCGGCCGCCGCGTCGATCGCCTGGGGGCCGTGTACCGATCCCACGCTGGTCGCCGCCGGCGCCGAATGCGGGTACCTGCCGGTCCCGCTCGACTACTCGAAGCCGAACGGCGAGCAGGTCCAGCTCGCCGTCAGCCGGGTCAAGCACAAGGTCGCGGACGCGCAGTACCAGGGCGTCATGCTGACCAACCCGGGCGGCCCCGGCGGCTCCGGGCTGCTGCTGGCCACCCGCGGTCCGAGGGTGCCGAACCACGCGGGCGACGCCTACGACTGGGTCGGTTTCGACCCGCGCGGGGTCGGCTCGAGCAAGCCCGCGCTCTCGTGCGACCCGAACTACATGACCTACGACCGGCCGGAGTACGTGCCGGTGACGCCGCAGCTCGAGCGGACCTGGCTGGCCAAGGCCAAGGGGTACGCCGACGCCTGCGCCAAGAACAACTCGCGCGCGCTGCTGCAGAACATGAAGACGACCGACACGGTCAAGGACATGGACTCCATCCGCAAGGCGCTGGGCCAGAAGCAGCTGAACTTCTACGGCTACTCCTACGGCACCTACCTCGGCCAGGTCTACGGCACGCTGTTCCCGCAGAACGTGCGCCGGATGATCCTCGACTCGACCGTCGACCCGCGCGGCGTCTGGTACGGCGACAACCTGAACCAGGACGTCGCTTTCGACGTCAACATCCGGATCTGGTTCGGCTGGCTCGCGCAGCACGACGACGTCTACCACCTGGGCAAGACGCAGTCGGCGGTGCAGCACCTGGTCAACGAGCAGCTGCTGAAGCTGGCGCTGCACCCCGCGGGCGGGGTCATCGGCTCGGACGAGCTGATCGACGTCATCCAGCAGGCGTCCTACTACCAGCTGCGCTGGACGCTGCTCGGCGACGCGCTCTCGAAGTTCGTCAACAACGGAGACGTGGCGACGATGAAGTCGCTGTTCGAGGCGTTCGGCGGCCTCGGCGACGACAACGGCTACGCGGTCTACCTCGCCGTGCAGTGCTCCGACGTCCAGTGGCCGACCAGCTGGAACCAGTGGAAGGCCGACAACTGGAAGACGTTCGCCAAGGCGCCGTACTTCACCTGGCAGAACGCCTGGTACAACGCGCCGTGCCTGAACTGGCCGGTCAAGCCGGGCACGCCGACGAAGGTCGACGGCCACGGCGTGCAGAGCGTGCTGATGATCGACGAGACGCTGGACGCGGCGACGCCGTTCCCGGGCAGCCTCGAGGTCCGCAGCCGCTTCCCGGGCGCGTCCCTGATCGCCGAGCCGGGCGGTACGAGCCACGCGATCACCCCGCGCGGCAACGCGTGCGTCGACAACAAGATCGCCGACTACCTGGCGACGGGCGCGCTCCCGGCCCGCAAGCCGGGCCGCACGGCCGACGTCGAGTGCGCCCCGCTGCCCCAGCCGACGCCCCCGGCGCCGGCTCCGGCCGCATCGGCCAAGGCCGACACTCAGGGCCTGGTTTCGGGCCGGTTCACCGGCTGACCTGCGGTAACCGCTGAAAGCGGGGTGTCGGGCCCAGTGCCCGGCACCCCGTTTTTGTGCGCTCTCCGACACCGTGGGCTTTGAAGTTACGTGGACTTTGTGTTACAAAGTCCACAGCGACTTTGCGATTCAAAGTTCACGAAGGGGGACCCATGGACACCGGACCGGCGTTCGCGCTCCACGGCCTGACCAAGCGGTTCGGGCAGGTCACGGCCGTCGCCGACGTCTCGGTCGAGGTGGCGCGCGGGGAGGTCGTCGCGCTGCTCGGGCCGAACGGCGCGGGCAAGTCGACCACCGTCGACATGCTGCTGGGGCTGACCAAGCCGGACGCGGGGGAGGTCGTCGTCGGGGGCGGGAGCCCGCGCGAGGCCGTCGACCGGGGGCTGGTCGGCGCGATGATGCAGAACGGCGCGCTGCTGCCGGACGTCACCGTCGGCGAGATCGTCGCGCTGGTCGTCTCGACGCACGCCAAGCCGCTGCCGGCGGCCGAGGTGATCGCCCGGGCCGGCCTCCGGAACCTCGTGAAACGCCGCTGCGGCAAGCTTTCCGGCGGCGAGCGGCAGCGCGTGCGGTTCGCGCTCGCCCTGGCGGGCGACCCGCAGTTGCTCGTGCTCGACGAGCCCACCGCCGCGATGGACGTCGACGGGCGGCGGTCCTTCTGGGCGTCCATCCGCGGGTTCGCCGACACCGGCCGCACCGTGGTGTTCGCGACGCACTACCTCGCCGAGGCCGAGGACTACGCCGACCGCGTCGTGCTGATGCGCCACGGCAAGGTCGTCGCCGACGGCCCGGTCGCCGAGGTCCGGGCCGCGGTGTCCGGGCGCGTGCTGAAGGCCGTCGTGCCCGGCGCCGGCGAGAGCGACCTGGCCGCGCTCCCGGGCGTCACGAGCGTGCAGATCCGCGCCGGCCGCGCCGAGCTGGCCTGCGCCGACTCCGACGCCGCGATCCGCGGCCTGCTCGCCGCGCACCCGCTCGCCGCCGACATCGAAATCACCGCGCTCGGCCTGGAAGAGGCGTTCCTCGCCCTGACCGCCGACGAGACCGAAGGAGCGCCTGCGTGAACACGACGTACCTGAGCCTGGAGATCAAGCGGATCGTCCGCAGCCCGCAGTTCACCATCTTCACCATCGGCATGCCGGTGGCCATGTTCCTGCTGTTCGGCTCGATCTTCGGCAAGCTCGTCGCGCCGAACGGCCTCCCGGCGGACGTCCAGACCATGATCAACCTCGCCGCGTACGGCGCGAGCGGCGGCGCGCTGTTCACCGGCACGAGAGTGGCGCAGGAACGCACCGACGGCTGGCAGCGGCAACTGCGCCTGACGCCGATGCGCGGCCCCGGCTACCTGGTCGTCAAGGTCATCTCGGCCATGGCCGTCGCCCTGCCGGTGCTCGTGGTGGTGTTCGCCGCGGGCCTGGCGATGGGGGTGCAGATGAGCGCCGCGCAGTGGGGCCTGGTCCTGGTGTCACTGTGGCTCGGCACGCTCCCGTTCGCCGTGCTCGGCCTGGCCATCGGCCTGTTCGGCAAGGGTGACACGGTCGGCGCGGTCACCGGCGCGCTGATGATGCCGCTGGGCATGCTCGGCGGCCTGTGGATCCCGCTCTACGTCCTGCCGGACTGGATGGCCACGCTCGCCCACTTCTTCCCGACGTTCTGGCTCGGCCGGGTCGGCCTGGAACCGCTCGCCCACGCCGGCGGGATGGGCCTGGCGGTGCTGGTGCTGGCGGGCTGGCTGATCGTCCCGGCGCTCGTGGTGGTGCGCCGGTTCCGGCTGGACACGGCGCGGCTGTGAATGCGTGTTAACTTCCGTGCAGTACTGCGGGGTCTGCACGGGAGGGTGAGACAGGTGGACGACGAGCCGTTGTCGGCGGAGGAGTCGCTGAACCTGATCGCCCAGCAGAACCGGCGGATGCGCCGGGAACTGGGCGGGGGCCCGGCGCGGATGCTCGCGGCGTGGGCCCTCGCCTGGATCCTCGGCTGGGGCTTCGCCTACTACGCGACGCGGACCGGGAACGTGCCCGGCTGGATCGCCGGAGTGGTCGTCGCGGTGCTGTTCTTCGCCGCGATCGGCTACACCACCTACGTCAGCGCCCGGAGCGGGCGGGGGATCCGCGGGCCGTCCCGCACGGTCGGCGCGATGTACGGCTACAGCTGGGCGCTCTCGTCGATCGGGCTGAGCGTGGTCGACATCCGGATCACGCAGTTCGGTTCGCTGTCCTCCGATCAGGTGTCGTTGTTGTGGTCGGGCACCTGGCTGCTGCTGACCGGCGTGATGTACCTCGCGGGCGGGATGCTGTGGCAGGACAAGCTGATGTACGGCCTCGGCGCGTGGATGATCGTGTCCTCGGCGCTGAGCGTGCTGGTCGGTTTCCCGGCGAACTTCCTCGTGCTCGCCGTCTGCGGCGGCGGTGGGTTCCTGCTCGGCGCGATCGTGTACTTCGCGCGTGAGAAGCGCGGCCGCCGATGAGCGATCCGCTGCCACAGCTCGACCCCGTCATCCACGCCCAGGCGCGGCTGCGGGTCACGGTCGCGCTCGCCGGGCTGCGCGCCGACGACCAGATCACCTTCCCGCGGCTGCAGCAGCTGCTCGACATGACGGCCGGCAACCTCTCGACGCACCTGCGCAAGCTCGAAGACGCCGAGTACGTCGAGATCACGAAGGCCTACGAGCACCGCACACCGGTCACGCTGGTCCGGCTGACCGCCGCCGGGCGCGCCGCGTTCGAGAGTTACACCAAGGCGCTGCACCTGCTGCTGGACGCCACCGGCGGGGACTGACGTGGCCCGCTGGGTGATCCACCTCGACCTGGACGCCTTCTACGCCTCGGCCGAGCAGCTCACCCGGCCGACGCTGGCCGGGCGTCCCGTCCTCGTCGGCGGCGCCGGGCCCCGTGGCGTCGTCGCGGGCGCGAGCTACGAGTCCCGCGCGTTCGGCATCCACTCGGCCATGCCGATGGCGCAGGCGCGGCGGCTGCTCCCGGCCAACGGCGTGATCGTGCAGCCGCGGTTCCGCGTGTACGAGCGGCTCAGCCAGGAGGTCTTCGCCGTCGTCACGTCGGTGGCGCCGGTACTGGAGAAGATCTCCCTGGACGAGGCGTTCGCCGAGCCGCCTTCGCTCGTGGGTGCCTCGTTCGAAGCGGTCACGGAGTTCTGTGCCTCGCTGCGGGCGCGGATCCGGTCCGAGACGGGCCTGGTCGCGTCGATCGGCGCGGGCAACGGGAAGCAGATCGCGAAGATCGCCTCCGACGAGGCCAAGCCGGACGGGCTGCTGGTCGTGCCGCAGGGCACCGAACGCGAGTTCCTGGCGCCGCTGCCGGTGCGCGCGTTGTGGGGGATCGGCCCGGTCGCCGAGGGCAAGCTGCGGTTCATCGGCGTCCAGACGCTGGGGCAGCTGGCGGCACTGTCCGAAAAGGACGCCGTCGGCACGCTGGGCGGCGTGGTCGGGCGTGACCTGCGCCTGCTGGCCACCGGCTTCGACGACCGCCCGGTCGCCGACCGCGGCGAGACCAAGCAGGTCAGCGCCGAGACGACGTTCGACATCGACATCAAGGACCTGGCGACGCTGCGCGAGCAGGTGCGGCGGATCGCGGTGGGCGCGCACCAGCGGCTGGTCAAGGCCGAGCGGGTGGCCCGCACGGTGGTGATCAAGCTGCGGCACACGGACATGCACACGGTGACGCGGTCGGAAACGATCTCCGCCCCGACGGACGACCTGGCGGAGCTGTCGGCGACGGCGGAGCGGCTCCTGCTGGATCCCGCGGAGTTCGGCGGCATCCGCCTGGCGGGCGTCGCCTACAGCGGGCTTTCGGTGCCACACCAGGACGCGCTGTTCACCCTGGCCGTCCCGGAAACTCCGTCTTCGACGGTGGTCACCCCCGCGGCCCCGGCCACTCCCACGCCACCGCCGTCGACCTGGCGCCAAGGCGACGACGTGGTCCACGAAGAACACGGTACGGGCTGGGTCCAGGGGGCAGGCCACGGCCGCGTCACGGTCCGCTTCGAGCACCGCACAAGCGGCCCCGGTCGCGCGAAAACGTTCCTCCAGGACGACCCGGCCCTACGCCGCGGCGAACCCGGCGACTGCCTGTTGTGAAAGCCGTGAAGGCCTCCTTCCCGGCTCTTATGGCCGGGAAGGAGGCCTTCACGGCTTTGGGACCTACTCGGCGGAGCAGCCCTGGAGTTTGGCGACCTCCTGGCCGGCCAGGAGGAACGCGCCTACGCCGTACGCGGCGGTGTCGTTCAGTCCAGCGGTCGCCGGGCGGTCGCCGACGCCCTGGACGTAGCCCACCAGGCCGTTGGGCTGCAACGCCTTCGTCGAGAGCGCGGTCCACGCCTTGTCGACGACCGGGCGGTACTTCGCGGCGGGGAGGATGCCCGCGTTGACGCCCCAGCCGATGCCGTACGCGAAGAACGCCGTGCCGCTGCTCTCCGGGCCGCCGTGGTCGAACGGGTTCAGCAGGTCCGGGTTCCAGAAGCCGTCACGCCGCTGCAGCAGGGACAACGAGAACGCCATCTTCTTGTACACCCGCAGGTATTCCGCGCGGTGCGGGTCGGTGGCGGGCAGGGCCTGCAGCACCTTCGTCAGCGCCGCCAGGGCCCAGCCGTTGCCGCGCGACCAGAACACGCCTGAGCCGGTGAAGCGCGCGTCGCGGTACCACAGGCCGGTGAACTCGTTGAACAGCTTGTGTTCCGACGACTTGAACAGCTGGTCCATCGCGTCCACATAGGACGGATCATGGTCGATGACGCTCATCCGCGCGAACGACGGCATCGCCATGTTCAGCGCGTCGACGTAGTTCCAGTAGTCGCGGTGGCCGGCGTTGACGCTGGCCACCTCAGCGCGAATCCGGGTGCGGATCGAGTCGAGTGAGATCTCCGGGTGGAAGTACGTGTAGAGGTCGAGGTAGGCCTCGCCGGCCGCCTGGTCGTCCGGGAAGAACGGCCGTTTCGGGTCCTGCGGCAGCTGGTAGTTCGCGGCCTCCGCCCAGGGGAGCGTCTTGTGGTTGGACTGGCCGGTGGTCCGGACCAGGGCGAGGTTGCCGACGTGGAACGTCGCGTTCTGCCAGTCGATCGCGTCGAGGTTCGTACCGTTGGCGACCCAGTAGTTGCCGGCGGCGACCATCTGGTCCGCGACGGCGCAGTCCGCGGCGGCCGCGGTGGCCACCGGAGCGGACAGCAGCCCGCCGGTCAGCGTCACGGCCGCGAGCACGCCGAAGCCGCGAATTCCCGGGAAACGCATGGGAGCGTCCTCCTCAGCAGGTCGTGGCGGCGGGTGGGTCGCAGCGAGTGTTCAGGCTTCCCGCTGGACGTGTCAAGGTGCCGGTGAGCGGTACGGCGCAACGGTTTCCAGCAGCCGGCGCGACGCGGATTCGGCCCCGTCGGCGTTCTTCGCCAGCACCAGCGTGAGCACGCGGGAGTGCGCGACGAGCTCCAGCGGCTCGCCGTGCGCCCGCAGAGCCGCGACGACGGGCACCTGTAGCTGCGCGATGAGCGCGTTGCCGGAAGCGCGGATCAAGGCTGCGTGGAACTCCGAGTCGGCGTCGTGGAAGGCCGCGGTGTCCTGGCGTTCCACCGCGTCCGCCATCAGTTCGTAGGCCGCGGCCATCGCCGAGAGCTCGCCCGGGCGCCGGTGGTGCGCGGCCAACCGGGCCGCCTGTGGCTCGATGGTCAGCCGCAGCTCCAGCAGCTCGTGCAGGTGCTTGCGGCCGTCGGGCCCGTTGACGCGCCACGCGATGACGTCGGGGTCGATCGCGTCCCACGACTCCGGCGGCAGCGTCCACGTGCCCACGCGCGGCCGCGCGGACACCATGCCCTTCGATTCGAGGACCCGCAACGCTTCCCGGACGACCGTGCGGGACGCCGAGAAGCGCCGGCCGAGGTCCTCGGGGACGAGCGGCTGCCCGTCCCCGAGGACGCCTTCGACGATGAGCCGGCCCAGTTCGTCGACGATGTGGGCGTGCAGGCCACGCCCGGGATCGCTCATCGCCGGGCCGCGCTATTCGGGCAGGCCGACGCGGCGCTCTCCGCTGCGCAGCTGCTGCAGCACGACCGCGATCACCAGCAGCGCGCCGTGGGCGACGTTCTGCCAGAACGGGTTGATGCCCAGCCCGGACATGCCGTTGTCGAGCACGCCCAGGATGATCACCGCGAGCACTGTGGAGATGATCGACCCGCGGCCGCCCTTGAGCATCGTGCCGCCGAGCGCGGCACCGGTGACGGCCTGCAGCTCCAGGCCCTCGGACCCGGACACCGGCTGGCCCGAGCCGGTGCGCGCGGTGATCAGGACACCCGCGACCGCCGCGACCACGCCGGCCAGCGCGTAGACGCCGATGATGTACCGGTTGATGTTGATGCCGGCCAGCCGCGCGGCCGTGTCGTTGCCGCCGATCGCGTAGACGTTGCGGCCGATGTCGGTGTACTTCAGCAGGAAGTGCAGCGCCGCCGCGACGATCAGGAACACCCACACCAGCGACGGCAGGCCGAGGATGGCGCCCTTGGCCAGGAAGATGAACAGGTCGTCGCCGCCGGTGTAGCCCTGCGACTTGCCGTCCGAGATCACCTGCGCGATGCCCTTGTAGGTGGCCAGCATGGCCAGCGTCGCGACCACCGGGTTGACCCGGCCGAAGATGATGATCATGCCGTTGACCAGGCCGCAGACGATGCCGACGCCGACCGCGGCGAGGATGCCGACCTCGGCGTTGCCGGACGAGGTGAACACCATCGCCGAGACGACCGAGGCGAGGCCCGCCATCGAGCCGACCGAGATGTCCAGCGCGCCCAGGATGATCACCAGGGTCTGCACCAGCGCGAGCAGCCCCATGATGGTGATCGCGCTGCCGATCAGCAGCAGGTTGTTGGTGCGCAGGAAGTTGTCGTTCAGGACGCTCAGCAGGATGATCAGCGCGACGAGCGTGATGATCAGGCTCGAGTTCTGGACGCCGATGCCGGTCAGCACGCGGCGGAGGACCGAAGGCTGCTGTGGCGCCGCGGGCTCCGAGGACATGGCTTTCTCCTGGGTGGGGGTACTCATGCGCCGACCTCGCTGACGCTCAGTTCGGCCTGAGCGGCGAGCGCTGTGTTGAATGATTCGTTCGCAAGCTCACTCATGCGCCGATCTCCTGCTGCTCTTCTACTGCGGGTTCGGTTTCGGGGATGGCGAGGGTCAGCACGGCTTCCTCGGTGGCGTCGGCACTGGCGATCTCGCCGGCCAGCCGCCCCGCGCGCATCACGAGGATGCGGTCGGCCAGCGTCAGCACCTCGGGCAGGTCCGACGAGATGACCAGCAGCGCGATGCCTTCCGCGGCGAGGCCGTCGATGATCCGGTAGATCTCGGCCTTCGCGCCGACGTCGACGCCGCGGGTCGGCTCGTCCAGGATCAGCAGCTTCGGCCGCCGCGCGAGCCACCGCGCCAGAACGGCCTTCTGCTGGTTGCCGCCGGAGAGCTTGCGGACTTCCTGCTCCATCGACGGCGTCCGCACGCGGAGCTCGCGGATGTACTCCTCGACGAGTGTGCGTTCCTTCGCGCGCTTCACGACGCGGAAGCGGCGAAGGCGGTCGAGGACCGAGATGGAGATGTTGTCGCGCACGGACCGCTGCATCAGCAACGCGTCCGTCTTGCGCTCTTCGGGCGCGAAGCCGATGCCTGCTTTGACGGCGTCGCCGGGGTTGCGCGCGCGCAACCGCTTTCCGGCGAGCTCGACCGTCCCGGACCGGATCGGCAGGTCGGCGACGATCGCGCGGGCCAGCTCGGAGCGTCCCGCGCCGACCAGCCCGGCCAGGCAGACGACCTCGCCCGCGCGGACCTGCAGGGAGATGCCGGTGACGTCGTCGGTGGTCACGTTGTCGAGCTTCAGCACGACTTCGCCGGTGTCCTGTGTGACACGGCGTTCGAGCGCCGAGAGGTCGCGGCCGATCATCATCCGGACCAGGCTGGCTTCGTCGGTCTCCCCGGCCCGCTGGACGCCGACGAGCTTCCCGTCGCGCAGCACCGCGACGCGGTCGGCGAGCCGGAAGATCTCCTTCATCCGGTGCGAGACGTAGACGACCGCGACACCGTTGTCGCGCAGCCGGCCGATCAGCCGGAACAGCGCGTCCACCTCGTGTTCGGACAGCGACGACGTCGGCTCGTCGAAGGCGATCACCTTCGGCGGGGTGGCCGCGGTGAGCACGCGGAGGATCTCGACGATCTGGCGCTGCGCGGCCGAGAGCGCGACGCCGAGCGTCGCCGGGTTGAGCACGCCTTCGAAGCCGTACTCGGCCAGCGCGTCCTGCGTCGCCTTCAGCAGTGTGCGGCGGTTGAAGACCCGGGCCTTGGCGGGGAGTTCGCCGACGAAGACGTTCTCCGCCACCGAAACGTGCGGGATGATCTCGGGTTCCTGGTAGATCACGCGCACCCCGGCGGCCATCGCCGCGCGCGGGGTGTCGAAGGTGATCTCGGTGCCGTCGAGCAGCAGGCGGCCGTCGTCGGGCCCCTGGTCGCCGGAGAGCACCCGCAGGAGCGTCGATTTGCCGGCGCCGTTCTCGCCCATCAGCGCGAGGACCTCGCCGGAGCGGATCTCCAGGGAGACGTCGTCGAGGGCGGTGACCCCGGAGAAGCGCTTGCCGATGCCCTCGACGGCGAGCGCGGGAGCAGAGCTGGACATGATCGCCCTTCGAGCGGTGGAACCCGTGCCCGTCACTTTCACGTGAAAGTGACGGGCACGGGAGATCGGTCAGGTGCAGTTGACGCCGGCCTGCTTGTAGTTGTCCTTGTTGACGATCGTGGTCTTCGCGATCGTCTCCGCGGGCAGCTCCTTGCCGTTCTTCACCTTGTCCACCAGCACCTGGATCGCCGAACGGCCGACCTCGGCGCCGGAGATGTAGAGCGCGGACTTGTTGCCGGTGTCCTTGCCCGCCGCCCAGTCCTTGCAGGTGAGGTACGCGCCGAGCCCGACGCCGATGATGTTGTTCGCCTGTACGCCCGAGTTGGCCAGCGCCGTCACGACACCGGTCTCGTTCTCGTCGTTGCAGCCCCAGACGACCCAGTGCTTGACGCCCGGGTTCGAGCCGATCACCGCGCCGGAGCGGTTCTGCGCGTCGACCGGCGAGTTGTCCGTGCCGACGTCGATCACCGGGATGCCCGGGTCGCCGGCCTTCGCGAACGCGGACTTGGCGGCGTTGACGCGGTCGGTGCAGACGCTGAGGTCCTGCTTGTAGGCGCTGATGATCTTGGTGTCGGCGGCGGTCCAGCCGGCGGCCTTGAACAGCTTCCCGGCCTCGGTGCCGACCGAGTCGCCCATCTGGCTGCCGTTGAAACCGACGAACGGGGCCTTCGCGCCGGAGCCGTCCTTGATGACGTCGTCGGAGGCGATGATCGGGATGCCCGCGCTCTTCGCCTTGTCGATCACCTGCGGGCCGATGGCCTGGTCGGGGACGACGATGGCGACGCCGTTCGCGCCCTGCGCGACCGCGGCGTCCAGTTCGGTGATCGCCTTGTTGGCGTCCTGGCCGAGGTTGACGACCTTGAGCTCGACACCGAGCTCCTTCGCCTTCTCCTGCGCCCCCTGCGCCTGCTCGACGAAGTACTGCTGGTCACCCTGTTTCTGCAGGTAGTACAGCGTGATCTTGCCGTTGGCGGGCGCCTGCTGCGACGCCGGTGCTTCGGTCTTGCCGGAGGAGCAGGCCGCCAACATGACACCAGCAATCAAACAACAACCAACAACGCCCCAGGTCCGTGACCTGTGCGGGTATGTGGACATCGAGTGCTCCCATGGGGGCCGGGGGTGAGTGTTGCGGGCGCGTGAACGCCGTGTGACTCGTATTACAAGACACTCGTTCGGGTGACGTCAAGACGCTGCGGCCAGGCAGTTAGCGGAGTGAGATCTACTCTGTGTGATCGTCGTGTCGCGCGAGCCCGGCCATTAATCGTATTAATGAGGGCTCAACCTGCGCGTTGTCCGATGGTTGTCCAGTGTGAGTGTTGTGATCGGTGTTGTCGACTGTTGCGCTGGTTCCTGGCGGAAGCTGCCCACGGGATGTCGGATTCGCCCGACTGGGAGGATGGCCCGACCACGTCCACGAGGGGGATCGATGACGAGCTACCGCTTCGCCGCGCTCGCCGGGACCGCCGTCCTGCTGGCCGCCTGCAGCAGCCCGCCGCAGCAGGGTCCGGCGCCGACGCCGTTCCCGGAGTCGTCTTCGGACGCTTCGGCTCCGGCGCCCGACGGGTCGTTCAGCGTCGTCGCGACCGGCGACGTCCTGATCCACCCGGCGCTGTCGGACCAGGCCGAGGCCGACGGGCACGGCAAGTTCGACTACCGGCCGCTGCTGGCCGGGATCAAGCCGCTGATCTCCGGCGCCGACCTCGGCATCTGCCACCTCGAGACGCCGCTGGCGCCCGAAGGCGGGCCGTACAGCGGATATCCGTCGTTCAGTGCGCCGCCGGAGATCGCGGCGGCGATCAAGGACACCGGGTACGACACCTGCTCGACGGCGTCCAACCACACCATCGACCAGGGCGCGGGCGGCGTCGAGCGGACCTTGGACGCGCTCGACGCGAACGGTCTCAAGCACACCGGCTCGGCCCGGTCGGCGAAGGAAGCGGCGACGCCGCTGATCCTGGACGTCCACGGCGTCAAGGTCGCGCAGGTGTCCTACGCCTTCGGCTTCAACGGGATCAAGGTGCCGGCCGGGAAACCGTGGCTGGCCAACCAGATCGACGTCGACGACGTCCTGGCGGCGGCGAAGAAGGCTCGCGAAGCGGGCGCGCAGGTCGTGATCGCGAGCCTGCACTGGGGCGTCGAGTATCAGCACGACCCCACGGCCGAGCAGCGCAGCCAGGCCAAGAAGCTGCTGGGTTCGGACGACATCGACCTGATCGTCGGCCACCACGCGCACGTGGTGCAGCCGTTCGAGAAGGTGGGGGACAAGTGGGTGGCCTACGGCCTCGGCAACAGCGTCGCCCGCCACTCCGACCCGCGCGGGGACACGGAGGAAGGCGCGGCGGCCCGGTTCCGCTTCGTCCGCGACGGCGACCGCTGGAAGGTCGACAAGGCCGAGTACGTCCCGACCCTGATCAAGCTGGACGCGCCCATCCGCCTTCTCGACTTGTCGACATCTCCGACGTCAGCGCAGGTCACGAAGGCCCTGAGCGACACGGACAAGAACATCCTGTCGCTGGGAGCGGACAAAGACGGCCTCACCCGCCCCGGCAAGTAGCCGTACCCGGAGGGTCGGCTCGCGTACCCAGGGAGTCGGCTCGCGTACCCAGGGAGTCGGCTCGCGTACCCAGAGGGTCGGTTCGCGTACCCAGGGAGTCGGTTCGTGAGCCGACCCTCCAGGCACGCGAACCGACTGTCCAGGCACGCGAACCGACTGTCCAGGTACGCGAACCGACTGTCCGGGTACGCGAACCGACCCTCCGGGTACGGGGTCAGTGGGTGCGGGTGGTGATCAGGCGGGCCAGGGTGGCGAGTTCGGCGCCGGCGCGCGGGACCGGGTTCACCGCGGCCAGGTCGCGGAGGCCCTTGGCCAGGAGGGCTTCGGCCTGGGCCTGGCTCCACTGGCGGCCGCCGGCCTCGTCGACGAGAGCGGCCGCGCGGGCGAGCGAAGCCTCGTCGAGCGGGTCCGGGCCCGAGTAGAGCTCGGCCAGCTCGGCGCCCGCCGGCGTGCCGGAGCACAGGGCCGTCACGACCGGCAGCGACTTCTTGCGGTTCTGCAGGTCCGAGTACACCGGCTTGCCGGTGACGTCGGGGTCGCCCCAGATGCCGAGCAGGTCGTCGATGTGCTGGAACGCCAGGCCGACCGACCGGCCGAACGCGCCCAGCCGCTCGGCGTCCTCGGGCTTTCCCCGCCCGGCCAGCGCGCCGAGCGTGCACGCCGCGCCCAGCAGCGCCGCCGTCTTGCCCTCCGCCATCCGGACGCACTCGCCCGGCGTGACGTCGTCGCGTTGCTCGAAGCCGAGGTCCGCGGCCTGGCCGTCGAGCAGGTCGAGGACCCCGGCCGACAGCAGCCGGGTGCTCGCGACCCCGCTCGGCGCGAGGAGCTCGAACGCCAGTGACAGCAACGCGTCCCCGGCGAGCACCGCCGGGCCGGTGCCGAACACCGTCCACGCCGTCGGCCGGTGCCGCCGGGTCGTGTCGCCGTCCATGACGTCGTCGTGCAGCAGCGAAAAGTTGTGCACGAGCTCGACCGCGACGGCGGCGGGCACGGCGTCCGCCGCGTCCCCGCCCACCGCCTCCGCGCACAGCAGCACCAGCGCCGGGCGCAGCGCTTTGCCGCCGTCACCCCGCGTCGGCTCGCCCTTCGCGTCGCACCAGCCGAAGTGGTAGCCCGCGATCCGCCGCATCGACTCCGGCAGCCGTTCGGCCGCCGTCCGCGTCGCCGCGTCGACCAGGCTCTTGCTCCAGGTCAGGACGTCGGAGAGCGGGCGGGCCGCCGTGCGTGTGTCCAAGGTGGTCATCAGCGCCCGACCTCGACGTCGCCGAGCACGCCGAGCGCGTCCGGCACCAGCACGGCCGCCGAGTGGTAGGCGCTGACCAGGTACGACGTCACCGCGCGCTCGTTGATGCCCAGGAACCGCACGTTGAGGCCCGGCTGGTACTCGTCCGGCAGCGACGCCGGCCGCAGCCCGATCACGCCGGCGTCGTCCTCGCCGGTGCGCATCGCGATGATCGACGTCGTGCCCGCGTCGGTGACCGGGATCTTGTCGCTCGGCAGGATCGGCACGCCGCGCCACGCGCTCACGCGCCGGCCGTCGAGGACCGTCGTCGCCGGGTAGAGCCCGCGCGCGGTGCACTCGCGGCCGAGGGCCGCGATCGCGCGCGGGTGCGCCAGGAAGAACCGGGTCTTGCGGCGGCGGGTGAGCAGCTCGTCCATGTCGTCCGGCGTGGGCGGGCCGCTGCGGGTGGTGATCCGCTGCTTGAGGTCCGCGCTGTGCAGCAGCCCGAACTCGGTGCTGTTGATCAGCTCGTGCTCTTGCCGCTCCCGCAACGCTTCCACGGTGAGCCGCAGCTGCTGCTCCAGCTGGTTCATCGGCTGGTTGTAGAGGTCGGTGACGCGGTTGCTGACGCGCAGGATCGTCTGCGCGACAGCGAGGTCGTACTCCCGCGGCGACGGGTCGTAGTCGACGTAGGTGCCGGAGAGGATCGGCTCGCCGTCGTGGCCGGCGGACAGGTCGATGCTCGCCTCGCCGCGGGCGTTCTGGGGTTTCCGTTCCCGGCCGGCCATCTCGGCGACGTGCGCGCGCAGCGACTCCGAGCGGCCGTTGAGCCGGGCGTACGCCGACGCCGGGAGGATCAGCGCGATCACGCGGGTCTTCGCGCGGGCGGTGAACTTCCAGGTCGCGTCGTCGCGGGCGAGCAGGTCGGCGCCGAAGTGGTCGCCGTCGGTGGCGGTGCCCAGCAGCGTCTCGTCGCCGTATTCGCCGCGGCCGTGCTGGGTCACCTTGCCGTGCGCGATGAGCACCAGCGTGTCGAGCGGGTCGCCGGCGGTGGTGATCGCCGAGCCCGGTTCGTACTCGCGTTGCTCGAAGGCGTCGGCCAGCGCGGCCAGCGCCTGCTCGTCGCCGAACCCGTGCAGCAGTTCGAGCTCGGTCAGCTCGGCGGGCACCACCTGGACGCGGGCGCCGGTATTGAAGAAGCTGAGCTTGCCGTCGCCGATCGTGTAGGTCAGCCGCCGGTTGACCCGGTAGCTGCCCGCCGGGACCTCGACCCACGGCAGCTGCGAGAGCAGCCACCGCGGGGTGATGCCGCGCATCTGCGGGAGCGATTTGGTGGTCGTGCTGAGCGTGCGGGCCGCTTGGGTGCCGAGTGACAGCTGCGGCGGCGCCGGTTCTTCGGTGACGGTCAAGGTTTCACGCGCCGATCGGGTTCTGGGGCTTCAGGAGGACGGGCGCCCGCGGGCTTCGGCACGATCCGGGCGGCGGCCGTGCCCAGCCCCGTCGGGCCGAAGGCCGATGGGGGGAGGCCATACCCCGCCTTACGGGGGTCCGGGGGCAGCGCCACCGGCGCGGGGTGTGGGGGTTCGACCCCCACGGTGCGGAGCCGCGGGGGCTCCGCGTCCGGCTTCCGGGGTGGCGTGGCGGGTTCGGGCATCAGCCCTCCCGGCCGATCTCGGCGCTCTCCAGCACGGCGAGCGCGTCCGGCACCAGGACGGCGGCGGAGTAGTAGGCGGACACGAGGTAGGAGATGATCGCCTGTTCCGAGACGCCCATGAAGCGGACGTTCAGGCCCGGCTGGTACTCGTCCGGCAGCCCGGTCTGGTGCAGCCCGACGACCCCCTGGGCCTGCTCGCCGGTGCGCATCAGCAGGATCGAGCTGGTGCGGGTCTCGGTGACGGGGATCTTGTTGCACGGCAGGATCGGGATCCCGCGCCACGCCGGCACCTGGTGCCCGCCCATGTCGACGGCGTCCGGGTAGATCCCGGCCTTGCTGCACTCGCGGCCGAACGCGGCGATGGTCTTCGGGTGGGCCAGGAAGAACCCGGGGTCCTTCCACACCAGCGAAAGCAGGTCGTCGAGGTCGTCCGGCGTCGGCGGCCCGGTGCGGGTCGGGACGCGCTGGGCGAAGTCGGCGTTGTGCAGCAGGCCGAAGTCGGTGTTGTTGATCAGCTCGTGCTCTTGCCGCTCCCGCAACGCTTCCACGGTCAGGCGCAGCTGCTGCTCGATCTGGTTCATCGGCTGGTTGTAGAGGTCCGCGACGCGGGAGTGCACCCGCAGCACGGTCTGGGCGACGCTCAGCTCGTACTCGCGCGGCGAGCTGTCGTAGTCGACGAACGTGCCCGGCAGCGCCGGTTCGCCGTCGTGGCCGGCGGAGAGCGTGATCTCCGCTTCGCCGTGGTCGTTGCGGGCCGACGCGCCCCCGGCGACGAAGGCTTCCAGGTGCGCCTGCAGGGTCTCCGACCGGTCCCGGACGTCCTGGAACGCCTGGCGCGGCAGGGTCAGCACGGTGCACCGGGTCACGGCCTTCGCCGTGAACTCCCAGATCCCGTCGCCGCTGACCAGCACGTTCTCGCCGAAGTAGTCGCCGTCGGCCATCGTGCCGAGCACCGTCTGGTCGCCGTAGGCGCCGGTGCCGACCTTGGTGATCTTGCCGTGGGCGATGAGGAAGACGTGGTCGGCCTGGCTGCCGAACTCGACGAGCGCGTCACCCGGCTCGTACTCCTGCTGGCCGAAGCGGCTCGCCAGCTCGGTGAGGACCTCTTCGTCGTCGTACCCGCGCAGCGGCGCGAGCTCGCCGAGCTCCGGCGGGATCACGCGGACCTCGGCGCCGGTCGTGGTGAACGTGACCCGCCCGTCGCCCACGGAGTAGCTCAGCCGGCGGTTGACGCGGTAGGCGCCGCCGGAGACCTCGACCCACGGCAGCAGCTTCAGCAGCCACCGCGACGAGATGCCCTGCATCTGCGGGACGGACTTCGTCGTCGTCGCCAGGGTCCGGGCCGCGGCCCGGCCGAGGCTCAGAGGTGCCTGTTCCGCGGTCGCGGAGTCCACCGGGTCGGTGACAGTCACAGCGAGAACCACCCATTCGTTCGGAGTCGGTGCGCGCCCGCCCTGCGGCGCGCGGAGTTGTGACCTGCGATTTTCGATAATGCGCGGTTGCCGGCGCCGCGAAATCAACATATCAACCGGGCGGAGCCGCACAATGACACGATCGGGTCACCGGGTTATTCACCGGGCCGCGGTCCGGCCATTCCGGACACTCGCCGGCGGGGTGTCGGCCACAATTGGTGACGGCGGGTGCTCGCGCGTCACTCGGTCGGGAATGTTCCCTGCTCGTAAGGGGAATTCGGCGTAGCGCCACGCGGTGGCGGGACGGGCCCCGGTGCCGGTCGGCTGGGCCGAACCGGCGATAATCGGAGCGCGGGTGCGGCCACTCGGATGATTCCCACAATGCTACGTTGTCCGCCCGGAAATGGATGACTAACTTGAGCGGGTCCCGGTCGCGGAATTCACCGGGTGGCTCGTCCCGCGCCGTCGCGCGGGTGAAAGGACTCGGATGAACATCTTCCTGGCCGGCAGTCTGTGGGTGGTCGGCGCGGCGCTCGTCGGCGCCGTGATCGGGTACCTGGTCCGGCGGTTCGGCTGGGACGAGGGGCGGGCCGACAACAACGACGCGGCCGGCCAGGTGTTCACCATCGTCGGCGGGCTGCACGCGGTGCTGATGGCGTTCGTGCTCATCTCGCTCTACGACTCGGTGGGCGGCGCGACCCAGGACGCGCAGACCGAGGCCGACAGCCTCGTGGCGGCGACCTGGGCGGCCGACGCGCTCCCGCCCGACACCGCGGACCGCGTGCGCCAGCTCGCCACCGCCTACTCGCAGACGGTCGAGCAGCAGGAGTGGCCGCGCCTGGCCGACGGCGGCGCGATCCCGGCCACCGGCTGGACGCAGCTGGACCAGATGCGCCAGGCCGTCGCGGCCGCGAACGTCGACGGCGACTGGCAGATCGACCGCAAGACCGAGGCGAGCAACCAGCTCTGGTCGGTGTACCAGTCCCGCACCCAGCGGCTGAACAACGCCGGCGGCGGCGGGGTCGGCGCGGTCGTCTGGTTCGCGCTCGTCCTCGGCAGCATCATCACGGCGATCCTGCTGCCCAACCTCTTCGGCGGCACCCGGCTCGCCGCGCACATCATCATCGTCTCGACCCTGGCCGGCACGATCACGTTGCTGTTGTTCGCGATCTACCAGCTGCAGAACCCGTTCAGCGGCGGCGCGAGCATCCCGCCGGACGCGTTCAAGTCGGCGCTGGAAAGGCTGGCTTGACCGGCGGGAGGGCCCGCTGGGCGGCGATGCTCGGCATCGCCGCGGTGGTTTCGGCACTGCTCGCGGCGACGGGGTGGCTCGCTCCGTCGCCGTCGAAGCGCCCGGCGGCCCCGGCCCCTGACGGCTGCACGATCCTGCAGGCCGAGAACGAACGCAGCGGCGCGCCGACGACGTTGCGGCTGCTGTCGCTGCCCGACGGCCTCACGAAACGCCTGACCGAGGTCGGGTACTGGATCAACGCGATGGGCTACGCGCCCGCGCAGGACGTGGTGTACGGCGTCGCCGACGGCACCCGCGCCGGCCGCTACCACGACGGCGCGCACGCCGTGCGCATCAGCCGGACCGGCGCGGTCACCGACCTCGGCGTGGTCGGCAAGGCGGGCAGCCGGCACCCGGTGTGGAGCCAGGTCACCGGCGCCACCGCCGGCGTGGTGGCCGGAAACCGCTGGTACGTAAGGCAGAACAGTGACCTGTACACCGTGGACGTCGACCCGGCGAGCGCCGACTACGTGCGCGTCGTGCACCGGACGTCGCTGCGGCCGGTGGCGCTGGCCGACGGCGTCGACGACTTCGCCTACGACCCGGCGGACGGGCTGCTGTACGGCATCTCGACGTCGTCGCGCGGGGACAGCTCGGTCGTGACGCTCGACCCGTCGTCGGGCGAGGTCGCGGTGGTTCCGGGCCTGCGGCTGCCGAGCGGCGGCGCGTACGGCTCGGTCGTCCTCGGCCCGGGCTCGATCTACGCGACGGCCAACCACGAGGGCCGCCGGAGCGTGACGTACCGCCTGCCGCGCGACGGCTCGGGTCCGGCGGTCGAGATCTCGACCGGCCCGGTGCTGGCCAGCGGTGACGCGGCCGGCTGTTACGCCGAGGCGGCGGTGCCCTCGCCGCCGCCGACCGAGCCGCCGCCGAACACGCCGCCGCCCACCGAGCCGCCGCCCAATACCCCGCCCCCGAACACACCCCCGCCGAACAGCCCACCGCCCAACTCGCCGCCGCCGAACCCGCCGACGCCCACTCCCGCACCGAAACCGAAACCGACACCGACAACCCCGGCGCCCGAGCCGCCGCCCCCGTCGCAGCCGCCGCCGGTGGAGGAACCGGTCGCCGTGGTGGCGCCGACGCCGACGCCGTCACCACGGGAAGAGCCCACGACGGTCGCGCCGACCCCGCCGCCATCGACGAAAAGGCCGCACGTGGTCCCGACGAAGAAGCCCGAACCCGTGGTGCAGGACACCGCCGTGCGGACGAAGGAGCAGCGCCGCTGGGGCCTCACGACGTTGATCCTGGTGCTGGGCGCCGGAGCGGTCGCCGCAGCTCGCCGCCACCGCTAGCACCGTGGCCGGGGTCGTGAGTGTTTAGGGCGGTTCTAACCGCCCTAAACACTCACGACGAGCTGCGGCAGACCACCCGGCGGCACCGTTAACGCCACGGCCTCCTCGAAGACGGGCATTGTCCACTTCGGCCACTCAGACTCCTCCTCCGGCGCAGTCACGCGCCGGAGGAGGAGAAAACCGATGAAGCGGGTACGAATCGCCCTGGTGGCCACGGTCCTGGCGCTGCCGCTGGCCGCGGCGGGGCCGGCCTCGGCACACGAGCACGGGCCGCGGGCGAAGGACGACCACTACCGCGTCCGCGCGGGGCACGCACTGCAGGACGACGTGCTCGGCAACGACCGCGGCGCCACCGCCGTCGTGCGGCACACCGCGGCCGCGCACGGCACCGTCACGATCGGCGCCGACGGCGCGTTCCACTACACCCCGGCGCCCGGCTTCCGCGGCCGTGATTCCTTCACCTACACCGTTTCCGACGCTGTGAAGCTCTACCCGACCGCGCTGAAGCCCCTGGCCACGATCGGCGGCGTCCAGATCAAGGGCGGCGCCTACGGTTCCGCGCTGACCCCGGTCCCCGGCGAGCGGGACGAGTTCTACGGCCTCACCGACCGCGGCCCGAACGTCGACGCGCCCGGCGGCGGCAAGATCGAGCCGCTGCCCGCGTTCACCCCGGCCATCGGGAAGTTCCGGCTCCGCGACGGGAAAGCCGTGCTGGAGAGGACGATTCCGCTGCGTGCCGCGAACGGCACGCCGTACAACGGCCAGGTCAGCCCGCAGGCCGACACCGGCGAGAAGATCGTCGACCTCGACGGGAACGTCCTGCCGAAGTCGGCGGACGGCTACGACTCCGAAGGCCTCGTCGCGCAGAAGGACGGCACGTTCTGGGTGTCCGACGAGTACGGCCCGTTCATCACGCACTTCGGCCGCGACGGCCGGGCGATCGAGCGGCTTTCGCCCTTCGACGGCTCGCTGCCCGCCGAGCTGAAGTACCGCGTGCCGAACAAGGGCATGGAAGGTCTCGCGCTGACCCCGGACGGCCGGACGCTCGTCGGCGTCATGCAGTCCGCGCTGCAGCAGTTGGACCTGACGAAGAAGCCGGGCAACGTCACCACGCTGCGGATCGTCACCGTCGACCTGCGGACCCGCGCCACGCACGAGTACCTCTACCTGCTCGACGACCCGGACACGACGGGCACCGCGGTCAGCGAGATCACCGCCCTGTCGGCGACCCGCTTCCTGGTGGACGAACGGGACGGCAAGCCCGAACCGGGCGCGTACAAGAAGCTTTTCGAGATCGACCTGTCCGGCGCCACCGACGTCGGCCCGGAGGCAGCGGGCTACGACGCCGTCAAGGGCGGCGTGCTGGTCGGCGGCAAGAGCATCGACGCCTACGTCGGCAAGGACACCACCGCCGACGCGATCGAGGACCTCGCCGCGGCGGGGATCAAGCCGGTGAGCAAGAAGCTGAGCCTGGACCTCGGCGCGCTGGTGACCGGGCTCGACCCGGCCGGCGGCTTCTTCGGCCACGACAAGGTCGAGGGTGTCGCGACGACCGACGGTGGCCGGACCCTCGTGATCAGCAATGACAACGACTTCGGCATCGACGGCGTGACGAACGCGGCCCCGCCGTACGCGCTGCACGTCAAGACGTTGCCGGACGGCCGTCAGGACGACGGCGAGTACCTCGCGGTCGACACCGCGAAGCTCCCGGCGGTCACCAGCACGGCGACGGTCACCATCGACGTCCGGTAGAGATCAGTACTTGAACTGGTCGACGTTGTCGGCGGTGATGAGCAGCGGATCGCCCAGCAGGACGGTCTTCGACGGGGCGTCGTACTTCACCGCCGGCAACTCCAGGTTCACCTTGTTGACCGGGCTCAGCGGCTTGCCGTCGGCGACCTGCTTGGCCGTCCAGGCGGTCAGCCAGCCCAGTGACTCGACGTTCCACAGCACCGACTGCGAGCACGAGCCGTCGAGCAGGTACGGCTTGATCGACTGCGGCGTGCCGACGCCGACGGTGAACACCTGGCCGATCTTCTGCTGCTCCTTCACGGCTTTCGCGACGCCCGGCGCCGACGTCGTGCATTCGCCGACCAGGCCGGTCAGGTCCGGGTGGCGGGCCATCAGCTGCTTGGCCAGGACCACGGCCTTGTCCTCGTCCTCGCCGGCGTAGACCGTCTCGACGAGCTGGGCCTTGGGGTAGTGGTCGGCGGTGTACTGCTTCTGGACCGAGATCCAGCTGTTGAGGTTCGCCGCGGCCGGGCCGCACGAGACGATCGCGTACTTGCCGGCGCCGCCGGTCTTCGCCATCAGCGCGTCGGTGACCGCGTTGCCGATGCCTTCGGCGCTGGCCTGGTTGACGAACACCTCGCGCTGCGTGCCCGGCGCGTCGGTGTCCGAGGTGAGGACGTGGATGCCCTTCGCCCGGGCCTCGGCGATCACCGGCGCGAGCGCGGCGGGGTCGTTCGGCGCGACGACGATGACGTCGACCTTCCGCGCGATCAGGCCACGCAGGATCGTCACCTGGGCGGCCGGGTCGACCGTCGCCGGGGGGTTCATCGTCCACTCGACACCCAGCTGCTTCGCGGCTTCCAGCCCGCCGCTGTTCATCGCCTCGAAGTACGGGATCTTGGCGATCTTGGGCACGAACGCGATCCGCGTCGGTGCCGGCGGCGGCGTGCTGCCGAGCTGTTCCGAGCAGCCGCCGAGCGCGAACGCCACGCTCAGCAGCAGCGCCGCGATCAGCCGGGACGTCCTCGTCGGCCCTCGCATCCCACCCATTCCTCATTGCTTCGGCGACGGTCTGCGCGCGGTGGAGACCCACGGCGAACGTAGGGCCCCGGGTAACTGTGGTCAACGGGATGTGCGCAAAGGGTTACGGAAGTGAGTTCTACCTGGTGGCTTTCCGACGGGGTAATGCCTGGTCGGCGGTGTTCGCTACGGCTAGTGACAGGTAATGCCACTCTGGGTAGTGTATCGGGGGGTCGAGGGTCGCTGTGCGTGCTCGCGCTGTGGTGTGCGAGACAGGCGCCTGGATACCCCTTGGGGGTATTATCGACGGCATGAGCGAACAGCATGGGGCTTCGTGGGCGACCGCGGTCCAGGCGACCTTGCACTGCCTGACCGGCTGCGCCATCGGTGAGGTGCTCGGCATGGTGCTGGGCACGGCGTTCGGCCTGCCCAACGCGGCGACGGTGGTCCTGTCGATCGTGCTGGCCTTCGTCTTCGGCTACGGCCTGACGATGCGCGGCGTGCTCAAGTCGGGCCTGGACCCGGCGGCGGCGTTCAAGGTCGCGCTGGCCGCGGACACGGTGTCGATCGCGGTCATGGAGGTCATCGACAACACGGTGGTCGTGGCGATCCCGGGGGCGATGGACGCGGGCCTGGCCAGCGTGCTCTTCTGGCTGTCGCTGGTGATCTCGCTCGCGATCGCGTTCGTCGTGACGGTGCCGGTGAACAAGTGGATGATCGGCCGCGGGCTCGGGCACGCGAAGGTGCACGCCCATCACCAGCACTGACGGCCTCGGGGAGGTGGCGGCCTCCCCTGGGTGCTATCGGCTCGACAGGTCGACGGCGCGGTCCACCGCGGCGCGGTCGAGCACCCGCAGGATGCCTTCCAGCAGGTAGTAGTCGGCGTACGGGAGCGAGATCTCGACGCCGTCCTCGGCCGGGCGGTTGCGGGTGCAGCGCGCGACGGCCGCCTCGGCCCGCGCCGACTTCGTCGTCAGGCACGTCCGCGACGTCGCGTCGAGGATCCGCAGCGCGCTGTCCCGGTACTGCGGCCGGCGCGTCTGCTCGGCCAGGTCGAGCAGGCCGCACGCCATGATCACGCCGGCGGAAGCGTCCTTGGCGTCGTTCGGCGCCTGCGGGGCGAGGTAGTCCCACACCGGCACGTGGTCCGGGGTGAGCCGGGACAGCGCGTAGTCCGCCAGGCGCCGGGCCGTCGTCAGGAACTCCTGGTCGCCGGTGCGCCGGTAGATCGTGGTGAACCCGTAGATCCCCCACGCCTGCCCGCGCGACCAGCACGAGGTCGGGCTGTAGCCCTGCACGGTGTTCTGCCCGATCGGCGCGCCGGTGACGGGGTCGAAGTCGAACACGTGCGGCGTCGAGCCGTCCGGGCGCACGAAGGTGCGCTGCGCCGTCTTCGCGTGCGCGATCGCGATGTCGAGGTACTGCGAGTCCCCGGTCTGCTTGCTCGCGAAGGCCAGCAGGTCGAGGTTCATCATCGTGTCCATGATGACGCGGCCCGCGTCCTTCGGGTCGGTCAGCGCGCCCCAGGCGCGGATGAACTTCCCGGCCGGGTTGAAGCGCTTGATCAGCGACGCCGCGGCCTGCACCGCGCCCGCCTTCCACTTCTCGTCGCCGGTGAGCCGCCACGCGGTGACCCACGACGGGTAGAAGAGGAAACCGAGATCGTGCGTTCCGGTGTCGAACTGCCGCGGCGCGAGTTTGTCCGCGGACGCCAGCGCGAGCGTCTTGAATTGTTCGTCGCCGCTGTGCAGGTACGCCAGCCACAACTGACCGGGCCAGAATCCGCCGACCCAGTCGCCATTCTGCGAATAAGCCCATTTCTCGAACTTCGTGCCGGTCGGAAACGCGGTGACCCCGGGGGCCACGGCGCGGAGCTTGGCCACCGCGTAGTCGGCCGCCTGGCGGAGCGTCCGGGTGACGGATGCCTGGTCGACGGCAGTGGATGTGCCCGCCGACGCGGTGGTGGAGGTGCTGGCGCTCACCGCCACCGCGGCGCCGGCCGCGGTGGTCAGCAGGGTTCTCCGGGTAACGCTCACAGGTGCCCGCCATTCCGTGTGGGGAAATGCTCCAGGTGCCGGAAGTTTTACACAACGGACATGTCCTTGTACACCCGGCGGACGCTTGTTCACGGTTGTGAATTGATGTCCCGGAGAGCGGAATACGCACTGCGCGAAATGGGCGAATGCCCGACGCGAAGGCGCGTTGGGCGGGGCGGGGTCGCGACTGTGCCGGGTCCCGGGGGCCGGCCGGCGGCGGAAATGGGCGAAGGCCCGGCGGGGGATGCCGGGCCTTCGCTGTTATCGCGGGGGTGAGGGCAGTCAACCACGCGATGATCAAGGCTCACTTGAGCCGCGGGCCGCTCAGCAGAGCGGGGCCACCGGGCTGTCGGAGCCGGTCTGCAGGTAGGTGTCCGACACGTAGTGGCCGGCGCCGATGCGGTCCCAGATGTTGCTCGTGCCGAACTTGCCGGTGACCGTGTCGCCGGTGGTGTAGCACTCGATCGTCACCTTGGCGTAGTTCGCCGCGAGGCCCTTGACCGCCGCCGACGTGCCGGCGCTCGCCCGGACGTTGAGCGGGTCGCCCGCGGTGCTGACCACGCCGGTCGGGCCGGAGCCGGTCCACAGGTACGTCACGTTCACGTAGCCGTTGTCGGACATGCCGAGGCCGTCCCAGAACACGCCGTCGGCGAGGTCGATGCCCGCCGGGTTCTGGACCGTGCGGCCGGAGTCGTCCTTCTTGCCGTTGTAGCCGTCGAGGTAGGCGGCCTGCGCTTCGGGCTTGCCCTGCGGCAGGTCCTTGAACTCCGAGCGGACCGACGCCGGGTTCCAGTAGTCGTCACGCTCGTTCCACGGGCCGACCTCCCACACCGGCGCGTACTCGCACTTGCTGCCGTCGGTGCGGCAGACGCGCGCAGTGTAGTTGCCGGTTCCCTTGGGGGACACGGACTTCCCCGACGGGAACGAGACGAAGTGGTCGTGGCTGACGATCTTGTGGCCGTTGGCGGTGGTGCCGCCGACGAGACCTTCACGGGTGCCGTAGACCTTGTAGGTCAACGGCGTCGTCGCGAGCAGCGCGTTGACCTGCGGCACGGAGTCCGCGCTGAGCGTGACGTTCCGGACGGCCGGGCGGACGCCGTCGGTGGTGCTGTGCAGGCGGATCCGCACCTGCACCGAACCGACGGTCGCCCGCAGCGGCGTGCCGGCGGGTGTCCACTCCGTCCAGTCGTCCGCGCCGGTGCGGCCCCGGACGTCGACCTCGACGCTCGTGCCCTTCGGCGTGTCGGCGGTCAGTCCGGCGTTGACGCGGTTGGCCGGGCTGCCCAGCGGGTGTTCCGCGAGGAGCAGGCTGCCTTCGCTGCCCGCGAAGACCAGCGCCGTTCGGTGCCAGGCCGCGTCGGCCAGCGTGAGCGTGCCGCCCGCGCCGGTGACGTTGACGTCGTCGCCGTCCACAGTGGACAAGTCGGCGGTCCAGCCGCTCGCCACCGCGGTCGCGGCGTGGGCGGGGGCTCCGGCCAGCGCCGTCACCGCCCCCGCGGCCAGAACCGCCGCGGTCACGCGGCCGGTCTTCCTGATCCGGATCATCCCCGGTCTCCCTTCGCCCTCGTTCACTCGAACGTGGCAAAGCCTGGCGGGGGGTCATACATCTTCCGTACAAAGCGACTCGACTCCGAGCCGCGAGTGCCATGAGGGGCACCCTCAGGGACAGACAAGCCCTGAAGGTGCCCCTCATGGCATTCGCCGGGAGCTCAGGCGGAGACGATGTGCGGGGGTGCGGCCGGCGGCGCGGGCGGGGTCGCCGGGTCCTTCGGGCGCGTCGAGAGCTCGTGCCAGATCGCCAGCGCGCGCTCCGAGTACTCCCGGGACCGCTCCGGCTGCGACAACGCCCGGTGCAGCTCGCCGAGCAGCTGGGACACCTCGGCCTCCGACCGCCGGTCGCCGTTGCGGCGGTGCACCGACAGGGAGTTCACCAGCAACAGCTGCGCGTGCGCGAAGTCGCCGCTGTGCAGGCACAGCTCGCCGAGGTTCTGATTCGCGTAGCCGACGCAGTGGTCGTCACCGAGTTCGGTGAAGAGCGCGATCGCCTGGTCGACGTGCTCGCGGGCGGCCGCCAGGTTGCCCTGGTGCTGGTAGAGCAGGCCGAGCCGCTTGAACGCGTGGGCCTCGCGGTGCCGGTCGCCGATCGCGGCCGACAGCTCGAGCGCGTCGGTGAACCAGCGCTTCGCCGCCGCGTAGCAGCCGCGCGACATCCAGACCGCGCCGGCGCCGATGCGCGCGACGGCTTCCCCGTGCGGGTCGTCCGCCTCGGCGAACAGCTTCAGGGCTTCGTGACAGTGGTCGAGCGCGCGGTCGTCTTCGCCCTCGATGCGCAGGATCGTGGCCAGCCCGGTCAGCGCGATGCCGACGCCCTGGGCGTCGCCGACCTGCTCGAACAGCGCCTTCGACTCGTCGAACGCCACCCGGGACTGGGCGTATTCGTCCTGGTAGAGCAGGTACTGGCCGAGGTTGCGCTGCACGATCGCCTCGGCGCGCAGCGAGCCGGTCCGCCGGGCCGACGCGAGCGCGAGGATGTGCGTGCTGTGCCAGTCGTCCTGGTGACCGCGCAGGTCGAAGTACGGCGTCAGCGCGGACGCCAGCTGCCAGGCCAGGTCGTCGAAGCCGTGCTCGGCGGCCAGCGAGACCGCCGCGACACTGGTGTGCCGCTCGGCCGCGAACCACGCCGCGGTCTCGTCCGGCAGCACGTCGGCGGGCAGCTGCGGCCGGGGCAGCTCGTCGTCGCAGTACATACCGAAGAAGTGGAGCGGCATCCGCCGCGCCGCTTCGAGCGCGAGCGCGAGGTAACCCTCCAGTACCCGCCGAAGGCCGGCACGCGTCTTCGCGGCGTCGCTCTGCTCCGCGAGCTCCACGGCGTACACCCGCAGCAGATCGTGCAGCCGGTAGCGCGGCTGCCCGGCGGAATCGGAGCCGACGAGCTCGACGAGGTGGCCGTCGACCAGGACGTCGAGCACGTCGTCGGCCTCACGGCGGCCCAGCACCGCGGCGACCGTCCACGCCGGGAACTGCACCGGCCCGAGCAGCCCGAGCCCGCGGAACGCCGTCGCCGCCGACATCGGCAGCAGGTCGTAGGACAGGGTCACGCTCGCGCGGACGGCGAGGTCGCCGACGCGCAGCTCGTCGAGGCGCCGGCGCTCGTCGCGCAGCCGGTCGGCCAGCAGCCGCAGCGTCCAGCCCGGCCGGTGGGTGAGCTTCGCGCCGGCCACCCGGATCGCCAGCGGCAGGTGCCCGCACTGGCGCAGGATCGCCGCGGCGCTCTCCGGTTCGGCGGCCACGCGCTCGGCGCCGACGATGCCTTCCAGCAGCCGCGCGCCCTCGGCCTCGGGCAGCAGGTCGACGTCGACCGGCTTCGCCCCGGCGAGCCCGGGCAGCCGGAGCCGGCTGGTCACCAGCACCGCGCACGCCCCGGCGCCGGGCAGCAGCGGCCGCACCTGGGCGGCGCTGCCGGCGTCGTCGAGGACCACGCACATCCGCCGCCCGGCCAGCCGCGAGCGCAGCAGCGCGGCCCGTTCGGCCAGCTCGCGCGGCAGCCCGGCGTCCGGGATGCCCAGCGCGTGCAGCAGCTCGGCGAGCACCCCCATCGGCGCGCGCGGCGACGACGACGTCCCGGCCAGGTCGACGTGCAGCTGCCCGTCGGGGAAGTCTTCGCGGGCCGCGTGCGCTACGCGGATGGCGACCGCGGACTTGCCGACGCCGGGGGCGCCCGACAGCACGATCACCGCGGGCGCGCCCGAGCCGGCCCGTTCCCGCATCAGCGCGACGACTTCGCGGAGGACGTCGTCGCGGCCGGTGAAGTCCGGCAGGTCGAGGGGGAGCTGGCAGACCGGGGCGACGTCGGCGGGGCGGGTGGCCGGCACGCTCTCCGGCACCACCAGCGTCGCGCGCAGCTCCCGCAGCCGGGCGCCGGGTTCGGCGCCGAGCTCTTCGCGCAGCACCCGCCGGGCCGATTCGTACGCCTCGACCGCGTCGGCGGTCCGGCCCGCGGCCCGCAGCGCGACGATCAGCTGCCCCCACAGCTCTTCTCGCAGCGGGTGTTCGGTGACCAGGCCGCGCAGCTCGGCGACGGCCTCGCCGGTGCGGCCCAAGTCGATCCGCGCGCGCAACCGCTGCTCCTGCACCGAAAGCCGCAGTTCGGCGAGCCGGGCGACGGTCGCGCCCCAGCTGTGGTCGTGGGGGAGTCCTTCGAGGACTTCGCCGCGCCACCGGGCGTCGGCCCGGTCGAGCAGCTCGAGAGCGCTCTCCGCGTCGCCGCGATCGAGCATTTCCCGCGCTTCACCCGCCGACGCGGTGAAGGAGAGGTGATCCAGTTCGTCCGGTGACGCCGTCAGCAGGTAGCCGGAGGCCCGGCTGCTGATCCGTTCGCCGAGTTCGGGGTCGATCTCGGCGAACCGCCTTCGCAGCGAATGGACGTACGTCCGGATGTTCGCCGCGGCCGACCGCGGCGCCGAATCCGGCCACAGCACTTCCACCAGCACGTCCGTCGACACGACGACGTTCGGCTGCAGCGCCAGGGCGGCCAGCAGCAGCCGGGGCTTCGGCCCGCCGAGGGCGATCACCCGCCCGCCGGCGGTGACCTCCAGCGGGCCGAGGACGCGGATGGTAAGCGAGGTGGTCTCAACCTGCCCGATGAGTTCCCCCATGCCCGGATGTTATTTCCCCACCACCGTGCCCGATAGATCCATTCGGAGTGTCTGTCCGCAGGTCGGGCGCTTTGTATGGGACGTGTACCGGAGTGCGTCACGCTCCCGCCATGAAGCGTTTGAACCTCCGGCGTATCGCCGGCTTAGGGATCATTCTCACGGCGGTGGGCACGCTCTCGGTGGGCGGCGCGCTCGAGGCGTCCGCCGCGGCGACCGGCACCATCAAGACCGCGGGCGACCCGCTGAACGTCCGCCGGGCGCCCACCACGAGCGCCACGGCCGTCAAGACCGTCGCGAACGGCGCGTCGGTCAGCATCGACTGCCAGACCGTCGGCACCTCCGTGACCGGCACCTTCGGCACGAGCACGTTGTGGGACTACGTGCCCGCGCTCGGCGGCTACGTCTCCGACACCTACGTCAACACCGGCTCCGACACCCGGATCGCGCCCGACTGCGGCGTCGGCACGGGCAGCGGCCAGTGCGCCGACGCCTGCGCCGGCGAGGGCCAGTACCGCTCGTCCGACTCGCACTTCCTGGTCTACGACACCGATGCCGACGGCTACTCCGCGGTCGTCGCCTACTGGCTCAAGGGCGGCGCCGGCCCGTTCTACGTCTGGAACTCCGGCGGCGAGGGCACGAAGGTCGACAAGGCCGTGACCGTCGCGAAGGGCGGCTGGGTCTTCTACAAGGTCTGCGTCGCCAACTACACCACCGGCAAGCCGGACCTGAAGTCCTGCAGCGACGGCATCACCGACTTCGCGGCCTGACCGCTTCTCCCCTCCCCGAAAGGACTTCCGACATGAGTCAGGTCAACCGGCGCCGGGTGCTCCTCGGCGGGCTCGCCGCGGTCACCGCCACCGCCGCCTCGGCGGCCCTGCCGTCCTGGGCGAACGCCCGCACCACCGCGGCCGCCCCCGCCATTCACGATCCCTTCCAGCTCGGCGTCGCCTCCGGCGATCCGCTGCCCGACAGCGTGGTGCTGTGGACGAGACTCGCGCCCGCGCCGCTCAACGCGGACGGCTTCGGCGGCATGCCCGACGCGACGTACGCGGTCGACTGGGAGATCGCGAACGACGCGGCGTTCTCCTCCGTCGTGCAGAGCGGCTCGGTGAGCGCGGTCCGCGCGGCCGCGCACAGCGTCCACATCGAACCCGTGGGCCTGCAGCCCGCGCGGGAATACTTCTACCGCTTCAAGACTTCCGGCTACATCTCCCCGGTCGGCCGCACGCGCACCGCGCCCGCCGCCGGTGCCGCGGTCAACCAGCTCAAGTACTGCTTCACCTCCTGCCAGCACTGGGAGGAGGGCTACTACCACGCGTACAAGGGCGTCGTGGCCGACGACCCGGACCTGGTGCTGTTCCTCGGCGACTACATCTACGAGAAGAAGTCGGGCCGCGCCGCGGCGGACCGCAACCCGCGCAGCCTCGCCGTCGCCGACGACGCGACCACGCTCGCGATCTACCGCGCCAGGCACGGCCAGCACAAGACCGACGCCGACCTGCAGGCCGCGCACGCCATCGCGCCGTGGATCGTCGTCTTCGACGACCACGAGGTGATGAACAACTGGAACGGCACCACCTCGCCCGCGCCCGCCGCGCGCAAGGCCGCCGGGTTCCAGGCGTTCTACGAGCACACCCCGATCCGCTCGACCGCGAAGCCGAACGGCTCGTCGATCCAGCTGTACCGGCAGCTGCTCTGGGGCAACCTGGCCCGGTTCCACATGCTCGACACCCGCCAGTTCCGCAACGCCCAGGTCGCCGACCCGTCCGGCTCGGGCGGCCCCTCCTGCACCGACATGCGCAGCACGTCGCGCAGCATCCTGGGCAGCACCGAGGAAGCGTGGCTGCTCAAGCAGTTCGAATCGCACCCGGCCACCTGGGACTTCCTCGGCCAGCAGGTCTTCTTCGCCACGCGCGACGGCGACGGCAACAAGGCCACCTGCGAGAGCCCCGACTCCTGGCAGGGCTACGAGGCCTCGCGCGACCGGATCGCCAAGGGCTGGGTCGACCGGAAGGTGGCCAACCCGATCGTGCTGACCGGCGACGTCCACCGGCACTGGGCCGCCGACCTGCGCCTCGACTACTTCGACCACAGCGACCCGCTCATCGGCTCGGAGCTGGTCACGACGTCGGTCACGAGCAACAGCGACACCGCGACCCCGCCGACCGCGGCCTGGCTGGCCAACAACCCGCACGTCAAGTACTGCAAGGGCGAGCGCGGCTACGTCCGCGTCACGGCCACGCCGTCGCAGACGCGGGCGGACTTCATGACGACGTCCGACACCAGCGTCTACGACCCGGCGAAGGTGGTCATCAAGAACGACGCCAGCTACGTAGTGCAAGCAGGGACGCCTGGCCTGCAGAAGGTCTGACACCCGGGCGCTACGCTGAGTGACGTGACCGATGAACTGGGCCTGCGGGAGCGCAAGAAGCTCCGCACGCGGGCGGCGATCTCGACGGCGGCGATCACGCTCTTCCTGGAGCGCGGGTTCGACGCCGTCGGGGTCGCCGAGGTGGCGCGGGTGGCCGAGGTGTCCAAGCGGACCCTCTTCGCCTACTTCCCGAGCAAGGAGGACCTGGTGCTGCACCGGTTCGCCGACCACGAGACGGACGCGGCGGACGTCGTCCGCGCGCGGCGGCCGGGACAGGGACCCCTGGCGGCGCTGCGGGAGGCGTTCCTGCGCGGCCTCGCCGAGCGCGAGCCGGTGACCGGCCTGTGCGACGCGCCCGAGGTCGTCGCGGTGTTCCGGTTGGTCACCGGAACACCGGCGCTGGTGGCGCGGCTGACGGAGTTCACCTCCGCGGGGGAGGCGGCGCTGGCCCTCGCGTTGAAGGAGGCGGAAGTGCCGGCACCGGACGCCGAACTGGCGGCGGCGCAGATCGCGGCGGTCCGCCGGCTGCTGGCGACGGCGAACATGGACGCCGTCGCGGCCGGAATCCCTGCTGTGCGGCGCCATCCGGACGCGGTCGCCGCCGCCGATCGGGCGTTCCTGCTGCTGTCGTCCGGCGTAGGTTTCCCCTGATGCCCGATTCACGGTGTGGACCATGAAAAATGCACGGTTGCCGCGGGCCCCGCGAAGGTAGACTGCGGAAATCCTGACAGGACACCGGAGTCGGCAGGATCTTCGGTGTCCGGCCCGGTCCGCCGCCACGGAAACCGGAGCTCCGCCGCACGGACAACGGGGGACCCGCACCCGGCTGGGGGTGGTGCGGGTCCCTCGGACTCCACGCGGAAAACGCTTTCTCGCGACGGCCGTCCAGCGGTCCCGGCTTTCCCGTGACCGGGCTCCGGGCAACGCTTAAGCGGCGGCCGGCCCATCCGCCCCCGACGCGGCTGGGCCGGCCGTCAGCCGGGGGTGGACACCAGGTCCACGGTGAGCGCCGCGGTCCAGCCGAACGACCGGGCGCCGTGACCGGTGCCGGTGAACGGGTCCGCGTACTCGGCGAAACCCGTGCGGGTGGCCGTGGCGACGAGGTCGTCCCGCAGCCACGACGCCAGCGCGTGCTCGCCGTGGTGCAGCAGTCCTTGCCGGACCAGCCAGCCGACGTTGAACCATGACGGGCCGCGCCAGTAGCGGCCCGGGTCGAAGTCGGCCGCGGTCAGGTCGTAACTCGGCACGCCGTGCACCTGGCCGAGCCGGAAGCGCGGGCCGGTGGCGGTGGCCAGCAGCGCGGGCGCGACGGCGAGGTCCGGCAGCACGAGCGGCAGCAGCCCGGCGCAGGTGTACTCGCGGGTGCGCTCGCCGGTGCGGACGTCGCGGGCGAAGAAGAAGCCGGACGCGCTGTCCCACAACGTTTCCTGCAGTGCTTTGGCGACGCGGGCCGCGCTCTCGCGGTGGGTGGCTGCGGCCGCGGGCAGGCCGAGCACCTCGGCGATCTCGGCCAGCGCGAGCTCGGCGTCGGCCAGCAGCGCGTTGAGGCCCGGGTCTTCGACGGTGAAGCCGCCGTCGACGTCGGCCCAGCGCGCGTCGAGGTAGCCGGTGTCGCGGTAGGCCGACGCGAGCCGGACGTAGCGGCCGTAGTCGTCGTCGCTCGGGCGGTCGGCGGCGTGGCCGTGCTGCAGGTCGCGGCGGACGAACCCGGCCGGGTCGGCCGGCGTGACGCGCGAAAGGGGCCCGTCCCAGGCCGGGCTGTTGTCCATCCCGGATTCCCACGGGTGCACGATCGAGGCGAGCCCGCGCCCGCCGGCGTCGCGGTAGGTCCGCAGGTAGCCGTGCCAGGCCTTGAGCTTCGGGTAGAGCGTCGCGAGGAACGTCTCGGCGCCGGAACCGGCGGGGTCGGCGCGGTGCACGGCCAGCACGGCGCGCGCGTGGACCGGCGGCTGGATCAGCCCGGACGTCCGCCCGGCGCGCCAGAAGGCGGGGCCGGGGAAGTACGCCTCGGGCGGGGTGTCCGGGTTGAAGAGGATGTGCGGGACGCGGCCGTCGCGCCACTGCGCGGAGAACAGCGTCACCAGCTCGCGCCGGGCGCGCTCGGGCGCCAGGTGGCGCAGGCCGAAGGCGATGAAGGCGGAGTCCCAGCTCCACTGGTGCGGGTAGAGCCCGCGGGACGGCACGGTGGACGAGCCGATCCAGTTGTCGGCGAGGACAGCCTCAGCGGACCCCCATGTTACGTCCATGTGTCCAATCTATCTCCTACTTATGTCTTGTCAATGGACAAAAGTACGTCCTGGGATGATGTGAGCCACTGCGAAGGGGGCCCGGATGACCACGCCGACCAGCGCCGGTGAGCTGCTGAGACTGGTCCGGACCGGTCAGGCGACCACCCGGAAGGCCCTGCTCACGCGCAGCGGGCTGTCCCGCTCGACGCTGACCGCGCGGCTGGACCTGCTCCAGTCGGCGGGCCTGCTGGCCGAGGGCGGCCAGGAGGACTCCACCGGCGGCCGCCCGGCGCGGCAGCTGCGGTTCGACGACCGGCACGCCGTCGTCCTCGCCGCGAGCGTCGACACGATGCACGCCGAGGTCGCGCTCACCGACCTCTCCGGACGCCGGCTCGCCCGCCGCGAGGGCCCGGTGCGCGTCGCCGACGGGCCGGAACCCGTCCTCGGCCGGATCGCGGAGTGGTTCGAGGAGCTGCTCGCCGACGTCGACCTGCCGGTCTGCGGCGTGGGGATCTCCGTGCCGGGGCCGGTCGAGCCGGGTCAGGCGCGCGTCACGCAGCCGCCGATCATGCCGGGCTGGGACCGCTACCCGATCGACGAGTACCTGGGCGGGCGCTTCGGCGCGCCGGTGCTGGTCGACAACGACGCGAACCTGATGGCCCTGGGGGAGCACCGCGCGCGGCACCCGGACTCGGCCGCCCTGGTGGTCGTCAAGGTGTCCACCGGCATCGGCGCCGGCCTGGTGATCGGCGGCGAGGTCTACCGGGGCATCGACGGCGGGGCCGGCGACATCGGCCACATCCGGCTGCCGGGCTTCCCCGAGGCCCGCTGCATGTGCGGCTCGCTGGGCTGCCTCGCGGCGGTCGCCAGCGGGGGCGCCCTGGCCGCGCGGCTGACCGAGCAGGGCCTGCCGACGTCGTCGGGCTCGGGCGTGCGCGACCGCATCCTGGCCAGCGAACCGGCGGCGGTCCGGCTGGCCGGATCCGCCGGCCGTCAGGTGGGCGAGGTGCTCGCGACGCTGGTGTCGGTGGTCAACCCGGGTGTCCTGGTGATCGCCGGCGACCTGGCCGAGCCGCATTTCGTGGCGGGCGTGCGCGAGGTGCTGTACCGGCGGGCGTTGCCGCGCGCTACGCAGAGTCTGCAGGTCGAGATCGGTGGCACGGGGCTCGCGCTGGGTGGCGCGGTGGCGATGGTGGTGGAATCGGTGTTCTCCCCGGTGGAAGTGGATCGCCGGCTGGCGTCGCGGGTCTGAAGCGGGGAGCCGGTGACGGTTCGAATGCCGTCACGGTTCGACTGTCCGGAGTGGACGGAGCGACCGACTTTCGTAGGTGGCGGGCGCCCTTCCCGCGTGGTCCGCGATACCGCCGAGAATCGGACTTACCGCGCATCGGGGATCAATCCTCGCGTATTTCGTGAGACAAAACGGATTTCCGTACCACGGTCCGGGTCCCGTGAATTCGCGCCGAAATAACGGTTCCGCAAGTACTTCCCCGGAGACGGAACCCCGATCTAGTCTCGTCCGGAGTTCTAGGTCCTTTACCTGGGGGCCGAATCAGAAGAGGGAGATTTCTGTGCGAAGAAGCTCCACCCTGCTCCTTTCGCTCGCGGTGGTGGGTGGTCTCACCGCGGCCCTGCCGGCGGCGGCGTCGGCGCAGGGGCGTCAGGACATTCCGCAGTCGCACCCGTTGTGGGCGAACGCGCAGGCCAAGGTCGCCGACACGGCGCCCGCGGCGAAGCTGAGCTTCCGCGTTTACCTGAACCAGCGCGACAACGCCGGGGCCGAGGCACTGGCCCAGGCCGTGTCCGACCCGGACAGCAAGACCTACCGCCAGTTCCTGAGCACCGACCAGGTGCGGGACCGCTTCGCCGCCAGCGACGCGACGGTCAACGCCGTCAAGGCGTGGCTGACCGGCAGCGGCTTCAGCATCGGCGACATCCCGTCGAACCGCGCCTACGTCGAGGCCACCGGCACCGCCGACCAGACGCAGAACGCCTTCGCCGTGAAGCTGGGCAAGTACAACGTCAAGGGCCAGACCCTTCGCGCCGCCGACAAGAACCTGTCGGTGCCCGCGAACCTGGCGAACGACGTGCTCGGCGTCGTCGGCGTGGACCAGGCGACCAACCTGTTCAAGCCGGACCACACGGACGGCATCGACTCCGGCAAGGCGGCCAAGTCGGTCCAGCCCTCGGACGTCGCGCCCGGCCCCGGCTTCCGCAACGCGCCGCCGTGCAGCTCCTACTACGGCGAGAAGGTCGACACCACCGACCCCGCCTACAACGGCAAGCAGCTGCCCTACGCGCCCTGCGGTTACACCCCGGGCCAGCTCCGCTCGGCCTACGGTGTTGACCAGGCCGCGAAGTTCGGCGCGGACGGCCGCGGCACCACGATCGCCATCGTGGACGCCTTCGCTTCGCCGACGATCTACGCCGACGCGAGCACCTACGCGAAGAAGAACGACCCGCAGCACCCGCTGAAGCAGAGCCAGTTCTCGCAGCACATCTTCCCGGCGAACCCGGTTCTCGAGCCGCCGGACCAGTGTGACGCGGCGGGCTGGTACGGCGAGGAGACCCTCGACGTCGAGGCCGCCCACGGTCTCGCGCCGGGTGCGAACATCCTCTACGTCGGCGGCGAGTCGTGCGAGGACAACGCCCTCGACGAGGCGCTGAACTACGTGATCGCCGGCCACAAGGCCGACATCGTGTCGAACTCCTACGGCGACACCGGCGAGGACATCCCGGCCGACGAGGTCAAGGTCTTCAACCAGATCTCGCTGCAGGCGGTCCTCGAGGGCATCGGCGTGTACTTCTCCTCGGGCGACAACGGTGACGAGGTGGCGCGCCTCGGCACGCCGTCGCCGGACTTCTCCGCCTCCGCGCCGTGGATCACCGCGGTCGGTGGCACGTCCATCGCGATCGGCAAGAACGGCCAGAAGATCTTCGAGACCGGCTGGGAGACCAGCAAGTCCTCGCTGACCAACGGCGTCTACGGGCCGGCCGCGTACACCTCCGGTTCCGGTGGTGGCACGAGCCGCCTGTTCGCGCAGCCCTTCTACCAGAAGGGCGTCGTGCCGGACGCGCTGTCCACGAAGAACCAGACGGCCGGGCACAAGGGCCGCGTGGTTCCGGACATCTCCGCGATCGGCGACCCGAACACCGGCTTCCTGGTCGGCCAGACGCAGACCTTCCCGGAGGGTGCGCACTACGACCAGTACCGGATCGGCGGCACGAGCCTCGCGTCGCCGGTGTTCGCCGGCATCATGGCGGTGGCCGACAGCTTCGACCACTTCCACCACGGCTTCATCAACCCCGTGATCTACAAGCTGACCTCGCGCACCAAGGCGATCAGCGACGTGCAGCACGTGGACAACGCCGCGGTGGCCCGGGTCGACTACGCCAACTCGGTCGACGCGTCGGGCGGCCTGCTCCGCTCCGCCCGCACGCTGGACTACCAGGGTCTGACGATCCACACCGCCAAGGGCTACGACGACGTGACCGGACTCGGCGCGCCCAGCGGGCTGCTGTTCCTGCTGCTCGTCTAGCAGTTTCCAACGAGGTCCGTGAAGGCCTCCTTACCGGCTCTTATGGCCGGTAAGGAGGCCTTCACGGCGTTTCGGGAACCCCGGCGCATCGCGTGCTGGCGCCGCTGGTGCGGGCTTCCGCGTGTGATTCGCCGTGTTGCACCGCGCGGCCGTGTCCCGCGGTGTGGCGGCGCGCACTTGCGGCGGGCAACCGGCTGCTCGCGCCCTAGGGTGAGCCCGATCAGCCGAGTGGAGGCAGGACATGAGCGGACGCGGTCTCGACGCCGAGGTCTACGGCGGGCGGATGCCCACCGGGGGATCGGACCTGGCGATCGAAACCCACGGCATCACGCCGGTCCCGGAGGACAACCGGTTCGGGCGGCCGTGGCGGTTGTTCAGCGTGTGGTTCGCGCCGAACCTGACGATGACGGCGGTCTTCACCGGCACCCTCGCGGCGTCGCTCGGCCTGGGGTTCTGGACGGGCCTGGTCGCGATGCTCGCCGGCACCGTGCTCGGCTCGCTGCCGGTGGCCTACCTCTCCACCTGGGGCCCGCGCACCGGCACCGGCCAGCTCCCGCTCGCGCGGCTGCCGTTCGGCGGCGGTGTGGTGCTGCCCGGCCTGGTGCAGTGGCTCGGCTCGATCGCCTGGGACGCGCTGGTCGGGCTCTTCGGCGGCGAAGCGCTGGCCGAACTGACCGGGCTGCCGTTCTGGGCCGCGGTGCTGATCGTGCTGGTGCTGCAGTGCGCGCTCGGCGTTTTCGGGTACGCGCTGATCCACCGCGTGCAGGCGGTGATGAGCGTGCTGCTGGTGCTCGCGTTCGCCGCGCTCGCCGTGAAGGTCCTTTCCGGACACCCGGTCGCGACGGCCGACACGGCGACCGGCGGCGACCACACCGGCGCCGTCGTGCTGTTCTCGACGATCGCGTTGTCGCTGGCGATCTCCTGGGCGCCGTACGCTTCCGACTTCAGCCGCTACCTGCCCGCGGACACGTCGTCGTGCGGCGTCTTCTGGTTCACGCTCCTCGGCCTGACGGCGTCGTACGCGATCGGCGAAGGCCTCGGGCTCGCGCTCGGGACGTCACTCGGCGACCAGACGGCGACCGGCGTCGCGACGCTGCTCGGCGGTGGGTTCCTGGGTTCGCTGGCGCTCGCGGTGATCGCGCTCGCGGCCGTGTCGTCCAACGCGATGAACGACTACAGCGGCTCGCTCGCGCTGCAGACCGTCGGCGTCCGGCTGCGGCGGCCGGTGTCGGCGGTGGTCGTCACGGTGCTCGCGTTCGCGCTGATCCTCTGGATGCACAGCGGCGAGCTGGCGTCGAAGTTCCAGAACGTGCTGCTGTTCGTCAGCTACTGGATCCCGCCGTTCCTCGGGGTCGTGCTCCCGGACTGGCTGCGGCGCACCCGCGGCGGCCGGCGCGTGGACGCCCGGGCCGCGACGACCACGCGTCCCTGGGCCGCGGTCGTGGCGTTCGTCGCGGGCTTCGGCGCGGCTGTGCCGTTCATGAACACGTCGCTCTACACCGGCCCGGTCGCCGCGGCGCTGCACGGCGCCGATCTCGCCTACTACGTCGGGTTCGTCGTTTCGCTGGCAGCTTATTTCCTGCTGCGTGGCCGCCGCCCGGTTGACCTCGACTAATGTAGAGGTTCAACGATGGTGTGGTACCCCTGCAAGGAGGAACCATGCCAGTCGCTCTGATCACCGGCGCCTCGGCGGGGCTGGGGAAGGCCCTCGCCGCGGCGCTCGTGCGTCGCAAGTGGACGGTCGTCGGCGACGGCCGGGACGCGGCCGCGCTGACGGCAGCCGCCCGGGAAGCCGGGTTCACGCCCGTCCCCGGTGACGTCACCGACCCGGCCCACCGCGCCGAACTCGCCGCCGCCGTCGGGCCCGCGCTCGACCTGCTCGTCAACAACGCCAGCTCGCTCGGCGTCAGCCCGCTGCCGCCCTTGGGGCGTTATCCCCTGGCGGAGCTGGAAAACGTCTACCGCGTGAACGTCTTCGCGCCGCTCGCGCTCATCCAGCTCCTGTTGCCCGCCCTGACGAAAACCGGCGGCACGCTCGTCGACGTCAGCTCGGACGCCGCCGTCGAAGCCTACGAAGGCTGGGGTGGGTACGGCTCCGCGAAGGCCGCGCTCGACCAGCTCACCGCCGTGCTCGGCGCGGAACACCCGGACCTGGCCGTCTACGTGGTCGACCCCGGCGACCTGCGCACCGCGATGCACCAGCTCGCCTTTCCCGGCGAGGACATCTCGGACCGGCCGCTGCCCGAGACGGCGGTCCCGGCGTTCCTGCGGCTGCTCGACGAACGCCCGGCCGGCGGCCGCTACCGCGCCGCCGACCTGCTGGTGCCCGCATGAGCGTCCGGTTCGACCTGCCCGGCGAATTGTCGGCGTCGGCGCCCCCGGAAGCTCGCGGCCTGGCCCGCGACGAGGTCCGCCTGCTCGTCGCGGACCCGGCCGGGGTGCACCACACGGTCTTCGGCGCGCTGGGTGAGCACCTGCGGGCCGGGGACCTGCTGGTCGTCAACACGTCCGGCACCCTGCCCGCGGCGATCGACGCGCGCCGCGGCCGGCAGCAGGTCGTCGTCCACTTCTCGACCGGGCTGGACGACGGCGCGTGGGTGGTCGAGCTGCGCGCGCCCGGCGGCCCGCTGCTCGACGGCCGGCCGGGGGAGCGGCTGGCGCTGCCCGGGGGCGCGTCGCTGACGCTGCTGGCCGAGCACGTGCCGGGTCAGGCGCGGCTGTGGCGGGCTTCGGTGTCCGTCCCGGTGCCCGGGTTGCTGGCCGCGAGCGGACGCCCGATCCGCTACGGCTACGTCCCGCGCGCGTGGCCGTTGAGCGACTACCAGACGGTGTTCGCCCGCGAGCCGGGCAGCGCGGAGATGCCGTCGGCGGCCCGGCCGTTCACCGACGCGCTGGTCACGCGGCTGGTGACCGACGGCGTGCTGTTCGCGCCGCTGCTGCTGCACACCGGCGTCTCGTCGCTGGAGCCGGGCGAGCCACCCCAGGCCGAGCGCTTCCGGGTGCCCGCGACGACCGCCGCGCTGGTTTCGTGGGTCCGCGCCCGCGGCGGCCGGGTGGTCGCGGTGGGCACCACGGCGGCCCGCGCGCTCGAATCGGCGGCCGAAGGCGCGTCCGAAGGCTGGACGGACCTGGTCCTGGGCCCGGACCGCCCGGCCCGGGTCGTGGACGGCATCGTCACCGGCCTGCACGCGCCGGACGCGTCCCACCTGCTGCTCCTGGAGGCGGTGGCCGGCCCGGAGCTGGTCCAGCGCGCCTACGACGCGGCGGTGGAGCGCCGCTACCTGTGGCACGAGTTCGGCGACGTCTCCCTGCTCCTGCGCCGCTGAAAAGCCGTGAAGGCCTCCTTACCGGCCATAAGAGCCGGTAAGGAGGCCTTCACGGACATCCGCTACTGGCGGGCCGGTTCGCGGGCGTCGTCGTGGCGGCGGGCTCGGTACAGGCCCGCCACGGCGACGGCTGTGATCCCCAGGCCGACGCCGCTGACGATCGAGGCCACCAGGCTCGCCGTGCCGGTCGCCAGGCCGAACAGGCCGCCCAGGTACACCGGGATGCACAGGCTGACCGGCAGCCACGTCCGCAGCGCGAACGCGCGGTCCGACGCCAGCCACAGCACGAGCGACACGGCCGCCGCGGTGGCGACCGGGATCCCCCAGACGACCATGCTCGTCACTGCGTCCATCCCGAGTGACCGGAGCCATTCGAACGACGCCTGGCCCAGCCCGACGAAGAGAACGACCAGCGCCACGCGGATGGTGGCCCCCTGGCCGGCACGGTGTGCGGTGCTCGTCATGTCAACCTCCCAAGTCCGTGGTCACCTGTACCACGTCCGGATGACGCGACCGGTTGCCCGCATCGGCTGATTTCTCACTCCCAGTGCCCGCGATGATCACCAAGAAGATCAACGCGAGAGCGGACAGCCAGATCAACACGAACAGGTGGCCCCGGCTCGAGGTCCCGGCCAGCAAGCCTGTCAGCCCGAGCACGAGCAGGGGTATCGGCGAGGCTTCGACCAGCGCCAACCGCAGACCGGGTCCGCGGCCGGTGCCGAGCCACAGCAGCCAGCCCAGCAGCAACCCGGCCGGCAGGGCCGCCCACATCGTCGCCACCGCGGGCCACCACGACATCCCCCGGGACTCCAGCCAGTCGACCGCGTGGAACGAAAGCCCGCCCCATGTCCACGTCAGCAAGACCTGCTGGATGTGCAGCTGCGTCCGCATCGAACCCCCTCGGAAGTCGTCGGGGGAACACGCGGGAACCGGCCGATCGGTTGCACGTAGGCGTCTCGTTCGCCGATGTCAAGAAATCTCACTCGATTTCCCGGGATGCGGATGGCTATGCGGCCCAGTGGGTGACCGTGCGAACCTCGCCCCGACATCGACCCCGTGAAAGGCGACGCTGACGTGCGCTCCCACCACAGAACCCGCTTCCTGGCCTCGGCGTTCGCCGCCCTGACCGTCGTGGGCGTGCTCGCCGGCTGTTCCCGCGCCGCGGAGAACACCGCGCCCGCCGCCAACGCGGGCGCCGCCACCGAGGTCCGGCTCGGGTTCTTCCCGAACGTCACGCACGCCCCGGCGCTGATCGGCGTCAAGAAGGACTTCTTCAAGCAGGAGCTGGGCTCGACCAAGCTCACCACCCAGACGTTCAACGCGGGCCCCGACGAGGTCAACGCGCTGCTGGGCAACTCCCTCGACATCGCCTACATCGGCTCCGGCCCGGCGATCAACGCCTTCACCAAGTCCAAGGGCACCATCCAGCTGGTCTCCGGCGCGGTCTCGGGCGGCGCGCAGCTGGTCGTCAAGCCGGACATCGCGAGCGTCGACGCGCTCAAGGGCAAGAACATCGCCACGCCGCAGCTGGCCAACACCCAGGACGTCGCGCTCAAGAAGTTCCTCGCCGGCAAGAGCCTGACCGGCCAGGTCAAGATCACCAACCTGGACAACTCGAAGACGCTCGACGCCTTCAAGAAGGGCGAGGTCGACGGCGGCTGGCTGCCCGAGCCGTGGTCGTCGCGGCTGGTCCTCGACGCCGGCGCGAAGGTCCTGCTCGACGAGAAGGACCTGTGGCCCGGCGGCCGCTTCCCGACCACCGTCGTCATCGTGCGCAGCCAGTTCCTGCAGGAGCACCCGGACACCGTCCGCGCCGTGCTGAAGGGCCAGCTGGCCGCGATCGACTGGGCGAAGGCCAACCCGGCGGACGCGAAGACCGTGGTCAACGGCGCGCTCAAGGAGCTGGCCGGCAGTAGCCTGAGCCCGGCGGTCATCGACCGCGCGTTCTCGAACATCGAGCTGACGACGGACCCGATCCCCGCCGAGTTCCCGCAGCTCGCGCAGGACTCGGTGACCGCGGGTGTGGTGAAGAGCGCCGTCGCGTTGAAGGGCTTCGCCGACTTCGGCCCGCTGAATGACGTCCTCAAGGCCCAGAACCAGCCCGCTGTGAACGCCCCCGAGCTCGCGAAGTGATCCCGAGAGGCAGCCTGCGATGACCACGACCCTCCCGACCGGCCGGACCGGGCACACCGGCACGGCCGCGGTCCAGCTCGACGGCGTGCGCAAGACGTTCGGCACGGGCGGTCGCGCGGTCGTCGCGCTGGACGGCGTCGACCTGGCGGTCGCGCCCGGCGAGTTCGTCTGCCTGCTCGGCGCGTCCGGCTGCGGCAAGAGCACGCTGCTGAACCTGGTCGCGGGCCTGGACGCGCCGTCGGCGGGGGAGATCACGCTCACGACGTCCCGGCCGGCGGTGATGTTCCAGGAGGCCGCGCTGATGCCGTGGCTGACCGCCGCGCGCAACGTCGAGCTGCCGCTGCGGCTGGCCGGGTTCGGCCGGGCCGAGCGCCGCGACAAGGCCGCCGAGCTGCTGGACCTGGTCCGGCTGACCGACGCCGGCGCGAAGCGGCCGCACGAGCTGTCCGGCGGGATGCGGCAGCGCGTCGCGTTGGCCCGCGCGCTGGCCGCGACCCTGCGTGTCGGCGGTGACCCGGAGCAGGCGCTGCTGCTGATGGACGAGCCGTTCGCCGCGCTCGACGCCATCACCCGCGACGTCCTGCAGGGCGAGCTGCTGCGCGTCTACCGCAGCACCGGCACGTCGGTGCTGTTCGTGACCCACGACGTGCGCGAGGCGGTCCGGCTCGGGCAGCGCGTGGTGCTCCTGTCGTCGCGGCCCGGGCGGGTCGTGCGCGAGTGGGCGGACGTGCCGCTGGCCGACGCCGAGGAGCTGACCGAAGAGATCACCGGGCACCTGCGAGAGGTGATCAGCACCCATGCCGCAGCTTGACCGGCCCACCAGGGATGCCGCCGACGTCGAGGATCTCGACGCTGTAGGCGCCGGACTGGACTCGCTCGACACCCCGGTCGGTGACCGCCGGCCGGGCTTCTGGAAGCGGTTCGCCTGGGGTTTCCTGCCGCCGGTGCTCGCGCTCGTCGTGCTGGTCGTCGTCTGGCAGCTGCTGTGGGCCGCGGCGTTCTGGCCGGAGACGCAGCTGCCCGCGCCGCTCGCCGTGTGGGACGAGTTCTGGAGCCACGTCGTCACCGGCGAGGTGTTCGGGTTCGTCTGGACGTCGGTGCACCGCGCCGCCCTCGGCTTCATCGCCGGGGTCGTGCTCGGTACCCCGCTCGGCCTGCTCGTCGCGAAGGTCCGCGTGGTCCGGGCCGCGATCGGGCCGCTGCTGACCGGGCTGCAGAGCCTGCCGTCGGTGGCGTGGGTGCCGGCCGCGATCCTGTGGTTCGGCATCAACGACGGCGCGATCTACTTCGTCGTGCTGCTCGGCTCGGTGCCGTCGATCGCGAACGGCCTGGTCTCGGGCATCGACCAGATCCCGCCGATCCTGCCGCGCGTCGGCCAGGTGATGGGCGCGGGACGGCTGTCGTCGGCCCGCCACATCCTGCTGCCCGCGGCGCTGCCGGGCTTCCTCGCCGGGCTCAAGCAGGGCTGGGCGTTCTCGTGGCGCTCGCTGATGGCGGCCGAGCTGATCGCGCTGTCCCCGCAGCTCGGCGTCGGCCTCGGCGCGTACCTGAACCAGGGGTCCTCGCTCAACAGCATCGAGACGGTGATCGCGGCGATCTTCCTGATCCTGCTGGTCGGCGTCGGGATCGAGCTGATCGTGTTCCGTCCGCTGGAGCGCTCGGTGCTGCGGGCCCGCGGGCTGACGGCGTCCCTCTGAAAAGTTTTCCGCGCGGCGTGTCGAAGCGCCGCTGACGGCGTCGACGTCCCCTTCGCAAGCAGGTCCTACGCGAAGGAGATTGCGATGGGTGTCGTGGCTGTGCTGGTGGCTTCGGTGGCGGGGTTCGTGGTGAGTTCCGCCTGGTACACGGCGTTCGGCCGGGTGTGGGCCGGTCTGAGCACGGCGGCCGCCGAGCGTCCCGCGCCGTGGAAGATGGCCGCGGAGTTCGTCCGGACCCTGGCCCTGGTCATCGTGTTCGCCGGGCTGACCGCCGCGATCGGCGTCGACGGCGTCGCGGGTGCGCTCGGCCTGGCGCTGGTGCTCTGGGTGGGCTTCCCGGTGCTGCTCCTGGCCGGTTCGGTGCTGCACGAGAACGTGCCGGTGCGGCTGGCCGCCTTGCACGCGGGCGACTGGCTCGTGAAGATCGTGGTCGTGGCGCTGGTGCTGGGGGTGTGGCGATGACCGGGGTGCTGACCGGCGGGATCGCGTTCGGCGAGTCCCCGCGCTGGCACGACGGCCGGCTGTGGTTCGCCGACTGGCTGGCGCACGAGATCGTCGCGGTCACGCCGGCGGGGGAGCGCGAGGTCGTGTTCCGCGCGGACTTCCCGACGATGCCGATGTGCTTCGACTTCCTCGGCGGCGACCCGCTGATCGTCTCGTCGTCGCAGGGGTTGCTGCTGCGGCTGTCCGGGGACGGCTCCCTGGCCACCCACGCCGACCTGGGCTCGACCGGCTTCAACGAGATCGTGGTGGCTCCGGATGGCGGTTGCTACGTCAACGGCGGCGGCTTCGACCTGATGGCGGGGGAGGCCTACCGGCCGGGCGTGGTCAAGTACGTCTCCCCTTCGGGGGACGTCCGCGAGGTCGCGGACGGCATCGCGTTCGGCAACGGCATGGCCCTGACCCCGGACGGCGCGACCCTGGTGGTGGCCGAGTCGTACGCGAACCGCCTGACGGCGTTCACCGTGCGGCCGGACGGCTCCCTGCGTGACCGCCGGGTGTGGGCGGACCTCGGCGACGGCGTCCCGGACGGCATCGCGCTGGACGCGTCGGGCGCGATCTGGGTGGCGGACGTCCCGGGCAAGTCGTGCACGCGGGTACGCGAAGGCGGCGAAGTCCTGGAGCGGGTGGAGCTGGACCTGGGGTGCTTCGCGTGCGCGCTGAGCGAGGACACGCTGTACCTGGTGGCCCAGGAGTGGCACGGCCTCGACGCGGTCCGAGCCGGCCCCCGGACGGGCCGGATCCTGACCCACCCGGCCGTCAGTCCTCGGGCGGGCTAGTGGCCACCTCGAGCGAGAGCTGCTGGAGCACTTCCAGGACGTCGGGCTCGGGCTGCTCTTCCTCGAACGCCTCGACGATCTTGACGAACCCCATCAGCAGCCCGCGCATCACGGCCTCCTGCCGATGAGCCAGCTGGTCCACGGCCTGGTTGACGATGTGCTGCACATCGGCGACGTGCTCCGCCGGGACGTTCATGTCCGCCGTCATGGTGAAGTCGAACGCGCCTTCGAGCAGCTCCGGATACCCGCTCGAGCCGGACTCGTCGTTACCGTCCCGCAGGTTCTGCCGAAGCCGGTAGACCGACGCGAGCAGGCCGATCCCGGTCTGCACCAGTTCCGTGTCCTCCATGGCGAGAGCATGCCACGAGCGCTTGCCCGGTGCCGGTGATCGCCGCACCCGCCGGCGGCAAAGGTCGGTACGTCGGCCACCGCATCGCAAAGGGCTTGAAACTCCGGCCCTGCTGATCCGTAGCCGGATGCCGGAGTCACGCGCGCTCTTGTGGAGCCTGCTCGCGCACTTCGGGAACGACAGGACCCCCGGGCAGAGCGCCCGGGGGTCGTGTCGTCAGCTAAGTGCGAAGCCGTCAGCGGCCTCGGCGGGCGCCCGCTCGGGTGCCCGAGGAGAACGCCGCCGCGCCGCCGGAACGACCGGCACCGGCGCCCGCGCCGGCCGCGGGAGTGCCACCGCGGCGGCCGCCGCCGGACTTGTTCGCCGCGGCCGGGGCGCCGGAACGGCGTGCGCCGCCCGGGTTGCCCGTGCCGCCGGAACCCGCCGGGGCGGCGGAGCGGTGCGAACCGCCCGAACCGGCCGGGGCACCGCCACGGCGGCCTCCTCCGGAAGAGCGGGGCTGCTGGTCGTCGCGGCGGGACTGGGCCGCTGCCGCGCGCGAGCGCTCGCCGCCGCGGTTCTCCTTCGGGGTGGCCGGGGCGCCGCCGCGCCGGCCGCGGCCCGTGCCCGGTGCGGCGCCGGAGGCCGTGACCTTCTTCGGGCGGTTGTCCACCGGCGGGTTCTTCGGGGACGCCGTGAACGACCGCTCGCCCGGGGCCAGCTCCGCCAGCAGCGGGTGGCCCGGGCCGAGCTGGGTGGTGGTCGGCTTGATGCCGGCCTTGCGGGTGAGGTCGCGGACGTCGCGGACCTGCGCGTCGGTCATCAGCGTGACCACCGTGCCGGACGCGCCGGCGCGCGCGGTGCGGCCCGAGCGGTGCAGGTACGCCTTGTGCTCGACCGGCGGGTCCGCGTGGATGACCAGGCGGACGTCGTCGACGTGGATGCCCCGTGCCGCGATGTCCGTCGCGACCAGCGTCTTGGCCGCGCCCGAGGAGAACGCCTCGAGGTTGCGCGTGCGCGCGTTCTGGCCGAGGTTGCCGTGCAGCTCGACGGCCGGGACACCCGACGCCACGAGCTTGCGGGTCAGCGCCTTCGCGCGGCTCTTCGTCCGGGTGAACACCAGCGTGCGGCCCGGCGCCGCGGTGAGGTCGACCAGCACCGGCAGCCGGTGGGTCTCCTCGAGGTGCAGCACGTGGTGCTCCATGGTCGAGACCGGCGACTGCGCCGAGTCGACGCTGTGCGTGATCGGGTCGGTCATGAAGCGCTTGACCAGCACGTCGACGCCGTTGTCCAGGGTCGCGGAGAACAGCATCCGCTGCCCGCGCGACGGCGTCGCGTCCATGATCCGCCGCACCTCGGGCAGGAAGCCCAGGTCGGCCATGTGGTCGGCCTCGTCGAGGACGGTGATCTCGATGGCGTCGAGCTTGACGTGCCCGGAGCGCATGTGGTCGGCGAGCCGGCCGGGGCAGGCGACGACGATGTCGACGCCGTCGCGCAGCCGGGTGATCTGCGGGTTGGCCGAGACGCCGCCGAAGATGGTGGTCGTCTTGAGGCCGAGCGGCTTGGCGAGCGGCAGGATGGACGCTTCGATCTGCGTCGCGAGCTCACGGGTCGGCGCCAGGATCAGCGCGCGCGGACGGCCGGGCCTGCGCCGCGTCGGGCCCGCCGAGAGGCGCGCCAGCAGCGGCAGCACGAAGCCGTAGGTCTTGCCGGAGCCGGTCCGGCCGCGGCCGAGCACGTCACGCCCGGCGAGGGTGTGCGGCAGGGTCGCCGCCTGGATCGGGAAGGGCTCGGTGACGCCCTGGGCGGCCAGCGCGTCCACGATGGCGGTGGGCAGGCCGAGTTCAGCGAAAGTGGTCATAAGTGCATGCGGGCGCAGGGGCGCCCTGGTCTCCGTTACCTGAGAAGGGTTGTCCTGCCCGGCGCAGACCGGTCAACGGCCGCGGCGCGTGGTAGTCGACAACAGCAGCGGGCCGAGGCAGAACTGAGCGGCCCGCAAGATCAGTGTACCCAACGCGAGTGACGTACCCCTAGTGAGATTGCCCGCACTCGGATCGCCTTGCTAAGTTACCGGTCGGTAATCGAGGAGGCTCACCCATGTTGCTGAACCCGCACGAGTACGACCCGGCCCACTTCGACGCGGAAACGCGCCGGTTGCTCCGGGCCACCATCGACTGGTTCGAGCAGCGTGGCAAGGCGAAGCTGGCCGAGGACTACCACGCCCGCACCTTCTACGCGGACTTCCTCGAGTTCGCCGGCAAGGAAGGCCTCTTCTCGACCTTCCTGACGCCCGCCGCGAACGCCGACGGCAACCCCGACAAGCGCTGGGACACCAGCCGCGTCGCCGCGCTGTCGGAAATCCTCGGGTTCTACGGGCTGAACTACTGGTACCCCTGGCAGGTCACGATCCTCGGCCTCGGCCCGGTGTGGCAGAGCGGCAACGACGTCGCCCGCAAGCGCGCGGCGGACGCGCTGGACGCCGGCGGCGTCGGCGCGTTCGGACTGTCCGAAAAGGACCACGGCGCCGACATCTACTCCTCGGACATGGTGCTCACCAAGGACGGCGACGGCTACCGCGCCACCGGCTCGAAGTACTACATCGGCAACGGCAACGTCGCCCGCACGGTCGCGGTGTTCGGCCGGATCGACGGCGTCGAGGGCCCGGACCAGTACGTCTTCTTCTACGCCGACGCCGAGCACCCGGACTACCACGTGGTCAAGAACGTCGTGCCGTCGCAGATGTACGTCGCCGAGTTCCGGCTCGAGGACTACCCGGTGCACGCCGAGGACATCCTGCACGTCGGCGCCGAGGCCTTCAGCGCCGCGCTGAACACGGTCAACATCGGCAAGTTCAACCTCTGCTTCGGCGGCATCGGCATGGCGACGCACTCGCTGTACGAGGCCATCACCCACGCGCACAACCGCGTCCTCTACGGCAAGCCCGTGACGAACTTCCCGCACGTGCGCCGCGAGTTCGTCGAGGCCTACGCGCGGCTGACCGCGATGAAGCTGTTCTCCGATCGCGCCGTCGACTACTTCCGCAGCGCCACCGCCGAGGACCGCCGCTACCTGCTCTACAACCCGATCACCAAGATGAAGGTGACCACCGAGGCGCAGAAGGTGATCGGCCTGGTCGCCGACGTCGTGGCGGCCAAGGGTTTCGAGGCCGACACCTACCTCGCGATGGCGAAGAACGACATCGACGGCCTGCCGAAGCTCGAGGGCACGGTCGCGGTGAACCTCGCGCTGATCGCGAAGTTCATGCCCGCCTACCTGTTCGCGCCGCAGGAGTACGCGCCGGTGCCGACCCGCACCGACGCCGCGGACGACGAGTTCCTCTTCCGCCAGGGCCCGGCGCGCGGGCTGTCGAAGGTCCGGTTCCACGACTGGAAGGCCGCGTACGCGCAGGCGTCGCACATCCCGAACGTCGCGCTGTTCACCGAGCAGGCCGGCGCGCTGGTCAAGCTGCTCACGGAGGCGACGCCGGACGAGGCCCAGCAGGCCGACCTCGACTTCGGGCTCGCGCTCACCGAGCTGTTCACGCTCGTCGTCTACGGCCAGCTGGTCCTGGAGCAGGCCGGCATCACCGGGCTCGACGAGCAGGTCGTCGACCAGATCTTCGCGGTGCTGGTGCAGGACTTCAGCCTCGCGGCGGTGGACCTGAACGGGAAGCCGAGCTCGACCGAGGCCCAGCAGGCCATCGCGCTGGCGGCGCTGCGCAAGCCCGTCGTCGACGCCGAGCGCTTCGACGGCGTCTGGGCGCGGGTGCGGGACCTCTCCGGGGCCTACGCTATGCACCCATGATGGCCAGGGAGTACCGGCTGGGCACGCTGCGGAAGTCCGTCAACGCGCTGGTGAAGCCGCTGCTGGCCCGCGGCGTCCCGGCCGCGGGCAAGGGCGGCGTCCTGCTGACGACGAAGGGCCGCAAGAGCGGTGCGGACCGCACGACGCCGGTCAACGTCGTCGAGGCCGGCGGCGACCGCTGGCTAGTCGCGCCCTACGGCGCCGTCGCCTGGGTGCACAACCTGCGCGCGGAGCCCGTCGCGCGGCTGCGGCGCGGCGGCAAGCGGGAGACGTGGGAGGTCGAGGAGGCCGACGCCGCCACCGCTGCGCCGGTGCTGCGGGCCTACGTCCGGCAGATCCCGGTCACCGCGCCCTACTTCGACGCCAAGGGCAGCGGCCCGGTCGAGGCGTTCGAGGCGGAAGCCGATCGACACCCGGTGTTCCGGTTGGCAAGATCACGAGCGTGAAGCACGAGCGGGCGGCGGAGCTGCTCTGGGACGCGTGGCAGACCGGCGACCGCCTGGACGGGCTGCCGGCGGACGTCCGCCCGCGTGACGCGGCCGAGGGCCGGGCCGCGCAGGCGGCGCTGGCCGAGCTGGCGGGGCCGGTGAGCGGCTGGAAGATCGCCGCGACCACGGCGTACGCCCAGCAGCACCTCGGCGTCCCCGGGCCGCTGCCGGGCGCCTTGTTCGAGCGGTTCCACCAGCTCGAGGGCACCCCGGTGCCGGCCGACACGATGACGATGGGCGTCGCCGAACCGGAGTTCGCCTTCCGGATGAAGGCCGACCCCGGCCCGGGGCCGTCGCTGGGCGGGGTGCTCGACGCGGTGGACACGATGTTCCTCGCGCTCGAAATGCCGGACAGCCGCTACACCGACCACCGGCACGCGGGCGGCCCGCAGCTGCTGGCCGACGCCGCGTGCGCGGGCCGGTTCGTCGAAGGGCGGGCCGTGCCGGGCTGGCGCGACCTCGACCTGCCGGGCCACGCGGTGGTCCTGCACGCCGACGGCGAGGAGTTCGCCCGCGGCCACGGCGGCCTGGTCCTGGGCGACCCGAGGCTGGCGCTGCACTGGCTCGCGACGGAACTGGCCCACACCGGCCACCGCCTCCGCCCGGGCGACGTGGTGACGACGGGAACGGCGACCACCCCGTGCCCGATCCACGCCGGCGGCCACGTGGTCGCCGACTTCGGCGCGCTGGGCCGCGTCGAAGCCCATTTCGTGTGACGCCGGGGCACCGACCGTCCGGGCACTAGAGTGATCATGTGCTGACTTTCCGTGCCGGGTTCGTCGTGCTGGCCGTGGTCGTCGCGGCGCTCGACGCGGGGTTCTGGCTGTTCACCCGCGGCCAGCACCAGACGAGCGCGCGGGTCGGGTTCCTGGTCGCGTTCGTGCTCCTGCTGGCCCTGCTCGCGGCGAGCGCCGGGCTGGTGCGCTGGGAGGTCGCGGCCCCGCTCGGCGCGGCGTCGACGTCCGGCCTGTTCTTCGTCGGCGCGGCGTCGATCTTCAGCGTGGGCCTCGGGTTCCTGCTGACGGCGGTCGTCGAGGCGGCGCTCGTGCGCGGGATGGTGCTCGACGCGTCCCCGGCCGGCTGGCGCGGCGGGACGTGGCTGATCAGCCTGTCGGCGGCCGTGGTCCCGGCGGGGTTTTTCGTGGTGGGCCTGGTCGCGCTGAAGTGACCCGCTCGCCCAGGCCGTGAAGGCCACCTTGAGGGACTCAGAGTCCCTCAAGGTGGCCTTCACGGACCTCTGGTCCTACTTGCCGAAGCCGGCCCGGCGGAGTGCTTCCGCCATCGAGCCGGAGCCGCCGGAGCCGCCCGAGCTGCCGCCCCGGCCGCCACCGCCGCCGCCCCCCGAGCCGCCGCGCTGACCGCCGCCGGAACCGCCCCGGCGCTGGCCACCGCCACCGCCGCCGCCCTGCTGACCCCGGTCACGACCGCCGCCGCCACCGCCGCCGCGGTTGCCGGACGGCGCACCCGGCTCGTCGTCCAGCCGCAGCGTCAGCGAGATCCGCTTCCGGGGCACGTCGACCTCGAGCACCTTCACCTTGACGATGTCCCCGGGCTTCACGACCTCGCGCGGGTCCTTCACGAAGTTCTTCGACAGCGCCGAAACGTGCGCCAGGCCGTCCTGGTGGACACCCACGTCGATGAACGCGCCGAACGCGGCCACGTTCGTGACCACACCTTCCAGGCGCATGCCCGGCTTCAGGTCACCGATCTTGTCGACACCCTCGGCGAACGTCGCGGTCTTGAACGCCGGGCGCGGGTCGCGGCCCGGCTTGTCCAGCTCGGCCAGGATGTCCGTCACCGTCGGGAGACCGAACGTCTCGTCCACGAATTCGGCCGGGCGCAGCGAAGTCAGCGTCCGCGTGTTGCCGATCAGCGCGCGCAGGTCGGTGCCGGTCGCCGACAGGATCCGCCGCACCACCGGGTACGCCTCCGGGTGCACCGACGACGAGTCGAGCGGGTCGTCGCCGTCCGGGATGCGCAGGAAGCCGGCGCACTGCTCGAACGCCTTGGGCCCGAGTCGCGCGACCTCCTTCAGCGCGGTCCGCGAGCGGAACGGGCCGTTCGAGTCGCGGTGGGAGACGATGTTCTCCGCCAGCCCGGTCGTGATGCCCGAGACGCGGGTCAGCAGCGGTGCCGAAGCCGTGTTGACGTCGACGCCGACCGCGTTCACGCAGTCCTCGACCACCGCGTCGAGCGAGCGGGACAGCGAGACCTCGGACAGGTCGTGCTGGTACTGGCCGACACCGATCGACTTCGGGTCGATCTTCACCAGCTCGGCCAGCGGGTCCTGCAGCCGGCGCGCGATCGAGACGGCGCCGCGCAGCGAGACGTCCATGTTCGGCAGCTCCGCCGAAGCGAACGCCGACGCCGAGTACACCGACGCGCCCGCCTCGGACACGATCGCCTTGGTCAGGTTCAGCTCCGGGTGCTTCTTGATGAGCTCCTGGGTGAGCTTGTCCGTCTCGCGCGACGCCGTGCCGTTGCCGATCGAGACGAGGTCGACCTTGTGCCGAGCGCACAGCGCGGCCAGCTCGGCGATCGACTGGTCCCACTTGTTGGCCGGCTGGTGCGGGTAGATGACGTGGGTGTCGACGACCTTGCCGGTCGCGTCCACGACGGCCACCTTGACGCCGGTGCGGAAGCCCGGGTCGAGGCCCATCGTGGCGCGGGTGCCCGCCGGGGCGGCGAGCAGCAGGTCGCGCAGGTTGGAGGCGAACACGCGCACGGCGTCGTCCTCGGCCGCCTGGCGCAGCCGCATCCGCAGGTCGATGCCCAGGTGCAGCAGGATCTTGGTGCGCCACGCCCAGCGCACGGTGTCGTTGAGCCACTTGTCGCCCGGGCGGCCCTCGTTGGTGACGCCGAACTTCGCGGCGATGCGCGTCTCGTAGTCGGTCGGCCCGACCTGCGGCTCGTCGGTCGGCTCGGCCGGCAGCATCGTGAGGTCGAGGACCTCTTCCTTCTCGCCGCGCAGCATCGCGAGGATCCGGTGCGAGGGGAGCTTGGTGTAGGGCTCGGAGAAGTCGAAGTAGTCGGAGAACTTGGCGCCGTCCTCCTCCTTGCCGCTGCGGACCTTGGCGACCAGGTGGCCCTGGCCCCACATCTTCTCGCGCAGGTCGCCGATGAGGTCGGCGTCCTCGGCGAAGCGCTCGACGAGGATCGAGCGGGCGCCGTCGAGGGCGGCCTGCGCGTCCGCGACGCCCTTGTCCGCGTCGACGAACACCGCGGCCGCGGCGTGCGGGTCCGTGGTCGGGTCGTTCAGCAGGCCGTCGGCCAGCGGCTCGAGGCCCGCCTCGCGCGCGATCATCGCCTTCGTGCGGCGCTTCGGCTTGAACGGGAGGTAGATGTCCTCGAGCCGCGACTTCGTGTCCGCGGCCAGGATCGACGCCTCGAGGGCCTCGTCCAGCTTGCCCTGGCTGCGGATCGAATCGAGCACGGCGAGCCGGCGCTCGTCGAGTTCCCGCAGGTAGCGCAGCCGCTCTTCGAGCGTGCGCAGCTGCGCGTCGTCGAGCATGCCGGTGACTTCCTTGCGGTACCGCGCGATGAACGGGACGGTCGAACCGCCGTCGAGCAGCTCGACGGTGGCCTTGACCTGTCCTTCGCGCACGCCCAGTTCTTCGGCGATCCTCTGCTCGACCGACACGCTCACTGCAACACGCTCCTGCTTCGCCTTCGGTGGATCCGATCCTCACATTCTGCCGTTCCGACCACCCCGACTTTCGGATGGGGCTCCTTGACAATGAGATTGGTCTAGTCCATTTTGTGGTGACCTGCCTCACGACCAGTGGAGGTCGCCCCGTGGTCCCCCAAGCCCGTATAGCCCTGTTGTCGTTACTTTCCGCGGTCGCGCTGTGTCTCGGCGTGACGTTCGTGCTCGCCGGCAGCGCTTCGGCGGCCAACATCCTCGCCAACCCCGGCTTCGAGTCCGGCACCTCGGGCTGGACCTGCACCGCGGTCCCGACCGCGGTGAGCACCCCGGTCCACAGCGGCAGCCGCGCCCTGAGCGCGACGCCGACGTCGTCGGACAACGCACAGTGCTCGCAGACGCTCACCGTCTCGGCCAACACCGCCTACAAGCTGTCCGCCTGGGTGCAGGGCAGCTACGTCTACCTGGGCGTTTCCGGTTCCGCGACGACCAGCACCTGGACGCCCGGCACCAGCGGCTACTCGCAGCTGTCGCTGAGCTTCACGACCGGCGCGAGCACGTCGCTGACGGTCTACCTGCACGGCTGGTACGGCCAGCCGACCTACTTCGCCGACGACGTCAACCTCGACGGCCCGGGCACCCCGACGCCGACGACCCCCACCACCCCGACGACGCCGCCCACCACGACCACCCCGCCGACGACGACCACGCCGCCGCCGACCCAGGGTGACCTGCCCAAGCACGTCCTCACCGGCTACTGGCAGAACTTCTACAACGGCGCGAAGGCGCTGAAGCTGGCCGACGTCCCGACGAAGTACAACATCATCGCGGTGTCCTTCGCGGATGCCACCGGCACGCCGGGCGCGGTGAGCTTCACGCTCGACTCCGGCCTGTCGTCGCAGCTCGGCGGCTACACCGACGCGCAGTTCAAGGCCGACATCCGTACGGTGCAGGCGCGCGGCCAGAAGGTGATCATCTCGGTCGGCGGCCAGAACGGCACGATCAGCGTCGGCGACTCGAACTCGGCGAACAACTTCGCGAACTCGATCAAGTCGCTGATCACGAACTACGGCTTCGACGGCGTCGACATCGACCTGGAGAACGGCGTCAACGCCACCTACATGGGCCAGGCGCTGCGCAGCATCTACAACGGCGGCGGCAAGGTCATCACGATGGCGCCGCAGACGATCGACATGCAGTCCACCGGCGGCGGCTACTTCCAGCTCGCGCTGAACATCAAGGACATCCTGACGATCGTCAACATGCAGTACTACAACTCGGGCACCATGCTCGGCTGCAACGGCAGCGTCTACGCCCAGGGCACGGTCGACTTCCTGACCGCGCTGGCCTGCATCCAGCTGCAGGGCGGCCTGCGCGCCGACCAGGTCGGGCTCGGGCTGCCGGCGTCGTCGCAGGCGGCGGGCGGTGGCTACCAGGCCCCGGCCAACACCGTGGCGGCGCTGAACTGCCTGGCCAAGGGCACGTCGTGCGGCTCGTTCAAGCCGTCCGCGACCTACCCGACGATCCGCGGCGCGATGACGTGGTCGATCAACTGGGACGCGACCGCCGGGTACGCGTTCTCGAACACCGTGTCCGCTGGGCTCGCCGGCCTGCCGTGACGCACACGCCATGAAGGGGCCCTTCCGGACGCTCGTCCGGAAGGGCCCCTTCATGACACCCCCAGCCGGCACGCGCAGACCCCCCGGCCGCGCGCCCGCCACCTAGACTGCAGGACGGTCCGTGTGTGATCGTTGCGGAAACATGGAATCCGCAGGTCGGAGCGGGTGTGAACAGGTTTCGGGAGGAGGTCGGCGATGCGGTTCGGTGTCCTCGGCACCCTCGAAGCCGAATCCGGCGGGGCCGTCCTCGACGTCGGGCACACCCGCCAGCGCTACGTCCTCGCGGCGCTGCTGGCCGACCCGAACCGGCCGGTGACGCCGGACCAGCTCGTCACCCGCGTCTGGAGCGGCAACCCGCCGCACCGCGCGACGGCGACCCTCCGGAGCTACCTTTCGCGGCTGCGTGCCGCCGGGTGCGCGATCGAGCGGACCCCGCACGGCTACGTGCTGCGCGTCGACCCGGCGTCGGTCGACCTGCACCGGTTCCGCGACAAGGTGACGCGGGCGCGGGCGGCGTCGGACGACGTCGCCGCGGCCGCGCTGTTCGACGAAGCGCTCGCGCTGTGGCGCGGCGAGCCGTTCGCCGGGCTGGACTCGCCGTGGCTGACCGGCGTCCGCGAGGGCCTGGAAGCCGAGCGGCACGCGGCCCGGCTGGACCGCCACGACGTCTCGCTGCGGCTCGGGCGGCACGCGGCGCTGCTGGCGACGCTGCCGCGGCTGGCCGCCGAGCACCCGTTCGACGAGCGGCTCGCGGCGCAGCTGATCCTCGCCTACTACCGCAGCGGGCGGCAGGCCGACGCGCTCGCGCACTTCGAGGGCATCCGCCGTCGCCTGGCCGAGTACCTGGGCGCCGACCCGGGGCCGGGGCTGCGCGGGCTGCACCGGCGGATCCTCGCGGGCGACCCGGGGCTGGAACCGCCGCCGGCCGCGCGCGAGGTGGTGCGGACGGGGTCGCTGATGGAACTGGCCGCGATCCGCGCCGTCGCGACGTTGCTGATCGTGGCGCGCGAAGGCGACTTCGAGTCCGCGGCCTGGCGCGTACGCAGCACGGCGGACGCGCTGGAGAAGGAGATCGGCGAGCTGGAGGCCGAGATCGGCGGCCCGCTGGTGGTGGCCGACGACACCGGCGTCCGGCTGACGGAGCTGGGGGAGCGGCTGCGTTCGGGCGCCCGCGCGGGTGTCGCGGACCTGGCGGCGATCTTCGCCGAAACCCGCGTGTCCGGCCGGCGGATCGGCGGCAAGCTGCGCGTGGGTTACGTCGCGAGCCTCGGCGGCGACCTGGTGACCCGGCTGACGACGGAGTTCGAGCGCCGCCACCCGGCGTGCGAGGTGAGCCTGACCCCGACCCGCATCGGCGCCCGCTGGAACGAGCACGACCTGCTCGCCGAGGGCGACCTCGACCTGGTCCTGCACTGGTCCCCGGGCGGCGACACGCGGTCGTTCGACCTGCCGAACCTGCGCACCGGCCCGCCGCTGCTGTCCCTGCCCCGGGGTCTGCTGATGCGCGAGGACCACCCGCTGGCGACGCGGGAGTCGGTGAGCCTGGAGGACATCGCGGACTACCGCCTGCTGGACCCGAGCAAGACGCTGAACCCGGTGGCCCGCGACCAGTGGGCCCCACCAAGGACCCCGTCGGGCCGCCCGATCCCCCGCACCCAGGACGACGTCCCCCAGCTGATCGGCCGCACCCGCATCGGCGTCGAAGACATGCTCACCCTGGTGGCGCGCGGAATCGGCCTGCACATCACGGTGCTGTCGCTGCTGGAGCGCTACCCGTTCCCGGGCCTGACGGTGGTCCCGGTGACGGACATCCCGCCGATGATCGCGGTCCCGGTCTGGCGCGCGGCGGAGGAGAACGAAGCGATCCGCGCGTACGTCGCGGTGACGACGGAGCTGACCGCCGGAAGCGGGACCCGATGACCGAACAAATTCGGCATTGGGACGACCTGCACAACGGGGGCGAGATCGGAAAGACCCCGGGCGGGCCGTCATCGTTGGCGATGGAAGCCGCTCGATCGCTCCCGGTGCCGTCGAGGGTGCTCGAACTCGGTTGTGGTTCAGGAGCGGATGCGGCGTATTTGGCCGCCGAAGGACACGATGTGCTGGCACTGGACTTCTCGGCGGTCGCGATCCGTCGGGCCGCCAGTGTCCACGCGGACGTCGGTGTGGATTTCCGCGTGGCCGATTTTTCCCGGCCACTGGATCTTCGTCCCGAGTCCTTCGACCTGGTCTACGCCCGGCTGTCGATGCACTACTTCCCGGACAGCGTGACCCGCGAGCTCGTCGGCGAGGTCGCGCGCCTCCTCGCCGAAGAAGGTCGCCTGGTCGCGCTGTGCAAATCCGTCGCCGACCCGCTGTGCGGGAAGGGGAGCAGGATCGAGGACGACATGTACCGGCTGGACGGCCACGTCCGCCACTTCTTCTCGGCCGGGTACATGCGCGAGCTTCTCGGCAGTGGATTTCGTCCGGCGCGCGTGACCGAATTCGAGGGGGTCGCGTACGGCCGGAATTCGGCCTTTGTCAAAGTTTTCGCACAACGCAAGTAGTGTCGTTACTTGCGAATTCTCGCGAGCGCGACCTGCAGCAGCACCAAGACCATCGTCGCCAGAAAGTTCGGTGCCAGTTCCAGTACGCTGTGCTGATTGCTCAGTGCCCAAGTCAGGACCGTGTAACCGATCATCGCCGCCGCGGCCAGCCACAGGACGAAGTTGGTGACGCGCGAGTAGGCGACCCGGGTCGCGGTGTTGATCGTCGTGCCGACAAAACGCATCCGCGGCGCGGCGTCCAAGCTCGCCGAAATCAGCCGCATCAGTTCACAGGTGATCCCGTGTGTTCGCGTGGACTGGGCCTCGCCCGACGACCGGTAGGTGAACCCCGTCGGGGAGTCGATCATCTTCGTCGTCATGAGCAGGTGCTGTTGCCACAGGAAGGAAAAGAACTTCGTCGACGGGAACAGGCGCAAGGTCAACTCGATGAGGTACAGCTGCCACGGTATGCGAACGTAGTACTGCCGTCGGCCCGCGGTGTACTCGTAGTTCGCCTCCGCCGGCGAGGACATCTGGGTGCGCAGTGTGCCGACCAGCCTGCGGTGCTCCTCTTCGAGGAATTCGCGTCGGGTCTTGAGCCTGATCGTGGCGATGACCGTCAACGCGAATATCCTCGCGTACGGATTCTCGTCGATCGAAGAAGAGTCGAGATGTCGAAGCAGCGCCGCGACGTCGTTCTCGTTCACCGGCACGGACGCGGCTGTCAGGGCTCGCAGGGTGTGCGCCGTCGCCAGCGGATCGAACGAACCCGTGTTGTCGAGCCGGGTGGCCCATCCTCCTCCGCTCAGGCGCGCGGCGATGACGCGCTGGATCAGCGCCTGAAGGTGGGTGTCACGTCCGAGCACGATGACCGGGACTCGGGAGAGGGCGAAGACGACGTCCGCGGTCTTGAAGGTGTCGAGTCTTTCCACGGCTATCCGGCGGGAAGTCTCGATCGCCTCTTCCGGATCCTGCGCGAGGTTCGGCTCGAGCGTCTCGCGGTGGCGAAGGTAGTTCACCAGCGACTGAAGCTTCTGGACGCCGTTGTCGACGTGTGGCGTGCTGCTGATCACGAGAATCGCGGCGGCGGTGCCGAAGAGGCCGCGCTGCTCGAATTCGAAGCGGTCGAGGTACTGGCCCGCTGCGAGCATGTCGTCCGGCAGGCCGCGCCGCTGTACGCCGCTCTCGAGAACCGAATCGAACTTCCTTCGGATGGCGGAGATCGTCGAGTCTGCGAGGGCTTCGTCGACGCATCGGTAGTGTTTTGTCGTGGGGAGGAGCTCCGACTTCATTCCGTTGCCTCGGTCGTGAAGTCGCGAAGCAGTGTCAACGTGGCTCGGACATTGGCTTCGCCGGGGAACGCGGCGTAGTCCCACAGGTCCGGCTTTCCGATCGCCGTGGCGAGCTGGCGCCGAAAGTACTGCGGAACTCCGACGTCCTCGACGAGTGCACACGGGCTCCCGGTCGAGCCCAGCATCAGATAAGGTCGGCCTCGCCACTCGGCCGAGTGCTCCGCCAGCATTGCCGGGGCGTCGGGCGCGTACACGGTCGTGCCGGTGGGCAGTCGCAAGTCGTAGGAGCCCGGTACTACGTGGAGGTGCGCGTGATCCACGCACGCCGATGTGGGGATCGAAGGGGCCGAGACTCCTCCGTGTTCCCAGTAGGTCACCTCTCCCCAGCGGCTGCCGAGACTTTCGAGGACTTGCCCGAGAAACTCGGCGAACCCGGTCTCCGGCGACGCGGAGCACAGGTTCGGCACGTGTTCCACGGGTGATACGAGGATGTAGCCCGCCACGAGGGCGCCCACGCCGGGTAGGACGCAACCGCGTCCGTGCTTCAGCAGCAGAGGGTGATCAGTCCAGCGTTTCTCCTGGCTGTGGACTGCCTGGCAGATGAAGCAGTCCGTGTGACGCATCATTCTTCACCGCCCCGGGCGGATTCGAGCAGGAACTCAAGGCGTCGCATGAGTACGGGCTGGAACTCCCTGATCCCGGCGTCGGACGCCGAAATGGAGGTATCCGCGATGTAGGTCGAATTGTCGATGCGCAGGTCGAACAGTGCAGGGTCGTAACCGAACCGGATGCCGTAGAGCCTGGCGAACTGTTCTCGTGCGAAGACGTCCTTGTCATGCACTATGTTTGCTGCCTGTCGTTCAGGCATGAGGTTCTGATCGCGCAGGTACGATACGGTACATTTTTTCGCGCGAGCTGACCTGCTGGAATCGAGCCAGACCCGGATCGCCGAAGATGATCGGTACAACCACGGTTGCAGCCAGGCGTCCACGATTATGGAGGAACTGCTCGAAACCACCTCGAGCAGGTGGTCGTCCGCCTTGAGGTCGATGCTTCTATCGCTTCGTCGAAGCTGGTCCTGCTGTGGTGTCCAGTCGCGAAGGTCTTTTATCGCGGTGAACTCCTTCATGACGTGAGACATGCCGATATAGGTCCACCCGAGCTCGGCGGCCACCAGGCGGGCGTGAGTCGTTTTTCCGGCTGCCGTCCAACCGGAGATCAGGATCCGATTCTTGCGAGTCAACTTCTCCCCCTCGAGTCGGTTATGTGAACGAGTTCGCGACCTCTTTGATCGTGTATTCCTGATCTGCGATCAAGGGTAGGTCCGATGCGGTGGAAAGGGGAATCCAGCGAACATCGGAGATGAAATCCTCGGCGTCGTTGTTCTCGCGGCTCACCGTGCCGAACTCGATATCGCACAACCGTGCCACGGCAACGACCTTGGTCGTTTCGCCGCCGATGGGCATGTCCCATTCCCACATGTGCACGAGGCGACCGGGGGTGACCTTGAGTCCGACCTCCTCCCAGACCTCGCGGCGCAGTGCGTCGTCCAGTGTCTCGGCGGCTTGCAGGCCGCCGCCGGGTAGTTCCCACAGATTCGGGTTGTGCGGGTCCGAATCGCTCTTTCGCACCAGGAGCAGTTCGCGTTCTCTGAGAATTACTGCTTTTTGGGCGAACCGTACTCTCATGAAATCTGTTCCTTTGATCGTCTGCTGCGTGTCGCCGCCTGCTGTACCAGCCGGATGCCCATCGATCGGTGGTGATCACCTCCGGGGGTCTTCTCGGTGTCCTGGCTAAGTCGTTTGGGCCGGCGAAGATGTTGCACCCTACCAATACTTCTTCTGGGTGGCGTCCGCTGCGTGCTTGCCTACTGATTGTGAGCGGAATGGGAAGGTCGCCGGGATCGCACCTGTACCGCTCGTTGATCCGAGTCATCGTCGAATCATTCGATGTGCTCCGCGAGACCTGGCGCCCGATGGCAGAAAGGAGGCATCGGCGCTGGTCACGATGTTCTCCAGTCGGCCGGTCGCCCGCTTCGCACGTCGGTTCGTTGGTCGTGGATATCCTCAATCGAGGAAGTACGCGCGTGGTCGGCAGCTGTTGCAGACGCGCGTGCAGGTCGCCGACGGCAGATTCATCGTGGCAGGTACGTCCTGCCTCGAAATTCGGAAATGACTCGCCCGGGTGACTACGGGATCAGGAGCGGGACTACTGAGAGTGTCGATCGGCGGGTATCGCCGCAGGCAAATCATCGCCGAGTCAGGTAATCATCGATGGTCTACGGCTGATTCCTGACTACTACTTGTGGCTGTGTGAACCGGCCCATCAGTTCACTTGGGCACGACTGGCAGCCTTAGCGCGCCAGGTGCCTCCGCGGGCACCGCCGGCTTTCGGGGTGCCACCGCCGCCACTCGCCGATACTCCGCTCCCAGCGAGGGCCGGGGGTCCGCCTCGCCGGCGTTCGGCCAGAAGGCCATTGCCCGTTCCGCCTGGGCCGTGATGGTCAGCGACGGGTTCACGCCCAGGTTCGCCGAGATCGCCGAACCGTCGACCACGTGCAGGCCCGGGTACCCGTACAGCCGCTGGTACGGATCCACCACCCCGGTGGCCGGCGAGTCCCCGATCGCGCAGCCGCCGATGAAGTGGCCCGTGATCGGGATGTTCGCCAGGTCCGTCCACGCGCCCTGCGGGAGGCCGCCGATCTTCTCCGCGACCCGGCGCGTCACCTCGTGGCCCGCCGGGATCCACGAGGGGCTCGGGTCGCCCGCGCCCTGCTTGGTCGTCATGCGGCGGCCGAACAGGCCGCGTTTCGTGTACGTCGTCACGGAGTTGTCGAGCGTCTGCATCACCAGCAGCCCGATCATCCGCTCCGACCAGCGCCGCGGGTTGTGCAGCTTGACGACGTTCCGCCGCTGCCGCCACAGCTCGCGCGCCCCCAGCACCCAGCGCCGCTTGCCGGTCTGGGCGTCGACCAGCACCGTCGTCATCAGGCCCATGAAGTTGCTGCCGCGCCCGTACCGCACCGGCTCGACGTGCGTCACCGCATCCGGGTGGATCGACGACGTGATCGCGACGCCGCGCGTGTAATCCGTGTCGTCCCGCAGCGACCGCGCGGCCAGCACGGCTTCGGAGTTCGTGCGGGCGAGCAGCCCGAGGCGCGGCGACAACTCCGGCAGGGTCCCGTTGTCGCGCAGGCGGTGCAGCAGCCGCTGGGTGCCCAGGGAAGCCGCGGAGAACACCACCTGTGACGCGGTGAACGTCCGGCGAGACCACCGCCCGGTGCGGACGGTGTCCACCGCATAGCCGCCCTCGATCGGCCGGACCGAAACAGCTGTGGTCAGCGGATGCACCACGGTGCCCGCTTTTTCGGCCAGGTAGAGGTAGTTCTTCACCGTCGTGTTCTTCGCCCCGACGCGGCAGCCGGTCATGCACTCGCCGCACAGTGTGCACTTCTGACGCAGAGGTCCCGCGCCACCGAAGAACGGGTCCACTCCGGACTGTCCGAAGTAGACGCCGACCGGCGTGCGGCGGTACGTGTGCCCGATGCCCATGTCCTCGGCGACGTCCCGCAGTACCCGGTCGGCGGCCGTCGTCGCCGGGTTCTCGACCACGCCGAGCATCCGCTTCGCCTGGTCGTAGTACGGCGCGAGCTCGTCCTTCCAGTCCGTGATGTGCGCCCACTGCGGATCGGCGTAGAACTTGTCCGGGGGCTCGTACAGCGTGTTCGCGTACACCAGCGAACCGCCGCCGACGCCCGAGCCGCTCATCACGAAGGTGTTCTTCAGCAGCGTCAGCCGCTGGATGCCGAAGCAGCCGAGTTTCGGCGCCCACAGGTACTTCCGCAGCCGCCACGACGTCTTCGCGAACTCGTCGTCGGCGAACCGGCGGCCGGTCTCCAGTACGCCGACGCGGTAGCCCTTCTCGGTCAGCCGCAACGCCGTGACGCTGCCGCCGAAGCCCGAGCCGATCACCAGGACGTCGTAGTCCATCAGCCCACCACCCGGTAGTCGGCCACGTCGAACCGCTTGGTCCGGCGGTCGTACTCGGTGACCAGGCCCGGCCAGTTGGTCGTCACCCGGCCGTCGGCCTGGCGGTACCAGCTCGTGCACGCGCTCCACACGCTGTGGCCCAGCCGCGCCTGCACCTCGTCGTCGTATCGCTGCTCGACCTCCGGCAGGACGTCCAGCGCGGACACGTCAGGTCGGGATAACCGTTCTACGGCCTGACGGATATACCGAGCCTGGCGTTCGAGCATGTAGATGATGGACCCGGCGCCGAGGTTGGTGTTCGGCCCGTAGACGCAGAACAGGTTGGGGAAACCGGGCACGGTGATCCCGAGGTACGCCCGCGCGCCGCCGGACCACGCGTCCTGCAGCGACCGCCCGCCCGGCCCGCGCACCTTGACCGGTGCGAGGAAGTCGGTCGCGGCGAACCCGGTGCCGTAGACGATGACGTCCACCTCGTGCTCGACGCCGTCTTCGGTCCGGACGCCCTTTTCGGTGATCTCGCTGATCCGCGCCGTCTCGACGTCGACGTTCGGCTGCGCCAGCGCGGGCAGGTAGTCGTTGGTGAAGAGGATCCGCTTGCAGCCCAAGGGATATTCCGGTGTCAGCTTCGCGCGCAGCGCCGGGTCCTTGATGTGCCGGCGACGCAGCTGCGCGGTCCGGAGCTCGAACATCTTCGCCAGCACAGGGTGGCGCGTCATCGCGTACGTCGCGTACTCGGCGAGCAGGAAGATCCGCAGCCGGCCGAGCAGCTGCGTCGGCGGCAGGTGCTCGAACAGCCAGTGCTGCCAGCCGCGGTAGGCCGGGTCCGACTTCGCCAGGACGTACGGCGGTGTCCGCTGGAAGACGGTCACCCGTTCGGCTTGCTTGCGCACCTCGGGCACGAACTGCACGGCGCTGGCCCCGGTCCCGATCACGGCGACGCGCTTCCCGCGCAGGTCGACGTCGTGGTCCCAGCGCGCGGAGTGGAACGCGGCTCCCGCGAACCGGTCCCGCCCGGGGATGGTGGGCAGGACCGGCCGCGACAGCTGCCCGACGGCCGGGACGAAGACGTTCGCCTCGTAGGTCTCGCCGCTCTTGGTCACGACGCGCCAGACGCCGTCGTCGAACACGGCCTCGGTGACCTCGGCGCCGTACCGGATGTGCGGCTCGAGGCCGTACTTCGCGATGACGCCGCGCAGGTAGGCCAGGATGTCCGGCTGGTGCGAGAACCGCTTCGGCCAGCGCGGGTTCGGCTCGAAGGAGTAGGAGTACAGCGGCGAGGGGATGTCGCAGGCGGCACCCGGGTAGGTGTTGTCCCGCCAGACGCCCCCGGGCTCGGCCGCGCTCTCCAGGATCGTGAAGTCCGTGAGACCGGCGCGCTTGAGCTCGATCGCCGTGCCGATGCCGCCGAACCCGGTGCCCACGATCAGCACCGACGGCCCCTTCGCCGAACTCGTCATGCTGAAGAAAGCTACCCACTCGGAGCCTGTGACAACAGGACACGAGCGGTCACGCGATCGAGATTTTCGGCCACGCGCGGACGCGTCAAGCCAGCACGCGCACCTCCCGCGTCTCCGCGCCTGGTTCCGCCCAGCTCAGTAGCCGCGCCGCCGCGCTCTCCAAGGCCTGCAGGTCGCGCTTCGGCAGCTTCTCGAACGGCGTCAGCTCCACCGCGGCGGCCTTGCGGGAGGCCTTCAGCTCCCAGAACCCGCGCACGTACCCACCCGCCAGCAGCGTCCCCTTGACCAGGCCGTTCTGGGTGATGACGCGCTTGCGGTGCTCGTCGCTGATCACCCGGGTGCGGTCGGCGTAGGACAGGATCGTCTGGTCGAACGGCCCCAGCAGCCGCGCCGGCGTGGGGACGTCCTCTTCCGGGACCGTCAGCTCCGGCAGGTCCAGCAGCTCGCGGCCGTCCGGGTCGCGGTAGCGGCGCAGGTCCATCCCTGCCGCGACCTCGCCCAGCCGGGTGATGCCCGCCCACGTCTGGACGTCCGCGACCGTCGCCGGGCCGAACGCGCGCAGGTACCGCGCGATCAGGGCGGCCGGTGAGGGCGGGGGCAGCGGCGAAGCCACCCACTCGTCCAGGCACGCGTACGTCGCCTGCCCGGCCTTGCCCCAGATCGCCCGCGGCGGGATCTGCACCAGCGGCAGCCGGCCGCGGGCCAGGTGGGTGAGCGACGCCGTCGGGACGTCCGGCCACCGCCGCGCCAGTTCGGCGCCCAGCGCGGTGCTCGACAGCGGCGCGTCCAGCAGCAGCTCTCGCGCGGCCGCGGCGACGACGTCGTGGTCCAGCCCGGCGAGCGCCTGCGCGTGCAGGGTGTTCTGCTTGAGGTCGCGGTCGTAGAGCAGCTGCACCACCGGCCGCCACGCCAGCGCGTCCGCCGCGGTCACCAGGTGGACCGTGCCGCGCATCAGCGCGATCCGGACCACCTGACGGCTCTCCAGCAGCTCCGCCAGGTCCATGGGCCGGAAGCCGTGCAGGCGCGCCCACAGCGCGTAGTACGGCGGGAACGGCGCTTGCGCCTGCAGCCCGGCCAGGTGCTCCACCGCGTCGCGGGCGGACATCTTCGCGTGGCGCAGCAGCAGCTGGCGCTCCAGCGTCGCGCGGTTCAGCGCCCGTCGGCTCAACGTCGTCACGGCGTCACCCTAACGATCACCCCGGACAATTCCGGTCCTCGATGAGCTGCGCCGCAGGACGTGATCCATACTTCCGGCCATGGCCGAGCTCGCCGCCCCCGCCGTCGGGGACTGGGACTTCCCGCGCGGTACCGCGAGCATCGAGCTGATGACGCGGTTCGCCGCCGACCGCGGTCTGGCCTCCGGCCGGCTGCTGGCCGCGACGTCGGTGACCCCGGACCTGCTCGCCGACCCGGCGGCGCAGGTCGACGCGCGCGAGGAGCTGGCCGTCGTCCGCGCGCTGGCCGCGCTGGACGGTTCGGACGCCACGGCACTCGAGCTCGGGCGCCGTTACCGCGTCACCACCTTCGGCATCTTCGGGTTCGCCTGCATCAGCAGCCCGACGCTGCGCGACGCGATGCTGTTCGCGCTGCGCTACTTCGACCTCAGCTTCGCGTTCTGCATCCCGCACGTCGTGGCCGACGGCGACCGCATCACCCTCGAGCTCGACGACAGCCGCGTGCCCGTCGACGTCGCCCGGTTCCTGGTGCTGCGGGACCTGTCCGCGATCTTCGCCGTGATGCGCGACCTGCTGCCCGAGATCGCCTTCGACGACCTGAGCTTCCGCCACGAAGCGTCCACAGTGGACGCCTACCGGGCGGCGTTCGGCGTCGAGCCCCGGTTCGGCGCCGACGCCTGCCGCGCCACGCTCGACCCGGCGTTCCTCGCGCTGCCGCTGCCGCAGGCCAACGAACAGACCGTCGCACTCTGCGCCGCGCAGTGCGAGGCCCTCGTCACGCGCAAGCGGCAGCGCTCCGGGATCTCGCAGCAGGTCCGCGAACGCCTGGTGCGCCTCGGCGGCGTCGACGCGGGGATGGACGAAATCGCCCGCCAGCTGACGCTCAGCACACGCACGCTGCGGAGGCGCCTGGCCGAGGCCGGCACCAATTACCGCGCGCTGGTCGACGAAGTCCGCCAGGCCCTGGCCGAAGAGCTGCTCGACACGGGCGTGCTGTCCGTCGAGGACGTCGCGTACCGGCTCGGTTACGCCGAGGCGTCGAGCTTCATCTACGCGTTCAAGCGCTGGACCGGGATGACGCCCGCGGCATACGCGCGCCGGTTCCGGGCCGCTCGGCAAGCACCGCCGGGTAGGTGAGCTTCAGCAGGTTGAGGATCGAATCGGTGAGGAACGTCCGCAGCGCCGTCCGGTCCAAAGTGCCGCGGATGAGCCATTCGCGCGACGCCGCCCGCAGCATCCCGCCGAACGACCGGATCATCGCGCGCAGCTCTTCGCGGCCTTCGGTCACGTCGGTCATCAACGCGGCTTCGAGCACGCGGTCCGCGGCGATCTCGTCGGCCTCCAGCATGATCCGCTCGATCTCCGGGTCGCGGCCCGCCGACTCCGGCCCGATCACCGTCAGCCAGGCGTCGCGGTTGCGGTCCACGACGTCGATCCAGCGCTCGACGCCGATCGTCAGCCGTTCCTCCATCGTGGTGTCCGGCAGCGCCTCGGTCACCGGCGCCGGCACGATCATCAGCTGCCGCACCACTTCCAGGTACAGTTCGCGCTTCCCGCCGAAGTAGTGGTTGATCAGCGGGCGCGCCACCCCGGCCGCCTCGGCGATGTCCGAAGTGGACACCGACGCGTAGCTGCCCGCGCCGAACAGCCGACGGGCGGCGGCGAGGATCTCGGCGCGCCGCTCGGCCGGCTCGAGCCGGCGCCGCCGGGGCCGCGTTCCGCTGGTCATCCGCTCAGCCTCGCCGGGGAACGGCACGCTGTCAACAAGTAGTTGACTTCTCGTCAAGAGAGTGACTCCGGTTGCGGGCAACCGAATTTCCGCGTCGACGGCTGTCGTTACGGAACCGGAACAACCCGCCGGTAACTTCCCGGCGCCCGGACGCGACGAGACGGCAGGGGGCCCGTGTGACCGGGGGTAGGAGCAGATGATCGAAGACGACGCGCCGATCCGGCCGGCGGGACGCTGGGTGAGCGTCCGCCTGCAGCATCGTCACGTCAGCTTCGACGACGCCTTCGAAGCCGACGAACCGGTCCCGGACGGCGACTGCGCGGACGAGGAGTCCTTGTCGTACTCCGGAATCGTGATCACGAGCTTCGACGAGGGGGAGAAGGTTTCCGAGCGCTGGATCCCGCTCGGCGCCGATCCTTCCGAATCGGACGACGAAGAACTCATCGAGCAGTTGCGCGACGCGCTCCTTTGGCAAGCGGGGCGCCCGCCCCCGAATGCCCGCGACTGACCTACGACGGCGTGCGCAGCCCTTCGAACGCCACTTTGCAGACGGTGTCGGCCACTTCCGCCGCCGACGAGCCGCGCCGCGGCCGGTACCACTCGATCAGCGAGTTGACCATGCCGAAGATCAGCCGCGCGGTCACCGCCGGGTCGACGTCCGGGCGGATGTCACCCTCGGCTTCGGCCTGCTTCACCAGGTCCGTCACCAGCAGGTCGAATTCGCGCCGGCGGGCCAGCGCGGCGCGCTCCACCTTCGTGTTGCCCCGGACGCGCAGCAGCAGCGTGACGAACGGCAGCCGGTCGGCCAGCACCAGCACACTGCCGCGCACGAGGTGCTCCAGCCGGTCGATCGCCCGCCCGTCGAGCCGCGCGGTTTCCTCGGCGACGGCGAACAAGCCGTCCAGGGCCCGGTCGACCGAGAGCCGCAGCAGTTCTTCCTTGCTGGGCACGTGGTGGTAAATCGCCGACTTCGTGATGCCGAGCTTGCGGGAGAGGTCCTCCATGCTCGTGCCGTCGTAACCGCGCTCGTTGAACAGCTTCACCGCCACCTGCAGCAGCGATTCGAGGTCGTACCCGGGGCGCCCGCGCCGAGGTGCCGTCACGTCTTGTCCCGCTGGTCGACGATCCGCCGCATCTTGCCCATCGACCGCTCGAGGGTGTCCGGGTCGACGACGTCCACCGACACCGTCACGCCCACGCCGTCCTTGACGCCGGTGACCAGCTCGGCGGCGGCGCGCACCCGGTCCTCGGCGACGGCGTCGTGACGCGCCTCGACCAGCACGGTGAGGTGGTCGAGCCGGCCGCGCGTCGACCGGACGAGCTGGAAGTGCGGGCTGAGGGAAGCCATCCGCAGCACGATCTCCTCGATCTGCGTCGGGAAGACGTTGACGCCGCGCAGGATGATCAGGTCGTCGGTGCGGCCGGTCACCTTGTCCATCCGCCGGAACGCCGGGCGCGCCGTGCCCGGGTTCAACGCCGTCAGGTCGCGCGTGCGGTAGCGGATGATCGGCAGCGCCTGCTTGGTCAGCGACGTGAACACCAGCTCGCCGGTCTCGCCGCCGCCCAGCACGTGCTCGTCGAAGGGGTCGATCACCTCGGGGAAGAAGTGGTCCTCCCAGATGTGCAGGCCGTCCTTCGTCTCGACGCACTCCTGCGCGACACCCGGGCCCATCACCTCGGACAGCCCGTAGATGTCCACCGCGTCGATCGCGAACCGCTCTTCGATCTCCGAGCGCATCTGCTCGGTCCACGGCTCGGCGCCGAAGATGCCGACCTGCAACGAGCTCGCGCGCGGGTCGACACCCTGGCGCTCGAACTCGTCGAGCAGCGTCAGCATGTACGACGGCGTCACCATGATGATCTCGGGCCGGAAGTCGGTGATCAGCTGCACCTGCCGCGCCGTCATCCCGCCGGACGCCGGGATCACCGTGCAGCCCAGCTTTTCCGCGCCGTAGTGCGCGCCGAGACCACCGGTGAACAGGCCGTAGCCGTACGCGTTGTGCAGCTTGTGGCCCGGCCGTCCGCCCGCCGCGTGGATCGACCGGGCCATCACCGTGGCCCAGGTGTCGATGTCCTGCTCGGTGTAGCCGACGACGGTGGCCTTGCCGGTCGTGCCGCTGGAGGCGTGGATGCGCCGCACCTGCTCCTGCGGCACGGCGAACATCCCGAACGGGTAGTTCTCGCGCAGGTCCTGCTTGGTGGTGAACGGGAACTTCGCCAGGTCGGCGAGCTCCTTGCAGTCGTCCGGGTGCACACCCGCGTCGTCGAACTTCTTCGTGTACGCCGGCACATTCGTGTAGGCGTGCCGGAGTGTCCACTGCAGACGCTCGAGCTGCAGCGCGGCCAGCTCGTCGGCGGAGAGGTTCGCCTCGATCATGCTTGGTCCCGTTTCCCGGAGATGACGCGGCTGCGGCCGCGGAATTCGGCGACGATCTCGGGCCCCGCGGGGGTCTCCCGCTGCACCGTGACGTCGTAGATGCCGTTGCGGCCGTAGCTGGTGCGCTCGGTGGCCGTCGCGACGAGGTGGTCGCCGAGCCGGCCGGCGGCGACGAACGAGATTTCCGCACCGGCGGCGACGGTGACCGGGCCGTGGGTGTTGCACGCGCAGGCGAAGGCCGTGTCGGCGAGCAAGAAGACGTACCCGCCGTGCGCGATGTCGTGCCCGTTGACCATGGACCGGGTGATCGTCATGGTCGCGACCGCGCGCCCGTCGCCCGCCTCGACGAGGGTGATGCCCAGCGCGCGGGACGCCTCGTCCGCGGCGAACATGGTGTGCGCGGCGTTGGTCATGCACTCTCCGTTGAACAGGCCCTGCGGCGCGGAGCGCCTCCGCTGAGGGCGGCGGCGGGGGCATGGATGGACTGACCGAATGGACGGTCATCCGGTGGTGCGCCTCAGTAAAGGCAGAGGTCCGGGCCGGTGTCAAGCGCCGGGGCCTTCCGATCTCGGCGGCCAGCGGCTACGATGGAATTACTGAACGTCCGGTAGGTAATTCGGTGGAGAGGTCGGACTCGATGGGTTTGCTGCGCAGCTACGTCTCGGGCGAGTGGCACACGGCGGCGGAAGACGGTGCCCCGCTGCACGACGCCACGACCGGCGAGGAGGTCGCCCGCGTCTCCTCGGCGGGCGTCGACTTCGCGGGCGCGCTCGAGTACGGCCGGCGGGTCGGCGGCCCGGCGCTGCGCGAGCTGACGTTCCACCAGCGGTCGGCGCTGCTCAAGGCACTGGCCTCGCACCTGCGCGAGCACCGCGAGGAGCTGTACGCACTCTCCGCGAAGACCGGCTCGACGCTGGGTGACTCCAAGTTCGACATCGACGGCGGCATCGGCGTCCTGTTCAGCTACGCCTCCAAGGGCAAGCGCGAGCTGCCGAACGACACCGTCTACGTCGAGGGCAACGTCGAGCCGCTGAGCAAGGGCGGCACGTTCGTCGCCCAGCACATCGCAACGCCGCTGCGAGGCGTCGCCGTCCAGATCAACGCGTTCAACTTCCCGGTGTGGGGGCCGCTGGAGAAGTTCGCCCCGGCGTTCCTGGCCGGCGTCTCGAGCCTGGTCAAGCCCGCCAGCCAGACGGCCTACCTCACGGCCCGCCTGGTCGAGCTGATCATCGAGTCGGGGATCCTGCCCGAAGGATCGCTGCAGTTCGTCGCGGGCAGCGTCGGCGACCTGCTCGACCACGTGACCGCGCAGGACCTGGTGTCGTTCACCGGCTCGGCGTCCACCGCGCAGAAGCTGCGCGCGCACCCGGCGATCATCCGCAACGCCGTCCGCTTCAACGCCGAGGCCGACTCGCTGAACTGCTCGATCCTCGGCCCGGACGCGCGCCCCGGGACGACGGAGTTCGACCTCTACGTCAAGCAGCTGACCTCGGAGATGACGGTCAAGGCGGGGCAGAAGTGCACGGCGATCCGCCGCGCGTTCGTCCCGGCTTCGCTGCTCGATGACGTCGCCGCGGCGGCGTCCGCGCGGCTCGCGAAGGTGACGGTCGGCAACCCGACCGCCGAGGGTGTCCGGATGGGCGCGCTGGCCAGCCTGGAGCAGCGCGAAGAGGTCCGGCGCTCGCTGAAGGCCCTGCTCGACGCCGGCAGCATCGTGTTCGGCGACCCGGAGAAGGTCGAGGTCGTCGACGCGGACGCCGAGCGCGGCGCGTTCCTCTCGCCGGTGCTGCTCAAGGCCGACCCGGAGCGCTCCGAACCGCACGAGGTCGAGGCGTTCGGCCCGGTCTCGACGCTGCTGCCCTACACCTCCACCGAGCAGGTCATCGAGCTGGCGGCGCGCGGCGGCGGCAGCCTGGCCGGCTCGATCGTCAGCGCCGACAAGGAGTTCGTCCGCGAGGTCGTCCTCGGCGCGGCGGCCTACCACGGCCGCCTGCTGGTGCTGGACGCCGACGACGCCAAGGAATCGACCGGCCACGGCTCGCCGATGCCGCAGCTGGTGCACGGCGGCCCCGGCCGCGCGGGCGGTGGCGAGGAAATGGGCGGGATCCGCGGCGTGCTGCACCACATGCAGCGCACGGCCGTGCAGGGCTCGCCCGCGGTGCTGTCGGCCGTCACCGGCCGGTGGGTCACGGGCGCGCCGCGCACCGAGAGCGACGTCCACCCGTTCCGCAAGTCCCTGGCCGAGCTGAAGATCGGCGACTCCGTCGTCGCCGGGCCGCGCACGGTCCTGCAGTCCGACGTCGACCACTTCGCCGAGTTCACCGGCGACACGTTCTACGCGCACACCGACCCCGAGGCCGCGGCCGCGAACCCGCTGTTCGGCGGGATCGTCGCGCACGGCTACCTGGTCGTCTCGTTCGCGGCGGGGTTGTTCGTCTCGCCCGAGCCCGGCCCGGTGCTGGCCAACTACGGCCTGGAGAACCTGCGGTTCCTGACGCCGGTCAAGGTGGACGACGCGCTGACCGTGACCCTCACCGCCAAGCAGATCACGCCGCGCATCGACCAGGAGTACGGCGAGGTCCGGTGGGACGCCGACGTGACCAACTCCGACGGCGACTCGGTCGCGAAGTACGACGTCCTGACCCTCGTGTCGAAGGAGCAGCCGTGACCGCCACTTTGCCTGAGACCGAACTCGAGGAGCTCTTCGAGCACACCATCGAGCGCGACCAGCGGATCGAGCCGCGCGACTGGGTGCCCGAGGGCTACCGCAAGACGATGATCCGGCAGATCGCGCAGCACGCGCACTCCGAGATCATCGGCATGCAGCCCGAGGGCAACTGGATCACGCGCGCGCCGTCGTTGCGGCGCAAGGCGATCCTGCTCGCCAAGGTGCAGGACGAGGCCGGCCACGGGCTCTACCTGTACTCGGCCGCGGCGACGCTGGGCGCCGACCGCGCGGACCTGACCGACAAGCTGATCACGGGCAAGCAGAAGTACTCGTCGATCTTCAACTACCCGACGCTGACCTTCGCCGACGTCGGCGTGATCGGCTGGCTGGTCGACGGCGCGGCGATCTGCAACCAGGTGCCGCTGTGCCGCAGCTCCTACGGGCCGTACGCGCGGGCGATGATCCGCATCTGCAAGGAGGAGTCCTTCCACCAGCGGCAGGGCTACGAGCTGCTGATGACGATGATGAAGGGCACCCAGCAGCAGCGGGACATGGTCCAGGAGGCCGTGAACCGCTGGTGGTGGCCGTCGCTGATGATGTTCGGGCCACCCGACGCCGACTCGCCGAACACCGCGCAGTCGATGGCGTGGAAGGTCAAGCGCCACACCAACGACGAGCTGCGGCAGCGCTTCGTCGACATGTCGGTGCCGCAGGCGGCCGCGCTCGGTGTCACGTTCCCGGACGCCGATCTCAAGTGGAACGCTTCTCGTGAGCACTACGACTTCGGTGCGGTCGACTGGGACGAGTTCAAGAACGTGTTGAAGGGCAACGGCCCGTGCAACGCGTCGCGCGTCGCCCACCGGCGTCGCGCGCACGACGACGGCGCGTGGGTTCGCGAAGCCGCCGTGGCGCACGCGGCGAAGAAAGAGGAGCGCAAGTGAGCGACCTGACTGCCGAAGGCGGCCACGGGGCCGTCCCGCTGGAGGGTGTCCCCGCCGCGCCCGGCCCGGTCAAGCACGATTGGCCGTTGTACGAGGTGTTCGTCCGGGGCAAGCGCGGGCTGAACCACGTGCACGTCGGCTCGCTGCACGCGGCCGACGACGAGATGGCGCTGCACCACGCGCGGGACCTGTACACGCGGCGCAACGAAGGCGTGTCGATCTGGGTCGTGCGCGCGTCGGACATCACGGCGTCCTCGCCGGACGAGAAGGACCCGTTCTTCGCGCCGAGCGGCGACAAGGTCTACCGGCACCCGACGTTCTACGACATCCCCGAGGAGGTGCCGCACATATGAGTTTCGACAACGTCTACGAGTCGCTGACCGAGGAGAACGACGCCCGCTGGGCGTTCGGCACCGGCTTCGAGGACCCGCTGTCCGGAGTGGACACTTCGGTGCCGTCCGGTGTGGACGGTACCGCGCTCGCGGCGTACTGCCTGATGCTGGGCGACGACGCGCTGATCTTCTCCCACCGGCTGCAGGAGTGGTGCACGAACGCGCCCGAGCTGGAGGACGAGGTCGCGATCGCGAACATCGGCCTCGACCTGCTCGGCCAGGCGCGGCTGCTGCTGGCGCGCGCCGGCAAGGCCGACGGTTCTTCGCGTTCGGAGGACTCGTTCGCGTTCGACCGTGTGGAGAACGAGTTCCGCAACGTCCGGCTCGCGGAGCTGGGCGGCGAGCACTTCGGGCACCTCATCGCGCGGCTGTTCGTGTTCTCGACGTGGCGCCTCGCACTGCTGCAGCGGCTGGTGACGTCGGTGGACCCGGTCCTGGCGGCGATCGCGGACAAGGGCGTCAAGGAAGTCACCTACCACCGCGACTACGCGGCGCAGTGGCTGGTCCGGCTCGGCGACGGCACGCCGCTGTCGCACGAGCGGATGCAGGAGGGGCTCGACGCGGTGTGGCCGTACGTCGGCGAGCTGTTCCGGACGCATCCGGTGGAGCTGGTGGACGCGGCTTCGCTGCGCCCGGAGTTCGATGCGGTCCTGGACCAGGTGCTTTCCGCGGCGACTCTTACCCGGCCTTCGTCCGGAGAGCTCGCCGGTGTGTCCGGCCGGACGGGCCGCGACGGCGTCCACACCGAGCAGATGGGGTTCCTGCTGGCGGAGCTGCAGAGCGTGGCCCGGGCGATGCCGGACGCGAAATGGTGACCGCTTCTCTGGTCGCCGCGACGGTCACCGATCCCGAGCTGCCGATGCTGACGCTGGCCGACCTGGGCGTGCTGCGCTCGGTGTCCGAAGTGGACGGTCGCGTGGTCGTCGCGATCACGCCGACGTACACCGGCTGCCCGGCGATGGACACCATGCGCGACGACCTGGAGCACGCGCTGGTCGGCGCGGGCTACGCGGACGTCGAGATCCGGACCCAGCTGTCGCCGTCGTGGACGTCGGACTGGATCACGTCGGAAGGCCGTCGCAAGCTGGCCGAGGCCGGCATCGCCCCGCCGGGCGCGGCACCGCGGCGGTCGGGCCCGATCCCGCTGACGCTGTCGGCGCCGGTGACGGCGGTGCCGTGCCCGCTGTGCGGGTCCGCGGACACCGAGGAGCAGTCCCGCTTCGGCGCGACGGCGTGCAAGGCGCTGCGGCGCTGCCGGTCGTGTCAGGAGCCTTTCGAGCACGTCAAGGAGATCTAGTGGCGTTCCACCCCTTGAAGGTCGCGGGCATCGCGCGGCTGTGCGACGACGCGGTCGCCGTCACGTTCGACGTGCCGTCCGCGCTGGCCCAGGACTTCGACTTCAAGCCGGGCCAGTCCCTGACGTTGCGGCGCTCGGTCGACGGCCGCGACGAGCGCCGTTCGTACTCGATCTGCGCGGCGGCGGGCACGGCACCGCGAGTGGGCGTCCGCCTGGTCCCGGGCGGCCTGTTCTCGTCGTGGCTGCTGAACGACGTCCGCGCGGGCGACACGATCGAGGTCGCCCCGCCCACGGGTTCGTTCACCCCGGACCTTTCCGAAGGTGGCCACCACGTCCTGATCGCGGCGGGCTCGGGCATCACGCCGGTGCTGTCGATCGTGTCGTCGCTGCTGGCCACGCCGGACGCGACGGTGACGGTGCTGTACGGAAATCGCCGCACGGACACGGTGATGTTCGCGGACGAGCTGGCGGACCTGAAGGACCGCGCACCGTCCCGCTTGGAGCTGATCCACGTCCTGTCCCGCGAGCCGCGCGAAGCGGAACTGTTCACCGGCCGCTTGGACGTCCCGAAGCTGCGGCAGCTGTTCTCCTCGCTGGTTTCGGTGTCCGAAGTGGACCATTGGTGGCTGTGCGGCCCGTTCGAGATGGTGACGGGCGCGCAGGAGCTGCTGGTTTCCCTGGACGTGCCCCGCGCACGCATCCACCAGGAGCTGTTCTACGTCGACACCCCGCCGGAACCGGTGACCCACATCGATCCGACGGTGGCGGGAGCGTCCTCGGAAGTCCGAGTCGTCCTGGACGGCCGCTCGTCGTCGATGACGCTGCCCAGGTCGTCATCGGTCCTGGACGGCGCCCAGAAGTTCCGCCCGGACCTGCCGTTCGCTTGCAAGGGCGGCGTGTGCGGCACGTGCCGAGCACGCGTCACGGAGGGCAAGGTGGACCTGCGCCGCAACTTCGCCCTGGAAGAGGCGGAGGTGGCGGCGGGCTTCGTCCTGACGTGCCAGTCGTACCCGGTCTCGGAGACGGTGACAGTCGACTACGACGCCTGACCCTTTCGCGGGTTGTCCACAGGCCCACCGACTTGTGGGCAACTTCGCCGACCAGGCCCGTTTCCCGAGGTCCGGACGGTGGTCGCCACTAGACTGGACCTGGGGACGCCCCCCCTGGGAGTGGCGGGGGAGTTTCGGCGAAGTCATCGCCCGAGCGAGCACGGCGAGGCCGTTCCGCCCAACACACGGACGGCGACGGCCAACGCGCTGACGGCAACGGCCAACGCGGCAACCGGAGCAGCCAAGACAGCGACCGGAACGGCCAACACGCCGACAGGCTGGTTCGCCGACGGGCGCCGCGTGCCGTGTTGGCTACTGCGGGCAGTGTGTTGGCCGTTCCCGTGGCCGTGTTGGCCGCTCGGGAACGCTCGAACCGGCGGGTGCTTGTCCGGGAGTGGCAGGGGTGTTTTCGGCCGGTGCCGGCGCGAATCAGAGCATGCGCCTGCGGCGACGGCGGCGTGCGCGGGGTGTCTCGGCGGTGTCCTCGCCGAGAAGCGCGGGCTCGTCTTCCGCGGGGTTCGGCTCCGTGAGGCCCATCATCTCCGCCGCCAGCTGCTGTGAGCTTGCGAAGACACCCGTCGGGACCGCGCGCGCCCGGCGCAGCGCCGATGGGCGGAGGCGGTTGTAGCCGCGGACCGTCACCGGGCGGCGCTGGCGCAGCTCGTACGCCGGTTCTTCCGCCAGCTCGGTGGCCAGCTCGCGGTCGATCAGGATCGTGCCCGGGCGGGCCACCGACGTCAGGCGGGCCGCCAGGTTGACCACCGAGCCGTAGACGTCGCCGAAGCGGTTCAAGACCCGGCCGGACGCCATGCCCGCGCGAACCGCCGGGATGCTCTCGTCCGCCGACGTCCGCTCGGTCAGGGCCAGCGCGATCTCCGCCGCGGCCACCGCCGAGTCGGCGACGAACAGGACCTCGTCGCCGATCATCTTCACCACGCGGCCGTGGTGGTCGGCGATCGTCTCCGTCGCCAGCAGCTCGAACGCGTCGAGCACGCGGCTCAGCTCGTCCTCGTCGATCTGGCGCGTCAGGCGCGTGTAGCCGACCATGTCGACGAACCCGACCACCTGCGTGCGCGTCTCGAGGTTCTCATCCGGCGCCGCGAACGCCCGCCCGGCGTACGCCGCCAGGTGCCGGCGCCAGACGAAGTTCTGCACCTGCTCGAGCTCCGGCAGCAGCCGGTCGACGAGCCGCGCCACCTGCCGCTCGCTGCGACCGAGCTCGGGCTGCTCCTTGATCAGCTCGAACAGCATGTCGACCTGCCACTCGGCCAGCCGCGACAGGTGCTGGCCGAGCGCGCGCGTCACCGCCACCTCGATGCTCGGGTCGATCAAGCCCGACTGCACCAGCTGATCGGCCGTCCGCATGGCGTCGACGTCGGCGTCGGTGAAGACCACCTCGTCGTCGGGGACGGTCGCGAACCCCAGCGCACGCCAAAGCCGGCGCGACCGATCGTCGGGCACGCCGGCCTTTTCGGCTACTTCGAGCCGGGTGTACTTCCGCCGGCCGCCGAGCAGGATCCGCTCGAGCCGCTGCTGAAGTTCCTCACTCGAATCAGGCACGGTCAGGTCGTGTGGACGATCAGCACGTCCACGCCGGACTTGCGCGCCACCTCCGACGGCACCGAGCCCAGGATCCGGCCCGCGATCGTGTTCAGCCCGCGGTTGCCGACGACCAGCAGGTCCGCCTCGCGCTCGTGCACCACCTTGCGCAGCGAGTCGACCGGGTCGCCCTTCACCGCGACCGTGTCGATCTTCTCGGCGCCGGCGCGCACCGCGCGGTCCCGCGCGGACTGCAGTGTGTCCTCGGCCGGCGCTGAGCCGACGACCTGGTAGGCCTCGTCACCCAGGACGTCCTGGGCCTTGTCGATGTCGGTCTTGCTGGCCGGGTAGAACGCGCACGTGATGACGAGCGTCGCCCCCGCGTCGCCGGCCACCGCCGCCGCGCGGTCCACCGCCGCGAACGAGGACTCCGAGCCGTCCGTGCCCACCACCACGGTCCGATATGCCGCACCCATGCGCAAAACCTCCAGGTGATCCCGCGTGAGCAGGGACGATGGCGGTCGGCGTCGACCGCGCGGGCTCGTCCGAGCTCGTGTCGGGTCGAAGGTTACTCGCCAGTCGCTTTCCGCGCTCCGCTTGGCCGCGGACTGGGCTTCGGCGTGGGCTTGGGAGTGGCTTTCGCCGCCTGCTTGGAGGCCGCCGGTGGCTTCGGGACGTCGGAGGCCCGGATCCGGATGGTCTCTTCGACGTCGTTCACCGGCTTCGTTTTCCCGGTGTCGGATTCGGCCGCCGGCGCGTCCGATTTCAGGTCGGCCGCCTTCAGATCGGTCGTGATCTCCGCGGGCACCTTCACCTCGTCGCCGAGGACGGTGTGTGCCTCGGCGAGCACCGCCCGCGCCGCGCGCACCTGCTCGGCCAGCCCGCCGCGCACCTTGCGCAGCGAGTCGACGCGCTCGTTCGCCTGGGTGATCCGCCGGTTCGACTCTTCGGTCGCCGTCGAGACGCGGCGCCGCGCCTCGTCCGCGGCTTCGGCGAGCCGGGCGTTGGCCTCGTTGATCGAATCCTGACGGCGCTTGTTCGCGTCCGCGACCGACTCCCGCTGCCGACGCTCGACCTCGGCCTTGGTGGCGTTCTCCTCCTCGAGGATCTTCGCGCGGATGTCGGCGGCGTCCTGGGTCGCCTCCTGCACGCGGCGCGCGGCCTCGGCCTTGCTCGCGGCTTCCTGCTCGGCCAGCACCCGCATCGCCTCGGTGCGGCGCGAAGCCATCGCGATCTCGAAGTCCTCTTCGACCTTCGTGCGCCGGTCCGACGACTCGGTGTCGAGCTTCGTGCGCTCGGCCTCGGCCTTGTCGGTGATCTCCTTGGCCTGCGCGCGGGCGTCCTCGAGCACCTTGCGGTGCTCCGCCTCCATCTCCTTGCGGCGCAGGTCGAGCTCGGTGAGCAGCTGCTCGTAGCGGGCGCGCATGGCGCTCGCGTCCGTCTCGGCCTTGGCCCGGATGTGGCCGGCCTCCGCTTCGGCGCGGGCCCGCGTGTCCGCGGACTCGTCCTGGGCCAGGCGCAGCATCCGCTGCAGCCGCTCCGAGAGGCCTTCGACGCTGGTGGGCGGCTGGGCCAGCCGGTCGACCTGCCCGCGCAGGTCCGCGATCTCGCCGCGCGCGATCTCCAGCTGCCGGGCCAGGTCGCCGGCCTGCGCGATGGCGGCGTCCCGATCCGCGGTGAGCATCTTCAGGTCGGCGTCCAGCCGTTCGAGGTGCTCGTCGACCTGTGCTCGGCTGTACCCGCGCTTCGCCACGTCGAAGCCGGCTCCCAGCGGCACAAGCTCCCGTTCATCGCCAAGGCTCATGCGCCTACCGTAGTCGCAGCCGGGTCACCAAAGGGTGAGCACCCGGGGCCTGCGCCGAAAGTGGCGTCTGATGCGGCGAAAGGATCTTGCCGGATCGGACCGGATCCGGGCGGTTCCCGACACCCGGATCCGGCTGGTCCTCGCGGCTCAGGCGCCGCGGAACGCGTTGATCCCTTCGAGGTGCTTCGCGCGCTTCTCCTCGTCGCGGACGCCGAGGCCTTCCTGCGGCGCGAGCGCGAGCACGCCGACCTTGCCCTGGTGCGCGTTGCGGTGGACGTCCAGCGCGGCCTGCCCGGTCTCTTCGAGCGAGTACGTCTTCGACAGCGTCGGGTGGATCAGCCCCTTCGCGATCAGCCGGTTCGCCTCCCAGGACTCGCGGTAGTTCGCGAAGTGGGAGCCGACGATCCGCTTCAGGTTCATCCACAGGTAGCGGTTGTCGTACTGGTGCATGTAGCCCGAGGTGGACGCGCAGGTGACGATCGTGCCGCCCTTGCGCGCGGCGTAGACGGACGCGCCGAACGTCTCCCGGCCCGGGTGCTCGAACACGATGTCGGGGTCCTCGCCGCCGGTCAGCTCGCGGATCTTCGCGCCGAACCGCTGCCACTCCTTCGGGTCCTGCTCGGTGTCGCTCTTCCAGAACTTGTAGGCCTCGGCGCTGCGGTCGATGATCAGCTCGGCGCCGAGCTTCCGGCAGATCGCGGCCTTCTCCGGGCTGGACACGACGCACACCGGGAGGGCGCCGCCGTTCAGCGCGTACTGCGTCGCGTAGGAGCCGAGGCCGCCCGAAGCGCCCCAGATCAGGACGACGTCACCCTGCTTCATGTCCGCGCCGTTGCGCGAGACGAGCTGGCGGTAGGCGGTGGAGTTGACCAGCCCGGGGGAGGCGGCCTCCTCCCAGGTGAGGTGGTCCGGCTTCGGCATCAGCTGGTTCGCCTTGACCAGCGCGACCTCGGCGAGGCCGCCGAAGTTCGTCTCGAAGCCCCAGATCCGCTGCTCGGTGTCGAGCATCGTGTCGTTGTGCCCGTCCGGGCTCTCGAGCTCGACGTTCAGGCAGTGCGCGACCACCTCGTCGCCGGGCTTCCAGGTGTGCACGCCGACCCCGGTGCGCAGCACGACACCGGACAGGTCCGAGCCGACCACGTGGTAGGGCAGGTCGTGCCGCTTCGCCAGCGGCGAGAGCTTGCCGTACTTCTTCAGGAACTTGAACGTGGGGATCGGCTCGAAGATCGACGTCCACACGGTGTTGTAGTTGATGGCGCTCGCCATCACCGCGACCAGGGCCTCGCCGGGGCCCAGCTCCGGGACGGGCACTTCGTCCACGTGCAGCGACTTGCGCGGGTCCTTGTCCCGGCTCTCGAGGCCCTCGAACATGTCGACCTCGTCCGCGTGGACGGTCACGCCCCGGTAGGTCTCCGGCACGGGCAACGAGCCGACCGCGGCCGACTCGCCGTTCAGGATGGCCTGCTGGATCTCGCCGAGCTGCGTCATCGGTTCCTCCGCGGAGATGGGGGTCAACGGCGTTGGCGGCAGAAATTACTCGCCGGTAACTCGCGTCCACAACTGTACGAGACGAGCAGCACGATTACACCTCCAACTGTGACCGATCAATCTTGACCGGCCGGCCAGTCAAACCGGATGATCGATCGAGGGAATACCCACCCGACCAGCAGGATCACCTACGGAGGTGAGCACGGATGAGTGAAGTCACCACGCGCGCGTGGACCCGGCCTCACGACTGGGCCGAGGTCGTCATCGGGGTCGTCGCCGCTCTTTCACCCCTTTGGCTGAGCACGGACGCGACCGTGATGTGGACGATGGTCGTCCTGGGAGCACTGATCGCACTCGACGGCCTGGTCTCGCTAGCGAAGCCCGGCCTCGTCTACGGCGAGGGCATCCAGATCGCCCTCGGCGTGCTGTTCTTCATCGCGCCGTGGGTGCTGGAGTACACCGAGCTCAACGGCGCGTCCTGGACGTCCTGGATCGCCGGGGTACTGACGGTCATCGCGGGCGCGGCGGCGATGCCGGTCGCGAACGCCGCGCACCGCACGGCGGGCCAGCACTGAGCCGCGGGCACTGATCACCCGGCTGCACGGCCGGTCGGCTGGCCTTGACCGGCTGCCTTGACCGACCGGCTGGCCTTGACCGACCGGCCGGCGCTGCACGGCAGGCTGGCGCTGCACGGTCGGTCGGCTGGCACTGACCGACTTGGCCGGCCGGCACTGACCGGTCGGCTGCACGACCGGCTGGCCGTCACTGATTGGCTGGCCGCACGACTGGCACCACACGGCCGCACCGAACGACCAGGAGGCACCGGAATGACCGAGGATTCGGCGAAAGAGCGCATTCTCTGCGCCGCCGAGGTGCTCTTCGCCGAATCCGGCTTCGACGCCACCCCGACCTCCCGCGTCGCGGAGCGGGCCGGGGTGCCGAAGGGCCTGGTGCACTACTACTTCCGGCATAAGGCGGACCTGCTCACCGCCCTCGTCGAGCGGCTGCCCGACGAGCGCATCGAACCGGCCGCGGTCGTCGTCCCCGGCGACCTGGCGGGCAGCCTGCGCCGGCTCGTCCGCGAACTGGACCGCCGCTTCAGCCGGTCGCTCGGGCTCTCGCACCTGCTGTGGCGCGAGGCCGACACCCACCACGCCGTCCGCGACGCCCTCCACGAGCGCTTCCAGGCGCTGGTGCGCCAGGTCCGTTCGGTGATCCTGGCGGCCACCGGCGGCCACTTGCCGAGCGCCGACGTCGACCGCGCGTCGGGCCTGCTCGCCCGCGCGGTCAGCCACCGGCACGCGACGGCCCGCCATTCGGAGGACGACCTCCCCGCCGAGTTCGACGGCGAGCTCACCTTCATCGCGGAGTCGCTCGCCGCCAAGGCCGCGCCCGCCTAGGTGTGATGTCCGGGGAGGTTGGTCAGCCGGGTGACCGGCGGCTTGCCGCCGGTTGAGCTGTGGGGTCGGTGATGATTGTAGAAGTGCAGCCACCCCGGTAACGCCGCCCGCCGCAGGGTTTCCGAGGGATAGAAGCGGGCGTAGGCCCAGCCCTCGGCCAGCGTGCGGTGAAACCGCTCGATCTTGCCGTTGGTCTGCGGCCGGTAAGGCCGGGTCCGTTTCGCAGTGATCTGCAGCTCGGCGCAGGTGTCACGCCAAGCATGAGAGCGGTAGGCGGAACCGTTGTCCGAGAGCACGCGTTCGACGATGACGCCGCGGTCGGCGAACCAGCCCACCGCCCGGTGCAGGACCGCAGTGGCGGTGGCGGCGGTCTCATCGGCGTGGATCTCGGCGTAAGCGACCCGGGAATGATCGTCGATGACGGTGTGGACGAAGGCGGTGCCGGTGCGGGGATTGCGGTAGGCGTTGCGGGGCAAGCCGGGAGTGGCGCGTTTGTTGCGGGCTCCCTGCTGCCGGCCGAGGTAGCGGTGTCCGCCGCCGTCGGGGATGTTGCCGAACTTGGTGACATCGACATGGATCAGCGAACCGGGATGGTCGTGTTCGTAGCGGCGCAGCGGTTCACCGGTGACCCGGTCTATCCGGGACAACCGGTTGATCCGGCAACGCACCAGCACCGCGTGCACGGTCGAGGCGGGCAGGCCGAGGCGGCCGGCGATCTGGACTGGGCCCAGTCGGTGCCGCCACCGCAGCCGCACGATCTGCCGTACCACCGGCTCGCGTGTGCGGGTCGGGCTGTGGTGCGGACGCGAGCTGCGATCGGCCATCCCGGCCAGGCCCTCGGTGCGGTAGCGCTCGGCCCACTTGCGGGCAGTGTTGGCCGCGACCATGAACATCTTCGCTGCTGCGGTGCAGGTCCAGCCGTGTTCGACGATCAGGCGGGCGAGCCGTAGTCGGGTGCGTGGGGTGAGGGTGGCGTTAGGGTGGGACACGAAGGCCTCCGGGCGGTGATGTGGTTCCTACACAGCTCCACTTCACATCCGGAGGCCTTCACCTGTCAGCACGACAGGCCGCCGCTGGTCACCTCAACTCGGGACAACGTCCCTGGACATCACACCTAGGGCCGGAGGACCCGGCGCCGCAGGGGACCCAGCCCGCAGGTGACGGTGACAAGCCGGGCTGGACGCCGCCGGCCGATGCGGGTCAGGCTTTCCCCGCCCCGCCCCGCCCCGCCCCGCCCCGCCCCGCCCCGCCCCGCCCCGCCCCGCCCCGCCCCGCCCCGCCCCGCCCCGCCCCGCCCCGCTTACCGCAGCGGCGTCGGCTACGCGGAGCCGCACCGCCCTTGCTTCGCGGCTCTTGTTGCGCACAGTGGCTTCCGCGTTGACCCTGTGGTGCCGGTCAGGATTGGGCGTCGGCGCTCAGTGCGCGGCGCCGTCCTTGGCCGGTTCCACCAGCTCCACGAGGACGCCGCCCGCGTCCTTCGGGTGGACGAAGTTCACCCGGCTGTTGGACGTGCCGCGCTTCGCCTCCTCGTACAGCAGGCGCAGACCCTGGCCGCGCAGGGCCGCCGCTGCCGCGTCCACATCGGACACGCGGTACGCCAGCTGCTGCAGCCCGGGGCCGCTCTTCGCGAGGAACTTGCCGATCGCCGAGTCGTCGCGCAGCGGGGCCAGCAGCTGGATCTGCGTCTCCGTGCCCGCCGTGCCGGGCGCGCGCAGCATCGCTTCGCGGACTCCCTGCTCCTCGTTCACCTCCTCGTGCGCCACTTCCAGGCCGAAGTGCGCGCGGTGGAACTCGATGGCCGCATCCAGATCCGGGACCGCGATGCCGACGTGGTCGATGGCCGTCACGAACGGCTTCAGGGCGTCATTCATGGAGGCAGGATAGGGGGCCGCGGTACGGCGTCCAGCCGGAATCGTGGCGTGCCCCGCCTCACACTGGCTCCATCAAGAAGGTCACCTCCCGGGTATGGTCGAGCGAACTGCCCATGCGCCGAAGCTTGGAGGACGCCGTGTCCGGTTCCGTGATCCTGGGTGCCGCCCGTACACCGATCGGGCGCCTGCTGGGGTCCCTCAAGGACCTCACGGGGGCGCAGCTGGGCGGGGTCGCGATCAAAGCGGCCCTCGAACGCGCCGGGGTCGCCCCGGACGCGGTGCAGTACACGATCATGGGTCAGGTGCTGACCGCCGGTGCCGGCCAGATCCCGGCCCGCCAGGCCGCGGTCGCCGCGGGCATCCCGATGAGCGTGCCCGCGCTGACGATCAACAAGGTCTGCCTCTCCGGCCTCGACGCCATCGCGCTCGCCGACCAGCTGATCCGCGCGGGCGAGTTCGACCTCGTCGTGGCCGGTGGCCAGGAGTCGATGACCCAGGCGCCGCACCTGCTGCCCAAGTCCCGCTCCGGCTTCAAGTACGGCGACACCACGCTCGTCGACCACATGGCCTACGACGGTCTCTTCTGCGCCTTCGACCAGGTCGCCATGGGCTCGTCGACGGAGAAGTACAACGCCCGCTACGGCGTCACCCGCGAGCAGCAGGACGCGTTCTCGGCGCGCTCCCACCAGCGCGCGGCCGAAGCCATCAAGAACGGCTACTTCACCGACGAGATCGCGCCGGTCTCCATCCCGCAGCGCAAGGGCGACCCGGTGGTCTTCGACACCGACGAGGGTGTCCGCGCCGACACCACCGCCGAGGGCCTCGCGAAGCTGCGCCCCGCCTTCGCCTCCGACGGCACCATCACCGCGGGCTCGGCCTCGCAGATCTCCGACGGCGCCGCCGCGGTGATCGTGGCCAGCAAGGCGAAGGCCGAGGAACTGGGCCTCACGCCGCTCGCCGAGATCGGCGCGCACGGGGTCGTCGCCGGGCCGGACGCGAGCCTGCACGAGCAGCCGTCGAACGCCATCCTCGCCGCGCTGGCGAAGGAGAAGCTCACCGCCGACGCGCTCGACCTGATCGAGATCAACGAAGCCTTCGCCGCCGTCGGCCTGGTGTCGACCGACAAGCTCGGCATCGACCCGGAGAAGGTCAACGTCAACGGCGGCGCCATCGCGCTCGGCCACCCGATCGGGGCGTCCGGGGCGCGGCTGGCCGTGCACCTGATCCACGAGCTTCGCCGCCGCGGCGGCGGGCTCGGTGCCGCCGCTCTGTGCGGTGGTGGCGGCCAGGGCGACGCCCTGCTGCTGCGGGTGCCGTCCGCGTAAGTGACCGGCCCACTCGACCTCGACGACCTGGTCGGCCGCGCGCGGGACGGGCAACCCCGTGCCGTCGCGCGGCTGCTTTCGCTCGTCGAGGACGCCCACCCACGCGTCGCGGAGATCGCGCGGGCGCTGACGCCGCACACCGGGCGGGCCCGGATCGTCGGGCTCACCGGACCGCCCGGCGTCGGCAAGTCGACTTCGACGTCGGCGCTGCTCACCGCGCTGCGTGCGGAAGGCAAGCGGGTCGGCGTGCTCGCGATCGACCCGTCTTCGCCGTTTTCCGGCGGCGCGCTGCTCGGCGACCGGATCCGGATGACCGAGCACGCCACCGATCCCGGCGTGTTCATCCGGTCGATGGCCACGCGTGGCCACCTCGGCGGGCTCTCGTGGGCCACCCCGCAGGCCGTGCGCGTGCTCGACGCGGCCGGCTTCGACGTGGTGCTGATCGAGACCGTCGGGGTCGGGCAGTCCGAAGTGGACGTCGTGAAACTGGCCGACACCACCGTGGTGCTGCTCGCGCCGGGCATGGGCGACGGGATCCAGGCCGCCAAGGCCGGCGTGCTGGAGATCGCCGACGTCTTCGTCGTCAACAAGGCCGACCGCGACGGCGCGGACGCCACGGTGCACGACCTCAAGCAGATGATCTCGCTGGCGCGCCGGGAGATCCGGGGGCCGGGCTGGCGCCAGCCGATCGTCCGGACGGTCGCGGCCAAGGGCGAGGGCGTCGACGACCTCGTGCGCGCGCTGGCCGACCACCACGACTGGCTGGTCGCCCACGACGAGCTGGGCCGCCGCCGGGTGGCGCGGGCCCGCGACGAGGTGGAGGCCATCGCGCTCCGGCGGTTGCGGGCCGAGCTGACCGACCTGCGTGGTGGCGGCCGGCTGGCGGGCGTGGCCGAACGGGTCGTCGCCCGGGAGCTGGACCCGTTCGCCGCCGCCGACGCGCTGATCGCGGACCTGCGGGGCTGACGCCGCTTCAGGAGCGGCGCCGAATCGCGGAGGTTTCCCGTGCTCGGCGACCAGGCGTAGTGCGCCGTTGACGAGCCGGGCGAATATCCGGAGGCTCAGAGCGAACACGGCCACTCCCCGGTCAGGTGCGTTCGCAGCAATGCCGCGTGGGACAACGGTTTCGACAGGTTCTCGACGTCACCGTTCGTCGTGTAGTCCAGCAGGACGATGTCCCGCTCCGCGCTCGCTTCGCGGAGCTCGCCGACCAGGTCGGCCAGCCGGTTCTCCAGGACCCAGCGGTAGGACGGCAGGTAGATCCGCCTTCGGGCCTGTTCGTACGCCAGCAGCTCCGAGCCCTCGACGCCGGTGCGGTGACCCACCACCTCGCCGCGTTTGCGGACCGTGCGCTTCAGGCCCTTCATCGACGTCACGCCCAGCTTCCCGACGTCGATTCCCGTGCCGCGGAAGACTTTCAGCGCCTGCCAGATCCCTTCGACCGACGCGCTCTCGACGCCCGGCGAGTACGGCACCGGGATCCCGCCGTGCGGGTAGAACGGGCTGAACCGCACCCAGGGCTCCGGCCCGCGCGACGTCACGTCCGCGATCAGCGCGCCGGGATGGCTTGCCGCCACAGTGTTTCTTCGCCGGTTGACCACGTGGACCGCCATGACTTCCCCCTTCGTCGGCGGCGCTTTGCCGCGTGATCGAGATCGTGCTCCGGGGGTCCGACAATTTCCGGGTTCCGGCGCCGGGGTTCACCCGAGTGGATGACATGGGCGACTTTCGCCGGTTCTTCCTGTCGGTGCCGGGTCCTAGACTGCGGACGCTCCGGAACCGGGCGATCACTGGGAGGACGTGCAAGATGAAGAAGGCACTCGTCACCGCGCTGGCGGTAGGCGCGATGTTCGCGGCCGGGAGTGGTGTCGCCACCGCGGACGACACCCCGCCACCGCCGAAGACCACGCACGGCCCCTGCCAGTACACCGAGACGCCGGACGAGCCGGCTTCGCGGCCGGTGCCGCTGCCGCCCGACCCGCGGCACACACCGGATCGCGGCAAGGTCGACGTCGCGGTCCCGACCAGTCAGGGCGCGCTGCCGTTGCGGCTCGACCGCGCGGAGGCGCCATGCACGGTGCAGAGCTTCCTGCACCTGGCGCAGCACCGGTTCTACGACCGCACGGTGTGCCACCGGCTGACGTCGTACCCGACGCTGAAGGTCCTGCAGTGCGGCGACCCGACCGCGACCGGTGAGGGCGGGCCGGGCTACAAGTACAAGGACGAGCTGCCGGTGAACCTGCCGCCGGCGCCCACCGACCCGACCGGCGCGCGGCGCGTCTACGCGCGGGGATTGCTGGCGATGGCCAACGCGGGTCCGGCCACGAACGGCTCGCAGTTCTTCGTCGTGTACGGCGATTCCGCGCTGCGGCCGGACTACACGGTGTTCGGCACGGTCGGCGCGGCGGGCTTGCGGACGCTCGACAAGGTCGCCGCGGGCGGTGTTCAGCCGACCGCGGATGACCCGGCGCCGGTCGACGGGACGCCGGTGCTGAAGACGGAACTGCTCCAGGTTCGGCCCGACTGCTGGTTCTGACGGGTGCCGCGGGCCGCCTCGACGGGGTGGCCCGCGGGCTCGGTAGGAGACTCGCTTGATAGGGGCGGGATTGGCGTGGTTGGGGCGGGGACGCGCGTGATTGAGGGCGGGGCCGGCGTGATCGGGGCCGGGACTCGTGTGATTGGGGCCGGAACTTGTGTGATTGCGGCCGGGATTTGCGTGGCTAGGGCGTGACCGGCGTGATGGGGGGCGGACTGGCGCGGTGAGGCTGGTAGTCGCGCGGTTGAGGCTGGGGCCGGCGTGATCAAGGCCGGGACGGTGCGGGCGGGGCGGGATTCGGGTGATCGGCGGCGGAACTTGCTTGCACGGCAGGGGGATTCGTGCGTGCTAAGAGGCATCTTGTGTGATTGAGCGGGCATCACACGTGATTGGAGAGGCATCACGCGTGATTGGAGGGTCGGCTCGCGTGCCTGGGGAGTCGGCTCGCGTGCCTGGAGGGTCGGTTCGTGCCTGGGGAGTCCGGTTGCGTGTCTGCAGGGTCGGTTCGGGTGCCGGGCGAGTCGAGTTGTGTGCCTTGGGGAGTGGGTTAGGTGTTGATTTCCCAGAGGGCCTCCATCAGGGTTTGGAGGGCGCTGGGGAAGGCGTGGCTGGGTGGGGCGGCGTAGCCGACTATCAGGCCGCCGGGGCGGTTGGTGTCCATCCAGTAGCTGCCCAGGCCTTCGATGCCGATCGCGCGGCGGCGGCAGGCTGCCAGCGCCTCTGTTTCCGTGGGGCCGTCCGGGGGGAGCATCAGCAGGAGGTGCAGGCCCGCCGCGATGCCGTGGGGGCGGACCGTTTCCGGGAGGGCCGCCAGGAGGCGGGCTCGGCGGGAGCGGTACTCGGCCCGGCTGCGGCGGACGTGCTGGTCGTAGCCGCCCGAGTCGATCAGCTCGGCCAGGGCCAGCTGGTTCAGGATCGCCGGGTGGGAGCCGCTGTCCGCCATGGCCGCTCGGACCGGTTCGACCAGGGAACGGGGGAGGACCAGCCAGGCCAGGCGCAACGCCGGGGCGAGGGTTTTGCTGGCCGTGCCCGCGTAGATCACCCGTTCCGGTGCGAGCGCCTGCAGGGCGCCGACCTGCTGGTGGTCGAAGCGGAACTCGCCGTCGTAGTCGTCTTCCAGGACCAGGGCGCCCGAACGGGCCAGCTGGGTTCGGCGGTGCGGGGCGAGAGTCACGCCGGTGGGGTACTGGTGTGCCGCCGTGACGACCACCGCCGGACTGTCCAATGCGGACACGTCGAGGCCGTGTTCGTCCACCTCCACGCCGACGACTCGCGTTCCCTGAGCCGCCGCGATGTCCCGGTACATGTGCAGGGACGGATTTTCGAACGCCATCTCGGTGATACCGAGGCCGGACAGGGCCCGGGCGAGGACGGCGATCGCGTGGGAATACCCGTGGCACACCACGATCCGCGCCGGGTCCGCGACCACACCGCGGCTGCGCGCCAGGTACGCGGCGAGCGTGTCGCGCAGCTCCGGGGCGCCGAGTTCCGACTCGTAGCCGAACGCCGCCGCCGGGGTCCGCAGCAGGGCTCGGCGGGTCGCCGTGATCCAGGCCTGGCGGGGGAACGCCGTCAGGTCCGGCCGGCCCGGCCGCAGGTCCCAGCGCGGGGCCGGGTCGCGGGGCGCCGGCCGGGGCGCGGACTGGGGGAGCGCGCCCGCCGTCGCGACGCGGGTCGGCGCGCCCTGGGTGGTGCGTAGGTAGCCTTCGGCGGCGAGGTCGGCGTAGACGCGGGTGACCGTGCCGCGGGCGACGCCCAGGTCCTGGGCCAGCGCCCGGGTCGACGGCACCGCCGCGCCCGGCTGCCAGCGGCCTTCGCGGATGGCCGCCCGGATCGCCGCGGCCAGGCCGGTGCGGCCGGTCTCCGGCTGCCAGCCGAGGTGGACGTCGAGGCCCGAACTGGTCCACGAATCTGCCATACGACTGGACCATACCCGTGGGCCAGTGCGAGCTAGCGTGGACACCATGACGAAGCGAATCGGACTCGGGCACGCGCCCGAGATCTACAAGGCGATGGCGAACGTGCAGGCCGAGGTGGAGAAGGCGGCAGCCAACGCGGGGATCGAGCAGAAGCTGCTGGACCTGGTGAAGATGCGCGCGTCGCAGCTCAACGGCTGTGCGTTCTGCCTCGACATGCACAGCCGCGACGCGCTCGAGATCGGCGAGTCGCCGCGGCGGCTGTTCGTGCTCGACGGCTGGCGCGAGACGACCCTGTTCACCGAGCAGGAGCAGGCCGCCCTGGCCCTCACCGAGGCGATGACCAAGCTGGCCGCGACCCAGAGCGTCCCCGACGACGTCTACGACGAGGCCGTGCGCGTGTTCACCGAAGACCAGTACCGCGCCGTCGCGTGGCAGGTCATCGCGATCAACAGCTGGAACCGGGTGGCCGTCACCAGCCACACGCCGCTGCCGAAGCGCGACGCGTGAGCGCCGCCGCGCTCAAGGCCCTGCACGTCCCGGGCAAGCCGCTGGTGCTGCCGAACGCCTGGGACGCCGACACCGCGAAGGTCGTCGAGGCCGCCGGGTTCCCGGCGATCGCGACCAGTTCGGTCGCCGTCGCGGCCTCCCTCGGCTTCCCCGACGGGGAGAAGGCGCCCGTCGACGAGATGTTCGCGGCCGCCGCGCGGATCGTGAAGGCCGTCGGTGTGCCCGTCACGGTGGACGCCGAGTCCGGCTACGGCCTGGATGGCGCCGAGCTGGCCGCCCGCCTCCTGGACGCCGGCGCGGCCGGCCTCAACTTCGAGGACACCGACAGCGTCACCGGGCAGGTCCGGCCGGTCGCTGTGCAGGCCGGGCGGATCGCCGCCCTGCGTGAAGCGGCCGGTGACGGCCTGGTGATCAACGCGCGCGTCGACTCGTTCCGCGGCGCGAGCGACCCCCGTGAGGTGCTGGCCGACAACGTCGCTCGCGCGAAGGCGTATTTCGAGGCGGGCGCCGACTGCGTCTACCCGATCCACCTGCGGACCGCGGACGTGCTCGCGGAGTTCGTGCAGGGCGTCGGCGGTGCGGTCAACGCGCCCGCGTGGCCGGGCAGCCCCGGCATCGCCGGGCTCGCCGAGCTGGGCGTGGCGCGGATCTCGCTGGGCGGCGGCCTGTGGGGCCACACCAGGAAGTTCCTCGCGGACACCCTGGCCGAGGTCGCCAAGGGCACCCTGCCGTACTGACCGGGGAATGGCCGAAGGCCGCCGCGAGGGGATCGGGAACACCCTCGCGACGGCCTTCGGTGTCGGTGACCGCTAGTGGGAGACGGCCTTCTCGGCGCCCGCGCCGGTCAAGGAGCGGACCTCCATCTCGGCGTACTTCTTCGCGTTGTGCTCCTTCGACAGGACCGTGCCGAGCCAGCCGAGGAAGAACGCGATCGGGATCGAGACCAGGCCCGGGTTGTCGAGCGGGAACCAGTGGAAGTCGACGCCCTGGAGCATCGACGCGCTCTTGTGCGTCTTCGGGTCGATCGGCTTGCCCGAGACCGCGGGGGAGAACACGATCAGGATGATCGTGATGGCCAGGCCGCCGTAGATCGACCACAGCGCGCCCTGGGTGTTGAACCGCTTCCAGAACAGCGAGTAGAGGATCGTCGGCAGGTTCGCCGACGCCGCCACCGCGAACGCCAGCGCGACCAGGAAGGCCACGTTCTGCCCGTTGGCCAGGATGCCGCCGAGGATGGCGACCGCGCCGATCACCAGGGCGGTGATCCGGGCGACCTTCACCTCCGAACCCGGCGTCGCCTTGCCCTTCTTGATGACGCTGGCGTAGACGTCGTGGGCGAACGACGCCGACGCCGTGATCGTCAGGCCCGCCACCACCGCGAGGATCGTGGCGAACGCGACCGCCGCGATCAGGCCCAGCAGGACCGGCCCGCCCAGTTCGAGCGCGAGCAGCGGTGCCGCCGAGTTCGCGCCGCCGGGGGCGGCCTTGATCTTGTCCGGGCCGACCAGCGCGCCCGCGCCGTAGCCCAGCACCAGGGTGAACAGGTAGAACACGCCGATCAGCACGATCGCCCAGACCACCGAGCGACGCGCGTCGCGGGCGGTCGGCACGGTGTAGAAGCGCATCAGCACGTGCGGCAGGCCCGCGGTGCCCAGCACCAGCGCGATGCCGAGGGAGAAGAAGTCCAGTTTGGACGTTCCGGTGGCGCCGTACTGCTTGCCCGGGCCGAGCAGCGCTTCACCCGTCTTGCCCGCCTTGTCGACCGCGCCCTGCAGCAGCGCCGAGAAGTTGAAGCCGTACTTCCCGAGCACCCACAGCGTCATCACGAGCGCGCCGACGATCAGCAGCGCGGCCTTGATGATCTGGACCCAGGTGGTGCCCTTCATGCCGCCGATGAGCACGTAGGCGATCATGATCACGCCGACGATGACGATGACCAGCGACTGGCCGGTCTTGCCCTCGATGCCCAGCAGCAGCGCGACCAGGCCGCCCGCGCCGGCCATCTGGGCCAGCAGGTAGAAGAACGACACGACCATCGTCGACGTCGCGGCCGCCGCGCGGACCGGACGCTGCTTCATCCGGAACGCCAGGACGTCGCCCATCGTGAACTTGCCGGTGTTGCGCAGCAGTTCCGCGACCAGCAGCAGCGCGACCAGCCAGGCCACCAGGAAGCCGATGGAGTAGAGGAAGCCGTCGTAGCCGTAGATGGCGATCGCGCCCGCGATGCCGAGGAACGACGCCGCGGACAGGTAGTCACCCGAGATCGCGATGCCGTTCTGCGGGCCGGTGAACGCGCGGCCGGCGGCGTAGTAGTCCGACGCCGTCTTGCTGTTGCGGCTGGCCCGGAACACGATCACCAGCGTGATGATCACGAACACACCGAAGATGCTGATGTTGAGGAGCGGGTTGCTGCCTTCGACTCCCGCGGCGATGGTGGTGATCACGCCTGCTCCCCCTTCGTGCTGTCGGCTTCGATGTCCTCGCGGATCTTCTCCGCGATCGGGTCGAGACGGCGGTTCGCGTAGCGGACGTAGAGCCCGGTGATCACGAACGTCGAGACGAACTGCAGGAGACCGAAGATCAGGCCGATGTTGACGTTGCCGAAGACCTTCGTGCTCATGAAGCCGTGCGCGTAGTCGGCGAGCAGGACGTAGAGCAGGTACCAGAGCAGGAACAACGCCGCCATCGGGAAGACGAACCGGCGCAGGCGGCTGCGCAGCTCCCGGAACTCGGTGCTGTTGTGCGCGCGTTCCCAGACGGCGTCAGCCGTGTCCGGGGGTCCGCCGGGTTCCGTCGTGCTCATACTGCTCCCTCGCGACGTTGCGGATTCGAATGGGGTCCAGGGGCTTGCCCCTGGCTAGGGGGTCTGGGGCTTGGCCCCAGAAAAAGTGGTCCGCGTCACCGTAGGGAGGAGTAAGGCCCGCGTGAAGAATCAGCGGCTCAACAGCCTCGCGAGACGACGAACGGTTGACGAACGGTCGCGCGGCCTGGCCGAACGGGGTTCGTCCAGGTGCAGGCGGAGCATCGCGGACGTCGCCCAGAGCGGAGGCCGGCCGCGCAGGGAGACCAACGCCATTACGCCGAACGCCAGCGGTACCGACCAGGGTGCCGGTTGCTGCACCAAGATCGCCACCCAGCCGTGCAGTGCCGGGCCGGCGAGGGCGAACAGGATCGAGCCGGACGACGCGACGAGCCCGGTCAGGACACCGGCGATGCCGCCGGCCGCGGTCAGCCGCGGCCACCAGATGCCGAGCACGAGCAGCGGGCAGAACGTCGACGCGGCGACGGTGAAGCCCCACGTGACGAGCACCCCGGCGTCCAGTTCGGCTGAGCGCAGGGCCAGCAGCACCATCACCCCGGCGACGCCGAACACGGCGAACCGCAGCCGGCGCAGCCCACCGGGCACCAGGTCGTGGGCGAGCGCCCCGGACATCACCAGCAGCAGCCCGAGCGACGTCGCCAGGAACGCGGCGAACGCGCCCGCGGTCAGCAGCGCCGTGAACAGCCCGCCGGCCCAGCCACTGTCCACTTGGTACGGCAGGGCGACGACGACCGTGTCGGTCGCGCCGGAGAGGTAGAGCCCGGGGACGAGGACGCGGCCGAGGACGCCGTAGATGCCGGGGAAGAGGTAGAAGATCCCCAGCAGGGCCACGGTGATCGCGGCGGTGCGGCGCGCGGCGCGGCCGTCCGGGCTGGTGTGGAAGCGCATGAGCACGTGCGGCAGGCCCATCGTGCCGAGCATCGTCGCGATGAGCACGGACCACGTGCCCAGCAGCGGGTAACCCTGGTCGCCGAGGTCGAGCAGCGGGCGCCGCCAGTCCGGGCCGCCGAGCGGGGCGCCACCGCGGACCGCGGGCACGGCCGTGCCTTCCCCGAACACGAAGACGTCCTGGCTGTGCGCGGTGAATTCGCCTGGCGGCAGGGTTTCCGCGAGGCCGTTGCGCCGGACGGCGGTCGGTTCGCGGATCACCATCGTGACGTCGACCTCGAACTTCACCGGCGTCTCGCGGGTGAAGTGGGTGAACTCGACGGGGTTCAGCGCGTCGGCCCGGTTGACCGCGCCCGCCTGCAGCACCAGCCAGATCGCCGGGATCAGGAACAGCAGCAGCTTCAGCACGAACTGGAACGCCTGAACGTACGTCGCCGCGCGCATCCCGCCCAGCGCCAGGGTGACGCTGACCGCGGCGCCGGCCAGCACGACGCCGACCCAGTACGGCGTGCCGCCGACCGCCGTCAGCACCAGTCCCGCGGTGCGGAACTGCGGGACGACGTAGATGGTGCCGATCACCAGCACCACGACGGCGGCGAGGCGGCGCAGGGCGGGGGAGTTGAGCCGGGCTTCGGCGAAGTCGGGCACCGTCAGCGCGCCCGAGCGCCGCATCGGCGCGGCGACCAGCACGAGCATCGCGATGTAGCCGGCGGTGAAGCCGACCGGGTACCAGAGCGCGCCGATGCCGTCCTTGACGACGAGCCCGGCGACGCCGAGGAACGACGCCGCCGACAGGTACTCACCCGACACCGCGGCCGAGTTGACCAGCGGCGAGATCCGCCGGGACGCCACCAGGAAGTCCGACGTCGTGCGCATCGCGGCGACGCCGCGGACGCCGATCAGCAGCGTCATGAGCACGACCGGCGCGACGGCGAGCGCGACGCCCACTACTCGTCCTCGATGCGCTCGGCGCGGCGCAGCTGCCAGCGCGCCAGCAGCGCCATCGACGGGTACGGCAGGACCGCGATCATCAGCCAGGACACCGGGATTCCCAGCAGGCGTAACGAATCGAGGCCGGGGAAGAGCGCGAACACCCCCGGCAGGCCCAGCAGCAGCGCGAACATCAGCACCAGCGCGGGGAGGCCGTGACGGCGTTGCGCGCGGTACAGCGCGGTGGCGCGCTGGGTCTCCGCCGGCGGCAGCCGCGGGACCCGCCAGCGGCCGCGTGAGCGACGGCGGGCGTGGGCGAGGCGCGTCTGCGGGCTGGTCACGGCGACCCGCCGGATCCTGCTCATCGCGCGCCCGGCCCGAGCCGGCCGCGTTGGGCGGCTTCGAGCAACCGGTCCCGCAGGTCACGCGCGTGGCGCCGGCTGACCGGGACGTCGCCCGCCTCGGTGTGCGCGAGCAGCCCGCCGGCGGAGTCGCTGCGCAGCTCCAGCACCGCGCCGACGGCGAGCAGGAAGCCGCGGTGCACCCGGCTGAACCCGGTGCCCTCCCAGTACTCCTCGAGCCGTGAGATCGGCATCCGCACCAGGTGCACACCGCCACGGGTATGCAGCCGGACGTAGTCGCCGTGCGCCTCGACGAACAGGACGTCGTCCCGGCGGACGTAGCGGGTGCGGCCGCCGGACTCGACCGGGAGCGCGGCCATCGCGTCCGGCGTCGGCCGGCCCGCGGGCGTCGCCATCCGGCCGACCTTCGCCAGCGCGGCTGACAGGCGTTCGGCCCGGACCGGTTTGAGCAGGTAGTCGACCGCGCCGATGCCGTACGCCGTGACAGCGTGGCCGTCGTGCGCCGTGACGAACACGATCACCGGCGGCTCGCTCAGCTTCGTCAGCAGCGACGCCAGTTCGAGCCCGTCGAGGCCGGGCATCGAGATGTCGAGGAACACCGCGTCGAACCTGTCCGCCTGAAGCAGCTTCAACGCCTTCAGCGCGTCACCCGCGCCGACGACTTCGCCGACTTCGGGCGCTTCGCGCAGCATCCGGCACAGTTCGTCCAACGCGGGCGGCAGGTCGTCGACGGCGAGCACGCGCAGGCCCGTCACGGCAGCACTCCCGGCTGGAACAGCGGCACCCGCACGATCACCCGGGTGCCCGCCCCGACCTCGGTCTCCACGGTCAGGCCGTACCAGGCGCCGTAGACGTCCCGCAGCCGTCTGTCCACATTGGCCAGTCCCAGACCCGCGGCGTCGTCGTCGCCGACCTGCCCGGCGAGCAGGTCCGCGGCCCGCTTCGGGTCCATGCCGACGCCGTCGTCCTCGACGACGATCACGCAGTCGTTCCCTTCCGCCTGGCCGTGCACCTGGACCAGCCCGGCCTCCGGGCGCGGCTCGATGCCGTGCCGGATCGCGTTCTCCACCAACGGTTCCAGTACCAGATACGGCACCGCGACGGCGAGGATCTCCGGCGCGACCCGCACCTGGACGCGTAGCCGTTCGCCGAGCACCGCCCGCTGCAGCGCCAGGTACGTCTCGATCGCGCGGAACTCCTCGGCGACGACGGTGTACTCGCCGTGCCGGGCCAGGCTGTAGCGCGTGTAGTCGGCGAAGTCGAGCATCAGGTCCCGCGCGCGGTCGGGGTCCGAGCGCACCAGCGACGCGATGACGGTGAGCGCGTTGTAGACGAAGTGCGGCGACATCTCGGCCCGCAGCGCGCGCAGTTCGGCCTGGGCGGCCTGTTCGGCGGACGCCTCGAGCCGGCCGCGTTCCAGCGCCCGGATGACCAGGTCCGCGGCTTGGCCGGCGACGGAGTCCCGGACGTCGCCGACGACCAGCAGCGCCCCGGCCAGCTCGTCGTGGGCGTGCAGCGGCAGCACGAGGACGTCGTCGGCGGAGGCCGGTTCCTCGCTGTGCAGCACGCCGTCCAGCACCGTCGCGACGACGTCGTCCGGCCCGGGACGGCCCGACCAGTGCAGTACCCCGGACAGGTCGGTGAGGCCGACGCCGGGGAAGCCGAACAGCCGCCGCAGGCCGTGCGCGGCGCGGCGGGCGCGGGTGCCGGACAGGCCGTCACGCAGGTCGTCGGTGATCCGGCGGGCCGCGGCGAGCACCGGCAGCGGGTCGGCGCGGGACGCCGCCCCCAGGCGCAGCGCGGTCATCGGGCCTCCCCTCGGCGACGGTGTCCAGGGCAGTAGATCCTACGGTGCCACGGTCCCGCCAGGTCCGGCCGTGGCCAGCAGCTCCGCGTCGGCCGGGAAGGGCCGGTCGGGCAGTGAGATCCAGCCGGTGGTCCGGGTCTCCTTCACCGCCACCGACACCGGCCGGAACGTCGTCGGGTCGAGACCGTCGCTGTGCCGGACGACCTCGTCGAAGAACCACGCCGAGGTGATCAGGGCCAGCACACCGCGCGACGACTTGAGCGCCTCCTTGAGCGGCGGCGCCTCCAGCAGCCGGAACGAGTGGTTGATCGACGGCGCGGTGACGCCGTGGTCGTCGTAGGCGATTTCGCCCGCGTGCAGCGCCATCCGGAGCCGGATCCGCGCCCCGGCGTCGTGGGTCAGGTTGTGCCGGTGCAGCGCCACGGCGAGCGCGTTCGGCAGGAACTCGACGAACGGCCCCTTGGGGATCTCCGGCGGGACCAGGACGAACACCCCGTCGCCGCAGTCCTCGTTCCGGCAGTCCGCCCAGGGGACGCCCGCGTCGTCGAACGCCCGGCGCAGGGCACTGTAAAGCCCTTCGCGCAGCGCCAGCCGGTGGGGCGTGGTCCGGCGCGGATCGCCGTACCCCTCCACGTCCACTGCGAAGATCGTCCGGTGCACTGCCGGCCTCTCGTACCCCATCGCACCCTCCCCGGCGGCTCGTGCATGTGCCGATGCATGTGCAGTCAGTGTGACGTAAGACGCCCGTCCGGGGGAATGACCCATGCGGTGAGTGGTTCCCCTGCCACGGTGACCGGCAGTGAGGAAAGCCCAGTTCAGAGGCCCCGTGAGAGGCGCGCACACCTCTCACGGGGCCTCTGACGGACGGGTCAGCAGCTCTGCTTGTAGAAGTACTGAGAGTTGGCCGCCATGTCGTCCTTGGTGATCGAGTGCAGCTGCGCGGTCAGGTTCCGGGTCACCGGCTTGCCCTCGAGAGCCGCGACCGCCTGGTCGACACCCTGGGTGCCGATCGACGCCGGGTCCTGCGCGATCAGGGCCTGGTACTGGCCGTTCTTGAGGCCTTCGACCTCGGACGGGCTGGCGTCGAAGCCGATCAGGTTGACCGCGCCGACCTTGCCGGAGTTGCGCAGGCCGGTCGCCGCGCCCTCACCGGTGTTGAGGTTGGTCGCGAAGACGCCGATGAGGTCCGGGGTGGCGGCCAGCGCCGCGGTCACCTTGGACGCGGCCTGGTCGGGCTCGTTCTGGGTGAACTGGACGCCGACCGACTTCAGGTTCGGCGTGTTCTTCAGCTCCTCCTCGAAGCCCTTGACGCGGGCGGCCGTCGTCGACGTGCCGGCGATGGTGTCGAGCACCAGGACCGAGCCGCTCTTGCCGGCGGCCAGCTTGGCCATGGTCTGCGCGGCGAGCTTGCCGCCCGCGGCGTTGTCCGACGAGACGGACGACTCCGCCACGCCGGTGTCCTTGAGCGAGGTGTCGACCTCGACGATCTTCGTGCCGCGCGCCTTGACCTGCTGGATCGGCGCGAGCATCGCCGTGTCGTCGGTGGGCGCGATGAGCAGCGCGGCCGGCGGGTTCGTGCCGAGCGCGTTGACGAGCTGGGTCTGCAGCGGCGCGTCGAACTTCTGGGGCGCCTGCGTGGTCAGCTCGTAGCCGAGCTTCTTCGCCTCGGCCTGCGCGCCGCACTGCAGTGAGATGTAGAATGGCTCGGCCTGCACACCCGGGATCAGGGCGAGCTTCTTGGCGTTGGCCGAGTTGGCCTGGCTGCTGCCGCCGCCGGTGTCGCCCACCGTGCCGGAACCGCACGCGGTGAGCAGCGCGGCGGCGGACGCCAGCGCACCGGCCGCGACGAGCGTCTTGGTCAAGTTCATCGGAAGCACCTCTTTGTACTCGGGGAACTCGGGGAGTCAGCGGGAGTTGCGCTGGCGGCGGCGCCGCTGGTCGAACCAGACGGCCGCGATCAGCACGGCGCCGACCGCGATCATCTGCCAGAAGTCCGGGACGCCGGTGATGTTGAAACCCTTCTTCAGCACCGCCGGGATGAACACGCCGATCACGGTGCCGAGCACCGAGCCGACACCGCCGAAGAGGCTCGTCCCGCCCATCACCGTCGCCGCGATGGCGTTGAGGTTGTCGCTGGTGTGCCCGGTGATGGTGGTCGAGTTGTAGTAGGCCAGCGACAGGAACCCGGCGAGCCCGGCCAGCACGCCGGTCAGCGTGTAGACCTTCATCAGGTGGGCGGTGACGCCGATGCCCGCGCGTCGCGCGCCTTCGGCGTTCGAGCCGATGGCGAAGGTGTAGCGGCCGAACTTCGTGGTGTGCAGCAGCCACGCGCCGATCAGCGTGATCACCACGGCGATCAGCACCAGGTTCGGGACGACGCCGAACGACGTGCCGTAGCCGAGCTGCTTGTTGAGCACGACCGGGACCGTGCGCACGTCGCTGCCGTTGTTGATCAGCAGGGACGCGCCGAGCGCCGCGCCCATCGTGCCGAGCGTGACGATCAGCGGCGGGATGCCCGCGACCGCGATGAGGAAGCCGTTGACCAGGCCCCACACCGTGCCGGCCAGGATGGCGACGACCAGTCCGACGATGATCACGCCCCAGCCCGCGCCGCCGGCGTCACCCCCGGACATGGCTTCCATCGTCTTGCCGCCGACCATGCCGGCGAAGATGAGCACCGAGCCCACCGACAGGTCGATGCCCGAGGTGATGATCACGAACGTCATGCCGACCGAGAGCACCAGCAGCACGGCCGTTTCGATGAGCAGCAGCTGGAAGTTGTAGACCGTCGGGAACGCGTCCGGCGCGAGCACGCTGAACACCACGATCAGCGCCACCAGCACCAGCGCGATCCAGAACGTGTTGGCGCCGATCAGGCGTTTCCCCAGGGGGCGCTTGCCGAAGCCTTCCTCCACAGTGGACTGGATTTCCGGGGCCGGGGCGCTCACGCCGCCTCCTCCTGCACAAGGGCGCCGGTCATCGCGGCGACGAGGTCTTCCAGCTTCGTGTCGGGTCCGGTGAACCGGGCCACGCGCTTGCCGAGCCGGAGCACCTCGACGCGGTCGGCGACCGACAGCACCTCGGGCATGTTGTGGCTGATCAGCACGACGGCGATGCCCTTGTCGCGCACCTTCTTGATGACGTCGAGCACGCGCTCGCGCTGCACGACGCCGAGCGCGGCGGTCGGTTCGTCCATGAACACGACCTTGGACGCCCACACGACCGAGCGTGCCACGGCGACGCTCTGCCGCTGCCCGCCCGACAGCGAGCCGATCGGGACGTCGGTGCTCTGCAGCGTCACGCCGAGCCGCTGGAACTCCTCGATCGCCCGGCGGCGCATCTCGGCCTTGTCCAGCATCCCGAGCTTGCCGAGGATCCCCTTGCGGTGGATTTCCCGGCCCAGGAACAGGTTCGCGGCCGGATCGAGCTCCGGCGCGACGGCCAGATCCTGGTAGACGGTCTCGATGCCCAGGCGCCGGGCCGTCGTCGGGGAGTCGAAGTGCACTTCCGCGCCGTCCAGGAGGATCTTCCCCGACGTCGGCTGCTCCGCGCCGGAGAGGCACTTGACGAGCGTCGACTTGCCGGCGCCGTTGTCGCCGATCAGCGCTGTGACCTCACCCGCGCGGGCCTGGAACGACGCTCCGCGCAGCGCTTCGACTGACCCGTAGTGCTTCGTCAGGTCGATCGCGTCCAACAGGATTTCGCTCATCCGGTCCGCCCTTCGAGGGCCGGCGGGCGGCAGCGGATCACCGTCGCGGTGCCGGAAAGTTCGGTCTGGCCCGCGTCGAACGGCACGACGAACGTGTCGCCCTTGGCCAGTGCGTGTTCGCCACCGTGCTCGGTGCGCAGGGTGCCTTCGCCGTCGAGGACGACCAGCACCGCGAACGACGGGTCGAGTGACAACGTTGTCACTTCGGTCGTGCGAAGCTGCTCGGCTTGGAAGAACCGCTCCGAGCCGGCGGCGAGCAGATCCACCGTGGCCGCGGTGTCGCCCGCGGTCCGCTTGATGATGGTTTCGAGGCGTCCGGCGTCCCAGCCGGACGTGTCCAGCGCCTCGATCGCGGTGTCGAAACCGAGCCCGAGGTGGCCCTTTTCCGGCGACGCGAGGAAGTCACGCCACTCGATGGTCAGCGAGAAGTCCGTCGGCTGCTGCAGCTCGACGACGAAGACACCCTCGCCGATCGCGTGCGGCAGGCCGGAGGGGATGTAGACGGTGTCGCCCGCGGTCACCGGGACGCTGTTCAACGCGCCCAGCATCGACGGCACGTCCTGCTCCCGCGTCCACTCGGACACCGTCGCCTTGGAGAGCGTCTCCTTGAAGCCGGGGTAGACGCGCGGGTCGTCGCCGTAGGTGCCGACCACGATCCACGCCTCGGTCTTGCCGAAGTGCGAGTCGAAGTGCTGCTTCGCGAACGCGTCGTCCGGGTGGAAGTGGACGGGCAGCCGCTGGCCCGCGTCGAGGAGCTTGACCAGCAGGCCGGTCGACGTCCCGAGCGCCTCGACGTGCTTGGCGCCGAGCCATCCCGGGGCGTCGGCCTCGACGGCGTCGCGCAGCCAGGCGCCGTCCGGGAGCCGGGTCAGGCCGTTGGTCTCCTGGCCGAACATGGTGCTGACCGAGGCGACCCAGTCCTCCGGGCCGAACTTCTTGTCGGATGAGGCGCCGCGCAACGCCGCGATGGCGTCGCCCCCGCGGTAGAACTGCGGCGGCTGGTTGGCCGGAAGCCGGATCGGTTCGAGGGTCACGGGGCGACCTCACCGGAACCACGGGCGACGAGATGCACGGGCAGGACTACCTTTCTCGGCGGGGACTGGTCTCCTTGGACACGGGCGAAGAGCAGCTCGGCCGCGGCGTGGCCCAGCGCGCTCACGTCGTGCGCGATCACGGTGACCGGCGGGTCCAGCAGGTCCGCCAGCTCGAAGTCGTCGAAGCCGACCATCGCCGGGCGGTACTCCGCGTGGGCCAGGGCCCGCAGCAGGTGCACGGCGACCCGGTTGTTGCCGGCGATCACGGCGGTGGCGGCGTCGGGCCCGTGCAGCAGGCGCTTCACGGCGTCGCCGATGAACTCCTGCGTCGGGGTGTGCATGGAGACCAGGGACTCGTCGTAGGAGATGCCGTTGCGCACGCAGCCTTCGCGGAACCCGCGCAGGCGTTCGGCCGCGGTGAAGATGTCCGGGCTGTCGCCGAGGAACGCGATCCGCCGGTGACCGTGTTTCGCCAGGTGGGTGACGGCTTCGATGGTGCCGCCGAGGTTGTCGACGAGCACCGTGTCGGCGACGATGTCGCCCGCCGGGCGGTCGATGAACACCACAGGCGTGCCCGCGCGCATCTCCGGCACCAGGTAGCCGTGCTGCAGACCGGCCGGGACGACGAGGATGCCGTCCACCCGCCGCGCGCAGAACTCCAGCACGAGCTCGCGCTCGCGGTCGGAGTTCTCCTCGGACGAGCCGGTGAGCACCTGCCGGCCGAACGACGTCGCGATGCGTTCCACCGCGCGGTTCAGCTCGGAGTAGAAGGGGTTGCCGACGTCCTCGACGATCAGCCCGATGGTCCCGGTGGTCGACCCGCGGCGCAGGTTCCGCGCGCCGAGGTTGCGCCGGAAGCCCAGCTGCTCGATGGCCGCCATGACCCGCTCGGCGGTGTCCGGGTGCACCGCCGGTTCGTCGTTGACCACGCGCGAGACGGTCTTGATGGACACGCCCGCCAGCCTGGCCACATCGCTCATCGTGGCCCGGCGGCTCGCGGTGCGCGTGCTGCCGTCCCGGTCCCGGCCGGGTGGAGACAACGTTGTCATAGTGCACGGGATTGAACGCCAAGGTCCCGGTGCTTGTCAACGCCTTGGGCGCGGATTGTGCCGATTCGACTACGGAAGTTGTAGGTCAGACGGCTGATCAGCTTGTCCGGAAGTGGACAGGTGTTGACAGCACCCTTGACTGTCTCGTGAGCCGCTGCCCAAGGTGGCCCGGTTCGACCGAGCGCGCGACAAGGTTGTCATTCACCCTCTGGTCGCGCTGATGTGGTGGAGAGGCGATGGCGATGGCGCGAGCGCGCTGGAGAGCCGGTTCGATCTTGTTAGCCCTGGCGGTGACGGCTGCGGTGGCTCCCGCGATGCCCGCCGCGGCGGCCCCCGCGACCGATTTCGCGAAGTGGGTCAACCCCTTCGTCGGCACCCGCCCCGGCGGCGAGGACCACGGCACCGGCGGTGGCGCCGGCAACACGTTCCCGGGCGCGGTCGCGCCGTTCGGCATGGTCCAGTGGAGCCCGGACACCGTGAAGTCCCAGCCCGGCGGGTACTTCTACGACGACAACGCGCTCAACGGCTTCAGCCTGACGCACCTGTCGGGTGCGGGCTGTTCGACCTATCAGGACATTCCGTTCATTCCGTACGTTGGTGAGGTGTCGTCGTCCCCGGCGACCGATCCCGGGCACTACACGTCGAAGTTCTCGCACGCCAACGAACACGCGACGGCCGGCGCCTACGACGTCACCCTCGACAGCGGCGCCAAGGTCGAGCTGAGCGCGACCCAGCGCACCGGCTCCGCGCGGCTGACCTACCCGGCCGGCGCGTCCTCGACGCTGCTGGTCAACACCTCCGGCTCGGTCAACGGCACCGACGACGCGTCGATCACCATCGGCAAGGACACCATCAGCGGCTGGGCCACCAGCGGCCGCTTCTGCGGCGCGCAGAACAGCTACCGGGTCTACTTCTCGGCCAAGTTTGACACGCCGTTCGAGTCGATCGGCACCTGGAAGAACGGCGCCGTGACGCCGGGCAAGTCCGCCGAAACCGGTGGCGCCAAGGCGAAGGTCGCGCAGCCCAACGGCGTCAACGCCTCGATCGCGCGCCCGGCCAAGGCCAAGCAGCAGGACACCACCGTGTCCGGCCCGGGCAGCGGCGGGTACGTCACCTTCGCGAACCTCAACGGCGCGCAGGTGAACGTCCAGGTCGGACTGTCCTTTGTGTCCGTCGACGGCGCGAAGGCCAACCTCAAGGCCGAGAACACCAAGAAGTCGTTCGACACCGTGGCCGCGGCCGCGCGCAAGGCGTGGAACGACCAGCTCGGCAAGATCGCCGTCTCCGGTGGCTCGGACGCCGATATGACGACGTTCTACACCTCGCTGTACCACTCGCTGATCCAGCCGAACGTCTTCTCCGATGTGGACGGTCAGTACCCGGGCTTCGACGGGCGGATCCACAAGTCCGACAAGGGCCACGCGATGTACACGAACTTCTCCGGCTGGGACATCTACCGCTCGGAGGTCCCGCTCCTGGCGACGATCGACCCGAAGGAGACCTCGGACATCGTCCGGTCGATGATGGCCTACGCCGAGCAGGGCGGGTCGTGGGACCGCTGGACGGTGGCCAACGACTACACCGGCGTGATGAACGGCGACCCGTACCACATCATCGTCTCCAGCGCGTACGCGTTCGGCGCGCGCGACTTCGACGCCCAGAAGGCGTTGCTGCTCATGATCAAGGGCGCCACCCAGCCGACGCAGGGTTACACCGAGCGGCCGGGCCTGGAGGACTACCAGAAGCTCGGCTACGTGCCGGGCGCCGGCGCGGACACGCTCGAGTACACCAGCGCCGACTTCTCCATCGCCGAGTTCGCCAAGCGGCTCGGGGACAACGCGACATATACGACGTTCATGAAGCGCGCGCAGAACTGGCAGAACCTCTACAACCCGGGCACCGGTCACCTGCAGCCGCGCAACGCGGACGGCTCGTTCGCCGGCACCTACGACCCCGCCAGCTCGCAGGGCTGGGTCGAGGGCAACGGCGCGCAGTACGAGTGGATGGTGCCCTACGACCTCGGCGGCGTCGTGACGGCGTTCGGCGGTCCCGCGGCGACGCAGTCCCGGCTGGACACCTTCTTCACGAAGCTGAACGCGGGCACGCAGGAGCCGTACGCCTTCATGGGCAACGAGCCGAACTCCAACGCGCCGTACGTCTACTCCTACGCGGGCGCTCCGGCCAAGACCCAGTCGATCGTGCACCGCTCGATGGACGAGCTGTACAACCCGAATCCCGAAGGGCTGATCGGCAACGACGACCTCGGCCAGATGTCGGCCTGGTACGTCTGGTCCGCGCTGGGCATCTACCCGGAGATCCCGGGCCGCGCCGAGACGCTGCTCGTCACCCCGCGCTTCGAGCACACCGTGCTCACCACCGGCGCGGGCAAGAAGATCACGATCAACGCGCCGGGCACCGGTGACTACGTGGGCAGCCTGAAGGTCAACGGCGGCGCGGCCGCGAAGGCGTGGCTGCCGGAGTCGCTGATCTCCAGCGGCGGCACGCTCGACTACACCCGCTCCGCCACGGCTACCTCGTGGGGCAGCGCCGCGGCCGACGCGCCGCCGTCGTTCCGCGAGCAGGAGAAGCCGAGCCTGTCCTTTGTGGACCCGGCCCGCGCGGTGACGCCCGCCGGGTCGACGTCGCAGGCTTCGGTGGGCGTCCAGGACCTCTCCGGGACCGCCCGGACCTGGACCTACACCGCGGGCAGCGTCGACGGGATCACGCTGACGCCGGCGTCGGGCAGCATCGCCGTCCCGGCCGGTGGCAAGGCGCACGCCGACCTGACGGTTTCGGTGCCGGCGGGGCTGGCCGACGGTGCCCGCCGCATCCCGGTGACGTTCTCGGCGCCGGGTGTGGCTTCGACGCAAGCGGTGCTCACGGTGCTGGTCGCGCAGCCGAACAGCTGGCTGGCCACCGTGAACAACGCGGGCATCTCGCCGGACTCCGACTCGTCGGCGGCCAACTTCGACGGCGGCGGCTGGAGCTACTCGGCCGACGCGCTGGCCGCGGCCGGCGCCACCCCGGGCGGCACGGTGACCAGTGACGGCATCAAGTTCACCTGGCCGTCGTTCCCGGCCGGCGACCCCGACAACGCGGTCGCGAACGGCCAGACGGTCAATGTCACCGGCACGGGCACCCGGCTCGCGCTGCTCGGCGCCGGCTCGAACGGCAACGCGCAGGGCACGCTGACCATCACCTACACCGACGGCAGCAAGTCGACCGCCACGATCGGGACGTCCGACTGGACGCTCGGGGGCGGCGGCGCGCAGCCGTCGTTCGGCAACCGGATCGTGCTGTCGACGCCGTACCGCAACGCCGCGGGCAGCGACCCGCAGCAGATCCGCACGATGATCTTCGGCACGGCGCCGATCACCCTCGACGCGGGCAAGACGGTGGCCAGCGTGACGCTGCCGTCCAACGTCAGCGGCGGCGTGCTGCACGTCTTCGCCATCGCCATCGGTTAGCAGTTGTTGTTGTCCGTGAAGGCCTCCTTACCGGCTCTTATGGCCGGTAAGGAGGCCTTCACGGCTTTCGTCGTTTCAGGGAGGAAGCTCGATGAGGAGCAAGGTCTTGGCGGGCGCGTTGACGCTCGCCGTCGTGGCGACGGGGGTGAGTCCGGTGGTCGCGGAAGCGGCCGGCGGGGACGCGCTCGACGCCGTCAACACGTTCATCGGCACGCAGGACGAGGGCAACACGTTCCCCGGCGCGTCGGCGCCGTTCGGGATGACGCAGGTCAGCCCCATCACCTCGCACTACGCCGGCTACCGCTACACCGACACCGCGATCCGCGGTTTCGGGCACTTCTTCCTGTCCGGCGCGGGTTGCTGGGAACAGGGCGGCCTGGTCTCGACGCTGCCGACGACCGGTGAGATCGGGCCCGGCAAGGCGTTCGACACGACCAAGCCCGCGACCTTCGACCAGACGAAGTACGCGGCGCCGTTCACCCACGACGGCGAGGTCGGCAAGCCCGGCTACTACAAGGTCCACCTGACCGGCTACGGCGGCGTCGACGTCGAGACGACGGCGGCGACCCGGGCCGGCGCCGAGCGGTACACCTTCACGAAACCCGGTGACAACAACGTCTTCGTCAACGTCGGGCAGGCCAACGACAAGGAACCGGTGACCGGCAGCAGCATCCGCGTCGTCGACGACCGGACCGTCGAAGGCACCGTGGAGTCGCAGGCGTTCTGCGGCGGCAAGTCCTACACGACGTACTTCACGACGAAGTTCGACAAGCCGTTCAAGGCGTCCGGCACGTGGTCGCCGGCCGGCGGCACTCCGGGCAGCAAGGAGTCGAGCGGTGGCGCGGGCCTGCGCGGCGCGTGGCTGACGTTCGGCGGCTCGAGCCAGGTCACCGCGACCACCGCGATCTCCCAGGTCGACGCGCAGGGCGCGCGGGGCAACCTGGCCGCCGAGCACATCCGGTCGTTCGACGCGGCGAAGGCCGACGCCCAGCGCACCTGGCGGCGGGAACTGTCCAGTGTGGACATCAAGGGCGGCACGACCGACGACCGGACCGTGTTCTACACCTCGCTCTACCACACGCTGCTGCAGCCCCTGACCGCCAACGACGCCGACGGCCGCTACTACGGCTTCGACAAGAAGGTCCACCGCGCGGTCGGCTGGACGTACTACGACTTCTTCTCGCTGTGGGACACCTACCGCACGCAGAACCAGCTCCTGGCGCTGCTGCGGCCGGACCGCGCGAAGGACATCGCCAAGAGCATCCTGGCCATCCACGACCAGGGCGGCTGGCTGCCGCGGTGGGCGTACGCCAGCCAGGAGACGAACACGATGACCGGTGACCCGGTCACGCCGTTCCTGGTGGACCTCTGGCGGTTCGGCGCGCTGTCGGGCAACGAGATGCGTGCCTACCAGGCGTTGCTGCAGAACTCGACGCGAATCCCGCCCGCGTCGTCGCCGTTCCAGGGCCGCTCGGGCAACGCGAGCTACCAGCAGGACGGGTTCGTCCAGTACGACCCGGACTTCCCGAAGAAGTGGCAGGACACCGACCCGAACCACGGCGCGTCGGCCACCCTCGAGTACGCGCTCGGCGACTGCTCCCTGTCGGTCATGGCGGCGGCGCTCGGCAAGAAGTCCGACGCGGCGGCGCTGTCGGAGCAGGCCCGGACCTACCGGACGCTCTGGGACGCGTCGCAGACCGACCGCGGCTTCACCGGCTTCTTCCGGCCGAAGGTCGCGGGCGGTGACTGGTTCACCCCCGCCACCGGGCCGTACAGCCCGCAGAGCCAGGACGGCTTCCACGAGGGCACGGCCTGGCAGTACCAGTGGCTGGTCCAGCAGGACGTCCCCGGCCTGGTCCAGCGGATGGGCGGCCCGGCGGCCACCGGCAAGCGCCTGGACGACTTCTTCGCCTACGACGAGCTGGTGAAGGACCCGGCGGCGGCCGTCCGCGAGAACTGGGTGGTCGGCCCGTACGACTACTACGACCAGTTCCGCTACAACCCGAACAACGAGCCCGACCTGCACTCGCCGTGGATGTACGCGCTCACCGGGCAGCCGGCGAAGACGTCCGGGGTCGTGCGGGCCGCGCACACGCTGTTCACGAACGCGCCCAACGGCGTCACCGGCAACGACGACCTCGGCACGATGTCGGCCTGGTACGTCTTCAGCGCGCTCGGGCTCTACCCGGCCGTCCCAGGGACTGGGAACTTCGTGCTCAACGCGCCGCGGTTCGAGCGGTCCGCGCTGCACCTGGAGAACGGGCGCGACGTCACCATCAAGGCGCGCGGCGCCGACGGCTCGAAGCTGCAGTACATCTCGGGCCTCGAGGTCGGCTCGAAGCGCAGTGACAAGGTTTACGTCGGTTTCGAGCAGCTGAAGAGTGGCACGACGCTGGACTTCGGTCTCACCACGGATGCCGCGAAGGCGACGTGGGGCACTTCGCCGTCCGCAGCACCGATTTCCCCGTGTTCTGACTAGATAGCGCCGCTCACGAACGTGGTCCGGACCACAATGGACCGGTGCCCGGGCCACGTTCGTGAGCAGGGTCACGGGCCCCGGTGTTCCGGTGAGCGCCGTCACGCCTCACACTGGGTACCAGCACGTCCGACAACGCCGTTGACGTCCGAGGCAGTCCGCTTTGGATGGTGTGTCGGGCGGCTTTTCTGTGTCAGGAACAAAGTGGTGAGACCCCACAGGAGGAAGAAGTGTCCAGCAAGGCCGCTCTAGTGTTCCGCGTGGCCGCAGTCGCCGAAGCCCTTTCCTGGGCCGCGCTGCTTGTCGGGATGTTCCTCAAGTACGTCGTGCACTCCTCCGGTGAGGGCGGCGTGCCCGTCATCGGCATGGTGCACGGCGTGATCTTCGTCCTGTACGTGGTCGTCTCCCTGTCCGTGGCGAAGCCGCTCGGCTGGCGCCCGAAGACGCTGGTCCTCGCGCTGCTCGCGAGCATCCCGCCGCTGTTCACCTGGCTGTTCGAGAAGTGGGCGCTGCGCAACGGCAAGCTCGACGGCCCGCAGCGGCTGACCCACGGCGGTGTCGGCCTGTTCCAGGTGCGGGAGCCCGTCGCCGCCTGATTCCCAGTACGTGAGAAAGGCCCGCGTCGTCGACGCGGGCCTTTCTCGTATCCGAACGGCTACTCGGTGAAGTCCCCGGTCGCGCGGCGGACCTTCGTCAGCAGGTCGGTGAGCTGCTCCGTCTGGCGTTCGGTCAGCCCGTTGAGCCCGAAGTCGATCTCGGTGACCGCCGCGGTCGCCGTCTCGCGGCGCTTGCGGCCCTCGTCGGTGATCTCCACCAGCGTCGTGCGGCGGTCGGTCGGGTGCGGGACGCGCTTCACGAGCCCGTCGCGCTCCAGCCGGTCGACTATGTTGGTGACACTGGTGGGGTGCAGCTGGAGCCGCTCGCCCATCACCCGCATCGGCAGGCTGGCGCTGCGGGCGAAGGTGAGCAGCACCAGCGCTTCGTACCGGGCGAAGGTCAGGCCGTGCGGCTTGAGCGCGCCGTCCACCGCGGACTGGATGATCTGCTGGACCCGCATCACGCCGGTGACCGCGGCCATGGTGCCGGAGGGCCCGATCCGGGCCTCCCAAAGCTGTGCCGCGCGGGCGATCGGGTCGAACGGCAGCGGACGGTTCATGACACGCGAAGTTACCAGCGGGTACCGGCGCGTGTCGCCCGACCGGCGGAAAGAGCACCGAAGAAGGGACTTCCGAGCATGATCGTCGCGTTCAGTGTCAGCCCGTCCGGCGGGGAGCCGGACGGCGGAGTCAGCGAAGCCGTCGCCCGCGCGGTGAAGGTGGTCCGCGAGTCCGGGCTGCCCAACTCGACCAACGCCATGTTCACCAACGTCGAAGGCGAGTGGGACGAGGTGATGGACGTCGTCAAGCGCGCGGTCGAGGCCGCGGGGACGGGCTCGGCGCGCGTCGGGCTCGTCCTGAAGGCCGACATCCGGCCCGGCTTCGAAGGCCAGCTCGAGGCCAAGGTGGACCGGATCGAAGCCCACCTCCGCGACGGCTCGTGAGTGTTCAGGGCGGTTCTAACCGCCCTAAACACTCACGACGGGCTTACGGGAGCGGCGGGGTGAAGGCGACCGTCCAGCGGCCTTCGTCGGTCGTCACCGTCAGCGGGTAGCTGAACGGCCGGCCGTCGGCGAGGACACCCTCGACCGTCGCGCGGGTCGGCTCGCGCTCGTCCGGGGTCAGGCCGACCGTGACGTTGTGGACGCCGTTGCCGGCCAGGACCGCGACGTAGTCCTTGGCGAAGTCGTCAGCGCCGGAGCCGGGGTAGTCGAGCAGGCCGGCGAGGGCGTCCGAATCGTGCGCGGCGAGCGCCGTGGCCAGGCGGTCGCGCAGCTCGACGGGGGAGGCCGCGCCCGGGTCCGGCTGGTGCACGATCAGCAACGTCACCGCGCCGATCCAGAGGACGGCGGCGGCGATCGAAAGCCCCACTTTGACGTCCCGCCGGATGTGCACGCGGCCGAGCCTGCCCCAGCCACGGCGTCCTGCCAAGCGGACGTGCCGGGCACCCGGTGAAACACTCCGGCGCGCGTGCCAGGATGGAACCGTGACACAACCACGCGGATCTGCAGCGAAGTCAGCGGCCCTGTCCGCCGCCCTTTCCGGCGCGGTCGACCTGTCCGCGCTCAAGGCCCGTGCCGAAACGGCGCGCCGGCCGCCGGCCCCGCCCGCGAGCGGCCCCGGCCCGGAGGGTGACGCACCCCCGCCCGCCCCGTCGTCCGGGGCCGTGATCGATGTCACCGAGGCGACGTTCCAGACCGACGTCGTGGAGCGGTCCCTGCACCAGCTGGTGATCGTCGACCTGTGGGCCGAGTGGTGCGGCCCGTGCAAGCAGCTGTCCCCGGTGCTGGAGCGGCTGGCCGGCGAGTCCGGCGGCGCCTGGATCGTCGCGAAGGTCGACGTCGACGCCAACCCGCGGATCGCGCAGCTGTTCGGCGCGCAGTCGATCCCGACGATCGTCGCCATCGGCGGCGGCCAGCCGGTGGACGCGTTCTCCGGCGCGCTGCCCGAGCCCGAGATCCGCAAGTGGATCAACGCGCTGCTCGACGCCCTGCGCGACAAGCTGCCGGCGATCCGCGAGGCGGAGGCCAACGGCGGCGGCCCGGTCGAGGAGCCGGAGGACCCGCGCTTCACCGAGGCGGAGGAGGCCTTCGAGCGGGGCGACTTCGCCGCCGCGCAGGCTGCCTACGAGCGCATCCTCGACGTCGAACCGGCCAACGAGCTGGCGAAGAACGCCCTGGCCCAGGTCAAGTTCACGGCGCGAGCGGAGGCCGCGGACCCGGACGCCCGCACGAAGGCCGACGCCGACCCGGCCGACCTGGACGCCCAGCTCGCGGCGGCCGACCTGGACATCGCGGAGAACGACGTCGAGGCGAGCTTCAAGCGCCTGATCGACGTGGTCCGCCGCACCGCGGGCGACGACCGCAACAAGGCCCGCGAGCACCTGGTGGCCCTGTTCGACCTCTTCGACCCGGCCGACGACCGCGTCATGAAGGCACGCCGCGACCTGGCTTCCGCTCTCTTCTGAGCCGATGCCGTGAGGGGCACCCTCCTGGCTCTTATGTCCCTGAGGGTGCCCCTCACGGCGTTCGGCTGGAGCGTCACGCGAAAGGCCCCCACCTCGCGGTGGGGGCCTTTCGTGCGCGTGGTGGCCGTCGCGTAGGTGCGCGTGAGTGGTCTGTTCGTGCGGGTGGGGCGCGAGTGGACCGTTCGTGCCCTCGCGCGACGAGCGCGAAAGGACCGTTCGTACCGCAACGAGCGCGAGCGGCCCGTTCGTGTCGAAACCCGACTGGCCTGGACACGAAAGCCCACCTCGCCGTGGGGAGTCTTTCGTACGCGGTGGCCGGGCGCGAGGCGGCCGTCGCGTAGGTGCGCGCGAGTGGTCCGGTCCGTTCGGGCAGGTGCGTGAGAGATCTGTTCGTTCCGGTTGAGGGGCGAGTGGACCGTTCGTGCCGGTGGGGGCGCGAGTGGACCGTTCGTCCCCTCGCGTGACGAGCGCGAAAGGACCGTTCACTCCGAAACGAGCGCGAGTGGCCCGTTCGCGCCGGAACCCCACTGGCCCCGAACACAAAAAGGCCCCCACCTCCCGGTGGGGGCCTTTCGCGCGTAGCCGGAGATCAGCCGTACTGCTTCGAGCAGACCGACGAGCCTTCGAGATACCCGCGACGCAGCGACTCGACCCGGTCGAAACCGCTGTCCGGGCGCTTGCCGTTGACGTCCGCCGAGACCAGGCTCTCCGGCTGCAGCAGGTCCGCGATCGCCTCGTCGAGGTCGCCCGCCGACAGGCGCAGGTCGCCCGGGCGGTTCGTGAACGCCGCCCACGCTCCCACCAGGCACGACGTGCGCAGGCCGGCGTTCGGGTTGTCGATCGACGCGCCGACGCCCTTCTGGATGCCCAGCGCGTACCGGGACGCGACCTCGGAGAACGCGGCGAAGTCGCCCATGCCGCCCGGGTCCTCGCCCTTCATCTCGGCCTCACGGTCGATCGGCTGGGCCAGTTCGGCCAGCTTCGCCAGGTCGATGCTCACCGTGTTGTCGTCCGGGCAGTAGGACGCCGGTGCCGTCGTCGAGCAGCTGCCGCCGTCGTTGATCTCCGGCGCCGCGACGCCCGCGCCCTTGAAGGCCTCGTCGAGGCTCTTCTTCAGCAGCTCGACGGCCTGGTCGTTGAACTTCGCGTCGCCCTTGCCCTTGTCGCCCTTGTCGAACGGGCGCTCGGTGAGCCGGGCCTTGACGTTGTCGGTGTTCATCGCCGCGCACTCCTTCGGGCCCTTCTCGAACCCGGCCTGGAACGCGAACGTGCGGTCGAACGCGGTGCCGTGCGCGCCGCGGTCGGCGGCGCTGGTGCCCGCCTGGTCGCGGATCAGGAACATCGACGCCATCACCTGGTTCAGGCCCTCGGACGTCGACACCTGGTAGTACTTGCTCTTGTTCTCGGCGACCCAGCGGAAGTAGCCGCCGGCGAAGCAGTCGGCCTGTTGCTCCTTCACCACGGTCGGGGTGCTCTTGGTGATCCCGGCCTTGTCGCCGAGGCGGTACTGGACGGCGTGGCCGAACTCGTGCGCGAGCACGACGACCACCGACATCGGGCCGAACCGCTTGCGCAGCATCGGCAGCAGCACGCCGCGGTCCCACGCCACCGAGTCGTCGGTCGGGCAGTAGAACGCGTTCACGAGCTTCTTGACGCTGCCGCAGCCGGTTTCCTCGGTGTCGGTGTTCGCGTCGTAGGACAGCAGTGACTTCACCGGCTCGAACTGCACGCCGAAGTCCGACGGCAGCATCTCGCCCCAGTACGTCTGGACGTCGTCGATCGCGGCGGTGGCGAGCTTGTCGTCCTCACCGCCGTCGGCGTTGCGGACGTCGAGGCTCGGTGTCGGCGCGTCGGACTTGAGGCCGCTTTCGAAGTGCGTCACCGGCAGCCCGGCGACCGAGCCGGCGCCGGTGTCCGCGACCGGCCCGGAGCCACCGCTCTTGCCGCTGCACCCGCTCACGGCGACCGCCGCGATCGCGAGCAAGGCGACCAGCCCGCGTCCCCCTCGGATCATCTTCACTCGTTCCACTCCCACCACGCCCGTACCCGACGAGCAGGACCATACCCAGGGCTAACAGGGCGTGTGCGCGTAATCCCCGAAGTACTCCCCGAGCAGCGCGCGGGGCGGCCCGATATCGTCGCTGTCCATGCGTGCAGTCCGCCGGTTCACCGTTCGCGCCAGCCTCCCGAAGTCCCTTTCCGGCCTCGGCGCGCTGGCCACCAACCTGCGCTGGACGTGGCACCCGCCGACGCGCGACCTCTTCGCGTCGATGGACGCCGAGCTGTTCAACGCCGTGCGCGACCCGCTGCGGATGCTCACCGCGCTGCCGCCGGCCCGCCTCGACGAGCTCGCGGTCGACGAAGACTTCCTCGAACGCGCCCGCGTCGCCGCCGCCGACCTGGAGAACTACCTGTCCGAGCCGCGCTGGTACCAGCAGCGTGACGACGCCGAGCTGCCGCCGGCGGTCGCCTACTTCTCGATGGAGTTCGGCGTCACCGAAGCCCTGCCGAACTACTCCGGCGGCCTCGGCGTGCTCGCCGGCGACCACCTCAAGGCCGCGTCCGACCTGGGCGTGCCGATGATCGGCGTCGGGCTGCTCTACCGCAACGGCTACTTCCGGCAGTCGCTCTCGCTCGACGGCTGGCAGGTCGAGCACTACCCGGTGATCGACCCGAACGCGTTCCCGCTCGAACTGCTGACCGTGGGTGGCCGGCCGGTGCTGATCGGCGTCGCGATGCCGGGCGGGCGCGAGCTGTGCGCGCAGATCTGGCGGGCCCGCGTCGGCCGGGTGCCGCTGCTGCTGCTCGACACGGACACCGAGGCCAACGACGACGACCTGCGCGGCGTCACCGACCGGCTCTACGGCGGCGACGCCGACCATCGGCTGCGGCAGGAGATCCTGGCCGGGATCGGCGGTTTCCGCGCCGTCCGCAAGTACTGCGAGATCACCGGCCACCCGCAGCCGATGGTGTTCCACACGAACGAAGGCCACGCCGGGTTCCTCGGGCTGGAGCGGGCCCGCGAGATCGTGCAGGCCGACGGCCTCGCGTTCGACGAGGCCATGCCCGCGGTCCGCGCCGGCACCCTGTTCACCACGCACACCCCGGTCAGCGCGGGCATCGACCGGTTCCCGGTGGACCTGGTGCAGCGCTACTTCAATGACGGGCGCCTGGTGCCCGACATCGACCCGCGGCGGGTGCTCGCCCTCGGCGCCGAGGACAACCCCGGGCTGTTCAACATGGCGCACATGGGCCTGCGGCTGGCGCAGCGCGCGAACGGCGTCTCCCAGCTGCACGGCCGCGTCACGCGCAAGATGTTCTCCCGGCTGTGGCCCGGCTTCGACCACGACGAGGTACCGATCTCGTCGGTGACCAACGGCGTCCACGGCCCGACGTGGGTGGCGCGCGAGCTGAGCACGCTGCTCGGCCGTGAGTGGGGCCTCGACTCCGGCGACAAGCCGCTGCGCGAGGGCGTTTCGGACGCCCAGCTGTGGGGGCTGCGGCGCGAGCTGCGCGAGAAGCTCGTCTTCGAGGTGCGACGCCGCGTGCGCGCGGCGTGGCTGCAGCGCGGCGCGTCGCCGCTGGAGCTGGGCTGGGTGGACTCGGTGTTCGACCCGGACGTGCTGACCGTCGGGTTCGCCCGCCGAGTCCCGACGTACAAGCGGCTCACCCTGATGCTGCGCGACTCCGAGCGGCTGCGGACACTGCTGCTCGACGAGCGCCGGCCGATCCAGGTCGTCGTCGCCGGGAAGTCGCACCCGGCCGACGAGAACGGCAAGCAGCTGATCCAGCAGATCGTCCGGTTCGTCGACGGCGCGGACGTCCGGCACCGGATCGTCTTCCTGCCGGACTACGACATGTCGATGGCGCGCTACCTCTACCGCGGCTGCGACGTCTGGCTGAACAACCCGGTGCGGCCGCTGGAGGCGTGCGGGACGTCGGGGATGAAGTCGGCGCTCAACGGCGGGCTCAACCTCTCCATCCGCGACGGCTGGTGGGACGAGTGCTACGACGGCAGCAACGGCTGGGCGATCCCGACCGCGGACGGCGTCGCCGACCCGCTGCGCCGCGACGACCTCGAGGCCGCGGCCCTGTACGACCTGCTCGGCCAGCAGATCGGCCCGCTGTTCTACAACCGCTCCGCCGACGGTGTGCCCACCGGCTGGCTGTCGATGGTGTGGCACACGCTGGAGACGCTCGGCCCGCGGGTGCAGGCGTCCCGGATGGTCCGCGAGTACGTCGACCACGGTTACCTCCCGGCGTCCCGCACGGTCGCCGCGGCCACCGGCGACGGCTACCGCGGGGCGTTGTCGCTGGCGGACTACCGCACCAAGATCGAGGTGTCCTGGCCGCGGGTGAAGATCTTCGACTCGGAGCTGCAGGTCGAGGCGACCGAGCCGCTGGTGGTGGGCACCGACGTGACGATCCGCGCGCGCATCGACCTGGCCGGCCTGGAACCGTCCGAAGTGGACATCCAGGCGGTGGTCGGCAAGGTCGGCGACGACGACGAGCTGCGCGACCCGGTCACGGTCCCGATGGAGGGCGACGGCATCGGCGCGTTCGCGGCGCGGCTGAAGCTGCCCCAGCCGGGCGCGATCGGTTACACGGTGCGAGTGCTGCCGAAGCACGGCCTGCTGGCGACGTCCGCGGAGCTGGCCCGGGTCATCCTGGCCTGAGGAAAGCCGTGAAGGCCCCCTTCCCGGCCGTAAGAGCCGGTAAGGAGTCCTTCACGGCTTTCTCGCCCGCACCGGGAAAGCCTGCCGCTGACCTGGAGCAACTCCAGCTGGGCAGCGCCGAAAACCACGCCGCGCCCGGGCGTGCCGCGGGTTAGGTTGGGGGTATGCGCTTCGGACTCTTCATCCCGCAGGGCTGGCGGATCGACCTCGCCGGCATCGAGCCCGCGGACCACTGGAAGACCATGCTCGGCCTCGCGAAACACGCGGAGGCCGGGCCCTTCGAATCGATCTGGGTCTACGACCACTTCCACACCGTGCCGGTGCCGACCGAGGAGGCCACGCACGAGGCCTGGTCGCTGATCTCGGCGTTCGCCGCCGCGACCGAGACCGTGCGGCTCGGGCAGATGTGCACCTGCATGGGCTACCGCAACCCCGCCTACCTGGCGAAGGTCGCCGCGACCGCCGACACCATCGCCGGCGGGCGCGTCGAGATGGGGATCGGGGCCGGCTGGTACGAGCACGAGTGGCGGGCCTACGGCTACGGCTTCCCGGGCGCCGGTGAGCGGCTCGGGCAGCTCGACGAAGGCGTTCAGATCATGCGGGACCTCTGGACCACCGGGAAGTCCACACTGGACGGCAAGCACTACCGGACCGACGGCGCGATCCTGCGTCCGTTGCCGCCGCAGGAGGGCGGGATCCCGCTGTGGATCGCCGGCGGCGGTGAGAAGAAGACGCTGAAGATCGCGGCCAAGTACGCGAAGTACACGAACTTCGGCGGCGACGCCGAGACGTTCACCCGGAAGTCGGAGATCCTCGCGCAGCACTGCAAGGACGTCGGGACCGACTTCGACGCGATCGTCCGCTCGGTCAACCACAATGTCGTGCTCGGGGAAACCGAAAAGGACGTCCAGGACAAGCTGGCCTGGCTCAAGTCCCACCTCGGCAAGTACGTCCCGGGAGACGCCGCGGAGCGCTGGTACGGCAACTTCGTGAACAGCCCGACCACCGGCACGCCCGAGCAGGTCACCGAGAAGCTCGCCGCGATGGGCGAGCTCGGCATGTCCTACGCGATCTTCAACTTCCCGGAAGCCGCGTACGACCGCGCCGGCATCGACCTGTTCGCCTCGCAGGTCGCGCCCGCGCTGAGCTGACGGAAACCTAGGGAACCGCCGGGCTTCCGCCGGTCTGCACGGGCAGGCCGGCGGATGCCCAGGCCCGGAAGCCGCCTTCGAGGTCCGTCGCGCGCGGCAGGCCCAGCCGTTGCAGGTCGGCCGCCGCGAGGCTCGACGAGTAGCCCTCGTTGCACAGCACGATCACCGTCGAGTCCGGCGTCACCGAAGGCAGCCGCCACTCGCTGTCCGGCGCGAGCCGCCACTCCAGGTGGATCCGCTCGACGATCACCGCGCCGGGGATCTCGCCCTCGGCCTCGCGGTTGGCGAGGGGCCGGATGTCGACGAGCAGCGCGCCCGCCTCCTGCAGCTCGTGGGCCCGGGCCGGCGTCGCCCGGTCCAGGCCGGATCGGGCGGCGGCCAGGACGGTGTCGATGGCGCTCATCGACCGACGATAGCGGGCAGCGGCGGGATTTCGGCCGGGACGTCCGCGAGCGTCGTGTACTCCCGGGTCGCCACCAGCGGCGGCGAATACGCGTGGACGCTCGCCGCAGGCCGGTCGCCGAGGCCGGTGACCTGGTGGGCGCGCCCGGCGCCGAAGCCGATGCCGTCGCCCGCGGTGTGCGTGCGGCGCCGGATCGGGCCGCCGGGATAGCGGTACTCCTCGCCCAGTTCGCCCTGCAGCACGGTGAACGAGCCGGACGCGCCGCCGTGGTCGTGCGGCTTCGTCCGCTGGCCCGGCAGCCACGACAGCAGCCACAGCTCGACGCCGTCGGTCAGCGCCAGCCGGGCCCACCAGCGGCGATCTTCGTCGAACCGCAGGATGTCCCGGACGCTCGCGGTCAGTTCGGTGGTCACGGTGGCGGTCAGGTCCGCCAGCTCACGCGGCGTCCACAGCAGCCGCGACGGGTGCAGCAGCTCGGGCAGCAGCGGGTCGGTCAGCTGCGGGTGGATCTCGACGGCGGGACGGGTGATGGACGTGGTCAACGGAGGCTCCTCGGACGCGACGGTGATCGGACGCGGGGGCTAGCGCGGCGCCGGGCGCACGTCGGGAAAAGGACGTGCGGGGGTCAGCGGAGCCGCGCCGGGGTACACCCGGCCGAAGCGACGAGAAGCAGGTCGATCGCGCGACGGCGCCAGAACGAGCCCCGGGTCACCGGGGTCACGGGCGCGTCGGCTGACATGCCCGTGATCCTGCCACAGCCCCGCCGCGCCCGGCACTTCCGGCGTGCGGCGTTCCACGTCGTGGACGTCTTCCACCTGCCGATTCGCCGTCTCACCCGGGCGGGTGCGCACGCGCGCGCGACGGCAGACAGAATGGGGTTCGTGAGCGAGCCGATCCAGCCCAGCGAACTTGACGACCTCGTGGTCCGGATGGCCGGTGTCGGCGTCCGCCGCGGGACCAACGACCTCCTCGCCGGCCTCGACTGGTCCGTGGAACTGGACGAGCGCTGGGTGGTGCTCGGCCCGAACGGCGCGGGCAAGACCACCCTGCTGCGCCTCGCCGCGGCCGAGCTGCACCCGAGCACCGGCGAGCTCGACCTGCTCGGCGAGCGCATCGGCAAGGTCAACATCTTCGAGCTGCGCCCCCGCATCGGGTTCACCTCCGCCGCGATCGCCCAGCGCGTCCCGGGCGACGAGCTTGTGAAGGACGTCGTGGTGAGCGCCGGGTACGCGGTGGTGGGCCGGTGGCGTGAGGAGTACGACAAGCTCGACACCGAGCGCGCGACCGAGCTGCTGGGCGCGATGGGCATCGGGCACCTCGCCGACCGCACGTTCGGCACGCTGTCCGAAGGCGAGCGCAAGCGGGCGCTGATCGCCCGGTCCCTGATGACCGACCCCGAGATGCTGCTGCTCGACGAGCCGGCCGCCGGTCTCGATCTGGGCGGGCGCGAGGACCTCGTCGCGCGGCTGTCCGCGCTGGCCCTCGACCCGGACGCGCCGGCCATGGTGCTCGTCACCCACCACGTGGAGGAGATCCCGCCGGGGTTCACCCACGCGCTGCTTCTCCGCGACGGTCACGCGGTCGTGTCCGGCCTCGTCGACGACGTCGTGACCAGCGAAAACCTTTCGAAGACGTTCGACCAGGACCTGGTTCTGGAGCGCTCCGGCGATCGCTTCTTCGCCCGCCGTCGCTAGGCTGTCCTTACCCGCCGGTAGGCTCTGTTGAATGGGCTCTCACCGGTAAAGAGTGGTTCGAGCCGAAGGCAACTCGTCGACCGAGGAGGATGGGCGTGGGAGAGTTCGTATCGCTGGAGGTCAAGGACGGCGTCGGCACGATCCGGCTCGACCGGCCCCCGGTCAACGCGCTGAACGCCCAGGTCACCGCCGAGCTCGCGGAGCTGGCCAAGGAGGTCTCCGAGCGCGACGACGTGCGCGCCGTGATCCTCTACGGCGGTGAGAAGACCTTCGCCGGCGGCGCGGACATCAAGGAGATGGCCACCCGCACCTACCCGGAGATCGCGAAGTTCGGCGCGACCCTCACCGGCACGCTCGCCGCGATCGCGAACATCCCGAAGCCGGTCGTCGCCGCGATCACCGGCTACGCCCTCGGCGGCGGCCTCGAGCTCGCGCTGACCGCGGACCGCCGCGTCGCCGGCGACAACGTCAAGGTCGGCCAGCCGGAGATCCAGCTCGGCGTCATCCCCGGCGCCGGCGGCACCCAGCGCCTGGCCCGGCTGATCGGCCCGAGCAAGACCAAGGACATCGTCTACACCGGACGGTTCGTCAAAGCCGAAGAGGCGCTGGCGCTGGGCATCGTCGACGAGGTCGTCGCCCCCGACGACGTCTACGCGGCCGCGCACAAGTGGGCGTCCCAGTTCGCCAACGGGCCGGCTGTCGCCCTGCGCGCGGCGAAGGCGGCCATCGACGGCGGCCTCGACACCGACCTGGCGAACGGGCTCAAGCTCGAATCGCACCTGTTCGCCGCGCTCTGGGCGACCGAAGACCAGAAGAACGGCATGAAGTCGTTCATCGAAAACGGGCCCGGCAAGGCCACTTTCGAAGGGAAATGACGCCTTGACCGACGTGAACGACCCGGCCCCGCACCCGCACGCCACCGCCGAAGAGGTCCAAGCCGCCTGGGCCGACCCCAAGCTGGCGAACGTGCTGTACCACGACTGGGAAGCCGGCACCTACGACGAGAAGTGGTCCATCTCCTACGACGAGCGCTGCATCTCGTACGCGACGGACGTGTTCAACGCCGTCGCGGGTGATGACGGCCAGCCCTACCAGCACGCGATGGAGCTGGGCAGCGGCACCGGCTTCTTCCTGCTGAACCTGATGCAGGGCGGCGTCGCCAAGAAGGGCTCGGTCACCGACCTCTCGCCGGGCATGGTGCAGGTCGCGCTGCGCAACGCCGAGAGCCTCGGCCTCGACGTCGACGGCCGGGTCGCCGACGCCGAGCGGATCCCTTACGAGGACAACACGTTCGACCTGGTGGTCGGGCACGCGGTGCTGCACCACATCCCGGACGTCCAGGCGGCGTTCCGCGAGGTGCTGCGCGTGCTGAAGCCGGGCGGCCGGTTCGTGTTCGCCGGCGAGCCGACCAAGATCGGCGACACTTACGCCCGCAAGCTCGGCCAGCTCACCTGGTTCCTGACGACCAACGTGACGAAGCTGCCCGCGCTGAGCGGCTGGCGCCGGCCGCAGGAGGAGCTCGACGAGTCCTCGCGCGCCGCCGCGCTCGAAGCTGTCGTGGACATCCACACCTTCGACCCGTCGGAGCTGGAGTCGTGGGCCCGCGGGGCCGGCGCCCAGGACGTCCGCGCGGTCACCGAGGAGTTCGCCGCGGCGCTGGCCGGCTGGCCGATCCGGACGTTCGAAGCCGCGGTGCCGCAGGAGAAGCTGACCGTCCGCTGGCGGCTGTTCGCCTACAAGCTGTGGCTGCGGCTGTCCGCTGTGGACAAGAAGCTGCTGTCGAAGGTGCTGCCGCGCGAGCTGTTCTACAACGTGATGATCACCGGGACCAAGCGGCCGTCCTGAGTGGGCTATTCCTTCACCCTCGGCGACGTCGCCCACCTGCGCTCCGGCGCGGGTGAGGCGGCGCTCGCCGAGGTCTCGGCACGGCCGCTGACCGACCACATCGCCGACGTCGCCGCCGTGCGCCGTCTCGTCGGCGAAGACCACGCGGCCGCGGTGCTGGAAACCGTGCTGCTGCGCCGGAAAGCCGTCGGCAAACTGTCCGGTGTGGACTGGCTGTTCACCTCTGACGCGCTCCAGCAGGCCAGCGCGTCGCTCGTCGCCCGGCACCGGGCGCAGCGTCTGGCGGGCCTCGACGTCCACGACGTCACCTGCTCGGTCGGCGCGGACCTCGTCGAGATCGTCCGGGTGGCGCGGCGCGCGCTCGGGTCCGATGTGGACCCGGTGCGGCTCGCGATGGCCCGGCACAACGGCCTCGCCGCCGGCGTCTCGTTCGGACTCGCGCGAGCCGATGCGCTGCGGCCGGTCAGCCGGGACGCGGTGGTCGTCGCCGACCCGGCCCGTCGCGACTCGGCCGGACGCCGGTCCTGGAAACCCGCGGACTTCACCCCGCCGCTCGACGGGCTGGTCGAGGCGTACCCGGGCCGTCCGCTGTCGGTGAAGTGCGCGCCCGGCTTGGACTTCGCGATCGCGCCGTGGGCCGACGAGGTCGAGCTGGTGTCCCTCGACGGCCAGGTGCGCGAGTCGTGCCTGTGGCGCGGCCTGGGCACGGGCGTCACCCGCCGGGCGAGCGTGCTGCGCTCGGACGGGACACAGTGGACGGTCACCGACGCCGAACCGGACGAGCTGCCGGCGCGCGAGCCGGGGGAGTGGATCGTCGACCCGGACGGCGCGGTCGTGCGGGCCGGGCTGGTCCGGCACTACGCGGCGCGGCACGGGTTGTGGCAGCTGGACGAACGCATCGCGTACCTAACCGGTGACACGCCGCCACCGGGTGTGCGCGCGTTCCGTGTCCTGGAACAGGGCCCGTACAGCGAAAAGTCCCTGAAGGCCGTCCTCAAGCGACACGAGGTCGGCCGGCTCGAGATCCTGATCCGTGGCCTCGACGTCGACCCGGACGCGTTGCGTCGCAGGCTCAAGCCACGCGGGCCGGCGGAAGCGTCCGTGGTTTTGACGCGGATCGGCCGCGCGCCGGTGGCGTTCGTGTGCCGCGCCGAGCGGGTTTAAGTGAACAGGAACCAACGAAGGGTGGAACTCCGGGTGAACGTGACGTAGGTTCCCCGAGTCGTCAAGTCTTCACTGGAGGGTCGCCGTGTCCGGAAAATGGTCAGGTCTCGTCAAGCTCGCCGCCGCCGCGGCGATCGGTGCCACCGTCGCCTCGGGGGCCACCGCGCTGGCCGGGTCGGACGCCGCCACCGCCGCCCGCGCCCACGAACCGGCCAACATCGGCCAGGTCAAGAACGACGTCAAGGCCTACTACGGCGACTACCTCGACGCCGCGGGCAAGCACCACTACTCCGACGCGAGCAAGTTCGTGAAGGACACCAAGAACGTCGTCTCCGACGCGAAGCGCTTCCTGCAGCAGCAGCTGGGCCGGGTGAAGAACCCGGCGATCGTGCTGGACGTCGACGACACCTCCGAGATCACCTACGGCTGGGAAGCCGACAACGACTTCGGCTTCGACCCGGTCAAGCAGCAGCAGGCCATCGACAACGGCACGTTCGTCGCAAACAAGCCGGTGCTGGAGCTGAGCAACTGGGCCGCGCAGCACGGCGTGAAGGTGTACTTCCTGACCGGCCGCAACGAGCTGCAGGGCCCGCAGTCGCTGAAGAACCTCGCCAACGAGGGGTACCCGGCCCCGGCCGGCGCGTTCTTCAAACCGAAGGTGACCGCGCCCGACTACCTGCCGTGCGGGCTGACCTGCACCACCGTCCAGTACAAGTCGGGCACGCGGGCGCACATCGAGGCGACCGGCGCGAAGATCGTGCTGAACGTCGGTGACCAGTTCAGTGACCTCGAAGGCGGCTACGGGCTGCGTCCGGTGAAGCTGCCGAACCCGATGTACTACCTGCCCTGAGGCCGGAATAACCGCCGGGTCCCGGGTGCTGGTCCCAGTACACGACTTTTTTCGAGGAGCTGACATGCCGGAGAAGAAGGTGCTGGTCCCGGGCCCGGACCACCCGATCACCGTCGAGCCGACCAAGGCGCGCGTGGTGGTCAAGGCGGGCGGGCGCGTGGTGGCCGACAGCCGCAACGCGCTGACACTGCAGGAGTCGAACTACCCGGCGGCGCAGTACATCCCGCGGGCGGACGTCGACTTCAGCGTGCTGGAGCGGACCGACCACGAGACGTACTGCCCGTACAAGGGCGACAGCAGCTACTACAGCCTGAACGCCGGTGACGTGCAGGCCGAGAACGCGATCTGGACGTACGAGAAGCCGTACGACGCGGTCGCGGCGATCAAGGACCACGTCGCGTTCTACCCGAACGTCGTGGACTCGATCGAGCTGATCGAGGACTGAGCTGGACCTCGACCTGCTGCGCACGTTCCTCGCGGTCCACCGCGCGGGCTCGCTGACCGGTGCGGCACCGTCGCTGGGCTTGTCCCAGCCGACGGTGACCGCGCAGGTCAGGGCCCTGGAAGCGCAGCTGGGGCAGCAGTTGTTCGTCCGGCGCGCCCGCGGCGTCACGCCGACCTCGGTCGCCGACGAACTCGCGGCCCGGATCGCCCCGCACGTCGATGCCCTGGCCGACGTCGCCTTGGGGCCCGCCGATCGGTTCGCGGTACCGGTCCACCTGGCCGGACCGGCCGAGCTGACGACGGCTCGTGTCCTGCCCGCGCTGGCGGGCCTGGTTTCCGACGGCCTGAAGCTGCGGGTGAGCTTCGGCTTGGCCGACGACTTGCTGGCCGGCCTCGCGGAGCGCCGGTTCGACCTGGTGGTCTCGACGATCCGCCCCCGCGGCCGCGGCTTCGCGGCGACGCCGTTGACCGACGAGGAGTTCGTCCTGGTCGGCCCCCGAGGCTTCACCGGCGACCCGCGGACGGCGCCCCTGGTGGCGTACGCGGAGGATCTCCCGATCATCCGCCGCTACTGGTGGACGGTGCTGGGCGTGCGGCCGCCGCCCGGCCCCGCGGTGGTGGTCCCGGACCTGCGGGGCGTGCTGACGTGCGTGCTCGCCGGCTTCGGCGTCAGCGTCCTGCCGCAGTACCTGTGCGCGGCCGAGCTGGCGTCGGGTGCGCTGGTCGCCCTGCTGGACCCGGCGGAACCGCCGATCAACACACTGTTCGTGGTCACGCGGACCGAGCCGTGCCGGGCGGGGCCCGCGGCGGTGCGGGACGCCCTGCTCGCCGACGCCGTCAGCTGGTGACCTGCAGCACGCCGGTCAGCAGTGGAAGGGTGAACGCACCTGCCGCGGTCTCGGGCCGGCTCGCCAGGTAGGCGCGGATCCGCCCGAGCGTGGCTTCTCGCTCGGGCTCCGGCATGACCGGGATCCCCGCCCGCGTCGCCAGTGCCGCCACGAGGGATTCAGCGGTACGGCGTTGCCCGTGCGGGAACTCGGCCCATTCCTCGGAGCCGAATCCGGCGGTCTCGGTCCGCCGGCCGGCGGGGGTGTTCACGCGGGCCGATCGCCGCGCTGCCACCGGCCCGGCGACCCAGCCGACCCGGTCGTCCACCACGTTCCACAACCGCGCCCACCGCACGGCGGCCTCGGGGTAACCGGGCCGGTGCTCGGCGTACGCGACGGCGCCGAAGGAGGAGGCGTGTTCGTCCACCGGACCATCCGGCCCGCCGGGCGGGGCTCGCAGGCCCCGCCCGGCGACGGATCAGCCTGTGTAGCCGGCGAAGATCTTCGCGAACTCGTACTTCGCCTGCGGCACGTTCGTGCACTTGTACAGCGCCCCGGTGCACGCGTTCGCGTCCCGCCCCGCTTCCCAGAACGACAGCATGCCCAGGTGGACCGTCTTGGCGAAGGCGACCAGCGCCTTGGCGTCCTTCTGGTAGAAGATCTCGTTCTGCGAGTCGTTGACGCCGATCATCGGGGTGACGCCGACCTTCTTCCAGGCCGCCGCGTCGCTCAGTCCGTACAGCGACTTCAGCTGCGTCTGCGTGGCCTTCGCCGCGGAAATCGCCTTCGCGCCCTGGTCACCCGCGCCCTGGTAGTAGTCCATGGCCATGATGTTGACCAGGTCCAGGTTCACGCCGGCGTCCTTGGCCGCCTTGACGACGTTGAGCCCGTTCGCGTCGAGGCCGGTCGGCAGCGCCGGCAGGGTCAGTGAGATCTTCAGCCCCGGGTTGTTGGTCTGCAACGTCTTCAGTGCCTGGGAACGGCGGGTGATCGACGCCGGGTCGGCGACGGCCGCGCCCTCGATGTCGAAGTCGGCGTACTTCAGGCCGTACGCCTTGACGACCGCGTCGTACTCGGCCGCGACCTGCGCCGACGTGCTGCACGCCTGGGCCAGTTCGATGCCGGACGCGCCGCCGAAGGAGATCTCGACGTCGCCGCCGGCGTTGCGGATCTTGGTGATCTCGTCCTTCTGCCACGCCGTGCGCGGGTCGTACGCGCCGAACCAGCTGGCCTTGCAGCCGTAGGAGTTGACGAAGGCGAGCGTGAAGCCTTTGACGCCGCTCGCGGCGGACATCGCCGACAGGCTGGGCGTCGGCCACGCGCCCATGTCGACGTAGGGGCCGACCGGGATCGGCGAGCCGGCGGCGGCGCCGGCGGGGGCCGCGAACCCGGTGGCCAGCACGGCCGAACCGCCCAAAGCGGCCAGGAGCGGACGGAGACGGGGGAGACGCATGGGGGACCTTCACGACAACCAGCGCGGCGGCGGGAATTCCGGACCTAATTGGTATAGACCATTAATGTGGTCCGGACCATAGGCCGTTCGGGGCATGATGGCGGGTGATGGGGCGGAACCGGCCCCACGGCCGGCTCCGCCCGTTCTCACGCCGTCGCGCGCCGGCGTCCCCGATCCAGCCACCACTGGGCGATCAGGAACGGGATCACCCAGCCGGTCCACGTCGTCAGCCCGGCGATCGCCTGGCCCAGTGCCAGTTCGCTGCCGCCGAACGTCGTGTCCAGCTGCCCGGGGAGCACGAGCGACCAGACGATCGCCCAGATCCGGTTGCTGATGATGGACATGCACAGCACGAAGCTGCGGATCATCCAGCGCCGGTGGTCGCCGAAGCGCCGCGCCCGCGCCATCCGGTAGCCCTGCACGGTGCAGCCGAACCAGAGCGTCGCGAGCAGGACGTTCGACACCGCGCCGACCGGCCCGAACGGCGCGGCGACCGCGATGGCGAACCCCGCGATCGACGCCGGGATGGCGCCCGCGAAGACGTACACGCGGCCGGTGCGGCGGTGCACGACGGGGTGTTTCCGCCGCAGCCACGGCCAGATCTGCAGAGCGCAGGTCACCATCGCGACCGTCGCGAAGCCGATGTGCGTGACCAGCACCGGGTAGTACCAGGCGACGCCGTCCGGGGCCGGGATCCGCGACTGGGCCGGGTCCAGCCCGAGGTAGGGCGGGAGCGAGAACACCAGGAACACCGTGACGATCAGGCCCAGCGGGAACACCCACGGCCGGCGCCACCACGGCGTGGCGCGCCGGGTCCCGCTCGGGCTCGCCGGTTTCTCTGTCGTGGTCATGCCGTCCCCCTGTCTTTTACGCTGTATCGGCACCGTATGGACCTGCGGGAGGACGCGGCAATCCTTGCTGGTGACAATGGGGGAGTACCCTGAAACCGTTCTAGGTGGCCGGGGGAAGTGTTCTAGTACGGATCGAGGTGTTCGTGGCCGAGCAGGCGCCGTATCTGCGGATCGCGGCGGACCTGCGGCGCCGGATCACCGCCGGTGAGCTGCGGCCCGGCGAGCGCGTTCCGTCGACCCGGTCGCTGGTGCGCGAATGGGGCGTCGCGATGGCGACCGCGGCGAAGGCGCTGACCGTGCTGGGTGAGCAGGGCTGGGTCCGCGCGGTGCCGGGCAGCGGCACGGTGGTGAGCGACAGGACGCCGCAGAAGCCGCCGCTGGGCCGGGCGCGGCTCGTCCGGGCGGCCATCGCGCTGGCGGACGCCGAAGGCCGCGGGGCGCTGTCGATGCGCCGGCTCGCGGCCGAGCTCGGCGTCGGCCCGATGACCCTGTACCGGCACGTCCCGGACAAGGAAGAGCTGGTCCGGCTGATGGCCGACGCCGCGCTCGGCGTCGAGGAGCTGCCCGAGCCGGGCCCGGCTCGGTGGCGGCCGCGGCTGGAACTGGCCGCGCGGACGCAGTGGCGGGCCTACCGGCGGCACCCGTGGCTCGCGCCGGTGATGCTGAACTCGCTGGTGCGGCCGCCGGTGGTGCCGAGCGGGCTGCGGCTGGTCGACTGGATGCTGCGGGCGCTGACCGGCACCGGGCTGCACCGCCGGACGAGGCTGCAGGTGATCATGACGCTCAACGGCTGGGTCGGCGGGCTCGCGGTGAGCCACGCCATCGAGGTCGAAGCCGAGCAGGACACCGGCATCACCGGTTCCCAGCGTCTCGAAGCCGACATGGCCCTGCTGACCGGGCACCTCGAGTCGGGCCGGTTCCCGGCGCTCGCGGACACGATCACCGGGCTGGCCGACGTCGACCTCGACGAGGCGTTCGAGTTCGGGCTGCGGGTCCAGCTCGACGGAATCGCCGCGCTGCTGGGGGAGTCCTAGACTCACCGTGGTGCTGCTCACCACGGAACGGCTCACGCTGCACGCGTGGTCCGAAGCCTTCTTCGACGATCTGTTCGCGCTGGCCCAGGTGCCCGACACGGTCCGGTACGTCGGCACCGGCGAGCCGTGGACCCGCGAGTACACGCTCGCCAAGCACCGCGCGACACTCGAGCACTGGGCCGAGCACGGCTTCGGCTGGTTCGCGGTGTCGGCGGCGCCCGGCTCGTTCGACGGCGTGGTGGCGTTGGTGTGCCGCGACAACATCGAGTCCGGCCTCGGCCACCCCGCGGTGGAGATGGGCTGGTGGATCGCCCGGCCGTGCTGGGGCCGCGGTTACGCGACCGAGGCGACGACGGCCGTGCGCGACCACGTCTTCGCGTCCGGTTTCACCGATCGGCTGCTGGCGATCTACGAGCCGGCGAACGCGCCGTCGGCCCGGGTGGTGGCGAAACTCGGGTTCGCGCCGCACAGCACGTTCCCGGTCGCCGGCCGCTTGCAGCAACGAGCGATCCTGAACCGCCCGCGCTGAGGCCCCGACCGCCCCAATCTGGCCTTGGGGCGCATTGGTCAAGCGGAAGCCGGGACCGGGATGTCGCCGACCCAGCGGTGGATCGCCTCCGCGAGGCCGGTGTCGTCCGTACCCGTCGTCAGCCAGGCGACGTGCCCGTCCGGCCGCAGCAGCAGCGCCCCGACGTCCGAAGTGGACTGTGCGGCGACCACGTCGATTCCCGGTGCCCACGCGGCGAAGGCGCGCTCGGGGGTCAGGTCGAGGAGGACCGGACGGCCGGGGTGCAGCAGCGCGGCGAGGTGGGTCACGTCGCCCCGCAACGGGAAGTCCGGGGCGAGGCGGCCGAGCCACGGGTGCCCGGCCGGCTCGTAGCGGGCGTCGAGGCCGGTGATGATCTCGGCCAGCGCCCGTTGCCCCGCGGGGTGCGTGGCGACGCGGCGCATCAGGTCGGCCAGCGGTTCCGCCGCCGCGGCCTCCGAAAGCGCGACCTGCGCGCGGGTGTTGGCCAGGATGTGCTCGCCCGCCGCGTGCCGCTCGGCGTGGTAAGTGTCGAGCAGGCCTTCCGGTGCGGTCCCGCGCACCGTCGCGGCGAGCTTCCAGCCGAGGTTGAACGCGTCGTCGAGCGCGACGTTGACGCCGATCGCCCCGGCCGGCGGGTGGATGTGCGCGGCGTCGCCCGCCAGCAGGACCCGGCCTTCGCGGTAGCGCTCGGCCAGCCGCGCGGCGTCGCCGAAGCGGGTCAGCCAGCGCGGTGCGCGCAGCTCGACGTGCCGGCCGAGCACCCCGTCCACCTGGGACCGGAGCAGCTCGAGCGTGACGGGCGTGTCCTTGTCCGCGGGCGGATCGTCCTCCCGCACGACGATCCGGACGTACCCCGGCCGCGGGATGACGAACAGCGTCCGGCCGTCCGGCCCGGCCGAAACCCCGTACGGCAGCTCGCATTCGACGTCGCCGAGCAGCGCGAACCACCGCGCGTCGACGCCGGGGAAGCCGATCCCGGCGTGCTTGCGCACGGTGCTGCGACCGCCGTCGCAGCCGACGAGGTACCGCGCCCGGACGGTGAGTCCATTGTGGATGTTCACGGTGACGCCGTCGGCGTCCTGCGTGAAGCTCCGCAGTTCGTGGCCGCGCAGGAGTTCCGCGCCGAGTTCGAGTGCGCGGGCTTCGAGGACCTCCTCGACGCGGGTCTGCGGGATGCCGAGGGAGAACGGGTGGTCGGTGGCGGTGCCGTCGAGCAGCAGTGGTTCCGGCAGGCCGGTCGCCGGCGCGTGCGGCACCTGGTGCCCTTCGGCGACCAGGCCCGCGGCCAGCCCGCGGCGGGCCAGCAGGTCGAGCGAGCGCGAGTTCAGGTTGAACCCGCGGCAGAACGGCGGCTTTTCCGGGTACCGTTCGACGACGGTGACGCCCACGCCGGCCAGCGCGAGCTCGGCGGCGAGCAGCAGGCCGGCGGGGCCGGCGCCGGCGACGAGGACGTCGGTTTCGAGATCGGGCACGGTCTTCCCCTCAGAAGGTTTCGGGCCAGGGCAGGGAGCCACTGCGGATTTCGGCGGCCGTGCGGCGCGCCCAGTCGAGCTCGGCCCGCCAGGCGTGCCGGATGTACTCGACCTCGATCATGAACAGCCGCGGCGCCCCTTGGCCGACCGTGTCCGCCAGCGCCGTCTCCGCGCCTTCGACGCGTTCGGCGAGGTGGCGGGCGCGTTCTTCCAGCGCGTCGGCGGCGCGGTCCGGGCCGAGCGCGCCGAGGTAGCTGACCGCCGCGACGAACTTCGGGTACTCGTCGACCGGCACGCGCACGAGCTCGTCCAGCCAGGCGACGAACTCCTGCCGGCCGAGCTCGGTGTGCGTGTAGACGGTCCGCTCCGGCCGGTTGCCCTCCCGGACCGTCTCGACCGGCTCGATCCAGCGGTGCTTGGCCAGGGACTCCACCGTGTCGTAGAGCGACCCGGGATTGATCTTGAAGCTGGAGTCCTTGTGGCGTTCGCGCAGCGTGGACGCCATTTCGTACGGGTGCATCGGGCGTTCCAGCAGGAGGCCCAGCAGGGCCAGCGCCAGGGTGTTGCGGATCTTGCGGGCTGCCATGGTCGTCAGTCGCTCCCTATTAGTCGGTTCCGACTATACGGGTCCGGTCAAGTCGGGTTGCCGACGCAGGCGAGCGGCAGGGCTGACATCCGGTAGGCCGACCCGCGGCGCGGCACCATCCTCCACAGTGGACAGCAGCCGACCTTCAACGCCGCAAGGGTGGAGCGAACGCCGCAGTTCAGCCGCTTTCGAGCCACGCCTTCGCCAGCCGTTTCGGCGCCCGGCACAACCAGGCTTCGGTGAGCACCTCGTCGAGCGTCGGCAGGTCGACGCGGTCGAGCTCGACGAGGATCGCCGAGAAGCCCTTGAAGTGCGCAGTGGTGAAGAAAACGGCCGGGTCGTCGGCGATCAGCACGTCCTTGACGCCGACGTCCGGCACGTACGCGCAGAGCACCGGCCCGGCGGGCGCCCGCTCGCCGAGCGCTTCGAGATCGCCCTTGCGCAGCGGGCGTTCCCAGGCGAAGCCCTTCTTCCCGACCTGCCAGGCCAGATACCCGCGGCCGTTCTCCTCGAGCACCTCGGGGAGCCCGCGCGCGATCCGGCCGACGTCGTCCCAACCGGCCATGGACGTCAGGGTAATCCCCTACGGTGGCCGTATGACGGGGGAGCTGAAACGGGCCCGCCTGGGGGTCTCGGTCGTGTTCGCGGTCTGCGGCGCGGCGTTCGCGACCTGGCTGGCCCGGGTGCCGGCGGTGCAGGCGCAGCTGGGGTTGAGCACCGGGCAGCTGGCGACGGGCCTGTTCGGGCTGGCCGCCGGGTCGGTGCTGGCGCTGCTCGGAGCCGGGGCGCTGCTCGCCCGGATCGGCAGCCGCGCGGCCGTCGTGCTCGGCGCGGTCGTGCTGTGCGCCGGCCTGCCGCTGGTCGCGTTCGCCTGGTCGGCGCCGGTGTTCGTCGCCGCGCTGGTGGTGCTCGGCGTCGGCAACAGCCTCCTCGACGTCGCGATGAACGCGCACGCGGCGCGGGTCGAGGAGGGGTACGGCCGCCCGATCTTCGCCGGGTTCCACGCCTTCTGGAACATCGGCGGCCTCGCGGGCTCCGGCGTCGACGCGCTGATGGAGGCGGCCCGCGTCCCGGTGTCGGTGCACTTCCCGATCGCCGGCGCGGTGCTGCTCGCGCTCGCGCTGTGGGCGGCGCGCACGCGGTTCCTCACCGGCGCCGACCGCGGTCAGGGCGAGGCGGCGTTCGCGTGGCCGAGCCCCGCGCTGGTGCCGCTCGGCGTGATCGCGTTCTGCGGGTTCGTCGCCGAGGGCGCGGTCAACAGCTGGAGCGCGGTGTACCTCGCCGACGTCACCGGCGCGACGCCCGCGCTGGCGTCCTTGGGCTACTTCGCCTTCTCGACCACGATGATCGCGATCCGGCTGGTCGCCGACCGGGTCGTGGCCCGGACGGGCGCGGTGCGGTTCGCGCGCGCGGCGACGACGGTCGCGGTGCTGGGGTTCGCCGTGGTCCTGCTCACGCCCTGGCCGGTCGCCGTGATCCTGGGATTCGCGGTGGTCGGGCTCGGTGTGGCCGGGATCGTGCCGATCGCGTGGAGCGTGGCGAGCCGCAACCAGGCGGACAAACCGGGCCAGGCGGTGGCCGCCGTCGCCGCGTGCGGTTACCTGGGGTTCCTGGTGGAGCCGGTGCTGGTCGGGGCGTTGGCGACGCGGGTCGGGCTGCACTGGGCGTTGTCGTCGGCGGTCGTGGTGACGCTCGGGATCTTCGCACTGGCGCCGTCACTGCGGGAAGCCAGCAGCCGCAGCCCTTCGGCCGACGAACTGCCCGGCGCCGCCGTGTAGACGAGCAGCCGGTGCTCGTGGCCCGGCACCGCGAGGATCTCGCAGTCGAGCTTCAGCGCGCCGGCCACCGGGTGGACGGTCCGCTTGGTCAGCGTCCGCTGCACCACGACCTCCCGCGCGGCCCACAACCGGGCGAACTCCGGGCTCTCCTCGCGCAGTTCGTCCACGAGCGACCGGACCGCCGGATCGGCCGGGTACGGCCCGCTCGCGCGCAGGTCCGCGACGCACCGCCGGGCCAGGTCCAGCCGGTTGCCGGTGATCGTGTCGCCGGTGTCGAACAGCCGGCGCAGCCGGTTGCGACGCCGCGGCGGCCAGCCGGCCGGGTCGCCGATCAGCGCGACGAGCATCCGGTTCCAGGCGACCATGTCGTAACCGGCGTCGATCACCATCGCCGGCACGTCGCCGAGGCGGTCGAGCAGCCGCAGGACGTTGGCAGGCACCTCGCGCGGCGGAGCCGCCGGCGCCGGGTGGGCCAGCCGCCGGAGGTAGGCGTGCTCGTCGCCGGTCAGCCGCAGCGCCCGCCCGAGCGCGCCGAGGACCTGCTCCGACGGCCGCGGCCCGCGGCCCTGCTCGAGCCGCACGTAGTAGTCGACGGAGATCCCGGCCAGCAGCGCCACCTCCGTGCGCCGCAACCCCGGCGTCTGGCGTCGCGGGCCGGGCACGAGCCCGACGTCGCCCGGCTGCAGCCGCGCCCGGCGGCTGCGCAGGAAACCGCTCAGTTCCACGCTGTCCACCGTGCCATCATCACCCCGCCCGGGGTGGTATCGGTCGGCCTACCCCGATCGCCCTGGTCGGGACCAGCCTGATGACATGACGATTCTGGTGACCGGAGCCCGCGGGAACATCGCCCGCGCGCTGGTGGGACAACTGCTCGACGCGGGACAGGACGTCCGCGCGGCCGGCCGGGACCCGGGCCGCGCCCGGCTGCCCGGCGGCGTCGAGGTGGTCGCGGCGGACCTGGCCCGGCCCGGGAGCTGGGACGCGGCGCTGAACGGCGTCACGAAGGTGTTCCTCTACGCCGGGACGGCCGGGCTCGGCGGCTTCCTCTCCCGCGCGGGCGGCATGGCGCAGGTGGTCCTGCTGTCCGCGGCGGGCGCCGACCCCGCGTCGGACGACGCCATCACCCGCGCCCACGGCGAAGCCGAACAGGCCTTGCGTGACTCGGGAATCCCGTGGACGTTCCTGCGGCCCGGCGGGTTCGCGGCCAACCGGCTGCTGTGGGCCGAGCCGATCCGGACGGCCGGCGTGGTACGCGACCCGTTCCCCGGCTCGCACTCGGCGTTGATCCACGAAGCCGACATCGCCGCCGTCGCCGTCTGCGCGCTGACGGCGTCCGGGCACTCCGGCGCGGAGTACACGCTGACCGGTCCCGAGTCGCTGACGGTGCGGCGCCAGGCCGAGCTGATCGGGCTCGCCACCGGCCGGCCGGTGCGCGTCGAAGTCCAGGACCTCGACGACTACCGCCGCGAGCTGACCACGGCGTTCGAGGCCCGTGGCCTGGGCACGGCCGGCTCGGCGGACGTCGTCGAGGCGCGGATCCGGCGGCTGGCGGCGCTGGTCGACCGGCCGCAGCCGACGACGGAGACGGTCCTCGCGGTGACCGGCCGCCCGGCGCGTGGCTTCGCCGCGTGGGCCGAGGACCACGTCGCCGCGTTCGCCTGAGTGCTCAGGCTTCGTGTTCGCGCAGCAGCCTGCGGACGGCTTTCCGGTCACCTTCGATCCGGACGCGGCCGTCGCGGATCGCGGCGTCGAGGCCGGCGGGCTTTTCGAGCAGCGCGTTGAGGGTGCGCGGGTCGGTCCGGACGACGGCGTCCGGACCGGCCGGTTCGCCCGGTTCGACGGTCAGGCGGCCGGGTTCGGTGCGGACCGTCCACACGCGACTGTCCAGTTCGACGTGGTAGCAGGCGATCCCGCGTGGACGGGCGGACCCGCGGAGGAACAGCAGCACCGACGTCGCGCCGAGTGTCGCGGGCTCGGGGAGGGGGACGTTCGCGGCCCACGCGCCCAGCGCGAGCACGATCGGCTCCAGCTCCCGGCCCCACGCGGTCAGCTCGTAGACCGTCGAAGCCGCGGGCGGTGGCAGCGTCCGGCGGGTTACGACGCCGCGACCTTCGAGCTCGCGGAGCCGGTCGGTGACGAGGTTCGAGCTGGCGCCCGGCAGCGCGCGGCGGACGTCGGAAAACCGTTGCGGCCCCAGCAAGAGCTCGCGCACGACGAGCAACGCCCACCGCTCTCCGACGACGTCGAGCGCGCGGGCGGTGGCGCACGCGTCTCCGTAGCTGCGACTGGTCGGCATGGCGCCAATTTACCACCATGAGGTTGTTTTTAACAACTGATGCAGGCTACGGTGGGGCTCTGGACGTCGAACGGAAGGAACCGATCATGGCCGCTCCGGTCGTGCACTTCGAGATCATCGGCACCGACCCGGCCGGGCTGCGCGGGTACTACGGCGAGCTGTTCGGCTGGGAGTTCGACACGTCGGGCCCGGTGTCGGACCAGGTTTCGGAGCCGGGTAACTACGGTTTCGCGGAAACGGACGGCATCCCCGGCGGCGTGGGTGGCGGCGCGTCTTTCGCGCGGCACACGGTGTTCTACGTGGGCGTCCCGGACGTCGCGGCGGCGCTGGCGGAAGCCGAACGCCTGGGCGGCACGCGCCGCATGGGCCCGGACCGCGCGCCGGGCCGCGACCTGGTGGTCGCCCACTTCACCGACCCGGAAGGCAACCTGATCGGCCTCGCCGGCCCGGCCTGACCGAGCTCAGTCCTCCTCGGCCGTGCCTTGGACGTCGGCCCGGCAGGCCTCCAGGAACCGTTCACCCGCTTCGCTGATCCCCGTCAGCACCCGGTCGAGACTTTCCCGCCGCACCACCGGTTCCTCGACGTCCAGCTCGGCGAGGACGCCGTTCACACCGTTGCGGGCCGCCTTCCACAGTTCCTTGCCGCGCCGGCGGGGTTCTTCGGTGCCGAACAGCTCGACTTGGTTGTAGGCCTTGCGAAGCTCGCCACGGCGTTCGCGCCACCGGGCCTCGACCACCTTCCGGTTCTTCAGCAGCTCGGGGAACTCCGCCCGGATCAGCTGGAACGCCTCCTCGCTCGCCGTCGACAGGCTCGCGTACGCCTTGACACGCTCGTCCCGCAGCCAGTTGGCTTGGTCCGTCGCGCGCTTCTGCGCTTCGGCCCGCTGGGTCGCCTTCAGCTTGCGGCCCTCCACGAACGTGGTGGTCAGCAGGGTCAGCACGACCCCGCCGAGCGTCGCGCCGACAGTGATCAGCTGCGTGGTCGTCCCCGAGTCCATGCCGGGATCATCCCAGGGCGCCGTAAACCGCCCGGACGTACGTGCCGCTGCGGTCGGAGCCGATGACGCCCGGACCCATCCGGTTCATCATGTACGAGATCGTCAGCCGCCGGTCGAGGTCCATGATGATCATCGAACCGCCCCAGCCGCCCCAGAAACAGACGCGGCCGTCCGGGATCCACGGCACCGTCTCGCGCAGCGGCAGCCCGTAGCCGATGCCCCAGCGCAGCGGGACGCCGAGCCCGAGGTCGACGCCGTTCGCCTGCTCCTCGAAGATCACGTCGATCGTGTCGGGGCCGAGCAGGCGGACGCCGTCGACCGTGCCGCCGCGGGCGAGCGCCGACAGCATCCGCGCGACCGACCGCGCGTTGCCGTGCCCGTTCACCGCGCCGAGTTCCGCGTGGCGCCACGCCGGCGTGTTGGCGACGTTCGCGTCGATGACCGGCCCGGTCAGCGTCTTGACGAGCACGTTGTCCGGGCCCAGCGCGTCGAGGTCGAACTGCGCGGGCGGCGGTGGGACGACGTCCGCGATCCGGCCCCAGTCCGCTTCGGCGGCCCCGATCTGGAAGTCCGCGCCCAGCGGCCCGGCGATCTCCTCGGCGACGAACGCCTTCAACGGCTTCCCGCTCACCCGCCGCACGACCTCGCCGACCAGGTGCCCGAAGTTCGCCGCGTGGTAACCCGAAGCCGTGCCCGGCGCCCACCACGGCGCCTGCGCCGCCATCCGGGCCGTCGACGTCTCCAGGTCGTAGAGGTCCTCGACGACCGCGGGCCGGTCGAGCCCGGAGACGCCGGACGTGTGCGACAGCAGGTGCCGGACCTCGACGTCCTCCTTGCCGTTGGCCGCGAACTCGGGCCAGTACCTCGCGACCGGCGCGTGGACGTCGAGGTCGCCGCGGTCAACGAGCATCAGCGCGGCCAGGCTGGTCACGGTCTTCGTCGTCGACCACACGTTGGTGATGGTGTGCTCGTCCCACGTGCGGGTCTGGGCCTGGTCGCGGAAGCCGCCCCAGAGGTCGACGACGACTTCGCCGTCGAGGTCGACGACGAGGGACGCGCCCAGTTCCTCGCCGGAGTCGACGTTCTTCTCGAGCGCGGCGCGGACGTCGTCGAAGCGGTCGTCGTGCGTTCCGTGGATGTCGGTCATGCGAGCTACGTTAAAACCTGACATTGACGTCAGGGGCAAGGGTGAATGCCGTTCGCGTCACCGATCCGACGTCCACCTGGGACCGCGGAGACGATCATCACGATTTCCGGCAAGTCATGGGCGGCCGAAAGCCTTGCGCTACCCCGGATCGAGGTTCCGCGCCCGGTCGATGGCCATCATGTTCTCCTCCGCCCAGTCCCGCAGCGCGGCGAGCGGCACTTCGAGCGACCGGCCCAGGTCCGTCAGCCGGTAATGCACCCTCGGCGGCACCGTCGCCTCGACGCGGCGCGCGACCAGGCCGTCACGCGTCAGGCTCTGCAGGGTCACCGACAGCATCTTCTGCGAGACGCCCGGCATCCGCCGTTGCAGCTCGGCGAACCGCACCTCGTCCGGCTCGGCCTCGGCCAGCACCTTGACCGCCATCGACGTCCACTTCGTGCCGATCCGGTCCAGCAGCCGGCGCGTCGGGCACTTCGGGTCGAAGAGGTCGCCTTTCCCGGAGGGGGTCACCTGGAGCTCACCACCTGTCGCGAAAGTGCCTTCTTGGCTCTGCGGACGCTGTTACCTACCGTTTGCTGGTAACCAATGGTAACCGCCGAGGAGGCAGCGTGCGCGAGTATCGGGTCGAGGCGAACGGCATCAAGATCAACGTCGCCGACGCCGGGGAAGGGCCCGCGGTCCTGCTGCTGCACGGCTTCCCGCACACCTGGCGGCTCTGGTCGGCGGTCATCCCGCACCTGGCCCGCCACCACCGCGTCCTCGCGCCGGACCTGCGTGGCCTCGGCGCGACCACCCGCGCCGACGGCGGCTACGACGCCGCGAACCTCGCCACGGACGCCGAAGCCCTCCTCGACGCGCTGGGCGAGCCGACGGCGGCGGTCGTCGGCATCGACGCGGGCGCCCCGCCCGCGTTCCTGCTGGCGACGCGACGCCCCGAACGCGTCCGGCGGCTTGTGCTGATGGAGTCGCTGCTCGGGCGCCTGCCCGGCGCCGAAGCCTTCCTCGCCGGTGGGCCGCCGTGGTGGTTCGGCTTCCACGCCGTGCCCGGCCTCGCCGAGACGGTCCTGGCCGGCCACGAAGCGGACTACATCGGCTGGTTCCTCGACGCCGGCACGCGAGACCGTGAGGTACCACCGGAAATCCGCGAGTACTTCGTCACCGCGTACACCGGCCGCGAATCCCTGAGGTGCGCGTTCGAGCACTACCGCGCCATGCCCGCGAGTGCCGCGCAAATCGCCGAGGCCGGTCGTCTCACGGTGCCGGCCTTGGCGATCGGTGCCCATCCGGTCGGTGACACCCTCGCGCGGCAGCTGCGGCCGATCGCCGACGATCTCACGGAGCACCTCGCCGAGGACTGCGGCCACATCGTCCCGCTGGACCGCCCGGATGTTCTCGCGCCGCTGCTGACGTCGTTCCTTGACCTCGACCTAGCTGGAGCTTCAAGACTGGCACCATGACGATCTGGATCTGCGGAACCTGCGGGGTCGAGCACCCCGACACCGAACGACCCCCGGCCGGCGCGTGCGCGATCTGCGCGGACGAACGGCAATGGGTGCCTGCCTCCGGTCAGGTGTGGACGACGCTGGACAAGCTCGCGGCCGACAGCCGCGAAGGGGTGCACCACGAACTGGAACCGGGCCTGCACCGGTTCAACCGCGAACCGCCGTTCGGCATCAACCAGTGGACGCACCTGGTGCGGACCGCCGAAGGCAACCTGCTGTGGGACCCGCCGAACCACCTCGATCCGGCGCTGGTCGCGAAGATCGAGGAGCTGGGCGGGGCCGCGGTGATCGTGGCCAGCCACCCGCACATGTACGGCTCGCAGGTCAGCTGGAGCCACCGGCTCGGCCGCGTCCCGGTGCTGGTGCACCGCGCCGACCGGAAGTGGGTGCGGCGGGAGGACCCGGTGCTGCGGGAGTGGTCCGGCACCGAGCGGATCCTGCCCGGCGTGACGCTCGTCGAGGCGGGCGGCCACTTCCCCGGCGCCGCGGTGGCTCACGTCGCGAACGACACCGGCGGCGTGCTGCTGACGGGCGACACGATCGTGCCTGTCGCCGACGCGGGGTGGGTGACGTTCATGCGCAGCTACCCGAACAAGATCCCGCTTTCCGCGGGACTGGTGCGGCGGATCGTCGACCGGCTCGAACCGTACGAGTTCGACCGCGTTTACGGCCTACTGGGCGGCACGGTCCTCGGGGACGCCAAAGGTGCGGTGCGCAGGTCCGCGGAGCGCTACATCGGCTGGGTGAGCGGGGCGAACGACCACCTCGGCTGACCGGCAGTGGCGTTGACTCATTTCCTCGCCCCTTCAATTTATAGCCGACCCCGGGGCTTGCGGCAAGGCCGGGGTGTTGCTCCACAATGGCCCGCCGTAAGCCGGGAACAGGGGAAATGGGGATTCTGCAGTGCGTGTTTTGCTGACGACGTGGGGATCGCGCGGGGACGTCGAACCGCTGGTGGGGCTCGCGGTGGCGGTACGGGAACTGGGGGCGGAGGCGCTGGTGGCGGCGCCGCCGGACGACGATTTCGTGGCGCTGCTGGAGCGGGCCGGTGTGCCGCTGGTGCCGCTCGGCCCGACGGTGCGTTCGGTGGTCGCCAACCCGAAGCCACCGACGGGGGAGGACGCGTTCAAACTCGCTCCGGCTTTGGTCGCCGCGCGGTTCGAAACGCTCGGCGCGGCGGCGGAGGAATGCGACGTGTTGCTGGCGACCGGCCTGTTGCCGGCCGGTGCCCGCGATGTGGCCGAAAAGGCGGGCATCCCGTACGTGTACGCGTGTTTCCACATCTTCGGGCTGCCGTCGCGGCAGTTCGCGCCGGGGATCCGGCCGGGAACGCCGTCCCCGGACGAGGAGACCGACCTCGAGGTGCGGTGGGCGCAGGACGCCGAGCGGGTGAACGCGTTGTACGGCCCGGCGTTGAACAGCGGGCGGGCGGCGATCGGCCTGCCGCCGGTCGACAATGTCCGCGACCACGTGTTCACCGACCGGCCGTGGCTGGCGGCGGACCCGGCGCTGTGCCCGTCCGAGGGCATGACGAACTTCGACCTCGTGCAGACCGGGGCGTGGATCCTGCCCGACGACCGGCCGCTGCCGGAAGAACTGGAGGCGTTCCTGGACGCCGGCGAACCGCCGGTGTACGTGGGCTTCGGCAGCATGGCCGCGTACGCCCCAGCTGGCATCGCCCAGGTGGCCACCGAGGCGGCCCGCGCGCAGGGCCGCCGGGTGGTCCTCGGCCGCGGCTGGGCCGGCTTGTCCGCGATCGACGACGCCGACGACTGCTTCGTCGTCGGCGAAGTCAACCAGCAGGCGCTGTTCCGCAAGGTGGCCGCGGTCGTCCACCACGGCGGCGCGGGCACCACCACCACGGCCGCAAGAGCCGGCGCGCCCCAAGTGGTGGTGCCCCGGATCGCGGACCAGCCCTACTGGGCGGCCCGGGTCGCCGAGCTGGGCATCGGCGTGGCGCACGAAGGTTCGACACCGACGGTCGAGTCGCTGTCGGCCGCGTTCGCCACAGCGTTGGCACCCGGGATGCGGACGCGAGCCCAGGCGGTAGCCGGCACGATCCGCGACGACGGTGCGACGGCAGCCGCGAAGACGCTCCTGGAGGTCGCGGGCAAGAAACGTCCGTGACGGCACGGCTGGGCCGCGCATCGCACCCAGCGACGCGCGGCCCGGCTCGGTCCGGCGATCGGGCTGGTCCTGGTCCCACATAGCGTGGGCTGCGCCGCGTGTCGCATCCGGTGGCGCTGGGTTCGCGAAGAGGGCCGGTCGGGCCTGGTTCGGTCCGGCTTCGCATCGCGTGGGCCGCGCCGCGTCTTCGCATCCAGCGGCCCTGGGTTCGCGAAGAAGGCCGTGCGGGTCTGGCTCGGTCCGGCGACGGCGGATCAGGTACCCGCTACCCGCGCCGCACTCCTGGTCCGACGATCGCGGATAAGGCGTCACACTCCCGCGTCGCGCGACGCGCTCTCCACTCCGGCTCGCGGATCAGGCGGTCGGCCGGCCCGCTCCCGCGTAGTCGTCGCCGTCCTTGCGGTACGTGTGGACCTGCACGGCCTGGCCGGTCTGCGGCGCGTCGATCATCTGCTGGTTGCCGATGTACAGCCCGACGTGGTGGATCTTCGTCGTCGGCTCGCCGTAGAAGATCAGGTCGCCCAGCTGCGGCTCGGTCACGTGCTGCACGCTGCGGTACTGCGTGTCGGCCGTGCGCATCAGCTTGACGCCCGCGCTCGCGTAGGCCGCCGTCGTCAGGCCTGAGCAGTCGAAGCCCGGGTCGCGGCCGCCGGTGCCGTTGCCGCCCCAGATGTAGGGGAGGCCGATCTTGTCGATGGCGAAGTTGACCGCGCTCAGCACCGCCGCGTTCGGCGCCGCCGTGCCCTGGCCGACCGTGCCGTAGACGTTGACCGTCGCGAGCGTCCGGTGCAGGAACAGCGGCGCCGACTGCAGCGCGCTCACCGAGTCCCACCAGGTCTGCCCCTGCGAGAGGTCGTGGCCGTCGGCGCACAGCGCGTGGCCGGTGGCCAGCGCGGCGTCGTCGATGTTCTGCACGTCCGGGTTGCCGCCCGACGCGCTCGTCTTGTACTTCGCCCAGAGCGCCGGCGACAGCTGCATCGGCCCGGCGGCGTTCGCCGTCGAGACGACCTTGTTGTAGAAGTCGCGCACCTCGATCGTGCCGAGCGGCTTGGTCAGCACACCGGTGGTGCCCAGCTGCCCGCCCTGCGCGCGACCGTGATCCGACGTGACCTTCCCGACCGCCGCCAGCGTCACCCACGACAGGTGGCAGCCCGGGATCTCCTTGGTCAGCGTCACCGTGGCCTTCGCGTAGCCGGTCATCGCGCGCAGCGGGATGTCGAGCCACTGGCTGGTCTTCGACGCCCACTCGTCGAACTCGCTCGCCTGCGGCACCTTCGGCTGCGTCGCCGGCGGCGTGGTCGTTTTCGGGACAACGGTCGTCGACGGCGTCGGCACCGCCGTCGCGGCGGCGTTCTCGGCCGTCTCCTGCTTCGGCGCGAACTGGATCGCGACCACGAGCGCGGCCGCGATCACGACGACCGCGGCCACCACGATCCCGGCGCGGCGGCGGCGTGGCGTCGACTCGGGCGTGTCCTCCGGGACGACCACGGGCTCGTCGCTCACCGCGCGGCCCCGGTCAGCCGGTCCAGCACGAAGCCGCGCAGGCCGTCGAGGTCGGTGTCCATCGCGACCTCGATCAGCCGGCCGGGGGAGAACTGCGGATCCTCTTCGCCGAGCCGTCGCCGATCGACCAGCGTCTGGCCGCGCGCCGGGCCCAGCCCGCAGTCGACGTCGACCCGGTAGGTCTCGGTGCGCAGGATCCCGGGCGAGATCGCCTCGGCGACCGCGACGGCGTCGTGCATGACCATCCGGTCCTCGCCGAAGATCCGCGTGTAGTGCCGGCGGTAGGTCGAGGTGAGCCCCTCGAGCGTCGCGCCGATCGGGCCGGACTCGGCGAGCTTCGCCAGCCAGTCGGCGTCGACGGCGCACCGGTGCGTGAGGTCCAGCGGCACCAGCACCACCGGGACGTCCTCCTCGACCAGCACCCGCCGGGCCGCTTCGGGGTCGCTCCAGATGTTGAACTCCGCCGCCGTCGTGCTGTTGCCGAAGGTGACACCGCCACCCATGATCACCAGCCGGGCGATCTTCTCCCGCGCGCCCGGGTGCGCGGCCAGCAGCGCGGCGATGTTCGTCAACGGCCCGATCGGCGCGATCGTCACCGGTTCGTCGGCCGCGTCGAGCAGCGCGAGCATCAGGCTGACGGCGTCCCGCTCGTCGAGCGGCCGGGTCGCGTCGGGCAGCGTGTCGCCGTGGCCGGACAGGCCGTCACCGCCGTGGACCTCTTTCGCGTCACGCGGCTTCGAGTACACCAGCGGACGGGCTGCGCCGGCGGCGACCGGCACGTCGGTGCGGCCGAACAGCTCCAGCAGCCGCCGCGCGTTCGCCGTGGTCTTGTCCAGGGGCACGTTGCCGAAGACCGTCGTCACGCCCAGCAGGTCGACGTCCGGCGAGACCGCGGCGAGCGCGATCGCCAGCGCGTCATCGACGCCCGGGTCGGTGTCGATGATCAGCTTCGTGCCCATCCAGCTCCCCTTGCCTGTGAACCCGTCCCGCACACAGGTTACGGTCACCGGCATGACGTCGATGTGGGGTGCGCCCGCTCTTTCGCGGGTGCGAGCCTGGCGGCAGGCGCGCCGCGATCCGCGGCAGGCGAAGTTCCTGACCGGAGATTCGCTGCGCTGGGTGCTGCGCAACCGCGCGTACACCCCCTGGTACCTGGTCCGGTACTACCGGCTGCTCAAGTTCCGGCTCGCCAACCCGCACATCATCCTGCGCGGGATGCTGTTCCTCGGGAAGGACGTCGAGATCCACTGCCGTCCGGGGTACGGCCGGCTGGAGATCGGCCGTTGGGTGCACATCGGCGACGGCAACGCCATCCGCTGCCACGAGGGTTCGCTGCGGATCGGCGACAAGTCCGTGTTCGGCCGCCAGAACGTCATCAACTGCTACCTCGACATCGAGCTCGGCGCGGCCACGCTGGTCGCCGACTGGGTGTACATCTGTGACTTCGATCACGTCATTTCGGACATCCACGTCCCGATCAAGGACCAGGGCATCGTGAAGACGCCGGTCCGCATCGGCCCGGACACCTGGCTCGGCACCAAGGTCAGCGTCCTGAAGGGCACCCGCATCGGCCGCGGCTGCGTACTCGGCGCCCACGCGGTCGTCCGCGGCGACATCCCGGACTACTCGATCGCGGTCGGCATGCCGGCCCGCGTGGTGCGTAACCGCGAAGACGACTACGCCGCCGACGCCGCGCGCCGCGAGGCCGTCGCGGACATGGCCCGCAAGGCGAACAAGGCGCTGCAGAAAACCCTCGGCGAGCAGTAGATCTACTCAGGCTTTGCCGCCCGTCGCCCGGCCATACTGACCGGGTGGGGGAAGTCCGTGCGTTGTGGGCCTCGGTCGTCCTGGCGCTGTGTGCCGTGGGGCTGGTGCTCGTCGTCCCGTTCCTGGCGTTCCTCGGGTTCGTGGCAAGCTTCCCGGTCTTCGGCACGGGCACGCACGAGGGCGACGGCTACCTGACCTGGGCGGCCTGGCTCGGCGCCGGGCTGCCACTGGTGGGTGTGGTCGTCTCGGCGGCCACGCGCCGCCGGGGCTGGACGTGGTTCTTCGGAATCTGTCTTTTCGTGGCCATCGCGGTCGCCGGGATGAACTGGGTAGACCACGTCCGCCACGCGCCGCAGCCGTCACCCACGCCATGGCCGCGCCACTGCATGGAGCACAGCGGCGGCGGCAACCAATGCCCGGGCGGCTGACCGTGTGGCGAGACGCCGCGACGTGGTCGCCTTCGCACTGCTGTCCATCGGCTCGGTGGTGTGGCCGATCGTCGGCCCGCTGATGTTCGTCGAAGGCGCGACGACCGCGTACGGCATCGGACCGGCCCCCGGCCATCCGGCCTCGGCGAGCGCGACCTTCACCTGGACGAGCCGGCTCGGCGCGGGCGTCGAGCGGAGCGGCGGCGAGAGCGATTGCCCGTGACTACTCCTCGAAGGTCATCTCCGGCGGCGGCCGCCGGAACCCGCGGGTGATCGCCGCCAGGACGACGACGCCGATCGCCAGCCAGACCAGGCCGAAGATCAGCGCGATGCCGTCCAGGTTGACCAGCAGCCAAAGATCGACCACGGCGCCGATCACCGGGAAGACCACCCAGGTCAGCACCCGTTTCCCGGACCGGTCGCGCAGCCAGGTCGCGATCACGCTGACGTTGACGAACGTGAACGCGGTGAAGGCGCCGAAGTTGATGAACGACGTCGACGTGCTGACGTCCAGGGCCAGCGCGACCAGCCCGACGATCCCGGTCAGGACGATGCCGAACACCGGCGTCGCGAACTTCGGCTGGAGCTTGCCGAAGACCCGCGGCAGCACGCCGTCGCGGCCCATCGCGAACATCAGCCGCGACGCGCTCGCCTGTGCGGCGATCCCCGACGCGAACTGCGCCACGACCAGGCCGGCGAGGAAGAACGACGCGAAGAGGTTGCCGCCGATCGTCGTCGCGATCTCGAACGCGGCGGACGACTCGTCGGTGAACGAGCTGCCCGGGTGGGCGAGCTGGGTGAAGTAGGCCAGCACGATGAAGATGCCGCCGCCGATCAACGCGGTGAGCAGGATGGCCCGCGGGATCGTCTTGCGCGGCTCGGTCGTCTCCTCGGTCAACGTCGTCACGGCGTCGAAGCCGAGGAAGGAGTACGTCGCGAGGGCGCCGCCGCCGGAGATCGTGCCCAGCGTGGTGCCGGGATGGAAGAACGGCTGCGTGCTGGCCAGCGCGTCCCCGACGTGCAGCACCTGCTTGATCGAAAGAACGACGAAAAAGCCGATCACCAGGATCTGGAACGCCATCAGCACGAAGTTCGCCTTCTCGGCGATCTGGATGCCGAGGACGTTCAGGATCGTCGTCAGCAGGATGAAACTGATCAACCAGATCCAATTGGGCACGCCCGGGAACTCGGCTGACAGGTAGGCGCCGCCGATCAGCCAGATCACCATCGGCAGGAAGAAGTAGTCGAGCAGCACCGCCCAGCCGACGAGGAACCCGGCGCGCGCGTCGACCGCTTTCCGGACATAGGTGTAGGCCGAGCCGGCGACGGGGTGGGTGGCGGCCATCTTCCCGTAGCTGGCCGCGGTGAACAGCATCGCGACCAGGGCGAGCAAGTACGCCGAGGGCACCGCGCCCTCGGTCGTCGTCGCGACGATGCCGAACGTGCCGAGCACGATCAACGGCGCCATGTAGGCGAGCCCGAACAGGACGACGCCGGGCAGGCCGAGCCGGCGCTGCAGGGCGGCCGGGGCCGCGGCCGTGGAGGTCATCGGTCGTCTCCTTCTCGTGGACGCCAGCGATCAGGGTCGATCCGGCCCTGGTAGAGCGGCAGGGGTAGCGGCGTGTCGGCCGGAGTGAACTGCTCCCACATCCGGTTGGTGCCCGCGGTGCCGTCCCGGCGCACGCGCGCCACCTCGTCGAGGTCGATCGTGTGCGCGAGGACGCCCTCGCCGGGCCCGGGCAGCGCGCCGAGGACGTCACCTTCCGGCCCGACGAGCAGGCTGTCGCCCATGCCGAACGGCCCGGCCGTGTTCACACTCGCGACGAACACCTGGTTGACGATCGCGTTCGCCCGGGCCAAGACCAGCTCCTGGGCGCGGTCGGGCGTCGTGGTTTGGACGGGGTTGAGCACCACCTCGGCGCCCATCCACGCGAGGTGGCGGGTCACTTCGGGGAACCACGCGTCGTAGCAGATCGAGAAGCCCACGCGCCCGGCGTCGGCCAGATCGGCGACGACGAACTCTTTGCCGGGGTCGTACGGCTCGTGCGGCCGCCAGGGGAAGATCTTGCGGTACCAGCCCGCCAGCTCGCCTCGCGGCGAAAAGACCAGAGCCGTGTTGAACAGCTCGCCGTGGTCGCCTTCTTCGCAAACGGTGCCCGGGGCGAGCCAGATCCCCAGGTCACCGGCCAGTTCGCCGAGCTCTTTGGTCCGCAGCCCGTGCAACGGTTCCGCGGCGGCCCGCAGCTGCGCGGTGCGCTCGTCGCCCTCACCGTCGACACCGCAGAGGTGCAGCTCGGGGAAGGCGGCCAGGCGCGTGTCCGGAAACCGGCTCAGGAGGGCTTCGACCTCGCGAGCGAACCCGGCCGAGCCGGGCCGGGGCGGCGCTTGCACCAGAGCGATCGGGAGTGGGCGCGGCATGGACGGAAAATAGTCCATCTTGAACACTTAAACAAGAGTGCTCAAGATGAGCAATTTGTGCGGTACGGTCGGATTCATGGCCACGGCAGACCTGGACGCCCCCGAGCTGACCGGCATCCGGCGGCTGTCGGCGTTGGACACGGTCCGCGCCCGGATCGCCCTCGCCGTCGAGCTGGGCCTGCTGAAGCCGGGGGAGCGGCTGCCGCCGAACGGCGACATCGCCCGCGCCCTGGGCGTCGCCGAGATCACGGTCCGCCGCGCCCTGGAGACGTTGGCCGAAAACGGCCTGATCGAGCGACGCCGTGGCCGCGGCGGCGGCACCCTGGTCGCCGAGCACCCCCCGGGGAAGCGAGTCAACGAGGTCGTCGCCTACTTCGAGTCGGCCGCCGAGGTCCGCGAGCTGATCGACCACCGCCTGGTGCTGGAGACGGGCTTGGTCCAGCTGGTGGCCAGACGCCGCCCGGACGTCGAGCGCCTTCGGGAACTGGTCGCCCGAATGGACACGGCGACGGGCTGGGCGGAGTTCCACGAGCTGGACGCGGAGTTCCACCGGACGGTCGCTGCGCCGGGCCCGCCCGCAGCGGTCCGCCAGTACGAAGCGGTGCTGACCGAGTTGTACCGGTTCTACCTGCCGTACCCCTTGGCGACGCTGCGCGAGTCCAACGGCGAGCACGCAAAGCTGGTGAAGGCCCTGGCCTCGGGAAACCGAGAGGCGGCGACCCGGATAACCCGCGACCACGTGGGCGGGCTGCACCAGACGATGTTCGTCGGCCTCACCTGACCTGGGGATCCCCTCGTGGTCAGGGTGATGACCACGGTCTTGAGACCGTCGTGTTTGAGGATCGCCCAGAACTGAAGCGCGCCGGATTTCAGGGCGAGCCGGCCGCCGAGGCGTTGGTCGCTGACTGACCACGGCATCAGCTCGCCGCGGTCGGAACCCGACAGTGATCGTGGGCGACAACGGCGCGTACGGCTGCGGTCGGAATCCGACTCTTGCCGTGGACAGATGACGGCGCGTGCGGCGGTGGTCGAGAACCCGGCCGCGGCCGTGGACCGACGACAGCGCGCATGCGGCCGTGATCGGGAACTGGTCGGCGCTCGGCGTGGTCGGGAATCGACCACGTCCCAGCCGATCACGCTGGAGATCGTCACCGACGGCGTGGCGGCCGACGAGGCTGCGCTCGAGCCGGGCAGCCGGCTGACCAGGCTGCCCGGAGGAGGCCGGCCATGGCCGCAGTTCGACGAGCGCCGTGTGGTCGGCGTCCGACCACACCAGAAGCCCGCAAGCCAGAACCGCGAACCCGTGGCCGTTCGGCGGTGATCATCGGCTGATCGGCCGATCATCGGCAGCCGCGCCGCCCGCGAGGCTGGGCTCATGTCGATCTCCCGGTTCGCTGTCCCGGTGCTCGTCGCCGCGGTGCTGCTTTCTGTCGCTCCCGCCATCGCCGCCGCCGACGGGCTCTCCTGGCAGCTCTGCTCGGCCGTCGCGAAGGGGTGGGATCCCGGCGACGACCGCACCGAATGTGCGCAGGTGCCGGTGCCGCTCGACTACGCCGATCCCGGTGGGCCGAAAATCGACATCGCCGTCAGCCGCGTCCGGGCCAGCGGGGACCGGACCGGGCCGGCCGTGCTGCTGAACCCCGGTGGGCCCGGGCAATCCGGCCTCGGCATGCCCGGCGACCTCGCCGACAGCCGCGCCGGAGGCATCGGCGTCCACCACGATCTGGTCGGCTTCGATCCGCGCGGGGTCGGGTACAGCGCCGACCTGCCGTGCCCGGGCGACACCACCGAGCCCGACCCGTCGTTGCCGGAAAAGGAGCAGGCTCGGCAAGCCGCCGAACGCGCCACCGCGGCGAACCGCGCGTGCGTCGACGCCCATCCCGCGTTCGTCCGGAACCTGACCACGCCCACCATCGCCCGCGATCTGGACCGCATCCGCGAAGCCCTCGGCGAGGACAAGATCGGCTACTACGGCGTCTCGTGGGGCACGGCGCTCGGCGCGCAGTACCGGACCATGTTCGACGCCCATGTCGACAAGATGCTGCTCGACTCCGTCATGCCGCCGGACCTGAACGTCACGGCGATGGACGACGGCCAGACCACCGCCGGCGAGAACACCTTCCACGACTTCGCGTCGTGGATCGCCCGCTACGACGCCGTCTACCACTTCGGGACCACAGAGCCCGACGTCGCCAATGCCCTGCTCGACCTACGGGCCGAACTCACCGCACACCCGCGCGGCGACGTCGATGGCGCGACCGTCAACGGCATGCTCGCCAACCCCCGCCGCGACTGGGCGGACTTGGCGAAGCAGCTGGCCCTCATCCGCGCCGGTGGAACACCGGCAACCAGCCGAAAGCCGCAGCGCCTCGGCTGGGACGGCGAGCCGTACGCGTTCAACCACTTCCAGCAGACGGCGCTGCTCTGCACCGAGTCGCCGAGTCCCCGCGATTTCGAGACCGTCTGGCAGCACCGCCTCGACCGGCAGGAACGGCTCCCGGTGGCCGGTGGCTACGGCTCCTACGAGCAGCTCTGCGTCGGCTGGCCCCTGCCCGCCCGGCCGTGGGCGTTCACCCCGGGGTCCAGCCCGCTGCAGCTCGTCGGCCACACCTACGAGCCGGTGACGCCGATCGGCTGGGCCCTGGCGATGCGGGGCCGGATCGGCGGCGCGCTGATGACGATCGAGGACGACGCCCACGGCTCGCTGTCGTCCCTGCCCTGCGCCGACGCCGCGGTCACGTTCTTCGACACGGGCAAGACGACGTCGGCGTCGTGCGCCGGGGCGCCGATCCCCGCTCCCTGAGGGTCAGCGGTTGCGCAGCTGCTCGCGGACCTCCATCAGCGCGAAGCCGAGCAGGTTCAGCCCGCGCCAGTAGTCCGGCTTTTCGGCGTTCTTCTCTTCGCGGGCGAGCCCGCTGCCCCAGACCAGGTCCTTCTTCGACGCCTCGACGAGCACGGCGTCACCGGTGCCGAGGAGGAAGCGGCGCAGGTCGCGGTGCGCGCCGAACTTGGCGAGGTTGCCGTCGACGACGATGTCGTAGCGGTGCCGTTCCCACGTCTCGTTGTCGTACCCGGAGACCTCGCGGCCGAGCACCTTCGCCGTCTTGGGGTCGGGTGCCTGCCGGATCAGTTCGGCCTTCTCGTGGTCACCGAACAGCTCGGCCTTGCCCGCCATCATGTAGTGCTCGGCGGACGGGTAACGCACGCCGCCGGCCTCGAACGGGTCCACCCACCACTGGCTCAGGCAGCTCGCCGTCGCGCGCCCCGTCTTGGAGGGCGCGTGGCCGTAGAACAGCAGGTACTCGGGCTCCGCACCCTCGTGGACCTTTTCGCGCAACGCTTCGATACTGCGGACACCGTCGACCTTCACAACCATCCGTCTAGTGGACCACAGCGCTCAGAGAAGGAAGTGGAAGAGGGGGCTCCCGGGCTCGATCCGCTCCACCTGCAGCGGGCTCGCGTCCATCCGCTCCAGCAGTCCCGGCAGGTCGGCCGAGCGTGGGATCTCGATGCCGACCAGCGCCGGCCCCATCTCGCGGTTGGTGCGCTTGACGTACTCGAAGCGCGTGATGTCGTCCTCCGGGCCGAGCACCTGCTCCAGGAACCGCCGCAGCGCGCCCGGCTCCTGCGGGAACCCGACCAGGAAGTAGTGCTTCAGCCCTTCGTGCATCAGCGAGCGTTCCAGGATCTCGCTGTAGCGGCTGACGTCGTTGTTGCCGCCGGAGACCACGACCACGACCGTCTGGCCGGGCTCGACCTCGACGACCGTGCCGAGCGACGCCGCGGCGAGCGCGCCCGCGGGCTCGGCGATGATGCCGTCCGACTGGTACATCGCCAGCATTTCGGTGCAGATCGCGCCTTCGGCGACCGACGTCAGCTCGGCGCCGCTCTCGCGGATCAGCGGGTAGGTGACGCTGCCGGCGATGCGCACCGCGGCGCCGTCGACGAACGTGTCGAGCTCGGGCAGCCGCACCGGGTGCCCCGCGGAAAGCGCCGCCGCCATGCAGGCCGCGCCCGCCGGTTCGACGCCGACGATCCGGACGTCGGGGTGCCGCTCCCGCAGGAAGCTGCCGACGCCCGCGAGCAGGCCGCCGCCGCCGACCGGGACGACCACGACGTCGGGGACGAAGCCGAGCTGCTCGATCACCTCCAGCGCCACCGTCCCCTGACCGGCGACGGTCCGGACGTCGTCGAACGCCGGCACCAGCGTCGCGCCGGTGCGCAGGGCGTCCTCGGTGGCGGCCGCGAAGGCGTCTTCGTACGTTTCGCCGACGACGATGACCTCGATGTGCGCGCCGCCGAGCGTCGCGATGCGCTCGCGCTTCTGCCGTGGCGTGGTCCCCGGGACGTACACGCGCCCGTTCGCGCCGAGGCGGCGGCACGCGTACGCGACGCCCTGCGCGTGGTTGCCCGCGCTCGCGCAGACGACGCCGAGAGCGCGCGTCGGGTCGTCGAGCTGGACGATGAAGTTGTAGGCGCCGCGGATCTTGTACGACCGGACGGTCTGCAGGTCCTCGCGCTTCACCCAGACCTGGGCGTCCACCCGGGACGACAGCCGCGCGCTCGGCTCCAGCGGCGTGCGGGTCACCACCCCGGCCAGCCGCTCGGCGGCCTTCTCGATGGTCGCCGCGGTCACCGTGTCGATGTCGTGCACCTGGTTGAATCTACGACTCGCGCGCGGAACCCGACCGGGTGCCCCTACCCCTTGGGCACGGCCGGATACGGGACGAACGTACTGGTGTTCTCGTCGACCGTGAGCTGCTTGCCGATCGTCGGGAACGCGCGCTGCGAGCAGGCCGGGCGTTCGCAGACTTTGCAGCCCATCCCGATCGGCGTGGCGGCCGCCGGTTCGTCCAGGTCCAGGCCCGTCGAATAGATCAGCCGCCCGGCGTGCCGCAGTTCGCAGCCCAGACCCACCGTGAACGTCTTTCCCGGGCTGCCGTAGCCGCCGATGTTGCGCGAAATCGTCCGCGCGATCCAGAAGTAGCTCTTGCCGTCGGGCAGCGTCGCGATCTGCGTCAGGATCTTGCCCGGCTGGGTGAACGCCTCGTAGATGTTCCACAGTGGACAGGCGCCGCCGACGCGGGAGAAGTGGAACCCCGCCGCGGACTGCCGCTTCGACATGTTCCCGGCCCGGTCCACACGCACGAAGGAGAACGGCACCGCGCGGTGCTTGGGCCGCTGCAAGGTGGACAGCCGGTGGCAGACGGTCTCGAAGCCGACGCCGTAGTGGTCGCACAGCCGCTCGATGTCGTAGCGGAAGCGCTCGGCCGCGGCCAGGAACGGTCCGTAGGGGAGGATCAGCGCTCCCGCGAAGTAGTTCGCCAGGCCGACGCGGGCCAGCGAGCGCGCGGCGGGGCCGGAAAACGCCCACGAGTCGGCCAGTTCGGTGATCAGGTCGTCGTACTCGAGCAGGGCGATCTGCGAAGCCATCCGGAACGCCTGCTGCCCGACGCGCAGGCTCGGCGCGAGCCGCAGCGTCCGGCTCAGCGGCTCGTATCGGTGCTGCTGTCCGGCGGCTTCGTCGATGCCGTCGCTGGTCACTTCGACGCCGTAGCGCTGGGAAAGACAGTCCTTCAGCGCGCTGAGCACCTGGCCGCGCTGCAACGGGATGTCGGCCGCCATCTTCTCGGCGCGTTCGTCCAGCTCGGCGACGTAGTTCTCGCGCTCGTAGAAGAAGTCGCGCACCTCCTCGTGCGGCAACGCCGACGCCGCGCTTCCGTGCAGGCCCAGGCCGTTTTCGGTGGTCAGCGCGGCAGTGTTCTCGACGGCGTTGCGGTAGCTGCGGTGCAGCTTGACCAGGGCCTGGGCGATCGCCGGCAGGTTCGTCGCCAGCTCGTTGAGCTCGCTCGTCGTCACGTCGACGCCGAGGGCTTCGTCGAGCAGCGCTTCCTTGACGTCGGCCACCAGCCGGGACGTGTCGTTGTTGGCGAAGAACTCGGTGTCCACGCCGAATGCCTGCGTGATCCGCATCAGGACGGGCACGGTCAGCGGGCGCGAGTTGTGCTCGATCTGGTTGAGGTAGCTCGGTGAGATCTCCAGCACACGGGCGAGGTCGGCCTGGCTCATCGCCCGGCTTTCGCGGAGGTGCCGCAGCCGCGCTCCGGCGAAAGTCTTCTCCATCCGTGCCCGCCTTTCCGGAAGGTTTCCTGCCCTGAACGGTTACGTGAACGGTCAAGAACGCGGATTTTCGTGGCCGTTGCGAACCAGCGATTCGCAACCTTTGCAAAGAGCGTACGTACCCTTCGCACAAATTGGCAAATTGGACGACTGGATCGGATTTCCCCTGCCGTGCAAGGGTCAGGCCAAGCAAGGCGAGCAATCGCAAACTTCGCAACACCGGGAGAGTCCGATGACCGAACAGGCCAAGCAGGCGGCCGCGGAGCTGACCGCGAAGTGGGCGAACGACCCCCGCTGGGCGGGCGTGCAGCGCTCCTACTCGGCCGAGGACGTCGTCAAGCTGCGCGGCAGCGTCGTCGAAGAGCACACCCTGGCCCGCCGCGGCGCGGAGAAGCTGTGGGACCTCCTGCACACCGAGGACTACATCCACGCGCTGGGCGCGCTCACCGGCAACCAGGCCGTCCAGCAGGTCCGCGCCGGCCTGCAGGCGATCTACCTGTCCGGCTGGCAGGTCGCGGCCGACGCCAACCTGGCCGGCCAGACCTACCCCGACCAGAGCCTCTACCCGGCCAACTCCGTGCCGGCCGTGGTCCGCCGGATCAACAACGCGCTGGGCCGCGCCGACCAGATCAACTGGGCGGAAGGCAACACCGACATCGACTGGTACGCCCCGATCGTCGCCGACGCGGAAGCGGGCTTCGGTGGCCCGCTCAACGCGTTCGAGCTGATGAAGGGCATGATCGCGGCCGGCGCCGCGGGCGTGCACTGGGAAGACCAGCTCGCGTCCGAGAAGAAGTGCGGCCACCTCGGTGGCAAGGTGCTGATCCCGACCAAGCAGCACGAGCGCACGCTGAACGCCGCCCGCCTCGCCGCCGACGTCCTCGACGTGCCGACCCTCGTGGTCGCCCGCACCGACGCGCAGGCCGCGACGCTGCTGACCAGCGACGTCGACGAGCGTGACCAGAAGTTCCTCACCGGCGGCCGCACCGCCGAAGGCTTCTACGAGGTCACCAACGGCATCGACCCGTGCATCGAGCGCGGCTTGGCCTACGCCCAGTACGCCGACCTGCTTTGGATGGAGACCTCGAAGCCGGACCTCGAGGTGGCGCGCAAGTACGCCGAGGCGATCAAGGCGAAGTTCCCGGACCAGATGCTGGCCTACAACTGCTCGCCGTCGTTCAACTGGAAGAAGCACCTGGACGACGCCACGATCGCGAAGTTCCAGCGCGAGCTCGGGCACATGGGCTACAAGTTCCAGTTCATCACGCTGGCCGGCTTCCACGCGCTGAACTACTCGATGTTCGACCTGGCGCACGGTTACGCCCGCGAGGGCATGACCGCCTACGTCGACCTGCAGGAGCGCGAGTTCGCGTCGGAGGCCCGTGGTTACACCGCCACGAAGCACCAGCGCGAGGTCGGCACCGGCTTCTTCGACCAGGTCGCGACCGCCCTGAACCCGACCAGCTCCACCACGGCGCTGAAGGGTTCCACGGAGGAAGCCCAGTTCTGACGCACTTCGCGGGCCGGCGGCGACCCCCTGCGCCGCCGCCCGCGGCCCCCACTTCCCTTCCCTGCACAGCTCTGCTCGCGGAGGCACCCCATGGTTGATCGACTGAACTACCGCATCGAGGTCACCGGGCCGGTCGAGGGCCGGTTCGCCGAAATCCTCACCCCGGCGGCACTCGACTTCCTGGCCAAGCTCGACAACACGTTCGCCGGCCGCCGGCGCGAGCTGCTCGACGCCCGCCGTGTGCGCCGCGAGGAGCTGCAGTCGGGGGAGCGCCCGCTCGGCTTCCTGCCCGAGACCCGCCGGATCCGCGACGACGAGTCGTGGAACGTCGCGCCGACCGCGCCGGGCCTGGAAGACCGCCGCGTCGAGATCACCGGCCCGACCGACCGCAAGATGACGGTCAACGCGCTGAACTCGGGCGCGAAGGTGTGGCTGGCGGACTTCGAAGACGCGACGTCGCCGACGTGGCACAACGTGATCGACGGCCAGCTCAACCTGTTCGACGCGATCCGCCGCAACATCGACTTCACCACCGAGGCCGGCAAGCAGTACACGATCGGCGACGACCCCGCGACGATCGTCGCGCGGCCCCGCGGCTGGCACCTGGTGGAGAAGCACATCCGCATCGACGGCCGTCCGGTGTCGGCGAGCCTGGTCGACTTCGGCCTGTTCTTCTTCCACAACGCCCGCCAGCTGGTGGCCCGCGGCGTCGGCCCGTACTTCTACCTGCCGAAGCTCGAGAACCACCACGAAGCGCGGCTGTGGAACGACGTCTTCCTTCTGGCGCAGCGCGAACTCGGCGTCCCGCGCGGCACGATCCGCGCCACCGTGCTGATCGAGACGATCACCGCCGCGTTCGAGATGGACGAGATCCTCTACGAACTGCGCGAGCACGCGGCGGGCCTGAACGCCGGGCGCTGGGACTACATCTTCAGCATGATCAAGAACTTCGCCGAGCACGGCGCCGACTTCGTGCTGCCGGACCGCGCGCAGGTCACCATGACCGTGCCGTTCATGCGGGCCTACACCGAGCTGCTGGTGCGGACGTGCCACAAGCGCGGCGCGCACGCCATCGGCGGCATGGCCGCGTTCATCCCGAGCAAGGACCCGGAGGTCACCGCGACCGCGCTCGACAAGGTCCGCGCCGACAAGGAACGCGAGGCCGGTGACGGTTTCGACGGTTCGTGGGTCGCGCACCCCGGTCTGGTCCCGGTCTGCCGCGAGGTCTTCGACGGCGTGCTCGGCGGCTGGCCGAACCAGCTCGGCAAGCTGCGCGAGGACGTCGACGTCACCGCGGAAGACCTGCTGGACGTCGCGAGCGCCGGCGGCGAGGTCACCGAAGCGGGTGTCCGCGCGAACATCAACGTCGCGCTGCGCTACGTCGACGCGTGGCTGCACGGCACCGGCGCGGCGGCGATCCACAACCTGATGGAAGACGCGGCCACCGCGGAGATCGCGCGCTGCCAGATCTGGCAGTGGATCCGCAACGGCACGAAGCTCGAGGACGGCACCGCGCTCACCCGCGAACTGGCGGTGGAGTTCCTGGACGACGAGCTGGCGTCGGTGCGCGCGGAACTCGGCGACGGCAATCGCCTGGGCGACGCGTACAAGATCTTCACCGAGACCGCGCTCGGCGAGAAACTGCCGAGCTTCCTCACCACCGGTGCCTACGCGCGGTACCTCACGGACGCCCGGTAGCAGGGCTCCGACGGTCCCTACCTGACGAGGGACCGTCGGCACCACACCCATGTTGGGATGGTGTGGTCCGGAACCGGTCCGACGGCGGTGGCTCCCCGCCGTCGGACCGGTTTCGCTTGTTTCGGCGTACCTTCCCGGGCATGAGCCTGCGCTTCCCGGGCGAGTCGCCGGAGTACCGCGTCGCGCGTGACAGCCTGCAACGCCGTGAGCTGCCGCCCGGCGGTCCGGTGCCCGAGGACTATTTCCTCCAAGGCGACAACGGCGAAGTGCGCCTGTCGGACCTGTTCTCGCCAGGCGACGACACTCTGGTCGTCTACCACTACACAGCGCGCGCCTGACCCTCGTGCAAGGTCCGTGCCCGTCCTGCACGGCGTTGCTCGACCAGCTCGACGGCGCGATGGAGCATTTTTCGCCCCACGCCGATTTCGCCGTTGTCGCACGAGCACCCATCGAGCACCTGCTGACGTTCGCCGCCGAACGAGGCTGGCGCCGACTGCGGTTGTTCTCGCGCGCGGGCACCACCTCTAGCCGGGACTATCACGCCGAAGTCGAGGACGGCAGCGCACTGCCGATGCTCAACGTCTTCCACCGCGGCGACGACTGGATCCGCCACTTCTGGGGCTCCGAGCTGCTGTACGAGCCGGCCGAACCGGGCCAGGACCCGCGCCACGCCGGGACGATCGAGCCGGTGTGGAGCCTGTTCGACCTCACCCCGCGCGGCCGTGGTCCGGATTGGGACGAACAGCTCAGCTACTGCTCACGACGTCACTTCACCGCGTACGCCCGGAGCACGGTTTGCCGCACCGTGTTCGCGCCGCGCGGGCAGCCCCCGCACGTCCGGGCCGCTGACCAGCACCTGGTCGCGGCGGGAGCGCCGAGCACGCGATGATCGGTTTCTCATCGGATCGATCTTCGCTGTCGATGGACTTTCCGCCTCCTGGAACGGGGCCGGCGTGAGCGGAAATTGCCCGCTCACGGAATTCGCGGCGATCCGGGGCAACCCCACCGGCGTCCGGCCCGGTTGGACAGAGTGGAAGGCGACGAGGAGGACGAGTGAGACGTTCGGACGAAACGGGGTACCGCGACTACGTCACGGCCCGGATGGAGGGCCTGCGGCGCACCGCGTACCTGCTCTGCCGGGACTGGCACCTCGCGGACGACCTGGTGTCGATCACGATCGGGAAGCTGTACCGCCACTGGCCGCGGGCCCGGCAGATGGAATTTCTCGACGCGTACGTGCGCCGGATCCTCGTGCGGACGTGGCTGGACGAGAAGGGCCGGGCGTGGCGGCGCGAAGAGCCGACCGAGACCGTGCCCGATCCCGCGGTGCTGCCGAGCGACGACGTCGTGGCCCGTCTCGGCCTGCTCGAACTGCTCGACGCGCTGCCGCCGCGGCGCCGGGCGGCCGTGGTCCTGCGCTACTACTGCGACCTCTCCATCGAGGAGACGGCCGAGATCCTCGACTGCTCCGCCGGGACGGTCAAGAGCCAGACCGCGCGCGGGCTCGACACCCTGCGCGTGCTGATCGCCGCGGGCCGGAACTGAGGGAGGGCACATGAGCAAGGAACTGTTCGACGAGGCGATCGGCGCTGTCCCGCCATCCACTGTGGACGTCGACGCGGTGCTGGACCGGGAACGTCGCCGTGCGCGGGTGCGCAGAGTGGCGAACCCGTGGACCGCGGCCGGTGCGGGCGTCGCGGCGGTGGCCGTCGGCGCGGCGCTGGTGTTCGTGCCCGGCGGCGCCGGTGGGACGGCGGTGGTTCCCGGCGCGAGTGGCACGCCGTCGGCGCCGCCGACCCCCGCATCGTGCGGGTTCGACCCGCGGCCGACCGGGCCGCCGCTGAGCCAGAACCCGGCAGGGGTCGCCACCCGGCTCACGCCGGTGTTGAAGGCGGCCGTCCAGCAGCGAGTCGCCGCGGGGACGCAGCTGACCGCGCACGCCGAGGGCGAATACCCGAAGGGGACCCAGCACGGGCCGCTGACCTTCTACCACGTGTTCTCCGCGCCGGTGCTGAAAGACGGCGGCGTGTGCAGCGGCGGTGAGGACTACTTCATGGCCGCGGCGACGACGGCCGACGGGCCGCGGAGGGGCAACGTCTGGGCCATGGTGACCCGGCTCGGTGGCGTCAACGGCCCCCCGACCGAGTGCTCCAACCCGCCGAACGACATGACGGGGTCGTGCTCCAAGACGACCGGGCCGCACGGCGAGATCGTCGTCGAATCGACGATGACGAGCCCCGGCGGTCCCACGGTCGACCGCTCGACAGTCACCAAGCCCGACGGGACCGGGGTCATCGTGGAGGCACAGAACGTCGCCGGAAGCGCGAAACTGGACGGCGAGCCCGAGATGCCGGCGCCGCCGCTGAGCCTCGCCCAGCTGACGGAGGTGGCACTCGACCCGGGGTTGACGCTCTACCCCTGAGCGGCGAGGAGGACCTTCGCGGCCGCACGGGCCGTGCTCGCCTCGCCCGGGTCACCGGTGATCGCGGCGAGCACGGTCGCGCCCTCCACCAGCGAAAACAGCTGGTCGGCGACGCCGTGGTCAGGAACGAGACCACGCAGGTAGGCCCGCAGTTCGTCCTTGTGCTTGCGGATCGCGGCGGCGATCCCGGGCGCCGGTTCGCCGAACTCGCCGAACGAGTTGACGAACGCGCAGCCACGGAAGCCGGGCTCGCGGAACCAGTCGTGCAGCCAGTCGAAGACGGCGAGCGGGTCGTCGCCGCGGACGTGGACGAATTCGCGCAACGACCGCCGCCAGCGTTCATCTCGGCGCAGGAGGTAGGCCTCGACCAGGTCGTTCTTGGCCGGGAAGCGCTGGTAGAGCCGTTTGAGCGAGACGCCGGAGCGCGCGCGGATGGCGTCCATTCCGACGGCCTGCACGCCGTGGGCGTAGAAGAGTTCTTCGGCGGCTTCCAGCAGCCGGTCGGTCGCCTCCGTGGGATCCATGTCACCTGCCTCTGGTGCGGAGAATGGGCGTTCTCTATTCTAGCGGGAGGCCGGGAGAACGAACGTTCTCTCGGTTCCGGTCCCGGAAGGAGACGTCCATGGCCCCGCGCCCGCCGTTCCCGCCGTTCGACGAGGACACCGCCCGCCAGAAGGTCCAGGCGGCCGAGGACGCGTGGAACACCCGCGACCCGGAGCGCGTCTCGCTGGCCTACACCGAGGATTCGGTGTGGCGCAATCGCGACCAGCACGTCGTCGGCCGCGCGCGGATCGTCGAGTTCCTGACCGCGAAGTGGGAGCGTGAACTGGACTACGCCCTGCGCAAGGAGCTGTGGGGGTTTCGCGGTAACCGCATCGGCGTCCGCTTCCAGTACGAGTCCCGCACCGCCGACGGCCGGTGGTTCCGCAGCTACGGCAACGAGCTGTGGGAGTTCAGCGACGAAGGCCTGATGCTCCGCCGCGAGGCGAGCATCAACGACGTCCCGATCGCGGAGGCCGACCGCCGCATCTTCGGCCCGCGCCCCGAGTCCGAGTACGGCGTCCTGCTGCCGGTCTTCTAGCCGTCTTTCGCCCACGGTCCGCCGTGAGCGGAACCCGCCCGCTCGGACGGTTCCGTCGGCATCCTCGGGGGTCATGACGGCACCGGCGTTCGGCGGCGAAGTGAGCGACTACTACCAGCGGTTCCGCCGCGGCTACCCACCCGAAGTCGCAGATGCCCTGGTCGGCGTCTTTGGTCTCATGCGCGACGACGTCGTTCTCGACCTCGGCTGCGGCACCGGCCAGCTCACACGGGTCCTGGCGCCGCGCGTCGGCGCCGTGCTGGGCATGGACTCGGAACCGGACATGCTGGCCGAAGCCCGCCGGGCGACGGCCGAGCCGAACATCGGCTGGGTGCTCGGCGCGGACACCGACCTCGGTGCCCTGACGACGGCCCTCGGTCCCGGCCGGCTGGGCGCGGTGACGGTGGCGCAGGCGTTGCACTGGATGGACCACGAGCGGCTGTTCGCGGCGGTGCGCCCGCTCCTGCGCGCGGGCGGCGGTGTCGCCGTGGTGACCAACGGCGAGCCCCTGTGGCTCCAGGACACCGCGTGGTCGGCCGCGCTACGACAGCTCATGGCCGACCATCTCGGCGTCCCGCTGCACCGGACGTGCGGCACGGACGCGTCGAGCCAGGAGCGCTACCGCGAGGCGCTCTCGGCCGCGGGATATACCGTCGACCTGCGAGTTGTCGACTACTCGGCCACGCTCACCGTCGAGGAGATCGTCGGTGGCGTGTTTTCGGCGATGAGCCCGGAGCAGCTCCCGGCCCCGGCGGCGAGGCCGGAGTTCACCGAGCGCGTCCGGCGCGCGATCGAGCCCCACGGCCCTCTGCGTGAACGCGTCCGGGTCCGGATCCTGACCGGCGTCCGCTGACGGCGAACCGGTCACGGAAGGCGATTGCGTAGCCGCCCGTGGTGTTCTCCCTATTGTTTCGCCGGGAGGTGGCGCGGATGCTCGCAGCGTGGTGCCCATCGCGCCACTGCTCCCCGAGGAGTCCCGATGACCAGCAGGTTGAGCGCCGTCCTCGTCGCTCTTGTGGCCCTTATCGCCTTCGCGTCCGTCGCCGCCGCGGCTACGGCCTCGCCCGCGGCGCGCCCGGACCGCGTCCAGGTCCGCCACTTCTGAGCCGGCCGGTACCTACAGTTCCGGGATCCCGGCCGCGACCGGTTCGAACGCGTTGCCGGTGGCGATCTTCGGCCGCGGCAGCTCCACCGGCTCGCCCGGCTTCGTGCGCCGGTAGACCTCGACGGTCGCCTCGGCGATCCGGCCCCAGTCGAAGTCGGCGGCCAGCCGTGCCTGCGCGGCCTGGGCCCGCCGCGCCGCGGCGTCCGCGTCGTTCAGCACTGCTGTCACCGCGTCGGCCAGCGCGCCGACGTCGCCGGGACTGAACGCCAGCCCGGTCTCACCGTGGACGACGACCTCGCCGAGCCCTCCGGCGGTCGACGCCACGAGCGGCGCCTTCGCGGCCGCGGCCTCCAACGCGACGATCCCGAACGGCTCGTACCGGCTGGGCAGGACGACGGCGTCGGCCGCGGCCAGCGCCGCACGCAGGTCCCGGTCGGACAGGTGCCCGACGAAGTCGACCGCGCGCCGCACCCGTAGCTTCCGCGACTGCTCGACCAGTTCGTCGAAGTGTCGTCCTTTCCCGGCGACGACCACCCGCGTGCCAGGGTGCCGACGTCGGATGCGGGGGAGTGCGGCCAGCAGGTCCTGGACGCCTTTCTCCCATTCGAGCCGGCCGAAATAGAGCAACAGCGGCGCGCCGGCCGGGCTGTAGGCCTTGCGCGCGTGGGCGATTTCGTCGGCCGGCACCTGCCAGCCGCGTTCTTCGATACCGTTGTGGATCACCGTGACGTCGCCGGCCTCGATCTCGAAGAGGTGCGCGACCTCGCGGCGCATGGCCTGCGAGCAGGTGATCACGGCGTCCGCGCGGTTGGCCAGCCACCACTCGACCGAGTGAACTTGCTGGTTCAGCGGGTGCGACAGCCAGCCGGAGTGCCGGCCGGCCTCGGTGGCGTGGACCGTGCCGACCAGCGGCACCCGCGCGGCCTCGGCGATCGCGATGGCCGGGTGCGCGACCAGCCAGTCGTGCGCGTGGACGACGTCCGGTTGCCAGCTCCGCAGCAGGTCCTGCGCGGCGCGGACCATGGCGTGCCCCATCGCGAGGGTCCAGGCGACGAGGTCGCGCTCGAAGGTCACATGCATCGGGTCTTCGGCCACCCGGATGATCCGCACGCCCTCGACGACGCGGTCGGTGCGCGGGTGCGTCCCGGCGTCGGTCCCGGCGGCGTGCCGGCACAGGACGACGACCTCGTGACCCTGCTCGGCCAGGTGACAGGCGAGCGCGTGCACGTGCCTGGCCAGGCCACCGATGGCCACGGGCGGGTACTCCCAGGACAGCATCAGCACACGCATGGGCAGAGGTTACTCGCGAGTCGCAAGGCCTCGACGGAGCCCGGGGAACGCGGCCTCGTGAGCCCACCTCGATGTGACGTCGATCACTGGCTCGCGGGCACGGCTCTGTCATCATCGGCCGGGATGACTGCTCCCGAAGACACCGGCTGGCGGCGGCTCGACCCCGTCCTGCCGACCCCGTGGTCCGGTGATGTCGGCCCGGACAACGCGCTGCCCGAGTACCCGCGACCCCAGCTGACCCGGCCTCGCTGGCTGAACCTCAACGGCGTCTGGGAGTACGCGGGCTGGCCGGCGGCGGCGACGGAGCCCCGGCCGTCGGGCTACGCCGAGCGGATCCTGGTCCCGTTCCCGCCGGAGTCGGCGTTGTCCGGAATCGGCCGGCGCGACGAGGTCCTCTGGTACCGCCGCCTCGTCGAGATCCCGGACGACTGGCGCGGCGACCGTGTCCTGCTGCACTTCGGCGCGGTCGATCAAAAGGCCCAGGTCTGGGTCAACAACCAGCTGGTCGCGACCCACGAGGGCGGTTACACGGCGTTCAGCGCGGACATCACCGACGTCCTGCGGTCGGCGGGTCCACAGGAGCTGACCGTCCGCGCCGAGGACCGCACCGACATCGAGCCCTTCCCGGTCGGCAAGCAGCGCAACGCGCCTGGCGGAATTTGCTACACGGCGTCGTCGGGCATCTGGCAGACGGTCTGGCTCGAGCCGGTGCCCGCGGCCCGCGTCGAACGGCTGGAGTTGACCCCGGACCTCACCGGCGTGACGGTGTTCCCGCAGGTCACGGGCGGCGACGAGGTCGTGGTCGTCCTTTCGTCCACAGGCGGCGAGGTGGCGCGCGGCTCGGGCGCGGCGGGGACGTCGGTGCGCGTGGACGTTCCCGAACCACACCTCTGGACCCCCGACGACCCGCACCTCTACACCATGGAAGTCCGGCTGCTCGACCACCACGGCGCGGTCCTGGACGAGGTCGGCGCCTATACGGGCCTCCGGACGATCGGCCTGGTCCCCGACGCCGAAGGCCGGCCGCGGATCGCCCTCAACGGCCGGATCACCTTCCTCCACGGCCCGCTTGACCAGGGCTACTGGCCCGACGGCATCTCGACCGCCCCGACCGACGACGCGTTGCGCTTCGACCTCGAAAAGACGAAAGACCTGGGCTTCAACTTCGTCCGCAAACACGTGAAGGTCGAGCCGGCCCGCTGGTACTTCTGGGCCGACAAGCTGGGGCTGGTCGTCTGGCAGGACATGCCGTCGCTGACGGTGTCATTCGACGGCCCGCCCGGCATCGCGCCGGACCCGGTCCCCCAGGCACGCGAGCGGTTCGAAGCCGAACTGATCAAAATGATCACACAGCTGCGCGCGGTCCCGTCGATCGTCGGCTGGGTGCCGTTCAACGAGGGCTGGGGCGAGTACGACACGGCCCGTGTCGCGGAACTGGTCAAGACCCTCGACCCGTCCCGGCTGGTGATCGCGAACAGCGGCGTCAACTGCTGCTTCTCACGTCCTGACACCGGCGCGGGTGACGTCTACGACGACCACACGTACGTCGGCCCGGGTGAGCCGACGGTCCACGACGCTCGCGCGATCGTCGACGGCGAGTACGGCGGCCTCGGCCTGGTCCTCGACGACCACCGCTGGCCCGGCCCGCCGAACGCGTACGAGATGACACTGACGTCGGAGGGGCTCACCGAGTGCTACGCGGAGGTGAGCGTCCGCTTGGAGCGAGTAGTCGCGGAGCGCGGCCTGTCCGGCGCGATCTACACCCAGATGACCGACGTCGAAAACGAGGTCAACGGCCTGCTGACGTACGACCGCCAGGTGCTGAAAGTCGACCCGGCGATCGTGGCGAAGCGCGTCCGCGCGGTGATCGACGCGGGTTCCGGCTGATTTCCGGCAACGGCCGCACACCGTGCCGCCGCCGAGCTGTCGTTCGTCTTTGGCCCGTCGTGCCGTCGTGCCGCCTGCCCGCCGTGCCGTCCCCGGCCGACGTCCGACTTTCGGCACTGTCCGGATGTCGTCGGCGGTCGTCCGCTTTTCGGCAACCGGAGGCCGCGATCGTGGCTAGGTCTCGGCGACGACCGCGAGCAGGGCGTCGCGGCCGTGGTCGAGGGCGGACAACAGCGCCCCGCGCAGGGCCGCCGAGTCCGTCACCGCGCCCGCCTCCACCCGGACCGGGCCCGGCGCGGCCGCGGTGACCGTCCGCCGGATTTCGGCCACGAGTCCCGGGCGGCTGCCGGCCGGGCCGCCCAGCAGGACGACGTCCGGGTCGACGATGGTGCAGATCGCGGCCACGGCCCGGCCGAGCGTCGCGCCGAGCAGCCGTAGCGCCTCGACGGCCACGGCATCGCCCTCGGCCGCCTGGTCGAGTGTGGTCAGAATTCTGTCGACGTCCAGCGACGGCGCCTCCGGCCTGCCGAAACCTTGGCCGGCCAGTGCCTCGGCGAGCGTCGCGCCGGAGCTGTCCAGGTAGCCGATTTCGCCCGCCAGGCCGTGCGCGCCGCGCACCAGTTGGTCGCCGACGTACAGGCTGACGCCGAGCCCGGCCCCGACATAGACGTAGGCGAAGCTCTTCGCGTCCCGCGCCGCGCCTTCCCGGCGTTCGGCGAGCGCCGAGAAATTGACGTCGTTGTCGAGCAGGACGTCCCGGCCGAGCTCGCCGGCCCGGATTGTCCCCTCCGGGAACGGCGACCCGGACAGCGCGACAACCTCGTGCGTTACGGGGTCGACCGGGTTGGCCACCGAGACCGCCGTCGCGCGGATCGGCCCCGGCCCGCCGTCGCTCGCGGCGGCAACGGCCGCGCGGACCGCCGTGGTCATCGGGCGACCATCCGGCGAGTGGCGGCCGGTCGCCAGGACCGCACCGGTCAGGTCGGCCGTCACCGTGCGGATGCCCTGCTGGTTGACCTCCGCGGCGACGACGCGTCCGGCGTCCGCGGCCAGTTCGTAGAACGTCGCGATCCGCCCGCGGCGGCCGGTCTGGTCGGTGCCGGTGGCCCGCAGCGCACCCGCCTTCTCCAGCCGGCGGACGGACTCGGAGATGGTCGGCTTCGAGATCCCGGTGGTCGCTGCCAGTTCGGCGCGCGTGGTCCGCTGGTGGACGAAGACGTGGTCGAGCACCGCGCGGTCGGTCATGGCCCGCAGCATCGCCAGGCGCGGGAGCGGCCGGTCGGGGTCGGACATCGCACCTCTTGTGGCCGGGAAGGGACGGGGTTACCGTAGCGAGGACATTCTAGTAAGGAGTCCTAACCAAAAGATCGCGAAGGACACCGATGACCACCACAGAACTGCCTGTGAACATGTCCGAGGCCATCACGCGGACCAAGAGCGAACTGCGCGCGCGGGTCGGCGACGTCGCCGGCGCGTTCGCCGAAGTCCGGGAGTGGATGCGGCGAGAGGTCGACACCGTGGCCGCCGACCAGGAAGCCTTCCCCGTTGTCCGGTTCCGCGACATCGCCGACGGGACCGTGCCGCAGCGAACCGTGGACGCTGTCCGGCGACGCGGCTGCGCCGTCGTCAAGGGCACCTTCGCGCGCGAAACGGCCGAAGGCTGGGACGCCGAGCTCGCCGCGTACCTCGCCGGCAACGACTTCGCGGGCACCTACCAAGGCCCGGCCGACGACGTCTTCGCCGGGCTCGCTTCCGGTCAGCCGCAGATCTACCCGGTCTACTGGTCGAAGCCGCAGATCCAAGCTCGCCAGCACGAGCACATGGTCGCCGTCCGGCGATTCCTCAACTCCTTCTGGCGGCACGAATCCGAAGGCCGCATCTGGTTCGACCCCGATCGCGACACGGCCTACCCCGACCGCATCCGCCGCCGCGCGCCCGGCTCGGCGTCGCTCGGGTTGTCGGCCCACACCGACTCCGGTTCGGTCGAACGCTGGCTTCTGCCCGCCTACCAGCAGGTGTTCCGCCACGTCTTCACCGGAAACTGGCAGAAGTACGACCCGTGGGACGGCGCCCACCGCACCGAAGTCGACGAGTTCCCGTCCACAGTCATGTGCTCGGCTTTCCGGACCTTCCAGGGCTGGACGGCGTTGTCGGAAATGCGACCGGGCGACGGCGTCCTGCAGGTGGTGCCGATCCCGTCGGCTATCGCGTACGTCCTGCTTCGCGCCCTTCAGGACGACATCCCCGACGACGACCTCTGCGGCGCGGCCAACGGCCAGGCCTTGCCCGTCAGCGACAAATACCACGACGACCTGCTGCCCGCGCTGACCTCGATCCCCGCCGTCGAACCGGGCGACACAGTCTGGTGGCACGGCGACGTCATCCACGCCGTCGCCGATGGCACCAATCCGGATCGCTGGGGAAACGTCATGTACATCCCGGCGAGCCCGCATTGCGCGAAGAACGCCGCGTACGCCGAAAGGTGCGGCCGCGCATTCCTGGCCGGCAAGAGCCCGGGCGATTTCGCGCCGGAAGACTACGAAGTGAACTGGACCGGCCGCGCCTCGGTCGACGATCTCAATGATGTCGGACGCGCCCAGCTCGGGTTGTGAAACGTGCCGGGGCGGGCGGCCACCGCCCCGGCACGGCGGAGCCGGGATCTACAGATGCAACCAGAGTCCCAGGTGGATGCCCAGGATGTTGATGTGCCCGTGGTGATGGTGGTGGCCGACGCACAGCAGGCAGTGGCGCGCCTGGCCGGCCGCGTCGGACTGCGACGCGACCGGTGCGGCCGACGCGGCTGACGCGGTGCCCACCGCCGGTCCGGCCAGCAGCAGCCCGAGTGCCACGGGGAACGCGGCCAGCGCGGCCCGGCGTCTGGAGGTGCTCATCGGTGATCCCTTCCTCGCACACGACGACGCCGGAATGGGCGTCGTGAAAAGTATTCGGTGCGGAGAGGGGAAAGCGGCAGGCTGATCACCCGGGGTTCGACCGTCCGGATCACGGCAACCGTTTTCAGGCGCGTTTCCGTGATACCCGAACGGCCGCTGAAACCCGTCGATCCGGTGAATTCCGGGGACGCCGGGGGAGCACGTCCCGGGCCGCCGTCACGCGGGCAGGGCCGCCTCGATGGCCTTGACGACCGCCTCGTCCTCGGGCTCGGTGCGCGGCCGGAACCGCGCCAGGACCTCGCCGTCGGCGCCGACGAGGAACTTCTCGAAGTTCCACTGGACGTCGCCGGACGCGCCCTCGGCGTCCTCCGTCTTCGTCAGCTCCGAGTACAACGGGTGCCGGTCGTCGCCGTTGACGTCGATCTTCTCGAACAGCGGGAAGGTGACGCCGTAGGTCGTCGAGCAGAACGTCTGGATCTCGTCCGCGCTGCCCGGCTCCTGCCCGGCGAACTGGTTGCACGGAAAACCGACCACGGAGAAGCCCTGGGCGCCGAAACGCTCCTGCAGCCGCTCCAAGCCGGAATACTGCGGGGTCAGGCCGCACTTCGACGCGACGTTGACCACCAGCAGCGCTTTGCCGGCCAGCGAGGCCAGCGAGCTGTCCTGCCCGTCGAGCGTCTTAACCGGAATTTCGTGGATCCCCATCCGATGGGTCCTCTCTCTAGTGCTTGAGCGCCCGGGCGTCGAGGTGCCCGAACGGTCCGTCGTCGGCGCGGTAGGCCGCGGCCAGCTCTTCGCCTCGCGCGCGGTCGCCGCGGCGCAACGCCCCGGCCAGCGCGTCGAAGCGTTCGGTGTGCACCGCGGCCCGGCGCCGCGCGTAGTCGGCGGCGGAGTCCTTGGTGACCATGAACGCCCAGTCGCTTTCCAGCGCCAGCATCGCCTCGGCGACGGCCTGGTCGGCGACGGCGTCCCGAGCCGTGGTCGGCAAATCGGCGACGAGGTCCAGCAGCCGCTTCTGCAACGCCGTGTTGGCCTCGACCATGTCCTGGACCTGCTCGCCGTCCCAGACGCGCCAGTCCTTGCCCGACCCCCACGACGACGAGGGCAGGTCGATCGACGGCCCGACGTGCCCGGCTTCGAGTGCGCCCTTGAGCGTTGTCACCCGCACCCCGGCCTCGGGTAGCGCGCGCAGCACACCCTCCAGCCAGGCCGGTCCTTCGTGCCACCAGTGCCCGAACAACTCCGTGTCGTACGCGGCGACTACGAGCGACTCGCGCCCGTGTTGCGCCTTCAGCGACCGCAGCCGCGTCACGACCGTGTCGACGAAATCCTTGACGTGCAGACCCAGCACGTCCGCGGCGAGCGACGGATCGTACGGCGCCTTGTCGGCCGGCTCGACGGTCTTGCCGGTGACGCGCGACGCCTTGAGGCCGACCTCGTGCGCCCACGTGTGGAAGTCGCGGTACGCGGCGTGGCCGGGGTAGCCGGCCTTCGGCGACCAGACGCGGTAGGTGACCTCGAGGTCGCGCCCGAAGGCGAGGACATCGCTGTCGCCGACCGGCCGCGCGGCCCAGGTCTCGCCGCGCAACGACGGCCCGTCGACCATGAACCGGCGAACGCCCGCGGCCGCGTAGTCGTTTTCCAGGCCAGGCGCGTAGCCGCACTCCGGCGCCCAGATCCCCTCGGGCCGCGAGCCGATCCGCAACGCCGTGTCGGCGAGTCCCGCGTTCAGCGCGAACTCCCGCACCCGCGGGTCCAGCAGCGGCTGGAACGGGTGGGCCAGCGGCCCGCCGAGCACCTCGATGGTCGAGTTGTCGACCAGGGACCGCAGGATCGGGGAGAAGCCGTGCCGCCAGCGCGTTCCGAGTTCTTCGGCCGCGCGGACCGCGCTCTGGTGCTCGGCCGCGGCCAGCTCGCGCAGGATCGGGTCGCCGCGCCACAGCGTCGACGCATGCTGGGCGCGCAGCTGCCAGTGGCCGAGCCAGTCGTGGCAGGCGCGGATGCTGTACGGGTCGTCGAGCTGCGCGGCGAGCACCGGCGTCATGCCGAGCGTCAGCACGTCACGGCGGCCTTCGGCAGCGAACCGTTCGAGCAGGTCGACCATCGGCAGGTACGAATGCGCCCACGCCTGGTAGAGCCATTCCTCGCCGACCGGCCAGGTCCCGTGGTGCGGCAGCCACGGCAGGTGGCTGTGCAGGACGAGGCAGAACGTGCCCTCGTAGTCGTCGGTCATCGGCGCACCGCCACGGCGATCAGGTCCAGGCCGGCGTCGAGGTCGTCGCCGTGGATGTCGAACCCCGTGGCCTCGATCGCGGCGACGTCGGAGAGCAGCTCCGCCGGCCAGACGGCCTGCCCGGGCAGCTCACCCATGACGACGTCCAATTGCGCGTCGATGATCGAGCCGCCGTACCGGACGTCGAGCGCGCGGACGGCCTCGCCGTGGTGCAGGCCGTGCAGCGTCTCGACCTCGAAACCGGCGTCGGTGAGGAGCCCGGCCAGCTCGGCCGGCGCCAGCTCCCGGGTGTGGTACGGATTCAGCGGAGTGTCGCTGTCCGGGGTGAAGGTGAGCCGGTTCGGGGTCGTGACCAGCAGCTTTCCTCCTGGCGACAACACCCGCCGGCACTCGGCGAGGAACCCCGCCTGGTCCCAGAGGTGCTCGATGACCTGGAAATTGGCCACGACGTCCACCGAGGCGTCCCGCAGTGGCAGGTATGCCAGATTGGCTCGCGCGACGGCGACCTCGGGGTAGCGGCGGGCGACGTGCTCGGTGGTCGGCACGTCGTAGTCCAGTGCGAGCACCCGGCGGGCCGTGGTCGCGAGAAGACCGGCGCCGTAGCCCTCGCCGCAACCGGCTTCGAGCACCGTCGCGCCGGCGCAGTGGGGGAGCAGTGCGACGTACGCGGCTTCGTGGCGCCTGAACCAATAATTCTCGACGTCGATGCCGGGGACGGTCCGTTCGCCGGTCAGGTGCAGCGCCTCGGCCCGGGTGGCTGGGGTGGTCACCTCCGCGACCCTAGCGGTGTCACGTCCGGCACGGCCGTCTCGTTCCGCGGTCATGCAACGGACCATCACCCGCGTACTCCTCGTGTTCTCCGGCGTCGTCGAAGCCGTGATCGGAATCTGGCCACTGGTCACCCCGACTGGCTTCTACCAGGACTTTCCCGGTTTCCGCGCCGGCTGGGTCTCGATGGACGGGCCCTTCAACGAGCACCTCTTGCGCGACTTCGGCGGCCTCAATCTGGCCCTCGCGGCCCTCCTGATCGGCGCCGCCGTGATCGGCACCACAGCCGTGGCGCGGCTGGCCGGCGTCGCGGCGCTGCTGTTCGGCCTGCCGCACTTCTTCTACCACCTCGGCCACGTGTCGCATTTTGATCAAATTGATCAGGTTCTCATCATCGCGACGACCGGTCTGGGCGCGGTGGTGCCGATCGCGCTGCTGCTGATCCCCGGACGCCGGGTCAGTCCACCGGCGACACGGTGATGCCGAGCGCGCCCGGGCCGAGGTGCGCGCCGATGACCGTGCTCGCCTCGACCACCATGCTCTCGGCCATCCCGGACACGCGGCGCTCGATCTGCCGGCCGATCTCGAGCTCGTGATCGCTGGCGCCGAACCGCGTCACGGCGATGTCGACGCGGAACCCGCCGGACTTCCGGACGGCGAGCTCGACCATCTTGGCCAGCGCCCGCCGCGTGCCGGGAACGCGGGCGAGCGGCGCGACCTCGCCGTCCTTGACCGTGAGCAGCGGCTTGATCGAGAACGCCGTGCCGATGGTCGCCTGCGCGGCGCCGATCCGCCCGCCGCGGCGGAGGTACTCCAGCGTGTCGACGTAGATGAACTCGGTACTCGTGAAGCACCGGCGTTCGGCGGCTTCGATGACGCGGGCGGCGTCCCCGCCGGCGGCGGCCGCCCGGGCCGCGGCGATGGCGGCGAAGCCGAGGCTCATCCCCGTGGTGCGGCTGTCGAGGACGTGCACCGGGATGCGGACCTGCTGGGCGGCCTCCCGGGCCGCGCGGACGGTGTCGGACATCCGGCCGGAGAGGTGGACGCTGACGATCGCGGTGGCGCCGGAGGCCGCGGCCTCCTGGTAGGTCCAGAAGAACGCCCCCGGGTCCGGGGGCGCCGTGGTGATCAGCTGACCGGCTCTCATGGTGTCGATGACCTTGCCGCGGTCGAAGCGGTTTTCGTCGTCGAAGTGGCTTCCCGTGTTGAGCTGGATCTGCACGACGCCGATGGCCCAGCGGGCGGCGACGAGGTCGGGAAGGCACGAACTGGAGTCGGTGATGACGGCGATGCGCGCTGGCATGGTGCCGGAGGTTAACCCCTGGGACCCACCAGGAGTAGGCCGTAGTTGGTCCGATCGGACGAACGGCGGTTCAGACGGGGTAACCGGTCGACTACCGGGACGATGGTCCCAGTAGTTTGCGCATCCAGGTGAATGGCGTCACCTCGGCGGGTCCTGGCGGCGGAATGGCCCTAATCTACCGGCCAGTAGAGCACTGACCCGTGGCGCGCCCGCGGGCCACAACCGGGAGGTCGAAGAAGACCCATGACCAACATCGTCGTCCTGGTCAAGCAGGTACCGGACACCTACTCGGAGCGAAAGCTCAGCGGGGCCGACCACACCCTTGACCGCGAATCCGCCGACGCCGTCCTCGATGAGATCAACGAGAAGGCCGTCGAAGAAGCCCTGAAGATCAAGGAAGCCGGCGAGGGCGAGGTCACCGTGCTCTCGGTGGGCCCCGACCGCGCGACCGACGCGATCCGCAAGGCGCTGTCCATGGGCGCCGACAAGGCCATCCACGTCTCCGACGAGGCCCTGCACGGCTCCGACGCCATCGCCACCGCGAAGGTCATCGCCGCCGCGATCGCCAAGGTCGAGAACTACGACCTGATCATCGCCGGCAACGAGTCCTCCGACGGCCGCGGCGGCGCCGTCCCGGCGATCCTCGCCGAGCTGCTCGGCCTGCCGCAGGTCACCTACGCGCGTGAGGTCACCGTCGACGGCACCACCATCAAGGCCGTCCGGGAGACCGAAGACGGCCTCACCCACCTCGAGGCGACCCTGCCCGCGGTGGTCAGCGTCGGCGAGAAGATCAACGAGCCGCGCTACCCGTCCTTCAAGGGCATCATGGCCGCCAAGAAGAAGCCGGTCGAGACCTTCACCCTCGCCGACCTGGGTGTCGACGCAGGCGAGGTTGGCCTGGCCAACGCCTGGTCCACCGTGACCGAGGCCTCGCCGAAGCCGCCGCGCACCGCCGGCGAGAAGACCGAGGACGAGGGTGACGGCGGCACCAAGGTCGCCGAGTACCTGGTCGGCCAGAAGCTCATCTGACAACGGCTCTTCGAGGAGGAAACAAGAACATGGCTGAAGTACTCGTCCTCGTCGACCACGTCGACGGTGAGGTCAAGAAGGTCACGCTGGAACTGCTGACCGCGGCCCGCGCGCTCGGTGAGCCGTCGGCCGTCGTCGTCGGCCCGACCGGCACCGCCGCCAAGGCCAAGGAGTCCCTGGCCGCGCACGGCGCCGCCAAGGTCTATGTCGCCGAAGGCGACGACGCCGCGAACTACCTGGTCACGCCAAAGGTGGACGTGCTCGCCGCGCTGGCGCAGCAGGCCTCCCCGGCCGCCGTGCTCGTCACCGCCAGCGGTGAGGGCAAGGAGGTCGCCGCGCGCCTGGCCGTCCGGCTCGGCTCCGGACTGATCTACGACGCCGTCGGCGTCAACGGCGACGGCGTGATCGACCAGTCGATCTTCGGCGGCGCGTTCTCGGTGAAGTCCAAGTCGTCGAAGGGCGTCCCGGTCGTCTCCATCCGCCCGGGTGCCGTCGAGGCCGAGACCGCCGAGGGTGCGGCGGTCGAAGAGACCGTCGAGATCCCCGCAACCGACGCGGCGAAGGCCACCAAGATCACCGGCGTCGAGCCGGTGACCGGCGGTGACCGTCCGGAGCTGACCGAAGCCTCGATCGTGGTCTCCGGTGGCCGCGGTGTCGGCTCGGCGGAGAAGTTCGACGTCGTCGAGAAGCTGGCCGACTCGCTCGGTGCGGCCGTCGGCGCGTCCCGTGCCGCCGTCGACTCCGGCTACTACCCGGCGCAGTTCCAGGTGGGCCAGACCGGCAAGACCGTGTCGCCGCAGCTGTACATCGCCCTCGGCATCTCCGGCGCGATCCAGCACCGCGCCGGCATGCAGACGTCGAAGACGATCATCGCCGTCAACAAGGACCCGGAGGCTCCGATCTTCGAGATCGCCGACTTCGGCATCGTCGGCGACCTGTTCAACGTCGCGCCGCAGCTGACCGAAGCGGTCGCGAAGCGCAAGGGCTGATCCGCTCTCACGAAGGGCCTTCCGGGATGTTCCCGGAAGGCCCTTCGTGCGTTTTCAGGACCTGAGAGAAGCCTGAGAACCCGCAATTAACTGAACGTGCACTAATCGGTCATCGGATGGCACTCTCCGCGGTTTCCTGCGCACGGGTACACCTTGACCATGACGACGTCACAGCTCCTCGTCAGCACTGATCAGGCGGGTTCCGCGCTCCCCGCGGACGCCCCTCGGTACTCCCTTCTGGTCGCCCACGCGAACGACGAAGTGGTCGCGGCGCAGCGCCTGCGGCACCAGGTTTTCGCCGAGGAGATGGGCGCGCGGCTGCATTCCCCGCGCCCCGGCCTCGACGTCGACGAGTTCGACGAGTTCTGCGACCACCTCGTCGTCCGGGACGACAACACGGGCGACATCGTCGGCTGCTACCGGATGCTGCCGCCGGACCGCGCCGTCCAGGCCGGGAAGCTCTACGCCGACAGCGAGTTCGACCTGAGCGCGCTCGACGAACGGCGGCCCTCCCTGGTCGAAACCGGCCGTTCGTGCGTGCACCCCGACCACCGCAGCGGCGCCGTTGTCAGCCTGGTCTGGGCCGGGATCGCCCGGTACATGCTGCTGTCCGGCCATCGCTACCTCGCCGGTTGCGCGTCGGTCCCGCTGGTGGACGGCGGCTCGTTCGCGGCCGGCGTCTGGGACGTCCTGCGCACCAAGCACTACTCGGACGAGGCGACGCGCGTCTCGCCGCTGATCCCGTGGGACACCTCCGCGATCGAGCGCCCGGCGCGGGCCACGCTGCCGCCGTTGATCAAGGGCTACATCCGGCTCGGCGCCAAGGTCCACGGCCCGCCGGCGCTCGACGCGGACTTCGGTGTCGCGGACTTCTTCGTCGTGCTCGACCTGCACAACGTCGACGAGCGCTACCTGAAGTTCTTCCTCGGAGCCCAGGCATGAGCCACGCCTGGATGCCGACGTCGCCGTGTGGCGACGGCTGCCTCACCGAGGGCGACCCGGTGGTCGGCCTCCCGCGCCGGGTGCTGCGGTTCGCCGCGGCGATCGTGGTCGTTGGCGCGGCAATGCTGGCTTCGCCGCTGCTCCTGGTCGCCCGCGGCCGCGAGCGCCTGGTCCGCCTGATCTTCCGGGGCGTGCTGCGCGCGTTCGGCGTCCGCCTGGACATCCGGGGCGGCGACGACTTCCGCACCGCGCCCGCCGGCCGTGGTGCGCTGGTGGTCAACAACCACATCTCCTGGCTGGACATCGTCGCGATCAACGCGCTGCGGCCGATGCGCGCGCTGGCCAAGAAGGAGATCGCGGGCTGGCCGGTGCTCGGCGGGCTGGTCCGTCGCGGCGGCAGCATCTTCCTCGACCGCGAGCGGCTCAAGACGCTGCCCGCCACGATGGCCGAGCTGGCCGACGCGCTGCGCTCGGGCTCGCTCGTGAGCGTCACCCCCGAAGGCACGACGTGGTGCGGCCTGGCGTCCGGCCGGTTCACGACCGCGACGTTCCAGGCAGCCATCGACGGCGGCGTCCCGGTCCGCCCGATCGCCCTGCGCTACCGCCTGGCCGACGGCCGCGAGACCAGCCACCCGGCGTTCATCGGCCCGGAGTCGCTGATCGCGTCCCTGCGCCGGGTCGCGGCGCTGCGGGGCCTGGTGCTCGAAATCCACATCTGCCCGGAAATCGCGCCGGGCCGCGCGGAGACGCGCCGCGAGCTGGCCGAGCTGGCCGAAGCGGCGGTCCATTCCGCGCTGGGAACGGTGCAGATCCCGGCTCAGCGGCGACGGGCTTCTCGCCCGCAGGTTGTGCCGGTCCTCGCCGCATCGGCGCAGGCCACGGCATTCGACGTGGCGTCCCCCGGAGTCGTGGTCACGCCGTTCGACGTGACGGCGTCCCGGGCGATGGGCACCCAAGCCGGGCCTGCTCGGTCCACGTCTGGTCAGGTTGTGACCACGCCGGTCGTGTCTGCTGCGGCCGCGCAGGCTGTGTCGTCTGTCCAGGCTGCGCCTGCTCGAGCGGTGTCTGTCCATGCTGTGGCCGCGCAGGCCGTGGCCACTCGGGCCGTGTCTGCCGAGGCGGCGGCCAAGGCTGGGCCCACGCGAGCCGTGTCCACGCAGACCGTGCCGGCCCGAGCTGCCGACGAGCGCGCGCCGGCTCATCGGCCCGCCGGTGCGGAACACGATGAAGTGGCCACTCGGGCGGTGCCTGGTCAGGTCGCGCTCTCCCCGGCTTCGTCTCCCGCGAAGTGATCCGGGCCTGTCGCCGCGATCCGGCGACAGGCCCTGGTCGGCTCACGAACGGGTCTGCTGCCGATGTCCGGCGACAGGCCCGTTTCGCCGTCAGCTGACGGCGAGCGTCAGTTTCCCGCCCGGGTGCCCGCCTTCGCTCTCGATCTGGGCCGCCGCCGCATCGGCGAGCGGGTAACTCTTGCCCTGCGCGATGGTCACCCCGCGGTCGGTCACCCAGCCGGCGATCCCCTCCAGGACCTCGCGCGACTGCTCGCCGCCGCTGGAGAAGGTCAGCCCCAGCTCGAACGCCGCGGCGTCGGCGATCGTGACGATCCGCTCCTGCGAACCCCGCAGCTCGACCGAGCCCGGCAGGACGCCGTGCCCGGAGGTGTCGAAAACGGCGTCGACCGAGCCCGACGCGGCTTCGCGGACCCGCTCCACCCAGCCGTCGCCGTACAGGACAGGGATGACGCCGAGCGACTTCAGATCGTCGAGGCTCCGGCTGCCGCCGGTGCCGATGACGGTCAGCCCCTTCGCGAGGGCGGCCTGCGCCGCGAACCGGCCCACTGTGCCACTGGCGCCGTGGATGAGCAGCGTCTCGCCCTCGCGGACATCGAGCAGGTTCAGGACGCGAAGGGCTGTCTCACCAGCGACCGGCAACGCCGCGGCGTCTGCCCACGAGAGGCCCGTGGGCTTAGGCGCAAGCGTTTTCGCCAAGGCGTATTCGGCGTAGGCGCCCGTCTCGGACCAGCCGAAGACCTCGTCGCCCACGGAGAAGGCGGCGCCCTCGCCGACGGCGTCGACGACCCCGGCCACCTCAAGCCCGGGGGTGTGGGGGAAGTCGACCGGGAAGTTCTGCGCCATCCCGCCACTGCGGATCTTCCAGTCGATCGGGTTGATCCCGGCGGCCCGCACAGCCAGCCGCACCTGCCCGTGACCGGGCTCCGGCACCGGAACCTCGGACAGCTTCAGGACGTCCGGTCCGCCGTACCCGGCGAAGGTGATCGCTCGCATGGTGTCGTCTGCGCTCCTCGTTTTCGGGACCTTCGATGCTCGAATGTCCTCGTCACCGAGTCAACTCGCCCGTCGGGCACACCGAACCACTCGGACGAGCAGTGTTCACTAGCCGGACGAGCAGTCCGTCGGCGTACGAGCGCGCCTACTTTGGAACCATGGACGCTTCCTGGTCGGATCCGCGACACGTGCTCGACGTCGTCGAACGGCTGTTGTCGGCGCCGCGCCCCCAGCTGCTCACCCAGTTCTCCATCGAGCTGGGGGTGCTGATCCCGCACCGCGCCGCGGCGATGCAGACGGGCGACTGCCCGCGCAGCCCGCTCAAGGTCGTCGGCGACCCGGCAGTCGCCCAAGCGGTGACGAGCGTCGAGCTGCAACGGCTGGTCGACCGCAGCGAGCCGGGCACCGCGCTGGTTGTCGAGGGCGTCCTGGGCGGCATCGAACGCCCTCTCGTCCTGCTCGCGTCGTCACCACCGGTCGGCAAGGGCGCGGTGCTGGCCGTGGTGCTCTCGGCCCCGGAGCCGCCGGCCGCCGAGCTGGAGCTGGCCGCCCGGCTGTGGCACATCCTCAGCACGGACGCGGGCCAGCGTGCGACCGACCCGGGTCCGGAGGTCCTGGCCAGCAACCTCGCCGCGGCGACCGCGCGGGCCCAGGCGATCACCGACCTCGGCCAGACCCACACGACGACCCTGTCGACCCTCCTGGCGGTGCTTCGATCCGGCCGGCTCCCGGACGCCGCCGCGCGCCGGACGGCGGTCGACCTGGCCGCCGACGCCCTGCTCGAGCTCAAGGGCGTCGTCGACCGCGACCAGGCCATGTCCGTGGAGTCGGCGGGCGCGGCGTTCGCCGTGCTCAAGGACCAGCTCGCCGACCTGGCGCGGCACACGGACGTCCACGTCGACCTGGTCGGTCCGGTCGGCGAGGGCTCGCTCGCGCAAGACATCGCCCACACGGCCCGGACGTTGACCCGCGGCCTGGTGCTCGCCGCCCTAAACCGCCCGGCGACCACGCGCCTGCGGGCGTCCTGGCGCCTGGACGGCTCGGTCGTCCGCATCACGGTCCGCGACGACAGCCCCGAGGTCGCCGCGGCTGTCCCGGCGGGCGGCCTGACCGAACGGCTCACCACGCTGGGTGGTCACTGGGAGGTCGACGCCGTCCCGGGCTGGGGGACGACGGTCACCGCCGTCCTGCCCCTCGGCGTGGCCGAACCGCCGGAACTGCGCCCGCTCGACCGGCTCAACCCGCGCGAGATCGAGGTGTTGTCGGGAATCTCCCAGGGCCTGCGCAACCGGCAGATCGCCGAGCAGTTGCAGCTCAGCGAGCACACGGTGAAGTTCCACGTCCGCAACATCCTCGACAAGCTGGACGTGACCTCCCGCGGCGAGGCCGCCGCCCTCGCTCGCGACCTGCGCCTGGAGCCGGCGACGCGCCACTCCGCGTGAAATCGGCTTGACCTCCAGCGGGCTGGAGGTTGCACGCTGCTGATCATGACCTCGACCATCGACCCCGCGCCCGTCCGCCGCAGTGTGCTCTGGAGCCCGGAACACCGGCTGACGACGATCGCGCTGCTGCTCGTGGTCACCCTGGTCGCTTTCGAGAACATGGGCGTCGCGACGGCGATGCCGACCCTGGTCGCCGACCTGCACGGGCTGTCCCTGTACTCATGGCCGTTCACGATCTTCCTGATCTCCAGCGTCGTCGCCACGGTGTTGTCGGGCCGCATCGGCGACCGCCGCGGCCCAGCACCGGCCCTGCTCGCAGGCCCGGCATTGTTCGCAGCCGGCCTGCTCGTCGCAGGAACGGCGACGGGTATGCCGACCCTCCTGCTCGGCCGCGCCCTGCAGGGCTTCGGATCGGGACTGCTCCTGGTTTCGGTCTCGCTCCTGATCGCCTTGACGTTCACCGATCATGAGCGCCCGGTGATCTACGCCGCGAACGCCGCCGCCTGGGTCCTGCCCGCGGTCATCGGCCCGTCCGTGGCCGGATTCCTGACCATCAGCGTCGGCTGGCGCTGGGTGTTCCTGGGCTTGGTCCCGCTCGTGGTCGTGGGCGTGGCCATGTTGCTGGTGGTCGTCCGCCGCCTGCCCGCGCACGTCCCCGCCGCGGGCGGCCCCCGCGCAGGCGTTTTCCAAGCGCTCATCGCCGCCCTGGGCATTGCCGCCCTGACCTGGGCCGCGCAGCACCAGTCCCTCCTCGCCCTCGGCTACGGCACAGTCGGGCTGGTAGCCCTCGGCTACGCCCTCCGCAAACTGCTCCCGACGGGGACACTGACCTCTCGCCGAGGCCTCCCCACGGTCGTCGCCTCCCGCGCGTTGATCGCGGGCGCATACGCCGGGATGGAGGCATACCTGCCCCTGACGATGAGCGCGGTCCACGGCTACAGCCCGGCCCTCGCCGGCTTGCCCCTGACGATCACGGCACTGGGCTGGTCCGCGGCATCTGCCGCCCAGGGCCGCTACGTCAACTGGTCGAGGGAGGCATCCCTACGCACCGGATTCTGGCTCGTCACGGCCGGCTTGATCTGCTTCGGGTTGGTCTCACAGCCCTGGTTCCCCGGCTGGACAGCCTTCGTGGCCTGCGCGGTCGGCGGCGCGGGAATGGGGATCGCGATGCCCGCGACCTCGGTCCTCCTGCTCCGCTACTCGCCCGAGGGCGAGCGGGGGTTCAACACCTCGGCGATGCAGCTCGCGGACTGGGTCGGCTCGGCACTGCTCATCGGCCTGGGTGGCGTCCTTCTCGGCGTGGTCGGCTCCGTTCTCGACCCGTCGCCGGCGATGGCCCTGCTCACGGTCGCCTCGGTAGGGCTCGCCCTCCTGGGCGTCCGGCTGACCGGGCGCTGGCCGTCGAAGGTGTGACAGCCCACTTCGAGGGTCAGGGTGCGCTTCGTCACGCGCTGGAGCGGACTACCCTGAAGGGGCGATGACCTATCTCGACCACGCGGCGACCACACCGATGTTGCCCGAAGCCATAGCGGCGATGACCGAGGCGCTGTCCACCGTGGGCAACGCCTCAGCGCTGCATTCCTCGGGCCGCCGAGCCCGCCGGATGGTCGAGGAAGCCCGAGAGACCATCGCCGACGCACTGGGCGCCCGCCCATCCGAAGTGATCTTCACCGGCGGCGGCACCGAGAGCGACAATCTCGCACTCAAGGGCATCTACTGGGCTCGTCACGACGAGCAGAAGCAGCGCCGGCGCATCTTGTGCGGTGCCGCCGAACACCACGCGGTGCTCGACACTGTCGAGTGGCTCGAATCCCGCGATGCCGAGATCACCTTGCTGGATGTGGACAGCCAGGGCCGGGTGTCGCCCGACGTCCTGCGCGCCGCCATCGCCGCGGATCCCGAAAGTGTCGCGCTGGTGACGGTGATGTGGGCCAACAACGAGGTCGGCACGATCAACCCGATCGCCGAACTGGCCGCCGTGTGCGCCGAGTTCGACATCCCGCTGCACACAGACGCGGTCCAGGCGGTCGGCGCTGTGCCGGTCGACTTCGCCGCCAGCGGCGCAGCTGCGCTCACGTTCACGGGCCACAAGCTCGGTGGCCCGTTCGGTGTGGGAGCCCTCCTGCTCGGTCGCGACGTGACATGCGTGCCTCTGCTGCACGGTGGCGGCCAGGAACGCAGCGTCCGCTCCGGCACCTTGGATGTCCCGGCGATCGTGGGGTTCGCGACTGCTGTCCGGACCAGCATCTCCGCCCGGACCGAATACGCGAAGCGCGTCGAGGAACTGCGCGACGGGCTCATTGAAGCGGTCCGCCGAGAGGTGCCCGACGCCGTCCTCAACGGCGAAAAGGGCGAACGGCTCCCTAGCCATGTCCATTTCACGTTCCCCGGATGCGCCGGCGACAGCCTGCTGATGCTGCTCGACGCCAAGGGCATCGAGTGCTCGACAGGATCCGCGTGCACTGCAGGCGTTGCCCAGCCGAGCCACGTGCTTCTCGCTATGGGCGCTGACCCGGCCGCTGCTCGCGGTTCGCTCAGATTCTCTCTCGGCCACACGTCCACCGCCGCCGACGTCGATGCAGTCGCAGCCGAGATCGGCGGAGTAGTTACACGCGCGAGGCAAGCCGGACTTGCCGGAATGCGCAAGCAGACCCAGAAGCAAGAGGTGTAGGGCAATGCGGGTTTTGGCCGCGATGAGCGGAGGAGTGGATTCGGCGGTCGCCGCGGCGCGCGCGGTTGATGCCGGGCACGATGTCGTCGGCGTGCACTTGGCCCTGTCGGCCAAACCTGGCACCCTGCGCACCGGTTCGCGCGGCTGCTGCACGATCGAAGACTCGCACGATGCCCGGCGAGCCGCTGACATCCTCGGTATCCCGTTCTACATCTGGGACTTCGCCGAGCGATTCACCGAAGAAGTCGTGGAGACGTTTGTCGGCGAGTACGCCGCCGGCCGCACGCCGAACCCCTGTGTCACCTGCAACGAGAAGATCAAGTTCGAAGCTCTCCTCGAAAAGGCGATGGCACTCGGCTTCGACGCGGTCGCAACCGGCCATTACGCACGTTTGTCCGTAGCTGATGGTGTGCCGGAGCTGCGCCGCAGCGCGGACAGCGGTAAGGACCAGTCCTACGTACTTGCCTCCCTTACTGCGGAGCAGCTCAGCCACGCGATGTTCCCGCTCGGCGACTCTTGGAAGACCGAGGTGCGGGCCGAGGCAGAACAGCGAGGATTGTCCGTCGCGAACAAGCCGGACAGTCACGACATCTGCTTCATTCCGGACGGCGACACGAAGAAATTCCTCGAGAACCGGCTGGGGCAGCGTCCGGGCGAGCTCGTCGACGCGGAAACCGGCGCGGTACTCGGCCGGCACACCGGCGTACACGGTTTCACTGTGGGGCAACGCAAGGGTCTTGGTATCGAAGCTCCGGCGCCTGACGGGCGTCCTCGCTACGTCCTGTCCCTGGAGCCGGTGTCCGGTTCCGTCAAGGTCGGTTCCGTGGCCGACCTCGGGATCGACGTGATCGACGCCGACCGCGCGATCTGGCCCAGTGGTCGTCCGCTGACGGAGCCGACTGAGTGTGTGGTCCAGGTTCGGGCTCACGGCGGAATCGTCGACGCGGTCGCCGAGGTGGACTCGGACACCATGTCGGTGCAGCTGCGTGAACCTTTGCGTGGAGTCGCCCCTGGTCAGGTCGTCGTGCTTTACCGGCCGGACTCTGACGGCGGCGATATCGTCTTGGGTAGTGCGAAGATCTCAGGCACGCGCTGACCTCGTCATTTCCGCGGCTTTTTCGAGGACCGGTTCGCTCGTCGGTGGATCGGATGCATTGATGGCGGTGTTGTCGAGCGAACCCTGCCGGTCGGCGTCGCAACATTCACGGTCCCGTCGGGAGCTACCTCGTAGGCCCACCCCGGCTGGCTCTTCAGCTTGCGGTGGCGAGAGCAGAAAGTGACTGGCTGGTGCGCGACCGCTTCAGCCTTGCCTGACGCGCGAGTCGGTTCGATCCCGCAACTCTGGGCAGGCCGCGTGCACCCGGGCTGTCGGCATTCCTGATCGCGGACGCGGATGAACTCGTCCTGCGCTTGGTCGAGCGGATAACGCGTCGGCGAGAGCTCGACCACTTGGCCAGTGCGCGGGTCGGTGAGAACTCGCCGCAACGTCGTGTCGGGCCCGCTGATGATGTTGCGGGCGACCGCGGGGGCGATCGGGCCCCGGCCGGCCAAGGTCGCCGGGAGATCGTTCAAGCTCAGATAGGTGGCCAGGTCGATGTGCAAGAACACCTCGGCTCGCACGCTCGGCCCACCTGTACCGCTCAGCAGCAGATCCATCGCGACGTCAGCTCGGAGCTGGTCCAGCGTTCGTGCTTCTTCGGGGGTCTTCAGAGCGCGAGCCGCCCGATCGATGCGGGCGTAGGCTGCGGTCGCCTTCTCGGTTGGAGCGTTGTTGATCGACAGATGGGTCACCGCGGCGTCTTGGTGGTGCAGGGCGAACCGTCGTTCGGTGAGTTTCTGCTCGGTGCGGCTCGCAGCACCTACCGGGTCGGCTTTCGCAGCGGCATAGGCAGCCGCCCGACGGACCTGGGTGGCGTTCCGTCCGGGAACCCGGTCTTCGAGTGCTTCGTCGACGATGCGCACGTAGTCACCGGAAACCCAAGCGGTCGCGTCCGTGACCTTCATGGCGCGATAGAGGTCCAGCCTGCCGTCGTCCATGAGGTTGAGCATGCGGGGAAGCCGGGCGATCAGCGCGTTGGCCGCGGAAACAATGGTGCCGGCACGGTGTTCCGTTATGGACAGGGCCAAGGCCACTTCGGAAGCCGTGCTGGGTGCCCGTCTCCGGCGCACGCTGAGGTCCGCGATCGCTCTCAGTTGAAGTGCTTGCAGCTTGGAGATCTCGGCATCGGTGTCGCGTATCAGGTCGACGACCTGGTCGTCTTTCAAGCACTGCAACGTATCCGGGTTCGCACGAACCGACTGCAGCATGAAGGGAGGCTTGTCCTGGGCATTCCGGGAATCGTTTGCAGGGTCGAGTTTGCGAAGTGGGCGCGAAGGTGACATGAGCGTGACCGTACGGCAGTTTTCGGCGAAATTGCGGCGGAGGGCACGAACGGGCCGTTCGTGCCCTCCGTGGCTTGACTTGCCGAGAGGGATTCGGGAATGGTCGACGTATGTTGACCTATGGTGTGCCGGTGTCGAAGGAGCAGTGACCCGCACTTTGTCCTATGTGGATGGTCGAGTCGTCCGGTTTTCAGAGTTTCAACTTGAACCCCGTGTGGCTCGGCTCGAAACCGAGGCGCTCGTAGAACCGGTGTGCCTGCGTTCTGGAGGTGTCCGACGTGAGCTGCACAAGGGCGCACCCGCGCCGCCGCGACTCGTCGATCGCCCAGCGAAGAAGGTCGGCACCGAGGCCGGAGCCCCGATGATCGGCCCGGACCCGGACGGCCTCGACTTGGCCACGAAGTGCTCCGCGCCTCGCCAGGCCGGGAATGACGGTCAGCTGCAGGGTTCCGACAGCCTCGTCATCGGCCACGACAACGACCAGGAGCTGGCTGGGGTCCTCATCGATAGCGTCGAATGCCTGCAGGTACGGGGCAAGATCGGCTGGGTCGTCGCGGGTCGCGCCGAGCTGGTCGTCCGCCAGCATGTGCACTATCGCTTCGACGTCGTCACGCCGTGCTGTGCGGATGGTGTAGTCGGTCACGCCGCCAGTATCACAGTGCGCGCGTGAACCCTTGATAGCTGTGTTCGAACCCGAAACGCGCGTAGAACTCTCGCAGGTCGGCGCGGGCGAGCCCGGAGTCCAGGTGGAGGCGGGTGCAACCACGTCGGCGGGCCTCGTCGACACCCCAGCTCAGAAGCGCGCTCGTCACCCCTCGCCGGGAGGCGCGGATGCCTTCCAGCAGACCACGGGTGGCGCCGTCCCAGGCCAGACCACGCATCACCGTCAGTTGCGCAGATCCAACGATGCCCTTGTCGTCCTCGGCGACGACCAGCGTGACGTGCGGGGTGCTCGTGAGCTCGTGGAGTGCGGTTGCCAGCGGTCCGCCTGGTGCGTCGAACAAGCGCGCGAGCGCCTCGATGTCCGCCGCCCTGGCACGTCTGATGACATCCATTGCACCCAGTGTGCAGGAAGTCCTCAGAGCACCTTGTAGTGCAGGACTCCGTCGATGGTCTGTGCGGTCAATTTGCCCTGCGAAGCCAGCAGGTCGAGATGTGCCGCGGTTTCCAGGACCGCGAGCATCTGGTTGAACGAGTCCATTTCGGACAGCTTGCGCTTTCGGCGGGTCCAGCCGACTCGGTGCGCGGCCTCGAACGCCGTGCTCGCGCCGGCAGCAATCTGCCCGCCCATGGTTTCGAGGCGTTCACGATGGTGTTCCAGCAGTTCGTCGACGCGAGTGTGCACGCTCTCCGACACCGGGCCATGAGCGGGAAGCATGCGGCGGTCAGGCATGGAACGCACCAGACGCAGCGAATCCATGAAGTCGTTCAGAGGTAACTCGGCCGGCACCGGCTGGAATCCGATGGACGGGGTGATGTGCGGCAGGACGTGGTCACCGGAGAACAGCAGATCGGCCGTGTCGTCGACGAAGACGACGTGTCCGCTCGTGTGTCCCGGTGTGGCGACGATGTCGAATTCGCGCCCCGGCATGATCGATCGACGTCCCGGCGTCAGCCACTCGTCAGGCGCTTCCCAGAGATCGGCTTCCCGGTGGCGCCGGTTGGTGCCGAACTCGCGGCCCAGTGCTTCGACGACCTCGCCGGCGCCGGCCTTGAACAGGAGGTCGACCTGGGCTTCCATCGGCAGCCGGTCGGGGTTGCCCGAAACCTTCAGCGATGGCTCTTCGTCTTGGCCGAGCGCGATCTTCGAACCGAACTCACGGCGGAGTACTACCGCTTGCGAGTAGTGGTCGCGGTGGATGTGGGTCACGAGGAACTCGCTGACGTCGGCGAGTTCGGCGCCGATCCCGCCGAGGGCGTCCGTCAGCTGTTGGCGGGCGACGTCGAGGGCCCAGCCGGAGTCGACCAGGACCAGCTTCTTGCCGTCGGTGACCGCGTAGACGTTCACTGCGCGCAGACCGTCGTTGGGCAGCGGCAGCGGGATTCGGTAGACGCCCGAAGACACCTCGTAGATCCCGGGTTCGGTCCAGATCCGGTCGCTGCTTTCCGGCAACGGTTCCACGGTGACCTCCGTCCCGGCGAGACTCCGGCGTCCCGGCCTTTCTTCACCCTGAGCTGTGCCGGGCCCGCTGTCCACCTGGAGAAGATGAGACGCCGGTCACTAGATCAGTTGGTGTCCTGCTTCAGGGCGGTGTCGATCGTGAGGGCCGCGGCGACCACCATGCTGGCCAGGGGATCCGGTAACGGATGAGGGATCTCGACCACGTAGTTGTCGGCGGTGGTGAAGGCGGCCTTGATGAAGCCACCCCAGGTCTTGGTCACCCGGGCGACCTCGGTGCCGGCGTGGTCCCGGATCGAGAAGTTCCAGGCCCGCCAGTTCTCGGCGAAGATCCCGCCGACCGAACGTCCGTCGACGACAAAGCCGAAACGGATCTTCCCGAAGACGTTCTCCTGGACGATCTCGCCGATCGGGGACTCGTCGGCCCGGGTGACGAGGAATCGGGACTTGAACACCTTGGCCGGCCGCGTCACCTTCAGCACCGTGCTGTGATTGGCGTCGCGGACTTCGAACTTGTGGGTCAGGAACTGGTCGTAGTTGGTCAGGAGCCGGATCGCCTTCTTCAGCGTGCTCTGACCGACCTCGACGACGCCGCCGATCCGGGTGCCGTTCTGGTCGAAGACGCCGAACTCGTTGGCCATCTCGATCAGCTTGGCGCGCTGGTTCACGACCAAGACCGGCTCGGTGAACAACGTCCCGCCGCCGTTGCGCGTGCTGCCGTCGCGGCCGCGGGTGGCGCGGTTGACCTGGTTCTGGATTCGCGACGGGTCGTGCGCGCGTTCGATGTCCAGCTCGATCGGCTCGGAGTCGCTTGGCAGTGGCTGGTGGGCCGGACGTGTGTTGGCGGTCCAGGCCTGACCGTCCCACCAGCGGTGCAGCCGCGGGTCCCGCGCGTCGGGGTACCAACCCGGTTGCGGTGGCGAACTCGTCATGACCGGGCAGCCTATCCGCGCGGACGCGCCCACGGGCCAGGTAACGGGAAATGCGGCGTATGTCTGCCTCCGCGGGGTGCTGTGCGGTGGCCCGGTCGGCGTCGGCGGCCGATGGTCGACCACAATCCGAGGTTGTGAGCGAACGAGTTTGGCCCAGCGGTGCCGCGACGGCGATCGGCTCCATGCCCGGCACGGACCCCGTGGAGGCAGCGGCGGTCGTGTTCGGCGAGCTGCCGGACTTCCCGCACCTGCCGGAATTGCCGGCCCGCGGCGTCGGGGCGGACATGCTCGGCCGGACGGCGGCGCTGCTGGTGGACCTGGCCGTCGAGGTCGTGCCCAGCGGCTACCGCGTCGCGGCTCGGCCGGGGCACGAACACCGCCGGGCCGTCGACCTGCTCCGCTGGGACTTGGACGCGGTGCAGGAAGCCAAGGAGAAGGCCGGTGTCACGCCACCGGTCTTCAAAGTCCAGGTCGCCGGGCCGTGGACGCTCGGTGCCGGGATCGAGCTGCCCCGCGGCCACCGGGTGCTCACGGATCGCGGCGCGCTGCGGGACTTCACGTCTTCCCTGCTCGACGGCCTCGCCGAGCACGTCGCGGAGGTCCGGTCCAGGACCGGCGCGCCCGTGGTCGTGCAGTTCGACGAGCCGTCGCTGCCCACGGTGCTGGCCGGTGGGCTGTCGACGCCGTCCGGCTACGGGAACGTCGCGGCTGTGCCGGAACCCGAAGCCCGTGACCTGCTCGCCACTGTCATCGAAGGCGCGCGCACGATCACTGGTCAGCCCGTGATCGTGCATTGCTGCGCCCCGAAACCACCGCTCGGGCTGCTGCGCGAGGCCGGCGCGGACGCCTTGGCGTTCGACCTCCGGGCTCTCGACGGCTCGTCCGCCGCGTTCCTCGACGAGATCGGCGAGGTGTGGGACGGCGGGGCGACGCTGTTCATGGGCGCGATCCCGACCACCGCCCCCTCCGCGCCGCTGAGCCTGAAGGACGTCGGTGAAGCGCCGTTCCGGCTGGCGAGCCGGCTCGGCTTCAACCACAGCGTCCTGGCCGAACGCGCCGTGCCGACCCCCGCTTGCGGTCTCGCCGGCGCGACACCGGACTGGATGCGCCGGGCTCTCGCGCTGTCGCGCGACCTGGGCAAGGCCTTCGTGGAGCCACCGGAAGGGTGGTGACGGAATCCGGCAACTCGCCGACGTCGGCGCGGCACGCCAAGTAGCGTGTCGGGGAAGCCGACCGAACGAGGACCACCGATAGCCATGCGCCTGTTCCGCCGCAAAAGCACCACCGCCGATCCGCCCGACCCGCGCACCGCGTGGCCGGAGCAGCACGTGCCGGAGGACCCGGCGGTCGCCGCGGAGACGTTCTGGCAGGGCTGGTACGACCTGCTCCCGATGGTCAGCGCGGCGCTCGGCGAGGGCGAGCCGCACCGGGTCGAACACGAGCTCTGCCAGTTGGTCGAGGCCCTGCACCCGCGGCTGCACTTCTCGCTCGAACGTGGTCGCCGGTCGATCTACGCCCTGGTCGTGACGGGTCAGGAGGACCCGGAAGTGCGGCCGTACACCGACGCGTGGCGGGCCGCCGCGCCGCCGGACGACGCCATCTGGGAGTACCACGACTCGGTCCCGCCTGTGCCCGATCCGACCGAGGTCACCGTCAACCTCGGCGAGCACCGGATCTCGCTGGCCGACGTCCGGGTCGTCGCGCAGGTGGACGAGGACGTCGTCGACGTCGCCGTCTTCCACCCCGGGTTCCGGGATCTCGACGAGGCCGCCCGGCTGACCATGACGTTCTTGCCCCTCGACGCCACATTGGGTGAACGGCTGGCGGCTGAACGACTACGGCGTGTCGAGACTGCGGAGACCGAGCCGGCGGGCGCGATCACTCTTTTGGAGTTCCGTGAACTGGTTCGCGGGCTCGGCGCCGGGACGTCCGGAAATGTCGGTGCCGCCGACTAGGCTCACCACCCGTGAGCAGCACAGACCTTCCCCAGGACCAGATCGCGGCGGTGGACGCCCCGGAGGCCGCCGAGGACGTCACCGACGTCCCGGCCGACGTGCGCGAACGCCACAGCGCGCTCGCGGAAGAACTTCGCAACCACCAGTTCCGCTATTACGTCCTGGACTCGCCGATCGTCTCCGACGGGCAGTTCGACGAGCTGCTCGGCGAGCTGCAGGCGATCGAAGACGCGCACCCGGCGCTGGTCACGCCCGAATCGCCGACCCAGCGGGTCGGGGGCACGTTCTCGACCGAGTTCACCGCGTACGACCACCTCGAGCGCATGCTCAGCCTGGACAACGTGTTCGACCGGGACGAGTTCCTGGCGTGGGTCGAACGCGTCGAGAAGGAGGTCGGGCGCACCGAGTTCCTGGCCGAGCTGAAGATCGACGGCCTGGCGATCAACCTGTTGTACGAAAACGGCCACCTCACCCGGGCGCTCACCCGGGGTGACGGCCGCACGGGCGAGGACGTGACGCTGAACATGCGCACGCTCGAGCAGGTTCCCGAGACGCTCACGGGCACCGACCAGTTCCCGGTGCCCGCGCTGGTCGAGGTGCGTGGCGAGGTCTTCTTCCGCGTCGAGGACTTCCTCGAGCTGAACGCGAAGATGGTCGAAGCAGGCAAGCCGCCGTACGCGAATCCGCGCAATACCGCGGCCGGGTCGCTGCGGCAGAAGGACCCCAAGATCACGAAGGAGCGCCGGCTTCGGCTGATCTGCCACGGGCTCGGCAAACGCCAGGGGTTCGAGCCGCGGCGCCAGTCCGAGGCGTACGACGCGCTGGCCGCGTGGGGCCTGCCGGTGTCGCCGCACAGCATGGTCCTGACGACGGCCGAGGAGCTCACCGAGCACATCGCCTACTGGGGCGAACACCGGCACGACGCCGAGCACGAGATCGACGGCGTCGTCATCAAAGTCGACCAGGTGTCGCTGCAGCGGCGGCTGGGCACGACGTCGCGGGCACCGCGGTGGGCGATCGCGTACAAATACCCGCCCGAAGAGGCGATCACCACGTTGCTGGACATCCAGGTCGGCGTCGGCCGCACCGGGCGCGTGACGCCGTTCGCGGTCACCGAGCCGGTCACGGTCGCGGGGTCGACCGTCGCGCGCGCCACCCTCCACAACGGGGAAGAGGTCAAACGCAAGGGTGTGCTGATCGGCGATCGGATCGTCATCCGCAAGGCCGGCGACGTCATCCCCGAGGTCCTCGGGCCCGTGGTGGACGCGCGCACGGGCGACGAGCGCGAGTTCGTCATGCCCACCCATTGCCCGGAATGCGGCACCGAGCTCGCCTACCAGAAGGAAGGCGACAAGGACATCCGCTGTCCGAACACCCGGTTCTGCCCCGCGCAGCTGCGGGAGCGGCTCTTCCACCTGGCCGGCCGCGGCGGCTTCGACATCGAGGTCCTCGGCTACGAGGCGGCGGTCGCGCTGCTGGACGCGAGGGTGGTCGCCGACGAGGGTGACATCTTCGACCTGAACGAGGACAGCCTGTCCGAGGTCGAGCTCTTCCGCACCAAGGCGGGCGAGCTGTCCGCCAATGCGCGAAAGCTGCTCGCCAACCTCGACGCGGCGAAGGACCGGCCGCTGTGGAAGGTGCTCGTCGCGCTGTCGATCCGGCATGTCGGACCGACCGCCGCGCAGGCGCTGGCTCGCGAGTTCGGCTCGGTCGAGCGGATCGAAGAGGCCACCGAAGAGGAGCTGTCGGAGGTCGACGGCGTCGGCCCGACCATCGCGCGCGCGACCCAGGAGTGGTTCGAAGTCGACTGGCACCGCGAGATCGTCGAAAAGTGGCGACGTTCCGGCGTGCGGATGGAAGAGGAGCGCGACGAGTCGATCCCGCGCAACCTCGAAGGCTTGTCGATCGTGGTGACGGGCTCGCTCGACGGGTTCTCCCGCGACGAGGCCAAGGAGGTCCTCATGGCCCGCGGCGGCAAGGCGGCCGGGTCGGTGTCGAAGAAGACGGCGTTCGTCGTCGTCGGGGACTCGCCTGGTTCGAAATACGACAAGGCGGTCCAACTGAAGGTGCCCGTGCTCGACGAGGCCGGCTTCCGCGTCCTGCTGGCGCAGGGGCCCGAGGCGGCGCGGGAGGTGGCGCTGCCGGTGGGCGACGAAACCGCCGAGGACGAGTCTGGGGAGACGGATGGGTGACGTCGAAATCCGGCCGCCGCGGCCGGAGGAGTACTTCGCGGCGGGCGAGGTCACGGTCCAGGCCTACGACGTGGATGGTCATCTGGCCGGCGACGTCGGCTACGACGCGGAACTGCGTGACATCGCGCGCCGGGTCGAGCTGGCCGAAGTGCTCGTCGCCGTCGGTGAGGCCGGGGACGTCCTCGGCTGCGTGACGATCGTTCAGCCGGGCTCGGCGTATGCGGAGATTGCGCGCCCCGGCGAGCTGGAGTTCCGGATGCTCGCCGTCGCGGCGTCGGCGCGTGGCCGCGGTGTGGGGGAGGCGCTCACGCGGGCCGTGCTCGATCGCGCGCGGACGCTGGGGCTCCGCAGGGTGGTGCTGAGCAGTCTGGACAGGATGCGCGCGGCGCACCGGCTCTATGAACGCCTCGGGTTCACACGCCTGCCCGAACGCGACTGGCGGCCGTTCCCGCACATCACGTTGATCGCGTACCAGATCGACGTCTGACCGGGCGTTCGTCCGCTAGGTCGTGGGCGACGCGGGTCCGTTGCCGAAAAGGGGCGACGTCTCGAGGGAGACGTCGCCCCTTTTCGACAATTGCGCGGTCGGCCCGGTATGGGATCGCCGCGAGGATCCGGCACGGAATGCCGTCGCCGAAATCGGCCGAACGGCGATCAGGCCGCCGGCTGTCGACGGCAGAGCAAGACCACCCGGCCGGGTGGGATGCCGTCGTCGGATTTCGGACTACGCGGTCAGCCGTCGAGGACGACCGCGACGATTCCGGCCAGGTGAGCCAGCCGGGCGACTTCGGCGGCGCGGAAGTTCGGTCCGCCGGGGCGGGCCACCAGCAGCGCCCGGCCCGGCTTGCCCAGTGGGGTCGCGGCCAGCTCGGTGCCCAGTTCCTTCCACGTTTCCGGGATCCAGGCTTCCTCGCTGTCGAGCACCGTCGCGCGCCCGAGCGGCAGCCAGGGCAGGTCTGTGATGGGGGTCTCCGGGGCGGCACTCGACGACGCCAGCCGGACGGCGCCGGTCTCGGCGTATTCGACGACCATCGCCCAGCCCGCGCGCACGATGCGGGGCACGCCCTCGGCCAGGATGTCGAGACCGGTCTTCGGCCGCGCGGCTATCTCTTCGACGAGTTCGAGCTCGCGGTGGGTGTCGAGCACGCCCGCATACGGGCGGACCGCGTCGACTTCGACGCCTTCGACACTCTCCGCCGCTGTGATCAGCGCATCGGGGAGACGGCCCGAGGGGAGCTCGACGACCAGGTCGTCCACCGCCACTCCGGTGCCGCGTTCGACGACGTCCACGCTGAGTATGTCGGCGCCTACCGTGCCGAGCGCCGTGGCGACCGCGCCGAGGGTTCCCGGGCTGTCCGGAAGGAGGACCCGGATCAGGAACGACACCACGCGCCCCTCTCACCTCTGGCGTCCCAGCCTTGCCGTGGGACGCTCGATGCCGGTCGCCGATTGTGACAGACCCACCCGGCTCGCGGGACCCACTGTCCGCCGGGCGGGACGTCGGTGTCGCCGGACGGCACTCGGTTTGCGCCGGGCGTAACCCAGTCGAGTCCGCCCACGCCGCCACCATAGACTTGCAGCTTCCGAGACAACCCGCACAGCACAACCCGGGAGTCACCCGCGTGCCCAACATTTCCCGAGACGAGGTCGCGCACCTCGCGAAGCTGGCCAGGCTGGCCGTGACCGATGACGAGATCGACGTCTTCGCCGGCCAGCTCGACCAGATCCTGGACTCGGTGGCCAAGGTGAGCGAGGTCGCCGCCGAGGACGTGCCGCCGACGTCGCACGCCGTGCCGCTGACGAACGTCTTCCGGCAGGACGTCGTCCGTCCCGGGCTCACCCAGCAGCAGGCCTTGGCCGGTGCGCCGGCCGCCGAAGAGGGCCGGTTCCGGGTGCCGCGGATTCTGGGGGAAGAGCAGTGACCGAGCTGATCAAGCTGACCGCCGCGGAACTGGCGGAGAAGATCCACACGCGCGAGGTGTCCGCGGTCGAGGTCACCCAGGCCCACCTGGACCGGATCGCCGAGGTGGACGACCACGTCCACGCGTTCCTGCACGTCGACACCGAGGGCGCGCTGGCCGCGGCCAAGGCCGTCGACGAGGGCATCGCCGCAGGCCAGGCGCCCGTGTCGCCGCTGGCCGGCGTGCCGCTCGCGCTGAAGGACGTCCTCACCACCGAGGGCATCCCGACGACGTGCGGGTCGAAGACCCTCGAGGGCTGGATCCCGCCGTACGACGCGACGGTGACGCGCAAGCTGCGCGAGGCCGGTGTCGTCATCCTCGGCAAGACCAACATGGACGAGTTCGCCATGGGGTCGTCGACCGAGAACTCGGCGTACGGCCCGACGCACAACCCGTGGGACCACGCCCGCATCCCGGGCGGTTCCGGCGGTGGCTCGTCGGCGTCCATCGCGGCCTTCGAAGCCGCGCTGGCGATCGGCACCGACACCGGCGGCTCGATCCGGCAGCCCGGCTCGGTCACCGGCACCGTCGGCGTCAAGCCGACCTACGGTGGCGTGTCGCGTTACGGCCTCGTCGCGTTTTCGTCGTCGCTCGACCAGGCCGGGCCGTGCGCCCGCACGGTGCTCGACGCCGCGCTGCTGCACGAGGTCATCGCCGGGTACGACCCGATGGACTCGACGTCCATCGACGCGCCGGTCCCGCCGGTCGTCGCGGCGGCCCGCCAGGGTGCGAACGGCGACCTGTCCGGCGTCCGCGTCGGCGTGGTGAAGGAGTTCGGCGGCGACGGCTACCAGCCGGGTGTGCTGCGGTCCTTCCAGGCCGCGGTCGACCAGCTGCGTGCGCTTGGCGCCGAGGTCGTCGAGGTTTCCTGCCCGAACTTCACCTACGCGCTGCCGGCGTACTACCTGATCGCGCCGAGCGAGTGCTCGTCGAACCTCGCCCGGTTCGACGCCATGCGCTACGGCCTGCGCGTCGCCGACGACGGCACGCACAGCGCCGAAGAGGTCATGTCGCTGACGCGTGAAAAGGGCTTCGGCGCCGAGGTCAAGCGGCGGATCATGCTGGGCACGTACGCGTTGTCGTCCGGCTACTACGACGCCTACTACGGCTCGGCGCAGAAGGTCCGCACGCTGATCACGCGCGACTTCGCTTCGGCCTTCGAGAAGGTCGACGTCCTCGTTTCGCCGACCACGCCGACCACGGCGTTCAAGATCGGCGAGCGCGTCGACGACCCGATGGCGATGTACCTCGCCGACCTGTGCACGATCCCGTCGAACCTGGCCGGCAACGCCGCGATGAGCGTGCCGAGCGGCCTGTCCGACGAGGACGGCTTGCCGGTCGGCCTGCAGATCATGGCCCCGGCGCTCGCCGACGACCGGCTCTACCGGGTCGGCGCCGCGTACGAGGCCGCCCGCGACGCCGCTGCCGGTGGCTCGCTGGTCCACAAGGTCCCGGAGCTGGGAGGAACGAAGTGACTGCCGTGGCCGAGTTGATGGACTACGCCGACGTCATCGAGCGCTTCGACCCCGTGCTCGGGCTCGAGGTCCACGTCGAGCTCAGCACGAACACCAAGATGTTCTGCGGGTGCGCCAACGAGTTCGGCGGCGAGCCGAACACGAAGGTCTGCCCGACCTGCCTCGGCATGCCGGGCGCGCTGCCGGTGGTGAACGGCAAGGCCGTCGAGAGCGCGATCCGGATCGGCCTCGCGCTGAACTGCGAGATCGCCGAGTGGTGCCGGTTCGCCCGGAAGAACTACTTCTACCCGGACATGCCGAAGAACTTCCAGACCTCGCAGTACGACGAGCCGATCGCCTTCAACGGCTACCTCGACGTCACGCTCGACGACGGCGAGGTCGTGCGCGTCGAGATCGAGCGCGCACACATGGAAGAGGACACCGGCAAGTCGCTGCACGTCGGTGGCGCCACCGGCCGGATCCACGGTGCCGAGCACTCGCTGCTCGACTACAACCGGGCCGGCGTGCCGCTGATCGAGATCGTCACCAAGACGATCGAGGGCACCGGCGAGCGGGCTCCCGAGGTCGCGCGGGCGTACGTGTCGGCGCTGCGCGATCTGCTGCGCGCGCTCGACGTGTCCGACGTCCGGATGGACCAGGGCTCGCTGCGCTGCGACGCGAACATCTCGCTGATGGCGAAGGACGCGACCGAGTTCGGCACCCGCACCGAGACGAAGAACGTCAACTCGCTGCGCAGCGTCGAGCGCGCCGTGCGGTACGAGATGACCCGGCAGGCGGCGATCCTCGCCGACGGCGGCACGATCAAGCAGGAAACCCGGCACTTCCAGGAGGCCGACGGCTCGACGTCGCCCGGCCGCACCAAGGAGACCGCGGAGGACTACCGGTACTTCCCGGAGCCCGACCTGGTCCCGATCGCGCCTTCGCGCGAATGGGTCGAGGAGCTGCGCGGGACGCTGCCGGAGATGCCGTCCGAGCGTCGCAAGCGGATCCAGCAGGAGTGGTCGCTTTCCGACGAAGCCCTGCGTGACCTGCTGAACGTCGGTGCGGTCGACCTCGTCGCGGCCACGGTCGAGGCCGGCGCGAAGCCGGACGAGGCGCGTGGCTGGTGGGTCAACACCCTCGCCCAGGAGGCCAACGCCCGCGAGGTCGAACTGGCCGACCTGGCGATCAGTCCGGCCCAGGTGGCCGAGGTCATCGGGCTGGTGACGTCCGGCGAGCTGACGAACAAGCTGGCCAAGGAAGTCGTCCAGGGAGTGCTGGCCGGCGAGGGCTCGCCGCGCGAGGTCGTCGAGAAGCGTGGGCTGAAGGTCGTCTCGGACGACTCGGCTCTGCTCGCGGCGATCGACGAGGCCCTGGCGTCGCAGCCGGACGTCGCGGAGAAGATCCGCGGCGGCAAGGTGGCGGCGGCGGGCGCAATCGTCGGCGCGGTCATGAAGGCGACCAAGGGGCAGGCCGACGCGAAGCGGGTCCGCGAGCTGATCATCGAACGCGTCGGTTCCTGACCGCTTTCATGACACAGCCGTTTTTCGTCAAGAGCGTCACCTGGCGCGAGTGGCTCGGCCTGGTGGCCGGGCTGCTCGCGCTGGGTTCGACGTTCCTGCCGTGGACCACGCTCAGCACCAACAAGCCGGACATCGAGGTCATCCTTTCGCAGCTGCCGCACGACCAGGTCGTCCGCGACGCGTGGGACTCGAGCTTCTTCGCCTGGTGCCCGCCGCTGCCGTTGCTGCTGGCCGGACTGGTCGTGGTCGTTTTCGGGCGAGTCCGGACCGTGCGGGTCAGTGGCCTGCCGCACCTGTGGCTGGTGGTCGCCGCGGCGTCGGTGCTGTTGATGGTGATCGGCTGGCTAACGCTCGACTGGGAGTTCGACGCCGACCAGCGCGGCATCTTCGAAGCTGCCGGCATCGCCATCGGCCCGGGCTTCGGCCGGTTCCTGGGGATGTTCGCCGCGCTCGCATCCGGGGTGGTCGCTTTCCTGGACGTGCGGGCGATGCGCGCCGAAGGCAAGCAGCCGCGGAAGCGCAGTCTGCGAGACAAGAGCCGCTGACTTGCTGGAAGGCCGACCGGTGACATCGCCTCGTCGGCTCGGTCCTGCCGCTCACGAGTTGGCTGTCGCGGCCCTGAACGCCGAGACGTCGGGCGGTCGGCGAGTGCAAGATCAGCTGATCTGCCTGACTTAGTCTGCAGTGATGAGGTCGCTGATCTGTCTGCAGTCGGCCTGTGGCGGCGAGGTTCGCTGGTCTGACCGACGTCGGTTTGTGGCCCAAGTCCGCAGGCCTGCTCGACGCGATGCGTGACAGCAAAGCCTGCTGGTCTTGGTTCGCGATGCTGCCTGCGGTGGCAAGAGTCTACGTGCAGTGGCCGGGTTGTCCGCCTCTGTGCGAGATCTCGTCCGTTCCGGTTGAGCCCCCGGCGCTGACAACGTTGACAGTGCGGCGGCCTGTTGCGTGAGAAAGCGCTTTCTGCGACGGTCGAAGAGTCGCGCTCGGGGCATCGGCGCGCGCGGAGGTCGTCTTTTGGACATCGCCGGCGAGCGGAGGGGGTCCGGGTTTGCGCAGCGGAAAGCGCTTACGGGTGGCCGTCGTCGGAGCCGGCGGGATCGCGAAAAGTCACTGGGCCGCATACGAAGCCCATCGCGATGACGTCGAAGTGGTGGCCGTCGCGGACGTCGATGAAACGCGCGCCGCCGCGTTCTGTGCCGAGGCCGCGAGCGCCAAGCCGTATCAAGACCTCGACACACTGCTAGCTGAGCAGGAACCTGACCTCGTCTCGATCTGTACTCCGCCCGGACTGCACGTCGAGCAGGTCAGGAAGGTTCTCGAGAGCGGCGCCTGGGCGTGGTGCGAGAAGCCGCCCTGCCGGTCGCTCGCCGAGTACGACGAGATCGCCGCCGTCGAACGGGATGGCGGGCCGTATGCCTCCTTCGTCTTCCAGCACCGGTCCGGTTCGGCCGCCGGGCGCTTCCGGACGTTTCTCGCGGACGGGGAGCTCGGTCGTCCGCTCGTCGCGCACTGCCAGACGACCTGGTACCGCGACGCCGACTACTACGCCGTTCCGTGGCGGGGGAAGTGGGCGAGCGAGGGCGGCGGTCCGGCCATGGGGCACGGGATCCACCAGATGGATCTGCTGCTCCACCTGCTCGGCGACTGGGCCGAGGTGCGGGCGATGACCGCGCGGCTGGTGCACGACGTCGAGACCGAGGACGTCTCCACCGCGCTCGTCCGGTTCGAGTCGGGCGCGCTGGCGACCGTCGTCAACAGCGTGCTGTCCCCGGACGAAGTGAGCCGGATCCGGATCGACTGCGAAAACGCGACCGTCGAGCTCACCCACCTCTACGGCTACAGCGGCAAGGACTGGCGCTACACCCCGGCGCCGCACGTGGTCGCCGATCGGACGACGCGCTGGTCCAGCCCGCCCGGCGACGTCGCCAGTTCGCACACCGCCGCGTTCGCGCCCGTCCTGGCCGCGTACCGGGCCGGTCGGCGGCCGCCGTGCAGCGGGGATGACGGGCGGCGTGTGCTGGAACTCGTCGCGGCGCTCTACAAGTCGGCCTCCACCGGGACCGGGGTGCGCCGGGGCGAGATCGGGCCAGGTGACGACTACTACCGGTCGATGGCCGGCGTCAGCCAGGGAGTGGAGACGAAATGAGCGCGGCGATCACCGTCACCCACCGGCACGGCGACCACGTCGCCGTCGAGGCCGGCGGAGTCCAGTTGATGTCCTATGTGTACAAGCCCGACCCGGTGGCCTACGAGTCCCGCAAGCCCTACACCCACCCGCTGCGCACCCTCGGTGGGCGGCGCGTCAGCGGGTACCGCCCCGCCGACCACCGTTGGCACAAGGGCCTGCAGATGACGTCGAGCCACCTGTCCGGCCAGAACTTCTGGGGCGGCCACACCTACGTACCCGGCGATTGGTACCAGGACCTGCCCGATCGTGTCGGCTCGATGCGGCACGACGCGTTCGCCGGATTCACCGTCGACGGTGACCGGCTGACCTTCACCGAGCAGCTCACCTGGGTCGCCAACAGTGGTGAGGAGTGGGCTCGGGAGCGGCGCGACATCGTCGTCCACTCGGTCGAGCCGGACGAAGGCGCCTGGGCCATCGACTGGGCGATCGAGCTGACCAACATCCGTGACACCCCGCTCGCGTTCGGCAGCCCGACCACCGCCGGCCGCGAGATGGCCGGGTACACCGGGCTGCACTGGCGTGGGCCGCGCGAGTTCAGCGGTGGCCGCATCCTCGGGCCCGGTGAGCTGGGCGGCGAGGAGATGATGGGCCGGCAGGCGCCCTGGCTGGCCTTTGTCGGCGAACACGACGACGTCGACGCGCATTCGACGCTCGTGTTCGCGCACGCGCCGGAGAACGACGGCGCGATCCACGAGTCGCACTGGTTCGTCCGTTCCCGGGACACACCGACCGTGGCGATCTCGTGGGCGTTCTTCGAAGAATTCTCCCTGCCACCGGGGGAGAGCTTCTCCTACCGCTACCGGGTGGTCGTCGCCGATGGGGCCTGGGACCGCGAGCGCGTCACCGCCTACCTCGGCACGCACGGGTTCTGAAAGGCAAGCCATGGACGAATTCCCTCTTCCGGGTGGCATTGGTGTCTCCCACCTGCGCGCTTACGACTGGGCGGCCGAGGACGGCGTCTGCGGTGGCAGCCCGCACCTGCACCTCGCTTGCACCGAGGCGTACGTCGTCACAGGTGGGCGCGGCGCGGTGCAGACGTTGAGTGTCGGCGGCTATGCCGAGACGCCGTTGGAGGCCGGGGTCATCGTGTGGTTCGCGCCGGGCACCGTGCACCGGATGGTGCGGGGCGGCGACCTGCGCGTCACCGTGCTCATGCAGAACAGTGGCCTGCCCGAGGCCGGTGACGCCGTGTTCACTTTTCCGCCCACGGTGCTCGACTACCCTGCCGCGTACGCCGAGGCCGCGGCGTCGCCGAAAACCGACGACGCCGCCCGGCAGCGTCGTGACCTGGCGATTCGCGGCTACCTGCCGCTTCGGGAGGCGCTGCTCGACGGCGACCCGGAGCCACTGCGGGCGTTCCACCGGGCGGCGGTCGCGCTCGTCGCCCCGAAGGTCGGGGAGTGGGTGCCGCGGTGGCAAGCGGGGGCGCTCAAAGCCGCCGAACTGACCGGCGCCCACCTCAAGGCGCTCGCCGACGGCGATGGGAGTCATCTCGAGCGGTCGGGAGTGCGGGTCGCGACGCCGTCGAACCCCGACGGCTACGGCATGTGCGGTCGGCGCGCCGAATACGACATCCCCGGGGTGACCGCGCCGTACGGCGGGGACGAAATCTCGACGTGGAAGGCCGGTAGTTGATGAACCAGACCATCGGAGTGCTGCTCAACGGGGTCACCGGCCGGATGGGCTACCGCCAGCACCTGCTGCGGTCGGTGTTGGCGATCCGCGAACAGGGCGGAGTGGCATTGCCGGACGGCACCTGCGCGCAGCTCGAGCCGATCCTCGCCGGGCGCAACGCTGTCAAGCTCAAAGAGCTCGCCGAGCGGCACGGCCTGACGTCGTGGACCACCGACGTCGACACGGCGTTGGAGGACGTGCAGATCTACTTCGACGCGCAGCTGACGTCGGCGCGCGAGCCGGCGGTGCGGGCGGCGATCGCCGCGGGCAAGCACGTCTACGCCGAGAAGCCGCTGGCCGACACGTTGACGGCGGCGCTGGAACTGGCGGGTCTCGCTCGGGACGCCGGGATCTGTCACGGCGTCGTGCACGACAAACTGTTCCTGCCCGGCCTGCGAAAACTGCGGCGACTGGTGGAAGGCGGCTTTTTCGGGCGGATCCTGTCCGTTCGCGGCGAATTCGGCTACTGGGTCTTCGAGGGCGACTGGCAGGATGCGCAGAGGCCGAGCTGGAACTACCGTGCGGAGGACGGTGGCGGAATCGTGCTGGACATGTTCTGCCACTGGAACTACGTGCTGGAGAAACTTTTCGGCCGGGTTTCGGCAGTGACCGCGAAAGCGACAACGCACATTCCGCGCCGCTGGGACGAGCAGGGAGAGGCGTACGCGGCAACGGCGGACGACGCCGCGTACGGCATCTTCGAGCTCGAGTCGGGGGCGATCGCGCAGATCAACTCGTCGTGGTCGGTGCGGGTCTTTCGCGACGAATTGGTCGAGTTCCAGGTCGACGGCACCGAGGGCAGCGCGGTGGCCGGCCTGCGGCGGTGCCGGGTGCAACACCGGTCGGCGACGCCCAAGCCGGTGTGGAACCCGGACCTGCCGGCGACCGAGGCGTTCCGGGACCAGTGGGCGGAGGTGCCGGACAACGCCGAGTTCGACAACGGGTTCAAGGCGCAGTGGGAGGAGTTCGTCCGGGACGTGGTCGCCGGACGGCAACACCGCTACGACTTCTTCTCGGCCGCGCGGGGACTGCAGCTCGCGGAGGCTGGACTGGCGTCGTCCGCGGAGGGACGGCGGGTCGAGTTGAAGCCACTGACCTGACCGGATGCTGCGGGGATTGTGGGCGGTGAATTGACGACGGCCGGCTGAGTTGAGTGGCGGGGGTGCCGGCGATGTGGCTTGTGGGGCGACGACGTGGCTGATCTGTAGCGGCAGGTCGCCGGCCGAGGCGGGGGGCGCTGCTGGTGATGTGGTCGGTTGGCGACAATGCGGCTGACCTCGACCTGGCGGGTCGTCGGCCGAGGTGAGTGGACCGCTACCGATGATGTGGTCGGTTGGGCGACAAGGCGGCTGGGCTGGGATCCGGTGGGCGTTGGCTGAGGTGGGTGGGCGCGGGTATTGGGGACGTAGTCGGCTGGGCGGCTGAACTCGAGGTCAGCGGATTGCCGGGCGCGGTCCAGGTGGTGTTGTAGCGGGAGCGACAACGACCGCGGCTCCAGTTGAGAAGTGGTCAGGTCAGCGGGATTGGTCAGTCCTTGCCGTTGCCGCCGCCGGAGGTGGCTGGGGTGATCAGGACCACTCGGTCGTCGCTCGAGACCGGGGTGCCGCCGTCCTTGTTGACCGTTCCCGCGACCGCCAGCTGCGGGTTGATCATGCTGATCCCCGCGAGGCGGCCGTACGTGATCGGGGGCTTGCCTGTCTTGCCGTCTAGGCTGACCGTCGGCTTGCCGCTGACCGCGCCCTCCGCCGTGACCGGGAGGTTCTGCAGGTTTCCGGCCAAGGACGTGCCCACCGAGACCGAGCCGTTGGCGTCGACGAAATCCGCGCAACCCGCTACGCCCGGCTTGTCCGGCCAGGTCCACGCCGGAGCCGTGAGTGGTCGGCCGGTCTGGATCCGGTACAGCGCGTCCTTGTCGGCCAGCCGGTCGGTGACCCAGACGCGGCCGCCGTCGGCCGAGGCGCACAGGCCGCCCGGGGCGTGGAGGCCGGATGCCACCGCCATGGCGCCGTTCGGGTTGCCCGCCGCGGCCTTGCCGGACGTGTCGATCCGCAGCACCTTGCCCGCCAGCGACGACGGGTCGGCCGCCGCGTTCGGGTTGCCCGCGTCGCCCGTCGCGACCAGGAGCGCGCCGCGGTTGTCCGTGCCCAGCGCGCCACGGTTGCCGGTCGCGCCCTTCGGGATGCCCGTGAGCACCGGCTTCGGCGTCTGGCCCTTCGCGAAGCGGACGACCCGGTTGTCCGTCGCCGTCGTCACGTACGCGAACACGAGCTGGTCCTCGACGTACGACGGCGACAGCGCGAGGCCGGTCAGGCCGCCGTCGCCGGCCGCCTGGACGTCGAGCTTCGCGAACTCCGTGGCGTCCTTGCCCGCCGTGGCCAGCAGGACGCGGCCGCTCTTGCGCTCGCCCGCGAGCGCGCTCGGCGTGGAGCCGTCGCCCGGCAGGCCGGCGACCGCGGCCACTGTGTCGAGGCAGGTCGCGATCACCGTCTGGTCGAAATCCTTGCAACCCTGCGGCGGCGGGATCGTCGTGGCCTGCTGACCTGGGCGGCTCTGCTGGCCGTCGCCGCCGGAGTCCGAGCCGGGGCCTTGGATCTCGGGCGGGGATTCGGGGCTGGCCACGGGTGCGGGGCTGAACGTCTGGCCCGCCGCGGTGTCGTCGAACCGCGCGCAGCCGGCGGGCAGCACGACGCCGCAGGCCAGGATCGCCAGCAGAGCCGACCGGTACCGGGTTCGCATGATCCCCCAGCCTAGGGGCCGGTACGTGAACCATGGGTGAGTACTCCTCCATTACCGTGGCGATCATGACGCTGACCGTGCTGGTGCCCGACGACGAAGGGCTGTCCGTGCTGGCCGAGGTGCCGCGGGTGCTCCCGGTGCGCTACCAGGCGGGCGAGCCGGTGCCGCCCGAGGCCGCGAAGGCCGAGGTGCTCATCCCCGGCAAACACCGCGCCGGCGACGAGCTGTGGCGTGCGCTGCCGAACCTGAAGCTGATCCAGCTGCTGTCCGCCGGCGCCGAGGACTGGGTCGGCAAGGTGCCCGACGGCGTCCTGCTCTCCACCTGCCGCGGCGCGCACGGCGGCAGCACCGCCGAGTGGGTCGTCGCCGTGCTGTTGTCGATTTATCGCAAACTCGACGTCTTCGCCGACGCGCGCCGCGAGGGCCGCTGGGCGCGGCAGACCGCCGACACGCTGCAGGGCAAGCGCGTCCTCGTGATCGGGGCCGGCGACCTCGGGCAGCACCTGCGGCGGCGACTCGAACCGTTCGACGCGCGCTGCACCATGGTCGGGCTGACCGCCCGGGACGGCGTGCACGGCGTGCAGGAACTGCCCGGACTGCTCGGCCTGCACGACGCCGTCGTGTTGATGGTGCCGCTGACCTCGCGTACCCGCGGGATGGTCGACGCGGAGTTCCTGGCTGAGATGCGGGACGGCGCGGTGCTGGTCAACGTGGCGCGCGGCAGCGTCGTGGACACCGACGCCCTGGTCGCCGAACTGACCACGGGCCGGTTGCGGGCCGCGCTCGACGTCACCGATCCCGAGCCGCCGCCTGCCGGTCATCCGCTGTGGACCGCGCCGGGGCTGCTGCTGACCCCGCACGTCGGCGGGACCGTGCGCGGCGTGCGCGGGCGGTCGTACGCCGTCGCCGCGGCCGAGATCGCGCGCTACGCCGGGGGCGAGCTGCCGGACAACCTGGTGCACGGGGAGTACTGAGCGCGGCGCGCTGCCTCGCCAGGCCCGCGCGGATCCCCTACCCTTCGCGCGTGACCAGTGCAGACGACTTCTCGCAGCAGCCCACCAGCGTCCTGTCGGGTGTCGAGGACAACGGGCCGGCCGACGACGGCCCCCGCCAGGGCGGGCTCGGGCTCGGCCTGCTGATCCTGCGGCTGGCGCTCGGCGTGACCATGGGGGCGCACGGCCTGCAGCACCTGTTCGGCCTGTTCGGCGGGCCCGGTATCGGCGGGTTCGCGCGGGTGCTGGAGACGTTCGGCTACCACAAGCAGACGACGCTGCTGTCGTGGATCACCGGCGTCACGGAGCTCGCCGGCGGTGCGCTCGTGGTCGTCGGGTTGTTCACGCCGCTGGCCGCGGCGGGGCTGCTGGGGGTGGCCGCGAACGCGGTCTACGCGAAGTTCCACGGCGGGTTCTTCGAGGGGCAGGGCCAGGGCTTCGAGTTCGAGCTGGTACTCGGTCTTTCCGCGTTGAGCCTGCTGTTCACCGGGGCCGGGCCGATTTCGCTGGAGCGGAACACCCCGTGGCGACGGCGGCCGCTGCCGCTCGGGCTGGTCTCGCTACTGCTGGCCGCGGCGGCCTCGGTCGTGGTCATCGTGCTGACCCGCTGAGGACCCTGGGGACAACGTCCTGGCCTGGATCGCGGACTGTGGACAACTGCTGATCCGGTTTGCGGGCTGTGGACAACTTGGCTGCGTGCGCCGGGAGTTGTCAGTGGTCGCCGGTAGCGTGGAAAACGGGGGTACCCCCGCAGGCGGGGGAGCTCAACGCGATCTTGCGACGGGGGCGGTTCCGCGGAGGTCGGCTCCGGTGGATAGGAAGACACCCCGGCATCGGCGACGGTCGGCTGGGAGCGGTGGCCGCCGGTTCGAATTTGCGGTGACCGACTGGGCAAGTGCCTGATCGCGCGAAGGCCGGCCGCCGGGAATGGCTGAAGCCGTCCGCGACAGCGCGAAAGTTGCCGCCGGGAGCGGTGAAGAACGCTTTCGCCAATGCGAAGGCCATCTCCGGGGTTCCGCAAAGGCGTAGCCGACGGGCGAAGGCCGGCCAGGTGAACGGCGAAGGCGACACTGCGGCAGCGCGAAGGCCGCCCCCGACGAAACAGGGGCGGCCTTCGTTGGCTCAAGCCAGGCAGGCAGGCGACGTCGACCGCCCCCGACGAAACGGGGGCGGCCTTCGTTGGCTTAAGCCAGGCAGGCGACGTCGACCGCCCTGACGGAACGGGAGCGGCCTTCGTTAGCTCAAGCCAGGCTCCTGCAGGCAGGCGACGTCGACCGTCGACAGCTCCTCGATGCGGCCGTGCAGCGCCTTCACTTCGCGCGCCGCGCGATCCCGCTCTTCCGCGCCGGTCTTGGCCTTCTTGCGCAGGATGGCGATCACGCTCCGCGCCTCCGCCGGCTCGCGCTCGGCGCGGTTACTTGTTCGGGTCGCGGACCGCGCCCGTGTCGGCCGATGTCGCCATGCGGGCGTACGCGCGCAAGGCCGCCGTGATCGGGCGTTCGCGGTCCTTCGGCTGCCACGGGCGCTCGGACGTCTCCATCTTCGACCGGCGCTCCGCCAGGATCTCCGGGTCCACCAGCAGTTCCAGCCGGCGTTCGTGGACGTCCAGCAGGATCCGGTCGCCGTTTTCGACCAACGCGATCAGGCCGCCCGCCGCCGCTTCCGGGGAGATGTGGCCCACCGAGATGCCCGACGAACCTCCGGAGAAGCGGCCGTCGGTGATCAGGGCGCACTTCTTGCCCAGGCCCGAACCCTTGAGGAACGCCGTCGGGTGCAGCATTTCCTGCATGCCCGGGCCGCCCGCGGGACCCTCGTAGCGGATGACCAGGACCTCGCCCGGCTGAATCTCCTTCTTGAGGATCGCCGACACGGCCTCCTCCTGGCTCTCCAGCACCCGCGCCGGGCCTTCGAAGCGCCACAGCTCCTCGTCGATGCCCGCGGACTTGATCACCGCGCCGTTCTCGGCGAGGTTGCCGCGCAGGATCGCCAGGCCGCCGTCCTTCGTGTACGCGTGCTCGACGTCGCGGATGCAGCCACCCGCGGCGTCCGTGTCCAGCGACGACCACCGGTTCGACGTCGAGAACGCCTGTGTCGTGCGGACGCCGCCCGGTGCCGCGTGGAACAGCTCGACCGCGGTGTCGGAAGGCGACGACGCGCGGATGTCCCAGGCGGAAAGCCAGGACTCGATGTCGGGGGAGTGCACCGAGTGGACGCCGGTGTTGAGCAGCCCGCCGCGGTACAGCTCGCCCAGGATCGCCGGGATTCCGCCGGCGCGGTGGACGTCTTCCATGTGGTAGTCGGAGTTCGGCGCCACCTTGGACAGGCAGGGCACCCGGCGGCCGATCGCGTCGATGTCGGCGATCGTGAAGTCGACCTCGCCCTCCTGGGCGGCGGCGAGGATGTGCAGCACCGTGTTCGTCGAGCCGCCCATCGCCATGTCGAGGGCCATCGCGTTTTCGAACGCCGCCTTCGACGCGATCGAGCGCGGCAGCGCAGAGTCGTCGTCCTGCTCGTACCAGCGCTTGCAGAGCTCGACGACCGTCCGGCCGGCTTCCTCGAACAGCGCGCGACGCGCGGCGTGCGTGGCCAGCGTCGAGCCGTTGCCCGGCAGGGACAAGCCCAGGGCCTCGGTGAGGCAGTTCATCGAGTTCGCCGTGAACATGCCGGAGCACGAACCACACGTCGGGCACGCGGAACGCTCGACGATGTCGAGGCCTTCCTCGTCCACCTCGGGGCTCGCCGACGCGGCGATCGCGGTGATCAGGTCGGTCGGGGCCTGCGCGACGCCGCCCACGACCACGGCCTTGCCGGCCTCCATCGGCCCGCCGGAGACGAACACGACCGGGATGTTCAGCCGCATCGCGGCGTTGAGCATGCCCGGGGTGATCTTGTCGCAGTTGGAGATGCAGACGAGCGCGTCGGCCTGGTGCGCGTTGACCATGTACTCGACCGAGTCGGCGATGATCTCGCGCGAGGGCAGCGAGTAGAGCATCCCGGAGTGGCCCATCGCGATGCCGTCGTCGACGGCGATCGTGTGGAACTCGCGCGCGACGCCGCCGGCTTCCTTGACCGCGCCGGCGACGATCTCGCCGAGGTCCTTGAGGTGCACGTGGCCGGGCACGAACTGCGTGTAGGAGTTGGCGATCGCGACGATCGGCTTGCCGAAGTCGCTGTCGGTCATGCCGGTGGCGCGCCAGAGCGAGCGCGCGCCCGCCGCGTTGCGGCCGTGGGTGGTGGTCCGGGAACGGAGAGGCGGCACGGCGAACTCCCAGGTCGGATGGTGGCCAGGCGGAGGTTCGGGACGCTCCGGCGAAACTGGTCCTACCAATTTAGACCTTCACGAGGCCGCTTCGCCGCCGGGGTTACTCGCTGGGTGACGTCTCGGGCTTCGCGGGCTCGACGTCCTGGGTGTCCAGCAGCCCGCTCGGGTCGGCGACGAGACCTTCGCTGACCAGCGACAGCACCGGCAGGTGGCGGGTCCGCACGGTCGGCAGCGGCACCTTCGTGTCGTCGGTCAGCACCGCCTGGACGCGGGCCCGCTTGGTGATCGCCAGGCCCTTCAACGCCGACCACGGCACGTCGCGATGGCCGAACATCGTGCGCGTCGCCAGGCCCTTGCGGGTCGCGACGGTGCGGGTGCGGATCACGAACACCGCCAGCGCGATCGGGAAGACGTAGAGCCACTGCAGGTACGGGATCTCCCCGAGGGCGATCGGCGTCACGCAGATCGTCAGGAGCGCGATCGCCATGAACGACGTGCGGGGGATGCGGAAGACGGCCTTCCGGCCTTCGTCCTGCTCTTTTTCGGCCACGCCGAAATGGTGCACCGCCCGGCGCGAGCACCGGGAACCGGGTCCGCGCGGACGTGACACGCGCCGCGCCGGTGTCCACCATGCGGACTCACCGTCCCGCAGAGTTGACACCTGAGAGACCTTCGGACTAGCGTCAGCGTCGTGACACCGCTGACCGGCCTCGTACTTCCCAAGCGCGTCGACGCTTAGGGAAGTCTTTCCGCTGCGTCGACGCGCGACCCTCGTGCGACCTTACGGTCGGCGAGGGTTTTTTGTTGCCCGAGGGAAGCGATTCCCGGCCCCACCGCACAAAACCGACCCGAACGAGTGACACCGAGACCCACGAGGCAGAACCGATGACCAGTGCCACAAACCCGACGAAGCCGGGCCCGGCGCCCGGCGCGCCAGGAGCACGTCCGAAGCCGGCGCCGCCGGCGGGAACCCCGGTGCGCGTCACCGGCGCGCAGTCGCTCGTGCGCTCGCTCGAGGCGGTCGGCGCCGAGGTGGTCTTCGGGATTCCGGGCGGCACCATCCTGCCCGCCTACGACCCGCTGCTGGACTCCACGAAGGTCCGCCACATCCTGGTCCGCCACGAGCAGGGCGCGGGCCACGCGGCCACCGGCTACGCGCAGGCCACCGGCAAGGTCGGCGTCTGCATGGCCACCTCCGGTCCCGGCGCGACCAACCTGGTCACCCCGCTGGCCGACGCGAACATGGACTCCGTCCCGGTCGTGGCCATCACCGGCCAGCAGAGCCGGGCGCTGATCGGCACCGACGCGTTCCAGGAAGCCGACATCTGCGGCATCACCATGCCGATCACCAAGCACAACTTCCTCGTCACGGACCCCGCGGACATCCCACGGACCATCGCCGAGGCGTTCCACCTGGCGTCGACGGGCCGACCCGGCCCGGTCCTGGTGGACATCCCCAAGGACGTGCTGCAGGAGATGACCTCGTTCTCCTGGCCGACCGAGCTGCGGCTCCCGGGTTACCGCCCGACGCTGCGCCCGCACGGCAAGCAGGTCCGCGAAGCCGCGAAGCTCGTCGCGAAGTCACGCCGCCCGGTGCTGTACGTCGGTGGCGGCGTGATCAAGGCGGAAGCACACGAGCAGCTGAAGCAGCTCGCCGAGCTGACCGGCATCCCCGTCGTCACCACGTTGATGGCGCGCGGCGCGTTCCCCGACTCGCACCCGCAGCACCTCGGCATGCCGGGGATGCACGGCACGGTCGCCGCGGTCGCCGCGATGCAGCGCGCCGACCTGCTGATCGCGCTCGGCGCCCGCTTCGACGACCGCGTCACCGGCCAGTTGTCGTCGTTCGCGCCGGACGCCGCGATCGTGCACGCCGACATCGACCCGGCCGAGATCTCCAAGAACCGCAAGGCGGACGTCCCGATCGTGGGCGACTGCAAGGAGATCATCGGCGAGCTGATCACGGCCGTGCAGACCGAATTCGACCACGGCGGCAAGCCCGACCTCACCGACTGGTGGACCCAGGCCGACGGCTGGCGCAAGAACTACCCGGCCGGTTACGAGTGGCCGGACGACGGCTCGCTGTCGCCGCAGTACGTCATCGAGCGGATCGGCCAGATCGTCGGCCCGGACGCGGTGTACGCCGCCGGTGTCGGCCAGCACCAGATGTGGGCCGCGCAGTTCGTCAAGTACGAGAACCCGCGCACCTGGATCAACTCCGGCGGCCTCGGCACCATGGGGTACGCGGTGCCGGCGGCGATGGGCGCGCAGTTCGGCGTCCCCGGCACCCAGGTGTGGGCGATCGACGGCGACGGCTGCTTCCAGATGACCAACCAGGAGCTGGCCACCTGCGCCATCGAGGGCGCGCCGATCAAGGTCGCCGTCATCAACAACGGCAACCTGGGCATGGTCCGGCAGTGGCAGAACCTCTTCTACTCGGAGCGGTACTCCAACACCGACCTCGGCACGCACAAGCACCGCATCCCGGACTTCGTGCTGCTCGCCGAGGCGCTGGGCTGCGCCGGGCTGCGCTGCGAGACGAAGGAAGACGTCGACGCCACCATCCGCCGCGCGATGGAGATCAACGACCGCCCCGTCGTGATCGACTTCGTCGTGGGGAAGGATGCCCAGGTGTGGCCGATGGTCGCGGCCGGGACCGGCAACGACGAGATCATGGCGGTCCGGGGCATCCGGCCGCTGTTCGACGACGACGAGGTTTCGGTGGAGACGACCGAGGCCGCCGCGGAAGCCGCTGGGGAGGGTGAGCGCTGAGATGAGCGTCCACACGCTGAGTGTCCTGGTCGAGAACAAGCCGGGTGTGCTCGCGCGCGTCTCCGGCCTGTTCTCCCGCCGCGGGTTCAACATCGAGTCCCTCGCCGTCGGGCCCACGGAGAACCCCGAGGTGTCCCGCATGACGATCGTGGTCGCCGTCGAAGAGCTACCGCTCGAGCAGGTGACCAAGCAGCTCAACAAACTGGTCAATGTGATCAAAATAGTCGAGCTGGAGCAGTCGACCGCCGTGCAGCGCGAACTGCTGCTGGTCAAGGTGCGCGCCGACAACACCGTGCGCAGCCAGGTCCTCGAAACCGTCCAGCTCTTCCGGGCCAAGGTGGTCGACGTCTCCCCGGAGGCGCTCACCGTCGAAGCCACCGGGACGTCCGACAAGATCGGTGCGCTGCTGCGGATGCTGGAGCCGTATGGCATCCGCGAGCTGGTGCAGTCAGGCATGGTCGCGGTGGGGCGGGGCGCCCGTTCCATCACCGCCACATCACCGCGTTAAAGAAGTAAGTCTCGAAAGGAAGCAGTAACCCCCATGGCAGTGGAAATTTTCTACGACGACGACGCCGACCTCTCGATCATCCAGGGGCGCAAGGTCGCTGTCATCGGCTACGGCAGCCAGGGCCACGCCCACTCGCTGAGCCTGCGCGACTCCGGCGTCGACGTCCGCATCGGCCTGCCCGAGGGGTCCAAGTCGCGGGCGAAGGCCGAGGAGCAGGGCCTGCGCGTGCTCACCCCGGCCGAGGCGTCGGCCGAAGCCGACCTGATCATGATCCTGGCGCCGGACACCAAGCAGCGCCACATCTACGAGCAGGACATCGCGCCGAACCTCAAGGACGGCGACGCGATCTTCTTCGGGCACGGCTTCAACATCCGCTACGACCTGATCAAGCCGCCGGCCAACGTCGACGTCGCGATGGTCGCCCCGAAGGGCCCGGGCCACCTCGTCCGCCGCCAGTTCGTCGACGGCAAGGGCGTCCCGGCGCTCATCGCCGTCGAGCAGGACGCCTCCGGCAACGCCCAGGCGCTCGCCCTCTCCTACGCGGCCGCCATCGGTGGCGCCCGCGCCGGTGTCATCAAGACGACCTTCACCGAGGAGACCGAGACCGACCTCTTCGGCGAGCAGGCCGTGCTCTGCGGTGGCGCGTCCGCGCTGGTGCAGACCGGTTTCGAGGTGCTCACCGAGGCCGGTTACGCCCCGGAGATCGCCTACTTCGAGGTGCTGCACGAGCTGAAGCTGATCGTCGACCTGATGTACGAGGGCGGCATCGCGCGCCAGCGTTACTCGATCTCCGACACCGCCGAGTACGGCGACCTGACCCGCGGCCCGCGCGTCATCTCGCCGGCGGTCAAGGAAGAGATGAAGAAGATCCTCGGCGAGATCCAGGACGGCACGTTCGCCCGCGAATGGGTCGCCGAGGACGAGGCCGGCCGGCCGAACTTCACCAAGCTCGAGGAGCAGGGCAACCAGCACCCGATCGAGGCGACCGGCAAGAAGCTGCGCGACCTGATGTCGTGGGTGGACCGGCCGATCACCGAGACCGCCTGAGTTTCCGGCAAGTTTCGCGTAGGTCCGTGAAGGCCTCCTCACCGGCGCAAGCTGCCGGTGAGGAGGCCTTCACTGCGCTCCGGGGTAAGGGGAGCGGTTTCGTTCGGTGCCCGGGTGGTTACGCTGGTGGTATGAGTGAGCAGCCGGTCGACGACAAGGCGCACATCCGGCACCACCTGGACTTCACCGAGGCCGAGTGGATCCGGGCCGAGCCCGAGGGGGTCACGCTCGACGAGGTCGCCGAGTACGCGTTCATCCCGCACACCGACGGCGTTACGTACGTCGCGATGCGGAAGTCGACGGAACCGGACGGCACGGTCCTCGTCTTCACGCCCGCGGAGTGGGACGCGTTCGTGAAGGGTGTCCGCGACGGCGAGTTCGACTTCCCCGGCGCCTAGGAACCCAGGCGGGCGGCCAACGCGGGGATCGTCCCGGTGTCACCCGCGACGGCGAGGTGGTCGCCGTAGTCGCGGGACTCGACGATCAGGCCGTCGCGGATCCGCATCACGAAGATGTTCGCGATCCGCACCGGGCGGCCGCCGTGCTCGCCCTGGTAGGCGAACTCGCCGATCAGCACCTCCGGGTCGGTGGTCTGGTAGGTGACCAGGTCCGCGACCGAAAAGCCGGGGTTGAGCGCCTTCCCGGCCTCGAAGTGCGCGCGCAGCTCGTCGCGGGTCCGCACCACACCCGAGCCCGGCAGGAACGGGTGCGTCACGTGGGTTTTCTCGGCGTACAGCTCTGGCAGCTCGTCCCACCGCGCGCCCGCGACGCCGAACACGAGCCGCTCGAACACAGTGGCCGTGCTCTCCGGGGTGACCGGCGAGAGTTCGCGTGGCGGCGCCTGTTCGTAGGCCCTCGGCAGCTGTTCGACGCCGTCGCGGATCGCGGCGAGCCGCAGGTAGTCGTGGTAGTCGCGGGATCCGACGATCAGGCCGTCGCGGATCCGCAGGACCTGGATGTTGGCCGTGACGTCGGTCTTGCCGGTCTCGACCGACTCGGCGTCGTAGTCGTATTCGGCGACGATCACCTCGGGGTCGGTGGTCGCGTGGACGACGACGTTCTTGCGCTTGAGCCGGACCATCCCGGCGAGCGTGCCGGCGAACCGCTCGTGGACCGCCGCGCGGCCGGTGAGGCGGGTCGGCCGCGGCACGGCCTGGGGATGTTCGACGACGGTGTCCTCGGCGTAGAGCGCGGAAAGCTCGCCGAACCGTCCTTCGGAGATGCCGTCGGACAGCGCGGCGAACACGTCGCGGGGTGTGGTCACAAATCCTCCCAGGGATAAAACGGAGTCTGTAGTCCGTCTCGACGATACGGACTACAGACTCCGGTTGTCTACAGGTCGGCCAGCAGCTCCTTCGCGGCCGGCTGGTCGCAGTGCTCGGCCCAGGACTCCGGCGTGCTGTCGAAGAGCGCGTCCCGCGCGGTGAGGTCGGCGCCGCCTTCGACGAGCACCCGGATCACGTCGAGGTGCCCGGACTGCGCCGCCAGGTGCAGGGCGGTGGCGCCTTCACCGTGGTTCGGCCCGCCGAACGTGCCCGCGTGGTTCACGTCGGCGCCGAGGTCGAGCAGCGTCCGGACCGCCGCGAGCTTGCCGGACGCGGCCGCCCAGGTCAGGGCCGTGCCGCGGTAGACGTCGGCGTCGAGGCGGGCGCCGCGCGCGACGAGCGTGCGCAGGGCGTCGGCGCGGTCGTTGCGGGCCGCCCAGGCCAGGGCCTCGTCGCGGACCTCCGCCGGGTCGTCGCCCGGGCGCCAGGCCGGGAAGCCGCTGTGCGGGCGGTAGAACCCGCGATGGGCGCCGGCCGCCGCGGCCGGCGTCCCGTCCGGTTTCAGCAGCTCGTCGAGGAGCGCGGCGTGGCCGAGCCCGGCCGCGACGCGCAGGTTGCCGGGGGCGAGATCCCGCGCCGCCAGCTTCTCCGCCGCCTCGCGGTGTCCCCAGAACAAGGCGACGACCAGGGGAGTGCCGCCGTCTCCGCGCGCGGAGACGGCGACCGGCGCGCCCGCGTCGAGCAGGAGGTCGACGAGCCGCGCTTGGTTGCTGTAAGTGGCTTGGTGCAGCGGCGTCCAGCCGTGGACGTTGCCGCGCGCCGGGTCCGCGCCGTGGTCCAGCAGGACCCGGCTGAGCCGCTCGTCGCCGGTCGCGCCGGCCATGCCGAGCAGGTCGTTGCCGTTGGTGCCGCGGGCGGTGACGAGCCCGGGGAACCCGGCGAGCAGTGTTGCCAGCGCGCCGGGATCCCGCGCCTCGACCGCGCGGTACGCCCGGGCGAACGGCTCACCACTGTCCACAAGCGACTTGATGTGCTCCCGAAGTGCCTTCCAGGAAACGAAACCGTGCTCGCGGGCGACGACCGCGCGGGCGCCGTCCCGGGTGAACGGCTGGTTCCAGCGGTCGAACGGCTCCCGCGCCCCGGGCGTCTCGTCTTCGGCGGACGCGAGCAGGCCGAGCGCGCGCCCGGCGTAGTAGTGGACGTCCTGGTGGTACGGGTGCTGCAGGGTTTCGCCGTGCTCGGCGACGCGCCGGACGTACGCCTGCAGCTTCGGCCAGCTCGGGAAACCGTGCTCCCGGGCGATCCGGAACTGCGCCTCGGACAGCTTCACGGCTTCGGCGCGCGCGAGGTCCTTCGCGCGCTTTCGGAGCTGGTCCAGGCTGGGGTTGGCGGGCAAGGTGCCCATGGTGCCTTCCTTCCCTCGTCGCCCGTGGTCCGCCGGCACCGGGCAGGAAAGAAGGTGCGGAGCTGGTGGTGCGGTGCTGCGGGGGTGGGCTCGGCCCTTTCCGCGGACGGGACGCGGCCCTCACCGCGTCCCGCCAGCGTACCTCGGCGTGATGGAAGGGTCGACACGCGTGATGGGAGGGTCGACACGGCGAAAGGGGACACTCCGTGCCGTGTCGTCGCTTCGATCAAGCGTGTCGACTCCCAGTCACGCGAGTCGGCCCTGTGATCACGGGAGGAGGTCGGCCAATCTGCGGTAGGAGTCCTTGGTGCGGGCCAGGACCTGGACGCAGACGTGATCGGCGCCGGCGTCGAGGTGGGCCCGGATCCGGTCCGCCACCTGCTGCCCGCCGACCGCGACGAGGGTGCCGACCAGGCGGTCGCTGCCGCCGTCGGCCAGGTCCTCGTCGGTGAAGCCGAGCCGGCGGAGGTTCGCCCGGTGGTGCGCGGCGAGCTTCACGTACCCGGCGACGTGCTCGCGGGCCACCTCCCACGAGCCGTCCAGGACCACCGCCTGCTCGACGGCCAGGTACTTGCCCGGGCCGAGCCGCTCCCGGGCCAGCGCCGTGTGCTCCGGCGGGACGAAGTACGGGTGGGCGCCGTCCGCCCGCTCGGCCGACAGGTCGAGAGCACGAGGGCCGAGCGCCGCGAGCAGCCTGAGTGGCCGGGGAGACGGCTGCGGTTGCCCGGGCAGCTCGGCCGCGTCCATGCCGTCCAGGTAGTCGCGGATCGCGGCCAGCGGCCGCGCTCCCGGGCGGTGCCCGCCGATGCCCGCGATGAACCGGCCTGGATAAGCCTCGCCCAGCGCCCTGATGGCCCCTTCCGCGGCGAGCGGGGAACGCTGGTCGAAGCGGGCGATCCCGGTGGCCACCACGAGTTCCGACGTCGCCGCGAGCAGCAGCGCCGCCTGGGTGAACGCCTCCCGCCCGGCGTACTCGCCGAACCACAGCTGCGTGAAGCCCAGCTCTTCGACCTCGGTGGCGGTCCGCCGCAGCTCGTCGATCGGGTCGCCGTCGAAGAACTGCCAGATCCCGACGCTCATCGGAGCACCGCCGGGGCCAGTTCGGCCAGGATGTCCACAGTGGAGTCGAACGTGGCCGCGGCCGGCGTCAGCAGCACGTGGTCCGCGCCCGCGTCGAGCAGCTCGTCCAGGCGTTTCGCGATGGTTCCCGCGTCACCCCACAAAACGAGGTCGTCGACGAACCGGTCGCTCGGGCCGGAGATGTCGGCATCGCTGTAGCCGAGCCGTTTCCAGCCCGAGAGATACGCCTTGACGTGGTGCTCACGCGAGAGCGCCACCCGCTTCCGGACGCTTTCGCGGGCGTCCTCACGGGTGCCGAGCAGCACCGTCTGCTGCGGGATCAGCAGCTTGTCCGGCCCGAGGATCTCCCGGGCGTACGGCGTGTGGCCGACCGGCTGGGCGAACGGGTGCGCGCCGTCGGCGTGGTCGCGCGACAGTTCCAGCATCTTCGGCCCGACGGCGGCCAGCACGCGCGGAAACGCCACCGGTGAAGGGTTTTCCGCGGCAATGGCGTCCATTTCGGACAGATAGGCGCGCATCCGGTCGAGTGGCCGGTACTCCTCGCCGGCCTTCGCCGCCTGAAACGCGTGCCCGACGCCGACGCCGAGCACGAACCGGCCGGGGTGCGCTTGGGCCAGGGTGGCGCCGCCCTTCTCGGCGGTCACCCCGGGCCGGGCCCAGAGGTTGGCGATGCCGGTGCCGAGCACGACGTCCGGCACCGACGCGAGCAGGTCGCCGAAGTGGGCGAACACCTCGCGCGAGCCGGGACCTTCACCGCTCCAGACCGAGCGGTAGCCGAGCTCGGCGAGCCGGCGGGTGGCCGCGCGCTCGACGTCCGGCGGCGGGGCCAGCGGGGCACTCGGCAGCCAGGCGCCGATGGCGCCGAGCCGGGCCCGGGTTTCTTCGATCAGGGTCATCCTCGTCCCTCCAGTAATATGAGGCTGCCTCCGGTTAATATACGGAGGCAGCCTCCGATTGGCTACCCGGTAAGCTCGGAAGGGCGATGACCGAAGTCAAGCCGATGCGCGCGGACGCCCGCCGCAACTACGAACGCCTCCTGGAGGAGGCGCAGCGCGCCTTCGCCGAACACGGCGTCGAGGCGTCGCTGGAGGACATCGCCCGCCGGGCCGGCGTCGGCATCGGCACGCTCTACCGGCACTTCCCGACCCGGGACGCCCTGCTCGAGACGCTGCTGCGGGCCCGGTTCGACGGCCAGGCCGAGCGGGCCCGCGAGCTGCTCACCGACCCGGCGCCCCTTGACGCGCTGCAGGCGTGGCTGCTCGGGCTCGGCGACACCACCGGCACCTTCCGAGGCTTGGCCGAGCTGACGGCCGACGCGCTCAACGACGAGACGTCCTGCTTGTACGCTTCGTGTCACGCCATGCGGGACGCGGCGTCCCAGCTGGTGGAACGCGCGAAGGCGGCGGGGGAGCTGCGCGCGGACGTCACCACGCACGAACTGCTTCTGTTGCTGCACGCGGCATCCTGGGCGGGGCCGCACCTGCCCGGCGACGCGGGCATGCAGCGCCTGCTGGCTCTTGTTTTCGAGGGATTACGAGCGAGTTAACACCGTGGGAAGCCAGGACGTGCTCCTGCGCGTTAAACTCCCGCTCGACTGCCGCACAACGACGTGCTGAGACCGTCTGTCGACACATATGAACGTCCTGGAAGTGACCAGATAGTGGGAGCAGCATCGTGAGCAAGCCCAGTCTCCAACGTCCAGTTGTCCTCATCGCGGAGAAGCTCGCCCCCTCCGTGCTGAGTGTGTTCGGTGACGAGGTGGAGGTCCGGCACGTCGACGGTACGGACCGATCCGCGCTGCTGGAGGCGGTGAAGAGCGCCGACGCGCTCCTGGTCCGGTCCGCCACCAAGGTCGACGCCGAGGTCTTCGCCGCCACGACCCAGCTCAAGGTCGTCGCCCGGGCCGGGGTCGGCCTGGACAACGTCGAGGTGCCCGCCGCCACCGAGCGCGGCGTCCTCGTCGTGAACGCCCCGACGTCCAACATCGTCTCCGCCGCCGAGCACGCCGTGGCGCTGCTGCTGGCCGTCGCGCGCCGCATCCCGGCCGCCGACCAGAGCCTGCGCGGCGGCGAGTGGAAGCGCAGCTCGTTCTCCGGTGTCGAGCTGCAGGGCAAGACCGTCGGTGTCGTGGGCCTCGGCAAGATCGGCCAGCTGTTCGCGCAGCGTCTCGCCGCTTTCGACGCGAAGCTCATCGCGTACGACCCGTACGTCTCGGCCGCGCGCGCCGCGCAGCTGGGCATCGAGCTCGTCACCCTCGACGAGCTGCTGACCCGCGCCGACGCCATCTCCATCCACCTGCCGAAGACGCCGGAGACCAAGGGCCTCATCGACGCCGAGGCGCTGAAGAAGACCAAGCCGGGCGTCATCATCGTGAACGCCGCCCGCGGCGGGCTGATCGTCGAGCAGGACCTGGCCGACGCGCTGCGCTCGGGCCACGTCGGCGGCGCCGGCGTCGACGTCTTCGTCACCGAGCCGACCACGTCCAGCCCGCTGTTCGAGCTGGAGAACGTCGTCGTCACCCCGCACCTGGGCGCCTCCACCGCCGAGGCGCAGGACCGCGCGGGCACCGACGTCGCGAAGTCGACGCTGCTGGCCCTGCGCGGCGACTTCGTGCCGGACGCGGTGAACGTCTCCGGCGGCGGCGCGGTCGGCGAGCACGTGCGCCCGTACCTGTCGCTGGTGCAGAAGCTCGGCACGCTGCTCACCGCGCTCAACCCGAAGGCGCCGACGTCGGTCGAGGTCGTCGTCAAGGGCGAGCTGTCGGCCGAGGACACCTCGGTGCTGCAGCTGGCCGCCCTGCGCGGGGTGTTCACCGGCGTGGTCGAGGACCAGGTCACGTTCGTCAACGCGCCGCAGCTCGCGGAGAAGCTCGGCGTCCAGGTGCAGCTGACCACGGAGTCGGAGAGCCCGAAGTTCCGCAACCTGGTCACCCTGCGCGCGGTGCACGCCGACGGCGCGACGCTGACCGTGTCCGGCTCGGTCACCGGCAAGGACGAGGCCGAGAAGCTCGTCGAGGTCAACGGCCGCGGGTTCGACCTGCGCGCCGAGGGCACCGTGCTGCTGGTCGAGTACCCGGACCGCCCGGGCGTGATGGGCCGCGTCGGCACGCTGCTCGGCGAAGCCGGCATCAACATCGAGGCCGCGCAGATCAGCCAGACCACCGACGGCTCCGACGCCGTGATGCTGCTGCGCGTCGACCGCCACATCGACGCGCACCTGCTGGAGCCGATCGGCGCCGCGGTGGGTGCGCACACGATCCGCGCCGTCGACTTCAACTGACGTTCCGCGCTTTTCGAAGGCCCCCTCGTCGTTCCGGCGAGGGGGCCTTCGTGTGTCCGGAGTGGGCAATCACATTCACATAACGGACTTCTTTGCCTACCTAAGTAGGTGTTTTGGGGCATTAGGTTCTCCCCGCGAGGTTGAACCACGCGTCGTCGAGGGCACGGCGCGGTTGCCGTGCTTCACCGTCGGGGGTGCCAGGAGCGGCAGGCAGGTTCGGGTCCAGACCTCGAGTAAGGGGCCCACTCATGAGCAGATCCCGCTTACCCGCGCGAGCCATGACGGCGGCGTTCGCCGTCGTGCTGGTCGCCGCGCTCGGGGCGCCGGTCGCGACCGCGGCCGAGGCACCGCTCGCCGACGGCGTCACGCCGGCGAAGATCGACGACGCCAAGCTGCAGGGCAAGGTCGCGCCGCGCCTGGCCGCCGCGCAGGGCCGCGTCACCGCGTTCGTCGAGCTGGCCAAGAAGCCCGCCGTCGACGCGTTCACCGCGGCCCGGCCGCAGGGCAAGGACCAGGCGAAGCGGGCCGCCCGCGCCGCGAAGGACGACACCGCCGCCGCGGTGACCTCCGTGCTCGGCCAGCTGCGCTCGGCCGACGCCAAGCCGCAGGTCGTCACCCAGACCGCCAACGCCGTTCCCGGCGTGGTCGTCACCGCCGACGCCGCGAAGCTGCGTGAAGTCGCGAAGCGCGCGGACGTCGTCTCGGTGCGGACGGTCGTGCCGAAGACCCGCACCAACGCCAGCGCCGAGCAGCTGACCAACACGCTCGCCGCGTGGCAGCAGACCGGCAAGTTCGGCGACGGCGTCCGCGTCGGCGTCATCGACGACGGCATCGACTACACCCACGCCGACTTCGGCGGCCCCGGCACGCAGGCGGCCTACAAGAGCGTCGACAGCACCAAGCCGACCCCGCTGTTCCCGAGCGCGAAGGTGGTCGGCGGCACCGACCTCGTCGGCAACGACTACGACGCCGCGACGCCCGGCAAGACCACCCCGGCGCCGGACCCGAACCCGCTGGCCTGCGGTGAGCACGGCACGCACGTCGCCGGCACCATCGGCGGCTTCGGCGTCACCGCCGACGGCAAGACCTTCAAGGGCGACTACAAGAAGCTCGACGCCAAGAAGGTCGACGCGATGCAGATCGGCCCGGGCACGGCGCCGAAATCGCTGCTCTACGCCATCAAGGTGTTCGGCTGCGAAGGCTCGACCAACGTGACCTCGCAGGCGCTGGACTGGGCGCTCGACCCGGACGGCGACGGCGACTTCACCGACCACCTCGACATCGTCAACCTGTCGCTCGGCTCCGACTTCGGCGCGCCGGACGACCCGGACTCGCTGTTCGTGCGCAAGCTCGCCGCGAACAACGTGCTCCCGGTGATCTCCGCGGGCAACGGCGGCGACATCAACGACATCGCCGGCTCCCCGGGCAACACGCCCGAGGCGCTCACCGTGGCCAGCACGCGGGACGCGGGTGTCCTGCGCGACGCCGCCGACGTCACCGCGCCCAGCGCGGTCAAGGGCCCGAAGACCGGTCAGTACAGCCAGAGCTACACCGGCTACGACACGCTGAACCTGACGGCCCCGGTCGTCGCACTGGCGGGCGCGAACAACGCGGGCTGCGCGGCGTACTCCGCGGCGGACAAGGCGAAGGCGGCCGGCAAGTTCGTCTGGCTGGAGTGGGACGACAACGACTCGACCCGCGCGTGCGGTTCGGCCGTCCGGGCGAACAACGCCCAGGCCGCCGGCGCCAAGGGCGTGCTCCTGTCGTCCACTTTGGAGCACTTCAGCGCGGGCATCGCGGGCAACGCGGCGATCCCGATGTTCCAGTTCACCGGCTCCGCGACCGCGCCGCTGCGCGCGTCGCTGACCGCGGGCACGCTGCAGGTGCGCCTCTACGGCACCGGTCGCGCGTCGATCCAGACCTACGACAAGAAGATCGTCGACACCCCGAGCTCGTTCACCTCGCGCGGCACCCGCGGCCCGGCGCTCAAGCCGGACGTGGCCGCCCCCGGTGACACGATCACCTCGGCGTTCCGCGGCAGCGGCAACGGCCGGACCGTGCTGTCCGGCACGTCGATGGCCGCCCCGCACACCACGGGCATCACGGCGCTGGTCCGCCAGTCCCACCCGGACTGGTCGGTCGAGGAGGTCAAGGCCTCGGTCATCGACACCGCCGGCCACGACGTCACCGACGGCTCGGGCCACACCTTCGCGCCGCAGCGCGTCGGCAGCGGCCGGATCGACGCCAAGGCGGCGCTGGACAACCAGGTGCTCGCCTACGTCCAGGACGACCCGGGCGCGGTCAGCGTCAGCTTCGGGACGGTCGAAGCCGGTGGCCCGGTGACGCTGTCGAAGACGATCAAGCTGGTCAACAAGGGTGTCACGCCGGTCGAGTACTCGGTGGCCTACCAGGCGGTCAACGCGCTGCCGGGCGTCGAGTACACAGTGGACACGCCGTCGGTGAAGCTCTCGCCGCGCGGCACCGCCAAGGTCAAGGTGACGCTGAAGATCACCGACCCGAAGGCCCTGCGCAAGGTGATGGACCCGACCATGCAGGCCGTCCAGGCCGGGCTCGCCCGGCAGTTCGTCGCGGACGCCTCCGGCCGCGTCGCCTTCACCCCGAAGAGCGGGGCGAAGGTGCCGCTGCGGGTTTCGGTCTACGCGGCGCCGAAGCCGGTCTCGGCGATTTCGACGCCGGCGTCGGTCAAGTTCGCCCCGGACGCCACCCAGGCCGTGCTGAACCTGACCGGTCGCGGTGTGGACCAGGGAACGGGCGCGCAGCGCTACCGCTCGCTGATCAGCGTGCTCGAGCTGCAGGCGGAGTCCCCGCAGCTGGCCGAGTGCGACGCGGACGTGATCACCGACTGCACGGTGAACCGGACCGCTAAGGGCGGCGACCTCCGCTACATCGGCGCGGCTTCCACCGCGCCGCTGGCGAAGGCGCAGGGTGAGCCGGAGAACGCGATCCTCGCGTTCGGCCTGTCCACCTGGAGCGACTGGGCGAACATCGGCAGCAACACGTCGCCGTTCGTCGACATCGACACGACCGGGGACGGCACGCCGGACTTCGAGACCTACGTGACCAAGGCGACGGCGACCGACGTCCTGATCGCGGTCACGGTCGCGCTGACCCCGGGCTTCCCGACCGTCGACATCCAGGCCGTCAACGGGCAGCTCGGCGACGTCGACACCAACGTGTTCGACACCAACGTGATCACGTTGCCGGTTTCGCTGGCCGCGCTGGGCATCGACGCGACCGCCGACACCCACCGCATCTCCTACACGGTGGGCGTCAGCGGCTACTACGTCGCTCCGGGCACGACGAACGGGCTGATCGACTACGTCGGCACGCCGCTGTCGTTCGACGCGCTCGCGCCGGGCTACTCGGTCCAGGGTGGCGGCGACGCCGCGCTGGGCTACGTCGCGAAGCCGGGTACGGCGCTGGTCGTCACCCGGAACGCGGCGTCGGCCGCGGCCGACAACGCGCTCGGGCTGCTCGCCATCGAGCACCACAACGCCGCGGGGAACCGGGCGAACGTGGTCAAGGTGGATGCGGCCCAGGGTGCCCGGCCGGGGAATGACCGTCAGCCGATCGGGGCGGGCCGCTCGTAGCGGGTCGGAAGATCGATCTGTGCAGGTTCAGGGGCGTCTCCGGCGGGTATCCGCCGGGGGCGCCCCACTGTTATTCACCCAATCGGGTGTCTCACCCTGCGGGAGGATGCGGCATAAGGGTGGTGCGGCTACGGCCATTTGTCTACGGCCGGTAACCTTCCGGCTGCTGGCGTTTTGTTGCGGTGGGCCATCGGTGCGTCCGGTGGCCTGGTCGACGGAGGTGTGTGGATGCGGCTCGCGGTGATCCCAGGAGACGGGATCGGGCCCGAGGTGGTCGCCGAGGCGTTGAAGGTGCTCGGTGAAGTGGCACCTACGGCGGAGATCACGAACTACGACCTCGGCGCCGCGCGATGGCACGCGACCGGTGAGCTGCTCCCGGAGTCGGTGCTGGGCGAGCTTCGCCAGCACGACGCCATCCTGCTGGGCGCGGTCGGCGATCCGACGGTGCCGAGCGGAATCCTGGAGCGCGGCCTGTTGCTGCGTCTGCGGTTCGAAATGGACCACCACGTCAACCTGCGCCCGGCGCGGCTGTACCCGGGTGTCCGGGGACCGCTGGCCGACGCCGGTGACGTCGACATGGTCGTCGTGCGCGAAGGCACCGAAGGCCCGTACGCGGGTACCGGCGGCCTGATCCGCAAGGACACCGAGCACGAGATCGCGACGGAGGTCAGCGTCAACACGGCGTTCGGCGTGCGTCGTGTGGTCGCGGACGCGTTCAACCGCGCCGAGGCGCGGCCGCGCAAGCACCTGACGCTCGTGCACAAGACCAACGTGCTCTCGTTCGCCGGGTCGCTGTGGTCGCGGATCGTCGAAGAGGTCTCGCTGGAGCACCCGGAGGTGACGGTCGCCTACTCGCACGTGGACGCGGCGACGATCCACCTGGTGACCGACCCGTCCCGGTTCGACGTCATCGTGACGGACAACCTGTTCGGCGACATCATCACCGACCTCGCGGCCGCGGTGACGGGCGGCATCGGCCTCGCGGCGAGCGGCAACCTGGACATGACCCGCCGCAACCCGAGCATGTTCGAGCCGGTCCACGGTTCGGCCCCGGACATCGCGGGCCAGGGCCTGGCCGACCCGACGGCCGCGGTGCTGTCGGTGGCGCTGCTGCTGGACCACCTGGGCCAGAAGGAAGCGGCGCGGCGCATCGAGGCTTCGGTGGCTTTTGACCTGGCCACGCGGGACCAGGCGTCGCCGGGTGCCACGACGGCGATCGGTGACCGGCTGGCGGCGCTCGTGTCGTCGAACGTGCGTACCGGCTGAGAACGCTTTCTGCTCTTGGAGGAGCCCCGCACCCTGGTGGTGCGGGGCTTTTTCGTGCCTGGGGATGTCCCTTTCGCGCGCTGGTGGCGGGGGCGGGCCGGTGGTGCGGGTTTGATGGCGAACGGGCCGGTCGTGGTGTGCTCGGCGGCGCGAGCGGGCCGGTGGTGCTCAGACGATGGTGAACGGACCGCTGGCGCTGATCTGGTCCGCCCCGCGCCTGGGGAGTGCGGCCGCCTCGGGGCGCCAGTCAGGCGTGCCTTGACCGCCTGGCCGACGCGGGATCCCAGCCAGAGCTCGACCTGGCGGCGACGGGTTACGGCCTCACGGCGTTCGAGACCGCCCAGGGCCGCCGAGCGGACGTCGACGATCGCGCTCTGGACGCGAGTCCGCCCCTGCTGGAACGCACGGCCCGCAGCCTGACCCGGGCAAAGGCGTGAATGGCACATTGAGGGACTCAGAGTCCCTCAATGTGCCATTCACGGCTTGTCGTGACTGCGCCGCCCCAGCCGCCCCGCCGCCGTGCTGCTCGCGTTTCGTGGTGGTGCAGGCAAGTCCGTGAAGGCCTCCTTGAGGGACTCTACGTCTCTCAAGGAGGCCTTCACGGACTTGCGACGAGTGGTGGGCGAGGGGTGAGCGTCGCGCTTGTCGGTTACGGGGGTCGGGTGGCGCTTTGCCGAGCGCTGTACGACGTCGAAGCCGTCTGTGCGCACGATCGCGTCCCGCCAGGCTTCGTAGACCGCCTCGCGGCGGACGATGTGTGTGGGGTGCCCGGTGACGATGTCGTGGTGGTGCCGCGAATGGGTCGTCGGTGTGGGTTCGGTCGCGAACGGTCCGTTCGTGCGGTGCTCGGCGTCGCGGACGACCCGAGCGTGGCACTGGCCGGCCCGGTTGTGTCCCGGATGGTGGGAGCTTGGCCCAGGTTGTGGACTTCCGTCGAAAGCCTGTGGCATGATGCGACCATGACCAGCTTCGCGATCATTATCATCGAGCGCGCCGGACGATAGCTCCACAAGAGCTCCCGGCGCGCAACCTCTCGCACCCTGCGGGAGGTTTTTTTGTTGCCTGAAACAGCCCCACCGCATCGAGGAGACCGACCGTGACCCGCACGGAGCCCGCCGATACCCCCCTCGGCGATGCCTTCCACCTCTACGACACGACCCTGCGCGACGGTGCGCAGCGTGAGGGCATCTCCTACTCCGTCCAGGACAAGCTGGCCGTCGCGCGGCTGCTGGACGAACTGGGCGTCGGGTTCATCGAAGGCGGCTGGCCGGGCGCGCTGCCCAAGGACACGGAGTTCTTCGCCCGTGCCGCGAAAGGCGAGCTGACGCTGAAGCACGCGGCGCTCGTCGCGTTCGGCGCGACCCGCAAGGCCGGCACCACCGCCGACGCCGATCCGCAGGTGCGCGCGCTGCTCGACAGCGAAGCTCCGGTCATCACGCTCGTCGCGAAGTCCGATCTGCGCCACATCGAACGTGCCCTGCGCGTCGACGTCGACGAGGCCTGCGCGATGGTCCGGGACACCGTCGGATTCCTCGTGAGGGAGGGGCGCCGCGTTTTCCTTGACGCCGAGCACTTCTTCGACGGCTACGCGTATTCCCCCGAAACCTCACTGAGGGTCCTCGACGCCGCCGGGCACGCGGGGGCCGACGTCCTCGTGCTCTGCGACACCAACGGCGGCCAGCTGCCGCTGGGCCTCGCCGAGACCGTCGGGACCGTCAAGGACAAGACCGGGTTCCGGCTCGGGATCCATTGTCAGGACGACACTTCCTGCGCCGTGGCGAACTCCGTCGCCGCGGTGCAGGCCGGCGTGACGCACGTCCAGTGCACCGCCAACGGTTACGGGGAGCGGGCCGGCAACGCCGACCTCTTCGCCGTGACGGGAAACCTGGTGACCAAGCTCGGCATGGACGTCCTCCCGACCGGAGGCGCCGCCGAACTCACCCGGGTCTCCCATGCCCTTGCCGAAATCGCCAACCTCGCCCCCTACTCCCACCAGGCTTACGTAGGGGCGTCGGCTTTCGCTCACAAGGCGGGACTGCACGCGAGCGCGATCAAGGTGGATCCGTTGTTGTACAACCACATCGATCCGTCTTCTGTCGGCAATGACATGCGGGTACTGGTCACCGAGATGGCCGGCAGGGCCAGCCTCGAGCTCAAGGGACGTGAGCTCGGGGTCGACCTTGCCGGCCGGCCCGAAGCGCTGACGAGCGCCATCACGAAGGTCAAGCGCCTCGAAGCCGAGGGCTGGTCCTTCGAAGCCGCCGACGCCTCCCTGGAACTCCTGCTGCGCCAGGAGGCCGACGTCCCGGCCGAGGCGCCGTTCGAGCTCGAGTCCTACCGCGTGGTGCTCGACCACCGCGCCGACGCCGAGGTCGTCTCCGAGGCGACGGTCAAGGTGCACGTCGGCGGGCAGCGCGTCATCGCCACCGCCGAGGGCATCGGCCCGGTCCACGCCCTCGACGCCGCGCTGCGCAAGGCCCTGAGCCCGCACCTGTCCTGGTTGGACAGTGTGGACCTGGCCGACTACAAGGTCCGGATCCTGCAGGGCCACCCCGGCACCGACGCCGTCACGCGCGTGCTCGTCGAAAGCACCGACGGCGAACGCGAATGGACCACGGTCGGGGTGCACGGGAACATCGTCGAGGCCAGCTGGCTGGCCCTCTGCGACGCGCTGGTCCACAAGAGCACCACCGTAACGCCGGGCACGGGCGGGGCGCACGTAGACTGATCGGTGTGCGCCTAGCCCGTATTGCTCATCCCGGTGGAGTCGCGTTCGCTTCGGTCGAAGGGGACGGTGACGACGCCCAGGTCCTGGAGATCGCCGAGCACCCGTTCGGCCAGCCCAACTTCACCGGCAAGCGGTGGCCGCTGGCCGACGTCCGGCTGCTCGCGCCGATCCTGCCGTCCAAGGTGATCGCCGTCGGCCGCAACTACGCCAAGCACGCGGCCGAGTTCGGCAACGAGGTGCCCAGCGCCCCGATGCTGTTCATCAAGCCGTCGACGTCGGTCATCGGCCCGAACGCCGCCATCCGCCGCCCGTCCGGCGTCGGCCGCGTCGACTTCGAGGGCGAGCTGGCCATCGTGATCGGCCAGCCGGTGAAGAACGTGCCGGCCGCGCGCGCCGCGAGCGCCATCCTCGGTTACACCGTGGCCAACGACGTCAGCGCCCGCGACCTGCAGAAGTCCGACGGCCAGTGGGGCCGCGCCAAGGGCTACGACTCGTTCTGCCCGCTCGGGCCGTGGATCGAGACGTCGCTCGACGCGTCCGACCTGGCGCTGCGGTCCGAGGTCGACGGCGAGCTCAAGCAGGACGCCCGCACCTCCGACCTGGTGCACAAGATCCCCGAGCTGGTCGAGTTCGTCTCCGGCGTGATGACGCTCCTGCCCGGCGACGTCATCCTCACCGGCACCCCCGAGGGCGTCGGCCCGATCGAGAGCGGCCAGAGCGTCTCGATCACCATCGAGGGCATCGGCACCCTGACCAACCCGGTCGAAAGCAGCTGAAGTCCGTGAATGGCCCATCGAGGGACTCTGAGTCCCTCGATGGGCCATTCACGGCTTTCCGGGGGACTACCGCCGTACCGGCTCCATCGGGCGCCGGGCGTAGGCCGGGGCGTGCTCGGGGCGCAGGCCCAGGCCCAGCAGCCGGGCCGGGACGTACGACAGCCGCGGGAACCTCGCGAACAGCTTGATCATCGGTGCCGGCGGGCCGTTGCGCTTGCCCGCCATGACCTGCCGGACCACGGTCCGGTGCAGCAGCCGTTGCAGCCCCTGCACCAGCAACGTCGGCAGCAGCCGCCGCGAACGGACCTTCGCCAGGTCCGCCGGCGAAACCCGGCCGCGCCGCAGCGGCTCGGCCAGCAGCGTCGCCGCCGCGACCGCGTCCTGCACCGCCAGGTTGATGCCGACGCCGCCGATCGGCGACATCGCGTGCGCCGCGTCGCCGATGCAGAGCAGGCCGTCGACGTGCCACCGCCGCAGCAGGTTGAGCCGCACGTCGAGGAACTTCACGTCGTCCATGGTCTGCAGCTCGTGCACCCGGCCGGCGAACTCGGGGCAGATCCGCGCGACGTTCTCGCGGAACGCCTCGATGCCCTGCTGCCGCAGGTCGTCGCCCTTCGGGCCGAGGTAGGCGACCTGGAAGAAGCCGGGCCGGGGGAGCGGGACGGCGAAGCGCCGGTCGCGCATCTTCGGCAGCAGCACGCCGTCGACGTCGCCCTCCGCGCGGGTGAGCCGGAACCACCAGACGTCGAACGGGCAGTCGTACTCGCGCGGCACGAGACCGGCCTCGCGGCGGGCCACCGACCACCGGCCGTCGGCGGCGATCACCAGGTCGGAGCGGATTTCGCCGGTCTCCCCGGCCGCCGTGCGGTAGGTGACGCCGACGACCCGGCCCTGCTCGCGGACCAGCCCGGTGCACTCGGTCTCCATCCGCTGGACGAACGTCGGCTCCTTGCGCGCGCTCTCGGCGAGCAGGTCGAGGAAGTCCCACTGCGGCACCATCGCGATGTACGGGTGGGGGACCTTCAGCCGGGTGAAGTCGGCCAGTTTCATCACCTCGCCGTTCTCCTGCGGGAAGCCCGCCGACGACAGCTCACTGTGCGGCAGCGCGTCGAACTTCTCGCCGAGCCCCAGCTCGTCCAGCAGGGTCAGGGTCGACGGGTGGACGGTGTCGCCGCGGAAGTCCCGCAGGAAGTCGGCGTGCTTCTCCAGCACCGTCACCTCGACGCCGGCCCGGGCCAGCAGCAGCCCCGTGACCACTCCGGCCGGCCCGCCACCGATGACGACGCAGCCCGTGCGCTCGGTCATCTCCACCATCTCCCCATCTATTCATCGTGTGTTGAATAAGATGAGGGTGCACCCGCCCTGGTCCGTGCGTCAAGCGATGTGGCGACGGATACGCTGATCGGGCTATGAGTGAGACATCGGTGGTTCGCGCGCGCTTCTGTCCTTCGCCGACCGGCACCCCGCACGTCGGGTTGATCCGCACGGCGTTGTTCAACTGGGCCTTCGCCCGGCACAACCAGGGCAAGCTGGTGTTCCGGATCGAGGACACCGACGCCGCGCGCGACTCGCAGGAGTCGTACGAGCAGCTGCTCGACGGGCTGCGCTGGCTCGGCATCGACTGGGACGAGGGCCCCGAGGCCGGCGGCGAGTACGGGCCGTACCGCCAGAGCGAGCGTCGCGCGATCTACGCCGACGTCGCCGCGAAGCTCCTCGAAGCGGGGGAGCTGTACGAGGCGTTCTCGACCAACGACGAGGTCGAGGCCCGGCGCAAGGCCGCGGGCCTGGACCCGAAGCTGGGCTACGACAACTTCGACCGCGAACTCACCGACGAGCAGCGCGCCGCCTACCGCGCCGAAGGCCGCGCGCCCGTGCTGCGGCTGCGCATGCCGGACGCCGACCTCGGCTGGACCGACCTCGTGCGCGGCGACATCACCTTCCCGGCGAACACGATCCCGGACCCGGTGCTGGTGCGGGCCAACGGCGAGCCGCTCTACACCCTGACCAACCCGGTCGACGACGCGCTGATGAAGATCACGCACGTGCTGCGCGGTGAGGACCTGCTGCCCTCGACGCCGCGGCAGATCGCGCTGTACGCGGCGCTGGAGCGCGTCGGCGTGGCGGAGTTCACGCCGCAGTTCGGCCATTTGCCCTACGTCATGGGCGAGGGCAACAAGAAACTGTCCAAACGCGACCCTTCGTCGAATCTCTTCAACTACCGCGACCGCGGTTTCATCCGCGAGGGCCTGCTGAACTACCTGGCCCTGCTCGGCTGGTCCATCGCCGACGACCGTGACGTGTTCTCGGTCGAGGAGCTGGTCGCGGCCTTCGACGTCACGAAGGTCAGCGCCAACCCGGCGCGCTTCGACGTCAAGAAGGCCGAAGCCATCAACGGCCAGCACGTCCGGGCGTTGCCGGCGGCCGAATTCGTGAGCCGGGTGACGCCTTACCTCGTCACGGCGGGCGTCCTGCCGGACGCGCCCAGCGAGGCGCAGCTCACGCGGTTGAGTGCGATCGCGCCGCTGGTGCAGGAGCGCGTCACGGTCCTTTCGGACGCGCCTCCCATGGTGCGCTTCCTGTTCACCGGCGAAGAGACGTTCGCGCCGGAGGAGGACGCGGCGGCGAAGAACCTCGGCGAAGCCGCGCAGCCGGTGCTCGAAGCCGCGCTCTCGGCGCTCGAGGCGTTGCCGTCCTGGGAGACCGCGGCCATCGAGCAGGCGCTGAAAGACGCGCTTGTGGACGGTCTGGGTCTCAAGCCCCGCAAGGCTTTCGCGCCCGTCCGGGTCGCCATCACGGGGCGGACCGTTTCCCCGCCGCTGTACGAATCGATGGAGCTGCTCGGCCGCGACGTCTCATTGGGACGCCTGCGCCGCGCAATGGTCGGATAACCGAAAGAAGACGGTTCGCCAACTGGGAGTAGAGCGACTGCGCCGGAACAGGCGAGTGGCAATCACCTCTTTGGCAGCGTCGCGAACGCTGCCGTTGCCCTAGCCTCACTGGGTGGATTTCGCTTTGGCACCCCGGACCCCGTCGCGAACCGCCCCCGCCGAGGCGGCGCCCGAGCCCTGGGTACCGCCGGAGCTGCGGCTGGTGTGCCTGGACATCGACGACACCCTGATCGACTGCACCGCCGCGATCCGCCGCAGCCTCCACATCCTCACCGGCCGGGGTGATCTCTGGCCGTTGTGGGACCTGATCACCGAAGAGCACGTCGCGCTCGTCGTCGCCGGCGAGCTCGACTACGCGACGATGCACGAGCGCCGCACCGACTGTTTCCTGGCGGAGCTCGGCATCCTCGCCGACACCGAGCAGGTGCTCTCGTTCGAGCGGCGGCGCCGGGAACTGCTCGACACGTCGTGGCAGCTGTTCGACGACGTCCTCGAGTGCCTGGAGTGGCTGCGCGCCGCCGGTCTCGTGCTGGCCGCGGTGACGAACGCGTCAGGTGTCCACCAGCGCAAGAAAATCGCCGATCTCGGCCTGGCGCCGTTCTTCGATCACGTAGCCATCGCGGGGGAGCTGGGCGTGGCGAAACCCGACCCGGTGATGTTCCACACGGTCTGCCTCGGCCTGGGCTGCGCACCCGCCCAGGCCGTGCACGTCGGCGACAAACTCGACACGGACGCGATCGGCGCCCGCGACGCCGGCCTCGGTGCGGTCTGGCTCGACCGCGACGGCATCGGCGAGCGCGCCCCCGAGGGCGTCCACACGGTCGCCGGTCTCGCCGAGCTTCCTGAGCTGCTGGTTTCGGAGTACGCGACGATCGGCGTACCCGCCCAGCGTCGCAGTGACACCCCCGCGTTCACCGTCCGGAACGGCGTGCTCTAGTATTTCTTCTCGTGCGGTGCTGAACCGACCAGGTCGGCAAGGTACCTCACTGGGGTATGGTGTAATTGGCAGCACGACTGGTTCTGGTCCAGTTAGTCTAGGTTCGAGTCCTGGTACCCCAGCTGCGGAGAGTGACCCCCCTGCAGAGCGAGAAATCGCCTCTGGTAAGTTCTCTCCAGCAAGAAAAACAGAAAAGCCCCTGGGAAACCAGGGAAGTTCCTAAGCCCCCGTCGTCTAGCGGCCTAGGACGCCGGCCTCTCACGCCGGTAGCGTGGGTTCGAATCCCATCGGGGGTACCAGCAGTATCCACCCGAACGCAGTTGACCACGGTCAGCTGCGTTTTTTGGTTTGTGGATGTCGTCGCGCCGGAGATTCCTTCCGCCGTCTTCGGGAACTGATCAACGGTGGTTCGACCGTGATCGTCGAAGCGGATCGACGCCGGCACGCCGGACCCAGGTGTCGCTCGATTGTTCTTGCACCACCGGCAGAGGTAGCAGGCCGCGCCCGTGGCTCTTGTGTCGCCGGTCCCGCGCCTATCGCAGCGGGGACGACTCGTCCGCGAAGGACGTACTCGCGTGTGGTCCGGGAATGGCTCTCGAGCGTGTCATCGTCGCGGCGGCGGTCTGTGACGGTCCGGATTCACGTCGGGAAGTCCGGCTGGACCGCACGCTCAGCCGGGCCGCTCGCACACTTTGCGGCCCAAGCGATCGCGAACGTGGATCGGATCCGCTGGTTTCTCGGCGATGGCAGGTGTTTCGTCGCGATCCCGTCGCCGGCGTGGGCGAGTGGGTCAGCGATTCGCGTCGGCCGCGGATCGGCGGATGGCCAGGAGCACGGTGTCGTCCGCGTAGATGACGACGTCGTGCATCCGGGCGACGACCTCGCTCGGCAGGACCCTCGCCGGCCGGTCGGCGTGCGTGCGAGCGGCCTCCAGCAGGCGGGCCTGGCCCTCGTCGATGTCTTTGCGGGATTCGACCAGACCGTCGGTGTAGAGCAGCAACGTGGCTCCCGGCGCCAAGCCCAGTTCGACCAGGCCGGGACTGCCGGGGTCCGGGAAGCCGACACCGCGGCCGACGACCGGAGGGCGGAGGAACCGCGTGTCGCCCGAGGCGTCGACGAGGACGGGCTCGGGATGGCCGCCGTTGGCGAGCTGGGTGGCGCCGGTGCCGGGGTGGATCCGGGCCAGCAGCACGGTCGCCATGAGGTCGGGCGCGATCGGGGCGAGGGTGCGGGACGCGTGGGCGATCAGGTCCGGGAACGGGTGGCCTTCGAGGGCGAGGGTGCGGATGGCGTGGGTGACGGTGAGAGCGTCCCTGGTCGAGGCGACGCCGTGGCCGACGGCGTCGACCAGGGTCACGTGCAGACAGCCGTCGGGCAGGACGAACCAGTCGTAGAGGTCGCCGCCGGTGGGGGAGTCCGGTTCGGTCGGGGAGTAGCAGACGCCCAGCTCCAGCCCCGGAACGGCCGGCGGCCGGGGCCGCAGGGCGTCTTCCAGTTCCTGGAAGATCCGGGCGTGGGCGTGGCGGAGCTGTTCGTCGCGTTGCTCGAGTTCGACGTACATCGCGAGCACGCCGCTGTTGGTGTCGGCCAGCTCGTCCCGCAGCTCCTGCTGTTGCCGGGCGAGCGTGTCCGCGCGGTCGGTCAGGGCCAGCATCTCCTGCCGGCTCGCCCGGTCGTCGTCGGCGGGCACCGGGACCGGCTGGTCGCCGAGCGGGAATTGCCACGCGATGGGTTCCGGCACCCGGACGGTGATGGTGAGCACGCCATCGGCCGCGGTGGCTTCGAGGGCGACCGTTCCGCCGATGTCGAGAACGGGTTCGGCGAGGAGGGTGATCTCCAGCACGAGCCGGGCCCGGTCTTCGACGGGGATCCCGGCTTCCGCGCACGCGGTGCGGACACGTCGGCGCAGCGCAGCGATGATTCCGGCCTGCTCGGCGTCGGGTACCGCGGGTGTCCCGTCCGGAGCCGGTTCCGCGCGAGACAGATCCACAACTTCAACTGTGGCATCCTGCTGCCGGATCGGCAGAACGGTCAACGCGACCCGGTCCGGGCCGGCGGGGTCCACGACACCGACGTCACCGTCGTCGCACCCGACTCCGGTCCGCGCGGCGGGCCACAGCGCGTCCCGCGCCGACGGCCGCCGGTTTCCCTTCACGCTTCCGGCGGCGGAGTACTCGGCGGGCCGGCTTCGTGGCCGGCGCGGCCCCGAGTGCGCCGGGCGTCCTTCATCTGCTGTTCCTGCAGGTGACGGCGCCCTCCGGTGAACTCGGCCAGCAGTGACCGCTCCAGATCGCGGCACGTGCGGTAGTAGCCGTCGTCGTAGTCCTCGACGACCTGGAACGTCCACCGGTCGGGGAGCACGTTGAGGCCGATCAGCTCCTCGCGGATCCGCTCCGCCCACGCTGTGTGCCCGGCCTTCTCGAGCCGCTCCACCGCGTCGCCGAAGATGAGGTCCGCCCAGCCCGTCTGCTGGTGGAACGCGTAGAGGTGCCCCCGCGCGCGTTCGATCGTCTCGAGCGCCTCGGTCACCTTGCCCACGGCGTCGAGGGTGGCGTCATCGGGTACGGAGTTGTCGGCCATCGCCCCGGGTTTCCCCGGAAGCCGCCGCCGGAAACGCGAAGTCCTTCCGCCGTGGCGGAACGCCCCACCAGGGAGGACTCCCGCGGCTGATCCGGCAGGACCGTGGTGGTGCCGTGCCCGGACTCGCCCTCCTCGTCACCCGTTCGGCTGGCTCCAGAAAATCTATGCCGACTGGAGTAGACATTCAGCGGCGGGCGTGTGTAGTGTTCTGCTCATACCGAGAAAGACAACGTCAAGCAGGCGCGGGAGATGACGTAACTACCCGCGAGGTGAGACAAGGCGGTCAGGCAGCACGGAGCCGATCACGGAACAAGGTTTCGGCTGGTGACCGTGCGGGCGACGGATGTACGCCCGCTGAAGATCAGTAGTAGTCGTTGTGCAAGTCAGTAGTAGTCAGTAGTGCAAGTGCAGTACCGGTCAGGTGGCCGGAGCCGATCGGTGAACGGGGCTCCGGGCAGTGACCAGCGGCGTCAAGCGTGCTGGGACCGATCAGTGGAAGGGTTCCCGTCGTTGACGTCCGCAGCAGGTGAAGTGGCAGTACCCAGCAAGAGGAAAACCCAGGAGAGAAGGGAACGGAACCATCATTGGATCGCCCGCAGCGGCCAGGTAGTGCCGCGCGGGTGCCGCAGTCCCATCGAGTTCGGAGGTGGTGCTCGGTCACGAGTAAGCGATCCCCGCACGATCCGGCTTCACGCCGGACGCGGGTGCAGGAAGCCGGCGGTCGCGTCGGTTGACAATGGTGAAACCCAACCCTTGAGGACCCCGGGTGCCGCAGTGGCACCCGGGGTCCTTTGTGATGTGGAGGCAGAGTGATTCCTGACCAACCAGGACCCGGCACGCCCAGCGGAGCCGACAAGTTCGAAGATGACCACTACCCCGCGTACACGATGGGCCGGGCCGCCGAGATGCTCGGCACCACGCAAGGTTTCCTGCGCAGTCTGGGCGAGGCCGGCTTGATCACCCCGCAGCGGTCCGCCGGCGGGCACCGCCGTTACTCCCGGCACCAGCTGCGCCTGGCCGCCCGGGTGCGGGAGATGGTCGATCAGGGCACCGCCATCGACGCCGCGTGCCGCATCGTCACCCTCGAAGACCAGCTCCACGAAGCCCAGCAGCACAACATGGGCCGGCGTGACGCCGAAAGCAGCTCAGCGGACTGAGGGGAAGCGGCAGCAGTACCACGTGTCCCGCACGAGGGAACGCGCCGCTACCTGTCCGATCCGATGACCACGGGAACAGCGGGTCCGGACCGCCGATGATCGACGCCCGGGTGATTCGTGCCGTCGCCGACGGGCTCGGCGCACCTTCGCGGTGCCACGGCGGCCGGCCGGTCAGGGCAGCGCGCTGGACGGCCTCGACCCGTCGGCCCGGCGAAGCGCCGACCGGTTGAGGGTGGCCCTCGGTGCCGACGCCACGAACCTCCCGCCCGCGCGCGCATCCGGCCCGTGACCACGAGAACCTCGCCGGACCGGCTCGGCGATCGGCTTCGCCGCGACGCCGCCGGGATCGCACCGGCTGAGCGCCGCCGCGGAATCAGAGCGACACGAGCCGTGCCGCAGCCCTGCTCGCTTTCTTCCCGGTGCGGCGGCGGGTGCCGAGGCACGGTGGAGGAGTAAACCGGCCGAAAACGGGAAATCCCGAGCATGGCCGACGACTTCGAAAAGGGCGATCGGGTCCGCTGGGACGCGGGGAACGAGAGTTCCACGGGCACGATCGAGGAGGAGATCACGTCGCGCACCCATGCGGGCGGCCGAGTCGTCGACGCCTCGCCGGACGCGCCCCAGTTCCTGGTCCGGAGCGAAAAGACCGGGCGCACCGCCGTACACCGGCCGGACGCCATTCACCCGGCCTGACACCGAAACGCGACACCGTCGAGAGAGCGAGCGGACATGAGTGCCGAAGACAACCAGATCGTCACCGATATCGCGAAAAAGGTCGGTACGGCGATGATCACCACCCACCAGGCCGACGGCAAGCTGGTGAGCCGGCCGATGACCGGTCAGCGGGTGGAGTTCGACGGGTCGGCGTGGTTCTTCGTCGCGAGGAGCGCCGACATGGTGGCCGAGGTCGCCCGCGACAGCCGGGTCAACGTCGGTTACGCCGGTTCCGGTTCGTGGCTGTCGCTCAGCGGCGCCGCGTCCGTGGTGGACGACGTCGCCCGGAAGAAGGCTCTGTGGAACGAGTTCGTCGAGGCCTGGTTCCCGGGTGGACCGGAAGACGCGGATGTGGTGCTGCTCAAGGTGGACGCGCAGTCGGCGGAGTACTGGACGACCCCCGGCGGCAAACCGCGGGCGCTGTTCGAGATGGCCAAGGCGCGGGTCACCGGGTCGGCCCCCGACCCCGGCACCAACGAAACCGTCGATCTGTAGGGGAGTCCGCCCGGGCAGGCCGCTCCCGCCTGGGATGCCATCCCGGGACAGTGGATCCTGCCCGGTCTCGATTTCGGCGTGACCGTCTTTCTTGCTGGAACAGCAGCTCTGCGTCCCGAACGTCGACGCGCGGCGCGGCGGGTACCGAGTATCGGAGTTCATCGGCTGCGACTGGCCGACCGTCCAGGACCTTGCTCCTGTTCGTCGCCGGGTGGCCGGGACTAGAACAAATGATCGACTTTGCGATGTCCTATATGGACGTATCGCTGGCTCTCTGCGGTGCGACGCAACAAAGTCCGCCGTCACGGGGTTTGGAGATTCGGGCGTTCTGGTAATACTCTGTGTGACGTCGGCCAGTACGGGCCTGACGAGTTCCACTTTGGAGGACTGGAATGACGAACAAGGCCCAGCTGATCGATGCGCTGTCGGAGCGCTTGGGTGACGACAAGAAGGTGGCTGCGCAGGCCGTTGACGGTCTGGTGGACATCATCATCCGGACGGTCAACAAGGGCGAGAAGGTCAACATCACCGGCTTCGGTGTCTTCGAGAAGCGCGCCCGCGCCGCTCGCACCGCGCGCAACCCGCGCACCGGTGAGGCCGTGAAGGTCAAGAAGACCAACGTTCCCGCGTTCCGTGCCGGCACCACCTTCAAGGACGTCATCTCCGGCACGAAGAAGCTGGCCAAGGCCGCGCCGGTGAAGCGCGCCACCGCGGCTTCCACGACGACTCGTGCGGCCGTGGCGAAGGCGTCGGCCCCGGCGAAGGCCACCAGCACGCGGGCCACCACGCCCCGCGCGGCCGCGGCCAAGCCGGCCACCGCCCGCGCGACCGCCACTCGTACGCGCGCCACCGCGGCGAAGCCGGCCGCCAAGGCCACTGCCGCCAAGGCCACCGCGACCAAGGCCACCGCGACCAAGGCCACCGCGACCAAGGCCACCGCGACCAAGGCCACCGCCACCAAGGCGGCCCCGAAGACCGCGGCCGCCAAGGCCCCGGCCAAGGCCACCGCGGCCAAGGCGACCACCACCACGCGGGCGAAGGCCGCGGCCAAGCCGGCCGCCGCCAAGCCGGCCGCCGCCAAGACCGCCGCCGCGAAGAAGCCCGCCGCCAAGGCTCCGGCCAAGCGCACGTCGGCTGCCAAGAAGTGAAGTAGCTTCTGACGAAGGGCCTCGCACCTGCTGGTGCGAGGCCCTTTCGCATGTCCCGGGGCCTGAGCCCGAACCAGCGGCCACGGCGAATGCAGTGCGCGCTTCGGGCAATGGTCACGACAGTCCGTCGTGTGGCGCCAGTTCGGTGACTTCGGCGTAGCCCCGGTCCAACAACCCCTGTCTGGAGCGCGGCGAAGTCTCGTCAGGCCGGCGCCCGCCCGGACTCCTCAGGGCGTCGAGTGCAATCTGGGCCTGGCGGAGCTGGTCGCCGGGATCGGTGCGGTTTCACAGCGGTCGGCGACTTCCACGGCGTGGCCGGTCTGGCCGGTCGAGCCATTCTCCGGCGATGCGTTCCAGGCAGGCACATTGCGGGGTGAGGGCCGACGGCAACTCGTCCGCGAACGACCGGATCGTGACGCAACTTTGCGTCGGGTCGAACGTCTGATGGACCGTGAGAGCGATTCGCATCGCCGGGCTCGGCCTGGCGGCCCTGCTGTTGGCCGCGTGTAGTGGACAGAACGAGACCGGGGGGACCGCACAAGCGGTCGGAGCGGCCGGAGTGGCCGGGACGGCGACGGCGCCCGGGGTGCCGGCCGCGACGGTGGCGTTCGGCGGCGGGGACCAGCTGAGCCCCAAGGACCCGATCGTGGTCAAGGCGTCGGGTGGCACGTTGCAGGCGGTCACGGTCACGAACCCGCAGACCGGCAACGCCGTCAAGGGTGACCTCTCGCCGGACAAGACGACCTGGACCAGCGCGGACAACCTGCGGTACGGGGCCACGTACCAAGCGGTCGCCACCGCGGTGAACCCGGCGGGTGCGGCGAGCGAGCAGCGCGGGGAAGTGCACACGCTCAAGCCGGCCGGAGTCGCTACCGCCTCGCTCTTCCAGCCGGCGTCGGGTGACATCGGCGTCGGCCTGATCATCGGGCTGAAGTTCGACCACGACATCACCGACAAGGCCACGGTGGAGAAGTCCTTCAAGGTGACGTCCTCGCCCGCCCAGGGCGGCGGCTGGTACTGGGTGAGCAAGCGCGAGGTGCACTTCCGGCCCCAGGAGTACTGGAAGGCCGGCTCGACGGTGAAGCTCGAGACGACGACCTTCGGCCTGCCGATCGGGGGCGGGGTGTACGGCGGCCAGGACGTCTCGGCCACCTACAAGGTGCACGACTCCTGGGTCGCCAAGGCGGACGGCAAGACGCACCAGATGAAGGCGTTCCACAACGGGCAGCTGGTGAAGACCGCGCCGATCAGCATGGGCAAGACCGTCGACACCCCGCCGCGGGGTCCGACGCCGACGTTCAACGGCACGCACACCGTGCTGTCGAAAGTGGACCACACGATCATGGACTCCTGCAGCTACGGCGTGTGCGAGGGCGACCCCGGCTACTACAAGGCGCCGGAGAACTGGGACGTGCGGATCTCCAACGACGGCGAGTACCTGCACGAGAACCTGAAGACGGTCGGGGTGCAGGGCAGCGACAACGTCTCCAACGGCTGCCTCAACATGAACACCGAGAACGCCAAGTGGTTCTTCGACAACTTCAACGCCGGCGACGTCGTCGAGATCACCAACTCGGGTGGCCCGCAGCTGTCGATCGACAACGGCCACGGCGACTGGGCGATCGGCTGGAGCGCCTGGCAGGCCGGCAGCGCCCTGCGCGGCTGAGTCCCGCCGTCGGACCGACGAGCTGAAGGACACCTTCGGCACCGCGACGGCCGCAGGCAGCGTGGGCCGGGTCGGCGGGCCCGGGGGATGGCCGGGCCCGCCGAGCCGGGGGTCACACCAAGGACGCCGACAGGCCGCCGTCCAGGACGTAGTGGCTGCCCGTGATCCAGGTCGCCCGGTCCGACGCCAGGAACGCCGCCACCTCCGCGATGTCCTGCGGGGTGCCGAGGCGGCCCTGCTTCGCGGCTACGAGGTCGCCGAAGGGGACCTGGGTCGCCGCCTCGAAGTCGGGGACCAGGCGCTCCACCATGGCCGTGTCGGCGAAACCCGGGCAGACCGCGTTGACGCGGATGCCCGCCGGGCGCATCTCGACCGCGGCGACGCGGGTGAGCTGGATGACCGCCGCCTTCGTCGCGCAGTAGGAACCCAGCAGCGGGCTGCCGCCGATGCCGGCGATCGACGAGATGTTGACGATGTTGCCCTTGGACTCGACCAGGTGCGGGGTCGCCGCCTTCATCGCGACGAACGTGCCGCGCACGTTGACCGCGAAGATCTTGTCGAAGCTCTCCGTGGACTGCTGCAGCAGCGGCGACGAGACCTCGATCCCGGCGTTGTTGACCAGGACGTCGAGGCCGCCGAGCAGGTCGACCGCCTGCTGGATCGCCGCCTGGACCTGGGCTTCGTCGGTGACGTCGCAGTTGGCGACGCCGGCCGCGCCGATCTCGTCGGCCGTCTGCTTGGCCGAGTCGGCGTTGAGGTCGCTGACCACGACCTTGGCGCCGCGTTCGATGAACAGCGTCGCGATGGCCTTGCCGATCCCGGCGCCGGACCCGGTGACGAAGACGCGCTTTCCCTCAAGCTCGGACATTCTCGTTCCCTTTCACATCGCGTCGATCTTGGGCAGGATTTCTTCCTTGAGCCGCTTCATGTCGTCGAGCGTCTTCGCCACCGGGACGTCCTGGAACGGCGGCCACAGGAACGGCATCGTCAGCCCGGCTTCGTTGTAGCGCTTGAGCCGGTCGGTGATCTGCGCCGCCGACCCGACGAGCAGGTTGGTGCCCTTGCCCAGCGGGCTCTGGTCCACGTCCTCGTCGGTGATGACGAACCAGATCATGCTGGCGATCTCGAGGTCGTCGACCGACCGCTTGGTGTCGAGTTCGTCGAGCTCGCGCTGGATCTCGGTGCGCCACCGCCGGATGTCCTCGGGCGAGTCCTGGATCCCGATCCAGCCCGACAGGTTGTACTTGGCGATGCGGCTCGCCGAGCGCTTCGGGTCCTTGAGCCCGCTGAAGAAGATCGGCGGGTGCGGCTTCTGCACCGGCTTCGCCCCGAATCCGGCCGGCTCGAAGTCGGCGAACTCGCCGTGGTACTCGAAGACCTCGTTGGTCCAGATGCCCTGCATGATCTCGATGGTTTCGCGCACGTGCTTGTGCCGCTTGGGAAAGATGTGCGCGGCGCTGGCGGCGGCGAACTCTTCGGGCATCCAGCCGGAGCCGACGGCGACGTTGAGCCTGCCGCCCGAGAGGTGATCGATGGTGGCCAGCTCCGCGGCGAGCACCCCGGGGGACCGGTACGGCGTGTCGATGATGCTCATGCCGATCCGGACCTTCGAGGTCTTCGCGGCGAGCCAGGGGAGCAGCGGCATGCCCTGGAGGAATTCGCCCCGCGAACTCACCGGGAGCTGCTTGCCCATTTCGTCCAGCATCCCGAAGGGGTACTGCATTTCCCCGCGGTCGGAGGACTCCGGGACGATGATGCGGTCGAGTGTCCAGACGGAGTCGAAGTCGAGGTCCTCGGCGAGGGCGGTGAGGTCCCCGAGTTCCCGCACGGTCACCTTGTCACGGAAGTTCGGCAGGTAGAGCGCGAGTTTCATGGTGGGTACAGCCTCCTTGCTGCGTTCTTGTCCAGCTAACCGGCGAGGGTGGAACGGATGTCGGCCTTGAGGACCTTGCCGACGGTGGAGCGGGGCAGCTCCGGCCAGACTTCGATCTGCTTGGGCGCCTTGACGCTGCCGACGCGTGCCTTGACGAACGCGATCAGCTCGGTCGCGTCCAGTTCGGCGCCGGGCTGGAGCTGGACGACGGCGGTCACGCGCTCGCCCCACTTGTCGTCCGGCAGGCCGATCACCGCGCAGTCGCGGACGGCGTCGTGGGCCATCACCGCCTGCTCGACTTCGGCGGAGTAGACGTTGAACCCGCCGGTGATGACCATGTCCTTGGCGCGGTCGACGATGTGGAGGTAACCCTCGCCGTCGAGGAAGCCGATGTCGCCGGTGTGGTGCCAGCCGTGCGCGGACGCCTCCGCCGTGGCCTGCGGGTTGCGGTAGTAACCGGCCATCACCAGCGAGCCGCGCACGCAGATCTCGCCGCGCTCGCCCCGCGGGACGGGCTCGCCTTCGTCGTCGAGGATCGCCACGGTGACCAGTGGCGACGGCCGGCCGGCGGAGGCCAGCCGTCCCGTGTGGACGGTGCCGTCGGGCGCGCGGTGCTCGGCGGGGGACATCGTCGAGATCATCATCGGGGCCTCGGACTGGCCGAACAGCTGCGCCATCGGCCCGATGCGGTCGAGGGCCTCGGTCAGCCGGGTCGTCGACATCGGCGCCGCGCCGTACCAGAAGCACTGCAGCGACGAGAGATCCGTGGTGTCGAGCGCTTCGTGGCCGAGCACCATGTAGATCAGCGTCGGCGGCAGGAACGTGTGGGTGACCCGGTGCCGCTCGATCAGCTCCAGGAACCGGCCGACGTCGGGCTTGGCCATGATCACGATCTCGCCGCCGCGGGCGAGGATCGGGAAGCACAGGACGCCGGCCGCGTGCGTGAGCGGGGCGAGCGCGAGGTACACCGGGCGGCCGTCGAAGGGGTAGCTCATCAGCGTGATCGCCGACATGACCTCGAGGTTGCGGCCGGTGAGCATGACGCCTTTGGGGCGGCCCGTGGTGCCGCCCGTGCCGACCAGGGCGACGACGTCGTCGGGCTGGGGAGCCTCGGCGGCGGGGTCGTCGCGGGCGGCGTCGAGCCAGGCGTCGAAGCCCGGCGCGAAGTCGTCGCCGTCGCCGAGCCGGACGAGCGTCGTCAGCTTCGGCAGCTGGGGGGCGATCTGACTGACGAGCTCTTCGAAGCCCGGCTGGAAGATCAAGGTGGCGCAGTCGAACAGGTCCAGCAGTTCGGCGTTCTCGCCGGCCGCGTTGCGCGGGTTGATCGGGCACCAGACCGCACCCGCGCGGGCGATGCCGAAGACGCAGGCGAACGCGGTCGGGTCGTTGGCCGAGAGGATGCCGACCTTGTCCCCGGGGGCGACGCCCGAGCGCCGCAGGGCCCGGGCGATCCGCTCGGCGAGCGTGCGGACTTCGCCGTAGGACAGCGATACCCCGTCGAAGGTCAAGCAGGGCGCCGCGGGGTCCAGGGAAGCGCCTTTTTCCAGGTAGAAGAACAGAGACATCGTCGTCCCTCCGAAACCTCCGCCGGCGGCACCGGCGGCTGGTCACGACCTTGACCGCCATTTGGACGAATGTCAAGATTTTCTTGGACGATTGGTCAGAGAACCGCTCGATGGTATCTTCGGACGGTGACCAGCGCAGCCGCCGTGAGGCGCCGGACCCGAGTCGACAAGTTCGAAGAACGCCGCCGCGAACTCGCCGACGCGGCGCTGCTCGCCCTGGCCGACCTCGGTTACGCCCGCACCAGCCTGCGCACGATCGCGGAGCACACGAAGTTCTCCCACGGGCTGCTGCACTACTACTTCGCCGACAAGGTCGAGCTGATCACCTACTGCGTGCGGCGCTACAAGGAAGCCTGCGTGCAGCGCTACGAGGGCGGCGTCGGCGAGGTGGCCACCCCCGGCGAGCTCGCTGGGGCCTGCGCGGACGGCCTGGCCGTCGCGCTCGGCGACGCGCCCCTGATGCACCGGCTCTGGTACGACCTGCGCTCGCAGTCGATGTTCGAGGAAGCCTTCCGCGACGACGTCGCCGAGATCGACGACAGCCTGCAGGAGATGATCTGGCGCAACGTCAGCGCGTATGCCGACCTCGCCGGCGTGAAGCCGAACTGCTCGCCGTCCGAGGCCTACGCCCTGTTCGACGGCCTGTTCCAGCAAGCCCTGCTGCGCCACCTCGTCGGCGCGGACGGCGCGCTCGACGATCTCCGGGCCGGCGTCCGCGCGCTGTTCCCGCGGCTCATGGCCTGACCTCGCGCACCCGGGTTCGTTTACCTCCCGGGGAATTGGATCGACGTCGCGGCGAGCCCAGACTTCGTCGCATGACCAGTTACCCGATCCACACCGCCGACACCGCGCCCGAAGCCGCGAAGGAACCGCTGACCGTTCTGCGGGGAGCGTTCGGGTTCGTCCCGGCCGCGGCCGGTCTGATGGCGAACTCGCCGGCGTTGCTGAACACCTTCTTCGCCGCCTTCGGGCACTTCCGGGGCGGTGGCACCTTCGGCCCGGACGAACGGCAGGTCCTGCTGCTGTCCAACGCCGTCGCGAACGGCAGTGAATGGGCGGTCGCGTTCCACACCCTGGAGTCCCTCGCGGACGGCGTCGAACCGGCCGTCGTCGAGGCCCTGCGCCGCGGCGAACGGCCCGCCGACCCGCGGATGGCGGCGCTGTCCGCGCTCACCCGCGCGTTCATCGGGAAGCGCGGGCACCTCGACGACGCCGACGTGGCGGCGTTCACCGCGGCCGGTTTCACCGAGGAGCAGGTGTTCGAGGTGATCACCGGGGTGGCGATCTCGGCGATGACCAACTACACCGCGAACGCCGCCCGGCCCCCGCTGGAGGCGGCGGTGCGCCCGCACGCGTGGACCGCGGGATACTCGAGCCGTGTCTGAGGTCGGTCCCCTGCTGAAACACTGGCGCGGCGCCCGGCGGCTGAGCCAGCTGGCGCTGGCGTCCGAGGCCGCGGTGTCGATCCGTCACCTGTGCTTCCTCGAGACGGGCCGCGCGAACCCCAGTCGCGCCATGGTCCTGAAGCTCGCCGAGGTGCTCGACGTGCCGCTGCGCGAACGCAACACCTTGCTGCTCAAGGCCGGGTTCGCGCCCGAGTACCCGGAGTCCGGACTGGACGCGCCGTCGCTCGCCGCCGTCCGGGACGCGCTCGACACGATCCTGGCGCAGCAGGAACCGTTCCCGGCCCTGGTGATGGACCGGAGCTGGGACATCCGGCACACCAACACGGCCGCTCGCCGGTTCTTCGCCTTCCTGCAGGACGGGCGGGCGAAGGCGGCGCCCGGCCCGGCGAACGTGCTGCGCCGGATGTTCCACCCGGACGGCGTCCGCCGGCACGTGACGAACTGGCCGGAAGTCGCCGAAGCCCTGGTCCGGCGGGCGCGCCGGGAGGCGATCGGCGGCGTCACCGACGAACGCGCGCAGCGCATCCTCGACGAGGTGCTGGACTACCCCGGGGTGCCGGCGTCGCTGCGGTCGCTCGACGCGGCGACGCCGGTGCTGCCGATCGTCCCGATCCGGTACACGTTCGGGGACCGGCGGTTCGACTACTTCTCCACAGTGACGACGCTGGGGACGCCGCAGGACGTGACGCTGCAGGAGCTGCGCATCGAGTGCTTCTTCCCGATGAACGACGAGACCCGGGAACAGGCGCGCCGGCTCGGGTCGTGAGTGTTCGGGGCGGTTCTGGCGGAGCTGCGGTTGCCGACCGGCGCCTCGTACTGGTCGTGGCCCTTGCGGGACGGTCGACACGCCGCGCAGTGGCCAACACGCCCGGGTTTGTCGACGGCGGGTTCGCCGTTCGCTGGGCCCAGTGGACAAGTGGACAAGTGTCCGCTAGCTTCGAAGCAAGCGGACACTTGTCCGTATCACCTTCGAGGAGGCTCTCCATGTCGGACATCGACGGCAAGGTCGTCGCGATCACCGGAGCGAGCGGCGGGATCGGCGAGGCCGTCGCGCGGCTGCTCGCCGAACGCGGGGCGGCGGTCGTGCTGGGGGCGCGCCGGACGGAACGGCTCGAAAAGGTCGCCGAGGACATCCGCGGCCAGGGCGGCCGGGCGGTCGTCTGCCCCACCGACGTCACCGTCCGGGAGGATCTCGACCGGCTCGTCGCGCGGGCCGTCGAGGAGTTCGGCCGGCTCGACGTGCTCGTGAGCAACGCCGGCATCAGCAAGATCGGCCCGATGGCGGACCTCGACGTCGACGGCTGGTCGGCGATGATCGACGTCAACCTGCGCGGGGTGCTGCACGGGATCGCCGCGGCGCTGCCGGTGTTCCGGCGCCAGGGCCGCGGGCACCTCGTGACGACGGTGTCGACGGCCGGCCTGAAGATCACACCCACGATGGCGGTCTACGCCGGCACCAAGAACGCTGTCCGCACGCTGCTGGAGGGGCTCCGGCAGGAGTCGACCGACGGCGTGCTGCGGACGACGGCGGTGTCGCCGGGGTTCGTCCGGACCGAGCTCGCCGGTTCGATCGACAACCTCGAGGTGCGCGCGGAGATCCAGCGCGGCATCGACGAGTTCGCCATCGCGCCGGCCGCTGTCGCCCGCGCCGTGGCCTTCGCCATCGAGCAGCCGCACGACGTCGAAATCGGCGAGATCGTCCTCCGCCCGACCGTCCAGGGCTGAGCCCGGGACGGCTGCCCGCCCGAAGCAGCCGTCCCGGGAACCGCTAGTTCAGCGCGCTGACCTTGCGCTGAACTTCGTTGCGCAGCAAGGAATGCGCGTCGCCGAGCCGGGTCGTGAGGCTGCTGTGCGTGGTGCCCAGCGGGCCGGTGACCGGGTGGACGGCGTCTTCGTCCGGCAGCGGCACCCCGGGACACGTGGTGCTGCCCGGGCGGGAGTTCTTGGTGAGGAACGTGTTCACCATCCCGTCCACGCACGGGTTGCCGGCCAGGGCGTACTGGCCGTGGAACGGCGAGTCGTCCACCGACACCAGCGGGACACCGGCCGCGCGCGAGGCCGCCTTCGCCTGCTCGTAACCGGTCTGCGGGTCGAACTCGCCTTGGACGACCAGCACGTTCTTCGCGGCTTCCGCCGGCAGGTTCGGCAGGACGTGCTGCGGCGCGTCCGACCAGAAACCGCACGGCTCGCTGAGGCCGTAGAGCCAGCCGTACAACGGGTACTGCGGGCCCTGCCGGTCGCTGAGCCGCTTGTACCAGGCGGCGGTCTGCGTCGGCTGGTCACCGCACGCCACGGCGTACCGGGTGCCGGAAACCGCCGTGTAGTCGGGCACGGCGGCCGCGACTTCCGCGGCCGTCAGCTGGGCCGCCGGGACGCCGAAAGCGCTGCGGGACACCGCATCCAGCTCGCCGCTGGGAGCCGCGCCGCCGGGCTCCAGCGAGTTCGCGCCGAGGACCAGCACCAGCACCCCGAGGTACCACTGGAACCGGCTGCCGTTGCCGACGAAGATCCGGTCGAACGAGTCGCCGTCCACGCCTTGGGTCTTGTAGAAGGCGCGGATCCGCTCGATCTTCGCCTTGACCTCGGCGACGCTCGTGCCGAGCTGGTCGCCGTAGCGGCGCACGACCCACGGCAGGTAGACGTCGTCGAACTGACGCTGGTCGATCACCGGGAACGCCTCGAAGTCGGCCTGCAGCCGGCCTTCGAAGTTCACGCTGGAGTCGAGCACGGTCTTCCCGGTGTGCTCCGGGAACAGTGACGCGTACTTCGCGCCGAGCCAGGTTCCGTAGGAGTAGCCGAGGTAGTTCAGCTTCTCGTCGCCCAGGAGCGTGCGGATCAGGTCCATGTCGTGCGCGGTCTGCCACGTCGTGACGTACGGCGTGAGCGCGTTGCTCTGGCACGCTTCGGCGATGGCACGCGGCGACTGCTGGTGCAGCGCGACGCTCTGCGCCGACCGGTCCCGCGCGTCGAGGCCGGTCGGCAGCCGCCCGGTGGGGACCTGGCACCGGAAGCCGTGGTCGTCGCTGCCTTCCCGGCCGGTCCCGCGCGGATCCATGCCGATCAGGTCGTACAGCTGGTTCACCGACGGTTCGAGACCGGCCAGCGCGCCGGCGAGCGAGGTGCCCTGACCACCCGGCCCGCCGGGGTTGACGAGGATCGCGCCGAGCCGCTGCCCGGTGGCCGCGACACGGCTGATCGAGACCTGCAGGTCGGTGCCCGCGGCGGGGTTCGCCCAGTCGCGCGGCACGGTGACCAGCGCGCACTCGGCCGGTCTGGCGTCGGCCGCGGGCGTGAACGCGCACGCGCCCCAGGTGAGCTGCTGTCCGGTGTAGGGCGCGAGCGGGTCGTCGGCGGCCGCGGCGGGTGTCGCGGCCGCCACGAGGGCCGCGATCGTCACGACCAGTCCGGCTCGGAAACCTGGCATCTTGAGTCCTCCCGAAAGGTGTGGAGGACGCGACCGTGGCACAGGTTCGCGGGGTGGGGATCAACCCGGAGTATCAGATGCGGGCGGGGAGAATCGTACTTTCGGGAAGGTGGGTGATCGGTGTGGTGGACGGTTGTGCGTTCTGCGACGTGGTGGCCGGGCGGACGTCGGCGGTCGTGGTGCGGGCCTGGGACGACGTCGTCGCGATCGTGCCGCGCGGGGGCGGGGTGACCGAAGGCCACGTCCTGGTCCTGCCTCGGGTCCACGTCCCGGACGCCGGCACCGATCCCGCGGTCACCGCGGCGGTGATGCGCCGCGCCGCCGAGCTGATGGCCGAGCGGCCCGCCGCGAACCTCATCACCTCGAAGGGCGCGGCCGCCACCCAGACCGTCTTCCACCTGCACGTCCACGTCGTGCCGCGGGCGGACGGCGACGGCTTGCGGCTTCCCTGGAGCGTGCCGTGAGCATCGACGTCGTGAAGCCGCCCTGGTCGATCCGCGCGAGCACCCCCTCGGAGATCGGCACCGCCTGCGCGTCCGGGTAGCGGCTACCCGAGTTCCCGCAGTACTTCGCGGACGCGCTCGCGGAGCCACCGGTGCGCCTTGTCGTTCTCGTACCGCTGGTGCCAGCACACCACCAGCGGCGCCGGCGCGGTCGGCATCGGGAGCGGCACGGTCACCAGCCCCAGCGCGTCGATCATCCCCGCGCACATGCGTTCGGGCACGGCCACGACGCACTCGCCGAGCCGCACGACGCTCAGCGCCGACGTGGTGGTCGGGGTCGTCGCGACGACCCGGCGTTCGAGACCGTGCTCGGCCAGGACGTCGTCCATCGGGTCGTGGAGCCGGCCGCGCCGGGTGATCCGCAGGTGCAACGCCTCGGCGTAGCGGCGCAAGGTCGGTTTTCGCGTGGCGAAAGGATGATCGGGCGCGACGGCCAGCACCAGCCGGTCCTCGAAGAAGGTCTCCGACCGGATCTCGGGCGACTCCGGCGCCGCGCTGCCGAGCTCCAGGTCGACCTGGCCGCGGCGCAGTTCCTGGGTGTCCGCCCGGCCTTCCGCGAGCAGCCGCAGCCGGGCGTTCGGCGCGTCGCGGTGGACCGCCGCGATGAGCCGGGGGCCCAGCGCGGTGGTGATCGCGTCGTGGCAGGTCAGTGTGAAGACCCGGTCGAGCGCGGCGAGGTCGAGCTCGCGGTCGGGCGCGAGCACGCTTTCGGCCTGCTGCACCAGATCGCGGACCTGTGCCCGGATCTCGAGCGCGTACGGCGTCGGGGTCATCGTCCGGCCCGTCCGGACGAGGATCTGGTCCCCGGTCGTCTTGCGGATCCGGCCGAGCGTCCGGCTCATCGCCGGCGACGACAGGTGCAGGCGGTCCGCGGCCGCGGCGACGCTGCCCTCCTCGAGCAGCGCGTCCAGCGCCGTCAGGAGGTTCAGGTCCAGGTACATGCCGCGGATCGTACGGCGGTTCAGGCCGGGTCGCGGACCGGGAGGACCCACCAGCGCAGTGCCGCGAACCGGCCGATCCCGCCGGCGGTGCCGATCAGCACGACGGCGAGCCCTTCCAGCAGCGGGCCCGGGTCGGGCACGAGCAGCGGGAGCACGAGCAGCCCGGCCGAGGTGGCCCCGCTGGACCACACCCAGCTCGCCAGGTTCTGCACGGTCTTGCGGCCGGGCACCGCCGTCGTGTCGGGGAAGGTGAACCGCCGGTGCAGTTCGGTGCCGGCGAAGGTGGTCACGGCGGTGGCGACCAGGTTGGCGGGCACCGGGGCGAGCGTGGTCCGCAGCAGCCAGTAGACGACGAAGTTCCCGGCCGTGACGGCCGAGCCGACCAGGACGAACCGCGCTCCTTGCCCGAGGAGCCGGCGCGTGGGTTCGGTCATGATCCGATCGTGCGCGGGACCGCGCCGCCCGGTCGTCTTCTCGACGCGGCTGTGGAGTGCGTCTGGGTAAATCAACGAGTGCAAAGCATTCATTTGAAGTCATCGGCAGTTCTGCCTACGGTCGGAGACAACAGCTTCTTCCCTTTGGCAGAAAAGGAAACGTCATGACCGTTCAGGAGAACACGATCGAGGACGCCGCGGTGCTCGAGGCCGCCATCGCCGCCGTGCGGGACGCCGGTGGCCGCCTGCTGGCGCGGTACTCCGGTGACGCCCGCCCCGCCGATCGCGCCGGTCTGCTCGCCGCGGCCGAGGCGAACGAACGGACCTCGAACGACGAGCTGCGGAGCGCGCTCGCCGCGGCCCGGCCGCAAGCGAAGTGGCTGACCGACGAGCTGGAGACCACCGAGCTGCCGCCGGGCGAGTGGTGGGCCGTGGACGCGGTCGAGGGCAACGTCAACCACGTGCACGGGCTGCCGGAGTGGTGCGTCAGCGCGACCCTGCTCCGCGACGGCGTCCCGGTGCTCGCCGCCGTGTACCAGCCCGTCCCCGACGTCGTGCACAGCGCGGTCCGCGGCGGCGGCGCGTTCGCGAACGGCCGGCCCCTGCGCGTCTCCGTCAAGGCCGACCTCGGGGCCGCCGTCGCCACCACGGGCCAGGCCGAAGCCGGCCAGAGCGACACCTACCGGCGCATCGGCGAGTCGATCACGGCGATGCTCGGCGCCGCGCTGCTGGTCCGCGCGACCGTGCCCTCGACGTTCCCGATGCTGCTCGTCGCGGCCGGCCACGCCGACCTCTTCTGGCAGTACCGGCCCACGCTGCCCGGCGTCGCCGCCGGCGCGTTGTTCATCACCGAAGCGGGCGGGACCGTGACCGACCTCGCCGGACAGCCGTGGCGGCCCGGCAGCGCCGACATCCTCGCGAGCGCGCCCGGGCTCCACGCCGCGGCGCTGGCCACTCTGTCCACAGTGAACTGAAGGAAACCACCATGGAACTCACCATTCTCGGCGCCACCGGCGCCACCGGAACCGAACTCGTGCGGCAGGGCCTGGAGCGCGGGCACACCGTCACCGCCGTCGCCCGCGACCCGGACCGGATCACGCTGCCGCCGTCCGGCCGGCTGAAACGCGTCGCGGGCGACGTCCTCGACCCGGACTCCATCGGCCGCGCGCTCAAGGGCGCCCGGACCGTCCTGTCCGGACTGGGGATCACCGGCACGCCCGGCGTGCTGACGGCGGGCGCCCGCGCGGCCGTCGAGGCCGGACCGGACTTCGTCGTCTGGCTCGCGGCTTTCGGCACCGGCGAGTCGGCGCGGTACGCGGGCGCGTTCACCCGCGGGCTGCTCAAGACGTTCATGAAGAAGGAGCTGCCGGACCGCACCGCGGCGGACGCGATCGTGCTCGGGGGTGGCGGCACGGTGTTCCACGCCGGGCCCTTGTCCGACGGGGAGCTGAGCCCGACCCGGCGCACGGTCCCGCTGGAATCCGCGCCGCGGCGGTTCTTCCCCGCGCGTGTCAGCCGCGCGACGGTGGCGGCGGCGATGCTCGACGAGGCCGAACACCAGCGTTACGGCGGCGGCATCGCCGTCCCGCTGGAGCGGTGAGCGCCGTGGACATCACACTCTTCGACTACGAGGCCATCGTCGACCGCGCCCCGGTGCGCTGGCCCGGCGACGCCCGCGTGGCGTTCTACGTCGGCCTCAACATCGAGCACTTCTCCGTGGACCGCCCGTCGGTCAGCTTCAACGAAGCGACGTCGAAGCTGGTGCCGGACCCGATGAACTACGGCTGGCGCGACTACGGCGCCCGCGTCGGGATCTGGCGGCTCATCGACGTCCTCGACCGGCAGGGGATCCGGGCCAGCGCGCTGCTGAACTCCGACGCGGGCGAGCGGTACCCGCGGATCGTCGAAGCGGGCCGGGAACGCGGCTGGGCCTGGCTCGCCCACGGCAAGTCGAACTCGATCCCGCAGACCGGGATGGCCGAGGACGAGGAACGCGCGTTCCTCACCGGAATCCTCGACAGCATCGAGAAGACGACCGGCCGGCGGCCGCGCGGATGGCTCTCACCGGGGCTGACCGAGACGTTCGCCACCCCGCGGCTGCTCGCCGAGCTCGGCGTCGGCTACCTGCTCGACTGGACCAACGACGACCAGCCGTACGCGCTGAACGTCCCCGGCCTGCGGTCCGTGCCGTACACCCTCGAACTCGCCGACACCCACCTGTTCCACCTCAAGAGCATGACGGGGCCCGACTACGTCCAGGTCGTGCGGGACCAGTTCGACCAGCTCTACGCGGACTCGGCGGCCGGCGGGCGGGTGATGGCGTTGTCGCTGCACCCGTACGTCTCGGGGCAGGCGTTCCGGGTGAAGTACGTCGAACAGGCGCTGGCGTACATCGTCAACCACCCCGGCGTGTGGGTGACGACCAGCGACGAGATCGCCGCGCACCGGTAGGGCCCGCACCACCGGGAGAACTCCCGCCGGCGGAGCCGCTGGCCGCGGGTACCCGGCACCCGGGGCTGTCAGCCCGTGAGGGCCTGCGTGCCGAGGACGGTGATCAGCGCGAGGCGTTCGGCGTCTTCGGTGCCGGGTTCGGCCGTGTAGAGCATGACGCGCTGGTCGCTGCCGGCCACGGTGAGCGTGTCGCAGTCCAGCGTCACCGGTCCCGCGTGCGGGTGATCGACGATCTTGCGGGCCGACTCGTGGTGGCCCACCGCGCCGGAGTCCCAGAGCTCGCCGAACCGGTCGCTGTGCGCGCGCAGCTCGGCGACCAGCCGTCGCAGGCCGCGGTCGGCGGGGTAGCGGCCGGCGGCGGCCCGCAGGTCGGCGACCAGCATGGCTTCCATGGCGCGCTGCGACTCCGGCGTGTGCCGGACCCGGGTGCCGGGGCCGATCAGGTTGCGCCACACGGCGTTGCGTTCGTGCCCGCGCCACCCGGACGGGTCACCCAGCAACGCCGCGTACGGCGGGTTCGCGACCAAGAGCGTCCAGGCCGCGTCGTAGACGGCGACGGGTGTCCCGGTGAGCCGGTCGAGCAGGCGCTGGACGCTCGGGGTGAGGTACGCGGGCACGGAGTCGGGGCCGGGTGGCGTGAGCCCGGCCAGGTGGAACAGGTGCTCGCGCTCGGTCCGCGACAGGCGCAGGGCCCGCGCCAGGGTTTCGACGACCTGCGCCGACGGGTTGGACGCGCGGCCCTGTTCGAGGCGGGTGATGTAGTCGGCGGAGATCCCGGCCAGCAGGGCCAGCTCCTCACGCCGCAGCCCGGCCGCGCGCCGGTGGCCGCCGGAGGGCAGCCCGACGGTGCCCGGCGCGACCCGGTCACGCCAGCGCCGCACCGCCTGCCCGAATTCCGCGTCCGCCATGGGCTCCAGTGTGCGCCGCCGGCGTCGGATGTGCCTGGTACCAGCGGTCCCAGGAAGACCGGACGACTGGTAGCCCGCGCCGGTCGCGGTGAACCTGGATCCCATGACACTCACCGAATCCCCGGTCTGGTTCATCACCGGCTGCTCCACCGGCCTCGGCCGCGCGCTCGCCACCCACGTCCTGGAACGCGGGTGGCGCGCGGCGGTCACCGCCCGCGATCCGCGGACGGTCGCGGACCTCGTCGGCCGCCACGGCGATCGCGCGGTCGCCCTCACCCTCGACGTCACGAACCCCGCGCAGGTCACCGCCGCGGTCCAGCGCGCCGAAGAGACGTTCGGCCGGATCGACGTACTGGTCAACAACGCCGGTCACGGCTACCTGGCCGCCGTCGAAGAAGGCGACGACGCCGAGGTGCGCGCGCTGTTCGACACCAACGTCTTCGGGCTCGCCGAGGTGACCAAGGCGGTGCTGCCGGGCATGCGGTCCCGTCGCGCGGGGCACGTCGTCAACGTCTCTTCGCTCGGCGGGCTGGCCGGTTTCGGGGCCACGGGCTACTACCACGCGACGAAGTTCGCCGTGGAAGGCTTGTCGGAGTCCCTGGCCGCCGAAGTGGCGCCGCTGGGCATCGGCGTGACCATCGTGGAGCCCGGCGCGTTCCGGACGAACTGGTCCGGCCCGTCGATGAAGCAGTCCCCGATCCGCATCGACGACTACGCCGGGACGGCGGGCAAGCGCCGTGAGGCGACGCTGGCCACGTACGGCAGCCAGCCCGGCGATCCGGCTCGCGCCGCCGAGGCGATCGTCACCGTGCTGGCGGCCGAGGAGCCGCCGTTGCGGCTGCTCCTCGGTACGGCCGCGCTTCAGGTGGCGTACGGCAAACTCGACTCCCTGCGGCGTGACTTCGAGCGGTGGGAAGACGTCAGCCGGAGCACGGAGCTGTGACGTCCTTTGTGGACTCGGCGATCGCCTGGGCGACCACGTCGGGTCGCGAGAGCGGGACGGCGTGGGACGCGTCCACCTCGGTGACCGCCGAGCCCGCGCGGCCGGCCATCCACCGCTGGGTTTCCGTCGGGATCGACCGGTCCGCCGTCGCGATCACGGCCCAGGACGGCAGCGTCCGCCAGGTGGCCGGCCGGTCGAAGCGCTGGGACAGCGCCGTCGGGTCGAAGGGGCGTTGGGCGGCCGCCAGGACCCGCGCCTCGGCCGGCTCGACGTCGGCGGCGTAGGCCGGGGCGAACACCTCGGGCCGCAGGTAGGCCTCCTGGCCGCCGGGGTAGTCGCGGAAGAGCAGGTTGCCGGGGCCGAGCAGGCTGCCGGGGAACTTGCCGTTCAGCTCACCCGCCGTCTCGCCGGCGTCCTGCTGGAACGCGGCGACGAACACGAGCGCCCGCACCGCCGGGGTGAGCGCGTCCGGCGCGGAGATGACCGAGCCCGCGTAGGAGTGACCGGCGACGACCAGCGGGCCGGGCAGCGTCTCGAGGAACCGGCGCAGGTAAGCGATGTCGCCGTCCAGGGTGCGCAGGGGCAGGGCCGGCGCGATCACCTCGTGGCCGTCGGCTTGCAGGGTCGCGCAGACGTGGCGCCACACCGACGCGCCGGTCAGGGCGCCGTGGACGAGAACGATGGTCTTGGTGGTCATGCCGGAAAGTCTGGGCGCTCGCGTCCCCGTCGAGAAGTGGCAGGACTGCCGTCAAACGCTACGATCCTGCCGTGGCCCGTCACCGGATGGTCGTCCTCCTGCTCGACGAAGTGCTCCCGCTGGACTACGCGATCCCGTTGCACGTCTTCGCGCGGGAGGCGCCGGAGGCCTACGACGTCGTGACCGCCTCGGCGGACGGCCGCCCGGTGCCGGTCGCGGGCGGGACGTCGGTGGTCCCGGACGGCGGCCTCGACCTGCTGCGCAAAGCGGCCACGGTGATCGTGCCCGGCTACGCGGGCGCCGCCGGGCGGGAGCTGCCCGGGGCGGTGGTGCGGGCCGTCGCCGCCGCGCACCGCCGGGGCGCCCGGATGATCTCGATCTGCTCGGGGGCGTTCGCGCTGGCGGCCGCGGGCGTCCTGGACGGCCTGACGGTGACGACGCACTGGTCGCTGTGCGACGACCTCGCGGCCCGCTTCCCGGCCGTGACGGTGGACGGGTCGCTGCTCGTCGCCGAGACTCCGGCGGTGCTCACGTCCGGCGGCGTGACGGCCGGCGTCGACCTCTGCCTGCACGTCCTGCGGACCGACCTCGGCGCCGCGGCGGCCCGCCACGTCTCGCGCCGCATCGTGATGGCCCCGCGCCCGCCGGACGGCCAGCGGCAGTTCGTCGAGAAGAAGGTCGTACCGCCCGGCGACGACGTCATCGCCCGGTCCCAGCAGTGGCTGCTCACGGCGCTGGGGGAGAGCCTGTCGGTACGGGACATGGCCGAGCGGGCCCGCATGTCGGAACGCACGTTCCACCGGCGGTTCCGGGAGCGGACGGGGCTGCCGCCGCTGTCGTGGTTGCGGGAGCAGCGGATCGCGCGGGCGAAGGAGTTGCTGGAGAGTTCGGATCTGCCGGTGGAGGAGATCGCGCGGGCGGTGGGTTTGGGTTCGTCGGCGAATCTGCGGGGGCAGTTCCGTCGCGCCACCAACGTCTCGCCTCGGGAGCACCGGCGGTTGTTCGCGTTCGGTCAGGCGGGTTGAGCCGGTCCGGGGTGAGCACCGTTATGTGGGCGGGTGGCTGCCTGGGTGTGCGGCTCGGTGGGAGGTGCCGCGGCGAGCTTGGTCGCGGGAGCGGCAGATCGCGCGGCGACGGAGTTGCCGGGGAGTGCGGATTCGTCGGTGGGGGAGGCTGCCCGGCAGGGGGTTTGGGTTCGGCGGCGAGCTTGCGGGCGCGGTTCCGCCGCGCCGCCGACGTCTCGCCGCGGGAGCACCGGCGGTTGTTCGCGTTCGGTCACGCCGGCTGAACCGGTCCAACCCGCGCGCCGCAAAGTGGACGGGTTGCTGCCTGGGTGGGCGGCTTGGTGCTGAGGCATCGCGGCTGTCGTGGTTGCGTGCGCGGCGGATCTGTCGATCGAGGAGGCTGCCCGGCAGGGGGGTTTGGGTTCCGGCGGCGAGCTTGCGGGCGCGGTTCCGTCGCGCCGCCGACGTCTCGCCGCGGGAGCACCGGCGGTTGTTCGCGTTCGGTCGCGCCGGCTGAACCGGTCCAACCCGCGCGCCGCAAAGTGGACCAGCGGCCACCGGCGAGCGCGGCTTAGCGTGGGAACCATGACTGGTGCACCACCGCGGACCAACTCCGTGCTCACGATGCTCGCCTCGCAGACTCCGTCCATTCCGGACGGTGCGCACGTGATGACCGCCACCGTCGAGCTGCCGCCGGGCGACGCCGGGACGCCGCCGCACCGGCACTCCGGGCCCGTCTTCGGGTACATGCTCGAAGGGGAGATGGTGTTCGAGCTGGAAGGTGGGCCCGAACGCGTCATCAAGGCGGGTGAAGCGTTTTGGGAACCCGGCGGCGAAGTGATCCACTACCAAGCGGCGAACCACCTCGCCGACCGGTGGAGCCGGTTCGTCGTGGTGATGATCTGCGCGCCCGGCCAGGAGATGCTGACGTTCGTCAGCCCCGAAGAGCTGGCCGGGCGGAGGCGATGACGCGGATCTTCCTCGCCGGTGCGTCCGGCGCGGTCGGCCGTCGGGTGGTTCCCGCGCTGGTCGCTCAGGGGCACGAGGTCGTCGGCCTGACGCGGCACGCGCCCGCGCGCGTCGAGGCCTTGGGCGCGACCGCGGTTGCCGGCGATGTGTACGACGCCGCCGGACTCGCGGAAGCGGTCCGCGACGCGCGGCCGGACGTCGTGCTGCACCAGCTCACCGACCTCGGCGCCGGTGATCGCGTGGCCAACGCGAAGGTGCGCACGGTCGGCACGCGCAACCTCGTCGCCGCGGCTCTCGCCGCGGGCGTGCCGCGGATGGTCGCCCAGAGCATCTCGTGGGCCTACGAGCCGGGGCCCGGACCCGCCACCGAGGACACGCCGCTCGACCTCGGCGCCGCGCCTGACCGGCGTGGCACGGTCGACGGCGTCGCATCGCTGGAGGCCGCTGTCGCCGAGCTGCCCGAGTGGGTCGTGCTCCGCTACGGCACGCTCTACGGGCCGGGCACCTGGTACGAACCCGGCGCGCTGATGGCGCAGCTCGCCCAGGCCGGAAACCTGCCCGCTACCGGGGATGTCTCCAGTTTTGTGCACGTCGACGACGCCGCCGCGGCCGCCGTCGCGGCCCTGGAGTGGCCGTCGGGCGCGGTCAACGTGGGCGATGACGAGCCCGCGGCGGGCCACGACTGGGTGCCCGTTTTCTGCGCCGCCGTCGGGGCGCCGGAACCGAGGCGGGTCGACGGTGAACGCGCCGGCTGGGCTCGCGGTGCCGACAACGGTCGTGCGCGGAAGCTGGGCTGGGAAGCCTCGACGTCGTGGCGGGACGGGTTCACCAGGGCTTGATCGCGGCGCCGGCGAGCACCTCGGCGAGGGCGTCCAAGGCCGGCCGCCACGCGCTTTGCGGCGGCGTCGCGTAGCCGATGATCAGCCCGGCTTCGGGGCGGTCGGCGGAATGCCAGTAGCCGGCGGTGGTGATTCCCTGCAGCTGCAGGCCCGCCGCGAGACCGGCGTCGAGCACGCGCTTCTCCTCCTGCCGGGACGCGAGCGGCAGGAGCGCGTGCAGCCCCGCCGGGATGCCGTCCAACGGGGCGAGGCGGGCGGCCAGCTCGGCCCGCCGTTTCCGGTAGACCTGGCGGGCCCGGCGGACGTGCCGGTCGTAGTCGCCGCGGTCGAGGAGGTCGGCGATCGCCAGCTGGGCGGGCGCGCCGACCGTGGCGCCGGTGGCGGCGACGGCGTCGAGCACGGGGACGCGGAGCCGGTCCGGCACGACCAGCCAGCCGAGCCGTAATCCCGGCGCGAGCGACTTGCTGGTGCTGCCGGCGAAAACGACGTGGTCCGGGTCCCCGGCCTGCAGGGCGCCGACAGGGTTCTTGTCGTAGCGGAACTCGCCGTCGTAGTCGTCCTCGATGACGATCCCGCCGTGTTCACGCGCCCAGCCGAGGAACGCGGCCCGCCGGCCCGGGCTCAGCACCACGCCGCGCGGGTGCTGGTGGGCGGGCGTCAGCAGCACGGCGCCGGCGCCGGAAGGGACGGCGGCGCCTTCCGAGTCGACGGCCAGGGGAGTGGTCGCCGGCCCGGCCGCGCGGATCACCGCCCGGTGGTGGGCGAGCCCGGGGTCTTCGGTGCCGATCGTGCGGACACCGGCGCCGTGCAAGGCGCGGGACAGCAGCGCCAATCCGTGCGTGAAGCCGCTGGTGACCACGACGGCTCCGGCGTCCGCGCGGACGCCCCGGGCGCGCGAAAGGTACGTCGCGACGGCCTCGCGCAGGACCTTCAGCCCGGCCGGATCGCTGTAGTCCAGGCTTTCCCGGCTCGCCGCCGCCAGCGTGCGCTTGACGCTAGCCGCCCACAGGGCGCGCGGGAACAGGCCGAGATCCGGCCGTCCCGGGCGCAGGTCGAAGACGGGCCGCGCGGGCGGTTCGGGCCGCCGGGGCGGGTGCCGGGTGTCGGCGACCCAGGTCCCCGACCCGGTCGCGCTGACGAGCCGCCCTTCGGCCACGAGCTGGGCGTACGCCTCGACGACGGTGCCGCGCGCGACGCCGAGATCGCCGGCCAGGGTGCGGGTGCCGGGCAGCTTGGTCCCGGCGGGCAGCCGCCCGGACGTGACGGCTTCCCGCAGCGCCGCTTCGAGGGCCCGGCTGCCGGCCCCGATGTCGAGGTGCAGGTCGACGCCGAGCACGCCCTCACCTCGCTTTCGCTGTCCGATGCCGGACATTCTCCGTCACGCGGCGGTCAGGAGGCCGCCGCCGACGCGCAGCACGTCACCAACGTGTGACGCAGCCTCGCCGCGGCCGTGTGTGCCTCGACGTCCAGGTACACGTTCAGGGCCTTCGCCCACGTCTGGTGCGCGTGGTCGGTGCGGCCCTGGACGTGTACCTGCCCGGCCGGCGGCTCGCCCCGCCCCAGATCTGAGTCATTCCCGCAGATCGGACGGGTCACTCGAAGAACTTCAGGCTCCACCCGGTGTCGGTGGTCGCGCCCGGGACGTTGGCCCGGCGGTAGGTCGTCGAGCCCCACCAGCAGAACGTGCCCGAGTACCAGTACCGATTGGCCCACGAGTACGGCGTGCCCTTGGCCACGGCGTGGTACACCAGCGGGAACCTCGGCCCGGCGGGCGGGCTCGTCGCGATGTCGCCGTTCAGCAGGACGAAACTGTGGCTGCCCGGGCCGTCGACGTGCAGGGTCGGGTCCCAGCCGGCCATCATCGTCTCGCGGTGGGAGCCGAACAGGCAGCCGTTCGACTTGTACCAGTCCCAGACGTAGGTGGGGTCGCCGCCGGCGCGCAGCCGGACCTCGCCGAGGCAGTACTGGTCGCTCCAGCTGCCGTTGGTGGAGTAGACGATGTGCAGCTGCCCGTTCGGGTCCTTGATCGCCGTGGGCGCCTCGTTGATGAAGGGGTTGCCCACCACGCGTTCCCAGCTTTCCCGCGGCTGCGAGATGACGTACCGCGCGCCGGTCGGCGTCGTCGGGCCGCTCATCCGGGCGAGGTAGAGGTTCTGCTCGACGTTCGTGTCGCCGGCCCAGCCCGACCAGACGAACCAGCGCTGCCCGCCGAAGGTGAACATCGTGCCGTCGATGGCCCACTTGCCGTCGGGCAGCGCGAGCTGCGTCTCGGCGGTGTAACCGCTGTCGGCGACGGCCGAGCTGATGACGTACATCCGGTGCGCCGCCCCGGTTCCGGCCGAGAAGTAGATGTAGTAGCGGCCGCCGTCGACGACGATCTCCGGCGCCCACACCTCGCCGCGGCCGCGGGTGTCGGACCAGACCTGCCGGGTGGGCGCGCTCGCCGCGGCGTCGGGGGAGGAGCCCTGCCGGACGGCGATCCCGCCCCCGGTGGACTGCGCGGCGAAGTAGGTGGAGCCGACGCGCAGCACGCTCGGGTCGGCGGCCCGCAGGCTCGTCTGCCCGGCTTCGGCGAGCGACGTCGGAAGCAGGCAGGCGACGGCGGCGAGCAAGAGGACGGCGATCCGTTTCATGGCCACATCCCTGGTGTCCGCACGGCGGAGCCCGAGCGTCGCGCGCCGCTAGCACCCGCCGGTAGGGCCGGGAGATCTTGCTCGGTTCAGCCGGGGCGAAATTGGTCTGTTCCAGTGACCGCGACGCGCCGGCCTCGGCGCCGTGGCCCACCTCCCGCTCGATCCCGAGCTCGCCGCCGTCCTCTCGCGGCTCGACGGCCGGGTGCCGGTCGGGATGACGATCGAGCAGCCGGAACGCTGCCGCTCCCGTCCATCGAGGACCAGTTCGGCGACCGGCCGGTCCGGTGCACCGACCACGTGATCCCGGGTGACGGCGGCGCGGAGATCGTCGTCTCGGTGATCGCCCGCGCGGACCACGCACGGCCCGGGCCGGGATCTACCACGTGCACGGTGTCGGCCCGCGCGTACGACGGCGTCGGCGTGGGGGACCGGACGGGCAACCTGACGGCTTGGACAGCTGTCCTGGGCGACCGGCGCGGCACCGACGACGTCTCGCCCCACGCCGCGGCGGCCCGCGCGACCGACCTGAGCGGCCTCCCGCCGACGTTCGTCGTGTGGGGCGGCGCGTTCCACGGCTGATCCCGCTCGCGTGCAGCGCTTCGACGTTCACGCCGAGGTGCCGGGCCGGACGCTCGCCGAGCGCGGCAGGTCGAGCCGCCGCGTGAGCATCAGGGACACGGCGACGCCGACGGCCATTAGCGGAACACCGACCCGACGTGCGGTCAGCGCGCCGAGGCCGGCGAACCCAGCCGCCAGAACACGATCTGCTCGTGGGCGGCCTGATCACCGGAGAACGTCAGGAACGCGATCACCGCGCTCGCCACGGCGTTGGCCGCGACGCCGGTGAGGATCAGTGTGACCACCTCGGACCGGCCGCGCGAGCCTGAAAGGGCGTAGCCGCCCAGCGTGGTCGCCAGCCCGCCGGCGCGGGCGTGGTGAAGGCGCCGAGAAACACCCAGCCGGCCACAATGGACAGACTCGCGCCGGCCGTGGCGCCGGTCGAAACCCCGACGATCGCGGGCTCGGCCGGCGGGTTGCCGAACCGGCCCTGCATCAGGGCCCCTGACACGTCGAGCACGCCCGGCGTCTGCGGCCCGACGCCAGAGGATCCGGCTGCCGGCCATGTCGCCGAACCGTGGTGCAGCCCGGCCGGCGTCTGCGCGACGCCGGGAACCTGCAGCAGGCCTTCGGGGCCGCCGACGGATTCGAGGCCCTTCGTCATGACGAGGATCACGTCCGGTCTGGCCTTGATGAGCGCATCCGGGCTCACCGGGCGCATTCCCTCGACCCCGGCTTCGCTCGCGACGTCGGCCGCGCCGAGCGCGGTGATCGGTGAGTCGGCGCCGGACCCGCGGCCGAACAGGTAATACACGCCGGCCTGGCCACGCAAGTAAAGGAAGACTGTGCGTAGCTTTCGCGCCGGATCGGCCGGGGCCGGCCGGGTGATTTCGGTGCGCTTGGCGGTGATGTCGCCGATCAGCCGGTCAGCAAGGCTCACCTGATCCTGTTACGTCGTCGTGATCGAAGGGACCGTCCCCGCATGTCGAAGAGATCCGCCGCTCTGGTTCACCGCCACCGCCACGGAGGTCGCCACCGCGCGGCTTCAGCGCGCCGAACGGCTACTACGTAGCGCTGTGCCCGAGGACTACGGCTACGGCACGAAGCCCGGTCCCGGCGCGGGCGGAGACGGCCAGGGTGGCACCGGCGTCGTCCCGTCCGCGTGGGTGACGAACTCGCCGGTCGGCGGCCGCCGCGATCACCTGTCGGCCGACGACCGCACCGCCGACGTGTTAATCCCGGTCACGTTCTCCTGATCCGCCGGTGGCCGCCGCGCGCTTCGGCGAACCCCGAAGCGGCGCGGCAGTACCGTCGGCACCATGACCGAACTGCAGGTGATCGCCCGGCACACGATCGCGCCGGGCAACGAAGAAGAGATCCGCGGCTTCTACGCGAAGCTGGTGGAGGCCGCGCTCACCGAGCCGGGCTGCCTCGGCTTCGAGGTGTACCACCAGGTCGGCGACGAGCGGGAGGTCGTCCTGCTCGAGCGCTACGCGTCGCGCGAAGCGTTCGACGTCCACCGCGGGACGCCGCACTTCAAGGAGCTCGTCCTCGGCGAGATCGTCCCGCGGCTCGCGCACCGCACCGTCGAGACCTTCGACGTCCCGGACGCGTGATCGCTTTCCGGTGAGGGCCAAGGACTGCTGACCGGGCCGCGTCGCCGGTTCCGGCGGACCGCCCGCCGTGGCGGGACAAATGCCGACAGCCGGGGCGAAGTCCGGGCGGCCCGGCGGAAGGGCCGGAGATCATCCGCGCGGCGAGTACCCCGAGGTCCGGGCCGGATCGATCGACGCACTCGGCGTGAACCAGGGGCTCGGGAGCGGATAGTCGCGGCAATTAATCGGCGGCCGGGTGTGTTCGGTGTAAGGGCTTGATCCGATTCCGGTTCCCGGCCCGATGGGGAACGAGTCCGGTATTCGGCCGGTGCGAATGTCTCGCGAATGCCCGATGTCCGGGATACGGGGCTCCGGCCCGGCAGCACCCCCTGGACATGCGGAAGGGCCCCGCACCACTGGTGCGGGGCCCTTCCGAGAGGGGTTGCCTCAGGTCACTTCTTCTTGGCAGCCGACGTGCGCTTGGCCGGGGCCTTGGCGGCGGCGGGCTTCTTCGCGGCGGCGGTCTTGGCGGCGGCCGGCTTGGCGGCGGCCTTCGCCCGCGTGGTGGTGGTCGCCTTGGCCGCGGTGGCCTTGGCCGGAGCCTTGGCGGCCGCGGTCTTCGGGGCCGCCTTGGTCGCGGTGGCCTTGGTCGCGGTGGCCTTGGCGGCCGGCTTCGCCGTGGTGGCGCGCGTGCGAGTGGCGGTCGCGCGGGCGGTGGCCGGCTTGGCCGCGGCCGCGCGGGGCGTGGTGGCCCGCGTGCTGGTGGTCTTGGCCGGCGCGGACGCCTTGGCCACGGCCGCACGGGTGGTCGTGCTGGCAGCGGTGGCGCGCTTGACCGGGGTCGCCTTCGGCAGCTTCTTCGTGCCGGAGATGACGTCCTTGAAGGTGGTGCCGGCGCGGAAGGCGGGGACGTTCGTCTTCTTCACGCGGACGGCCTCGCCGGTACGCGGGTTGCGAGCGGTGCGGGCCGCACGGGCGCGCTTCTCGAACACGCCGAAGCCGGTGATGTTCACCTTCTCGCCCTTGTTGACCGTCCGGATGATGATGTCGACCAGACCGTCAACGGCCTGCGAAGCCACCTTCTTGTCGCCCAAACGCTCAGACAGCGCCTCGATCAGCTGGGCCTTGTTCGTCATTCCAGTCCTCCATAGTGGAACTTGTACACGGCCCATCTCGGCCGACACTGCACACGGTATTACCAATACCGCACAAAATCCAACTGGGGGTCGAAATATTTCCTTGTACGGGGGCGGGTTCCGCCCTCTGGGAGAGGTTCTCCCGACCTGGCCCGAAGTGGGCGAGTGGCGCCGACCATGGCCTTGAGCAGGCAAAACCCGGTTCCGGCGCCGTCCACAGTGGTCGTCCATATAGGACCAGTGGGGTCCCGGAAGACTTTTTCGCCGACACGCCGGATCGGGCGCGTCCCGGCGTGTGGCTGAGGCCACTCCGGCCCCGATCCCGCGCTGCGATCGGGGATCGCGGGCCCTCCGGCGGCCCCCGCGAGGCCCCGCCACGGCTCCCGCCGGTCCCGCGGCGGGGATCGCCGGAGCCGCATCCCCCTGGAGCCAGGGGAAGTCCGGGCGGCAGCCGGGGAGAAGCCCGGCGCCGGGCGGTAACACCGCGCCCCGCGGGGACGACCTCCCGGGCGTGCGGCCCCCGGCCGGGGGCCGCCCGAAATGCCTGCGGTGACTAAAAGATCTTCCCCGAAGGGTGAACTCACTCGTTCGGCCCAGCCGTGGCGTGCGGTGACGTCGCCGGTACCGCGGGAGCCGCAACGCCGTGTTGGCCGTGGCCACGGAGTTCCGGCGGGCTAGTCTGCGGCCGGAGGAAGCGCCGGGCGGACAGGGAGAACCGTGGACCAGGAGACTCTCACCACCGTGGTCGGACGGGTGGCGGGTACCGAGGATTCGACGCCGCTGCAGTTCTGCGTGGCCATCGATCCGGAAGCCTATCTGCAGCTCGACGACGTGGTCGTGACACGGCGAGAGCTGCCGGGGCGCGGCGAAGTCGTCTCCTACGGTGTCGTGACGCAGGTGAGCGCGCGGCACGAAGGCGCCAGCTTCGGCAGCGACGTCTTCCTGATCTCGGACGGGGTCCTGCCCGCGCAGGTGCAGGAGATCGCCGAGATCGCCACCACCCGTGTCGAACCCGAGTGCTACGTCCCGCCGCGGCCGGGAGCCGTGGTCTCCCGTGCGGTGGGGGAGGATCGCGCGCAGGCGCTGTACTTCGACAACATGAGCCGCCAGGTGGCCGTCGGCCTGGGCCGCGACGGCGAACCGGTGTTCCTCAACCTGGACTTCCTCGACGGCACGCGGGGCGCGCACGTCAGCATCAGCGGTGTCTCCGGCGTCGCCACGAAGACGTCGTTCGCGTTGTTCCTGCTGCACTCGATCTTCCGCGGCGGCGCCCTCTCCAACGCCCACAACGCCAAGGCCCTGGTGTTCTCGGTCAAGGGCGAGGACCTGCTGTTCCTCGACACCCCGAACATCCACCTCGACGCCAAGCTGCGGGAGGAGTACGCCAAGCTCGGGCTGCCCGCGGAGCCCTTCGCCTCGGTCGGGTTCTTCGCGCCGCCGACGCCGTCGGACACCACGGGGAAGCCTTACGTCACCGGGCGGACCTCCGGCGTCGGCGCCTTCTGGTGGACCATCGCGGAGTTCTGCGCGACCGACCTGCTGCCCTACGTCTTCGCCGACGCCGAGGACGAGCGCAACCAGTACACGATGGTCATCCACCAGGTCGCGAACCGGTTGCGGCTGGACACCACGCCGGCCGGGAAGGACGGCGCCGCCAACGTCGACGGCGTCCTGTGCCGCACCTACGCCGAGCTCATCGACGTCATCTGCGAGCGTGTCACCGACGAGGAAACCCGCGCGAGCTGGGCGGGTGCGGTCACCGGCGCGGGCACGGTCAACGCGTTCATCCGCCGTCTGCGCTCCAGCCAGCGCGCGCTCAACGGCCTCATCCGCGGCGACCTCACCGACCACGCCGCCCGCAAGCTCTCCACGGAGAACCAGCAGGTGACCGTGGTGGACATCCACAATCTCGTCGAACGCGCGCAGCGGTTCGTCGTCGGCGTGACGCTCGCCGCGGAGACCGCGCGCAAGGAAGCGGCCGGCGCGGGCGGGTTGCTGTTCACGATGCTGGACGAGCTCAACAAGTACGCGCCGCGCGAAGGCAGCAGCCCGATCAAGGAAGTCCTGCTGGACATCGCCGAACGCGGCCGGTCCCTCGGCGTGATCCTGATCGGCGCGCAGCAGACCGCGTCCGAGGTCGAACGCCGGATCGTCAGCAACAGCTCGATCCGGATCGTCGGCCGGCTCGACGCCGCGGAGGCCTCGCGCCCCGAGTACGGCTTCCTCCCGGCCAGCCAGCGGGTCCGCGCGACGCTCGCGACGCCCGGCACGATGTTCGTGAGCCAGCCGGAGATCCCGGTGCCGATCGCGGTCGGCTTCCCGTTCCCGGCCTGGGCCACGCGGCTTTCCGAGGCGGGCACGATCCCGACGACCACGGCGGTGTCGGCTGCGTCGAAGAACGCCGATCCCTTCGCGGGCCTGCCGACGCGCAGCAGCGACCCGTTCGGTGACGACCCACCACCTTTCTGAGCCCGCCGGCCCCACGCGAAGAACGGAAGGACACCGCGTGAAGTTCCTGCACACCTCCGACTGGCACGTCGGCAAGACGCTCAAGGGCCGCAACCGCCTGGACGAGCAGCGCGCTGTGCTCGGCGAGATCGTCCGGATCGCGCGGAAGGAGGCGTTCGACGCGATCCTGATCGCGGGTGACCTCTACGAGACGTCGGCGCCGTCGGCCGCCGCGCAGGAACTCGTGGTGCAGGCCCTGATGGCGCTGCGCGAAACCGGTGCCGAGGTCCTCGCGATCGCCGGGAACCACGACCACGCCGCGACGTTCGAGGCGTACCGGCCGCTGCTGCGGGCGGCGGGCATCCAGCTCTCCGGCGACCCGCGCCCGGTCGCCGACGGCGGCGTCGTCTCGTTCGACGCGCGTTCGACGGGCGAGCGCGTCAACGTCGCCGTCCTGCCCTTCCTTTCCCAGCGCTACGCGGTGCGCGCCGCCGAGCTGCTCACCGGGACCCCGGCGGACAACGTCGGCCAGTACGACCAGCGCGTGCGCGACATCCTGGAACACCTCAAGTCCGGCTTCACCGACGGCGCCGTCAACCTCGTCATGGCGCACCTGACGGTCACCGGCGGCGCGATGGGCGGCGGGGAGCGCGCGGCGCAGTCCATCTTCGAGTACCACGTGCCGGCGACGGCGTTCGGCGCCGACCCGCACTACGTCGCGCTCGGGCACCTGCACCGGCGCCAGTCGCTGCCCGCGGCCTGCCCGGTGCACTACAGCGGCGCGCCGATGCCCGTCGATTTCGGCGAACAGGACAACACGAGCGTCGTGCTGTCGGTGGAAGTGACGCCGGGCACGCCCGCGAAGATCACCGAAATCCCGCTGACGTCGGGGCGGAAGCTGCGCACCGTCCACGGCACCGTGGCCGAACTCGTCGGCCGCGCCGCGGAGTTCGGCGAGGACTACCTGCGCGTCTACGTCCGGGAAGCAACCCGGGCCGGGCTGCGCGAGGAGATCCAGGAAGGCCTGCCGAACGCCCTGGAGATCCGCATCGACCCGGAGTTCGCGGCGCCGATCACGGCGTCGGGCAGCGAACGCGCGGTGGCGGACCGGTCACCGGGCGAGCTGTTCGCCTCCTACTGCGAGGAACGCACGGTGGCGGACAAGAGGGTGCAGGCGCTCTTCGCGCGGCTGCACGACGACGAGACGAGCGGGGTGTGACATGCGACCGGTACTGCTGGAGATGACCGGCTTCGCGTCGTTCCGCGAGAAGACCGAAGTCAGTTTCGAGGACACCGACTACTTCGCGCTCGTGGGGCCGACCGGCGCCGGCAAGAGCACGGTCATCGACGCGCTCACCTTCGCCCTCTACGGTTCGGTCGCGCGCTGGGACCACGAAGGTCTCGTCGCGCCCGCGCTGGCCCCGACGGCGAACCGCGCGACCGTGCGGCTGGTCTTCGACGCGGGCGGCACCCGGTACCACGTGGTGCGCGAAGTCCGCCGCAGCGGCGGCAAGAAACCCACGGTCAGCGTGAAGAACGTCCGCCTGGAACGGCTCGCCGACAACACCGCGCTCGGCGGCCCGGACGACGAAGCCGACGCGGTCGCCGCGGACTCCGAGGTCACCCCGGCGGTCGAACGCCTGCTCGGGTTGACGTTCAAGCACTTCTGCACCTGCGTGGCGCTGCCGCAGGGCGATTTCGCGGAGTTCCTGCACGCCAAGGCCGCCGACCGGCAGAAGATCCTCATCAAGCTGCTGGGCCTGGAGGTCTACGAGCGGATCGGCCGCCGCTCGAAAGTCCTGGAAGATCAGCAGGCGCACCGCGCCGAGGTGCTGAAAGAGCAGCTCGGCAGTTACGCCGACGCGACCGGCGAAGCCGTCGAAGCCCTGGCCGCGCGCATGACCGCGCTGGCCGAGCTGGACGCGCGGGTCGAAGCGGCGTTGCCGGGACTGAACGACGCGACCCGCGCGCACGACGAAGCACGGCAGCTCGTCACCACGCTGACCGGCGAGCTGGCCGTCCTCGACGCGCTGGAACGTCCCGGGGGCGTCGAGGATCTCGAGGCCCGGCGCCGGGCCTCGGCGGACGCGGCCACGGCCGCGCGGACCACCCTCGACTCGGCCGAGACGGCGGACGAAGCGGCCCGCGCCGCGCTGGCCGCCGCGCCCGACCGGGGTGAGCTGGAGCGGATCCGCGCCGCCCGCACGGAACTCGTCGCGGCCGAGGCCGCGCTCCCCGGCCTGGCCGAAGGCGCGAAGAAGGCGTCGCAGGCGAAGGAGGCTTCGGCCGCCGCCGTGGCTGAAGCCGTGTCGCTCGTCGAAGGCGCCCGGAAGACCGGGGAGACGACGGCCCGTGCGGCCGAGAACGCGGCCGCGGAAGCCACGCGCGTCCGCGGGGAGCGGGACCGGCTGGCCGGGCTGCGGCCGCCGGCGGATCTCGGGGACCTGTCGGCGGAGTCCGCGCGCGTCGCGAAGCGCACGACGGAGGCGGCCGCCCGGCTGACGGCGGCCGAGACCGCCGACGCCGAAGCGCGTGCCGCACTCGCCGCCCAGCCGGACGGCGCCGCGCTCACCGCGGCCCGGACCGACGCCCGCACCCTCTACACGGTGTGCGAGACCCAGCGGAAGGCCCTGCCGGAGCACACGGCCCGCCGCACCGGACTCGAGGCGGCCCGGACGGCCTTCACCGAGTCCGACGCCGAACTCGCCGCGGCCCGGAACGCGGTGACCGACGCCGAACGCGCCGGGCAGGCACTGGTCCTGCGGGCCGGGCTCGCCGTCGGGCACCCGTGCCCGGTGTGCGAGCAGGAAGTCACGGCCGTGCCGGAGCACGACGGCCACGCCCACCTCGCCGAGGCCCGTGACCGCCTGGACCAGGCGGAGAAGCGGCGCGCGGCAGCCGAAACCGTCGTCCGCAAGCTGGAACGGGCCGTGGACCGCGACGCCGACCAGTCCGTTTCGGCGGCCGCGCAGGCGGAAGAGCTGCGCGTGGCCCTCGCGGACGTCGAAGGCCCGCCGGAATCGGCTTTGCTGCGACGTCCGGTCGAGGCCGGGTTTTCCGAGCAGGACTTCACGGACCTCATCACCGCCGTGCGCGAGCGAGGGGAGTGGCTGTCCGCCACGCTCGACGCCCGCGCTCGCGTGATCGAGGCCGCGCGCGCCGCCGACGCGGAACTGGCGGCGGCTCGCGCCGAGCGCACGCAGGCGCAGCGCGACGCCGAAGTGGTGGAGAAGTCGGCCGTCGCGGCCCGGGAAGCGTTGCGGGCGGCGCGGGATCCGCTGGTGGAGCTGGGTGCGCCGGGGATCGACGCCGACGACGTCGCGGCGGGCTGGCAGCGCCTGACCGCGTGGGCGGCTTCGGCGCTCGAGGAACGGCGGACGGCGCTGGGCGCGCTCGAAGCGGCCGCCGAAGCCGCGGGCAAGGAAGCCGTCGTCGCGGCGGACGACCTCGCGTCGGCGGAACGGACCGCCGAACAACGTCGTGCGCAGGCGAACGACGCGGGCCTGGCCGAGCAGTCCGCGCGCACCCGGCTGGAAACCACCACGCGCCGCCGGGACGAACTGGTCGTGACGCTCGCCGACGCGCCGTCCGCCGACGTCGTCACCGCGCAGCTGGCGCAGGTCGCGTCCCTCGAACAGGCCGCGCGTGCCGCCGACGCGGAGCTGCGCAAAGCGCGTGCCGCGGCGAAACAGGCCGCCGGCAGCCAGGCGGGCGTCGGCAAAGAAGTCGAGGCCGAGCGGCAGAAACTGTCCCGCGCCCGCGATCCCCTCGTCGGTTTCGGAGCCCCGCCGATCGACGGCGAAAGCCTCCTGGGCGCGTGGACGTCGTTGACGGACTGGGCAGCCGGGCAGGTGACCGGCCGCCGTGACCGGCTGGCCGCCGCGACGACCGCCGAGAGCGCGTCCGCCGAAGCCTTGCGCGGAGCCGAACAGCAGGTCGCCGACGACGTCACCGCGCTCGGGATCACGCTGCCGGCGGGGCCGGTGCGCGACCGGGTGCCGGTGGCGCTGGCCACCGCGCGCGCCCGCGCGGAAGCCGACCACACGGAGATGCGGCGGCGCGTGGCCCACGTCGAGGGCCTGCGCGGCGACATCGCGGGCGCCGAGTCGGAGTCGCAGGTCGCGAAGCTGCTCGCGGATCTGCTGCGCTCGGACAAGTTCCCGCGCTGGCTGATCGCCGGGGCGCTCGACACGCTGGTGACCGAGGCGTCCGCGTCGCTGCTGGAGCTGTCCGGCGGGCAGTTCGAGCTGACCCACGACAAGGGCGACTTCCTGGTGGTGGACCACAACGAGGCCGACGCCCGCCGCCCGGTCAAGACGCTGTCCGGCGGCGAGACGTTCCAGGCGTCGCTGGCCTTGGCCTTGGCGTTGTCGTCGCAGCTCGGCGCGATGGCCGCGGCCGGCGCGACCAAACTGGAGTCGATCTTCCTCGACGAGGGTTTCGGGACGCTCGACGAGGCGACCCTCGACGTCGTAGCGTCCACATTGGAGAACCTGTCGGCCACCGGCACCCGGATGGTCGGCGTGATCACGCACGTCCCGGCGCTGGCCGAGCGCGTGCCGACGCGGTTCCTGGTCACCCGGGACGGCAGCGGCTCGCACATCACCAAGGAGGGCGCATGACCGCGGTGGCGGGAATGAGCTTCAACGTCGACGCCTGGGACCCGGGTTACGGCAGTTCCATGGAGGCCGAGGAACTCGCCCGGTCGCAGGCCGAGGTCGAGGTCGACGTCGAGGTCCCGGCGGCCGAATGGGCGCCGATCGACCCGTCGCCGGTGCCGTCGCCGCCGGACGCGGTGCTGTTCGTGGACGGCGTCCGCCGCATCGACGCCCGCGTCTGGATCGACGACCCGGCCGGCGCGAACTCCGCGTCGATCGGGATCTGCGCGTCCTACGCGGCCGGCGTCGTGTGCTGCTGCGCGGGCCGGGCGCACGTCATCGGCGCCAACGTCCGGCGCGGGCTGTTCACCGTCGCCCCGGAGGCCGCCGGGATCGAGACGTCGGCCGGGCGGTACGAGGCGTTCGGCGCGACGGCGAAGGACGACAAGCCCCTCGCCGTGGTGCTGTCTTCGGCGCTGCAGGAGCAGCTCGCCGACGTCGAGCTGGAGACGGCGACGGAGGCGCGCCGGACGATCGCCGGGCACGTCGGCCACGACCTGCTCGTCGTGGACGGCCCGCTGAGCGGCCGCACGCACCTGCCCCGGGCCGTCGGGTTCATCAAGAGCCACCAGACGACCTACCTGCCGGGCGAGCTCAACGCGATGGTCGGCGAGCTCACCCCGCACCAGCGCACGCCGGTGTTCCTGATGGGCACGACGTGGGTCCGGCACTCCTGGTACCTGCGCCTGCCCTCGGACGGCGGCCCGCCGTGGTCGGGGGTGGTGCGGGTCGAGGCGGCGCCGCACCTCGCGCGCGAAGAGGTGACGGACCTGGCGAACGTCACGCAGTCGGTGCTGGGGCGGTTCGCGTCCGTGCCGTACAAGGACTCGCGGGCGCCGCAGAACCTGTACCCGATCGCCGGGCTGGAGCGCGATCTGCGGCACCGGCTCGGCGACCAGCAGTTCGTCTACCGGGCGCTGCGGCTGGCCGCGTCACGCTGAGGCCCCGGGACGGCCGCCTGGGGTGCGGCCGGTCCCGGGGGGTCCTTTGTGGAGGGTCAGCTCAGCGACCCGTCCCCGGTCTGCGGTGCGCCGGCCGGCTTGACCGCGACCTGCGGTTTCACCGGCTTGGCGGGCTTCGACGACGACGATGCCGGCGGCTTCGGCTTCGTGGTGGCCGGCTTCGGCTTGGTCGTGGTGGTGGGCGGCGGGGTGCCCAGGATGGTGAACGACGCGGTGGCGACCCGGCCGTCGGAGCACGTGAAACTCGCCGTGTACTTGCCCGGCGTCTTGATCGCCTTGGTGTGGCCGCCGTACCGGCCGAAGTTGCCGCCTTCGGTGAACTCCAGCGGCGCGGCGAACCCCTTCGACGTGACCGCCGAGCCCGGGGTGCAACCGCCGGCCGCGGCGTGGGTCTCCGCGTCGATCTGCCCGCCGGGCTCGACCTCCTGGGTCAGTCCCCAGCCGACGTCGGCCGCGCTCGCCGGAGCTGCCAGGGTCAGCGTCGCCGCGCCCGCCACCATTACGCCGATCAGTGTTTTCTTGAGCATCCCTCGTCCTCCCTCGTGCCTCGCCCCCTCCACGCTTGAGCCGGGGAAACGGTTGAGGCTCTTAGGATGTTCATGTACGTGAACGACATCGAGTCTATGTTTTGGTGCCACGTATGGGTTACTTTCTCACCCGGCTTTGGTCCCGTTCGGTGGCGAGGGAGACTCGATGCGTTACGGCCGGCTGGTTCTTGCCTCGCTACTGGGGATTTCGCTGACCGTCCCGATGACCGGGATGGCGGCCGCGCAGCCGTGGCGTGACGCCCGCCAGTCGCCCGACCGCCGCGCCGCGGAACTGGTCGCGGCGATGACGCTGGACGAGAAGATCTCCCAGCTGCACCTGCAGCCCGACGCCGAGCACCAGCGGTTCGTGCCGCCCGTCCCGCGGCTCGGCGTGCCCGGGTTCCGGATCGCCAACGGCCCGGCCGGCATGGGCCCGGCCGACGACAAACCGCAGAAACCGGCGACCGCGCTGCCCGCCACGATGGCGCTGGCGTCGACGTTCGACACCGACGTCGCCCGCCGGTACGGCCGGCTGATCGGCAGCGAGACCCGCGCGCTCGCGCACAACGTGTCCGAGGCGCCCGACATCAACATCGCCCGGGTCCCACGCAACGGCCGGACCTTCGAGGGCATGGGGGAGGACCCGGTGCTCGCCGGGGCGCTGGCCGCCGCCGACATCCGCGGCATCCAGGAGAACGGCACCATCGCCGAGGTCAAGCACTACGCGGCGAACAACCAGGAGACACAGCGCCAGAGCATCGACGAGCACATCGACGAGCGCACGCTCAACGAGATCTACCTGCCGCACTTCGAGCAGGCGGTGACCGAAGGCGGGGCCGGGTCGGTGATGTGCGCCTACCCGAAGATCAACGGCGTCTTCACGTGCGAGAACCCCGCGCTGCTGCAGGGAAAGCTGCGGGACGACTGGGGCTTCGAGGGGTTCGTGCAGTCCGACTGGGGCGCCGCGCACAGCACCGTCGGCTCGGCGGCCGCGGGCATGAACCTCGAGATGATCGACGGCACCTGGTACGGCGACAAGCTGAAGCAGGCGGTGCTCGCCGGGCAAGTCACCGAGCAGCGCGTCGATGAGCTGCTGCTGCCGCGGTTCCGGACGATGTTCGCCTTCGGCCAGTTCGACCACCCGCCGGTGCTCACGCCGCTGCCGACCGCGGAGCACGACGCGGCCGCGAAGCAGTTCGCCGAGCGCGGCATGGTGCTGCTGCGCAACGAACACGCGCAGTTGCCGCTCGACTCCTCTTCGGTGCGCTCGATCGCGCTCATCGGGCCGTTCGCGACCCGGGCGAAGACCGGGGGCGGGGGCAGCTCCGCCGTCATCCCGACGTCCACAGTGGACCCGTTGGCCGGCCTCCGGCAGCGGGTTCCCGGCACCGCGGTGACCCTCGACGACGGCAGCGACCCCGCGCGGGCGGCGTCGCTGGCCGGTGCGTCCGACGTCGCGATCGTGATGGTCGGCGACAACGAAGCGGAGGGTAAGGACCGGGCGAGCCTGGCGCTGGAGGGCAACCAGGACGCGCTCGTCGCGGCGGTCGCCGCGGCCAACCCGCACACGGTGGTCGTGGTGAAGAGCGGCGGCCCGGTGCTGATGCCGTGGGCGTCGTCGGTGCCCGCGATCCTGCAGGCCTGGTACCCGGGCCAGCAGGACGGCGCGGCGGTGGCGGGTGTGCTCTTCGGTGACAGCAACCCGTCGGCGAAGCTGCCGATCACGTTCCCGGTGGCGGACGCCGACACCCCGGCGAACACGCCCGAGCGGTTCCCGGGCGTCGACGGCGTGGCGTCGTACTCGGAGGGCCTGCAGGTCGGCTACCGCTGGTTCGACGCGCAGGGTAAGGCGCCGCTGTTCCCGTTCGGCTACGGCCTGTCGTACACGACGTTCGCCTTCTCGGGGCTGTCGGTGCGGAACACGGGCGACGGCGCGGCGGCGACGTTCACGGTCCGCAACACCGGCCACCGCGCGGGCGCCGAGGTCGCCCAGCTGTACCTGGGCTTCCCGGCCGCGGCGGGTGAACCGCCCCGCCAGCTCAAGGGCTTCGAGCGGGTGCGGCTGGCGCCGGGGGAGTCCCAGCGGGTCACGATCCACCTGGACGCGCGCGACTTCTCGATCTGGGACAAGGCGTGGCGCCCGGTCCACGGCGGCTTCACGATCCAGGTGGGCGACTCGTCGAGGTCGCTCCCGCTGCAGGCGTCCCTGCGCCGCTGACCCGGGCAACCCCGGCCGCACCGGCAGTGGCTCAGGTCTTGCAGTTCGGTGCGGACGCGGCGGCGGACATCAGCTCCGTCGACTGCGCCAGCGGTGTCAGCGGGTCGTACGTGCCGTCGAGGTTCGTCTGCGCCCACTTGAGCGCGTCGGACGCCGGGTTCTGGGACTCCGGATCACCCGGCTTCGCCTGGTCGAGCTGGGTCTTGGCGGAGGACGCGCGATCCCGGGACGTCGTGAACTTCGCGGCGAACGCCGTCCGGACCGTCTCCGCCAGCGGCTCCGGGGCGGGCGGCAGCGCCGCCAGCTTGTCCACCACCTCGCCGGTCCGGGTCGCGATTCCGCCCAGCTGGGCGGACAGCGCCTTCTGCGCCTCGGCGACCGTCGTCGGACCGGTTCCGGGTGGCTCGGTCTCGGCGTTGGTGCGCAGGCGGTAGCCGTTGACGGCGGAACAGAAGCCGTCCACCCAGCTCAGCGTGGCCGGATCCGCGGTCGGGGCCACCGGGAACGGCGAGGTCACCGTCACGGTCGGGGCGGCCGGGGGCGTCCCGGAACCGGAACAGGCGGTCAGGGTCAGACCCAGGCCCAGCAGGCCCACGGCGATCCTCATGGTTCCCCTCTCGCGGCGCTCCTTGACGCGTACACGCGCGAGGGGGGCGAAAGGTTGCCTCTCAGGCGGCGAGCGGCGTGCCCAGCGCGAGCCGGCCGTCGGCGGTCAGCTCCGCGGGCGCCCACTGCCCGACGGCGACGGCCGGGCCGAGCGCCGGCCGGATCAGCCCGGCGCGGGCCAGGTCGTGCGCGGTCGCCTGGTCGCAGCACGGCAGGCCGTCGACGCGCAGGTCGGGTTCGCAGCTGCAGCTCAGCTCGGCCCGGCCGGCCCCGACGGCCCGGAGCATCGCGAGCGCCCGGCGGTTCAGCGTGGTGGACATGGTGTGCCCCCTCCAAGGTTCCGACAGGAAGGAGACGTGACGGTGGTCACCGAATACGCCACCGCGGCCAGGTTCCCCCGAAAAGGTGCACCGGCCGCCGCCGGCTGCTGGGATGGGGGCATGACGGACCAGATCGGCGACCCGGCGGTGCGCGCGTTCGTGGACGCGCTGAACGCGGGCGACCGCACGGCCTTCCGGGCCGCGCTGACCCCCGGCGCGAAGATGGCCGACGACGGCACCGAGCGCGACCTCGGCGAGTGGACCGAGCGGGAGATCTTCTCCGGCGACGGGCACCTGACGGTCGAGACGGTGCAGGACGACGGCCGGTCGTTCGTCGCGAGCTACTCGAACTCGACGTGGGGCGCGATGCGCACCCGCTGGAAGTTCACCGTCCAGGACGGCAAGGTCGCCCGCTTCGAAACCGGCCAGGCGTAACCCCGCCCCCGCGCACCCCCCGCGCACCCCCCGAAAAGCCGTGAAGGGCACCTTCAGGGACTCAGAGTCCCTGAAGGTGCCCTTCACGGCTTTGTGTGACTCCTGAGGCAGGAGTGACGTCAGAGACGCTCTTGGAGCGCGTCGGCCGCCGCGAGGAGGTCCGCGGCCCAGCGGGCGCCCGGCTTGCGGCCGATGCGCTCGATCGGGCCGGACACCGAAACCGCAGCGACCACCGTGCCGGCCGAATCGCGGACCGGCGCCGAGATGCTCGCCACGCCGGGCTCGCGCTCGGCGACGCTCTGCGCCCAGCCGCGGCGGCGGACTTCCAGGAGCGTGCGCTCGCCGAAGACGGCGTCCGCCAGGATCGTGCGCTGCGTGTGCGGATCCGCCCACGCCGCCAGCACCTTCGCACCCGAACCTGCCGTCATCGGCAGCCGGGAACCGATCGGGACCGTGTCGCGCAGACCGGACGGCGGTTCGGCCGTCGCGACGCACACGCGCTGGACGCCGTCACGCCGGTACAGCTGCACGCTTTCGCCGGTGACGTCCCGCAGTTTCGGCAGGACCACGCCCGCCGCGTCGAGCAGCGGGTCGGTCGAGCCGCCCGCGAGTTCGGCCAGTGCCGTGCCCGGGCGCCAGCGCCCGTCCGGCCCGCGGCGCAGCAGGCGGTGCACCTCGAGACCGACCGCGAGCCGGTGCGCGGTCGCCCGCGGCAGACCGGTCCGCGTGCACAGTTCCGCCAGGCCGCAGGGGTCGTCGGCGACCGCCTGCAGAACGGCCACTGCTTTGTCCAGTACTCCGATACCGCTATGCTGTCCCACGACCCGATACTAGCGTCCCGCACTTTGGGAAGTCCAGCATCTGGGAAACCCGAACTCGAGCTGCGCCCCTCCTTCGCGGCTCGCACCAGTTCCGCAGGTGTGCGCCCGAGTTCCACCACCACAATGAACCGTGGAAGGAGCCGGAGATGACCAGCTCGACCGGCAAGGCCCGCACACTCGCGGAGAAGGTGTGGGAAAGCCACCTCGTGCGCCGGGGCGAAGGCGCCGAACCGGACCTGCTCTACATCGACCTCCACCTGCTGCACGAAGTGACCAGCCCGCAGGCCTTCGACGGCCTCCGGCTGGCCGGGCGGCCGCTGCGCCGCCCCGACCTCACCATCGCGACCGAGGACCACAACGTCCCCACCGTGGACATCGAGCTCCCCATCGCCGATCCGGTCTCGCGCACGCAGGTCGACACCCTTCGCCGCAACTGCAAGGAGTTCGGTGTCCGGCTGCACCCGATGGGTGACGCCGAGCAGGGCATCGTGCACGTCATCGGCCCGCAGCTCGGCCTGACCCAGCCCGGGATGACCGTCGTCTGCGGAGACAGCCACACGTCCACGCACGGCGCGTTCGGCTCCATCGCCTTCGGCATCGGGACGTCCGAGGTCGAGCACGTGATGGCCACCCAGACGCTGCCGCTGCGGCCGTTCAAGACGATGGCGATCACGGTCGACGGCGAGCTGCGCCCGGGCGTCACGGCGAAGGACGTCATCCTCGCGGTGATCGCCAAGATCGGCACCGGCGGCGGCCAGGGGTACATCCTCGAATACCGCGGCAAGGCCATCGAAGCGCTGTCGATGGAAGCCCGGATGACCGTCTGCAACATGTCGATCGAGGCCGGCGCCCGCGCCGGGATGATCGCCCCGGACGAGACGACGTTCGAGTACCTGAAGGGCCGCCCGCACTCGCCGAAGGGCGCCGATTGGGACGCCGCGGTCGAAAACTGGCGGCAGCTGCGCACCGACGACGGCGCGGAGTTCGACGAGGAGGTGCACCTCGACGCGAGCGCGCTGACGCCGTTCGTGACCTGGGGCACCAACCCCGGCCAGGGCCTCCCGCTGAGCGCCGAGGTGCCCGACCCGGAGCAGATCCCGGACGAGAACGACCGCGTCGCCGCCGAGAAGGCCTTGTCCTACATGGACTTGAAGCCCGGGACGCCGCTGCGCGAGATCTCGGTCGACACCGTCTTCCTCGGCTCCTGCACCAACGGCCGGATCGAGGACCTGCGGGCCGCGGCCGAGGTGCTGCGCGGGCGCAAGGTGGCGGAGTCGGTCCGGATGCTGGTCGTGCCCGGCTCGATGCGGGTGCGCAAGGCCGCCGAGGAGGAGGGCCTGGACACGGTCTTCACGGAGGCGGGCGCCGAGTGGCGCCAGGCCGGCTGCTCGATGTGCCTGGGCATGAACCCGGACCAGCTGAAGCCGGGCGAGCGCAGCGCGTCGACGTCGAACCGCAACTTCGAGGGCCGGCAGGGCAAGGGCGGCCGGACGCACCTGGTCTCGCCGCTGGTCGCCGCCGCGACGGCCGTGCGCGGCACGCTGTCGTCGCCGGAAGACCTCGTCACCGCCACCCGCTGACCACTGCCGATCTCCCGAGAGGAGCTCCCACCATGGAACCGTTCACCCAGCACACCGGCGTCGGCGTCCCGCTGCGCCGGTCCAACGTGGACACCGACCAGATCATCCCGGCGGTCTACCTCAAGCGGGTCACCCGGACCGGCTTCGAGGACGGCCTGTTCGCCGCCTGGCGCGGCGACGAGGAGTTCATCCTCAACCAGGAGCCGTTCAACGCCGGCAGCGTGCTCGTCGCCGGACCGGACTTCGGCACCGGTTCCTCCCGCGAACACGCCGTCTGGGCGCTGATGGACTACGGCTTCCGGGCCGTCATCTCCGCCCGCTTCGCCGACATCTTCCGCGGCAACTCCGGCAAGGGCGGCCTGGTGGCCGCCCAGTGCGAGCAGCACGACGTCGAACTGCTCTGGAAGCTGCTCGAAAACGAGCCCGGCACCGAGGTCACGGTGGACCTCGAGACCAAGACCGTGCGGGCCAAGGACTTCACCGCGCCGTTCCAGATCGACGACTACGTCCGCTGGCGGCTGCTCGAAGGACTCGACGACATCGCTCTCACGTTGCGCCATGCCGGTGAGATCGACGGCTTCGAGACGACCCGTCCGTCGTGGAAGCCGACGACCACGCCGATCGCCGCCGGCTAGCCCGGACCGAAGGCGGGATCCCTTGCCCAGCAAGGGATCCCGCCTTTTTCATGATCCGGCGAACGGATGCCCGAAGGTCACTTCCGCGCGGCGGAACCCACCCCGGGGCAAGGGAAAGGGCCCGCGGGACGTCTGGAATTTGCGCTGCGTTGGTAATACCGTGTCGCTAGTCGGCCGGCGCGGCCGTGGACGGGGTACTTCCTTCCTGGAGGACTGGATGGCCAACAAAGCCCAGCTGATCGAGGCCCTGACGGAGCGTCTGGGCGACAAGAAGGTGGCTTCGCAAGCCGTTGACGGTCTGGTCGACATCATCATCCGGACGGTCAACAAGGGCGAGAAGGTGAACATCACCGGCTTCGGCGTGTTCGAGAAGCGCGCCCGCGCCGCTCGCACCGCGCGCAACCCGCGCACCGGCGAAGCCGTCCGCGTGAAGAAGACCAATGTGCCCGCTTTCCGTGCGGGGACGACCTTCAAGGACGTCATTTCCGGCGCGAAGAAGCTGGCCAAGGCCACGCCGGTCAAGCGCGCCACGGCGGCCGCCACGACCACGCGTGCGGCCGTGGCCAAGGCGTCCGCGCCGGCCAAGACCACCAGTACCCGGGCCACCACGCCCCGCGCGGCCGCGGCGAAACCCGCCACCGCCCGCGCGACGGCCACCCGCACGCGCGCCACCACGGCGAAGCCGGCCACGACCCGCACCGCGGCGAAGCCCGCCGCGGCCAAGGCGACGGCCGCCAAGGCCGCACCCGCCAAGGCGACCACCACGCGGGCAAAGGCGGCCCCGAAGACGACAGCGGCGAAGACGACCACGGCCCGCAAGCCCGCCGCCACCCGCACCACGGCGGCCAAGACCACGCCGGCCAAGACGACCACGGCCGCGAAGACGACCGCGGCCAAGACGACCGCGGCGAAGACGACCGCGGCGAAGACGACCGCGGCGAAGGCTCCGGCCAGGCGGACGTCGACCGCGGCCAAGAAGAGCTGACCCCCACCCGGTGGAGTTTTCCCAGGCAGGGCCCCGCGCAGCCGAGCGCGGGGCCCTGCCTGTTTCACACCCCGGTGCGCCAGAAGCAATCCCGCCCCGGACGGTCGGCTCACGTACCCAGGAGTCGACTCACGTACCCGGAGGGCGGCTCACGAACCGACCCTCCGGGCAACCGAACGACTCTTTCGGCATGCGAGCCACTGCCCGAGTACGCGAACGACCCTCCGGTATGCGAACCGACCGTCCGGAAGCGTGAGTCGACCGTCCAGGTACGCGAGCCGACCCCTCCGGTACGCGAGCCGACTGTCCAGGTGCGCGAGCCGACCCTTCCGGTACGCGAGCCGACTGTCCGGGTGCGCGAGCCGACCCTTCCGGTACGCGAGCCGACTGTCCAGGCGCGCGAGCCGACCCTTCCTGTACGCGAACCGACTGTCCGGGTGCGTGAGCCGACCCCTCCGGTACGCGAACCGACCCCTCCGGTACGCGAGCCGACAGTCCGGGCGCGCGAACCGACCCCTCCGGTACGCGAGCCGGCGCCTCGGAAACGTGAGCCGTATTCGCGTGTACCGTAAGAGTTACTCACGGCGAGCTCTCCTTTCCCGAAAGGAACCCGCACACCGCCACTCGGGCGACTCCCGCAGCGCCGGGACCGGTTCCGCCCAATTTCGTCAAGTCGCTTGAGCGCCCGGCCGAGTGATGCCACGCTGCCTTTCTCGGAACCCGCGTCGGGCGGGCCCGGCAGCCGCGCTAGGCGAACCTGGGGGCGACCACCATCGACATCCGGCTTCTCGGGTCCTTCCAGGTGCTCGTCGACGGTTCGCCGGTCCTGCTCACCAGTTCCCGCCAGCGCGCGCTGCTCGCGACGCTCGCGCTGGCCGCGGGCCGCCTGGTCTCGATCGACACCCTCGCGCGCGGCGTCTGGGGCGAAGCGCCGCCCGCGCACATCCGGGGGAGCCTGCAGACGTACGTGATGCGCCTGCGCCGCCTGTGCGGCGAGGACACCGTCGTCACCGAGCCGGAGGGGTACCGGCTGGTCGTGGACCCGTCCCGGGTGGACGCCCTGCGCTTCCTGCGCACCCTGGACCAGGCCGCGGCCACCACCGAACCCGCGCACCGCCGCACCCTGCTCACCACCGCCCTCGACGGCTGGGGCGGCGCCCCGCTCGAAGGCGTCGGATCGCCCACCCTGACGGCCGAATGGGGGCCGCTGCTGACCGAGCGGTACCTGTTCGCCGTCGAGCAGCGGATCGACCTCGACGGCGGGCTCGTCCCGGACGCGCGGCTCATCGCCGAGCTCACCGACCTCGTCTCGCAGCACCCGCTGCGGGAATCCTTGTGGGAACGGCTGGTCCGGGTCCTCGCCCGGTCCGGGCGCCGCGCCGAAGCACTGTCCCGCTACGCCGGGCTCCGCGCGTTGCTGGCCGACGAGCTCGGCGTCGAGCCCGGTGAGGACCTGCGCCGCCTGCACGCCGAGCTGCTCGCCGCCGACGCCGAACCCGCCGCCCGCACCGAAGTCCCGCGTCAGCTGCCCTTCGACGTCGCCGGCTTCACCGGCCGCGGTACCGAACTCGCCGAGCTGGACCGGCTCCCGCCGGGCGGCGCGTCGGGCATCGTCGTCATCGAAGGCACCGCCGGTGTCGGCAAGACGTCGCTGGCCGTGCACTGGTCCCACCGCGTCCGCGACCGCTTCCCCGGCGGCCAGCTGTTCCTCGACCTGCGGGGGCACTCCGCGGGCACCCCCGTCACACCGGAGACGGCGCTGGCCGGCTTCCTGCGCGCGCTCGGCGTCCCGCCCGAGACGTGGCCTTCCACAGTGGAGGAACGCTCCGGCCTGCTGCGCAGCCGGCTGGCCGGCAGCCGCACGTTGATGCTGCTCGACAACGCCCGCGACGCCGACCAGGTCCGCCCGCTGCTGCCCGGCGCCGGCAACCTCGTCGTCGTGACCAGCCGCAACCAGCTGCGCGGCCTGGTCGCCCGCGACGGCGCGCGCCGCATCGCCCTGCGCTCCTTCGACGACCGTGACGCCGAAGCGCTGCTCGCGGGGAGCGTCGGGCCGCAGCGCATCGCCGCCGAACCCGGGGCCGTCGCGGAGCTCGTCCAGCTCTGCGGCCGCCTTCCGCTGGCGCTGGCGCTGGCGGGCGAACGCGCGTCCCGCTTCTCCGGCGTTTCGCTGGCCGGGATCGTCGAGGAGCTGCGCGACCAGAAGCTGCGGCTCGACACCCTGCGCGACCCGCAGGACGCCGGCACCGACCTGCGCGTCGCGTTCTCCTGGTCCTACAAGGCGTTGCGTCCGGCCGCCGCGCGGTTCTTCCGGCTGCTGGGCCTGCACCCCGGCCTGGCCTTCAGCCTGTCCTCGGCCGCCGCGCTCGCCGGCGCCGGCCTGCGCGAAGCGCGTGAGCTCGCCGACCAGCTCGCCGCCGCGCACCTGCTCAACCAGCCCAGCACCGACCGCTACCAGTTCCACGACCTCCTGCGCGTCTACGCCGGTGAGCTCGTCGAGACGGAAACGACGGCGCCGGAACGGGAGGCGGCGCTGCGGCGGCTCGTCGACTGGTACCTCGCCGGCGTCGCCGAGGCCAACAAGCTGGTCCGGCCCGACCTGCTCACCGACGACATCACCCTCGACCCGGTGCCGCTGCCGCCCGTCCGGTTCGCCCAGCACGAGGACACGATCGCCTGGTACACCGCCGAACGCCCGGCGCTGACCGCGCTCGTCGGCGTCGCCGCCCACCACGGCTGGGTCGCCCACGCGTGGAAGCTCGCGTGGCTGCTGCGCGGGTTCTTCGCCGAACGCCACGACCGCGAGGACTGGATCGCGACGGCCGGCATCGCCGTCGCCGCCACCCGCGACGCCGGCGACAACACCGGTCTCCAGTACAGCGCCAACAACCTCGGCTCGGCCTACCTGCGCACCCTCCAGCCCGACAAGGCCCTCGAAGCGCTGGAGGAAGCGCGGACCGCGTCCGAAACCGGGAACGGCACGGCGCTGACCGTCGCGATCCTGTCCAACCTGTCCGGCGCCTACTACGTCCGCGCGGAGTACGCGGAAGCCGAGCGCTACGCCCTCAAGGCCGTCGACCTCGCGCGCGACCGCGGCCAGCGCACGTTCGTCCCGCACGCGCTGCTCAACGTCAGCGCGAGCCGCATCGGCCTGCACGACTACGACCACGCCGCCGAAGCCGCCCTCGCCGCCCGCGTCGCCTTCGCCGACCTCGGCGACCGCTACCACGCGGCGCTGGCCCTCGGGAACGTCGCCGAAGCGCTCGAAGGCGCCGGCCGGCACGACGAAGCGGAGAAGGCCGGGCTCGACGCGCTCGCCGAACTGAAGGAGCTCAACGCCGACTACGGCACCATCGACGTCCAGATCACCCTGGGCCGGCTCAAACACCACGCGGGCCGGACGCGCGAGGCCGGCGGCCACTGGGCCGAGGCGCTGGCCGCCAGCCAGCGCCTCGGAGATCCCCGCATCCCGGAGATCCAGGCACTGCTGGCCACGGTGCCACCAGAAGAGCCCCCGGCGAAGGACGCGCCGTACCCCTAGCCCGGCGCGGCCCAGCGGGGACCGGGACCAGTACACCGGCATCCACTGTCACGGCGCTGTCTTCGACGAGTTCGCCCGCTCCCATGGGTGCGTCGGACGCACCGAACGCCACAGTGGGGCGCTCGGGCTAGTGCCGGCTGGGAGCCGGGGCGGGCAACGCGCTCGGGTGGTAGTCCGCCGCCACCAGGACCGGGCCGGTTCCGGCCGTCGGCGGGCGGAACGACAAGGCCCAGAACGAGCCCTTCTTGCTCGGCACCACACCGCCGCGCGCCGCGCTCAGCTCGACGCCGTCGCGGTCGGCCAGCGCGCTCACCAGGTCCGGGATCACGCCGCCCTGGCTCGCCACCACCGGCGTGCCGCCGTCACCGGCGATCGCCAGCAGCCGCGCGACGCCCAGCACCGGATCCGGCCAGTAGCCCTCTTCGGACAGCAGCGGCTCGTGCCGCACCTCGGCGCCGATGTCCTCGGCGATCCCGTGCACGGTCTGGACGCACCGCAGCCGCGGCGCCGACAGCACCCGGTCCGGGGCGGACAACGCCAGCACCCGCCGCAGCCCCGCGGCCTGCCGCAGGCCGGCTTCCGACAGCGGCCGGAGGTCGTCGTCGCCGTTCCAGCCGTCACGCTTGCCGGCTTTCGCGTGCCGCACCAGCAGCAGCGTCGTCAGCCCGACCGGCAGCTCGCAGAACGCGCGCAGCACGCGGACGTCCTCGTGCCGCGTCAGCAGTTTCTCCGCGACGGTCGGTTCGAGCCAGCGCAGCTCGTCGACTTCGTCGTTCTCCTCGAACGCACCGGAGACGGCTTCCGCACTGAAGTAGTCGACGGTCTTCGGCACCGTCCCGGACCCGCGCTTCGCGGGCACCCGGTAGGACGTCCGGGTCAGGTACCGGCCCAGCACCGCGCGGAAACCGGTCTCTTCCCGGACCTCCCGCACAGCGGCCTCGGCCGTCGTCTCGCCGGCGTCGAGCTTTCCCTTCGGCAGCGACCAGTCGTCGTACCGCGGGCGGTGGACCAGGGCGACCTCGGTCGCCCCTCCGGCGAGGCGCCACAACACCGCGCCGGCCGCCCGTACCTCTTCGGTCATCCGGCGGCCCCGTGCAGCTTGGCGAGCTCGAGCTGGTGGTCCCGCACGCGCGAACCGTCCGCCGGGAACGGCGACCACTCGCCGCTCGCGGTGAGCACCCAGCAGCGGGTCGCCGGGTCGAGCGCCGAGTCGAAGATGTCGTCGAGCTGGCGCGTCAGCTTCGGGTCCTTGACCCGCACCAGCGCCTCGATCCGCCGGTCCAGGTTGCGGTGCATCATGTCCGCGCTGCCGATCCAGTGCGTGCCGCCGGCGCGGAAGTTGAAGATCCGCGAGTGCTCCAGGAACCGGCCGAGGATCGACCGGACGTGGATGTTCTCGGACAGGCCTTCGACGCCGGGCTTGAGCGTGCAGATCCCGCGCACCACGATCTCGACCGGCACACCGGCCTGCGACGCGTGGTAGAGCGCGTCGATGACCTGCTCGTCGACGAGCGAGTTGCACTTGATCCGGATCCCGGCCTGCTGCCCGGCCCGGGCCAGCTCGATCTCCTCGCCGATCGCGCGCACGATGCCGCGGCGGATGCCGTGCGGCGACGTCAGTATCGTCCGGTAGGTGTCCTGCCGGGAGTAGCCGGTCAGCACGTTGAACAGGTCGGTGACGTCGGCGCCGATGCTCGGGTCGGCGGTGAACAGGCCGATGTCCTCGTAGAGCCGCGCGGTCTTCGGGTTGTAGTTGCCGGTGCCGATGTGGCAGTAGCGGCGGATGGTCGAGCCCTCCTGGCGCACGATCATCGACACCTTGCAGTGCGTCTTCAGCCCGACCAGGCCGTACACGACGTGCACGCCCGCGCGCTCCAGCGTCCGCGCCCAGGTGATGTTGGCCTGCTCGTCGAACCGGGCCTTGATCTCGACCAGCGCGACGACCTGCTTGCCCGCCTCCGCGGCGTCGATCAGCGCGTCGACGATCGGCGAGTCGCCCGAGGTCCGGTACAGCGTCTGCTTGATCGCGAGGACCTTCGAGTCGGCCGCGGCCTGCTCGATGAACCGCTGCACGCTCGTGGAGAAGGAGTCGTACGGGTGGTGCACCAGCACGTCACCCTCGCGCAGCGTGGCGAAGACGCTCTTCGGCGTCTCGCGCTCGCCGAACGCCGGGTGCGTCGCCGGCACGAACGGCCGGTCCTTGAGCTCCTTGCGGTCCACCCCGGACAGCTGGTGCAGGCAGGTCAGGTCCAGCAGGCCGGGGACCTCGACGACGTCCGCCGGGTCGACGTCCAGCTCGCGCAGCAGCAGCTCGAGCATGTGCTCGCTCATGTCCAGCGCGACCTCGAGGCGCACCGGCGGGCCGAACCGGCGCTGCGCCAGCTCGCGCTCGAGGGCCTGCAGCAGGTCCTCGTCCCGGTCTTCGTCGACCTCGAAGTCGGCGTTGCGGGTGACGCGGAAGACGTGGTGCTCGGTGACGTCCATGCCGGTGAACAGCTCGCCGAGGTGCGCCGCGATCAGCTCTTCCAGGGGCAGGAAGGTCGCGGTCCGGCTGGTCCGCTCGTTTTCGACGCGCATCAGCCGCGGCACGTTGCTCGGCACCTTCACCCGGGCGAACCGCTCGGTGCCGCCCTCCGGGTCCCGGACCGTGACCGCGAGGTTGAGCGACAGGCCGGAGATGTACGGGAACGGGTGCGCCGGGTCGACGGCCAGCGGCGTCAGCACCGGGAAGATCTGCTCGGAGAAGTAGCTCGACAGGCGCAGCTGGTCGGCGCCGGTGAGGTCGGCCCAGCCGACGATCCGGATGTCGTGCTCGGCCAGCTGCGGACGCAGGTGCTTCTCGAACGCGCCGGTCTGCCGCTCGACCAGGTCCTGGTTGCGCTTGGAGATGTAGTCGAGCTGCTCGCGCGGGGTGAGCCCGTCCGCGCTGCGCACCAGCAGGCCGGTCTCGTCGCGGCGCTTCAGGCCGGCGACGCGGACCATGTAGAACTCGTCCAGATTGGACGCGAAGATCGCGAGGAACTTCGTCCGTTCGAGCAGCGGCTGCGACTCGTCCTCGGCCAGGGCGAGCACGCGGGCGTTGAAGTCCTGCCACGACAGCTCGCGGTTGAAGTACCGGTCGTCCGGCAGCGTCTCGGCCGCGGTCGGCGCGGAGGTGACGGCCGGCGGCGCCGACGGGACAGCACGGAACTCCTCGGCCCCGCGCGGGTTGCCCTGCGCGGAGCTGCGGCGGCGGGGCGTCGACGCGGCGGGTGTGCTCTTGCGGACTCGGGCCTTGCCGGCGGTGGCACGGGCCGCGGTGTCGCGCGCGGTGGACTTCGACGGGACCTTCTTGACCGCCGCGGGTTTGGCCGCGGTGGTCTTCTCGGCGGCCTTCTTGGGTGCTTCCTTCGGTGTTTCCGAGGACCCGGTCGTCGTGTTCCGTCGCCTCCGCGGTGCGGGTGTGCTGCCGTCGTCTGTGCTCACGGAACCCATTCTTCACTAAGCCACGCGGATTTGCTCCGGTCGCGGTGAAGGTCAGATGAACAGCTCAACCGGGTGCGGCGCAGGGTTCCCCGAGCCGGGCGGCGGTGTGTTTCCCGACACCGAGGCGCCGGACATGGGCGAGGTCTTCGGGCGTGTCGACGTCACTGCGCAGCGACGGCAGCTCACCCCCGAGCCGGACGGCCCCGGAAGCCCCGTGCGCCCGCGCCGAGCCGGGCCCGAACCGCGGGTCCAGCGGCGCGCCGGGGGCGGACAGCAGCAGCGTGGTGCCGGTGCCCTGCCGATCGGCGACGAAGGCCCGCCGCCCCGCGGCCTCGCCGAGCGCGGCCGAAAGATCGCCCGCACGCAGGGCGGGAAGGTCGGCCTGCAGCGCCCCGACGACGGCCGTCGGGTCGTCTTTCCGGAGCAGCTCGGCCCCGAGCCGGAAGGCGGCGTTGAGGGTGCGTTCTGTTCTGCCCGCTCCCAGGTCGCCTTCCCCGACGATCTCGATCCCGAGGTCCCGGAGTTCCGCGACGGCCTCGGGATCGGCGGCGACGAGCAGCACCCGCCGCACCCGAGCGGTGGCGACCACGGCGGCGAGCGTGTCGGCGGCGAGCGCCAGCACCAGCCTGGGATGCCGCTCCCGTTCCACGGCGCCACGCAGCCGCGACTTCCCGTCGCGGGGGTGTTTCATCGGCACGACCAGGTCCACGTCCACCCGTCCATCTTTACCCCAAAGCCGGCCGCCTCGGGCGCCGACGGGGAGGTTGTCCACAGGTGGGCCACGTTGTGGACAACTCCGGAGGCCGGCGGGCGGGCTTGTCGGGGTGGACCGCCCCGCCCTGGGATGGCCGGGCGGCCCAGAGCCGCTGTCCCGGGTCTGCCGCGGCTGGTCGTGAGTGTTCAGGGCGGTTAGAACCGCCCTGAACACTCACGACCCCCGAGCCCGTCCGGCCGCGCCAGGTGTGGACCACCGTGCTCCGCGTACTGCTCGCGCCCGCGCCGACCGACCCAGCCCAGCCCAGGCCGGCCCGACTCGGCCCAGCCCGGCCCAGGCCGGCCCGACCCAGTCCAGCCCAGGCGGCCCGACTCGGCCCAGTCCAGCCCAGGCCGGCCCGACCCAGTCCAGCCCAGGCCGGCTCGACTCGGCCCAGCCCGCCGGGATTGGGCCAGCCCAACCCCAACCCGGCCCCGACTCGACCCGACCCGACCCGACTCGACCCGACCCGGCTCGGGCCCGGCCCGACTCGGTCCCGACCCGACCGGACTCGGCCCTGCCCCGGCTCGGCCGCCTCGGGAGGCCGTTCAACCGAGCCGACTTGCCCTGCTGCCGCCACCCATCCCGGCCAGTACGCCCCGCCTCGCCCCACCCCGGCCGACCCGCCCCACCCCGGCCGACCCGCCCCACCCCGGCCGACCCGCCCCACCCCGGCCGACCCGCCCCACCCCGGCCCACCCTGGCCGACCCGGCCCACCCCGGCCGACCCGGCTGGGGCGGGCCGGGCCGAGGGCGTTCGGGCCGGAGCAGGGGCGTTCCACCTGGGGGTGCGCGCCGTCAGCCACCCTCCCTGGACCGCTCCGACCCCGGCGCGGCAGGATCAAGGGCGGACGTGAGCTGTGGAGGAGGAAGACTGTGGCCCGGCGTGAAAAGGGCGGCTTCTGGGTGGGACTCGCCGCCGTACTGTTCTATCCGGTGACCGGGATCGGGCGGCGGGTGTACGTCGGGAACGAGAAGATCCCGCGCCAAGGGCCCGCGCTGCTCGTGATGAACCACATCTCGCACCTCGATCCCGTCGTCGACGCCGTGTTCGTGCACCGCCAGAAGCGGGTGCCGCGCTTCCTCGGCAAGGAGTCGCTGACCCGGACGCCGATCTTCGGGAAGATCTTCGTCGGCGCCGGGCAGATCCCCGTCTCGCGCGGCTCGGCCGCCGCCGGGGACAGTCTCAAGGCCGCGCACGACGCCCTCCAGCAGGGGAAGCTCGTCGTGATCTACCCCGAGGGCACCATCACCAAGGACCCGGCCGGCTGGCCGAAGGAGTCCTTCACCGGCGCCGCCCGGCTCGCGCTGCAGAACGACGTCCCGGTGATCCCGATCGCGCGCTGGGGCACCAGCCAGATCTTCAACGGCTACACGAAGAAGTTCACGCCGTTCCCGCGCAAGACCGTCACGCACTTCGTCGGCGACCCGCTCGACCTGTCCGCCTACCGCGGCGGCAACACGCGCAGCGCGTCGAAGCTGCGCGAAGTCACGAAGGTGATGATGGACGACGTGACCCGCCTGCTCGGCGAGGTCCGGCACGAGGAGCCGCCGGTGGCGAAGCCGGGGGATCCCGCCTGATGCGCGCCGACGTCCAGCGGGTCACTGTGCTCGGCGCCGGTTCGTGGGGCACCGCCTTCGCGAAGGTGCTCGGCGACGCCGGGCGCGACGTCACGATGTGGGCGCGCCGCGAGCAGGTCGCCGCGGACATCCGCGAGCGCCACGCCAACTCCGCGTACCTGCCCGGGATCGACCTGCCGGACACCATCACGGCGACCACCGACCCGGCCGAGGCCCTCGACGGCGCCGAGGCCGTGGTGCTGGGCGTGCCCAGCCAGAGCCTGCGGGCGAACCTCTCGGAGTGGCGCACCCTGCTGCCGGCCGACACGATCCTCGTCAGCCTCGCCAAGGGCGTCGAACTCGGCACGCTCAAGCGGATGAGCGAGGTGATCGCCGAGATCGTCGGGGTCCCGGCCGGCGAGGTCGTGGTCGTCACCGGGCCGAACCTGTCCAAGGAGATCGCCGCCGGGCAGCCGGCCGCGTCGGTGCTCGCCTGCGCCGACCACGAGCGCGCGGTGGCGATCCAGCGCGCCAGCGCCAACTCCTACTTCCGGCCCTACACCAACACCGACGTCGTCGGCTGCGAGCTGGGCGGGGCGTGCAAGAACGTCATCGCGCTGAGCACCGGGATGGCCGCGGGCCTCGGCCTCGGCACGAACACCATGGCGACACTGATCACCCGCGGCCTGGCCGAGATGGCCCGGCTCGGCGCGAAGCTCGGCGCCGACCCGCTGACGTTCGCCGGGCTCGCCGGGGTCGGCGACCTGGTCGCGACGTGCTCGTCGCCGCTTTCCCGCAACCGGACGTTCGGGGAGCGCCTCGGCCGCGGCGACACGCTGGAGCAGGCCCAGGCCGCCGCCGGCGGACAGGTCGCCGAGGGCGTCATGTCGTGCTCGTCGATCCGGGCGCTGGCCCACAGCGTCGGTGTCGACATGCCGATCACGGACGCGATGCACCGCGTCTGCCACGAGGGCGTCGACCCGCGCCAGGCCGGCGCCGAACTCCTGGGCCGCTCCCAGAAACACGAGTGGTCCTGACCGGCCGGGCGTGACGTACCGCCCGGATGCTGAGAGCCGCTTGACCGGCCTCCGGGCGGCTGGAACTCTGAGCGCCATGTTCGCGCACACCATGATCGAGCCGCGGGGTCGTCACGACCTCCGCGCCGTCGTGTGCGCGTGTCGCTGTTGTCGGTGAACCCCGCCCCGGCCCAGCTCGACACCCCTTTTCTTCTGTGAGGACCCTCATGTTCGCCGTCCCGGACAACACCCTGCTGCGTCCCGAGAACCCCGCGCTGCGCCACCCCGTGCGCGTCGCGCTGGAGGTCGCCGCCGATCGCGACCGTTGGAAGCACCTGCTGCGCTACGACCCGGAGGAGCGCTTCGCGGCGCTCGTCTCGAAGGACGAGCAGCAAGAGGTGTGGCTGATGAGCTGGCTGCCGGGCCAGCGCACCGACCTGCACGACCACGCGGTCGCCGGCGGCGCGTTCACCGTCGTCAGCGGCCACCTGACCGAGGCGGTCGCCCGCCGCGCGCCGGACGGCCGCGCGATCACCGAGCTGCACGCGCTCGCGGCCGGGCAGTCACGGGTGTTCGGCCCCGGCTACGTGCACGAGGTCCGCAACGAAGGCCCGGACCCGGCGGTCTCGCTCCACGTCTACCGCGACGCGGGCCGCGCGATGCGCTCGTACCACCTGGACCCGCTGAACGGCCCCGTCCGCGACTGACCTGCCGTGAAGGCCTCCTTGAGGGACTCAGAGTCCCTCAAGGAGGCCTTCACGGCACTTGGCCGGCGTCAGTCGAGGTCGCCGCGCAGGCGGAACTCCTGCTCGATGCGGGGGCGGTCGGCGCCGGTCGCCAGGAGCGTGTGCAGCAGGATGCGGGACTTGCGGGCGTCCAGCCAGCCCGCCATCGTCGCGCCCATCGCGATCAGGCTCGACTCCGAACCGCGGAAGCCGTACGTCGAGCGCAGCGTCGGCCCGGCACCCGTCCGGGACGCGACCACCACCGGCAGCCGCGAAACCAGCCGCTCGACGACGTCGGCCGTGCCGCCCGAGACGTGTCCGGCGCCCGTCGCGGCCAGCACCACCCCGCGCACGCGCGGATCCGCCGCGACCAGGTCCAGCACCGCGCCCGAATCGTCCAGGCCGGACTCGACCACCGGTACCAGCCCGGTGAAGTCGTCGCCGGAGAGCACCGGCGGCCGGGGCGGCGACGGGTGGAACCAGTGCACCGCCTGCTCGACGACCATGCCGAGCGGGCCCGCGGGCGCCGACGAAAACGCTTCCAGGTGGCTCGAATGCCCTTTCCGGACCCACCGCGCCGCGTGGACGTCGTCGTTCAGCGTCACCATCGCGCCACGCCCCCGGCCGCGGGGATCGGCCGCGATTGTCAAGGCGTTGCGCAGGTTCGCCGGGCCGTCCGGGCTGAGCAGGCCCGCGTTGCGCATCGCGCCAGTGACGACCACCGGGATCTCCGACGGCCAGCACAGGTCCAGGAAGTACGCCGTCTCCTCGAGGGTGTCGGTGCCCTGGACGACCACGAACCCGTCGGCTTCCTGCACCAGCCCCCAGTCGCGGCAGCGCAGCAGCGTCGCGAAGTCCATCGACGCGCTGCCGATGCCGGCCAGCGTCTCCGCCCGCACCTCGAACGGCAGGTCGCCGAGCCCGGCGAGCAGCTCCGCGGCGCCGAACCGCGGCACCGCGCCGCCGGAACCGCTCGAAGGGGCCATCGAGATGGTGCCGCCCAGGGTGGCGACCGCGATCAGGGTCATTTGACGGCCTGGAGCGTGTAGCTCGCCGCGATCCGCTGGGGCGTGTCCTTCATCCGCCACTCGTCGACGGCCTCGTCGTGCGCCATCTGGCCCGGGACGGCGTTCCACGGCACGCTGTCGTGCTCGGTGAGCCCGGTCAGCGTGAGCCCGTTGGCCAGCAGCGCCGTGACGACCTCGCCCAGCGAATGGGCCCACTCGTGGGTCACCGTCGAGGTCAGTTCGCCGTCGACCCGGACGTAGGTGCCCGGCTCGTCGAACACGAGCGGCTCGGCGTGCTCGAAGTATGGGTACCGCGGCACCGCCGGGTCCACCGTCTCGTCCAGCGTGCCCAGCATCGGGTGCCCTTCGCGGATGAACAGCCGCCCGCCCGGCCGCAGCAGGCCCGCGACGACCTCGGCCCAGCGCGTCACCGAAGGCAGCCAGCACAGCGCGCCGATCCCGGTGTAGACCAGGTCGAAGGTCTCCGCGCCCAGCACGGAGACGGCGTCGTAGACGTTGGCTTCGTGGTAGTCGACGTCCGCACCCGCGGCCTCGGCCAGCCGCCGGGCCTCGGCCAGCGCCGCGCCCGAGAAGTCCACCCCGGACATCCGCGCGCCCAGCCGCGACAGCGACACCGTGTCCGTGCCGAGGTGGCACTGCAGGTGCACGCCGCGCAACCCCGCGATGTCACCCAGCCGCGGCCGGTCGAACCGCACGACGGCGCTCAGGTACGCCGGATCCGCGGCGAAGCCGGCGAAGTTGTAGTCCGGCGACGCCGCGTGCAGCGGCGCGCGCTCGTCCCAGTTGGCCTTATTGATCGTGAACGAGTCCGTCACGGCGTCGTCGCGCGCTCGGCCTTGCTGCGCAGCACGCAGAACTCGTTGCCCTCGGGGTCGGCGAGCACGGCCCAGCCGGTGCCGTCGTCGTTGCGCCGGTCGTGGACGAGCGTGGCGCCCAGCCCGATCAGGCGCGTGACCTCTTCGTCACGCGGGACGTCCGGTTGCAGGCACAGGTGCAGGCGGTTCTTGACCGTCTTCGGTTCGGGCACTTTCAGGAACAGCAGGGCGGTGCCGTCGGACAGCTCGATGCCGACCTCGTCGTCACCCGGGTGGTCGCCGTCCGGGATCGGTTTCCCGGTGACCTGGCTCCAGAACTGGCAAAGGGTGTACGGGTCGGCGCAGTCGACGGACACGTTCAGCACGGCGGAAGGCATGCGCAGAGTCTGGCCGAGCGGCCGTGCCGGTGCGACCGGTTTTGGCGGATGCGGTCAGGAAGCCAGGAGGAGCCCCGCGGTCCGGTGCATCCGGCGGCTGTCGTCGACGATGAGGATCTCGCAGCCCGGCCGGTCCGCCGCCCACGTGATGCCCTCGGCGCCCATCGCGAACGCCGCCGTGGCCAGCGCGTCCGCGGTGACCAGGTCCCCGGCCACCACCGTGACGCTCATCAGGCCGGTCGCCGGCGTGCCGTCGCGGCCGTCGAGGATGTGCGAGCCGCGCTCGTAGGCCGCCGACGTCGCGATGGCGCCGTTGCGCGACTCCAGCACCGCGCACACGGCCAGGGGCTGCTCGGGGTGGCGCACGCCGACCCGCCACGGCCGCCCGGGTTCGGGTTCGCCGGCGGTGACGACGTCGCCGCCCGCGTTGAGGCAGAACGTCGTCGCGCCTTCGGCCTTGAGCATGTCGGCGGCGCGCTGCACCGCCCAGCCCTTCACCACCGCGCACGGGTCGAGGCCGCGGCCGGGCAGCCGCGCCCGGAACGCGCCGCCGGAGAGCTGCTCGTAGTACGCGCAGAGCTCCAGCACCTCGATCAGGTCGTCGCTCAGGTCCTCGGCCGGCAGCTCGCCGCGGTCGTAACGGCTGACCTCGCTGTCCTGCTTGAACGGGCTGAACCTGGCGTCGACGTCGCGGAACCACGCGAAGACGTCGTCGACGACCTCGGCGAAATCGCCGTCGTCCCGCAGGTCGAGGGAGATCGGCAGGCCCATCACCTGTTCCACGCGGTTCGTCATCGGTTGCCCCGGGCGTCGATGGCGGCCTGCAGCGACGTCTTGTACGACTCGCTCGTCTCGGTCGCGCCGGTCACCGTGTCGATCTTCGCGCTCTGCGCCTTGATCGCCTCCTCCTGCAGCTTCGGCAGGGCAGTGAGGGCGCGGCCGCCGTCCGGCGCCTGCAGCAGGGTGATCGCGGCCATCCGGGAACCGGTGAAGGTCACCTGGACCTGCACGGTCCCGTAGGTGCTCCACTCGGCGGTGCCCTGCGTGGTCACCGTCGCGTTAGCACTGTCCGGAGTGGACGATGGCGGCGGCGCGGACGTCGTGGGGGAGGTGGACGTGCCCCCGGTCGGCCCGCCGGCCGAAGTGGACGGTGGCGCGGCTGATGTGGACGGTGCGACCACGGCCGGCGGCGCCTGGGCGACGGCGGCGTTCTGCACCGGCGGCCCGGGTTCGAACCGCCAGACCGCGATGAACCCCGCGATCGACAGCGCGACGACGAAGATGGTTCTCTTCATGACGACGTCTCCCTAGGCCGCGAGGCTGAAGCGTTCGGCGTGGACCTGGGCCTTGGGCACGCGCAGCTCCCGCAGGCTGCGCAGCACGGCCGACGTCATCCCCGGCGGGCCGCAGACGAAGACGTCGCGCTCGTGCACGTCGGGCACCATCATGTGCAGGTTCGCCGGGCCGAGCATCGTGCCGCGCGGGCCGACCGCCTGGTCGGGTCCGGTGAGGACACTCACCATCGCGCCGCGGGTCTTGGCCAGCTCGTTCAGCTCGGGCAGCAGTACCGCGTCGGCCTGGGTGCGCACCCGGTACAGCACGACGACGTGGCCTTGGATGTCCTCCAGCAGCGCGCGGATCGGCGTGATGCCGACGCCGCCCGCCACGAGCAGGGCGTCGGGGCGCCGCTGGTGGATCGTGGTGAACGCGCCGTACGGGCCTTCGGCGAACACCCGCGTCCCGATGCGGAGGTTGCGCAGCGACGCGCTGGCGTCGCCGAGCGCCTTCGCGGTCAGGCGCAGCGTGCGGCCGTCGGGTGCGGCGGACAGCGAGAAGGGGTTGGCCTGGTACCAGCGGTCCTTGGTGAGGAACCGCCACAGGAAGAACTGGCCGGCGCGGGCCGGCATCCGGTCGAGGTGCTTGCCGCTCATGTAGACCGAAACCACGTCCGGGGCCTCGGAAACCACCGCGGTGACGCGCAGCCGGTGGCGCAGGTTCCGCCACAGCGGGAGCAGTACGCGCCCGGCGAGGACGGCGGCGCCGGCGCTGAGCCAGAGCGTCCACCAGTAGCCCTTCGCCATCGGCGAGCCGGCGAACGACGTCCCGAGCGCGATCTGGTGCGTGAACGCGAGGAACACCGCGGCGTAGGTGTAGAGGTGGATGAAGTGCCACGTCTCGTACGCGAGCCGCTTGCGCGCGAACTTCGCGGACGCCGCCCCGACGATGAGGATCACCGCGAACGCGACCAGCGCGCGCAGGATGCCCTCCAGCTGGTTCGCCATGTCCACCAGCTCGTCGACGACGCCGTGGTTCTCGACCTCGGCGTACCCGAAGACGATGAAGACCAGGTGCGCGAGCAGGGTCCACAGGATCGTGAAGCCGGTCCAGCGGTGCCACGTCGTGAGCCGGTCCATCCCGATCCGCCGGTCCAGCCAGGGCAGCCGGGCCACCAGCAGCAGCTGGAACGCCATCGCGAGCGCGCCGTACAGCCCGGCCAGCCTGCCGATGCTGATCAGCACGTTGGGCGAGAGCCCGGCCTGCGCGAACAGGGTGGTCGCGGCGGCCACGTTGGCGCCCAGGATGAGGAAAAGGCCGGATTTCGCGGCGATCCGGGGGCGGATCGCCGGGCGCGTGGCCTCGGCGGTCTGCGTCATGCTGGTCACACGGATCCCCCTCGGGTTCGGTTCACGAAGGCCAGCCTCGCCACCGAGCCTGTGGCGAGTCTGGGTGCCGGCTGTCGGGTTCCTGTCGGCCCGGGCCACCGGTCGCCGCCGGCTCGCGCGCCGGGAGAAGATGGAGTGGTGCAGCCCTCCGAACCCGTGCGCCTGCTCGTCGTCGACGACGAGCCGCACATCGCCGACCTCGTCGCCACCGTCGCCCGGTACGAGGGCTGGCAGGCGGTCACGGCCGGCTCCGGCAAGGCCGCGCTGAGCGAGGCGGCGGCGTTCGCGCCGGACATCGTGGTGCTGGACCTGATGCTGCCCGACCTCGACGGCTTCACCGTCCTCGACCGGCTGCGCGCGAACGGCAGCGCGGTGCCCGTGGTGTTCCTCACGGCCAAGGACGCGACGGCGGACCGGATCGCCGGGCTCACCCGCGGAGGTGACGACTACCTGGTGAAACCGTTTTCCGTGGAGGAGCTGATGGCGCGGCTGCGGGCCGTCCTGCGCCGCAGCACCGGCGCCGCGCTCCCGGCCGCGGCGCGCGGGTCCGTGCTGCGCGTCGGGGATCTGACGCTGGACGAGGACACCCGCGAGGTCCGCCGCGGTGACGGGGCGCCGGCCGAGCTGACTCCGACCGAGTACGAGCTTCTGCGCTATCTGATGCGCCGCTCGCCGTCGGTGCTGACGAAGGCGCAGATCCTCGACCACGTCTGGGAGTACGACTTCGGCGGCCGGTCCAATGTGGTCGAACTGGTCATCTCGCACCTGCGGCGCAAGATCGACGCGGGCGCGGGCGAACCGCTGATCCACACCGTGCGCGGCGTCGGGTACGTCGTGCGTCAGGTCAACCGGTGACGGGCTTCTTCCGCCGGTGGTACGGCGCCTGGCAGCGCACCCGGCTCGGCACCCGCATCACGCTCGGCCTCGGCGCGCTCGCCCTGGTGGTGTTCGCCGCCGTCGGCGTCACGACGGTCGGCATCATGCACGGCTACCTCGACCGGCGCCTCGACGAGCAGCTGTCCAAGAGCCAGAACACCCAGCTGCCGAAGCTGCGTGAGACGCACGGCTCGCCGCAGTCGGTCTACTCCTGGTACTCGGCCCTGTACTCGGTGCGTGACGGCGTCGCGACGCCCGAACCGGGCGGGATGCTGCCCGGCGACGCCCAGCAGCTCGCGAAGATCGCGGCCGACGCGGCCTCGGGCGACGTCACCCGCAACATCTACCTGCACGACGACGGGCCCTACCGGGTCCGCGCCTGCCCGGTCGACACCGATTCGGTGTTGCTGAGCGCCGCGCCGCAGGGGGATCTCAACGGGACGGTCCGGCAGCTGGTCTGGGTCGAGGTCGGCGCGTTCGCGTTCGCGCTGGCCGTGCTGGTCGTCGTCGGACGGCTGGTGCTGCGCCGCGGCCTGCGCCCGCTGGCCGACATGGCCGGTACCGCGCACGACATCGCCTCCCACGACCTCACCGCGAACCCCGCCCTGCCGGTGCGCGCGTCGGGCAGCGGCGGCGGCGTCGAGGTGGAGGAGCTGCGGACGGCGTTCAACGTGATGCTGGCCCACATCGACACGTCCCTGGCGGCCAAGACCGAGGCGAACGAGCGGCTGCGCCGGTTCGTCGCCGACGCGTCCCACGAACTGCGCACACCGCTGACGTCGATCCGGGGTTACGCCGACCTCTTCCGCTACGCGGCGGCGAACGAGCCGGCGGAACGCGAGGCGCACCTGAGCAAGATCCGCGAGGAGACGGCGCGGATGACCGTGCTCGTCGACGACCTCCTGCTGCTGGCCCGCCTCGACGCGCGGGCGGCCGAGACGCCGTTGCGCCCGGAACGGACGGACCTGGCCGAGCTGGCCGGCGACGCGGCGGACGCGTTCGCCGCCGGCCGGCCCGACCACCCGCTGACGTCGTCACTGGACGCGGCGGCGGTGGACGCCGACCCGCTGCGGCTGCGGCAGGTGCTCGACAACCTGCTGGCCAACGCGGCCGTGCACACCCCGCCGGGGACCGCGGTGCACGTCGCGGTGACGGTCGAGGGCGCCGAGGCCGTCGCGCGGGTCACCGATGCCGGGCCCGGCGCCATTGCCCCGGCCGACCAGGAGCGGATCTTCGACCGGTTCTTCCGCATCGACGACTCGCGCACCCGCTCGGGCGGCGGCACCGGGCTCGGGCTGTCGGTGGTGCAGTCCCTGGTGACGGCGCACGGCGGCACGGTCTCGGTGGAGTCCGCCCCGGGCCGCACGACCTTCACCGTCCGGCTCCCGCTGGCCCGCTCGTGAGTGGTTAGGGCGGTTCTAACCGCCCTGACCACTCACGACGAGGTGACCTGGTCGTAGTAGGCGATGATCACGCCCTTGGTGGTCGCGACGCTGCGGGTGAGCGTGAACTCGGTGTAGGGAGCGGGGTCGGCGAACAGGCGCAGGCCGCCACCGAGGGCCAGCGGGTGGATCAGCAGGGCGTAGTGGTCGATCAGCCCGGCCGCGTGCAGCGCGTGCACGAGCGAGGCGCTCCCGATGACCGAGAGGTCGTTGCCGGGCGTGGCTTTCAGCTCGGCGACCGTCTTCGCCGCGTCTCCCCGCAGGAGCACGGAGTTCTGCCACTTGCCGGCGTCGTCGAGGGTGGTCGAAGCGACGTACTTGGTGGCGGCGTTCAGGTGCGTGGTGAACGGGTTGCCGTCCGTCTGCCCGGCCCACGCGCCGATGAAGTCCTCCCAGGTGCGGCGGCCGAACAGCATGTCGCCGGGCTTGCCCATGCCCCGGCTCATCTCCTCGCCCAGGACCTCGTCCTGGTAGCGGCCGCCCCAGCCGCCGTGGGTGAAACCGCCGCGGGTGTCCTCGTCGGGGCGGCCGAGGCTCTGCACGACGCCGTCGAGGGTGACGTTCATGGTGACGCTGATCGCGCGCACGGGGTTTCCTTCCGCTTGCTTCCTCTGTCGCCGCCTATACGAACGGCGACCGCGCGGATCGACACCGTGCTACCCCCGATCGGTGATGTGCGGCGGAATCACCCAGCCGGGGGAGAGGTCGGCCGACGGCTCTGGCTCGCCGAAGACCGTCCGCACCGGCAGCACCCCGGCCCACGCGGTGTCCGCGCCGACGTCGTCCGGCTCGTCGTCCGGGCCTTCCGCGCGCATCTTCACCGACGCTTCGGCGAGGTCGAGGGAGAGCACGCTGACCGCGGCGAACTCCTTCGCGTTCACCTCCCGCGCGTGGTCCCACGAGCCCGGCGCGAGGTGGTCGGTGAGCACCTTGAGGCCGTGCATCTTGGCTTCGGTGCCGGTGACGAGCTTCGCCTTCCCGAGGATCACCGCGCTGCGGTAGTTCATCGAGTGGTTGTTCACCGAGCGCGCGTAGACGATGCCGTCGAGCAGCGTGACCGTGACGCAGACGTCGAGGTCCTCCGACGCCGTGCGGAGGCTCGACGCGCCGGTGGAGCCGTGCAGGTAGAGCGTGTCGCCGTCGCGGCCGTAGCCGGTGGGCAGGACCAGCGGGACGCCGTCGCGGACGACGCCGAGGTGGCAGATCAGGCCGTCGTCCAGGACGGCGTGCAGCACGGCGCGGTCGGTGACGGCCCGGTTCTTCTTGCGGCCGAGCGTGGTGCGGGGCGTGGTGGACAGCATGCGATCAGCGTCTCGCCCGGCAGTGGCATCGGAAAATGTCCACTTCTCGTACACTTGGGAAGTCCACTTGAGGAGGTCCCGTGACCCACGCCGACACCGCGCTCCCGGTCAGCCTCGACCGCGCGTCCGTCACGCCGCTCGCCGTCCAGCTCGCGGACGCGCTGCGTGAGGCGGCGGCGTCCGGGCACCTGCGCGGCGGCGACCGGCTGCCGTCGACGCGCGCGCTGGCCGGGCGGCTCGGCGTCAGCCGCACCGTGACGTCGGCCGCCTACGAGCAGCTCCACGCGGAAGGGTGGATCGCCGGGCGGCACGGCTCCGGTACGTACGTGACGACGCCGCCGTCGTTCTCGGCTTCGGAAGTGCCGGCGCCCGCTGTCCCGGCTCCCGACGCCGAGCCGCCGTCGCTGCTGGACCTCGGCCCGGGCACGCCGTGGGCGGCCGGGCTGGACCGCGCGGCCTGGCGGCGGGCCTGGCGCGCCGCGGCCGACCCGGACCCGCTGATCCGCGCCCACCGAGCCGGGCTGCCGGAGTACCGCGCGGCGGTGTCGGAGCACCTGCTGCGCCACCGCGGCCTGGCGGCGGGTTCGGTGCTGGCCACCGGCGGCACGACCGCCGCAGTCGTCGAGCTGGCCTCGGCGGTGCTCGAGCGAGGCGACATCGTCGCCGTCGAAGAGCCCGGCTACCAGCGCGCGGTGCAGGCGTTTCTCCGGGCGGGCATGCGGGTGGTCGGCGTCCCGGTGGACGAGGAGGGGCTGCGGCCGGAGGCGATCCCGGCGGGCGCGCGGGCGGTGTACTGCTCGCCGGCGCACCAGTACCCGATGGGCAGCAGGCTGAGCGCGGCCCGGCGGGTTTCGCTGGTCGAGCTGGCGCGGGCGTCGTCGATGCTGGTGATCGAGGACGACTACGACGGCGAGCTCCGCTTCGACGTCGCGCCGCTGCCGATGCTGGCTTCCCTCGCCCCGGACGTCGTGGCCCACCTCGGGACGACGTCGAAGATCCTCACGCCGACGCTGGGCGCGGGCTGGATGGTGGCCCCGGAGGCGATCACGTCGGCGGTGCTGGCGTACCGCGACCTGACGGGCACGCGGCCGTCCCCGGCGGGGCAGCGGGTGCTGTACGAGTTCGCGCGCAACGGCGATCTGGGCCGGCACCTGCGCAAGATCCGCCGTGAGATGGCGGAGCGCCGGACGCTGCTGGCGGGGGCTTTGGCGGGGGCGGGCATCCCGGTCCGCGGCGACGACGCGGGGGCGCACCTGGTGGTGCCGTTCCCGTCGGCCGCGGTGGAGGCCTCGGTGATCGCGACGGCGGAGCGGCGCGGGATCCGGCTTGACGGTCTGGCGCGGCACTTCGCGGGGGTGCCGACGGCGCACGGGGTGGCGATCGGCTACGCGGGCTGTAGCCGGGAAGCGCTGGTCGCGGCGCTGCCGACCTTGGTGTCGGTGCTGCGCTGACAAAGCCCCTCGTAGCTAACGACGTGCCGGGTCCGCCGGGGTTGCGTTCGTCGCGCGCGGGGTCGCGCTCGTCGCACGGGGCTGGGCTGTTCGCCGAGGTCACCGGGTACGGTGGCTCACCATGAGCGAGAAGATCCGGGTGGCGGTCGTGTTCGGCGGGCGCAGCAGCGAGCACACCATCTCGTGCCTGTCCGCGGGCAGCGTCCTGGGGAACCTCGACCCGGAGCGGTTCGAAGCCGTGCCGGTCGGCATCACCCGGGAAGGCCGCTGGGTGCTCGGCACCGGTGACTCCGCGCAGCTCGCCATCCGCGGTCGTGAACTGCCGTCGGTCGACGACGGCAAGGGTCTCGTCCTCGCGGGCGATCCGTCCAGTCAGGGGCTCGTCGCCGTCGAGCCGGGCCGGGAAAGTGAGCTGCTGTCCCAGGTGGACGTCGTCTTCCCGGTGCTGCACGGCGCCTTCGGCGAGGACGGCACCATCCAGGGCCTCCTCGAGCTCGCCGGCATCCCGTACGTCGGGCCGGGTGTGCTCGCCAGCGCGGCCGCCATGGACAAGGAGACCGCGAAGAAGCTCCTGGCCGCCGAAGGGCTTCCGGTCGGCACCTTCGCCGCGCTCCGCCGTGGACAGTCCACTTTGGACGAAGCCGGCCGTGCGAAGCTCGGCCTGCCGGTGTTCGTGAAGCCGTCGCGCGCCGGATCGTCGGTCGGCATCAGCCGTGTGACGTCCTGGGACGACCTCGACGCCGCCATCGAGCTGGCCCGCGCCACCGACCCGAAGGTCCTCGTGGAGGCCGCCGTCGTCGGGCGTGAGGTCGAGTGCGGGGTCCTCGAGTTCCCGGACGGCCGCGTCGAAGCGTCGCTCCCGGCCGAGATCCGTGTCCTGTCCGAGGACGAAAACGCCTGGTACGACTTCGAAACCAAGTACCTCGGCGACGACGCCGAGCTGGACATCCCGGCCAAGCTCGACGACGCCGTCACGGAAAAGCTCCGCACCATGGCGGTCGAGGCCTTCCGCGCGCTGGACTGCCAGGGCCTCGCCCGCGTCGACTTCTTCGTGGGCGCCGACGGCGAGCCGAGCATCAACGAGGTCAACACCATGCCCGGCTTCACGACGAAGTCCGCCTACCCGAAGATGTGGGAGGTCACGGGCATCGACTACCCGACCCTGCTGACCACGCTCATCGAAACGGCGATCGCCCGGGGCACCGGCCTGCGCTAGCCAAAGTCCGTGAAGGCCACCTTGAGGGACTCAGAGTCCCTCAAGGTGGCCTTCACGGACTTGTCAGCTGAACCGCAGCGGACGCGCGGGGAGCTTCGCGGCCACCGCGTCCGAGATCTGCTGCAGCGGGCCCGTGCCGGCGCTGTCCGGCACCGTGAGCGCCGAATAGACCTCGCGGTCCACCACGTACCACGTCGACGCGCCCTCGCCCGGGACCTGCAGCCACTGGACGCCGTTCACCAGCCGCAGCTGCGCCGTCGGCGTCAGCTCCGGCGGACGGTCCAGGCCGCAGCGCAGGACCAGCGGGTCGTCCGTGCCCCACGCCACCGTCGCCGGCGGGGCCGGCTCGGCCAGGGTGCGCAGCGACAGCTGGGCGCCGTTCGACGTCAGCTCGGACGGCACGGCACCCAGCAGCGTCTTGCACGCCGGGGACGCGGCCTGCGGCGCGGGCACGGGGACCAGCGGCAGCGGGCCGGCCGCGGGATCGGGGGAACGGTGAGTCAGGGCGAAGACGGCGACGGCGACCGCCAGGGCCACGGCGAGCGCGGCCGCCGTGACGAGCACCACCCTGGGTGGCGCGCCGGTGTCGGATTCGGGCACCGGACCACTACACCACTGGAGTCGGTTCGGGGGGTCTGGGGGGTCGTCCCCCCCAGGAACGTCCCTGCTCAGAGATGCACGACCGGGCAGGTCAGGGTCCGCGTGATGCCTTCCACGTTCTGCACCTTCGCGACCACGAGCTGGCCCAGCTGGTCCACGCTGTCGGCGGCCGCGCGCACGATGACGTCGTACGGGCCGGTGACATCCTCCGAGCTGGTCACACCAGGGATGCTCGAGATCTCGGCCGCCACCGCGGCCGCCTTGCCGACCTCGGTCTGGATGAGGATGTATGCGTGGACCACGGCGCGCCCTTTCGTCGGGATCGATCGGCTCAGGGTAGGAACTTGAGAGCAGGAACGTTCACAGCAACGTAACGGCAGCTCACGGAAAAACATAGGGCATCCGACTATCGGTGATCGACTCTTTGTCCCGGTAGAGAAAGCAGAGGTGACCGGTGTCACCGAACGACGCAACGGTCGCCGAGACCGGGGAGTTCGCGCTCATCCGAGCCGTCACGCAAGGACGCCGCCAGCCGCCGGGCACACTGCTCGGCCCCGGCGACGACGCCGCCGTGATCGCCGCCCCCGACGGGCGGGTGGTCGCCAGCACCGACGTCCTGGTGCAGGGGGTGCACTTCCGGCTCGACTGGTCCGCCCCGGAGCACGTCGGGCGCAAGGCCGTCGCGGTCAACCTGGCCGACATCGCCGCCATGGGCGCCACCCCGACGTCCGTCCTGGTCGGCCTCGCCTGCCCGCCCGACACCCCGCGGGACGTCATCACCGCCCTGGTCGACGGCATGTGGGCCGAGGCCGAACGCGCCGGCATCGGCGTCTCCGGCGGCGACATGGTCCGCGCCGACCAGCTCGTGATCAGCGTCACCGCGCTCGGCGACCTCGGCGACCGCGAGCCGGTGACGCGCTCGGGCGCCCGCCCCGGCGACGTCGTCGCGGTCTGCGGGAAGCTCGGCTGGGCCGCCGCCGGTCTCGCGGTGCTCGGGCGCGGCTTCCGGTCCCCGGTCGGCGTCGTCAACGCGCAGCGCGCCCCGGAACCGCCCTACGAGGCCGGTCCCCGCGCCGCGCTCGCCGGGGCCACGGCGATGATCGACGTCTCCGACGGCCTCCTGGCCGACCTCGGGCACATCGCCGAGGCCTCCGGCGTCGGCATCGACGTCCGCACCGCCGACCTCGACGTCCCCGCCCGGCTCACCGAAGTCGGCGCGGCTCTGGGCGCCGACCCCCTCGACTGGGTCCTCACCGGCGGTGAGGACCACGCCCTGGTGGCCACGTTCCCGTCGTTCGCCGAGCTGCCGGACGGCTGGCGCGCCATCGGCGTCGCGACCATGCCGGACTCGGGGATCACCGTGGACGGCAAGCCTTCTACGCGCGAAGGCGGCTGGACACACTGGCGCTGAAGTAGGCTCCACGGACGTGAGAATCGTTCCGGTCCCCTACGACCACCCCGACGCGGCCAAGCTCATGGCCGCGGTGCAACAGGTGTACGTCGAGCGCTACGGCGACGAAGACGCCACCCCGATGAACCCCGAGCAGTTCGACCCGCCGCAGGGCCTGTTCCTCGTCGGCTACCAGGGCGAGGAAGCCGTCGCCTGCGGGGCGTGGCGCGCGCACGACGGCCCCGCCCCCGACTTCCAGGACGGCGACGCCGAGTTCAAGCGGATGTACGTCGCCGATTCCGCGCGGGGCCGCGGGTTCGCGCGGATGATCCTGTTCGAGCTGGAGCGCACGGCGGCGTTGTCCGGCCGCAAGCGCGCGGTGCTGGAGACCGGCACCAAGCAGCCGGAGGCGATCGCGCTCTACGCGTCCTCGGGCTACGTCGAGATCCCGAAGTTCGGCGTGTACAAGAACGAGGAGTCGAGCCGGTGTTACGGCAAGGACCTCAGCGGGGCGTGAGCTTCAGCAACGCGGCCGCGTGCGGGCGCAGCGACGCGGAAACCGCGGTGCCCACGTCGCGGTGAGACCACAGGTCCCGGACGTTCCAGGCGCCCGGGACCGTCGCGGACACGGTCGCGGTGGTGGTGCCGGTGTTGAGCAGCACCACCGCGAACCCGCCGCCGGACAAGGGTTTGCCCCACACCTGGTAGCCGGGACCGGCCGCCAGCCGCCGGCCCTGACCGCCCGCGAAGTCCTGGTCGACGGCGATCGCCTCCGGGTTGCCCAGCGTCGCGAGGTCGTCGTCACTCAGCATCGCCGGGTCGGTCCCGGCGAACAGCGGCGCGTTCAGCACCGCCCAGACGCTGAAGTGCGCGCGGGCCTCGTCCGCGGTCAGCGTGCCGTTGCCGACCTGCAGCATGTCCGGGTCGTTCCAGCCGCCCGGCGAGCCACTGTGGACGGCGACGGCGGCCTGCTGGTCGATCGTCGCGAGCACGGAATCCCAGGTCGGGGTCAGGTCGTAGGTGGTCCGCCACAGGTTCGCCACCGGCCGCGCCCAGGTCCACGGGCTCGAGACGCCGTATTCGGAGATCGCGTAGACGATCGGGCGGGGGAGCGCGGCGAGCTCGTCGCGCATCTTTTCGAACGCCGCCTTGGGGTCGAGGCCGTCGACGGTGTCGGCGTTGCACCAGTCGTACTTGAGGTAGTCGACGCCCCAGCGGCCGAACGTCTCGGCATCCTGCTGTTCGTGCCCGAGCGAGCCGATGCCGGACGCGGGGTAGGCGTCGTTGGCCATCGCGCAGGTCCGGCTGCCCGGCACGGCGTAGATGCCGAACAGCAGGCCGCGGGAGTGCACGTAGTCGGCGAGGTCGGCGATGCCGTGCGGGAACCGCGTGGGGTCGGCCTTCAGGGAGCCGTCGGCGTCGCGAGCCGGCGCCTGCCAGCAGTCGTCGACGACGACGTAGCGGTAGCCCGCGTCCCGCAGGCCGTCGTCCGCGAGCGCGTCGGCGGCCTTCTTGACGACGTCTTCGGTCAGGTCGTAGCAGCGGACCTGGTTCCAGCTGTTCCAGCCCATCGGCGGGGTCGTGGCCAGGCCGTTCGCCAGCGCGGGCGCCGCCGCGACCGGCACGCTCAGCAGCCAGGTCAGCACGACGAGGAGGAGCACGAGGGCGGTGCTTCTCGGACGGGTGTGCGGGTTCGCGGCGATGACGTGATCCAATCGCAGAGCACGTGAAACCGCAGTCACCCGGAGGCGGCATGCCCATTTACGCGCTCGGTTCGCTCGAACCGACGATCCACCCCGACGCCTACGTCCACCCGGACGCGACCGTCATCGGCGACGTCCGGATCGCCGCCCACGCGTCGGTGTGGCCGCAGACCGTGCTGCGCGGCGACCACGGCCACATCGAGATCGGCGAGCGCTCCAACGTCCAGGACGGCTGCGTCCTGCACTGCACCGAGCGGCACCCGACGATCCTCGGGCCGTCGTCGGCGATCGGGCACGCGGTGCACGTCGAGGGCGCGACGATCGGCACCGGCTGCCTGATCGCCTCCGGTTCGGTGGTGCTCAACGGCACGGTCATCGAGGACGGGGGCATGGTCGGCGCCGGCGCGGTGCTCTCGTACGGCTCGTACGTGAAGTCCGGTGAGATCGCGCTCGGTGTGCCCGCGAAGACGCGGGAGAACAAGTCGTTCGGACCGGAGAGCATCGCTCTCGTCGTGGATTCCTACGTCGAGCGGGCGAAGCGGTTCCGCGTCGAACTCCGGCGGCTCGACCCGCGCGAGTGACGGCGGCCACGGCCGGTAAGCTCGCCGCCCGTGACCGCACGACCGTTGCAGGACATCGTCGAGGCAGGCTGGGCCGAGGCCCTCGAACCGGTGGCGCCGCAGGTCGCCGTGATGGGGGAGTTCCTCCGCGCGGAGATCGCCGCCGGCCGGACCTACCTCCCGGCGGGTGAGCACGTGCTGCGGGCGTTCCAGCAGCCGTTCCACGACGTCCGGGTGCTGATCGTCGGCCAGGACCCGTACCCGACGCCCGGGCACGCGGTCGGCCTGAGCTTTTCGGTGGCGCCGGACGTCCGGCCGATCCCGAAGAGCCTGATCAACATCTACAAGGAGTACGCCGAGGACCTCGGCCACCCGCTGCCGGCCAACGGCGACCTGACGCCGTGGGCCGACCAGGGCGTCCTGCTGCTCAACAGGGCCCTGACGGTGCAGCCGGGCAAGTCGAACTCGCACCAGGGCAAGGGCTGGGAAGACGTCACCGAGCAGGCGATCAAGGCCCTCGCGGCCCGGTCGGAGCCGATGGTGGCGATCCTCTGGGGCCGCAACGCCCGCAACCTGCGCCCGATGCTCGGTGAGGTGCCGTGCATCGAGTCCGCGCACCCGAGCCCGCTCTCGGCGCACAACGGCTTCTTCGGGTCACGCCCGTTCAGCCGCGCCAACCAGCTGCTGGAGCAGCAGGGCGCCGCGCCGGTCGACTGGAAACTCCCGTAGGTTCGGTGTCCGGATCGGGGTGACGGCTCCGACCAGGGGGAAACCTTTGGAGGAGAAATGAACGTCACATCGGCCGACGGCACGTCCATCGCCTACGAGCAGCGCGGCACGGGGGCGCCGGTGATCCTGGTCGGCGGCGCGTTCAACGACCGGACGACGGTCGCCGGCCTGGCCGAAGTGCTGGCCGCGGACTTCACGACGATCGCGTACGACCGGCGTGGCCGGGGCGACAGCGGCGACACCGGTCCTTATGCCGTCGAGCGGGAGATCGAGGACATCGCGGCGCTGATCGAGCACGTCGGAGGCTCGGCGTCGGTCTTCGGCCATTCGTCGGGCGCGGTGCTGGCCCTGGAGGCGGCCGGAGCGGGTCTCGCGATCGAGAAGGTGGTGGCGTACGAACCGCCGTACGCGACCGACGCGGAGTCGCGCGCCGACGTCACGGAGAAGGTGACCGCGCAGATCGCGGCGGGCGACCGCGACGGCGCGGCGGCGACCTTCCTGGAGGTCGCGGGCACCCCGCCCGAGGTGATCGAGGGGATGAAGCGGGCCCCGGTCTGGGGCTGGTTCACCTCGCTGGCCCACACGCTCCCGTACGACCTGACGATCTGCGGCCCGGGCGCCCGCCCGCGCAAGGACCACCTGGCCCGGATCACGGCCCCGACGCTGGTCATCGGCGGCGGCGCGAGCCCGGAGAAGCTGCAGTCAGGAGCCCGCGTCGCGGCGGCCGCGGTCCCCGGTGCCCGCCACGAGACCCTCCCGGGCCAGGACCACGGCGTCCTGCAGCACCCGGAGGCCCTGCGCGACATGCTGGTTGACTTCCTCAAGTAACCCGAAGGTCCGTGAAGGCCTCCTTGAGGGACTCAGAGTCCCTCAAGGAGGCCTTCACGGACTTGGCGGGCGCACCCAGGCCGAACATAAAAAATGGCGGGTGCTCCGGAGAGCACCCGCCATTTTCGAACTCTTCTCGCCTCAGCCGCGAACGACCTTGCCCGCCTTGATGCACGAGGTGCACACGTTCAGGCGCTTGCGCTGGGAAATACCCACCTTGGCGTGAACGGTCTGGATGTTCGGGTTCCACCGGCGGTTGGTACGCCGGTGGGAGTGCGAGACCGACTTGCCGAAGCCGGGTCCCTTGCCACAGACGTCGCACACGGCAGCCACGTCGAACTCCTTTGGATCTGGGTCATAGAGATGAGCCCAGATGCACTGGGCAACTCGACCATAGTAACCAGTGGCTCAGCCGTGTCCCGCACGGGGTCGATACGCTCGCTCCGGAACGACGAGGAGGTCACGGAGTGCGGGTGCTGGACGCGGCGGCGGTGTCGGCCTGGGCCGCGGGTTGTGTGCGCAGCCTGGCGAGCCTGCGGCCGGCCATCGACGGGATCAACGTCTACCCCGTGGCGGACTCCGACACCGGCTCCAACATGCTCTTCACGATGACCGGCGCGGCCGCCGGACTCGACCACGCCGAGCCGGAAACCGCCGCCGACGCGCTGAAGGTCCTCGCGCGCGGGGCCGTCGCCTCGGCCAAGGGCAACTCCGGCGTGATCCTCTCCCAGGTCGTGCGCGGGCTGGCCGACCGGGCCGAGGGCGAGCTGGACGGTCCGTGGCTGGCCGTCGCGCTGGGCCACGCCGACGAGGTCGCCACCGGGGCCGTGAGCCGGCCGGTCGCCGGGACCATCCTGACCGTCCTGCACGCCGTCGCCCTCGCCGTGCGCGGCGATACGCGCCCGCTCGCCGACGTGGCGCAGACCGCCGCGAAGGAAGCCGCGCACGCGCTCGAGAAGACGCCTCTGCAGCTGCCCGCGCTGGCCAAGGCCGGGGTCGTCGACGCCGGGGCCCGCGGGCTCGTCGCCGTGCTCGACGCCCTGGTCGGGGTGCTCACCGGCACCGCGGTCGAGCAGGACCACGCGCTGGAAGCGCCGGTCGTGGAAGACCAGGCGTACGCCTGGGAGGTCATGTACCTGCTCGACGGCGTCGACGAGGAGAGCCTGCCGACCCTGCGCAAGGAGCTGGGCGGCCTCGGCGACAGCGTCACCGTGGCCGGCGACGGCTCGGGCAGTCACGCCGTGCACGTCCACTGCGCCGACATCGGCGCCGCCATCGAAGCCGGGCTGGCGCTGGGGCGGCCGCGCCGGATCCGCGTCGAACCGCTGCTCACGCCGACGCCGATCGAGCCGGGCGGCGGGATCGACCGCACGGTCGTCGCCGTCGTGCACGGCGGCGGGCTGGCGGAGGTGCTGCGCGCCGAGAGCATCCCGGTCCTCGAAGTGCCCGAAGGCACCGTGCCGAGCGTCGAGGACATGATCGGCCTGCTCAACGAGGCCGCCGGCCGGCACGTCACGGTGCTGCCGGGCGGGGTCGCGCTGACCGCGGCGGCCGACACCGCGGCGGGCCACGCGATGGCCGCCGACCGGGACGTCGTGGTCATCCCGTGCACGTCGCCGGTGCAGGTGCTCGCGGCGCTGGCCGTGCACGACGCCGGGCGCCGCACCAACGACGACGTCGTCGCGATGGCCGAGGCGGCCGCCGCGACCAGGCGTGGCGAACTGCGGATCGCCCGCGAAGAGTCGCTAACCTGGGTGGGCCGGGCCCAGTCCGGCGACGTGGTCGGCCTGGTCGACGACGAGGTGGTGCTGATCGAGCCCGCCCCGGCGTCGGAGACCAACCTCGTCGCGGCGGCGATGAAGGTGCTGAACCGGATGCTGGCGCTGGGCGGGGAACTGGTGACGGTGCTGAGCGGGGCCGCCGCGCCGCCGGGGGTCGCCGAGGAGCTCGCGGAGCAGCTCCGGCTGGAGCACCCCGAGGTGGAGCTGGCCGGGTACGCCGGCGGGCAGGCGGCCGCCGTGCTGCTGATGGGAGTCGAATAGCGATGGCCGGACTGCGCGACAAGCTGCCGTTGCTGCTGGGCGCCAAGACGGCGAAGGCGCTCGCCACGGCCCTCGACATCGAGACGGTCAGCGACCTGCTGCGCCACTACCCGCGCCGCTACGCCGAGCGCGGTGAGCTCACCGACATCGCCGGTCTCGAGCTCGGCGAGCACGCGACCGTGCTGGCGCGCATCGAAAAGGTGAGCAAGCGCCGGATGAAGGCCCGCAACGGGACCATCATCGACATGGTGATCACCGACGGGAAACGCCGGCTCACGTGCGCCTTCTTCAACCAGGCCTGGCGGGAGAAGGACCTGGTGCCGGGCAAGTCCGGCCTGTTCGCCGGCAAGGTCTCGGCGTTCCGCGACACCCTGCAGCTGACCAACCCCGAGTACGAGCTGTTCGAGGCCGACCGCGAAGCCGAGGCCATGGACGACTTCCTGGCCGCCATCATCCCGGTCTACCCGGCGGCACAGGGCATGCCGACGTGGTCGATCGCCAAGTGCGTGCGCCAGGTGCTCGACGTCCTCGAGGTCGACGAGGACCCGATGCCGCCGGAGCTGCGGCGGCTCCAGCACCTGGGGGACCTCGAAAACGCGCTGCGCGGCATCCACCGCCCGGAGAACTGGGCGCACCTGGAGGCCTCGCGCAAGCGGCTCAAGTGGGACGAAGCGATGGCCGTGCAGCTGATCTTCGCGCAGCGCCGGCATTCCGCGATCTCCCGGCCGGCGAAGGCGAACCCGCACGTCGACGGCGGGATCATGGACGCCTTCGACAAGCGGCTCCCGTTCGACCTCACGGCGGGCCAGCGCGGCATCGGCGACGAGATCGCCGCCGACCTGGCGACCGAGCACCCGATGAACCGGCTGCTGCAGGGCGAGGTCGGCTCGGGCAAGACGATCGTCGCGCTGCGGGCGATGCTGCAGGTCGTCGACAACGGACGGCAGTCCGCGCTGCTGGCGCCGACCGAGGTGCTCGCCGCCCAGCACGCGCGGTCGTTGCGCGAGATGCTCGGCGACCTGGCGCAGGCCGGCGAGCTGGGCGCGGCCGAGAAGGCCACCCGCGTCACGCTGCTCACCGGGTCGATGGGCGCGAAGGAACGCAAGAAAGCGTTGCTGGAAGCCATGAGCGGCGAAGCGGGCATCATCGTCGGTACGCACGCGCTGATCCAGGAGACCGTGCAGTTCGCCGACCTCGGCCTGGCCGTCGTCGACGAGCAGCACCGCTTCGGCGTCGAACAGCGCGACGCCCTGCGCACCCGCGGCAGTGAGGGCACCAGCCCGCACGTGCTGGTGATGACCGCGACGCCGATCCCGCGCACGGTCGCCATGACCGTCTACGGCGACCTGGAGATCTCCGCGCTGCGCGAGATGCCGGTCGGCCGCTCGCCGATCAGCACGACCGTCGTCCCGGTGGCGGAGAAGCCGGCGTGGATGGAGCGCGTCTGGCAGCGCGTCACCGAAGAGGTGTCGAAGGGGCACCAGGCTTACATCGTGTGCCCGCGGATCGGTGACGAGCCGCCGTCGGACAAGAGCGACAAGCGGCCGCCGGTCGCCGTGCTCGACATCGCGCCGCAACTGGTGGAGGGGCCGCTCAAGGGGTTGCGCATCGCGGTGCTGCACGGCCGGATGCCCGCGGACGACAAGGACGCTGTGATGCGGGCCTTCGCCGCGGGGGAGCTGGACGTGCTCGTGGCCACCACCGTGATCGAGGTCGGCGTCAACGTGCCGAACTCGACGGCGATGGTGATCATGGACGCCGACCGGTTCGGCATCAGCCAGCTGCACCAGCTGCGTGGCCGCGTCGGCCGGGGCAGCGTGCCGGGGCTGTGCCTGCTGGTCACCGAAGCCCTCGACGGTACGACGACCCGCGAACGGCTGGCGGCGGTCGAGTCGACCACGGACGGTTTCGAGCTGTCCCGCCTCGACCTGGAGCTGCGCCGCGAGGGGGACATCCTCGGCGCCGCGCAGTCCGGGAAGCGGTCCACGCTGAAGCTGCTTTCCCTGCTGCGGGACGAAGACGTCATCGCGGAATCACGTGCGCGGGCGCAGGAGATCGTCGAGAAGGACCCGGCGATCTCGAAGTTTCCCGGCCTGGCCCAGATGGTCGCCGACGTCGTCGACGTCGAGCGCGCGGAGTACCTGGAGAAGTCGTGACCGCCGTCGTCCGGCCCGCCACCGTCGACGACGCGGGGGCGATCGGCGAGATCCACGTGCGCTCCTGGCAAGCGGCGTACGACGGCTTGATGCCGGCGGACTTCCTCGCCGGCATCCCGGTCGAGGACCGGACGGCGGGCTGGGCCCGCGCCCTGCGCGACGGCGGCCGTGTGCTGGTGGTGGCCGACCCGGAGGTGGTCGGCTTCGCGGCGTTCGGGCCGCGCCGGGACGGGCCGGACGAGGGTGAGCTGTACGCGATCTACCTGCACCCGCGGGTGTGGAGCCGCGGCCTGGGCCGGCTGCTGCACGTTTCGGTGCTGGAGTCGCTGGCCGCGAGCTGGCCGGCCGCGGTGCTGTGGGTGCTGGCGACGAACGAGCGCGCGAAGGCGTTCTACGAGCGCGCGGGCTGGTCCCTCGACGGCGGCTCGCGCACCGAAACGATCGCCGGCGGCACGGTTTCGCTGGAGGAGCTGCGGTTCAGGCGTCCGTTGCCGTGACGAACACGCCGGCTTTGGCGGCGGCCGCCGCCGCGGCCGCGGCAACTCCCGCGTCGTTCGGCGTGACGCCTTCGCGCGAGACGAACAGGCGGTAGAAGACCGGTCCGCAAGCGACGCGCACGACCTCGACCGCGTCCGTCCCGGGCGGGACCTCGCCCCGGGCCACAGCGCGCTCGACGATCGGCGCCGAACGCGCGTGCCGATCGACGTAGAACTCCTCCAGGGCCTCGGCCGCGCGGGTCGAGAGGAACGCCGCCGAGATCGAGGCGATCGGGAGTTCGCGCAGGCCCGGCTCGGTGAAGAAGTGCACCAGCTCCAGGTTGACCTCGCGCAGGTCGCCTTCGAGGGACCCGGTGTCCGGCGCGGCCCACTCCTGCTCGGTGCCCATCAGCAGCGCCGCCGCGACCAGGCCCTCGGCGGACTCCCAGCGGCGGTACAGCGTCGTCTTGTGCACACCGGAGCGTTCGGCCACCGCTTCGACGGTCAGCTCGGCGTAGCCGCGTTCGCCGAGCAGCTCGAGCGTCGCGTCGAGGGCGGCGCGGCGGGTCCGCTCGGTGCGGCCGCCCGGGCGCTGCGTGCCGATGGTCTCCAAGTGCCACTCCCGTTGCGTTAGTGCCCTCAGTGTAGATCAGCCGATCGGGCGACAGCCCCGAGTTGTCGCGGCCCCGGCGCGCGGGTACCACGCTGATCATGAGGAAACGACGGGGTGTTCTCGCGGCCGTGGCCATCGTGCTCGCCGGACAGGCGCCGGCGGCCGCCGCCGGTGGAGTGCAGCAGGATCCGCCCAGCTGGGGGCTGGACCGGATCGACCAGCGGACCGGGCTCGACCACGCCTACCGCTACGGCGACGACGCGGCCGGCGTCACGATCTACGTGATCGACAGCGGCGTCGACCCGCGGCACCCCGACTTCCAGGGCCGCGTCGCGCCGGGGCGGGACTTCCTCGGCGGCGGTACCGACACGGCCGACACCAACGGTCACGGCACCCGGCTCGCCGGGATCGCCGCGGGCCAGGCCTACGGCGTCGCGAAGGGCGCGCAGATCGTCCCGGTGCGGGTGCTCGACAAGGACGGCGGCGGCGCGACCGAGGCGATCATCGCCGGGCTCGACTGGGTCGCGCAGAACGCCCGGCAGCCCGCGGTCGCCGTCCTCGGCATCGGCGGCGTCCCGAACGACCAGCTCGACGCGGCCGTGAAACGCCTGGCCACGGTGCTGCCGATCGCCGTCCCGGCCGGCAGCGAGACGGCGGACGCGAGCGGCTTCTCGCCGGGGCGCGTCACCGAGGCGCTGACCGTCGGGGCGATCGACGACCAGGACCACCCGGACAAGGCGTCCAACTTCGGCCAGGACGTCGACCTGTACGCGCCGGGTGTCGACGTCCCGAGCCCGATCGCGGGCGGCACGACCGCGGGCCCGGAGTCGGGCACGTCCGTGGCCGCGGCGTTCGCGGCCGGAGCGGCGGCGATCTACCTGGCCCAGCACCCCGGCTCGACGCCCGCCCAGGTGGACCAGGCGCTGGTGCAGGCCGCGACGCCGGACGCGCTGAAGGGCGTCCCGGAGGGCACGGCCAACCGGCTGCTCTACGTGCCGCCGGCGTCCTGAGACCTCACCGGGTGGTGCCACCGGGGCGGATCGGCCAATCTTTCCACGCGCATGATGTCCATCACCTGGTATGCAGCTCCCGCCCACCGGGAAAAACCGGGTAACGTGCGCTGACTACCGATCCAAACGGGAAGGACCGGGCATGTTCCGCAAGGTGCTGGTGGCCAACCGCGGTGAGATCGCGATCCGCGCGTTCCGCGCCGGCTTCGAACTGGGCGCGGGCACGGTCGCCGTGTTCCCCCACGAAGACCGCAACTCGCTGCACCGGCTGAAGGCCGACGAGGCGTACGAGATCGGCGAACCCGGTCACCCCGTGCGCGCTTATCTTTCGGTCGACGAAATCGTGGCCGCGGCGAAGAAGGCCGGGGCCGACGCCGTCTACCCGGGTTACGGCTTCCTGTCGGAGAACCCGGACCTCGCGCGCGCGTGCGAGGAAGCGGGGATCACCTTCGTCGGCCCGAGCGCCGACATCCTCGAACTCACCGGTAACAAGGCCCGCGCGGTCAAGGCCGCGCGCGAGGCCGGTGTCCCGGTGCTCGGCTCTTCGGAGCCCTCCAGCGACATCGACGCGCTGGTCGCGGCGGCCGACGAGCTGGGCTTCCCGGTGTTCGTCAAGGCCGTCGCCGGTGGTGGCGGGCGCGGCATGCGCCGAGTCCTGGAGCCGGCGCAGCTGCGCGAGTCCATCGAAGCCGCGGCGCGCGAGGCGGAGTCCGCCTTCGGTGACCCGACGGTGTTCCTCGAGAAGGCCGTCGTCGAGCCGCGGCACATCGAGGTGCAGATCCTCGCCGACGCCGCGGGCAACGTCATCCACCTCTACGAGCGCGACTGCTCGGTGCAGCGGCGCCACCAGAAGGTCGTCGAGCTGGCCCCGGCGCCGAACCTCGACCCCGAGCTGCGCGACCGGATCTGCGCCGACGCCGTGAAGTTCGCGCGCCAGATCGGCTACCGCAACGCCGGCACCGTCGAGTTCCTGCTCGACAAGCAGGGCAACCACGTCTTCATCGAGATGAACCCGCGCATCCAGGTCGAGCACACGGTCACCGAAGAGGTCACCGACGTCGACCTCGTGCAGTCGCAGCTGCGGATCGCCTCCGGCCAGACCCTGGACGACCTGGGCCTGAGCCAGGACAAGATCTACCTGCGCGGCGCCGCGCTGCAGTGCCGCATCACCACCGAAGACCCGGCCAACGGCTTCCGCCCGGACACCGGGATGATCTCCGCCTACCGCTCGCCGGGCGGCTCGGGCATCCGGCTCGACGGCGGCACCGCCTTCTCCGGCACCGAGATCAGCGCCCACTTCGACTCGCTGCTGGTGAAGCTCACCTGCCGCGGCCGCGACTTCGAGACCGCCGTCGGCCGCGCGCGCCGTGCCGTCGCCGAGTTCCGGATCCGCGGGGTGGCCACGAACATCCCGTTCCTGCAGGCCGTGCTCGACGACCCGGACTTCCGCGCCGGGCGCGTCACGACGTCGTTCATCGAGGAGCGCCCGCACCTGCTGACCGCGCGGCACTCCGCCGACCGCGGCACGCGGCTGCTGACCTACCTCGCCGACCAGACGGTCAACAAGCCGCACGGTGAGCGCCCGAAGACCCCGGACGCGACGCTCAAGCTGCCGAAGCTGCCGAAGGACGCCCAGCCGCCCGCCGGTTCGAAGCAGAAGCTCGTCGAACTGGGCCCGGGCGGGTTCGCGGAGTGGCTGCGGAAGTCGCCGCACGTGGGTGTCACCGACACGACCTTCCGCGACGCGCACCAGTCGCTGCTCGCGACCCGCGTCCGCACCAAGGACCTGCTCGCGGTGGCGCCGGTCGTCGCGAACACCGTGCCGCAGCTGCTGTCGCTGGAGTGCTGGGGCGGCGCGACCTACGACGTCGCGCTGCGGTTCCTCGCCGAGGACCCGTGGGAGCGGCTCGCCGCGCTGCGCGAGGCCGTGCCCAACATCTGCCTGCAGATGCTGCTGCGCGGGCGCAACACCGTCGGCTACACGCCGTACCCGACCGAGGTGACCACCGCCTTCGTCGAAGAAGCCACGAAGACCGGCATCGACATCTTCCGGATCTTCGACGCGCTCAACGACGTCGAGCAGATGCGCCCGGCCATCGAAGCCGTGCGCGAGACCGGATCCGCGGTCGCCGAGGTGGCGCTCTGCTACACCTCGGACCTGTCGGACCCGGGCGAGAAGCTCTACACGCTCGACTACTACCTCAAGCTGGCCGAGCAGATCGTCGGCGCCGGGGCGCACGTCCTGGCGATCAAGGACATGGCCGGGCTGCTGCGCGCGCCCGCGGCGACCCGGCTGGTCACCGCGCTGCGCAAGGAGTTCGACCTGCCGGTGCACATCCACACCCACGACACCGCGGGTGGCCAGCTGGCCACCTACCTCGCGGCGATCAACGCGGGCGCGGACGCCGTCGACGGCGCGGTGTCGTCGATGGCGGGCACGACGTCGCAGCCGTCGCTGTCGTCGATCGTGGCGGCCACCGACCACTCCGACCGCACCACCGGGCTGAGCCTGGACGCGATCGGCGAGCTGGAGCCGTACTGGGAGAGCGTGCGCAAGATCTACGCGCCGTTCGAGGCCGGGCTGGCTTCGCCGACCGGGCGCGTCTACCACCACGAGATCCCGGGCGGGCAGTTGTCGAACCTGCGGACGCAGGCCATCGCGCTGGGCTTGGGCGACCGGTTCGAGGACATCGAGGCGATGTACGCCGCGGCCGACAAGATCCTCGGCCACCTGGTGAAGGTGACGCCGTCGTCCAAGGTCGTCGGCGACCTCGCGCTGCACCTGGTCGGCGCGGGCGTCTCCCCGGCGGACTTCGAGGCGGAGCCGAACAAGTTCGACATCCCCGACTCGGTGATCGGCTTCCTGCGCGGCGAGCTCGGCGACCCGCCGGGCGGCTGGCCGGAGCCCTTCCGCACCAAGGCCCTCGAAGGCCGCGCGGCGGCGAAGCCGGTGCAGGAACTGTCCGAAGAGGACCGTACCGCGCTGGCCGAGAACCGCCGCCGGACGCTCAACCGGCTGCTGTTCCCCGGGCCCACCAAGGAGTTCGAGGCGCACCGCGAGGCCTACGGCGACACCTCCGTGCTGCCCAGCAAGGACTTCTTCTACGGGCTGCGCCCGGGGGAGGAGTACCAGGTCGACCTCGAGCAGGGCGTGCGGCTGATCATCGAGCTGGAGGCGATCGGCGAGGCCGACGAACGCGGCCTGCGCACGGTGATGTCGACGCTCAACGGCCAGCTGCGGCCGATCCAGATCCGCGACCACTCGATCGCCTCGGACATCCCGGCGACCGAGAAGGCGGAGAAGGGCAACCCGAAGCAGGTCGCGGCGCCGTTCGCCGGCGTCGTCACGCTGCAGGTCAACGAGGGTGACACGGTCGAGGCCGGTGCCACGGTCGCGACGATCGAGGCGATGAAGATGGAGGCGTCGATCACGGCGTCCGCGGGCGGCAAGGTGGCGCGCCGCGCGATCAACGCCGTCCAGCAGGTCGAGGGCGGCGACCTCCTGCTCGTCCTGGAGTGAGCCCGCTGATCAACGCCGTACCGCAGCGGCAAGGCGCGGTGGGCCCCCGGGCGGGCGAGCTGCCCGGGGGCTGTGCGGCGCTCGCGGAGCTGGCCGGGCACGTGCTCGGCCGGCCCGTGCACCACGTCCCGCAGAGCCGGGAACTGTCCGAAGTGGACGGCGGGATCGCCAACCGCGCCGTGCTGACCGGCCCGAACCGGGCGGCGCAGCTGGCCGCCCTGGAGGCACCGGGCGGCCCGGTCCTGACGATCGGCGGCGACTGCGGCGTCGAGCTGGTCCCGATCGGCGTCGCCCGGTTCCGGTACGGGCCGGGCCTGGGGGTCGCGTGGTTCGACGCCCACGCGGACCTGAACACGGCTGCGACGTCGCCGTCGGGCGCGTTCCACGGGATGGTGCTGCGGTCGCTGCTCGGCGAGGGCGACCCGGAGTTCGCGGCTGCTCCGGCTCTGGAGCCGGGACGCGCGGTGCTGCTGGGGACCCGGGTGTTCGACCCGGAAGAGCGTGCGGCGGTCGCGCGGGGGCTGGCAGTCACGTCGGTCGATGCGTTGGCGGGCGCGGAGAAGCTGTACGTGCACGTGGACCTGGATGTGCTGGAACCGACGGAGTTCGGCGGGCTCAACTACCCCGAGCCGGACGGGTGGACGATCGCGCAGCTGGTGTCGTCGCTGGACGCGCTGGCGGCCTACGACGTCATCGGCGCGGGGATCACCGAGTGTGTGGGCAACCCGCGCGAGGTCGAAGTCCTGGAACCGGTGCTGGCCGCGCTCGGCCGGCTGCTCACACCCTGAAGTCCGTGAAGGCCACCTTGAGGGACATAGAGTCCCTCAAGGTGGCCTTCACGGACTTTCCGGATCGCCGGTGGGGTAGGCCTTGCGGACGGCGTCGAGGGCGATGTCGAGGTTCGCGCCGAGGTCGCGGGCCCGGGTCGCGTAGTCGGTGGCCGCGGCCAGGAGCAGCGCCGCCGGATCCGGGCGGTCCGTGGGGATCGTGACGACCGTGCCGCGGGCGCGGGCCGTTTCCACCCAGCCCGCCGTCTCCAGCTCGCGGTACGCGCGGGCGACCGTGCCCGACGCCAGGCCCAGGTCACGGGCCAGCTGGCGGATCGGCGGCAGGCGCGTCCCCTCGGGGAGCGCGCCCGCCGTGGCCGCCGTGATGATCTGGTCGTGCACCTGCCGCCAGGGCGCCAGGCCGGTTTCGGTGTCGACGACGATCTTCACGCGAGAGCCGGGAGCCTCTTCAGCGGCGCGGTGACAGCCAGGAACGCGACGATGCCGGCCACGGCGACCAGGAACGACCCGAGGTTGCCCGCCGTCCAGCCGACCGCGGTGCAGGTGGCGATGCCCAGCCCGATGGCGACGCGCGCGCTGCGGCAGCGCAGGGCCAGGTCCGCGCGCGGCTCGCCGGTCGCCGGGCGCCGCACGGCCAGCAGGGTGATCGCCCAGCAGACGGCCGTCGTGCCCGCGGCCACCGCCAGCAGTTTCCACTGCGTGATCAGGGCCAGGTGCGCGATCGCGGACACCGACGCCAGCCCGCTGAGCACCAGGGCCCAGGCCGGGACGACGTCCAGCAGCCGCCGCCGGACGAGGACCGCCTCCCGCCGCGGGCCGCGTGCGGGCCGCTGGGCCAGCAGTTCGGCGATCAGGCCGCCGAGCAGCAGGGTGCCGGCGATCGAGGCGCCGTCGTTGCCGCCGCCGAACAGCGGCGGGAGCGCCAGGTAGAGCCACGGGTACCAGAACCGGCGCCGCTTGAGGTAGGTGACGGCGAGCGCCACCTCGGCGGCGTCCGGGTCCGGCACGCCCCAGCGCACGAGCAGGCGGGCCCCGCGCTTGTCGTTCGGCCAGAGCACGATCAGGATCGCCAGGCCGATCAGGCCCGTGAAGAGCGCGATCGCGAGCATGTTGTCCCACGCCATGTCGTACCTCCCGCTTGTATCAACCACACGATACAAGCGGGCGCGACCGGGTGCGCGCCGGGCAGCGGATACGTCCGTTCGTACGTACATTCGCGCGCAGCCGGAGGGGTACTTGTCAGCGTTGCGCATACGTGCCTCGTGAACTTGTCACGAAGATGACAAGAAATCGGTTTCCCTTCGAAGGTGTGACACGTTCCGGGCTAGTTTTTCGATGTGTCCGGTGTCACCCCGCACCAGGCGCGGGGTGCTCGGCCGCGCGTGGGCGGGGCCTCTGGGGCGGAGCAAAGGAGCTGCGATGTCGGTGGAGCGCGGATTCGAACACCCTGCGCAACCCGCCGCACTACCCCGCAAGCTCGCCGACATCCTCCGCCCGGAGCTCGCCAGCCTCGCCGCCGAGATCGTCGACGAGATCCGCGCGACCATCCCGGCCTACGCCCGCCCGCTCGACGGGCCCTACGGCAAGTCGATCCGGGCCGGCGTCGAGTACGCGATCACGCTGTTCGTCGCGCAGATCGCCGACCCGACGGTCTCGAAGGAACAGTCCCACGACGTCCACCACCGCCTCGGGCAGAACGAGATGCGCGAAGGCCGCAGCCTCGACACGCTGCAGTCGGCCTACCGGGTCGGCGCGCGGGTGTCGTGGCGGCGGATCATGCGCGTCGGACGCCGGAGCGGCCTCTCCTCGGCCGTGATGTCCCAGCTGGCCGACGCGATGCTGGCGTTCATGGACGAGCTCGCCTCCGTCGCGCTCGACGGTTACCTGGAAGCGAAGGCGCGCACGGCGGGAGCGCTCGACACCTGGCGCCGCAAGCTGCTGCACCTGATCCTCGAGACGCCGCCGGCCTCGCCGAAGGCGATCGCCGAGCTGGCCCAGCTGATCGGCTGGACGGTCCCGACCGACGCCACCCCGGTGGCCGTCTGCCCGGCCGACGGCGTCGCCCCCGCTCGCCGGCACGCGGGCCTGGACGCCGACGTCCTCGCCGAGCTCGACACCCCCGACCCGAAACTGGTCGTTCCCGGCCAGCTGGGCAGCGCGCGCCTGGCGACGCTGCAGGTGGCGCTGCCGGACTGCCGCCTCTCGATCGGCCCGTGCGTGCCGCTGGCGTCGGTCGCGGATTCCCTGCGCTGGGCCCGGAACGCGCTGCAGCTCGCCGAACGCGGCGTCCTGGTGCCCCGCCCGGTGCTGCGGGCCGAAGAACACCTGGCGACGCTGCTCGTCAACTCCGACACCGGCCTGGTCGGCACCCTGCGCCACCGGTTGTTCGCCCCGCTGGCGGACATGACGGGCAAACAGCAGGAGCGGCTGCTGGAGACGCTGCGCGCCTGGCTGGACAGCCAGGGCAACGTCGTGGAGATCGCGGAACGCCTCGGCGTCCACCCCCAGACGGTCCGCTACCGCATGCGCCAGCTGCAGGCGACCTTCGGCGAGAGCCTCCGCGACCCGGGCGCCCGGTTCGAGATGGAGCTGGCGCTGCGCGCGGGCGCGGCGCCGCTACCCCTGCACTACGCGGCCCCCGGCCTGCTGCCGATCCCGCGGACGGGCGCGATCCGTCCACAGTGGACGTCGAGCTAGCCGATCGGCATCGTGGGCGCGAAGCCGGTGTTCTGGCCCGAGACCGGCGTGCAGACCACGGTCGGGCCCGAGGGAGCGCCGTCCGGCCGGTGCAGCGAAAGGATCAGCGCCAGCCGGTCGGCGTGGAACGTGACGGTTCCCGACGCGGCCGCCTTGTGCACCTGCCGGCCGCCGTCGAAGTCGATCACCACCGGGTCGGGACCCCACATCGCCGGTACGTCCGTCGCGGAGACGGTCGACGAGCGCGGCGCGTTGGCCGCCTCGACGAACGCCGCGGTGAAGCCGCTGTCGAGGCCGTCGCTGCCGCCGGCGGCGAGGTTCGCGTGGGCGGCCGGGGACAGCGTGACGCTGCCGGAGACGTCGGAAATCCGGAAAGTGGCGCCGGGGGCGACCGTGTCCGGGCCGGTGAGAATCGCCGTGGTCGCCAGCGCCAGGACCGCGGCCGGTGCGAAGCGGGTGGACACGGTGTCCTCCTAGGTGATCGGGACGCTCGGGGAGAACGCCGTGTTCTGGGCCGGGCTGGTGACCTCGAGCGTGCAGTTCGACGTCCAGGGGACCCACGTTCCGTTGGCACGGTGGAACTCCAGGGCCTCGGTGACGGCCGGACCCAGCGTGAACCCGACGGCGAACGCCGCACCGGCCGTGAACACCTGGGGCGAACCGGTCACGGAGAAGGTGGTGATCGGCTGGGCCGGGAAGCCGCCCGCGATCGTCCCGGACGCCGGGGTCGCGCCCGAAACGGCGAACGTCGCGGCGATCGAGCCGCGCACCTGGTCGTAGCCGGCCGCGGTCAGCAGCGAGTGCACCGCGGCCGGGAAGACCTGCGTGAGCGACGGCGTGACGGTGAAAGCCTGCCCGGTGTGGGGATCGGTCACCGAGAGGTGGGCCGTCAGCGTCGCCGGCCGCGGCGGGATCCCCGGGTACGTGCAGGTGTAGGTCAACCCGCTCGTGGCGGTGATCGTCGTCGCGTTCGCGGTCGCCGCCGTCACGCCCGTGACGAGCAGAGCCGCCGCGACGGCCGTGCCGATTCCCCTCATGGGTCGCCCCTCAGTTCGGTTTCCTGACCGCCTTCTGCGTGTTCTGGGTCTTCTGGGCCGTGGCGCCGCCGGGCGAGGGCGGGTTGGAGCCGTCCGGGCACTGGGTCTGGTCGGGTTCCACGCAGGGCACCAGGTTGTAGGTGTCGACGAACGCCTGGTTGCCCGGGCCGGAGCTCATCCCGGTGAGCAGCGGGTTCAGGTCCTGGCCGCCGGCGCCGCAGCCGCGGAACGCCGGCAGCACGAAGCCCTTCTCCGGGTCGGTCCGGATGTGCCCGACGCTGAACGGGTCGTACGGGCCGCTCAGGTCGAGCGACACCGGCTCGGCCGTCACGCAGTCGGGGCCGAGGTCGAGCGGGACGCCGTTGACCTTCGCCTCGCTCAGCCGCGCGATCACCGACAGCTGCGTGTCCAGCACGGGCTCGCCGGTGACCGGGTCGTCGTGCAGGCCGCCGGAGATGTCGATCAGCTTGCTGTCCCGGTAGTCGAGCGGCAGGAACTCGATGGTCGCCGTCACCGGCACGAACCCGAAACCGAGGAAGGTGGCCGTGGCCGGCTTGAAGACGGTCGACCCGGTGACCTTGCGGTCGACGATCTCGCCGGTGTCGGGGTCGAGCGCCAGGATGAACAGCCCGTTGATCAGGAAGGCGGGATCGCTGACGACGGTGGCGCCGAGCTTGGCGACGGTCGACGTCGTCAGGACGCTGACCAGCGCCAGCGGCGTGGGGATCTCCAGCGGCGGAACCGGGTCGTCCAATGTGGACACTCCGCCGGGGCCGGTCTGCTGCTTCTGCTTGGTGCCCGGAGTGGTGGCGGCCTTCGGCAGGACCAGGATCTTGCCCAGGGTCGCCGGCTGGCCGGGGTCCAGGGTGCAGGCGATCCCGGGCGCGGGCTGGGTGCTCGCGGTCGCGTCCGGCGGCGGGACGGCGGCCAGCGCCAGCGTCGGCGCGGTGACGTCGAGGGTGACCGGGCCGATGGTGTTGATCGCGATCCGCGGCACGGTCCCGGTCGCCGTCAGGGTGACGTCGCCGGTCTCCGGCAGTGGGGTGGCCGCCACGGTCAGCGGGACCGGGACCTTCTCGGCGCGGTCGCTCTGGTGCACGGAGATGTTCGTGGCGACGGTGCCCTGCAGCGATCCCGCCGTGGCACCGGCGGGCAGGAGGGTGAGCGCGACGTCGCGGGGGAGCGTGAACTTCGCGGAGAAGTCGCTGATCGTCGCGGCGGAGCTGGTCTTCGCCTGGGCGGGCAGTGTCGCCGACGTCTCGACCGTGAGCGCGCGCGAGCCGATCGGGTCGGCGAAGGGGCAGGTCACCGAGACCGACGCCGTCGCCTTCGTGTCCGGCGGGACCGCCGGGGCGGGGGCGGCCGAACCGACCCCGGTCAGCGCGCCGTTCGCCGCGGACAGCAGGCCGGCGGCCGCCAGCGCGGACACCGTGACGGTGCGGGGCCGGACTCGACGTGGCATCGGGTTCCTCGGGTGGTTCGGGAGCGGGACCGGGAAGTCCCGGTGCGGGCCCGTCGAGGGGGCCCGCACCGGGACACCGGATCAGGAGACGGTGATGCTCGGGCTGAACGAGGTGTTCTGCACCGGGCTCGTCGCCTTCAGGGTGCAGCTCATCGCCCACGGCGTCCAGGTGTTCGTGGACTTCTTGTGGAATTCCAGTGCCGCCGACAGCGAGCTCGTCAGCGACAGCGTGGCGGTGCCCGCGGCGGACGGCGCCGTCCAGTTCGGGATGCTGGACGTCGCGACCTGCGCGATGTTCACCGTGATCGCCCCGCCGGTCGGGTAGATCACCTGCGGGATGTTCAGCCCGGTCGCCGCCGGCTGCGACAGCGTGCCCGAGGACGCGCTGACCGGCACACTGGCCGTGCCCCGGATGCCGTCGTAGCCGACCGCGGTGAGCAGCGAGTGGACGGTCGAGGAGATCGTCGCGGTGCCGTTCACGTTGCTCGGGGTGACGGTGGTGCTGTGCACGACCGAGTTCGGCGCGTCCAGGTGCGCGACGACCGCGACCGGCTGCGGCGAGATGCCCGGGAAGGTGCAGTTGTACGTGACGGGAGTCGTGCCGCCGGCGGTGTAGGTGATCGTCGCGGCGGAAGCGACACCGGCGGTCAGCACCGCGATGGCGCCGATGGCGGTCGCGGTGGTGGCGATACCGGCGGACAGCCTGCTGAGTCGGGACATGGCTTCATCTCCTTTGATTCAGTTCAGTCTCGGCTTTGGCTGATCGATTTTCTCGCCGCCGCGCCCCCATCGCGTTCACCGACCCCATTGCCCCGGGTGGCGGGACGCGATTCACCGGCGTGCGAGGTGGAGGTCCATCTGCCGAAATCGAGGCTACTCGCCAGTTCAGTACGGAACAAGACTTCGTCCTTGCGTGGGTGAGGCCCCGCGCGGGAGTATCGATTTCTTGTGCGCGTCGGCGCAGCATCGCCGAAGGATTTGGCGGATTGTGACAAAGAGCGGTCGCGACGGCGAACCGCTGTGCCGAACGGTCTACCATTTGTGATCTTGCCGGGCAATGCCGGATAACGAAACCGGAGAAATGAGGCTACCGTGCCGGGTACTTCCCGTTGTGGACGGGTATCACTGAAGGGAGCCGCATTCGCGGTGGCCGTGGCGACGACCGCTTCGTTGTGCGCGTCGCCCGCGTACGCGGCCGGTGTCGGCGGCGTCATCGGCTGGGGCAAGCCGGACTTCGACGTCACGATCCCGCCGCCGGCGACGCTGGACGGGGTCACCGCCGTGTCGGCGGGCAGCACGACCGCGCTGGCGCTGAAGGGCGGCGCGGTCCTCGCGTGGGGCGCGAACAACTGGGGCGCCAACCAGATCCCCGCGGCGGCGACCTCCGGGGTCAGCCAGATCGCCTCCGGCTGGGGGCACGAACTGGCCCTGAAGAACGGCAAGGTCCTGGCCTGGGGCAACAACTGGTACGGCCAGACCACCCTGCCCGCGGCGGTGGGCAGCGGCGTCATCGCGATCTCGGCGTCCAACATGCACAGTCTCGCGCTGAAGCAGGGCGGGCAGGTGATCAGCTGGGGGACGCGGACCGACGTGCCCGCGGTCGCGCAGTCCGGCGTGAGCGCGATTTCCGCCGGTGGTGACCACAACCTGGCGCTCAAGAACGGCGGCGTGCTGGCCTGGGGGAGCAACATCTACGGCCAGGCGACGGTGCCGGCCGGCCTGTCGTCCGGGGTCACGGCGGTCTCCGCCGGGTACCAGCACAGCCTGGCGCTGAAGGGCGGCCGGGTCTACGCGTGGGGCCGGGACAACTACCTGCAGGTCGACGTGCCGCCGGAAGCCCTGTCCGACGTCGCGGGCATCGACGCCGGGTTCAACCACAACCTGGCGTACAAGACGAACGGGGACATCGTCGTCTGGGGCTCGAACATCGTCGGGGAGTCGTCGCCGCTGACCTGCGGCCCGGTGTTCGCGGTGGCCGCCGGGGACAACGACAGTTTTGTGCTGAAGACGGATCCGAACGCGGCTTGCTGAACCTGCGGGTGGCGGGCCCGGAAGCCCGCCACCCGCGGCCGGATCAGGTGGCGTCGTTGGCGAGGTCGAGCGAAATCGTGTTGCCCGGCCCGGAAATCAGGGCGCCGAGCGCGATGTCGGCGATGAAGCAGTTGCTGAACTCCGGGATCGTGTAGGTGCCCTTGACGGTGATCGCGGGCGCCGTGATGTCGATGTCCTGGGCGCTGAGCGTCAGGTCGAGCGGGGTCTTCGTCTTGCAGCTGCCCGGCACGGTCGGCAGCGGGATGATCGGCACGATCGGGCCGGCCCAGATGTCGTAGATCTCCATGTTGGCCTTGGCCTTGGTGACCAGGTTGCCGTCGGCGATCGTGCCGGTGGCCGGGCCGAGCGGCGTGACCTTCACCTTCGCCTTGATCCGGAAGATCCCCGACAGCAGGGAGATGTCGGCCTGCGCCGGCGGCAGCGCCAGGTCGGCGCTGAGGCCGACCGACCCGGTCTGGTCGTCGATCAGCAGGTTGCCCTTGAGGCTGCCCGGGCCGAGCTTCAAGGCGCTGCCGGTCTTCTTGACCGTGGTGGAGCCGGTGACCTTGTAGGACACCGCGATGGGAATGATGTCGGCCGACGCGGGTGTCACGGCGACCCCGGTCAGGACGACGGCCGCCGCCGACGTGAGCACAGCCAGTCTCTTCAGCTGCGTTGCCACGGACATAGTTGTTCTCCCTTGCGATTTTCCCGGCCGGTTCCGGATGCTTCCGGAACCGGTGAAGTGCGCTATTCGGTGGAACGGCGTCAGCGCGGTTCGAGTTCGGTGACGACCCAGCCGTCGCCGGTGTGTTCCGCGGTCACGGAAAGCTGAGCCGCGGCGCTGTCGGTCGCATTGTTGTCGGCGCGAACGGCTGATTGATCGAGAAAGACGAGTAACCGCGCGTGACCATTCCGGAGATCCTGCACGGCGATCGCCGAAACGCGAGAGGTGAGCACCAGTTTCTGTGCCGGCGCTTTCTCGCGGACCTGGGCGAAGAGCTTGTCGTAGGAATCCTTGGCCGACCCGCGCAGGACCGCCGCGGCGGCCTTTTCGGTGACGTCGGTCTTGTCGTAGGAATAAGAGAAGATCCGGTTCATGGCCAGGGTGACGGCCGAGGTGACGTCGGCGGTCGCGCCGACGTCGGTGAGGGCGAGGTTGTCGGCGGCCGGGTTCCCCGAGGCGGACCGCGCTTCGAAGGTGAACCAGACGCCGGCGCCGGTCAGCAGGACGGCGGCGGCGAGCAGGAGCGCGGGCAGCCGCAGCCAGGCCGGCCGCGGGGTCGGAGCGGCACTTTCACGTGAAAGTGCCGCTTCGGCGGAGTCCGCTTCGTCCGCATCAGCTGCCTCGGGGACCACGTCGGAGTCGCCGGAGTCGTCGGTCTCGGTCTCCGTCTCGGTGGCGACAGCGTCGGCGTCGGTCTCGGCGTCGGCTTCGGGCTGGGTGACGAGGTCGCGCTCGTCGGCTTCGTCGATCGCCGTGATCTCTTCCGTGCGGCTCATCACGCACCCACCGGCAGCTGGTCGAGCGCGCTCAGCTTCCAGCCGTCCGGAGTGCGTGTCAGCGCGGCCGCGAAGCGGTTGCGCTTGACCGCCGGGGCCGTTCCCTGCTTCGCCATCGTGATCTCCACCGAAGCCAGGAGCTTCGCGGTGCCCGCGTGCTCGTCCAGCTCGCTCAACGCCGCGTCCAGGACGCGGCCCGTCGCCACCGTGGCGTTCGCCGCGAGGGTCTTCTTCGTCGTGTCGTCGGTGTGGGCCAGCTGGTCGTGCAGCGGGCCCGTCGACGCCGCCAGCCAGCGGCCCAGGCCGCCGTCGACGTCGTGGTAGTCCAGGCTGCTCAGCTCCGCCACCAAGGTCCGGCCGCTCGACAGCGCGTCGTCACGGGCGGCGCCGTAGGTCAGGGCCGGGTCGTTCGACGCCGAATACCACGCGTAGCCCGAGCCGCCCGCGAACACCGCCGCGGTCGCCACCAGCACCCAGGGCAGATACTTCACCGCAGCCACAGCATCTCCTCGAGGCTCGTCGACGTCGCCTGGGTGCCGAGCCCGAGCGGGCCGGTCAGCCCGCCCGGCAGGGCGGGGGCCGGCACGGCCGGGTGCGGCGCGTTCTGCGTGCCGCGCACCGAGCTCTCGTTCCCGTACGGCAGCGTGCACGCCGCGTCGGTCCGGAACGGCAGCGGCGAGACGTCGGTGCTCGGCCGGTGCGGCGTGCCCTCGTAGCCCTGCCGGCACGGCGGCGGGTTGTCGAAGTTGAGCACCAGCCCCATCCGCAGCGCGTCGCCCTGGTCGTTCAGCGCCGAGCCCACGGCCGCGACGGCCTTGGGCGTGTTGACCAGCAGCTGCTGCTCGGCGTCGGTGCGGGTGGCGAACACCCGCGACGTCGTCAGCAGGTTGGCCAGCAGGATCGGCAGGCCCGGGTCGTTCTCCTTCAGCAACGACGAAAGTTCGGTCGCCGCGGGCGGCGCGGTCGCGATCAGCCGCCGCAGGTCGCCGTCGGAACTGGCCAGCTGCTGGGCGAACACCTTGGCGTTGCTGCTGAACGAGCGCCATTCGGCGGCGGAGTCGACCTGGGTGCGCAGCACGGTCGCGCCGTCGCCGATCAGCTTCGACGTCTGCGGCAGGTGCGTGCTCGCTTCCTGGGTGAACGTCGTCGCCGAGTCCATCAGCGTCTGCAGGTCCGGGCCGGCGCCGCGCAGGGCGTCGTCGAGCTCGTTCACCACCGTGCGCAGGTCCTGCGTCGGCACCGACGCGGTGAACGAGTCCAGGTCCGTCAGCAGGTTGTTCACCGGCAGCGGCAAGGTCGTCGATTCGCGCCGGATCACCGAACCCTGCGCGAGGTAGGGCCGGTCGGAGGTGCGCGGCTGCAGGTCGACGTACTGCTCGCCGACCGCGGACCGGTTCGCCACCACGGCCTGGGAGTTCTCCGGGATCGGCGGGGCGCCGTCGTCGATCAGCAGGTCGGCTTCGGTGCCGGTGGTGGTGAGCCGGAGCTCGCCGACCCGCCCGACGGCGACGCCGCGGTAGGTCACCTCGCCGTTGGTGAAGAGGCCGCCGCCTTCGGCGAGCTCCAGCTTGACCGTGTAGCTGCCGGAGCCGAACAACCGGCCGAGACCCGCGTAGTTGGCGCCCACGAAAGCCGTGGTCGCCAAGGCGATGATCACGAACAGGATCACCTGGATCCGCACTCTGCGCGTCAGCATCAGCGGCCTCCGGAGACGCGGGCTTCGCCGCTGGGCAGCGGGAGCGTCGGCAGACCGGGCGGAACACCTTGGCCCGGGTCGGGCAGCGGCACCCCGGCCGCCGGGATCATCGACGTGTAGACGTTGATGTAGTCGCCCTTCACCGCCGGGAGCACGGAGTCCGGGAAGGGGAACGTCGGCAGCATCTGCAGCGACTGCGGCAGGTTGTCGCCGGCCTTCGCCAGCTGCCCCAGGATCGGCGCGAGCGCCCGCAGGTCGGCGACCATGTCGTCGCGGCTGCGGTCGACGACGTCGGTGGCCACCGTCGAAAGCCGGTCCAGCGACTGCAGCATCGAGACGAGCTGCGTGCGCTGCTCGCTCAGCGACTGCAGGCCCGGCGTCAGGTCGGTGAGCGCGCCGGACACCTGCTCGTGGCGGTTGGCCAGGGTCGCCGACAGCCGGTTCAGGCCGTCGAGCGCCTCGGTGATGTCGGAGCGGTGCGCGTCCAGGTCGGTCATCAAGGTGTTCACCCCGCCCAGGAACGAGCGGATCTGCTCTTCGTTGCCGTCCAGCACCTTCGACAGCTCGCGGTTGATCGTCTGCAGCTGCCCGATCCCGCCGCCGTTGAGCAGCAGGGACAACGCGCCGAAGATCTCTTCGAACTCGGGGTTGCGGTTGGTGCGGTCCAGGGTGATCGTGGCGCCGTTCGCGAGCCGCGGGCCGCTCTGCGCGGCCGTGGTGTCGTCCGGTGGCGCCAGCTCGACGAACTTCTCGCCCAGCAGGCTGGACTGGCGCAGCCGCGCGACGGCGTCGGCGGGCAGCGCGACGTTGCCGTTGACCTCCAGCACGGTCTCGGCCGTCCAGCCGTCGTCGCCGAGCCGGATCTCCCGGACGCGCCCGACCGGGACGTCGCCGACCTTCACCGCGGCCTGCGGCACCAGGTCGAGGACGTCGGCGAACTGCACGGTGACGTCGTAGGGGTGGTCGCCGACGTCGGCGCCACCGGGCAGCGGCAGGTCGTAGACGCCCTTGAACTCACCCGCGGAACAGCCGGTGAGCAGGAGACAGCCGACGGCCGCGGCGGCGAGGGCCCGCTTCATCGCCCACCCCCGTTGGTGTAGACGTCCCCGGTGAGCGGCAATGGCAGCGACTCCTGGTAGTAGTCGAGGTTCGCGCGCCCCATCAGCCGTCCGGTGTTCGGGTCGACCGCGTTGAGCACGTTCGTCACGGCGAGCGGGATGGCGTCGAGCGTGCCGGCCAGTGACGCGCGCTGCTCGACGAGCGTCTGCGTGGTCGTCACCAGGTTGTCCACATTGGCCTTGAGCGCGCCGCGGTTGTCGCGGATGAACCCCTGGATGTCACCGAGCGCGCGGCCCAGGCCGTCGAGGGCGTGGGCCAGCTCGCCGCTGTTGGCGGCCAGCGTGCTCGACACCTGCGAGAGCTGCTGGTTGACGCTGCTGACCTGCTGGTCGTTGGTGGAGAGCATGGTCGTGAACTGCTGGAGCTCGTCGACGGTGCCGAACAGGTCGCCCGAGTTGCCGGCCAGCGTGCGGGCGAGCTGGGCGAAGTTCTTGACGCTGTCGTTGAACGCCTGGCCGTTGCCCTGCAGGTTGTCCGCGCCGGTCTTCAGCAGGTCCGACAGCGCGCCCTGGGAGTTCGCGCCGTTCGGGCCGAGGGCCTTGGTCAGCGAGTCGAGGCTGGCGTAGAGCTGGTCGAGCTCCACCGGCGTCGCCGTGCGCTGCACCGGGATCGACGCGCCGTCCGGCAGCCGCGGCCCGCCGCGGGCCGGCTTGGCGAACTGGACGTAGCGGTCGGCGACGACGCTGGGTGCGATGACCAGGACGGTCGTGTCCTGGGCGACGCCGACCGAGCCGTCGACGGTCATGTCGACCTGCACCTGCTCGCCGCGCGGGGTGACGGCGTCGACCTGGCCGATCCGGACGCCGAGCACGCGGACGTCGGAGCCGGGGTAGACGCCGACCGCGCGGGAGAAGAACGCCGTGACGTGGTGCTGGCCGCTGCCGGCGAACACCCACCACAGCGCGGCCGTCACGACCAGCGCGAGCAGCAGGGCGGCGGCGATGAACCGGCTGGTCAGGACCCCGGCCCTGGTGGTGGTCAGCGCGCTCACTTGGTCCCTCCCGGGTTCTTCGGCGGGACGCACGGGTCGTGGTTCTCGGGCAGCAGGCCGCAGAGGTAGGCGTCGATCCAGCGGCCGTTGCCGGTCGTGTTGGTGACGACGCGGAAGTACGGCCCGGCCAGCTGCAAGCCCTTGGTCAGGTTGTCGTTCTGCCGCTTGAGCAGGTCGGTCACCTGCTTGAGGGCCTCCAGCGCCGGCTTGAGCTGCGCGGTGTTGTCCTGCACCAGCCCGCTGAGCTGGTCGGCCAGCCGGGCCGAGCCGGTGAGCAGGTCGTGGATCGCGTCGCGGCGCCGGTTCAGCTCGGTGAGCAGCAGGTTGCCGTCGTCGATCAGCTTCTCGAAGTCGTCGTTCGAGTTCGCCAGGGTCGTGGTCAGCGTCCGGGCGTTGGCCAGCAGCTCGGAGATCTGGCTGTCGCGGCTCGACACCGTCTTCGACAGCTGCGACAGGCCGTCGAGCGCGCTGCGGACGTGCTCGGGGGAGTTGCGGAAGGTGTCCGACAACGTGGTGAAGCTGTCGGCGAGCTGCTTGGTGTCGATCGAGCCGACGGTGTTCGCGAGCCCGTTGAAGGCATCGGTGACGTCGTAGGGCGTGACGGTCCGGGTCCGCGGGATCGCCTGGTCCGGGTTCTGCACGGCGTCGCCGCTCGGGTCCAGCGCGAGGAACTTGCGGCCCAGCAACGTCTTGATCTTGATCTGGACCGACGTGCGGTCGCCGACCCAGGCGTCCTTGACCCGGAACGACACGAGCACGTGGTCGTCGGCCAGCTCGACGTCGCGCACCTCGCCGACCTTGATGCCGGCGATCCGGACCTCGTCGTCCGCCTGCAGGCCGGCCGCTTCGGAGAACTCGGCCTCGTAGGTCGTGCCGCCGCCGACGATCGGCAGGTTGTCGTAGTTGAACGTGATGGTGAGCAGCGCGGCCAGCGCGACGCTGCCGATCACCCCGAGCACGAGCGGGTTGCGCTCCTTGAAGGACTTCACGACTCACACCTCGGCGTCGGGACGTACACACCGCGCTCGGGCGTGGTTTCCAGGGTGGCTCGGCAGAGGAAGAAGTTCATCCACGAGCCGTAGGAGGCGACCCGGCCGATCTCGGTGAACTTGACCGGCAGGTTCGTCAGGAAACTGTCCACATCGGACTGGTTCTGGGCCAGGTTCCCGGCGACACCCTGCAGGCCGGCGATGCTGGCCTTGAGCGGCGGGCGGGCCTGCTCGAACAACCCGGCGGTGGACTGCGTGAGGTCGCCGATGCCGCTGATGGCGTCGCCGATCGCGGCGCGGTCGCCGGCCAGGCCGGACACCAGCTGCCGCAGCGTGGAGACCAGGTTCGCGAGCGCGTCACCCTTGCCGTTGACCGTCTTCAGGACCGAGTTGAGGTTCCCGATCACCTCGCCGATCACCTTGTCGCGCCCGGCGAGCGTGGTCGTCAGCGAACCGGTGTGGGCGAGCAGGCTCTCGACGGTGCCGCCTTCGCCCTGCAGCACCTGGACGATCTCGCCGGAGAGCTCGTTGACGTCGTTGGGCGAGAGTGCCTGAAACAGCGGCTTGAAGCCGTTGAACAGGTCGGTCAGGTCGAGCGCGGGTGTCGTGCGGCCCAGCGGGATCTCGCCGCCCTCGGGCAGCAGGTCCCGCGTCCCGGTGGTGCCGCGTTCGAGCGCGATGTAGCGCTGCCCGACCATGTTGCGGTACTTGATGACCGCGTGGACGTCGGCGGGCAGCCGGCGGCCGCTGTCGAGGGAGAACCCGATCCGCGCCCGGTTGTGGTCGCTGATGTCGAGGGACTCGACCTGGCCGACCCGGACGCCGGAGATGCGCACGTCGTCACCGACGTTGAGCGAAGTCGCGTCGAGGAACTTCGCCGAGTACGGCTTCGCGTCGCCGAGGCCGGAGTTCGTGATGGAGATGGCCAGCAGGGTCGTGGCGAGCGCGGTGACGACGATGAAGATGAGGCTCTTGATCAGCGGGGAGGCGATGTTCCTCACTTGAGCTTCACCTCCGTGCCGCGGTAGAGCGGCCCGACGAGCACGCTGCTCCACCCGGGCACCTGCGCGTCCGGCACGCCGATCGACGGCGCGACGAGCGTGGCGAGCAGCTGCTGTTCCTGCGGCGAGTTCGCGACGCCGAGGTCACCCTCGCCGCCGGGCAGCAGCGGGTGACCGGTGGCACCGGGGGCGGCCGCGGCGGTGCCGGCGGTCGGGGCGACGCCGGAGGGGTAACAGCGGGGTTCGCCGCCGTCGGTGAAACGCGGGTCGTCCTTGCCGGGCAGGTACTTGCCGCTGTCGGCGGTCACCGCGACCTCGGCGTGCAGGCCCGGTTCGTTCGTGCCCGCGCCGAGCACCTTGTCCATGGATCCCCTCAGGGCGTTCAGCGAAGCGAGGGTGCAGGCGAAGCTGGGGGAGTACTTCGCGGCGATCTCCAGCGGCGCGCGGCTGTCGGCGGCCAGGGAGATGAGGTTGTCGTGGTTGTTCTGCAGGAACGTCGTGATCTCCTGCGACGACGACGTCACCTGCTGGTAGACCCCGGCGAGATCGGCCTGCTTCTCCTTGACCGTGTCGAGCGTGACGGCGGAGGCGGTGAGCGCGTCGAGCAGGTCGGGCGCGATGTCGCCGTACACCTGGGAAACCGTCGCCAGGTCCCGGATGTCCGAGGTGAGCTGCGGCAGGTTGGGGTTGAACTCCTTGAGGTAGCTCGCGGCCGTGTCGATCGTCTGCCCGAGCTGCTCGCCGCGGCCCTGCAGCGCCGTCGACACCGCGGTCAGCGTCGTCGCGAGCTTCTGCGGCTGGACGGCCTTGAGCAGCGGCAACAGGTTGTCGAAGACGCGTTCCAGCTCGATCGCGTTGGCCGAGCGGTCCTGCGCGATGACGTCACCCGCGCTCAGGTGCGGGCCCCGGTCGCCGTCCGGGATGGACAGCTGGACGTACCGCTCGCCGAACAGCGTCTTCGGCACCAGCAACGCGGAGACGTCCTTCGGCAGCATGCCGACCTTGCCCGGCTCCAGAGCAAGCGCTATCTCCGCGCCTTCCGGCGTCGCCTTGACGTCGCGGATCTCGCCGACCAGCACGCCGCGGGCCTTGACCTGGCCGCCGGGGGAGAGCTGGTTGCCGATGCGGCTCGCCTTGAGCGTCACCGGCACCGTGGCGACGAAGTCCTTGTCGTAGACCTTGATGGACAGCGTGACCAGCACGCCCATCACGACCAGGAACAGCACCCCGGCGGTGCGGACCCCGGCCTTGCGGCGGGTTTCCCGTCTCATCCGGCCACCTGCACGGTGGTCGTCGCGCCCCAGATGGCCAGGGACAGGAAGAAGTCGAGCACGCTGATCGCGACGATCGCGGTGCGCACGGCGCGGCCCACGGCGACGCCGACCCCGGCCGGGCCGCCGCTCGCGCGGAAGCCGTAGTAGCAGTGCGCCAGGACCACGACGATGCTGAACACCAGGACCTTCCCGAACGACCAGAGCACGTCGCCGGGCGGCAGGAACAGCAGGAAGTAGTGGTCGTAGGTGCCCGCGGACTGGCCGAAGAACCACACGGTGATCTGCCGCGACGCGAGGTAGCTCGAGAGCAGGCCGATCGCGTAGAGCGGGATGACGGCGAGGAAACCGGCGATCACCCGCGTCGTCACCAGGTACGGGACGCTCGGGATGCCCATGACCTCGAGCGCGTCGATCTCCTCGGAGATGCGCATCGCGCCGAGCTGCGCGGTGAACCCGCAGCCGACGGTGGCGCTCAGTGCGAGGCCGGAGACGAGCGGCGCGATCTCGCGGGTGTTGAAGTAGGCCGAGACGAACCCGGCGAACGCCGACGTGCCGACCTGGTTGAGGGCGGAGTAGCCCTGCAGCCCGACGACCGTGCCGGTGGCGACGGTCATCCCGATCATCACGCCGATCGTGCCGCCGATGACGGCGAGCGCGCCGCTGCCGAAGCTGACCTCGGCCAGCAGCCGGACGACTTCGCGCAGGTAGCGGCGCAGCGCGCGCGGGATCCAGGCGATCGCGCGCAGGAAGAACAGGATCTGGTCGCCGAGGGTGTCGAGGAACCCGAAGCGGCGGTCGACGGCTTCGCGCACCCGCGCGGTCTTGGGGACTTCCGTGGTGGTCACGCTCAGCTCCCCTTGGGCGGCACGAGTTGCAGGTAGACGGTGGTGAGCACCAGGTTCAGCACGAACAGCAGCAGGAACGTGATGACCACGGACTGGTTCACCGCGTCGCCGACGCCCTTCGGCCCGCCCTTGGGGTTGAGCCCGCGGTAGGAGGCGACGACCCCGGCGACGAAGCCGAAGATGAGCGCCTTGATCTCACTGATCCACAGGTCGGGCAGCTGGGCGAGGGCGGAGAAGCTCGCCAGGTACGCGCCCGGGGTGCCGTGCTGCATGACGACGTTGAAGAAGTAGCCGCCGAGCACGCCGACCACGCTCACCATGCCGTTGAGGAAGACCGCGACACCCATCGCGGCGAGTACCCGCGGCACGATCAGGCGCTGGACCGGCGAGACACCGAGCACCTCCATCGCGTCGATCTCCTCGCGGATGGTGCGGGAGCCGAGGTCCGCGCACATCGCGCTGCCGCCGGCGCCGGCGATGAGCAGCGCCGTCACGATCGGGGCGGCCTGCTGGATGATGGCCAGCACGCTCGCCGCGCCGGTGAACGACTGTGCGCCGATCTGCGTGGTGAGCGACCCGATGTGCAGCGCGATGACCGCGCCGAACGGGATCGACACCAGGGCCGTCGGCAGGATCGAGACGCTCGCGATGAACCAGAACTGCTGGATCAGCTCCCGCGTCTGGAAGGGGCGCCGGAACGTCAGCTTGACGACGTCGAGGCCGAGCGCGTAAAGCCGCCCGGTCTGCCGCAGCGCGGCGGCCCCGGGGAACGACGTCGTCGTCGTCCGTTCGGCCATTCGAGTGCCTCCCCAGTGTTTCGCGGGCACGACGAATACACCCGAGGTGAGTAAATGAGACTGGTCCGAACGGGGTACCTAATGTCGGCCATTCACGGTCTCGGGGGTCACCGTGCCGTTTCCTACTGGTCGGTACGCTAACCACGGCCCTGCTGGGAGACAAGAACTTGAGCATGATCACGCGGTCACGGCCTGGTAACCGCGCATTTCTTGTCGATTACTGACAAACGGCCCGGATCTTGTTGTCAACTGAGGAAAGGAAAATCCCGCCCCGGACGCGCGCACTGTTCACGGCTGCACAGTCCGGCCCATTCCCGGTCCTGAGCAGTACCCGGATGGACGACACATCAACCCTGCCGGAGAGGTTGCCCGGCAGGGTAAGCGCAAGAGCGACGTCCGTCCAGACACGCGACCCGACTCTCCAGGCACGCGACCCGACCGTCCGGGTACGCGAACCGACCCTTCCGGTACGCGTGTTCGCCGGAGTTGTCCGGAACGCCGACCGAGTGCCGGCGTTCCGGAAGCCCGTCAGGACTTGAGGCCGGCGATCAGCTCGTAGGACCGGATGCGGTCCGCGTGGCCGTGGACCATCGTCGTGATCATCAGCTCGTCGGCGTCCGTGTCGTCGAGGAGCTGCTGGAGTCCCTTGTGGACCGTCTCGGGCGAGCCGATGATGCTCGAGCCGAAGCGGTCGGCGAGGAACGCGCGGTCCATCTCGGTGTACGGGTACTCCGCCGCCTCTTCGGGCGTCGGCATGGCGATCGGGCGGCCGCGGCGCAGGCTGAGGAACGTCAGGCCGGACGGCCCGGCCAGGAACTGGGCGCGCTCGTCGGTCTCGGCGGCGACCACGGACGTGCCGAGCATGACGTACGGCTCTTCCAGCACCCCGGGCCGGAAGTTGTCGCGGTAGAGCTGCACCGCCGGGATGGTGTTCTCCGCGGCGAAGTGGTGCGCGAAGGAGAACGGCAGCCCGAGCCGGCCGGCGAGCTGCGCGCTGAAGCCGCTCGAACCCAGCAGCCAGATCGGCGGCTGGTTGCCCTCGGCGACGGCGGCGTTGACCCCGCGGGCCTCCGAGTGGGTGAAGTAGCCGATCAGCTCCTGCAGGTGCTCCGGGAAGTTCTCCGCCGACAGCCCGCCCGGCCCGCGCAGCGCGAGCGCCGTCCGCTGGTCGGTGCCCGGCGCGCGGCCGATGCCCAGGTCGATGCGGCCCGGGTGGAACGCCTCAAGGGTGCCGAACTGCTCGGCGACGACCAGCGGCGCGTGGTTGGGCAGCATGACCCCGCCGGAGCCGACGCGGATGCGCTCGGTCGCGTCGGCGACGTGGCCGATCAGCACCGCCGTTGCCGAGCTGGCGATGCCGGGCATGTTGTGGTGCTCGGCCAGCCAGTAGCGGTTGAAGCCCAGCCGCTCGGTGGCGCGGGCGAGGTCGAGGGTGTTGCGCAACGTCTCCCCGATGCTGATCCCCTCGGACACGGGGGACAGGTCGAGCACGGACAGCGGCACATCAGGCAGTGAGCTCACAACCGGGGTCAACGCCCCGGTGCCCCGATAACTTCCCGCAACGCCGCCGGATCGCCGCCACGCCAGGCGACGACGCCGTCCGGCCGCACGAGCAGCGCGTCCTCCACCACCTCCGGGCACGTGGCTGTGACGATCTTCACGCGCGATCCGGCGGCTTCCCGCAGGTCGGCGCGGTCCGCGAGGTCGAACAGCACGGTGCGGGCGTCCCGCATGATCTCGGCCACGCGGGTCTTCTCGCCGTCGACGGTCAGCGGCAGGTCGGCGACGTAGGGCAGCTCGTCGGCGTCTCGCAGCAGCCCGGCGAGGTGCCGGGTCGGCTCCTCGAACGCGGCCAGCTCGCCGAAGAGCGTCCGCAGCGCGTCGCCGTCCTCGCCGGTCAGGCGTTCGAGCAGGGCTTGGACGCGGGTCTGCGTCAACGTCCGCGCCGCGACCGGGCGGCGTTCGGCGTCGTAGCTGTCGAGCAGTGCCTCGCCGGCTTCGCCGCGGACGACGGCGGCGAGCTTCCAGCCGAGGTTGACGGCGTCCAGCAGCCCGACGTTCAGCGCTGAGCCCCCGGCCGGGAAGACGTGCGCGGCGTCGCCGGCCAGCAGGAACCGCCCGGCCCGGTAGCGCTCGGCGAGCCGGGCCGAGCTGACCGTCCGCGACAGCCACAGCGGCTCGCCCAGCGGCAGGTCGGCGCCGAGCACCCGCCGGACGCTCTCGCGGAACTCGTCGAGCGTCGGTTCGCCGGACGGCTCCGGCGTCACCTCACGGACACCGGCGATCACCACGCCCGGCGTCAAGGACGTCACCAGCACGCGCCCGGCCGGACGCCGGTTCCAGCCCCGGTTCAGGCCGTACGCCGTGGTGAAGAGGTCGAACGGCCGGTCCGTCCGGAAGTGGCCGAACCGCAGCAGTTCGTCGTCGGTCGTGCCGGGGAAGCCGATGCCGGCCAGGTCGCGGACGCGGCTGTGCGCGCCGTCGCAGCCGACGACGTACTCCGCGTCCAGCCGGTACTCGCCGTCCGGGCCGAGAACCGTGCCGACGTCCACGAGTTCGTGTCCGCGCCGGATCTCGACGCCGAGTTCGACGGCCCGTTCGCCGAGCAGCGCCTCCAGCCGGGGCTGTTGCAGCATGAGCCCGCGCAGCGGCGGGCTGCCGAGCTTCGTGAAGTCCAGCGGCACGGGCCCGAACGGGAACCCGGGGAACGGCCCGGCGAACGCCGCTTCGGCCGCGAACTTCTCCAGCAGCCCCCGGTGGTCGAGCTGCTCGGCGATCCGGCCGCCGAGCCCGTTCGCGCGCGGCCGCTCGTCCGGGGTCGCCCGCCGGTCGAGCACCACCGGCGTGATCCCGCCGAGCCGCAGCTCCGCCGCCAGCATCAGGCCCACCGGGCCCGCTCCGATCACCGCTACGTCCATGACGCCTCCTTCTCTTGTCCTTGGGGGGTTCCGGGTGGCGAAGCCCCCGGCCCGGGGCGAAGCCCCGGATGTCTCTCTTGTCCTTGGGGGGTTCCGGGTGGCGAAGCCCCCGGCCCGGGGCGAAGCCCCGGATGTCTCTGTCAGTTTGAACTGACGTCGTGTGTCAGGCTAGACTGACAAACCATGGAGGCGGAAGAGCTTTCCGGGCGGATTTCGGAAACCGATCCGGCGGTCGCGCTGCGGGCTGTCGGTGCGCTGCACCGGCTCGCCGAGCAGGTCGAGACGGCGGCGGTCGCGCACGCCCGGGACCGCGGCTGGTCGTGGGAGCAGATCGGTGACGCCCTCGGCGTCGCGCGGCAGTCGGTGCACACGAAGCACGGGAAGTGAGGCCCGGATGATCGCCAAGAGCCCGTTCGCCTCGGTCGTCGCGGAGGCCCTGGAGGAGTCCCGCCGCCGCGGCGACCGTCGTCTGGGGACCGAACACCTGCTGCTCGGCCTGCTCCACAACGCCGATTGCGCGCGGGCCCTCGGCGTCGACCTGGCCGCGGCCCACGCCGCCCTCGACCGCCTGGACCGCGAAGCCCTGACGGCGCTGGGTATCGACGTCGAAGGCCTCCGCCCGGCGGCTGTCCCGCGGAGACGCGCGAAGCTGACGCCGGGAGCGCTGACGTCGAACGCCCGGGCGGTGGTCAACGAGGCGATCCGCGGGGTGCCGCGCCGCCGGGATCCGCTGGAGCTGCTGCGGGTCCTGCTGTCGGTGACCCCGCCGGACCCGGCGGCGGACCTGTTCGCCGCGCTCGGCGTCGATCGCGAAGAAATCCGGCGCCGATTGTGAAAATCGGCTTTTCCCTCTGAGTCGCGCGAGACCGGATAGCGTGTGGCACGCCGGAATCACCAAGGAGGACGGGTGCCGCGTCCGGAGCGACCGCTGGATCCCGGGGACGACCTGCTCGTCGACTTCGCCGCAGAGCTCCGGCGATTGCGGGCGAGTGCCGGGAATCCCACTTACCGCGAGCTCGGCCGGCGGGCGCACTACTCCGCCGGCACGCTCTCCGAAGCCGCCGGCGGGCGGAAACTTCCCAGCCTGGCCGTCACTTTGGCCTACGTCCGCGCTTGCGGCGGCGAGTCCGGCGAATGGGAAGAACGCTGGCACGCCGTCGCCGACGAACAGACCGGTGCCGATTCACCACCCGAGCCGGAAGCCGGGGAATCGCCGCCGTACGTCGGGCTGGCCGCATTCGGAGCCGCCGACGCGAGCCGGTTCTTCGGCCGCGAACGACTGGTCGAAAAGCTCACCACGCGCCTTGCGAGACAGCGTTTTCTCGCGGTGCTCGGCGCGTCCGGCTCGGGCAAGTCCTCCCTGCTGCGCGCCGGCCTGCTGCCCGCCGTCCCCGGCCACGTCGTGCTGCTCACCCCGGGGGCCCGGCCGCTGCAGGAGTGCGCCGTCAAGTTCGCCGCCGCGCTCGGCGTCACGCCCGGCGCGCTGCTCGACGACTTCACCGCCCACCCGCGCAACCTCGGCCTCGCCGCGCGGCAGCTCGCCGATCGCGGCGACGAAGACGTCGTCCTGGTCGTCGACCAGTTCGAGGAGGTCTTCACGCTCTGCCAGGACACCGCCGAGCGCGCCGCGTTCCTCGCCGCGCTGGTCACCGCGACCACCGAACCCGGCAGCCGGACCCGGGTGGTGCTCGGCATCCGCACCGACTTCTACACCCACTGCGCGCGCCACGCGGACCTCGCCGAAGCCATGCAGGACGCGCAGGTCCTGGTCGGCCCGATGACGACCGAAGAGCTCCGGCAAGCCATTTCGCGCCCCGCCGTCAACGCCGGTTACCGCGTCGAAAACGCGCTCGTCTCCCGGCTGGTCGCGGACGCCACCGGCCAGCCCGGTGTGCTCCCGCTGCTCTCGCACGCACTGCTCGAGACGTGGCGACGCCGCCGCGGCACCACGCTCACCCTCGCCGGCTACGAGTCCACCGGCGGCATCGAACGGGCCGTCGCGCAGACGTCCGAAGGCACGTTCGCGACGCTCTCCGCGCGTCAGCAACGCTTGGCACGGCAGATCTTCCTCCGGATGACCGCGCTCGGCGAGGGCACCGAGGACACCAAGCGCCGGATCAGCCGCGCCGAGCTCGACACCGAGGACGACGACACCGCCGTCGTGCTCGGCGAGCTGGCGGCGGCCCGGCTGGTCACCCTCGACGACACCGGCATCGACATCGCGCACGAGGCCCTCATCCGCGGCTGGCCGCGGCTGCGCGAGTGGCTCACCGAGGACCGCGAAGGCCTGCGCGTGCACCGGCAGCTCACCGAGGCGACCGACGCCTGGGAGTCCGTCGAGCGCGATCCCGGCTGGCTCTACCGCGGCACCCGGCTCGCCATCGCGCGGGAATGGGCCGCGCGCCAGGACTCCGTGCTGTCCCAGCGGGAACGGCGGTTCCTCGACGCCAGCCTCGCCGTCGAGCACGCCGAGCAGCAGCGGGAACGCCGTCGCACGCGGCGGTTGCGTCAGCTGGTCGCGCTCCTGGCCGTGCTGCTGGTCTTCGCCGTCGGCGCGACGGCCTACGCGGTGCGCGCCGAGTCCACCGCGACCGGCCAGCGCAACAGCGCGCTCGCCCAGAAGGTCGCCGGCCAGGCCCTGGCCATGCGCGCCACCAACCCCGCGCTCGCCGCGCAGCTCGCGCTCGCCGCGTACCGTCTCGACCCGGCGGCCGACGCGCGCGGCGCCGTCCTCGGGATGTTCGCGACCCCGTATTCGACGCGCCTCACCGGGCACACCGGCCGGATCAACACCGTCGCCCTCCGCCCGGACGGCCAGGTGCTGGCCACCGCGAGCTGGGACGGCACGGCCCGGCTGTGGGACATCCACGACCCGCACCACCCGGTGCCGCTCGCCACGCTGGCCGGGCACACCGGCAACGTCAACAACGTCGCCTTCGCCGCCGACGGCCGGACCGTCGCCACCGCCGGCTTCGACGGCACCGTGCGCGTCTGGGACGTCACCGACCCGAGCCGTCCCGGGCCCGGCGTCATCGTCGAACGCCACGAGGGCAAGGCGTACGCCGTCGCGTTCAGCCCTGCCGGTCCGCTGCTGGCCACCGGCGACGTCGACGGCACGCTGCGGTTGTACGACACCGCGAGCCTGAAGCAGGTGGGCGAGCTGACCGGGCACACGTCGTACGTCAACAACCTGACCTTCAGCGCCGACGGCAAGCTGCTCGCATCGGCGTCGGCGGACAAGACCGCGCGGCTGTGGGACGTCGCCGGCCGCCGCCCGCTCGGCGTCGCGACCGGGCACACCGACGTCGTCCACTCGGTCGCCTTCAGCCCCGACGGCCACACCCTCGCGACGGCGAGCGCCGACCAGAGCGCGCGGCTGTGGGACGTCACCGACCCGGCTCGGCCGGCACAGCTTTCGACGCTCTCGTCGCACAAGGCGATCGTGCGGTCGGTCGCGTTCACCGCCGACGGACGCACCCTCGCGACCACCGGCTTCGACCGCACCGCCCGGCTGTGGGACGTCGCCGACCCGCGGCGGCCGCGCGAGCTGGCGCCGCTGCCGGGGCACACCGGCGCCGTCGGCTCGGCCGTGTTCAGCCGGGACGGGCGCACCCTCGCCACGGCCAGCGACGACCAGACCGCCCGGCTCTGGGACCTGCCCGGGCCCGCCGTTCCCGCGCACACGGACAAGGCGTGCGACGTGAGCTTCGGCCCCGGCAACCTGCTCGTCAGCGGCGGTTACGACAAGACGGTGCGGCTGCGCGACCTGGGCACCTCACGGCCGCCGGCCACGATCGGCGGCTTCGGCGACGCGGTCTGCGGCGTCGCGATCAGTCCCGACGGCCGGACGCTGGCCACCGGCAGCTGGGACCACACGATGACGCTGCGGGACATCACCGATCCGGCGAAACCCGGGCCGCCGGTGGTGTTCTCCCGGCCGGGTGACGACATCGACGCCGTCGCGTTCAGCCCGGACGGCCGGCTCCTGGCCACCGCGGGCGAGGGGCACACGGCCCGGATCTGGGACCTCGCCGACCGCGCGCACCCGGTGGAGCTCGCCCGGCTCGAGGGCCACACCGACGACGTCCACACCCTCGCGTTCAGCCCCGACGGCCGGACGCTGGCCACCGCCGGCTGGGACCACACGGCGCGGCTGTGGGACGTCTCGGCACCCCGCGCGCCGAAGCCGCTGGCCAAGCTCGAAGGGCACACGGACACGGTCTTTTCGATCGCCTTCAGCCCGGACGGCCGGCGGCTCGCCACGGCGAGCGCCGACCGCACGGTCCGGCTGTGGGACGTCGCTCCCGCGCGCCGGCCGGCGGTGCTGACCGGGCACACGGACATCGTGATGGCGGTGTCGTTCAGCGGCGACGGCCGCACCCTCGCCTCCGGCGGCTACGACCGCACGATCCGCCTGTGGGACGTCGGCACGGCGTCGCCGCGCGCCGTCCTGCCCGAGGAACGCGACCGCGTCTACGCGGTGCGGTTCGCCCCGGACGGCCACACGCTCGCCGCGGCCATCGCGGACGGCACGATCCGGGTGCAGGAAACGGATCCCGACCGGGCGGCCGAACGGATCTGCGCGATCGCGGCCCCGCGCGTCACCCCGGACGAATGGACGGCGAGCCTGCCGGGCCTGGACTACCGGCCGCCGTGCCCCTGAGCGGGTTGTTCGGCGTTGTTGTTCGGTAGCCGCTCGCGGACACCGAACAACCCGGATCGACTAGACATGCCCTCGGACGGACGCGTCCCACGAACGTTCGATTGACCGGGGGTCTGAAGGGCTCCTTCAAGGGCACGGGAAGTTGCCTCCCGCCCCTCGAAGGAGCCCTTCAGCGTGTCCGGGCCCGCTCGGGATCAGCCCGCCGGGATCCAGTCGGGGTTCGAGGCCAGCACCGTCAGCTGCTGCGTCGCGCGGGTCAGTGCCACGTACAGCACCCGGCGTCCGGTCGTCGACTCCGTCACCAGGTCGATCGGCTCGACCAGGACGACCGCGTCGTACTCCAGGCCCTTGGAATCCAGGCTGCCCACGACCTTCAGCCGCTCGTCCCCCTGGTCCGCCAGCCAGCCCGCGACCTCCGGGACGCGGTCCATCGCCGTGATCACGCCGACCGTGCCCTCGACCGCGCCCAGCAGTTCCTTCACGGCCGCCTGGGTCGCGGACGCCAGGCCGGCCGCCTCGACCGGGCGGACGTCCGGCTCGACGCCCGTCTTGCGGACCGCCACCGGCAGGTCGCCCGCCTCCGCGTGGCCGGCCACCACCTTGGCCGCCAGGTCGAAGATCTCGGCCGAGTTCCGGTAGTTGGTGCGCAGGGTGAACCGCCGCCGGGTCGTCTTGATCCCGAACGCCTGGTCGCGCGCCTGTGCCGCCTCCGCCGGGTCCGGCCAGGAGCTCTGCACCGGGTCGCCGACGACCGTCCAGCTCGCGTACTTGCCGCGCCGGCCGACCATCCGCCACTGCATCGGCGAGAGGTCCTGCGATTCGTCGACGACCACGTGCGAGTACTCGTCGTAGTGCTCGGGCCGGGTCGTGCCGCCTCCGCCGCGCTCGACCTCGCCCTCGATCACCTGACGGCGCTTGCGCTTCGGCGGCGGCCCGATCAGCACGCGCAGCTCGTCGAGCAGCGCGACGTCCGCGATCGACCAGCCCCGCGAGCGGTCCGCGAGGTCCGCCGCCAGCCGCGAGATCTCCTGGCGGTTCAGCACGCCCTTGGACGCCGCCGCGAGCCGCTTCTCCTCGCCCAGCCACTTCAGGATCTGCGCCGGGTACAGCACCGGCCACCACACGACCAGGAACCGGTGGAACTCGATCCGCTCACCCAGGTCGGTGATCAGGTCGGCCCGCTCGAACGGCTTGCCGTCGGCCTTCGCGTACCCCTCGGCCTTCGTCGCCAGCGCGTCCAGCAGCAGCTCCGCCGCCCGCAGCCGCGACCGGTTCGGCGGCGCGCCCTGCGTGTGGGCCTTGCGGCGCACCTTCTCCAGCTCGCGCGCGTCCAGCTTGAGGACCTCGCCGCGGTAGACGATCCGCATCTCCTCCGGCGCGTCCGGCGGGGTGTCGCGCAGCGCGCGCAGCAGCACCTTCCGGATCCGCAGCGAACCCTTGATCGCGGCCAGCGGCGCCGCGTCCTGCCGCGTCGCGTCGAGGCCGTCGAGGACCTCGCCGAGCGCGCGCAGCTCCACGTTCGTCTCACCCATCGAGGGCAGGACGCGCGAGATGTAGCTGGTGAACACCCCCGACGGCCCGATCACGAGCACGCCGGCGCCGCCGAGCTGACGCCGGTGGCGGTAGAGCAGGTAGGCGGCGCGGTGCAGGGCGACGGCGGTCTTGCCGGTGCCCGGCCCGCCGGTGATCTCCGTGACACCGCGCCACGGCGCCCGGATGACCTCGTCCTGCTCCTTCTGGATGGTCGCGACGATGTCGCGCATCTTCTCGCCGCGCGAACGCCCCAGCGCGGCCATCAGCGCGCCTTCGCCGACGATCTGCATGTCCTCGGGCACGGCGTCGGCCATCAGCACGTCGTCGTCGACGTCGAGCACGTTCTGCCCGGAGCAGCGGATCACCCGCCGCCGCACGACGTCCATCGGCTCTTCGGCGGTGGCCTGGTAGAACGCCGCCGCGGCCGGGGCGCGCCAGTCCGTGACGAGGTTGTCGAACTCCGCGTCGCGGATGCCGAGCCGGCCGACGTAGACGCGTTCGTCGTCTTCGCGCAGGTCGAGCCGGCCGAAGACCAGGCCCTCGTACTCGGCGTCGAGCGACTGCAGCGTCTGGTTGGCGTGGTACACCATCATGTCGCGTTCGAACAGCATCGACGCCTGCTCGAAGATCGCCTCGCGCTGCGCGCCCTGGCCGATCTCGTAGCCCTTGGTGCGCATCGCCTCGGCCTGGGTGCGCAGTTCGTCCAGACGGGTGTACACGCGATCGACGTGGGCTTGTTCGATGGCGATCTCGGCCCGTCTGACCCGAGGTTCCGACACGCATGGCTCCTTGACAGCTCTGGATCGCCTCCGAGGGCGAAGAACGACTCTACGCGTTGCGCCCGGCGGGTTCACCCGTGTCCCGGCCATCAGTGCTCCGGGTCCTCCCCGCACAATCGGGGGGTGACCAGGATCGTGGCCGGGACGGCGGGCGGGCGGCGGCTGAAGGTGCCCCCGAAGGGCACCCGGCCGACGTCGGAACGCGTGCGGGAAGCCCTGTTCAACGCCCTCGGGACGGCCGGCGAGCTGGACGGCGCGCACGTGCTCGACCTCTACGCGGGCTCCGGCGCGCTCGGCCTCGAAGCCCTCTCCCGCGGCGCCGCCGACGCGCTGTTCGTCGAATCCGACCGGCGTGCCGTGGAGGTGCTGCGCGACAACGTCTCGGCGCTGGGCCTCGGCGGCACCGTCCGGGCCGCCCCGGTCGAGGCGGTGGTCGCCGCGCCCGCGCCGCGGTCGTACGACCTGGTGCTCGCCGACCCGCCCTACATCGTGGACGCGGGCGCGCTGCGGAAGGTGCTGGCGGCGCTGGCCTCGAGCGGCTGGCTGGGTTCGTCCGCGCTGGTGGTGGTCGAACGCGCCGCGCGTGACGGCGCGCCCGGGTGGCCTCCCGGCTTCGAGCCGACCCGCGCGAAGAAGTACGGCGACACGGCGGTCCACTGGGCCGAGTACACCGCCGGTGTGTGACGCATCCGGCAAGGAGCGCGCGGGGGAGGGCCGGGCACGGTAGCGTCCGCGCCATGCGGCGTGCGGTCTGTCCCGGTTCCTACGATCCGGCCACCAACGGGCACCTCGACATCATCGAGCGGGCGAGCCGGCTGTTCGACGAGGTCGTCGTCGCGGTGGGGGTCAACAAGAGCAAGAAGGGCCTCTTCGAGCTCGAAGAACGCCTGGAGATGCTGCGCGAGATCACCGCGAAGCTGCCGAACGTGCGGATCGACTCGTGGGAAGGCCTGCTGGTCGACTACTGCCGCGACAACGACATCGCGGCGATCGCCAAGGGTCTGCGCTCGGTCAGCGACTTCGACTACGAGCTGCAGATGGCCCAGATGAACCGCGAGCTCACCGGCGTCGAGACGCTGCTGATGGCGAACAACCCGGCGTACGGGTTCGTGTCGAGCTCGCTGGTCAAGGAGGTCGCGGCCCTGGGCGGCGACGTCGAGAACCTGGTCCCGGCGATCGTCTACGAGCGCCTCGCGGCGAAGTTCCCCAAGCTCGGCCGCTGAGCACCCTCCACAAGCGACCCCCGCGCGCCCGGTTCCCGTCGATCGGCCCCCTACGAACGTCGGGACTTCGCGCCGGGAGCGGCGGAGTTCACGTTCCCGTCTTCTGACGATCACTCGATCGAGTTACGGTCCGAAAATGACCAACTACCGATCTCGCCTGGTCGCGGTTGTCTTCGCGCTCCTGGCCACACTGTCCATGGGGGTCACCGCCGCCGAGGCGGTCACCGGCGCACCGGCCGTCGCGGCGCAGAACCAGTGCGGCGACCTCGCCGGGTTCACGCACAAGGCGCTCTCGTCACTGCCCGCCGAGGCCACGACGACGTACAACCTCATCCAGAAGGGCGGGCCGTTCCCCTACCCGCAGAACGACGGCGTCGTCTTCGACAACCGGGAGGGCATCCTGCCGTCCTGCGCGACGAGCTACTACCACGAGTACACCGTGCCGACCCCGGGCGCGAGCAACCGCGGCACGCGCCGCATCGTGACCGGCGGCGACGGCGAGTACTTCTACACCGGCGACCACTACGCCACCTTCCAGGTCATCGACATCGGCGGTGGCGGCACGCCGACGCAGCAGTGCGGCGACCTGTCCGGCCTGGCGAAGATCGGCTACTCCCGGCTCTCGGCGGCCGCGAAGACCGTGGTGGACAACGTCCGCGGCGGCGCGTCCACCGGCACGACCTACGAGAACCGCGAAGGCGTGCTCCCGGCCTGCGCGTCCGGCTACTACCAGCTCTTCAGCGTCGGCACGAACGACCGCGTGATCTCGGGCAAGGCCGGCGAGCTGGCCTACACCCCCGACCACTACGTCACCTTCAAGGCGATCGACCTGAATTCCTGACCCCCGTGCAACGCGCCGTGCCCCCTCGTCCGTGAGGTACACCGGAACACGGACGAGGGAGGCACGGATGCGTGCTGGGGACGACGCGGACTTCCGGGAGTTCGCCCGGGCGCGGGCACTGGCGCTGCGGCGCACGGCCTACCTGCTCTGCGGTGACTGGCACCTGGCCGAGGACCTGGTCCAGAACGCACTCCTGAAGCTCCACCGGGTCTGGCCGAGGATCACCCGCCGCGGGCCCGTCGACAACTACGCCCGGCGGGTCCTGCTGCGCTGCTGGCTCGACGAGCAGCGGCGGCCGTGGCGCCGCCGGGAACGCCGCGACGGCGTCGTGCCGGACCTGCCTTCCTTCACCCTCGAGACCGGCATCTCGGATCCCCTCCTGCGCGCCCTCGCCGAAGTTCCGCCTAAGCAGCGCGCCGCCGTCGTGCTCCGCTACTGCGCCGACCTGCCGGTCGCGGAGGTCGCGGCGGTGCTGCGCTGCTCGGAAGGAACCGTCCGGAGCCAGGCCTCGCGCGGGCTCGAAACCCTGCGCGGTGTGCTCGAGCACACCGCGGAGAGGAGCGCGTGATGACCGACATCGAGACCCGCCTGCGCGAGGTGGCCCTCGTGGAGCCGCCGCTCGGGTTCGACCCGGACGAGGTGGCCGACCGCGCGGCGAAGCAGACCCGGCGGCGGACCGCGGGCATCGCCGGGACGCTGGCCGCAGGCGCGGTCGTCGCGGCCGTGGCGGTGTTCGTCCCGGCGGCGCCGGCCCCGGTGCCCCCGGCCGGGCCACCTACGCCGCCTTCGCTCGCCGAGCAGGCGCGGGTCCGCCAGGGGCTGACCGACGCCGTCACGCGGCTGTTCCCCGGCCTGCGGAGCCTGAGCGTGGGCGCGTCGACCGCCGACTCCGTCGGCCCGGACCGGATGAGCGCGACGGCCACCTTCGTCGACGCCGCCGGGCGCCCGGGCACCTTCCAGCTCACCGTCCGCGGCGACCGGGCGGCGCCGGACGTCACTCCGCTCGGCCAGGCCTGCGCGAGGAGGCCGTGCGACAAGATGCCGGACGGCGCGCTCCTGGCGATCTCCGGGTTCGACGGCGCAGGTGAGCTGCCTGGCTTCAACGGAGTCCTGGCCCGCCCGGACGGCTCGGTGGTGACGGTCACCGACGCCGGCGACAGCGCCCCCGGCGTCACCGACTCGGTCCAGCTGACCCGCGAGCAGCTCACGGAGGTGATCACCGATCCGGCGTTCACCCTGTCGTGAAGCGCGGACACGCCCGGCGCCGTGCGCCTTCACCGCTTCGGCGCCGGATGAGGGCAGACTGGTCTCAGCGACAGGGGATTGGAGTTGCCGTGTACCGGGTTTTCGAGGCGCTCGACGAGCTCGTCACCATCGTCGAGGAGGCGCGCGGCGTCCCGATGACGTCCAGCTGCGTGGTGCCCCGCGGCGACGTCCTCGAACTCCTCGACGACGTCCGCGACGCACTGCCGGCGGAGGTCGACGACGCCCAGGACGTACTGGACAAGCGCGACGACCTGATCCACGCCGCCCGCAAGGAGGCCGGTGAAACGGTCGCGGGCGCGAACTCCGAAGCCGAGCGCGCGATCGCCGAGGCCACCGACGAGGCCGAGCGCATCCTGGCCGACGCCCGGGCCCGCGCCGAGCAGATGCTCGCCGACGCCCACGACCAGGCCGACCGCACGGTCGCGGCGGGCCAGGCCGAGTACCAGAACCTCACCGACCGCTCCCGCGGCGAGTCGGAGCGGATGATCCAGGCCGGCCGCGACGCCTACGACCGCGCCATCGAAGACGGCCGCGCCGAGCAGTCCCGGCTGGTCGCGCAGACGGAGGTCGTCCAGGCGGCCCACGCCGAATCGGCCCGCATCGTCGACGAAGCCCACGCGGAAGCGGACCGCCAGCGCGGCGACTGCGACGCGTACGTCGACGGCAAGCTGGCGGAGTTCTCGGAGCTGCTGGCGACGACGCTGCGCACCGTCGACTCGGGCCGCAACCACCTGCGCTCCCCGGCGAACCTGCCGAACAGCGGCGGCCGCCCGACGCTCTACGACTATCAGGTGTGACCAGCCTCTCAGCGGCTGCGTGACGTGCGTGGGTGCCAGCTCGAAAGGGGTGGCACCCCGTGCGTACTCTGGACGGGATGTCCGAGAACAAGACCCCCCAGCTCGACGACCGCAGCCCGTGGGTGATCGACACCCGTGAGCTCGGCCGTCACGCCGGCCTCAGCCGCGCTCTTCAGCGCACTGTGCCGGCGGAGACGCCGCTTGGCGTCCCCGACGTCATCACCATCGACGCCGGTTCCGAACTCAAGCTCGACCTGCTCCTCGAATCCGTCGTCGAGGGCGTGTGGGTGAGCGGCACGGTCACGGCGACCGCGAAGGGCAACTGCGCGCGCTGCCTCGACCCGCTGATCGAGGAGGTCGAGGTCGAGGTCCAGGAGCTGTTCGCCTACCCGGGGTCGGCCACCGAGGAGACCACGGACGAGGACGAGATCCCGCGGCTGATCGACGACCGGATCGACCTCGAGCCGACCGTCCGCGACGCCGTCGTCCTGGCCCTGCCCCTGGCGCCGTTGTGCACCGAGGACTGCGCCGGGCTCTGCATCGACTGCGGCGTCAAGTGGGCCGATCTCGAGCCCGGACACGGGCATGAGAAGATAGACCCTCGGTGGGCCGCACTGGTCGAGCGCTTCGACGAGAATGCGGGCGAAAAGCCTGCGCAGGACCCCGCTGAGCAAGAGCAAGCCTGACGAGTGTCCAGCTCGTCGGTGAGGAAAGTTCGCTCGCACCGCGAGCAGACCGTCTTAAGGAGATCTACTCGTGGCCGTCCCGAAGCGGAAGATGTCGCGATCCAACACGCGCGCCCGCCGCAGCCAGTGGAAGGCGGCTCCGGTTCAGCTGGTGCCCTGCTCCAACCGCGCCTGCAAGCAGCCGAAGCTCCAGCACATCGCGTGCCCGTCGTGCGGCCAGCACAACGGCCGCCAGGTCGTCGAGCCCGCCTGATCGGGTAGCCGATATGGGGGGCAAGACGCCCGGGGGACCACCAGCCGACACGGCGCCGTTGCTCGAGGCGCTCGGGGTCACACTCGGCCCCGAGCTGCTCGGCTTGTCGCTGACCCACCGTTCGTACGCGTACGAAAACGGGGGCCTGCCGCCGAACGAGCGGCTGGAGTTCCTCGGTGACGCCGTGCTCGGCCTGGTCGTCACCGATCACCTGTACACCACTCACCCCGACCTGCCCGAAGGTCAGCTCGCGAAGCTCCGAGCCAGCGTCGTCAACATGCACGCGCTGGCCCGGGTCGCCCGTGGGCTCGGCGAGGGCGGTCTCGGGGCACACCTGTTGCTGGGCAAGGGCGAAGAGCTCACCGGCGGCCGGGACAAGGCGAGCATTCTCGCCGACGGCTTGGAAGCGGTCATCGGTGCCGTCTACCTTGCCCACGGCATCGAGATCGCCCGCAAGCTCGTGCACCACCTCTTCGACGGGCTGCTCGCCGAAGCCCCGCTGCGCGGTGCCGGTCTCGACTGGAAGACCAGCCTGCAGGAGCTGACGGCGTCGGCCGGTCTCGGCGTGCCCGAGTACCGCGTCGAGGACACGGGCCCGGACCACCGCAAGGAGTTCGCGGCCACCGTCCTCATCGGCGGCCGTCCTCTCGGCACGGGTTCGGGTTCGACGAAGAAGGAAGCCGAACAGAAGGCCGCCGAGACGGCTTGGCGTTCGCTGTCCGCCGAACTCGAGGCGGAGAAGCAGCCGGCCGAAAAGCCGGTCGAGGACGCCTGAACCTCGTGTCCTGAGCTTCGGGACTGATCCGCTTGTATCCCAGCGGCGTCGTGGCCATCCGCCACGAACCGCTGGGAGACAGGCGGATTCGTCGTTTCCGGGGTTCCTTCCCGGCCGGCACCGGCTTCCGGCCCGCATCGCTCGTGCGCCGGCTTCCCCCAGGGCACCCTCGAAGAAGTGTCGTACCTGCGGGGCACAATGTGCTCATGCCCGAACTTCCCGAGGTCGAAGTCGTCCGCGTGGGTCTGCAGGCGCACGTCGCCGGCCGGACCATCCGCGAGGCCGAGGTCCTGCACCCGCGGGCGATCCGGCGGCACGTGCTGGGTGCGGACGATTTCACCAACCGGCTCATCGGTGCCCGCGTCGAAGCCGCGCGGCGGCGGGGCAAGTACCTGTGGCTCGAGCTGTCCGACAAGGAAGCCGTCGTCGCGCACCTCGGGATGAGCGGGCAGATGCTCGTCCAGCCCGAAAGCGCGCCGGACGAGAAACACCTGCGCGTCCGGCTGCGCTTCGACGACGACGGGCCGGAGCTCCGTTTCGTCGACCAGCGCACGTTCGGCGGCCTGGTGCTGGACGACCTGACCGACATCGGCGAGCGCGTGCTGCTGCCGGGCTCGATCGCCCACATCGCGCGCGACCCGATGGACCCGGCGTTCGACCTCGACACGGCCGTCAAGGCCCTGCGTTCCCGCCGCACCGAGATCAAGCGCGCCCTGCTCGACCAGACCCTGGTCTCGGGCATCGGCAACATCTACGCCGACGAAGCGTTGTGGCGCGCGAAGCTGCACTGGGCGCGGCCGACGGAGAAGCTCACCCTGGCGAAGTGCCGCGAGCTGCTGGCGGCGGCGTCGGACGTGATGAACGCGGCCCTGGGCCAGGGCGGCACGTCGTTCGACGCGCTGTACGTGAACGTCAACGGGCAGTCGGGCTACTTCGACCGTTCGCTCGACGCGTACGGCCAGGAGGGCCTGCCGTGCCACCGGTGCGGCTCGCCGATCCGGCGGGAACCGTTCATGAACCGCTCGTCGTTCACGTGCCCGCGGTGCCAGCCCCGGCCGAGGGTGAACTCGCGTTGATAAAAGCTGTTCACCTTTCAGCTAGGATGAATACGCCTGGTAGCTGAGGGAGTGCAACGTGGTCAAGGAGCCCGGCAAGTCGACGCTGGCCGACAAGGTCGACCAGCTGTTCCACGTGGTCCGCAGGCCCGATCGGGAGCCGTACAGCAACGAGGAGGTCGCCACGGCCTGCCGCGAGGCGACCGGCGAGAGCTTCTCGACGACCTACCTGTGGCAACTGCGCACGGGCCGGCGCACCAACCCGACCAAGCGCCACCTGGAAGCCCTCGCCCAGTTCTTCGGCGTCCCCCCGGCATACTTCTTCGACGACGAGCAGAGCCGCAAGATCGCCGACGAGCTGGCCCTGCTGGGAGCCCTGCGCGACGCGGGCGTCCGCGACCTGGCCCTGCGAGCGGTGACCCTGTCCGCCGACGGCCTCGACACGATCAGCGACATGATCGACGCGATCGCCCGCAGAGAAGCGAGCCGCGGCCCGAAGAAGGAGAACTGACGCGGCGGCAAGCTCGCCGCACGAGCTTCGGGGATCGTGAGAAGGCTGGAGCTGCCGGCCGCTGATCGGACCGCGGGGCCGCTCCAGGTCGCGGTGGGCGAGAGTCGACGCAGCGGCACTCGGGCTGTCGTGGGCAGATTCCAGGCCCGCGACAGACATGCGTTGATTGTCCGCGCATCGGGGACACCTCTCGCTTCGAGATGGCCAGAGCTGACGCGGCGGAACTCGGGCCGCACCGGGCCATTTCGAGCCGCAAGGAGCGGACACCGACACATCAGCAGAGGTGAACGACCACGCAGGCGCCGTGATGAGCCGTCGGTACCGGGTCGCGCGTGCACACTTCGGGCTTTGCGGTGAGGTCAGAACTGACGTGGTGGCCCCGGCGCGCCCGTTGTCGCGGTAGGTTCGCGGGGTCGGCATGGCGGTGCGGACGAAAACCGGATTTCCCGAAGCGGGCCCGCGTCATCGCCTGCCGGACCGATCCGGCCGTGGCGGCATGATGCGAGGAGAGCTGACGTGGCGAAACGACCGTCCCTGCGGCTCTCCGGGCGGCGGCCGGGCCGCGCGTTGTGGCGGCGGGCACGTGAGGTCGCCGATGCCGTGAGCCTGCCGGAGCCGTTCGACGCCGAGGCGTTCGTCGACGGGCTGGCCGCCGGGCGCGGGCGGCCGATCGAGCTGATGCCCGTCAGCGCACCCGAAGGCGCGCCGTGCGGGCTGCTGATGAGCACCGAACGCGCCGACTACATCCTCTACCCGACCAACACGACCGCCCTGCACCGGCGGCACATCCTGCTGCACGAGGTCGGGCACCTGCTGTGCGGGCACACGGGGTCCGGCGCCGGCGCCGACGGCGCGGCCATCGACGCCGCCGCGGGGCGGCAGCTGATGCCGAACCTCTCGCCCGAGCTGGTCCGGCGGGTCCTCGGCCGCACCACCTACACCGAGGTCGAGGAGCGCGAGGCCGAACTGGTCGCGAGCCTGCTCGCCCAGCGCGTCGTGCGGCCGGAAGAGCCGCGCGAACCGGCGGCCGACGTCCCGGACGGCGTCCGGCGCTTCGACACGCTGTTCGGCGGCCGGCCCCGGCGTCGCGCACCGTGATCGAGACCCTGGCCTATCACCTGTGCGTGGTGGCGTTCGCCGGGTTCGGGTACAAGCTCATCGAGGCGCGCCGCAGCCAGCCGGTGCGCACCATGTGGTTCCTCGCCGGGTTCGGCATCTGCATCGCCACCGGCATCGTCGTGCTGACCCCGGCGATGGAGGCCCTGGTCGGCCAAGGTCCGGTGTTCGACTGGATCGCGCCCCTGGCGGGTGACGAGCTGAAGCTCGGCGCGTTCGGCTTCGCGGTCGCGTTCAGCCAGTCGGTGTGGCGCGGCGAAGGTGCCCGGCTCGCCCCGCACGCGTTGTTCACGGGCACGGCGATGGCGCTGCTCGCCGCGTGTTATGCCCTGTCCGGGCCGAAACGCATCGGCGACGACACGGTCGTGTCGGAGAGGGGATTGCCGTTCGCGCTGGGCAACCAGGCCGTGTTCCTGGTCTACGGCCTGACCAGCCTCGCCCTGCTGATCACGGTGTTCGTCCGCAGCGCGCGGCACGCCGAGCCGGGCCCGCTGCGCGCCGGCCTCTGGCTGCTGGTGATCGGGGTCGGCGCCGCATTTGCGTGGACGCTCTGGGACATCGACGACGTCCGCCTGCTCGCGCAGACGTCCCGGATCGGCGCCCGCGAAGACGTACCGTCCTCGGTGCTCGGAGCGGCGACCGTCTGTTTCCTCACGGCGGGGGCGACGCTGAGCGCTTGGTCACCGTCGGTGTCATCGGTCCTCGGCCGGGTGCGCGCGTACCGGGCGTACCGCCGCATCGAGCCACTGTGGACGGCGTTGCACGCGGCGGTCCCGGGCATCGCGCTCAACCCAGGCCACGAGCTGACGGGCGGCCCCGAATTCGCGCTGTACCGGCGAGTGATCGAAATCCGCGACGGCCACCTGGCGTTGCGCGCCCACTTCGACCCGGAGCTCCCGGCCCGCGCGGAGGAGGAAGCCCGGCGCGCGGGAGTCCCCGAAGCCGACCTCGCGGCAACGGTCGAGGCGGTCACCCTGGCCGCCGCGATCGAGGCCGAGCGCGCAGGCCGCAGATTCGCCCCGGCCGACGAGGATCCGGAACACAGCGCCGACGCGGACGCCGACGTCGTGGCCGAGGCGGCCTGGCTGGTCCGGGTGAGCCGCGCCTGGCGCCGCGGCGCGCTCCTGAACCAAGTCCGGACCGCGGCGCTCAGCTGACCCGCCCGCCGTCGCCGACTCCGGTCACAACTGCGGGCTCTACTGAACGAGATTCGGACCGTGTCGCGCAGCTGATCCGTGGCGCGCCGGTGCTGGCTTCGGTACCCGCTGCGCGCCGCTGAACGAGCCCACGCCCGCGGTGATCGGCTCGCCGCCACCGCCACCGCCACCGCCACCGCCGCTGTCGCAGGTTTGCTGTCGGCTGCGGGTCTCCGCTGAACGAGGTTCGGCCCAGGGTATTCAGCTGCCCCACCTCGCGCGGCGCTGGTTTCGGTGCTAGCAGCGCGCTGCCGAACGAGGTTCAGCCGACTGCCTTCAACCGGCCCACCGCCCGCCCGCGCCGACTCCAGTCCCAGCGGCGCCGCGCTGCTGAACTGGACGAGGTTCAGGCCGCGGCGTTCGTCTGCTCCATCGCTCGCCGGCTTCGGTCCTGGCTGCGCCGTGCTGCTGCAGGAGGTTCGCACCGCGCTGAGCGGACCCACCGCCCGTCAGCTTCGGTCCTGGCCGCGCCGGGCTGCTGGTCGAGGTTCAGGCCGCGGCGCTCGGCTGCTCCACCGTCCGTCGGCTTCGGTCCTGGCTGCGCTGCACTGTTGCAGGAGGTTCAGGCCGCGGCGCGGCTGCTCTATCGCTCGTCGGCTTCGGTCCTGGCTGCGCAGTGCTGCTGAACGGGGTTCGGACCGCAGCGCTGAGCGGCCCCACGGCCCGCCGGCTTCGGTTCTAGCTGCGCAGTGCTGCCGAACGGGGTTCGGACCGCAGCGCTGAGCGGACCCACGGCCCGTCGGCTTCGGTTCTGGCTGCGTTGCGCTGCTGGATGAGGTTCGGACCGCAGCACTGGGTCGTCCCACCGCCCGGCGTCAACCTCGGTAACGCCACGCTGCTCGCACCAAGTCCGCGCCGCGGCGCGGACCCGCCGAACCGGCCGCACAAGCCTCGGGGAACCGGAGTTCGGCACCGCGGGCCGCAGCTGAACCAGGCGCTCAGCCGGCCGAGCGAAAGCCGCGGAGCCTTTATGTCCCTGACATTCCCCCTCCCGGGTAGCGGGCCCCGTTCACCGTGACCCGCAGTGTGTACAGCGAGCTCGACGCCGTGATGAACAGTTCGTTCCGCCTCGCGCCGCCGAAGGTGAAGTTCGAGCAGACCTCCGGCATGCGGAGCTTGCCGATGCGGGTGCCGTCCGGGGCGAAGCAGTGCAGGCCGTCGTGTGCCGCCGCCCAGATGTTGCCCTCGCTGTCGACGCGTACGCCGTCGAAACCGCCGCCGTCGGACGTCGCGAAGATCTCGCCGCCGGTGAGCGTGCCGCCGTCGCGGACCTCGAACACCCTGAGGTGACTGGGTTCCTGGCGCGTGTCGGCGATGTACAGCAGCGACTCGTCGGCCGAGAAGGCGAGCCCGTTCGGCCGGGAGAAGTCGTCGGCGACGATGCGCACCTCGCCGTCCGCCGGGTCGACGCGGTACACGTGGCAGGCGCCGATCTCGCTCTCCGCGCGGTACCCCTCGTAGTCGCTGTCGATGCCGTAACTCGGGTCGGTGAACCAGATCGAGCCGTCGGAATGCTCGACGACGTCGTTGGGGCTGTTCAGTTTTTTCCCCTGAAAGTGTGACGCGAGCACGGTGACCGAGCCGTCGTGCTCGGTGCGCGTCACCCGCCGGGGACCTTGCTCGCAGCTGACCAGCCGGCCTTGCCGGTCGACCGTGTGCCCGTTCGCATAGCCGGACGGCTGCCGGAACACGCCGACCTGCCCGGTCGTCTCGTCCCAGCGCAGCGTGCGGTCGTTCGGGATGTCGCTGAACACCAGGTAGCGCCCGGCGGGGAAGTACGCCGGCCCCTCGGTCCAGCGGCAGCCCGTGTGCAAGCGCTGCATCCACTCGTCGCCGTTGATGCGCGCGAAACGCTCGTCGAGCACCTCGAACTCCGCCTTGACCAGATCCATCGCTCACCTCCTGTGTCCGAACCTCATCCCGTCACAATCATGGTACACCGAACCTGATATGGTCAAGAGGTGGATGACGTGGATCGGATGTTGCTGGCAGAACTCCAGCGGGACGCGGCGCAGGTGTATACCGCGCTCGGCCGGGCGGTCGGGCTCTCGGCCGGCGCGGCTCACGAGCGCGTGCGCAAGCTGCGCGAACAGGGCGTGATCCGGCGGACGACGGTGGAGGTCGACCCGGCCGCGGTCGGTCGCGGTGTCGCGGCGTTCGTCCTCGTCGAGGCCAACGCCTGGATGGGGGACAGCTCGGTGAAGGCCGCCCTCGAAGCGCTGCCCGAAGTCGTCGAGGCGCACGTCGTCGCGGGTCCGGCGTCGCTGCTGGTGAAGGTGCGGACGTCGTCGACCGAGGAGCTGCAGGCGGCGCTGCGGCGGCTGTTCACGATCGACGGCGTCACCGGGACGCAGACGATCGTCGTGCTGGAGTCCTTCTTCGAGCGGCCGATCGACCCCGGCTGATCCCGTGACGCCCTGCCGGATGGGCCTCCGCCGTGCGCACTACTGCGCAATGCGTGGTACCTTCCCAAGCGTACGACTGGAGGGGTGCAGTGGAGATCAGTCAGCTGCTCAAGGGTGTGCTCGATCTCGCCGTCCTCGCGGTGCTCCGCGAGGACGACGGCTACGGGTACGACGTCCTGCGAAGACTCAGGGCGTCAGGCCTGGACGAGGTGGGGGACGCGTCGGTGTACGGGACGTTGCGCAGGCTCTACAAGGCCGGCCTGCTCACCTCGTACGTGGTGCCCAGTGAAGAGGGGCCGCACCGCAAGTACTACAGCCTGAACGAGCCGGGCCGGCTCCGCTTGGCGGAGTCGGGCAAGACCTGGCACAGCTTCGCTTCGACGATGAACGCGCTTTTGGGAGAGGCAGCATGAGCGACAAGCCGACCGCCGTGCGGGTGTATCTGGCGCGGGTCCGGACCGCGCTCGCCGACCTGCCCGCGAGCGAGATCGAAGAAATCCTCGAGGACGTCCGCCCGCACCTGGCGGAACTGGAGGCCGAGCTGGGGGAGGGCGCGCGCGTCGAAGCCCTCATCGAACGGCTCGGCACACCCGAGAGCTACGCCGCCGAGCTGCGGGCGTCCGGTGGGTACCCGCAGCCGGCGGAGGGCGCGACCACGGTGCTGACCACGGCGCCGGCGTCGCCGAGCCTGTTCAAGCCGCGGATCGCGTTGTGGGGCCTGGTGATCAGCGCGGCGGCGCTCACGCTGATCGCCTTCGCCGCCGCCATGAACGTGGAGCCCGACGCGCTGATCTTCATCGTGCTGCCCGCGCCGGTCTTCCTGATCAGCCTGGCGCTCCTGCTGCGCGGGGGCGTCGAGCCGGTGCTGGCGCTGCCGGAGCTGGCGCGGCTGCGCGCGTCGATGGGCAGGCTGCGCGAGCAGGAGGACGGCGGGAAAGCGTTGCGCTACCTCGGTTCGCTGAAGCCGGCGTGGTGGGTGCTGTGCGCCCTCGCGCTGCTCGTCTTCGGGGTGCTGCTCATGCTGCGGCACCGGGAAGCCGTGCTGCTGCTGCCGTTCCTGCTCGTCGCCGGGGTCGCGGCCGTGTGGGCCGGGCCGCGGCTGCGCGCCGACCGGCGGCTGCTGTGGGTGGCGGTGCCGGTTTCGGCGTTCGTCATCGGCGGGTCGCTGGGCGGGTTCGGGGCGGCGGTCGACCTCATCTCGAACCGCAACGCCTACCAGAGCGCGTCGTCGTACTACCCGTCGTCGTCCGACCGGTACGGCAACGACCAGCTGAACTACGGCGGCCAGTCGATCGGCAACGTCTACGCCTTCGACGCCGAAGGCAAGCCGCTGACCGAGGTCTACCTCTACGACGAGGAGGGCCGGCCGATCACGCTGACCCGCTACGGCTGCGAGCGCTCGTCCGGCACCAAGGAGAAGATCGGGTCGGACAACCGGTTCCCGCGGCCGCGGATCCAGCAGGGCGTCACCGACGACCAGGGCAACTTCGACGGCTACAACGGGTACCGCTCCGCCTGCCGCGAAGACCCGAACGTGCCGTTCAGCGCGGCGATCCCGAAGGTGACGGCGCCGCCCTCACCGTCATCCAGTGCTCCTTCGTCGACGCCGGCACCCACGACGACGCCGACGAAGTAGGGGGGAACGGACGCCAGGAGCGGAGGTCGGGGCCGCTCCTGGCGTTCACCCGATCCGAACCTGCCCGAAACGTGCCGCGAACGCGGGCGTGGTGATCTGGACAGGTGCCGGCACTCACGGGGATCGGGGCGGACACCTTCGCCCCACGGATACGGGTGGTCCACGGGTACGAACGCGCGTACCGGATGGCCGGGCGCGGACCGGCCCTGCTGTTCCTGCACGGCATCGGCGACGACTCGTCGACCTGGCTGGACCTGCTGGCGTCGCTGTCCGGCGACTACACGGTGATCGCGCCGGACCTGCTCGGCCACGGCGCGTCGGCCAAGCCGCGCGCGGACTATTCGGTCGCCGCCTACGCGTGCGGCATGCGGGACCTGCTGACCACGCTGGACGTCGACCGCGTGACGGTGGTCGGGCATTCGCTCGGCGGCGGCGTCGCGATGCAGTTCGCGTACCAGTTCCCGGAGCGCTGCGAGCGGCTGGTGCTGGTGGGTTCCGGCGGGGTCGGCGCGAGCGTCCACCCGCTGCTGCGCCTGGCGGCCGCGCCCGGCGCGGGGCTGGTGATGCCGCTGCTGGGGACTAAGCCGGCGCTGGCCGCGATGCGCGGTTTCGCCGAGCTGCTGCGGATTTCCGAAGGCCTCGGGCTCGGTCCGGACCTCGACTACGTGCTGACGCGCTACGTCCGGCTCCTGCAGCCGAGCAGCCGGACGGCGTTCCTGCGGACGCTCCGCTCGGTCGTCGACTGGCGCGGCCAGGTCGTCAACATGCTCGACCGGTGTTACCTGACCGAGGGCATCCCGACGCTGCTGGTGTGGGGCACGGACGACGTCGTCGTGCCGAGCGGCCACGCGCTGCGGGCCCACCAGGCGATGCCGGGCAGCCGGCTGGTGCTGTTCGAGGGCGCCGGGCACTTCCCGCACCGCTCCGACCCGAAGCGGTTCCTGGAGATCCTGCGCGAGTTCCTGACGTCGACCCCGCCGGCGCGCCACGACCGGTCCCGGTGGGGTGAGCTGCTGCGCTCGGGCCGCCCGGCGGAGCTGCCGGACCCGGAGGACGCGCCGGACACCCCGACGGTTTCGTCCGGCACCTGAGCAGCCCCCGGTTTCCACGCTACCGGCGGGCACCGACAGTCAGGGGTGGTCGCGGTCGAGTCCCGGCGGTCCGGAGCCGCTTGCGTCCGGAAGTCACCGTTGGCGCGTGTCACGGCCTGAGGCCGGACGTCGCTGGGCGAGCGCGCACGACCTGCGACCGCGGAGCTGATGAGCCCGCCCCTGGACGCCGGAATCCACCGCTCGCGCGAGCCCGCCGCCGCGCTCGGCGGCCGTTCGACGGGGTGCGAACGGTCGAACGCGGCACCGGTCGGCGCCGGCGCGCAGGTGGGGGCCGGGAGAGCCGATCGAGCACCCCCTGAATTCCCACGTTACCGGCGGGCACCGACGGTTTTGCGCGGGAACGACCCCGGGGCACCTGCGAGGGGACGCCGAAGGCCACCTCCCGAGCGGAAGTGGCCTTCGGAGACTTGGGTGCCCAGGCACGCCGAAGGCCACCTCCCGATCGTGGGAGGTGGCCTTCGGGGACTGGAGCCGTCAGTGGCCGAACGCGCTTCGCGCGGCCAGGTCCGCCAGCAGCGCACGTCCCTTCTCCGCGTTGCGCGGCTGGGACAGGACGTCGTAGCGGCGGGCGACCAGCTGGCTCTGCGAGATGAACCCGCGCTTGTTGCGGTTCGCCGCGTAGCCGAGGGCGCCGAACAGCAGGTTGAACCCGAGCCCGGCGATCAGGCCGATCGCGATCGGGACCATTCCGGCGCCCGGGTTGAGCAGGCTCAGCACGAGGCCGAGGAACAGGCCGAACATCGCGCCGGACATCGCCGCGCTGCCCAGGACCTTGCTCCACGACATCTTGCCCGCGATGCGCTCGACGAGCAGCGGCTCGACACCCACGATCGTGACGTCGGTGACCGGGAAGTCCGTGCCCGCGAGGTGGTCGACCGCGCGCTGTGCCTGCTCGTAGGACTCGTACGAACCGATGGGCCAGCCCGTGGGCAGGGTCGGCAGTTGAGGCCGGGCCTGCTGCTGTTGCCCGATCGTGCTCTGCGTGAATGCTGTGGTCATCGATCTCACCTCTCTTGCCCCGTACAACGTGGGAGTACCCCGGATTCCTCCCGGTCGGACGGGATTCACAGACTCTTCTCAGCCGGGCATCCCGGACATTCCACCACGCCGCGCAGCTGTCACTGCAATGGGTCAAGAAAATACCTTTTCGAGGGTTGACCCGCCGCGCGCCACCAGGGTAGGAAGGACCGGCAAAGGATTCGCATCAAACCTTTGGGGTAGCTGATGGCACGCAGGCGAGGCATGCTCACCCTCGACGAACTCCGGGAGCGCGTCGAGGCGGGCACGATCGACACCGTCCTCGTCGCGATCACGGACATGCAGGGCCGGCTCCAGGGCAAGCGCTGCGCAGCCGAGTACTTCCTCGACGAGGTCGTCGGGCACGCGACCGAGGCGTGCAACTACCTGCTCGCCGTGGACGTCGACATGAACACCGTCGACGGCTATGAGCTCTCGTCCTGGGACAGCGGGTACGGCGACTTCGTGCTGCGCCCCGACTTCGACACCCTGCGGCTGGTGCCGTGGCAGGAAGGCACCGCGCTGGTGCTGGCCGACGTCGAACGCGTGCAGGGCGGGCCGGTATCGGTGTCGCCGCGCCAGATCCTGCGTGGCCAGCTCGAGCGGCTCGCCGAGCGCGGGCTCGGCGCCTTCGTCGGGACCGAGCTCGAGTTCATCGTCTTCGACGACACCTACGAAGCCGCCTGGGACAAGCGCTACCACGGTCTCAAGCCGGCCAACCAGTACAACGTCGATTACTCGATGCTCGGCACCGCGCGGCTGGAGCCGCTGCTGCGCCGCATCCGCAACGACATGGCCGGCGCCGGCCTCTACCCCGAGTCCGCCAAGGGCGAGTGCAACCCCGGCCAGCAGGAGATCGCCTTCCGCTTCACCGACGCGCTCTCCACCTGCGACAACCACAGCGTCTACAAGAACGGCGCCAAGGAGATCGCCGCGCAGGAGGGCAAGAGCCTCACCTTCATGGCGAAGTACAACGAGCGCGAAGGCAACTCCTGCCACATCCACATCAGCCTGCGCTCCACCGACGGCGGCGCGGTGCTGGCCGGCGACAGCGAACACGGCTTCTCGAAGCTGATGGAGCACTTCCTCGCCGGGCAGCTGGCCGCGCTGCACGAGCTGACCTACTTCCTCGCGCCCAACATCAACTCCTACAAGCGGTTCGTGCCCGGCAGCTTCGCGCCGACGGCCATCGCCTGGGGTACCGACAACCGCACGTGCGCGCTGCGCGTCGTCGGGCACGGCGAGTCGCTGCGCGTCGAGAACCGCGTGCCGGGCGGGGACGTCAACCCGTACCTCGCCGTCGCCGCGCTGATCGCGGCCGGCCTGCACGGCATCGAAAACGAGCTGGAGCTGGAAGAACCGTTCACAGGCAACGCCTACAACTCCGGCCGCGACACCGTGCCGACCACCCTGCCCGAGGCCGCCGCGGCCCTGGCCGGCAGCGAGGTGGCCCGCGCGGCCTTCGGCGAGGACGTCGTCGAGCACTACCTGAACGCGGCGAAGATCGAGGTGGACGCGTACAACGCCGCCGTCACCGACTGGGAGCGGGTTCGTGGCTTCGAGCGCCTCTAAACCGGTCATCGGGCTGACCACCTACCTCGAGCCCGCGAAGTTCCTCGTGTGGGAGACGGAAGTCGCGCTGCTGCACCGCGTCTACGTCGAGTGCGTCGCCGCGGCGGGCGGCATCCCGGTGCTGCTGCCACCGATGAGTGACGCGTACGATCGGCTGATGTCCACAGTGGACGGCCTGGTGCTGACCGGCGGCGCCGACGTCGAGCCGGCGCGCTACGGCCGGGAGCAGCACCCCACGACCTACGTCCGCCCGCAGCGCGACGCGTTCGAGTTCGGTCTGTTCGCCGCCGCGCGCCGCCACCACAAGCCGGTGCTCGGCGTGTGCCGCGGCCTGCAGGTGATCAGCGTCGCCCTCGGTGGCACCCTGGTCCAGCACCTGCCCGAGGCGCGGGAATCCACCGAGCACCAGCCCGCGCCGGCGACGTTCGGCCAGGGCGTCGTCACGCTGGCCGACGGCAGCCGGGCCGCGAAGATCCTGGGCCCGGAGACCAAGACCCTGTGTTACCACCACCAGGCCATCGACCGGCTCGGCGACGGCCTCGACCCGGTCGGCTGGTCCGCCGACGGCACCATCGAAGCCGCCGAGGCGCCGGGCGACGAGTTCCTGCTCGGCGTCCAGTGGCACCCCGAGCAGGACACCGACGACGTCCGCTTGTTCCAGGCACTTGTCGAAGCCAGCAAGGAGAGGCAATGACGACGTTCGACGTGATCAACCCCGCCACCGAGCAGGTGGTGCGGTCGGTCGCGCAGACCGGCGCCGACGAGACCGACGCGGCGATCGCCCGCGCGCAGGCGGCGTTCCCGGCCTGGCGCGACGTCGCCCCCGGTGACCGCGCGCGGCTGCTGCGCCGCTTCGCCGACGCCGTCGAGGCCGACATCGAGAACCTGGCGCGGCTGGAGGTCGAGAACTCCGGGCACACCATCGGCAACGCGCGCTGGGAGGCGGGCAACGTCCGCGACGTGCTCAACTACTACTCCGCCGCGCCGGAGCGCCTGATCGGCCAGCAGATCCCGGTGCCGGGCGGGGTGAACGTCACCTTCCACGAACCACTCGGTGTGGTGGGCGTGATCGTGCCGTGGAACTTCCCGATGCCGATCGCCGGCTGGGGCTTCGCGCCCGCGCTCGCCGCCGGCAACACCGTCGTGCTCAAGCCCGCCGAACTGACCCCGCTCACCGCGATCCGGCTCGGCGAGCTGGCGCGCGCGGCCGGCATCCCCGAAGACGTCTTCCAGGTGCTGCCCGGCAAGGGATCCGTGGTCGGGCAACGGTTCGTCGACCACCCGGCCGTGCGCAAGGTCGTCTTCACCGGCTCCACCGAGGTCGGCAAGCAGATCATGGCCGGCTGCGCGGCGCGGGTGAAGCGCGTGACGCTGGAGCTGGGCGGCAAGAACGCGAATGTCGTCTTCGCCGACTCCGACCTGGAGAAGGCCGCGGCGACCGCGCCCTACGGCGTCTTCGACAACGCCGGCCAGGACTGCTGCGCGCGGTCGCTCGTCCTGGTGCAGGCGAGCGTCTACGACCGGTTCATGGAGCTGCTCGAACCCGCCGTGCACGGCGTCGTCGTCGGCGACCCCGCCGAGGAGAAGACCGAGATGGGGCCGCTGATCTCCGCGGCGCACCGGGAAAAGGTCGCCTCCTACGTGCCGGACGGCGCGCCGGTCGCGTTCCGCGGCACCGCGCCCGCCGGGCCCGGCTTCTGGTTCCCGCCGACCGTCCTGACCCCGCCGGACCTGCGGCACCCGGCCGCGGCCGAAGAGGTCTTCGGCCCGGTCGTGGCCGTCGTGCCGTTCACCGACGAGGCGGACGCGGTACGCCAGGCCAACACCACGGAATACGGCCTGTCCGGGTCGATCTGGACCCGCGACACCGGCCGCGCGTTCCGCGTGGCGCGCGCCGTCGAGGCCGGCAACCTGTCGGTCAACTCGCACTCGTCGGTGCGCTACTGGACGCCCTTCGGCGGCTTCAAGCAGTCCGGCCTCGGCCGCGAGCTGGGCCCCGACGCCCCGACGGCGTTCACCGAGACCAAGAACGTTTTCATCAGCACGGAGGAGTAATGGTCCAGCGTTTCGAAGGCCGCGTCGCGGTGATCACGGGCGGGGCGAGCGGCATCGGCCTCGCCTCGGCCCGCCGGCTGGCGAGCGAAGGCGCGAAGGTCGTCATCGCCGACCTGACGCCGGAGTCCGGCAAAGCCGCCGCCGACGAGGTCGACGGCGTGTTCGTGCAGGCCGACGTCACCGACGCCGAGCAGGTGGCCGCCCTCTACCGGACCACGGCCGAGCAGTTCGGCTCGATCGACGTCGCGTTCAACAACGCCGGCATCTCGCCACCGGAGGACGACTCGATCCTGACCACCGGGATCGAGGCCTGGGAGCGGGTCCAGCGCGTCAACCTGACGTCGGTCTACCTGTGCTGCAAGGAAGTCCTGCCCTACATGCAGCGCCAGGGCAAGGGCTCGATCGTCAACACGGCGTCGTTCGTGGCGGTGATGGGCGCGGCGACGTCGCAGATCTCCTACACCGCGTCGAAGGGTGGCGTGCTCGCGATGAGCCGCGAGCTCGGCATCCAGTTCGCGCGGGAGAACATCCGCGTCAACGCGCTGTGCCCGGGTCCGGTGAACACCCCGCTGCTCAAGGAGCTCTTCGCGAAGGACCCGGAACGCGCGGCGCGGCGCCTGGTCCACGTCCCGGTCGGCCGGTTCGCCGAGCCGGAGGAGATCGCGGCCGCGGTCGCGTTCCTGGCCAGCGACGACGCCAGCTTCATCACGGCGTCGCAGTTCCTCGTGGACGGCGGCATCTCCGGCGCGTACGTCACCCCGATCTAACGGCGCGCCGATTTCTTCACGTCGTAGGCCTCCCGCAGGTACTTCCAGGCGGCGTTGATCTTCTTGCGCTCCTCGGAGATCTCGCGTTCGCGGCGCCGCAGGATGCGGGTGGCGACCTCGGCGGCGAGGAAGGCGCCGGCGGCGAAGGTGAGCACGCCGACGATGAGGGTCAGGGCGAGAACGGTGGTGGTCATGCTCACCAGCGTTGTCGCGGCGTGGGCGTTTTGTCCCTGCGCAAAGCTAGCGGGTTTCGTTAGCTTTGTGAGGTGACGCAGTGGCGCGCCGACGAGTGGGCGGAAGCGGTCCGGGCCGGGATCCGGGCCCGCGGCCTCTCCTTCGACGAGGCCGCACGGCGGATCGGCGTGCCGACGTCGACCCTGCGCAGCTGGATCGAACACCGGCACGCGCCGAAGGTGACCGTCTTCGACCACTGGGCGCAGCTCGCCGAGGTCACCGGGCTCGGCGAGGCCGAGCTGCTGCGCGTCGCCGGGGTGTTGCCGGAATCGCTGGTCAGCCCGGTGCACGTCGCGCAGGCCGCGAAGTCGCTGCGGGAAGGCATCGACCGGGCCGGGGACTTCCTGCGGCAGGCGACCGCGCTCGTCTACTCGTCGCCCGGCACGCAGGTGGCGAACGCGATCGCCGCGTCGCCGATCGACTGGGAGATGCGGATCCGCTCGGCGACCCGCGGCGACGAGATCCGCGTCACCTACCACCACTACGTCGGGATCGTGCCGCCCCGGGACTTCCCGCATTCCGACGCCGAAGCACGGCGGATCGTCGAGCGCGAGATCCTCGGCGGCCTGTGGCAGCCGCTCGGGCTGTACTGGCGGGTCGCCGAGCCGCACGACTGGGACGACCCGCCGCGGCTGATGATCCAGGTGCCCGAGCAGGAGGCGTCACGCCCGCCCTCGCCGTCACCGCCGCTGGTGACGGCGCCGCCGGTCGTGGTGCTGTCGCCGATCTGGGGCTACGGCGAGCTGCTGGCGTCGCTGGTCGCCGACGGCCTCGGGTTCGGCAACGTCGACTTCCGCTACTTCGGCCTGCCGGACGCGAGGGCCGACCGGCTCCGGATCACCGCGCGCGAACTGGCCGAGCCGGCGCCGCGCCTGGTGCACAGCGTGCCGCCGATCATGCTGCTGCACGGCCTCGCCGTCCCGGACCTGAGCGGCCGGCTCCCGGTCGTGGTCCGCTACGGCCCGCGGATGCGCGCCCGCGCCGCCCGGATCTACCGCGAGCCACTGCTCGAGGCGGGCTTCGCCGACCCCGCGGAAGGCGCCCGCGCGATCGAGGCCGCCGTCGACGCGGTGGTCGCCCGGCTGCCGGGGGAGTACTTCGAGGTGATCTTGGACGACGCCGACGTCTTCGACGGCGACCGGCCCGACCTCGACCGGCTGAACGACGCGGTGGCGTGGCTCGCGGAGCAGGTGGTCGAGCACATCCTGCTCGGCGCGGGCCTGCCGCCGGTCCCGCTGGGCGGGCCGTTGAAGCGGCTGGTGCTGCCGTCGGGCCGGGTCCGCCGCCCGCCACCACTGGTGAGCGCGGTCACGAAGCGGGCCGCCGGTCGAGGCGGGCTCGAGAACCGGTGTGGTGTTGGCCGGGTGAAGTAGACGGGGGTCGAACCCGGCAGGTACGGTAGCCGCCATAACTGCAGATCGGGCCGTCGAGCCGAGGCGGGAGAGCCCTCACGAAGTCAGTGGGGCACCGAAGGAGCAAACTCCCCGGAATCTCTCAGGTACCTGCTACCGCTTCGTGCGAGGCCACTCTGGAAAGCAGGCGCACCCGCGCCTCACCCAAGGTGAAAGCCGTGTCTGACACGGTGAAACTCTCAGGTGCCATGACAGAGGGGGAGTTCCCAGCGCACCGTTGTGCCCGGTGCCCGGCCCGAGGAGCTCCCGATCACCTCTACGCAGTTCGACGCCCGCCACATCGGCCCGTCCGAGGCCGAACGCGCCAAGATGCTCGCCGAGTGCGGCTACGGATCCCTCGACGCGCTGCTCGAAGCGGCCGTGCCGAGTGCGATCCGCGTCACTCGCGACCTGGTCCTCCCGCCCGCCGCGTCCGAAGAGGACGCCACCGCGGAGCTGCGGGCGCTCGCCGCGCGTAACCGGCCGATGACGCAGATGATCGGGCTCGGCTACTCCGACACCGTCACCCCCGGCGTGATCCGGCGCAACGTCCTCGAGAACCCCGCCTGGTACACCGCCTACACGCCGTACCAGCCGGAAATCTCCCAGGGCCGCCTCGAAGCGCTGCTCAACTTCCAGACGATGGTCGCCGACCTGACCGGGCTGGCCACCGCGAACGCGTCCCTGCTGGACGAGTCGACCGCCGTCGCCGAGGCCGTCACGCTGATGCGCCGCGCGTCCAAGTCGAAGTCGAACAAGGTCGTGCTCGACGCCGAGTGCCTGCCGCAGACCATCGCCGTCGTGCGGACCCGCGTCGAGGCGCTGGGCATCGAGGTCGAGGTCCGCGACCTGCTGACCGGGCTCCCCGAGGACTTCTTCGGCGTTGTCGTCCAGTACCCCGGCGCGTCCGGCGTGCTGCGCGGCCGCGGTTTCTACCACGCGATTTCCGAGTCGGCGAAGACGGCGGGCGCCCTGTTCACCGTCGCCGCCGACCTGCTCTCGCTGACGCTGATCACCTCGCCCGGCGAGTTCGGCGCCGACGTCGCCGCCGGGTCGACGCAGCGCTTCGGCGTCCCGCTCGGCTACGGCGGCCCGCACGCCGGGTTCATGTCGGTCCGCGCCGGGCTCGAGCGCTCGCTGCCCGGGCGCCTGGTCGGCGTCTCGGTCGACGCCGACGGCAACCCGGCCTATCGGCTGGCGCTGCAGACCCGTGAGCAGCACATCCGCCGCGAGAAGGCGACGTCCAACATCTGCACCGCGCAGGTCCTGCCGGCCGTGCTGGCCGCGATGTACGCGGTCTACCACGGCCCGGACGGTCTCAAGCGGATCGCCCAGCGCGTCCACGGCCTGGCCGCGGGCTTCGCCGACGCGCTGCGCAAGACCGGCGTCGAGGTCGTGCACGAGTCCTTCTTCGACACCGTCGTCGCGCACGTCCCGGGCCAGGCGGCCGACGTCCACGCCGCCGCCCGCGCGGCCGGCGTCAACCTCGGCCACGTCGACGCCGACCACGTGCGCGTCGCCTTCGACGAGGTCAGCACCCCCGCGATCACCGAGAAGGTCCTGCGCGCGTTCGGCGTCGACGAGGACGCGCGGGACGGCGTCGCGCTGCCCAACGGCCTGGCCCGCGAGAGCGGCTTCATGGGCCACGAGGTCTTCGGCAGCCACCGCTCCGAGACGGCGATGCTGCGCTACCTGCGCCGGCTGTCCGACCAGGACTACGCGCTCGATCGCGGCATGATCCCGCTCGGCTCCTGCACGATGAAGCTGAACGCCACCACCGAGATGGAGCCGATCAGCTGGCGCGAGTTCGCCGGCATCCACCCGTTCGCGCCGGCCGAGGACGCCGAGGGCTACCACGTCCTCGTCGCGCAGCTGGCCGAGTGGCTGGCCGAGGTCACCGGCTACGACAAGGTGTCGCTGCAGCCGAACGCGGGCAGCCAGGGCGAGCTGGCCGGGCTTCTCGCGATCCGCGCCTACCACCGCTCCAACGGCGACGAAGCTCGCGACGTCTGCCTGATCCCGTCGTCCGCGCACGGCACCAACGCCGCGTCCGCGGTGCTCGCCGGGATGCGCGTGGTCGTCGTCAAGTGCACCGACGAGGGCAACGTCGACCTGGCCGACCTGCGGTCCAAAGTGGACGCGCACCGGGACACGCTCGCCGCGATCATGGTCACCTACCCGTCCACGCACGGCGTGTACGAGCACTCGATCGACGAGCTGGCCAAGATCGTGCACGACGGCGGCGGCCAGGTGTACGTCGACGGCGCGAACCTCAACGCCCTGCTGGGCCTGGCCAAGCCGGGCGAGTTCGGCGGCGACGTCTCGCACCTGAACCTGCACAAGACCTTCTGCATCCCGCACGGCGGTGGCGGCCCCGGCGTCGGCCCGGTCGCGGTGCGCGCGCACCTCGCGCCGTTCCTGCCCAACCACCCGCTGCTGGAGCAGGCCGGTCCGGCCACCGGCGTCGGCCCGATCAGCGGCGCGCCGTACGGCTCGGCGTCGATCCTGCCGATCTCCTGGGCTTACGTCCGGATGATGGGCGCGCCCGGCCTGACCGCCGCGACGAAGGTCGCCGTGCTGGCCGCGAACTACGTCGCCTCGCGCCTGGCCCCGCACTACCCGGTGCTCTACACGGGCCAGGACGGCCTGGTCGCGCACGAGTGCATCCTCGACCTGCGCCAGATCACCAAGGAGACCGGCGTGACGGTCGACGACGTCGCGAAGCGGCTCATCGACTACGGCTTCCACGCGCCGACCATGTCGTTCCCGGTCGCCGGCACGCTGATGGTCGAGCCGACCGAGTCCGAGGACCTGGGCGAGATCGACCGGTTCATCGCCGCGATGATCGCCATCCGCGGCGAGATCGACGAGGTCGCCAAGGGCACCTGGACCGCGGAGGCGTCGCCGCTGCGCGGTGCCCCGCACACCGCCGAGACGCTGGTCGGCGAGTGGGACAAGGCCTACGACCGCGAGCTGGCCGTCTTCCCGGCGGGTGTCTCGCGCAAGAACAAGTACTGGCCGCCGGTCCGCCGCATCGACGGCGCCCGCGGTGACCGCAACCTGGTCTGCTCCTGCCCGCCCCTCAACGCTTACGAAGGCTGAGTTCTCCCTTGAATTCCACAGCGTCGAAAGAGACCAGCCTGCACGGAGTCCACAAAGGACTTGGCGCGCTGTTCACCGACTTCGCGGGCTGGTCCATGCCGGTCCGCTACGCCAGCGAGCTGGCCGAGCACAAGGCCGTCCGCGAGGCGGCCGGGCTGTTCGACCTCTCGCACATGGCCGAAATCCACGTCACGGGCAAGCAGGCCGCCGACGTCCTCGACTACGCGCTGGTCGGCAACCTCACCGGGGTCAAGCCGGGCCGGGCGCGGTACACGATGATCTGCGACGCCGGCGGCGGCGTGCTGGACGACCTGGTCGTCTACCGCCTGGCTGACGAGCACTACCTGGTCGTCGCGAACGCGGGCAATGCGAAGGTCGTCGCCGACGCGCTCGCCGAGCGGGTCGCGGGCTTCGACGCGGTGGTCGACGACCGGTCCGAGACGACCGCGCTGATCGCCGTCCAGGGCCCGAACGCCGTCAAGATCCTCGGTTCGGTCACCGACGCCGACCTCGACGCGCTCAAGTACTACGCCAGCGTGCCGGCGGTCGTGAAGGGCCACGAGGTCCTGCTCGCCCGCACCGGCTACACCGGCGAGGACGGTTTCGAGCTGTTCGTCCCGGCCGACGAGGCCCCGGCGGTCTGGCGGATCCTGACCGAGGCCGGCGAGGGCCACGGGCTCGTCCCGGCGGGCCTGGCCTGCCGCGACACCCTGCGCCTCGAAGCCGGGATGCCGTTGTACGGCAACGAGCTCACCCTCGACCAGAGCCCGTTCGAAGCGGGGCTCGGGCGGGTCGTCAAGTTCGAGAAGCCGGGTGACTTCGTCGGCCGCGCGGCCCTCGAAGAGCGGTCCAAGGCGGACGTCCCGCGCGTGCGGGTCGGCCTTCGCGGAACCGGCCGCCGCGCGCCGCGGCAAGGCTACAAGCTCCTAGACGGTGGTCAGGAAGTCGGCGAGATCACCAGCGGGGCACTGTCGCCCACGCTGGGTCACCCCATCGCGATGGCGTACGTCGATCGGGCGTACACCGAGCCCGGCACCGAACTTTCCGTCGACATCCGGGGCAGGATCGAGCCCGTCGAGGTCGTCGCCCTGCCCTTCTACTCCCGCGCGTAAAGGACTCCAGCACCGTGAGCATCCCCGAGAACCTGAAGTACACCAAGGAACACGAGTGGCTGAACGTCGAAGGTGACGTCGCCACCGTCGGCATCACCGCGTTCGCCGCCGAGTCGCTCGGCGACATCGTGTTCGTCCAGCTGCCCGAGGTCGGCGCCACCATCACCTCCGGCGAGGTGTTCGGCGAGGTCGAGTCGACCAAGTCCGTCAGCGAGCTGTACGCGCCGGTCTCCGGCGAGGTCGTCGAGGTGAACGGCACCACGTCGGACACCCCCGAGGTGATCAACTCGGACCCCTACGCCGAAGGCTGGCTGCTCAAGGTGCGCCTCTCCGGGGACGTCCCCGAGCTGCTCGACGCCGCCGCCTACGCCTCGCTCACCCAGGAGAACTGATGACGACCTTCGACGCCCACCTCGCCGACGTCGACCCCGAGGTCGCCGCGGCCGTCGCCGACGAGCTCACCCGCCAGCAGTCGACCCTGGAGATGATCGCCTCCGAGAACTTCGCCCCGGTGGGCGTGCTCGAGGCGCAGGGTTCGGTGCTGACCAACAAGTACGCCGAGGGCTACCCCGGCCGCCGCTACTACGGCGGCTGCGAGCACGTCGACGTCGTCGAGCAGCTCGCCATCGACCGCGCGAAGGCGCTGTTCGGCGCCGAGCACGCCAACGTGCAGCCGCACTCGGGCGCGCAGGCCAACGCCGCCGCGATGTTCGCCGTGCTCAAGCCGGGCGACACGATCCTCGGCCTCGACCTGGCGCACGGCGGCCACCTGACGCACGGGATGAAGATCAATTTCTCGGGCAAGCTCTACAACGTCGTCGCCTACCACGTCGACAAAGAGACCGGCATCGTCGACCTGGCCGAGATCGAGCGCCTCGCGGTCGAGCACAAGCCGAAGCTGATCATCGCCGGCTGGTCCGCGTACCCGCGTCAGCTCGACTTCGCCGAGTTCCGCCGCATCGCGGACCTGGTGGAAGCCAAGCTGATGGTGGACATGGCGCACTTCGCCGGGCTGGTCGCGACCGGGCTGCACCCGTCGCCTGTGCCGCACGCCGACATCGTCACCACGACCACGCACAAGACCCTCGGCGGCCCGCGCGGCGGGCTCATCCTCTGCCGCCAGGAGCTGGCGAAGAAGATCAACTCGGCGGTGTTCCCCGGCCAGCAGGGCGGGCCGCTCGAGCACGTCATCGCGGCCAAGGCCGTCGCGCTGAAGATCGCCGCGAGCGAGGAGTTCAAGGAGCGCCAGCAGCGCACCCTGGACGGCTCCCGCATCCTGGCGTCGCGGCTGTCGCAGCCGGACCTCGCCGAGGCCGGCGTCCGCGTGCTGACCGGCGGCACCGACGTCCACCTGGTGCTGGTCGACCTCGTCCAGTCCACTCTGGACGGTCAGCAGGCCGAGGACCGGCTGCACGAGGTCGGCATCACGGTCAACCGCAACGCCGTCCCGTTCGACCCGCGCCCGCCGATGATCACCTCCGGCCTGCGCATCGGCACCCCGGCGCTGGCCACCCGCGGCTTCCAGGCCGACGACTTCACCGAGGTCGCCGACGTCATCGCCGAGGCGCTCAAGCCGGACTTCGACGACGCCGTCCGCGCGAAGCTGCGCGACCGCGTCGAGACCCTCGCGAAGAAGCACCCGCTGTACGCGGACCTGTCCCGGTGAGCGCTGCGCCCGAGGGCCGGAAGCTGCTGCGCCTGGAAGTGCGCAACAGCGAGACGCCGATCGAGAAGAAGCCGCCGTGGATCAAGACACGGGTGCGGATGGGGCCGGAGTTCACCGAGCTGAAGGGCTTGGTGCGCCGCGAAGGCCTGCACACGGTGTGTGAAGAGGCCGGGTGCCCCAACATCTACGAGTGCTGGGAAGACCGCGAAGCCACGTTCCTCATCGGCGGTGACCAGTGCACCCGCCGGTGCGACTTCTGCCAGATCGACACGGGCAAGCCGGCCGAGCTGGACCGGACGGAGCCGCGGAAGGTCGCCGAAAGCGTGCAGGCCATGGGTCTGCGGTACTCGACGATCACCGGTGTGGCTCGTGATGACCTCGCTGACGGTGGGGCGTGGCTGTACGCGGAGACTGTGCGTCAGATCCACTCGCTCAATCCGGGTACCGGTGTCGAACTGCTGATCCCGGACTTCAACGCGGAACCGGCGCAGCTGGCCGAGGTCTTCGGTTCGCAGCCGGAAGTCCTGGCCCACAACGTCGAAACGGTGCCGCGGATCTTCAAGCGGATCCGTCCCGGCTTCCGCTACGCGCGTTCGCTCGAGGTCATCACCAAGGCGCGTGAGTTCGGGCTCGTCACGAAGTCGAACCTGATCCTCGGCATGGGCGAAACGCCCGACGAGGTCGCGCCCGCCATGCGGGACCTGGTCGAGGCGGGCTGCGAGATCCTGACGATCACCCAGTACTTGCGTCCGTCGCCGCGGCATCACCCGGTGGACCGCTGGGTGAAGCCGGAGGAGTTCGTCGAGCACTCCCAGGCCGCCGAGGCGATGGGCTTCGCCGGCGTGATGGCGGGTCCGCTGGTGCGGTCGTCGTACCGGGCGGGGCGGCTTTACGCCCAGACCAAGGCCCACCGCGGTGAAGATCTCCCGGAAAACCTGCGGCACCTCACCGAGCAGGGACCGGCCGCGCAAGAGGCCAGCTCCCTGCTGGCGAGATAGGAGAGGCGGATCAATGGCGATCAGCGTCTTCGACCTGTTTTCCATCGGCATCGGGCCGTCGAGCTCCCACACCGTCGGCCCGATGCGGGCGGCACTGACCTTTGTGGACGGACTCGGCGACGACCTCGGCAAGACCGCGCGCGTGCAGGCCGAGCTGTTCGGCTCGCTCGGCGCGACCGGCTTCGGCCACGGCAGCGACAAAGCCGTCCTGCTCGGGCTTTCGGGTGAGCGTCCCGAGAACATCGACACCGACACGGTGCCGGTGCGCGTCGCGGAAATCCGCGAGACCGGGCGGCTGCTGTTGGCCGGCACGCACGACATCGGGTTCGACGAGGACACCGACCTCACGATGCACCGCCGCAAGTCCCTGCCGGCGCACCCGAACGGCATGATCTTCCGCGCGTTCGACGCGGCCGGTGCAGTGCTGCGCGAGCGGACGTACTACTCGGTCGGCGGCGGCTTCGTCCGCGACGAGTCGTACGAGACCGACGCGGTGTTCGTCGAGGACGCGACGCCGGTGCCGTACCCGTTCCGCACCGGCGCCGACCTGCTCGGGCACTGCGCGTCGACCGGCCTGCCGATCAGCGAGATCATGATGGCGAACGAGCTGTCGTGGCGTTCGCGCGAAGAGGTGCGCGACGGGTTGCTGCGGATCTGGGCGGTCATGGCGGAGTGCGTCCGCAACGGCTGCATCCACGAAGGTGTGCTGCCGGGCGGGCTGAAGGTGCCGCGCCGGGCTCGCGCGCTGCACGAGAAGCTCCTGGCCGAGGACGGCCTGGACGACCCGCTGTACGCGATGGACTGGGTCAGCCTCTACGCGCTGGCGGTCAACGAGGAGAACGCCGCGGGCGGGCGGGTCGTCACCGCGCCGACCAACGGCGCCGCCGGCATCATCCCCGCGGTCCTGCATTACTACCAGCGGTTCATCCGGCACTCGAGCGACGACGGCATCGTGACGTTCATGCTCACGGCGGCCGCGATCGGCTCGATCCTCAAGCAGACGGGCTCGATCTCCGGTGCCGAAGTCGGCTGCCAGGGCGAGGTCGGCTCGGCGTCCGCGATGGCGGCGGCCGGCCTCACCGAAGTCCTCGGCGGTTCCCCGGCGCAGGTGGAAAACGCGGCGGAGATCGGCGTCGAACACCACCTCGGCCTGACGTGCGACCCGGTCGGCGGCCTGGTGCAGATCCCGTGCATCGAGCGCAACGCGGTGGGCGCGTCGAAGGCCATCCACGCGGCCCGCATGGCCATGCGCGGCGACGGCAGTCACGTGGTGACGCTGGACAAGGCGATCAAGACGATGCGCGAGACGGGCGCGGACATGAGCGTCAAGTACAAGGAGACGGCCCGCGGCGGCCTGGCGGTGAACGTCATCGAGTGCTGAAGACGTCACTTTCGTAGGGAAAGATGCGACCTAGCGGTGCTAGGTGCGAGCTTTCGCTAGGAAAGATGCGTTTTCTAGCGGTGCTAGTTCTCCTCGGGGTCGGTGGCCAGCCGGAGGCCGACCTCCACGAGGGTCCAGCCGAACTGCTGGCGGCGGGTGCCGGTGTGGCGCCGTGGAGTCGCCCGGCCCGGCGGACGGTTGCGCACGCCTTGGCGCAACTCGTTCTCGCGCTCGTGAACCAGATCCTCGGCCATCAGAAAATGCACCGGCTCGCCCCCTGCGTCGCTCATCGGTGTCGTGCGACCCATCGTCGCCGACCGTGCCCGTCCGGTTCCACAGGTTTTTCACACGCGAACACAGTGTGATCGGCGCGCGTGCCTCGGTCCACTCCGAAGGTGCGAGGCGTACCGTGACGGACACCGAGCGTGTCCGGGTCGTGCGAGGCGGGTGAACCACCCGGGCACCGCGGCCCGCGGCCTAAACTCTCGGGATGGAGTCGACCTCGGTGGTGAATGCCGGCGAAGCGCTGTTCCGGCCGGTCCGCGCGGGCAACGCTTTCGAGGAGACCGTCGAGCGGCTGCTGCAGGCGATCCGGCTGGGCGTGGTCGGCGCGGGGGAGCGGCTCCCGTCGGAGCGCGAGCTCGCCGAACGGCTCGGCGTCAGCCGCGTCACGCTGCGCGAGGCCATCCGAGCGCTTTCCGACGCCGGTTACGTCGAGTCACGTCGAGGCCGCTACGGCGGCACGTTCGTGAACGAGACCCTGCCCGGCCCGCCGGAGCACTCGCCCGACGCGGCCGCCGTCGACTCCGTGGTGCTGGAAGACGCGCTGAGCTTGCGCTACGTCCTCGAGACGGGCGCGGCGGAGATGGCCGCCGCCCGCTCGCTGAGCCCGGCCGACCGCCAGCACCTCACCGGCACGCTGGCCGAAGCGGCGGGCGCCGACCTCGACGACTACCGCCGCAAGGATTCCCGCCTGCACCTGGCGATCGCCGAGGTCACCGCGTCCGGCTCGCTGACCACGGCGATGGCCGACGCACGCACCCGGGTCAACCAGCTGCTCGACCGGATCCCGCTGCTGCAGCCGAACCTGGAGCACTCGAACGCCCAGCACGAAGCGATCGTGGACGCGATCCTGGCCGGTGACGCGGTCGCGGCCCGCCAGGCGATGGCCGAGCACATCGAGGGAACGGCTTCCCTGCTGCGCGCCTTCCTGTCCTGACCCAAGGCGTCTTGACAGGATTCGAACAACCTCGTTAATTCTCCACAGAACCTTTCCACCCAACCGGGCGTCATCCATTCGTGACCTCGACGACGACGGAACCCGACGGTGCCGATGACGCCGAAGCGACGCCCGACACCCCGCGACGCCGGCGTTGGCGGCGGATCCGGCGGATCGGTTACCGGAGCTTCGGGCTCCTCGTCGGCGTGCCGCTGATCGCGTTCTGGATCGCCTACCTCGTGCTCGACGTCCGCAGCCCGCAGGAGGTGCTCGCCGGGCTCGACAAGACCGTCGTGCTGAACTACGCCGACGGATCGCCGCTGCTCAAGGTGATCCCGGCCGACGGCGACCGGATGTTCGTGCCCTACGCGCAGGTGCCGTCGAAGCTGCGGGACGCGATCATCGCCACCGAGGACCCGACCTTCTGGGACAACCAGGGGTTCGACCCGACCGGCATCGGCCGCGCGTTCCTCACCGGCGTCGGCGGCGGGTCCGGGATCACCCAGCAGTACATCAAGAAGTCCACCGGCGACGACGACGCGACGGTCGGGCGCAAGTTCGCCGAGCTCGTGCTGGCCACGAAGATCACCCAGCAGCAGAGCAAGGAACAGATCTTCGAGAGCTACGTCAACATCATCTCCTTCGGCCGCGGCACGTTCGGGCCCGCCGCGGCGATGAACGCCTACTTCGGCAAGAAGCTCGACGACTCGATGACCTGGAGCGAAGCCGCGTTCCTGGCCGGGATGATCCAGTCGCCGTCGGTGCACGACCCGGCCGCCTCCGGCGACGCGCACGCGGCCCGGCGCTGGCAGTACGTGCACGACAAGCTCGTCGAGCGCGGCTACGTGAAGAGCGACGAAAGCATGGCCTACCCCGGCACGGAGGTCCAGCCGCCGTCGGAAACCCGCGCCGGCCGCGTCACCTACGACGGATTCCACGTCAAGCAGCAGGTGCTGGCCGAGCTCGAGCAGGACGGCTTCCCGCTCGGCCGGCTCCAGCAGGGCAACATGACGGTCGAGACGACACTGGACCGGACCGCGCAGGACGCCGCGACAAAAGCGTTGCAGGACAGGCTGAAGGGCGAGCCGAAGGAGTTCCGCGGCGCGGTCGTCGCCGTCGACCCGAAGACCGGCGCCGTCCGCGCCTACCAGGGCGGTGACCAGAGCGTCCGCGACTACGCGAGCACCCCGCACGCGGCCGGCTCGGCGTTCTACCCGTTCACGCTCGCCGCGGCCCTGCGCCGCGGGTTCGGCCTGGACCAGCCGATCCCGTCGCCGGAGAAGCAGGAGTTCCTCGGCGAGAACTTCCAGTACCCGGTCGTCTGCGGCCCGAAGTGCACGCCGGGCATCGCGATGCAGTCCCAGGCCGACGGCCCGTTCATCGCCATGGCCAGGAAACTCGGCCCGGACGCGCTGAGCGAGGCCGCGCGGCAGGCGGGCATCCCGGAGGCCGTCGACGGTGTGCCGACCATGCGGGAGAAGGACGGCTTCCTGATCGGCGCGGGCATCGCGATCGGCCGGTACCCGTTGCGGCCACTGGACATGGCGGGTGCGTACGCGACTTTCGCCGCCGACGGGCAGCGCGCGACCCCGCACTTCGTGGCGAAGGTGCGCGACGAGAGCGGCGCGGTCGTCTGGGAGCACACCGACACCGCGCGGCCCGCGTTCGACGACGACGGCGACGCGAGCCGCCGGGTCGCCCAGGACGTCACGGCGGCGCTGGGCACGTCGCTACCGGACGGGCGCCCGGCGGCGCTGAGGTTCGGCGCGGCCGAGCACGGCAACTCGCCGGAGAACCAGGACGCCTGGGCCGTCGGCTACACGCCTCAGCTGGCGACCGCGGTCTGGATCGGCTCGGACGACGACCGGCTGCTCAAGGACGCGACCGGCGCCAAGCTCACCGGCGACGTCGTTCCGGCCGACATCTGGCGGACGTTCATGGCCGCGGCCCACGAAGGACAGCCGATCCGGCCGCTCGGCGACGCGAAGCGGGGCGTGGCGCTCGCGCCGCCGCCGGAGATCCGCCCGCGGCGGTGACGGGTCAGCGGACCAAGGCCAGCAGGAACCCGTCGTAGCTCTTGCCGCCGACCGTCTGGACGGCGGTCGCGTCCAGCCGGGGCTCGGCGGCGATCAGCTCGGCCATCCGCCGCACGCCCTGGACGTTCGGGTCGGTGCTTTCGGCGTCGACCACCGCGCCGCCGCGCACGACGTTGTCGACGACGATCGTCGTGCCCGGCCGGGACAGCGCGAGAGCCTCGCGGACGTAGTTGTCGAGGTTGGCCTTGTCGGCGTCGATGAACACGAAGTCGAACGGTCCGGTGAGCGTCGGCAGCGTGTCGAGCGCGGCGCCGACCCGGATGTCCACGACCTCGTCGCCGAAGCCCGCGCGCTCGAGGTTCGCGCGTGCGACGTCGGCGTGCTTCCGCTCGTACTCGCAGGTCACCAGCTTGCCGCCGGCCGGGAGGGCGCGGGCCAGCCAGATCGTGCTGTACCCGCCGAGCGTGCCGATCTCCAGGATCGACCGCGCGCCGGCGAGGCGCGCCAGCAGGTTCAGCAGCTTGCCCTGGTTCGGGGCGACGGCGATCGACGGCAGGCCGGCGGCCGCGGAGTCGGCCAGCGCGGCGTCGAGCACCGGATCGGGACTCAGCACGGCGGCGGCGAAGTAGTCGTCGACCTCGGCCCAGGTGTTGTCGCTCATGGGACCCAACCTAGCGACAACCGCGCCGGTGGGATCATGGCCGGGACGGCCGATGAGGAAGGTGGACATGGACGACTACCGCGTCGTCGCGGACACCCTCGCCGCCGACATCGAAGCCGGCCGCCTGCGCCCCGGCGACCGGCTCCCGCCGCAACGCCGCTTCGCGCGGGAGCGCGGCATCGCGAACTCCACCGCCGCCCGCGTCTACGGCGAACTGGTCCGGCGCGGCCTGGCCGTCGGCGAAGTCGGCCGCGGCACGTTCGTCCGGGCCGCGAAGCCGCCGCCGGAGCCCGCGCTCGCCGAGCCCGGTGACGCCCGCGTCGACCTCGAGCTCAACTTCGCCGTGCTGCCGGACCAGTCCGCGAGCCTCGCCCGCGTGCTGGAACCGTTGCTGCGCCAGGACGTCCTGACCGCGGCGCTGCACCCGATCGGCGCCGCGGGCACCCCGGCCGCGCGGGCCGCCGCGGCCGCGCTGCTCACCCGCGCCGGGTGGCGGCCGGACCCGGCGACGCTGCTGTTCACCGGCAACGGCCGCCAGGCCATCGCGGCGGCGATCGCCGCGTTCGTGCCGGTGGGGGAGCGGCTCGCCGTCGAGTCGCTGACCTATCCGGTGGTGAAGGGCGTCGCCGCGCGGCTCGGCGTGGAGCTGGTGCCGGTCGAGACGGACGACGCCGGGCTGGTGCCCTCGGCGCTGCTGGCGGCCGGCCCGGTGCGCGCGTTGTACGTCCAGCCGACGCTGCACAACCCGCTCGGCACGACGATGCCTCCCGAGCGCCGCGCGGCCCTGGCGGAGGTCGTCACCCGGCTGGATCTGCCCGTGATCGAGGACGGCATCTACACGTTCCTGCGCGGCGACGTCCGCCCGTTCGCCGCGTTCGCGCCGGAGCGGACGGTCTTCGTGGACAGCCTGTCCAAGCGCGTCGCCCCGGGGCTCACGGCGGGCTTCCTGGTGACGCCGCCCGCGTGGACGGCCCGGCTGGCGTCGGCGGTCCGTTCGGGCGGCTGGGCGGCGTCCCGCTTCGCCGTCGAAGCCGCGACGCGGTGGATCACGACGGGCACCCTCGCGGAGGTCGAAGCGGCGAAGCGTCGTGACGCGGCTTCGCGCGCGTCGGTGGTGGACGACAAGCTGGCCGGCTTCGAAGTCCACGGCGACCCGGCGTCCTACCACCGCTGGTGGACGCTGCCGGACCGGTGGCGCGCGGAAACTTTCGTCGCGGCGGCGGCCCGGCGCGGGATCGCGCTGCCGCCGGCGTCCGCGTTCGCGGTGCTGCCTGGTCACGCGCCGAACGCGGTCCGGATCGCGGTGTCGGCGCCCCCGGTCGAACTGCTCGAAACGGCCTTGGAAGTGCTCGCCACGCTGGCTTCGGGCGGCCCCGACGACCTGATCGTCGACTAGATCACGCAACCATCTCGGTCCGGCATACGTACTCATAGGAGTGAGGACGAAAACGCGCGGCCGCCGCGGGCCGAGGCTGGGGGCCGCCGCTGTCGCGGCTGTCGTGGGAGCCGGGCTGGCCTGCGCATACACCACATTCGGCGCGTCGCTGATCGCGAGCGCCGATGCGCCGCGTCACACCGCGGTGACCCAAAGCGGTACCACGGGCAGTAGCCCGACGACTCCCGTGCTCAGCCGTCCGGTGCCCGAGCCGGTGTTGCCGTTCAACGCGAAGCTGACGTCCACGAACATCCCGGTCCCCGGCGGGGGCGTCCGCAGCGGCGCGTGCAGCGGCTCGCTCGTCGCGCCTCAGTGGGTCGTGACGGCCGGGCACTGCTTCCACGACGTCAACGACGTCCGGGTCGGCGGCCGGCCGCGCTACGACATGACCGTGACGCTCGGGAAGCTCAAGGACAGCGACACCGGCGGCGAGTCGGCGCAGGTGGTCGACGTCCGGCAGTCCGCGCTCAACGACCTCGCCGTGATCAAGCTCAGCAAGCCGATCACCGGCATCACCCCGCTGGAACTGGCCGACGAGCCGCCGGCGAAGGGGCAGCCGCTCAAGTTCGCCGGCTGGGGGTCGGTGTCGGCCACCGTCGTCGCGCCGTCCGACCACCTCAAGCGCGGGGCGTTCACCGTCGCGAAGATCCGGCAGACCACCCTCGAAGCCGCGCCGGTCGTGACGCGGACCGTCGAGAACAGCCCGTGCAAGGACGATTCGGGCGGCCCGTTCTTCACTTCCGCCGACGACCGCACCGGCACCCTGGTGGCGATCGTCAACGACGGGCCGGCGTGCCCCCAGCCCGGTCTCGAGGTCATCGCCCGGGTCGACGTCGTGGCCAACTGGATCCACCAGCAGATCAACGAGGGCTGATCAGCGCGCGTACTTCCCGACGAAGCTGCCGCAGGTCACCGCTTGCCCGGTGAGCTTCGCCTGGATCGCCTTCTCCAGCCCGAGGTAGTCGAAGACCGGCGTGTCGAGCGGGATCCGCGCCGGCACCGGGCCGCCGGTGGCGAGCTGCCGGATCGAGTCCGTCTGGAACAGCACCAGGTAGTCGCCTTCGCGGTTGAGGTCGCCGGCCTCGGCCAGCATGCGCTGCGGCGCGTCGCCGACGATCTCCAGCGGCAGCGGCCACTCCAGCGGGAACGGGTTGCGCAGCCCGAACGCCGGGTAGGCGAACGAGCTGTCCGGCAGGATCGCCGTCCGGCCCGCCGGGAACTCCGCCAGGCAGTCGCGGATCTGCCGGACGTAGGTGAACGTCGAGGGGTTGGTGCGGATCCCGCTCATCGCCGGGGTCACCGCGCCGAGGTCCTCGGTCAGCTTGTCGTGGCTCAGGTCGAGGTAGGCCGCCTCGTCGTGGCGCGCGACGACGACCCAGCCGCACACCGCCACCGCCGTCAGCCCCGCTGTCGCGGTCACCCAGCGCCGCGCCAGCCGCGGCCGCGGCGGGACCACCGCGCTCAGCAGCAGCAACGCCGTCAGCGCGAGCGTCCCGGTGAGCAGCGTCGGCGTGTCGTTGCCCCAGGACAGGCTGGTCATGAACCCGGTCGCGAGCACCAGCAGCCCGGCCCACGGCACCTTGCGCGTCACGGCCGCGTTGACCAGCACGCTCACCGCGACGATCCACCACAGCACGTCCGCCCAGCGCGACGAGCCGGTGAACCGGCCGTCGACCACGGTCAGGACCACGGCCGTCGCGCCGCCCAGCACGAGCACCCAGGACGCCGCCCGCCCGGCCGCGCCGAGCCGGTCGCCCGGCAGCCGGACCGCGAGCAGCACCACCGAGATCGCGGCGAAGAAGCTCAGCTCCCGCACCGGCGCCCGGGTCAGCACCTCCGGGTCGTCCAGCCACAGCCCGAGCAGCCGCTCGCCGTAGGCGGGGACGCCGCCGGTCAGCTGCTCGACCATCTCCGCGAAGCCGCCGCCCAGGCTCACCCAGGCCACGTACGCCAGCCCGGGCGCGCCGAGCGCGAGGAGGTCGAGGACCAGGCGGCGCCACCAGCGGGCCGTCCGCAGCGCGCCGGACCGCGTCGCCGGGTGCAACAGCAGCCAGAAGACGCCGATCACGGCCGCCAGCGCGAAGCTCTGCTTGACGAACACCGCGCAGCCGAGCAGCGCCAGGCCGCCGCGCCGGGCGAGCGCGTGGCCGCCGCGCAGCCCGGCGTCCAGGGCCCAGGCGCCGCACGCGGTGAGCGCGATGCCGTCCACCGTGTGCCAGGCCATCAGCGGGAACGCGTTGAGGTTGATCAGCGACGCCGCCGCGACCATCGCGGTCATGCCCGGCCCCCAGGCCAGCACCCGGCGGCGGGTGACCAGCGCCGCGAAGGCGATGGTCGCCACGATGATCTCGATCATCGACAGGAAGCTCGACCCGAAGAAGAGCGGCATCGGCAAGGCGAAGTCGACGACGTGCAGGACCGCGGAACCGAGCGGGCGCGCGGAGATGATCTCGGCGTGCGGGATTTCCCCCTGCAGCACCCGCCACGCCTGGGCGAGGATGAAGCCCTGGTCGGAGGGGTGGAAACCGAAGCGGCCGACGCGGAGTTCGGTGGCCAGCGCCAGCAGCACGACCCAGGTGGCGTGCGCGCTCCAGCGCAGCAGCGGCCGGGAGAGCGCCGCGGGCGCGTCGTCCGGGGAGGCGGTGGCGCGCACCGGACTCGCCACGTCCACCCCTGCCCGCCTTCCACCGATCACACCCGGGAAGCGATGGTAGCGGCCGGGGTCACCACCGGGATGAACAGCACCACCGGGCCCGCCCGGTCCGCCCGGCCTGGGACGACGTGGGCCTCAAGTCCGTGAAGGCCTCCTTGAGGGACTCAGAGTCCCTCAAGGAGGCCTTCACGGACTTGGTGAGTGTCACCCGGTAGTGGTGCGGGCGGTGCCGATCGCGGCGGTCTGATCCGCGGCGGCGGTGCGTTCCCCAGTACTGCGTTCCGGCATTTCGAACTCCCCAGTTCACGCTCGTCCTGATGAACGAGACTCGCGCGAGGGTAGAAGTACCGTCGCCGCGGTGCCAGGGTTTTGCCGGAATTCGCACCGATCACGCACGACGGCGCCAGATTGTGCGGGTGATCGCCGCCGCGACGGCCGCGGGCGCGGGCCGGCCCGGCAGCCCGCGGGCCTCCGGCGCCGACTCCCGCGTCGCCCGGTGGGCGAGGTGCGCGGCGAACCGGGAGAGCCGCGGCGCGACGAACGTCGCGATCTCCGCGGCCCGTCCTTCGGGGAGGCTGAGGATCGCGGGACGTTCTTCGAGGGCCTTGACGACGAGCGCGGCCGCGCGTTCCGGGCTGCTCGACGGGATCCCGCGGTAGCCGGTCGGCGCGATCATCGGCGTCCGCACCAGCGGCATCCGGACCGAGGTGAAGGTGACGCCGTCCGAGAGCGTCTCGCGCCCGGCGGCCAGCCCGAACTCCTCCAGCGCGGCCTTCGAAGCCAGGTAGGCGGAGAAGCGCGGGGTGTCGGTCTGCAGGCCCATGGTGGTGACGTTGACGACGTGCCCGAAGCGCCGCTGCGCCATCGACGGCAGCAGCCCGAGGATGAGCCGCACCGGGCCGAAGTAGTTGATCGCCATCGTGCGCTCGTAGTCGTGGAACCGTTCCGTGGACAGCGAAACCGAGCGCCGGATCGACCGGCCGGCGTTGTTGACCAGCATGTCGACCGCGCCGTGGTCGCTGAGCACGTCCTTGACCAGCGCGTCGACCGCGTCGCCGTCGGTGAGGTCGCACGGGTACGCCGCCGCGACGCCGCCGGCGGCCGTGATCTCGCCACGGACGTCGTCGAGCTCGTCGGCGCGCCGGGCCACGAGGATCACCTTCGCGCCCTTTCGGGCCACGGCGAGGGCGGTGGCCCGGCCGATGCCGGACGACGAGCCGGTGACCAGCACCGTCCGCCCGGCCAGGCCGTGGGTGCGGCGGGCGCGGTCGGGGTCGAGGTGCGCCCGCCAGAAGCGGTAGAGCGGGGCGGCGTAGTCGCGCAGCTCCGGGAGCTGGATGCCGCTGCCGAACAACGCCGTCGTCGTGCGCGCGGTGTCGAAGACGACTTCGGTGCTCAGGTGCGGCAGGACTTCGAGCGGCACGCCCAGCTCTTCGAGGACGGCGGCCCGCGTGGCCCGCCCGCCAGGTACCCGGTCGACCCCGGCGGCGGCCGCGTGCGCGAGCCGGGTGCCCGCACGGCGAAGCACGTTCGACGGTTTCGCGGGCAGCACGGCGCGGATCGTGGGCCCGCCCGCGACGCGCGCGAAGGCGTTGTAGACGGAGTTCAGCGACTGCGGGCGCGCGGCGGCGAGGTGGTAGGTCGCCCCGGACGGCGCGTCCCGGTGCATCAGGAACTCCATCGCCTCGACGACGTAGTCGACCGGCACCAGGTTGGTCGCGCCGAGGTCGGGCGCGGCCAGCGGGAGCCGCCGGGGCAGGGCCGCCAGCCGCGAGATCGCGGGCAGGAAGTAGTACGGGCCGTCGATCTTGTCCATCTCGCCGGTGCGCGAGTCGCCGACGACCGCTGAGGGCCGGTAGACGCGGTGGGGCAGCGGCTGCTCGCGGACGAGCTTCTCGGCCTGGAACTTCGTCGCGTGGTACGGCGACCCGAAGTGCTGGCCGAGGTCGAAGTCGGCCTCGGTGAAGCGCCCGGCGTGATCCCCCGCCACGGCGATCGACGAGACGTGGTGCACGAGCCCCGCCGCGGCCGCCGCGGCGAAGGCGAGCAGGTGCCGGGTGCCCTCGACGTTGGCGCGCCGGTTGGCCTCCTCGTCCGCGGTGAAGTCGTAGACCGCGCCTAGGTGGACGACGTGATCGAGGTGCGGCAGCCCGGCGTCGTCGACGCCGAGCCGCGCCTCGGTCAGGTCGCCGACGACCGGGTGCAGCTTGCCTGCGTTCTCCCAGCCCCGCGCGAGCACGGACAGCCGCTCCCGGGAAGTCTCACGCACCAGTGCGTACACGGCGGACGTCTCCGGCCGCCGCAACAGCCGGGCGACCAGGCGCTTCCCGAGGAAACCCGTCGCGCCCGTCACGAAGTAGGTGGTCATGGCCGGCCCCTTGCACTCGTCGTGGTGGGCCGACTCTAACCTACTGAAAAGTAGGAACGGTAGTTGTCAGGTTTCCACCTTGTCGTCGGCGGTCGCCACGATGGCGTCACGCAAGGCGGCCCGCAGCCGTCCGACGTCCAGCGGCCCGAGCACCGCCGCCTCGCCCGGTGGCGCGACGAGCACCACCTTGTCGTTGCTGACGAACACCGTCACGTCCCTGCGCCTGCCGGCCAGATCCCGGCAGGTGACCGACCATTCGCCCCGACTCATGGTCGCCGCCTCCGATTCCCTCGACGTTCTGCTTCGTGCGGGGGTGGGAGGACCTCGCCACGGGGCCATGACGCCGGTTCACCCGATTTGCCTACCCGCGAGTTTTCCCTTGCGGAACGAGAGGTTCCGGCGTACCGGGATGTGGTGCGGCGGGTTCGGGAGTAGGTTCGCGCCAGGATTTGCTGTCGCCGGTGGAGGTCAAGGATGTCGGAGCCGCGGAAGATCGTCGTCGTCGGAGCGGGCCTGGGCGGTGCGTCCGCCGCGGCCGCGTTGCGCGAACGCGGTTATCCCGGCGAAATCCTGCTCATGGGGTCCGATCCGCACCGGCCGTACGAGCTGCCGCCGCTGTCGAAGGGCGTGCTGCTCGGCACCACGGACGAACCCGACTGGGTGCACGAAGAGAAGTTCTACGCGGAGAAGGACATCCGGTTCACCCCCGGCGTCACCGCGACGCGCGTCGAGCTGGGCGCGCGGCTGGTGCTGGACGACGCGGGCGGCGAGCACCGCTACGACCGGCTCGTGCTGGCCACCGGCTCGCGGCCGCGTTCCCTGCCGGTGCCCGGCGGCGACCTGCCCGGCCTCTACACCCTGCGCAGCCTCGACGACGCGCTCAAGCTGCGGTCCGCGTTCGCCGAGGCGGAACGCGTGGTCGTGATCGGCGCCGGCTGGATCGGCTCGGAAGCCGCGGCGGCCGCCCGCTCGCACGACGCGGACGTCACGGTGGTGGACCCGGTCGCGGTCCCGCTGGCGAACGTCATCGGCGAGAAGATCGGCGGCGTGTTCCGGGACCTGCACACCGAAAACGGCGTCCACTGGCGCCTGGGCGAGCAGGTCGCGGAGATCACCGGCGGCCCGGACGGCGTCCGCGGCGTCAAGCTGGGCAACGGCGACGAGCTGCTGGCCGACGTGGTCCTGGTGGCGGTCGGCGCGGCCCCGCGGGTCGAGCTGGCCCACGCGGCGGGCCTGGAGCTGTCCGACGACGGCGGCGTCTGCGTCGACGCGGGCCTGCGCACGGCGGCCCCGGACGTCTACGCGGTCGGCGACATCGCGGCCCACTTCCACCCGCGCTACGGCCGCCGGATCCGCGTGGAGCACTGGTCGAACGCGAAGGACCAGGGCACGCACGTGGCGCAGAACCTGCTGGGGGAGAACGAGCCTTACCTGGCGTCGCCGTACTTCTTCACCGACCAGTATGACCTGGGCTGCGAGTACCGCGGCCTGGCCGACCCGGCGGCGGACGAGCTGGTGGTGCGCGGAGACCTCGCGTCGCGGGAGTTCACGGCGTTCTGGCTCCGCGACGGCGAAGTGGCGGCGGCGATGAACGTGAACATGTGGGACGACGGCGACGCCCTCTCGGCCTTGGTCGACGGCCGCACGAAGGTGACGGCGGAGCAGCTCAAGACGGCGGACCTGGCGTCGCTCACCTGACACCGAGACGGCGCCGGATCAGGGTGTCGAGCTGTCGCCACGCGGGTGACGACGCGTTGACCGCGCCCTGGACCAGGGCCGGGATCGCCGGGTCGCCGTACGCCGGGAGGTCGTCGCCGTAGCGCGCGTGCGTGGCGGCGACGATCCCGTCCGCGAGCTCGGCGAGCCGCGGGTCGGCGGGGTCGAGGTCGTACGCCCGGTCGTAGGCGAGGAACAGCTCGCGCTGGACCGGGTCGGTGAGCATCGCGGCCTGGTCGTCGAACGCGGCGCGCGCCGCGGCGGGGTGGGTGGCGAACACCAGGAGCCACAAGTCGCGCAGCAGCGCCACCCAGCGCTCGCTGAAGCCGAAGCGGGTGAACTGCTCGAGGACGCCGGTGACTTCGGCCGGCAGCGCGGGCAGGCGGTCGTCGGCGAGCTGGCGGAGACGTCCTCGGGTGGCGCGCAGGCTTTCGATGCGGGCGGCGAGGTCGGTGTCGATCCGGTCCAGCGCCCGCCGGAACTCGTCGCCGGTGGCGGACCGGAGCTCGCGGATGCGGGCCAGCGGCACGCCGGCCTCGGCCAGCGTGCGGATCTTGATCAGGTCGACGGCGTGCTCGGCGCTGTAGCGCCGGTAGCCGGACGCGTCGCGTTCCGGCTCGGGCAGCAGGCCTTTGGCGTGGTAGACGCGGATCGTCTTGGTCGTCACCCCGACGTACCCGGCGAGCTGTCCGATGGTGAGCATCCCGCCATGATCCCCCTTGACCTTGCCCCAGGGGCAACGTCGGACGATGTCGGCATGGCGGACTACGAGACTCTGCGCGCGCTGGCCGACGAGGGCAACGAAACCGCGCTGGACCGGCTGGCCGAGCTTGCCGACGCCCGCGGCGACCTGGCCGAGCTGAGCGAGCTGCTCGACGAAGGCTGCGAGCACGCCGGGCGCCTGCTCACCCGGCACGCGGTCGCGGCGGGCGACCTCCTGGAACTGCAGCGCATCTCCGACGCCGGTTACGACGGCGCGGGCGCGGAGCTGGAACGGCTGCTGCGCGACGAACGGTCGTGAGTGTTCAGGGGGGTTAGAACCGCCCTAAACACTCACGACAACCCGCACCGGCCGCGTCAGGACCGAGAACGCCAGCAGCGCCAGCACCGCGAACCCCGCGATGGTCGCCGCCATCGGGACCGCCGTCCCCGGCCCGCCCAGGCCCACCAACGGCGTCGCTACGCCGCCCACCACGAACTGCAGCACCCCCAGCAACGCCGACGCCGCGCCCGCCGAGCGCGCGTGTTCGGCCAGGGCCAGCGAACTCGCGTTCGGCATCACCAGGCCGATGCTCGACACCAGCAGGAACAGCGACACGAGCAACGCCGCCAGCGGCAGGTGCGCCCACGCCGACAGCAGCACCAGCAGGCCGGCCACCGCGCCGAGGAGAAGGCCGGCCCGCAGCAGGGCGCGCTCGGAAATCCGCCCGACCAGCCGGCCGTTCAGCTGACCCGCCAGCACGATGCCGACGCCGTTGGCCCCGAACACCACGCTGTACGCCTGCGGGCTCAACCCGTACACACCCTGCAGCGCGAACGACGACCCCGAGATGTAGGCGAACATCGACGCGAACAGCAGGCCGGACGCCAGCGCGTAACCCGCGAACGTCCGGTCCACCACCAGCCGTCCGTACGTCTTCATCACCCGGCCCAGCCGCGCGGGCGAGCGCCGGGAAGCCGGCAGCGGCTCCGGGAGCGCGAAAGCCACCACGGCCAGCAGCACCGCCCCGAACACCGTCAGCACCACGAACACCCCGCGCCAGGACGTCCAGTTCAGCAGCTGCCCGCCGATCAGCGGCGCGAGGATCGGGGCCAGGCCGCTGACCAGCATCAGCGTCGAGAAGAACTTCGTCATCGCGGTGCCGGAGTACAGGTCGCGCACGGCGGCGCGGGCGATCACGATGCCCGCGGCGGCGCCGAGGGACTGCACGCCCCGCGCGGCGACCAGCAGCCACGCGTCCGGGCTGACCGCGCACAGCACCGAGCCCACGACGTACAGGACCAGCCCGACGAGCAGCGGGCCGCGGCGGCCGAGCGCGTCCGACAGCGGCCCGAGCACCAGCTGGCCCAGCGCGAGGCCGACGATGAACGCGCTGAGCGTCAGCTGCACCGTCGTGTCCGCGGCGTGGAGGTCGCCCGCCATCTGCGGCAGCGCGGGCAGGTACATGTCGATGGACAGGGGGCCGAACGCCGAGAGGCCGCCCAGGATCAGCACGAACTTCAGCTGCGCGCGCCGGGTGGGCGCGGTAGGTTCCGCCGTGTCGGTCATCGGCCTCCTCAGGTCACTCACGGAGCAGCGACGCGGTCCTCGAGCCTATTCCGGCTGTGACTGGTGACACCCCGTGCTCGAATGACTCGTGCCCGACACTGATCCGACCAATTTCGAGCCGATTGTGCGACGGCTCTGGATTGGAGACCTCGTCTGCGATATACATCGGATGTCTGGTCGTGTCGGTGAAGGGAACATCCGTGCAGCTTGTACGCCTCGGTGAGCCGGGAAGTGAGCGTCCGTTCGTCCGCGCCGACGACGGCACGACCTACGGGCTGAGCGGGCTGACCGCCGACATCGACGGCGGGTTCCTCGCCACCGGCGGCGTCGCCCGCGTGGCCGCCGCGCTCGCCGCCGGAGAGCTGCCGGAGGAAGACGTCACGGGCCTGCGGATCGGTTCGCCGATCGCCCAGCCGGGCAAGGTCGTCTGCATCGGGATGAACTACCGCCGCCACGCCGAGGAGACCGGCGCGACGCCGCCCACCGAGCCCGTCGTGTTCATGAAGGCGCCGGACGTCGTGGTCGGCCCCGGCGACGACGTCCTCATCCCGCGCAAGTCGGTCAGCACCGACTGGGAGGTCGAGCTGGGCGTCGTCATCGGCAAGACCGCCCGCTACCTCGACAGCGTCGACGAGGCCTTGGACTACGTCGCCGGATACGTCGTCTCGAACGACGTCTCCGAGCGCGCGCTCCAGTTCAGCACCGCCCAGTGGGACAAGGGCAAGTCCTGCGAGAACTTCAACCCGCTCGGCCCGGCGCTCGTGCCCGCGGCCGAAGTGCCCGACCCGCAGGACCTCGGCCTGCGGCTGTGGGTCAACGGCGAGAAGAAACAGGACTCCTCGACCAAGGACATGATCTTCAGCGTGGCCGAGATCATCCACCACCTGAGCCAGGTGATGGTGCTGCGCCCGGGCGACCTGATCAACACCGGCACCCCCGAAGGTGTCGCGCTCGGCCAGCCCGACCCGAAGCCCTACCTGCGCGACGGCGACGTGATCGAGCTGGAGATCGACGGCCTCGGCCGGCAGCGCCAGAGCGCGAGGCAGGCCTGACCATGGCGAAGATCATCGGCATGGAGGTCCTGGACGTCCGGTTCCCGACGTCGCGGGAGCTCGACGGCTCGGACGCGATGAACCCCGACCCGGACTACTCCGCCGCCTACGTCGTGCTGCACACCGACGGCGGCCCGGACGGCTACGGCCTCGCGTTCACCATCGGCCGCGGCAACGACGTCCAGGCCGCCGCGATCCGCGCGCTCGCGCCGCACGTCGTCGGCCGGGACGTGCCGGCCGACGCGGCCGCGCTCGGCGACCTGTCGCGCACGCTCGTCGGCGACTCGCAGTTCCGCTGGCTGGGCCCGGAAAAGGGCGTCGCGCACATGGCGGTCGGCGCGGTCGTCAACGCCGCGTGGGACCTCGCCGCGCGCCGCGCCGCGCTGCCCGTCTGGAAGTTCGCGGCCCGCATGACGCCCGAGGAACTCGTCGGCCTCGTCGACTTCCGCTACCTGAGTGACGCGCTCACCGAGGCCGAAGCCCTGGACATCCTGCGCGCCGCCGAGCCCGGCCGGGCCGAGCGGATCGCGCAGCTTGAAGCGCACGGCTACCGCGCCTACAGCACGTCGCCCGGCTGGCTCGGGTACGCCGACACGAAGCTGGTCCGGCTGGCCGAACAGGCCGTCGTGGACGGCTTCGACATGATCAAGCTCAAGGTCGGCGGCAACCTCGACGACGACGTCCGGCGGATGAAGCTCGCCCGCGAAACCGTCGGCGACGACATCCGCATCGCCGTCGACGCCAACCAGCGCTGGGATGTCTCCGCCGCGATCACCTGGATGACCGCGCTCGCGCCGTACGACCCGTACTGGATCGAGGAACCGACGTCGCCGGACGACATCCTCGGGCACGCCGCCATCGCGAAAGCGCTTGCGCCGATCCGCGTGGCCACCGGCGAGCACGTCCAGAACCGGGTGATGTTCAAGCAGCTCCTGCAGGCGAACGCGATTTCGGTGCTGCAGCTGGACGCCGCCCGCGTCGGCGGGTTCAACGAGAACCTCGCGATCCTGTTGCTGGCCGCCAAGTTCGGCGTCCCGGTGTGCCCGCACGCCGGCGGCGTCGGGCTCTGCGAACTGGTCCGGCACCTGTCGCTGTTCGACTTCGTGGCCGTGTCCGCCACTGATGCGGACCGCAGTATCGAGTGGGTCGATCACCTGCACGAGCACTTCACCGACCCGGCCGTCGTGCAGCGCGGCCGGTACCTCGCCCCGACCGCCCCCGGGTTCTCCGCGCGCATTCACGACGCCACGCTGCGCCGGTTCCGCTTCCCGGACGGTCCCGAGTGGACGGAGACCGCAAGTGAGTGAATTCGAGGGTCTGGTGGCCGCTGTCACCGGAGGCGCCTCGGGGATCGGCCTGGCGACGGCGACCCTGCTGGCCGAACGCGGCGCCCAGGTGGCAGTCCTGGATCTGAAACCTGGTGACGACGGCTTCCGGTGTGACGTCTCCTCGGACGACGACGTGCGCTCGGCCGTCGACGCCGTCGTGGAACGCTTCGGGCGCCTCGACATCCTCGTCAACAACGCCGGCATCGGCGCGCAGGGCGACGTCACCGCCAACGGCGACGACGAGTGGCACCGCGTGTTCGACGTCAACGTCGTCGGCATGGTCCGGCTCGCCCGGGCCGCCCTGCCGCACCTGAAGAACTCGCCGTCCGCGGCGATCGTCAACACCTGCTCCATCGCGGCCTGGGCCGGCCTGCCCAGCCGCGCGCTCTACTCGGCCACCAAGGGCGCGGTGCTCTCGCTGACCCTGGCCATGGCGACCGACCACCTGCCGGACCGGATCCGCGTCAACTGCGTGTGCCCGGGCACGGCGGACACCCCCTGGGTGGGCCGGCTGCTCGACTCCGCCACCGACCCGGCGGCCGAACGCGCGGCGCTCGCCGCCCGCCAGCCGATGGGCCGGCTGGTCACCGCCGACGAGGTGGCGAACGCGATCGTCTACCTCGCCAGCCCGCTTTCCGCGTCGACCACCGGCACCGCGCTCGCGGTCGACGGCGGCATGCACGGCCTGCGCCCGCGCGGGCCCGTGCAGCACGACTGAACAGACTTTTTCGCTGCCATCAAGGAGGATGCAGTGCACAACAGGGTGATCCAGGTGGCCGCCACGGCCGCCGTCTGCGGCCTGGTGCTGGCCGCCTGCGGGTCCACCAAGGACGATGCGGCCGCGCCGAGCGCGGGCGGGGGCGGCGCCGGCGGCAAGGTCGGCGCGACCCTGCCGCTGCTGACCTCGCCGTTCTGGCAGGCCTACAACAACTACGTCCCGCAGATGGCCAAGACCGAGGGCGTCGACGTCCTCCCGACGGTCAACGCCGACAGCGACCCGGCGAAGCTGATCACCGACATCGGCACCTTCCTCAACCAGGGCGTCAAGGGCCTGGTCGTGACGCCGCTGGACTCCGCGGCGATCGTCGCCGGGCTCAAGCAGGCGGAGAACAAGGGCGTGCCGGTGGTCGCGGTCGACGTCGCTCCCGAGAGCGGCAAGGTCGCGATGGTGGTGCGGGCCGACAACAAGGCCTACGGCACCAAGGCGTGCGACGCGATCGGCGAGAAGGTCAAGTCCGGCAAGGTCGTGCAGATCCAGGGTGACCTCGCCTCGGTCAACGGCCGCGACCGCTCGGAGGCCTTCAAGGCCTGCATGGCGCAGAAGTACCCGGGCATCCAGGTGCTGGACATCCCGGCCGAGTGGAAGGCCGACAAGGCGTCCTCCGGCCTGGACAGCATGCTGACGGCCAACCCGGACATCAAGGGCGTCTACATGCAGGCCGGCGGCGTCTACCTCGCCCCGACCCAGCAGGCGCTCAAGCGCAAGAACCTCTCCTTCCCGGTCGGCGACCCGAAGCACATCGTGCTCGTCTCGAACGACGGCATCCCGCAGGAGCTGGCCGCGATCCGGGCCGGCGAACTGGACGCCACGGTCTCCCAGCCCGCCGACGCGTACGCGAAGTACGGCCTGTACTGGCTGAAGAAGGCCATGGCCGGCGAGACGTTCAAGCCGGGCCCGACCGACCACGGCAGCACCATCGTCGAGATCAGCCCCGGCATCCTCGAGGACCAGCTGCCCGCGCCGGTCATCACCAAGGCCAACGTGGACGACAAGGCCCTGTGGGGGAACAACCTGTGATCGCCCCGCCTGCCACCCCGGTGGTCGGCGCCCACGGCGTCGGCAAGCGCTACGGCCCCACCGTGGCGCTCCAGGACGTCAGCCTCGAGGTGCGTCCCGGCGAGTCCCACGCGCTCGTCGGGCGCAACGGGGCCGGCAAGTCGACCCTCGTCTCGATCCTCACCGGCCTGTCCGCCACGGACACCGGGCACGTCGAGTTCAGCGGCGAGCCGGCCCCGCCCCTGACCAAGCAGGACGACTGGAAGGCGCGGGTCGCCTGCGTCTACCAGCACGCGATGGTCGTCCCGCAGCTCACGGTGGCCGAGAACCTGTTCCTGAACCGGCAGGCGGGCGGCGGGTTCTCGATCGGCTGGAAGAAGCTGCGGCGGCAGGCCGAAGAGCTGCTCGGCTCGTGGGACGTGCACGTCGACGTCGACACCCCGGCCGGCGAACTGTCGGTCGAGGACCGGCAGTTCGTCGAGATCGCCCGCGCCTTGTCCTACGGCGCCCGGTTCATCGTGCTCGACGAACCGACCGCGCAGCTGGACAAGCAGGCCATCGAGCGGCTCTTCGAGCGGATGCGCCAGATGCAGGCGGGCGGCGTGACGTTCCTGTTCATCTCGCACCACCTGCACGAGGTGTACGAGGTCTGCCAGGCCGTCACCGTGCTGCGCGACGCGATGCACGTCCTGACCGCCCCGGTCGCCGACGTCGGCCGGGCCGAGCTGGTCGACGCGATGACCGGCGAACCGGGCGGCCTGTCCGTCCGCGACGCCGCGACGCGCGAAGCCCTAGAGGCGGACGCGCCGGAGATCCTCGCGGTCGAGCGCCTGTCCGGTGACGGCTTCTCGGACGTCTCGTTCCGGCTCCACCGGGGCGAGGTCGTCGGGCTCGCGGGCAGCAACGCCAGCGGGAAGCACCAGGTCGCCGAGACGGTCTACGGCCTGCGGACACCGGCCGCGGGCACCGTCCGCGTCGACGGCAAACCGTTGCGGCCGGGCGACATCCCGGCGGCGCTCAAGGCCGGGATCGGCTGCGTGCCGCGCGACCGGCACCACGAAGGCCTGGTGCTGGAGCACCCGATCATGGACAACGCCACCCTGTCCATTTTGGACAAGATGGGCCGCGGCGGGATCGCCTCGCCGAAGACGCGGTTCACCAAGGCGTCGCAGGCGCTGAAGGACTACGGCATCGTCGCCGCGAGCGCCGAGCAGCCGGTGTCCGACCTGTCCGGCGGCAACCAGCAGAAAGTCGTTCTCGCGCGGGCGCTGGCCGGCGACCCGCGGGTCGTGGTGCTGATCAACCCGACCGCCGGCGTGGACGTGAAGTCGAAGGAGGCGCTGCTCGCGGTCGTCGACCGGGTGCGCGCCGAGGGCAAGGCGGTGCTGATCGTCAGCGACGAGCTCGACGACCTGCGCCTGAGCGACCGGGTCCTGGTGCTGCGCGCCGGGGCCGTGGTCGCCGAGCACCAGGCCGGGTGGTCCGACGGCGACCTCGTGGCCGACATCGAAGGAGTCGAGCTTTCGTGACCGACGTGATGACCGATCCGCAGACGGAGCTGCCCGCCCCACCCCGGCGTCGCAAAGCCGGCTGGCTGCGAGAACTCGCGCTGCTGCCCGCGCTCATCGTGGTGTTCGTCATCGGCGGCCTGGTCGACGACACGTTCGTCGGCTGGAGCAACATCGTCAGCATCCTGACCGCGTCGGCGGCGCTGTCGCTGGTCGTGCTCGGCGAGTCATTGGTGCTGATCACCGGGAAGTTCGACCTGTCGCTGGAATCCACCATGGGCCTGGCGCCCGCGCTCGGCGCGATGGTGGTCATCCCGGCGGCTTCGGCCGGCTTCGGCGTCGAACTGCCCACCGCGATCGGCCTGCTGGTGATCCCGCTGTGCGGCGCGCTAGTCGGGTTCGTCAACGGCTTCCTGATCGTGAAGCTGAAGCTGAACGCCTTCATCGTGACGTTGGCGATGCTCACCGTGCTGCGCGGCGTACAGGTCGGCTCGACCAAGGGCAAGACGCTGTTCAACCTGCCGGACTCGTTCACGAACCTGGCGACCACGACGTTCGCCGGGCTGCCGATGTCCGTGTGGCTGGCGGCGGTGCTGTTCGCGATCGCCGGCTGGGTGCTGCGCTACCACCGCGTCGGCCGCGCGCTGTACGCGATCGGCGGCAACCGCGAAGCCGCGCGGGCGGCCGGTGTGCGCGTCGACCGGATCGCGTGGGCGGTGTTCGTCGTCGCCGGCATCCTCGCGGCGATCGGCGGGCTCGCGTACACCGGTTACGTCGGCGCGCTGGGCGCGAACCAGGGCTCCGGGCTGATCCTGCAGGTCTTCGCGGCCGCGGTGATCGGCGGCGTCTCCCTCGACGGCGGCAAGGGCACGCTCGTCGGCGCGCTGACCGGCGTCCTGCTGCTGTCGTCGGTCTCCAGCCTGCTCAACTACGCGCACGTGTCGGCGGAGTGGCAGGGGGCCATCTACGGCGCCATCATCCTGGTCGCGCTGATCATCGCCCGGTATGCGGGTGGAAAGCCCCAGACCTGAGCCCGGTCACGTGATCATCCGACGTTCCATGGTCTGCCGCGGCTCTCGTGAGTGTTTAGGGCGGTTCTAACCGCCCTAAACACTCACGAGGCTGGGGGACGAGGAGGACGTGCCGTGCGGTCAGGAGGCTTCCGCGGCGGGCAGGTCGGCGGCGGCGTCCGAGTCGGGCACCGTCGGGTCGTCGGCCGTGCCCAGTGCGTTGCGCAGCCACTGCTCCACGCCCGCGACGTGCACGGTCGCCCACGAGCGCGCCAGTTCCGGCTCGCGGGCCGCGATGGCCTCGTAGATCGCCGAGTGCTGTTCCCGGGTCTTCGCGACCGCCCCCTCCTGGGTGAGGCCGCGCCAGATCCGGGCCCGCGCGGTCGGCCCGGAGAGGCTGTCGAGCAGCGAACAGAGCACCGGGTTGCCGGAGCCGTCGGCGATCTTGCGGTGGAACTGGAGGTCGTTGGCGACGAGGGCCTCGACGGTCGGCGAGTCGGCCAGCTCCCCGAGCAGGGTGCCCAGCTCCGCGATGTCGTCGTCACTCATGTGCAGGGCGGCCAGCGCGGTCGCGGCCGGCTCGAGGATCCGCCGCACGGCGAGGAAGTCGAGCACGGTGTCGTCGCGGTGGAAGTCGACCACGAACGTCATGGCGTCGAGCAGCAGGTTCGGCTCGAGGCTGGTGACGTACGTGCCGTCACCCTGGCGCACGTCGAGCACCCGGATCAGGCACAACGCCTTCACGGCCTCCCGCAGGGAGCTGCGCGAAAGCCCGAGCCGCTGGGCCAGCTCGGCCTCCTTCGGCAGCCGGTCGCCGGGCGCCAGCTCGCCGGTGATGATCATGTCCTTGATCTTGTCGATCGCGACATCGGTGACGGGCATCGTGTCCGCCCTTCCCTGCAACAGACCTCGGATGTTTGGGTGTTACTCCCCAGCGTGCCATGTCCCGGCCAAGGAGTGGTCATGACCCACCAGCCCGCACCGCAAAGAGTGGCTCTCCACACGAAGCTGAAACCCGGCAAGGAGGCCGACTACGAGTCCGTCCACGCGGTGATCCCACCCGAGCTGGACGTCGCGCTGCGCGAGGCCGGCGTCCGCACCTGGCGGATCTGGCGTAACGGTCTCGACCTGTTCCACGTCCTCGAAGTCGACGACTACGCGGCGATGCGCGCGGCGTTGCGGGAGCACCCCGCGAACGTCCCGTGGCAGGCCCGGATGGCCGAGCTGCTGGCCGTCGAGGACGACTACTCCGGCGACGACACCGGCATCGGGCTGGTCTGGGAACTGCCGGTGAAGGAGTGACCGCGTGAACCTCTCCCTGTCCCCGCTCGGGCTCGGCTGCGCGCAGCTGGGCAACCTGTACCACGCGATCACCGACGAGACGGCGGCCGCGACCGTGCGGCGCGCGTGGGACGAGGGCGTCCGCTACTTCGACACCGCGCCCCACTACGGCCTGGGCCTGTCCGAAACCCGCCTCGGCGCCGCGCTGAGTTCGTATTCTCGCGACGAGTACGTGCTGTCCACGAAGGTCGGCCGCGTGCTGGAGCCGAACCCGGGCGGCGCCGGTGAGAAGGACGGCGAGGGCTTCGCCGTCCCGGCCGCCTACAAGCGCCGCTGGGACTTCAGCCGCGACGGCGTCCTGCGCTCGTTCGAGGACAGCCTCACCAGGCTCGGCCTCGACCGGGTCGACGTCGTCTACGTCCACGACCCGGACGACCACTTCGAACAGGCCCTGCGAGGCGCCTTCCCGGCGTTGCGCGAGCTGCGTGAGCAGGGTGTCATCGGCGCGTTCGGCGCCGGGATGAACCAGGCGCCGATGCTCGGCGAGTTCGTCCGCCGCACCGACCTCGACGTCGTGCTGGTGGCCGGCCGCTACACGCTGCTCGACCAGCTCGCGCTGGACGAGCTGCTGCCGTTGTGCGCCGAACGCGACGTCACGGTGGTGGTCGGCGGCGCGTTCAACGCGGGCATCCTGGCCACCGCGGAACCCGGCCGTGTCTACGACTACGCCGAGGCCCCGGCCGAGCTCGTCGAGCAGGCGCAGCGGATCGCGAAGATCTGCGCGCGCCACGGCGTCGAACTCCCCGAAGCCGCGCTGGCCCTGCCGATGGCCCATCCCGCGGTGGCGTCGGTCGTCGTCGGCGCGCATGATCCGGAGCAGGTGAGCGTGAACGCGCGGCGCGCCCGGGTGGTCGTGCCGCCGGAGCTGTGGGCCGAACTGGTCGACGCGGGACTGCTGCGCGCCGACGCCGTCATCGCCGAAGGAGTCTCATGATCGACGCGCACCACCACCTCTGGGACCCGTCGCGACGCGAGTACCCGTGGATGGCGGGCGACGCGATGGACCCGATCCGCCGTCCCTACACCGTCGACGACCTGCGCGCGGTGACGAAGGCGGCCGGGGTGCACGCGACCGTGCTGGTCCAGACGGTGTCGGCGCAGGAGGAGACCGAGGAGTTCCTCGCGACGGCCGCGGCGGAACCGGTGGTCGCGGGCGTCGTCGGCTGGGTCGACCTGCGGGCTCCGGACGTCCCGGACCGGCTGGCCGCGCTGCGGTCGCTAGGTCCGCTGGTGGGGGTCCGGCACCAGGTCGAAGACGAGCCGGACGACGACTGGCTGCTGCGCCCGGAGATCGTGGCGGGCCTGAGCGCGGTCGCGGACGCCGGCCTGGTCTACGACCTGCTGGTGCGGCCCGCGCAGCTCGCGGCGGCCAGTGAGGTGGCGCTGCGGCTGCCGGGGCTGCGGCTGGTCCTGGACCACGCGGCGAAGCCGCCGATCGCGGCGGGGGAGTGGGAGCCGTGGGCGTCCGCGGTCGCCGCGCTCGCGGAGCGCGAGAACGTCGTGTGCAAGCTCTCCGGCCTGGTCACGGCGGCGGACTGGTCGGGGTGGGAGGTGGCGCACCTGCGCCGCTACGTCGACCACGTGCTGGACGTGTTCGGCCCCGGGCGGCTGCTGTTCGGTTCGGACTGGCCGGTCTGCGAGCTGGCCGCGGCCTATGAAGTCGTCCTGGACGCGGCGGTTTCGCTCACCGGGTCCCTGTCGGACGCGGAACGCCTGGACGTCTTCGAGCACAACGCGCGGACGGTCTACGACCTGGCCTGAACGTGGATGCGGGCGGGGAACGTCCCCCAGGGGGTAAAGGAGGTTCCCCGCCCGCCGGTGTGAAGGTCTGTCAGAACTCGTCGTCGCGGATCATGCCGCGCAGGCGCGTGAGGGCGCGGTGCTGCGTGACGCGCACGTTGCCCGGCGAGATGCCGAGTGCCTCCGACGTCTCGGTCGCGGACAGCCCGACGGCGATGCGCAGGGTGAGGATCTCCTGCTGCACCCGGGGCAGCGTGGCGAGCAGCCGGCCGAGGCGGGCGCCGAGGTCGAGCGAGAGGGCGCGCGTCTCGGGCTCGTTGCCGACCAGCGGGCGCTCGGGGAGCTCGGGAACGGGCTCGGAGCGGTCGCGGGCCACGGCGCGGTAGGCGTCCGCGACCTTGTTGGCGGCGATGGCGTGCACGAGGTAGAGGAACGAGCCGCCGCGGTCCTGGTAGTCGGGAAGGGCTTTCAGCACGGCGAGGCACACTTCCTGGGCGACGTCGTCCGCCGACAGGTACGAGAGGTCACGACCTCCCATCCGCGCGCGGCAGTACCGCACCACGACCGGCTCGATCATCTTGAGCAAGGTGTGGATGGCAGCGGGATTGCCCTCGCCCGCGTCCTTGACGAGCGGGTCGAGGTCCTCCTTCGTCAGTCGCCCACCAGGTCGGGGCAATGATTCGGGAGTGCGATAATCGCGAACCTCCGTGGCGGAAACCTCGGTGGTCCTCGGCGGTGCTGTCATGGTCGTCTCCCCGGCCGACCCTCGACCGTCGCATGCCGGGGGTTCAACTCTCCGTAACGGTGTCATCGCAGGTACTCCGGGAGACCGGCGCTACCTGCGCTCCGTGCGACGCTGGGTAATCGTAAGCACCTCTCGGGCCATCAGTCCAGATTTCAACCACCAATACCCCGTTCGCAGGAGCGACCGTGATGCAACCGCGACCAGACGCCTCACATTGCGATTAATCGCTTTCAGGATGTGCCGAGTTCACCCGTCAGTGGAGGGCGATCACGGACGTGGCAGTCAACGTGACGGCGAGCGACGTCACGGCGGGCAGCAGGCGGGGCATGGCCACCGGTTCGGCGGCACGCAGGGCCCGTTCGCGGGACGCGCCGACCCCTGCGAGCAGGGCGGACGTCGCCGCGGACAGCAAAACGGGCAGGACAGCGAGCCCCCAGTGGCGGAGTGCGGCCGAGTGGAGCAGCAAGAGGGTGCAGGCGGCGGAGGCCAGGGCGGTTCGCCGCCAGGCCAGTCCGGTCCGCTCGGCCTGCGCGCCGGCGGGGGCGGTCATGGCGCCACCGGCGCGCCGAGGCCGGAGTAGTCGCGAAGTCCCGATAATCCGACTGCCAATAAGCCTGCGCCCGAGGGGGCTCGGCGGGCGCGTACCGGCGCCGGAACCCCGGTTTCGGGGCACCACGGACGGTCACCGAATGGTGTGGTGGCCGTCACGAAAGGGCCAGGAGTACGGCCGCGGCGAGGATGAGCAGGAACAGGCCGGCCGTCAGCACCACGATCATCAGGCTGCGCGGCAGCGGCTCACCGGCGCGCATCGCGATCTGGACGCGCCGCCAGCGCGGGTACGCCGTCAGCGCCAGGACCGCCGCGAGCGCCACGCACAGCCCGGCGAGCACGCCGCTGGCCCCGGCGGGCGAGGGGACGAGCTGGTGCACGGCCACGCCGCCCGCGAGCAGGCCGAGCGCGGTGCGCAGCCAGGCGAGGAACGTGCGTTCGTTGGCCAGGGTGAAGCGGTAGTCCGGTTCACTGCCGCCCTCGTGGGGCTTGATGTCTTCTCGCGGGGCCACGTCCGCAGACGCTAGCCCGTGTGCGCGGCCCGGGCCGGTTCGCTGCGGTGCGCGAAGACCCACCAGCGCAGCACCGCGAACCGCACGAACCCGCCGACGAAGCTGGCCAGCAGCAGCGTGCCCGTCTCCTCCCAGGACGTCGGCCGCTCGACGACGGCGTCGAGGATCGCCAGCACGGCCGAGCCGTACCCGGCGTAGAAGGCGAACGTGAGGAAGTCCTGCAGGTGCCGCTTCCCGGCGTTGCTCTGCCGGCCGGCGAAGGTGACGCGGCGGTGGAACTCGGTGTTCCCGACCGTCGTCAGCGCGATCGCGACCAGGTTCGCGACCTGCGAGCCGAGCCGGTCGCGCAGCAGGAGGAACAGAACGGCCTGGACGCCGGTTGTCACGATGCCGGCCACGACGTACCACGCCGCGTGCGTGCCGAGCTCGTGGTGGCGGTCCGGGTCGGTGGCGAAGGGCCGGTGTTCCGGTGCGCACCTGGTGGTGGCCATGATCCGAAGCTACTCCGCCTTCACAAACTTGTGAATATGTTAAACCCGTTGAAGAAATGTGATCCCGGTGACACCGCGGGCGTTTCGGGCCCAGGCGCCTCGGGTAGGTCCCCGGCGATGACTATTTCCTCTGCACCGGGAGAATCCAGTGAGTGACCGCGACTCGGCCGAATCGGACAGCCTGAGCCCCAGCGAGGCGCTGGACGAAGACGAGCTGCGCGTCGACCCGCTCGAAGAAGGCATCGAACCGCCCGAGCACTGGAGCGCCGCCGACCGGTTCGGCACCACGCCCCAAGAGGTCCGCGAAGGCGAGCCGATCGACCAGCGGCTCGCGGAAGAGGAACCGGACACCGAGCCGGACCCGATCCCGGACCGCCCGCTCGCGGCGACCCCGGCCGCCGAGCTCGACGAGACCGTCGAGGACGCGCCGCCGGACTACGAGCAGGTGATCCCCGACGACGAGCTGCCCCACCGCCACGCGGACCCCGATCCGGGTGAGCGGGCGGACTACGCGGGTGGTTCCGTGGCGGACGCCATCCGCGAGGCGAGACAGGGCTGAACCGCTCACGCTGCGCGTCCGTTCGGGCGCATTTAGCGTGGGACCCCAGTGCATCGGACCGCGACGAAGGGAAGGCCGAAGATGCTGACCGTGACCGAAGCCGCTGCCGAGGCGATCACCGCTCTGACCAGCCAAGGCGAAGGGGAAGCCGGGCTCCGCCTGGCGGTCCAGAACGCCGAGGGCGAAAGCGCCCAGCTGGCCTTGTCCGTGGCGCCGGAGCCCGCGGAGGGTGACAGCGTGCTCGGCGCCGACGAGGGACCGAAGGTGTTCCTCGAGCCCCAAGCAGCGGCGCTGCTGGACGACAAGGTGCTCGACGTCCAAGAGGACGATGCCGGCGGCGTGGCGTTCGCCGTGCTGCCGCAGCACACGAGCTGACCGCGGCGGACGGGCCTTTCTCTTTGGGTGTGGAAGGCCCGTCCGCCCGCTCTACCGCTTTCGCCAGGCACTGACGAGCACCGCCGCCCGCACCCGCAGCAGCTCGGCCGCGTTCGCCCGCGCATGGTCCAGGGACTCCGCGTGGTCGATGAGCGCACTGCTCGCGATGACGCCCAAGCCCGCCAGCCCGGCCTCGTCCAGCTGGATCCGCCCCGCCAGCGCCATCAGCGGCACTCCGCGCGGCCGGGCGCGTGCCGCGATCCCGGCCGGGGCCTTGCCGTGGAGACTCTGCTCGTCGAGCGATCCTTCACCCGTGATGACGAGGTCCGCGCCGTCGAGCGCCGCGTCCACCCCGGTCAGCCCGGCGATCAGGTCGAACCCGGACTCCACCGTCGCGCCGAGGCCCGCGATCGCGCCCGCCGCGACCCCGCCGCCCGCTCCCGCGCCTGGTACCCGTGACACGTCCGGGGCACCGCCGACCTGCAGGGCGTGCGCCCACCGGCCCAGCGCCGCGTCGAGCGCCGCCACTTCCTCGGGCCCCGCGCCCTTCTGCGGCCCGAACACCGCGGCCGCGCCGTCCGGGCCGAGCAGCGGGTTCGTCACGTCGGTCGCGACCGCGACGCTCACCCCCGCCAGCCGCTCGCGCACCGGCGTCAGCTCGGTCGACGCGACCCGTGACAGTGTGCCGCCGCCGAGGCCGACCGGGGCACCGAACGCGTCGAGCACGCCGGCGCCGAGCGCGCTCAGCATGCCGGCGCCGCCGTCGGTGCTGGCCGTGCCGCCGACGGTGAGGACGAGCCGGCGGGCGCCGTGCACCAGCGCGTCCACGAGCAGCTCGCCGACGCCCCAGGTGTGTGCGGCCAGCGCGGTTTCCGGGCTGGGCTCGACGAACTCGATGCCGCACGCGCGCGCCGATTCGACGTACGCGGTGCCGTCCAGCACGGCGTACCGCGCGTGGACCGCTTCTTCGAGCGGACCGCGGACCGTCAGCCGGACGATCCGGGCGCCCGCGGCTTCGAGCACGTCGAGGGTGCCCTCCCCGCCGTCGGCGACGGGGCAGGTGACGATGTCGGCGTCCGGCAGCGCGTCCCGCACGCCGAGCGCGATGGCCTCCGCGGCCTCGACCGCGGTGAGACTGCCCTTGAACTTGTCCGGCGCGATGACGACACGGGTCACGGCTTCACCTCCGTCAGCGGGGGACGCCCGGCGAGCACCGCCGCGACGTTGCGGGCCGCCAGCACGGCCATCGCGGTGCGGGTCTCGAGCGTGGCCGACCCGAGGTGCGGGCTGAGCACGACGTCGTCCCGGCCGAGCAGCCGCGGTTCGACATCGGGTTCGTGCTCGAACACGTCGAGCGCGGCGCCGGCGATCTCCCCGGCCTCGAGGGCGTCCGCGAGGGCCGCTTCGTCGACGACCGGGCCGCGGGTCGTGTTCACCAGGTAGGCGCCGGGTTTCATGGCGCGCAACGCGGCGGCGTCGATCAGGTGCCGCGTCTCCGGCGTCAGCGGGCAGTGCAGCGAGACGACGTCCGAGCGGTCCAGAAGCTCTTCGAAGGAAACGAATCCGTCCCCGCGGTTCGACCGTCCCGTGTAGACGATCGACATGCCGAACGCCTCGGCGCGTTTCGCTACCGCCCGGCCGATCTCGCCGAGCCCGACGATGCCGAGGGTCTTGCCCTGCAGGCCCGAGCCGAGCAGGAACCCGAGGTGGAACGACCACGGCGTGCGCGAGCGCAGCAGCCGCTCGCCTTCGCCGAGGCGCCGCGTGATCGCGAGCAGCAGGCCGAACGCGAGGTCGGCGGTGGCGTCGGTGAGCACCCCCGGGGTGTTGGTGACGACGACGCCGCGTTCGGCCAGAGCCGGGACGTCGACGTTGTCGTAGCCGACCGCGACGTTCGCGACCACCTTGAGATCGGGCCCCGCGGCGTCGGCGAGCGCGCCGTCGAGCCGGTCGTGCAGCATCCCGACCACCGCCGCCGCGCCCGCCGCGAACTCGTGCAGCTCGGCCGTTGTCAGCGGCCGTTCGGCGGGCGACACCGTCACGTCGCCCGCCTCGGCCAGGACCTTCACCGCGTCGTCGGGAATCCACCGGGTCACCACGATCTTGGGCACCCGGACAGCTTAGCCGCGCTGGACCGCCCCGAGGACGATCTCCGACTGCGCCGCCGCGCCCGCGCCGTTGGGGTGGAAGGGGAACGCGAGCAGCAGCGGGTTGCTCGTCGAGATCGGGATCAGGCCCTCGGCGTAGCGCACGGTGGGCGCCTGGCACGCGTCGTGCCCGACGGTCGGGGAGTAGGCGTCGGCGAGTTCGGCGCCGTTGGCCGCGGCGACCCGCGCGAGCATCGCGTTCATCTGGAGGAACTTCGCCTGCAGGTAGGCGATGTCGCCGTCGGCGATCGGGATCACCGGCCAGCAGCCCTTGCCGCTCGCGGGCAGCCCGGCGAGGTAGTTCACCAGCAGGACCCGCGCGTGCGGCGAGCGCTCGTGGATCCCCTGCAACGCGCTCGCGACCTTGGGCTCGCTCGCGTTGACCGCGTTTTCCAGCTGGTCGACGCCGCCCGCGGTGAACTTCGCCTTGCACGTGCTCACCGGCAGGAGGTTGAGGCACTTCGTCACGGCCGAGGCGAGTCCGATGTCGTTGCCGCCGATGCCCACCGTGACCAGGTCGGTGGTCGGGGTGAGCCGGTCGAACTGCGGCGGGTTCGTCCCGCCCAGCGGCAGCTTCTGCGGCTGCGTGAAGTCGGTCGTCGTCGCACCGCCGCAGCTGGCGTCGCGGAAGGTCTCGACCCCGAGCGCGCCGGCGACCTCGTGCGGATAGTCCGAAGTGGACTGTGCGCAGTCGAGCGGCGTGAACTGGGTGGCGGGCGGGAGGGTGACGAAGACGTCGGCGGTCCAGGAGTCACCCAGCGCCACGTATTCGTGGTAGGTGGTGCTCGCCGACGCCGGGGCGGCGAGCGCGAGCGCGGCGATCGCGGGCACGGCGAGAAGGGTGGACAAACGCCTGCGCATGCTGCCTCCGTTGGCGAGCGGCGAAGTGAAGGACTTTCACATTCAGCGTGCGACTGGTGAAAAGTCAATCCCGCTCACCCGTTCTGGTGAGGCCGGTCGGCGTGGGTAGTCAAACCCTGGTCAGCCGCACCACCGCGCTCGCGTAGCCGCTCCCCGGCAGTTCGACGTCGAGCCCGTGACTCAGCAGCACCGCGCCGTGGTGCACGATGCCGTCCTGATCCCGGTACCGCGCCGCCGGGTCCAGCCCGGGCAGGCGCGGCGGGGTGAACGGGCGCGCGAACTCCGTCGGCCGCCGCCGGAAGATCACCACGACGTCGCCGCCCAGCACGTACTGCACGGCGGTCAGCGCCGAACGCGCCGGATCTCCCAGCCGGTGCAGTTCACCGTGCTGCACCACCGGCCGGATCTCCTTGTACAGCGCCACGAGTGACGTCGCCTCTTCGAGTTCGGCGGCACTCCGGCGAGGCAGGTCCCCGCCCGGGCCGAGCACACCCGTCATCGCGACGTGGAACCGGAAGCGCAGCGGCGCCTCCCGGCCGGTGGTCGGGTTAGGGCTGTCGGTGACCCAGGCCGCCATCGTGCCGGGCGGGTAGAGCTGGCCGTACCCGTGCTGGATGGTGATCCGGTCGGCCGCGTCGGTGTTGTCCGACGCCCAGATCTCGTCGGTGCGCGCCAGGATCCCCAGGTCGGTGCGGCCGCCACCGCCCGCACAGCCCTGGATCCGCAGGTCCGGGTGATCGGCCCGCAGCCGGTCGAAGATCGTGTGAACGGCTCGGACGTGGTCGACCCACAGCCGCCCCGGATCGTCGCTCGACGGCCAGCCGGCCTCGGTGAAGGCGCGGTTCATGTCCCACTTGAGGTAGTCGATCCCGTGCTCGCCGACCAGCCGGTCGAGCCACTGGTACGCCCAGTCCGCGACGTCCGGGCGGGCGAAGTTGAGCACGCGCTGGTTGCGCAACGTCGTGCGCGTGCGGTGCGCCATGTGCAGCACCCAGTCCGGGTGCTCGCGGTAGAGGTCGCTGTCCAGGGCGACCATCTCCGGCTCGACCCACAGCCCGAACTTCATCCCGTGCGCGTGCACGGCGTCGACCAGTGGCCGCAGTCCGGCGGGGAAGCGCTGCTCGTCGGCGGTCCAGTCGCCGAGCCCGGCGGTGTCGCCGGTGCGCGCGCCGAACCAGCCGTCGTCCATCACGAACAGCTCGGCACCGAGTTTCGCCGCGGCCACGGCGAGGTGCGTTTCCGTCTGCTCGTCGACATCCCAGCCGGTCGCTTCCCAGGAGTTGTAGACGATCGGCCGCAGCTCGCCCGGGTGTGACTGGACGAACTCGCGGACGTAGGAGTGCCGGCGCCGGCTCGTGCCGCCGAAGCCGTCGGCCGTGTAGAGGGGACTTTCCTCGCGTGGCCGCGCGAGGAAAGTCCCCTTCGTCGTGCGTGCGTCATCCATTGGGTGGAAGACGTCTGGTCGGGGCCGCGGCCGTCGTGCTATGTTCGGTTTCAGAACGAGTGTGCGTGATGCGAACAGTTTGGGGAGTGTGATGGCGGAGCTGCTGTCGCTGGAGGAGGCCGTGGGCCGCCTGGTGCACGACGGGGACACCGTCGCGCTCGAGGGCTTCACGCACCTCATCCCGGTCGCGGCCGGGCAGGAGATCATCCGCCAGCGGCGGCGTGGCCTCACGCTGGTGCGGATGACCCCGGACATCGTGTACGACCAGCTCATCGGCGCCGGCTGCGCGAGCAAGCTGATCTTCTCGTGGGGCGGCAACCCCGGAGTGGGCTCACTGCACCGCTTCCGTGACGCCGTCCAGCACGACTGGCCGGTGCCCCTGGCGATCGAGGAACACAGCCACGCGGGCATGGCGAACCGCTACGTCGCGGGCGCGTCGGGCCTCCCGTTCGCGGTCCTGCGCGGCTACACCGGCACGGATCTCCCCGCGCAGACGGACACGATCAAGCCGATCACGTGCCCGTTCACCGGCGAGCGGCTGACGGCGGTGCCGGCCCTGAACCCGGACGTCACGATCGTCCACGCCCAGCGAGCGGACCGCGCGGGCAACGTCCAGATGTGGGGCATCACCGGCGTCCAGAAGGAAGCGGTCCTGGCGGCCAAGCGCTCACTGGTGACGGTGGAGGAGATCGTCGACACCCTGGAACCCCGCCCCGGCGCGGTCATCCTCCCGGGCTGGGTGGTCACCGCGGTGTCGGAGGTCCCCGGCGGCGCCAAGCCGTCCTACGCGGCGGGCTACTACGAGCGCGACAACGCGGCATACCAGGCCTGGGACGAAGTGGGCCGTGACCGCGAGGCGTTCACGAAGTGGCTGAACGACCTCACCGGGGTCAAGGCATGACCCCCACCCCGGCCGTTCGCGGAAGCCGCCGCCCACAGCCCTTCCTGACGAGCCCGGCAGCCCACGGCCCCGTTGACCTGACCCTCACCCCGCTGAGCGGTCTCGCCTGGCGCACCCCGGCCGCCCTGATGCACTCGGCAACCACCGCCCCCGCCCGCACAGCTCCAATCCGGGCCGGCTGGTACGCACCCGCCTCCCTCGCGCGATCCGCGACCACCACCCGCGCCCGCGCAACCCCCACTCCACCCGGCGGGCGCGCCCCGGCCTTCCCCGCGCAGCCGGCAACCCCCGCCCGCACGACCCCAAGCCGGGTCCGCGGCCAGGAGGTCGCTGCCTCCTTCCCCGAGGCGGCGCCCACCCCGGTCCCCACCGCCCCGGACCCCGGCGACACCCGCACAACCGCGGAGGCGAAGGCATGACCACCGACTACACCGCTGACGAGATGATGAGCGTCGCGGCCGCCCGCGCCCTCGGCGACGGCATGTCCTGCTTCGTCGGCATCGGCCTGCCGAGCAAGGCGGCCAACCTGGCCCGCCGCACCCACGCCCCGGACCTGACCTTGATCTACGAGTCCGGCTGCCTCGGCGCGAAGCCGTCCCGCCTCCCGCTGTCCATCGGCGACGGCGAGCTGGCCGACACCTCCGACGCCGTGGTCAGCGTCCCCGAGGTGTTCAACTACTGGCTCCAGCCCGGCCGCATCGACGTCGGCTTCCTCGGCGCCGCCCAGCTGGACAAGTTCGGCAACATCAACACCACGGTGATCGGCTCGGACTACCACGACCCGAAGGTCCGCCTGCCCGGCGCGGGCGGCGCCCCGGAGATCGCCGCGTCCTGCCGCGAGGTGTTCGTCGTGCTCCGCCAGAGCCCCCGCGCGTTCGTCGAGAAGGTCGACTTCGTGACGTCCTTCGGCCACGGCACCGGCAAGGGCGACCGCGAACGCCTCGGCCTGCCCGGCCGGGGCCCGACCCTGGTGGTCACCGACCTCGGCCTGATGCGCCCCGACCCGGAGACGGCTGAGCTCACCCTCACCGAACTCCACCCGGGCGTCGAACTGGAGCGCGCGGTGGCGGCGACCGGGTGGACACTGAGGGTCGCGGACGACCTCAAGGTCACCCCCGCGCCCACCGAAGAGGAGCTGGCCGTGCTGCGAGACCTCGAAAAGGCAAGCAAGTGACCCGGAAGGCCACCGCATGACCGACGTCTACGTCCTCGACGCGCTCCGCACCCCGTTCGGCCGCTACGGCGGCGCGCTGGCCGGCGTCCGGCCGGACGACCTCGCCGCGACCGCGCTCCGGGCCATCCAGTCCCGCAACGACCTCGATCCGTCCACTGTGGACGAAGTCACGCTCGGCGACGCGAACGGGGCGGGGGAGGACAACCGCAACGTCGCCCGGATGGCCACTCTGCTCGCGGGCTGGCCGACGAGCATCCCCGGCAACACGGTCAACCGGCTCTGCGGTTCCGGCCTCGACGCGGTGATGCAGGCCAGCCGGTCCATCCAGGTCGGCGACGCGTCCCTGGTGGTCGCCGGCGGCGTCGAGTCGATGACCCGCTCACCGCTGGTGATGCCCAAGCCGGAGAAGGCCTTCCCGGCGGGCAACCAGACCCTCTACAACACCGCGCTGGGCTGGCGCATGGTCAACCCGGCGATGCCGGGGCACTGGACGATCTCCCTCGGCGAGTCCACCGAGAAGCTCGCCGAGCGGTACGGCATCGGCCGAGACGAGCAGGACGCCTTCGCGGCGCGCAGTCACGTCAACGCCGCCAAGGCGTGGGACGAGGGCTTCTACGACGACCTGGTCGTCCCGGTCGACGGCGTGGACCTGGCCCGCGACGAGAGCATCCGCCCGGACTCCAGCCCGGAGAAGCTGGCGAAGCTCAAGCCCGCGTTCCGCAAGGAGAACGGCACCGTCACGGCGGGCAACGCGTCGCCCCTGAACGACGGCGCCTCGGCTCTGCTGCTGGGTGACGAAGCGGCGGCGAGCCGGCTCGGCCGGGCGCCGCTCGCCCGCATCGCCGGCCGCGGCGCGGCGGGGGTCGACCCGGACGTCTTCGGCATCGGCCCGGTGCGCGCGGCCGAGATCGCGTTGGAGCGCGCCGGCATCGGCTGGGACGACCTGGCCGCGGTGGAGCTGAACGAGGCCTTCGCCGCGCAGTCCCTCGCCTGCCTGCGCGACTGGCCGAAGCTCGACCCCGAGATCGTCAACACCCACGGCGGCGCGATCGCCATCGGCCACCCGCTCGGCGCGTCCGGTGGCCGCATCCTCGGCACCCTGGCGCACGACCTGCACCGCCGCGGCGGTGGCTGGGGACTCGCCGCCATCTGCATCGGCGTCGGCCAAGGCCTGGCCGTCGTCCTCGAAGGCCGGTAAGGGAGGCACCATGGCTGCACCGACCGAACTCAAGCTGCCGCGCTACGGGCCGGACCCCGAAGGCACGCATCCGCCGCTGGGCTTCACCGGCTACCGGTCCACGGCTTTGCGCTACCCGCAACAACCTCTGGTGCTGCTCCCGCAGATGCTGACCGAGGTCACCGGCCCGCTGCTCGGGCCCGGCCGCCTCGGCGAGCACGACAGCGACCTCACCCGCCAGCATGCTGAGGAGCCGCAAGGTCAGCGGATCATCGTCACCGGCCGGCTCCTCGACGGTGACGGCCGGCCGGTGCGCGACTCGTTGATCGAGATCTGGCAGGCGAACGCGGGCGGCCGCTACCGGCACACCGGCGACCGCTGGCCGTCCCCACTCGACCCGAACTTCGACGGCGTCGGGCGCGCCCTGACCGACAGCGACGGGCGCTACACCTTCACCACCGTCAAGCCCGGCGCGTACCCGTGGAAGAACCACGACAACGCCTGGCGCCCCGCGCACATCCACTTCTCGGTGTTCGGCTCCGCGTTCACGCAGCGGCTCGTCACCCAGATGTACTTCCCGGACGACCCGCTGTTCTCCCAGGACCCGATCTTCAACTCGATCCCGGACGAGAAGGCCCGGCAGCGCATGGTTTCCCGGTACGACCACGGGATCACGCAGTCGGAGTGGGCGCTCGGCTACCAGTTCGACATCGTGCTGCGCGGGCGCGAAGCATCGGTGTTCGAAGAGGAAGAAGAGGACGAGGACTGATGCCCGAGCTGCTGCCGACCCCCTCGCAGACCGTCGGCCCGTATCTGTCGATCGGCCTGCCCTGGCCCGACGGCCCCTACGTCGTCCCGGAGGGCACCCCCGGCGCGATCTGGATCCGCGGCACGGTGCGCGACGGCGCCGGCGACCCGGTCCCGGACGCCATGATCGAGACCTGGCAGGCCGACCCCGAAGGCGGCTTCCACCACCCCGACGACCCGCGCGGCGAGGCGTCCGGCGAGTTCCGCGCCTTCGGCCGGTGCCCGACGGAAACCGACGGCACGTACGGGATCCTGACCCTGCTGCCGGGTGTGCTGCCCGGCGGAGGCGGCACCACGCAGGCGCGGCACATCGACGTTTCGGTGTTCGCGCGCGGCCTGCTCAACCGGGTCGTCACGCGGATCTACTTCGAGGACCAGGACAACGCGGAAGACCCGACACTGGCGACGGTGCCGGAGGATCGGCAGGGCACCCTGATCGCCGCGAAGACCGCGGACGGCTACCGCTTCGACGTGCGTCTCCAAGGCGACGGTGAGACGGTGTTCTTCGCGATATGAACGGAGATGGGAACGTGAGCGCGGTACCGGTGCACCGGGTCGTCGAAGGCCCTGAAGACGGGCCGGTGGTGGTGTTCGCCGGTTCGCTGGGCAGCGACCTCCGGATGTGGGAGCCCCAGGTGGTGCCGTTGCTGGAGCGCGGCTTCCGCGTGGTGCGGTACGACACGCGCGGCCACGGCGCGTCGCCGGTGCCGCCCGGCCCGTACGACCTCGACGATCTCGGCGCCGACTTCCTCGCGCTGCTGGACGACCTCGACGTCGCGAAGGCGCACCTCGTGGGGCTCTCGCTCGGCGGGATGGCCGGCATGTGGCTCGGTGTCCACGCGCCCGACCGGATCGCGAGCCTGGTGCTCTGCTGCACGTCCGCCAAGCTCGGCCCGCCCCGGATGTGGGCGGACCGCGCCCGGAGGGTCCGCGCGGAGGGCACCGCGGCCGTGGCCGGCGCGGGTGTCGGCCGGTGGCTGACGCCCGCGTACCTCGAACGGCACCCGGACCGCGCCGCGTTCCTGCGCTCGATGATCTCCGAGGTCCCGGCCGAGGGCTACGCGGCCTGCTGTGGCGCGATCGAGCGGATGGACCTGCTCGACGTGCTGCCGAAGATCACCGCCCCCACCCTGGTCATCGCCGGCGCCGACGACCCGGCCACCCCGCCGGAGGAGCACTCCCGCCCGATCGCCGACGGCATCCCCGGCGCGCGGCTCGAGGTCGTCGCGAACGCCGCGCACCTGGGCAACTACGAGCAGCCCGAGGAGTTCACCAGACTGATCCTCGGGCACCTGGAGGCACTGTGACCAACCGCCACGAGCAGGGCATGAAGGTGCGCCGCGAGGTGCTGGGCGATGAGCACGTCGATCGCGCGGTCGCGGGCACGACCGAGTTCAGCCGCCCGTTCCAGGACTACATCACCGAGGGCGCGTGGGGCACGGTCTGGTCCCGCGACGGCCTGGACCGGCGGACCCGCAGCTGCGTCACGCTGGCGGCCCTCACGGCGTTGCACGCGCACAACGAGCTGCCGATGCACGTCCGCGCCGCGATCCGCAACGGCCTCACCGCGGCCGAGATCGGCGAGGTCCTGCTCCACACCGCCGTCTACGCCGGCGCCCCGGCGGCGAACGCGGCGTTCGCCATCGCCCAGCGCACCCTGGCCGAGCTCGGCGAGCCGAGCGCCCTGCCCGCCGACGCCGGATAGGGTCTCGGAATGGACGCGAGTCGGCCCCCCTTCGAAGTCGAACTGGACGGCGAGCCGGCTCACCGTGGTGCCCACCACGTGCAGTCGCTGGAGCGCGGGCTGGCCGTCATCAAGGCGTTCCACGCGGGCGCGGCCGAGCTGACCCTGAGCGACGTCGCCCGCGCGACGGGCCTGACCCGCGCCGCGGCGCGCCGTTTCCTGCTGACGCTGACCGACCTCGGTTACGTCCGCACGGACGGCAAGTACTTCTCGCTCACCGCCCGCGTCCTGGAGCTGGGGTACTCGTACCTGTCGAGCATGACGCTGCCCGAGGTCGCCCAGCCCCACCTCGAGCACCTCTCGGCCGACGTCCACGAGTCGAGCTCGGTCTCGGTGCTGGAAGGCACCGACATCGTCTACGTGGCGCGGGTGGCGGTCTCCCGGATCATGACGGTGAGCATCAACGTGGGAACCCGGTTCCCGGCGTACGCGACGTCGATGGGGCACGTCCTCCTGACCGGCCTCAGCGCCGCGGAGCTGGAGGCGTACTTCGTCGTCGCGAGGCTGGACCGTCTCACCGACCGCACGGTCACCGCGCCCGACAGCCTGCGCACCGAGCTGACGAGGGTCGGGGAGCAGGGCTGGGCCATGGTCGACCAGGAGCTGGAGGAGGGTCTCCGCTCGGTGGCGGCCCCGATCCACGACCGCCGGGGCAAGGTGGTCGCGGCGGTGAACCTGTCGACGCACGCGAGCCGCACGACGGCCGAGTCGGTGGAGCGCGAGCTGGTCCCGCCGCTGCTGGCCACGGCCCGGGCGATCGAGTCGGACCTGTCGGCAGGTGCGCCGGGCCGGGCCCATGGTTGAGCCGGCCGCCGGCCTCCTGCTGGCCGCGGGCGCGGGCCGCCGTTTCGGCGGCCCGAAAGCTCTGGCCGACCTGAACGGTGAACCCCTCGTCCGGCGGGCACTGCGGGTCATGGAGGAAGCGGGCTGCACCCCGATCCGGGTAGTCCTGGGTGCGGCGGCCGACGAGGTCCGCGCGCTGCTCCCGGACCCCGGCCTGGCGGTGGTGGCCGAAGACTGGGCAACCGGCATGGGCGCCTCCCTACGCGCCGGCCTGGCGGCACTGACGACCACTCCCGGCCCGACCGCGGCCCTGGTCCACCTGGTCGACCTCCCCTGGGTAGGCCCCGAAATCCTCACCCGGGTAGCGGCCCACGCAAGCGTGAACGCGGTCGCCCGAGCGGCGTACGAGGGAGTCCCCGGCCACCCGGTCCTGCTGGGCCGCGACTGGTGGCCGGAAATAGCTCGGACGGCCCGGGGAGACCACGGCGCCCGAGACTGGCTGGCCACCCGCGAAGACCTGAAGCTGATCGAGTGCGCAGACCTGGGCAGCGGCCGCGACGTAGACCACCGAGCAGACCTACCGACCTAACCCCCCCTTCGCGCCCCACCACCCGCACAGCGATGCCACCCCAACCCCGCCACTTTCATACCGAAAGATGCGTCTCCGGGGGCTGAAGCGGCACTTTCCCTAGGAAAGATGCGAGGTTGTGGAGGGATTTCGGGGGATGTGGACAAGTAGGCGGGGCGGGCCGCGCCGATGCCCGGCCCGGCGCGGCCCGGCCCGGCCCGGCCCGGCCCGGCACGACCTACCCGGGCTTGTCGAGCGCACTGCCCCATTCTCGTGTCGCCGATGGGCGGACGGCCGCCCGCACGTCGTGAGCGACCGTGCCGCCTGCATGTCACCTGCGGCCGCACGGTCGCTCGCACGCCACGTGCGGCCGCACGGCCGTCCGCACGTCACGCCGCTGGTTGCGGTGTGGCGGGACAGCCTGCTTCGGGACGGCGCCACTCCCAGCTGGGCCGTCCTGCGAGCCCGGACCAAGTTCGTCCGCTGGGCACGCAGCGGCGACCACACCGTCCGGACACCCGCGCACCACCCCGCCGACCTGGCAGGGCGCCGCCACCGTAAGCCGCGGCCCGCTGCGTTGCCCCTTACGATCGACTCTGTGACCGACTCGCTCGCCTCACCCGAAGAACTCGCCGCCGCGCTGGATCGGACCGGTTATCTCGCCGATGACGGCCTTGCCACCGCCGGGTTCCTCGCCCTGCGGATGGGGCGGCCGCTCTTCTGCGAAGGCGAACCCGGCACCGGCAAGACCGCGCTCGCCCTCGCGCTGGCCACCGCGCTCGACCGGCCGCTCGTGCGGCTCCAGTGCCACGAGGGCATCGACGCCGCCCAGGCCCTCTACGAATGGGACTTCCCGCGGCAGCTCCTGCACCTGCGCGCCCTCGAAGCGAGCGGCGGGATCGACGTCGAGACGGCCGAACGGTCGCTCTACACCGAGCGGTTCCTGCTGGCCCGGCCGCTGCTGCAGGCACTCATCAGCGCCCCGTGCGTGCTGCTGATCGACGAGATCGACCGCGCCGACGACGAGTTCGAAGCCTTCCTGCTGCAGTTGCTCGACGAATACGCCGTGACCATCCCCGAGTACGGCGAGGTCCGCGCGGAGCAGCCGCCGCTGGTGGTGCTGACGTCCAACCGGACCCGTGAAGTCCACGACGCGCTCAAGCGACGCTGTCTCTACCACTGGCTGGAACACCCGGACCTGATGCGAGAGGTCACGATCCTGCGCCGTAGAATCCCTCGAATAGGTGAAGTTCTGGCTCGGCAGGTAGCTGAAGCGGTGCAACGACTTCGGCAAATGGACTTGCTGAAACCACCCGGAGTAGCGGAGTCACTCGATTGGGCTAAAGCTCTGATGACTCTCGAACGGGACGAGCTGGACGCGGCATCGGCGGCACGAACGCTCGGTGCGGTCCTGAAATACAGCGAAGACCTCGACCGGGTCAGGGCGAAACTCGACGCCCTGTTCGCCTGACGGGCCGGTTCCGGGGGATGACCGAAGGCGCGGGAGGACCTGAGGCATGAGCGTGGCGGAGACGACCGAGGCGAGACCACTGGCCGAGCCGGAGCCGGATCGGCCTCAGCCGGCCGGCCCGTCCGACACCGGGCGGGGCCGGCGGGGCAAGCTCGCCGCCGTCCTGGCGATCGTCGGGGGCACCGCGCTGATCGCCGCGCACGCCTCGCTCTACGGCCACTGGATGATCGACGACGCGGCGATCACGTTCGCCTACTCCCGTGACGTCGCCGACGGCTTCGGCCCGGTGCTGCAGCCCGGCGCCCTGCCGGTCGAGGGGTACTCGAACCCGACCTGGATGATCCTGCTCGCCCTCGGCAAGCTCGTCGGGCTGTTCGACCACGGCACGATCTTCGGCGTCAACGACCAGATCCTGTTCCCGAAGGCCCTCGCCCTGGCCTGCTGCCTCGGCATCCTGGTCCTGTTCTACTTCGGCGCGAAGACACTCAGCCGCCGCCCGGCCCTGATCACCTTCGTCGCCGGCGCGGCGCTCGCCGCGATCCCGTCGTTCGTGATCTGGTGCTTCTCCGGCCTGGAGAACTCGTTCTACGCGCTGACCGTCGCCGCGCTCGCGGTGCTCTGCCTGCGCGCCGTCCAGAGCGGCAAGCTGCTGACCTACCAGGTCGCCCTCGGCACCGGCCTGATCGCCACGGCCGCCGCGCTGACCCGGCCCGACGGGATCATCTACGCCGGCGCCTACCCGATCGTCGTCGCGGTGTTCCTCAAGCGGGAATTGCTCGCCCGCAGCATCCGCGCCGTCGTCGTCTCGGTGGCCGCGTTCGTCGTGCCCTACGGCGCTTACGTCGTCTTCCGCTGGTTCGAGTTCGGCCGGCTGGTGCCGAACACCGCCGTCGCGAAGGGGCAGGAACCGCCCAGCGTCGACGACCTCGCCCGGCCCGGGCAGATCGTCGACTACATCGGCTGGCTGGTCGTCGCCGTCGCGGTCGCGTGCCTGGTGATGCTGCTGGTCCGGCCGTCGCGGCTGCGCACCGGCCTGATCGCGCTGCTGGTGCCGTTCGGGCTGACCGTGATCGCGTTCATCGTGCTCGAGGTCGACTGGATGGGGCAGCTGCGGTTCGCCACGCCGGTGTGGACGCTCGGCGCGTTCGGCGGCGCGATAGCGGTGGTCGAAGCGCTCTCCGCGGCGCGGCTGCGCGGCCGGATCACGCTCGCCTGCCTGCTCGTGATCGCCCTGGTCAGCTCGGTCAGCGGGCTCTACACGGAGGGCAAGACCTACCGCGCCCACGTCAAGACCGCGTTCTGCATCGTCGCCGAGCGCGACGCCCAGGCCGTCAACGGTTTCGCGGACATCCTGAAACTCCCCGACTCGGCCCAGGTCGGCCTGATCGACCTCGGCGGGACGTCGCTCGGCAGCCGTCTTCGCGTGCTCGACCTGGCCGGCCTCGGCGACAAGCCGATCGCCGACTACCTGCACAAGGCCGACATGGCCGGCCTGCGCGACTACACGTTCACCGTCGCGAAGCCGAAGCTGATCACCTTCATCGGCTCGTGGATCACGACGCTGCAGTTCGACAAGGACCCGCGGTTCGACCGCGACTACGCGACGATCTTCGTGAACCGCCCGATCGGCGACGACACCGTCGACTCGCGCAACTGGGTCAGCTACCACGTCCGCCGCGACCTGGTCGACCCCGCGAAGCTCGCGGAACTCCAGGCGTACGCGCAGAAGACGCTCCCGCCGGTCCTGGAGCTCAACAAGACCGCCGGCCTCCGCGGCTGCGCGCCCGTCAAGCCCGGCATCAAGGTCTCCTGACCCGGACGACGCGCCCGTCTCGAAAGTCCACAAAGGATGATCGGGGCGGGCGCGTCGTGGTTCCGGAGGGACAGCGAGCCGACGGACGTCGCGGCCAGGGCGGCTCCTAAGACCGGACGCGTCGTTCTTGCGGGTCGTAGACCACGAGGTTCCGGAGCCGGGCTTCGGCGACGGCGCCGGAGACGACCGTGCCGGCCATGTCCCGGCCCATGCCGAAGTAGAGCAGCGGGCCGCTCGCGTTCGACATCAACCCGCTCGTGGCCCACGGAGAAGTCTCGTCGAGATCGTGCGCGCCGAGATCGGGCCACCGGCGGAGCAAGGCCTGGACGTACTCGGTGATCGTCGGCCACGGTGGCCGCGCGGCCGACATTTCGATGTACTTCATGTAGAGGCGGCCGTACTCCGCCGCGGCTCCGGCGTCGTCCACCGGTGCCGGTCCGTCCCACACAACCAGGTCGTAGCTCACGGGTGCATGGTCGCACGCCGCGTAAATGCGTTGCCGCGCCACCAAGAGTCCGGCATTCTTCCTCCAGCACCGAAGCCCGACCGAGAAGCCCGACCGAGAAAGCCCGAGAGGAGGAGATCGTGACCGAAACCCGGAAGCTCCGATGCGGCACGATCTCCCGTGCCGTCCGCTGAATTCTTTCTGAAGGCTCTTCGCGCCCGCCCCGTCGCTACCGGGGTCGGCCGCGGCGAAGAGCGCGGTCTGCGCCTACCCGGGGAGGGGTGTGCGCAGGCCGCCCCGTCCCGGTAGCTCAGCAGGACAGAGCGCGGCGCTACGAACGCCGAGGTCCGAGGTTCGACTCCTCGCCGGGACGCCGACAAGCGCACAATGGAGACATGACCACGGTCTCCGATCCGGTCGCCGGGTACGCCGGGTTCGCCGCCGCGCTGCGGGAGGCGGGTGTCGCCTGCGACGCACACCGCGTGCAGGCCTACCTGGCCGCCGTCGCCGAGGTCGACGTCGCCGAGCCCACCCAGCTGTACTGGGCGGGGCGGCTCACGCTGTGCTCGAGCCCCGACGACCTCGCCTGTTACGAAGAGGCCTTCAGCCAGTGGTTTTCGATCGAACCGTCCGGCCCGCGCCGCGCGAAGACGACTGTGCCGAAGCAAGCGCGGATCGCGCCGCTCGTCGACACCGCCGGCGGGGACGCCGAGGGCGGCGACGGTCCTGACCAGCTGAAAGTCGCCGCGAGCGGTCAGGAGGTGCTGCGCCACCGCGACCTCGCCGCGCTGACCACCGCCGAACGCGAGCACCTGCGCGAACTGCTGGCCACCCTGCGTCCCGTGCCGCCCCGGCGCCGCGCCTCCCGGCGGACGCCGGCACGGCGGGGACGGCTCGATCCGGCCCGCACGCTGCGCGCGATGCTCGCCAGCGGCGGTGAACCCGTCCGGCTCGCGCACACCCGCCGCGGCTCGCGGCCGCGGCGGGTCGTGCTGCTGATCGACGTCTCCGGCTCGATGAGCCCGTACGCCGACGCGCTGCTGCGGTTCGCGCACGTCCTCACGCGGTCCGCGCCCCAGTCCGTCGAGGTGTTCACGCTCGGCACGCGGCTGACCCGGGTCTCCCGCCAGCTGCGCCAGCGCGACCCGGAGCGGGCGATGCTCTCGGCGGGGGCCGCGGTGCCGGACTTCGCCGGCGGCACCCGCCTCGGCGAGACGCTGCAGGCCTTCCTCGACCGCTGGGGACAGCGCGGCGTGGCCCGGCGCGCGGTCGTCACGATCTTCTCCGACGGCTGGGAGCGCGGCGACACCAGCCTGCTCGGCGAGCAGCTCGCGAGGCTGCGCCGGCTCGCGCACGCCGTATTCTGGGTGAATCCGCACGTCGGCCGTGCGGGGTACGCTCCGGTCCAGTCGGGCATCGTGGCCGCATTGCCCCACATCGACCGGCTGCTGGCCGGGCACACCCTGGCCACTTTGGAACGACTGCTCGGGGAGATTTCCGATGCGTGACGTACTGGATGATGTGTTCCGCCGCTGGTCGGCGGGGGAGACGGTCGGGCTGGGCACCGTGGTGGCCACGTTCTCCTCGGCCCCGCGCGCCCCGGGCGCGGCGATGGTCGTCGCCCCGGACGGCACCGTCGCGGGAAGCGTGTCCGGCGGCTGCGTCGAAGGCGCGGTCTACGAGCTGGCGCAGGAGGTCGTCACCGAGCGCAAGCCGGTGCTGCAGCGCTACGGCGTCACCGACGACGACGCCTTCGCGGTGGGTCTGACCTGTGGCGGGATCATCGACATCTACGTCGAGCACGTCGACCGCGACTCGATGCCGGAGCTGGGCGACGTCGTCGCGTCGGTCCGCGGCGGCGAACCCGTCGCGGTCGTGACGGTCATCGAGCACGAGCGCGAAGGCCTGGTCGGCGAGCACATGGTCGTGTGGCCCGATCGCACCGAAGGCTCGCTGGGGTCGTCGCGGATGGACGACGCCGTGGCCGACGACGCGCGCGGCCTGCTGGCCAGCGGCCGCACCGGCACCCTGCACTACGGCCCGGACGGGCAGCGCCGCGGCGAGGGGATGACGGTGTTCGTCAACTCCTTCGAGCCGCCGCCCCGGCTGCTGGTCTTCGGCGCGATCGACTTCGCCGCCGCGATGGCGCGCATGGGCGCCTACCTCGGCTACCAGGTCACGGTGTGCGACGCGCGGCCGGTGTTCGCCACCAGCAGCCGGTTCCCGGACGCGCACGAGGTCGTCGTCGACTGGCCGCACCGGTACCTGCGGGCCGAGGCCGACGCGGGGCGCATCGACCGGCGCACCGCGATCGCGGTGCTGACCCACGACCCGAAGTTCGACGTCCCGCTGCTGGAGGTCGCACTGCGCCTCGAGGTCGGGTACGTCGGTGCGATGGGCTCCCGGAAGACCCACGACGACCGGTTTTCCCGGCTGCGCGAAGCGGGCATCACCGAGCCCGAACTGGAGCGGTTGTCCTCGCCGATCGGCCTCGATCTCGGCGCCCGCACCCCGGAAGAGACGGCGGTGTCCATCGCCGCGGAGATCATCGCGTTGCGGTGGGGCGGCGGCGGCCGGCGGCTCGCGGAGCTTTCCGGTCGCATCCACAGCTGACCCCGCGAAAAGTTCACCCAGCTGGTGTCTCCGCAAATTCGGTGATCCACAGTGGATTTGCGCGCATCTGCGGAACGGGCCGCCGAACGTGTGACATCAGGACTTGTCCGCGCGAAGGTCGCGTAGCACGCTCGGGTTTGTGAGTCCGATCACGGTCGGGCTCGGCCGTTCCCGAACCGGCTCGCCGCTTTTCTTGGAGGCCTGATGCGGATCACCGTCACCGTCGACGGGACGAACTACACCGACGAAGTCGAGCCGCGCACCCTGCTCGTGCACTACCTGCGAGAACGGATCGGCAAGGTCGGCACGGTCGTCGGCTGCGACACCAGCAACTGCGGTGCCTGCACCGTCCACCTGGACGGGCACAGCGTGAAATCCTGTTCCGTCCTGGCCGTGCAGGCCGACGGCAGCGAAGTCACCACCGTCGAGGGCCTCAGCCGCGACGGGCAGCTGCACCCGGTGCAGAAAGCCTTTCACGAGAACCACGCGCTGCAGTGCGGGTTCTGCACGCCCGGGATGATCATGCAGTCGATCGACCTGCTGGCCGACAACCCGGACCCCGACGAGCAGGCTGTGCGCGAAGGACTCGAAGGCAACCTCTGCCGCTGCACCGGCTACCAGAACATCGTCCGCGCGGTCCGCGACGCCGCGCAGCACATGAGCCCCGGCGCCGGACCCGACGCCGAGCGGATCACCGAGACCAAGCACGTCGGCGTGGGTGGTGACTGATGACCGCGACAATCGAACCGGAAGTCGGAAAGTCACGGCGGCGCAAGGAAGACGAGCGGCTGATCACCGGCCGCACCCGCTGGACCGACAACATCACGCTGCCCGGGATGCTGCACATGGCGGTCCTGCGCAGCCCGTTCGCGCACGCCAAGATCGTCTCGATCGACACGTCGGCGGCCAAGAGCGCGCCCGGCGTCGTCGCCGTCTTCACCGCGACGGACCTCGACCCGGACAGCTCCATCGGCATGCCCTGCGCGTGGCCGATCACGCCGGACATGAAGGCGCCGCGCCGGCCGGTGCTCGCCGCCGACCAGGTCAACTTCGCCGGTGAAGGCGTGGCGGTCGTCGTCGCGCGATCCTCGGCCGAAGCGCACGACGCGCTCGAGGAGATCGACGTCGAGTACGACGAGCTCCCGGTCATCCTCGACATGGAAGCCGCGATCGCCGACGGCGCGCCGCTGGTCCACGAGGACCAGGGCAGCAACACGAGCGCGGTCTGGAAGTTCGACTCCGCCGAGGCCGGTACCGGCAGCAACGTCGAGGACGCGATCAGCTCGTCCGAGATCGTCGTCAAGCGCCGCTTCCGCCAGCAGCGCCTGATCCCGGCCTTCATGGAACCGCGTGCCTGCGTCGTCGACCCGACCGGTGCCCAGACCACGATGTGGTCGGCCACCCAGGTCCCGCACATCCTGCGCGTGATGGCGGCGTTGACGCTCGGCATCCCGGAGCACAAGCTGCGCGTGATCGCCCCGGACGTCGGCGGCGGTTTCGGCGGCAAGATCGGCGTGCTGCCGGAAGAGATGATGTCGCTGCTCGTGGCGCAGAAACTCGGCAAACCGGTGAAGTGGAACGAATCCCGGTCCGAGACCATGCTCGCCGCGCACCACGGCCGCGACCAGATCCAGGACATCACCATCTCGGCGAACGCCGACGGGACGGTCACCGGGCTCAAGGTCGAGCTGCTCGCCAACCTCGGCGCGTACAACGGCCTGGTCGGCACCGGCGTCCCGATCCTCGGCGCGTTCATGTTCAACGCGATCTACAAGTTCCCGGCCTACCACTTCGCGTGCACCAACGTGTACACCACGACGACGCTGACCGACGCCTACCGCGGCGCCGGCCGTCCGGAAGCGACGTTCGCCATCGAGCGGATCATGGACGAGCTCGCCGACGAGCTCGGCATGGATCCCTTGGAACTGCGCGAAAAGAACTGGATCAAGCACGAGGAGTTCCCGTTCACCACGGTGTGCGGGCTGACCTACGACTCCGGCAACTACGAGGCCGCGACGGAGAAGGCCAAGCAGCTCTTCGACTACGACGGCCTGCGCGCCGAGCAGGAGCGGCGCCGGGCGTCGAAGGACAAGGTGCAGCTCGGCCTGGGCATCTCGACGTTCACCGAGATGTGCGGGCTCGCGCCGTCGCGGGTGCTGGGCTCGCTGGACTACGGCGCCGGCGGCTGGGAGCACGCGGCGATCCGGATGCTGCCCACCGGCAAGGTCGAGGTCATCACGGGCGCGTCCGCGCACGGTCAGGGCCACGAGACGGCGTGGAGCCAGATCGTCGCCGACCAGCTGGGTGTCGCGTTCGAGGACATCGAGGTCATCCACGGCGATACGCAGTCGTCGCACAAGGGCATGGACACCTACGGCTCGCGCTCGCTGGTGGTCGGCGGGATCGCCGTCGTCAAGGCGGCGGAGAAGGTGGTCGCCAAGGCGAAGCCGATCGCGGCGCACCTGCTGGAATGCGCCGAGGAGGACCTGGAGTTCGCCGGCGGCAAGTTCACCGTTAAGGGCACCGACGCGTCCACCACGATGGGTGACGTCGCGCTCGCGGTGTTCGCGGCGCACAACCTGCCCGACGGTGTCGAGCCGTCACTCGACTCGGACGCGACGTTCGACCCGGAGAACTTCTCCTACCCGCACGGCACGCACCTGTGCGCGGCCGAAGTGGACACCGAGACGGGCCGGGTCAAGCTGCGCTCCTACGTCTGCGTCGACGACGTCGGCGTCGCGGTGAACCCGCTGATCGTCGAGGGCCAGGTGCACGGCGGGCTCGCGCAGGGCATCGCGCAGGCGCTGTTCGAAGGCACCGTGCACGACGAGAGCGGCACGCTCACCACGGGCACGTTCGCCGACTACCTGCTGCCGTCGGCGGTGGACCTGCCGTCGTTCACCACGGACCGCACCGAGACGCCGTCGACGACGAACCCGCTGGGCGCCAAGGGCGTCGGCGAAGCGGGCACGATCGCGTCGACCCCGGCGGTGGTCAACGCGGTGATCGACGCGGTGCGCCAGTTCGGGGTGAACGACATCGAGATGCCGTTGACGCCGATGCGGGTGTGGCACGCGATCCGGTACGGCACCACCGACGCCGGCGGGCCCGGCAACGAGGCCGGCGGCGGGCTCGGCTCGATCGACGCCACCGGAGGTGCCCTGTGATCCCGTCTTCGTTCGACTACGTCCGCCCGTCCACAGTGGACGAGGCGGTGCAGGCCCTGGCGTCGGCGGGTGAGGACGCCAAGGTGCTGGCCGGCGGGCAGAGCCTGCTGCCGGTGCTGCGGATGCGCCTGGCCACGCCGACCACGCTGATCGACCTCGGGCGCGTCCCGGAGCTGCGAGGCGTGCGCGAAGACGGCGACGACCTGGCGATCGGTGCGATGACGACGCACTACGACGTCCAGCGTGACTCGCTGATCGCGTCGCACGCGGCGTTGCTGAAAGCGGCCACCGACACGGTCGCCGACCCGCAGATCCGCCACCGCGGCACACTGGGCGGCGCGATCGCGCACGCCGACCCGGCGGGCGACCTGCTCGCACCGGTGCTGGCGCTGGACGCGTCGATGGTGCTGGCCGGCCCATCCGGGCGTCGGACGGTGCCGGCCGCGGACTTCTTCCGCGACCTGTTCACCACCGCCCTGGCCCCGGACGAGCTGCTGGTCGAGGTCCGCGTGCCCAAGCACACGGGCTGGCGGGGGCACTACGAGAAGTTCAACCGGGTCGCCCAGGCGTGGTCGATGGTCGCCGTCGCGGTCACCGTCCGCACCGAGGCCGGCGTCATCGAGGAGGCCCGGGTCGCGCTGACGAACATGGGCTCGACCCCGGTCCGCGCCTCCGGCGTCGAAGCGGCGCTGGTCGGGGTCCAGGCCTCGGCCGACGCGATCCGCGAGGCGGCTTCGCACGCGGCGGAGGGAACGAATCCGCCGGTCGACGGCAACGCCGACGTCGAATACCGCCGCCACCTGGCCACGGTACTGACGGGCCGCGCGATCACGGCGGCGGCCGGCGCCTGATTCCGTAGCTCTCCGGGCTCCCCGTGCCCCGGCGTTCCGGCGCCGGGTCACGGGTCCCGGGTGCGACTAGGGTGGGGCACCAGGCACCCAGGTCTGGCAGAAAGGAGGTCGGCCCGTGCGGCTCGACCACGAATTCACCGTCCCGGCTCCGATCGGCGAGGTCTGGCAGGCGGTCGTCGACCCCGAGCGTGTCGCCCCGTGCATGCCCGGTGCCGCGCTGACCAAGGTCGAAGGCGACAGGTTCAGCGGAACGGTGAAGGTCAAGCTGGGCCCGATCTCGTTGTTGTACAAGGGAAACGGTGAGTTCCTGGAGAAGGACGACGCCGCGCACAAGGTCACCATCAAGGCCTCGGGCAAGGACTCCCGCGGCGCGGGCACCGCCGCCGCGACGGTCACCCTGACGCTGACCGAGGCGGACGGCGGAACCCACGGCACGGTCGCGACCGACCTGTCCATCACGGGCAAGCCCGCCCAGTTCGGCCGCGGCCTGATCAGCGAGGTGGGCGGCAAGATCCTCGACACGTTCGCGGGTTGTTTGTCCGGAAAGCTGGCCCCGTCGGGGGAGGCTTCGAAGCCCGCAGCCGCTGCCGCGCCGGCCGCGGCTGCAGCCCCTGTTGCGGAGAAGGCTCCGGCTCCGGCCGCCGAGAAGACCGCGGCGTCGGCAGCGAAGCCCAATTCGGCCCCGACCTCTGCCCAGTCTGCCGGGAAGGCCGCGGCGGCCCCGGCCGCGGAGAAGGACTCGGCGTCGCCTGCGAAGCCCGCCTCGGCTGCCGGATCGGCTCCGTCCCCAGCCGCGGCCAAGCCCGCAGCGTCGTCTGCCGCGGCCGAGCCCGCACCGGCCGCGAAGGCGGAACCGGCGGTCAAGCCGGCCCCGACCACGGCGGAGATCAACACCGAGCCGAAGCCCGCGACCGAGCGGCCCGCGCTGCGCAGCGTCCCCGCGGCCCCGGAAACCGAGGCGATCGACCTCCTCGACTACGCGGGTGCCTCGGTGCTGAAGCGGCTGGCCCCGGTGGTACTCGGGATCGCCGCGATCGTCGGCCTGGTGGCGATCGTCCGCGCACTGCGCAAGTGACCTCAAGCAGCCGTTCCCGCTGAGGTCGACCGGCCAGCCTGCGCTCCTGGCCCGTGTTCGGTGGGGATCGCACCCTCGGCAGCGCTGTGCTGTTCGGCAGGTGCGACTCGCGGCTCCATCTCAGTGGTGGCCCACAAGGTGCGGGTGAGGTTGTCGGCCGCTGTTCCCTTCCGATGGCTGTGTCCTGCGCCATCGGAAGGCTCGGGTGGGTTCGCGGTTGGAGTTGCCGCGCCGGTGGTCGTTGCCTTGGGGCGGGGAAGGCTGGAGCGGTTTCGCGGTTGGAGTTGCCCTCCGGTGGTCGCAGCCTTGGGGCGTGGGAAGGCTGGGTGGGTTCGCAGTTTAAGTTGCTCCTCCGGTGGTCGTTGCCTTGCGGTGGGGGAAGGCTCGGGTGGGTTGGCGTTCGAGTTGCCGCGCCGGTGGTCGTTGCCTTGCGGTCCGGAAGCCGTCGGCAGGGGGCCGGTGGGTTACCCGTTCCGCTGTCGCCGCCGCGGGACTCCCACGTTCGTGATCGTCGGAGCTGGGTAGATCTACCCTCAGCGGGTCTTCGGGGGCAGTACCTTCACCGCAATTCGCCTGGACCGGCGACGCCGGTCGCTCGACCGGCTACGCTGGGCTACCTGGTCGGCCGAACTTCGCGCAAGGGGTACGTCACGATGCCGGTCCGTCACCTCCGTGGTCGCGGCGCTTGAGAGCCCAGGCCGCCGTGCGACGGGAAGTCCTCTCCTCCTGGTCGGGCTGGCCTGCGCGCTGGGTCATGTGGACCGGGGCGAAGGGCCGCTGGATCACCTACGCGCTCTGCTGTGAACTGGCCGCCGTCGCGGCCACCGGGGTCGCGCTGGCCACCGGCTTCGGGGGACCGGTGCGGCCGATCTGGTTCGGCGTGCTGGTCGCGCTCGGTGTCGCTCAGGCCGAGATGTCCCGCCGGATCGAGCGGCTGCGCCGGTGGATGAGCGGGCAGACACACATCAACGTCACCTCCGTCTGGTACCTCGCCGGTGTTGTGCTGCTCCCTCCTGCCTGGGTGGCTTTGCTGGCCTTGGTGCTCTACACGCACCTGTGGGTGCGGGTCTGGCGCCAGGTGCGGACGCGCCCCGCGCACCGCTTCGTCGCGAGCACCGCCTGGGCGATGCTCTCCTGCTTCGCCGCTTCGTCCGTTCTCACGCTCACGGGGCTGCACGGGACGCCCGTGCAGACGCCGCGTGGGTTGGTCGCGCTCTGCCTGGCCGCTGTGGTGTTCGAGCTCGTGAACGCCGGCCTCGTCGCCGCCGGGATCTACCTCTACACGAGCCAGCGGTCGGCCACGGACCTCGTCGGCACCTGGGAGGACAACGCGTTCGAGGTGGCGACGCTCTGCCTCGGCGGGCTCGCCGCCCTGGCCTTGGTCGAGCAGCCGGTGCTCGTGGTGTTCGTGATCGCGCCGTTGCTCCTGCTGCACCGTTACCTGTTGCTCAAGCAGCAATTGCAGGTCGCCGCCGTCACCGACGAGAAGACCGGTCTGCTCAACACCGCGGGCTGGCACGAGTCCGCCGTCCGGGAGCACGCTCGCGCGCTGCGGCGTGGGGCCGTCGGCGGGTTCGCCGTGCTGATGATCGACCTCGACCACTTCAAGCGGATCAACGACACCTACGGCCACCTCACCGGCGACGACGTGCTCGCCGCGGTCGCGGTGGCGATCTCCGGTGCGGTGCGTCAGGGCGACACGGTCGGCCGGTTCGGCGGTGAGGAGTTCGTCGTGCTGCTGCCGGGTATCGGCCGCGCCGACGTGCTGGGCATCGCCGAGCGGGTGCGGGTCGCGGTGGGGGAGCTGAACGTCGTGATCTCGACGGGTGGCGGGACCGTCCGGGTCGGTGGCCTTTCGGTGTCGATCGGGGTCGCGCGGTTCCCGGACGCGGGACCGGCGCTCGACGACGTGTTGCGGTCGGCGGACGCCGCGCTGTACCGGGCGAAGGACGCGGGCCGCAACCGGGTCGCCGTGTGACGTAGCGCGCGAAATACGCGCGCCGGCCAGCCGTTGAAAACGACATGAGCAGCGCGGACCACGAGACGGACGTGGTGGTGGTCGGGGCCGGCCAAGCGGGGCTGTCGGCGGCCTACCACCTGCGCCGCGCCGGTTTCGCGAACGGCTCCGGGTTCGTCGTGCTCGACCACGGCAAGCGCGCCGGCGGTGCCTGGCAGTACCGGTGGCCGTCGCTGGTGCTTGGCAAGGTGCATGGCATCTACGACCTGCCCGGCATGGCCTTCGGCACCCCGGATGTCACCCGCCCCGCCTCCGAAGTCGTCTCGGAGTACTTCGCGCGCTTCGAGCGCGTGTACGACCTGCCGGTCGTGCGCCCGGTCGATGTCCAGTCGGTGACGCGCGCCGGGGACCGGCTCGTGGTGGCCGGCCCGGCCGAGTCGTGGGCGGCGCGCGCGGTGATCAGCGCCACCGGCACCTGGGACCGGCCGTTCTGGCCGCACTACCCAGGCCAGGAAACATTCGAGGGCCAGCAGGTACACACGGCGGACTACACCGGGCCGGAAGCGTTCCGCGGCAAGCGGGTCGTGGTCGTCGGCGGTGGGGCGTCGGCGGTGCAGCTGCTGATGGAGTTCGCCCCGCTCGCCCGCGCGACGGCCTGGGTGACGCGACGTCCGCCCGTCTGGCGCGACGAGCCCTTCAGTGAGAACTGGGGTCGCAACGCCGTCGCGAAGGTCGAAGAGCGTGTGCGTGCTGGGCTGCCGCCGGAGAGCGTGGTGAGCGTGACCGATCTGGCCGTGACGCCGGAGGTCCGGGCCGCTCGGGCCGCGGGCATCCTCGAGCGCAGGCCGATGTTCTCCCGGATCGTGCCTTCGGGAGTGGAGTGGGCGGACGGCTCGCGCTTCGACGCGGACGTCATCCTCTGGGCGACGGGCTTCCGCGCCGCGATCGACCACCTCAAGCCGCTGCACGTGCGCGAGCCGGGCGGCGGGATCCGCGTGGACGGGACACGGGTCGTGCTCGAACCGCGATTGCACTTGGTGGGGTACGGGCCTTCGTCCAGCACGGTCGGGGCGAACCGCGCGGGGCGGGCCGCCGTGGCGGAGATCCGGAAACAGCTGCGCCCGCGTTCGTGAGGCCATGGGTCTTCGGTGCGGGGTAACGGGAAACTCGTCGGTCGACGTCATGCCCCTTACGCTACCGAACACGCGTGCGAAGATCATCGCTGAATCGGGTGAACCTCGGGGTCAAGCTCGACGGTAGATTTTTGTTGTGCGGTAAGGGAATTGCTCGAAAGGCGGCGCGAGAAGCCCCCGAATTCCAGGCTACCCGCAGGGACCGACAAAATCGGCGCGACGCCTGGCCGGCCGGGAGGGCGGGCGGGGGCGGAAACCGTGTCAGTCCCAGGCGCCGGGGCAGTGTCCCGGTCAGCGACACGTCGGCTGACCTGCGAGAACGACTCCGAACTCACCCTCTTGACCGATTCAAGAGCCGGACAACCCTTGTCAGTCGAATCCCGCCCTCGATACAGTCTTCTTAGTTAAGAAAGTTTCTTAACTGTTTTAGGAAAGTTCACCTACGCCGCAGCCCAGCCACCGTCCGGCCCCAAGGAGCGCGACGTGTCACCCTTCCGCCTTCGTCCCTTCGCCCGGCTGGCGCCGCCGATCGCCGTCGTCGTCCTGCTGCCGTCCGCGATCGCCGCCGCCACCACCCAAGCCGATGTCCTGCTCTCCCAAGGGAAACCGGTGGCGACGTCCACCGTCGAAAGTGCGTCGCTCAACGGCGACAAAGCGGTCGACGGCAGCACGCAGACCCGGTGGGCCAGCGCCGTCAGCGCCGATCCGCAGTGGCTGCGGGTCGACCTCGGGCAACCGTCCAGCATCCACCAGGTCAAGCTCACCTGGGAAGCCGCCTACGCCAAGAAGTACCGGATCGAGGTCTCCGACGACGGCACGCAGTTCACCACCGTCACGACCGTCGACAACGGCGACGGCAAGACCGACGACCTCACCGGACTCCAAGCACACGGCCGTTTCCTGCGCTTCGTCGGTGTCACGCGCGCCACGAAGTACGGCTACTCGCTCTGGGAACTGCAGGCCTACGGCACGCCCGACTCCGCCGGCGACACCCAGGCGCCGAGCACTCCGGCCGGGCTCGCGGCCACGACCACGACGGCCACCAGCGCCGGGCTGAGCTGGAACGCCGCGACCGACAACGTCGGTGTCACCGGGTACGACGTCCTGCGCGACGGACAGGTCGTCGCCACCAGTGCCACGCCGTCCTACACCGACACCGGGCTCGCGCCGGACACCGGCTACACCTACGGCGTCCGGGCCCGGGACGCCGCGGGCAACGTCTCGGCCGCGAGCGCACCCGTCACCGTCAAGACCAAAGCGGGCAGTGGCACCGGTTTCATCCTCGCCGCCGCCGGGGACATCGCCGAGCGCTGCACCGCGAGCGACTCGAGTTGCGTGCACGTCAAGACCGCGAAACTCGTCGAGCAGATGAACCCCGCCGCGGTGATCACCATGGGGGACAACCAGTACGACGACGCCCACCTCTCCGACTTCAAAGCCTACTACGACAAGACCTGGGGCAAGTTCAAGAACATCACCCACCCCATCCCGGGCAACCACGAGTCGTACGACGACACCAAGTTCAAGGGCTACGAGGACTACTTCGGCGCCATCGCGAAGCCACAGGGAAAGCGTTACTACAGCTGGGAAATGGGCAACTGGCACTTCATCGCCCTCGACTCCAACGACTTCGTCACCCACGACGAGTTCGCCGAGCCGCCGCAGCTCACCTGGCTGAAGCAGGACCTGGCCGCCAACAAGAAGGGCTGTGTCGCGGCGTACTACCACCACCCGCGGTGGAGCTCCGGTGACCACGGCGACAACAAGGACAGCGTCGAGCTGTGGAACATCATGACGGCGAACAAGGTCGACCTCGTTCTCAACGGTCATGACCACGACTACGAGCGGTTCGTCCCGCAGAACGCCGACGGCAAGGCCGACGCCAACGGTCCGGTCGAGATCGTCGGCGGTTCGGGTGGCGCGAACCTCTACGACCTGAGCCCGGCGCACGCGACGACCGCCAAGCTGCTGAAGACCTTCGGCGTCCTGAAGCTGTCCATGACGGACACGTCGTTCCAGACGCAGCTGATCGGCGTCGACGGCAAGGTCCTCGACAGCAGCCCGACCTACACCTGCCACTAGAAGGGGACCGGGCATGTACATCGCGGCAAGCCGTACCTCGGACCTGGCGGCCGGGACCGACCGGAAGCCCGCGCTCAAACGGGTGTCCGCCAACGTCGTGGCGCTGGGAATGGTCAGCCTGGTCACCGACGTCTCCTCGGAGATGGTGACCGCTGTCCTCCCGCTCTACCTGGTGCTCGGCCTCGGCCTGAACCCGTTGCAGTTCGGGTTGCTCGACGGCCTCTACGCCGGTGCCACCGCTCTCGTACGGGTGCTCGGCGGGCACCTCGCCGACCGGTGGCGGCGGCTCAAGGCGGTCGCCGGGTTCGGGTACGGCCTGTCCGCGGTGTGCAAGCTCGGCCTGGTGGCGGCCGGTTCTTCGGTCGCCGCGATCGGTGTCGTGCTCGCCGCCGACCGCACCGGCAAGGGGGTGCGCACCGCGCCGCGCGACGCGCTGATCTCCCTGAGCAGCGAGCCCGGCACGCTCGGCCGGTCGTTCGGGGTGCACCGCGCGCTCGACACCGTCGGCGCGTTCCTCGGCCCGCTCGTCGCGATGGTCGTGCTCGCGCTGAGCCTCGGCAGCTACACGAGCGTGTTCTTCACCAGTTTCTGCGTTGCCGTGATCGCCGTGCTGCTGCTGGCCCTGTTCGTCCGTGACCGGCCCGGCACGGTGGATCGCGCCGCCGTGTCGCTGCGGGCCGCGGCGGGTCTTCTGCGCGACGCGGACTTCCGGCGCGTCACGCTCTGGGCCGCGGTGCTGGGCCTGGTGACCGTCGGCGACTCGTTCGTCTACCTCGTGCTGCAGCGGCGCTGGGAGATCGCGGCGACGTACTTCCCGCTCCTGCCGCTGGGCACCGCCGGGGTGTACCTCCTGCTGGCCGTCCCGCTCGGGCGGCTGGCCGACCGGATCGGGCGGTGGCCGGTGTTCCTCGGCGGGCACGCCGCGCTGTGCCTGGCCCTCGGCCTGCTCTGCGGGCCTGCCGCGCCGGTGCTCGCCGTGGTCGCGCTCGGCCTCCACGGCCTGTTCTACGCGGCCACCGACGGCGTCCTCATGGCCGCGGCCGGCCCGCTCATCCCGCGTCATCTCCGGGCGACCGGGATGGCCGTCGTGCAGACCGGGCAGGCCGGGGCGCGGATGGTCTCGTCCGTCCTCTTCGGACTCGCTTGGACGCTGTGGGACCTGCGCCCGGCGGTGCTCGTCGCCGCGGGCTGCCTGGTGGCCGTCGTCCTCGCCGCCGCGTTCGCGAAGCCGGTGCGGCCGTGAGGAAACTCGTCTTCGCCCTGGCCGGCACCGCGCTCCTGATCGCCGCGGCCGTCACCTACATCGTCAACGCGCGTCCCGACGCCGCCGAGGCGGGGCCGGCCGCGCAGCTCACCCTCGCGCCCGGTCAGCTGCTGTTCCGGCAGGTGTCGACCGGCCGTGTCGCCGCCGTCCCGCTCGTCGAGCCGGGGGCAAAACCACAGGTCAGCGGCCTGAAGTGCGACCGGTTCGCGGTGGCGCGGCAGACCGCTGTATGCCTGGCCGTCCGGCCCGGCACGCTTCCGCCGGTGACCGACGTCCTGGTCCTCGACGACCACCTCGCCGTCCGGCACTCCGAGGCCGTGCCGGGCACGCCGAGCCGCGCGCGGGTCTCCCCGGACGGTAAACGCGTGGACTGGACGGTCTTCGTCACCGGCGACTCCTACGCGGCCACCGGCTTCTCGACCCGCGCCGGCGTCTACGAGGTCGACACCGGACGGCTGGTCAAGACGATCGAGGAGCTCCCGGTGTTCCTCGACGGCCAGCGCTACTTCGCCGCCGACGTCAACTACTGGGGCATCACCTTCGCCGGGGACAGCAACCGCTTCTACGCGACGCTCGGCAGCAAGGGCAAGACCTACCTCGTCGAAGCCGACTACGCGCGCTACCGCGGCAAAGCCCTGCGAGAGAACGTCGAGTGCCCGTCGCTGTCACCGGACGGCACCCGGGTCGCGTTCAAGAAGAAGGTCGGCGACGGCGTCTGGCGGCTGTCCGTGCTCGACCTCAAGACGCTGGAGGAGTCCGAACTCGCCGAGCCGCGCAGTGTCGACGACCAGGCTCTCTGGCAGGGCGACCGGGTCCTCTACGGACTGGGCAACGCCGTCTGGGCGGTTCCGGCGGACGGCTTCGGCCGTCCGGAACGGCTGGTCGCGGACGCCGGGTCGCCGGCTGTCACGGGGTGACGCCCACCGCCGCGAACAGCGTCCGCACGCACAGGTCGCGCAGCTCCTCCTGGGTGACCTTCGGCTGGTCGAGCCAATCGAGGATCATCGCCGCGACGAACGCCAGCCAGCCGCGGACGGCCAGCCGGGTCGTGTCCGTGACCGTGGTCAGCAGGCTCACGGCGTCCAGGATGCGTGACGCGTTCGCGGCCATCCCGGCTTCGCGGATCTGCCGGATCTCGCCGTCTTCGCCGCCCATCGCGCGGTGCACGATCCGGTAGCCGTCCGGGTGCGTGCGCGCGAACTCGAGGTAGACGTCGAGCCCGGCGCGCAGCTGCTCGGTCACCGGTAGCGCCGGGTCGGGCTCGCTCATCGCCAGCAGCTGGTCGCGCTGGCCGCGGACGATCTCGGCGAAGAAGTCCTTCTTGGTCGGGAAGTAGTGGTAGAGCAGGCCGCGGGAGACCTGGGCGATCTCGGCGACCTCTTCGATCCAGACCTCGTCGTACGGCCGTTTCGCGAACAACCCGGCGCCGATCGTCAGGAGCTGTTCGCGCCGCTGTTCGGTGCTCAGCCTCGTCCGCATCCCCCGATCTTACTTGACACGGGTTCAGTAGCGGGGGATCGTGGCGTTATTGGATTCGGATTCAATAGGGGGCGTCGTGGACACCACCGGCATGCCGCACCGGCCGGGCCGCCTGCCCGTGGTCGGCGACCTGATCGGCGCGAACCCGCGCACGCCGCTGCAGGACACCCTGCGCATCGGCCGGAAGATCGGGCCGGTCTTCACCCGCAAGATCTTCGGCTTCGAGATCGTCTTCGTCGGCGGCGTCGACCTCGTCACCGAGCTGAACGACGAGACGAAATTCGGCAAGCACGTCGGCATGGGCATCGAGAACCTGCGCGCGGTCGCCGGTGACGGCCTGTTCACCGCCCACACGCACGAGCCGAACTGGCGGCTGGCGCACGACATCCTGCAGCCGGCCTTCTCCGCCGAGGCGATGCGCCGCTACCACCCGGTCATGCTGGACGTCGCCCGCGAGCTCGTCGCGCGCTGGGACACCGCGACCGGGCCGGTCGACGTCGCCGCCGACATGACCCGGCTGACGCTGGAGACGATCGGCCTCGCCGGGTTCGGCTACCGGTTCGGGTCGTTCGAACGCGCCGAGCCGCACCCGTTCGTCACGGCGATGCAGCGTTCGCTGCGGTTCGCGCAGCTGCAGAACGTCAAACTGCCGTTCGTCCGGCGCGCGTTCGCCGGAACGGCCGAGCAGAACCAGGCCGACATCGCCGTCATGACCGACCTCGTCGACGAAGTCATCCAAGGACGGCGGATCAGCGGCGAGGAGAGCCGCGACCTGCTCGGGTTGATGCTCACCGAGGGCCACCCGATGACCGGCGAGCGGCTTGACCCGATCAACATCCGCAACCAGGCGATCACCTTCGTCGTCGCCGGCCACGAGACGACCTCGGGCGCGCTGTCGTTCGCGTTGTACTACCTGACGCGGCACCCGGAACTCCTGGACAAGGCCCGCGCCGAGGTCGACGCCGTCTGGGGCGACCGCGAGCCCGCCTTCGGCGACGTCGCGAAGCTGCGTTACGTGCGACGCGTGCTCGACGAGGCGATGCGGCTCTGGCCGACGGCGCCGGGCTACTCGCGCGAAGCCCGCGAAGACGTCGTCCTCGGCGGGAAGTACCGGATGCGCAAGGGCGACTGGGTGATCGTGCCGCTGCCCCTGGTCCACCGCGACCCGGCGGTCTGGGGCCCGGACCCCGAGGCGTTCGACCCGGACCGCTTCGAACCCGCGGCGGTGAAGAAGCGGCCGGCGCAGGCGTACAAGCCGTTCGGGACGGGCGAGCGCGCCTGCATCGGCCGCCAGTTCGCGCTGCACGAAGCCGTGCTCGCGCTCGGGATGGTGTTGCAGCGCTACGACTTCGACGTCGACCCGGCGTACGAGCTCAAGATCGTGGAGTCCCTGACGCTCAAGCCGAGCGGGTTCACGGTGCGGCCGCGGGTGCGGAATCGGGCTACTGCGAGGGCTTAGGTACGCAGGTAGCGCACCTGTGTGCCCTTCTCCCGCTCGAACTCGTCCCGCCCGGCGAGGTGCTCGGGGACGCCGACCTCCCACCAGGCCCCGGCTTCGGTCCACGCCGACGGCTGGGTCTTGACGACCACGACCGCCGGGCGCTTCTCGGCCACCGCGGCCTCGCGCGCCTGGGCGTACGCCGAGCGGATGTCGTCCACTGTGGACGCTGTGAAAACCAGGCAGCCCAACGACTCCGCGTGGCGGGCGAAGTCGACCCGCGGTGGTGATGCGTGTGACGTCGTGCAGTCGGCGTAGAAGTTGTTGAACGGCTTCCCACCTTGACCCTGCTGGAGCCGCGCGATCACCGCGTAACCGTCGTTGTCGCACACCACCGCGACGAACGGGTGCCCGGCGAACGCGGCCGAGAACAGCTCCGAGTTCAGCATCAGGTACGAGCCGTCGCCCAGCAACGTCGTGACCAGGCCGGGGTGGGCGATCGCCGCGCCCCACGCGCCGGACAGCTCGTAGCCCATGCACGAGAAGCCGTATTCGACGTCCATCGATACGGAGCCGGACCCGCGCCAGCCGCCGATCAGCTCGCCCGGCATCCCGCCGGACGCCGTCATGACGTAGTCGTCCGCATCCGAGAGGTCGTTCACCACTCCGACGACCTGGGCGTACGACGGGATTTCCGCGGCCGCCGACCGCAGCGAGTCGATGTGCGCGTCCCACTTCGCGCGCTCGGTCGCCGCTCGCGACGTCCACGACGGATCCACCCGCCAGCTCTCCAGCTGCGCGCCGAGGTCGGCCAGGCCCGCGTCCGCGTCGCCGACCACCGACAGGGCGCCGTGCTTGACCGCGTCGAACCTCGCCGCGTTCAGCGTGACCAGCCGGACGTCGGCGGAGAACACCGTCCAGGACGCCGTCGTGAAGTCCTGCAACCGGGTGCCGACGGCCAGGACGACGTCCGCCTCGGCCGCGACGACATTCGCCGACGTCGAGCCGGTGATCCCGAGCGGGCCGGCGTTGAGGTCGTGCGTGTGCGGCACCAGCGTGCGGCCCGCGGTGGTCTCGGTGACGGGAATGCCGTGCCGCTCGGCGAAGTCCAGCGCGCGGCGTCCGGCGCCGGAATAGCGGACGCCGCCGCCGAGCACGAGCAGCGGCCGCTTGGACGCGCGCAGCACCCCTGCCGCCTCGGTGACCGCCCGGCGGTCGGGACGCGGGCGCAGCGGCCGGTGCGTCACCGGCTCGAACAGGGCCTCCGGGAAGTCGTATGTCTCGGCCTGGACGTCCTGCGGCAGCGCCAGGACCACCGGGCCGGCGTCGGCCGGGTCCGTCAGCACCCGCGCGACCTGCGGCAACGCCGAGAGCAGCTGCTCGGGCCGGGTGATCCGGTCGAAGTAGCGGCTGACCGCGCGGAAGGCGTCGTTGACCGTCGCGGTGCCGTCGCCGAAGGGCTCGATCTGCTGCAGCACCGGGTCCGGCGCGCGGCTGGTGAACGTGTCACCCGGCAGCAGCAGCACCGGCAGCCGGTTCGCGTGCGCGACCCCGGCGGCGGTGACCATGTTCAGCGCGCCCGGCCCGATCGACGACGTCACGACGCCGACCTGCCGCCGGTGTGTCGCCTTCGCGTAGCCGACCGCGGCCAGGGCCATGCCCTGCTCGGTGTGCCCGCGCCAGACCGGGATCTCGCCGCGGTGCTCCTCCAGCGCCGTGCCGAGCCCGAGGACGTTGCCGTGCCCGAAGATCGCGAACACCCCCGGGAACAGCGGCACCTCACGGCCGTCGAGGGTTTCCGAACGCTGCGCGAGGATCCACTTGACCAGCGCTTGAGCCGTCGTCAGCTTCACCGGACCCGCCCTTCGTGGTCGGTCACCGGACAGCGCGGGTCGAGGTCCTCGGACTTCCACGTGTCGCGGATCCAGCTGTGCGCCGGGTCGTCGCAGAACGCCATGGAGCGTTCGTCCGCCGGCCCGGCCAGGACGTTCAGGTAGTACATCGGGTAGCCGGGCGCCGCGACGCACGGGCCGTGGTAGCCGCGCGGGATCAGGAAGACGTCGCCGTCGCGGACCGCGGCGTCCTCGTCCAGCTCGCCGTCCGCGGTGTACGTCCGGTGCAGGCCGAAGCCCTCGCGCGACGGCGTCACACCGTCCCGGCCCGCGATCCGGAAGTAGTAGATCTCCTCGTTGACGACCTCGCACTCGGACGCCTCATCGTGCTTGTGCGGCGGGTACGACGACCAGTTGCCGCCCGGCGTGATCAGCTCGCACGCGTTGAGCTTGTCGGCGTGGTCCCACACCCCGGGCACGCCGAAGTTGGTCACCTGCCGCGTCGCCTGGCCGCTGCCGCGGACCTCGACCGGGACGCCGTCGGCGGGGCCGTACTTCGGTTCTAGGCGGCGGGTGCAGCGGGCCATCGGCAGCGCCACCACCGCGCCCGTGGACGACGTCAGCTCGACCTCGGCGTCGCGCGGGACGTAGGCGAAGTCCGTGACCCGGCTGAACACCGAGTCACGGCCCTCCAGCTCGAACTCCTCGTCGTCGACGCGGACCGTGAGCGAGCCGGACAGCGGCAGCACGAACGCCTCGAACTCGCCGGTCTCGATCGTGCGTGGCAGCCGCCTGCCGATCTTGAGCACCTGCAACCCGGTGTACGCCCAGCCCGCCGCTTCCGGCGTCAGCACGATCGGGTCGGAGTCTTCGGACAGTGTCCCGTGTGGACGGTGCAACGCGCTCACTTCGCGGCCTCCAGAACCTTCGCGGCGGCATCGACGGCCGAGCCGACGTCACCATCGGGCGGGTAGAGCAGGGTGCGGCCGACGACCAGGCCACGGACGACGTCGTGGCGCAGCGTCCGGCCCCACGACGCCAGGTCGCCGGCGGGATCACCCGAGGGCACCCCGCCGAGGATGACGACCGGGAGTGTCGTCGCGCCGAGGACCTCGGGCGAGTCGGTGGACGGCAGCTTCAGCCAGGTGTGCGCCGACGTCGTGCCGATGCCGGACGCCACCGTGACGGCCCGGGCCAGGGACGCGGGATCCTTCTGCAGCACCAGCTTCCCGCCTTCGCGGGTGTAGGGCAGTGGCTCGACCATCGCCATCAGCCCGTACGCGGCCAGCTCGGTGACGGCGGTCGCGCAGGCCTGCAGCGTCGGGATCGTGCCCGGGTCGGAGTCGACCAGCCGTAGCAGCATCTTGCCGCCGTCGAGGCCGCAGTCGATCAGGCTGGCGGCGTCGTAGCCGGTGAACCGGTCGTCGATCTCCCAGTCCGCGCCGGCCAGGCCGCCGCGGTTCATCGAGCCGATCACGACCTTGTCGTGCAGCGCGCCGAGCAGCAGCAGCTCCTCGACGACGTCCGGAGTACCGAGCAGGCCGTCGACCGCGGGGTTGGCCAGCGCGACGAGCAGCCGGTCGAGCAGGGTCCGCCGGTCGGCCATGGCGAGGGGGTCCCCGCCGACACCGAGGGCCCCGCGGGCCGGGTGGTCGGCCGCGACCAGGAACAGCGTCCCGGAGTCGGACAGCAGCTGGGAACGCCGTTTGCGCGTCGCGTACGCCTGGCGGACCGCGCCGGGGTTCGTGGCCCGGGTGTGCAGCAGCTCGCGCCAGCGGTCGTCCGTCAGCAAGGTCGTCACAGCAGCTCCTCGATCTCCGCGGCGGTCGGCATCGCGTCGGCACAGGCCAGCCGGGACGCGACCAGCGCGCCCGCCGCATTCGCGTACTCCGCGATCCGCACCGGGTCCCAGCCGGACAGCAGCCCGTGGATCAGCGCGCCGCCGAAGCCGTCACCCGCGCCGAGGCCGCAGACGACGTCGATGCGCAGCGGCGGCACCGTCCACCGGCCGTCCGGCGTGGCGACGAGCACGCCGTCCGCGCCCTTCTTGATCACCGCGAGCCGCAGCCCGCGCTCCAGCATCCGGTCCGCCGCCTCGTCCGGGTCCGCGGTGCCGACAGCGACCTCCACCTCGGTCCGGTTGCCGACCGCGACCGTGACGTGGTCCAGCATCGAGCCGATTTCCTCGCGGGCCTGCTCCACCGACGACCAGAACATCGGCCGGTAGTCCAGGTCCAGCACGGTGTGCTCGCGGCGGCCCCGGGTCTCCAGGATCTTCCGCTGCGTCGCCCGGGCCGGCTCGACCGAGACGCCCGTGCCGGTGACCCACAGCAGCGGCACCGACTCGACGACCTCCCACGGCACGTCCGCCTCGGTCAGCGTGAGGTCGGGCGCGACGGGGGAGCGGTAGAAGAGCAGCGGCGGGTCCGCGGGCGGGTTCAGCTCGCAGAACACCACCGGCGTCTGCAGGTCCGGTGAAGTGCCCACATAGGACGGTGAGACGCCGAAGCCGTCGAGAGCCTGCCGGACGTAGTCGCCGAAGCCGTCCGGGCCGACCTTGGTCAGCACCGCCGCCGACCGCCCGAGCCGCGCGGCGGCGACCGCGACGTTGGTCGCGGTCCCGCCGAGCGACTTGGCGAAGGTGCTGACCTCGGCCAGGGGGACGCCGCTCTGCTCGGGGTAGAGGTCGACGCCCACCCGGCCGATCGTCAGCGCTTCGAGGGTCATGGCGTCTTTTCCACCTGCCGCAGTTCGTGTTCGAGCGCTTCCAGTTCCGCACCGCCCGCCATCTGCCGGGTCAGCTCGTTGATGTCGATGTCCTTCTTCTCGTACGAGCCGAGCGGCGCGCCCCGCTTGAGCAGCAGGAACCGGTCGGCGACCGGGAACGCGTGGTGCGGGTTGTGCGTGATCAGCACGACGCCGAGCCCGCGGTCGCGGGCCTGGGCGACGTACTTGAGCACGACGCCGGCCTGCTTGACGCCCAGGGCCGCCGTCGGCTCGTCGAGGATCAGCACCTTCGCGCCGAAGTAGACCGCCCGCGCGATCGCGACGCACTGGCGCTCACCACCGGAAAGCGTGCCGACCGGCTGCTCGACGTCCCGCAGGTCGATGCCCATGTCGGACAGCGCCTGCTTGGTCGTCTCGCGGCCCTTCTTGCGGTCCAAGGCCTTGAACGGGCCGAACCCCACCGTCGGCTCCGAACCGAGGAAGAAGTTCCGCCAGACGCTCATCAGCGGCACCACCGCGAGGTCCTGGTACACGGTCGCGATGCCGTGGTCCAGCGCCTCGCGCGGTGATGCGAAGCGCACCGGCGAACCTTCGACGAGGAACTCGCCGCGGTCGTGTTGGTGCACCCCGGCCAGGATCTTGATCAGCGTGGACTTCCCGGCGCCGTTGTCGCCGAGCACGCAGGTCACCTCGCCCGCGTTGACCACAGTGGACACGTCGCGCAGCGCGATGACGCTGCCGTAGGTCTTCCCGATGTCCTTGACTTCCAGCAGGGGACTCATCGCCGCACCCTTTCCGCGCGCCGCCGGAAGGCGTTGTTGACCAGGACCGCGGCCAGCAGCATGATGCCGAGGAACAGCATGAACCAGTCGCTGTTCCACTGGGCGAACACGATGCCCTGGCGCGCCATGCCGAAGATCAGCGCGCCGATCGCCGCGCCCACCGCCGAGCCGAAGCCGCCGGTGAGCAGGCAGCCGCCGATCACCGCGGCGATGATGAACTGGAACTCCAGCCCGATGCCCTGGTTGGCCTGCACGCTCGCGAAGCGCAGGATGTTGATCGAACCGACCAGCCACGCGCCCAGCGCGGTGCCCATGAACAGCAGGATCTTCGTGCGCACCACCGGCACGCCGACCGAGCGGGCCGACACCTGCGACCCGCCGACGGCGAAGATCCAGTTGCCGAACCGGGTCCGCAGCAGCAGCCACGCGGCGATCGCCGTCACGACGATCCACCAGATGATCGACGACTGGAATTCCGTGCCGCCGATGTCGAACGTCGAGGCGAACAGGCCGCCGGCCGACTCGTAGCCGCTGGTCGAGCGCATCCCCGACACCTGGACGGTGTCGGTGACCAGCCGCGTCACGCCGAGGTTCAATCCCTGCAGGGCCAGGAACGACCCCAGCGTGACGATGAAGCTGGGCAGGCCGGTCTTCATGACCAGCCAGCCGTTGAACGCGCCGACGCCGAGGGCGAACACCAGGGAGACCAGCAGCGCGAGCCAGACGTTCCAGCCCGCCTGCGTCGCCAGGATCGCGGTGACCAGCGACGTCGACGCCGTCATCACGCCCGCCGAGAGGTCGAACTCGCCGCCGACCATGAGCAGCGCGACCACCACGGCCATGATGCCCAGCGTCGACGAGTCGTCGAGCCAGGTCGCCACGCCGAGCGGGCTGAGGAACTGGCCGGTGACGACCGAGAAGAAGACGAACACCAGGACCGCGCCGAGCAGGGCCCCGATCTCCGGCCGGACGACCAGCCGGTCGGTCAGGCTCTTCTTCGCTATTCGCTCGTCCGGCTCTGCTTGGATCGCTGCGGTCATGTCACTCCCCTTAGCGGGTGCCGCGCTGCGCGTACGGGGCCACGGTGTCGATGTTGGTCTTGTCGACGAAGCCCGGACCGGTCTGCACCGGGTGGCCACCCCCGATGGTGTTGCCGTTTTCCTTGTACAGCTTGAGGAACACGACCGGCAGGTAGCCCTGCTCGTACTGCTGCTGGTCGACGGCGAAGAGGATGGTGCCCGCCTTGATGGCGGCCACGACATCGGCGTTCAGGTCGAAGGTCGCCACCTGCGCCTTCGAGCTCGCTTCCTTCGCCGCGTCCACCGCGCGGGCCGCGACCTGCGAGTTCAGCGCCAGGACCGCGTCGATCGACGGGTCGGCCTGCAGCGCGCCGCGGATCCGCGCCTGCGCGTCGGTCGGGTTGGAGATGTCGACCTGCAGCGTCGAGACGGTGCCGAAGGTCTGCTTCGCGCCGTCACAACGCTGGTTCTGGCCGATGTTGCCGGCCTCGTGGATGACGCACAGCAGCTTCGTCTTGCCCGCCGCCTTGAGCCGCTGCCCGGCGCCCTGGCCGGCGAGGCCCTCGCTCTGCCCGACGTGCGCGATCGCGCCGAACGCCGCGCTCTGGTCCTCGCCCGAGTTGATCGTGACGACCGGGATGCCGGCCTTGACCGCGTTCTGGATCGACGTCTGCAGCGCCTGCGGGTTCGCCATCGACACGACCAGGCCGCCGACCTTCTGCGCGACGGCGTTGTCGATCAGCTTGGCCTGGTTGCCGGGGTCGCCGTCGGCGTAGTAGTCGACGCCGACGTCGAGGTCCTTGCCGGCCTGCTCGGCGCCGTTCTTGACGACGTTCCAGAACGCGTCACCGGCGCTGCCGTGGGTGACCACGGCGATCTTGAGCGGGCCGCTCGAACCCGGCGGCGCGGCGGCCGAGGAAGGGGCGCTGGAGCTGCTGTTCGAGTTGTCGGCGCTCGGCCCGCTGCAGGCGGCGAGCACCAGTCCGGTGGCGGCGACGGCCGCCACCACGGCGAAGCTTCTCTTGAACGAAAACACAGTCACTCCTTTGGGACCAGTTAGAGGGCGTGCACGATCTTCGCGAGTTCCGCGAGGCTGCGCTCGGTGTCGCGGCGAGGCACGTCGTCGGGGCTCGCCTCATCCAGGGCGGTGTCCTGTTCGAGGACGTACCAGCCGTCGTAGCCCGCCGCTTGGACGGAGCGCACCATCGACGCCACGTCCACGTCCCCCTCGCCGAGCGGCACGTAGAGGCCCCGCCCGACCGCTTCGGTGTACCCGAGCCGCCCCGCGCGGACCTCGGCGGCCAGGTCCCCCTTGACGTCCTTCAGATGCACGTGCGCCACCCGCTCGGGAAACCGCTTCGCCAGCTCGACCGGATCGGTCCCGCCGATCATCAGGTGTCCGGTGTCGAGGCACAACCCCAGATCGGAATCGCCGAGGAAGCGCTCGACCTCGGCCTGCTGCTCCACGTGCGTCCCGACGTGCGGGTGCAGCACCGTGCGCAGGCCGTGGCCCCGGGCGATGTCCCGGATCTTGCCGGCGGTCTCGACGAGCGTCGCCCATTCGGCGTCGGTGAGCCGCGGGCGTTCGTCGTAACCGTCGAGACCGGTCGCGGCGGCGAGCACGAGGACGTCACCCCCGCACGCGGCGAACAGCGCGGCGGACTCCTCGGCTTCGGCGAGCGCCGTTTCCTGGTCGGTGTGCAGCACGACGGCGAGGAAGCCGCCCACGAGCGTCAGGTCGTGCTCCCCGAGCAACGCGCGCAGCTCGGCCGGGTCGCGGGGGAGATAACCCGGCGGGCCCAGTTCGGTGGCCCGGACGCCGAGTTCCGCCATCTCGCGCAGCACGGTCGGCGCGTCCAGCACGCGGCCCCAGCCGGGGACTTCGCAGACGCCCCAAGAGATCGGGGCGGCGGCTACTCGGATCGTCGCTGGCACAGCGGGCCCTCCGTTGGTCCGTTGGAGCGCTCTATTGATTAGAGCGCTCTAATCTTGTAGCGTCCGTCACAGCAAAGTCAAGGGCTTGTTTCCGGCCCGTAACCCACACGCTGGGAGGTGCGGCGATGGTGCGTCCGACCATGGAGGACGTGGCCGCGCGGGCGGGGGTTTCCCGCGCGCTGGTCTCCCTGGTGATGAGGAATTCACCGAAGGTCTCCGAGGCGCGGCGGGCGGCCGTCCGGCGCGCGGCCGAGGAACTCGGCTACCAGCCGCACGTCATGGCGCGGTCGCTGGCCAGCCGGACGTCCACGGTGCTCGGCGTGATGGTGAACGACCTGCGCAACGCGTTCTTCGCCGACATCGTCGAAGAACTGGACAGCGCCGCGCAGGCGGCGGGCTTCGACCTGATCCTCAACACGGGCGGCCGGAGCCCCACGCGCGAGTGGAACGCCCTGCACAACCTCCTTTCCTTCCGGCCGGCGGGCATCGTCCTGCTGTCGCCGGTCGTGCCGGCCTCGGCGATCCAGGTCGCGGCCCGGCAGTGCCCGGTCGTGCTGGTCTCGCGCACCGCGCGTGCGTCCACAGTGGACACGGTGAACGACGACGGCGAGGCGGGTTCCGCGCTGGCCGTCGACCACCTGGTCGGCCTCGGGCACCGGCGCATCGCCCACCTCGACGGCGGCGGTGCGGCCGGGGCGGCGCAGCGGCGGCGCGGCTTCGAGGCCGCCATGCGGGGGCACGGTCTCGAGCCGATCGTCGTGCGCAGTGAACACACCGACATCGGCGGCGAGAACGCCGTGCGGGAGCTGCTCGCCGCGTACGCGCGCCCGGACCTGCCGACGGGGCTGGTCGCCGGCAACGACTTCAACGCCGTGGGGGCGATTTCGGCCCTCGAGGAAGCGGGGCTGCGCGTGCCGGAGGACGTGTCGGTCGTCGGCTACGACAACACCTCGCTCGCCGCGTTGCGGCACCTTTCGCTGACCACCGTGGACCAGCCGCGCAAGGACATGGCGCGGCTGGCCTTCGAGGCCCTGCTCGAACGCGTGCGCGGGGAGCGCACCGAACCCGTCCGGCACCTGCTGCACCCGTCCCTGGTGGTCCGGTCGACCACCGCGCACGCTTAGGAGACTCCGTGTCCGAACTCGTCCAGCACTGGATCGACGGCGCCCGCACGGCCGGGGTGTCGTCCCGCCGCGGCGACGTCTTCCAGCCCGCGACCGGGGAGGTGGCCCGGCAGGTCGTCCTGGCCGGGCCGGCCGATGTGGACACCGCGGTGGCGTCGGCGGTCAAGGCGTCGCACGACTGGGCCGACAGTTCGCTGTCCGCCCGCACCCGGATCCTGTTCAAGTTCCGCGAACTGGTCGACACGCACCGCGACGAGCTGGCCGCGCTGATCACCGCCGAGCACGGCAAGGTGCTCTCGGACGCCGCGGGCGAGGTCCAGCGCGGGCTGGAGGTCGTCGAGTTCGCCTGCGGCATCGCCCAGGTGCTCAAGGGTGAGCGCTCCGACCAGGTCTCCCGCGGCATCGACGCGTATTCGCTGCGCCAGCCGCTCGGCGTCGTCGCCGGCATCACGCCGTTCAACTTCCCGGTGATGGTGCCGATGTGGATGTTCCCGATCGCCATCGCCTGCGGCAACACGTTCGTGCTCAAGCCGTCCGACCGCGACCCGTCGGCGTCGATCCGCCTCGCCGAGCTGTTCGCCGAGGCCGGGCTGCCGCCGGGCGTGCTCAACGTCGTCCAGGGCGGCGCCGAAGCCGTCAACGCGCTGCTCGTGCACCCCGACATCACCGGCGTGTCGTTCGTCGGGTCGACGCCGATCGCCCGGCACGTCTACGAGACCGGGACGGCCGCGGGCAAGCGCGTCCAGGCCCTCGGCGGCGCGAAGAACCACATGATCGTGCTCCCGGACGCCGACCTCGACGGCGCGGCCGACGCGGCGGTGTCCGCGGGTTACGGCAGCGCGGGGGAGCGGTGCATGGCGATCTCGGTCGTCGTGGCGGTCGGCGACCGCGGTGACGAGCTGGTCGACGCGATCGCGTCCCGGACCCGCGAGCTGAAGACGGGCCCTGGTACGGACGAGACCTCGCAGATGGGACCGGTGGTCACCGGTGCCGCACGCGACCGGATCGTGTCCTATGTGGACGCAGGGGAGAAGGCGGGCGCGTCCCTCGTGGTCGACGGCCGGACCTTCGACGGGCCCGGTGCCGGGTTCTGGGTCGGGCCGACCCTGTTCGACCACGTGACCACCGGGATGTCGGTCTACACCGACGAGATCTTCGGCCCGGTGCTGGTCGTCGTCCGCGCGGACACCTTCGAGGAGGCGCTCGCGCTGGTCAACGCCAACCCGTACGGCAACGGCACGGCGATCTTCACCACCGACGGCCTGGCCGCGCGCGAGTTCGAGCGCCGCGTGCAGGTGGGCATGGTCGGCATCAACGTCCCGATCCCGGTCCCGATGGCCTACTACTCCTTCGGCGGCTGGAAGGACTCGCTGTTCGGCGACACGCACGTCCACGGCGCCGAGGGCGTCCGGTTCTACACGCGGGCGAAAGCCGTCACGTCACGCTGGCCGCGTCAGGCCAACGGCGTCGACCTGGGTTTCCCCACGCACCGCTGATTTTTCGGACACAGGAGGGTTTACGACGATGAGGTTGGGACTGGCGGGCACCGGGCGGATCGGCACCGCGCACGCGGAGACGCTCAAGGGGTTCGACGAGGTCGAGTCGGTCGTGGTGGCCGACGTCGACACCGCGCGCGCCCAGGCCGCGGGGGCGAAGCTGGGAGTGGAGGTCGCGGCGAGCATCGAGGGGCTGTTCGCCGCGGGCCTCGACGGCCTGGTCGTCACGGCGGCCACCGACGCCCACCCGGGGTTGATCATCGCGGCGGTCGACGCGGGCCTGCCGGTGTTCTGCGAGAAGCCGGTCGCGGCCGACATCCCGGGCACCCTGGCCGTCATCGACCGGATCGGCGCGTCCGACGTCCCGGTCCAGATCGGCTTCCAGCGCCGGTTCGACGCGGGCTACGCGGCGGCGCGCGCGGCGGTCGCGTCCGGTGAGCTGGGCTGGCTGCACACACTGCGCGCGACGACGTTCGACCCGGCACCCCCGCCGGCGGAGTACGTCGCCCACTCGGGCGGGCTGTTCCGCGACTGCGGCGTCCACGACTTCGACATCATCCGCTGGGTGAGCGGCCGCGAGATCGAAGAGGTCTACGCGATCGGCGCCAACCGCGGCGAGCGGTTCTTCGCCGACGCGGGCGACGTCGACACGGCGGCGGCCACCCTGACCCTGGACGACGGCTCCTTGGCGACGGTGTCCCTGACCCGCTACAACGGCGCCGGTTACGACGTCCGCCTGGAGGCCCTCGGTTCGGTCTCCGGCGTGGTCGTCGGCCTGGACGACCGGGCGCCGCTGCGCTCGGTCGAGCCGGGAGTCCCCGCGCTGCCGGGTCCGGCGTACCCGGGCTTCATGGAGCGCTTCCGCCCGGCGTACACAACGGAGCTGAAGGCTTTCCTCGACGTCGTGGCCGGTCGCGCGCCATCGCCGTGCGTCGCGGCGGACGCGCTCGAAGCGTTCTACATCGCCGAAGCCTGCGAAGTCTCGCGTCGGGAGCGCCGCCCGGTGAAGCTCACGGAGGTCCGCCGCTGACTCCGTGAGAGAGGGGTCGACACGCGTGATTGCGAAGCCGACACGCGTGATCAGGAGGACGACACGCCGCAAGCCGGTCGTGTTGACTCGCCAACCACGGGTGTTGACGTTCTGATCACGGGCGGAGGAGCTTGCGGACTGTGCGTTCCACCAGGTCGGCGGCCTTCGGCGGGGGAGTGCGGCCGGTCGAGAGGTAGCGGTGGACGACCGCGCGCGGGATCTCGACCAGGGCCAGCACGACGTCCTCGTCCGTGCAGCCGGTGAGCGAGGGCAGGGAGAGCGTCGCCCGCTTCAGAGCCGCGCGGAGTTCTTCCTCCGCGGCGGTCAGGGCCGTGACGGCTTCGGGGGACCAGTCTGCGGGGCCGAAAGCCTGCTTGCCGGCGTCGAGGACGCGGGCGCCGTCGGGGTGCTTGCGGCACCAGCGGACGACGCTCGTGGCGGCCTCGACCGCCGCGTCCACCGAAGCCGCGTCGCCGAGGGTCTCGACGAACAGGGCCTGGAAGTCGCGCAGGGTGCGGAGCCAGAGGGTGGCCAGCAGGGCCGGGCGGTCCGGGAACCGGTGGTAGATCGAGCCGTTCGGCGCGCCCGCGGCTTTGGCCGTCGCGGCCATCGTGACCGCGCGGGCGCCGCCCTCGGCGAACAACGTCGTCGCGGCGTCGAGGAACTGCGCTGTGGTGTGTGTTGCCGGCCGGCCCATGGTTCTGGAGACTATCCTCTGTTACGTTCTGGAGGACAGTCTCCAGAACGGAGGGTTGTGCCATGGTTCGCAACGTCCACACCCGGAGGTTCCCGCGGCCGGTGCCGCTCGAGCTGCTGGCCACGCTCGGCACCGGGGACGACCGGCTCTGGCCGGTCGCCGACTGGCCGCCCACCCGGCTCGACGGCCCGCCCGCCCCGGGCACGACCGCGGGCCACGGTCCCGTCCGGTACGTCCTCGAAGAGGTCTCGCCCGATCGCCTGCGGTTCCGCTTCACGGCGCCGAAAGGCCTGCACGGCTACCACGAGTTCACGATTTCGGGTGACACGCTGACGCACGTCCTGGCCGGGACGCTGCACGGCTGGGCCCGGCTGAGCTGGCCGCTGGTGTTCCGCCCCTGCACGACGCGCTGCTGGAACAGCTCCTGGACCGCGCCGAACTGGCGGTGACCGGCCGGGTCGCCCAGCCGGTTCGCTGGTCGCCGTACGTCCGGTTCCTTCGCGCGCTCGCCGGGATGCGCGCCAACCGGCTGAGCCCGGCCGATCACCGCTGACCGGCCGGGCCCTCGGTCAGTGCGTTTCCGCCGCGCAGAAGGTGTCGCGCGCCGGGCGCTCACCCGTCACCAGGAAGTCGGTCACCGCGGTGTTGGCGCACTGGTTCCCCGCGACCACGTAGACGCCGTGGCCGCCCTCGTCGGCGGTCACCATCCGGGCCCGGTCCCCGAAGGCCGCGCGCAGCTTGCGGGCGTTCACCAGCGGGGTGCCCGGGTCACGCTGGTTCTGCACCAGGAGCACGTTCGACGGGCCGTTCGCGGTGATCCGCACCTTCGGCTCGGTCGCCGGGGTCGTCCAGTACGCGCACGGCGAGATGTTCGCCGTGGCGGCGCCGAGCATCGGGTAGCGGATCCGGTCGATCGCGACGTTGGCCTGGTAGGTCGCTACCGACCGCGGCCAGCGCGAGTCGGTGCAGACCACGGCGAGCCGGGCGGCCAGCATGTTCTCGGTGATCTCGCCCGTGAGCTTCGGCGTCTCACCCTTGTCCAGCGCCTGCCACGCCGCGGCGAGGTCCGGGAACTGCGCGTCGCCGTAGGAGTAGCTGAACGCCAGACCGCGGAAGGCCGAGCCGTCGATCCCCGCGACCGGCGCCTTCTCCAGGCGGGTGGCCAGCTCGAAGAACTTGGCGGTCACCTGGGCGGGGGTGGTGCCCAGCCCGTACTTCGGGTTCGCCGCGGCGAACTTCGCGAAGTCCGGGAACCGGTCCTTCAGGCCCTGGGAAAAGGCGCGCATCGCGTCGATGTCGTAGCCGCCGGGCCCGAGATTGCTGTCGAGCACGATCTTGTCGCCGCGCCGCGGGAACATCGTCGTGTAGACCGCGCCCAGGTACGTGCCGTAGGACGCGCCCAGGTAGGAGAGCGTGGGCTCGCCCAGCGCCTCCCGGATGCGGTCCATGTCCCGCGCGGTGTTCGCCGTGGTCACGTGCGGCAGCATCCAGCCGGTGCCGGACGTCGCGCACTGCCGGGCTACGGCCTTCGAGACCTGCGCCTGCTTGATGACGTCGGCGGGGCCCTCGGCGTAGGGCAGGTTGCCGGTCGCCTGCTGCTCCGGCGTCAGATCGCAGGTCACGGGGGAGCTGTGCCCGATGCCGCGCGGGTCGAAGCCGATGACGTCGTACTGGTCCCGCACGCTCTGCGGCAGCGGCGCCGGCAGGCTCGGGATGGCCAGCAGCTGCGGGTAGTCCAGCCCTTCGACGCCGGGGCCGCCGGGGTTCGTGAACAGCACGCCACGCCGCTTTTCGGGGTGCTTGCCCGGCAGGCGCGAGACGGCGATGTCGATCTTGCGGCCGCCGGGGTCGCGGTAGTCCAGCGGAACCGGCAGCGTCGTGCACTCCAGGTCGGGTGTGGGGAAGGCGCCGGCCGGACAGGGCCCCCACTTCAGCCCGCTCGCCGCAGGCGCGGCCGAGGCGGCGGGCACCACAGCGGTCGCGGCGACCGCCACGACGGCGGCGGCCAGGAGGATCTTCTTCATCGGTGTCGAGGACATGCCCCGATTCCAGCGCGCCGGGCGGCGGGGAAGCAGTGTGCTGACGTCACCAGCCCTTGTGACGTGGTGTCACTGGCGCTTCACTTCGGGGGTGAACCTGACACCCCTGGACGAGCCCGCACTGGCGCGACTGCTGGAGGCCGCCGTCTCCGGCGCGGACCCCCTGGAGGTGATGCCGCCGGTCGAAGACGAGCCGGGCTGGACGCCGGCCCGCCGGGCGGCGTTCCTCGAGTTCCACCGAGGCCGTTCCCTCCGCGCGGAGACGGCCGTGGAACGCACGTGGGTGATCGACGTCGACGGAAAGGCGGTCGGAGCGGCCCGTCTGGAACCGCGCGGGGACGCGGTGGAGGCGGGAATCTGGCTGAGCCGGGCCGCCCGGGGCAGGGGGATCGGCAAGCAGGTGACGGCCGCCCTGCTGGCGGAGGCCCGCGGGTCGGGCACATCGCGGTTCATCGCCTCGACGACGGCGGGTAATCGCGGCGCTCGAGCCCTGCTGAGCGGAATCGGCGCGAAGCTGGCGCAGCGCGGCGACGAAGTGGCAGCGGAACTACCGCTGAGCTGACACCGGCTTCGGCGGGACTTGGCTCATGTCGCGGTGAGGTGGCCATTCTCCGGTCACCGAGCGCCGCCTGGTGCCGTTGCGGTCGGGCATCGCCTGCGAGTGTGACCGCGCTGGGGTGCGTACCGTCGGCTGCTGCTGCTGCGGTGGCTGCCGGCCGAGGTGCTACCGCCGTGGACTTTCGGCGGAAGCCATCGGTGCACCGGCAGGCTGGCAGCCGCTGGCGTAGGTGCGCAGTTCGTTGCGAACTCGCTGTGCAAGGGGCTTGAGCCGGCGGCCGCGAAAGCAGGTGCCCAGCTCATCTCGAAGCTGGTGTTCGAGAACGGCGAGGGTTGCCCGCCGGCTCGCGCACGCCGGCGGGTCGGGTCGCCGACGGTCTTGACGCGACTTCCGGTGTGGTGGCGGCCGGTCTGAGCTCGGTGTCCTTGTGGTGAGCTACCGTCGGCCTGACTTCAGCCGCGGCAGGATCTCCGTGCGGACGTACTCCAGGGCGTCCCGCTCCGGCAGGATGTGCGGTCCCTGCACCCACGCCACCCCGTGCCGCGCCGCCGCGGCCGTCAGGCGTTCTCGCAGCGGGCCCACCACTCCCGCGCCCAGCACCAGCGCGTCCACCACGCCCAGGCGGGACAACGCCGCTTCCTCCGAAGCGACGCCGTCCGCGGCGAGACCCGCCGCGGACAGCGCCGCCGTCACCCTCGAGACCGTGGCCGGGTTGCGGCCGAACAGCAGCACCTTCATGCCACCCAGCGTGCGACCTCAAGTGCGCTCGAGGTCAAGACCTCAGTCGAGCTGCAGCTCCGGGGAGTACATCTCGATCCAGTGGTACAGGTCGAGCAGCCGGTCCAGGCCGATGCGGGCGCCCGGGTCCATGGTGGCCGAGTCCACTTCGGACACCCGGTGCGCCCAGGCCTTGTCGACCAGGCCGAACACCGCGTGGTTCGGCTCCGCGAGGACCTCCTTGACCTGCTGCTGCAGCGCCGCCGCGTAGCCCGGGTCCTGCGTCGACGGGTACGGGCTCTTCACCCGCTGCGCCACCGACTCCGGCAGCACGTGCTTGGTCGCGTGCCGCAGGAGGCTCTTCTCGCGGCCGTCGAACGTCTTCAGCGACCACGGCGTGTTGTAGACGTACTCGACCAGCCGGTGATCGCAGAACGGCACGCGGACCTCCAGGCCCACCGCCATCGACGCGCGGTCCTTGCGGTCGAGCAGCATCCGCACGAAACGGGTCAGGTGCAGGTTGCAGATCGTCCGCATCCGCGCTTCCTTCGCGGACTCGCCGTCGAGGTGGTCGACACCGGCGACCGCCGTCGCGTACTGGTCCGCGACGTAGGTCTCCAGGTTCAGCTTCTGCCGCAGCTCCGCGGTGTAGAGCGACGCGCGCTCGTCCATCATCGAGTTCCGGAACGCCAGCCACGGGAACGTGTCGGCGTTGACGGCCTTCTCGTCGTGGAACCAGCGGTAACCGCCGAACACCTCGTCGGCCGACTCGCCGGACAGGGCCACCGTCGACTCGCCGCGGATCGCCTTGAACAGCAGGTACAGCGACGTGTCCATGTCACCGAGGCCGGCCGGGATGTCGCGGGCCTTCAGCACCGCGCGCCGCACCGCCGGGTCGCTGAGCTCCGCCGGGTTCAGCATGACGTCCTGGTGCGCGGACCCGACCAGGTTCGCGACGTCGCGGATGTAGGGCGAGTCCGCGGTGTCGCGCATCTCGTCCGGCTTGAAGTTCTCTTCCTGGCCGAAGAAGTCGACGGAGAACGTCCGCAGCTGCTCGCCCTGCTCGGCGAGGTGGGGCGCGGCGAGGCCGGTGACGGCGCTGGAGTCCAGGCCGCCGGACAGCAGCACGCAGCGCGGGACGTCCGCGACGAGCTGGCGGTGCACGATGTCGGTCATCAGCTCGCGGACGCGCTCGACCGTGGTCTCCTGGTCGTCCGTGTGCTGCTTGGCGTCGAGCTTCCAGTACGTGCGGGTGCGGATGCCCTCGCGCGTCACGGTGACGATCGTGCCGGGCTGGACCTCCTCCATGCCCTTCCACAGCGACCAGCCGGGGCGCTTGGTGAACGCCATCAGCTCGCGCAGGCCTTCGGTGTCGACGACCTTGCGGGCGAGCGGGTTCTCGAGGATCGCCTTCGGCTCCGACCCGAACAGCACCCCGTCTCGAGTGGGGTAGTAGTAGAACGGCTTGATGCCCATCCGGTCGCGGATCATGACCAGGCGGTCGTCGCGCTCGTCCCAGATCGCGAAGGCGTACATGCCGTTGAGGTGGTCGACGACCGCGTCGCCCCACTGCAGGTAGCCGTGCAGCACCACTTCGGTGTCGCTGTCGGTCTCCCACTTGTGGCCGAGCTTCGTGAGCTCTTCCTTCAGTTCGGTGAAGTTGTAGGCCTCGCCGCTGTAGACCATCGCGACGTCGCCGTTCGGCGTGTGCACCGACATCGGCTGCCGCCCGCCCGGCAGGTCGATGATCGCGAGCCGTCGGTGGCCGAGCGCGACGTGCTCGCGCACCCAGGTGCCGACGCCGTCCGGGCCACGGCAGGCCATGGTCTCCGTCATGGCGTCCACGACGTCCTGCCGGCGCGTGAGGTCGGCGTCGTAGGAAACCCAGCCGGCGATACCGCACATACGGACCCCTCCAAGCTTTTACTTAGCTAGTACAACTATCGGTAACACAGGTGTAACACGGCAGGAACATCTTGTCTGCCCGAATTGCACGTTCCGCGCTCATTCGGTCACACAGTGTGCCGTGAGTCACTCACGAACCGCGACGGTGCCGTGGCGGAGGCAAACGCTTGCGTGACCGGCGCCACCCGCCATAAAGACGGCGTAAATGCGCATCAGGACGGCGTTAACGCGCCGTCAGCCAGCCTCCGCGGAGGGACGGAACGGCCGCACAGTTGGCCTCGTCCCTGGTCACCAAATCGGTGACCTGTCCTGAGAGGTGCCTAGTGGCCGACTTGCTCTACGCCGTTCTGATGATCGGCATCTTCGTGGTTATCGCGCTGGCCCTGCGTGGCTTGGAGAAGCTGTGAGCGGCGCGGGCACCGTGGCCAACATCGTCGGCGGGCTGCTGGCGCTGGGCCTTCTCGTCTACCTGTTCGTCGCCTTGATCAGGCCGGAGAAATTCTGATGTCCGACACCGCGGCCGGGCTCATCCAGCTCGGTCTCCTCCTCGTCGCCCTCGCCGTGGTCTACAAACCTCTCGGCGACTACATGGCGCGCGTCTTCTCCACCGAGAAGCACCTGAAGCTCGAGAAGGGCCTCTACCGGCTCTTCCGCGTCAACCCGGACTCCGAGCAGCGGTGGCCGACCTACGCCGCCGGCGTGCTCGGCTTCTCGTTCGTCTCGGTCGTCCTGCTCTACCTGCTGCAACGGCTCCAGCCGATCCTGCCGTGGAGCCTCGGCCGCGGTTCGGTGAGTCCCGCCGTCGCGTTCAACACGGCGATCTCGTTCGTCACCAACACGAACTGGCAGTCCTACGTCCCCGAGACGACGATGGGCCACTTCGTGCAGATGGCCGGGCTCACCGTGCAGAACTTCCTGTCCGCGGGCGTCGGCCTGGCCGTCGCCATCGCGCTGACCCGCGGGTTCATCCGCTCGCGCACCGACCGGCTCGGCAATTTCTGGGTGGACCTCACCCGCGGCACCGTCCGCGTCCTGCTGCCGATGGCCTTCGTGTTCGCGCTCGTGCTGATCGCCCTTGGCGTCGTGCAGAGCCTCAAGGCGGGCGTCGCCGTCACCAACCCCGACGGCAGCCAGAGCACCATCGCGCTGGCCCCGGCGGCGAGCCAGGAGGCGATCAAGGAGCTCGGCACCAACGGCGGCGGCATCCTCAACGCCAACTCGGCCCACCCGTTCGAGAACCCCAACGCCTGGACGAACCTGATCGAGCTGTTCCTGATCCTGGTGATCCCGGTCAGCTTGACCCGCACGTTCGGCAGGCTCGTCGGCAAGAACAAGCAGGGCTACGTCCTGCTCGGCGTGATGGGCCTGCTCTGGGCCGCGTCGCTGGCCGTCATCTGGTTCTCCGAGGCCAGGGCGAGCAACCCGGCCGCGCTGGCCGCGGGAGCGAGCATGGAGGGCAAGGAACAGCGGTTCGGCATCTCGAGCACGTCGATCTTCGCCGACACCACCACCGGCACGTCCACGGGCGCGGTCAACGGCGCCCACGACAGCCTCTCCGGGCTCGGCGGCGGCGGTCCGTTGCTGAACATGCTCTACGGCGAGATCTCGCCGGGCGGCGTCGGCACCGGGCTCTACGGCATCCTCGTGATGGCGATCATCGCGATGTTCCTGGCCGGCCTGATGGTCGGGCGGACGCCGGAATATCTGGGCAAGAAGCTCGGCAAGCGCGAGGTCACCTGCGCGGCGATCTCGATGCTGGCCATGCCGACCGTGGTGCTCCTCGGCGCGGGCATCGCCCTGATGCTGCCGGACACGGCGGGCGCGCTCGGCAACAGCGGCGCGCACGGGCTGTCCGAAATCCTCTACGGCTACGCCTCGACCGGCAACAACAACGGCAGCGCGTTCGGCGGCCTGACCGCGACGAGCGACTGGTTCCAGTCGTCGTTCGGCGTCGCCATGGCGCTCGGCCGGTTCATCCCGATCGTCGCCGTGCTCTGCCTGGCCGGTTCCCTGGCCGCGCAGAGGAAGGTCCCCGAAACCGCGGGGACGCTGCCCACCACCGGGCCGCTGTTCGCCACCATGCTCACCGGCACGGTGGTGCTCGTCGCGGCCCTCACGTTCATCCCGGCGCTCGCGCTCGGGCCCATCGCGGAGGCACTCGCATGACCGTCACCGAAGAACGACCTCAGGTGACCCACGAAGAGCACACCGGTCGCGTCGGCGCGGGCGTGTTCAGCCCCCGCCAGCTCTGGACGTCGCTGCCCGACGCCTTCAAGAAGCTCAACCCGAAGCACCAGCTCGCCAACCCGGTGATGTTCGTGGTGTGGGTGGGCTCGGCGCTGACCACCGTCTTCGCGATCACCGACCCGAGCGTCTTCACCATCCTGATCGCGATCTGGCTGTGGTTCACGGTCATCTTCGCGAACCTCGCCGAAGCCGTCGCCGAAGGGCGCGGCAAGGCGCAGGCGGAAAGCCTGCGGCGGTCGAAGAAGGAGACCGTCGCGCGGCGGCTCACCGAGACCGGGGAGGAGCAGGTTCCAGGCGCCGAGCTGAAGGTCGGCGACCTCGTGGTCGTCGAGGCCGGCCAGGTGATCCCGGGTGACGGCGACGTCGTCGAAGGCATCGCGACCGTCGACGAGTCGGCCATCACCGGCGAGTCCGCGCCGGTCATCCGCGAGTCCGGCGGCGACCGCAGCGCCGTCACCGGTGGCACGACGGTGCTGAGCGACCGGGTCGTCGTGAAGATCACGACCAAGCCGGGCGAGTCCTTCGTGGACCGCATGATCGCGTTGGTGGAAGGCGCTTCCCGGCAGAAGACGCCGAACGAGATCGCGCTGACCATCCTGCTGGCCACGCTGACCATCATCTTCCTGCTCGCCGTCGTGGCGCTGCAGCCGATGGCCGGCTACTCCGGGTCCGAGCAGTCGGTGATCGTGCTGACGGCGTTGCTGGTCTGCCTGATCCCGACGACGATCGGCGCCCTGCTGAGCGCCATCGGCATCGCCGGGATGGACCGGCTGGTGCAGCGCAACGTCCTCGCGACGTCCGGCCGCGCGGTCGAGGCCGCGGGCGACGTCTCGACGCTGCTGCTCGACAAGACCGGCACGATCACCTTCGGCAACCGCCGGGCCACCGAGCTGATCCCGGTGGGATCCTCCACTCCGGACGAACTCGCGCGGGCCGCCCGGCTGGCCAGCCTCGCCGACGAAACCCCCGAAGGACGCAGCGTCGTCGAGCTCACCGAAGCCCACGCGGGTGACGACGTGCACGGCGAGTTCGTCCCCTTCACCGCGCAGACCCGGATGAGCGGGCTCGACGTCGGTGACCGGCGGATCCGCAAGGGCGCGGCGAGCGCCGTGCGCGCGTGGGTGCGCGACAACGGCGGGCAGTTCCCCGACGAGACCGAGCGGGTGGTCGACGAGATCAGCGCCCAGGGCGGCACCCCGCTGGTGGTCGCCGAGGACACCGTGGTGCGCGGCGTGATCCGGCTGTCCGACGTCGTCAAGCCCGGTATGAAGGAGCGCTTCAAGGAACTGCGGGCGATGGGCATCAAGACGGTGATGATCACCGGCGACAACCCGCTCACCGCCAAGGCCATCGCGGCGGACGCCGGCGTCGACGACTACCTCGCCGAGGCCAAGCCCGAAGACAAGATGGCGCTCATCAAGAAGGAGCAGGAGGGCGGCCGCCTGGTCGCGATGACCGGCGACGGCACCAACGACGCGCCCGCGCTCGCGCAGTCCGACGTCGGCGTCGCGATGAACACCGGCACGTCGGCCGCGAAGGAGGCCGGCAACATGGTCGACCTCGACAGCGACCCGACGAAGCTGATCGAGATCGTGGAGATCGGCAAGCAGCTGCTGATCACGCGCGGCGCGCTGACGACGTTCAGCGTGGCGAACGACCTCGCGAAGTACTTCGCGATCCTGCCGGCCATGTTCACCGGCATCTTCGCCCAGCTCGGCGCGCTGAACATCATGCACCTGGCCACCCCGAAGTCGGCGATCCTCTCCGCGGTCATCTTCAACGCGCTGATCATCGTCGTGCTGATCCCGCTGGCCCTGCGCGGCGTGCGGTACAAGCCGTCGTCGGCCTCGGCCCTGCTGCGCCGCAACCTGCTCGTCTACGGCCTCGGCGGTATCGTCAGCCCCTTCCTCGGGATCTGGCTGATCGACCTGCTCGTGCGCCTCATCCCTGGAATCGGGTGAACTCGTGAACACTCTCGTCAAGCAGACCTGGGCCGGCCTGCGCGTCCTCATCGTGCTGACCGTCCTGCTCGGGGTGATCTACCCCCTGGCCGTGTGGGCGATCGCCCGCATCCCCGGGCTGGAGGGCAACGCCGAAGGCTCGATCGTCACGCAGAACGGCCAGGCCGTCGGGTCGTCGCTGATCGGCGTCGACCCGGTGCCCGCCGACCCGGCGAAGGACCCGTGGTTCCACAACCGGCCCTCGGCCCTTGCGAAGGACGCGCTCGGCCCCGGCGACCCGTCGACGTCCGGCGCGTCCAACAAGGGCCCGTACAACGAGGACCTCGTGAAAACCATCGGCGAGCGCAAGGACGCCATCGCGAAGCGGGAAGGCGTGTCACCCGATCAGGTACCGCCGGACGCGGTGACGGCGTCCGGTTCCGGGCTCGACCCGGCGATCAGCGTCGCCTACGCCGACCTCCAGATCGCCCGGGTCGCCCGGGTGACGGGGTTGCCGGCGGACCGGGTGAAGCAACTCGTCGAGGCGAACACGTCGGGCGCCGGGATCGGTGTCCCCGGGGTGGATGTGCTCCAGCTCAACTTGGCCGTGCAAGGTGCGGCCGGAGGGGCACACTGACAGCGTGACCAGTACGAAGAAGCCGCGCCGGGGGGAGCTGAGGATCTACCTCGGCGCGGCTCCGGGCGTCGGCAAGACCTTCGCCATGCTCGGCGAGGCGCGGCGCCGGCTCGACCGCGGCACCGACGTCGTCGCCGGGCTCGTGGAGACGCACGGCCGTGAGAAGACCGCGGTCCTGCTCGAAGACCTCGAGATCGTGCCGCGCCGGCACGCCGTGCACCGCGGCCGCGCCTTCGAGGAGATGGACGTCGACGCCATCCTCGCCCGCGCGCCCGAGGTCGCCGTCGTCGACGAACTGGCGCACACCAACGTGCCGGGCTCGCGCAACGCCAAGCGCTGGCAGGACGTCGAGGAACTGTTGGATGCCGGCATCGACGTCCTGTCCACGGTCAACGTGCAGCACCTGCAGAGCCTCAACGACGTCGTCGAGCGCATCACCGGCGTCACCCAGCAGGAGACCGTGCCCGACGAGGTCGTCCGCCGCGCGGAGCAGCTGGAGCTGGTCGACATCACGCCCGAGGCGTTGCGGCGGCGCCTCGCGCACGGCAACGTCTACCCGGCCGAGCGGATCGACGCCGCGCTCGGCAACTACTTCCGCCCCGGCAACCTCACCGCGCTGCGCGAGCTGGCGCTGCTCTGGGTGGCCGACCAGGTCGACGTCGCGCTGCAGCGCTACCGCGCCGAGCAGCAGATCACCGACACGTGGGAGACGCGCGAACGCGTCGTCGTCTCCATCACCGGCGGCCCGGAGAGCGAGACGCTGATCCGCCGCGCCAGCCGGATCGCCACCCGCGCCGGCGCCGAGCTGCAGGTGCTGCACATCCTGCGTGGTGACGGCCTGTCCGGGCTCGGCCCGACCGCGATCGCCCGCTGCCGCACCTTGGCCGAGGAGGTCGGCGCGACGTTCCACACCGTCGTCGGCGACGACGTCCCGACCGCGCTGCTCGACTTCGCCCGCGGCGTCAACGCGACGCAGCTGGTGATCGGCACCTCGCGGCGGTCCCGCGTGGCGCGGCTGTTCGACGAGGGCATCGGCGCCACCGTGGTCAGCCGGTCCGGGCCGATCGACGTCCACATGGTCACCCACGCCGAGGCCGGCGGGCGGCTGCGGGCCCGGCTCGGCGCGAGCCCGCTGGGGCTCTCGCGGCTGGTCGCGGGCTGGGTGCTGAGCGTCGTGCTGCCGGTGCTGGTGACGGTCATCGGCCTGTTCGTGCCCGCCGGGCTCGACTTCGCCACGGACGTGATTTCGTACGTGCTGGCCACGGTCGTCGTCGCGCTGGTCGGCGGCCTGGGCCCGGCGCTGGTCGCGGCCGTGCTCGGCGCCGGGCTGCTCAACTTCTTCTTCACGCCGCCGCTGTACACGCTGAACGTGCACACGCCGCAGAACCTCGTGACGCTGATCGCGATGGTCGTGGTCGCGGTGCTGGTCGCGCTGGTCGTCGACGCGGCCGCGCGCCGGGCGACGCAGGCGGCGCGGGCGCGGACCGAGGCGGCGCTGCTCGCGTCCTACGCGCGGACGGTGCTGACCCACGCGAACCCGATCGAGCGGCTGCTGGAGAAGGTCCGCGAGAACTTCGCGCTGACTTCCGTGACGTTGCTGGAAAAGCGCGAAGGCGAGTGGCACGGCGTCGCGACGGCGGGGGAGCACCCGTGCGCCGACCCGGACGAGGCCGACGTCGACATCGCGGTCACCGCCGACGTCCACCTCACGTTGCGGGGGCGCGCGCTGCCGGCGGCCGACCGCCGGGTGCTGGAAGCCGTCGCGGGACAGGCGCTGCTTTCGCTGCGGCAGCAGCGCAGTGCCGACGCCGCGGCGAAAGCCGAGCGCAAGGCCGAGGCCACCGAGCTGCGCACGACGCTGCTTTCGGCGGTCGGGCACGACCTGCGGACGCCGCTGACGTCGATCAAGGCGTCCATCGGCAGCCTGCGCGCGCCCGACCTGCACCTGTCCGATGAGGACACCGCGGAACTGATGGAGGCCATCGAGCTGTCCGCCGACCGGCTGGCCGGCCTGATCGACAACCTGCTGGATTCATCGCGGCTGGCCACCGGCGCGGTGGTGCCGCACCTGCGTCCGGTGGGCTACGACGAGGTCGTCGCGCACGCGCTGTCCAATGTGGACTCCTCGGACGCAGTGGTCGTCGCGGTCGACGACCAGCTGCCGTCGGTGCTCGCGGATCCCGGGTTGCTGGAACGGGTGGTGGCGAACGTCCTCGACAACGCGCTGCGGCACGGCGGGGGCCGGGTGTCGGCCCGCGCGAGCGCGCACTCCGGCCACGTCGAGCTGCGGATCGTCGACCACGGCAAGGGACTGCGCAAGGGGACGGCGGATTCGGCGTTCGCGCCGTTCCAGCGGCTCGGCGGCGACCGGGACGCGACGCCCGGCGTCGGGCTCGGGCTGTCGGTGGCGAAGGGGTTCACCGAGGCGATGGGCGGCACGATCCGCGCCGAGGACACCCCGGGCGGCGGGCTCACGATCGTCGTCTCGCTGCCCGCGGAAAGTGTCATGTACCGGGAAGGGGTCCGATGAGCGACATCGCTGCCACCGTGCTGGTGGTGGACGACGAGCCGCAGATCGTGCGCGCGTTGCGGATCAACCTCACCGCGCGCGGCTACAAGGTGATCACCGCGCACGACGGCACCGCCGCGCTCAAGGCCGTCGCCGAGACGAAGCCCGACGTCGTCGTGCTCGACCTCGGCCTGCCCGACCTCGACGGCACCGAGGTGATCGCCGGCCTGCGCGGCTGGACGACGGTCCCGATCATCGTCCTGTCCGCCCGCGGCGACTCGGCCGACAAGGTCCAGGCCCTCGACGCGGGCGCGGACGACTACGTCACCAAGCCGTTCGGCATGGACGAGCTGCTCGCGCGCCTGCGCGCCGCGGTGCGCCGCTCGGCGGTCGCCGGCGCCGACGACGTGGACGCGGTGGTGGAGACGTCGTCGTTCAGCATCGACCTGGCGGCCAAGAAGGTCCGCCGCCACGACGGGGTCGAGGTCCACCTGACCAAGACCGAGTGGGGCGTGCTGGAGCTGCTGGTCCGCAACCGCGGCCGGCTGGTGGCGCAGAAGCAGCTGCTGCACGAGGTGTGGGGGCCGTCGTACGAGACGGAGTCCCACTACCTGCGGGTCTACCTGGCCCAGCTGCGGCGCAAGCTGGAGCCGGAACCCTCGCGGCCCCGCCACCTGCTGACCGAGCCGGGCATGGGCTACCGCTTCGAGGCCTGACGCCGAGGTCGTGAGGGCTCGGGAAAGGTGACCTCCGGCCGGCGCAGCGAGGCGAGCCGTGCGTGCGGCGGCGGGAAACCCCGAAGGCCACCGCCGCGGCGGTGGCCCTCGGGGACTTCGCGCTTACTTGGTCGTCGGCGACGTCCCGGTCGTGCTGATCGACGGCGCGCCCGACGAGCTGCCGCCGCCACCGGCCGGCGTGGTCGTGTCGGTCGGCGGGTCCGTCCGCGGTGACGTCGTCGTGGTCGGCGGCGGCGTGGTCGTGGTGGGCGGCGGCGGGGTCGTCTTCGGCGTCGTCGCCGGAGGCGCCGAGCTGTGCGGACCACCGCCCGGCGGGGGCGTGTACGGGGGCGGCGGGGCCTGGGTGACGACCGTGGTGGTCGTCTTGCCGTCCGGGCTGACCGACACCACCGTGGTCGGCGCGCTCGACGAGGGCGTGTCCGTCGGCGACGGCGGGCCGCCGAGGGTGGACGGGCCGCCCGGGGTCGGGGTGCCCGGGATCGTCTGGACACCCGCGGGCGAGGTGCCCTGGCCACCCGGGGCGCCGGTGCCGCCCGCGGTGGTCGCGGGGACCGGTCCGGCGAGCTCGGCGACGGCGGCGAACGCCGTCGCGACCACCAGGCCCGCGACCCCGAGCACGACGTACCCGGCGCGGTTCGGTTTGCTGCTCTTCGGCGGCGCGGTGGTGTCGATCCTGGTGATGCGTGAGCTCGAATCCGACCCGTCGGGGCGGGGCATAGAGGCTCCTAGAAGATCGGGGAAGCTTCGAAACCTGCGGCTCGAGGTCGTCAAACGATCACTGCTTGCCCGAGCGGGGGAACCCGGGAGGGCGACCTCGGCGGGGAGATTATCACCGTCAGTGCCGCATTCGCCCAGGTAGGGAGCCTGCGTGATCACTGTGCGCAGTCAAACTGTCCGGAAAGGATGAACGCGTGAGTGAGGGACAAACGAACACCAGGATGACGGCGTGGGTCCGCGGTCGAGTCCAGGGTGTCGGTTTCCGCTGGTGGACGCGCAGCCGTGCGCTCGAGCTCGGTCTCGTCGGCAGTGCCCGCAACATGCCCGACGGTCGTGTCGAGGTCATAGCGGAGGGTGATCGCGACCACTGTGAGCGGCTGTTGGCGGCCCTTCGGTCCGGCGAATCACCCGGAAGTGTGGAGACCGTCGTCGAGCGCTGGTCCGACCCGAAAGGGGGGCTCAGCGGGTTCTTCGAGCGGTAACTCGAGCCTTGGTACTTCCGGGGCGGGTGTGGCGCACGAGGTTGCCGATGCCGATCACGCTGTGCTAAGGCGCGCCGGAGAGGGGGCGCGTCCGGCGGTCCGAGGACACCCCCAGGTAGCCTGGGACGATTGAAACGCCCGTACCGGCAGCCAGAGGGGTCAGCACCCAGTGCACCTGAAAAGCCTGACGCTCAAGGGCTTCAAGTCCTTCGCCTCGGCCACCACGCTGCGCTTCGAGCCGGGCATCACCTGCGTGGTCGGCCCGAACGGCTCCGGCAAGTCGAACGTGCTGGACGCGCTGCGCTGGGTCATGGGCACCCAGGGCGCCAAGGACCTGCGCGGCGGCAAGATGGAGGACGTCATCTTCGCCGGCACCGCGGGCCGCGCCCCGCTCGGCCGCGCCGAGGTCACGCTGACCATCGACAACGCCGACGGCGCCCTCCCGATCGAGTACGGCGAGGTGTCGATCACCCGCCGGATGTTCCGCGACGGCGCCAGCGAGTACGAGATCAACGGCGACCGCTGCCGCCTGATGGACGTCCAGGAGCTGCTGTCGGACTCCGGTATCGGCCGCGAGATGCACGTCATCGTCGGGCAGGGCCAGCTCTCGGCGATCCTCGAGTCCAAGCCCGAAGAGCGCCGCGCCTTCATCGAAGAGGCCGCCGGCGTCCTCAAGCACCGCAAGCGCAAGGAACAGACCCTGCGCAAGCTGGCCAACATGCAGGGCAACCTCGACCGCCTCGGCGACCTCACCACCGAGCTGCGCCGCCAGCTCAAGCCGCTGGGCAAGCAGGCCGAGATCGCCCGCAAGGCCCAGTTCGTGCAGTCCGAGCTGCGCGACTCCCGCCTGCGCCTGCTCGCCGACGACCTGGTCACCCAGCGCGGTTCGATCGAGCGTGAAGAGGCCGACGAAAAGGTCGCGCGCCAGCGTCGCGCCGAGGTCGAGCAGACCCTCGAGATCGTCTCCGCCGAGGAGACCGAGCTGGAGTCGTCGCTCGCCGAGGACGCGCCGCTGCTGCAGACCGCCCAGGAGACCTGGTACAAGCTGTCCGCGCTGGCCGAGCGGCTGCGCGGCACCGTCCGCCTGGCCATCGAACGGCAGCGGCACCTCTCGGCCGACGTCGCCGCGCACACCGGCGGCCGCGACCCCGAAGAGCTGCTCGAAGAAGCCGAGCGCGTCGCCGAGCAGGAGGAAGAGCTCAACGAGGCCGTCATGGAGGCCCGGGAGCTGCTCGCCCAGACCGTGCTGCGGCGCGAAGACCTCGAACAGCGCGTCCAGGCCGCCGAGCGCGCGCACTGGGCCGCCGTCCGCGCCATCGCCGACCGCCGCGAGGGCATGGCCAAGCTGACCGGCCAGGTCGAGGCGCTGCGCAGCAAGAACGGCGCCACCACCGACGAGATCGACCGGCTCAGCGTCTCCATCGAAGAGTCCGCCGAGCGTGCCGAACTCGCCGTCGAGGAACTCGAAGAGGCCAAGGCCGAGGGCGGTGTCGAGGAGTCCGACGACTCCGGGCTGATGGCCCACCACGACCGCGCGGTCGAGGCCAACAACGCGGCCAAGGCGCGCGTCGAAGAGCTGGTCAAGGCCGAACGCACCGCCGAGCGCGAGATCGCGTCGGAGAAGGCCCGCGTCGAGGCGCTGTCCATGGGGCTCAAGCGCAAGGACGGCGCGGGCGCGCTGCTCGGCGCGTCCCACGAGCTGCCGGGCCTGCTCGGCTCGGTCGCCGCGCTGCTGACCGTCGAGCCCGGCCACGAGGTCGCGCTGGCCGCGGCGCTCGGCCCGGTGGCCGACGCGGTCGCCGTCAACGGCGGCGAAGACGCCCTGCGCGCGCTGAAGTACTTGAAGGACACGGACAACGGCCGCGCCGGCATCGTGCTCGGCGCGCCCGAGTCCACTGTGGACACCTACGCGTGGCCCGCGCTGCCGGACGGCGCGCGCTGGGCCCGCGAGGTCGTCTCCGCGCCGGCCCAGCTGCGGCCCGCCGTCGAGCAGGCGCTCGACAAGCTCGCCCTGGTCCGCGACCTCGAGTCGGCTCGGCACCTGGTCGCCGCGCACCCGGACGTCCGCGCGGTCACCGCCGAGGGTGACGTCTTCGGCGCCCGCTGGGCGATCGGCGGCTCCGGCGCCCGCGAGAGCGTGATCGAGGTCCAGGCCGCCGTCGACGAGGCCGGGGTGCGGTTGCGCACGGCCGAACGCCAGCTGGAGCAGTACGCGGCCGAGCTGGAAGGCGCCCGCGCCGAGCAGCAGGCCCGCCGTGAAGAGGTCTCCCAGGCCAAGGACGCCCTCGGCGACGCCAAGGTGCGCAAGGCCCGCTCCTCGGAGCGGCTCAACCGGCTGCAGCAGGCCGCCCGCGCCGCCCAGGCCGAGGTCGAACGCCTCACCGGGCAGCGCGCGAAGGTCGAACACAGCCGCATCCAGGCTCTCGCGCAGCTCGCCGAGCTGGAGGAACGGCTCGCCGCCGTCGCCGAGCAGCCCGTCGAGGACGACCCGGACACCGCCGAGCGCGACCAGGCCGTCGAAGAGCTGGCCGTCGTCCGGCAGGAGGAGATGGAGGCGCGGCTCGCGCAGCGCACCGCCGAGGAGCGGGCGCGCAGCATCGCGGGCCGGGCCGAAGGCCTCCGCCGCGCCGCGCACGCCGAGCAGCAGGCCCGGGAACGAGCCGAGCGCGCGGCCGCGGCCCGCAAGCACGGCGCGCGGATCGCCGACGCCGTCGTCAACGGCGGTGAGATCGCGCTCGAGCGCATCGAGCGCTCGGTCCAGCGCGCGGCCACCGAACGCGACCAGGTCCAGTCCCGGCGTCAGAGCCGCGAATCCGCGCTGACCGGCGTCCGCGCCAAGGTCCGCGAGCTCACCGGCGAGCTGGAGAAGCTGACCGACGCCGTCCACCGCGACGAGGTCCAGCGCGCCGAGCAGCGGCTGCGGCTGGAGACCCTGGAAGCCAAGATCGCCGAGGACTTCGGCATCGGCCTCACCGACCTGGTCCAGGAGTACGGCCCGGACGTCCCGGTGCCGCCGAGCGCGGGCGAGATGGCCGAGTACGAGGCGGCCAAGGACCGCGGCGAGGACGTCACCGCACCGCCGCCGATGCCGTTCGACCGCGACACCCAGGCCCGTCGCGCCAAGCGCGCCGAGAAGGACCTTTCCCTGCTGGGCAAGGTGAACCCGCTCGCCCTGGAGGAGTTCGCGGCGCTGGAGGAGCGGTACAAGTTTCTCTCCACGCAGCTCGAGGACCTCAAGGACACCCGCAAGGACCTCGAAGCGGTGATCAAGCAGGTCGACGAGAAGATCCTCGAGGTCTTCGCCGGCGCGTACGCGGACGTCGCCCGCGAGTTCGAGACGGTGTTCAGCGTGCTGTTCCCGGGCGGCGAGGGCCGGATGGTCCTCACCCAGCCGGACGACCTGCTCGCCACCGGCGTCGACGTCGAAGCGCGCCCGCCGGGCAAGAAGGTCAAGCGGCTGTCGCTGCTCTCGGGCGGCGAGAAGTCGCTGGTCGCGGTCGGCATGCTGGTCGCGATCTTCCGCGCGCGGCCCTCACCCTTCTACGTCATGGACGAGGTCGAGGCGGCGCTGGACGACACCAACATGCGCCGGCTCATCGGGCTGCTGGAGCAGCTGCGCGACTCGTCCCAGCTGATCATCATCACCCACCAGAAGCCGACGATGGAAATCGCCGACGCCCTCTACGGCGTGAGCATGCAGGGCGACGGCATCACGAAGGTGATCTCGCAGCGCCTGCGCACGGCCGACGACGAACCGGTCGCGGTCGGCTAGCGCTCAGCGCAGGTCGTCTTCGCGCGGCGCGGGCCGGTCTTCGCCGCGGACACGCGGCTCGTAGGTGCTCAGGTCGTTGCCGACGCGGCCGGCGTCGTCCAGCCGCGGCCGGCGCCCGCTGGGCCGGAGCATGCCGCCCTTGCCGCCGCGCTTGCGGTCGAGCCGGTCCACGACCAGGCCGATGACGAGCAGCACGGCCAGGACCACGCCGATACCGATGAAGAACCCCATGCGAAACCCCCTGTCCCCGCACCGAGTTCACGGTGGAGCGGGAACAGGGGGCCGCGTTGTCTTACTGGGCCACCCAGAAGGCGTAGTCGGCCGTGTAGTGGACCGCGGTCTGCGCGCCGTCCGTGCACGCCCCGGCCGGCGCGACGCCGCCGCGGGTGTTCAGGCGCTGGATGTAGGTGACCTTGCCGAACACCCCGGTGCCACTGTTGAGGTTCGCCTTGAGGAGCAGCTCCGGGATCGCGCCGTCACGCGGCGAGTTCGCCACCGCGGCCGCGCCGACCGTGCTTCCGTCCACAGTGGATGTCCATACCGGACCCTTGCTGTGGATGGCCACCGGCTGACCGTGTTTCGACAGCACGGCCGCGGGCTGGATCAGCGCCCAGGCGCCGTTCGTGCAGCCGTAGATCTGGACGCCGTCACCGGAGTACGTGGCGAGCGGCCGGTTGCCGTCCGGGACCTGGATCGCCACCGGGACCTTCGGGGTCGCCGTGGCGGCCGAAGCCGTCGCCGCGCCGCCGAGTGCCAGCGAGCCGACCGCGAGCGCAACCAAAATCCGTTTCATGTTCCCACCTTCGTATCCTCCCGCCGCTTCCCGGCGGGCTCCCGTTGACCAACACGGACGCCCGCCGGAACCGGTTCAGAAGAATCAGGGGGAAGTGACTTCTCGCTTGTCTTCGCCCACGGCGTTCGCCTCGGCCGCCTTCGGGTCGGGCGTGCGGTGCCGCAGTGAGAGCAACCCGCCGACGACCAGCGTGATCACCACGCCCAGCAGCGTGTACCAGGGATAAGCGAGCGCGACGCGGTCCCCGGCCGCCTTGCTGAAGTCGACGCCGATCAGGCCGCCGGTCTTCGCGCTGAACTTCAGGCCGAGGATCACGAACGCCATCACCAGGACCGTCGCGACGAACGCGATGATCGCGTCCACCTGCCGGGCCTTCTTGATCAGCAGGCCGAGCAGGAACGCCCCGAGCAGCGCGCCGTAGGTGTAGCCGGTGATCGCCAGGCCGAGCTCGATCACCGAGTTCTTCGTGGTGGAGAACAGCGACGCGAACACGGCGAACACGACGGCCCAGATCAGGGTCCACATGCGACCGTGCTTGAGCAGCTTCGAATCCTCGGGCGCCTTCTTGGTGAAGCGCTGGTAGAGGTCGGCCACCGTCGACGTCGAGAGCGCGTTGAGCGCCGACGCGAGCGCGCCCATGGTCGACGCGAGCACACCGGCGATGAGCAGGCCCGACACGCCGACCGGCAGGTCGTCGATGATGAACTTCGAGAACACGTCGTCCGGGCTCTGCAGGCCGAGCTGCGCGACCGACTTGCGGCCGTTGAACACCCACAGCATCGCCCCGACCAGCAGGAACAGCGCGAACTGGATCGTCACGATGATGCCGCTGCCGATCAGCGCCTTCTGGCCGTCGCGCAGGCTGCGCGTGGCCATCAGCCGCTGCGCGATCAGCTGGTCCGCGCCGTGCGAGGCCATCGACAGCGCCGCGCCGCCGAGCACCGCCGTCACGAAGGCGTACGGGCTGGTCAGCAGGTTCTTCGTGAAGTCGACGAGCATGAACTTGCCGTCCGCCGACGCCTGGGCCGTCCAATCACCCGGCAGCTTGTTCAGCAGCACGATCGCCGCCACCGCGGCGCCGCCCAGGTACAGGGTCAGCTGGATGACGTCGACCCAGACGACCGCCTTGATCCCGCCGATGTAGGCGTAGATCAGGGTCAGCGCGGTCAGGATCACCACGATCACCCAGTAGTCCAGGTGGATGTTGTAGTGCCCCAGGATCACCTTGATCGGGATCGCGCCGGCGAACAGCCGGACGCCCTCGGCGAGCAGCCTCGTGACCACGAACGTCACCGACGCTGTGCCCTGCAGCCCCGAACCGAACCGCTTGCCCAGGAAGGCGTACGCGCTCACGAGGTTGCCGCGGAAGTACCGCGGCAGCAGCACGAACGCGGCGATGACCCGGCCGATGATGTACCCGAAGGCCAGCTGCAGGAACAGGAACGCGTTGCCGAACACCAGGCCCGGCGTGCTGATCACGGTCAGCGTCGACGTCTCGGTGGCCACCACGGACAGCATCACCGCGCCCCACGGCAGGCTGCGCTCGCCGACGAAGTAGTCGGCGGCCGACCGTTGCTTCCGCCCGACCAGTACGCCTATCAGCGGCATCGCCGCCAGATAGACCACGATGATGGCCAGATCGACACCCCGCATGGACTTCTCCTACTCCTCATCCGGCCTTCTCCGCGACGCGCAACCGCGTCACGGCGCCCCCCAGCGGGGCAGGACGGGTCAAGGGCCCGGCACCCGGGACGAGCGCGCCGAGCAGACGCGGTCCCCGCGCACCGGTCGCCGACGGCACCGTACCGGGCACGCCGCACCAGGTGAGCCAGCCCAGCAGCGCCGTCAGGTACGCCTCTTTGCCGGCGCCCGGCAGGCCGAGGTCGTCGCTGGTCTTGAGCACGGCGGACGGCAGGTTCCGGGCCAGCGCCGTCATCAGCGCCGGGTTGGCGATGCCGCCGCCGGACGCGATCACCGTCGTCACGCCGTGGAGGTGGCACTGTTCGGCGACGGAGACGGCGGTGAGTTCGGTGAGTGTCGCGAGCAGGTCGGCCGCGGTGACCGGCGGCAGGCCGTCGAGGGCGGCGTCGAGGTAGGCCGCGTTGAAGTACTCCTTGCCGGTGGACTTCGGCGCCGGGGCGGCGAAGTACGGGTCGGCGAGCAGCCGTACGAGCAGATCGGGGCGCACCGAACCGCTCAGCGCGAGCCGCCCGTCGAGGTCGCTGCGGCTGCCGGTGACGCGGTGGGCGGCGAGGTCGAGCAGCGCGTTGGCGGGCCCGGTGTCGTAGGCGACCGCCGGTGCGCCCGCGGTGACGACGGTGATGTTCGCGATCCCGCCCAGGTTGAGCGCGGCGACCGGGCGGCCGGCGTCCTCGGCCAGGCCGCGCAGCCAGAGCTGGTCGAAGGTGCTGGCCAGGGGCGCGCCGTGGCCGCCCGCGGCGACGTCCCGGGCGCGCAGGTCGGCGAGCACCGGCAGCCCGGTGCGTTCGGCGATCCACGCGGGCTGGCCGAGCTGCAGGGTGCCGCGGACGCTGCCGTCCTCCACCCAGTGGAACACCGTCTGGCCCAGCGAGGCGACGATGTCGGCGGTGCCGCCGGCCAGCTCGACGGCCCCGCGCAGAGCGGCGTCGGCGAACGCCTGGCCGACGCCGGTGTCGAGCCGCGTCAGCTCGCCGGCGGTGCACGGGTTCGGCGGCAGCGCGGCGAGCAGACCCTCGCGCAGCGGCTCGGGGTAGGGGACGTCGAGCTCGCCGAGCGGCGTCAGCACCACGGTGTCCTCTTCGGCGTGCAGGTCGGCCGCGGCGACGTCGATGCCGTCGACCGACGTGCCGGAAATCAACCCGATCACCCGGAAGCCGTGACTGACGCGTTTCCCCATCCGGAGGGGTTTAGTGCAGCGTTGCCTGTGACGCAACCCACCTCGTGAAGTCTTGGCCCAATCGGGATGTACGTCGTTACGAATTGCCTGCGTGGACGGCGGGTCCGCGGTGATCGGCGGCGAATGAAAGGATGGTGCGGTGTCGAGCTCCTGGTTCCTGTTCGTAGTCCTCGCCGTCGTCGTGCTGGTCGCCTTGCTGGTGACCGGCCTGCTGATCGCGCGCAAGCGCCGCATCAGCCTGGACGCCCAGCGTGAGGTCGAGGCGAAACCGAAGGGGGGCAGCTACGCGGCCAGCGGGGGCATCGCGCTCGCGCCCGGCGGCGAGGCTCCCGAGGTCGGGGAGCCGGCCGAGCACCCCGTCGAGGACCGCCCGGAGACCGACGGCCAGCCCGCCGTCGGCGACGACGCCGCGGTCCCGCGCGACTCGGCCCAGCGCACGGTCCGCGACGTCACACTGCCGGACGTCACGCTGCCGGACGCCACGCTGCCGGACACCGAAGTCGTCGAGCCGGCGGCCGTCACCGAGGAGATCGACCCCGCGGCCGGCCGGCTGGAGCGGCTGCGCGGGCGGCTCACGAAGTCCCGGTCGATGTTCGGGCAGAGCCTGCTGGGCCTGCTCGGCGCCGGCGACCTCGACGAGGACTCCTGGCAGGACGTCGAGGACACGCTGCTGATGGCCGACCTGGGCGCGGCGACCACGAACCACATCGTCGAGCGGCTGCGCGACGAGCTGTCCCGGCGCGCGGTGCGGAACTCGGCCGAGGCCCGCGAGGTGCTGCACGAGGTGCTGACGGCGGAGCTGTCCACCGACGGCCACCGCGCGGTGCGCGCGCTGCCGCACACCGTCGACGGGCGGAAGCAGCCCGCGGTGGTGCTGGTCGCGGGCGTCAACGGCACGGGCAAGACGACGACCACGGGCAAGCTCGCGCGGGTGCTCGTCGCCCAGGGCGCCACAGTGGTGCTGGGCGCGGCGGACACGTTCCGCGCGGCGGCGGCCGACCAGCTGCAGACGTGGGCCGAACGGGTCGGCGCGGAGGTCGTGCGCGGCAAGGAGGGCGCGGACCCGGCGGCGGTCGCGTTCGACGCGGTGAAGCGCGGCGTGGACACGGGCGTGGACGCGGTCCTGATCGACACGGCGGGCCGCCTGCACACCAAGACCGGTCTGATGGACGAGCTGGGCAAGGTCAAGCGCGTCGTCGAGAAGCAGGCGAAGGTCGACGAGGTCCTGCTGGTCCTGGACGCGACCACGGGCCAGAACGGCCTGATGCAGGCGCGGGTGTTCGCCGAGGTCATCGACGTCACGGGCATCGTGCTGACCAAGCTGGACGGCACGGCCAAGGGCGGCATCGTGTTCCAGGTCCAGCGCGAGCTGGGCGTCCCGGTCAAGCTGGTCGGGCTGGGCGAGGGGCCGGACGACCTGGCGCCCTTCGAGCCGGGCGCCTTCGTGGACGCCCTGCTCGGCTAGACGATGGGCAGTCCGGTCGACCGGTGGTAAAGGGTCCGGCCTCGCCGAACTCGGGGCCCGCGGCGTCAGGCGGCGGCGGCAGAAACGCGCCGGTGCCGTCCGGCTTGCGCAGCCCCACTTCTCCAGCAGCCGGGCGAGTGACAAGCCACGAGACCGCCGCTTGCTACGGCTAAAGCCGTGACGGCGGCAGCCGGAACAGCGGCGTGCCGTCCGCCTTGCGCAGCCCCAGCTGCAGCAGCATCGGCGCCGTCGGGTGGTGGGCCGGGATCACGAGGGGCGACGTCTTGCGGGCGGTGACCGTCAGCCGGGACCAGCCGATGCCCTGCAGCGTCTGACCGGATCGCTTGCGCGCCGACGGGTCGACGATCATCGCCGCGCCGAAGTAGTCGCCGCCCGGCAGGTTCACGCGCGTCGTGTGGCCGAGCATGACCGAGAAGACCGTGCCCGTGCGGCTGCCGTCTTCCTGCAGGGTGAGGATCACCGGCGTGCGGGTCCGGATCGTCAGCTGGTGCCGCACGGAGATCTCGACCGTCCCCGGCACCGAGCCGCCCGGGCGTGGCGGCCAGGCGGGCGGCAGCGGCGGCCCGGCGAGCGCGCGATCGACGAGCCGGTCGAGCAGATTCGAAGCGGCGCCCTGAGCGAGCCAGGCAAGCGCGCCGCCGGTATGGGAGTCCATGCCGTCCTTCCGCGGAAAATCGGATGACGGGCGGGTGCGCGCCGACGCAGAATCCGGGTATGCCCGGTTGACGCGCTTCCGCTCGTGCCCCTCCTCGTGACAGACGTCCCAAAGCCGTCATTCACCACGAGAGAGGACCGAAGCATGCCCATCATCCACGGTGCGCGGGTACTTTTGCGTACCATTTCGGCAAAAGACCGCGCCCGCGTCCGCGAAATCCTCGCCACACCGGAGGTCGCCCGCTGGTGGGGCGACGCGGCCCACGAGGTCGACGGCCTGTACGAGGTCGAAGCCGGCTACACCTGCTACGTGATCGAACTGGACGGCCTGGTCGTCGGGATCATCCAGAGCTGCGAGGAACTGGACCCGCAGTACCACCACGCCGGGATCGACATCTCCGTGCACCCGGACTTCCACGGCCGCGGCGTCGGCACGGACGCGATCCGCGCGCTGGGCCGCCACCTGCTGGACAGCGGCCACCATCGCCTGACCATCGACCCCGCGGCGTCGAACGCGACGGCGATCCGGGTCTACACGAAGCTGGGTTTCCGCCCGGTGGGCTTGCTGCGCCAGTACGAGCGCGCCCCGGACGGCACCTGGCACGACGGTCTGTTGATGGACCTGCTGGCGGGAGAGCTCACACGGTGACCGTGGCCTGGGACAGGCTCGCGCCCAGCGCGTCCGCCACCCGCTGCACCGCCGGGGCGATGTGCGCCACCGCCTCGGCGGTCAGCCGGCCCGACGGCCCGGACACCGACACCGCCGCGGGCACCGGCGCGCCCGGGACCGCCACCGCCACGCAGCGAACCCCCAGCTCCTGCTCCGCCTCGTCCAGCGCGTACCCCTGCGAAGCGATGCGCGAAAGCTCGACGGCCAGCGCGTCCGCGTCGGTGAAGGTGTGCTCGGTGTACGCGGGCATCCCGGTCCGCTCCAGGAGTGAGCGCACGTCGGCGGCCGGCAGGTGCGCCAGCATCGCCTTGCCGACGCCGGTGCCGTGCGGCAGCAGCCGCCGGCCGACCTCGGTGAACATCCGCATCGAGTGCTTCGAGGGCACCTGGGCCACGTAGACGACCTCGTCGCGCTCCAGGACCGCCAGGTTCGCCGTCTCGCCGACCTCCTCGACCAGTTCCGCCAGCAGCGGCCGCGCCCAGGCGCCGAACTGCATGCTCGCGTTCTCGCCGAGCCGGATCAGCCGCGCGCCCAGCGCGTACCGGCGGTTGGTGTTCTGCCGGACGTACCCCAGGTCGACCAGGGTGCGGATGAGCCGGTGGATCGTCGGCATCGGCAGCCCGGACAGCGTCGCGAGCTCGGACAGGCTGGCCTCACCGCCGGTGTCCGCGAGGTGTTCCAGCAGCTCGAAGGCACGCTGCAGGGACTGGACGCCGCCATCGCGCCCGTTCTTCTCCGCTGCCACCGGTGGTCCTCCTTACGTCTGCGTTGAGCTTCCGCTATGCAGAAACTATAGTCCGGCTGGTAGAAAACCGTAGGGCCGTTATCCAAAGATCCGAACCCTCGAGGTGTTCCGCATGTCTTCTGAAGTCCAGGTGCTGGGCGACCCGGTCGAGCGTGGCGACGAGATCCTGACGCCGGAGGCGCTCGCCTTCCTCGCCGGCCTGCACGACGCCTTCGCCGGCCGCCGCGACGAGCTGCTGCAGGCGCGTGGCAAGCGTCGCGAGGAGGCCCGCACCACCGGCAAGCTGGATTTCCTGCCGGAGACCAAGGAGATCCGCGAGGGCGACTGGAAGGTCGCCGAGGCGCCGGCCGCGCTGCGCGACCGCCGCGTCGAGATCACCGGGCCGACCGACCGCAAGATGACCATCAACGCGCTCAACTCCGGCGCGAAGGTGTGGCTGGCCGACCTCGAAGACGCGAACACCCCGCACTGGGCGAACGTCGTGTCCGGCCAGGTCAACCTGTACGACGCCGTCCGCGAGGACATCACGCTGGAAAGCGGCGGCAAGAGCTACGCGCTGAAGGACGACGTCGAGCACGCGACGATCGTGGTCCGCCCGCGCGGCTGGCACCTCGACGAGCGCGGCCTGTCCTTCGGCGGGCGCCAGGCCGTCGGCGCGCTGGTCGACTTCGGCCTGCACTTCTTCCACAACGCGAAGGAGTCGCTCAGCCGCGGCAAGGGCCCGTACTACTACCTCCCGAAGATGGAGAGCCACCTCGAAGCGCGGCTCTGGAACGACGTCTTCACCCACGCCGAGAAGTCGCTGGGCATCGAGCACGGCACCGTCCGCGCGACCGTGCTGATCGAGACCATCCCGGCCGCGTTCGAGATGGAGGAGATCCTCTACGAGCTGCGCGAGCACGCCTCGGGTCTCAACGCGGGCCGCTGGGACTACCTGTTCAGCATGATCAAGTACTTCCGCGACGCGGGGGAGAAGTTCGTGCTGCCGGACCGCAACTCCGTCACCATGACCGCGCCGTTCATGCGCGCCTACACCGAGCTTCTCGTGCGCACCTGCCACAAGCGCGGCGCGTTCGCGATCGGCGGCATGGCCGCGTTCATCCCGAACCGCAACGACCCGGACGTCACCAAGGCCGCGCTCGACAAGGTCCGCGCCGACAAGAGCCGCGAGGCCGGCGACGGCTTCGACGGCTCCTGGGTGGCGCACCCCGGCATGGTCGACATCTGCCGCGAGGAGTTCGACAAGGTCCTCGGCGACCGGCCGAACCAGCTGGAGCGCAGGCGCGACGAGGACTGGGATCTCTCTGCCACCGCCGACCAGCTGCTCGACGTCGCCTCGACGCCGGGTGGCGCGACGGCGGCCGGCCTGCGCGCGGCGGTGGACGTCGGCATCCGCTACATCTCGTCCTGGCTGTCCGGCAATGGCGCGGCGGCGATCCACAACCTGATGGAAGACGCGGCGACGGCGGAGATCTCGCGGTCGCAGGTCTGGCAGTGGGTCAAGAACGGGACCACGTTGGACACCGGCGACGTCGTGACGTCCGAGCTGGTGCGCGGCGTCCTGGCCGAGGTCCGCGGCGAGCTGGCCGCGGAGATCAAGCCGGAGCAGCTGGAGCCGGCCGTCGAGCTGTTCGAGCAGGTCGCGCTGGCCGACGGCTTCCCGGACTTCCTGACGCTGCCCGCGTACGAGCGGATCAAGTAGTGCGGCTTTCCCAGGACGTCTACGACGCCGCCGACGCGCGCCTGGCCGAGGCCGACGCGCGCGTCGCGGCGTTGTACCCGGGGGAGCTGCCGGGGCGCCAGCCGGTGCACACGGTGTACGTCCCGGCGTCGTCGTACCGGACGCGGCTGGTCGCGGACTGGGGCAAGCAGGCCATGCGGGTCTTCGTCGAGCACGAAGACCTGCTGGGCCTGGACGCCGACGTCTACGAGCGCGTCCGCGCCAAGCTGCTCACCGAGCCGATCGAGGACCTGCGGATCGACTTCGAGGACGGCTTCGGCCGCGTCCCGGACGACGTCGAGGACGCGGCCGCGCGGGCGGCCGGGCAGACCCTCGCGACCACGGGCGGCACGCCGTTCGTGGGCATCCGGTTCAAGAGCTTCGAAGCTTTGACGCGCCACCGTGGGATCCGCACCCTGGACCTGTTCCTGGGCAGCTTGCTGGAGAACGGTCCGCTGCCGCCCGGATTCGTCGTCACGCTGCCGAAGGTGACCGCGGTCGATCAGGTCTCGGTGGCCGCGGAGGTGTTGTCCCGCCTGGAATCCGCGTACGACCTGCCGGAGCGGTCCTTGCGCTTCGAGGTCCAGATCGAGACGGCCCAGTCCATTGTGGACGCCGACGGCACGCTGGCGGTGGCCCGCATCGTGCACGCCGCGGCCGGCCGGTGTTCGGGCCTGCACTACGGCACGTACGACTACAGCGCCGGGCTCGGCATCGCGGCGGCGTACCAGAGCATGGAGCACCCGGCGGCAGACCTGGCCAAGCAGCTGATGCAGGTCTCGGCGGCCGGCACCGGCGTCCGGCTTTCGGACGGCTCGACCAACCGCCTCCCGATCGGCGACGCGCTCCCTTCGGCCTGGGCCGAGCACCTGCGCCTGGTCCGCAGATCCTTGGAACGCGGCTTCTACCAGGGCTGGGACCTGCACGCCCACCAGCTGCCGACGCGCTTCGCGGCGACGTACACGTTCTACCGCGAGGGTTTCCCGGCGGCGGTCGAGCGCCTGCGCGCGTACGCGGAAAAGACGTCCGGGGGAGTCCTGGACGAACCGGCGACGGCCCAGGCCCTGGCGGTGTACCTGCTGCGCGGCCTGGACTGTGGCGCGCTGGACGAAGGCGAGCTGCCGTTCGGCCGGCCGGAGCTGGAGAAGTACGCGCTCCGGCTCGCCTGAGGGTCGTGAGTGTTCAGGGCGGTTCTAACCGCCCTGAACACTCACGAGCCGTGAAGCCGGGCGCGGTCGGCGGCAGATCGTCCCGCGTCCCAGCCGTCGAGGTCGCGGACCGTCACCGACTTGCCCACCACCTCCGGGAAGAGCTGCGTGAACGCCGCCTTCACCTTCACCTCGTGGGACGCCAGCACCGGCAGCAGCCGGTCCGCGTCGGGCGAGTCCGCGAGCGTCGCCTCAGCCGCCTTCCCGAGCCGCTCGCCGATCCGCGTCGCGTAGGAGACCAGGAACGACTGCCGGAACGCCCGTGACCGCCCCGCCGGATCGGCGATCATCGCGCGCGTCGCCTGGACCAGCAGCGACGTCGTCAGCAGCGCGACGGCGTCCAGATCGTTCTCGTCGCCGACGACGGTGACGAACCCCCAGCGCGGGTCGAAGACGGCCTGGCAGCGGTTCGCCGTCGCGACCACGTGGACCAGCAGCGACTTGGCGTCGAGGTACGGCGTGTCGAGCCAAAGCCTGCGCGAGGCCGGGATGTCGGGCACCGCAGTCTCGACCAGCACGCGGTCGAGCGCGTACCGGGTCATCAGCTCCTGCGCCTTCGCGGACAGCGCCTCGGCCTCCTCCGGGAAGGAGCTCGACTCGGCCTTGGCCAGCAACGCGCGGACCCGGCCCAGCTGCTTCTCGTCGACGGTGTGGTGAGCCGTCGGCCGGTAGGGCGTCCCCGGCGCGGGCAGAACGGGATTCAGCGCCGGCATCGAGACCAGCAGCCCGAGGGCTTCGACGACAGTCGTCACCGCCTCGGCGGGGGTCAGGATGTGCTTCGCCGCCCACTGCGTGAAGTGCGGCTCGGACGTCGACCACCAGCCGGCGGCGCCGACGTCGTCGAGCTGCTCCCGCCAACCGGGGTGCAGGGTCGCGAACTGCCCGGCGTAACCGGCGAGCGTGTCGAGCACGTACGGGACGGCGAACTCGTCGACCCGCCGCCGGGCCGCCTGGTCGAGGTCCTCGGGCAGCCAGCCGTTCCGGCAGACCCGGGTGATCGCCCGCCGGCCGGCGAGATCCGCGCCCCGCGCGAGTTCCGGTGGCGGTTCGAAGCCGTTCGCGAGCCTCTTCGCGCACGCCTTGGCCGCGCCGGGGATGCCCCGCGCGACGTCGTAGGCCGCGGCGAGCAGGACGTCGCCGAACTCCTCGGCCGTCCGGGGCGCCGGGGTGTCCTCGGCGGAGGCCGCCGCCCGGCGCTTCTGCTTGCCCATGGTCCCGAGTCTCCCGGTAGCCGCTCAGCGCAGCTTCGGCAGGGCGTCCCGGGCCGCGTGGCTCAACCGGCGCAGATCGTCGGCGAAGCGCTCCCGATGTTCTTCCGGCAACGGCGAAAAGAAGTGCCGCTCGATGTTCGCCACGTGCACCCGGCTCGCGCGCACCGTCGTCCGCTCACCCAGCTCGGTCAGGCGGACCAGCCGGCCCCGCCGGTCGTGCGGGGCGGCCGTGCGGGTCACCAGTCCGAGGGCCTCCATCCGGTCGACCAGCCGGGTCGCGCCGCCGGTGGTGAGCACCTGCTCCTGGGCGATCGAGCGCATCGTCCGGCCGTCGTCACCCGCGCGTCCGACGATCAGCAGCACTTCGTACATCAGGTGGGTGATCCCGCATTCCTTCTCCAGCGCACGTCCGAGCAGGTATTCGAGCCGGTTGGCCGCGCCTTGGAGCCGCCCGAAGGCCAGCACGCGGGGGTCGTGCCCCGCCTGCCGCGCCGACGTGATTTCGTCGCTCATCCCGTGGGGTCTCCCGTGCGCAACGCCAGGTAGACGTCGAGCTGGTCGGTGAACTCGGTCAGGTCCGCGCCGAGCAGCTCGCCCGCGCGGCCGATGCGGTAGCGCAGGGTGTTGACGTGCACGTGCAGCGCCTTCGCCGCCCGGGTCGGCGATCCCGAGCACTCGAGGAACACCCGCACCGTGTGCACCAGGTCCGTGTGCTGCTCGGCGTCGTAGTCCAGCAGCGGCCCGAGGACCCGCCGCCGCAGCGCGGCCCGCAGCCCGTCGGGTGTTCCGGCGAGCAGCAGCTGGTGGACGCCGATTTCCGCACCCGGCACCACGACGACTCGCCCCGGGCGCCGAGAAGCCGCGGCCAGTGCGTAGGCCGCGACCTCGCGCGCTTCGCCCAGCGGCCCGGCGTCGCTCACCCCGCAGACGATCCGGCGCGCCGCCAGCAACGGTTCCACTGTGGACAGAGCCGTGGCGGCGTCGGCCGGCCACTGCGTGGTCACGGCGTACGTCGTCTCATCGCCGGGCTCGATGAGCGTCGCGGCCGGCAGCAGTTCCCGCAGGACGTCCTGGCTCTCGTCGCTGCCTTCGGTCCGAAGCGCGACGACGCGCACGTCGCCGGTCAACTCGGCTTCAGGCGGCTTCGCCCGCGCCCGGGTGACGCCGACGAGCCCCGCCAGCTCCTCGGTCAGCTCGGTCTGCGCGGTGCTCAGCGGCCCGCCGACGGCGATCAGCCACGGCACGGCGTTCCGGCCCTCCACCGGCGTCAGCGTCAGCGGCCCCGCCGTGTCCTGTTTCGCCGCGAACCGCTGGACGACGTCTTCGACCGGCATCGGCAGCGGCGCCGTCCCGGCGATCACCCGGCCCAGCGTCGAGAGCACCCAGCAGGGCAGCCCGAGTTCGGCCGACGCGCGGTCCAGCAGGGTCTCGACCGGCGCGTCCGCGGCGGCCAGCAAACGTTTGCGGGAGCTGTCGGACGCGGCGGCCAGCGCCAGCACCACCTGCTCGGTGACCACCGAGAACGACAGGTCGACCGGGACTTCGAGGAGCGGGATCCGGTGCCGTTCGCAGGCGTCGACGACGTCGTCCGGGATGCCGTCGGAGTCGGCGCCGGACGCGGCCAGCGCCGCCGCGCCGGAGCGGGCCAGCGCGGCCACGAACGGCTCGGCGTCACCCGGTCCACGCCACCAGAGCAAGCCCGAAAGCACCAGCTCGCCCGCCGACAAGTACCGTCCGGGGTCGGGCAGCTCCGTGACGTAGATGCGCGTCACCGGCCGGTCGAGCAGGTCGGCGGCGGCCCGCGGGCGCAGGCGCAACCCCGGCAGGTCCAGCAGAGTCTTCACGGTCGTCATCAGGCTTGTAGGAAAGCACAAACGCGCGGGGTTCCGCTCGTGTGCGTTTCATGGTCCGTGCCGTTGCCGCCCCCGCCCGGTTGGGCGTCTACTGGTCTACCGCCCTCACCGACGAAGGAGCAAGTGTGGAGTTCCTGCGTCCCGCGACGCTGGCCGAGGCCCTGGCGTTCAAGGCCGAGCGTCCCGACGCCGTGCCGATCGCCGGGGGCACGGACGTCATGGTCGAGCTGAACTTCGACCACCGGCGCCCGGACGCCCTGCTCGACCTGACCCGGATCGGCGAGCTGACGACGTGGTCCACATCGGACGGCACGGTCCGGCTCGGCGCCGGTGTCCCGTACTCCCGCGTCATCGCTGAAGTGGGTGAACTCGTCCCCGCGCTGGCCATGGCGTCGCGCACGGTCGGCTCGCCGCAGATCCGCAACCGCGGCACGGTCGGCGGCAACCTCGGCGCGGCCTCACCCGCCGGCGACACCCACCCGGTCCTGCTGGCCCTGGACGCGCGGGTCGAGGTCGCCTCGGTGCGGGGCACCCGGGTTCTCCCGGCGGAAGAGTTCTACGTCGGCGTGAAGCGCCACAGCCTGGAGCCGGACGAGCTGATCACGGCCGTCCACCTGCCCGCGCACGCCGGGCCGCAGCAGTTCGCCAAGGTCGGCACACGCAACGCCATGGTCATCGCGGTCTGCTCCTTTGCACTCGTCTTGCGAAACGGCGAGGTCGGCGCGGCCATCGGGTCCGCCGCGCCCACGCCACGCCGCGCGAAAACCGCCGAGGAGTTCCTGGCCGCCGAGCTTCCGTGGGGCTCGTCGGACGCGTTGCCGGACTCCTTGAAGCGCCGTTTCGGCGACCTGGTGGCCGAGGCGACGTCGCCGATCGACGACGTCCGCGGCAGCGCCGCGTACCGCAAGCACGCGCTGTCGGTGCTCGCGCGGCGTACGTTGACGTGGGCCTGGGACGACCATCGGACGGGGGAGCGGGTTTGCGCCTGAATGTCACGATCAACGGCGAGAAACGGCAGGCCGACGACGTCTGGGAGGGCGAAAGCCTGCTCTACGTGCTGCGGGAGCGGCTCGGCCTGCCGGGCTCGAAGAACGCCTGTGAGCAGGGCGAATGCGGGTCCTGCACGGTCTACCTCGACAGCGTCCCGGTGTGCGCCTGCCTGGTCGCGGCCGGGCAGGCCGAGGGCCGCGTGGTGCGCACGGTCGAGGGCCTGGCCGAGGGGGACGTCCTCGACCCGATCCAGCAGTCCTTTGTGGACCAGGGTGCGGTCCAGTGCGGCTTCTGCACGCCCGGCCTGGTCGTCGCGGCGCACGACCTGCTGAACCGCGTCCCGGATCCGAGCGACGAGGAGATCCGCGAAGCGCTGGCCGGCAACCTCTGCCGTTGCACCGGCTACGAAAAGATCCTCGACGCCGTGCGCGCCGTGGCGAAGGGTGGCGTCGCGTGAGGACACTCATCACGGGCGGGGCGGTCGCCACGGTCAGCGGCGAGGAGTATGCGAACGGGTACGTCGTCGTCGACAACGACCGGATCGCCGAGGTGGGCGAAGGCGTCTACACGGGCGAGTTCGACGAGCGCGTCGACGCGTCGGGCTGCCTGGTCACGCCCGGACTGATCAACACCCACCACCACCTCTACCAGTGGGCGACCCGCGGGATGGCCGCCGACCACACGCTCTTCCAGTGGCTGGTCGCGCTCTACCCGGTCTGGGGCCGGCTCGACGCGGAGATCACGCACGCCGCCGCGACGGCGGGGCTGGCGCGGCTGGCGCTGACCGGCTGCACCACCGTCGCCGACCACCACTACGTCTTCCCGCGCGACGGCGGCGACCAGGTGGCGGCGCTGGCGTCGGCCCGGCAGCGGATCGGCGTCCGGCTGCACGTGGTGCGCGGCTCGATGGACCGCGGCGAGTCCGACGGCGGGCTCCCGCCGGACAACCTGGTCGAGACGACCGAGGACGCCCTGAGCGGCACCGAAGCGGCGATCGGCCGCTTCCACGACGACTCGGCGGAGGCGCACCTGCAGATCGCCGTCGGGCCGTGCTCGCCGTTCTCGGTCACCGAACGGCTGATGTCCGGCGCGGCCGAACTGGCTCGCGGCAAGGGCGTCCGGCTGCACACCCACCTCGCGGAGACCCTCGACGAGGAGCAGCAGTGCCTCGCCGAGGTCGGCTGCACACCCGCGGAGTACGCCGACAAGCTCGGCTGGCTCGCCGAGGACGTCTGGCTCGCGCACACCGTCCACCTCGCGCCCGACGCGATCCGGCGGTTCGGCGCGACCGGCACCGGTTCGGCGCACTGCGCGACGTCCAACGGCCGGCTCGGCACCGGCATCGCCCCGGTCCGCGACCTGCTCGACGCGGGCGTGGCGGTCGGCCTCGGCGTCGACGGGGCCGCGTCCAGCGAGTCCGGCGGGCTCGGCGAAGAGCTGCACCAGGCGTTGCTGCAGGCGCGGCAGCGCGGCGGCCCGCGCGGGTTGACCACGCGGGAAGCGTTGTGGATGGGCACGATGGGCGGCGCCCGCTGCCTCGGCCGGGCGGACGACCTCGGCTCGATCGAGCCCGGCAAGCTCGCCGATCTGGCCGTCTGGGACCTGACCGGTCTCAACTACGCGGGCATCACCGACCCGGTCGCGGCGCTGGTCCTGGGCACGACACCGCCGGTGCGGCGGCTGTTCGTCGGCGGCAAGGCCGTCGTCGAGGACGCTGCGCTGCGCGAGGCGGACGAGTCCGAGATCGCGTCGGAGCTGACCGCCGCGAGCGCCAGGCTGCGGGAGGACCGATGACTGTTTCCGTCACCACGCAGACGGTCAACGGCGTCGGGACGTCACCGCGTCGCCCCGACGGCACGGTGAAGGTGCGCGGTGAGTTCGCCTACTCGTCCGACCTGTGGCACGAGGACATGGTGTGGGGCGTGACCTTGCGCAGCCCGCACCCGTACGCGCGGATCACCGGGATCGACATCACCGACGCCCTGAAGGTGCCCGGGGTCTACGCGGTGCTGACCCACGAGGACGTCCCCGGCGTCAACCGCTACGGCTTGGAGCACAGCGACCAGCCGGTGCTCGCGGTCGACGTCGTGCGGTACCAGGGGGAGCCGGTCGCGCTCGTCGCCGCCGACCATCCGGAGACCGCGCGTCGCGCGATGAAGCGGATCGTCGTTTCCTACGAAGAGCTTTCTCCGGTGACGGACTCCGAAGCCGCCGTCGCGGGCGAAGGCCCTTCGCTGCACGAGGGCGGCAACGTCGTGCGGCACGTCAGGATCCGGCGCGGGCCGCAGGACGTGGCCGCGGACGTCGTCGTGTCCGGCGTCTACGAGGTCGGCATGCAGGACCAGGCGTTCCTCGGCCCGGAGTCCGGGCTGGCCGTGCCGGACACCGAAGGCGGCGTCGACCTGTACGTCGCGACGCAGTGGCTGCACGTCGACCAGCAGCAGATCGTCGCCGCCCTGGGCCTGCCGGCGGAGAAGGTGCGGCTGACCCTCGGCGGCGTCGGGGGAGCGTTCGGCGGGCGTGAGGACCTGTCGATCCAGGTCCACGCGTGCCTCCTCGCCTTGCACACCGGCAAGCCGGTGAAGATGGTCTACAACCGCGAAGAGTCCTTCTACGGTCACGTCCACCGCCACCCGGCGAAGATGTACTACGAGCACGGCGCCACCCACGACGGACGTCTCGTGTACGTCCGGACGCGGTTGTTCCTGGACGGCGGCGCCTACGCGTCCTCGACCGGAGCCGTGGTCGCGAACGCCGCCACCCTCGGCGTCGGACCGTACACAGTGGACAGTGTGACGATCGACTGCTGGGGCACCTACACGAACAACCCGCCGTGCGGCGCGATGCGCGGTTTCGGCGCGGTGCAGGCAGCGTTCGGCTACGAATCGCAGATGGACAAGCTCGCGGCGGCGTGCGGCCTCGACCCGGTCGAGATCCGCGTCCGCAACGCGATGAGCGAAGGCGCGCTGATGCCGACCGGCCAGGCCGTCGACTCGGCCGCGCCGGTCGCCGAGCTGCTGGACCTGGTGCGCGCCAAGCCGATGCCCCCGGAACGGCCGTTCGACCTGCGGCACATGCCGGGCGGCGTCTCCAACACGACCCACGGCGAAGGTGTCGTCCGCGGCGTCGGGTACGCGGTCGGCATCAAGAACGTCTGCTTCTCCGAAGGCTTCGACGACTACTCGACGGCCCGCGTGCGGCTGCAGCTCGTCGGCGGCGAGCCCGCGGCGACCGTGCACACCGCGGCCTGCGAGGTCGGGCAGGGCCTGGTGACGATCATGCAGCAGATCGTCCGGACCGAGCTGGGCGTCGAGCAGGTGACGGTGCTGCCGATGGACACCTCGATCGGCAACGGCGGCTCGACGTCGGCGTCCCGCCAGACGTACGTGACCGGCGGCGCGGTGCAGGCCGCGTGCGTGGCGGTCCAGTCGCGGCTGCTTGCCCGCTTCGGCCGGAAGGCACGCGTCGTCGGCGGCAAACTCGTCGCGGCGGACGGTCAGGTGCTCGCCGACCTGGTGGACGTCCTCGGCGACGACGTCTACGACGAGACGGTGGAGTGGCGGCACCGGCCGACCACCGCGCTGGATCCGGAAACCGGGCAGGGCACGGCCCACGTGCAGTACGCGTTCGCCGCGCACCGGGCCGTCGTCGACGTCGACGTCGAGCTGGGTCTGGTCAAGGTGGTCGCGCTGGACTGCGCCCAGGACGTCGGCAAGGCGCTCAACCCGCAGGCCGTCCTCGGCCAGATCCAGGGCGGTTCGGCGCAGGGGCTCGGGCTCGCGGTGATGGAGGAGATCCAGACCTCCGGCGGGAAGATCCGGAACCCCTCCTTCACCGACTACCTGATCCCGACGGTCCTGGACATGCCGCCGATGAGCATCGACGTCCTGGAACGCCCGGACCCGCACGCGCCGTACGGCCTGCGCGGCGTGGGCGAGCCGCCGACGATCTCGTCGACCCCGGCGATCGTGGCGGCGATCCGGGCCGCGACCGGGCTCGCGCTCACGCGCGTCCCGGTGCGGCCCGAACACCTCACGGGGACCTGAGTTACTTGAGGGCCCAGTTCTGGTTGGCGTCGTCGTTGCAGCCCCACAGTTCGAGCTGAGAGCCGTTGACGTTGCCGGCGGGCTTGTCGCCGCCGGTGACGTCGACGCACAGGCCGGACTGCGTGCCGGTGACCGAACCGTCGGCGTTGAGCTTGAACTGCTGGTTCGCGCCGCCGTGGCAGGTCCAGACGATCAGCTTGGTCCCGGCCGCGGTCGCGCCGTCGCTGGCGTCGAGGCAGAGGCCGTTGGCCTTGAGCTCGCCGGCGCTGGTGAACGTCCAGGACTGGTTGGACCCGCCGTCGCAGTCCCAGATGTCGACCTTGGTGCCGGGCGTCGTGAGGTTGCCGTTGATGTCGGCGCACCGCGACGACGACGCGCCCTGCAGCGCCTTGGCCGTGCCGACGCTGGAGCCGCTCGCGTTGGCCTTCACGCGGTAGATCACGGTGCTGTGCGACGGGACGGCGGCGCTGATCGTGCCGGTGCTGGTGGTCAGCTCCTTCGACCACAGGTTGGTCAGCCGGTAGTTCGACGCGGCGGGCAGCCCGGCCGCGGCGGCCGTCGTCGAGACGGTTTTGGTCGTGGTGTTCTCGTTGAACAGCACGACGGCCACGTCCCCGTCCTGGAGGGGCTTCCTCAGGACGTCCAGCCCGCCGCTCGACGAGATCCGCGTGGCCTGCTTGCCGAGCGCGTCCTGGTCGACGGCGATGACGTCCGAGTTGAGGTAGGTCGAGAAGGTGGCGACGCTGGCGCTGCGCAGGTCGGCGCCGGCGATCAGCGGCGCGGCCATCGCGGCCCAGAGCGTGAAGTGCGCACGGTCCTCCTGGAAGTCCATGCCGTCGCCGACCTCGAGCATGTCGGGGTCGTTCCAGGCGCCGGGCTTCGCGGCGGACGCGAGGCCGACGTTCTGGCGGTAGAGCGAGTCGACGCTGCCCCAGTTGTTGGTGATGTCGCCGGTGGTGCGCCACAGGTTGCCGACGTCCGGCGCCCAGGTGGACGGGCTGAAGTTGCCCCACTCGCAGATGCTGTAGGCGATCGGGCGGCCGGTGGCCTTGAGCGCGTCGCGCATCGCGGAGTAGCGGCGGATGTAGTCCTGCTGGGTTTCGCCGCCGGGGCTGCCGCAGTTGTCGTACTTGAGGTAGTCGACGCCCCAGCTCGCGTAGCTGTTGGCGTCGGTCTGCTCGTGGCCGAGGCTGCCGGGGTAGTGCTGGCAGGTCTCGGTGCCGGCGCTCTCGTAGATCCCGAACTTCATCCCGCGTGCGTGGATGTAGTCACCGAGGGCCTTGAGACCGCTGGGGAACTTCGCCGGATCGGCGACGAGCTTGCCCGCGGAGTCCCGGGTCTTGGTCATCCAGCAGTCGTCGAGGTTGACGTAGGTGTAGCCGCGGTCGCGCATCCCGGAGCTGACCATCAGGTCGGTGGTCTGCTTGACGAGCGTCTCGTTGATGTTGCACTCGAAGGTGTTCCAGGTGTTCCACCCCATCGGCGGGGTTCTCGCGAGCCCGTTTTCCAGGGCATCGGCAGGGTGACCGGTGATCCCGATGACGGCGACGGCGGTGGCGAGGACGGCAAGGACTCGGCGCATGGCGGCTCCAACCGAACGACGGTGTTGAGGCAGGAGGACTAGACCACTCTTGACCAGCACTGCGTAGCTTCGATGTCCGATGCTGCGCGGTCAAGCGCCATGTTGAGTATTCTTGTTGGATTCCCGACTAAAGTTGCTCGCTCTGGAGCCGCCGAGCGATGTCCACGCTGGTCGCGCCGGCCACGGCCATGGCTTCGGTGTCCCGCAGGGCCCGGCAGAGCACAAAGGCGCCTTCGAGGCTGTTGACGACGGAGATGGTGAGCGTCCGGGCGGCCTCCCGGCCGAGCCCGAACTTGGCGAACTTCTCGGTCCCGGCGTCGATCCAGGCGGTGAAGACGTCAGCGGTGGCTTGCCGCAGGGGCTCGTTGGTGCTGGCGACCTCGAGAGCGACGGTCGCGATCGGGCAGCCTTCGACGAAGTCGGTGGCTTCAAGCGTCGCGATCCCGGCGGCGAAGAACGCCTCGATCCCGCTGATCAGGTCCGGAGCGGGGTCGATGAAGAGGTCGAACAGCTGGATGTAGGCAAGGCCGGAGCTGCGGACGACCTCGGTGCCGAGCTGCTCCTTCCCACCGGGGAAGAAGTGGTAGAGCGAGCCGAAGGGAGCATTCGCCTCACTGACGATCTGCTTGAGCCCGGTACCGCTGTACCCGTTGCGCCGAAACAATTCGGCCCCGGCGGCCATGATGCGTTCCTTGGTCCCTGCCACGGTTCCGAGGATACGCGTTTGTTAGAACGTTCTATCCACTCCGGCCGCTCACGTCGGCGGCAGACGGGGATCCACGCTCGGTCGGCTCGCCCACGCCCTGGCAGTCTGGTTCACGCCCCGGCGGTCTGGTTCACGCTCGGTCGGCGCGTCCACACGCGGTCTGTTTGCCGACGTTTCGGCGACGGATTTACGTCCCGACCAGCTTGCCACGCCCTCGCCGGGGGCCTGCCCACGCCCCGGCGAGGTGCGGTCCAAACCCCTTGCCTGCCCCGACAGCCGTCCGGAACCCGACGGGCTCGCCCGCACCGCCCGGCCGTTCGAGGCACTCCGCCTCGCGCTCGCCGGTGCCGCCGGTCCCGCCGATCCCTGCTGGTCTTGCCGGTCCTGCTGGTCCTGCCGGTCTCGCCGACCTCGCCGGTCCCGCCGGTCTTGCCGATCCTGCCGGTCTTGCCGGTCCTGCCGACCTTGCCGATCCCGCCCGCATCCTCGGCCAAGCCGATCCGCGCCCGACCTGGGTTTTGCCATCCTTGGCCGGGTTGTCCACACCCAGCCCGTGATGTGGACAACCCGGCGCGAAAACGGCCGTTCCGGGCTTTCCGACGGAGGGTCCCGATACGCTGGAAGCGGGGCCGGTCCCCCGGAGAGGGCGGGGGCTGCTTTTTGCGGGGCGGCGGCAGCCTCAGGTGCTCGCTAGTGGATGTCCCAAGCGGGGCCGGGGTCCTCGGCGTCGTCGCGCAGGATCGTGCCCTCGATCAGCCCGTACGGCCGGTCGGCGGCGTAGAACACCTCGTTGTCGTTCTTCAGCCCGAACGGGCTCAGGTCCACCAGGAAGTGGTGCTTGTTCGGCAGCGACAGCCGCACCTCCGCGACCTCGGGCCGCCGTTCGAGCACCGACTGGCCCATCGCGTACAGCGTCTGCTGCAGCGAAAGGCTGTGCTTCGTCGCGAACGTCTCCAGCATCGCGCGCCGGATCTCGCGGTGGCTCTCCGCCCAGTCGATGCCCTCGCCCTGGTAGCGCCAGCGCGCGGTGACCGCGGTCGCGAGGATGCGGTCGTCGGTCTCGGCGAGGGTCGTGTACTCGTCGCGCGGGAAGCCGTGGAACTCCGAGCCGGTCGACTTGAGCACGACCAGGCCGTCGATGCCGGACACGACCCACGCGCGGTCACCCTCGACCGTGACGGCGGTGGTGCGCCGCTCGTTGCCGGCGCCGCTGAACGCGTGGCCGTGCGGCGCGCCGTCGACGCTGATCCGGTCCCAGCTGTGCTCGTCGATCTTGATCCGGGTGCCGGAGATGCTCTCCTGGGTGCCGGTGAAGTGGCGGGCCAAGCGGAGGCCGAAGTCCTCGATCTCGCCGACCGGCGCCTCCTTCGCGAAGGCGTACACCGTGTTCTTCTGCGTGTCGGTCGCGAGCACCGCGGCGTTGTCACCGGTCAGGTGCGTCGCGGCCAGCTCGCCACGCAGCGACGTCGACACAGTGAGGTCCTTCAGGTGGTGGACGTGGCCGTCGCGGCGCACCGTCACCAGGCGGACCTCCGCCTTGCCGTACTGGTTGGGGCCCAGGGTGATGGCCACGGTTCAGCTCCCTCGGTAAGTCGAATAGGCGAACGGGCTGAGCAGGAGCGGCACGTGGTGGTGCGCAGTGCCGTCGGAGATCCGGAACGTGAGGGCCACCTCCGGGAAGAACGCGTCCGGGCCGAGGTAGGCGCCGGTGCCGAAGATCAGCCGGTAGGCGCCGGGCTCCAGCGTGTCGGGGCCGAGGTCGCGGACGCGGCCGTCATCGTCGGTGCGCCCATCGGCGATCGGCTTGCCCTCGGCGGTTTCGAACCGGACGGCGATTCCCGTTGCCGGGCGGCCGGCCGCCGTGTCGAGGACGTGGGTGGTCACGAGACTCACGCGGTCACCGCCTTGGCCAGCCGCAGCGCGGCGATCTTGAGCAATTCCTGCCCGGCGACGCCGAGTTCGGTGGCCGGGTCGTTGTCGAGCCTGCTTCGCAGGATCTTCAGCAGTTCGTCGCCGCTGCGCCCGCTGGCGCAGACGAGGTAGACGTGCCCGAACTTGGCTTCGTACTCGGCATTTGCGGCGGCGAACTCGTCGGCATTGTCCACACCGGACTGTTCGCTGCGGGACCAGTCGGCCTCGGTCCCTTGCTGCTTCGGCTTTTCGCCGATCCGGGGGTGGGCGGCCATGGCCTGGCGGATCTCGTCACTGCTCAACGGCAGGTCCGCGGCGGCGTGCAGAGCGTCGAGATTTTCGTACGGCCGGTGGCCGAGAATCGCGTCCGCCCAGCGGGGGACGGCGAGGCAGGCCGTCAGCGCCGGACGTACGTCGCCGGTGTCGGCGGTGTTGAAGTCGGTGAGGGTGAGCGGCACGGGGAACTCCTCGTGAGTGGCGTCCCGCTGACCGTACGTCGGCGCCGGAGTTCCGTCAACATTTTGTTGAATGCGCTGGTCAGTCGACTTCTCGGTTGAGGTAGTTGTAGACGGTGAACCGCGTGACACCCAGCGCGTCGGCCACCGAAGAGACGGATTTCCGCAGGCCGAAGGCGCCACGTTCGCGCAGCAGCCGCACCGCGCGCTGCTTCCCGGGACGGTCCAGATCGCCCAGTTCGGCGCCGAGTTCGCGCTCGACGTCGGCGATCAACCGGGCAAGGGCATCGTTCAGCTCGACGGCTGGGGCGCTGTGCGGTTCGCCTGCCTGTCCGGCCGCCGCGTTCGATCCGCCTGCTCGGCCGCTCGCCGGGTTTGGTCCACCTGCTCGGCCGCTCGCCGGGTTTGGTCCACCTGCTCGGCCGCTCGCCGTGTTTGCTCCACCTGCTCGACTATCGGCCGTGTGCGGCGTACCTGCTTGGCCGCTCGTCGGGTTTCGCCTACCTGCTTGGCCGCTCGCCGCGTGCGATTCGCCTGCCGGACCGTCGGCTGTGTGCGGTTTGCCTGTTTGCCTGCCTGCCGTATCCGGACCGCCCGCCGCGTGCGACTCACCTGCTTGGGCACCTGTCCTGCCGCCCTGTCCGGCGGCGGAAGCGGCCTTCGTCTCGGTCGGCCCGCCGAGCCGACCTTCCTCCTCGGCCGCAGCGCCGTCGTCCACCGTGGCGACCTGGCGCACCTGCAGCGTGACCTGGGTGGCGCCGCCGTCGAGCGCCGCCTGTGTGATGGCCGGTAGCGCTTCGAGAAGTGCCTTCGCGTCGCCTCGGACGAGGGTGCCGAGCGGCCCGAAGTCGGTGTCCAGCCCCGCTTCCACGGCCGCGTCGCGCGCGGCGAGCGCGTGCTCGGGTGGCGAACCCTCGCCGTGGAACGGTTCGCTGGTGAACTCCGCTTCAAGCCGCACGAGGATGACCGTAACGCGCCGCGTCCGTCGTTGACGAGCGACGCGGGCCGTGGTTAGTGTCGTTGTGCGAAACCGTCGTTCCGTACTGCGAAATCGGCGGCGATCATCTCTCCCGGCGAAGGGTTCTCGGATGGATCTTGTGGTGCGCGCGGCACGGGCCGTCACGGCCGAGGGCGAGGTTCCGGTGACCGTCGGCGTCGAGGGCGGGCGGATCGTCGCGGTCGAACCCGGCGGCGCGTCGTTGGCCGGCGACCGCGTCGTCGAGCTCGGCGATGACGTCGTGCTGCTGCCCGGATTGGTCGACACGCACGTCCACGTCAACGATCCCGGGCGCGCCGAGTGGGAAGGCTTCGAAACGGCCACCCGCGCGGCCGCGGCGGGCGGGGTGACCACGATCGTGGACATGCCGCTCAACAGCCTGCCGCCGACGGTCGACGTCGCGGCGCTGGAGGTCAAGCGCAAGGCTGCGGCGGGCCGGGTGCACGTCGACGTCGGCTTCTGGGGCGGCGCGATCCCCGGGAACGTCTCGGATCTGCGTGGCCTGCACGAGGCCGGCGTCTTCGGGTTCAAGTGCTTCCTGCTGCACTCCGGCGTCGACGAGTTCCCGCCGCTCGACCCCGCCGGCCTCGACGAAGCGTTGCGGGAGCTGAGTTCCCTCGACGCGCTGATGATCGTCCACGCCGAAGACGCGCACGAGATTGACGGGGCACCCGAACCGCACGGCGGTCGCTATGTCGACTTTCTGCACTCGCGACCGCGGGCGGCGGAGAACCTGGCCGTTACGCACGTGATCGAGGCGGCCCGCCGGAACTCGGCGCGGGCGCACATCCTGCACCTGTCGTCCGCGGAAGCGTTGCCGCTGGTCGCGGAAGCTCGCCGCGACGGCGTCGCGCTGACCGCCGAGACCTGCCCGCACTACTTGAGTTTCGTAGCCGAGGAGATTCGCGACGGTGCGACGCAGTTCAAGTGCTGCCCGCCGATCCGCGAGGCGGCCAACCGTGAACTGCTGTGGCAGGGGCTCGCGGACGGCGTGATCGACTGCGTCGTCAGCGACCATTCGCCGTGCACACCGGAGCTGAAACGCTTCGACAGTGGCGACTTCGGCCAGGCCTGGGGCGGGATTTCGAGCCTGCAGCTGGGGCTTCCGGCGATCTGGACGCAGGCGCGGCAGCGTGGGTTCAGGCTCACCGACGTCGTCCGCTGGATGGCCGAGCACCCCGCCGCGCAGGCGGGAATGCGTCGCAAGGGTCACCTGGCGGTGGGTTATGACGCCGACTTCTGCGTGTTCGCGCCGGACGAGGCGTTTGTCGTCGACGTCGCGAAACTGAAGCACCGCAACCCGGTCAGCGCCTACGACCGCCGCCCGCTCGCCGGCGTCGTCCGCTCGACCTGGCTGCGAGGCACCGAAATCACCGGCGACGAGCCCTTCGGCGCGTTGCTGACCCGGGGGAACTGCTGAAATGGAGGCTGTGTTGTCTGACCGTCCTGAGTGGACAGAGCTGCCCGACCTCGCCTCACGCCGCTTCGGCGGGACCGTGATGTGGGCGACCGACGAGCTGTTCGCCGAGAAGGAGAACCTGGTCAACCCGTGGACGCCGGCGCACCGCGCCGAGACGTTCGGCCCGAAGGGCCAGGTCTACGACGGCTGGGAGACCCGACGCCACCGCGAGCCGGGCGACGACCAGGCGATCCTGCGGCTCGGCTTGGCGGGCACCGTCACGGGAGTAGTCGTCGACACGGCGTTCTTCAAGGGCAACTACCCGCCGTTCGTCTCGGTCGAAGCGGCGTCGGTGCCGGGCTACCCGAGTGCGGCCGAGCTCGCGACGGCGGACTGGGACACCCTGGTCGACCGTGCGCCCGCGGAGGGGCACACGGAAAACTTCTACACGGTCAACGGTTCCCGCAGGTACACGCACGTACGCCTGACCCAGCACCCCGACGGCGGCGTCGCCCGCTTGCGCGTCCACGGTGCCCCGATCCCGGACCCGGACCTGCTCGACCTGGACGCGCTGGACTTGGCGTCTCTGGAGAACGGCGCCCTGGTGACAGGGTGCAGCAACATGTTCTATTCATCGCCGAACAACATGCTCTCGCCGGGCCTCGCGGCCCACCAGGCGGAGGGCTGGGAGACGGCCCGCCGCCGCGACGACGGCAACGACTGGGCGACCTTCCGGCTGGCCGGCGCCGGCACCGTCCGGTTTGTGGAGCTGGACACGAGCAACCTCAAGGGCAACGCCCCGGGCTGGGCCTCGATCAGCGGCCGCGACACGTACGGCGAGTGGGTGGAGTTGCTGCCGAAGACCCGCCTGCAGCCGGACACCCGCCACCGCTTCGCCGTACCGGACGGCCCGGAGGTGACGGAGGCCCGCCTGGACATCTACCCGGACGGCGGCCTGGCCAGACTGCGCCTGTTCGGCCGCCTGACGGAGGCGGGCCGCGCGAACGTGAAGGCCCGATTCGCCAAAACTCGCTGAAGTTGAAGGAAAGTCGCGGCGGCGGGCCGGGGGAGTGCGCGCGCCCAGGTGGATGACGGAGACTCGCCCCGGCTCGCGGCTCGCGGCTCGCGGCTCGCGGCTCGCGGCTCGCGGCTCGCGGCTCGCGGCTCGCGGCTCGCGGACCGGCGGATGGCGCCGGCCAGGCCTGGCCGATGGCGCTGACCAAGCCACTTGGCGAGCTGGGCCGGTGCGCACATCACCCGGCCAACTGGCCCCGCGGGTGCTTTAGCAGTTCTCGGCGTGTGCGCCAGCCTGAATTCGCAGGTCGTCGACGGAGTACGGAGCACCTCGTCGGCGGCTCGCGGTCAGCCCGCGTCGGGGCGGTTCAGGTAGGCCGAGGCCAGGGACAGGGCGCACGCGCAGCCGATGATCGCGCTGACCCACCACGGCAGGCCGGCCACGATGCTCCACACGAAGCCCGCCGCCGCCAGGAGGGCAACGAGGATGTTCCGGAACTGCAGCGGCGTCGGTTTGGCCATGTCGCCAGCCTCTCACGGGCCCGTCTCAGACCTCTGCGCGCTCCCCGGGTTCGAGCAGCACCAGCCGGTCGGTCAGGCCGGCCGCCTCGAACTCCTTCCTCAGCACGTCCGGGCCCTCACTGAAGTGCCGCCAACCCCGGAAGTGCAGTGGGACGACCTTCGCGAGCCGAGCGCCTTCGCTGCCTCGACGGCGTTTTCGCTGGTCAACGTCAGGGGGCCCCGTCGAACAACTTCGTTCTCGCGGCCCCGGCGAACAGCACCGCGATGTCGACGCTGAACCGCGACCCGATCTCCCGCACCAGGTCCACCGAAGCGTTGTCCCCGCTGACGTACACCGTCGGCAGGCCCTCTCCGCCAAGCACGAACCCGGTGACGTCACCGGCGACCTGCTCCGCTCCTTCAGGCCCGTGCAAGGCCGGGACAGCGGTGACCGTGAGCCGCCCGACCTGCGTCTCCTCCCACGGCTCCAAGCCCCGCGCGGTCCCGCCCAGCCGCTCGGCACCGCTGGGCGTGATCAAGGTCAGCGGCACCGTCTCGAGGTAGTCGCGACCACGATCGTCCAGGTTGTCCGGGTGCTGGTCGTGGGACAGCAGCACGGCGTCCACCACGCCGACGGCCTCCTCGGTCAGCACCGACTCCTCGGTCTTGACCAGCACGCGCTGGCCGATCGAGTGATCACCCGGCGGGTCGAACGTCGGATCGGTGAGCAGCCGGACGCCACCCAGCTCCAGGAGCGCGGTCGGACCACCGGACAGGGTGATCCCCAGTTTCTCGGTCATACCGTGGCCAACGACGGAAACGGGCGTGCTCTTCCCTAGGGTGCCGACTGCCTCCGCGAGCTGATCACGCCGGTGTTGAACCCGGCCAGGTGCAGGCCACCGGCGAACCGCGCGTGCTCGATCTTCACGCACCGGTTCATCACGACGTCCAGCCCCGCCTCCCGAGCCCGGTCGGCGACCGGCTCGTGCCACAACCCGAGTTGCAGCCATAGCGTCCGCGCGCCGGCGTCGATCACTTCCTCGGCCACCTGGGGAAGGTCGTCGTGTTTCCGGAACACGCTGACGAGGTCCGGTCCGCCCGGCACGTCCTTGATCGAGGCGTACACCGGCTTCCCGAACAGAGTGTCCAGGCGCGGGTTGACGAAGTTGACCTCGTACCGCGTCGACGAGAGCAGATAGGTCGCGACGAAGTAGCTCGGCCGCGACGGGTTCGCGGACGCGCCCACCAGCGTCACCGACTTCGTCCGGTTCAGGATCGCGCGCCGCTCGACGGCACCGACGGTGTACGTCATCCGGCCACCGCCTTGCCCAGGGCCTGGTCGAGGTCCCAGAGGATGTCCTCGACGTCCTCCAGGCCGACCGAGAGCCGGATCAGGTCGGGACCTACCCCAGCGGCCGCGAGTTGGTCTTCGGACAGTTGCGCGTGGGTCGTCGACGCCGGGTGGATCACGAGGGTCCGGGCGTCCCCGACGTTCGCCAAGTGCGACAGCAGCTCCACCGACTCGACGAACTTCTCGCCCGCTGCGCGGCCGCCGTCGATGCCGAACGCGAAGACCGCCCCGGGCCCGGCGGGCAGGTACCTCTTCGCGAGGTCGTGATGCGGGTGCGCTGGCAGTCCCGCGTAGGACACCCACGCCACGCGTGGGTCCGCATCGAGGTATTCGGCGACGACGCGCGCATTCGCGACGTGCGCGTCCATCCGCTGCGGCAGCGTCTCGACGCCCTGCAGCAGAAGGAAAGCCGAGTGTGGCGAGAGGACCGCGCCGATGTCCCGCAACTGCTCCGCGCGAAGCCGCGTGCAGAAGGCGTACTCGCCGAAGTTCTCCCAGTACTTGAGCCCGCCGTAGCTCTCGACGGTCTCGGTCATCCGGGGGAACTTCCCGTTGCCCCAGTCGAACTTGCCCGACTCGACGACGATCCCGCCAAGTGTTGTCCCGTGACCGCCGAGGAACTTCGTCGCCGAGTGCAGCACGATGTCCGCGCCGTGCTCCATCGGGCGGCAGAGGTACGGCGTCGCCAGCGTCGCGTCGACCACCAGCGGGATGTCGTGGGAGTGCGCCAGGTCCGCCAGCGCGGCCAGGTCCGCGATGCCGCCACCCGGATTGCCGATCACCTCGGTGTAGAGCAGCCGGGTCCGGTCGGTGATCGCCGCCGCGTAGTCGTCGATGCCGCCGCTGACGAACGTCGTCTCCACGCCGAACCGCCGGAGCGTGCCGGTGAGCTGGGTGACTGTGCCGCCGTAGAGACCGCTCGCCGAAACGATGTGGTCGCCCGCCTCGGCGAGCGCGGTGAAGGTGAGGAATTCCGCGGCCTGTCCGCTGCCGGTGGCGACACCACCGATCGCGCCCTCGAGGCTGGCGATCCGCTCCTCGAACGCCGCCACGGTCGGGTTCCCGATCCGGCTGTAGATGTTGCCGTACTTCTGCAGGGCGAACAGGTTCGCCGCGTCGGCCGCGTTCTCGAAGACAAAGCTCGTGGTCTGGTAGATCGGCACGGCACGTGCGCCGGTCGCCGGGTCGGGTGTGCCGCCCGCGTGCAGTGCGCGGGTCCGGAAGCCCCAGGTGCGTTCACTCATCGGTTCTCACCGTAACCGTCCTCCCCTCGGTCGGCCACGCCCTCCCAGGTGGTGAGCGCGGCCATTTCGTGCTGCCGAGGTTAGCACGTTTTGATATTCCGTGCGCTACACTCGAACGTATGAAATGCGCCGCGTGTGGCAAGTCGCTGCCACCTCGTCGCGGAGCTGGACGAAATCGCCAGTACTGCGACGCCACGTGCCGGAGCGCTGCCCGCAGGCAGCGGACGCACGTAAAGAATGACTTGACAAGTTCCGGTCGTCAATCCACTCTTGACACCGTGCCGGACGAACCCTTGGCCGCGGTCGGTGCGGCGTTGCGGAAAGTCCGCGACGCGGAGGCGGCACTGCGGGACACCGTGGATGCGGCCAGGGCGGCCGGGCACACCTGGCAGGAGATCGGTGACCTGCTGGGTACCAGCCGGCAGGCCGCGTTCCAGCGGTTCGGCCGGCCGGTCGATCCGGTGACGGGCGCGTCGATGACGGAACTGAAGCGGCCCGACGTGGTCTACCGCGCCGAGGAGCTCGTGGTCGAGCTCGTCGGGTGCCGGTGGCACGAGGTGCGCCGGGACTTCGACGACCGCATGCTCGCCTCGGTCGGCGAGGACGAGCTGCGGCTCGCCTGGACGCAGCTGGCCGGGTCGGTCGGACGCTACGAGCGGATGGGAGAGCCGTACGCGCGGTCGGCGGGGGACTACACGATCGTCCACCTGCCGCTGGCTTTCGAGGCCGGCGAGCGGACCGTGCAGGTGACCTACCGGGAGGACGGTCAGGTGGCCGGGCTGTGGATCCAGCCGGCCGAACAGTTGTGAGCAGTTGTGAACAGGGGGAACGATGAAAACAGCAATCGCGGGCGTGATCGCGGTCCTCGCACCGCTGGTGGCCCCGGCCGCCCACGCCACCGAAGTACCCACGGCGGGGAACCAGCTCGCATGGGTCGTCGACGCCACCGGGCGCGTCCCGGTGTCCGATACCGAGCTGCAGCAGCACATAGCGCAGGTCCTGGTGACCGCCGCGGGTGGCACGGCGGGCATCAACGCCGCGCTGACCGGGCTCGGCCGGCTCGAGGTGGAACGGGTCGTCACCGAGGCCCCTGATCACGTCGAGGCGGTGGTCCACGGCCCGGCGGACGACTACCTGCTGGACCTCCACGTCGACCAGGCCGGGCTGATCGACGGACTGCGGGCGACCCCGGACGACCCGGTGCCGTCGTCGTGGCCGGAGGTGGACGCACAGCTCGCGGCGCTCGGCGGCCGCGTTTCGTTCGGCGCGTCGGAGATCCTGCCGGACGGGCGCTGCCGTGACGTGCACGGCGTGCAGGACACCGTGCAACGACCTTTGGGCTCGGCGTTCAAGCTCTACGTCCTCGGCGCGCTCGGCACCGCGGTCGCGGAGCACAAAGCGTCGTGGAGCGAACAGCTCGCGATCCGCGACGACTGGAAGAGCCTGCCGTCGGGAGTACTGCAGAACCAGCCGGCCGGTACCCGGCTCCCCTTGTCGGAGTACGCCGACAAGATGATCTCGATCAGCGACAACACCGCCGCCGACCACCTGATCCACCGGCTCGGCCGCGACGCCGTGCAACGGCAGGTCACCGCGTTCGGCAACCAGCGGCCGTCGGCGAACATCCCGTTCCTGACGACCAAGGCGTTGTTCGAGCTCAAGGCGACGCAATATCCGGTCCGCGCCGACGCCTACCTGGCGTTGCCACGCTGGGCACGTCCTGCGGCGGTCGCCGGACTCGAACGGCTCCCGCTCACCGGCCTCACCTCCTGGCCCGAGCCGGAGAAGATCGACCAGCTCGAGTGGTTCGGCTCCCCGGACGACATCTGCCGGGCGTTTTCCGGGCTGCAGAAGGAGAATCAGCCGGAGATCGGGCACGCGCTGTCACTCAACGACGGCGGGCTGGGCCTCGATAAGGCCAAGTTCCCTGCGGTCTGGTTCAAGGGCGGCAGCGAACCCGGTGTGCTGACCCTGAACTACCTGGCCCGGACCGCCGATGGTCGTTCGCTGGTCACCAGCGTCATGGTGTCGGACCCTGCAGCGCCGTTGGACGAAAACCACGTCACGGCGCGAGGAATCGCGGTTGCGAGGGGGGCGGTGGCGCTGTTGGCAGCTACGCTGCGCCCGTGACGGTGCGCTGGAGTCTGACGATCGATTGCGCGGCGCCCCGCGCGCTGGCGAGGTTCTGGGCAGTGGCCCTCGGCTACATCGAGCGGCCACCGCCGGCCGGGTTCGCGAGCTGGGAAGCCTGGCTCACCGAATTCGGGGTTCCCGAGGACGAGTGGGACGACGGCGCGTACCTGGCCGACCCGGAGGGCGTCCTGCCGAGCCTGAGCTTCCTCAAGGTTCCCGAAGGCAAGGTCGTGAAGAACCGGCTGCACCTGGACATCCAGGCGGGAGGCGGTCGCGAGGTGCCTTGGGAGACGCGGTGGGAGCGGGTCGTGGAAGCGATCGCCCGCCTCATCGCGGCGGGCGCGACGGTGCTGCAGGAGCACGAGGCGGGCGGGCAGCCGGACCACGTCGTGATGGCGGATCCGGAGGGCAACGAGTTCTGCGTGCTCTGACCTGAGGCCGCCGGACCGGGCGTGCGGTGGTCGTTGCCACCGGTCGTCGCACGCGATCCGGGCCGGCGGGCCAAGGCTAGCCGATCAGCTCCTCGTGTCGGGTCGGATTGCCGCTGTGCCAGGGCACGACGGTGCCGAAGCGGACCAGTTCGCCGTAGGTCGACGGATCGAGGTCGTCGAGCACCAGATCGAGCACCGCTCGCGCGGCCTGGTCGGGCGTCTGCGCCTGGCTGAAGTCGGCGAACCACGGGCGCGACGCGCGCGTGTCGACGAGGCCGGGGCAGACCGCCGCGACCAGAGTGCTCTCGGCGACGTCCCGCTCTCGGCGTTGCGCGGCCACCGCGCGCACGGCGGCGACTTGGGCGACCTTCGACGGCACGTTGATCCACTCCGGCCAGCCCAGCTCGTGCGCCCGGCCTTCGTGGATCGCGGTCCGCCAGTCCTCGACGGCCCGCTCGACGTCGTCGAGGGGCACTCCGTCGAACCGGGGCCTCAGGGCCTCGGGCAGATGGCCGAGCGTGCCCAGGGAGCTGGCGACGACGAGCAACCTGCCGCCCGGGCGCAGGATCGGGCCGAACGAGCGCAGCACTGCGTGGGTGCCGACGTTTGCGACGTCGAGGAAGACGTCCGCCTGCTCGGCTTGTGGCCGTTCGGGGTAGAGGGGGCCGATGGCGTTGGACAGCACGATGTCCACCGCGCCGAGGTCCCTGGCGAAGCGGGCGACGGCGTCGGTGTCGGAGACGTCGAGGACGCGGCCGGCCACGCGGCTGCGTGTCGCGGGATTCGCGGCGACGCGCTCGGCGGCGGCCGCCACGCGCTCGGCGTCGCGGCCGGTGAGCAGGACGAGGTCGTCCGGGCCGAGGCGGGTGGCGAGTCCTTGGGTCAGGGCGAAGCCGAGGCCTTGGTTGGCTCCGGTCACCACGGCGGTACGTGTCATGACTTCACGCTAGGTCCGTCCGGACCATGCGCCCAGCGAGAGATCGGCAACCCTGGTATGCGTGAACGTCATGGACTTCGGTGACGTCTCCCTGGTGGCCCTCCGCGTGTTCCGCGAGGTGGCCGAACGCGGCACGCTCACGGCGGCCGGGGCGGCGCTGGGCTACACGCAGTCCGCGGTGTCACGGCAGATCGCTTCGCTCGAGCGCGTTGCGGGGACGCCGGTGCTGGAACGGCGTCCCGGCGGCGTCCGCCTGACCGCGGCCGGGAACGTCGTGCTGCGCCGGGCGATCGCGGTGCTGGACCAGATCGACGCCGCCGGGCGCGAGCTGGCCGGGCTGCCCGCCGACGGCGGGAGCGTGCGGCTCGGGTGGTTCCCCAGCGCGGGTGCCGTCCTGGTCCCGCGCGCCGTCGCGGAGCTGCGCCGTACCCATCCCGCGGTGCGTGTCACGACTCGGGAAGGCACGACGCCGGTCTTGGTGCGGGCGCTACGCGCGGGCACGGTGGACTTGGCCGTGCTGGGCTCGGTGCCGCCGTTCCGGCCGCCGGACTCCGAAACCCCGGCACTGCGGCTCAAGACCCTCGCCGAGCGCATCCTGTGCCTCGCCGTGCCCGCGGGGCACCCGTTGGCCGGCGCGGACGTGGTCGACGTCGCCGATCTGCGTGGGCAGCGGTGGATCGCGGGTCCGTCGGCGGGGGAGGACACGCTGATGGGCGTGTGGCCCGGGCTCGACGAGCGTCCGGAGATCGCGCACACCGCTCGTGACTGGCTTGCCAAACTCAACCTGGTCGCCGCCGGCTGCGGCCTGACGACGTTGCCGGCTTCGCTCGTCGAGGCCGTGCCGCCGGGGGTGCGGGTGGTGACGGTGCGGGGCGGGCCGTCGGAACGGCGTCGCGTGGTGCTGGCCCGGCTGCCGGGGCCGCTCTCCGAACCGGCCGCGCTGCTGGCGGAAGCGCTGCGCCGGGTGGCCACCGGGGTGCCGGACCGCACCGATGACCGAGATGCCGATGACCGAGATGCCGATGACTGAGATCACGGCGGGTGTCGCGGTATTCGTGTCACATCGGTCGTCGCCGCGGGGTCTACTGCTACGACGCTGGTGTGGAAGGAACGGGACACGGTGGATGCACTGACCGAGCGGTTCGAGCACGAGCGGCCACGGCTGCGAGCGGTCGCCTACCGGATGCTCGGCTCGGCGAGCGAGGCCGACGACGCCGTCCAGGAGACCTGGCTGCGGTTCGATCGCACCGACACCGGTGACGTCGAGAACGTCGGCGCGTGGCTGACCACCGTCGTCGCGCGGGTGTGCCTCTCCATGCTCCGCACCCGGCGCAACCACCGCGAGGAGCCCCTGGAACTGCAGCCCGAGCCGGATGCGGACGTCCGCGACCCGGAGCAGGAGGCCGAACTGGCCGACTCGGTCGGGCTGGCGCTGCTGGTGGTGCTCGACTCGCTCGGGCCGGCCGAGCGGGTCGCGTTCGTGCTGCACGACATGTTCGCCGTGCCGTTCGACGACATCGCCCCGATGATCGACAAGACCCCGGCCGCGACGCGGCAGCTCGCGAGCCGCGCCCGTCGCCGGGTCAAGGGCGGGGCCGCCGCGGACGCCGACGTGCCTCGGCGACGCAAGGTCGTCGAAGCGTTCTTGGCCGCGGCGCGTGGCGGCGACTTCGAGGCGTTGCTGTCGCTCCTCGACCCGGACGTCGTCCTGCACGCCGACCGCTTCGTCGGGCCGAGTCCGGCGCCCGTCGTGCTGCGCGGGGTCGCCAGCGTCCGCGACGGCGCGCTGCTGGCTTCGGCGCGGGCCCGCGCCAGCGAACCGGCCCTCGTCGACGGCGTTCCCGGCCTGCTCATGGTGCGCGACGGGCGGCTGTCGGTCGTCCTGTCCTTCACGATCGACGACGACCGGATCACCGGCATCGACGTCATAGCGGACCCGGAGCGGCTACGTGAACTGGAGGTCGCCGTCCTCGATTGATCCGGTCAGCCCAGGGCGGCGCGAAGGCGTGCGTCGCGCTCCGATGGCGTCTGGCGCGGGCAGCTCACGCACTTCGGGTTGCCGACTTCGTAGATCAAGCAGCACGACGCGCGGCGGACGGCGGGCGTCCGGCCGACACGGACGAAGCGCGGCTTCGGCAGGTCGAGGTCGATCGCCGCGACCAGCGGCTCGGCCAGGGCCATCGCGCGTTCTGGTTCCGGCGTCCACAGCAGCCGGTTGCCGATCGAGTCGGTAGCGATAGCGCCGAGCGCGCGTTCGCGGGCCCCGGTGACGGTGGCGATCGTCGTGATCGCGGTGCCGAGGGTCTTGGCGAACGCCGCACCGAGTTCGGGTAGCCCGCCGGACAGCGGACGGGTGGCCCGGGCGCCGAGGAAACGGCCGTCGGCGACCAGGTCCAGCTCCGTGGCCGCCAGCGCCGGATCGACGAGAGCTCCCGCGACCAGGCCTTCGAGCGCGGGTGCCACGAGGACCGAGGAGAGGGAGTACCACCAGATCGTGCCGAGGACCTCCGGCCGCGCGCAGCCGTAGAGCTTCGCCGCGCCGCCGATGCGGGCCCGCACCCACTCGGGGTCCGCGAGCAGGGTCGCGGGAGCGGTCCAGTCGGGCTTCACGCCTCCACCCTTCCAGACGCGCCGGGCGCGCGCGGAGATCGCGCCGGATAAAGCACGGCGCAGGTGGGCGGGACGGGTAGTTCACGTCGATGGGGAGCGGGCAGGCACCCGATGGGCGGTGCGGCGACGGTGTCGATCGGGCGACCTCGGAGGCGAGCAGGTGCCCGACGAGCGGGGGCAGAGCCGGTGTCGTTTGGGGCGATCTCGAGTGGTGAGCAGGCACTCGACGAGTGAGGTAGAACGGGTGCCGTTTGGGGCGATCTCGAGTGGTGAGCAGGCACTCGACGAGTGAGGTAGAACGGGTGCCGTTTGGGGCGATCGCTAGGGGCGAGCAGGTACCCGACGAGCGGGGTAGAACCGATGTCGTTGGGCGATCTCGGAGGGCGAGTAAGGCACCGGGTGGGCGGGGTAGCGCGGTGAAGATCGGGGTGACCTCGGGGAGCGAGCAGGCACCGATGGGCGGGGCACCGCCGGTGTCGCGGCATGTGGGCAGGTCGCCGACCGGGCTCGCCGGCGAGCGGTGCGGGTGCGAGAGCTCGGGCACTCTGAGGACGCTGCGGCGTGAGGAGGTCGGACTCCGACGGGCCAGCGCCGGCGGGCGGCGGCGATGGTGCGCGCACCCGAACGTGCCTACCGCCAGCACGTCACAAGCGCCGGTACGTGGAGACCGAGAACGACACCGTGACCTTCTGCGTCTCGCTCAGCGCCTCGAGACGTTCCCGGCGGCCGTCGCGGTCGAGGTGGTGGCCTGCCGGGCCCATTTCCACCGCCTGGCGGATCCGGTCCGGGGTCAGCTCCACCGTGCTGCGCACCGCCGTGCGGCCTGTGCGGGCGAAGTACTCGCCGAGCGTTGCGTCGAGGCGCTCCTCTTTGCGGTCGTCGACCGTCAGGACCAGGTCGCCCAGCTCGCGGAGGTGGTCCGGGGCCGGGGACGCGACCGCCAGCAGACCACCCGGGCGCAGGACCCGGTGGAACTCCGGGCCGTTGCGCGGGGCGAAGACGTTCAGCAGGACCGACGCCACCTCGTCGCCGACCGGCCACGGCTCCCACAGGTTCCACACCGCCGCGCCCAGGCGGGGGTGGGCGCGCGCCGCGCGGCGGAGGGCTACCGCCGAGACGTCCAGTGCCAGGCCGGTCGCCGACGGGGCCGACGACAGGACGTGCGCCGAGTAGTAGCCCGTGCCCGCGCCCGCGTCGATCACGAGGCCGTCGGCCTCCGCGCACACCCGGGCCAGCTCGTCGGCCAGGGCGAGATAAGCGCCCGACGCGAGGAAGTCCGCGCGGGCCGCGACCATCGGTGCGGTGTCCGCTGTGCCGGCCGGGATTCGCGCGTGCAACAGGTTCACGTAACCCTGTCGGGCTAGATCGAACGAGTGGCCGTTTTCGCAACGCAGCGTGCGTTCGGCTAGCCCGATCGGGTTGCCGCACATCGAACATCGCAACGCTTCCACGACCTGGGGTGGCAGTGGGTCATTCCCGCCGTGGGCTGAGGTCATGGGGATATTCGACCACGAGGTTTCGCAACCGGACACTTCAGCACAGGTCCCGGGAAACCTGGACGTAACAACGTGGCGTGGACAGTTCACGCGGGTGAAACCTGACGAGCCGTCCCGTGAAACACCGCGCGCCAAAACTCCCTTCGCATAACCCAGGGCACGGGAGGACGATGTGCTGAACGCAGGAGACACCGCATGGGTATTGGCCAGCGCCGCGCTGGTCATGCTCATGACACCGGGATTGGCCTTTTTCTACGGCGGCATGGTCCGCGCGAAGAGCGTCTTGAACATGCTGATGATGAACTTCATCGCGCTCGCCGTGGTGGGGGTGCTGTGGGTCCTGTACGGCTTCTCGATGTCGTTCTCCAACGACGCCTTCGGCGGCTTCGTCGGTAACTTCGACCTCGCGGGGCTCGGCGACACCGTCGGCAAGCTCGCCGGCTTCGTGACGGCCGCCACGAGCACTTCGCCCGAGGTCGCGTGGCCGGGCTCCGACGCGCTGCCGGTGCTGGCTTTCGTGATGTTCCAGCTGATGTTCGCGATCATCACGCCCGCGCTGATCTCCGGCGCCATCGCCGATCGCGCGAAGTTCTGGGGCTGGACGCTGTTCGTCGTCATCTGGGTGACGGTCGTGTACTTCCCGGTCGCGCACTGGGTGTTCTCGTTCAACGGCTTCATCGGCGCGGACGCCGTCGGCGGCTGGATCGCCAACAACCTCAAGGCACTCGACTTCGCCGGTGGTACCGCGGTCCACATCAACGCCGGTGCCGCGGGTCTGGCCCTGGCGATCGTGCTCGGCAAGCGCAAGGGCTGGCCGAAGGACACCGGCCGGCCGCACAACGTGCCGTTCGTCCTGCTGGGCGCGAGCTTGCTGTGGTTCGGCTGGTACGGCTTCAACGCGGGTTCGGCGCTGGCCGCCAACGACCTCGCCGCGGTCGCCTTCACCAACACCACCGTCGCCACCGCCGCCGCCGTCCTCGGCTGGCTGCTGGTCGAGCAGCTCAAGTTCGGCAAGCCGACCACCCTCGGCGCCGCGTCCGGCGCGGTCGCCGGTCTGGTCGCCGTCACCCCGGCGTGTGGTTTCGTGAGCCCGATCGGGGCCATCGCGATCGGCGTCATCGCCGGTGCGGTCTGCGCGCTGGCCGTCTCGCTCAAGTTCCGGTTCGGCTTCGACGACTCGCTCGACGTCGTGGGCGTCCACCTGGTCGGCGGCATCGTCGGCACCCTGCTGATCGGCTTCTTCGGCACCACCAGCGTGAACTCGCTGGGCGCCGACGGCCTGTTCTACGGTGGTGGCTTCACGCAGCTCGGGCGCCAGGCGGCGGCCGCGGGTGCGGTGCTGGTGTACTCCTTCGTGCTGACCTTCATCATCGGCTTCGCGATCAAGAAGGCCGGCGGCTTCCGCGTCAGCGTGGAGGACGAGGTCGGCGGCATCGACGAGGCCCAGCACGCGGAGAGCGCGTACGACTTCACCGGGTTGTCGGGCGGTGGCTCTCCGTCCACCATTCCGGTCAAGACCACGTCGGCCGCGAAACTCGAGGAGAGCAAGGCATGAAGCTCATCACGGCGATTGTGAAGCCGTTCACGCTGGACGATGTCCGCTCCGCGCTGGAACAGCTGGGCGTGCTGGGCATGACGGTCAGCGAGGTCCAGGGGTACGGCCGGCAGAAGGGCCACACCGAGGTCTACCGCGGCGCGGAGTACTCGGTGGACTTCGTGGCGAAGCTGAAGATCGAGGTCGTCACCGACGACACCAACGTGGAGAAGGTGCTCGACGCCATCACCACGGCCGCGCACACCGGCAAGATCGGTGACGGCAAGGTGTGGGTGACGCCGGTCGAGACCGTCATCCGGGTACGGACCGGCGAGCGCGGCACGGACGCGCTATAGGCGTCCGGGATGGCCGACGGGGGCGAACTGGTCCAGGCCACCGAGCGGTTGCTCGAGGGCAGGCACGGGAGGCTGGGGGCGTCCGCTTTGCGGGCGGCCCTGGTCGACCTCTATGAGTTCTGGCTGAGCAGGGGTGCCTCGGCGGCCGGCGTCGACACCGCGGAACCGCGGGTCGCGCTGGTCGCCGTGGGCGGGCTCGGCCGCCGGGAGCTGGTGCCGTTCTCCGATCTCGACCTGCTGCTGGTGCACAACGGCAACAGCAAGGTCGGCGAGGTCGCGGACGCGCTCTGGTATCCCTTGTGGGACGCGAAAGTCGGGCTCGACCACTCGGTCCGCACGCCCGGCGAAGCACTGAAGGTCGCTTCGGAGGACCTTCGGACGGCGATGGGCCTGCTCGACGCCCGGCACCTCGCCGGGGACGCCGAGCTGTCCGGCCGCCTGGTCGCGGCGGCGCGGGACCAGTGGCGTCGCACCGCGCGCAAGCAGATCCCCGATCTGACGGCGTCGGTGCGGCAGCGCTGGGCTCGCAGCGGTGAGATCGCGCAGTCCGCCGAACCCGATCTCAAGCACGGGCGGGGCGGGCTGCGGGACTTCGCCGTCCTGGAAGCGCTGGCCGCGGCGCAGCTCACCGCCCGTCCGGGCGAGGAGCTGCTGGAAGCCAAGGGACTTCTGCTCGACGTCCGGACCGAGCTGCGGCGCGAGATCCGGCGCGAGCGGGACGTCCTGTCCGCGCCGGAGGCCGACCTGGTCGCCTCCGAGCTCGGCTTCGGCGACCGGTTCACCTTGGCGCGCAAGCTGTCCGGCGCGGGACGCACGATCGCGTACGCGCTGGACGTCGCGTTGCGGTCCACTGTGGACCCGCCGAAGGCGCGGTTCGGGCGGCGGCCGTCGCGCACGCCGCTCGCCGAAGGCGTGGTGCTGCACGGGAACGAGGTCGCGCTGGCCCGCGACGCCGTCCCGGCGAAGGACCCCGCGCTGCTGCTGCGGGTCGCCGCGGCCTCGGCGCGCACCGGCAAGCCGATCGCGCTCGGCACCCTGAAAGCACTGGCCGAGTCGGCCCCCGAGCTGCGCGCGCCGTGGCCCGCCGAGGCGTTGAACGCCCTGGTGGAGCTGCTGGGCGCGGGGGAGGGCCTGGTCGACGCGGTCGAGTCGCTCGACCGGACCGGGCTCTGGTCACGGCTGTTCCCCGAGTGGGGCGCGGTCCGCGACCTGCCGCCGCGTTCCCCGGTGCACCAGTGGACGGTCGACCGGCACCTCGTGCGCACCTGCGTCGAGGCGGCCAAGCTGACCACCACGGTGCCGCGACCGGACCTGCTGCTGATCGGCGCGCTGCTGCACGACATCGGCAAGGGTCGCGACGCCGACCATTCGGAGCTGGGCGCCAAGATCTCCGCCCAGGTCGCGGCCCGGCTCGGGCTGGACGCGGGCGACGCGGCGACGGTGTCGGCGATGGTCCGCCACCACCTGCTGCTGCCGCACACCGCGACGCGGCGCGACATCAGTGAGCCGGCGACGGTGGCGCGGGTGGTGAAAACCCTGGACAGCGACATCGTCCTGGTCGAACTGCTGCACGCGCTCACCCAGGCCGACTCGCTGGCCACCGGCCCCGGCGTCTGGACGGACTGGAAGGCCCGGCTGCACGCCGAGCTGGTCACCGGGTGCGAGGAAGTGTTGCGCGGCAAGGGGTTCACCGCGCCCGAGCCGATGGACTCCGAACAGCGCGAGCTCGTCGCCCAGGCCGTCGCCTCGGGCAACGGCGAGGTCCGGATTAGCACGCACGGCAAGGTCGTCACGGTGCTGCTGGCCGTGCCGGCCCGCGCGGAGCTGCTGGCTCCGGCGGCGGGGGTGCTGGCGCTGAACTCGATGGAGGTGCACTCGGCGATCCTGCGCGGTCACGACGGCGGACGCGCAGGCGTCTTCACGGCGTCACCGAAGTTCGGCTCGCTGCCGGAGGTGACGCTGCTGCGCGAGCAGTTCGCTCGCGCGGTCGCCGGCACCTTGCCGCTGACACAGCGGCTGGCGGCGAAGGAACGCGACTACGGCTCACCCGACGCGGCGTCGGTCGCGCCGAAGGTGCTGTGGTTCGACGACGAGACGAGCGGCCCGGACACGGTGGTCCTCGAACTCCGCGCGGCCGACCGGATCGGGCTGCTGTTCCGCGTGGCGGGGGCGTTGCGCCGCTGCGACGCGGAGGTCCGCTGGGCCAAGGTGGCGACGCTGGGCGGCGCGGTGGTCGACTCGTTCGCGGTGACGCCCCGCAGCGGCCGCATCGAGCCGGGCTGGCGCCGCGAAGTCGAGCAGGCCGTGCTGGCCGCGGCGTCCTGAGCGGTCTTGCCTGAGCCGAGCCGTCACTCGGCTCAGGCAAGTCACACCAGCGCGACCGCGGGCTCGCCGAACCACGTGCTCAGCGCTTTTTCCAAGCCGGGCCCGCCGTTCCAGACCACGTAACCGTCGGGCCGGACGAGCTGCGGCCCGGCACCGGATCGCGTCTCGACGCGGTCCGCCCACCCCGGCGGCAGTTCCGCGCCGATCAGGACCGCGCGACCGTCCGATGTGGACGGGACGTCGACCGCGCGGCCGGAAACCCCCGGGTACGTCACGTCGAGGCCCGAGAGCTCCGCCGCGACCGCGCGGCGGGCCTCCGGGACGGCGAGCAAGCCCGTGACGACCTCCCGGACCGCCACCGCGTCCGGGTCGGGCACCCCGAGCACCGCCTGCGCCCGGGTGCTGAGCAGCACGCGGGCGGCCAGCGGGTGCCGCTCGTCGTGGTAGCTGTCGAGCAGGTCCTCGGGTGCGTGGCCGCGGACCTGCGCGGCCAGCTTCCAGCCGAGGTTCACCGCGTCCTGCAGGCCCAGGTTGAGCCCCTGGCCGCCGACCGGCAGGTGGATGTGGGCGGCGTCGCCCGCGAACAGCACGCGGCCGTGGCGGTAGCGCTCCAGCTGCCGGGACGCGTCGCCGAACCGGGACGCCCAGAGCACTTCGCCCACCTCGAACCCCGGCCCGTGCAAGGAGGTCAGGGCCCGCTGCAGCTCGCCGGCCGTGACGGGCTCGTCGCGGCCGAGCCGCTGCTGCTCCTCGCCGACGACGACCACCCGGTGGCGTCCGCCGGAGAGCGGGAGCAGGAAGCCCGCGGCTTTCGACGGCAGCCTCCACTCGTCGGCGAAATCGTCGGGCTTGCGGGTGAGTACGAGGTCGGCGACGACCAGCGAGATCCGCGCCGAGCGGCCGGGGAACGCCGCTCCCAGCAGCGTCCGGACCGTGCTGTGGCCGCCGTCGGCCGCCACGAGCCAGCCGGCCCGGTGTTCGCGGCCGCCCGCAGTGACCGTGACGCCTTCGTCGTCCTGCGCCACGGCGGTGACGGCCGCGTCGCGCAGCACCGGCGTGCGCAGCCGGGCCTCGATCGCCGCCGCGACGTGCACCTGCTCGACACCGAGCTGGTACGGGAAGCGCGTCGGCAGGTCGGTGTAGTCGATCGGGATGCCCGAGAAGTGCCCGCCGGGCAGCCGGGCCTCGATGTGCGGCTCGATCGCGGCGAGCAGGCCGCGGTCGGCCAGCACCTCGACCGACCGGGGCTGCAGGCCGAGTGCCTTCGACTGCGTCGTCGGGCGGGCGTCGCGTTCCAGGACCAGCACGTCGAGCCCGGCACGCTCCAGTTCGAACGCGGCCAGCAGGCCGGTCGGGCCGGCGCCGGCGATCAGGACGTCAGGCATCGAGGTTCTCCTTCTTGAGGTACCAGACGTGCCAGATGATCAGGGCGGCCAGCATCGCGAACCACTGCACGGTGGTGACCAGCGAGATCAGGTCGATCGGCAGGGTGTAGACGAGCACGATGTGCGTGATCGCGCTGAGCACCAGCACGCCGCCCCAGGCGGCCGTGTTGATCCGCAGGCCGCGCCGGAAGCGGGCGTCGGTGTCCCAGCGGGCCGCCCACGCCTCCGCGCCCTCGGCACCACGCTTGATCTCGGCGATCGTGCGGCCCAGCGTCAGCTGCGCCGGCCGGCCGATGAACACCGTGACGAGCATCCACGCGCCGAACACGCCACCCAGCGCGGCTGTCCACCCTTCGCGGATCACCAGGGTGCGCGGGTCGTCGGAGAGCAGGCCCAGCACGACCGACAGCACCATGACGCTCAGCGTCACCAGGGCGACGAGGTCGACCTTCCGGTTGCGCACGATCGTCCACAGCACGTACGGCGCGGCCACCACGACCCCGGCCATCAGCGCCCACCACTGGCTCACGCCGGCGGCGCGCAGGCCGTAGAACAGCGCCATCGGCACGAGGACTTCGAAAACGACGTTCAGCACGTTGGCGCGGATCACCCGGCGCAGGCCGGCGTCGGGCTCGGACTTCTGTTCGATCATCATGCGGATTCCCCAGTGGTTTCGGGTGCGGTCGCCCGCACGTAGAGGTCGGCGAGCTCACGGCCGATGCGCGCGAGCTCGGCTGGTTCGGGTGCGGCCGCGGCCGCCGTGGCGACGACGGCGTCGAGGCCGCTGGTCAAGGCCAGTGCCGCGGTCCGCGGGTCGAAGCGGCCGAAGGCGCCGGCCGCCTGCCCGGTGCGGAAGTGCTCTTCGAACAACGCGAGCCGCCCGTTGACGGCGTCACTCTGCGAGCCGGCGTTCTTCACCAGATCGATCAGCGCCCGGATCGCGTCGGGGTGCTCCCCGACGAGCGCGACGTTGGCTTCGACGAAAGCGCGCAGCTGCGCGACGTGCCCGACGGCGGCGTCGATGCGCGGCTGCATGAACGCCCCGGTGACTCGTTCGATCTCGGTGATACACACCGCGAGCAGGTCGTCCTTGCCCGCGAAGTGGTAGCTGATCATGCCGGTGCTCGACAGGCCCGCGTGCTTCGCGATCCGGCTGAACGACGCCTTGGCGAAGCCTTCCTCGGCGATCACTTCGATCGCCGCCTGCACGATCTGGGCCCGCCGGCCGGACTCGGTGAACGTTCTTGCTCGCATGAGCAAAGTTTAGCTCAGCCGAGCAAATCTGACAAGTCGCCTGGTCAGGGGCAGAGACGGGGAAGGTGGATCAGGCGATGGCGGTGCCGTCGACGACCTTGTTGCGGCCCGCGTCCTTGGCCCGGTAGAGGGCCTTGTCCGCGGCCTGCAGCAGGCGCTCGACGGCCGTGCCGCCGTCGGGGTAGGTCGCTACGCCGATCGACGCCGACAGCGTGCCGATGAGGCGGACGTGGCTGCCGTCCTCGTACTCGACTTCGAGGGCCGCGATCGCCGCGCGGATGCGCTCGGCCACCGCGAGCACCGCCGCCGGGCCGATGTCCGGGAGCAGGACGACGAACTCCTCGCCGCCGAAGCGGCCGACCGAGTCGTAGTCGCGGACGGCGTTCTTGATCGTCGTCGCGACCGACCGCAGCACCGCGTCGCCCGCCAGGTGCCCGTGCTCGTCGTTGATCAGCTTGAAGTGGTCCAGGTCGATCATCAGCACGCCGAAGCTGCTCTGCTTGCTGCGCTGCGCCCGGGCCAGCTCGCGCGACGCGAGCAGGTGCCAGCCGGTCGTGTTGAACAGGCCCGTTTTCTCGTCGGTGGTCGCGGCGATCTCGAGCTGCTTGATCAGCACCGCCCGGTGCAGCACGAGCAGCGGCGGCACGATCGCGATCGCCAGCGCGGGCAGCGTCGCCAGTGTCAACGCCGTGAGCAGGCCGAGGCAGAGCGTCGCGACCTCGAGGAGGTTGTCGCCGAGGCCGCCGAAGAACGCCTTCACCGAGCGCTTGGTGATCGTCAGCGCCGGGACGATCGTGATCGCGGCGAACACGAAGTACGTCACCGCGGCCAGCGTGATCGCCGTGACGCCGCGCCAGCCCGACGTCAGCGCCGCGTACATGTCCGGGACGCCGAGCCGGTTCAGCGCGAACTCGGCCGAGTAGCAGGTGATGACGACCAGTGTCGCGTTCAGCGCCGTCCGGAACGGCGGGACGCGCTTCATCCGCGTGAGGCTGCGCGTCGCCAGGTGCACGTACAGGACGACGACCAGGGCGGCGCCGAGCGCGGGCGGCAGGAGCAGGACGCCGGCGAACGTCCAGACCGACGTCAGGTTGATGTGCGGGGTGTCGGACACCAGCCGCCGGACGCGCTCGATCTGCCGGCCCATCTCGGCCTGCAGCACGCCGAGGACGCCGAGGATCGCGAAGACGACCAGATCCCAGAGCCGTACGGGCACGCTCACGGCGGTCCAGACGGTGGCGACGACGGCCACCGACTCGACCAGGAAGACGTAGAGGATCAGTGACCCGCGTTGCCGCCAGAGGGTCCATTGGCCCGGATGGAGCACACCTCGATCACGGCCCGCGCGGGGCTGGGCCGGATGGGCGCCGTCCATACTCAAGGCGGTGCAACTCCCGTGGGTGATCCGACGATCAGCGTCCACCCCATCACACCGGGCGGCCGCGATCGATGGGTGCCACACGATCGGACCAGTGAAGGGAGGCCGCCCTCATGCGCAACCGCGAATCCTGACCCTCCGCCCGTAGTCCGTGCCGCGCGAGAGGAGAGCCGTCGTGCGCAACCGCGAGTCCTGAAACCCGTGCCTGTCCGTCACCGCGCAGGAAAGGAGAGCCGCTGTGCGTAACCGCGAGTCCTGAGTCCCGTGTCTGTTCGTCACCGCGCCGGAAGGGAGAGCTGTCGTGCGCAACCGCGAGTCCTGAACCCCGCTGTCGTCCGTCACGGCGATCGAAGGGAGAGCCGCTGTGCGCAACCGCGAGTCCTGACGCCGAGCCCGCCGTCCGTCCCGCCCGAGAGGAGAGCCGTCGTGCGCAACCGCGAGTCCTGAATCCCGTCCGCACACCGTCCATCCCGGCACGAAAGGGGAACGTCACCATGCGCAACCGTGAATCCTGAAACGACGCGGGCCCGGGTGGGGCCGCTCAGGCGGTGGCGCCGCCGTCGACCACCAGGTCGTGGCCGACCGTGAACCCGGCCTCGGCCGAAGCCAGCCACAGCACCGCTGCGGCCACTTCGGCGGTGGCACCCACCCGGCCCAGCGGAATCGCGGCCTTGAGCCGCACGGCGCGGCCGGCGTCCGTCTCGCCAGGCCGCAGCGACATCCCGGTGTCGGTCGGCCCCGGGCTGACGGCGTTGATGCGGACGCCGTCGGCGATGTGGTCGCGCGCCGCGGTGCGGGTCAGCACGCTCACCGCGGCCTTCGACGCGGCGTAGGCAGCCATGCCCGGGATCCGGCCGTGCGAGCCGATGTTCGACGCCATGTTGACGATCGCGCCGCCGCCGTGCGCCCGCATGTGCGCGATCTCGTGCTTCATGCAGAGCCAGGTGCCGGTGAGGTTGGTGCCGACGACGGCGTCGAAGACGTCTTCGCGCAGGTCCCCGGCCGGCGCCGGGGTGCCGAGGACGCCGGCGTTGTTGAACGCGACATCCAGGCCGCCGTGGCGCGCGACGACCGTCTCGACCATGCGCGCGACGTCCGCGGAGTCGGTGACGTCCGCGACGACCGCGCTCGCCGGGCCGCCGATTTCCTCGACCGCCGAGGCGAGCCGCTGCTCGTCGCGCCCCGCGACGACCACCGTCGCGCCTTCTTCGGCGAACGCCTTGGCCGTCGCCCGCCCGATGCCCGAACTGCCGCCCGTCACCAAGACGATCTTGCCCGCGAACCGTGCCCCCATGCCTGCCTTCTTTCTGGTCTGATCATTCTCGAATGAGGATGCGCATCGCCTGCGAGACGGCCGCGTTCAGCCGGCCCGCCGCGTCCGTGCCCTTGCCCAGGACCCGCAGGCCCTGGAGGACGGTGAGCAGGAACCGGGCGAGGGTCGTCGGGTCGCTGCCCTCGGGCAGCTCGCCCTGCGCCTTCGCACGTTCCAGCGCCATGGTGAGCGCGACCTCGAGGGTGTCCCAGCTGCGTTCCACCAGCCGCGCGACCGCCGGGTCGCGGGGGAGGAGCTCGATGGCCGCGTTGACGACGAAACAGCCGATGGGCCCGGCTTCGCCCGCGATGTCGGCGACGTAGCTCTTCAGCAGTCCGCGCACCGCGTCCACTCCGGAACCGGGCTGCGACAGGCTGGCCACGACCTGCGCGTCCGTCCGTTCCGCATAGCGCTTCAAGGCGGCGACGTACAAGTCGTGCTTCGTGCCGAAAGTCGCGTACAGGCTCGCCTTCGCGACGCCGAGGTGCGTGACGAGATCACTGACCGACGTCGCTTCGTAGCCCTGACGCCGGAAGAGCGCGAGCGCGGCGTCGCAGGCTTCGTCGACGTCGAACTCCTTGACCCGGGACATGATCAAAACCCTAGCTCTTTCGAGAACGAGCGGTCAAATATGCGAGCGGCGGTGTGTCGTGTCCGGTGACGCCGAGTGCGGTGGCACTATGGCTGCTCGGACCGGCCTGAGGGGGTGCGTGATGCAGGACTCGCCGCGGCTGACGCTGCCGCCGACGGTCGTCGCCTCCCACCTCCGGTCGTGTGCCGAGGACCTCGCCGCGGGCCTGCGCTGCGGCGGCCCGGGCGCCACCACGACCGAGCTCATCGACGTCGTCGCCCAGCTGGTCGCCGGCCAGGAGGCCATCTCCCACGCGCTCGCCGGGCTCGCCCGCCGCGTCGAGACCGGTTCGGACGCGCTCGCCGCGGCTCCGCCGCTGGACGTCGAGGTGGTCACCGAGGTGCTGCGCGAGGCCGCCATCGCGGCCCGCTGCGCGGCCGAGGCGCTCGACGAGGTCACACCGTCGTTCGAATGCGTGAGCGAATCCGTCGCGCCCGACACCCGTTTGTAGCTGTCTTCCCGCAAGCCCGCCCGCCTAGCCTGGAGCTGCGGAGGTGACTCGCATGCGCGCGGTGTGGACGGGCACGATCGGGTTCGGCAGTTACGCCATTCCGGTGAAGGCGTACAGCGCGACCGAGGAGCACGAGATCCCGCTGCACCAGGTGCACGGCGCCGACGGCGGCCGCGTCCGGGTGAAGCGGGTCTGCGAGGTCGACGGCGAAGAGGTGCCGCCCGAGGAGATGGTCCGCGGCTACCCGGTCCCCGGCGGTGACGTCGTCCTGCTGTCGGACCACGAACTCGCGTCGCTGCCGATGCCCGGCCGCACGATCGACATCCGCGGCTTCGCGCAGCAGGCCGACGTCGACCCGATCTGGTTCGCGAAGACCTACTTCCTCGAGCCCGAGCCGGCCGGGACGAAGCCGTACGTGCTGTTCAGCGAGGCCCTGCAGCAGTCCGGCCGGATCGCGCTGGTCACCGTCGCGCTGCGCCGGCGTGAGGTGCTCGGCGCGCTGCGGGTGCGCGACCAGGTGCTCCTCCTGGAGACGATGCTGTGGCCCAATGAGCTCAGGGCCCCGGACTTCCCGTTCCGCCACGCCGACGTCGACATCCGGCCCGGCGAGCTGCGCCGCGCGGTGACCCTCGTCGAGGAGCTGACCGGCGAGTTCGACCCGGGCCGCTACCCCGACCGTTACCGCGAGGCCCTCGACGCGTTGATCCGGTCGAAGATCGACGGCGCCGAGGTCGTCCAGCCGACGGCGGCCGAGCAGTCCGAGGGCGTCACGCGGCTGCTGGCGGCGCTGCAGGAGAGCGCGGCCGAAGCCGAGGACGCGCGCAACGCGGCCGTCACGAAGGCCAAGGCTGCCGCGGCTCGCGCGGCGAAGGCGCGTACGACGGCGAAGCGCGCTGCGTCGCGCAGCCGCTCGAAGACGTCCTGAGTAGTACTACCCACGGGTAATTGAGGGTTCTCCCACTGCTGGTGGCCGCCGGTGCGCGGCAGACTTCGTCGTGCCAGCGGATGCCGGAACCGCTGGTGAGGGGGTCAGGACGGCCCCTGGGGAGGTGTGCCGTCCAGACACCGGGGTTCCGGGGCGGGCCGACGGAGGAGCGGTCCGTTCCCGGAACCCGCGTCACGCCGCGGGGAGGCGGGGTGATCGAGGGGAGTCTTGATGGCTGCCGCGGAGGAGCGAGGGTCTCCGCGGCAGCCTTCAGGCGTCCGCCACCCGCGTCAGCAGCTCCGACGCGAGCTTCAGCAATTGCCGCTCGGTCGGCGACAGCGTCGAATCCAAAGCCGTCGCCAGCCAGCGTTCCCGCTGGACGCTGTACTCCCGCAGCACCGCCAGCCCGGCCGGGGTGATGCGGATCAGCGACCGCCGGCCGTCGTCGGGGTCGGGGGTGCGCGTCACCAGTTCGCGTCCGGTCACCCAGGCGAGGATGCGGGTCAGCGACTGCGGCTGCAGCCGTTCCGCCGCGGCCAGTTCCGACGGCGTGTGCGTGCCCGCCCGGTAGAGCCGGCTCAGCACCGCCAAAACCGCCGGGCCCGGGCCGCTCGGGTCGGATTCGGCGCGCATCCGCCAGTTCAGCCGCCCGACGCCTTCGCGCACCTGCCGCGCGAGTTCGGCCAGCTCGGGGTCCGCGCTGACCGGCGAAGCGACGTCGGAATCGGGCTGCATGGGCCTCACATTAGGCGGTTCCGCGCACCAGCCGGGCATAACGCCCGTCGAGCGCCAGCAGCTCTTCGTGCGTCCCGCGTTCGACGATCCGGCCTTCGTGCAGCACGACGATCTGGTCCGCGTGCTCCACTGTGGACAGCCGGTGCGCGATCGTCAGCGTCGTGCGCCCCGCGGCGAGGCGGTCCAGCTCGGCCTGCACCGACCGCTCCGTGCGGTTGTCGAGCGCGCTGGTCGCCTCGTCGAGGATCAGCACCGGCGGGTTGCGCAGCAGGATCCGCGCGATCGCCATCCGCTGCTTCTCGCCGCCGGAGAAGCGGTAGCCGCGCTGGCCGACGACCGTGTCGTAGCCCTCGGGCAGCCCGGCGAGCGTGTCGTGGATGTGCGCGGCCTTCGCGGCCGCCTCGATCTCGTCGTCGGTCGCGTCCGGCTTCGCGAAGCGCAGGTTCTCCCGCACGGTGTCGTGGAACAGGTAGGTCTCCTGCGACACCATCCCGACGCCCGCGGCCAGCGACGCCAGGGTGACGTCGCGGACATCGGTGCCGTCGATCTCCACCGAACCGGACGTCACCTCGTAGAGCCGCGCCACGAGGTACGCGAGCGTCGTCTTGCCCGAGCCGGTCGAGCCGACGAGCGCCGTGGTCGTCCCCGCCGGGACGTCGAGGTCGATGTCCTCGAGCGTGAGCGATCCGCTCTCGTCGTAGCGGAAGGAGACACCGCGCATCGAGACGTCGCCGCGGCGCACGGAAAGCGGGCCCGCGTCCGGCTTGTCGCTGATCTCCACCCGCAGGTCGAGCACCTCGAAGATCCGGCCGAAGAGGGCCTTCGACGTCGCCACGTTCTGCCCGATCGTCTGCATCGCGCTGGCCGGGGTGACCAGCCGGTTGAGCATGCTGGTGAACGCCACGACCGTGCCCAGCGAGATCGGTGACGCGCCGTTCGCGAGCGCCAGCCCGGCGATCCAGTAGACCAGGGCCGGGATCACCGTCAGGCTCATCGCCCGGGACGCGATCTGCCAGCGTCCGGCCAGCGCGGCGGCCCGCTCCAGCGACGCGATCTCCCGCGACTCGGCGCCGAAGCGCTCACGCATCTCCCGCTCGTTGCCCATCGTCTTCGCGAGCAGCACGCCGGTGACCGAGAGGGACTCCTCGACCATCGTGGTCAGCCGCGCCATCCGCCGGGTCCGGCCGCGGGCCAGCGTCCGCCGCCGCTTGCCCAGCCGTAGCGTGAACAGCAGGAACAGCGGGACGACGATCAGCGACAGCAGGGCGAGCTGCCAGTCGAGCACGATCAGCGCCACCGTGATGGCGATCGTCGTCGTGGCGTTCTGCACCACGGACCCGGCGGTCGTGGTGATGACGTTGTCGACGCCGCCGATGTCGTTGAAGACCCGCGAGAGCACTTCGCCGCTCTTCGTCCGGGTGAAGAAGCCGAGCGACATCCGCTGCAGGTGGCCGTAGACCGACACGCGCAGCTCGTTCATCACGCGCTGGCCGATGGTGTTGGACAGCCCGGTGGTCGCGACGCCGAGCGAGCCGCTGCCGACCGCGCAGACGATCATCCCCGCCGCCAGGGCGCTGATCAGCAGCGTGTCCCGGTGCGGGAGGGCGTCGTCGAGGATCTCGCGCAAGAGGAACGGCGAGACGACGCCGAGCCCGGCCTGCAGGACGATCAGCGCGAACAGCGCGGCGAGGGGGCCGCGGTGCGGGCGGAACAGGCCGGCGATCCGCCGCAGCGGGACCGGTTCGTCGGTGTCGGACGTCGGTTCGGCGAGCGACGGACGGGCTCTGGTCGCGGAAGTCATACGCATATGTTTACTGAATCTGGTCGGGCTCACCAGTAAATTTCGGAATTTAAAGCCGAATTTAAGAAGTTCTCGCGCGCAAGTTGGTACACCTATGTGTACTAACTGTGCGCGCGACTTTCGCGTACCCGCGAGGCCGGGAAGCCGCAGCGACTACCCTGGAGAGGCCGGCCCGGTCCGGCGCGCCACTCTCGACCCAGCTGGAGCGTGCACACCCGTGTTCGACACCCTGTCCGATCGGCTCACCGCCGCCCTTCAGACGCTCACGCGCAAGGGCCGGCTGTCCGACGCCGACATCGACGCCACCGCGCGCGAGATCCGCATCGCGCTGCTGGAGGCCGACGTCGCCCTCGGCGTGGTCAAGACCTTCATCGCGAAGATCAAGGAACGGGCGAAGGGCGCCGAGGTCTCCCAGGCGCTCAACCCCGCGCAGCAGGTCGTCAAGATCGTCAACGAGGAGCTCGTCGGGATCCTCGGCGGCGAGACCCGGCGGCTCAACCTGGCGAAGACCCCGCCCACGGTGATCATGCTCGCCGGCCTCCAGGGCGCCGGCAAGACGACGCTGGCCGGCAAGCTCGCGCTGTGGCTGAAGAAGCAGGGCCACGCGCCGCTGCTCGTCGCCTGTGACCTCCAGCGCCCCAACGCCGTCACCCAGCTGCAGGTGGTCGGCGAGCGCGCCGGTGTCACGACCTTCGCGCCCGAGCCCGGCAACGGCGTCGGCGACCCGGTCGACGTCGCCCGCCGCGCCATCGCCGAGGCGAAGCACGCGCAGTACGACGTCGTCGTCGTCGACACCGCGGGCCGCCTCGGTGTCGACGAGGAGCTGATGAAGCAGGCCGCGGACATCCGCGACGCCGTGCAGCCGGACGAGACCCTGTTCGTCGTCGACGCGATGATCGGCCAGGACGCCGTCACCACGGCCGAGGCCTTCCGCGACGGCGTCGGCTTCTCCGGCGTCGTGCTCACCAAGCTCGACGGTGACGCCCGCGGTGGTGCCGCACTGTCCGTCCGCGAGGTCACCGGCCAGCCGATCCTCTTCGCCTCCAACGGCGAGAAGCTCGAGGACTTCGACACCTTCCACCCGGACCGGATGGCGTCGCGGATCCTCGGCATGGGCGACATGCTGACCCTGATCGAGCAGGCCGAGCAGGCCTTCGACCAGGACCAGGCCGAGAAGGCCGCCGCGAAGCTCTCCAGCGGCCAGCTGACGCTGGAGGACTTCCTCGAGCAGATGCTCGCGGTCCGCAAGATGGGCCCGATCGGCAACCTGCTGGGCATGCTGCCCGGCGCCGGCCAGATGAAGGACCAGCTCGCCCAGGTCGACGACAAGCACCTGGACAAGCTGCAGGCGATCATCCGCGGCATGACCCCGGCCGAGCGCGACGACCCGAAGATGATCAACGGCTCGCGCCGGCTGCGCATCGCCAACGGCTCCGGCGTCTCCGTCCGCGAGGTCAACGACCTGGTGAACCGGTTCTTCGAGGCCCGCAAGATGATGGCCCAGATGGCCGGCCGGTTCGGCTTCGGCGGCGGGGGCGGCGGCTCCAAGTCGCGCAAGGGCAAGAAGGGCAAGAAGGGTCGCGGCCCGACGCAGCCCAAGGTCCGCGGCGGCTTCCCCGGCGGTATGCCGATGCTGCCCCCGGGCGGTCAGATGCCCGGCGGGATGCCCGACCTGTCCAAGCTCGGCGGCCTGAACGACGCCCCCGGCTTCGACCCGTCGAAGTTCAAGCTGCCGAAGAACCCCAAGGACAATTGAGCACCGCGCTCCACGCCGCCGGGGTGATCCTGCCCGGCGGCGAGTCCGGGGAACTCTGGATCACCGGCGGCCGGATCTCGTTCGAGCCGGTGCCCGGCGCCGAGACGCTGGGCCGTGACGTCTTCCTGCTGCCCGGGCTGGTCGACGCGCACTGCCACCCCGGCATCGGCGTCCACGGGCCCGTCTCGCTCGACGAGGCGGCCGAGCAGGCGCTCACCGACCGCGACGCGGGCACGCTGCTGATCCGCGACTGCGGCCTGCCGATCGACGTCCGGCCGCTGCAGCGGCGCGCCGACCTGCCGACGATCATCCGCGCCGGGCAGCACCTCGCCCTGACGAAGCGCTACATCCCGGGTCTCGGCATCGAGCTGGACGACCCGTCGCAGCTGCCCGCCGCCGTCGCCGAGCAGGCGAAGGACGGCGACGGCTGGGTCAAGCTGGTGGGGGACTGGATCGACCGCGGCGAGGGTGACCTCGCGCCGCTGTGGCCGGACGACGTCCTGGCCGAAGCCGTGAAGGTCGCGCACGACCACGGCGCCCGCGTCACCGCGCACGTGTTCGGCGAAGCCGCGCTGCCCGGACTGATCGCGGCCGGCATCGACTGCCTGGAGCACGGCACCGGCCTGAGCGCCGGCCAGCTCGCGGAGCTGGCGGCTGGCGACGTCGCGCTGGTGCCCACCCTGATCAACATCGAGAACTTCCCGGGCATCGCGGACAAGGCGGGCAAGTACCCGGCCTACGCGGCCCACATGCGCGCCCTGCACGCCGGTGTCGGCGAGATGGTCGCCACGGCGATCGAAGCGGGGGTGCGCGTCTTCGCCGGGAGCGACGCCGGCGGCCTCGTCGAGCACGGCCGGCTCGTCGACGAGATCGAAGCCCTCCACCGCGCGGGCATGACCCGGGAACAGGCCCTCGCGAGCGGGTCCTGGGCCGCCCGCGACTGGCTCGGTCATCCCGGCATCACCGACGGCGCGCCCGCCGACCTGCTCGTCTACCCGAGCGACCCGCGTGACGACCTCGGCGTCCTGCGGCATCCGGCGCACATCGTGCTCGGCGGCGTCGTCTACGGGTAGACCCCCGCTGTTTTCCTTGCGGGACCGGCACTTTAGCGTTGGGCGCGTGACGGACGACGACGGCGCACGGCGCGTACTGGGGGCGCACTGGTGTTTCGTGGCGTTCTTCGCCGGGATCGCCGGCTACTACCTGATCAACCTCGCCATCGCCGCGGGGGTCAACCGCAACGTCGGCGGATTCGACCCGCTCGAGCTGCGTGACATCGGCCCGCTCCTGCTGCTGGCCTTCGTGCCCAACCTGCTGCTCGGTCTCGGCCCGGCCGTCGGCTCCTGGCTCTGGGGGCACGGGCTGCGCACCGACTTCGGGCTCACGCCGACCTGGCGCGACGTCCGGATCGGCCTCGCCTGCGGCGCGCTCGCGCTGGTCGTCGGCTACCTGCTCAACCTGGTCCTGATCGCGGTCTACGGCGCCGACGACGTCTCCGACAGCCCGCTCACCGACCTCGCCGACACCTTCGACGGCGACACGGTCTGGCTCGTGCTGGCCGCGGTGATCGTCATCGCCGGCGCGCCGCTCACCGAGGAGCTGCTGGTCCGCGGCACGCTCTGGAAGGCGCTGTCGTTCCACCGGATCCCGTCCTGGGCGGTGCTCGTGCTCACCGCGCTCGTGTTCGCCCAGCTGCACGGCGAGCCGACCCGCACGATCGCGCTGTTCGGCCAGGGCATCGCGATCGGGCTGGCCCGGCACCTGTCCGGCCGGGTGAGCGCCGGTGTGATCGCGCACGCGGCCAACAACCTGCCGCCCGCCGTGCTCCTGTTCGTCGCGCACTGAGGGCTTGCGAAGATCGTGGACAGTAGTTGGACGGATACTGTGCGATCACATTCCGGCCGCTAGGCTCGGGGCAGGAGCCGAGCGACCGCGGAGGGCAGGCGTGACCACTTCCCAGCCTCGGGAACCCCTTCCGGACGCGCTGCCGCCCCCCGAAGACCCGCCGGAGCCCGCCGCCGCGGCGTTCCTGGAGCCTGCGCCCACTCACCGCTGGGGCTTCGGGGCGTTCCTGCTCGTCGAGGTCGTGCTGCTCGCGTCGGCCGCGTTCGTGTCCGTGCTGGTCGGTGACACCGGCCCCGGTCCGCTGCCGATCCGCGTCGTGCTGCTGGGCACCATGCTGCCGACGATGATCGCCGCCGGCGTCGCGGTGCTGGTCACCTACGTGCGCGGCAACGGGCCCTTCGCCGACCTGCGGCTGCAGTGGCGCTGGTCGGACGTGCGGGTCGGGTTCAAGTACGGCTGCATCGGCCTCGTCTTCACGACCGTCGCCGCGTACCTCTGGACGCAGCTGGTCGGCGACGCCAACGCGACGTCCGCGATCAGCGCGCTCGTCGAGGATCGCCGGATGTCGGTGTCGGCGGCGGTCGTGATGTTCGTCTACCTCTGGCTGCTCGGCCCGATCTGCGAAGAGATCATCTACCGCGGCCTGCTCTGGGGCGCCGCCGAGCGGCTGCAGTGGCGCAGCGAGCGCTGGGGCCGCTTCGCCGCGTTCCTGCTGTGCACGGCGGTGTTCGCGGCCAGTCACCTCGAGCCGTTGCGGACCACGTTGCTGCTGGTCATCGCGGTGCCGATCGGGCTGGCGCGGCTCGTCACCGGTCGGCTGCCGGCGAGCATCGTCGCGCACCAGGTGAACAACTTCCTGCCGGCGCTCACCATCCTGCTCGGCGCACTCGGGGTCGCCTCTTTCTGAAGCCGCTTCGAGGGGCTTCTTCCAGGGCCGCTTTCACGGGCCTCGGACCCCATCTGGCAGAATGGTGCACTGCCTGCTTCCGCCGGACCCTCTCACCGCGCGAAAGCTGTGACCTTCGGGTGCCCGCGTCCGTGTCCCCACTCGGACCGCGTGCGCCCACCCCAGCACCAGAGAGATTTGAGGAGTACCCACACCCGTGGCCGTCAAGATCAAGCTGCAGCGCCTCGGCAAGATCCGTGCGCCGTACTACCGCATCATCGTCGCCGACGCGCGCACCCGCCGGGATGGCAAGGCCATCGAGACGATCGGCAAGTACCACCCGAAGGAGGAGCCGAGCCTCATCGAGGTCGTCTCCGAGCGCGCCCAGTACTGGCTGGGTGTCGGCGCGCTGCCGACCGAGCCGGTCCAGCGTCTCCTCGAGATCACCGGTGACTGGCAGAAGTTCAAGGGCCTGCCGGGCGCCGAGGGCACCCTGAAGGTGGCCGAGCCGAAGCCGTCCAAGCAGGACCTGTTCAACGCGGCCCTGGCCGCGGCGGGCGAGGAGCCCACCACCGAGGCCACCACGCCGAAGAAGAAGTCGGCCCCCAAGAAGGCCGAGGCCGAGAAGGCCGAAGCCACCGAGGGTGAGAAGGCCGAGTGAGCTTTCTGGCTGATTCCCTCGAGCACCTGGTGCGCGGGATCGTCGACAACCCGGACGAGGTCCGGGTCGAGCTGCTGACCACACGTCGTGGCCGCACGCTCGAGGTGCACGTGCACCCCGACGACCTCGGCAAGGTGATCGGCCGGGGCGGACGCACCGCGACCGCCTTGCGCACCGTCATGGGCGGCATCGGTGGCCGCGGCGTCCGCGTGGACGTCGTCGACACCGACCGCTGATCCGGGCACGGAGAACGGTCGGATGGACGTCGTAGCAGGCCGCATCGCCAAGGCACACGGAATCCGCGGGGAACTCGCGGTGGACGTGCGCACGGATTCGCCGGAAGAGCGGTTCAAGGTCGGTGCGGCCGTCACGACGAAGCTGCGCGACGGCAGCAAAAGGGAACTCACCATCGCAGCCGCCCGCGAACACAGCGGGCGGCTGCTGGTGCGTTTCGAGGAGGTCCTGACCCGCGACGTCGCCGAAACGCTGCGGGGCGCGCTCCTGCTCGTCGACACCGACGCGCTGCCGCCGACCGGCGACCCCGACGAGTTCTACGACCACGAGCTGGCCGGCCTGCGGGCCGAGCTGCTCGACGGCACGCCCGTCGGCACGGTCGTCGAGGTCGTCCACTCGCCCGCGGGCGAGCTGCTGGAACTGGACGTCGACGGCCGCGAGGTGCTGGTGCCGTTCGTCCTGGCGATCGTCCCGACCGTGGACATCGCCGGCGGCCGGGTCGTGCTCGACCCGCCGGAAGGGCTGCTGGACGCCTGAGATGCGGATCGACGTCGTCACGATCTTCCCCGAATACCTCGACCCGCTGCGCGCGGCGCTGCTGGGCCGGGCCATCGACCGCGGCCTCATCGAGGTCGGCGTGCACGACCTGCGCGAATGGACCCACGACGTCCACCGCGCGGTCGACGACGCGCCGTACGGCGGCGGCCCCGGCATGGTCATGAAGCCGCAGATCTGGGGTCCGGCGCTGGACGACGTCTGCCGTCCGGAGACCCGGCTGGTCGTGCCGACGCCGGCAGGCCGGCCGTTCACCCAGGAGCTCGCGCACGCGTACGCCGAGGAGAAGCACCTGGTCTTCGCGTGCGGCCGCTACGAGGGCATCGATCAGCGCGTCGTCGACGACGCCGCCCGCCGGATGCCGGTCGACGAGGTGTCGATCGGCGACTACGTCCTGGTCGGCGGCGAAGCGGCGGTGCTCGTCATGGTCGAGGCCGTCGTCCGGCTGCTGCCCGGGGTGCTCGGCAACGTCCGCTCGGCCGCCGAGGACTCGTTCTCCGACGGCCTGCTCGAAGGGCCCAGCTACACCCGGCCCGAGGTGTGGCGGGAGCTGGCCGTGCCCGACGTGCTGCGGTCCGGGAACCACGCCCTGATCGACCGCTGGCGGCGTGACCAGGCCCTGGAGCGCACCGCTCGCCGCCGCCCCGATCTTCTCGCCGCGCTGCCGGAAGGCAGCCTCGGCAAGCACGATCGCGGGGTCCTGGAGGGCTTGGATCCCGAGCAGGCGTAGGCCGGTTGTCCGACTCGTGGCCGCGTCTGTAATACTTGACAGGTTGGCGTGAGTGGACCTGCTCGTCCACCAGCTCGCCTCAGCCCCCTGGGTCGCCCGCAGCTTGACAGTTGCGCGCCCGGGGATGTGTACGCAAGCCATACGAAGACGAGGACGGACCACCGATGAACACCCTGGACGCGCTGGACAAGCAGTCGCTGCGTTCCGACATCCCGGCCTTCCGCCCGGGCGACACGCTCAAGGTGCACGTCCGCGTCATCGAGGGCAACCGTGAGCGCAACCAGGTCTTCCAGGGCGTCGTGATCCGCCGTCAGGGCGCGGGCATCCGGGAGACCTTCACCGTTCGCAAGGTCTCCTTCGGTGTCGGCGTCGAGCGCACCTTCCCGGTGCACTCGCCGAACGTGGCCGAGGTCGAGGTCCACAAGCGCGGCGACGTGCGGCGCGCGAAGCTGTACTACCTGCGCGACCTGCGCGGCAAGAAGGCCAAGATCAAGGAGCGCCGCGAGAACCGCGAGACGGCCTCGGCTAACTGAGTCACAACCCGGTTACCGGTAGCCTGACGACGTGGTCGAACCCGTGTCCCAGAACGCTTCTCAGGATGACCCCGATCGCTCCGAGGAGGAACAGCCCCGGCTGTCCCGTTCCGAGGAGCGCGGGGGCGCCCGCCGCAGGCGAGCCAAGCCCGCCAAGAAACGGTCGTTCTGGAAGGAACTGCCGATCCTGCTCGTGATCGCCCTGGTGCTCACGATCCTGATCCAGACATTCCTGGCGAAGGTCTTCATGATCCCCTCGGGATCGATGGAGGCCACTCTCCACGGGTGCCCCGGATGCACCGGTGACCGGATCCTCGTCGACCGGGTCACCTACGACTTCACCGAGCCCGGTCCGGGCGACGTGGTCGTGTTCAAGGGCCCGCAGGCGTGGATCAATAACGAGATCCCGCCGCAGGAGTCGAGCAACATCGTGGTCCGCGGTCTCCGCGGCCTCGGCTCGCTGGTCGGGTTCGCCCCGCCGGACGAGCGCGACTTCGTCAAGCGGGTGATCGCGGTCGGCGGCCAGACCGTCCAGTGCTGCGACCCGCAGGGCCGCGTGATCGTGGACGGCAAGGCGCTCGACGAGCCGTACGTCCACTGGGAAGACCCGTCCAACCAGAACGAGAAGACCTTCGAGCCCGTCAAGGTTCCGGCGGGCATGGTCTGGGTCATGGGCGACAACCGCAACAACTCCGACGACTCGCGGTTCCAGGGCGGCGGCGGCGTGAACGGCGCGGTCCCGGTGGACAACATCATCGGCAAGGCGCGGATCATCGTCCTGCCGCCGGGCCGGTGGGGCGGTATCACCGACCACAACCCGCAGGAATCGGCCCAGCCGGTGGCGCTCGGCGCGCCGGCGTGGCAGAGCGGTCTCCCGCTCGGCGCCGGGGTCGCGGCGGCCTGGCCGGCGTTGTTCCTCGGGCGCAAGCTCAAGTCCGGACTGCGCCGGACGGCCGGGCGGAAAAGCTAGCCACCCGGACCGTGCCGGCAGACGGGTGATGCAGCCTTGACACTTCCCGTTCCCCTCACCGCGGCCGAGCCGATCCGGCCGCCGCGGGCCGTGGTGCGCGGCGACCTCTTCTGGGGTCTGCAGGGCGCACTCGACCGCCGTGGCCTCGGCCCGGTCGCCGGTGTGGACGAAGCCGGAGCCGGCGCGTGCGCGGGGCCCCTGGTGGTCGCGGCCTGCGTGCTCAAACAGGGCGACGCGGCGAAGCTCACCGAGCTGACGGACTCCAAACTGATGACGGCCAAGGCGCGGGACCGGGTCTACGACCTGGTCCTCGCCCGGGCCGTCGACTACTCGGTGATCGTCATCCCGACCGCCGAGGTCGACCTCTACGGCATCCGGGTGATGAACCTCGAAGGCATGCGCCGCGCCGCGGCGGCGTTGCGCGTGTCGCCGGGCTACATCCTCACCGACGGGTTCCGCGTCCCGGGCCTCACCGCGCCGAACGCCGCGGTGATCAAAGGCGACCGGACGGTGGCCTGCATCGCGGCCGCGTCGGTGCTGGCGAAGGTGACCCGGGACCGCATCATGGCCGGGCACCACGACGACCTGCCGCACTACGGTTTCGATGTGCACAAGGGTTACAGCACGTCCGACCACCTGGCGGCGCTGCGCGAACACGGGCCCAGCGACGTCCACCGGTGGTCGTACACGAACGTCGCCACGGCGGCGATCGCGCACGGGATGCGTCCCGAGCGCCCGGTCGTCCTGACCTACGCGGCCTTGGAGAAAGCCATGGAAAAGGACGCCGGCGCGCGCCTGGCCGCCGTCCTCGACGAAGCTTTGGACCCGCAACTCAGCCTGCCGTTGCATGCCCCGAGCGCCGGCGTAGGTCACAATGAACGCTCCGCCGGCGGAGCAGGAGCACGATCCCGAGGAGGGGCGCGGATTTCATGAGCGCAGAGGATCTCGAGAAGTACGAGACCGAGATGGAGCTCTCGCTGTACCGCGAGTACCGCGACATCGTCGGCCAGTTTTCGTACGTGGTGGAGACCGAGCGGCGGTTCTACCTGGCCAACGCGGTGGACGTCCAGGTCCGCGACGGCGGCGGCGAGGTGTACTTCGAGGTCCGCATGTCCGACGCGTGGGTCTGGGACATGTACCGCCCCGCCAGGTTCGTCAAGCACGTGCGAGTGATCACCTTCAAGGACGTCAACGTCGAGGAGCTCGACAAGCCGGACCTCCGGCTTCCCGAGGACGGCCCGTTCTCGGGCTGAACGTCCCGTCGTAACCGGCGAAACCGCGCTACCAGGCGCGGTTTCGCCGGTTTTGTCGTCTCCGGGTCTGGTCGTAGTCGGGGCCCTTAGCACGCCGCACCGACATTTCCGGCCCGAGCCGTCTCCGGGCGGCGCGGTTGTCCACATCCCCCCGGTTGTCCACAACCCGGCGATCCGGGGCTGGTCTCCCCGCCACGCACCCTGGCAACGTCGATCACGCACGCACCGTGATCACCGGGACCTCCTCGGTGACCGTCGCGGCGCGGCGAGGGGGGCGAAACACGATGACGGGCAACGATCAGCTCGCGAGACACCGCCGCGAGTTCGGCACCTGGGGCGAGGACCTGGCCGCCCGGCACCTGCAGGACCGCGGCCTGGTCCTGCTCGCCCGCAACTGGCGCTGCCGGGAGGGCGAGCTCGACCTCGTCCTCACCGACCGCACCCGGGTCGTCTTCTGCGAAGTCAAGACCCGCTCCGGCACCGAGTTCGGTCTGCCCTCGGAGACCGTCACCGAGGAGAAGGCCGGCAGGGTCCGCCGCGCGGCGCAACGCTGGCTGCGCGAGTTCCGCATCGGCTGGTGTCCCGTCCGCTACGACGTCGTCACGATCCTCGCCGAAGCCGGTACCCGTCCGCGCCTGCGGCATCTCGAGGCGGCGTTCTGATGCCGATCGCCAAGTCCTGGTCGGTCGCCCTGCTGGGCATCGACGGCCGTGTCATCGAGATCGAGGCCGACCTCGGCGGCGGCCTGAGCCGCGTCACCCTCGTCGGGCTGCCGGACGCCGGTCTGCGCGAGGCGAAGGACCGCGTCCGCTCCGCCGTGCGCAACTCCGGGCAGCCCTGGCCCGACGGCAAGGTGACGCTCGGCCTGTCCCCGGCGAACCTGCCCAAGGTCGGCTCGGCCTACGACCTCGGGATCGCGGTGGCCGTGCTCGCGGCCACGGGCGCCGTCCCGGCGACGCGCTTGCTCGGCACCGTCCTGCTGGGCGAACTCGCCCTGGACGGCCGGGTCCGCGCGATCCGCGGCGTTCTCCCGGGCCTGCTGGCGGCCCGTGCGGCCGGCTACGAGCGAGCCGTCGTCCCGGCGGATTCCCTCGTCGAAGCGGCCCTGGTCGACGGCATCGAGGTCGCGGGCGCGACCCACCTGCGTGATCTGGTGGGCTGGCTGAAGGGCGAAACCGTCCTGGTCTCCCCGGAACCACCCGCCCCGGCGGCGCCACCGCAGGTCCCGGACCTCGCCGACGTCGTCGGCCAGCCGGAGGCGCGCTGGGCCCTGGAGGTCGCCGCGGCGGGCGGGCACCACCTCCTGCTCACCGGGCCGCCGGGTGTGGGCAAGACGATGCTGGCGAAGCGGCTGCCCGGCCTGCTTCCGCCGTTGTCGCCAGACGAGTCGCTGGAAGTCACCGCGGTCCATTCGGTCGACGGTTCGCTGTCGAAGTCCTCGCCGCTGGTCACGGTGCCGCCGTTCGTCGCGCCCCACCACTCGATCACGGTGGCGGCCATGATCGGCGGCGGCAGCGGGCTCGCGTCGCCCGGCGCGATCAGCCGCGCCCACCGCGGCGTGCTGTTCCTCGACGAGGTCTGCGAGTTCGGCGGCCAGCGCCTGGAATCCCTGCGGACGGTCCTGGAGGAGGGCGAAGTCCGCATCGCCCGCGTCAAGGGCTCGATCACCTACCCCGCGCGGTTCCAGCTGGTGCTGGCGTCGAATCCGTGCGCGTGCGCGCCGCCGAAGGACGCGGACTGCGTCTGTTCCCCGACGGCCCGCCGCCGCTACCTCGGCCGCCTGTCGGGCCCGTTGCTGGATCGGGTGGACCTCCGGGTCGCCTTGCGTCCGCTGAGCGCGATCAGCGCGCACGACACGGGCACGGCGGAGTCCTCGGAAACGGTCCGCGCCCGAGTACTGGAAGCCCGCGCCCGCGCGGCCCACCGCTGGCACGACCACGGCTGGCGGTCGAACTCGGAGGTCCCCGGGCCGGCTTTGCGGCGCGAGTTCGCCCTGCCGCCGGAGTCGACGGTCCTCCTGGACCGGGCCATGGACCGGGGAATCCTGAGCGGCCGGGGCGCGGACCGCTGTCTCCGCATCGCCTGGACCCTGGCCGACCTGGACGCCGAGTCCCGCCCCGGCCCCGAACAAGTCGGTGCGGCCTTGGCCTTCCGAGAGCGGGTCGCGGCGTGAGCACTCATGAATGCGCGCCCGCCGGACGTCTGCCCGGTGAGTCCCAGCCCGGCGCCGAACCGGCCGGCTCCGCGGCCACGCCCGGTGAAGGCCCTGACGAACTGCGCCGAGCCCGCGCCTACCTGCTGCGGGTCGCCGAGCCACCGGCCCCAGCGGTGGTGGCCTTCGTCGCCCACCACGGGCCGGTGGAGGCCGCCGCTCGCGTGCGGCGGGGTGACTGTCCGGCCCAGGTGCTGAAGGCCACCGAAGCACGGCGGTCGTACGACCTCGTCGACCAGGACTTCGAGCGGGCCGCGGCCGCCGGGGCCCGGCTGGTCGTGCCCGAGGACGACGAATGGCCGGCCTGGCCACTGCTCTCCCTCGATCTCGCCGCCCAGCGCGGTGTCACGGATGCCGTGCCACCACTGGCTCTCTGGGTCACCGGGGACATCCCGCTCGGCACCGCGGCCGATCGTGCCGTGGCCGTGGTCGGCGCGCGGGCCGCGACCAATTACGGCAAGCACTACGCCGCTGAGCTGTGCCACGGGCTCGCCACGCGCGGGGTGCCGGTCTTTTCCGGGGCGGCCTACGGCATCGACGGCGTGGCCCACCACGCCACGCTCGCCGCGGCCGGGGTCACCGTCGCGGTGCTGGGCTGCTCTCTCGACGCCGGCTATCCCGCGGGGCACGTCGCGCTGCTCGACCGCATCGCCCGCAGTGGCGGCGCGGTGATCAGCGAGTACCCGCCCGGCACCCCGCCGGCGCGGCACCGGTTCCTGGTCCGCAACCGGCTCATCGCCGCCCTCACCGAAGGAACCCTGGTGGTCGAAGCCGGACGGCGCAGCGGCGCCCGCAACACCGCGAGCACCGCCGGGGCACTGGGCAAGGTGGTGATGGCCTTGCCGGGGCCGATCTCGTCGGCCATGTCGGTCGGCTGCCACGAGCTGATCCGGGACGCCCGGGCCACGCTGGTCACGACGGTCGACGAAATCCTCGAGACCGTGGGCCGCTTCGGTGTCGTGGAAGCCGGTGTCGCGGCCCGGCCGAAGCGCCGCACCGACCGGCTGGGCCCGGACGCCCTGCGCGCGTACGAGGCGCTCGCCGTGCGCGCGGACCGGTCAGACACCGAGATCGCGGCCGAGTCCGGTGTTCCGCTGCGGACCGTGCGGGCCTTGCTGCCGGAATTGGAGATCGACGGATTCGCCGTCCGCGGCGAGGCGGGCTGGCGACGGCGGAGGGAAAGCGCGTGAGCACCACGGATTCCCGGCGAAATCGTCGAATATGTTCGGCCGGACCGGTGGGTCCGCGTGGCGATCCTTGACCGGCGGCGGATGTTCGCGCAGCGTGACATCCATGCCGCCGCCATCCCGATCCCGCCGGCCGGACCTGCGCGGGCTCCGGGCCACCTTGCCCGAGCCGGTCCAGGCCGTGGTCACCGGTTACGAACGGCATCTCGGGCTCGAACGGGGCCTCTCCGCGCACACCGTCCGCGCGTACGTCGGTGACGCGGTGTCGCTCCTGGGGTTCGTCGTCGAGGCCGGCGGCGGGCTGGCGGATCTTGACCTCGCCCGGCTGCGGGCGTGGCTCGCGGCGCAGCAGACCGGCGGCGCCGGCCGCACCACGCTCGCCCGGCGGGCGGCCTCGGCCCGGACGTTCACGGCCTGGGCCCACCGGACGGAGGTCCTGGCCATCGACCCCGGAGGCCGGCTCGCCGCGCCGCGGGCGCACCGCACCCTGCCGGGGGTGCTGCGGGCCGGTCAGGCGGGAGAGGTCATGCGGGCGTCGGCGGCCGGCGCGGCGGAACGTGATCCGATCGCCCTGCGTGATCGCGCGATCGTCGAGCTGCTCTACGCCACGGGCATCCGGGTGTCCGAGTTGTGCGGCCTGGACCTCGGCGGCGCCGATTTCCCACGGCGTGTCGTGACCGTGCTCGGCAAGGGCAGCAAGGAGCGGGTGGTCCCGTTCGGCGTCCCCGCGGCCGAGGCGCTGGGCGACTGGATCGAGGAGGGGCGCCCGAAGATCGTCGGCGAAAGCGCCGGTGGGGGCGTCGAGCCCGCACTTTTCCTCGGTGTCCGGGGGAAACGCGTCGACCCGCGGGCGGTCCGCCGCGTGGTCCACGACGCCGTCGCGGCGGTGCCCGGAGCGCAGGACATGGGCCCGCACGGACTGCGTCATTCGGCGGCGACGCATCTGCTGGAAGGGGGTGCCGATCTCAGGAGCGTTCAGGAACTGCTTGGTCACGCTACGCTTGCCACGACGCAGCTCTACACTCATGTGACCGTCGACCGGTTGAAAGCGATCCATGACCGAGCGCATCCCAGGGCTTGAAGCGCCCCGGGGAGCCTCGCCGGGGTCGTCACCAGCGGGCCCGGCGGCGCACGCGCATCCGCACGAGCACGGAGACGACACTGAGCCGCATGCCGAGAACGGCGGTGCAATGACCGCAGGACCGCACGTCACCGACGCCACCGGAGTGAACACTCGCGGTGACGCCGTCGTGCCCGCGGAATCCCGGGCCGCCTACGACGTCGACGCCGGCATCGCGGCGCTGTGGCAGCAGTTCGCCGACAGCCCGGACCAGGCGTCGCGCGATCGGCTCGTGCTGCACTACGCGCCGCTGGTCAAGTACGTCGCGGGCCGGGTCGGCACCGGTCTGCCCACCCACGTCGACGTCGGTGACCTCGTGCAGTCCGGCATCTTCGGGCTCGTCGACGCGATCGAGAAGTTCGACCCCGAACGCGGCCTGCGGTTCGAGACCTACGCGATGCAGCGCATCCGCGGCGCGATCCTCGACGACCTCCGCTCGCAGGACTGGGTCCCGCGCGCGGTCCGGAGCAAGGCGAAGGAAGCCGAGCGCGCGATGGAGCGCCTGGGAGCCCGCCTGCACCGCACCCCGACCGACGCGGAGCTGGCCACCGAACTCGGCATCGGCCTCGACGACCTGCGCGACTTCTACGGCCAGCTGCAGCTCACCAGCGTCGTCGCGCTGGAGGACCTGGTGGCCGCGGGCAAGGACAGCGGATCCCTGGTCGACACCATCCCCGACGACGACGCGGTCGACCCGGTCGCGGTCCTCGTCGACCAGGACAACCGGCGTCAGCTGGCGCAGGCGATCGGTCAGCTGTCCGAGCGCGACAAGATCGTGGTCAGCCTCTACTACTTCGAGAGCCTGACCCTCGCCGAGATCGGGAAGGTCCTCGGCGTCACCGAGTCGCGGGTCAGCCAGCTGCACACCCGCGCCGTCATGCGGCTGCGCGCCAAGCTGGTCGAGCAGACCGGCAGCTGATCACGGATCCCCTCCCCACGGCTTGAGCCGGTACTCGCCCACCTCGCCGGTCAGCGACAGGGGATCGACGTACTCGTCACCCCGGCGCACGCCCCAGTGGAGACAGGCGGCGATCGCGCAGCCGGGGTGCCCGGCGAGGACGGTGCCGAGCACCTGCCCGCGAAACACCTGGTCACCGGCGGCCACCTTCGCTGCGACGGGCTCGTAGGTGGTACGCAGCCCACCATCGTGATCCACAGAAATCACCGGCCTGCCGGCCACGAGCCCGGCGAACACGACCACACCGGCGTCGGCCGCCAAGACCTCCTGCCCGGGCACAGCCGCCAGATCGACCCCGCGGTGGCCGGGACCGTAAGGCGTTTCCGGCGCGTCGAAGTACTGGGTAATCACCGGATCGGGTGACAGTGGCCAAGACAGCCGCGGCTGAGGCACGGCCCACGGATCGGCCGCCGCGGGGAGAGCCTGCCCGGACATGGGCCACGGCGAGCTCACCGGGCCGGGTGATTCCCACTCGGCTGCCCAAGGTTGCGCCGGCGCTGGCGACCATGTCTGAACAGCGCCCCGATCCGCGACGGCCGCGGCGGCGCGCGCTGGGTCGGCCGAGCCGACGGCTTTCGGCGTGGGTGTGTCCTGCTCGGCACGCCATGGCTCGGCCGAGGGCCGGTTGGTCGCCCCAGGTGCGGATGCCCACGCGGCCGGGAGGCGGGTGTCCGGCGCGCTCACTACGAGCGTCGCGGCATCCGCGAAGACTGGGCGGGCCGCCGGGACGGTCGCCGCAGCATCCGCGAGAGCCGAGCGGCTAGCCTCCGGCGCGTTGGCCGCAGTATCCGCGAAAGCTGAGGGGCTCGGCTCCGGGGCGTTGGCTGCAGCATCTGCGAGAGCTGAGGGGCTCGACTCCGGGGCGTTGGCTGCAACACCTGCGAGGGCCGAGCGGGTCGTCTTCGGGGCGTTGGCCGCAGCATCCGTGAGGGCCGAGCGAGTCACCTCCGGCGCGTTGGCCGCAGGATTCGCGAGAGCTGAGGGGCTCGCCTCCGGCGCGTTGGCTGCAACACCTGCGAGAGCCAATCGGGTCACCTTCGGCGCGTTGGCCGCAGGATTCGCGAGGGGCAGGCTCGTCGTCCCCGCCGCCGCGTCTGCGAGGCCGGGGCCGGCCGCCTCCGCGGGTTCCGCGGCCTCGGCTGAGTCAGGGGCAGTCGGCCTCGCACGCCCTGCGACGTCCACTGAGCCGACGCCGGTCGCCGCCGCGAACTCCCTGGCGCTCGCGGAGGTCGCGCCGGCCATGCTCGGCCTGGCGGGGGCCGGGCCGAGCGGCCCGGCCGCCAGTACCGCGGCACTCGCGAAAGCGCCCGCGAAAGCCGCCGTGACCAGGGTGAACAGCCCTGCGCCACGACCCGGAACCACCCGTCTGAACCGACTGATCAACTCCACCTGTCCAGCCTGCGGCACCCTCGGGCCTCTTGGGGCGCGATGCCCGAATCTGTGGACAACTCACCCCGCTGTGGACAACCCGGCCCGGCGGTGGCCGCCGGTGGGGGAGGGGCTGGTGGCAGGGGGTAGAATCTTTTCCGCGGTCCGCGTGAGCGGGCTGACTTCGCGTGCACGTGCGCGTTCCCCCGGTTTTGGCATTCCTGCCGGGGCGAGTCGCACGGTGTTCGGCGGTCCCTGAAGTCCTTCGCTTCAGGGTCCGGACACCGGCACGAGCACCAGGGCGAGCGGCCTCCCGGCCGTGAGCGACAAAACCGAGTAGCGCGGCAGGGTCCCAGGGCTCCGGCGCGCACGACACAGAAGAGGTTGATTCCGGCAATGGCCGTCGTCACCATGAAGCAGCTGCTCGACAGCGGCGTCCACTTCGGGCACCAGACCCGTCGGTGGAACCCGAAGATGAAGCGCTACATCTTCACCGAGCGCAACGGCATCTACATCATCGACCTGCAGCAGACGCTGACGTACATCGACCGTGCGTACGAGTTCATCAAGGAAACCGTCGCGCACGGCGGCACGATCATGTTCGTCGGCACCAAGAAGCAGGCTCAGGAAGCCATCGCGGCCGAAGCCTCGCGCGTGGGCATGCCTTACGTGAACCAGCGCTGGCTCGGCGGCATGCTGACCAACTTCCAGACCGTGCACAAGCGTCTTCTCCGCCTGAAGGAGCTCGAGTCGCGCGAGCAGACCGGCGGCTTCGAGGGTCTCACCAAGCGCGAGATCCTGACGCTGACCCGCGAGAAGGACAAGCTCGAGAAGACCCTCGGCGGTATCCGCGACATGGCCAAGGTGCCGAGCATCGTGTGGATCGTCGACACCAAGAAGGAGCACATCGCCGTCGGCGAGGCTCGCAAGCTGAACATCCCGGTCGTCGCGATCCTGGACACCAACTGCGACCCGGACGAGGTCGACTACCCGATCCCGGGCAACGACGACGCCATCCGGTCGGCCGCGCTGCTGACCAAGGTCGTCGCCGAGGCCGCGGCCGCCGGTCTCATGCAGCGGTCCAGCCGCAACGGTGCTTCGGCCGACTCCAAGCCGGAGCCGGGTGTCGCCACCGACGAGCCGCTGGCCGAGTGGGAGAAGGAGCTGCTCGCCGGCTCCGAGACCGCCGCCGCCGACGCGACCGAGGCGGCCGCGGCCGTCGACGCTCCGGTCGAGACGCCGGCCGAGGCCCCCGCCGAGGCCGAGCAGGCGACCGCCTCCTCCTGAACCACCGCTGTCCGTGCGGCCGGGCCGGATCCCGGCCCGGCCGCACGGACGTCGCTCCCCCCAAGGATTTCACGTACCTGAAAAGGACGGATTTAGCAGAATGGCGAACTACACCGCCGCTGACGTGAAGCGCCTGCGCGAGATGACCGGCGCCGGCTTCATGGACTGCAAGAAGGCGATGGAGGAGAACGACGGCGACTTCGACAAGGCCGTCGAGTTCCTCCGGATCAAGGGCGCCAAGGACGTCGGCAAGCGCGCCGAGCGCGCCACCGCCGAAGGCCTCGTCGCCGGCGAAGGCGGCGTCCTGATCGAGCTCGACTCCGAGACCGACTTCGTCGCGAAGAACGCCGAGTTCCAGGCGCTCGCCGCGAAGATCGTCGAGGTCGCGAAGACCCTCAAGACCAGCGACGTGGACGCCCTCAAGGGCGCCGAGCTGGACGGCAAGACGGTCAACGAGGTCGTGCAGGAGCTGTCCGCCCGCATCGGCGAGAAGCTCGAGCTGCGCCGCGTCGTGTCCTTCGAGGGCCAGACCACGAACTACCTGCACCGCCGCGGCTCGGACCTGCCGCCGGCCGTCGGTGTGCTCATCGAGTTCACCGGTGACGACACCGAGGCCGCCCGCGGCGCCGCCATGCAGGTCGCCGCGCTGCGCGCGAAGTACCTGACCCGCGACGAGGTGCCCGCCGAGATCGTCGAGAACGAGCGCTCCATCGCGGAGAAGACCGCCCGTGAAGAGGGCAAGCCGGAGCAGGCGATGGCGAAGATCGTCGAAGGCAAGGTCAACGCGTACTACAAGGACAACGTCCTGCTCGAGCAGCCGTCGGTCAAGGACAACAAGAAGACCGTCAAGGCCCTGCTCGACGCGGCCGGCGTGACGATCACGAAGTTCGCCCGCTTCGAGGTCGGCCAGGCCTGAGGCCAGGTCCGGGCGTAGGTTTCATCCCCAGTGCCCCGTCTCCGTCCATCGGGGACGGGGCACTGTCGGGTCCAGAAGAAGATTTTTCGAGGGCCGAACGGCCTAGGAGGCGACATAGATGGGTGACCGGGTCGAAGGTGGCTACCGGCGGGTGCTGCTGAAACTGGGCGGCGAGATGTTCGGTGGCGGTTCGATCGGCGTCGATCCGGATGTCGTCCACTCGGTCGCGCAGCAGATCGCCGACGTCGCCCGCACCGGCGTCCAGGTCGCCGTCGTGATCGGCGGCGGCAACTACTTCCGCGGCGCCGAGCTGTCGCAGCGCGGCATGGACCGCGACCGCGCCGACTACATGGCGATGCTGGGCACCGTGATGAACTGCCTGGCGCTGCAGGACTTCCTGGAGAAGGAAGGCCTGCCCACCCGCGTCCAGACGGCGATCACGATGGGCCAGGTCGCCGAGCCCTACATCCCGCGCCGCGCCGAGCGGCACCTGGAGAAGGGCCGCGTCGTGATCTTCGGCGCCGGGGTCGGCATGCCGTACTTCTCCACCGACACGGCGGCCGCGCAGCGGGCGCTCGAGCTGGGCTGCGAAGCCGTGCTGATGGCGAAGGCCGTCGACGGCGTCTACACCGCGGACCCGAAGAGCGACCCGACCGCCGAGATGTTCCGCGAGATCACCCACCGCGAGGTGCTGGAGCGGGACCTCAAGGTCGCCGACGCGACGGCGTTCAGCCTCTGCATGGACAACAACATGCCGATCATCGTGTTCAACCTGCTCACCGAGGGGAACATCGCTCGCGCGGTGAGTGGTGAAAGAATCGGGACCCTGGTCTGTACCCCCGCCGACGGGGTACCTGCCTAGACCTGCTGGGATCAGCCAGGCGCCACACCATCACAACAACGGGAGTAGCCGTGATCGACGAGACCCTCCTCGATGCCGAGGAGAAGATGGAAAAAGCGGTGTCCGTCGCCAAGGACGACTTGACGTCGGTGCGCACCGGCCGGGCCACTTCGTCGATGTTCTCGCGGATCGTGGTCGAGTACTACGGCGCGCCGACGCCGCTGAACCAGCTGGCCAGCGTGAACGTGCCGGAAGCCCGGATGGCGCTGATCAAGCCCTACGACCAGACCCAGCTCAACGCCATCGAGAAGGCCATCCGCGAGTCCGACCTCGGGGTCAACCCGAGCAACGACGGCCAGGTCATCCGGATCGTCATCCCGCAGCTCACCGAGGAGCGGCGCAAGGAGATGGTCAAGGTCGCCAAGGGCAAGGGCGAGGACGCGCGGGTGACCATCCGCAGCATCCGCCGCAAGGCCAAGGAAGAGCTCGACCGCATCGGCAAGGACGGCGAAGCGGGCGAGGACGAGGTCGTGCGCGCCGAGAAGGAACTGCAGAACCTCACCGACACGTACTCGCACAAGGTCGACGAGCTGGTCAAGCACAAGGAAGCCGAGCTGCTCGAGGTCTGATGGCACAGGTGAGCGAGGAACGCGAGGACCGGGTGGACGGCACCGGCGAAGAACCGGTCGCCGGTCCCGGGACGCCGGAATCGGCCACGTCCGGCGAGCCGGGATCGGCTCGACCGGCCGGCAATGGTGTGCCGGCCGGGGCGGCTTCGCCGGAATCGGCTCGACCGGCCGGGACCGCCGGGGCGGCATCGGCTCAGCCGAATGGCTCGGCGGCGCCGGGATCGGCTCAGCCGGCCGGGACTGCCGGGGCGGCATCGGCTCAGCCGAATGGCTCGGCGGCGCCGGGATCGGCTCAGCCGGCCGGGACTGCCGGGGCGGCATCGGCTCAGCCGAACGGCTTGGCGGCGCCGGGATCGGCTCAGTCGGCCGGGACTGCCGGAGCAGTATCGGGCGAGCCGAACGAGCTTGGGGCGGCAGCCGGGGCGGCTTCGCCGGAACCGGTTCGACCGGCTGAGGTCGTGGCGCCGGGATCGGCCCGGCCGAACGGTGCTGCCGCACCGGGATCCGCGGATTCGGCCGGAGCCGGGTCGGCCGCTGCAGCCTCCCGGGGATCGGCGCGGCCGAACGGTGCTGCCGAGGCTGGGACCGCCGCGTCGGCTGAAGCCGCTGCGGCGCCCGACGCCAAGAAGGGCTCCAAGGCCGGCCGGAACCTGCCCGCGGCCATCGGGGTCGGGTTGCTGCTCGGGGCCGCGATCATCGTTTCCCTGCTCACCGTGCGCTTCATCTTCATCGGGATCATCGCGGTCGCCATCGCGGTCGGGACCTTCGAGTTCGCCGGCGTGCTGCGCCGAGTCGCCGACACCCGGATCGCCGTGATCCCGGTGCTGGTCGGCGGGCAGGCGATGATCTGGCTGGCCTGGCCGTTCGGCCGGGAAGGCGCGCTGACGGCGTTCGTCCTCACCGTGCTCGCCTGCCTGCTCTGGCGGCTGCCCGGCGGCGCGAAGGGCTACCTGCGCGACATCAGCGCGTCGGCGTTCGCCGCCGCCTACCTGCCGCTGTTCGGCGCGTTCGCGGCGATGCTCGTGCCGCCTTCGGACGGCGTCGGGCGCGTCCTGACCTTCCTGATCGGCGTGGTCGCCTCGGACACCGGTGGCTACATCGCCGGCGTGCTCGGCGGGAAGCACCCGATGGCGCCCAGCATCAGCCCGAAGAAGACCTGGGAAGGCTTCGCGGGTTCGGTGGTCGGCGGTGTCGTGGCCGGCGTGCTGACGCTCAGCCTGCTGCTCGACGGCCACGTCTGGCAGGGCGTGATCTTCGGCGTCGCGATCGTGCTGACCGCGACCCTGGGTGACCTCGTCGAGTCGCTGATCAAGCGCGACCTCGGCGTCAAGGACATGGGCACGCTGCTGCCCGGGCACGGCGGGATCATGGACCGCCTCGACTCGCTGCTGCCTTCAGCCGTGGTGTCCTGGCTGCTGCTCTCGGCGTTCGTGCCGCTGGGCTGACGCGCGGTGCGGGTCGGTCGCCGGCAACCAGGCGCCCGGCTCGTCCCAGCGCATCGTCGCCCGCAGGCCCAGCACCCGCTCGACGACCTGGGCGACCTCCGGCCGGTCGTCGTCGCGCCGGTGCACCAGTGACCACGTCCAGCCCGGGCCCGGGGCGCCGATCGGGCGCCGCACCAGGCTCGGCGGGAACGGCGCCGTGTGCCGTTTCGGCGACTGCAGCACCGGTACCCGCAGCCGCGTCACGTGGTCGAAGAACGCCTGCCCGGTGACGCCGCCGTCGTCGATGTGCACGACGCGGGCGCCGCTCGCCGCCGCGTATTCCAGCGCGAATTCGTTCCACGCCAGCCACGACGACTGGTCCGAATCCACCAGCACGGACACCGCCGGCGCGGGCACCACCTCGGCCCGCGCCGAACGGTGGTCACCCGGCAGGATCGCGGGCAGTGTCTCGATCCGCACCAGGTGCGCGACCAGGTCGAGGGACGAAAGACGCCCGGTGTCCACCCAGGCCAGCGCCAGATCCAGGGTTCCTTCGGCGACCCGGACGACCTGGGTGTGCGACGGCAGCACCCACTCGTCGAGCCGGACGACGTCGCCGAGCAGCTGCGTCAGCTCGGCCGGCAGCCAGCTCACGTGCCCGAGGCGCAGCTTCGTCCGCGCGGTGCCGCGGACCCGGCGCGCGGCCGCGTCGGCCAGCTCCAGGATCTGCCGCGCGTCGCCGACCAGCGCCGCTCCCGCCCGGGTCAGCTCGACGTGCCGCCGGTCGCGGACGAACAGAGCCGCGCCCAGGTCCCGTTCGAGCTTCTTGATCTGCTGCGACAGCGACGGGCTCGCGATGTGCAGCCGCTCGGCCGCCCTGCCGAAGTGGAGCTCCTCCGCGACCGCCAGGAAGTACCGGAGCTGCCGTAGTTCCATGACGGCACGGTAGACCTGCGGTGGGAGGTTCCGCCTACCAGACGTAGGCGATGGTTCGTGGACCACCGAAGTGTCCGGGGGTTTGACTCGGGGCATGCCCACCGAAACCCGCGCCCCGGCCAAGCTCGCGCTCACCGCCGTCTGCCTGGGCTTCCTGATGATCACCCTCGACGCGACCATCGTGAACCTCGCGCTCCCGGCGATCGGCGCCGACTTCGGCGAGCCGTCGACCGCCGCGCTGCAGTGGGTGGTCGACGCCTACACCGTGACGCTCGCCGCGTTCCTGCTCACCTGGGGCGCCGCCGGCGACCGGTGGGGGTCGCGACGTGTCTTCGAGGTCGGGGTCGCGGTCTTCGTGTTCGCGAGCATCGCCTGCGCGCTCGCGGGCTCGGCCGCCTGGCTGATCGCCGCGCGGGCCGTGCAGGGCGCGGGCGCGGCCGCGCTGCTGCCGTCGTCGCTGGCGTTGATCGTCCACCAGTTCCCGGACCCGCGGGAGCGGGTCCGCGCGCTCGGCGTGTGGGGCGGGATGAGCGGCGTCGGTCTCGCCGCCGGGCCGGTGCTCGGCGGGCTGGCCGTCGGCCTCGCCGACTGGCGGCTGGTGTTCGCGGTCAACGTCCCGGTGGGCATCGTCGCGATCGTCCTGACGCGCCGGGCGGTCGCCGAGCCTCCGCGGCACGCGTCGACCCGGCTGGATCTGGCCGGGCAGCTGACCGGGACGGCGGCGCTGGCGTGTCTCGTCGCGGGGTTCATCGAGTCGGGGCACGCGGGGTGGACGGCGCCGGCGACGCTGGCGCTGATCGCCGGGGGAGTGGTGGCCGGGGTGGTGTTCGTGAGCGTCGAGCGGCGGGTGCCCGATCCCGTGCTGCCGCTGGGTGTGCTGAAGATCCGGAACTTCGCGGTGGCGACCGGCATCGGCGGCCTGTTCAACTTCTGCCTCTACGGCACGCTCTTCGCGCTCGCGCTGTACCTGCAACGGGCCTGGTCACTGGGTGCGCTCGCGGCCGGTCTCGCGATGGTGCCGCTGACGATGGCGGTGGGGCTCAACGCGTTCTTCAGCGGACGCCTCACCGGGCGGCTCGGCCCGCGCGTGCCGATGATCGCGGGCGCGCTGGCCGGGCTGGCCGGGTCGGCGGGCTTCGCGCTGCTGCCCGCGGACCGGTCGCTCGTGGCGTTCGTCCTGGTCTCGCTGGTCTTCGGCTGCTGCTCGCTGGCGATGCCCGCGATGACGTCGCTGGCCGTGAACTCCTTGCCGGACAAGGCCGGTCTCGCCGCCGGCGTGCTCAACGCGTCCCGCCAGACCGGCGGCGCGATCGGGGTCGCGCTCGTCGGCGCGCTGCTGCCCGCCACCGGGATGTGGCTGGTGGCGGGCGGCTACGCGCTCGTGGTGGTGCTGGCTTTGCTCGGGCGTCAGTCGTCGTAGGGGTCGTCGACTTCGGCGCGGCCCCAGCCTTCGGCGATGCGCGAGTGGTCGATCACGGCGAACACCGCGCCCTCCGGGTCGGCGAGGATCGCCATCCGGCCGAACGGGGTGTCGTAGGGCTGGATCACGACGGTGCCACCGTGCATGAGCGCTTCGCCCGCGACGGCGTCCACACCGCGCGCCGGGTCGATGTCGAAGTACACGAGCCAGTGCGGCGGGGTGTCGAGGGTGTACTCCGAGCCCATCACGTAGCGGTACAGGACGGGCTGGTGCTCGATGAGCCATTCGGCGTAGTCGAGCGATTCACCGTCGCCGATCTGGTGACTCGAGTAGTTGAACAGCTTGGTGTAGAAGTGATCCGCCGCGACGCCGTCGTGGGTGTTGAGGTCCGCGCCGCTGAAGGTGTTGGGGATCCCGGTGACGAACTCCCAGTCCGGCGGGACCTCCCAGAACACCACCGGCGCGCCGCACGCGTCGTAGGCGTGCAAGATCGTTCCGCGCTGCGGGATCGGCATCGGGCCGAGCGTCAGGCGGCCGCCGAGGTGTTCCACCCATTCGGCCGCGCTCGCGGTGTGCGGCACGGAGATGTGCGGCATCCAGCCCAACGGCGCGCCCTGGGCGGCGCGGTACAGCCCGCCGACCGGGAGCTCGTTGAGCGTCGCGATCGCGTAACGTCCGTCGGACGTCGCGGGATCCCGTTGAGTGGCGTACATCCAGCCGAAGAGATCGCCGTAGAATCTCTCCACGACGGCCTGCTCGCGGCAGGCGAGTTCGATCCAGCACGGAATTCCGGCCGGGACCGGGGACGGCGTACTGGGCGGGCCGAATGCCATGTAGTGCTCCTCCCGAGACCCACCGAATTCTAGGCGTGATCCGTAAGGTTTCCGCCAAGAATTCGTCGCCGGAGGATCACTGCCGGCGAAGTAGGCCCCGGAAGGAGCAGCGGTGCGGTTCTCGTCCCGGCGCGCGGAGGTCGTGCCGAGCCCGAACATCTGGTACTACCAGGCCGATTACGAGCTGGAGAACCGGGCGCAGGACAGCGGCGGCGAGATCTGGCGCGCGCTGCGCGGGGAGTACGACTGGGCCGGCCGGGACGTGCTGGACGTCGGCTGCGGTGACGGCTACCACCTGCCGTGGTTCGCGCGGGACGCCCGGTCGGTGCTCGGGATCGAGCCGCACGAGCCGCTGGTGCGGGACGCGCTGAAGCGGGTGAAGGACCTGGAGAACGTGGATGTCCGGCTGGGCCGGGCCCAGCGGCTGCCGGTCCGCAGCGCGAGCGTCGACGTCGTGCACGCGCGCACCGCGTACTTCTTCGGGCCCGGGTGCGAGCCCGGGCTGGCGGAGGCCGAGCGGGTGCTGCGGCCGGGCGGGGTGGTGCTCATCGTCGACCTCGACGCGACCAGCGAGCCCTACGGCGGCTGGATGCGCGCCGACCTACCGCACTACGACCCGGTCGCGGTCGAACGGTTCTTCGCCCGCGCCGGGTTCGCGTGCCGCCGGGTCGCCACCGAGTGGCGTTTCGCGACTGCCGCGGACCTCGAAGCCGTGCTGAAGATCGAGTTCAGCAAACCGATCGCCGAACAGGCGATCGCGAAGTCCTTGCAGCGTAACGGGAATCGCGAGACCGACCTGACGCTGCCGGTGGGCTACCGCGTGCACACGCGGGTCAAGCCCACCGGCCTCGTCCTGCCTGGTCACTCCGCGGTCTCTTCGGACGGAGCCGAGGATTCGTCCTCGTCCTCGCCGAGGATGCCGTAGAGCGAGCGCCGGGCGTCGTTGAGCACCTCGGCCGCACGGGCCTGCTGGCTCTCGGAGCCCGCGCGCATGATCTGCACGACGGCGGCGGCGAGGTTCTTGCCCGCCTTGGCCAGTCCGACCTCGGACGGGTCGACGTCCTGCGCGATCTGCTCCCACGGCGGGGTGCTGTCCTGCTGCTCGGCGGCGGTGCGGCCGGCGTCGGTCAGCTCGAAGAGCTTCTTGCCGTGCTCGTCCTTGCCGATGACCAGGCCTTCGTCGGCCAGCAGCTGCAGCGTCGGGTAGACCGAGCCGGGGCTCGGCCGCCAGAAGCCGCCGGAGCGCTCGCCGATCTCGCGGATGATCTCGTAGCCGTGCCGAGGCTGCTCGGCGAGCAGCGCGAGGATCGCGGCGCGGACGTCACCGCGCCGGCTGCGACGGCCGCCGTGGCCTCGCCGGCCCGGACCGTGGCCTCGGCCGCGTCCGCCACCGGGGCCGAAGCCCGGGGGGAAGTCGCCGAAGCCACCGAAGGGAGTGCGCCCGCGTTCACGGGCGAAGGGGTGTTCCTGGGTGAAGGGGTGCCGTTGCCTACGCATGTCGTGTTCCTTTCTCGAACTGTTGCGACACGTTCACGATATATCGGAAACAGTCGGATGGCAACCGCCTGCCCGTGACACCGCTCACGACGGTCTGCGAAGATCGGCGGCGTGCCCGACACCATCGACGAGATCGACGCGCGGCTCCTGCTGGCCCTGGGCGCGGACCCGCGGTCGACGGCGGTCGCGCTGGCCGAGCGGCTGGGCCTGTCCCGCAACACGGTGCAGGCCCGGCTCGCGCGGCTGGAACAGCGCGGCGTGCTGGAGTCGTTCGAGCGCCGCATCGACCCGGCGCGGCTGGGCTACCCGCTGCGCGCGTTCGTCAACGCGCAGGTCGACCAGCGGCGCCTGGCCGAGATCGCCGACGCCCTCGCCGTGATCCCCGAGGTGACCGAGGTCTGCGGGCTGACCGGGGCGAGCGACCTGATGGTGCAGGTCGTCGCCGTCGACGCGGACGACCTCTACCGGATCGCCGGGCACATCCTCGCCTCGCCGGGTGTCGAGCGGACGAACATCTCGCTCGTCATGCGGGAGCTTGTCCCGTACCGGCTGAAGCCGCTGCTGGAGCGCGTGCATTCTGCCCAGCCGGAGACCTGAGCCGTCCCCCGGCGGCGTGCATTCTGCGCAGTCCGCGCGGCATCGGTTGTGCGATGCGTCTGCCAGTGCTGTCCTGGTGACGCTTCCTGCACGAAAGGTGTCGACGATGACCCAGACCTCCCCGACCGCTCCGGCGACCGGCTCGGCCGAGCTCGCCGCGATCGAACGGCGGGTGCTGTGGCTCGCCACCGCGATCGTGCACCAGGCCAACCGGGTGCGGCCCAACCCGTCCGGGCTCAAGGTCGGCGGGCACCAGGCGTCGTGCGCGTCGCTGGTCTCGATCATGACGTCGCTGTGGTTCCGGCACCTGCGCCCCGAGGACCGCGTCTCGGTGAAGCCGCACGCGTCGCCGGTGCTCCACGCGATCAACTACCTGCTCGGCGAGCTGGACGAGGCCTGGCTGCCGACACTGCGCGAGTTCGGCGGGCTGCAGAGCTACCCGAGCCGCGCCAAGGACCCCGACCCGGTGGACTACTCGACCGGGTCGGTCGGCATCGGCGCCACCGCCCCGATCTGGGGCGCGCTGGCCCGCCGCTACCTGACGACGCGGGGGCGTGACGCGGGCACCGGCCGGCAGTACTCCCTGGTCGGCGACGCCGAGCTGGACGAGGGCGCGATCTGGGAGGCCATCCTCGACCCGGCCGTGGCCGAGCTGGGCGAGATCGTCTGGATCGTCGACCTCAACCGCCAGTCCCTGGATCGCGTCGTGCCGAACATCGCGGCCGGGCGGCTGCAGGGCATGTTCGACGCGGCCGGCTGGCAGGTGCTGACGCTGAAGTACGGGCGGCTGCTGGAAGACCTGTTCACCCGGCCCGGCGGCGCGGAGCTGCGTGCGCGGATCGACGGGATGCCGAACCCCGAGTACCAGCGGCTGCTGCGCTGTGACGCCGCGCAGCTGCGTGACCGGCTGCCGGCGGGCGACGCCAAGGTGGCCGAACTGCTTTCGTCGCTGGACGACGAGACGCTGCTGGCCGCGATCCGCAACCTCGGCGGGCACGACCTCGGCTCGCTCGACGAGGTCTTCGCGTCCATTTCGGACAGCCGCCCGACGGTGATCTTCGCCTACACCGTCAAGGGCCGTGGCCTGCCGACGCAGGGACACCCGCAGAACCACTCGTCCCTGCTGACCGTGGCGCAGATGGAAGAACTCGCGGCTTCGCTGGGTACGGATCTTTCAGAGCCGTGGCAGGGCTTCGCGGACGAGTCGTCCGAAGCCGCGTTGTGCACCGAAGTCGCTTCACGCCTTCGCCGGCCGGACGTCCCTGCCGTGCCTTCGGTGGAACTGCCGGCCGACATCGGCCGAACGCCGTCCGGGACCGCGACGACGCAGGCGGCGCTGGGCCGCGTCCTGCTCGACCTGACGCGCGAAGCACCCGAAGCGGCGAAGCGCGTCGTGACGGTCAGCCCCGACGTCAGCTCGACGACCAACCTCGGCGGCTGGGTCAACAAGGTCGGCGTCTGGTCGGCGATCGAGCGCCACGACTGGTTCGAGGACGACCCCGAGACGATCATGCACTGGCGGGAGAAGCCCACCGGCCAGCACGTCGAGCTGGGCATCGCCGAGACGAACCTGGTCGGATTGCTGGGTGAGCTGGGCGCCACCTGGAGCCGCTGGGGCGAGCCGCTGCTGCCGATCGGCGTGATGTACGACCCGTTCGTCGAGCGCGCGCTCGAGCCGTGGTCGTTCGGCATCTACGCGGGCGGCCAGTCGATCCTCATCGGCACGCCGTCCGGCGTCACGCTGGCCCCGGAAGGCGGCGCGCACCAGTCGATCACCACGCCGTCGATCGGCATCGAGCAGCCCGGCTGCGTCAGCTACGAACCGGCGTTCGCGATCGACACCGAGTGGACGCTGCTGGCCGCGCTGGGCCGGCTGGGCAAGCCGGGCGGCACGTCGTCGTACTTCCGGCTCTCCACCCGTCCGGTCGACCAGACGCTCGCCGACGTCCCGGCCGACCCGGCCGCGCGCGAACGCCGTCGCCGCCAGGTCGTGGCGGGCGCGTACCTGCTGCGCCGGGCTTCCGCGCCGGTCGTCACGCTCGCGGCGATGGGCGCGCTGCTGCCGGACACCCTCGCGGCGGCCGAGCGGCTCGCGCAGGTCGGCGTCGAGGCGGACGTCGTCTGCGTGACGAGCCCGGGCCTGCTGTTCGAGGCGACACGCGCGCGGGCCGGGCAGGGGAGCGGCGACAGCTGGATCCTCGACCAGGTCTTCCCGGCTTCGCGGGCCTGCCCGCTGGTCACGGTCCTCGACGGGCACCCGCACACGCTGGCCTTCCTCGCCGGGATCAACCGCGTCCCGTCGGCGACCCTGGGGGTCACCGGCTTCGGCCAGTCCGGGTCCCTGGAGGAGGTCTACCGCCACCACGGCATCGACACCGACGCGATCATCCGCGCGGCGCTGGACGTGGCCGGCTAGGAGAACGTGGCGCCGGAGAGCAGCGTGTCCATCTTGGCGTCCCAGCCTTCGAAGGACCCGTACTCGACGACGAGGATCTTGCTCGTCGGCAGCCACCACATGCGGACCTTGTTGTTCTGCGTCGTGTCCTCGCAGCTGACCTGCCACGCGCCGTACTCCGCGTTCTTGGTCCCGACCGGCTTGAACCCGGACTCGACGAGGTTGCTGCCCGTCGCCACCGAGGCCTCCCCGGGCGGCGACGCGGCGGTGATGCACGTCGGCACGTCGGTGCCGGTGTACCAGCCGAAGGGCCGCTTCGCGCTCGGCAGGTTGATGGGCGCATTGGGGTCCGAAGTGGCTTCGCGCAGGTCCAGCAGCCGCGCTTCGCAGACCACGGTGCCTTCGGTGAGGCAGCCGTCGAGCAGGCCGTCCTGGCTGTGCGCGGTGTACTTCGCGCCCTGCGGGAGCGTGACGTGCATGGTCCCGACGTCGATCCGGTCCCCCGCGGGGGCGGCCGCCGTCACGGTCGGCACCGCCTGGGGCTGACCGGCCGTCGACGTCGTGCAGGCGGCGGCGCTCAGCACCACCGAAACGGCCAGGACACTGCGCCGGAAGGAACGGCTCCGCACGGGCTCACCTCTTTCGTCCGTCCTTGGACTCACGAACGGCCCGTCCGGTTCGCTGTGAATCCCGGTCAGATTAGGGCGGTCCGTTCAGGTGTGTTCACCCACCCGGGTCAGCCCAGTGCGGCGACCGCGCGCGCCAGGACGTCGGCGGGGCCGGGCTGGCCGGCCATCTCCGCGGCGACCTCACGGGCCGCCGTCGGGAAGCCGTCCTCGGTGAGCAGCCGTTCCACGAGCGCCCGCACCGTGGCGGCGTCCACCGTGGCCGGATCGTGGGTGAGGCCGACGCCCCGGTCGGCGACGCGCTGCGCGGAGAGCGGGTTGTCCGCGAAGGACGGCAGCACGAGCTGCGGGACCCCGTAGAACAGCGGCGCGGCCGTGGTGCCCGACCCGCCGTGGTGCACGATCGCCGAGCAGGACGGCAGGAACGCCGACAGCGCGAGGTAACCGACCGAGCGCACGTTCGCCGGCAGCTCGCCGAGCTCGGTCAGGTCCGCGGTCCCGGCGGCGAGCACGACCTCGACGTCCAGCGCGCCGAGCGCCTCCAGCACGACGGCCAGGCTGCTGACCCCGGACATCACCGGCACCACCGTGCCCAGCGTGACGGCGATCCGCGGACGCTCCGGGCGGCGCAGCGCCCAGTCCGGGACGACGGCGCCGCCGTTGTAGGGCACGAACCGCATCGGCCACCACGGGACGCCGTCGCGCTCGTCGGGGTGCTCCTCGCCGGCGGCCAGCCCGCCCATGCTGGGCGCGCGCGGGTCGACCCGGGCGAGCAGGTGCGGTTTCGCGTCGCCGATCCCGAGCTTCTTCCGCATCAGGGCGCTGACCTCGTCCTCGCCGAAGACGTGGTGTTCCGCCCGCCAGCTGGCGTCGCGCACCGACCACGAGATCCGGTTGCCGACCTCCAGCGCCGGCACGGCGAGGGCCTCGGCCGCGAGCATCCCGGCGGGGTGGTCGGAGGTGTGGACGACCAGATCGGCGCCGAACAGCCGGCCGGCCTCGATCGTGCCCTCGGTCATGGTCACGGTGAACAACGCGAACGGGTTGCCCGCCCGCCTGGCCAGCCGGTACTCCTCGGGGAACTCGTCCTCGGGTTTACCGGCGACGGTGTCCATCAGGTCGGTCCAGACGTCCCGCTCCGGGAAGACGTCGAAGGTCGGCAGCCCGGCCCGCGCGCCGGCGTCGACCATCTCGGCCGACGTCGCGAGCAGGACCTCGTGCCCGGCGGCCCGCGCGGCCCAGACCAGGGGGATGAGCGGGAGCGTCAGCCCGTAGCCGGGCGCGGTCGCGAACAGGATCTTCACCCGGCGAGCCTCCCAGAACCCGTCGTGGCCCGCAGCCGGGTTTCCGCTCGGCCGTGACCTGGGGAACAGCCGTCCGGGTGGCCTGGGGGGTGCCGGATGCCGCGTGGGACACTGGGTGGGTTATGACTGCCCTTCCGCTTGTCTTCGACGCCCCCAAGCGCGGCCTGCCGCCGCGCCACCTCGCCGACCTTTCGGTGGCCGACCGCGCGGCCGCGGTGGCCGAGCTGGGGGAGAAGCCGTTCCGCGCGAAGCAGCTGTCGAACCACTACTTCTCGCGCCTGACGGTCGACCCGGCGGAGATGACCGACATCCCGGCGGCGTCGCGCTCTCGCCTGGTCGAGGAGCTGATGCCGACGCTGCTGACCGAGGTCCGCGCGCTGGAGGCCGACAAGGGCGCGACGCGCAAGACGCTGTGGCGCGCGCACGACGGCACGCTGCTGGAGAGCGTCCTGATGCGCTACCCGGACCGCGCCACGCTGTGCATCTCGAGCCAGGCCGGCTGCGGCATGGCGTGCCCCTTCTGCGCGACCGGCCAGGGCGGCTTGGACCGGAACCTGTCGACGGCGGAGATCGTGGACCAGGTCCGTTCGGCGGCGGCGGTCATGCGCGACGGGGCGATGCCCGGTGGTCCCGGCCGGCTGTCGAACATCGTTTTCATGGGCATGGGTGAGCCGCTGGCGAACTACAAGCGTGTGGTGGCCGCGGTGCGGCGGATCACGGATCCGGCGCCGGGTGGTCTGGGGATCGGGCAGCGTTCGGTGACGGTGTCGACCGTGGGTCTGGCGCCGGCGATCCGGAAGCTGGCGGACGAGAAGATGCAGGTGCGTCTCGCTGTTTCGCTGCACACGCCGGACGATGAGCTGCGGGACACGCTGGTGCCGGTGAACGAGCGCTGGTCGGTCGACGAGGTGCTCTCTGCCGCCCGGTACTACGCGGACACATCCGGTCGTCGGGTGTCCATTGAGTACGCGTTGATCCGGGACATCAATGACCAGCCGTGGCGGGCGGAGTTGCTGGCCAAGCGGCTGCGTAAGCACCTGGGCCAGCTGGTCCACGTCAACGTGATCCCGTTGAACCCGACGCCGGGTTCGAAGTGGGACGCGTCGCCGAAGCCGGTGGAGCGGGAGTTCGTGCGGCTGGTGAATGCCGGCGGCGTAGCCTGCACGGTGCGTGACACGCGCGGCCAGGAGATCGCGGCTGCTTGCGGTCAGCTCGCTGCCGAAGGTTGAGTTTCGTTTCTGTGATGGAGTGTTTGTCGTGATGTATGCCCCCAGCCTGTTGGATCCGGCTGCGGACGAGCTTCGGCTCGGGGATGTGTGCGGTCGCGGTGCCACCGAGGTGGCGCGCGAGGCGCGGACGTTGCTGGGTGAGCGGTTCAGTTCGGTGACGTTTATGTACGTTCTGATGCGTGCGTTCGAGGTGGAGTACACGGCGGCGTGTGACGCGTCGCGGTGGCACGAGTTCCACGGCGGGCCGCGGGCGTTGTCGGACGCTGACCTGGAGAAGCTGCTGGCTCCGTGGCTTGATCGCTGATCAGGCGTCCGCGTCCTCGTCGGCTCGAACTAACCGAGCAGCCGAGCACGTCTGGCTGCCGGCGGTCCCTCGACTGGCTCCGCACCAACCACCTCACACCACCTGATTCCGGGCCCGTCCCGGTCGTGCGGGACTACGCCGGGTTCTCCGCGACGGCGAGGTAGTCCGTGTAGATCTGCGGTGAGCCGGAGAACGAGGCCAGCTGCTTCCACTCCTCGTACATCTGCTTGGTGTCGCGGTGGGCGGACGCGAACTCCGCGGCCTCGCCCGTGGCGATGTCGGGCTCGGGGTAGAAGACGTCCAGCGCGTCCAGGCTCGCGATCTCCATCATCATCACGTACTGGTCGAGGAGGTTGCCCCGCTCGCCCTTGAGCACGTGGAACCGCCAGTCCGGGTAGTCGTCGATCCGGTGGTGGTTCTCGGCGATGAAGCGGTCGAACACCTCCTCGGTCACACCGGCGCGCAACGCCAGGTTGTGGATCCCGACGACCCGGGCGACGGGCTCCTCCCCCGGGCGGTCGCGGTAGCGGGGGCCGGGCGTGACCGTGCTCCGCGGGTTGTCGGCCAGCAGCCGGTAGTCGGTGAACAACGTCGGCAGCTCACCGAACGTGCCCAGCCGCCGCCACCGCGCCAGCACCGCCTCCGCCTCGGGGTGCCGCGCCCAGAACAGCCGGGCCGGCTCGGTCTGCTCACCCCGGGCCGTGACGTAGCGGTCGCGCTGCTCGGCGCTCTCGATCTCGTACAACATCAGGTACTGCCCGGTCCGTTCTCCGCGCAACCCGCGCAGCAGAGTCCACCGCCACCCCGGGTACAAGGGCAGGTGAACGCCTTCGCCGCGCACGAAGGTCTCGAACTCTTCCGGCGTGACACCAGCCTCCGTGTCGATGGCGATGTACTGGAAGGTGAACACCGACAAGCGTCCCAATTGCGCGTCCAATCCTCGGGCCGGGAAGGGGATCGCGCGTCCGACAAGCACGACTCCCCACACCACATCCTGCCCGCTCCGGAGCAACGGGGCCCGCGAGCCCTCCCCGCTGGACGCGATCCGCCGGTTCCCACCGTCTGTGAAGATCAACCAGCGTCGGCGCTACCAGGAACAACGTCGATGCCCGGCCAGAGGGCCGGCGCCGGATGCTCGGAATCGTTGCCTGGCTGCAGGTGTTGGTACAGGAGTCGCTGGGCGGTGAGCCGCACCTCGCATTCCTGGGTTCGCTCGCGATGGGTCTCGATGAGCGCCGTTTCGGCGTCGTCCGCGGGGGCGGCTCCGAGCAGCGTGTGGGGCAGGCACACAGGACATTGACGATGGTCTGCCGCTGGTCGGGGTTGTTCTGGGCGACTCGCTCGAGCGCGTCGCGTTATATCGGCGATATACCGGATCGTTGACCCGGCTCCTGCTGGATTTGGCATTTCCCAGCGTTCAGTGATGGCGTCGACCGTCGGTCTGGCGCCGGCGATCCGGAAGCTGGCCGACAAAAAGATGCAGGTTCGGCTCGCTGTTTCGCTTCTGTTGCGCAGCGAACCTGGGCTACGCGTGGCTTCGGCTGAGTGAGTACTCTTACCGGTGGCTGCAATCCCGGTGCTGCACAGACGGGCGATCGGGTGTCGGATACCGGGAGTTTCCGTCACTCGCGCCCGTACCAAGCTTTTCTGAATTAGGAATGCTCAGGGTCAGCATTGGCGCGGTGTCTTGGGAAGGTACGCCCAAGCTTACCCGGTGACAACGGCCGCCCGGCCGTGGGCGAGGTGTCGTTGATCGGTCGGATCGGCCGGGAAGATGCTAGCCGGAGCGCTGCGGGTGAGGTCGGCGCCTACCTCACCGCGTCCGCTGACGAACGTGACGAGCACGGCCACCGCTTGGTCGTACGCAACGGCTACCACCCATCACGGGAGGTGCTCGCCGGCGCCGCGAGTCAACGACAAGTGCGTCGACCCGGACACAGGTGAGCGCAAGCGGTTCGCCTCGGCAATCCTGCCGGCGTGGGCACGCAAGACCCCGAAGATTTCGGAGTGGCCCATGGAAGAAGTGCGTGCGGTTCGCGCCGAAGCGCGGTTGTGAAGCCGGACTGGTCCATAGTGGACGGTCAGAACCAGTGCAGGCAGTGCGGTGGGTGCTCGCCTCGGAAAAGGTTGTCGGCCAGGGTCGCCGCTGATGGGGTGTGCGCTCGGATGTGGCCGGCGCGGATCAGCATGCTCGGCGTGGTGCCGCCCAGGTAGATCGAGCCCAGGTCGCTCACGTCCAGGGACAGGTCCGGCTCCCGGTCCGTCGGGACGCAGGTGGCCTCGCCGTCGCGGGCGGTCAGCAGGTAGCGGCCGTGCTCGGCGAGGAACGGGTCGGTGACGTCGAGGACCAGTTCGCCGTCGGTGGACCAGCCGCGGGAGGTCAGCGCGCGTGGGATGTCCAGCAGCCGGACCCAGAGCCAGTCGCCGTCGTCGGTCTCCTCGCCGGCGCGGAAGTCCGCGAACTGCCAGCGCAGCGGGTGCCCGGGCGGGACGTGCTTGACCACCACCCGGGTGACCAGGTCGTGGTCGAGCAGGAACCGGACCAGGGCGGTGAACACTGCGTCGTCGGAGGTGATGATCTCGTCCACCGTCAACGTCGTGGGCTCGCTGAGCGAGTAGGCGGCGTACCCGTCCGCGCCGCCGTCCGCGTCGCGGTGGACGGCGATGTAGCGCTGGTCCAGGGAGATCGGGGGCTGGCCCGCGCCGGCGACCCACCAGTGGTGCGGCCGGGACAGCGCGCCCGGCTGGGCGCGGCGGTAGCGGTCGTAGACCTCTTCCAGGAGCTCGCCGCATTCGGCGCGCCGCAGCAGCTCGATCGAGCCGGGCGTGCCGGCCGGGGCTTGGGCCCGGGGGACGGCGAAGGTGGCCCGGTGCCGCGGCACCGTCAGCCGGCCCGTGTAGGTCGCCGGGCCGTAGCCGAACCGGCGGTAGATCACGGCTTCGGAGGACAGCAGCACGGAGAGGAACTCCCCGCGGGCCCGCACCTGGGCGAGCTGGTGCCGCATCATCGCGGTGAGCACGCCTTGACGCCGGTGCGTGGGCACGACGCCGACCGCGGTCACCCCGCTCGCCGGCGTGACGGTCCCGCCGGGCAGGGTCAGCTCGAAGGAGTGGGCGGTGGCGGTGCCGACGGGCCGCCCGTCCGCCGTCTCGGCGAGCAGGCCGCGGTCCATTTCGAGCGCCGACCACCAGAACCCGCTGCCTTCGACGGGGGTTTCCCGGAAACGCGCGAACGCGGCGTGGAGCGTCTCGAGGAAGACGTCGAAGTCCTCGTCGGTCGTGGAACGGATCTTCAGCATCGAGCGGCCTTTACGAGGAGAGGGAGGGGACTAGGAACCATTACAAGGAGTAGAAGGAAGTCCTCTCATGGCCTCGCGCGGTTCAGGCTAGCGGGCGGCTCAGTTCGGCACCAACCGCTTTAGCCGGTCCAGCGTGATCACTTCGGACCCGGCCGGCAGGCCGTCGGGCTGGTGGACGCCGAGGAACGTCACCGGTCCGCCGAGCTCGGTGCCGGGCTCCCATTCGGCGACCTCGGTACCCGCGGCGCGCATCAGGCCGACCAGGTGCGCGACGGTCAGGTACCGGCGCCGCAGCATGCCGCGCACCAGCAGGGCGGTGCCGGCCTGGTTGGCCTCCACGCGGTTGGAGTTCGGCGAGCCGGTCAGGTACAGGTGCAGCCACGTCGCGGTCCACGATCCGTCGTGGCAGCGGGCGAAGACGACGGGCAGCGCGACGCGGCCGCCGCCGCGCATGTCCGAGCGGGTCCGCACGGTGCGGGCCTCGAACGGCGCCCCGGCTTGCGCCCGGTCGCGCGTCATCCAGCCGAACATCGACTCGGCGACCTCGCCGAAGCCTTCGCCGGAGTAGATGTTGACCTGCGGCACGACGTACGCGGCGGTGATCGGGTCCGCGGGACGTCGATGAACTCGCTCGCCCCGTCCGCCGCGTCGGTGACGTCGCCCGAGTACACCGCGCCGCCGTCGTGGCTCGTCCACGACACGTGCCCGGCGTAGTGGAAGTCGGTGCTCTGCCGGGTCTGCCGCCAGTGCGTGAAGAACCGCAGCACCTCGCCGTCGACGTGGCTGCGGGAACCGCGCGGCCAGCACGGCGAACCCGTCTTCGCTCGCCTTCCCCGACAGCGGCAGCGCGACGTCCAGCACGGCCGGGTCGAGCACCAGGCGCTCGTAGCGGGGGAGCCGGGCGGTCAGCTCGGCGTCGATCAGCGCGCAGGCGCGCGTGCTGACCTCGCGGGGCAGCGGCGGCCGCGTGTCCTCGGTGACCCACGCGCGACGGCCGCGGGTGGCGAACACGCGGGCGGCCCGGCGCGGCGGTGAGGACCGTCGCGGCCCCGGCGACGTCGCCGGCGGCGAACGCCGCTTCCGCCCGGCCCGCCGTCGACCGGGCCGTCTTCCCGCCGCGCGCGACCGCGAAGACGTCACGCGCGTTCGGGAACTGCGGGTACTCGTGCGGGTGCAGGTACTCGCCGAGGCGCTTGAACCGCCGGGCGAAGCTGCGGAACCGGGTCGGTTCGGCCGGCGTGACGTCACCGCCGCTCGCCGCGCACGCGGTGCGCAGCACGTCCAGCACGGGGTCGACGGCGACCAGCGGCCGCCCCGCGGCCAGCCGGGAGGCGTTGAGCACGGCCCGGTTTTCCCGCACCGGCACGGCCGCGAGCTCGACGTCACCGCGGCCGTCGGCCGGCTCGGCGAGCAGCCGCAGGTCGGCCTCGCCCAGCGGCGTGGCCGACTCGGCGAGCGTCCGGTACAGGGCGTGGGTCTCCTCATCGAGGGGCCTGCCCAGCCGCAGGAGGGTGACGCGGTCCTTGACGGACGCGATCAGCTCGTCGTGAGCGGCCAGCAGTTCGGCGTAGGTGTGCTGGTAGCGGCCGTACCGCGGCAAGTCGAGCAGCCCGGCCAGGCCGTCGTCGAGGAGCGTGAGCAGTTCCTTGTCGGACTTCCGGCGGCTGTTCATGGTGACGAAGGCCGCGCGCAGGCAGCTCACCCAGAACTCGACGGCCAGGTCCGTCGCCGCACCCGGAGGCGCCGGAGTCGTGGTGCCGCGACCTGCGCCTGACGAACCCGGACGGCGTCACACCGGACCTCGGGCTCGAGCTGGTGGACCGCACGCTCAGCCCCTAGGCGCCCACAACTGATCCGCGTCACCGGCTTCGAGGCGGCCCCGGTAGACGTCGATCTTGTGGTCGATCAGCTGCAGGTTCTCCTGCAGTTCGGCCAGCTTCGCCAGCACCTCGGCGCGGTGGGCCTCCATCAGCTCCAGCCGTTCCTGCTCGTTGCCGCGGCCGGCGGCCACCAGTTCGGCGTACTCGCGGATCGTCTTGATCGGCATGCCGGTGGCGCGCAGGCGGGTGCAGACCGTGATCCAGTCCAGGTCCAGCTTCCGGTAGCGGCGCCGGCCGCCGGAGGTGCGGTCGACGCGGGTGACCACCAGGCCGGCGCGTTCGTAGTAGCGCAGCGTGTGCGCGCTGACCCCGGTGCGGCGGGCGGCGTCGGCGATCGTCAGCCCCGCCGCCGGGATGGGCGGTGATTTGACTTCGAGCACGCTCTAAATCCTAGCGTCGGCACCCATGACCACTCCGACCGTCAACCGGGCACTCGTGCTGGCGACCTGCTGCGTCAGCATCGTCGTCGTGGTGATGGACATTTCCATCGTCACCGTCGCCCTCCCGTCGATCCGCCGCGACCTGCACGCCTCCCTGGCCGGGCAGCAGTGGACGATCGACGCCTACACGCTCGTGCTGGCCGGCTTCCTCGTGCTCGCCGGCTCCATGGCCGACCGCTTCGGCCGCAAGCGCGTCTTCACGATCGGGCTCGCCGTCTTCGGCGCCGGGTCGCTGCTGTGCGGCCTGGCGCCGGACATCGGGTGGCTGATCGCCGCGCGAGCGCTGCAGGCCGTCGGCGGCACGATGCTCAACCCGGTGGCGATGGCCATCGTCGCCACGACCTTCCCCGCCCCGGCCGAGCGGGCCCGCGCGATCGGCGTGTTCGGGGCCATGTCCGGGCTCGCGCTGGTCCTCGGGCCGATCCTCGGTGGGCTCCTCGTCGACGGCTTCGGCTGGCGCGCGGTCTTCTGGGTCAACGTCCCGATCGTGGCCGTCGCGATCGTGGCCACCGCGGTGTTCGTGCCCGAGTCCCGGGCGCCTCGCGCGCGCCGGTTCGACCCGCTCGGCCAGGTCCTGGTGGTGCTGGTGCTCGGCGGCGTCGTCGCGGCGATCATCGCCTCACGCGGCCTCGGCTGGTCGTCGCCGGTCGTCCTCGGCCTGCTCGCGGCGGCCGCGCTCGGCGTCGCCGGGATTCTCGCGCACGAGCCGCGACGCGCCGATCCGCTGCTCGAACTGCGGCTGTTCCGCAGCGTCTCGTTCAGCGGGGCGATCGTGATGGCGGTCTTCGCGCTCTGCGGGTTCGGCGCGTTCCTCTTCGTGACGACGCGGTACCTCCAGGACGTCCGCGGGTTCTCGGCGCTGGACGCCGGGCTGTGCCTGCTCCCGGTCGGGGCGCTGGTCCTGGTGCTGTCCCCGGTCACCGGCCGGCTGGTCGGCACGCGCGGACCGCGGTGGCCGCTGGTCGTGGCCGGGATCGCGCTCGCGCTGGGCGGCGCCGCGTCGGCCTGGCTCGGGCCGGCCACGCCGCTGCCGGCCGTGCTCGCCGTCTCGCTGCTGTTCGGCGTCTTCCTCGGCACGGTCAACCCGCCGATCACGAACACGGCGATGGCCGGGATGCCGGGATCGATGGCCGGCGTGGCCGCCTCGCTGGCCTCCACCGGCCGCCAGACCGGCACCACCCTGGGCGTCGCGATCGCCGGCGCGGCACACGGCGTGGGCTGGGTGGTGGCCGGGCTCGGCGGCGGTCTGATCGTCTTGGCCCTGGTCAGCACCTCGCGGCGGGCCGTGGTGAGCGCCGGGATAATCTCTCCGCAAAATCTTTCCGGAGAAATGTCGAACGCCGCGAGCGGCCGATCGACGCGGGGGTGAAGGCCGGTCATCGTGTCCGAGGAGAACCGGACCCCGGCCGAGAACACCAGGGAGTCAGCCATGCGTTTCCTCATGATGCACCGCCTCGACGAGAGCGCCCCCGAGGCCTGGAACCCCAGCCCGGAGTTCATCGAGAAGATGGGCGCGTTCATCCAGGAGTCGGCGGGGAACGGCCGCCTGATCACGGCGGAGGGCGTCCACCCGTCGGAGAAGGGCGCGCTCGTGCGCAAGCCGCGCGGCGCGGCGATCCGCGTCACCGACGGCCCGTTCGCCGAGGCCAAGGAGGTCATCGGCGGGTTCGCGCTGATCAACGCCGAGGACCTGGCGGACGCCGTCGCGTTCGCGAAGTCGTACGCCGAGCTGTTCGACGCCGAGATCGAGGTCGAGGTGCGCCAGGTCGTCGAGTTCGACGAGATCCCGGGCTGACACCGGCTCCGGCGGCGGGCGCGTTCCGCCCGCCGCCGGACAGCTTCCGGACAGTTCCGCTCGGCCGTTGTGCTTAGCCCGGTGTCACGCCAAGGTGGTCTCGCGGTCAGCCGGGGGACGGGGGAGCGGACATGGGCGAGCGGACCAGGGGGCGGCCGGACCTGTCCGCCGTCCTGAGCATCGTGTTGTCCGTGCCCGTCGTCGCCAGCAGCCTCCTCGTCCTGGCCCTGATCGGGAAACTCGCCTGGCCCGCGTACTTCTGGGTCGTACCCGCCGGGTGGGTGGTCGCCGGCGGGATCACCTTCGTGCCCGCCTTCGAGCACTTCCTGCTGCCGCTGCTGTTCGGGATGCGCTCGCCCACCGCGCGCGAGCTGGCCCGGCTGACGCCGTGCTGGCAGGCGGTCTGCGCGGCCGCGGGCGTCGACGGCGGCAGGTACCGGTTGTGGGTCGAACGCTCCCGCGAGCTGAACGCCTTCGCCGCCGGCGGCCGGACCGTCGCGGTGACGCGGACCGCGCTCGACCTGCCCCCGCCCAGCCTCGAAGCGATCCTGGCGCACGAACTCGGCCACCACCTCGCCGGGCACACGCGGATCTCGCTGCTCATCTGGTGGCTGGAGCTCCCGGCCCGGATCCTGACCCGCCTCGTCCGGCTGCTCGCCCTGGCCGTGCCGTACATCGGACGCGCGTTCGCGGCCTTCGGGCGGTCGGTGGCCGTGCTCGTCACCGTGCTGCTGAGCCTGGGGATCCTCACCGCGCTGGCGTTCCTCGACCCGTGGCTGCTGCTCGCGCCCCTGCTCGGCCCGGTGCTCGCCTGGTCGAGACGGCTCGGCGAGTACCGGGCCGACCTGATGGCGGCGCGGCTGGGCTACGGCCCGGAGCTGATCGCCTTGCTCAAAGAGTGGATCACTCTGCACCGCGGCGACGAGCGGCGGCTGTGGGCCCGGCTGCTGGCCGGGCACCCGGCCCACATCGACCGGATCAAGCGGCTCAAGGAACACGGCGTCAGAGCGTGAGCACGACCTTGCCCGCCGCGTGCCCCTCGCGGACGTGGCCGATCGCGGCGACGGCGTCGGCGAGCGGATAAGTGCGGTCCAGCACCGGGGTGAGGTGACCGGCTTCGATCGTCTCGCGCAGCACTTCGAGGTCCGCGCCGCGGACCGCGGAGACGAGCCCGCGCAGGCGGTGCTTCACGAACGGGTTCAGCAGCGCTGCCCGCAACACCCGCTCGACGCCGCCCAGCCAGCGGCCGCCTTCACCGCCGACGATCACCAGCGTGCCGCGCGGGGTCAGCGCCCGGCGCAGGTGCGTCAACGAGCGCAGGCCCGCGGTGTCCAGGATCAGGTCGTACTGCCGGGAAGTGAAGTCCTCGCGCGTGTAGTCGACGACGTGGTCCGCGCCGAGCGTGCGGACCAGGTCGGCCTTCGCCGTGCTGCACACCGCCGTCACCTCGGCGCCGAAGTGCTTGGCCAGCTGCACCGCGAACGAGCCGACACCGCCGCCCACGCCGATCACGAGGACGCGCTGCGCCGGGCGGACGTCGCGCAGGGCTTGGAGCGCGGTGCAGCCCGAGACCGCGACGGCTGCCGCCTGCCCGAACGACAGCCGATCCGGTTTCGCCGCGACGAGGTGTTCCCGGGCGACGGCGTACTCGGCGAAGGCGCCGTCACACGTGCCGAACACCTCGTCACCCGGCCGGAAGCGCGTGACGCCGTCACCGATCTCCTCGACGGTGCCGGCGAAGTCGAGGCCCCGCACCGGAAGTTTCGGCGCGCGCAGCCCGAAACCCAGCAGTCGCAACAGGTATGGCCGGCCGGTGGTCAGGTGCCAGACGCCCGGGTCGACGCCGGCCGCGTGCACCCGCACGAGGACGTCGCCGGCGCCGGGCACCGGTCTGGCGACGTCCCGGAACCCGAGGACGCCGGGGCTGCCGTAGCGGTCTTGGATGATGGCTTTCACGGGGACTCCTCCGGGTACTGGAACACTTCTTCGAGCGGGACGCCGAACACGTGCGCGATCTGGAACGCCACCTCGAGCGAGGGCGAATAGCGGCCCTGTTCGATCGCGATGACCGTCTGGCGGGTGACGCCGAGCCGGGCGGCGAGCTCGGCCTGGGTCATCTGGCCGTGCGCGAAGCGGAGGGCGCGCAGGGAGTTGATGACACGGGTCGGTTTCACCACGACTGGAAACCCCGGCGGTAGGCGAAGATCCGGGCGACCGACCCGAGGATCGCCGAGAGCGTGAAGCACAGGTAGACGGCGTTGGCGATCCAGAAGTGGGGTGCTTCGGCCATCGCCAGCAGCAGCGCCGCGACGGCGCCGACGACGACGAACGCGTGGCCGACGTACTCGCCGAACCGGCCGATCTCGCGGTCGCGCTGGTCCTTCCCGCCGTCCTTCGAGATCACCGCGGCGAGGATGCCCGCCACGATCGACACGACGATCGACGCGCCGACCGCCCACAGCAGGACGGCGACGTAGGGGACTTCGGCCAGCGGGCGTCCGCCGGCCCTTCCGAGGATCACCACGAGGTAGACCGCGTAGCTCGCTATCGCGGCGATCCCCAGGATCCAAGCTCGCTTCTCTTCGTGCGTCACCTCCTCAAAGTAAAACAAACCGAACATCAAGTCAAAGATTTTTGACATGCGAAAATCTTCGGCGAGGGTGTCCAAGGTGCCGCTGGCCGTTCGTAGTGGTGTCGTACGGCAACCGAGTCACTGGAGGAACACCGTGAAGTACCTGATGCTGATCAACGCCTCGCTCGACGCCGAGGGCCAGGCCAAGGGCGACTGCACGCCCGAGGACTGGATGCTCTACGACAAGTCCCTGAAGGACGCGGGCGTCTACGTCCACGGGAATTCGCTCGCCGACTTCACCACGGCCACCGAGGTTCGCGTCGACGACGGCGGGGAGCGGATCGTCACCGACGGGCCGTTCGCCGAGTCCCGCGAGGTACTGGGCGGCTACTTCGTCGTCGACGTGCCGGACCTCGACGTCGCACTCGACTGGGCGGCGCGCTGCCCGGGCGCCCTCGGCGGCGGGAACATCGTCGTCCGGCCGCTCGCCTCGTACGGGGACTGATGGTGGTGCCGGAGGGAGCGGGCGCGTCGTCTGAGGCTTTCGGGGGTTCCGGGTGGCGGAGCCCCCGGCCCGGGGCGGAGCCCCGGCTGACAATCGAGGCGGTGTTCCGGGAGGAGCGCGGGCTGCTGCTGGCCGCGCTCGTCCGCCGGTTCGGCGATCTTGACCTGGCCGAAGAGGTGACGTCGGAGGCGATCGAGGCCGCGCTGGTGCACTGGCCCGTCGACGGCGTGCCCCCGAAGCCGGGCGCCTGGCTGATGACGACGGCGCGGCGCAAGGCCGTCGACCGGCTGCGCCGCGACCAGGCCTACGCGGCCCGGCTCGCGGTGCTGCAGGTCGAGGCCGACCGCGCGGCGCCCGCCCCGTCACCCGACGGCGAGCTGCCGGACGAGCGGCTCCAGCTGTTCTTCACCTGCGCCCACCCGGCGCTGCCCGCGGAGGACCGCGCGGCGCTGACCCTGCGCTGCCTCGCCGGGCTGACGACGCCGGAGGTGGCGCGCGCGTTCCTGGTGCCCAGCGCGACGATGGGCAAGCGGATCGTGCGGGCGAAGAACAAGATCCGCACGGCCCGGATCCCGTTCCGGGTGCCGGACGCCGCCGAGCTGCCCGGCCGGCTGCCAGGGGTCCTCCAGGTCGTCTACTCGATCTTCACCGAGGGCTATGCGGCGAGTTCGGGCCCGGACCTGCAGCGCCTGGACCTGGCTGAGGAGGCGATCCGGCTGGCCCGGATCCTGCGCCGGCTGCTGCCGGGGGAACGCGAGGTCGCGGGCCTGCTCGCGCTGATGCTGCTGATCCACGCGCGGCGCGACGCCCGGACCGCGGGAGACGGCGCCCTCGTGCTGCTCGACGACCAGGACCGCACGCTCTGGGACCACGCGCTGATCTCGGAAGGCACCTCGCTGGTGGAGGTGGCGTTGACCGGCGGCCCGCCCGGGCTCTACGGCGTCCAGGCGGCGATCGCGGCGCTGCACGACGAGGCGCCTGACGTGGCGGGCACGGACTGGCCGCAGATCGTCGGGCTGTACGACGTCCTGCGCGGGCTGGCGCCGTCCCCGGTGGTCGAGCTGAACCGCGCGGTGGCCGTGGCGATGCGCGACGGCCCGGCCGCCGGCCTGGCCCTGCTCGACGCCCTGGCCGACGACCCCCGCCTGCGGTCCTACGCCCCGTTTCCGGCGGCGCGAGGCGAGCTGCTCAGCCGCCTGGGCCGGCTTGCCGAAGCGGCGTCGGCCTACGAGGACGCCCTCGCCCTGGCGGGCACCGAACCCGAGCGCGCCCACCTGCGCCGCCGCCTCGCCGACTGCCCAAAGCCGTGAATGGCACATTGAGGGACTCAGAGTCCCTCAATGTGCCATTCACGGCTTTCAAGCCGCAGCGAGCGCGCCGGACTGTCGGTGGCCGCCGGTAAGCTGGATATCGGGGGGCGGCGGCCTAAGCCGGGGTGCGCAGGGCCGTGATCGCCGGGGCGAACATCGTCGCCTTGATCGCGCCCAACGTGCCGGAGTCCTTGCCCGCCAAGGCGGTGACACGCTCCGAAGCCACCTTCACCACGTCGCCTTCGGGAGCGGTTTCGTCCACCAGGCCGAGCACGAGGGCGTCCGCGCCGCCGAAGCGGCGTCCGGTGGTCATCGACGCGATCGCCGCCGACGGCGTCAGCTTGCCCTGGATCAGGGCCGCCATCCCGGGCGTGAACGGGATGTTGATGTCCGCCTCCGGGAAGCAGAAGTAGCCCCGGTCGGCGCGCATCACGCGGAAGTCGTGCGCCATGGCGAGCATCGCGCCCGCGCCGAACGCGTGGCCGTTGATCGCGGCGACCGTCGGCACCGGCAGCGTCAGGATCCGGGCGAACAGTTCCTGCACGTCGGCGACGTACTTGCCCGCCTGGTCGCCGTTGGCCAGCAGCCAGTCGAGGTCGAGGCCGTTCGAATAGAACTTGCCGCTGCCGGTGGTCACCAGTACCTCACCCACTTCGTCCAAAGTGGAATGGACGCGCTGCAGCCAGTCCGGCGAGAAGCGGTTTTCGTCGTCACCCAGGTGCAGAACGGTCACGGTCGGTCCTTCTCTCGAGGGGGCACGGTCAGCACGGCCCGCACCGCGGCGGCGAGCCTCTCCCGCACCAGGGGATCGGTGATGTCCCGCCGGAAGAACGCGGTCGGCAGGTCGACGACGCAGGTGGTGATCACCTCGACGGCCAGGCCGTCACCGCGGTCCCACACCAGGCGCGCGAGCCGCACGAGCAGCGCGACCAGGCGTTTGTCCAGCGCGTGCAGGGCGTCCGCCAGTTCGTCGGGCAGTTCGGGCCCGAACAGCCGGTCCGCCTTGACTCGCAGCAGCATCCGGGCCCCGTCGGGGCGTATCGAAACGAACACCGCGGGCGTGTCGGCCGCCGCGACGACCGCTTCCACCGAAGAGGAAGCGGCGTCCACCCGTGCGGTCTGCAGGTCGAGGAACGCGGTCGCCGCGCGCAGCCAGACCCGGGCCAGCAACGCGCTGAGCGAGCCGAAAGCGTGGTAGATCGTCCCGTTCGGCACACCTGCCTCGGCGGCCAGGCCGCGCACGGTGACCTCGCCCGACGAAGCGACGAGCCGTTCGGCGACGTCGAGCAGTTCGTCGAGGTCGTGGACGCGGGGCCGGGGCACGTCTCGACGGTAACAGAACACGTGCTCCAAAACCATCACGGTAGGCTGCACCGGTGGAGATCTGGGTCAACCCGGCGTGCGCGAAGTGCCGGTCAGCGGTGTCGATGCTCGACGAAGCCGGCGCGGAGTACACCGTGCGCCGCTACCTCGACGACCCGCCGACCGCGAAGGAGCTGAAGGCCGTCTTGAAGCGGCTAGGCCTGGAGCCGTGGGACATCACGCGCACCGCCGAGCCGGTCGCGAAGGAACTCGGCCTCAAGACGTGGGGCCGCACCCCGGCCGACCGCACACGCTGGATCGAGGCCCTGGCACAGCACCCGAAGCTGATCCAGCGGCCGATCATCACGGCCGACGACGGCACGACCGTCGTCGCCCGCACCCCCGAAGCGGTGCAGTCGGTCCTTTAAGGGATCGAGCCGGTCTTCGCCAGCAGCGGCACGTCGAGCGGCACCGTCTCCGGGTACTTGATCCCGGCGCCGGTGTTGAGCACGACGACGTCTTCGTCGCCCTGAAGCCAGCCGGACTCGCGAAGGTGCCGCAACGCCGCGAAGCACGCTCCGCCTTCGGGGCAGACGAAGGTGCCTTCGCGCTCGGCGAGTTCCCGTTGCGCCGCAAGCAGTTCCTCGTCGGTGACGGCGACCGCGGTGCCGCCGGTCGCGTAGACGGCGTCGAGCACGAGGAAGTCGCCCAGCGCCTTGGGCACGGTGATGCCGAAGGCGACGGTCCGCGCGTCCGGGAACGGCACGCTCTCCCGGTCACCGCGCGAGAACGCTTCGACGATCGGGGCGCACCCGGTGGCCTGCACCGCGACCAGCTTGGGCAGCGCGCCGGAAACCCAGCCCAGCTCCCGCATCTCCAGCAGGGCCTTGTAGATCCCGATGATGCCGACCCCACCGCCGGTGGGATACAGGATCACCTCGGGCAGCCGCCAGCCGAACTGCTCGGCGATCTCGTAGCCCATCGTCTTCTTGCCCTCGATGCGGTACGGCTCCTTCAGCGTCGAGACTTCCTGCACATCCGGGCGCCGCCGGACCGCCGCGGCGACGAGCTTCCCCGCGTCCCCGATCAGGCCGTCCACCCGGTACAGCTCGGCGCCGGCCGCGACGCACTCGCGCATGGTGATCGACGGCGCGTCGTCCGGCATCGCGATCAGGCTCGTCAGCCCGGCGCGGGCCGCGTATAACGCCCACGCCGCGCCCGCGTTGCCGTTGGTCGGCATCGCGATCCCGCGCACCCCCAGTTCGGCCGCCCGCGAGACGCCGACCGCGGCACCCCGGGCCTTGAACGAGCCGGTCGGCACCAGGCCTTCGTCCTTCATCCACAGCCGGGACAGGCCCAGCTCACGGCCGTAGCGCGGCAGGCGCAGCAACGGCGTCATGCCTTCGCCGAGGCTGACGACGTGCTCGGCCGAGCGCACCGGCAGCACCTCGTGGTAGCGCCACAGCGTCGGTTCGCGCCCGGAGATCTCCTTCGGCGTCACGGCTTCGCGGACGCCGTCGAGGTCGTAGCGCGCGAGCAGCGGCGCGCCGGCCGGGGACACGCCCTGGACGACGTCGGCGTCGAGGCGCTCGCCGGTCCGGGAGCAGTCGAGGTGGCTGAGGAACGAGTACGGCACGGTGTCTCCGGAAGCGTCAGAAGCGGCGGGTGAACGGCTTCGGCGCGCGCATCCGGATCAGCAGCAGGAGCGGCACCAGGACGTAGGGCAGGTTGAACGCGAGGAACTTCGCCGGGTTGCCGGTGCGCATGGCCGGGTCGCCGAAGAACTCGACGCCGAACACGACGACCCCGGTGAGCGTGACGATCATCGTCGCGTAGACCACGGCCGGCAGCTGGATCCAGTTCTTGCCGCCGAGCAGCGCGAACACGAGCACGACGTAGAACGGCATGTAGACGAACGCCGAGAGCCCGGTGACGATCCGCATCCAGTCCGGCGGGTGCATGAACAGCGGGTCGGCGTCGTGGGCGTACCACCAGTTCGAGTTCACGAAGAAGTTGCTCGAAGGCTGCGAGAAGTCGACGCCGACGGTCGGCAGGAGATCGCTGATCAGCGACGTCACGGTGAAGACCGAGAACAGCACCGCGAAGAAGACGTCGATCTTGCGGTCCCGCAACGGCAGGTTCATCCCGCCGATCCTAGGTCCTAAGGTGATCTCATGGACGCGCTGCGGGTCTGCCTGTACGTCTTCGCCGGGGTGACGCTCGGCACGTGGTTGCTGTCGGTGCTGACCAGGGAGTACTCCTGGGTCGACCGGATCTGGTCGATCGTGCCGGTGGCCTACCTGGGCATCTTCGCGGGCGCCGCCGGGTTCGCCGACGCCCGCCTGGACGTGATGTTCGCGCTGGTCCTGGCGTGGGGCGTCCGGCTGACGTTCAACTTCGCCCGGAAGGGTGGTTACGCCCGCGGCGGCGAGGACTACCGGTGGGCGGTGCTGCGGGAGAAGCTCGCGCCCTGGCAGTTCCAGGTGTTCAACTTCTTCTTCATCTCGCTCTACCAGAACGCGATCCTGCTGCTGATCACGCTGCCGGCGATGACGGCTCTGGACCACCAGGGCTCGTTCGGGGTGTGGGACGTCGTCGTCGCGGTGATCTTCGCCGCGTTCCTGGTCGGCGAGACGGTCGCCGACCAGCAGCAGTGGACGTTCCACCGGGAGAAGCACGCGGGCCGCGCGGCGACGCGATTCCGCCAGGACGGCCTGTTCCGGTATTCGCGCCACCCGAACTTCTTCTTCGAGCAGGCCCAGTGGTGGGTGATCGCGGCGTTCGGCGTGGTCGCGACGGGTCTCACGTGGACGGTCCTGGGCGCGATCCTGCTGACGCTGCTGTTCGTCGGCTCGACGCGGTTCACCGAGAGCATCACCCTCGGGCGCTACCCGGAGTACGCGGACTACCAGCGGCGCACGTCGGCGGTAGTGCCGTGGTGGCCCAAGCGCGTCAGCTGACCCAGCGGATCGGCAGGGACTTCAGCCCGTTCTGGAAGTTCGACCGCAGCCGCACCGGCGCACCCGCCAGGGACACCTCGCCCAGCAGGTCCAGCACCGCCGCGAACATCGCCCGCAGCTGCACCCGGGCCAGGTGCGCCCCCAGGCAGAAGTGCGGCCCGTGCCCGAAGGTCAGGTGGTCGTTGGGGGTCCGCGAGACGTCGAACGCGTCCGGATCGTCGAACACCGCCGGATCACGGTTGGCCGACGAGAACCACACCACGACCTTGTCCCCGGCCCGGATGTCCACACCGGACAACGAGACGTCGGAAGTGGCCGTGCGCCTGAAGTTCATCACCGGCGTCCACCACCGGAGCATTTCCTCCACCGCGGACGGCAGCAGCGACCGGTCGGCCAGCAACCGCCGGTACTCCGAAGGGTGCGAGAGCAGCGCCAGCATCCCGCCCGGCAGACCGTTCCGCAGGGTTTCGTTCCCCGCCACGGAAAACAGCCAGAACAGGTTCTCGAACTCGGCCAGCGAGACGCGCCCGCCGTCGTCGCCGACGTGCTGCATCAGGGTGCTCATCACGTCCTCGCCCGGGTGCTCGCGCTTGTACTCGCCGAGGGCGTTCGCGTACGCGTAGAGGTCCGGCATCCCGGCGCGCGTGCGCGGGTCCGGCATCACGCCGTCCGGGCCGGGTGCCGGCCGGACGGCCAGCGCCGCCCGGGCCAGGTCCGTCACCTCCGACGGCGACACGGTCGCGCTGACCGCGTACTCGGCGTCCTGGTAGCCGATCACGCGGTTGCTCCAGTCGTACATCAGCCGCCGGTCCCGCTCCGGCACGCCGAACACCGCGGCCAGCGTGCGCAGCGGCAGGTCGGCGGCGACCTTCGCGAAGTCGCATTCGCCCTGGCCGGCGACGTCCGCGACGAGCTCCCGCGCCGACGTCTCGATCCGCTCGGTCAGCTTCGCGATCGCGCGCGGGGTGAACGCCCTGGTCAGCAGCCCGCGCAGCCGGCCGTGCTCCGGCGGGTCCATGTTGAGCATCATCCGGCGCACGTACGCGAGGTCGGCGCCCGCCGGGTCCCGGATCTGCGTGCCGCCGAGCTGCGAGGAGAACCGCGCCGGGTCGCGCAGCACCGTGCGGACGTCGGCGTGCGCCAGCACGGCCCAGAAGTCGTCGACGCGCACCACCGGCGTCTCGCGCCGCAGCCGCGCCAGCTCGTCGTACGGGACGCCCCGCACGTAGCCGTCCGGATCGGTGATCCCCACGCGCCCGACCCTAGCCGCGCACCGCGCCGTGGGGGAGGCTGCTGCGATGGACACGCTGAACATGCGCACCGGCGGCGAGGGCGACCCGGCCATCCTCTTCCTGCACGGGCTCGGCGCGACCGGCGCCGTGTGGGCCCACCTGACCGAGGCGGTCCCGCGCCGCGTGCTGGTGCCCGACCTGCCCGGCCACGGCTTGTCGGCACCGCTGCCGCACTACAGCTTCGAGACGCTCACGGCCGCCGTCGCGCGGGCGCTGCCGGACCAGGGTCCGCTGGTCGTCGCCGGGCACTCGCTCGGCGGGGTGCTCGCGCTCGAACTCGCGTCCGGCAAGTACGACGTCGAGGTCGCCGGGGTGCTGGCGCTGGGTGTGAAGGTCGAGTGGAGCCAGGACGACCTGGGGCGCGCGGCGTCGTTCGCGGTGCGGCCGCCGCGGGTGTTCGAGACCCAGGCCGACGCCGACCAGGCGTACCTGAAGGTCTCCGGGCTGCTCGGGATCGCGCCCGCCGACCCGGCCGGGCTCCGCGAGACGGAGGGAGGTTGGCGTCTCGCGATGGACCCGGCCGCGTTCGGCGTGGGCGCTCCGGACATGGCTGCCCTGCTCGCCGCGGCGCGGTGCCCGGTCGTGCTGGCGGCGGGCGAGCACGACCCGATGAGCCGTCCGGAGCAGCTGTGCGCACTGGACCCGGACGCGGTCACGCTCGCCGGCCTCGGGCACAACGCCCATGTCGAGGACCCAGCCGCCGTGCGCGCCCTGCTGGCGCGCCTCGGCGTCTGAAGGCCCGGGTGCAGCCGTCGTACCCCACGCGACGGCTGAACCGCGAACCCCTCGCCACCACCGGACCCGCACAGCCTAGAAAGCCCCGGTGGACGATCGGCTGTACTCGTCCCGGACTCGCGATCACCCCGTCGTAACCGCCTGTCACCTGCGGAAACAGAGATCTTCGCCGTTCGGTGGTACAGCCGGGGCGGCACGTTGACGATGCTGGGGCGGTACGTTCGGCGTGAGGGGCACGCGGGGAAGGACGCTTGTGGACGATGGCCTGCCGTTCGCCGGATGGCTGCGCGACGAGCGGGTGCGCGCCGGGCTGACCCAGGCGGAGCTCGCCGAACGCGCCGGGCTGAGCACGCGCGCGATCCGCAACGCCGAGCGCGGCCGCGTCCGGCGGCCCCGGCCGGAGACCGAGCGGCGGCTGCGGGAAGCGCTTGCCGAGGCGCCGCCGGAGCCGGTGCGGATCGACGTCCTCGGGCCGCTGACCGTCCGGTTCGGCGACCGTCCGGTCGAGATCGGTGCGGAGAAGCAGCGCCTGCTGCTCGCGCTGCTGGCCCTGCAGCCGAACCGCACCGTGCGGCGCGAAGACCTCGTCGACGTCATCTGGGACGAGCCGCCGCCGTCCTGCCTGGAGCTGGTCCACACCTACGTCGCGCGGCTGCGGCGGGCGTTGCGGCCGGCCGACCTGATCACCACCGACAAGGGCGGCTACCGGCTGTCCGTCGGCGCCGACGAGCTCGACCTCCTGCGGTTCGAAGCGCTGCTGGAGCGGGCCGAGCGGGAACCCGGAGCCGCCGAAGAGGCCTATCGCGACGCGCTGGCGTTGTGGCGCGGCCCGGCGCTCGCCGACGTCGAACGGCTCCGGCAGCACCCGGTCCGGCTGGCGCTCGCGATGCGGCGGGCCCAGACCGTGCTGGCCTACGCCGGAGCCGCCGCGGCCCACCCCGAGGACGCGGTCGTGCAGCTGCGGGCGCTGACCGCCGAGGAGCCGCTGAACGAGTCGGCGCACGCGCGGCTGATGCTGGCGCTCGCCGCGTCCGGGCGGCAGGCCGCCGCGCTGGGCGTCTTCGACGAGGTCCGGCGGCGCCTGGCCGACGAGCTGGGCATCGAACCCGGCCCGGAGCTGCGCGAGGCCCAGCGCCAGGTGCTGGCGCAGGACTTCGGCGTCCCCGAGCCGCTCGCCGCGGTGCCGGCGCAGCTGCCCGCGGACGTCCACGGGTTCCGCGGCCGCACGGCCCAGCTCGGCGAGCTGGACGAGCTGCTGCAGCGCGGCGAGGCCGACACCGGCGCGCGCATCGCCGTCCTGTCCGGGACGGCGGGCGTCGGCAAGACGGCGCTGGCCGTGCGGTGGGCGCAGCGGGCGCGGGCAGAGTTCCCCGACGGCCAGCTCTACGTCGACCTGCGGGGGTACGGCACGGTCCGGCCGGTGGAGCCGGGCGACGCGCTGTCCGGGTTCCTGCGCGCGCTCGGCGTCGACGGTGCGGACATCCCCGCCGAGCCCGACGAACGGGCCGCGAAGTTCCGCACGGTCCTCAACGGCCGCCGGATGGTGCTGCTGCTGGACAACGCCGGCTCGGCCGGCCAGGTCCGCCCGCTGCTGCCCGGCTCGCCGTCCTGCCTGGTGCTCGTCACCAGCCGGGACGCGCTGCCCGGCCTCGTCGCCCGCGACGGTGCCCGCCGCGTGCTCGTCGACCTGCTGACCACGGCCGAGGCCCGGGACCTGCTGCGCACCCTGGTCGGGCGGCGCGTCGACGACGAGCCGGCCGCCACCTCCGCGCTGATCGGCTACTCGGCCCGGCTGCCGCTGGCGCTGCGGCTGGTCGCGGAACTGGCGCTGAGCCGCCCGGGGGAGCGGCTGGCGGCGCTGGAAGCCGAGCTGGCCGACGAACGGCGGCGCCTGGACCTGCTCGACGGCGGTGGCGACCCGCTGACGGCGGTCCGCGCGGTGTTCTCGTGGTCCTACCGGCACCTGGCGGCCGACGCCGCGCGCGTGTTCCGGCTCTGCGGCCTGCACCCGGGCCGCGACCTGACTCCCGCCGCGATCGCCGCGCTCGCGGAGCTGCCGCTGCCGGAGGCCGAGCGGCTCACCGGCACGCTCGTGCGGGCCCACCTCGCCGAGGAGACCGGCCACGACCGCGTCCAGCTGCACGACCTGCTGCGCGTCTACGCCGCCGAGCTGGCGGCCGAGGAGCCGGGGGAGAGCCACGACGCCGAGGAGCGACTGTTCGACTTCTACGTCCGGTCGGCCGCGCAGGCCATGGACGTCGTCCTGCCGCTGGAACGCCACCTGCGCCCGCAGGTGCCGGACCCGGACGTCAAGGTGCTCGACGCGCCGGCGTGGCTGGAGGCCGAGCGCCGCAACCTGCTGGCCGTCGCCGCGCACGCGACCCGGCACAGCCGGCCGGAGCACCTGCGGCTGCTGTCCGGGATCCTGTGGCACTACCTCGACGTCGGCGGCTACCACGAGGAATCACTGGTGCTGCACACGCACGCGTCGGTGCTGGCCCAGGACTCCGGCGACCGGGCGGCCGAAGCCGACCCGCTGACGCTCATCGCGCTGGGCCACTGGCGGGTCGGCCGGTCGCGGGAAGCCGTGCGGTACCTGGAAGAAGCGCTCGTCATCGTCCGCGAGTCCGGCAACCGGGTCACCGAGATCCACGTGCTCAACACGCTCGGCCTGGCCTGCCGCGCGCTGGGCCGGTTCGCCGAGGGCATCGGCTATTCGACGGACGCCCTGGCGCTGGCCCGGAAATCGGGCGACCGCACCAGCGAGGGCCTGGTGCTGGTGGTGCTCGGCTGCACCTGCCACGGCATCGGCCGGTACGGCGAAGCGGTCGGCTACCTGACCGAAGCCCTGGAACTCGCGCGGGAGATCGCCGACCGCACGAGCGAGGGCTACGCGCTGGTGAACATCGGCGACTCGCTGGCGGCGCTGGGCCGCTACGACGAGGCCGTCGCGTCGATTTCGGCGGGGCTGGAGCACTTTCGCGCGATGGGCGTGCGCGTCAGCGAAGGGTACGCGCTGGGCATCCTCGGCGACATCGAGCACGCGCGCGGCCGGTACGCCGAAGCCGAGACGCACCTGGAGCGGGCGCTGGAACTCGCGCAGGAGACCGGCAGCCCGACCAACCGCTGTGTCGCGCTGAAGCACCTGGGTGACGTCCGGCTGGCGCAAGGCCGGTCCGACGAAGCGGCCCAGCACCTCGAAGAGGCACTGGGCATCGCTCGTGAATGCGGGGACCGCGGCGTGGAATCCCGTGTGCTGAACAGTCTCGGCTTCGTCGCGACCGCGCGCGGTCGCGACGACCAGGCGTTGACCTACCACCGCGAAGCCCTTGCGGCGGCGAAGGAAACGGGCTGCCTGCCGGAGCAGGGCCGGGCCCACCGCGGGCTCGGCGACGTCCACTGTGGACTGAGTGACCCGGACGCCGCGCGCGAACACTGGGAACGCGCGTCGGCTTGTTACGCTGCGGAACGCGTCCCCGGCGCGATCCTGGTCCGGGAACGGCTGGCCCGCGTCGCGGAGTAGTGGCGCTCTTCGGCGACGAGGTCGCCTTCGAGGCGCTGGGCGTCGCGGTCGTACACGTCCACACTGCCGGCCAGCCGGTTGTGCGGGTACGGGCGGCTGCGGTACGCGTGGTCGAGGGCCCAGACGAGGAGTCCGGCGGCGACGAGAACGGCGATGATCATGACGCTCCTCCCGGAGTGCGGGTTGCTGTCGCTTTGTAGAACGCGTAATGGAACGTCCCGTATTCCCTTGTGGTGTCGTAAAGATCGGCTACGCCACGGTCCCAGCCGGCTTTCTTCACGAAGCCGCGCGCGACGGCGTCTTCTTCGACGCCTTCGACCATCGCGATGAAGGTGTCGCGGGTGAACCCGGCGACCAGATCGGGCCGGGACGCGTCGACGTAGACGGTGCGGGGCGCGACGCTGACGCCGTCAAACCCGGCGCCGGCGAGCAGCGGGTAGAGCCGGCGGCCGATGAGCGCGTCACCGCCGGCGTCGGCCTGCAGCTGGACGAGGCAGTCGACGGCGGCTTGGGCGTAGTCGCTGCGCGGGTGGAAGAACGCCGACCCGTGGTCGCCTTCGATCACCGTGATGGTGCCGCCCGGGCGGAGCAGGGTTTTCAGGTGCGCCAACGCTTTCCCGGGTTCGGGAAGGTGTTCGAGCACGAAGCACACGAAGATGTGGTCGAAGGTCTCGTCGACGTCGAACAGGTCGGCCCGCCGCCAGTCGACGTCCTCGCCGACCTTCGCTCTTGCCTGCGTCAGCGACGCTTCCGAGACGTCGATCGCGGTCAGGTGCGCGCCGGGGCTGCGGGCGGCGAGGTGGCCGGTCTGGGCGCCGACGCCGCAGCCGACCTCGAGCACGCGGCTGCCCGCGGGGTAGGCCGTCCCGGCGTGCAGCAGTTCGGCCAGGGTGTCGGCCTGGTCGCCGAGGCGGCGGGCCTCGGGTTCGGCGTATCCGTGCACGTAACTGGTGTCCATATCCCCAGCGTGCTGCCACAATGGCTCGATGGACAGGGCCAAACCGGAGCCGGCGGAGGGGACCATAACCGCGGGCTCGGACTTCCTGCAGCTCGACGTCCGGGCCGCGCCGCCGGGCGGCCTCGCGGACTGGCTCGCCGGGCAGCTGCGGGCCGCGGTCGCCGACGGCCGGCTCCCGGTGGGCGGCCGGCTGCCCGCGTCCCGGGTGCTGGCGGCCGAACTGCGCGTGTCGCGGGGCGTGGTGACCGAGGCCTACCAGCGGCTGATCGACGACGGCCACGCGGCGGGTCGCGGCCGGGCCGGCACCGTCGTCGTGGCGGCGCCGGTGCTCGCGCCCGCGCCGGTGCGGCGGCCGGTGCCCGCGAAGGTCATCACGGCGCTGCCGGGTGCCGACGTCTTCGACGAGGTCCGCGCGACCCCGGCCCGGATCGACCTCACGCCGGGCGTGCCGGACCTGACGGCGTTCCCGCGCGCGGCGTGGCTGCGGGCGGAGCGCGCGGTGCTGGACGAGCTGGAGCCGGCCCACTTCGGCTACGGCGACCCGCGCGGGGCGCCGGCGATGCGGCTGGCGGTGTCGCGCTGGCTGGCGCGCGGCCGCGGCATCCGCGCGGACCCGGGCGAGATCATCGTGGTGTCGGGGGTGGCGCAGGGCCTGACGCTGCTCGGCGAGGTGCTGCGGCAGCGGGGTGTCGACGAGATCGCCGTCGAGGACCCGGGTTCGCTCGGCGCGCGGCAGCACCTGCACCACAACGGCCTGGCGACCCCGCCGATCCCGGTCGACGACGACGGCCTGCGCGTCGACGAGCTGCGGGCGAGCGGCGCGCGGGCGGTGCTGGTGACGCCGGCCCACCAGTTCCCGACGGGCGTGGTCCTGGGCGGCGAGCGCCGCCGCGAGCTGATGCGCTGGGCGGGCGAGGGCGGCCTGGTCGTCGAGGACGACTACGACGCCGAGCACCGCTACGACCGCGCGCCGGTGCCCGCGGTCCGGTCGATGCTGCCGGAGGTCTGTTACACGGGCAGCGTCTCGAAGCTGCTGGCCCCGGCCCTGCGCGTCGGGTGGCTGCTCCCGCCGCCGGAGCTGCGCGAGGACCTCGTCGCGGCCAAGCGGTTCGCCGACCTGGGCAACCCGGTGCTGGCCCAGCTGGTGCTGGCCCGGCTGATGGAGACGGGTGAGCTGGAGCGCCAGCTGCGCTCGGTCCGGGCCCGCCACCGCCGCCGTCGCGACGCGATGATCCGCGCCGTGGCGGCAGCGCTCCCGGCCGCGCGGGTGCACGGCGCGGCGGCGGGCCTGCACCTGACGATCACGTTCGGGCCGGGCTTCGACGACGTCGCGCTGGCTTCGGCGGCGCTGGCCGAGGGGGTGAAGGTCCAGCCGTTGTCGTGGCACCGCCAGCGGCCGGGGCGGCCGGGCCTGGTGCTGGGCTACGCGGCCCGGACGGCGGGGGAGATCACCGACGGCGTGGCCGTGCTGGGCCGTCTTCTCCGTTAGCGCCGGGTTACCGCGACGTCCCTTCGCGGCGACACCTTAAAGAGTCCACAAAGGATATTCACGCTGGTGTGATCATGCTCTCGCAGGCAGATCCGGGGGATGGTTGCCATACGCAACCAAGTTGCTTAGCCTAGCTAAGGGACTTGCGAGCGGAAGGTTTACACACAGTGGCGAAAAGCCGGACGTATTCGATCGAGGAACTGGGGCCTCGGTACAAGTGGATCGCGCTGTCCAACACGACGCTGGGCATGCTGATCGCCACGATCAACTCGTCGATCGTGCTCATCGCCCTGCCCGACATCTTCAAGGGCATCGGGATCAACCCCCTGGAACCGGCCAACACCAGCTACCTGCTGTGGATGATCATGGGCTTCCTCGTGGTCACCGCCGTGCTGGTGGTGAGCTTCGGGCGGCTCGGCGACATGTACGGCCGCGCCCGGATGTACAACCTGGGCTTCGCCGTCTTCACCGTTTCTTCCATCATGCTGGCCATCACCTGGTTCGACGGTGACGCGGCCGCGCTGTGGCTGATCGGCTGGCGGATCGTGCAGGGCGTCGGCGGCGCCTTCCTGATGGCGAACTCCTCGGCGATCCTCACCGACGCCTTCCCGGCCAACCAGCGCGGGCTCGCGCTCGGCATGAACGGCGTCGCGGCCATCGCGGGCTCGTTCCTCGGCCTGGTCGTCGGCGGTGTGCTGGCCCCGATCGACTGGAACCTGATCTTCCTGGTCTCGGTGCCCTTCGGCGTGATCGGCACGATCTGGGCGTACCTCAAGCTGCACGACACCGGCGTCCGCAAGCACGCGCGGATGGACTGGTGGGGCAACATCACCTTCGCCGTCGGCCTGATCTCGGTGCTGGTCGGCATCACCTACGGCATCCAGCCCTACGGATCCTCGGCGACCGGCTGGGGCAGCCCGATGGTGCTCTCGTGCCTGATCGGTGGCGTCGCGGTGCTGATCGGCTTCGTGGTCATCGAAACCAAGGTCGACAACCCGCTGTTCCGGCTCTCGCTGTTCAAGATCCGGTCGTTCACCTGGGGCAACATCGCCAACCTGACGGCGTCCCTCGGCCGCGGCGGGCTCCAGTTCATCCTGATCATCTGGCTGCAGGGCATCTGGCTCCCGCAGCACGGCTACACGTTCGAGCAGACGCCGTTGTGGGCGGGCATCTACATGCTGCCGATGACGGTCGGGTTCCTGCTGGCCGCGCCGACGTCGGGCATCCTCGCCGACCGGATCGGCAGCCGGATGCTGGCCTCCACCGGCCTGGCGATCACGGCGCTGACGTTCCTGCTGCTGATCATCCTGCCGGTGAACTTCGACTACTGGGCGTTCGCGGCGATCCTGCTGATCAACGGCATCGGCATGGGCATGTTCTCCTCGCCCAACCGCGCCGAGGTGATGAACAGCCTCCCGGCCGACGCGCGCGGCTCGGGCGCGGGCATGATGACGACCTTCCAGAACGCGGCGATGGTCCTGTCGATCGGCTTCTTCTTCAGCCTGATCATCTCGGGCCTCTCGAGCACCCTCCCGTCGACGATGCACGACGGCCTCCTGGCCCACGGCGTCCCCGAGGCGGCGGCGTCCCAGGTGGCCAGCCTGCCGGCGGTGGCGGTCCTGTTCGCGGCGTTCCTGGGGTACAACCCGATCCAGCAGCTGCTGGGTGGCCAGCTCTCGTCGCTGCCGCCGGACCAGGCCCAGTTCCTGACGGGCCGCAGCTTCTTCCCGAACCTGATCTCGGGCCCGTTCCAGTCGGGCTTGGCGGTGGCGTTCGGTTTCGCGATCGTGGTCTGCCTGATCGGCGCGGTGGCATCGCTGCTGACCAAGGACGCAAAGAAGCCGAAGGGCCAGTCGGTGGGCGAGGAACTGGCCGCAGTGGCCGGCGAGTCGGGCACCGGCCCCAGCGAACTGGTGGCGCCGGCCGTCGAGCGCTGACGGTGGTTCCGGAAGCCGGGTACCGCACCTGCGGTACCCGGCTTCCGTCGTTGAAGGGAACGGATGCCGCGCTACGAAGCCACCAGGTTCTCCCCGCGGACCGAAGCCGACCTGCGTGCCGCGGGCTGGCCCTGGACATCTACGGCCCGGGCATTTCAAGCGCCAGGGAACCTTTCGAGCTGAATCCGCTCCGGCTGGTCAGTGAACTCGAGCGCTTCGCGGAGTGGAGCGTGGAACTCGAGACATCGCTGTTCCCGGTCGGGCTGCTGGATCACGGCCGGTTCCTGCTGGGCATCTCCGAGAAGAGCGAGATCTTCCTCGTGGAAGCCTGGGTGGACACCTTCGGCATCGGCGACGCGGGACTGGAGAACCTGATACTGGGCGTGCTGCCGAAGACGGTGGCCGAGTGACTCAGGCCACGGCCATGGCGGGCTCGCCGACTTCGGCCACCGGAGCGGCTTCGGCCTTCTTCGCCCGGCGGCGGGCGATGATCCGGCGTCCGACGTCGATCATCGGCACCTCCACCCAGCGGTAGAGCAGGTCGGCGGCCAGCAGCCCGACGATCGTCACGGCGACCGCGGTGAGCGTGCGGTGCGGCGCGAACTGCGGGATCGCGCCGGCGAGGGCCATCGCGACCACGCCCTGCATGAGGTAGAGCGAGTAGGAGCGCTCGCCGATGAACCGCAGCGGTGCCAGCGACAGCACCCACGCGAGCGGGCCCCCGGCGACCAGCGACGGCACGAGCAGCGCCGCGAGCAGGATGTAGCACGTCCCGGTGATCGAACCGCCCTCGTCGTGCAGGAACGCGGTGATCTCGCCGAACATGGTCTGGACCGCGATCAGCGCGGCGGCGACCACCAGCCCGACGGCCGGGTGGGTGAAGAACCGCAGCGCGGCGAAGCCCTTGCGGTGGTGCAGCACGATCGCCAGCGTGCAGCCGATCAGGATCGGCGAGTACGCGCCCGCGTAGGGCATGAAGGGGATCAGCGCGAGCATGACGGCCACGAGAACCAGCGAGAGGCTCAGCCGCTTGACGAAACCGAGCGCGCCGACGCCGAAGGCGAGCAGCGGCCACACGAGGTAGAACTTCTGCTCGACGCCGAGGGTCCAGGCCTGGCCGAACAGGGTCATCTGGTGGTACTCGCCGACGAAGGCGACGTTCCACGGCAGCGCCGTCACGATCCCGCTGTGCCGCAGGCCCAGGCCGCGGAAGTAGGCGAAGACGACGACCACGCCGATGACGACGTAGTAGACGGGGAGGATGCGGAACGCCCGGCGGATGTAGAACTCGGCCAGGGAAACCCGGCCGTTGCGGGCCTCCTCGCGCAGCGCCAGGGTGGTGATCAGGAAGCCGGAGAGCACGAAGAACAGGTGCACCCCGATCCAGCCGTTGGCCCGCACCCAGCCGGGGCCGCCGTAGTGGAAGACGACCACGAGCACGGCGGCGATGGCACGAACGCCGTCGAGGGCGCCGAATCTTCGGGTGGCCAGGTACTCGTCGTGCGTCATCATCACGTGATCCCCCCACGCTGCACAGCCGACTGAACTCGCCCAATGTAATCGGGCGAAGCTGGCATTCACTCGTTGGGGTGACATTTTGACGGTAAACGGTCGAGCCAGGCGGGGGCGCGCAGGAATCGTGACTGGGGAGGCTGTGGTGTTCACTATTTCGGTTGGGGCACGGACGCGCGCCGCTTCTCCGGCCAGATCGCCGAGGCGGCGTTCTACGAGTACGCCGTCGGACCGACGACCGCCGCGGCTCACTTCCAGGCGCGGGCGGCGGCCGGTTCGCTCGCGAAGATCACGCTGCCCAGCTGCCGGATCGCCGCTCAGCTGAGCTACGACACCGCGGCCGACCGGCTCACCGAGGTCGTCGACCGCAACGGCGGGCACTGGCGACTCGGACGTCCGGTCGTCACGGGCACCGAAACCAACCTCATCCGCACGACTCAGGGCAGTGACCCCGGGAACCGGCCGCACTTCTACGACTACGACCCGGTACGAGGCCGGATCCTGCGGTACGTCGCGCCGGCGGGGCGGGGCATCCGCCCGGAAGACCGGCGCGACGGCGGCGGCAACCCGCTGCCTCCGGGACAACCCCACCTGTGATCCGCCGGCACCGCGCGGCAACGTCGTCGCGCGCAAGACGTGCCGCGTCGCGCCTGGCGCGACGTACACCTGCACGGACGTAGGCGTCCGCGCTCTACCGCTGACGGAGACCACCCCCGACGGCGCGGTCACCCGCCACCAGCACGCGGACGGAACCGAAGCGGCGGTGGGCGGCGGCAACGTCCCGGCCGGCCTGCTCCTGCAGACGGCCGACCCGCGCGACGGCGTCACGAGTTACTCCTACTTCCGCAACGGCGACTTGGCGAAGGTCGTCGACCCGGCGGGCTTGACGACTTCATATACGTACGACGTCTTCGGCCGCAAGAAGACGGAGACGCGCAGCAGCGCCTCCGATCCGGCCGGCGCGACGACGACGTACGCCTATGACGCCCGGTCGCACCAGGCCGCGGCCACGAGCCCCGGTGCGGTCAACTCCGTCACCGGTGTCACGCACACCGTGCAGACGCTCACTGGCTACGACGCCGACGGCAACGTCGTGCGAACCGAAAACCGCGACCTGACGGGCGGCGACGCCGCGCGGGTCACGACGACCGAATACGACGACTTCGGCAGGCCGAACCGGGTCGTCGACGCCGAGGGCGGGGGTGACCTCGTCCGGCTACGACGGCTTCGGCAACCGGACGTGGATGGTCGACGCCGGCGGCAACAAGTACGAGAACGGCTACACGGCGCGCAACGCAACCCGGAAACCCACCCCGGGCCCGGCGCTTGCGGGGTATGTGCGCCGCCACCTCCCGGGGGCTGCTGGTGCCCTTCGCCGCCTCCGCCCCGCCGCCGGGCATCCAGGCACGGATCGACCAGAACGAGGATTCTCCTGTGATGACCTCATTGACGCCGTGTCGGCACAAGCCGATCGCGGCAGCGAGATTCGACCTAGCCGGCGGACTCCGGGTGCGGCCGAAGGCATCCGGCTGACAAGCGGTGTGATCATCACCGGGAACAGCATGGGAGGGGAGACCCCGGTGCTCCATCCAGATGTTCAGGCGATCCTGGATGCCATTGAAAAAGCCGACCGCGGGCCGGGACACGGGCATTGCGGCTTGCCGATCTGCATCACTGCGGCGCTCGGGGACGGGCTCGACGTTTTCGGCGCGGAGGTCGCCGCCATGATCGTGCAGCGCGTCGGCAAGCCCAAGCACGGGTTTCCCATCGGACCGTGCAAAAGCTGCGAGCATCTGGTCGAGTACTACGATCTACGGTTCTTGACCGGCGAAAATGGCGTAGGTGACTGAGATGTCCAGATTTTCCGAGCGTGTTGAAGGGGACTTGCGAGCCGCGGGGTGGCTGCCCGGCAGGTCCGTCGATGTCGAGCATTGGCGTCGGCGGCTGACGGCCGACGGACTACTCGAAATGCACTCCGCGGCGGCGGAATTCTTGGCCGAATTCGGCGGCCTTAGCCTCGACATCGACGGTCAGGGGATCACGATGGCCCGTACTCCGGTCAGTTTCGATCCCATGAGGGGGGACGGGGAGGAGGAGCGATTCGCCGACTGGGGGCAGGAAGTGGGATTGTCCCTCTTCCCGATCGGCAGCCTGGAGTCCGAACGATTCTGCCTGGGAATGTCGGAGACCGGCGAAATATTCCTGGTGGAAGCATGGTTGGCGTCATTCGGCGTGGGTGATGCGGCGCTGGAGAACCTGATCCGCGGTGTCGCTCCCGTCAAGGTGGACGCCGAGTGACCTACCGGCCCAGTGAAGCGCGCTGGATCTTCACCGGCTTGGCCGGCGCGCCGTCCAGCGGCCCGTTCGGATCGGTCGGGATGATGCCGTCCGCGACCATGTGGTCGATCGCCGACATCCCGCTCACCACGCGCCCCATGACCGAGTAGTTCGCCGGGATGTTCGCGAACGAATGCACGATGAAGAACTCCGACCCGTTCGTCCCCGGCCCCTGGTTCCCCATGGCGATCGTCCCGCGCGGGTACGTCTCCGCGCCCGACACCTCGTCCGGGAACTTGTACCCCGGGCCGCCCTTTTCGACTTCGTAGATGTCGCCGCACTGTAGAACGCCCAGCCGGGCTGAGTTCGACAGCCGCCAGCACTGGGAGTGGTCGTAGAACCGCTGCAAGACCAGGGAAACCATGTTGTGCACCGCGCACGGGGCCGCACCCGCGCGGTCCAAGCGCACCGTCACCGGGCCGTAGTTGAAGCGGAAGGTGACATCCACGGTCCCGCGCGTCAGCGCGAACGGCAACGGCCGGATCACCGGACGGGCGGCCGGGTTCGCGGGCGTCGGCGTGAACTGGCACGGTACCACGATCGAAGACGCCGAAGCCGGGACGGCCGGCGCCACCAGCAGGGCACCCAGGACACCGACGAGAGCCAAACCCCAGCGCAGCTTCATGGGCCGGGAGGTTAGCGGGTCACCAACTACTTGCGCCAGGCCGTGCGGCGCTTGCGGATGTCGAGGACCAGCAGCAGGACCAGGAACGCGGCCAGTCCGACCAGCCAGACGTTCTCGGTGTTGTTCTCGTGGTTGCCCTTGATCATCACGAGCAGGATGACCGCGCTGACCCAGCCGGCGATCCGGGTGCCCTTCGGGAAGGAGCCGTGCCAGCCCCAGGCCGCGGACGGCTCGTCGCGGGGGTCGACCTCGGGCCGCTTCTCGACCGCCTTGCCTGCCACGATGAACTCCCTCAAGACCCATGAACCACGTACCCGGCGATGATCCCACACCTGCGCGTGCGCCGCGGACACGGCCCGCGTGGCTTGCGTCTCCCGCTCGCGGGCGATCGTGGCGGGCTTCCGGGCGGCCGCGGCCCGTCCGGCGAGGGAACCTCCGCGTGCGCCGCGGACACGGCCCGCGCGACAATGGCCCGCGATGACTACCTCGCGAAGCGTCCTCGTGCTCGGCTCGACCGGGTCCATCGGAGTGCAGGCCCTCGACGTCGCGGCGCGCAACCCGCACCTGTTCCGGGTGGCCGGGATCGCCGCGGGCGGCGCCGATCCGGCGGCCCTAGCCGCGCAGGCGCTCGCGCACGGCGTCGAGGCCGTCGCCGTGACTAGGGCCACGGCCGCCGAAGACCTGCAGCTCGCGCTGTACGCCGAAGCGCAGAAGCGCGGCTACTCCCAGGGCGACTTCAAGCTCCCGCGGCTCTTCGCGGGCTCGGACGCGGTCACCGAGCTGATCGACGCCGTGAAGGTCGACACCGTCCTCAACGCGCTGCCCGGCTCGCGCGGCCTCGAGCCGACGCTGCGGGCGCTGGCCACCGGCGCCACCCTCGCCTTGGCCAACAAGGAGTCGCTGATCGCCGGCGGGCCGCTCGTGCTCGCCGCGGCCAAGCCCGGGCAGCTCGTGCCCGTCGACTCCGAGCACTCCGCGATCGCGCAGGCCCTGCGCGCCGGTCGGCAGAGCGAGGTCGCCCGGCTCGTGCTCACCGCGTCCGGGGGGCCGTTCCGCGGCCGCAAGCGGGCCGAGCTGGCCGACGTCACCGTCGAACAGGCCATGGCGCACCCGACCTGGTCGATGGGCCCGCTGATCACCATCAACTCGGCCACCCTGGTCAACAAGGGCCTCGAGCTGATCGAAGCCGCGCTGCTGTTCGACATCGCGCCGGACAAGATCGACGTCACCGTGCACCCGCAGTCGATCGTGCACTCGATGGTGACTTTCACCGACGGCTCGACGATCGCCCAGGCCAGCCCGCCCGACATGCGGCTGCCGATCGCGCTCGCGCTGCACTGGCCCGACCGGGTGCCCGGCGCCGCCGCCGCGTGCACCTGGGACAAGGCCGCGACCTGGACTTTCGAGCCGCTGGACGACGAGGCCTTCCCGGCCGTCGAGCTGGCCCGGCACTGCGGCACGGTGGGCGGCTGCCTGCCCGCGGTCTACAACGCCGCGAACGAGGAGCTCGTCGCCGCCTTCCTGGCGCAGAACACCCGCTTCACGTCGATAGTGGACACTGTTTCCGAGGTGGTGGGAGCCGCCGACGAATGGCGTCGCGAACCTCGCGACGTCGAGGACGTTCTCGCGGCCGAGCGCTGGGCTCGCGCCCGGGCCGGTTCGATCATCGAGGGGAAGTAGCGGGTGCTCGCCTACATCATCGGTGTGGTGCTCTTCGCGCTGGGGATCTGCGTCTCCGTCGCGTTGCACGAAGCCGGTCACATGGTCACCGCGAAGGCCTTCGGCATGAAGGTCCGGCGGTACTTCGTGGGCTTCGGGCCCACGGTGTTCTCCTGGCGCCGCGGGGAGACCGAATACGGCCTGAAGTGGATCCCGCTCGGCGGGTTCTGCGACATCGCGGGCATGACGGCGCTCGACGAGGTCACGCCGGACGAGGCGCCGCGCGCGATGTGGCGGTTCAAGACCTGGAAGCGCACCGTCGTGATGAGCGCCGGGTCGATCACGCACTTCATCCTCGGCTTCGTGGTGCTCTACCTGATGGCCGTCACGATGGGCCTGCCGAACCTGACCCCCGCCGACCCCTCGCCGGTGCTGGCGACGACGTCCTGCGCGCGGTCGGCGACGACCGAGGAGCAGGCCAAGGACACCAGCTGCCCGCCGGGCGCCCTGACGCCGGCGAAGACCGCGGGCCTTCAGGCCGGGGACAAGGTCCTCTCGGTCGGCGGCAAGCCGGTGGCGAGCTGGACGGAGATGCTCGCGGCCGTGCAGGCCACCAGCGGCCCGACCGAGTTCGACGTGGTCCGCAACGGGCAGAACCTGTCGCTCGTCGTCGACGTGCCGAAGGTGCAGCGGTGGAGCAGCGCGGGCGTCCGCGAGGTCGGCATGATCGGCGCGTCGCCGGTGACACCCGCCATCACCACGCAGTACGGCCCGGTCGCCGCGGTCGGCGCCACCTTCAGCTTCACCGGCACGATGTTCGCCGAGACGGCGCAGCGGCTCGTGCAGTTCCCCGAGCGCATCCCCGCCGTGGTCTCCGCGATCTTCGGCGGCGAACGGGACCCGAACACCCCGGTCAGCGTCGTCGGCGCGAGCCGGATCGGCGGCGAGGCGGTCGAGCAGGGCATCTGGGTGCTGTTCTTCTTCCTGCTGGCCAGCCTGAACTTCTTCATCGGCGTGTTCAACCTGCTGCCGCTGCTCCCGCTCGACGGCGGGCACATCGCGGTGGTCTGGTACGAGCGGGTCCGCGACTGGATCCGCGGCCTGCGGGGCAAGGCGGCCGGTGGTCCGGTGGACTACACGAAGCTGTCCGGGCTCACGATGGTCCTGGTGCTCATCGGCGGTGCGGTGACCCTACTCACGGTGACGGCCGACATCGTCAATCCGATTCGCTTGCAGTAACGCCACGCCACGGAGGGGTTCCGGCTCCTCCGTGGCGTTCGGCACACGCCGTAATACTGCTCACCGTGACGGCTGACTTGGTGTAGGGCGCCCACTCGGGGTAGGTACGCTGGAAGTCGTGACCGTCGCACTCGGTATGCCCGCCCTGCCCCCGCCCGTCCTCTCCGAGCGCCGCAAGACCCGCCAGCTCCAGGTGGGCTCGGTCGGTGTCGGGAGCGACTTCCCGATCTCCGTCCAGTCGATGACGACGACGCTCACCTCCGACGTCAACGCGACCCTGCAGCAGATCGCCGAGCTCACGGCGGCGGGGTGCGACATCGTCCGCGTCGCCTGCCCCTCGGCCGACGACGCCGAGGCGCTGCCCGCGATCGCGAAGAAGTCGCAGATCCCGGTGATCGCCGACATCCACTTCCAGCCGAAGTACGTCTTCGCCGCGATCGAGGCCGGCTGCGCCGCGGTCCGCGTGAACCCGGGCAACATCCGGAAGTTCGACGACCAGGTCAAGGAGATCGCGCACGCCGCGAAGGACCACGGCACGCCGATCCGGATCGGCGTCAACGCCGGCTCGCTCGACAAGCGGATCATGGACAAGTACGGCAAGGCGACCCCGGAAGCGCTGGCCGAGTCGGCGCTGTGGGAGGCGTCGCTGTTCGCCGAGCACGACTTCCACGACATCAAGATCTCGGTCAAGCACAACGACCCGGTGGTCATGGTCCGCGCCTACGAGCTGCTCGCCGAGCAGTGCGACTACCCGCTGCACCTCGGCGTCACCGAGGCCGGTCCGGCGTTCCAGGGCACCATCAAGTCGGCCGTCGCGTTCGGCGCGCTGCTGCGGCAGGGGATCGGCGACACGATCCGGGTGTCGCTGTCCGCGCCGCCGGTCGAAGAGGTCAAGGTCGGCATCCAGATCCTGCAGTCGCTGAACCTCAAGCAGCGCAAGCTGGAGATCGTGTCGTGCCCGTCGTGCGGGCGCGCGCAGGTCGACGTCTACACGCTCGCCGAGCAGGTCACCGCCGGGCTCGAGGGCATGGAGATCCCGCTGCGGGTGGCCGTCATGGGCTGCGTCGTCAACGGCCCGGGCGAGGCCCGCGAGGCCGACCTCGGCGTCGCGTCGGGCAACGGCAAGGGCCAGATCTTCGTCAAGGGCGAGGTCATCAAGACGGTGCCGGAGCACGCGATCGTCGAGACCCTGATCGAGGAGGCCATGCGCATCGCCGAAGAGGCGGGCGAAGGCCTCGGCGAGGGCGCGCCGGTCGTCACCGCCGGCTGAGGGCGCTCACCCTTGCAGGTGGTGCTGGGCGGCGTCGCGGATCTGCAGCCGGACGTTCTCCAGCGCGGCCGCGACTTCGTCGATCTGCTGTGACGCGAGCTGGATCGAGCCCTGGATCGCGGTCGCGCTCGACGTCTCCCCGAGTAGGCCCATGACCTGGGCCTGCAGGTCTTCGAGGTCGCTCTTCGTCGCGAGCGCGATGCCGGTGGGCACTTGGTCGGCGAGCAGCTCCAGCTGCTGCGCTTGCTCCTGGATCGTCATCGGTGGTTCCTTCCGCGGTGGGGACGCACCTTCCGTGTTAGCAGAAACCGGAACTGTCGGTGGTGACGTTTACGCTGGCATTCGTGAGCGTGGGCTGGGCCGTCGGCGAGCCGCACCCGGTGGTGCGGCCCCTGGTCACGCGCTACATCGGGTACGCGCAGGACGATGTGACGCTGGCCGTGCACCGCGGGCTGCCGTCCCGGTACGTGACGCTCGTCATCAGCCTGGCCGGGCCCGTCCGGATGGCCGGGCACTCCCTGCAGGCCCTGGTCGGCGGGCTGCACACGAGCGCGGTGCTGATCGAGCAGGACCGCATTCAGGAAGGCCTCCAGCTCGAGCTCGACCCGCTGGGCGTGCGCACGCTGCTCGGCGTGACCGCGGCCGAGCTGAGCGGTGACGTCGTGGACCTGGCCGAGTTCGGCCTCGGCGACCTGCCGGATCGGCTGCGGGCGCGGCCGACGTGGCCCGAGCGGTTCGCCCTGCTCGACGACGTCCTGGCGGCGCGGGCGGTGGACCCGCGGCGGCCACCTCCCGAGCTGGGGGAGGCGTGGCGCCGGATGCGCGGCGCCGACGGCCAGGTGCGTGTCGCGGACCTCGCCGGCGAGGTCGGCTGGAGCCGGCGGCACCTGGGCGAGCGCTTCCGGGCGGAGCTGGGCCTGGCGCCGAAGCAGGCGGCGCGCGTGCTGCGGTTCGAGCGAGCCGGCCGGCTGTTGCGTGATGGCCACTGCGACCTGGCCGCGCTCGCCGTCGAGTGCGGCTTCTACGACCAGGCGCACCTGAGCAACGAGTGGCGGGCGCTGGCCGGGTGCACCCCGGGCACGTGGATCGCCGAGGAGCTCCCGTTCCTCCAAGACGGGGAGGTCGCCGCCGGGCAAAACTCACCGGTATGACTCCTGCACCGAACGTCTGGCCGGCCCTGCGTTACGACGACGCCCCGGCCGCGGTCCGTTTCCTCGTCGACGTCCTGGGCTTCACCGAGACGCTGGTGGTCCCCGACGGCGACCTCGTCGCCCACGCCGAGCTGCGCTGGCCCGAAGGCGGCGCCGTGATGCTGGGCAGCGTCCGGCCGCCCGACGGCGTCCACGACGCGATGAAGCCCGGCACCGGCGCGGTGTACGTCGTGTCGGACCACGTGGACGACGTCCACGCGAAGGCAGAGGCCGCCGGCGCCGAGATCACGGCCGAGCTGACCGACACGGACTACGGCTCGCACACGTTCAGCCTGCGCGACCCGGAGGGCAACGCCTGGACGTTCGGCACCTACCGCGGCGCCCCGTGACTGACCCCGGTGGCGAGGGGATCGGGCGCGCCGTGACCGACCCGGAGGGCAACGCCTGGACGTTCGGCACCTACCGCGGCGCACCCTGACCGACCCCGGTGGCGAGGGGATCGGGCGCGCCGTGACCGACCCGGTGGCGGCGCGACCGCCCGGGTCGACGTCGGACGGCTGCCCGGGTGCCTCGCTTCGGCCGGTTCCGCGCTCGCGGCAGGCCATGGCCGGGTCGAATCCTCGGTTCGCACCGGCAAAAGTGGCCGCTGCCGGAAGCGACGGCCTGCCCGGGTGGCTCGCCACCTTCGCCGCCGAGTGTCGGCGCCGGCAATCCACCCGTGCGCCCGCGGCGGTCGGCTGAACCCGGCCGCGCTCGTGACGGTCGGCTGAATCCCCTGGCCCCGCCATGGCGGCCTGGCCGAACCCGGCCGCGCCCACGGCGGCCGGTCGAACCCGGCCCACCGGGCCCGATCCACGGCGGGGCGATTGGGTCGCTTTGGCCGCGCCTGTGGTGGTCGGTTGACCCGGCCTGCCGGGCCTGGATCTGCGGCGGGCCGGTCGGGCGCGGCTGCTTCGGCCGCCCCCGCGGCGGCCGATCGAACCCGGCCCACCGGGCCCGATCCGCGGCGGGGCGATCGGGTCGCTTTGGCCGCGCCTGTGGTGGTCGGTTGACCCGGCCTACCGGGCCCGGATCTGCGGCGGGCCGGTCGGGCGCGGCTGCTTCGGCCGCCCCCGCGGCGGCCGATCGAACCCGGCCCACCGGGCCTAACCCGCAGCGCGCCGATCGGGCGCGGCCGCGCCGGCCGCGCCCGCATCCCACCGCCTACTGGACGGGCCGCTCGAAGGTGACCAGCAGGCCTTCGACCCCGCCGGGGCCGACCCGGCCCTTGACCTCGGCCGACGTGATGGCCTTGAGCTGCCACCCGTCCCCGGCGTGGTCGTTGAGCAGCTTCTCGAGTTTGTCCCCGGACATCTTGCCGCCCAGGAGCTTCTCGCGGACCTCGACGACCTTGTACGCGTAGCGCTGCATGTCTTCGATTCTGCCCGGTTCGCCGGACACCGGCTGTTCATCTGAGCGTGTCGAGAGGCTCGCGTTCCGTTTCGGCTGTTCATCTGGCACCCTGGACCCCGTGTTGCGGCTTGCAGGTGCACGGCTGCTCGATGATCGGGACTATCCGGCGGTCCGTGCCGCGCTCGCCGCCGACCCGGTGGGCAGCTGCATGGTCAGTGCCAGGGTGGAGGCCGCGGGCCTCGATCCCTGGCGGCTCGGTGGCGAGCTCTGGGCGGCCGACGCCCGCCCGGTCCGCGCCGGGCGGCTCCAAGGGCTGTGCTTCTCCGGCCCCAACCTGATCCCCCTGCGCGGCAACGCGCCCGCGTTGCGCTCCTTCGCCGATCGCGCGCTGCGCCGGCAGCGGACGTGCTCGTCGCTGGTCGGCCCGGCCGAGCAGGTGCTCGGGTTGTGGGACGAACTCTCCGACGAGTGGGGTCCGGCCCGCGAAGTGCGCGACGATCAGCCGTTGATGGCGCTCGACACGCTGCCGATCATCAAGGCGGACCCGGCGGTCCGGCCGGTCCGTCCGGACGAGCTCGAGCGCTACCTGCCCGCGGCCGTCGCCATGTTCATCGAAGAGGTCGGCGTCGACCCGCGCAGCGGTGACGGCGGCGCCAGCTACCGCGCCCGCGTCACCGAACTGATCGCCGCCGGCCGCGCGTTCGCCCGGTTCGAGCACGGCGAGGTCGTGTTCAAGGCGGAGATCGGCGCGATGTCGGCGTCCGTCGGCCAGATCCAGGGCGTCTGGGTGCACCCCGACCGCCGCGGCGGCGGCCTCGGCACCGCGGGCACGGCCGCCGTGGTGAACCGGCTCGTCCGCGGCCTCGGCCGCACCGCGAGCCTCTACGTCAACGGCTACAACAAACCCGCGCTCGCGGCCTACCGCAAGATCGGCTTCCAGCAGGTCGGCCAGTACGCGACGGTGCTGTTCTAGCACTCTTCCGTGGCGGCGTTTCACCCCCGCCGCGCGCCCCTGACCAGGGCATCATCCCGCCATGAGTGCACGTCGAAGCGGTGCCGCCCTCGCGGTGCTGCTGCTCGCCGCCTCGACCGCGGCCGGCTGTTCGGGCGGCGGCCCCGAGGACGCCCTCTCCGCGTTCCTGGACGCCGTCGCGTCCGGGGACATCGCCGCCGCCGCGGCGAACACCGACTCGCCGGACGCGGCGAAGACCGTGCTGACGCAGGTCCGCGGCGCTCTCGACCCGGAGTCCCTGGACGTCGAGGACGAAGAGGTGAAGGAGCCGGCGGACGGCGACACCGTCACGGCCGGCTACCAGCTCACCTGGCACCTCCCGCACGGGCGCACCTGGTCCTACCGCGCCGACGCCCAGCTGCGCGCGGCCGAGAGCGGCTGGCAGGTGCACTGGCAGCCGACGGTCGTGCACCCGCAGCTCGCGGTCGGCCAGACCCTCGGCGTGCTGCCGCAGCTGCCGGAGACGGCGCCGGTCCTCGACCGCGACGGCGTGCCGCTGATGCGCCCGCAGACCGTGATCGGCGTGGTCGTCGACCCGGCGAAGACCGGCGACGCGGGCGCGGTGGCCAAGTCGCTCGCCGCCGCGCTGCACCGGTACGAGCCGTCGGTGACGGGCCGCTCGCTGCTGGACGGCATGGGCAAGACCAAACCCGGCGCCACGTTCCCGGTGATCACCCTGCGCGCCGGCGACTACCAGCGGGTCAAGCCGGTGATCTACGACCTGCCCGGCGTCCGCTTCGCCGCCCAGGAACGGCTGCTGCCGGTGACGCGCGGGTCCGGGACGCAGGTGCTGCCGGCCATCCGCGCACTGGTCGAGCAGGACCTGGCCGGGGCGGCGGGCTGGCGGATCGTCACCCAGGACGTCACCGGCGGCGAGGTGTCCGAGCTGCAGGCCGAGCCGCCGAAGCCCGGGCCCGCGATCACCAGCACGCTCAGCGCGCGGATCCAGGACGCGGCCGAGAAGGCCCTCGCGCCGGCCGAGTACCCGGCCGCGCTCGTGGCCATCCAGCCGTCGAGCGGCGACATCCTGGCCGTGGCGCAGAACGAGGCGGCCGACGCCGAAGGTTCGCTGGCGCTGGCCGGGCGGTTCCCGCCGGGCTCGACGTTCAAGATCGTCACCGCGGCGGCCGCCCTGGCGGACGGCGACGTCGAGGCCGAAAGCCCGGTCGACTGCCCCGGCACCACGACGATCGAGAACCGCGTCGTGCCGAACGAAGGCCGCTTCGACCTGGGCCGGGTCTCGTTGAAGACGGCGTTCGCGAAGTCGTGCAACACCACCTTCGCCCGGCTCGCGGCTGGCCTCCCGGGGGCGGCGCTGACCGACACGGCCAAGTCGTTCGGCATCGGCGCGGACTTCGTCGTCCCGGGCCTGACCACGGTCACCGGCGCGGTCCCGGCCACCGACTCCGCCGTCCAGCGCGCGGAAAACGGCTTCGGCCAGGGGACGGTGGTGATCAGCCCGTTCGGGATGGCCCTGGTCGCGGCGACCGTGCAGGCCGGGAAGGTGCCGACGCCGTCGCTGGTGAAGGGGCGCCCGGCGACCGTGCAGGGCACCGGCGACGCGCCGTCGGACGACGTGCTCGGGGCGCTGCGCGGGATGATGCGCGAGGTCGTCACGTCGGGGACCGCGACCGGGCTGCGGGACATCCCCGACGTCGCCGGCAAGACCGGCACGGCCCAGTTCGGCGACGGCTCCCGCTCCCACGGCTGGTTCGTCGGCTACCGCGGCGACCTGGCGTTCGCGGTGCTGCTGACCGAGGCGGGATCCTCCAAACCGGCGGTTCAGGCCGCACACCGGTTCCTGGCGGCGATCGGCTGAGCGGTGCGTCGTAAGGTGGAGGCATGTCCGTTCGTGCCCCGCTGGTGCCCGGCGTCCAGACGCCGCGCCGTGACGTCCCCAGTTCCATCGCCCGTCCCGAGTACGTGGACAAGCCGGCGCCGAAGCGGGACACCGGCAACGGCGTGCGCACGCCCGAGGTGATCGAGGCGATGCGCGTCGCGAGCCGGATCGCGGCGCAGGCCCTGGAGGAGGGCGGCAAGGCCGTCAAGCCGGGCGCGACCACCGACGACATCGACAAGGTCGTCCACGAGTACCTGCTCGACCACCACGCCTACCCGTCGACGCTGGGCTACCGCGGCTTCCCGAAGTCGTGCTGCACCTCGCTCAACGAGGTCATCTGCCACGGCATCCCGGACTCGACGGTGCTCGAGGACGGCGACATCTGCAACATCGACGTCACCGCCTTCATCGGCGGCGTGCACGGCGACACGAACGCGACGTTCCTGGCGGGTGACGTCTCCGAGGAGGTCCGCCTGCTGGTGGAGCGCACCCGCGAGGCGACGCTGCGCTCGATCAAGGCGGTCCGCCCGGGCCGCCGGCTCAACGTGATCGGCCGGGTCATCGAGGCCTACGCCAAGCGCTTCGGCTACGGCGTGGTCCGCGACTTCACCGGCCACGGCGTCGGCCCGTCGTTCCACACCGCGCCGACGGTGCTGCACTACGAGGAGCCCTCGGTGGAGACGGTGATCGAGGAGGGCATGACCTTCACGATCGAGCCGATGATCACCCTCGGCACCATCGACTACGACATCTGGTCCGACGACTGGACGGTCACCACGAAGGACAAGAAGTGGACGGCCCAGTTCGAGCACACCCTCGTGGTGACCGCCGACGGCGCCGAGATCCTGACCCTGCCGTAGCCCTCGTGAGTGTTCAGGGCGGTTAGAGCCGCCCTGAACACTCACGAGCCGTGGCTCAGTGGCTGGTTGCCTTCTGGTAGCAGCGCACCGAAAGCGGCACGAACACCGCCAGCAGCACCACGATCCACAGCACCGACGCCAGCACCGCGTGCTGCATCGGCCAGACGTCGTGCGGGGGCAGGGCCGCGCTCGTGTTGCCGAACAGGTTCCGGGACGCCTGCGTGATCGCCGAGATCGGGTTCCAGTCGGCGATCACCCGCAGCGGGGTCGGCAGCCGGCCGCTGTCGACGAACGTGTTGGCCAGGAACGTCAGCGGGAAGATCGCGATGCTCGAGACGTTGTTGAACACCTCGGGTTTGCGCACGGCCAGCCCGATCGTCCCCATCACCCACGAGAGCGCGTAGGCGAAGGCGAGCAGCAGGAGCACGCCACCCAGCGCCTCGAGGACGCCGGTGTGGATCCGCCAGCCGACCAGCAGCCCGACCAGGCCCATGATCAGCAGGCTCGTCACGTTGAGGATCAGGTCGGCGGTGGTCCGCCCGATCAGCACCGCGGCGGGGGACATCGGCAGCGAGCGGAACCGGTCGATGATCCCCTTCTGCAGGTCGTCGGTCAGGCCGTAGCCGGTGACGATGCTGCCCATCGCCACCGCGAGCGTGAAGATCCCCGGCAGCATGAACTCGCGGTAGGACAGGCCGGGGATGTCGATCACGCTGCCGAACACGTAGCCGAAGAGCAGCACGAACATCACCGGCAGGAACACGATGGACCCGAGCAGGTCCAGCGACCGGAAGATCTTGATCGAGTTCCGCTTGGCGACGGTGACGCCGTCGGTCACGGCCAGCTGCACCGCGTTCATCACACGGCCTCCTTCGCGGGTTCGGTCACGTCGTGACCGGTGAGGGTGAGGAAAACGTCGTCGAGGGTGGGACGCCGGAGGCCGACGTCGCGGACGTCGACGCCGTCGGCGGCCAGCAGGGCCAGCGCTTCGGTAAGCGCTTTCGCGCCGTGGGTCACGGGCACGGTGAGCCGGAACCCGTCGGACTGCGGTTCGCCGCTGCCCAGCCCGGCCAGCGTCGCCCGCGCGAGGGTGACGTCGTCGTGGGTGCCGACGGTGAGCTCGATCCGCTCGCCGCCGACGAGGTCCTTGAGCTCGTCGGCGGTGCCGCGGGCGATCACCCGGCCGTGGTCGACGACGGCGATGCTGTCGGCGAGCCGGTCCGCCTCTTCGAGGTACTGCGTGGTGAGCAGCAGTGTCGTACCGCCCGAAACCAGCTCCGTGATGACGTCCCACAGGTCCGTGCGGGCGCGCGGGTCGAGCCCGGTCGTGGGCTCGTCGAGGAACAGCACCGGCGGGTTGGCCACCAGCGCGCCGGCCAGGTCGAGCCGGCGCCGCATGCCGCCCGAGTAGCCCTTCACCGGCCGGTCGGCGGCGTCTTCGAGGTCGAACCGGGCCAGCAGTTCCCGGCCGCGGGCCTTCGCGCGCTTGGTGCCGAGGTGGTAGAGCCGCCCGACCATTTCGAGGTTCTCCGCCCCGGTCAGCTCCAGGTCGACGGCGGCGTACTGCCCGGACGCGCCGATGTGCGACCGCAGCTCGTGCGCGTCCCGCACGACGTCGAACCCGGCGACGGTGGCGTATCCGGCGTCCGGCTTCTGCAACGTCGTGAGGATCTGGACGGTGGTGGTCTTCCCCGCGCCGTTCGGCCCGAGCACGCCGAGCACGGTGCCTTCCGGCACCCGCAGCGACATGCCGTCGAGCGCGGTCACGCCGCCGTACTTCTTGACGAGTCCTTCGGCCACGATGGCGTCTGGCATCGGATTCCCCTTCTGTGTCAACGAGTTCAGGACCGGCGGACGACGATGTCGCCGGTGTAGGAGCGGGCGCGGACCTCGACGGTCTCGTCGGTCTGCCCGGGGCCGTCGGCCGCGGCGAGCGAGTTGTGCACGCTGCCGATGAGCGAGTTGAGGACCAGCCATGCGGCACTGCCCTCGCGGACGCCGACCTCGATCTCGCCGACGGCGGTTTCGAGCACGACGGTGTCGCGGACGACCTCGCCGATCCGGACGTCCCCGGCCGCGGTCTTGGCGTTGACGGCGGTGTGCGCGACGTCGACGAAGATGTCGCCGTTGGCCGAGCTGACCCGCAGGTCGCCGGTCACCGTGCCGACCCGGGTCTCGCCGCTGGAGTTCTTCAGCGCGGCCGAGCCGTCGATCTCGCGGAGCCGGATGTCCCCGGAGCCGGTGCTCACCTCGGCGTGCCCGCTGGCGTGGCCGACCGTGACGTCGCCGACCGCGGTGGTGGCTTCGAGCCGGGTCGTCTCGTCGAGGTCGATGGTGCCCATCGACGTCTTGAACCGGCACTCGCCGAGCGCCCCGGTGGCCCGGAAGTCGCCCATCGCGGTGGTGCCGCGGATGCCGGACCCGGCGGGCAGCTCCACGACGACGATCAGCGAGCCACCCTTCCCGAAGAGCTTCGTGTGGTACTTCGGGCCCTTGACCAGCAGGGCGTTGCCGGTGAATTCGATCTGGGTCTTCTCGGCGGCGGACACGTCGTCGCGGTCGTGCGGGTCGGCCGGGGTGACCTCGACGACGGTGTCGGCGCGGTCGCTCGCGACGATCCGGACGTCGGCGATGCTGGCGTCGATCGTGGCCGTGATCGGCTCGGGGGTGGCGAAAATCGGCATGGCTGTGCCCTCCAGGGGTGCGTTCGGGGCGTCTCCGCAGGTCGGAGACGTGTCGGGAAAGAGCGGTGGTTACCGGACCCAGCCGGTGTAGTTGTCGCCGACGGACGACCCGCGGCGCTTGCCGGCCTTGGCGGGGCCGAGTGCCGCGTTCGCGGCCCGGACCAGCCAGGCGTTGGTGGAGAGCCGGTCCCGGCTCGCCGCCTCCTCGACCCGCTGCTTGAGCTGCTCGGGCAGCCGCAGGTTGATCCGGGAGACGGTGCCGTCGTCGGTCTCCGGCGGGGGCGGCGGTGCCTGCTGAGGCTCCGGCTCCGGCTCGGGAGCCGTGGGCAGCGAGACGGCGAACTCGGCGTCACGGCGGCGAAGGCGTACTTCGACCGAACCGGGCGCGAGGTCGCGGGTGATCTCGTCGGCCGCCGCCGACAGGGCGTCGAGCAGGGTGAGCCGGATCGCCGACTCGAGCGGCGAGGTGAGCCGCTCGGCGAGGGCGACGGCTTCTTCGCCCGCCGCTTCGGCGGCGACCGCGAGCTCCCGGCGGAGTTCGTCCACGAAGGGCGTCAGGTCCATGGCACAACTATGGCGCCATCGTGGCACCACGACAACCCTGAATTGGCACCCTTAGGGGTCAAGCGTGGTGCCAGAATTGCTGAAAGCCCAGCTCAGGCCGTTTCGATGCGGGACAGCAGCTCGTCCAGGAAGCCGCAGGCTTCGGCGGCAGCACGGTCCGCGTCCCGGTCGGCGATGGCGTCGGCGAGGCCTTCGTGGCCGATCTCGGGTAGGTGGCCGGCACCCGGCGTGATGCTGGAGGTCGCCGCGACGCTCGCCGTGATGACCTCGGTCAGCCCGCGGTACAGCTCGGTGAGCAGCCGGTTGTGGCCGCTGCGGACGACGGTGCAGTGGAACTCGGCGTCGGTGCGCGCGAAGTCCTGCCAGCGCCCTTCGTTCAGCTCGACCGCGCGGCGCGCCAGCAGGGCGCGCAGCTCCGCGACGTCCTCGTCGGTCCGCTCGGCCGCGGCGAGCCGGGCACCCTCGACCTCGAGGGTGCGCCGGACCTGCAGCACCTCGCGCAGCTCGTCACCGCAGAGCCGGCGGATCGCGCCGGAGACCTCGCTGGTCGCGCGCACGTAGGTGCCGTCGCCCTGGCGGACCTCGAAGATGCCGGTGTGCGCGAGCGCGCGCACGGCCTCGCGGATGGTGTTGCGGCCGACGCCGAGCTGCTCGCCCAGCTCGGGCTCGGTGGGAATGCGCTCGCCGATCGGCCATTCGCCCTGCGTGACCGCGGTCCGCAGCTGCTCGATGACCTGATCGACCAAGCCTGTCCGCCGGGTGGTGGCCAGAGGCACAGGAATTATCCCTTCATCCAATCATCCTACGTATGCGATAGTAGCTCGTATGTCCGTCGAATCCCGTGAATCAGCACTCGAACCCGAACTGGACGGTGCGATCGAGACGCGCACGCCCGGTGTGGTCGCCGGCGGCGCGCTGCTCGCGGTCGCCGTGGTGCTGACGGCGCTCAACCTGCGCCCGGCCATCACCGGGGTCGGCCCGATGCTCGCCGAAATGCGCGCCGGCCTGGGCGCGTCCGTGCTCTGGGCGGGCGTGCTGACGACGTTGCCGACCCTCTGCTTCGCCGGCGCCGGGCTCGCCGCGCCGCTGCTCGCCCGCCGCGCCGGGATCGGCACCGCCATCGCGGTCGCGCTGACCGCGATCGCCGCCGGGCTCGTGCTGCGCGTGCTCGACGGCCCGTACGTCGTGCTCGGCGGGACGCTCGTCGCGACCGCCGGGATCGCCCTGATCAACGTGCTCATCCCGGTCGTCATCAAGGGCTCCTTCCCGGCTCGCATCGGCCTGATGACCGGCGTCTACACCGCCGCTCTGCAGGGCGGCGGCGCGCTCGGATCGGCCGTGACCCCGCAGCTGGGCGACGCCTTCGGCGGCTGGCGCCCGGCGCTGGGCAGCTGGGCGGTGGTGGCCGTCGTCGCGCTCGCCGCGTGGATTCTCGCAGCCCGCGGCACCGGCCGGGCACCGCGGCACACCGAGGCCGCCGGGAGCGGCCGCTCGCTGCTGCGCAACCGGCTGGCCTGGATCGTCACGATCTTCTTCGGCCTGCAGGCCTTCTACGCCTACGCGGCGATGGGCTGGTTCCCGCAGGTGCTGATGGACGCGGGCGTGTCGCGCGACCAGGCGGGGCTGCTGTTCGGGCTGGTCTCGCTGATCGCGGTGCCGATCAGCCTGGTCGTGGCGCCGGTGGCCGCCCGGCAGCGTGGCCAGGGCGCGTGGATCGTGACGTTGGGCGTGTTCGGCGTGGCCGGGACGGCCGGGCTGATGCTCGCCCCGGCGTGGTCGCCGCTGCTGTGGAGCCTGCTGATCGGCCTCGGGATGAGCGTCTTCTCGCTCGCGTTGACCGTCATCGCCCTGCGCGCGAAGACCGGCGCCGACACCGCGCGGCTGTCCGGGATGGCGCAAGGCTTCGGGTACCTGTTCGCCGCGCTCGGCCCGTTCCTGTTCGGCCTGCTGCACGACGCCGCGGGCGGCTGGACGGTCCCGCTGGCGATGCTGCTCGGCCTGCTCGTGGTCCAGATGGGCTTCGGGGCGCTCGCCGGGCGCCACCGGTTCGTCTGATTCTTAACAGTTAATACCGTTCGCGGCCGTTCGGCGGCTTAAGATCGGCCGATGGCGGTTCCGTCGCCGGCCCTCGGGACGTTACTGCGCACCGGCCCGTTCGACGCGGCCCTGCGCGCGGCGATCCGTGCCCGCGGCCTGAGCCTCGATCGCCTGCGCGAACACCTGCACGCCCGCGGCGTCTCGGTCACGACGGCGACGTTGAGCTACTGGCAGTCCGGCCGCAGCCGACCGCAGCGGCGGGACTCGGTGCGCGGCGTGCGGCAGCTCGAAGTCGTCCTCGACGTGCCGCCGGGCTCGCTCGTCGCGCTGCTCGGCTCGCCGCGCGCACGCCGGTCCACGGCCGCCGAGATGGGCCGGTTCTGGCCGGACGGCGGGCGCATCGACGCCGCGGTGTCCGATGTGGACACCCGATGGGACGAGCGGCTGACCCGGATCAGCCAGCACGACGTCGTCACGGTCGGGCCGGAGCGCGAAGAGCTGGCGTTCCATTCGCGGCAGGTGCTGCGCGCCGAGGCGGACGGCCCGGACCGCTGGGTGGTCATCCTGCACCTCGACGAGCACGACCGGCCGCTGCCGGAGGTGCGGTCCCTGCGCGGCTGCCAGGCCGGGCGCAGCGTGCACAAGCCGGAGGACGGCCTGCTCGTCGTCGAACTGCTCTTCGGTCGCCCGCTCGTCCGCGGTGAAACGGTGATCACCGAGCACACGCTCGTGAATCGCGCACCGCACCCGCTGGCCACGAACTACGAACGGAAGTTCCGGCTGCCGGTCCGCGAATACGTGCTCGAAATCCGCTTCGACCCGGCGGCGGTACCCGCGGTGTGCCGCCGGTTCGTGGAACACGACGGCCAGCCGGCCGAATACGCCGACGTCGTCCCGGAATCCGGTGCGGTGCACGGCGTCGCGCTCAATTTCGGCCCCGGCCGTTACGGTTTCGATTGGGAATGGGACGCCAGTTAACTGTTAAGGCCCTGCGGATCTTCAATTCGGTGTTCCCCGGGATCTACCGTCGGCGAACCGAATCCCGATCCGAGGAGAACCTCATGCGCAGACTGGTTTCCGTCGCGGGTGTCGCCGCGCTCGCCGCTCTGGGACTGGGCTTCCAGCCCGCCCAGGCCGCGCCGCCGGCACCCCCGGTCCACCCGCAGGCCGAGGTCGACGGTGTGGCGGCCGCGTTCGGCCTGTCGGCGGACCAGGCCCGGGGCCGGCTCGCCGCCCAGGACGACGCCCACCGCCTCGCCTCGGCCCTGCCGGCCGCCGTCCGGCAGCAGTCGGCCGGGGAGTGGTTCGACGCGGCCGCCGGGAAGCTGACCGTCGCCGTCACGACCCGGACCGCCGCGGACCAGGCCCGCGCGGCCGGGGCCGCCGCCCAGGTCGTCACCCGCAGCCAGGCCGAACTGGACCGCACCGACGCGGCCGTCCGCGCGCTGGTCGGCCAGGGCGTGCCCGGCGTCTACGGCTGGGGTGTCGACGTCCGGAACAACGAGGTCGGCGTCTCGGTCGACCGGACGAAGAAGACCGCCGCGACGGAGAGTTTCCTGTCCGGTGCCAAGGAACTCGGCGTCCGGATCACCGAGACGACGACGTCGCCGAAGCAGCAGTCGGGCACGATCCAGACCGGCAACCCGTGGTGGCCGGGCAGCGAATCGAACTGCTCGGTCGGCTTCCCGGTCACCGATTCCGCCGGGGCCAAGCACTTCCTCACCGCGGGCCATTGCACGAACGACAGCAACCAGGCCGCCTACGGCGCTTCGGGCCAGCAGAACAAGGTCGGCACGTCGAACGTCGGCGGCACCCACAGCGTCAACGGCCAGGAAGGCGACATGGGCGTCGTCGCCGTGACGGAGGCGGGCTGGAACCTCTCGGCGTCGGTCAACACCTGGGGCCAGCCGGCGGTCACGCTCTCCGGCTCGGCCGAGGCGATGGTCGGCGACAGCGTCTGCCACTCCGGCAACACTTCGCACTGGCAGTGCGGCGAAGTGAAGTACACGCACAAGTCCGCCGACTACGGCAACGGCCTCATCATCGGCGACCTGACCTGGACGACGGCCTGTTCGCTCGGCGGTGACTCCGGCGGCGGCTGGCTGCTCGGCACCAAGGCCACCGGCCTGCACGACGGCGGCCCGTCGCAGTGCGTCCAGAACCCGGGTGACGGCGACATGTCCCTGTTCCAGCCGGTGATCGAGGCGCTGAACAAGTGGCAGCTCACGCTGGTCACCAGCGGCGGCACCGGGGACACGACGGCGCCGAGCGCGCCCGGCAACCCGCGTTCCACGGGCACGACGTCGAACAGCGTCTCGCTCGCCTGGGACGCGTCGACGGACAACACCGGCGTCACCGGTTACGACGTCTACAACGGTTCCACGCTCGCCACGAGCGTCGCGGGAACCAGCGCCACGGTCTCCGGGCTCACCCCGGACACGGCGTACTCGTTCACGGTCAAAGCGAAGGATGCCGCCGGGAACGCCTCGGCGGCCAGCGCGGCCGTCAGCGCGCGGACCCAAGCGGGCGGTGGTGGCGGTCGCACCCTGACCAACGACACCGACTACGCGATCCGCGACTACCAGCAGGTGCTCAGCCCGATCAGCTCGACGCTGACCGGTAGCGCGGCCGCCTCGATCGGCGTCTCGCTGACCATCCGCCACACGTGCGCCGAAGACCTCGGCATCACACTGCTCGACCCGAAGGGCAAGGCGTACGCGCTGAAGTACAGCGGCGGCAGCACCTGCACGCCGTGGAGCGGCGCCCGGACGTTCACCGTCCCGGCGACGGCTTCGTCCCCGGCGGCCGGCAAGTGGCAGCTGCGCGTGACCGACTACGGCCCCGGCGACACCGGGACCCTCGACACCTGGTCGATCACGCTCTGAGGGCTCCCGCGGGCCGGGCGGTCACCCCGCCCGGCCCGCGGTGACTCAGTCCAGGGGCAGGTTGAGCAGCGCGTTCTCGATCAGCTCCGGCATGGCCGGGTGGATCCAGTACTGCCCGCGCGCCATGCTCCGCGCGTCCAGGCCGAAGCTCATCGCCTGGATCAGCGGCTGGATGACGCTCGACGCCTGCGGCCCGATGATGTGCGCTCCGAGCAGCTGCCCGGTCGCGGGGTCGGCGAGCAGCTTCGCGAAGCCCGTCGTGTCCTCCATCGCCCAGCCGTAGGCGATCCCGGCGTAGTCCTGCTTCGAGACAACATAGGACACACCTTGCTCGCGCGCCTTCTGCTCGGTGAGCCCGACCGACGCGACCTGCGGGTGGGTGAACACGGCGTGCGGCACGAACCGGTGGTCGGCCTTGACCCGCTCGTCCGGGTGCAGCAGGTTGTGCTGCACCACGCGGGATTCGTGGTTCGCGACGTGCTTCAGCTCGTGCGGCGAGGAGAGGTCGCCGAGCGCGTAGACGCCCTCGACCACGGTCTCCTGGTAGTCGTCGACCACGACGTGTCCACTGTCCATTGTGGTCACGCCGGTGGCGGCGACGTCGAGCAGGTCGGAGTTCGGCTTGCGGCCGGTCGCGACGAGCAGCAGGTCCGCTTCGACGGTCTCGGCGCCCTGCGGGCCTTCGAGGTCGAGCGCGACGCCGTCGGCTGTCTTGCGCGCCCGGACGGTCTTGCGCTCCAGGCGGACGTCGAAGCGTTCCGAAGCCAGCTCGGTGAAGCGGGCGCTGACATCCTCGTCCTCCGAGCGCAGCAGCCGCGCGGACCGGTTGACCAGCGTGACCCGCACCCCGAACGACGCGAAGACGTGCGCGAACTCGGCCGCGATGTACCCGCCGCCGAGGATGACGATGCGCTCGGGCAGCTCGTCGAGCCGCATCACGGTGTCGGAGGTGTAGTAGCCGGTGTCCTCGATGCCGGGGATGTCCGGGATCACCGGACGACCACCCGCGGCGAGCACGAACTTGTCGGCGGTCAGCACCTCGTCCGGGCGCCCGTCGGGGAAGCTGACGCGCAGTTCCTTGGTCCCGGTGAAGCGCCCGGTGCCCTCGTAGACGTCGACGTTCTTGTTGTCCTCGTGGCTGCGGCGGTACTCCGCGCCGCCCGCGGCGATCGGGTCGATCCGCCCGAAGACGCGGTCGCGGATGTCGCGCCAGCGCACGCCCTTGAGTTCTTCGTCGACGCCGTACTTCGCGCTCTCCGCGGGTGTGTACGCGACGTCGGCGGCGTAGACGAACATCTTCGTCGGGATGCAGCCGACGTTCAGGCAGGTCCCGCCGAAGGTGCCCTTCTCGACGATGGCCGTCTTCTTGCCGGCGAAATCGGGGCCGAGGATCGAGTTCCCCGATCCCGTCCCGACGATCACCAGGTCGTAGTGGGGCACTTCATCCTCCGCGGGCTCGTTCCGGTCGGTTCACCCTAGCCAACCTGCCGCGCGGAGCAGGTGTTCCCGCGTGTGCTTAACGTCGTATTACGTGGTCGGTCCCGCTCAGTGCCCGGTCGCCGTGAAGTGCATCCGGTCTTTCGGGCTGGTCCACGCCCCGCCCCAGCTCCACCCGATCGCCGCGAACGCGCGGGTGGTGGCGTCGCCGGCCAGGACCATGCCGGGGCGTTTCCGCGAGCGGTCGACGTAGGCCGAGGCCAGCTCGGGCAGCACCAGGTCGCCCTGGGTGTAGGGGTTGCAGAACGGGTTGACGTCGACGGCCAGCCCGTACGCGTGCGCCGACCAGGTCGTCTGGCCGCGCGCCGGGCGGCAGACGAACGCGCTGGTCGAGTTGCCGTCGCCGGTCGGCGGCAGGGTCAGCTCGCCCGGGCTGGTGACGCGCATTTCCTCCAGCGGGAAGTGCGCGGCGAAGAGCTTCCCGAAGACCTTCGTGATCCCGGCGGCACCTTGGGCGTTCACCAGCATCTCGCCGGTGTGCGCGCGGCCGTCGAAGCCCCAGAACGCCATCGTGAGGTAGCGCAGGTCGGTGGCCTTGACCGGGCAGGCGGCCTGCCAGGTGCTGCGCGCGAGGACACCGGCGGGTACCGCGCTGATCGTCGAGGCGTAGGCGTTCCCGGCCGGCGGGGGCAGGACGTCTTTTGTCGGAAGTGCCCGGTTCACCAGTTCGGGTGGCGTCGGCTCGATCTCGCCGAAGCCGTCCGGACGACGGGGGAGTGGCCGGGCACCCACCTGCCAGGTGACGGCGGGCGCGCTCGACGTCTTCGGCGGCGCCGTTTTCACCGGGGAGGGGGGTTTGGACACGGTCGTCGTGACCGGCGCCGGGGCGACCGGCCGGGGCGTCGAGGGGACTTCCGACGTGCAGGCGGCCAGCGTGAGGGCGATGACCGCCCCGAGCGTCGCCGTCGCTGTCCGTCGCATTCCGCAATCCTGACATAAACGTTCGGTGATCGCGGAGTCCACCCGTTTCAGTGACACCGCTTCGGGCTCACTCCGATTAGGGTATTCAGGGCCACCTGTTCACGCTGTGGAGTCGCGTGAGTGCCGTGCGCAGTGCCTTTGTTTTGCTTCGAAGAGGGGAACGACCCATGTCCGTGAAGTCTCGCCGATCCCTGCTGCTCGTGAGCGGCGCGCTCCTCGCGGTCGCGGCGGTCGCCGTCCCGGTCGTGGTGAACACGGCTTCGGCGGACCCGGCGTCCGCCAACCAGCCCCGGATCGTCGGCGGCAACAAGGCTTCGCTCGACGATCACCCGTATGCGGTGTACCTGGCCGACCCGGGTGGGAACCAGTACTGCGGCGCGGTGATCGTCAGCTCCACGGCGGTCGCGACGGCGGCGCACTGCGCCAAAGCCGTGGCGAAGCAGGACGTCCGCGTGGTGGCCGGCCGCGAGGACAAGCGCACCGGTGACGGCCAGGTGCTGAGCGTGTCGAAGATCTGGATCAGCAAGGGGTACAGCGACCCGACGGCGGGCAACGACGTCGCGGTGCTGACCGTGCGCGGCCAGCTCGGCTACCGGCCCGCGAAGCTGCCCGACAGCGGCGACTCGGCGTCCTACCGCGAAGGCACGCAGGCGACGGTGCTCGGCTGGGGCCGCGTCGCCGACGGCGGCGACCGGTCCGATTACCTGCGCAGCGCCCAGGTCCCGGTGATCGGGGACAAGGACTGCAACTCCGACTACGACGTCTACGACCCGAAGACCATGGTGTGCGCGGGATACGCCGACGGCGGCGTCGACGCCTGCCAGGGCGACTCCGGCGGCCCGCTGGTCGTCGGCGACACCCTGATCGGTCTCGTGTCCTTCGGCGACGGCTGCGGCAAGGCCGGCAAACCGGGCGTCTACACGCGGGTTTCGGCGTACGTCAACGACATCCAGCAACAGGCCAACCCGCGAATCTTCGGCTGAGCGTGGTAAGCAGGGGTATGCCGACCCTGCACGACGCGACCGGCCCGGAGCTGACCGCCGCCCAGCTGCACGACATCCTGCGCCTGCGGGTGGACGTCTTCGTGGTGGAGCAGAAGGCCGCGTACCCGGAACTCGACGGCCGTGACCTGCTCGCGGATACCCGCCACCTCTGGTTCTCCGACGACCACGGGGTCACGTCCTACCTGCGGGTCCTGCTGGACCCCGGCGGCATCCGCCGCATCGGCCGAGTCGTCACGGCCGCCCAGTCCCGCGGCGCCGGCCTGGCAGCCCGGCTGATGGACGCGGCCCTGACGGTCCCCGGCGAGTACGTCCTCGACGCCCAGACGTACGTCCAAGGCTTCTACGCGCGCTACGGCTTCGTCGCGGAAGGCGAAGAGTACGAGGACGACGACGGAATCCCCCACATCCGCATGCGCCGCCCCGCCTGACCCGCGAACCGACCGTCTGGGCACGCGAACCGACCCTCCAGGTACGCGAGCCGACCCTCTGGGTACGCGAACCGACCGTTCCGGTACGGCTCAGTCGGTCGCCCCGTGCGGCGCGGTCGCCGTGATCACCTTCACGGCCCGGTCCACATCGGACTCCGTGAGGTCGGCCCGCACCGTCAGCCGCAGCCGCGAGATGCCGTCCGGCACCGACGGCGGCCGGAAGCACCCGACGCGGATGCCCTGCTCGGCGCACGCCGCGGCCCACGCGACGGCCGTCTCCGCGGACGGCGCCTGCACCGAGATCACGGCGGCGTCCGGCACACTCGCCTTCAACCCCGCGGCCTTCAGCTGCATCGCCAGGTTCCCGGCGTTCTCCTGGACCTTCTCCGCCAGGCCCGGCTCGTCCTTCAGCGCGTGCAACGCGGCGAGCGCGGCGGCGGCGCTGGCCGGCGCGAGCGCGGTGTCGAAGATGAAACTGCGCGCGGTGTCGATGAGGTGCTTGATCACCCGGCGCGGCCCGAGCACCGCGCCGCCCTGCGCGCCGAGGGCCTTCGAGAGCGTCAACGTCGTGACGACGTCGGGGGCGCCCGCGAGCCCGGCCGCGTGCACCGCACCGCGGCCGCCTTCACCCAGGACGCCGAAGCCGTGCGCGTCGTCGACCAGCAGGCCGGCGCTGTGTTCGCGGCAGATCCCGGCCAGCTCGCCCAGCGGGGCGAGGTCGCCGTCGACCGAGAACACGGAGTCGGTCACCACCAGCGCCCGCGGCTTGCGCCGGGTCGCCAGGGCGTTCTTGATCGCGGACGGCGTCGCGTGCGCGACGGCGGCGATGTCCGCGCGCGACAGCCGGCAGCCTTCGATGAGCGACGCGTGGATGTACTTGTCGGTGACGATCGCGGCTTCGCTGCCGGACAACGCCGTCACCGCGCCGAGGTTGGCCGTGAAACCCGACGAGAACACGAGCGCCGCCTGCACGCCGCAGAACCGGGCGAGCTCCATCTCGAGCTCGGTGTGCAGCTCGGTCGACCCGGTCACCAGCCGTGACCCGGTCGCCCCCGCGCCCCACCGGAGCGCGGCGGCCGCGGCGGCTCCGGCGACGCGCTTGTCGCGGGCCAGCCCGAGGTAGTCGTTACCGGCGAGGTCCAGCTCATCGGCCTTGGCCGGACGTGGCCGCAACTGCCGCACCAGACCCGCGCTCGCCCGCTTTTCCGCCTCGGCGTCGAGCCAGTCGAAAACCTGGTCGGGCGGAAGTACCGGCGGCGTAGTCACGTCCCGCAGTCTCCCATCCGGGCCTCGCGCGGCCGTGAAGCGGGCCTGGAAACGCCGGAAGCCCCGGACCGGCGAGTGCCGGCCCGGGGCTTCCGGGGAGAAATCAGCTGTCGTAGCCGCGACGCGGGCCACGGCTCGGCCGGCCGTAGCCGCCACCGCCGCCCGAACGGGGCTGACGGCCGCGGCCGCTGAAGCCGCCGGAACGGCCTTCGTGCGAGCCCTGGCTGTAGCCGCCACGGTCGCCACCGCGGTCACGGTCGCCGGCGTAGCCGCCACCGCTGCCGGCGTGGCTGCTGCTGCTGCCGCCGCCACTGCCGCCGCGGTAACCGCCACGGCTCGAACCGCCGAAGCTGCCGCGGTCGCCGCGGAAGCCACCGCCGCCGCCACCGCGACGCGGGCTCTCACGCCGACGCTCGATGACCGGCTCGCCGCTGGGCTCGCGGGCACCGGTGATGCGGGTCAGCGCGTCGTCACCCGGACGGACCATCGTGGACTCGGCGCGGACGCCGGCCCGGTCGGTCATCCGCTTGACCATGCGGCGCTGGTCGTTGGTGACCACCGTGACGACGACCCCGGACGCCCCGGCGCGCGCCGTGCGGCCCGCGCGGTGGAGGTAGTCCTTGTGGTCGGCCGCCGGGTCGACGTGCAGCACCAGCGAGATGTCGTCGACGTGGATGCCGCGCGCGGCGACGTCCGTGGCGACCAGCACCGGGGTGTGGCCTTCCTTGAAGTCCGCGAGCACCCGGTTGCGCTGACCCTGGGTCTTGCCACCGTGCAGCGCCGCCGCGTTGACACCCTGCTCACGCAGGCGCTCGGCGAGGCGGTCCACGTGGTGCTTGGTGCGCACGAACATGATCGTGCGGCCCTCACGGGCACCGATGTGGGTGATGACGTCCTGCTTGTCCTGGTGCGAGACCTGCAGCACGTGGTGGTCCATGGTGGTGACGCTGGCGGTCGACGGCGCGACCGAGTGCGTGACCGGGTCGCTCAGGTACTGCCGCACGAGGCGGTTGACGTCACCGTCGAGCGTCGCCGAGAACAGCAGCCGCTGCCCACCCGGAGGGGTGAGGTCCATGATCTCGCGGACCTGCGGCATGAAGCCCATGTCGGCCATCTGGTCGGCTTCGTCGAGGGCGATGAAGTTGCAGTCGCCCAGGTGCGCGGTGCCCTGCCGGACGTGGTCCGACAGCCGCCCCGGGGTGGCGATCAGCAGGTCGACGCCACGGGAAAGCGCGTCGGCCTGACGGGCGAAGGCCATGCCGCCGACGGCGGTGCGGCACCACAGGCCGAGGGACTTGGCCAGCGGGGTCAGCGAGTCGGCCACCTGCATGGCCAGCTCGCGGGTCGGCACCAGGATCAGCGCGCGGGGGCGCTTCGGGCGGGCCTTGCCGTCGGCGAGCCGGGCCAGCATGGCCAGGCCGAAGGCGAGGGTCTTGCCGGAACCGGTCTGGGCGCGGCCCAGCACGTCGCGGCCGGCCAGGGCGTCCGGGATGGTCGCGGACTGGATCGGGAACGGGCTGTTGATGCCGGCCTCGGCCAGCGCGCGGAGCAGCGGCTCCGGCAGGCCCAGCTCGGCGAAAGTCCTGGTCTCCACGGTCTCGACAGCGTCATCACGCAGCGTGTCCCCACCGGCGGGGCGCTGGCGCGGCCGGCGGTCGGGACGGTCCGCGTGCGCGGACGTCGAGGTGGTACCAGAGTTGAACGTGACTGTCACAAATGCCTCTCGGACATGGTTCGTCACAAGGAGGCCCGGGCTCCCCGCGCGCAGGCAGGGCAAGATGGTGTGCGTTGGGCGTTCACAGGGACGGACCCCGGCGCACTGTGTCTTGTCGCTTTACGACACTGCGAGCCGCTTTTGGGATTACGGATCACCGCGAGCCATTCGGTGGCTCTGGAGGCGACGGACACCAACTCATCCACGCCGCCGGTTGCGGTCTGTACTTACTGTACCCGAGGTGGGGCCGGGACTACTCATCGAGGTCACCTGTTGTGGGCGGCGTCGCAGACGTGTTCCACACCACATCCGCGACGCCGCCGCGTGATCACCCGATCCCGGTGGCGCTCACGAGTTCGGCCAGCAGCTCATCGGGCCTGGTGACGTGCTCGCCGAGGCCGCGGGCGTGGAACCAGCCGGCCAGGTTGCGCACGTCCCGCGCCAGGAAGTCGACCCCGCCCGGGTTGGCCACGACGTCGACGACCTGAGGCAAGTCGATCACCACCAGCCGGCCCCGGTGCACGAGCAGGTTGTACGCCGAGAGGTCGCCGTGCGCGAGCCCCTCGGCCGCGAGCAGCTCGAGCGCCGCCGTGGCCTGGAACCACAGATCGGCCAGTTCGTCCGGCTCCGGGCGCACCTGGGCCAGCCGGGGCGCCGCGGTCCCGTCGTCCTCGCCGAGGAATTCGAGCAGCAGCTCGGTCCCGTTGCGCTGCACGGGGTAGGGCACCGGTGCCCCGATCGTCCACAAGCGACCCAGCGCGGCGAACTCCGCGACGGCCCACTGTTCGGCGATCAGGTTGCGGCCGAACGCGCTGCGCTGCGTCATCGCCCGGGTCTCGCGGGAGCGGCGCATCCGCCGCCCTTCGAGGTAACCCGCGTCACGGTGGAACAGCTTGTGCTCGTCACTGCGGTAGCGCTTCGCCGCGAGCAGCCCGCCGGGAGTGCCGGGCAGACCGCGCCGCAGCAGGTGGACATCGGCCTCCTTGCCGGTTTTGAGGACGCCGAGATCGGTGTCGACCGCGGCGAGCTCGGTGACGACCCAGTCCGGCCGCGGGAGCGGCCCGTGCTCGGCGTCGTCCCAGGTGGACCAGCGGTCGGCGCCGTCGGGCAGCAGATTTTCGGTGTAGGCGTCGTCCCGCAGTTTCGCGAGCCGGACGCGTTCGCCTTCGGTGAGCCGCCCGCTGCGGGTGGGCTCGGGTTCGTCGTCGAACCGAGCACGACGGGAGAACCGCTGGTCGGTTTCGTCGCCGAGCCGCGCCCGGCGGCGTGCGGGTTGCGGGCCGTCGTCATCCTCGAACTGCCCGCGGCGTGGCGATCGCGGGCCGTCTTCGTCGCGGGACGGCCCGCGGCGTGGCGATCGTGGGCCGTCTTCGTCGCCGAACTCGCCGCCGAGGCGTGAGGGCCGGTCGTCTTCGTCGTCGAACAGTCCGTCGCGGTACCGGTACGGCGGCTCGGCTCCATCGTCGAGCCGCGAGGCTTGCGGATCGGTGTTGGCGTCGAGCCGCGTGAGGCGCGGGGCTCGCTGGTCGTCTTCGCCCTCGGACCGCTTGCGGCGGTGCGAGGGTTGCTCCTCCGCCTCGTGGGGCAATGCCCCTCGGCGTGAGGGTCGTTCGTCGAACCGGTCGTGATCTTCGAAGTCGTGCAGGCGCACTGGTGGGTTCTCCTAGGTCAGGGATGCCCCACCGGGCGCGTGATCAGCCTCGGGGGGCGGGTGGGCTCGGGCGCAGACGGGCCCGCACAGTCATCACCACAGGCACCTCCCCGCTCTCTCGCACACCGGCTCCTTGCCGGACGTCCCCCAAGCTTGCCGGGCCGGTCCGCCGCCGCGCAAGCGAATTGCGCGAACGGCCCGTTCGTGCCCTTTCCTTGAATTCCGCCCGCCGCCGTGGTCACGATTGACGGGCAGGCCGATCGAGGAGGAGCGGATGGATTCGTACGACGTCGTGGTCGCCGGTGGCGGGCACAACGGGCTGGTCGCGGCGGCGTACCTGGCGCGGGCCGGCCGGTCGGTCCTCGTGCTGGAGCGGCGCGGCGAGACCGGCGGTGCCGCGGTGTCGTTCCGCGCGTTCGAGGGCGTCGACGTCCGGCTGTCGCGCTACTCGTACCTGGTCAGCCTGCTGCCCAAGAAGATCATCGCGGACCTCGGCCTCGACGTGGCGCTGCGGCGGCGCCGGATGTCGTCGTACACCCCGTCGGGCGGCTCGGGTCTCCTTGTCGACACGGGCGACGACGCCCGGACCGCCGCGTCGTTCCGCGCGCTGACCGGGGCCGGCGCGGACTTCGCGGCGTGGCGCCGGTTCTACGAACTGACCGGGCAGGTCGCCGAACGCACCTTCGGCACGCTCACCGAGCCGCTGCTGTCCGAAGTGGACTTCCGGGCCCGGGTCGGCGACGCCGAAGCGTGGTCGATGCTGTTCGAGCGGCCGATCGGCGAGGCGCTCACCTCGTGGTTCGGTGACGACACCGTGCGCGGAGTGGTCCTGACCGACGCGCTGATCGGCACGTTCGCCGCCGCGGGCGCCGAGGACCTCCGGCAGAACCGCTGCCTGCTGTACCACGTGATCGGCAACGGGACGGGTGACTGGGACGTACCGGTCGGCGGCATGGGCGCGGTCACCGGCTCACTGGCCGCGGTGGCTTCCGCGGCCGGGGCGAAGCTCGTCACCGGCGCCGAGGTGCTGGCGATCGACCCGGGCGGCGCGTTGCGCTACCGGCACGGCGACGCCGAGCACGTCGTGCGCGGCGGGCACGTCCTGGCGAACGTCGCGCCACCCACGCTGGCGCGGCTGCTGGGCGAGAAGGCGGCGGACCGGCCGGAAGGCGCGCAGCTGAAGGTGAACATGGTGCTGTCCCGGCTGCCGGAGCTGCGGGACCCGGGCGTCGACCCGGCCGAGGCGTTCGGCGGCACGTTCCACGTCAACGAGACCTTCACCCAGCTGGAGACGGCGTACCGCGAGGCGGCAGCGGGGAAGATCCCCGCACTGCCGCCGTGCGAGATCTACTGCCACTCGCTGACCGACCCGTCGATCCTGGGGCCGGCGGAGCGGGCGGCCGGCGTCCAGACGTTGACGTTGTTCGGCCTGCACATGCCCGCGCGGCTGTTCGAAGGACGCAACGACGAAGCGCGCGAAGAGGCGTTGCGCGCGACGCTGGCTTCGCTGAACAGCGTGCTGGCCGAGCCCATCGAGGACTGCCTCCTGACCGGGCCCGACGGAAAACCCTGTGTGGAGGCGAAGACCCCGTTGGACCTGGAGGCCGAGCTCGGGCTCCCGGCCGGGCACATCTTCCACCGGGACCTGGCGTGGCCGTTCGCGGCGGACCCGGCGCAGGCCGGCCGCTGGGGCGTCGAGACAGCGCACGAGCGCGTGCTGCTGTGCGGCGCGGGAGCGGTGCGAGGAGGTGGTGTCAGCGGCATCCCCGGCCACAACGCGGCGATGGCCGTGCTGGGCAAGGGTTCCTGACCGCGACCCGCACCGGTCGGCGCGCTAGACCACCGGCGGGCGGCGGACGTCGTAGAGGTCCCAGTCCAGCTGCCAGAACGCATCGATGCCGTGCTCGCGGATGTACTCGCGCTCAATGTCGTGCACCGGGAAGCAGCCGGCGATGCTGATGGGCGCGCCGCCGCAGTCGAGCAGGGTGTACTGGTCCGCGTCCAGGCCGGCGGGCGCCGAGACGGCGAACGCGGTCATGGCGGAGTCCGGTGCGATCGGCTCGCCGAAGTCGATGGTGTCGCCGTAGACGAACGGGCAGGTGCCGCGCAGGTGCTCGGCCAGGTAACCGATGGCCAGGGCCCAGACCGGGTCGTCGGAGCGGACGCTGATCCACAGCTCCGGCTTCGCGCCGTGCCACTCGGTGTGGTCGGCGAGGGAGAGGCCGTAGGTCGCGCCCGTCAGATAGCGGGGCTCCGGTTCGTCGGCGTAGACGAACGAGATGACGTCGTCGAGCCCGGCGTGGGTGGACGGGATCGGCTGCAGCCGGGGCGCGGTGCTCCCGGCCAGGGTGTCGAGATGGGCGACATACCGCTCGGCACGGCTCGGCATGGCGCGCAGCATACGGCGGACCGGGTGCCCGCGCGGGGGAATCCGGGTCGCCCGGGCGCGGCACGGTCGGGCAGGGTGGGACGTATGCGAGTGCTCGTGATCGGAAGCGGAATCGGCGGCGCCGCCACGGCCTACCACCTGGCGGGCCGGGGCGCGGAAGTGATCGTGGCGGACGCGGCGCGTCCCGGGACGGCCACGGAGGCCGGCGCGGGGATCGTCAGCCCGTGGACGTCCCGCTGGGAGGACGCGCTGTACCCGTTCGCGGCGGCCGCGGGCCGGTACTACCGGGAGTTCACGGCGGAGCTGGCCGAGCTGGGCGAGGAGTCGTCGTTCGAGGTCGTCGGCGGGATGATCGTGTCGGCCGAGGAGTCCGAGCTGGTCGCGGCCCAGGAGCGGCTGGCCGCGCGGGCGGCGGACGCGCCGGAGATCGGCGAGGTCCGCCGGCTCGACCCGGCGCAGGCGCGGGAGCTGTTCCCGGCACTGGCGCCGGAGCTGGGCGCGGTGCACCTGTCCGGCGCCGGCCGTGTCGACGGGCACCGGCTGCGCCGGGCCCTGCTGGCCGCCGCCGAGCGGAAGGGCGTGACGTTCGTCGAGGGTGAGGTCGCCTTCCGCGCCGACGGCACGGTGGCGAGCGAGGCGGGCCCGCTCGAAGCGGACAGCGTGGTGGTGGCGGCCGGCGCGTGGAGCCGCGAGCTGCTGGCGCCGCTGGGCGTCGACGTGCCGGTGACGCCCCACCGAGGCCAGATCAGCCACTTCGACCTGCCGGGCACCGACACAGCGGCCTGGCCGGTGGTCCTCCTGCGCACGAGCCACTACCTGCTGGCCTTCGGCGGCGGCCGGGTGGTCGCCGGCGCGACACGTGAGACGGAGTCCGGGTTCGACTACCGGGTGACCGCCGCCGGTCAACGTGAGGTGCTGGACAACGCCCTGACGATCGCGCCCGGCCTGGCAGACGCGACACTCGCCGAAACCCGGGTGGGCTTCCGGCCGGGCACGCCCGACGGCCTCCCGGTGCTGGGCCGCATCCGCCCGGGCCTGACGATCTCGACGGGCTTCGGCGCGGGCGGCCTGACGAACGCCCCGTTCGCCGGGAAGCTGGTGGCCGCGGTCGCGTTGGACGAGGACCCGGGCTTCGACCTGCCCCCCTTCTCGTTGGACCGCTTCTGAGCGCCCTGAACCTCCGCCGAGCGACCGAGACGGACCTGGACGCCTTGGTCACGATTCTCGACGCGGCCAGGACCTGGCTAGCCGGCAAGGGACTTGACCAGTGGGAGGGCTCACCGTGGCGCCCAGCCGAGCTGCGGCCGGCCATGCAGGCGGGTGCGCTCTTCGTGGCGGAAGCGCTCGAGACGGCGCGGGCTGTTGCGGCGGACACGGCCGGGCGGGCGCAGCCGGTTGCGACGGAGGTGCTCGAGTCGGCGCAGCCCGGCGCGGCGGCGGGGGTCGGGCAGGCGCAGCCTGTTGCGATGGAAAGGGTCGGGCGGGTGCAGCCGGTTGTGGCGGAAGCGCTCGAGACGGCGCGGGCTGTTGCGGCGGATACGGCCGGGCGGGTGCGGCCGGTTGCGACGGAGGTGCTCGAGTCGGCGCAGCCCGGGCGCGGCGGCGGGGGTCGGGCAGGCGCAGCCTGTTGCGATGGAAAGGGTCGGGCGGGTGCAGCCGGTTGTGGCGGAAGCGCTCGAGACGGCGCGGGCTGTTGCGGCGGATACGGCCGGGCGGGTGCGGCCGGTTGCGACGGAGGTGCTCGAGTCGGCGCAGCCCGGGCGCGGCGGCGGGGGTCGGGCAGGCGCAGCCTGTTGCGATGGAAAGGGTCGGGCGGGTGCAGCCGGTTGTGGCGGAAGCGCTTGAGTCGGCGGAGCCGGTCGCGGTGGACACGGCCGGGCGGGTGCGGCCGGTTGCGACGGAGGTGCTCGAGTCGGCGCAACCGGGCGCGGCGGAGGGGGTCGGGCAGGCGCAGCCTGTTGCGATGGAAAGGGTCGGGCGGGTGCAGCCGGTTGTGGCGGAAGGGCTTGAGTCGGCGGAGCCGGTCGCGGCGGATACGGCCGGGCGGGCGCAGCCCGTTGTGGCGGAAGAGCCCGAGACGGCGCGGCGGGTCGTGGCGGAAGGGCCCGGGTCGGCGCGGGCCGTCGTGGCGGAAGCGCTCGAGTGGGCGCGGCCGGTTGTGGCGGAAGAACGTGAGTCGGCGCGGCTCGGTGTGGCGGAAACGCCTGGGGCTGCGCAGGCGGTCGCGACCATGACCCTGCACGACGAGCCGCCGGAGGGTTTCTGGCTTGCTGAAGATGATCCGTCGGCCGCGTTGTACCTCAGTCACCTCGCCGTGGACCGGCGCTTCGCCGGACGGGGTGTCGGGACCTGGCTGCTCGACGAAGCGGAGCGCGAGGCCGTGCGGCGGGGCAAGGTCTGGCTGCGCCTGGACGCCTGGAAGACCAACACCCGGCTGCACGCCTACTACCTCCGGCACGGCTTCCGCCCGGTGCGGATCGCCGATGTTCCCGGGCGCGGCTCGGGTGCGTTGTTCCAGCGTCCCGTCGCCGGTTGTTCCCGGTAACGCGCGGGGGCGGCCCGTTGCAGAGGGCGGGCGCCGACGTCAGCCTTCGGTGACCAGGTCCAGGGCGTGGTCGCCGGTGCGTTCCACCGTCAGGCCCGCCTTCCGGATGACCTTGGCCAGCTGGTCCACAGTGGACGGTTCGGCGCGGGTGACGGCCAGCACGTGGGCGAGGCGGCCCTTGTACGCCTTGTTGAAGTGGCTGACCGTCACGCGCTCGCCGGCGGCGTTCTCGGTGACCACGCGGACCGTCACGGCGTCCGGGCGGAGGTTGGCGAACGCCGAGTACGTGCCGGAGCGGAGGTCGACCACCAGGTCGTCGATGCTCTGCAGGACCGGCTCCAGCACCGGCTTCCACATGGCGCGGATCGTGCCGAGCGCGGGCAGGGAGTTGCCGCCGGAAAGACGGTACGCCGGGATCGGGTCGGTGGCCGAGACCACGCCGAACAGCGAGGACGTCACCGCCAGCCGGCGCTGGGCCTTCGCCAGCCCGGCCCTCGTGAAGCTCTTCACGTCGAGCGCGTCGTACAGCACCCCTGTGTAGCGGCGCAGGGCCGGCATCGTCGGGGACGTCCACAGCCGCGCGTTGCGCGTGACCTCGCCGACCTGGCGCTCGGTGATGCCCAGGACCGCGATGCTGGCCGGGACGTCGCCCGCCAGCTCGACGAGCGCGTCGGCCAGCTTCGCGCGGGTCGGGTTCAGCTCGGGGAACGACAGGGCGGCGTGGTCCAGCGGGGCGCCGCGGCCGCCGTCGGCCTTGGTCTCGGAAGGGGGGAGGAGCACCAGCACGTACTGAGCGTAAATCGGGATGCGTGGCCGGTGCCGCCCGGCCTAGCCTCGGCGCATGGACCTGACCTGGCGGCCTCTCACGCTCGACGACGACGCGGCCCTCGCCCGGCTCTACGCCGCCGCCGAAGCGGTCGACCGCACGGGTGAGCACCTCAGCACCGAAGACCTCCGCGAGGAGCTCGAAGGGCCCAACATCGACCTGGCCAGGGCCACCACCGGCGCCTGGGCGGGCGACCGGCTCGTCGGCTACGGCCTCGTCCGCCGCCGCGACGCCGCGAACCCGGTGCACATGATCCGGCTCCAGTCGGTCGTGCACCCGGAGCACCGCGACGACGCCGTCGGCGCGCACCTGGTCGACTGGTTCACCCGGACGAGTCGCGAGGTCCACGAGCGTGCCTTCCCGGGCGCGCCGCTCGAACTGCACCACGGCAACCACCAGAACGAGCGCTGGATCGCCGGGGTGCTCGCCGCGGCCGGCTACGAGCACCGGCGGACGATGGTGAACATGCGCGTCGGCCTCGCCGAGCTGCCGCCGCAGCCACCGCTGCCGGACGGCGTCGAGCCGGTGCCGTTCGATTTCGGGTACGACCTCGCGACGCTCGACGCCCGCAACGACACCTTCGGCGACCACTGGGGCAGCACCGCCTACGAGCCCGGCGCCTGGCGCCACCTGGTCACCGGCTCCAAGGACTTCCGGCCGGACCTGTCGTTCCTCGTCCTCGACGACGACAAGGTCCTGGCCTTCGTGCTCAGCCACTTCTACGCGTCCGAAGCCGAGGTGACCGGCATCCGCGAGCACTACGCGACCTGGGTGGGCACCCGGGACGCGCTGCGCGGCCGCGGCGTCGCGTCCGGGCTGCTCGGCCACACGCTCCAGGCCGCGAAGGCGGCCGGGTTCGACCGGTCGGCGCTGAACGTCGACGTCGACAACGCGCACCGCGCGCTCGGGGTCTACGAGCGGTGCGGATACCGCGTCGACGACGAATGGCACGTGTACGTCGGGTAGCTGTCAGTCCAGCGGCACGAGGTTGAGCGGCTCCTCGCCCCGCACGTACCGCCGCAGCTGGTCTCCGGCCAGCTTCTTGGCGCGCGGGTAGAACGACGCCGAGCCGCCCGCGATGTGGGGTGTCAGGACGACGCCCGGCACCGTCCACAGTGGATGGTCCGCGGGCAGTGGTTCGGGGGCCACCACGTCGAGGGCGGCACGGAGCCGCCCGGCTCGTGTCTCGGCGAGCAGGGCCTCCGTGTCGATCGCCGTGCCGCGGCCGACGTTGACCACCAGGGCGTCGCCGGGGAGCGCGGCCAGCTCGGGGGCTCCGAGCAGGCCGCGCGTCGCCGGGGTGTCCGGCAGGACGAGCACCACGATGTCGGCCTCGGGCAGCAGCGAAGGCAGCTCGGCGACGCCGTGCACGTCCGCGTCCGGACGCGCCCGGCTCGCCACCCGCGTCACCACCGCTTCGGCCGCCAGGAGCTGCCGCTCGATCGCCTGCCCGATCGAGCCGTAGCCGACCAGGAGCACCCGGCTGTCCGCGAGCGACCGCGTGTGCTCGCGCACCCACTCCCGGCGCTCCTGCTGGGCGAGCCAGCGGGGCAGGTCCCGCTGGCTCGCGTGGATCAGCGCCAGGGTGTGCTCGGCGACGCTCAGGTCGTGCAGGCCGCGTCCGTTGGCCAGGCGGACGCCGGCGGGCAGCAGTGGCACCAGGGCCTCCACCCCGGCCGACAGGGCCTGCACCACGCGCAACGAGGGCAGGTCCTTGATCAGCCGCGGTGGCTCCGGCCCGCGGTCGTACGGCAGCACGTAGAACTCGACATCGTCGAGGGCCGGCGGAGGCGCGCCAAGGCCGTCGTAATACGCGGCCTCGATCCCCTCCGGCACTTCGATGTCGGTCCACGGCAGCAGTACGCGAGCGCTCATGCGCCAGTTCTACCCGCGCCGCCGCGGCGACGCGGAGTGGACCGGCAGCCGGGAACTACCCGGCGTGCGAGCCGGACACGCAGAACTCGTTGCCCTCGGGATCCGAGAGCACCGTCCACGCGAAGCCCGGTACCTCGTGCTGCGCCTGCTCGGTCGCGCCCAGCGCCACCAGCCGTTTCACCTCCGCTTCCCGGTCTTCGGCACCGAAGTCGATGTGGACCCTGTTCTTGCCCGCGCGTGGTTCGGGCACCCGCTGGAGCCCCAGCGTCAGCCCGCCCTCCGGTGGGGCGAGGAACAGGAACTCGCCCTCGAAGTCCTGGGCGACGGTCGTGCCGAGCGCCGCTGTCCAGAACTCCGCCAGCCCGCGCGGATCCGCGCAGTCGATCGTGATCATGGCCATGCGAAGTTTCATGACCCGCACGCTAGCGACCACCACCGACAAAAACGGCCCGTCGAGTAACCCGTTGGAGTCATGACGGGGGGAGTGACTACCCTGAGCGGGACTTTCACACCCGCTTGGCGCAGGGAGCCCCGCAGTGATCACCAGGACTTCGTCGTTGTTCCTTCGCACGTTGCGCGAGGATCCGGCGGACGCCGAGGTACCGAGCCACCGGCTCCTGGTACGCGCCGGCTACGTCCGCCGGGTCGCCCCGGGCGGGTACTCGTGGCTGCCCCTGGGCCTGCGCGTGCTGCGCCGCGTCGAGGCCGTCGTGCGCGACGAGATGAACGCCATCGGCGCGCAGGAGATCCAGTTCCCCGCGCTGCTGCCGAAGGAGCCCTACGAGGCGACCGGCCGCTGGACCGAGTACGGCGACGGCCTCTTCCGCCTCAAGGACCGCAAGGGCGCCGACTACCTGCTCGGCCCGACGCACGAAGAGCTCTTCACGCTGACGGTCAAGGGCGAGTACAGCTCCTACCGCGACTACCCGGTCACGCTGTACCAGATCCAGACGAAGTACCGCGACGAAGCGCGTCCCCGCGCCGGCATCCTGCGCGGCCGCGAGTTCGTCATGAAGGACTCGTACTCCTTCGACCTCGACGACGAGGGCCTCGAGCGCTCCTACCAGGCGCACCGCGCCGCCTACACGAAGCTGTTCGACCGCCTCGGCCTCGAGTACGTCGTGGTCAAGGCGACGTCGGGCGCGATGGGCGGCTCGGCGTCGGAGGAGTTCCTCGCGGTCGCCGAGACCGGCGAGGACACCTACGTCCGCAGCACCGAGTCGGGTTACGCGGCGAACGTCGAAGCCGTCGTGACGCCCGCGCCGGCCGCGCAGCCGATCGAAGGCCGCCCCGAGGCGCAGGTGCACCACACGCCGAACACGCCGACCATCGAGTCGCTGGTGAACTTCCTCAACGCGGCCGGGCTCGGCCGCGAGTTCACCGCCGCCGACACCCTCAAGAACGTCATGCTCAAGACGCGTCAGCCGGGTGCGAAGGAGTGGGAGCTGGTCTGCGTCGCGCTCCCCGGTGACCGCGAAGTGGACATGAAGCGCCTCGAAGCGTCGCTCGAGCCCGCCGAGGTCGAGCTGCTCGACGAGGCCGACTTCAAGGCGAACCCGTTCCTGGTCAAGGGGTACATCGGCCCGAAGGCGCTGCAGGACAACGGCGTGCGCTACCTCGCCGACCCGCGGATCGCGCCCGGCACCGCCTGGGTCACCGGGGCCGACAAGGCCGACCACCACGTCGTCGACCTGCTGGCCGGCCGTGACTTCACCCCGGACGGCACCATCGAGGCCGCCGAGGTCCGCGAGGGCGACGCGTCGCCGGACGGCCACGGCACCCTGGTCGCCGCGCGCGGCATCGAAATCGGGCACATCTTCCAGCTCGGCCGCAAGTACGCCGACGCCTTCGAGCTGGACGCCCTGGGCCCCGACTCGAAGCCGATCCGGATCACGATGGGCTCCTACGGCGTGGGCGTCTCGCGGCTGGTCGGCGTGCTCGCCGAGCAGAACCACGACGACCTCGGCATCATCTGGCCGCGCGAGGTGTCGCCGTTCGACGTGCACATCGTCATCGCGGGCAAGGACGACGCCGTGCGCGCCGGCGCCGAGAAGCTCGCCGCCGAGCTCGACACGGCCGGCCTCGAGATCATCCTCGACGACCGCAAGGCCACCCCCGGCGTCAAGTTCGCCGACGCCGAGCTGGTCGGCGTGCCGACCATCCTGGTGGTCGGGCGCGGCCTGGCCAACGGTGTCGTCGAGGTCAAGGACCGGCGCTCGGGTGAGCGCGAGGAGATCGCGGTCGAAGCCGTCGTCGAGCACCTGGTCAAGCTCGTCCGGTCGTAATGAGCAGGTTTTCCCGGCGTCGCGACGACGCGAAGCCGGGGTACGAGGACAACGCGGCGCTTCGCGGGTTCGGTGGTTACGAGCCCGCGGACGCGCCGCGCTTCCCGTCGGGCGGTGGCTTCGAAACCCCCGAGACCGTCGAGCCACCGCGTGCGGAGCCGAAGCGGATCCGCCCTGCGGCGAAGCCGCCGAAGTGGCGACGCTCGTCGCGGGCGCCGTGGGTCGGGCTGGTGCTCATCGCGCTGATCGCCGGGGTGCTGAACGCTTTCGGCGTCGGCAAGTCGCACCGGCCGTCGTCGACGCCGGCGCCGCTGCCGCCGCTGGTCGTGACACCGTCGCCGCGGGTGACCGTGCCCGCCGCGGTGAGCGGCTGGCGGTCCGTCGCGGGCAAGGACGGCTCGTACGCCTACGACGTGCCGCCGAATTGGGAACCCGAACCCACCACCGTGCACGGCTGGGAGAAGACCGGCGCGGTCCCGGGCATCACGCTCGTCACGAGTGCGTTCCTGGGCCGGAACTTCTGCCGGAAGAACGACCTCGGCGGCGCGGGCGTCAGGACCGAACCCCTGGGTGACCCCGGCGCCGCGGCGCGCAAGGCCGTGACCGACCTCGGCGTCAGCGCGTACAGCCCGGACAACGGGCCCCTGGCCACGGTGACGCCGGACGCGGGCACGGACGCCCAGGTCACGAAGGCCGACGGCACCAAGGCACCCGCCCGGATCGTCGTCGCGGACGTGATCCCGACGGACCCGGGGGAGTGCGCGGCGAAGCACGCGGTGGTCGCGGCCATGGGCTTCACCGGCGTCGACGCCGTGACGTCCGGCGTCGTGGTGGCGTACGCGGATGCCGACCGTTCCGGACCCACGATCCGCGAGGACCTGATGGGGATCCTCAAGAGCTACCGGTTCGTCCCGGCGGCGGACCGCGGCACGATCACGCCGCCGCCGACGACCTACCGCTGAGCGCCGGGGTCCGGCAGGCTGGGCCCATGGACAAGCGGCTCGCACGGCTCCGCGCCGGCGCGTTCGGTGTCCTGGGCGTCGCCGGGTTCCTGCTCCTCTTCGGACCGCTGCTGGCCAAGGCCTGGGGCTGGACGACGCGCAGCCGCAGTCCGGAGTGGTGGGGCGCGGCCGGGCAGTGGGCGGGGGCCGTCGGGACCGTCGCCGCCGTGGCCGTCGCGCTGTGGATCGCCATCCGGGACGGGCGGCAGGCGCGCGCCGACCGGCGGCAGCGGGACGTGCGTGAGCGGCAGGAGCAGGCCGCGAAGGTCACCGCGTGGATCGAGCGGGCCGGGCCCCGCACGTGCATGGTCGTGGCCAACGCCAATGCCGAGGCGATCAACCACGTCGTCGTCTCGTTCGACCTCGTGCGGAGCCTGCCGATGACCGGCTCCACCCTGCACCGCGGGCCGGAGATCGAAGACGACGAGTACCTCTACGCCGTGCTGCCGCCGGGAAAGTGGCGCATGGCGGTGCCCGAAGCCCGGCTCGACACGGATCTGACGCCCGGGGTGATGGTCGCGTTCAGTGACTCGCACAACGGGCACTGGCTCCGGCTGACCGACGGCGCCCTGATCGCGAAGGACCAGAACGTCGTCAGCCGCCGGAAAATCCCATTCCCGCAGCGGATCAGCGTCCCCGAGAGCTACTGACCAGCTTCGCCAGTTCGCGCAGCCGGACGTCCGGCAGGTACGCGCGGCTCAGCGCCAGGCCGATCCGCGGCAGGTCGGCCTCGTCGCGGAACGCCAGGTACAGCGGGACGTGGCGCGGCTGGAACTTCGCCTTGAACGCGTGCAGCGAACGGAACCCGTAGTACGGCTCCATCACTCGGCCCAGCGACTCCAGCGTCCGGTCGATCGTGCGCGTCGGCGCCCCGTCGGCGCTGCGGGCCAGCGGAGCGCCGGACAGGGAAACGAACCGGGCACCCTCTTCGCGGAAGGCCAGGCAGGCCGACGCGATCAGGAACTCCATCACCGGCCGGAAACCGTGGGCGCTGCGGCGCATGACGTCCAGCGTCCAGCCGCCGACCTTGCCCGCGCCCGTGTAGACCGGGAGCCAGGACGTCACGCCGTGGACGACGCCCTCCGCGTCCACCGCGAGGCCGACGCGGGTCGCCGGGTCCATCGCCTCGTCGAGGCCGCCGAGGGTGAAGCCCATCTCCGGCATGGCCTTGTCCGACATCCACTCCTCCGACAACGCCCGGACCTGGGCGAGGATGGGTTCCGGCTGGTCGGCCAAGCGGACCAGCCGGAAGTCGATGTGCTGCTTGGCGGCCTTGTTCAGCGCGGAGCGGACGTCCTGCCACGCCTTGCCGCGGAACTCGAGGCCGTCGAGGTCGAGCACGTTGTCCTCGGCCACCTGGACGTGCTGCCAGCCCAGCTCACGCGTCGCCGCGACGGTGGCTTCGGTCGCCGAGAACACGCACGGCACCAGGCCGGAGTTCTCGCACATGGTCGCGAACTCGGTGACCGTCGCCGCCGCGGTGCCGTCCGGCGCGATCGGGTCGCCGAGCGCGACCGCGACGCCCGCGTGACGGCGGTAGGCGAGGTAGGAACGGCCGTCTTCGCGGACGAAGTACGTGTTGCGCGGCCACGTCGTCATCCACGACAGCGTGCTGCCGCCGTGCCGCCCGAGCAGCGTGCGGGCCAGCGCCACCCCCGGCCCCTGGGCGTGGCGCCGCAGCCGGCGTCGCGACGGCACCCGGAAGGCGTGACGTCCGGCGATCAGGACGATCAGCTCGACCGTCCACAAGAGATTGTCCACGAAGAACAGCGGCAGGCCCGCGGTGTCGTAGTCGCCGCCGAAGACGTCGGCCAGCCCGATCAGGGTGGCGGCCGCGAGGCCCTGCAGCGTCACGAACACCGAGAGCGCGACGGCCCAGCGCCACGCGACGCGGCCGCCCTTGCGCAGGCCGTTGAGCATCGGCACCACCAGCAGGACGAGGATCGCCAGCTCCGGCGCCGTCAGCGAAACGCCTTCCGCGGAGCCGAACGGGCCGTCGCCGGGCACCAGGAACATCACGACTTCGGCGACGGTGAGCAGGAGCAGGCCGGCGACGATCAGCAGCCGCCACTCCCGCACGTTCGGCCCCGCGGTGTCGGTCGTGCCGCGCGGGCCGACGAGCCGCTTCCCGAGCGGGATGGCCAGCACCAGCGCGAAGAAGTGCACGAGGTCGGCGAGCGTGCCGACGTAGATGATCGCGACGCCGGCGTACACGCAGAGCCCGGCCCGCAGCCGCAGGCGCCACGGCGGCCGCAGCGTCGCGCTGGCGACCGCGACGGCGGCGAGCGCGCCGCCGGAGAACCCGACGTCGAGGCTGCCCGCCATCCGCTCGGCCCACAGCCAGCCGGAGTTGCGGGACAGCGCGAGGAACTGGGTGGCGACGAGCACCGAGACGAACTGACCGCCGATCGTCACGGCCAGCGCGCGGCGCGTCCCCAGCTGCCACTCGGCGAAGCCCGCGAAGAGCGCGAAGCTGCCGACCATCGGGAGGTAATACCAGGGGATGACGGCGAAGAAGGGCCCGGTGAGCATCGTCCACCACCGGCCCGCCTCCAGCGACGGCAGTCCGTAGGCGACGAACGGGTAGGCCGCGCGGTCTTCGGCGGCGCTCCAGAGCGCCCCGGTCGCGACGGCCAGCAGGAGCATGGCGAGGACGACACTGCTGGTGAACGGCAGCCGCTGCCTCAGTACCGCGACCGTGCCGCGGATGCGTCCCCCTCCGGCGGGCAGGCCCGCCGACGCTGTTTCAGTCATGAAGGGAAGTCTGGCGAGTGCGGCCGTTCCGGACATCCGACGGCAGAGCGAGATTTCCCTTAGGGGAGTCCTCCCTCGGAGTGAGGGTCATCCCGGTCCGAAGGACGACGACCCTCGGGGTTGTCAGCCGAGAACGGCGCTCCGGACGGCGTCCGTGTCGGCCAGATCCGGCAGCACCGTGTGCGCGCCCGCCGCCCGCAGTTCCGCCGCGGGGTAGTGCCCGGTCGCGACGGCGACCGCGATCGCGCCGTGGGCCAGCGCGGCTTCGACGTCGCTCGGGGTGTCGCCGATGACGACCACGGCGTCGGCGGCGAACGGCGTCCCATGCTTGGCCACGGCCTGCGCGACGGCGTGCGGGACCAGGTCCGGGCGGTGCGCCGAGAGCGTGCCGTAACCGCCGATCGCCAGGTCGAGGTGCTCGTCCAGACCGAACGCGGCGAGCTTGTGCCGCGAGATCTCCGGCAGGTTGCCGGTGACCAGGGACTGGACGACTTCGTCGTGCCCGGCGAACGCGGTCAACGCCGCCGCGGCGCCCGGCAGGGCCCGGCCGCTGGTCGGCAGGTGCTCGACGGCCCGCTCGGACTCCGCGATCAGCGCCTTCCAGAGCGCCTGGAGCAGCTCCTCAGTCGGCTCGATGCCGTGCGCGATGAGCAGGTCGGTGCTGATCGCCCGCTCGGTGCGGCCCCCGAAGTCGGGGTAGGTCTTCAGTTCGGCGCCGGTCGTCGCGGCCAGCGCCGCGGTGTACCAAGCGGCGCCGAGGCCGGTGTAGTCCACCAGCGTGTGGTCGATGTCCCAGAGCACCAGCCGCGTCTTCGTCACGGGTCCGAGGTTACCGGCGGCACTATTCAACACGTGTTGACTTCTTCGGCGACGGCTCTTACCGTGAGATTAATTCAACGCACGAAGAATAAATGGAGGCTGTCATGACCGGTCCTGTCCGGCGCCCCGCCGGGGCTCTCGCCCTGGTCGCCGCCCTGGCCGGCGCGCTGGTGGCGGTGGCGCTCGGGTTCCTCACCTTCGGCGCGCAGGCCACCGTCGCGCCGGACGGCGTCCCGGTCGCGGTCGCCGCACCGCCGGAAGTCGCGCAACGCATCGCCGCGCACGGCGGCGGCCAGCTCGCGTGGACCATCGCGACCCCGGCCGACGCGCGGAAGCTGTTGGAGGACAAGAAGGTCTACGGCGTGCTCGAACTCGGGCCGGGACCGTCCGCGACGGTCGTCACCTCGGGCGCGGTCAACCCGGCGGGCACCCAAGTCGCGCAGCAGGCGCTGACCGGCGCCGCGAGCGCGCTGGCCGCTGCGCCGAAGCAGGAGGTGCTGCACCCGGTGAGCCTCGCCGGGCGGACCGCGCCGCTGGCCGCCAGCGCCCTGGCCTGGATCGGCGCTCTCGTCGCCGGGCTCGCGTTGACGCAGCCGGCGAAGCGCACCGGACGCGCACTCGGCGCGGGCGCCCGGTTCCTGCAGGTGATCGGGGTCGGGGTGCTGGTCACGGCCGTGGTGGCCGGGTTCTTCGCGCTGTGGGACGCCGCGTTGCCGCTGACCGCGGACGTCCTCGGCTTCGTGTTCCTCGCCGCGACGGCGTTCGCCGCCGTGCAGGCCGGCCTGCTGCGCCTGCTCGGGCTGCGCGCGATGGCCGTGCTCGGCCCGCTCTACCTGGTCGCGCCCGCCGTCGCCGGGCAGGTGCCGGAGCTGCTGAACCCGGCCTACCGCACGCTGCTCTGGTCGTGGACGCCGTTCCGTTTCTCCGCCGAAGGCCTGCGCAGCCTGCTGCAGGGTGTACCGGACGCGCCCGACGTCACGACCGGCGGCTGGGTGCTCGGCGCGCTGCTGGCCGCCGGGCTGGCGGTCGCGCTTTGGCCGGGCCGGTCAGCCCGCGAGGAAGCTGAACCGCACGCGGCGGACCGGGTTGTCGAGGTTGGTGTCCACTAGGCAGATCGACTGCCAGGTGCCCAGCGCGAGCACGCCGCCGAGCACCGGGACCGACGCGTAGGGCGGCACCAGCGCGGGAAGCACGTGGTCACGGCCGTGACCGGGGCTCCCGTGCCGGTGCCGCCAGCGGCCGTCGCGGGGGAGGATCTCGTCGAGCGCGGTCAGCAGGTCTTCGTCGCTGCCCGCGCCCGTCTCGAGGATCGCCAGGCCCGCGGTGGCGTGCGGGACCCAGACGTGCAGCAGCCCGTCGTGTGCGTCCGCGTCGCGCAGGAACGACTCGGCCTCGTGCGTGAGGTCGTGGACGACGGCGTCGGAACCGGTGCGGACCTCGATCTCGGTGGAGTACATGGACTCCAGCCTAAGGAGCGGCCACCGGTTCCGCGGGTTGCCGGGTCGAGGTGCCGAGCCGGGTGAAGGCGAAGACGGCCAGCCCCGCCAGCAGCACCGCGCCGGTGGCGTACGGGACGGTGGGGGAGATCTCGTACAGGCCGGTGCCCAGCAACGGGCCGCCCATGAACGCCAGCGCGCTGGCCGAACCGACCAGCCCGGCGACGGCGCCCTGCTCCTCCCGCGTGGCGAGCAGCGTCGGCGCGGACATGAAGCCCGGCGTGGCGAACCCCATCCCCGCCCCGAGGACGGCGACACCGACGCCGAGCAGGAGCGCGCTCGACGTGAAAGCCACGAGCAGCATGCCGCCGGTCATGACGACCGCGCCCACCCGGATGAGCCGCACCGGTGTCCACTTCAGCCGCGGCACGGCCAGCACCTGGACGAGGATGATCAGCCCGGCGCCGGCCAGCATGATCAGGCCGGTCACCCGGCTCGTGTCCCGCGTGGCCAGGCCCAGCCGGTCCTGCACCAGGAAGCCGACGGTCATGAGCACGATCGCGAGCGCGAGGTACAGGCCGAACCCGATGAGCAGGAACGGCCACATCCGCCGGTCGGCCGGGCTGACCTTCACCAGGGGAGCCCGCACTTCCCGCGGCGGCGGCTTCGGCAGGCCGATCGCGACCAGCACGGCGATCACGGCCAGGATGACCGGCGCGACGTAGATCGGCACGATCAGCCCGGCGAGGCTCAGCACGCCGCCGAGCGCCGGCCCGACCGCGAGCGCGAGCCCTTGTGCGGCACCGAACATCGACATCCCCCGCACCCGCTCGGCGGGCCCCGACGTCAGGTCGGCGATGTACGACTGCGCTGTCACCGGCGTCGCGGCCCACGCGAGCCCGAACACGACTCCGCGGGTGAGCAGCACCAGCGTGAACAGCACCGGTACCGCCAGGGTGCCGCCGAGCCCGAGCCGGGCGGCGAGCGCGAACGCCAGGAGCGCGATCATCGCGCCGGCCAGGGAGATCAGCAGGACCGGCCGGTGGCCCCACGACGCGCCGCGGCGCCCCCAGAACGGGCTCGCCAGCACCACACCCGCGCCGCCGACCGCCCACACGGCGCCCAGCGCCAGTTCGCTGAACCCGAACTCCCGGGCCAGCGGCGGGAGGATCGGGTTCAGCATCTGCTGCCCCGCCATCAGCCCGAACACGGCCAGGCACACCACCAGGATGCCTCGCCGATCCGCGCTCACGCCGCGGCTCTTTCGTGCTCGGTGCCCGACCGCGGCGTGATGGACAGCAGGTCGGCGGGCTCTTCGACGGCCAGCCGGTGCCACCGGCCGGGCGGGACGATGAACGACTGCCCGGCCTTCAGTGTGGTCACCGGCTCCGGCCCTTCGTCTCTCAAGTAGACGCGCAGCGCGCCGGAGAACACGAAGAGCACCTCGTGCCCGTTCGGGTGCCGCTCCCAGTGGTCGGCGTGCACGGCGGTGTCGCTCTCGGCGTGGAACGCGCCGAGGCTCCACAGGCTCGCGGCGTCCCCGGTCAGTGCCTCGCGGCGGTCGCCTGGGCCGGATGCCTCGGCGACGCCCCCCGGCCGTAAGTGGATCATGGTCTTGAACAGGTCGTAGTTTTCGAACATGTTCCGAAAGTAGCACGCGCGCCGGACGGGCGTCGACCGGCATGATGGAAGGCATGCCACGACCCATCGGCCGGCCGCCGACGACTTCACGCCCGCAGATCCTCGAAGCGGCGCGGGTGATCCTCGACGGCGAGGGCTGGCACAAGCTGACGGTCCGGCGGCTGGCCACGGAGCTGGGCGTCGGCACGACGACGCTCTACCACCACGTCCGCGACAAGGACGACCTGATGATCCAGCTGCTCGACTACTACGCCTCCCGGCTGAAGCGGCCCGAGCTGCCGGAGGACCCGCGCGAGCGGATCGTCGTCGCGGCGACTGTGATGCACGACGCGCTGGCCGCCTGGCCGGAGGCGGTGGAGGTCCTGACGGCCGACGACCTGCTCGGCGAGTCGGCCCTCTGGATGGTCGACGCCATCGTCGGCGGGGCGATCGGCTGCGGCCGGACCCAGGACGAGGCCGTCGAGCTCTACCGGAACATCTGGTACTACACGGCCGGGGAGATCCTGGTCCGCGTGCGCGCCGCGCGGCGCGCCGCGATGGGCCGGCCGCGCTACCGCGACGCCGTCTTCGAGAAGCTGGACGAAACCCGGTTCCCCAGTCTCGCGGCGATCGGGGAGCGCTGGCCGGAGCTGGCCGAACGCGACACCTTCGCCCGCGGCCTGCGGGCGTTCGTCGACGGGATGCTCGCTCAGGAATCCAAGTAGCGCAACACGGCCAGCACCCGGCGATTGTCCCCTTCGGACGGTGGCAGCCCCAGCTTGCCGAAGATCGACGTCACGTACTTCTCGACCGAGCCGGCCGAGAGGAACAGCTCCGCCGCGATCGCGGAGTTCGACCGGCCTTCGGCCATCAGGCCCAGCACCTCGCGTTCGCGCGGGGTGAGCCCGCTCAGCGCGTCCGTCCGGCGGGTCGCCGAGAACAGCTGGCGGACGACTTCGGGGTCGAGGACCGTTTCGCCGTCCGCGACCCGGCGCAGCGCGTCCAGGAAGTCCGACACCTCGGCGACGCGGTCCTTCAGCAGGTAACCGACGCCGCCCGCGCGGTCGGCCAGCAGCTGCGCCGCGTACTCCGTCTCGACGTACTGGGAGAACAGCAGGATCGCGCAGCCGGGCAGCTCGCCGCGCAACGCGATCGCCGCCCGCAGGCCCTCGTCGGTGTGCGACGGCGGCATCCGGATGTCCACAATGGACACGTCGGGCGCGTGCTCGGTCACCGCGGCGCGCAGGGCGTCGGCGTCCTTCACCGCGGCGACGACCTCGTGGCCGCGGAAGTTCAGCAGCTCCACCAGGCCCTGGCGCAGGATGGTGGAGTCCTCCGCGATGACGATCCGCATGCCGCCGACCCTAGCGGTTCGGGAAGCCGGCCGGTCGTGTGTTCGTCGGAGTCAGCCGGCCGGATCCGGCTCTTCGAGCCGGTTCGACCGCCGGCGCCGCCCGGCGCGGGTGACGTCGCTTCGCCTCGCCCGGCGACGTAGTGCGTTGGCCGGCAAGGAGTGCTGACGCCAAGTCGCTCGCGCCGGCGGAGTCTCCGCGTCGACGGCTTGCGAAGCGATCGACTCGCCGTACACACGCGGTTCCACCGTGGTGCACTCCGCGCAGCCTCATCGGGGCAGCGGCACCCGCGCGGTCACTTCGGTCGGACCGCCCGGCGGGCTGGTCACGGCCAGTCCGCCGTCGACCGTCCGCAGCCGTTCGGCGACCCCGGCGAGCCCGCCGCCGGGCACGATCCGGGCCCCGCCCCGGCCGCTGTCGCGCACGAGCAGCCACAGCACATCCCGGTCCTCGCGGATCTCGACCAGCGTCGCGCCGCCGTGTTTCGCGGCGTTCGTCAGCAGCTCGGCGGCGCTGAAGTAGACGATCGTCTCCAGTGACGGCGGTGGCCGCCGGGGGAGTTCGACGGTGACCCGCGCGTCCATGCCGGACGTCGCGACGAGCGTGGCCAGTGCCACGTCGAGGCCGGCGTCCAAGGCCGCCGGGTGGATGCCGCGGGCGAGGTCCCGCAGCTCGGTCAGCGCCTGCTTCGCGTTGGCGTGCGCGGCGGTGACCAGCTGCCGGACCTGGGCGACGTCGAGGTCGTCGGCTTTCAGCTCGTCCTTGGCCAGCCCCAGTTTCATGGCCAGCGCCACCAGCTGGGCCTGGGCGCCGTCGTGCAGGTCGCGCTCGATCCGCCGCAGCCGCAACGCCGAGTCCTCGACCGCCGTCGCCCGGCTCGCCTCCAGGTCGCGGACCCGCTCGGACAGCACGCGCTCGCCGAGCAGCCCGACCACGAGCAGCCGGTCGAGCGCGACGAAGGCGTGCACCACCCACGGCAGCGCCACCAGCACCAGCAGCCCGGACGCCGACCAGGCGAGCGCGCCCGCCCAGCCCTCGGCGCGGATGCCGAAGACGGGCAGGTGCTGCTCGCCGAGCGGGAACCAGAGGAAGGCGTAGCTGGTCGCGGCCAGGCCGAAGAACGTCGCGGAGAACGCCGTGAGCAGGCCGGCGAAGGTCAGCGGGAGCCGCAGCAGCAGGTAGCCCGCCGTCCGCCAGCCCGCCGGGTCGCCGACGCGCGCCTTCACCCAGCTCCACAGGCCGGGTTTCAGCTCGGGACGGCGCGGGGCGGGCACGCTCACGCCGAGCAGCGCCCGCGCCAGCCCGCGGTGGGCGGCGCCGAGGCCGCGGGCGTAGAGCAGGGCGCCGGCGAGCACGAGGAACCCGATGAGCACGGGCGTCAGCCACAGGCCGAGCGCGAGCACGACGAGCAGGCTGAGCAGGGAGAACAGCGTCAGCGGGCCGGAGAGCCACAGCCACGCGTACTCGGCCCAGAAGTCCCGCGCGGCCAGCGGCCCGAACACCCGCCGCAGCAGGTGGGGACGGGGCAGATCAAGGCTGGTCACGGCTCCAGTCTCACCGGTCCGCGCCGCGCTGCCCATCCGGATTTCCCCCATGCCCGGCGGGGGCGCCCCCGAATTCCACGCTACCGGCCGGCACCGACGGTTCCGGTTGCCGGAAAGCCGTGAAGGGCACCTTCAGGGACGCTATGTCCCTGAAGGTGCCCTTCACGGCTTTGCCGGAAGCGCGCGAAAGCCGCTTCGAGGATCCTGCAGTCCTCAAAGCGGCTTTCGCGGAAACTCTCAGTCGTCGAGTTCCGGCTCGTCGCGGTCTTCGCGTGCCTTCTGCGCCGCTTCGCGCATCTCGATGACGTCGGTGAGCCAGTCACCGGTTTCGCGGGCGATGTCGCGCACCGCGCCGGTGATGATGGTCGCGATGTTGCCGATGTGGGTCGCGGCCGACTCGGTGATCACCTGGACCGTGTCCTTGCCGCTCTCGAACTGCCCGACCATGAGCATCGTCCTTCTATGCCGCGCGGAGTTCCTGGTCGCGCTCTACCGTAGCGCGTGCGCGCGGAGCGCCGTTCCACGGCAACGCGAGCTTCGTGAGCTTCTTCGCCACCGACCAGAGCTGCTTGTGCAGCGGGCCCGTGTGGTAGGGCAGGCCGTACTTCTCGCAGAGCGCGCGCACCTCGCCGGCGATCTCCGGGTACCTGCGGGCCGGGATGTCCGGGAACAGGTGGTGCTCGATCTGGTGCGACAGGTTCCCGCTCATGATGTGGAACAGCGGACCGCCGGTGATGTTGGCCGAGCCGAGGATCTGGCGCAGGTACCACTGCCCGCGCGACTCGTTCTCGGTCTCCTCCTCGGTGAAGCTCTCGACGTCGGCGGGGAAGTGCCCGCAGAAGATGATCGAGAACGACCAGAGGTTGCGGACCAGGTTCGCGGTCGCGTTGCCGGCGAAGGTCAGCGGCGCCAGCGGGCCGGTCAGCAGGGGGAACAGCACGTAGTCCTTGCCGACCTGCCGGGACGCCTTCTTGACCATCTTCCGGACGACCTCGGTGGTGTCCGACCACTTGCGCTCGCCCTTGACGATCCGGTCGAACTCCAGGTCGTGCAGCATCACGCCCCACTGGAAGAACACCGCCAGCAGCGCCGCGTACGCCGGGTTGCCCAGGTAGTACGGGTGCCACCGCTGGGCCGGGTCCATCCGCAGGACGCCGTAACCGATGTCGCGGTCCTTGTCGAGGATGTTGGTGTAGGTGTGGTGGATGTAGTTGTGCGAGTGCCGCCAGTTCTCGGCCGGCGCCACGTTGTCCCACTCGAAGCGCTGCGAGCTCAGCGCCGGGTCGCGCGTCCAGTCGTACTGGCCGTGCATGACGTTGTGGCCGATCTCCATGTTGTCGAGCACCTTCGCCAGCGACAGCGCGCCGACGCCGGCGAGCCACGCGGGCGGGAAGAACCCGGCGAACAGCAGCGCCCGGCCGGCGACCTCGAGACCGCGCTGGGTCTTGATGACGTTGTGGATGTAGTCGACGTCCTCCTGGCCGAGGTCGTCGACGATCCGCTGCCGCAGCGCGTCGAGCTCGCGGCCGAACTCCTCGACCTGGGCCGGGGTGAGTCGGTCCTGCAGACCGGTCATGGCGGTACTCCTTAAGCGTCGATCTCGACGTCCCCGACGGGGACGGAGATGCAGAGCTGGATTTCTTCGTCTTCTTCGCCGGAGATCTCGCCCGTCTTGGCGTTGCGGACGCGGCCGGCCGTCTTGAGCTGGGTGCAGGAGAAGCAGATGCCCATCCGGCAGCCGTGCTCCGGCGAGAGCCCGGCTTCTTCGGCCTGCTCCAGCAACGGCTTCCCGGAGTTCGCGCACTCGCGGCCGCTGCGCTTGAAGCGCACCTGGCCCTCCGCGTTCGCGGTGTCGAAGGTCAACGCGGGCGGCGTGAACTCTTCGGTGTGCACCCGTTCACCGAGCTGCTCGCGCACGGCGTCCATGAGCGGCTTCGGGCCGCAGACGAACGTTTCGGCGTCGCGGTACCAGGGAGCGGCCTCTTCGAGGTGCTCCGGCGCGAAGAACCCGCGCAGGTCGCCGCCGGTCTTCGCGTGGGTGTACGCGTGCACGACCCGCAGCCCGGGGTGCCGGGCGGCGAGCTCGGCCAGCTCGGTGCGGTAGAGCACGTCGGACGGGCCGTTCGAGTAGTGCAGGAACACGATCTCGCCGCGGTGACCCTCGTCGACGAGGGTGCGCGCCATGGCGAGCACCGGGGTGACCCCGCTGCCGCCGCTGATCAGCAGCACCCGCTCCGGCCGGGTGGCGGGCAGCGTGAACGTGCCGTCCGGTGTGGACAGTCCGACCACCGAACCGACGCCGAGCTCGCGGTTCAGGTGCCCGGAGACCAGGCCCTGCTCCTTGACCGTGAACTCGAGTTCGCCGGCGTACTGCGAACCGCACGGCGAATAGCAGCGGGTGCGCCGGACGCCGTCGATCGACACCTGCAGCCGGACGTACTGCCCGGCGGTGAAGCCGGGCCACGCGCGGCTGGGCCGCACGGTGAGCGTGACGCTGTCGGGTGTCTGCTTCCGCACGGCCGTGACCAGCCCGCGGACCTCCCGGCGGACCAGCATCGGGTCGACGAGCTCGAGATACCGGTCCATTCCGTGGGGCGTGAGCAGCGCCTCGGCGAGCGAGGCGAGCCGGCGGACCCGCTTGGGCAAGAGCGCCGTCATCGGACCTCCTCGATTACAGTGAACGACTGTACACTCAACAGTGCACGGCATGAGTGGACGACCTGTCAACGCGAGAGGCGGAGGATGTGACGTGAGCAACGCGGTGGACGCTGTGTCTAGCGGGGCTCCGCCCCGAGCCCCGGCAGGGGGCAGGCCCCCTGCACCCCCAAAAGAAGTCCGTACGCTGGACCCTGTGTCCGAAGAGCCGGTAAGCCGTCAGGAGCGCAAGCAGCGCACGCGCCAGGCGTTGCTGGACGCGGCGCTGGAGCTGCTCGCCGACCGGCCGTTCGCCAGCCTCTCGCTGCGCGAGGTCGCGAAAGGCGCGGGCCTGGTGCCGACGGCCTTCTACCGCCACTTCGCGTCGATGGAAGAACTCGGCGTCGCGCTCGTCGAAGAGGCGACGCGCACGCTGCGCGGCATGATCCGGTCCGCGCGCACCGACCCGGACACCTACCACGGGATGATCAGCGCCTCGGTGGCCACGCTGCACCAATTCGTGCGCGCGCACGAGGACCATTTCCGGTTCCTGACGCGCGAGCGGTACGGCGGCGGCCCGCTGGCCCGGGCCATCGGCGTCGAGCTGCGGATGTTCTCCGGTGATCTGGCGATCGACCTCGCCCGGTTCGCGACGCTGCGCTCGTGGACGACCGACGACCTGCACATGCTGGCCGACTTGATCGTTTCCGTGATGCTGGCGACGATTGTCGAACTGCTGGAAGCACGGCCCGGTGAAGATCCGAAAATCACCGGAATGGCGGAAAAACGGCTGCGGTTGATCTTGCTCGGCGTTCCACACTGGAAGACTCGCTGAACATTTTCCGCACAACGCCCGGATTACCGGACAACTGCGAGACTTCCGACTCAGGTCAGTGGGGACTGTCGGTCCGGCGTGGTACAACCCACGGATCGTTCCTCGCCGATGAGGAGGTCGTGTGGCGGACAGCGAACAGCATCAGCAGCTCACCGTGGGTGTGGTGACCGAGTCACGCCCCGGAGAGCGCCGGGTGGCCATGGTGCCGAAACTCGTCGGGAGGCTCGCGCAACGCGGTCTGCGGGTGCTCGTCGAGCCGGGTGCCGGGGCCGGTGCGCACCTCAGCGACGACGCGTACACCCAGGCGGGCGCCGAACTCGGCGACGCCTGGAAAGCGCCCGTCGTCGTCAAGGTGAACCCACCCACGGCCGACGAGGTCGCGAAGCTGGGCCGGGGCACCGTGCTCATCGGCTTCCTCGACCCGCGCGGCAACCCGGAAGGGCTCGCGAAGCTCGAAGAGGCCGGCCTCCGGGCGTTCGCGATGGAGGCCGTCCCGCGGATCTCCCGCGCCCAGGCGATGGACGCGCTGTCGTCCCAGGCCAGCATCGGCGGCTACCGCGCGGTGCTGCTCGCGGCCCAGAAACTCCCGCGGTTCTTCCCGATGCTCACCACCGCGGCCGGCACCGTGCCCCCGGCGAAGGTGCTGGTGCTCGGCGCCGGCGTCGCCGGGCTGCAGGCGCTGGCCACGGCGAAGCGCCTCGGCGCGCAGACCACCGGCTACGACGTCCGGCCCGAGGTCGGCGAGCAGGTCAAGTCGCTCGGCGCGCAGTTCCTCGACCTCGGCATCGAAGCGGTCGGCGAAGGCGGCTACGCCCGCGAGCTGACGGCGGAGGAGCGCGAAGAGCAGCAGCGCCGGCTCACCGAGGCGATCACGCGGTTCGACGTCGTGATCACCACGGCGCTGGTGCCCGGGCGCAAGGCGCCGACCCTGGTCACCGCGGACGCCGTCAAGGGCATGCCGGCCGGTTCGGTCGTGGTCGACCTGGCCGGCGAAAGCGGCGGCAACTGCGAGCTGACCAAACCGGGGGAGGACGTCGTGGAGCACGACGTCACCATCTCGTCCCCGCTGAACCTGCCGGCCGAAATGCCTTCGCACGCCAGTGAGCTCTACGCCCGCAACGTCACCGAGCTGCTGGAGCTGCTCGTGACGAAGGAAGGCGAGCTGAAGCTGGACTTCGAGGACGAGATCGTCGCCGGGGCCTGCGTGGCCGGGCGCGAAGGGAGCGTCGCGTGAGCCCACTCGTGCAGAACCTGGCGGTGCTCGTGCTCGCCGGGTTCGTCGGCTTCGCCGTCATCTCGAAGGTGCCCAACACCCTGCACACGCCGCTGATGTCCGGCACCAACGCGATCCACGGGATCGTGCTGCTGGGCGGGCTGGTCGTGCTCGGCCTCGGCGTCGACGGCGTCTTCAACAAGATCCTGCTGGTGATCGCGATCGCCTTCGGCACGATCAACGTCGTCGGCGGGTTCCTGGTCACCGACCGGATGCTGTCGATGTTCAAGGCCAAAAAAGCACCGGCCGCCGATGAGGAGGACGAGAAGTGATCGACTTCGTCGCGATCCTCTACATCATCGCGTTCGCCCTCTTCATCTACGGCCTGATGGGCCTCACCGGCCCGCGCACCGCGGTCCGCGGCAACTGGATCGCCGCGGTCGGCATGGGCGTCGCGGTGCTCGCCACCCTGCTCACCCCGGGCATGGGCAACTGGCTGCTGATCGTCCTCGGCGTCGCGATCGGCGCGCTGGTCGGCGTGCCGTCCGCGCGCAAGGTCAAGATGACCGCGATGCCGCAGATGGTGGCGCTGTTCAACGGCGTCGGCGGCGGCGCGGTCGCGCTCATCGCGTGGGTCGAGTTCAACTCCACGGATGGTTACGCGCACGAACCCATGTACATCGCGATCGCGTCGCTGTTCGCCGCGATCATCGGGTCGATCTCCTTCTGGGGCTCGAACATCGCGTTCGGCAAGCTGCAGGAGCTGATCAGCGGCCGCCCGATCAGCATGGGCAAGCTGCAGCAGCCGATCAACGCGCTGCTGCTGCTGATCGCGCTGGGCTGCGCGGTGGTCATCGTCGCCGGCGGCGACTCCTGGCTGCTGATCGTCGGGCTGCTCGTCGCGGCGGGCATCCTCGGCCTCACCGTGGTGCTGCCGATCGGCGGCGCGGACATGCCGGTGGTGATCTCGCTGCTCAACGCGTTCACCGGGCTGTCGGCCGCGGCGATGGGCCTGGCGCTGGACAACACCGCGCTGATCGTGGCCGGGATGATCGTCGGCGCGTCCGGCTCGATCCTGACCAACCTGATGGCCAAGGCGATGAACCGGTCCATCCCGGCGATCATCGCGGGCGGCTTCGGCGGCGGCCCGGCGGTCGCGTCCGGCGGAGGAGCGAAGGAAGAGCGCCCGGTGCGCTCGACGAGTGCGGCCGACACGGCGATCCAGATGGCGTACGCCAGCAAGGTCGTCGTGGTGCCGGGTTACGGCATGGCCGTGGCGCAGGCGCAGCACACCGTCCGGGAGATGGCGAAGCTGCTGGAGAAGAAGGGCATCACGGTCGAGTACGCGATCCACCCGGTCGCCGGCCGGATGCCCGGGCACATGAACGTGCTGCTGGCCGAGGCCGACGTGCCGTACGAGCAGCTCAAGGAGATGGACGAGATCAACTCCGAGTTCGCCCAGACCGACGTCGCGCTGGTGATCGGCGCGAACGACGTCACCAACCCGGCCGCGCAGACCGATCCGACCTCGCCGATCTACGGGATGCCGATCCTCAAGGTCAACGAGAGCCGGTCCGTGATCGTCTTGAAACGCGGCATGAGCTCGGGCTTCGCCGGGATCGACAACGACCTGTTCTACGATCCGAAGACCAGCATGCTCTTCGGCGACGCCAAGACGTCGGTGGGCGAGATCGTGGAGGAACTCAAGGCGTTATGACGAGCGGGTCGGATGTGCGTGCGGCGTTCACCGACCCCGCCGAGAACCTCGCGTTCGACGAAGCACTCCTCCGGGTTGCGCCCGGGTCACCGGTCGTGTGGCTCTGGCGCAACCCGGTGTGCGTCGTGGTCGGGCGCGGCCAGCGGATCGCACGCGAAGTGCACGTCGAGGCGTGCGAGCGTGACGGCGTCCCGGTGCTGCGGCGCGCGAGCGGCGGCGGCACCGTGTTCCACGACCCGGGCAACCTCAACGTCACGCTGGTGCTGCCGCTTTCGGGGGGCCGGGTGGCGGAGCCCCCGGCCCGAATGTCCCAGCCCGGCCCGGCCGACCGGCCGCTCGAAGCGCTCGGCAAGGTGATGAGCGCCGCCGTGGACCAGCTCGGGCTGGTGCCGCGGATCGGCGACCGCGGGCTGTTCGTCGAAGACGCGAAGCTGTGCGGCTTCGCCGTCTTCCGCACCAAGGACGGCCTGCTGGCCCACTCGACGCTGCTGGTCGAGACGTCCGCCGCCCTCGTCGGCCGCTATCTGACGAGCGCGCCGCCGGACCCGCGTCCGCTCGACTCCCACCGCAGCCCCGTCGCGTCGCTGGCCGAACACGGCCTGCGGCCCGGCTTCCCGGCGGTCGAAGCCGCGGTGCGCGCGGCGGCGTCGCAGATCCTCGGAACGCTCGTGCCGCGCCCGCCGTCCGCGGCCGAGCTGACCCGGCAGCGGGCGCTGCTGCACACCCGCTACCGGTACCCGTCCTGGCACGCGGACGGCGCCCAGCGCGCGCAATGACCCGCCGATGTCGTGAGGGGCACCCTCATGGCCGTAAGAGCCATAAGGGTGCCCCTCACGGCACGTCTGTCTACTGTGGACCTAGCGGTTCTCGGCCGCCGAGAAGGTGACCGTGGGCACCTTGCGGGCCGACGCGCGGGTCGTCTTCGGCGGCTCCGCCGCCTTCCGGGTGCGAGCCGGCTTCACGGGTTCGGCCTTCGCCGTGGTGGTGGTCTTCGCGCGGGTTGTCGGCTTCACCGGGGTGGCCTTCGTGGCCGCGGCCTTGGCGGTCCTCGTCTTGGCCGGCGCGGCGGCTTTCGGCGCCGCTTTGGTGGCCCGGGCCTTGGCCGGGGCGGGCGCGGCCTTGGCGGCGACCGCGGTACGACGGCCGGCTACCGGCTTCGCGGCCTTCGCCTTCGGGGCGGCCTTCGCACGGGGCTTCTTCGCGCCCGGGACGATCCGCGGCTGCCGCTTGCGGCCACCGGTGCGGCGGCCGGCGTCGGCGTAGCGCCGAAGCAGGGCTCGCAGCGTCTCGGCGTTGGCGAAGGAGAGGTCGATGTCGTAGTCGATGCCGTCCAGCGCGAACCCGACGGTCTCCCCGGCGGCGTCGCCGGTCAGATCATCCAGCACCCGCACAGCCGTGTTCCTGGCCACGACAAACCTCCCGTGCTCGAACGTGTGATGCGCGGGCACCCGGGTTCGGCGACACCCCGGGGCCGCCGACAGCTTGCAGCTTCCTGACGAGGATAGCCGTTGGCTTGCGTGATCCCGCGTGGTGGTGTGCGCTGATGCCATGTCCGGACAGACTTTTGACGTAGTGGTGATCGGCGCGGGCCCGGTGGGCGAAGTGGCCGCCGAGCGAGCGGCTCGCGGCGGCCTGAAGGTCGCGCTCGTCGAGCACGAACGCTTCGGGGGCGAGTGCTCCTACTGGGCCTGCATCCCGAGCAAGGCCTTGCTGCGGCCGGGAAATCTCCTCGCCGCGGCGAAACGGATCCCGGGGGTGCCCGTCGGCGACGCGCTCGACCCGGGCCAGGTGTTCGCCCGCCGGGACTGGTTCACCGGCAAGGGCGACGACTCGGGCCAGGTCGAGTGGGCCCGCGGCGCGGGCATCGAGCCGGTCCGCGGGCACGGCGTCCTCACCGGTGAGCGCGAGGTCACCGTGGACGGCGACCGCGTCCTGACCGCGCGGCACGCGGTGATCGTGTGCACCGGCAGCGTCCCGAACACCCCGAAGATCCCGGGGATCGACACGATCCGGCCGTGGGGTTCGCGCGAGGCGACGTCGGCCTCGGCCGTGCCTGCCCGGCTCGGCGTCCTCGGCGGCGGCGTGGTCGGTGTCGAGATGGCGCAGGCCTGGGCGACTCTCGGCGCGGAGGTGCACCTGGTGATCACCGGCGAGCGCCCGCTGCCGCGCAACGCGGACTTCGTCGGCGACCTCGTGCTGGCGGGCCTGCGGGAGGTGGGCGTGTTCGTCCACACGATGTCGGGTGTCGAGCGGGTCGCCGCGGGCGAGAACGGCACCGAGCTGACGCTGAAGGACGGCGAGGTGCTCGTCGTCGACGAGTTCCTGGTGGCGACCGGACGGCGTCCCGGCACGGCCGGGCTCGGCCTGGAGGAGTTCGGCGTCGAGGCCGGCGGCCCGCTCACCGTCGACGACACCGGCCAGGTGTCCGCAGTGGACGGTGCGTGGCTGTTCGCCGCCGGCGACGTCACCGGCCGCGCGCCGCTGACCCACCAGGGCAAGTACGGCGCTCGCGCGGCGGGCGACACGGTGGCCGCGCTGGCGAAGGGCGAGAAGGTCGACACCTCGCCGTGGAGCCCGTTCACCGCGACCGCCGACCACCACGCCGTGCCGCAGGTGGTGTTCACCGACCCGGAGGTCGCCTCCGTCGGTCTGTCGGACGCGCGTGAGGGCTCGAACGACCGCGTCGTCGACATCGACATCGCGGTGGCGGGCTCGTCGTTGCACGCGGACGGGTACCAGGGCAAGGCGCGGATGGTCGTCGACACCGAGCGGAACGTACTGCTCGGCGTGACGTTCGTCGGCCAGGACGTCTCGGAGCTGCTGCACTCGGCGACGATCGCGATCGTCGGTGAGGTGCCGCTCGACCGGTTGTGGCACGCGGTGCCGTCGTTCCCGACGATCAGCGAGGTGTGGCTGCGGCTGCTCGAGGCCTACGGGCTCTGAGTTACCGCGCGGGCAGGTCCAGGGCGGCCTTCGCCGCCCGGGCCAGGCCGGGATCGTCCGCAGTGGACGGTCCCGGCACCCACACCGCCTGCACCACCCGGACGGAGGTGCCCTCCACCCGGCTGGTGTAGGCGGCGTTCTCGAACCGCGGCGCCGGCGTGCCCCACTTGCCGGTCTCGGCGGCGAGGTCGAGGATCCCGCCGCCGCCCGGAGTGTCGACGACGGCCTTGAAGGCGGCCGCCTGCGCGGCGTCGGGGAAGGCGACGATGCCGACGGTCACCGCGCCGGCCCGGCCGTCGACGGTCGTGGCGTAACTCGCCCGCCGCACGCCCGAGCAGCTGGTCTGCTGCAGGCTGGCCTGCGCGTCCCCGAAAGCGTGCGACGCGCACCGCTGATCCTCGTCGGCGGCGCGCAGCGAGAACTGCAGGCTCTCGGCGGGCGCGACACTGGCGGGCGCCGAGGCGGGCGGCCGGCTGGAGGGCGCCGGCGACTGCGCGACAGGCGCGGCGGGAGTGTCATCCCCACCGGTGGCGACGACCACCGCGGCGACGACCAAGGCGACCAGCAACCCGATCGCCCCGAGCGGCAGCCACCGCACGGTCCGCGAAGTGGGCGCCGCGGACTTCCGCCGGGGAACGGGACCCGGCCGGGAGTGGGGGTAGGACTCCGGCGGGGGAGGCGGAGCGGCCGTCGGGTGCGCGAGGGTCTCGGTGCGTTCGGGCGGGGCGGCGGATTCGGTGCCGGCGGGCGGAGCGAGGGATTCGGTCCGTCCGGGGTCCGCGGCCGGCCGGTAGGGCGGAATCTGCTCGGCCCCGGGGAAGACGGGCCGGGCCGTGGCGGGTTTGGCGAGGGTTTCGGTGCGTTCGGTGTCCGCAAAATCCGAAGAGGTCTCGGGTTCGGCGGAATTCGTGGCGCCGGACCGGGGTGCGGTGGTCGAAATCGTCGCCGGGGTTGGTGCAGGCAGGGAAACCGTGGAGGCACTGTCCTCGGCGGACTCGGCGGACTCGGCGGAATCGGCGGAGTTGCCGGGTTCAGCGGGCTCGGCGGAGTTGCTGGGTTCGGCGGATTCGGCGGAGTTGCTGGGTTCGGCGGATTCGGCGGAGTTGCCGGACTCGGCGGGCTCGGCGGAGTTGCCGGGTTTGGCGGTCGCGCTCGGGGGCACCGTCCGCGCGGGGGCGGAAGTACCTGAGGTATCGGCCGTGTCCGGAGTGATCGCGGGGGTTCGCGTCAGGCTGGAATCACCGGGCGCGACGGATTTCGTGACACCGGGGTTCGCGACCATCGCGGGGGCCGGCGCGGGAGCCGCCGAGGTGCTGGTCGCCGTGGCTGTGTTCGGAGCCACGGCAAGGGCCTGCACGGGGAGGGAGCCCGCCGCAGCGCCGGTCTCGGCGACGGATTTCGTGGTGCCGGGTGCGGCGGCCGAGTCCGGCACCGTCGTGGAAGCCTTCGCCGGAGCGGAATCCGTGGACACGCTGAGCTCGGCGGGCTTTGGGATGCCAACCGCGGCAAGGCCTTCGGCCGCGGAAGGGCCGGCGACCGTGCCGGGCTCGTCGGTCGGTGCACGACCGGGGCTCGGCGCGTGATCTTGGCCGGAACTCGCGTGCTCTGACCCGACATCCGCATGATCCGGAGCAGAACTCGCGGGCTCCGACTCGACACTCGCGTGATCTGAGGCGGAACTCGTGGGCTCGAGACCCACGCTCGCGTGGTCTTGGCCGGAACTCGCGGGCTCGAGACCCACGCTCGCGTGGTCCTGGCCGGAACCTGGCTGCTCTGACTCGTCACCCGCGTGATCCGGGGCGGAACTCGCGGGCTCCAGTTCCACACTCGCTTGCCCCGCATCGGAACTTGCGTGATCAAGCGCGGAATTTGCGTGATCCACCCCGGAACTCGCGTGATCGAGGGCGGAACCCGCCCCGACCAGCGCGGCAGGCGGATCGGCGAGTTGCGTTTGGCCGCTTGCACTCAGCGCATTCAGCGCACTCACGGCACTCGGCGCACTCGGCGCACTCGGCGCACTCGGCGCACTCAGAGCACTCACGGCGCTCGGCGTGCTCGAAGCGCTCGCCGCCACCGGTGTCTCGGTTCGCCAGCCCGCGGCCGGGCGGGCGGCCACTGTGGTCGTTCCGGCCGAGCGGGGCGTGGTGTCCCAAAGGGACTCCGGCGGCGTGTCGTCACTGAACCGGCTGAATCCCTCACGCAGAAGGATTTCGTCGGAAAACTCGGGCGCGTCGGGGGCCAGGCCGCGGATCAGGGCGCGGACCTGGTCGACCGACCGGGGGCGGTGGGCCGTCGCCAAGGAGACCGCCGCCGCCAGCATGGTCGTGGGGGTCGGGTGCAGGACCCTCACCGGGCCCGCCAGGTCGCTCGCGGGCTGGTCGACCGTTTCGACGTACGGGCCGACCGCCACGATCGTGCCCACCGGCGCCGTGCCCGGGACCAGTTCCACGATGCGGCTTTCGCAGACCTGGGACAGGTCCAGGGCCTCCGTCGCCGGGTTGATCGCGTCGTCGTCGGCCACCAGGGGCCAGCCGTCGGCTCGCCATTCCGCTCCCAGCGGGGCTTCCAGCCGCAGCGCCGGGTCCGGCAGGTCGACGCCGATGACGACGATCACGCCGTGGGGCAGCAGAACCACCGCCTCGATCGGGCGATCCGTCACCGTGCCGACGCCGATCAGGGCGATCCCGCCGACGACGGTGCTGCCGCGGCCCAGGGACGCCAGCGCCGCCCGGATGTCGTCCGCCACCCGGGACTGCTGCCGCTCGAGGCGCACCAGTCGCACCGAAACCCTCCCTGCTCGTCGTTCCGGAGCATCACGCTAGCGCGCCCGGTCGTATCCGAGGCGCGACACGGGGACGACGCGGCCGCGTCCCACCGAAAGTGGTGCTGCGGGTGACTTGTGGTGTTCATGTGGCCAAACAGCACGGTTGGGGTGCAGAATGTGCTACAACGCATCGGAGGCGGTATTCGGGAGCCGCACTGACGCCGCGCAGCTCGATTTCAGGGCGTAGGGGAAGACGTCCCTCGTCGAGCAAGCGGAGGTAGCAGTGAGCACCCGTGGCAGCACCCGAGGTGTGGTGTACGTCCACTCGTCGCCGTCTGCGGTGTGTCCGCACGTCGAGTGGGCTATTTCGGGCACCCTCAACGCCCGAGTCGACCTGAAGTGGACGGCGCAGCCGGCCAGTCCGGGTCAGCTTCGCGCCGAATGCGGATGGCGCGCGCCCGCGGGCACCGGCGCCAGATTGGCGGCGGCCCTCAAGGCGTGGCCGATGATTCGGTTCGAAGTCACCGAAGAGCCCAGCGCGGGCGTCGACGGCGAACGGTTCTGCTTCGCGCCCGGGCTCGGCCTGTGGCACGGACGGACCAGCGCCAACGGCGACATCGTGGTGGGCGAGGACCAGCTGCGCGCACTCGTGAGCATGACCCGCGGCGGCGAGTCGCTGGCGCACAAGCTCGACGAACTCCTGGCCGCGAGCTGGGACGAAGCGCTCGAGCCGTACCGTCACGCCGGTGACGGTGCTCCGGTGACCTGGCTGCACCAGGTCGGCTAGCACGGGACTCCGGCGGCACGGGACCGGTGGCGGGGCCGGTACGCTCTTCCGCGTGACGACCCCCGCCTCCAGCCCCCGCCAGCGCTGGCTGGTGCCCGTCGTGGTCGTGGTGCTGTCCGTGACCGTGGGCGGCGGCCTGCTCGCGCGCGAGCTCTACCGCCGTCCCGACCAGCCCGCCGGCGACGCCTCGGCGCCGGTGACGGTGCCCCAGTCGGCGACCGGTCGCCAGCCGACCGAGCCGGACGTCGTCGGGATGACACCGGACGCGCAGTCGCACCCGCGTGCCGACGAGGTGCGCAAGGTGCTGGAGACGTACTTCTCGGCCATCAACGCCCAGCAGTACTCGCAGTGGACGTCCGTGGTCACCTCGGAGCGGGCGGCGCAGCAGCCGCCCGGCGCGTGGAAGGCCGGCATCAAGACCACAAAGGACAGCGAAGCCGTCGTCTACCGGATCGAGCGCGGCTCCGGCACGTCGCTGCGGGTCCTGGTCGGCTTCCGGAGCGAGCAGGCGGTCGAAGACGCTCCGACGTGGTTCCCCGAGCCGTGCATCCAGTGGCGGCTCGTGCTGCCGATGGTCGTCGAGAAGTCCGCGCTGAGGATCGCCGCCGTGGACAGCGGCCCGCCCCCCGAACACCAGAAGTGCTGAAACGAGAACGGGCCCGGCCGAAGCCGGGCCCGTTCTCGTCGGTCAGCGTGCTCAGGCCGCCGGGGTGAACAGCAGAGCGGTGTTGTGCCCGCCGAACCCGAACGAGTTGCTGATCGCCGCGGTCAGCTCGACCTTGCGCGGCTCGCCCGACACGACGTCCAGCTGCACCCGCGGGTCGAGGTCGGTCAGGTTCATCGTGGCCGGGACGATGCCGTGGTACAGCGAGAGGATCGTGATGATCCCCTCGACCGCGCCGGCCCCGCCGACCAGGTGACCCATCGAACCCTTCGGCGCCGTGACGATCGCGTGGTCGCCGACCGCCTTGCGGATCGCGGCCGCCTCGCCGATGTCACCGACCACAGTGGACGTCGCGTGCGCGTTCACGTGCCCGACGTCCGCCGCGGTGACGCCGGCCATCTTCATCGCCGCGCGCATCGCGGCGATCTGGCCGATGCCCTCGGGGTGGTTGCCGGTGATGTGGTAGGCGTCCGAGGTGATGCCGTGCCCGGCGATCGTCGCGTAGATCCGCGCCCCGCGGGCCTTCGCCAGGTCCGCGCGCTCCAGGATGACCACGCCCGAACCCTCGCCGAGGACGAAGCCGTCCCGGTTCGCGTCGAACGGCCGCGACGCGGCACCCGGGTCGTCGTTGCGCGTGGACACCGTGCGGGCCTGGGCGAACCCGGCGAGCGTGATCGGGTGGATGCACGCTTCGGCACCCCCGGCGACCACGACGTCGGCGCGCCCGGAGCGGATCATCTCGACCCCGCTCGCGATGCCCTCGGCGCCCGAGGCGCAGGCCGAGGCCGGGGAGTGCACCCCGGCCCGCGCCTTCAGGTCGATGCCCACGTGCGCGGCCGGGCCGTTCGGCATCAGCATCGGCACGGTCAGCGGCGACACCTTGCGGAGACCCTGCTGGTGCAACAGATCGTTCTGGGTGAGCAGGGTGACCGGGCCGCCGACGCCGGTACCGATCGACACGCCGAGGCGGTCGGGGTCGACGTCGGTGTGCTCGTCCGTCGGTTCGGTGAAGCCGGCGTCGGCCCACGCCTGACGGGCGGCGATCATCGCGACCTGCTCGCAGCGGTCCATCCGGCGGGCCTGGACCCGCGGCAGGACTTCCGAGGGATCGACGGCCAGCATGCCGCCGATCTTGACCGGCAGCTGCAGCTCCTCGACCCAGTCGGCCTCGATCGTCCGGACCCCGCTCCGTCCGGCCAGCAGACCGTCCCAGGTGGACGTCACGTCCCCGCCGAGCGGTGTGGTGGCGCCGAGACCGGTGATCACGACGTCGATGTTGCTCATGGGTGTCTCCTCAAGGAGGGAAGAGGACTTACTTCGAGTTGGCCGACACGTAGTTGACGGCGTCGCCCACGGTCTTCAGGTTGGCGAGCTCGTCGTCCGGGATCTTGACGCCGAACTTGTCCTCGGCCTGCACGGCGATCTCGACCATCGACAGCGAGTCGATGTCCAGGTCGTCCACGAACGACTTCTCGGCGGTGACGTCGTCCTGAGCCACACCGGCCACCTCTTCGACGATCTCGGCGAGGCCGGCGAGGATCTCAGCGTTGTCAGCCATGGGGTAGTTCCCTTCTCGGTCTTACTGGGGGGTTCTTGGTACCCGTGGGCGAGTGCCCGCGGGGAGCGTAACGGGATGATCAGGGGCAGACGAACGCCTGCCCGGCGTAGGACAGGCCCGCGCCGAACCCGACCGCCAGCACCACGTCACCGGACTTCGCCGTCCCGGCCTTGCGCATGTGGTCCAGCGCGAGGGGGATGGACGCCGACGAGGTGTTGCCGGAGTACTTGATGTCGTCGGCGACGACCATGTCGTCACGGGCCCCGTTGGCCCGCAGCTTCTTCGCGATCGCCTCGACGATGCGCAGGTTCGCCTGGTGCGGGATCAGCACGTCCACATCGGACGGCTTCAGCCCGGCGACGTCCAGCGCGCGCAGCGCGATCGGCGCGATCCGGGTGGTCGCCCACCGGAAGACCGACTGGCCCTCCTGGAAGATGAACTTCTCCTCGGTCATCCCGATCAGGTCGACGAGGTCGCCGGCACTGCCCCAGGAGACCGGGCCGATCTGCGGCTCGTCGGACGCGCCGACGACCGCGGCGCCCGCGCCGTCGGCGAAGATGATCGCGTTCGCGCGGTCGGTCGGGTTCACCCAGTCGGTGAGCTTCTCGGCACCGATCACGAGGACCTTCTTGGCCGAGCCGCCGCGGATCAGGTCCGACGCGACACCCAGGCCGTAGCAGAACCCGGCGCACGCGGCGTTGAGGTCGAACGCGCCCGGGTTCGGGATGCCGATCCGGGCGGCGACCTGCGCGGCGGCGTTCGGGATCTGCGTCGGCATCGTGCAGTTCGGCAGGATGACCGTGTCCACTTCGGACGGCTCGACCCCGGCGTCGGCCAGCGCGGCGGTGCCGGCGGCGACGGCGAAGTCGGTGAGCAGCTCACCCTTCTCGGCGAAGCGGCGCTCGATGATGCCGACGCGCGTCTGGATCCACTCGTCGTTGGTCTCCATGATCTTCGAGAGATCGTCGTTGGTGACGATCCTCTCCGGCTGCGCGCTGCCGATACCCAGCACGCGGCTGCCGCGGGAGCCCGGGTTGAGGCTCAGGGCCGGTCGGTCGGTCACGAGGCGTCCTCCTGGCGCAGCGCGGCCAGTTCGGCCGGCGTCTTCAGCGCGGTGGTAGTGGTGACGACGCCCTTGAGCTGCCGCTTGACCAGGCCGGTCAGCGTGCCCGCGGGCGCGAGTTCGACGGTGCGGGTGACGCCGAGCGAGACCAGGCCGTCCATCGTCAGGTCCCAGCGGACCGACCGGGTGACCTGCGCGACGAGCCGCTCCAGGTACTCGGCCCCGCTGGTGACGACGGCGCCGTCCGCGTTGGACAGCAGCGGGCGGGTCGGGTCGGCCGGCGTCAGTTCGGCGGCGTGGGCGCGCAACGCCTCTTCGGCGGGCGCCATGTAGTGCGTGTGGAAGGCGCCGGCGACCTTGAGGGCGCGGATCTTCGTGCCTTCCAGGGGTTCGGCGACGATCTTCGCGATCGCGTCGGCGGCGCCGGAGGCGACGATCTGCCCCGCTCCGTTGCGGTTCGCCGCGGTCAGTCCCTGCTCGCCCAGCCACGCGACGACCTGCTCGGGGTCGCCGAGCATCACCGCGGCCATCGACGTCGGTTCCATCGCGCAGGCCTTGGCCATCTCGGCGCCGCGGACGGCGGCGAGCGCGATGGCGTCGGCCGGCTCGAGCACCCCGGCGATCGCGGCGGCGGCCAGTTCGCCGACCGAGTGCCCGGCGACGGGCGCGTCGGCGGGGACCGGCGCAGTGGCCTGGAGGTGCTCGAAGGTGAGCAGCGACAACGCGACGATCAGCGGCTGCGCGATCGCGGTGTCCTGGATCTCTTCGGCGCCGGCTTCCGTGCCGAGGCGAAGCAGATCGAGCCCCGCGCGCTCGGACCACTGGGCGACGCGCTCGCGGGCGCCGTCGAGGTCGAGCCAGGGCGTGAACATGCCGGGGGCCTGGGATCCCTGACCGGGAGCGAGCACTGCTGCTGTCACCCTCTAAGACAACACGGCGACGGCACTTCCGCGGGATGCCGACGCTCACAGTGTCTGCCCGGAGTCTTTGTCGGAAACCTCCAAAGAAGCGCCGAGCAACCTCGCACGTAACCCGGATGCCTTGTCGGGTTCAACCACCTTTCGCTGTTAAGTCCATCACGTGACGGGGCTCTCGTGAAGGGGCTCACCGGAGCAAGGCGGGCATGCCCGGGCGCACCCGCCCGGCCACTGCGGCCTCCTGGCTTCGCTCGGCTCGCCGGGCGCTGTGTTCGTCGCACGCCTCTCCGATCCGAGGCCAGAACCGCGGTACCCGTCGCGGCCGGCGGGCATTGAGCCCTACCGGCAAGCCGTGCTGGAGCTGCGCTCTGGCCCAGGGTCACCAGAGGCCGCGGGCGCGGGCCAGCCGGCCCACCGCCAGCGCGATCCGCAGCACCAGCGCGTCCCGGGGGTCCGTCGGCTGGCAGCCGGTGAGGTCCGCCGCCTTGCGCAGGCGGTAGCGGACCGTGTTCGGGTGGACGAACAGCGTCTTCGCGCACGTCTCCAGCACGCCGCCGCTCTCGAGGTAGGCCTCCACCGTGCGCTGCAGCGTGGGGCCGGCTTCCTCCAGCGGGCGGGCGATCGTGTCGACCAGCAGCCGCTCGGCTTCGGCGTCGCCGGAAAGGGCGCGCTCCGGGAGGAGGTCCGCCGAGCGCACCGGGCGGGGCGCGCCCGGCCAGCCGACCACCGCCCGCAGGCCCGACAACGCCTCGGTCGCGCTGTGGTGCGCTTCCGCCAGGGTCGGGACCGTGGGGCCGGCCACCACCGGGCCGTCGGCGAAGGCCACCGACATCCGGCCGAGGATTTCGCGTTCCTTCACGCCGCCTTCGGTCGCGCCGCCGACGACGACCACCAGTCGCGAGCCCTGCACCGACAGCAGCACCGGACGTCCTACCCGGGCGGCGCGGCTGCGGACCTCGAACACCACCGTCGGCGGGTCCTCCGACGGCGGGTTGCCCACCAGCACCGTCGCCGCGGCGGTCGGGTCCCAGCCCAGTGCTGTCGCGCGCGACAGCACGGACTCTTCCGCGTCGCCGCGGACGATGCCGTCGACGACGAGCGCCTCCAGCCGGGCGTCCCAGGCGCCGCGCGCCTCGGCCGCGGCGGCGTAGGAGTTGGCCGCGGCGAAGGCGATTTCCCTGCCGTAGCGGAGGATTCCCTCGATCAGCGCGGCCCGCTCGGCCTCGTTCGCCGCGAACTCCGGCAGCTGTTCTTCGAAAACCTCGATGGCGAGCCGGACCATGCCGACGGCCTGGCGCAGGCTGACCCACCGCGACAGCTCGGCCGGCGCGTCGCGGAACGCCTCGGTCGTGAGCTTCAGGGCTTCCTTGGAGTCCCGCAGCCAGCCGACAAAACCGGCGGCGCCGGCCTGGGTGATCAGCAGGACGCTCGCGCGCTGGTCGGCGGGCAGCCGGGCGAACCACGACAGCCGCTGTTCCATGACGGCGATGCTGGCGCTCGCCAGGCTGCCGGACGCGTGCTCCAGCCGCCGGAGCGTCTTCGCGGACAGTCCGTGGTGCTTCGGCACACGCCGTGTGGTGGGTTCGGCCATTTCGACGCGATCCTACGTGGCCGCAACTTTCGTAGCCCGCGATGGCAACGCGGGTCGCTATGCGGCGCGTGTACCCCCTGCCTACGATCGCAGCCAAGCGGAGGAAATGGGGGCACCGGGATGACCGGTCTAGAGATCGACGCGATCTCCAAACGCTACGGCGACGTGGTCGCTCTGCGCGAAATGACGTTCGACGTCCGGCCGGGCGAATTGTTCGGCTTCGTCGGCAGCAACGGCGCCGGGAAGACGACGACCATGCGCATCGCGCTGGGCGTTCTTTCCGCCGACGCCGGCCAGGTGCGCTACGCGGGCGAACCCGTGACGCACGAAACGCGGCGTCACATCGGTTACATGCCCGAAGAACGCGGGCTGTACCCGAAGATGAAGGTGGGGGAGCAGCTGACCTACCTGGCCCGGCTGCACGGGATGTCCGCGTCCGACGCCAAGGCGTCCGCGGTGAAGTGGACCGAGCGGCTCGGGGTCGCCGCGCGCCGCGACGACGAGGTGCAGAAGCTCAGCCTCGGCAACCAGCAGCGCGTCCAGCTGGCCGCGGCGCTGGTGCACGAGCCGCGGATCCTGGTGCTCGACGAGCCGTTCTCCGGCCTCGACCCGGTCGCGGTCGACGTGATGAGCCAGGTGCTCAAGGAGAAGGCCGGCGAAGGCGTGCCGGTCGTGTTCTCCAGCCACCAGCTCGACCTGGTGGAGCGGCTGTGCGACCGGGTCGGCATCGTCCGGAGTGGACAGATGGTGGAGGTCGGCACGGTCGAAGAGCTGCGCTCCGGCGGCGCGGTGCGGCTGCGCGTCGACGTCCCCGGGGCCGGTGACGGCTGGGCCGAGGGCCTCGCCGGGGTGAAGGTCCTCGGCCGGAAGGGCACCGTGACCGAGCTCGAGCTGGCCGACGACGCCGACGACCAGGACGTCCTCAAGGCCGCGCTGGCCACCGGGCCGGTACGCGAGTTCGCCCGCGAGCAGCCGACCCTGGCCGACCTGTTCCGCACCGTCGTGACGACCGAGGAGGTCCCCGCATGAGCACTCCGGTCCCGGACGTCCGGATGACCCCGCTGAGCGCGGTCGGCCTGGTCGCCTCGCGCGAGATCGGCACCCGCGTGCGGTCCAAGGCGTACCGCGTCACCACGGTCGTCATGTTGCTGCTGATCGTCGTCGGCATCGTCGTGATCAAGCTGATCTCGGGCGGCGGGGGCGCCGACGCGACGGTCGGCTTCACCCCGGCCACGGCCGGGCTCACCGCGCCGCTGCAGTCCGCCGGCAAGTCGGTCGACGAAAGCATCGACGTCACCCAGGTGACCGACGAAGCCGCCGGGCGCGCGAAGCTGGCCGACGGCTCGATCGACGCGCTGCTCACCGGCGACGGCAAGAGCGTGCACGTCCAGGTGAAGAAGGACCTCGACAGCAAGCTCGCGAACGTGCTGCAGCTGCTGTCGCGCCAGGTCGCGCTCGATCAGCAGATCACCGCGCTGGGCGGCAACCCGGCACAGTTCGAAGCCGCGGTCGCCACCGCGACGTTCGCCGAGGACCCGCCGCTGGAGCAGCCCTACGACTACAACGGCCAGCAGCTGGTGCTCGGCATCATCGCCGGCATCCTGATCTACCTCTCGCTGATGATCAACGGCCAGAGCGTCGCCCAGGGCGTCGTCGAGGAGAAGACGTCACGGGTCGTCGAACTGCTGCTGTCGACGATCAAGCCGTGGCAGCTGATGGCCGGGAAGGTGCTCGGCATCGGGGTGGTCGGGCTGATCCAGATGGTCGTGATCGGCGCCGGCGGGGTGATCGCCGGACTGGCCACGGGGGTGCTCACCATTTCCGTTTCCGCGGCCATCGGCACGGTCGTCTGGCTGATCGTCTGGTACCTGCTCGGGTTCTTCATGTACTCGATCGTGTTCGCCGCGCTGGGCGCGCTCGTTTCCCGGCAGGAGGACGTCGGCGGCGCGGTGATGCCGGCGCTGATGTTCGTGATCGCCGGATACGTGGTGGGTATTTCCGTGCTGCCGTCGGATCCGGGCAACACGTTCGCCGAAGTGCTTTCCGTGATTCCGGTTTTCGCGCCGACGCTGATGCCGATGCGGCTGGCGATGGGCGGGGTGCCGGTGTGGGAAGCCGTGGTGTCGGTGGGGCTGGTGGTGCTGATGATCCCGGTGCTGATCTGGCTCGCCGCGCGGATCTACCGCAATGCCGTCATGCGCAGTGGCGCGAAGGTGAAACTGCGGGACGCCCTGCGCGCCGCCTGACGTTTCCCGGTTGTTCATCCGGCCCTCGGACCGCTTCGGCGTCCGGGGGCCGGTTTGTTCACGGCCCGCGACACCCGGTTCCCCCGAATGCTCGAGGCCGCCCGGCGCTTGCGGTTTACGCTGCGCCGGACGGCCTCGTCTCCCCGGTCCCCACCGGTAGAACCAGTATGGCCACCAACGATCTTTGCGCGCCAGTCGTCTCACTCGATCGTGGGGCGCACGAGTTGCCGCCGGTGGGTACCTGATCAACGATCCGGTGCACAACAGCGGCACCACCCGAATCGCGGCGCGATTCGGTGCGAAACATCAAGAGGGAGTCGGCATGGGCCAGCAACTCAAGGACGGACTGGGACAGGCGTGGAACCTCGTGGCCACGTTCGTCCCGAAACTCGTCGGTTTCCTGATCATCCTGCTGATCGGCTGGCTGATCGCGAAGGCCATCGCGAAAGGCCTGAGCCTCGTCCTCGGAAAGGTCGGCTTCGGCAAGCTGATCGAGAAGACGGGCCTTTCCGCCAGCATCGGCCAGCAGAAGATCGACGCGGCCGGGATCCTCGTGAAACTGGTCTACTACTTCGTCCTGCTGATCGCGCTGCAGCTGGCGTTCGGCGTGTTCGGGCCGACCAACCCGGTCAGCCAGCTGCTCAACGACATCATCGCGTTCCTGCCGCGGATCGTGGTCGCGCTGGTGCTGATCGTGGTCGCCGCGGCCATCGCGAAGGTCGTGCGTGACGTCGTCTCGTCGGCGATGTCGGGCCGCCCGGCCGGCCGGTACCTGGCCACCGGCGCCTACTGGCTGATCATGGCGTTCGGCATCATCGCCGCGCTCGGCCAGGTCAACATCGCGACCGCGATCACCGGCCCGGTCCTGATCGCCGTGCTGGCCACCATCGGCGGCGTCATCGTCGTCGGCTTCGGCGGCGGCCTGATCAAGCCGGCGCAGGACCGCTGGCGCGGCTGGATGGCGAACATGCAGCAGCAGATGGCCGAGACGCCGCAGCAGCGGACCGGCGAGATGGGCCGCAGCGAGGCGCCGCGCGCCACCGTGGGCGCCGACAACACCCCGACCCCGCCGGTCGGGACCCCGCGCCCCCAGATCTGAGCAGGGGAGTGACGAGACGGGCCCGGCAGACGAGGAAGCTGCCGGGCCCGTCTCTACGCTGGGGGCATGGGGGTCGTGACGGCGCTGTGGCGCTATCCGGTGAAGTCGATGCGCGGGGAGCGGCTGGCCGAGGGGGAGTTCGGCGAGCGCGGCCTCGACGGCGACCGGCTGTACGCGGTCCGCGACCCGGACGGCAAGTTCGGCAGCGGCAAGAGCACCCGCCGGTTCCGCCGGATGGCGGGCCTGCACGAGTTCGCCGCACGCTACGACGGTGACGTCCCGGTGGTGACGCTCCCGGACGGGCGCACGGTCCGCGGCGACGCGGCCCACGAGGAGATCGCCACCGCGCTGGGCCGCGGGGGTGTCCGGCTGGTCCGGGAGGCCGGGATCCCGCACCACGACGAGGCCGCCGTCCACCTGGTGACGACGTCGTCGCTGGCCTGGCTGGCCGAGCGTGCTCCCGGCGTCGAGGTCGACGCGCGGCGGCTGCGGCCGAACCTGCTGCTCGACACCGGTCCGGCGCCGGAGCTGGCCGAGGAGGCCTGGCTGGGGGAGCGGGTCCGGATCGGCGGGGTCGAGCTGGAGATCCTGCGCCGGGCCGTGCGCTGCGTGATGGTCGGCCTGCCGTGGGACGGCCTCGCGGCCGCGCCCGGTCTGCTGAAGACGATCGCCGACACCAACGACCTGACGCTCGGCGTGCACGCCCGCGTCGTCCGCGGCGGCACGATCCGCGTCGGCGACGTCCACGAGGTGGGATGTTCCGCGCCTCACAGTCCCTAGGGAATGCGCCCCTCCCGGAGCATGTTGGTCAGCGGTAGGACGAAAGGGGCGTCACGTGAACTACCTGCTGGAACACGGCTTCCGGGTGCTCGGACAGTGGATCTCCATCGCCGAGTTCGCCGGGCAGGTGTTCGCGCTGGCCGTGGTGTTCCTCGCGCAACGTCGCACCTTGTGGACGTGGCCGGTGCAGGTCGGCGCCACCGTGCTGCTGTTCGCCGTCTACGCTTCCGCGCACCTCGGCGGGCTCGCCGCCCGGCAGGTCGCCATCCTCGCCATCTCCGTCTACGGCTGGTGGGCCTGGACGCGTCGCAAGGACCCGGTGTTCGGCGTTGTCGTGCGCCAAGGCCGGCTCACCGAACGGCTCGTCATGCTCGGCACGTTCGTCGCCGGCACGACCGTGATGGCGCTGGTCCTGGACGCGCTGCAAGCGTCGTGGGCGCCGTGGCCGGACGCCGCGATCTTCGTCGGCACTCTCGTCGCCTTCGGCGCGCAGGGCGCGGGGTTAGTCGAGTTCTGGCTGGTCTGGCTGGTCGTCGACGCGATCGGTGTGCCGCTGCAGATCTCCTCGGGGCTGTACTTCTCGGCCGCGATCTACATCGTGTTCGCCGGGCTGGTCGTGCACGGCTGGTGGACGTGGAACCGCTCGGCCAAGCAGCGCGTCGCGGCCCGCGACCACGGCGTCATGGCAGCATCCAGCTGAGCACCGGCGTGCTCTGACCCCACACGATCAGGCACATCACCAGCAGCAGCCCCACACTCCACGGCAGGACCTTGCGCAGCAGCTTGCCTTCTTCACCGGGCAGGTTCGCGGCCACGCAGGCGATGGTGAGGTTCTGCGGCGAGACCATCTTGCCGAGCACCCCGCCGGAACTGTTGGCCGCCGCGAGCAGGTCCGCGGGCAGGCCGGTCTGGTGGGCCGCCGTCACCTGCAGGGCGCCGAACAGCGCGTTCGCCGACGTGTCGGACCCCGAGACGGCGACACCGAACCAGCCGAGCACCGGCGACAGGAACGCGAGCGCGGCGCCGGCGGCCGCGATGAACGTGCCGATGGTGCTGGTCTGGCCGGACAGGTTCATCACGTAGGCCAGCGCGAGCACGCTGGTGACGGTGAGGATCGCGAACCGCAGTTCCTTGACCGTGGCGAGCCATTCGCTCGCCGCGCCGCTCGCGCGTACCGCCAGCACCACCGCCGTGATGATCCCGGCGATCAGCACGAGCGTGCCGCCGGTGTTGAGGAACGGCAGCGAGAACGTGTTGCCGGACACCGGTTTCCCGTTCGGCCCGGCGACGTTCAGCCCGGGCCAGTGGAACTTCCAGGTCGCCTTGTCGAGCAGCTTCTTGATCGGCGGCAGCACGGCGAGGGAGAAGATCACGATGATCAGCGCGTACGGCAGGTAGGCCTTGACGACGTCGCGGCGTGAGTCCTCGGGCGGGGCTTCGGCTTCGGCGGTCGCGGTGCCGCCCATCCCGACGCGGACGGCTTCGGGCACCGCGCGGCGGGTCTGCGGCAGCGCCACCAGGGCGGCCGCGCCGGCGAGCGCGGCACCGATGTCCGCCAATTGCGGTGAGACGTAGTTGGACGCGAGAAACTGCACCACCCCGAACGCGACCCCGCAGACCAGCGCGGGCAGCCAGGTGTCCTTCAGGCCGCGCTTGCCGTCGACGATGATCACCAGCAGCAGCGGCACGACCAGGGCGAGCAACGGTGTCTGGCGCCCGACGATCGAGGAGACCTGCTCCAGCGGCAGGCCGGTGACCTGGGCGAGCGTCACGACCGGCGTGCCCATGGCGCCGAACGCGACCGGCGCGGTGTTCGCGACCAGCGCGACGACGGCGGCCTTCACCGGGTGGAAGCCGACGGCCACCAGCATCACGGCACTGATCGCGACCGGCGCGCCGAACCCGGCCAGCGCCTCCATCAGCGCCCCGAAGCAGAAGGCGATGATCAGGGCCTGGATGCGGGGGTCGTCGGAGATCCGGCCGAACGAGCGGCGCAGGACGTCGAAGTGCCCGGTCCGCACGGTGAGCCGGTAGATCCACAGGGCGTTGACGACGATCCACATGATCGGCCACAGCCCGAACGCGGCGCCCGACAGCGCGCCGGAGACGGCCTGCACGATCGGCATGCCGAACGCGGCGATCCCGACGACGAGCGCGACGAGCAGCCCGATGAGGGCGGCGTGGTGCGCCCGCATCCGGACGACGCCGAGGAGGACGAGGACGGTGGCCAGCGGCAGCACGGCGACGAGCGCCGACAGGCCCAGCGAGCCGAGGGGAGTCACGTCTTGCACGAACACGGCCTGTACGAACACGGGCGACCTCCGTTTTCCACGATGCGAAAACGGCCTTTCGGCGAGTGCCCGTGATCCTCCTCACAAACCGGGCGGTCCGTCAAGAACTTGACGCCACACGGCCCAACGAGTCAGGCCCTCACGTGATCCAAAGGTCATCACGCGAGTCGGCGTTCTGATCACGTGGGTTACGGCTTGGGGAGGACGGCCAGAGCGGTTTCGGCGACCGTGCGGAGTTCGGCGGGGCTTGAGCCGCCCTTGCCGAGCGCCTCGATGCCGCGGGTGACGGCCAGCAGCAGGCTCGCGAGGTGGGCCGGGTCCTGGTCGCCGGCGATGTCGCCCGCGCGCTGGGCTGCCGCGACGCTCGCCGTGAGCTGTTCCCGCAGGTCGTGGAAGACGCGCTGGGCGCGGGCCGCGACGGCTTCGTCGTGCTCCGCGCACTCCGCCGCGCCCTTCGCGAGCAGGCAGCCCCGGCGGTCCCGGTCCGCCGCCGTGGATTCGGCGATCCCGGCGACGTACTCGCGGATCCGCCGGAGGGCGCCGCTGTCGGGGCCTTCCAGCGCGCGGCGCGTCGACTCGGCGGACTCGGTGCAGTAGTCGTCGAAGACGCGCAGGAACAGCGCGTGTTTGTCGCCGAAGGCGCCGTACAGGCTGCCCTTGCCGAGGCCGGTCGCGGCGGCGATGTCGTCGATCTTCGTGCCCGCGTAGCCGGTCGCCCAGAACTGGTCCCTGGCGGCGCGCAGCACCGCGTCCTGGTCGAAGCTCCGAGGTCGTGCCATGGCTCAAGCGTACCCATTCTTGACTGTCTCGTCCATAACGGCGTAAGTTCTGGACGAGACAGTCAAGAACTCAATCAGGGGAGCATCGTGACCAGCACACTGAAGGACAAGACGGCCGTCGTGACCGGCGCCGGCACCGGCATCGGGCTCGCCATCGCGAAGCGGTTCGCCGCCGAAGGCGCGCACGTGTTCATCACCGGACGCCGCAAGGAGGTCCTCGACGACGCCGTCGCCGAGATCGGTGGCAGCGTGCAGGCGATCCGCGCCGACTCCTCGAAGCCCGCCGACCTCGACGCGCTCTACCGGGCCGTCGAAGAGCGCGGGAAGGGGCTCGACGTCGTCGTCGCCAACTCCGGCGGCGGCGTGAACCAGCTGCTGGGCGAGATCACCGAGGAGCAGCTCGACGCCACGTTCGCCACGAACGTCAAGGGGGTCGTCTTCACCGTGCAGAAGGCCCTGCCGCTGCTCAACGACAACGCGTCGATCATCATCACCGGCTCGACGACGTCCACTCGCGTGGCGCCGGGCATGAGCGTCTACGCCGCGACCAAGGCCGCCGTCCGCAACTTCGCCCGCACCTGGGCCCTCGACCTGGCCGGCAAGAGCGTCCGGGTGAACGTGCTGAGCCCGGGACCGACGCACACGCCGGGCCTGCTGGGCCTGGCCGACCCCGGCTCGGAGCAGGACCTGCTGGACGGGATGGCGGCCGCCGTGCCGCTCGGCCGCGTCGGCGCCCCCTCCGAGATCGCCGGCGCGGCGCTGTTCCTCGCGTCGGCCGACGCGAGCTTCGTCAACGGCGTCGAGTTCTTCGTCGACGGCGGCCAGGCACAGGTCTGAGCGGCTACCGCAGGGTGGCGTGCGACGGCGTGAGGTCGGCGAGGGTGCGGACGCCCAGCAGCTGCATCGTGCGGACCATCTCCGTGCGGAGGATGTCCACGCAGCGCTGGACCCCGCGCTCGCCGCCGGCCATCAGGCCGTAGAGGAACGCGCGGCCGACCAGCACGGCGTCGGCGCCGCGGGCGATCGCCGCGACGATGTCGCCGCCGGAGAGGATGCCGGTGTCGATCCAGACCTCGGCGCCGCCCTGGATCTCGTCGAGCACCGCCGGGAGCAGCTCCAGCGGCGTCGGCGCGCGGTCCAGCTGGCGGCCGCCGTGGTTGGAGATCAGCACCGCGTCGGCGCCGTGCTTGACGACGTCGCGCGCGTCCTGGACGTTCTGCACGCCCTTGACCACGAGCTTCCCGGGCCAGGTGCGGCGCACCCAGTCGAGGTCGTCGTAGTTCAGCGTCGGGTCGAAGAGCTTGTTGAGCAGCTCGGCGACCGTGCCGCCGAAGTGGTTGAGCGACGCGAACTGCAGCGGCTCGGTGGTGAGCAGGTTGAACCACCACGCGGGGTGCGTCGCGCCGTCGAGGAACGTCTTGAGCGTGAGCGCCGGCGGGATGGTCAGGCCGTTGCGGACGTCGCGCAGCCGGGCCCCGCCGACCGGGGTGTCGACGGTCAGCATGAGCGTGTCGTAGCCCGCCGCCCACGCGCGATTCATCAGATCTTCGCCGGCGCCGTGGTCGCGCCAGACATAGAGCTGGAACCACTTGCGGGCCTCGGGCGCGGCGGCGGCGAGATCCTCGATCGACGTCGTCGCCATCGTCGAGAGGCCCACCGGGATGCCGTTGCGTTCGGCGACGCGGGCCACCGCGCGCTCGCCCTCGTGCTGCATCATCCGGGTGAAACCGGTGGGGGCGAAGGCGAACGGCAGGGCCGACGTCTTGCCGAGGATCTCGCGCGTGGTGTCCACATCGGACACTCCGCGCAGTACGTTCGGGTGGAACTCGACCCGCCGGTAGGCCTGGCGGGCGCGCAGCAGGCTGTCTTCCAGCTCGGCCGCGCCGTCGGTGTAGTCGAAGGCCGCCCGCGGGGTCCGCTTGCGCGCGATCATCCGCAGGTCGGCGATGGTGTGGGCGTTGCCGAGGCGCCGGTCGGTCGGGTTCAGCACGATCGGCTTGGGCCGCAGGAGCTGCTTCAGCTCGTCCGGCTTGGGCAGTCGGCGCTTCGTCACCTTCATCAACTCCCTAGCAAGCGGGACCCGGCAGACATCTGATGTCTGCCGGGTCCCTTTCTAGCACTGCGTCTCTAGCACCAGGTCACGCGCTGCCGGAATCCGACGTCTGCGGCCCGGCGGCCGCGATGTCGTCGAGCCGGTACTTCGTGGCCGCTTCGAGGACCTTCGCCTGGTCGACCTCGCCGCGCTTGGCCAGGATCGACAGCGCGCCGACGGTGATCGACTCGGCGTCGACCAGGAACTTCCGCCGCGCCGCCGGCCGGGTGTCGGAGAACCCGAACCCGTCGGTGCCGAGCGTCAGCATGTCGGTCGGCACGTACGGGCGGATCAGGTCCGGCACCGCGCGCATCCAGTCCGACACCGCCACGACCGGGCCGTTCGTGCCCGAAAGCGCCTCGGTCACGTACGGCACGCGCGGCTCGCTGCCCGGGTAGAGCAGGTTGTCGTGGTCGATCTCCACGGCCTCGCGCCGCAGCTCGGTCCACGACGTCGCCGACCACACGGCCGCCCGCACGCCCCACTCCTCGGCGAGGAGCTTCTGCGCCTTCAGCGCGTCCGGCATCGTGACGCCCGAGACGAGGATCTGCACCTCGGCGCCGTCGCCCTCGGGGGCGTCGGCGTACTTGTACAGACCCTTCAGCAGGCCGTTGACGTCGAGGTTCTCCGGCTCGGCGGGCTGCTGGTACGGCTCGTTGTAGATCGTCATGTAGTAGAAGACGTTCTCGCCGTTGCCGTCCGGGCCGGTCTCGCCGTACATCCGGCGGAGGCCGTCCTTGACGATGTGCGCGATCTCGAACGACCACGACGGGTCGTACGCCACGGCCGCCGGGTTGGTCGACGCCAGCAGCAGCGAGTGCCCGTCGGCGTGCTGCAGGCCCTCACCGGTCAGCGTGGTGCGCCCGGCGGTGGCGCCGATGACGAACCCGCGGGCCATCTGGTCGGCGGCGGCGTACAGGCCGTCACCGGTCCGCTGGAACCCGAACATCGAATAGAAGATGTAGATCGGGATCATCGGCTCGCCGTGCGTCGCGTACGACGTGCCGACGGCGGTGAACGACGCGGTCGAGCCCGCCTCGTTGATGCCCTCGTGCAGCAGCTGGCCCTTCTCGGACTCCTTGTAGGCCAGCATCAGGCTCGCGTCGACCGACGTGTACGTCTGGCCGTGCGGGTTGTAGATCTTGGCCGTCGGGAACATCGAGTCGAGGCCGAAGGTGCGGGCCTCGTCCGGGATGATCGGGACGACGCGCTTGCCGATCTCGGAGTCCTTCGCCAGCTCGCGGACCAGCCGGACGAACGCCATCGTCGTGGCGACTTCCTGCTTGCCGGAGCCCTTCCGGACGCCTTCGTAGACCTTGTCGCCGGGCAGCACGAGCGCCTTCGCCGACTTCGGGCGGCGTTCCGGCAGGAAGCCGCCGAGCGCCTTGCGCCGGCCGATCAGGTACTCGATCTCCGTCGAGTCCTTGCCCGGGTGGTAGTACGGCGGCAGCTTCGGGTCGCGCTCGAGCTCCTCGTCGCTGATCGGGATCCGCTGCGAGTCGCGGAACAGCTTGAGGTCGTCGAGGGTGAGCTTCTTCATCTGGTGCGTGGCGTTGCGGCCCTCGAACGCCGGGCCCAGGCCGTAGCCCTTGATCGTGTGGGCCAGGATCACCGTCGGCTGGCCGTGGTGCTCCAGCGCCGACTTGTACGCCGCGTACACCTTGCGGTAGTCGTGGCCGCCGCGCTTGAGGTTCCAGATGTCGGCGTCGGAGAGGTCCTTGACCAGGTCCTTCGTCCGCGGGTCGCGGCCGAAGAAGTGCTCCCGGACGAAGGCGCCGTCGTTGGCCTTGTACGTCTGGTAGTCGCCGTCCGGCGTCACGTTCATCAGGTTGACCAGGGCGCCGTCGCGGTCGGCGTGCAGCAGCGAGTCCCACTCGCGGCCCCAGATGACCTTGATGACGTTCCAGCCGGCGCCGCGGAAGTACGACTCCAGCTCCTGGATGATCTTGCCGTTGCCGCGCACCGGGCCGTCGAGCCGCTGCAGGTTGCAGTTGATCACGAAGGTCAGATTGTCGAGGCCTTCGCCGGCCGCGATGTGGATCAGGCCGCGCGACTCCGCCTCGTCCATCTCGCCGTCGCCGAGGAACGCCCAGACGTGCTGGTCGTTGGTGTCCTTGATGCCGCGATCGCGCAGGTAGCGGTTGAACCGCGCCTGGTAGATGGCGTTCATCGGGCCGAGGCCCATCGACACCGTCGGGTTCTCCCAGAACTCGGGCATCAGCCGCGGGTGCGGGTACGACGGCAGGCCGCCGCCCTCACCGGCGTGCGAGTACTCCTGGCGGAAGCCGTCGAGCTGCTGCTCGGACAGCCGGCCCTCGAGGAACGCGCGGGCGTAGATGCCGGGGGAGGCGTGCCCCTGGATGTAGATCTGGTCGCCGCCGCCGGAGTGGTCCTTGCCGCGGAAGAAGTGGTTGAACCCGACTTCGTAGAGCGCGGCGGAGGAGGCGTAGGTCGAGATGTGGCCGCCGACGCCCACGCCGGGGCGCTGCGCCCGGTGCACCATGATCGCGGCGTTCCACCGGATGTAGGCCCGGTAGCGCCGCTCGATCTCCTCGTCACCGGGGAACCACGGTTCGTTCTCGGTGGGGATGGTGTTGACGTAGTCCGTCGAGGTCAGCGCGGGCACACCGACGTTGCGTTCCCGGGCGCGCTCCAGGATGCGCAGCATCAGGTACCGGGCCCGCTGCTGGCCTCCCCTGGCCAGCGCCTCGTCGAAGGAGTCCAGCCACTCGGCGGTCTCCTCCGGGTCGATGTCGGGCAGGTGCGCAGCCAATCCGTCTCGGATTACGCGTACGCGTGCCGGGGTCTCCTTGCCGGAGGCGCCGTCGTTCTGCGGGGCCAAGGGGTCTCCTTGCGAAAAGTTGTAGCCGGTGGTGCTCGTACTCGGGGGTGTACGACTCTCCATCGTCGTCTTCCCTCCCGGCTTCCGCACTGCTACTAGGCGGTAACATCAGCCGACCCGATCGAGTCGCTCCCCGCGCGCGGTGTAACCGCGCGCGCGTTTTCTTCCTCATCACCCTAGGGGACGTCCTCCGGCGGGGTGGCAGACCGGTCCCCGAGGCACCCGAAACGCCGTCGCGGCGGGGGCCCGGCGGCCCGTATCCTGCGACACGAGTTGTCACAGATCCGGTGTGGACGGTTGCGCGCAGAGCCGCACCAGTGTTCGCTATCGGCAACCGGGTAGCCGAGTGTGGCGCAGCCGTACCCTCCACGAGGGTGCTAGAGCGCCACGCTCCGTCGTAGTTGGAGGAGTGAAAGCAGTGGTCGCCGCGGGAGACGCTGATCAGACCGGCGTCGCCGAGAGGCTCGGCATCAAGCCCGAGATGGTGGTCCAGGAGATCGGCTGGGACGAGGACGTCGACGACGCCCTCCGTGCGGCGATCGAGGAGCAGATCGGCGGGGACATCCTCGACGAGGAAGCCGACGAGGTCATCGACGTGGTGCTGCTGTGGTGGCGCCAGGACGACGGCGACCTCGGCGACGCGCTCATCGACGCCAGGGGCCCCCTGGAAGAAACCGGCGTGATCTGGGTCCTGACCCCGAAGACGGGACAGCCCGGGCACGTCGAGCCGAGTGAAATCGCCGAAGCGGTGCCGGTGGTGGGCCTGGCCCAGACCGCCAACATCAGCGTCGGCGCGAACTGGCTCGGCACGAGGCTGGTGTCCCCCAAGTCGAAGTCGAAACAGCGCTGAACCGGCCCCGCCCGGCTGACACGATAGGGTTGTCGTCGCAGGCACGTGTCCGTACGGGAGAGGAAACGCGGTATGACCGTCGAGGTCGGTTCTGAGGCCCCTGACTTCACGCTCAACGACTACAACAAGCAGCCGGTGCAGCTGTCGTCCTTCCGGGGCGACAAGCCGGTGCTGGTGGTCTTCTACCCGTTCGCGTTCAGCGGCATCTGCACGGGCGAGCTCTGCCAGCTCCGCGACGAGTTCGCCGACTACGACAACAAGGGTGTCCAGGTCCTGGGCGTCTCGGTCGACACGCCGTTCTCGCTGAAGGCGTGGGCCGAGAAGGAGGGCTACCAGTTCCCGCTGCTGTCCGACTTCTGGCCGCACGGTGACGTGGCTCGCGCGTACGGCGTCTTCAACGAGCAGGCGGGTCTCGCGGTCCGCGGCACCTTCCTGGTCGACAAGGAAGGCGTGGTCCGCTTCGCCGAGGTGAACGCCCCGGGCGAGGCGCGCGACCAGCAGGGCTGGAAGAAGGCCGTCGCCGAACTGGCGTGAGGCTTCCCGGCGGCGGTCCCCTTTCGGGGGCCGCCGCCGTCCGGGCGCATAGCTCAGCGGAAGAGCACTCGGTTTACACCCGAGCGGTCGCAGGTTCGAACCCTGCTGCGCCCACCTGAATCGCCCATCTCCGTGAAGGGACCCGGCTGAACGCGTGCACGGTGCGGCGGTGTGGGTCTTCCTGGTGGCCGGCTCGATCGAGGCGATCGCGGGCGTGGCCTGGTCGTCGTTCCGGTGGTGGTTCGCGCGTGGGCTGCGCCCGTACCGCGTGACGGCGGTGCGCCCGCGGCCGTCGGGCCTGCGGGTTTCCCTCGTGGCCGGCACCGTCGTCGACGAGCTGATCGGCGGGGAACGCGAACTGCTGCGCACCCCCGTGCCCGTGCTGGTGGACGACGTCGTGCGGTGCGGACCGGCCGGCAGCGGCCGGGTGCGGTTGCTGCCGACGCCCCGGACCGCGCTGCCCGCGGCCTTCGTCGTGCGCGGGGTGCTGCTGGTGGCCTTCGGCCTGGCCGCCGGGCAGCTGGGCCTGGCCGGCGACGTCACCGCGTCCTACCTGCTCGTGGCCTGGGTGTTCACCCTGTTCGGGGCGTTGTCCGCGGGGATCGCGGCGGGACGCCTGCGCTTCGGACGGCGAGCCCGCGAGATCGAAGGCGACGTCGTCGACGAGCGGCGGTGGCTGAACCGCGCGCCGAGCGAGCCCAAGGTCCGGTACACCGTCTACGGACGGACGCGCTCGGCGTGGGCCGGGCGGTACACGTTCATGTCGCCTCGCGTCGGGAAGACCGTCACCGTGCTGCTCGACCCGCGCACCGAGGCGTCCGTCCGCCGGGTGGGCGGCAGCTTCGGGATCTACCAGTTCTTCGGCGCCTTAGCGGGTCTGCTGGGCGTCCTGCAGTTCCTCGGCGCGCTCGGCTGAGGCCCGCATCCGCGCCACCAGGACCGCCAAGCCCGCGAAGAGCGCCGCCGCGATCACGCCCGTGACGTTCAGGCCGGTCGTGAAGGCCGCCTTCGCCTGGTTCGCGACGTCCGCGCGGGCGACGTCGGCGGCGAGGGTGGTGCCCGCCGGGAACACGCGGTGGTAGACGGCCGTGGCGACCAGGCCGATGAAGGCCAGGCCCAGCGAGCCGCCCAGGTAGTTGCCGGTGTCCGCCATCGACGCCGCCGAGCCCGCGCGCTCCGGCGGCACCGAGCCGACGACCAGGCCGATGCCGAGCGCGAACAGCGGGCCCGTGCCCAGCGTCAGCACCGCGATGCCCGCCACGACCAGCGGGAGCCCGTCGGCGAAGGACAGCATGAGCCCGCCGGCCGCCGAGACCACCAGACCGCCGGCGATCGCCGTCACCGGGGCCAGCCGCCGGGCCAGGGCGGGCGCCACCGTCGTGCCCGCCGCGACGCCGATGCCCATCGGCGCGAACAGCAGGGCCGAGGCGAGCGGCGAGTACCCGAGCACACCCTGCAGGTACTGGGTGACCAGCAGGCCGACGCCCGCCATCGCGACCCCCGCGAACACCAGCGCGACCAGGACCGCGGTGAACGGCCGGTTCCGGAACAGCCGCAGGTCCAGCAGCGGCACCGGGCCGCTCAGCTGGCGGCGGACGAACACGGCACCCAGCACGGCCCCGGCGAGGATCGCGCCCACCGGCACGAGCAGGCCCGCGCCGGTCGTCAGCTGCTTGAGGGCGAACACGAACAGCAGGACCGCGGCCAGCGAAAGGGCGACGCCGCCGAGGTCGAGCCGGCCCGGCGCGGGCGTGCGGAACTCGGGCAGCAGGATCGGCCCGGCGATCAGCAGCACGGCCATCGCGGGCACGGCGATCAGGAAGATCGAGCCCCAGGCGAAGTGCTGGAGCAGGAACCCGGCGAGGACCGGGCCGAGCGAGCCGCCGGCGAACTGGCAGGTCGCCCAGATCGAGATGGCCTTCCCGCGCTGCTGCTCGTCGCGGAACATGTTCGTGATCAGGGCGAGCGTCGAGGGCATCAGCGTCGCCCCGGCGATCCCCAGCGCGCCGCGGGCGGCGATGAGCAGCTCCGGGGTGGTGGCGAAGGCGGCGACGACGGAGATCGCGGCGAAGGCGGCGCCGCCGACGAGCAGCAGCCGGCGGCGGCCGATGCGGTCGCCCAGGGTGCCCATGGTGATCACGAACCCGGCGACGAGGAAGCCGTAGCTGTCGGTGATCCACAGCTGCTCGGTGCCGCTCGCACCCAGGTCGGCGCTCAGTTTCGGCAAGGCGAGGAACAGCGAGGTCATGTCCATCGCGACGAGCAGGGTGGGAAGCACGAGCACGAGCAGCCCCAGCCACTCGCGCCGGCCGGCCGGCTTGTCCATATCGACTCCTTCTCGGTGGGTGCGAACACCAAGGGGTCGAAGCCGCGGCCGGGGACCGGACACGGCTCCGTGAGACCTGGGTCACATAAACGGAAGGGGTCGGTCCGGAGAGAAGCCGACGACGGAACACCGCCAGCGGGTCGTTTTGTGGGCGCCCTGCCAGGTCTTCGGGCAGTTCTCCCGGCCCTTCCGAGCCGGGAATCCGGTTGCCGGGGCCCGCTGGCGTCGAAGACGTGAAGATCGTCGTGCTGGGCGCTACCGGGCTCGTCGCTCGACGCGCTGTTCGGGTCCGCGCCCGACGCCATGGTGTGCTGTGCCGCCAACGTCCCGCTGCGGCCGCTCGGCGACCTCACCGACGAGCAGGTGCTCGACGACCTGCGCGGCAAACTGCTCGGCCAGGTCGCGCTCGCGCGGCTCGCCGCCGGGCGCCTGCCGGACGGCGGCTCGATCACCCTCACCGGCGGGACGTTCACCGAGCCGATCCCCGGCAGTGGCCTCGGCGCGCTCGTCGTCGCCGAGGCCACTGCCGGGACCTCGTCGAAGGCGCCGCGAACGGAACGACCGTCAGACCGCGGTAGCGTGCCAGGCGTGGTCCGCGAAGACGTCGTCCAGCGGTGCTCCCGTCAGGCGGTTCGCGAACGTCGACAGCGTGTAGGTTCCGATGCCCAGCACCACTTCCAGCGCGTTCCGCGGCGTGTAACCCGCGCTGGTGAACGCATCCAGCGCGGCCGGCGGGACGTCGCCGGTCGTGTCCAGGACCGCGTGGACGAACCCGCGCAACGCCTCCAGCCGCGCGGAGGGCAACGTCGACTGAGTCCGCAGGGCTGTCACCAGTTCGGGTGAAGCGCTGAGCGCGTGCAGGGACGCCGTGTGCATCGCGACGCAGAGGTGGCAGCCGTTGCGGGCGGCGACCGTCATGATCAGGACTTCCCGGTCGAGCGCCGGCAGGGTCGTGGACTCGAAGATCGCGTTCAGCTTCAGGAAGCCGTTCAGCAGCTCCGGCGACGTCGCCAGGCGGGCGACGGCGGCCGGGACGTGGCCGCCGAACTTCTTCGCCGTGGCCGTCATCGCCGGGCGGGCGGCCGGGGGAGCAGACTCCGGGGTGTGATCGGGGAACACAACGTCTCCAGACGTAGGATCGACAACATGGTTGTCGAAACCGTAAACCTGGTTGTCGAACTTGGCAAGGGGCTATGACCGACGTACCCGGCTACGAGCTGCCGTTCCTGCTCTTCGGCGGCTTCCGCACGCTCATCGACCGCCTGCACGCCGAACTCGCGCGCCGCGGGCACGCGGGCGTCCGGCCCTCGTACGGCTTCGCGATGCAGGCCGTCGGCGTCCAGGGCGCGACGGCGTCCGAGATCGGCCGGCGCCTCGGCGTCTCCAAGCAGGCGGCGGGCAAGACCGTCGAGCGGCTCGAGGCGCTCGGCTACGTCGAACGCGCCGACGACCCGGCCGACGCGCGCCGCAAGATCGTGCGGCTCACCGCGCACGGCGTCGACGCCCTCACGAAGTCGGCGGAGATCTTCGACGAGCTGCGCGCGGACTGGGCGCGCACGGTGGGCGCCGAACGGATGGCCGCGCTCGAGACCGACCTGCGCGCCGTCGTCGGCCCCGCGGCCTACCGCCTCGACGCGGCGGGCTGGTTCACGAGCTAGAAGCCGCAGCCCGGGTCGGGCGCGTCCTCCGAGAGCGGGCTGCCCGCCGGGAGCACGTACAGGACTTCGAGGACTATCGGCGTCGTCCCGAGGTTGCGGCCGATGTGCACCTGGTCGGGCCGCTCGGTGAACGCCTGCCCGGTGCGGTAGCGGCCGTCGAGGGAGCAGTCGGCCAGGTTGTGCGTCAGCGTTCCCGCCTTCACGTACGCGTAGAGCGTGCCGTCGTGGAAGTGCCAGCCGGTGTAGCCGCCGGGCTGGATGGTGATCTCCCGCAGCGTGTAGTCGGTGTGGCCGATCGTCTTCTGCGTGAGGATCGTGCCGGTGACCCCGCTGCCCGGCGTCGCGGACGCGGTGGCGGGCAGCACCAGCAGGGCGGCGAGAACAGCGGTGGTGACGGCGATCGGCTTGCGCATCGGGAGTCAGCCCTTCCGTAGGGTGCGGCGCAGCATCTTGCCCGACTCGGTCCGCGGCAGCTGCTCGGTGAAGTCGAACCGTCCGGGTGTCTTGAACCCGGCCAGCGCGGCGCGGCAGTGCTCGGCCAGCCGCGCGGCGAGGGCGTCGTCACCCGGCACGCCGGGGACCGGCTGGACGACGGCGATCACCCGCTGGCCCCATTCGTCGTCCGGCTCACCGATCACCGCCGCGTCGGCGACGTCCGGGTGCGAGAGCAGCCGCGCCTCGATCTCGGCCGGGTAGATGTTGACCCCGCCCGAAAGGATCAGGTCGGTCCGGCGGTCGAGCAGGAACACGCGGCCTTCGGTGTCGCGGTAGCCGAAGTCGCCCACCGTCAGGAATTCGCCCGATCGGGCGGCTGCCGTCTTCTCGGGATCGCCGAGGTAGTCGAGCGCGGTGTGCGCCGAGCTGAAGTAGATCGTGCCGGGCTCGCCCGTGGGCACTTCGGCGCCGTCGTCGTCGACGATCTTCAGCCGCACGCCGGTCAGCGCCCGGCCGACCGTGCCCGGTGCCTTCAGCCACTCCGAAGCGGTGACGCCGCAGATCAGGCCCTCCGACGCGCCGTAGTACTCGTGCACGACCGGGCCGAGCCACGCGATCATCCGCTCCTTGACCTCGGGCGGGCACGGCGCCGCGCCGTGGATCACGCTCACCAGGCTCGACAGGTCGTACCGCGCGCGGACGTCCTCGGGCAGCCGCAGCAGCCGGTGGAACATCGTCGGCACGAGGTGGGTGCTCGTCACCCGGTGGCGCTCGACCAGCCGCAAGGTCTCCTCGGCGTCGAACTTGTCCATCAGCACGGCGGAGTGCCCGAGGTGCATCGCGTTGACGGAGAACGAGCCGGGCGCGGCGTGGTAGAGCGGGCAGGCCACGAGGTGCACGCCCGGCCCCTCGTCGACGTCCAGCATCGCCATCAGGTCGCGGTGGATCGGGTGCAGCGACGGCGGTTTCCCGCTGAGCGCCCGGCGGACGCCCTTCGGCCGGCCCGTGGTGCCCGACGTGTAGAGCATCGTCTGCCCGGCCGTCCGCAGCTCCGGCGCGGTGGACGGCTCGTCCTCGCCCCAGGACGCGTAGTCCGCCCAGCCGTCCGCCGCGCCGACCGAAAAGCGTTCCACCGCAGCCAACGGCGGGCACGCACGCGCGATGTCCGCGTCCGCGACGACCACCCGTGCGCCGCTGTTTTCCACCACGTAGGCGATTTCCCCGGCGGAGGACCGGTAGTTGACCGGCGTGAAGTACATCCCCGCCTGAAGCGTGGCGAACAGCAGCTCGAAGTAGGGGAGTCCGTTGTGGACGATCGCGACGACGCCGTCGCCCTCGCGCAGGCCCAGCCGGTGCAGGGCGTGCGTCAGCCGGTTCGCCCGCGCGGCCAGCTCGCCGAAGGTCGCCGGCCGCCCGTCCGGGGCGAGCACCGCGAGCCGGTCCGGGTGCTGTGCGGCGACGTCGTAGAAGGTGCTCACGCACCGCACGCTACCGGGTACCGTGCGACGGATGGACGTGGACGTTTTCGGGCAGGTGCTCGGCGCGGTGCGGGAGTTCGTGCGCAAGGAGGTCGTCCCGCGCGAGGCGGAGATCGACGAAACCGACGAAATCCCCGCCGGGATCCGCGAGAAGGCGGCCGAACTGGGCCTGTTCGGCTGGGCGCTGCCGGAGGAGTACGGCGGCCTCGGCCTCGGCATGGCCGAAGACGTCCGGCTGGCCATCGAGCTCGGCTGGACGACGCCGGCGTTCCGATCCCTGTTCGGCACCAACAACGGCATCGCGGGCCAGGCGATCGTGCACTACGGGACGCCGGACCAGCGCACCCGCTGGCTGCCCCGGCTCGCCGCCGGCCAGGCGATCGCGTCGTTCGCGCTCACCGAGGCCGAAGCCGGCTCCGACCCCAGCGGGCTCACCAGCCGCGCGGTCCGCGACGGTGACCGCTACCGGCTCTCGGGCACCAAGCGGTTCATCACCAACGCGCCGCTCGCCGAGGTCTTCGTCGTGTTCGCGCGCACCGAGCCGGACAGCGCCGGCAGCCGCGGCATCTCCGCCCTGCTGGTGCCCGCGGGCGCGCCCGGCGTCACCGTCGGCCCGCACGACGCCAAGATGGGCCAGGCCGGCGCGTGGACGTCGGAAGTGGTCTTCGACGACGTCGAGGTGTCGGCGGACGCGCTGGTCGGCGAGGCGGGCAAGGGCTTCGGCATCGCGATGGCCTCGCTCGCCCGCGGCCGGCTGCACATCGCGGCGCTGTGCGTCGGGATGGCGGAACGCGCGCTGGCCGAAGCCGTCGACTACGCGCGCACGGCCCGCCAAGGTGGTCACCCGATCGGGGAGTTCCAGCTGGTGCAGGCGCTGCTGGCGGAGTCGCACGCCGAGCTGGCGGCCGGGCGCGCGATGGTGCACGAAGCCGCCGCGAAGTACGACTCGGGTGAGGACCGCAAGCTCGGGCCGTCGTCGGCGAAGCTGTTCTGCACCGAGATGCTCGGCCGGGTCGCCGACCGCGCGGTGCAGGTGCACGGCGGGATGGGGTACGTCCGGGGCGTCACGGTCGAGCGGATCTACCGCGACGCGCGGCTGTTCCGGATCTACGAGGGGACCAGCGAGATCCAGAAGCTCGTGATCGCGCGGCAGCTGCTCAACGGCTGATCCGTGGGTCACGCCGGCTTGCGCTGGAGTTCACTCCAGCTCTTAGTGTCGCGGACATGACCACTGCACAGCACAAGATCGGCTCGGGTTTCGGCGCCACCAGCACGGCGTCCGAAGTCCTGGCCGGCATCGACCTGACCGGTAAGCTCGCGATCGTCACCGGCGGCTACTCGGGCATCGGCCTCGAGACGACGCGCGCGCTGACGCAGGCGGGCGCGCACGTCGTCGTCCCGGCCCGCCGCCGCACGACGGCGGAAGAAGCGTTGCGGGACTTGAAGAACGTCGAGATCGACGAACTGGACCTCGGTGACCTCGACAGCGTCCGCGCGTTCGCCGGGCGGTTCGTCGCGTCCGGGCGCGGCATCGACATCTTCATCGGCAGCGCCGGGATCATGGCGGCGCCGGAGACGCGCGTCGGCCCGGGCTGGGAGGCGCAGTTCGCGACCAACCACCTCGGCCACTTCGCGCTGGTGAACCGGCTCTGGCCGGCGTTCAACCCGGGCGCCCGCGTCGTCTCGGTCTCCTCGCGCGGCCACCACTACGGCCCGGTCCGCTTCGACGACCTGAATTTCGAGCAGGGCTACGACAAGTGGCTCGCCTACGGCCAGGCGAAGACGGCGAACGTCCTCTTCGCGGTCCAGCTCGACAAGCTCGGCCAGGACCGCGGCGTTCGCGCGTTTTCCCTGCACCCGGGCCGGATCCTCACCGACCTCGTGCGGCATCTGGAGCGCCAGGAGCTGATCGACGCGGGCATGGTCGACGAGACCGGGCAGGTCACCGGCGGCGCCAAGACGCCCGAGGAGGGTGCGGCGACCCAGGTCTGGGCGGCGACGTCCCCGCAGCTCGACGGCATGGGCGGGGTCTACCTCGACGACTGCGACATCGCCGAGCCCGCCCCCGCGGACGGCACGCGAGCGGGCGTGCGCGACTACGCCGTCGACCCGGCGCTCGCCGAGCGGCTGTGGACCGTGTCGGCCGAACTGACCGGCGTCACCGCGTTCTAGAGCTGCCCGACCGCCTTCACCAGCAGTTCGATCTCGTCCTCGGTGTTGTAGTAGTGCACCGACGCGCGGACCAGGTCCGGCAGGTCGCGGGCGGTGAAGTCGAACTGCGCCGACGTGCGGGACGACACCGACGTGTTGATCCCCGCCGCCGACAGCCGCGTTTTGATGTCCGCGGCGGGGGTGCCCTCGACGCTGAACGTGACGATGCCGCACTTCTTCGCGCCGGCGTCGTGCACTCGCGCGCCGACGTCGGCGAGCCGCCCGCGCAGCGTCTCGGCCAGCGAGGCGACGCGGGCTTCGATGGCCGGCAGGCCCCACCCGAGCGCGTAGTCGATGGCCGCGCCGAGGCCGGACACCGCGGCGAAGTCCTTCTCCCAGACCTCGAAGCGCTTGGCGGTCGGGTCGACGACGTACTCCGCGGGCGACGTCCAGACCGCCGAGTGCAGGTCGAGCATCGCCGGCTCCAGCCGCTCGCGCAGCCGCGGGTGGACGTAGAGGAAACCGGTACCGCGCGGGCCGCGCAGGTACTTGCGGCCGGTCACCGACATCGCGTCGCACTTCAGGCGCGAGACGTCGAGGTCGACCTGTCCGGCGGACTGGCACGCGTCGAGCAGGAACGGGATCCCGGCGGCCCGCGCGACCTCGCCGATCTCCTCGGCCGGGTTGACCAGCCCGCCCTGGGTGGGCACGTGGCTGACGGCGATCAGCTTGACGTCGCCGTCGACCCGGCGGCGAAGGTCTTCCACGTCCAGCTGGCCGGACTCGTCGTCGCCGACCACCTCGACGACCGCGCCGGTGCGCCGGGCGACCTGCAGGTACGCGATCGCGTTGCTGGCGTACTCCGCGCTGGAGGTGAGGATCCGGTCGCCCGCGGCGAACGGCAGCGCGTAGAAGACGGCCTGCCAGGACCGCGTCGCGTTGTCGGTGACGGCGATGTCGTCGGGTTCGCCGCCGACCAGCCGCGCCGCCGACGCGTACACCGCCGCCAGCTGATCTTTGGTTTCGGCGGCCGCTTCGTACCCGCCGACCAGCGCTTCGTGACGCAGGTAGCCCACCACCGTGTCCGTCACGACGGCCGGGGGCAAGGCGGATCCGGCGTTGTTGAAGTGGACCACTTCCGCGCAGCCGGGGGTCTCACGGCGGGCGCGGTCGACATCGAAGCCGTCAAAGGTCATACCAACTGAATACAGTACGTCCCGATTGCATGCAATACTGCCCGGATGGCCCGCACTCCTTTGCGCAGCGATCTCATCGAGGAGATCACCACCCGCGTGCTCGACGGGCGGCTCGCCGCCGGTGCCCGCGTCAACGAGGTGCACCTGGCCCGCGAACTGGGCGTCAGCCGGACGCCGCTGCGGGAGGCGCTGATCGGGCTCGCCGGCCGCGGCCTGCTCGTGTCGGAGCCTGGGCGTGGCTTCCTCGTGCCGCCGTTCGACCCGGACGAGGCCCGCCGGCTCTACCCGCTGGTCGCCGAGCTGGAGGCGCTCGCCCTGCGCTGGACGTCGCCGCTGGAGCTCGCCGGGCTGCCCGACGCGCTCGACGTCGTCGCCGACGAGATGGCCGCGGCGCTGGACCGCGGCGCGGATCTGTCCGAAGTGGACGAACGGTGGCACGCGCTGCTGCTGTCCCGCTGCCCGAACCCGCACCTACTGCGGTTGATCGAGCAGACGAAGCCGCTGCTCAAGCGGTACGAATCGTGCTACTTCGGCGGGGCCGCCCGCGCCGGGGAGAGCATCGGCGAGCACCGCCGGATCGCCGCGGCACTGCGGGACGGCGACCTGCCGGCGGCGACCGCGGTGCTCGTCCGCAACTGGGTGAAAGCCTTGGCGTACCTGGGGAAGGACGAAAGATGATCATCGCGCACCTGAGCGACCTGCACCTCGACGGCGGACCGCGCGCGGAGGAACGCGTCGCGGCCGTGATGGCGTACCTGGACGAACTCGCGGTCGACGCCGTCGTCGTCACCGGCGACATCGCCGACCACGGCGCGGCCTCGGAGTACGCGCGCGCCGCCGAACTGCTGAAGCACCCGGCGCCGGTGCTGGTCTGCCCCGGCAACCACGACGTCCGCGCGGAATTCCGGACCGGGTTGCTCGACCGCCTTCCGGGGGGTCCGGGTGGCGAAGCCCCCGGCCCCGGTCGTCACAGCCTGCCCGCGTCCGACGGCCCGATCGACCTCGCCCGGGAGATCGACGGCGTGCTGTTCGCGATGTGCGACTCGACGATCCCCGGCCGCGGCTCGGGCTACCTCGCCGACGAGACCCTGGACTGGCTCGACGGTGTGCTGTCCGGCGGCGACGGCCCGGCGTTCGTCGCCTTCCACCACCCGCCGGTCGAGGTCGGCGTCCCGCTGGTGGACGGGATCCGGCAGTCGGGGGAGGAGCGGCTGGCGGCCTTGCTGGCCCGCCACCCGCGCGTGGCGGCCTTGCTGGCCGGCCACGTCCACACCGGCGCGTCGACGACGTTCGCCGGCGTGCCGCTGCGGATCGCGCCCGGCGTGGTGTCGACGTCGCTGCTGCCCGTCGAGCCGGGCGGCGACCGGGGCTGGGACGAGGGCGGCCCGCTGGAGTACGACCGGCCGCCGTCGCTGCTGCTGCACGTGCTGCACGACGACGGCCGGGTGACCACGCACCACCGCGTGCTCACATACTGAGAATTCCCTCCCAAACGACGCATCTTTCCTAGGGAAAGTGACGTTTGGGGCCCCCGAGGCGCCACTTTCACGGGGAAAGTGGCGTCCTGGGGCTAGGGGGTGAACACCGGCAGCGTGATGCGGGACGGCCGGGCCGCGTCGTGGAAGATCTCGAAGCGGTTGGCCTTGCCGTCCACCGCCGCGGTGATCGGCTCGTCCGTACCGTGGTTGCGCGCGAAGCGGGGGAACGCGCCCCCCGCGATCTGGACGCGCAGCCGGTGGCCGCGGCGGAAACGGTAGGCGGTCGGGTCGAGCGTGACCTCCGCCGTCACCACGCCGCCGGTGTCCGCCTCGGGGAAGCCGGGCCGCAGCCGGAGGATCCCGTCGGTGACGTTGCGGGAGACACCGCCCGCGTCGACGTCGCAGAGCCGGACGTAGACGTCGGCGTGCCCGAGCTCGGTGCGCACGTGCACGGTCGCGGCCACGTCGCCGATGACGTCCAGGTCGGACGCCAGCGGCTCGCCGGTGAACACCAGCACGTCCGGGCGGGCCTCGATCTCCTGGTTGTCCTTCTGCTTCCAGTCACCCGTCAGCAGCGGCCCGCCGACCGCCGGGGTCGGGTCCGCCGGGTCGTAGGTGAACGTCGTCGGCCGCGCTTCGTCGCCGCCCACTTCGCCGAGCCCGCCGATCGGCCGCAGGTGCGACGCCGTCGCGGTGGACGGCGGCGGCCACGTCTCGAAGTCCAGCCAGGTGTCCGCGCCCTGCAGGAAGATCCGGACCGGCGCGCGCTGCAGGAACGTGCGGTCGCCGAGCAGGTGGGCGCGCAGGAACCCGAGCTGGTCCTGGATCATCGGGCGCATGCTGGCCGGCTCGCCGTGCGCCCACGGGCCGACCGTGAGGCGCGGGGCCTTGCCCGCCTCGGCGAGCCGCCGGAAGTCCTGCAGCTGCCCGCGGATGAACAGGTCGTACCAGCCGGTGACCATCGACACCGGGACGTCGAGCTTCTCGACGTCGGCGCTGTGGTCGGACATCGCCCAGTAGGTGTCGTCCGGTACGAAGTGCTCGGTGATGTCCTGCAGGAACTTCACCGGCTTCCCGATCGCGGCGACGTCGGCGCCGCTGAGCGGCAGGTGCGCCATCGCGCGGCGCGTCTTGCGCGCCTGCAGCGGGTTCGGGAACGCGCCGAAGCGCTCTTCCTGGCGGCCGATCATCGCCGACCACGACACCATGTTGTCCGCCGCGAGCACGCCGCCCGGGTAGAACGTCGAGACGAACTCCGACGCCGTGACGCCGAGGCACATCGCGGCCAGCGGCGGGTCGAGGTACGGCCCGATCGCCCACTGCGTGTGCCCGAGGTAGCTGGCGCCCGCCATGGCGAGGTTGCCGTCGCACCACGGCTGCGCGCGCAGCCACTCGGCGGTGGCGATGCCGTCCTCGCGCTCGAGGTGGAACGGCCGGAACTCGCCGCCGGAGCCGAACGAGCCGCGGGTGCTCTGGATGACCGTCTGCAGCCCGTGCCGCGAGAACGTGTTCCCGAACAGCTTCGACAGGAGACCGGCGCGCCCGTACGGCGTGCGGATCAGCACCACCGGCGCCGGGGTGTCGCCCGCCGGGGCGTACCGGTCCGCGAGCAGCGTGACGCCGTCGGTCATCGGCACCGGCAGGTCGCGCGTGACGACCGGTTTCGGTCCTTCGGCGCGGGGGAGTCCGAGAGCTCTGTCGACAAGTCGGTCCAGCACGGGCACACGCCTTCCGAAGCGGAGTCATACCTTCCGGATCCGACGGTACCCGAGGTCGCGCGCCCGGCAACCGGAGCGACGGGGCTCAGCGGCTCCCCACACCGAGTGCCCCGGCCAGGTTCCCGGTGACGCGCAGGTTCTCCGGCCCGGACGGGACGTCGATCCCGCACAGTCCCAGGGTCGCGGCCAGCACCGGCCGCCGGGCGCGGTCGCCGCCGTCGGCGATCTTGAACGCGATCGCCGTGCCGTCCGGCAGCGCCGCGACCTGGACGGCTTCGAAGCCGTCCTTCGCGATCAGCCCGGGCACCGCGCGCATCACGGCGGTGACGTCGCGGCGGCTGCCGCCGACCAGCTCGGGGTGCCGGCGGATCCCGTCGGCGACCAGGCCTTCGGGCGTTCCCGGCGCGGCCGCGGCGATCTTCGACACGGCCGTGGCGAGGCCGCGCAGCGTGGTCGCGAAGAGCGGCGCGCCGCATCCGTCGACCGCCACCCGCAGGACCGCGCGTCCGGTCAGGTCCTCGACGGTGGCGGCGATCGCGCGCTGCAGCGGGTGCGCCGGGTCGAGGTAGCCGTCGGTGCTCCAGCCGTTCAGCTCGCAGGTCGCCAGCATCGCCGCGTGCTTGCCGGAGCAGTTGTGCGCGAGCCGGCTCGGAGCCCGCCCGGTCGCGACCCAGTGGTCGCGTTCGACCGGGTCGTACGGGAAGTCGGCAGGGTTGCCCAGTTCGTCCGGAGAGCGCTCGCCGAGCACCGCCGACGCGGCGTCGAGGTGCACCGGCTCGCCGGAGTGGCTGGCCGCCGCGATGGCGAACCCGGCGGCCGGCAGCCGCAGCCCGAGCCGGGCCATCGCCGTGGCCTGCAGCGGTTTCGCCGTCGACCGCGGGTACATCGGGGCGTCCGGCGCGCCGGCGCCGAACAACGTCGTGCCGTCCGGGGCGAGCACGATCACCGAGCCGTGGTGCCCGCCTTCGACCATGCCGTCGCGCACCAGCTCGACCAGGAGTTCGTGGTTCACAGCCCCGCCTTGTCGAACGCGCGCATGTCGATCCGCTTCCGCACCGCGAACCAGCCGGCGACCAGCGCGAGCGCGATCACGGGCAGCGCCAGGAGCGTGATCCGGCCGGTCTCGTCGAAGCCCATCAGCACCACGACGGCGGCGAGGAACACCAGCGTCACGATCTCGGTGTAGGGCGAGAACGGCAGCCGGAACGCCGGCCGTTCGAGCCCGTCCCGTTCGGTCTTGCGGACGAACAGGAGGTGGCAGAGCACGATGATGGCCCAGGTCGCGAGGATGCCGATCGCGGCGAAGTTCAGCACGATGTCGAAGGCCTCCTTCGGCACCAGGTAGTTCAGGCCCACGCCGAGCACGCAGACCGACGCCGTCAGCAGGATCCCGCCGTAGGGCACCTGGTTGCGGTTCATCACGCCGGTGAACTTCGGCGCGGAGCCGGCCGTGGCCATCGACCGCAGGATCCGGCCGGTCGAGTACAGCCCCGAATTGAGACTCGACAGCGCCGCGGTGAGCACGACCAGGTTCATCACGCTGTCCGCGGCCGGCACGCCCAGGTGCGACAGCACGGTGACGAACGGGCTCTGGTCCTTCGTGTAGGAGCTCCACGGCAGCAGCATCGCCAGCAGCACGACCGAGCCGACGTAGAACACCGCGATGCGCCACATGATGGAGTTGATCGCCTTCGGCATGATCTTCTCCGGGTTTTCGGTCTCGCCCGCGGCGACGCCGACCAGCTCGATCGACGCGTAGGCGAACACCACGCCCTGCACGATCAGCACCATCGGCAGCAGCCCGGCCGGGAAGATCCCGCCGTGCCCGGTGATCAGCTGCGGCCCGCCCGCGACGCCGTCGATCGGCGTGCGCGTCACCAGCAGCACGATCCCGATCACCATGAACAGCACCAGCGCGGCGACCTTGACGATGGCGAACCAGAACTCCATCTCGCCGAACAGCTTCACCGACACCAGGTTCAGCGTCAGCACGACGGCGAGCGCGATCAGCGCGAGCACCCACTGCGGGATCGGCGAGAAGAACGACCAGAAGTGCGCGTAGAGCGCGATGGCCGTGATGTCGGCGATGCCCGTGGTCGACCAGTTCAGGAAGTGCATCCAGCCGGCGACGTACGCGCCCTTCTCGCCCATGAACTCCCGCGCGTAGGAGACGAACGCGCCGCTCGAAGGCCGGTACAGGATGAGCTCGCCGAGCGCGCGGACCACGAAGAACGCGAAGAGGCCGCAGACGGCGTAGACGATCGCCAGCGCCGGCCCGGCCTGGGCGAGCCGGCCGCCCGCGCCGAGGAACAGGCCGGTGCCGATGGCCCCGCCGATCGCGATCATGTTCACGTGCCGCGGCTTCAGGGCCTTGCTGTAACCGGCGTCGCCCGCGTCGGTGGCGGTCTCCGGGGTGAGGGTCTGTTCGGTCAAGGTGCTACTCGTCCCCGTTCACGATGCTGGTCAAGGTGTTTTCGACGTGCCGCAGGTGGGCCGTCATGGCCTCGACCGCGGCGGCTTCCGAGCCCTCGGCGATCGCCGTGACGATCTCGCGGTGCTCGATGTTCGACCGGTGACGGCGGTCGCCGAGCTGGTTGAGGAAGGCGGACTGGCGGGCCAGCGCGTCCCGGATCTCCTCGATCACCTTCCCGAACACGGGGTTGCCCGACGCCTGGGCGATGGTGATGTGGAACAGCGAATCCAGCGCGACCCACGCGGTGTTGTCGGTCTCGGCGGCCATCCGCTCGACGAGGTGGCCGAGCAGGTCGAGGTCGTCGGCGGAGCGCCGCAGCGCCGCGTACCCGGCGACCGGGATCTCGACGTGCCGGCGCACCTCGATCAGGTCGCGGGCCGAGTACGGCCCGAACACCGGGTGCTCGGCGGGCCCGGTCGCGGTGACGAAGGTGCCCTTGCCGGACTTCGACTCGGTGAGCCCGAGCGCCTGCAGCCCGCGCAGCGCCTCCCGGACCACCGAGCGGCTGACCTCGAACTCCTTGCCCAGCGCGGCCTCGGACGGGAGCTTGTCGCCGACGGCGTACTCGCCGCGTTCGATCTGACGGCGCAGGTGGGCCAGCACGGCTTCCATGGCGCTCACCCGCCGCGGACCGGCTGTCCGGCTGTCGGACAGGTTCATGGCTCGGATGCTCGGTCCCGGCCGGGGCGGTGTCAACGCGGACGACGCGCTTGTGGCTCACCTCACCGGTCACCGTGACAACCGGACAGAAGTTCACCGGGTCGTTGACGGGCGCAAACGGGTGACCGTAGCGTTGCGCAGCGTCAAGCTGACAACGTTGTCGCACGTCACCGGCGAAGGGCGGGCCATGGCCGCGCGGAAGATCCTGACCCTGCTCGGCGCGGTGGCCCTGGCGGCGACGGCGTTCGCGACGCCCGCCGCGGCCGGCGTCGAGCTGGTCGCCGACCCGGCGTCCTACGTCGATCCGCTGATCGGCAGCACCAACGCGGGCAACACCTACCCCGGCGCGACGACGCCGTTCGGGATGATCGCCTGGAGCCCGACCACGACGAAGGGGCTGCAGAACGGGACCGGTGCCGCCGGCGGCTACCAGTACGACGTCACGCGGGTGCGAGGCTTCAGCCTCACCCACCTCAACGGCACCGGCTGCACACCCGGCGCGTCCGGCGACGTGCCGATCATGCCGTTCCCCGGCGCCGTCCTGTCCTCGCCGTCGGCCGACCGCACCGACCAGGTCTTCGCCAGCGACTTCTCGCACGCCGACGAGACCGCCGAGCCGGGCCACTACGGCGTCGGCCTGGCCAACGGCGTCGGCGTAAACCTCACCACCACCGACCGGGCCGGGCTCGGCCGGTTCACCTTCCCCGCGGACAAGCCCGCGAACCTGCTCTTCCGGACGTCGAACTCGCTGCCGGGCAGCTCGAACGCCTCGATCAGCATCGACGCGGCGCACCGGCGGGTGACCGGCTCGGTCGACTCGGGCGGCTTCTGCGGCCGCACCACCGGCGGCGAGGAGAACCAGCGCTCCTACTACACGCTGCACTTCAGCGTCACCTTCGACCAGCCGATCACCGGCCAGGGCACCTGGGTCGACGGCACCCTGCGGCCTGGCACGAGCAGCGCGACCGGCGGCGAGGGCTTCACGGACGCCGCACGCGTCGGCAAGGGCTCGGGCGGCTACGTCGGCTTCGACGCGAGCAAGGGCCCGGTCACCGCCCGGATCGGCATCTCCTACGTCAGCGCCGCGAACGCCCAGCGCAACGCCGACGCGGAGATACCGGCGAACCGGTCGTTCGACAGCGTTCGCGCGTCGGCCCGGAAGGCGTGGCAGGACCAGCTGACGAAGATCGAGCTCGGCGGCGGCACGCACGCGCAGCTCACGACGTTCTACACCGCGCTCTACCACGCGCTGCAGCAGCCGAGCCTCGCCAGCGACGTCACGGGGGAGTACCTCGGCAGCGACCGGAAGGTCCACCGGCTCGCGAAGGGCCAGCACGCGCAGTACGGCACGTTCTCCGGCTGGGACGTCTACCGGGGGCAGGTCCAGCTGCTCGCGTTCCTCGACCCGGCCCGGGCGGGCGACTACGCCCAATCCCTCTACAACTTCGCCGGGCAGAACGGCGGGGAATGGGATCGGTGGCTGCACAACAACGGCGGCACGCACGTGATGTCCGGCGACCCGTCGGCGCCCGCGCTGGCCGGGATGTACGCCTTCGGCGCCCGCGGCTTCGACGTCCAAGGCACCTTCGGCTCGCTGGCCCGCGCGGCCACCGTGCCGACCGCGAACGACACCCGCGACGCCGGCTGCCCGATCCAGTGCATCGGCCAGCGGCCGGGCCTGGCCGACTACCTGAAGCTGCACTACGCGCCGGACGACGCCTGCCACTGCTGGGGCTCGGCCGCCGAGACGCTCGAAGACTCCGTCGCCGACTTCGCGTTGTCGGACTGGGCGTCCCGCATCGGCCGTGACCCTTCCGCGTTCCTCGCGCGCTCCGGTTACTGGCGCAACCTGGTCAACCCGCGGGCGAGCGCGGACGGCCCGTACGTCCAGGCCCGCAAGGCCGACGGCTCGTGGGTGACGCCGTTCCAGCCGTCGACCGACACCGGCTTCGTCGAGGGCAGCAGCGCGCAATACACGTGGATGGCCTCGCACGACGTCGCCGGCGTGGTCGGCGGCCTGGGTGGTGCGCCCGCCGCGCTGAAGCGCCTCGACGGCTTCTTCCACGACGCGGCCGGCGACTGGGCGCTGTCGGGTACCGACGACGTCCACTACAACCCGGGCAACGAGCCGGACATCAACGCGCCCTGGCTGTACGACTACCTCGGCCGGCCGTGGCAGACGCAGCAGACGGTCCGCCGGATCGTGAACACGATCTACGGCCCGGGCACCGGCGGCCTGCCCGGCAACGACGACCTCGGCACCATGTCGGCGTGGTACGTCTTCGCCACGCTCGGCATGTTCCCGCAGGTCCCGAGCCGCGCGGACCTCGTGCTGGCGTCCCCGCTGTTCCCGCGCGCGGTCGTCCACCGCGGCAACGGCGCGACGATCACGGTCGAGGCCCCGCGCGCCTCGGCGGACACTTACTACGTCCAGGGCGTGCGCGTGAACGGCTCGCCGACGTCCAAGCCGTGGGTGGCGGAGTCGTTCGTCGCGAACGGCGGCACGATCACCTACGACCTGTCCACGACGCCGAACCCGTCGTGGGGCACGGCGCCCGCGGACGCCCCGCCGCAGGCCGCGCTCCCGGCGTTTCACCCGGACGTGGCCGCCCCGGCCGTCACGCCCAAGCCGTCCCGACCCCTCGTCACCCCCGCCGGCTGACGCTCCGGGTGACCGCCCGGCAGCACCGCGTGCCGTGATCATCACCGCCCGAAGCGGTGGCGCGTCGCACCGCCCGAACGGCTCCGGCGAGGAGCAGAATCGAGCGCGGCGAGCACGTGCGCGGGCCACTCGAGCCACGGGTTAGGGTGAGTGACCCGCGCGCAGCCGGTCCCACCGATCTAGGGGAGGTTTTCGCTGGTGTCGAACGATTCCTTCGTCCACCTGCACGTCCACACCGAGTACTCGATGCTCGACGGTGCGGCGAAGATCGCTCCCCTCTTCGCGGAGGCGGCGCGCCTCGGCATGCCCGCGGTCGGCATGACCGACCACGGCAACATGTACGGCGGCGACGAGTTCTACCAACAGTCGAAGAAACACGGCATCAAGCCGATCATCGGCATCGAGGCCTACGTCGCGCCGGAGAGCCGCTTCCACAAGAAGCCGGTCTTCTGGGGACAGCAGAACCAGCGCGGATCCGACGAGCTGGGTGAGGGCGGCGACGTCTCGGGCGCCGGCGCGTACACCCACATGACGATGCTCGCGCAGAACGCCACCGGCCTGCGGAACCTGTTCAAGCTGTCCTCGCTGGCCAGCATGCAGGGTTACTACCGCAAGCCCCGGATGGACCGCGAGCTGATCTCGGAGAACCACTCCGGGATCATCGCGACCACCGGCTGCCCGTCGGGCGAGGTGCAGACCCGGCTGCGGCTGGGCCAGAAGGAAGCGGCGATCCAGGCCGCGTCCGACTACAAGGACATCTTCGGCGCCGACAACTTCTTCCTCGAGCTGATGGACCACGGGCTGCCGATCGAGCGGTCGGTCCGCGAGGGCCTCCTCGAGGTCGGCCGGCTGCTCGACCTCAAGCCGATCGCGACGAACGACTCGCACTACGTCACCAAGGACCAGGCCGACACGCACTCGGCGCTGCTGTGCGTCCAGGCCGGCAAGACCCTCAACGACCCGACCCGGTTCAAGTTCGACGGTGACGGCTACTACCTCAAGGCCGCCGCCGAGATGCGCGAGTACTGGGACAAGGAAGTCCCCGGCGCGTCGGACAACACGCTGCTGATCGCCGAGCGCATCGAGTCCTACGAGGACGTCTACTCGCACAAGGACCGGCTGCCGTTCTTCGAGGTGCCCGAGGGCTACGACCAGGGCGGCTGGCTGCGCGAAGAGGTCGCGAAGGGCCTGGCCTGGCGGTTTCCGGCCGGTCCGCCCGAGGGCTACGACGAGCGGATCGAGAAGGAGCTCGACGTCATCATCGGGAAGGGCTTCCCGGCCTACTTCCTGATCGTCGCCGACCTCATCAGCTACGCCCGCCGCGTCGGCATCCGCGTCGGCCCCGGCCGTGGTTCGGCCGCCGGTTCGCTGGTCGCGTACGTGCTCGGTATCACCAACCTGGACCCGATCCCGCAGAAGCTGCTGTTCGAGCGGTTCCTGAACCCCGAGCGCGTCTCGATGCCCGATATCGACATCGACTTCGACGACCGCCGCCGCGGCGAGATGATCCGGTACGCGACCGACAAGTACGGCGTCGACAAGGTCGCCCAGGTCATCACCTTCGGCACCATTAAGACCAAAGCGGCGATCAAGGACTCGGCGCGGGTCCACTTCGGCCAGCCGGGGTACGCGATCGCGGACAAGATCTCCAAGGCGCTGCCGCCGCCGATCATGGCGAAGGACATCCCGCTCTCGGGCATCGTCGACAGCAAGCACGAGCGCTTCGGCGAGGCCGCCGAGGTCCGCGCGCTGGTCGAGACGGACGAAGAGTGCAAGACGATCTTCGACACCGCCCGCGGTCTCGAGGGCCTGATCCGCAACGCGGGCGTGCACGCCTGCGCGGTCATCATGTCGTGCGACCCGCTGACCGACGCGATCCCGCTCTGGCAGCGGGACGACGGCTCGATCATCACCGGCTGGGACTACCCGTCGTGCGAGGCCATCGGCCTGCTGAAGATGGACTTCCTGGGCCTGCGGAACCTGACGGTCATCGGTGACGCGATCGACAACATCAAGACCAACCGCGGGATCGACATCGACCTCGACACCCTGGGCGTCGAGGACAAGGAGACCTACAAACTGCTCGCCCGCGGCGACACGCTCGGCGTGTTCCAGCTGGACGGCGGGCCCATGCGCGACCTGCTCCGCCGCATGGAGCCCACGGTGTTCGACGACATCGTCGCGGTCGGCGCGCTCTACCGCCCCGGTCCGATGGGCATGAACGCGCACAACGACTACGCCGACCGCAAGAACAACCGGCAGAAGGTCAAGCCGATCCACCCGGAGCTCGACGAGCCGCTGCGGGAGATCCTGGCCGACACCTACGGCCTGATCGTGTACCAAGAGCAGATCATGCACATCGGCCAGAAGGTGGCCGGGTACACGATGGGGCGCGCGGACGTGCTCCGCCGCGCGATGGGCAAGAAGAAGAAGGAAGTCCTCGACCTCGAGTACGACGGCTTCGAGGCCGGCATGAAAGCCAGCCCGCTGCTCGACGGCGGGTTCTCCGCCGAGGCCGTCAAGGCGCTCTGGGACACGATCCTCCCGTTCGCCGGGTACGCGTTCAACAAGAGCCACGCGGCCGCGTACGGCCTGATCTCCTACTGGACCGCCTACCTGAAGGCGAACTTCACGCCGGAGTACATGGCCGCGCTGCTCACGTCGGTCGGCGACAACAAGGACAAGTCGGCGGTCTACCTCTCCGAGTGCCGCCGGCTCGGCATCAAGGTGCTGCCGCCGGACGTCAACGAGTCGGCCCTGCGGTTCGCGGCCGTCGGGGAGGACATCCGCTTCGGCATGGGCGCGGTCCGCAACGTCGGCGCGAACGTCGTCGAGTCGATCATCAAGACCCGCGCGGAGAAGGGCAAGTACTCCACCTTCACCGACTTCCTCGACAAGTCCGAGCTCGTGGTCTGCAACAAGCGGGTCATCGAGTCGCTGATCAAGGCGGGCGGGTTCGACTCGCTCGGTTACACGCGGCTCTCGATGATCCAGGTCCACGAAGACGCGGTCGAAGCCGTCGTCCCGCTCAAGCGCCAGGAGGCGATGGGCCAGTTCGACCTGTTCGGCTTCGGCGGGGAAGACGGGGATGACAGCGCCGCAGCGGTTTCTTCGTCGCCGCTCGCGCACCTGAAGTTCGGCGAGGAGGAGTACCCGCGCAAGCAGCTGCTCGCCTACGAGCGCGAGATGCTCGGCCTGTACGTCTCGGCCCACCCGCTGGACGGCGCCGAGCGGATCCTGCGCAAGCACGCCCCGAAGCCGATCGCCGGCATCCTCGCCGACCCGCCCAAGGAGGGCGAGCTCGTCATCTCCGGGCTGATCACGTCGCTCGAGCGGCGGGTCAACAAGAAGGGCGAGCCCTGGGCGATCTGCACGGTCGAGGACATGGACGCCTCGCTCGAGGTGCTCTTCTTCCCGAAGTCGTACGCGCTGTTCTCGAGTGAGCTGATCGAGGACAACGCGGTGCTGGTCAAGGGCCGCGTCAACTGGCGCGAAGACAAGATGTCCATCTTCGGCGGCGGCCTCGCGACGCTGGACCTGTCCGAGGTCGGCACGGGCAACGGCGACGACGAACCGCCGCTGGTCCTGCTGGCCGCGGCGGAGAAGATCGACCAGTCGGTGGTGAGCGAGCTGCGCTCCACGCTGCTCGCTCACAAGGGCGAGACCATGGTCCACCTCAAGCTCGTGGGGCGGAACCAGACGGTGTTCGCGCTCAACGACTACCCGGTCAAGGTCAGCTCGATGCTGATCGGCGAGCTCAAGGGCATCCGCGGGATCACCGCGTCCACCTGAGCAGGACTTGCGACAGGGCCGGACCCGCGGGCACAACGCGCGCGGATCCGGCCCTTCGTGTTTGCTGGACGGGATGACTTCGTACGAACCCGATCCCCGCCGCTGGAAAGCGCTGGCCGTCTCCCTGACGGCCGGGTTCATGGGCCTGCTCGACGTCAGCATCGTCAACGTCGCGCTGCCGTCGATCCAGCGTGACCTGGGCGCGAGCGCCGGCGGGATCCGCTGGGTCGTCTCGGGCTACGCGCTGGCGTTCGGCCTGGTCCTGGTCACCGGCGGCCGCCTCGGCGACGCGTTCGGCCGCCGGAAGATGTTCCTCGGCGCCCTCGCGGCGTTCGTCGCCACCAGTGCCCTGGCCGGTGCGGCCCCGAACGAGACGACGCTGGTGCTCGCCCGGCTCGCCCAGGGCATCGCGGCGGGCATGCTCACCCCGCAGAACACCGGCCTGATCCAGGACCTCTTCCGCGGTCCCGAGCGCGGCCGCGCGTTCGGTGTGTTCGGCGCCGTCGTCGGCATCTCGACGGCGGTCGGCCCGATCCTCGGCGGCGTGATCCTCGCCGTCTTCGGTGATCCGGACGGCTGGCGCTGGGTGTTCTACGTCAACGTCCCGATCGGCGTGCTCGCCTTCGGCCTGGCGCTGCGGCTGCTGCCGCGCAGCGGGAAGAGCGAGCTCCGGCTGCGCTCGGCGATCGACTTCGTCGGGATCCTGCTGCTCGCCGTCGCGGTCCTCGGCGTGCTGCTCCCGGTGGTGGAGTCCGACAACGGCGGTCCGGCCCGGCTGTGGTGGATGTTCGTCGTCGCGCTCGTCTTCGGCGCCGCCTTCGTGCGCTGGGAGCACTCGCTGGTCCGGCGCGGCCGGTCGCCGCTGCTGGACACCCGGCTGTTCACCGGCACCCCGGGTTACGCCACGGGTGCCGCCGTGGGCGCGCTCTACTTCTGCGGGTTCGCCGGGATCTGGCTGGTCTTCGCGATGTTCTTCCAGCAGGGCCTCGGCTACACCCCGCTGCAGTCCGGGCTGTCGGTGACGCCGTTCGCGCTCGGCTCGGCGGTGGCCGCGGCCGTCGCCGGGCGGCTGGTGCCGCGCTTCGGACGCAAGCTCACCGTCACCGGACTGGTACTGGTCGCCCTCGGCCTGCTGGTCGTCGCGCTGCTGGCCCAACTGGTCCCGCCCGCGTCCGCGGGATGGGCGTTCGCGGTGCCGCTGGTGCTGGCCGGGGTCGGCGGCGGCATGGTGATCTCGCCGAACACGACGTTGACGCTGGAGTGCGTCCCGGTCCGGATGGCCGGCGTCGCGGGCGGCGCGCTGCAGACCGGGCAGCGGATCGGCACGGCGATCGGCACTGCCGTGCTCGCGTCGGTCTTCGGCGCGGTCGTCGGCACGGCGGGGGACTACCAGGTGGCGCTCACCGTCGCCCTCTGTTGCGCGGCCGTCCTGACGTGCGGCGCGCTGGGTCTCGCCGTGGCCGAACTGAGGGCGCGGAGACACCGTGCGCAGCTTTCCGGGCCGGATCGGGCGGCTCGCGAGGCCGAAACGTCCGCCGCGGACGTCCATCGGGGCTGAGACACTACTTTCCGCAGATTCGCGATGCTCCAAACGAGTGACCCGCGCGGAAAGGCACTGGTGCTACGCAGAGCAACCGGGTAGATCTTATGGAGCCTTCACTGCGCGGCTTCGGCTACCGACAGTGGCAATCGGTCGGCCACCCGGGGATGGGGTGACCGGTCTGAGCGACCGAAATGTCCGGAGTACGAGGGAATGGACACACTCGGTCACCTTCCATCCAACGAGTGTCGGCGTCCGCGGGGGACCGTCCGGCAGTCGCGGAAGGGCTGCCCATCGGCCGGCCGGCAGCGCGCGTGACGGTGGCGGGCGGGCCCGGGTGAGGGGGAACCGGGCCCGTCCGTCCGTTTCGCCCGTGTCGGGCTCGCGCCGCCGCCGCTGATCATGTTGGGATGAGCGCGTCCGTCCGAGGCAGACGCGGGGAGTCCCGATGACCGAGCAGCCGCCGTACCCGTCGCGTCCGGGGAGCGGGATCCGGGTCTGGTACCGGCCCATGCGCTCGCGCGACAGCAGTGAGCACCACCGCGTCGCGACGCCGCTGGAGCTGCTGTTCGACCTCTGCTTCGTGGTCGCCGTCGGCCAGGCCGCCGCGCAGCTGCACCACGCGCTCGCCGAAGGGCACATCGGGCACGGGGTGTTCTCGTTCGCGCTGGTGTTCTTCGGGATCTGGTGGGGCTGGCTGAACTTCAGCTGGTTCGCCTCGGCGTTCGACACCGACGACGTCCCGTACCGGCTGGTCACGCTGGTGCAGATCGCCGGCGGCCTGACCGTGGCGGCCGGGGTGGAGCGCGCTTTCGACGGCGACTTCCGGGTGATGGTCGCCGGCTACGTCCTGATGCGGCTCGCGATGGTCGTGCAGTGGCTGCGGGCCTCGCGGTCCGACCCGGGCTGCCGCCCGTCGGCCCTGCGCTACGCCGCCGGCATCGCCGGCTGCCAGGTGCTGTGGGTCGGCTACCTGTGGCTGCCGCACGGGCTGCAGCCCGTCGCGTTCTTCGTGTTCGCGGTGCTGGAGCTGGCCGTCCCGATCTGGGCGGAGAGCCGCCGCGGCACCACGTGGCACCCGCACCACATCGCCGAGCGGTACGGCCTGTTCACCCTGATCGTGCTCGGCGAGGTGATCCTCGGCGCGACGAACGCGATCAAGGAGGGCACCGCGGAACCGGGGCACATCGGCGCGCTGATCTCGCTGGCCGCGGCCGCGCTGGTGCTCGTGTTCTCGATGTGGTGGCTGTACTTCGACCGCCCAGGTCACGCGCGCCTGGTGCGCAACCGGGGTCTGCTGACCACCATGAGCTGGGGTTACGGCCACTACTTCATCTTCGCGTCCGCCGCGGCCGTCGGCGCCGGCCTGGAGGTGGCGGTCGCCTACGACACCCACACGCTGCACGACGTCGGGGGCATCGCCGCGGCCCTGGCGACCACGGTCCCGGTCGCGGTCTTCCTGCTGAGCGTCTGGCTGCTGCACATCGGCCCGACCAACGAGTGCCGCCCGATCGCCGTCGGCTTCCCGGTGACCGCGGTGCTCGTCGTCGCGGCGTCGTTCACGCCGGCGCCGATCCACGTCGCCGCGGTGCTCGCGGCCGCGCTCGTCGCCGTCACGGTCGTCTTCGCCCACGGGCAGCCGCAGGGGTAGATCGCCGCAGGTCAGCGACCTGGTGTGCAAAAAAGGGACCCCCCTGTGCGAGGCCGTTTCGGGGCATGTAAAGTTCTCCAAGTCGCCAGGGAAACCGGGCGGCCGCCGGGGCCACGAACCAAGCTCCCACGAAGGTGGTAGAGTGGGTGGTCCTGAACCGAGGTGATAGCCTCGGAACAACAAAGGCTTGAAACAATCGCCGAGGTTGAGCCCGCGGGTAACGTGGGTGATTCCAGAGTGTGTTGCTTGAGAACTCAACAGTGTGCTAGTGAACTAAGCCAGTAGAGCTTATGTTTTGAAACCTCGTATGAGGTTCCTTTGAGAGCATTAATTTGCCTCGATTAAACTATTCATTGATGGAGAGTTTGATCCTGGCTCAGGACGAACGCTGGCGGCGTGCTTAACACATGCAAGTCGAACGATGAAGCCTTCGGGTGGATTAGTGGCGAACGGGTGAGTAACACGTGGGTAATCTGCCCTGCACTCTGGGATAAGCCTTGGAAACGAGGTCTAATACCGGATATCACAACTTTTCGCATGGAGAGTTGTTGAAAGTTCAGGCGGTGCAGGATGAACCCGCGGCCTATCAGCTTGTTGGTGGGGTAATGGCCTACCAAGGCGACGACGGGTAGCCGGCCTGAGAGGGTGACCGGCCACACTGGGACTGAGACACGGCCCAGACTCCTACGGGAGGCAGCAGTGGGGAATATTGCACAATGGGCGAAAGCCTGATGCAGCGACGCCGCGTGAGGGATGACGGCCTTCGGGTTGTAAACCTCTTTCGCCAGGGACGAAGCGCAAGTGACGGTACCTGGATAAGAAGCACCGGCTAACTACGTGCCAGCAGCCGCGGTAATACGTAGGGTGCAAGCGTTGTCCGGATTTATTGGGCGTAAAGAGCTCGTAGGCGGTTTGTCGCGTCGGCTGTGAAATCTGGAGGCTTAACCTTCAGCGTGCAGTCGATACGGGCAGACTTGAGTTCGGTAGGGGAGACTGGAATTCCTGGTGTAGCGGTGAAATGCGCAGATATCAGGAGGAACACCGGTGGCGAAGGCGGGTCTCTGGGCCGATACTGACGCTGAGGAGCGAAAGCGTGGGGAGCGAACAGGATTAGATACCCTGGTAGTCCACGCTGTAAACGGTGGGTGCTAGGTGTGGGCGACATTCCACGTTGTCCGTGCCGTAGCTAACGCATTAAGCACCCCGCCTGGGGAGTACGGCCGCAAGGCTAAAACTCAAAGGAATTGACGGGGGCCCGCACAAGCGGCGGAGCATGTGGATTAATTCGATGCAACGCGAAGAACCTTACCTGGGCTTGACATGCGCCAGACATCCCCAGAGATGGGGCTTCCCTTGTGGTTGGTGTACAGGTGGTGCATGGCTGTCGTCAGCTCGTGTCGTGAGATGTTGGGTTAAGTCCCGCAACGAGCGCAACCCTTATCCTACGTTGCCAGCGCGTTATGGCGGGGACTCGTGGGAGACTGCCGGGGTCAACTCGGAGGAAGGTGGGGATGACGTCAAGTCATCATGCCCCTTATGTCCAGGGCTTCACACATGCTACAATGGCTGGTACAGAGGGCTGCGATACCGCGAGGTGGAGCGAATCCCTTAAAGCCGGTCTCAGTTCGGATCGCAGTCTGCAACTCGACTGCGTGAAGTCGGAGTCGCTAGTAATCGCAGATCAGCAACGCTGCGGTGAATACGTTCCCGGGCCTTGTACACACCGCCCGTCACGTCATGAAAGTCGGTAACACCCGAAGCCCATGGCCCAACCCTTCGGGGAGGGAGTGGTCGAAGGTGGGACTGGCGATTGGGACGAAGTCGTAACAAGGTAGCCGTACCGGAAGGTGCGGCTGGATCACCTCCTTTCTAAGGAGCACAACACATCCACTCGGCCGGGATACCCGGAACCACCGTGGTGGGGTGGGCACGGTTTAACACTCGAATGCAGTGTTGCCGGGCTTGCTCAAGGAATTGTGGAACTACTGGTTATGGTCACTCTTGGTTGGCAATGCCTCCTCTAGTACTGAGCATCTTCGGATGATCGTGGAAAAAGGAGCCGGCGCCTCGGAGGGTGATTGTTTGCTATGCACACTGTTGGGTCCTGAGGCAACACGCCTTAGGGCTTACACAGCCTGGGAATGTGGTTTGTTTCTGGTGTGGTGTTTGAGAACTGTAGAGTGGATGCGAGCATCTTTGTGGTCAAGTTGTTAAGGGCACATGGTGGATGTCTTGGCTTCAGGAGCCGATGAAGGACGTAGGAGGCTGCGATAAGCCTCGGGGAGCTGTCAACCGAGCTGTGATCCGAGGATTTCCGAATGGGGAAACCCAGCACCAGTGATGTGGTGTTACCCGCACCTGAATATATAGGGTGTGTGGAGGGAACGCGGGGAAGTGAAACATCTCAGTACCCGTAGGAAGAGAAAACAACCGTGATTCCGTGAGTAGTGGCGAGCGAAAGCGGAAGAGGCTAAACCGATTGCATGTGATACCTGTCAGGGGTTGTGTAGTCGGTGTTGTGGGACCTGTCTTCTCAGAGCTGACACTCTGGGCATGATGCGGCATGGTTAGTGGAACGCCTTGGGATGGGCGGCCGGAGTGGGTGAGAGCCCCGTACGCGAAAACTGTGTTTGTGTTGTGTGATGGTGCTCCCGAGTAGCAGCGAGCTCGTGGAATTTGCTGTGAATCTGCCGGGACCACCCGGTAAGCCTAAATACTTCCTGAAGACCGATAGCGGACTAGTACCGTGAGGGAAAGATGAAAAGTACCCCGGGAGGGGAGTGAAAGAGTACCTGAAACCGTGTGCCTACAAGCCGTCAGAGCTGTAATGGTGATGGCGTGCCTTTTGAAGAATGAGCCTGCGAGTTAGTGCTGCGTGGCGAGGTTAACCCGTGTGGGGTAGCCGTAGCGAAAGCGAGTCTGAATAGGGCGCCTATAGTCGCGTGGTCTAGACCCGAAGCGGAGTGATCTACCCATGGCCAGGGTGAAGCGACGGTAAGACGTCGTGGAGGCCCGAACCCACTTAGGTTGAAAACTGAGGGGATGAGCTGTGGGTAGGGGTGAAAGGCCAATCAAACTCCGTGATAGCTGGTTCTCCCCGAAATGCATTTAGGTGCAGCGTCGCATGTTTCACCACGGGGGTAGAGCTACTGGATGGTCTAGGGGCCTTACCGGGTTACCGAAATCAACCAAACTCCGAATACCGTGGTGTGAGAGTGCGGCAGTGAGACGGCGGGGGATAAGCTTCGTCGTCGAGAGGGAAACAGCCCAGAACACCAGCTAAGGCCCCTAAGTGTGTGCTCAGTGGGAAAGGATGTGGGATTGCCCAGACAACCAGGAGGTTGGCTTAGAAGCAGCCACCCTTGAAAGAGTGCGTAATAGCTCACTGGTCAAGTGGTCCTGCGCCGACAATGTAGCGGGGCTTAAGCACACCGCCGAAGCTGTGTCATTGACACAATAGATCCACTTGGGCTCTTGAAGTCCTTGTGTAGTCGTGTTGATGGGTAGGGGAGCGTCCTGCACCCAGGGAAGCCGTGGCGGAAGCTAGCGGTGGAGGGTGTGGGAGTGAGAATGCAGGCATGAGTAGCGAATGCAGAGTGAGAAACTCTGCCGCCGGATGACCAAGGGTTCCTGGGCCAGGCTAATCCGCCCAGGGTAAGTCGGGACCTAAGGCGAGGCCGACAGGCGTAGTCGATGGACAACGGGTTGATATTCCCGTACCCGAGCATGTGCGCCCATGACGAGGCGTTTGATACTAACCACCCAAAGCGCGCCGGCGAAGTCTTCGGATGGAGTTGGTGTTGTGGAGCGTGGGACCTGATTTCGTAGTAGTCAAGCGATGGGGTGACGCAGGAAGGTAGCTCCGCCAGGCGATGGTTGTCCTGGTGTAAGCGTGTAGGAGAAAGCATAGGCAAATCCGTGCTTTATATACTCTGAGACGTGATGCGTAGCCGTTTGAGGCGAAGTAGAGTGATCCTATGCTGCCGAGAAAAGCCTCTAGTGAGTGCATGCACGGCCCGTACCCCAAACCAACACAGGTGGTCAGGTAGAGAATACTAAGGCGATCGGGTGAACTGTGGTTAAGGAACTCGGCAAAATGCCCCCGTAACTTCGGGAGAAGGGGGGCCAAACATCCTGAAGTCCTTTACGGACTAGGGGTGGGTGGCCGCAGAGACCAGCGGAAAGCGACTGTTTACTAAAAACACAGGTCCATGCGAAGTCGCAAGACGATGTATATGGACTGACGCCTGCCCGGTGCTGGAACGTTAAGAGGACCGGTTAATCCCTTCGGGGGTGAAGCTGAGAATTTAAGCGCCAGTAAACGGCGGTGGTAACTATAACCATCCTAAGGTAGCGAAATTCCTTGTCGGGTAAGTTCCGACCTGCACGAATGGCGTAACGACTTTCCGGCTGTCTCAACCACAGGCCCGGCGAAATTGCACTACGAGTAAAGATGCTCGTTACGCGCGGCAGGACGGAAAGACCCCGGGACCTTTACTATAGTTTGGTATTGGTTTTCGGTTCGGCTTGTGTAGGATAGGTGGGAGACTGTGAAGCGGTGACGCTAGTTACTGTGGAGTCGTTGTTGAAATACCACTCTGGTCGAATTGGGAATCTGAACCTCGGGCCATGATCTGGTTCAGGGACAGTGCCTGATGGGTAGTTTAACTGGGGCGGTTGCCTCCTAAAGAGTAACGGAGGCGCCCAAAGGTTCCCTCAGCCTGGTTGGCAATCAGGTGTTGAGTGCAAGTGCACAAGGGAGCTTGACTGTGAGACAGACATGTCGAGCAGGGACGAAAGTCGGGACTAGTGATCCGGCACCACCTGGTGGAAGGGGTGTCGCTCAACGGATAAAAGGTACCCCGGGGATAACAGGCTGATCTTGCCCAAGAGTCCATATCGACGGCATGGTTTGGCACCTCGATGTCGGCTCGTCGCATCCTGGGGCCGGAGTAGGTCCCAAGGGTTGGGCTGTTCGCCCATTAAAGCGGCACGCGAGCTGGGTTTAGAACGTCGTGAGACAGTTCGGTCCCTATCCGCCGCGCGCGTAGGATACTTGAGGAAGGCTGTCCCTAGTACGAGAGGACCGGGACGGACGAACCTCTGGTGTGCCAGTTGTCCCGCCAGGGGCATGGCTGGTTGGCCACGTTCGGAAGGGATAACCGCTGAAGGCATCTAAGCGGGAAGCCTGTTCCAAGATGAGGTATCCCACCCTTTGTGGGTTAAGGCCCCCAATAGACCATTGGGTTGATAGGCCAGATATGGAAGCACAGTAATGTGTTGTCGAGTTGACTGGTACTAATAGGCCGAGGACTTGTCTACGAAGGTGTTACGCATCCACTCTACGGTTTCTGAGACACCACACGGCTCCCTGTTTTTGGGGGGTGTGGTTGTTTCGTAGTGTTTCGGTGGTTTTAGCGTCAGGGAAACGCCCGGTCCCATTCCGAACCCGGAAGCTAAGCTTGACAGCGCCGATGGTACTGCAACCGAAGGGTTGTGGGAGAGTAGGACACCGCCGAACATTTTGTTGGGGAAGGGCCTGGCCCGGTCGAGAACCTTTGGTTCTCCCGGCCAGGCCCTTTTTCTATATCCACACCCCCTTTTCCGGCACCCCCGGGTGCCTGGTGTCCGGGGTGTCGGTGGTTTGTCGGGTTGCCGCGGTCGGGGTCGTGTCGACCGTCTGATCACGGGTGCCGGCGTTTCAGTCACGGGTGCCGGCGTTCTGATCACGTGTCGACCCGCGGATCACGCGAGTTGACCCCAGGATCACGTGTGTCGACTCGCAGGTCACGCGTGTCGACCTCCGGATCACGCGTGGCGACCTCCGGATCACGGGTACCGGCCTGTGGATCACGCGAGCCAGCGCCCTCAGGCGGGTGAGCCGGCCCTCCAACTGGTCGACACCAACCTCACTGGTCGGCCTCGGGCTGGGCAGCTGGGGCCTGGGCGCGCGAGTTCCGCTTCGAATCAGGTGAGTCACGGGTCTGATCACACGAGTTCGGGTCCGGCTCACGCGAGACCCGCCACCGTGATGCCAGCCTGAGCGGGCGTCACCCGCAGATCGGGCGAGATGCCCTACGAACACCATTGATGCCCCGCGGATCACGCGAGCTACCCGTCCAGTCACGGGTGATGCCTCATTGCGCACGGCCTGAGGGTCGAACAGGGCATGAAGAAGGGGCCGGGAGCGAAAGCTCCCGGCCCCTTCTTCGAAACAACCAGAGTTACTTCACGGCCGAGCCGGCTTGCCAGTCGGCCCAGGACTTGGACCAGTCGCCGTACAGGTCCCAGACGGGGAGCTGGGGGCCGCCCGAGTTGGTTACCTCCACGACGTCGCCCAGGCCCAGGTTCTGGAAGAACCACTGGGCGTTCGCGGCGTTCAGGTTGATGCAGCCGTGGGAGACGTTCGAGCTTCCCTGCTGGCCGACGCTGTTCGGGTTCTCGTGGACGAACTCGCCGTCGTTCGAGATCCGCTCCGAGAACTTCTCGTTGGAGCGGTACGCCTTCGGGTCGGGCGGGCAGACGCCGTACGTGCACGAGTCCATCGTGTAGTTGGCCTGCTTGTCCGAAATGATGTGCGCGCCCAAATGTGTCGGGGTCGCGTCCTTGCCCATCGAGATCGGCATGGATTTCACCATGGCGCCGTTGTGGAAGATCTGCATCTGCTCGGTGTTCCCGTCCGCCTTCGCGATCCAGGAATCGTGCACTTTGTACGTCTCCGTGCGGTCTTCCGCGCCGAACACGCCGTTTCCGAAATCGACGCCGTAGATCTTCGCCGTGACCTTCAGCGTGGTGCCGGCCTTCCAGTACTCCTTCGGCCGGTAGTGGACGTTCGAGTCGTCGATCCAGTACCAGCTGCCCTCCTGCTTGGGCGACGACTCCACCGTGAGGGCCTTCTCGACGTCCGCCTTGTTCTTGACGGCGATCTTGCCGAAGCTGAAGACGATCGGCTGCCCCACGCCGACACCCGTGCTCGTCACCGCGGACGGCGCCGGAATCAGGTTGGCGTTGGCCTGCTTCTTCGGGGCGATCGTGCTGATCTGGTTGTCCTGCTCGATCGGCTTCCCGTCGGAGCCCTGGGCGTGCGCGACGATCTTGTACGTCGCGCCGTAGCCGAGCGGCTCGCTGGAGGTCCAGCTGAGGGCGTCCGTCGCCAGCTTGCCGGCCACCGGCTTCCCCTTCGCCGTGTTGGTCACGGTGACGTCGATGAGCTTCCCGTTGGCCGCCTTGACGACGACGGGGGTCGCGGGGTTGACTCCTGTGCCGCCCGCCGGCTCGAACGTCACCGCCACCGCGGTCGCGGATGGCGCCTCGGATCCGGACGTCGGCGCCCCGTTGGTGGGCGAACCACCGTCGTCACCGGACGAGCAGGCGGAAAGCAGCAGTGCTCCGGCGAGAATCCCGGCCACCGAAAGTAAAGTCTTCTTGGGGAGCATATTGTCTCTTTTTGGGAAATTGGGATCGGCGGGCATTACCATCAAAACTACGCGATAGCGATGACGTCCTTCCGACCGGATCGGTGCATCGTCGTGACGTGGATCACGTGACGACCAGGCCAGGTGCGCCGTAAAGCCCCGCACCGGACACCGAGATCCCGTCGAGGAACTCCCGCGCCGCGTCGTACGCCTCGGCTGCCAGCGCGTCCGTGTGGCTGAAGTCCAGCGGGTTCACCCGCACCGGCGCCGGCCCCGGCAGGTAGACCACCGGCACCTGGGACGCCGCGAGCGGCGCCTCCAGCACGGCCTGGTTCCGCATGCTGATCATCGCGGTGAACATCATCACCTCGGCGAACGTCCGCGGCTCGGCCGGCAGCTTCCCGGGGAACGCGCAGTCGAACACCACCAGCGACTGCGCGCCCATCGCCAGCGCTTGCCGCATCGGCACGTTCGCGACGAGCCCGCCGTCGTACAGCAGCCGGCCTTCGTAGGCCACCGGCGGGAAGATCCCCGGGATCGCGCAGCTGGCCAGCAGCGGCTCCAGCAGGGGACCCGTCCGGATCAGCAGCGGCTCGGCCGTGTCGACCTGCGTCGTGACGACGCCGAGCGGCAGCGCCAGGTCTTCGAACCGGCGGCCGGTGCCGACGTGCTCGTTGACGATCTTCGTGAGACCGCTGTTGGGGAACAGGTGCGTCTTGCTCTGCGTCAGCGTCCGGACCCGGCTCAGCACACCGCCGGGGAACGCCTCGTCGCGCGTCATGTGCGCCCAGATCCCGCGCAGTCGCTCGATCGGGTCGTCGTGGGTCAGGGCCAGGACGGCCGCGTTGAGCGAGCCGACCGACGTGCCGACCGCGAGGTCCGGGGTGATCCCGGCCTCGGCGACCGCGCGCAACATGCCGACCTGCATGGCGCCGAGACTGCCGCCACCACCGAGGACGAAGCCGATCGGCCGGGGAAGATCCGCGAGACTCATACCGCCGAATGTAGTAAGCCCGACTTTCGCAGGTCGTGCCGGCCGTGAAGCCGGCGTTAACCTGCTGGACGTGGCCGAGCTGGAACTGCGCCATCTCCGGGCCGTCCGCGCCGTCGCCGACGGCGGCAGTGTGAGCCGCGCGGCCACCGTGCTGGGCGTCAGCCAGCCTGCCCTCACCGCCCAGCTCAAGCGCATCGAACGCATCCTCGGCGGCGACCTGTTCGTCCGCGAGCCCAGCGGCGTGCGCCCGACCGAGCTCGGCCGGTTCGTGCTCGCCCGCGCCGACGCCCTGCTGTCCGACATGCAGGCCCTCGTCGCCACCGCGCGGAGTCACGGCGAAGGTGTCGCGGAGACCCTCAAGATCGGGTACGTGCCGCTACTCATCATCGGCCGGTTCATCGAAGAGCTGGGGAAGACGCTCGACGTCCAGACGTACGCCGAACCGGCGTCGCTGACGCTCCTGAAGCTGCTCTCGACCGGCCGCGTGGACGTCGCGCTGCTCGAACGGTTCGACGGCACCGAGCCGCACCACTACGCCGGGCTGACCGTGCGGACGCTGGCCACCGAGCCGATCTTCGTCGGGATCGCGCAGGGGCACCCGGCCATCCACGGTGGCGTCGTCGACCTCGCCGATCTGGCCGACGTCGACTGGATCCTGCCGCCGCCGCACGAGAACTGCGTGCGGGTGCGGTTCCTGCAGGCCTGCGCGGCCGCCGGGTTCACGCCGCGGGTGCGGCACTTCACGTCCGAGGCGGGCACCGCCGGCACGCTGATCGCGCAGGGTGCGGTGTGCCTCGCGCAGGCCGCGTCGGCGCCGCCGCCCGGGCTGGTCGCGCTGCCGCTCGCCGGGGACCCGCTGTGGACCACGTTGCTGTTCGCGACGCGGGAGGACGACGCCCGCACGCCGGCGACCGACGAGGTGTTCCGCTGCGCCGAGGTCGCGTACGTGGCGTCGCGGCAGCGGAACCCGCACTTCGCGCGGTGGTGCCGGCAGCATCCGGAGGAACCGGGCGAACGGCTCGTCTCCGCCCGATAGGCGGCATAACGCCGGTGTTATCCCCGCTGGGATTACTGCCCGGCGCGGCAACGGGAGACGCTCACCAGGTCCCCACCTGTTGCCGACAAGGAGCAACGAATGCACCTCAGACGATCACTTTCGATCGGCGTGCTGTGCGTGGCGCTCGCCGGTCTGTCCGCCCCACCCGCGACGGCCGCCACCGACGTGACGGAGGCCGCCGCCACCTTGTCCGTCAGCCAGCTCGTCCAGGAGCAGAACCAGTGGTGCTGGGCCGCGAGCGGCCTGACCATCGCGCGGTTCCTGGGCTACGGCTCGAACGTCAGCCAGAACACCTTCTGCGACTACTCCCGCGGCTACCCGGCCGGCTCGCAGTGCCCGAACCAGGCCGGTGAGCTGACGTACGTGCAGCGCGGCTACCAGGCGCTCGGGCTGCGGCCCGGCACCGTGACCAGCGCGCTGAGCTTCGCGTCCGTGCAGAGCGAGATCACCGCGCGGCGCCCGGTCGAGACGGGCATCTACTGGACGGCCGGCGGCGGCCACGCCCAGGTCATCTACGGCTACGACAGCAGCGGGCTCGTCTACTACGGCGACCCGTGGCCGAGCAGCCGGCGCTACAGCGCGATGGCGCATTCGAGCTACGTCCGCAACGGGCAGTTCCAGTGGGCCCAGTCCCTCTACCGGATCGGGGCGTGACATGAACGTCTTCCGCGGACTTGTCACCCTCCTCGCCGGCTCCGCGCTGGTGCTCGGTTTCGGCGGCACGGCTTCGGCTTCCGAGCCCTCGAACTCCGATGTCACGGCGGCCGAGCAGGTCCTCGCCTCGGCGGACACGACGGCGAAGCTGTCGTCGTTCTTCGGCCAGCTCGACCGGCGCTCCGGCGTCGCGCGGGCCGACGCGGCGCAGGCGCCCCGGGTCACCGGCGAGCCGTTGCGCGTCTACTCGCTCGACCCCGCGTTCGTCGCCGGGACGCCGGACGCGAAGCCCGCGGCGTTCGCGTACTTCGCCGTGCGGACCCAGGCGTCGACGGGCCGCCAGGCGACGGTCTGGCTCACCCCGGAGCCGGCCGGCTGGGCCGCGACCAACTTCACCACCGGGACCGAGGAGCTGACGTACCCGGCGCAGGCCCACGGTGATCTCGTGTTCACCGAGCCGCAGGTCAACGCGTGGTACCGGATTCGCGAGGGCCGCGTGCTGCCGCTGAACGACCCGGCGCGCTCGCGGGTCGGGGACGGCGTCACGCTCCCGGCGTACCAGCAGCTGGTGCACCGGTTGTACGGCGACAAGCTGCCCGGTTCGGCCTACCGGGCGCAGGGCAAGCTCGGCGGGTACGACCTCGCCGCTCCCGCGCCGGCGCCGTCCGGGCCGGGCACCGGTTCCTGGCCGTTCGTCGCCGGTGGGGCGCTGTTGGCGCTCGGTTTGATCGGCTGGGCCACCGGCAAGGCGACGCGCGCCCGTCGCTGACGCCGGGAGGGTGCGGTCCGGCCACCCGGGCCGCACCCTCGTGGACCCGGCTTGTAAGCCGTGAGGGGCACCCTCATGGCTTACAAGTCCATGAGGGTGCCCCTCACGGCATCGCAGTCAGGGGACGCGCTCGGGCTCCGGCTCGGCGGCCGCGAGGGTTTTGCGTTTCTTGAAGCGCAGTAAGAAGAACACCGCGACCGCCACCAGCACACCGACCACGATCAGCCCGCCCGTGTTCAACGCGCCCTCGATGCGTTTGGCCGCTTCGCCCAGGGCGGCGCCGATGCTGATGTGGATCAGGGACCAGCAGAACGCGCCCGCCGCGGCGGCCGGGAGGAACCTGCGGAACGGCAGGCCCGACGTCCCGGCCGCGGCCGGGGTCAGGGTGCGGATCACCGGCAGGAACCTCGCGAAGAACACCGCCCACGCGCCCCGGCGTTCCAGGACGGACGTCGCTTTGTCCCAGCCTTCGAGGCCGTACTTGCGGATCAGCTTCGTCTCGCGCAGCCGCGGTCCGAAGCGGCGGCCGATGACGTAGCCCAGCGCGTCGCCCGCGGTCGCGCAGAGGGTGACGACCGTCCACAGTGCCATGAACCGCGCGACCGTGGTGGCGGTCGTCGCGGCGATGAGCAGGCCGGACTCGCCCGGGGCCACGAAACCCAGCCCGATCGTGCATTCGGCGAACACCAGGCCGCCGGTCGCGGCGACCAGCCCCGGTTCCGGGAGTCCTTGCAGCCAGCTCAAGAGATCCGAAACCAGGGCCATGCGTGCCACTTTACCGATCCTTTAAGGTCGGTGGTGTGGCGTCGGTCACCGTGCGAGCAGCGACGCGGCTTCCTGCGCGGCCGGGCCTTCGACGGCGAGGTGCTGCAGGTTCTCCGGCAGGACTTCACCGCGGTGGGCCTTCGTCTGGGCGTAGAGCCGTCCCGCCCGGTACGACGAGCGCACGAGCGGACCCGCCATCACACCCGCGAAACCCATCGCTTCAGCAGCCTGGGAGTGCTCGACGAACTCCTCCGGCTTCACCCAGCGATCCACCGGGTGATGCCGCGGCGACGGACGCAAGTACTGGGTGATCGTCAGGATCTCGCAGCCCGCGTCGACCAGGTCCCGCATCGCCGGCGCGACCTCGTCGGGCGTCTCGCCCATGCCGAGGATCAGGTTGGATTTCGTCACCAGACCGGCTTCGCGCGCGGCCGTGATGACTTCCAGGGACCGCGCGTAGCGGAAGCCGGGACGGATCCGCTTGAAGATCCGCGGCACCGTCTCCACGTTGTGGGCCAGCACCTCCGGCCGCGACCCGAAGACCTCGGTCAGCTGGTCGGGGTCGGCGTTGAAGTCCGGGATCAGCAGTTCGACACCCGTACCCGGGTTCAGGTCGTGGATCTGACGCACGGTCTCGGCGTACAGCCACGCCCCACCATCGGCGAGGTCGTCACGCGCGACGCCGGTGACCGTCGAGTACCGCAACCCCATGGCCTGGACGGACTCCGCGACCTTCCGCGGCTCCGTCCGGTCCAGCTCGGCGGGCTTACCCGTGTCGATCTGGCAGAAATCGCACCGGCGGGTGCACTGGTCACCGCCGATGAGGAACGTGGCTTCGCGGTCTTCCCAGCATTCGTAGATGTTGGGACAGCCCGCTTCTTCGCAGACGGTGTGCAGACCTTCGCGGCGCACGAGGCCCTTGAGTTCGGTGAACTCCGGGCCCATCCGCACCCGCGTCTTGATCCACGGCGGCTTCTTCTCGATCGGCGTTTCACTGTTGCGGACTTCGAGACGCAGCAGCTTCCGGCCTTCAGGCGCAGCACTCACGCCCTCAACCGTACGCCCGTCCGGACTACGCGGGGTCGGGGGTGACGCCGGTCAGCTTCGCGGTGAGATCCCACAACGCGGCCCCCAGCGCCTCGCTGCGCGCGGGCGTCAGCGGGTTCACCTTCACGGGGTAACCCCGCAGGCCGCCGACACCCCGCGGGGCGATGTACTCGCCGCCCTCGACGCCGTCCGCGGTGGCCGCGTACAGCTGGGGGAGCGCGCCCATCCGGGGGCCCTGGGCCAGCAGGATCTCGCCGAGCCGGTTGCCGCCGCCGATCACGGCGCGCAGCACCGGGTTGCGGTACGAGCGGGCCATGCCCTGGCCTAGGCCGGTCGAGGTGTAGCCGGGGTGGGCGGCGACGCTGAGGACGTCGTCGCCGGCGGCACGCAGGCGGCGGTCGAGCTCGAGCGCGAACACCTGGTCGGCCAGCTTCGACTGGCCGTAGGCGGCGCCCGGGTTGTAGCGGCGGTGCTCGAAGTTCGGGTCGGCGACGTCGATGCGCGCGCCGGTCGCGGCGACGCTCGAGAGCGTGACGACGCGGGCGCCGGTACCACCGCGCAGCGCGGGCAGCAGCAGCCAGGTCAGCACCGCGTGGCCGAGGTAGTTGGTGCCGAACTGGGTTTCGAAGCCGTCGGCGGTCTTGCCGCGCGGCGTCATCATCAGCCCGGCGTTGTTGATCAGGAGGTCCAGCTTGCCGCCGGTGAGCTCGCGCACCGACGCCGCGGCGTCGCGCACCGAAGAGAGGTCGGCCAGGTCCAGTTTCACCAATTCGGGTGCGGCGCCCGAAGCCGCCGCGCGCACCTGCTCCAAGGCCTTCGCGCCGCGTTCGGCGGACCGGCACGCGAGGAGCACGCGGGCCCCCTTGCCCGCGAGCACCTCGGCCGTGCGGAGGCCGAGGCCGGAGTTCGCGCCGGTGACCACCGCGGTGCGGCCGGTCTGGTCGGCGATGTCGGCTTCGGCCCAACGCTCAGTCATGCGTGTACTTAACTCCTGTCACGCGCTCGGCGCGAGCAGGCGGCGCAGGTGTCCCATCACCGGACGGCGGCGGGCGGGTTCCTCGCGGCTCGTGCGCAGCAGCGCCTCGAGGGTGCGGCCCACCTGGACGATCTCGGCGGCCGGCTCACGCGGGTCGGCCAGCCCGGAGGTGACGGCGAGCATCCGCAGCTCGCCTTCGTGCATGCGGCGCAGCGACGCGTGGCGCTTGAGCCCGCCGTCGAGCACCGCGCGCAGCGTCTCGTGCTCCTCGACGGTGGCGCGCCAGGCGCGCGTGACGGCGTCGACGTGGTCGCCCAGGCCGTCGGCGTCGTCCGGGTCGGTGACCTCGGTGCGCAGCCGGCCGGCCAGCACCTGCGTCCACTTGTACTGGAGGGCGGCGAGGACGTTCTCTTCGCCGCCGAAGTGGTCTTCGGCCCCGGGCACCTCGTCGAGCGGCAGCGGCGCGCCCGGGTTCCGGCCCGCTTGGCGGACGGTGGCTTCGAGGATTTCCTGACGTCGGTAGAAGTCGGTCCAGCTCATGGTGTGGCTCCCCTTCCGTGGCGGGGGTCATACCGCGGGTCTGCGGCATACTCCCGGTACGGACCTGACCCGGCGAACATACCATGGGTATGGAGAGATCCTCCGGGCGTAAAGTTGTGAAGGTGGCGACAATGAGGTCCAGGCGACTCGACTACTCCGAGTCGACGCGGTCGGCGCTGGTCGACAGCGCGGTGGAACTGATCACCAAACGCGGCTACGCGGGTACCTCGCTCGACGAGATCGCCAAACGCGCCCGCGTCACCAAGGGTGCGCTCTACCACCACTTCAGCGGCAAGCAGGCTCTCTTCGAGGCCGCGTTCGACTCGGTCGAAAGCCTCGTCTACGACCGTCTCGACAAGATCATGACCGGTGAAGGCACACCCTGGGAGCGGGCTCTGGGCGGGCTCAACGCGTTCATCCGCGCCTGTCTCGACCCCGCCTACCAGCGGATCGCCATCCACGAGGCGCCGGTCGTGATGGGCTGGGAGCGCTGGCGTGAAGCCGAGGAGCGGTGCAGCTTCGGGCTCGTGCGGTCCGGGCTGCAGTCGCTGATCGACGCGGGCGAGGTCGAGCCGGTGCCGGTCGAGGTCACCGCGCGGCTGCTGTTCGGCGCGCTGTCGAGCGCGGCCACCGAGATCGCCAGCTCGCCGGACCCGAAGAAGGTCGGCGCCGAGATCGAGGACGTGATCGTCCGCATGCTGGTCCGGCTGCGGCGCACCGACGGCGAAGAGGCCACTCCGTCGATAGGCTGACGCGGTGGACTTGAGGATCTTCACCGAGCCCCAGCAAGGGGCCAGCTACGACGACCTGCTGCGTGTCGCCAAGGCGACCGAAGCCGCCGGATACGACGCCTTCTTCCGCAGCGACCACTACCTGAAGATGGGCTCGGCCGACGGCCTGCCCGGCCCGACCGACGCCTGGATCACCCTGGCCGGCCTGGCCCGGGAGACCAGCCGGATCCGGCTCGGCACGCTCGTCACCGCGGCGACCTTCCGCTATCCGGGGCCGCTGGCCATCTCGGTGGCGCAGGTCGACCAGATGTCCGGCGGGCGCGTCGAATTCGGTTTCGGCGCCGGCTGGTACGACGCGGAGCACGACGCGTATGGGCTCACGCTGCCGCCGCTGAAGGAGCGCTTCGACCGCTACGCCGAGCAGCTCGAGATCATCACCGGGCTGTGGAAGACGCCGGCGGGGGAGACGTACTCCTTCAAGGGTGACCACTACACGCTGACCGACTCGCCGGCGCTGCCGAAGCCCGCCCAGTCGCCGGCGCCGCCGGTGATCATCGGCGGCTCGGGCAAGAAGCGCACCCCGGCGCTGGCCGCGCGCTTCGCCGACGAGTTCAACCTCCCGTTCGCCGACCAGGAGACCGCGGCCGCGCAGTTCGCCCGCGTCGAGGCGGCGGCGCAGGAGATCGGCCGCGACCCGAAGGAGATCCTGCGCTCGGTGGCGCTGGTCATCGGCGTCGGCCGCGACGAAGCCGAGGTCGAGCGCCGGGCGTCGGCGATCGGGCGCGACGTCGACGGGCTGCGGGAGAGCGGCCTGGCCGGCTCACCCGCCGAGGTCGTCGACCGGATCGGCCAGTGGCGCGAGAAGACCGGGATCACCCGCGTCTACCTGCAGCTGCTGGACCTGTCCGACCTGGACCAGATCGACCTCATCGCGTCCGAGGTCGCCCCGCAGCTGGACTGAGGTTCAAAGCCGTAAATGGCACATCGAGGGACTCAGAGTCCCTCGATGTGCCATTCACGGCTTTTCAGTTCTGGAGGGCGAAGGTGACGCCCGCGGCCTGCGGGGCCTCGGGGCGGGGGAGCCAGCGGTCGTCGCTCACCGGGAGCTCGCCTTCGAGGGCCGCGAGGACGGCGTCGCGGGCCAGCGGCAGGACCGCTTCCACGCTGACGTCCTTCTGCAGCTCGTACGACAGCGACGTCACGCCCGCGTCGCGGATGCCGCACGGCACGATGCTGTCGAACGCGGCCAGGTCGGCGTCGCAGTTCAGCTCGAAGCCGTGCATCGTCACGCCGCGCTGGACGCGGATGCCGATCGCGGCGATCTTGCGCTCGATGCCGCGCTCGTCGGCCGGGATCCAGACGCCGCTGCGGCCTTCGACGCGGCCGGTGTGCACCCCCAGCTGGTCGCACACGTGGATCAGCGCCTCCTCGAGCCGCCGCACGTAGTGCACGACGTCGATCGGGTCGGCGAGCTTCACGATCGGGTAGCCGACCAGCTGGCCGGGGCCGTGCCAGGTGATCTTGCCGCCGCGGTCGACGTCGATCACCGGGGTGCCGTCCGTGGGCCGGTCGGCGGGCTCGGTGCGCTTCCCGGCGGTGTAGACCGACGGGTGCTGCAGCAGCAGCATCGTGTCGCCGGCGGCGCCGTCGGCCCGGGCGGTGAGCGAGCTCCGCTGGAGCTCCCAGGCCTCGGTGTAGTCGATCGTGCCGAGCTCGCGGACGTCGACGGGTTCGGTGCTGGCGCGGCAGGAAATCCGGGAAGAACTCACCCGTCGAGGCTACGCCCGTCACCCGCCGGAAGCAGGCGCAAGGCGCACGCTGAGAGCAGCCCGACACCGGTCACGGCCAGCACGGCGCCGATCGTGTCGGTGACCCAGTGCACGCCCAGCAGCACGCGGAAGACGGCGATCAGCACGGTGGCCACGACGACCGCCACCGCGACCCGCTTCACCAGCCGCGGCCACAGCCACGCGCACAGCAGGAGCAGGACGAACCCGGTGCTCGCCACCGACGTCACGTGCCCGCTCGGGTAGCTCAGGTCCGGGTAGTCGCGTGGGCGTTCGCGCAGGAAGATCGGCTTGAACACCAGGCTGGTCATCCGGCAGAGCACCAGCACGACCGCGAGCCGGACGCACAGGCCGAGGTGCTCGCGGCGACGCAACGCCAGCGCCACCAGCGCCGTGCCGAGGACGAACGGGAGCACCGGGCCGAGGACGTCGCTGCCGGCCTGGGCGACCCGTCCGAGCGGCCGGGCGTAGACGCCGTGGAGGGCGTCGGACACGGCGACGTCGAGGGCGAGCGGTTGCCGCGCGACACTCAGCCCGAGCAGGACGAACGCGATCGAGAGCACGACGCCGACGACGAGCCAGCGCCGGATCGGGACGGTCATGCCGCCGCGAGCGCGCTGTCCAGCGTCGGGCGCCGGAACTCGTAACCGGAGCTGACCAGGGCGGCCGGGACGGCCCGCTGGCCGAACAACGCCATCTCCTCGCCGGCCTGGCCGAGCACCGCCTTGAGCGCGAACCCGGGCACGAACCACGGCGCGGGCCGGTGCAGGGCGCGGCCCACCGCGCGGGTGAACTCGGCGTTGGTCACCGGCGCGGGCCCGGTCAGGTTCACCGGCCCGGACAGCGAGTCGTGCGTGAGGGCGTGGACGATCGCGCCGACCTCGTCCTCGAGGGCGATCCACGGCATGTACTGCTTGCCGTCGCCGAGCCGCGCGCCCAGGCCCAGCCGGAACAACGGCCGCAGCGTGCCGTAGAGCCCGCCCTTCGCCGAGAGCACCAGCCCGGTCCGGACGTGGACGACCCGCGCGTCGCGGGCCGCCGCCGTCGCGGCTTCCCACTCCGCGCACAGCTCGGCCAGGAACCCTTGCCCGCGCGGGGAGTTCTCGTCCACAGAGGACGGTCCAGGATCGCCGTAGTAGCCCACGGCGGACGCGTTGACCAGGACGCCGACGCCGTGTTCGGCGACGGCTTCGGCGAGCACCTCGGTCGGCTCGACCCGGCTGTCGGTGAGCTGCTGCTTGCGCATCGCGCTCCACCGGCCGGGGAACAGCGGCTTGCCGCCCAGGTTGACGACGGCGTCCACGCCGTCGAACGCGCCGCCGGTGATAGTGCCCGCCGGCGGGTCCCAGCGGTGTTCGTCCGCTGCCCGGGTTTCGCGCCGCACCAGCTTGCGGACGTCGTGGCCGTCGCGCCGCAGGCGTTCGCCCAGCGCCGACCCGATCAAGCCGCTCGCTCCGGCGATCAGTACTCGCATGGGTCGATCGTCGCCTATCCGGTGCCCGGCCGCATTCCCGGCCCGGAAACGGCGAAGGCCGCCACGGGAGTTCCGTGGCGGCCTTCGACCTGCTTGAGTCAGAGACCGAGCTCGTCCTCGAACTTGCCCTCTTCCAGACGCTGCTTGATCGTCATCAGGAAGCGGCCCGCGTCGGCCCCGTCCACCAGGCGGTGGTCGTAGGTCAGCGGGAGGTACGCCATCGAGCGGATGGCGATGGTGTCGTTGCCGTCGGCGTCGGTCGCGACGATCGGGCGCTTGACGACCGCGCCGGTCCCGAGGATGCCGGACTGCGGCTGCACGATGATCGGCGTGTCGAACAAGGCGCCGACGCTGCCGATGTTGGTGATGGAGAACGTGCCACCGGACAGCTCGTCGGGCTTGATCTGGTTGGCCCGCGCCCGGCCCGCCAGGTCGGCGATGCGGTGCGCGATACCGGCCAGGCTCAGCTCGCCCGCGTCGTGGATCACGACCGAGAGCAGGCCGCGCTCGGTGTCCACCGCGATGCCCAGGTGCACGGCGCCGTGGTAAGTGATCTCCTTCGTGTCCTCGTTGTAGGACGCGTTCACGTTCGCGTGCTGCTTCAGCGCCTCGACGGTGGCCTTCGCGAAGAACGGCAGGAACGTCAGGTTGACGCCCTCGCGCTCCTTGAAGGCACCCTTCGCCCGCTGGCGCAGCTTGGCGATCTTGGTCACGTCCACTTCCTGGACCTGCGTGAGCTGCGCGGCGATCTGCAGCGACTCGCGGGTCTTGGTGGCCGTGATCTGCCGGATCCGGCTGGCCTTCTGCACGGTGCCGCGCAGCGCCTGGATCTCCGGGGAGACCGAGACGGCGGTCGGGCGCGGGGCCGCCGGGGCCGAAGCCGCCGCGGGAGCCGGCGCCGCCGGGGCCGCGGCAGCCGGGGCCGGAGCGGCCGCCTTCTGCTTCTCCTCGGCCGCGGCCAGGACGTCCTGCTTGCGGATCCGGCCGCCGACACCGCTGCCGGTCAGGCTCGACAGGTCGATGCCGTGCTCCGACGCGAGCTTGCGCACCAGCGGCGTGACGTACGGGCCGTCGGCCGAGCTTTCCTTCGGCGCGGCCGCGGCGGGAGCGGGCTCGGCCTTCGGCTCGGCCTTCGGCTCGGGCTTCGGTTCCGGCTTGCTCTCCTGGACCGGCTCGGGCTTCGGTTCCGGCTTGGACTCCTGGACCGGCTCCGGCTTGGACTCCGGCTTGGACTCGGCCTTCGGCGCGGCGTTCGCGTCGCCGATCACGGCCAGCACGCCGCCGACCTCGACGGTCTCGTCCTCGCCCGCGCGGATCTCCAGCACCGTGCCGGCGACCGGCGACGGCACCTCGGTGTCCACCTTGTCGGTGGAGATCTCGAGCAGCGGCTCGTCGACCTCGACCGAGTCGCCGACCTGCTTCAGCCAGCGCGTGACGGTGCCCTCGGTGACGCTCTCGCCCAGCTCGGGCAGCTTCACCTCGGTGCCTTCGCCACCGGCGGCCGGCGCGGTGTCCGGCTTGCTCGGCGCGCTGTCCTGGGCCTGCGGCTCAGGCGCGGATTCGGGCTCGGGCTCCGGCTCGGACTTCTGCTCTTCCTGCGCCGGGGCGGAGGACTCGGGCGCGCCGCCGGAACCGTCGTCGATCACGGCCAGCTCGGCGCCGACCTCGACAGTCTCGTCTTCGGCGGCGCTGATCTTCACGACCGTGCCCGCCACCGGGGAGGGCACCTCGGTGTCGACCTTGTCGGTCGAGATCTCGAGCAACGGCTCGTCGACCTCGACGGTGTCGCCCTCCTGCTTAAGCCACCGGGTGACGGTGCCTTCGGTGACGCTCTCCCCGAGCTCCGGCAGTGTGACGGAGTAGGCCATCGTTCGCTGACTCCTCTTTCAAGATTCTGCGTGGTCTGGATTCTGCTGGTGAGACGTCAGCTGTGCACGTGCAGCGGCTTGCCGGCCAAGGCAAGGAACGCTTCACCGAGGGCCTCGGTCTGGGTGGGGTGGGCGTGGATGAGCGGGGCGACGTCCTCGGGGAAAGCTTCCCAGCTGTAGATCAGCTGCGCTTCGCCGATGAGCTCGCCGACGCGGTCGCCCACCATGTGTACACCCACGACGGGCCCGTCGGGTGCCTTGACCAGCTTGACCCCACCGGAGGTCTTGAGGATCTGGCTCTTGCCGTTGCCGCCGAGGTCGTAGGTGAACGTGGTGACGTCCGAGCCGTACTTCTCCTTGGCCTGCGACTCGGTCAGCCCGACCGACGCGACCTCCGGGTGCGAGTAGGTGACCCGCGGGATGCCGCTCTCGTCGATCTCGCGCGGGGCCAGCCCGGCGATCTCCTCGGCGACGAAGATGCCCTGCTGGAAGCCGCGGTGCGCGAGCTGCAGGCCGGGGACGATGTCGCCGACGGCGTAGACGTTCGGCAGGTTGGTGCGCAGCCGGTCGTCGGTGAGGACGAAGCCGCGCTCGATCTTGACGCCGGCCTCCTCGTAACCGTGGCCGGCCGAGTTCGGCCCGCGGCCGACGGCGACCAGGAGCAGGTCGGCTTCGAGGGTCTCGCCGGATTCCAGCGAAACGCTCACGCCGTTGTCGTCCTGCTTCGCGCCGGTGAACCGCACGCCGGTCTTGAAGGCGATCTTGCGGCGGCGGAAGGCCCGCTCGAGCTGCTTGGAGGCGAACTCGTCCTCGTTCGGGACCAGCCGGGGCAGCGCCTCGACGATGGTGACGTCCACGCCGAAGGAGGCCCAGACGCTGGCGAACTCGACACCGATCACGCCGCCGCCCAGGACGACGACCTTCTTGGGGACGTAGTCCAGGGCGAGGGCCTGCTCGCTGGCGATCACGCGGCCGCCCAGCTCGAGCCCGGGCAGCGTGCGCGAGTAGGAACCGGTGGCGAGGATGACGTTCTTGCCGGTGTAGCGGGTGCCGTCCACCTCGACGGTCGTGCCGCCGACGAACGTGCCGCTGCCCTCGACGAGGTTCACCTTGTGCGCCTTGGCCAGGCCCTGCAGGCCCTTGTACAGGCGGGAGACGATCCCGTCCTTGTACTTGTTGACGCCGGCGATGTCGATGCCCTCGAAGACGGCCTTGACACCGACGGACTCGGCTTCGCGGGTTTCGTCGGCGACCTCGGCCGCGTGCAGCAGTGCCTTGGTCGGGATGCAGCCCCGGTGGAGGCAGGTCCCGCCGAGCTTGTCCTTCTCGATCAACGTGACGGAAAGGCCCAGCTCGGCCGCGCGGAACGCCGCGGCGTAGCCGCCCGATCCGCCTCCCAGGATCACGAGGTCGGCGGAGGTGTCGGTCACTTCAATAGCTCCTCGGCAAGCAGTGGGGTGGTGCTCTGTCGTCGCCCCTGCCCGGTATAACCGCGCGCGCGACACCGCCATCTTGTCACTACGCCGGACGGGGCTGCGACCTAGCCGGGTGTGCGACGCCGACCACACGCGCGCTCCGGGATAATGAGCAGTCAAAGTACCCGGAGGAGAGGTGGTCGCGGTGGGGCTCTTCGACTCGCTGCGCAGGCGCGCCAAAGGCGGGCAGAAGGCCGGCACGCTGCGGAAAGCCAACACCGAGGACACCAAGCACCTCGAAGAGTGGGCTGCCTCGCGGCGCGGGGTGGAGGCATTCGTCGAGCCGAAGACGAACGTCACCGAGACCACAGTGGTGTTGGTCGCCCACGACGGCGAGTGGACCCGGCGCCGGATCAGCAGCCTCGACGCCGCGCAGAACTTCGGCCAGCGCCGCTCGATCCCGGTCTACGAGGTCGCGCGGATCGGCTACCCGAAGCGGATGCGCGAGTACACCGAACGCAAGAAGCGCGGCCAGGTCTAGGCACGCTCGCCGTCGTGAGTGGTCAGGGCGGTTAGAACCGCCCTGACCACTCACGACGAGCCGCGGCAGACCTACAGCTCGATGCGGCCGACGACCTCGCCGTTGAAGGTCTGGCCGGTGCGGCGGAAGCCCAGCTTCAAGTAGAAGTCCTCCGGGCCGCCTTCGGCCGGGAGCCACAGCACCGTGGCGGCCTTTTCGCCGCGGCGGCGGGCTTCGTCGAGGACGGCTTCGACGGCGAAGCGGCCGTAGCCGCGGCCCTGGACCCCGGCCCCGACGTTGAGCCGCCAGATGCCGCAGCGGAAGAAGTCCAGCTCCGCGCCGGGGTCGAACGCCCCCATCACGAAGGCGGCCGGCTCCCCGTCGGCGCGGATCAGCCGCGGCCAGGCGACCTCCGGCTGCGTGTAGGCCTCGGCGAGCGAGACGGCGACCGGCGCGACGAAGTCCTTCTGGTGCTCTTCGACCGCCAGCTGGCACGTGGCCGCGACGTTCTCGGGAGTGATCTTCTCCACGGTGAGGGTGGTCACTGCGCAGACGCTAACAGGGTGGCGTGCCGTTCGAGCACCGCGCGGAACGACGGGTGCACGGTCGTCCCGAGCACCGGGTCGACCTCCACCACGTGTGACGCCGACAGCAGCAGCACCGCCGGTTCGGCCAGCAGCACCACGCCGTTCTCGGCGCGCAGGTCGGCCGTGCCGAGCAGCCGCGGGAAAACGACGTCGGCGGGCAGGCCGTCGCAGGTGCTCAGGAATTCGCGGTGGTCCCCGGGCAGGTCCACGCCGAGCCGCTGTTCCGCCGACCGGATCGCCGCGGGCGACGCCGGCGGGGGAGCGGTGGCGCTGCCGCGCAGGCGCAGGATCGCCGCGATCAGCTCGGGCCAGGTGCCCAGGTCGGGCGGGTACCGCTCGTGCAGGGCCGCGACCAGCGCACCCGCGCACGCCTCGGCCCAGCCGCCCAGGCCGAGCGGGTCCGCGCCGGCCACCAGCGCCGGGGCCAGCGCGCGGGTCGCGGCCAGCGTCACGACGTCCGGCCGCGGTCCGGTCAGCTCGGCCCAGCGGGTGAGGTCACCGTCGGCGAGCGCGGTCCGGACCTTGTCCGGCCGGGACGGCGCGACGTGCTTGACGACTTCGGCGATCGCTCCCGGTGGAAGCACGCCGTCGAGGTCGGAGACCGGGCGGCGCAGCATCGCCGTGTGCGCGCGCTCTTCGGCGTCGAGATCGAGTGGCGGCAGGCCTGCGGCCCATGACGGACGGCCGCCGCGGGCTTCGAAGAGCATTTCCCAGGCGCGGGCCCGGACCGGGTCGGCGGCCAGGGCGCTCACCGGCCGTTCCGTGCGCGCCTGCCACTGCGTGACCAGGCGGTCGGCCTCGCCGGGAGCGCCGGCGGTGGCCAGCAGCAGGGCCGCGTACCCGACCTGGTTGTCCACAATGGACGAAGCGGCGGTCAGGACGTCCCTGACCGCCGCTTCGAGGTACTCGCCCGCGTCCACTCAGCCGTTGGCGGCGATGTCCGCCAGCACCGCGGCGATCGAGCGGACCGGCACGCCGGTGCCGCCCTTGCCGGTGTAGCCCCACGGGCCGGCGGTGTTGAACGACGGGCCGGCGATGTCGATGTGCACCCAGTCGAGGCCGTCGGCGACGAACTCGCGCAGGAAGATCCCGGCCGCGAGCATGCCGCCCCAGCGGTGCCCGGTGACGTTGGCCAGGTCGGCCAGCCGCGAGTCGAGGTCGGCGCGCAACTCCTCGGGCAGCGGCATCGCCCAGCCGTTCTCGCCGGTGGCCTGCATGATCGCGGCGACGCGGTCGCGGAAGTCGTCCGAGCCCATCACGCCGGCGGTGCGGTTGCCGAGCGCGACGACCTGGGCGCCGGTCAGCGTCGAGGTCTCGATCAGGTAATCCGGGTTCTCCTCCGCGGCGCGCACCATGGCGTCGACCAGCACGAGGCGGCCTTCGGCGTCGGTGTTGAGCACCTCGACGGTCTTGCCGCCGTACATGGTGAGGACGTCACCCGGGCGGTACGACGTCCCGGACGGCAGGTTCTCCGCCAGCGGGATGTGCGCCACGACTTCCAGCGGGTACTTGAGCTTCGCGGCCAGGACGACCGACGCGAGCACGCCGGCGGCGCCGGACATGTCCGAGGTCATGTGGTCCATGTTGGCGGCGGGCTTGAGCGAGATGCCGCCCGAGTCGAACGTGATGCCCTTGCCGACCAGCGCGACCTTCTTCGCGGCCTTGGCCGGCTTGTAGGCGATCCGGACGAGGCGCGGCTGGCGCGTGGAGCCGCCGCCGACCCCGAGGATGCCGCCGAAGCCCTTGCGCTTGAGGGCCTTCTCGTCGAGCACCTCGAACTCGAGGCCGTTGTCCTCGGCGAGCTTCTTGGCGCGCTCGGCGAAGGACGCCGGGAACAGGTCGTTCGGCGGGGTGTTGATCAGGTCGCGGGCGGTCAGCACGGCCTCGGCGATGCTGGCGGACGCCTTCAGCGTCGCCTTGTGGTCGCGGGCCGTTCCCTCCGCCGGGGCGGCGAAGTCGAGCTTCGCGACCGGCGCGTCACCCTTCTCGGAGCGGTAGGCGGTGAAGACGTACGAGCCGAGGATCGTGCCCTCGACGGCGGCCTGCAGGTCGAGCGCCGACAGCGTGACGAACGCGCGGTCGGTGCCGGCCAGCGCGCGGCCGGCGGCACCGGCGGCGCGGCGGACCTGCTCGGGCGTGACGCCGGCACCCGCCTTGCCGAGGCCGACGGCCAGGACGACACCGGCGGACAGCTTGCCCAGCGTCGGCACCTTGACGACCTCTTCGGCCTTGCCGCTCGCGCCGAGCGTGGCGAGCAGGCCGGCGAGCCGGCCGTCGAAAGCGGCGTCCACGGCCTCCGCGCCCGCGGCGAGCACGGGCCCGTCCTCGCCGGCCACGGTGCCGATGACGACCACGTCGGCGCGCGTCTTGGCCAGTGCCTCCCCGGTGTTGTCGGACAGGGCGAGCTTGGGCACGGTCACTTCTGGCTCCTCGCGCGTTCACGTGGCACCGGGCACCGGCCCGGTCGGGATCGTGAGCCATGCTAATGACAAGCGGTGCACGGGTGAACAGAGGGAGAGGGAGGGCGGCGTGCGGCTGGGCGGTGGGCTGCTGGTCGCGCTGGCGGCCGGGGCGGCGGGCGCGGGCTGGTGGCTGCTGGCCGGGCTGGTGCTGGCGGCCGTGGCCGCGGGCGGCACGGCGCGGGTGCCGGAACCGGGTGATGCCCTGGTGGACCGGGTCGTCGTGGCCGTCGCGCGGCTGGCCGAGATCACCGTCTACGCGATCGCGTTCGGCGCGTACGTCTTCCCCCAGCACCGCGAACTCGCGGCGGTGGTCTTCGTCGTGGTGGTCGCCGGGGCCGGGTTCGCCGGGCTCAAGATCCCTACGTTCGTCGCACGGGCCGCGGGCGGCCTCCTCCTGGTGGCCGGTCTGGTCCTGGTGGCGCTCTGCGTCGCGGTGTCGCCGGTGTCGACCGTCGGCGGCGGGTTGCGGCCGCCCGACTTCGCCGGGGTGCTCGTCGCGGCCGTGCTCACGCTGCCGTTCCTGCGGCCGGCGGGCCGGGAGAACGCCGGGCTCCGGGTCCTGCTGCTCGGCGCGGTCGCCGTGCTGGCCGCCTTCGCCGCGCTCTACCAGCTCGGCGCCGTCCGGCTCGGGCTGTCGCCGACGTCGGTGCGGGACCTGCTTTCCGCCGCGGACGCGGACTCGCTGCAGCCGCTGCTCACCGCGTTCGCCGTGGTCGCGACCGTGGTGCCGGCGCTCGCCGCGGGCGGGGAAGTCCGGACCCGGGCCGGTGTGCCCGGTCTCGCGGGCCTCGCTGTCGCCGCGGTGGCCGCGTACTTCCTGCCGGTGCTCCCGGTGCTCGTCGTCGCGGGGCTGGCGACGGTGATCGAGCTGCTACTGGGTGTGCGTGCCCGCCGGTACAGTGGATCGCGTGAGTGATCGACGCTGGCCGCCCGGGCAGACCGTGCTCGAACGGTTCCACCGGCCGGACGGCTCGATCGGCCAGGTCCACCCGCTGCGCGTCCTCGAAGACGACGGCCGCGTCCTGCTCGGCTGGATCCCGGCGGGCACGCCGATCGTCGGCAGCCGGCTCGTGGACGGCCGGCACATGGCGGACGCGCCCCTGGAACAGCGGTTCCGCATCCCGCGCGTCGCCGTCGCGGACTTCTGGCACCGCACGTCCACGCTGCGCCGGATCGCCGACGACGAATGGTCGTCGGTGTGGTGGTTCTTCGACGCCGCGGGCCGGTTCACGAACTGGTACGTCAACCTCGAGGTGCCGCTCGGGCGCACCCCGGGCGCGGTCGACCGGGTCGACGGCGTGCTCGACGTCGTCGTCGACCGGGACGGCACCTGGCGCTGGGACGACGAAGACGAAGCCGAGGTGGCGATCGACGCCGGCCGGCTCACCCCGGAGCAGCTCGACCGGCTGCGCGCCGAAGGCGAGCGGATCGGCGCGCTGGCCGAGCGCGGCGCCTACCCGTTCGACGGAACCGGCACCGACTTCCGCCCGGGCCCGGGCTGGCCGGCGCCGGAGCTGCCCGCGGGGCTGCTGGAGGAGCTCAGCCCGCCGTCAGGATCAGGACCAGCGCCAGCACGGCGTTGAGGACCGCGAGGATCACGACGGACTTCGTCGGGATCACCTTCGGGAACACCGTCTTGTCGTGGATGCTGCGCCACCACACGACGCCGAAGACCCCGGCGACCAGGCCGAGGAAGCCGCCGAAGCCGCTGCTGAGCACGGCCCAGCCGACCATGCCGAGCAGGCCGACGCCGAAGGTCAGCAGTACCGCGGTGACGAACGTCTTGACGCCGGCGCCGGCGCCCGGGGCGGACCGGGGGACCGGCTCAGTGGAGTGAAAGGTCACGGCGTCATCCTAGTGTGGTCGCGTCGCGGACGCGGGACGCGCGGCCGGTCGGAAAACACGTGGACATCCGACTAACGCGCGTCCGACCAACAGGTATTCTCTGGCCATGACCATCACGACGCAGTTCACCTCTGTCCCGCACTCGAGCCCTGCGAGCCAGGAACGCGTCGCGGAGGTACTCGCCGCCCCCGGATTCGGGCTGTACTTCACCGACCACATGGTGACGGTGAAGTGGTCCAAGAGCGAAGGCTGGCACGACGCGCAGGTCGGCCCCTACGCCCCGTTCACCCTCGACCCGGCGACGTCGGTGCTGCACTACGGCCAGGCCATCTTCGAGGGTCTCAAGGCCTACCGCCAGCCGAGCGGTGAGATCGCGTCGTTCCGCCCGGACGCCAACGCCACGCGGTTCCGGCAGTCGGCCGAGCGGCTCGCCATGCCGCAGCTGCCCGAAGAGCTGTTCCTCGATTCGCTGCGCGAGCTGATCGCCGTCGACAACCGGTGGGTGCCCACCCGGCAGGGTGACGCGCTCTACCTGCGGCCGTTCATGATCTCGACGTCCACCGGCCTCGGCGTCAACAGCCCGGCCGCCGACTACCTCTACACCGTCATCGCGTCCCCGGCCGGGTCGTACTTCTCCGGCGGCATCAAGCCGGTGAGCGTCTGGCTCTCGACCGAGTACGTGCGCGCGGCGCCCGGCGGCACCGGCGCGGCGAAGTGCGCCGGCAACTACGCGGCGTCGTTCGTGGCGCAGGCGCAGGCCGTCGAAAAGGGCTGTGACCAGGTCGTCTGGCTCGACGCGGTGGAGCGGCGCTGGGTCGAGGAGATGGGCGGGATGAACCTGTTCTTCGTCTTCGGCTCCGGCGAGGACGCCCGGCTCGTCACCCCCGAGCTGACCGGCTCGCTGCTGCCCGGCGTCACCCGCAAGTCGCTGCTGCAGCTCGCTTCCCGCCTCGGCTACCGCGTCGAGGAGCGCCGCATCTCCACCGAGGAGTGGGAGAAGGCGGCGGCCTCGGGTGAGCTGACGGAGACGTTCGCCTGCGGCACGGCGGCGGTGATCACGCCGGTCGGGCACGTCAAGCACGGAGGTGGCGAGTTCACGATCGGCGACGGCCAGCCGGGCACGCTGACGATGAAGCTGCGCGAAGAGCTGACCGGCATCCAGGACGGCACCCGCCCGGACGCGGACCACTGGATGATCCCGCTCGGCTGAGGTCGTCCAAGTCCGTGAAGGCCTCCTTGAGGGACTCAGAGTCCCTCAAGGAGGCCTTCACGGACTTTCGGGGTCAGGTGGCGGTGGCGGGGATGAGCGGGCCGGAGACGCCGGCCTGCTCGAGCGTGGCCGTCTCGGCCAGGACGCGCGCGGCCATCGACAGCAGCGGCAACGCCGTCACCGCGCCGGTGCCCTCACCGAGCCGGACGTCCAGTTCCAGCAGCGGGCCCAGGTCCAGGTGCTCCAGGGCGAGGCCGTGGGCCGGCTCGGCCGTGCGCTGCCCGGCGACCCACCAGCGGCGCGCGCCCGGGGCGAGGTCCTCGGCGACCAGCGCCGCCGCACAGGCGACGAGACCGTCCAGCACCACCGGCGTCCGCCGGAGGGCGGCCTGGGCCAGGAACCCGGCCATCGCGGCGATGTCGGCGCCCGCGGTGGTGCGCAGCAGGGCGATCGGATCGGCCAGCACGACGCGGGCCCGGCGCAGCGCGTCGCGCACCGCGGTGGCCTTGCGCATCCAGGCGTCGTCGTCGATGCCGGAGCCGCGCCCGACCACGGCCACCGGCTCGGTGCCGGTCAGCGCCGCGACCAGCACGGACGCCGGCGTGCTGTTGCCGATCCCGAGGTCGCCGGGGATGAGCAGGTCCGCACCGCCGTCGACCTCGGCGTCGGCGATCGTGATCCCGGCGCGCACGGCGGCCTGGACCTCGTCGGCGCTCAGGGCGTCCTCGACGTCGATCGAGCCGGAGCCGCGGCGGACCTTGAACTCGCCGATCGAGCGGGTCGCGGGGGCCTCGGTGTCCACGGCCATGTCGACCACGCGGACGCTCGCGCCCGCGGCGGCGGCCAGCACGTTGATCACGGCGCCACCGGTCAGCATCGTGCCCAGCAGCTGCGAGGTGACCTCGGCGGGATAGGCCGAGACGCCCTTGGCGGCGATCCCGTGGTCCCCGGCGAAGACGACGACGCGGGGCCGGGTGAACGGCCGCGGCGGCGACTGGCCCTGGCAGGCGGCGATCCAGACGCCCAGCTCTTCGAGCCTGCCGAGCGACCCGGCGGGCTTGACCAGCTTGTCGTGCAACGCGATCGCCGCGGACCGGGCGTGCTCGTCGGGCGGGGTGATCTCGGGGAACTCGATGTCTTCCGGCTCCACACCAGGCCCTTCCTCTTGCGTGGCAACGCTGGCGCCCAACCTACCGGGCCGGGGGAAACCGCCGGTGGGCCGCGTCACCGGCGCCCTCCTGGGAGGCCGTGAGGGGCACCTTCAGGGCTTATATGTCCCTGAAGGTGCCCTTCACGGCATTGGCCAGAGCCAGAGCCAGAGCCGGAGTCGGCGATCGGCGCGAAGGTCGTGGCGGAGCACCGGGCTCGCCTCGCCGCGCGGGCCGGGTCGAGGGCCGCCGGACAACGCGGCCGGCCGAGGTCCGCGGCGATGCCCGCCACCGCACGAGCCGGCCGGCTCCCAGGCCAATGCCGTGAGGGGCACCCTCAGGCCCCTCAAGTCCCTGAAGGTGCCCCTCACGGCCTTGGCCAGAGCCAGAGCCGGAGCCGGCGATCGGCGCGAAGGTCGTGGCGGGGGGCGCCGGGCTCGCCTCGCCGCGCGGGCCGGGTCGAGGGCCGCCCAGTAGTCTCGCCGCTCGTGGAGAAGGTGGAGAAGACCGCGGCCGCTGTGGTGCTGGCCAGCGGCGCGGGCACCCGCGTCGGCGCGAAGCTGAACAAGGTCTACCTGCCGCTGGCCGGGCGGCGGGTGGTCGCCTGGTCGCTCGACGCCTTCGCCCGGGTGCCCGGCATCGGCGTGCTGGTGCTGGTGATCCGGCCGCAGGACACCGAGCTGGCCCAGGAGGTCCTCGGCTCCTTCGCGAACGAAGTCGAGATCGTGCACGGCGGGGCCACGCGGCAGGCGTCCGAGCTGAACGCGTTGCGGCACCTCGCCCCCCGCATAAGAGGCGGCCGGGTCGACGCCGTGCTGCTGCACGACGCGGCCCGGCCGCTGGTCCACCCCGATCTGGTCGGTGCGGTGCTGGCCCGGACACGCGAGGACGGGGGGGCTGTGCCGGGCCTGGCCGCGGACGACGTCGTCGAGGTGGATGCCGGGCACCTGGTCGCCCAGGTGCCCGGCGCGATCCGCGTCCAGACGCCTCAGGGCTTCCGGGCCGGACCGCTGCTCGAGGCCTATGAACAGGCGGAGCGTGAAGGCTTCTCGGGAACGGACACTTCGTCCTGCATGGAGCGGTACTCCTCCCTGCCGATCCGGTGGGTCCCCGGTGCGCCCGAGAACCTGAAGATCACCTACCCCCACGACCTGGTCGTCGCGGAGCGGCTGCTCGCCCGCTAAGCGCAGGCGGGTGGTCCGCCGTCGTCCCCCTTCTCCTCCTCGTAAGCGGTCCAGGTCGGGCGGATCGTCACGTCCGCGCGGAGCTCCATCGGGATGTGACAGCCCGGCTGCGGGCGCAGCGCTTGCAGTGGGGCGCCGGGGGTGCCCGGCTCCGCCAGGGTCAGCGCCGCCCGCAGCGTCCAGACCGGGGTGGCGTGGTATTGCCACGTCACCACCCGCGGGCTGAACACGTCGGTGCCCGGGAACGTCGGCACCCGGTAGGCGCTCGCCCGGTGCTCGTCCCGCAGCACGACCACGTCCGCGCAGGTCTGCCACTGGAAGACCGCCGCGTAGATCTCCGGCGCCTCGCGGCCGCCGAACAGGTGCAGCACCCATTTGCGGCGCCGGAGCTCCTCGAGCAGTTCCTCGAGGTCCGGGCCGCTTGATCCGGTGTGGGATGTGGGCGGGGACACACTTTCGAGGGTAACTTGCGTACTAGAGCGCAGTCCAGCGCGTGTACTAGTACACCTGGGTGGTTCTGAGCAGGGCTTTGAGGGAGACCCCCTGGCGTGCTAGAACACTTGTGCGTAGTCCTCGTGAGGAGCCGCCTTGCCCACCCTCGACCGTCCTGAGCCGCCGTACCTGCAGATCGCGGGCCGGATCCGTGAAGACATCCTGTCCGGCCGGTTGCAGGAGGGCGATACGGTGCCGTCCGCCCGCGAGATCGCGCGCACGTGGGCCGTCGCGATGGCGACGGCCACCAAGGTGCTGGCCACGCTGCGTTCGCAGGGGCTCGTGCGCCCGGTGCGCGGCGTCGGCACCGTCGTCGACCGCGGCGGCCTGCACCGCAGCGCGCTCGACCGCAGCGCCGCCTCGGCGCGGACCGGCAAGATCTACCCGCCGGGCCACTACGCCGTGATCCGCTCGGCCGGGCTCGAACCGGCGACCGAGCGGGCCGCGGCCGCGCTCGGCCTGGAAGAGCGCGCGCCGGCCATCCGGCGCCGGCGCACCACGTACGGGCCGGATTCGCGCCCGCTGTCGACGTCGACCTCGTGGTTCGACGGCGCGCTCTCGGCCAGGGCGCCGGCGCTGCTGGTGCCGGAGCGGATCGTCGAGGGCACGTCGGCCCACGCGGCCGCGCGGCTCGGCACGAAGATCGCCGTCACGCAGGAACGGCACGCGGCGGGCCGGGCGGACGAGAACGAGGCGGCCGAGCTGGAGGTGCCGGCCGGGTCGCCGGTGCTGCTCAGCCGGAGCACCTTCCTCGCGGCCGACGGGACGGTCGTGGAATACGGTGAGTCCGCCGCGCTGCCCGAACACTGGGTTTTCCACGAGTACACGACTGAGGACGGCGAATGAAGCACATCCACGCGGGCAAGGTCCGTGACCTCTACGAGCTCGACGGCGACCTCCTGCTGGTCGCCACCGACCGCGTCTCGGTCTACGACGTCTCGCTCCCGACGCCGATCCCGGACAAGGGCAAGCTGCTCAACCAGCTGTCCGCGTGGTGGTTCGACCGGATGTCCGACGTCGTCCCGAACCACGTCGTCTCGGCGACCGACGTCCCCGAAGAGTTCGCGGGCCGCGCGATGCGCTGCAAGCCGCTGAAGATGGTCCAGGTCGAGTGCATCGCGCGCGGCTACCTCGCCGGCCTGGGCCTGCGGGAGTACCAGCGTGACGGCAAGATCTCGGGCGTCTCGCTGCCGCCGGGGCTGGTCGAGGGCGACAAGCTGCCGGAGCCGATCTTCACGCCGACGACGAAGATCTCCGACACCGGCCACGACGAGTTCATGACCTTCGACGAGGTGCTGAACGAAATCGGCGAAGACACCGCGAAGCGGCTTCGCGAGCTGACGCTGGAGATCTACACGAAGGGCGCCGAACACGCCGCGAAGCAGGGCGTCATCATCGCCGACACCAAGCTGGAGTTCGGGTTCGACGCCGAGGGCACGCTGACCCTGGGCGACGAGGTCCTGACGTCGGACTCGTCGCGCTTCTGGCCGGCCGACGAGTGGGAGCCGGGCCGCCCGCAGCACGCCTTCGACAAGCAGTTCGTGCGCGACTGGTCGCGGAGCACCGGCTGGGACCAGACCCCGCCCGGGCCGGAGATCCCGGCGGACATCGTCGAGCAGACGCGGCAGCGCTACACCGAGGTCTACGAGCGGATCACCGGGAAGACCTGGCCCCGTGGGTGAGCCGCGGGGTTACGACCCGTACCGGCTGATCGACGACGTCGAAAGCCTGCTGGCCGAGCGCGGGTTCACCCCCGAGCGGCTCCCGGGCCGCGGCGGCGACCGGCTGGCGGGCGCGAGCCGCCTGCTGCGCGGGTTCGGCGTCGAGCCCCGCGTCTCCCCGGAGGACGGCCTGGACCTGGACGGCCACGTCCCCTACCAGGCCCGGATCAACCAGGACTGAAAGCCGTGAAGGCCTCCTTACCGGCTCTTATGGCCGTTAAGGAGGCCTTCACGGCTTTCGACGTCAGGGGCTCCTGGTGAGGCTCGCGTCGCGCTCGACGACGTCGCCGAGGACGTCGTCGATGGCGGTGAGCAGGTCGGCGTCGAGCTTCTTGCCCGCGGCCTGGACGTTGTCCGCCACCTGCTCCGGGCGCGAGGCGCCGATGATCGCCGAGGCGACGTTCGGGTTCTGCAGCACCCACGCGACGGCCAGCTGCGCCATCGACAGGCCTGCCTGCTTGGCCAGGGGCTCCAGCTCGGCGACGCGCTTGAGGACCTCGTCGTCGAGGAAGCGGCGGACCATGTTGGCGCCGCCCTTCTCGTCGGTGGCGCGCGAGCCCTCGGGGAACGCCGCGCCCGGCTTGTACTTGCCGGTCAGCACACCCTGCGCGATCGGCGACCAGACGATCTGGCTGAGCCCTTCACGCTCGGAAGCGGGGATGACCTGGTCCTCGATGACGCGCCAGAGCATGTTGTACTGCGGCTGGTTCGAGACGAACGGCACCTTCAGCTCGCGGGCCAGCGCCGCGCCCCGGCTGATCTGCTCGCCGGTCCACTCCGAGACGCCGACGTAGAGCACCTTGCCCTGGCGGACCAGGTCGGCGAAGGCGAGCATGGTCTCTTCGAGCGGCACGCTCCGGTCGAACCGGTGCGCCTGGTAGAGGTCGAGGTAGTCGGTGCCGAGCCGCTTCAGCGACGCGTCGGCCGACTCCAGGATGTGCTTGCGGGACAGGCCCTTGTCGTTGGGGCCCTTGGGACCGGTCGGCCAGAAGACCTTGGTGAAGATCTCCAGGCTCTCCCGCCGCTGCCCCTTCAGGCCGCGCCCGAGCACCGACTCCGCGGCGGTGTTCGCGTAGGCGTCGGCGGTGTCGAAGGTGGTGATGCCGGCGTCCAGCGCGGCCTTGATGCAGGCGTGGGCCTGCTCCTCCTCGACCTGGGAACCGTGGGTGAGCCAGTTCCCGTACGAGATCTCACTGACGTTGAGGCCGCTGCGGCCGAGACGACGAAACTCCATGCCGCCCAGCCTAGGCGGTAATCGTTTGCTTTGCTAACGACCTGGAGTGACTCCAGCCCGGTGACCGACGGGCCCGATCGCCGGGACGATAGGCCTCTCGATGTGGCCGACGGGAATCAGGAGACAGCGATGTCTGGCTTTCGGACTGCACTTATCGCCGTGCTGGGCACGCTCAGCGGCGTACTCACCACCCAGTTCTTCGGCAGGCGCGCGGCTAGGCGGGCGGAGGAATTCGCTCATCGAGGGCAGGTCCGGGTGGGTGAGCCGGGAATCGTCGAGATGGCCGAGCAGGCCCTGGCGGCGGTGCGGCGGATCCGGGAGGCGGCGGACACCGGCCAGGTCGACGAACTCGCTGCCGCCTCGGTCGGGAAAGCCGTTGAGTTCGTGGCCCGAACGGCGGTCGAGGTCGGCTGACCGCTCCCAGAACAGCAAAAAGCCGGGTGAGACGCGTCTCACCCGGCTTCCCGGAACCGCTCAGTTCGGGATCGGGTCCCCCGGCTTGAGCCGCGGCTTCGGCACCCGCAGCCGCCGGATCTGGCTCGCCCGGACGAACGCGTACCAGCCGAGCGACCGGCCGTTCACCGTCTCCTTCGGGAACTTCTCCCGCACCAGCTTCGTGATCTTGCGGCCGTTGGTGAACCCCTCGAAGGCCATCACGATCAGCATCACCATCGTGAACAAGGTGAAGTACTCCGAAAGCCGGGCGTAGGCGGGGTTGGTCTGGAAGATGAACAGCCCGATGAACACCACGATCGCCAGCGGCATGAACAGGCCGAGCAGGTTGCGCCGGGTGTCGACCAGGTCGCGGACGTACGCCTTGACCGGCCCGCGGTCACGCGGGAGCAGGGCCTTGTCGTCGCCCCGCATCATCGCGTCGCGGCGGGCCTTCGCCGCGGCGCGGCGGTCTTCCTTCGTCTGCGGGTTCGCCTTGCGCAGCTCCTTGTTGCGCTTCATCGCCTCACGCATGGTGGTCGGCGGCGGCGCGACCGGGCCGCGGCGCTTCGCCTCCGCCTCCCGCCGCTTGGGCGTGGCCTTGCCCTTACCGGGCGTGAACGACTTGCCGCCGACGTCGACGGCTTCGGTCGTGGCCGGCTCGTCGGCGGCGGTGTCTGTGGTGCTTCGGCGCAGGAACCTCACGTCATCAGGGTATTGCAGGCGTCACGCCGCCGTTCACCAGGTCGATCGATGTGCGACCATGGAGGGGGAACAGATCGGACGCACCGGGTGTTGGACGTAGGGCACCAGGAGTATCCGCAGTGAGTTCGAACCTATGAGGAGTGCCATGACGACCGCTGAGCACGCCGGCGCGACGCAGGCCGAGACCGCCGAGGAGACCCACGGCGTCACGCTGACCGACACCGCGGCTGCCAAGGCGAAGGCCCTGCTCGACCAGGAGGGCCGCGACGACATGCACCTGCGCATCGCCGTCCAGCCCGGTGGCTGCGCGGGCCTGCGCTACCAGCTGTTCTTCGACGAGCGCACGCTCGACGGTGACCTGTTCCGCGACTTCGACGGCCTCAAGGTCGCCGTGGACCGGATGAGCGCCCCGTACGTCTCGGAAGCCGTCATCGACTTCGTGGACACGATCGAGAAGCAGGGCTTCACGATCGACAACCCGAACGCGACCGGCTCCTGCGCCTGCGGCGACTCGTTCCACTGAGTCTCGCCGCCGAGTCCGAGCAACACGCGAGAAGGCCCCGCCTCCGAACGGAGGACGGGGCCTTCTTCGTTGCTGCGGACTCGCGGGGGCGGGCTCAGACGTACGCGTCGAGCTCCGCGACCTGGGCGTGGCACGCCTCGTCGACCTGCCACGGCGGCGCCTCGACGCGCGGCAGCGGCACGTTGCCGGCACGCAGCGTCGTCGGGATGAGGGCGCAGTCGGCGATCAGCTCGGACAGGGTCTCGGGTTCGGTGACGGCGTTCACGATTCGTAACGCTATTGATCGCGACTCGACTGGAGAAGGAGTACCAGCCGGTAGTGTCGGGTGGTGCGCGCGAACAACCCGGATGGGGCACGACCCGGGGGTAGGTTCGCGCCGTTTGCCGTGAGGTCGACCACAAAGGAGCAGCCGGTGGCAGACAAGGCCAGGATCGCAGTGTCCGGCAGTATCGCAACCGACCACCTCATGCACTTCCCGGGGAGATTCGCCGAACAGCTGGTGGCCGAGCAGCTGCACCGGGTGTCCTTGAGCTTCCTCGCCGACGACCTCGTGGTCCGGCGCGGCGGGATCGGCGCGAACATCGCGTTCGGCCTCGGCATGCTGGGCGTCAAGCCGGTGCTGGTGGGCGCGGTCGGCGCCGACTTCGCCGACTACCGCTCCTGGCTGGAGCGGCACGGGGTCGACACCTCGGGTGTGCACGTGTCGGAGACCGCGCACACCGCGCGGTTCGTCTGCACGACGGACGAGGACCTTTGCCAGATCGCGACGTTCTACGCGGGCGCGATGGCGGAGTCCCGCAACATCGAGCTGGCGCCGATCGCCGAACGCGCCGGCGCGCTGAGCCTGGTGCTGATCAGCCCGGACGACCCGGAGGGCATGGTCCGCCACGCCGAGGAGTGCCGCCAGCGCGGCTTCACCTTCGCCGTCGACCCGTCCCAGCAGCTGGCCCGGATGACCGGGGAGCAGGCGCGGGCGTTCGTCGCGGGCGCGAAGTACCTGTTCAGCAACGACTACGAGTGGGAGCTGCTGCTCCAGAAGACCGGCTGGACCGAGGCCGACGTCCTCGAGCAGGTCGGCGTGCGCATCACGACGCTGGGGGAGAAGGGCGTCGAGATCGTCGGCAAGGACGGCGTCGCCCTGCAGATCGGCGCGGTGCCCGAGCGGGCCAAGGCCGACCCGACGGGTGTCGGCGACGGCTTCCGCGCGGGCTTCCTGGCGGGTCTCGACGGCGGTCTCAACGTCGAACGCGCCGCCCAGCTCGGCTCGCTCGTTGCCGTGCTGGTGCTGGAGACCGTGGGCACCCAGGAGTGGACGTTCGACCGCGCCGACGCGCTCGCCCGCATCGGCGAGGCCTTCGGCCCGGACGCGGCCGACGAGATCTCGGTGGTCCTGCCCGTCTGACGCGCTGTCCTCGAAAGGCCCCCTCGCCCGCCGGCGAGGGGGCCTTTTCGTGCGCCTGACCTGGGGGTTTGCGTCTGGCGTTGAACCGCTCGACGACGCCCCGTCCGGTACGGAGAATGGCCGAAGAGGCGGCCGAGAGGGGATCGGACGGCTCCACCAGGGGAACTCCGGCAGCGGCCCGCGGGCCGCTGCCGGTCCTCCGCGGGGATTCGACCCGGAGCGGGAAACCGTGACCGTCAAGAAGTCATCGCACCGCCGGCCGGCGCGGCCGATCCGGACCACCCCGCCTCCGTGCTGCGGAGCGGGTGGAACGACCGCTGCCTCGAACCGGACCAGAACGGCTCTTCACCGACGGCGACAAGGCCCGACCTGTGGGACTTCGTGGCCGGCGGCACCCGGCAGTGGTGGCACTGACCCGACGCGAAAGGGCTCCCCGCCTCGGCGAGGAGCCCTTTCGCATGTCCCGCGCGCGGGACACACTGTCTACAATGGACGGTCAGAGCTTGACCGGGTACACCGGCTCCGGGATCTCCGGCTTGATCCGGTGCTCCACGAAGATGCCGTGCCACAGCATGAACACGATCAGCGCCCACAGCTGGCGGCTGCGGTCCAGCTGGCCTGCCTTGTGCTCCTCCAGCAGGGCCAGGATGGCCTTCTTGTCCAGCAGCTCTTCGGTCCGCGAATCGTTGATGATGCCCTTGGCCCAGTCGTACATCTCGTTGCGCAGCCACAGCCGGATCGGCACCGGGAAGCCGAGCTTGCGGCGGTTCAGCACGTGCGCCGGGATGATCTTGGCGAGTGCCTGGCGCAGCGCGTACTTCGTCGTGTTGTGCGCCAGCTTCTGGTCCAGCGGGATGGAAGCGGCGACCTTGAACACCTCGGCGTCCAGGAACGGCACCCGCAGCTCCAGGGAGTTCGCCATGGTCACCTTGTCCGCCTTGACGAGGATGTCGCCGCGCAGCCAGGTGTAGAGGTCGACGTGCTGCATCCGGGCGACCGGGTCCCAGCCGCGCGAGACGTCGTACCAGGGCGCGGTGACGTCCTTGAAGCCCACGCCTTCCTGGTACGTCTTGAGCACGCGGCGCAGCTGGTCGTCGCGGAAGTTGCGGGCGTTGCCGTAGTAGCGGTCCTCCAGCGGCAGCGCGCCGCGGCGCAGCAGGTCCTTGCCGCGGGTGCCCTCCGGGATCTTCGTGGAGACCTTGCCGATCAGCTTCCGCATGCCGCCCGGCATCTTCTCGAACGGCGCCAGCGAAATCGGCTCGTTGTAGATCGTGTAGCCGCCGAACAGCTCGTCGGCGCCTTCACCCGAAAGGACCGCCTTGACGTGCTTGCGGGCTTCGCGCGCGATGAACCAGAGCGGCACGAGCGCCGGGTCGGCCACCGGGTCGTCGAGGTACCAGACGATGAGCGGCAGCACCTCCATCATCTCGTCCGCGGTGACCGTGCGGACGACGTGCTTCACGCCGATCGCGGCGGCCGACTCGGCGGCGACGTCGACCTCGGAGTAGCCCTCGCGCTCGAACCCGGTGGTGAACGCGATCAGGTTCGGGTTGTGCTCCTTGGCCAGCGTGGCGGTGGCGGTGGAGTCGATGCCGCCGGAGAGGAACGCGCCGACCGTGACGTCGGGGTCGGAGATCATGTGCTTGCCGACCGAGTCGCGCATCACATCGGCGATGCGCTCGTACAGCGCCTCTGCTTCGGCGGGCCCGTTGACCGCCTTCGTGGCGAACTGCGGGTGGAAGTACCGGGTGAACTTCACCTCACCGCCGGGGACCACCTCGAACGACGTCCCGGACTCGACGCGGCGGATCGCGGTGTGCAGCGACTCGGGCTCGGGCACGTACTGCAGGACCAGGTAGTGCTGCAGCGCCTTGCGGTCCAGCTCCTGCCCGACGCCGAGGGTGTCCGACAGCTCCAGCAGGCTCTTCTTCTCGCTGGAGAACGCCACGCCGCCGGGGCCTGCCGAGTAGAACAGCGGCTTGATCCCGAACGGGTCGCGCGCGCCGAAGACCCGCTTCTCCTGCGAGTCCCAGATCATGAAGGCGAACATCCCGCGCAGCTTCTCGACCCACGCGGCGCCCAGGTAGTGGTAGCCGGCGACGATCGCCTCGCCGTCACCCTCGGTCTCGAACTTCGCCCCGTGCTTCTCGGCGAGTTCGGCCCGCAGGTCCTCGTAGTTGTAGATCTCGCCGTTGAAGTTCATCGTGTACCGGCCCGGCGCCTCCGGCGGCCCCCAGACCAGGGGCTGGTGGGAGTGCTCGACGTCGATGAACGCCAGCCGGTTGAAGCCGTAGACGACCTCGGCGTCGGCCCAGGTGTCCTGCTCGTCGGGGCCGCGGTGGCGCTGGCAGCGCATGGCCGCGCCGACGGCGTCACGCGCGTTCGCCGCGCCGGTCTCGGTCGCGCAGATCAGTCCAAGCAGGCCGCACACGGGTACTCACACACCTTCAGGGGGTCTTCGCGGGGCTGGGAAGCGCCCAGTATGCCGGGCGCGCCGTGGCGGACGACACGCGAGTCCGGGCCGGGGCGCCCACGTGGCGCGTACCACGCGCGTCGAGGGTTACCCCTTGGTCAGCGGAGCGCGCCAACTCGGCTAGGCTCCGCACCTGTCACAAAGATCGGTCGTAGGAGGCTCTGGGTGAAAGGGCGAGGCGCAGTGGGAAAACCCGAGCGCACCCTGGGTAAGCGGACCGTGCGCGTAGCCGCGCTGGCCGTGCTGGTCGCGTTGACCGCGACGGGCTGCTCCGGCGACGAGATCCTGCGGTTCGGCTGGCCGGTGGGTGTCACCGAGCAGGCGAACGAGATGCGGAACCTCTGGACCTGGACCGTGGTCGCGGCGCTCGTCGTCGGCGTCATCGTCTGGGCCCTGATCTTCTGGACCGCGACGTTCCACCGCAAGAAGAAGACGGTCGACGGCGAGCCGGAGGAGCTGCCCCGGCAGTTCCAGTACAACATCCCGCTCGAGCTGTTCACGGTCGTCGTCCCGACGATCATGGTCTGCGTCCTGTTCTTCTTCACCGCGACGACGGAGTCGAAGGTCCTGGACAAGATCCCGAACCCGGACGTCAAGGTCCAGGTCGTGGCGTTCCAGTGGAACTGGGAGTTCAAGTACGAGGACCCCAGCGCCGCGAAGCCCGACGGCAGCGGCCAGGTCAGCACGGTCGGCTCGTCCGGCGAGATCCCGCTGCTGGTGCTGCCGGTCGGCAAGACGATCCAGTACGACCTGATCTCGACCGACGTCATCCACTCCTTCTGGGTGCCCGAGTTCCACTTCAAGCGCGACGTCATGCCGAACCCGGACAAGAACAACCAGGACAGCTCCTTCCAGAACAAGATCGACCGCGAAGGCTCCTTCGTCGGCCGGTGCGCGGAGCTGTGCGGCACGTACCACTCGGTGATGAACTTCGAGGTCCGGGCGCTGTCGGCGGACAAGTACGACCAGTACATCGCGCTGCGCAAGCAGGTGAACCCGGCCACGAACCAGACGTTCACCGCGTCCGAGGCGCTGACGAAGATGAACTGCGGCGAGCTGTGCACCCCGCACGCGGTCACCACCCAGCCGTTCAACACCGACCGCACGGCGCGGACCGCGTCGAACTGACGCCCGGCGACTGTGCCAACCGGAGCTCCGCCCCGGGCCGGGGGCTCCGCCACCCGGACCCCCTGAAGAGCGATAACAGGAGTAGGAAAGACCCATGAAGGTCGAAGCGCGAATCTTCTTCATCGTGGCGAGCTTCGCCGTGTTCATGGCGGCCGTGTACTGGGTGTGGACCGCACTGGCCGCCACCCACGGACCCGAGCCGGTCGGCATCGTTTCGCTGTTCCTCACCGGTGGCCTCGCGTTCCTCGCGGGCAGCTACATGCAGTTCGTCGCCCGCCGCATCGAACCGCGCCCCGAAGACCGCGAAGACGCCGAGATCAGCGACGGCGCCGGTGAGCTGGGCTTCTTCAGCCCGGGCAGCTACTGGCCGGTCAGCATGGCGGCCACCGCCGCCCTGGCCGCCCTCGCCCTGGCGTTCTTCCACATCTGGCTCCTCGTCATCGCGCTCGTCGCGCTGCTGATCACGATCGGCGGCCTGGTGTTCGAGTACCACACGGGTCCGTCGCACGACTGACCTCGAGTTCCGCTGACCGGCCGTCACGCTGCTCGACAGTGTGGCGGCCGGTTTTCGTGCGTTGCGGGGCCAGCGCGGCGGCCAGCACCGCGAGCATGCCGACGGCCTCGGGCCAGGTCGGGCGGTGGCCGTAGAAAGCGATGTCGACCAGCACGGCGACCACCGGGTAGACGTAGGACAGCAGCGCCACCGTCGTCGTGGGCAGCTTGCCGATGCTGGCGTAGATCAGCACGTACATCAGGGCCGTGTGCACCGTCCCGAGCAGCACCAGCCAGAGCAGCCCCGACGTCGTCGACGGCAGCGGCGTGATCAGCAGCACGGGCGCCAGCAGCAGCGCGCCGACCGTGGTCTGCACGGCCGCGAGCAGGTGCGGGCGGACGTGCTTCAGCTGCTTCGCGACGAAGGACGCGCCGGCGTAGAGCACGGCCGCGCCGAGGGCGAGGGCGATTCCCGCGAGCTGCACCGGCTTGCCGTCCTCGCCGTGGGCCGACAGTGAGATGAGCGCCACGCCGCCGAACGCGATCCCGGCCCGGATCAGGTGACTCTTCGCGAACTTCTCGCCCAGGAACGCCGCCGCCAAGCCGACCAGGATCAGCGGCTGGGTGTGGTAGACGACCGTGCTGACCGAGATCGACGACAGCGCGTACGAGGCGAACAGCAGCACCCAGTTCCCGACCAGGAACAGCCCGCCCAGCACGGCCAGGCCGAGGTCGCGGCGCGTCGGCCGCCAGGCCTGCAGCCAGCCGCGCGCGAGGCACCAGAGCACGAGCAGCGTCCCGCCGACGAAACAGCGGGCGAACGCGACGGCCGGGGCCGCGGCACCGCTTTCCAGGACGACCGCGCCGATCGTCCCGGACATCGCCATCGCCGCGGTCCACTGGAGCAGCGGGCGGGTTTCCGAATTCATCATGCGGACCAGGTTCGTCCCGCGCGCGCCGGCCGACCAGTGTCAGAGATGACAACGGCCGCAAAACTTGTGACACACTCGGCCGATGGACGTCAACCGGGTCGCGGTGGTGCTCGCCGACCACGTTTCGCCGTTCGAGCTGGGCGTCGCGTGCGAGGTGTTCGGCACCGACCGCAGCGCGGACGGCATCGAAGGCTGGGACTTCGCCGTCTGCTCCCCGGCCGGCGCGCCGGTCGCCAGCTGGTCGGGCTTCGGCCTGTCCGGGCTGGCGGACCTGTCCTTCGCGGCGTCGGCGGACCTGCTGATCGTGCCGACGTGCGCGCCCCGGACGGCACCGCCGCCGTCCCCGGTGCTGGACGTCCTGCGCGACGCGGCCGCGCGCGGCGCGTGGGTGGCGGGGTTCTGCGCGGGCGTGTTCACACTGGGGTACGCGGGCCTGCTCGACGGCCGCCGCTGCACGGTCCACTGGGTGTACGAGGCGGAGTTCCGGCAGAAGTTCCCGACGGCGCTCGTGGATCCCCAGGCGCTGTACGCCGACGACGACGGCGTCCTGACCAGCGCGGGCACGGTCGCGGCGGTCGACCTGTGCCTGCACCTGGTCCGCCGCCTGCGCGGCGTGACGGCGGCGACCACGCTGGCCCGCCGGATGGTGGCGGCGCCCTTCCGGGCGGGCGGCCAGGCCCAGTTCGTCCAGGCCCCGGTCCCGTCCCTGCCGGACGACTCGGTGGTGGCCGAAGCACTGGAATGGGTGGAGCGGCGGCTGGACCAGCCGTTCACGGTGGCGGAGCTGGCCCGCCGAAGCGGCCTGGGGGAGCGCACGTTCCTCCGCCGCTTCTCGGCGGCGACGGGCACGACGCCACACCGCTGGCTGACGGAGCGCCGGCTGGACCGCGCCCAGGCCCTGCTGGAGGAGGGCCGGCTGTCGGTGGAGGACATCGCGGTGGCGTGCGGTTACGCGTCCGCGGCGGCGTTGCGGCACCAGTTCACCCGGCTGCGGGGGACGAGCCCGACCTCGTACCGCACGGCCTTCCGCGGCTGACGCCGTCCGGCTACTGGAACGCGATCCAGCGGTCCAGCAGGGCCGCCGCGGCCCCGGAATCGATCGCCTCGGCCGCGCGCACCAGGCCCGCTCGCAGATCGTCTTCCAGGGACGCCGAGAAGCCCGTGAAGGCCGCCAGGGCCGCCGCGGCGTTGATCAGGACCGCGTCGCGGACCGGGCCCGGCTTGCCGCCCACCAGTTCGCGGACCACTTCCGCGTTCGCCGCCGCGTCGCCGCCGCGCAGGTCCTCCGCCGTCGCGCGGGGGATCCCCACGTCCAACGGGTCGAGGCCGCGCTCGGTGACCTCGCCGCCGTCGACCACCCAGACCGTCGACGTCGTCGTGGTGGTGATCTCGTCGAGGCCGTCGTCGCCGCGGACCACCAGGGCCCGCGTGCCGCGCCGGGCGAACACCTCGGCCAGCACCCGGGTCTTGTCCTGGTACGCGCAGCCGATCAGCGCGCTGCCCGGCTGGGCCGGGTTGGTCAGCGGGCCGAGCAGGTTGAACGTCGTCGGCACGCCCAGCTCGGACCGCACCGGGCCCGCGTGGCGCAGCGCCGGGTGGAACGCCGACGCCAGGAAGAACCCGACGCCGACCTCGGTGAGGCTGCGCTGCACCTCCTCCGGCGGCAGGCTGATCCGCACGCCGAGGGTCTCCAGCACGTCGGCCGCCCCGGACTTCGACGACGCGCTGCGGTTGCCGTGCTTGGCCACCGGCGCGCCCGCCGCCGCCGTGACGATCGTCGCCATCGTCGAGATGTTCACGGAGTTCGAGCCGTCACCGCCGGTGCCGACAATGTCCACCGCCGGCCCGTCCAGCTCGACGCGGCGCGCGTGCGCCAGCATCGTCGCGGCCATGCCGGCGATCTCCGCGGGCGTCTCGCCCTTGGCGCGCAACGCCACCGCGAACCCGGCGATCCGGGCCGGGCTCGCCGCGCCGCTCATGATCTGGTCCATCGCCCACGCCGTGTCGTCCTCGGACAGGTCGACCCGCGCGATGAGCTGCTTGAGCAGGGGTGGCCAGGTGCGGGGGACCGGGGTGGTCACCGGGCTCAGCCGTTCACGACGGGGACCCGTCGCGCGCGCAGCACGTCGGCGACGGTCTCCGCGGCGGTCAGCGGGTCCAGCGGGTGCACCAGCACGGCGTCCGCCTGCGACCAGGTGGCCAGCCACCGGTCGTCCCGCCGCCGCACCGCCACCACGATCGGCGGGCAGACTGTGTTTTTACCGGCCCGGCCCGCCCCCACCCCGATTTCGGCCTTCAGCTGGCGGCACAGCCCGATGCCCCCGGTGGGCTGCGCCTCGCCGTCGAGGATCGCCAGGTCGACGTTCCCGGCGTCGACCTCGGACAGCACGTCCGCGATGCCGGCCGCCTCGACGTACTCCACGCGGCCCACGTCGGCGGCGGGCCGCCGGCCGACCGCGTTCACGATCGCCTCGCGCACCTCCGCCTTGTGGCTGAACACCAGGACCCGCATCGCCCGCTCGGCCATATTGAGCACGCCTCCGTCGTTGTCAAAGCTCTACTCGCACCGATCGTATCGGCCGAGACCGACATCACGCGGGCGCCTCCGGCTGGAGCGCGTCCCAGCCCAGCGCGTCGCCGCCCAGCCGCTGCGCGAGGCCCGCCATCCGGGACCGTTCCTGGGCGCAGTGGAGCGCGTCGAGGACCTGGACGCGCACCGCGTGCACCCGCGAGCGATCCCCTTCGGGTGACTCTTCTCGCAGGTCGTAGCCGTCCTGGGCGAGGATCGACGCCGCCTCGGCGAGCCGGCCCGGCGGCAGCAGCAGGTGGTGCCGCAGAACGGCCGGTGCCGTGCTGACCCAGGTGGGTGAACCGGCGAGTACGGCGGAGTCCGCGACGACCGGGTCGAAGGCCTCGGCGACGATCTTCAACCCGGGCGTATCAGGCGTCAGAACAGCGGTTTCGCCCTTCTTGACCAGGTCACGCAGCCGGTCGAGTAAACCCATGAGTAGCTCTCACCTTTCTCCGCCGGGGGTGTGATCGGCTCCGCACGCGACTTGCCGTGGACCCACCCGGCGGGACGGCGGTGCGGGAGGACATAATGCGATCCGTGACAACGGCAGCTCCCACCATCAGTCAGCGGGTTCACTCGCTGAACCGGCCGAACATGGTCAGTGTCGGCACCATCGTGTGGCTGTCCAGCGAACTGATGTTCTTCGCCGGACTCTTCGCGATGTTCTTCACCGTCAAGGCGCAGAACTCAACCGGCGCGTGGCCACCACCGCTGCACGACGAGCCGTTCCACCTCAACGTGGGGTACGCGATCCCGTTCACGGTGATCCTGGTGCTCTCGTCGCTGACCTGCCAGTTCGGCGTGTTCGCCGCCGAGCGCGGTGACGTCTACGGCCTGCGCCGCTGGTACATCATCACGTTGATCATGGGCGCCATCTTCGTCGGCGGCCAGGCCAACGAGTACCACAACCTGGTCGAAGAGGGGATGACGATCCCGTCCGGCCCGTTCGGCACGGTCTTCTACCTCGCCACCGGGTTCCACGGCCTGCACGTCATCGGCGGGCTCATCGCCTTCGTGTACCTGCTCATCCGCACCAAGCTGAGCAAGTTCACGCCCGCTCAGGCCACGTCGGCGATCGTCGTGTCCTACTACTGGCACTTCGTCGACATCGTGTGGGTCGGCCTCTTCGGTGTGATCTACCTCCTGCCATGAGGCAGCCGCACCCAGCCGCCACCACCTTCACCATCGGCCTGAACTGACAGCAAGGGTTGCCGCAAGATGACCACCAGCACCAAATCCTCGGAGCGCGGCTACCGCGCGCGGTCGAAGCTGCGGAGGCGGTTCGCCGGCCTGCTCGCGCTCGGTATCGCGCTGGTGGGCGCCGGCGCCCTGTACGCCGTGTTCGCCCCCGAGCCGCAGACCGCGCAGGCCCAGGGCACGCCGGCGCAGCTGCGCCTCGGCGAGCAGGTCTACAACAACACCTGCATCGCGTGCCACGGCGCGAACCTCGAAGGCGTGCAGGACCGCGGCCCGAGCCTCATCGGCATCGGTGACGCCGCGGTGTACTTCCAGACTTCTTCGGGCCGCATGCCCGCCGCGCGCCAGGAGGCGCAGGTCGAGCGCAAGCCGCCGAAGCTGAGCGAGGCCGAGATCGACGCGGTCGGCGCCTTCATCCAGGCGCACGGCGGCGGCGCCCAGCGTCCCGCGGAGAAGGGCGAGGCCCTGCGCGGCAGCGACCCGGCCCGCGGTGGCGAGCTGTTCCGCCTCAACTGCGCCTCGTGCCACAACTTCACCGGCCGCGGTGGCGCGCTGTCGGCGGGCAAGTACGCGCCGAACCTGGACCCGGCCAGCGAAGAGCAGATCTACACCGCCATGCTCACCGGCCCCCAGAACATGCCGAAGTTCTCCGACCGGCAGCTGTCGCCGGAGGAGAAGAAGGACATCGTCGCCTACGTGAAGTCGGTGTCCGACGGCAACAATGACCCGGGTGGTAACGGCCTCGGCGGGGTCGGCCCCGCCTCCGAGGGCGTCATCGCCTTCATCGTCGGGATCGCCGCGCTGATCGGCGTGACGTTGTGGATTGGATCGAAGGCATGAGTGCCGAGGGGCCTAAGCCGCCGTCGGAGGCGGAGCTGGCTGAGATGGACCGTGACCAGCTGCTGAAGCTGGGCGGTCAGCTCGACGGCGTCGAGATCGCCGAATACCCGACCCCGTGGCCCGTGGAGGGCACCCGGGCGGAGAAGCGCGCCGAACGCCTGGTGGCGTTCTGGTTCGCGCTGTCCGCCGTGGCCGGGCTGGGCTTCGTCGTCTCGCTGATCTGGTGGCCGTGGCAGTACGAGGCGCCGGACAACGAGAGCGGCCACTTCTGGTACAGCCTGTACACCCCGATGCTGGGGCTCACGCTCGGCCTGGCTATCCTCGGCCTGGGCATCGGAGTGATCCTGTACACGAAGAAGTTCGTGCCCGCCGAGGTCTCGGTGCAGGAGCGCCACGACGGTGACGGCGCGGGCTCGGCCGAGGTCGACCGCGCCACGATCCTCGCGCACCTGGCCGACGCCGGGAGCCGCAGCACCATCGCCCGCCGGTCGCTGATCAAGCGCTCGGCGATCGCCGGGGCCGGCACGCTGGGCCTCGCGGCCGCCGCGTTGCCGCTCGCGTCGTTCATCAAGAACCCGTGGAAGGACACCGAGGGCCGCGACTCCCTCTGGCACACCGGCTGGCAGCCGAACTTCCCCGGCGAGAAGGTCTACCTGCGCCGCAACACCGGCAAGCCGCTGGAAGAGGGCCAGGAAGCGAGCCTGGTCAAGGCCGAGGACCTCGACGCCGGCGCGATGGAGACGGTGTTCCCGTACCGCGACTCCGAGAAGGACAAGCCGGAGCTGCTGGCCGCCGCGCTGACCCGGGTCGACAACCCGGTCATGCTGATCCGCCTGCGCCCGACCGACGCCGCCAAGGTGGTCAAGCGGTCCGGCCAGGAGGACTTCAACTTCGGCGACCTGTACGCGTACACGAAGATCTGCAGCCACGTCGGTTGCCCGACCTCCCTGTACGAGCAGCGGACCAACCGCATCCTGTGCCCGTGCCACCAGTCGCAGTTCGACGCCCTCCACTACGCCAAGCCGATTTTCGGTCCGGCGACCCGTCCGCTGGCCCAACTACCGATCACGGTGGACGAAGAGGGATACTTGATCGCGCGAGGCGACTTCATCGAGGCCATCGGTCCGGCCTTTTGGGAGCGTAAGTCATGAGTTCACTCACCACGCCGACCAAGGGGTCGAGCGCGATCGAGCGGGCGGTGGGCGACGCCGCGGACAACGCCGATCAGCGCTACCGCCTGGCCAAGGGCCTGCGGCACCAGATGAACAAGGTGTTCCCGACCCACTGGTCGTTCCTGCTCGGCGAGATCGCGCTCTACAGCTTCATCATCCTGCTGCTGACCGGGGTGTACCTGACGCTGTTCTTCGACCCCTCCATGCAGGAGGTCGTCTACCACGGCAGTTTCAAGAACATGCAGGGCCTGGAGATGTCGCAGGCGTTCCGCACGACGCTGGACATCTCCTTCGACGTCCGCGGTGGGCTGTTCATGCGGCAGCTGCACCACTGGGCGGCGCTGATCTTCGTCGCGTCGATGGCGGTGCACATGCTGCGGGTGTTCTTCACCGGCGCGTTCCGCAAGCCGCGTGAGGCCAACTGGGTGATCGGTGGTCTGCTGCTGGTCCTGGGTTGTTTCGAGGGGTTCTTCGGGTATTCGCTGCCGGACGACCTGCTCTCCGGTACCGGGATCCGGGCGACGTTGTCGGGGATCGTGCTGTCGGTGCCGGTGATCGGTACGTGGATCCACTGGGCGTTGTTCGGTGGGGAGTTCCCCGGCGATCAGATCATCCCGCGGTTGTACACGCTGCACATCCTGCTGCTGCCGGGCATCATGCTCGCCCTGGTCGGGGCGCACCTGGCGCTGGTCTGGTACCAGAAGCACACGCAGTTCCCGGGTGTGCGCCGCAAGGAGACCAACGTCGTCGGCGTGCGGATCATGCCGTACTTCGCCCTCAAGGGCGGCGCGTTCTTCACGCTGGTCATCGGCGTGCTGGCGCTCATGTCGGGCCTGTTCCAGATCAACCCGGTGTGGAACTTCGGCCCGTACAACCCGGCGCAGGTCTCGGCGGGGTCCCAGCCCGACTGGTACATGGCCTGGGCCGACGGCATGCTCCGGATCTGGCCGGCGTGGGAGGTCTACCTCGGGAACTACACGATCCCGGCGGTGTTCTTCCCCGGCGCGGTCGGCATGCCGATCCTGATCGGCCTGTTCATCAGCTACCCGTTCATCGAGCGGAAGCTGTCCAAGGACACCGCGTACCACAACCTGCTGCAGCGGCCCCGGGACGTCCCGGTCCGCACGGCGCTGGGCGCGATGGCGCTGGGCTTCTTCATGGTGATCGAGCTGTCGGGCTTCAACGACATCATCGCCGACCAGTTCGACATCTCCCTGAACGCGACGACGTGGGCCGGGCGCATCGGCGTCCTGCTCGTGCCGCCGGTCGCCTACTACCTCACCTACCGGCTCTGCCTGGGCCTGCAGCGGGCCGACCGCGAGGTGCTGGAGCACGGTGTCGAGACGGGCATCATCAAGCGGCTGCCGCACGGTGAGTTCATCGAGATCCACCAGCCGCTCGGCGGCGTAGACAGCCACGGCCACGCGATCCCGCTCGAGTACCAGGGCGCGTCCGTACCGAAGAAGATGAACAAGCTGGGTTCGGCGGGCCACGCCGTGCCGGGCACGTTCTGGTCGCCGGACCCGGCCGAGGAGACCACCGCGCTGCAGCGGGCGCACGGCAACGGGCACTCCAACGGCAACGGGCATTCGAATGGCAATGGCCACGCGAACGGCAACGGCCACACCCGCGCGGAGATCGAGAGCGCCGAGACGGCGTCCAAGCACTCCGAGCACTGAGCGGTACTGACGCTGAAGGCCACCTTCCGATCCGGAAGGTGGCCTTCAGCGTTCTCGCAGTCTCGTGACGGTCTTCCCGGCCCGGGAGACCCGGGTCTCCGGCTTCTTGGCCTCGGCGACCCATTTTGTGTATTCCCGCTGGTGGGAGGGCGGCAGCGCCTCGTAGAGCGCCGCCGCGTCCGGGGCCGCCGCGAGCGCGGCGGCCAGCTCCTCCGGGAGGTCGCTCACTCCTCGGCGCCGATCGAGAAGGCCGATTCGGTGTCGGCGCGGGAGTAGGAGCGGAACGCGATGTGCGTGACGGTGTTCAGGACGCCCGCCACCTTCCCGATCCGCCCGGGGATCAGCTCGGCCAGCTCCTCGTGCGCGGAGACCTGCACGGTGGCGATGAGGTCGACGTCCCCGGCGCACGAGTAGACCTCCCCGACCCCGTCGAGGTCGGCGATCGCCTGCGCGGCGTCCGGGATCGCGTCCGCCTCTACCTGGATCAACACGATCGCGGTGATCACCTGGGTCCTCCAAGACTCGTCTGCGGGTATCGCCCGCGATCCTAGTGAGCCCGACGCGGAGTGGCCGGTCTGACTCGGCGCGGAACAGCGGGCGGGCGCCTGCCGATGGGCGGCGCGGACGGCGAGGGTCGGCTCGGGAGGGCGGTGGCCCGGGGCTGGGCTAGCTGGACCGGCTTGGTCCGTACCGCTTGGGAGGGTGGTGGCCCGGGTGGCGCCGGTGGCGAGATCGGGGTGGGAGGTCGGCGGCCGCTGGTGGGTTGGGGTCGCTGGACCCGCTCGGTCGGTGCCCTTGGGAGGGCGGTTGCCCGGGTGGCGCCGGTGGCGAGATCGGGGTGGGAGGTCGGCGACCGCTGGTGGGTTGGGGTCGCTGGACCCGCTCGGTCAGTGCGCTCGGGATGGCGGTGGCCGGGTGGTGCCGGTGGCGAGATCGGGGTGAGTGGCCGCGATCGCTGGTGGACTGGGTCGCTGTGCTGTTGGTCGGTACCCCTCGGGAGGGCGCCGGCTCGGGGCTGGGCTAGCTGGACCCGCTCGGTCCGTACCGCTTGGGAGGGCAGGGGCCCGGGCGGCGCCGGTGGCGAGATCGGGTGGGAGGTCGGCGACCGCTGGTGGGCTGGGGGCGCCGCACTGTTTGGTCCCTACCCTCTTGGGAGGGCGGTAGCGAGGGTCGGCTTGGCGGGGCGGCTGTCCTCGGGATCGCTGGACCCGCTCGGTCGGTGCCCCTTGGGGGGCCGTACCCGCCGCAGCCCGCTCGGTCGGTAGCCCCTCACTTGCGGCGGCCGCTCGATCGATAGCCCTTCGCCTTTCGCGCGGGTGAACAACGCGGCGGGCCAGGCCACCGCGCCGGTGGCCGCCTCGGCCAAAAGCGGGCGGCGGACAATTCGCCGAGCTGCGCGCCGGTGTCCGAGCAGCCACGACGCTGGGAGCCGGCCGCAGCTCATCTCCGGCCGGGCGAGTGCGCTCGCCGGCCGGAGGCGTGGGCCGCGGTGCCTCAGCCGACGTGTTCCAGGGAATGCGCTTCCGTCACCAGGTCCAGCCACCCTCGCCAGCCGGCCACCGTCGCCGGCTCGGCCCAGGGGCGGGTCGTCCGGACCAGCCGGACTCCCGGGCGGGCCAGCCACCTCAGCAGCACGCCCACCTCCTCCGGGGGCGCGCCGTGCAGGGGGCCCGGGTCCGGCAGCACCGTCTCCGCCGAGGCCACCAACGCCTCCACCACCGGCATCGGCGGCACCCCTCGGCGGGCGACGCCCGCCGAGGCCAGCCGGCCGTAGCGGATCACCGACAGCTCCCAGCCGCCCGCGCCGTCCGGGCCCGCCGCGATCAGTTCGCCGATCGAGGCCAGCGCGGCCTGGCGGTGGGCTCGGCCCAGGACGCGGATCAGACCGGCCAGCTCGTCGCGGTGGCGGGCCGCCTGCTCGTAGTGCTGGGCGTCCGCCAGCCGCTCCAGCTGGGCCGCCGCGGCTCGCAGCGGGGCGCCGTCGAGGCCCGCGATCAGCCCCGAGACCGACTCGACCGCCGGGCCGTACGCCTCGACGCTCTGGCGGCCGGCGCACGGCGCTCCGCAGCGGCCCAGCTCGGCCAGGACGCACGGGGTGCCGCTCGGGGCCTTCGGCGAGATCCGCTGGGTGCACGTGCGCAGCCCCGAGGCGCCGGCCAGGGTGTCCGCCGTCGTGCGGGCGTCGGCCTGGTTGCGGAACGGGCCCAGCACCCCCGGGCGCGGCAGCCGCACCACCGACAGTCGCGGGAACGCCTCGTCGGTCAGGCCGACCCACCAGCCCTGGTGCCGGTTCTTCGACCGCCGGTTGTACGCCGGCCGGTGCGCGCCGATCAGCCGCAGCTCCCGCACCTCGGCCTCCAGGGAGTGCGCGCAGACGACGTGGTCGACGCGCTCGGCCAGCGCGACCATCTCCCGGATCCGGCTGCGCCCCTCCGAGCCGGTGAAGTACGTCCGCACCCGCCGCCGCAGGTCCTTCGCCGTGCCGACGTACAGGACCTCCTCCTTCGGCCCCCGGAACAGGTAGACGCCCGGCGCGGCCGGCAGGTCCGCCGCCAGGTGCCGCTTCGCGCGCTGGGCCACCGTGACCTCGGGCAGGTACCCCATCAGCTCTTCGAGCGAGTGGACGCCCAGGTTGCCGACGCGCTCCAGCAGGCCGTGCAGCACGTCGACGGTGGCGCGCGCGTCGTCGAGAGCGCGGTGCGTCGGCCGCGTGCGCGCCCCGAACAGCAGCGCCAGCGCCGTGAGGTTGTAGCGGCCCACCTCGTCACGCGGGACGACCCGCCGGGCCAGCCGGACGGTGCACACCACGGTCGCCTTCGGCCAGACGTACCCGTGCCCTTCGCAGGCCGCGCGCATGTGCGACGTGTCGAAGCCCGAGTTGTGCGCCACCAGCACCGACCCGCCGATGAACTCCAGGAACGCCGGCAGCACCTCCTCGATCGGCGGCGCGTCGTAGACCATCGCGTGGGTGATGCCCGTCAGCGAGACGATCTGCGGCGGGATCGGCGTCCCCGGGTTCACGAGGGTCGCGAACTCGCCCAGCACCTCGCCCGCGCGCACCTTCACCGCGCCGATCTCGGTGATCCCGTTCGGGCCGGGTGCCGCCCCGGTCGTCTCGAGGTCGAACACGACGAAAGTGGTGTCCCGCAACGGGGTTCCGAGCTCGTCGAACGCGAGCTGTGCCTGGACCGGACGCATGGCCGCAGACCCTAGATGCCACCCCCGACAATTTTCGGCGACCGGCCGGTCACCGGGGGTTCGCATGGCGTGCGACGCGGGATCCGGGGGTGGGGCCTACCCTGGAGCGATGCACCCGCAGCCGCTCGTGCCGGAGCCGCCCGGGGACCACACCGGTCCCGCGGGTGTCGCGCCGCGCCCCGAGCCGGCCGACGACGCGGGGGAGCGGCCCGAACCCGCCACCTGGCCCGCCCTGCCAGAGCCGGTCCGCGACCGGATCGCCGAGCTCGCCGCGGCCGCCGTGGCCAAGCTGCCGAACACCGACGTGCCCCGGCAGCTGCGGCCCGTGGCCAAGTTCGCGCCGGCCAAGCGCGCGAAGCTCGGCGGCGCCGCCCTGCTGACCGCGCTGGGCGAGTCGTCCCAGTTCCGCACCGCCGTCATCGAATGGCTGCGCGAGCACCGGACCGACGCCCTCGACCCCAACGCCGTCGACTCGGTCGCCGGGGCGGCCGCCGCCGTCCTGCTCGGCGAGTCCGGGGCCGCGGGCCGGGTCCGGCTGGTCGCGAAGAACGCCGAGGAGAACGTCCTGCGCGCGGAGCGGGACGCGGCCCTGGCCCGTACCCAGCGGCTCGAAACCGAGCTCGTGCAGGTCCGGGCCGAGCTCGCCGACGCGAAGCTGGCCGCCGAGAGCGTCCGCGGCGAGCGCGAAGGCGAGGTCGAGAAGCTCCTGAAGAGGCTTCGCGAGCAAGGCGTGCAGCTGCGGCAGGCCAAGGACGCGGCCGAATCGGCCTCCGTGGACGCCGAACGCGATTCCTCGGCGCGGGCCAAGGAGGTCGCCGCCCTCACCGCCCAGCTCGCGCGGGAACGCCAGCGCGTCGCGAACGAACGCGCCCGCGCCGAACGAGCCGTCGCCGACGCCGACATCGCCCGGCAGTCGGCCCGCGAAGCCCGCGAAGCCGATGAAGTGCGGCTGGCCCTGCTCGTCGACACGATCGACGGCGCGGTCAACGGCCTGCGCCGCGAGCTGGCCCTCGGCGCCCGCGGGGCCCGGCCGGCGGACATGGTCCGCGGCGCGAGCTCCGGCCTGGGCCAGGGCGGCAAGATCGCCGACGTGTCCACGTTGGACCGCTACCTCGCGCTGCCCAACGTGCACCTGATCGTCGACGGCTACAACGTCACCAAGACCGGCTATCCCGAGCTCGCCCTGGCCGACCAGCGCGACCGGCTGATCCACCAGCTCTCCGCGCTGGCCGCGCGGACCTCCGCCGAGGTCACGGTGGTCTTCGACGGCGCCGGCGTGCTGTCGGTCCCTGCCTCGGTGCCCCGCGGGGTCCGGGTGCTGTTCTCCGACCGCGGCGTGCTGGCCGACGACGTCATCCGCAACATCGTCGCGGCCGAGCCCGCGGGCCGGCCGATGGTGGTCGCGACGTCGGATCGCGCGGTCGCGGACTCGGTGCGCGGCGGCGGGGCGCACCCGACGCCGTCCGCGGTGCTCGTGAGCCGGCTCAGCCGGGTCTGACGCTTTCCGCGCCTCGGCAGGCCGACACCGGTCGCGCGCGGGGCCGGGCATTCAATCGCTTGAGGCAGTGGTGGCGAGATGGCGCCGGCGCGCGGTCGCGCGGGTCGTGCGCCGGAAGCCCTCCGCGGTGCTGGGAAGCCGTCTCAGCCGAGTTCGAGCCGACGGCGTCGTAGGGACCCGATCGGGTGAATCGGAGCCGCTGTGGCGGATCTGAGCCCCGGAAACTGTCGGTGGTGCCGCCTAACGTGCGGGGCAGCAGTTCCCGACGTGAGGAGGACCACATGACCGGCACCCCGGAGTTGTCCGAAGTGGACGTCTCGCACCTTTCCGTTTCCGACATCGAAGGCGTCGTGGTCGATTGCGACCGCTGCGTCGTGCGCGGCATCTCCTGCCACGATTGTGTGGTGACCGTTCTGCTCGGCGCGCCACCCGCCGTGGTGTGGGACGCCGACGAGCGCCGCGCCGTGGACGCGCTGGCCGAGGCGGGGATGGTGCCGCGGCTCCGAATGGTCGAGGAACCGGCTTTGCGCACCGCCTGACTCAGCCGTTTCGTGTCGGCGCGCCGAGTGGTCGATCGGATCAGGTGAACGGTCGGTAGTCGAAACGGCGGTGGGAATATCCCCAGCGTGTAACGCCCATCACATGTTTTCTCCCGTGCTGGTCCGATGGTGTTTAGCGGCGCTACGCAGAGTTTTTGCCCCGGGGGTGGTGGACGTGGTGGCGGTCTTTTCGTAACCTGTCCGAGATCTCGTGGCCCATGACCGTCGATGAGGCGGCGACGCGAGATCGCCGCCGGACGCAGCTTTGTCGGGAAGCTGGGAACCGGAACCACCATCGCGGGTTTTCCCTTATGGGGGAGAGCGCGTGCGGTGGCGGGACAACGGCGAAGAGGAACCCCCGACCTCTTCGTGCGCCGGTCCCCCTCGGCGGCCGAGACGCAAAGGAGACCCGCGCGACCGTGCAGTCGCATCCAGTCAGGCGCGTGGTGTCAGGTGCCCTCGCCGCGGCTTCGGTGATCACCCTCGTCACCTTGGCCCAGCCGACGGCCACCGCCGCCCCCATCCCCGTTCTCCAAGCCCCGCCCACCGGTTCGGACGCGCTCGCCCAGTACCGCGATCTCGCGGCACAGGCCGAGAAGCTGAACGAAGACCTGCTCAAGGCCCAGGACGACCTGAAGGCCAAGCAGGGTGAGCTCGACAAGGCCACCACCGACGTCAACGCGGCGAAGGACCAGGCCGCCGCGGCGAGCACGAACGAGAAGAAGTACCAGACCGAGGTCGACAAGTTCGCCGGCGCGTCGTTCACCAGCGGTGTCCAGCTGAACAAGCTGTCCGCGCTGCTGGCCGGCACGTCCACGCAGGACTTCCTGGACCGCTCGTCGGCCCTCGAGGTCATCGCGACCGACAAGAACGCCGCCATGGGCAACCTCAGCGGCGCCGTCCAGCAGGCCACCGACGCCACGAACAAGGCCACCGACGCCGCGAAGCGGGCGACGGACGCCCGTGACGCCGCGGCGAAGCTGACCTCGGACATCCAGGCCAAGCAGAAGACGCTGAACGACCAGATCGACCAGCTCAAGGCGGCCAACAAGAGCCTGAGCGCGCTCGACAAGGCGGCCCAGCGCGACACGGGCTCCGCGCCTCCGGGTCTCAAGGCCCCGACCGCGGACGCCCAGGCCGCACTGGACGCCGCGCTGAGCAAGCTGGGCAGCGCCTACGTCTGGGGTGCCACCGGGCCGAGCACGTTCGACTGCTCGGGCCTGATGCTCTGGGCCTACAAGCAGGCCGGCATCACCCTGCCCCGGTCCAGCCGGGAGCAGTCCACCTTCGGCGCCGCGGTGCCGCGGGACCAGCTCCAGCCGGGCGACCTCGTGTTCTACTACTCGCCCGTTTCGCACGTCGGCATGTACGTCGGCAACGGCAAGATGGTGCACGCGCCCGACACCGGTGACGTCGTGAAGATCTCGCCGCTGCAGAGCCAGTACGCGGGAGCGCGACGCCCGACGTCGTGACCCGGAGCAGTTCGTGAAGGGGCGGTACCGCACACGCGGTGCCGCCCCTTCGCTGTCCTGTCATCCGAGGCTCCGCCTCGGGCCGGGGGCTTCGCCACCCGGGCCCCCGAACGAAGAGGTGGAGGCCGCTAGCCTCAGGGGCGTGCTCAAGACCCTGCTCGTGACCAACGACTTCCCGCCGCGGCCCGGGGGGATCCAGAACTACCTGAACTCCCTCGCGACCCGGCTGCCGGCGGACGACCTGGTCGTCTACGCGCCGTCGTGGGAGTCGAGCACGGGGTCGCACCAGGAGTTCGACGCCGAGGCGCCGTTCGAGGTCGTCCGGCACCCGACGTCGCTGATGCTGCCGACGCCGGACGTGCTGCGCCGGGCGAAGGAGATCATGCGGGCGCGGGACTGCGAAGCCGTCTGGTTCGGCGCCGCCGCGCCGCTGGCGCTGCTGGGACACTCGCTGCGCCAGGCCGGGGCGCGCCGCGTCGTGGCGTCCACGCACGGCCACGAAGTCGGCTGGTCCATGCTCCCGGGCTCGCGACAGGCGTTGCGGCGCATCGGCGACACCGTGGACGTCGTCACCTACGTCAGCCGCTACACCCGCGGCCGGTTCGCCGCCGCGTTCGGCGCGATGGCCGGGCTGGAGCTGCTGCCGTCCGGTGTGGACACCGAGCTGTTCCGGCCGGATCCCGCCGCGCGCGCGGAGATCCGGGCCCGCCACGGCCTCGGCGACCGGCCGACCGTCGTGTGCGTGTCGCGGCTGGTCCCGCGCAAGGGCCAGGACCAGCTGATCCGCGCGATGCCGAAGCTGAAGGAACGCGTGCCCGGCGCGGCGCTGCTGATCGTCGGCGGCGGTCCGTACCGCAAGCGGCTGACCGAGCTGGTCCGCGAGTGCGGCGTCGAGCGCGACGTCGTCATCACCGGATCGGTGCCGTGGGCCGAGCTGCCCGCGCACTACACGGCCGGGGACGTCTTCGCGATGCCGGCCCGCACCCGCGGCCGGGGCCTCGACGTCGAGGGCCTCGGCATCGTCTACCTGGAAGCATCGGCGACCGGCCTGCCGGTGGTCGCGGGCAACTCCGGCGGCGCGCCCGAGGCCGTGCTGGACGAGGTGACCGGGCACGTCGTCGACGGCCGGGACGTCGACCAGCTGGGGGAGACCGTCGCCAGCCTGCTCGCGGACCCGGTGCGGGCCCGCCGGATGGGCGAGGCGGGGCGCGCGTGGGTGACCGGGAACTGGCGCTGGGACGTCATGGCGGGCCGGCTGTCGGGCCTGCTGGACGGCGACCCGGTGGCCGCCGTCCGCTGACCCGTCAGGGCGTGTAGAGCGCCGGGTGCCGCGGGTCGTCGACACGGACCACGACGTCGGCCAGCGCGCTCGGGTCCGCTTCCTCCTCGTAGCGTTCGTAGGCCGGGACCGCCCAGGCGTCCGGCACGCGGCGGCGCAGCGCGGCGGGGGAGAGCCACAGGTGCACGGCCAGGTCGAAGGCCAGGCCCGCGCCGAGCAGCAGCTCGCCGTCGAGGATCACGACGCCGCCTTCGGGCACCGGCACGCGGGCGGCGCGGGTCGCGCGGTCGCGGCCGGCGTCCCACAGCGACGGCAGGATCTCGCCGGAACCGCCGCCGGCCAGGGGATCGAGCACTTCGCGGCGCAGCGCACCGACGTCGAGCCAGTCGGTGTAGCGGGCGTCGGGGTTCGTGCGGCCGTGTTCGAAGCGCAGCGACGCGGGGCGCAGGAAGTCGCGCGCGGACACGCGCAGGGCCGCGCGGCCGCGCAGGCGCAGCGGCTCGACCAGGGCGTCCGCGAGTTCTGTGGTTTCCGTCGCACCGTCCGCGCCGTCGACGGCGACCGCGATCCGGGGGCGCTCCGTGAGCGCGCCGATGCGCTCGGTCAGCTCTTCGGCCAGAACGGCGGGGGAAATCGGGCGGTAGCGCACGGGTACAGATCCTCCACCCGGACCGGGGACGGTTTTCGTCGTCCCCCGATGGGATGATGCGGGCATGACTTCTTCACTGGGTTCTTCAACGGGGAAGACCGCCGATGTCGGTTGGAACATAGGGGTTTCCCGCACCTTGCCGTACCCGGAGGCGGAGGTCTGGGACTTCCTGGTCAGCCGGGACGGCGTCGCGATCTGGCTGGGTCCCGGGGTCGACCTGCCGCGGGAGCCGGGCGCGGAGTACGAGACCGAAAACGGCACCGTCGGGGAGATCCGCAGCTTCGTGGCGGGCGACCGCGTCCGGCTCACCTGGCGGCCGCAGGACTGGGACCACGACTCCACCGTCCAGGTGCGGCTGAGCGGCTCGGGGGCCAAGACCACGCTGCGGTTCCACCAGGAATGGCTTTCGGGCGCGGAAGAGCGCGAAGAACAACGGGCATACTGGCAGGACGTCACCGATCGGGTGGTGGCGGCGCTCGCCGAACGCTGACGATTTTCCTGGGGGACGGGTATGACGACGGTCGAGGTAGCCGAAGATTTCGCGCAGGACGCGCACTTGTTCGCGGAACTGTTGCGCGCGGGCGGGCCCACGCGCCTGGTCCGGATGCCGCGGGGCCTGACCTGCTACATCGTCACGGACTTCACGCAGGCCCGCGCGCTGCTGGCCGATTCCCGGCTGCAGAAGGACAACGTGCGCGCGCACGCGCTGTTCGAGGCCAAGCTGCCCGACGAAGTGGCCGCGCAGGGTGGCTTCGGCGAGTCGCTGGGCCACCACATGCTCAACATGGACCCGCCGGACCACTCGCGGCTGCGCAAGCTCGTCAACAAGGCGTTCACGGGCCGGACCGTGGCGCGGCTGCGGCCGCGGATCGAGGAGATCACCGCCGAGCTGCTCGACGCGCTGGCCGGGCGGGAGCGGGCCGACCTGCTGCCCTCCTTCGCCGCGCCGCTGCCGATCACGGTGATCTGCGAGCTGCTCGGCGTCGCGCCGGAGCACCGCACGGAGTTCGCCGACTGGTCCAAGACGCTGCTGAGCGCGTCGGAGCCGGCGGCCGGGCAGGCCGCGGCGCAGAACATGTTCGGCTACCTCACCGGCCTGATCGCGCAGAAGCGCGCCGAGCCGGCCGAGGACCTGCTCTCGGACCTGGTCCACGCGAGCGACGACGGCGACTCGCTGTCCGAGCCCGAACTGGTGTCGATGGCGTTCCTGCTGCTGGTCGCCGGGCACGAGACCACCGTCAACCTGATCGCCAACAGCGTGCTGGCGCTGCTGCGCGAGCCGGCGCAGCTCGCCCTGCTGCGCGAAGACCCGTCGCTGCTGCCGAATGCCGTCGAGGAGTTCCTCCGCTTCGACGGCCCGATCCACCTGGCCACCCTGCGGTTCACCACGGCGCCGGTCGAGGCGGGCGGCGTGACGATCCCGGAGGGCGAGTTCGTGCTGATCTCGCTGCTGGGCGCGAACCGGGACGAGGCGCGCTACGCCGAGGCGGGCAAGCTCGACGTCACGCGCGCCGCGGGCGGGCACCTGGCCTTCGGCCACGGCATCCACTACTGCGTCGGGGCCCCGCTGGCCCGGCTGGAGGCCGAAATCGCGCTCGGCGGCCTGCTGGCGCGGTTCCCGGACCTCGAGCTGGACGCGAAGCCGGACGAGCTCGCCTACCGGCCCAGTTCCCTGATCCACGGCCTGGAGTCCCTTCCGGTCCGGCTGCGCTGATTTAATCGGCGGATGGACTCCGCCGACCTGCTCGCCCTGGACGCCCAGCACGTGTGGCACCCGTACGCGCCCATGCCCGCGAAGGTGCCTTCGCTGCTGGTGACCGAGGCGAGCGGGGTGCGGCTGAAACTCGCGGACGGCCGGGAGCTGGTCGACGGGATGTCGTCGTGGTGGTCGGCGATCCACGGCTACCGGCACCCGGCCCTCGACGCCGCGCTCGCCGAGCAGGCCGGGCGGATGAGCCACGTGATGTTCGGCGGCCTGACGCACGAGCCGGCGATCACCCTCGCCAAGACGCTGGTCGACCTGACACCGGACGGGCTCGAGCACGTCTTCCTGTGCGACTCGGGCTCGGTTTCGGTCGAGGTCGCGGCGAAGATGTGCTTGCAGTACCAGCGTTCCCGCGGCCTGCCGGAGAAGCGGCGGCTGCTCACGTGGCGCGGCGGCTACCACGGTGACACGTTCACGCCGATGAGCGTCTGCGACCCCGACGGCGGCATGCACTCGTTGTGGCGCGGGGTACTGCCCGAGCAGGTCTTCGTGCCCGCGCCGCCGGCCGGCTTCGACACCCCGCCGGACCAGTCCTATGTGGACGTCCTGGAGGCGGAGATCGCCCAGCACGCCGGGGAACTGGCCGCGGTGATCGTCGAGCCGGTGGTGCAGGGCGCCGGCGGGATGCGGTTCCACCACCCCGCCTACCTGCGCGCGCTGCGGGAACTGACCGAGGCGCACGACGTGCTGCTGATCTTCGACGAGATCGCCACCGGGTTCGGCCGCACCGGCGCGCTGTTCGCCGCGGAGCACGCGGGGGTGACGCCGGACGTGCTGTGCCTCGGCAAGGCGCTGACCGGCGGCTACCTGAGCATGGCCGCGACGCTGTGCACGCCGGAAGTCGCCGCCGGCATCTCGCGCGGCGCGCTGCCGGTGCTCGCGCACGGCCCGACGTTCATGGGCAACCCGCTCGCCTCGGCGGTGGCGAACGCGTCCCTCGGCCTGCTCGCGGACGGCGCGTGGAAGACCGACGTGACGCGCGTGGAGAAGGGCCTGCTGGACGGCCTCGCCCCGGCCCGCGACCTCCCGTCGGTGATCGACGTCCGGGTGCTCGGCGGGATCGGCGTGCTGCAGCTCGACCACCCGGTGGACATGGCGGTGGCGACCGAGGTCGTGACGACGCGGGGCGCGTGGCTGCGGCCGTTCCGCGACCTGGTGTACGCGATGCCGCCGTACGTGACGGGCGACGAGGACCTCGCGGTGATCACCGGGGCGATGCTGGCGGTGGCGGAGAAGGCGTGACGTCGCGCGGGTCGGCGCTTCGGGGTCGCTGACCGTGGTGCGGCCACCTCCGCGATCCGGCTACGGCGGCCGGCGTTCGGGTGGCCGGAGCCTCGGCTCCGGATCGCGCGCGTGTGCCGCCGAGGATCGTGCTGGCACTGATTCGGCTGCGTCCGGCGCGGATCCGGGCACCCGGCGGTGGGGAAGGCACCCGGCCTCGGCATCGGGGCGGGCGCGCGTGTGTCGTCGGGTCGTGATCGCGCGAATCTCGGCGGTGGCGGAGAAGGTGTGATCACCCGCGGGAGACTCCCGGGGTTTGTAAACGCTTGATTTCAGCACATCGGGTGTGACCGCGCGCACAGCGAGACCCGAAGGTCCCTCATCGTCGCTCTGCGTGCAAACCCTCGATCTACACCACGCGAACGGCGGAGGCGGCGAGTGTGAAAGGTCCCCGGCGCGGCACCGATCCCGTACCGGTGTAAACGCGAGAAATGCTTGCATAGCAGACTTTTCGCGTGCTTTCGGCGATCCTGCCCCCATGATCGAGATCGTTCGTGGTGAACACGACACCGGCCCGCCGTCTCCGCTGGACAACCTGAAGCAGAACCTCAAGCACGACCTGCCCGCCTCGATAGTCGTTTTCCTCGTCGCCGTACCGCTTTCCCTCGGCATCGCGCTCGCCGCCGGTGCTCCCGTGCTCGCGGGCCTCGTCTCCGCCGTCGTCGGCGGCCTGGTCGCGAGCGTCTTCGGTGGGTCGCCGCTGCAGGTCAGCGGGCCGTCCGCCGCTCTCACCGTGGTGCTGGCCGACACGATCGCCACCCACGGCTGGCCCGTCACCTGCGCGATCACCGTCGCCGCCGGGCTGCTCCAGATCCTCTTCGGCCTGACCCGCACCGCTCGCGCCGCGCTCGCGGTGTCGCCGGCCATCGTGCACGGCCTGCTCGCCGGCATCGGCGTCACGATCGTCCTCGGCCAGCTGCACGTCGTCCTGGGCGGCACCGCCCAGGGCTCCGCGCTCGCCAACGTCGTCGCGCTGCCCCGGCAGATCGCCGCCCACCACGACCAGGCCGTGCTGATCGGCGTCGTCACGCTCGGCGTGCTGCTGGCCTGGCCGCGACTGCCGAAGCCCGTCCGCCGCGTGCCCGCGCCGCTGGCCGCCATCGCCCTGGCCACCGGGCTGTCCGTGCTGACCGGCATGACCCTGCCGCGCGTCGATCTGCCGGCCGGGCTGCCGTCGCTGCACGTCGTGCCGCGGCTGCCCGACGGCGGCTGGGGCGGGTTCGCCCTCGCCGCCGTCACCATCGCGCTGATCGCCGGCCTCGAAAGCCTGCTGTCCGCCGTGTCGGTCGACAAGCGCCGCGGCGGCGCGCGCACCGACCTCGACCGCGAGCTGGTCGGGCAGGGCATGGCGAACGTCGCGGCCGGCGCGCTCGGCGGGTTCCCGGTCACCGGCGTCGTCGTGCGCAGCATGACCAACTACGAGGCCGGCGCGCGCACCCGGATGTCGGCGATCCTGCACTGCGTCTGGATCCTCGCCGCCTGCCTGCTGCTCACCGGGACGCTGCGGCTGATCCCGCTGGCCGCGCTCGCCGCGCTGCTGGTGTACGTCGGGACGAAGCTGGTCAACCCGGCCGCGATCAAGGACGTCCGCCGCCACGGTGACCTCCCGGTGTACGTCGTCACCCTCGCCGGCGCGGTCGCGGTCAACCTCCTCACCGGCGTCGCGGCCGGGATACTGCTGGCTCTCGCGCTGATGCTGCGGCGGATGATCTTCTCCGGTATCCATGTCGAACGGCACGGTGACAGCCACCGCGTCGTCATCGAAGGCGCGCTGACGTTCCTCTCCGTGCCCCGGCTGACCCGGGTGCTCGCCGAGGTGCCCGCGCACGCCGAGGTCACCCTGGAACTGCTCGTCGACTACCTGGACCACGCCGCGTTCGACTGCCTGCGCGGCTGGCAGCAGGCGCACGCCGGGCCGGTGACGGTCGACGAGATCGGCCACCCGTGGTTCGAACGCGGCCGTGCGGGCACGCCGACCGTGCGCCGGGGCCTGGCCGCGCGGGTGGTGCCGCGCTGGCTGGCGCCCTGGTCGGAGTGGCAGGCCGAGCACGTCGCCCTGCCGGTGCAGCGCAGCGCGAGCTCCCTGCTGTGCCGCGGCGCGTCGGAGTTCCAGCGCCGCACCGCGCCGCTGCTGCGCGACACCTGGACCGGGCTGGCGGACGGCCAGGAGCCGCACACCCTGTTCATCACCTGCGGTGACGCGCGGATCGTGCCGAACCTGATCACCACCAGCGGGCCGGGCGACCTGTTCACGGTGCGGAACATCGGCAACCTCGTCCCGCCGGCGGACGGTGGCGCCGACTCGTCGGTCGGCGCGGCGATCGAGTACGCCGTCGGCGTGCTCGGGGTCGCCGAGATCGTGGTCTGCGGGCATTCGGGCTGTGGCGCGATGAAGGCGCTGCTCGGCCAGGCGCCGCCCGGCCTGCACCAGCTCGGCGCCTGGTTGCGCCACGGCGAGCCGACGCTGCTGCGCCGCGGCCGGGAAGCGCCGCTGCTGCTGGGCGGACGCCGTCCCGCCGCCGAGGCGGACCAGCTCGCGCTGCAGAACGTCGTGCAGCAGCTGGAAACCCTGCGCGGCTACCCGGTGGTGGCCGCGGCCCTGGAGCGCGGCGGGCTCCGGCTGACCGGGATGTACTTCGACGTCGGCGCCGCGCAGGTGTCCCTGCTGGACGACGCGGCCCGCGGCTTCGTCCCGGCGGGCGCCGTCACGTCCTGAGCCGAGCACGCCCGCGGTGGCCTTCGGTGCTCGATCCATGCCCCCGCCACCGCCCTCAACGGAGGCGCTTCGCACCGCAGTGCTGATTCAACGCACCGAAGGCCACATCGGGGCGCTCGGGAACCCTTGTGTCGTAAAGGGTTCAACTGTCGCGTGACAGGCGGGCGGGGCGTGAACGGCGGGTTAACCGGGCGTCCGATTTGTGTCATTCGGGCAAAATATGGCCAGTTGTTCACTCGATCGGGTGGCGCATAGCGGACATTTCACACGATTTCCGGTTGCATGGTGATCATGAGACCCCTCGCCGTGCTCCGCCACGACCTGCCGGCCTCCCTGGTCGTTTTCCTCGTCGCCGTACCGCTTTCCCTCGGCATCGCGCTCGCCTCGGGCGCGCCGGTCGCCGCCGGCCTGATCGCCGCCGTCGTCGGTGGGGTCGTCGCCGGTGCGCTCGGCGGCTCCGCGCTCCAGGTGAGCGGGCCCGCCGCGGGCCTGACCGTGATCATGGCCGAAACCATCAGCACCTTCGGCTGGGCCGTCACGTGCCTGATCACGGTCGCCGCCGGCGCCCTCCAGATCCTTCTCGGGCTGAGCCGCATCGCGCGTGCCGCGCTGGCCATCTCGCCGGCCATCGTGCACGGCATGCTGGCCGGCATCGGCGTCACGATCGTGCTCGGCCAGCTGCACGTCATCCTCGGCGGCAAGGCCCAGAGCTCGGCCGTGGAGAACGTAGCCGAGCTGCCGGGCCAGATCGTCGCCCACCACGACTCCGCCACCGTGATCGGCCTGCTCACCATCGCGATCCTGCTGATCTGGCCGCGGCTGCCGAAGGCCGTCCAGCGGGTCCCCGGGCCGCTGGCGGCGATCGCGTTCGCCACCGTGGCGTCGGTCGCCACGGGGATGACGCTGCCGCGCGTCGAACTGCCCGGTGACCTGCTGAACGTCCACCTGGTCCCGCAGCTGCCCGACGGCGGCTGGGGCGGGTTCGCGCTCGCCGTCGTCACCATCGCCCTGATCGCCAGCGTGGAGAGCCTGCTCTCGGCGGTCGCCGTCGACCGCATGCACACCGGCCCGCGCGCCAACCTCGACCGCGAGCTGGTCGGCCAGGGCGCGGCCAACATGGTCTCCGGGGCGCTGGGCGGCTTGCCCGTCACCGGCGTCATCGTCCGCAGCTCCACCAACGTCGCCGCCGGGGCGAAGACCCGCGTGTCGGCGATCCTGCACGGCGTCTGGGTGCTGGTGTTCGTCGTCCTGCTCGCCGGGCTGATCCAGAACATCCCGCTCGCCGCGCTGGCCGGGCTGCTGGTGCACGTCGGCGCGAAGCTGGTCAACCCCGGCCACATGAAGACCGCGCTCAGGCACGGCGATCTGCCGGTCTACCTGCTCACCCTCGCCGGCGTGGTGGTGTTCGACCTGCTCACCGGCGTGCTCGCCGGGATCGGGCTGGCGCTCGTGCTCATGCTGCGGCGCACCGTCTGGTCCGGCATCCACGTCGAAAGGGAAAACACCGAGAGCGACGGCGACCGCCACCGCGTCGTCGTCGAAGGCGTCCTGACGTTCCTGTCCGTGCCGCGGCTGTCCAAGGTGCTCGGCGCCATCCCGGCCGGCGTGCCGGTGCGGCTGGAACTGGTCGTCGACTACCTGGACCACGCCGCGTTCGAAAGCCTCACCACCTGGCAGCAGGCGCACGAACGCGCCGGCGGCACGGTGGACGTCGACGAGGTCGGCCACCCGTGGTTCGGCGAGGGCAAGGCCGGCCGTCCGACGCGGTCGCGGTTCGCCGCGAGCCAGGCCGTGCCGCGGTGGCTCGCGCCGTGGTCGGACTGGCAGGCCGCGGAAGCCGTCGACATCCCCGCCCAGCAGACCCGTCGCGGCGCCACGGAGTTCCACCGCCGGGCCGCGCCCCTGCTGCGGGACACGCTGTCCGGGCTGGCCGACGGCCAGAAGCCGCGGACGCTGTTCATCACCTGCGGCGACTCGCGGATCGTGCCGAACCTGATCACCACCAGCGGGCCCGGTGACCTGTTCACCATCCGCAACATCGGCAATCTGGTCCCGCCGGGGCAGGCCGACCCGTCGATGAACGCGTCGATCGAGTACGCGGTGGGGGTGCTCGGTGTCGAGGAGATCGTCGTCTGCGGCCACTCCGGCTGCGGGGCGATGGCCGCGCTCGCCGACGGGCCGCCGCCGGGGCCGCTGGAGACGTGGCTGCGCTACGCCGTGCCGAGTGCCCGCCGGTCGGGCCCGGTCACCGTCGACGGCGCCCGCCCGGCTCGCGAGGGTGACCGGCTGGCCCTGCTCAACGTGCTCCAGCAGCTCGACCACCTCCGGGAGTACCCGCAGGTCGCCGCCGCCGAGGCGGCCGGGAAGCTGCAGCTGACCGGGATGTACTTCGACGTCGGGGCCGCCCAGGTGCACCTGCTGGACGGCGACGCGCGCTCGTTCCGCCTCGCCGGGGCGGCGGTGGTGCCGGAGGGCTGAGGGCCCCGGCTGTCGTCTTCTCCCGTGCGCAGTTGCCGGAACTGGCCCGAACGGCGGTTCCGGGGCCCGGTCCGGCGTGCGAACTTCGGTCGGTTCACCGGCACCCGGGACTGGGCCCGGGCGCCGGCCGCGCCGAGGGGTAGGCCACGCATGTCGCTTTCCAGACGTTTCCGGGTGCTCGCCGTGGCCGTGCTGGCCACGGTCGCCGGGGTTCCCGCCGTGCCGGCCGTCGCTTCGACGGCCGGCACTTCCCTCGCGTGGCAGGCCTGCGCCGGGGTGCCCGAGCCCACGCAGGGCTTGCAGTGCACGACGATCAGCGCGCCGCTGGACTACGCGCGGCCGTCGGGGGAGCAGGTCACACTCGCGTTCTCGCGGCTGCCGGCCGCCGACCCGGCCAAACGCCGCGGTGTGCTCCTGCTGAACCCGGGGTCGCAGGGTGATTCCCAGCTCTCGCTGCCGCTGCAGCTGGTCGCCCTCGGCCTGCCGCAGTCGGTGCGCGACGCCTACGACCTGATCGCGTTCGACCCTCGCGGCGCCGGCGACAGCACGCGGGTGACGTGCAACCTGCCCGTGACGTTCATGATCCCGCCGGCCTACGCCGTGACGCCCGCGGGCGTCGACAGCCAGGCCGTGGTCGCCCGCCAGAACGCCCAGGGCTGCGCGGACGCGCCGTCGGCGCACCTGCTGCCCTACATCACCGTCCGGAACGTCGCCCGCGACCTCGACGGCATCCGGTCGGCGCTGGGCGAGCCGAAGGTCTCCTTCCTCGGTTACTCGTTCGGTGCCTTCCTCGGCGCGACCTACGCGACGATGTACCCGCAGCGCACCGACCGGGTGGTGCTGGACAGCTCGACCGGCCCGGGCGGCCTCGACTACACCTGGTCGCGCCGGTTCGCCTCGGGCTTCGAGAAGCACTTCCCGGACTTCGCCGCCTGGGCCGCGTCGCAGAACGCGACCTACGGCCTCGGCAGCACGCCCGAAGCCGTCAAGGCCAAGTACTTCGCCTTGGCCGCGAAGCTCGACCAGACGCCGATCGAAACCGTCGACGGCGCCACGTTCCGCTGGATCAACGAGGCCCTCACCCAGTCGGACGCGACGTTCCCGCTGCTCGCGCAGGTCTGGCAGCAGGCCGACGACGGCACGATCGCGCGGCCGCCGCTGCCGCCCGGCTTCGACTTCTCCGGGCTGCTGGCGATCGTCTGCAACATGGACGGCTGGCCGAAGAACGTCGACGTCTACCGGCACGCCGTGGCGCAGGACCGGACCCGGTTCCCGCTGCTCGGCGCGGCCGCGGCGAACGTCTGGGCCTGCGCGTTCTGGCCGGCGCACAAGACCGAGCCGCAGGTGCGGATCACCGACCGCGGGCCGTCGAACATCCTCATGGTGCAGAACCTGCGCGACAACGGCACCGACTACCCGGGCGGCGTCGAGATGCGCCGCACCCTGGGCCAGCGGGCCCGGCTGCTGAGCGTCGACCAGGGCGGGCACCGTGCGTACCTGTTCGGCACCAACGCCTGCGCCAACTCCGCGGTCGCCCGCTACCTCGCCGAGGGGGTCCGCCCGGCGGCGGACACCACCTGCCCGGCGTGACGCCCGCCCCGCCCGGGCTGCGCGGCCCGGGCGGGGGTCACTAAGTTGATGGTCCGTGACCATGCTGGTGATGACGGGGACCGGGACCGGGGTCGGCAAGACGATCTCCACGGCGGCGATCGCGGCGCTGGCCGCGGCCGGCGGGCAGCGGGTGGCGGTGCTGAAACCGGCGCAGACCGGTCTCGGCCCCGACGAGCCCGGTGACCTCGCCGATGTCGTGCGCCTGGCCGGGCCCGAGGTGACCACGCGCGAGCTGCGGCGCTACCCCGACCCGTTGTCGCCGGAGGCCGCCGCCCGCCGCAGCGGCCTGCCGACGCTCGACCCGGGCGAGATCGCGCGGGCGGCGTCCGACCTGGACACCGACCACGACCTGACCCTGATCGAGGGTGCGGGCGGGCTGCTGGTGCGGTTCGACGCCGCCGGCTCGAGCCTCGCCGACGTCGCCTGGTCGCTCGGCTCGCTGGTGATCATCGTGGCCGAGGCCGGGCTGGGCACGCTCAACGCGACCGCGCTGACCGCCGAGGTCGCCACGAAACGCGGGCTGACCGTCGCCGGGGTGATCATCGGTTCCTGGCCGGCCGAGCCGGACCTCGCGGCGCTGTCCAACCTCGAAGACCTGCCGGTGGCGGCCGGGGCGCCGCTGCTGGGCGTACTGCCCGCCGGCCTGGGCACCGCGTCGCCCGAGGAGTTCCTGGAGGCGGCGCGGGCCGGGCTCTCGCCGTGGTTCGGCGGCGAGTTCGACCCCGAGCTGTTCACCGGACGGGCGTCCGCCCAGAAGTGACCTGCGTCGCTGTCGCCTCGACCGCGCTTCGTGCACGATGAGAGACGCTTTCCGCTCCACCACGACCAAGGAGACGCCCGTGACCGCAGTCCCGGACACCGATGTCCTCGCCTACGCGCGCGAGCAGGTCCTCGAAAACGGCGTCGGCCTGGGTGAGGCCGAGGTCCTCGAGCTGCTGCGGCTGCCCGACGACCGGCTCCCCGACCTGCTGGCCCTGGCGCACGAGGTGCGGATGCGCTGGTGCGGCCCCGAGGTCGAGGTCGAGGGCATCATCAGCCTGAAGACCGGCGGCTGCCCCGAGGACTGCCACTTCTGCTCCCAGTCCGGCCGCTTCCCGACGCCGGTGCGCTCGGCGTGGCTCGACATCCCGAACCTGGTCAAGGCCGCCCGGCAGACCGCCGAGACCGGCGCGACGGAGTTCTGCATCGTCGCCGCCGTCCGCGGGCCCGACAAGCGGCTGCTTTCGCAGGTCCGCGAGGGTGTGAAGGCCATCCGCGAGGACGGCAACGACATCCAGATCGCCTGCTCGCTGGGCATGCTCACGCAGGAGCAGGTCGACGAGCTCGTCGAGATGGGCGTCCACCGCTACAACCACAACCTCGAGACGGCGCGGTCGCACTTCCCGTCCGTCGTCACGTCGCACACCTGGGAAGAGCGCGCGGACACGCTGCGGATGGTCGCCGCGGCGGGCATGGAGGTCTGCTGCGGCGGGATCATCGGCATGGGGGAGACGATCGAGCAGCGCGCGGAGTTCGCCGTGCAGCTGGCCGAGCTGAGCCCGCACGAGGTGCCGATGAACTTCCTCATCCCGCAGCCCGGGACGCCGTACGAGCACTACGAGATCGTCGAGGGCAAGGACGCGCTGCGGACGGTGGCGGCGTTCCGCCTGGCGATGCCGCGCACGATGCTGCGCTTCGCCGGCGGCCGCGAGCTGACGCTGGGTGACCTCGGCGCCGAGCAGGGCATGCTGGGCGGCATCAACGCGATCATCGTCGGCAACTACCTGACGAACCTGGGTCGCCCGGCCAGCGCCGACCTGGAGATGCTGGACGAGCTCAAGATGCCCATCAAGGCCCTCAGTGACAGCCTCTGAGGCGGTCGCCGCCTTTTGCGTCCACTGTGGACAGGACTCGCCGGGCGGCGCGGACCACCCGGCGTGCCACAACCCGCGCACGGCGCTGGAGCCCCCGCGCTTCTGCACGTACTGCGCGCGTCGCCTGGTCGTCCAGGTGAGCCCGCTGGGCTGGACGGCCCGCTGCAGCCGCCACGGCGACACGGCGAGCGGCTGAGCGCCCCACTTCCCCCGGAGTTCCGTGAAGGCCCCCTTGAGGGACATAGAGTCCCTCAAGGGGGCCTTCACGGCTTTTGCGGGGGCGGCGCCGAGGGAGTGCCGCCGACACGGCGAGCGGCTGACGTCCGCCACGCACCGACCGGTTACGCTCGGTCGCACGTGTTGCAGGAGGGAGTCCGGGTGAGTGAGTCGTCGGGCCCCGCGCACCGGCCGTCGGCCGTGCCGGGACCGTGGTCCGTGCCGGTGCTGTTCCGGGAGCGGCAGCCGCGGGTCGTCGTCAAGGCCGACCTGCTGCCCGCCGTGAGCGTGCTCGGCACCCTCAGCATCCTGAGCTTCCCGCTCGCCTTCCTGTGGTCGCGGATCGCACCGCCGGAGCGCGTCCGGATCATTGCCTCCGACGGCACCCAGGGCGCCCTCGAACTCGAGAGCTGGCACCGCTTCGACGACCTCGCGATCTTCGGGTTCCTCACCCTGGGCCTGGGCATCGTCGTCGGCGTCGTCGCGTGGCTGATGCGCGAGCGCCGCGGCCCGGTCGTCTTCCTCGCCGCCGTGCTCGGGGTCGTGCTCGCGAGCGCGCTGGCGATGCTGCTCGGCGTCGGCTGGGCCAACAGCCACTACACGATCGACAGCGCGCCGGCGCTCGGTTCGGTGATCGAGCTGGCGCCGCGCCTGGAGTCGTGGTGGGTGCTGATCACCGGCCCGTTCGGCGTGGCCCTGGCCTACAGCCTGCTCACGACCTGGAACGGCCGGGACGACCTCGGCCGCCGCCTCGGCTGAGCGTTCCCTAGGCTGGGCCCCCTCGAAAACCACAGGGGGTTTCAGCAGTGACCGAGGACATCGAGATATCGCGGCACAACGCCGTCCGTTTTCCCGGCATCAGCCCGCGCGCCTACGAGCATCCCGTGGACCGCGGCGCGCTCGCCACGCTGCGCGCGGTGCCGGGGTTCGCGCAGGTCGTGAAGGCCGTTTCGGGCTTCTACAACGAACGCGGCGAGCGGCTGATGGCGCTCGCGTCGTCGATCCGCGTCGGGCCGAAGCAGTACCCGGAGCTGGAGAAGCTCCGCCACGAGTGCGCCGAGACGCTCGACCTGCCCGCGGTGCCGAACGTGTTCGTCTACCAGGACCCGCGGGTCCAGGCGTCGGCCGTCGGCATGGACGAGCCGTTCATCCGGCTCAGCACCGGGCTCGTCGACCTGATGAGCCACGACGCGCTGCGGTTCGTGCTCGGCCACGAGATGGGGCACGTGCTCTCCGGGCACACCGTGTACCGCACGATCATGGTGCGGCTGATCAGCCTGCAGCTGTCGCTGTCGTGGACGCCGGTCAGCGCGCTCGGCATCCGGGCGATCATCGCGGCGCTGCGCGAGTGGTACCGCAAGGCCGAGCTGTCCTGCGACCGCGCGGGCCTGTTGTGCAGCCAGGACCCGACGGCCGCGCTGCGCGCCCAGATCCAGGTCGCCGGCGGCATCGACCCGGCCCGCATCGACATCCCGTCGTTCCTGCGGCAGGCGACCGAGTACGAGTCGGTCGACGACATCCGCGACAGCTTCCTCAAGCTCCGCTACGTCGAGACGGAGTCACACCCGTTCGCCGTGGTCCGCGCGGCGCAGCTGCAGAAGTGGGCGGCGTCGGCGGAGTACCGCGCGATCCTGGCGGGCGACTACCCGCGCCGCGACGACGACACCCCGACGTCCGACTGGAAGGACGACCTGAAGTCGGCCGCGAAGTCGTACAAGGACTCGTGGAACGCGTCCGCCGACCCGCTGACGAAGGTGTTCAGCGACGTCGGCGAGACGGTGTCCGGCGCGGCGGGCAAGGTCTGGAACAAGTTCGGCAACGGCTCGGGTTCCGAGTCCTGAGGCGCCTCAGTTGAGGCTGGCCGGGCGGCTGAGGTCCGTCAGTTCGCCCGGCGGCAGGGGCACCGCGCCGAGCGTGTTGAGGAAGCCGGTTTCGCGCGTCAGCAGGCGGCAGGCGATGCGCAGCCGGCGCAGCGGGTGGCGTTCCTCCAGCAGCCGCTGGCGGTCTTCGAGCGGCAGCAGGCAGTCCGCGGCCAGCAGGTAGGCCAGGTCTTCGAGCGCGGCGTCGGCTTCCGGTTCGACCCAGTCGTCGCTGCGCCACGCCGTTTCGCAGTAGCGCTGGTGGGCCGTGCGCGCGACGGCGGCCAGGCGCTCGGCGACGCCGCCGCTCGGCGCGACCGGTTCGTCGTCGACCCACTCCACCGAGGCGATCAGGTACGGCGCGGAAGTGCAGTCGAGCTCCCGCAGGCGGAACCGGCGCTGGGCCAGCGTCACGACGTCGAACCGGCCGTCCGGCAGGCGTTTCGCCTCGCGCAGCACCGTGCTGCAGCCGATGTCGTACAGCTGGTCCAGACCACGTACCTCGCGGGTCAGCGACGAGCGCAGCGCGACCACGCCGAACTCGCGCCCCGGGACGGTCCCGCTCACCAGGTCCGCCATCAGCTGCCGGTACCGCGGTTCGAAGATGTGCAACGGGAGGCGGGTGCCGGGCAGCAGCACGGTCTGGAGCGGGAACAACGGCAGGATTGTCGTCGTCGCGTCACTTTCCGATTCCGGCTCGGTCACGCGTCCCACGGTAAGGGGAGAACGGTCGCACTGCAGTGTGATACCCGGGGCTTCGCCCCGGGGCCGGGGGCTCCGCCACCCGGACCCCCGAAAGAAATTGGCGGGTCACCGGTTCGGCGGCTTGAACACCGCGAACGGATCGGTGATCTGCATGCCCTTGCCGGCGAAGGAGAACAGTGCGGCGGGACGTCCGCCCGCGCGCCCGGGAGGGGCGGTGTGGCCCGTCGGGACCAGCAGTCCCCGCCGGGATAGCACGCGCTGGAGGTTCGTCGCGGACACCTTGTAGCCCAGCGCGGCCGAATACAGCCCGCGCAGCGCCGACACCGTGAACTCCTCGGGTGCCAGTGCGAACCCGAGGTTCGTGTAACAGAGCTTCGAGCGCAGCCGGTCGCGGGCGCGCAGCACGATCGATTCGTGGTCGAACGCCGTGCGCGGCAGCTTCGCGACGTCGTGCCACTCGGTGTCCTCGGGCACCTCGGGGTCGACGTCGGAGGGGACCAGGGCGAGGAACGCGGTCGCCACCACGCGCGGGCCGGGGACGCGGTGCGGGTCGCTGAACACCGCGAGCTGCTCGACGTGCTTGAGCTGGCGCACGTCGACCTTCTCCTTCAGCTGGCGCCGGACGGACGTCTCGACGTCCTCGTCGGGCCGCAGCCGCCCGCCCGGCAGCGACCAGCGGCCGAGGTGCGGGTCGAGCGCGCGGCGCCACAGCAGGACCCGGAGTGTGTCCGAGCGCACTTGAAGGACCGCTCCCAAAACCTCGTGGGCCAAGGGGGTCTGGGTGTTAAGATGACTTCGCACGGTTTTCGATTATAAGGCGAAAACCGGAGACAGGTCCAGGAGGGCCAGATGACCACCACGTTGGTTCCGGAAGGTCTCACCCCGTTCGGCGGGGTCGAGGCGAACGCGGCCTGGGCGGAAGAGGTGCGGCGCCTGGCGAAGGAGCGCGACGCGGTCCTGCTCGCGCACAACTACCAGGTCCCGGAGATCCAGGACATCGCCGACCACACCGGCGACTCGCTCGCGCTCAGCCGCATCGCGGCCAGCAGCGACGCGTCCACCATCGTCTTCTGCGGGGTGCACTTCATGGCCGAAACCGCGAAGATCCTGGCCCCGGAGAAGACCGTCCTGATCCCCGACGCGCGGGCCGGCTGCTCGCTCGCCGACTCGATCACCGGCGCCGAGCTGCGGGCCTGGAAGGCCGAGCACCCGGGCGCCGTCGTCGTCTCCTACGTCAACACCACGGCGGAGGTGAAGGCCGAAACGGACATCTGCTGCACGTCCTCGAACGCCGTCGACGTTGTCGCCTCCATCCCCGCTGACCAGGAGGTTCTCTTCCTGCCGGACCAGTTCCTCGGGGCGCACGTCAAGCGCATCACCGGCCGGGACAACATCCACATCTGGGCCGGGGAGTGCCACGTCCACGCCGGGATCAACGGTGCCGAACTCGCCGCGCGCGCGGCCGAGGACCCGGAGGCGGACCTGTTCATCCACCCCGAGTGCGGGTGCGCGACGTCGGCGCTCTACCTGGCCGGCGAGGGTGCGGTGGCGCCGGAGCGGGTCAAGATCCTCTCGACCGGGGACATGGTCCACGAGGCTCGTGACACCAAGGCGAAGTCGGTCCTGGTGGCCACCGAGATCGGCATGATCCACCAGCTGCGCAAGGCCGCGCCGGACATCGACTTCCGCGCGGTGAACGACCGCGCGTCCTGCCGGTACATGAAGATGATCACCCCCGCGGCCCTGCTGCGGTGCCTGCGCGACGGCCTCGACGAGGTGCACGTCGACCTCGAAACGGCGTCGAAGGCGCGCGCTTCGGTGCAGCGGATGATCGAGATCGGGCAGCCCGGCGGCGGCGAATGAGCACGCCGGTTAATGACCCACAGGCGAAAACCCCGGTCTGGGAAGCTCGTGCCGATCTGGTCGTGATCGGCAGTGGCGTCGCCGGTTTGACCGCGGCGCTGCGGGCGCAGGCGCTCGGGCTGCACGTCCTGGTCGTCACCAAAGCGGCGGTCGCGGACGGCAACACGCGCTGGGCCCAGGGCGGGGTCGCCGTGGTCCTGGAAAACGAGCACGACCTCGACGACTCCGTGGAGAAGCACGCGGAGGACACCTTCACCGCGGGCGCCGGGCTGGTCGACGAGGTGGCCGCCCGCTCGATCCTCGACGGCGGCCCCGCCGCGATCGCCCGGCTCCGCGCGGACGGCGCGAAGTTCGACGCCGCCGCGTCCGGAGACGGTCTGCTGGCCCGGACCCGCGAAGGCGGGCACAGCGCGTTCCGCGTGATCCACGCGGGCGGTGACGCGACCGGCGCCGAGGTCGAGCGCGCCCTGGTCGAGCAGGCCGGGCAGGCACGGGTGCCGGTGCTCGAACACCACATCGCCGTCGACGCGCTGCGCACACCGGGCGGCCGGGTCGCGGGTGTCACCGTGCTCGACTCGCACGGCGTGCCCGGGGTCGTCCGGGCGCCGGCCGTGCTGCTGGCCAGCGGCGGGGTCGGGCAGCTCTACCAGGCGACGTCGAACCCGGAGATCGCCACCGGGGACGGCCTCGCGCTCGCGCTGCGGGCCGGGGCGACGGTGGCCGACATCGAGTTCGTCCAGTTCCACCCGACGGTGCTCTACACGCCGGGCGCGCGCGGCCGCTGCCCGCTCGTCACCGAGGCGGTCCGCGGCGAAGGGGCGACCCTGGTCGACGGCGCCGGCGAATCCGTGATGCGCGGCGTGCACCCGCTCGGCGACCTCGCCCCGCGTGACGTCGTCTCGGCGGCGATCACCCGGCGGATGCTGACGGCGCCGGGCGGCGTCGACGACCACGTGTTCCTCGACGCCACCGGGATCGCCGGGTTCGCACGGCGGTTCCCGACGGTGTTCGCCGCGTGCGGGGTGCTGGGGCTCGACCCGTCCCGCGATCCGATCCCGGTGACCCCCGCGGCGCACTTCTCCTGCGGCGGCGTGGTGACCACCGCGGACGGACGCTCGTCGGTGCCCGGTCTCTACGCCGCCGGCGAGGTGGCGCGGACCGGCTTGCACGGAGCGAACCGGCTGGCGTCCAACAGTTTGCTCGAGGGCCTGGTCGTCGGGCAGCGCGTCGCGGAGGCCGTCGCGGCGGACCTCGCGGCCGGGCTGCTGGCCGACCCGTCACGCGGGCGGCTGCCGTCGTGGACGACCGCGCCGACGGCCGAGCGGGACGCCCTGCAGCGCGTGATGAGCCGGTACGCGGCGATCGGCCGGGACGCCGACGGCCTGGCGGCCGCCGGTTCCGTGCTCGACCTGGCGACCCAGGACAGTCCCTTGTGGACGCACGCGGCCGTCGAAGACGCGGCGCTGACCGTGGTCGCGCAGGCGCTGCTCACCGCGGCCGACCGGCGCACCGAGTCGCGGGGCTGCCACGTGCGCACCGACTTTCCCGCGCCGTCGGAGACCTGGCGGCGCAGCCAGCACATCCGGCTCAGCCTCTCCGGTCAGCCGGTGCTGGCCGACCCGATCCCCCTGGAGGGCGTGGCATGACGTTCCCGATCTCCGAACCGGTCCGCCGCCTGATCGCGGCTTCGGGCCTCGACGTCGACGACGTGACGCGGGTCGTCACGACGGCGCTGGGCGAGGACCTGCGGTACGGGCCGGACGCGACGACCGCGTCGACGGTGCCCGCGGACGCGATCGCCGTCGCGGAGCTGACCCCGCGGGTCGACGGCGTGGTGGCCGGATTGCCGGTCGCGCTGGCCGTGTTCGACATGGTGCTGGGCGACGGTTACGAAGTGCTGGCCGGGCGCGAGGACGGCGACCGGCTGGTCGCGGGGGAACCCGCGCTGGTGTTGCGCGGGCCGATCCGCGGCCTGCTCACCGCCGAGCGGACGGCGCTGAACCTGCTGTGCCACCTGTCCGGCGTCGCCACCGCGACGGCCGCGTGGGTGTCCGAAGTGGACGGTACCGGCGCCGCGATCCGGGACTCCCGCAAGACGTTGCCGGGGCTGCGGCTGCTGCAGAAGTACGCGGTCCGCTGCGGTGGCGGGGTGAACCACCGCATGGGGCTGGGCGACGCGGTGCTGATCAAGGACAACCACGTCGTCGCCGCGGGTTCGGTCACCGCCGCGCTGGAAGCGGCCCGGGCGCACGCGCCGGAACTGCCGTGCGAGGTCGAGGTCGACTCGCTTGCGCAGCTGGAAGAAGCCCTGGCGGCCGCGGCGGACGAGGTGCTGCTGGACAACTTCACGCCGGAGGAGTGCGCCCAGGCGGTCGCGCGGCGCGACGACGTCTCCCCGAAGACGCGGCTGGAATCCTCTGGTGGCCTCACCCTCGACCGTGGTAAGGCCTACGCCGAGTCCGGTGTGGACTATCTGTCGGTGGGGGGTTTGACGCACTCGTCACCCGCGTTGGATCTCGGCATGGACCTTCGCTGAACAGTGTTTCCCCGTTAGACTGCCGGTGGCGGAAGTTCCTTTCCGCCACCGGCTTTCGTTCGTGGGGTTCGGAGGGGTTGGGGTGCGGTTTCCGGCGGTGCTCGCGGTGGCGGGCCTGATGCTGACCGGTTCGCCCACGCTCGCTTTCGCCGCCCCCGAGGCGCAGTGCGCGAACCCGTCCGGCACCTACACCGGCGGCGTCCCGTGGGGGCAGCGGCTGGTCGACCCGGCGCGGCTCTGGCCGTTGACGCGCGGTGAGGGGCAGCTGGTGGCCGTCATCGGCACCGGCGTCGACGGGCAGAACTCCCAGTTCGCGCCCGGCCAGCTCGAGGGTGGCGGCGGCACCGAGGCGTCCGACTGCGACGGCCGCGGCACGATCGCTGCGGGCATCGTCGGCGCGCAGCCCGATCCGTCGACGACGTTCGCCGGCGTCGCGCCCGGCGTCCACCTGCTGCCGATCCGCTACACACAGGCGAACGGCTCGTCCAACGACGGTGGCGACCCGGGTGCGCTGGCCGGCGCGATCGACACGGCGGCCGACCGGCACGCGGGGGTGATCCTCGTGGCGGTCCCGGCGGCGTTCGACAGCCCGGCGCTGTCCGGCGCGGTCGCGCGGGCGCGTTCGCAGGGCGCGGTGGTCGTCTCGGCGGCGACGGCGACCCAGCAGGGCGCCCGGACGTACCCGACGGCGACGTCCGGGGTGCTGGGCGTCGGCTCGGTGAACCAGGCGGGCGAGCCGGTGCAGACCGAGGCGGGCGACTACGTCGGCGTCGCCGCACCGGGCGCGGAGCTGGTCAGCACGTCGGCCGGCGCGGGCGGCGCGATCGCGCACCGCTGGCCGGTCACCGACCCCGGTCTCGCGGCGGCGTACGTCGCGGGCGTCGCCGCGCTGGTCCGCGCGTACCACCCGAACCTGACCGGCGACCAGGTCGTCACCCGGCTGACGTTGACCGCGCACCGCCCGCCTTCCGGGGCGCACGACCCGCGCCTGGGCTGGGGAGTCCTGGACGCCTACGCCGCCGTCTCCTCCACCCTCCCGGCGGAGGTCTCCCCGCCCGGCTCCGCGGTCGCCCCGGCCCCCGAGCCGGCGGTGATCCCGGCCGCGGCCCCCGCTCGTCCGCAGTCCGACGTCGCGGCGGGCACGATCGCCCTGGCCGGCGTCGCCTTCGCGGCCGCCGCCGGCGTGACCGTGGCCGCGGTCCGCCGGGCCCGCCGTCGGGGCTGGCGCCCCTCCCGCTTCACCCCGTAACCGACCCTCCAGGCACGCGAACCGACTGCCTGGGTACGCGAGCCGACCCTCCGGGTACGCGAGTTGCGCGTTCAATCACGCGAGATACGCCTCTGATCACGGGAGTCACGTGTACCGGAGCGGCGAACTCGCGTGCCTGGAGGGTCGGCTCGCGTGCCTGGAGGGTCGGTTCGCGTACCCGGAGGGTCGGTTCACGGTGTGGAGGCCGGAACTCGCGTGATTGAAGGCGGGACTCGCGTGGTCAGGCGGGGACGGGGCGGGTGGAGCCGATGATCGCCACCGCGTGGCTGGCCCGGGCGACGTGGACGGTGAAGTCGGCGCCTTCGCGGCTGAAGCGGGCGATGAGTTCGCGGGGGGTGCTGCGGTCGTGGGCCTGCCAGCCTCGTTCTTCCAGGGACGGGAGGACGACCTCGGCGAGGCGGCGTTCCGGCTCGCCCGTGTGCTCCAGGCGGACGCCGTACTGCCAGCACAGCAGGTTGCCGGGCCGGGTCGGGTCGCAGTCCAGCTCGCCGTCGACCGTGGGGTCCGCCGGGGAGCCGAAGACGGCCGCGACGCTGTCGATCACGCCCGTCAGCTCGCCCGCCAGACGGTCCAGTTCGACGCTCATCGCAGGACACCTCCGTCGTTGAGGAACTCGACGCCGTTCTCCACGATGCCATGCGGGTCGAAAGTGCCGTCGGCGGTGGTCGGGCCGCCGGTGATGACGCGGTAGATGTTCGTCCACGACTCCGAACCCGGCTTGAGCACGTCGCTGTGCGACGACAGGCCCCACATCTCGTTGCCCGCCGCGTCGCGCCCGGTCTCCAGGTCGGTGACGCCGGGGAAGGTGTCCGGGTCGGCGCCGTGGCCGATGCCGGTCCACTCGAGGCCCCACGCGTTGCCCTGGGCGATCTCGATCGGGTCGAGCGGCGCGGTCATCGAGAACCGCTGCACGCCCGCCTGGCTCGCCGGCAGGTCCGCCGGCGACCAGACGCCGTGGCCCATGCCCGCCGACTCGACGTGCAGCACGCGGTCGACGTCGAGGCCCTGCGTCTCGGCCAGCCCGACCGTCGCGCCGCCGTAGCTGTGCCCGATCGCGGTCAGCGTGACGTCGTCGCCCGCGTGGCTCGAGATCTCGCCGCGCAGGTCGTCGGTGAAGTGCTTGAGGTCCGGCGCCATCGTCTGCGCGTAGCTCGCGTCCGGCCCCTGCACCACCGGGTTCTGCGGGAAGACGCCGTCGGCCCAGACGACCATCGCGGTGCGCCCGGTCGGGTCCGCGGCCACCAGGCTGCGCCCGAGGCCGGCGTAGGCGTCGAAGTTGGACATCTGCGTGTTGACGCCGGGCACGAACAGCCCGACGTTGCGCGTCCCCGGTTCGATGTGCCCGACCAGCTCGGCGATCCGGCCGTTGCCCGACGGGTCGAACTTCAGGATCTGCCGGTTGCTCGCGAGGATGTCCTCGTACAGCTTGATCCGCGCCTGGGACGCCTTGATGTCGTCGGCGCCGGTGAGCTGCGCGAGCCGCGAGCGCTCGGCGGTCAGCGCGTCGGCGACCTTCGTACGGTTGGCCGCGATCGCCCTGCCCCACGCGCCGGTGTCGGCCGCGCCGCCGATACCCGCCGGGTTTCCGGCCTTGGGCAAGGGATCCTCGGGCAGCAGGGCCCGGTACATCGCGGCGACCTGCGCGTCGGCCCGCCGGTACCCGGCCGCCGACTCGGTCAGTCCACTTTGGAGCTTCTTGGCGAGCGTGACGTCGCCGGAGAGCTTCGAGCCCAGTTCCGTCATCGTCTTCTCGAACGTCTTGGCCGCGGCCTTGGACGCGTTGACCTGCCCGAAGGCCGTGGCCGGCACCTTCTCGCCCGCGACGGCGGACTGCGCCGAAGACAGCGCGTCCGCCCGCGTGCCGTATTCACCCGCCGCCGTGTCGAGGCGAGCGGGGGCCACACGATACCCGGCAGCCGTCACGGCCCGCCTCCGTTCTGCAGCAAGGGGTCGTGAGTGTTCAGGGCGGTTAGAACCGCCCTGAACACTCACGACCGGGTCAGTAGACGTCCGGCTCTTCGCCGATCACCGGCGGCGCGACCGGGGCGGACTGGCCCCAGACGTTCTCGGTCTCCACCAGCCAGGCCGGGATCCGGCGCCCGGAGCCCATGTCCCCGCCGCCGCCCATGCCCATCGGCATCATGGGCATCATCGGCATCGCGCTCTTCGCGGCCGCCGCGCCCGCGGCACCGACCGCGCTGCCCGCGAGGCCGCTGAGCGCGTTGCCCGAGCCGCCGTCGCCGGCCAGGCCGGAGTGCGCCGCCGGGGCGTCCGCACCGCCGCCGAGACCGCCGCCCCCGGGGATCCCGCCGCCGATCGACGGCGCGTCACCCCCGCCGATCGGGATGCCGCCCCCGGCGCCCCCTTCGACGCCGGCGCCGCCGCCGAGCTTCGTGCCGGGCGCCTCGTCCTTGTTCTCCTTGGGGTCCTTGCCGGACGCCCAGCCGGGCACCTTCGGCATGATCGAGCCGAACCGGCCGAACGCGGCGGCCGAAGCCGCGGCGAGCCCGGCGGTGAACATGTCGCCGAAGAGCGGGTTCGACGTCGGCACGGTCGTGCCGGGCTGCTGTGTGGTGCCGTCGGCGCCGGGCAGCGGGTGCCCGTCGGTCGGCGTGACGACGACGCCGGGATCGGTCGTGCCGTTGCCGACGAGGCCGGGCGAACCCGTGCCGCCCGCGCCACCGCCGGCGGGGACGGTCGCCGGCGTCTCGACGGCGTTCGGCGACGCCGGGATCGAGTCCTCGGCGACGCTGTACTCACCGGCCAGCGTGGTCATGACCGCGATCGCCTTGCCGTGCGCGGAACCGGCGGCGTTCGCGGCGGACTGCTGCGCCTCGACGTTCGAGATCGCCTGCTGGCGCTGCTGCGCGGCGGCCTGCATGACGGCGGGCGAAGCGTCCGGCGGCAGCAGCGGCGGGTTCACCGCGAGCGCGACGTCGGCGGGGGAGACGTCCGGCACCGAAACCGGCGGCGGCATCTCCTTCTTGGCCTTGACCAGCGCGTCGGCGGCGTCGCCGAGCATCACGTTCATCGCTTCGGCGGTCTGCGCCACCTTGGCGATGCCGTTCGCGAGGTCGACGATCATGTGCTGGTACTGGTCGGCGGCGCCACCGGTCCACTGGTCCTTGAACTCGGTGAGCTCGGAGTTCAGGTTGTGGGCCTGCTCGTGCAGGTGCAGCGACGCGGACTTCCACTTGTCGGCGGCGTGCCGCGCGCTGTTCGGGTCGCCGGCCTGCAGCATCGCGTACAGCTGCTGATGGCTGTACGCGGCGAAGTTCGTGTGGGCCGTGTTGTCGTGGTGGTGGGTCATCCCTTGCTCCTGTCGCCGTCACCGAGGCCGAGCAGGCCGAGGACCGGGTCCAGCAGGCCGGTGACGGCACCCGAGCTGTGCAGGTCGCCGGCCACCGACTGGTCGGCGTTCGCGTAACCGTCGGCGACCGTGTTCGTGACGTCCTGCGCGAACCCGATCGCGCTGCGGACCTGGTCGAGCAGGCCCTGCATCTCCGACACCGCGGCGCGGTTGGCGTCGGCCAGCGACCCGGCCTCGCCGAACTCGCCGAACAGCAGCGGCTCCTCGCCGAGGGTGAGCAGGAAGTCGTTCGGTTTGGACATCGCGTGGATCTGGGTCTCCAGCTCCCGCACGAAGTCCTTCAGCGATTCCAGGTGGACGTAGTACGACTGGTCGTGCATCGGATCCCGGCTCTCTCGTCGCACGCTAGGGAAAAGGGAAAGCCGATCGGCCGGTGCGAGCGGGGGGTGTCCCGCACCGGCCGACCGACGTCTAGGCGCGGATCAGCCCGCGAACAGTCCCTGGTTGCGGTTCTCCAGCTGCTGCTGGAGGTCGTGGGCCTCGCCGACCTTGCCGCCGAACTGCGCGATGATGGCGACGATGTCCGCGGTGGCCTGGCGCAGCCGGGTCTCCGACTGGCGCGCCGCGTCACCGGCGGAGCTGCCGGAGGCGTACCAGGTGGCGGTGATGGGCTGGAGGTTCTGGTGCAGCTGCTCCAGCTGCGAGGTGAGCGCCTTGGCCTTGGCGGCCAGGGACGCCGAGCTGTGCTGCAGCGCGGCGAAGTTGATTTCGACGACGTCGGCCATCGGTACGTCCTCTCAGGTCAGGGGTTGAGGCGGGGGATCACGCCCGAGCCCTCGAGGGTGTTGCCGACCCCCTGGAAGCTCTGGTGGACGTCGGAGTCGCCGCGGCCGTAGTTCGCGTGGCTGGTGTGGACGAGCTGCGACATGGTGTCGAGCTCCTTCACGGCCGTGGTCATCTTCTCCTGGAGCCGGCGCTGGAGGTCCCAGAACGCCACAGCCTGGTCACCCTTGTAGTTGCGCAGGGCCTCGGTCAGCTCGGACTCCAAGCTGGCCATCGTGGACTTGGCGTTCGTGGCGGTTTCCTCGAAACCCTGGACGGCGCGCGTCATAGCAGCGGAATCTGCCTGGAATCCCGGACTGGACATCGACGGGCCACCTCCTTCCTGAAGCGAATTTCCCCTGGCGCGGTGATCCGCGCGGTGTGAAAGTCACGCTAGAAAGAAGGGGGGTGTGGTCAAACGGCACAACTGCCGGTCGTGCTGACGGCACTATTACCCACAGGGGACCGGCCCATCCCCGGACGGGGGCGCGCTCCAGTGCCCGTCGTGACCGTCCCGGCCAGGCTGTATGCCCTGGCAGACAAGGGAAATCCGCTGGTCACGCTCCGGTCGTGGCACCACCCGCTGTCGTGCTCGCCGGAGCGACGGCGCCCCTGTGCGCGGCGTCGTGCTCGGGCTGCTCGTAGATGATCGCACGGTGGTCAACACGCCGACCCGGCTCCGGGTGGTCTCTGCCGAAATTCTGAGATCCGCCCGGTAGACCCGGGGGCCCCGGACGGAAGGCGGCCCGAGATGGTCCACCCGCACGCTCTGCTCACCGAACTGGATCGCGCGCCGGACGTGCCCGCGTTCGAGCGGGGGGACGCGGTGACCACCCGGGCGTCGCTGAAGGAGCTGGTCGGCCGGTTCACCGCGGGGCTGCGGGCCGCCGGGCTCGGGCCGGGCGCCGGCGTCGGGATCGCCACCGCCGTCACGCCCGAAGGCTTCGCCGCGATCGTCGCCGCGCACGTGCTCGGCTGCCGGGTCGTCTGCGTGCGGGCCGGGCTGCCGGTGCCGCAGCTGCGGCACATCGTCGAGGACATCGACGCGCTCGTGGTCGACGAGGCGACCGAGTCACCCGAGCTGCTCGGCACCGTCGCGGGCGCGCTGATCCTGCGGATCGGGCCGGAACTGCTCGCCGCGTACGAGGAACCGGTGCCCGCCGGCCGGCCCGGCGACATCGCGACGGTCGTGTTCACCAGCGGCAGCACCGGCGTCCCGAAGGGCGTCGCGTTCAGCTACCGGGCCTTGACCGAAGGGCGCGTCTGGCGGGCGCCGGAGCCCGGCTCGGCGCACGAGAAGCTCGGCGCCGGGTTCAGCCGGTTCCTGCTGTTCGGCACGCTCTCCAGCGCGGTGATGCTCGAACAGCTGGCGCTCTGCCTGCTCGCCGGCGGCACGGCCGTGGTCCCCGACGGGCTCCCGGACTTCCCGTGGATCCTGCCGCGGCTGCGGGTGAGCGCGGCGCTGATGACCGTGCCGCGGCTGCACCAGGTCCTGGACGTCCTGCGGGCCGAGGACGTCGACCTGAGCGACCTGCGGACGCTGATCGTGGCCGGCTCGCCGGTGCCGCCGCACAAGCTCGCCGAGGCGGCCGAGCTGATCGGGCCCGCGATGCACCACGCGTACGGCCAGACCGAGACCGGGATGCTGACGGTCTGCGGGGCGGACGAGGGGCCCGGGTCGGTCGGGAAGGCGTGCGACACGGTCGAGATCGAGGTCCGCGACGCTTCCGGCGCCGCGTTGGCCGAGGGGCGGGAAGGCGAGGTCTGGGTGCGCACGCCGTCGGCCCTGGCGGGCTATTGGCGCGACGAGACCACCACCGCCGAGGTGCTGCACGACGGCTGGGTACGCACCCAGGACCTCGGGCACCTCGACGCCGAGGGGTACCTGCACCTGTCCGGCCGCGCCCGCGACGTCGTGATCGTCAACGCGATCATCCACTACACCGGCCCGATCGAGCACGCGATCGCCGCACACCCGGACGTCGACCAGGCGTACGTCGTCGCGGTACCGGACGCGCTGACCGGCGAGGCGGCGGTGGCGTTCGTGGTGCCGGTGCCGGGGCGCACGCCGGACCTGGCCGAGGTGCGCAAGGGCGTGGCGGCCGAGCTGGGGGAGGCGGCCGTGCCGGCGCGGTTCGAGCTGGTGGACGCGGTACCGGTGGCGCCGTCGGGGAAGCCGGACAAGGCGGCGCTACGTGCGTCCATTGTGGACTAGAAGTGGGTGTCGACGCCGAATTCTTCGCGCAGGGCCAGCATGTCCGCGAGATCACGCCCGGCCGGCTCGTACCCCTGGTGGAAGAACACCTGCTGGGCCACGGAAACGCACGGCACCTCGACGCCGTCGATCCGTCCCGTGACGAAACACCCGGCGGGGTAAGGGAAAGTCCCGCCGGGGGCGGCCTGGACGGCTGAGCCGTCCTCGGCGAAGACCAGCGGGTGCAGGTCGAGCTCGGTGCCGCCGCCGGAGAGGACGAACCGGACCGGGCGCAGGTCGAGCGTCTCGCGGTAGCCGAGCGTGGCCAGCGCCATGAGCACCGCCGGCTCCTGCTCCCGGCGGTGCAGCAGGTCGAGGTCGCGGTGTTCGCGCGTCTGGCGGCCGAGCAGGGCGTCGACACCCCAGCCGCCCGCGAGCCAGACTTCGGCCGGGGCCAGGGTTTCGAGCACCCGCAGGACCGTCCGGGCGTCCATCACTTCCCGGCGCGCAGGTCCGTGACGACCTTGGCGATCCGCCGTTGCCGGGTTTCCTCGGTCTTCGCCTGCCCGATCGGCAGCACGAACCCTTGTTTCCGGCTGTAGGACAGGCTTTCGAACCGTTTCAGGGCTTCGCTGTCGGCGGCGAGCGCCGTGGCCAGGTCCGCCGGGATCTCCAGCTCGCGCGGCGCCGTGTCGAGGACGATCTCGACGTCGACGTCGTCCCCCGCGGCGACGCCCGCTTTCTCGCGGTTCTCCGCGCTGAGTGGCACGAGGTACTGCCCGCCGCGGCTCGCGACCGTCGTCCGGTAGGAGTGGCCGCCGAGGGTGACGGTGACCGCGGGCTTCTTGCCGGCGCCGAGCGCCTCGACGACGTCGCCGGGCACCGGCAGGCCGGTCGCCGTCTTGCCGCCGAGCAGGACCGTGGTGCGGAACTTCATGGGGCGAGTATGCCCCGCGCCGGCCTCCCGGGCGGTGAGGCCGGCGCGGGACGCGTGTCAGACGCCCGCGGTGGTGCGGATCCAGCTGCGGCTCGACGCGATGCTCGCGTAGTTCTGCGTGCCCTGCGGGTTCGAACCGGAGTTGTTGCCGGTGGAGCAGACGCCGACCTGGAGGCCGTTGTAGAGCTCCGGCCCGCCCGAGTCGCCGTGCCAGGCCGAGCCGTTGACACCCTGGCTGGCGATGGCCGTGCCGCCGAAGGCGTCCGTGCTGGTGCCGGTGACGCGGACGTTGGCGGTCTTCAGCGTGCTCGAGGGCGGGCTGGTGCCCTGCGTGCGGCCCCAGCCGTAGATCTGGTTGGTGGACCCGGACGGCGGGTTGCCGGTGCCGAGCTTCATGTACGTGGTGTTCACCGCCGTCGAGAGGTGCAGGAGCGCGACGTCGCCGTTGGGCGAGGCCTTCTGCTGGTCGACGGCGGCGTTCGTGCCCTGCTGGAGGGTCACGTTGCCGACCTTCACGTGCATGCCCGGCGAGTTCAGGCAGTGCTGGGCGGTGAGCACCCACTGCGGGGCGATGATCGTCCCGGAGCACTCGAAACCGCCGTAGGTGGTGACGTTGTTCCAGTAGATCTGGGCGCCCCACGGCGCGGAGGAGACGGTGCTCCCGCCGATGATGTCCTCCTGGGCGTCCGCGACTCCCGCGGAGACCAAGCTCAACGCGGCGGCAGCGGCACCGACCGCGGCAACCGCCTTCGAAGCCTTCGAAACCACAGACATTCGCATGAAAATGCCCTTCGGCCTGGTGATCCGTCCCGAGCGGGACGACTCGCCCAAGGTAAGTTCCGCCGGAATTTTCCGAAACCTACCGAAGTCGGAAAGTTGCCGACGGTGAATGTGTTCGGCCCGGTGGCCGGGACGGGCTAGAGTGCCCGCGGCCACGCACGAGGGGGAACCATGGCGGCACCGGAGCACGACCCGGAACTGTTCGACGAGCTGATGCGCACCGAACGTCGCCGTCGGCCGGTCGGCCGTTACGCGATCGCGACGCTCGTGTTCGGGCTGCTCGTCCTCGCCGCCTGCGTGGTGTGGTGGCGGCAGCCGTCCGGGGACCGGCTGCCCGAGGGGGAGGCGCACGGACTCGACATCACGGCGGGCCAATGCTTCTGGTCTCCGACGGGCACGGGCGAAGTCGACGTGCTGCTGACGCCCCGCACCGAGCGGCACACCGCCGAGGCGTTCGCGGTGCTCCCGCTGGCCGAGGGCTCGATGCCCGACATCGGCGGGTCCTACCAGCCCATCCTGGACCGCTGTCAGGCCGCCGCCCGCCCGATCCCCGGCGCGCGAGTCCAGGTCATGACCCCGGTATCGGTCAGCGGAATCGGGGGCAAGCCCCGGGCGGTCTGCTACTACCGCTTCACGGCCGAGATGACCGCGCCCGCGCGCTGAGGTGCCCGCCGACCCTCGCTCACCGATCCGGTGGCCCGCAGTACTGGGCCTTCACCGGGTCGTGGTCGTAGCGCAGGCCGGTGCGCGCGAACGCGCCCACGACGTTCTCCCGGAACCGCGCGAACGTCCACGGCGCGCGGACCGAGTCCAGCATCTCGCGCACCTGCGGGCAGGCCAGCGTCCGGCGGATCGCCGCCAGGTTGTCCGGGGGGAACTCGGCCGGCGTGCCGAGGGCCTGGTCCGCCACCGCCCAGATCGTGCCCGCGTACTTGTCGTGGCCGACGCGGCGATCCGGGTAGGGCGTCGTGTGCGCGGCCACCGGGTTCGCGAGGCCGATCGGGTCGTGGACCGCCACTTCCAGCGGTAGCAGCAAACCCGGGCCGCCGATGTTGAAGAACGTCCCGGCGCTGTAGCCGGCCGCCGACGGGTACGCGTGCCAGGTGTCGTCGTCCCAGAAGAGCACCGGGCCCGGCTCCGCGGCCAGGCGCGGGCGGAGGCGGTCGGCGATCGCCGTGAACTGCGCGAAGTCCGTGGCCAGGACCGGGTTCGCGTGGCCGCTGGCGATGACGTAGCTCGCGCGCTCGTCGGCGATCCCGGTGGCTTCGTCGAGCGGGGCCGGCAGGCCGGCGTAGGGCGTCCGCAGGTCGACGGCGGCCACCAGGGCGTAGGCCCCCAGCGCGGCCACCGGCAGCGCCGACGCGCGGGTGAGCCGGACCGCCATCACCGGCAGCAGCAGGCAGAACAGCGCCGGCAGCAGCATCCGGGCGTGCATGAAGTCGCCGCCCATGCGGACGACGTACAGCGCCTGCGCGAGCCCGGCCACCACCGGCACCGCGCACACGACGACCACCCGGCGGTCGAAGGAGAAGCGCCGGAGCAGGGCCGCCAGGGCGCACAGCGCGAGCGGGATCCACAGGAGGTACGGCGTGAAGAAGTCGTCCAGGTACGCCCAGCCCTCGTCCCACCGCACCCTCGACGCTTCCTTCACCAGCGCGGTGTTCGGCGTCAGCAGGCCGTAGTACCCCATGCGGAACACCTGGTACGCCAACGGAAGCGCCGCGGCGGCCGCGAGCCAGGCCGCCGCGGCTCGCCAACCCCGCCACTCCAGCACCAGCAGGCCGATCCCGGCGAAGACGCTGAACAGCAGCAGATCCGGCCGGACGAGCACACCCAGGCCCACCGCGACGGCCGTCGTCCACAATGGACCGCACGGCTGCCGCAGGGCGCGGCGGACCAGCAGCCACCACGTGCCGCCCAGCCACAGCAGGATCAGGCCGGTCTCGAGCCCGGATGTCGCGAAGTCCCGGAACGGCGGCAGCGCGAGCACGACGAGCCCGCCCGCAGGCAGGGCGAACCCGCCGCTGAGCCGGCGGGCGCCGTCGAGGGCCAGCAGCAGCCCGGCGGCCGCGCAGAGCAGGCCGGTGACCACGGCGACCCACTCGAGCGGGATACCGGGCACCCAGCCGAACGCGGCCAGCAGGTACGTCCAGAGCGTGCTGGTGTTCGCTTCGACGCGCTCACCGACGTTGAAGACAGGCCCGTTCCCGGCCAGCAGCTGCCGCACGGTCCGCAGCACGATCAGGCCGTCGTCGCTCATCCAGCGCCGATCCCAGGCCGCGGCGGCGAAGCCGGCCACGGTGAGCCCGAGCGTGACGCGGTTGACGAGCCGCCAGGGCGAAACTGCGGCGGGTTCCTCGACGACCACGGTCTTCACGGACAGCTCCCTGGGGAAACGCCGGCGCCCGCGCGCACCCGGGAAGCCGGCCGCGCCCGCGGTGGCGCAGGCGGGGAACTGTAGCGGAAGACGGCCGCGGTCAGAACGCCACGGCCGTCCGGAGCCGCTACCGTGCGGCGGATGTACGAGTTCCACGGGTGGTTCGGCATCTCCGAGAACGCTGAAGACGGCGATTCGGGCACCCTGGACGACGGGCTTCGCGACTTGCGTGCGCGCATCGAGGCCCTCGGCTGGGACGGCGTGCCGTCCGCCGCGGCGTCCCTGGACGTGCACAACGGGACGTACTTCCTCATCGTCAACGGAGCGCCCAACCGGCCGGCCGCACTCGGCACGGACCTGACCGGGTTGCTGGACTTCGTCGCGAGGCGGTTCCCCGGATCCTGGGGGCTGCTCTACGAACGGTCCGACGACCTCGAGCGGCCGCCCGGGCCCGGCGCGTTCCGGGTGCGGGTCATGGCGAGAGGCCGGCTCGTCACCCGGCTGGACCCGTTCCTCTCGCCGGTGAACCCCGTGATCGAGGACTGAGACCGGCGGTCAGGACTCCACGGGCTTGGTCCACGCCACCTGGACGAGACCCGTGCCGTGGCGGCGCGAGACCAGCGTTCCCCGGCCCGGCGGTTGCGGTGACGGCTTGACGTCCGCCAGCAGCGCGCCCTCGTCCTTGGTGCCCGACATGATCAGGCCCGGGGAGCCCAGCTCCCGCAACCGCTGCAGCACCGGTTCGAACAGCGCGCGGCCCGCACCGCCGGAACCTCGCACGATCAGCACGTGCAGGCCGATGTCCCGCGCCTGCGGCAGGAACTCCAGCAGTGGCTGCAGCGGGTTCCGCCCGACCGTGGCCACGAGTTCGTAGTCGTCCACCAGGACGAACAGTTCCGGGCCACGCCACCACGAGCGGTTGCGCAGCTGCTCCGGTGTCACCGACGGGCCCGGCAAGCGGTTGCGCATCGCCGTCGCGCAGTCCGCGATCAGTTCCGTCAGTTTGCCTTCCGCGCCCGCGTAGCCCAGCAGGTGCGCTTCGGAGACCGCGCCCAGCAGGCCGCGGCGGTAGTCCGCGACGATGATCGCCGCCTCGTCGGGGGTGTACGCCGAGGTGATGCCGGTCGCGATCGCCCGCAGCAGCGAGCTCTTCCCGGACTCGACGTCGCCGAAGGCCACGAAGTGCGGGTCCGCCGCGAAGTCCAGGTAGACCGGGCGCAACGTCGACTCCGCGATGCCCAAGGTGACCTGCTTGCCGGCACCCGCGGCCAGGGTGTCCAGCGGGACCTCCGGCGGGAGCAGCCGGACCTGCGGCGCGCGCGGGCCCTGCCAGGCCTCGTTGATCCGGCGGGTCAGGTCGACGCCGCCCGCGCCGATCGTCTCCGGGCGCTGGTCGGCGTCGATCCGCGGCAGCGCCGCGAGGAAGTGCAGCTTCTCCGCGGTGATGCCGCGCCCGGGGCGGTCGGCGGGGACGTTGATCGCGACCTTGCGGTCGATCGAGGAGTCCATCGGGTCGCCGAGGCGCAGCTCGAAGCGCGTGCCGATGGCGTCGCGCAGCTGGGCGCGGACGCCGATCCACTGGTTGAGCGAGACGATCACGTGGATGCCGAACCCGAGCCCGCGCGCGGCCAGCCCGGTGATCTGCTCCTCCAGCTGCTCGTACTCCTGCCGGATCGTGGTCCAGTTGTCCACGAACAGGAAGACGTCGCCGAACTCGCGGCCGTCGGTGCTCTCGGTGAACTCCGCGCGGCGCTGGCGGAACGTCGTGATCGACTCGATCCCGTTGGCGGCGAAGAACTCCTCGCGCTGTTCCAGCAACGTCGTCAGCTCGGCGACGACCCGGCGGCAGCGCTGCGCGTCGCGGCGGGTCGCGTAGCCGGAGGTGTGCGGCAGCCCGGCGATCGGCGCCAGCGCGCCACCACCCATGTCCAGCACGAACAGCTGCACCTCGGCCGGGGTGTGCGTCAGCGCGAGCATGCCCGCGATGTCCTTCATCAGCGTCGACTTGCCGGTCTGCGGGGCGCCGACGATCAGCGCGTGCCCGCCGGCGCCGGAGAAGTCGGCCCACAGCATGTCGCGGCGCTGCTCGAACGGCTTGTCCACCAGCGCGACCGGGATCGTCAGCTTCCCGTTGCCGCCCCAGCCGAGCGGGCACAGGCCGCGCGCGGCGTCCTCGCCCAGCGGCGGCAGGAGCTGGTCCAGCGTCGGCGGTTCGGCCAGCGGCGGCAGCCAGATCTGGTGCGCCGACGGGCCACGGCCTTCCAGCCGCGAGAGCATCGCGTGGATGATCGTCTCGCCGGTGCCGTCGGCGGCCGGCGCGTCTTCGACTTCGGTCGTCACGGGGATCTCGACCGGGGCCAGCGAGAACGGCAGCACGCCGAGCTCCTGGCCGTCCTCGCGCACGACCGTGCTGCGCGGCGGCAGCTCACCCGAGACGTAGGCCGCCTTGAGCCGGATGAGCGTGTCGGTGTCGGCCTTGAGGTAGGCCGACCCCGGCACCGGCGGCAGGTGGTAGGCGTCGGCGACCCCCAGCACCGCACGGCTTTCCGCGGCGGAGAACGTCCGCAGGCCGACGCGGTAGGACAGGTGCGAGTCGAGCCCGCGCAGCCGGCCCTCCTCCAGCCGCTGCGACGCCAGCAGCAGGTGGATCCCGAGCGAGCGCCCGAGCCGGCCGATCGCGACGAACAGGTCGATGAACTCCGGCCGCGCCGAGAGCAGCTCGCTGAACTCGTCGATGATGACCAGCAGCGACGGCAGCGGGTCGAGCGGCGCGCCGTCCGCGCGGGCCTTCTCGTAGTCGCGCACCGACGCGTAGTTCCCGGCCGCGTGCAGCAGCTCCTGCCGCCGCAGCAGCTCGCCGTTGAGGGCGTCGGCCATGCGGTCGACCAGCGCGAGGTCGTCGGACAGGTTCGTGATGACGGCGCAGGTGTGCGGCAGCCCGGTCATCCCGGCGAACGTCGCGCCGCCCTTGAAGTCGATCAGCGCCAGGTTCAGCGTCTCCGACGAGTGCATCACGGCCAGCGCGGTCACCAGCGTCCGCAGCAGCTCGCTCTTGCCGGACCCGGTCGCGCCGATGACCAGGCCGTGCGGGCCCATCCCGCCCTCGGCCGACTCCTTGAGGTCCAGGTCCACCGGCCGGCCCTCGGGGTTGACGCCCAGCGGGATCCGCAGCCGGTCCCGCGCCGCGCGCGGCGCCCACGTCACGGCGGTGTCGGTGTCGCGCGGGTCGCCGATGCCGAGCAGGCCGGACAGCCCGAACGTCGCCGACATCGGCGCCTCGCCGACGACGGCCGCGGGGGTGTGCAACGGCGTCAGCATCCGGGCCAGCGCCTCGGCGGCGCCGCGGTCGAGCACGTCCGGCCGGCCGAGGAACCCGAGCCGCTGCTCGGTGGCGTCGCCGACGACCATGCCGAGCGAGTCCGGCGTGGTGTGCAGGCTCAGCAGCTTCTCGGTCGAGAACGTCCGCGGGTGCTCCGCCCCGACCTCGATCACGGTGATGCCGAGCCGGCCGTCGACGCCGATCAGCCGGGGCTCGCCGTGGGCGTTGCCGCCGTCGACGACCACGACCAGGTGCGGCAGGTCGAGCTCGCTCGCCGCGCGGCGGCTGAACACCGGTCGCTCGCCGAGGTCCGGGCCGAGCAGCTCGGCCAGCGGGACCGCGGCCTCGGCCGCCAGCCGCCGCGAGCCCACGGCGTCCGACGCTGTCGCCGCCGTCGCGTGCGGCAGCCACTTCAGCCACTCCCAGTCGTGCTGCCGGTCCGGCGCCACGCACAGCGCGATCCGCAGGTCGGCGGGGGAGTGGAAGGTGGCGAGCTGGCACAGCAGCGACCGCGTCAGGCCGAGCACGTCCGGGCGGCGCCCGGCCAGGCTCACCGCGGCGAACGACCGCAGCGACAGCGCCACCGGCAGGCCGTCGACCGTCGAGTAGGTGCGGATGAAGTGCTTGAGGCTGGTCGAGGACACCGGGTCCAGGTCCTCCAGCGGCACGGTCTGCGGCGCCTTCAACGGCGTCGCCAGCCGCTGCGGCCCGGTACCGGCGCGGACCTGCGCGAACTGCGAGTCGGTGCGCCGCCGGTCCCACAGCTGCCCGGTCTCGACGTAGGCCCACAGGTCGGCCGGGTCGGGCTGGACGGCGACCATCGCGGCGCGCTGGCCGTCGGCGATGTCGCGGACCTGGCCGCGCAGGCCGGTGAGATACCGCTGGTAGTCGCGGCGCTCGTCGTTGATCTGCGCCTTCTTCGCCATCCCGCCGCGGCCCAGCGACATCACGACCATGCCGCCCATGGCGCAGATGAACAGCGCGCCGAAGATGTAGGTCATCACCCCGCCGTCGCGTCCGATGTAGACGAACGACATCGCGCCCATGCCGAGCATCATCGGCAGGAACATCATCAGCTGCATCATCCCGCCGGACGAGCTCTTCGGCAGCATCGGCGGCGACTGCAGCACGATCTCGGTGGGGCGCTCGGGCGTAAGGCTCATGCGGCGAAAACTCCAGATCCGGGATGGCTCTGCCCGGTATTTTGGCCACTCACCGCCCGCTCGCGGTGGGTACTTTTGCCGTCCGCCCGCTTCCGGGGACGAACTTACGCTCTGCCGAGCAAGCCATCCGCGGAAGGAGACCCATGGCCGGCGAGTACCGGGCTGAGCCCGAGGCGATGCGCTCCGCCGTGGGGAACGTGGGCGGCATCATCGCCCACGGGATCAACGCCGTGGCCGACCTCGAACGCCTGGTCGTGCAGCCGACGTCGTTCGCGACGTTCGGCAGCGCGGTGGCCGCCGCCAACGCGGCCCTGCACTCCGGCCAGATCACCGCGGTCCGCACGCTGCTGCAGCTGTTGCAGCAGATCAACGGGCTCGTCAAGGCCAGCGCCGACGCCTACCAGGCGGCCGACAAGGACGTCGCCACCGGGTACGGGGGCGGCACCGCGACCGGCGGGGCCACGGCGCCCTCGTCGATCTGGGGGAACTCGCACGCCTCCGAGCTCGCCACCCTGGCGATCAACGACAGCGCGGGCGCCCACGGCGAGCCGTCGTCGGTCGGCAACGTGCTGCGCTACCTGGGTGACGCGGACCTCGGCAAGCTCGGCGACCACCCGATCACCGACACCCGCTTCCACGGCGTCGCGGACTTCAACGACTGGCTCGCCGGCGACGCCGACAACCAGGCGCGGATGGGGCTGATCGAGGTCTACGCCGGCACCGCCCGCACGTTCTCCGACGTCCCCGGCGGCGTGCACAGCGGGGACGTCGTGGTGGTCGAACCACTGCTGTTCTCCGACCGCCAGCCGGTCATCGGCGTCGCCGGCGACGGCGGCCGCCTGTACAACCACGGGCTCCTCGACGCCCGTATCAGCGGGCTGGCGAAAGTCAGCGTGTACCGGCCCGCGTCCGTCGTCTGAACTTCTTCCCGTGTGCCCGATGAGACCCCGATGAGACTCTGTGAGGTCGTCCGATGCTGACTTTCCCGAACTCCAGCGCGATGGACGCGACCGCGGCCTCGGGCGGGCCGATCACCGTCCTGCCGCAGATCGTCACCGGTCAGCCGGAGCAGATCGCCCAGCACGTGCTCGACCTGGTCAAGAAGGCCGAGCAGTTCCTGAGCATGTACACCGAGCTGTCCAAGGCCGCCGACCAGCTCGGCAAGATCTGGTCGGGCGCGGCGAGCGAGTCGGCGCTGAAGAAGATCACCGACTCCCTCGACCAGCTGACCAAGATCATCGGCGTGGTCCAGAAGGGCGCCGAGCTGCTCGGCATCTCGGGCACCCTGATCAAGACCGCGCAGGAGGCCTACCGCGCGGTCGTCGCCGCGGTGAACCCGACGGTCGCCTCGCTGATGTCGAACCCGTGGACCTACGGCGCGGCGGTCGCTTTGTCGACCGGGACGAGCGCGTCGCTGCGGGCCTTCATCACGTCGATCGGCGCGTTGCTCAAGGCGCTCGGCGCGACCGACCTCGCCCAGCAGATCACCCAGCTGGCGACGGTCATCGGCGAGATCGAGAAGCTGTTCCACCACGACACTCCAACCGCGGGAGCGACGACGCCGTCGGCGGGGACCACCCCGGTCACGGCGCCGCAGGCCCCGTCGTCGGTGGCGAGCCCGGCCGGGCAGCAGGCGGTGGCGGGCGGGAGCGGTGGGGGGATCCCGCAGCAGCCTTCGTTCACCGACTACACCCCGCCCGCGCTCGCCACCGGCGGCGGTTCCAGTGGTGCGACCACTCCGGTGACGGCCAACGGCACCCCGCTCGACCCGTCGAACAGCTGGATCGCGGTGGACCCGTCGCAGCACGGTGCCACCGTGCCGACCCAGCCGGCGCCGGTCACCCAGCCCGTCGCGCAGCCCGCCCCGGTCACCGGCGGCTCCGGCGCGATCGGCGGAGCGAACGAGGTCGTCATCCACACCAACCTCACCACCGGTGAGTCCACTGTGGAGGCTCCCGGTGGCCAGGACTTCGACGTCGACATCAACCTCGACTACAACGGAAAGCACTTCAGCCAGCACGTCGGCTACGACGCGGCCGGGAACTAGCCGATGTGGGGTTCGGGGGTCGTCGACGCGTCGGGTGTGGTCAGCTCCGTGCTGTCCGGGTACCGGCAGGTTCTCGTCGAGTGCCAGCGGCGCGTCACGGGTGATCCCGGCGCGCTGAGCGCGGCGTCGCAGCAGGTCGCCACCCAGGCCTCGACGGTTTCGGGCAAGGCCAAGGAGATCGACGACTCGGCGAAAACGTTGCACGCGGACTGGGACGGCGACGCCTACACCGCGTTCGCCACCGCGGCGCGGAAACTGGGCGGGGAGCTCACCGACGCCGCCACGAAGCTCGACGACCAGGCGAAACGGCTCTCGACGGCGTCGCAGCTCGTGCAGTCCGCGAAGGCCGCCGTCGACTCGGTGCTCGCGCAGTTCGACCAGTACGCCCAGCAGCTGACCGCGCAGGCCCGCGCCGTGAACTCGGCCTCGGTCGGCGCGTTCATCCAGGCCGCCCGCCAGCTCGGCGAGCAGAGCGTCCAGGCGGCGCGCCAGGTCGTCGACGAGTTCTCCGACGCGCTCGCCGAGCTGTTCCCGCCCGAGGGCACCCAGCGGCTGGAGTACAAGCTGGGCAAGAAGACCGCGGGCCCGCTGGGGTGGCTCAACGGCAGCCCGCTCGACGGGCGCAAGCGGCCGCGCGACGCGCCGTCGTGGTTCAAGAACTCGGGCTGGAAGAAGCTCACCTGGGACGGCCTCGAAGGCACCCGCGCGCCGAAGAAGGCGGACACGCCGTTCGGGCAGCCGAAGCCCGAGAGCCTCAAGGACAAGCTGGGCAACAACACCGAGATCACCTACTACAAGTTCAAGCAGGACCAGGACGGGCTCACCCCGGAGTACGACGGGAAGATCACGTCGAAGGGCTGGGACGTCGGCGCGTCCGGGCACACAGAGCTGGCCGCGGTGAAGGAAGAGGGCGAGCTCAAGGGCGACTGGGGCGTCTCGTCGGCGCACGCCAAGGGCACGCTGTTCGCCGGCGGCGAGGCGAGCGCGTCCGGCACCCTCGGCGCGCACGGCGTCGGCGCGCACGCGAACGCCTTCGTCGGCGGCAAGGTCGAGGGCGAGGTCGCCGCGGACGTCGCCGGCATCGGCGTCGGCGCGAACGGCACGCTGCAGTACGGCGTCGGCGCGCAGCTCGACGCCCAGGCCGTCTACGACGCGGGCCACCTCAAGGTCAACTTCAAGGCGGGCGCGGCGCTCGGCTTCGGCGCCGGAATCGGCGCGAAGATCGACATCGATCTGCCGAAGGTCGGCCACACGATCAGCGAGTACGGCGGCGCGGCCGTCGACTACGTCGGCACCGCGGCGCACGACGCGGCCAACGCCGTCGGTTCCGCTTGGGACGACGCGGTTTCCTCCGTGGGGGCGTGGTGACCCTTCCCCTGGACTTCGTGATCCCCGACGGCTGGACGGCCGTCGACCCGGGCGACTCCGGCGCGGTGTTCGTCGCCGTGCACGAGGCGCCGGCCGGCGAGTTCGTCCCGAACATCACGGTGAGCGTGCAGCAGCGGCCGGACGCGAAGTCGATCGACGACATCGCCGCCGAAGCCGTCGAGCGGCTGTCCCTCACCTCGGCCGGGCTCGACGTCCTGAGCCACCGGGACGTCGGCGCCCCGGCCGCGCCCGGTGTCATGCAGCTGCTGCGCCTGCGCACCGGCGAAGGCACCGAGCTGATCCAGACCCAGGTGCACCTGACCGTCCCCGGCGCCACGCCGGAGCAGCGGCTGGTGCTCGAGCTCGCCTGCACGGCCGCGCCCGCGACCGCGCGGGCGCTCTCACCCGGTTTCCAGCGGTTCGTGGGCAGCGTCCACGTCCGCCAGCACGAAGGGAAAACGCGATGACCGATCCGTACGCGGTGCCGGACATGGACGAACTGCTGGCGCAGGTGCGCAAGCAGACCGAAGAGGTCCAGCGGATCCAGCGCACGGTCGAGGCGATGGAGGTCAAGGCGCACTCGCGGCAGAACGAGGTCACCGTCACCCTCCGCGGCGACGGCCGGTTCACCTCGATCGACATCGACCCCCGCGCGATCCGCGAGTACGACGCCCGCAACCTCTCGGAGATCGTGCTGGAGGCGGTGAACGCCGGGCTTTCGAAGCTCGCCGAGGCTTCGAACGCGAAGTTCGCCCCGGTCATCTCGGCCGCCAAGAACATCTGATGACCGCCGACGTGTTTTTTCCCGAGGAGGCGGCACGATGACCGCCGCCGCAATCACGGGCACGACCCGCCGGGTCACCGTGGTCACGCCCCGGGCCCGCGTGGACGTCGCGCTACCGCAGCAGTCGACGTTCGCCGAATTGGTGCCGCAGCTGGTGCGGCTCGCCGGGGCGTCCGGGCAGGCCTCGGCCGACCATCCGGGCTGGGTGCTTTCCCGGCTGGGAGGGGCGCCACTGGCGCTCGGCCTGAGCGTCGCCGCGGCGCAGATCCGCGACGGCGAAGTCCTCCACCTGACCCCGCGGGAACGCCCGCGGGGTCCGCTGCTGTTCGACGACGTCGTCGATTCGATCGCCAGCGTCGCCGACTCGACCGGCGGCTGGGGTCCGTCGGCCGCCCGGCGGTCCGGGCTGGTGGCCGCGGTGGTGCTGCTGCTGGCCGGCGGGCTGCTGGTGCAGGCCGCGGCGTCCGGCAGCGTCCTGGCGCCGATCGGGACCGGGCTGCTGGCGCTGGTGCTGCTGCTGGGTGGCGGCGCGCTGAGCCGTGCCTACGGCGACGCCGAGGCCGGCGCGGCCGGGTCGCTCGCCGGGGTCGGCGTCGCGCTGCTGGCCGGGATGTCCGTGCTGCCCCCGCACCCGCTGTTCTCGCTGTCGGCCGGCCCGCTGGCCGCGGGCTTCGCCGCGGTGACGATCTACGGCGTGCTCGCGGCGGTCTCGGTCGCCGACCGGCTGCCGTGGTTCGTCGCGATCACGGTCGCGGCCGGCTTCGGCGCGGTGACGACGGGAGTCGTGCTGCTGGCCGGCGTCTCGCCGGTGGCGGCCGCGGCGGTGGCGGCGGTGCTCGCCACGGCGCTGGCCGCGGTGGCCCCGATGCTGGCGCTGCGCCTCGCGCGTCTCCCGCTGCCCCGGGTCCCGGAGGACATGGAAGCGTTCCGCGCCGACGAACAGCCGTCGCTGGGCACCGAGATGTTCGGCCGGACGTCCCGCGCGCAGGCCGTCCTGACGGGCTTACTGGTGGCGCTGGGCCTGGTGGTCCTGTTCTCGACGGTCGTCCTCGCGACGGGCGGCCCGTGGGACGCCGGTTTGGCGGCGGTGCTGGGCCTGGCGTGGATCCTGCGGTCCCGCTCGTACGCCGGCAGGACGCAACGCCTGGTGCTGGTGGGGTTCGGCATCACGAGCCTGGTCGTCGCGGGCGCCTGGCTGGTGGCCTCGGGCAACCGCACGGCGATCTTCGCGACGGGCTGCGCGGTGGTCGTCGCGGCGGCGATCTGCCTGGTCTACGCCACGCGGGTGGCCCGCGGCGTCCGGTCGCCGTACTGGTCCCGGCTGCTGGACGTCTCGGAGTTCCTGGTGCTGCTGTCGCTGGTCCCGTTCGTCGGCATGATCGCCGGAGTCTACGAAGCCGTCCGCGGCTGAGCGTGATCTGGTCCAAAGTCCGTGAAGGACTCCTTGAGGGACTCAGAGTCCCTCAAGGAGTGGCGGATTCACGCGGTGGTTGCAACACCTGGTGTCTGCTGATCCAACAGTAACGCCGTGAGGACCTCGGCTGGTGTTCGCCAGCCGAGGGTCTCCCGCGGCCGCCCGTTCAGCTCTTCGGCTACCCGCACCAACTCCGCCGCGTTGTGCTGGGACAGGTCGGTGCCTTTCGGGAAGTACTGACGCAACAGGCCGTTGGTGTTCTCGTTGCTGCCCCGCTGCCACGGCGAATGCGGGTCACAGAAGTAGATCTCCAACCCGGTGTCCACGGTGATCTTCCGGTGATGGGCCATTTCCTTGCCCTGATCCCAGGTCAGCGAGCCCAGCAGCAACGGCGGCAACGCCGCGATCATCTCCGTCATCGCCGCCGCGACGGTGGCGGCGTCCCGTCCGTCGGGTAGGTGCAGCAACATCACGAACCGGGTCTGGCGTTCCACCAGCGTCCCGATCGCCGACTTGTTGTCCTTGCCCAGGATCAGGTCCCCTTCCCAATGCCCCGGAACGGCCCGGTCAGCGACCTCTGCCGGCCGTTCACTGATGTTGACCATGTCCTGGATCCGGCCCGAGGGTCGTTCCCGGCGGGCCTGGGCTTGACGTCGTGGCATTCGCAACGCCCGCCCGGTCCGCAGCGCGGTGGTCAGTTCCCGGCGTAGCGCACCCCGGCCCTGCACATACAGCGACTGGTAGATCGTTTCGTGTGACACCCGCATCTCCGGCCGGTCAGGAAAATCCAGCACCAGTCTCTCGGAGATCTGCTGGGGTGACCACTTGCGGTCCAGCCCCGCCTGCACGATCTTCCGCAGCACCGGGTCGGCCTGGAGTTTCGCGATCTTCGGTCGTTTCGCGCGGTCGTCGGCGCGGTGCTGGGCCGAGCTGGCCCGATACGCGCCGGTCAGGCCAGTGTTGCGGGCCAGCTCCCGTGACACCGTCGAGGCCGGGCGTCCGATCGCCCGGCCGATGGCGCGGGGGCCGTGGCCTGCAGCTTTCAGGCAGGCGATCTCGTCCCGTTCAGCGATACTCAACCGGAGCGGGCCGGGCTGGCGGGGTGCGTTGCTGATCACCCCGCCAGCTTGACGGAACAGCCGCACTCCGGTGGTCGGGGCGAAGCCGGCCGCTTGCGCGGCCGGCTTCGCCGCTGTCCCGGCCCGGACCTGGTCCCAGAACTCCAGCTGCACCGACCTCGGCAGCCAGCGATGCATTCGCGCCATCTGCAATCCCACCTTTCGTTGAGGTGGTGTTGCGATGACCTCATGACTCCGAGAGTCCTTCACGGACTTTCAGGAGTCCAGCGCGAGGGGGAGCGTCCGACGGACGCCGGCGCCGTGGCGGCCGTGCAACGGAACCGCCGACTCGGGTGACGGCACCGGCTTACCCGGCCGGGCGCCCACCCGGATCGTCAGCTCCTCGTGTTCCTTGCCGCCCGCCGTGCGGCGCAGCGTGTACGACGACGCCGTGAACGCCGCCTCCGGGACCGGGATGTCCAGAGCGCGCACCGATCGCGGCCGGAAGCACATCTGGGCCGCGTCACCCCACCGCCACGAGCGCCAGTGGTCCGTGAGCCCTTCGGACGGGCCCTGGACGCCCAGCGCCACGCGCAGCTCCTGGCCCAGCTCGCCCGCTTCCAGCACCGTGCTCGGGTAGCCGGCCTCGGCCAGCTCGCCCATCAGGCTCAACGCCGCCGATGCCGTGCTGCGCAACGCGCCGAGGTCGCCGCCGCCGCGGGCCAGTGCCGCGATCGGCGCGAGGTCCGGGCGGTAGCGCACGGCCAGCCAGCGCACCCGCAGCACCTGGTCGCCGCGCGGGACCGCCCACGTCAGCAGCTGCGCCGACGCCAGCGGGACGTCGGTGCGGCGGTAGGCCGCGCGCAGGATGTCCACCAGCGCCGCGGGGGACGGCGAGCCCGACCCGGGTGTGAGGCGCACCAGCGCGCTCCAGCCGCCGTCGACCTCGGCGACGCCGAAGCGGTTGCCCGCGCGGTCGACGTGCTGGCGCACCTTCACCGGCCCGGCCACGCGCATCAGGGGGTCCGGGCTGTCGTGGCGCGTGTCGTGCCGTCGCAGGCGGTACGAGATCCACGTCAGGGCCCAGCCGGCCGGGTGCCGGCCGGCGAACCGCACCGACGTCAGCAGCACCACCAGCCCGGCGGCGGCGCTGACGCCGATCCGGACGGGCTGCGCGAGGCCGCCGACGGTCCACGCGAGCAGCGCGGCGATGGCCGCGACCTCCCACACCGCGGCCTGCAGCGGCCGGATCGGCAGCAGCCACGGCAGCGGCGCGCGAGCGGGTCGCGGCGGCGCCGGACGGACGGCGGATTCAGCGGTTCCGACGGACACAGGTTCCCCTTTCCCCGGTCCGGGACGCTAGTACCTCCCCAGATACGGCGTGGGCGTAAAAATTACCCTCGCCGTGTCCGGATCGGGTGCTTAGCATCAACCGCTCGGAGGGTCGGTACGCACACACCGGGGGCGCAGCAGCGTGTGGACGCAGCGGGACCAGATCCAGGCGTACCAGTTCCTCCGCCGCAGGCTGGTCTCCGCGCTCGTCGCCGCCGACGCCAACCACCCCGTCTCACCCAGCCGCCGCCTCGTGCTCGGCACCGTCCTGGGTCTCGTCGCCGCCCTGCTCGTCACCGCCGTCTTCGGCATCATCGGCCTGCTCAACCCCAACGGCGGTAAAGACTGGCTGGCCGGCGGCAAGGTGATCGTCGAAGAGGGCACCGGCGCGCGGTTCGTCCTCGGTGCCGACGGCGTGCTGCACCCGGTCCTCAACTACGCCTCCGCCCGGCTGCTGGCCGGCGGCAACGGCGACGCGACCGTTTCGGTGTCCTCGGAGAACCTCGGCAAGGCCGGGCGCGGCACCCAGATCGGCATCGCCGGCGCCCCCGACTCGCTGCCCGCGGCGCCGGCGCTGGTCACCGCGCCGTGGACGAGCTGCAGCCGGACCACCCAGGACGCGCCCGCGTCGGCCGAGCCGCGCACCGCCGTCCTGCTCGCCACCCCGGCCTCCGGCGTCGAACTCCCGCGCGACCAGGGCGTCATCGTCCGGCTGCCGCAAGGCGATCGCTTCCTGCTCTCCGGTGGCCGGCGCTACAAGCTCAGCGACGAGGCCGCGACCGCGCTGCAGTTCGACAGCTACCCGACGATCGCGGTGTCCGCCCGCTGGATCGACACCGTCGCGTCCGGACGCGACCTCACCGCGCTGCCGGTCGACGGCGCCGGCGGCCGCGGCCCGGCCGTGGGCGGCCGCGACACGCGCGTCGGCGAAGTGCTTTCGGTGGTCGACGCGATGGCCGCGCCCGGCACCGCGACGTCGTACTACCTCGTCCGCGCGGACGGTCTCGAGCCGGTCGGGCAGACCGAAGCCAGCCTCCTGGTGACGACGGAAGCCAACGCGGCCGCCTACTCCGGGACCCCGGCGCCGGTCGAGGTGCGCGCCGCCGACGTCGCGGGCGCGCGGAAACTCGCGGCCCCCCGCGCGGGCGGCGCCGACCCGGCCGCCTTCCCGGACCGCATCCCCGGCAAGGCGCCGATCACCGGGAACGCGGTGACGTTGTGCAGTCAGGGGAACCGGTTGCTCGTTTCGGCCGAATTCCCGCTTCCCGCCGGATCCCGGGCCATCCAGGTCACGACCCGCTCCGAAGCAAGGGTGGCGGACGAGGTCTACGTGCCGCCCTCGGGAGGGGCGGTGGTCGCCGAAGCGGGTTCGGCGACGACGTACTTGGTGACCGACACGGGCCGGAAGTATCCGGTGGTGAACACGCAGGCGCTGGCCTCACTGGGGTACGGAGGGGTGGCCCGCCAGTCGATCGCAGGTAGTTTGCTCGCATTGGTGCCGACGGGCCCCGCGCTGGATCCGGCCACCGCCGGCCGGCCGGCCCCGTCGGGTGGAACGGGGTGAAAGTCGTGCACATGACAGAAGAGCGCTCGACCGAAGACGCAGTGGCCGCGACGGGCCGGATCCGGGTCGCGGTCGTCGAGGACCACCCGCTGTACCGCGTTTCCGTGGAACGCGTGCTGGCCGAAGCCGATTTCGTCGAACTCGGCGCGGTGGTCGACTCGGTCGCCCGCTTCCACGTCCACCGGCAGCCACCGGGCAGTGTGGTGCTGCTCGACCTCGGCCTCCCGGGCGTCGCGGGCGCGGCGGCCGTGCTGGAGGTCTGCGAACTCGGCCACCACGTGCTCGTCGTGTCCGCCCAGGCGGAACCGGACGTCGTGCTCGGCGCGATCGCGGCCGGCGCGCGCGGCTTCCTGTCGAAGGACGTCGACGCCGAGGAGCTGCTGATCGCGATCAAGACGGTCGCCGACGGCGGCGCGTATGTCTCGGCGGTGGTCGCCGGGATGATCATCAAGGACAACGCCGACCGCCCGGTCACCGCGGCCGAGGTCGAGCTGTCGCCGCGCGAGGAGCAGGTGCTGCGGCTGGTCGCGGCGGGGGAGCGGGACGTCGACATCGCGCTGATCCTCGGCATCGGCGTCCGGACGGTGCGCGGTTACCTCGACCGGATCCGCGACAAGACGGGCGAACGGCGCCGGCCGGGGCTGGTCAAGGAAGCCATCCGGCGCGGTCTGATCGGCGGGTCGGGCCCGCGGCGCGGGGGCCGCAAGTGAGCGGCTCCGGTACGGAGAACCCGGCTCCCCGGCGCATCCACGTCGGGGTGATCGAGGACCACCCGCTCTACCGGTACGCGCTCACCCGCGTGCTCACCGAGGCCCCGGACATCGAGCTGGGCGCGGTCGCCGACTCGGTGGCCCGCTTCGCGGTGCAGGACCAGCCGGCGGGCAGCGTCGTCGTCCTCGACCTCAAGCTGCGCGGCGTCCAGGACGCGGCCGCGGTCCTGGAGGTGGGGGCCATGGGGCACAAGGTGCTGGTGGTGTCCGCGCACGCGGAGCAGCCCGAGGTGCTGGGCGCGATGCAGGCGGGCGCGAAGGGCTTCCTGTCGAAGGACGTCGACGGCGACGAGCTGCTGCGCGCGATCCGCACGATCGCCGACGACAACGCGTACGTGTCGCCGACGCTGGCCGGGATGATCATCCAGGACAGCGAAGAGCGCCACGCGGGGCCGAAGATCGTCCTGTCGGAGCGCGAGAAGCAGGTGCTGCGCCTGGTGGCGGCGGGGGAGCGCGACGTCGACGTCGCGGAGATCCTCAACATCAGCGTCCGCACGGTCCGCTCGTACCTGGACCGCATCCGCGACAAGACGGGCGAGCGCCGCCGCGCGGGTTTCGTCCGAGTAGCGATCCGCGAAGGCCTGCTCCGCTAAGACGTCACTTTCGCTAGGAAAGATGCGTCTGAAGGGGCCTCCGACGTATCTTTCCTAGCGAAAGCTCCGCTTTGCGGTTCAAAGTCGGCGGTTGGCCAAAGCGCCGGTCGCCGTGCGGGCCGCCACCGCCACCGCCGGGTCGACGTCCACCACCAAGGTCTCCGCGCCCGGGCCGGCGGACGCGAGCACCCGGCCGAAGCCGTCCGACGCCAGGGAGTACCCGATGCCCGTCGGCGCCTTCGGGTTCACCGTGACGCCCGTCGCCGCCGGGTCGGCCTGGCCGCACGCCAGCACCCAGCAGCCCGAGTCCAGCGCGCGGGCCCGCACCAGGACCTCCCACTGCTCGCGCTTGCCCTCGCCCGCGCCCCACGACGCCGGCAGCAGCACGACGTCGGCGCCGTCGTCGGCCAGCGCCCGGAACAGCTCCGGGAACCGCACGTCGTAGCACGTCGCGACGCCGTAGACGACGCCTTCGAACTCGAACGTCGTCAACGACGTCCCCGGCGCCACCGTGTCGGACTCGGCGAAGCCGAACGCGTCGTAGAGGTGGATCTTGTCGTAACCGCGGTGGTGCCCGCCGCCGGTGACCAGCAGCGTGTTGCGCACCCGCCCGTCCGCCGGGGTGAACATCCCGGCGACGACCACCACGTCGTGCTCGGCCGCGACCGCGGCGACCGCCGACGCCCACGGCCCGTCCAGCGGCTCGGCGACCGCGTCCAGGGGCCGGCCGAAGCGCACCATCGTCGCTTCGGGGAACACGACGATCCGCGCCCCGTCCGCGACCGCCGCCTCGACGCCCGAGCGAACCAGCTTCAGGTTCGCTTCCGGGTCGTCACCCGAGTTGAGCTGGCACAACGCGATTCGCGCCACCGCTGCCTCCTGCATGCTGGGATCCGCCGTCACCCGGGAGTATCGCCGACAGGGCCACGATCGTGACCTCGTACCCTGGTGGGCATGCTGAACCGCACCGACCTGCGAGGGCAGGTCCCGACCGCCGCCGAACTCCGCGCCACGCTCCCGCGTGCCGAATACGACGTGGACGCGGCGCTGCATCAGGTGCGGCCGGTGGTCGAGGCGGTCCGCGACCGCGGTGTCGAAGCCGTCCTCGAGTACACCGAGAAGTTCGACAAGGTCCGGCCGGTGAGCGTCCGCGTGCCGCGCGAGCGGCTCACCCAGGCCCTCGCCCAGCTCGACCCGGCCGTGCGCGCCGCGCTGGAGGAGTCGATCACCCGCGCCCGCAAGGTGCACGCCGGGCAGCGCCGTCAGGACGTCACGACGAACGTCGTCGACGGCGGCACGGTCACCGAGAAGTGGGTCCCGGTCGAGCGCGTCGGGCTGTACGCGCCGGGCGGCCTCGCGGTGTACCCGTCGACCGTGGTGATGAACGTCGTCCCGGCGCAGATCGCCGGCGTCGGCTCGCTGGTCGTCTGCTCGCCGCCGCAGGCCGGGTTCGCCGGCCTGCCGCACCCGACCATCCTCGCCGCGGCCGAGCTGCTCGGCGTCGACGAGGTGTGGGCGGTCGGCGGCGCGCAGGCCGTCGCGCTGCTGGCCTACGGCGGCACGGACACCGACGGCACCGAGCTGACCCCGGTCGACGTCGTCACCGGCCCGGGCAACATCTACCTGACCGCGGCGAAGCGGATGCTGCGCGGCCTGATCGGCATCGACTCTGAAGCCGGCCCGACCGAGATCGCCATCCTCGCCGACGAGACGGCCGACCCGGTGCACGTCGCCGCCGACCTGATCAGCCAGGCCGAGCACGACCCGCTCGCCGCGAGCGTCCTGGTGACGACGTCGGCGGAGCTGGCCGACGCCGTCGACAAGGAGCTGGTGGGGCGCGTCGCCGCGACCAAGCACACCGAGCGTGTCACCGAAGCCTTGGGCGGCAAGCAGTCCGGCGTCATCCTGGTGTCCACAGTGGATGACGGGCTGACGGTGGTCGACGCCTACGCCGCCGAGCACCTGGAGATCCAGACGGCGAACGCGCGCGAGGTCGCGGCCCGGGTCCGCAACGCCGGCGCGATCTTCGTCGGCGCGTACGCCCCGGTGTCGCTCGGCGACTACTGCGCCGGCTCCAACCACGTGCTGCCCACCGGCGGGTTCGCCCGCCACTCCTCGGGCCTGTCCGTGCAGAGCTTCCTCAAGGGCATCCACGTCGTGGACTACTCCGAGGACGCCCTGCGCGAGGTCGCCGGGCGCGTCGTCGCGCTGGCGAACGCCGAGGACCTGCCGGCGCACGGCGAAGCCGTCACGGCCCGATTCGCGGGAGAGGCCCGATGACCATCGGCGAAGAGATCACGCTGGACGAGCTGCCGCTGCGCGAGGACCTGCGCGGCAAGTCACCCTACGGCGCGCCGCAGCTGGACGTCCCGGTCCGGCTCAACACCAACGAGAACCCCTACCCGCCGCCGCCCGAGCTGGTCGCGGACGTCGCCGAGGCGGTCCGCGCGGAGGCTGCCGAGCTGCACCGCTACCCGGACCGCGACGCCCTCGAGCTGCGCCACGACCTGGCCGACTACCTGAGCGTGTCGACGCGGGTGGTGCTCACCGAGGCGAACGTCTGGGCCGCCAACGGGTCCAACGAGGTCCTGCAGCAGATCCTGCAGGCCTTCGGCGGTCCCGGGCGCAGCGCGCTGGGCTTCGAGCCGTCGTACTCGATGCACCCGATCATCGCGTCGGGCACGCGCACCGAGTGGGTACCGGCCCCACGCCGCGCCGACTTCACGCTCGACACGGCCGCGGCGGCCACGCTCATCCGGGAGAAGCGGCCGGACATCGTGTTCGTCACCAGCCCGAACAACCCGACCGGCGGCTCGATCCCGCTGGACGAGCTGCGCGCGGTGCTGGACGCGGCCACCGGGATCGTCGTCGTCGACGAGGCGTACGCGGAGTTTTCGTCGCAGCTGAGCGCGGTGGAACTGCTGGCGGACTACCCGGCGCGGCTGATCGTGTCGCGCACGATGAGCAAGGCGTTCGCCTTCGCCGGCGGCCGCCTCGGCTATCTGGCGGCGGCGCCCGCGGTCGTCGACGCGCTGCAGCTGGTGCGCCTGCCGTACCACCTCTCGCGGCTGACCCAGGCGGCCGCGCGCGCGGCGCTGCGCCACGCGGACGCGACGCTGAGCACGGTGCACAAGCTGGCCGCGGAACGCGACCGCGTCGTGGAAGCCTTGGCGGGCCTGGGTTTCGACCCGGTGCCGAGCGACTCGAACTTCGTCCTCTTCGGACGGTTCGCGTCGCCGGAGACCGCCTGGAAGTCCTATCTGGACAAGGGCGTGCTGATCCGGGACCCGGGCATCACCGGACACCTGCGCGTCAGCATCGGCACCCCGGAAGAGAACGACGCCTTCCTCGAGGCGAGTAAGGAAGTTTCGCGATGACGCGCATCGGCAAGGTCGAGCGGACCACCAAGGAGTCCTCGATCTCCGTGCAGCTGGACCTCGACGGCACGGGCGAGGTGGAGATCGCCACCGGCGTGCCGTTCTACGACCACATGCTCACGGCGTTCGGCGTGCACGGCTCGCTGGACCTCAAGGTCGAGGCGACCGGCGACGTCCACATCGACGCGCACCACACGGTCGAGGACACGGCGATCGTGCTCGGCCAGGCGATCCGCCAGGCGCTGGGCGACAAGAGCGGCATCCGCCGCTTCGGCGACGCCTGGATCCCGATGGACGAAACCCTCGCCCACGCGGCGATCGACGTCTCGGGCCGGCCGTACTGCGTGCACGTGGGGGAGCCGGAGCAGTTCAACACCTTCACGATCGGCGGCAACTACCCGTTCGTGCTGACCCGCCACGTGTTCGACTCGCTGGCGTTCCACGCGCAGATCGCGCTGCACGTCCGCGTCATCCACGGCCGCGACCCGCACCACATCGCCGAGGCCGAGTACAAGGCGGTGGCCCGGGCCCTGCGTGCGGCGACCGAGCCGGACCCCCGCGCGGGCGGCATCCCCTCCACGAAGGGCGTGCTCTAAACCGCGAACACGCGCCCCGCCGCCGCGACCTCGACCTGTCCCGAGTGGACGGTCGAGGCGCGCGCGGTGGCGACTTCGGCGGTGAGGAACGGGCCCAGGTGGGTCAGCACGAGCCGTCCCGCGCCGTGCGCGGCGCGGGCGGCGTCCTCCGGGGTCAGGTGCACCGGCGACGGCTCCGGCCCGTCGGCCTCGCAGAGGAGCAGGTCGGCGCCGGTGGCCAGCTCGGTGAGCGCGGCGCACGGGCCGGTGTCGCCGGAGTACGCCAGCACCCGATCGCCGTCGGTCACGCGGACGCCGAACGCCGGGAAGCCGTGCTCGACCGCCGTCGTCGCCAAAGTCAGGCCGCCGACCTCGGCGAAGTGCCCGTCGTGCAGCTCGTGCACCGCGAACGCTTCGCCGATCGGCGCCGGCGCGGTGTTGGTGAGGAACGCGCCGAGCCGCTCGCCGGTGCCCGGCGGGCCGTACAGCGGGATCGGCCGCGCCGGCCGGAGGTCGGCGAACAGCAGCGCGTACACCGCAGGCAGCAGGTCGGCGACGTGGTCCGCGTGCAGGTGCGAGATCCAGATCGCGTCGACCTCGGCGAGGGCGGTGTGCTCCTGGAGCGCGGCCAGGGTGCCGGGCCCGGCGTCCAGCCAGAGGGTCGCGCCCGCGCTGCGCACGAGGTACCCCGAGCACGGCTCGCCGGGACGCGGGTAGGGACTGGCGCTGCCCAGCACGGTCAGGTCGAACGGCATGTGGCACCCTAACCAGCGTGAGCAAAGAAGTCGTTGGCGTCCTGCTGCTGGCCCTGGGCGGCTTCCTGGTGGGCGGCGTCTACTCGGCCTGGAAGACGGCCAAGTTCATGGCCGTGGTGCTGGGCATCGCGGCCGTACTGGCCGTCGGCGGCGCCATCTTCTGGTTCGCCAGCTAACCGGCCGCCCGCCCTCGAGCAGCCCCCGCCCTCGAGCAGCCCCCACCCTCCCCGGGGGGCGTCCCACGTCCAGTCTACCGGTGGTGGCCGACAAAACCCTCGGCCGGAGCCTGGTTGTCCACAACCCCACCGGGTTGTGGACAACCCAGCTCAGCGGCTCGCGCCGACCAGTTCGCGCGGGTCGTCGCCGGGGGCGTCGTCGAGGTGCTTCGTGAGCTTCTCGCCCTCGACGTCGACGTCCGGCAGGATGCGGTCGAGCCACTTCGGCAGCCACCAGGCGCCGCGGCCGAGCAGGGACATCACCGCGGGCACCAGCGTCATCCGGACCACGAACGCGTCCACCAGCACGCCGAACGCCAGCGCGAAGCCGATCGACTGGATCAGCGTCGACTCGGCGAGGATGAACCCGGCGAACACGCTGATCATGATCAGCGCCGCCGCGACGACCACGCGGGCGCCGTGCCGGAAGCCGGTGACCATGGCCTCCTGGGGTTCGGCGCCGTGGACGTGCTCCTCGCGCATCCGCGTCACCAGGAACACCTGGTAGTCCATCGCGAGTCCGAAGAGGACACCGATGAGCAGGATCGGCAGCATGCTCATGATCGGCCCGGTCGACTCGACGCCGAGCAGGTCGGTCAGCCAGCCCCACTGGAACACCGCGACCACGGCGCCGAACGTCGCTGCGACCGAGCCGAGGAAGCCGATCGTCGCCTTCAGCGGCACCACGACCGAGCGGAACACCAGCATCAGCAGGATGAACGCCAGCCCGACGATCAGCGCGAGGTAGGGCAGCATCGCGTCGGACAGCTTCTCCGAGACGTCGATGTTCGCCGCGGTCTGCCCCGTGACGGCCAGCTTCGCGCCGGTCGCCTCCTGCAGCGTCCCGGATTCGGTGCGGATCGCGGCGACCAGATCCTCGGTCTGGGTGCTGCTCGGCCCGCTCTTGGGGATCACCGAGAGCAACGCCGTGTCACCGTTCTGGTTGACCTTCGCCGGTGTGACGGCGGCGACGTCGGGCAGCTTCTGGATGTCGGCCGCGGCCTGGCCGAGCGCGGCCTGGCGGTTCGTGCTCGAGCCGACGTCGACGACGACCAGCAGCGGCCCGTTCGCGCCTTCGCCGAAGCTGCGGCTGACGATCTCGTACGCCTTGTGCTGCGTGGACTCCGGCGCGGCGGTGCTGTCGTTGGGCAGGCCGAGCTGCATGCCGAGCGCGGGCAGCGCGACGACGGCCATCCCGGCCAGCGCCACGAGCAGCACCGGCCACCGGTGGCGGGCCACGAACCGCGCCCAGCGCTCGCCGTGCGTCGTCTCGACCGGCTTGCGCCGCAGGCGGATCCGCTCGCCGGCGACCCGCTTCCCGGCGAAGCCGAGGATCGCGGGCAGCAGCGTCAGGGCGATGACGACGGCGACCGCGACGGTGACCGCGGCGGCCACACCCATCTGGCCGAGGAACGGGATGCCGATGACGGTCAGCCCGGCCAGCGCGATGATCACGGTGAGGCCGGCGAAGACGACGGCGGACCCGGCGGTGCCGGTGGCGCGGCCCGCGGCTTCCTCGGGACTGCGGCCGAGCCTGAGCTCGTGCCGGTAGCGCGACACGATGAACAGCGCGTAGTCGATGCCGACGGCGAGCCCGATCATCAACGCCAGGATCGGCGTGTTCGAGTTCAGCTCGAGGAAACCGGAGGCGAGGAAGATGCCCCCCATCCCGGTGCCGACCCCGATCAGCGCGGTGAGCAGCGGGATCCCGGCGGCGATCAGCGAGCCGAAGGTGATGATCAGCACGACGGCCGCGACCGCGACACCGAGGCCTTCGGTCGCGCCGGTTTCGGGGATGCCCTGCACCGCGTCGCCGCCGAGCTCGACGGTGAAGCCGGCGTCGCGTGCGGCGTTCGCGGTGTTCAGCAGCGCCTGGCGGTCTTCGTCGGTGAGCTCGTAGGCCTTCGCGCCGTAGCTGACCTGCGCGAGGGCGACGCGCTTGTCCGGCGAGATCGACTGGGCCTGGAACGGGTCGACGACGCTCGACACCTTGGGCGCGGTCTTCAGCTGCCCGACGAGCGCCTCGACGGCGGCCTTGCCCTTGGCGTCGGTCACGGTGGTCCCGGCCGGGGCCTCGATCACGACGCGCGCGGTGGCGCCACCGGCGTTGGCCTGCGGGAACTTCTCGGTGAGCTGGTCGATCGCCCGCTGCGACTCGGTGCCGGGGATGGTCACCGAGTTCGACAGCTGGCCCGACAGCGTCAGCGCGCCCAGTCCGAGGGCCACGAGTACGGCCGCCCAGACGGCCGCGACCAGCGCGCGCCGCCGGAAGGACAACCGGCCTAGCCGGTACAGGAAGGTTGCCACGAGTCAGCTCCGTTTCGCCCGAACGGGCTCGGTTCACTCCATCTGATTACTTTCCAAGCTAGCCGATCGGCAAGGGCGCGTCCAAGCCGATCGGCAAGTATGTGACTTGTCGAACAGCAAGTGACTCGCTAGCCGATCGGCAAGTAACCGGTTTGCTCACGGAGGAGGCCGTGACGTACGCTCCGACGGCTCGCTGAGGAGGAAGAATGACCGCCGGCCCGGCCGAGGACACCCGGACCCGACTGCTGCACACCGCGCTGCGGCTGTTCACCGAACACGGGGTCGAAGGCACGTCGCTGCAGATGATCGCCGACGCGCTCGGCATCACGAAGGCCGCGGTCTACTACCACTTCAAGACGAAGGCGGAGATCACCGAGGCCGTCGCCGAGCCCGGCATCCGCGACCTGGACGAGCTCGTGCTGCGCGCGGCCGCGCAGAAGCGCCGCGGCGCGCAGGTGGACCTGCTGCTGGAGGGGTTCGTCGACCTGGTGGTCCGGCACCGCACGCTGGTGGCGCTGTTCTCGAGCGACCCGGGCCTGATCCGCGCGATCGAGAAGTCGGCCCACGGCGGCATGGAGGGCTTCGGCCAGGCGCTGCTGGGCATCCTGTCGGGCCCGGACCCGGACACGACGGCCCGCGTCAACGCGATGGTCGCCCTGACGGGCATCGCCATGGCCGGCGGCTCCCCGGACCTCGCCGGCCTGGACGACGAAGAACTCCGCACGGAACTCCTCGACGTCGGCCGCCGCCTCCTGGGCCGCCCCCGCCGCCGAGCCCCCCTCCCGGTCTCGACCCTCTAACCCCACGAGCCGCCCCCCACTCACGCGAGTTCCGTCCCCAATCACGCGAGCCGACTGTCCGGGTACGCGAGCCGACCGTCCGGGCACGCGAGTCGTCCATCCAGGTACGCGTGTCGTCCGCGCACGTACGCGTGTCGTCCGGTTCAGGCCAGGCGGTGGAGGTGTTCCGGGGGTACCGCGGCGGTCAGCCACACGCCGTTCGCGCTCACCTGAAAGGTGTGACCCGCGGCCGCCATCGCGGCGGCGTCCACGCGGAGGATGACCGGCTTGCCGCGGCGGGCGGCGACCGTCCGGGCCGTGTCGAGCGTCGCCGACAGGTGGACGGCGTGGCGGTTCATCGGGCGCAGGCCGTCACGCAGGATCGCGTCGAGGAACTTCGCGACCGTGCCGTGGTACAGGACGCCCGGCGGCGTCGCGTCCGCCAAGCCGAGGTCGACGTCCACGCTGTGGCCCTGGCTCGCCCGGATCATCGTGCCGGTTTCGTCGAAGGCATAGCGACGCTTGCTGTTCGTCTCGACGACTTCGTCGAGCTGGTCACGGGTGAGCGTGAACCCGTGGGCGCGCAGCGCGCGCAGGAGCGCGTCGACCGTCACCCACCCGCCGGGGCCGAGGGTGAGGCCGATCGCGGCGGGGTCGTGGCGCAGGTGCAGCGCCAGCCGCTTCGAGATGCGGATCAGTTCTTTTTCGTTCATTGCTTCCCCAGGATCCCGCCGAGGGCAAGCGATTTAGATGCCGCCCTCGACCGCGGGACGCAGTTTGCTCGCGCCCGGCCCGAAACGCGCGAGGTCGTCGTCGTTGTTGTAGAGCGCGCAACTGCGCAGCGACAGGCACCCGCAGCCGACGCAGCCGGTGAGGCGGTCGCGAAGGCGTTGCAGGGCGTCGATCCGGGCGTCGAGCTCGTGCTGCCAGTCGCGGGAGAGGCGGGCCCAGTCGGCCTTCGTCGGCGCGTGGTCGGCGGGCAAAGTGGCCAGCGCCGAGCTGATGTCTTCGAGGGAGAGCCCGACCCGTTGCGCCGCGCGGATGAACGCGATCCGCCGCAGGACCGAGCGCGCGTAGCGGCGCTGGTTGCCCGCCGAGCGCTCCGAGCTGATCAGCCCTCTTTCCTCGTAGAACCGCAGTGCCGTGTGCGGCACCCCGCTGCGGTCCGCCACCTGTCCGATACTGAGATGTTCAGCGAGCCTGGTCACCAGCTCAGGCTATCCTTGACTTCGAGTTTAGTCGAGGTTGCATCGTCGGAGCATGACCACTGCGACCGAACCGGGCTACGCCGAGCTGCCCCGCCTGATCTCGCTGATGACGGGCGACGACAAACACCAAGCCGCCGCCGAGTCCACAGTGGACGTCCTGTGGGTGCTCTACGACCGCGTGCTCGACATCACGACCGGGAACTTCCGCGAGCCGGACCGTGACCGGTTCCTGCTGTCCAAAGGACACGGTCCGATGGCGTATTACGCCGTGCTGACCGCGAAAGGCTTCCTGGACGAGGCGGAACTGCCGACGTGGTCCGACCCGGTGTCGCGCCTCGGCCACCACCCGGACCGGCGACGCATCCCCGGCGTCGAGATCTCGAGCGGTTCGCTGGGCCACGGCCTGCCGATCGCGCTCGGCACGGCGCTGGGCCTGCGTGCTCGCGGCCTGGTGTCGCCCAAGGTGGTGACGCTCATCGGTGACGCCGAGCTGGACGAAGGCTCGAACCACGAGGCGATCGTCGTCGCCGCGCGTGATGCGCTCGAGAACCTCACGACGGTGGTGATCGACAACCGGTCGTCGACGCGCGGCTGGCCGGGCGGCATCGCGCGCCGTTTCGGTGTCGAGGGCTGGGAGACGCGCACGGTGCCCGGCCGCGACCACGACGCGCTGTCCGACGCCTTCACCGCCCCGCATCCGGGCCGGCCGCTCGCGGTCGTCGCCGTCGTCGAACCGAAGGGCTGAACTCATGCGGGACACGTTCTTGACCACGACCGAGCAGATCCTCGACGCCGACCCGGACGTCGCGATCGTCCTGGCGGACATTTCGGCGGCGCAGCTGGCCGGCGCCGCGCGGAGGCACCCGGACCGGGTGATCAACGTCGGGATCCGCGAGCAACTGCTGGTCAGCACCGGCGCGGGCCTGGCGTTGGCGGGGCTGCGGCCGATCGTGCACACGTTCTCGTCGTTCCTGGTGGAGCGCGGGTTCGAGCAGATCAAGCTGGACTTTTCGCACCAGGACCTGGGCGGGGTCCTGGTGTCGTACGGAGCGTCGTACGACATGCCGACGGCGGGTCGCACGCACCAGGCGCCGGGAGATGTGGCGTTGATCGATTCGCTGCCGGGGTGGACGGTGCACGTCCCGGGTCATCCCGCGGAGGCGCGGCGGCTGCTGTTGGAGTCGATTCCCGGGGATGGGCGCGTGTACCTGCGGTTGTCGGCGCAGGAGAACGCGTCGCCGCACCTGGGGGTGGGATTCACCCGGCTGCGATCGGGTTCTCGCGGGGTGGTGGTGGCGGTCGGGCCGGTGCTGGACCGGGTGCTGCGGGCTACTTCCGGTCTGGACGTGACGGTGTTGTACGCGTCGACGGTGCGGCCTTTCGACGCGGCGGGGTTGCGTTCTGCGGTGCTCGCTGCTTCGGCTTCCGTCGTGATGGTGGAGCCGTACTTGGCGGGGACTTCGGCGTACTGGGTTTCGGAGGCGCTGTCGGACATGCCGCACCGGCTGCGGTCGCTGGGGGTGCGGCGGGACGCGGAGGTGCGGACGTACGGGGAGATCGCGGACCACGACCTGGCGCACGGGCTGGACGCGGGGTCGCTGGGGTTGTCGATCAGGGAGTTCCTGGGGGAGTAGGCGGCGCGGCGCCGGTGCTGGGGGTACCGGCGGCGGGGTGCTTGTAGGTCATGGTTACTTCGTCATCTCCGCCCAAGAGCGCCATCAACTTGGTGTTGGCCCTCCTTTCTTCGGTCGAGCTCCGCGGAAGTTTCACGTGCAAACTCTCGTAGAGCTTGAATCTGTTGAGATCCAGCATCGTGCGTGCGACGGCCATGTATTCGTCGGCCGCCGCGACCGACGCTCGGTAGGCGATGTAGGCGAAGAAGTACGGCACCAGAGCGCCGCAGAGCCACCATCCGTCGGTGACCATGGCCGCCACGGATTCCGCACTGGCGATCAGAGCGACGACACACAACCGAACGGAGGTGTCCAACTGCTGACGGGAGTCCCTGAGGTAGTTCAACTGGACTTCCGGCGCGATGAACGCGATGTGTGACGCTGTGGTCATGGTGCTCAAGCCGTACTGAGAGCCGATCGAGTCTTCGCCGGCCCTTAAGGCATTTCCGAGACGTGTGGGCATCATTCGTGCAGCGTCGGGGTAACGAGCGAGCGCGCGAGGTACCGAGTCCAAAGCCGACTGCAGGCCGCCGAGATTCGCCGCTCGCCACGTTTCGAGCATCGCGTCGCGATGCTCGTCCCGGGTCGCCGAGGTCCAGCGGTCCGGGTCGGTAGTTCTGATATTGCGCGAACGCTTCTCCTCGTAAGCTTCTCTCAGGAGCTCGTCGAGGACCTTGTTCCGTTGTATCAGCCAACGTTGTTGCTTTCGTCGAAGATTCGCTTGTCGTTTCCGGTGATGTGCGATGCGTCGGCGAAGTGCGGCGCGAGCGAATCGAGAGCGGCCCCAATACCCTTCCAGCACTCGGGTCATCCCGAGCTGGAGTGGGTGCAGGAACAACGCGGCGACCACGGTGCCGAGAATGACCCACGCTGCACCTGCGAGGGACCACTTTCCGAGGCTGTCGGTCATGGTAGAGAGATTCGGTCGCGATTTCCAAGCCCCGCTGGCGATGAGCGCGACGGTCCAGACCGTGAGGAACAGTGCCGGAAGAATGCTTACGACGCTGAAGTATCGTCCGATCTTCGCGCCCAGGCCGACCGCAGTGTCAGGCAGGGAAGGTGTCGACACGATTACGTCTTCCCGGGCGGACGAGTATAGATTTCACAGCATCCCTGGCAGCGGTACTTGCCCCGCTTCTTGACGACTACGTCACCGCAGGGACAGAGCAGACTCTCCGGCTTGCTCGGCCCTTCCCCGGGGTGCGAGGTCGAGGGAAATTCCTGACCGAACATCGCGGCGAGCAAGCTGCCGGCGAGGACGAGTCGAAGTTTGCGCATCCGCCTCACCCCGCCCTCCAGGAATGGACCATGTTAGGCCAGCATTCAGGCCCAGTCGACAACGTGGGACGAGGTGGTGATGGGGGTTTCGCCCTGGGCGGTGCCTGCTGTGGGCATCGTGGTGGTCGCTGGTGCCGGGGTGTTCGGGGCCGGGTGGGCCTGGCTGGCCGCCGGGGTGCTGGTTGCCGGTTCGGTGGGGGCGCTCTGTCGGGTGGTGCTTCGGGAACGCCGGGCCGATAGCGTGGGTGGCATGGCGTCCACGATTCGGCCGATCGCGCTCGGGGTCATCTGGCGGGGTGACGCGCTGCTCGTCTTCGAAGGGCGCGACGAACTCAAGGGCGAGACCTTCTACCGGCCGCTCGGGGGTGGGATCGAGTTCGGCGAGGCCAGCCAGGACGCCCTCAGACGCGAGTTCGTCGAGGAGCTCGCCGCGGAGGTGACGGTCGGTGAGCGGGTCGGTGTCCTCGAGAACGTCTACACCTGGCGAGGCCGCCGAGGGCACGAGATCGCCTTCATGTTCGACGCCGAGTTCGCCGATCCCGCCCTCTATGCCCGGGACGAGTTCAAGATTCTCGACGACGACGCCACCGCGCGGTGGGTCGACTTCGCGGACTTCCGCGACGGCACCAAGATCCTCTACCCCAGAGGGCTCACCGAGCTGCTCTCAGCGGAGCAGTGACCGCGCTGTCGGCTCCAGCAGCTCTCCCGCGGGCTCGCGGCTGAACGACACCGAAAACGGGCCGTCCGACCGGACCGGCAGCTGGGGGAAGTTGTTCGGCGACGGCTCGGTCTCGAACACCGCGAAGGCATCCGAAGGCTGCGCCGGAACAGACAGGTACAGCTGCGATCCCGGTGGCGGAGAAGTCAGACCGCGAAGGACCGGGCGCAGCAGCAGGACGTTGTCCGAGTCGATCATCGTCGCGTTCGCCGCCTCGCGGTGGGCCTTCCACGCCGGGCCGAAGTAGAAGGCCTCCAGCGCCTCCTTCCGAGCCTCCATCGAGCGGAATCCGCGCAGCCACAAGAACTCGTCCGGGGACGCCGGTACGCGGAACAGGCCGAACAGGTGCGCGCCCGCTTCTTCCTGCGGGTCGACGAACTCGCGCTCGAACAGCTCGATCAGCTCGTCGCGACGCCCCGGGTGCAGGGTGTAGCGACGCAGCTCCAGGACGGTTTCGAACTCGGTGAAAGTCACGAAGCAGAAGCTACCGGCCACCACCGACAAAAAACGATCAGCGGAACGCCGCCAGCCCCGTGACGGCCTGGCCCAGCGACAGCGCGTGCATCTCCTCGGTGCCCTCGTACGTCAGCACCGTCTCGAGGTTGGCCATGTGGCGCATCACCGGGTACTCCAGCGAAATCCCGTTCGCGCCCAGCATCGTCCGCGCCGTGCGGGCGACCTCGATCGCGGACCGCACGTTGGCCATCTTGCCGAAGCTGACGTGGTTGTGGTGCAGCTGCCCGCTGTCCTTGAGCCGGCCGATCTGCAGGGCCACCAGACCCGCGCGGTTGACCTCGACTACCAGGTCGGCCAGCTTGCGCTGCGTGAGCTGGAACCCGGCAAGCGGCTTGCCGAACTGCGAGCGGGACAGCGTGTACTCCAACGCCGATTCGTAGCACGCGCGCGCCGCGCCGACGACGCCGAACAGGATGCCGTAGCGGGCCTCGTTCAGGCAGGACAGCGGCCCGCGCAGGCCCCGGACCTCGGGGAACGCGGCGGAAGAGGGCAGCCGGACGCCGTCGAGGACCAGTTCGGCGGTGAGGGAAGCCCGCAGGGACAGCTTGTGCTTGACCTCGTTCGCCGTGAAGCCCGGCGTCGACGTCGGGACGACGAAGCCGCGGATGCCGTCGTCCGTCTGGGCCCAGACGACCGCGACGTCGGCGACGGTTCCGTTGGTGATCCACATCTTCGTGCCCGACAGCACCCAGTCGGACCCGTCGCGCACCGCGCGGGTCCGCATCGCGCCCGGGTCGCTGCCCGCGTCCGGCTCGGTCAGGCCGAAGCAGCCCAGCGCGTCGCCGGTGGCCATCCGCGGCAGCCACTCCTGCCGCTGCTCCTCGCTGCCCCACTTGTGGATCGCGTACATCGCCAGCGAGCCCTGCACCGACACGAAGCTCCGCAGGCCCGAGTCGACGGCTTCCAGCTCACGGCACGCGATGCCGTAGGCGATCGCGCTGGTGCCGGCGCAGCCGTAGCCCTCCAGGTGCATGCCCAGCAGGCCGAGCGAGCCGAACTCCTTCGCCAGCTCGGACGCCGGCAGCGCGCCCGTCTCGTACCAGCCGGCGACGCGGTCCAGCAGGTTGTCCTTCGCGTACGCGCGCACGGCATCGCGGATGGCGCGTTCCTCCTCGGCGAGCCCGGCGTCGAGGTCCAGGAAGTCGTGCGGATCCGGGGTGCGGCTCATGAGGGCTCCAAGGGGACGCGTCGGTGCGGTCCCCGCAGGAAACCACAGTCAGGCGTCTGTTCCCTGCGTGGCGTTCGTCACGCGGGCGACAGAAGGACGCGCGGTGCAGCGCCGCTCGGCCCGCCGCCGGACCTGCTGGCGCGGGATCAGCAGTTCGCTGAACTGGGGGAACGGCACGCTTTCGACGTCGTCGCGCCAGGCGTCGAGCATCTGGGACAGCACATCGTTCTCGGCCATCTCCGCCTCCTGGCGTCCGGGCGCGCGCGAGGAACCCCTCCCGCGATCGGGTGACTAGATACCCAGCGAGCGGGACACCGAAACGTCGCTCTTCAAGATTCTTCCGGCGCGTCGCCCACCCATGGCAGAATCGCGTGGCCGCCGCCGTGGTCTCCACTCCTGAGGAGCGCACATGCGCGCACTGCGGACGGCAAGTCTGCTCGCCCTGACCACCACGACCTTGCTCGGCGGCACCGGGATCGCCGCCGCTCAGGGCAGCCCCTGGCGCCAGGTCGGCCACACCACCGCCGAGAACCGGGTCAGCGGCGAGGGCATCACGACGCTCCGGCTGCCCGGGCACGCCGCCGAGACCGTCTTCCGCAACGGCGCGACCATCCCGCAGCCGCTCAAGGACGAGGGCTGGGGCCACGTCGGCGACCCCGACTCCCTGCGCGGCTACGTCTTCGACGTCTACCAGGACACCGTCACGCCGACGCCGGCCAAGAAGATGTACCTGGTCACCAAGCCGGACGGGACAACCACGGAGTTCGTCCACCCGCTGCAGGCCGACGAGCCCGCCGCCAACGCGAACGCCCAGGTCGCGGCCACTCCCGACGGTCAGTGGCTGGTCTCCGGCCCGCTCGGCGAGATCGACCGGCTCTACGTCTCGCCGACGCCGTTCCTCAACCCGCGTGCCCCGCGCGTCGCCGGTGACCTGCCGATCGCCGCCCGGATCCACCTCGACCACCACATCCGCAGCGCCCAGGGCTGCGACTTCGTCAGCTCGACGCGGCTGGTCTGCGCGACGTCGGATCCGGACAACGACCTGTACCCGACGAACCTGCAGCTGCTGCAGGTCGACCTCGCCCGGCCGCTGAACGGCCACGACGTCACGGCGAAGGTGCGCGAGCTCGGCCAGGTGCCGCTGGTCAGCACCTGCACCGGCACGTTCACCCCGGAAGGCGTCGACTACGACGCGCCGACGGGGGTCCTGCGGGTCGAGGTCGTGCCGCCGTCGCCGTGCAACACGGTGACCGATGTCTATTCGTTCGAGCGCCGCTGAGCCCTCCGGCTACGCTGGGTGGCGTGTCTCGTGTGGTGATTCTCGACTACGGTTCCGGCAACCTCCGCTCCGCCGAACGCGCTGTGGCGCGCGCCGGGGCCGAAGTCGAGGTCACCGCCGACCCGCATGCCGCCGTCGAAGCCGACGGCCTGGTCGTGCCCGGCGTCGGCGCCTTCTCCGCCTGCATGGAGGGGCTGCTGTCGGTGGCCGGGCACCGGATCATCGGCAAGCGCCTCGCCGGCGGCCGCCCGGTGCTCGGCATCTGCGTCGGCATGCAGATCCTCTTCTCCCGCGGCGTGGAACACGGCGAGGAGACCGAGGGCACCGGGGAGTGGCCGGGTGTCGTCGACAAGCTGAACGCCGACGTCCTGCCGCACATGGGCTGGAACACCGTGCGCGCGCCGGCGGACTCGCAGCTCTTCGCGGGCCTCGATCCCGAAGAGCGCTTCTACTTCGTGCACTCCTACGCCAACCGCAAGTGGGAGCTCGAGTCGGGCCTGCCCGGCCAGGAGCCGAAGGTCACCTGGGCCAACCACGGCGAGGACTTCGTCGCGGCGGTGGAGAACGGGCCGCTCTGGGCGACCCAGTTCCACCCGGAGAAGTCCGGCGACGCCGGTGCGCGGCTGCTGCGCAACTGGCTCGCGACCCTCTGACCGGGTGACCCGGGTCTCCGCCCTAGAGTTACCGGTGTGACTTTCACGCTGCTTCCCGCCGTTGATGTGGCCGATGGCCAGGCCGTGCGACTCGTCCAGGGCGAGGCCGGCACCGAGACCTCCTATGGCAGCCCGCTGGAGGCCGCACTGGCCTGGCAGCGCGACGGCGCCGAGTGGATCCACCTGGTCGACCTCGACGCCGCGTTCGGCAAGGGCAGCAACCGCGAGCTGCTCGCCGAGGTCGTCGGCCGGCTCGACGTGCGGGTCGAGCTCTCCGGCGGCATCCGCGACGACGCCTCGCTGAAGGCCGCGCTGGCCACCGGCGCCCGCCGCGTCAACCTCGGCACCGCCGCGCTCGAGGATCCGGAGTGGACCGCGCGCGTGATCGGCGAGTACGGCGACCGCGTCGCGATCGGCCTCGACGTCCGCATCACCGAAGCCGGCCACCGGCTCTCGGCCCGCGGCTGGACGTCCGACGGCGGTGACCTGTGGGAGGTCCTGGACCGCCTCGACCGCGACGGCGCGTCCCGCTACGTCGTGACGGACGTGAGCAAGGACGGCACGCTGAAGGGCCCGAACCTCGACCTGCTGCGTGAGGTCGTCGCCCGCACCGACGCCCCGGTCATCGCCTCCGGCGGCGTGTCCAGTGTGGACGACCTGGTCGCGCTGGCCGGCCTGGAGTCGGACGGCGTCGAGGGATCGATCGTGGGCAAGGCGCTGTACGCGGGCGCGTTCACGCTGCCCGAGGCGCTGGCGGCGGTCGCGCAGGTCTGAGGATTACCTTCGGGGTAATCGACGCGGTGCGCGCCGGCGGGCAGAGTTCCTTTCAGGACAACGAAAGGACCACGATGACCGCCTACGGAATCGCGCACCTGCGTCCGCCCGAGGTGCTGCACGAGGACGTCTTCGAGTACCTCGAACGCATCCAGGCCACGCTCGACCCCTACGGCGGCAAGTTCGTCGTGCACGGCGCCGACGTGCGGGTGCTGGAAGGCGAGTGGCCCGGCGCGCTCGTGGTGATCGGGTTCCCGGACGTCACGGTGGCTCGCGAGTGGTACGACTCGCCTGCCTACCAGGCGATCCTGCGCCTGCGTGCCGACCACATCCCGGGCGACCTGGTCATCGTCGAAGGCTGCGGGCCGGACCACGACTCGGCGGCCATGGCGGCGGCGATGCGCGCGGCCGGTTGACGCCGAAAAGTGGCTGACAGCGGCGCTTCGAACCACTAGGTTGCCGCGGTGGAGGAGATCGTCACCCAGCTCGAGATGACCGCGGCCGACCAGCTCAACCCGGCGCCGCCGGTCGACGGGGTGACCCTGCGGGCCGTCGAGGCGTCGCCGCTCATCCGCGACCTGCACGTCCGGATCGGGACGCCGTACCGATGGCCGAGCGCGGAGCGGACCGGCGACGACTGGGCGCGCTGGCTCGCCGAGCCGCACCGGAGCTACCGGCTGGTCGAGTACCGCGGGGTGGTCGCCGGCGCCGCCGACTTCGAGCCGCAGGCCGGCGACGACGTCGAGATCACGACGTTCGGGCTGCTGCCCGAGTTCGTCGGGAAGGGCCTCGGCGGGTACGCGCTCACCCTCGTCGTCGCGGCCGCGTGGACCGTGCCGGGCGCGCGCCGGGTCTGGCTGCACACCTCGACCCTCGATCACCCGAACGCCCTGCCGAACTACCTGCGGCGGGGGTTCCGCGGCTTCACTCGCTCAGCTTGACGGCGATCCCGACCGTCCGGTCCGCCGGGCCGCGCAGCTTCGAGAAGAACATCGACACCCGCCCGAAGACGCCGTACTTGCGCCCGATCACCTGCTGGACCCGCCGGGTCTCGTCGAGGTCCAGCAGCCGGGCCTGGCCGCCCACCACCGCGCCGTGCGTCTTCTTGCCGCGCAGGTCGCAGGCCTGGACCTCGACGCGGCCGCTGTTGCGGATCCGCTTGACCTTGCCCACGTCCCGCACCGAGTTGAAGACGAGCTCGCCGCCGTCGCCGGCGACCCAGATCGGGGTCGGCACAGCGCGGCCGTCCTTGCGGAACGTGGTCAGGACGACGTAGCGCTCGGCCGCGAGCCGGTCCGTTTCGGATGCCATGCGGCCCACGGTAGTCAGGGCGTCCGGCGGCGCAGCGTCGCCGCGCCGAGGACCAGCGCCAGCAGCGCGCAGCAGGCGACGACCACCAGGTCCCGCAGGATCACCGCGTCCACCGTCGACGAAGCCGTGACGCGGTTCAGGGCCTCGACCGCGTAGGACAGCGGCATCACCTCCGACACCCATCGCAGCAGCCAGCCCATGTCCTCTCGCGGCACGAAGAGCCCGCACAGCAGGATCTGCGGCAGCACGAACACCGGCATGAACTGGATGGCCTGGAACTCCGTGCGCGCGAACGCGCTGACGAACAGCCCGAGCGCCATGCCCAGCAGCGCGTCGAGGACGGCGATCACCAGCAGCATTCCGATGGACCCGGCCAGGTCGAGGCCGAGCCACGACAGCGAGACGCCGGCCGCGAGCGCCACCTGGACGACGGCGATCGCGCCGAACGCCAGCGCGTAGCCGAAAAGCAGGTCGAGGCGGCCGATGGGGAGCGTCATCAGCCGTTCGAGGGTGGCGGTGGTCCGCTCGCGCAGGGTCGTGATCGACGCGATCAGGAACATGATCAGGAACGGGAAGACGCCGAGCAGGGCGGGCGCGACGTGGCTGAACACGAGCGCCGAGTTGAACACGAACCGCAGCAGGATCATCAGCAGCGTCGGCACCAGGACCAGCATGACGACGGTGCGCGGGTCGTGCCGCAGCTGGGTCAGGATGCGCCGCGTGGTGGCGAGCGTCAGCGCGGGGTTCACGACGCCACCCGCACGAGCCGCAGGAACGCCTGCTCGAGGTCGGTGGTGCCGGTCCGCTGCCGCAGTTCCGCCGGTGCGCCGTCGGCCAGCAGGACGCCTTCGCGCATGAGCAGGAGCCGGTCGCAGCGCGCCGCTTCGTCCATGACGTGACTGGACACCAGCAGCGTCGCGCCGCCTTCGGCGAGCCGGCGGAACAGCGCCCACAGCTCGTCGCGCAGCACCGGGTCGAGCCCGACGGTCGGCTCGTCGAGCACCAGCAGCTCCGGCCGGCCGAGCAGCGCGACGGCGAGGTTCGCGCGGTTGTGCTGGCCGCCCGAGAGCGAGCCGACGAGCTTCCCGGCGTGCCCGGCCAGGCCCACCTCGCCGATGACCCGGTCCACATCGGACGCCGGGGCGCGCAGCACCGCGGCGAAGTAGCGCAGCGCCTCGCGGACGGTCAGGTCCGCGTAGATCGCCGGGTTCTGCGTCGCGTAGCCGATCCGGCGCCGCAACGGCGGGCTGCCCGCGGGCAGGCCCAGCACGGTGACGGTGCCGGCTTCGACGAGCTGCACGCCGACGATCGCGCGCATCAGGGTCGTCTTGCCGCAGCCGCTCGGGCCGAGCAGGCCGGTGACCGCGCCGCGCGGCACCTCGAAGCTCACGTCGCGCACCACCGGCCGGCCGCCCCGGCGGACCCGCAGGCCGGCGACCTCGAGGGCAGAATTAGTCATGCGTTTAATTCTGAGCCCGGCGAGTTCCCGCGGTCAAGGGGGCGTCCGGCCGAACCCGGAGCCGCACAACGGCAGAAGCGCGTCAGGGGTGTCACCTGCAACGATTTGTGGGCCTGGGTTTCTCCCGCACACTGGAGGGTGTAGATGGCCGTCACACAGCAGGTTCCGGTTCATCCGCAGGCGGGTTTCTTCGGCTCGGGACCGTATCCCGTCCACCGGGCGCGAGTCCTGGTGCTCGCGGTCCTGGCCGGGTTCGCGTTGACGGCGCTCTGGTCGGCGCCGTTCGTCGACTCCGTCATCGGCGACAGCGTCGCCAACACGCTGCTCGGCTACGACGCGAAGGCGACCCCGATCGGCGGCGTGCTCGCCGGGACGCTGTTCGCGTTCGTCTCCGGGCTCGCCGGCTCGTTCACCGCGTGCAACATCGCCGCGTTCGGCGCGGTCGCGCCGCTGGTCGGCGGCGAGGCGGGCGGGAAACGGCGGTTCGCGACCACGCTCAAGCCGCTCGGCTGGATCGCGGCGGGCATGCTGACCGTGTCGATCGTCTACGGCGTGATCGTCGCGCTGGTCGGCACGCGGATGCCGCAGTTCGACACCGCGCCGGCCAGCGGGCTGACGCCGCGCAGCATCCAGTCGATGGTCGCGTTCGGCGTCGTCGGCCTGGCCTTCCTGGTGCTGGGCCTGGCTTCGCTGGGCGTGATCGGCAACCCGATCGGCGCGCTGACCCGGCGGCACCCGGCCGCGCCCCTGGTCCTGATGGGCGCGCTGATCGGCGGCTTCCTCATCGGCCGGCCGTACCCGCTGTTCCGGATCATGTTCCGCAGCGCCGCCGAGCAGCACAACGTCTTCTACGGCGCCGCCGCGTTCGCCCTGCAGTCGCTCGGCAACATCGTGATCATGGGCGTGCTGTTCCTGCTCCTGACGCACGCGACGGGCGGGCGCGTGCAGCGCTGGCTGGCCGCCAAGCCGGGCCGGATCGCCGCCGTGACGGGCGCGGCGCTGCTCGTCGGCGGCACGTTCACGTTGCTCTACTGGGACGTGCGCGTGCTCGGCCGGCTCGGGATCATCTGGTTCCCGATGGTCAGCTGGTAGGCCGGCCGAGCCAGCGGTAGTCGGGCGAGGGGTCGAGCTGGACGCCGTCCGCGACGGCGACCAGCACGGCTTCCGGCTGCGGCCCGGACACCGTCAGCCAGCGCCCGGACGGCAGCCGGACCGCGACCAGCGCGGCCTCGCCGGCCTTCGGCGCCGAGTAGAACCCCCCGCCGCCGCGTACGGAAATCGTTGCGGCGCCGCCGATCCCGGGTGAGCCGGCACCGACGGCGGCCGTCACGGCCGGGACCGACGGGCGGGCCGGGTCGGCCGCGGTCAGCTCGGTGCTCGCGTCGTCCGGCCCGGTACCCCGGACGACGGCCGAGCGTTCCGCCAGCCCCGCCGGCAGCGGCCCGAACCGCAGTTCGCCGCGGACGCCGACCGGGGTCGCGCGGACCGACTCGGCGATCCGCTGGGCGACCGCGCGGGCGTCCGGCACCCCGCCGACCCGGGCGGTGAGCACGTGCTTGTCGTCGGCCGTCCAGGTGAGCAGGGCGGCGGTGCTGGTGTCGCCGGTGACCATGGCGATCCGGCCGTGCACCACGATCTGGTCCTGGACCGACGCGACCTTCGGCACGGGCCCCGACCACTCGGGATCGGCCGTCGAATACACCGACAGCGTGATCTCCGCCGGCCCGGCGGACCACCGCCGGACCTGCGGTGCGATGCCCGGGCCGCCCTCGCGGTACTGCTCGGTGAAGCCGTCGGGCAGCCAGCCTGGGGTGTACCCGAGCACCGGGCGGCCCGCCGCCGGCTCGAGGTCCGGCGGGCTCGTGAGCACCTGCGCGCCGACGAAGACCCCGGCCACCAGCACGACCACCGCGGCCGCCACCAGTGTCAGCCGCGCGACCGGGCGGCGGCGCCGGGCGTCCGCGAGCGCGTCGCGGACCGCGTGGCCGTCCGGCGCGCGGGCGGCGAGGCGGTCGAGGCTCTCCCGGATCAGCGTCTCGGTCTCGTGGTCGCTGCGGGTCATTCGGGGGCTCCTGCTTTGAAGGACGCAGTGAGGGGCACGGGCTCGGGCTGGGGCGCCTCGCGCAATGTGGCCAGGGCACGGGAGATCTGGCTGCGCACGGTGGACGTGCCGCAGCGCAGGACGGCGGCGATCTCGGCGTCCGTGTAGTTCTCGTAGTATCGCAGCACGATCGCGGCGCGCTGCTTGCGGGGGAGCGTGGCGAGCAGGCCGAGCATCGCGTCCCGCTCGTCGTAGGCGGTGGCGGGATCGGCTTCGGGTGGCGAAAGGGCGTCGAGGACCTCGTGGCTGCTCGGCACCATCCGCCGCACGGCCCGGCGGCGCCACGACAGGTACTCGTTGGTGACCATCCGGCGGACGTACGTCGGCGGGGCGTCGATGCTGTCCCAGCGTTGCTGCGCGCGCAGCAGGACGTCCTGGACGATGTCCTGCGCGAGGTGCGGGTCGTTCGTCAGGACGGTCGCGTAGCGGAGCAGCCCGTCCAGCCGCTCCGCCACGAACTCTTCGAAGCCCACGTACGTCCCTTCGCCCGCCTGTCACCTTCATGGACGTCCGGGACGGCCGAGTTGATGCACGCGGGCGGGAAGTTTCTTTAGTGACGGAGTTCACCGGTTCGGCCCAGTTCGCAACCTTTGTCTGTCACAGAGCAGCAGATGTCGGGCGGGTTGTGTGGTGCCCCGGTCGCCGTCGTTCACGAGTCCGGGTGAGTGCCGGTTCCGCTGTGTTCCCGGCCTTCGGCGGTGCCGGAGATCGCCTCGGAAAACCTGTCGGGGGGCCGTGCTTTCCTGAACCGGACAGAACGGAGGGGGAGATGACGGCGGGGAAGTGGCGGGCGGCTCCGGCCGTCTCGATGGTGCTCGTGGCGGCTTTCGCGGTCGGCCCGTTCGCGCTGGTCGTGGGCGTGGTCTGGGGGCTGGTGCGGTTCGGCCGCGGCTACACGCGGCGGTTCACGGCCGAGCAGGTGCGGAAGGGCCCGGGGTTCCGATACCACCTGGCTTCGTTCGGGGTGCTCTACCTCGTGCCCATCGGCGTAGCGGCGACGGCGTACTTCCTGCTGTCGGCGTACCTGCGGTGGTTCGGCGACACGTCGAGCGTCGGCTGGCTGATCTCACTGCAGCGGTTCTTCGAAACGGTGTCGCGGTTCTTCGCGGACCACCTGAAACTCAGTGAGTTCTCGGTGTTCGCCGTGCTGATCGGCGTCTACCTGCTGACCTGCCTGCTGCTCGCCCGCCGGGACGCCGGGCCGTGGCGCGGGCGCACCGCCGCCAGGCTGGGGCGGGTCGCGGATTTCTACACGAAGTACAGCGGACCGGCGGCCGCCGGGCTGGCCACGCTCGCCTCGCTGACGCTGTTCGGCATGCAGGTGGGCGTGCCGGCCACGGACCTGCAGGTGAAGTTCAAGGTGGCGCAGCAGGGCTACGCCGAGGTGACGCGGAAGATCGAGGCGGGCCTGACCGAGCGCGTCGCCGGAAAGCTGTACGACAAGGTCGAGGCGGCGTTCCCGCAGTCCTACCGGGACGCGCTCGCGGCGCGGGGCACGCAACTGCCGGAACTGGTCGACGCCGCGCGGAGCAGTGCCACGAGCGCCAAGCCGTACGACATCAGCCTGCCGGCGGTCGACGACGCCGTCCGCGCGGAGACCGTGAGTGCGGAGAAGGCCGAAGGGATCGCGCCGGAGCTGCGGGTCGAGGCCACCGGCCGGGCGGCGCCCGGCAAGGTGACGCCGGAGCAGGTCGAAGCCGCGCGGGCGGTCGTCGACGCGCGGCCGGCCGAGCCGGGCATCGACCTGGTCGCCGACAGCCGGAAGAAGGTGACGCTGCAGGTCGAGAAGGTGGCCACGGAACGGATCGCGGCGCTCGCGAAACCGGTGACGGACGCCGTCCCGTTCCTGGACCCGCTGGTGCAGGCGTTCGTCGAGGCGGCGGACAAGGGCCTGCAGGACCGGCTCGCCCGGGCGTACGACCGCCTGGCCGACCTGGTGCTGCGCGCCCCGCAGGACCTCGGCGCGGCGGTCGACCGCGAGGCCGCGGACCTGGTCCGCCAGACGGACGTCGGCAAGCCGGTCGCGCACGCCACCGCGCACGCGGAGGACCTGGCGCGCACGTTCGCGACGACCGTGTCGGTGCTGCGGAACGGCCCGGGCGAGCTGGACCGGAAGGTCACGGAGGCGATCGACGCGCGGCGGCCACCGCCGGTGTACGACCCGTCGGGCAGGCTGAAGCTCACCCTGCCCGACATCGAGCCGCTGCGGCGGCCACCGCCGGACTACTACAGCCTGCGGTACCCGTACGACCACGGCCTGGGCGCCTACGGGACCCGCGACTACGGACTGCACGGCTACACGCCGCCGGACACGTTCCCGGTGCCGCCGGAGATCGCCCGGGTCCCGCGGATCGCGCCACCGCCGAGGGTGAGCGTGCCGCGGATCTTCGTCCGGTGACGCGGGTGGTCGCGAGCGGCGGGCGCACCCGGGCGGCCTAGGCGGGGGTGGCCGGGGCGAACCCACCCTGCGCCGGGTCGAGGTAGTACTGCGCCACCGGCGCGAGCAGCGCGACGAGCTCCTCGTCGTCCGCCTCGGCCAGCGGGGGCAGCTTGATCACGTACCGCAGCAGCGCGACGCCGATCATCTGCGCGGCGATCCCGGTGACGCGCACCGGCGGCACGTCCAGCGCGCGGGCGACCTCGGCCAGCACCGTGCGCTCGATGAACTGGCGCATCATGAGCGCGACCTGCTCGTTCGTCGCGGCGGCGCGCAGCATCGCGAGGAACGGCGTCCGCCCCTCGGGTGCCGCCCAGATCGCCAGGAAGGCGCGCGCCAGCCGTTCGCCCACACCCGAGCGCGGGCCCGCGAGGATCGCCGGGATCAGGTCGGCCGGGTTCACCGGCAGGTTCATCGAGGCCGCGAAGAGCTGCTGCTTGCTGCCGAAGAAGTGGTGCAGCAGGGCCGCGTTCACGCCGGCGTCGGCGGCGATCCCGCGGACCGTCGCTCCGTCGTACCCCAGCTCCGCGAACCGGTGCCGGGCCGCGTCGAGGATCTTCTCCCGCGTCTCCGTCTGCCCCGGCCGCCGCCCCGCCTGTGCCATTGCCCGAGCTTAGAACGCCCTTGACTACGCTGGTGACCATGTCTGTCGCGGTGCGGGTGATCCCCTGTCTCGACGTCGACGCGGGCCGGGTCGTGAAGGGCGTCAACTTCGCCGGCCTCCGCGACGCCGGCGATCCCGTCGAGCTGGCCCGGCGTTACGACGCCGAGGGAGCCGACGAACTGACGTTCCTCGACGTCACGGCGTCCTCGGGCGACCGCGAGACCACCTACGACGTCGTCCGCCGCACCGCCGAGCAGGTGTTCATCCCGCTGACCGTCGGCGGCGGCGTCCGCAGCAACGACGACGTCAACCGGCTGCTGCGCACCGGCGCGGACAAGGTCAGCATCAACACCGCCGCGATCGCCCGCCCGGAGTTCCTCCACGAGGCCTCACGCCGGTTCGGCGCCCAGTGCATCGTGCTGTCGGTCGACGCGCGCCGCGTGCCCGAGGGCGGCGAGGCGACGCCGTCCGGGTTCGAGGTCACCACCCACGGCGGCCGCCGCGGCACCGGCATCGACGCCGTCGAGTGGGCCGCGCGGGGCGAAGAGCTCGGCGTCGGCGAGATCCTGTTGAACTCGATGGACGCCGACGGCACCAAGAACGGCTTCGACCTCGAGCTGATCGAACTGGTGCGCAAGGCCGTGCGGGTGCCGGTGATCGCGAGCGGGGGAGCGGGCGCCCTGGAGCACTTCCTGCCCGCGGTGCGCTCCGGCGCGGACGCGGTGCTCGCCGCCAGTGTGTTCCACTTCGGACAGTTGAAGATCGGCGAGGTCAAGACCGCGCTGCGCGACGGCGGGGTGGAGGTCCGATGAAGTCCTGGCGCGCCCCCGTCGAGGTCAAGGTCGTCGCGGCCCTGCTGATCGGCTTGCCGGTGGCGTGGGCCCTGCTCGACCTGATCCCCGTGCTGAGCGCGGGCTCGAGCCTGGCCATCTACCGGACGCCCGCGCTCGCCCTGATCCTCGGCGGTGTCGTGACCACCGGGCTGGCGGTGAAGATGGGCAGCGCCCGCGTCGGCGGCCTGGTCGTCACCGTGGTGTTCGCGCTGCTGCACGCGTTCCTGCTGCTGGGCGCCGAACTGTGGTTCAACAAGGTGTTCTCCGGCCTGTCCTTCGTCGGGTACGGCTACGCGTTCGTCCTGTTGAACTCGATGCCGCTCAAGCGGCACCTGCTGGGAGCCGAAGCATGACCCTCGACGCGGGCGTCTCGGCGCGCCTCAAGCGCAACGCCGACGGCCTGATCGCCGCGGTCGTCGTCGAACACGCCACCTCGGACGTGCTGATGATGGCCTGGATGAACGACGACGCCCTCGCGGCGACCCTGTCCACCCGCCGGGGCACGTACTTCTCCCGCAGCCGGCAGAAGCTGTGGGTCAAGGGCGAGACGTCCGGGCACTACCAGCACGTCCGCGAGGTCCGCATCGACTGCGACGGCGACACCGTCCTGCTGCGCGTCGACCAGACCGGCCCTGCCTGCCACACCGGCACCCACACCTGTTTCGACACCGAGGAGCGCCTGCTCCTGGCCGACGAGAAAGAGCACACCACGTGAAGATCGCCGCCGACATCCTGGTCGGGCTGGTCGCCCTGATCCATGTCTACATCGTCGTCCTGGAGATGTTCCTCTGGACCACCCCGCGCGCCCGCGCGGCGTTCGGGACCACCGAGGAGTTCGCCAAGGAGAGTGCGCCGCTGGCCGCGAACCAGGGGCTGTACAACGGTTTCCTGGCGCTCGCGCTGGTCTGGGGCCTGATCGCGAGCGACCCCACGGGCTTCCAGCTGAAGCTCTACGGCATCGTCTGCGTGATCATCGCCGGCATCTACGGCGCGGTGACGGCGAACAAGCGGATCCTGTTCGTGCAGGTCGTGCCGGGTGTGCTGACGCTGATCGCGCTGCTGCTGTCCCGCTGACGGCGGCGGACCTGCTCCCTTGCACGCTCGGCGGGCCCGCCGGGTTGCCCGCGTCCGCTGTGCTTCTGATCGCCCTCCGACCTGGGGTTTTCGCTCTACGCTGAGCGGATGGGGACGAGGGTACGGGCCGTGCGCGACCACCGGGAGCTGGTGCGGCAGCGCCGGCGACGCTCGGCGTGGCCCGGCGGGTGCGGGTCCTCCGGGCCCGGCATCGGTCCCCGGAGCCGCCGCGGCGAGATCGCCCGGCTCACCGCGGCGACCTCGACATGGTGGCTTCCGTCCACGTCGGACACTCCCCGGTGGGAGGCGTGATGCCGGACTTCTCCCAGTGGCTGCCGCCGGGCCGGGCGGTCGAGGGGGCCGGCCGGGCCACGACCCTGGTCGCCCGCCGGTTCCGCCGCGCGACGATCGTCGCCGTCGTCGCGGTCCTGTGCACCGCGGTGGTCCTCTTCAGCCTCCTGATCAGCGGCGAACCCGTGACGCCGATGCTCCTCTTCCTGCCCTTCACCGGGCCGGCCCTCTTCGACTGCGTCCGCTGGTACCGGCGCGCGGAAGCCGCGCAGCGGACCGGCTGGCGACCGGCGACCGTGACGCTCGGACCGGTGCGGCGGCGCCAGACCTGGGCGACCGTGGCGGTGAAGTTCGCCGACGGCAGCCTGATCCGGCTGCGGACCTGCGACCTGGGTTTCTCCGCGCTGGCCCTGGCCGAACTGCCGGACCTGCCCGCGCTGATCGGCGGGCACGGCTCCGCGTTCACGGTCCTGATCCTGCCGAAGCCGCCGTGGCGGGACCGGCCGAAGCTGATGACCGCGTCGGCCGAGACCTTCCGCTGGACGCCGGTCCCGCGCCGCCGGCCGAAACCGTAGGCTGGTCAGGTGGGGAGACGCGGCGCTCGGGCGCCGGGGCGGTGGCGCACGGCGTGGCTCATCGCGGCGGCGTACGGCGCGGCGGCGTTCGTGACCTTCGGAACCGGCACGGCGTGGTCGTTGCTCGTCTCGCGCTACGAGTTCGAAGACGGGGAACTCGCGGCCGATTTCGCCGTGCTCGGCGGCTCGCTCGCGGTGATCGTGGTCGCGGTCTTCATGGCGCGGCTGCGGCCTCGGCCCGCCGGCGGCACGACGGTGGTCGCCGGCCCGTCGAAGCCGGCCGGGCGGCCTCGGTACGGCACCTCGCGCCCCCGCAGGCCGGTCCGCGTCGCCTGCGGTTTCGCCGTGGCGCTGTACGTCGTGCTCGCGGCGGGTGTCCTCGGGCTGTCGGCGCTGGACCTCGGCCAAGCCGATCTGCTGGCGACGGGCGCGCGGACCGGCGGGGTCGTGCTGAGCGTCCGGGATCCGGCGCGCGGCACGCCGACGCTCGACGTCGGCTACACCGTGGCGGGGGAGTCGCGCACCGCGGAGATCGCGCGGGACTCGGGCCGGAAGTACGTCGCCGGCGAAGTGATCACTGTCGTCTACGACCCGGCGGATCCCGCGCACGTCCGGACGTCCGAGGAGAAGAACGACGACGGGTTCCTCGTCGGGCTGTGCGTGGTGGCGCTGCTCGTCACCCTGGTGCTGCTCCCGTTCCCCGTCGTGGTGGCCACGCGCGCGGGCGGCGAAGGCGGTACCCGGTTTCTCCGCGGCTACCAGCCGACATCGCCGCTGGTGTAGCGCTCCACGGCGGCCGCGAACGGTGCCTGCGAAAGGTGCCGCGGCGCGATCCCGCCGGGCGTATTCTGCGCCGATGGGGGAAGAAACGGCTTCACCGCTGACGCCTGAGGAAACCGCGCCGGACGGGACGCCACCGGATCCGGCCGTCCAGATCGCCAGGCTGCGGGTGTTCGGCCGGCGCGCGCTGGTCATCGCGCTGCTGTTGCTGGTGGCCGCCGGAGGTGTGTTCGCCGGCCTGATCGTGTACGAGCACCCGGCTCGCGCGCTTCTGCGCGACGGTGTCCACGTCTCCGGGAAGGTGCTGTGGTTCGACGACCTTCGGGGAGCGCAGGCGATCCGCGTCTCCTACGACGTGGGAGGCGAACCGAGCTACGCCACCATCCCCGTGACCTCGGGACGGCGCTACATCGTGGGCGGGACGCTCACGGTGATCTACGACCCCGCGAACCCGTCCCGGGCGCGCACGATCCTGGAAGACCGCCTGGACGGCCGGGTGTCCGGGTTGTTCTGGATCCTCGGCTTGTTCGTGCTGACCTTCGCCGGCGTGAGCCTGGTCGCGTCGGTCCGGTGGCGGCGGCGGCACCGGGCGGTGCTGCGGACCGGCTGGCGGCCGGCCGTGGCCACCGTGTCGCCCGACTACCCGGTCCGCAGGGGCAGGCACCTGCCGGACATCCTCGTCGAGTACCGCGACGGCAGCCGTGCCGAGCTGCGGGCCTCCATGTCGTGTCACGGCAGCACGTACCTGTGGCACCGGCCTCGCCGGCCGGCGTGGGTGGGCGGCTCGGGCCGGGACATGGTCGTGCTCTTCTCGCGCGGCGACCGGCGCCGGCCGTACGCGGTCCCGGCGTTCGACCGGAAGCCGGGCCTCGACCTGGGCTGACGCGGTTCGCTAGCCGATGTCGCCGCTGATGTAGCGCTGCACGTTCGGGGCCACCGCGGCCACCAGGGTCTCGACGTCCGCCTCGGCCAGCGGCTCGAACTTCGCGACGTAGCGGATCATGCCCATGCCGACCAGCTGGGACGCGCAGAGCGTCGTGCGCAGGGGGATCCGGTCGGAGCCGACCGACGAAAGCACGTGGGTGAAGAACTTCTGGAAGAAGTCGCGAAGCACGTGGCCGGCCTGCTCGTGGCCGGCGACGCTGCGGATGAGGGCGACGAACACCCCGCCGCCCGCGCTGTCCCAGCGGGTCAGGAACGTGCGGACGATCCGTTCGCCGAACTCCTCGTCCGGGCCGTCGCGCAGGGTTTCCATCAGCTCCAGGGGGTCGAACGGCAGCTCCAGCACCGCGCGGGCGAACAGGCCCTCCTTGCTGCCGAACCAGTGGTTGACCATCGCGGCGTCGACACCGGCGCGGGTGGCGATCGCGCGCACGGTGGCGCCGTCGTAGCCGTTTTCGGCGAACACCGTCCGGGCGGCGTCGATCAGGGCGGTGCGCGTGTCCTGGCCCGCGGGCCGCCGGCCGCGGCGCCGCGCCGTAGTGTCGGGATTGTCGGTGGTGCTCACCGCTCCATCATGACCCATCCCCGATCCTGAATTCAACATTTGCTGAATTCGGGACCCCGCGCGGCCCGGTTCGCGCGGGGCGGCACAATGACTTCCATGGTCAGCGCTTACGCCGGTTCCACCGGCCCCGGCTCGGTCAGCCCGTCCCGCGAGGACTTCCGCGCCCTCGCCGAGAGCCGCCGCGTGATCCCGGTCGTGCGCCGGGTGCTCGCCGACGGCGAGACGCCGATCGGGGTCTACCGCAAGCTCGCCGCCGACCGGCCGGGCACCTTCCTGTTCGAGTCCGCGGAGAACGGCGCCTCCTGGACGCGCTGGTCGTTCATCGGCGTCCGCAGCCCGGCCGCGCTCACCGTCCGCGACGGCCAGGCGGTCTGGACCGGCACCCCGCCGGTCGGCCTGCCGGCCGAGGGCAACCCGCTGACCGTGCTGCGCGAGACGATCGAGGCGCTGCACACCGAGGCCCTGCCCGGCCTGCCGCCGCTCACCGGCGGGATGGTCGGCTACATCGGCTACGACGCCGTCCGCTGGCTCGAAAAGCTGCCCGAGCTGGCCGAGCGCGACCTCGACATCCCCGAGCTGACCATGCTCCTGGCCACCGACCTGGCCGCGTTCGACCACCACGAGGGCACGGTCACGCTCATCGCGAACGCCGTCAACTGGGACGACTCGCCCGAGCGCGTGGACGCGGCCTACGACGACGCCGTCGCCCGGCTGGGCGCGATGACCGAGCAGCTGCAGGTGCCCGCGCCCGCCACGATCGCCGCGTTCGACCGGCCCGCGCCGGAGTTCACCCGGAAGCGCTCCAAGGAGGACTTCCACGCCGCCGTGAACAAGGCCGTCGAGGCGATCAAGGCCGGCGAAGCGTTCCAGATCGTGCCTTCGCAACGCTTCGAGATCGCCACCGCCGCCGACGCGCTCGACATCTACCGCGTGCTCCGGACGTCCAACCCGAGCCCGTACATGTACCTGCTGCGGCTCGAGGGCTTCGACATCGTCGGATCCAGCCCCGAGTCCCTGGTCACCGTGCGGGACGGCAAGGCGACCACGCACCCGATCGCGGGCACCCGCTGGCGCGGCGCCGACCCGGAGGAGGACGCGCAGCTGGCCAAGGACCTGCTGGCCGACGACAAGGAGCGCGCCGAGCACCTGATGCTCGTCGACCTCGGCCGCAACGACCTGGGCAAGGTCTGCAAGCCGGGCACCGTGCGCGTCGTCGACTTCTTCCAGATCGAGCGCTACAGCCACGTCATGCACATCGTGTCCACCGTCACCGGCGAGCTGGCCGAGGGCAGGACGGCGTTCGACGCGGTCACCGCGTGCTTCCCGGCCGGGACGCTGTCCGGCGCGCCGAAGGTCCGCGCGATGGAGCTGATCGAGGAGCTGGAGCCGGTGCGCCGCGCGCTCTACGGCGGCGTCGTCGGCTACCTCGACTTCGCCGGGGACGCCGACACGGCGATCGCGATCCGCACCGCGCTGGTGAAGGACGGGATCGCGCACGTCCAGGCCGGGGGCGGGGTGGTCGCCGACTCGGTCGCGGACTACGAGGACACCGAATCGCTGAACAAGGCGCGGACGGTGCTGTCCGCGGTCGCCGCGGCCCAGACCATGGTGCCGGCGGGCCGGCTCGACCCGGCCGCGGACGCCGCTCATGTCTGAGCCGGAGGTGGCGGACCCCGAAACCACGACGCCGCGGCCGTCGCGGCGTCCACTGTGGATGATGGTGGTCGCGCTGCTGCTGGGCGCGCTCGCGCTGTGGGGTGCGGCCAAGCTGACCTGGTACGCCGAGTTCCGCGACGGCGGCGTCCGCGGCACGGTCCTCTACCGCGAGACCGGCGAGCAGCGCGCGACGGCGCTCGTGCCGCTGGCGCTGCTCGCGCTCGCCGGGGTGGCCGGCCTGATCGCCACCGGCGGCTGGGCCCGGCGCGTCCTGGGTGCCGTGCTGGCGCTGGCCGGGGTGGCGGCCGGGTGGGCCGGCGTGGCGGGCGTCCGGTTCACCGGGTGGGCCGACGGGCTGCCGGTGACGCAGATGCTGCTCGGGCGCGGCCTGGCCGTGCTCGGGGGAATTCTCGTCGCCGCCGGCGGGTTGGCAGCGATCAAGGGTGCCGGGCGAGGTGCCCGGCTCGGCGCGAAGTACGCGGCCCCGGCCACCCGGAAGAAGGTGCGTGATCCGGACGCCGAGCTGTGGGAAGCGCTGTCGGAGGGCGAGGATCCCACGGAGGGTGGCGGGCGGCATTCGGAGTAACGCGCACACCCGGAACCGGGCTCTTCGGATGCGGGGGTTAGCATCGTTTCGGCGGGAAGGGGAAGGTTTTTGTGAGCGACTTTGCGAGTGAAACCGTGACCACGAGCCCGGGCGGGAGCGCCCGGTGAGCGTGCTCGAAGAGATCGTCGCCGGCGTGCGGGAAGACCTCGCCGTGCGGGAATCCGCGCTGCCCTTCGACCAGCTGAAGGTCCGCGCGGCCGCCGCGCAGCCGCCCCGCGACGTGATGACCGCGCTGCGCGAGTCCGGCATCGGCGTGATCGCCGAGGTGAAGCGCCGCAGCCCGTCGAAGGGCGACCTGGCCGACATCCCCGACCCCGCCGCGCTGGCCAAGGACTACCAGGACGGCGGCGCGCGGGTGATCAGCGTGCTCACCGAGCAGCGCCGCTTCGGCGGCTCGCTGGCCGACCTCGACGCCGTCCGCGCGGCCGTGGACATCCCGGTGCTGCGCAAGGACTTCATCGTCAGCCCCTACCAGGTGCACGAGGCCCGCCTGCACGGCGCCGACATGGTGCTTCTGATCGTCGCCGCGCTGGAGCAGAACGCGCTCGCCGCGCTGCTCGACCGGGTCGAGTCGCTGGGCATGACCGCGCTGGTGGAGATCCACAACGCCGAGGAGGCCGACCGGGCCCTCGAGGCGGGCGCCAAGGTCATCGGCGTCAACGCGCGCAACCTGCACACCCTCGAGGTGGACCGGGACGTCTTCTCGCGGCTGGCCCCCGGCCTGCCGATGGACGTCTACAAGGTCGCCGAGTCGGGGGTCCGCGGGCCGGGCGACCTGATGTCCTACGCCGGGCACGGCGCCGACGCGGTGCTGGTCGGCGAAGGCCTCGTCGCCTCGGGTGACCCGAAGGGCGCCCTGGTCAAGCTGGTCACCGCCGGATCGCACCCCGCCTGCCCGAGGCCCTCCCGGTGACCGAAGAGTACAACCCCGAACACGACCCGGACGAGCGTGGCTACTACGGCCCGTACGGCGGCCGGTTCATGCCGGAGGCGCTGATCGGCGTCGTCGACGAGGTCGCCACCGAGTACGAGAAGGCCCGGCACGACCCCGAGTTCCTGAACGAGTTCAACCGCCTGCTCCGCGATTACGCGGGCCGGCCGTCGCTGCTCACCGAGGCCAAGCGCTTCGGTGAGCGCGCCGGCGGCGCGCGCGTGTTCCTCAAGCGCGAGGACCTGAACCACACCGGTTCGCACAAGATCAACAACGTGCTGGGCCAGGCGCTGCTCACCAAGCGCATGGGCAAGAAGCGCGTCATCGCCGAGACCGGCGCGGGCCAGCACGGCGTGGCCACGGCCACCGCGTGCGCGCTGCTCGACCTCGACTGCGTCGTCTACATGGGCGAGGTCGACACCGAGCGCCAGGCGCTGAACGTCGCGCGCATGCGGCTGCTCGGCGCCGAGGTCATCCCGGTCAAGACCGGTTCGCGGACGTTGAAGGACGCGATCAACGAGGCGCTGCGCGACTGGGTGGCCAACGCGGACACCACGCACTACCTGTTCGGCACGGCGGCCGGTCCGGCGCCGTTCCCGGCGATGGTCCGCAACTTCCACCACATCATCGGCACCGAGGCCCGCGAGCAGATCCTCGAGCAGGCCGGCCGCCTGCCCGACGTCGTCGCGGCCTGCGTCGGCGGCGGGTCGAACGCGATCGGCATCTTCTCGGGCTTCTACGACGACCTGTCCGTGCGGCTGGTCGGCCTGGAGCCGGGCGGCGAAGGCATCGACGGCAACCGGCACGGCGCGACCCTCACCAAGGGCACCCCGGGCAACCTGCACGGCGCGATGACCTACCTGCTGCAGGACGAGGACGGCCAGACGGTCGAGTCGCACTCGATCTCGGCCGGGCTGGACTACCCGGGTGTCGGCCCGGAGCACGCGTGGCTGAAGGACACCGGCCGCGCCGAGTACCGGCCGATCACCGACGCCGAGGCGATGGACGCGTTCATGCTGCTCTCGCGCACCGAGGGCATCATCCCGGCGATCGAGTCGGCGCACGCGCTGGCCGGTGCGCTGGACCTGGGCCGCGAGCTGGGCCCGGAGGGCCTGATCGTGGTCAACCTGTCCGGCCGCGGCGACAAGGACATGGACACGGCGGCGAAGTGGTTCGGGCTGGTGGACAAGTGAGCGGGATCGACGACCTCTTCGCCGCGACGAGCGCGGAGGGCCGCGGCGCCCTGATCGGCTACCTCCCGGCGGGCTTCCCGACCGTCGCCGCGTCGAAGGACCTCATCGCGGCGACGATCGACGGCGGCGCGGACCTCATCGAGGTCGGCGTCCCGTACTCCGACCCGGTGATGGACGGCCCGACCATCCAGGCCGCGTCGGTGACCGCGCTGGACAACGGCTTCCGCCTCAAGCACGTGTTCGAGGTCGTCGAGTCGATCTCGGCGCGCGGCGGCCGCGCGGTGGTCATGACGTACTGGAACCCGGTGCACCGCTACGGCGTCGACCGCTTCGCCCGCGACCTCGCGGCGGCCGGCGGGCTCGGCCTGATCACGCCGGACCTGATCCCGGACGAAGCCGGCGAGTGGATGACCGCGTCGGAGGCCCACGGGCTGGACCGGACGTTCCTGGTGGCGCCGTCGTCGTCGGAGGAGCGGCTCGCGAAGACGGTCGCCGCGGCCTCGGGGTTCATCTACGCGACCGCGGTGATGGGCGTGACGGGTGCGCGTGACCAGGTCGGCGCGGGTGCCGAAGAACTGGTCCGCCGCACGCGCGCGCACACGTCCCTCCCGATCGGCGTCGGCCTCGGCGTGCGCTCGGGCGACCAGGCGGCCCAGGTGGCGTCGTTCGCCGACGCGGTGATCGTGGGCTCCGCCCTGGTCACCGCGGCGGCCGAAGGGCCTTCCGGGGTGCACCGGCTGTCCGCGGAACTGGCCGACGGGGTGCGCCGGGCTGTCGCCACGGCTTGACCTGGAGTGCACTCCAGGTGCCACTCTGGGCCGGTGACGTCCTACACCCCGGCCCAGGTGACCGAAAAGACCGGCTTCACCATCGACACCCTCCGGTACTACGAGCGCATCGGCCTGCTGCACCACGTCGGCCGCACCGCCGGCGGCCGCCGCACGTTCACCGACCACGACGTGGAGTTCCTGCAGCTGCTGAGGTGCTTGCGCTACACGGGCATGCCGGTCGCGGAGATGCTGCGGTTCGTGGAGCTGCTGCGCTCCGGCGACGCGACCCAGGACGAGCGCCTCGACGTCCTGCGCGAGCACGAGGCCCGCGTCGAGGCCCAGATCGAGCGGCTGCGCGAGCACCAGGAGCACATCCAGTTCAAGATCAAGATGTACAGCGGCGCGTCCGAACTGGCTGTCGCATCCTCGTGACGCCATCACCTGACCCAGAACTGTCGGTGGTGGTCCGCATACTCCCCGTGTGACAGAAGAGTTCCGGATCATGCTCCGCCCCGAAGGCTGGACGGCCGACGACGTGCTCGCGCTTTCCGCGGAGCAGACCTCGCGACAGCGGATAGAGGTTGTCGACGGGGTTCTCCTGATCGGCCCGTGGCCACGCCTCGAGCATCAGCGCCTCGTCGGCAGGCTGGCGGGCCGGCTCGCGGCGGGCGCGGGGAAGCGACTCGAGGTGCTCCCCGGCGCGAACCTGGTCCCGGGGAACCGGGGTGACCGGCTGCTGATCCCGGATCTGGTCGTGACCGACGAGCCCGGTCTGAAGGGCATGAGCCTGACCGAAAAGCAGGTCGTGCTCGTGGTCGGCATCGTGTCGCCGTCGACCGAGGTGCAGGACCGGATCCTCAAGCGTGCGCTCTACGCGGAGGCCCTGATCCCGTTCTACCTGCTGGTCGAGCCGGACACCGCGACCCTGTTCGAACTCCAACGCGGCGAGTACGTCCCCATCGCCAAGAGCGACGCCGGGAAGCTCACCTTCACCCGGCCTTTCGAAGCCGAGATCACCCTGGCCTGACCGGGCTTTGTACAAAAGCTGTACGCGCCCGCGGCAGAGTCCGGTGCATGGACATCGGACACCTCCCGCGGCGCACGTTCCTCCGCGGCGCCACCGGTCTCGCCGTCGCCGGGGCGGCCGGCCTGCTCCTGCCCCGCGCGGCGAACGCCGCGGTGGCGCCGCGGATCTACAGCTGTGCCGAGTGGGGCGCGCGGCCGCCGTCGGACGAGCTGGTCACCCTCGACCACCCGGCGAATCGCATCCTCATCCACCACATCGCCAGCGCCAACAGCACCGACTACTCCCTCGAGCACGCCTTCCAGGTCGCCCGCGACGATCAGCACGACCACATGGACAACAACGGCTGGTCCGACACGGGCCAGCACTTCACCGTCAGCCGCGGTGGCTACCGGATGGAAGGGCGGCACGGCAGCCTCGACGCGGTGCGCGGCCGGACCACCATGATCCAGGGCGCGCACTGTCCCGGCCAGAACACCAACGCCATCGGCATCGAGAACGAAGGCCTCTACACCAGCGTCGAACCGCCGCGGTCCCAATGGGACTCGCTCGTCGTCTTCTGTGCCTACATCTGCCGCCAGTACGGCATCCCGGTCGAGGAGATCAAGGGCCACCGCGACTTCTACAACACCGAGTGCCCCGGCGACCGCCTCTACGCCAAGCTGCCGCAACTGCGGACGGAGGTCGCGAAAGCCCTAGTGTAGGTACCGCATCACGGCGCACAGCTCCGCCGGCGACAGGCGCCCGAGCCGGTCGATCTCGCCGCGGCGCACGTCCATCAGCGTCGTCGCCAGCTCGGGACCGAATGCCTTCGCCAGCGCCTCGTCGGCCTCGAACGCCGTGACGGCTTCGGCCAGCGTCCGCGGCAGGCGCTCGGCGTCGGGCAGCGTCCCGGGGTCGACGTCGACCGGTTCCGGCAGGGTCGCCTCGGCGTCGATGCCGGCCAGGCCGGCGAACAGCAGCGCGGCCACTACCAGGTACGGGTTCGCGGTCAGGTCGAAGCACTTCACCTCGAAGTTCGCCGCCCGCTCGCGCTGGCCGGCCGCGCCCTGCACCAGCCGCAGCGGCGCTTCGCGGTTTTCCAGGCCCCACGCCAGGAACACGCCCGCCCAGTGGTGCGGCTCCAGCCGCAGGTAGCTGACCACCGACGGCGCGCCGATCGCCAGCAACGCGGGCAGCCGCGAGAAGATGCCGGCGCCGAACGCCTCGGCCGTCGCGGTCAGCCCGAACCGGCGGTCGCCGCCGGCGCACAGGTTGCGGTCGCCGTCCCACAGGCTCAGGTGCACGTGGCCGCCGTTGCCGACGCCGTCCGGCGCGAACTTCGGCGTGAACGACGCGCGCAGGCCGTGCTGCTCGCTGACCGTCCGGATCGTCTCGCGGGTCAGCACCGCGATGTCGGCCGCACGCACCGGGTCGTCCGCCGCCACCGACAGCTCGAACTGCCCGGCCGCGTACTCCGGGTGGATCTGTTCCACCGCAACACCTTGCGCGGCCAGCGCCGACACCAGCGCGCGCAGGTACGGTGCCTGCGCGGAAAGCCGCGCGTAGCCGTAAGCCGGACCCGCCGCCGCCGAGCGCGGGTCGTCCGGCGCGTCGGCGGCCGTGATCACCCATTCGATCTCGAACGCGGTCCGGACGGTGTAGCCCAGCGACGCGAGCCGCGCCGTCGCCGCGGCCGCCTGGGCCCGGGAGTCCTGCGGGTGCGGGGTGCCCTCCTGGTCGTAGCGGTTCGCCGGCGCCCACGCCCAGCCGGGCTGCGCGGCCAGCGGGACGAGCGCGTCGAGGTCCGGGTGCAGCCGCAGGTCGCCGACCGGGCCGCGCGAATAGGTGCCGCCGACGATTTCGTCGGTGGCCAGGAAGAAGTCGAAGGAGTTCGACGCGCCGACGCCCCACGCGGCCGCCGACCACAGCCGGTCCACCGGGACCGCCTTCGTCCGCGTGATGCCGCTGTTGTCCACGAAGGTCAGCGCGACCAGCTCCACCCCGGCCGCGCGCAGGCCGTCGGCCCGGATGGCGCCCTGCTGCGCGAGTTCTGCCCGATCGAGCCGGCTCATCCTGCTCCTGTTCACTGGATACCGCGAGAAACCGGATACCTTGGGAAAGTGGAGGAGATCGTGTCAGACGCCGTCGAAACCCGTCCAGGCTGCGCCGCTCTCTCTCCGTCTGCCAGGCCGTCGGACTGTCCGTCGCGCTGATGGCCCCCAGACCGCGGCCGCCGCCGGCCGCGCCGTCCAGCTCGCCTCCCTGCTCTCGGCGGTCGGCGTGCCGCTGGTCGCGTACGGCTTCGTCAAGCTCTGCCAGTACTACCAGCATGCGGGGTCGGTCTACGCGTTCGTCGGCGCGGCCCGCGCCCGCGCCGGCGTCGTCTCCGGCATCGGCCTGCTCGGCACGTACACCTTCTACGCGGTCGTCACGAGCTCGGCGGCGGGTCTGCTCGGCCGGGCCTTCCTCACCCAGGCCGGCATCTGGCCGGACCGCCGTCGTGGGTGTTCTTCGGCGCGACGGCTGACCCGCTGCGAACCGACATGACGAAGACGACCCGCCCTGACGCGGGTCAACAAGGCCCTGCGCTCCCTGGCACTCGATCGCCGGGTTGAGCACGGGGACCTTCCTCGTGTCTCCGGTGTAGCGGGTGGCCGGTCTGAACCGACAAGAGGGCGTAGAGCGATGACAGGAGGCCCACCAGTGGGGCGACAACAGGTCGACGTCTTCACAAAAGATGATCTCAACCAGATTGCATTGGACATCGAAGAAAGCATCAAGCAGTTGAAGCTCAGCCACCCCAGGACCGAGGTTCGTGTGTCGTCGATGACGTTGACCAACGTCTTCGTGCCGAGGGGACATCCGGATGCTGGGCTGACGTTCAGCGCCCTCGTCTGCTTCGACATCGGCTGACTGAGGTCGTGCGGTAGCAACGGCGCCCCCGGCACCGACTCTTCGGGAAACCCGACCGAGGAGGAAGCGGTGCCCAAACAGGTCATGGGTGCGTTCACCCACGTGGACCCCAATCAGATCGCACAGCAGGTGAGCAAGACGCTCGACATGAACTCGGAGTGGACGGTGGCGTCGGTGTCCATGAGTGAGAGTTGGAGCCCGGACGGCAACAACTACCGGATGACCGCGCTGGTGGTCTTCAACGTTGTTGAGCCCGCCGAGCCCAGCGTCCACTAGGTGGATAGTGCGGAGCCCCGCGGCGGCCTACGGGACGTGGGAACCGTGGGGCTCTGGCCTTCACCCGAAGGCGAAGAGGACACCCGGCCGACGCGCCGATGGAGGCAGCGCACCGACCGGGCTGACTAGGCGCGCCGGGGGATGTTCCGGCTTCGGCGGTAATTCGTGTCGCACTCCCAGCACGTCTTCACGCCGGTGGGGCGATGCTCGGTCGGTTCGTACTCGACCTCTTCCGTCAGGCCGCACAGCGTCGTGAGCTTCCCGCCGATGAAGTCGATCCCGGCGACCCGGTGCCAGACGTCGGCGATCAGGGGCTGAAGCTTCGCCTTGTCCAAGTAGACGACCACGCTCACGAGGACCACCCGCACATCGGCGTCCGAGCCTGGGTTCCGTCTTCCAAGAACTCGACTTGCGCCCACGAAGGTGTCTTGCCGCACGGACACCGCTCGTCCGCGAACGGCCTTGCGTTGCGCGTCCGGACGACCTTCGGCGCTTCGTCGGTCTTCACGATGGCCGTCCTTCACGTGCCATCCGCCGCTCTTCGGCGCAGCCGGGGCACACGTCGAACTTCGCGTGGCGCTGCAGCGCCACCAAGTCGATCTCCTGCCGGGTGTGCTGTTCGGGGAGGAGTTTCCCGGCCTCACACCACGGAGTCAGGCGGGCGAAGGACGGATCGGCGAGTTCCCGCTTCCGGTAGTCGCGAACTAAGCCGTCCACCGACCTGTGCCGTTGGGCGTAGTCGGCCTCCGTGTCGGCCCTGACCAGTCCTCGCACGCCATCCATGGCTTAGGTCCCTATGCGTGTCGCCCCACCGCCACTTATCATGACGTCCTGACAAGTTGACTGTCACACGAGGTGGGCAACCGGTCAAGACGAGTTGGCGAGTGGAGAATGATTCGCATGGTGGACCGCACGAGTGGAGTTCCCGCGTTCCGGCAAGTGGCGACCGACCTTCGAAGGAAGATCGATGCCGGTGAGTACGCACCCGGAGCCAAGCTTCCGAGTGAACGAGAACTGATCGACGCCTATGGCGTTTCGCGGCCGACCGTCCGCGAGGCGGTGAACCTCCTGAGGTCCGAAGGCGTGGTCAACGTCGAGCACGGACGCGGCGTATTCGTCCGTCCTCCCTCGAACGTTCGGCGGCTCGCCCGGTCCCGTCTGTCCCGTGAAGCACGCGGTCGGAACGAAGGCGCATTCCTGGCCGAAGCCAAGGCCAAGGGCTTCACCGCTTCGAGCAACGTCAAGGTCCGTTTCGAGCCGGCCGACGAACGTGCGGCCGAATATCTGCAGGTAGACATCGGGACCGAGCTGACGGTGAGGGACCGGGTGATGCGGGCCGATGGGCTGGTTGCTCAACTCGCGGTGTCCCGGCTGCCTCGCGAAATCACTCGGGGCACCGCGATCGAGAAGGTCGACACGGGCGAAGGCGGTGCTTACGCCCGTCTGGAAGAAGCCGGTCACGATATCGGTTCCTTCGCCGAACACGTCGGTGCCCGGATGCCTTCTCCGGACGAACTCCGGCTCCTGCAACTCGGTGACGGCGTGCCGGTCTTGACGATCACTCGCGTGGCCTACGGCGCCAACGGTAGGCCACTGGAGATGAACGACATCACGCTCCCGGCCAGCCTGTACGTGCTCAGCTACGAGTGGGCCGCCGACTGACCTGAGACGCGAAAGGCCCCCGACACTTGTGCTCGTCGGGGCCTTTCTGTTGCTCGGGCGGCTAGCTGGTGATCCCGGGGTCATCTACCGACGTGTGGAGCACGATGCCGACGGTGGTCAAGACGATGGGCGCGATGACCAGGGTCCACAGCAGGATCGTCCTGATCGAGTAGGTCACCGCCAGCTGCTCCAACGCGGCCTGCGGCATCGGGTCGTCGTCGTTCAGAATCCGGCTCTGCGCGGCGTCGCTGGCGGACATCGGCATGGGGTTGGACACGCTCGTTCTCCCTATTTACGGATGATGAGCACGTTGATCCTGCTGGTCATCTACCTGCTGACCACGGCCGGCGCGATCCTGCTGCTGCTGTTCGTGAAACGCCGCATGCCGGTGCCGGTGTGGCACCTCGTCTTCCCGATCGGCGCGCTCGCCGCGCCCGCCTACGCTCGTGGGGTGGGGGAGAAGATCGGAGGCGCATGACCGAGCTGCTCCCGTTCGTCGCGGACCTGCCGCTCGTGGACCACCACTGCCACGGCGTCCTCACCCGGGGCGTGGCCCGCGCGGACTTCGAGGCCCTGCTGACCGAGGCCGACACGACGTCGCCGCTCGGGACCAGCCTGTTCGACTCGCTCATCGGCCTGGCCGTGCGCGAACGCTGCGCGCCCGTGCTCGACCTGCCGAAGCACGCGCCGGCCGACGTCTACCTCGAGCGCCGCGCCGAGCTGGGGGCGGCCGAGGTGGCGCGGCGGTTCCTGCGGGCCACCGGCACGACCGACTTCCTGCTGGACGGCGGGTTCCTCCCGGACGCGCTGACGACGACGCCGGAGTTCGGCGCCCTCGCCGCGACGCGGGCACACGACGTCGTCCGGCTGGAACAGGTCGCGGAGGCGGTGATCCCGGGCACGACCGCGGCCGGGTTCGCCGCGGCCTTCGCCGACGAGCTGGGGAAACGTGCCGCGACGGCCGTCGGGCTCAAGTCGATCGCCGCCTACCGCGTCGGCCTCGAACTGGCGGGGGAGCGGCCGTCGCCGTCCGAAGTGGCGACCGCGGCGGGACGCTGGCTGCGCACCGGAAACGTCCGGCTGGCCGACGAGGTGCTGCACCGCCACCTCGTCTGGACCGGGCTCGACCTGGGCCTGCCCGTGCAGTTCCACGTCGGGTTCGGCGACTCCGACGTCGACCTGCACCGCTGCGACCCGCTGCTGCTCACCGGCTTCCTGCGGGCGACGCGCGCTCGAGGTGTGCCGATCCTGCTGCTGCACAACTACCCGTTCCACCGCAACGCGGCCTACCTCGCGCAGGTCTTCGAGCACGTCTTCGTCGACGCCGGGCTCATCACGCACAACGCGGGGTTCCGGGCGCCCGCGATCCTGGCCGAGCTGCTGGAGATCGCGCCGTTCGGGAAAGTGCTCTTCTCCACCGACGCGTTCGGCCTGGCCGAGCTGTACCACCTGGGCACGGCCCTGTTCCGGCGCGGCCTGTCGGACTTCGTGCGGGCCGCGCTGGCCGCCGACGCGATGTCCGAAGTGGACGCCGTCCGGCTGTGTGCTTTGGTGGGACACGAGAACGCGAAGAGGATCTACCGCTTGGAGCACGCGTGAGCGACCTGTGGACCCGGTGGACCCGGGCGATCGACGACGAGCTGCCGGCCGCCGTCGCCCTCCGGCACACCGTGCACGCCGACCCGCGCGCGTCCGGTGACGAGGAGGACACCGCCCGGCTCGTCACCGCGGCGATCGGCGCGGGCGACGGCGTCCGCGTCGCCAAGACCGGCCGCGCGATCCCGCTGCCCGGCGCGCCGGGCGGCCCGGGCATCGCCCTGCGCGCCGAGCTGGACGCGCTGCCGGTCACCGAACGCACCGGCGTGCCGTGGGCGTCGGAGACCGACCTGATGCACGCGTGCGGGCACGACGTGCACCTGGCGGCGCTGGTCGCGGTGGCCCGCGCGGCGATCCGGGTCGAGCTGCCCCGTCCGATCCTCGCGCTGCTCCAGCCGCGCGAGGAGACGTCGCCCTCCGGCGCGCTCGACGTCGTCGAGTCCGGGCTGCTGGCCGAGCACCGGGTGGACACCGTGATCGGCGCGCACGTCCAGCCGCGGCTCGCGGACGGCGCCGTGTCGGCCGTGCCGGGCCCGGTCAACGCCTCCACCGACGAGTTCGAGGTCGTCGTCCGGGGCCAGGGCGGCCACGCCGGCTACCCGCACATGCTGCGCGACCCGATCCTCGCGCTGTCGCAGCTGGTCGTGAGCCTGCAGCAGCTGGCAGCACGCCGGATCGACCCGGTGTTCGGCGCGGTCTGCTCGGTCGGCCGGATCCGGGGTGGCACCGCGGCGAACGTCGTCCCGAACACGGCGAGCCTGGCCGGCTCGCTGCGGCTGATGCGCGCCGAAGACCGGGTCCGCGCGCTCGAAGCCCTCGAGCAGATCGTGCACGGCACCGCGGCGGCCCACGGCTGCACCGCCGAGCTGCGGATCAGCCCGTGCGAGCCGGTGCTGCACAACGACCCGGCCCTGGCCGCCGCGGCGCAGCGCTGGCTGGTGCACGGCGGCGCGCGCGTCGACCACGAGTTCCGCTCGTTCGGCGCCGACGACTTCGCCCACTACTGCGGCGGCGAAACCCGCGGCCTGATGCTCTTCGTCGGCCTCGGCGACACCGCCGGCGCGCCCAGCCTGCACGACGAGGTGTTCCTCCCCGGGGACGACGCCGTCACCCGCGTCGCGCACGCGCTGGTGGCGGGCTACCTGGCCGCGACGGAGGCGGAGTCCCGCCGGCCCGGGAGACGCGCTACGGTGGCCCCGTGATTTCCGCCTCGGCTGCCTTCCTCGCGACGATCCCCAGCCCCGACCGCGGGGTCTGGCACCTGGGGATCATCCCGATCCGCGCCTACGCCCTGTGCATCATCGCCGGCATCATCGTCGCGATCTGGTGGGGTGAGCGGCGCTGGGTCGCCCGGGGCGGCACCAAAGGCACGGTCATCGACATGGCCGTGTTCGCCGTGCCGTTCGGCCTGGTCGGCGGCCGGGTGTACCACGTGATCACCGACCCCGAGCTGTACTTCACCGAGGGCAAGAACCCCTGGAACGCCTTCGCGATCTGGGACGGCGGCCTCGGCATCTGGGGCGCCATCGCGCTCGGCGCGGTGGGCGCGCTCATCGCGTGCCGCCGCAAGGGCGTCCCGCTGCCGGCGATGGCCGACGCGATCGCCCCCGGCATCATCGTCGCGCAGGCCATCGGCCGCCTCGGCAACTACTTCAACCAGGAGCTCTACGGCGCGCACACCGACCTGCCGTGGGGCCTGGAGGTCTACCAGCGCTTCAACCCGGAAGACCCGGACAACCTGCTCAACGGCGTCGCGACGGGGCACATCCCGTTGCCGGAGAGCCCGGTCCACCCGACGTTCCTGTACGAGCTGATCTGGAACCTGCTGATCGCCGGCCTGATCGTCTGGGCCGACCGCAAGTTCAAGCTCGGCCACGGCCGGGTGTTCGCGCTGTACGTCGCGGGCTACACGGTGGGCCGCGGCTGGATCGAGATGATGCGGACCGACACCGCGAACCACATCCTCGGCCTGCGGGTCAACGTGTGGACGTCGATCCTGCTGTTCCTGGCCGCGGTGGCCTACTTCGTGCTGGCGGGCAAGCGCGGCCCGCGCGAGGCCCCGGAACTGCTGGTGAGCAAGGACGCCGTCGCGGTGCCCGCGCCGGAAGCGGATGCGGCCGAGGACGAAGACGCCGTGAAGGTGCCCGCGGAGGCTCCGGCCGAGAAGCCCGCCGAGGAAACCCCGGTCGTGGACGAGCCGAAGAAGACCGACGAGAGCTGAGGATCAGAGGTCCGGCAGGCCCAGTTCCAGGTTGGGGGACTGGAGCCCGCCGTCGACCTCGAGGATCTTGCCCGTGATGTAGCCGCCGGCCCGCGACGCCAGGAAGACCACGGTCGCCGCGATGTCCTCCGCCTCGCCGATCCGGCGCAGCGGCGTCGCGGACTCCATCTTCTCCTTCAGCTCCGGGTTGCCGACGACGATCTCGAGCGCCGACGTCGCGACCGAGCCCACCGAGATCGCGTTGACCCGCACCTTGGGCGCGAGGTCGGCCGCCGCGAGGCGGGTCCAATGGGCCAGGGCCGCCTTCGCGGCGCCGTACGCGACGAAGCCGCGGCCGCTGACCCGGCCCATGATCGACGAGATGTTGACGACCGAGCCGCCCGTCTTGACGAGCGACGGCGCCGCCGCGACCGTCAGCGCGTGCGCCGTCGAGACGTTGAAGCGGAACGCCTCCTCGAGGAACTCGGGCGTGGTCTCGAGCAGGGGGCGGGGGTAGGTGCCGCCGACGTTGTTGACCACCAGGTCGAGCCGCCCGAACTCCTCGACGGCCACCGCGGCGAGCGTCGCGGCGGCGGCCGGGTCGGCGAGATCGAGCGGGACGACGTGGGCGCGCCGGCCCGCCGAGAACACGCGGGAGGCCACTTCTTCGAGCTGGGCTGCCGTCCGGGAGGCGATGACCACGTCGGCGCCCGCTTCGGCGAGGGCCACGGCGGTGGCCGCGCCGATCCCGCGTCCGGCGCCGGTGACCACCGCAACCTGGCCGGGCAGCTGGAACCGGTCGAGGATCATGCCGGAAATGTAACACGTTCTATTAGTGCGCGGCAGGGTCCCGAATGGGGCGTCCCGGACATCGGGCCGGGCGGCGTCGGCCGCGTCACGTTAGACTTGACGAAGGTTTCCGGGTCGTATACTTAGCAGAGCGAACTACCAGGAACCCATCAGGAACTACGTCGTTCCGCGCAGCCAGATCGTTACCGTCCGACGTTGCCCGGGGCGCTCTGAATTGATGCTGGCATGTTTCCCAGGTGTTAAAGTCGCGTCAACGAGCGGGCCATCGTCGTCCCGTGCGCTCCCCGGCCGCTAGCCCGGCCAGCACGAACAGACGACGAAGGAGGTCCCTTCATGATCTTCTCCGCCATTCCCGGCAAGCAGGGTCTCTACGATCCGGAGACCGAACAGGACTCCTGCGGTGTGGCCATGGTGGCCGACATCCGCGGCCGCCGCTCCCATGGCATCGTCACCGACGGCCTCGCCGCGTTGACCAATCTGGACCACCGGGGCGCCGCGGGCGCCGAACCCACCAGCGGCGACGGCGCCGGCATCCTGCTGCAGCTGCCCGACGAGCTGCTGCGCGCGGAAGCCGGTTTCGAGCTGCCCGAGCCCGACGAACACGGTCACCACCGTTACGCCGCGGGAATCGCCTTCCTGCCCGCCGACGCCGAGCAGCGCCGCAAGGCCGTCGAGCTGGCCGAACGCATCGCCGTCGAAGAAGGACTCGAAGTCCTCGGCTGGCGCGAGGTCCCGGTCGACGCCGACCGCGCCGACATCGGCCCGACCGCCCGTTCGGTCATGCCGCACTTCGCGATGCTCTTCGTGAGCGGCGACGGCGCCGCCGGGCTCGAGCTGGACAGGCTGGCCTTCTGCCTGCGCAAGCGCACCGAGCACGAGAGCGGGATCGCGGGCTGCGGCACGTACTTCCCGTCGCTGTCCTCGCGCACGATCGTCTACAAAGGCATGGTCACACCGGAGCAGCTGCCCGCGTTCTTCGCCGACCTGCGCGACGAGCGGCTGGCGAGCGCCATCGCGCTGGTCCACTCCCGCTTCTCCACCAACACGTTCCCGTCGTGGCCGCTCGCGCACCCGTTCCGGTTTGTGGCCCATAACGGCGAGATCAACACCATCCGCGGCAACCGCAACCGCATGCGGGCCCGCGAGGCGCTGCTCGAATCGGACCTCATCCCCGGCGACCTGACCCGGCTGTTCCCGATCTGCTCGGCGGACGCGTCGGACTCGGCGTCGTTCGACGAAGTCCTGGAGCTGCTGCACCTGGGCGGCCGGTCGCTGCCGCACGCGGTGCTGATGATGATCCCGGAGGCGTGGGAGAACCACGCCACGATGAAGCCCGCGCGCCGCGCCTTCTACCAGTTCCACGCCAGTCTCATGGAACCGTGGGACGGCCCCGCCTGCGTCACCTTCACCGACGGCACACTGGTCGGCGCGGTCCTCGACCGCAACGGCCTGCGCCCGGCGCGCTGGTGGCGCACGGCCGACGACCGCGTCGTGCTCGCCAGTGAGGCCGGCGTCCTGGACGTCGCCCCGAAGGACGTCGTCGCGAAGGGCCGCCTCAAGCCGGGCCGGATGTTCCTGGTGGACACCGAGGCCGGCCGGATCGTCGACGACGAAGAGGTCAAGTCCGCGCTGGGCAAGGACCTCCCGTACGAGGGCTGGCTGCACGCGGGCCTGCTGAAGCTCGCCGAGCTGCCCGACCGCGACCACGTCGTGCAGAGCCACGACTCGGTGCTGCGGCGCCAGCTTTCCTTCGGCTACACCGAGGAGGAGCTCAAGATCCTGCTCGCGCCGATGGCCGAGAAGGGTGCCGAGCCGATCGGCTCGATGGGCTCGGACACGCCGGTCGCGGTGCTGTCCCAGCGATCCCGCCTGCTCTACGACTACTTCAAACAGAACTTCGCGCAGGTGACCAACCCGCCGCTGGACGCGATCCGCGAAGAGCTCGTCACGTGCATGGCGCGGATCATGGGCCCGGAGCGCAACCTCCTGGCCCCGGGCCCGGCGTCGTGCCGCCACCTGAAGCTGCCGTACCCGGTGATCGACAACGACGAGCTCGCCAAGCTCATCCACATCAACGACGACGGCGACCTGCCGGGCTTCGCATGCAGTGTCCTTTCCGGACTGTACGAAGTGGACGGCGGCGCCGAGGCGCTGGCCTCGGCGGTCGAGCGCGTGCGGCGGGAGGCGTCCGAGGCGATCGCGGCCGGCGCGCGCACGCTGGTGCTGTCCGACCGCGACTCCGACCACCGGATGGCGCCGATCCCGTCGCTGCTGCTGGTTTCCGCGGTGCACCACCACCTGGTGCGCACGAAGGAACGCCTGCGCGTCGCGCTCGTCGTCGAGTCCGGGGACGCGCGCGAGGTGCACCACATCGCGCTGCTGCTCGGTTACGGCGCCGCCGCGGTGAACCCGTACCTGGCCTTCGAGACCATCGAGGACATGATCGGGCAGGGCGCGGTCACCGGGATCGAGTCGGGCAAGGCGATCCGCAACTACGTGCAGGCGCTCGTCAAGGGCGTCCTGAAGATCATGTCCAAGATGGGCATCTCGACGGTCGGCGCGTACACCGCCGCCCAGGTCTTCGAATCCCTCGGCCTGGCCCAGGACCTGCTCGACGAGTACTTCACCGGGACGTCGTCGAAGCTCGGCGGTGTCGGTCTCGAGGTGCTCGCCGAAGAGGTCGGCGTGCGGCACCGCCGCGCGTACCCGGACAACCCGACCGACCGTGTCCACCGTGGACTCGAGACGGGCGGCGAGTACGCCTACCGCCGCGAGGGCGAGCTGCACCTGTTCTCGCCGGAGACGGTGTTCCTGCTGCAGCACGCGTCCAAGACCGGGCGGGAAGAGGTGTACCGCAAGTACACCGACGAGGTGCACCGCCTCTACCGCGAGGGTGGCACCCTGCGCGGGCTGTTCTCCTTCCGCGACGGCGTCCGCGAGCCGGTGCCGCTCGACGAGGTCGAGCCGGCCGAGGCGATCTTCAAGCGCTTCAACACCGGCGCGATGTCGTACGGCTCGATTTCGGCCGAGGCGCACGAAACCCTGGCCATCGCGATGAACCGGCTCGGCGGCCGGTCCAACACGGGCGAGGGCGGCGAGGACCCGGAACGGCTCTACGACCCGGAACGCCGCAGCGCGATCAAGCAGGTCGCTTCGGGTCGCTTCGGCGTCACCAGCGAATACCTCGTCAACGCCGACGACATCCAGATCAAGATGGCGCAGGGCGCGAAGCCCGGCGAGGGCGGCCAGCTGCCGCCCAACAAGGTGTACCCGTGGATCGCGCGAACCCGGCACTCCACGCCGGGCGTCGGGCTCATTTCGCCGCCGCCGCACCACGACATCTACTCCATCGAGGATCTCGCGCAGCTGATCCACGACCTCAAGAACGCCAACGAGCACGCCCGGATCCACGTGAAGCTGGTGTCCTCGCTCGGTGTCGGCACGGTCGCGGCGGGTGTGTCCAAGGCGCACGCCGACGTCGTGCTCATCTCGGGCCACGACGGCGGCACCGGCGCGTCCCCGATGAACTCGCTCAAGCACGCCGGCACGCCCTGGGAGATCGGCCTCGCCGAGACGCAGCAGACGTTGCTGCTCAACGGGTTGCGCGACCGGATCACCGTCCAGGTGGACGGCGCCATGAAGACCGGGCGCGACGTCGTCATCGCGGCGCTGCTCGGCGCCGAGGAGTACGGCTTCGCGACGGCCCCACTCGTCGTCGCGGGCTGCATCATGATGCGGGTCTGCCACCTCGACACCTGCCCGGTCGGCGTCGCCACGCAGAGCCCCGAGCTCCGCAAGCGCTACACCGGCCAGGTCGAGCACGTCGTCAACTTCTTCAAGTTCGTCGCCCAGGAAGTCCGGGAAACCTTGGCGGCACTGGGCTTCCGGACGCTCGACGAAGCCATCGGGCACGCCGAGCTGCTGAACACCGACGAAGCCGTGCACCACTGGAAGGCGTCCGGGCTCGACCTGTCGCCGATCTTCGAGGTGCCGGCCGAGACACCCTACGGCGGCGCGAAGCGGCGCACCCGCGGCCAGGACCACGGCCTCGAGCACGCCCTGGACCGCACGCTCATCCAGCTCGCCGAGGCGGCGCTGGAAGACGCGCACCCGGTGCGTCTCGAACTGCCGGTGCGCAACGTGAACCGGACCGTCGGCACGCTGCTCGGCTCGGAGATCACCCGCCGCTACGGCGGGGAAGGCCTGCCCGAGGGCACGATCCACGTGCTGCTCACCGGGTCCGCGGGCCAGTCGCTCGGCGCGTTCCTGCCGCGCGGCATCACCCTCGACATGGTCGGTGACGCGAACGACTACGTCGGCAAGGGCCTGTCCGGCGGGCGGATCATCGTCCGCCCCGACCCGGAAGCGTCCTTCGCCGCCGAGGCGCAGACGATCGCCGGCAACACGATCGCCTACGGCGCGACCGGCGGCGAGATCTTCCTGCGCGGCCAGGTCGGCGAACGCTTCTGCGTCCGCAACTCCGGCGCCACCGTCGTCGCCGAGGGGGTCGGGGACCACGCCTTCGAGTACATGACCGGCGGCCGCGCCGTGGTGCTCGGCCCGACCGGGCGGAACCTGGCGGCCGGCATGTCCGGCGGCATCGCGTTCCTGCTCGACGTCGACCGCAAGAAGGTCAACCAGGACATGGTGGACCTGCTCAAGCCGACCGCGGACGACCTGACCTGGCTCAAGAAAACCGTGCAGCAGCACTACGATCTCACCCGCTCCGCGGTGGCCGCGTCGCTGCTCGGCGACTGGCCGCGCCGCGCCGTGGCGTTCACCAAGGTGATGCCGCGTGACTACCAGCGGGTCCTGGACGCGGCGAAGGCGGCGAAAGCCGCGGGCCGCGACGTCGACGAGGCGATCATGGAGGCCGCTCGTGGCTGACCCGACCGGTTTTCTCAAGTACGACCGCGAAGAGCCGAAGAAGAAGTCCAAAGAGGACCGACTGCACTCGTGGGGCGAGGTCTACGCGGACGTCGAACCCGCCGAGCGCAACGAAGAGGTGCGCAAGCAGGCGTCGCGGTGCATGGACTGCGGCATCCCGTTCTGCCACTCCGGCGGTTCCGGCTGCCCGCTGGGCAACCTGATCCCGGAGTGGAACGACCTCGTCCGCCGCGGCGACTGGGCCGCGGCCGGCGATCGGTTGCACGCCACCAACAACTTCCCCGAGTTCACCGGGAAGCTGTGCCCCGCGCCGTGCGAGGCGGGCTGCGTGCTGTCGATCTCGCCGCTCTCGGGCGGGCCGGTGTCGATCAAGCGCGTCGAGCAGACGATCGCCGACCAGTCCTGGGAAGCGGGTTACGTCCAGCCGCAGGTGGCGGAAGTGTCGTCGGGGCAACGGGTCGCGGTCGTCGGCTCCGGCCCGGCCGGGCTCGCCGCCGCCCAGCAGCTGACCCGCGCCGGCCACGAGGTCACCGTCTTCGAGCGCGACGACCGGCTCGGCGGGCTGCTGCGCTACGGCATCCCCGAGTTCAAGATGGAGAAGAAGGTCCTCGACCGCCGCCTCGCGCAGCTGCGCAAGGAGGGCACCAAGTTCGTCACCGGCTGCGAGGTCGGCGTCGACCTGACGGTGGAGGATCTGCGGGAGCGGTACGACGCCGTCGTGCTCGCGGTCGGCGCCCTGCGCGGCCGCGACGACACGACGACACCCGGGCGCGAGCTGTCCGGGGTGCACCTGGCGATGGAACACCTGGTGCCCGCCAACAAGTTCGTCGAGGGTGACGGTCCGTCGCCGGTCGACGCGCGCGGCAAGCACGTCGTGATCATCGGCGGCGGCGACACCGGCGCCGACTCCTACGGCACGGCCACCCGTCAGGGCGCGCTTTCGGTGACGCAGCTGGACCAGTACCCGATCCCACCGTCCACAAGGGACGACGACCGTTCGCCGTGGCCGACCTGGCCCTACATCCTGCGCACCTACCCGGCGCACGAGGAGGCGGGGGAGCGGAAGTTCGCCGTCGCGGTCAAGCGGTTCGTCGGCGACGACGCCGGCCGCGTCACGGCGGTCGAGCTGCAGCAGGTGAAGGTGCAGAAGGACCCCGAGACCGGCCGCCGCGAGGTGATCCCGGTCGGCGACGACGTCGAGACGCTGCCCGCGGACCTGGTCCTGCTGGCGATCGGCTTCGAGGGCGTCGAGGAGATGCCGCTGCTGGGCGGCCTCGGGCTCTCGCTGACCAAGCGCGGCACGCTGTCGTGCGGCGCGGACTGGCAGACCGGGACGCCGGGCGTGTTCGTCTGCGGTGACGCCCACCGCGGCGCGTCGCTGGTGGTCTGGGCGATCGCGGAGGGCCGTTCGGTGGCCAACGCGGTCGACACGTACCTGACCGGCGCGTCCGACCTGCCGTCCCCGGTGCACCCGACGGCGTTGCCGCTCGCCGTCGTCTGAGCCGCATTGCGGAAAGGGCCACCCGGCCGCCTGCCGGGTGGCCCTTTCCGTATTCGAGGGGTGCCCGCCACAATGGGCGGGAAATGGGGGTTCGTTCCGACCATGGGCGCACACATCGCGTTTCTCGCGGTTCCGGCGGCGGGGCACGTCAATCCGACGCTGCCGCTGGTCGAAGAGCTGGTCCGGCGCGGGCACCGGGTCACCTACGCCACCGGTCCGGCGCTGCGGGAAGCCGTCGCCGCAGCGGGAGCGGCACCGCTCGTCCCGGAGGCGCCGTGGGCGAAGGTGGCCGCCGCGCGCAGCCGGACCACCGAGGAGGTCGCCGAGACGCTGTCCGGCGCGCTCGACGTCACCCGCGCGGTGCTGCCGCGCCTGACGGAGGTGTTCCGCGAAGATCCGCCGGACGTCGTCTGCTACGACTCGCTGACGCCGTTCGGGCCGGTGCTGGCCCACCGGCTGGGCCGGCCGTCGGTGGCGACCGTGCCGACGTTCGCGGGCAACGACGTGTTCGACCCGACGACCCTGCTGGCCCCGCCCGACTTCGACCCGGGCCACCCGCGGCTGGTGGAGTACGCCACCGCCCAGGCCCGGTTCGCCGACGCCGCCGGCGTCCCGGCCGAAACGCTGGCCTCGGTGGGCCGGCTCGCCGACCTCAAGCTCGTCTTCCTCCCGCGCGAGTTCCAGATAGCCGGCGACACCTTCGGGGCGGACTACCGCTTCATCGGCCCGTCGTTCGGGTCCCGTTCTCCGGCGCGGGAGTGGCCGCCGCCCACCGGCCCGGTGCTGTTCGTCTCCCTGGGCACGGTGGTCAACGACCGCCCCGACTTCTTCGCGGCGTGCGTGACGGCGTTCGGCGGCACCGGCCGGCCGGTGGTGCTGGCACTCGGCGAGCGGGTCGACCCGGCCCGGCTGGGCCCGATCCCGGCGAACTTCGAGGTCCGGCCGCACGTGCCGCAGCCCGCCGTGCTGCGGCACGCGCAGGTGTTCCTGTCGCACACGGGGATGAACTCGACAATGGAGGCGCTGCTGTGCGAGGTGCCGCTGGTGTCGTACCCGCAGACGCCGGAGCAGACGTGCAACGGCCGCCGCGTCGAGGAACTGGGCCTGGGCCGGGTGCTCACCGGCCCGCCCGACCCGGAGGCGCTGCGCCGGACGGTCGACGAGGTGGCGGCGGACCCGGCGATCCGCGCGAACCTGACCCGGATGGCCGGGCACCTGCGTGCGGCCGGCGGCCCGCGCGCCGGAGCCGACGCGATCGAGGAGCTGGTGACGCCGTGAATGGCCCATCGAGGGACATGGAGTCCCTCGATGGGCCATTCACGGACTGTCCACCCCGGGACGCAGGTCCGGTCCGGTCTCCGGGTCGACGCCGATGGGACGGCAGGTTCGGGGCATGCGGAAAACGTTGGTGCGCCTGGCTTTCCTGCCTCGGCTCGCCACCGTGCAACCGGCGCTGGAGTGGACGACCCCGAGCCCGGACTACGGCCTGGCGCCGTCGCCGACGGCCGGTGCGCGTCGGCGGCCCGGCCCGGCCGGCGTCCCGCTGGTGCAGAACCTGCGCGCGCGAGACGCGGGCGGCGTTCGGTTCCCGGGCGCGGCCGGTGACCGTCGACGCCGGCGGGCACGGGGTGTTCACCCGGGAGAACGCCTGTGGCGACCAAGCGGTTCTGGGCTGTCGGCGTGACGGGTCTTCCCGGCGGCCGACGGGTCCTGCCCGGCCGGCCGGTGATTCACCCGGACGGGTGGCGCCGGGTTCTCCCCGTTTGCTGACTCGCCGGAGGCGGAACCGGCGGCCGGTTCGGCCGGCCGCCGCGGCGAGCGGTCCCCAGTAGCCGCCGCCACCGACGACGACGCCCATCACCGACCCGGCGAGCACCTCCGGCGAGGTGTGGTCGCGCAGGGCTATCCGCGGCCACACCACCCAGGCGACGGGCAGGGCCGGCGGCAGCGCCCACGGGCCGTAGGTCGGCGTCGGCACCACGACGGCGGCGGCCGCGACCGCCGCGTGCCGGGAGATCTTGACCTTCGCGCCGACCGTGATGACGTCCGTGACCGGCAGGCTGACCAGCATCGACGCGGCCGGCGAGACGAGCGCCGCCGGCGCGTGCCTTTCCGGCAGGACGACGAAGCCGAGGCCGAGGGAGCGCCCGGGGATCAGCGGCGGGACCCGGCGCCCGGCCCGATCGCTCACGTGACGGCCGTCCCATTTGCCGCGCCGTGCCCCGCGGACGATCACGGCCATCGGAATCGGGGACCCGGTGACGGCGCCGAGCAGGCCCCAGCTCAGCGCCGGAAGCCGGTCGCGTCCCGGGCGAGCGCGAGCGGCAGCGCGAGCACCCGGACCCAGGGAGCCGGGAGCTCGGTGGCCCACCGGGCGGAACGAAGCGCGGCGCGAACCTTATCCTGGGGGGTGTGAACTGGACTGTGGACGTCCCCGTCGACACACTGCCCGAACTGCCGCCGCTTCCGCCCGAGCTGCGGGCCCGCCTCGACAAGGCCCTGGCCCTGCCCGCGGCCCAGCAGCCGGAGTGGCCCGATCCAGAACTCACCAACCGAGTTCGCGGCGTGCTGGAGAGCGTGCCGCCGATCACCGTCCCGGCGGAGATCGACCGGCTCAAGAGCCGGCTCGCGATGGTCGCGCGCGGTGAGGCGTTCCTGCTGCAGGGTGGTGACTGCGCGGAGACGTTCGAGTCGAACACCGAGCCGCACATCCGGGCCAACCTGCGCACCCTGCTGCAGATGGCGGTCGTGCTGACCTACGGCGCCAGCCTGCCGGTGGTCAAGGTCGGCCGCATCGCCGGCCAGTACGCGAAGCCGCGCTCGGCCGCGACGGACGCGCTCGGCCTGCCGGTGTACCGCGGCGACATCATCAACTCGCTGGTCGCCAAGCCCGAGCTGCGCGTGCCCGACCCCGGCCGGATGATCCGCGCCTACGCGAACGCGGGCGCGGCGATGAACCTGGTCCGCGCCCTCACCGGCGCCGGCATGGCCGACCTGCACCAGGTGCACGACTGGAACAAGGACTTCGTGTCGGCGTCGCCGGCGGCGCAGCGTTTCGAGGCGCTGGCCAACGAGATCGACCGCGGCCTGCGGTTCATGTCGGCCTGCGGCGTCACCGACACGTCGCTGCAGTCGACCGAGATCTTCGCCAGCCACGAGGCGCTGCTGCTCGACTACGAGCGCTCGATGCTGCGCCTGGACAACGCCGACGTGGCGAACCCGAAGCTGTACAACCTGTCGTCGCACTTCCTCTGGATCGGCGAGCGGACCCGCCAGCTGGACGGCGCGCACATCGCGTTCGCCGAGCTGCTGGCCAACCCGATCGGCCTCAAGATCGGCCCGACGACCACGCCCGCGCAGGCGCTGGAGTACGTCGAGCGGCTCGACCCGCGCTTCGAGCCGGGCCGGCTGACGCTGATCGCGCGGATGGGCAACGGCAACGTCCGCGAGGTGCTGCCGGGGATCGTCGAGAAGGTCGAGGCGTCCGGCCACAAGGTCATCTGGCAGTGCGACCCGATGCACGGCAACACGCACGAGTCGTCCACCGGGTACAAGACCCGGCACTTCGACCGGATCGTCGACGAGGTCCAGGGCTTCTTCGAGGTCCACAACGACCTCGGCACCTACCCGGGCGGCATCCACGTCGAGCTGACCGGCGAGGACGTCACCGAGTGCCTCGGGGGCGCCCAGGAGATCTCGGACATCGACCTTTCGGGCCGCTACGAGACGGCGTGCGACCCGCGCCTGAACACGCAGCAGTCCCTGGAGCTGGCGTTCCTGGTCGCGGAGATGCTCCGCGGCTGATGCCCACCCCAAGCGCCCCCCATCGGGGCGCTTGGGGTCAGGAAGAGGCGTCGAGCAGGCGGGCCGTGGACTTCAGGACCGCGTCGCGCAGGGAGCCGATGTCCGGCACCGCCTCGCCGTTGACCTGGAGTCCGATGTGGACGGAGTCGCGGTAGGTGGCCACCGCGATGCCGACCGCGTGACGCGGGGCCAGCGGGACGAACGGGTACACCTCCGCCAGCGCCGCGCCGTCGATCGACAGGCGGGCCGGGGGGACCGGGACCGTGGTGATCACCAGGTCGAACAGCAGCGGCGCGGCCTGGCCCGCGGTGCGCGTGCCCAGCCGGTGCAGCAGCGACGGGACGCGGTCGGCCAGCAGCGGCAACGCGCCCGCGCCGCGGCTCGGGCCGGCCGCCTTGTTGCGGTTCATCGCGCGGCGGACCACACGCAGGCGCTCGACCGGGTCGTCCTCGCCGACCGGCAGGTCGCACAGGTAACCGGACAGCTTGTTGCCGCCGAGCTGGTCACCCGCGCGGCCGCGGACGCTCACCGGGATCAGCGCGCGCAGCGTGCGGCCGTCGGCGCGGTGGCCGCGGTTCACCAGCCATTCGCGCAGCGCGCCGGAAAGCACCGCCAGCACGACGTCGTTGGTCGTGCCGCCGTGGGCCCGGCGCACCCGGCGCAGCTCCGGGAGCGGCAGCCGCACGAACCCCAGCCGCCGTTCGGCCGAGACCGGCGCCGACACGGGGGACAGCGTCGGCCGGGTGGCCCGCACCACCGAGGAGGCGATGCCGGCGGCCTCGTTCGCCTGGTCCCACACCGTGCCGAGCGCGTCCTTCACGGTGTCCAAAGTGGACCTCTGGGCCGGGATCCGGGGGGCCGGCGCGGAAGGCAGCTTGACGCCGTCGAGCAGGCCGGCCATGACCGCGTACGCCCCGGCGCCGTCGGTGAGCGCGTGGTGCAGCTTCATCAGCAGCGCGAACTTCCCGTCCGGCAGCCCGGTGACCAGGGTGAGGTCCCACAGCGGGCGGCGGGTGTCGAGCGGCTCGGCGATCCACCGCGACGCGTACACCGCCAGCGGGTCCGGGTCGTAGAGCGAGCTGAGCTCGACGTGGTGGATGTGTTCCGCGGCAACAAAATCCGCGTCTTCGGTCCAGCTGGCGGCGCCGGGCGGGAACAGTTCCGCGCGCGCCCGCTGGCGCAGCTTCGGGAGCCGGGCGGCGCGTTCGGCCAGGATCGCGGTCAACGCTGAGGGATCCACTGGTCGGCGCGCGGTGAACGTGATCACCGCGCCCATGTGCATCGGGGACTTTTCGCTTTCCAGGCAAAGGAAAGCGACGTCGAGTGCGCTGAGCGGCGAGCCTGCCATAAGCGACCTTTCCCATCAGGCGTTCGCGGGTCTGCACGGCCACGTGCGACGAGGGGGAGGAGAAATCCACTGCACCAGCCCGACGTGACGTGCGGGTGGTCGAAGTGTTTCATCGACGCTAACTAACCACCCCATTCATCCATTCGAGATACCCCGGGCGGCGGTGCCCGGGGTCACAGATCAACCGGTTCTTATTCGCCGGGCGTGGTTTCGGGCTGGTCCGCCCGGGCCACGGCGGTCCCCCAGTCGGGGGTCAACGCCACCTGTTTGCCGACGCGCCGCACGGGCAGGGCGCCGGCGTGACGCTTGCCCAGCCCCGGCCAGATCTCCGCGGCGTCCTTCGCCGCGGCGCGGATCGCGCCGCCGTCGAGCGTCGTACGGGCTTCGTCGATGCCCCGGTCGCGCCACTGGACGACCAGCTTGAGCGGCCCCGCCGACGGCAGCGGCCACAGGAACACCTCGTGCTCGACGGCGAACCGCGTCCCGCCGACCGCCTGCGCCCGCAGCACCGGCCCGTCCGGCTCACTCGCCGAGGGCACCGAAATGGTCTCCGAGCTGGCCCGGCTCCCGTCGGCGTAGAGCACGCCGATGAGCAGGCCGTTGTAGTCGGGTACCCGGCGGTGGTCGATCAAACCCTCGGCGGGGTCGTCGACCAGGCTGTCGCGCGAGTACACCGTGATCCGCAGCGTGACCGCCTCCGGCCACACCTCGATCGCCCGCAGCGCGACGATCGTGCGTTCGGACCGGCCCAGCGGCCGCGCCCACGGCAGCACGGCCGGGACGATGTGCTCGCGCGGGGGATCGGTCCAGTGCCGGCCGTTGAAGGCGTACAGCTCCTGCTCCGGGACGGGGAACAGGGGACGCTCGCGGGGACCGCCGGTGAAGAAGTTCATCGGGCGGTCCGCGACGTGCTGTCCGGCACCATGCGCCCACGGTAAGGCAACGTCACGGGAATTTCCGCCCCCGAACGGGCGTACGGCCCTCGTCTCCCGTGATCCGGGACACAAGGGCCGTACGCAGCGTGCGCGATCAGTCGCTCAGCTTGAGTTCGCCGTTCTGGCGGGCGGCCTCGTCGAGCTCCTTGTCGGCCGGCTTGCCCATCGACTCCATCAGCTGCCGGGCCAGGCCGAGACCGGTGCCGCCGAGCGACAAGGCCTTGGCGAACATGTCGGACATGCCGTCGGCGCCGTTGAGCACGACCATGTGGTCGATGTTGCCGAACGCGCTCGCGCCGGCCTCGACGATCTCCGGCCAGCGCTCGGCCAGCTGCTGCGCGACGACGGCTTCCTGGTTCTCCGCCAGGGCCGCGGCACGCGCCTTGATGGCGTCCGCTTCGGCGAGACCCTTCGCCCGGGCCGATTCGGCTTCGGCGAGACCCTTGGCCTTCGCGGCTTCCGCGTCGGCGAGACCGCGTGCCTTGGCCGCGGCCGCCTCCGCTTCACCGGTCGCCCGGGTCGCCCCGGCGGCCGCTTCGGCGCGGGCCTTCGTCGCCTGCGCCTCGGCTTCGGCCGCGGTCTTGACGCGGGTCGCGTCCGCCGCCGCCCGCAGCTCGGTCTCCTTCGCCTCGGCCTGGGCCTTGGCGATCGAAGCGTCACGGGCCGCGTCGGCCGCCGTGCGCGTGTCGTACGCCTTCGCGTCGGCCGGCTTGCGGACCTGCGACTGCAGCCGCTGCTCGGCCAGGGCGGCTTCCAGCTCGGCCGCCCGCGTCTCCTGGACGACGACCTCCTGGCGCGCGGTCGCCTCGGCCAGCGGACCGGACTGGGACATCTTCGCCCGCGCCTGGTCGACCTCGGCCTGGTAGCCGGCCTGCTGGATCTGGCTCGCGCGGACGGCGGCCGCCTTCTTCGCCGCCGACTCCTGCTCGACCTGGGCGGCTTCCTGGTCGCGCTGCGCCTCGGCGATGCGGGCCGACGCGGCGATCGCGGCGGCGTGCGGCTTGCCGAGGTTGAGGATGTAGCCCGATTCGTCGTCGATCTCCTGGATCTGCAGGGAGTCCACGATCAGGCCGAGCTTGATCATCTCCGTGGCCGAGGACTGGCGCACCTCGCCGGTGAGCGCGTCCCGGTTGTGGATCATCTCCTCGATGGTCAGCCCGCCCACGATCGAGCGCAGGTGCCCGGAGAAGAGCTCGTGGATCGTGTCGTTCATGCCCTTCTGCTGGTCCAGGAACCGGCGGGCGGCGTTGGCGATCGACGAGAAGTCGTCACCCACCTTGTAGATCACCACGGCGCGCACGGTGACCGGCAGCCCCTGCCGGGTCACGCACGAGACCTGCAGGTTGACGCCCCGGGTGTCCAGGGACAGCCGCCGGGCGGTCTGGAACCCGGGGATGACGTTCACGCCGCGGCCCGTGATGATCTTGAAGCCCAGGCTGTCCGCGGTCTCGCTGCGTTCGACCCGGATCCCCCAGCCGGACACGATCAGCGCTTCGTTCGGCTCCGCCACCTTGTACAGGACCCGCAGCAGTCCGAAGATCACGATCACGGCCACCACGGCGATGCCGACGATCAGCAAGATGTTCATTGGCCTCCCACACCCCTCAGTCTTCTGTTGTTGGTAGCCCTTCGACGCCGCTAACGCGTCAGTGGTTGCCACCGCTCGACATAAACCGTGCGGGGAGGTTCGAAGTCCACGACGAGCACCTGGGTGCCCGAGCTGAAGGTCGCTTCGGGGTCGATCGGGTAGGCGTAGAACGCCTCGGTCCCGCCGCGGACGTTCAGCAGCACCTCACCGATCAGGCCGGGGCCGATCGTGCCGGTCACCCGGCCGCGGCTGCCGATCATCCACCGAAGCCCTTCAGCTTGACCTTCGAGCCCTTTTGGACGAACGAGCCGGGCTGCGGGTCCTGCTGGAAGACGAAGTCGAACCCGCCGCCCCCGCCGCGTCCCCGGCCGCCGTCGCGATCGGCCTGCAGCCCGGCCTGCTCGAGGATCTTCTGGGCGTCGTCGAACGGCTTGAACCGGACGTCCGGCACCTGGACGGCGTTGTTGACGAACACCCCGACCCGCTTCGCCTTCGCCTGCGAGTTGGCCGGCGGGTCGGTCCGCGTGACGGCGCCGCCCGGGACGTTCTGGTTGAACTCCTCGCCGGCCTGGAACGGCTCGAACCCGGCCTGCTGCAGGAGCTGGAACGCCTCGTCCTTGCTCCGCCCGGTGACGTCCGGGACCGGCGGCAGCGGGATCGGGCCCTTGGACACGATGATCGTGACCTGCCCGCCCAGGTTCAGCTGGCTGCCCGCGGACGGCTCGGTGCGGATCACCGCGCCCTGCGGGACGTCGGCGTCGAAGTCGTCGGTGCCGCGGACCGGGGTCAGCTGCGCCGTCTTGATCGCCTGCTCGGCGTCGGGCAGCGCGGTGCCCGGGCGGATGTCCGGCACCGCCGGGCGGCCCTTGGACAGCACGACCGACACCGTCGAGTTCGGCGTCAGCGTGGTGCCTTCGGCGGGTTCGTTGCGCAGCACGGTGTTCGACGGCACCGTGTTGTCGAACTCCTGGCTGAACTGCGGTGTCAGCTTCGCCGAGCGCAGGGCGTCACCGGCCGCCGCCTGGTTCAGCCCGACGAGCTTCGGCACCGTCGACGTCTTGTCGCCGCCGGTGTCGGTCAGCATGAAGATGAACGCCGTGAGCAGCCCGCCGAACAGCAGCACGGCGCCGGCGATCAGCGCGATCCGCTTGCGGTTGTCCATCGGCTTCTCGGGTTCCGGCTCGCTCCGGCGCCGAGGCGGGCGCGGCGGGACGTTCCCGGCGGCGGGCATCCCGGGCGGCGGGGTGCCGGGGTGGCTCAGCGCCCGGGTCGCGTTCGGACGGTGCACCGGCATCGTCTTCGCGGTGTCGGGCAGCACCTGCGGGATCCGCGGCAGCGTGCGCTCGGTGTCGGCGACGTCGCCCTGGCCGTGCGACACCGGGACCGGCACGGTGACCGGCAGCAGGCCCAGCTGCGCGCGCACCGCGGTCAGCTCGGTCAGGAACTCCCCGGCGTCGGCGGGCCGCAGCGCGGGGTCGCGCCGGGTGGCGCGGGTGATCAGCTCGTCGAGCGCGGCCGGCAGGTCCGGGCGCAGCTCGCTCGGCCGCGGGACGTCGTCGTTGACGTGCCGGTAGGCCACCGAGATCGCGGTGTCGCCGGTGTAGGGCGCGCGGCCGGTGAGCATTTCGTAGAGCAGGATCCCGGCCGAGTAGACGTCCCCGCGCGAGTCGGCCGCGCCGGTGGTGACCTGCTCGGGGGAGAGGTAGGCGACGGTGCCGAGGATGACGCTCGAACTGGTCGTCCCGGCGCTGGCCACGGCCCGCACGAGACCGAAGTCGGCGACCTTGACCACGCCTCCGGTGTGCAGCCCGGACCGGCCGATCAGCACGTTCTCCGGCTTGACGTCGCGGTGCACCAGCCCGGCCCGGTGCGCGGCGGCCAGCGCCGAGAGCACGGGCTCGGCGACGCTCAGCGCGAGCGCGATGTCGAGCGGGCCCCGCTCGTCCAGCAGGTCCCGCAGGGTGCCGCCGTCGACGAGTTCCATCACCAGGAAGGCGACGCCGCCCTCTTCGCCCTGGTCGTGCACGGCCACGACGTTCGGGTGATGCAGCTGGGCGGCCGACTGCGCCTCGCGCACGAACCGGTCCACGAACGACCGGTCGTCGGCGAAGCGCGGGTCCATGATCTTGATCGCGACCTGGCGGTCCAGCCGGGTGTCCGTCCCCCGGTAGACCGCCGACATCCCGCCGTGGGCGAGCAGGCTGTCCACGCGGTACCGCCGCTCGAGCAGCGTGCCGGCCAGGCTGGGATGGGTGCGTGTCACGAGTAGGGATCGTACGGAACCCGGCACGCCCCGTGGAGGTGACCTCGCGGGTCACCCGTGCGCACTAGCGGGAGAGGGGGACGAATGTGGCACAGTGTCACCTGTGAGTGGGATTCCTGTCGCCGAAGACGTCCTCGCCGCCGACATCGCGGTGCTGCCGCTGCCGGAGGTGGCGACGGCCCTCGGGACGTCGACCAACAAGGTCCGCCAGCTGCTGCGCGAGGGAGAGCTGATCGCCCTCAAACGAGGCGGCGAACTGTGCGTCCCGAGCGCGTTCCTCGTCAAGGACGGCGTGGTCAAGGGCCTGTCCGGCACGATAACGGTGCTCGACGACTCCGGGTTCAGCCGCACCGAGATGCTGCGCTGGCTGTTCACCGTCGACGAGTCGCTGCCGGGCAACACGCCGGTCAACGCGCTGCGCACGAGCCACGGCACCGAGGTGAAGCGGCGCGCCCAGGCGATGGCCTTCTGACCTGGGTAACCGCGGCCAGCAGCTGCACGGCCGCGGCCGTGGTCAGGCACGTTCCCGTTCCGGCCGCGGACAGCGGCCCGGCCACGGCCGCTCCGAGGGCCAGGCCGGTGATCTTGACGCTCGCCGCCGTGGTGAACACCTGAGCCCGGACCCGTTCGGGCGTCTCGCGGTGCCGGATCGCGAACAGGGCCGTGAGCTGCGGTCCTTCGGCGAATCCCGCCAAAGCCGCGCCGATGATCAGGAGTGTTGCCCCGGTCGCCAGCGCCGAGACGACGCAGCCGGCGGCGAGAAGCAGGGTGCTCGCCCGGACGACCGTGTCCGGTTTTCCCGTGAAGATGGCGTTGGCCAGCAGCGATGCCACGGCGAGCACGGTCATGAGCAGTGCGCCGTTCGCGGCACCGCCGAGGTGGGCGGCGCCGAGCAGGGGATAACAGACGGTGACCATGCCGATCCCGGCGCACGAGAGTGTCGACGTCACGGTGGCCCGCCGCAGCGGGGCGTTGCGCAGGAGGACGGTGAAGCCGTTCCGGAGCTGTTCCGTGAGCCGGGTGGCCTTCGGTCCGGGCCTTGGGGGGAGGGTCCACGCGAAGGGGAGAGCGGCGGCGACCATGGCGACCGCGACGGCGAGGGCGGTCGAGGCACCCGCGAGGGCGGCCAGCAGCCCGGCGAGCCCCGGTCCGGCCAGGGCGGCGGCGGTGAAGGTCATGGCATCGAGGCGGCTCGCGGTCGCGAGGACGGGGTTCGAGGCTGTGGGCAGCCGACCCCGCTCGCGTCTTGCGATTGAGCGCAGCCGCCCACCCTCGGCCGAGGACAGCCGACCGCTACCCACCACCGAGGGCAGCTGAGCCGTCCAGCCGCCCGCGATGGCCGGGTTGAGCAGGCCCGTCAGCGCCGCCAGCGCCACCACCGACCACAGCGGCAGGTGCCCGAACACCGCCGTCACCAGGGCGATCCCGCCCGCGTACCCGGCCAGTGCGACTGCGAGCAGCCGGCCGGGCGCCGGGCTGCGGTCCAGCAGCGCTCCGAACACCGGGCCGCCTGCCGCGGCCGCCGCCGTCAACCCGGCGAGCAGCGCCGACCCGGCACCCGGGCCGGCCGTCAGGCCCAGCAGCAGGAGCGCGGGCCCGGACAGCTCGTCGCCGGTGCGCGCGAGCGTCGCGCCGGTGAGGTACCCGGCGAGTCCGTAACGGCTTGGCACCATCAAGACGTTACAGTGGGGTATGGCCGTTCCGCACCGGGATTCCGTCCAGCGCGCCGTGGACCTGCTCGCCGTGCTGCTGCCGCCGGACGTCGAGGCGGCGGAGGTGGAGCGCGTGCTCCAAGCCCACGGCGAACCTCCGACGTCGCTCTCGGAGACAGACCTCGCGAAGCTGCGCGAAGCAGCACGAGAACTCCGCGAGGTCTTCGCAGCGTCCGACGTCGTCGAAGCGGCTTCGGTGCTTAACCGGCTCTTCGCGGCGTACGCGGGCCCGCCCCGCCTGACCGACCACGAAGAAGGCTTCGGCTGGCACCTGCACGTCGACACCGCCGACGACGGCCCGTGGGACCGCTGGCTGGTGACGTCGTCGGCGCTGGGCCTGGCCACCTTGCTGGCGGACTGCCAGGGCCCGCCGGGCGGCCTGTGCGCGTCACCGTCGTGCGGCAAGCCGTTCGCCCACCTCGGCGGCGGCAGCCCGCGCCGCTACTGCTCGCCCCGCTGCGCGACCCGGGAGCGCGTCGCCGCCCACCGCACCAAAAAGTGAAGGCCACCTCCGACAGAGGTGGCCTTCACGGGAACAGCACTCAGCCGTTGTTCTTGTCGCGCCAGGCGATCCACGACTTGAGCGCGCCCAGGTCGTAGTCCGGGCCGCCGACGCCGACCGTGAACGTCGAGACGCCCAGGCTGAGCAGCTTCGGGCCCAGCTCGTCCGGCTCGCCCTGGACGCCGCACGACCGCTCGATCTCGGCCGGGTCGCGGCCGACGTCGGCGCAGTGCTGGTCGAGGATCTTCACCTTGCGCTCGACGACCTCCGGGTCGCCGAAGCCGTGCCAGATGTCGCCGTGCTTGGCGACCAGCTTGAGGGTCTTCTTCTCGCCGCCGCCGCCGATGAGCACCGGGATCTTGCGCGTCGGCGCCGGGTTCAGCTTGCCGAGGCGGGCCTCGATCCGCGGGAGCGACTCCGCCAGGTTGTCGAGGCGGCCGCCGGCGGTGCCGAACTCGTAGCCGTACTCGTCGTAGTCCTTCTCGAACCAGCCGGAGCCGATGCCGAGGATGAGCCGCCCGCCGGAGATGTGGTCGACGGTGCGGGCCATGTCGGCCAGCAGCTCGGGGTTGCGGTAGCTGTTGCAGGTCACGAGCGCGCCGATTTCCACGCGCGACGTCGACTCCGCCCAGGCGCCGAGCATGGTCCAGCACTCGAAGTGCTTGCCCTCGGGCTCACCGTAGAGGGGGTAGAAGTGATCCCAGTTGAAGATGATGTCGGCGCCGAGCTCTTCCGCTGCGGACGCGGTGCGCCGGATGGTGTCGTAGTCGGCGTGCTGCGGCTGGAGCTGCAACCCGATCCGGATCGGTCGCTTTGCTGCTGAGGTCATGATCGCAGCCTACGACCGGCCCCGAGGGTCTCGCGCGCCCAGACCGCGGCGAAGGCGGGCAGCGCGACCACCAGCCGGCGCGTCTTCGGCACCACCGCCCGCCGCGCGAGGACGTCGTAGTCCAGCGCGGCGATCTCGTCCAGGATCCCTTCGTACAGGGTCAGCGCCGTCCGCACGCACGGCCGCGATTCGGGGCGCAGCAACGGAACCCCGGCTTCGGCCCGCCGGTACACCGCCCGGGTCCGGGCCACGAAGTACGCCATCGCCGCGCGGATCCGCGGGTCGGGACGCCGTTGTTCCAGCAGCTCACGCGAGACGCCGAACGCGCCCAGCTCGTCCAGCGGCAGGTAGAGCCGGCCGCGGTCGAGGTCCTCGCCGACGTCGCGCAGGAAGTTGGTCAGCTGGAACGCCTCACCGAGCGCGATCGCCCCCGGCTCGGCCTCGGCCAGCGGGCCGGCGGTCCCGAAGACCGGCAGCATCTGCAGCCCGATCACCGCCGCCGAGCCGTACATGTACTCACCCAGGTCGGTGAACGTCGCGTACTCGGCCGGCTTCAGATCCGCCCGCATCGAGCGCAGGAACGCGTCGAACAACTCCTGGGCGATGTCGTAGCGCCGCACGGTGTCCGACAGCGCCGCGAGCACCGGATCGTCCGGGGTCACGCCGGCGTAGACGTCCTCGACCAGGGCCCCGACGCGGTCCAGCTCGGCCGCCGGGTCCGTGCCCGGTTCGGGGTTGTCGACCAGTTCGTCGGCCATCCGCGCGAAGCCGTACAGCGCGTGCGCGGCCGGCCGGGCGCGGGCCGGCAACAGCCGCGTCGCCAGGAAGAACGTGCGGCCGTGGTGGGCGTTGAGCCGGCGGCACGCGACGTAGGAGGCGCGCAGGGCCGGGTCGGTGACGCCGGCGGCGTCGAGCTCGTTCACTTCCCCGTGATCCGTTCCGCGGCGAGCCGCCCGGAGATGAGCACCGGCGGGATGCCGACGCCCGGCGTGGTGCCGCAGCCGGCCAGCACCACGTTGCCCGCCGCGCGCACCAGGTTCGCCGGCCGGAACGGGCCGGTCTGGGTGAACGTGTGCGCCAGCGAGAACGGCGTCCCGGCGGCGAGCCCGCGGGCCGCCCAGTCCGCCGGGGTGAGCGTCTCGTCGACGGTGAACTCGTCGCCGAACCCGGTCAGTCCGCGCGCTTCGAGCGTGCGAAGCAGTTCTTCGCGGTACGGCCCGCGGACGCGCTCCCAGTCGATCGGCCCGCGGTTCAGGTTCGGCGCGGGCGCGAGCACCGAGACGATCTCGCCGCCGTTCCCGGCGAGCCCCGGGTCGGTCGCCGTCGGCCGCGTGACCAGCAGTGACGGGTCGCTCATCAGCCGTCCTTCGCGGATGATCTCGGCGAACGTCCGCTCCCACGCGGCGCCGAAGTAGATCGAGTGGTGGCCCAGGTCCCAGGCCTTCGCGGTCCGCCCGTGCAGGACGAACGCGGACGGCGAGTAGCGCAGCGGCACCGGCCGTTTCGGCCGGGCGCCGATGAGCCGGTACGCCGTGCTCAGCTCGGTGGCGAGGACGACGGCGTCGCACGGGATCCGCTCGCCCGAGCGCGTGCGGACCGCGCGCACCCGGGACGAGACGCGCTCGAGCCACGCCGCTTCGGTGCCGAACCGCACGTCCGCGCCCGCCCGCGTCGCGGCACCGGTCAGCGCCCGGCCGATCTCGCCCATGCCGCCTTCGGGGTAGTACACACCGCCGACGGTGTCCATGTACGAGATGACGCCGTACGCGCCGATCGCGCGGGCCGGGTCGAGGCCCGCGTAGAGCGCCTGGAAGGAGAACAGCCGCCGGACGCGCTCGTCGCGCAGGTACCGGGCGACGCGCGGGCCGAGCCGGCCGAACCCGCCGAGGGCGGCGAGTTTCACCAGTTCGGGGCGCGCGAGGTCGAGCGGCGAGTCGAAGTTCGTGCCGAGGAACCGGTCCTTCTGCACCGCGTATAGCTCGGTCAGCCAGCGCCGCAACGCCCGGTAGCCCGCCGCTTCCCGCGCGCCGGCGAAGGCGCGGATCTCGGCCTCCATCGCGTCGCCGTCGGTGCGCAGCGCCAGGGAACTGCCGTCGGCGAACCGCGCCCGGTACGCCGGGTCCAGCCGGGTCAGGCGCAGGTTCTTGGCCATCGAGTCGCCGACCGCGGCGAACGCCTCGTCGAGCAGCTCGGGCATGGTCAGCACGCTCGCGCCGGTGTCCACGGCGTTGCCGTCGAAGGTTTGCTGCCCGGTGCGCCCGCCCGGGGTGTCGGCCTGCTCCAGCAGCGTCACCCGGCGGCCCGCGCCGAGCAGGTGCAGGGTCGCCGACAGGCCGGCCAGGCCGGCGCCGATGACCACGACGTGGTCGGAGGGCCCTTCCACGCGCCGCACGTCAGTACGTCCGCTGGGTGGCCTTGACGACCAGCCCGGTCAGCGCGGCGGGGGCCGGCTCGGCCAGGTGCGCGCGCTCGAGCGCGGCCATCGCGGCGGTGGTCAGCTCGTCGATCCGGCTCTCGACCGCGTCGACCGCGCCGACCTGCTGCAACGCCATCCGGACGGTCTCGACGCCTTCGTCGGACAGGCCGGCGTCGCCGATCGCGTCCGCGATGACCGTGGCGGCCGCCTCTTCGCCCTTTTCGGCGGCCAGCTGCAGGCCGAGCGCGACGAGCAGGGTGCGCTTGCCCTCGCGCAGGTCGTCGCCGGCCGGCTTGCCGGTGACCGACGGGTCGCCGAACACACCCAGCAGGTCGTCGCGCAGCTGGAACGCGATGCCGACCTCGCCGCCGAACTCCAGCAGCGTCCCGATCAGCTCGGGGGACGCCCCGCCGAGCGCCGCGCCCAGGTGCAGCGGCCGCTGCACGGTGTAGGCGGCGGTCTTGAGCCGGTCGATCTTCAGCGCGGCCTCGGGGGAGGCGTCGCCGGTGGCCTGCGTGCGGACGTCGAGGTACTGCCCGGCGAGCACCTCGGTGCGCATCGCGCGCCAGGCCGGGCGCGCCGCGGCGAGCGTTTCGGCCGGCAGCGGGGCGTCGGCGAACATGTCGTCGGCCCAGGCCAGCGCGAGGTCGCCGACCAGCACGGCGGTAGCGAGCCCGAACGTCGCGGGGGAGCCGAGCCAGCCGCGGTCGGCGTGCAGCTTCGCCCCGGCGATGTGCACGGTCGGGAAGCCGCGGCGGGAGTCGGAGGAGTCGATCAGGTCGTCGTGGATCAGCGCGCACGCCTGGATCAGCTCCAGGCTGGCGACCGCCTGCAGCACACCCTCGGCGTCCGGCCCGGCCGGATCGCCGCCCGCGCCGCGCCAGCCCCACCACGCGAACGTGGGCCGCAAACGTTTGCCACCCGTCAGCACGAACCCGCTGAGCGCCTCGATCCCGGCGGCCACGGTCGGCTCGGTCTCGATGATCCGCTCGCCCGCCCGGCCGAGGAACCCGGCCAGCGCGCGCTCGACGTGGGCGGGCAGATCGACGTCGGAAACGGGCGCGTTCATGCCGTCATCCTCGCCGAACCCGGCCGCGCCCGGGCCGCCGGGGCGCCCGGATGTGGTGAATCAGACTCTCGCGCCGGGCGCCCAGAACGGGCCCGTGAGCCCGGCTTCGGCGAAGTACGCGACGACACCGTCGGGCTCGCGGCGCCGGTAGCCGCGTTCCAGCCGGCCCGCGTACCAGCCGCGCGCGAGCCGCCAGAGCGTCGCGAGATCCAGCACGTACCCCTTGGCCTGCCCGGTCGCGGCAAGCCACTCGTCCACACAGGACTCGTCGCAGAAGAGCCGCTGGTGCCCGCAGGTGCGCAGCACGTCGTCCCACATCCGCGCGGCGGGCACGAGGAAGTGCGCCACCTGGGCACCGTCCGGCGGCCCGGCGCGGCCGACGACCAGCGCGTGCGGCCGCTCACAGCCGGGACACCGGGTGGCGACCAGCACCTCCGGCTCGGCTTCGACGAGGTGGGGGACGGCGAACGAGTCCCAGGCGCAGCCGCCCCACCACAGCGTGCGCGCGCCCATCACGGAGAAGCCGAACGACCGAGCGGCGAACGGGTGCGCCAGCACGACGTGCTCGAACTCGTCGAGCACCAGGTGGTGGGCGGCGGCGAGGCGGTGCAGGGCCTGCTTCGCCACGGCGAGCGATCCGCCCGCCGCGTCGGCCAGCTCGGACGCCGTCGGCGCGCGCCCGTGGCCGGCGAAGGCCTGGTAGACGGCCAGGCGCACGCTCTCGTCCCAGCTCGCGTCGTCGTCCCTCATCGCTCCCTCCCGGGGTGCGGATCCAGTCTAGTCGGCGGCGGCCGCACGAAACGCACTCGAAAACCACTCGACACTCCGTCTCGGAACACCGGCGGGGGCTCCCGGATGTCGGGCACTGGCCCTTAACATTCGGGTATGACGTCGGTGATCGAGCGGTTGCGAGGAGACGGGCCGAAGTTCTCCATCGAGTTCTTCCCACCCCGGGACACGGCGGACGAGGCCGTCCTGTGGAAGGCGATCCGGGAGCTCGAGCCGTACGACCCGGCCTACATGTCGATCACCTACGGCGCCGGCGGCTCGAGCCGCGACGGCACGATCCGCAGCATCGCCCGCGTCGCGACCGAGACGACGCTGGTGCCGATGGCGCACCTGACCGCCGTCAACCACTCCGTCGCCGAGCTGCGCAACGTCATCGGCTGGTACGCCTCGGTCGGCGTCCGCAACATCCTCGCGCTGCGCGGCGACCCGCCGGGCGACGTCTACGGCGACTGGGTCCCGCACCCCGAAGGCCTGAACTACGCCGAAGAGCTGGTCCAGCTCGTGCGTGAGCTGGGCGACTTCTGCGTCGGCGTCTCGGCGTCCACCTACGGCCACCCGCGCTCGCCGGACCTCGAGCACGACACGAAGTACCTGGTCCGCAAGCTGCGCGCGGGCGCCGACTTCGCGATCGCGCAGCTGTTCCACGACGCGGAGGACTTCCTCCGCCTGCGCGACCGCGTCGCGGCGACCGGCTGCGACGTCCCGGTGCTGCCCGGCGTGATGCCGCTGACGACGCTGCGGACGCTGCAGACGACGATCAAGCTGTCCGGCGCGCCGGCCCCGGCGAAGCTGCTCGACCGGCTCGAGCCGTTCGCCGACGACCCCAAGGCGTTCCGCGCCGCGGGCATCGACGTGATCACCGAGCTGTGCGAGAAGCTGATCGCCGAGGGCGTGCCGACGCTGCACTTCTACACCTTCAACCGGTCGAAGGCGACACGCGAGGTGATCGCGCGGCTCGGGCTGGTGCCGGCCCGCACTTAAGACTGCGACAGCCGTGGCTCCGCCCCGGGCCGGGGGCTCCGCCACCCGGAGCCCCCGCACTTAAGTCCGTACCGCGGGCCGGTAGTGGACCGGTAGCGTGCGGCGCATGGCTTCTTCTTCCGATGGCGTGCACGGGATCTGCGACCGCTACGTCGACGACTACGCGGCCGCCGACCCGGTCGCCGCGACCTCCTTCGGCATCATCGGCCACGACCATCTGCTGACCGACTACTCACCCGCCGGGTTCGACGAGCGCGCCGCGCTGGCCGCGCGGGCGCACGCCGCGGTGGGCGCGGCCGAGCCCGCCGACGCCGGCGAGCGCTCCGCGAAAGCCGTGTTCACCGAGCGGATCGGGCTCGAGCTGGAGATCCACGAAGCCGGCTTGGACGTCGCGCAGCTCAACGTGATCTCCAGCCCGGTGCAGGAACTGCGGATGGCCTTCGACCTGATGCCGGTGCACACCGAGGCCGACTGGTCGGTCGTCGCGTCGCGGATCGGCGAGGTCCCGAAGGCGCTGGCCGGGATCCGCACGGGCCTGCTGGCCGGCTCCGACGCGGACCACGTCGCGGCGCTGCGACAGGTCGCGAAGGTCGCGGAGCAGTGCGAGACGTGGGCCGGTCTGAAGGAGGAGAAGGGCTTCTTCAACGAACTCGTGGGTGGCGCCGAGAAGCAGGGCGACGCCCTCAAGGCCGACCTCGCACGCGGCGCGCGAGCCGCCGAAGAGGCGTTCGCGGAGTTCGCCGGCTTCCTCCGCGCCGAGCTGGCGCCCAAGGCGCCGGTGAAGGACGCCGTCGGCGAGGACGTCTACCGCCTGTGGTCGCGGTACTTCGTCGGCGCGGCGCTCGACCTGCGCGAGGCCTACGAGTGGGGCTGGGCGGAGTTCGCCCGCATCGAGGCCGAGATGCGCGCCGTCGCGAACCGGGTCAAGGCGGGCGCGACCCCGGCGGAGGCCGCGGCGCAGCTCGACGCCGACCCGCGCTACCGCGTCCAGGGCCGCGCCGAGTTCGAGGCGTGGATGCAGAAACTGTCCGACGACGCGCTGAAGTCGTTGCGCGGCAAGCACTTCGACATCTCGGACCGGGTGATGGCGCTGGAGTGCCTGATCGCCCCGCCGGGCGGCGGCGTCGGCGCGTACTACACCGGCCCGAGCGAGGACTTCAGCCGGCCGGGACGCATGTGGTGGTCGCTGCCGCCGGGCCGCGACGAGTTCATCACCTGGCGCGAGACGAGCACCGTCTACCACGAGGGCGCGCCGGGCCACCACCTGCAGATCGCGACGGCGGTCGACCAGTCGGACGCGCTGAACAAGTACCAGCGGATGATGGCGTTCACCTCGGGCCACGCGGAGGGCTGGGCGCTGTACTCCGAGCGCCTGATGCAGGACCTGGGCTACCTCTCCGACGACGGCGACCTGCTGGGCATGCTGTCCGAGCAGCTCTTCCGCGCCGCCCGCGTGATCATCGACCTGGGCATGCACCTGGAACTCGGGATCCCGGCGGGCACGGGCTTCCACGAAGGCGAGCGCTGGACCCCCGAACTGGGCCTGGAGTTCATGCTGACCCGCACGATCACCGACCCCGCGCACGTCCGCGACGAGATCGACCGCTACCTGGGCTGGCCGGGCCAGGCCCCGTCGTACAAGATCGGCGAGCGCCTCTGGCTGGCCGCCCGCGAGGACGCCCGGACCCGCGCGGGAGCGTCGTTCGACATCAAGCGCTTCCACACCCAGGCCCTCAACATGGGCGGCATGGGCCTGGACACGCTGCGGGACCAGCTGGCCCACCTGGACTGACGGCCGCGCGCGGCCGCCGGGAAAACCGGTGGCCGCGCGCTCCGCGTCCCCGCTACGTTCCCTTCGTGCATCGGATCCTGTTCGTCACGCCGCCGCCCCGCGTCTGAGCGGGGTGGTCTTCGCCGTGTGACCCACGGCTTCTTCGTGATGCTCTGAAGCAGATCGCCCCGCGTCGTCGATTCCGATTCCTTCGACGCAGGAGCGTTTCCGATGTCCCTCGCCTTACCCGTGCGCGCCCGTTCGTCGGCCGCGCTCGTCCTCGCCGGTGTCCTGTGGGGCACCGGCGGTCTCGCCGGCTCACTTCTCGGCGAACTCGCCGGCCTCCACCCGCTCGCCGTCGCCGCCTGGCGGCTGCTCGTCGGCGGGGGAGTCGCGTGCCTGTTCGTCAAGATCCGCCCGCGCGGCCTGGCCGCGGCGAAGCGCCTGCTCGCCGTCGGCGGGCTGTTCGCGCTGTTCCAGGCGAGCTACTTCACCGCCGTCGCGCTCAGCTCGGTGAGCGTCGCGACGATGACCACGATCGGCGCCGCACCCGTCGTGGTCACCCTGGCCGCGCGGCGCCGTCCCGGCCGCTGGACGCTCGTCTCGCTGGCCGGCACCCTCGCCGGCCTGGTGCTGCTCCGCTGGTCGCCGCAGGACTCGGCGTCCCTCGGCGGCCTCGGTTTCGCGCTGCTCGCGGCGGCCGGTTTCGCGACGCTCACCCTGGTGACCGCCAAGCCGGTCGAGAGCCTCGACCCGCTGTCCACGACGGCGTTCGGCTGCCTGCTCGGCGGGCTGCTGCTCACCCCGGTGGCGAGCTGGTCCGGGATGGCGCTGCTCCTGCACGTGGACGTCCTCGCGGTCGCCCTGTACCTCGGTGTGGTGCCCACCGCGCTCGCGTACGCCGCGTACCTGCGCGGTCTCGCGGACGCCCACCCGGTGCTGGGCGCGCTGTCGGCGGTGCTCGAACCGCTGACCGCGGCGGTGCTGTCCGCGGTCCTGCTCGGCGAACGGCCGCCCGGCACGGCGTGGTGCGGCGCGGCCGTGCTGGTCGCGGCGCTGGCCGTCGGCTACTGGCGGCCCGAACGGAGGTGAACCCCGGCGCTGCCCCTCAGGGCGTCTCGAGGGGCTCGAGGGGCAGCGCCCGCCCCAGGATCGCGAACGGCCGCGGGTCGCCGGCGAAGTGGTAGTCGCGCAGGACGTCGACGAAACCGGTGCGGCGGTAGAGCTTCCACGCCCGGCTCGTGCCCTCCGGCGTCGACAGCAGCACGTTCGCGCTCGGCACGCTCTCGAGCAGGCCGCGCAGCAGGTCCTCGCCGATCTGGTGGCCCTGGTTCTCCGGCCGGACGTGGATCTCGGTCAGCTCGAAGTAGTCCATCAGCCAGCGGTCGGCCTCGGCGGGCCCGGACCGGCGGCTCAGGCCGTGGCGCACCTGCTCGTGCCACCACTGCCCGGGCCGGCCGCGGTAGCCGTAGGCCACGCCGAGCAGGACGTCGTCGGCGTCGAAGGCGGCCATGCAGCGCCAGCCCTCGCGCAGCGCGTGGGTCAGCCACATCGGCGCCCGCTGCTCGGCGGTGCCGGCCGGGTAGCGCATCGCCCGGACGTAGATGTCCAGCGCCTCGGGCAGGCGCGCGCGGAACTCGTCCGCCGAGAGCTGGACGTAACGGGAGCGCATCGCGGTCACGGCTGCTCATCTTCCTCCGCGCCGGCGAGCGCGCCCGGGGTGCCCCCGGTCAACGCCACCAGCCCGGCGAAGGTCGTCGGGAAGACGGTCTTCGGGTGCCCGGCGGCGGCCCAGACGACGTCGTGGGCGCGCAGCGCGGTGTCGACCAGCGTGGTCAGCCGCGTGGGGTGCCCGACCGGGGCGACGCCGCCGATCGGCTGCCCGGTGTGAGCCCGCACGAAGTCGGCGTCGGCTTTCCCGACGGCGTCGACCCCGGCCAGCCCGGCGAGCGTTTCCGGGTCCGCGCGGTGGGCGCCGGAGGTCAGCGCGAGCAGCGCGTGCGCGTTTTTGTCGTACCCCACGCGGAAGATGAGGCTGTTGGCGATGGCCCCCACCGGCACGCCGAGTGCCTCGGCCGCCTGGGCGGCGGTCCGGACCTCGGCGGGCAGGACGCGGATGCCTTCGGCGGCGGCGTGCTGCCCGGCTTCGGACAGTGCGGCCGCCACCTTGGCGACGGCGGGGTGGTCCAGCGAACTCATGAACCTATGAGATCACGCCGGCGGCGAGGTGTCCCGCACCACGTCCGGGGGATTCCGCCTCGGGGTTGAGCGAACGCCACGTCCGGGGTTACTCTGGAAATTGTTCGAACAGACGTTCGACATCTGGTGAGCGCGCACCGGTCAGGTGACCGGCGCGGGACGGGGGAAGCGCCCCGCGCCGGTCATCGACCGGGCTCACAACGCGCAGGAGGAGGGTCGTCATGTCCGTCTCGGTCGTGTCCCCCGCGGATCCCGGGCAGCCCCAGCTGCCCATGTCGCTGCGCCCGCCCGCCTCGCCGGCGGCGGCCGGCCTGCTCACCCAGGCGCGGCGCGGCCTCGCCGAAGCCGAGCGGGAAGCCGATCCCGCGGAGCGGTTCATCGGCGCCTACCTCGCCGCGCTGCGCGGCGCCGCCGCGGTGCTCGCCGCCCACGGCCGCCCGCACCGGGGCCGGTCGCGCCCGGCCAGCACCTGGGTCCTGCTCGACGCCGACGCCCCCGAGCTGCGGGAGTGGTCCGCCTTCTTCGCGAGCAACTCGGCCATGCGCGCCGACGCGCAGGCCGGGATCACCGGCAAGGTCACCGCCGAGGCGGCCGCGGAGCTGGTGCGCGCCGCCAAGCCGTTCCTGGAACTGGTCCGCCGCCTCGTGCACGGTCTGCCGATCGCCGAGGACGCCCATGTCGCGTGAGCACGGCCTGGTCGACCAAGGGCGGCTGCTCACGGCGTTGGGGATCGAAGGCGGGGTACTGGCCGAGGCGGTGCGCGAGGCACCGCTCGAGGCACCGGTGCCCGCGTGCCCGGGCTGGTCGCTCGGCGAGGTGGCCCGGCACGTCGGCAGCCGCTACCGGATGGTCCGGCGCCGGCTGACCGAAGGGCGGATTCCGGACGAATGGCAGCGTGACCCCGAGCCCGGCCAGGGCCTGGCGGAGTACCTGGAGACCGGCCTGGCCGAACTGCTCGACGAGCTGGCGGCGCATCACCCGGAGGAGCACGCCGACACGTGGTGGCCCGCCGACCCGACGTACGGCTTCTGGCGCCGGCGGATGGTGCACGAGACGATCGTGCACCGCGTCGACGTCGAACAGTCGGCCGGCGTCGAACCGCGTGACGTGCCCGAAGACCTCGCGCTCGACGGCATCGACGAAGCGCTGGCGCTCTGGTTCGGGCAGAAGCTGCCGCTGCTCGGGCTGACCGGCACGAAAGCGGGCTCGGTCGGCGTGCGGGCCGGCGGCCACAGCTGGATCGCGCGGGCCGGACCGGAGTCGACGCAGGCCTGGCACTGCCCGGCCGAGGAGGCCGAGGCCGCGGACGACGTCGTCACGGCCGAACCGGAGCGGATGTACCTGTGGCTCTGGGGCCGGGCGTCCTTGACCTCGGTGACCGTGCGAGGAGTGCACGACCAGGCGGCCCAGCTCTGGGCGCTGCTGCGGCTCGCGACCCGATGACCCGGCCGGCGGGGAAGCCGAACCGGAATTGTCGGGGGTCGCGGCTAGCCTGCGGCGCATGAGTACTCGCCTGGTCAACCTGGTGATCGACGCGGCGCGGCCGAGGGTCCTGGCGGACTTCTGGGCCGCGCTGCTCGGCTGGCGCGTCGCCGTGGAGCAGCCGGACGAGGTCGACGTCCGCGCCCCGGAGACCGACGGCTGGGATCTGGACCTGGTGTTCGTGCCGGTGCCGGAAGCCAAGGTCGTCAAGAACCGCATCCATCTCGACCTGGCGAGCAAGACCCTCTCGCACCAGACGGAGCTGGTCGAGCGGGCGGTGGAGCTGGGCGCCCGGCGCGTCGACATCGGGCAGGGCGTGGTGCCGTGGGTGGTGCTGGCGGACCCGGAGGGCAACGAGTTCTGCGTCCTGGAGCCGCGCGAACACTACGCGGACACGGGTGCGGTGGCGTCGATCCTGGTGGACGCCTGGTCCCCGCCGCGGCTGGCGGACTTCTGGGCGGGGATCACCGGCTGGCCGGTCCGGTCCCGCCAAGGCGACGTCATCGTGGGCCTGCGCGCCCCGTCGGGCCGCGGCCCGTGGCTGGAGTTCCTCCGCAACGAGGACGCGAAGCGCGTGAAGAACCGGATCCACCTGGACATCGCACCCCCGGCGGGCGCCGGCCACGCGGCCGCGGTGTCGGAAGTCCTGGTGGCGGGCGCGTCCCCGGCGGATCGGGAGGGCGCGGGCTTGCCGTGGCGCGTACTGGCCGACCCGGAGGGCAACGAGTTCTGCGTGCTGACCCCGCGCTGAGCCGGCTTGGGAAGAATGGAGACCTCCGACTGGCGGGGAAGGCGGATCGTCGAAGGATCCATCCCACGCGGTCGGCATCGGCGCGTTGCTCACCCACTGGGGCCTGGACCGCCTCCACGTCATGGTCCGCGACTACTGCGGCGCGGTATCACTGCGCGTCCACCTGGTTCACGGCATGCCGTACGCGTCCTGGCTGCTGGCCGACGTGGTCGCGATCCCGCCGTCGGGCTTGCCGTTCTTCCGGCTGGTCAGGTCGGCGGGCGGGCTGCGGGCAGGCCGGGCTTGTCGTCAGGTCGGCGGGCGGGCTGCGGGCAGGCCGGGCTGGTCGTCAGGTCAGCGGGCCGGTTGCGTGCGTGGTCGGCGCGTGGCGGGCTGAGCTGTCGTGGAGTGTGGCGGGCCGGGTTGGTCCCCCGGTCGGCGGCCGGATCGCAACCACGCGCGGCCCGGGTTGCCGGCCGAAGACATCCCCGGGGCGGCAGCCGCGCCGGGGGTGTGGGACTTGCGTGTTTCGCCGGAGTTGCCGGGGCACGGCGAACGCTGACCTGCGCGAAACACTCGCGTCCCGGTGAGGCAACAACCACGGGGGACCGTGGTGGGCATGGAGACCTCTCGAGCGTTGCCCCAGCACGGTCAGCCGGCCGGCGTCGAGGAGCCGGCCGTGCCGTCCGCCTGGCGGGTGCGGGTCCGGATGCACGATCACCCGGGCACCCTGGCCCGCATCGCCATCCGGCTCGCCGACCTCGAGTGCAACATCCTCGGCCTGACCGTGCTGCCGGTCCCGGGCGGCGTGCTGGACGAGATCGTGCTGCGCCCCGCGGTCGGCCTGCCCCGGCGGCTGCTGGTCGACGCCATCCGCGACGAGGGCTGCGAATGCACCGCGATCATCGACGCCGACGTCCACGAGCTGGTCGACTCGGCGTCGTCGACGCTGGCCGCGGCCCGCCGCGCGATCGACGATCCGGCCCGCCTCACCGAGGTGCTGAAGGAGGTCTTGGCCGCCGACGTCGTCACGCTCGTCCCCGCGACCGAGGCCAACCCGGCCCGCACCGAGAGCGGGCACCGCGCGGTGTTCGAGCTCGGCGCCGACACCGCGTTGGTGGCGCGCCGCCAGTGGGCGCCGTTCGTGCAGCTCGAGCTGACCCGCGCCGAGTCGCTCGTCACCCTGCTCACCGCGGCGGCCCGGAACGTCGCGGGCCCGGTGGTCCTCAACCGCCCGGACGGCGCGGCGATCGTCCTGCGCAAGGGCCTCCCCGGCGACGCCGACGCGGTGTCCGAACTGCACCGCCGCTGCTCGATGGCGACGCTGTTCCGCCGCTACCACACGGGGGTGCGGACGGTGCCGCGCCGCTGGCTGCACCGCCTGCTGATGCCGCCGCGCGGCACGAGCGTGCTGGCCGTCTTCGGCCGGGAGGTGATCGGCCTGGCCCAGCTCATCCCGTCCGCGGGCGGCGGCGCCGAGATCTCCCTGCTGGTGGAGGACGACTGGCAGCGCCAGGGCATCGGCACCGCCCTGCTGGCCCGGCTCGCGGCCATCGCCGAAGCCCAGGGCATCACCGAACTGACCGCCGACTGCCTCGCGGGCGACGACGTCCTGCCCCGCACCGCGGCCCGAGCCGGCCTGCGCACCGAACGCGGTACGGAAGACGGAGCCAAGCTCAGGCTGTTCTTGTCGGCCTGAGCGCGATCAGCGCTTCCAGAACCAGTCCTTGTCCCGCGCTTCGCGCAGAGCGGTCTTCTTGCGCTCGGTCGTGAGCCGGTCGAGGTAGAGAACGCCGTCGAGATGGTCGGTTTCGTGCTGCAGGCACTGCGCCAGCACTTGTTCGCCCTCCACCTCGATCGGCTCGTTGTGCACGTCGACCCCGCGGACCTTGGCGTGCACCGCCCGCTCGGTGGGGAACCACAGCTCCGGCACCGACAGGCAGCCCTCGTTGATCTCGTGCGTCTCTTCGGACAGCTCGACGATCTCGGGGTTGATGACGTACCCGGTGAGCCCGGCGACGTCATAGCTGAAGATCCGCAGCCCGACGCCGATCTGCGGCGCGGCCAGCCCGGCCCGCCCGTCGGGCTTCACGGAGTCGACCAGGTCCCGCACGAGCGCCTCGAGCTTCTCGTCGAAAACCGTGACCGGATCACAGGCGGACTTGAGGATCGGGTCCCCGAAATAGCGCAGCTCGCGCATGGCCATGAGCAGAACATCCTTCGTGCGGTGTCGGACTGGCAGCTTAGGCCAGCGGGTGAGCGCCCCGTCGGGGAATCACCACGAACCCGGCGCGGCCGGCCGGCCGGGTCAGGCGCGTAGGCGCAGACCCGAGGGTGTCGCGCGGAAACCCGCTTCCGTCAGTACTTGTGCGAGTTCGGAGGTCAGGGCCTGCTCGCCGTCCGCGCGCTGGACCGACAGCTGACCCAGCCAGCCTTCGCGGACCGCCGCCGACAACGCCTGGGCCGCGTCCGTGAGGGGTTGCCGTTCCTCCGTGAAGCTCAGCAGCGATCGGCCGCCTCGCTCGACGTACAGGGCCGGCACCCCGTCCACCAGCACGGCCAGCGCGCCGGCCTTCCGCGCCGGTCGGTGTTTCGTGTCGCCGGTCGCCGCGGGCCAGGGCAGCGCCGCGCCGTACGGCTGGGCCGGGTCCGCCGCCGCCAGGACCACCGCGCGCCCGGGAGCGGGACGGTCCGGGCCGGACAGCGCGCGCAGCCGGTCCACCGCGCCCTTCGCCGCGAACTGGGCCGCGCCGAGCCCCTCCACGACGTACCCGCGGATCACCTGGCCGGTGTCCTCCATTCCGCGCAGCACCTTGTAGATCCCGGAAAATCCGCCCGTGACGCGTTCGGTGTCGAGCGCGCCGCGGGTCAGGACCCCGTGGCGCTCCAGGAACGCTTCGGTACGGGCGTGGGCCCGCCGGGTCGCGTCGGTCTCGCGGGTGGGGGTCAGCGCCCACCGGCCGGCGACGGTCGGCGGGCCGGAGCGCGACGGCATCTGCGGCCGCCCCGCCCGCAGCCGCGCGTACCGGCCGCGCGGGGCTTGGCGACGCGGTTTGTGCGCGCCGTGCCCGGCGACCTGGGCGCGCAACGGCCCCAGTGTGTCGCCGGTGACCAGCCCGGCCCACACCAGATCCCACAGCGCGGCCACGACTTCGGCGTCGCTCGGCGCTTTGTCCACCAGTACGGTCGCGCGGTCCACCAGCTGCCGGAAGAACAGCGCGCCACCCTCCAAAGTGGACACGATGGCGTCGTGCAGCGGTCCGGTCGGGATGTCCTCGACCACTTCCGGCAGCAGCAGGTCGGCGACGTCCGTGGGGGCGAGGGCGATCCAGCCGTCGCCGCCCGACAGCGCGCCGCAGCCCGCCCAGGTGACTTCGCCCGCGGTCGTCAGCTCGTCCAGCAACGCGGGGGAGTAGCCCGGCAGCCGGCCCGGCAGGATCAGCGACTCCACCGCGCTCGCCGGCAACGGCGCCCCGGCGAGCTGCTCGACCACCGACAGCACGTCGTCCGCCGTCGGCGCCGCCCGGACGCGCCCGCCGAACCCGTGCCACGACGGCAGGAACCGGCCCAAAGCCGCCGGTTCGACCGGCTCCACCTCGGCCCGCAGCTTCGCCAGCGACGCCCGCCGCAGGCGCCGCAGCACGGCCGAATCGCAGTACTCGACCCCGGCACCGTGGGTGTCCGGGTGCCCGACGGGACTCAGTTCGCCCCGGACCAGGCGCCCTTCCCCGGTCATCCGGTCGAGGACGCCGGTGACGACGGCCGCGCCGAGCCCGAACCGTACGGCCACGGCCGCCGCGGCGAACGGGCCCCGGCTCCGGGCGTAGCGCGCCAGCAGGTCTCCGAGCGGGTCCGCGACCGGTTCGGTGAACGCCTCGGGCACGCCGACCGGCAGCGCGGTGCCCAGCGCGTCCCGCACCCGGCCCGCGTCTTCGATCGCGATGAACCGTTCTTCACCACCGATCCGCACCCGGAGCGCGCGCCGCGCCCCTTCCAGCTCGGTGAGCCACTCCGGCTGGATCCCGCGCTCCCCGGCCTCCGCGACGGTCATGTCGCCCAGGAACCGCAGCAGGTCGGCGGTGTCCTCGGCCGAGCGCGCGTGCCGGTCGGGTTCGAGGCGCTGCAACGACCGCTCGACCTCGGAGACGGCTTCGGGATCGAGCAGTTCCCGGATCGCCTCCGTGCCCAGGAGTTCGGCCAGGAGACCCGAATCCAGCGACAGCGCCGCCGCGCGCCGCTCGGCCAGCGGCGCGTCGGTCTCGTAGAGGAACATCCCGATGTAGCCGAAGAGCAGGCTGCGCGCGAACGGCGACGCGGCCGGCGTCTCGACCTCCACCAGCCGGACCTTGCGGGCCCGGACGTCCGCCATCAGTTCGCGCAGCCCGCCCACGTCGTAGACGTCCTGCAGGACCTCGCGCATCGCCTCGAGCACGACCGGGAAGCGTTCGTACTTCGCCGCGACCGAAAGGAGCTGCGACGCCCGCTGCCGCTGCTGCCACAACGGGGTCCGGCGCCGCGGATCCCGGCGCGGCAGCAGCAACGACCGCGCCGCGCACTCCCGGAACCGGGCCGCGAATACGGCCGAGCCGCCCACCTCGGCGACGATCAGCTGCTCGACCTCTTCGGGATCGAGCAGGATGTCGTCGGCGCTGATCGTGACGTCGGCGCCCTCGGCGTCCAGCGCGTCGGGCAGGCGCAGCACGATGCCGTCGTCGGAGTGCGCGATCTGCGCGTCGACCCCGCGGTTTTCCCGCAGCCGCGCGGCGATCGCCAGCGCCCACGGCGCGTTCACCTGCGCGCCGAACGGCGAGTGCACGACGATCCGCCAGTCGCCCAGCTCGTCGCGGTAGCGCTCCAGCAGGAGCGTCCGGTCGTTCGGGACGTGCCGGGTCGCGGCCTTCTGCTCGGCCAGGTAGGCGAGCAGGTTGTCGCACGCCCGCTCGTCCAAGCCCGCCGCGGTGGCCCGCTCCCGTGCCTTCTGGTCGTCCGACGTGGACAGTTCGCGGACGAACTTCCCCAGCGCCCGGCCGAGTTCCAGCGGACGCCCCGGTGCGTCGCCCTTCCAGAACGGCATCCGCGCCGGCTCGCCCGGCGCGGGCACCACGATGACCCGGTCGTGCGTGATGTCGGTGATCCGCCACGACGACGTGCCCAGCAGGATCGTGTCGCCGACGCGCGACTCGTACACCATCTCTTCGTCGAACTCGCCGACCCGGGAGCCGGGTTTGTCGTCCCCGCCCGGGGTCATGACGGTGAACAGGCCGCGGTCCGGGATGGTGCCGCCCGAGGTGACGGCCAGCCGCTGCGAGCCCGGCCGCCCGCGCAGCTCGCCGGCGATGCGGTCCCAGGTGATCCGCGCCCGCAGCTCGCCGAACTCCTCGCTCGGGTACCGGCCGGCGAGCATGTCGAGCACCGCGTGCAGCGCGTCGTCCGGCAGCGCGGCGAACGGCGCCGCCCGCCGCACCAGGGTCGCGAGGTCCGCGACGGTCCAGGGTTCGAGCGCCACCATGGCCACGACGTGCTGCGCCAGGACGTCCAGCGGGTTGCGCGGGTACCGGACCGCTTCGATCGCCCCGGACGCCATCCGTTCCGCGACGACCGCGCAGGACACGAGGTCCCCGCGGAACTTCGGGAACATCACCCCGGAGGACACCGCGCCGACCTGGTGCCCGGCGCGCCCGACGCGCTGCAGCCCGGACGCCACCGTCGGCGGTGCCTCGATCTGCACCACCAGGTCGACCGCGCCCATGTCGATGCCCAGCTCCAGCGACGAGGTCGCCACCACGCACGGCAGCTGCCCGGACTTGAGCGCCTCTTCGACGTGCGTGCGCTGCTCCCGCGACATCGACCCGTGGTGCGCCCGCGCGATCACCGGCGGCGCGCCGGTGCTCACGCCCGACTGCCCGACGGCCTCGGCGGGGAACGTGTCGCTCGCCGTGAGCTCGGTCTGCTCGGCGGCGAGTTCGTTGAGCCTCGCCGTCATCCGCTCGGTGAGGCGCCGGGAGTTGGCGAACACGATGGTCGAGCGGTGGGACTGGATCAGGCTCAGCACCCGCTCCTCGACCGCCGGCCAGATCGAGGGCCGCTGCACCGGGTTGCCGGCGATCTCCTCCAGCGTGCCCAGGCCGCCCGGCGCGATGTCGCCGGGCGGGAACGCCTCGGTCATCGACTCCAGCTCGTCGAACGGGCTCGGTGCCGGACCGCGCGGCGCGTCGAGGTTGCTCATGTCGTCGACGGGGACTTCGACCCGCACCTCGATGGTCTTCGCCAGTTTCGGCTGCACCACCCGCACCGGACGCCCGCCGGCGAGGAACGCGCTCACCTCGTCGACCGGGCGGACCGTCGCCGACAGGCCGATCCGCTGCGCGGGCTTCGGGAGCAGCGAGTCCAGCCGCTCCAGCGACAGGGCCAGGTGCGCGCCGCGCTTGCCGCCGGCGACCGCGTGCACCTCGTCGACGATCACCGTCTCGACGCCGCGCAGCGACTCCCGCGCCGACGAGGTCAGGATCAGGAACAGCGACTCGGGCGTGGTCACCAGCACGTCCGGCGGGGTCTTGCCGAACGAGCGGCGCTCGGCCGCGGTGGTGTCGCCGGTGCGCATGCCGACGGCGATCTCGGGCACCGGCAGCCCGAGCCGCCGGGAGGCCTGCGAGATCCCGGCGAGCGGCGCCCGCAGGTTCCGCTGGACGTCGACCGCCAGGGCCTTCAGCGGAGAGACGTAGAGGATCCGGCAGCGCTTCGTGGCTTCGGCGGGCGGTGGTTCCGTCGAGAGCCGGTCCAGTGCCCAGAGGAACGCCGACAGCGTCTTGCCGGACCCGGTCGGCGCGACGACGAGGGCGTGTTCCCCCGCGTGCGCGGCCCGCCAGGCCCCCTCCTGCGCCGCCGTGGGCGCGGCGAAGGCCCCCGCGAACCAGTCGCGGGTCGCGGGGGAGAAGAGGTCGAGCACGTCAGCAGCCACGCGGTCCATGATGCGCGCCACCTCCGACAGTTTCCGGCACGCCGGCGAGCAGGACGCCTCCGCTCTCGGCGAACGGCGAGTACCGGACGTCCACGGAGGTGCGGTTGGTGACCAGCTGGAACTCCCGGTCCAGCGGAGCCCAGTAGGGGAAAGGTGCCTGGCCCAGCTGGGACTGGTCGGCCAGCACGTACGCCTCGGTGCCCGCGTGCAGCATCGCGTGCTTCACCACCGACTGCTCGAGTGACGGGCAGCACAGACCCTTCCCGGACACCATCCCGTCCGTGCCGAGGAACACCCGGTCGGGTGAGACGTGCCGCAGTTGCGCGAGGACGGTCTCGCCGAGGATCGCCTCGGCGGGGTGCCGCAGCCGCCCGCCGAGCACGATCAGGTCGATCCCGGGGAAGCCGGCCAGCTCGCGGATTGCGGTGACGCTGTTGGTGACCACCGTCAGCCCTTCGCGGTGGGCGAGGTGGCGGGCGAGCCGCCCGGTGACCGCCCCGGCGTCGAGCAGCACGACTTCGCCGTCCCGCACCACCGCCGCGGCCTTCCGGGCGATGGCGTCCCTCGCCGCCGCGTACTCCTGGTCCTTCTCCTGGGGACCGCGGTCCGCTCCGGTCTCGAGCGCGCCGCCGTAGGTGCGCACCACGTGCCCGGCACCGGCGAGCGACGCGAGGTCCCGGCGGATCGTCGACTCGGAGACGCCGAACTCCTCGGCCAGCTGCGTGATGCCGCCCGAGCCGTCGCGGACGGCTTCCAGCAGCATCGCGCGCCGGTCACGGGTTCCCGGTCGGGGCCGGGAAGTCATCGGCCCGGCGGGTAGATCGAGGGCAGCTTCCGCGCGTACGGCGCCAGTGCCGCGGCGGCCTTGAACGCCGCGACCATCGTGCCGTGCGACGCGCGGCCGGTGCCGGCGATGTCGAACGCCGTGCCGTGGTCCACCGAAGTGCGCAGGATGGGCAGGCCGACGGTGACCGACACCGTGCCCTCGAAGTCGTAGGTTTTCGACGCGATGTGCCCCTGGTCGTGGTAGAGCGAGAGCACGCCGTCGAAGTGGCCCTGGATCCCTTGGTGGAACACGGAGTCCGCGGGGAGCGGGCCGACCACGTCGAGGCCCGCGGCCCGCGCCGCGGCCACCGCGGGCGCGATCGCGACGATCTCCTCGTCACCGAACTTGCCGCCTTCGCCGCCGTGCGGGTTCAGGGCCGCCACCGCGAGTCTCGGTTTCTCCGTGCCGAACACCTCCAGCGCGGTGTAGGCCTCGCGGATCGCGTACTCGATGTTCTCCCGGGTGATCCGGTCGAGCGCCTCGCGCAGCGAAAGGTGCCGGGTGGCGAAGAAGATCTTCAGCCCCGACACCCAGAACATCGTGTTGAACCGGGTCGAACCGGTCAGCTCGCCGAGCATCTCGGTGTGCCCGAGGTGCTTCGAGCCCGCCGCCCAGATCGCCTCCTTGTTGATCGGGGCGGTCACCACCGCGTCGATCTCGCCGGCCAGCGCGAGCCGGGTGGCCACCTCGATCGCCCCGACCGCCGCGGCGCCCGCGGTCGGGTTCACCTCGCCCCACGGCAGGTCCTCCCGGACCACGCCGAGGTTGAGGATGTCGATCACGCCGGTGGTGAACCGCGCGTCGGCGACCGTGGCGATCGGGTTGATCTCCAGGTTCAGGCCCAGGTGCCGGACCAGGCGTTCCAGCACGATCGCGTCACCGACCGCCACTCCGCGCGCCATCTGCAGGGACTCGGGCTCGGCGAGGGTCTTCAGGGTGATCTCCGGGCCGATGCCCACGGGGTCGCCGAGGGTGACGGCGAGGATCGGGAGCTCGCTCACGGGTCTCTTCCTTCGTTGTCGGCACTGCGCTACGGGTCGTCCGTCGAACGGGTGCGACTCGCGCCGCGTGTCATGGACAGAGACTACGTCGGCTTGCGCGGATCGCGCAACTCTTCTGACCGGATCGCGCAACAAGAACGTGGAGCAGTGACTTTCGCGGGTCCGCACGCACGGTGACCGCGCACGTGGCAGCATCACGGCGAACGCCGCCAAGGCGTGTTTCGCGCGAAAGGCGGAGTGCTGTGCGGATCCTGTCGGTGGACCTCGGGACGTCCAACACCGTCGCCGTGCTGTCGGCGCACGGCAGGCCGCCGAGGGTCGTCGAAGTGGACGGCTCGGCCAACATGCCGTCGGCCGTGTTCGCCACCGAAGAGGGCACGATCATGGTCGGCCGGGACGCCGAACGCCGCGCCCGTCTCGACCCGACCCGCTTCGAGCCGAACCCCAAGCGCCGCATCGACGAGCAGACCCTGTTGCTGGGCACCGACGTCGTGCCGGTGAACGAGGCCCTCGCCGCCATCCTCCGCCGCGTCCTCGAAGAGACTTCCCGCCAGCTCGGCGGCGAACAGCCCGACGAGGTCCGGCTGACCCACCCCGCGCAGTGGGGGCCGACCCGCCGCACCGTCCTGATGTCCGCCGCCCGGCTCGCCGGGGTCGCCGGGAACATCCTGCTGGTGCCCGAGCCGGTCGCCGCGGCGGCGCACTTCGCGTCGTTCCCCGGCAAGGCGCTCGCGCCCGGGCAGGCGCTGGCCGTCTACGACCTCGGCGCGGGCACCTTCGACGTCGCCGTCGTCGGCGCCACGCAGACCGGGTTCACCGTGCTCGCCGAGGACGGCCTGCCCGACCTCGGCGGCCTCGACGTCGACCAGGCGCTGATGGTGCACGTCGGGCGCGAGGTCTCGCACTCCGACCCGCAGCGCTGGCAGCGGCTGCTGCGCCCCGAGTCGACCGCGGACCGCCGGACCCGGCGCACGCTGCAGGAGGACGTGAAGGCGGCCAAGGAGGCCCTCTCGCGGCACCCGCAGACCGAGGTGCCGATGCCGGAGCCGTTCAAGGACGTCCTGGTCACGCGCGGTGAGCTGGAAGGCCTGGTGCGTCCGGCGATGCTGCGCAGCGTCGAGCTGCTGTCGCGGACGCTGCGGTCGTCCGGGACGGCGCCGGACCGGCTCGCGGGCATCTACCTCGTCGGCGGATCGAGCCGGCTGCCGCTGGTCGGCGCCATGATCGCGGAGAAGCTCGGCGTCGTGCCGGGCAGCCTCGACCAGCCGGAGACCGCCGTCGCGCTCGGGGCCCAGCACGTCGCCCGCGACGGGCTCGGCGCACGGACGCAGAACGTCGAAGGGGCCGTGGCCGCCGGCACCGCGCCGCACCGCCCGCAGTACTCGCCGCCGCCTCCGCCGCAGTACCCGGGTTACGCGCCGTCGAACTTCCCGCCCAGCGGCCCGCAGCGGGTGCAGGCTCCCGCGCCGTCGAACTTCCCGGCGTACTCGCCCGCGGCCGAGAAGGCCGAGCCGAAGCCGGGCGGGAAGAAGAAGCTGATCATCGGGATCGCGGTCGCGGTGGTCGTCGTGCTCGCGGCGGGCCTGACGTTCTTCCTGACGTCGTCGTCCTCGGCGCAGACCTATACCGCGGACCAGTGCAAGACGCCGGGCCAGGCCGACGACAAGGGCCTCACCGGCTGCCTGCGCCAGCTCGCCGGGAAGATCGCCGACACCGGCGACTGCAAGCCCGGCATGGGCAACGGCCCGGCGGCGCCGGCGGAGAGCCTCGGCGCGTCCTCGACCTGCTCCGCGCCGGGCCGGGCGGGCACCCAGGTGACCTACGTCCAGGGTGACAGCGCCGACACGCTGAAGCAGTACACCGACGGCCTGCTCACCTCGGCCGGCGGCGATCGCACCGAGGCCGACTGGGGCGGCAACGGGCTCAAGGGCCACTACTCGTCCGCCGCGGGCAGGACGTCGGCGGTGCTGGTGTTCACCGTGTCGGACCGGCCCCTGGTGGGGTTCATCTACCAGCTGAACTCGAGCGATCAGGCCGCGGCGACCACGCCGGGCACGCTGGCCGACTACTTCGAGGCGAGCGTCCAGCCCGGCAGCTGACCCGGGAAGGGCGCGAACGGGCCGTTCGTGCCCGTCGCGACCGCCCGGATAGCATGGGTCCGATGCGGATCACGGTCTTCCGGCGCCTGATGGCCGACGAGTTCGGTCCCGGGCGGGCTCAGGTCCTGGCCAGGGACCACGTGCTCAGCGCGCTCGGTGGGCGCACCGTCGACCAGGCGCTGACCGCGGGAATCCCGGCGAAAGAGATCTGGCGAGAGGTCTGCGACGCCTTCGACGTCCCGTCGGAACGGCGCTGACCTGCACGTTTCGGGGCATCGCCGCCCCGGGCGGGCGAAAATCCTAGCGCAAGGGCGTGTCGCTGCCGACCTCGAACAGGTGTTCGTCTATGGTGTTGTCCACATCGGGTCCAGCGATCCACAGATGGGGCGCCGCGCCTGGAATTGTCGGACCCCGCCGCTAGCGTCGGACCGGACAGCTGAAGAACCGAAAGAGCCCGGCGGGCTCAGACCAGCGAGGTGGACTTCCATGCCTGCAGCACCCGACAAGGACAAGGCGCTCGAGCTCGCCCTTGCGCAGATCGACAAGCAGTACGGCAAGGGCTCGGTGATGCGCCTCGGCGAAGAGGGCCGCGCGCCCGTCGCCGTGATCCCCAGCGGCTCGATCGCCCTCGACGTCGCCCTCGGCATCGGCGGTTACCCCCGCGGCCGGGTCATCGAGATCTACGGCCCGGAATCCTCCGGTAAGACCACGGTCGCCCTGCACGCGGTGGCGAACGCGCAGCGCAACGGCGGCATCGCGGCGTTCATCGACGCGGAGCACGCGCTGGACCCGGAGTACGCCAAGAAGCTCGGCGTCGACACCGACGCGCTGCTCGTCTCCCAGCCGGACACCGGTGAGCAGGCCCTGGAGATCGCGGACATGCTGATCCGCTCCGGCGCGCTCGACATCCTGGTCATCGACTCCGTGGCCGCGCTCGTGCCGCGCGCCGAGATCGAGGGCGAGATGGGTGACTCGCACGTCGGTCTGCAGGCCCGCCTGATGAGCCAGGCGCTGCGCAAGATGACCGGTGCGATGAACAACTCCGGCACCACCGCGATCTTCATCAACCAGCTGCGCGAGAAGATCGGCGTCATGTTCGGCTCCCCGGAGACCACGACCGGTGGTAAGGCGCTGAAGTTCTACGCCTCGATCCGGCTCGACGTGCGCCGCATCGAGACGCTCAAGGACGGTGGCGAGCCGGTCGGCAACCGCACCCGCGTCAAGGTCGTGAAGAACAAGATGGCCCCGCCCTTCAAGCAGGCCGAGTTCGACATCCTGTACGGCCACGGCGTCTCCCGCGAGGGTTCGCTCATCGACATGGGTGTCGACCAGGCGATCGTGCGCAAGTCCGGTGCCTGGTACACCTACGAGGGCGACCAGCTCGGCCAGGGCAAGGAGAACGCGCGGAAGTTCCTGCGCGAAAACCCGGACATCGCCAACGAGATCGAGAAGCGCATCAAGGAGAAGCTCGGCATCGGCCCGCAGCTCGACGCCGAAGCCGTCGAAGCTGTTCCGGCGCCGGTCGACTTCTGAGGGACGGATCGGTCCTCACCGTGACCGCGGTTCGCGGTGAGGTCATGAACAACGAGGAGTGACCGAGGTGGCGAGGGCCCCGAAGATCCCGCCGTCGGAGCTGCCTCCGGAGGAGCGCTACAAGAAGGCCAAGGAGATCTGCTTCGATCTCCTGGCCGTGCGTGCGCGTACTCAGGAGGAGCTCCGGCAGGCCTTGCACCGCAAGGGCTTCGACGAGGAGACCAGCGAAACCCTGCTCGGCAAGCTCGACCGGGCGGGGTTGGTCAACGACGCGGAGTTCGCGGAGCTGTGGGTGAAGTCCCGGCACGAGACCCAGGGGCTGTCCCGCACCGCGCTGATGGCCGAGCTGCGACGCAAGGGCGTCGACGACGAGGTCGCGGCGCAGGCGGCGGGAGAGGTCGACCGCGAGTCCGAGGAGCAGATGGCCAGGGAACTGGTCCGCAAGCGGCTCGGCTCCCTGGGCAACGTCGACGAGCAGACGGCGTTGCGGCGCCTGCTCGGCTTCCTGGCGCGTAAGGGCTACCCGCAAGGGCTGGCGTACACGGTGATCAAGGAGGAACTCCGCGAGTACGGCGCGGAGTCCACTCTCCTGGACGACGCCTACATCGACTGACGGTGGCGTCCCCGAGTGGCGAGCAGTTGATCCGGCACTTCTCCCAGAGCAACGTCGCGGGGCCCGGGCAGGGTGATGTGGCCGCGCTGCTGCGCCGGGTCGCCGACAGCCTCGACGAGCTCGGTGACGTCCAGGTGCAGGACATCACCTTCCACAGCGAGGTCACCGGGGGCGAAGACGACCTGACGATGACGGTGTACTACGACCGGGAGCCCCGTCGCCGGTGACGGGGCGTGGTGCCGGGCGCAGTGCCGGTGCTCGGCAGGTCGTGAGCACCGGCCCGCGTGTCAGGCGGAGCGGGCGGGCACCGGCTCCCGTCCGACCGGCAGCCGGCGGTCCGAGCGGTGCTTGCGGACCACCAGCAACAGCACCGCGAGCAGGCCCATCACCACGCACGTGACCACGGCCGACAGCACCAGGAACTCGTCGAGCCGGCCGGCCGACAGGTACGCGCCCAGCGCGACCGCCACCAAAGCGCACACCGCTCGGTCCACAATGGACTCCATCGACAGGAGTGTCGCGCGGTAGCGGGAGTCCGGGATGGAGTCGTTCAGCAGCTGCTTCTGGATCGGGAACGAAATACCCGTCGCCACCGCGAAGACGCACAGCAGCACCACCGTCGCGAACGAGCCCGACAGCACGATGAACCCGAGGCACAGGGCCATCACGATCGTCAGCGTGAACACCGAGGCGACCGGGCCGATGGCGCGGCGCAGCCGGTGGGGGCGGGCCGCGCCGAGGGCCTCGAAGACCGTCATGGCGGCCAGTACCGCGCCGAACCAGTTCACCGAAAGCGTCTTCGACTCGAGGATCGGCTGGAACAGGTTCACCTGGCAGATCCGCACCAGTGTGAACATCGCGATGCCCTGCACCATCAGCAAGAACAGCCAGCGCGACGAACGCAGTGCCGACAGCGCGCCGCCGACGCCCGCGAGCAGTGACGCCGTCTTGTCCCGGACCTGACGGCCGCCCGGGACGGCCGGGAGCCTGATCGCGAACGCGAGGGCGACGGCCGCGTTGAGGGCCGTCAGCCAGTACGGGGAAGGGAGGTTCCACGCCATCAGCAGCCCGATCACCGGCCAGTACACGATCTTGCCGATCAGGCTGTACGCGCGGCCGACGCCTTCGACGCGAAGGTAGTGCTCGCCGGCGCCGTTCGCGTGCAGGTACTCGTAGAGGTACGCGCTCTGCGCGCCGGAAACCAGCGAGCGGGCCAGGGCGATCAGGATGAAGTGGATCAGGAACCCGGTGTAGGAACCGAGGAACACCGGAACCAGGTTCGCCGCCACGAGCACAGCGGCGCCGGCCTTTAGCGACGTGCGGTAGTCGAACCGGTCGGCGATCATCCCGGTCGGGATCTCCAGCAGGCAGAACACGATGTAGTAGATGCTCTGGATGCCGAAGATCTCGCCGTCGTCGAGGCCGATGAGCTTCTGGTACTGGTAGAAGATCGGCACCCACAACAACAGGCCGAAGAAGAACTGGAACCCGTAGGTCAGCCGCACGGCGCGCTGAACGGCGGGTTTCGCGGGCAGGCGAAAGCCCAGCATGATGGTGTCTCCCGGGAGGAACTCAGGCCGAATAGGGGCGCAGCTGGACAATGTGGATGTGGTCGCGATCCGCGAGCCACTCGATGTCCACCGGCGAGTCGAACGTGTAGTCGGGTGAGAAGTGCGCCTGCAGCAGGCGTCCGGCGACGGCGAGCCGCTGCAGCTGCTCGTGGGCTCGTTCGTCGAGGTCCGACTCCGCGTCGCCCAGGGACAGCGTGCGGCCGCCGCCCTCGACCGTCGAGTACAGGTACTGCATGGGCAGCGCCGAGCCGTCGACGACGTCGGTGACCTTCGGCGAGACGTTGACGTAGACCGTGCGGAAGTCCGCGCGGTTCATCGGGTTCGTCGTCACCAGCACGCCGCCGAAGTCCGCCGCGACCTGTTCCTGGATCACCACGCCCATGTAGCACTCGTCGAGCGAGATGCCGGCCTGGTGGCGCAGCCGGACGCTGCGTACCGACACCAGCGACGCCCAGACTTCCTTGACGCTCGCGAAGATCCGCTCGGCGGTGGTGACGTGGTTGATCGACTCGTAGATCCCGGCGGCCGAGAACCCGGCGAGGTCCTCGGCGTTCGACGAACTGCGCACGACGAACGTCCGCACCCCGGCCAGCTGGGACACCAGCGCGGAGTCGATCTCACCGGCCAGCGCGCCCGGCAGCCGCGCCGACCGGATCAGGCTCTGCAGCTCGACGCACAACGGCTCGATCTCGCGCGCGTCCAGCTCCAGCGCCATCTTCAGCTTGCCGATCGCCTGCTGGATCCGCGGCGACGACTCGAGGAACCGCCGCTGCAGCGAAAACGGCAGGGCGATCCCGCGCGGCACGCGGATGCGCTGATCGAGCAGCCGGCGGGCGGCCGCACCCAGGTCGCCGGCGGCGCTCGAGCCGGTGGTGGCGGCCAGGTCGCCGGCGGTGGTCGAGCCCGTGGCGGCGGCCAAGTTGTTGGCAGCGGCTGAGCCGGTGGCGGTCGAGCTGTCGGCGGTGCACAGGTCGTTGGCGGCGGCCGGGTTGGTGGTGGTGCCCAGACTGTTCGCGGCGGCTGAGCCGGCAGTGGTGTGCAGGCTGCCGGCGGTGGTCGAGCTGTATGCAGTGCCCATGCTCCCGCTGGTCGAGCCGATGTCGGCGGCCGAGGACTCGGTGGTTCCCGTCGTCTGCTCCAGCAGCTGGGCCAGGTGTGGCAGCAGGTTCTCCCGCGGCGGCCGCGGGACCTGGTAGAAGCCCAGCAGACGCTGCGAACCGCAGGCCAGGACGTGGTGCAGCTCGCCGAGGTTCGCGGCCTTCGTGCCGTAGCGGTAGCGGTCGGATGCGCGCAGCCGCGCGAGGTCGACGATCGGGCTGTGGTCGGACTCGGGTTCCTCCAGCGTGACGCGCTGGGCGTACCAGGACGGCGGCGTCGCGTCGGCCGGCTCGTCGATCTCGCGCAGCGTGAGCGACCGGGCGTCCACGGTGTACTCGACCCACTTGCCGTCGAGGCCGCGGCGGTCGATCTCGGCCAGCGCGCCGAGCTGGACGGCGTTCGGGATCTGCCAGCCGGTGGCCAGCACGTTGGTGTGCGACAACGGGGTCGTGTGCCGGGCGTTGACGATGCCGGACAGCCGCGGGATGTCGTCGGGCACCCGGTCCATCACGATGATGTCCGACCAGGCCAGCCCGGCGGTGGTCGTGGCGGCCCGGTACTCGGCTTCGGTGCGGAACGCGCGCAGCCGCCCGGTCGTCGTGCCCGGGTTCAGGGCCACGAAGGGCGCCGTGGAGAACAGTTCGTGGGCGAAGACGCGGGGGAGCTCGCTCGCCGGGATCTCCCGGACGAGCCGCTCCTGCAGCTGGTTCGCCGGCTTGAACAGCAGCGGCAGCGCCGGGTCGACGTACTCCGCCACGAACGCGTGGAACTCGCGGATCAGCGCGGCCGGCATGGTGTCGACCTCGACCGTCTCCAGCGAGAGGATCTTCTTCTCCTGCCGCGTGTGCAGGGCGAGGATGCCGAGCAGGAACCGGCGGTCCGGCGCGTGGTAGAAGCGTTCGTTGTAGCTGTCGATCTCGGCGCGCACCCGCTCTTCGGGGACGCCGAGGATCTCCTCGCCGATATAGATCGCGTGAAAGGAATGACGCGCGTCGTTCAGGAAGTGGATCGTCCGCAGTTCGCGATCGACCACGACCTTGACGAAGGAATAGCCGCCGAGGGTGCCGCACAACTGGTGGAGCGCGGACAGGGAAAGCCGTTCGCCGACGAGTGCGGCGACGTTCTCGGGGGACGTGCTGGGGGCGACCACGCTGGTCAGGGACACCGGTTCTCCTCGCTGGAAATTGCGAGGAGGGACGTTAACAGGTGGTGAATCACCGACTGTGGCGCAAATGCCCCGGTGACTGGAACGAATGGCGGAACCCATGACGGCCGCCACACCCTCTCGGAGCACCGTTCCAGCGCACTGGAACGGTGCTCCCGGAATCCGGACGCCGGTTCCGCCGTTCGGGGAGGGACTTCCTGCAGGTGATCTCCGCTACAGCCGCGCGGCTTCCGCGGCCAGCTTCTCGATCGTGGCGACATCGAGCGAGGACGTCAGCCACGAGCCGCCGATGCAGCCGACGTTCGGCAGCGCGAGGTACGACGGTGCCGACGCGACCGTGATCCCGCCCGTCGGGCAGAACTTCAAGCCCGGCAACGGCCCCGCGATCGACTTCAGGTACGCGACCCCGCCGGACGCCTCGGCCGGGAAGAACTTCAACGCCGTGAGCCCACGCTCGGCCAGCCGCATCGCCTCCGACACCGTGCTCGCGCCGGGCAGGAACGGCAAGCCGGTCTCGAAGCACGCGTCGAGGACGGCGTCCGTGCAGCCCGGCGTCACGAGGAACTTCGAGCCCGCGTCGGCCGCCTGCTTCGCCTGGCCCGGCGAAGTGACCGTGCCGGCGCCGATCACGATGTCCGGGACCTCGGTCGCGACGCGCTCGATCGCCGACAACGCCGCCGGCGTGCGCAGGGTCAGCTCGATGACCCCGATCCCGCCGGCGAGCAGGGCCCGGGCCGTGGGCACCGCGTCGTCGGCGTCGTCGATCACCACGACGGGCATCACGGGGGACAGCGCGAGCAGGTCCGAACCGGTGGTCACTGACCAACCTCCTGGGTTTCCAACGAGTGCGTGGGGATGCCGAAGTGCTCCGGCGTCAGCCCTCCGAACACCGAAGCGCCCTGGTCGGCGGGGCCGACGGCACGGCGCAACGCGGCGAACAGCTCTCGGCCGGTGCCGGTCCAGGATGCTTCGGACGGCGGCGAATCCACAAGGTCACGCAGGGCGAGTTCTTCGTCACCGACGAAGACGTCGAGGGTGCCCGCGGCGGCGTCGAGGCGGACGACGTCGCCGTCCGCGACGCGGGCGATCGGGCCGCCCGCCGCGGCTTCCGGGGTCACCTGGATCGCGGCCGGGATCTTGCCGGACGCGCCCGACATGCGGCCGTCGGTGAGCAGCGCCACCTGGTGCCCGCGGTCCATCAGCACGCCCAGCGCCGGGGTGAGCCCGTGCAGCTCCGGCATGCCGTTGGCCCGCGGCCCCTGCTGCCGGATCACCACGACGACGTCGCGGTCCAGCTCGCCGGCCTCGAAGGCGGCCGTGAACTGCTCCTGCGTCGTGAACACCCGGGCCGGCGCCTGGACGATCCGGCGCTCGGGCGCCACGGCGGACACCTTGACCACGGCGCGGCCGAGGTTGCCCGCGACCATCCGCAGCCCGCCGTCCGCGGCGAACGGGCGCCACGCCGGGCGCAGCACCTCTTCGTCGAGGCTGCGGGTCGGCACGTCGCGCCAGACCAGCTCGCCGTCGGACAGGATCGGCTCGGCGCGGTAGCGGTGCAGCCCGAAGCCGGCCACGGTGTGCACGTCCTCGTGCAGCAGCCCGGCGTCGAGCAGCGTGCCGACCAGGAACTGGATGCCGCCGGCGGCGTGGAAGTGGTTGATGTCGGCGCTGCCGTTCGGGTAGACCCGCGCCAGCTGCGGCACGACGGCCGAGAGGTCGGAGAAGTCGTCCCAGGTCAGCTGGACGCCGGCGGCCGCGGCGACCGCGACCAGGTGCATCGTGTGGTTGGTCGACCCGCCCGTGGCCAGCAGCGCGACGACGCCGTTGACGAACGCCTTCTCGTCGAGGATCCGCGAGACCGGCGTGTACTCCTCGCCGCGCGAGAGCGTGACGGCGCGGCGCCCGGCCTCCTCGGTCAGCGCGCGGCGCAGCGCCGATCCGGGCTGGACGAAGCTGGCGCCGGGCAGGTGCAGGCCCATCACCTCGACGACCATCTGGTTGGAGTTGGCCGTGCCGTAGAACGTGCAGGTCCCGGCCGAGTGGTAGGACGCCGCTTCGGCGTCGAGCAGGTCTTCGCGGGTCGCGAGGCCCTCGGCGTACAGCTGCCGGACGCGCGCCTTCTCCTTGTTCGGCAGGCCCGAGTTCATCGGCCCGGCCGGCACGAGCACGACCGGCAGGTGGCCGAAGGACAGGGCGCCGATCAGCAGACCGGGCACGATCTTGTCGCAGACGCCCAGCAGCAGCGCCGCGTCGAACATGTCGTGGGACAGCGCGATGGCCGTCGACATCGCGATGACCTCGCGGCTGAACAGGGACAGCTCCATGCCCGCGCGGCCCTGCGTGATGCCGTCGCACATCGCGGGCACGCCGCCGGCGAACTGGGCGACGCCGCCCGCGCCGCGGACGGACTTCTTCAGCCAGGCCGGGTACTCCTGCATCGGCTGGTGCGCCGAGAGCAGGTCGTTGTAGGACGAGACGATTGCGACGCCGGGGGCGCGGGCGGCCCGCAGGGCCTCCTTGTCGGCGCTCTCCATGGCGGCGAAGCCGTGGGCGAGGTTGCTGCACGCGAGGCCGCGGCGGATGGGCCCCTCTTCGTGCGCGGCGGCCGTGCGGCCGAGGTACGCGGCGCGGGTCGCGGCACTGCGCTCGGTGATGCGGGCGGTGACGTCGGCGACGACGCGGTGGAGGGGCGTGGTGGAGGTGTGGCTCATGTCCGGCTCCGGATCACTGGTTCGTGGTGGTCCGCGGGACGGCAGCGCTGGCGCCTCTGGGTCGTGACACTGGCCACAGTACCTCGCGGAAACGCCGAATCAAAATCGATTCAGATGATCGGTTCGCGTGACCCCGATCACCTCGGGAACCGTTAGTGTGCTAGTTGTCACATCTGCACGACGCGTGGCAAAGCCGTACGGCGAGTGATCGCCCGGACGGTTCCCTGCCGGCCCCACCACCACCCGGGAGGCATGATGTCCACCTCCGAAATCGCCGAGCTGCGGCGAACCATCGGTCAGCTCAGGCAGTGCGTCGGCGCACTGCGCTCTCGGTACGGCGACGCTTCCGCGGTCCGCCGGCTCGCCAACGACGTGGAGCGTCTCGACATCGACACCGCCGATCTCGACGGCACGCCGCTCGCCGTGCCGACCCAGGCGAAGGCCGCGGAGCGCGTCCAAGTTCCCGACACGCCGTACGACCCGGCGCTGTGGCACGGCGCGGACGACGAAGGTGTCGGCGGCTACAAGCGCGACCAGCGGTGAGCGCTCCGGCTGACAACGGCGTCGGCACCGGCGTCCGGTCCCCGAAGCGGGCCAGGATCGCCGAACGCACCCTGCGGACCGACCGATGGTGGCTCCAGCCCCTGCTCACCGTGCTCGGGCTGGGCGCCTTCATCGTCTACGCGACGGTCCGGTCGTTCGTGCGCACCGCCTACTGGGTGCCCGACTACCACTACCTGACGCCGTTCTACTCACCCTGCCTGTCCACGTCCTGCGTCGAGGGCTCGAGCCACTTCGGCCACTGGTTCGGCGACCTGCCGGGGTTCATCCCCCTCGGCTTCGTCGTGCTGCCGTTCCTGCTCGGGTTCCGCCTGACCTGCTACTACTACCGCAAGGCCTACTACCGGGCGGTGTGGTTCTCCCCGCCCGCGTGCGCCGTCGCGGAACCGAAGGCGAAGTACACCGGCGAGACCCGGCTGCCGCTGATCATCCAGAACGTCCACCGCTACTTCTTCTACGTCGCGCTGGTCGTCTCACTGGTCAACACCTACGACGCGATCACGGCGTTCCACGGGAAGACCGGCGGCTTCGGCTTCGGGCTGGGCAACGTCGTCCTGCTCGCCAACGTCGTCCTGCTCTGGGCCTACACGCTTTCCTGCCACTCGTGCCGGCACGTGACCGGGGGCAGGCTGAAGCACTTCTCCAAGCACCCGGTGCGGTACTGGATCTGGACGCAGGTGACCAAACTCAACACCCGGCACATGGCGCTGGCCTGGACGACGCTCGGCACGCTGGTGCTGACCGACTTCTACGTCATGCTCGTGGCCAGCGGGGCCATCACGGACCTGAGATTCGTGAACTGAGCGCCTTCCCGACCCCGCCCTTCCCGACAAAGACTGTCCCCATTTTCCGAGGTGGAATCCCTACATGACCGAGGTCGAACGGCACAGCTACGACGTGGTGGTGATCGGTGCCGGTGGTGCCGGCCTGCGCGCGGTGATCGAAGCGCGCGAACGCGGTTACCGCGTCGCGGTCGTGTGCAAGTCCCTGTTCGGCAAGGCGCACACGGTGATGGCCGAAGGTGGCTGCGCCGCGTCGATGGGCAACGCGAACTCGAACGACAACTGGCAGGTCCACTTCCGCGACACCATGCGTGGCGGGAAGTTCCTCAACAACTGGCGGATGGCCGAGCTGCACGCCAAGGAGGCACCGGACCGCGTCTGGGAGCTCGAGACCTACGGCGCCCTGTTCGACCGCACCGCGGACGGCCGGATCAGCCAGCGCAACTTCGGCGGGCACACGTACCCGCGGCTGGCGCACGTCGGTGACCGCACCGGGCTCGAACTGATCCGCACGATGCAGCAGAAGATCGTTTCGCTGCAGCAGGAGGACTTCGCCGAGACCGGGGACTACGAGGCGAAGATCAAGGTCTTCGCCGAGTGCACGGTCACCGAGCTGCTCACCGCCGACGGCGCTATCGCCGGCGCGTTCGGCTACTGGCGGGAAAGCGGCCGGTTCATCCTGTTCGACGCGCCGGCGGTCGTGCTCGCGACCGGCGGCATCGGCAAGTCGTTCAAGGTGACGTCGAACTCGTGGGAGTACACCGGCGACGGCCACGCGCTGGCGCTGCGGGCGGGCGCGAAGCTGATCAACATGGAGTTCGTCCAGTTCCACCCGACCGGGATGGTCTGGCCGCCGAGCGTCAAGGGCATCCTCGTCACCGAGGGCGTGCGCGGTGACGGCGGTGTGCTCAAGAACTCCGAGGGCAAGCGGTTCATGTTCGAGTACGTGCCCGAGGTGTTCAAGGGCCAGTACGCCGAAAGCGAAGAGGAAGCCGACCGCTGGTACGCCGACGCGGACAACAACCGGCGCACGCCGGACCTGCTGCCGCGCGACGAGGTGGCCCGCGCGATCAACTCCGAGGTCAAGGAGGGGCGCGGGTCCCCGCACGGCGGCGTGTTCCTCGACATCGCCAGCCGGCTGCCGACCGAGGAGATCAAGAAGCGGCTGCCGTCGATGTACCACCAGTTCAAGGAGCTGGCGGACGTCGACATCACGGCGGAGGCGATGGAGGTCGGCCCGACCTGCCACTACGTGATGGGCGGCATCGAGGTCGACCCGGACACGGCCGCGGCGAGCGTGCCCGGCCTGTTCGCCGCCGGCGAGTGCTCGGGCGGGATGCACGGCTCCAACCGGCTCGGCGGCAACTCGCTGTCGGACCTGCTGGTGTTCGGCCGCCGCGCCGGCCTCGGCGCCGCCGAGTACGTGCTGGGCCTGACCGACCGGCCCGTGGTCGCGCAGTCCGATGTGGACGCCGCGGCGAAGATGGCGCTCGCGCCGTTCGACCCGCCGGAGGGCGCGACGGCCGAGAACCCGTACACCCTGCACACCGAGCTGCAGCAGTCGATGAACGACCTGGTCGGCATCATCCGCAAGGCCGGGGAGATCCAGCAGGCGCTGGAGAAACTGGGCGAGCTGCGGCAGCGGATCCTGCGCGTCACGGTCGAGGGGCACCGGCAGTTCAACCCCGGCTGGCACCTCGCCATCGACCTGCGGAACATGCTGATGGTCAGCGAGTGCGTCGCGAAGGCGGCCCTGACCCGGACGGAAAGCCGCGGCGGGCACACTCGTGACGACCACCCGGGCATGGATCCCGAGTGGCGTCACAAGCTGCTCGTGTGCTCGGCGAGCGAGGGCGACAACCCCGTCGTCCCGGACATCGGTGTCGTGGTGCAGGAGCAGCTGCCGCTGCGGCAGGACCTGCTGGAGCTGTTCGAGTTCGGCGAGCTCGGCAAGTACTACACCGACTCCGAACTGGAGCCGCACCCCGGGAGCAAAGCATGAGCTACAAGGCGAGTTTCCGGGTCTGGCGCGGCGACGACACGGGCGGCGCCCTGCAGGACTTCAGCGTGGAGGTGAACGAGGGTGAGGTCGTCCTCGACATCATCCACCGGCTGCAGGCCACGCAGGCGTCGGATCTGGCGGTGCGCTGGAACTGCAAGGCGGGCAAGTGCGGTTCGTGCTCGGCGGAGATCAACGGCAAGCCGCGGCTGCTGTGCATGACGCGGATGTCGACGTTCACCGAGGACGAGGTCGTCACGGTGACGCCGATGCGGACGTTCCCGGTGATCCGCGACCTGGTCACCGACGTGTCGTTCAACTACACGAAGGCCCGGGAGATCCCGTCGTTCACCCCGCCCGCCGACCTGAAGCCGGGTGACTACCGGATGCAGCAGGTGGACGTCGAGCGCTCGCAGGAGTTCCGCAAGTGCATCGAGTGCTTCCTGTGCCAGAACACCTGCCACGTCGTGCGCGACCACGAGGAGAACAAGGAGTCCTTCGCGGGGCCGCGGTACCTGATGCGGATCGCCGAGCTGGAGATGCACCCGCTCGACGTCGCCGACCGGCGTGACGCGGCCCAGGACGAGCACGGCCTCGGCTACTGCAACATCACCAAGTGCTGCAGCGAGGTCTGCCCGGAGGGCATCCACATCACCGACAACGCGCTCATCCCGATGAAGGAGCGCGTGGCCGACCGCAAGTACGACCCGATCGTCTGGCTGGGCAACAAGCTCTTCCGCCGGGATCAGTGACGCTTTCCCGTTCGACGCTCGCGAACCGTGTGCCGGCCGCTCTCGAAGCGGCCCGAGCCGGTTCGCGAGCGTCGTTACGGGGCTCGCTGGTATTCGTACGGTTCGCGGGGGTGCCGGTACCGGCCGGGAGCCGGTGCGGTTCGCCGAACAGGCCGGCCGGGACGCGGGCTGCCGCCGGAGGCAGCTCGAACTGCTGGTGCCGTGTGAGTGGACGCATCCGTCGAAGCAGATCCTCGCCGAGTGGCACGACCGCGTTTCCCGCCGCGCCGATCTCGCCGAGGACTACCCGCACCTCGCGCCGTCGCCGGCCACGACGGGCGATTTTCTCGGCTACCACAAGGAACTCTCATGACGCTGCTCGTCGGCGCGCGGGTGCTCGACCCCGACACCGGCGAGACGAGCCGCGCGGACGTCCGGCTCGACGGTGACCGGATCACCGAAGTCGGCCCCGGACTCGACGGCGACGGGCGGGTCGACTGCGCGGGCGGGCTGCTGATCCCGGGGCTCATCGACTGTCACGTGCACGTCGCGTTCCCGCGGCCCGAGCCGTTGCCGCGCAGCGCCCGGGTGCTCGAAGCCGTGCCCGTGCTGCGGAAGCTGCTCGCGCGCGGGATCACCACCGTCCGCGACGCCTGGGGCGCGGACGCCGGCATGCGACACGCGTTGCGGGAAGGCTGGATCACCGGCCCGGACCTGCTGATCAGCCTCCGCCAGCTCAGCCCGACCGGCGGCCTCGGGGACAGCTGGGAGCCGCCCGCGGGCGCTGTCGACCACTTCGGCGACCCGTCACTGCCGGACCCGCTGTACGACGGGCCGGACGCGGCGCGTGCGGCGGTCCGCCGGATGGTGCGTGCCGGCGCGGACTGGATCAAGGTCGGCGCGAGCGGTGCGATGCGGGCGGTCCGCGCGGGCGTGGACGTCCGCCCGACCGACGAAGAACTCGTCGCGCTGGTCGACGAGGCTCGCCGGTGCGGGCGGGACGTCCTGGCCCACGCGCACACGTCCGTCGCCGTGGTCTCGGCGGCCCGCGCGGGGGTGCGGAGTGTCGAGCACGGCACCTTCCTGGACGACGAAGCCGTTGCGGCGCTGGGGAACGCCTGGTACGTGCCGACGCTGGTGCCGAACCACGACGGCGAGTTCGCCGCGGACCACCGCCGGTCGGTGCGCCTCGCCGCCGAGGCGGGCGTCCGGATCGCCGCGGGCTCGGACCTCGCCCCACGACCCCATGTCGACTTGACGACCGAACTGCGGTTGCTGGCCGCGGTCCTCGGCGACGCGGCGGCCTTGAAGGCGGCCACCAGCGAAGCCGCGAGGCTCTTGCGCCTCGACGACGACCGCGGCCGCGTCGAGCCGGGTTTGCGGGCCGACCTGGTGCTGCTGGACGGCACGGACCTCGACGTGACCGACCTGCCGGGACGGGTCCGGGCGGTCTGGCACGACGGAAAGGCTGTCGGCGCAAGGGAATGACGGGGACGGGGGCGAGGCCGGTGGTGGGTCAGCCCGTCATGAGATCGAACTCCTCGGTCAGCCGGATCAGGAACTCGCGCGACTCGCGTTCGGACAAGGCCACCTGCTCCAGCCGGGTGCGCAGGATGTAGAAGCCTTCGACGGCGACCCGATCGTCGATGAACAGCCCGGCGGCGAAGGTTTCCTCGTAGGCCACGGCGGGGTGCTCGGCGAACTCCATGATGGTGAACCGGCTGCCGACCAGGTGGTACGGCGGCGCCGACGCGGGCACGACCCGGATGGTGCAGTGGGGCAGGTTGGTGGCGAGCACGAGGGACTGCAGTTGTTCGTGCATCAGGGCGGGATCGCGCAGGATCGAGCGCAGGGTGTGCTCGTGGACGAAGTACAGGCAGTCCGGCGGGTTCGTCCGCTGCAGCAGCCGTTGCCGGTCCATTCTCGCCTGGATCAGCAGTTGCAGCCGGTCGGTGGTGTACCGGCCGGACATCTCGTAGAGGGTGCGGACGTAGTCCTCGGTCTGGAGCATGCCGGGCAGCGCCGTGGGGCTGTTCGAGATCACCCGGGTCGCCAGGTTCTCCTGGACGATGAGGGACTTCGCGGGATCGACGAGCTCGCTGAAGTACGGCCGCACCCAGTAGAGGTCACTCGGGGGTTTTGTCAGTTCCAGCAACCTGTTCCGTTCCGGGGCCTTGGTTCCGCAGTTGGCCAGGTAGATCGCCGCGTCGATCGGGGAGATGCGGCGGCCGTTCTCCCAGCCGGACACCTTCGACGCCGACCAGTCCGCGCGCCGGGCCAGTTCGCGCAGCGACATCTGCTTCGCCTCGCGCTGGGCCTTCAACTCGATGCCCATCTCCCGTGTGCGCACCGTGCTCTTTTCGGTCATGCTCGCACGTTAAAGGCAACCACCGACAAAATGTCGCGTGCCGCGCGGGGATTCACCGGAAGGGATGTGGGGTGTTCTGCCTATGCGACAACAGGTTTCGCCCGCGAAGCGCTGCGAAGCAGCTTCGCACAATGAAGCGCGCTTCGCACGTTAGTAAGCCAGAATGACGTCATGACGTTCCTTTCCGGAATCGAACTCGCACGCCGCTTCTACGTCGGCGAAGTGCGCCCGCTGCTCGCGAACGAGCCCCACAGCGCCGCCCTGCTCGGCCCCGGTTCCGAGGTCCTCGGCTTCGACACCGCACGCTCGGCCGACCACGACTGGACCGCGCGCGTCCAGCTGTTCCTGCCGCGCGTGCGCGACCTGGACGTCCCGGCGGGCTTTCTCGGCCACCCCACGAAGCTGATCGTCGCCACGCTCGAGGACTGGCCGCGCGGCGCGCTCGGTTTCGACCCGCGCCGGCCGGAGCGGCGCGACTGGCTCGCCACGCCGACGCAGGTCTTCGCCGAGTTCACCGGCGGCGCGGTGTTCCACGACGACCTCGGGCTCGAGGCGCTGCGGCGCAACGTCGCCTGGTACCCGGACGACGTCTGGCGGTACGTCCTCGCGTGCCAGTGGCGGCGGATCGAGCAGGAGGAGCCGTTCGTCGGCCGGTGCGGGGAGGCCGGGGACGAGCTGGGTTCGGCCGTCGTCGCGGCGCGGCTCGTGCGGGACCTGATGCGGCTGTGCCTGCTGATGGCGCGCCGGTACCCGCCGTACGGCAAGTGGCTCGGCAGCGCCTTCGCGCGGCTGCCGGTCGCCGGCACGCTCACGCCGCCGCTCACCGCCGCGCTCGCCTCGACGACCTGGCGGGAGCGGGAGCGGCACCTCGTGACGGCGTACGAGACCGTCGCCGAGGTGCACAACGCGCTCGGGCTCACCGCGCCGATCGAGCCGCGGGTGAGCGGGTTCTTCGACCGGCCGTTCCGGGTGATCCACGCGAAGCGGTTCGCCGAAGCGCTGTACGCCGGGCCGGCGTCCCCCATCGGGGCGATCGACCAGTTCGTCGACAGCACGGACGCGCTCGGCGACCGCGCGTTCACGCGCCGGGTGGTTGACTGCCCGCATGGCTGAGACGAAACCGCGGGACCTGGCGGTGCCGCTGCTGACGCTGACCGTCGTGACCGGGGTGGTCGACGCGGTCAGCTTCCTCGGGCTGGGCCGCGTGTTCGTGGCGAACATGACCGGCAACGTGGTGTTCCTCGGGTTCGCGGCGGCGGGCGAGACGACGTTGTCGGTGGTGGCGTCGCTGACGGCGGTGGCGGCGTTCCTGGCCGGCGCGCTCGCGGGCGGGCGGCTGGCGCGCGCCGACGAGGACCACGACGTGCTGCGCCAGGCGACGGCCGCCCAGGCGCTACTGGTCGCGATTGCCGTGGTGCTGTCGGCGACGCTCGGCAGCGGCACCCGGCCGGGCAGCGAGCTGCTGATCGTGGTGCTGGGCGTGGCGATGGGCCTGCAGAACGCGGCGGTCCGCCGCATCGGCGCCCCCGACCTGACGACCACGGTGCTGACGATGACGCTGACGGGCTTCGCGGCGGACTCGAAAGCCGCCGGCGGCCCGGGGTCCCACCCGCTGCGCAAGGTGGCGGCGGTGGCGGCGATGCTGGTGGGCGCGTTCGCGGGCGGGATGTTGCAGCTGCACGTCGCGATGTGGTCGGCGCTGACGCTGGCCTTGCTGCTGGTCCTCGGGGTGCTGACGGTGCTGCAGCTCGACCGAGCGCGTGACAGGACCTCCGTCGACCGGTGATGAACCGCCTTGCCGGGCGGCGGAAGCGGGTGCGCTCGTCGTATCCGTTCGTGAGCACCGCGAAGCCGCTGCGGCTCAGCCGAGGGCGCGGCCGCCGTCGACCCGGAGGCGCTGGCCCGTGATGAAGCCCGCGTCCTTCGAGGCGAAGAAGCTCACCGCCGCGGCCACATCGTCCGGCGTGCCCAGACGGCCCACCGGGACCGAGGCGCGGTAGGCCTCGCGCTCGGCTTCCGGGACGTCCGCGTGCCGTTCCACCGGGATGAAGCCCGGGGCCACCGTGTTGACCGTGATGCCGTCCGGGGCGAGTTCGCGCGCCCACGCGCGGGCCAGGCCGACCTGGGCCGCCTTCGCCGTCGCGTACGCCGAGCGGCCGACCGGCGCACGGTCCGCCTGCTCCGAATCGACGTGCACGATCCGGCCGTGGCCCCGCGACCGCATCCCCGGCAGCACCGCGTGGCCGAGCAGCACCGGCGAGCGCACGAAGAAGTCGAGTTCGGCCAGGTGCTCCGGCCAGTCCACTTCGGACACCAGGCCGTCCGGCTGCGGGCCGGTCGCGTTGAGGACCAGGACGTCGATCGGGCCGAGCAGCGCCGTCACCGCGTCGACCAGCTCGCCGACCTGGCGCCGGTCGGTCACGTCGGCGGCGAAGGCGGCGGCCTTGCCACCCTCGGCGAGGACCTCCTCGGCGGCGACCTTCAGGTCCGGGTCGTCGTGCAGCGCGTTCACCGCCACCGCGAACCCGTCGCGGGCCAGCCGCCGCGCGATCACACGGCCCAGCCCTCGGGAACTTCCGGTCACCAGAGCGACACCCATGCACCCGACGCTAGGGGTGACCCCCGAGTACGACAACCCTCCGGCTCAGCCGATCGGGGGAAACGAAAAGCGGGCAGGCGCGGAGTTCCGCACCTGCCCGCTTCCGGTGATCCGAGGTCAGACCGCGCGGCCGGTGTTGAAGTCGGTCGCCGTCACGACGGACGGCGGCCCTTCCAACGGCTTGGCGCCGCGCGGCGCCTTCTTCCGGCGCGACAGCTTCCGCTCCAGCCACGAAGCGAACCACGACAGGAGCAGGTTGAGCGCGATGAAGATGATCGCGATGACGATCAGCGTCGGGATCGTGTTGTTGAAGTTGCCGGTGATCGGTCCCGAACCGCGGATCAGCTCGTCGTAGCCGATCGTCAGCTGGCCGGCGAGCGCCGTGTCCTTGAGGATGACCACCAGCTGGCTGACCAGCGCCGGGAGCATCAGCGTGACGGCCTGGGGGAGCAGGACGCTGACCATCGTCTGGGTCTTGCGCAGGCCGAGGGCCGACGACGCCTCCGTCTGCCCCTTCGGCAGCGACAGGATGCCCGCCCGGAACACCTCCGCCAACACCGAGCCGTTGTAGAGCACCAGGCCCGTGACCGCGGCGAACAGAGGGCGGGTGTCCGGGCTGATGTCGGTGTAGTAGGCGTACAGCGACGCACCGAACACCATCAGCAGCAGTACCGGGATGGCCCGGAAGAACTCGACCACGGCGCCGACCGGGACCCGCACCCACTTGTGCTCGGACAGCCGCCCGATGCCCAGCAGGGCTCCGATCGGCAGCGCGATCACGATGGACAGCCCGGCCGCCTCGAGGGTCTTCACCAGGCCCGGCAGCAGGAACTGGGACCAGGTCGTCCCTTCGACGAAGGGCTTCCAGAGCGCGCCCGCCCACTGGCCCTTCTCGTTGAAGCGGTCGTAGACGAAGTACGCCACGGCCAGCAGGATCAGCACGAACAGCACCGAGTACAGCCAGTTGCGGGTGCGGGCCTTCGGACCGGGGACGTCGTACAGGACGGACTGCGTGCTCATCGCTTGACCTCGGCTTTCTTGGCGACCCAGCCGAGCAGCAGGCCGAGTGGCAGGACCAGCACGACGAACACCAGGGCGAACAGGATGAAGACGGAGAACAGCGAGTCGGACTCGTTCTCCACCATCGTCGACATCAGCAGCGACGCCTCCGCGACGCCGATCACCGAGGCGACGGTGGTGTTCTTCAGCAGCGCGATCAGGACGTTCGCCAGCGGCGCGATCACCGCGCGGAACGCCTGGGGCAGCACGATCAGGCCCAGCACCTGCACGAAGTTGAGCCCCAGGGCCCGCGCCGCCTCGGCCTGGCCGACCGGGACGGTGTTGATGCCCGACCGCAGCGATTCGCACACGAAGGTCGCGGTGTAGACGATGAAGCCCAGCACGGCCAGCCGGAACGCGTTGTCGGCCAGCGAGGTGGGCGAGTCGGACGCGGCCAGGTTGATGCCCAGGGTGGACGAAAGACCCAGCGAGGTGAAGATGATGATCACCGTCAGCGGGGTGTTCCGGAAGATGTTGACGTACACCGTGGCGAACCCGCGCATGATCGGCACCGGGCTGACCCGCATGCCCACGAGGATCGTGCCCCAGATCAGCGCGCCGATCGCCGAGAAGAACGTCAGCTGGATCGTCGTCCAGAACGCGTCGACGAGGTTGTAGTCAGGATTGCTGAGGAAATCGAACACTGTTGTCCAACCTGGCCTCGGAACGGGAACGGTGCGCCGCGGCTCGCGGCGCACCGTTCAACTTCGGATGAGGGTCAGGGCGCGATCGCCGGCACGGCCGGGATCTTGTAGCCCGACGGGCCGACGTTGGTCTGCAGCGACTTCTCCCAGGAACCGTCCTGCTCCATCGCCTGGATGGCCTTGTTGACCGCGGCCTTGCCGTCGGCGTCGTCCTTCTTCAGGCCGACGCCGTAGTTCTCGTCGGTGAAGCCCTTGCCGACCAGCTTCAGCTTGCCCGGCTGCTGGGCCGCGTAGCCCGCCAGGATGACGTCGTCGGTGGTCATCGCGTCGACGCTGCCGTTCAGGAGCGAGGTCACGCAGTCGGTGTACTTGCCCACCTCCTGCAGCTGCACCTCCTTGGCGTACTTCGTCTTCACGTTCTGTGCCGGGGTCGAGCCCTTGACCGAGCAGAGCTTCTTGTTGCCGGTCAGCGACTCGGGGCCGGTGATGTCCGTGTTGTCCGACCGGACCAGCAGATCCTGGTGCGCGATGAAGTACGGGCCGCCGAAGGAGACGTCGTTCTTGCGCTTGTCGGTGATCGAGTAGGTGGCGACGATGAAGTCGACCTCACCCTTCTTGATCAGGTCCTCGCGCTGCGCGGACTGCGCTTCCTTCCAGGTGATCCCCGACTCTTCGACACCGAGCTGCTTCGCGATGTACTTCGCGACGTCGACGTCGAAGCCGGCGTAGGTGCCGTCCGGCTTCTTCAGGCCGAGGCCCGGCTGGTCGAACTTGATGCCGATGGTCAGCTTCTTGTTGTCCTTGGCCCGCTGGACCAGGTTCTTGTCGCCGCTCGCGCCGCTGCTGCCGGACCCGCCGCCGCAGGCCGTCAGGGCCAGACCGGCGGCCATGACGACCGCACCCGTCTGCAGAACTCGACTAAACCGCATCGTCTCTCAGGTTTCCTTCCGAATCTCGTCCGGCGGTGGCCGGAGGAAAAGTTCTCAGTTGTGGTGTCAGTGTTGTCAGTGGGTCAGGATCTTGCCGAGGAAGTCCTTCGCGCGCTCGCTCTTCGGCGCGGTGAAGAACTCTTCCGGCGTCGTGTCCTCGACGATTTCGCCGTCGGCCATGAAGATCACCCGATCGGCTGCCCGGCGGGCGAAGCCCATCTCGTGCGTGACGACCAGCATCGTCATGCCGTCCTTGGCCAGCCCGGTCATCACGTCCAGGACCTCCTGGACCATCTCCGGGTCCAGCGCCGAGGTCGGCTCGTCGAACAGCATGACCTTGGGCCGCATCGCCAGCGCCCGCGCGATGGCGACGCGCTGCTGCTGGCCACCCGAGAGCTGCGCCGGGTACTTGTCCGCCTGGTTGGCGATCCCGACGCGCTCCAGCAGCTCCATCGCCGTTTTGCGGGCTTCGTCCTTCGAGGTCTTGCGGACCTTCGTCGGCGCCAGCATCACGTTCTCGACGATGGTCTTGTGCGCGAACAGGTTGAACGACTGGAACACCATGCCGACGTCGGCGCGCAGGGCGGCGAGCGCCTTGCCCTCCGCCGGCAGCGCCGTGCCGTCGACGGCGATCTCGCCCGAGTTGATGGGCTCGAGCCGGTTGATGGCCCGGCAGAGCGTCGACTTGCCGGACCCCGAGGGGCCCAGCACCACCACGACCTGGCCGCGAGGCACCTCGAGCGTGATCTCCCTGAGCACGTGCAGGTCGCCGAAGTACTTGTTCACGGCGGACGCCTTGATCATCGGCGCCGCCACCTCCGCGGTCATCTGGCCTCCAGAGCTGTTTCGTACCGGCAAGTGGGTGTGGGTCACCACGCGATGGCGGAAACCTACCGCCGCCCTCACGGTTGGCAAGGCCGCTTGACCAATACTTAGGGTTTCAAGTGGGTATCGATGTCCTTTTGGCGAGTATTGATGCCTTCGTGACTTTAGTCGAGCCGAAATCACGGAGAGTCACCGACCGGGTGTCCGGTGCGCCCGCCGGGGCGACGTCCTAGAGTTTCGCTACCGGCTGGGGTGAAGCAGGTCACGCGGGAGGCGGACGGGGTGCGGGTACTGCTGGTGGAGGACGACGACCGGGTCGCGGGTGCGCTCATCCCCGCGCTGACCCGGCGTGGCCTGGCGATCGCCCGGCTCGCGTCCGGCGCCGGCGTGCTGGAGCGGGTGCACGAGGTCGACGTCGTCCTGCTCGACCTCGGCCTGCCGGACATCGACGGCGTGACGCTGTGCCGCCAGATCCGCGCGGTCAGCGACGTCGCGATCATCGTGGTCTCGGCCCGCGGCGAGGTCGACGACCGGATCCAGGGCCTGCGCGCGGGCGCCGACGACTACCTCGTCAAGCCCTACGACGTCGAAGAGCTGATGGCCCGGGTCGAGGCGGTCCGCCGCCGGCGCGGTGAGCACAGCACACCCGCCGAGCCCGTGGTGATCCGGGCCGGGGACGTCAGCGTCGACCTGTCCCGGCACGAGGTGCTGGTCGACGGGCAGGCGATCGCGTTGTCCCGCAAGGAGTTCCAGGTGCTCGCGCTGGTGGCGGGCGCGCGCGGCAACGTCTGCTCGCGCGAACACGTGCTCACCGAGGTGTGGGGGCACCGCGGGCCGGCGGAGAGCCGGTCGCTCGACGTCCACGTCGCGACCCTGCGGACCAAACTCGGCCGCCCGGCGCTGATCGAGACGGTGCGCGGGGTCGGCTACCGCCTCGGCGGCCAGGCCGCCCGGAGCTGACGGGTGCGCGTCCGGCTGCAGGGCATCGTGCTGACGCTGGTGGCGTTGCTCGTGTTCGGCCTCGGCATCCCGCTCGCCGCGACGATCGCCACGGGCGCCCAGCAGGACCTGTTCCTCGACCGGCTGACCGACACCGCCCGGTTCGCCTCGCTCGCCCAACGCCCCCTGCTGGACGGCAAGCCCCAGCTGATCGACCCCGACCTGCGCCGCTACACCGAGGTGTACGGCGTGCAGGTGGTCGTCTTCGACCAGGACGGCACCGCGGTCGACACCGTGCCCGGCCCGGGCGCCGCGCGGATCGACCTCCGGACCGCGCGGATCACCGGCCCGGTCCACGAGGCGCTCGCCGGCCGCCGGTCGCAGCCCGGCGGGATGCTGCTGCCGTGGAACACCGACCCGCTGGTGCTGGCCGAGCCCGTGCTGGCCGACGGCGAGGTGCGGGGCGCGGTGGTGACGATCTCGGACACCACGGCCTCCCGCACCGACGTGCTGTGGTGGTTCCTGCTGCTGGCCGCGGGCGGCGTGCTCGCGTTCGTGCTGGCGCTGGCGGTGGCGATCCCGGTGGTCCGCTGGATCCTGCGCCCGGTGAAGCGGCTCGACGACGCGACCGGCGCGCTGGTCGCGTCCGTGGTCGGCGGGCGGGCCGCCGAACCGGTGGGGGAGGGCGGCGGGCCGCCGGAGCTGCGGCAGCTCGGACGCTCCTTCGACCGGATGGCCGAGAGCGTGTCCGGCGCGCTGGAGGCGCAGCGGGTGTTCGTCGCCGACGCGTCGCACCAGCTGCGCAACCCGCTCACCGCGCTCAAGATCCGGCTCGGGAACCTCGAAGGCCACGTGGACGACGAGCCCGCGGCCGCGGACCTCGAAGCCGCCCGGATCGACGCCGGCCGGCTGCACCAGATCCTCGACGGCCTGCTGTCGATGGCCCGCGCCGAGGCCTCCGGCGGCGAACTGGACCCCCTCGACCTCGACGAGGCCGTCGCCGAGCGGGTCGCCGACTGGTCGGTGGTCGGTGAGGCCCGCGATGTGCGGCTGGTCGTGGACGTTTCGGGGGACGGGGTCCGCGTGCGGATGCCGCCGCGCGGCGCCGAGACGATCCTGGACGCGCTGCTGGACAACGCGCTGAAGTTCACCGCCGCCGGCACCGAGATCCGGATCGGCGTCACCCACGACGGCGACGAGGTGCGGCTGTCGGTCCGCGACCACGGCCCCGGCCTGCGGCCCGACGAGCTCGACCGGGCGCTCGACCGGTTCTGGCGCAGCAGCGCGCACCAGAACGTGCCGGGTTCGGGGCTCGGCCTGGCGATCGTCAGCGAGATCGTCGCGCACTCGTACGGGAAGCTGGCCCTCGACCTGCCCGAAGGTGGCGGCCTGCGGATCACGATGACGTTCCCGGCCGTCTGAGCGCGTCAGTCCTTCTGCGAGCGGTAGTACCGGAGCGCGCCGGGGTGCAGCGGGATCGGCTGCGTCTCGATGCCCGGGTGGACGTCGATCGACAGGGCCGCCGGATTGGCCCGCGCGAGCTGCGCCCGGGCGTCGAACAGGCCGCGGACCAGGGCTTCGGCGACGTCGTCGGACATCGAGCTGGGCACGACCAGGAAGTTCGGCACCAGCAGCGTGGTGACCGGCCGGTCCTGCTCGTACATGCTCGCCGGGATGGACGCGGTCCCGTACACCTGGTTGAGGGCCTGCATCCGCGGCATCTGGTCGGCGATGTCGAGCAGGCGCAGGGACTTCGTGTCGTTCTGGCCGGCGATCAACGGCGTCGGCAGCCCGCCGGACCAGAAGAAGGCGTCGACGTCGCCGTTCAGCAGCGCCTTCACCGAGTCTTCCAGCCCGCGTGTGGTGGTTGTGCTGACCGAGCCGTTCAGCTCGGCGGCCTGCAGCAGCCGGCTGGCGATGTACTCGACGCCGGACGCGGGCAAGCCGATCGCGATCCGCTTGCCGCGCAGGTCCGCGACGGAGTGGATGGCGGAGTCGGTGCGCACGACGATGTGCAGGTAGTCGTCGTGGATCCGGGCGAGCGTCGTCAGCCCCGGGTTCTTCTTGTAGGTGTCGGCCGCGACGTCGGCGGCGACGAACCCGACGTCGGCGGCGCCCGCCAGGACCTTGTTGACGTTGTCGGGGGAGCCCTGGGTCTGCAGCACCTGCGGCCGCTCGATGTCGAGACCGGACTGCCAGGCCGTGGCGAGGGTCTGCGCGAGCGTGTCGTAGACCCCGCCCGGGTTGCCGGCGGCGATCCGCAGCCGCAGGCCCCCGAAGCCGGGGCTGCACCCCGTCAGCAGCGCGGCGAACGTGAGCAGGGCGGCGACCATCGCGAGCGCGCGTTTCCGCCGGGTCCGGGCCACGGCCTGATCGTGCCAGACGCCGTGGCCCGCGCGCGCTCGAAGCCGGGATCAGGTGCTCTGGAGGATCCGCTCGATCGCGGCGGGGTCGGCCGACGTGGCGAGCGTGTCGAGGTGCTCGGAGTTGAGGAACGTGGCCGTCAGCCGGCAGAGGATTTCCACCTGGGCGTCCGCCGTCGCGGCGACGGCGAGGCACATCGAAACCTCTTCGTCGTCCCAAGGAATGGGCGTGGCGAAACGGGCGAACACAATTCCTTCCTCGGCCAGCAGGTAGTCGTGCATGTGCAGTGCGTGAGGGACGGCGATCCCGTGTCCGAGATAGGTGGAAAAGCGTCGTTCGCGAGCGGCGAGAGAGTCGGCGTAACCGGCGTGGGCGGCACCGGACCGTTCGAGCTCGGCGCCCAGATAGGCCACGGCTTCCCAGCGTGAGGCCACTTTCACCCCGAGGTGTACCGCGTGGACGGTCAGTGCGGATTGCCGCGTGCTCATCATTTTTTGTTCTTTCATCGGCGTTCTTGGCTGGCTGCGGCAACGCTAAGCGGCGAAGAAGGTTTCGGCGATGTTTCCGTAAGGTATCTCACAAGGTTTTCAACGGGTGGGAATTCTGCAAGTTGCCCGCCTTTGCGGAAAAGTGAAAAGTATTTCGAATGCGTCGGACGACGTTGTGTCAAGCATTTCCGCGGAAGACTGGGGAAATCCGGGTTCCCGGCGCGGGGAGTGAGCGGAGTAACTGACCGTTGACGTGCGGCCGTGAGCGGACCTATCTTGTAACTATCCAGTTAGATACCGGACGGGAGCAGGCATGACGACAACGTTGGTCACCGGTGCGAACAAGGGCATCGGCTACGAGACGGCCCGGCAGCTCGTCGCCGCCGGGCACACCGTGTACGTCGGCGCGCGGGACGCCGAGCGAGGGCGGGAGGCGGCCGGCCGGCTGGGCGCGCGGTTCGTGCGGCTGGACGTCACCGACGACGCGTCGGTGGCCACGGCGGTCAAGACGATCGAGGCCGACGGGGAACTGGACGTCCTGGTGAACAACGCCGGCGTCGAGGGCCGGCAGTCCGACGGCGGCGTGATCGGCGCCGCCGACGTGACCGCCGATCAGATGCGGGACCTGTTCGACACCAACGTGTTCGGGGTCGTCCGGGTCACCCGCGCGTTCCTGCCGCTGTTGCGGCGCTCGGCGGCGCCGGTGGTGGTCAACGTGAGCAGCGGCCTGTCGCGGACGGCGGACCTGGCGAACCCGGACTCGTTCACGGCGTTCTACCCGGGGATCTCGTACCCGGCGTCCAAGGCCGCGCTGAACATGGTCACCGTGCAGTACGCCAAGGCGTTCCCCGGGTTCCGGATCAACGCCGTGGACCCCGGCTACACGAAGACCGACCTCAACCACAACAGCGGCACGCAGACCGTCGCGCAGGGCGCCGAAGCCGCGGTCCGGCTGGCCCAGGCCGGCCCGGACGGTCCGACGGGTGGCTTCTTCGACGCCGCGGGCCCGGTGGCCTGGTGAACACCGCCCGTCCCCGCGACGCCGCGGCCACGAAGGCCCTGCTGCTCGAAGCGGCGACGGCGGAGTTCGCCGAGCACGGGCTGGCCGGCGGCCGGATCGACCGCGTCGCCGAGCGCGCGGGAGCCAACAAGCGCCTGATCTACGTCTACTTCGGCGACAAGAACCAGCTGTTCGACGCGGTCGTGGAGGAGGAGGCCCGGGCCGTCTTCGAGGCGGCCCCGATGGCCGACGGCGACCTCCGCGCGTTCGCGGCCGCGCGGTTCGACTACATGCTGGCCAACGCGGCGTCCCGGCGGATCGGCACGTGGCGCACGCTCGAGCAGATCGAGCCGGCCCCCGCCGAGGTCGACCGGTTCCGCGCCCGCGTCGACGCGGTGACGGCGGCCCAGAAGGAGGGCCGGATCCGCGCCGACCTCCCGGCCGCGGACCTGTTCGCGATCGTCCTGCGCATGACGGAGAGCTGGCTGAGCGCGCCGCCGGCGCTGACCGCGGCGGTGGAGCCGGATCGGTTCGAGGAGCACCGGGCGGCGCTGGTGGAAGCGGTGCGGAGCGTGGTCGAACCGCGCTAGCGCGGCAGCACCAGGGGCGCGTGGCCGGGCACGGGCGGCCGGGCGCGAAACCTGCGCGTCGGGCCCGGATCCTCGACGGCGTCCCGCCGATCCACCCGGCGGGCGTGGTCGACGGCGGCCCGTGGCTGGTCCGCGACGGCCGGATCGCGGCCGCGGACGGCGTGGTGCACCCCCGGCGATCCGTCGTTCGTCTACGGCTGGGGCGTCAAGCGCAACCCGCGCACGATGGTCGGCCTCGACCGCCGGGGCTGCTGCGGATCGTCGCGGCCGACGGCCGTCAGCCCGGTTACAGCGCAGGGCTTCCCAGCTGGAGCCGACCCGCACCCGCCGGCCGAGCGCGCCGCGAAACCCTTGCCGCGCAACGCCGTCACCAGCGAGGCCGCGTGTTCCCGGGTGCCGAGCGCGGCCGGATCGGGCCTGCACCTGCACGGTGGCTGTCCAGGTGTTGTGGCCGGTGCCTTCGCCGTACACGGTGGTGTGCAGGGTGACGCCGGGTGCGAGGCCCCCGCCTCCTGCCGCGGCCGGCGTGACGGTGAGCACGGGGGACAGCGGCGAGGCCGGAGTCTTCAGGGGAGGCAACGTACCCGGATTCCGCTCGAATTCCCGGTGTACGCCCGAACGGCATACTGGTGGGATGAGCGAGCCGATCCCCCTGTTCCCGGTCCCGCCCATCGACCCGGCGCGCTTCGCGGCCGAACAGCACCGGCTGTTCACCGGCATGCGCCTGCACATCGGCCGGTCCGGCGTCGCCCACCGGGTCAGCTGGGTGCCGTGGATGAACAGCCTGACCCTCCCCGCCCCGGCGTGCCACCAAGGCTGGTCAGGCCTCGGCGCGGGCGGCGAGGTCACGCCCACCCACCAGGGCGTCAGCTGCCGCAAGTGCCTGCGCCTGGGCGGGGAGCCGGAGGACCCGGACCAGCGGACGCTCTTCGCCCTGCCCGGTGAGGAGCAGGGCTAGTGCGGGTCAGGCGGTCTGCCGCGGCCTGGTCGTGAGTGTTCAGGGCGGTTAGAACCGCCCTGAACACTCACGAACGACTGCGCGGGATCAGTCGAGGGGCAGCACGGTGGGAGTCAACGCCGTCACGGTTTCCGTGAGCAGGTTCGCGAGGCCGTCGAAGTCCTCGGCTGCCGACAGGGCCGTCGTGTCCGGGACCCGGTCGAAGGCCAGCCGCAGGCGGTGGTGCAGCTGCGGTACGCGGTCCGGGGGGAACGTGTCCTGTTCGCCGGCGAGGTTTTGCCAAGCCGCAGTCAGCGTCGCGCGGACGCGCTCTGCGGACGGGGTCGCCGCCGGGGTTGTGGTGCCGGGGCGGGCGAACGGGTAGCCCGGGAGGCGAACTCGCCCGGTCCGGGGGTCGGTCAGCCTGATCTCGACGCCGCTGCACCAGAGCTGGGCCAGAGCCGTCGGACCGGTGCTCGACACGGCCGTCAGTTCCGGGCGGGTGGACGCCGCGGCCAGGAACTCGTCGCCGCCCAGGTCGACGACCACTGCCGGGCGGCCGCCTGTTGCGGTGGCCAGCAGTTCCGTCGCCTCGGCCGGGTAGGTGAGGTGCTTGGCCCACAGCCGGGCGTCGAGGGGGCGGCCCGCCGGGGTGACGCCGTCCGGGGCGGCCAGGGCGACGGCGGGAGGCGTGAACGTGACCGCCTCGAGCGCCGCGGCGAGCGTGCCGGGGTTGTCGAGTGCCGTGGCCAGGCGCAGGCCGTCGGCGTGGGTCAGGACTCCGGCGGCTACGGCCGCTGTCAGGTGACCTGCTCCGGAGCCCGTCACGACATCGGGTGCCGCGCCGTGGCCGGTGAGCTGTGTGACGAGCGCGTGCTGGGCGGCGAACGTCCGGGCCGACGAGCCCGCGCCGGCGCCGAACGCGAACACCAGCCGGACGGGCCGGGTGCGGTCGACCACGCCGGCCGCCACCGGGCCGGTGCTCAGCGCGCCGGCGCGCAGGGCGGCCGCCGCGGTGGCGGGGTCGGTGGCCACGACGGCGAACCGGTGCGGGAAGCGTTCGCGGCCGCGGTCCAGGGTGGCCGCGACCTGCGCGAGGTCGACGTCGGGGGCCGTGGTCAGGTGGTCGGCCAGCCGCCGCCGGGCCTCGGCCAGCGCCGCCTCGGACGCCGCCGACACGGCGATGACCTGGCTGCCGCCGGTCGCCGGCTCGGACGCCGTTGAGACTGCGATGACCTGGCTGCCGCCGGTCGCCGCCTCGGATGCGGCTGCGCCGACGACCTGAGCGCCGCCAGCCGCCGGCTCGGATGCGGCTGCGCCGACAGCCTGAGCGCCGCCGGGCGCCGACTCAGCCGGGACCTCCGCGGCGGCGGCCGGGGCAGCTGCGGATTCCCGCTGAGCGCCGCTCGATACGAGAGTCGCGGGAGTGGTGGACGCCGGCGCGCCAGCGGAGGAGACGGCCGTGGCCGGGCGATCCACCGGCGTGACGTTCGCCAGCAGCGCCACCTGTGCCCGTACCGTCGTGTGCCGCAGCAGTTCGCCGATCGACGGGGCTGTCGTGAACCGCGACCTCAGATTCGCCTGCAGCTTCACCAGGATCAGTGAATGGCCGCCGACGTCGAAGAAGTTGTCGTCCATCGCGAACGTGTCGTGCTCCAGCAGCTCCGCCCACGCCGCCCGTACCAGGTCCACAGTGGACTCGGCCGCCGGAACCACGGCGGCCGCGGCCGGAGCGGGAACACGAGCGGGAGCGGCGGGAGCGTCGGCCGCCTCGGGCAGCCGGCGCCGGTCGATCTTTCCGTTCGGCGTCAACGGCATCCGGTCCAGCGGAACCAGGTACCGCGGCACCGCGAACACCGGCAGCACCTCCCGCGCGTGCCGGCGCAGCTCCTCGACCGTGCCGCCCGCGCCGAGCACGACGTACGCCGCGATCTCCTTCTCCTTGCGGCTGTTCAAGCACACCGTCACGAACGCCGCCTCGACCGACGCGTGCGCGGCGAGGGCCGACTCGACCTCGCCCAGCTCGACGCGCTGGCTGCGGATCTTGACCTGGTTGTCGTTGCGGCCGATGAACTCCAGCCGGCCGTCCGGCAGCCAGCGCACCCGGTCGCCCGTGCGGTACAGCCGCGCGCCGGGCACCCCCGAATAGGGGTCGGGGATGAACCGCCGCGCCGTCTCGCGCGGGTTGCCGAGGTAGCCGCGCGTGACGCCGGTGCCGCCCAGCAGCAGCTCACCCGGCACCCCCCGGGGCGCCTGGCGCATCGTGGTGTGGTCGAACACGACGTAACCGTCGGTCTCCGGGACGACCCGGCCGATCGACAGCGTTCGCGCGTTCTCCTCGATCTCCGTGATCGGCGTCCACGTCGTGGTGAACGAGTTCTCCGTCGGCCCGTAACTGTGCAGCATCGTGCCCGGCGCGCTCCAGCGCAGCGCCTTCTCCAGGTGCGGCACCGACACGATCTCGCCGCCGAAGTACACCCGGCGCAGGCCGGGGAACAGGTCCGGCACGTCCTCGATCAGCCGGTTGAGCAGCGGCGACGACACGATCAGCGTGGTGATCCCGCGCTCGCGGAACGCCGTCCGCAGCTCCGGCGGGCTCAGCGTCAGCTCCTTGTCGAAGATCACCAGCTCGGCGCCGTGGGTGAGGGCGCCCCAGACCTCGTAGGTCGCGCCGTCGAAGTTCAGCGGCGAGAGCTGGGAGACGACGTCGGTGTGGTGCAGCGGCACGAAGTCGGGGCGGTCGAGCAGCCGGATGAACCCGGCGTGCGGCCAGACGACGCCCTTCGGCCGGCCCGTGGACCCGGACGTGTAGAGCACGTTGAACGCCGTCGCCGGGTCGATCGCCACCTCCGGCGGGGTGCCCGGGTGGCGCGCGGCCTCGGCCAGGGCCTCGTCGACGAGGTAGATCGGGCACTTCGGCAGCCGCACGCGCTCGACGAACCCGGGCGCGCCGACGACCAGCCGCGGCCGGGCGTCGTCGATCACCATCTGCAGCTGGGCGTCGGGGTAGGCCGGGTCGAGCGGGAGGTAGGCCGCGCCCGCCATGAGCGTGCCCAGCCAGAACACGACCGACGCCGGGCCCGGCGGCAGCAGCAGCGCCACGAGCGACTCGGCGCCGAGCCCTTCGGCACGCAGCCAGTTCGCGACGGCGCCGGCGCGCGCGACGAGGCCGGCGTAGGTGAGGACTTCGTCGTGGTAGCGCACGGCCACGGCGTCCGGGCGCAGCTCGGCTTGGCGGCGCACCATGTCGTGCAGCAGCACCCGGTTCACCGGCGCGGTCTCCGTCACCGGACGGGCGGGCACGAACGGGTCGCAGGCGGCGACGAGCGCGCCGCAGGTCGCGCCGGGATCGGCGACGGCGTCGGTGAGGAGCTTGACGAGCTGGGCCAGCAGCACTTCGGCGGTGCTGTCGCGGTACACCAGCGTGTCGTGGTCGACGCGCAGCCGGATGTGCGCCTCGCCTTCCAACGCCGCCAGCGACAGGTCGTACTTCCCCGCGGTGGTCTCGTGTTCGACGACCCGGATCGTCGTGTCGCCTTCGGTCCAGGACAGCTCCTGCTCCGGGAAGTACATGAAGACGCTGTTGTCGATGAGGGACGCGCCGCCGTCGCGGCGGATGTCGCGCAGCCGCGCGGACGGGACGGCCGAGTGCTCGAGCGAGTCGAGCACCTGGTCGCGCACGCGGTCGACCAGCGTGCCGAAGGACTCGGTGAAGTCGAGCCTGCTGCGGACCGGCAGTACCCGGGCCAGCAGGTCGACGCGCTCTTCGTCGTCGGGCGTGCGCGACGCGAACAGCATGCCGGTGGTGCCGTCCGCGCCGGCGCTCCACGCGTGCAGCAGGGTCAGCCACGCGCTCAGCACGACCGTTGCGGGCGAGGCCAGCCGCTCCCGGGCCACCGCGCGGACGCGCTCGAGGACGTCCTCGGTCAGCACGGCCTCGCGGAAACCGGCCGGGCCCGGCACCGAGCCGGGCCGGTTGCGGTCCGCGATCGGCGCGAGCGACGGCGGCTGGTCGGCCAGCAGCCCCGACCAGTACGCGGTCAGCTCGCTGTCGGGAACCTCCACAGTGGAATCAGTGGACTCAGTGGACTCAGCGGACTCGGCGGACTCGGCGATCGCCAGCGGCGCGTCCCACGGCAGCCGCCCGGCGACGCGCTCCCGGTAGGCGTGCACCAGGTCCCGCGCCACGATGCCCTGCGACCAGCCGTCGGACACGACGTGGTGCACGGCCAGCACGAACAACGCGCCGTCGTCGGCGTGCAGGAGCGTGCCCCGCACCAGCGGCGCGGAACCGAGGTCGAACGGCTGGGCGGCGATCGCCGCGGCCCACTCCAGCGCCGCGGCCCGGTCGTAGCGGCCGGGACGCCGGTGCTCGACGAACGGGACGGGCGGGCGGTGGTGCACCACCTGCACCAGCTCACTGCCGTCGGCGACGAACGCGCTGCGCAGGTTCGGATGCCGCTCGACGAGGTCGCCGAGCGCGATCCGCAACGCCGCGACGTCGACGCCGGGGGTGAACTCGAGGTCCAGCGGGATGGTGAACCGGGCGGACTCCGGTTCCCGCTGCATGGCGAGCCACACCTCGGTCTGCTCGGCCGTCGCGGGCCTGCGCGTCTCGATCACGGGGTTCCTTTCGTGTGGCGGAAGCCGGTCAGTCGGTCGCCTGGCGCCGCACGACGAAGTCGGCGATCGTGCTGATGGACCGGAAGTTCACCGGCGTGAAGTCGGTGTCGGAGATGGGCACGCCGAACTGCTGCTCGCAGCGGGCGCGCAGCTCGACGAAACCGAGCGAGTCGAGCCCGAGCGTCTCCTGCAGGCTGTCGTCGGCGTGGATGCCGTCGGCCGGGACGTCGACGTACAGGTCGGCGACCAGGATCTCGCGCAAGGTGTTTTCCAGGACGGCTTTCGGGGACATGGGCGCTTGCCTCACTCTCGGGTTCCGGCGGGCAACGGCGTGCCCGCGTCGTGGCGGGCCCGGCGCACGAGCTCGTCGGTGGCCGGGGTCGGGATTCCGTGCCGGGCCCCGGCTTCCCGGACCGGGCCGGCGATCGCGTCGAGCTCGCCCGGCGCGCCGCGTTCGACGTCGCGCTGCAGCGACGTGCGGGTCCGGCCGGGCGCGCGGGTGAGCGCGCGCAGGACGCGGCCGCGGTCCAGCCGGGCACCTTCGGCCCGGCCGGCTGCGCACGCTTCGTCCGCGCACGCGAGCATCAGCCGGGTCAGGTCCTCGTCGGCGCGGACGGCGTCGAGTGGCCCGGCGGCGCACGTCGTGGCGAGCGCGAGCGGCGCGAGCAGGGTGAGCTTGCGCCAGAGCACGTCGGCTTCGGAACCGCCGTCGGTGCAGCCGATCCCGGCCGCGGCCAGCGCCCTGACGACGACCTCGGGCGCCCCGGCCAGCTCGATCTCGGTGAAGAGGGAATCCTGGCGGACCTCGCCGACGGCGGTGCGCGTGGCTTCGATCCGGATCGCGCCCGCGACCACGCGGTCGCCGAAGCGGTCCCGCAGCGGCGGCAGGTGCCCGGTGCCGTTGAGCAGCGGGACGACGACGCCGACGTCGGCGGCCACGCCGGTCAGCGCGCCGGGCAGGTCGGGGTGCTTGACGCAGACCCACAGCACGTCGGCGGGCTCGGTCAGGCGCGTGCCGGCCGGGACCGCGACGGTGAAGCCCGCGCGGAGTCCCTGCTGAACGCCGACCACGCCGCCGTACCGCGCGAGGGTGGCCGGTCGCAGCAGGAGGGTGACGTCTTCGCCGCCGCGGGCGAGGGCGGCGGCGAGCGCGAGCCCGACCCCGCCGGCGCCGAGGACCGCGTGCCGGCTCATGCGGACCGGCGGACCGAGCGCGGCGTGATGTCGCGCCACGTCCCGGCGACGTGGTCGAGGCAGGCCTCCTCGGTGCCGGTGAACCCGGCGGCCTCCCAGCCCGCCGGGAGATCGAGCCCGGCGGGCCACACCGAGTACTGCTCTTCGCCGTTCACCACGGCGATGTACGTGGCCTCGTTCGTCTCCGGCACTCTCGCCCCCACTACGCACCACCCGTCGGGCCCGGGTGCCCCCCGGACCGCTGCCGGATTCGACGTTAGCGACTCGTCGGGAACCGCCCTTCTCCATTTCTGCGTATTCTCGCGAGCGCGCCCGGTGCGGCCGATAAGATATTCAAAAATGCTGTGATTTGAGACACCTTTCGTTTTGGTTGCTGTAGTCGGCCGGTGACTGCCACTGTGAGGCACAAGGGCGGCAGTCCTGTCATAGTCACACTTTGGGGGTCGTTTCGTGGTGCGGTGGGAAGGCGAAGAGGGCGACCGCGAGGTCCGGACGCTCAATCCGTCCCAATCGAATCCACGCCTGCGGTACGAATTCGACCGCGGCAGTGGTTACGAGACCGAGCTCCGGCTGACCGCCGCGCTCTCGGCGCTGATTCCCGAAGACGAACTGCTGCACTCCGACCACCGCTTCTTCCAGATCCTGCACCTGCTGACCGAGTACTGCTGGGTCGCCGTGCACCACAGCCTGTGCGACCTGACCGGGGCCCTCGCGAAGGGCGACCCGATCATGGCCACCCGGCACCTCGTCCGCTGCGCCGACACCGCCGGGCTGACCGTCGAATGCCTGCGCGTGATGACGAACTCCCTTTCGCAGGTGTCGTTCCTGCAGATGCGCAAGGACCTGGCCGGGGCGGCCTCCGGTCTCGCGTCGCCCGGGTCGCGCAACGTCCGGCGCGCCGCGCACGCCGTGTGGGCGGCGTTCGAGGCCGCCGTCACCGCCGCCGGCGTCACGATGGCCGACCTCGTCGAGGCGACCGGCCCGGAGACGTCGGCGGCGCCGGCCACGATGCAGCTCGCCGAGGTGATGACCGGCCTCCAGCGGTTCGACACGCAGGTCCTCGAGTGGAAGCAGGTCCACATCAACCTCGTCTGGCAGATGCTCGGGGGCCAGCCGGTCGCCGCCGAGGAGGACCAGGACGACGGCGACCGGCCGCGGAGCATGCGCGGGCGCTCGATCTCCGACCTGGAACGGCTCGCCGTGCGCCCGCTGTTCCCGAAGCTGTGGTTGCAGAACACCGCGGTCTACCGCGCGATGAGCGCGGTGGCCCCTGAAGAAGAGGCGGCATGACGCAGGAAACGAAACCCCCGGCCCCGCTCACGGTCCTGACGACGGCGCGGACCACGCTGCGGGAGGTCCCGTTCGACGAGGTCCGCGCGATCCTCGCCGGCGAACCCGGCGCGGGGAAGTGGGCCTGGGCGCCCGGTTACCCGTTCGACGGGACGGTCGGCGGCGCGAAGCTCGTGCTGCGGATGGTCACCGCCGACGCCTACCGGCCGGGCTTCGGCCTCTACCAGGTCGTGGACAACGAGTCCGGGCTCGCCGTCGGCGACGTCGGTTTCCACTCCGCGCCCGACGCGGCGGGGGAGGCCGAGATCGGCTACGGCCTGATCGAGGCGTTCCAGGGCCGCGGCCTGGCCACCGAGGTCGTCGAAGCGCTGCTGACCTGGACGTTCGACCAGCCCGGCGTCACCGCGGTGCGCGCCGAAACCGACGAAGGGCACCTGCCGTCGCGGCGGGTGCTGGAGAAGACCGGGTTCGCGTTCCTCGGTTCCGACGGCGAGACCCGCAAATACGCGAAGCGGCGGGAGCCCGGGTCATGACCAAGGTGGCGGTGTTCGAATCGGCCGACGCGTCCGCGTTGCCGGACCTGCTCGACGCGGCGGCGGACTGGTGCGAGCTGGTCGTCGTCAACGCGGGCGGGCGGCCCTGGTCCGCCGACGAGCGGGACGGCCTCGCCGACCTGGCCGAAGTCGTCGACGCCGCCGGGCAGGACGCCGCCACGATCGCCGCCGCGCTGGCCGCCCTCGAGGTCGACGGCGTGCTGACCGTGGAGGACGAGCTGATCCCGCTCGTCGCCGCGGTGGCCGCCCGGCTGGACCTGCCCTACCACGACGAGGCGACCGCCGAAGCGGTGACGCGCAAGGACGTCCAGCGCGCGATCCTCGCCGGCACCGGGCTCGGCGTGCGGGCCGCGTCCTTCACCGACGAAGCCGGGCCGGCCGCCGCGATCGCGGCCGTCGGTTTCCCCGCGGTGCTGAAACCGGTGCGGGGCAACGGAAGCTTCAACATCTTCCCCGTCGACGACGAGGCCGCGTTGCGCGCGGCCCTGGCCGCGGCGGCCGGCGACGCCGGGCAGACGTGGTTGCTGGAGGAGCGCCTGATCGGCGTCCCGCACCCCGAAGGGGACTGGCTCGGCGACCACTTTTCGGTCGAGGTGGCCACCCTGGGCGAAGGTGAGCACTGGGCGTTCTGGCTCTCGGACCGCTACCCGCTGCTCCCGCCGCTGCGCGACAGCGGGATGACCGGGCCGTCGCTGCTGCCGTGGGAGACCCAGCGGCTCGCGATCGAGCGGGCCGGCGAGATCCTGACCGCGCTGGGCGTCACGACGGGCCTGGCGCACATGGAGTTCAAGCACACCGCCACCGGACCGCGGCTGATCGAGGTCAACGGCCGGCTCGGCGGGTTCCTGTCGTCGATCGTGCCGCGTGTCAGCGACCTGAACCCGGTGCGACTGGCGCTGGAGGTGGCCGTCGGCAAGGCCGAGCGCCGCCCGGTGGTCACCACCGGCTACGCGTCCTGCCTGTTCACCCAGGCCCCGGTGGCCGCCCGCCGGATCACCGCGCTCGCCGATCCCGCCGCGCTGCTGCGGGTGCCCGGGGTGTGGCGGGTCGACCCCCGCCGCGTGGTCGGCGACGTGACCGACTACCGGACCGGCCTGCACGGGCGGCTGCAGAACGTGTGGGTCGAAGGCACGACCGCGGCCGGGTTCCGCGCCGCCTCGGCCGCCGCGTCCGCGTTCATCGCCGAGGGCAACCGGTTCGAGTGAGGGAGGCACGATGACGACCGGCGTACCTGTGCTGTGCTTCCCGCCCGCGGGGGCGGGACCGAGCTTCTTCCAGGCGTGGCCGGCCGCGGCGACGGCGCTGCGGTTCACCGCCGTCGAGCTGCCCGGCAAGGAACGGCGGTTCGCCGAGACCCCGGCGACGACCATGGCGGCGCTGCTGGACGCGATCGCCGAAGACGTCCTGCGCGAAGTCGGCGACGCCGGGCGGGTGGGTGTCTTCGGCCACTCCTTCGGCGCGCGGGTCGCCTACGAGGTCGCCCGGCTGGTGGCGCGCGAACGGCCGGCCGTGGAGCTGACGCTGTTCGCCAGCGGCGCGGAGCGGCCCGGAATCCCGCGGCCGGCACCGATCGCCGGGCTGCCCGACGACGAGTTCGTGATCGCCGTGGCCGAGCTGGCCGGCTACCGCCACCCCGCGATGGACGACCCGGACCTGCGCGAGCTGCTGCTGCCCGCGCTGCGGGGCGACATCGCGGTCGACGAGACCCACCGGCCCGCGGAGGAGACCGGGGTCGGGTTCCCGATCGTCGCGGTCCGCGGCGACGCCGACGAGCTGGTGTCCGCGGCGGCGGCCGCCCGCTGGGCCGAGGTGACCTCGGCGGGCTGCACGACCGCCGAGATCCCGGGCGGCCACATGTACCTGGTCGAGCGGTGGCGGCCCCTGGTGGCGCTGCTGGAGCGGACGCTGGCCGGCGAACAGGCGCGGTCGTGACCGGGCCGGCGCCCCTCGCCCCGCTGCCGGACGTCGCGGCCGTCCGGGATCCGCTGGCGCACCTGGCCGGGACGTCGAGCGCGTCCACTGTGGACCTGGGCGCGGCCGGGCCCGCCGATGTGCTCGCCGCGCTCGGCCTGGTGTTCGGCCGCTACGCGCGCGCCGCGACGCTGGCCGTCGGCGTGTCCGGTGGCGCCACGCTGATCACGGTCGACGAGGACCAGCCGGCCGGGGTGTTCCGCAAGCACGCGGCCACCGCGCCGGCCGGGTCGACGCGCGACCTGCCCACGGTCGGCGTCGTCGAGGACCAGCGGGCGCCGTACCCGCTGACCGTGCAGGTCACCGGGGGGCGGGCGACGGCGCGGTTCGCCGAAGACGCCGTCGCGCCGTGGGCGGCCGCGCAGCTCGGGCGGCACCTCACCGCCGTCCTCACGGAGCTGCGGACCGGGGACCAGGACCGGCCACTCGCCGACATCGCCCTCGAAACCGGTGCCGCGCCGCCGCCGCTGGTGGCCGCCGGGAGCCCGCGCACGATCACGGACGTCTTCGCCGAGCAGGCTCTTCGACGCGCCGGCGCCCCCGCGGTGTCCGGTGAGGACGGCCGGTTCGGTTACGCGGACCTGGCCGAGCGGGCGGAGCGGTTCGCCGCCGGCCTGCGGGAGCGCGGGATCCGGCCCGGCGACCGGGTCGGGATCGTGCACGAACGCGGCGCCGGCCTCGTCGCGCTGCTGCTCGGGGTGCTGCGGGCGGGCGCGGTGTACGTCCCGCTCGACCCGGCCTACCCCGACGGGCGCCTGGCCTACATCGCCGGCGACGCCGGGCTCGCGCTGGTCGTCACCGACGAGGCCGCGGCGGGACGCCTGCCCGGGGTGCCCGCGGTGACGTCGGCGGAGCTGCCGGCCGACGGCGAAGTGCCGGCCGGGCTGGCCGGCCCCGACGACCCGGCCTACGTGATCTACACCTCCGGCTCGACCGGGCGGCCCAAGGGCGTCGTCGTCCCGCACCGCAACGTCGTGGACCTGATCACGGGGACCGCGGACGGGTTCGGCCTGGCCGGCACCGACGTCTGGACGTGGTTCCACTCGGTGGCGTTCGACTTCTCGGTCTGGGAGATCTGGGGCTGCCTGCTCACCGGCGGCCGCCTGGTCGTCGTGCCGGAGTGGACGCGGCGCTCGCCGGACGAGTTCGCCGCGCTGCTGCGGGACGAGCGCGTCACGGTCCTCAGCCAGACGCCGTCGAGCTTCGCGCAGGTGATCGAGACGCAGCTGCGGCGCTTCGACGACCTCCCGCTGCGCCTGGTGATCTTCGGCGGCGAGCCGCTCGACGCGTTCGCGCTGCTGCCGTGGTTCGACCGGTACCCGCAGACGCGCTGCCGGCTGGTGAACATGTTCGGCATCACCGAAACCACGGTGCACGTCACCGCGCAGACGGTGACCCGCGCCGACGCGCTGGCCGGTTCACGTTCGGTCGGCCACGCCATCCCGGGCTGGGACGTCCAGGTCGTCGACGCGCGCCACCGGCCGCTGCCCCCGGGCGTGCCGGGCGAAATCGCCGTCGGCGGCGCCGGGCTGGCCCACGGCTACCTCGGCCGTCCGGAGCTGACGGCCGAACGGTTCGTCACCTCGGCCGGCCGCCGGGTCTACCTGAGCGGCGATCTCGGCCGCCTGCTGCCGGACGGCCGCCTGGAGCACCTCGGCCGCCTCGACAGCCAGGTCAAGCTGCGCGGCTACCGGATCGAGCCGGACGAGATCCGCAAGGTCCTGCTGGCCGAGCCCGGCGTCGTCGCGGCCGCGGTCGTCCTCGCCGCCCCGGGCACCGCCGAAGCCCGCCTCGACGCCTACGTCGTCCTCACGGACGGCACCCCGGACGCCTTGCGGACCCGCGCGGCCGCGTTGCTGCCCGAGTACATGGTGCCCTCGACGTTCACCGCGGTGCCCGCGCTTCCCTTGACGGTCAACGGAAAGCTCGACGAAGCCGCCCTGCCCGAGCCGGTCCTCGGCGGTACCCCCTCGGCGACCCCGGCCGAAGACGGAGACGTCGTCCTGGCCGCGTGGCGCGCGGTGCTCGGCGGGACGATCGGCCCGGACGACCACTTCTTCGACAGTGGCGGCAACTCCCTGCTGGCCGCGAAAACCCTGGCCGCTCTCCGGGACGCCGGCCTGACGGTCGGCATCCGGGACCTCTACGGCCACCCCACCCCACGCCGTCTCGCTGCACACCTCGCCGAGAAGTCCGAAGAGAAGGAAGCCCAGCCGTGACCACTCCGCACCCGCAGCCCGACCTCGCCGACCTGGTCCGCCGGACCTGGGTCCGCGTGCTGGGCCACGACCGGTTCACCGACGACGACTTCTACTTCTCGGTCGGCGGCAACTCGCTCGGCGCGACGCGGGTGATGGCGGCGCTCGGCCGCGAGGTCGGCACCCGGCTGCCGGTCCGGATGCTCTTCGACCACCAGACCGTGGCGACGCTCGTCGCCGCGCTGACCGCTCGGCTGGAGGCGAACGCGGCATGAAGGGCCTGAGCCGGATCGCCACGTTGCCGCGGGCCGCTCGCTGGCTGATCGCCACCAACGGGATCAGCGCGCTGGGCGCGGGCATGGTGATGCCGTTCCTCTGGATCTACCTCACCGAGGTCCGGCACCTGCCCACCTGGGTGCCCGCCGCGACCCTCGCCATCCAGGCGTTCGCCGCGGTGTTCGGCGGCCTCGCCTACGGCGCGCTGCTCGACCGGCTGCCCTACAACGTCGTCGTGCCGCTGGCCAACGTCAACGCCGGCGTCGGCACGCTCCTGTTCGCCTTCGCCGGGCAGGCCTGGATCGCCGTCGCCGCCGCGGTGGTGTTCGGCTTCGGGATCAGCGGCGTCGGCACCGCCGTGCGCTCGGCGTACGGCGCGACCACGAGCACCGACCAGCGCGAAACCGCGTATTCGGCGGACTACGGCGTGCTGAACGTCGCGATGGGGATCGGCGTGATCCTCGGCGGGGTGTTTGCCGCGCTGGCGTTCCTCAGCCCGGTCGGCCGGTACTTCCTGATGTACTCGATCGACGCGGCGACGTTCTTCGTGATGGCCGTCGCGACCGTGCGGGTGCTGCCGAACCGCGCGCACCAGGCCGAGCGGAAGCGGGCCGGCGCCGTCCGCGGCACCTACCGGGCCGTCCTGCGCTCGCCGAGCCTGCTGGCGCTGCTGGCCGTGCTGCTGCTGTCCGGGCTGGTGTCCTTCGGCCAGTTCCGTGCCGGCCTCCCGGGGTACCTGACCCAGACCGGTGCCATCACCGCGAGCGGGCTGTCGTTCGCCTTCGCCGTCAACATCATCCTCTGCGCGGTCGTGCAGTTCGCCGTGATGCCACACCTCGAACGGTTCTCCCGGACGCTGCTGGTCGGCGCCAGCGGCGTGATGTTCGCGGCCTGCTGGGTGTTCGTGCTGCTGGCCGGGCGCCACGAGGGCACGACAGCACTGGTGCTGGCCACGGTCGCGGTGATCCTGTTGTCCATCGGGGAGTCCCTGGTCGTCCCGCTGCTCACGACGTTGCTGAACAACGCCGTCGGCGAAGACCTGCGGGGCCGGGCGAACGCCCTGTTCTCGATCACGTTGTCCACCAGTGCCGTGATCGGCCCGGCCCTGGCGGGCGCACTGCTGTCGGTCGGCTCCGGGGCCGTGTTCGTCGTCGTGATGATCGTGCTCAGCGCCGTCGCGACGCTCCTGGTGCTGAGCCTGCGCCGGACGCTGCCCGCCGAGCAGGCGGAACCCGCGCCCGAGACCTTCGACGAAATGGAGAGCGCGGCATGAGCCGAACGCGGGGAGCCGACGCGATCGCGATCGTCGGGGTGGGCTGCCGGTACGCCGGGGCCGCGAGCGCCACGCAGTTCTGGAACAACCTCCGGGCCGGGCGCGACCGCTTCACCCGCGGCGCGCCCGTGCCGCCGGGGGACGGCCCGCGCGACATCGCCGCGTGGGGCTACATCCCGGACCGCGACCTCTACGACGCCGGCCTGGTCGGCTACACGAGCGAGACCGCTGAGCGCGACCCGCAGCACGGCATGCTCTACGAGGCGATGTGGGCCGCGGCCGAGGACGCCGGCGTGCGGCTGTCGGACATCGGCGACACGACCGCCGTCTACGCCGGGGTGGCGCGCACCAAGCACGTCGAGCGGGGCACCTTCGAGTCCACTGTGGACCGCGACGCCACGTTCGCGGGCCCGCACTTCTCCTACTTCCACGACCTGCGCGCCGAAAGCATCATGATCGACGCCTCGTGCGCGACCGGGCTCGTCGTGGTGCACCTGGCCTGCCAGAGCCTGCTGCTCGGCGCCAGCGACTACGCGTTCGCCGGCGGTGTCGCGGTGATGGACACCGACGGCACCTACGAGTACACGCCGAACGGCATCTACTCGAGCGAAGGCATCTGCCGGCCGTTCGACCGCGCGTCGACCGGCACCGTCCCCGGCGACGGCGTCGGGGCCGTGCTGCTGCGCCGGCTCGACGACGCGCTGGCCGACGGTGACCCGATCCACGCCGTGATCCGCTCGACCGCCGTCGACAACGACGGCAAGCAGAAGGCCGGCTTCACGATCCCCGGCGTCGAGGGCAAGATCCGCGTGGTCGACCAGGCTCTGGCCGGCGCGGGGGTGACCGGCGCGGACCTCGGGTACGTCGAGGCGCACGGCGTCGGCATCCCGGTCAACGACCAGATCGAGGCCACCGCGCTGACCGAGGCCCTCGGCTCCGCCGGGCAGCCCCTGGCCGTCGGGTCGGTCAAGGCCAGCATCGGGCACACCGACACCGCGGCCGGGCTGGCCGCGCTGATCAAGACGGCGTTCGCGGTGGAGCACGGGTTCCTGCCCGCCACCCCGAACACCACCGAGGCGATCGAAGAGCTGACCGCGGGCGGCGACCGGTTCTCGATCCTGCCCGAGGGCCGGGACTGGGCGACCGCCGGGCCGCGCCGCGCCGGGGTCATGTCGGCCGGGATCGGGGGCACCAACGCGTTCGCGGTCGTCGAGCAGGTCCCGTGCTGAGGTCGGACCGGACGCTCTGCGTGACCGGGACCGCGTGGCACACCTCGCTCGGCGCGGGCCGGGACGAGGTGTGGGAAGGCCTGCTCGCCGGGCGGTCCGGCCTGCAGCTGGTGCCCGGCGCGAACGTGCTGCGCAGCTTCGTCGCGGGCCTGCTGCCGGACGGGCCGGCCGACGGCGGCCCGCGGGAGCGGCACGTCGAACTGGCCACGGCCACCGCCGAAGCCGCGTTGCGCGACGCCGGCTTGCGCGCCGAAGAGGCCGATCCGGTCCTGGTGCTCGGCACCAGCCTGGGCCCGCACATCGACGACGCGGACCCCGGCTCGCTGCACGACTGGGTCGCCGAAGCCGGCAAACGGCTCGGGCTGACCCGGCCGCCGGTTTCGCTGTCCACGGCGTGCTCGTCGGGGTCCGACGCCATCGCCGTCGCGGCCGAACTGCTGGAGGCCGGGTACGCCGACGTCGTCGTCGCCGGCGGCGTCGACCTGCTGACCGACGGCAAGCGGCTCGGGCATTCGGTGCTCGGCACGCTGTCGCCGTCGACGCACCGCGCGTTCGACGCCGACCGCTCCGGGATGCTGCCCGGTGACGGCGCGGGCTGCGTCGTCCTCGAGCGGCTGGAGTCCGCGCGGCGTCGCGGCGCCCGCCCGCTCGGGTTCCTGCGGGGCTGGGGTTCCACCAACGACGCGGCCGGGATGACCGCGCCGAAGGCCGACGGCGAAGCCGCCGCGCGGGCCGTCCGCCGCTGCGCCGAGCTGGCGGAGCGGCCCCTGGCCGACGTCGCCGTGGTGAACGCCCACGGCACCGCGACGGTCCTGAACGACCAGGCCGAAGCCGCCTGCCTGTCCGGGCTGTTCGGCGACCTGCCGCGGCCGCCGGTGGTGTTCGCGACGAAGGGCGCGCTCGGGCACTCGCTGGGCGCGACCGGTGTCGTCGAGGCGATCACCCTGCTGCTGGCCCTGCGCGACCGGACCGTGCCGCCGGTCCTCGGCCTGACCCGGCCGATGCCGGAGCTGCGGCTGCCGGTCGCCCGGGACGTCCCGCACGCCGTCGACGGCGACTTCGGGATCAGCCTGACCCTCGGGTTCGGCGGGTTCAACACGTGCCTGCTGTTCGAACGGGGGGACGATGCCTGAGCCGATCGCCACCGGGGTCCGCGCCCCGGACGCGCCCCGGCCGGCCGGGGCCCAGGTCCGCTACGCCGATCCGGCCGCCTGGCTGGTGTGCGACCTCGTCGGCCGGGTCCTGCGGGACTGGCCGGGCGACCGCGAGCCCGTCGGCGTGCTGGGCGTGAGCGAGTACGCCACCGGCGACACGCTGCGGCGCGTCGCCGCCGAAGTCGTCAAACACGCGGTGTCGCCGTTGCGGTTCGTCGCGGCCAGCCCGGGGACCCTCGTCGGCCTGAGCTGCCTGCAGTTCGGGCTGCACGGGCCGAGCCTGCTGCTCACGATGCCGCCGTCCGACGGCCTGCCCGTCGCGCGCGTGCTCGCCGGGCGCTGGCTGACCGGCGCGGCGCCCGCGGTGCTGCTCGTGACGCACGAGGTCGACCGGTCGGGCACCCACCGCGGCACCTGCGAACTCCTGGAGGCGGCGTGAACACCGGCGTCACCGCGCGCGAGGTCGAGGACCTGCTCGCCCGCACGACCTGGCCGGGCGCCACCGGCGACTGCGCGGGAGTCGGCGAGCTGGCCGACCGGTTCGCCGCCGGCTTCGTCCCGGGTTCCGTCGTGCTGGTCGCGCTGCCCAACGGCACCCGGCTGATCCGGGTGTTCTTCGCGCTGGTCCTCGCCGGGCTGGTGCCCACGCTGCTCGCGGCGTCGACCCCGGCGTCACGGCTGCGCGCGACCGCCCGGCGGCTCGGCGCGACGGCCCTGGTCCGCCCCGGCGGCGAGACCGACCAGGTGACGGTCACCCGCCTGGACGACACTTCGGTGCGGACGCACCGGCCCGGGCAGGCGATCCTGCTGACCTCCGGCACGTCCGGGATGGCCACCGGCTGCCTGCACGACGTCGCGGCGCTACGGCGCAACGCCACACGGCACGCCCGCAGCATCGGGCTCGGGCCGGCCGACCGGATGCTGATCACGCTGCCGATGCACTACTCGTACGCGCTGGTCGCGCAGGTCATCGCGGGCCTTGTCACGGGCGCGTCGCTGGTCGTCACCGGACCGCCGTTCACCCCGGCCGGCTACCGCGACGTCGTCACCGCCCACGACGTCACCGTGTCCGCACTGACCCCGCTGCTCGTCGCCGACCTGCAGGCCGACGGCGGCCGGCTGCCGCGCGGCCTGCGGGCGCTCGGCGTCGGCGGCCACGCGCTCGACCCGGCCCGCACGGCCCGGCTGCTCGCCGCGAACCCGGACCTGGAGCTCTACCTGACCTACGGGCTCACCGAGGCCGGGCCGCGGGTGTCGACGCTGGCCGCGCACCGCGAGCCGCCGGCCCGGTACGCCTCGGCCGGGACCCCGATCGACGGCGTCCGGCTGGGCCTGCGCGACGCCGGCCGCGGCCCGGACGAGCAGGAGGTCCTGGTCACCGCCGACACGGTGTACCGGGCCAAGGTCGGCGTCGAGGGGAGTGTGTCGCGCGGCAAGCTCGTCGCGGCGGACACCATCGCCACCGGGGACGTCGGCCGCCTCGACGACGACGGCTACCTGTGGCTCAGCGGGCGGATCTCGGACTTCGCGATCGTGCGCGGCGACAAGGTTTCGCTGTCTTCGGTCCGCAAGGCGGCGGAGTCCCTGGACGGCGTCCTGCGCGCGATCGTCACGCCGCCCGCGGACGAAAACGCCGGGGCTCTGGAGCTGGCACTCTACGTCGACGAAACCCGCGCACTGTCCGAAAAGGACGTCCGGCGGACGCTGTACCCGTTGCTGACGCCCAACGAGCGCCCCGGCGAGCTGACCGTGCACCCGGTCACGGCCGGCAGCCTGCACAAGTAGGGGAGGGACTCGTGGAACTGCTCTGCGTGCCGGGCGCCGGCGGCTCGCCCCGGGCCTTCCGCCCGTGGGCCGGCGCGCTCGCCCCGGACATCACGGTCCGCCCGCTGAACCCGCGCGGCCGCGACACCCCGGCGTCGAGCCTCGTCGGCGTGGCCGCCCGGCTCGTCGAACGCATCCCTCGTGACGGCCGGTACGCGCTGGCCGGGCACAGCATGGGCGGCCTGATCGCCTACGAGATGGCGCGCCTGGTCTGCGCCGGGGATGCTTTGCCGCGTCCCGAGTTCGTCGTCGTCGCCGGAGCCCGGCCCCCGCACTCGAGCCCGGCCGGCGAGTTCGCCCGGCTGGTCGCGGTGGCGGACGACGACGAGTTCCTCGGCGAGCTGGCCGCCGCCGGGTTCGTCGAGCCCGCGGCGCGGCATTCGCCAATGCGCGCAATGTTCGTGCCGACCCTGCGCGCGGACCTGCGCCTGGTGGCGGAGTACCGCCCGGAGCCGGGCGACCCGCTGCCGGTCGACCTGCTGGCCTGGCACGGCGCCGACGACCCCTCGGCGTCGCCGGCGGCGGTCGGGGACTGGGCCCGCTACACCGCCGCCGAGTTCCACCCGGCCGCCTTCCCCGGCGGCCACCACTTCCCGTTCGAGCGGCCGGCCGAGGTGGCCGCGCGGCTGCGAGCGCACGTGAGCGTCCCCTGAAGAGTTTCCGAGGACGGTTCGACCGAAGGAGAGAACCATGTCGGCCACGATCGACCCCACCGCCGGCCTGTTCGCGGGCTGGACCCCGCCGCGGGACCTGCCGTTCCACTGGCACATCTACGACGTCGGCAGCACGCTGCCCGCCGGCTGGACCGACGAGCTGCTGGACGTCGCGCGCCGGCAGGCGGCCCGCCGCAGCTTCCGCCCGACGATGGCCACCGCGCGCGAGACCCCCGACGCCGTCATCCCGCTGGAGTCCGTCGACGGCGCGGTGCTCGTCGAGCAGGCGCCGTGGGTGAACGAGCTCTACACCGGCTGGTTCCGGCAGCTGGGGGAGCGCCTCGCCGACGAGCCCCTGGAACTGACGAGCACGGCCAACCGCGCGCTGAGCCTCAACGTGCAGCGCGGCGTCACCATGCGCTACCCGTGCCACGTGGACAGCAACCCGGTGGAAGGCCTGCTGTACCTGACCGACTGCACCGAGGAGACCGGCGGCGGCCTGGTCGTCTCCCGCAACCGCCACGCCCGCGACGTGTCCGAAGTGGACGAAGACGCCGCCGTCATCTACCCGCGGCGAGGCCAGTTGTTCTTCTTCGACGCGCGCTTCCACCCGCACTACGTCCAGCCGCTGCGCACCGACGACGCCCTGCGCGCGGTCGTCACGATGAACTACTACACCCGCTCGATCCCCGAAGCCGTCCGGCCGGAGGGCCTGGACGAGCAACTGTTCGGCACGGCCGCCTGATGACCCTGCTGGTTCTTTCCGGCGCCGACGTCCGCGAGGCGTTCCCGCCGAAGGAGGGCCTCGCCCCGATGCGCGAGGCCCTCAAGGCCCTCTCCCGGGGCGACGCGCACCAGCCGCTGCGGCCGGTGGTCGCCCCGGAGGGAGCGGCGGGCCTGCTGGCGATGATGCCGGCGTACACCGGCGCCGACGGTTACGGCGTCAAGATCGTCTGCCTGTTCGAGGGCAACACAGCGCGCGGTCTCGACGCCCACCAGGGCGCGATGCTCCTGTTCAGCGGCGAGACGGGAGAAGCCCTGGCGCTGCTGAACGCCTCGGTCCTGACGGAGCTGCGCACCCCGGCGGTGACGGCGGTGGCCACGGAGACCCTGGCCCGCCCGGACGCGACGGACGTGACGATCTTCGGCCTCGGCGTCCAGGGCGCGGCTCACATCCGCACCCTGGCGGCGGTCCGCCCGCTGCATCAGGTCCGGGTGGTGACCCGCTCGGACGCCCGGGCCCGGTGCGCGGCTCTGTCGGCGGAGCTGGACGTGCCGGTGGTGGTCGCCTCCTCCGCGGAGGAGGCGACACGGTCAGCCGACATCGTGATCACGGCGACCAACGCGGCCTCACCCCTGCTGCGGCACGCGTGGCTGCGGCCAGGAACGCACGTGAACGCGATCGGCTCGTGCGTCCCCCACACGCGCGAACTGGACACGGCGACGATGGCGTCGGCCCGGGTGTTCGTGGACTCGCCGGAGTCGGCGGTCAACGAAGCGGGCGACTACGTATTCGCAGCTCGCGAGGGGGCGGCGGTGGACCTGACACCCCTCGGCGACGTCCTGCTGGGCCGGGCGCCGGGCCGCGGGTCGGAGGAGGAGATCACGGTGTTCGAGTCGGTGGGCCTGGCGATCCAGGACCTGGCGGCGGCGCGGTTCGTGTACGCCCGCGCTCAGGAGACGGGAGCGGGCACCCGCGTCGAGTACTGACCGGTTCGAGTGGCCGGTTCCTGGTGACGTGCTTCGAGCGATGCCAGTGTCGCCGGTTCGGTGGGACGCCATGGCGTACTGCGAAGCCCTGGGAGCCGTGGCGGCGGACCGGAGGCGGGCGCCGGGCAAGGCCCGCCGACCCCGGGGTTACCCTGGTCAGCGATGACCGAGACACAGGCACCCAGGGCGTACCAGATCCGCACCTAGGTCTGCACAGATTTGCAACCAACGTGCATGCCGGCCGGTTGTCTTCATCCGAGCAGAGTTGTCCAGGCGACTACAGGTGAAGGTCGGTCTGCAGCACTGCCAATAGATGGCTGCGCGCGGCGTCGGTGGCCGTACGCGGCAGCGGCGAGGTGCGGAGGGGCACTTCGTCTCCTTGCGAAACCGCGCTTATCAAGGCTCGCCGTCCGCTTCCGGCTGTTGCGATCAAGCCATGGGCCGTACGGGTGACACCGACGGCGGCTATTCGGGTAGATGCGTACGCCTCAATTACCCCAAATCGAGCTGATTTGTAGCTGATTTACGGCTGTTCGTCTGAACGGGTGATTAGTAGTACTTTTGCCTCGAAGTCGTCGCGACACGGCCGAACTGGGCTTTTGGTCAGCAGTTTTGGGGTTTCGCGGTGTCAGTGAGACGATGGGCGTGGGACGTGGAGTACGCGTCGAACGCGCACTCTTGGTGACTACTCTGAGTAATCACCGCTCGTTCCCTCCCTTCAACACCGATGGTGCGGGTTGAAGGGAACGGCTTATGTGGGCCTGGGTCTTGGTCGGCTACGTATTGCTGCTGATCTCCTTCGTCGTCGTAGTGGCCGTACTGCACCATGACCATCGTCATGGCGACCGGGCTGTACGGGTGCTCCGGATGCTTCTGGTTCTGCTCGGTGGGGCTGGCGTCACGGCAGCGATAAGACTTCATCAGGCTGGGTTGCTGTAGGCGGCCAGTCGATGAGCCGTGAGAGCTGCTCCCGGCGTTGGGCTGGATGCGAATTCCGGGTGGGCGAGTAGTGCGGAGCCTGGCGGCGAGCTCGCTTAAGGTCTAGTCGGTTGTCTTGACACCCGGGCTGTGGCGCCACGTCCCTCGTTCTCCGGTTTGTTGGTCGAGTCGTGCCAGCGGGTCGGGCGACATTGCGCGCTTGGCGCGCCCAGGAGCGTGGCCCCGCTAATACGTGAATCGTCTTCATGGATCGGCGTGCACGCCTCGCGGTGGTCCATCTGAAGAAATGCGGCGAAGCATCGCGATCCTGCGACAAAAATGCGACATCTGTCGACGGGAGGCAGGGGAAGCGGGGCGATCATCGTGTTTTAGACTTTCCATAGGTTGAGGCCTGGCGGCCCCGGCTTGATGCGACATGGCGTGCTCTGGTGCGGTCCATGTGGCTCGCTAGTGAGGCTCTGACCAGGTGATACTGCCGGGATTTGGGTGAAGTGAACGGGTTTGTTGAACTATCCGAACGGCGTTCAAGGCTGCACTGGGGGAAGTTCGTCGTACGCTCCGATGCGGCGAATGTCGCATTCGGTGATCGATGTTTGCCTAAATTTTCCCTAAATCGGTCGTTGGTGGTTGCGAAAGCGACGGATTCTCAGCACAGTAACGATCAACGTTGTGGGTCCAAGACAGAACAAAGGTGGTTTCGTGGACCATTATCGACCTGATGTTGTCACCGACCCCGTGCTTGGTATCTACCGGTCCGAGCCTGAACCGGTAACGCTCGAGGCTGCGCCGGTGTACCTGCCGGCCCAGCGGCTCGTCCGTCCGGACGAGCCGGTCCCGGTGGAGGTCCGCGCCTTGCCGGACGGCACTCGTGCGCTGCTGGCCTACAGCTCCCTGAAGCAGTTGATCGCCTGCTGCGGCGAACACCAGCCATGGGCGCAGGTCAGAGGTCGGGACGTGCATGAACACCAGCGGGACTGCGATGCCGACGTCATCCTCTGGGATCACGCACTGCCCAGCGAACTGCAACGAACGAAGGAGAGCCTCGATGGCTAGCCATGGCTTCCGGGTGCAGCCCGAGACACTCGCTGCCTCCGCCGATCGACTCGAGGACACTGTGGCAGACCTGAAGGCTGCATCGGCGCAGTTGGAGACCCTCGGTCGCATTAATGCCGGCACCTCGACTGGTGCGGTCGCCACGGTCATTGACGACATTCGCGAGCGGGCATCCAGCCTGGCGAAGGCAACGACGACCCATACGACCAGCCTTCGTCAAGCTGGCCAGCGGTATGCGACCTACGAACGCGGGTGCACCGAAAGCATCCTTGGCCTCGTGAAGGATGAGCCATGATCATCACCTTTTCCACGCGCGTCGACGCGGATCCCTGCGCCTGCAGGAGGGCCGCCGATAGTGTGGGCATGGTTCAGCGACTGACCACGTCCAGTGCGGCGGACATCTTCGAGCAGCGCAATCGCCTCGCACCGGACTGGGTATGCAACGCTGCTGATCGCTCAGCCAAGACCCTCACCACGAACGGCACGCTTGCCGACCAGGTCGCACACGATGCCTCGACGCTCGTTACCGCGTTGATGGTCTTCGCCGACGCCATCGACCGTGTCCGTGCTCGGATGGCCGATATCCGGCGCGACGCTCGATCTGCCGGCCTGGCCGTGATCGATGATGTGGTCCAGTGCACACGCCCCGATCTGTCTGGTCAGTTCAGCAGCCGCATCTCAGGTGCTCGGGAAGGCGAGCGAATGGCGCACGAAGCTCTGACGGAAGCTCTGTTCCCGCCCTCTACGTGGACAAGGACCACAGGGTACTTGCGCACCGCGGGGGCCAAGATCTCCAGCGACGCGCGCGCGATTAACGATGTCGTCAGGAACGAGAGGCTGCGCACGGCGCTGACCGGGAAGGGAAGTGAGGCAGTCACATCCGCCCAAGGCTTCGTCCGGAGCTGGGAGATCAACAAGGTGGTCTCGCCGGTTAACGACGTCCTCGGCAAGGGCTTCGGGTGGGAACTCGCGAAGGCGCCGCTGAAGGTTTCCTACCTCGGTGCTGTGTTGACTGGGGCCGGGGTCTTGCAGTCCATTCACGACGGTAAGCCGGTCGACAAGGCCATTGCGAGCGGAACTGCCAGCTTGGCGCTTGGAGCTCTTGCCACTTTCGCAGTCGCATCCGGCCCGCCCGGGTGGGTGGCGCTCGGCGTGGGGGCTGCTGTCTCCATGGGCGTAGGCTACGTCGTGGATCACCACTGGGATGCATGGAAACACGGCAAGTTTTGGTGAGTCGGTGTCGCATGCCGCTGTGATCGCAAGATCGTGGCGGCATGCGACATCCGTGGCGGCGAAAGTCGGCGGGTCGTCGAGGCGAGGCGGGTCGCGACATAGTTTCAGAGATGGCGGCTACGAGTTGCGGACACGGTGGAGTTGGTCTGCCGAGAACTCCCAATGGAAGCCCACGATGCCCTGCAGATGCTCGACGTGCCGGTGGACACGCCCATCGTGGCGTAATTTGACAGGTTCTTGATGGACAGGGTGGCGTGCTCTTAGGTCATCCCACTCAGCCCACCACACCTGGGTAGGTCGCAGCTCGTCGTCAAACGTGACGTCAATGGTTACGTTGGCGATAGGGTTGACCGTTGCTCGTCGGAACTCCGGCGGCGGCGCCTGGTCATAGTTGAGGACAGTCTGGTACTCAAACGACTCCGTTGCGTCGGGCGGGACCGGTTCGTGGAAGGTGATGTCCACCGCATAGATTCCGTCGTCGCCGGTTCGGCAGATGGGCCCGGCAGTTCCGCCGTGCAGTACCTCGACGGACGCAGCGCTGGTGTCGAAGCGGTAGCGGTAGCTTCGTAATTCGTCGATGGCGCGGACGACGTGCGTAGTCCGGTGCAATACGGGGATGCCGACGGGGCCAACGACGTGGAATTCGCGCAGCGAGATGGTCTGATACCGCGCCCGGAAGTTTGGTTGCTCAGTGGTGATGCGGGCAGGTCGGACGATCTGCGCGGGGCCGGAGTCATTCCCGGCTCGTAGGGCCCTCAGCTTGTCGATGTCGGCTTCACGCATGTCGAAAGCGTCTGTAAACCACCGGAGCGTCCTATTGGAGAGGACCTTGCCCGTCAAGGCGCGGCTCACGATGTCTTTGAGACTTCGCGAGGGCGAGCGGCTGTCGTCGTCCTGTTCGATGCTGGGATGGCCTTCACCGCGCTCGCGCAGATGGTCGTAGATCACGTGGGCCACGGCCGCCTGGCTGATTGCTGGTCCGCGGTGCTGAACTACTTGATCATGACGTTCCCAACGCTTGCGGTACTGCGCCTGGTTGGTCAACAGGTGAACGAGGTAGTCCGATGTCGCCGCGACCTGCTGCGCCTGCCCGCGGGAACTCGGTTCACGTTGCGATGGCATGACGGACCTCGGCTCCTCTCGCGACAGCGTCTTGGCTGGCTGGGTGCGTCCCGGTAAGCCCCGATCGCTTGCGACAAGGCTGCGACACCCCACCGGTATCAAGGAAGAAGGAGCTAGAGACGTCTGGCTCACCAGCGGTGAGGAGATGCAGATGTTCACGCGGATGAAGACTGCAGGGGCGGTGGTGCTGGCTGTCGCGGCGATGGCTGGGCTGCAGCCGGCCGCATCGGCCGAGGCCGCCGTCGGTTGCTACGGCGACTACTGTTCGGGACAGGACCCGCAGGCCACAGGTTGTGCAGCTGACGCCAAAACCGTGGCGATCGAGGACCTGAGCGGTGCACGGCTCGAGGTGCGCTGGTCCCCGACGTGCAAGACGAACTGGGCCCGGTGGGAGCAGTACCCGGTTGGGCTCAAGTCCGACCTCGCCCTGTCGCTCGTCGCTATCCAGGACACCGGCTACAGCCAAAGCGCATCCGGGATGGACGACGTCAACGGCACGCGAGCCGGAACCTACTGGTCGCCAATGATCTACTCGCCGGTGCACAAGGTGAAGGCCGCCGCCAACCTGATGTGCGGCGATCTCACCATCGTCGGGTCGGCGTTCGACTGTGCCACGGGCGGCAAAGCGGAGACTGCAGCGGTGTAACCGCACGGCGGCTCCTGGCGAAGGTTCACGGTGGAGACACGATCCTGACGTTTCCGCCGTGAACCTTCTGCCTGTACGGCTCCGCCGAGCGGCTACCACGTCAGAGTGCTCGCACGATCCCGGCGGCGTGACGGTCCTGCTTAAGCTGCGGTGGCGACGTGTGCGTAGGCCCGACTCGGTCCTCATTGGATTGCTCCTTCGCAAGCAGGCAGGATCGGCACGGGAACGCCACCGTCAGGAGAGTGGCCTGAGGGGTCTTGATTAGTCGGCACCGCTCGGACGCCGGCAAATGTGACCCAGCCGGTGTTGTCCGACAGGTGGAAGTAGACGTCGGAGTTCCACGGCGGTGAATTCAGCGGGTAAGCGACTGCTCCGTGAACCCATCCATTGACAAAGATGGTCTTGTTGGGAGCGACGGGGCCGATGACGCGGGACTGCAGGTTCGGGCCGGCCAGCTGCCGAGCACCGTAAGGCTGCCACCGGTTCTGCCCGAAGACCTGGAACGGCGCGCAGCCACCGGTCATCGCTGTTATGTCGCTCGGGCCGGTCGCGGCCCAGGATTTCACTCGGTCAAGTCCGATCACGACTACAGCCAGCGCCGCGGCGCTGATGAGCAGAACGAGCAGCCCTACCCGCAGAGCGCCACGCAGGCGAGCCGTGATGAGCCGGATTCCCGCAAGGAGCGCTACGGCACAGGTGACGACAGCCAATGCTGTGGGGCCCTGCGTGGCGAGCGTGACGATCGCCGAGGCGTCCGCGATGAGGCCAACCGAGCCCCAGAGCCCGAGGCCGGCTCGAGCGGGTGGGGCCGAGTTCGTGGACGACGTGGGGCTGTTCATCGCAAAGTCCGTTCCTGCAAGTCCTGGACATACGTCTAACGCGTGTCGCGCTGAATAGAACTGGTCTGGCGGGTTCCGAGCTCAGGCTTAGCTGATCCGGGACTCAAGGTCGTCATCGTGTTGCCATGTGTTACGTGCTGATCTTCGGTGCGGGCTAACCTCAGAATCCCCGGTCGCGGTACGTGGCCGTGTCCTCCCGGCGCGGTGGACGGGAGGACACGGTGACCTCAACGTCTGGAGTCGCCAACTTTGACCGCGGCGCCGCTGTATGGGCATCGCGACGCGATGGCCGAGCGAAATCGCGGTGGGCAGCCAGCGGTGTGCTGTCGAACGTGCGTGTCGACAGCCCCGACCGCCTAGCGCTCGTGATGCGTCACGGGTGACAACCTCCGGCGAGGAGAGTGTCGACTGTGACGAGCAACGAAGTCAGCAGCAGGTCGAAGACGCCGGCATGTACGCTGCGCTGCCTCGACGCCCTGCGGGCATGACGTTGGCCTCGTGGTCGTCGATACGGATCGACGGGCGCGAGACGGGGCACGAAGCGTGCGTTGAGACGGACCCGATGCTGGAGGCTCGTCGCTCGACGTGTCAGAGTTGGTCATCGGCGCTTACCGGTATGGCTGTTCTCCTCGAGGAACACGGCGACGACCGCGCCGCGAAGCATCTTCTCGGGCGGAGTCTCGCCGACCCAGGTGTCTGTCGACAGGTCGTGATGGGCTTCGGCGCTTGCCAGGCGATCTCCCTCGACCGTCGGGGGGCCGGGGTTCTCGGGGTATGTGGTCATGGTCTCGGGATTACCTGCGTTCCTGTTGAAAGGGACACGAAGCCGCGCTGGCGCTCGTCGGGGGCCGAGGCCAGGACCAGGCGCTGAGGTCCACGCGTAACCCGGACACTACCGGATCTGACACTCAGATGTGTGTCAGGTGTGGCGTACATGTGGTCTGAACGTGGCATGCATGTTGCACTCTCGTGTGATGGAGGCGGCAGTTGGGTGGTGCGTCAGTGGCAAAGATGCTTGAGTAGGCGGGTGAGCCTTAACGCGCTAGCCGTGCTCTGGGAGTGTTGTGTCCCTGTCAGGGCATGTGGTTATGGACGCATCGTTCGGCTTGGATCCCTGGTGGAGAGGGTTCCAAGCCGACGACGACCCGAAGTTCGCTCGGCGCCGGGACGTGGGAGAGGGGCCCGTGCGCTGACCGTCGCGAGGAGTACAACAACATGTCCGCTGCAGCCACCAACGCGCCTCGTCGGCGTGGAACACCCGAAGGTAAGGAAAAGGCGCCTCCCAAGCGTATCAACGTCGCAGTAAATGCAGAGACGATTCAGGCGCTCGAAGCCGTGATCGAGCGCGAGGGTGTCAGCCTGACCGAAGCCGTTCGTCGGCTGATCGGCTATGGCGAGGTCGTCTACCATGCCGTCAAGCAGGACGGTGCAGAAGTTCTGTTGAAGACCGGTGATTCCACCAAGCAGGTCGTCATTCTGTAGGTGACCGTCATGGAGTAGCTGCTTGCCCAGCTGGTCCATATCCCTGTGGTTGCACGTGAGTGGATGGTGCATCGGCAGGCCTGGGGTTTGTTTTCGGGAAGGCTCGGACGAGAGTGGTGTCCGAGCCTTCCCTGCGTTCGGTGCCTGATGGCGCGTCACCACGACTCGAGGGCCATGATCTCCGGCGTCATTGCAGGAGTACCGCTGTCGCCGGGGCGAGAACTGTGCAAGCTTTGGTGCGGTTCGGGGCTGCGGTCCGACGCAGTCCTCACAGCGGACGCCGCGAGGACGGTCGCCGGCAGCAGAAGCCCGCCACCGGTGAGCCAAGCTGCCGTGTCGGCGCCGGCGGCGTGGAGCTGAGCGGCGGAGGTAATGCCGCCGAACAGGAGGCTGATTACAGCAGCTGCCCGCGCGGTCGGCATCCACTGGTCGAAGTGTCGCAATGTCGGCGCGACGATCGCGCGATAGGCCGCGGCTGCGACTGCGATCGTCAGTCGTACCGGAGTTCGCTGGCGTGGCCTGGCCGAGAGAATCGGCTGAGCAGTCACGGCTGTCTGCTGCCTTCCTGGAAGGGACGTTAGCGGGCTGGTTTACGTCACGCGGCTCCTTGCTTCCGCAGGGGGCCGCGTTTTCGTTACCTGACGCCGCCCGGTCATGAGTCCATTCTGGAGTCGAGTGCTCAACATCGAGAACTACGCAGAGGTGCGACGCGGCGAGCGAACGCCCCGCGTCGGCCAACGGTCGGGGGACGTTCGTGCTGACTGTGAGTCATTGCCGCGATGGACCGCTCGTCGGACTAAGCGCTTGGATAAGCGGCGAATTCGCGCAAATACCTGAGTCATGTTCACCTTTGGGCGTGGTGGCGCAGGCGGTGGTTACAGCCCCAGAGCTGCGGAAACGGCTGCGGATTCGGTAGTCATGCGAGCCTTCTCGGCTGATTTGTGCGCGAGCGCTCCCTGAGGTCGAGCTGGCGGATATGGCTGCGATGATGATCACTTACCGTCACTCGATTGGATGACGCCATTCGGGTAATGGGAGAGTGCGGCCGCACCGCGTGGGACTGGAACGGACTAGTCCCACCTCCGGGCTGGATGTGCGGTAGCAACGCTGTGCTCGCCCGGGTCTGGCCCGGAAGCCCCGATGTGCGACAGGAAGAGCGGAAGCAGAGGTGGAGCTCAACGCAGTCAATAGCGGAATATCGCTTGGACAGCTACGCCCCAACGACGTCGAACAAGCAGCCTGTCTTGCCTCGGGATCCCGCAAAATCGTGCCCCATGGCCGCAGCGCACCGGCGTCGTGGCGAGTCCGCCCGCTTATGCTGATATAGCCCAGTCCGGCCGGTCTCCATGTGGAGCGCCTGCGTTGTCGGCGCTCGTGCTTCGACGACGAGCTGCTGGAAGAACGGGGGCAAGAGTCTCCGTCCCCCCGCTGGCCGAGGTGCCAGGACCGTCCGTTGGCGGCTGAAACCTTCGCGGGTCGCTTCGGCGCGGGTGGTTAGCACGCGACTCAAAATACGGAGAAGTTAAGGCGTATCACCACAAAGAGCGCCGTGAGGCTGCCGTGGCTCTGCCGTTTCGCCGTGCGCGCTAGGTATTCGCGCAGGTGAGGTCAAGTTGACCGACACTATCGAGTGAACATCACGCGCGGCCGGTTGTGATGTGTCATCAAGGTCACCTTGGCAGAGTGTCAATTGGCCTGCGGCGCACTGGGCTCATGGGATGCGTTCTGGGCTCACGACTCGGAATGCCCGGTAGAGGGCCCGGATGCGCTTCAGGACCATCGAGACGGTCAGGAGCATCTGAACGCCGAGGAACACGATCACGGCCGTGACGCTGGTCGGAAGCGGCTGGCTCGTGTCGGTGAACATGGCGAGGCCGCCAAAGGCGGCCGTGAGGACCAAGCCGAGCAATACCGCGTAGGAGATGTTGGCGCGGAGCTCGTCGGTCAGCTGGTTGAGGGTGGCCTGGTGTGCTGGGTCGGTCTTGTCGGCCGCCCGCATCGTCAGATCGAAGAGCAGTACGAAGACGTTGAAGATCAGCCCGGTGAGGATGGCCACCGCGGCGAGTACCTCGGGGATGTGGCCGGCGTGGGCGCCGCGCACCCAGGCAAGGGCCGCCAGGAGGAGCGGCAGGCCGACGAACGTCAGATAGTCGCGGATCCGTGGTCGACCGGTCTCGGCGTCTCTTAGCGTTCGGTAGTGGTCGCTGACCAGGGCAAAGCTAGAAAACTTACCCCGCGCTCGAGGCGAGCCCCTCCTCACGAGATACCTCCTGTTGCGGCAGCTCCACGACCGTCGCTCGGCTGGCATCTGTCCAGGCGCCAGTCTGCCAGGCAGCACCGACAATCGCGCCGAAAGCTCGCGCCACCTCCGGCACCATCTGCGTCACCTCCTCGTAGAAGCGGGCGTCTGTCGGGAGGGCGTTCGTGCGGATCCGGTAGACGAACGACGGCATCCGCTCTGCGGATATCGACAGCGTCGTCGCACGGTCTCCGACCTCCATCTTGACGTTGACCTCGTCAAACGCGAGGCCGCCGACCGAGAGCAGCTGCTCACGGGCCTGCGCGTTCCGGCGGAGCTTGTCCGTCAAGCCTCGCGTGAACGCGGGGATGCGGCCCTTGCTGATCTTCATCTCCAGGCGGCCGAGCGGCGCCTCCTTGTCGCGTACCTCCAGGAGGTCGGCGAGATCGTTGGGCAGGCCCTGCCGACGTACGGTGATAGCACCGATGTGGGCCTCCTCGAGGAACGCGTTGAGAGCGTCCTCGTGAACCACGGCGTCAAAATCGACGACCAGGCCGGTGTGAGCGGTAAACCCGCGCTTGAGCATGGGGATGATCTGACTGCTGCCGGTCGAACCGGAGTGCGACTCGAGTGCCACCATGCCGACCGACGACTGCGTGGGCGCGACGACGAGCCCGCGGCGTTGGTTGCTTTCGATGTGGCGTTCGACCCGTTTAAAGACCTGGGCGTCCGTCCCGGTGGCCGGGTCGATGAAGGTTGAACTTTGGCCGCTCGTGCCCAGGTCGGCCGTGAACCGGATCGACCGACCGGCCGGGCTGACGGACTGGACGGTGAGGTGTTTGGTCTTCTCGTCCAGGCGGCGTCCTCGGATTCCGTTCAGAAGGCCGTACAGAGTGATGAGGGCATCGCACCGGGAGGCCGGGATGCCATCTGCGCCGCCGCTCTCACCGCGGAGCGTACCGAGCTTCAATCGGGTGGCTGTATCTCGCCGGTGATGGACGCTGAACGTATAGAACTTGTAGCCATAGCTGGTCATCCGGCCAGACTCCCTTCGTCAGGCTGCGGAGCCTCGGCCCGCGGATTTAGTTGGCTGGTTGCCAAAGGTTGCGTCGGTGGCATCTGGGTCACTGCTCGGTGCTGCATGCTGTCAAGTCGTGAAGGTGTGCGTGGGGCTGCGGGGGACAAAGTCGGCGTAGCCCCACGCACGATGATCGTTAGGAGTCATCGCGGCCTCGGCTGATGAACAGTGCGCCGACGATGGTCCCTCCAGACGCCAGCGCGGCCGGCAAGATGAGTCGGCCAAGGTCTAGTGCGAAGCTCTCGGTAATGCCTCCGAGGGATACCGCGATTACGATGACCACGAACGTGATGAGTAATAGGCCGAAGACGCCGGCGAGCACGCGGTTCTGCATCGAAGCCTTGTGGGCATGTCGGCGCACCTCCAGATCGTCGATCCGGACGAGCGGCGTGTCGCTCGGCGGCGGCGTGCGATGGGACGGCCCGGAGGCCGGGTCGTCGTCCCTCCAGGTCTCGTCGTCGGACTCGGTCACCGGCGCCTGCCGGTCGGGCTCTTCTCCTCCTTGACAAACAGCACAACGACCGGTCCGCGCGGAACCTTGTCGTGTGGCGTCAACCCAACCCAGGTGTCTTCGTCGAGGTCGTGGCGGGCCTCGGCGGTTTTGAGGTGCTCGACGTCAGCTGTCGGGGGGTTGGGGTGCTCGGGGTATGTGGTCATGCGGGCGGGATACCTGCGTTCCTAGTAAAGGGACACGAAGCCGCGCTGGTACTCGTCGGGATCGAGTGCCGGAACCTGTTGACCAAGTTCACGCGTAACGGGGACCCTACCCCAGACGACACACAGACGTGTTTAGGGCGTGGGTTGTACGTGGTACCAGCGTGGTCACATCGTGTGACGATTGCTGCAGATGGGTGGTGTTCTCGTGGGAAAGGTGCTTGAGTATGGTGCGTGAGCCCTAACGTGCTAGCCATGCTCTGGGAGTGTCGAGTCCCTGTCAGGGCATGTGGTTACGGACGCATCGTGCGACCTAGAACTCCGTCGGGAGGGAGTCTGGGTCGGCGACTACCAGAAGATCGACAGGCGCCGGGAAATTCGGGGTGAGGGACCCGATGCGCCGATCCTGCCGAGGGAGAGAAGTATGTCCGCAGCTGCTACCAACGCGCCGCACCAGCGTGGTACCCCTGAGGGAAAGGAAAAGGCACCGCCCAAGCGCATCAACGTCGCGGTGAATCCTGAGACCATCCATGCGCTCGAAGCCGTGATCGAACGCGAGGGTGTGAGCCTCACCGAAGCTGTCCGTCGCCTCATTGGCTACGGTGAGGTTGTGTATGACGCCGTCAAACGGGATGGCGCAGAGGTGCTGCTAAAGACCGGTGATTCCACCAAGCAGGTCATAATCCTCTGACATGTCCGCGTCACGTGGCACTGGACCGTCGGGGAGGGTGGTCTAACACCGTATGTCCTTGGCAGCGCGGCAGGGAGTGCCGTGCAGTCGAGCCTGGGTAGCTACGAGAAGGTCCGGACGTGTAGGGCGTCCGGACCTTCTCATGTTTGAGCCTGGTTGCATGTGATCCGACTGGTGTCGCTTCGGCTGTCGAGATCAAGGGGCGAGCTCGCGGCCAACTGGGCACAGAGGAACTCGTCGCATGGCCGGACGTCGGTGGCCTTCCCGAGGTACTGGACGGGAGTGAGTGCGCAGCGACATCTCGACCTGCCCGGTCGGCCGGGTCCGGGCCGCCGGCGGCGAGCTGGGCGACCCGATCAGCCGCCCGGGCTCACAGTCGCTGTTCGCGCGGGGCCTGGCGGCAGGCCTTAACGAAGCGACGCCCTGCTCGCGCCCTTCTCGATCCGCTTCAAGGTGCTGCGCGCCAGGACGACGGCCCCGGGCAAGGCGCTGGTGATCTCCTCGATCCGCCGGACGCACAGCTTCGCAGTCGCACACACGCAGCGCGCCCTGCAGTTCGTCCTGCGTTGTGGCGTCCGATCTCGATGACGGCAGCGGCCCGGCAGGTTCGGTGGCCAGAATGAGTCCGGCTCCCAAACGCGGCCGCGAGGTCCTGGCACGCCGCAGCAGCCTCGGCCGGGGGCCCGCGCAGCCAGACCAGCTACTCCCGATCGCCGGCGAAGCGGTCGCAGGCCGCGGTCTGCTTGAGTGCGGCTGCGGTGGATGCATTGGGCGGAACGTGGTGCGCCATAATTGTCGTGCTCGAGACGTACTCGGGCTTGGGTGGGTGCCCACCGGGCTGCGCTTGAACAAGCGCAGCCCGGACTTAGTAGGACTGACAGTGGCGCCGTAATCGGCGGTCGGCGACGTGTCAGAAATCTGGCCTTCGGCGTGCGAGGCAGGCCTGCCTGTCCGGGCGCTGTGGGTACCGGCAGGCGAGATGTTCAGGCCAGGGTTCAACGTTCGATCGGTCGGCAGCGCCAACGAATCCACTGGTAAAGCGGCTTACGGGCATACTTGCGTGGATTTAGTGGCTGGCTAGAGCTTGGTTATCGAACGAAGTAACCCTTTTGTGGGAGATGGGTTTGCTAGCGTTTGCAACTATGTCTACGCTGATTGTGTGGGAGGAAAGCTAAGAATTTTGGGTGCTGTCCGGCTTAGTCGTGCAACCGATGAGAGTACGTCACCTGCGCGGCAACGTGACCGAATCGAGTGGTGGACGAGCGGGAACGGTGGTCGTGTCGTGCACGTTGCCGAAGACCTGGATGTATCAGGGGGCGTGTCGCCGTTTGAACGTGGAGGACTGGGTGAATGGCTGACCGATGCGCAAGCCAAGCATTGGGATGTTCTCGTTGCCTGGAAACTGGACCGCATCAGCCGGTCGGCTGAAGACACGTTGCGCCTGCTGCGGTGGTGTATTGATCGGGATAAGCGCATCGTATGTGTCGACGACGGCATCGACTCGGAGACGTCGATGGGCCGGGTCTGGATCCAGCTCGCGGCGATCTTCGCCGAAGTTGAGCGGACGGCGATCAAAGAACGCACTACCGGTAGCCGCGAGAAGTTGCGGCAAGTTGGAAGGTGGGCTGGTGGTGCACCTGTGTATGGGCTGCGGGCCCAGCCTCGCGAGGACGGTCCAGGGTACGGTGTGTATCGGGACCCTGAAGCTTATCCGCATGCGAGGTACATGGTCGAGGCGATCCTGGCAGGGAAGTCGCTCAATTCTGTCGCGAAGGAGCTGACGCATCGGGGTGTCTTGTCGCCACAGGATCTCAGGCGTCAGCAGGCTGGTAGGCCGACCCGAGGTCTCAAGTGGAACGTCTCGACGGTGAGGTCGATCCTGACTTCGGATTCTCTTCGAGGTCTCATGAGCCACGAGGGACGGCCAGTGGTCGGACCGGACGGCGTGTTAGTCAAGGTGGGAGAGTCCATTGTCTCTGTGGCCGAGTGGAAGCAGCTGCAAGACCGTTTAGTTGACGGTAAAGGTACTCGCAATCGAAGCGAAAAGACGACTCCTTTGCTCGGAGTGGTGTTCTGCAGCGGTTGCGGCGCCAGGTTGTATCGGCAGGGAGCAACGAGGCGTGGGAAGACGTACGGGTACTATAAATGCGCAACGAATGTAACTGGCGGTGACTGTGATGGGAGGAATATTAGAGCGGAGATTCTGCGAGACTTTACCGAAGAGCAGCTCCTTAGTCATATCGGCGATGTCGAGGTCACAGAATCCGTACTGATCCCCGGCAACGACACTTCGGCAGCTCTGGAGGAAGCGGAAGCTGCACTTACTGAGCTGACGCTGTTCGCTGCGCAAGCTCGGTCCGAGCGTGCGAAAAGCAGAATTCGTGCGCAGATGGCAGCCCTGGACCAACGGATCGTTGAACTTGAGCAGCAGCCGAGTGCGCCGGACGAGTGGCGCGATGTAGGAACTGGAGAGACCTATGGTCAGGCATGGGTTCGGATGGATGACGTCGAGCGGCGACAGCTCATGCTGGACTCGGGTGTTCGGGTGATGGCGTGGACAGATCCGCTGAAGCTGGAGTTCATTGTTCCTGAGGTGCTGCTTCGTCGACGTGTTCCAGGGTATGAAGTGCCCGTGTGGGCGAGCGGTGAAGGTTAGTCTCGCTGCAATACTGCGGCGATGATGTGATCGTAGCTGGACCGTCGAGTGATCGTTTCGGTGAGGTTGGCTGCCATTCATTTCGTTGCCAGGGTATCGACTTAATGTGAGGCTTCAATGGTGAGGGTGCTATCGCACAGTCGGATTGTGGCGAATCCGTTCCGCCAGCCTTGGGTATTGTGGCCTGCTTTGCGCGCGAGCTTGATGTCGGCAAGCGTGCCGATCTCGACTGCTCGCACAGTGTTATGAGTGTGATCGCGATGGATAACGGTATGTCGCAGGTCGGTCAAAGTGTTGGTTGTTCCGGAAAGTATGGAAGAGTTGGACAGCATCGCGTGTCGCAGGTTGTCGCGTCCGGGGATATGTTGGTTGGTATTCTGGGGGGCGTCATCCGCTACGAGCCAGCCTGGGGCAATAAAGAACGGCGTCTTCATGATCTTTATCTGGAGCCCGGGGATATGGACTTGTCGAAGTGCTCTGTAGGGCGGTGTATCCGGGGTTGCTGCCGCGATAATAAGTGGCCCTGTGAAGTGGGCTCGAATGGGATGGAGTAGGTTCTCGATCGTCCACTCGATCAAGTGATCTGACTGGACTTGGTAGGAAGTTCGCCTCGCGGGTAGTGGAGAGAAGAGTTGTCCAGTTTGCAGAATGAACACTGGACCGACTCGACCGGAACGAGCTAGGGCTTGTTCTAGTAGTTCTCTGGAGTGGAAAGGTAGGTGCATTGATGGAAGTATCAGTGCATACCGATGGGGCTCTGCCTCGATATTTGTAGACATGTACTTCCTCCTCGTACGCGATCAACCGGGGAGGTTTTTGTGAAAATGTTGAACTGGTATTTGTGCGCTTCGTTTCGTTTGTCGTCGAGAGGTATGTGGTCCAGGCGATGCGATCTTTGTGATGCTGCGCTTGCAGCCGTGAGACGTTAGCGTTGCCAGTCTTGGGGGTGTACGAAGTGGGGGAAGTTTTGCTCGAAAGATGCGAAGTTCGGAGATCTGTCTTTGGCAACGTGAATGCATCAGAATCGTGACTTCCGCCTCGGTATTGCTGTGTCAACTTGATGATGCCGAGTTTAAGAGCTACGTCCCGTGCTCGTCGCACCGTTTTGGGATCGAGGTGGGACCTCTCGGCCCACTCTCTGACGGATATCGATCCGTCCTTTACGGCGATGGCGTGGGCCAGTGCTGCGAGGGCGGCTCGCATGCTTCGAACTTGCACGCCCGGCTCAGTCGGCGATGACCGTATGATCCGGCTGCCCGACGATGACTTGCTGAGCAACGCGTCGATTGCGTGTTGCATTGCCTCGTTGTTCGCCTTGGAGTTGGCTGTGGCGTCGCTGGCTGGCTGGGCCAGCTGCGTTCGGTGCAGCGATCTACGGCGTGGCCGAAACTGCGCGGCTTGATCGACGGCAGGAAGCCAGCGGGTGTAGTGCCAGCCGGCTTGCCCGAGATGCCGAGCTTGGATAGGTGAGGCGTCGCGGAATATCTGCCACGCTTGACGCTCGCTGAGATGTCGTTCAGCTGCAACGACCGTGGTTGCAGGCGCCCAGATCCACCGCCGCCATGCAGTCTCGCCGATCTCGCGGGCCTTCGTGCCGGCGAGGTTTGCGTATGCCCAGGCTTGAAGGCTCGTGAAGCAGGCGCGGGCGAGCGCCAACGCATGCCCGTATTCGCCTTCGGACCTGCTGGGTCCGCTGTACGAGGCGCGTGGTGGAGCGCTCAGTGTGCGGTTTGGGCGGCGCTTCGTCGTCGCTGAAGGTGGGAGATCGTTGAGAACCAGTGTGCCTCCCCGAAGCGGACAGGGAAGGCTGTGTCGATGAGGTGCCGAAGTCAGCCGCAGCGAGGTCCGTACCGTTGTTGCGACGTTTTGTCGGATCGCGACAGCGTTCGCGACAGCGTTGAGTTCGTGACGAAGGCAATCGGGTGTCTTGATGACGAGGTGAGCGTGGCCGTCGCGCCCGGAGTCACGGCGTAGCCATGGAAGGCCGTAACGGTCGGCCCAGAGGATGAGTTGTTCGGCGACGGCGTCGCCCGCCTCGGGAGTTGCTCCGGTGTCGTCGGGGTCGATGTCGATCGCGAACATCGGCGGGCGCAACGTGCCGACGAGCGATCGCGCGGCGGCCTCGGTGTTGAGGATGTGAACGGCTTCATCGAGTTCGTAGGCAATACCGTGTACAGCGTTGTCGGCGTTGATGACGATGAAGGGCGCCTGAAAGAGAGCGCGGTCCAGGTCTGTCGGGGAGTAGAGGTTTGCCATTTGGTTCCTCTGGCTGGGCGCTTGTAAGTCGGTCAGTCCGCTGCGGGTTCTTGCTGGCGCTCTGTTCTGCGCCAGGGCCAGCGCAGGGGCGGCGCGAGTGCACTCAGGCCGTCTGGGACCGAGTCGATTCGGACAATCCCGGCGGTCCAGGTCATGCCGATGCCGATGCCGAGGAGCGCGACGTGGTCGCCGGGGGCGACGGCGCCGCGGGTGAGCAAGTGGGTGAGTCCGATGAGCTGGTCGTTGGGACCGATGTGGCCCCACTGGTCCCCTGCGTGGCTCAAAGTGCGGTCGGTCGTAATGCCGAGGGGTCGAAGGCAGTGGGTGTCGAGCAGGTGCCGGCCGTAGTGCGGCAGCAGCACCCAGCGCAGCTGGTCGAGGCTGAGGTTGGCGTCGTGGAGTGCTTCGTCGATTACGGCGCGGACGCCCTCGTGGTTGCGGCGGGTGACCGAGGCGGCGCCGACGACGTCGGTGTACTGACGTTTGCGTTCGTGGATGCGTTCAATGCCGAGTTCGGTAGTACCGGCGGGGAGGAACCGATCGTTGCCTCGGTGGAGCTGTTCGAGGGTGGGGTCGGTGTAGGAGCTGGTGGCGAGGATCTGGGCGAGGCCGCGGTGGCGGCCGAGGATGAGGGCGGAGCCGCCGTCGCCGTAGGCGATGCCGTGGTCGGCGGTGAGGTGGTCGAAGGCGGGTGGGCCGAAGGTTTCGCCGCCGGTGAGCAGGACGGTGTCGAGGTCGGGGCTGCCGGCGAGGACGCGGGCGGAGATGTCGATGCCGCCGACGAGGCTGTTGCTCATGGCGTTGAACTCGGTGGCGATGCCGCGGCCGGCGGGCAGGCCGAGACGGGAGCGGACGTAGGCGGCTCGGGACCAGAAGTCGATGCCGCGGCTGCCGCGCCAGATCGCGGCGTGGAAGTGCATGTCGGGGACGGGCAGCGGGCCGGTGGTGGTCATGGCCATGCTGGCGAGGGCGTTGCGGCCGGCGCGGATCGCCAAGTCCATTCCAGTGCTGTTGCGGGCGATCGACACACCGCGCTGGCTGGTCGCCTCGTGCAGCGTCCGCGCAGGCTCGAGGTCCTCGACAGCGACGATGTCGCCGAGGGCAGCTCCGACGCCGCGGATATGCAAGTTCTTCCACTGCATTGTCAGCACCGCCTAGACCGGGCAGCGATAGATGCGCCGGCGGTGAGATCGGTGATGACGGCGTCGACCGAGCCGTAGTAGGCACGCAGGTGGTGGATCGTGATGCCGGCGCAGGCGGAGATTTCGTCGAGCGTGACCGGTCCGCCAGGTGGTGGATCGTCGAGTAGGTCGCGGGTGGTGTCGGTGATCCAGGTGCGCATGGGGTCTCCCCGGTCGAGCGGGTGGTTTGGCACGCCGGGTGACGGGGAGGTGCCGGGATGGTCCGGCATGTGGCGTGAATGCTGGGGCGTCGTTGACGAGACGAGCTGGGCTAGGGACGGCGGGCGCGGCCGTTGCGCCGGGTGAGCAGGGCCTTGTGGTGGGCGCGGCGTAGGTCGGCGATCTGCTCGCGGACCTGTTGGTCGAGTTCGGGCATCCGGTGCACGTCGGTGCTGAATCCGGGGTCGGTGCGGAAGACCAAGGCGAGGACGGAGGCGTTGTTGCTGAGGTTGACCACCGCGTACGGCAGCGTCGGCGGGATGTAGATCATGTCGCCCGCGCGCGGATGGAAGGGCTGCATGGCGTTGCCGGAGAGGACGGCGATGTGGCCGCTGATGATCGCGATCGCGGTCTCGGTGGTGTCGTGGCGTTGAGGGGCGAGGGTGGTGGCGCCGGGCAGGTGCATCCGGCCACCGGAGAGCGCGCGGGTGGGCACGATCCCGGTGCGCAGGATTGGCTTGAGCGTCTCGTCTTCGCCGGTCAGGTTCCCGGCTGCGGGCGGTATCGGCGTGGTTGTGGTGTCCATCTCGGCGGTCCTTTCCGTGGGGTCAGCGGGCCGGGGTGTCGGTGGTGTGATGAGCGAGTTCGCACGCGAGTGCGGCGTTGGCGACTGCCTCGGGAACCAGTCGACGGCCGTGGCCGCAGGCCGCGGCGACCGCGAGGACGGGCCGGTTCAGTTCGGTTTCGACGAGTCCGAGCGCGGTGCGGGAGTCCTTGGGGTGGGTTTCGTCAACGAGGCCGGCGATGACGTCGATGTCGCGGCGCAGGTGCCGCAGCGCCCGGTAGAACCGCGGGTCAGTCGGCGGTGCGTCGGTGCCGGTGCACATCGGGATGTGCACGGCGGGCATCGGGATCCGCAGCCGGTGCAGCTGCTTGTGCAGCGCGTTGAGGAACTGCACCGCAGGTACCAGGTCGGAGAGGGCGAACAGGGGCTGGTGGCCGAGGTCGCCGTGGCAGAGGTGGATCCGCCACGTCGCCTCGCGCGGGCCGTCGGCGAAGACGCGCGCGACCTGCTTGGCCAGCGCCCGCACCGCGGCCGGCCACAGCGGCCGCGGAGTGCGGTCCAGTGTGGCGAGGACCGCGGGGGTCTCGAGCTGGAAGACGACCTGGCCGCCATATCGGCTGTGGATGGTGTGGACGTCGTCGAGCACTGCCTGGCGAAACACCGGCAGGTGCGTGACCGCGGCACCCGGGCTGCCGAAGGTGAACAGCGACAGGTCGTAGGGGTTCGGGATCGACACCTGGTGCGGTGGAAGGTCGCGGTCGTCGTGCAGCTGGGCGCGGGCGGCCATGACGGCGTCGGTGTGTGCGGCGCGGCCGAGGCTGAGGTCGTCGGATTCGAGCCAGTGGCAGTGCTTGAGGCGGTAGGTCGGCATGTCGTCGTAGTCGGCGGATGCGCCGGTGCGGACGGGTTCGAGGGCGTCGACGGCGGCGAGGCCGTCGAGCCAGTCGATGATCCACCGCGGGTCTGGATCACAGGGCAGCCCGGTCAACGACGTGTCGGTGCTGTGGTCGAGGAACCACTGCATCGTCGCGGCGTGGTCGCCGGTCAGGACGGCGGGCAGCGAGCCGACGAAGTGCACGGCCCGGACGTCCTCGGGCATGCCAGTGTCGAGGTAGTCGTGGCTGGCGTGGCTGAAAACGAGTGTGGACATGAGAATCTCCCCTGGTGGGTGAGTCGGATGGGTTGAGTGGTGGTGCGGGCGTGGGGAGGGGCCGCCCGGCGGGGACGTGGGAGCGACGAGGGTGCGCGGGCCCGCGCTGGAGGGTTGGAGGTGGAGGCGCGGGCCCGCGCAGCCGGTGGTTAGCCGGTGACGGCGACGTGGCCGGGCTTCGGCTGCGGCTTGGGCGCGGACCGGTCGCCCGGGTTGTCGCCTTGCTGGTGCCGCTGGCCCGGCACGCCCGGCCGCGATGTCCCTGGAGCTTCAGGCTTGTGCGTCGGGGCCGGGCGGGTGCCGGTGGGCGGGTTGCCCGTCGGCGGCGGCGGGGTTCCGGCTCCGCAGCTGACTGTCGCCACCGTCACGGTGATCGCGGTGCCTGCGGTCGGCATGGCCGATGTCGGCCCTCCGGACCCGTTCGTGCGGGTGGGGGCGGTGCTGGTGGTGACGGTGATGACCCCGGCTGTGCCGTGCCCGCCGCCGGTGACCTTGAGGTTGCCGCTGCCGCCCTTGGGGGCGCTGGTGGTGATGGCGCCGTTGCGGCAGGTCGCGGTGAACGGCCCGACCGTGGTCCCGCCGACCCGCACCGACGCGACGCGGGCTTCGGCGAATCCAGCGCCGGCGTGCAGGCTGATGCCGCTGGCAACGACCGCGCCGCTGGGACTGGACACCGAGCCGCCGGCGGTCTTGATCGCGCCGCTGCTGGACACGCTCGGCCGGGCCGAGAGGTGCTCGCCGCCGGAGACGGAGATCCCGGTCGCGGTCGACGTCGCCGCGGCGGCTGCCAGGGCGGGCGGCGCTGCGGTCGCGGGGGTGCAGCTGGAGGCGAGCGTGGTGAAAGTGCCGATGAGGAGCGCACCGGCTCCGGCGGCAGCGAGGGCGGTACGGGTGGTGTTCATGTCTGGTCTCTCCAGAAGTGTTGGTGTGGTTGGGTTAGCGGATGAGGACCGGGGTGCCGATGGGCACCGGTTCGGCCGGGTTGGTGAAGGTGGCGAGGGCGTCGGCGGGGACGCGGATGCATCCGTCGCTGGACGGGCGGCCGAATACATCGGTGGTGGGCCAGCCATGGATGCCGGTGGTCCCAGGCCCGCCGCCGTAGGTGGTGAACGTGGCCGAGTGGATCCCCAGCGGGAAGATCACCGGGCTGAACTTCTGCTTCGCGTCGGTCATCGAGGCCAGGACGAAGGTCCGCCCGGCCGGTGTTGGCGCGGCAGGGGTGCCGACGCCGACGGTCCAGGTGCCGATCTGCTGGTGGTCGCGGTAGAGCGTGAGCCGGAACGCGGCCCGGTCGATGACGATCCGGTCGGACGTGGACCGGCTGTCGAGCGTGGTGTCCTGGGTGGACAGCCAGCCGGTGGAGCCGTTGGGCCGCGAGGGCAGCAGCACCTGAATCCAGCCCGGTCCGTCGGCGATCACCGGTACCCACGTGTCGGACCCGAGCTGCGTGGTCGGCAGGATCGCGATGGCCGCACCACCAGGCTGGTCGAACACCGGCACCGGGGTGGTCGGGTGCACGAGCTGCCCGTCCGGGACCTCTTCCGGCGTCGCGTCCTGCGGAGCGTTCGCGACGGTGCCGAAGGTGCTGGCCTCGGGTAGCCCGGCAAGGTTCGGGACCACCCGGGCCGCCACGACCGGGGCCTCCAGCTCGACTCCCAGCTCCACCGGATCGGTACCGCGCGCGGCGCCGGGCGTGGATGGCGACGGTGCGAGCAACACGCACGCGGTGCCTACCAGCGCGATCCCGGCCAGCCAGAGCGCGAGCACCCGCCACCCATTCGGCGCCGGCGGTGGCATCTCGGACATGACGAGTCCTTCCTCAAGGTCGATGGAGGCCGCGGTAGGCCCGCCCGCTGTTGAACGGGCCTACCGCGGAAAGAAGTTGTGGTTACTGGGAAAGTGCGGAGATGAAGCCGCTGTCGGGGGTGCCGAGGCCGGTGACGTTGTCCCAGCCGGGGGCGCTCTGGAGGTTCTGCGGGCGGGCGTCGAAGTCGATCAGGTAGCTGCCCTGTCCGCCGGGGACGGCGACGCCGCCGAAGGCGTGCATCATCGGCGTCCAGACCCCTGCCTTCTGCGGCGTGACGTCCGTGATCGCGCTTGACCCGCGCAGGCTGTAGAGGACCGGCGTGAGCAGCCCGGCGCGGGCGGCGCCGGAGCGGGCCTGCTGGGCGTCGGCGACGAGCCCGGCGATCAGCGGTGAGGCCAGTGAGGTGCCGCCGTAGGAGCCGATTCCGAACTGACCCTTGATGGTCTGTCCGACCAGCATCCCGGTGTAGGAGTCGGCCAGCGCCGCGATGTCCGGGACGGCTCGCTTCCCGCCGTTGCCCGAGACGACGCCGGCCTGCCAGTCCGGCGCGTCATACAGCGCCGAGGTGCCGCCGCCGGCGCCAGAGGCGAACGGACCGTCGGCATCCTGCTGCGGCGCCCAGCCGTTGCCGGACTGGGTGTTGCCGCTGTTCTCCCACCCGGTCAGCACCTTGGCCTGGTTATTCTGGTCCAATCCGACGCTAGTGCCTCCGACCGCCACGACCCACGGGCTCGAGGACGGGAAGCTCACGGTCGCATGGCCGACGGGGCCGGAGTTGTTGCCGGCGTCGCCGGTGGACACGGTGATGGTCTGGCCCTGGATCGCGGCCTGCAGCGCCATGCTGTTGAACTGGTCCCGCGCAGCCGGAGGCAGCGAGGCTTCGCCGTCGGCGTTGCCGTAGCTGTTGCTGATGATGTCGACCGCGTTGTCGGTGACGGCCTGGTTGAACGCGTCATAGATCCCGGTACCCATGCAGGTCTTCCCGGCGTAGTAACGGATCTTCGCACCCGGGGCGATGGTATGCGAGGCCTGCACGTCCAGGGTCTGCTCGGCGGCCCATCCGTCGGCACCGCACTCGGTCGCGTCGGTGAATCCGCCCTGGGGCAGGACCGCGCTGTACTGCCCAGCGGCGAACGGGGGCACGCCGAGCTGGGCGGCGGCCTTATTGGTGTCGGCGACGACGGTGTCGGAGTTGTAAGCGCCGACCACGCCGATCGTGGTGCCGGCGCCGGTGTTGCCGTTGTCGAGCTTGTACATCGCGCGGATCTGGGTGCCGGTGTAGCCGCACAGCGAGTTGGACTGGAATCCCGCCGGGTATTTCTGCGGGACGTCGGTGTTGGTCTGTTCGCCCCACCAGCGCGCGCAGTGCTGTTCGGCCGCGGCTGCGACCGGGCGGGTGTGCTGGGGTTTGAGCAGGGCGGTGCTGTCGTCCAGGCCAAGGACCGTGGTGATCGAGGCACGCAGCGAGGTCGGCACGGTCACTGGTGACGCAGGTGCAGTCAGGGTGCGGACCGCACCGTTGATGCGGGCGCGGAAAGCGGAGATCCGGGTGCCGAACGCCGACTCCAGGACCGCAGTGGGGGCGTCGGCGTCGACGAAGTGTCGGTTGCCGCTGACCCCGGTCACATGCAGGCCCTGCTCGGCCAGCCAGTGTGACACCTGATCGACGGTGTCCTGGGTGGGGGCGAACCGGTCAAGGAACTGCTGCGAGGACAGGAACTTGCCGTGCTCCGCACTGCCCGATGTGGCCAGCTGGGCGGCGAAGTGTTCGGCGCCAGTCTGATCGCGCAGTGCCAGGGCGACCTGAATGTGCCGGACGGTGCTTCCGTTGGCGCGGGCAACTTCCGTGTGAGCGTTGGCCCAGCCGGGGATGCTCCAGGCGATCTGCGCGCGATCACCGGTGTCGCCGGCAGAGGTGCTGGGTGCTGCGACGGCGGTGGCTGTTGCGGAGGAGAGTAGAGCCGCGGTCGCGGCGAGGACATGCCAAAGACGGCTGTGCATCGAGGTTTCTCCTTGAATACAAAGGGAATCCATCCAACACGGTGTCAGTCGAGCAACGACCGTGCTGAAGGGTGTGCCTCGTGCCGCAGCCAGGGATGCGCGAAGTGGGCTGAGCGGAGACGTCAAGGGCCACAAGGTCGGCCGTGTGGACCGACCGTGGAGGTCGCTGATCGGGAATCCCGAAGCAGCGTCGGACGCGTGACGATGTACTACTGTCGAGAGCGCGGCACGGGCGGTCCGCGGGCGATCTGTGCACGGCGCGGAGTGAATAGTGGAAACACGAGAATGTCCCTACGTGTCGGGCTGACCGCGCTGGATTCCACGCCTCCCCAGGGTGGAGCACGAGTCTGCCTTGTTGTGACGAACACTAACCAGTTCCGAAGAAAAGTCAAACGCTTGTGGTGGTCTTGTTGTTCAAATAGTCATGCGCGTATCGGCAGTGCTGCAGACTGTTGCGGCAAGTAGTTGTGCGGGTTCGCACCGTCAGCATGGTCGCGGCGCCGGTTTCTGTCGACTGAGTGAAACGGTCGTTCACGGTCCGGTGTTGCTTCGACGCGGACAGTACGTTGAGGATTAACCCAATCGGGTGCTTGGTTGTCGAATGGTCGATCTTCGCAGGCCACGGGTGGTACGACAGCTGCCACGGAGAGTGGCACGAGCGGAGTGAGCGCCGTCCCGTCGATCGAACCGACGGGACGCGGTGGTGCGAGGAGGGGAAGTGCGCGAGACCTTGAGGCGACCGAATCCTGTGGCCGGTGCCGGCCGGCTTAACTGCAGCCGTTGCGGTGGATAGCCGCATTCGCAGATCAGTTGGTCAGCCGCCTGCCGGTGTCCACCTGACGACATTCTTCGGGCGATCCCGCGAGTTGGTGAGGGTGTGCGAGCGGCTGAACGCCGGCGATCGGACGGTGACTCTGACCGGTTCACCCGGGGTCGGTAAGACGCGATTCGCCGGCGAAGTGCTCATGCAGATGAACGAGCATTACGACGCGGCCGTATTCATCCGGCTCGCAGAGCTCGGTGTAAATGCGAATACGCCGGACACCTTGCACCGGATCTGCAACTTGCTTATCGCAGCACTACGCATCTCGCATCACCAGCCGAGTGCCGACCTTGTCGACGTGCTGATTGAGCACGTCCATGATCGACGCGTGCTGATCGTGCTGGACAACTGCGAGCAAGTGCTGGACACCGTCGCCGACCTGGTCAACCGCATCATCACCGAAACCGCCACCGTGCAGGTGATCGCCACCAGTCGCGCATACCTGGACGTCCAGGGCGAGCACCGGGTGCACCTGGGCCCATTGTCAACTCCCGCCGAGCACGCGGACCGCGCGGCGGCCGAGCGGAGCGAGGCAGTCCGGCTCCTGGCCGACCGCGCTGTCACGGCCGGGCGGCCGCTGACCGAACAGGACGACTGGTCGGCCATCGTCGATCTGGTGCGCTGGTCGGCAGGTGTGCCGCTGGTCTTGGAACTGATCGCGGCCCAGCTGGGCGCGGGCCGGGCACCGGCGGTGGTCCTCGACCGGCTTCAGGGCGGAGAGTCGCTGAAGTACGGTGCCGGTGCGCGCGGGATCCCCTCGCACCACCTCGCGCTCGACATCGCCATCACCGAGTCCTGGGATCTGTGTTCACCGCAGCAACAGCGGGTCTGGGCACGATTGACGGCCTTCACCGGCGGATTCACTCTCGAGGCCGCCGAACAGGTCTGCGCGGACGAGTTGATCGACTGTGACGAGATCCTCTCGGCACTGGACCACCTAGTGCGGCACTCGATCATCGAAGGCGCCTCCGCCGATGCGCGCTACCGCCAGCACACTTTTCTGCGCGAGTACGGCAGGCGCAGCCTGAGCACGTTCGGCGAGCTCGACGAAATCAGCGAACGGCACTGCAGCTGGGTGGCCAGGCTGGTCAGGTGCGCGGCCGAACGATGTTTCGGGCCTGAGGAGGTCCGGTGGCTGGACCTGGTCAACGCCGAGTCCCGCAACATCATCGCGGCAGTGGCGTGGTGTGCGGAGCACGACGACGTCGAGCGCGGCCTGGCGATCATGGTGGATGTGCTCCTGACGCGGGCACCGTTCTTCTTCGCCACCGAGATCCAGGTCTGCCACCAGGTCGAGGATCTGCTGCGCGATGGACCGGCGGTCGCCTCAGACGTACGGATCTCGGCACTGGCGATGGTCAGTTGGGTCTGGATCGCCCTCGGCGAACAAGCACGCGGCAAAGAACTCCTGGACGAGTGCGTGCACCTGGCTCGTAAGGCAGGCAAGGGCGACGCCCCGGCCGTCCAGTTCGCGGAGGGCACCTATGAGGCACTGGCCTTGGGTCTGCGGAGCGGGTTCGTGAAGCTGGCGGCTGCCAGCGCGGGGTTCCGCGCTGCGGGAGCCAACGTGGCCGCGTACATGGCGGATCTGTTTCACGCCATGACGGCGGGTCTGCTCGGGCCCGCCGAGGAAGCGGACCGAATGTCGCGATGCTGCGTGGCCCAGGCCAGCCGCGGCGGCGCCGAGTGGGCCTTGACGTGGGCGGAGTGGACGCGCGGGCTGCCCGAGTGCTCCGAGCCCGTGACCGACAACCCCGAGCCATTGCGCCGCCAGATCGCCCTCGGTGACCTCTGGGGGCCGGGATGGTGGGTCGAGAGGAATGCCTGGGAACTGGCGAGCGACGGCGACTACGTCGGCGCAGCCCGGCGGATCGGCGGCTCGGACAGCCTGCAAGCCCGCCACGGCGTCCACTTCAACGGCTTGGCTGGTTTCAGGTACCACCGTGGAAAGGCAAAAGCCGCGATCGCATTGGTGCTCGGACCGGTGGAGTCGACGGCGGCCTACCGCGAGGGCAGCAGGCTCGCCGACGAGCAGATCGTGGCTCTCGCCTTCGGCGACGCCGACTCTCCGCCGGAGCCGGCCTTGACCGAGCGGCAGTGGACGATCGCCAAGCTGGTCGCGAGGAAGCTGAAGAATCCGCAGATCGCAGCCGTCGTGCGGTTCTCCACTCGTACGGTCGAGAACGAACTGAGCACGATCTATGACCTGCTGGGCCTGGACGGTCGCAGACAACTCGCCGAGTGGTACCAGGCTCGGTCCGCGCCTACCTGCGCTCCCACTGCACCGGCAAGGCAGCGACGCCGCGGATGACCCCGAACGTCCGTCGCACCGCGGCGCCGGACTGCAGCCGCAGCCCGGGCAGCGCGCGCAGCAGCTCCGTGAGCATGACGCGCAGTTCGACGCGGGCAAGATGCCGGCCGAGGCAGCGGTGCTCGCCGGCACCCCATCCGAGGTGGGGCGCGGCGCCGTCGCGGTCGAGACGGAACACGTCGCCATCGGCGAAGACGCGTTCGTCGCGGTTGGCGCTGCCCCATGCCAGCAGCAGCCGATCTCCGGGTGACAGTGGCACGCCACCGAGTTCCGTTTCGGTGGTCACGGTGCGCCCGGTAGCGGCGACCGCAGGCTCGTAGCGGACCAGCTCCTCCACGAACGCCTCCAGCGCTGCCGCCTCGGCTGCTACAAGCTCCCGCAGCACCGGGTTCTCCAGCAGCACGAGGATCGCGGTGGCACACGCGTCTGCGGTGGTCAGATGCCCGGCGGCGACCATCAGCATCGTCATCTTGACCAGCTCGTCATCGCGTGCGGCCCGTCCGTCGACCTCGCTGAACACCATCTGCGAGAGCAGGTCGCGATTGGGATGAGCGCGGCTCTCGTGGATGTGCTCGAGCAGGAAGTCCGCGTAGATCTGGCCGGCTTGCCGGGCTTCAGTGAGCGTCTCGGCACCGTAGAAGGCACGGGCATGCTCGGATAGCCACGCCCGCTCGAGCTCGGTGAAACCGAGTACTCGCCCGATCACCAGCGGCGGCACCTGCTGGGTATAGGCCTCGGCCAGGTCGGCCTCGCTGCGGGGGATCAGCTCCTGCAGCACCTCCCGGCAGACCGCCCGGACGTACTGCTCCTGCTCGGCCGCGACCGCCGGAGTGAAGAAGTCCTGCAGCAGCCGTCGCCACTGGTGGTGATGCTCCTCGTCGGTCTCGAACATCGGCGCGACGGCCTCCCGCATCTCGGTGACCACCGCCGCCGCGCCCAGCCCGTCGACGTGCGCGCTGAACCGGTCCGAGGCGCGCGCGGCCTCCCGGATCTCGTCGTACCCGGTGACCAGGACAAAACCGTCAAGCTCGCCGCTGCGCGCCACCGGACATCCGCGGCGGATCGCTCCCAGCGTGTCGTAGGCGGTTTCGGCGATGGCGGGATCGAGGTGGCTGAACGACCACGCCAGATCCCTCGGATCGGTCCCTGAATCTTGCGCCGCGGCGCCCCCCGTTTGCAGAACCATATCCATCTGGCTACTGGCCGTGAATGGTGCAGGTCAAGGGGCCTAGCGGGACGATGTGGAAAAGAATGTGGACTCCGCATCGCCGACATGTGGGCCGAATGTGGTGAGAAGGTACCGCGATTGCGGAGCGTGTCCGTCACTATGGCTGCAACGTTCTGACCTGCTGCGATGAAGATCGACAGGGCCGGGGCGGGTAAGGGGTGCCGGCAGGGACCGGCTGGACGGTCGAATACACAGGGGTGAACGTTGAGCACCACAGAACACGGGGATCAGGAGTTCGTTCGGCGCTGCGAAGCCATCATCGGCACGCTGCCGATCCGTCATCCATTCGAATTGCGTGCCTTCCTCGATGCGGTGGGACGGCAACGCGGCATGTCGGTGGTCTTGGGTCGGCTGCCGACGAGACGCGGTGGGGCCAGCGGGTTGCTGGCGCGCTCGCGTGAGGAGTGCTGGCTGATGGTCACGGGGAAGGCTGTGCCGGCGCACGCTGCCCACATTGCCTTCCACGAGGTCGGGCACTGGATGCTCGGCCATCCCGGTGACTATGCCTGCGGCCGTCGTACGCGCCCTGATGACTGCCGGGAGGTCGAAGCCGAGCAGTTCGCGTGCCTGCTGCGGGAACACGTGAAGGCTGGGGCGGTGCGCCATCGCGATCGGCTGCCACCAGGGCGGACGGCTCTGCGTGCGGCGTTCGGGTCTCGGCGGCACTTGTGCGCAGATGCCTGACGCGGTCTCGTGCCTCTGGTTCGGCGCTGCGGCCGCGGGCGTGATCGAGGCAGCTCGCAAGGCGCTGGTCAACCGCGGTAGCGGCTACGCGCTCAGTCGGCACTTCCTGACCGTCGGCGTCGCCTGCATGGCGGTGTCGCTGGCTGCCGGGGACCCGATGACCTTGGACTGGGTCGATCACCTGACCGGCTTGCACAACGCTGCGATCGTGGTCCACAACGTGTTGGCAATGGCAGCCATGGTGTTCACCGCCGGGTTCCTGCACACCCTGGGGCAGCTTCGTCTCCCGATGCCGGCGGTGGTCACGATCTTCGCGGCCTGCGCCGCGGCGATGGTCACCTTGTACGTGCTGGCCGGGGCCCATACGTCCTGGTTCGGGTCGCCCCGAAACCCTACGTGGTCCTCGCAGCTCTACAGCGCGATCTATCTGGCCTACATGGTCGGCTGGCTCGCGCTGCTCCTGCTGGGGCTGACCATGGTGGCGCGGGGTGAGGTGGCCGGGGTGCGCGGCGGCGTCGCCCTGGCCCAGATGGGCGTCGCGGTGTCGCTGGTCGGACTGTCCTGGCGCCTCGGTGTCGTGCTCCGGTTGCTGCTCGAGCCGCACCATCCGCCCCGCGGTACGCATTTCGCAGTGTTCACCGACGCCGCAGGCCTGGTCCTGTTCGTCGCCGGGTCGCTGTTCGCCACGGCGACCCGGCGACTGTTCGACTGGCTGGACCGGCGCCGCACGAAGCGCCGGGAAGCCGCGATCGAGCGCCTGTGGAAGCGCGTCCGGGTGCTGCTCGCCCACCGCCGTCAGCCCCCACTGACCCTGACCCAAATGCTGGTCGAGATCGAGGATGCCCTCCTGATCGTCGAGCAGTTAATCGACGACCAGACGCGCCGTGCGATACGCGATCACCTACGAGACCTTGCCCTCTACGTCCATGTCGCCGACCCTACGGCGACGGCTGTCGAGATCGAGATCGCGATCTCCATCGTCGTCGCGCACCTGTCACAGCCGTCCGCGGAGCACCTCTCCAACGGCTACTGCCGCGACAGTGATGAGGCGGAGTCCGTCGCGTGGTGGCCGGAGACCGAACGCCTTCATGTCGACGACCTGGCCCGGACCAGGTGGCTGGCCGCTATCGGAGAAACGCTCACCCACCGCCGGGTGCGGCACATGGCCGCGGACATGAGCACGCAGCGCGGCAGGTTCAGCGAAGCGGGGTCGCTGAGTCAGTAGACCGAGGAAGTCAGGAGGCGGGGTTGTCGCGTGCGGCGCGGCGTGTTCGTGCGATCTGTTCGACTACCTGCAGCAGCTGCTGGCGGTCGACCTCGGGAGCGTCGTCGATCGAGCTGGTGATGTCGCGTGCGTTGAATCCGACCAGGCCGAGCTCGGTCACCAGCGCGTGGGTTTTGCGGGCGATTTCGTCCTCGGGTGGTGCGAAGTCGCTGGCGGGGACAGTGGGGTTGAGCAGCTTGTGGTGAATCCGCCAGAACTCGGCCAGTGCGTCCGTGATCCCCGGGCGGCTGTTCTGCCGGATGCCGGTTTTGAAGTTGCGTAGGGCCTGCTCGGCCAGCGGCAACCCAGTCCGGTCCCGCACCCACTGGGCGACCAGCGGTGGCCGCGCGGTGAAGCTCAGGAATGTCGGATCGCCCTCAGCGGTAAGACGGTCGATCGCGTCGGGATCGACGACGGGTTCACCACGTAGGAGGTAGTAGGTCGAGGCGTGGTCGAACAGGAACGTGAGCCGCTCACCAAAGGTGTCGAGATTCAGCAGTGCGACGGTGAGTTCCTGCTGAGCGGCTGCCCTGCGGCGCGGGATCGGTGAGAGTAGCTCAGCCGATGGACCCGAGACCGTTTCGTCCCCGTCGGGCTCCGATTCGTCGTCGGATGCTCGTTCCATGGTCTGCCCCCATCGCGCGTCGACACCAGCGAGCGTGCGGTGCTGGACTGCGTTAGCAGACATTTGACACATCGCAGCTTGCGTCTACTATCGAAGTAGGCACCACACTTGTTGCGAGTATCTTCGGAATGTCGAGAGAAAGCAACCCACGCCACCCCGACCAGGGGGTTGGAGCACGGTCCCGCTGCGACCGCCGCACCCTTCACCGGCGCACCACCGCTGAGGGGAGGCCCGTCATGACCGCATCCGAAGATCGGCATTCGGACGTTCGCTCCCGTGTGGACACGCCGACTACCGAACCGCAGCAATCCACACTCACGGACCTCGCGATCGAGCTGGTCGACTGGACGGTGTTCGGCCGCATCGTGCCGATTCTGGCCGCCTCTCCTGGGGCCGGCGCGACAAGTATCGCCGTCGCGATCGCCGACGCTCTCCAGCTGGCGGGACGGTCGGTGCTACTGATCGACGCCGGCGATCCGGTCCGATCCGGACTCGGCCGCGCCGCGCGTGCCGACGGACCACGGCGGGACGGACCTGGACCCGCGGCCGGGATCCGATTCTCTCGGCGTGCCCGCGCTGTTCTGGCGCGCCTTGATGTGTCGCAGTCCGCCGCAGAGCCAGTGATATTCCCACCGCCCCCGTTCTGGCACCCGGGTAGCCGCAGCCTCGACGTGACCGTGGTCGACATCGGCCACGACCCGTGGCGCCTGGCGACCGACCCGGCCCTCGGACCGGGACAGTGGCTGCGCGTCGGTAGCCCGTCACCGATTCCCGCGCTGGTGGTGCGGCCATCGGTGCCCGGGCTCGCACACGCCGAACAGGTCCTTGCTCGCCTGGAACCGTGGGTGCGTGCCAATGCGGTCACCCCGCCCACCCAACTACTCGTCGTCGGCGCCCGGCGATGGCCCAAGGGCGTCGCGGGCACCGCAGGTCGCCGCACGAGCATCCTCCTACCCGACGCCGTGTTCTTTCCTCACGATCGTGCGGTGGCGGTGCGCGGCGTCACCGCGGACGTAACCCCGCCGGCGCTGCAGTCGGCGGCCGAACACCTGCTTCGCTCCTGGCGTGTACTTCCGCCACGGACACGCCGCCTGCATGTGCGGTGGCCGCGGATCGCTCGCGAACGCGACAGCCGTGCTTCCGACCGTGACACCGGCTGAGTTCATCCCGCCTCTCAGCTGACAAAACCTCAACGCCCTCCCATTTGACCCGCCCGACGTGACGTCGGGCGGTGCGATGCGGAGGGCAGCATGCTCGCGCACATTTTCACCGACTGGCTCGCTCAGATCCCCAACCCAACACCGGTAGAGCCCGAGGTCGGCGGCGACAAGATCCTCGGGCTGCTCAACAACGTCAAGTGGGCCGCCGGAGTCGCCCTCGTCGCCGGATTCTTCATCGGACTGATCGTCTGGGCCGGCGGTCGCTGGGTCGACCATCACCGCGCCGGCAAGGTCGGCCTCGTCATGATGCTCTGCGCCATCGCCGGCGCGATCCTCTACGGCATCGGCTGGTCGCTCATCAACAGCTTCGCGGGCGGCTGAGCCATGTTCACCTCCACACCACGGCCACGCAACCGCACCCGAGCGCGCCGCTTGATCACCGCCACGGCCCTGCTTATCGCCGCGATCACTGTCGTGCTCGTTGCCCGGCAGGCGACAACACCGGCTTCGCCGCCCCCGTCAACGGTTCCCCCCGGTGCCGCGCCCTCGACTCCACCCACGGTCCCAGTCGACGACGCGACAGCGCTCACGATCCGCCCCATGCTGACACTGCCGCCCGAGGCAGCACTGCCACACGAACTCACGACCACGACCGCCGGTCCGCCGATCGCCGTGCCACGCCCGGCACCGATCGCGAACCGCGTGATCTCCGACGGGTTCCCGGCCACCACGGAAGGCGCGCTCGGCTGGCTGACCAACCTGAACGAGACCGCGCTGCGCGGCGGTGACCCTGCCACCTACCTGCGGGCCTACGGCGAATCCGCGCTCCCGCACGCACCAGCCCCGCAAGGCAGCGGCCTCTACGCGCTGCTGAACTCCTTCCGGGAACGGGCCGGCATCCGCTCCGGCGAGCTCAAGCCCGGCCTGACGGTGACCTACGAGGTCACCCAGGGCCTGATCAAGGGCACCGCCGACGACGGCCGGTTCACGGTGGTGTGCACGCTCGGGCAGCTGAGCTTCGACTACCAAGGCCAAGCCACGAGCATGGGCATCGGCGACTGCCAGGCCCTGCGCTGGACCGGCACCGTCTGGCGCATCGCCCCCGGCGCCCGCGCCGCCTACGCCGCTTCCGCGTGGCCCGGCAGCTCCGAATCGGTCGCGGCCGGCTACCGACCCCTGACCAGGGACGGTGCCCGGTGAACCCCCTGGACATCCTGAAAAAGCTGGGCGAGCTGGCCGGCGATGGGGTTGGGGTCTTCGCCAGCGGAGTCCTCGAGCCGCTGATGGCGGCCACCTGGGCCGCGGCCCTGTTCATCCTGCGGACCGCGTTCCAGCTCGTCGACCAGTTCTCCATCCTCACCGTGTCCACCACGGACGGCCCGGTCTCGATCCTGTGGCCGATGACGCTGTGGATCTCCGGAGCCATCGCGCTGGGCATGTTCTTCTGGCAGATCATCACGACCGTCCTGCACGGCGGCCGCGGCTTCGTCCGCCTGATCACCGGCCCTATCCAGTACGGGATCGCCCTCGCGATCACCGTGAGCGTGGTCGCGGCGTTCCTCGCTGCTGCCGACGGCCTGACCGAAGCGATCCTGTCGACCGGGCTGCGGGTGGGGAATTTCCGGGATGCGTTGAACATGACCGGCTTCACCGACGCTCTGTCGGATGAGGTCAAGAACGTTGTACTCGGCTTGGCCGGGGCCTTCGGGGTGATCCCGGCTGGGCTGGGCTTCGCGTTCGAGGCAGTGTTCCGCGAAGCCGCGATTTACGTCGTGGTCGCGACGATCCCGATCGCCGCGGCGGGGCTGGTCGCAGATGCGACCGCGCGGTGGTACTGGAAAGTCGTCCGCTGGGGCCTGGTCGCGGTCGTGATGAAGCCCGCGCTGGCCTTCGTGCTGGTGCTGGCGGTCGCGATCGTCGGCGGCGCGCAGGGCCTGTCCGGGCTGCTGGCCGGCATCGGGGTGCTGTTCGTCGCGCTGCTGGTGCCGCTGGTGCTGTTCAAGCTCTTCGCGTTCGTCGACCCCGACTCCGATCCCCAAGGCGTGTTCCGGGACAAGCTCGCCGATGCTGGCATGGACTCCTACGGCGCCAACAGCGTCGCCGGTCGCGTGGCGGGCGCGTTCGGGAAAATGGCTCGCAAAGACTTGAAAAGCAAAGGAACCAACGGCGACGACGAAGACGGCGACGATGCTCAGGAGCAGGCGAATGTCGACCGCTTCGACCAGGCCGCCGCCGACGACGACACGACCGCTGGGCTGCCTGATGTGACCGGCGACGAGCACGCCCCTGACGGGACGGACGAGGCCGGCGCGGCTTCTGGCGGCAACGCACTCGACTCCGGCGCGACCAGTGGCAGCGACGCACAGGACTCGGGAACCGACCCGGCAGCCGAGACTGCAGAGCCGCCGACAACCGAAGCCGATGGTATCGGCGGTACGAGCGAGTCCGGACCTATCGATGATGACGACGGTGATGGCACCGGCAGGTCGTCACCGCCAGACCCACCAGGTGATACCGGGCCGCCGACCCCACCGGTCCCGAAACCCGGGGGCGGTCCACCGCCGGACGACGGTGGCGGCGGCGCCGCGGCCGGCGAAGCCGAGGAAGCCGCGGTGCTGCTGTGAGCACCGCGACTCAAATCTACAAAGGACTCTCTCGCAGAGAGCGCGCGGGCTGGATCATCGGACTGACGCCGGTGCAGGCGTTCGTGTGCGTCGGGCTGGCCGTGCCAGTGATTCTCGCGCTCGCCGCCGGACGCTTCGGGCCGGCGCTGGCACTGGGCGGTCTCTGCGGCACAGCGGCGGCGCTGGTTGTGGTGCCGGTACGCGGTCGCCCGGCGCTGCGGTGGCTGGGGCATCTGCTGCTCTACCGCGTCGGCATCGCGCTGGGCTGGTCGCGGTGGCAGTCGCGCGCGGTCACCGGCCAAGCCATCGATCTCGATGAGCCGGATCTGCCCGGGGTGCTGGCCCGGCTGCGGTTCCCCGACGGACCACCGCTGCGGGATCTTGGCCGGGTGTGCCTGATCCACGACACTGGCGAGGGCCGGTGGGGAGCGACCGCCCGGTTGACCCACGCCGGGGTTGGGATGCTCTCGGACGCCCAGTGCGAGCGCTGGGCCAACCGGCTGGGGAACCTGCTGCTGTCGATCGGGCACCGCGAGGTCGTCGACCGTATGAGCCTGCTGGTGCGGACTGTCCCCGACGACGGCGCCGACTACCAGGCTTGGCGAGCCGAACACGACGTCCCGGGTGCGCCTGCGCTCGCGCTCCAGGCGGCCGCGGAGCTGGACCGGCTGGTCGGGGCGGTGTCTGTCCGGCACGAGGTGTTCGTCACCCTCTCCGGAACCGAAGACGCCCTGCGGCGCCCAGCGGCCGCGGCCGGGGGCGGGGTTGCCGGCCGGGCTGCGGTGCTCTACCGGGTGCTGGACGGACTCGAAGACAAGCTCAAGAGTCTGGGCGCCACGGGCGCGAAATGGCTCTCGGGTCCGGAGTTGGCGGTGGCGATCCGTACCGGGTTCAATCCGGCCAGCGCCGCCGGTCTCGCGGCGCGCCGCCATCGGACGGGCAACGAGGAGGGTGTCCGCTGGGCGACGGCCGGCCCGGTGCACGCGCCGGCGCCGTCGGCGCGGGCGTACTACCACGATGGTTTCGCGTCCGTGTCGTACTCGGTGTTGATGCCGGAGGCCGGGACGGTGTTCGGGTCACTGGGCGGGCTGCTGGCGGTCAAGACCGCCGGCGAGCGCCGCAGCCTCGCGATCCATTACGAAATCCTCTCCCAGCACCGGTCCCGTAAGGCTGTACGTCGGCTGCGGTTCCGCACCGGTGTCGCGCGGGACTGGAAATCTTCGAAAGGCTTCAACTCCGGCGCCGCCGAAGCCCGCGAAGCTGGCGGCGCCCGCGCGCAGGAGCATGCGGTTGCCGCCGGTCACGGCATCGTCCGCTTCGCCGTCGCCGCTGCGGTCACGATCCCGGCGACCTGGAACGTCGAGGACCACGCGGCCAAGTTGGAGAACGACATCGCTGGCCGCTTCCAGCTGTTGCGGATGGAACTGGCCCAAGATGCGGGGTTCGTCGCCGCCGCGCTACCGGTCGGTGTGGGGCTGCCCCGACTCCGCGGCGGTGCGTCGTGAGCCGCCGCGCCGACGAACGAACCGTCGCCGAACTGCTCGCCACCTTCGGGCCAGCGGTCAGTACACGCTCGCCCGCACGTCTGCGTCCAGATGGTCGTGTCACCCGCCTCAACCAGCGGGCCGCGCCTCGGCGTGGGTTCGCCCGGCCCGGGCACGGGTGGTCGCCGGTGGCGGCGCCGCTGCAGGTGTATCAGGCCGGCACGCACGTGCTCGGTGGGTTGTTCCCGTTGCTGGCGGCGAGTCCGCTGCCGGCGGTCGGGGCGCGGATGGGCTACGACGTCCACAGCGGCGGCGCGTTCTACCTGCACCCGGTCGAGTTCGTCCTCCGCGGGGTCTGCACCAACCCGAACATGGTCCTGTTCGGTGAGCCCGGCCGGGGCAAGTCCTCGACGGTGGTGGCGTTCCTGCTGCGGATGATGCTCACCGGCGTCCGCACCCTGATCTCCGGCGACGTCAAAGGCGAATACACCCCCTTGCTGACCGCTTTGGGTGTCACGCCGATCATGCTCGGTCGCGGCAGCGCTGCCCGCCTCAACGCCCTCGACCTCGGCCCGCTAGCCGCACGCTGGGACACCTGGTCGGTTGCACGTCAGCGCGAGGAGCTCGACGGGGTCCTCGGCCGGTGGGTGCAGCTGCTGGTCGCGCTGGCCGAAGCCCAAGGCTACCGGCCCACCGTCACCGACGAAGCCGCCTTGTCGGCGGTGCTGCGGCAGCTCGTCGGCGTCAGCGACGGCTACACCAACCTCAAACCGATCACTATCCCCGACGTCCACTGGATGCTGTCCGACCCGAACGAACAGCTGTGGCGAAGCCTGCGCTTTGCCGGCCTCCGGGAGTTCCTGGACCACTTGCGCTCTATCACCGATGCGCTGGCCAACCTGATCAGCGGCCCGCTGGCCGGGTTGTTCGACGCGCCGACGAACTTCGCCGTCGACTGGGACGCACCGATCCAGAGCCTGGACCTCTCGCGGCTGCGTACCCGCGGCGACCAGGCTGTCGCCGTCGCACTGACCTGTCTCGGCTCCTGGTCGTCGCTGGCTACGGATCTGCAGGAGGATGGCGATCTTCGGATCGTCGTGCGCGACGAGATCTGGCGCCAACTGCGCCTAGGTCTGCGCGCGGTGCAGGCGGTGGACAGTGAGCTGCGACTGTCTCGTGCGGAACGCAAGATCCAGGTGCTGGTCAGCCATAAACCCGGTGACTTCCTCTCCGTCGGCGCCACCGGCTCCCAGGAAGTTGCCATCGCCCGCGACCTGCTCGCCTTGTGTTCAATTCGTGTCCTTCTGGGACAGTCGACACGAGTGGGAGGTGAACTGGCCGATGTCCTTGCTCTGTCGGAGAAAGAGCAAGAGGCCACGACCGGGTGGGCCAACGATCGTCAGGGCCGGGCCCTATGGAAGATCGAGAACCAGGCCGGGCTTCGGATCCAGACGGTGCTGAGCCGGATTGAGCGGCAGATCTTCGACACCAACGCCCAGCTCACTCGGAATCCACATCCTTTATCCAGCAACGAATTGGCGGCGACGCCATGAGGCCTAGGGGAATGCTCGCTGGCGTGGCCGGTGCGTTGGTCGGTCTAGTGCTGCTGCCCATCCTCGTATTGACCCTCATGGTAGGGCCCGCAGCTACCGCGACGATCACGCAACTCAGCGGCTGCGAGCAGGGCAGCGCGGGCGGCGGCGAGGTTGTGGTCGACCGGCAGCACCTGGGCATCAGCGAGATGGACATCGCTCGCACCATCGTCGACGTCGTGCAGCAACGTCACCTGCCTCGGAGGGCCGCTGTCCTCGCGATCGCCACAGGGATGGTCGAGTCCGGGCTGCGCAACCTCGGCTACGGCGACCGCGGCTCGGTCGGGGTGTTCCAGCAACGCCCCAGCCAAGGCTGGGGCACCCGGGAGCAGATCCTCGACCCCGTCTACGCCACCGGCAAGTTTCTCGACGCCCTGATCGCACTGCCTGGCTGGGACACCATGGCGCCAGGACAGGCGGAACAGGCGGTGCAGCGCAGCGGCTTCCCGGACCGCTACGCCCCGCGCGAACCGGCCGCCGTCGCGATCGTCGACCGCTTCTGGACCGGTCCCGACAACCCGAGCCCACCCCCGACGCCCGGTGGTGGCACGGAGGCCGTCCAGACGAAGTCGCTGTGCCCAGACCAGGGCGGATCCGACGTCCCTCGCGACCCGGGGCAGGTGGACCCGAAGAAGCTGCCACCCGGGTTCACGCTGCCTACCGACGTCCGCCAGCGCGCCGCTGTCGGCTTCGCCCTCAACCAGCTCGGCAAGCCGTACGTGTGGGGTGCGAAAGGCCCGAACGCCTACGACTGCTCCGGGCTGATGCTCGCAGCGTGGGCCGCTGCTGGGGTCGGTATCCCGGCCGGCACGATCAGCCAGGTCCACGCCGGTCACGCCGTCTCCTCGGTTCAGCAAGTGCAGCCGGGGGATCTGCTGTTCATCCCCGGGTCGCTCGGCACCGCCAAAGTCCCTCGGCACGTGGGGATGTATGCCGGGCACGGACTGATCGTCGACGCCTACGACACCGGCACCGGCGTCATCCTCGAACCTCTGTCCGCCTGGACGTCGAAGATCGTCGCGATTCGCCGGATCGCCGACCCCAGTTCGCCCTCCCCACCACCGGGAGGGAGCCCACTCTGATGAACCTCGTGGTGCCGCTCTCCCGCTGTACGGGAGGAGCGGCTCATGCCGCGCACACGCACCGACACACTCAACCTGGACCGTGACGTCGCCCTGATGGGCCTCGCGGTCGCCGCCTTGGCGATCGTGTGCGCTCTCGGCGCGATCGTCGTCACCGCCGCCGTTCTGGTGACCGGGTTCCACACCGGCACCTGGGCCTGGCCTCCGGTCACCAGCTGGCCGGGTTTCGTTCTCACCGTCGCCTTCCATGCTGGCGACCCCGGCGCGGCGCTGCCGAACCCGTGGTCCGGCGGCGTGAGCAATCACCAGCTCGCGTTCTACATCTGGTTCACCACGATCGCCATGCTCGCCGCCGGCCTGACGGTCGGTGCCGCGGTACCTGTTTGGCGGCGGGTAGGTCCGACTGATGCCGGGCATGCGACCCGCCGCGACATGACCAAGACCCTGTCGGTCGCCGCAGCGCGCACGACCGCCGTCTGGACTCGCGCCGATCTCACCGACGAGCAACGCCGCACAGCCCCGGTCGAGGAGATCGCGGTGCCCTTGCACCGCGGACCCCAGCGCCAGCGGCTGGTGACGTCGTTGGAGACCCCGACCGGGACGATCGCCCCGACCCGCTCGGGCAAGTCCCGCACCGACCTGGTGCACAAGGTCGGTGCCGCCCCGGGCGCGCTGATCGCCTCGACCACAAAGAACGACCTCGCCGAGTGGGGCCTGCTGGCCCGCACCCGCAGGCCGGACGCCGGGCCGGTACTGGTGATCGACGCGACCGGCACGGTGGCGTGGCCGGCGCACGCGCGGTGGTCACCGATTACCGGCTGCGTCGACCCAGCCGTTGCACTACGTCGAGCGGAGACACTGATCGAGGCCTCGGCGCTCGGACTACAGGATGTCGGCGGCAACGACGCGGTGTTCCGCGGCCGAGCCACGATCGTATTGCAGGCCTACCTGCTGGCCGCCGCCTTGCATCACCGGACCGTGGTCGATCTGGTCGTGTGGTCGATTACGAAGCCACCGGATCAGGAACCGGTGGAGCTGCTGCGGCACCGGTACCCGGAGCTGGCGTTCAACCTGCGCTCCGAGATCGGGATGGTCGCCGAGACCGCCGACGCGGTCTGGATGTCGGTCCGGCGCGCGATCGAGCCGTTCATGAACCCCGCCATCAGGCATTTCGCCACCCCCGACCGCGGTGAAGGGCTCGACATCGATGAGTTCCTGCGCCGCCGTGGCAGCCTGTTCATCATCGCGGGCGAGCACCAGGCCCCGCAGGCCCGAGCAGTGCTGACTGCCTTGGTCGAACAGATTCTCACCACGGCTCAGGACGCTGCGCTGCGCCACGAGCGGCGCCGGCTGGAGCCGCCGGTGACCGCGATCCTGGATGAGTTGTTCGCAGGGACCCCGGTGCCGCGGTTGCCGGGGATCATCGCCGACTCGGCCGGCCGCGGGGTACTGATCCACTGGTCGGCGCAGTCTCGGTCCCAGTTGGACGAGCTCTACGGCGAGCCGGGCCGGCTGCAGCTGATCGACAACACCCTCACCCTGTCCGTGTTCCCCGGATTGAAGGACGACAAGACCTTGGAGTGGCTGTCCACGCTGGCCGGCCAGCATCGCCGCCGAACTCATCAGGACCACAGCGACGGGCTGTTCAGCGCCGGACGCTCCGCCGACGGCGAGGAGACCGTTCCGACGTTGCGGGCCGGGGACATCCGTACCCTCGAACGCGGCCGGGTTCTGATCCTGCACGGCAACCTCCGCCCGATCCTGGGCCGCACCGTCGACGTCGAACAACGACCGGACTGGCCTCAGCTGCAAGCCGATGTCGCCACGATCCGCCGCGGTGATACCCCGGTCGGAGCCGACGGCTACCTCCGCCCGCTCCCGCCAGCGATGGTCAACGGGCCGCATGTTCAGGAGCCACGGCGATGAGCGAGGACGACGACATCACCGCCCCGGAACCTGACCGGCGGGACGAGGCAACGCAGCCGGAACAACAGCAGCCCGCGCGGTCGCGCGCCGAGCTCGATGCGATGACCGAGGAACTGTGGGCTCGGATGCAGGCCCAGCAGTCCGAGATCGAACAGCTCCACGAGAAGATCGCGGAACTGGAGAACGACGCGGAGGAGAAACCGCGGCTGGCGCCGTGGTTGCCGTTCCCGGCACCGCCGGCCGCGGAGGACACGCAGCACCGGGAGCAGACCCCGGTGTTCACGGTCACCAATTTCGTGCAGTACTACAACGCCGTCTACGTCGGCAAAGGCGGGACGCGCGCGGTCGCGATCCCGGACTGCTGGCCACAGCATCCTGGGTTGGTGGCGGAGCTGGCGACGCTGGCCTACACGTGGCGGGCCGCGCACGTGGGTAAGGGCGCCAAGGCCAGCGATGCCCAGTACTGGCACGACCGGTGGCGGGCCGGGTTCGCCGAACGCATGATTACCGAGTGGACTCACCAGCAATGCCTGACCGAGGTCCACAAGCCTGTCGGTGCTGCGCCATTGATCGACCGCCACACCTCCGAACGACGCGGCGGATAGAGTGTCGCGGGTGCAGGACAACTTGGGTGAGACGGCGTGGGACGAACTACGGGAAACTCGCTGGCACCCGCCTGGCGCAGCTTCCACTGATCGGGTTCGTGCCGCTACTTACGTTTCGGCGCTGGAGCAAGCCGAGCAGATGTTCCGGGCGGCGGCCGTGGTTGGCACGTCCACCCGCCCCTTGCAGGTCTTCTATGGCCTTAGCCAGGCAGGTCGGGCTATCGCAGCAGCGTCCACCCTTCAAGAATGGGAATTGAAAGGACACGGGATCGCGTCGACCAACCTGAGCGCAGACCTTCCTTCCGTGGGCGTCGCTACCGACAAGCCTTCAAGCGCGGGCAGCTTCGTGCGGCTTTCGGCCTTGCTTGGATCGCCGGTGTGGGGTAAAGCACCGGTGTCCTTGAATGAGCTGTGGGACACGCTGCCGGAAAACGAACGCGCGCCACTGGCGGACCGAGGCGACGCAAGACGGACACCGCTTTGGATGGAGCACCGCAATCTCTGGGATGAGCCGCATCCATTGGCCAGTGTTCCGGTTGTCGGATTCCCGCCTCGGTTCGGCCAGGGCAATGTCGATCGAGCCATGCTGGACGGGTATCTCGCCGCATTCCCAGGTGTTCGTGACTACCACAGCTACGTTAACGTTCAACGGGATCCGCACCTGCCGGCGATGAGCGTGCACGTCGACGGATGGTCCGAGCTGACGATGAACTGGCAAGTCCAAGACGGCACCTCGGTGGACGGTGTTACGCGGTTGAAGTACCTGAAGTCGATGTCCCGTTCTTACTTGGGCCGGTTGTATTTCTTTCCCACGGTTGGTGCCAACGTGGACAATCTCCATCCATTGATGACTTGGTGGGCGGTTCTCCACACCTTGTCGATGCTTGCCAGGTACCAGCCCGGCGAGTGGGCGACCCACATCGACGTCGACGCTAGCCGATACGCAACAGCTATCGAGCGGCTTCTCCGGCGAGCGCTCCACGTCGTGCCGCGGCTGGTCTTGGAGACTCTTCGCCAAGTCACCCCGTAGCAACCCCTTGCAGGCATATGCGCAGCGGGTTGGGGCGACGCCACTGACCGACCGTTTCACCCTGGAGGCTCAAGTCGTCTCCGACGCACGCAAGTCCGCTGCGCCACCAGAGAACCTTGTGGGCGTGAAGCTGGATGACGATACGCAACCAGGGTCCGCTCCGCCGTAGCAACGATTTGGGCGCGGCGATGGGCTGAGTGACAGGTCGCCGTGAAACACGCATGTCGGACGGGCAAGGGGGCAAGTCTGACCCTCTAGGGGCGCCTCCGGTCATGGAAGGGCTCCCCGATCGGCCAAGGGTCTGCTAAGCCGAACCACTCCCCGGGCGTGCGCGCAGGATCGGCGAAGTGCATTACACCGTGGGCGTCGACGGTAGATTGTCGCCACATCGGGAGTGACGGGACGGACCACTCAGGGTCGGGGTGCTCCCAGATGGTGTGCTGCTTGGTGCCTACGAAGGCGGGGTGAAGTTGCTTGACGACGAGCACCGCCGAGACGTGGCGATGGCCCCAATGGTCGCCCTTGAACCAGTAGCCGTCGGGACAGCGGACGACGGCGCCCACGTCGGTTTCGCCGCCTGGGCCGGTGCCGAGCTGTATGGCTTCAGTGCCGTACAGCGCGTTCTTCACGTCGTGGTCATCGGTGCTGAGGCTGCTCGTCGCCACCGCGACAATGTACGGAGCGCGGAGCGGCCCGTATGCGGAGCCTTTGTCGCTCAGCGCATTCTTGATCCCTTCCTCGTCGTGCACGGGGAAGGCATGCCCCCCGCCGAAGATCCCCAGCGGCCTCACGCCCGCCTTTCCGCGTGCCTCAGCCGACTTCGGGAGCGCATGGAACCGGATCCGCCACCCCTTCGCCTCGTAGGACAAGCTGGGGAAGTCGTCGCGTCTGTTCCCATGATCCTGGTAGGCGTTCGGGTCCAAGTCTCTGAGCCAGTTCGTCAGTTTTGAGCGCAGCGGGCGGGCCCCGAGCGGGGCGTCTCCGTTCCTCTCGACGTCGATCCACAGGAAGAAGTTCGGGCTGTCGATCTTGTCAAGCGACTCGTACAGAGCGTTGATCCTCGCGGCTGCGCCCACAGCGACATTACTGGATGACGCTGATCGAGCTTCGACGTAGACCGTCGCGCCATCCTTTTCTGCGAGGAAGTCGGGACGGCGGTCGGTCCCCTCGATTTTAGGGTGACAGGTCACGGCGTAACCCATCCTGAGAAGACACTCGTGCAAGTACAGCTCGAAGAAGGCCCCGTTGTACTGTCGATCATCGTGGGATCGCAGCCGCCCCCTGACGTCGGCTTGGGCGTCCGGGCAGAGCCGGGAGAACCACTCCTCGATCAGGCCCCGGACCTGGTCCCAGTAGGGCCCCGCCACACGGTCGAGGAACTCAAAGTGGCTGTCCGTGTGCTCGGCGGGAGAAGGATCGGTGCGCTCGATTTCCGAAAAGACGGTCATACCGAACATCACACTACATCTGCCCCTGCCGGGATGAGCCAGGGTCACTTGCGATCATGCGGAAGGCTTGGAGCTAGGACAGCGCTAGCTACCGTCACAGTCAGCTTGAAAGGAATCCGGTGTGAGGCAATGACGAAGACTACATGGGTGTCCGGTTGTCTTGGGAGCCGACATCATCCAGGCTCGAGAACGATCACGAGATCGTACGCTGGGCCGTGTAGCTGAGACGATCGTCGATGGAGCGGGCGAAGGACGAAGTTCGTGGTGAACTCCGATGCGGCGAAGCTGACCGTGCTCATCGATGCGGACAACGCTCAGCCCGCCACCATCGACGGACTCCTGGCCGATGTCGCCAAGTACGGTACCGCCCACGTCAAACGCGCGTACGGCGACTGGACCGGCACGAACCTGCGCGGCTGGAAAGAGCAATTGCTGACCGCCTCGATTCAGCCGATGCAGCAGTTCGCCTACATCACAGGTAAGAACGCCACCGACGCGGCGATGATCATTGACGCGATGGACCTGCTCTACACCGACCGCTTCGACGGATTCTGCCTGGTATCCAGCGATAGCGACTTCACACGACTGGCGTCGCGGCTGCGAGAGTCCGGGCTGACAGTCTACGGGTTCGGAGAACGCAAGACGCTGACACCGTTCGTCGCGGCGTGCGACAAGTTCATCTACACCGAAAACCTGCTCCGCGTCACCAGCCCGGCGGGTGCAGCGGAGAAACTCAACTCACGACGGTCAGCTGCTGAGTTGAAACAGGGCACCGACCTAGTGACCCTGTTGCGGAGTGCTGTCGACGCAGCGTCCGATGAGGACGGATGGGCCTTCCTCGGAGCTGTCGGAAACATCATCCTCAAACGACGCCCTGATTTTGACGCCCGCAACTATGGCTTCCCGAAGCTCAGCGGCCTGGTCGAAGCTACGGCTCTTTTCCAGATCGAGCGTTGTTCAGCTGGAGCCGGTAAGCCGGCAGTCGTCTACGTGCTTGACGACCGCCAGCGGCCCGATCCGCATCCGCGCGCCGCTCAGTAACCCATGCCACGGTGCAGATCGTCACCGACGCTTTCGTGTCGGTCGTCGTACTCACCTTCGGCCTCGTCGCGCCGCGCTTCCTGCCGGTCTTTCTCGTCCTGTTCCTGGAGCTGTTCGGTGCGGGCCGTAACACCGCTGGAGAACTCGTCGCGCAGCGCGTCGAGGGTGTCGCGGCGCGATTCGACGGTCAGCATCGCATCCGATGCGGCGTCCTGCGGGTCTGGTGTGGTCATCAGCTGCCTCCATTGAGTGGTGATCTGATCCCAGGCCGCGGTTTTGAGGCCGTGGCCGGTGGGTCGGTGACCGAGCGGGGAGGCGGCATCGGTGGTGGTGATTCCGTACGTTTCACGGTACGCCGCAGCCAGCCGGACAGCCTGATCCCAGCTCTCGGCTGGCCCGGAGTTGCCGGGGCGTTGACCGAGCTGTGTGGCCCATCGGGGTTGCTCGCGGAGCGCCTGGTCGAGTAGCTGGTCGGCGCGAGCGGTGATCTCGCCGTTGAGGCCGTCCAAGCGCTCGATGGCACCGTGATGGTCACCGGGCGCTGCGAAGTCCGGTTGGGCTTGCCACGGGAGTGCGGCGTGCAGCCCCTCGCCGGCGCGGTGGCGATCGGTCAGGGCAGCGACCAGCGCCTCACCGGTACGGCGATAGTCACCGTCCTCGGCGCCGGTGGTGCCGCCGGCGAGGCGGGTGAGGGCGTCGGTGAGGGCGGTGTCGGCGTCGAGGCCGTATGCGGCTCCGCCGGCGGCGTGGCGCCAGACGATGCCCCACTGCTCGCCGGTGACGGCCGCGTCCGGTAGATACTCCGCGACGATGCTGCGCCACCGGTCGACTTGTTCGTCGGTCGGCGGCCCGATCCGCACTGGGGCTTGGTGCTCGTTGACGTGCGTTGACACGCGTTTGGCGAGGACGGCGGCCGGGTCGCTGGCCCAGGCGAAGCCGCTGTCGTCGGCGAGCTTGCGGACCAGCCGTTCGGCCTGCCAGCCCTGATCCTGGGCGTTCGCAAGCGCATTAAGAGCGGCGGGCTCGGCGCCGGCATTCACCGCGTCTGGGACATAGCGGGCGAGGACGTCGAGGTAACGGTCTTCATCACCGTCGCGGGCCAGCAACTCATAGCGGCGCACCAACACGTTCAGCGGCTCGAGTACGACCCGCTCGTCGACGGCGTCGTATTCGACGAACACGTCGTCGAGGTCAGCAGCCGGGGTCGTCGCGGCGGGCGCTGGCGGTGCCGGTGCGCTCGCCTGGTTCACAGCATCCCAGCGTTCGGTGAGGGTGCGCCAGGCGTGTGCCCTTGCGCCGTGGCTGTCGGGTTTGGCGCCCAGCGGCGCTCCGCCAGTGACGCGGAAGGTCTCGCGGTAGGCGGCGACCAGGCCGACGAGGTCGTCCCAGTCCTCAGCCGCGATCGGATTGTCCGGTCGCGGACCGAGCCCTGAGGCCCATTCCGGCTGGTCGCGGATAACAGTGGCGCGGAGGTGGTCGACGCGTTCGCCGATTGCGATGTTCATCTCGTGCAGGTACTGGGCGTGACCGGGATGATGACGTACGTGGGCGAAGTCCGGCCGGGCCTGCCACGGCACGGCGCGTTGATGGGCTTCGCCGCGGTCAGCTCGATGCTCCAGTTCGGCTGCCAACGCCGCATCGGCGTAGCGGTTATCGGGCATTGGATCCGGCAGTGCTGGACGTGTGGCGAGCTGGTGGGCGACGGCGGTCAGCGCCGCGTCGACGTCGAACCCGACCGCTAAGGCGCCGGCGGCGCGCTGCCAGACCTTGTCCCATTCCGGGTCTTCGACGGCCGCGTGCGGGGCGATCGCGTCCACTATGGTCCGCCAGCGGGTCACGTCGGCCGGCTGCAGCGGCCCGGTCGGCGCGGGGGGTGTGCGGCGTTCCAGGTGCTTGGTGATGCGCGCTTGCAGCGCCGCACCGGGGTCATCGGCATCGTCGAGGGACTGCCGGCGGCGCATGACGGCGGCGACGAGCGGGTCGGGTTCCCAGCCGAGATCGTGGGCGTTGCGCAACGTCTGGATCAACGCCGGCTCACTGTCCAGATCGACGGTGGACGGCGCACGGCGGGCGAGGATGTCGCGGTAGCGGTTTTCGTCGCGGTAGGTGGCGGTGTAGTTGTAACGCAGCACTAGCGTGCCCATCGACACCGCTTCGTCCTGCTTCTCCCGCAGAGTCTCCGTGGCCGAGATTTCGGCGCCGGAGTGATTCAGCACGCCGGTGAGTACCGACCGTGCCGATACCGGTTCGGGGGTTTCCTGGTGCTGGTCGATGACGTGGTGGTGGGTGATCACGTAGACGAAGTTGCGCAGCATCGCGCGGGTGATGCCGGGGTAGAACTGCTCGCGGGTCATCGTTGGCGGCACCAAAAGGTGGGCGTTGCCGGTGCTGGTCATGCCCTGCACACGGTTGATAGTGGCGGCGTAGGCGAGCTCGACGTGTGCCTGGACGTACCCGGCAGGCAGCGTGATCGCAGCTTTGTGGACGCGGTGCTGCACGGCGATCTTGCCGTTCGAGTGGACGTCGGTGACGGTCCAGACGTCGCCGTTCTTGACGAAGTCCTTCCCGCCGAACAGCGACAGGAGGCGCTGGTTGTGGCGGGTGACGACCCAGTCTCCGACCCCGGCGTTGGTGGCGTCGTGCAGATCCACCTCGGGGCCTCGGTCGATCGCCCCGCGGCGCAGGCGCAGTTCGCGGGCTTCGATGTTGAGGGCGACGGTGTCTTCGTTGGTCGGGACGATCAGCAGCGACGGGACACCGGCGTCGAGGTCGGCCTGCCAGCGTGAGCGTGCGGCGTTGCGCATCGCCTCCAACGAGCCGTCAGCGACTCGGCCGCTGTCGAAGTAATACTCGAGCCCCTTCGGATCCCACGCCCGGATCTGCAACGACGCCGCGGCCTGTTCCTTGCGGTCTTCGCCGCGAAACCGCACGACTTCCCGGAACCGGACGGCGCCGACGTCGTGCGCGATCAGCCGGATCGCACCGCCGGCCTCGACTGCGGCCAGTTGCGCGTCGTCGCCGATCAGGCGCACGTCGGCGCCCTTCGTCAGGGCGTACGTCACGACCTTGTGCAGCGTGTGGGTGCCGGCCATCGCCGCCTCGTCGACGATCACCAGGTCACCGGCCTCCATCGGGAACGCGACGCGAGCGAACCCGAACTTCAGCGCGGTGGTCAGCTGGTGCAGCGTGTGCGGCTTCGCACCGATCGAGGAGCCGAGCTCCTGCGCCGCCCGAGCGGACGGGCCGAAGGCGTAGACCCGGTGCCCGGTGCGCCGCCACGCGGTCGCCAGGACCTTCATCGCCGAGGTCTTCCCGGCCCCGGCCGGAGCCAGCGCGAGCTGCAGCCGCCGCCCGGAGCGCGCGAACTGGCGCACCATCTCCGTCTGCCCGGCGTTCAGGCCCTGGCCGGCGAGGGCCTTCTCCACGGTGTCGACGCGCAGCCGATGCCCGCCGCCGCGGCGCGCCCAGGCGACCAGGTCACCTTCGGCGGCGAGGGTCGCGGTGGTGGTGTATCGGGTGGAGTGGTGCTCCACGAACACCGACTCGCCGTCTCGCCGACGCAACGAGGCCGGCTCGTTGACCACAGTCGGACCGACGAGAGCGAGGGTGTCGGGCTGGGCAAGGACGGTGTCGACGACATCGACGATCAGCTGTCCGCGCTTGTCGACCGGCATCCGCAGGTGCGCGGACTGGCGGTGCGCTTCGGCGGCGAGGTTCCACCAGGCGAAGTGCGCGTAGTTATCCGACACCACTTCCCGCGTGACCTCGGCGAGCTTGGCGATGTTGACCGCATCCGGCTCGGCACGTCCACTGAGGAACACCCGCCGGCTCAACGTGTCCAAAATAGTTGCGGGGACAAGGGTGAGGGCGTGCTCGCGCCAGGCCGCAAGGTGTTCCGGCAGCGTCTTCGGGGGCTGCTTGCCGGGCCGGTTGTCATACTGCGCGGCTCGGTCGATCGCGAAGATGTCCTTCGGCAAGGGCTCCTTCCCGTGTTGAGCCTTGAACTCGACGATGCGTTTGGCCCGGGCGGCCTCGAACTGGCGATGACGCTGCGAGAACAGCTTCACCAGCTCGACCGGCACGCCCTCCAGTTGCCAGACCGGACGTTTGAGGTCCACGCCCTCCGCTCCGCGCTGCACCCACGACGCGCCCTGCTCGCGGAACAGATCGCGCAGCCGATTGTCGAAGAACTCTGACGCGGTGACGGTCGCGGCGAGGATGGTGCGGCCGTCGAGCGCCGTCCACTCGCCGTCGTCGCTGCGCCTGACCTTTGACGAGATGAGGGCGTGGATGTGCAAATGCGGGTCCGCGGCGCGCGAGTCCCAGTGCTCGAACAGCGCCGCCGTGATCCCATCGACGTCGACCTGAGCCTCGCCCATGTTCCCCCGTCGAGTGAACGCGGCGTTCTGCTCTACATAGGACAAGGCCTCACGCGCGGCCTGGCGGACCATGCCGGCGATCAGTTCCCGCTCCACAGGCTGGGCCATGGCCCACGCGATCGACACCGACTTGTCCGGCGCGAACACCATCTCGAACCCCGACACCGCGGACTTCAGTTTGCTTTTCTGCTCGGCCAGCCATGTGTTCAGTTCGCTATCGTCGGCGGGGCCGTGGCCGTCGTGAGCCTTGCGGTAGAGCTGCAGTTGCACGCCGCGGCGGAGTTCAGCACGTATCGCCGCCGAGATCGGCGCGCCGATCGGGCGGCTTTGTGACCGGTTGTGGTCCTTATAGGCTTGCGCCACTTGGCTGCGCAGGTGATCCAGCTCGGAGAACTGCGGGAACCGCCGGCCCAGCCGGGTTGCCTTCAGGGCCTCTTCGGCGGTGGCGCCGTCGGCGATCATCTCGGCTTCGATGGCGTCGGCGTGCGGGTTGCGGCCTTCGCCGAAGAGGCTGTTCATCTGGGCAGGGGTGACTGCGCCGGAGAGTCCTAAGTGCTCTGCTCCGGCGCCGAACCATTGGCCTGCCGGGTAACCACGGGAGAGGTAGTAGTCACTTAACAGCTCGCCGGGCTCGAGCTCACGGTCGCGATCAGCGCACGCCACCGTGTTCGTGAGGTACTCGTGACCACCAGGGCTCAGCTTGCGCAAGCCCATCATGTCCACACCAGACTACGCCGAAAATCCGGCGGAGCCCACCCGGTTACTGGTATGGACGCGTATTCGATCGGCGCGTGTTCGTCGGCGGAGATTGTTCCGGGGGCGCGGGTTCTGCTGACCAGTAGCGGGGGGTGACCTTGACGGCGGAGACGAGCATGATCGCGGCGAGTGCGTGGACGAGAACGATGTCGAAGACACCGCCCAGGAGGGGACGTCGAGGAGCGTTTATCACGATGGAGGCATAGCGCTCCGGTACGCGGATCCGGGTGAGTGAGCCAGCGTCGCGTTGTTGCATACGGGTCAGCGGCGCCGTGTCAGCCCCGCTGCGGGGCCGCCGACGCGTTCGATCGGCGTAACCTCCACAGTGCCAGTCTCCTGCAGCCGGGCCAGGTCGAGGCGAACGCCTCGCTTGACGACGAGGCGCATTGACTTCTTCCTCGTCTCACCCTCAGTCGAGTATTCGACCGCGACGGCGGCGGTGGTCGGTGTGGCAGGCACGAGATCGAGCCCGCCGAAACCGGTCCCCAAAGACGTTAACAGGGCCTGTTCCGGGGTGGCGGTGAGCCCGGAGACCGTCACGCCCACCCGGTCTCCCCGGACGCCGAGTCGGTGTTCGAGGTCGAGCCGGACAACTCGGTCGCGGTCGACGCTCATGCCCAGCCCCACCCGATGCGTGCCGAGCCCGTCAACGGCGACTTCCATGTCCTGCTTGGGTCCGGTGCTCGTCGAGAGCCGGTACTGGCTGAGGCCGTGTTTGACGACGTACTGCACAGCACCGTTTCCGGTGCCACGCAGGCTGTGCCGGAACGACCCGCCGGCGCCTCGTACAGCGGCAAAGCGGCTACTGCGCCGGCTGACCATCCCGTCCCGCTCGGTCGAGCGGACGTGCTCCAGTCGGTGGCTGCGACAGTAGAGCGCCCCGGCGTTCTGGTCCGCGTCGAACCGCGGCACCGGCACAAAGTAGTCGTCGATGCGTCGACCCGCCTGCAGGTCCGCAAGCGCGCGGCGGCCCGTGGCATCCAGGTCGTTGCCGGCGGCGTCAGTCAGCCCCGACGTCGTCGCGGCGCCGGCCACGAACAGGGTCATGCTCGACATCAGTAGCACGACGGCCTCCCACACCGGGGTCCGCGGACGGCTGCCAACCGTGCCGAAGGGCAGATAGAGCAGCCTCCCACCGGTCCAGTCGCCGCCCGCGTAGCGATTGTGCGGACCCTGGTAGACGAAGGCGTTGTTCTTCGGGTTCACAGTCAGCGTCCGCAGATTCTGCGGATCGTTCGGGTCGCTGACCGTGATCCGCCACGGCACCACGGACTTGTCCCAGGCTACTGGCAGCACGCAGTGCGGCTTGCCCGAGAAGTCGTAGTTCTGCGTCAGGCACAGCACCGGCTGGCTGCCGGCGGCAAACTCGCCCTGGCTCCGGTCGAACACGCCCACTGGGTTGTGGGTCCGGCCGCTCACGAACTGCCCGAGGAACCAGTACACGGCGGATGCCCCCACCTGGTAGGCCTGCCGAATGTTGATCTCGCGGCGGATTGTCGACCATGTCGTGAACCGGTCCAGCGGCTGGCCAAAGACGCTCATGCCCTTGCGGCTGTAGACGGCCTCGAGCGACATACCGACGCAGTTTCCGCCCTGGGCTATGTTCTCGACCGCGAGCTCGTAGAACGCGCGGTCGAGCCAGTCGGTCGGGTCCCACCAGTCGCGATCGTTGTCGACGTCGGAGAACGCCTCGGCGTACTGCGACCAGGTGAGGCGAGGCGTCGGCTCGTTGTCCACGCCCCAGAACATCTGCACGTCGGTCAGGGCGGCTGTGTCGACGACGGGCTGGTGTGCGGCCGTGATCGAGTTGACCTTGCCGAAGGCACCCGACCGGAAGACGCCGTCGTCGGTGCCCAGTCCCCAGCCGTCCGCGGCCGTGAGGATGTGGGTCCATCGGCCGAGCCGGTCGTCGGTACCGGTGTCAGAGTCGAAGACGGTGACCTCCAGTGTCACCGTGTCGCCGGGCACTGGATCGATCGTGACCGCGATTGGAGTGTTGACGTCGACTGCGTTGTTGCCGGTCGACCAGTCCTGGTTCTCGCCGGGGAGACGTGCGCTGTAGAGCTCGCGGCTGTTCTGGCGCACTCGGACGCGCAAGTAGATGTCGTTGGCGCCTTGGCCTGGCCACGGATCGGACTCCTGGGTGTTCACCCGACCGATGAACAGGCGGAACTGGCGCACTAGCAGCATCGGGCCGGGCCCGGCCGCCAGCAGTGTCCCGTGCTCGAATCGCTGGTAGCGACCAGGGCCGGGATGGTGAGGGATGTCGCGCTCGACCTCGACGGGCAGCCCGAGTTCCCCGTCGGGACCCCCATGCCGCTGGTACTCGCGGCGGAAGTCGCCGGCCACGACCACGCCCACGCCCTTATGGATGTAGATCGACCCGCCCTCCAGCTCGACGGGGCGGTTGGAGACCGCGTCGGTCAGCGGGAACCCCAGGGCCGCGACGCCTCCCGCCGCGAGGTATGCCTCCAAGGCCGGGCCGCGCAGGTAGTGAGCCCATCCTGCGCCGGATCGGTAAAGGATCCGGCCCTCCTCGAATCGCTGCTCGACGCCGCCGGGGACATCCCCCTGCGGTGCCGTCGGGAACCCCAGCGCGCGTGACTCTCCCACCGCCTCGTACGCCAGATAGACCATGCCCAGCACGGCTACGGGAGCAGTGCTGGCGCAGGAATAGATGCCGCCAGCGGTGAATAGGGTCTTCCGCCCTCCCGGCGACTCCGCCTCGCCCTCATCGGAGACAAGGTGGCCGAGCGAGGCTCGGGCCGTCATCGCGAGGTAGGCGCGCAAGTGGTCACTGGTCAGTACGAACGCCCGGCCGATCCCGTCGTGGTACATGAAGAGGGCGTGGCGGTAGCGGTGGGTCCATGCGTCGACGGCACCGCGATAACGCATCGGGGCAAGCGCGGGACCGCAGTCCACGCCCGCGTCGGCGAGCGACCGGTACCGCTCTTCGATAAAGCGTGCGGCTCGGCGGCGCTGCTCCTCGAGCGACTGCGCAACGGCGGCTGGTGGCCGATTCCTCTTTGCGGTACGGGACCGTGACATGGCGACCTCCTAACTGTTTCGAGTCGTCCCAGGCCTGATCGATGTAACCCAACTCCACACACATTCGGCTAAGTGGAGTACGAAGTTGCGCCTGATGGCCGTTTGGTGGGCTACCCCCAGGCAGCCCCGTAGATGCGACATCACCTGGTTTACTGGTACAGGCTCGTATTTCGCCCGAGCTCAGCCGCAGTCGTAGTGTTTCGTCACCACGAAAGATCGCGTGCTGGTGACGTCTGCGTCGAGCCGAAATCGCCGGTCAGTGTGGCTTGCAGGGCCGTGTTGTAGCGGCCCATCGTCGACGGTTGCGGTTGCTGCAGCGGTCGTAGCGGCTGGGTGTCGTCGAGCAGGCCTGCCTGTATCACCTCGGCCCCGTAGCCGACGGACAACGCAAGGGTTCAAATTCCAGCTGGTGATGCGTCGACTGTGGGCGCTCACCCATGGTATCTGGTCCTCTGGCAGAGTCTGTGCATGACCGAGTTCGCGTCCGTCGAAGATCTGCTGGCCGTACTCCAGCTCAGCGACTCGTCGGGCGAAACTGAGCTGGCCGATGACCTGCGGAAACGCTTCGGCGTGGCCCCCGGTGACGATCTGGCGTCAGCATTGAGGTCAGTACCGCCTGGCGAAGTCCTCGCCGCCTTGACCACGGCGATCGCGCCGGTGGCCGCGATGGTGCGTGAACTGTACGAGTGGCTCGGGAAGCTGGGCGACGTCCAGTCGACGGCTAACCTCACCGTGCGGGTGACGGATGCGCAGCTACTGTCGATGAACCTTGACCCTGCTCGTTACGAGGCGTACGAGAGGAAAGTCCTCGAAGAAGTGTCGGCGACGGAGTTCGATCTCGCGCTGCTCCCGTCGGGAACTCCGATCTTCTCTCTGCACGACTTTCATTGGAAGCCTTCTTGCTTGACCGGTGACGTTACGAAGGCCGCGAGCTGTCAGGCCTGTCGCCCCAGTACGGCGGGAGACTTCAGCCGACTTGAGCGGCTTCTTCGCGTAGCGTCCGCCTCGATCGCACTGTCACCGCAGCACGCCGCGCACGATGACCTTTCCTTCTTTGCCGATAGGCTGCCTAGGTGGGTCGAAACGGTGACCTCGCGACAGGATGGCCGGGATACATGTCCTCACGAGCGGGACTACGTCTCCGACTATCTCCGTCGCGGACTGCCGGATCTCGCCGGCTGTTTCCGTGAAGTCACTGTCCAACAGTTGAAGAGTTTCTTTGAGCTGCCCTACTGGAAAGCTCGATGGCAGGTGTTCGAGTTGTGGACGCTGAGTGTCGTCCTTGATAGCTATGGCACCCGCGAGTGGACGCCGGTCCTCGTTGAAGGCGTCTGGAACCTCAAGGCCGGATCAACGAACCCGGCTCCGATCGCAACAGCCGAGGCGCTTGAAAGCGGCGAAATTCGTTGCTACTACCAGTACGAGTCATCCCCGCCCGCAGGTCTGTTCCCCGGTACGCGCGATCGCCCCGAGATGCTCGTCACCTTGGCTGAACGTCGCGGTGATCCCTTCGCACCCGGCTCGGCTGCCGAACCGGTTTTGCTCGCGGTTGAAGCCAAAGCACGCGCCGACTACGGGCCACAGGAGTTCAAAGGTGCCGTCTTTCCACTTCTGGAATGGCGGCCGCGGCGCATCCTCGGCATGTCATACTTCCCGGTCACAGGAGCCGATCGCCTGCAGATCCAAGCAGCGGGCGCCACGTCGATCGGTGTAGCCGAGGCAGCCGCGCCAGGCACCGGTTCAGCCGTGGAGACCAGGCTGTGGCTGGAGGAACTATGGCGAGAACTCCCGAGGCTGCGCATCACCTTCGTCGTGGCCGACGTCAGCGGCAGCATGCCGAAGCGTGGCGCCCAAGGCTGTCTCGAGAAGCTGACACGGACGCTGACCGATGATCCGCCCCCAGGACATATCGAGAGAATCCTGCGATCCGATCTGCTCCTCCTGGGCACCTTTGGCGGGCCGCCGCAGTTGAGAGTGATTTCGGAGCTGACTGCGCATGAGATCAAGATGTCGGGCCTCGACTTCGACCCGGGCAAACGATCGCAGGATCTCTGCGACGCGGTCGAGCAATGGCTGGACCTGGTGGGCCGCTGCACACCCCGTCTGCGTGAGTTCCATTTGCACTTGATCACCGATGGCGTGTGGAACGACGACGACGTGGCCGCGTTCGAACGATGTCGCCAAGCCGGCGTCGAGGTGCGAGTCCACTGTCTTGACGACCACGCCTGGAATGGGAGGGACGAGCTGTTGCCCTACCTTGTCACCCATGCGAAGTGACCGGAACCGGTTCTCTCAGATGACTGCATGCTCCTGGCGGCGCGACTGAGCGCGCGCGACGGGATCGGAGCGCCGGGTCTCCCAGCCGCCATTGGGCTGCGTCGCTTCGCGTGCCTCTCCGGTCGCCGGGGTGAACGAGTACTCCACGGACGGCGGAACGACGTCGGGCTCTTGGTGCCGGGGCGAGCAGGCCGTCCGCGGTCATTGCCTTCAAGGTCCTCGTCAACACGCTGGGTGCAGAATCCGTCGCCGGTCGGCCACCAGGTGTCCGCGTCGAGCGATCCGAACACGCTGAGCAGTTCGTTGTCGTCCTCCCAGGCCGTGCTCACGCGCGCGCGGGGTTATCGGATCCGGTGGTGTCATCGACGGTCATCGCGCTCCTTGTGGTCGTTGGTGGTCGCCCGCGGCGTAGCGGGTCCAGGTGGAACCGGCTTGGATGGCGAGTGTTTCGGCGGTGCCGATGTGGTAGCCGAGCATGCCGGCGACGACTGCGGCGGGGGCTTCGAGCAGCAGCTGGCGGATCGTGGCGGTGCGCGCGTCGAGGTTGGGCAGTCCGAGGTTGCGGAGTCTCAGGCGCAGGGACGTGGTGTGCATCGGTTGCCCGGCGCGGCGTCCGGGGAACAAGAATCGGCTGTTCGGGTTGGTGGCGGAGAACATGTTGGGGCGGTCGGCGACGTAGTCGAGCAGCACGTCGGCGAAGGGCTGCGGCACCGGGATCGGCGGGTCGCCGAGCCGGAGCAGGACCTGGTCGTGCTCGCGCAGGACGTCGTCGACGGTCAGCTGCGCGATCTTCACCAGTGGTTGTGCGTAGAGCAGGATCAGCAGCGCGAGCACCCGGTCGGCCGGCGGAATGGATGCGTCGGTGAGCACGCGCCGAATGAACGCCAGGCGCTGTGACTGGCTGAGGCGCGCCCCAGTCTTCCTCGCGACGGGCGGGAGCCGCAAGCGGGGTAGTTCGCGCTGACTGACGCACCAGCGCAGGAAGGCGCGGGAGTGCTCCGCGCGGCCGAGGTCGGTGGCGAACCAGAGGTCGATGTCGGCCTGGCCGCAGTCACCGAGGTGCCGGTCGTTCTCGCCGAGGTGGGTCAGAAACTGCGCGGACGTCCGCAGGACGTGCCGGGCCAGGTTCGCGCGGCCGGAGTTGATGGGCTGTTTTGCCGAGGTAGTCCGCAGCTGCCGCAGGACCTGCCAGGTCGCGAATCGCTCGAGCACACCGCGGTGCTGCGGGTCCTCGATCGAAGCCAGCCAGCCGGGGAGCCACTGCTCAAGGAGGAACAGAAAACGGTCGATCGGCGGCAGGACACCGGCTTCAACGAGTAGATCGCGCAGGTGGATCACCGCTCGCCAGGGCTGCAGTGTGCTCAGCCCGGCGTGGGTGAGCGGCACGTCGCCGCCGGCCAGCGCGCGCAGGAGCGGCGGGATGTGCGGTTTGGACAGCCACAGCAGACCGCCGCGAGCGCGGGGCATCACCCGGAACAACTCGTAGAACGGCACCAGGGCGGGGAGGATCGCGCCGGTTCCATCGTCCAAACAGGCCGCCAGCCGCTCGGACAGGACGCACCGCGCGCACTCGCCGGCGCGGTAGCGCGGTCCTTCCTGGCCGCATCGGAGGCACGTGAAGTCGCCGAGACCGCCCGCGCACTCGGTGCACAACCTCGCGCCCGCAGGGCCGATCCCGGGCAGCAGCCGGTCGACGTTGCAGCCGCCGCACCGTCCTCGCGTGTGCACAGCATCGTCGTAGCACTTCACGCAGACCGGGCCTTCGGGCCAGCGGATCCGGATCCGCAACCGGGTGTCACGCAGCTTCATCTTCTCCCGGTCGGTGCAGATCGGGAGATCGCAGCGGGAGCACGTCTCCCTGGAACGGGTCATTCGGTGCTGGTGATCCGGGCGCGCCTCGGCCGCAGCTCGGCGACTTCGGCCGGGCCAGGACGGTCTGCGGTGCCGGTCTTGCGGATCCCGACGTTCTCCGCGTCGGTGACGATCAGCTCCGAGGGAGCGGTCGCGAAGATGTCGCACAACGCCGCCAGAACCTGCAGCGACAACCGTTCCGGTGTGCCGGTCACCAGCCGGTGCACCTGCGAGACCGACAGGTAGATGCCGCGCTCGTGCAGCGGCTCCACCAGCTCGGTGGTCTGGTACATGCCGTTCTCGGCCATGATCTCGCGCAGCCGCCAGCTGTAGCTGACCGACCGCTTCTTGCCCGTCATCGACTTCTCCTCACTCCCAGCCCCAGAGCTCGGTTGATCGTCCCATCCAGCACCCGCCGCAGCGTTCTCGTGCGGAAGTCCGAGGACACGCATGTGTAGATCGAGGTCGTGCTCGCGTGGTCATGGCCGACCTGTTCTTGCACGAACCTCGGGTCCCAGCCGTCCTCGATCAGGTGCGTGACGTAGGAGCGGCGCAGCGAGTGGAAGTCCAGTGCAGGGTCCAGGCCGACCGCGTCGCGGTAGGTCGCCAGCTGCCGGTTGAGCTGCTTGTTCCCTATCCGCAGGCCTCGCTCCGAGGGCCACTGGGCCGAGTTGCCGTCCACGCCGAGCAGTGGCCGCACCTCGGTCGACCACTGCTCGACGACCTCGGCGACCCATTCCCAGACACACAGCACGCTGCGCCGCTTCGGCGGCGAGCCCTTCTTCGCCTTCCCGTGCCGGACGTCGAGCACTCCGTACTCTCCGAACTCCGGACCGTGCGGGTTCCGTCCGAAGTCGACGACGTCGAGCATCCGCGTCTCGTTGCGCCGCAGCCCGAAGCCGTTGGCGACCTTGAAACATGTCGCGTCCCGGAACGCTGGCAGCCAGCCCTTGCGGCCCACCGCCCGCTTTCGGTCGACCTCGTCGTCGGCGTAGTCGAACAGCGCCTGCAGCTCCGCGCGGCTGAACGCGCGCTTGCTCGCGTCCGCCTCCGAGTCCGCGACGTGCACCGCGGCGTTGACCTCGTTGATCACCTGCACCGGATGCGTGCCGAACCGGCGCTCGCACTCGACGGCCCACCCGTAGGCCGGGTCGGTCACGAACGCACCGAATCCGCGCAGCGCTCCCTGGTAGTTGCGCACTGTGGACAGTGACAGGTGCCGGACCGCACGAAGGTCGGCGAACCATTCGTCGGCCAGCTGCGGGGTCCACAACCACGGGTACGTGGCGCAGTGCTCGCCGAACTGCCGGACCACCCGCTGTGCGGATGCGACCGTCGAGCGCGCCAGGTTCCGGGCCAGCAGCTGGTTGCGCCAGCCGTCCAGCATCGCGGCGAACACCAGCTCCTCCGGATGGAGAAGCGGCACCCCCGCGGCCAGGTGCAGGCCGGCCGAGCCCGCCAACCGATCGTCCGGCTCCAAGGAACCCGCCTTTTCCTGGTCGCGTTCGGTGCGATGATCTCGCATCTGATGCGATCGTAGCTGGTCGTGCCGCACGGCGCGACTGCGGCGCGGCGTTGCGCTCTGCCGTCCTGGCCTGCACTACGCTTCGGTCCCGAAGGCCGTGTCGATGCCCTCTTCTGCGGGCTCCTCGAACCCCGCATTACCGCCGCGTGCAGCGCGGCGCGTGTTCGCATCAGATGCGATTCGACCTGGTTTCAGAACGTCTGCAAGACGTGCTGCGTGCGGGGTAGGGGCAGGCTGGGGTGAGGTGGGGGCGGTGGCGTGGTCGGCGGGGTGAGTGGGCGGTCGGGTGGTGTGGGGCTGGGTGTGGTGGTGGGCGGGGTGCGGCGGCCGGGCGGGCTGGTGGGGCGTGGTGGTGGTGACCGATTTTCGGGTCGAGCGCCGGCGCCTGCACTAAGGCGCCCCTGGCGCCGTCTGCCGGCGCCGGCGCGGTCCCCGGGCTGTGCCGACACAGCAAAGCGGCCGCCGATCGTAAGATCGGCGGCCGCTGTCGTGTGTGGACGGTCGCTAGCTCGGGCTGTCCTGCGAGAGGTGATCCAGCTCGCGACGGATGGCGGCGGCAGGAACGACGTCGACCGCGTCGCCCTTGGCGGTGGTGAGGGATTGGACGTCGCACGCGAGTAGCGCGCGCAGGAACGATGCGACGGCGGCGGGCTCGTCGGTCGCGATCATGTCGGCGGCGGCTAACTCGCGGTCGAGGTCGGCAAGGAAGTCGTGGAAGGTGCGCACGGTGGCGGCTCCTGGTTTCGGGGCGGGGGCACCCGGTCCGGGTGCCCCCGCATACGGCGGGCGGTCAGGCGACGGCGGCGAGTTCGCGCGACGGCGCGAACGAGATTAGCGGCGGCACGTCCCGGTCCCAGCACATCTCGCACCGGTCATCTGTGCTCGGGGTGCGCTGCTCGCTGGGGGTGCGCTCCAGGTTGCACGCCGCGCACAACCCGCCCGGCGCGACCGGGAGCAAGGCAAGCCGCTCGTAATCCTCATCGGACAGGGCATAGCCGGTCAGCTCGCTGAGGACGTCGCCGGTGTCGTCAAGGTCGCCGTGGCGCTGCCGCTCGGCTTCGTAGGCGTCGACACCGCTTTCGTTCTTGCGCACGAGACCGGCGGACGGGATCGCCTGCTCCACTTCGCGCCACTGCTCGTCATGGTCGGGCTCGGCTGCGCTGTCGACGTAGCGGCGCGCGGCGCGCCGCTCGATCGGCTCATGCCGGGCGGCGATCCGGTGGGCGGGCACGGTCGTGGTGTGCTCGCTGTCGGTCGGGCGCTCGGCGGCTTCGGCTTCCGTGCGGCAGGCATCGGAGCAGTACCGCATTTCGGGGAGTCCGGCGAGGTTGCCGTCACAGTTGCCGCACCGGTGCACGTCGGGGGACTCGGCTTCGGTGGTCTGCTGCCGGGCGGCGGTGCGGGCGCGGGCGTGTGCGGCGCGGGCCTTGCTCGCGTACACGCACGCCATGACCAGGGTGCGCAGGTCCTCGGCGAGGCTGGGCCACAACTGGTGTGCGGTCTTGATGGCCTCGACAATGGCGGGGTGGTCGGCGCTGGGGTTCTTCAGCAACGTTCCGCACACGGTGAACACGGCCTGGTGGGCGTACTGGGTCTGGGCGTTGAGCCACCGCAGGCCGTTGAGCGCGTCGGCGACGCGGGGCGGGGTCTCGCGCAGCATCACCGTCACGTCGTTGACCTCGGTCACCGCGACGGCCCGGCGGGTCTCGCTGGACCAGACACACTGGTTGAACAGCTCGCGCTCAGCGTCGCCGTAGCTGTCCCACTCGGCGTGGACGTTGCGTACTGCGGCGAGAATGTCACCGCTGACTGCGGCGTCGGTGTTGAGCAAGGTCGCGCACGCGGTGAGGATCGCGGGCGGGTTCGCGCCGCTGTGGGTGAACACCCGCTTGAGTTCTTGCAACGCGGGCCGGACGCGCGGCGGCTGCGCCTGCAAGGCGCGCACCGCGCGTTCGATGCTGGGGCGGTGCTTGGCGTGAATGGTCGAAACCATGGTATCCAACTTTCCTGTCTGGGATTTGTGAAGGTTTTCGGGTTTGCCCTCCCGATCACCTTGCAATTCCTATAGTACCGTCCGACTTGACGCATTTCCACTTGAAATGCGATTCCGGGGAACCTATTTTCCCTTATTTGAGGCGACGGAAATTAAGCTACTTCGAATTTCCTGGGTATGCTGTTTGAGTGGTTCTGTGTGGCCGACAGGGGCTAGTGTCCGCCTAGTGTGGCTGGTTGGTGCGGTAGAGGTGACCTCGTGCTGAGTGGGTGGTGGGTGGCCCCGAAGCAACCAGGGCAGGCCCCCGGCCTGCCCTTAATGTCTGCCCAAGGGAGTAGGGGCCCCAAATGCAAGGGTGGGGCCTCGAACTATTTTTGGCCACGCTTTTCGGTCAAAAATAGTTTGGGGTGCCCTTGTATTTGGGGGGACGACCGATACAATTTCGGGGCCACCCACCACCCGCGGACGCAACGAGAACACGGGAAGGTGCCCGTCATCGTTGTGCTCTAGAAACGGATGACTGGCCGGCTGGAACGGACCTTTGACCCGTCAGTGAAGTCGTCGTTGACCTGCGGGTATGCTGCTGGCAGCGCTCCGTGGGCTTGTTTGGGCCTTGTGGCGGAGTGTTAGCGGGCCGCCGCGAGTTTTGCCACTCGCCACTCCGTTGGCGTGGCCCTCCGGGGCTGCTGCGGCGGTACCGCGCCCCTTCTTCTCACTGACTGACCGTCGTCGTGAACGCGGCAGCTGCGGCCAGTCGGCTTGTCGGCGGCGTGGGGGCTGCGGCGCTGCGCCGCCGACGCAGCGCGGTGGCGCCGGTACCGCGGGTAGGCTGGGTGGTAGAACCGCAGCCCTCCCCGCGCGGGAGGTGCGTCATGGTTGAACGTCAGACAGCAAGCTCGGTGCGGAAGCGTCGGTCGTCGGCGACGCTGGCGCGGCTGGAGGCGGCGCGGCGTCGCCGCGTCGAGCAGCTGGAGCGCGAGCGTGAGAACGAGGCGCGGGTGGATGCGGCGCTGGGGCCGTTCGCGGAGGCGGTGACGGCGATCGAGGCGGTGGAGCGCCGGCGTGAGGACCGGATCGGCGCGCTGGGGGCGCAGCTGGATCGGAAGCTGGCCGAGCTGGACCGGCAGCGCGCAGTGAAGGTCGCGGAGTTCGAGCGTCAGGCTGAGCAGGTCCGCGCGGATGCGGAGATGGAGATCGGCGAGTGGCGCGCGGTGATGGCGACCTCGGTAGCCGAGATCCGTGCTGCGGATGTCGGGGCGGCAGAGGCGGCGGCGCTGCTGGGGATCTCGGCGAAGTCGGTCACCGCGTTGTCGCGCAGCGCGGCGGCAGCGTCGGACGTCGGCCAGAAGAGTGCCTCAGAGTTCACGCGCGCGGCAGCGGTGGACGCGGCACCCTCGGGTGACGAGCGGGCTGTTGAGGCGCCCGTGGACGAGCAGGTCGTGCCGCCCACACGAGATTCGGAGGCGGGCGTTCCAGCAGAGTGATTCGGCTGGGCTGGCCGGGCACGAAACGAGGGGCGGTGGCACCGTCAGGTGCCACCGCCCCTCGCGTGGTGTCGGCGGGTTAGCGCGTCGCGGTCGGCTGGTGGTTCTGGTGCTGGGCGAGGCGCCGGGCCTGGCGGGCGAGGGCGAGGCGCTTGCGTCGCTGGTAGTAGACGATCATCGCAGCGATGCCGCTGCAGAACGCGATCCCGAAGGCCCATTGGCTGGCCGCTCCGCCGTTCTCGGCGCCGGGGAAGTGCCCGATGAAGAGGTAGCCGGGGAGGGTGGAAGCGCCGAGGATGGCGCCGATGCGGTAGCGGTGGGCGAGTTTCGGCTTGATGCGGTGGCGGCTGAGGTAGGCGACGATGCACCCGAGGAGCGCACCGAACAGGAGCGCGCCGGGGAGTGCGAGCAGCCCGGCGGGGTCGGTGAAGGGTGTGACGAGGAGTCCGATGTAGCCGAAGGGCTGGATGCCGAGGTAGAAGCCGGTGCCTCCGGCGAGGACGAGCCCGGGGATCGTGACGCCGTAACGATTGCTCATGACTTGAGCGTAAAGCGATTCCGCTACCCCAAAGGGTGATTTCTGGGCCAAGGCGCGCAGTCGCCGCTTGCGCGCGGCCCGGTTCGTCATCGTCGCATCGGGTTCGGTGGAAGAACGGTTGTTGGTGGTGATGGGCATCGTGGCCTCCGCGGCGTGGTGTGGCATGGGAAAGGCCGGGGCCAGCCGTGAGGCTGGCCCCGGCCTTGAGGGTGGTGTCCGGCCGGCGGGGAAGGTCCGGCCGGACACCGGGTCTCATCAGAACGGCGGCTCGTCGCTGAAGCCACCGGCGGTCGCGCCGACCAGGTCGCGTGCGGCGTCCGCGGTCCACGGGTCCTCGGCCGGGGCGGTGTGGGTGCTGGTGACCAGGTTGGGGTTGACCTTGGCCTGGGTGGGCTTGGTGCTCTTGGTGACCTCGGCGGTGGCGTAGCGCAGCGTCGGGCCGACCTCGTCGACGTTGAGTTCCAGTACGGTGCGCTTCTCGTCGTCCTTGGCGGTGTAGCTGCGCTGCTGCAGCCGGCCCTGGACCATGACGCGGTGGCCCTTGCGGAGGCTGTTGACGATGTTCTCGCCGAGCTGGCCCCAGGCGTTGCACCGCAGGAACAGCGCGTCTCCGTCTTCCCATTCGCCGGTGGCGCGGTTGAGCTTGCGCGGGGTCGAGGCGACGGTGAAGTTGGTGACGAACGATCCGCTGTCGAAGAAGCGGCTGGTCGGGTCGTCGGTCAGGTTGCCGATGATGGTCATGGTGGTCTCGCCGGCCATGGTGTGTCTCCCTGGTGCTCGTTGGAGTGTGGAACGCGGCGCAGCCTGAGCACGCAGCGGCCGGGGGTCGCCGTGAGGCGACGTCCCCGGCCCTGGCTCATCCGCCCGGCGTGAACCAGCCGACGGCACGACCGGCATCGGAGTTCGGCAAGGTGATGGGGCTGGTTCACCCGGGCGGATCGGGCCGGGCTTCGGGGACGCACTGGCCCCGGCCGGGGTGTGCTTACCTTCGGGCGATCCACGACCCAGCGAGCCAGGCGAGGCCAGCGCCCGGCGACACCGACTTGCCGTCGCACCACCGCCGACGACGCCCCTGCGCCTGTGGCGGACCGTTGACCACTGCCGATGCCTCGCACCAAATGGCTCCGGCCGCCCGGCGCGAACGGTGAGGAGGGGTGGGTGTCATGCCTGGTCAGGCACGGGCTCGCTCAGCAGGGTGCGGCGAGCGTCAGCGCTGGCGTTGCGGATCATGTCGCGGACCTTCGACGGCGCGACAGCGAGTTCGAGCAGGTGTGAGAGCAGACCCGCCAGGGGCTGTTCGGGGCCGGTGTGCTCGAGCGCGATCCGCGCGACGGTTCCGTCGCCACGCAGGTAGGCGTACACCGCGACAGCGGTGGCGAGATGGCCGGCGACCGGGTCGCAGCTGTGGCGCCACAGGTGCAGGACCAGGTTCTCGGCGGCCAGGTGCGTCGTGTGGTCGGGCACGGCGAGCAGGGCGTCGCGGAACGCGGGCACGGCGAAGGTCGCGACGAGATCGATGATGTCGGCATCATCGGCGGGCAGCTCACCGTGCGCGGCGGCCCGGATGGCGGCGTCGGCGCGGGCCAGGCGGACGTGCGCGGCCAGATGCCAGCGTTCGTCGATGACGGCGGATTCGATGGCGTCGGCGATGCAAGGCTGCAGACGTGCGCGGAGGGACTCGGGGACGGGGGTGAACCGTCCCGCGAGGGCTTCTCGGCTGGCGGCCGTGGAGTGTCCGGCGGCGACGGCGGCCGCCGCGGCCGGCGTCGTCGCGGGGTCGGGCAGGACACCGGTGCGGTCGGTGTCGCGGTAGGACCGCCAGCGGGCGCCCTCGGCGACGGCCGGCACGTGCACGACGTCGACGTCGACGAATCCGTGTTCGGCCAGCTGCTGGATGACGGCGTCAACGTCGGCGCGCAGCGGAAGCGAGTTGCCGCTGTCGGCGGCTTCGTCGACGGTGCGGATGACGACGCCGGTCACGCAGGACACAGGCAGGTCGGCGCATTGCCGGTTGAAGTGCCGCACACAGTAGTCGGCATGGCCGGTGAAGCTGGTGAGATCGATTCGGATGAGCGGGCCAGTCCCGGCCGATCCATCGTCGTTGGTGAGCGTGGTGATCAGCACGAGGGAGTTCTCGGGAGCGAAGCCGAATAGCGCCGGGATGCTGGCGACGGCGAGGCTGGTGCTGGCGAGTGTGAGCGGCATCGACGAGTGTCCTTTCGGAGACGAGCGAGCACGGACGGTCGGTGGGGACGAGAGATCAGCGGCCGGGTTCGACGGGCATGGTCTGCGCGGTGGCGTGTGCGCGGATGACGCGAATGCTGTGGTCGCGCAGGACTTCGGCGTGGCGGCCGTTGTCGGGCACGTACACGAATGACGTGGGATCGTCGATGTTGGCGGTGGTGAAACAGAGCATGTAGTTGCTGCCCGCGGTGCGGGCGTCGCTGCAGATCTTTTTCGCGTCGGCGACGCTGACGCGCCACAGGACCCGACGGCGGGCGGGGCTGGTGTGCTTGCTGGCGATGAACACCAGCGCTTCAGTGGACGACACGGTGGATCCTTTCGGGAGCTGCAGAGAGTGGGGCCGCCGCGCCCTTGGGCGGTCGGTGCGGTAGCGCGGGCCGAGGCGAGGACCGGTAGCGCAGCGTTGGGTGTTCGGCGCGCGCCGCGCTACCGGCCCTCGGGGGTGGTGCCCCGGACCGGGTAGGGAAGCCCCGGCTGGACACCTGGCTGTGGATCGTCAGCGGGACGGTCGGCCAGGCGGGGAAGGTCGCATATGGACGGTCGAGAGTGCCGTGGCGGCGGTTCACCCGCGCTGGATGCGACCGGTCGCAGGGGCTAGGCCCCCGGGCGCCACGGGGCCGGAGGGCCGATCTCCTCGTGTTCCTGGCTGGTGTGTCAGCTCTCGGCGGAATCGTTCAGTGTTGCTCGCAATTGCGTTGCGACGTCGCTGATGTCGTTGTGCACAGCGGTGAAGTCGACACTCTCGCGCATCCATCGGTGCACCAGCTGGGTGAGCTTTGTGGGGCGCGGACCGCGCTGGATGATGAGGCCGGCGACGCCGCTGTCCTTGTGCAGGTATGCGGTGACGGCGGTCAGCGCGGTCAACGTGGGCGCGTAGCGGGCGGGGGCGTGTCGCCACAGGTGCAGCCACAGCGACTGGGCCGCCCCGCATCGCGGCTCGGTGTCCTGGACGAGGTGGATGTCGCGCAGGAGAAAGCTGGACAGGGCAGCGATCAGTTCGGCGATCTCGGGCGGGTCGGTGGGGAGCCGGCCGTGGGTGGCGGCGGTGACCGCATCGTCGATCCGCCGTAGGCGTCGGCGCAGCCGCGGGAAGTCACCGGCGAGTTCTTCGGCCTGGACGTCCTCGGCGATTGGGTCGGCCAAGGTTGCGATTCCCTCGCGGACGTCGGCAGGCAGGGGAACGAACTGGGCCAGGAAGGTGTCGCGGTCGCCGTAGACGCGGTCGCCTCGGAGTACGCGTTGGGTGGTGGCCGGGGAGCTGGCGGGGTCGGGCAGGGTGCCGGTGTGGTCTGCGACGTCGTAGCACGACCAGGTTGCGCCGGCGGCGAAAGCTGGCACGTGCAGGAGCTCGATGTTGGCGAATCCGGCCTCGTGCAGCCGGTGGGTGAGCTTCTGCACCTGAGCCCGGTAGGGCAGATTCCTGGTGTCACTGGTGTTGTCGTGGACGACGGCGCCGATCAGTCGCTGGACGGGCTGGTCTCCCAGCGCGCGGCTGAGGGTGGTGACCACGATAAGGGGGAGCCGCATGGCCAGGTCGAGGTTGAATCGGGCGGTTCGGCCCAGGCGGACGGTGCCGTCGGCGTGCACGACTGCGGCGACGATCACGAGGGAGTCGGTGGGGACGAACCCGATCAGGGCAGGGATGGCGGCCAGGAGATCCTCGTCGGTCAAGAACATCGGTTTGGGCATCAGGGAACCTCGCTGCCTACAGTGGACGAATCGGTGTGAGCGGGATCGACGTGACGGTGGCTGGCGGCCGGATCGGCCACCGGCAGATCCGCGACGTCGCCGGTGGGTGTCGTCGCAAGAGCGTCCCGTCCAGAAGGGGAAGCGCGCGGACAAGAGGGGACCGGGAAGAGCGACGAGTCAGCGGCGGAGTTCGGTGCGCAGTGTGTGCGCGGCGGTGTGGGCGATCCACGGCGGCGACGGCCGCCGGACGCCCCGGCCGGAGGCGGGGATCAATCCGTTGACCGCAACGCTCCAGAAGTCCGGCCAGGGGGCGGTGTCGGTGCGTTCGCTGCGGTAGATCACGCGCACGTCCTGCCCGTCGCCGCGCCGGGCGTGCGCGGTGATCCGGATCGCGATACGCATCCGGTTGCGGCGCTGCACGGGCTCGTCGTAGAGCAGCGAGATCGGTGTCGCGGGCAACGCGCGGCACAGCTCGACCAGGACACCGCGCGCGTCGTTCCACGCGCCGTAGTCGTTGAGGCTGCCGCGGTGAGGGATGTTGCAGGCGACCGACTCGGGTAACACGTAGGAGCGGCTCCAGTCGTAGGCGGTGAGCCACAACCGATCCTCAGACATGATCGGTCACCGCCCTGTTCGCCTCGGCGAGCGCGCGGTTCAGGCAGTCGTCGGTGAAGCGGCGCCGCTCGTTCTGCACCTTCTCGGGCCAGGTGTGCGCGTCGGGTTCGAGAACGTTCCAGGCGGCGGTGAGTGCGGCGTCGGTGCAGAGCCCGTCGCGCCCGAGGTAGGGATAGACGGTCTCGACGACCCGGCAGGCCTCCACGAGACCCGACGGGAAGCAGGTGTTCCAGACCGCGGTGATGAACGCGGTCTTGTGCTGCCGGGTGCGAGCGAGGTCGTCTACCCAGGTTCGGGGTTCCGGAGGGAGCCGGCGTCCGCCGAGTTCGGTTTCGATCAGCAGGCACGCCCGCTCGAATACCGAGTCGGAATCGTCGGACGGTGTGGTGTGGACGGTCGATGTGGTCACGGGTACCTCCGGGTCGGATGCGGGTGAACCCGTCCTTCCGAGCACGCCCGTGGTCCTCGGGCGCTGATGTACGCAGGCGACGGGGCGCGGTAAGCCGGCGCCCGAGGGCTCGGGTGTGCTGTGCTGGCGGTGGTCGTCCGCGCCGACCGGAGTGCCTAGCCGCGGCGACGGCCAGGGACGCTTCGGCCGCCGTCGCCAAGGTCCACCTGTTGTCCCAGTGCCTGGCGAGCCCGGTGCACGAAGTCGAGCAGCTCGGCGGGGGTGCCCTCGACGGTGACCACGGTGTCGTTGTTGTCATCGGTCAGAACGAGGGCGAAGTCGCCGTCGGTGAGCAGTTCGCGGCCGGCCTCCTCGCCTGGGTGCGCCAGCGTGACGTCGCATCCCGCCGGAATCCCGGCATAGTCGCTACTCATCGTCGGCCTCCTCGGAGTCGCTGTCGGCGGCTGGTGCTGCGGGAAAATCCCCGAGTGTCCGGTGCTGGGCGCGGATGTCCCGTAAGGTCTGCGGATCCGGTGCGGGATAGGTGTTCTCGACGAGGTAGCGGATCATGGTGTCGATCTGGGACGGATCGTCGGTCGCCAGGAGGGCCAGCGCGGCGCGCGTGGTGTCGTCGCGGTGTTCGGCGGCGTCGTGCACGTGCCACTCCCACGTCTGGAAGGTGTACCGATCGTCGGCATCGGGCCGGATGCGTTCGACGGCTGGGCCGCTCGTCGGATCCTCATCGTCCACGAGCTTGGCGTCGTCGATCACGATCAGGTCGTCGCCGTCCCAGCGGAAACGCAGATGGTCGGAGGTGGCTTCGCCGGTGACGGCGATCCACTCGGTGACGATGCGACGAGACCGCGGCGTCACCTTGTAGTAGCGGCGGCCGCGGTCGTCGATCAATGCCACCTCCAGTTCGCCGAGCTGGGCCGGGAAGTAGGGCTGGTCGTCACCGCACACCAGTCCTTCGTCGACGCGGAGAACCTCGGCGGGGAGGTTGTGCGGCTGGATGTCGTTGGGCATCGGCTTCACCTGCCTGTGTCTTAAGGGAACGGGCGTTGTTGTTGCGTGGGTGTCAGGTGCAGTCCAGGCCGCATCGGCGGCACAGGAGGGCGACGCCGTCGGCCGCGGCGCGGTCGGCCAGGTCCGGCTGCGGTGTACCGGTGGCGTCGAACCAGAGCCCGGTCGAGGTCTGGTCGTCGCAGTCCTCCGGGCGGCCGACCGGCCAAGGCCGATTCGGCACGTCGATGACGGTGCGGCCCGGGAGGACGTACACGCGGGCCGTCTCATCGCGTCCGTGCCAGCGAACTGGTTCGTCGCGGCGGCGCAGGACACGGAGCCGGCGGTCAGCTGCGGCGTTCGCGGTCCGGCGAGAGGATGCGGGCCCGACGGCGCGGCCGAGGACGTCGGGCAGAGAAGCTGAGAACATCGGAGTTCCTTTCAGTGGGCGCAGAATGCGTGGTGGACGGCGCGGACGAGCGCGAACCGAGAACGGCACCACCGGCAGGAGACCGCGGCGGGGTAGCGCAGTTCCGGCGGCACTGGAGCCGGACCGGCCAGCCGCGGGAGGAAGGATGTGCTGTCGCAGCGGGGATCCCACGGCGAGCGGTGCGTTCCGCGTTCGCCGGTGACGCAGCGCGCGGTAATCGACCAGGTCGGGTCGGCCAGATCACCGTTGCGGAACCGGATCTCGATGGACTCGACGATGTACCAGCGACGCCAGTAGCCGCACTAGTACGTGCCGCCGACCTGGCGCGGGCCGATCGCGTCGAAGACCTCACGCATCCGCTCCCGGTGACGCCGCAGGCGTGCGTCCGCGGCGTCGAGTGCGTGCAAGGCCTCCGGCGGCGGTGACCACAAACAATCGCAGGGCTGCGGGTACCACGGTTCCGGTTCCTCTGAGTCCCATGGCTCATCGGTGTCGTCGCTGACCAGGTACTCGCCGTTGCCGCCGCACTCGCGGCAGTCGGCGAGGGCCCACAGATCGCGTAGGTGGGTTTTGCGGTATCCCTCGGGAACGTGGATCGTCGGCTCCGTCATGCGTCCCTCCGTGAACGGTCGGTCGCCGGCGGGCAAGGCCGCCGGTGGTGAACGGGGCCTCACGAGCACGGCGCGGCCCGGGCGACCACAACCAGACAGTGGATCGGCACCCTGGCGAGGTCCGGGCCGCGCCGTGCTTTTCTGGTGACCGGGACGCTGCGCGGCGTCCCGGTCACCAGTCGATGGCTGTCTACTTCTCGTGCACAGCGGCCAGCGTCGGGACGAAGTGGGCACAGACCACCGGTTGGCGTTGCCCGGCCGCGGCGACCACGACGGCGATGGCGTCGTGCAGACAGGTGCGCACGGCGTGGTGGCTGGGGCGGCGCGTCGGGTGGTGATGGACGACGACCGGGTCGAGCGGCCGCTGACGTTCGCGGTGTTCGCCGGCCTGGTCGAGTTGCTCGACGCTGGACAGCGTGGCGACGAACCCGATGTCGGGCTGGAAGGCGATGTGCAGCCGCGCCCAGGGCATCCAGCCGTCGGCGGCTGGGCGGCCGAGGTTCCAGTACGCGGTCGCGGTGAGGCCCTCCCGACGAACAGCAGGATCACGGTGCGGGTCGATCGCGGTGTCGACGACCGGGCCAGCCGGTGCGGCGGGTTCGGTGTCGCGCGGGCGGACGTCGGTTTTGTGGATGGTGAATCCCGAGCCGGGGCGATCGCCGGTAATAGCCAGGTACATGCCCTGGTCTTGCACGACCGTGCCCGGCTGGTGCACCCCGTCCCAGGCGAAGCCGACGCGGTCGCCTTCGACGTAGCGGTGCTGGAGCATCGGCAGCCAGCCCGCGGGAATCAGGTGGGCGGGAATGAGGACCTTTTCCAGGTCGGTGCTGTCCGGTTGCCGTTGCCAGAGCCAGACCAGCTCCGGTGTGGTGGGGGTGGCGGCGGGATCCGATGACGCGGTTTCGGGCATGGCGGGTCTCTTTTCTCAGCGGATGGCGAGTCGCGGTCGGGGTGCCGGGCGGTCGGTGAGAGTGCGGGGGTTGTCGCGGCCGGCGGCGATGCCGTCGCGGATGGTGGTGGTCAGTTCGCGGATGTCGAAGTCGGCGACGCCGAGGTGGTGGCGGGCGGCGTCGGTGAGGTGGTGGGTGATCGCGGCGGCGCTGATCCAGCCGTTGCCGTGCAGTTGGCCGAGGGCTGCTGCGGCGGCGTAGACGGTGATGTGGCGGTGGCCTTCGGTGGCGGTGGCGACGTTGCGGCATTCCGCGGTGACGGCGGCCTGGACGTAGGCGGTGACCCGGCGGCTGGTCGCCGGCAGCGGTGGCGGCGGATGCGCAGGCGGCGGCGGCGCCGGTGGCGGGGTGAGGGCGGTGACCAGCCAGCCGGGCAGGACGGCGACCGGGAGATCCCAGGTGACGGCGTAGGGCACCGGCATGCCGTGGACGACGGCGACGGATCCCGGGGCGGCGACGAGCGCGCCGGGGCCGCGGGTGTCGACGTGCCAGCCGAGTCCGCGGCCGCGGGCGCCGACGGTGCTGCGCAGTCGCGATCCGGGCGGCCGGGAGAAAAACCTGTGTTCGCCGGCGCGTGGGGTCGCGACGGTGAACGTGTCCACCGGGTCGGGTTCGCCGGCCTGGTGCGCCAGCAGGGCGAGGACGTCGCGGCCGTGGGTGACGCCGCGGCGGGCCCAGTGGATGGGGATCGGTCCGTGGGCGGCGTCGAGGTCGAGCACCAGTAGCCCCGCGGGCCCGCAGGCGATGCCCACGTTATGCAACGGATGACGCAACCACCAGCGGCGGATGCGCTCGGGATCGCAGGTAGCTCGCTGCTGCCAGTCGGGAATGGCGGGCCTCTTGCTGCGCGGGGCGAGCGGGAAGACCGGCCATCCGCGCCCGGCGGCGTCCAGCGCAGCGCCGAGCAGGCTGGAGGTGCCGGTGACGAGCATGGCTGCCTGTGCGGCCGTCGTGGGAGCGCTCATGGCACCAGCTCGACCGCGACCGGGGCCGGGACGGGGTCGATGACCATGGCGGCGGCGTTGTCGGTGCCGCCGAAATACCGTGCGGCGAGCGTCACCCGGTTCGCGCATGCGGCCGGGTCGCGGAACGTGCGGCACGCGCGAGCGAGGGAGGCGTGCGGGACGGGCTTGTGGACGCCGTCGCTGGTCAGCAGCAATCGACGGCGGGGCCCGGACGTGGTGACGTGGCCGAGGGAGCCGTGGTCGGCGGTGGCCACGGAGCTGGTGACGACGTTGTCCCGCCCGGCGGCCAGCTCCTCGAGGTCCTGCGGCCGGTCGCGGTAGTGCTCGGCGAGGCTGTCGCGTAGCTGCTGGCCTTCGGTGTGGTCGACGGTGAGCGGGGTGAGAACGCCTGCGTCGGGGTCGTATTCGTAGGCGCGGCAGTCCCCGACCCACGCGATGTCCCACCCGCCACCGCGCTCGGGCGGGAGCGGGGCGGCGACGACCATGACGGTGTCGCCGCGGAGGACGGTGGCGAGGGTGCCGGTGGCGGCGAGCAGCCCGGCGACGGCACCGCGCTCGGCGGCGACGTAGGCGGCGGTGGCCGCGGCACTGCCGGCGGCGTGGGCGGCCAGGACGCTGTCGCCGATGCCGTCGGCCAGAGCCCAGCCGTGGCGGGCGCCGGTGGTGGAGACGTGGGTGCCGGTGGCGTCGGCCTGGTGGGTGCGGCCGCCGACGCGCAGCGCCGACCCGGGCAGGTAGGTGGGGTGCTCGGCGGCGTAGCGGCGGTGGTGGCGGGCCAGGGCGCGGGCGTCGCTGTGGGATTCGGCGATTTCGGCCCAGCCACACCGGCAGGTCGCGTGCGTCCAGCACGGGCCGGGTGGTAGCGGAGCGTAGGGCCAGACGGGGTGGTGCCCGGCGGCGTAGGTGCTGGTGCGGTGGATGGTGTTGAAGACCGGGGGAAGGTGTGGGTGCATCGAAGGACTCCGTTCACGCGCGGGGCTGGCGGCGAGCCCGGCGGGAGGCGAGGACGACGGGGCAGGAGCTGGGCGGGCCCGGCTGTAGCGCGCGGGCCCGCCCCTGGTGTGGAACCGAGTGCGGTCTGGGCTAGATCGCGGCGCCGACCAGCTCCGCCTCGGCCTCGGTGTCCTGCTCGACCGGCTCCTGATCGGTGCCGCTGTCGGCGGCGTCGACGGAGTGGTCGGCCGCCGTGTCGCTCTGGTCGGCCGTGCTCGCGTCGTCGATGTCGTCGATCCCGGTGGTGGGGTCGTCGGTGGGGTCCTTGACCTCGGCAAGATCGGAGACGTCCTCCGGGGCCTCAGCGCCGTCGGCCTCGTCGCTCTCGCCGGTCGCACCGCGGTCGGTCGGCGCGTCGGTGGTGAGGGCGCCGAGCTGCGCGGCGATGACCTCCTGCTCGGTTTCCGGGTCGATCACTTTCCGCTCCACATCGGAGGCGGGGTAGCCCCAGCCGATGATCGCGGCCATGTACGCCCGCGCCGAGCCCCACGGGCTGCGCCAGGTGTTGCGGGACAGGTCGGCCTCGATCGCGCAGAGGGTGAGGACCAGGTCGTAGAGGGTGGCCTTCCCCGCGGTGGGGGCCTTGGCGACCTTGGCGGTCAGGTCGGCGAGGGTGGCCCCGTTCCGCAGGCCGAACAGTGTCATCGCCAGCGGGTGGTTGCGCTCGAACGCGCGCCGCAGCGCGTAGCCGCCTTCGGCCTTCTGCAGCGCGAGGAACAGCTGCGCGCCCTTGGGCGCCGTACTGCGCTGCACCAGCCCGGCCAGCCATTCCCGGCGCGGCACCGCGGACGCGTCCCAGTCCTTGTTGTTCTGGATCACCCACTTGCGGATGATCGCCGCCTTCTTGCGCTCGAGTTCGGCGGCGGCGTGGGCGGCGCGCGCGGCCGCGACCTCATCGGCCTGCTCGGCGGCGTCCTCGTCATTGTCCTCGGACAATGCGTGGTCGAGGGAGGTGCCGGTGCTGGCGGGCACGGGGGTGAAGTCCGCGCGGCCGGCCGGGGCGTAGCTGAGGGCGTGACCGTGTCCGAGGAAGTCGGCGCAGCCGTAGACGGCCACCGGGATCTGGTTGCCCTGCTCGTCGTGGTGTTCGGTCTCGATCCAGGCGCCGTGTCCCGGGCAGGACGCGTGGTCCTCGGCGCTCAGCTGCGTGTGGAGCTCGTGGCCGGGGGTGGGGCGCAGCCGGTCCAGCGAGCGCGCGTCCCCGTCGTGCCCGGGCAGGCTCTCGTCGAAGATCGTGACGCCCGCGGCGGTCAGTTCCTCGGTGAGGTCCTCGGTCAGGGCCGCGAGCCGCTGCTTGTCCGCGCGTTCGGTGCGCTTGCGCTCGGCGAGCTGGGCGAAGTTGTTCGGTGCCTGACGTGCGGTGAGGATGAGTTCCTTCGCCGTTTCGGTGTCGCCTGCTTCGTCGAATTCGGCGATGACTGCGGCCTGCAGCAGATCGAGGTCGTAGCGTTCGGTGGCCTTGAGCGCCAGCTGGCTCTGCCCGGCCTGCAGGACGTTCTCGACGTAGGTCTTGCCCTTCTTGCCCAGCGCGAGCTTGCGGGCGATCCCGGCGGGCTTGAGGTCGAACGCGGCGAGCTGCTGCAGGGCACGAGCGGTGTCGGCCAGTGTCAGGGACCTGCGCAGGGCCGGGTCGTTCTCGATGAACTGGTTGACGATCCGGTCGATGGTGGCCTTGCGCTCGTCGGCCGGCGGCGGGGTCTTCATCCAGACCGGCACCGTGCAGCCGGCTTCCCGGGAGTTGAGGACGCGGCGCTGGCCTTCGGTGACCACGACGGCGCCGGTGTCGTAGTCGCGGTAGCCGTTGACCGCGGTCTTGACGCCGTGGGTCTTGAAGTTCGCGGTCGTTTCCTCGTCGGCCTCGGCGTTGTCGGTGCGCACGTTCTCGGCGAGCAGCACCTTGTCCGGCTCGACCCAGACGATGGTGTCGATCTCGGCGTCCCACTGCGCGTGCAGCGCCGCGCGGTCCTGGTCGGACAGTTCGTCGAGCGGGGTGTCCTCGACGTCGGTCGAGGACGAGTCGTTGTCGGGGGTGGTGTGGCCGGTGGCGGCACTGTCCAGCTCGGAGGTGGTGAGGTCGGTGTCCGGCGTGGTCGTGGGGGCGGTGTCGTCGGTGTCGCGCTGGGCCGGCAGGTCCATCGTGCTGGTCACGAAGGTGCTCCTTCACACGGGCCGGCCGGTCACCGGAAACGAATCCGGTGACCGGCCACGAACCCCGCACCGCGTGCTTCTCCATCACCGCGTCGCGGTGGAGAGGAGCGGAGTGCGGGTGTCCCGGTCGGGACGCACTCGCCCGAGCGGGGCCGCCCGCGTCGGCGGCAAGCCCGCCCCACTTCTGCCCATCCGCTGCCGAGGTCGTGAACGGGGCGGGCTTCCGCTGACGCCAGGCTCCGCTAGAGTGCGTCGGACTGACCGGAACACCCGCACCCGCTTTTCTCAGCGCAGAAACACTTTCCGCGTCTCTCTGCCAGCCCTGCTGCAGCGGGCTCGTCGCGATCGGGCTCTTGCGCCGCTCATTGCTTGGTTTGCTGACAGCTTGGGAACCGTTCTCCAGCAACGGAACAGGTCGCTGATCAGGTCGAGGGAATACTTGATGCGCACCCTCTTGCCGGGGTCCCGACCTCGATGCCCGGCATCGGTGTCAGAACCGCAGCTCGCATCCTGCTCGAGGTCGGCGACGCCTCCACTTCGCCAGCTCCGGACAACCTCGCCGCCTACGTCGGCATCGCCCCGGTCACCCGAAGCTCCGGCACCAGCATCAAGGGCGAGCATCCAGCCCGGACCGGTTACTGGAAGCTCAAGCGGGCGTTCTTCCTCGCCGCGTTCGCGGCCTTGCACGACCCGTTCAGCTGGGCGTACCACGACCGCAAACGAGCCGAGGGCAGGAAGCACAACGCCGCCCTGATTTGCCTACCCGCCGCCGCTGCGACGTCCTCTAAGCGATGCTTCGCAAAGGCACCCACTACCGACGCCCCGATCTGGCTCCCACCCCCGCTGCGGCTTGACAACCACATAGTGACACACCCCATGGCCAGCCAACGGGTCATCGCGTAGCAAGGACGGTCTGCCGGTTTTGCTCGCTACTGATCGTTAGAATGCCTTGTACAGCTCGGCGGGGTCGACGTTCGACAGCGCGAGCGCGGCTTCGTGCGGCGAAGTTCCATCGACACCGACACCGGCCGCGAGGGCCAGTACCCGCGTGCGGCGGCCGAGTCGACGCGAGCTTCGGCGGTGCCCGAGATCGTGCCGATCACTTCGATGTTATTGCTTGTGCCTGGTGAGATCTGTCGATATCGGCCAAAGTTCGGGTCGCGGGTGATCAGGGGCCGGTCGGGTTGCAGGTGCTGAAAACCTCTTTAGGTCGGCTGTTTCAAGTACCGCCGAGTAGGCAGCTCTGAGCCTGGCCATCAGGGGCACCGAACGGTTCGAGCAGGACAAGCCCGAACTGCATGCCAACTTGGTGGTCGCCCCGTGGCCCCGACGGTGGCCGCATCAACGTGTAACAACACGCCCCATCGGCGCGACCTATGGTTCGTTGGCGGTGTCAAGCAAGACAGGCGGTCCCATGCGGCTTTTGCCACGGCTGATCAAGTGTGCCGCAGGCGCTGCGGCCGTAAGTGCTGTCACATTGGCCCAGCTGAACCTGCCGAGCCCTCAGTTTTGGGGAGGCCAGCGTCCGCTGCTCTATGTCGCGGTCGTAGCGCTTACGATAGTTGCGATGAGTGACCTGGCCGGAGCAGTTTTTTCGGTGGTGCAACTCTCAACTGTTCGTAGATTTGACCAAGAACTGCAGGCCGTTATGAGTGCTGGAATATCCGAGTTGGCTCGTTGCGCTCCCGCAAATTGGCGGGAAATTGGTATCTCAGTATTTCATCGCCGAAGACTATTCTGGTTGACCCGCTTGCACTTGGTAGACAGGCTGCGGCTAGGATCTGGGCCATCCGTTGGCGCACGATGGCGCCCCGGCTCATCGGTAGTGGGACAAGCATTTCGTCGCCAGAATCTTCTAGTGGTCGACTGGAAGAGTTTCGTCAAGAATGGCGAAAGTGTGGGCCCCAAGAACTGGGATAGCCAGGCGGAGACCTACGGGCTCAGCTGGGGACAGTTCATGCGTACCCGACCCCTAGTCGGTTTGGCTGCCTGTCCGGTATACAATGAAAATGGAACACTGATAGGCGTAGTATGTGTCGACGCGCCGGCCGTGTTGTCTGAGACTAGTGTAAGTCCCACGCTTCGTGATATTTCCCTGGCAGTAGGAGATCTTGGAAACCCTCCATCCTCGTGGTGGAATTACGTGGGGCGGCGGTCGCGATGATCGATCATATCTTGTCGGCGTCGTTTGTGGACGCTGTTGCGCGTTTTGGAGGGTCCAGCAGGCAGCTTGCAAGACTGCGTGCGATGGCGAGCGCGGGGGTCGACGCCGAGCAGTTCGAACCGGTCGTGGAACGTCAGGTGCGTGAGCCGGAGACCACAGTGCAGAATCTGCGGTCGGATGCGGGTTCGTCGCCCTCGGGCGGCGGTCGGTACGCGTCGACGGATGAAGGCCGGTTCCGTCCGCAAGAACTCCCACGTCAGGCGGTAACTGCCGAAGGTGGCATCGATGTTGCTGTTTGGTCAGGGGCAATGAATCTGTACCTTAGTACAATTGATCCGGATACCGGAAGTCCATATAGTGACCGCCCACTCGTCGTCAGCGCTCGTGCGGCAGTACAGAGTACCGCGTCTTCCAGTCGCGCGCAGGCGATCAAACTGTCCGCCGAAACTGACGAAAAAGCCGCAATGCAAGAGAAGCAGGCGGCAAAACATTTGAGAAATGCGGCCGACGAGATCGAGCAGATCTCCGGAATTCTTGATGAACCCGTGATAGGGCCAGATGGAGGGGTGACCGACGCGCGGCAGATCTATCTGGTGCACCAGCAGGACCTAGAGTTGGCCCGCCGGCGAAGCGCGGAAGGCAACTCCCGTCATACCCAGCAAAACTGGAAAGCGACCTGGCGACTGCTCGCGGTAAGCTTCCTCGGCATCATGGATGCGACTCTGCTGTGGGCGCCACTATTGAATCTCACCTTCGAAGGTAGTCCCGACAATATGTTCCGCTGGGCGATCGCGCTGGGGATGGTGTCCCTGCAGGTGCTTGCCATCGAATGGTCGGTCCGCTCGTTTATTGGCGCAGAGCGCAGCAGTGTTGATCGCAGAGAAGCTGCTGTCGATTACAACCGGCCTTTCAAGAGTGGTGGCACCGGACGCTGGCCAGCGCCTACGGTCGACGATATTCTCGACGCCGATCGAAACTTTGCGGACGCATACCGGTTACTCGTGTGCATAGCTGCGGCGATCGGGGTGCTAGGCGGCGTGCGCATCGCGTGGCTTGCAAGGCAAGCGGATTTGCCTATCTATGAGGCTGGCATCTTTGCTGTCGTCGTCGGCCTGGTCTGGTATGCCTGGGTGTGGCAGTTGGCTCAACTATTTTGTCGAGGTAATCTGCTCGGCGACCGGTTGTGGGTCGAGCGTGAGGTGATTGACGAGATCAGTGGCCGCATCCGGAAGGCGCAGGGTAAAATTGCAGAGGAGCGGGAAAAGGCCTCCAGTGCATTGGCTGAGAGTGATTCCCTGGCAACCGAGGCGCAATCCATGCGCCACCGCATCATGGCGGAGAATTGGCGCGCCGTAGAGCTCGGATGGGCATGGCTAGGTCTTCCTCTCGAAGATCTGAACCGCGATGACTTCGAGCGAGAAGCGCTCCCCTCGGTCGAAGAGGCCTCTCTGAAGGCGCGGGACGAGTTAATTCGAAGACTCGATCGGGTCAACGCCTGGCTCTCCAACCGTACGGCGATCTTCACCGCAAACGCCACGAACGCGCTTAACTCACCCGAGATCGCGGATACAACTGAATCAAATCAGAAATTTCCTCTGCGTTCTGAACTCGGAGGCCGAGCCGTAACATTTTCTGCCCTGCAACCTCTGGAAGTTCCCGAAAAACCCGCAGCCCCATATCAATGGATGCTCTCCGGAGTCACGCTAATAATTGGTGCGACGGCCCTTGCTGCATTCTTTGCACGCGCAATGTAGAGAATGTAGTCCACGGTGAGAGTTCGTATCGGTCAGGTGCAGTGCTGATCGGCCATCAGGGGATCTGCGGGGCCCGCGTCTCCGCCGTGGCCACGGGAGCCGCGCAGACCTGGTTGCGGCCGCTGCCCTTGGCGATTTACAACGCTGCGTCGGCCCTTGCATTACCGCCTCTAGGTCCGGTCCGTGGGCTGGGCGGCGCGCGAACAGCGGCTGACCGTAGGCTCCGACCGAAACCGTGTTGCCCCGGCCGCCGGGGTGGTGCCGAACCCCGCCCCGACCGTGGCGAGAACACACTGAAAGGCCGGCGGCGTCGCACGCGCGCCGATGCGCCAGATCCCGGGCCGCAGCGATCAGTTCGACCACGTCCGGGGTCAGCTGCCGGGTCAGGTCCTTGCCGACCGCGGTGGCTGGCCGGGCCCGCGCCACGGTCACCGACGGCCGGACCATTCCGGTGGGCTGATGGGGACTGAGCTCGGAGTCTAGCCAGGCTTCCAGCAACCAGGCGGGTCCGCTCCGCTCGGTAGGAGACGGTCACGCTGATCCACCCGCCGTCGGGGCCCATGAGCGCGGCGTCCTCACCGACACGGCGGGACGTGACGGCGCGCCACGGCGCGCCGAGCGCATCGGCGATCTCGCGCAGGTACGGCATTACCTCGTGCGACATCTCCTGGGGTTCCTTCCGATCGCAGGGGTGTGCCGATTCGGTTGCCGGTGCCGCGGTCGCGGTGGGCCGGCGTTCCGGGTGGCACGTCGTGGAGCCGGTGACATCGCGGACCGGGGCCACGGCGGCCCCGCAACTTGGCCCGCTCCGATGGACTGCAGGCGGCCGCCGCGGTCCTGGGCGGCGCTACCATGGGTTTCCTGGCGTGCCCGGCCGGTTCTCGCCGACTGCTGCGGTTGACCGAGTGCGGCGGGCGGCGCGAGCGGCGTCAACACCGGCTTGCCAGCGGCTCCATCGGCGCCCGGCTTGGCGGGCCTTGAAGTGCGCGATGTTGTTCGCTGGGATCCCGACCGGTGCCGGCCCCAGGACGGCGAGCAGATCGGATTCTTCTTGCGAGTGCCAGCCTGCGTCGGCGATGGACTGCTCGTCGGGGAAAACATCGGCGACCCGGTCCATAGCGGGGTCCAATGTGGAGTCCTGGGTGCCGCCGTAGGAGTAGACCCACCAGAAGTTGCGGGGCGGGTTCGGCTCGACCAGGTCCCGGAACGCGGCGACTTCCTTGGTGTAGGCGTAGAAGCGGGTGCGCTGGCGGCCGCGCATGATTTCCAGCCAGGCGGCGAGGTAGGGGCGGGAGTAGAAGTCGCCGCTGTCGTGGATCCGCACCCACGCGTCGACGAACCGGTTGTGGGACAGCTCATCCAGCATCGCGTGTTGCCAGCCGGGCAGGTCGTCCATGGTCCAGCGCAGGTTCTCCTGGTGCCGCGCTTTCACCTGAGGGAAGAGGTAGGTGCCGTTGCGGGCGTAACAGGCTTGCGCGCACACCCCGGCCGAAGGGCACGCGTTGTAGTTGCGGCCATCCGGTAGCTTCCCGGCGAACGCCGGCAAGGACCAGTTCCAGATCCCGAGCCGCTTCAGTTCGCGGTTCTGTCGTAGCAAGGTCATCGTGACCACCGTCCTCATGCCACTCGATGCATGGGGAGGCCACACCAAGATCCGGTTCATTCCACCGTACACCCGCTGTGCTACGGCGACGAGACACCGGAGCCGACTGGCAGACCGTCCTATACGGAATGATCTGCTGGGTGATCAGGTGAGCTCGGCGAGCTCGCGACGGCGGGACGCCCACTCCGACGACGTCCACGCGGATGGCATCTCGGCCAGGCAGTCGCGGGCGGCCCGACCGGCCGCGGTGCGGTCGCCGAGGGTGCCCAGGACGAACGCGTGTTGGCCGAGGAAGAACGGCGCGGTGTACCAGTAGCCCAAGGGCGGTAACTCATCGGCCGACGGAAGGTGCTCGATCATGCTGTGGATCGATAACGAGCGGCAGCGTCAGGTCATCGTGGTAGGTTCGCGCGTCGGCCGGGCTACGGGGGTCGGTCATCGTGGTCCTCCCGGCGTGGACCGGCGCCCGGCTGAGCGGTCGGTGGATGACGTGGCGGCGGCGCGGCGGCACGGTGGTGGAGGGGTACGGGCCGGTATCGGCTGTGTCAGCGGCAGGTGCGGAAGCTGGCAGTGGAGGATGCCGGTGTCGTAGGCGATGGCGACGGCGTGCGCTCGGTTGCGTGCCCGCAGTTTGGCGAAGATGTTCTTTGTGTGGGTGCGGACGGTTTCGGTTGAGCGAAATTGTCGCAGTCCGATCTGGATGTTGTTGAAACCGCGTGCGACGTCGCGCAGGACCTCCAGTTCGGTGGCGGTCAGGTCGGTCCTTCGGGTCATGGTCGGACCTCCGGGGTCGTTCGGCGGGCGAAGGGGCTGGCCGGGTCGGCGCGGCGCGTGCCCTGACCCGGCCAGCCCGAACCGGTGTTCGGCATGCCCGGGGCAGGGCGTGCCGAACTCGGGGATTCCCGGTTCATTCAGGTGGCCTCGCGCGGGATGGTGTGCGGACGGCTCGGGTATCCAGGCCCCGGCGTGGCACCGGTCAAGGCCCCGGCCCGCCTACGGGAGTCCGAGCTCGCCGGGTGGGCCTTGACCGGTGTCGCGGGGCCTGGTCGCGTGATCGAGGCCGCGCGCCGCCCTGCGAGGTCACGCGTGGTCGGGAACTGCTGCAACGATCGCGGGCTCGCGATCCGCCGTCCACGCGATGAGGGCATCGGCGGCGGCGTGGACGGAGTCGTAGCCGGGCAGGTCGTCGCCGGGCAGGTCGGGACGCAGTACGGATCCGGCGAGGGTGCCGGGCTCGTAGCGGTCGAACACGCCGGCGGTGGTGAGGTGGACGCTGCAGACGACGCGGCCGTAGACGCGGACCTGCCAGATCTGGTCGAACCGGTAGACCGCACGCCTCGGTGCGGTCCGGGGGGTGGCGGTAGGCGGCCCACCAGTTGGTGATCGTGCAGTCGATCACCCGGTCGCCGGCGTTGACAATCGCGGTGACCGCGTCGCGGGCCAGAGCCGGGCCGACGAGGTCGGCCAGCATCGTGAACGCATCCCGCGCTTCACCGATCGCGACCAGTACCGGCGCGGCCTGCTCCCGCAGAGCCGCCGCGTCGAGGAGCCCGAGTTCGGTGTTGCGGCCGGCGTAGGCGCGGGCATCGGTGAATCCGCGGACCCAGCCGGGGGCAAGGGCGTCGCGGCAGGTGATGCAGTCGTGGCAGCGGTAGATGCTCGGACGGGACACGGCGATCGAGATGCCGTATCCGGTGTTCGTGCAACCGTCGCTGCCGCACACCAACGGCACGAAGGTGCTGGTGCTCATGACGAAGGTCCTCTCGCGTAGCGGAAGGGAAAGCGAGGGCGGGGACCGGTGAGAGCTCAGACGGCGGCGAGGACCTTGCGCAGGACGGCGGTGGTGGCGCGGTCGTGCTTGGCCAGCTCGCCCTTCATCACTCGGGTCATGTTGCGTTCGGCGCGGGTGGCGCCGCGGATGACGGCTTCGTGGTTCAGGTGGGTGTTGACGGCCTGCACGACACCCCAGCCGGTGTTCTTCCACGGGCTGACGCGGCTGTCGCTGGTCCACAGGCGGGTGAGAGCGGAGCGTTTGGTGGCGGCGTTGGTGCGTTTGCGGCCGGGCTCGTCGGGGATCGGGGTGTGGGCGTCGAGGAATGCCTTCCAGGCCCGGTCAGTGACGGTGGTCTGGCACAGCTTCTTGACTTCGGCGGCGAAGTCGTCGGCGACGGTGTGCACGATTTGCAGTGCCTCACGGGCCGAGAGCAGCTGCAGGGCGCTGTTGCGCTTGTGGACGATGGCGTGTTCTTGGCCGTCCTCGCGCAGGCCGGCGGCCATGGTGTTGTCGCAGACGACGTTGGTGACGACCCGCTTGTAGCGAGTCTTCAGGCTGGCGTCGTGGCTGGAACAGGCCAGCAGGTTGGGCCGGAACTCCACCCCTTCTGGGGTGACGATGTTGTCGGGTACCTCGACGCTGACCCAGGCTTGCTTGCGTTCCCGCAGCAGTCCGGCGGAGCCGATGGTGAGGCCGTCGTCGAGCAGGGCGGCGACGTTGTCCAGCAGCCAGGTGCCGTACTGGTGGATGCCGTATTCGTCGGTGTGGATGGCGAGGATGTCGCCGGTGTCGGAGGTGGTGATGCCCAGGTGCTGCTCGGCGAGGCGGAGCCCGAACCGGTCTTCGATGAAGACCCGGGCCGGTTCGGCGGTCCAGCTGAACAGGCGTCGTTTGACGTCGGTGATGGGGATCGGTCCGGGGTAGTGGTTCGCTTCGGTGCCTTGGTCTATGGCGCGGTAGTGCCAGGCGTGGCCGCGTTTGTCGGTGAATCCGATGAGGACGTTGGTGTTGAGCCACTTACTGGTTTCCTTTGACACGAAGGTCGCCCTTCCGGTGTGGCGCGGTGCGAGCCTGGTGCCTGGGATGGCGGGCTCGCGGTGGACGGCCACGGATCACCAGGCCGAGCGCCGGCGGTGCACAGGCCCCGTAGCGCGGAACGAGCCCGCGGTACGGGCTGATGGCCGTGCACCGCCGGCGCGGGCCTGGTTCCCTCGGCTCGGTCACACCGCGACGGCCGAACGCCCGGCGCATCGGAATCGCCCGATCCGCCTAGAGTGCGATGGCCGGGCTGAGAGTCACCCGACTCGCGCTGTTGCGGGCGATCCCACCCGGAGACGGCGTCGCCGATCTTCGGGGCGTTCGCCGAGGCCGAGCAGGTGCAGGACGCGTTCGATGTCCGGCTCGGTGGGGGCCGGCGCGACCATGGAGCCGGTGTGCAGATCGCGCAGCGGTAGCGGCTGGGACTGGCCGTGGCGACGACGTTTGAGGATCGCCACGTCGCCGTGGGTGTCGCGGAAGTCCTGTTCGAGCTGGGCGTACCAGGCGAACCGGTCGGGGAAGACGTCGCGGGTACGGCGCCAGTGGGCCTGCCCACCGCGCACGCAGAGACCGCCGCGGCCTGTTGACCAGACTAACTACGGACGCGCCGTCGTCCTGCCCGATCTCACGATCGGGGAGGCGAGATCGAGTACGCGCTCCTCGACCAGCTGCCAGCGCTGGTGTAGGCAGCCAACATGGCCACGAACTGCACGTTCCCCAGTCGCAGGCCGACAACGACGGCCGTCGGCCGCCACCGGACCGGCTGGTGGTCGACCTCGACCCCGAGCCGGGGACGTCAGTTGGGCACTGCTGCGTCGCCGGCCAGCTGCGCGACCTCTTAGTTGGATGCAAGCACCGAGTAACGGCGGTCGTGAAGTACGCGACCCATTGGGTACGAGTTTGGAGTCAACCGGGTTCTCTGCGTCGGCAGGCCCATAGGCTCTTGTCCGGTCGTCTGTTTGGAGGAGAGACCATGGTCACTGGACGCGGTGTGCGGTGGGTGTGGGTGGGCCGTGTTGTTTTCGTTGTGATCGTGGCGGGGTTGGTCACCTACCTAGCCGTAGTCGGTCTGGACAAGGCCGACAAGGTGAGCAGCAGCATCGGCGCTGTCCTGGCGTTGACGGCACTGGTGGCGCCGTACCTGCTGCCGCGCTCACGAGGGGAGGACGTGGTGCCAGATGACGTCGAGGTGGGCGAGACGTCGGTGAAGGACTCCGGAGACGCCCAGGCCACCGGCGGAGGCCAGGCGAACACCGGCGCCGAGGTCGTCGACGGTGACACGGGCGCCGTGCGGGTGACCAAATCAGGCAAAGCAATCGCTGACGGGCCGAATTCGGTCGCCAACACCGGCGTCCGGCGGGTTCCTCGCTCGTGACTGAGCGGAAGCGCCAGCCCGCTGACCGGCGGGACGGCGTGGAGGTCCGGGATTCGGGTGAGGCCAGCGCCGACAACGGCGGTGTGGCCAACACCGGGGTGATGGGTGATGTCTATATCGGGCGACCAAGTGACACTGCTCAACCGTTCGAACCATTGGACGAGTATTCGTCGGCCTTCGGCAATGACAACACTTGTCCGTACAAACCGACTCGCCTGGAGTACATTCAAGGCGCGATCCAGGTGCGTGATCAACTGGTCCGTAACGTTATCGAATATCTGCGGTCGGGAGTTTGTCTGCTGCAGGGCCGGGGGACAGTCGGCAAGACCACGCTGGCCCTCTTCGTAGGGCTGCGGCACGACGCTGATGGAGGCACAACCTACTACCTCGACTTCACCGAGGATGCGCTGGAGCGCCCGAACGCGGCGTTGGCGCTCGACAGCATGTCGGCCCTGGCGAGCAGTTCGATACTGTTCATCCTCGACAACGTCCACGCTGACGAATCGTTGGCGAACGCCATGTACCGGCACTGGCAGCGTCACGGTGCTGGTAGTCAACTCTTGCTCGTGGGCCGAACCGTATCGAGGACGACGAGAGCCACCATCGAAGGTTCCGGCTTAGCTCGACTCCAGTCGAATGCAGTGATTTTCGATGTCACCGAGGATGACCTGCTCCACACGTACCGGCGGCTCGCCCGGATCAGCGATCTGAACGATAGCGATCTAGTGCCACAACAGGCCACAGTTGCAGCATGGTGTCAGCTTTTCGCTAGCGACCGGATTGCCTTTGTGACTGCAGTGAGGCGACACCTGGAAGGGCGAAACCCACGGCGATGGATCACCTCCGGATTCCCTTTAACGGCGAATGACGCGATCAATTACGTTAAGGAGCAGTACCTTGACCCCTACCCGGATGCCCGTCAAGCGCTGGCACAACTAGCTGCAGTCAGTACGGTAGAGATGAGCATGCCCGACGACCTGGTGTCTCCGGGCGTCTTGCGCAGCCTAATGGCAGCTGGCGTCGTCCATGCAACGACCCACGGAAAAGAGTTCCATCGACGGTACGCATTGACACACCCCGGCCTGGGTCACCTAATTGCGAAGGCTACTCGGACGCGCGAAATTGACGCGGTGCTAGCCGAACTGGCAACGAATAGCCCGAAATTCGGATTCGCGCTTTCATTTCGCCTAGTCCTACTTGGCCGACGCGCCGAAGCGGTCGAGATCTTGCGAAAGCTCACGTCTGACCCGAAAATGACTACCTCCAGCTTGTATGAGAAGCGAGTAACAGTAGTGATTATTTCGTTAGTCGCAAAGCTCGGGGTAATGACGTACAAGCAGATGGACGACCTACTTCGCTCCGAAGAAATCCCATTCACTTTATTAGAATCGGCCGCGCTCGACCTCGGCGGCGCGAAAATACTATTACAGTTTCTGATGCACCGAATGCCTATGTTTGCGAAGCGACTAGCTGAGCGACTGGCGGAGCCTGACCTTCGCGCAAAAGTTGCCGACGCAATCCCCAAGGACCTCGGCGGTGCCACAAGGTTTCTCCAGTACGCCGCTATGCACCAGCCCCAGCTGGTCGATCTGCTCCGGCCGTTGCTGATTGATAGGCAGCGCCTGACCAACCTCGCCGACGAGATCCCAAACAATAACCTAGGCAACGTCGCCGAGTTTCTCCGTTACGCGGCCAGGCGTCTTCCCGAGTTGGCTCGCCCGCTGGGGTCGTTGCTACTCGAGGAGCAGCGGCTGACCAATCTCGCCGACGCTATCCTAAACAACCTTGGCAACGCCACAGGCTTTCTCGAGTTCGTCGCCAGTCACCTGCCTGAGCTGGAGTGCCCATTGGTGCCGTTGCTGCTTGAGGAGCAGCGGCTGACCGGTCTCGCTGACGCCATCCCGAACAACAATCTCGGCAACGCAACAAGGTTTCTCGATTACGCCGCGGTCCACCAACCCGAGCTGCTGGATCTGCTCCGGCCATTGCTGCTCGAGGAACCTCGGCCAGCCAGCCTCGCCGACGCCATCCCCAACCACCTCGGCAACGCCACCGAGTTCCTCGAGTTCACTGCCAGTCACCTGCCCGAACTGGCGGGCCTGTTGGGGCCGTTACTGCTCGAGGAGCGTCGGCTGGCCAGCCTCGCCGACGCCATCCCCAACAACCTGGGCAACGCCACCGAGTTCCTCGAGTTCACTGCCAGTCACCTGCCCGAACTGGCGGGCCTGTTGGGGCCGTTACTGCTCGAGGAGCGTCGGCTGGCCAGCCTCGCCGACGCCATCCCCAACAACCTGGGCAACGCCACCGAGTTCCTCGGGTACGCCGAAGTCGACCATACCGAACTGCTGGACCTGCTTCGACCATTGCTAGTCGAGGAGCGTCGACTGACAAGCCTCGCCGACGCCATCCCCAACAACCTACTCAACGCAACAACGTTTCTCGAGTACGCCAATGTCCACCAACCCGAGCTGATTGATCTGCTTCGGCCATCGTTGGTTGAGGAGCAGCGCCTAGTCAGGCTTGCCGACGCCATCCCCAATGACCTAGGCGGCGCTGCGAGATTCCTAGAATTCGCGCACAGAGATATTCCGACGTTAGCAATAGAGATTGCAGAGCTGCTCGCGGACCCCAAAGCTATCAGTCGAATAGTCGACGTAGCGCCAAGCAGCTTCGAAGGCCTACTAAGCTTCTTGCAATTCACATTTTCCCAAATGTCGACAGTTGCCGAGCGAGTGGCGACCGAACTCGCCGACTCCTGGCATGTGCCACTCTTAGTAGAGCGGACTAAGGCTGGAACGCGGCATCGCAACGCGTTTTACGCGCTAACCGAACTAGTAGACCTTCATCAACCGGAGGTCGCTCGCTCACTGTGGACTTTACTCGAACCAAACGATCTGTCATGATCTAAAAATCGCTTCGATACCTCACCTGCAATATTTGGTCGTGATGACGCCCGTTGTCGCAATTAGCAGATGGCGGTCTAAACTAGCCCCCATTGCGACCACCGTTCGCGCATTGATATGGCAAGGACTCCCGCCTGGGTCGAGCCTGTCGACGTAGTTCGGTAAAAGTTGTTGTGGCTGAACCCGAAGCGGTACAGCCGCGGTGGCTCCAGCCCGGTATCACGCACCAGGCCAGCAGATCGTCTTTGGTGAGGCCGGGATGGCGCATCAGCGGGTACTCGACCCGCCACGGCCGCCACCCGGCGGTGATCGCGGGCGCTCGGCGCTGTTCGCCGGGTTCGAGTCCGACGTAGAGGACGGTGTCGGCCGGGTCGGCATGCTCGGTCAGCCAGCGTCGGCACGGTTTCTGCTTGAGGGCTTGAGAACACGGTGCGATACGGGCGTTGCCGAGGAAGTGACGCTGCTGGAACAGTTCGAAGGGCGTCCGGCCGTCACAGACGCGGGTGCTGGGGATCCCGAGCCGTTCTGAGGCGTCGGTGTTGAACCGGTAGAGGTCACTGTCCTCGACGAGAACATCGGCAAACAGCAATGTGACGGGCTCACCGGGGTGGTCGCGGCGGACCAGCTCGGCGGTGCCCCACGAGCCGATGCCGCCCGACCACTGGATCACGTGATGCACGGTGACGCTCCCGGATATCGAAGGAAAGCCGCGGCGCCCGCTCACGAACAGAGAGCAGGCACCGCGGCCAGTAATCGGCGCGAGGACGGGCTACGAGCGCGAGCCGGCGACACGTGCGGCGAGGTGCTGGAGTTCCCAGTCGAGGGCGACACCTTCGATGCGCTGCTGAAGCAGCGCGCCGAGGGTGCCCGTGCCGGGTGCGGCGGTGGCGTGGGCGAGCGCGTACGCGGCGAAAAGCCGCGCACGTCGGCGCAGGGCGCTGGCGGCGATGAGTGCGGCGAGCTTGGCCCGGATCCCCTGGTCGGCGGCGCCGCGGTGGAGCGCCATCCACAGTTGCTCGATACGACGGAGATCCAGATCGGCCGGCGGGACGAGCAGCGGTGCGTAGATGGTGTTGTCGCGCAGCGCGCAGGTGACGGCGAATCCGTTCTCGTCGTCGGGGAACTCGCCGCGGGTGGCGTCGTCGATGGCCTGCTCGACGATGTGGTGGGTGTGGTCGTCGCAGTGCACGAGCATGGGCAGCACGGCGCGGGCGAAGCGGCCGAGGTGGGTGGGGATGGTCTCGCCGTGATCGGTGAACGGCAGTCCCCAGGGCAGGGCGGCGTCGGCGACGATGCGCAGGGGTGGGGTGAGGTCCAGGGGTGTGGTGGTGGGGAGGATGGCGCTGATGCGGTGCGGTTCGCGGTAGTCGCGCAGGATGGCGCCGGGCTGGGTGTGCGGGGTCCAGTAGCAGCCGGTCACGGTGTGCCCGGCGGGGCGCAGTGCAGTCTCGAGTGCGGCGATCGCGGCCCGGTGCGGCAACGGTCGGGAGTCCCGGCTGTCGCCGACCACGACGATCAGTAGGTCGGCGTTGCTGCCGGCCGGGAGTTGGGCGTGGATGTGCTTGGTCATCGCCGGGGTGTGGAGGGTGGCGATGTCGGCCGAGGGGAACGCCAGGACCGCTGGTGTCATCGGATCAGGGGAACGGGTGGGGAAGCCGACGACGAACAGGGTGGCGGAGCTGTTGTCGGGCAGGACGCCGATCGCCTCGCTGGGGGTCAGGTAGGTGGTCACGGTGAAGGGGCTCCCGTCGATCAGCCCTCCCGTACGTGGCGCGGGAGGGCGGTGGCGGCTCACCGGAGGGGGTGAGCCGCCACCGCCCGAGCGCGCGCCTGACGGCGGCCCGTTATGGCCGACGGGCGAGCGGTCATCGTCAGGTCGGGGCCGCCGTCGGGGTGCGCGCTAGCCTCGGCCGGCCTCATCCGCCGAGGCCGCTGCTTCCGGCTCCCCGTCCGTCTCGGCGTCCTCGTCGATCGCGTCGAGGATGTCGTCGGCGCGCAGCCGCAGTACGCGTTGTCCGGATCCTCGTGCGAGAGACTGCACAGATCGACGATCTCGGTTGCGCGGATGCTGTTGGAGTCGTTGCCCCGCTTGCCTTGGGTGCGACGGGTGGAAACGAAGTACCTGACCATGATGTCCTCCTCGGTGTCCCCGGCTCGGTGGCCGCGGTTGCGGCCCGCGCCAGCGGGCCCCGGCGGTCCGGGGCAAGCCCGTCGCCGGTGGACCGGCGCGGGCGTGGCGGCTGGTGCGGGCTTGCCGTGGACCGCAGGTCTGCTGCACTGAGCTGCGGCCACGTCCGACCGGGCCGGTCACGCGTCGGGGAGGGCATCGCGGGTGCCTGCGTTTCGCGCAGGACCCGACACCGAAAGTTATCACGAAAAAATCCGCCACACGTGTGGCGAATTAACTGATCGTGGTGCACTCTGGATCTCAGAAGGTGATCCACAGTGGTCCAGACGGGAGTGACCACAATGGACCCTTCCGGGGACCGGGTTCGCTCTCAACCCCCAGGCGAACTAAGGGTTCCCGGCTCGGGAGGGGTCGCAGGGGAGGGCACCCCTCCCGAGCCAATCAGCAACCGTGCCGTTCGGCCGCCGGGAAGGCAGCCAGGCACTTGCAGTGGAAGCGACGACGCAGGCAGATCCGCTCGTCTGATTCCGCGAATTCGCACGCGCGTCGATGAACCGTAGCTCTCACCCTCGGTCGAGTGATCTGCTTGGCCGGTCCCGGCGCGCCAGCTCGACGGGAGGCTCTTCATGACAACAACTGTCTTACGTGGCAAGCGGATCGCGGCGTCACTGCTGACGCTCGGTGCGCTCACGGCCATGACGCTGGCTGCAGCGGAACCGGCGCACGCGGCCGAATCACCGCGACTGGCCGAGGCGGTCTCCGGCCCGCTCGATGCCGATGGTCCGGGCGAGAGCGACATCGTCGCCGATACGCCGGCGGTCGCACCCGATGGCACACTCGTCTGGCCGGCACCCACCTCCGCGCCGACGCGACCGATGTCGTCGGCGACGACGCAGGGCTGGATCGCGGCAGTCGCGACCGCAGACGGTGCGCGCATCCGTTCCCGGCCGGTCAACGGCCCGATCTTGGGCACCATCCCTTACGGCGCCGGGTTCTGGGTCTCCTGCACCCGCGGGGCATCGGACGGGCATGCCTGGGGCTGGTCCTACCGCGGCGGCACCTACGGCTGGGTCCGGGCCGACTTGTGGGAGGTCGAGCAGCACACCGGCCCCGGCGGGGCCGGGACACCGCAGGTTCCGCGGTGTCCGTGACATCACTGATGTCGTGACAGTCGCCGACGTTGCTGGCGTGCGCGGATCGGCCCGGCCGGTGTATTCGCCCGGCCGGGCCGACATCTAAGTGTCGGACCGCCGGGCTGGTGGACCGGTGCCTCGCCGCCAACTGACCGATATCACCGCCGACATGACAGCAGATCCGCGCTGTACAAGGAAGGCTGGGGTACGTGAGTCCGAAGGCGGCGGTCAGGCCCGGAGACCGTGCAGGAACTGGATCAGTTCGGGCAGCGGTGTGCTGCACAACTCGGCCATGCGCTGCAGGGCTGAGAGATCGAAGCGAAAGTCCGTAGTGGTGCCGGACTGGTGAAGCTGTTGCTGAGCCCAGGAACGCAGGGGCGCGAGATGTGGCTCGGCCAGCCCGGCGAGCGTGGACAGATCCGCCACGAGGCAGTCGTGTGCGACACGCCGATGAACTCTGGCGATCAGGTCCTGCGGGAGTTCGTTCATCGCTTGGCAGAGATCGAATAGGCGCAGCACTGAAATCCGCCGGGTGCCGAGTTCGTACGTGGCCAAGGTCTGCAACGAAACGTCGATCTTGACATGGTGCAGTAGGTCCATCCTTGTCCAGCCGCGCCGGCGACGCAGCGCGCGCAGTTCGTCTCCGAGAATCTGTTGAAACGTGGGTGTGTCGAGCGTCCCCGGCGAGAGGTCAGGCCGGCGCTCGGCCGCGACGCTGTCCTCGCCGGTCTCCATGCCCGGAGCCTGTGCCGTCGCGTGAGGGCCGGGTTCTGTCGTTACCGGGTAATTCGAATCCGTTTCCGGTTCTGGTTCGGGTTCTCGTGTGGCGTCAACGAGTTCCCGCACCAATCTGTCGACCATGGTCGGAGCCAGTGTCGTGCCGCACTCGTCGGCGGTTCGACCGCTGAGGGAGTAGCCAGCTTCGTCGTCGGCGAGGTGATGAACGGTCATCGAACGAGTTTCTCCTTTGCCGTGTGAGCGCTGATGTCAGCGTTGTCGTACTTTGCCGTTGCCGCCGGCCCGGACGGTGGTGCGGCCGGGAGGCCGTTCGGGATGTCGCCCTCATCTGGCGGCTGCGCCGATGTCGCTGGTGCGGCCCGGCATGGAATCGGCTGCGTGGTGGTCGCCTCCGGATACGAAGAATCGGACCGGGTGCCGTGGCGGATGAGGAAGCTGGTGGGCGTAAGAGCTTCTCGTTGCGTGTCGGTGATCGGTGGTTGTCCGGGAGTGAGGTTGCTGTGGTCGGGTTGTGGTGCTGGGGGGTCGAGTTGTTCGGCGGCTTCGCTGATGGTGATGGCGTCGAGTGCGCTGAGCAGCCTGGCGCACTGGCGGTAGCCGACGAGAAGTGCCGGGGTTGGTGAGGTAGGTGGTGGCGTAGTGATGATGGATGGCCACAGCGATCGCGGTCGTGGCCTGCTCGTAGAGGGTGAAGTGGGCGACCAGGCCGGGCGGACAGTGCCGGGCAGGCACGACCCTGATCGTGATGTGTCGTTGTTCAGCCAGTGAGCGGAGATGGCCGATCTGGCGTTTTCGGAGCGCCGGTGTGCAGGCGCGCAGGGCGGTGTCACCGAGGAGGAAGGTGTAGTGCCGTCGAGGGTTGGTGAGGGCTTCGAGGCGCTGAGGCAACGCGAGGGTGTAGGCGTCGCTGATGCCGGTGTCGGCCAGTTGGTGGGTGATGAGCGCGAGGTCGTGTTCGGGGGTGCGCAGCAGATCGGGGATGAGCGTGGGTGCCCAGACAGTGACCCGGTCGGCGACCTGCTCGTAGTGCCAGGCGATGGCCGCATGGCTGTCGTGTTCGGTGTCGACGAGGTCGGACGCTGCGTTGTGAGCGGGGGCGGTGATGATGCGTTGCGCGGTGGCGTAGTCGGTGCCGAGGCCTCCCAGCATGAAGGCAGCGGTGGTGGGGTCGGTGATCGAGCTCGCGCCCTCGATGTTCGACAGCCGTCCTGGTGCTAGGCCCAGGGTTCGAGCGAAGTGGCGCAAGGTGAGCCGGTGGGCCAGGCGTTGGCCGCGGAGCCTGAGGCCGACTCGGATGGCCGTGGGGTTGTGGGCGGTGGGAGCGGGTTTGCGGCGGGGCATGGTCTTCCCGGTGCGAGGTGGTGAGCCTACGGTGATTCGGCCGGCGTGTGCCGAAGCGCGGTCGGGCCTGGCAGTGGGCACATCGAGTTGTAACGGGCCGGTTGAGACGCGGGCGGCGGGCGCTGGTGGCGCCGTGACGTGATGCGCGTGATCGCTTCGGTGGCGGCTCGCTGAGGTCACGGAACCGGTGATGGTTGGTCGTCGGGGAGTGCCAGCGCGTGACTGGTCTCGGCTTGATCGAGTGCGTTGGCGGTGAGCCAGGCGGCGGTGTCGGCGCTGCGGGCGAGGATGTCGCGGGCGGAGGTGTAGGTGCCGGCGTGATCGTGGTGGGCGGCGACGGCGATCGCGGTGTCGTCGCGGTGGTAGAGGGTGAAGGGGGTTGCCAGGCCCGGTGAACACCGGTTGATCGGCACGATCCGGACAGTGATGTTCGTGTGGTGCGAAAGAGTTCGCAGCAGGATCAGTTGCCCGGCTCGCGCGGGCTGGGGGCAGGTGAGCAGCGCGGCGTCGCCGATGAGGAACGTGTGGCTGCGGTCAGGGTTGGTGATGAGGGCGTCGCGGCGTGAGAGCAGGGTCTGTCGTTGGTGGTCGGCGTAGTCGGTGTCGACGAGCGGATGTTGGAAGAGCAGGTCGTCGTGCTCGGATGTGCGGAGCAGGTCGGGCAGCTGGATGGGCGCCCATGCGATGGTGTGGTTGGCGATGTGCTCGTAGCACTGTGCCGCGATGGTGTGGGTGTGGGTGTGGGTGTGGTGGTCGGTGACCAGGTGCGGTGAGGCGTTCTCGACGTGGGTGAGGATGCGGTGGGCGCTGGCCGGGTCGATGTCCAGGGCTCCGAGGATCCATGCCACTAGCGTGGGGGGATTGTGGCCGGCTGCCTGCTTCCATTGCCCCGAGAAGCTCGGGGTGCAGGCGCAGTTTGCGGGCGAATGCTCGCGGCCCGAGGTTGTGTCCAATCCGGATTTCGCGCAGCGCATCGCCGGCCAGTGCCGCCGCGGGAGTGCGCGGCGCGGTGCCGAGCAGATGCGGGAAGTGCAGCGTCTCGAATGGTGACGAACGGCGGGAGAAGATGTTCGGGACTGGGGCTTGAGGTGTGGTCATCAGATCGCGTCTGCCTTGCCCTCGACGGTCGGCGTGGCCGAGTGCGGCCCGGGAGGTGAGGGGGCTGCGATCTGGTTGGGTGGTTGTCTGGCGGTGTGCTGGTCCCCTGCGGCGGGAGCGGCGCCGGGCTGCGGGCGAGCACGATATCGATCATGTCCACGGAGGTTCCCTTTCTGGTCGTCAGTCCGGTATGTCGGTTGCAGGGGCGGATCGCGCTGTCGGCGAGAGGTCGTGCTCACGTCCGGGTCAGTACTCCGGCGGGACGATGTCGAAGAACGCCGCACGCAGCCCCGCGTTGCCGCCGAGGAAGGTGCGGACGTTGTGCCAGGTGTGCACGCACTTGGTCCAGTACTCGCGTTCGGCAGCGATGTCCGCGAGCGCGGCGCCGGTGAGGTCGTTCTCGGCGCGGTACTCGGTCCAGCTCAGACGGCCGTCGTGGGCGTCGCGGGCGAGCAGGAACACCGCCGAGTCCCAGTCGAGCGGGCCGGTTCCGGTGTTCCCGTCGTGCACCCAGGTCAGGGCGTGGGCGGCGCCGGTGTCGTCGTGGCGTTGCAGCCGCAGCGCCCATTGCTGCCGCAGATGCAGGCCGTTCTCGACGGTGCCGAGATCCCAGGAGGTGCAGACGATCCGGTGGTTGCGGACGAAGTCGCTGCCGAGGCAACCGCCGTGGTCGTGGACATGGCCGCACAGGCCGGAAACGGCGAGGCGCGCGCCGGACGAGGTGTTCATACCGAAACCCCTGTGCTGATGGCGTCGGGCGTGGTCGCCGGTGCTTCGGTGGTGGCGAGGGTGAAGCGGTGCAGCACGGTGGAGTCGTAGCGGCACCGGTCGGGGACCTGGACGGTTTCGACGAGGTCGACGGCGCGGACGGTGAGGGTGGCGTGGCCGGGACGTACACGGCGGCGGAGCTGCCGTTGCAGGTCGTCACTGGAGCCGTGCCCGCCGGCGTAGCAGAGCGCCATGTGCGCGGGACGGCTGTCGTAGACGATCGCCTCCGGTCCGCAGACGGCGGCGATGACCGGGCGCACGCGGTCGAGCAGGAGATTGAACCCGTCGTCGTGGTGGGTGTCGGCGACGACACCGCGGTGACCGACCAGCGCAGAGCCGATCAGCAGGTCGAACGCCGGCACTTCGGCCAGCGTGCACTCGAGCTCCGTGATCAGCTGCGCCCGGGCGGCCGAATCGACGCGGTCACGTCCGGGGAAGCCGAGGGGCTGGACGGTCAGATGCAGGCTCTGATCGGGCACCGGTTCAGTGGTCCCGGGATGATCGGCCATGACGGTACGGGTCTGGGCGACGAAGTCGGCGAGACCCGGGTTGCGGGCCAGGTCGGGGATGACCATGAGTTGGGGCTGGCGGTGCCCGGCTGGCCAGAGGCGGTCGGGCTGGAAGAACGGTTCCACGGTGCAGGTCCTCGTAGTCGTTGCGGTAGGCGGGTTAGAGCTGCTTGCGCAGCTCGCGGGCGGCGTACAGATCAGCGGCGGCGCCGGGCCCGGCGTGTTCCAGCTGGGTGATGAGGGTGTCGGTAAGACGGCGGGCGATGCCGGTGTCGCCGAGGTGGTAGGCGGTGCGGGCCGTGGCCAGGTCGAGACCGGCGAGGTAGCGGACCGCGGCGGTGCGGCCGATACGGGAGCGTGCGTCGCTCAGTTCGGCCATGGCCTCGCCGGGGCGACCGGCGACGACCAGCGCCTCGGCGAGCGAGGCGGCGGCGCGGGCCGCGCCGAGCGGGTGGCGGGCGCGGGTCATCTCCTCGCGCGAGTCGAGTAGGTGGCGGATGGCGTCGTGGACGCGGCCGCGGGCGAGGTAGGCCTGTCCGATCCGGCGGTGCAGGACGGCATGGCCGTGCGGGTCGCCTGCCAGGCGCCGCTGAGCGCGCAGCGCGGCATGCAGCTCGTGCGATGCCTCCTCGGCGCGGCCGAAGGTGAGCTGCACCCGTCCGCTGAGCGAGTGCGCCAGGGCGGCCAGGCGCGGGTCGGCGCTGTGGCCGGCGGCCGAGGTCGCATCGGCCGCAGCGACCAGGGCCTCGTCGTGGTGGCCCAGGTCGGACAGGGCGGCAGCTTCGCGGGCGCGGAAGACCGCCGCGATCGTCGGGTGACTGCGCTGGGCCGCGGCATGACCGGCGCGCTGGAGGTGGACGAGGTCGTCGTGGTGGTAGCTCGGCCGGGCCAGATGCCAGACGGCGTCCGCCAGCTCGACCACGATGTCGTCCCAGCGCCAGCCGAGCGCGGTCGCGGCGACGTGGCGCAGTACGCGGTGTTCCCAGCCGAACCAGACAGCGGCCTGGCGCTCGTCGGCGTGGGCGTGGGCGATGACGTCATGAGCCACGAGCGGGCTGAAGCGGTGGGCGCGGGGTGCGATGAGCGGGATGGTGGCGGCCGCGGTGGCGGCGTAGTAGTCGATCAGGCGGCCGAGCTGGTGGCTGCGGATTGAGGGTCGTTCTTGGTCGCGTAGGTGGGTGGCGTGCTGGCGGACCCGCGCGGCCAGGTGGTAGCGGTCGCCGGGCCACCGCTCTACTTGCCCGGCGGTGTGCAGCAGCTGCAGCGCGCCGGCGACCTCGGGCACGGCCAGGTCGAGAGCGGCAGCCAGCGGTGCGGCGGTGGTGTCGGGTCCAGGATGATCGACGAGCAGTTCGTAGACCTGGCGTGCAGGTTCGGACAGGTGTCCGTGGACGAGGCTCATCGGAGTCGCCTTCGCCGCGGCCCGCAGCCCACGGGCAGCGTTGCCCACGGGGCGAGGTGGTTGTTGCGTGACGGCGGGCGTCGCATCCCGCGGGCTCGGCGGATGGTCACGCGGACTGTTCCCGCCGCTTGAGGTACCGGCGCAGGCGCGTCAGGCCGGAGCGGCTCGAGCGGGCCAGCGGCGGGATGAGCTCCACTGCGGGCCAGAGCGGCACCATGGCCGCGGCGTGGACCCAGGCCCGGGCATGGAGCCGTCGACCGCTTTCCTGCCCGTTGGAGAGCTGGGTGCGGGCTTGGCGTAGGACGCTGCGCGCGGTGTGGACGCCGATGGCCGGATAGGCCGCCATCAGCAGGAGGGTGAACAGGAAGTCCATGGGGATGAGTCGTTTCGTGCGAAGTGGACAGTGCAATGGAATCGGTCAGAACCCGTGGTTCAAGGCAAGGAAGGCGGCCGTGAGCGCACAGGCCAGGCGACCTCCGCGACGCCGACGCGGACTAGAAGGTGTCCGGCAGGGTGGACGTCGGCGTGCGCGCTACGGATGCCGGTTGGCCACCCTTCACCGGTCCCGTCCGACGCTGCGGCCGCTCGGGTCAGCGGTGGGTTCGACGGGGTAACCGATGTAGCTGGTGAGGATGACGTAGCTGCAGATCGGCGCGACGGCGCACCGGTTGCAGCGATGCTCGGGGCAGGGGCGCCAGAGCGTATGTGCTGCGGATTCGGCGAGCGGGTCCTCGAGGTCGCTGATGATCTGGTAGCTGTGGCCGGCGCCGTCGAGGAAGTTGCGGGCGATGATGACGGTGACCCAGTCGGGATACCAGTACGCGTGCGGCCAGGAGTAGTCGACGGCGTCTCCGGTCATTGCCTCGAACCGGCCGTCTGTGCGTGTCTGCTGCCCGGCCCACGCCTGGTTGTCGTGGGAGAGTTGGAGGAAGTCGTAGGCGTCGACGGTGACGGGGAACCGGGGCGCAGCGGGTGTGGTGTCGGCTGTTGTGCGGTTCACGGGGTCTCCCGGTGCTGGTGGGCGGTAGGCGATGGTGGTGACTCGCTGCCGGTCGCCCGGGTCGGTGAGGTCGCCGGGCGCCTGGCGTGGCGTGGGCGGGTGTGGTGATGTCGACGGGGTTGGAGGGGCGGTCCGGGTCGACGGCGAAGGCCGCCATGAGTGCGAGCGCCCACAGGAGTCCGCAGCCGCCGAGCCCGGCGACCACGCCGAGGACGACGTTGACCGGGTTACGAGGTCGGCGGAGTGTCGTGGTGCGCCATTGCTCGTCGGCATTCATGACCCGCCCTGCGCGTTGTCCCCGGGCGCGGCGGCGCCGTCGGTCAGGCGGTCGGACGACACTGTTGCGTCGAGCCGCGCGGCTTCCCGGTACAGCTGGGCGGTGAGGCGGCCGTACTCGAGGGCGTGGCTGCATAGGGCGGGAGGTCAAGGCGGAGCCACAGCATGCGGTCGGCCGCGGTCTCCTCCCGGCTGCCGTTTCTGATCGCGTCCCGGTGCTCGGCGACGGCCTGCGTCAGCGTCCGCAGAGCGGCCGCCATCCGGCCGAGGTCGTCGTGCTGGCTGATGCGGCGTACCCGGTCTCGAAGCTGGCTGCGGCGGCTGCGGGCGCAGTTGGCGAAGTGAACGGTCCGCGATTTCCACTCCTCGTACGCGGCAGCCGCCTGGTGATACTCCGGGCGGGAACCGCGGAATGCGCGGAGATCGGCCTTCCGCTGGATGAACGCGACCTCGACCCGTTTGAGCAACTGTCCGAGTGCCCGGTACGTCTGGCGGAGACGATCGTCGCTGGCGGTCATCGCCCGCCACCGCGCCGGGTCCGGGCGGTTGATCTCCGCTCCCACTGCCTCGATGGCTGCGTTGTCGTCGTCGACGGCGTACGAGAGTTGCATCCTGGCCTCAGCTCACCTGAACACCGCAGGAGTCGTTGGCGCACCACGTTGCCCCGGTCGCCTCGTCGTACTCGGTCTGACCGTGCGAGCAGTTCGCCTGTTCCTTCGCGAGCACCTTTCCGCTTCTCTCGACCAGCTGCTCGTAGCTGATCTCGCCTTTCTCGTGCTGTTCCTCCAATTTGGCGTACTGCTTGACGTCGCTACCCCTGCCGAACATCAGTGCAACTCTCCTTTTCTCGCAATGGTTTCTGTTTCTCCGTCGATGAGATCTGCTGGCTGCGAGCGTCAGGGCCCGCTCAGGTGCGTGCGGACCAGCGGCAGAGGTGACGATCTCGCTGCAGAGGGTCCTGGGCGCCGACCGTGTTGGTGAACACGTCGGCTGCTGGCTTGTGGAGCCCACCTGGAGCGGGCACCGCTGCCCGGTCGGCATGCTGTCGCGGTCCGTCACGCGGGTTCGTCGCCCGAGCGTCCGTTGTCGTCCTCGTCCGCGACGTCGTGGTTGTCGCCGCGTAGGCTGATGCCGGCGATCGCCGCCGGGCACAACCCGTGCGATGGGGTCACTGTGGCTGCCAGGGTGGCTCCGGTGCTTCGTCGTGGCTTGAGGGTTTCTGCGTGAGGACCGCGGCGGTGAAGTGCCCGCACATCGGCGGGTTCGGCGGACCGTCGGGATACCAGCCGAACGCCGGGACGACGCCCGGCGGAACCACGTGGGTGCCGGCGACCATCGCCTCGATCTCGCCGTGGGTCGCGAGGCTCCCGGTTCCCGGTCCGTAGATGCGCAGCGCTTTTTCGAATTCGCGTGCCTGCTCGATCATCTCGGTATGGCTGGGGAGCAGTAGGTGGGTCATGGCCAGGAACGCGCCCTCGGGCAACCGGGCGAGGTGGTCCTGCACCACGTGGGCGACCTCGGCGCGGCTGCCACCGTGGAAGGACATCACTCCGCCCAGCAGCAACGCCACGTGGTCGTAGTCCCGGGAGACCAGACCCGGGCCTTCGCTGGTGGTGTTGTAGAGGGTGTCCCACATCGCGGTGGGATCCCAGGGATCGGCCTCGACGACATGAACGCCGTTGTCGGCGTCGGCGATCGTGCGCAGGTGGGCGAGGGTCAGCGGGTCGCGCTCGACGTAGATCACGTTCGCACGAGAAGTTTTCTGTTTCCGGTTGCGGGTTGTCCGCTCGCGCAGGCGGACAACCGAGTGCAGGTCGTCGTCACCGGTGATGTGGGGTAGGCCCGCGCCCGCGACCACGATGCTGCTGACGCCCTGCCGGGCAACGAGGTAGGCGGCCACGCGGTCGAGAAACGCGCGCTCGGACCGGAACACGGCGCCCGCGCCCGGCACGCGAGCGTCCAGCAGCAGTGCGGCGTCAAGTTCGTTGTCGTGGGCGAATTTGACGCAGACAACGTCGCGGTTGTCGCTGTTTTTGGCTTCGCGAAAGGCATCGTAGAAGAAAGCGAGGTTGATTCGATTGCGGTCGACGCCGGACGGTAACCACCACGGTGCAGCACGTTCCGCGCGGCGGGGGCCCGAGTTGCTGGCGGGCGCGGGGGCCGTGGGTGAGCGCCGAACAGCGGGCCGGTGCTGCTCGGCGGGGTGGGTGTCGGGCGCGACGTGGTGTGCACTGGTCATCGGGTCACCTGGGCCTGGGTGGTCAGCAGCAAGGTCAGTTCGGCGGGATCGACTCGGCAGCGTCGCGCCAAGGACGCGAGTTCGACGGGAGCCAGCAGCCGCACCGTGAGGGATCCGGTGTCGCGTTCCTGGCGGGCCCACTGCGCGGCAGGGCGCAGGACGTCGTGCCGGCATTCGGCGAGGATGTCGAGGTCAACAGCCACTCCGACCGGCTCCCACGAGATCCGGCGCTCGGCGCGCAGCAGCAGCTCCGACGGCCGGATCGCGTACAGGTGCCCGACCAGCTCCAGCTGGCGGATGGACACCGACCGGGTGGCCTTCTCCGCCGACTGGAGGCCCTTGGTCGAGACGTTGCCGTCGGAACAGGCAGCAACTGCTGGGCGGGACCAGCCGCGTTTCTCGCGGTGGGCCTGCAGCTCCGTGCCGACGGCATGGGCCAGTTCGCCGGTGTCCGTGTCGGTCTTCGCCATCAGGATTGTCGTCCAGTACCTGCTGTAGAGGGTGAATGGTGAATGGCCAGTCGCGGTCGCGGGTCGGCCAGTGCCGCCCGGCGTACCGAAGAACCGCGGTGGGTGTTCTCGAGTCGAGGTAGTCATGCAGAGCCCGCGCGCGGATGGTGCTCAACCAGTAGGTCTCGGGACGTGCGCCGTCGGTCACCGGCATGGCGGCTCCGGGAGATCTAGGGGACCGACCGATTCGTCAGTTCCCTCGGTGCTGGCGTTGTCGTCGCGGCATCGAGGTTTCTCGCAGGTGATGGCGGCGGAGGTGACGCGGTACTGCGGGTTGCGGTCTCGTGCTGCGTCGATGGTGTTCCGGCGGGAATCCGCTGAGGCACACGCTGGTGCGAGGACACCTGTTGAGTCGAATGTGCCGAGGTCGACGCGGTGGACTCGCGGATGGTTCGTGGAGGGCGAGCGCAGCACGGTCGCGGCCGGCCGGTCGGCTGGAGGCGCGGTGATCCCGCGACCTCGCGGTTGGGTTTGATCGGCCGGCACCGGGTGCGCAGCCGTGGACGAGCCGTCGTACCGCAGCACGGTTGCGGTTGAGGTGTCTTCCATCGTCGAGCACGCTCCAGTTCGGGATGGACACGTTGGGGTGCGCCTCGACCGCCCGGAGGTTGGCAGTTCGCGTTCGGTCGAGGCGCGCGGTCCGGACGGAGGGAGGTACACACAGCACCCGTCCGGGCCGAGCCTGCGAAATTCACGACGGGGTTCCGGATCGTCCGGATTGGGTGGTGGATCGGCGTCTCCGCCCGACGCCAGCCGGAGCGAGACCGTGCGCATGGCGGCAACGAGACGCTCGTACATCGGGGCGGCGTGAGCCGAGGGGATCTGCGCCGGATCGCCCCAGCCTTGCAGCCACGCCGTCAGCCACGCCTGCCAGCGCACGATCGATGATTGCCGCGGTGTTCTGCAGCTGCTGGTGGGCTTGTTCTTCGGACTGGGGGTCGTGCCAGTGGATGTCGGGCAAGGGGACCAGCGCCTGTCGTGCGCGGACGATGGCGACCTGCCGTTGCGCGCGTCGCCGCGCCCATGGCGACCTCACGGCGTCCACAACCGCGGAGCCGCGCCTACCACGAGCCGTGGTGCGAGCGGATCGCTGGGCGCGGGCAGCTCGACGAGCTGGTGCAGCACATCGAGGGCGGCGCCTTCGCGTTCCCAGACCCGCCCTCCGGCGCGATCTACGCGCATGGCGGCGGCGTCAGACTCACCTTTGACACGGAGAGCATCGGTGAACCTGTCCGCCTCCCACGTGAACGCACCGGTGAACCGCTCTAGCCGGCCGTCCGTGTCGAACTGAGGGAAGAATTCCCAGCGGCGTTTCAGCAGGGTGGTGAACGGTTCGATGGCCGGTTCATCCCAGAGGAATGCGAACGGGCTTGTGGCGGCCGTGGTCATCGGCGATCACGTCCGGTCTTAACGGGCTGTTCGCCGTGGGGTTCACGTATCTCGATGGCGTGTTCGCAGCTCGCGATGCCGGTGACGGTGTAGTGGTGAGGCAGCTGCTCTCGTCGCTGGCCTACCAGATCGCCAACGTTGGCGACCCGGCCGACGCCCAGCTTCCCGCGAAGAGCGGTGGCAAACGTGAGCGGCGCCTCGCCGACGGTCGGATTGACCATCGTCCACCTCCTGAACCTGACACGACGAACCTCGCCTGATGATCTTCGCCACCAACGAGGCGCATCAAGAGGTCACCGAGGTGCCATCCGAGGTCAGGCGGAGGTCATTTCACCTGCTCACCGTCCGGCAGTCGACGAAGCGGGGGGTGTCAGTCGCATAGCGATGGCGGCGAAGCGGCAGGGGCGGCAGGGGCGGCAGGGGCGGCGAGATCGCGCCGGAGTGGAGCGCCGGGACCAAGTTCGTCAAGATGGGACCATGAAGCGTGTATTGGTACTCGGTGGATCCTGGTTTCTGGGACGCGCCGTCGTCGACGACGCACTCGCGCGCGGATGGGACGTGACAACGTTCCGGCGCGGTATCTCCGGCGATGACGCACCAGGCACAACGACTATCCGTGGTGATCGGACTGACCCCGCCGACCTGCAGCGGCTGGTCGCCGCCGGTTCCTGGGATGCCGTGATTGACACATCCGGGTTCGTGCCACGCGAGGCGCTGCAAATCGCTCGCGCCCTGGAGCCGGTAGCAGAGCGATATGTGTTTGTATCCACGGTCTCGGTGTACGAAGATTGGCCAACAGCGCCGCTCACCGAAGAGTCCGCTGTTCTCGAGTGCCCGACTGACGCTGGACCAGATTTCGGGTACGACGGCGACCCGGGGCCGTCTATCTATGGCTTCACCAAGGCGGGGTGCGAACATGCTGTGGTTGAAGTCTTCGGTTCGGACCGGTCCGTGCTGCTGCGACCAGGAGTCATCCTCGGACCACGCGAGTATGTTGGCCGTCTGCCCTGGTGGCTGCGCCGGACCGAGCGTGGTGGACGAGTGCTCGCGCCGGGTCGCCCCGAAAGGCCGATTCAACCCATCGATGTCAGGGACGTCGCCGGCTTCGCGGTCAACTCTGCCGTTGGAACGGCAGGTGTGTTTAACCTGACGGCGACTGGCCAGGACACAATGAATGACTTCCTCGTCGCTTGCCGAGAAACGGTCGGCTCTGACGCGCGATTCGAATGGATTGCCGACGAAGAATGGTTGATCGGTCAAGGCGTCCAGCAGTGGACTGAGTTGCCGTTGTGGCGTTCCTACGCCGGAGCTTGGGCCGTAGACTCAAGTCGAGCTCGCGCCGCCGGACTCGTCACCCGTGATATTCGCGAGACGGTCGGTGACACGTGGTCGTGGTTGCAGTCAGGCGGTGCAGCCGTAGGCCACGAGCGCGCCGCCGAACAGGGAATATCTCCTGATAAGGAACGCCAGATACTCGCGGCGTGGGACGCCCTGAATGTGCCTCAGTAGGGCATGTTCAATCCCCAGACATGATTGCTTTGGTCGATGTGGTCCTAGCCAGGCTACTTGCCGTGAAGTCTTCGACGGCCTCGCCAAGACGACCTGCCTCGATCGAACCGCGATAGCGGGCCGTACCGACGAGGCGACCAAGGGCGAGCATTCGACGCGACAGTGCCTCTGTCCGCCGCACAGGGTCGATATCGAGGACTGGCAGAAGGGCGTCCTCTGCTCCCGCGAGGTCGCCACGCAGTGTTCGAGCAACTCCGAGGTCGATCTGGGCACCAAGCTCGCCGGCGCCCCAACGCGACTCCTCCGGAAACTGGGCGAACAGCTCCAGTGCCCCCAGTGCTTCGGTCTCTGCCCGGTCGCCGTCACCCAGTGCTACGTAGGCTGACCCGGCGCAAAGCGCACGTCGCGAGCGATCGAAGCCCAGCTCCCCGCCGATCTCGTCTAGAAAGGTGTCATCGCCGGCGCGGTCGAGTTCGTCAGCGGCCTTGCCCAGCTCGATTTCAACTTCCTGCCGGGCGCCGATGAGAGCCAGCGAACGAGCGTTGACCGAGTGCAGTCGGGCTCGTGCGGTTCCTTCGGGAGCTGTTCCCAGGGCAACAGAAGCGATGTTGGCTGCGCGTCGGGGCTGACCCGACCAGAAAGCGACGGTGACCTGTAGCGCCCGTGCCCACGCCATGAGCGATGGATGATCGATGACGCTGCCATAGGTGTGCGCTGCGCGAGCCTGCTCCTGCGCCACTTCTGCGTGGCCAAGATCCCAGGAAACCGACGACAGGAGACCACATGCCAAACCGGCAACGAGGTACAGCTCCGACTGCTGACGGGGCTTGTGTGTACGGTCGAGCTGCTCGTATACAGTATTCCTCAGTTTGATCAAATCAGTGAGCATCGATAGAGCAGGCGTCACATAGTAAGCCTGCGCCGCATGTTCAGCCGTCGAGTAGAGATGCTCAAGCGCGGACGGATCTAGTGCGGAAGCGGCCTCAATCGCATGCTCGACCGATTCGCGGCCAGTATTCACTACAAGTTCCTCTTCTGTGACAACAGTGCCCGCGAGCGCCAGGTCAGGTGGGCCGAGCAGTCGTCCAACCGGCTCCCGCCACCAATGCTCCAGCACTCGGCAGGAGACGGCCTGCGGGGTCGGGGCACCCCCGGCAAACCAGCGTTTGACCGTTCGTTCGGAGACGTGCAGCTCACCTTCGCCAGCGCGGAGGGCCTGGGAGGTGTACTCCCTCATGAACGCGTTCAGCGACAGGTGTGCGGTGCGAGCGAACTGCTCGAGCCGTGAACGGGGCGTCTTGCTGGCGGCCATGTCGAGTACCTCCTACAGCCACGGTAGCTGGCCAAGCTCGCCCATGCGCCTCTGAACTGCGCGAACGTCCCTTAGATGGCCTGCTATGGCCTCTCGGTGGCCCCTGTGTGCACCGGTCGGCCAGCGAAGATCGACAGGGTAAAGGGGCCGTCTGTCACGGTATTGCCCCTACCTGCCTGGGCCAGCGATGACACCGCTGGGCGAGCAGATGCGTCCCGCGCTGAGGGGTTGATCAGTATGTGGACCGAGGCGTTCTGGATAGCACTCGGAGTAGTGATCGTGGTTGTGCTTTCGGCCGTCGCGGCCGCCTTTGCGATCGGCATCGCGGTCCAGCGTGCAGCCGACTGGCGCCACGCGCGCCGTATCGCTGCTGACCCCGATCGTGTCACCGTTGACGACATTCAGGCTAAGATCGTCGCCGCTAGTCGTCAGGTAGTTGAGCGGCTCGCGATGGACACCGTGATCATGGTTGGCCGGGCACCAGCCGGACCAACGCGGCCGGTGCCCGTAATGCTCGGCCGCCGCCGGTCCCGCCGACATCTTTCTCGGTGTGGACCATCGCCCACCGGCAACTGATCGCCGCCGACAGTCCTCTCGCGAACCGCACCCCCAGGCATGCGCCTGCCACCGGTCGGTCGACCCTCGCGTGCTGGAAGCGTCCTAACGAGGTGCCGCGGTGCGCTTCCGACCCGTTCTGTCGCACAAACCCAGAAACTGTTATCCCCTCTGAAAGGGTAACTGCGTGAATACACTCCGACATGAAGACGCCAACGCTGCCGAGTTCCGCGATGCGCTGGTGGACACTCTTCTCGCCAACAAGATGATCACCTCGCCGCTGGTGGCGCGAGCCTTCCGTACGGTGCCCCGGCACCTGTTCGTCGCCGACGGCACTCCGCTGGAGGTCACCTACAACGTCGACAACTCGGTTGCGATCAAACGTGACCCGGACGGCGTGATCATCTCCTCCACCAGCGCGGCCTACATCCAGGCCCGGATGATCGAGCAGGCCGGGCTCGCCGAGGGCATGAGGGTGCTGGAGATCGGGTCCGGCGGGTTCAACGCCGCCCTGCTGGCCGAAATCGTTGGCCCGGACGGGCAGGTGGTCAGCGTGGACATCGATCCGGACGTGACCGACCGCGCCCGCGAACTGCTGGAGCAGGCCGGATACGGCAACCGGGTCGACGTGGTGCTCGCCGACGCCGAGAACCCGCTACCGGGGCTGCACGAACCTTTCGACGCGATCCTGGTGACGGTCGGGGCCTGGGACCTGGCGCCGGCATGGCTTGCGCACCTGACCGAGGGCGGCATGATCGTCGTTCCGTTGCGGATGAACGGAGTCACCCGCGTCATCGGCTTCCTCCGCGAGGGCGACCACCTGGCGAGTACCTCGTCCGAGGTGGCCGGGTTCGTCCCGATGCAGGGCGAGGGCGCACGCGACGAACGGGTCTTCCTGCTGCCCGACCGCAACGGCCACCACGTCAAGCTGCGCTTCGAAGGCGATGTCCCGGCCGGGCTGGATCTGCTGGACGGGGTGCTGGCGACTGAGCGCACCGAAGCCTGGTCCGGCGTCACCATCAAGCACGGGGTGTCTTTCGCCGACCTGCACCTGTGGCTCGCCGTGTTCCTCCCCGGCTTCTGCAAGCTGGCCGCGGACGAGGGCACCGACCTGAACTCCGAACGCAAGAGCTGGTTCCCCTTCGGCGTGGTGCACGGCGACTCGTTCGCCTACCTAGCCGTCCGGCCCCTTCCCGACGGCGGCGGATCGGAGTTCGGCGCGCGCGCCTACGGAGTCCACGGCGACGCCGCCACTACCGCGATGGTCGAGCAGATCCAGGCGTGGGACCGCCGGGGCCGCGCCGACGAGCCCGCCTTCGCCTACTGGCCGACCGGCTCCGACCGTCCCGAGTTCGGCAAGGACACGGCCGTGCTGGTCAAGGCGCACGGCGTGGCCACGATCTCCTGGCCTCCGGCGGCGTCCGCCGCTCGGTGACCGGGTGTCCTGCACAACCCCGAGAAGTGAAGGAGTGAACCGAATGTCAGCAGCACTGGCCGCCCCGCCCGTGGACGTGGTCGATGACGCGGAGTTCGAGCTGGACCTGCGTGTGGTGGAGTCCGCCACCAAGCTCGTGATCACGATGTGCGACACGAGCGACGGGTGCGGCAGCACATGCAGCACCAGCGCGTGCACCACGTTTTCCAACGACCCGTTCTGATTCAACCGCTGCCGTCGGCGTCCGAGCCTGGCTCGGGCGCCGACGGCCACGCGCTGCCTTGATCGTGGCTGGGTGAGGAGAGCGAATCGCCATGACCGTGTCCCCGCGTTACCAGCACACCGGCCTTGTCCTGGCCCGCGTCACCACCGATCCCGGTGATCTCGACCCGCCGACCCAGCTGAATCCGGCCGACCCAGTCGCAGTCGAGCAGGAAGGCCGTGCGTGGCTGACGAAAGTGTGGGCGCGCCCAGAGGTGCGGGACGCAGTGTCGCTGGCCAGCCCGGTCCTCGGCGCCCGCGTCGACCACATCGCAGGCGACGCAGGCACCGGGACCACGGCGAAGGAGTTACGTCGTGCCGTGGTGTCCGTGGCGTCCTACCTGTTGCGCTGGCAGCGGCGGTCGACGCCGTTCGGTCTTTTCGCCGGCGTCGGCGTGGTCGGTGTCGGCCCCGCGACGGCTGAGGTCGGCGCGCGGCATCGGGCCGTGGCACGAGTGGACGGCGAATGGCTCACCACGCTGATCGACCGGCTCGAGCGAATTTCTGGCCTGCGTCGGCGTGTGACGGTCGTGGTGGACGAGGCGCGGTTCGTGCGTGATGGGCGCGTGATCGTGCACCGCCGGGCTGAGGTCGGCGCCGCCGCACCCGGGCCGCTGCGGGAGTCCTCGGCGCGGCTCACTCGCCCGGTGCAATACGTCCTGGCCGCGGCCGCTGCGCCGATCCGCTTCGACACCCTCGCCGAGCGGATGACCGGCGAGTTCCCGTCCGCGTCGCCCGGCAAGATCGACGCTTTGCTGCACGGCCTGGTCGACGCCGGCGTGCTGATCACGAGCCTGCGGCCGCCGATGACCAGCCTCGACGCCGTGTTCCACTTGATCAATGCCCTGCACGCGGCCGATGCGGACACGCTCGACGACGTTGCAGCGGTTCTACGCGACCTCTACGCGATCACCGTCGATCTGGCCCGGCACAACCACACCGACGATCCTGACCAGGCGCGGGACATCCGCACGGCGATCGCCGCCCGGATGCGCGCCCTGGCGCCCGACGCCCGCGATGCGCTGGCACTTGATGTGCGGCTCGACGCGACGATCACCCTGCCCGCGCGGGTGCTGGACGAGGCCGCGCGGGCCGCGACCGTGCTGCTGCGGACCACGACGCAACCGTTCGGGTCGGCCGCGTGGCTCGACTACCACGCTCGCTTCCTCGCCCGCTACGGTCCCGGCGCGCTCGTGCCGGTGCGGGACCTGATCGCCGAGTCCGGCCTGGGCTACCCGGCCGGCTACCTCGGCGCGCCCCGCGCCCGGCCTGCGTGGCGTGCGCTGACCGACCGCGACGCCGCCCTCCTCGCGCTGATCCAACAGGCCACCCTGTCCGGAGCGCGCGAGATCGACGTGACCGACAGCGACGTCGAGGCGCTGACCGTCGGAGAGCACGCCGACGCCATTCCGCCTCAGCGGGTCGAATTGGGCGTCGCTATGCACGCCGTGTCGACGGCGGCGATTGACCGCGGCGAGTTCCAGCTGAGGGTCACAGCGGCACCCCGCGCGTACACCAGCATGGCCGGCCGATTCGCCGACTTGCTCGACGACGCCGCCCATGCCCGGCTGGCCGCGACCTACAGCGCACCGCAGCCTCCGTCGGATCAGGACGTCCCGGCCACGGCGGCCACGGACGTGGTGGCCGTGCAGCTGTCGTTCCCGCCGCGCCGCCCGCACAACGAGAACGTAGTGCGGGTTCCGCCGCTGCTCGGCGACATCGTGTCACTGTCGGAGCATTCCGATCCGATGCGCCCGGACCTCACCGTCATCGGGGTAGACGACTTGGCGGTCACCGCCGACGCCGAGCAGCTGTATCTGGTGCAGATTTCCAACGGCCGACGGGTGATCCCCCGGATTCCGCACGCGCTGGACACCTCGGTGCAGAGCCCGCCGCTGGCCCGGTTCCTCGCCGAGGTCGCCGACGCGCGCAGCGCGGTGTTCCGCGGCTTCGATCTCGGTGCCGCCCGGGTTCTGCCCTACGTTCCGCGCATCCGCTACGGCCGCACGGTCCTGGCCGCTGCCCGCTGGCTCCTTTCCGACACCGACCTGGCCGTGCGCCCCAAGGCCGGAGGCGACGACGAGGCGTTGCGGGCATGGCGGCAGCGGTGGCAGGTCCCGGCCCGGGTGGTGCTGGTCCACGGCGAGCTCCGGCTGCCCGTGGACCTCGACCAGGCGCTGGACTGCGCGCTGCTGCGCACCCGCTTGGAGCGAGCGGGCCGGGTCGAACTGCACGAGGACGGCCCGCCGGACGGGCAAGGCTGGATCGGGCGACCGGCGGAGCTGCTGATCCCGATGACCGCGATCGCCCCGCCGGACCGGCCGTTGCCAGCCACCGCGGCCCCTGGTGCCGCTCTGCAACCCGGTGACTCCGCCTTGGTACACGCGCAGATCGTCGGCAACCCGGCGCGCTTCAACGAGATCCTCACCGCGCACCTGCCCCGGCTCGCCGCCGAACTTCACGACGCCCGTGATCCGGTCAGCCTGGTCGCGTCGTGGTGGGTGCGGCGGCACCGCGACATGATCCGACCCGAAGCCGACCAGCATCTCGCGGTGTTCCTGCGCCTGACCGATCCGCGGCACTACGGAACCGTCGCCGCGCGGCTGGCCGCGTTCGCAGCCGACCTCGATGGGCGGGGCCTGCCCGGCCAACTCACGCTCGCCCCGGCAACGCAGCACCTCGCCCGCTACGGCGACGGCTCCGCGCTCGCGGCGGCCGAGCAGGTCTTTGCCACGGACACTACGGCCGCGATCGCCCAGCTCACTGCGGCTCAGGCGTCCGGGATTCCCGCCCAAGCGCTGGCAGCGGCGTCAATGGCGCACCTGTCCGCGTCCTTCGCGCCCGATCCGCACACCGGGTACCGGGCGCTGCTGGGATGCCTGCCCCAAGAGCACGGGCCGCTGGACCGGGAGCTACGCGGGCACGCGTTCGCCGTGGCCGACCCCGCCGATGGTTACCGCGCCGTTCGCGCGCTGCCCGGCGGTGAGGCGGTCGCCGCCACCTGGTGTGCCCGCAACGCCGCACTGTACGCCTACCACGACGTCCTCCTCCGCGACGGGCGAGAGCCGGGCGCGGTGCTGCGCACGTTGCTGCACGAGCAACACATCCGCGCCGTCGGCGTCGATCCGACGTTCGAGAAGGAGACCGGGCGCCTCGCCCGTGCGGTCGCGCTGCGCCTGCTCGCACCGGCCGGTGCCCGATGATGGCCGACGCAAGCTCCAACCCGGACGGCGAGGTGTCCTTGACTCTCGAGGAGGTGGCCGGCCAATCCCTGGCTCGTGGCGCGGTCGCGGGCGCGCTGCTGCACGTCGAACGCGCGTGGACCGGCGCCGGCAGCTGGAGCACCGCACAGGACCACATCCGCCGGGTGGCGGCGGGCCCGGTCGACGCCGCCGACCACGCCGGCCTCTACTACGGCGCGCCCGCGGTCGCGTTCCTGCTGCACGCCGCCGCCGACCGCCACCCCCACTTCCGTTCGGCCAGCCAGACGATGGACGAGCACGTCCTGCACCTGACCCGGCGTCGCCTCGCCACCGCCAAGATCCGGATCGATCGAGAGGACCCCGCGACGTTCGCCGAGTACGACCTGTTCTACGGGCTCACCGGCATCGGCGCGCTGCTGCTGCGCCACCACCCCGGCAGCGACGAGCTGGCCGGGATTCTGCGGTACGTGGTCACCCTCGTCACCCGGCCGCGCAGCGAGAACGGTGTCGAGTTGCCGGGCTGGTGGGTGGCGCATGATCCGGACGAGATCCTGCCGACTCCCGGCGGGCACGCGAACTTCGGCATGGCGCACGGCGCGGCGGGGCTGCTGGCCTTCCTCGCCCTGGCCACCACGGACGGCTGCCTGGTCGACGGTCAGCGCGAGGCGATCGCCGTGCTCACAACCTGGTTCGACCGATGGCGACAGGACGGAGCAGCGGGGCCGTGGTGGCCCCAATGGATCACCCGCGAGGAACTGAGCGCGGGGCACCCGGCCCACACCCACGGCGGCCGGACCTCGTGGTGTTACGGGACGGTCGGCATCGCCCGCGCCCAACAGTTGGCCGCCCTGGCCTCCGGCGACAGCCGACGCCAGCAGGACGCCGAAGACGTCCTGGCCGCGAGCCTGACCGATGCCCAGCTCGACCGGATCAGCGAGCCGGGCCTGTGCCACGGCATCGCCGGGGTGTTCCAGACCGCCTACCGCGCCGCCCGCGATGCCCGTGGACCTGCACTGGCCGCCCGGCTCCCGGCCCTGGCCGGCCGGCTCACCCGGCACACACGCGGCGACGATGACGGCGACCAGGCGCATGCCGCCGGGCTCCTGAACGGACGCGCCGGCTTGGACCTGGCACTGGAAACCGCGCGGCGCAGCACACCGCCTCGCACGGGATGGGACGCATGCCTGCTGATCACCTGACCTCCACGCCCCGAACGACCATGCCACCGCCCACCGGCCTCAACGCCGCGGTGCTCGCGGTGCTCGCCGGTGCCGCCCCGGCGGACGTTGCGGCTCGCCACGCACTGGGCCCGGCTGACCTCGACGATGCTGTGCGGACTTACCAGGCCGCCGGGATCGCTGCACTGGAACGACGTGCCGAAGAGGAGTGGTACCAGGTGCGCGTCCAGTTCACCGACTGGTCGGCCGCTGAGACGATCGGGGCCACGACGCTTGGCCCGGCTCTTGACCGGCTCTGCGCCGACGAGGCGGTGGCCGGGTGGTGGTTCCTGCGCAAACACCCCTGCTGGCGGCTACGCCTGTCGTGTGCGGACGCTACGGCCGTCGATCGCGTGCTCGACGAGCTGACCGGCATCGGAGTCATCGCGCGCTGGTGGCCGACGGTGTACGAGCCGGAGACCGCCGCCTTCGGGGGCCCTACCGGCATCGACACCGTCCACGAGCTGTTTTGCGCCGACAGCGCGGGGGTGCTCGACTACCTGCGCCAGGACCGTCCTGGCCTCGGCCGCCGGGAGCTGTCGTTCCTGCTACTGAGCGGATTGATGCACGCCGCCGGGCTCGATGCCTTCGAGCGCGGCGACGTATTCGACCGGGTCGCTCGACTGCGGCCTGCACCCTCTGACGCGGACACGGAACGCATCGGCAAGCTGGTCGAGAACGTGCGCCTGCTCCTGTCGATCACCGACCTGGCCGACAGTGAACTGTTCTCTCCGGGCGGGCCGGTCGCGCACGCCGCGCCGTGGCTCGCCGCGTTGCACGCTGGCGGCGACCGGCTCGGCGCGGATGCCGGAGCCGGGCGCCTGGACCGGGGCCTGCGGGCCATCCTCACCCACGTGGTGATCTTCCACTGGAACCGCTTCGGTCTATCTGCCACGAGTCAGGGCATCCTTGCCCGCGCAGCCGCCACCGCGCTGCTGCCCCGGAGCTGACCATGAATCCCACGCCGAACACCTTCACGTTGACCGCCGTGATCGGCCGCTGTCCACTGTCGAGCCGGCTGCCTGCCTCCCCTGTCTTGTCCGATCGCCATGATCGAGGTGGGCGCCACCGACGACGATCAGAACAAGTCGACTTATCCACAGATGCGTCGAGTTGTGGGCAACCTGTGCACAGCTTGCGGGACTATGCGAAGAAACTCTCTTCATGGCGTTCCTGGTCAGAAGAGACCGGGCTGGTCGGCGACGCCTAGGCCTGGTTTCTTCGCCGGCATGAGGGCGATGCGCTCGAGGTCCATCAACGTGGACCACCTGCCTCGCTGCATCAGGCACTGGAGAACAGCAAGGGTGAGGCGGGCGGCATTCATTTTCCGTACCCTCGGCCGGACTGCCGTCGACGAAGGTCGCGCGGCCCCGCTACCGCTGTGTCCAGTGCGCCGGTTTCTGTCGATTGCCCTCCAGCTGAGTCCGTGCAGCACTGGGACTGCTCGCTGCTTCAACGGTCGGGAGCAGACGTCGCGGGGTGACCAGCCGGGTCGGCCTGCGCCCCGGCCGCAGACCGCGCTCGGCCCGGCGCCGCGGTCGATCAGCGAGGTGGCCAGCCCGAAGACGTCAAGAGGACCGGAATCGCAGTCTCGGTGGTGCTTTGGTCGGGTGAGGATGGGTCGTCGGCTGGGCAATCACGGTCCTGGCCAGGTCGGGAGCCGTCGAGTGGGCGGTCACGGCACTGGCCAGGTTAGGAGCCGTCTACTGGGCCGTCACCGCCTTGGACCGAGTGAGGACGGACAGTCGGATGAGCGCCCAGCTGTTGCACCAGGCGAAGAGCTATGTCGGGGAGCCGGGGACCGATTGTGTGGACATCGCGCTGTCATCGGCGCATCACAGCGCGATGTGTTATCGGTCTGCTCGCTGCGTGGGCACCCTACGGGGTACGGAGAAGTTGTCCGGTTCAGGTCGCTCGGGTGGGAACGCTGGTAGCTCGATCCAGGTGCGCTCGGCCAGTTCGACCGCAGTGATGGGCGCGCAGGGCGGGACGTGCAGACCGTTGATCAGGTAGCGGCGGACCACCCGAAGGGCGGTGTCGTCGGCGAGTAAGCGGATCTTGAGTTGGTCGGCGACATGGACGAGAGCCTGCACGACAGCGCGTTCAGCGTTGACGCCGTCAGGGTGGGGGTCTTCGAGCTTGGCCAACACTGCGCGGGGGATGACGGCGAGGTTCCAGCGGCGTCGGGAGAGGACCGCGAGTGGGGTATGGGTGTCGCCGTATCCGGTGATGGCCAATTGCACGCCGACGTCGCTGAGCCGGTGCAGATGCTCATCGATCCCCTCGACGGTGGCCAAGGCTGCGGCGGGGATGCCGAGAATCAGCAGCGACGGCGGCACGGGTGTTGCTTGCAAGACGGCGGGCAGCCTGGCGTGCAGGTAGCGCTCCCGCAGCAGCTCCTCGGGGATCTCCAGCAGTACGTGCGGTGTGCTTCGGCGTCGGGCGGCCCGCCACAGCAACAGGTCGTTGCAGAGCGCGGGCAGTGTGTGGTCAAAGATCTCCCGGGTGAGGCCGGTGGCGTCCGCGACGTCCTCGAGTTCGGCGAAGGTGTGCTCGGTGCCGTCGGTGTCGATCCAGGCCGGGACCGCGCGAGCGCCGGCGACCCCGGGTTCGCTGGTGCTGTGGATGTCGCGGTAAAGCAACACGAACCGCCCCGCCGCGATGGCCGCGCGAGCTCGATGCAGCAACTCTGCCCGCTCAGAGAGCTCCTCGAGACCCACGCTGACCGTCTCGGCGGGCGACGCCCACGCAAGCGGCTCGGGCACAGGCAGCTTCGTCCGCGCGGCCCGCAGAGCCACAGCTGCAGAGGCATCCGCGTCGGCCGCGAGCGGCACGAGCGCCAAGTGCGCCCGGATCGGTGCATGGCGCCCGGCGACCCGGGCCGGGGTAGAAAGAGCGTCAGCGAGCTGGGACAGCCGCAGCCGAAAGTCCTGGTCAATGTGCCGACCACGCATCAGGGCGAGCAAGGTGGAGCCACAGCCGCCGAGCTGAACCTGGCCCGGGCCGCTCAACGCGGCAGCGGCTCGCTCGGCGACCACAGCGTGCAGCTGCTCGATCTCGTCGTGACCCAGTGGGCCGTCCGCGGCCCGGTCCGGGAGTCGGATCACCACAATCAACGCGCTGCCGGGCTCGACGCGCGCGGCGTCGGCCATCGCGAGGAAGTCTTCGTCGACCTCATCCGGTTCCTCCGCGCCGCCGCAGACGTTGGCCGGGTCCGCGGTGTGCAAAGTCAGTGGAAACGCGTCAGGGGCGAAATGGGCGAACTGCCGGTCGGCGAGATCCCGCTGCGCGACCAGGACGACGATGTCCTCGTCGGTCAGCGACCGCGTCACCGTCGACTTCGTAAATGATCCGTCGAACCCTGCGAGGTTGCTGTCGGGGGACATGCCGTGCAGCCGGCTGCGCAGTTGCTGTAGCGCGTTTTGGGTTGGGGGTGGTGGCTGGGACGGGTTCATCAAGGTGCTCCTCCCTTACTCGGGTCGAGGCCCGGGCCGGTCCGCGGTTGCGGGCGGCCGCAGGTGCGCCAATCCTCCAGTTTCTTGCGCCCGTCGCTGCGATAGCGGCGGACCGAGTCCGGCCGGGCATCGACCCGTTCGGTGACCTCGAGGGTGGTGTAGCCCAAGACCTGCAGCAGGATCGCCGCGAACTCGCGTGGCGGAAGTTCTTCTGCCGCGTACTGCAGGGTCTCGCGCAGCTCGAAGTGCTGTTCAGCGTCCACCTGTGTCGTCCATAGCGGGACGGTGTCCTCGAGGACCTCGTCGGCGAACTCCCGTGTTCGGCGTAGGACGTCGCGAGCGAGGTTGTTCGCGATCGACATCGCCCACGCCATGCGCGGTCCAACTGGTTTCCGCCAAGTCGACCAAACCCGCACCAGTGCCTCGTCGGCGACCAGGACGTGGTCGTGTCCGGGGATGATCCGCTTGACGTACCAGAGGAGCTTGCCGCGGTTGTTGCGGAAGAACTGCTGGTAGTCGGCGAGTTCTTCGGGCGTTTGGGCGCAGTACTCCGGGAGCGGATGGTCATCGCTGCTCACGTCGCCGGCGGTGGCCCGCCCGGGCGGACCGGGCGGGTGCTGATCCGCACGTCGAGGTCGCTGCGGCGGATGCGCCACTCGACCTCGCCGCCGGCGGCGAGCACGCGCAGGGCGAGCAGGACGACTTGGCGCTGCGCCGCGAGCCGATGAAGAGCGCGAACCGCGCCGATAAGCGTCCACCACATCCAGCGGCCTGTCAGCGACGTGACGGCTGCGGCGAACGCGGTCACCAGGTACGACACCGGGTGACCCTCCTTCCCAAGGGGAACCGGGGCGCACGCCGTTTCGCGCGCCCTTCACTCCCTACACGCCATCCAGGCTGTGATCGTGAAGCGGGTTCACTCGAAAGTGTTGCCGGCCCGTGCTGTGCCGGCCGATGTTCGTTGAGATGTCGCCGTGCCTCCGACACGCTCGTGCTAGCTGGTCATGACTCACGTCGTCTGGCACCGCGGTTCGACGCGTAATCCGGCCGCCTCTTGGTGCGAACACCGGTTCGCCGGTGCTCGCGCCCCCGGGGGGGCCCAGAACGCGGCCACGCCCGGCTCCTCTGCCGTGTGGCAGTCCAGCTGAACCGGCCACCGCGGGCTGCTGCCGCTCGGGCGAGCATGCGGCCCACGCCGCGTCGCCGGTGTCGAGGCTCAACGTGCAGGCCGAGCGGCAGACCGCGCTTGTCGACCGGGCACAGCGACAGCTCGACCTGGCCGTAGATCGTGACACCCCACCGCAGCTGGATCAGCCCGCCCCGGCCCGGACAGCGGGAGGAACGGCGACCAGATGCAGCCGCCGCGGCTGGACGCGGTCCTCGGTGACCTGCGCGCCGGTCGAAGATCGATCAACGCCCACCGGCCACTGCCGTCGGGCTGGTTCACGCAGTGCCAGCACACTTGTGGGCTGCTGGTCATCCCGAGCTGGCGTCGGGTTGCCCGCCCTCGAAGTCTGCAACAACTGGGGCGGCCCCTGCGACGTAGATGAACATGACCGATGACCCCTCGCGATCGGCCTCGGGGAACCCTGATCCGCAGCCAACTGCAGCGGCAGGCCCGTCGGCGCGGTTGCCGCAGCTGTCGCCGAAAGCGATGTGGCTGACCGCGGCCGTGATCGCCGTTCTCACCGTGGCTGCGGTGGTGGTGTTGTGGTGGCCGGCGACCGCCGGGCTCACCGGCGACAAGCTCGTGTCCAATCGGCTGGACGCGCTCAAGATCGGGTTGAGCATCGGGCTGGGCAGCGGCGGCGTCGTCGCGCTGTACCTGTCCTGGCGACGCCAGGATTCCACCGAGCGCACTCTCGTCCATCAGCAAGAGGTCCACACGACCACGATGGCCCACCAGAACCTCGTTGCCCGCAACACCGAGCACGACGCCGCCCAACGGCGGCTGAATGAGCTCTACCTCAAGGCGGTCGAGCAACTCGGGTCCCCAAAGGCCGCGGTCCGCCACGGCGGCCTCTACGCCCTCGAACAGGTCGCCCAGGACGACCCCAAACGGCAGCAGACTGTGGTCAACGTGATCTGCGCCTACCTCCGCGGCCCCTACACCCCACCGCCCGACACTGCCGGGCCACGGCCGCTGGGAGTACGCCGCCCCCTGCTGACATCCACCGACCGCCCCCGCACACCCGCGTCCGCGCCCAACGGCGGTACCCGGGAAGACCAGCTGCAAGAACGAGAAGTACGCCTCACCGCCCAACGCATCCTGCACCAGAACCTGCAACCCGGCCCGGACCCCGATCACCCACGACCCGAGTTCTGGCGCGCCATCGACCTCGACCTCACCGGCGCCACTCTCATCGACTTCTCTCTTGCCCACTGCAGAATCGCCAACGCCTCATTCCGGAAAACGACCTTCATCGGCGGCGCCTGGTTCGCCGGGGCGGAGTTCGGCGGCGGCGCCTGGTTCACCGGGGCGAAGTTCGGCGGCTACGCCGAGTTCGCCGAGGCGAAGTTCGGCAGCTACGCCGAGTTCGGCGGGGCGGAGTTCGGCGGCTACGCCGACTTCGCCGAGGCGAAGTTCGACAGCTACGCCGTGTTCGACGAGGCGAAGTTCGGCGGCAAAGCCGAGTTCGGCGGGGCGGAGTTCGGCGGCCGCGCCGGGTTCGGCGGGGCGAAGTTCGGCGGCGTCGCCTGGTTCGGCGATGCGAAGTTCGGCGGCGTAGCCGGGTTCGCCGGGGCGAAGTTCGGCGACGGCTTCGGGTTCACCGGGGCGAAGTTCGGCGACGAGGCCCGGTTCGACGATGCGAAGTTCGGCGGCGACGCCTGGTTCGACGATGCGAGGTTCGGCGGCGTCACCTGGTTCGGCGGGGCGGAGTTCGGCGGCGAGGCCGTGTTCGGCGGGGCGGTGTTCGGCGGCTACGCCGTGTTCGACGATGCGGTATGTGACGGGCGCGTATTCGACCCGGCTGAGCACGGTGTCATCCTGCCTGCCGATGAGCCTGATTCCACCGAAGGCCAGGGCTCGCCGTAGCACAGTCGGCCACCGCCTCCACGAGCCGGCAACAGCGGTGCTACCACCATTCGGCCAGCGGGGTTCGATGGCCAGACCCGCGGCTTCCTGGTGCGAGCACAGGCTCGCGGGGCGCGCGATGCTCCCACCTTGGCCCAGAACGCGGCTGCGTCGGGCTCGTCCGGCGGGTTGGCGCTCCAGCTGAACCCGCCGCCACGAGCCGCCGCCGCGCGCGCCAGCACGCGCCCGACACCGCGGCGCCGGTGGCGCGCTTCGACGTGCAGGCCCAGCAGCAGCCCGCGCCGGGAAGCGCGCATGTTCGCCGATTCCTGCTGTGGGGGAGGTCGGAACTCGACCGTCGGACGCCCGCGAACAGAGAAGTAGCAGCAAGTTGGTCGTCTTGGAACACCGCGCCACGTGTTCCTGGGTTTTCGCGCGGCCACCTGGATGGCCGATGCCATGTTCGTTGCACGGTGTCACCGTGGCAACACGGACCGGCTTTGGCTGCGATGAGGAGGGGCCGCATGGACGGGTCATGGTGGCGATCGCGGCGGCTGCGCGGCTGGGCGCTGCTCGGTGGCGCGGTCACGTCAGGCGTGACGGTCGGGGCAGTGGCAACTCAGTGGCTGTCTGGTCCAGCGGCTGCAGCGGTGGGGTCGACGCTGGCCGCGGCGGTGTTCGGCGTGGCCAGCGCGCGGGCGAAAGTGGTGTTGGACCGAGATGCCGACGACAAGGCCGCCCTGCCGGCTAAACTCGTCGGGACGAGCGAGTCAGGCCGGTTGAGACGGGTACGGGAGTTCGACGACCCGATCGCATTGCGTGTCCATCCGGCCGAAACGTTGTCGCGAGCCGTCGACAGGCGGTCGGTGGCTGACCAGGTCCCTCCTTACGTTCCGCGCGATGCCCAGCAGCAGCTGTGGGATGCCACCGCGAGTGGCGGGTTCGTGCTGCTGACCGGAGAGTCCACCGCTGGCAAGTCCCGAATGGCATACGAGGCTATCCGGGCTCTGTTGCCCGACCATGTCCTTGTCGCCCCCGCCAACCGCGAGGCGCTCACGGACTTGGTGAATGTCGTACTCGAGCAGCGACGCTGTGTGGTGTGGCTGGATGATCTGGAGCGTTTCCTGGGGCCCAGCGGGCTGACCGCAGCGACTGTCGTGCGCATGCTCGGCGACGGCTCTCGCAGCACGCTGCTGTTGGCCACCGTGCGTACGGCGGAGTTCGACCGCTTCAGCGCTCGTGAAGAGCCTCGGTTCATCGGCCTGGAGCGGGACACGTGGCGAGACGCGCGGGACGTGCTGGCGTTGGCCACGACCGTGGAGCTCCCGCGAGCATGGAGCTCGCAGGAGCGGCTGCGCGCCCGCGACTACGCCGACGACCCGCGCATCGCTGCGGCCCTGGACAAGACTGACCAGTTCGGTCTCGCTGAGCTGCTCGCCGCCGGCCCGCAGCTGTCTCGTGATTGGCGCAACGCGTGGCGTCTGGGGGCGCACCCGCGCGGTGCGGCGCTAGTCGCGGCCGCCGTCGACTGCCGCCGCGCTGGTATGCATGAGCCGCAGCCACTCGACGTCCTATCTGAGCTGGCCGAACATTACCTGCGGGAACGCGGCGGGCCGATCCTGCGCCCGGAGTCCCTCGAGGACGCGGTGACCTGGGCGACCACTCCCAGCCAAGGAGCCAGCAGCCTGCTGCTGCCCGCCAAGCAGGACAGTCACTACCTGGCCTTCGACTATTTGATCGATCTCGACGGGCTCCACGGCGTTCCCCAGGCCATCTGGGACACCCTGATTCAGGGGGCCACGCCGCAGCAAGCGTTCGACATCGGCGAGGCAGCGGCACAACGCTATCAGCACGCCACCGCCGTCGTGGCATTCCGCAAGGCTGCTGAAAGCCAGGTTCCCGACGCCGACGTCGCGATGGCCAATGCGCTGGGCGGCTCCCTCAATCGGACAGCAGCGATGCAGACTGTTACGGAACTGCTCGAACAACGACAGAGAAGCGTTGGTGCAGACGACTTGAGCACCTTGCGTATCCGCTTACTGCTAGCACAGTTCACGGCATGGGGAGACAATCGGGCTGATGCCAGGAGCATGTGCGCTGAACTCATCGTCGACCTTGAGCGAGTGTTAGGCCCCGATCACGCTCAGACCCTTCGCGCACGCTTTTGGATGGCCTGGGCTCTCGGCGAGACCGACGATTTCAATAACGCGTTCCGTGAGTACTCCCAGATCGCTCTCGACCAATGCCGTGTCCTTGGACCGCATCACCCGGACACGCTAGAAACCCGTCATTGCCACATCTTCCACCTTGCGGCGAGCGGGGAATTCCGGAGATCAGTCGAGTTGGGGAACAAGCTAATTGACGACCGGACACGGGCTCTCGGAGCCGACCACCCGCAGACGTTTCAGACCCGAAGCCTCGTCGCGGTCACGACGGCGTGGATGGGAGATTCCGCTCGCGCTGAAAAATTGTGCTCTGAGCTGGCCGGCGACCGACAGCGTGTCCTGGGTGAAAGGCACCTCCACACGTTCTTTACTCGCTACGACCAAGCCCGCTGTGCCGCTCTGACCGGTGACCTCGATCGCGCCACAGAAGAGTTTACAACGTTTCTTGCCGATTGGCGTCAGGCCTACTGGAACAATTCGTCGTGGTCGGACACCGCACGCGCTTTCCTTGAATCGGTGAACGACGGCCGATCACTAGGTCCACCCTACACAGCCTATGCGCGCCGAACACTGCCAGAAGCCTGGAAGACTTGCCGGCAACTGCTTGGCACAGAACACCCTCTGACTCAGGAAATCCGTCGGCAACTCGCTCCACTACTGCCAGAGGCTGCTCATTGATGTGCTGGGAATGCCGAACCCGTCGGCGTACTCAGGTTCGCAAAGAGGCACCCGACTTCCGGAACGACGGTTGTGCGGCTGAGTTCGTCAGCGGGATGTGGTGGCGCGTCTCTCGGGGTGCGCGGCGTAGACGTACCTCATGGCGGTTGTGTCGGCGATGCCGAACAGCCGCATCAGGTGGACGGGGTCGGCGGTGGTGCGGGCCTCATCGAGAATGCGGTCGCGGCGCAGCTGCTGAGGCGTGATGCCGATCGCAGCGAAGATCTTGAAGACGGGATATGCGAGATTGACGGGGCGCTGGCCATCACGGCCGTGTGCATGGTCAGCAGCAGGTGCGGGTTGGTGGTGGCGGGCCAGCGGCGGCGGCGCTCCCGCAGCCAGTCGAGGGCGAGCCGGTAGGTGAGCTGGTCGAGGTAGATCGTGTGCCGGCCGCTGCGGCGCTGGACCGCCAGCCGGCCGGCGCGTCGCGTGGTGGCCAGGAGACGGCCGGGTTGCCGACGTGAGTGGCCAGCTCGGTCAGGAACTGGCGGACGCCGCCCTCCTCGACGGCGGCGGTGCCGGTGAGTTTCAGGTAGGGCCGAACTGGGCCTTCCCAGTGGTCGGGGTCGGTGTCGACGATGCTGAGCACCATGTGCGGGTTGCGCCGGATGTTGCCTACCTTGATGTGTTCGTCGAGGTGCCCCATCAGGATTTCGTCGCCGCGGATGGTGGATTCCAGCGCTACCCACACGACGCTGACGTGCGGGGTGCCGTTGGGGTTGAGTGTCACCACGGTGGCGTTGGCGCCGTTGCCGATGAGGTCACGAGCGGCTTGGTTGAGTTCCATGGCATCCCTTGCAGGTGGGTCGTGCGCCGCCTTGCGGTGTGGTGGGCGGCGGCCTGTCGGCGCAGGTGGTCAGTCGAGTGGGCAGACGCGGGTCGGGTCGTCGTCGACGGCGGTGCTGACGGCTTCCCACGTGTCCAGGTCGGCCAGTCGGGCGTGCAGGGCTGTGCGAATGGTGTTGACCGCGACGCTGCCGGTGGCCAGCCGCAGCGGGGGCTGCCCGGCGTCGACGGCGGCGAGGATGGCCACGGCGATCGGTTCTGGAGTGTTGTAGTGCGTGTCGGGTGTTGTCCGCATGATTTCGGCGGTCTTGCGGACAGTCTGGTCGTAGTCGGCGATCTCGGTGGCGTCGCGGTCGAGGTTGCCGCGGAAGCCGGTGAGGGTCGGGCCGGGCTCGACGATCGTGACGTGGATGCCCAGCGGTGCGAGCTCGTAGTGCAGGCCTTCGGACAGTCCTTCTTTGGCGTGCTCGCCGCGGTGATTCACCTGCACCAGGTCGGACTGCTGTGACTCAGCTACGGGACCCACTCGCTCCGAGATCGCCCAGCGCGACGAGCTCGCCTACGAGTCGGATACCTATCCGGAGAACAAACCTGCTCGGCGGGCAGACTTCTCCCTGGGGGCAAGCGGCTGCAGGACGGTCACCGCCCCAGGGTCAAAGGCTCTGGCGCTTAACCGGATGGATGTATGGCAGGTTCGCAGAAAAGTGCCAGATAGTTTGACGCCGACGTCCGCCGAGTGCGTCACGCTATCTGTCCTGCCGCTGGTCAACGCCTTGTCTCCGGCCAGCTCAGCTGGCGCATGACACGGGGCAACGGTGTACGAGGTCGCCGACCGGCCGTCAATCGGTGGGGGACGCTGGTACGCCTTGCCCGACGACACTACGTACTTCCAGCCAACCGGTGGACAGGTGCGTCAGTCGTTGATCACCGCTCACACACTCCGCGATCGACCTACCTGGGTAGAGGTCACTGACGACTGACGCGCTCGCGGTCGCATCCCCACCCGTGTGAGGCTGTACGAGGTGAGTAGCAGCAGCCCGAGCCGGTCGTAGAAGCGCAGCGTCGTCGGTGGAAGTCCCACGATCTCAGCCAGCTCGGAGATCCGGTAGTCGGTCATGCACCGAACGTAAACTTTGGACCAGGGCCCAGGGGCAACTCCACGACGGGTGGTGCGCGGCCGCAGCCATTCGAGCTGCCGCACGCCGGTCCTCGTTCCCCGGTGTCAGGGAGCGGTGCTGCGCTGTTCGAACAGGGCAACCGCGCCCTTGACCACCTGGGCGGCAGCCAGGCCCAAGAACAGGACCCGCGTGAGGTCGTTTTCCATCTTGAGGTTCACGACGCCGGACTGTGTCGTCGCCTGCTGCTGCATCCTGTCCGCGAACGCGAGCATCGCCCAGCGGCGGCCGTGGGCGAACCCGGACGCGAGCCGCCAGGGCAGGACGACGCCGAGCGGAGGCTTCAGAAAGACTTCGGTGGCCGCGACCGCCTCCGAGCTCGTGTAACCACCACTGATCGGCTTGAAGGGCAGGGACCGCTTGGTGGCTACGGCCTCAATCTTGTCCTTGCGGTCCTGTAGCGACGTCGGAACGGGGATGCCGGCGCCGGTAGCCGCCCGGTCACCGTCTTTCACGTCGGTGATGTTCCACCTCAAGGCACGCGTGATGCGCTCGTCCCGTGTGGTCGGGCTCGCGATCCAGACCGCGGTCGAGGCGCACTCGAGGACGCCGCGCGCCAATGTCGCCGGCGCCGCGAGGTGAAGAAAACCGGACTGTAAAACCAAAGCGCACAAGGCGTGCAGGTGATCGATCGCGGAGGTGATGCTCGTCTTCACCGCGTGCGAGGCGTGGTAAGGCGTGCAGTGAAGGTCGTCTCCGGCCAGTGGGCTTCCGGGCTCAACGAGGAACCCGGTATTGGCTCCGGAGCGCTCAGCCAACTTCTCGGCCATTGCCGAGATCTCGCGCCACTTCGCCTGCGTCTGCTCGGCGGTTGGGGTTGTCATCGCGACATCCCACATCACCGATCAGCGGCGGAGCAAGCGCAATTCTGACTGCTGTACTGACGGAGCAGGGAATCTAGGGGCTTCAACAGCGAGTTCGGTGCAGACGACGGAAGTCGACGAGCGCGTGAAACCCACCTTCGGGTGACATGGGCGCCTTGGCCTCGGCTCAGAGCCGTCGGCGGAGGTGGTCGGCAGCAGTAGCTGTGTTCGCCCGCCTCAGTCATTCTCCGTGGACTTCCTCTCCGCGAGCGAAGTTCACGATCTCGTCGTGCGCTCGCTCGAGGACTGCGGCGTTCCGGCGCATGACAAGCGGGTCGTAGGTATGGGTCGCCTTCAGCATCGAGAACCTGCTGAGCACTTCCTCGTCGGTTAGCTGCGCCAGCCAATCCGACACCTGTTGGCCGCTTGGGAAGCCGGCAGCCTGCCCGAGAACGTCGACGAGGTCGATCCGAGCCGATGCGGCACTGACCCGCTGTTTGTGGAGATCTGCAGCTGAAGAAGTCGACCCCGCGGCTATCGCACGACGTTCGTCCTTTTGACCGACCCCGATCTCATAGCGCGCCGGAAGGGCGGGTGCGGGCGGCTCGGTGCCCGTGATCAGGCGCGGCACCGCTCGTAGGCGAACCCACTGGGAGATCTCATCGAGCTCCTGCATCAGCACCGGCCACCTGTCCGTGCCGGGCCGGTTGATCCCCACCGTCGGAAACAGCGTCACGGGGACCTTGGTGCCGATCGGGGTCTCTGCGATGATGTCGCCGATAAGCAGAGGTTTCTCGGGCTGCGGCGGCAGGTCGTGAATCGAACGAGGTCTCTGATCGTCGTGGTACATCGCGGCCAATCGGACCGCTGTGATCGCGGGCGTCCGGTGCTTGGCATGGTTCGTGTGGAGCACCAGCCGGGCCAACGGGTGCATCTGTGGTTCTACCGTTCGGTGGAAGGGTTGAAGGCCGGCAACGCGTCGAAGCAGCTCGCTGCCCCCTCGGAGTGACGGGGGGCCGTTGTGGACTCGTTTCTTCTTCCACTCCTCGAACTTCTCGTAGGTGTCGGACGCGGGCATCTCCACGAGCCGGGCCGCCTTTTCATCGAGTGGCGTGCCGTCCAAGAACTCGACCTCGGCGAACAGTGCGTGCTCAAGCGCGGCCCGCAGCGCCACCAGCGCATCAGCCACCAGCAACGGCACCTTGCGTGGGATCGGAGCCACGCGATCCACCACAGTCCGACTGACTGCCCCCGCCGGAACCTCATGCAGGCCGAACAGGCCCTCGGGCTGCGTCTGGTAGACGACCAGCAGATCGCTGATCTGCCCGATCAGCTCGTCAGCATGTGACAGCGTCGCGGCGACACCGAGATGACGCTGAGGAAGCCAGTCGTGCGTCGAGTCCGCCACTCCGGGATCGTACGTCGGTGTTGGTGGTTTCCCCGCGCGCCCGCATCGCACAGCTGTAGGTGTCGGCGGATCGAACTGCCGATCACCAACGAGGCGTCCAAGCAATTCGAACAGGTGATCGTAGCCGACGAATATTGCACAGTCGAAGATCTGCCATGTCCCACGCCAGGCAGGCGAAATCGTCGCCGTTGCGGGCATCAGGTCCGCAATGGTGGATGTTCCCGGCGCTCGCGCGTCGTCCGCCCGGCGTCGGGACCCGGCCCTGCGGGTGGTTTAGGTCCGGGCTGGGCGGTGCTCGGCGCGGCAGGTAACCCGTTCGTGCCGCGGGATGCCGAGCATCTTCCCAGACCGGGACCAGGTTGGGCAGTTGCTGGGCAGAAGCTCTGGTCACCTGCCTGGCCGACGGCCTTGGGCCGGTCAGCGCCGGGTTGGGTCGCCGTCCGGGCGGCCAAGCGCCCGCCGGACGTCTGGGATCATCTGGCGCAGGACGGTCTCCACCTGCTGACAGGTCGTCTCGAAAGCTCGTAGGTCCCGGCCGTAGAAGGCGCCCAGGGATTGCCCAGCGGTGAGGACGACGGCGGCCACGTCGGCAGCGAGCTCGAGGTGCTTGTCCTCGAAGTTCGCGGTGGAGAGGTACATCCCGGTGTTGTCGTCGCGCAGGCGCAACGTCCGCCACGGAGAGACCGCCCAGAAGGCGTGGTGCGCGATCCCGCTCCACCACCGGTAGAGCCGCCGACCAGGCTCGCCGAGACTGCTGGAGATGGCGCCGGCGGTGTAGAAGGTCTTCACCTGGCCGTCCAGGACCACGCCGAGGTTGTTGCGGCCGTGCTCGTGGACTTCGAAGCCAGCAGCTTCGATGGTCGCGCGGACCTCGTCCACGGACCCGGGGCCGCCGGGGGCGGGGCCGAGGTCGCTCTTGCTGCCTTCGTTCGCCGACCAGATCTGGAACTGGGCCGAGCGGCGCAGCCGCTCGGTCTTGGCCGGCGCCAACGACCAGCTCGCCAAGGCCGCAGCTTCCAGCAGTGATCGGGCGACGGGGAAGGGCGAAAGTCCGGGCCATCCACGGGGATCAAGACCGGCGTCGGTCAGAGCATCCGGAGGGTATGCCAGTGCCAGCAGCCGCAGATGCTGACCGGCCGAGACGGCCGCATTGTTCGCGGCGAACGTCGCGACCTGGAGCAAGACGCCGACTTCTTCAGGGTCTGTATCCGCAGGCCCAGACGTCCGCCACGGCGCCGACTCCTCGCAGCTCTCGTCCCGCAGCAGCGCCGACCAGGCATCACGCAGGTGTGTGTACGCGGCGGTGAGGGCGTCCATCGTCGAGGGCGCTTGGTTGCCCGCGCCAGAAGTAGAAAGTTCGTCAGCCACAAAAGGTATTGAACCGCGCGGAGCCGGTGGACGCCCGCGAGTTTCCGGGCTCAAGGCCGACCCGCCAGCTCACGTCCCGACCGCCTCGCCCGGGACGAGCGCGCTGCCGCTCAGCTATCACGCTGCTACCGAATTCTCGCCCAGCGCGAGCGGGCCGGCAGCACCTCGCGCGGCGGCAGTGCGGCTGAGCGGCAGGCGCTTCAAGACGATTCGACGTCCCGGCGTTCCGATCTGCGGTGCCGTAAGCTATCGATGTGTCACAGCCGCGGCCCTTGCCTCTCACCTCCGATGTGTGCTGAGCCGTTCTGGTCTTCCGCAGAGGGCCAGACGATCGCCTGGCGGCACCGGTATCTCCGGACTCGGCGGCTGCTGTTGGAGGGTGAGCCACTCCGGCATAAAAGCAAGGCAGATAAGCCTCGGCGGGCCGCCGACTTCGCGTGCGGCGTCGCTCAACTCGCAAAGGTCCGGCAAGGGACTCTGACTGGACTGGTCGCTCTGGACCTTGACTTCCACACATCCGTGGACCAGCCACCTCACCTGTATCACCTGGCGAAGCGGTATCTGGACCTCCTGGGCGCTGCACCGTCGCAAGCACCGGCAGGTGGGCGCCGCTACCTGCTCTACCGAGACGACCGCCAGGTTCGTTTGCTGCACGTACGCGTCTGGCAGCCTCTCGGGGAGGCACCAGACGGTGTGCCGGCGAATACCGGCGTCCTGGCGAGGCCGCTGCGAGATGTTGTCGCCGACTTGGAGCTCGCCGGCGTACTCCGCGATCTCATCGACGACCGTGACGAAGAGTCGCCCTTTCACATGCCCGAAGTTCCCGACGTTGACCTCACTCCTACGTTCGACCTCCGGCAGGCCAGCGGACCGGCAGAGCGGCAGCGGTGGGCCGACTTGAATATGTGGTTGCAACTGCATGACCGGTCGCGAGTCCAAGAAGCTCTTCTCGGGGTCACCGACGCCTTGGTCGCCTCTGTACTGAGTCGCAGCACTACACTGATCAACCCTAACCGGAAATCAGGCGATTCGAACTACCTGTTTGAGAGCATTGCCGAGTCAGGCCGAGAAATGTTGCTGTCCAGTGTTCTGCATATTCCCTTGCCCGCATTGCCGACGGCCAAGGGCGAGCGCCAAGCCTTCCGCGTTGGCCTGCGCGAGCAGCTGAAACAGTGGACGCGCCAGTGGCCCGTGTTCACCCCTCTCCTCGTGCCTGTGAAAGCCATCCTGCTGGTCGTACCACCACGAAACGGTAAGGACCTTGACAACCTCGTACGCGATGATGTTCTCCCCGCCGTCCATGAGGTACTCGCTCCGCAACAGGCCCCCTGGATAACCCGGTTTCCTCAGCTAACGCCCGACGAACAAGCGGGTTGGCGACCGCACGAGCGTCGGCTCAAGCAGCTCCAGCAGAACAGCGTGAACGCCTACGAGGTCGTCCAGCTCACCCGGCTTCCTACTGACCCGGGACCCGGATTCCTCCGGCTCGCGCTTGGGAGCGGAAGCACGTACGGGAGTACCTGGTCCCGACTCGCAGGCTTCGCGGAGCGTCAGATTGAACGCGCGTGAGCAGTTTGCTGAGCTCCACACTCGCGAGTCCAGCCAATAGCGGCTTGGTGTCTACTTCGGGCGACAGACACCGTTAAGCGGGTGGAATCACGTGAGTTTCGAGTGCGTTTGCCGCTAGACGTCTCGTCAGCCCGGTACGCGGCGATAGTGCACGCGGTCGCCGGAGTCCTTGACGCTGCTGGCATCCTCGCAACGTCCTCGATCGTGGTGGACCATGCGGCCTGCGACGCGGGATTGAACGCGGCATTCGACCAGTTCAGCGCTGCGTACACGTGGAGTGATCGCTAACCGGTCTCGGGAGCCGGGAGTGCGTCCTCAGCTCGGTCCGTCGGCGAAGGCTGCGCAGCCTGGGACCGGTTCCGGGCCGCGGATGCCCTACTGCTTCACCTGCTGACACCGGTCCAGCACGGCGCACTTCCTACTCGTTCTCGGGTCATGTACGCGACGATCTGGGCCACCGACGTGTCCGCCGACGAGGCGGTGGTGATGACCTGCTCGCCGGGCACGTCGAGACGTCCGCTCGTCTCGTACCAACCGCGCATGTCGTCGGGGGTGAACTCGCTGGTTTGGGGGCGGGTGGCGTGGCGGCGGACGGTCTCTTCGAAGGGCACGTCGAGGTAGAAGAAGCTGGTGCGGCCGTGGTGGTCGGTGGCTAGCTGGCGCAACATTGGCCCGTAACGGGCGGCGCTGAGGATGCCTTCGAGGATGACGTGGTAGCCGACGTCGAGGCTGAATCGGCAGACCGTGGCGATCAGCGCGATGTTCAGCCCGCCGGGCACGTCATGCTCGCGTAAGACGACCCGGCGCATGACGTCCTGCTGGACCAGCGCGACGCCGCGGCCGAGCCGGGCGCGCGCGGCGGTGGCGACTGTGGTCTTGCCGGCGCCGGAGGGGCCTCGGAGCACAACCAGGTGGGTGCGGGGTGACCCGGTCGGTCCGCTCGGCGGTTCCTGCGGTGTCATTGCGGCCGGTCTCGCGGTGCCGTCGGAGGCGGCAGTGTGGTGCCTGGTTGACCCGGTATCGGCGGTCTCGGCGTGGGGTTTGTCGCTGCCAGTGGCCACGACGACAACTAGTACCCGAATAGTCGTCGAGGGCTGGATCGGGGTCTGCGTTTTCTGTGCTGGCGGAAGATGTGCGTGGGCGTCAGCAATTCAGATTCCTCGGCGGTGCCAGAACACCTCGGCTCGAGCGGGAGGGGATAGCTGCGGTCGGGCGAGCGGCGCGGGGTGACGTCGACTTCCGGGCGCTGCGGGGTACTCATACACAGGCTTGGCGCCACTGCAAGGCTGCATGCCAGGTGGCGATCAAGACCTCGTCGTCGGCGAAGCTGGGTGAGACGCCGAGCGGCACCCACGTCTGCTCCACCGGCTCCCCGCCCTGCTTTCGCACGACGCAGATCCCCGGGTAGCGCAGCACCTCGCTGTCCGGCTCGGCGGAGATACTGACTTCGCGGTTGGCGACCACCAGCCCTACTTGCCGCTCGCCTGTCATACGCCCCACTCCCCGGTTCATTGTCGACGGAATCATCGTGTATCGATCATCATGCGTAACAGGTTCTCCTTCAGATGTGGCACGAGAGCGTGCGGCGGCCGCGCTCGGATAGGGCCGGTGTCCACTGGCTCAACGTCTGTCTCCCCAGGCGAAGCCGCGGTCGCATCGTTCGCCGCGGTCGTTGCCGGCGAGATGGCGGAAAGGTCTGGGGCGGAGGCAGTCTCGCGGGAGGAAAGCTGTCGCCGCCCCAGGCCCGCGGCGGGGTGCCGCAGTGCCGATGTCGACCCGGCGCGTACAGCTGTTACGGCGTCGAAGTCCCGCCGTGGGCGTCCGCGCACGTGCTTAGCTTCGAGGTTCTCGCCGGTGAGTTCGTCGTCGACGGCGACGCGGGCGGTGCGCCGGGCTCGCCCCCTACGCGAGCCCGGCACGCCGTATCCCCTGGTCGCACCTTCCGGCTCCCCAGCCGTCGATGAGGACACCGGTCCGCGCGCCGTCCCGACAACCGCACACACCGGTGAAACCCGCACCCCCGCAGTCCGTGACGAGGTTGCGGATCATGAACACCCGACCGGGGGATGTTCAGCAACGTCACGAGACGCCGGGCTGACGTCACTCTCCGCGGACTTTCTGCAGGTGGACGAGGCAGCGCCCCGATGACGGATTCCGGCGGCCGGCTGCGGCAGCCGAGTGGATGTTGGGCTGTTCGGGTTACCGTGGCTACCTGCGGAGACCTGCGGCTTGTCGATCTGCGGGAGCCGGACGGCCGGAACGGAGGCGGTCATGGCAGCACGAGGCAGCGCTGCGGGACGGGTGCCGGCCTGGATCGAGCCGATGCTCGCGACCCCGGACGGCGGTCGTCTGGTCGCCGACCCGGCGTGGGCGTATGAGTACAAGCTGGACGGCTACCGCGCCTGCCTGCGCATCGCTTCCGACGGCACCACACCGATGCCTGATCCGTACCGGGTGTCGGTGGTGCGGGCGTTCACCTTCACCGAGCTGGACGCCGACCGCCGCACGCCCGCGGATCTGCTCGACCACGCCGCCGCCTCTGGTTACGAGGGCCTGGTCGCGAAACTCCGCACCGGCACCTACCAGCCCGGGCCGGCGCAGCGACGGGTGGCGCAAGCACCCGCTGATCCGCACCACCGAAGTCATCATCTGCGGCTACCGGCCCCGGCCAGAGCCGCATCGCCGGCCGGATGGGCGGGCTCGCCCTCGGCGCCCACGACCCGGACACCGGCGACCTGGTTTACATCGGCGACGTCGGCCTGTTGACCGGACTAAGAGGGGACAGGCCTATCCAGCGCACACCGGACACCGACTGCTCCAACATCGACTTCGTCGGCGCACAACTCGACGAGCTCGGTCTCTACTTATCTCTGCATACCCGACCGCAGACTCGTTCGCCTCGGCACCAACGTGGTGTTTGAGCCGCTCAGAGCCCAGATCGTTGCGCATTCGTTCATTGTTTGTGAAGCACTGTCAATGCCCACTGATTGTTTATTCGCTTCTGACCAGGTCGGTAATCTAGCTGAAGATCCGGCTCGGAGAGCCAGCCGTTCAACCAGCTGGTCAGTACGCCTATGTCTCCGATTGATCTAGCAAGCAACGACATGTCAGTGTCCGACGCCAGGTGACAGTAGACTCGAGCATGCAAGCAGTGCCGTAGCAGAACGTGTTAAGCATCCTCTCACGCTGATCAGCGTACTTACCTAGGGCACCACGATGGCGGACCCGCGCTACCGATGGGCTCAACGATCGAGGATACTGCCTGCATGGGTTATCGGATGATGTGTTCGGGCGACGACCTCGTTAATTTTTTGCGTGCTGAACCAGAGAAGATGCTCGGTGCTCCACACGCCGTGCACATGGTCGCCCTGTGCACGGTGGTGGATGAAAAGGCGTTGGAGTGGTTATTGCGCTACGAGATGGCCCTCGACTCGCTGACGGGACCAATCGCCTCATTTCTAATTTTTTACAACGAAAAGCATTTGCGACGAGGGCGCACTTGGTACGTCGACACCGCTCCGCCTGAACCTGCGGCTAGGCCTTATGTCGCTGGAGCTTCAAATTCAATTGTGGACCTGACGCAATCGATGACCTATGCATCAGATGCAGTAGCTCGCAAGCTGGGAATAATTGACCGATTGCCGTGCATTGTGATATTTGATGACCCTGCTGGCCGTGAATGCTTTGTTTTGCCACTCGATGGAGACCTTGACGACACGCTCGACGATTTGCGTACTCTTCTTTCTTTGTATTATGAAGGCGAGAAAGGAACTCCGTACTTCACTGCATTGCTGCAGTGGCATGCGAGTGATCAAGACTTGCGCAAGCTCAAAACTTCTGAGGAACGACTGAAAGTTGAGAATGGCCGAATCGGCTGTCTTCCGCGCGCGCGGGCGCGGGCGCAGTTGGAGCGAGCGAAAGTCGAGTTGTATGCAGGTCGAGACAGGCGATTCCGGGAGTATGTCAACCTGGTTTGGCCGTGTAATCCCCCAGGTGTCACATGGCAGGAGATACGAGAAGAATCCAATTACATCGCCAAACTAAGAAAACTCGCCAAAAGGCTGGAGCATGGCCGAAGTCAAGAAGTGGTCGACAAAGCTTCGATGTTGGGTGTCAGATGCACCGGATCGAAAGCGGCGGATCTCAACGAGGCTATCGAGGCGGCGGCTAATAATCGCACCGATCAACTGCTGTTGAAGCTTGGCCCTCAAGCCAACAGTCTCGAATTAGGTCGAGTTGAGCTTGCGCGCGCAGGACTGGAGGCACTACAGGCTAGTCGACTTGAAAACCTAAAGTCAATGTCGCCTCCGTCGATAGGCCAGTACATTGAAAGAATTACTGGGAAGCGAAAGCGACATTCTGTGACGCGAATTACTCGATCAGGACTTAATCTAGCAGTGCAGCGCGGACCGTCGATTATGGAGGCAGTCTCGAAAGGGTTCGACCTCTTCGGCAAATCTTGACCTAATCGTAGGGTAATTGCCAAAAGTGAGCCCGTTGTTTGCTTGCGTGCCGCGTTGGCGCGTGGGACGATGGTTGCGACGTCGCTTATCGTCTTAGAACTGTGCTTGCTCGAAATTTCACAGTCCTAGATTTTAATGTGATTCAAAGCCATTCTGAACTTCGTCGTACCCCACAGTCGCGTTCCGAACCAAAGCGAGTGGGCTCGACTTCCCCTCCTAGGCGGAGCGAACGACGACCTCGGCAATGCGGTCCCGTAGTCCGGTGAAGGCACCGGGTTCAGCGAAGCGGACCGCGCTCGCCTGCAAGCCCGCCTCGAACCGCTGGAACGACGCACCCATCCGTTCGCGGTCGCACCGCCCCGCGCGGACGTGGCTCGGGTCCGCTGGGTCGAACCCGAGCTCGTCGGCGAGGTCGTGTTCCGCACGTTCACCAGCGCTGGCCGCGTCCGCCACACCGCCTGGCGCGGGCTGCGCGAGGACCGCAAACCCGACGAGGTCATCGCCCCGGGTGCACTGCCGGCACCCACCACGGCGACAAAGCCGACGCCGACAGCAACGTCCGCTGCCGAGCGCCCGGAAGCGGCAGGCCCACAGCCGACGCCGCTGGGCGAGAAGGTGACGGTCCAGGTCGAGAACCGGCGGCTGACCATCTCGAACCTCGGCAAGGTCCTCTACCCGAAGGCGGGGTTCACCAAGGGCGAGGTGATCAACTACTACTCACGGATCGCCCCGGTCCTGCTGCCGCATCTGGCCGGCCGTCCCGTCACGTTCATCCGCTTTCCCCACGGGGTTGCCGGCCAGCAGTTCTTCGAGAAGAACGTCGCGAGGGGCGCGCCTGACTGGCTGCGCACCGTCCGGCTGCCCACCTCCGGCGCGCGTTCAGGGCGCGGGGAGGGCGTCATCGAGTACGTGTTGCTGGATGAGCTGGCGGCGCTGGTGTGGGCGGCGAACATGGCCGCGCTTGAGCTGCACGTCCCGCAGTGGCAGATCGATCCCGGCGGTGGGCGCCGTCCGCCGGATCGCCTGGTGTTCGATCTCGATCCGGGTCCCGGGACGTCGATTGTGGAGTGTTGCCGGGTTGCCGAGCGGCTTCGCGCTCTCCTGGAGACCGACGGGCTCACCGCCTTCGCGAAAACCTCCGGGTCGAAGGGAATGCTTCACCGGACTAGCCCTCGATGCGACAGATCGCAGCACAGCTTGGGCAGCCTCATGGCTCTGCCCGGCGGTCAGCCTGCTCCCCCGAGTCGCATCCTCAGCCGGCTCGGCGGTCTGATCGGGTGCGCACGCACTACCAGCGGCATCAGAGTGCATCGACCGATACTTGCCTAAAGCACATCCGGGCACGGGTTTACACCATCCGCCTCGTGGTGAAGTCGAGTCATAACCGGTGCTATTCACCTGGCGATGACCGACTTCGAGATAATGTAGAGCGGTCGGCCTCATCGACTCGTGCGCGAACAAGCTTCGCCGACCAGGTCAGGAGGCGCCGGGCAGAACGAAAGAACTGGGTGCTCACACCAGCACCATCAATGGGACCGGCGGACAAGCACCTTCACTGGCAAAATCGCCAGTACCGCTATATATCAGGCGCAAGCCAGCAAAGTACTTCTGCGCATAGCTTGCGCCTAATCGGGTGCCGCCAACTGTCAGCGTCAGCATCCCGGGATCGTCCGACGACGTAAGGACTCCACGGTTTACGTCAAACCCGAGTCCACTCGACACCGTCACGATATCGTTCTGGAATACTCGGGGAGTGGGATGGAAAGCCGTGCTCCGCAGGATCGACTCCGCCTTCGCGCCGCACAACGCACACACATATACAGAGGCGTGGTAGTCCGGGTCAGACGGCCAACCATCAGAGTCACTGCTCTGGCGAAACTCTTCACCGACGTAGCGCCAAGGTGTGCCGTCGTCCGTAACCATGCCGGTATATGGGCAAGCTTCAGATCTGCGGGCCATGTACAACGTGCGGGCCGCCACCTGGTCAAAAGCGACGTATTTCGTCTGGAGATCGCCGGGACTCTCGACGTTTCCCACGAAGCCGTGCAAAGGCAACACAAGGAGCTCCAGTTGGTGACCTAGCAGTTTTGGCCGAAATGTCGCCGTTCTGAAGACGGTTATTTTCATCCCAGCTCCTCGGCTCAATGATCTTGTTGGGCAGGTCTTATCCAGCATAGTCGCATCAGCGATAGGCATTCAATAGCAAGGCGGTTGATCTTTCCGGTTGCAGTTTCGCGGTCGGCGCATTGTTCTCGGCATGACAGGACGCTAGCTTGTGTGGTTCGTTTGGTTGACCGCTGTCGTCCACGGAAGGCACCGGCCTCCTCGAGGCCGGGCGACCGTGAACTCGGTGCTCATCTCGGCGAGTCGGCGATGACCGGCACACCCAGGTCAACAGGGCCGGCAGGACCACGGGCGCGCGCTCGGTCCAGGCTGGTCAGCTTCCGGGCGGCTTCGTTCAGGCTGACCTGCAAGCCGGCGACCTCGCCCAGCCACCCATTGAGCTGAGCCTCCTGGACCCGGTCGCGGAGGTTGGCGATGATCGCGACCAGCCGTGGCCGGGCTGAGGGGTCCAACCGCAGGCTCGGGCAGCGGATGCAGGCGTGTTCGTGCTTGCACGGCGTGCCGTACGGGCGACCGCATTCGCCCAGCTCGAGCTTGCGGGTGTGGAAATGCGCCTGGAATTCCGCCCACTCCTCCGGAGTCGGTTCCCGGTATTCAGCTTCGGGCCGAGCAGCTCGGCGGCGGTCGAGAAACGCGCGATACGTGCGGACCAGCGCTTCGTCGAAGACCGCCATGTAGGCCTGGGTGGTGTTGATGTTGGCGTGTCCGAGTATCCGGGCGAGGATGTGGACCGGCAGCCCGCCGGCCGCGGCCTCGGTGGCGAACATCCGGCGGAAGTCGTGAGGCCGGTAACGCAAGGGGTGGCCGTCGGCGGTGGTCAGACCGGCACGGGCGACGGTTTGGTCGAGCAGCTTGTAGATCGTGGTCTGGGCTGGGACTTCCCAGGTCCAGCCGTTGCGTGTGTGCTGAAACAGGTGCGGAAGCGGCGGCCCGACGAGGTGTTCGGTGGGGTCGTAGCGTGAGGTGAGGGGAACGGCGCCGTCGTTGTGACGCCGGAGCCGGGTGATGACAACGGCCAGCACGCTGGCCAGCTCCGGGCTGACCAGCAGAAGGCGCTCCTCGTTGGACTTGGAGGGAACGATCTGCAACATCGGCACGATCTCGCCGGTGTCAGGCAGCCTATAAGACACCAGCCCGAGGTGGGTGATTTCCAGCATCTCCTCGATGCGAACCCCGGTGTGGCGTAAGACTTCGACGACAGCCCAGGCCCAGAACGCGTCGTGTTCAGCCTGGCCGAGATCAACAACCTCGCCCGTGGTCGTGTCCTCGATGAGCAGTGGTGGCGCGGCGTCGCGATAGTAGGTGTCGTCCGTGTAGGACTTCGGGACGATGCGTCGGTACTGCCGTCCGCCGTGCACGAACATTTCCCCGGTCCTGATTGCCGAGGCCGCGGCGTGCAGGGCCGTCATCGCGGCTTTGTGTCGCTCGGCAGTGTCGATCAAGGCCGGTAAGTGGGGAAGTCGTTCCCGGATCCGCTGGTGCATGGCCGCCGTCGTCTTCCGCTTGGCCTTCGCCTGGCCGGCGATGTCGCTCTTGCGGACCGGGCTGGAGAAACTCCACTCCGCCCAGGAGGCCGGGTCTCCCGCGGCCCACTCCTGCAAATCACGGTAGAGAGCCCGGACGTCCCGCAGGACGTCGTGGTGGTTCTTCCGTGGACGGCTGCTTCCGTCGTGCCCGACAACGGTCTTCAGCCGATCGCGCCAGGCGGTCGCGGCAGCCTCGGGAAGATCGAGAGTCTGGATGCCGGGATGGTGGTGTTCGATGTCAGCCCAGAACCTGCCTGCCAAGGTGCCGACCAGGCCGGTGAAGCTGCCGTAGTCGAGGGCGGGGCGGCGTTCGTCGAGGTAACGGATCAGCATATCGCGTACCGGACGACACCGGATTTGATAGGCGTCCACTAGTTCCGCCGTTGGCCGCTGACCGTGCCGGATCGCGTCCTTGAGCGTGGCGTGATCACCAAGTTCAGCGATGCCGCTCAGCAACTGCCATGCGGTGTCCAACGGGGAGTACTTGCGTCGATCGGGGTCGCGCAGCATCCAGGTGCGAAAGGCCAAGATATCGTCGGCGGACAGACGATCAACGTCACGACCGGTGTGCAGCACGATCTTGCTGATCGCCAGCTCGGCTCGTCGGAGGGCGGCAGGAGAGATTCGGAGTTCTCCGCTGCGCGCTTCGAGCCGGTCAAACAGGTCCGGGCGGAACGCCCGTCGCGCATGAGTGTAGAGGGCTTTTGCCTTGTATGCGGCCAGAAAATCATAGCTGGGGAAGAAGACTCGGCACAGCAACAGGCTGCCTAGCCCCATGATCAGCTCGTCCCGAGCCGCGGCGGCGCCGGGTGAGGACGCGGCGGCGAGAGTGTCGATCCACTCGGTGCTGATGTCGGCACCGGAATTGATCCATCGTTGCTGCCAGCCGTCACCGGGGTGGGAGGCCAGCCATTCCAGGATCGTGCTGCTGCCGCGCGTGAATCGGGACCGGCGACCGGAATCGTTGGCAGGTAACGGCCAGTTCGGCAGGCCCGGTAAGAGATCCAGAACGCTGCTGATCGGCCAGTGATCGCGTTCGCCGCCGGGGATGACGGCGTCGAGCAGATCATCGTGTCGTTCGAAAGAGAAGGGGCTGCCCCGGCGGCGTCGGGGGTGCGCCGGCTGCGTATCGCTCGGGCTGCTCACTGTGGCTCCCGGCCGAACAGGACATTCCAGTCGTCGGTGTTGTAGCCGGTGGTGAGCGGCGGGGGTGGTTGCCGGGCGTGGCTTTCACGTTCGGTCAGGTGTTGCTGAACCCGTCGGATGACCTGGGCCTCGTCCTCGACGGTGTAGATGTCGGCGGTCGTGGCCAGGTGTGCGTGGCCGAGAATCACCTGCACGTCTTGCATCGACAGGCTTTCGTCTCGGGCCATGCGCAGGGAGGCGGTGTGGCGGAGATCGTGCATGGTCCAATTCGTTCCCAGGAGGGCGTTGACCCGCCGCCAGACCGCGCGCAAGGCCTCGTAGCTCATCGGGTGGTGTCGCAGGCCGTTGCCGTGATCGCGGCGACGCAGGGTCCACCAGACCGGGGTGTTCGGGTCCAGCACGCCTCCGAGGTCGGCCAGGTAGAGGCGAAGCCAGATGAACGACTCTGGGCTGGCCGGCAGCCACTGTTCGGCGCCGGTGCCCTTGCGGATCACCCGCACGAGCTGATCCCCCCAGTCCAGGTCGACTCCATTCATCCCGAGCAGCTCGGAGGCCCGCGCCGCGCAGCTGACCCCCAGGGACAGCAATGCTCGATCCCGATTGGACCGCAGGCCACCGAATACGTCGTTCCATCGCTCGTCAGGCAGGGCCCGTGGTCGCCGCTTCGGCAGCTTAGGGTTGTACCGGATCCTGCCCTCCGGTCGGACAGGCTCCAGCGGGTTGTGGTGCGCGTGGGGGCGTCGGCCTCGGTGGCGGCGGTCCAGCGGGACGGGGTTGATCAGCGGACCTTGCTGGACGTCGTCGATCCAGTACTCGTAGAAGGCTCGAATCACCGCGTTGGAGTGCCGGACGGTACGCGGTTCGTATCGGTCGCCGAGGTGCTTCTTGCCCGTGACCGGGTTCACCGTGCCGGCGGTGACGGTTGACTCCGTTCGCGGTGTCGTTCTCAGCTTGTCGGCTTGGCTCATCCACAGCACCAGGTCGCGGACTTCGGCCGAGGTTGCTTTGTCCCACGGCACGTCGACCGCGCGTAGCCACCGCCACCATCGCAGCAGTGCGTAGGCGTAGCTGCGCACTGACGTCGGGCTGGCGCTGCTGGCCACGAAGTTGGTCAGGTAACGCAGGATGGGATGCACTGGCGTTCCGTCGTCGTCGACGACCAGCCACGGCACCGGCCCCTTGGCCATCATCACTCGACCCCACCGCGGCAGTCGGATCGCTGCGATGTTCCGTTCTAGCTCAGTGAACACGCTCACATCACCTTTCTTGATCAAGGTGTGTGAGAAGTACCGGTCGGGTCAGCTGACCGCGTCGAACGCGTCGGCGTGTCGTCCCGTAGTCCGGTCAACAGATCCCTTCGAACCGGACGTCTTCGCGAACGGTGTCAGACCGTCCTCGAGCAGGACGTCGCGGAGCCGTTCAGCGACCCGGCAGCACTGCACGATGGAGGTGCCGGGGCCGGGATCGAGGTCGAACACCAGCAGATCCGATGCCTGCCGGACGCCGTCGGAATCGACCTTCCACTGGTGGACGTGCAGTTCGAGGGCGGCCATGTTCGCTGTCCACACCAGCGCGGCGAGTTCGTCGAGCAGGGCGTACTCGATCTCGCCTTCACCCTTGACGGATCGGCTGCCGGTGCTGGGCAGCCGGACCGTGGGCAGCCAGTCCGGGGCGCCGCGTGGGACGTTCTTCTCGAAGAACTGCTGGCCGCCGACGCCGTCGGGGAAGCGGATGAACGTCACCGGCCGCCCGGCCAGGTGCGGCAGCAGCACCTCGGCGATCCGGGAGTAGTAGTTGATGACCTCGCCTTTGGTGAATCCGTCGGGATACAGCGGCTTGTCCAGGTTGGACAGAGTCAGGCGCTGAGGGCCGGCCTGGACGGTGATGCGCTGACCGACAGGTGCTGCGGGTGTGGGCTCGGGCGGGGAGGCTGCCGGGGCCGGCGCCGCGGTGGGGGCGGAGCGCGGGGCGAGGACGTCGGCGGGTTTCTTGTCGGCGCGCAGGCCGCGCCATGCGGTGTGGCGGACGCGCCCGGCGCGGGTGAACTGCCGGTAGACGATCTCGCCGACCAGCTCGGGGTGGACCCAGTGGGCGCCGCGGACGTCCTCGTGCGGCGGTGTCGTGGCGAAGGGGTGGGTGCGGCGCTCGTGGGGTTGCAGCTGGGTGAGGAGGTCGGTGCGGGCGGCCTGGCTGAAGCCGGTGCCGACGTCGCCGATGTAGACCAGCTCGCCGGAGGCGGGGTCGTGTGCGCCGAGCAGGAGCCCGCCGAGCGTGCCGGCGAAGCTGCGCTGCCCGGGCCGCCACCCGCAGATGATCACTTCCTGGGTTTGGATGAAGGGGTGTTTGAGCCAGGAGTCCGGTCGGTGCCCGGGGACGTAGGTGGAGTTGCGCAGCTTCGCGACGACCCCTTCGTAGCCGGCGGACGCAGCGTGGGCCAGGAAGTCGGCCGGGGTGCGGCGGTCGGCGGCCAGTTCGTCGAAGGTGACGGCGCGGACGACGGAGACGCGGTAGGGGTCGGGCATCGGCAGGCTCTCCAGGAGCCGTCGGCGTTCGTCGTAGGGTTCCTTGAGCAGGTCGTGGTCGCCGAGCCGGAGCAGGTCGAAGGCCAGGAAGCGGACCGCGATGTCGTCGAAGGGCTCGTCGCGGCGCAGGGAGCTGTGGTGCTTGACGTAGCGGCCGCGGCGTTCCTGCATGAGCTCGAAGTCGATCCGGCCGTCCTCGCCGTAGACGACGACCTCCCCGTCCAGGTAGGCGGCCTGCCCGTCGAGCGCCGGGGCGAGGATGCCGGTGAGGTCGGCGAACTCGGCGGTGAAGTCGATGTTGTTGCGGCTGGTGAGCACCGTGGTGCCGTCGACGCCGATGCGCATGGCTGCGCGGTAGCCGTCGAGCTTGTATTCGTAGGCCCATTCGGGGCCGCTGCGCAGGCGGCCGCCATCAGCCTTGGCCAGCATCGGCTCCACCCATGCTGGGACGCGGGATGCTCCGCCCTGACCGGCCATACGGAGCCTCCGTCCCGACGCCAACGGTGTGCTCTGACGGTAACCCGATCAGCCCAGCTCCGCTGTGTTTACGCTGGTCAATGACCTGACCGGTAACGGTCGGTGTCGTCTCGGCCGCGCTGCGCCGACCTTTCTCGCCTGAGTGAGTGACGTCAGGCGGCGTGACTTGACAGACCGACGCCACTCTCGCATCCTCCGAACAGGTGTTCGATGAGAGTGGTCGGGTTCGCCCGCGGGTGTGGTGCGCGGGTGTCTCCGGTGCGGGCTCGTGGTGCTGGAGGTGAGCGGCAGTGGCGGTACCGGAAGCGCTTGCCGAGCTGACCGCGATCGCCGGTGTCAGCACGGCCTCGCAGCTACGACAGCCGATCGCAGACCCAGCGGGACCTGCCGAGACGCTTCCAGTGCTGTCGACCTTGGCCGGGCTGTTGCCCAGCGGCGGGCTGCGGCGCGGGAGCACGGTGTCGGTGCTCGGGTCGACGTCGCTGGTCTTGGCGTTGCTGGCGGAGGCGACCCAGACGGGGTCGTGGGCCGCGATCGCCGGCATGCCCGACCTCGGGCTGGTCGCGGCCGCCGAGATCGGCGTCGACCTGGACCGGATCGCGCTGGTCCCCGATCCGGGTGCGGAGCTGATGGCGGTGCTCTCGGCGCTGGTCGATGGCTTCGACTTGGTCGTGCTGGGCCCGACCGTGTGCCGCGGGGCGCCGCCGCAGCTGGCGCGGCGGCTGGCCGGACGCCTGCGCACCCGCGGCACCGTACTGCTCACCGCCGGGCCCTGGCCCGGCGCCGACGTCGAACTGCGCCTGTCCGGCCACACCTGGCGCGGCACCACCCCGGACGGCCACGGCTACCTGCAAGCCTGCGACGTCGTGGCCAGCAGCCGCGGCCGCGGCGCCGCCACCCGCCCGCACACGATGCCCCTGCAGCTGCCGGGCACCGGCGGAGCAGTCGCCGCGAGCGAACCCCGCGCCACCCGGCCCCTGGTCGAGGTAGCCGGGTGAACAACGCGCCGCGCCTGCTGGTGTTGTGGTGTCCCGACTGGCCGGTCGTCGCTGCCGGCGCCGCCGCAGGAACCCCGCCGTTGGTTCCGGCGGCGGTGTTCTCGGCCAACCGGGTCGTGGCCTGCTCCGCAACCGCCCGCCGTAGCGGTGTCGGGCGCGGGATGCGACGCCGCGACGCGCAATCCCGATGCCCGGAGCTCGTGGTGCACCAGCACGACCCGGATCGCGACGCCAGGGTGTTCGAACCGGTCGCCGCCGCGGTCGAGCAGCACGCGGTCGGCGTCGAGGTCGTACGCCCCGGGATCGTCGCCGTCCCGGTCGGCGGCGCGGCCGGCTACTTCGGCGGCGAGGAAGCCCTGGCCGAGCGACTGCTGGACGAGGTGTCGGCGAACGCCGGGGTGGAGTGCCAGGTCGGGATCGCCGACGGCCTGTTCGCCGCGACCCTCGCCGCCCGCCGCGCCGCCTTCGTCGCGCCGGGTGGTTCGGCGGAGTTTCTGGCGCCGTTGCCGGTCGCGGAGCTGGATCAGCCGGGCGAGGACCGCGGGGAGCTGGTCGGGTTGCTGGGCCGGCTCGGGTTGCGGACGATGGGTGCGTTCGCCGCGGTCGCGGAGCGCGACGTCGCCGGCCGGTTCGGGCGGGACGCGATCGTGGCGCACCGGCTGGCCAGGGGGTTGTCGCAGCGGCCGCCGTTGCGGCGCGCGCTGCCGCCGGAGCTGGAGGTGGTGGAGGAGTTCGAGACGCCGCTGGAGCGCATCGATGAGGCGGCGTTCATCGCGAAGACGCTGGGGGAGCGGTTCTTCTCCGGCCTGGCCCGGCACGGCATGGCGTGCACACGGTTGGCGATCGTGGCGGTGACCGAGTCGGGCGAGGAGCGGCTGCGGGTGTGGCGGTGCGCGGAACCGCTGACCGCGCGGGCGACGGCGGATCGGGTGCGGTGGCAGTGCGAAGGCTGGCTCACCGCCGCGCCGGGGGACCGGCCGAACTCCGGCATCATCCGGCTGCGCCTGGTGCCGGAGGAGCTGGTCGGTGGTGAGGCGCTTCAGCTGCAGCTCGGTGCGATGGGCCGCGACGCCGACTCCGCAGAACGTGCCGGTCGGGCGATGGTGCGGATCCAGGGTCTGCTCGGTCCCGAAGCGGTGGTGACGCCGCTGCTGGACGGTGGTCGCACCTCAGCTGAGCGCGTACGGCTCGTTCCCTGGGGAGATCCGCGGGCCACCCTGACTGCGGATGCGCCGTGGCCGGGCCGGCTGCCGGCGCCGTCTCCGGCAACTACCCCACGACGCACGGTCCCGGCTGTGGTCCGGGACGCCGGCGGGCGCGATGTCGGGTGCACGACTCGAGGTGAATTGACCGAGCCACCGGCGACGGTTGCGGTCGGGGACGAAGTTCCGCTGTCGGTGATCAGCTGGGCCGGTCCCTGGCTGCACCGCCCCGCCCTCCAAGCCGAGAAGATCTCTCGTGTGGCTCGGGTGCAGGTCGTCCTCGCCGATGCGGCCGCCGGCCGGGACAGGGCGCTGATCTTGGCCGTCACGCTGGACCAGAACCCACAATGGACAGTCGAGGGGATCTACGACTGACCCGTCCCGAAACCTCCGATGGACTGCACCCGATTGGGTGGTTGCCCGAGGTTCGCTCCGTTGCGAAGCCGGTCTTCCCGACACTGAACGTCAGAACAGGCCGAGTCGAAAGCGAACGGGGGACATCGTGGGCGTGCTGCTGAGACCGACCCCGGACATGGGCGCCTGGGTCGTCGAGATGTTCACCGACCGGACCTGCCTTCGCCGGAGGGCGCCCGCCGACAGCGCATCCGCCGGCGCACGTACAGCCATGCCTGCTGATCCTGCGCAAGACGACGTCACGCTGCCGGAGCTGGACGTCGAGGTGGCGTCGTCAGATCGAGGCTTCGGGTTCGAGGTCACCGACCTCGCACCGGTGATCGCCACCCTCGACCAAGTCCTCGATGATCCTCTGTACCTCGACTACATCGGCCGAGTGAACGTCGACCTCGGCCGATGGACAGCCCCGCACGCCGAGGACGGCTGGATCACGATCGATGGGCCGGTCACCAATGCTGCCACCCGGATCCATGACCGCACGGTCGAGCTGAGCCACGTCCACGTCGCCGAATTGCGGCTGAAGCTGGTCGACTTCGCCGATGCGCTTGCAGTCGATGACACCTCGTGGTGACCGACAGAGCGGGGCGCGCGACACGAGCCGAGAACGCTCGGAGGGTGGCGAAACGGACGCCGCAGGCGCCGCCTGGCCACTAAATATGTCAGCCATCAACGTGTTCTCTTGGTAACTTCCGAGCGTGAACCTGACCGACCTCAGCAGTGGCTTCCGTGACGGGGCACAGTGTCGGCGCGCGCAAGCCGTGATTGAGGAACGGCTGGCGGATGACCGAGAACAGGATGAATGCCGCTACCTCATGAGGTTCATGTGGCAACTGGCCATGACCTACCAAGAGGTGTCGGCACGCGAACTTCAGGCGCACGTGAGCGTGGGCAAGCTGAACGCCGTCGAAGCGCTGATCGAAGCAATCAGGTGCTCACCCGACCGGATCGACGCCTGGATCCTGTCGGCAGAGCAAGCTTTCCCCATTATCCATGATCGAGGCCATGAAGCAGGGTTGTAACTCCGCCCCGTGCCGTAATCGCCAGTGGGGACCTTCGACAGCACGATCATGAGCACTCGCCACGGCGGCCCTGTCAACATCGAGGTGCCCGTCTCCTGGTGTTGACGACGGCTGGATCTCGCGTTTCGACCTCGACGTCCAGCGCCGTGGAGCGCGGCTGACCGGCTTCTGATGGGGTTGACTTGCCCATCGCTGGGCCGATGCCCGAGCAGTCATCGTTTGGCGTGAACTGGCCCGCGGACGGACCTGAACGTCCGCTTCTGCCGATGAGTGCGTAGTCGGTGCGATCGGGTGGTAACCGGTCCCCGTCAGGAGATCCCGAGGGTGTGCTGCCGCATCAACATCGACGAGACAGGACAGCGCTCTCACCTACCCCGACGCCGTCGTCCAAATGAGGTCAGCCCTGCCCGGCCTGCGCCCGCGCGATTAAGTCGCGGACACGCCCCGCCTCCGGCACGGCGACCAGACCCGTCAACATCAGGGATCCCAACGAAGAAAAGGGCATTACAGGTGCACGGACAAACCTGCCGAAGTCGATCGTTCCGCTGCCGTCCTGCCGGATCCGGGCGACCGGCGGCGGCAGCGTGCCGAGATACACCGACGCACGCGTCCTCCCCGAGAACCGATCGGCCAGCACAATCCGCCGGTCGGTTACGACGTACTCAGCACCGCGCCGCGCTCGCAACCTGACGGCGACCGGAACCCAGACGAACGCGACACCGCACACCCCGAGAGCCCATTCGAACGGCGATAGCGTGTGGCGCCTGGTCAACGGGACCACGATGGCCATGATCACCCAGAGCAGGCCGAACCCGAACTGGTATCAGTCGAACCGCGCGAGGGTGAGCCGCTGCGGCCGTCCCGACCACAGCAGCCGCTCACCCGGCAACAGAATATTCGTCGGCACACCCACGGCGACCTCCCGGCGTTCTTTGCCGGACTGACGCCCGGGAAGGCCCTCCGGGTTGCCCAGGCGGCCGAACTGCCCAGTTCCGGCTGAGCCAGCGCTGGACACCGCGAGGTGCAGGCCACCACACGATCCGGTGGCCGCGGCCGGGTCTTCGGTTGGGGCATGAAATCCCGCGGCAACCCGACCGACAACGGGCCACTTCAACCATCCCGAGCACCGAAGGACGACACGCAACAACCACAGTCTCAAGCCAGGCCGTCACCCACGCGAAAGATCCGGGCTAACAGTCCTGCTCAGACGGAGTCGCCTCGGTTCCGTTAGCGAGCTCCTCACTCTCGCGCAGCCAGAGATCATCGTTCATCTTAATTACAAGCGCAACCAGTAGTTTGAGCGCGGTGATGTAGGTACGGTAGTGCTCCTCTTCATCGGCGACGTCAAGAATTGCGCCATGCAGGTATTTGTTGCGCAGGTTCAGGCCATCGCTGAAGTCCTGATGATTGAGGCAGTAGTTGAAGTAGTTTGCTTCAGGCTTAGACAACAGCGACTCGGTCCGCACAAGCCAACCCTTTGCGACCATCTCATCAATTGCTTCGCGCGCACCCTTGTGGTGATGGTAGTAACTTGCCGCGTCCAACTCGTAGAGATCGCGCAGCACCACGAACTGGTCGGCACTTGCTAGTCGGATATGTCCCCCCGCGTTCTCGGCCACGCCGTGCGCGATTAGATAGTCGACTTGATCCTTCTGGTAGTCATGGAAGTCATCATAAAAAACATCGTGCTCGATGAGTAGTCGAGCACCGTTGTCAGCTCTAAGGCTCTCATTTATGTACCCCAAGCCGGACTGATCCGAGAAGAGTAGGTGAATGACGTTGTGGATGTCTGGGCTCTCGCCTGCATAGACATATTTGCCGACCAAGCAGCTCGGCACGTCTCGGTACTTGACCTGGGCAGACATCATAGCCAGCAGCTCAGGGTCAAACTCGCCGTTCTCCACGTAGAGCGAGAACTGCATGACGATACTTTCCATCTCGGCGAACAGATGCCGACTCTTCTCAAGGTATGTTGCAGTCCTACTTGAAGGCGCGAACCGTAGATTCGTCGCGCCAAAACCATCTCTCAAGTAGTCCGCGAAGAACCACGCGATTACCGACTCAAGCTCAACATCGTTGTGTCTGAGAAGTCGCTCATACATAGAGACCTGCAGGAAGGAACTCTGCTCCTTAAGACGAAAGGCGAAACCCGCTGGGTAAGCATCCTTTCCTACGGTTCCCATCACGCGTTCAATCGCTCCGAGTTCCGCCTGATACGAGGGTAGCGTCAACAGCATGTGACGATCTACGAACTCAAACACATAGAGAAAGTTGTTGAGGACCGTGGGGTAATCGAGGTTCTCATCGAACCACTCGCGACTGTAGGAGTACTTCGCCACGAGCCCGTCCCTTGATGCCTCCACAGGCTCATCTTGCCCCTTGGTGACAGTAATTTCACAGCCGATCACCATTCCGCCACCGCTAGACTCAAAGAACTCCTTTGTCCATCGTTCATGCTTGCGCTTCGCTTTGAGCTTCATCTTCTCGTCGATTCCAGCAGCCGCGTTGACGCGCGCGACAGAGATCAGCTCGAGAAGATTCGGATGCGCCTCCTCGCTATCTATGTACGCGTCAAGCAGTGCGCGCTTGTCCGAACTCTTCAAGCTCTGCGGCAAGTACATCTGCGAGCGAACATCACCGCTGAGATATAGTCGAATCACATGCTCAGCGTTGGCCACGTTTGAAACAAGACGCGTACGTATCTCTTCATCGTAAACCCGCACAAGGCTTCCACATGAGAGCATCGTGCCCGTACTGACGTTCAGGCTGTCTAGGATTGCCAGCACATTCGCGGCGGAGCAACGGCTGTAGACCTTGTGTCGTGACAGGAGTTCCAGCAAGTCCGCGTGATACTCATTACTGACCCCTGCGATCCGGCAACTCAGCGTTTCGTCGGTCAGAGAGCCAAAGAATTTGGACTCGACTTCATGCAATCCGGGAATGAGCGCCTTAAGTGCCGCGCGCTGCTCCTCGGAAGAGGATGCAGGAAAGTACCCGTTCTCCATGAAGAGTCGGGAATTATACAGTTCGAGAACGTCAGAAGCAGTGTACGTCGTGACTGATGCGTCGAACCGACTAAGAACCTCAGCTGCGCGTCCCGCCTGGAAATAGTTTCCGAGGTCCGCAGGACCAAAGAACTTCAGACGTCGATGTGGCGCGGGCTCGATGGTCATTCTTCTTACTATACTAGATTCACACCTCGGAGTCGGCTACCTCCGAGGTGGGTTACCCGGTTCAGCATCCGTCCGCCCCTGCGATGCATGAAGCCTTTGAGTTCCCCATGTCATGGCTCGTCGATCATGACTGTGGGCTCCACCACCCTCAGCTTCAGCGTGTGAGTAGTCGCCTCGAACTCCTGCACCGTTACATATCCGATCACTCTGCGTGAACGCACTCTCATGCCGCTGACCGCGGGCTGCGACGCCCCAGCTATACGGCGGCTATACCGGTCATCGGAAGTCTCGGGATGGCGCGGTCCCCACCGGCCGCCGCACCACCACGCACGTCCCCGAAGGAGAACCCCGGCGCGAGGTCGTGTGGGAGGACTGCGACATCCGCTGGCCGCTCGCGCGCACCCTCGCGCCGCAGAACGAGCCGGACGGAACTCCCGACGACCGGCGCCCGATGAACCCGCACGCATAGTCGCGCTGGCCTCGACCACCAGCAGCCCGTCCAGCGCGGCGTGCTCCGGCCGCCGGTCGAGTCCCCGACCGTCGCGTTTGACCCCGTGATGGCAGCCACCCGACCGGCACCGTACCCGTCGGGTGGCCGGGGTGGTTTCGGACGACCGTTGAGGGCGTACTGGCTCTACGTACCAAGTATCCTCAACTTGGTATTTCGGAATCCCTTTTATGTAAACAAATCACGTTCCTAATTATCTGCGTTTAGCAGGCGGAAACACGTTCTTTGAAGCCGTGACCCCCGCATGTAGTATCCCTGTAGTTCACATCCGAACGGGAGGTGGGCCAGCATTAAATTCAATTTATGGAGGTACTTATGGATCAGGTTGAGGTTTTCCAGTTCGTATTGGCGATCGTCTCGGACACCAGTAACACGGTGCGTGCCGGGGTGTTGATCATGTTGCTGGTGGTGTCGCTGTTCGCGTGCTTGTTCGGGATTCTGCAGCTTCCGGGGGTGGCAGCGACCCTGGGTGGCTGGCTGCTCGGCGGGGGCGCGCTCGGAAGGGCTGTCGTGCAGCGGAAGCGGGGCGGCCGCTCACGACGAGGGCGGGCGGGAAAGTGAGGTCGTCGCTGCCGGTTGGCCGCGCTACCGGGGCGCTTGCCTCGGGTGCGGCACCGCGCGCCGGCTGATGGCGGGCAACGGCGGCGAGGTCGCCACCACCAAGGCACGCCGGCCTTGGTGGTGGCGGCCGGGCGACGGGGCCGCCACCGGGCGACTCGGCGCGGGTCGGGGTCGCGGACCTGGACGCTTTCTACCAGCGTCGCGGTTCAGGTGTGGTTGAGGTCGTCAAGTTGTCGTTGGACGCGCTCGGCGTCGGCGTCGCGGCCTTGGTCCCGGTACAGCCGCAGCGCCTCCCGCCACACCGTCCGAGCCTGCTCATGCTGGCCGAGGGCGGCGAGGGGATGGCCCACGCCGTCGAGGGTGTCCGTGACCTCGTAGGTGTTGCCGAGGCCGCGGAACAAGGCGAGAGCGGAATGGTAATAGTCGAGGGCTTGGTGGTGGTCGCCGGTGTGGTGGGCGATGTAGCCCAGGCTGTCCAGGGTGCCCGCCTCGCCGACGGGATCGCGGTGGTGCCGATTCAGGGTGAGGGCGGCTTGGCAGTGCTCGCGGGCGGTGTCGAACCGGCCCAGGCGCGCGGCGTACCAGCCCACTGCGTTGAGTATGTCGGCTTCCCACACCGGCAGGTCGAGGGCGCGAAAGAGGGCGAGGGCATGGTTTGCGTGCAACAGGGCCTGCCGGGCGTCCCCCCGTCGTTCCCAGGCGAACGCGAGCGCCCGGTGGGTGTGGGCCTGTTCGGTGGGGGCGTGGTAGCGCAGGGCCAGGTCCAGCGCCCGCTCCAGGTGGGTGGTGGCCTGGTCGTGCAGGCCCAGCCGGGAGCAGGCACGGCCGAGGAACCGGTGGGCGCGGCTGCGGGTGGCGGGGTCGGGCAGGTGGTCGGCGGCGCGCAGAGCGGCCTGCCATGTGGTGATCGCCTCGTGCCGGTGTCCGCGTCGGAGGTGGAAGGTGTGCAGGTTCCAGGCGAGATGCCAGACGGTGTGGTGGTGGCCGAGAGTGGCGGCGGTGCGCTGGGTGGCCAGCAGGGTGGCGTGCTCGGCGTCTAGCCAGGCCAGCGCCGCGTCGGTGTCGGGCAGCGGGTGCGGGTGCACGCCGGGCGCGGGCGGCTCGGGCCGCACGAGCGGGCGGTGAGGCCACAGGAGGCGGTCGGCGGCGTGGGCGGAGTGCAGGTGGAAGTCTTCCACCCGGGTCAAGGCCGCATCCCGCACCTCCTCGGGCAGGGTGGTGTGGGCGGTGTCCGTGGCGTAGCGGCGGACCAGGTCGTGCATCGCGTACCGGCCGTCTGGCCGCCTTTCCAGCAGGGAGGCGTTCTCCAGCCCGCTCAGCGCCCGGCGGGCGAGGGGGTCGGGCAGGCCGGTGAGGGCGGCGGTGGCGGGAGGGGTGGTGTCGGGGCCGGGGGCGATGCCCAGCAGCGCGAACACGGTGCGCTGGGTGTCGGTGAGGTGGCGCAGGGACCAGGACAGCACGGTGGGCAGGCTGGCGGCCGGGTCGGTGTCGTGGTCGAGCGCCTCCAGGCCGAGGTCGCGCAGTTCGGCGGCGGTTTCGGCCGGCGCGACGTCGGGGCGGGTGCCGGCGGTGCGTGCGGTGATCGACAACGCCAGCGGGTGGCCTCCGCACAGCCTGATCAGCTCGTCCACCGCTTCGGGTTCGGCGGCGACGCGGTCGGCGCCCAGGCGGGCGGCCAGCAGGTCGCGGGCCTCCTCGGGGGATAGGACGTCCAGGGGCAGGTGGCGGGCGCCGTGCCGGTCGATCAGTGAGGCCAGCCGGTGCCGGCCGGTGACCAGCACCGTGCAGGACGGTGAGCCGGGCAGCAGGGGGGCGACCTGGTCGCTGGTGGCGGCGTTGTCCAGCACGATGAGCATCCGCCGCCCGGCCACCAGGCTGCGGTAGAGCGCGGCTTGGGCGTCGAGGTCGGTGGGGATACGGTTCGCCTCGACGCCCAGGGCGTCGAGGAACCCGCGCACCGCCGTCGCCGGCTGCACCGGTTCGCCGGTGGGGCTGAAGCCGTGCAGGTCGACGAACAGCTGCCCGTCGGGGAACCGCTCCAGGTGCCGGTGTGCCCAGGCCAGGGCGAGCCAGGTCTTGCCGATGCCCCCGGCACCGCCGATCGCCGAGACCAGCACCGTCATCCCCACATGTGCCGGACCGCTGGCTGGGGCTGCGGTGGTCGGTTCCGGCGTGTCGGTGCTTGGTCCCTGCGGTGCGGCGGCGTGGGTCAGGGCGCGGTCCAGGCGGGACAGTTCCGTGGTCCGGCCGGTGAACAGTCCCGGTGCGGCGGGCAGCTGTCGCGGGATGGTCGGCGCGGGTCGCGGGGGTGGCGGGTGCAGGTTCAGGTTGCCGTGCACCACACCGACGGCGGCACCGTGATCGGTGGCGATGACGTCACCGTGGATGTTCGTGGTCACCGCGGTGCCGGTGTCCGGGGTGGGGCCGAGGTCGGGCGGGTCGGTCGCCGACGTGGTGTGCCCGTGGTCCGCGTCGGCTAACGAGGGTGGTGCGGCTGCTGCGCAGAAGGCGGTGGTGTGCCGATGGTGAAGTGGTCGCCGGTGGCCGCACCGATCGTGATTCCTGCTCCAGTGCCGTGCACGCCGCCGGTGACGTTCACGCCGCGCGGCCCGGGAGCGTCAGTGATCGTCGTGTCCTGGGCGCTCGGCGCGCTTGAGGCCGCCAGGGCGAGTGTGGGCTCGACTTCACACAGCTGGTGGATCAAGGCGCTGACGTCGAAGCGGGTATGACGGCGGCGCACGGTCACAGCCTGGCAGCGCGCGAGTGCTTGCAGGTCGGCGGGCAGCTGCCCCTCGGTGGGCGTGTCCGTGTCGTCGACCAGAACTGGTACCACTCGGACTCCGGCGTCGAATGCCTCGACGATCTCGCCGCGGATCCAGTCAGCGGGGTCGTCGATTCGTCGACCGCCGGCAGGTGTGGTGACGGTTAGCCAGTCGCGGTCGATCACGACCAGCAGAACCCTGCAGCTCCGGACTCGTGTCATCAGTTCTTGGACGAAGTCGGCACCTGGCGGGATCGAGTAGCAGTCCAGGAACACCTGCTCCCGGCCGAACGTCGCGGCGAGATCGCGGTCGAGCAGCTCGCCCATGGCGCGGCTGTCGTCGCCACGGTAGTTGATGAACACCCCGCCCACGGCGGCTCCCATCCGTACCTGTCCTGTGTTGGCCAGCTGCCGATGAAAAGGATGCCCTACCACACATGCATACGTCGCTTAGCAACCTCGGAGGATAGGAACTGTCCACTATTTGACCAACAGCTGACGGCTATCTACCTGCGGCTACGAGGCGTCGAGGAGAGCCCGGCCCCCAGCGATGACCTCGATGAAAAAGGTCAGGTAGTTTGACGCGATCGGTGGAAAGTTGCGTCAAACTACCTCGCCTGTCGAAGCTCGCCGTGCTGCGGCAGGCCAGCTTTACTGTCGGTGGACAGAGTGGCCTGTCGAGCGATAAGCCAGCTGGCCATCCGGCGGGCATTCTGGTCACTCTCGTGGCCGCGCGACACTGAACTTGGCGTCGTCTCAGGCAGTCTGGTCGTCGCCTGTGCTCTCGCCGAAGTTTCAAATCGCGCTCGTCGATCAGAGGGCTGCCGTGCCCAACGGGCCGCCGCCGTGGCCGCCTGTGTCGCTACCGAGGTTGGCCGGAAGTACCTGGCATGGCTGCTCGGCAGCCGAGCGGAGGAGAGGGTTTTCGGCGTGACGGCCGCCGCTGCGGGCGGAGTTCATGCGATGTCTCGCTCAGAACGTCAGGTGGTGAAGTGGTCGAACGCCGCCATTCTCTTGGCCGTCGAACCGACGCAGTGCCCACTTCCCGAGTCGGACGACAGCCGGGTCGGCGTGGTCGGCGAGCAGCCCTAGTAAGTTCTTAGAGTTGTCGCCGGGTTGCGCAGTGACCGCGATGGCGTAGGCCGCGGCACGGCCGACGCGGACAAGCGAATGGTCGGATTGGCCCTTTCGCAGCAGGTCACCGAGCATGGGGTCCAGCGCGGTGCGTAGCCGCCGGGCTCCGTCCTCGGCGCCGGCGGGGCCGAAGCAGTCGCCGGCAGCGAACAGCGCGGCGTGCATGTCGGCGGCGAGGGCCGGTGGGACCGGGGTGCCCGGCCTGTCCTTGAAGTGGATGTCCATCCGCCGCTTGATGTCCTGACAGGACCACCGGATGAGCGACTCAACCGCGCGGTCGCGGTCTTGCAGGAAGCTGATGGCGAACAGGGCTCGGCAGCGCAGCCAGGTTGCCGTGTCGTCGTGTCGGATCACCCGTCCTAGCGCCGCGACGACGGGACCGGTCCATCCGCCCGCGGCGAGGGTGTCGATGGCGTGGCGTCGGTGAACGCCAGCGGCTTGCAGTAGAGCATGTTCGAATAGGGTCTTGGTCGCCGGGAGCACCGCCTGGGGCGTGCGCTGCGTCACGAATTCCTGCATGGCCTCTCGGATGACATCGAGTGCTGGCTCGTCGGTGACGTTGGGCCAGGAGTTACAAACTGCTTTCCCCTCCTCGATGTTCTGCTCCAAGGTCGTGGCCGCCCAGTGCAGCCCGCGCGGTACACCCTGGTCATCCTGCTTGGCCTCAGCGCGGAAAGTGGCGATCATCTGGCCGAGGTAATCCTTGATGTTGCCCTGGTAGCTCCGGTCGCCGTGCAGGAGCGCGCGTTCCCACAGTCCGGCGGCGGCCATGCCCCGTTCGCGCACGGTGGCATCCTTGTTGGATGCCCTGCGCTTTAGTGCGTCACTCACCCAGTCGTCGCCCCCAGGTGGTGACCACTTCGGCGGGATGACGATGGCGAGTTCGAGGTCGAGGGACCGGGCGGGGAACAGGCTCATCTCCCGACGGGTCTCAGCCTCCTCCAGCTGTGCCTGCACCCACGGCTTGATCACCTCTTCCGCATTGGCGTTGGCGTTGTTGATCATGACGACCGTCGTGACCGCGCGCCACACCCGGAAGCCGAGTGGATGGTTGCTGAGGGCATTCTCGAGGATCTTTTCGACCATCTCGAACGTGCCTTCGGCGCCGGCGATGCGTCCGAGCAGCATCAAAGCCTCGACGTTGTCCGGAGTGGGTGGGGCTGCGCCGATCAGGATCAGCCGGGTGACCACTTCCTGAAGCTTCTCCTTGTTGCGGTCGCGGACCTGCATCGCGTTGTCCGGAACCGTCCGCATCTTGCTCAGTAGGGCCGCACCGGTCTCCAGGACGTTCATCTCGGTGACCATGGGCCGGTCGATCTTTCGCTGCCACCAGGCTGGCGGGATGCCTGCCTCCAGGGCCTGCAAGTTCCCGACCCGCCGCAGTCGAGCGGCCAGCGCCAGCAACCCTCCGGTCCGGTCGAGCTTGGGCTCGATAGCCATCAGCCGCCGGTCCAGCATCTCCAGCATCTCGTCCGGAGGTTCCTTGAGTCGTCTGCCGAAGTTCGAGTTGCTCTTCCACTTCTCCATCGACGCCGCGATGCGTTCCTGGGTGTAACCGCGGCGCTTCACTCGCTCCAGCTGCGCCGTCACGGCGTAGTACAGCAGCTGGTTGGCGTCCTCAATGCTGCTGATTTCAACTGGCATAGCGCAACATGCAAGACCTTCGCCCCCAACGCGTCAAGACGCTAGACCGCTTTGCACGCCGTTCCGAGTTGAATCTGGGATGTTGTTGCAAAAACAACCTGCCCGCTCGGGCCGGATCACCTCCTGCATGCCGCCGGGAAGTGAAGAGGTGTCAACGAGGTGACGAGTGCTGGTCATCGGTCAGCGCGATAGCTGTTCATACCGCACCTGACCTGCGAAAACGTCCCCCGAATGTGTGGTTCCGCGGCTAAGCTGGTGACGAAATAAGTCAGGGCCGAACCGTTTGCCCCGGGTCGACCCTGATCAAATCGACACCGCGCCTTGGAGCACAAAATGTCGACAGCTCAGAGTAGCCTCAATTCGGGAGTTCGTCACCGTCTCACCAGTCTTCAGACGTGGGTGGCTACCTCCGGCTGCTGGAACGCCGCTAGCATCGTCATGCCGGACAACGTCACCGCCATCTGGCTCAGCGTCGCACTGGGCGTGGGTTTCGCCATCGGCAGCGCCGCGATCGGCGGGAAGCTCGAGAAGCGCAACGCCGACCGGGTGACCGGCAAGCGGCGGGCGAACCTCCCCTGGTTCTTCCACACCCTGCCGACCTTCGTCGGGCTGCTCACGGCGGCGTGGGCCACGTTCAGTGGCGGCCAGGACGGCAAGTTCGCGATCACGCTGATCCTGATCGGCGGCCACGCCGTCGAGTCAGTTGCGCCCTCGGTGCGCGCGGCCGTCGGCCGGATGCTCGACCGGATGAAGGTCGCGTTCGTCCGCGCGCTCGCCGAGGCGTTGCGCAACCTGGCCTCCGCTTCCAGCACTTGCCCTGCCGCCGATCTCACCAACGCCCTGCTCGCCGTCAAGGCAGAGCCCGCTGACGACAAGGCAGGCACCGGCCCGGTGCCCGCCACCGTCGACCACACCTCGGTGAAGAAGCCGAAGATGACGAAGACCGAGTCCGAGCCGGAACTCGCCGGCCGCGCCCAGTAATGAAAGCTCTCCATCACCAATCCGACCGGAGGACTGCCATGATCACCAGGGAAACTGTCGACATCCGGCTCGCCGAACGCCTGGGCGAGCTTCCGGCCGAGGCGATGCGGGTCATCGAGCGGACGCGCGACATGGCCTTCGGCGCCTACCGGGCCGACTCCGCAGTGCTTACCGGCTCGCTGGCACTGCTGCTGCAGCTTGGCAACGAGTGGGTGGCCCACGGGATGCAGGACCTCACGAAGCTCGAGGACATGTTCACCATCCTCGAGCCGGGCCTGCCCGAGGCTGACCGCGCCGATCTGCTGGCCGCAGCTCACAACCGGTACCACCAGGAGAAGACCAGCTACGCCGAATGGTTCGCTGGGAAAACCGCAGACGGGTCCGTGCACACCGACCGGCGGGCGTTGCGCGACTTCTTCCGAACCGAGGTTTACGCCGGGTTCAAGCTAACGATCGTGCTCGACGCACTGGATGTCAGGCACACCAGCGATCGGTAACGTCACCTCGTCAATGAGCCGTGACCTTCCCCTCGGAAGGTCACGGCTCATTTGATAGCCGTCGGGCCCCAGCGGCGGCCGAGGACACAAGTACCGGTAGGAGTCGTCCAGCACAGCGAGGTGCCCATGATCGGTAACGCGGTCGACTGCGCCGAGCGCAGCCCCGCTCCCACCCGATCCGCGCGCCCCGGATCAAGCCGCCGATCATGACATTGGTGTCGGCTGACAGGGCCTGAGACTGAGGGACGGGTCTTTCAGCGACCTGAAAGGCCAGGTACTTTGACGCGAACGTCCGTCAGGCGCGTCAAAGTACCTGGCCTGTCCCAGCTCATCGCCACGCGGCTGGCCAGCTCTGCTGTCGCTTGACACTGACCGGGGCGACGGTGTAGGAGGCCGTCGAGCGGCCGTCGATCGGCGGTGGACGGTGGTACGCGTTGCCCGATGACACGACGTACTTCCAGCCGATCGACGGGCAGCTACGTCAATCGCTCATCCCAGCGCACACCCTGCGTGATCGCCCCGCCTGGACCGAGGTCGCCGACGGCTGAGGCTCTCGCGATTGGAACCGGTTCGCTCGAGCGCGGTTCACTTCGCGAATCGTGCCGTTGATCTACTTCCGACAGGCATCAGCGGGGTAAGGCGCCTCACGTGGGCAGCGACGAGCCGACTGCGCGGCGGCGAAAGCCGATGCTGGGATGGCGTGCCATCCCAGCATCGCTGGCGTCTACAGGAAGCAGGGCCTGATCGTCGCGGAGGCAGAAGGCCGATGCGAGGCATGTCTGACCCTTGAACGTCTTGGCCGCCGCCATGCAACCGGTTGTCCGAGATCTCGTGCAGAGGCTCCGCCAACCGAGAGAGGATCACGGGCGGCCAGCTGTCCTTCGGTGCGGACGTCACGGATCGCGGCGGGCCCGACACCACCTGGGTCAGCGCCCTGCTGCGCCCGAGACGCCACCAAGGAGTCCCGGAGGCACTGCGCATGCAGTTGCAGGTGAACCGAGGCTGTCCGCTGCTGCTGCGTTGAGGGCGAGTCTGTTCATCGACTCGGCTCCAGCCGGACGAGGTCGATGCTGACGAGCGGCCCGCCGAGTTGGTGCAGCCTTCCGCCTTCGGCGAGGCGGCCAAGATCGATCGGCGCGTAGCCGAGGTTGGTGAGCACGGCGCTCAACGTCTTTTGGCGGCTGCGTCGTCTCCCGAGACGAACAGCACGCGATTTCCGCCGGCGGTCTGGGGCTCGGCCCCGAGGACGACCGCGCCGAGGTGGTTGAGGGCTTTGATCACGTGTGCACTGGGGGCCAGCGGCGATCTGCTCGCTCGACGTCGGCTGCCCGAGTGCCGGGCGTGCCGAGAAGTCGTTGGTGGCGTCGACGAGCACTCGGCCGTTCCAGTCTGGCAGTCCGGCGAGCGCATTGGCTGCCTGCGGGTGGGGCACGGCGAGCACCACGATCTCGGCCTGCGCGGCCTCGTCCCTCGTTGCGGCGATAGCGCCGGGCCCGAGTCAGGAACCCGGCCGATCCGGCGGGCGGGACGAAGGTGGCGCGGCGCGCGGTGATCAGGCCGTCGGCGATGCCGACCTGGCACTCGACGCCGGCTCCGGTGACGGGGCGCCAGCCCGTCCAGGTGGGTGAGAATGGCGCGATGGACGCCCAGACCATCGTCGCAATCACCGCGGCCGCCATCTCCCTCGCGGCGATGGGGGTCGCGATCTGGCAGGCGCGCGAGGCGCGCAGTGCTCGACGGATAGCCAGTGAACAGGCTCGCACCGCGCAGGGGGCGCTGGAAGAAACCCGGACACAGACCGGGTTGGCCCGAGACGCGAACACGACTGCCGCGTTGAGCCTGGATGCCGCCGAGAATGCCGCGCGGTCGGCCCAGGCCAGCGCCGATGAGGCTCGAAAGGCCAATGCCCTGACTCAGCGGCAGCACGAGCGGGAAGAGACCGCCCGGTCTGCCGCGGCTCTTGCTCATGCCCGCAAGGTGACCAGTCGAGTCCGCACCATGGGCGCCTACAACGTCAGGGTCACCAACGACGCACACGAGGCGTTCTACGAGATCCGGCTCGAGCACATCGAAAAAGTCAACAGCGTCGACCCACCCACGGCAGGATGGCGACTGACCAAGAACAACCCACGAGTCCGGGACAGGATTGCGCCGTCTGGGGGCGAGTGCGACTTCTGGGTTGAATTCCTCAACGAGGACGGTACGCCTCAGCCTTTCGTTTCGGGAGAAGGCGCACTGTTCAAGTGGATCATCACCTATGTTGACGAGCACGGGCAACGCTGGGAACGCAGAGGGCGGGGTGAACCGAGGCCGGTCTCGCTGTAGCGGCTACCGAGATCAGAATTCCGCCGACGTGTCCGTGTGGTGCCCCGCCGCCGCTGACGTCGACACCATGTCTGCGCGGTGACCACCTGCCGTGCCGAAGAGATCGCTCGAATGTCGCCGGTTCGCTGCGCGAGACTGTCCAGATCCCGAATGGAAGGTGACTGTCAGATGGTGAGCGAGGAGGACGAGCGCGCGTGGCAGCGGCGGCTCGAGACCGTTCTGTTTCCGGGGGTTGAGGGATGGTTCCAGCGGGTCACCCGGCCGCCGGTCACCCCGGTCGCGGGCAGTAGCCTGGCCCGTGACGACGAGGCCTATCCGAACCTGCCGGCCTCGCATGTGGCCTACGGCGGCATGGTGACTGCGGTCGAACATCTCGAGTTCTTCCGGATGTCCTTCCTCTCGACCGGAGGGAAGCAGCCCCCTGCGGCTTACTTCACGGTGTTACGCACCGCGCTGATGGGCGTGGCTCAGGCGCTGTGGGTTCTCAAGCCACCGGCGCGGCTCACCAGGGTGGAGCATGCCCTTATCATCGCCCGTGATGACCTCCGCCAGCGCAAGGGCCTGCTCTCGGTCCAGCTTCCCGACCACCTGGGTTTGGGAGACGACGTCGACAAGGAGCGTGCGCGTCTCGATCGGTACCTCGCTGAGCTGCAGGCCGCGGCCACCACGGCGGGGCTTGATGCGAGCAAGGTTCCCGGCTGGCGACTGCTGATGACCGAAGTCATCACGCAGGTCAGCGATCTCGTGTTCGCCGATGACGGTAACGAGGACACCCGGTACGGCGTTGCGATGTTATGGCGGTGGCACAGCGGGCACGCGCACGCCACACCGTCGGCGCGGATCCGGCACATCGATCGACAGCATCTCCAGCGCAACGCGGACGGCGCCCTCACCGGCTCGGCCACCTCCAGCATCAGCGAGGTCGGAACCGCCGCCGCCGCGATCGTGCTCTGGTTGAACGAGGCGTGGCGCATCTACGACCTGCTTTGCGCCGCAGCCTGAGGTCACGGTTTCCCGAAAGTCACAGCAGCTGAAGCTGCTCGGCGTCGGGAAAGTCGAAAAACACCACTCGCTCGGCGGGAACCAGCCCGGTGTCGACGCATCGCGCGCCCTCTCGGGCATTCAGCATGAATACGACGACCTCGCGCGGCAGCCGGTGCAGCGACAGTGGGCTGGGACGCAGAACACCGTAGAGCCGGTCTCGCACATAGACCGGCGTGCCGTAGGCGAACTCGACCGCAGGCCCGCTCGTGGCGAAGGAAGTCGTCTTGGTTCGTTCCTTCAGCCACACATGGTCGATGACCTTGTCGCGTAGTTCCCGCTGACGGGTCTCGAAGACGTCGGCATGCCACCGATCGCCGGCTCGGGCCTCGATCTGCTCCAGGCGCAGACGTTCCTGCTCGACGGCCTGTTGCTGTTGTTGTTCCTCTTCTCTGCGCAGCCGCTCGCGCGTTGCTTGAATCGCTGCCTGCCGCTGCTGCTCGGCGCGCTGTTGCTCGCGTTGCTTGTCCAGCCGAGCCTGCTCGGCCTTAAGCTCGATCTCGCGCTGCAGCTCCTCGGCCATACGGCGTGCTTCGGCTTCCTCTTTCTGCCGTTGCTTCCACGCCTCTTGACGCTGACGTATCGCCTCGTGGCCTGACTCGGCAATGACACTCGCCGAACTGACCCAGAATCCCCGGCGTCGCGAGTGGCTGACGGCGCTGAGCCGGATCCGTCGGTACCGGGGTAGCACCTCGTGGAACACCACCGTCTGGTTCTGAACCCGGCGGATGAACTCGGCCAAGGGCTGGCTCCGGTTCATCCGCCACTCGCCGACGGTGTAGTAGAACTCCGCAGCACCGTCGACAATGGCGACCGTGCCGTCGTCGTCCTCGGCCACCTGGACCGATGGCACGACTCCGATCCACGGCGGCCGGGTCGGGCTGACCCAGCACACCTCGACGTCGTCGGCCTGGTAGCGGGTGGTGCGGTACCGAATGTCGTCGTCGGTGATCGGCGAGAGCTGGGCTTCCCAGGCGATCCGGCGACTCCCATCCAGCGATGTGGCGAGCACATCGGCTCGCCAGCCGCCGTTCGGGCCGGTGACCTCGAGCTCGGCGTGCCAGCCGGTGGCCCGCACGGCAGTGGCCAGAACGAGTTTCAGCTGGTGGTGCTCCAGGGACTCGTTCAGCCACGCGCAGTCGGGTGGGCGGCCGGGGTCGTGGGCGAAGTAGCGCAGGCCCCGGGGCGAGATTTTGGCGTGCACGCCATGCCCGCACGCCCGGCAACGCAACGCGACCCGAGGGCGCACCTTGTGCACCAGGTCCCAGGCCAGGACACAGCCCAGGTCGGGCAGCGTCGCGTCGACGCGCCCGGCATCCGGGTGGATGGCGGAGAACGCCATCACCGGTCCCGGGATGGGTTGCCGTCGGGATGCTGGTTGATCCAGGACAGCCCGCCCAGGTCGAGCTGGTGCTGGGCGCGAGTGACCGCGACGTAGGCCAAGCGGGCCTCCTCGGGTTCGATCTCGCCGGGTAGCGGGTTGCCGGCCGGGTCGACCTCCTCGGGGTCGGTCGGTTCGGGGAAGTCGGCGGCGATGCGCACGCGGGACCATTCGCGGCCCTTGGCGCTGTGGGTGGTGGACACGGTGACCTCGGCCTCGGCCTCGGCGCTGAGCTGGTTGAGGGTCGCCAGGACGACGTCGGCGCCGTGTTCGTCGATGACGTCGACGAAGGCCACCAGGTCGCGGCCGTCGGGGTCCCATTCGACGTAGTCCTGGACTTCGCCCCAGGTGGAGAACAGCACCAGGTCGCGGTGGTCGGTGCGGTGTCCGGCCTGCAGCTTCTGCGCGGCCTCGGCCAGGCTTTTGAGCTGTTCGGCGCGTCCGGCGAGCGCGACGCGGCGGCCGTCGGCTAGCAGCGTGAGGATCTCGGCGATGGCGCCGCCGTTGGTCCGGCATAGGATCGCGTCCGGCGTGCCCGGCAACGTCAGCAGGCTGCTGGACACCTGTGGCGAGCCGGTGAGGCGAATCGGGGCATCGGCGATCGTGAGCCACCGGTTGGCCTCGCCGGCGATAGCCGGGCCGAACCGGAACGAGTGCGACAGTGCCAGCTGGTGGCCGGCGAAGCCGGTCATTACGTCCCGGGCACCGCGCCAGCCGTAGATCGCCTGCGCGGAGTCGCCGACCATGACTAGTTGGGCGTGGGTGTCCTGGGCGAGAAAGACCTGCTCGACCGCGGGGTTGGTGTCCTGGGCCTCGTCCAGGAGCAGGAACTCGCCGTATATCCGGGGGCGGGTCAGTGCCCACATCTTGAGGAAGTGGTCGGGCTTGAACGGGACCTTGCCGCGGTCGGGGGTCTGCAGGTCGGCCCACATACGCTCGGCGATCGGCAGCACGAGCTCGGTGAGCTGGTCGTGTTCGTGCTCGGCGGTGATGCCTTTCTGCCAGCGCACATGCTGGCGGCCGAGGAACTCGTCGGCGGAGTAGCAGAACTGCAGCACTGTCTCCCGTGCGATCGAGCACAGGGACATCGGCTTCAGGTTCCGGGCGCCGATGGTGACTTGCATCGTGATGCCCAGCAGCTGCGCCAATTTCGTCGTCGACATCCGCGGCAGGTTCAGCCGCTCGGCGAACCGGTGCCCGACGGCCTTGAAAGCCAGCTTGTGCGCGGTGGAGCAGCGGACGTTGCCGCCGAATTTCTTCTCGGCCTCGATCGCGATGGCTTTGTTGAATGCGAGGTAGCGGCCCTGCCAGCGGGTGGCTTTGCCCAGCATCGTCAGCGTGGTCGTCTTGCCGGTGCCGGCGCCGGCCTGCAGCACCAGATGATCACCGCGGCGGAACGCCGCAACCGCGGCTTCCTGCTCCGGCGTGGGGCGTCGTCCCGGCATCGTGCTCCCTCCCGTGACACAACCAGCGAGCACACGATCACATGCGGGTACGACAGTTTCGAGGCCCCGTTACCGGGCCGTTATGTCGATGGTTGATCGGGCGCTGCGAGAGCTGGTCGTGGTCACCCGTCACCTCCGACGGAGCCGACGCTGGTGCCGGCTGACCTCATCACTGCAGGTACACAAATTGCCCTGGAGACGCCCGGTCGGAATATCGCAACATCGAATATCTGCAGTCCACCAGCAAAGTGGGCGACGTTGCCATCGTCCCAGCGGCTTCACCTGCGGCAAGCCGACAATTGGTCGGTTGCGTTGGACACGTAGGCATGGCTACGAATTAGTATCGAGCGATCTGATCGAGGATGATGAGGTCCCAGCCAGCCGTGATCATGATCTCGCCGCCACGCCCGATCGCTACGCCGCCGAAACTCCGGACGTCGAAGATGCCGATCTCTTCGCCGTTGGCCAGGTCCCAGAGTCGTGCGGTGGTGTCGTTGCTGGTGGTGACTGCGACGGGGCGGCTGTCAAGGACGCTGCAGGCTACCGCTTGCAGCGAGTCGGCTCGGGCCGGCGATGGCGACGCATTCGGCGAGCTGTGCAGCGATATTGCGCCCCCGGTGGCCTACATGATCACTTCTCGGGTCAGTGACCCGTTCGAGGTTGAGCGCCGACGCCGGGTGATCGAGATGTTCTGCGTGACGTGGCGCGACTTGCAGCGCCCGCTGTGCTTTCGGCGCGGGTTGCTCGGAGTACTCAGCCACGCCGTCGCAATGAGCGTCGCCGACCTCGACCCGCCTGATCACCGTGACGCGGGCTCGGCAGCCACACGGGGGGAAGTGGGAAACGAGGTATTTCCGGCCGTGGAGCTGGGTAAGTTGTGCGCGCGGGCCCGGTTGTTACCTCCCCTCGATGACCGGGCCCGCCTCCTGGAGCCGCTGGCCGTTCACCGGCCGTGGATGCCGAGCCGGATCACCACCAGACGCCCGTGTCGCGTGTGCGCGCAGTCGCCGATGCCGATGACGACCCCACGGTGGGCGTAGAGGAGAACCGGGGAGCGGCTGCGGATGCTCACAGGTACTTCCCGAACTCGGGGCACCGGCCTGCGCGGCAAGAACGATCAACCTGGTTGCGGCGGTTACGCCACGGTGATGAAGCTCGGCGTGCCGTCGAAGGTAGCCGCGACGACGCGCGTCGGTGGCGGTGGGTGACCGGTGAATAGGTGACCGAGGACTTCGACGCTGAGTCCGCCATGGCTATAGGTCGATTGCCCCGAAGGCGGGCGGATCGGTTTCCTCCGTGGTCTCCGGACCCGTCGGATTGACGTCGGGCAGGTCGCTCTCCCCGTCGGCAGGCTCGATGAAGGGGAGATCGAGGTCGGCAGGCTCGATGAGGGGGAGATCGGGCCAGCTGAGCTCAGTCAGGTCGACATCCGGGACGCCCTGCTGGACTTCCTGTACTTCTGGTTGCTCCGCGCGCCAGTGTGTGAGATCGGCGAGGACTTCGGCACTGATCTCCGACGGTGTGAAACCGGGCAGAGTGCGTGCTCGTTTCCAGGCACGCTCCAGCAGGCGCAGTGCCTCATCCGGCTCGCCGCATTGCCTGGTCCAGGTCGCTTCGCGATGCCGGGCCAGCAGCGCCAGGGAGGGCGGGACATCCGGACTGCGCTCGAGGCGGTCCGACCAGGACGACCAGCGCGCACGATTCTCCGCGGCCACGGTGAACGGCCGGTCGCCGACGCTGCGCATGGCTTGCTCGTAGAGCCCGGCGTCGAACAAGAAGCCGGCTTCGCAGGCCTGGGCGTACTGGTACTCGAGTGCGTCGCTGCTTCCCGCGCCTGGCGGTGCCTCCTCCGCAATCGCCCATGCCAAGGCGATCAATGCTTCCTGATGGTCGGCAGGATCTCCTCGCCGTGATCGCATGCGGACCGTTTCCCGGTCGGTTCCGGGATTCCTCCGGATCATCTCTCTGCCGAGCCGCACTAGAATGTCTCGCACCTCGGATACCGAGCGCACGCCGTCACGGAGGGCCGATGCGGTCACCAGAATGGTCAGAGGTAGCGGCCCTCGTCGCTGTGCAACCGTCAGCAGCGACCGGACGATCTCCCAAGAGTCGGGCCCAGGTGAAACCTGCCGCATCAACGTCGGCGAGTCGAACGAGACGAGGATCCTGTTGAGATCTCCGACGGTGAGCGCTCGGCTGGCCTGCATCAAGTTCTCTCCCTGCATCAAGTTCTCTAGTTGATCGAAGCGCACTTCTCTGCGGTATCTGTTTTTCCGTCGGCCGGTTATTTCGAGCAGCAGCGACACACCGGTAGCCAGTACGACCAGAGATAGGTGGACCCACCAGGGAACGGAGAAGAAGGCGGCCAGCAGAAACCCGATCGCCGCGATACCGACCATCACCGCGAAGATCTTCACCGCCAGTCGCGGAACCTGGGGAAAACGATCACGCAGCCGGCCACGGCGGGGGCGGCCAGGCGGCGGACCGGCCAGCGCGCGCACCGGTTGTCGCGGGCGAGTGGGTGCCGGCGACCGACGCGGCGGGGCCATCGGGACCGGCTGGCTGGTCGGGGCAGATTCCGGCCGGGGTCGGTCCACGACAACCTGGGGCAGCGGCACGTCCAGGGCTCCAGACGCCTGAGCTGTGCGTGCCCAGATCGGATCCGGCAGCTGTACCACTTCTCCGAAGGGAAGACCGCGGCGCGAGACCACGACAAGCCGAATCCATTGCAGCGTGGCACGGACGGTCAGTTCCCCGAGCGACTTGGTAAATCGGTCACGATCCGGCACTGCCAGGTCGTCCAGTCCGTCGATGGCTATCCGGACCGGGCTGCGGGAGCCGCGGCCGAGCAGCCTCAACGGCCCGATGATCGCGCGGTCGAGGGCGTCGGCGCCGGGTTCCGCCTGCTGTGCATACTCGCGGAGGGCGGAGCCGAACCCTTCGACGCAGCGCTCGAGCTGGGCCGAGAGATCGTCGGCCACGTGCTGGAGCGGCTGTCCCGGGTGGAGGAACAGCACGGCGTGCATCAGTTTGGGCGGCACGATCTCGTCGGCGACAGCTGGCCGGGCGAGCGCCGCGACCAAGGTCGACTTCCCGGAATTCTCGGCGCCGATCACGGTCACGCACCGCGTTCCGGTCAGGAGCTTGCTCACCACCTGACGTAGCGAGTCGTCCGGTTTGTACCGGGACGTGAGCCGGTCGATCTCGGACGCAGCCGAAGTTCCGCACCATCGTGCCCACGGTTCGGCCACGTTCGCGGCGAGCCACAGACCCCGGTCACCGGCTGGGACCTGGCGGACACCGTCGAACGCAAGGTGTACCGCGGTCTGAGTGGGGCAGAGCGGGCTGATTGCCCGTTTCAGGTCCGCGCATCGGACCCGCTCGCCGAATTCCGGGCGACCGGATCGCAGCAGCTGGACGAGTGACCGGCTGAAACAGCCGTTCGCGGCGGTCCGCTCGTCGGACGCGGTGAGGACTTCGAACCGTTTGCCCGCCTGGCCGACGATCTTGACCCACGAGGCCGCGGCCTGCTCGGCGGCGATGCCCGCGTGACAGGTGTCGAGCAGGACGACCAGACCATCGACGAGGGAGTATTCCCCGAGCAGCTCCTTGATTCGCTGCGCCAGCAGAAACGAATTCCGGCTGGAGGGTGGTGACGTCGCTTCCCGGGTGAGGAAGTAGAAGTCGTCGTTGGCGTAATCACCGTGCCCGACCAAGGCGATGAACAAGGTCGCCTGATCCTCGGAGGCGCTCCGCATGGCTTCCGTGACGGCCGAGTCGAGCTCGTCTCTGGACGGGTCGATGATCAGATCGCGCCCGTCTCCGAGCGCCGGCAAGCAGCCACCGACCTGCGGATCGCGAAGTGTCGCGGCCACCTCCCGTGCCGCGTCCGGCAGAAATGAGAGCAGGTTGAGCGACTCGCATTGCGAGCCGATCACCAGAGCACGCCGCCCACCCACGGTATTCACGGTAGAGTTAGTCGTGGCAAAGATCGTTCTGTTACACGGTATCGGGCAGGAACAGAAGTCGGCGGACACGCTCGAGGCGGAATGGCTGCCCGCGCTGGCCGGCGGTGTCCGGCTCGCCGGATATCCCGATCTCGCCGACCGCCTCTGGCGTGGCGGCACGCCGGGTGACGTCCGGATGGCATTCTACGGTGACGTCTTCGAACGGCGGGAAATCCAGGGCAGCGATGACTCGCTTGACGAGGAAGAGCTGGATTTCGCCGTATCACTGGCTCGTGAATGGCTGACTCGATTCGCCGAATCCGCGTCCGATCCCGCCGACCGGGAGGCCGCCCGAGCTGAGCTGGACGCTCTCATAGGCCAGGCCGGTGAACCGCAAGGCGCCCGCGCCGCGGCCCGGCCCGTGATCAACGCCCTCGCTCGTGTGGGCCCCTTTGCGCGTTTCGGGGTCACGATGGCTGAGCGCACGGTGGTCAAGGCCCTGCGTCAGGTGACTCGCTACTTGACCGACGACGACGTCCGCGAGCGCACGCAAGCCCGGGTCTCGGAGCACCTGGGACCCGATACCCACATCGTGATCGGTCACTCGCTGGGATCCGTGGTCGCGTACGAAGCCGTCCACCGACACGAGCGACCACTCGCACTGCTGGTCACCCTGGGGTCACCGCTGGGCCTGCGCACGATCGTCTACGACCGCACCCGGCCGCAGCCGCCCCACATTCCCGCGCACCTGGCCCGCTGGCTGAACCTGGCTGATCGGGACGACCTCGTCGCGGCGCGCCCCGACCTCACGCCGTGGTTCCCCGGGGCTGACGGAGTACTGGAGAGCCGGTACACCGTCGACAACGGAGCTAAGCCTCACGAAGCGACGTTTTATCTAAGTAAGCCCGAAGTCGGTGCTGCAGTCGCCGCCGTTCTGCGACCGGACGGACAGCCTTGATCAAGCCGGTGCCCGTCGTCCGGTAAGTCCACTGTGGACGGAATGGATGCGCCAGTGCTACCCCGCCCGTCCCGCTCGGCCAGCTCGTCGTCACGGTCGTAGAGCCACGACAGAGCCGCGTCCCGCGCGGCGGTGACGTGATCGCGGCAGCCCACCGCCGGTTCCACGGGCGGCCTGGGGATCAGCCATCAAGGTTCGAGATCAGTCATGTGAGCCCCTCCCGGGCGAGCCGGGCGTCGATCCGGGCCTCCAGGGCCATCGCCTCGGCGACGGACAGTGGGTCGATCCGCGGAGGCCGTAGCAGGTGCGCCCCGACCTGCGGAGACGGCAGTCTCGGGGGGAGGAAGCTGCCGCCGGTCCTAGGCCTGCGGCCGATGCCGCACTGCCGAGGTCGACCGGCCGTTCTCGGTTGTCACGGCGACGACGCGTCGGTGAGGTGTCCCTGAATCTGTGCCGTACCGCGCTTTCGCCGGCGAGCTGGCCGCGATCTTCAAGCAGGCCGTTCTCATCCAAGCCGTCGACGACAACGCGACCGTCCCGGACCTGGTCAAAGGCGCCCAGTAGACCTGCGCCTGCATCCCTCGGCAGTCCAGCCAGGCCCGGACGGCGCTGACGCGCTGAAGAACATCCTCGGCGGCGTGTCCGTCATCGCGATCGGGCTGGCCGAATTGCGCAACCGCGGCTACTGCACCGGGCACGGCCAAGCCCGAGCCCCGGGCCGGGCTCGGCGCACGCCACGCACGGCTCACGGTCAACGCCGCGACCACCTGGTGTCAGCTGCTGCTGAACACCCTCGCCGGGCTGGCCGTGGCGCTGGCCACGCTGGACGCTGCCAGCAAGACCTATCAGCGGCTCGCTGAACACGGGATGAGTCATCAGCGTGAATCCCTGATAGCCGCTAATCAGCAATGACATACACTAGTACGCTTTGACGAACACCTTGACATCCAAAAGTGTGACAGTCTTCAACGATGTCGAACAGCTCAGAGCCCCGGTTATGGATGTCCCGGTAGCGCCCGCACCACCGCCGTGCACAGCGGCTGCGGCGAGCCGAGCCGGCGCCACCGAAGCTACTCCGTCCATCGCCGTGACGATCGCCGTCACGACCGTGCAGGAGGTCCAGAGCATCGGCGGCCGACCAGGCGGATGCGGGACGCTGAGCTCGGCGGGTGTGCCGCCGCTGCGCTTAAGCGCAGGCCTGTCGCCACTGCAGGGCCGCGCGCCAGGCCGCGATCAAGGTCTCGTCGTCGGCGAAGCTGGGCAAGGTGCCCAGCGGCACCCAGGTCTGCGTCACCGGCTGCCCGTCTTGGACACGAACGACGCTGATCCCGGGGTATCGCAGCACCTCGCTGTCCGGTTCAGCGGAGATACTGACTTCGCGGCTGGAGACGACCAGCCGCACCCGGCGTTCGCCTGTCACACGCCCCACCTCCGGTGCATCCTCGACAGGATCATCGCGCATCGATCATCACCTGTAGCAGGTTCCTTTTCGGGTGTGGCACGAGTCGTGTGCGGCGGCAGCTTCCGGAGGGCCGGTGCCTACTGGCTCGACGTCCGCAACCCGGGCGAAGGCGCGGTCGAAACCGGCGAGATGGTGAAAAGGCCCGGGGCCGGCGGCAGTCTCGGGGGAGGAAAGCTGTCGCCGGTCCCAGGCCCGCGGCGGGTGCCGCAGTGCCGATGTCGACCCGGTGCGCACAGCTGTTACGACGTCGACGCTCGTCGTCGGCGTCTGCGCACGAGTTGCAGCACCGAGACTTCGCCGTCGACCTCGTCGTCGGCGGCGACATTTGTGGTATGCCGGGCTCGCCCCTACGCGAGCCCGGCACACCGTATCCCCTGGTGGCGTCCTCCGGCTCCCTAGCCGTCGATGAGTACCGGTCCCGCACACGGTCCCGACAACGCACACACCGGTGAAACCTGCGCTCCCGCAGTCCGTGACGAGGTTACGGATCATGAACACCCGACCGGGGGATGTTCGGCAACGTCACGAGACTTCAGCCGACGTCGCAGTCCGCGGACCTCTGTAGGTGGACGAGGTAGCGCCTCGGTGACGGATTCCGGCGGACGGTCGCGGCAGTTGAGTGGTCGGCTGGGCTGTTCGGGTTACCGTGGTTACCCGCGGAGACCAGCGGCCTGTCGATCTGCGGGAGCTAGGCGGCCGGGACGGAGGCGGTCATGGCAGCACGAGACAACGTTGCGAGACGGGTGCCGGCGTGGATCGAGCCCTGCAGGGTGAGTGACTCGGCGTGTTTCATGTCGCGCCTCATTTCACATCTCGGCTGCTTGACGCGGAGCAGTGGCGTCCTTGTCAGAGGGGTGCCACTGCGGTAGCGGTCGGTTAGCCGTGGATCTGCAGGCACGCTGGCGAGACCTGCGTACCGTCCACCCATCGGGCGGCGACGCACACCCAGCTGCCGTTGGCGAGGTTGCGGTTGACGTTGATCTGCACCGCAGTGGTGTCAGACGGTGTGCCCGGCGAGCCGTGCCCGCGGTAGTAGATACCGTCACCCCAGACCTCGATCTCGAGGTACTGGCCGGTCTGGTAGCTGATCGTGCCGGTCACGTAGTTCACGTAGGTGCCGCTACCTTCGACGTGGACGCAGCGATCCACCGGGTAGCCGCCGTAGGTGCAGCCATCGGCGGCCGATGCTGGCGCTGCGGTCGCCAGAAGCGTGCCGGCAACAGCAGTTGCGGTGACAGCGGAACCAACTGCGGCCAGCGCGCGACGGCCGCGGGACGTGATGGTCTGGGTGGGCCTCTTGGACATCGCATGTCTCCTTGGTTCGTGGACCAATAATTGGGCCGATGACTGATCGCTGACGCCGTCTGTGTCGCCTTGATCGCGATCATCATCGGGCAGTTCAAGGGCGGCTGATGGGCGCCGATTGATGTTCGATTTGCGCCTTTCGTTCACCGCCTCAGGCTGCCCACCGACGGGGGTTGTTCCGGGACCAGGGAACCCCGGTCCCGGAACAACGAGGGCGGATCAGCTGCAGGTGTCGACCCCCGGGAGCCAGTACGGGCTCCGGGGGTTGGTGCTGAGGTAGTAGTTCGACGTGTAGCCCTCACTTCGGACGCCGCCGTGGTCCCAGACCACGTAGTCCCACACGTTGTCGTTGATGACCGTCGCTCCGCGCGCCTGGCACACGATGTGCACCGTGGTGCCCGGCGGCATCTTGGCGACCGACTGGCAGTAGGTGGCGTTGGGGGTCTGCTTCGGGTGGTTGCAGTCGCGGATGTTCACCTCGTCGCCCGTCCAGCTCGTTGCCTCGCTCCAGCTCGCGTGCGCGGCAGGAGCGACCGTCACGCCCACCGCCAGCGGCAGTAGTGCAACGGCGGCGGCCTTGGCCAGCCTCGACGTCGTCAACCGCATAGTCCATCCCTCTCATCATTGGTGCTACCACATCCCCATCAGCGCGCGGCTGATCTTCGGAAGGCCCGTGACGGGGCAGAGTCCCGAAGACGCGGGAGGCTTCCGGAGCCGTTGCCGGGTGAGGAGCGAGCGGGTGCCCGCTGAGATCAATGAACCACTGCTGGTCGAGATTTTCGCTGGTCCGGGGCTCCGCCGGACGTTCGGCGGAGTCCCGGACGTGGTCAGGCTCGTGGGCAGCTGGGCAGACCGAGTCCGCCGCGATCGTGCGGGGCGAGGTAGACCTCGTTGATGAACCCGGTGCGGCCGTCGGGGAGGCGCACGTCGTACCAGCGCTTGGACCGCGCCCGGTTCGGGTTCTCCGGAGAGGTGGAGTCGAGGTTAAAGTTCACTAACTCCTCACCCTCGGCTTGGCACGTCGCCACGAGCAGTACTCCAGTGTCCATCTCGGTGCCGGCCACTTTGCAGTTCTTCGTCGGGGTCGCGCAGCGAGACACCCGCTCGGTGGAGAGGTATGCCGGCGTCGAGTCCGGCCGCAGGTCGCTCTCGCCGAGCGCGACCATGTTCTGCACGCTGACCGCGGCGTAGGGGACGCCGGCGGAGGGCGATTCGTCTGGTTGGAACAGCAGTGCGCTGACGTAGCCGGCTGCGACGAGGATGGCCGCGGCACCGAGGATCAGCGCCAGGCGCCGCCAGGACAGGCGCGTCGGTGCTGGCGTGCCGTCGGTGGTGGTGTCTGCTGCACGCAGTCGCCGGTAGCGGGCGACCTGGGCATCGCACTCATCCTCCGGCAGTTTGGCCAGGGTCATCAGCGCTCTCACGGCTTCTTCATTGTCAAGAAACGCCTTTTTCCCGGGTTTGCCGAGTTCGTAGAGGACGGTCTTGCTGATGTTGGAGCGCGCCGCGACTGAATCCATGGTGACTCCGCTTTCGCGACGCTCAGCTCTCCATCCGTTCCAGAACTCTTCGATGGAGTCAGCGGTCTTCGTGGCGTCGCCACGTTGAGGAATCAAGGGCATCCGATCAGCAGATCAGAAGCACTGACTGTTCAACAGCGACCGAACGAGTAGTTGAGTGCGAACATTTGAACACATTCGAGTGAGGTGAGGTCACTCTGAGAGTGCACTTCGTGCTTGCCGTTACAGCGAATGGGCTCTAGGAGGTGAACTGCCGGCACGTTGCGCTGTTGCGAAGTCGCTTCATCGGGGTGTCATTGCGCTAGGCGGAGCATGCAAGCACGGTGGATCGGGCGAAGGCCTGGCCGGCCCGGCAATTCAGAGGGAAAACGCAAGATGCGGACGTAGCGCATTTTCGCAGGTAGAAGTGCTCAAAGCGGCGATGCTTGCGATCGCTAATCTGTAGGAGCTGCGCTTTAATCCGCAGGTGGTTGATTGTTAGGGCATGACGTGCGCCAGCGTCACGCGTCGGGGTCGTGTCGTGGAGGTATGGCTCGGCGGCAAACGGGGGGCGTCTTGCCGCCGAGCCAAACCGCCGGCAATCGGGACGGTCGGGGGGCGTGCCGGACCGATCACCTCAGCACCAGATAAGAGGGCGGGACGCGGCCGGAATGACGCCTCGGGCCGACGATCACCGAGTTGAGTGACGCGCCGGTGCCCGGACCCGGCAGGGCGTCGGCCCCCCGAACCTGCCGAGACGCCGGACACCGACTGGATCCTTGTAGTGCCTGACGATCTGCGGCGGAACCGCGACGCGGCGGCATCCCTCGAAGGTGCCCATGAAACCACCCGGCAGGGTCCATTGGACCGGCCGCGCATAGCCGGAACTCGTTGGTCACGCTAGGCGACGCGCCCGCATCCGGTATCCGCGGCGCAACCACCTTCTGACTCTGACGGTGACGATGTTCAGGTCGACAGGCGGTGGCGGAACGCGATGGGGAGTACTACCGTCAGCGTTCCTTGAGGAGCTGTGCGTGACGGCCTGTGGGGTGGGGATGGCTGGTCAGCGACGAGCAGGGACGCTGCGCGCCTTCGGCGTGCCAGAGTTCCAGCTGGTATGGCTGGCCGGACTGCTCTCAGTCGCCGGGGACCAGCTGGCCCGGGTCGCGCTCACGATCTTGGTTTTCCAACGCACGGACTCTGCGGCGTGGAGCGCCGCGACGTACGCGCTGTCGATGCTGCCCGCCCTGATCTCAGGGGCATTGCTGTCGTGGTTGGCTGACCGATTCCCGCGTCGCCTGGTGATGGTGGCCTGCGACGTGACTCGGGCCGCTCTGGTCGCGGTCATGGCTGTGCCGGCGGTGCCGTTGTGGTTGCTGGCTGTGCTGCTAGTGCTGGTCCAGCTGTTCGAGGCACCATTCTCGGCGGCGCAGGGCGCGGTGCTACCGGAGATGCTGGGCGCCCGGTATGAGGCGGGTCAGGCGGTGCTGCAGGTCACGACGCAGTTGTGCCTGGTGCTGGGGTTCGCGGCTGCCGCGTTCGTCGTGGTCGGCGTGGGCGCACACACCGCGCTGGCCATCGACGCTGTGACGTTCGCCGTCTCCGCTGTACTGATCCAGGCCGGGCTCGGCCCCTACCCGCCGGGCGCAGATGGTGACGGCGGGCCGGTCATCGTGTCGGGGTGGCACCGAGTCGCCGCTGGCGCGGTCCTGGTGGCCAAGGACCGCAGGCTGCGGACGCTGGTGTGGCTGGGGTGGCTGGCCTTGTTCACCGTCGTACCCGAAGGGCTCGCGGTGCCGTTCGCACAGCAGGTCGGCGCGGCCGGCGGCTGGATCGGTGTGATCCTCGCGGCCGAACCGGCCGGTGCCGTCGTCGGGGCGCTGCTGCTGCGCCTGGTGCCACGACGAGCGCGGGTCCGCGCGCTGGGCATTCTTGCGGTCGGGACATCGGTCCCGCTGCTGGCGTACTGGGCCCAGCCAGGGCTCGGAATGGCGCTGGCCCTGCTGTTCGTGTCCGGGTTGTGCTCGGCCTACCAGGTGACAGCGGGTGCGACGTTCGTGCAGCTGACGCCGCCGTCGGTGCGGGGGCGGGCGCTGGGGTTCGCGCGGACCGGAATGATCGCTGGCCAGGGGATCGGGGTTGTCCTCGGTGGGGTGCTCGCGCAGCAGGTCGGCGCGGTGACGGCGATTGCATGGGCGGGGACCGCGGGAGCGCTGGTCGCGCTCGCCGCAGCCGCGGTCTGGTCGCGCCGGGAACCGGCGGCGATCTCAGCTGTCCTCCCCGCTGAATCCTGACCTCGAGATGTCGTGGTCGCAGGTGGGTTTACCAGCCCTTGTCGCTCATGGCGCGCTCCTTCCAGATGGGCGGGGGAGACGTGGCGGTCGTGGTGGTTCACCAGCCCTTGTCGCTCATCAGCCCTGCCTTCCGTGCGGTATGTCCGGTGACAGATACAGGGGAATGGTCTCAGCCGCCTAGAGGCGTGGCGATGTCGGGAAATGGCTGACACCCGACTGCAACGCGACTACCCTTGGCGAGCATGTGATTACCGGCACAGAGCGGCGCGGGGAGGCACTGCGATGAGCGACCACAAGATCACACCCAGAACCTGGTCACCACCACGATGGAAGCTATGGACGCTGCCCAGACGCGTGCAGGCCCTCGTCCTGCTCGTCGACCTGGCCGCGCTCGGTGTGCTGTTCTTCGCGGCGCGGACGGTGCCCGAGCCACGAGCGTGGGCCACGGCGGGCTGGCTCGCGGCCGCGGCGATGCTGCACCTGCATGCCTCGCACCTCATCGAGCGCCGACGCCGCGACCGGTCGAACTCGCCGTATGTCGACCTGTGCAGCGTGTGGATCTTCGCCGGCGCCATCGCCCTCCCGCTGGCCCTTGAGCTGCTCCTGGTTGCCGTGATCTACGGGCACCGGTGGGTGCTGGTTAACCGGTTCGACGCGTTCCGTCCACCGCACCGAACCGTGTTCACCGCCGCCACTCTTGCCCTGTCCGCTACCGGAGCCATAGCGGTGCTGCAGTTGACCGGCACCCACGAACACCTTGCTTATCTCACTGCCGGTGTCCGGCCGGGCTTGGCTGACCTGGCGGCGGTGGTGGCCGCCGGCGGAACGCAGTGGACAGTCAACACCGCGCTGGTCGGCACGGTGATCGCCTGGACGGTACCTATCGAGCACCCGCGGCAGGTAATCGGCAGTGCCTCGGACAACCTGCTCGAGGTCGCCCAGCTCGCGCTGGGGGTGTTCGTCGCGCTCGCGCTGCTGTGGTGGTCGCCTGCGGCGTTGTTGATGATCGTCCCGACGTTCGCGCTACACCAATGTGTCCAGCTCGACCAGTACAAGGTCGCCGCGCGCACCGACCAGCGCACAGGACTCCTCAACGCAGTCACATGGCACGAGCAGGCAAGGAACGCTGTGGACCGTGCCCACACGACCAACGGTCGGGTCGGTGTCTTGATGATCGACCTGGACTGGTTCAAGCGCATCAACGACACACACGGCCACCCTGTCGGCGACGACGTCCTCGCGCAGGTCGCCACCGTGCTCACCAAGGCCGTCCGCCGGGGCGATGCTGTCGGCCGCTACGGCGGAGAAGAGTTCGCAGCCCTGCTGCCCGGCGTCGACGAAGCCGAAGCCCGCACCATCGCCGAACGCATCCGCACCCGGATCCGAGCTCTCCGCATCACCGCGCCCACCGGTGAACCCATCCCGTTGACGGTCACCGTCGGAGCTGCCATCTACCCCGCGATCCCCGAACCCGACCTGGACGTACTCGTCCAGGCAGCCGACAACGCGCTCTACAGGGGTAAGCGGGACGGTCGTGACCGGGTTGCTCTGGCAAGCCTTTGAGCGGCCACAGCAGGTTAACCGCTGCGCGATCTGTCGTGTGATCCTGTGGGGCGGTATATCGCCGGCCTGTGACCACGGTTTCGCGAGTTGGAGCCGGGTCATGACGTCCGTTGGTACCGCACCGCGCGCCGGCCCGTTCAGGCCAACGCAGAACGGGCATCAGTGCGGCTGCATCACGTCGTAGAACGCCTGCGCGATGGCTTTCACCCTGTCCTTGCAGGCTTGCGTGTCATCCGCGGGCGTCTTCCAGTCAGAGATCCCGACCTTGAACGTTGCGTTGCTGTCCAAGACGACCAGGTCGCACGTCGTTCCCCGGGGCGCCGGCCCCCACGCCGCGCTCTCGCCCAGATGCACCGCCGGGTCGAGCACGTAGCCGCCGGAGGAGGTATAGACGTCGAATCCGGTGCGCTGGCGCTGCACGCTGTTCACCTCGACATCGAGATGAACCGTCACCGCGTTCGCCGAGTCCGTGAAGGTGCACAGCCAGCCCTTGCTCCCTTGCAACGGCATGTCGGAGCTCTTCCGCGGCAGGTTTGCTGCCCGGCCGGCGACGTCGTCACAGCTCGCCAGCGGCGCGGACCCGTACTTGCCGTCGACCTCGTCGTAGCTGCTGCCACGGTGCAGCACGGCGAACACGCCGACGGCAAGGCCGACCACGACGACGATGCCGATGGCCACGATCGCGATGATCCAGCCGGTGGCGAGGCCGCGTTTCGGCGGCGGCGGACCGCCGCCGTGGTACGGCGGGAAGCCCTGGGGGACCGGTGCGTTCACGGCTGCGTCTCCCGCGTCACAGGTTGACCGCCTGCGGCCACTGGCCTCCGGGCAGCCGGGGGTCGTTCATCAGGCTCTTGGCGTCGCGGATCTGGTCCAGGGTCTGCATCAGCCGGGTGGCGATCTCGCCCAGCCGGTTGATCCCGGCGGTGACGATTCCGCCGACCGCGCCGGAGACGTCCATGACGGCGGCGGGGATCTCGACGACCGTCGCAGCTTCGATCGCGGCCGACACCAGCGCGCCGAGGAAGTCGGCGACGATCTTCACCAGCCCGGTCATGAACTCGACGTTGAGCTGGGCGATGTTCATCAGCCACTTGCTGATGGCGTCGGCCTTCCCGCCCTGGCCGCCGATCGCGTCCACCGCGTCGCGCTGCACCTTGGCGCGGTTGCGGTACTCGGTCGCGGCCGCACCCTCCCAGTAGGCGAGGTTGGGGTCGGCGGGGCTTTCCACCGAGCCCACCATGGTGGCGATGTCCTTCTGCACGTGGTCCTGCCAGTTGAAGCTCTGCACGATCAGCGACACGACCGGCATGTGGTGCTCGGCGGCGTACTGCACGAGTTTCACGACCTTGTCCAGGGCTTCGCGCAGCTTCTTGACCTCGTCGGAGATCCAGATCATGACCGGACCCAGGACGTACTTCCAGTCGTTGATGTGCCCGACCGCGGCGTTGTACTTGTCGATGATCTTCCGGATCTCGCCCTCGACCGTGCCGAACATCGTGTCGAGTGGTCCGGTGAAGGCCTCGGGGCCCGATGGCGTGGTCATGTCTACTTCTGCGCCGTTCCGTAAATCTTCTTCAGGTCGACTTCGGTGACTTCCTCGGCCAGGTCGTACATCCCGGCTGTCTTCTGCAGCGCGTCGTCGATCTGGTCGAACTCCAGGACAGCACCGTCGAGGGCTGTCTCCACGTACTTGCGCAACGATTCGTAGGTGTCGCTCAGCAACGACGCGTTCAGCAGTTCACTGGCCAGCGTGAGAGGGTCGCCGACGAAAAACGCCGTCGAGCCCAGCGTCGCGTTCTTCACGACCGGGTTCACCTTGTTCACGGTGTCGGCGAACCCACGCCACTTCGTTCCCTCGGCGCGCACTGCCGAGGTGATCACCTTGTAGCCGACCATCGTCAGTACCCCCTAATCGTCGTAGCGGAACTCGAAAGGTTCCTCGTCGTCATCGGGCAACGGCTGTCGCGCGGACCGGGGAGCCGGCTCGTCAACCGGCGAGGCCAGTCCGGCGGCCGCGAACACCTCGAGGAGGTCCAGTCGGAGCCGGTCCGCGCCGGCGTTGGTCAACGCGTTGGCCGAGCCGGTCAGGCCGGCGGGACTGCCGCCCCGCAGGTGCAGCACGAAGAACCCGCGCGGACTGCGGACGTCGCGAACCGTCGGAGCCGGCTGGTTCGCCTCAAGGCGATGGATACGCTCGAGTTGCTCGTCGACGTCGCTCATCCGTGCACGAATCACGGCGTTCCACTCGTCGAACGATCGAGAACCGTCATCGGCAACGGGAGACTCGCTCGCCGGAAGAGCCGCAGCCCGCGGCTGGGCGTTCGCGAGTTCGACGACCATCGCGCGCTGGATGGCGGTGATGTAGGTCTGGAACAGCACTGCGGCGAACTGCGCGGCGGGAATCTGAGTCGCCCAGCTGAGCTGGATGTCGACGCTGGTCAACTGACGTCGCGCGTCGACTGCGACCCTGATCGTGCCGGTGGAGTCCCGGGCTTCGTATTCAGCGGCGGGCTCTACTCGCTGCCCGCCGGGTTGCAGCAGTTCGTTCAGCTGTGCGTTCGCGGTGGCAACGTCGGGCACGTCAAGCTGGGCGAGCACGACGTGGTCAAGATTGAACGTCAACGGTCCTCCCCTTGCGGCCATGGCTGGCTACACCGTCGCGAAACCCTACAGGTGGTTGGTTTCTTTCGCCCGGTTTCACTGGAAAGAGTGACATGGCGAACGTGCGGTGCCTGTGGCAGCTCCGGGTGCACGGTCGTCGCCCCACCCGCGTCGCTGCCGCTCTGCTCGGGGACACGCTCCGCGAGCCCGGCTCACGCAGACGTTGATCGAGAGCGATCAAAGCCGTCAGATGTGCCGATAACAGCTCTTATGTCAGGTCACTGGTCGACCATGTCCCTTCTTGTCGCGATAGTGCAGCGGTTCCGCCGGCTAGCGAGCGCGTGACCGCATGGTCCGCTCGATCACCTCGACGGTGTGGACGAACTCAAGGCCAGGGTGAAGCTGTGGCATGTCGTAAGGCTGCGTAAGATCACTCCATCAGGTGAACTCGGAGACGGATACGACTGGCAACGTCGGCAATGCTAGCTGAACTGAGGAATGAGCAACGGCCATGACTCCGACCGCTGGTTGAATCTTCTGCCGGTTCAGAAGCGTGTCGGATGGGAGGCCGGCTCCGTCGTGTCCGAGGCACAGTGCCAAATCTCCACTAGCTTGCCTGACGATCATGTGCCGGGCATGTGCAGGGGTTTCCGCGAGATTGCACAGATTTCACTGCTGCGAATCTAGAACTACATGAACCTTGCGTCGAACAGCGGAGACCAGCCTCCGCAGACCTCGCGCTCCGGGGATCGCAACCAGGTGCTGGTCGCCGTTTGTGACGCCGTTATGGCACGTCTGGGCAGCCTCTATGTCATTTCTAAACCGATCGTTCTAGTGGCTGTCGCGGCCGGTCTGCTCGTGTCGGCAGTTCTCGCCGCGTTCGCTCGGTGGCGTTGACCTCGGACCGTGCCGGAGATCAAGTCGACGGGAGTGCGTCGACTCCACAGGCGGGGTGAAGGCGAGCTAAGCGGGGTGAAGTCGTAGCTGCGCCGCTGGGCGGCACGGACTTCGCCTAAATTCCGCCTTGTGTTCGAAAATCGTTGAGGTCAAGGATTGCGCGCCGAATTGCCCGGAGATCTTGGACTGGAACATCCAGTCCGATGTGCTGCTCTTCGCCGTTCTCTCCATCGAAAGGCAGCAGACCTTGGGGAGCGTAGGTCGTGTGGATCAGGTCGACATAGGCGCCATAGTCGATCACCCATACATCAAAGCGTTCGCCGGGCTGATCTTGGGCTGAGTAGCCACGTCGAACAATGTGAAGTACGCGGGCGTCAAAGAGTGCGAGGAGGACTGGATCGTCGGCGTCGCGTTCGTTGACAAGGAATCCGCGGGCTTTCTTGGCGCGGATGACCTTGTCGATGAGCCATTTCAGGAGGCGATCCGGCTCGGGATGCGCGCGAAGTGCGCGAGCCTTATCGGACTGGTACCACGCTCGCGCAGCGTCCTGGACGATCGGAACGGAAATCTTGCTGTCTCGGGCCTGCATCGCAGCTTTCGCTGCAATGTAGATCGCATCCCGAGGGACACCCTCTGAGGCGCGAACGAGCTCGTCGAAGGCCCGAGTATCGGTGAACCCCAGTCGAATAAGGTCAATGGCTCGCTCAAGGCCTGCGATTTGCATGTCTTCGTCGGCGCCTGACGTCAGGTGCTTGAAGAACAAGTTGCTGAAGAACGTGCGGGCCTGCTCTTGGTTCTGCTCGAAGACCATGAAGTCATCGAGGTTGAGGTTGGCTCCGACGTCCGCTCCGAGTTCGATGCCGACCGTCTCATCGCCGGCCGTCGTGATGCGGAACGTACTCTGTTGCTCGATCGCGGCGATCTTGACGGTGAACGGCTGGAGCGGCAGTACGCAGCGAACGAGAAACTCGGCGAGGTACGGCTGGATGTCCCGCGGAACGCTGCTCCACTCGTCGAAGATCAACCAGATCCGCCGGCTCGACAGCGTCTTCGCCAGTTCGCGGAGAGATCGGGCGACGTCGCTGAAGTTCAGGCTGAGCCGTTCCGCGCCTCGGCGTGTCTCGCGCAGGAGGTCACGACCTTCATTGGAACGCTCGCCCGTCAGTTGGGCTTCGAGTCCTGGGCTGGAGCCCAGCGAGGCCTTCATGCTGGCGCCGCTCTTGCTAGCCGCCTTGCTCTCGGCTTCTCGCGACAGTTCGACGTCGCCAGTTACCTCGACGTTGGTGATAGCCAGGAGCAACTCGTCCAGCTTGTCAACAAAGGCACCGTCGCTGACCAACTCTTCGTCGGAAAGTACCGCTTCGAGAAGGCCGTCACGAACCTGTCCGAGCATGTCTACTAGTAGCCGGGATGCCCGCTGGGAGAGCGGTGCGGCTGCCGGATCCAGCAGGCCGTCGGGCGAGCCGACGGTGCGCAGGTCGATGTTCAGGGCGACGTCTCCTCGCGAGTTGACCTCTGCGACCAGGTAGGAGACGGCATGCGTTTTGCCCGTGCCGCGTCGACCGTAAAGGACCTGATGATCGACCATGTCCAGCAGGTCGGCCACGCCCGAGTCAACGAAGGTCTCTCGCAGCTCCTTGGTGTCTCGCTTCTCAGCCCGCGAGGGGATCTTAGTCAACGCGCGGTTCAACTGCGAAAGCCCGGCCATGGGTGGTTACGATAGCCCTTGCCTGGTCTCCGCCGCGGCAACGATCGAGTGGTGTCGCCCGCGCGTGGCATCTTCATAGACGGTGGGGTCCGCCGGATCGTGTTCAGCGAGAGGGCTCGTGGGCCCCGTTGCGGTGAGGTCGGTTAGTCCGGCGTCGCAGCTGGGTCGCCTATGCACTGCCTTGCCGTTCACCTCGTATCAGATGAGCCAGACGGGCGACATCGGCTCGGCCAGCGTGCGGGGCACAACGAAAGCGCCGAGCCCCTCTCCTACACTGACCACCAGAGCCCCTCCCCAGTGGCGTCGGTGAACAGCTCTCAGTGGACGCCGGGGTGGGGAGCCAGGCCGGGGTCGCCGACAGCCTGTTCGCCGCCACCCTCGCCGCCTTCGTCGCGCCTCGCGGTTCGGTGGAGTTCTTGGCGCCGTTACTGGTCGCGGAGCTGGATCAGCCGGGGGAGGAGCGTGGCGAGCTGGTCGGGTTGTTGGGCCGGCTCGGGTTGGGATCCTCGAAGCGAGGTGAAGTCTGCGTAGGCCGTTGCTGACCGTGGCGTTGATCCCCACCATGAGCGTGGTGGTCGCGGTCAGTGCGGACGGCCAGGCCGTCGACTTTCAGAACTGGGCGTTCGGCGGTCGACTGGCTCGGAGTGCTTGCCAGTTGGGTAAAATTTGCCAGGCCAAGGCATCGCGTCGGCGCTGGAAAGATGCTGTTTGCGCGTAGGTCGTCAGTACGGCCGAACTGCTGCTCTGCGTCGGTCACCAGGCAGTCCGCAGCTGACCGCCTCAGGGAAGACCGCGCAACCGTCTGGTGCTACGACGTGATCTCGTTCTGGTATCTATGAAACGTTTGTTCCCCTGGCAAGCGATAACGTCCGCATGAGTCCTGTCAAGGTCGAGCTGCGGTTGCCTGGCTTGTCAATCGGAACCGATGACGTGCGCACGATCTTCAAACGCAAGTCAAAGGTGAGTGGACCGTGCTTGATCATCAACAGGTCTTGTGGGTTGGCGATCGACACGGCGTTTGGCAGTGATCTTGGTGCCGCTCCGCATATGTGGACGCCGCACGGCCTTCAACATCAAATGTGGGAGCTGCGACCAAGCGGGATCGCCGGTCAGACGCTCATCGTCTCAGTGGCTAACGGCCTAGCCCTCGACGCAACCGTTCCCACGACTGGTGACGTTAAGCCAGTGATGTGGGAAATTAACCGTGAGCCCTGGCAGCGATGGCGTTTGGAGGACAGCCCTGACGGAATTGGATATCTGATCCGATCGGCTCATAGCCAGCGGTACCTGACGCTGAGTGGGGCTGCGGAGCGCAGGTGGCAGCCTTGGTTTGAGGATCGCCACGCACAACGTTCGCAGCAATGGCTACTCGGGTTGCCGTTCGGTCGAGGCGCAGGCGTGCGCTGAGACCTTCAGGAATGCGAACTGCCATCATGGAACGCCGTGACAGGAGCTTCGTATATCCGAGGTTGGCGCACGTAGAGGTCAATCGACAACGTTCGCTTCTAGGGAAATCGGTCATGCGACACTGCGACCCTCGCGTAGCAAGGTTACTGGGAAGATCGGAGCGTGTTGCATCGTGAACCCGATAGTGTCACTTGTGGTAATGGCAGCGTGGCAGGCATGCTTTCTGGCCGGAATCTTCTATAAGCATGTCCGGCTCGGTTTCGCGACACTTGCCTACACCCTGATCTGGGTAGGGCTCCTGCTGTGGGTGGGCGCGCTGGAGCCAGAGATCGCAGCCGTCCTTGTGGTAGTCGAAGTGGCCGTAATCACAGCCATCTACTGGCGGGCGCCTAAAGCTGCTCGGCTAGGTTCGTCTGCCTTCGGAATGGTAGGCGTCCTCTTAGCCGTGGTCGGCTGGTTCGGGCCTGGTGGTCGGTACTGGCCTGAAGTAGTGACCTCCGTCGTCTTGGTTGGCATTCTCCTGCTGGCACTTGGCGCAATCCTGACCGGCGGGGGTAAATTCGAGCTGTGAGGTGAACCAGCTCGTCCTTTCATGCAGTCGGGATCCTTTGCGCCGTACCGGTACACCTACTGGTCGCAGCGAGCGATCGACGACCTCGTCGGGGATACTGTCTCGCGGTCACGGCCGGCGGTGAAGAGCATAGAGTTGGGTCTGCCGATTATTGGACTGAAGTTAAGTCTTGAACAAGCGGCGGCCAGGTCTGGGCGCCATGCGGTAGCCACGGAGATCGAGATTCGGTTTTCGGAGCATGTCCATGTCGACCCGGCCACCCTTTCGGAGGTGGGCAATGCATTGATGGCCGGATCCGGTACGGTCTACGCGACTGCATGGGGTTCGAATGAGGGCGGGCCGACGGGGACTGGTCGTGTTACATTGTTTTCCGACCTTCAGGTAAATGGTACTCGGGTTGCGGTATGCCTCTTTGGCAGCATGGGCAACTTTGACATGTCGATTCAGGATATACATCCAGAGAATGTGAGGGGTGTGGCTAACTCGGCTGCCTTGGATGTGCTGTCCTGGATCGAAGAAAACAAGGAGTTCCCCGGACGCTGGGGAGAGCCGGTCGGAATGGTTGCATACAAGATTGCTTCGCCATATCGGGAAATGCCGCTTCCCTCAAGCAACTACGCGCGCGTTGCGCTAATGGAACAAAAATACACTGAATGGTTGGCGCATATTTACGAATCGTATCGGATCGAGCCTGGTGGAATCTTGAGTGAAATACCTTTCGATCTGATACTTGTCGGGCGTCCGGTCTGGGTTCGTGCACGTTACTTGGCCGTCAATCCGGGGGAAGGTGTCGAAGGGCGTAAACTCGACGAATCATATTCGAAATACTGGAAGAAGATGCTGCGGTTGAAATCCGATGACAAGGGCTGGCCGGTCCACCTGTACCGAATCCTGCTCGCTCGGAAGGGGGTCAAGGTCGATATTTAGCTCTTAGGTCGAACTACGATTGTGCCGGACGGTCTCCGAAAAGTGCGATAGACGGAACTGCGTTGTCAACTATCTCGTTCAAGCTGGTCGGCGGCAGTGGCTGCCTGCAGGCCGCGCCCGAGCCAGTCCCCGACGACGCCCCGCAGATCCTGCTCACCGACGCCGGTCAGGTCTTCGTCGAGCAGTTCCAGCTGACCGGGCTTCCGGCGGGGCGCGCGAACAACTGGAAACTGCGCCACGCGTCGCTGACCGAGCCGGCCACCGCCGAGCTGACCCGCCGCTGGCAGCCTTGCACGCCCAGCATCCATCCAAGACGGAGCATCGTCACCGCGACCGAGTACATCCTGCCCGAACTGCTGCGGCACCCCGCCAGCCGAGCCCGCAACGACGGCCGCTTCGCAGTAGGGACCGCCATCAACAGTGCGCCGCACCGCGCCGTCATCGTGGGCCCGATCGCCGACCTGATTTCCGCCGCCGTGGCCAGCCTCGCGCCGCCCGCCCGACGCTTCCGTCTTCGTCGGTGGGCCTCGGGCACGATGCGCGACGTCGGGCGCTGCAACTCGGTTCACCGATCGGTAAACAAGGAGGTCCTCTCGGTGCCGTTGCTCACCTGGAACACGCCGGCGCAGATCTCTCTGGATCGGGCCAGGATTCGGCTTCGGAGTTCTGGCGGCCAGACCGTGCCAGCCGTCCACACCACGCCAGCTACCAGGTCAAGGTCGTCTATCTCCAGACGAGAAAGGTCGGCTCCGGAGGCGTCGATCTCACCACCCACCAAGGAAAGGTCGCGGGCGCGGCGACGGGCGCTGAAGAGGTTGCGGACAAGCGCGGGGACACGCTCACGGTCAAGGCCGAGGACCAAGTTGTCGGCGAGGTAGCGGGCCTGGTCGCGGGCGCAAGTGAGCACGTCGAAAAGGCCACGGTCTAGGTCGAGGTTGAGGTCTAGGTCGAGGACGCGCTCGAGGAGGTTGTAGATGGAGAGCGCGAGGTGGCGGTCGCAGATCGGGGTCAGCTCGCAGGCAAGGCGGTATGCGACTTCAACGTCGCGGGCGAGACGACGCACGTTGAAGCGCCAGGTGATCTGACCGGCTGTGTGATCGTGGTGCTTGCGCGCGCCGCGCTCGGACTGCCTAGGCGGCGGTACTGAGGCTTCGGCCGCAGTACCAGTCATGACCGCGAGGAGGGTGGCCGTGGGGTCGGCTTCGGTCTGGATGTGCTGCAGAAGTTCGCGGTCTGCGGCGGCCAGCAGCGCATCGAGCTGGTCGTCATTGAGGTGGTGGTGTTCAGGATCGCCGACGTTCATCCTGTGCTCCTCCCTCCAAGGTGGCGGTTGCGGCGAGGTGGCATTTGAGCTTCGCTCTTGCGGAGCGGGCTACGTCCCGGGTTTTCTGCTCGGTGAGGTCGACGAGGCCGGCGATGTCGATTAACCGGAATCCGTCGGTGAGGAAGGCCATCACCTCCTGTTCGATGGGCTCCAGGCGGCTGAGGGCGTCGAGCACGGTGTGGACCTGCACGGTGTACTCGCCTGGCTCCACAGGGGGCGCGGGCAGGTTCGGCATCGCCACGCCCGGCTCAATGAGGGGACGGCGACGCGGCCCGGGTGGCCGGCGGAATCGGCGTAGCGCCACGGTGCGGATCCACCCGCGTGAGTTGACCCCTGACCACTCATCGGGCCGCGTGGCCATTTCGCGCCACGACTCGACGAACGCCTCCTGCGCCGCGTCACGGGCGTCCTCAAGGCTGGCCGGGCCGGCCTTCATGACGAACCGGATCACGAGCGCCCACTCGGCGTCGTAGAAGGCGATCCACTGGGCGCGCATTGCCTCCATCCTGATGGCCCCAGCTCGGGAGGAGTAGTCAGGTCGAAGGGGGGCGCCCGCCGCATCCGGCTGGTGTTCATCGCTGGCCATGGGCAGTCGGATCGTCTGAGAGCGGGCTGCCGCCGACTTCGATGGTCAGTCCGCGGGAGCCGAGATCGACCAGCCGGCTTCCCGGTGGGAGGTGGCGTATGTGGTCGGCACGGGCTCGCTCCCGGGCCTGCTGCCACGTGACCCGGCTGCGTGCCCAAATCGTGACCACCGTGCCGATCACACTTGTGGCCGCAGCCACCGCCGTCGCGAGAGAAACGGGTTCCACAAAGTACCTCCTCCTGCATCATCCCCACCTGTCGTTGGGGTTCGATTGGTACGTGGCCGAAAACCATCAAGATCGGGGAGCCGCGGCCGAGATTTTTCGGTCAGTTCTCGACTCGCGACGGAGGTCAGGCACGCCTCGCCGGAACCTCGAGTAGAGGCTGGTTGCCGCGGACGGCACGCCGAGCGTGGTGCTGCTGGGCTACCCACCCCCGTCGCCGGGCTTCGCGATCCTCGGTGCAGCCGAGCGGCCACCCCGGCGCTGGGCGGGCACCTACTCGACGTGGTCGCCGCGCGGGCACGGAAGTTGGGCCGCGCTCGACGGAGCGCAGACGCGGGGATGTCATCGCCGCCACGGCCCTCGGATGGGAACGGCAGGTTGTGGAGGTTGAGACCCGGGCTCCCCACCGGAAGCGGCATCTGGAGCACGGCCGCGGCCGGCGTACGCCCGCAGGCCCGGACGATGCGCGAGCGCGACGCCGCCAGCTCGTGAGGGCCACGGTCAGACCGCAAGGGTCGGCTCGTCGCCCTGCGCCGCGACCGGCGCAGCCGGCCGCTGTACTCGGGTTCGCGAGGGTCGTCGACCTGGCGTTGGCGACGCCGACGTAGAACCGGCGCCGCGGCACGCCGAGGATGTCACGGTCGTAGCGTGACCGACTCCTTGCGTGGCTAAGACCGCATCTCATTTGGGGTTGTTGTGGGCTAGAAGATCCAGCTTGACGGCTCGGCGGTAGCAGATCATTGCGCAGGCCAGCTGGGTGAAACCCAGGAAGTGAGCAGCCTTGCGCTCGTAGCGACGTGCCAGCCGACGGAACCGGGAAACCCACTCCAAGGTCCGCTCGATGACGTACCGATAACGACCCAGCCGCTTGGCCGACTCGATACCCCGACGGGCGATCCGGGCCACGATGCCCCGCGCACGCAGCACCGTCCAGCAGGCCGGGTAGTCATAGCCCTTGTCCGCGTGCAGCTTGTGCGGCCGACGCCGCGGCCGTCCGACCGGCCCAGCGACCGGATCGACCACCGCCTCGAAACTCAGGTGGTCGTTGCGGTTGGCCGCGGAGATGACCACCGCCAACGGGAGGCCACCACGCTCGCTCATCGCGTGGATCTTCGAGCCCGGCTTGCCCCGGTCAACCGGGCTGGGACCGGTCAGATCCCCCCTTTTACCGCCCTGACCTGCATCGCGTCCACCGACGCCCGGGACCAGTCGATCGCTCCGGCAGAACCGAGCAAGTCCAGCATCATCTGGTGCAGCCGGGCGAACACCTCCGCCTCGACCCACTCGCTGAACCGGCGATGCGCGGTCGGGGCACTGACGCCGAACGAGGCCGGCGGCGCTGACCAGGCACAACCGGTCTGCAGCACGTACAGAATCGCGGCCAGCACCGCCCGGTCATCCAGCCGACGCCGACCTCCGCCCTGGTGACGTTGCGGCGCATCAGGCAACAGCGGATACGCCAACAGCCACAACGGCTCCGGACACCACTTCTCCACATCGGTCATCGCCGATCAAGATATCGTCGCCCCAGCAACACAACCAAACGAGATGCGGTCTAAGTCGCACGGCCGGTGGCGGTTCGACTTCGCAGGAGAGGTCAACCGCACAGGCGCGACCCTGTTGGCCGACCGTGACGATCCGGCGCTGACTTGCTGATCCTTCTACTCCGCCATGTCGTGACATTACGCTGCCGGACCGGCGAGTCGGGGGAGACCTTGGTCTAGGGCTGCCTCAGCAGGGACTGCTGAAAGATCGCTGAGACGGGCGTGTTCCCAGATTGCCACGGCGACGCTCCGAGCGCGAGTTGGTAACTCGGTAGTAACTCTTGTTCGCTTATCTTTACGGGGTCAGTGACACTATTGGCATTCGACGCATAGGCCCTCTTTGAGGGTGTGTGTCGGACTTGATGTGAAACACCTGGAGCATGGCTTATGGCGTGAAAACAGGCGTTGGCAACCGCATGATTTACACTTTGGGCAGAACAATACTCCACATGTTGGACATGGGAACCCGGAGATCTTTCCGGTGAATCCGCACTGGCAGGCAAGTTCTTGTGTTGGCCTGTCAAGCTGGCGTTCGGCGACTTCGATGTGAAGTCTTTCGATCTCCCACAAATCATGTGCGCTAAAAACTGCAAACATGACCTTGCTGGAAGTGATGGCGTCTACGTAGAACGCCTGTCGTTCTCCCCAGGGGGTAGCCCACCAAGACTTGACAGTTCGCTGCTCGTTGGCTTTCATTGCGCGAAGAAAGTGCCCCTGAGGTGCATCTTGCTTCGACCACGGGTAGGCCACAGGGCGCCCATCGAAACCGTCCCAGACGATCGACGCGTACTTCACTATCCTCGTGTTCAAGTCCAGCAGGACGGCAGCACCAAAGCCCCCGAGGTGCCGTGTCAGGGCAATGGCACATGCTGGCTCGCTGGCGTTCGTTGCGACATAGAGTTCCTGCAAGTGCTTGGCCCGCGGAGGCCCATTGCCCACTACGCTCGAGAGTATTTCCGTCGGGACTAGTAAACGTCCAGCGATGTGATCACATAGCTGCTCAAGGGTTACTTCAGGAGACTCGTGGTCGGCGACCCAGTCCGCTGCGTCATCGTCGTGGTCGACCAGCCAGTGTGCCGCTTCATGGGCGAGAGTGAAGTTCTCGCGTCGACTGTTGGGCGTCTCTGCGTACAGGATGATGCCGTCATCGAGGAACGAGAGCCCGTCGCACCATCCGCCGTCGCCGCGTCGCTCCTGAAGGCGGGGGACCGGCCGTGCGGTCAACCCCAGGAGTTCCACTGCGCTCTTGGGCGCACCGATGAATGCTGAGCGCACTTGAGGCGAGAGCGACGAAACAATCCGGTCTGCGTGGCCGAGGATGGTCATTCTGAAAAGCCTCCGCGACGCTCGTGCTCTTCGACGTACTGCTCGAGCGCGTCCAGGACGTGATCGTCGGTGTAGCCCTGGCCACGACGGGCAGGTGCTGCGGCCTTGGCAAGCAACTGTGTCTGGGCCAGGACGAGCGGGATCTTCAGACACCGTGCGAGCCGCTCCACGAGCTGATGAAAGCGACGCGAGCTCACGTAGGCAGGTGGTACTTCCACAGTCTCGCTGAGGCTTTCGGTCGAGGCCCCGAGCACGGTTGCGAGGGCGCCTATCGTCCCGATGGAGAGGGGGATCGAGGGAGTGCTCTCCCAACGCTGGAGTTCACCTGGGCGGAGGGGATGACCGAGTTCGGTAACAGCCTTAGCCAGTTGACTTGCCTTCATGCCTTTTCGTTGGCGCGCAGTTCGCAGTGCGGGCCCGGAGAGCGCCGCCTGTTGAGCTGGAACGAGGCCCAATGCGACTGCAAGCGGATCGTCATCCAGAGGAGGAGGCTCCACCGGAGCGGCGCCAGACCGAAGGTGCTCGACCGCGACTGCGTCGTCTCGAGCGGTGGCCAGGACCAAAACCATTGCACGAACGTCCGCAGGATGGTCAGGCCCGATCTCCAGGGCCGTCGACGGCTCGTCCAAGTACCGGGCACCCGCTTCAGCTGCTGCCGCTGCAGTCTCCGAAGGTGGCATGTCCGCTGGCAGGTCAATCTGCTCCGGCAGGTCAGCGTCCGGACGATCGTCGTCGAAACGGCTCAAGGCGCACCTCCCGGGTTCCGTGTTCGTCGGAGATTTTGCAGGACATCATCGTTGACACCGAACTCGCGCAGGGCCGGCGTGATCTCCTCCAGCCCGCGTTTGAGCAGCTTGCTCACGTTGGGTGACGACTTTCCGAGCTCGGTGGCGATGGTGCCGACGTCCTTCTGCCCGAAGATCCGTGCCCTGAGAACTGCGGCGCGCTCGGTGGGCATCGCGTCGATCAAGGTCAGCAGCCGATGCTGCACCTCCTCGGCTTCCAGCCGACGGGCGGCGACCTCGGAGGACGCTTCGGCGGGAGGCGGTTCGACGGTCCGCGGCTCGCCATCGTCGGCAAGTAGCGCCAGCTGCGCTCTCTGGTGCTCGGCCTGCCTGAAGTAGCTGGTCACCCGGTTGCGCGTTGCTGTAGCCAGGTATCGAGCCCAGTCGTCGACTGCCGACGGTGATGCCTTGATCATGGACACGAACACGCCCTGGACGATGTCCATCGCGTCTGTGTCGCCGCGTCCGGTCTGCGCGAGTTCCCGCACAGCGACGCGGTACATCATCGTGCGGTGCTCGTCGTAGAGCGCCTTCCAGTCCGGGCCATCCGAGGCGGCCCGCGATCCCGCCGACATGCGTTAAGTGTTCCTCATCACGTTCAGTATGCGCCGCTTCGACGCGCCGAGACCTGGTCGTCCGCTTCGTAGAGGGCTGCTGCCGCTCGCTGGCGAAAGGGAGAGGCACACAAGCACCTCCCGGAGGAATCGGCTGCGGGACGGCGTACAAAGCCTTGAGGGAGCCCGGTGAGGTCGACGTCAACGCGTCGGTCGATCCTTGGTACTCCAAGGTGACCCTTGTACACCTCGACCGCGGCTAGGATGCCCGCCAACGCGGACACGTACGGCGCCGCGAGCAAGACCTGGCCTCCCGCATTGCGTTGCCCCAGGACGGGCACGGCGACCTCGGCGTACGCCCTGGCCACCAGATCGTCCAACCGGTGGCCGGCGAGCCGGTCAGCCGAGTTCGAGGTGATCTTGCCGGCGGCAACGCTCGCGGCCACGTCGGCCGCGGTCAGTAGGGCTCCGGGCTGCATGAGCTGCCGGATCCGCGTCGCCATTAGGCCGGTGTGCGCCGCGAAGACATCCGCCTGCGATGACGTCGGTGTGCTGTCCACGTACTCGCAGTAGGGACACGCTAGTCCGTCGCCGGGGTGGTGGCGCGAGACGTGGAAGGCCATCCCGGCAACGCCGATGGACAGGGTCTCCCGGGCCAGCATGTCGGCGACGTCCCGCCGTCCGTCGAGCGTGTCCGGGGACGCCACGAGGACGCCGGAAAGTCCGGGGCGGGCCTGCTGGGAGATCCACTCGGCCAGCCCGACAGGATGCGGCGCCGCGCGAACCCCCGCTTGGGCGAGTTGGTCGCGTGCCCACAGCACCTTCTTCTCTCCGACGACATCGTCGAGCAGGGCTGGATAGCGGTACGGGTTCCGGTCGTCGAAGTCCTCGGGGTCGATGAGGTCGATTGACGAGACGAAGGGCTCCGGGCTGCTGAGCAAGGCCGATATGACGCTCGTGCCGACCGAGCCGACCCCGGCGATCGCGAGGTGCTGGTCATTGCGCGTGTCGCCACTGGGCGGTGGGTCGATCGCGCTGAGCCCGTAGTTCGAAAGGTCCCAGGTCAAGTAGTCCCGAAGGACGCGGGCCTTGAGGCCGAGCGGGGCCAGGACCTCCTTGACGAGTTCGGCAACGGCAAGGCACGCGGCGGCTTGCAAACCGAAGTGAGGTGCGCTTGTGTCGGCCGCGAGTGGCACCTGCTGTCGTCTCGCCAGCGTCGCTGTCCAGACGCCGCCGCCAACACCGAGGTCGACTGCCCGGTCCTCGGTGTCACCGATGGCGATCACGGCGTCACTTGTGGCGGCGGCCGCCGCGGGTGGGCGGAGCCAGCTGAGCCTTCCGAGAAGTTCGGTCGCGGGCGTCGTGAAGCCGGAAACGCTGGCCTGTGCGTCGCCGTCGATCTCGACGTGGGCGAAGAGCCGCGCGGTCAAGCTCACCATGAGCCCGATGCCCGCCGCGGCGCTGGCAGGCGCACGCCGCATCCGCAGGATCACCCGCACGCTGTCCAGGGCGGTTAGCACGCGTTGTTCGTGTTCCGCGAGGTCGGTGCCCTGCACCAGCCGCAGCCGCGGATCGGTCACCATGTTGTCTCCCCGGATCTCACCGTGCGCAGCCATTCGGTTCGGCTGCGGTCGACTGGCCTCCACCCCCGCGGGGTCAACCGGAAAGTCGCGCAGGCGTCGAGTCCACGCCGCAAGCCCAGCCCGAAGTAGGGCGCCACGATGCTCAAGGCGCCGATGAAGGTCAGCGCCGGGTTTTCGTCATCTGTGGAGCTGTGGAAGGCCTCGCCCGGATGGCTGTGCAGCCGGACCAGATAGCGTTCGTCGCGGCCCAACGTGCTGGCGAGTTCGCGCTTGCCGGCCTCGGTGACCTCGACCCAGCACCCGAGGCCCACTCGTTGGCCCCGTTGATCGGGCGCGACGAAGCGACGTGCGACCCAGTGGCTGCCGGCCCCCGATCGCGCGCACGCGATGAGCCCAGTGCCCTCGACACCGTGGCTCCCGCGCTCGGTGAGAAAGGCTTCCGCCTCGGCGAGCACGTGCTCAGGCAGCAAGATGCGGTACTCGGTCATGGTTTCCCGCCCCTCCTCAGGAGGTGGTCGAGTAGTTCAGCCAGTCGGAGGGTGTTGCGGACCGTGTCCCAGCTTTCCTGAAGGTGGCTGGGGTGGCTGTAGTACTCCGCGCACCCGCGGACACACACGAACGGCCGGTTCAAGACCGGGTGCATGCTCGCGCCAAGCCCAGCCGGCCAACGCTCGAGCGGAGCAGGGGAGCCATCGGGCTCGGTGACGGTCACGCCGAACGGCGCGGCGTCGAAGTTCGACCCGTCCAGCACGAGGAGCAGCGGGCTGCCGTCGGGCGCGGACAGCGGCACGCGGATCGTCGAGCTCACGCGTTCGATCCCGGTTGCCCGGTCCCCGAGCCGGGACCGGGCGACCTCGACCTCGTCGTCGAGCAGCTGCGTGAGCAGCGCGGGATGCGTCGTCATCCGTCGACCTGTGGGTCCGCGACGACGAGGACGCACACCGTCCCGGCCACCACGCCCGCCTCCTTCAGCGTCGCCGAGGGAACCAGCGGCACCGACGTCCCGCCCTCCAGCTTCTCGAGCCGGTAGTTACCTGCGGCCAGCTCGCCGCGACGAACGAAATGGCGTTCGGCCTGCCGGGCGAGCCTCTCGACCTTCTCCTGGGGGTGGACTCGGAACCGGGCTTCGAACCCGGCCGGCGTTCGCACTTCGACCACGTAGGCCTTCTTGCGTCGCTCTTCGCGCTCGTTCACCGTGATCTCGTCGATCTCGATGAGATCAACGTCGACTTCCTTGACCTGCTCGTCGGCGCTCATCGCCGCTCCTTCCGTGGCCCCGTTGCAGGGCCTCGCTCTGTTGGCGAGCGAGCCCGAGGCCTTGTAACCCGGACACCCGAACATCTTTTGCGCGGCTGCGCCGGACGAGCGAGGAACAGCGAGGTAGGCGGCGGCTTTGCCTGGTCAGCGACGGGTTACCCTGAAGCACGATGACCGAGAACGAGGTTCGCAAAACCTTCCAGATCCGCACCTTCGGCTGCCAGATGAACGTCCACGACTCCGAGCGCCTCGCCGGGCAGCTCGAAGAGGCCGGGTACGTGCCCGTCGACGGCGGGGCGAAGCCCGACCTCATCGTGTTCAACACCTGCGCCGTCCGGGAGAACGCGGACAACAAGCTCTACGGCACCCTCGGGCACCTGCGTCCCGACAAGACCGCGAACCCGGATCTGCAGATCGCCGTCGGCGGGTGCCTGGCGCAGAAGGACCGCGGGGAGATCGTCAAGCGGGCTCCCTGGGTGGACGTCGTGTTCGGGACGCACAACATCGGGTCGCTGCCGACGCTGCTGGAGCGCGCGCGGCACAACGCCGAGGCCGAGGTCGAGATCCTCGAATCCCTCGAGACGTTCCCCTCGACGCTGCCCGCGCGCCGCGAATCGTCCTACGCGAGCTGGGTGTCCGTTTCGGTCGGCTGCAACAACACCTGCACCTTCTGCATCGTGCCCGCCCTGCGCGGCAAGGAACGCGACCGGCGGCCCGGCGAGATCCTCGCCGAGGTCGAGGCGCTCGTCGCCGAGGGCGTGCTCGAAGTCACGCTGCTCGGCCAGAACGTGAACTCCTACGGCGTCGAGTTCGGCGATCGGCTGGCGTTCGGCAAGCTGCTGCGCGCGACCGGCGCCATCGACGGCCTGGAGCGCGTCCGGTTCACCTCGCCGCACCCGGCGGCGTTCACCTCCGACGTCATCGACGCGATGGCCGAGACGCCGAACGTCTGCCACCAGCTGCACATGCCGCTGCAGTCCGGGTCCGACCGGGTGCTGCGCGAGATGAAGCGGTCCTACCGCTCCGCGCGCTACCTGAAGATCCTCGACGAGGTCCGCGCGGCGATGCCCGACGCGGCGATCACCACCGACATCATCGTCGGCTTCCCCGGTGAGACCGAGGAGGACTTCCAGGCGACCCTGGACGTCGTCGCCGAGTCCCGCTTCTCCAGCGCGTTCACCTTCCAGTACTCGAAGCGCCCCGGTACGCCGGCCGCGACGATGGCGGGCCAGCTGCCCAAGGAGGTCGTCCAGGAACGCTACGAGCGCCTGGTCGAGCTGCAGAACCAGATCTCCTGGGACGAGAACAAGAAGATCGTCGGCCGCCGGGTCGAGCTGCTCGTCGCCGACGGTGAGGGCCGCAAGGACGCCGAGACGCACCGGATGAGCGGCCGCGGCCGCGACGGCCGGCTGGTGCACTTCGCGCCGACCGGCGCGAATGTCGATCGCGGGGTGCGGCCCGGCGACATCGTCGAGACGGTCGTCACCTACGGCGCGCCGCACCACATGGTCGCCGACGGGGACCTGGTCTCGCACCGCCGGACGCGTGCGGGCGACAACGCCGAGGCGGGGCTGCGGCCCAAGACCAACGGCGTCACGCTGGGCCTGCCGGGCTTCGGTGCCCCGGCGGTCCGGCCCGAACCGGTGAGCGGGTGTGCGTTGTGACCGAATCCCAGAAGTCCGGCGAGCTGGACGAGCTGGCCGCCGAGATCGACGAGGTCGGGCAGCAGGCGTCCCGCACGGTCGAGCTCGGCCGGCGCGGGTTCACCATCGCCGTGTTCACGTTCGTGCTGCTCGGCTGCCTGCTGCTGCCGTGGGTCGGCGACCACGCCGGCTGGCAGGTGCTGGCCGGCGAAGGGGGCGGCATCCCGCAGCTGTTCGCCGCGACGTCGACCGCCGTCGGCGTTGTCGCGTCCGCGCTCGCGCTGGTGACGCGCCGCTGGTGGCTGGCCTGGGTCTGCGCCGCCGGCGGCTGGTTCGCCTCGGTGGACGGCCTCCTCGCCATCTGGTCGCAGCAGTCGTCCCACGCTCCCGGCGCGGCCGGTGGCGGGCCCGGCGCCGGCCTGATCATCGCCTGGATCGCGATGATCTGCCTCGCCGTCCAGTGGATGCGCACGGCCTTTTCGCGCTCCTAGAGCACCGCGATCCCGATCAGGCCCGACACGACACCGACGTAGAGCTCGGTCTCCGGGTGGAACACCCGCAGCGTGACGTTGGCGCGGATCTTGAAGCTCACGCTGAACTTGAAGACGCCGTTGGGCTTGCAGGTCCCGGTGGTCAGGTCGACCCAGACGCCGCCCTTGAGCTGCTGGACGACCACCGGCTCGCCGCCGGAGACGGACTCCTGCCCGCCGAGGTCGGCGAACGAGCCCTTGATCTTCGTCTCCTCGCCGACCTTGACGCGGTTCTTCTCGGCCTTCGCCTCGAGCTTGGCCTTGTGCTTCTTGCCTTGGACGGCGGCCGGGGCCGGGCCGGTGGCCGCGAGAGCGACAGTGGGGGCCGCGAGCGCGACGGCGCAGGCGATGACCAGTGCGGACCCGAGGTTCGATGGCTTCATGATCGAAGTGCAGCACCCGGGCGGCGGAAAAGCGCCGGAAGACCCCCAGCCGTGCCGGACACCCGACCCCTTCAGGTGACGTGCTGACCGTCCGCGTGCCCGAAAACCGTGAATGGCACATCGAGGGACTTCAAGTCCCTCGATGTGCCATTCACGGCACTTCCAGCCTGGGTCAGCGGTCGGCGATGGCCGCCTCCGCGGCCTGCAGCCACTCGCGCCACTGCGCGGCCTGCTCGTCGGCCTTCTTCGCGCGGCGCTCGTCGCCCGCCGCGCGCGCCTTTTCGGCCTGGCTCTCGAACTGCTCGACGCGCTCGCGGAACTGCGCGGCCCGGGCCTGCGCCTCCGGGTCCGTGCGACGCCAGCGGGAGTCCTCGGCCGACTTCACCGAGTCCTGGACGGCCTTCAACCGGCCGTCCAGCTCGCGGATGCGCTCGCGCGGGACCTTGCCGATCTCGTCCCACTGCTCCTGGATCTTGCGCAGTGCGTTCTTCGCGGCTTCGAGGTTCGAGGCGGCGTCGATCTTCTCGGCCTCGACCAGCAGCTCCTCCTTGCGGGACGCGTTGGTCGAGAACTCGGCGTCGCGCTCGGTGAAGACCGCGGACCGGCGGGCGAAGAACTTGTCCTGCGCGGCGCGGAAGCGCTGCCACAGGGCCTCGTCGCTGTCCTTCGGCGCCCGGCCGGCGGCCTTCCACTCGGTCATCAGGTCCTTGTAACGACCGGCGGTGTCGCCCCAGTCGTCGGACTCGCTGATGGCCTCGGCCTCGGCGATGAGCTCTTCCTTGCGCGTCTTGGCCGAGGCGCGCTGCTTGTCCAGCTCGGCGAAGTGGGAGCCACGACGCCGGTTGAAGCCCTCGCGGGCCTTGGAGAACCGCTTCCACAGCTCGTCGTCGGTCTTGCGGTCGACGCCCTTGACCGTCTTCCACTCGTCCAGGATCGCGCGCAGCCGGTCGCCGGCCGCCTTCCACTGGGTGGAGTCGGCGGCGATCTTCTCGGCTTCCTCCGCCAGCTCCTGCTTGCGGGTGACGGCCGCGGCGCGGGCTTCCTCACGCTCCAGCTTCGCGCTGGCCAGGGCCTTCTCGGCGTGCCCGATGACGTACTCCAGGCGCGCGCCCAGGGCGGCCAGGTCACCGACCAGGGACGACTCGGCCAGCCCGTCGCGCAGCTGCGTGGCGCTCGAGAGCGCGTGCTTCGGGTCGCCGGCGCCCGAGGCCAGGCGCGTCTCCAGCAGCTCGACCTCGGTCCGCACGTCGTCGAAGCGGCGGGCGTAGTGCACCAGGCCCTCGTCGGGGCTGCCTGCCTGCCAGACGCCGACGGCGCGTTCGCCCTCGGCGGTGATGACGTAGACAGTGCCCTCTTCGTCGACCCGGCCCCAGGTGGACGGGGTGGGCTCGGCGGGCGGCACGGGCGGCACGGGCGGTGCGGCGTGCCCGGTGTGCAGCGCGTGCGGCACCGGGTGCGGGGCCGGGGTACCGGTGGAAGTGTTCTCCTGGGCCATCGCAGGCTCCTTATCGCCTGTACGCCCGCTCGCGCGGGCGCCCCGCCGTTGCGGCGGGGCCGGGTAATGCGGTCGTCACGGGCCGTGCTCGGATGCTACGGCCTCCACGCGGCATTCAAGCAGCTCAGCGCGCACCGTGGTACCGGATGAGCCACCCGAAGCTCGTGATCCTACTTCCGGTGGACGCTCCGTGTCCGGACGCCGGTATCGTCAGCCGCCGTGACCAGCCCCGCCGCCGTGCCCCCGATCCGCCCGGTCGCGGTGGTCGGGCCGACGGCCACCGGCAAGACCGCGCTCGCCGTCGAACTGGCGCTGAAGCTCGGCGGGGAGGTCGTCAACGCCGACGCGCTGCAGCTCTACCGCGGCATGGACATCGGCACCGCCAAGGCCACTGAGCAGGAACGTCGCGGCGTTCCGCACCACCTGCTCGACGTGCTGGACGTGACCGAGACGGCGTCCGTCGCGGCCTACCAGCGTGACGCGCGCGCCGAAGTCGAGCGGCTCCTGGCCGCGGGCCGGGTGCCGGTGCTGACCGGTGGATCCGGGCTCTACGTCCAGGCGGTGCTCGACGACCTGCGCTTCCCGGGCACCGACCCGGCCGTGCGCGCGCGGCTCGACGCGGAGGCGGAAGAACGGGGCACGCCGACCCTCTACACCCGGTTGGGTGAACGCGATCCGGTCGCCGCGGCCGCGATCCTGCCGACCAACACCCGCCGGATCGTGCGCGCGCTGGAAGTCATCGAGATCACCGGGGAGCCGTTCTCCGCGAACCTGCCGAAGCCGGGGCCTGCTCGCTACGGCACGGCCGTGATCGGCGTCGACCGCGCGCCCGAAGAGCTCGACGAGCGCGTGAACGAGCGCGTCCGGCGGATGTTCGAGGCCGGGCTGGTCGACGAGGTTCGCGAGCTGCTGGCGCGCGGCCTCCGGGACGGGAAGACGGCGTCGCGCGCGCTCGGCTACCAGCAGGTGATCACCGAGCTGGACGGCGAGGGCGACTTCGAGGCCGCCGCGGCGGCGACGGCGCAGGCCACCCGGCGCTTCGTCCGGAAGCAACGGTCCTGGTTCCGGCGCGACCAGCGGATCCACTGGTTCGACGGCGCCGAAGCCGGGCTGGCCGCACGCGTCCTGGATACCCTGGCCCGGTAACCTTGCCCCCATGGGCGGAATCGAGTTCCTCAAGGGGCACGGCACGCAGAACGACTTCGTTCTGCTCCCCGACGCGGCGGGCCGCCTCGACCTGACCGAGGCGCGGATCGCCGCGCTGTGCGACCGCCACCGCGGCCTCGGGGCCGACGGCGTGCTCCGCATCGTCCGGGCCGACGCGCTCGAACTGCCGTCGGCGGGCGAGTGGTTCATGGACTACCGCAACGCGGACGGTTCGATCGCGGAGATGTGCGGCAACGGCGTGCGCGTCTTCGCGCGGTACCTCGTGGATTCGGGCCTCGCGGCGGAAGGCGGGTTCGTCGTCGGCACCCGGGCGGGCGACCGCCCGGTGGTGGTGCACCCGGACCGGTCGGTGACCGTGCAGATGGGCCCGGCGACGATCACCGGCACCTCGGTCACCGTGGTCGCGGGCCGGCCGTTCTCCGGCGTGGCCGTCGACGTCGGCAACCCGCACCTGGTGACGGTGCTCGACGACACCGACGTCGCGGACCTGGACCTGCGCGACCAGCCCGACTACGACCACGACGTCTTCCCGAACGGCGTCAACCTGGAGTTCGTCAACCGCCTCGGCGAGGGCGCGCTGCGGATGCGCGTCCACGAGCGCGGGGTGGGGGAGACCCGCGCCTGCGGCACCGGCACGGTGGCCGCGGTCGCGGCGGCCTTCCACCTGGCGGGCACCGACACCGGCGCGTCCACAGTGGACATCCCGGGCGGCCGGGTCGAGGTGACGGTCTCGCGCGGGGCGTCGACATTGTCGGGCCCGGCGGAGATCGTGGCCCGCGGCGAAATCGACGACGCCTGGTGGGCCGCCGCCGGTTCCTGACCGGCGTGTTCTGCCGCGTCGATCGGCGGAATGGGCATCCGTAACAAATGCCCGGACGTGAGCGACCTTGGGTCCGCAATCAGGACTTCGTCGTATTCACGTGAGGGTAGGTGTCCGGATGGATACTTTCGTGATCATCCTGGCTCTGTGTGCGTTGGCCGGTTTCCTCGGGTGGCAACGGTTCGCAACGAACAACGCGGTGGCCACCACTTCGGTGCGCTCGCCGCACGACGTGCGGCGCACGCAAGAAATCGTCGATGCGGCTTTCGGTGGTGCCAGGGCGATGCTCTGGACCACGGCGTCCGGCCCGGGGAACATCAACAAGCGCCGCCGGGGGAAAGATCGCGGCATCACGATGTCCATCGACATCGAGGCGATTCCCGGTGGTGGCTCGCAGGTGGACATGTGGGCGTCCCAGACCAACGTTTACTTCGGGCTTTTCGTCAATTTCTCGGGCGCGGTCAACAGCCGCAAGATGGCGATTTCGCGCCATCTCACGAGTTGATCCCGTGGCGAAGTCACGATTGTCACCCGTTGATCGACGAGAGGACACGGGAGATGCCCGGCTACGACCCCCAGTGCGGCAACTGCCATCGCTGCTCGAAGTGCCGCGGTGACGGCACGGTGATGGTCAGGAAGTACGACAGGGACAAGCACTACGACGTCCGCGAGACCTGTCCGACGTGTAACGGCGTCGGCGGTTCCGTCGGCGTCGGTGAGCATCGGCACAACTGACGAACCAGGGGCCGCGTCGGTGGGGGTCCTACCCCCGCCGACGCGGCCCACCCGGGTTCGTCAGCCGCCGACGGTCACTTCCAGGGCCGGTTCACCGTCTCGCGTGGTGACGTCCGCGATCGCGCCCGCCAGCCGGATGTCCGGCTCGATGCGGGCGAAGCGCTCCAGCACGTCGGCCGGGCCGGTCACCGTCAAGGTTTCCACCGCCGTGCGCATCGAGACCTTCGCGTCCGTCTTCGCCCGGCGCACCGCCGCGATCACCTCGCCCGCCAGCGTCAGCAAGGCGGGGTCACCGTCGACAGCCGGTCCGACGGGCCACGGCGCCCGGTGCACCGAACCCTCCTGCCACCACGACCACACCTCTTCGGTCGCGAACGGCAGGAACGGCGCCAGCAGCCGCAGCACCGCCGACAACGCCGTCACCAGTGCCGCCTGGGCCGACGAAGCTCCCGAGGGACCGCTGTCGCCGTACGCGCGGCCCTTCACCAGCTCGACGTAGTCGTCGCAGAACGTCCAGAAGAACGTCTCGGTCACCTGCAGCGCCCGCGCGTAGTCCAGTGCCTCCAGCGCCGCGGTCGCCTGCGTGACCACGGCCGTCAGCGAAGCCAGCAACGCCCGGTCCAGCGGTTCGGTGACCGCCGCGGACGCCGACGGCACACCCAGGCCGAGCACGAACCGGCTGGCGTTGAGCAGTTTTGTCGCCAGCCGCCGGCCGACCTTCATCTGGCCTTCGTCCACCGCCGTGTCGACGCCGGGGCGCGCGCTCGCCGCCCAGTACCGCACCGCGTCCGAGCCGAACCGCTCCAGCAGGTCGACCGGTGTCGTGACGTTGCCCTTGGACTTCGACATCTTCTTGCGGTCCGGGTCGAGCACCCAGCCGGCGATCGACGCCGCCCGCCACGGCAGCACGCCGTGCTCCAGCTCCGCGCGCACCGCCGTCGAGAACAGCCAGGTGCGGATGATCTCGTGCGCCTGCGGCCGCAGGTCCATCGGGAAGACCCGCTCGAACAGGTCGTCGTCGAGGCTCCAGCGGCCGACGATCTGCGGGGTCAGCGACGACGTCGCCCACGTGTCCATCACGTCGGCTTCGGCGACGAAACCGCCCGGCACGCCCCGCTGGTCCTCGGTGAACCCGGGCGGGACGTCGCTGCTCGGGTCCACCGGCAGGGACTCCGGCAGCAGCCGCGCTTCGTAGTCGGGCTCACCATTCGCGTCCAGCCGGTACCACAACGGGATCGGCACGCCGAAGAACCGCTGCCGGCTGACCAGCCAGTCGCCGGCGAGGTTCGCCACCCACGACGAGTAGCGCACCTTCATGTGCTTCGGCACCCAGTTCAGCTCTTCGCCGCGGGCGAGCATCTTCTCGCGGAACGCCGGGTCGTTCCCGCCGTTGCGGAGGTACCACTGACGGCTGGCGACGATCTCCAGCGGCTTGTCGCCCTTCTCGTAGAACTTCACCGAGTGCGTGATCGGCCGCGGCTCGCCGCGCAGGGCCCCGGCTTCGCGCAGCAGGCGGACCAGGATCTCGCGTCCCGTGTGGACGGTCTTGCCCACCAGCGGCGCGTAGGCGTCCGCGGGCACGCCGTGCGGCGCGTCGGGCAGGAACCGGCCGTCCCGGCCGAGCACCACGCGGGTCGCGAGCCGCAGCTCGCGCCACCACGTGACGTCCGTGGTGTCGCCGAAGGTGCACACCATCGCGATGCCACGGCCCTTTTCGGGATCCGCCAGGTGGTGCGCGACCACGGGCACCTCGACGCCGAACACCGGCGTCCGCACGGTTTTCCCGAACAGCGGCCGGAACCGTTCGTCGTCCGGGTGCGCCACCAGCGCGACGCACGCGGGCAGCAGCTCGGGCCGGGTCGTCGCGATGACGACGTCGGAGCCGTCGGGGCCGGTGAACGCCAGGTCGTGGAACGCGCCGGGGCGTTCGCGGTCCTCCAGCTCGGCCTGCGCGACGGCGGTGCGGAACGAGACGTCCCACAGCGTCGGCGCTTCGGCCTGGTAGGCCTCGCCGCGGGCGAGGTTGCGCAGGAACGCGCGCTGCGAGATCAGCCGCGAGTCGTGCCCGATCGTCTGGTAGGTCATCGTCCAGTCGACCGACAGCCCGAGCTGCCGCCACAGCGCTTCGAAGACCTTTTCGTCGGTCACCGTCAGGGATTCGCACAGCTCGACGAAGTTCCGCCGCGAGATCGCGACGGTGTTCTTTCCTGGGTCCTTGCCGGGCTTGTCCGGCGCCCGGAAGCCCGGGTCGTAGGGCAGCGACGGGTCGCAGCGGACGCCGAAGTGGTTCTGCACCCGGCGTTCGGTCGGCAGGCCGTTGTCGTCCCAGCCCATCGGGTAGAACACCTCGAACCCGCGCATCCGCTTGAACCGCGCGAGGACGTCGGTGTGGGTGTAGGAGAAGACGTGCCCGATGTGCAGCGACCCGCTGACCGTCGGCGGCGGGGTGTCGATCGAGTAGATCTCGTCACGGGTTTTGGTGCGGTCGAACCGGTAGGCGCCGGTGGACTCCCATACGGGTACCCACTTGGCCTCCAGACCGTCGACACCGACCTTGTCCGGGACCTGTGGGCTCGTGAAGGGAGTTGTCATGCGGCAACTCTAGGCGGCCGCGGAACCCGTTTTCGCCGTGGTCGGCAGATCGCGCATGTGCCGCAACGGCGAGAAGACCACCCACAGCACCGCGGCCACTTCGCCGGCGATGGCCACCCACGTCGCGCCGCGCAGCCCGAGTCCTTCACCGAGCGCGCCGCCCAGCAGGCCGCCCAGCGGTATCACGCCCCAGACGACGAACCGCACGCTCGCGTTCATCCGGCCGAGCAGCCGGTCCGGGCAGATCGCCTGCCGGTAGGACACCTGCGCGATGTTGTAGATGATGATCCCGAACCCGCCGACCGCCGCGCCGAGCCCGGCCAGCCCGAGCCGCCAGTCCGGTGCGGCGAACGGGAACAGCAGGTTGGCCGGCGTGGTGCACAGCGGGACCAGCCAGATCGCCCGCGACTGGCCGAGCCGCCGGGTCACCGCGCCCGAGCAGACCGCGCCGAGGATCCCGCCGGCGCCGCCGACCGCGAGAAGCACGCCGACCGCGGCCGGCTGCAGCCCGACGGTCCGCGTCAGGAACAGCACCTGCACGGCGTTGAACGCCCCGCCGAAGAAGTTCGCCGTCGCCGTCGTCCCGACGATGGCCCGCAACGGCCTGTCGGAGAACACGAACCGCAGACCTTCGGCGATCTGCGGGAGCAGCCGGGCGTGGCCGCCGCGCTCCGGTTCGGGCTCTCGCGCGCGGATCCGCAGCAGGCACAGCGCCGACGTCAGGTAGCCGAAGCCGGTGATCAGCACGGTGTTCGCCGCGCTGACCAGCTGGACCAGGACGCCCGCGGCGCCCGGCCCGGCGATCTGCGCCGTGGATTGGACGGCCTGGAGCTTGGCGTTGCCCTCCAGGAGGTGCTCGCGGCCGACGAGCGAGGGCAGGTACGACTGGTAGGCGATGTCGAAGAACAGCGTCGCGATGCCCACGAGCAGCACGACGACCAGCAGTTGCGCGAGCGTCAGCACCCCGGCCCACCAGGCGAGCGGCACGCTGAGCAGCAGTGCGAACCGGGTGAAGTCGGCCGTGAGCATGACGCGGCGGCGCCGCAGCCGGTCGACCCACACCCCGGCGGGCAGCCCGATCAGCAGGAACGCGAGCGTCTCGGCCGCGGTGAGCAGGCCCATCTCGAACGGCGTCGCGGCCAGCGTCACCGCCGCGAGCAGCGGGACGGCGGTGTTGCCGACGAACGTGCCGAACTGGCTGGCCGTGTCGCCGGCCCACAGCCGCCGGAAGTCGGCGTGGAAGAAGAGTGATGACCCCCTGGACATGCTCCCGAGTCTGCCGCGAGTGATTGGAAAGTGTCAATCACTATGCGCTCTAGGCTGTGCGGGTGCCGCCCTCGAAACGACGTACCGCGACCGAAGCCGAGGCCGCCGCGCTGGCCTCCGGAATACGGCTGCGCATCATCCGGTTGACCTTCTCCGAGGCCCTGACCAACAAGGAGCTCGCCGAGCGGCTCGGCCGCGACCCGGCGACCACCCTGCACCACGTGCGCAAGCTCGTGGACACCGGCTTCCTGGCGGCCCAGCCGCCCCGGCGCGGCACCCGGGGCGCCCGGGAAATCCCCTACCTCTCCACGGGACTTTCGTGGACACTCGACTCATGCGGTGATCGGGGCGTTGAAGAGGCGGTGCTCGAGGCCTACCTGGCCGAGATCGCCGAAACCGGGTTCGAGGGCGTGCACCAGTCACGCCTGGTCGTCCAGGTGGCCCCCGAGGAGCGCGACGAGCTGGACAACCGGCTGAACGCCCTCCTCGAGGAGTTCCGCGCGCGCCCGCGCCGTCCCGGCGCGGAACGCACCGCGATCTACCTCGCCACCTATCCGAGCAGCTGAAGAAGTTCGGTTCCGCGTCGAAACGTGGGACCATGGAGGCACGATGACAGATCTGACACACACCGAAGACCACGACGACGACCGGTACGACGCCGAACTGTCCACGGGCGAGATGGAGCTCGAGGACCGTGCGTCACTGCGCCGGGTCGCGGGGCTGTCCACCGAGCTCGACGACGTCACCGAAGTCGAGTACCGGCAACTGCGGCTCGAACGGGTCGTGCTGGTCGGCGTGTGGACCGAGGGCACCGCCCTGCAGTCCGAGGCGTCGCTGGCCGAGCTGGCGCGCCTGGCCGAGACCGCGGGTTCGGAAGTCCTCGAAGGTCTCATCCAGCGGCGGACCAAGCCGGACCCGGCCACCTACATCGGCTCGGGCAAGGTGCGGGAAGTGCGCGACATCGTCGGGTCCACCGGCGCCGACACCGTGATCTGCGACGGCGAGCTCTCGCCGGGCCAGCTGCGGCAGCTCGAGGAGAAGGTCAAGGTCAAGGTCATCGACCGGACCGCGCTGATCCTCGACATCTTCGCCCAGCACGCCCGGTCCAAGGAGGGCAAGGCGCAGGTCGAGCTGGCCCAGCTGCAGTACCTGATCCCGCGGCTGCGCGGGTGGGGTGCGTCGCTGTCCCGGCAGGCCGGTGGCCGCGCCGGTGGCGCGAACGGCGGCGTGGGCCTGCGTGGTCCCGGTGAGACCAAGCTCGAGACCGACCGGCGGCGGATCAACAAGCGCGTGGCGAAGCTGCGCCGGGAGATCGCCGCGATGGACACCATCCGCGAGACCAAGCGCGGCCGCCGGGTGGCCAACGAGGTGCCCAGCGTGGCGATCGTCGGCTACACGAACGCCGGCAAGTCGAGCCTGCTCAACGCGCTGACCGGCGCCGGGGTGCTGGTGGAGGACTCGTTGTTCGCCACCCTCGACCCGACCACGCGGCGCACGCAGACCGCGGACGGGCGCACCTACACGCTGACCGACACCGTCGGGTTCGTGCGGCACCTGCCGCACCAGCTGGTGGACGCGTTCCGCTCGACGCTGGAAGAGGCCGCGGACGCGGACCTGCTGGTGCACGTGGTCGACGGGTCCGACCCGGCGCCGGAGGAGCAGGTCAGCGCGGTGCGTGAGGTGCTCGGCGAGATCACGCGCAAGCGCAAGGAGCCGCTCCCGCCGGAGCTGCTGGTGATCAACAAGACGGACGCGTCCGACGAGGTCACCCTCGCCCGGCTGCGGCACGCCTTGTCCGGCTCCGTGCAGGTTTCGGCGCGGACCGGGGCCGGCATCGAAGCACTCGTCGACGTGATCTCCGAACGCCTGCCGCGGCCCGAGGTCACCGTCGAGGTGCTGGTGCCCTACGCGCGCGGCGAGCTCGTCGCGCGGGCGCACTCGGACGGCGAAGTGCTGGAAGAGGAGCACGTCGAGGAGGGCACGCGCCTGCTGGTGCGGGTCCGCCCGGATTTCGCCGCCGCTTTGCGGGAGTACGAGACCAACTCGACCAGGGCCTGACACGTCTCCGTAGTGTGCGATCAAAGTGGTCGCACACTACGGAGGTGGCTGGGTGCGCTTGGCGGTCGCGATTGCGGCGGGTTTCCTGGCTTTCCTGAGCGGACCGGTACCGGCGTCGGCGGCGGAGACGCCTCAGGCCCTGTGCACGGTGAAGGACTCGCGCCTCGGTGAACTGTCGGGGCTCGTGTCCGACGGCGAACACCTCTATGCGATCAACGACGGCGGCACCAAGGTCCAGGTGTTCGTCCTCGGTCGCGACTGCAAGGTGCAGAAGGTCCTCAGCGACAAGACGGATCCGTTCGATGTCGAGGACCTGGCCCGCACGCCCGACGGGCGGCTCTGGCTGTCCGACACCGGCGACAACCTGAAGGGCCGGCTGACCGTCGCGCTGCTCGAGCTGAGCCCCCAGGGCAAGCTCACGCTGCACCGGCTCACCTATCCCGACGGCCAGCACGACACCGAAGCGCTGATCATGGACAAGGCGGGAACGCCGTACCTGATCACCAAGGACGTCCTCGGCGACGCGAAGGTCTACCGGCCTGCCGGTCCGCTGGCCAGCCCCGGCCCGACCAACCTGGAGAAGGTCGGCTCGGTGAAGATCGCGACCACCGACACGCAGGGCGGCCCGGTCGGGTCGATCGGCTCGGTCCTGGTCACCGGCGGCGCGTCCTCAGCCGACGGCACGGTCGTCGCGCTGCGCACGTACACCGACGCCTACCTCTACGCCGCACCCGACGGTGATGTCCTCGCCGCGCTGCAGCGCACCCCGGTCCGGATCCCGTTGCCGGGGGAGAAGCAGGGCGAGGCGATCGCGTTCGATCCCGACGGCACGCTGCTCTCGGGCAGCGAAGGGGCCGGCCAGCCCCTCCGCGCGGTGCGGGGCGCGGCCGCTCTGGCCGCGCAGTCCGGCGCACCGGCGGAGGGCAAAGCCTCGACCGGCACCGGCGCGTCGTCCGGTTCGGCGGGGGACGGGGCCGGGCTCCCCATCCTGCCCGCCGCGGGGATCACGCTCGCGGTGGTCGGGATCGGCTGGTTTGGGTTCAGCAAGCTGCGTCGCCGAAGCCGCCGGTAGTCCTGGCGGGCTTGGCTCCCCACGGCCAAGACCACTCGATCCGGTGAAGATCAGCCCCAGCCTCGGCGGTGCGAACCTCGGGCTTCACTTCCCAGGCGACCGAGGCGGGGGTCCGGGGGCTCGCCCCGGGCGGGTCTGGGGACTTGCCCCAGAAGACACGTGGAGCGGTGGCCGTGGTCCGCGCTTGTCCGCGGACACACCTCGCCCCCTCCACCTCGCTACAGGCGGCGGAGGACCGCCACGACCTTGCCGAGCACCGTCGCGTCGTCGCCGGGGATCGGCTCGTACGCCTCGTTGTGCGGCATCAGCCAGATGTGGCCGCCCTTGCGCTTGAACGTCTTGACCGTGGCCTCGCCGTCGATCATCGCCGCGACGATCTCGCCGTTGTCCGCGTCCGGCTGCTGCCGGACCACGACCCAGTCGCCGTCGGTGATGGCCGCGTCGATCATCGAGTCACCGGTGACCTTGAGCAGGAACAGCTCGCCTTCGCCGACGATCTCCCGCGGCAGCGGGAAGACGTCTTCGATGGACTGCTCGGCCAGCACCGGGCCACCGGCGGCGATCCGGCCGACCAGCGGCACGTACGCCGCCTTCGGCATGACCGGCTGCTGGTCCATCTCGATGCCCATGGGGTTGTCGTCGGTCGCGGAGAGCACGCCGACCGCGCGCGGCCGGTTCGCGTCCCGGCGCAGGTACCCCTTGCGCTGCAACGCCCGCAGCTGGTGCGAGACCGACGACGTCGACGTCAGGCCCACCGCCTCGCCGATCTCGCGGACGCTGGGCGGGTAGCCGAACCGGCTCACCCACGAGCGGATCACGTCGAGCACCTGCTGCTGGCGGACGGTGAGGGCGTCGTCCACGTCGTACACCTCGGGCATGGAGGCCACCTTTCCGGTGCCCCCGGGGGACCCACTGGTCCTGCCCGCCTTGTTCTCCTTCGCCACTGCGTCGCCTCCCAGACGTTCGCTGCACGTATGCGCGCCGGCCGCCGTCCGCTGGGTGCGGGCAGCCTCGCCGGCGGCATCTGCCCGGCAGATGCCCTGGTCACCGACGTTAGCCCCCGGGCACGGCGATTTCAAACATCTGTTCGATCGACACGCCGTGTCCGCTCGATTTTGTCGGTGGCAGGTGGTAGACCTTCGCACGGACGTTCGATAGAACGCCTGTTCGACCTTGATCCGCGAACCGCTCCCGGTTCCCGGATCAGGCGGACACCTGGGTTTAGAGGAGGTTCGGATGTCCATTCTGGCCGAACGTGGTCCGGCTCGCCCGGCGACCCCGGTTCCGGCGCAACCCCGCCCTGTGCGCGTGCTGCGCGGGCGGCGCGGAGAGGTGCGGCGCCCGCCGACGCGCGCGAGGGTGGTCGCGGGCCGTCGCCCGGCCGGCGCGCCCTGCGCGGCGCCGCGGCGGGTGCCGGTGCGGTGGCCGTGGCTCGCCGCCGTCGCCGTCGCGGCCTGTCTCGTGGTCACCGGATTGGGGCTTCTCGGCGGCGGTGGCACGGGCGCTCCGGTGCCCGAGTCGACCGCCACGGTCTCGGTCGAGCAGGGCGACACGCTGTCGGCGCTGGCTTCCCGATTCGCGCCAAGCAGCGACCCTGGCGCGGTTGTCGCCCGGATCAAGGAGCTCAATCGCCTGGACCAGGGCGTTCTCGTGCCCGGGCTGGCGCTCACGGTCCCGGTCGCCGACCCGGCCGCGGTTCCCGCACCCTGATGCCGCCACCGTCCGCCGTGGCCGTCAACCACTCTCACCCGGGCGGGTTCCCGCCCGGTCGCGCCGCTTGCGCGCGTACCTCCCGAGTCCTACTCTCTGCCGCTATATGTAGTAGTTACACCGCTGTAGTTGGTCCACAGGTTGGGGTAGTCTGGACAGCAGTTGTCCACAGTTGACCGGCTTTTACCCACCGGATGTCCACATGTCGATCACCAGGGTGCAGGGGTACCCGGCGATCGCAGCACGGCCGCGCGTGGCGGCCGGGACGTCGACCGGGGCGGCCGGCGCGGAGGGGAAGGTGATCGGCGGATGAGGTGCCCGTTCTGCCGGCATGCGGACTCTCGGGTCGTCGACTCCCGAGAGGTGGATGAAGGCCAGGCGATCCGCAGGCGGCGCTCGTGCGCGTCCTGCGGCAGGCGGTTCACGACGTCGGAGACGATGGTGCTCGCCGTCGTGAAGCGCTCCGGGGTCACCGAGCAGTTCAACCGGGACAAGGTGGTCAGCGGCGTCCGCCGTGCGTGCCAGGGCAGGCCGGTCGACGACGACGCGCTGCAGCAGCTCGCGCAGCGCGTGGAGGAGTCGATCCGCTCCGCCGGGCTGGCCGAGATCCCGAGTCACGAGGTCGGCCTGGCGATCCTGGGCCCGCTGCGTGAGCTCGACGGGGTCGCCTACCTCCGGTTCGCCAGTGTCTACCGCTCGTTCTCCTCGGTCGAGGACTTCGAGAAGGAGATCGCCGACCTTCGTGAGGCCATCGCGGGTGCTGCTGCGCCGAAGGAGAGCGATCAGCGCGACGACGGCGATTGACCGTCCCGCTGCGGGAGTGAGGGTTCGACCATGACCGAAACCGTGGGGACCGGGGCCAGGGCGGCCACCGGCAAGAAGAACAAGGCCGCCGGCGGGCTGAGCGTGAAGCGTGTCTTCACCACCGAGGGCGAGCACCCGTACGACCAGGTCACCTGGGAGCAGCGGGACGTCGTGATGACCAACTGGCGCGACGGCTCGGTCAACTTCGAGCAGCGCGGCGTGGAGTTCCCCGAGTCGTGGTCGGTCAACGCCACGAACATCGTCACCAGCAAGTACTTCCGGGGCGCCGTCGGCAGCCCTCAGCGCGAGCGCAGCCTCAAGCAGCTCATCGACCGCGTCGTGCACACGTACGTCAAGGCCGCCCGCGACCACGGCTACTTCACCTCGCCGCAGGACCTCGAGATCTTCGAGCACGAGCTCACCTGGATGCTGCTGCACCAGGTCTTCAGCTTCAACTCCCCGGTCTGGTTCAACGTCGGCACGTCGTCGAAGCAGCAGGTCAGCGCCTGTTTCATCCTCGCCGTCGACGACACCATGGAGTCGATCCTCAACTGGTACCGGGAAGAGGGCCTGATCTTCAAGGGCGGTTCCGGCGCCGGCCTCAACCTCTCCCGCATCCGCTCCTCGAAGGAACTGCTCACCTCCGGTGGTACGGCTTCAGGCCCGGTCTCGTTCATGCGCGGCGCCGACGCGTCCGCGGGCACCATCAAGTCCGGCGGCGCCACCCGGCGCGCGGCGAAGATGGTCGTGCTCGACGTCGACCACCCGGACATCGAGGAGTTCATCCAGACCAAGGCGCGCGAAGAGAAGAAGATCAAGGTCCTGCGCGACGCCGGGTTCGACATGGACCTCTCCGGCGCGGACATCTCCTCGGTGCAGTACCAGAACGCCAACAACTCGGTCCGCGTGTCCGACGAGTTCATGCAGGCGGTCGAGAACAACACGGACTTCGCGCTGCGCGCCCGGCTCACCGGCGAGGAGATCTCCCGGACCGACGCGAAGACGCTGTTCCGCACCGTGGCGCAGGCCGCGTGGGAGTGCGCCGACCCCGGCATCCAGTACGACGGCACGATCAACGACTGGCACACCTGCCCGGAGTCCGGCCGCATCACCGCGTCCAACCCGTGCAGCGAGTACATGCACCTCGACAACTCGAGCTGCAACCTCGCCTCGCTGAACCTGCTCAAGTTCGTCACGCCCGAGGGCACCTTCGACGCCCCGCTGTTCGCCCGCGCGGTCGAGTTCGTGATCACCGCGATGGACGTCTCGATCTGCTTCGCGGACTTCCCGACCGAGCCGATCGCCGACACCACGCGGAAGTTCCGCCAGCTCGGCATCGGCTACGCCAACCTCGGCGCGCTGCTGATGGCGCTGGGCCACGCGTACGACTCCGACGGCGGCCGCGCGCTCGCGGCGGCGATCACGTCGCTGATGACCGGCGTCTCCTACCGGCGTTCGGCGGAGCTGGCCCAGGCCGTCGGCGCGTACGAGGGGTACGCCCGCAACGCCGAGCCGCACCAGCGCGTCATGCGCAAGCACGCGGCGGCGAACGAGCTCGTCCGCACCTACCACGCGAACGACGCCGCGGTCCGCGCGCTGGCGACCGAGGAGTGGAAGCGCGGCATCGACATCGGCACGAAGCACGGCTGGCGCAACGCGCAGGCGTCGGTGCTCGCGCCCACCGGCACCATCGGTTTCATGATGGACTGCGACACCACCGGGATCGAGCCGGACTTCTCGCTGGTGAAGTTCAAGAAGCTCGTCGGCGGCGGCTCGATGCAGATCGTCAACCAGACCGTGCCGCGCGCGCTGGAGGCGCTCGGTTACCAGGCCGAGCAGGTCGAGGCGATCGTCGAGTTCGTGGCGCAGAACGGCCACGTCGTCGACGCGCCCGGGCTGCGGCCCGAGCACTACGAGGTGTTCGACTGCGCGGTCGGCGAGCGCTCGATCGCGCCGATCGGGCACGTCCGGATGATGGCCGCGGTGCAGCCGTTCCTGTCCGGCGCGATCTCGAAGACCGTCAACATGCCGGAGACGGCGACGGTCGAAGAGGTCGAGGAGATCTACTTCCAGGGCTGGAAGCTCGGCCTCAAGGCCCTCGCGATCTACCGCGACAACTGCAAGGTCGGCCAGCCGCTGTCGACGGCGAAGAAGGACAAGGTCGCGGCGGAGCCGGAGAATGTCGTCGAGTACCGGCCGGTGCGCAAGCGCCTGCCGAAGAAGCGCCCGAGCCAGACGGTGTCGTTCACCGTCGGCGGCGCGGAGGGCTACCTGACGGCGGGCTCGTACCCGGACGACGGCCTCGGCGAGATCTTCGTCAAGCTCGGCAAGCAGGGTTCGACGCTGGCCGGCGTGATGGACGCGTTCTCGATGTCGATCTCGGTGGGCCTGCAGTACGGCATCCCGCTCGAGTTCTACGTCTCGAAGTTCTCCAACCTGCGTTTCGAGCCGGCCGGCATGACCGACGACCCGGACATCCGGATCGCCACGAGCGTGCTGGACTACCTGTTCCGCCGGCTGGCGCTGGACTACCTGCCGGAGGAAAAGCGCGCGCAGCTGGGCATCCTGTCCGCGGACGAACGCTCGGCCGAGGTCGAAGCCAACTACGGCGGCACCGTGGACCTCGGCGCCTTGCAGTCCACAGTGGACTCCTCGCCGGAGCCGCACACCGCGGAATCCGAGCACCCGCACCGCGAAGCCCAGACGACGACGGAGCTGATGGAACTCCGCCTCGGCAAGGCCGCGGACGCCCCGCTGTGCATGACGTGCGGAACGAAGATGCGCCCAGCAGGTTCGTGCTACGCGTGCGAAGGCTGCGGCGCGACCTCGGGCTGCAGCTGATCGGTCGTTTCCCGTGGCGTGGCCCGGGACGCTGGAGTCGTGATCGACGACTTCGTGTTCGCGGGCCACGCCGCGGTCGCCGGCGGCGCGCAGCGGCTGTCGGTGAGTGACTGCCTCGCCGACCTCGTCCTGTCCGAGCTCGGCGGGGACGATTGGTTCGGCGACTTCGCGACCGCGGCGGCCCGCGGTGAAACGGTGCTCACCGCCGGGGTTCCCGTGGAGCACGTCGAACGCGTGCTGGCCGACCTGGCCGCCGCGGGCCGGGTGCGGGGAAGCGGTGGCCTGCCGGACCGGCTGGGCCACCGGCTCCCCGTGCCGCGCGGGCGCGTCCTCGGGTTCGAGCCGATCGGGTTCGACGACGGAGCCGGGCATTCCTGGGCCTGCCTCGGCGGCCTGGTCGACGACGTCCGCGCGGCGACCGGCATCCGCCCGGCCGGCAACGGCCTGATCGAGGCGGAGACCGACGCCCGCGAAGCCGCCCGCTGGCTGACGGCGTCCGGGCTCGGCGACCCTAAGGTGCTCTTCTGGACTCCGGCGGTGGTGCTGGGCGCCCGCTAGCGCACGATCTCGGCGATGCCGAGCATGTTGCCCTCGCTGTCGCGGAACCACGCGGCCCGCTCGCCCCGGCCCTTGCTGGGGTAGTTGCCCTCGATGTCCATGATCCCGCCGACGCAGCCGTCGTACTCCTCGAACACGACACCGCGGGCGCGTAGCTCGGCGACCGCCGCTTCGACGTCGTCGACGTAGAACCCCATCTGGGTGAAGGAGCCGTCGGACGCGCCGGCGGAGGCGTAGAGGCAGAACACGCCGGACTCGCTCTCGTACCGCAGGCCGCCGGGCCGCTCCTCGGCCGGTTCGAGGCCGAGCTTCTCGGCGTACCAGCGGCGGGCGCGGGCCAGGTCCTGGGTGGGGATGCGGGCTTCGAACCGCAGGGTGATCGGCATCCGCCCGATGATAGGCCAGATGGCGGGGACGCCCCGGAATCACGACGGAAACCGCATCCGGAAACAATACATCCTGCATTTTCCGGCCTTTTTGAGGTGAATAACCTTGTTTTCGAGTTAACATGTTCGACACTTTCGACCCCGTTGTTCCGGTTTCACTCGTTCGAGTTAACCTCTGCGGCGCGGGGGATGGCGGACTGTTCCCCCTGGTTATGCGCTTTCGTGTGGATCCGGGGAGGGATCGCTCGATGACCTCGCTTGTCGCTGCCGAAACGACGCCGAGACCGCGGGAAAAACCGCAAAGCGAGGGATTTTCCCGCTGGTGGTCGAGCGCGCTGGTGCTCGTGATCTTCGCTTTCCTCGCCTGGCAACGCCGGTGGGTCTGCGACGACGGCCTGATCGCCCTGCGCACCGTGGAAAACCTCCTCCACGGAAACGGTCCGGTGTTCAACGCCGGGGAACGGGTCGAGGCCAACACCAGCACTTTGTGGACGTACGTCCTGGCCGTAGGCGGTCTCCAGCCGTGGCTCAACCTGGAATGGGTGGCCGTCGTCCTCGGGCTGGTTTCCGCCGTCGGCGGGCTGTTCTTCGGCCTCGACGGGGCCCGGCGCCTGTTCCCGGCCCGGCGGGTCGTGCCGGCCGGCGGCCTGGTGGTCCTGGCGCTGCCGCCCTTCTGGGACTACGCCACGTCCGGACTGGAGACCGGCCTGGTCACGCTGTGGCTGTCCGTCGGGTGGTGGCAGCTGGTGCGCCACGCGACCGGTGGCCCGGTCCGGACCTGGCCGACCCTGCTGCTGATCGGCTGCGGCCCGCTGGTGCGCCCCGAGTTCGCCCTCGTCTCCGCGATCACGTTCGCCGCGCTGCTGGCCGTGACCAGGCCGGGGTGGCGCCGCGCGCTCGGCTGGCTCGGGCTCGCCGGCCTGCTCCCGGTGGCGTACCAGGTGTTCCGGATGGGCTACTACGGCCTGATCACGCCCAACACCGCCCTGGCCAAGGAGGCCACCCAGGCCCGCTGGGACCGCGGGTGGTTCTACCTCGTCGACCTGTTCGGCTCGTACTGGCTGCTGATCCCGCTCGCGCTGCTGCTCGCCGCCGCCGTGTTCGTCCTGCGACGCCTGGAGCGGAAGTCGCTGGTGGCCGCCCTCACGCCGGTGGCCTCCGGGATCCTGCTGGGGCTGTACGTCACCCGCGTCGGCGGCGACTACATGCACGCCCGGATGCTGCTGCCGGTGCTCACCTGCCTGCTGCTGCCGGTCATGGTCGTCCCCTTGTCCCGGTGGACCGGCGCGCTCGTGCTGGCGGTCCTGGCCTGGACCGTCACCAGTGCGGTCGGCCTGCGCCCGGTCTCGGCCGAGCAGCACAAGATCGGCGCGTACGGCATCAGCGACGCCCGGGTGTTCTGGGTGGACTCCACGCGCCACGAGCACCCGATCACCGCCGAAGACGCCGCGCTCCTGCCCGGTTACGTACAGGACATCCTCGCGGCCCGGGCCCACATCACCGGCCCGTCCGTCGCGGTGTCGGTGAACCTGACGTGGGTGGCCTACCCGGGGACGCGCACGGTGGTCTCGACACCCGGCGCGCTCGGTTTCCCGGGCATGCTCCTGCCGCGCGAGGAAACCCTGGTCGACGACCTCGGGCTCGCCGGCCCGCTCGCCGCGCACACCAGCGTGATCGCGAGCATGCCCGCGGGGCACCAGAAACTGCTGTCGCCGGCGTGGACCGTCGCCGACGCCGGAGCCGGGTCGCCGGCCCAGCTCTCGGCCGCCGGGAACGAAGTCATCTACTCGGAGGAGATCGCGGCGGCCCGGCTGGCGCTGGCCCGGCCCGAGATCCACGAGATGCTCGACTCGGTCCGCGCGCCCCTGACCTTCGACCGGTTCTGGAACAACCTGATCCACTCCGTCGGCCGCAGCCGGTTGCGCTTCGACCCCCGCCCGTTCGTCGCGGCGTACGAGCGCTGATCCTCACGGGATCTCCACCGGAACCGCCCACGGCGTCCACAGCCACCCGGCATCATCGGCGCGATGACCTACGAACACTGGCTCCACGACTTCACAGCCGAGGCCGAACGCCGGCGACACCGCGAGGAACCGCCGTGGGCGCGGGGTGCCCGGCTCGATCCTGACGTCGCGCGGAGCATCCAGCGGTTCCAGGTCGGCGAGGCGGGTGACGGCGCCAACCTCATCGCGAAAGCCGGCGGGGACGACGACTACCTCGCCGCGGTGAAGCTCTTCGTCGCCGAGGAGCAGAACCACGCGCGGATGCTCGGGGAACTGCTGCGCGCCGCCGGCGTACCGACGATCACAAGCCACTGGTCCGACACCGTTTTCGTGCGGCTGCGGCGGGCGCTCGGGCTGCGGCTCGAGCTGATGGTGCTGCTCATCGCCGAGGTCGTCGCCCTGCGGTACTACCGCGCCCTGCGGGACGGCACCACCGACCCGCTCGTCACGCGGGTCGCGAGCCTGATCCTCGCCGACGAGGAACGGCACGTGCCCTTCCACTGCCACCGCCTCCGGATCGGCTTCGCGACGCTCGGCAAGGCGACTCGTGCGGCCGTGTTCGGCGCCTGGCGGCTGCTCTTGCTGGGCGTGACGATCACGGTCGCCGCCGACCACGGGCGTGCCCTGCGCCGGCTCGGCGTCGGGCGGCTCGTCTTCGTCGCCGACGTGCTCGTCGCCTTCGAAGCCGCCCTCGCGCGGATCCGCGGTGACGAGCCGAAGCCGCGTCACGTCCCGAAGCGGGCCAGGCCGCGTGGCCTCTTCTAGAACGCCCCGGCCGCGAGGGCCCGCAGTGACGCCGTGATCCGCTCCGGCGTCACGCCCTGGCCGGTCTGGTGCAGGAACACCTCCGGGGCCAGCGGGGCCAGTAGGACGTCGGCCAGGACGTCCGGGTCCGGGGCGCCCGCCGCGACCGCCAGGATCCGGACGTGCGTGTGCCAGAAGCCGTACGCGCCCGTCTCGAAACGCGAATGGCCCACCTCCGTGCCCAGCACCAGGTGCGCGTGGCGGGTCAGCAGGTCGATCATCGCCGCGTAGAACGCCGCCAGCCGCTCGGCCGGGGGTGCGCCCGGGCCCAGCGGGGGAGCGCCGCGCAGCAACGACTCCTGCAGCCGGCGCTCGTGCTCGTCCAGCAGGGCCACCGCGATCGCCGCGCGGTCCGGGTAGCGGCGGTAGAGCGTGCCGCGGCCGACGCCGGCCGCGCGGGCGATGTCCTCCATCGTGACGTTCGCCGGGCCGTGGGCGGCGAACAGCTCCTCCGCGGCCGTCAGGACCTTCGCGCGGTTGCGGGCGGCGTCGGCGCGTTCGGGCATGGCGCCAGCCTAGGGAATATCCGGACGAGGCGTCCAGTTAGCCTCAAGTGGACACCGCGTCCACTTGAGGAGGAACCGTGACCCACCTGCTGCACCTCGACTCCAGTGCCCGCCGTACGTCGTTCTCGCGCGAGCTGTCCGCGCGCTACGCCGCGACCTGGGACGGCACCCGCACCTACCGCGACCTCGCCGCCGACCCGGTCCCCGTGATCGGCGAGGCCTGGACCGAGATCTGCGACGCGCTCCTGACCGCGGGCATCACCGATCCCGCGCGCTACGCCGACGTCGTCGCGACGACGGAGCAGAAGAGGGCCTGGGCGGTCGTCGAGCCGCTGCTGGCCGAGCTGCTCGAGGCCGACGTCGTCCTCATCGGCGCGCCGATGTACAACTTCTCGATCCCGGCCGCGCTCAAGACGTGGATCGACCAGGTGACGTTCCCGCGGATGTCGTTGCGCGGCAAGGCGTTCGTCATCGCCGGGGCACGCGGCGGGACGTACGCGCCGGGCACGCCGCGCGCGCCGTTCGACCACCACGAGGCCTACTTGCGGGACTTCATCGCCGGGCACTACGACGTCGACGACGTCCGCTTCGTGCACGCCGAGCTGACCAACGCCCTGGTCGACCCGCACCTCGCCGCGCGCGAAGCCGACCGGGTGGCGTCCCGCGACCGGGCCCTCGAAAGCATCTGATGGGCTGGGTGACGCTGGTCTGCGCCGGGCTCGTCGAAATCGCCTGGTCGCAGAGCATCAAGCCGACGGAGAACTTCACGAGACCGTGGCCGACACTGCTGTGCTTCGTGCTCTGCGCGGCGGCCGTCTACCTGCTTTCGCGCGCGATGGACACCGTCCCGGTGGGCACCGCCTACGCGGTGTTCACCGGGATCGGCGCCGTCGGCGCGATCGTGCTCGGCGTCGTCGTGACCAAGGACCCGCTGAGTGTCGGCCGGGTGGCCGCGCTGGCCCTGATCGTCGGCGGCGTCGTGCTCGCGCGCGTCACTTCGTGAGCTGCTCCCACAGGAACTCGAAGACCAGCGCCCACTTGAACGCCAGCTGCTCGTTGTCCGCCGCGGCGCCGTGGCCGCCTTCGATGTTCTCGTGATACCGGACGTCGTGCCCCTGCTCACGCATCCGCGCCACCATCTTGCGGGCGTGGGCGGGGTGCACGCGGTCGTCGCGCGTGGACGTCACGAACAGCGACGGCGGATAACTCCGTCCACTGTGGACGTTCTGGTACGGCGAGTACTTCGAGATGAACTCCCATTCGGCGGCGTCGTCCGGGTCGCCGTACTCGGCCATCCACGACGCGCCCGCCAGCAGCAGGTGGTAGCGGCGCATGTCCAGCAGCGGCACCTGGCTGACGATCGCGCCGAACCGCTCCGGGTAGCGCGTCAGCATCACGCCCATCAGCAGGCCGCCGTTGCTGCCGCCCTGGATACCGAGCTTTTCCGGCGTCGTGATGCCACGCTCGGCGAGATCCGCGGCGACCGCGCCGAAGTCCTCGTACACCCGGTGGCGCCGCGCCTTGATCGCCTGCGTGTGCCAGCTCGGCCCGTACTCGCCGCCGCCGCGGATGTTCGCGACGACGTACGTGCCGCCGCGCGCCAGCCAGCCGCGGCCGATCATCCCGCTGTAGGACGGCGTCAGCGACACCTCGAAGCCGCCGTAGCCGGTCAGCAGCGTCGGACCGCCTTCGGCGCCGGACGGCCGGACGACGAAGTAGGGGATCTTCGTGCCGTCTTCGGACGTCGCGAAGTACTGCGCGACGTCCATCCCCGAAGCGTCGAAGAACGCCGGAGCCTGCTTCAGCACTTCGACCTCTTCGCCGACGTGGCCGTAGCTCAACGTCGGCGGCTGGAGGAAGCCGCTGGAGTTGATCAGGTATTCGTCGCTGACGTCGGGATCGGTGTCGAAGATGTCCGCGCTGCCGAACTCCGGCCCGCCGGACAGCGGTTCGTCGGCCCAGCCGCCGGGGCCCGGCGTGAGCGTGCGCAATTCGGAGCGGACGTCGCGCAGCAGGCCGAGCAGCAGGTGGTTGCGCGTCCAGGCCCAGTAGTCGAGGGACGTGTGCTCGTCGGGCGTGAAGAGCGTCGTGAAGCCCCGCTCGCCGCCCATGAAATCGTCGAAGCGGATCCCGATCAGCGAACCGGCCGGGTGCTCGACGCCGCCGACGGTCCACGCCGTCCGCGGCCGGACCAGCAGCCATTCGCGGTGCAGCGACGCGCTCGCGTCGTCCGGGACGTCGATCTTGACCAGCCCGTCCGGCGTCCGCAGGAACAGCTCGGAGCGGTAGAAGTCGATCGCGCGGCTGACGAAGTCGCGCTCGAAGCCTTCGGTCGGGTCGTGGGACGCGCCGATCGAGACGTCGTCGGCCTTGCCCTCGTAGACCGTCGTCGCCGCTTCGATCGGCGTGCCGCGGCGCCACTCCTTGGCCAGGCGCGGGTAGCCCGAGCTGGTCAGCGAGTCCGGGCCGAAGTCGGTGCCGACGTACACACGGTCCTCGTCGATCCAGCCGATGCGCGTCTTCGCCTCCGGCAGCGTGAAGCCGCCTTCGACGAACTCGTGCGCGTCGAGGTCGAACTCGCGCACCACCGTGGCGTCGGCGCCGCCGCGCGACAGTTCGACCAGGCCGCGGCGGTAGCCCGGCCGCAGCACGGTCGCACCCTGCCAGACCCAGTTTTCGCCTTCGGCCTCGGCGAGCGCGTCGACGTCGAGCAGCAGCTCCCACTCGGGCTCGGCCCGCCGGTAGGACTCCAGCGTCGTCCGCCGCCACAGGCCGCGGGGGTGGCTCGCGTCCTGCCAGAAGTTGTAGAGGAGCTCACCGCGGCGGCGCACGTACGGGATCCGGTCGTCGGCGTCGAGCACCTCACGCAGTTCGTCACGCAGCTCGGCGAACCGGGCGCCCTCGGTCAGCTCGGCCAGCGTCTCGCCGTTGCGGGCGCGCACCCAGTCCAGCGCGTCCTCGCCGGTCACGTCTTCCAGCCACAGGTGGGGATCCTCGACACTCATGCCGACAGTTTCGCCCGGACACCCCTCCGCTGGCCACCGGGCGGCGTTTTCGTTTCGTGATCCCGGCCTCTCCGGCGGTCGATATGCTGGGCGCAGCGAGCAGGGGGAGAACGTGAACGACGCCGAAGCGGCCGGCCCGTCCGGGCCGCCGCCACTGCCCTCCCCGGGGGCGGCCCGGCCTCCGGAACCGGTGTGGGCGCCGGAACCCAACCCCTGGGCGTCACCCGGCTGGGCGACCGCACCTCCCGTCCCGATCGCGCCGCCGCGCAGCCGGCTCTGGGGCGCCGTCGGCGGCGTCCTGGTGATCGTGCTGGCCTTTTCGCTGATCGCCGCGACCTTCCCGCACCGCGTCGACGGGCACGCGTTCGTCGCGGAGGGCGTCGACACCGGACGCGCGTACGGCGGCACGTCGGACGGGAAGCAGCCGAAGTCCGTGCCGGAGCTGTCCGCCAACCCGCTGCTCGCCGCCGGCATCACGCCGGGGCCCGCCGTGTGCTCGCTGCCCGCCCTCGGCCGGGCCGCCGAGCAGCTCAAGGCGTACTACGGCGCGCTGGCCGGCTGCCTCGAACAGTCGTGGCGCCCGGCGCTCGCGAAGGCCGACGAGCCGACGCTGACCGCGAAAGTGTCGGTGGTGCTGCCCGAGCACAGCGCGTGCGGCGCGGCGCCGTCGGAGAACGAAGCCGTCGCCTATTACTGCGGCGGCGACACCACGATCTACGCCCCGACCGACTGGATGCTGTCGGACGCCGGGCTCAACAAGGCCCGCCACATCGCGACGATCGCCCACGAGTACGGCCACCACGTGCAGCGCGAGAGCGGCATCCTGTCCGCCGCGGCCGACAAGATGACGTCGGCGAACGAAGACAGCGCGGCCGACAAAGAGCTCGTCCGCCGGATCGAGCTGCAGGCGAACTGCTTCGGCTCACTGTTCCTCGCCGCGGTCGCCGGCTCGGGCTCGATCACCCGGTCGCTGGCGAACGCCGCGGTCGCCGACTACGGCCGCGCCGACGACAGCGACACCCACGGCTCGCGCGCGCACCAGCTGTCCTGGGCGAAGGCCGGGTACGACGGCAAGAGCACGAAGTCGTGCGACACGTGGAGCGCGCCGCCGGCCGACGTCAGCTGACGCGCCGGCCGAGCAGCGCGAGGAACCTCTCGAGCTCACTCGCGTTGTCCGGGACGGCGACGCTGCGGGCGAAGGAGCCGTTCTTCTCGCGACCCTCGTCGGGGATGCGCTCGGCCATCTGCAGCGCGGCGTGCACGGCCTCGGCGTCCGGGTCGTAGGGCAGGCCGAGCGTGCGGGCCAGGTCCCAGCCGTGCGCGACCGTGTCGACCAGGTGCATCAGTGCCCGCGCTCGTCAAGGCCCGGTACCTCACCGACTGGCACGCGCCGAACGTCGAGCAGGCCGCGCTGGCGGCGTTCATGGCCGAAGGCGGCTTCGCCCGGCACGTCCGCCGGATGCGCAAGGTCTACCGCGACCGGCACGAGCTGCTGTCCCGGTTGCTCGTCCGGGACTTCGCCGACATTCTCACGCCGCTGCCGTCGACCGCGGGCCTGCACCTGAGCGCGGCTTCCGCCTTCGACACGGGCTCGTGGGTCCGGCGCGCCCGGCACCACGGGGTCCGGCTGTACTCGCTGGGCGACTTCGGTGCGGGCGAGCGGCGGCACGGGCTCGTGTTCGGTTACGGTGCGGTCGCGGCCGAGCGGATCGAGCCGGGGCTGGCCCGGTTGCGCACACTCGCCGACCGAGGAGCGGGATGACCGACGACGTGATGGTGGCGATCGACGCGGGTCTGCGGCAGCACATGGGCGGAGACCGCGCGGGCGCGTACGCGACCTTCGCCGAGCTGTGGGCGTCGGTCGGACCGGACGGCGACCCGCTGCACCGCGTCGCGCTCGCCCACCACATGGCCGACGTCTGCGACGACCCGGCCGAGGAGCTGGAGTGGGACCTGCGGGCCCTGGCGGCGGCGGACTCCCTGACCGACTCGCGGGCGCAGGAGTACCACTCGTCGCTGGCCGTGCGCGGGTTCTACCCGTCGCTGCACCTCAACCTGGGTGAGGACTACCGCAAGCTGGGCGACCTGACCGCCGCCCGCGAGCAGCTGGACCTGGCACGATCCCGGCTGGACGCCCTCTGCGACGACGACTACGCCGCCGGGATCCGCCTCGCGCTGGACGGCCTGGCCGAACGTCTCGGCTGAATCGGTCCGAATACCACGAACACGCCCCGTTTGCCGGACTTTCGCGCGGTGCTGCCGGGCCCTAACCTGTTGTGACCCAGTTCACCGACGGGAAGGATCGCCATGCGGATTGCGGATCTGCTGCGCAAGAAGGGGACGGCCGTGGCCACGGTCACTCCGGAAACCACGGTGACCACGCTGCTGGCCGGACTGGCGGACAAGAACGTCGGTGCGATGGTGGTCGTCGCGCCGGACGGGTCGATCGCCGGCATCGTCTCCGAACGCGACGTCGTCCGCCGCCTCAACGACCACGGACCCACCCTGCTGGACGGCCCGGTAGCCGCCATCATGACGACCTTGGTCGCCAGCTGCGGCCCGGACGACTCGGTCGACCAGCTGTCGGTCCTGATGACGGAGCGCCGCATCCGCCACGTCCCCGTCCTGGACGACGGCCGGCTGGCCGGGATCATCTCCATCGGGGACGTGGTGAAGAACCGGATGGAAGAGCTGGAGAAGAGCCAGGAACAACTGGAGGCCTACATCTCCCAGGGCTGATACCCGCGGCGCCGCGAAGTACCCGATCGCTAGGCTTCGCCGATGCAATACGGGTACTTCGCCGCCGCGGACGATGCCGAAGTCGTCCGCATCCTCGACCGCTTCGACGAGCAGGCCGAGGGAACCGGTCACTTCGAGCTGGTGGTCAAGCACGCCGACCCGCTCGAGGACCTGCTCCCAGCGGAAATGAGCCTGACCCGCCGGACCGAGGCCGAGCTCGAGGCCGACCCGCGGCGCGGCAAGTTCCTCGGGGAGACCCACGACGGCGAACTGGCCGCGCTCGCCCTGTCGGACGTGTTCAAGGAGGCTCTGTCCCGGGCGTCCGACGCCGATCTGCGTACCGCTGCCGTGGCGATCGCCGGCCCGGACGAAGACGTCGTCTCCTTCTTCAAGAGCCTTGCGGAAATGGCCCGCCGCGATGCGAGCCACCACCTGTACTGCTGGATCTCCTTGTAGGGCTTCACTCCCGCCAGCCGGAGAGTTCCACGCCTTTCGCCACGTCCACCCGGTACGACAGCGTCACCACCTGCGTCTCGCCCGTGCCCACCGTCAGCTTCCACGTGAACTCGCCCAGCGCCGACGTCTCCACCGGCTCCGGGGACGTGCGAATGTCCCGCACCGTGATCGTGTCGTCGCGGGACACCGGCGCCTGGTCCAGCACCGTCACCTCCGCCGAACGCGGGCCGTGGTTCGCGACCGAAATCCGGTACTCCGCCTCGCGCCGCTTCTGGCCGGACAACGTCGCCTTCGACGCCGTGCGGCGGGTCAGCTCACGCTCGATGCGGATGCGGTCGTCGACGCCCAGGGCCAGCTCCAGTTCCTCGCCGGGAGCCCACGGTTCCAGTTGAGTCGTGCCGACGAACTCCGTGTCGTGGAAGACCGAGGCGCGGCCCGGACGCAGGGCGTGGTCCGAGCTGTTGACGACGACCGCCCGCAGGTACGCCTCCTCCGCCAGCACCGGCGCGGTGACGTAGCCCAGCGAGGCCGTGAGATCCAGCTGCGCCAGCGTCGTGCGGTGACCTTGCGCGCCCGAGGGCACCTCCACCGGGCGTGAAGGCCGGTAGGTGACGGCCGTCGTGCCCTGCTCGACCGCGGCGAACTTCGGCGCCATCGCCGGTGCCGGGGCCGACGCCGCGAAGCGGGCCATCCGCGCGCCCTCCGGGACGCCACCGCCCGAGCCGCCGTACGCCGCCGCGGGGGTCGGGGGCGGCGGCACGCGGCGGTCGAGGTACCACGGCTGCAGCTCCGGGACGACCACCGAGACGGCCGGCCGTGCGGTCGACAGCGCCAGCTCGCACTCCGGCCAGTCCTCGCCCGTGTACTGGCTGACCAGCCCGTACGACGTCACGGTGACGTCGGCGCCGCGGACGCGGATGTCGTAACCCGGTTCCCAGCTCGCGCCGGGGACCACATAGGACAGTTCCAGATCCGCCGAACCCGCCGCGTCCGAGATCTCCAGCTCCACGACCACCGACGTACTGTCCTGTTCGGACTGTGCGCTGTGCTCCGCGATCCGCCGGTCGAGCGCGTCGAGATCCTCGCGCAGCCGGGTGACGCGGTCGGCGAGAGCGCGCCGGGACTTCAGTGCCGCGGCCAGCCGCGAACTCAGCGCGTCGGTCACCTCCGCGACGCGCGAAGGCTCGGCCGTGCCGGCGGCCAGCGCCTTCGCGAAGCTTCCCCCGCTGCGCTTCGCGAGTGACGTCAGCAGATCCACCTTCATCGCTTCGGCCGCTTCGTCGTCGATGACGCCGTCGAGCGTGGCCTGGTCCGCGCGCCGCTGCTCGACGAGGGCCCGCAGCGCGGCGTCGGCCGGCGAAGCGTGCCGCTCGGTCCGGACGTCGACGCCGGTGATCAGCGCCGGGCCGGTGCCGGTGACGCGGACCGAGCCCGGGTCGAGCGACAGCGGCAGACCGGCGAAGGTCAGCCGCGGGCCGCCGTCGAGGGGTGCCTTGCCCCGGCGGGTGATCCGGGCCTGCTGCGGGTAGACGGTCACGGCGGCGATCGGTGCTTCGACGGTCGGCATGCCTCCGACGTTAGTCTCTTGACGCCGGATCGGGCCGGACGGAAGTGTGGTGACCCGTCCGCTTCGCCCGGCTTGGGGGGTTAAGTGAAAGCCGCAATCCTGGTCGCCGCCGTGCTCGCGCTGCCGTTGACCGCGGTCACCGCCGAGGCCGCCGAACCGCCCGCGCCCGTGTTCACCGGCGGCCAGGCGCAGCCGGTGTTCGACCCGGCCGACGTCATCCGCGAGGACGTCTGGGTCACCGCGCCGGTCGACAGCGACCACGACGGCGCCGACGACCTCGTGCACGCCCAGGTCGTGCGCCCGCGCGCGACGCTGCAGGGGATGAAGGTCCCCGTCGTCTACCAGGCCAGCCCGTACTACGCGGGCGGCAACGACGTCGCGAACCACGACGTCGACGTCGAGCTGTCCGCGCCCGGCTACGCCCGCGAAGCCGAAGGCCCGCGCGTCGCCGCGCACGGTGTCGGCCCGGCCGCCCCGATCACCTGGCGCTACCAGGACTACTTCACCGCGCGCGGCTTCGCCGTGGTGTACGGCGAATCGCTCGGCAGCGGCCTCTCGACCGGCTGCCCGACCACCGGCGACGTCAACGAGACCATCGGCGCCCGCTCGGTCGTCGACTGGCTCAACGGCCGCACGCCCGCGAAGGACGCCGCCGGCGCCGCGGCGAAGGCCGACTGGAGCACCGGCAAGACCGGCATGGTGGGCGTGTCCTACAACGGGACGCTGCCCAACGCCGTCGCGAGCACCGGCGTCGAAGGTCTCGAGACGATCGTGCCGATCGCCGCGATCTCCAGCTGGTACCAGTACTACCGCAACGACGGCGCGGTCGTCGCCGCCGGCGGTTACCAGGGCGAGGACGCCGACGTGCTCGCCGAGTACGTCTACACCCGCGCCGATCGGCAGGTCTGCCGCCCGGTCATCGACGGCCTGACCCGCGACCAGGACCGGGTGACCGGCGACTACACACCGTTCTGGGACGTCCGCAACTACCGCAACGACGTCGCGAAGGTGCACGCCTCGGTGCTCGCGGTGCACGGCCTCAACGACTGGAACGTCAAGACCGACCAGGTCGCCGAGTGGTACGAAGCGCTGAAGGCGCACGGGGTCGAGCACAAGATCTGGCTGCACCAGTCCGGCCACGCCGACCCGTACTCGCTCCGGCGCGACGTCTGGCTCGCGACGCTCAACAAGTGGATGTCGCACTACCTGTACGGCGTCGACAACGGCATCCAGAACGAGCCGAAGGCGACGATCCAGCGCGAAGACCTGTCGTGGACCGACGAAGCCGACTGGCCGGCGCCGACCACGGCGGACGTCCGCGTTTATCCGTGGCCCGGCGGCCGGTCCAAGGGCACCATCGACACCCGCAACCCGGTGCCGGGCAAGGCCACCGTCGAGACCCTCGCCGACGACGCGACCAAGACGATCGAGCAGCTGGCGAACACCACGTCGTCCGGAAACCGGCTGCTGTACACGACTTCCGCGGCGAAGCAGCCGGTGCGCCTCTCCGGGACGGCGCGGGCCGACCTCGCGCTGACGTTCGACCGGCCCGCGGCGAACGTCTCGGCGATCCTGCTCGACCGCGCCCCCGACGGCACGTCCCACGTGATCAGCCGCGGCTGGACCGACCCGCAGAACCGCACCGACCCGGCCGTCACCGAGCCGATCACACCGGGGCAGGGCTACCGCGTCGGCGTCGAGCTGATGCCGAAGGACTACATCCTGGCTACCGGGCACCGGCTCGAGTTCCTGCTGGCTTCCAGCGACCACGACTACACGCTGCGGCCCAAGCCGGGTGCCGGCCTGGCGCTCGACCTGACGAAGACGACGGTGACGCTCCCGGTCACGGGCGGCAAGCCGGCGCTGCGAGCCGCGTTCGGCTGAGCACGCCGTCCGCCCGCGGGCGCATTTCGCACCGGAGTCATCCTTGCGATGTAGTCGCGAGGCTGACGCGGTGGCGGCCCGGTTCGGCGAGAATGGGCCGGTGACCGCCTTCGCCTGGACCGGGCCGCTCGCCCGGCCGACCGGCCCGCTGCCACGGCCGTCCCGGACGGGCTGGGCCTTCGACATCGTGCTGGCGTTCGCCGTGATCACGATCGGGCTCGACTACCTGACGGCGCTCGGCAACCGGATCCCGCTCGACGCGCACCCGGCGCGGATGATCGGGCTGGTCGCGCTGTCGCTCGTGTCGGGCGTCGCGCTGGTCTTCCGCCGCCGCTACCCGCTGGCCGTCTTCTGGGTCGTGCTCGGGGCGCTAGTGCTGACGCCGGACCTGGCGTCGCGGCTGATCTTCTACCCGTTCGTGATCGCCGCCTACAGCGCGGCGGCCTTCAGCCCGTACCGGATCCCTACGCTGGTCAGCCTGGCCCTGGGCGTGTTCGAGACGGGGGAGTTGCGTTACGACGTCTGGCCGATCGTGCCGACCCAGTACGTCACGCTGCTCATCGTCGTCCCGATGCTCGTCGCGACCCTCGGGCTGCGCGCCTGGCGGGTCCGGGCCGATACCGAGCGCGAGCGGTTTTCCGAAGTGGAGCGACAGCAGGCGGACCGGCTGCGCGGCGCGGTCGAGGACGAACGCGCCCGCATCGCGCGGGAGCTGCACGACGTCGTCACGCACAACGTGAGCGTCATGGTCATCCAGGCGGGCGCCGCCCGGAAGATCATGGCCCGGTCCCCGGAGCAGGCCACCGAAGCGCTGCTCGCGGTCGAGGAGAGCGGCCGGCTGGCGATGACCGAGCTGCGGCAGGCCATGGGCCTGCTGACAACGGATCCCGACGGCCCGGACCTCACCCCGCAACCGGGCCTGGACCAGCTGCCCGCGCTGGTCCGCCGGGTGCGCGACGCCGGCGCGGACGTCGAGCTGACGATGACGGGCGACCCGCGGCCGGTTCCGTCCGGGATCGGGCTGGCCGCCTATCGCGTGGTGCAGGAAGCGCTGACCAACGCGGTGAAGCACGCGGCGGGCGCGGCCGCGCGGGTCGACGTCGGGTACGGCCCCGACGGGCTGCGCGTCGAGGTCACCGACACCGGGGGAGCGGCCGCCCCCGCCGCGGCCACCGGCGACGGCCGTGGTCTGCTGGGCCTGCGCGAGCGCCTCGCCGTCTACGGCGGCACGCTGCGGGCCGGCCGGCGTCCGAGCGGCGGCTTCCGCGTCGAGGCCCTGATCCCCCTGGAGGCGGTGTGACCCGGGTACTCGTCGCCGACGACCAGGCCCTGGTCCGGACCGGGTTCCGGATGATCCTCGCGGCCGACGGGATCGACGTCGTCGGCGAGGCGACCAACGGCGCCGAAGCCGTCGACGCGGTCCGCCGCACCCGCCCCGACGTCGTCCTGATGGACATCCGGATGCCGGAACTGGACGGCTTGGCCGCGACCCGCCGCATCCTCACCGGCGCTCCCGGCGAGCCCCGCGTGATCATCCTGACGACGTTCGACCTCGACCGGTACGTCTACGCGGCCCTCGCGGCCGGGGCCAGCGGGTTCCTGCTCAAGGACGTCACGCCCGAGCACCTGGTCGCGGCGGTTCGCACGGTCCGCACCGGCGACGCCCTGCTGGCGCCGGTGATCACCCGGCGTCTGGTCGAGCGGTTCGCGCTCCGCGACCCCGGCGCGGAACGGCTGCGCCGGGACCTGTCCGCGCTCACCCCGCGCGAGCTGGAGGTGTTGCGCCTGCTCGCCGGCGGCTTCAGCAACGCCGAACTCGCCGGGCGGCTGCACCTGGCCGAAGCGACCGTGAAGACGCATGTCGCGCGGATCCTCGCGAAGCTGGACCTGCGGGACCGCGTCCAAGCCGTCGTGCTGGCCTACGAGACGGGGCTCGTGAAGCCCGGGGCGAACTAGTCCGCGATGCCCGCGCGGTACGCGAACGCCACGGCTTGGGCGCGGTCGCGCAGCCCGGCCTTGGTGAACAGGTGGTTCACGTGGGTCTTCACGGTCGCCTCGCTCACCACGAGCGTGCGCGCGATCTCCGTGTTCGACAGGCCCGCCGCGATCAGGCGCAGTACCTCGATCTCGCGGGCGGTCAGGCCTTCGATCTCCTTCACCCGCACGGGCACGCTGCGCGTGGCGGCCTCGACGAGCCGGCGCTGCAGCTCACCGTCCACTGTGGACTGACCGTCGGCGGCCGAGCGCAGGGCGCGGGCGATCGCCTCGGCGTCGGCGTCCTTGGTGAGGAAACCGCGCGCCCCGGCGCGCAACGCGGCCAGCAGCGACTCGTCGTCGGCGTAGGTGGTGAGCACGACGACCTCGGTGCCGGGGTGCTCGGCCCGGACCCGTTCGGTGGTCTCGACGCCGTCGCAGCGCGGCATCCGCAGGTCCACCAGCAGCACGTCGGGCCGGTGCTGCGCGACCAGGTCGAGCGCGGCGAGCCCGTCGGCGGCCGCGCCGACCACCTCGACACCCGGCAGCAGCCCTAGCAGCGTCACCAGGCCTTCCCGCACCACCGCCTGGTCGTCGGCGAGCACGACGCGCAAGCTCACGCCGGCACCGTCAGGTGAATCCGCCATCCGTCCTCCCCCGGCCCGCTCTCGAAGCGCCCGTCGAGCAGCGCGACCCGTTCACTCATCCCGCGCAAACCGTAACCTGCCGCCGGCGCGTCCGGTGGCCGCCTGCCCTGCCGATCGGCCACGGTCAGCGTCACCTCGTCACCGGAGTAGCCCAGACGCACGTCGACGTCCGCTTTCGCGGCGTGCTTGCGGGTGTTGGCCAGCGCTTCCTGCACCGCGCGGACGAGCGCGGTGCCGACCGCCGGGTCCAGCTCGCGCGGCTCGCCGTCGATGCGGAGGTCCGCGCGGGCCCCGCTGTCGAGCCGGTACGCGGTGAGCAGGTCCGCGATCGTCCGCTCCACCGGAACCGCGTCCTCGCGCAGCGCGGCGACCGCTTTCCGCGCCTCCGAGAGACCTTCGGACGCGAGCTTCTGGGCCCGTTCGATCTGCGCGACGGCGTCCGGGCTCGCCCCGTCGCGCACCAGCATCAGCCGCGCGCCCTGCAGGTTCAGCGAGAGCCCGGCCAGCGAGTGCGCCAGGACGTCGTGCAGCTCGCGGGCGATGCGGGCACGCTCGGCGAGCGCGGCGGCCCGCGCGTGCTCCTCGGTCGCCGTCTGCGCGCGGGCCAGCGCCAGCTCGGTCTGCTCCATCTTGGCGAGCCGGGTCCGCCGGTTCAGCCCGAGCAGGATGATCACGGCCACGATCGTGTAGGTCGGCAGGGCGCCGCGCCAGGCGTCGTGCACCGCGGCCCAGACCGTGATCGCGGCGAAGTCGAGCAGGACGGCCACCACGATCGGGACGACCGGCTGCCGGAGCACGATGAAGAACGTGGTGCTGAACATCGTGATCGAGGCGAAGCTATTCGGCACGGTCGCCCAGAGCGCGCCGGACGTCGCCACCACGCTGACCATCAGCGCCGCGGGCAGGGCTGGACGGCCGTCGGCGTAGAGCCAGAGCAGGGGGATCGACAGCGCCAGGGTGACCCCGATGAGGATCCACGAGAGCGTGTCCGCCCGCGGCATCGCGGCGAACATCGGCACCACGATGAACCCCCAGCGCAGCCAGTCCTGGACCTGGGGGATCCGGTGGAACCGGGCCCATCGGGTGGTCATCGTCGGGGGTCCTCCGCTCGGGCTTGTACGGAAAATGTACCGACGCGGGCTTCGCTGTGCGGTGTCAAGCTTCCCCCTGTCAGGAGGTTCACCCATGTCCAGGTTGCGACGGCTCGCCGTGTTCGCCGCCGCCGCGGCGCTGCCCGCGCTCGGCCTCACCCTCGCCGGCCAGGCGACCGCGTCCGCCGCGCCCAACTTCCAGGTGCCGTTCAAGTGCGGCACCACGGTGACCGCGGCGACGTTCAGCGGGCACAGCCCGGAGTACTCGGTCGACTTCCAGAAGTCGGGCATCACCGGGATGCCGGTGCTGGCGGCCGCGTCGGGCACGGTGACCCGGGTGGCGGACGAGGGCAGCACCAGCTACGGCAAGTGGATCGAGCTCGACCACGGCAGCGGCTGGCGGACGCGCTACGCGCACCTGTCCGCCCAGGAGGTCTCGGTCGGGCAGTCGGTCGCCGGCGGCAAGGAGATCGGCAAGGCCGGTGCGACCGGCGGGGTCACCGGGCCGCACCTGCACTTCGAAGAGCGGCTCGACAGCGTCGTCCAGAAGGCCAAGCTGAACGGCGTCGCGGTGCCGTACTACGGGCACACGGACTTCACGAGCAAGAACAACTGCGGCGGGAACCCGTACTCCGCCGAAGAAGTCTGCGGTTCCGGCTTTTCCGTCGTCGACCAGCAGGCCCTCGCCGGCTCGTCCGGCACGACCTACCTGCTGTACAACTCCTCGACCAAGGCGAACTGCGTGACGACGTTGAAAGCGACGTCGCTCGGCACGGCCAGCCCGGTCTCGGCGTTTCTCGAGGTCCAGGGGGCGGCGCGGACCACCGACTCCGGCAGCTTCACCTACTACGCCGGGCCGGTGAAGAAGACCGCCGCGGCCACCTGCGTGAAGTGGGGCGGCTCGGTGGGCAGCAACACCTACACCAGCCCGTTCGAGCACTGCGGCTGAGTGACCCCGGTCGGTGGGGCCGGGCACTCTAGCCCGCCCCACCGACAGGAACCGCCACTCCGGCCGGTCCGGAGCGCCTCTTGTCCACATCGCTCCCGGCCATCCACAGATTCGCCGTCACCGCCCCACCCGGCCCCGTCCTGCCCCACGGTGGAGGCATGACCACCTCCACCCCGACCGGCCGGCCGCCGGTCAGCCTCGACGATCCCGCGCAGCTGCTGGCCGCGCTCCCGTACCTGCTCGGCTTCCGGCCCGGTGCCTCGGTCGTCCTGCTCGGCCACTGCCCGCCGGGCGGCAAGCGCATCGGCCTGGTGATGCGCGCCGACCTCCCGCCCGGTGCCGAGCGCGCCCGCCAAGCCCGGGCGCTCGCACCCCGGTTCACCGTCGCCGAGCACATCGGCGTGACCCTGGCGATCATCGGCGGTGAGCGAAGACCCGGCGCCCCGCCGCCGCACGCGGGTTTCATCACCGAGCTGGCGGACGCCTTCGCCGAGCACGGCATCCCGGTGCTGCACGCGCTGTGGGCCGCCGACATCGCGACCGGCGCCCCCTGGGCCTGCTACTCCGGCGAAGACTGTCACGGTGAACTGCCCGACCCCCGGTCGACGGTGGTCGCGGCGGCCGCCACCGAGAGCGGCACGGTGGTGTTCGGCAGCCGTGAGGAAATGCTCGCGCAGCTCGCCCCGCGCTCGCCGGAAGCGGTGGCCCGCCGGTCCGGGGAACTGTCCCGGCTCTCGGAACCACCGTGGCCCGAATCGACCCGCGTCGCCGACGCGGCCGCGGAGGTCCGCGCGGCGTTCGACCGGCAGCGTCGCGGCGAAGGCCCGCCGACGGACGCCGAGGCGGTCCGGCTGGCGTGCGCCTTGACGATCACCGAAATCCGCGACGTGTGCCTGACGATGGCCGTCCCACCCCGCGGCCCGGCGGCGCGTGAGGCCGAGCGCCTCTGGCTGACCCTGGTCCGGGAACTCCCGGCCCCCGAACGAGCCGAAGCGGCGGCCTTGCTGGGCTACACGGCTTTCATGCGCGGCGACGGGGCGTTCGCGGGCATGGCTCTGGACAACGCCCTCGAGGCGGCCCCGGACCACCTGCTGGCCGGTCTGCTGACGAGGGTCCTGGACCACGGAACGCCCCCGGAGTTCCTGCTGGGCCTGGCGGTGGCCGCGGGCTCGGAGGGCGTCACGGGCTTCGGTCTGGAACCATCGCCCTGAGGCGAATCACCTTGAGCCACAAGGATTTTCGGCTCGTCGCCGGCTTCGGCCGTGGTGCCCGGTTCGAAGCCGGGCACCACAGCGAGCCGTCAGCTCTGGGCCGCGCGCCGCGACTGGGTGAACGTCCACGCGTCGCGCACGATGCCCGTCAGGTCGGTGCGCTCCGGCTTCCAGCCGAGCTCCTCGCGGGCTCGGTCGCTGGCCGCGACGAGCACCGACGGGTCGCCCGCGCGGCGCGGCGCCACCGCGGCCGGCACGGCATGGCCGGTGACCTCGCGGCAGGCCTCGATCACCTCGAGAACGGAGAACCCGGTGCCGTTGCCCAGGTTGTAGATGCGGTGCTCGCCCGCTGTCGCGTGCTTCAGCGCCAGCAGGTGGGCGTCCGCGAGGTCCACGACGTGGATGTAGTCGCGGACGGCGGTGTGGTCCGGCGTCGGGTAGTCGTCGCCGAAGATCTGGATGCGCTCGCGGTCGCCCGTGGCGACCTGCAGAACGAGAGGGATGAGATGGGTTTCCGTGGCGTGGCGCTCGCCGAGGGCGCCGTACGCGCCGGCGACGTTGAAGTACCGCAGGCTCACCGCGGCCAGGCCGTGCGCGCCGGCGAAGGTGGTGATCGCGTGGTCGATGGCCAGCTTCGTGGCGCCGTAGGTGTTGGTCGGCCGGGTCGGCGCGGACTCCGCGATCGGCGAGGACTCCGGCTCGCCGTAGGTCGCCGCGGTCGAGGAGAACACCAGGCGCGGCGTGCCGTGCTCGTGCATGGCCTCGAGCAGCCGCAACGACGTGACGACGTTGCCTTCCCAGTACTTCGTCGGATCGGTCATCGACTCGCCGACCAGCGACTTCGCCGCGAAGTGCAGCACGCCGTCGAAGCCCTCGCGAAGCAGGCTGCCCGCCACCTCGGCGGCGTCACCCTCGATGAACCGCGCGTCCGGGTGGACGGCGTCGGCGTGCCCGGTGGACAGGTCGTCGACCACTGTGACCTGGTGCCCGGCCTCGACGAGCCGGGCGGCGCAGACACTGCCGACGTACCCCGCTCCGCCCGTCACGACCAGTTTCAGGGCGTTGCTCTGCTCCGACACGTCCAAACCTTCCTGCCGAGGGTGACTGTGCGCCACAGTCTTCCCCCTCGGGGACGTGCGGGCCCGGGCGGGGGTTGTCCCCGCCCGGGCTCAGACCTCGTCGCGCCCGGCGCCGCGGGACGGGACCGCGGTGAACGTCCGCGGCCGCCGGTAGCCGGCCTTTTCGAACGCCGCGTCCACCGCCGCCTTGACCCCGGTCAGGTCGGCGTCGCGGACCAGTGCGATCGCCGAGCCGCCGAAGCCGCCGCCGGTCATCCGCGAGCCGAGCGCACCGGCCTCGCGCGCCGAGTCGACCGCGAGGTCCAGCTCGGCCGTGGAGATCCGGTAGTCGTCACGCATGCTGACGTGCGAAGCGTCCAGGTACGGGCCGATCTCGGCGATCCTGCCCTGGCGCAGCAGCGCGACGACGTCGAGCACCCGCTGGTTCTCGGTGACCACGTGCCGCACCAGCGGCGCCAGGTCGGCCGGGAGCCGGTCGAGCGCGTCGGCGAGGCTTTCGGCCGTGATGTCGCGCAGGGCCTTCAGCCCGAGCAGCTCGGCCGCCCGTTCGGTGCCCCGCCGCCGCTCGCCGTACCCGCCTTCGGCGTGCGAGTGCTTGGTGCGGGTGTCCATGATCAGCACCTGCAGCCCGGCCTCGGCCAGCCCGAACGGCACCTGCTCCTGCTCGCCCGACCGCACGTCCAGGAACAGCACGTGGGACTCGGTGCAGCACAGCGACGCCGTCTGGTCGAGCAGGCCGGTCGGCGCGCCGACGAAGTCGTTTTCCGAGCGCTGCACCCACCGGGCCACCTCGGGCCGGGCCGGGACGCGCTCGTCGGTTCCGTCGATCTCCATGCCGGCCAGGCCCAGCAGCGCCAGCGACACCGCGCACTCGAGCGCGTGGGAGGAGGACAGCCCGGCGCCCGACGGCACGTCGCCGGCGATGACCAGGTTCGCCCCGGCCGTGAAGCCCTGGTCGCGCAGCACCCAGGCGACCCCCGCCGGGTACGCGGCCCACCCGTCGACCCTGCCGGGTTCCAGGTCGGCGATCGTGAGCTCGCCGGAACGCTGGAGCTGCCCGTCGTCACCGAGCGTGGCCACGGACAGGACGCCGTCCTCCCGGGGCGACGCCGCCGCGGCCAGGCGGTGCGGCAACGCGAAGGGCAGCACGAAACCGTCGTTGTAGTCGGTGTGCTCGCCGATCAGGTTCACCCGGCCGGGCGCCGACCACACGCCGGCCGGCGTGCCGCCGTGCACCGTGCGGAACGCCGCCGCGGCCTCCGAGGCCGGGCTCACCTGGCCTGCGCCAGGACGGCGTGCAGCGCGGAGGTGGAGACCTGTGCGGTGTTGTCGCCGCCGGTGACCTCGATGGTGCTGCCGTTGGCCTTGCCGATGACGACCGTGCCGCCCGGCACGATCCCGACGGACTTGAGCTCGGTCATCAGCGACTCGTCCAGCTGGACGTGCTCGGCGATGCGCCGGATCTCGACCCGGCCGCCGCCGGTGCGGGCGAACTCGTCGAGCCGGACGAGGTCGGCCTCCGCGGGCGGCGCGGGATCGCCGTCGCCCAGCTTGTCCAGACCGGGGATCGGGTTGCCGTAGGGGGAGGTGGTCGGGTGATCGAGCAGCTTGACGAGCTTGCGCTCGACGGCCTCGCTCATCACGTGTTCCCAGCGGCAGGCCTCGTTGTGCACGTGCTCCCACTCGAGCCCGATGACGTCGACGAGGAGGCGTTCGGCCAGGCGGTGCTTGCGCATGACGGCGATCGCCAGTTCCCGGCCGTGGTCGGTGAGCTGGAGGTGCCGGTCGTCGGCGACCACGACCAGTCCGTCGCGCTCCATCCGGGCGACGGTCTGGCTCACGGTCGGACCGCTTTGCTGCAGGCGCTCGGCGATCCGGGCGCGCAGCGGGACGACACCTTCTTCTTCGAGTTCGTAGATCGTACGCAAGTACATCTCGGTGGTGTCGATGAGATCGTTCACGCTGTCCCCTTCGTCCGCGTTGCTCATCGTAGTCGTTGGCCCCGGCAGCGGCGGCGGGCCTGGGGATAACAACTCACCGGCGGTGGAAATGTCCGGCCCGGGCGGATCGGGGCCGCGGACCGCTGCAAGATGGGAGGTATGCGCTCGCTGATCAGCACCACCGACCTCGCCGCCGCACTGGCCGGCCCGGCCGGCGACCGGCCCGTCGTCCTCGACGTCCGCTGGCGGCTCACCGGCCCACCGGGGGCCGAGTCCTACCGGGACGGTCACCTGCCCGGCGCGGTCTTCACCGACCTCGACCACGTGCTCGCGGCCGAGCCGGGCGAGGGCGGCCGGCACCCGTTGCCCGACCCCGTGGACCTGCAGCGCGACCTTCGCGCGGCCGGCGTGCGCGACGGCGGCCCGGTGGTGGTCTACGACGACGCCGACGGTTCGGTGGCGGCGCGGGCCTGGTGGCTGCTGCGCTGGGCGGGCCACGACGACGTCGCGGTCCTCGACGGCGGTTACGCGGCGTGGACCACGGACGGTCACGAGGTCGACACCGAGCCGGCGCGCCCGGAGCCGGGGGACATCGAGGTCCGGCCGGGCGGCATGCCGGTCCTGGACGCCGACGAGGCGGCCGCGCTGGCCCGCGACGGCCTGCTGCTCGACGCCCGGGCCGCAGCGCGCTACACAGGCGAAACGGAGCCGGTGGATCCCCGAGCGGGCCACATCCCGGGCGCGGTGAACGCCCCGTTCGCCGGCCACACAGCCGCCGACGGCCGCTGGCGCACACCGGAGGAACTGGCCGACCGCTTCGCCGGCCTGGGCCTGCGCCCCGGAGAACCGGTCGGCGCGTACTGCGGCTCGGGGGTGACGGCGAGTTCGGTGGTGCTGGCCCTGGAGATCGCCGGCCACCCGGGCGCGGGCCTGTACGCGGGCTCGTGGTCCCACTGGTCCCGCAACCCGGACCGCCCAGCCGCAACAGGCGACCTCCCCGGCTGACCCCGCCCACGCCCGAAAGCCGTGAAGGCCTCCGTACCGGCTCTTACGGCCGGTAAGGCCTTCACGGCTTCAAAAGACGACGTCGGCCCCGAGGGTTCGGTCGACGGAAGGCGGCCGGCCGAGCACGGTTCCCCAGATGCCTGGGCGGCTGGTAGCGGCCCGGCCGGGCACGTTCGCCGCGGCCTGCGGGTGCGTGACCACACCGGGTCCTCCCGGCCGTGATCGCCGCGACCTGCGGCGGGCCCGTGCCCGGCGGGTTCCGCGAGGCGGTGCCGGGCTCTTCGGGGCCGCGAATCGCTGCGATCGGCACTACAGTCGGGCGTATGGCGCCGGCTGTCGTGTGGGACTCCTCCCTGCTGGGTTACGACCTGGGCGGGGATCACCCGTTCAACCCCGTCCGGCTGGAACTGACCGTCCGGCTGGCCACCGAACTCGGCGTGCTCGACGGCGTCGAACTGCTCGTCCCGTCCGCCGCCGGGGACGAGGAGCTCCTGCGGATCCACGCGCCCGAATACCTGGCCGCCGTGCGGGAGGCGCCGCTCGTCGGGTGGGATGTCGGGCACGGGCTCGGGACCTCCGACAACCCCGTCTTCAGCGACATGCACGACGCCTCCGCGCTGGTCGTCGGCTCGACGCTGCTGGCCGCGCGCAAGATCGCCGAGGGCGAGGCCACCCGGGCGGTCAACATCGCCGGCGGGCTGCACCACGCGATGCGGGACCAGGCGTCCGGGTTCTGCGTCTACAACGACTGCGCCGTCGCGATCTCGTGGCTGCTCGACCACGGCTTCGAGCGGATCGCCTACATCGACACCGACGTCCACCACGGCGACGGCGTCCAGGCCGCGTTCTACGACGACCCGCGCGTCCTGACGATCTCGATGCACCAGCACCCCTTCACGCTCTGGCCCGGCACCGGCTACTCGGCCGAGACCGGCCGCGGCAAGGCCGACGGCACCGCGGTCAACGTGCCGCTGCCGCCGCGCACCCAGGACCCCGGGTGGTTGCGGGCGTTCAACGCCGTCGTCCCGTCGCTGCTGGCCGACTTCGAGCCGCAGCTGCTGTTCACCCAGTGCGGCGTCGACTCCCACGAAGAGGACCCGCTCGCGGACCTCTCGCTGTCCGTCGACGGCCACCGGACCATCTACACCACCCTGCGTGAGCTCGCCAACACCTACGCGAGCGGCAAGTGGATCGCCGTCGGCGGGGGCGGGTACCAGCTGATCCGGGTGGTCCCGCGGTCGTGGACGCACCTGATCGCCACCGTCCTCGACCGGGACGTCGACCCGGCGACGCCGTTGCCGCCCGGCTGGGTGTCGACCGTCGGCAAGGCGGCGCCGAACGCCGAGCTGCCGCGGGCCATGACCGACGACCGCGACACGGAGTTCAAGCCGTGGGGCGACGGCGAAGACGACCCGGTCGACGTCGCCGTCCGGGACACCCGCCGAGCCGTCTTCCCCTTGCACGGCTTGGATCCCGACGACCCCAGGGACTGAGTGACCATGGCCGGACGGGATCCCTTCGACTACCCCCGCGACTGGGAGGCCGACGTCGTGCTGTCCGACGGCGGCACCGTCCACCTGCGTCCGGTGCTCCCGACCGACGCCGACGGCCTGGTCTCCTTCCACGGCAAGCTCTCCGAGCGCACCCGCTATTTCCGCTACTTCGGCGCCTACCCGCGGATCCCGGAGAAGGACCTGAAGCGGTTCTCCACCGTCGACCACCACGACCGGGTCGCCTTCGCCGCGTTCCTCGGCGACGACATCGTCGCGGTCGGCCGGTACGAGCGGCTGGACAGCGGGCCGTCGGCCGAGGTGGCCTTCGTGGTCAGCGACGTGCACCAGGGCCGGGGTCTCGGCTCGATCCTGCTGGAACACCTGGCCGCGGCCGCGTCGGAGTGCGGGCTGCGCCGGTTCGTCGCCGAGGTGCTCGCCGAGAACGCCGCGATGGTCCGCGTCTTCCGCGACGCCGGTTACCAGGTCAGCCGCGAGATCGAAGAGGGTGTGCTGCACCTGGAGTTCGACATCGACCCGACCGAGGAGTCCCTCGCGGTCGCCCGCTCCCGCGAGCAGGCCGCCGAGGCACGCAGCGTGCACAACCTGCTGCACCCGACGTCGGTCGCGGTGATCGGCGCGTCCACCGACCCGGGCAAGGTCGGTCACGTCGCCTTCGTGAACCTCCTCGCCGCCGCGTTCACCGGCACCGTCTACCCGGTCAACCCCGAACACCGCTCGGTGCGCGGCGTGCGCGCCTACCCGTCGGTGCTCGACATCCCGGACTCGGTCGACCTGGCGCTCGTCGCCGTGCCGGCCGAAGCCGTCGAGTCCGTTTTGGACGCTTGCCTGGCCAAGGGCGTGAAGACCCTGCTGATCGTGTCCGGCGGCTTCGGCGAGGCGGGCCCGCACGGCCTGCACGCCGAGCTGCGGCTGGTCGGCGAGGCCCGGGCGCACGGCATGCGCGTCGTCGGCCCGAACGCGCTCGGCGTGCTGAACACCGCGCCCGGCATCCGGCTCAACGCCACCCTCGCGCCGCGGTTGCCGGGCCGCGGCCGCACCGGGTTCTTCTGCCAGTCCGGCGCGCTGGGCACCGCGATCCTGGCCGACGCCGAAGCGCGCGGGCTCGGCCTGTCGACGTTCGTCTCGGCGGGCAACCGCGCCGACGTCTCCGGCAACGACCTGCTGCAGTATTGGGAAACCGACCCGGACACCGATCTCGTGCTGCTGTACCTGGAGTCCTTCGGCAACCCGCGCAAGTTCGCGCGGCTGGCGCGGCGGCTGGGCCGGACGAAGCCGATCGTCGCGGTGAAGTCGGGGCGCCACGCGGTCCGCTCGCAGCTGGCGGCGACCTCCACCGAGATCGACGAGGTCAGCGTCCAGGCCCTGTTCGAGCAGGCCGGGGTCGTCCGGGTCGAGTCGCTGGCGCAGCTGTTCGACACCGCCCTCGTCTTCGCGCACCAGCCGCTGCCCGCCGGGCCGCGGATCGCCATCGTCGGCAACTCCAGCGCGATCGGGCTGCTCGCCGCCGATACCGCCCGCGCGCAGGGGCTGCGGCTGGCGTCGGACCCGGTCGACGTCGGCCCGCAGGCCGGTCCGGAGGACTTCGCCAAGGCGGTGGGGGACGCCCTGACCTCGCCGGACACCGACGCGCTGGTCGTCGTGTTCGCGCCGCCGGTGGCGATCCCCGGCACGGCGTACGCGCGCGCTCTGCGGGAGACCGTCGTCGAACTGGGGCAGCGCAAGCCGATCGTCTCGACGTTCCTCGCCGCCGAAGGCGTCCCGGACGAGCTTGCCGTGCTTTCGGAGGACGGCGTGGCCAGCCGCGGCTCGATCCCGTCGTACCCGAGCCCGGAGCGCGCGGTGAACGCGCTGGCGAAGGTCGTCCGGTACGCGGCGTGGCGGCAGCGTCCACAAGGGACACTGGTGCGGCCGTCGGGGATCCACACCGAGCAGGCGCAGGTGATCGTGCGCGAGCTGCTGGACGCCGAGGACGGCAAGGCGATCCTGCTGCCGGACACCGATGTCGTGCGGCTGCTGGGGTGTTACGGCATCGACGTGGTGCCGTTCCGCGTGGTGTCCACTGTGGACGACGCGGTCGCGGCGGCGGCCGAACTCGGCTACCCGGTGACGCTCAAGGCGGTCGACGAGCGGCTGCGCGGCCGGCCCGACCTCGCCGGGGTGCGGCTCGACCTGGCGTCGGAGGACTCGGTGCGCACGGCTTACGCGGTGCTGCGCGAGATCTCCGGCGAAGACGACGTGTACGTGCAGCAGATGGCGCCGAAGGGCCTGTCGTGCGTGATCGGGCTGCAGGACGACCCGTCGTTCGGCTCGCTCGTGTCGTTCGGGCTGTCCGGCCTGGTCAGCACGCTGCTGGGGGACCGGGCCTACCGGGCGGTGCCGGTCACCGACGTCGACGCGGCGACGCTGCTGCGCGAGCCGCGGACGGCCCCGCTGCTCACCGGCTACCGCGGCGACGAGCCCGCCGACCTCGCCGCACTGCAGGACATGGTGCTGCGCGTGGCCGCGCTCGCCGAGGACAACCCCGAGGTGCGGTCGCTGACGCTGGACCCGATCCTGGCCTCGCCCGACGGCGCGTTCGTCGCGAACGCCCGCCTGGTGCTGGGCCCACCACCGTCCCGGCCCGACACCGGCCCTCGGCGGCTGCGCGCGATCAACCCGGTGGACTGACCGTGGACCCGCTCGCCGCACCGCCGGCCAGGAGCGCCGCGGCCTCCCCCGCTGCTTTGCCGGCTCGCCGCGCGATCACCTGGCGGCCTGAGGCGGATTCGCTCGCCGCGCCGCCGGTCCATCATGCGATCACCCGGCGGGCTGCGTGTGGCGCGTTCGCCGCGCCGCCGGCTCGCCGCGTGATCGGCTGGCGGTCTGAGGTGGACTTGCTCGCCGCGCTGCCGGTCCGTCACGCGATCACCCGGCGTGCTGCGTGTGGCGCGTTCGCCGCACAACCGGCTCGCCACGTGATCACCTGGCAGCCTGACGTGGACACGCTCTCCACTCTGCAGGCCCGTCACGCGATCGACCTGGGGGATTGACGTGGACTCGCTCTCCGATGTGCTGGCCCGGCACGCCGGTGACCTGCCCGGCGCGGTGGCGCTCGTCGCCCGCGGCGGGCAGGTGGAGGTGGCGGCGGTGGGCTCGGCCGACGCCGGCGGGATCGTGCCGATCGCGCGCGACTCGCTCTTCCGCATCGGGGCCCTGACGATGCCGATCGTGGCCGCCGCGGTTCTGCTGCTTGTCGACGACGGCGAACTCGCGCTGACCGATCCGGTCGCGCGGTGGCTGCCCGCGCTGGCGGACCCGGTGGTCGTCCGGACGCCGGCCGGGCCGGTCGACGACGTCGTACCCGCGGTGCGGCCGATCACCGTCGAAGACCTGCTGACGTCGCGGTGCGGTTACGGCCTCGCGGCCGACCCGGAGCTGCCCGCCGTCGACCTGCTGTTCCAGGTGCTCGGCCACCCGGCCGGGCCGGTGCGGGCCGGGGGGCCCGACGAGTGGCTGGCCGCGCTCGCCCAGGTCCCGCTGCTGCGCCAGCCCGGGGAGGCGTGGCTCTACGCCACGAGCGCGGACCTGCTGGGGGTGCTGATCGCGCGGGTGACGGGCCGGCCGCTGCCGGAGTTCCTCGCGGAGCGGCTGTTCGGACCGCTCGGCATGGCCGACACCGGGTTTTCGGTGCCGACCGCCGCGCTGGGCCGGTTCACCAGCGCCTACCGGCGGAGCGCGGCGGGGCTCGTGCTCGCCGACGCGCCGGAGGGCCGCTGGAGCAGCCCGCCGACGTTCCCGTCGGGCAGCGGCGGCCTGGTCTCGACGGCCGACGACCTCCTGGCCTTCGCCCGCGCCCTGCTGTCCGGGCACCGGCTGCTGACGCCGGAATCGGTGCGCCTGCTGACGACGGACCACCTGACGGCCCCGCAACGCGCGGCGGCGCGGCCGTTCCTGCGTGGCCTGGGCTGGGGGTTCGGCGGCGCGGTCGACGTGGTCGCGGTCCAGCCGTGGCAGGTGCCGGGCCGCTACGGCTGGACCGCCGGCGCGGGCCCGGCCGCCCACCTGACCCCGGCCACGGGCACGGTCACGGTGCTGCTGACGCAGGTCGAGGCCGCCGACCCCGCGCCGACCGAGCTGATGCGCGAGTTCTGGACCTACGCGGCGAAGTAGCCGCGTCGGCCCCCGTGCGCGAACCGCCGGTCAGGGTTCGGTCGCGAGAAGGTCGCCCAGGGCGAGGAGCTGCGGTGTCGCCGGGCCCAGCAGGAACTCCAGGCGTTTCGCCGCCACGAAGTACCGGTGCACCACGTGGTCGACGTCGATGCCGACGCCGCCGTGGACGTGGACCGTCGTGTGGGCCACCCGATGGCCGGCCTCCGCGGCCCAGAACTTCGCCGTCGCCACCGCCTCGGTCGCGTCGAGGTCCGACGCCAGCCGCCACGCCGCCTGCAGGGACGTCAGCCGCACCGCTTCGACGTCCACGTACGCGTCCGCGAGACGCTGGCGGACCGCCTGGAAGCCGCCGATCACGTGGTCGAACTGCTTCCGCTCGGCCGCGTACGCCGCCGTCAGCTCCAGGGCCCGTTCGACGACGCCGAGCTGCTGCGCGCACACCCCGGCCGTTCCGCGCAGGCGCAGCCACTCGCCGATCGGGCCGAGGGAAACCCCGGCCACGTCGGACAGTTCCACCAGCGCCGCGTCCGCGTGGTCGACCGTCTGCTGCGGCCGGATCGTGACGCCCGGAGCGGCCGCGTCGACCAGGAACACCTCGCCGGACGTCGTTTCCACCAGCAGCCCGTGCGCGTACGCGCCGAACGGGACCGCGGACTGCGAGCCGGTCAGCCGGCCGCCGGTCACCCAGCAACCGCACGGCGCGCCCGGGTCCGGCAGGGCCACCGTGAGCACGCGCTCGCCGCGCAGCACCGGCAGCACCCAGCGGTCCACCAGCTCCGGCGTGCCGAACTCCGCCAGCGCCGACGCCGCCATCGTGATCGACGTCAGGTAGGGGACCGCGGCGACCGCGCGGCCGATCTCGGTCAGCACCGCGCACTGTTCCAGCAGCCCGAACCCGCCGCCGCCGAGCGACGACGGCAGCGCCGCGTCGAGCACGCCGGCCTGGCCCAGCGCCGTCCACAGTGGAGCGTCGAAGCCGCCGGTGCCGTGCGGGTCGTGGGTGAGCTTGTCGGCCAGGATCCGCCGGGTCAGCGCGGCGAGGTCGGCCGACGCCTCCGAAGGGGTGAAGTCCATACAGCTCCTAACTGAGACGCTCCTAGCGCGTGACGGGCAGGCCGAGGGCGGTCGCGGCGATCATGTCCCGCTGGATCTCGTTGGTGCCGCCGCCGAAGGTGAGGATCAGCGCCGAGCGGTGCTGCCGTTCGATCCGCCCGGCCAGCAGCGCGCCCGGTGAACCGTCGCGGACGACGGCCGCCGCGCCGAGCACCTCCATCAGCAGCCGGTAGGCCTCGATCGCGAACTCGGTGCCGTACACCTTCGTCGCCGACGCGTCGGCCGGGCCCAGCTCGCTCGCCGCGGCCGCCCAGGCGATCCGCCAGTTCCGCAGCTTCAGGTACTCCGCGCCGGCGTGCACCCGCGCGAGGTGCAGCCGCACCCACTCGGTGTCGATGACGCGGCTGCCGTCCGGCTGTTTCGTCCGCTTCGCCCAGTCCAGGACGTCGCCCAGCGCCTTGCGGATCGGGGCCGACGACGTCAGCGCGACGCGCTCGTGGTTGAGCTGGTTGGTGATCAGCGGCCAGCCCGCGTTCTCTTCGGCCACGCGCGCCGACACCGGCACGCGCACGTCGTCGTAGTACGTCGCGCTGGTGCCCGCGCCCGCCACCGTGTGCACCTTGGTCCAGGAGAACCCGGGCGCCGTCGTCGGCACGATCAGGATCGACAGGCCGCGGTGCTTCTTCGCCTCCGGATCGGTCCGGACGGCGAGCCAGACGTAGTCGGCGTGCTCGATCAGGCTGGTCCACATCTTCTGGCCGGTGACGACGTACTCGTCCCCGTCGCGCACCGCGCGCGTCCGCAGCGACGCGAGATCCGTGCCGGCCTCCGGCTCGGAGTAGCCGATCGAGAAGTGCAGCTCGCCGGCGGCGATCTTCGGCAGGTAGAACGCCTTCTGCTCGTCGGTGCCGTAGCGCATGATGGTCGGCCCGACGGTGTTCACCGTCAGGAACGGGACCGGCACCCCGGCGACCGCCGCCTCGTCGGTGAAGATGAGCTGGTCGAGCATCGGCCGGCCCTGCCCGCCGTACTCCTGCGGCCAGCCGAGCGCGAGCCAGCCGTCCTTGCCCAGCTGCCGGACGACGTCCTTGTAGACCAGGCCGTCGCCGTACTCGCCGCCGCCGCCGGTGCGGAGGCCCTCACGACGCTCCGGCGTCATCAGCTCGGCGAAGTACTCCCGCAGCTGCGCGGCCAGTGCGCGCTGCTCCGGCGTGTAGTCGATCCGCACCCGTCACCTCGATCCGGCGTTATAGTAGAACCTGTTCTAGTTGTACCAGGACTGACGCGGCGGAGGAAGCATGGAGATCGGCGTCGACCGTTCGCTCTGCGAGGCGAACGCGGTGTGCGTGGGGTTCGCACCGGGCATCTTCGACCTCGATGACGACGAAGAACTGGTCGTCCGGCCCGGTCCGGTGCCGGACGACCAGGTGGAACGGGTCTCCGACGCGGTGAAGGGCTGCCCGAAGAACGCCCTGTTCATCGTCAGTTAGCGGTGTTTACTGAAAGGCTTGCCCAAAACAAGAACAGATTCTAGTGTAGGCGCGACATCCAGGACTCGATGAGGAGGCCTCGCGTGAGCCTGAGCGGCAGGACAGCGATCGTCACGGGCGCCGCCGCCGGGCTGGGACGGGCCGAAGCGCTCGCCCTGGCCGCGCGGGGCGCCACCGTCGTCGTCAACGACATCGGGGAACCGAAGGACGTCGTCGAAGAAATCGAAGCCGCCGGTGGCCAGGCCGTCGCCGTCGCCGGAGACGTCGGCGAGCGCGCCACCGCCGACACGCTCGTGGCCGCCGCGCTCGACCTCGGCGGGCTCGACATCGTCGTGAACAACGCCGGCGTGCTGCGCGACAAGATGCTCTTCTCGATGTCCGACGACGACTGGGACACCGTGCTGCGCGTCCACCTGCGTGGGCACTTCCTGTTGTCCCGCAACGCCGCGAAGCACTGGCGGGACAAGTCCAAAGAGGACGGGAAGGCGGTGTACGGGCGGCTGGTGAACACCGCGTCCGAGGCGTTCCTGATCGGTTCACCCGGCCAGCCCAACTACGCCGCGGCGAAGGCCGGCATCACCGCGCTCACCATGTCGGCCGCCCGCGGCCTGGCCAAGTACGGCGTCCGCGCGAACGCGATCTGCCCGCGCGCCCGGACGGCGATGACCGAGGGCGTGTTCGGCGCCGCCCCCGCCGAAGGCACCGACCCGCTCTCGGTCGAGCACGTCGCTCCGTTCGTCGCCTACCTCGCCTCGCCCGCCGCCGAGCACGTCAACGGCCAGGTGTTCGTCGTCCACGGCGGCTCGGTCGCGCTGGTCGAAGCGCCGCGGATCGAGCGGCGCTGGTCGCTCGGCGAGCTGGAAACGACCGTCACCGACTACTTCGCCGGCCGCGACCCCGGCCGGATGTTCGCCGCCACCGAAATCCTGGAGGAATCGTGAGGCTCGACGGGAAGATCGCCCTCATCACCGGTGCCGCGCGCGGACAGGGGGAGGCCGCCGCCCGCGCGTTCGCCGCCGAAGGCGCGAAGGTCGTGATCGCCGACATCCTCGACGACGAGGGCAAGCAGCTCGCCGCCGACCTCGGCGACGCCGCCGTCTACCAGCACCTCGACGTCGGCAGCGAGGACGACTGGGCGACGGCGATCGAGCGGGCCACCACGGAGTTCGGCGCGCTGAACGTGCTGGTCAACAACGCGGGCATCCTCCATTTCTCGGAACTGGGCAAGACGACCCTGGCCGATTACGAGCGGGTCATCCGGGTGAACCAGATCGGGGCGTTTCTCGGGATGCGCTCGGTCGTTGAACCCATGACCGCCGCCGGCGGTGGCTCCATCGTCAACGTGTCCTCTGTGGAGGGTCTGGCCGGGATGCCGTACCTCGTCGCCTACACCGCGAGCAAGTTCGCGATCCGCGGGATGACCAAGGTCGCGGCCATGGAACTCGGCAAGAAGCACATCCGGGTCAATTCGGTGCACCCCGGCGCGATCGACACGCAGATGGTGTCGACGGCGGCCGGCGGCCAGAAGGTCGACATGTCGTATGTCGGCAAGAAGGTGGCCCTCGGCCGGGTCGGGCAGCCCGAAGACATCGCGAAGCTGGTGCTGTTCCTGGCCAGCGAAGAAAGTTCGTACTGCACGGGTTCGGAATTCGTGGCCGACGGCGGGGCGACAGCGTCCCACGCCCTCAACTTTTGACAGGAACGACGTTGGTTAACACCGCTAACGAAAAGCGGACACCGGGTATGGACGACACTCGGGGGTGAGCGACTACTTCTGGGAGGTGTGGTGAGCGACAGCACTGGCACGCTCCCGGGAACCGCGGCGCTGACGCAGGTCGGCCGCCTCGCGACGCTCTCGTGGGAGGTCCTGCGCGCGATCTTCAAGCGCCCCTTCCAGACCCGCGAGTGGATCCAGCAGTGCTGGTTCTTCGCCAGCGTCACCATCCTGCCGACCGCCCTGGTGGCCATCCCGTTCGGCGCGGTGATCGCGCTGCAGCTCGGCTCGCTGACCGCGCAGATCGGCGCCCAGTCCTTCACCGGCGCGGCCAGCGCGCTGGCCATCGTGCAGCAGGCCAGCCCGCTGATCACGGCGTTGCTCGTGGCCGGCGCCGGCGGCAGCGCGGTGTGCGCGGACATCGGGGCGCGCAAGATCCGCGAAGAGATCGACGCCATGGAGGTGCTGGGCGTCAACCCGATCCAGCGCCTGATCGTGCCGCGGGTGCTGGCCGCCATGGTGGTTTCGGTGCTGCTCAACGGCTTGGTCAGCGTCGTCGGCGTGCTCGGCGGGTACTTCTTCAACGTCGTCCTGCAGGGCGGCACGCCCGGCGCGTACCTGGCGAGCTTCAACGCGCTCGCCCAGGTCCCGGACCTCTGGATCAGCGAGATCAAGGCGCTGCTCTACGGCTTCGTGGCCGGCGTCGTCGCGGCGTTCCGCGGCCTGAACCCGCCGCCTGGACCGAAGGGCGTCGGCGACGCCGTCAACCAGGCCGTCGTCGTCACGTTCCTGCTGCTGTTCCTCATCAACGTCGTGCTCACCGCGATCTACCTGCGGGTCGTCCCGCCGAAGGCCATGTGATGACGGCCGAGCCGATCGACCGCGCCGACCAGGACCGGACGCTGGAGTACCTCGCCCGTCCCGGCCAGAGCCTCGAAGGCCTGGGCCAGCTGCTGTCGTTCGCCGCGAAGGCGCTCGCCTGGTCGCCGCGCACGATCCGCCGCTACAGCCGGGAAACGCTGCGGCTGCTCACCGAAGTCTGCTTCGGCACCGGCGGCCTCGCGGTCATCGGCGGCACCCTCGGCGTGATGATCGGGATGACGCTGTTCACCGGCCTGATCGTCGGCCTCCAGGGCTACTCCGCGCTCAACCAGCTCGGCACGGCCGCGCTCACCGGGTTCATCTCCGCCTACTTCAACACCCGCGAGGTCGCGCCGCTCTCGGCCGGGCTCGCCCTGAGCGCGACGGTCGGCTGCGGGTTCACCGCCCAGCTCGGCGCGATGCGGATCTCCGAGGAGATCGACGCGCTGGAAGTCATGGCCGTGCCGAGCATGCCGTACCTGGTGACGACCCGCGTGCTCGCCGGTGTCGCCGCGGTGATCCCGCTCTACGCGGTCGGCCTGCTGTCGAGTTACCTCGCGTCCCGGCAGATCACCATCTGGCTCTACGGCCAGTCCGCGGGCACCTACGACCACTACTTCACGCTCTTCCTGCCCCCCGGCGACGTCTTGTGGTCGTTCGGGAAGGTGATCGTGTTCAGCGTGCTCGTGATCCTGTCCCATTGTTATTACGGCTACACCGCGAGCGGCGGCCCGGCCGGTGTCGGCGTGGCCGTGGGCCGCGCGGTGCGGACGTCGATCGTGCTGATCTCGGTCCTGGACTTCTTCCTGTCCCTCGCGATCTGGGGCGCCAACACCACGGTGAGGATCTCCGGATGAGGAAGGCACTCCGGCAGCGGCTCCGGTACCAGGTGCTGGGGCTCGCTTTCCTGCTCGTCGCGGCGTTGTTCATCGCCTTCACGCTTGCCGTCTACAACAAGGCGTTCACGGCGGTGACGCTCGTGAAGCTCGAAACCGACCACGTCGGCAGCCAGCTGCGCACGGGCGGCGACGTCAAGGTCCGCGGTGTGGTCGTCGGCGAAGTCCGGTCGGTGCTCGCGAAGGGCGACCACGCCGAGCTGGAGCTCGCGCTGGATCCGGGCAAGACGGCCGTCATCCCCAAGAACGTCTCCGCGCGGCTGCTGCCGAAGACGCTGTTCGGCGAGCGGTACGTCGCCCTGCAGCTGCCCGGCCGCTCCGCCGGGCCGATCAAAGCCGGCGACGTCATCCCGCAGGACCGCAGCAGCAGCGCGATCGAGCTGCAGAAGGTCCTCGACGACGTGATGCCGCTGCTGCAGGCCGTCCAGCCGGAGAAGCTGTCGAGCACCCTCACCGCCGTCGCGACCGCGCTCGACGGCCGCGGCAAGCAGCTCGGCCAGACCCTTTCGCAGCTGTCGGACTACCTCGGCAAGCTCAACCCGTCGCTGCCCGACATCAAGGCCGACATCACCGGCCTCGCGAACGTCTCGGCCACCTACGACAAGGCCGCGCCCGACCTGCTGCAGGCGTTGTCGGACCTGACGACGACGAGCCGCACGATCGTCGAGAAGCGCACGCAGCTGAGCGACCTCTACGCGACGGTGTCGGCCGCGTCGGTCGACCTCACGAACTTCCTGCTGGTCAACAAGGACAACCTGATCCGGCTCACCACCGCCGTCCAGCCCACGCTGGACGTCCTGGCGAAGTACGCGCCGGAGTACCCGTGCCTGTTCCACCAGCTCGCCGGTGAGGTCGCCCCGGCGGAGCTGGCGTTCGGCAAGGGCACCGCGCACCCCGAGGTCAGCCGCGTCACCATCGAGTTCAGCGCCAGCCGCGGCAAGTACCTGCCGGGCGTCGACGAGCCGAAGTACGAGGACAAGCGCGGCCCGCGCTGCTACCCGCAGGTGCCGAAACCGGGGTACTGGCCGCAGTACCCGCCGGACGGCGCGATCGAGGACGGTTCCAGCAAACCGGCACCGCCGAAGTCACCCGGCGGCACCCTGCCCGGCCCGATCACCGCCGGCGGCGGCGCGATCGGCGGATCCGGCAGCATCGTCGGCTCGGCCGACGAGTCGGAGCTGATCGCCCTGCTCGCGTCACCCGCGCTCGGCGCCACCCCGGACCAGGTGCCCGGCTGGGCCGGCCTGCTCGTCGGGCCGCTCTACCGCGGGGCGGAGGTGGAGCTCAAGTGAGGAGTTTCATCCCGTCGCTGGTGAAGCTGCTGGTGTTCGCCGTCGTCACGGTCCTGTTCACCGGCGTCCTCGCGGCCACCATCGCGAACACCAACTTCGGCGTCACCTCGGGCTACCTGGCGAAGTTCACCGACGCGTCCGGGCTCAAGGAAGGCGACGACGTCCGCATCGCCGGGGTCAAGGTCGGCCAGGTCGACACCATCGACGTCGAGGTGGGGGAGCGGAACCTCGCCGAGGTGCGGTTCGACGTCGAGCACACCTACCGGCTGCCGGAGTCGGTGACCGCGACCATCAAGTACCGGAACCTCGTCGGCCAGCGTTACCTCGCGCTCGGCACCGACGTCCCGGGCGACAAAGCCCTGCCGGACGGCGGCACGATCCCGCCCGAGCGCACCAAACCCGCACTCAACCTCACCGTGCTGTTCAACGGGTTCAAGCCGCTGTTCAAGGCGCTGAGCCCGAAGGACGTCAACCAGCTCTCGGGCGAGATCATCAGCGTCTTCCAAGGCGAGGGCGGCACTATCACCAGCCTGCTGCAGCACACCGCGTCACTCACCACCGCGATCGCGAGCAAGGACCAGGTGATCGGCCAGGTGATCGCCAACCTCAACAGCGTGCTCGGCACCGTCAACGCCCACGGTCCGCAGCTCGGCGACCTCATCGAGCAGACCCAGAAGCTGGTCAGCGGCCTGGCCGAGCAGCGCAAGCCGATCGGCGACGCGGTCACCGCGCTCGGCGACCTCGCCGTCTCGACCACCGGCCTGCTGGCCGACGCGCGCCCGGCGCTCAAGGACGACGTCGCGCAGCTCGGCACGCTGTCGCAGCACCTCGGCGACTCGGGCGAGCTGCTCAACCACCTCCTGGAAGTGCTGCCGGGCAACCTGCAGAAGTTCACCCGGACCCTGAGCTACGGCAGCTGGTTCAACTACTACCTGTGCGGGATCAACGGCACCATCGGCATTTCCTCCCTCGACATCACGCTGCCGATCATCCCGATCCCGGGCACCCAGCGCGCGGAGAGGTGTGGTCCGTGAAACGGCTGAAGGATCGCAACCAGGCCGCGGTCGGCGCGGTGACCCTCGTGCTGATCGTGCTCGTCACGGCCACGACGTACTTCTCCGACCAGCTCCCGTTCTTCGGCAACGGCACGACGTACTCGGCGTACTTCGGCGAGTCCGCCGGCCTGGCGCCGGACAACGAGGTCGAGATCGCCGGCGTCAAGGTCGGCACGGTGTCTTCCGTGACGCTCAAGGGCAAGCAGGTGCTCGTCCGGTTCCGCGTCAAAGGCGTCCGGGTCGGCGACGCGACGACCGCGTCCATCGAGATCAAGACACTGCTGGGGGAGAAGTACCTCGCGCTCGACACCAAGGGCGACGGCACCCAGGAGCCGGACGCGACGATCCCGCAGGCCCGCACGCGCACGCCGTTCCAGCTGCAGGACGCCTTCGACCAGCTGTCCACCACGGTCGGCGACATCGACACGAAGCAGCTGGCCGACAGCTTCAACGCGTTGTCCGACAGCCTCAAGGACAGCCCGCAGTACCTGAAGGACACGCTGAACGGCTTGTCCTCCCTGGCCAAGACGGTGTCCTCGCGCGACGCCGACCTGCACACTTTGCTGGCCAACACCAGCAAGGTGTCGAAGACGCTGTCCGACCGCAACGCGCAGCTGCAGCGCGTGATCAGCGACGGCAACCTGCTGCTCACCGAGCTGCAGAACCGCAAGACCGCGATCCACGCGCTGCTGACCGGCACCCAGCAGCTCTCGCAGCAGCTGTCCGGGCTGGTCGCGGACAACCGCACGCAGTTGAAGCCGACGCTGGACAAGCTCGGGAAGGTGACCGACATCCTGCAGCGCAACCAGGGCAACCTCGACAAGAGCCTGCAGCTGATGGCGCCGTTCGCCCGCGTCGGCGCGAACGCGACCGGCAACGGCCGCTGGTTCGAGGGCTACCTGTGCGGGCTGCTCCCGCCGACGATCACCGTGGGCGGCCTGTCCATCAACCCCGAGGGCTGCACCCCGCCGATCGCGGCGCCGAACCAGGGGGTGGGTCGCCGATGACGATCCGGACCTATCGCGGCCGCAGCCTCGCGACGTGGGTGGCGTTCGCCTGCGTCGTCGCGCTGATCCTCACCGCCGGGCTCTGGCTGGTGTTCCGCGAATCCAGCGGCACGAAGCTGTCGGCGTACTTCGGCAAGACCGTCGGGCTCTACGCGGGTTCGTCGGTGCGGGTGCTCGGCGTGCCGGTCGGGCGGGTCACCGACGTCACGCCGCAGGGGGACGCGGTGCGCGTCGACATGCAGGTCGACGAGGTGCAGCTGCCCGCCGACGTCGGCGCGGTCGTCGTCGCGCCGAGCCTGGTCAGCGACCGCTACGTCCAGCTCACCCCGGCCTACGACAGCGGCCCGGTTCTGGCGACCGGCACGGTGCTGCCGCGCGATCGCACCGCTACGCCGGTCGAGCTGGACGACCTGTACTCCAGCCTCGACAAGCTGTCGACGGCGCTCGGCCCGAACGGCGCGAACAAGGACGGCGCGCTGTCGGGCGTCCTGGACACCGCCGCGGACGCCTTGCGCGGCAACGGCGCTTCGCTGAATTCGACGGTCGGGCAGCTCGCCGACCTCGCCAAGACCCTCGACGGCTCGAAGGACGACCTGTTCTCCACCGTGCAGAACCTCAACTCCTTCACCGGCGCGCTCGCGCAGAGCGACCAGCAGCTCAACGAGTTCTACGGCCGCGTCGCCGACGTCAGCCGGTTCCTCGCCGACGACTCCTCCGACGTCGGCGCCGCGCTGCAGTCGCTCGGCGGCGCGCTCGGCGACGTCCAGCAGTTCGTCAACGACAACAAGACGGCCCTGGAGTCCAATGTGGACAAGCTGGCGTCGCTGTCGAAGGTGCTCGTCGACCAGCGGGCGTCGCTGGCCGAGGTGCTCGACATCGCGCCGACCGGCGCCACCAACTTCATCAACTCCTACGACGCCGCGTCGGGCACCATCGCCGTGCGCGACAACCTCAACGAGCTGACCAACCCGCCGATCCTCACGGTGTGCCGGCTGATCAGCGCGGGCACGCCGAAACCGATCCCGGACACGCTGGGCAACATCTGCAAGCAGCTCGCGCCGATCCTCGACGGCGCGCTCAAACTGCCGACCATCCCGCAGGTGCTGAACTCCCTGCAGAACGGCGAACTGCCGCCGCTGCCGCTCCCGCTCGTCGACGTGATGGAACAGCTTTCCGGCGGTGCCAAGTGAAGCGGCTCGCGGGAGTGCTCGCCGGGATCCTCGTGCTGGCCGGCTGCAGTGACGGCGGGTTCAACGGCCTCTACGGGACGCCGTTGCCGGGCGGCGCCGACGTCGGCGACCACCCGTACCACGTCACCGCGCTGTTCACCGACGTCCTGGACCTGGTGCCGCAGTCGAGCGTCAAGGTCAACGACGTCGCGGTCGGCCGGGTCGACAAAGTGACTCTCACGCCGGACACGCGGTCCGCGCTCGTCTCGATGACCGTCAACGGCGACGTCGCGCTGCCCGCCAACTCCCGCGCCGAGCTGAAGCAGTCGAGCCTGCTGGGCGAGAAGTTCGTCGAGCTGAGCGTGCCGACCGCGGAACCGGCCACCGGGAAACTGGGTGACAACGCGCAGATCCCGCTCGGGCGCACCAACCGCAACCCCGAGGTCGAGGAGGTGCTCGGCGCGCTTTCCCTGCTGCTCAACGGCGGCGGCGTCGAGCAGATCCAGAAGATCAGCCACGAGCTGAACGACGCGCTGTCGGGCAACGAGCCGGAGATCCGCGCGCTGCTGTCCCGGGTGGACGAACTGGCGACGCAGCTCGACGGGCACAAAACCGAGATCCTGCGGGCGATCGACGGGCTCGGGAAGCTGTCGGCGACGTTGAAGGGCCAGACGCAGAACCTGTCGAACGCGCTCGACAACCTCGCACCGGGCCTGAAGATCGTCACCGACCAGCGGGACCAGCTCGTCGGGATGCTGAACGCGCTCAACTCGTTGTCCGGCGTCGCGACCGACACCGTGACGAAGAGCCGGGACCAGCTGGTCGCGAACCTCAAGACGTTGCAGCCGACGTTGACGAAACTCGGCGAGGCCGGCCAGGACCTGCCGAACGCCCTGCAGATCCTGCTCACCTACCCGTTCCCGGACTACGCGGGCAACGTCATCAAGGGCGACTACGCGAACGTCGAAGCGACTGTGAACCTGGATCTCGACAAGCTGATCCAGAACTTCACGAACTCGTCGCAGCCGCCGATCGCGCTGCCGAACACCATCGGCGGCGTGCCGTCCACCGGCACCGGCACCGCCGCGCCGCCGCCGTTGCCGTTGCCCGATCTCGGGACGGTGACCGGGCAGAGCGGCGGCACCGAACTGCTGGGCGGCCTGCTGGGCCTGATCGGCGGTGGCCGGTGATCACGCGCAAAACCCGCATCCAGCTGATCGCCTTCGTCGTCATCGCGGTGGTTTCGGTCGTCTACGCGGGCGGCAAGTACGCCGGGCTGGACCGGCTCTTCGGCAGCCGCGGCTACGTCGTCACCGCGCAGCTGACCGACTCCGGCGGCATCTTCGTCAACTCCGAGGTCGCCTACCGCGGCGTCACGGTCGGGCGCGTGACGTCGATGACGCTCACCGACCACGGCGTCGACGTCGCGCTCGACATCGACTCCGGCGGCCCGGACATCCCGGCCGACGCGCACGCGCAGGTCGCGAACCGCTCGGCGGTGGGGGAGCAGTTCGTCGACCTGCTCCCGCAGCACGACGGCGGCCCGTACCTGCAGGACGGCTCGGTGATCACGCCGGACAAGACGTCGCTGCCGCCGTCGCCGGACACCGTGCTGACCCACCTCGACGACCTGGTCGCGAGCGTCCACCCGGACTCGCTGCGCACGGTCGTCGACGAGACGTACAACGCCTTCGCCGGAGCGGGCCCGGAGTTGCAGCAGCTGCTGGACAGCACGAGTTCGCTGACCGCGGTGGCCGCGCAATACGTCCCGGAAACCCAAGGCCTGCTGGCGAATTCGCGGATCGTGCTGACCACGCAGGAACGGCAGGCCGCGAACATCACGGACTTCGCGAGCGGGCTGCGCACCATCGCGGGCCAGCTCAAGACGTCCGATCCGGACCTGCGCCGCGTGATCTCGGAGGCACCGCAGCTGAGCCGGCAGATCAGCGACGTGCTCGCGGCGTCCGGCACCGACCTGGGCGTGCTGTTCGCGAACCTGCTGACCACCGCGCAGATCACGTCGTCGCGCAAGGACGCGATCGAGGAACTGCTGGTGGCGTACCCGATCATCTCGGCGTTCTCGCCGTCGACCTCCCCGGACGGCACCGGGCACCTCGGCGTGGTGTTCAACTTCTTCGACCCGGCTTCGTGCACGAAGGGCTACGAAGGCACGAAGGAGCGTCCGGCGAACGACACGTCCGAGGCGCCGGTGAACATGAACGCCTACTGCGCCGAGCCGCCGGGCAGCCCGACCGGGGTGCGCGGGTCGCAGAACGCGCCGTACGCGGGCACGCCGCCGGCGATCCCGGCCGCGCCTTCGCAGACTGCGTCGGCACCGTCACAGGCCCAGCTGCCGGGGATGCTGAGCCTGCTGACCGGGCCGTCGGCGGGCGGCCTCGGCAAGTTGCTGGGCGCGCCGTGAAGGTCTGGGTCATCGCCGCCGTGGTGGCGGTGCTGGCGGCGGGTTTCTCCGGCTGGTCGTGGTGGCACGCGGCGTCCGACGACTCCCTGGCGCGCGGCCGCGAACGCGACGCGGTCCTCGCGGCGGCGGGGCCGGAGCTGGTCACGCTGAACACGATCGACTACCGCAACGCGGGCGCGGACGTCGACCGCTGGATCTCGGCGTCGACGGGCCAGTACGGCAAGGACCTCGCGGGCGACCGCCAGCTGCAGATCGACCGGGCCACCACGGCGCGCACCGTCTCGACGGCGTCCCTGGTGGAGGCGGCGGTCACGGAGATCGACGTCCCCACGGGGAAGGCACGGCTGCTGGCGGTGCTGGACGTCCGGGTCTCGACGGCCGGCGCTCCCGCTGCCGCCCGCATGAACCGGCTCACCGTGGACGTTGCGCGGTCGGACACCGGGTGGAAGGTCGCGGGCGTCCAGGGGGCGGGCTCATGACCCGGATCCTGGCGGCGGTGGTCGTGGTGGCCCTGGGCCTTGCGGTCTGGTTCGGCGTCGAGACGGCGTCGCTTTCGCCTTCTACCGACAACGCGGCGCTGGTCGACACTGCGGCGACCGCTTCGGTCACCGCCGAAGTCGGCGATGCGGTGAAGGCGGTTTTCTCTTACGACTACGCCAATCTGGCCCGGACCGAGCGGGCGGCGTCGGAGTACCTGATCGGTGACGCCGTTCGTCAGTACCAGGCTCAGTTCGCTTCCGCTCGCTCTCGGGCCGCGGTTGAGAAGCTGGTCCGTACTACTACGGTTCGGGCTGTCGGGGTTCGTTCGTTGGTCGGGGATGAGGCGTCGGTGCTGTTGTTTCTGGACCAGCAGACGGTTGCCCAGGGTGGGGGAGCGCCGTCGTCTTCCGTGGCTCAGCTTTCGGTGACTGCGAAGCGGGTTGATGGTCGTTGGAAGCTTGCGGCTCTTGTGGCGCTTTAGGTTCCCCGCTTTTCAAGATGCGGCTTCGCCGGGGCGTGGGAAATCGGCGCTTCTTGTGGTCGTTTCCTGCTATGGTCGGCAGCGCCGATTCCCCACGCAGTGGCGACCCTGCCGCGATCATCCTTTCGTGTGATGAACATGTGTTCGTTTGGCGGTAATCTTGGTTTGTGGACGGTGACTTCGCTTGGCGAGCTGATGCGGTGGCTTTGGCCGATCGCATCAGCTCGCTGCTCGGTGTTGTGCGGTCTGCTGAGGCTGAAATTGGTTCGCTGCTTGTGGAAATCGAGTCTCGTGGTGTGATGGAGCTGTTTGGGTATCGTTCTGTTGCTCGGTTGTTCGAGCATCTTGCCGATTTTTCCAAGGCGTCCGCTGATCGTGTGGTGAAACGGGCGCGGGCTCTCAATGCCGGTCGTGCTCTTGATGGCAGTGCCGTTCCCGCTGTTGCTCCGGCCACTGGGGGTGTGGCTGCTGGTGGATCGTTGAGCAATCCGATGATCGACGCCATTGTCGAGGCTCTTGCGCAGGTTCCGTCCGAGTGCCGCGATGACGCCGAGCGGAGCCTGCTGTCCTTCGCTTCCGAGGCCGGGCACAAGCAGGTCGCTGCGTTGGGGGCGCGGATCGTGGCCCACCTTGATCCTGATGGCGCCGAACCCGATGAGGCCGAACCATCCGTGCCCGCCCGGGAGCTTTCGCTACGGCGTAAGAGATCCGGGGTCTGGGAGTTGAACGGTCGCCTCGACGAGGAGACCGGCGCCCGCGCCAGCGCCTTGCTCGACTCGCTGGCCGAGCGCCGCACCGCTGACGACGGCGCCGACTTCCGCTCTCCGCAGGAACGCTACGGCGACGCCTTCTCCGACGCCGTCGACCTCGCGTTGAACTCCCCGGACCTGCCGACGCAGGCCGGCGAACGGGCCCACGTGATGGTCGCGGTTTCGCTGGCGGACCTTCGGTCCGGGGTCGGCCGGGCCACCCTCGGCGACACCGGCACCATGACCGCGGCCGAAGCCCGGGTCCACGCCTGCGACAGCATGCTGATCCCGGCGGTCCTGGGCGAGAAGAGCGAACCCCTGAACCTGGGCCGCCTGCGCCGCCTGATCTCCGCCGGGCTGCGCCGCGCCCTGTTCCTGCGCGACCGAGGTTGCGCATTCCCCGGTTGCCACCGCCCACCGCGGCACTGCCAAGGCCACCACATCCGCCACTGGGCCGACGGCGGCCCCACGGACCTGACCAACCTGGTCCTGCTGTGCGCCCACCACCACCGGCTGCTGCACCACTCCGGCTGGGAAGTCCGCATCGCCGCCGACGGCCTGCCCGAGTTCCGGCCACCGGCGTTCCTGGACAAGCGCCGAAAACCCAGGCGCAACAACATCCACCAACCACTGCCGTTCGCGGCATGACCGACCGAACAGGGAAAGGCCCGAAGCCATCGGCTCCGGGCCCAAACCCGTGCCCGGTGCCAGGTCCGAGCCGAAGGTCCCTTCTCGCCTGCGACGAGCGGAACGGTTCGTTCGCCGCGCCCTATCAACGGGCCCCGCCCGGGGACGCGATGCCAGACCGCCGTCAACGCGCAACACCAGGCTTCCTGAAGGTGCCGCCGTCAGAGTCGCGCAGCGGCCGAGTCCTCAGCGTTGGTGGATGGACCTTTCCGGACGCCCAGCGTCCCGAACCCTCCATCGACACCCGCGGCCACCTCAGAGCCGCGGCGCCAATCACGCGATCAGGCGTTCCGGGGCGCCTGAAGCACCACAGAGCACCACCTCGTCGACGGGAACGGCCGACCACTGGTGACGTTGACCGGTCCGGGCAAGCCGAGGACGCATCGATGTTCCCGCACTTGATGCGGCACCTGGCGATCCGTCGAGCCGAGCCCGCAAACGCCGCTGTTCCCGCGGCGGGCGCCCGGCCGTTCTCCGTGCCGCAGTCACCTGGACCAGCACATTGTCAGACCCGCGGCACTAACCGTCCCAGACCGCCGCGCCCTGCCTCAGCACTTCCACCTCGGAGGGCGCCGACACCGGCCACATCTCCAGCACGTACTTCGAAGTGCTCGCCGAACTCGTGCTCGTTCCACTCGGTCGCGGGCGGGCCCGCCGGGACGTACGACACCCGCGCCCGGTACAACCCGGGCAGCACCGAGAAGAACTTTTCCTGCGACGGGTAGTCCGCGGGCCCGGAAATCACGAGTTTCCCGCTCGGCACCGGAAGATCCGCTTCCACCACGTGCTCGGCCTCGGCCCTCAGCGAAGGCGGGCCGGGAACGAGCGTCACCGATGATTCCACCAGGTCCGACCGCGCCGTCACGATCGCGAGGCCTCCCGGCTCCGCGGCGATCCGGTGGTCGACCGCCTGTGCGGTCCAGCCGCTGCCGTCCAGCTTCGACCGGGAATCGCGGACCGAGAACTGGCGCTGGTCGGCGTGGACGACGAGATGCACGCCGATCACCCTAGCCAGGACCCGCCCCGAAATGGTATCGGCGCCGGGTTTAGCGTTGACGCCATGACCACTGCTTCCGTCGACGTCGACACGGCCCGCGCCGACTACGCGGCCCTCGTCGACCGCGGCCTCTCCCTCGACATCACCCGCGGCAAGCCGTCCCCCAAGCAGCTCGACCTCGCGAACGCGCTGCTGGACCTCCCCGGTGACGGCACTTTCAAGGCCGAGGACGGCACCGACGTCCGCAACTACGGCGGCCTCAAGGGCCTGCCGGAGCTCCGGCGCATCTTCGCCGGCGCCCTCCAGGTGCCGGCCGGGCAGCTGCTCGCCGCGGGCAACTCCAGCCTCGAGCTGATGCACGACGCCGTCGTCCACGCCCTGCTCAGCAAGGTCCCCGGCGCCGAGCGCCGCTGGGCCGACGAGCCGCGCGTCGCGTTCCTCGCCCCGGTCCCGGGGTACGACCGCCACTTCGCGCTCACCGAGCGGTTCGGCATCGAGCTGATCCCGGTCCCGATGACCGACGAAGGCCCCGACATGGACGTCGTCGAGCGCCTCGTCGCCGAGGACACCGGCATCAAGGGCATCTGGTGCGTGCCGAAGTACAGCAACCCGACCGGCATCACGTTCAGTGACGACGTCGTGCGGCGGCTCGCCTCGATGACCACCGCGGCGCCGGACTTCCGGATCTTCTGGGACAACGCCTACGCCGTGCACCACCTGACCGACGACGAGCCGGCCCTCGCCGACATCCTCGCCCTCAGCGCCGAGGCCGGGCACGCCGACCGCCCGTTCGTCTTCGGCTCGACCTCGAAGATCACCTACGCCGGTGGCGGCGTCGGCTTCTTCGGCGCGTCCGAGGCCAACCTCGCCTGGTGGACCGGCCTGATCGGCAAGCGCACCATCGGCTCGGACAAGGTCAACCAGCTGCGGCACGCGCTGTTCCTGAAGGACGAGGACGGCGTCCGCGCACACATGCGCAAGCACGCCGAGATCATCGGCCCGAAGTTCGCGGCCGTCGAGCGCATCCTCACCGAAGAGCTCAGCGACCTGGCGTCCTGGACCAAGCCGACCGGGGGCTACTTCGTCTCGCTGACCGTGCCCGAGGGCACCGCGAAGGAGGTCGTGCGGCTGGCCAAGGAGGCCGGGGTCGCGCTGACCCCCGCCGGGGCGACCCACCCGCACGGCGACGACCCGGCCGACGCCGTCATCCGCATCGCGCCGACCTTCCCGGAGCTCGCCGACGTCGAAGAGGCCGTCCGCGCGCTGGCCGTCTGCGTCCGGCTCGCCGCGGCTCAGCGGTCCTGACCAGGGCAAACAAAACCGGCAAGAACTTTTTTCCGTTTTGACCGAGCCGGGGGCCGTCCGGGTACGTATGACCGGTGGGTGAGGTGGACGAACTCGTCACGAGAGGACGTCCCCCGGTGTTCGGAAAACGCTACACACAGCAGCTGATCGAGCGCAGCGCGGAGAACGCGACCGACCGCCGCCGCTTCCTCAAGGCTGCGGGAGCGGCGGGGCTCGGCGTCGCGGGCGCCGGTGCGCTCGGCACTGCGCTGTCCTTGGGCCTCGGCTCGGCCGGCGCGACTTCGCAATACGGTGCGCAGGGAGGTGACGCCGCGAAGGAGGCGGCGAGCGACGCCGCGGTGCTGAACTTCGCGCTCAACCTGGAGTACCTGGAAGCGAACCTCTACTCGTTCGCGGTCTACGGCTACGGGCTGAACGACAAGTACATCAACGGCGTCGGCAACCTCGGCAAGGTCTCCGGCGGGCACGCGGTGAAGTTCAAGAGCGAGCACACCAAGCAGATCGTGCAGGAGATCGCGGGTGACGAGGTCGCCCACGTCACCTTCCTGCGCAAGGCGCTGGACAAGGCCGCCGTCGCGCAGCCCGAGATCGACTTCCAGAACAGCTTCACCGCCGCCATGCAGGCGGCCGGGGTCATCAACATGCAGCAGACGTTCGACCCGTTCGCGAGCGAGAACAACTTCCTGCTCGCGGCCTACCTCTTCGAGGACGTCGGCGTCTCGGCGTACAAGGGCGCGGCGCCGCTGGTGAACAACAAGACGTTCCTCGACGCGGCGGCCGGCATCCTCGCGGTCGAGGCGTACCACGCGGGCATCGTGCGCTCGCAGCTGTTCGAACGCGGCCTCGGCGACGTCACCAACAAGATCTCCGACGCCCGCGACAGCCTCGACGGCAAAGCGGACGACGACGAAGGCGTGCTCAAGGACGGCAAGGCCAACCTCGTCCCCGCGGACGCCAACGGCATCGCGTTCGGCCGCTCCGCCGACCGCGTGCTCAACATCGCCTACCTCAACCCGGACAAGGTCTCCTCGGGCGGCTTCTACCCCCGCGGCCTCAACGGCGACATCGCCACCAGCGGTGCCAAGGAGTGAGCGCCGCGTGCCGCCGTCACGGTAACGTCGTGCACGGCGGCATACGGAGTTCACAGCGGAGTTTCTCGGGGGGCGCGGGGTGCGGGTACTGGTCGCGGGTGGCGGGATTTCCGGCACGGTCACGGCGATGGCGCTGAAGCTGGCGGGACACGACCCGGTCGTGTTCGAGGCCTACGCTTCGGGCGGGGAAGACATCGGCGCGTTCCTGACGCTCATGCACAACGGCATGGACGCCCTGCGGGCGATCGGCGCCGACGGCCCGGTGATCGACGCGTCCTTCGCCGCGTACGGCGTCGAGCTCGTCGTCCCGACCGGGGAAACCGTGGGACGGCGGGAATTCGACACCGAAGGCCTGGACGGCCCGCGCACGCTGACCCGCGCGACGCTCTACCGCGTCCTGCAGGACGAAGCCGCGCGCCGGGGCATCACCCTCGAGCGCGGCCGGCGCCTGACCGGGGCCAAGGCCGGCCCGGGCGGCGTCACGGCGGAATTCGCCGACGGCGTCACCGAATCGGGTGATGTCCTTGTCGGCGCTGACGGCCTGCGCTCGGTGGTGCGGCGCCTGATCGACCCGGCCGCCGACGAGCCGCGCTACACCGGGCTGACCGTCGTCTACGGCTACACGCGCGCCGGCGGACTGCCGTCGGCGCCGGGGATCTACCGGATGGTCCGCGGCAGCAAGGCGGCCTTCGGTTTCACGACCGACCCGGACGGCGCGACGTTCTGGTTCGCCCGCGTCCCGGACGAGGAGCGGCCCCGCGCCGAGATCGCGGCGGTCACCCCGGCCGGCTGGCGCGAGTTCGCGCACGCCGCGTTCGCCGGGGAACCGTTGCCCTGCGCGGACATCATCGCGGCCACGGGCGACGAGGTCTTCGGCGGCCACTCCTACGACGTCCCCGAAACGCGCGTCTGGTCGACGCCGGAGATGGTGCTGGTCGGCGACGCCGCCCACGCGGCTTCGCCGGCCGCGGGCCAGGGCGCGTCGATGGCCCTGGAAGACAGCGTCGTGCTGGCGAAGTGCCTGCGTGACCTGCCGGACCCGGCCTCGGCGTTCGCCGCGTACGAGGGACTGCGGCGCGAGCGGGTCGAGAAGCTGGTGGCGGCCAGCGCGGGCCAGGACGTCGGCGAGGAGCGTGACTGGCTGTATTCGCACCACATCGACTGGGACGCGAAGATCACCGGCTGACGCGGTCCGCCACCGTCGCGCCGAGCAACGCCAGCTTGTCCGCCTCCGCGCCGGGCGTGGCGTGGTAGGCGACCAGCATGACCCCATCAGTGCCGCTGACCAGGAGTTTCTCCCGGTTCAGGGTGATTTCGCCGACCTGCGGGTGGTGGAAGGTGATCGCGGCCGCTGTCCGCGCGCGGACGTCGTGGCGGGCCCACAGGCGGCGGAAGAGCGGGCTGGCCAGGGAGAGCTCGCCGACGAGCTCGACGAACCGGGCGTCGTCGGTGTCCGTGCCGGCCGCTTCGCGCAGGTGCGCGACCAGCACCTCCGCCGCTCGCTCCCAGCCGGCGAACAGCGCCTGCTCGCCGGGGTCGAGCAGGACGTCGCGGAGCCGGTTGGCCCCGGGGACCAGGCAGGGGGACAGGGCGGTGGCCAGGGGATTGGCGGCCAGGACGTCCAGGTAGCGGCCTTCGATGAACGCGGGCACGGGCAGCAACGCCAGGAACGCGGCGGTGCTGGGCGGCACGGTTTCCCGGCGCCGCCGCCGCGGCCGGCGAGGCGTGTCCCCGGCGAGGCCGAGCAGGTACGCCGTCGAGTCGTCGTCCAGGCGGAACACCCGGGCCAAGGACCGCAGGACCTGCGCGGACGGGCTGCGGTCACGGCCGCGTTCCAGCCGCAGGTAGTAGTCGGCGCTGATCCCGGCCAGCATCGCGACCTCCTCGCGCCGCAGACCGGGCACCCGGCGCGGCCCCACCACGGGAACCCCCGCCTCTCCGGGCGTGACGAGCTCGCGGCGCGCCCGCAGGAACGCGCCCAGCTGGTTCCGGTCGTCGGCCATGGGCCCCACGATAAGCCGAGGTCACCCGATGTGGGGGGTCCTGTCATCCCCCCGGCTGAGCGGAGCACTGGCACGGGTGCTTCCCCCGGTGGATCGTCGGCACCATGACCGTCACGACGCTTTCGATGGGAACGAACACATGAGCACGCAGCGGGTTCTCGTCACCGGCGGCTCGGGCTTCATCGCCGGGCACTGCATCCTCCAGCTCCTGGAGCAGGGGTACCGGGTGCGCACCACGGTGCGGTCGCTCGCGAAGGAGCAGGCCGTCCGCGCGGTGCTGACCGACGCCGGCATGACGCACGGCGACGCGCTGAGCTTCGTGGCCGCCGACCTCACCGACGACCGCGGCTGGGCCGAGGCGGTCGACGGCTGCGACTTCGTCCTCCACGTGGCGTCGCCGGTCCGGCCCGGCAAGGTCGCGAACGAGGACGACGTCATCGCCCCTGCCCGCAACGGCACCCTCCGAGTGCTGCGTGCCGCCCGGGACGGCGGGGTCGGGCGCGTGGTGCTCACCTCGGCGTTCCACGCGGTCGGCTTCGGGCACCCGCACACCGGCCGGGCCTTCACCGAGGACGACTGGTCCGTGCTCGACGGGCCCGGCGTGGACGCCTACGGCAAGAGCAAGATCCTCGCCGAGCGCGCCGCGTGGGACTTCGTCCGCGACGAGGGCGGGGCCCTGGAGCTGGCGACGGTCCTGCCCGTCGCCGTCATGGGCCCGGTCATGGGCCGGGAGGTCTCCGGCGCCAACCACCTCGTGCAGCGGCTGCTCGAGGGCAAGATCCCCGGCTACCCGGACCTGTACCTCCCGATCGTCGACGTCCGCGACGTGGCGAGCGCGCACGTGCTGGCGATGACCGCCGACGGCGCCGCGGGGCAGCGGTTCCTGCTCGCCGGCGGTCCCTCGATGGCGATGAAGGAGATCGGCGCGCTGCTCAAGGAGAACTTCGGCGAGAGTGCGAAGAAGGTGCCGACCCGCACCATTCCGAACCTCGTCGTGCGCGCGGGCGCCGTGTTCTCGGCGGAGTTCCGGACCATCGCGGCCGAACTCGGCTTCGTCAAGAAGGTCTCCCACGAGAAGGCCCGCTCGGTGCTGGGCTGGACGCCGCGCGAGTCGGCGGAGGCGGTCGTGGCCGCCGGCGAAAGCATGCTGCGCACAGCGCGGGTTTCGGCCTGACGCAAGGAAAGTGGCGCTAGGCGCCGCAGGAGTCGCGGACCACCAGCCTGGTCGGCAGCAGCACCGGTTCCGGGGCCTCGTCCGTCTCGATCATCTTCAGCAGCGCCTCGGCGGCGGCCGTGCCGAAGCCCGGTTTGTCCTGGGCGACCGTCGTCAGCGCCGGGTCCACCAGGGACGCGACTTCGATGTCGTCGAAGCCGACCACCGCCAGGTCGTCCGGCACGCGCAGGCCCGTCGCGCGGGCCGCGAGCAGGGCGCCCACCGCCATCTCGTCGCTCGCCGCGAAGACCGCCGTCGGCGGTTCCTTGCGGGCCAGGAGCCGGCGCATGCCGACAAAACCGCTCTCGCGGTAGTAGTCCCCGGACACGACGTAGTCGTCGCGGGCCTCGAGGCCCGCCGCGGCGAGGCCCTCCCGGTAGCCCCGGGTGCGCTCGGCCGCCGGGGCGTTGTCGCGCGGGCCGGTCAGCGTCGCGATCCGGCGGTGGCCGAGGCCGGCGAGGTGCCGGACGACGTCCGCGGCGCCGCGGACGTTGTCGGACGTCACGTATGTCGCTTTAGGACCGGCGATCGCGACGTCGAGCGCCACACACGGCAAGCCGGACCGGGCGAACGCCGTGAACGCCTCCGCGTCCGAACCGCTGTCGATCAGCACCAGCCCGGCGAGGTGGTGCTGCCGCGTCATGCGGACGTAGGCGACCGGGTCGGCCAGCGAGACGCCGGGGGTGCGGCTGCGCGCGTCGTCGCTCGTGGCGAGCATCAGCAGGTGGTAACCGTGCGAACTGAGCGCGGATTTCAAGCCCAGCAACAGGTCCTGCAGGAACGGGTGGCGCCAGCCGGGCCGCCGGTGATCGGTGTCCCAGACCAGCCCGATCATCGCCGACTGCTTGCGGGACAACGCGCGCGCCGACTCGTTGGGGGAGAAGTCGAGCTCGCGGGCGACCCGCTCGACGCGTTCGCGGGTCGGCCCGCTGACCGAGGCCGGCTGGTTGAAGACCCGGGAAACGGTGGCGACGGAGACGCCGCAGAGCTCGGCGATTTCGCGGGCGGTGACCATGGTGGCTCCTTCGGCTGTAACCGGTTACATACCTAGCACATCGGCCCCTGCTTCGAAAAATTTGAGTTGCCGTTATCGTTTCGTTACTTGACGGCGACGCGCTGGGAGCGCTCTCATAGAGGCCACATTCTCGCCCGGCCCCCGGAGACACGTTCCCGGCGGCCGCGGTGTTTCCGCGCGCTTTCAGCAGAACAACGGAGATCTCATGCGCCCGAACACGAGAACCCGCATGGTCCTGGTGGCCGTGCTGGCCGCCATCACCGTCCTGAGCGCCTGCAGCGGCGGTGACGGCGGGAGCGGCGGCAAGATCAAGCTCAGCCTCGGGCTGTTCGGCAACTTCGGGTACACCGACCTGATCAAGGAGTACCAGGCGGCGCACCCGAACATCGAGATCACCGAGCGCACCGCCGCCTACTCCGACCACCACAAGAACCTGGCCGCGCACCTGGCCACCGGTGGCGGGGCCGCGGACATCGAGGCCATCGACACCGGCTACGTCGCCCAGTTCAAGGCGACGCCGGACAAGTTCGTCGACCTCAACACCGTCGGCGGCGACAAGCTCAAGGACCGCTGGCTCGGCTGGAAGTGGTCGGCGTCGCTGGCCAAGGGCGGTCAGCAGATCGGCTACGGCACCGACGTCGGCGGCCTGGCCATCTGCTACCGCCGTGACCTGCTCCAGGCCGCCGGCCTGCCCGCCGACCGCGAGGCCGTCTCCGCGCTCTGGCCGACCTGGCAGGCGTTCTTCGACGCGGGCAAGCGCTTCCAGGCCAACGCGCCGGGCGGCGTCAAGTGGATGGACGGCGGCCCGACCGTGCTCAACGCGATCTTCGGCCAGGCCCCGACCGGCTACTACGACACCAGCGACCAGCTCGTCGTCGACAGCAACCCGGCGCTGCGGACCGGCTGGGACCAGGTCGTCGACGCCGTCAAGGCGAACCTGAGCGCCGGCCTGCTCTACAGCACGCCGACCTGGAACACCGGCTTCACCCAGGGCCAGTTCGCCACCGTCACGTGCCCGGCCTGGATGATGACCAAGATCAAGGACCAGGCGCCGGACACCGCCGGCAAGTGGGACGTCGCCAGCGTGCCCGGTGGCGGCGGCAACTGGGGCGGCTCGTACCTGACCGTGCCCAAGCAGGGCAAGCACACCGCCGAAGCCGCCGACCTCGCCGCCTGGCTGACCGCGCCCGAGCAGCAGGCGAAGGTGTTCACCAGCCAGGGCCTGCTGCCCTCGACGCCGTCGCTCTACACCGACCCGAAGATCACTTCCTACACGAACCCGTTCTTCAACAACGCGCCCGTCGGCAAGCTCTTCACCGACGCGGCGAAGAACCTGAACCCGCAGTACCAGGGCCCGAAGGCCGGCGATGTGCAGACCGAGTTCGGCAACGCGATGCAGCGCGTCGAGCAGGGCAAGCAGGACGGCGCGGCGGCGTGGCAGCAGCTGGTCGGTGACGTCGCGAAGCTCAAGTGACGGCTCCCGTGCCGAAGCTGAGCTTCGCCGACCGGCGGGCGAACTGGGACGTCAAGCTCTCGCCGTTCGGTTTCATCAGCCCGTACTTCCTGATCTTCGGCGTCTTCGGGTTGTTCCCGTTGCTGTACACGGCTTTCGTATCGCTGCAGAAGCGGAACCTGCTCGACGCCGAAGGCGCGAAGTTCATCGGGCTGGAGAACTACCGGCAGCTGCTGTTCCACGACCCGTACTTCTGGAACGCGATGGGGAACACGGTCAGCCTGTGGCTGCTGACCACGATCCCGCAGATCCTGTTCGCGCTCGGCATCGCGCACCTGCTCAACCGCAGGCTGCGCGGCCGGACGCTGTTCCGGACCGGCATGATCCTGCCGAACATCACCTCGGTGGCGGCGGTCACGATCATCTTCGCGCAGCTGTTCGGCCGGGACTTCGGGCTGGTGAACTGGGTGCTGAGCTGGTTCGGCGCCGGGCACGTCGACTGGCAGGCGGGCACGGCCAGCTCGCACGCCGCGATCGCGTCGATGGTCGTCTGGCGCTGGACCGGTTACCACGCGCTGATCTTCCTGGCGTCGATGCAGGCGATCCCGTCGAGCCTGTACGAGGCCGCGACGCTCGACGGCGCGAAGGGGCACCAGCAGTTCCTGCGGATCACCGTGCCGCTGCTGCGGCCGCAGATCATCTTCTCCACGGTGATCGCGACGACCGGGAACATGCGGTTGCTCGCCGAGCCGCTGTTGTTCAACCCGGGCACCGCGGCCGCGACCGGCGGGTCCGACCGGCAGTTCCAGACCGCCGCGCTCTACCTCTACGAACAGGGTTTCAGCAAGTACGACTTCGGCTACAGCTCCGCGGTGGCGCTGCTGCTGGCGATCGCCACGATGCTCGTGGCGGGCGTGGCGTACCTGGTGACCCGGCGCATCCAGACCGATTGAGGAGCGGACATGTCCACCGTGCTGACCTCGGCACCCCCCGCCGCGGCCCGGCCGCCCAGCCGGACGCGGCGGTTCACCCAGCGCGTCACCAGCCCGTGGACCTACGCCGCGCTGATCGCGATCCTGGCCGGCTCGGCGTTTCCGGTCTACTGGTCGTTCGTCGTCTCGTCGCAGACGCCGGACGCGGTGGGCAGCGTGCCGCCGGTGCTGGTGCCGGGCGGGCACCTGTTCGAGAACATCGCCCGGGTCTTCGACGAGACGAACTTCGGGCTGGCGCTGGCGAACTCGGTGATCGTCTCGGGCACCATCACGCTCTCGGTGGTGCTGTTCTCGACGCTCGCCGGGTTCGCCTTCGCCAAGATGCGCTTCCGCGGCCGCACCCTGCTGCTGCTCCTGGTGGTCGCCACCCAGGCGATCCCGACCGAGCTGGGTGTGGTGCCGCTCTACATCATGATGGCCGACTTCGGCTGGGCCGGGCAGCTGCAGGCGGTCATCGTGCCCGGCCTGGTGACCGCGTTCGGCGTGTTCTTCATGCGCCAGTACTTCGAGCGGGCACTGCCGCTGGAACTGCTGGAAGCCGGGCGGATGGACGGCTGCGGCTCGCTGCGGCTGTTCTGGCACGTCGCGCTGCCCACGGCCCGCCCGGCCGCGGCGGTGCTCGGCCTGTTCACGTTCATGCAGGCGTGGAACGACTTCTTCTGGCCGCTGGTGGTGCTGGTGCCGGAGAACCCGACCGTCCAGACCGCACTGTCCACTCTGGCCAGTGGGTACACCACCGACTACACGCTCGTGCTCACCGCCGCAACCCTCGGCACCATCCCCGTCCTCGTCGTGTTCCTGCTGTTCGGCCGCCAGATCGTCGGCGGCATCATGCAGGGCGCGCTCAAGGGCTGAGTCTCCCGGGAGAGATCCGTGACTTCCAGTTTCCCGCCCGGCTTCCGCTGGGGTGTGGCCACATCGGCGTTCCAGATCGAGGGCGCCACCCGCGCGGACGGCCGTGGATCGTCCATTTGGGACACTTTCGCCGCCACGCCGGGGGCGATCGCCGGTGGCGACACCGGCGAGCCCGCGGCCGAGCACTACGAACGCTGGGAGCAGGATCTCGAGCTGCTCGGCGAGCTCGGCGTCGACTCCTACCGGTTCTCCGTGTCGTGGCCCCGGGTGCAGCCGGAGGGCCGCGGCCGCGTCGAGTGGCGCGGCCTGCACTTCTACCGGCGGCTGGTGGAAGGGTTGCGGGACCACGGGATCGAGCCGTTCCTGACGCTCTACCACTGGGACCTGCCCCAAGCCCTGGAGGACGAAGGCGGCTGGCGGGCGCGGGACACGGCCCACCGGTTCGCCGACTACGCCGCGCTGGTCCACGAGGAGCTGGGTGACCTCGTCGACCACTGGACGACGCTCAACGAGCCGTACCCGTGCGCGGTCGCGGGTTACGGCGAGGGCCGGCACGCGCCCGGGGCGAAGGAGGGCCACGGCGCGCTCGCCGCCGCCCACCACCTGCTGCTCGGCCACGGCCTGGCGGTGCAGGCGATGCGGGCGCAGGCGGCGCACACGCACCGGTTCGGCGTCGTGCTCAACCAGTCCCCGGCGGTGCCGGTGACGGACTCGGCGGCCGACGCCGCGGCGGCCGCGCGGCAGGACACGTTGCTGCGCCGGCAGTTCACCGAGCCGCTGTTCGGCGGCCGGTACGCGCCGGGCCTGAAGGCGATGTTCGGGGCCGCCTCGGACTTCTCGTTCCGCCACGACGGCGACCTGGAAACGATCGGCGTGCCGCTGGACTACCTGGGCGTCAACTACTACTACCGGCAGCACGTCGCGGACGCGCCCCCGCGCGAGCCGGACCCGGCGCGGCGGACCCTCGCCGACATCGGCGTCGACACGACCCGCCTGCCCGACGTCCCGCGCACCGGGATGGGCTGGCCGGTCGAGCCGGAGGGCCTCACCGAAGCCCTGGTCGCGCTGCACAACGGCTACCCGGACCTGCCGCCGCTGTACGTCACCGAGAACGGCTGCGTCTACCCGGACCGCAGCGACTTCGCCGACTACGAGCGCATCACGTTCCTGAGCGACCACCTGGCGGCGGCCCAGGAAGCGATCGACGCGGGCGTCGACCTGCGCGGCTACTTCGCCTGGTCACTGCTGGACAACTTCGAGTGGGCCCACGGCTACAAGCACCGCTTCGGCCTGGTGCACGTCGACTACGAGACCCAGCGCCGGACGCCGAGGGCGAGTTACCGCTGGTACCGCGACCACATCGCGGCCCAGAGCACCCCGTAATGCCGTGAAGGCCTCCTTACCGGCTCTTATGGCCGGTAAGGAGGCCTTCACGGCATTCGGCTACTTCTTGTACAGGGACTCGATGTCGGTCGCGTAGTTCTTGGTGACCACGTTGCGCTTCAGCTTCAGGCTCGGCGTGATCTCGCCGCCCTGTTCGGTGAAGTCGTTGGCCAGCACCGTGAACTTCTTGATCGCCTCGGCCTTCGAGACCGTCTTGTTGGCCTCGTCGACCGCCGCCTGGATTTCCGCCAGCAGGTCGGCGTCCGACGCGAGGTCCGCGACCGACGCGCCGGCGGGCTTGCCGTGCTGGGACTTCCAGGACGGGAAGTACTCCTCGTCCACCGTCACCAGCGCCGCGATGAACGGGCGCTGGTCGCCGACCACCATCGCCTGGCTCACCAGCGGGGCCGCCTTGATGGTGTCCTCGAGGCCGGACGGGGCGACGTTCTTGCCGCCCGCCGTCACGATGATCTCCTTCTTGCGGCCGGTGATCTTGAGGAAGCCGTCGACGTCCAGCTCGCCGAGGTCGCCGGTGTGGAACCAGCCGTCGGTGAGCGCTTCGGCCGTCGCCTGCGGGTTGTTGAAGTACGCCCGGAACACGACGTCGCCCTTGAGCAGCACCTCGCCGTCGTCGGCGATGCGGACCGACGTGCCGTTGACCGGCTTGCCGACCGTGCCGACGCGGAACGCCGACTGCGTGTTGACGTTCGCCGCCGCCGACGTCTCGGTCAGGCCGTACCCCTCGAACACCGGGACGCCGATGCCGCGGAAGAAGTGCGCCAGCCGCGCGCCGAGCGGGGCGCCGCCCGACACCGCCGCCACGCAGCGGCCGCCGAGGGCCGCGCGCAGCTTGCCGTAGACGAGCTTGTCGAACACCAGGTGCTTGGCCTTCAGGCCGAGCCCGGCGCCGCCCTTGTCCTGGGCCTCGCTGTAGGCGACCGCGACGGCCTCGGCGGCGTCGAAGATCTTGCCCTTGCCGTCGCCGTGGGCCTTCTGCTTTGCCGAGTTGTAGACCTTCTCGAACACTCGCGGCACGGCGACCACGAACGTCGGCCGGAAGGTGCCCAGGTCGGGAACCAGGTTCTTGACGTCGGGCGTGTGCCCGAGGGTGACCCGGGCGGTGAGCGCCGTCACGGCGATCGCGCGGGCCAGGACGTGCGCCAGCGGCAGGAAGCACAGCAGCGAGTTGCCCTGCTCCATCAGCTGCGGGAACGCCTCGATGTCGGCGCGGATCTCCGCTAGGAGGTTCCGGTGGGTCAGCTCGACGCCCTTGGGGCGGCCGGTGGTGCCCGAGGTGTAGACGATCGTGGCGAGCTCGTCGGCGACGACCTCGCGGCGGCGCTCGTGCAGCTCGTCGTCGGACAGCGTCGCGCCGAGCGCGGACAGCTCCTCGACGGCGGGGGAGTCGCCCTCGATCTGCCAGGTGTGGTCCAGGACCGTCAGCCGGTCGCGGATCTCGTCGACCGCGCCGGCGTGCGCGTTCGTCTCGACGAACACGCCCTTGGCGGCCGAGTCCGAGAGGATCCAGTACACCTGTTCGGGCGACGACGTGTCGTAGATCGGGACCGTGACGGCGCCGGCCGCCCAGATCGCGAAGTCGATCAGCGTCCACTCGTACCGCGTCTTCGACATGATCGCGACGCGGTCGCCGCGGCCGATCCCGGCCTGGGCCATGCCCTTGGCGACGGCCAGCACCTCGCCGGCGAACTCCTTGGCCGTGACGTCCAGCCAGCTGCCGTCCACCTGTCGCCGGAAGCTGACCACGTCGGAGAACCGCTCCGCGTTAGCCCAGACGACATCGGACATGTTCTCGTCGTCGGCCACCGGCTTGCCGGCGGGAGCGCTGTATTCGCGCACGTGGGACCTCCGTGTTCAACGCGTGCGGCAGCAGATGACACCGCTGTTACCCGCCAGTCAACTTAGCGTGAGGAGCACCTTAAGACCATGCTGATCGCCGTCGCACGGCGAGGGCGTGACATTCTTCGCTCCGTGAACCAGGCACCACCCGCTCTCGACGTCGTCGACGAGACGTTCCTCGTCGTCCCGCCCGCCACCGTGGCCGCGGTCTTCGCCGATCCGAGGTCCTGGACGCGCTACTGGCCGGACCTGGTGCTCGAGGTCTACACCGACCGGGGGGACAAGGGCCTGCGCTGGACCGTGCGGGGTGCGCTCGTCGGTACCATGGAGGTCTGGCTCGAGCCGGTGCTCGACGGCACTCTGCTGCACTACTTCCTGCGGGCGACCCCCGCCGACGCGGCCGGGACGCCCCGGGCGCTGGCGCCGCGCGACCTGCGCCGGGAGTTCGACCGGCGGGCCCGCGCGGCGAAGGCGATCGCACTCGGGCTCAAGGAGATCCTGGAGGACGGGCGCGAGCCCGGCGTTCCTCCTCGCGCCGACGACTAAGGGGAGCTGGGGTGCGGGTACACGTCGTCTCGGACGTGCACGGCAACGCGGACGCGCTGAAGCGGGCCGGGGACGGGGCCGACGCCCTCGTCGTGCTCGGTGACCTGCTCGACTTCGTGGACTACCGCGAGCACGAGAAGGGCATCATGGGCGCCCTGTTCGGCGCCGAGAAGGTCGGTGAGTTCGCCCGGCTGCGCCGCGAGGGCACCCGTGACGAAACCGTTGCCTACTCGCGGACGCTCTGGGCGAGTCTCGAAGACCCGGCCGCGGCCGTCGACGAGGCCATCCGCGAGCAGTACGCGACGCTGTTCGCGGCGATGACCGCGCCGACGTACGCCACACCCGGCAACGTCGACACCCCGGCGTTGTGGCCGGAGTTCGCGGGCGAGGGCATCCGGGTGCTGGACGGCGAGGTCGCCGAGATCGGCGGCCTGCGGTTCGGCTTCGTCGGCGGCGCGCTGCTGCCCGACGGTGTCGTCCCGCGCCGCCGCAAGGGCGCCGCCTGGCGCCCCTACCTGCGCGATCGCGCGGACTACGACGCGAGTGTGGCGGCGCTCACCGAGGTCGACGTCCTCTGCACGCACGCCCCGCCGGCGCTGCCCGAGCTGACCTACGACGTCGTGGCGCGCCGCAGCGAGCTCGGGTCGGCGGCGCTGCTCGACCTCATCCGGGAACAGCGGCCCCGCTGGTCGGTGTTCGGTCACGTGCACCAGCCCCTGGCCGCCCGCGCCCGGGTCGGCCTGACCGAGTGCCGTAACGTGGGTCACTTCAAGGAGACCGGGCAGCCCTACGTGCTGCGCTGGTGACCGGCAGCGGCGGCTACGCTTCGTCCATGGCCGAGCAGTCCACACAGTCCATCGAGGTCGACGCCGAGCCCAGCCGGGTGATGGCCGTGATCGCCGACTTCCCCGCCTACCCGGAATGGGCCAAGGCCGTCCGGCAGACCGAGGTCCTGGACACCGACGACGGAGGCCGGGCCAAGCAGGTCAAGCTGACCCTCGACGCGGGCCCGATCAAGGACGTCTACACCCTCTCCTACGAGTGGGACGGTGACGGCCTCGGCGTCAGCTGGCACCTGGTCAAGGGTCAGATGCAGAAGGCGCAGAACGGCCGGTACGCCCTCGAGGACCTCGGCGGCCGCACCCGCGTGACGTACACGCTTTCGGTGGAACTGGCACTGCCGATGATCGGGCTGCTCCGGCGCAAGGCCGAGAAGATGGTCATGGACACCGCGCTCAAGGAGCTCAAGAAGCGGGCCGAGGGGTAACCACGTGCGGATCCTGCTGTTCACCGGCAAGGGGGGTGTCGGGAAGACCACGCTGGCCGCGGCCACCGGCGCCGCGCTGGCCGGGCACGGCGGGAAAACCCTCGTCGCGTCCACGGACCCGGCGCACTCGCTCGGCGACGCCTTCGGCCACCCGCTCGGCGCCGAACCGTCCGAAGTGGACGCTCTGCTGTCGGCCGTCCAGATCGACTCCCGCACGCTCGTCGACACCACCTGGGACCGGCTGCGCGCCGAGCTGCGGGCGACCCTGTCCGGCGTGGGGCTCGACACCCTCGACGCCGAAGAGCTGACCGTGCTCCCGGGCGTCGACGAACTGCTCGCGCTGAGCGAGGTCCGGCGGCTGGCCGAACACGGGCCGTGGGACACGATCGTCGTCGACTGCGGCCCGACGGCCGAGACCCTGCGGCTGCTGGCGCTGCCCGAAGCCGTCTCCGGTTACCTGACCCGGGTGTTCGGGCGCCGCGGCCGGGTCACCGAGTCGGTGCGCCGCCTCGGCACCCACCTGGACGGCCTGCGCGCGCTGCTCACCGAGCCGTCGGTGACGACGGTCCGGCTCGTCCTGACACCCGAGCGGGTCGTCGTGGCCGAGGCCCGGCGCACGCTCAGCTCGCTCGCCCTGCGCGGCATCGCCGTCGACGGCCTGATCGTCAACCGGCTGATGCCCGCGCCGGGGTTCTGGCGCGGGGGCGCGGCGGCGTGGATGCGCACCCGCCGGACGCAGCAGGACGCCGTGCTGGCCGAGCTCTCCGGCGCCGGGTTCGAGGCGGTGTCCCGGGTGGAGCACCGGGCCGTCGAGCCGGTCGGGCTGCCCGCGTTGCTGGAGATCGCCGACGAGCTCTACCGCGACGGTGACCCGCTGGCCGGCAACGGGACACCGGTCACGCCGCTGCTGCGGATCCGGCCGTCGGCCGAGGGCTACACGCTGCGCGTCGCGATCCCGCTGGGGCGGGACGCCGAGGTCGACCTCGTCCGCGTCGACGACGACCTGGCGATCACCGTGGACGGCTTCCGCAGGCTTATCGCCCTGCCGGAGTCGCTGCGGCCGTGCCGGATCACCGGCGCGGAATCCGACGCCGACGGCCTGCTCGTGAGCTTGGCCGGGGACCGGGGACGCCGGTGAGCGAAGAAGAGGCCACCGACGGGTTGCGCCTGGCCGAGGAGCTCCGGCTGCTCGTGGAGATGGTCGCCGAGAAGGCGGCGCCGTGGCTCGAAGGCGTGGTCGCGGCCGGGCATGGCGACCCTGACCAGGCGAAACCCGGGGGCTCGGCGTGCGGCTGGTGTCCGCTGTGTGCGATCGTCGCGGTGGTGCGCGGGGAACGTCCCGAGTTCGTGGCGCGGTTGCTGGAACAGCTGGCGCAGCTCGTGGCGTTGCTCCGAGCGGTGCTCGCGGATCGCTGGGAGCCGGACGAGGGCGTGCACATGCCCGGGTTCCGGCCGGCGCCGCGGCCGGCGACGGACGGCATGGCTTCACCGCGGGTGCAGCACATCACCGTCCGCAGACGGGACGAGTGGCGGGCGGATCGGGAGAACTGAGTGCGGACGATAGGGGTGGACGTCGGCGGGACGAGCATCCGGGCCGGTGTGGTGGACGAGCGCGGCTCGCTGCTCGACACGGCCCGGGTCTCGACGCCGACCGAGGAAGGCGCCCTCGAGGACGCCATCGCGGGCGTGATCGAGGACCTGCGCAACCGGCACGAGGTGGCGGCGGTCGGCCTGGCCGTCGCGGGCTTCGTCGCGCGCGACCGCCGGTCGGTGATGTTCGCGCCGCACCTGGCGTGGCGTGGCGCGCCGGTCGCCGACCGGATCGAGAAGCGCGTCGGCCTGCCGGTGCTGCTGGAGCACGACGTCAACTCGGCGATCGTCGGTGAGCACCGGTTCGGCGCGGCCCGCGGCGCGCAGATCGCCGCGCTGGTCGCGCTCGGCACCGGCATCGGCGCCGGTCTGCTGCTGGACGGCAAGCTCTACCGCGGCGCGTACGGCGTCGCCCCGGAGCTGGGTCACCTGACGGTGGTCCGCGGCGGCCGGCCGTGCCCGTGCGGCAAGTACGGCTGCTGGGAGCGCTACTGCAGCGGGACGGCGCTGGCGGCGACGGCGGTGGAGCTGCTCGCGCGGCACCCGGGCCGTTCGACGGTGCTGGCCCCGCAGGTCGCGGGCGACCCGGGCTCGGTGACGGGCCGCCGGGTGGCGGGCGCGGCCCGCGACGGCGACCCGATCGCCCAGCTGGCGATGGCGGAGCTGGCCAAGTGGCTCGGCGAGGGCTTGGCCCTGGTGGCGGACGTGTTCGACCCGGAGATCATCGTGATCGGCGGCGGCGTCTCGGAGTCGGCCCCGCTGTTCCTGGACGAGGCCCGCGAGCACTACGCGGGCGCGATCACCGGCGCCCGGCACCGCCCGCTGGCCCGGATCCGCACGGCCCACCTGGGCGACGACACGGCGATCGTCGGCGCGGCGGCCCTGGCCGTGGAGATGGCCAAAACCCCGGTCTGACCGGCCGAGTCCACTCCCGAGTGTCACCCGAAATAGCCACCCCGCTCCGCGCAGAGACGCATCTTTCCCTAGGAAAGTGACGCCTCAGGGGTGCGAAGACCGCACTTTCCTAGCGAAAGTGCGGCTTTGAAGCGCAAAGTTGGTGACTGTGTCACCCGACTGTGGCGGCCGCCGGGGTCACTCCTCCGGGAAGCTCGCCGACGGCACCAGCCCTTCCGCGAACGCGCGGAACGTCGGCGCCAGCGGCAGCTCCGACTCCAGCTCCGCGTCGAACCACGTCACCGACGGCTCGGCGGAGCGGCGGTAGTCCAGCGCCACCCAGGTGTGGCCGTCGCCGGACAGCACCACCACCCGCTTCGGCAGGTCCCATTCGGTGCTCAGGTACGGCGAGTCCAGCAGCGACAGCCGCCCGCCGACGCCGAGGAGCCGGTCGAACGGGATGTGCGTCTCGCTGTACGACGTCGGCGCGCTCGCCGGGAAGGCGTCGCAGTGCGCGGCGACCGTGCCGCCGTTGCGCAGGCCCAGCAGCTCGCCCAGTTCGAGGGGCAGCCGGACCCCCAGCTCGCGGCCGGCGTGGGCGAACTCGCGGGCGCTCAGCGGTTCGCCGGGGCCGCGCTCCCAGAACGTGGGCTTGAGCTGCTCGAACGGGGTCATACCGGAGAGTGTGCCAAGGTGGATGGGGTGAGCCAGCAGCCGTCCGCGAGTGTGTTCGTCCGCTGTTCCTGCGGGCGGCTGCACTGGGGCCGCTACGGCGCCGCCGGCCTGCTGCTGTTCGATCCGGCGCGCGGGGTGCTGCTGCAGCGGCGGGCCTGGTGGGTGCACAACGGCAGCACCTGGGCCCTGCCGGGCGGGGCGATCGAGGCGGGGGAGACCGCCGTCGACGCCGCCGCGCGGGAGGCTTTCGAAGAGGCCGCGATTCCTCCCGACGCGTTCCGGGCGCTCTCCGCGTCCGTGGTGGACCATGGCGACTGGAGTTACACGACCGTCCTCGCGCTGGCCGACAACATCGACGCCAAGGTCGCGAACACCGAGAGTGCGGAGGTGCGCTGGGTGGACCCCGACGACGTCCCGGGCTACCGGCTGCACAGCGGGTTCGCCGCGGCCTGGCCCGCGCTGCGGCCGCGGGTCGGGCAGGAACTGGTGCTGGTCGTCGACGCGGCCAACGTCGTCGGCTCGCGGCCGGACGGCTGGTGGCACGATCGCCACGGCGCCGCCGAACGCCTGCGTGACCAGCTGGCCCGGCTCGCCGAAACGGGCTTGCCGGACCCGGACGACCCGACGCTGACCTGGTGGCCGCGGGTGATCCTGGTCGTCGAGGGCAAGGCGAGCGGCGTGCAGCCCGTCAAAGGCGTGGCGGTCGTGCCGGCCGACACCGACGGCGACTCGAAGATCGTCGAGGTCACCGGGCAGCACCGCGAGGCGAAGGTGCTCGTCGCGACCGCCGACCGCGCACTGCGCCGCCGCGTGGAGGCGCTCGGCGCGGCCACGATGGGCCCCGGCACGCTCCGGACCCAGCTGGACCGGCTCAGTCCTTGAGGATCCCGTCGCGCATTTCGGCGACCAGCGACGCGACGACGGCCTTCAGGCTGCCGTTGTGCTGCGTCGCGACCGCGCGCTGGCGCCGGTAGCTCGGCCCGTACTTCAGGATCGTCTCGACGTCGCGCAGCTCGGCCTCGCAGCCCAGCCGCCGCGCCACCGGTTCGAGCCGGTTCAGCAGGTCGCAGACGTCGTCGGTGACCAGCCGCTCGCGCCCCGCCGCGTCCAGGATGACGATCGCGTCGGTGCCGTAGCGCGCCGCGCGCCACTTGTTCTCCTGGACGTGCCACGGCGGCAGCGACGGCAGGATCTCGCCGTCGTCGAGGCGCTCGCCGAAGTCGTCGACCAGGCACTGGGTCAGCGCCGCGATCGCGCCGACCTCCTCCAGCGTCGGCAGGCCGTCGCAGACCCGCATCTCGATCGTGCCCAGCTGCGGGGACGGCCGGATGTCCCAGCGGATCTCCGAGAAGCTGTCGATCACGCCGGTGGTGAACATGTCCTCGACGTAGTTCTCGAGCTCGGCCCACTTCCGGAACTGGAACGGCAGCCCGGCGGTCGGCAGCTGCTGGAAGATCAGCGCGCGGTTCGACGCGTACCCGGTGTCCTCGGCACCCCAGTACGGCGACGACGCCGACAGCGCCTGCAGGTGCGGCGCGTAGTTGAGCAGCGCGTCGAGCACCGGCAGGACCTTCTCGCGGTGGTCGAGCCCGACGTGGATGTGGACGCCGTAGATCAGCATCTGCCGGCCCCACCACTGGGTGCGGTCGATCAGCTTGGCGTAACGCTCCTTGTCGGTGACTTTCTGCTGGTACCAGTTGGAGAACGGGTGCGTGCCGGCCGAGAACATCTCGACGCCGAGCGGGTCGGCGACGCCGTGCACGACCTCGAGCGACTCGTTCAGGTCCGCCTTGATCTCGCCGATCGTCTCGCAGACGCCGGTGATGATCTCGATGGTGTTGAGCAGCAGCTCCTGCTTGATCTTCGGGTGCTCGGCCGCGCCGTCCGGGCGGACGGCGTCGAGGATCCGCTCGGCGGTCGACGACAGGTCGCCGCTGCGCCGGTCGACCAGGCCCAGCTCCCACTCCACGCCGACGGTGGAGCGCCGTGAAGGCGTGAATTCGATGTTCATCGGTTCCGGATCAGACCTGCGCGCCGTTGCTCGGGTCGGCGCCCGGCGGCGGACCCTGCCGGACGCGCAGCAGCAGCAGCGCGATCGACGTCGCGAGCGCGAGGATGCCCAGCGGGGTCGCCACCGTCGGGCCCACGCCGATCACGCCGGGCAGGATCAGCAGGAACAGCCCGGCCAGGAACAGCAGCAGGATGAGGAACGCGCCCATCTTCGGCCGCGGCAACGGCGGCGGCTCCGGCGGGACGAAGTGCTCGTCGTCCTCCGCCGGGTCGTCGGAGAACATCGTGCTGTCCCACGAGGTGCCGCCGCCCGAACGCCAGCCGGTGTCCGGCGGGTCGGCGGCGGCGGGCGGCTTCGGCTCGGCCGGCCGGTCCGGGGCCTTCCGGGTCTCGCTCTCCTCGGCCACCCCGCGCCCGGCGGCCCCGGCGGCACCACTGGCGCTGTCGGCGTTGTCCGCGGTGTCGGCGGTGTCCAACTCGGGGAGCCCGAACCCGTCGGCCCGCAGGTCGGCGACGATCTCGGCGAACGTCGCGTCGACGTCCTCCGGCCCGTCCTTCCCTCGGCTCATGCGGTCTCCTCCGCTTGCCCGGCGTGCGCCTTCGCGAACTCGACGCTGCGGGTGAAGATCACGTCCGCGTCGTTGTCCTGGGTCGCCACGTGATAGCTGTTCTCCAGCACGACTTCGGTGACGTCGGCGCTCGAGATCCCCGCCAGCACCAGCCGCGAGTTCTCCGGCTCGACGACGTGGTCGACCGCCGAGTGCAGCAGCAGCACCGGCTGCGTCACCTTCGGCAGGTCGGCGCGCACGAGCGCCCACAGCTTCGCCAGGCTCGCCGCGGCCCGCACCGGCGTGCGCGGGTAGGCCAGCTCGGTCTCGCCCGGCTTCTTGATGTCGTTCGCGATCGCCGGCACCGAAGGCACGATCCGGCCCAGCACCGGCAGCAGCTTCGTGTCCCACTTCAGCCGCGTCACCGACGGGTTGACCAGGACGATCCCGGCGATCCGGTCGCCGAACTCCTCGGCCAGGCGCAGCGTGAGCGTCCCACCCATCGAGAGCCCGCCGACGAAGACGGTCTTGCAGGTCGAGAGCAGCTCGAGGAGCGCTTCGCGGACCGCGCCGTACCAGTCCTGCCACGTCGTGCGGTTGAGGTCGGGCCAGCGGGTGCCGTGGCCCGGCAGCAGCGGGCAGCGCACGGTGAACCCGGCCTCGGCGAGGTGGTCACCCCAGGCCCGCATGCTGGCCGGGGTACCGGTGAAGCCGTGGCAGAGCAGGAACCCGGTCTCGGCCGAACCGGTGTGGCCGAACGGTTCCGCGCCGGCGAGCACGCCCATGCGATCGCCTTCCGTGTGAGCGGTGTAGGCCATCCATGCTCTCACGGGTCGAGGGCGTTGTGGGGGTCCGCCCGGACCCGTAATTCTCTGTGAGATCGATCGCTGCCCGGCGAGTATCCGGGTGGCTTCCGTTGTGCGGAGGCCACCCGGCTTCGTAGTCTGGTCGACGCGGGTGAACAGGGGCCGAGCTGCGATGGAGGACTGAGGCACCGGTGCTGTACTGGCTCATGAAGTGGGTGTTCATCGGTCCGCTGCTCAAGACGCTGTGGCCGACCAAGGTCGTCGGGGCGGAGAACATCCCCGAGACCGGCGGCGCGATCCTCGCGGGCAACCACCTCGCGGTCGCCGACTCGTTCTTCATGCCGCTGCGGGTCAAGCGCAAGGTGACCTTCCCGGCCAAGTCCGAGTACTTCACCGAACCCGGCTTCAAGGGCCTGCTCAAGAAGTGGTTCTTCACCGGCGTCGGCCAGTTCCCGATCGACCGCTCGGGCGGCAACGCGGCCCAGGCCGCGCTCGACACCGCGACCCGCCTGGTCAAGGACGGCCACCTGCTCGGCATCTACCCCGAGGGCACCCGCTCCCCGGACGGCCGCCTGTACAAGGGCAAGACCGGCGTCGCCCGGATCGCCCTGGACTCCGGCGGCGTCGTCGTCCCGGTGGCGATGATCGGCACCGACAAGGTCAACCCCATCGGCTCCAAGATGTGGTGGCCGCGCCGCCTCGAGGTCCGCTTCGGCAAGCCGCTCGACTTCTCGCGGTACGAGGGGCTCGCGGGCGACCGCTTCATCGAGCGGTCGATCACCGACGAGATCATGTACGCGCTGATGGAGCTCTCCGGCCAGGAGTACGTCGACATCTACGCGGCGAAGGCGAAGGAACTGCTCGCAGCGGAGGCCGCCGGGGCGAAGCCGAAGGTGCCGGCGCAGCCCACCGCGCGGGACGCCGCCCGGGTGCCCGACAGCAAGGTCGGCTGACCCACTACTGTTCACCAGTGCGTTTTTTCTACGACACCGAATTCATCGAAGACGGCGTGACCATCGATCTGGTGTCCATCGGTGTCGTTGACGAGCGTGGCCGCGAGTTCTATGCGGTCTCCACGGACTTCGACCCGGGCCGGGCCGGGCCGTGGGTTCGCGACAACGTCCTGCCGAAGCTGCCTTCACCCGCCGACCCGGCCTGGCGCAGCCGCGAGAAGATCCGCGCCGACCTGCTGGAGTTCTTCGGCAAGCCGCCGGGCGGGATCGAGCTGTGGGCCTGGTTCGCGGCGTACGACCACGTCGCGCTGGCGCAGCTCTGGGGCCCGATGCCGGCGCTGCCGCGGCAGCTGCCGCGGTTCACCCGCGACCTGCGTCAGCGCTGGGAGGACGCCGGCAAGCCGAAGCTCCCGGCGGCCCCCACCGACCAGCACGACGCCCTCGCGGACGCCAAGCACAACCTGGCCCGCTGGGACGTCATCGAGTCCTACTTCCCCCGCCGCTGAGGCTCTGCCGCTGAAGACTTGCTCGAAGGTCGTGCCAACGGACCGTTCGCGCCCACCTCGGCACAAACGGTCCGTTGGCGCTGTCCGCCTCCACCGCACGGCCCGGAACTGTCGGTGCCTCCCGGTAACGTGAAATCCGGGGGACCCCTAGGCGGGGACCTCTCAGCGGCGCGCCCGGACCGCCTCGGCCAGCTCGTCCAGCAGGGGAGCGGTGTCGTCCCAGGACATGCAGGCGTCCGTGATCGACTGGCCGTAGGTCAGCTTCTCCGGCTGGCCCAGGTCGAGGTCCTGGCGGCCGCCCGCGAGGAAGCTCTCCATCATCAAGCCCACGATCCCGCGCTCACCGCCGCCGATCCGCTCCGCCAGCTCACGCACGACCGAAGCCTGGCGGACGTGGTCCTTGCCGCTGTTGCCGTGGCTCGCGTCGATGATCACGCGCTCCGGCAGGCCCGACTTCGCCAGCCGCGCCAGGGTGTCGGTGACCGTGCCGGCGTCGTAGTTCGGGCCGCCCGCGTGTCCGCGCAGGATCACGTGGCAGTCCGGGTTGCCCGACGTCGTCAGCAGCGCCGCCAGGCCGTCGGTGTTGATGCCGGGGAACACGTGGCTCGCCGCCGCCGCGCGGGTCGCGTCGACCGCGACCTGGACGTCGCCCTCGGTGGAGTTCTTGATGCCGACCGGCATCGACAGCGCGCTGCACAGCTGCCGGTGCACCTGACTGGCCGCGGTCCGGGCGCCGATCGAGCCCCACGTGACGATGTCGGCGATGAACTGCGGTGTGATCGGGTCGAGGAACTCGCAGCCGACCGGCAGGCCCAGCTCGGAGACGTCGAGCAGCAGCCGGCGCGCCATCCGGAGGCCCTTGTTGACGGCGAAGGTGCCGTCGAGGTCCGGGTCGTTGATCAGGCCCTTCCAGCCCAGCGTGGTGCGCGGCTTCTCGAAGTACACCCGCATCACGACGTGCAGTTCGCCGCGCAGCTCTTCGGCCTTCTCGGCGAGGCGGCGGCCGTAGTCGAGAGCGGCTTCGGGGTCGTGGACCGAGCACGGGCCGACGACGACGAGCAGCCGGTCGTCCCGGCCTTCGAGGATGTCGACGGTTTCGGCGCGTCCGTGCTGCACCACCTTGGCGACGGCGGCGTCGACCGGATGATCTTCGCGCAGCATCGCGGGCGAAATGAGCGGACTGATCGACGTGGTGCGCGCGGCGTCGAGGTCACCGATGGCGGCCGGGCCTGCGGAGAGCGTCATGGCGGGGGTGTTCCTTCCTGATGGACACCGACCCGCGCGGGGGACCCTCGCCGAGCCGGTAGGAGAATCCGGCTCGGGGGTGGAGGTCAGCGCAGGTTCACGCCGCCGTGCCCACCCGGGGCCGGCTTCGTAAACCAGTAATAGCGCTGCACGACGACAAGTTAGCACAACGACGGCGCGGACCGATTCGGCAGGTGGTACGGGCTGCACCGATCCAGACGAAGCCAGCTACGCTTGGCCCTGGCGAAATGTGACTGTCATCTCCAGCGAACACAAACGGAGGATTCTCATGCGTGTCGGTGTGCTGACCGGCGGCGGCGACTGCCCGGGTCTCAACGCGGTCATCCGCGCGGTGGTCCGCAAGGGCATCGAGGTGCACGGCTGGGACTTCGTCGGCTTCCGCAACGGCTGGAACGGCCCGCTGACGGGCGACAGCCGCCCGCTCGGCCTGAACGACGTCGAGGACATCCTCACCCGCGGCGGCACGATCCTGCGCTCGTCGCGGACCAACCCGTACAAGGTCGAGGGCGGCGTCGAGCAGATCAAGAAGGTCCTCGCCGAGCAGGGTGTCGACGCGCTGATCGCGATCGGCGGCGAGGACACCCTCGGCGTCGCGAAGCGCCTGACCGACGACGGCGTCGGCGTCGTGGGCGTGCCCAAGACGATCGACAACGACCTGGGCTCGACCGACTACACCTTCGGCTTCGACACCGCGGTCTCCATCGCGACCGAGGCGATCGACCGGCTGCACACCACCGCCGAGTCGCACCACCGCGCGCTGGTCGTCGAGGTCATGGGCCGGCACGCCGGCTGGATCGCGCTGCACTCCGGCCTGGCCGGCGGCGCGAGCGTGATCCTGGTGCCGGAGCGGGCTTTCAACGTCGACCAGGTCGTCTCCTGGGTCGAGCGCCGCTTCGAGAAGGAGTTCGCGCCGATCATCGTCGTGGCCGAGGGCGCGCTGCCCGAGGGCGGCGAGGAGAAGCTGCTCACCGGTGAGAAGGACGCCTTCGGGCACGTCCGCCTCGGCGGCATCGGCACCTGGCTGGCCGACGAGATCGCCCGCCGCACCGGCAAGGAGTCCCGCGCGGTCGTGCTGGGCCACGTCCAGCGCGGCGGCACGCCGACCGCGTACGACCGCGTGCTCGCGACCCGCTTCGGCCTGCACGCCGTCGACGCGGTGGCCGACGGCGACTTCGGTGTCATGGTCGCCCTGAAGGGCACCGACATCGTCCGCGTGAAGCTGTCGGAGGCGACCGCCGAGCTGAAGACGGTCCCGACCGAGCGCTACGAAGAGGCCGAAGTCTTCTTCGGCTGAGCCTGCGCCTGGTTGTCCGTGAAGGCCACCTTGAGGGACATGGAGTCCCTCAAGGTGGCCTTCACGGCTTTCAGATGCGGGCCAAGGTGTCCAGGACGGTGATCGCCCGGGCGATGTCGTCGGTCAGCGGGCGGTCGTCGGTGCTGTCGTCCAGGACCTCGGACGCGACGTCGAACGCGTCGCGCACCGGGAGGTCCACCAGGTCGGCGTCCCGCATCCGCAGCGCGCGGACCGCCGCGACCAGCTCGCAGGCCAGAACCTGTTGGTACGACGTGCAAGCCGCCGTCGCCGCGCGGGCCGCCTGGGTCGAGAAGCTCGCGTGGTCCTCGATGCCGCGGGACACCACGGCCGTGCCGAGCGTCGCCGGCAGCGCCGCCTGACGCAGCTCCGTGAGCGCGTCGTGCGCCACGTACTCCAGGATCATCACGCCCGAACTGCCCGCCGGCCCGGCCGCGAGGAACGGCCGCAGCCCGGTGAACTCCGGCTCGACCAGGTCGCCGAGGCGCGCCACCGACAGCTCCGCCACCTGGTGCACGGTCGCGCGGGCCTGGTCCAGCGCCGTCGAGACGTACGCCGTGTGGAAGTGCGCGTGGTGGTAGGCGTCGCCGTGGACCGTGGAGATCATCGGGTTCTCGGTGCTCGCGTTGATCTCGACGGCCAGCACGTCGCGCAGGTAGTGGATCGCGTCCAGGGCCGGGCCCTGGACCTGCGGGAACGCCCGCAGCCCGAACGGGTCCTGGATCCGGCGGCCCGGCTTCGGCGTCTGGTGCATGCCGAGCAGCCGCCGCATCTCCGCCGCGCAGGCCACCTGGCCGGCGTGCGGCCGCGCTTCGTGCACCGGCGTCGCGTACGCCTCGGGGTTGCCGTCGAGGGCGACGTAGGTCAGTGCGGCGATGGCGTGGCTGGCGCGGGTCAGGGCGTCCAGCCGCATCGCGGCCAGCGTCGCCTCCGCCAGCGTCGCGGCGTTGCTGCTCATGAACGCCAGCGCGTCGCCGGCGTGCACCGGCACCGCCGGGACATGCCCGGCGAGCCAGTCGCGTTCGCCGGTGAGCGCGAGCGCCGTCTCGGCCAGCGGGGCCAGGTCGCCGGTGCCGATCGCGCCGAGCCGGTGCACCAGCGGCAGCGCGCCGGTGCGGACGGCCTCGGCCAGCGCGCCGATCAGCTCGGGGCTGATCCCGGAGCGGCCGGCCAGGAGCTGGTTGAGCCGGATCAGCATCATCCCGCGAACCTGGCCGGGCGGCATCGGGTCGCCGCTGCCGCCCGCGTGGCTGCGCAGCAGGCGCAGCCCGTGTTCCTTCGAGCTCGCGACCGTGTCGTCCTTGTTGGCCCCGACGCCGGTGGTCCGGCCGTAGACCACCCGCCGCGTGCTGAGCTCCTCGGCGAGCTTCCAGGCGTGCTCGGCGCCGCGCAGCGCGGCGATCGAGACGTCGATACCCAGTGGCCCCTCGGTGCGCGCCGCCGTCACGACGTCGGCGCACCGCAGGGTCCGACCGTCCACCCGGATCAAGGGCAGCCTCCTTTCGCCTGCCCTCACTATGGGGCCAGGACGACCAAGGGGCCAGGACGACCAAGGGGCTAGGACGGCGCGGGCGGCCAGGGTGGCTTCGGCCAGTCCCACTGCGGGACGGGTTCGTGCAGGTTCGGCTCGGCGCCGGGCGCGGAGAAGAGGACGGCCAGCCGGCTGCCCCACTCGAGGTAGCCGGCGAACGCGGCGCGGAACTCCGGGTCGCCCGGCAGGCCGGCCTCGTCGGCGGCGTCGAGCAGCAGCGTGACCCAGCGCCGGCGCTGCCGCTCGGTGATGCCGCGCCCGAGGTGGCGGCCGATCATGTGGGCGTGCCCGCCGTGGCTCTCCGAATAGGCCGCCGGTCCGCCGAAGACCTCACCGAGCCAGACCGCGACGTGCTGGGCGTGGTGCGGGTCCATCTGCCGGAACACCGGCTCGAGCAGCGGGTCTTCGAGGACGTGGCCGTAGAAGATCGTGAGGAGCTTCACGAGGGCTTCGTGGCCGCCTGCCCACTCGTAGAGGGTCGGGGTGGCGGGCGGGTTCTCTGGCACGATCACCCGGCAAGGCAACCAGCGGCGGCCCGGCCGGGCAAGCACGTACTTTCCGGTGCGTAGGGGGAACGGGATGAAGCGCTACCACTGCGCGACGGAGCTGGCGGTCGACCTGATCGGCGGCAAGTGGAAGCCGGTGATCCTCGCGCACCTCAAGGAGGGCGCCCACCGCTACGGCGAGCTGCGCCGCCGGATGCCGGGGGTGAGCGAGAAGATGCTGACCCAGCAGCTGCGCGAGCTGACGGCGGACGGCATCGTCCGCCGCGAGGAGCGCGACGGCCGCGTCCCGCACGTCGAGTACCACCTGACGGCGGTGGGGGAGGAGCTGCGCCCGGCGCTCACGGCCCTGTACGAGTGGGGCGAGCGCCGCGCGGCGGCCTCTGGCATCACGTTCGAACCGGCTGGTTAGAACCGGCCAAACGCCGGACCGGACGACACGCGTACCCGCGCGGACGACACGCGTACGCGGATGGACGACACGCCGCACCCCGGCCTGAGCGCGGCTGTGTCGTCCATCCAGGTACGCGTGTCGTCCGCCTGGGTACGCGTGTCGTCCGCGCGGGCTAGGGGGTCTCGTCGAGGCGGCGTTCCAGCGCGTCGAGGCGGCCGGCCCAGAAGCGGCGGTAGGGGGCGAGCCAAGCGTCCACTTCGGCCAGTGGCTCCGGGCGCAGCGCGTAGCACCGGCGCTGGGCCGCGACCCGGACCGTCACGAGCCCCGCTTCGCGCAGGACCCGCAGGTGCTTGGACACCGCGGGCTGGCTGAGCTCCAGCTCCTCGACGAGCTCGCCGACGGAGCGTTCGCCGTCGCGGAGCAGGTCGAGGATGGTGCGCCGGCGGGGTTCGGCGAGGACGTCGAAAGTCTGCATCACCCTGGAAATGTGCGCCGCCCGGCATATTCCTGTCAAGGCATGTGCGGCGGTCCCGATGGGCTGCTCGGCCTGACCCGTCTGGTCTGAACCATTGACCTGATGGTCTAGTCCATTTACGGTTGGTGTGGTCTCCACCACGTGGTCCCCATGATTGTCGGTAATTCTCCGAAGGGAGAAGGCATGTCCCGTTTCCGCAGGAAGAGCTTCTCGGCCCTGCTGACCGTGGCGGCCGCCGCGGGCCTGGTGGTGGGCGCCGCCGCGGCCCCGGCCGCCACCGCCGCCCCCGCTCAGGCCGAGGCTTCCGTCGGCAAGGTCGTCGGCTACTTCACCGACTGGGGGGTGTACGACCGCAACTACCACGTCAAGAACATCGAGACGTCGGGCTCGGCGGGCAAGCTGACGCACATCAACTACGCCTTCGGCAACATCACCAACGGCGGCTGCGCGATCGGCGACGCCTACGCCGACTACCAGAAGACCTACGACGCAGCGGGCAGTGTCGACGGCGTCGCGGACACCTGGGACCAGCCCCTCGCGGGCAGCTTCAACCAGCTCAAGGAGCTCAAGGCCAAGCACCCCGGCCTCAAGGTGATCTGGTCGTTCGGCGGCTGGACCTGGTCGGGCGGCTTCGGCCAGGCCGCGCAGAACCCCGCCGCGTTCGCCGACTCCTGCTACAACCTGGTCAACGACCCGCGCTGGGCCGGCGTCTTCGACGGCATCGACATCGACTGGGAGTACCCCAACGCCTGCGGCCTGAGCTGTGACTCCAGCGGCGCCGACGCGTACCGGAACCTGATGGCCGCGCTGCGCGCCAAGTTCGGCTCGCAGCTGGTCACCTCGGCGATCACCGCCGACGGCACCGACGGCGGCAAGATCGACCTGGCCGACTACGCGGGCGCCGCCCAGTACGTCGACTGGTACAACGTGATGACCTACGACTACTTCGGCGCGTTCGCCGCGCAGGGCCCGACCGCCCCGCACTCGCCGCTGACGTCCTACGACGGCATCCCGACGCCGGGCTTCTACTCCGACGCCGCGATCCAGAAGCTCAAGAGCAAGGGCGTCGCGTCGAGCAAGCTGTTGCTGGGCATCGGTTTCTACGGCCGCGGCTGGACCGGTGTCACGCAGGACACCCCGGGCGGCACCGCGACCGGGCCGGCGCCGGCCAAGTACGAGCCGGGCATCGAGGACTACAAGGTGCTCAAGACGTCCTGCCCGTCGACCGGCACCATCGCCGGCACGGCGTACGCCAAGTGCGGCGGCGACTGGTGGAGCTACGACACCCCGTCGACCATCGGCGGCAAGATCGGCTACGCCCAGCAGCAGGGCCTCGGCGGCGCGATGGTCTGGGACCTCTCGGGCGACACCACCGACGGTGAGCTGATCACGGCCGTCGCCGAGTAAGGGCTCCCGGTGCGGCCGGTCTCGCGCGGAGCGCCGGCCGCACCGGGTTTCAGTTCCTGTCGGTACCCCCGATTACCCTCCTCACCGTGAAGTTCAGCGGATTCGGCGAGTACGCCGTCGACTTCTACGACGGTCTCGTGGAAGACAACTCCAAGCCCTACTGGGACGACCATGTCGAGACGTACAAGTCCGACGTCCGGGCGCCGATGGAGGCCCTGCTCGACGAGCTCAAGACCGAGTTCGGCGACGGCTTCGGCGATCCCAAGGTGTTCCGCCCCTACCGGGACGTCCGGTTCGCCAAGGACAAGACGCCCTACAAGACCCACTGCGGCGGCGTGATCGAGCAGGGGCGCGGCGGGGGTGCCTACTACGTCGAGGTCGGGCCGGAGGGCCTGCGCGTCGGCGGCGGGTGCTTCTACCTCGCGTCCGACCAGATCGCCCGGTTCCGCCAGGCCGTCGACACCGACCTGCACGGCGAAGCGCTCCAGAAGATCATCACGAAGCTCGAGCGCGCCGGCTGGGAGGTCAAGGGCGACCGGCTGAAGTCGAAGCCGCGCGGCTTCGACGCTGAGCACCCGCGCCTCGACCTGCTGCGCTACCGCTCGGTGTACGCCGTGCGCACCTGGGAGCCGGACGACGTCCTGCACGAGCGCGCCGCCCTCGACCGGGTGCGGAAGGCGTGGCGGCAGCTGCGCGAGTTCAACGAATGGGCCCGTGACCGGGTCGGCCCGAGCGAGCAGCCCCGCCGGTGACCCGCGAGTTTCTGAACCGTTTCTCTGAACTTTTCGGGATCGGTACAGACGAACGCGCGGACAGGGACTACGCTATGCGAACGTGAGCCGACGCGCGAAGATCGTTTGTACCCTGGGCCCCGCCACCGCCACCCCGGAGAAGATGCGGGCACTCGTGGACGCGGGCATGGACGTGGCGAGGATGAACTTCTCCCACGGCAGCCACGGCGACCACAAGCAGGTCTACGACCTGATCCGGGACGCCGCCGCCGCGAGCGGCCGGGCGGTCGGCATCCTCGCCGACCTGCAGGGCCCGAAGATCCGCCTGGGCACGTTCGCCGGCGGGCCGGTCGAGTGGCACAACGGCGACATCGTCCGGATCACCGTCGAGGACGTCGCCGGCACCCACGACCGGGTCTCCACGACCTACAAGGGCCTGGCCAAGGACGCCAAGCCCGGCGACCGCCTGCTGGTCGACGACGGCAAGGTCGGCCTGGTGGTCAAGGAGGTCGACGGCCAGGACGTGGTCTGCGAGGTCACCGAAGGCGGCCCGGTCAGCAACAACAAGGGCGTCTCGCTGCCCGGCATGGACGTCTCCGTCCCGGCCATGTCCGAGAAGGACATCGAGGACCTCGAGTTCGCGCTCGAGCTGGGCGTCGACTTCATCGCGCTGTCCTTCGTCCGCTCGCCGGCCGACATCGACCTGGTCCACCAGGTGATGGACCGCGTCGGCAAGGGCCGGCTGCCGGTCGTGGCGAAGATCGAGAAGCCCGAGGCCGTCTACAACCTCGAGGCCATCGTGCTGGCCTTCGACGCGGTGATGGTCGCCCGCGGTGACCTCGGCGTCGAGCTGCCGCTGGAGCAGGTCCCGCTGGTCCAGAAGCGCGCCATCCAGATCTGCCGCGAGAACGCGAAGCCGGTCATCGTCGCGACGCAGATGCTCGAGTCGATGATCAACAACTCCCGGCCGACCCGCGCCGAGGCCTCCGACGTCGCGAACGCCGTCCTCGACGGCGCCGACGCGCTGATGCTGTCCGGCGAGACCAGTGTCGGCCGGTACGCGATCGAGGTCGTCCAGACGATGGGCCGGATCATCGAGGCGGTCGAGACCGACTCGCCGGTCGTCCCGCCGCTGACCCACGTCCCGCGCACCAAGCGCGGCGTGATCTCCTACGCCGCCCGCGACATCGGCGAGCGCCTCAACGCGAAGGCCCTGGTCGCCTTCACACAGTCCGGCGACACCGTGCGCCGCCTGGCCCGGCTGCACACGCGGCTGCCGCTGCTGGCGTTCACGCCCGAGGACTGCGTCCGCAGCCAGCTCTCGATGACCTGGGGCACCACCACCCAGATCGTGCCGCGGGTGGAGTCCACCGACCAGATGATCCAGCAGGTCGACCACGCGATGCTGGAGATGGGCAAGTACCAGAAGGGCGACCTCGTCGTCATCGTGGCCGGCTCCCCGCCCGGGACCGTGGGCTCGACCAACCTGATCCACGTCCACCGCCTTGGTGAAGACGACCACGCGTAAGGGACGGCTTGCCCTCCGACCACATAGGGTCTGGCCATGACTGAAATGGCCAGAGCGGCCGCCACCGAGCTGGAGATCCCGGGTGGCGGCCAGCCCGTGCTGGACCGCTTGGTGGCGTTGCTCGACCTCGAGAAGATCGAGGAGAACTTCTTCCGCGGCGTCTCGCCCGCCCACTCGCCGGTCCGTGTCTTCGGCGGGCAGGTGGCCGGGCAGGCGCTGGTCGCGGCCGGGCGCACGGTGCCCGACGAGCGCCGGGTGCACTCGCTGCACGCGTACTTCATCCGCGGCGGCGACCCGAGCGTGCCGATCGTCTACGAGGTCGACCGGATCCGGGACGGCCGTTCGTTCACCACCCGCCGGGTCGTGGCGATCCAGCACGGCAAGGCGATCTTCTCGCTCTCGGCGTCCTTCCAGAAGGACGAATCGGGCATCGACCACGCCGAGGCGATGCCGGAGGGCGTGCCCGCGCCGGAGTCGCTGCCGACGCTGATGGAACGCGCCGAGGGGTACGCGATCGGCGCGCACAGCCGGCCGCAGCCGATCGACCTGCGCTACGTCAACGACCCGCCGTGGGTCACCCGCCAGACCGGCGAGCCGCCCGCCCGCAACCAGGTGTGGATGCGCGCCGACGGCAAGCTGGGCGACGACCAGCTGCTGCACGTCTGCGTGCTGACCTACGCCTCGGACATGACGCTGCTGGACTCGGTCCTCGCGCGCCACGGCGTGTACTGGGACACCGACAAGGTGCTCGGCGCGAGCCTCGACCACGCGCTCTGGTTCCACCGGCCGTTCCGCGCCGACGAATGGTTCCTCTACGACAGCGCCTCACCGACCGCCTCCGGAGCGCGTGGCCTGGCCACCGGCCGGTTCTTCGCCGCGGACGGCACCCTCATCGCCACGGTCGTCCAAGAAGGACTCCTGCGCGTCCTCTGAACGTTGGCGGGAAAATCACCCTTACGGGCGACAAATAGTCGGGGTATTCGCCGCGGGAATAGGGTATTCGGCTCGGTGAAGGGGGCCGGGACCGATCGGGGGACGGTCCCGGACCCCTTCTCCGAATGACCACACGGCGGACCGCGAAGTCATCGTCTACGCTGCTCAAAGGGCCGCAGGGCCCGGCGGCCGAACGACCCGGGCCCGTACCGCGTCCCGTCGCAGTGCAGAGTGCGAGGATACAAGAGCATTCTGCAAATTGCAGGTGCGACGCGTGTGCCGGGCCCGGAATCGGTGCCGTGTTAATGCGCCACCGTCCTGGTTAGATACTGGGAGCAAGCGAACGGCTACGACGCCGTCGACATCCGGAGGTGCCGAATGGCCAGGGGACAGAGCCCCACGGTTCGCCGCCGGAGGCTCGCGGGCGAGCTGCGCCGGCTGCGCGAGGCGGCGGACCTCACCATCGACGAGGTCGGCGAGAAGCTCGAATGCTCGGCGTCGAAGATCAGCCGCATCGAGACCGGCCACGTCGGGGTCACCCCGCGCGACGCCCGGGACATGCTGGCGCTCTACGGGATCACCGGCGACGAGCAGGAGGCGCTCGTCCAGCTGGCCCGCGAAGCCCGCAAGCGCGGCTGGTGGCACGCCTACAACGAGGTCTTCACCGGCACGTTCGTCGGGCTCGAAGCCGACGCGAGCTCGCTGCGCGCGTTCCAGGCGCTGCTCGTGCCGGGCCTGTTGCAGACCGAGCGGTACGCCCGCGCGGTGATCCGGGCCCTGCGCCCGGACGCCGAAGACGCCGAGATCCGCCGCCGCGTCGCGGCCCGGATGGCGCGCCAGGAGCTGCTGTCGGACACACCGCCGCCGGAGTACTGGGCCGTCATCGACGAGGCCGTGCTGCACCGGGTCGTCGACACCCCCGAGGTGATGGCCGAGCAGCTCTACCGGATGGTCGCCCTCGCCGAGAAGCCGAACGTGATCATCCAGGTGGTGCCGTTCCACGCCGGCGCGCACCCCGGGATGGAAGGCCCCTTCCTGATCATGGGGTTCCCGGAGCAGGCCGACCCGGACGTCGTCTACGTCGACGACAGCACCTCCAGCGGCCTCTACCTGGAGGAACCCACAGATGTCCGGCGCTACGGGCTGATGTTCGACCATCTGCGCGCGGCCGCACTGAAGCCGGACGACTCGGTGGAGCTGATCGCCGAGGCGGCCGGACGGTTCGCCGAACAGGCGGCTGTACCGGCTCCGGTGCACCATCTGGAACCGAGGACACAGTAAGGGAGTTGGGGACCATGGAAGCCGAATTTTCGGGTGCGCGCTGGCGCAAGAGCAGTCACAGCGGCGGCGGCAACGACTGCGTCGAGGTCGCGTTCGTCGCCGGGGGTGCCGCGGTGCGCGACTCGAAAGACCCCGAGGGTGGTGCTTTCCGCCTGCCCGCATCGGGCTGGCGTGGGCTGCTGGCCGCGGTGCGGCCCGGCGGCCCCGCGCGCGACTGAGGCCTGGGGAAGACCCCTTACCCCCGCCGAGCTGGACTCGGCCGGGAGTAAGGGGTCTTTTCCGTGCCAGGGGTACGTGATCACCCGATGCCTGGGGGAGTCCCTCAGGACGAACCTGAGTCCTACCAACCGGTGAACTCAGGGAACAGGGGAACACGATGCACAGCGATCTGCTGCTGGACGCGGTCCGGGCCGAAGCGGCCTACCGGGCCGAGGAACTGCGGAAGGCCGGGCGCAGCGCCTGGGCCGACCGCGCCCGCCGCGCCGTCCGCCACGTGCGGGCCGGGCGCAGCGTCGTCGAGGTCCCGGCGCAGGAGCGCCGGGAAGCGTCGCGGGAGACCGCGGCCGTCGGCGAGACCGCCCGGTAAGGGCGGGTGATGGTGTCCAAGGCGATGAGCGTGCGGATTCTGTCGGTGACATCGGGGGCTTCACCCCAGGTCAGGGGCTTCGCCACCCGAACCCCCGAAAATCTGTCGGTGGGGTGAGCAAGAATGCTCCTTGTGCCCCGACTCGGCTCCGGAATCCCGCTCGTCGCCCGTACCCACGAGATGCGGCGGCTCCGCGCCGCCTTCGCCCGGGCTGAACGTGGCGAAGCCGGCGCGGCGCTGCTCTCGGGGGACGCCGGGGTCGGCAAGACCCGGCTGCTGACCGCGCTCGGCGAGCACGTCGCCGCGTGCGGCGCGCTGGTGCTCACCGGCCGCTGCATCGACGTCCGCGAAGGCGGTCTCCCTTATCTTCCCTTCGCCGAAGCGCTCGCCCCGCTGGGCAGCGCGACGGACCCGGCGATCGCCGCCGCGGTGCGGGCCCGGCCCGCGCTCGGCCGGCTGCTCCCGCAGGGCCAGGGGCTGCACGGCCTCGAAGAGCCCCGGGCGGCCGAGCACGCCGCGATGACCTCGAACGACCGGGAGACCATGGTGCGTCCCCGGCCGGAGCAGGATCTCGGTCAGCTGCAGTTGTTCGACGCGGTACTGGGGGTGCTGACCGAGATCGCCGAGTCCCGGCCGGTGGTGATCCTGCTCGAGGATCTGCACTGGGCCGACGCCTCGACCCGCAACCTGCTGTCGTTCCTGCTCAGCAGGCTGCGCGCGCAACGTCTCCTGGTCGTGGGCAGCTACCGCGAGGAGGACGTGCACCGGCGGCACCCGCTGCGCGGCCTCCTCTCGGAGCTGGTCCGGCTCGCCACCGTCGAGCGCGTCGACCTGCAGCCGTTCGGCAACGCCGACGCCCGGGCCTTCGTCGAGGCGCTGGCCGACGAGCCGCTGTCCGCCGACGTCGTGGCCGACATCGTCAGCCGCTCCGAGGGCAACCCGTTCTTCGCCGAAGAGCTGCTCGCCACCCAGTCCGAGTGCGACGACCTGCCCGCGGGCCTGGCCGAAGTGCTGCTCTCGCGGTTGGAGCGGCTCTCGCCGGACACCCGCCGGGTCGTGCGCGTCGTGTCGGTGGCGAACGAGCCGGTGATGCACGCGGCCCTGGCCGAGATCTCCGCCCTGGGCGAGCTGGAGCTGGACGAGGCGCTGCGCGAAGCCGTCCAGCACCACGTGCTGGTGGTGATGCCGGACGGCGCCTACTGGTTCCGGCACGCGTTGCTGCAGGAAGCGGTGTACGGCGATCTGCTGCCGGGGGAGCGGTCGCGCACGCACGCGGCGTACGCGACGCGGATCCGGTCGCGGCCGCAAGGCCGCGGGCACGACGCGAAGCTGGCCTACCACTCCCTGCAGAGCAGCGACCTGGTCACGGCGCTGCCGGCGTTGCTGCGCGCGATGGACGAAGCCGAGAACCTGGGCGCGCCCGGCTCGGCGCTGCGCCACGTCGAGCAGGCACTGTCCATCTGGGACGCCGTTCCGGCCGCCGACCGGCCCGAGGGGTTCGACGAGATCCGGCTGCTGCACGAGGCGTCGTACTTCGCGGGCACGTCCGGCGAGCCCGAGCGGGCCGCCGCGTTCGCCCGCTCGGCCACGCAGGCGCTGACCCCGGACGGCTCGACCGACCGCGCGGCGAAGACGTGGCGGCGGCTGGCGGAGGCGCTGCTCGCGCTGGAAGGAACCCTCGACGAGGCCGTCGCGGCGATCGACAAGGCGTGGGACCTGGTCAAGGACACCGAACCGAGCGGGACCCGCGCGTGGGTGCTGGCCAGCCGGGCCGGGTTCCTCCGGCTGCTCGACCAGCCGGACGCGGCGCTGGACAGCGCGCTCACCGCGGTCACCGACGCGCGGGAGGTCGACGCGGCCGGGGCGGAGGCGTCGGCGCTGGTCACCTTGGGCACGCTGGCCGACTCGGCGGGCGACGCCGAGGAGGCCCGCGAGCGGCTGCGCCAGGCCGAGCGCAAGGCGCGGGACTCCGGGGCGCTGAACACCGAGATCCGCGCGACCTACTTCCTCGCCTTGAGCCACGACGACCAGGCCGAGTTCGCGCAAGCGCTGGAACACGCCTCACGCGGGGTCGCCCGGGCCGAAGAATCCGGGCTCAGCTGGAGCGTCTACGGCCTGGAGCTGCGGGCGCGGCAGATGACCTTGCGGTACCTGATGGGCGATTGGCCGGACGAGAGCGCCGGCCGGGCCGGGCGCGGGGTGTCCAGCGCGGTCGCCGCGCGGATCCTCGCGATCTGGTCGCTGTTCGTGGTCGCCCGCGGCCGGTTCGACGACGCCGCGAAGCTCGTGGCCGGGCTGCGGCAGCACTGGGCGGCGGACATCCAGATCCCGCTGTCCGCCGGGGACGCCGGCATCGAGCTGGCCTACTGGCGCGGTGACCACAAGGACGCGGTGAAGCGGGCCGAAGAGCTCGTCGGCTGGCTCGACCGGATCGAACCCGGCCTGCTGGCCGGCATCCGGGTCGCAGCGCTCGGCGTCACCGCCGCGGCCGCGCTGGCCGCCGACGCCCGGATCCGCGGCGACGAGGCGGCCGTCGAAGCCGCGGTGGCGGCGGGCGAGCGGTTGCTGGCGCACGGCCGGATGTGCGCGGTCGTCGGGCAGCCGCGCTCGACGACGCTGGGGCCGGAAGGCCGGGCCTGGCTGGCCCGGCTGGAAGCGGCGGCGTCCGGCCTGAGCGGCCGGGGAGACCCCGAGAAGTGGGCGGTCGCGGCGGCGGCGTTCGGTTACGGCGCGGTCTACGAGCAGGCGATCTGCCGCCGGCACGAAGCGGAAGCCTGGCTGCTGGCGGACGACGTCGACCGGGCGCGGGCCGCCCTGGAGTCGGCGCACGCGGTGGCGGCCCGGCTGGGCGCGATCCCGCTGCGCGACGCCGTCCGCGACCTCGCGCACCGCGCGCGGGTGGACCTGGCGGGCGTCGAACCGGCGGCCCCGGCCCGCGCGGTCGTCGACCCGCTGACCGACCGTGAACGTGACGTCCTCGAGCGCGTCGCGCTGGGCCGCACGAACCGCCAAGTCGGTGAAGAGCTCTACATCAGCGAGAAAACGGTGAGCGTCCACCTGTCCCGGGTGATGGCGAAGCTCGGCGCGAGCCGCCGCGCGGAAGCGGTCGCGATCGCCTACGACCGAGGCCTGCTGACAGCCCCCACCACCGGCCAACGCGCGTGATCAGAAGGTCGACACCCTTGCTGCCCTTCAGACACACCGATCGGGTCAGCGGGGGAGGCGGCGGAGGGCTTTCAGGCCCAGGGTCATGCCCCGGGACCACAGCGAACCCGAGACTCCGCGCGGCGGGCGCAGGGCCAGGCCGCGCTGGAGCGCGATCGACTGGGATTCGGTGTACTTCAGCAGGCCTTCGGCGCCGTTGCGGCGGCCGACGCCCGAGTCCTTCATGCCGCCCATCGGGACGCCGACGCTGCCGAACGTCGCCGCGTAGCCCTCGTTGACGTTGACCGTGCCCGCCTTGAGCCGGGCCGCGACCTCCCAGCCCGCGTGGCCGTTGCGCGACCAGACGCTGGCGTTGAGCCCGAACGCCGTGTCGTTGGCCCGGTCGATGGCCTCGGTGACGTCCGTGTAGCCGTAGATCGAGACGACCGGCCCGAACGTCTCCTCCGCGAACGGGACCATCTCTTCGGTGACTCCGGAAAGGACGGTCGGCTCGTAGAACAGCGGGCCTAGGTCGGGCCGGGCGCGTCCGCCGGTGAGCACGGAAGCGCCCTTCGCGCGGGCGTCGTCGACGTGCGCGGACACCGTCTTGAGCTGGTCCTCGGACGTCAAAGATCCCATCTGGGCCTGGTAGTCCAGCGCGCCGCCGAGCTTCACGGCGGCCGTGCGCGCGACGAACGCCCGGGTGAACTCCTCGCGGATGGACTCGTGGACGTAGATCCGCTCGACCGACACGCACAGCTGCCCGGCCGAGGAGAAGCACGCGGTCACCGCGCCGGTCGCGGCCTTCGCGACGTCGGCGTCGGGCAGCACGATCATCGGGTTCTTGCCGCCGAGCTCGAGCGAGTACGACGTCAGCCGCTTCGCCACCTGCCCGGCCAGCTCCTTGCCGGTCGGCGTGGACCCGGTGAAGCACAGGTAGTCCGACTCCTCGACCAGCGCGGTGCCGATCTTCGAACCGCGGCCGAGCACGATCTGCCAGGTCCCGGCCGGCAGCCCGGCCTCCTCGGCGAGCTCGTGCAGCCACAGCGCCGAAAGCGCGGTCTGGTTGTCCGGCTTCTGGACGACGGCGTTGCCGGCCGCGAGCGCCGGGAAGACGTCCATCGCGGTGAGCGCGAGGGGGTAGTTCCACGGCGAGATGACGCCGACGACGCCCTTCGGGTGCCGCAGCTCACCGGCGCGGGTCAGGCCGGGGATGACGCCGGCGACGCGGCGCGGGGCGAGGATCTTCGCCGCGTGCTTGCCGTAGTAGGCCGCGACCAGGGCGGTCACGCTGACCTCGTCGAACGCGTCGAGCCGGGCCTTGCCCGCCTCGACCTGGACCAGGTCGAGGACCTCGTCCTGCCGGGCGAGCACCAGGTCGTGCAGCCGGGTGAGCACGCGGGCGCGCTCGGCGGGGGAGTGTTCCGCCCACGCCCGCTGCGCGATCCGCGCGTCGGCGAACACCGCGCGGGCGTCGGCGTCGGTGGCCTGGGGCAGGGTCGCGATCGGCTGCCCGGTGAACGGCGCGGCCATCCGGATCGGGGCCGAGTCCGCGCCGCCGGCCACCCGGGCGACGAGCTGGGCCGCCCGGGCGGCGGTCGGCGCACCGGCGATCCCGCCGACGGTCGGCGGGAGGGCGGTGTCGTGGACCGGGTTCGCGGGGGTCGTGCTGGTCATGACGTCTCCGTTCCGCGCGGCGACGCGCAGGGGTTACCGACGAGTACAGCATACCGTCGGTACGTCAGCTGTCCAGCTCGACGTGAATCTATTTCACGTTTTGGGCGGGTTCAGGGGCGGGAGCTGGTAGGTCGGCTCGGTCGGTGACGCCGTCGCCGCGGGCGGCTCGTCCGGGTGCGGCTGGGCCTGCGTCGCCTCGTAGGCGTCGGCGGGCGGCTGTGACGGGAACGGCTGTGACGGGAACGGCTGTGACGGCGGGGCCTGCCCGGGGAACGGCTGGGACGGCGAGCCTTGCGCGGGGAACGGCTGGGACGGCGGGCCCTGCGCGGGGAACGGCTGCGACGGCGGCCCGCCGTAAGGCTGCTGGCCGCCGTAGGGCTGCTGGCCCGGGTACGGCGACGAACCCGGGTAGCCGCCGGACTGCTGCGGCCCGGCCGGGTACGGCCGCGACTGCTGCTGCGGATACCCCGGCCCGCCGTGCAGGTTCGCCGGCGGACCGGCGGGTGCCGTCGCGCGCCGGCCGGCCAGCAGGGCGAACGCCAGCACGACCACCGCGAGCACCCCGCCGCCGAGCAGCAGCCAGAACCCGGTCCCGGTCGTGTAGTGCGACGTGATCGAGTCGTCGTTGGACTCGTAGCTCAGCGTCGCCGAGACGTCCATGCCGAGCATCCACACCGCCGCGGCCACGCCGGCGCCGCCGACGAGCAACGCCGTCCGCGCGCCCGACCGCGTGCCGGCACCCGCCGACCGCCGGAGGCCGAGGATCGCCAGCACGGCGCCGGCCAGCAGGATCACCGCGCCGACGGAGAGCGGGATGCCGTAGTGCGCGACGTGGGTGCTCTCGTAGAACTTCGCCGCTTCGGGGCTGGGGTCGACGTCGAAGGACCGCGACCACGCGCTGATCGTCTGGCTGCTCTCGGTCTTGCCGCCGACGATCTGCTCGAACGTCGTCTGCGGCAGGAACGACCCGACCAGCACGAGGATCGCGGCGAGGGCGCCGAACAACCCGGCGACCAGCCGGAAGAGCGCGCCGGGATCGGCGGCCTGCGGCCGCGGCGGCTGCATCGGGGGCGGGCCGTACGGATACGGCTGCGGAGGGTACGGCGGCGGCGCGCTGGTGGTCATCAAATCTCCCTCTTTGCGGGGATTGGACCACGAATCCGCCTGCGGGATAAGGGGCGAAGTGACACTGGTGCGCCGCGCTGGTCAGGTCGGCGCAGTGGCGGCGTCCTGGTAGAGCAAGACGGCGATCCGCTTCCACTCCTCCAGGAGCTGACGGCGCCGCTTCGGGTCGCCGCCGAGTTCGGCGTCCAGCGCCAGGCCGCGGGTCAGGTTCACGGTGAGCCAGAACAGCATCTCCGCGCGTCCGGGCGGGAGGTCGCCGGCGACCTGGGTGACGTGCTCGAGGGTGGCGCGCCCGAGCGCGCGGTCGACCGGCCGGATCGCCGCGCGCAGCTCGGGGTCGGTGCGGGCGGCGACCCACAGTTCGGTGACGGCGGTCGAGAGCGTGCCGGAGTAGCCGGTCCAGAGCAGGTCGATCGCGGCGGCGACACCGGTGCCGCCGCTGGGCAGCCGGTCCAGCGACGCCGCCAGCTGGCTCCGCAGCCGGTTCGTGAGGTGCTCGACGGCGGCCGCCATCAGCTCGGCCTTCGCGGTGAAGTGGTGCTGCACCGCGCCCTTCGACACACCCGCGCGGGCGCAGATCTCCTGGACCGACGTCCGGGCGTAGCCGACCTCGACCAGGCAGTCGATGGTGGCGTCGAGCAGCGCGGTGCGGGTCTGCTCCCGCCGCTGCGCCTGGGTGCGGTGACCCGTCTCGGTCACTCCGGCCTCCCCTGCTTTACCTACCGGCCTGAACGGATGTACATTCCGGAGAGAACTTACATGCTGCGCGTCATGTTTTCCAGCACTCGTCCCGCAGGAGGGTCCCCCGTGCCGCTGAAACTCCCGAAGAGCTCTTGGAGCACGACCGAGCTCGAAGACCTCCGCGAGCTCTCGCGGTCGTTCATGCAGAAGGAGCTGGTCCCGCACCAGGAGCGCTGGGCGGCGGAGAAGAAGGTCGACCGCGAGCTGTGGAACAAGGCCGGCGAGGTCGGCCTGCTCTGCCTGTCCATCCCCGAGGAGTACGGCGGCGGTGGCGGCACGTTCGCGCACGAGGCCGTGCTCTACGAGGAGCAGGCCCGCTCCGGTGACAGCGCGTGGGGCGTGACCGTCCACAACGGAATCGTCGCGCACTACCTGAGCGCATACGCCTCCGAAGAGAAGAAGCGCGAGTGGCTGCCGAAGATGGCCAGCGGCGAGATGGTCGGCGCGATCGCGATGACCGAACCGGGCACCGGCTCGGACCTGCAGGGCATCAAGACCCGCGCGGTGCGCGACGGCGACCACTACGTCATCAACGGCGCGAAGACCTTCATCACCAACGGTTTCCACGCCGATCTCGTCGTCGTCGCGGTGAAGACCGACCCGGACGCGGGCGCCCAGGGCGTCTCGCTGATCGCCGTCGAGACCGACACCCCCGGCTTCCGCCGCGGCCGCGTGCTCGACAAGGTCGGGCTCAAGGGCCAGGACACCGCCGAGCTGTTCTTCGACGACGTCCGCGTGCCCGCGGCCAACCTGCTCGGCGACGCCGAAGGCCAGGGCTTCATCCAGCTGATGCTGCAGCTGCCGCAGGAACGGCTGATCATCGCCGTCACCGCGGTGGCCGGGCTGGAGGCGGCGGTCGACCTCACCCTCGAGTACACGAAGGAGCGCACGGCGTTCGGCCGGCCGATCTTCTCCTTCCAGAACACCAAGTTCAAGCTCGCCGAGGCCGCCACCGAGGCCGCCGTCGCGCGGGCGTTCCTGGACCAGTGCATCGAACGGCACCTCAAGGGCGAGCTCGACGTCCAGGGCGCGGCGATGGCGAAGCTGTGGACCACCGAGCGCGTCAACAAGGTGATCGACGACTGCGTGCAGCTCTTCGGCGGCTACGGCTACATGTCCGAGTACCCGATCGCGCGTGCCTGGGCCGACGTCCGGATCTCCCGGATCTTCGGTGGTACCAGCGAGATCATGAAGGAAATCATCTCCCGGTCGCTCTGAAAGGAACCACGCTATGAAGGCAGGTCCGCTCAGCGGCCTGAAGGTGGTCGAACTGGCCGGGCTCGCGCCCGGGCCGTTCGCCACGATGATCCTCGCCGACCTCGGCGCCGACGTCGTCCGCGTGGACCGCGCGACGCCGGGGGAGGACGTGCTCGGCCTGCCGGTCGACCCGCTGGCCCGCGGCCGCCGGACCGTCGGCATCAACACCAAGACGCCCGAGGGCGTCGAGCTGGTGCTGAAGCTGTGCGACACGGCCGACGTCCTCATCGAGGGCTTCCGCCCCGGGGTCGCCGAGCGGGTCGGGCTGGGCCCGGACGTCGTGCACGCCCGCAACCCGCGGCTGGTCTACGGCCGGATGACCGGCTGGGGTCAGGACGGCCCGCTCGCCACGGCGGCCGGGCACGACATCAACTACATCGGTATCGCCGGCGCGCTCGAACCGATCGGGCGGGCGGGGGAGCGGCCGGTGCCGCCGCTCAACCTCGTCGGTGACTTCGGCGGCGGCGGGCTGCTGCTGGCGATGGGCGTCCTCGCCGCGCTGTACGAGCGGAACACGTCGGGCAAGGGCCAGGTCGTCGACGCGTCCATGGTCGACGGCGCCGCGCTGCTCACCACCAGCCTGCACGGCATGGCGGCAGCCGGGCTCTGGGGCGGCGGCCGCGGGGACAACATGCTCGACGGCGGCGCCCCGTTCTACGACACCTACGAGACCGCGGACGGCAAGTACGTCGCCGTCGGCGCGATCGAGATGCGGTTCTGGGGCGACCTCGTCAAGGTCCTCGACCTCGACCCGGCCGAGCTGCCGCTGCACGTGGACAAGACGCAGTGGCCGAAGCTGCGCGAGATCGTCGCGGAGGCGATCGCCAAGCACACGCGTGACGACCTGGTCGCCCGCGCCGAAGGCACCGACGCCTGCCTGACGCCGGTGCTGTCGCCGCAGGAAGCGGCGGGCCACCCGCACAACGCGGCCCGCGGCACCTTCGTCGAGATCGGCGGCCTGGTCCAGCCGGCCCCGGCGCCACGCTTCGACCGGACCCCGCCGGAAACGCCGGAAGCCCCGCGCACCAAGGGATCCGACACGGAAGCGGTGCTGGCGGAGCTGGGCGTCACGGAGCTGGGAGCACTGCGGGAGGCCGGCGCGATCGTCTAGCCCAGCGCGAGATCGGAGCGCACGACCGAGTAGACGACGTTGTCGCGCCACCGGCCGTCTCGGAAGCCGTAGCCGCGAAGGACTCCTTCGCGCGTGAAGCCGGCCTTCTCGAGCGCCCGCTGTTCGGCGCGGTTGTCGACCTCGGTCGTCGCTTCGACGCGGTTGAGCTGCGTGTGCGCGAAGAGGTATTCGACGAGCAGGCGCTGGGCGTCCGTGCCGTGGCCGTGGCCGCGCGCCTCGGGGGCCAGCACCAGCCCGATGTTCCAGCAGTACGACGTCGGCCCGGTGCGGCTGCGGTGCCACGAGACGAGGCCCAGCAGCCGCCCGCCGAGCGTCGGCACGAGCATCCCGCTGTCGGCGGTCAGCATCCCGGTCTCGCGCCAGCGGCGGCGCAGGAAACCCGGGTCGTGCCAGCCGAACCACTGGTGCGCGCCCGCCGCGACGGGGTCGTTGGTCAGCTGCTCCAGCAGGTCGAGATCGGACTCCGCGACCGGCCGGAGCACGACTCTGCTGACGTCCTCGTCCATCAGCCGACCCTATCGGCCACTCGGCCGGATTCGCCGCGACAGCCCGGGATCCACCCGGTGGAGGCACGCCCGGTGACAGAGCGGGTATCAGCTCAGCCGAAGCTGCCGTGGCGGCCCGCGCCGCCGCTGAACTTGGCCGCGCCGTCGACCGCTTCGGCCGCGAGGACGCCCGTGCCCATCGCCGCGCCGAACTCCGCGGCCAGCGCGTCCGCCTCGCTCAGGCCCCACTGCCCGAGCGCCGCCGCGCGGTCGCCGCGCAGGCAGGCCTGGGGGAACTCCGCGAGCTGCCGGGCCAGCTCCTGCGCCGCCGACACCGCTTCACCCGCCGGGACCAGGCGGTTCGCCAGCCCGATGGCCAGCGCCTCGGTGGCGTCGACCGGCCGTCCGGTCAGGATCAGGTCCATCGCCCGGGACTGGCTGATCAGCCGCGGCAGCCGGACGGTGCCGCCGTCGATCAGCGGGACGCCCCAGCGGCGGCAGAAGACGCCGAACACCGCGGTCGCGTCCGCGACCCGCAGGTCACACCACAGCGCCAGCTCCAGGCCGCCCGCGACGGCGGGCCCGTGGACGGCCGCGATCACCGGCTTGCCGAGCGTCATCCGGGTCGGGCCCATCGGGCCGTCCCCGTCCGGGTGCGTGCGGTTCATCCGGTCGGTGCCGATGGCCTTGAGGTCGGCGCCGGCGCAGAACGCGCCGCCCGCGCCGGTCAGCACCGCGACCGCGGCCTCGGGGTCGGCGTCGAACGCGCGGAAGGCGTCGGCCAGCTCGGCCGCCGTGGGGCCGTCGACGGCGTTGCGGGCGGCGGGCCGGTCGAGGGTGATCGTCGTCACGGCGCCGTCCCGCTCGACCAGCACGTTGCGCGTCATCGGGGCTCCCTGGGGGTGATCGGGGTGTCTTCCGGGCAAGCCTCTCCTAGAGTAGGGAGCCTGCCACTCCCGGACGGGACGGCGAGCCGGGAGGAAGCAGATGTCGAGCGGCGTGAAGAAGATCCTCATCGTGGGTGTGGTCGCGCTCGTGCTGTTCTTCCTCATCACCCAGCCCACCCAGTCCGCCGATTTCGTCCACCGCGTCCTCGGGTGGCTGAAGGACGGCGCCGAGGCGATCGTCACCTTTTTCCGGACGCTTTTTTCCTGACCCTGGGCCGGTCTCGTGAATCGGCGCCGCATTCGGGCGGTCTCGGTGGTCACCGCACGTGTTATCGGACGGTAAATCACTCAGCGTCACGAATCCCAGATTTCGGGCTCTACGCTCGACCATCCGGGTGGATTGCGACTGAAAACGCGCAGGTCGGCGAATTCGTGCCTGCCGGGGTCTGGCGAAGGAGACCACCCCGGCCCTACGGTGCTCACATTGCGTGATCAGGTGGTACTCCGAACCCCTCGGGAACCCCGGTACGCAGGCAGTTTCCACTCAGCAAGGTGCACTTGGGTGCGTGCGGCACAGCCGCGTGGGACAGGTGTCAGGACCTGTCCGTCGGGGACCTATGAGGAGGCAGGGATGACCGGAGATCCCGGAGTGGACGCGTTGATCCGGCAGTGGGCCGCCGAGCGCGAGCAGACCCCCGAGGAGCAGGAGGTCGACCGCATCGCATCCGCGTGGCTGGCCGACGCCCCCGCACCCGCCCCGGGCATCCCCGGCCAGCGCGCCCGGTCGGGTTCCGCCCGCTGGGCCCAGGTCGAAGCGGCCGACCCCGGTTACCTCGACGCGATGCGCCGCAGGCTGCCGGAAGTGCCCGAAGAGCTTCTCACGGCCGCCGCGGGCTGGTGGCAGATGGTCGGCGGCGTCGCCGAGGCCGAGGAGTGGTGGGACGCCGGCATCAGCCCGCTCGACCAGCGGGCCCTCGACTACCGCGCGGCGGGACTCTCGCCGTCGGACCTCAGCCGTCGTCTCGGCCCGATGACGGTCCTGCAGCACCTGCGCCGCGGCAGCGCCCCGGCCTGGTGCGTGGCGCGCCTCGCGCGTCAGCAGAAGTCCGCCTGACGCGACGGTCTTCACTCGGCCGGGTGAACCGGTGTGGTGAGACGATCTCGACGGCCCGCGTAACGCTAACCTGCGCGGGCTCGTTGACTCATCGTCGACAACCACGCTGGAGGACCGGAGTTTCGTGCGCACGAGTACCGGAAAGACCGAGGACGACCCGATCGACTCCGTCGACGAGCCCGCCTCCGCCGCCCCGGCACCGCGCTCCGCGGGCGTCGCCCTCCTCACCCGGCTGATCGTGGTCTTCGTCGTGCTGGCCGTCGCCGGTGGCGGCGTCTGGCTCGTCACGCGCGCTTCGACGCCCGAGGCGAGCCCGACCACCACCGAGATCCCCGCCCTGCAGGTCAAGGCGGCCGACGTCCGCCCGGGGTCGGTCGCCCCGGCCGGCGGCGCCGTCGCGGGCGGCGCCGACCAGCAGACGGCTCCCCAGCAGGCCCAGTCCCGCAGCACGTCCGGCCCGGCGACGCTCTCGCAGTGGGCGAGCCAGGTCGCCGGGGCCAGCGGCGTCCCGGCGCGGGCCTTGGCGGCCTACGGCAACGCCGAACTGGCGATGCGCGCGAGCCAGCCGAACTGCAAGATCTCGTGGGCGACGCTCGCCGGCATCGGCCGCATCGAGTCGAACCACGGCCAGTACTCCGGCGCCGTCCTCGGCGCGGACGGGCGGCCGTCCAAGCCGATCATCGGCGTCCCGCTCGACGGTTCGTCGGGCGTCCAGGCCATCGGCGACACCGACGGCGGCCGCTACGACGGCGACGCGGGCGTCGACCGCGCGGTCGGGCCGATGCAGTTCATCCCGGGCACGTGGCGCAAGTGGGCGTCCGACGGCAACGGCGACGGCCTCGGCGACCCGCAGCAGATCGACGACGCCGCGTTGGCCGCCGCCCGTTACCTGTGCGCGGGCGGACGCGACATGCAGAGCCCGTCGGGCTGGTGGGCGGGCATCCTGTCCTACAACAACTCGACCGAGTACGCGCAGAAGGTCTTCGGCCTGGCCGACGGGTACGCCAAGGCCGCCCAGTCGGTGCGCAAGCAAGGCTGACGACGCGGACGTTCCACAGGCGAGGCCGAATGTGGACAACTCGTGCCGGATCGCCCGCGAATCCGGGGATCGCCGGCAGCGGCCGGTAAACTGGACTGGGGACGCCCCCCCCGAGGAAAGGGCGGGGGCCGGGGTTCGGCCGGCTGGTCAACCGGCGGTAAAGGGTCCGCGACCTGCGTGAGAGCCTGGCCACGCCGGGTGCGGTCGGGCGCCGGCCGATCGCGGGCCAGTGCTAGCTTGGGCTTCGTGCCAGCATCCCCTCCGCCGGCGGGGTCCCTCTGGGGCCGCCGGCTCGCGATCGTCGCGACGTGCCTGGTGAGCCTGCTGATCTGCTGCGGACTCGCCTGGTGGCAGTGGGACCGGTTCACCTCGGCGAACGGCACCTTCCAGAACCTCGGTTACGTCCTGCAGTGGCCGTTGTTCGGGCTGTTCCCGGCGTTCATGTTCTGGCGGATCCGGCAGCTGCGGCAGAAGGCCGCGGCCGAACCGGCCCCCGAACCGGCCCCGGTCGCCGAAGTGCCCGCCCCTCGTCCCCGTCCCGGCGTGCAGACGTCGTACGACACGGACGAGGACGAGGAGCTGGCCGCGTACAACCGTTACCTGCGCGAGCTGAACGCCCGCGACCAGCAGGCCGCAGAGTGAGGCCGCAAAGTGAGGACGTCCCGATGACCACCCGCACCGACGGCGCCGCGCAGACCGCGGTCCCGCTCACCGGCCCCCTGGTCCGGTTCCGCACTGCCGCCTACGTCACCGGCGTCGGCCTGCTCGGCCTGTGCTTCGTGATGGTGCTGCGCTACGGCTTCGACAACCCGACGCCGTCCGCGGTGTACTCGCCGATCCACGGCGTGCTCTACATGATCTACCTGGTGCTGACCATCGACCTGGCCATCAAGGCCCGCTGGTCGATCAAGGGCACTGTGCTGGTCCTGCTGGCCGGCTGCGTCCCGTTCGTCTCGTTCCTCGTCGAGCGCAAGGTGACGCACAAGGTCAAGGCCGGGCAGAAGCTGTAACCCGCCGGAACGTCAGCGCCACCAGGAACGTCCCGGCCGCGAGCGCCGCGGCCGTGGCGAACGCCGCGGTCATGCCGTCGACCGTGAGCTGCGCCCCGGTCGTGCCCGCCGCGGCCGCCGTGCGGGTGGCCGAGCCGAACACCGTGATCAGGATGCCGAGCCCGAGCGTGCTGCCGACCTGCTGCATGGTCTGCAGCACGCCGCCCGCGGCCCCGGCGTCCTCGGCGGGCACGGTGGCCATCACGATCACGTTGAGCGGCGCGAACCCCAGCCCGCCGCCGAGTCCCATCAGCAGCAGCGGCCCGAGCAGGGCCGGGAAGTACGCGCTGCCGGTGGTGAGCAGCGCGAGCCAGCCGGCCCCGGCGACCATCAGCAGCGACCCGGTGACGGCGAGGGGCTTCGGGCCGTAGCGGGGGAGCAGCCGCGGCACCAGCCGGCTCATCGTGAAGATCAGCGCGGCCATCGGCAGGAACGCGAACCCGGTGGCCAGCGCGGCGAAGTGCCGGATGTCCTGCATGAACTGGGTGAGGAAGAAGAACATCGACATCATCGCCATCGGCCCGAGGAAGAAGTTGACGTAGGCCGCGCTGCGGTTGCGGTCGGCGAACAGCCGGAGCGGGACGAGCGGCAGCGCCGTACGGGCTTCGATGGTGACGAACCCGGCCAGCAGGACCAGGCCGGCGGCGAGCGAGCCGAGCGTCACCGGGTTGCCCCAGCCGTCGGACGCGGCGTGGGTGAAGGCGAATACGAGCGCGCCGACGCCGAGGGTGCCGGTGATCGCGCCGGGCAGGTCGAGGCGCGCGGGACGGCGCGCCGGTTCGGGCACGAACCGCGGCGCGAGCAGCACGATCGCCAGGCCGAACGGCACGTTGATGAACAGCGCCGCGCGCCACGAGATCCACTCGGTGAGCAGGCCGCCGACGATCAGGCCGAGGGCGAACCCGCCGCTGGACATCGCGGAGAACAGCGCCAGGGCCCGGACGCGGGCTTGGGTCTCGGTGAACGTCGTCGTGACCAGTGCCAGGGTGCTCGGGCCCGCCATCGCGGCGCCGACGCCCTGCAGGACGCGGGCCGCGATGAGCAGTTCGGCCGAGCCGGCCAGGCCGCCGGCGAGCGAGGCGAGGGTGAACACGGCGGTGCCGGCGACGAACATCCGGCGCCGGCCGAACAGGTCGCCGGCGCGGCCGCCGAGCAGGAGCAGGCCACCGAAGACCAGGCTGTAGGCGGTCATCACCCAGGACAGGCCGGTGGCGGAGAACCCCAGGTCGGACTGGATGCGCGGGAGCGCGACGTTCATCACCGTCGCGTCGAGGACGAGCATGAGCTGGCAGGTCAGGATGATCGCGAGGACCAGCCCGCCGCGGCGGGCCGGTGCGGGCGCGGTCGTCCGCGGGACCGTTTGCTGGGACAAGAGATACTCCCCCAAGGAGCACACCAGAAGCGGAGACTTTCTCCGCTTGTCTGACGCGATAATATGGAGAGCGTCTCCGGATGCGCAAGCGAATTCGGAGAATCTCTCCGGTTAAGGGCGAGGAGGCCGGGATGCCGAGGGACGACGCGGAGCGCCCGATGCGCGCGGACGCGCGGCGCAACTACGAGCGCATCGTTGCGACGGCCAAGGACCTGTTCGCCGAGCACGGCGCCGACGTCCCGCTGGACGACATCGCGAAGACGGCCGGCGTCGGCGCGGGCACGTTGTACCGGCACTTCCCGACACGGGAGAAGCTGATCGAGACCGTCTACCGCGACGAGATCGGCCTGCTGGCCGACCGGGCGCTCGCCCTGCACGACGAGCTGCCGCCGTGGGAGGCCCTCGAAGCCTGGCTGGGGGAGCAGGTCACCTGGGTCGTCGAGCGGCACAAGCTGGCCACGATCCTCAAGGAGTCGATCGACTCCGGGTCCGAGACGTTCCAGTACTGCCAGAAACGGCTGCGCGGGGCGACCGGGGTGCTCGTCGACGCGGCGCAGGCCGCCGGTCTCGTGCGCGCGGACGTCACCGGCGCCGACGTCCTGCGGCTGGGCCACGGCGCCGGCATGGCCGTGCGCAACTGCAGCCCGGCCGAGGGAAAGCTGGTGCTGAGCGTGATCCTGGACGGCCTGCGCGCGTGACGCAGGCCGTCCGGAGCGTTCTTCGGGGGCCTAGCTGCCGATGCCGGTCAGGGACCGGACTTCCATCTCGGCGTGCTTCTCGACGTCCGCCTTCGGCTTGCCGATGAGCGTGCCGACGATGCCGCAGAGGAACGAGAACGGGATCGAGATCAGGCCCGGGTTCTTCAGCGGGAACCAGGCGAAGTCGACGCCCTTGATGATCGAGTCGGGGGCACCCGACACGACCGGGGAGAAGACCACCAGGAGCAGGCACGCGATCAGGCCGCCGTAGATGCCCCACAGCGTGCCGGTCGTGTTGAACCGCTTCCAGAACAACGAGAACAGCAACGTCGACAGGTTCGCCGACGCCGCTACCGCGAAGGCCAGGGCGACCAGGAAGGCGATGTTCTGCCCGTTGGCGAGCACCCCGCCGACGATGGCCAGCGCGCCGACCACGATCGCGGTCAGCCGGGCCACCCGGACCTCGTCGGCCGGTTCGGCCTTGCCGCGCTTGAAGATGTTCGCGTAGACGTCGTGGGCGAACGAGGCCGACGCGGTGATCGTCAGCCCGGCGACCACGGCCAGGATCGTCGCGAACGCGACCGCGGCGATGATGCCGAGCAGCAGCGTCCCGCCGACGTGCAGGGCCAGCAGCGGCGCCGCCGAGTTCTCGCCGCCGGGGGCGCCCTTGATCTCGTCCGCGCCGACCAGCGCGGCCGCGCCGAAGCCGATCACCAGCGTGCACAGGTAGAACACGAACATGCAGGCTGTCGCCCAGACGACGCTTCGCCGTGCTTCGCGGGAGTTCGGCACCGTGTAGAAGCGCATCAGCACGTGCGGAAGGGCCGCCGCGCCGAGCACCAGGGCCAGCGCCAGCGACACGAAGTCGAGCTTGGTGGTGCCGTTCTTGCCGTACGAGCCGCCCGGCTCGAGCAGCTTGTCGCCGAGCGGGCTGTTCTCGGCCGCCGAGGACAGCAGGTTCGAGAACCCGAAGCCGAACTTGCCGAACAGGAACACGGTCAGCAGCACGCCGCACACCAGCAGGATGGTCGCCTTGATGATCTGCACCCATGTGGTGCCCTTCATGCCGCCGACCAGCACGTACAACACCATGATCAGGCCGACGACGCCGATCACCAGCGCCTGGCCGAGCTTGGAGTGCACGTTCAGCAGCAGCGCCACCAGGCCGCCGGCGCCCGCCATCTGCGCGAGCATGTAGAAGAACGAGATGACCAGGGTCGACGTCGCCGCCGCGGCGCGGACCGGGCGCTGCTTCATCCGGAAGCTCAGGACGTCGCCCATCGTGAACCGGCCGGTGTTGCGCAGCAGTTCCGCGATCAGCAGCAGGTCCACCAGCCACGCGACGAGGAAGCCGATCGAGTAGAGGAAGCCGTCGTAGCCGTGGATCGCGATGGCGCCCGCGATGCCGAGGAACGACGCCGCCGACAGGAAGTCGCCGGAGAGCGCGATGCCGTTCTGGCGGCCGGTGAACGCGCTGCCCGCGGCGTAGTAGTCCGACGTCGAGGAGTTCCGGGAGCTGGCCCGGTAGACGACGTACAGCGTGATCGCCACGAACAGCGCGAACACGGCGGTGTTGACGATCGGGTCGCTGGCGGGCACACCCGCGGCGAGCACGGTCACGGCCGTCGGTGTCATCATCGGGGCCGTCATCGGGGGGTCCCTTCGGTCAGGCCCTCGCGGGCCCTCAGCTCGGCCACCCGCGGGTCGAGCTGGGTGCGCGCGTAGCGCAGGTAGAGCCACGTGACCAGCGCCGTGCTGGCGAACTGGCCGATGCCGAGCAGGATGCCGACGTTGACCTGGCCGAACACCTTGGTGCTCATGAAGTCGTGCGCGTAGGCGGCGAGGAGCACGTAGGTCATGTACCAGGCGAAGAAGGCCAGGCTCATCGGGAAGACGAACCCGCGGAACCGGCGGCGCAGAGCGGTGAACTCGCGGCCGGCCTGGATCCCGGCGTAGTCGGGACCCGAGCGGGGGCGGGGCTTGCGGTGCTGGCCTTGGTGGCCGTGCCGGCCATCGGACGGGTGATCCCCGGCGAACAGGGCCGGCATCTGGCCGGTCTCCTCCAGGGCGTTGCCCGTCGCGGGGCGCGCGACGTCGTACATGGGTTGCCTCCGGCAGATTGCCTCCGTGGCGGCGGGGCTACGAGCGCCTGCTGGCCGGGCGCCGGGCCGCCCTTGCGGACTGCGAGGCGCACATCGTAACTACGCCCTCCGGCCGCCCGGAAAGGCGGCCGGTTCGTTTGCGGTCCCCGCGGCGCGGAATTCGTTTTCTTGTCGAAAATGTCGAAACCCGGACTTCAGCGAGTTCGCGGACGGGTTACCCACAATGAGGAAAGAATTGTGACACCGCGCTGTCGTACTTCTCGGTAGCTGTGGCAAACGGGCTAACCGTCCTGGACAGTCGTCCAGATGTGTCACCAGGAGTAGTCAAGGCGGTCCGGGGTCGCCTCGGAGAGGGTCACCCTGGTGCGGGCGTGGCGGGGGAGATCCACTGGTCAGCGGGCTCCCGAATGGAATCACCAGGTCGGGCGACGGTCGGCGAGAATGCCACAACATCGGGCACACATTGAGACTTGACCCACCCGATGGGGGTACGGAGTGTAGATCGTCCGAGGGATCTTACTCCGCCGGGTGGGCTAATCGGGTGACCGCCGGACGCTCACTATCGCCGCGTCCGGTAACCGGAATTCCCTCTTCCGCCCCGGCCGTGCAGAATGAGTCCGCCCACTACCGGGCCGGAAAGTACTTTTCGCAGGTCAGAGCCTGAGCCGGGAACACAATTGACCGGCCGGGCCGCGGGGGTACGATTCTTTGGCCCAGCTGACCGCAGCGATCCGATTGGCACCGATTAAGTTGATCTCGACGACCGTGCAGACCGCAACTTGCGCCGTGCACGTGCAGAGTCCCGGGAACGGGACGCCGGGACGGTGCTCGTCGCGCGCGGCCGGAGGGGCAGCCGGGGACGTGCGAGGGGGCCCGGGACGCGGCTGGGCGGGGGCGGCACGGCCGTCCGCCGGAACGCCGCGAACCGGGACGCCGCGCGACCGACGCGGATCCATGACGCCGGACAGGGAGTCACTCACGTGACCGTTGCAGGAGAAGGTCAGGTGCCCGTCGGGGAACTGCTCGGCCGAGCACCCCGGCGGTCGAAGGGGAAGGCGGTCTGGCAGGCGCTCGTGCGCTGGCGCGACTGGAGCCTGCCCGTCAAGCTTTCGGCCGTCACCGTCGTGCCCATCGTCCTGGCGATGGTGCTCGGCATCACGACGATCGCCGGCCAGGTCGGCCGGTCGGACGACTACCGGCGGCTCGACCGGCTCGTCGCGCTCGGCGTCCAGGTGCGCGCGCTCACCAGCGCCCTGCAGCAGGAGCGCACGGTCACCGCGGCGATGCTGACCGACGGCACCGTCGGCGGCACGCCCGAACTGGCGACCGCCCGCAAGGCGACCGACGCCGCGGTCGGCCCGTTCACCGACGCGCAGGCCCGCGGGTCCGCCGCCGAGCCCGGCGTGGCCGGGGCCGCGGGCGCGGCCACCGCCCAGGTGAACAACCTCGACTTCCTCCGCCGCCAGGTCGACGGCGGCCAGCTCGACCCGGGCCAGGCCGTCACCGCGTACTCCGGGGTCACCGGCGCGCTGATCGGCCTCGACACCGCGGCGACCGCCGGCGCCGGCGACGGCACCCTCGGCGGCACACCCGCCGGGCTGCACGAACTTCTCGTCGCGGGCGAGCAGGTGTCGCTCAGCCAGGCGATGGTGTCCTACGGCATCAACCGCGGCGCGCTCTCGCCGAGCGAACTGGCCACCCTCCGCGCCGCCGAGCTGCGGCTGGCCGACCGGCTCGTCGACTTCCGGTCCGCGGCGGGCGACGCGCTGCAGCGCGACTTCTCGGCGATCGCCGAAGGCACCGACGCGCAGAGCCGCGCCCGGATGGTCGAGTCGGTGCTCGGCGCGCAGCCCGACTCCGCGCGGACCGCCTTCCGCGCCCTCTCCGCGGCCGACTGGAACATCGCGTCCACGGCGATGCGGGCGCAGATCGCCCAGGTCGCCGACCGGCTCGGCACGCAGGCGTCGGACACGTCGTCGTCGCTGGTCGAGGACGCCAGCAGCGGGGCCGGTGTGCTCGCGGTGCTGCTGTTCGCCGCCCTGGTGCTCGCGGTCGCGGTCGTCTTCCTCATCACCCGCCAGCTGCTGCGCTCACTGAAGGTGCTGCGCCGCAGCGCCCTCGACGTCGCCGAGACCGCGCTGCCCGAGGCGGTCCGCAACATCCAGGAGGGCCGCGCGCAGGGCACCGACGTCACGCCGGTGCCCATCCGGACCGACGACGAAGTCGGCGAAGTGGCGCGCGCCTTCGACAAGGTGCACCACCAGGCGCTGCGGCTGGCGACCGAGCAGGCCGCGATGCGCACCGGCTACGGCAGCGTGTTCGTCAACCTGTCCCGGCGCAGCCAGAGCCTGGTGCAGCGGCAGCTGCAGCTGATCGAGCAGCTGGAGCGCGACGAAGAGGACGCCGACCAGCTGGCGACCCTGTTCCAGCTCGACCACCTCGCCACCCGCATGCGGCGCAACAACGAGAACCTGATGGTCCTCTCCGGCGCCGAGCCAGGGCGCCGCTCCGGCAAGCCGGTCGGCACCACCGACATGCTCCGCGCCGCGGTGTCGGAGATCGAGCAGTACCAACGGGTCCAGGTGCAGCCGCCGCCCCCGGCGCGGATCGTCGGGTACGCCGCGAGCGACCTGATGCGCCTGGTCGCCGAGCTGCTGGACAACGCGACCGCGTTCTCCGCGCCGGAGACGTCGGTGACCGTGGCGTCGCGGCTGGGCGAGGACGGCTCGCTCAGCGTCGACATCCTCGACAAGGGCATCGGCATGAACGAGGCCGAGGTCGCCGAGGCGAACACCCGGCTGACCGAGGCCGGGTCGGTCGATCTGGCGACGTCGCGCCGGATGGGCCTGTTCGTGGTCGGCCGGCTGGCCAGCCGGCACCGGATCGGCGTCTCGCTGCACGGCGGCAAGGACATCGTCGGCGTCCGGGCCACCGTCGTGGTCCCGGCGGAGCTGGTGATGCCGGTGACCGACGGCCCGATGACCGGCCAGATCGGCGTGCTGCAGCCGCCGCCCCTGAGCCCGCCCGCCGGCACGCAGCTGCCGCGCCGCCAGACCACCAACGGCACCTCCCGCCCGCGGCCGCCGGTGGTCCCGCAGCAGCCGCCGATGGGGGAGGAGCGCTGGCCGTCGGCGAGCGACCTCGCCGGGCTGGCCAACGGGCACGGCCCGGTTACCGAGCGGCCGCCGACGGACCTGGAGATCTCGGGGACGGACCTGTTCGCCCCGATCCCGAAGGACGACCCGGCGCCGCCGCCGCGGCCGACCCTGCCGCCGGTGCCCGCGGTGCTGCCGGTGCCGCAGCCGCCGCGCCACGACGACCTGCCGTCGGGCAAGGACCTGTTCTCCGCCAACGAGACCACGCTCAGCGACTGGTGGCGGCACGCGACCGCGAAGCCGGCCAAGCCCGCCCCGGCCCCCGCGCCGGCGCTGGACCTGTCGGAGACGACGCCGATCTTCGACGAGATGCTGTCCGCGTGGTTCCGCGAGGACAAGCCCGCCGAGAAACCGGCGCCCGAGAAGGCGGCACCCAAGAAGCCGTCGGCGGAGAAGCCGGCCGCCGGACAGCCGGCCACCACGAAGCCGGTCGCCGAAGACGAGCCCGTCGTCGACGAAGAGGCCGCTCCCGAAGAGGAGCCGGCCGCCGAGCCGGAGGGCCGCAGCTGGGACTTCGCGAGCGACGAAGAGTTCCGCACGGTCCAGGCGGTCACGAAGGCCGAGCCGACGACGTTCACCGACGCGGGCCTCCCGCGCCGCCGCCGCGGCGAGCAGCTCATGCCGGGCAGCGCGACCTCGAGCCCCTCGGCCTTCTCATCACCGGCCCCGGCCCGCCCGGATCTCCCGGTCCGCGACCCGGCGGACGTCCGCGGCCGCCTGAGCAGCTTCCAGCAGGGCGTGACCCGCGGCCGCCAGGAAGCCCGCGAAGCCGCGGCGGCGGGTACCGCGCAGGGTGCGGAGACGGACGCGGAGCAGCCGATCCGGCCGGACGCGCACTCGGATGCTCTCGAGCAGGACCAGCAGCTCGAGGCCGAGCAGGCGGGGCAACAGGAGCCGGACGAATCGACCGGCCTGCCGCTGCCGAGCCGGCAGCCGGGTCAGCCGAACGGACTGTCCCAGTCGGGGCCGCAGCCGTCCGCGGAGTCGAACGGCCGGCCGCAGCCCGGTCAGCGGCGGCCGGGGCAGCCCAACGGACTGCCGCAGCCGGGACACCCGAACGGAGTGCCGCAGCCGAGCCAGGCGAACGGGCTGCACCAGCCGGGGCAGCCGGGACAGTCCGCGTCGCCCTACCCCGGCGGGCAGCAGCAGGTCCAGCCGTCGGCGTTCCACCGGTTCGGCGGACAGCAGCCGGGAGAGCAGCAGCCCGACGGGCCGCAGTTCTCGCAGACCGGCGCGCCGGACGCACCTCACCACCCCGGCGCCCGGCCGCCGGGGCCGCAGCGGCCCGCCTTCCAGCCGCCCGACGGACAGCCCGGCGAGCAGCAGCCCCGCCCGGGACCGCACCAGTCCGGCGGGCCGCAGCAGGCGTTCCGCCATCCCTCGGCCTACCAGCAGCCCGGCGACCGGCAACCCCGGCCGTCGGGACCGCACCAGCCTGGCGGGCCGCAGGCGTACCGGCAGCCGGGCTCCGGCCAGTTCTCCCTGCCGCGGCAGTTCGGCGGGCAGCCGCCGAAACCGCCGCAGCCGGGGCCGGGCCGTCCCGGCTTCCCGGAGCAACCACCGGCGGCCTACCGGCAACCCGGACAACAGCCGGGCCACGCCGGACCGCACCAACCAGGGCAGCAACCCGGGCAACAGCGGCCGGACCAGCAGGAACTGCCCCAGCAGGGCGGCCACCCCGCCTTCCAGGACAGGCCGGCCGCGCCGCCCGCCGGGCTGCCGGACCGGCGGTCCGGGCCACCACCCGAGCCAGCGGCGGCGGAGACCCCGGAAGAGGCTCCGACGCCCCGCCGGGAAGACGCCGCCCTGGAGGCGACGGCGGAGTGGAACTTCGGCTCGGACGAAGGCTGGCGCACCGTGCAAGCGGTGTCCCAGTCGGCGCCCGCCACGTTCACTTCGGCAGGATTGCCCCGGCGCCGCCGCGGGGAGCAGCTGCTCCCGGGCAGCGCCGCACCACCCACCGGGGCCACGGCCCCCCGACCACAACGCGACGCACACGACGTGCGCGGTCGCCTGCGCAGTTTCCAGCAGGGCATCGAGCGCGGACGCCACCGCAACGCTCGGGCGACCGAGACGAACCACGAGACACTGGAGGGTGAATGACCTCGCCGAGTAGCGCTCAGCCGACGCAGAATCAGTTCGGCTGGCTGGTCAACGACTTCGCCGAGCGAGTACCCGGCGTGGCGCACGCGGTGGTCGTCTCGGCGGACGGCTTGCTGCTGTCCGCGTCGAACCGGCTCCCGCTCGATCGGGCCGACCAGCTCGCCGCGGTGGCGTCGGGACTGGTCAGCCTCACTCAAGGCGCCGCGCGGTGCTTCGAGGCCGGCGCGGTGAACGAGACGGTGGTCGAGATGGAGCTGGGGATCATGGTGCTGATGTCGATCAGCGACGGATCCTGCCTGGCCGTGCTCGCCGCCCCCAACTGCGACATCGGTCAGGTCGCGTACGAAATGACGATGCTCGTCGACCGGGTCGGCCAGATCCTGACCCCGGAGCTGCGCGCCCAGCTCCAGGGTTCGGGTGGGTCCCTGATCGGCGAACCGGTGGGATGATGGCGCGATGAGCACGGGGCCCGGATCTTTCGGCGAACCCCCGGAGGCGGAGGCCTCCGGTCCAGGGGGCGACGGCACCTTCGCCGACGTCTTCAACGGGTTCTCCCTGGATTCCGGCCGTGCCCGCCGGAAGCGCAAGAAGGGCAAGGAGTCCCCGCCACCCCCGGCCGCCGGTGCCCACGCGGCCGCGGAACCGCCGGCGCCACCAGCGCCGTCGGCCGACCAAGGAGATCGAGTGACCTCTTTAGTGTCGCCACCCGGCAGTACCGACGGGGACGCACCGCGCCCCGGCGGGCTGTTCGACCCGGGGCCGCCCAGCGGCGAGTTCGTCATGCCCCGGGTGTTCGAACAACCAGCGGCCCCCGAGGACCAGACCGCGATCGTCCGGCCCTACGCTCTCACTGGCGGCCGAACGCGGGCAAATTACGCGCTGGAGCTGGAGACGCTCGTCTCCACGAAGGACTACGCTGCCACCGGTGGCCTCCCCGAAGTGGCCGCGGAGCAGATCGAGTGCATCTCGATCATGGAAGAGTGCCGGACCCCCCGTTCGGTCGCCGAGATCGTGTCGGCGCTGCGGGTGCCCTTGGGCGTGGCCCGCGTGCTGATCAGCGACGCGGCGGATGCGGGGCTGGTCACGGTGCACAAGACGATAACGGGCAATGACGGCGCCGAGGCACATCTGGTGTTGATGGAAAGGGTTTTGAGTGGACTCCGTCGGCTTTAAGGCACCGCGGGACACCGCGCCCCCGACCATGACATCCGCCAAGATCGTGGTGGCGGGCGGCTTCGGAGCGGGGAAGACGACGTTCGTCGGGTCGGTGTCGGAGATCGTGCCGCTCACCACCGAGGCGATGATGACCGACGCGAGCCGCGGCATCGACAACCTCGACCAGACGCCGAACAAGTCGACGACCACCGTCGCGATGGACTTCGGCCGGGTTTCGCTGGACGCGGACCTGATCCTCTACCTGTTCGGCACACCCGGGCAGCAGCGGTTCTGGTTCATGTGGGACGACCTGGTCCGCGGCGCCATCGGCGCGGTGGTGCTGGCCGACACCCGCCGGCTGGCGGACTCGTTCGCGCCGATCGACTTCTTCGAGGACCGCGGTCTGCCCTACATCGTCGGCGTGAACACGTTCGACGGTGTGCTGGAGCACGACATCAACGACGTCCGCGAGGCGCTGTCGATCGACCCGAACATCCCGATCGTCCGCTGTGACGCCCGGGACCGGGAGTCGACGAAGCAGACGCTGATCACGCTGGTCGAGTACGCGATGCGCCAGTGGATCGCGCTGCGGGCGGCCAACGCCCGCTGACGCCGTCCAGGGCCCGGGGCGTGCCCCGGGCCCGGCAGCGCGGCGGTACGGCCCGCTCGTCGGACGTGCACGTTTCGACGAGAGCGAGGCCGAGCCGAGTCGTGCCCTCGGTACCGCCGAACGTTCAGTACTCGTCGTGGCGGCGCCACCAGGAGCTGGGCGCGTCGTCGCCGTGGCTGTCCTCTTCCCACGCTTCCTGGCGGCCGAGCGGGGTGACGTCGAGGTAGCGGTGCGACGCCAGGAACATCTCGCCACCGCGGCCGGACGTGAAGTACGTCCGGAAGACGTCGTCGCCCTCGCGCAAGAAGACGCTGACACCGAAGCCGCCGCCGACGCCGCAGTCGTCGGTGAAGCCGGTGCCGTGCGCGGACACCCAGGGCACGTCCCAGCCCATGCGTGTCCGGTACCGCTCGATCTCGGGCAGCGTCGCCGGCGCGACGACCTTGAGCGTGACGTCGCGGGCGTGCAGGTGCGCCAGGTGCGGCAGGTTGTCGAGCACCAGCGAGCAGCCCGGGCAGCCCGCCTCGTCACCCGGGTGCAGCATGAAGTGGTAGACGATCAGCTGGCGCCGGCCCTCGAACAGGTCGAGCAGGCTGACCTTCCCGTCCGCGCTGTCGAAGGGGTAGTCCGCGTCGAAGCGGACCATCGGCAGGCGCCGGCGTTCGGCGGCGAGGCGGTCGGCCGCCTTCATGTGCTCCTTCTCCTTGACCAGCAGCGCGTCGCGCGCGGCCTGCCATTCCTCGGGGGAGACGATCGCGGTCATCGGGTTTCCTCTCGTCGGAGGTGGAGGCCGCCGGCCAGGTCGTCGAAGGACGAGGTCCAGCCGTCGTGGTGGCCGTCGCGCTCGGCGACGGTCGGGAAGCCGGTCTGGGTGAAGGTCATCTCGGTCTTGCCGCCCAGGTCGGCGAAGTCGATCGTGACGAGCGTGTCGACGCCCCGGTCGCCGTCGGCGTCCCAGCCGAAGGTGAACACGAGCCGTGCGGGGGCGGTGATCTCGCGGTAGACGCCGCGCATCCAGTGCTCGTCACCCTCGGGGGAGCGGATGCAGGCGCGCCAATGGCCGCCTTCGCGGGTGTCGAGGGTGACGGCGCACCCGGTGAACCCGCTCGGGCCCAGCCAGCTCGCCAGGTGGTCCGGGTCGGTCCACGCGGCGAAGACGAGCTCGCGGGGCGCGTCGAAGACCCGGGTGATCGTCAGCTCGGAATCGGTCCCGGAGTCAGGCTGGGTTTCCGGCATCTTCCGCTCCTTCCGGCGGTCGCTGCAGCTCCCGCAGGTGCTCGTCGAGGCGGTCGAAGCCGCCCTCCCAGAACCGGCGGTAGGCCGCGACCCAGTCGGCGACGTCTTCCAGTGGTTTCGCCTCCAGCCGGCAGGGCCGCCACTGGCGGGTGCGGCCGCGGGTGATGAGCCCGGCCTGTTCCAGCACCTTCAGGTGCCGGGACACCGCGGGCAGGCTCATCGGCAGCGGCCCGGCGAGCTCGTTGACCGTCGCCTCACCGGCCGAAAGCCGGGCGAGGATGGCGCGCCGCGTCGGGTCGGCGAGCGCCGAGAACGTGCGGCTCAGGTGATCGGCAGCAGCAGTCATTTCAACACCTTGTTAATTAACGGACTGGTTAAACATAGCTGCCAGCTGGGTGTTGTCAAGGGTGTCGGGCCGTGCGGTGAGAGCCGCGTCACTGGTCGTCCGGTTTCCAATAGTAGGAAGTCCTAGTATTTTGGGAGGATGAGCAGTGAGCTGTACCGCCCCGCGCACCCCGTCCGGTTCGTCACGGCGTCGAGCCTGTTCGACGGCCACGACGCGTCGATCAACATCATGCGGCGGATCCTGCAGTCGCAGGGCGCGGAGGTCGTGCACCTCGGCCACAACCGGTCGGTCGACGAGGTGGCCACCGCGGCCATCGCCGAAGACGTCCAGGGTGTGGCCATCTCTGCTTACCAGGGCGGCCACGTCGAGTACTTCTCCTACCTGGTCGAGCTGCTGCGCGAGCGCGGCGCCGGCCACATCAAGGTCTTCGGCGGCGGGGGCGGGGTGATCGTGCGCGAGGAGATCGACCTGCTGCACTCGCGCGGCGTCACCCGGATCTTCTCGCCCGAAGACGGCTACGAGATGGGCCTGCCGGGCATGATCAACATGATGATCAAGGCCTGCGACGTCGATCTGGCGGCCGACGGCCCGGCGCTCGACAAGGTGCTCTCCGGCGACGTCGCCGCGCTCTCCCGGGTCATCACGCAGCTGCAGGCCGAGCGCCTGTCCGGGGACGTGCTGAGCGGGATCACCGAAGCCGCGGGCAAGCGGGAGGTGCCGGTCCTCGGCATCACCGGTACCGGCGGCTCGGGCAAGTCGTCGCTCACCGACGAGCTGATCCGGCGCTTCCGCCTGGACCAGGAGGACAAGCTGCGGATCGCGGTGCTCGCGGTCGACCCGTCGCGGCGCAAGGGCGGCGGCGCGCTGCTCGGCGACCGCATCCGGATGAACTGCCTCGACGGCTCCCCGGTGTACTTCCGCTCGCTGGCCACCCGCACGACGTCCGGCGAGATCCCGGCCGGCCTCAGCGAGTCGATCCTGGCCTGCAAGGCCGCCGGCTTCGACCTGGTGATCGTCGAGACGCCGGGCATCGGCCAGGGTGACGCCGGGATCGTCGACTTCGTGGACCAGTCGCTGTACGTGATGACGCCGGAGTTCGGCGCCGCGTCGCAGCTGGAGAAGATCGACATGCTCGACTTCGCCGATGTCGTCGCGATCAACAAGTTCGAGCGCCGCGGCGCCGAGGACGCCCGCCGCGACGTCGCGCGCCAGCTGGTGCGCAACCGCGAGGCGTTCGAGTCCGGCCCCGACGACATGCCGGTGTACGGCACGAGCGCGGCGAAGTTCAACGACGACGGCGTCACCGCGCTGTACCAGCAGCTGCGGGGCCTGCTCGCCGAGCGCGGCCTGACCGTCTCGGCCGGGACGCTGCCGCACGTCGAAGGCAAGGTCTCGACCGACGCGAGCACGGTCATCCCGGGCACCCGCGCGCGGTACCTGGCCGACATCGCCGAAACCGTCCGCGGTTACCACGCGAAGACCGAGCAGCAGGTCGCGGCGATCCGCAAGCACGAAGCGCTGACGACGGCCCGTGCAGAACTGTCCAAGGTGGACGCGTCGACCGACGCGCTCGACGGGCTGCTCGCCACCGCGGCGTCCGAGGTGGACGGCGAGGCGACCAAGACCCTCGAACGCTTCCGCACGCTGGCCGAGGAATACCGCCAGGACGAGCTCGTCGTGAAGATCCGCGACAAGGAACTGCGCACCCAGCTGTGGCGCGACACGCTGTCCGGCAACCGCGTCCCGCGCGTCGCCCTGCCGCGCTACGCCGAGTCCGGCGAGCTGCTGTCGTTCCTGCGCCGGGAGAACCTGCCCGGCTACTTCCCTTACACCGCGGGCGTTTTCCCGTTCAAGCGGGACGGCGAGGACCCGGCCCGGATGTTCGCCGGCGAGGGTGACGCGTTCCGCACCAACCGCCGGTTCAAGATGCTCTCGGCCGACTCCGAGGCCAAGCGCCTCTCGACCGCGTTCGACTCGGTGACGCTCTACGGCCACGACCCGCACACCCGCCCCGACATCTACGGCAAGGTCGGTACGTCGGGGGTGTCCATCGCGACGCTCGAGGACATGAAGGTCCTCTACGACGGCTTCGACCTGACCGCGCCGAACACGTCGGTGTCGATGACGATCAACGGCCCGGCGCCGACGATCCTGGCCTACTTCCTCAACACCGCGATCGACCAGCGCGTCGAGGCGTTCAAGGCCGAGCACGGGCGCGACCCGTCCGAGGACGAGGCCGCCGAGCTGCGCGAGTGGGCGCTGAAGAACGTGCGCGGCACGGTCCAGGCCGACATCCTCAAGGAGGACCAGGGCCAGAACACCTGCATCTTCTCCACCGAGTTCAGTCTCCGGATGATGGCCGACATCCAGGAGTGGTTCATCGAGCACGGAGTCCGCAACTTCTACTCGGTGTCGATCTCCGGCTACCACATCGCCGAGGCCGGGGCGAACCCGATCTCGCAGCTGGCGTTCACGCTGTCCAACGGCTTCACCTACGTCGAGTCGTACCTGGCGCGCGGCATGGACATCAACGACTTCGCGCCGAACCTGTCGTTCTTCTTCTCCAACGGCATGGATGCCGAGTACACGGTGCTCGGCCGGGTGGCGCGGCGGATCTGGGCCGTGGCCATGAAGGAGCGCTACGGCGCGAACGAGCGGTCGCAGAAGCTGAAGTACCACGTGCAGACGTCCGGGCGGTCGCTGCACGCGCAGGAGATGAGCTTCAACGACATCCGCACCACGCTGCAGGCGCTCTGCGCGCTCTACGACAACGCGAACTCACTTCACACCAACGCCTTCGACGAGGCGGTCACGACGCCGTCGGAGTCGTCGGTGCGCCGCGCGATGGCCATCCAGATGATCATCAACAAGGAGTGGGGCCTGTCGAAGAACGAGAACCCGCTGCAGGGTTCGTTCGTCGTCGACGAGCTGACCGACCTGGTCGAGGAAGCGGTCCTGGTCGAGTTCGACCGGATCTCCGAGCGCGGCGGCGTGCTCGGCGCGATGGAAACCGGTTACCAGCGCGGCAAGATCCAGGACGAGTCGATCCTGTACGAGCGCAAGAAGCACGACGGCTCGCTGCCGATCATCGGCGTCAACACCTTCCGCAACCCGCGCGCGGGCGAGGACGACATCGAGGTCGAGCTGGCCCGGGCGACCGAAGACGAGAAGAAGTCCCAGCTGGACCGGCTTTCGGACTTCCAGCACCGCCACAAGGAAGACGCCCAGCAGGCCCTGAAGGCCCTGCGCGAGGCAGCCACCCGCGGCGGCAACCTGTTCGGCGTCCTGATGGACGCGGCCCGGGTCTGCTCACTGGGGCAGATCACCGAAGCGTTCTTCGAGGTCGGCGGGCAGTACCGCCGCAACGTCTAGAGCGCCACGCGCAGGTACGCCCGGTCGTCGAAGGAATTCGCGGCCGGGCGTTTTCCTTTGGTCTCCGGTGGGTCCAGCATCAGCGGGTCGCGCGCCAGTCGTTGCGCCAGCAGGCGTTCGGCCTCGGCCAGCGTCGGCGCCGGTTCCGGGTAGCCGTCCGTGGTGATGACGACCTCCCGGACGCCGCCGGGCACCGGCACGACCTCGACGAACAGGTCCGGGACGTCCTGGCCGTCCAGCGCGCCGTAGCCGTAGCGCGGGTCGGGCCGGTTGCGCAGCCCGACCAGCGCGCGCAGCAGCTCCTGCACGGCGGCCCGGCCCGGATCGTCCGCCCGCAGCGTGGCCTCCGGGACGTCGTCGGCGAGGTGCCGGCGCAGCACGAGGGCGCGGGCCTCCGCCACGATCCGTTCACCGGACGGGCGTGGCGGCACCGGCAGCCCGTCGAGCAGCACGCGGCCTTCGCCGACGCGCCAGATCTCGCGGCGGCCCAGGTGGAGCACGCAGAAGGACACCGCCGAACCCACGCCCGCGTCGCCCAGCAGCCTCCGGACCAGCGCGGTCGCGCCGTCGACCGCCTCGCGCGCCGGGCACCCGGCCGCGGTGGCGGCCAGGTGCCCGGCGACGGCTTCGGCGAGTTCGGCGCCGTCCGGGCCGGTGTCCCACGGCTTCTTCGTCGCGCCGTCGGCGACGCCGAGCACGTGCTCACCCAGGACCAGCCGGTCGGCGCAGGGTTCGGCGCTGTCCCGCGGCACCACCGACGTCTCGAGGATCACCCGGCCGAACGTACCGCCCTCAGCTGCCAGACCGGCACCAGCGCGCGGCCCTCGGCGTCGGTGGCGAGGGTGGCCAGGGCCGACGTGTCGGCCTCGGGGTCGAGGATCGCGCCCACGCTGGCCCGCAGCTCCGCCACGTCGAACGCGGTGGTGTAGACGGCCGGTTCGAGGCGCTCGATCGTCCAGTCCTTCCCGACGGTCTCGCGCAGGTTCGCCTCGCTGATCAGGTACGGCGCGGGGAACGCGTCGGGCACCTCCGTCGAGAAGCAGAAGAGGTGCAGGTGCGCGCCCGGCCGCGTCGCGCGGGTCAGCGCGGCGAGGTACTCGCGCCGCGCGTCCTCGTTCAGGCAGTGGTAGAGCGCGCTGTCGAGCACCGTGTCGAATCGGCCTTCGTACCCTTCGAGCTTCGTCGCGTCGGCGACGGCGAAGGTGACGCCCTCGGCACGGGTGCGGGCCTGTTCGATAGCTGACGGCGCGCCGTCCAATCCGGTGACGTTCAACCCGCGCGAAGCGAGGAACCCGGAGTTGTCGCCGAGCCCGCAGCCGATGTCGAGGACGTCGCCGGTGAACTCGCCGGCGTCGGCCAGCGCGACCACCAGCGGCTGCGGTGCGCCCAGGTCCCACGGCATCTTCCGGCCGATCGGGGTGGCGCCGCGGTAGGCCTGCTCGAAGTCGAGGTCCTCGGTGCTCGTGCCCGGATTCGTCATCCTTGCCCCCTTATTCAACGTATGATGAGATAACCCCATCGTGCGACGGTGCGTGCACGACTGTCAACCCGGGGAATACGGCGGCGGGGCGAGGGGTAGTCGTTGGTATGAAATTCGGGATCTCGACGTTCGTGACCGACGAGGGCATCCGGCCGGACGTGCTGGGCGCCGCCATGGAGGAGCGCGGCTTCGACTCGCTGTTCCTGGCCGAGCACTCGCACATCCCGGTGAGCCGGGAAAGCCCGTACCCGGCCCCGGGCGGGCTGCCGGAGAAGTACAAGCGCACGCTCGACCCGTTCGTGGCGCTCACCGCGGCCGCCACCACGACGTCGGAGCTGCTGCTCGGCACCGGGATCGCGCTGCTGATCCAGCGTGACGTGATCCACACCGCCAAGGAGGTCGCCTCGCTCGACCTGATCTCCGACGGCCGCGCGCTGTTCGGCGTCGGCGTCGGCTGGAACCGCGAGGAGATGGCCAACCACGGCACCGACCCGAAGACCCGCGGCGCGCTGATCGACGAGCAGCTGGCCGCGCTCAAGGAGATCTGGACGAAGGACGAGGCCGAGTTCCACGGCGAGTACGTGAACTTCGACCCGATCTTCGCCTGGCCCAAGCCGGTGCACAAGCCGCACCCGCCGATCTACATCGGCGGCGAGAGCGAGGCCGCGGTCCAGCGGCTGATCAAGTACGGCGACGGCTGGCTGCTGCGCGGGAACCTGCACTTCGACGAGGCCAAGAAGGTTCGCGACCGGTTGAACGCGGAAGGCCGCGAGGACGTCCAGTTCGCCGTCTTCGGCGGCGACACCAAGGCCAAGGTGATCGACGGCTTCCGCGACGCGGGCACCGAGCGCTACACGTTCATGCTGGAAACCATGCCGGAGGCCGAGACGCTCAAGGCGCTCGACGAGCTCGCCGAGGTGGCGGCGGCGCACCGGTGATCGTGGTTCGATGGCGGGAGGGACTCAAGATGAAGGAGCAAGACGCGTGAGTGAAGTGCAAATCGGTCTCGCCGCGGCGCTGGAGCAGTTCTCGCCGCGGGAGTCGATCCGGCTGGCGAAGGCGGCCGAGGAGCAGGGGTTCTCCGGCCAGATGGCGGCCGACCACTTCCAGCCGTGGGTGCCGCAGCAGGGTGAGGCCTCGTTCGTGTGGAGCGTGCTGGCGTCGCTGGCCGAGAACACGACCGGTGACCTCGGCCCGGGCGTGACGTGCCCCTCGTTCCGGCTGCACCCGGCGATGGTCGCGCAGGCCGCGGCCACCCTCGAGGCGACCTACCCGGGCCGCACCTGGCTGGGCATCGGCTCCGGCGAGGCCCTCAACGAGCACATCATCGGCGGCTACTGGCCGGAGGCCCCGGAGCGGGTCCGCCGGATGTTCGAAGCCCTCGAGATCATCCGGAAGCTGTTCACCGGCAAGGACGTCAAGCACTCGGGCGAGTTCTTCAAGCTGCACAACACGCGCTTGTGGACACTGCCCGACGGCCCGCCGCCGCCCGTCTACATCGCCTCCGCGGGGCCGTACACCTCCCGCAAGACCGGCGAGCTGGCCGACGGCCTGATCACGCCGGGCGCGTCCATCGAGAAGCTGGCCGGCATCGTGGACAACTTCAACCAGGGCGCGAAGAAGGCCGGCAAGGACCCGGACTCGATGCCGAAGCTGCTGCAGGTGCACCTGTCGTGGGCCGAAGACGACGAGACGGCCTGGGCCAACGCGCTGGACCAGTGGCCCAACGGCGGTATGAAGTTCCCGAAGGCCGACGTCCGCTCGCCGTTCGACTTCGCGCAGATGGCGAAGCTGGTGCGGCGCGAGGACTTCGAGGGCCGCATGGTCGTGTCGTCGGACCCGGACGTCCACCGCGCGGCGCTGCAGAAGTACGTCGACGCCGGCTTCAACCGGATCTACATCCACAACGTGGGCCGCAACCAAGACGAGTTCCTGAGCACCTTCGGCAAGGAAGTCCTGCCGAAGCTCAACGCCTAGCCGTCAGCGGGCGTCCCTGTTCCGGGGACGCCCGCTCGGCCACGGGCCCAGCTCCGGCAGGTCACCGGTGAGGCCGTCCCCGTCGCTCCGGCCGGAGAGCCACGCCGCGAGCGCGCGTGGTGGCCCGGTGACGATCGCGTCGCTCGGCAGGCGTTCCTTGAGGAAGTCGACGGCGTGCTCGCAGAAGCCGCCCGGCCAGTCGGCCGGCGTCGCGGCTTCGACGTCGACGGCATGGATCCAGACTTCGCGCCAGCGTGCGAACACCGTGCTCGACAGCTTCCCGTCGCGGTAGTCCACGGCCTGGTCCCAGTCGGTGACCCGGCTCCACGCGGCTTCCAGCCGCCGCGAGTGCTCACGCAGGGCGCTTCGGTGTTCGTCGGCGGTCCGGCCCGCGGTCGCCTCGATGATGCCGTCGCGGTCGTGCGTCGCCGGGTCGTACAGCGGGATCAGCACCCCGCGCACGGCGTGCTCCACCAGGTCGGCCAGTGCTCGTCCGGCGTCCGTGACGTGAGCCAGGACGTGCCCGCGCGTCCACCCGGGCAACGCCGTGGCCGCGCGGACCTCGGCGTCGGTCAGGCTGTCCAGGGCGCGGAAGAGGTGGCGGTGCGCGTCGGCGACCTCCGCCGTCGGGATCACTTGTCGAGCAGCAGGTGGACCGACAGTTCGAGGCGGTTCGCGACGTCGGCGGCCGACGCGCGGCGGGTCACCCAGGCGACCAGGTTCGCCATCCAGACGTCCGCGACGACGTGGAAGATGTCCCGGTCGGCCTCGGTCGGGTCGGTGATGCCCATCGCCTGGGCGAACATGTTCTCCATCAGCAGGCCGACCTGCTCGACCTCGGCCGCGGCGGAGGTGTCGGCGAACATGAACGCGCGCACCATCGCCTCGGTGAGGTGCGGGTCGCGCTGCATCAGCCGGGTGTTGCGGCCCAGCACGAACATCAGCCGCTCGGCCGGCGTCTCACCGGGGATGGCTTGGCGCTCCAGCTTTTCCTGCGCCCGCTCGAACTCGCGCGCCAGCCCGGAGACGAGCAGGTGGATCTTCGACGGGAAGTACCGGTAGAGCGTGCCGAGGGCGACGTCCGCCTTCTCCGCGACGGCTCGCATCTGGACGGCGTCGTAGCCGCCCTTCGAGGCCAGGGCGAGGGTCGCGTCGATGATCCGGCGACGGCGGTCGCGCTGGGCGGCCGAACCGAGCTCGTCGGCGCCGATCGCGCTCAGCCCGTTACCGCGCGCCTTGGTCGGTGCCTTGGCTTTGCCGGGCATCGGCATCCCCCGTCCTTCGGAACTTGTTCCAGTTCACGACGTAGAGTACCTGTCCTGGCGAAACGTTCAACCAATGACCCACTGGCCGAAAAACTGTAACACGTTCTACACTCGCGAGTAGTGTCCCGTAACCGCGAGGAGACCCGATGCCGGTCGCGCTCACCGACGAACAGGCCGCGCTGGCCGCGGCGATCCACGCCTGGTCCGCCGACCGCCGGCCCCTCGACGCGGTCCGGGCGGCGGAAACCGGGCCACCGGCCGGGATTCCCGCCGGGTTCGCCGATCTCGGCCTGTTCGGCGTCGCGCTGCCGGCCGCCGCCGGCGGGGCCGACGGCGGTATCGCCGATCTCGCCGCCGGGCTCGCCGCGGCGGCCGAGGAACTGGTGCCGGGCCCCGTCCTGAGCACCGCCCTGGGTGGGCTCTTGCTGGCTTCGGTGGCTGAGGCCAAGGAACTGCTCCCGGCGCTCGCCGAAGGCACGGCCACGATCGCGGTGCTGCTGGACGAGCCCGCCGACGGCGTCCTCGTGCCCGGCGCGCACCCGGACTCCTGGCTGCTGGTGCCCTCGGGTGACGGTCACCTCCTGCTCGCCCCGGGCACCCCCGGCGTCACCACCGAGCCGGTGGCGCCGTTCGACTTCTCCCGGCCGCTGGCGCGGGTCCGGGTCGCCGGCGTCTCCGGTGAGCTCCTCACGCTGCCGCCGGTCGCCGACCTGGCCGCGACCCTGGCCGCCGCCGAAGCCGCCGGGGTGGCGCGGCGGACGCTCACCATCGCCGTCGAGTACGCCAAGGTCCGCGAGCAGTTCGGTCAGCCGATCGGGGGATTCCAGGCGATCAAGCACCTGTGCGCCGAGATGCTCTGCCGCGCCGAAGCGGCCGAAGCGCTGGCCTGGGACGCGGCGAACGGGCAGCACCCGCTCTCGGTGGCCAGCGCGGCCGTCGTCGCCCTCGACGCCGCCGTCGCCAACGCCAAGGACTGCGTCCAGGTGCTCGGCGGGATCGGCTTCACCTGGGAGCACGACGCCCACCTCTACCTGCGCCGGGCCGTCGCCCTGCGGCAGTGGCTCGGCGGCAGCGGGCCGTGGCGGCGCCGGGCGGCCGCCCTCACCCTCGATGGGACCGAACGCACCCTCGGCGTCGACGTCGGGGACGACCTTCCGCTGCGTGAAGAGATCACGCGGATCGCGTCGCTGCCCGAGGCCGGCCAGCGGGTCGCGCTCGCCGACGCGGGGCTGCTGACACCGCACTGGCCGGTGCCCTTCGGCCGCGGCGCCGACGCCGCTCTTCAGCTGCGAATCGACGCTTTCCTGGCCGCCGCCGGCGTTCGCCGTCCGGACCTGGTCATCGGCGCGTGGGCGGTGCCCACCATCCTCGAACACGGCAGCGACGAGCAGCGCGAGCGGTTCGCCCGGCCGACGTTGCGCGGCGAGCTGACGTGGTGCCAGCTGTTCAGCGAACCCGGCGCCGGCTCCGACCTGGCGTCGCTGCGGACGGCCGCCCGCCGCGTCGAGGGCGGCTGGCGGCTGACCGGGCAGAAGGTATGGACGTCACTCGCCCGCGAAGCCGACTGGGGGATCTGCCTGGCCCGCACCGACCCGGCCGTGCCCAAGCACAAGGGCATCACGTACTTCCTGGTCGACATGCGCGCCGAGGGCATCACCACGCGGCCGTTGCGCGAGATCACCGGCGAGGCCGTGTTCAACGAGGTCTTCCTCGACGACGTCTTCGTGCCCGACGCCGACGTCGTCGGCGAACCCGGCGGCGGCTGGCGGCTGGCGCGCACGACGCTGGCGAACGAGCGCGTGGCCATCGGCGGCGGCTCGGCGGTCGGCGAGAGTGTGCAGCACCTGGTGTCCACAGTGGACGCCTCGGCCCTGGACGACGTCACCCGCGACCGGCTCGGCGAGCTGGTGGCCCAGGGGGTCGCGGGTTCGGTCCTCGACCTGCGTGCGGCCCTTCGGCGGCTCGGCGGCCAAGACCCGGGCGCGGAGTCGAGCGTCCGGAAGCTGCTCGGGGTCCAGCACCGCCAGGACGTCGCGGAGTTCGCCCTGACCCTGGCCGGCCTCGCCGCCCTGGCCGCCGACGGCCCCGCCGCGGCGGCGCACCACGAGTTCCTGATGACCCGCTGCCTCTCGATAGCGGGCGGCACCACCCAAGTCCTCCGGTCCCTGACGGCAGAACGCCTGCTGGGCCTACCCCGCTGACCGAGCCCCACCCCCATCACGCGAGCCGACTCTCCAGGTACGCGAACCGACTCTCCAGGTACGCGGGCCGACCGTCCGGGTACGCGAACCGACCGTCCGGGTACGGCATTTCGCCGTGTGGGTTGCACAACGAGACGGTGCGAACGGCCCGTTCGTGCCGCCGGACCCGAAACTGTCGGTCCGGTGATCTAGCGTTGCGGGTGTGGAGTTCAGCGCACAGACCCAGGCGACTTACCTTCCCTCGGATCCGCCGAGGGAAGGCGTGCTGGCGCTGTGGGGCGGCGATGTGGCCGGCGGGACCACGATCGAGCTCGTGCTGCCCCGCGGCGGGAAGTTCGCGCGGACGAAGGTCGACGCCGAGCTCGTCCCGCTCGAACGCGCGCTGCCGCGGCTGCTGACGGTGGGGGACGAGGCGAGCCCGGCTGTCGCGGCGTGGTCGGCGGCCGTCAACGCCGGGGTGAACCTCGTCGCGCGGGGGCGGCTGCGGCCGGCCGTCACGGAGGGCGGGGTCGGCGCGTGGCGGATCGGCCCGCTGGACGCCGCGGACGAAGAACTGCTGCGCGGGCTCGCCGGCGCGTTGCCGCCGGAGGCGTACGCGCTGCCGTTGACCGGGCTGAAACGCATCCGGCTGCACTCGCCGGACTCGCTGGTGCGCGCCCTCTGGGACGCGACGGCCGACCTGCTGGTGCGCAGCCCGGCGGCGGCGGTCGGGGCGGGCGACCCGGCCTTCGCGGCGCGGGAACAGGCGCTGCTCGGCCCGGACGGCGCGGCCTGGCTGGCCGAGCTGGAGGAGCGCGAGCCGCGGGGTGCCCAGCTGATCCTGCGGGTGGAGGCGCGCGGTGACGACGCGTTCGCCGGCGTGCTCGCGGTGCGCAGCACGGCCGAGGCGAGCCTGGTGGTCGAGGCGGCGACCCTGTGGGACGCGCCGGACGCGGTGCTGAGCCGGCTCGGCGACCAGGTGGAGACCCAGCTGCTGCTCGGCCTGCGCCGGGGCGCGCGGGCGTGGCCGCCGTTGGGCCGGGTGCTGGCCGAGTCCGCTCCGGCGGAGCTGCCGCTGTCGGACGACGAGGTCGTCGACCTGCTCACCGACGGCAGCCGGGACCTGGGCGGCGCCGGGATCGAGGTGCTCTGGTCGAAGGGCATGTTCGCCGGCGAGGTCAAGGCGAAGGCGAGCGCGACACAGGCGCCGGCGAGCGTCACGGGGCCGGATTTCGCGCTGCGGACGATGCTGGAGTTCCGCTGGCAGCTCAGCCTGGGCGGCGAGCAGCTGACCGAGGCCGAGGTCACGGCGTTGGCCGAGGCGAAACGGCCGCTGGTCCGGCTGCGGGGTCAATGGGTCCGCGTCGACCCGCAGCTGCTGGCCAAGGTCCGTGGCCGCAGCCGCAAGCTCGACGCGGGCGAGGCGCTGGCGGCGGCCCTCACCGGAGAGCTGGTCCTGGACGGCGAACACGTCGAGTTCGCGGCCCCTTCGGTCCTGGGCGGCCTCGCCGAGCGTCTCCGCGATCGTCCGGGAGGGCTGGCGGCCCCGCCGCCGGGCCTGCAGGCGACGCTGCGGCCGTACCAGCAGGCGGGGCTGGCCTGGCTGGCGACGATGACCGGCCTGGGCTTGGGCGCGTGCCTGGCCGACGACATGGGCCTGGGCAAGACGATCCAGCTGATCGCGCTGCATCTGCACCGGCGCGCGCTCACCGGCTCGTCGCCGATCGGCGACGCGTCCCCGGAGACCGCCGCTGATGTCCCGCCGGGCGATGAGCCGAAGCCCGGCGGGCCGACTCTCGTGCTCTGCCCGACGTCCCTGCTCGGCAACTGGGAGCGTGAGTTCGCCCGTTTCGCGCCCCACATTCCCGTCCGGCGGTTCCACGGCGGCAGCCGGCACCTCGACGACCTCGCGCCCGACGAAGTCGTCCTGGCCACCTACGGCGTGCTGCGCCGCGACCGGGAAACACTGTCCGAAGTGGACTGGGGGCTGGTCGCCGCGGACGAGGCGCAGCACGTGAAGAACCCGCTGTCGGCCACGGCCAAGGAGCTGCGCAAGGTCCCCGCGCGGGCCAGGGTGGCGCTCACCGGCACGCCGGTGGAGAACCGGCTCACCGAACTGTGGTCCATTGTGGACTGGACGACACCGGGGCTGCTCGGCCCGCTCGACCGGTTCCGCCGCACCGTGGCGCGGCCGATCGAACGCGACCGGGACAAGGCGGTGACCGAGCGGCTCGCCACGACCGTGCGGCCGTTCCTGCTGCGGCGTCGCAAGAGCGATCCGGACATCGCCCCGGAGCTGCCACCCAAGACCGAGACCGACCGGTTCGTCCCGCTGACCGCCGAGCAGACCACGCTGTACGAGGCCGTGGTGCGGGAGAACCTGGCCGAGATCAAGGCGACGCAGGGCATCCAGCGGCGCGGGCAGGTGCTGCAGCTGCTCACCGAGCTCAAGCAGATCTGCAACCACCCGGCGCAGTTCCTCAAGGAACCGCACGGCGCGCTCACCGGCCGCTCGGGCAAGCTCGCCGCGTTCGAGGAACTGCTCGACGTCATCCTCGACGAGGGCGAGAGCGTGCTCGTGTTCAGCCAGTACGTCCAGCTGTGCAAGCTGCTCCGGCGCCGGCTGGAAGAACGCGGCCTGCCCACCGAGCTGCTCTCCGGCGAGAGCTCGCCGGGACAGCGGCAGGACATGGTCGACCGGTTCCAGGCCGGGGAGATCCCCGTGTTCCTGCTTTCGCTCAAGGCCGGCGGGGTCGGGCTCAACCTGACCAAGGCCACCCACGTGATCCACTACGACCGCTGGTGGAACCCGGCGGTCGAGGACCAGGCCACCGACCGCGCCTACCGGATCGGCCAGGACCGGCCGGTGCAGGTGCACCGGCTGATCGCCGAAGGCACCCTGGAGGAGCGGATCGCCGTCGTGCTCGAGAAGAAGCGCGGCCTCGCCGAGTCGATCGTCGGCGCCGGGGAAGACTGGATCACCGAACTGTCCGACGACGAACTCGCCGACCTGGTGCGGCTCGGGAGCGGGTGATGCCGCCGCGGCGCACCTTCGGCACCACGTGGTGGGGCCGGGCCTGGGTCGACGCGCTGGAGCAGCGCGCGAAGCTCGACCCCAACCGGCTGCCGCGCGGGCGGACGTACGCGCGGAAGGACACGGTCAGCGAGCTGAGTGTCGGCGCCGGGGCGGTGAGCGCCCGGGTGCGCGGCAGCCGGCCGCAGCCCTACCGGGTGACGATCACGATGCGCACCTTCACCGACGGCGAGTGGGACACCCTGCTGGGCGTGGTCGGCACGCGGCTCGGGCACGCGGCGGCGCTGCTCGACGGCGAACTGCCGGGCGCGCTCGCCGAACAGGCCCGGGAGGCGGGCGCCGATCTGCTGCCGGGCCCGGGTGACCTGCGGCCGCGGTGCTCGTGCCCGGACTCGGCGAACCCGTGCAAGCACGTCGCCGCGGTGTACTACCTGGTCGCCGACGAGGTGGACCGCGACCCGTTCGTGCTGTTCCTGCTGCGCGGCCGGCCGCGGGCGGACGTCCTGGCCGAGCTGCGGGCCCGCCGCGCGCCGGCGCGCGGGGAACGGCCGAAGCTGCCCAAGCCCGAGGACCACGGCCTCTCACCGAAAGCCGCCTACGCGCGGCGCCCGGGCGCGATCCCGGCGCTGCCACCCCCGCCGCGCACGGCGGGCCGGCCGGCGGTGCTGGACCTGGACCCGCCGGTCAGCACCGGCTGGACGGCGGCGGGCCTCGCCGCGCTGGCCGCGGACGCGGCATCCCTGGCCCGGGACCTCCTGCTCGGCGGCGCGACGGCCGCGGAGCTGACGTTCGAAGAGGACCTCACCCGCCGCGCAGCCGGCCGCTCCGCCCCGGAAGTAGCCGCCCTGGCCGAGGCGGCGGAGGTCCCACCGAGCGACCTGGCCCGCTGGGCAGAGGCCTGGCGAGAAGCCGGCCGCGGCGGCCTGACAGCTTTGCGCGAATCATGGCAGCCAGGCCCCGGCCCCCTAGCCGAAGCCCAGGCGGTCTTGGCGGACGCAGGACTCCCCGGCCGACCGAGAATCTGGCGCAACCGCCTCACCCAGGGAGATCTGCAACTCCGCTACGGCCGCGACGCCCGCTGGTACCGCTTCGTGAGATCAGGGACCGAGTGGCGCCTCGACGGCCCACCCTCGGCAAGCCCGGTGGACTTGGCGTACTGACAGAGGGTGGTACGGCGAGTGGGATGGCTCATCGACCGGCCAGGCCACGAGCGGTGCCTCGACGGCCCGCCGCCGGCGAGCCTCGTGGCTACCGACCCCCGACCTCCGCGCTCCGGCAAGCCCGGTGGCAATCGCACTGCCACCGCACCCCAGTCCGCCGCCGCCCTGCGGTCAGCGGCTCGGCGCAGCGCCGGACCCGCACCGGTCTGTCGCCCGCTCCCTGCGCCGCCGCCACCGACCTTCACAACCGGCGCCGAGCCGCGCGGAAAGGCGAACCCTCGCGCGGCTACCGGGCCGCGGCCTTCCACTGCAGGTACGTGTGGTCCAGGAACCGAGCCACCCCGCGAACCACGTGCGCGCTGCGGACCGACGTGAACACGTCGAACGCGTGCTGCGCCCCCGCGAGCTCCGCGTACGCCACCGGGTTCGGAGACTTCTCCCGCAGCCGCCGGACGAACTCGCGTGCCTCCCGGACCGGCACCAGGGAATCGTCACGGCCGTGGATCACGAAAAACGGCGGTGCCTCCGACGAGACCCGGTCGAACGGGGACGCCGCGATGTAGTCGTCCAAGTGGCTCACCGGGTCCCGGTCGGCCGCGAACACCCGCCGCGCCAGCAGGCTCTCCAGGCGGTACTTGCTCGCCGGGGAACCGGAAGTGGCCGCGATGTCGTAGACGCCGTAGTGCGGCGCGCACGCCTGGACGCTCGTGTCGACGTCCTCGAAGCCCGGCTGCAGGGCCGCGTCGTTCTGCGTCAGCGCCAGCAGTGCCGCCAGGTGCCCGCCCGCCGAACCGCCCGTCACCGCCACGAAATCCGGGTCGCCGCCGTACGAGGCGATCTGCGCGCGGATCCACGCCAGCGACCGCTTCGCCGCGACGATGTGCGCCGGCCAGCGGTGGGTCGGCGAAAGCGGATAGTTGATCGCGACGCACACCCAGCCGCGGCGCGCCAGGTAGCGCATCAGCGGGCGGCCCTGCTCCTCCTTGTTGCCGATCACCCACGCGCCGCCGTGGACCTGCAGCAGCACCGGCGCACCGGTCACCGGTTCCACCGGGCGGTAGACGTCGAGCAGGAATCGCTTGCCGCCCGGGGCGTAGGCGATGTTGCGGTCCACCTTGACGTCCGGCGCGCCCATCCGGAACGGCAGCGCCAGCTCGCCCCACGGCAGGCCCAGGTCGGAGCGGCCCAGCTCTTCGGCGTAGTCGTCGCCGAGGGCTTCCCGAAGCGCCCGCTCGATCTCGTCGCGCGCGCCGTGGCCCGTGCGGATCGACGCGCCCAGGCCCACCGCCGTGGCCGCGGCCAGCGCCAGGCCGGCTTGAGTCGACCGGTCGCGCGCGCCGTGACGCGCCAGGTGGAGCGCCGTGTCCGCGGCCGTCAACGCCAGGAACTGGGGCGCGAGCTCGCTCGTCAGCCACCCGGCGAAGAACGCCGGGATCGACGTCGAACGCGCTCGCAGCGGGCGGAGCGCGTTCGCGGCGAGGCCGAGCTGGACCGCGCGGCGGATCAGGAAGTTCGGCTGCACCTCAGCCATGGTACCGACGAGTAGGGTGACGCGCCGCTCACGGGAAGTGGCTTACGCTGGGCCTCATGCAGAGACTGAGCGGCCTCGACGCGAGCTTCCTCTACCTGGAGACGTCGTCGCAGGTCCTGCACGTCTGCGGGCTGATGACCCTCGACGGCTCGACCGTCCCCGGCGGCTACACCTTCGCGAAGCTCAAACAGCGCCTGGAAGAACGGGTCCGGGTGATCCCGGCATTCCGCCGCAAACTGCACAATCCACTCTGGAACCTCAGTCACCCCGTCTGGGTCGAGGACGAGGACTTCGACCTCGACCACCACGTCCACCGCATCGGCGTGCCCGCCCCCGGCGACCGCGTCGAGCTGGCCGAGCTCTGCGCGCACATCGCGGGCCAGCAGCTCGACCGGGCGTACCCGCTGTGGCAGCTCTACGTCATCGAAGGCCTGGCCGACGGCGAGATCGCGGTGCTGCTGAAGATGCACCACGCGAGCGTCGACGGCGTGAGTGGCGCCAGCCTGATCACCTACCTGGCCGGGGTGGAGCCCGACGCGCCGGCGCCGGAGGTCACCGAGCGGGCCAACGCGAGCGTCCCGGCCGGGTTCGACCTCCTGCGCTCCAGCGTCTTCAACGTCGTGAAGGGCCCGCTGGAAGTCGCGCGGTTGCTGCCGGACCTGCTGGAGCTCGTCCCGCGCTGGCTCGGGAAAGCGTTGCGCGGCAAGGGGATGCCGATCCCGTTCACCGCGCCGCGGACCTCGCTCAACGGCACGATCACCGGCCACCGCAGCGTCGCCTTCGCCCAGCTCGAACTCGACGACGTCAAGCACGTGAAGAACGCTTTCGGGGTCACGGTCAACGACGTCGTGCTCGCGCTCGTCGCCGGCGCGCTGCGGGATTTCCTCGGCGCGCGCGGTGAGCTGCCGGACGATCCGCTGGTCGCGACCGTCCCGGTGTCGGTGCACGACCGGACCGAACGCGAGCACGGCAGCAACAAGGTCTCCGCGTTCTTCGCCTCCCTGCCGACGCATCTGGCCGACCCGGCCGCGCGGGTGTTCTTCCTCGCGGAGGCGAACCGGCTGTCCAAGGACCACCACTACGACATCGACGCCGACATGCTGCAGGACTGGGCGCAGTTCTCCGCGGCGACGGCGTTCGGCATGGCGGTGCGCGCCTACTCGGCGCTGCGGCTGGCCGAAAAGCACCCGGTGGTGCACAACCTGGTCGTCTCCAACGTGCCCGGCCCGCCGATGCCGCTCTACCTGCTCGGCGCGCGGATCACCGGCCTCTACCCGCTCGGGCCGGTCTTCCACGGCGCCGGGCTGAACGTCACCGTGCTGTCCAACGCGGGCAAGGTGCACGTCGGCCTGATCGGCGCGCGCGAGCTGGTCAAGGACCTGTGGCCGCTCGCCGACGCGCTCCCGGACGCAATGGCCGGGCTGCTCAAAGCCGCGCCTGGCGGGGGCTGAGCACCACCACCGGGATCTCCCGCTCGGTCCACGCCTGGTACTTGGCGAAGTCCGCGTACAGCTCGACCAGCCGCGGCCAGAGTCCGGCGCGCTCCTGCGGCCCGGCCACGCGCGCCGTGACGGGGACACCGCGGCGGCCCTTGAGGTGGACGCGGGTTTCGGGGTGCGCGACCAGGTTGAAGTACCACTGCGGGTGCCGCGGCAGCCCGCCCTGGGATCCGACGAGCACGATGTCCTCACCGGAACGCAGGTACAGCAACGGTGTGGTGAACAGCCGGCCCGACTTGCGCCCGCGGTGCTCCAGCAGCAGCGTCGGCACCGGTTTGCGGAAGCCGGCGCCGATCCGCCACTTGGCGCCGACGCGCCCGCCGGTCAGCCGGAAGACCGCGACCTGGGCCTTCGCCCCGTACTTCATCGCCGCCGCGGTGACCGGTGAATCCAGGCCGCCGGGCTTCTGGTCGGGCAGGCTGAAACGTCCCATCGTGAGCTCCTATCGCGCGTGCACTGACGTGACCGCCGCTAGCAGCGCGGGCACGAACCGGGCGGCGGCCAGCACGCAGGCGGCGTGCCCGGCCGGGATCTCGTAGGTCGCCGCGTCCGGGATCCGGCGCGCGAGCGACCGCTGGTGGTCCGGGGCGATGAACCGGTCCCGGGTGGTCACGACGACCGCGGTCGGCAGCCGCAGCGTGTGCAGCCACGGCGTCGAGTCGAACCGGCCGATCTCGTCGAGGGCGACCGCGATCTCCCACGGCGTGGTCGAGCGGAACTCCCGCAGGGCCCACCGGTGGTCTTCGAGCCGGGCGAGCCGCTCGCGGCGCGGCTCGCCGGGGATCGTGCCGAGCCGGATGCGCTCGCGCAGCTGCGTCAGCGTCCGGCCGAAGACGTCGAGGGCGACACGCTGGCGCAGGCCGCGGCGGAAGTTGCTCGCCGTCGAGCACAGCACCAATCCGGTAACACGTTCTGGTTCCGCGTGGGCGACGAGCTGACCGACCATCCCGCCCATCGAGTAGCCGCCGACGGCGAACTGCCCGATGCCCAGCGCGTCGGCGACGGCGGTGACGTCGCCGGCGCAGTCGGTGAGCCGGAACTCCGGCGAGCGGATGCCCTGCCCGTGCCACCGCTGGTCGAACACGACGACCCGGTAGTGCCGCGCCAGCCGCTCGAGGGCCGGGTACCAGGTCAGCAAGCCGGTGCAGGCCACCGAGTGCAGCAGTACCAGCGCGGGCGCGTGCCGCGGGCCGACGTCGGTGACGACCGTCTTGCCGCGGCCGGGCAGGTCGAGGGGAACCGGGTCGGGCACGCCGGCGGTCGGCGGCACGGTGACCAGCCGCCGGGTCGCGCGCCAGCCTGCGCTGCCCGGTTCGATCACCGGCATTCCGCTCCTCCAAGGGGTTGCCGTCCAGGACGTTTCCGACTAAGACTAGAACAGGTTTCAGTATTGCGCCGATCCGGAGGACAGGCGTGGACTTCACCCTTGACGATACGCAGACAGAGATCAGCGCACTCACCGCGAAGGTGCTGAGCACCGACGACCCCTGGCGCGCGCTCGCCGACGCGGGCTTGCTGGCGCTCGCGTTGCCCCCCGACCTGGAGGGCGACGGCCTGGGCGTCGCGGAGGTCGCCCAAGTGCTGACCGAGGTCGGCCGCGTCGCCGCGCCCGTGCCCGCTTACGCCGCGCTCGCCCTGGGGGTGTTGCCGGTGGAGACGCTCGGCACGCCCGGGCAGCGCGCGGAGCTGCTGCCGCAGGTCGCGGCCGGGGAGGCGCTGCTCACCGCGGCGCTGCACGAGCCGTCCGCGCCGCTCACCGCCCAACCGGCGACGACCACCCGGGCGGGTGACGGCCACTGGCTGCTCAGCGGCGTCAAGACAGCCGTCCCTTACGCCGGGGAAGCCACCCGGATCCTGACGCCCGTGACGACCCCTGGCGGCACCGCCGTCTTCCTGGTCGATCCGCGCGCCGACGGCGTCACGCTGGTCCCGACGCGCAACTCCGCCGGGACGCCGGAGTGCACGGTGCGCTTCGACGACGTCGCCGTCGAGGAGTCCGACCTGCTCGCCGACCAGGGCGCGGTCGCGACGCTGCACCGGTTCGCGCTGGCCGGCGCCTTGGCCCTGGGTGACGGCCTGCTGGCCGGGGCGCTCGCGCTGACCGTGAAGCACGTCGGCGAGCGGACCCAGTTCGGCCGTCCACTCGCGACGTTCCAGGCCGTGGCCGGCCAGATCGCGGACGTCTACGTCGCCGCGCGGACCGTGCACCTGGCCGTGACGTCGGCGGTGTGGCGGCTGGCTTCGGGCCTCGACTCCGGCGCCGAACTGGACGTCGCCGCCTACTGGCTCGCCGTGCAGGCGCCGGTCGCGCTGGCGACCTGCCACCACCTGCACGGCGGCGTCGGCGTCGACGAAAGCTATCCACTGCACCGGTATTCGTCGCAGGTGAAGGATCTCGGCCGGGCGCTCGGCGGCACCGCGCACCGGCTCGGCAGGCTCGGCGAACGAGTGGCGGGGTGAGCGCGATGCACGTCGAACTGACCACGGCGCAACGAGAACTGCGCACCGAGCTGCGCGAGTACTTCGCCGGGCTGATCAGCCCGGAGGAACGCCAGGCGATGCGCCGCGAACGGCACGGGCCGGTGTTCCGCGAGATCGTCGCCCGGATGGGCCGCGACGGCCGGCTCGGCGTCGGCTGGCCCGTCGAGTACGGCGGGCAGGGCTTCGGCGGGATCGAACAGCACCTGTTCGTCGACGAGGCCTCGCGCGCCGACGTCCAGCTGCCGTCGGTGACCCTGCAGACGGTCGGGCCGACCCTGCAGCAGTACGGCACCGACGAACAGAAGTCCTTCTTCCTGCCCAAGATCCTGGCCGGCGAGATCCATTTCGCCATCGGTTACACCGAACCCGAGGCCGGCACGGACCTCGCGGCGCTGCGGACGACGGCGGTGCGCGACGGCGACGAGTACGTCGTCAACGGCCAGAAGATCTTCACCACCGGTGGTCACGACGCCGACTACATCTGGCTCGCCGTGCGGACCGCGCCGGACGCGCCGCGGCACAAGGGCATCTCGATCCTCATCATGGACACGACCGACCCCGGCTACTCGTGGACGCCGATCATCACCTGCGACGGCGCCCACCACGTCAACGCGACGTACTATTCGGACGTCCGCGTGCCGGTGAACCGCTTGGTGGGCAAGGAGAACGAGGGCTGGCGGCTGATCACGACGCAGCTCAACCACGAGCGCGTGATGCTCGGGCCGGCCGGGCGGATCGGCGGCCTGTACGACCGGGTGCGGACCTGGGCCGCCGCGCACGCGCTGCTGGACCTGCCGGACGTCCGCGCCGTGCTGGCCGACGCCTTCGCCGTGACGCGGGTCAACGAGCTGCTGAACTGGCAGGTCGCCGCGTCCTCCGCCAGCGCGCCGGTCGTCGTCGCCGACGCGTCCGCGACCAAGGTGTTCAGCTCCGAGGTCATCCAGCGGATCGGCCGGTCGATGGAGGAGCTCATCGGGCGGCACGGCGACCTGGCCGACCCGGACACCGCGGAGCTGGCGGAATGGCTGGACCTGCAGGCCAAACGCAACATCGTGCTGACGTTCGGCGGTGGGGTGAGCGAGATCCAACGGGAGCTGATCTCCTCGATCGGCCTGGGACTGCCGAGGGTGCCACGATGACCGACAAGATCACCGGCAAGATCACCGAAGCCGCCATCTTGGAAAAAACGGCGGAGATCACCGCCCGGGGCGAATGCGCGCCGCGCCTCGCGCGCGACCCCGTCAACCAGGCGATGGTCAACAACTGGACCGAGGCGATCGGCGACGACAACCCGGTGTACGTCGACCCGGAGTTCGCGGCGAAGAGCGTCCACAAGGGACTCGTGGCCCCACCGGCGATGGCCCAGGTGTGGACGATGGGCCGCCTGCACGCGCTCCGCGGCAGCGACGACCCGCTCGGCCTGATGATGGAGCTGCTCGACGAAGCCGGGTTCACCTCCGTCGTCGCGACCAACTCCGAGCAGGCGTATCACCGCTACCTGCGCCACGGCGAGCAGGTCGAAGCGCGGACCGCGCTGGAAAGCGTGGTCGGTCCCAAGAAGACCGCGCTGGGCGAAGGCTGGTTCGTCACCACGCGCGTGAAGTGGTACGTCGAGGACGAGCCGGTCGCGGAGATGATGTTCCGGGTGCTCAAGTTCCGGCCGCCCGCGCCGAAACCGCCGCCGGCGCCGGTGCTGCGGCCGGTGATCAGCAAGGACACGGAGTTCTTCTGGGACGGCCTGAAAGCGGGGGAGCTGCGGATCCAGCGCTGGGGCGAGACGCTGCGCCACCCGCCGGGCCCGATGCCGCCGGACGGCGACCTCGACGCCAAGCCGGACTACGTCGTGGCGAGCGGTCGCGGCACGGTGTTCAGCTACGTCGTGCACCACCACCCGCCGGTGCCGGGCAAGGACCTCCCGTTCGTCGTGGCGCTGGTGGAGCTGGCGGAAGGCGTGCGCGTGATGGCCGAACTGCTGGACGCGGCGCCGGAAGAAGTCCACATCGGACTTCCGGTGGAAGCCGCTTTCGTGAAGGTGGACGACGACCTGACCCTGCCCGCCTGGAAGGTGACCCGATGACCGTCGCCGAAGGAACCGAGCTGCCGCCGCTGACGATCGAGGCGACCCCGACGTTCGTGGTCAGCACGGCGCTGGCCACCCGCGACTTCCAGGACGTCCACCACGACCGCGACGCCGCGGTGCGGCGCGGCTCCAAGGACATCTTCCTCAACATCCTCACCGACACCGGCCTGGTCCAGCGGTTCGTGTCGGAGTGGGCCGGCCCGGAGGCGCTGATCCGGTCGATCAAGATCCGCCTCGGTGTGCCGTGTTACGCCTACGACACGCTGACGTTCACCGGCCGCGTGGTCTCGTGTGACGGCCGCGACGCCGTGGTGGCGGTGTCCGGTGTGGACAGTCTCGGCGAGCACGTCGCCGGGACCGTGGAGGTGACGCTGCCGTGACGCTCTCGGGCAAGGCGGCCATCGCCGGCATCGGCGCGACGGAGTTCTCGAAGGACTCCGGGCGCACCGAGCTGCGGCTGGCCGCGGAATGCGTGTCGCACGCCCTGGCCGACGCCGGGCTCCGGCCGTCCGATGTGGACGGCCTGGTCTCGTTCACCATGGACGGCAACGCGGAGATCGCGCTCGCGCGTGAGCTCGGCATCCCCGAACTCAAGTTCTTCAGCCGGATCCACTACGGCGGCGGCGCGGCGGCGGCGACCGTGCAGCAGGCCGCGATGGCGGTGGCGACCGGCGTCGCCGACGTCGTGGTCGCCTACCGGGCGTTCAACGAACGTTCGGGCATGCGCTTCGGCCAGGTGTCCTCGGCGGCGGCCGGCCAGGTCAACTCGTCCGGTGTGGACAACGCGTTCCACTACCCGATGGGCATCGCGACCCCGGCCGCGACGGTCGCCATGGTCGCGCGGCGGTACCTGCACGACTACGGCGCGACGAGCGAGGACTTCGGCCGCATCGCGGTGCTCGACCGCAAGCACGCGGCGACCAACCCGAACGCCTGGTTCCACGGCCGGCCGATCACCCTCGAGGAGCACCAGGGGTCGCGCTGGGTCGCGGAGCCGCTGCACCTGCTCGACTGCTGCCAGGAGAGTGACGGCGGGGTCGCGCTGGTCGTCACCAGCGTCGAACGCGCCCGGGACCTGGCCCGCCCGCCGGCGGTCATCGCCGCGGCGGCGCAGGGGAGCGGGCCGGACCAGTACGTGATGACCAGCTACTACCGCGACGACCTGGCCGCGCTGCCGGAGATGGGCGTCGTGGGCCGGCAGCTGTGGGCCCAGTCGGGGCTCGGACCGTCCGATGTGGACGTCGCGGTGCTGTACGACCACTTCACGCCGTACGTCCTGATGCAGCTGGAGGAGCTGGGCTTCTGCGGCCGCGGCGAGGCGAAGGACTTCATCGCCGGCGGCGCGCTGGAACTCGACGGCACACTGCCGCTCAACCCGCACGGCGGCCAGCTCGGCGAGGCCTACATCCACGGCATGAACGGCATCGCGGAGGGTGTCCGGCAGCTGCGCGGGGACGCCGCCAACCAGGTGCGGGACGTGTCCCGCGTGCTGGTCACAGCGGGTACCGGCGTGCCGACGAGCGGGCTCGTCCTCACGAGTGACTGACGGGTCCCTCTTGTGGGTCACCGGGCTTCACCTCTTTGACGGCTGGTGTGGGTGCGCTCCGGATGTCACGGTGGAGGGACTGTCCGCGACGCAGAGTGAGGCCGCCATGCGTGCACCCGCCGAGCCGCCGGCCGTCCCCTGATGGCCGGCGTGGACTGGGCGCTCACCGTGGTCTTCGCCGTGCTGGCGCTGCCCTGCGTGCTGCGGCTCGTCCGGCTCGACTACGTCCGCCTCGGCCAGGGGGTCCGCAACGGCGACCTGGCCGAGCTGCTGCTGGTCGTCGCGATGGTGGCGATGCTCTCGCCGGTCGGTGGCCCGATCCCGGCGGCCGGCTGGCAGGCGGTCCTGGTGCTGACGGCGGGCTGGTTCGCGCTCGCCTGGTGGCGCGGGCGCCAGTCCGGCTGCGCGCACCACGCGCTGTCCGCGGCGGCGATGCTCTACATGGTCACAGCGATGCCGCACGAAGGCATGACCCACGGCCCCTGGCTGACGATGTCCACAATGGACACCAGGCTGGCGGTGCCGGTGCTCGCGGTGGCCGCGGCGGCCTACTTCGTCTTCGACGCGGCGCGCACCGGCGTGGCCATGGTGCGCGGCCCCGCGGCGGCGGTGTCCGGGCACACTTCGCGCGCGGCCTGCCGCGTGGTGATGGGCGCCGGGATGGGCTACCTGCTCCTGGCCGCGGCCTGGTGACTAGCCGGCGACACGCCGGACCTCGCCGAGCGGGCTGTCCCCGGGTTCGGGCAGCGACGCGGCGGGGTGCTCGGCGGTCCACTGCGTCGCGACGGCGATGTCGTTCTTGAGCGCGGTGATGAGGTCCTCGGCGGAGGCGTAGGCCTGCTGGTCGCGCAGGTGGGCGCCGAGCCAGACGACGAGGGTCTCGTCGTAGAGGTCGCCGGTGAACTCCAGCAGATGCGCTTCGAGCAGCCGGTAGCCGTCGGCCCCGTAGTAGGTCGGCCGCCGCCCCACGGACACGGCCGCCGCGACGCGGGTGCCGTCCCCGCGCTGCACCCAGCCCGCCCACACACCGTCGCCGACGGACCCGTCCTGGTCACGGAGAGCGATGTTGGCCGTGGGAAAGCCCAGCTCCCGGCCGCGCTGATCGCCGTGCTCGACCGCGCCCCGCACCACGAAGTATTCCGGCATCGTGTCCCGTCCTCCCGAGGTCGCTCCCCGTCCACGGTAGCGCGCCGGTGACAGGGAGATCAGCCCATGGACACGAGTGACGCGGGCCACGCTCCGGTCGTCGTGAGTGGTTAGGGCGGTTCTAACCGCCCTAACCACTCACGACAAGCCGCGGCGGACCCGCTAGGTGAACGTCAGGACCGTGTCCGCCAGTACCGGCGCGTCCTCCCGGTCCACGGCCGACGCGCTCACCAGCAGCCGGTCGTCGCCGCGCCACACCCTGATCCGCAGGGTCTCGCCCGGGAACACCACGCCGGCGAACTTGGTCGCGAACGAGCCCACCCGCGACACGTCGCCGTCGAGGAACTCGTTGATCAGGACGCGCGCCACCACGCCGTAGGTGCACAGCCCGTGCAGGATCGGGCGCGGGAAGCCCGCCGCCGCGGCGAACGACGGGTCCGCGTGCAGCGGGTTGCGGTCGCCGCACAGGCGGTACAGCAACGCCTGCTGCGGCAACGTCGGCGTCTCGATGACGACGTCCGGGTCCCGCGTAGGCCAGTCGATGCGGTCCGAGGGGCCTCGCGAGCCGCCGAAGCCGCCTTCGCCGCGGGCGAAGATGCTCGACCGGGCCGTCCACAGAGGACTGCCGTCGGCCGAGGTGACGTCGACCTCCTGGATGATCACGGCCGCCTTGCCCTTGTCGTGGACGTCCGCGACCCGGGACCGGGCCACCGCCTTGCCCTCGACCGGGATCGGCCGGTGCAGGGTGATCTCCTGCTTGCCGTGCAGCACCTTCGCCAGGTCGACCTCGACGCCCGGGAACGACACCGCCGGCGGTTCGAACACGCGCAGGTTGGCCGCGACCGTCGCGAACGTCGGGACGACGACCAGGTCACGCTCGTAGGTGTAGCGCAGTTCGTCCGGGCCCGCGCCCAGCGCCAGGTGGTAGAGCAGCACGTCCGACGACGTCCAGGCGAAGCTCACTTCGCCGATTTCGGCACCGATGGCGACGGCCGGGTCGATGGGCACGGGTGCTCCTATTCGTAGCTGATCGAGACGTCGTCGGTGACCGGCAGCGACTGGCAGGCGAGCACGATGCCGTCGGCGAGGTCCTCGGCGTCGAGGACCTCGTTGTGCAGCATCTTCACCTCACCCGTCACGATCCGGCACGCGCACGCACTGCATTGTCCCTCGCGGCACGAATACGGCGCGTCGAGTCCCGCGTCGAGGAGGTGGTCCAGCAGCTTGCGGCGCCGCGGCCACGCCATCGACCGCGTCTCGCCGTCGAGCGTCACGGTCAACGACGCCGGAGCCTCATCCGGGTTGGAGACCGGCTCTTCCTCGACGACCGCTTCGAACGGGTTCCCCGACAACGACGTGAACTTCTCGACGTGTACCCGGTCCCGCGGCACGCCGAGCTGCCCGAGCGCCTCTTTCACGGCCGCCATGAACGGTGCCGGGCCGCACAGGAACGCCTCGTGCGACGTATACGCGGAAGCCAGACCGCGCAGCTGCGGCACGTCCGGCAGGCCCTGCACGCTCTCCAGCCAGTGGACGACGACCAGTCGGTCACCGTAGCGTTTGGCCAGTGGGGCCAGTTCGCCGGCGAAGATCACGGACGCCTCGTCGCGGTTCGCGTAGACCAGCACGACCCGCCCGGAACCCTGTTCCAGCGCCGTCTTCAGGATCGCCATCACCGGCGTGATCCCGCTGCCCGCGGCGAACAGCAGGAAGTCTTCGTCCACGGAGGACGGCGTGAATACCCCGGCCGGCGCCAGCACGTCCAGGGTCATCCCGGCCCGCAGCTCGTCGCAGATCCAGCTCGACCCGTACCCGCCGTCGGTGCGTTTGACCGTCACCTGGACGCGGTTCTCGTGTGGTGCGCTCGACAACGAATAGCACCGCGCGACCGAGCCGGTCCGCTCGCTGGGGATCCGCAGCGTCAGGAACTGCCCCGCCGAATACGTGAACGCCGACGCGTGCTCGCCGGGGATCTCGAACACCACCGAGCGCGCGTCCGGCGTCTCGACGACGACGTCGGCGACCGTCAGGGTGTAGACCCGCTCAGCCATCTGCGACCGCCAGCGTGCCTTCGCGCACCGCGTCGTCGATGCTGTCCGAGAGCTTCGGGCAGGTGTCGAGCAACGCGGTCGGGCCCTCGGCGTCGGCGAACACCGGGCAGCTCTCGGCCGCGTTCGTCATCCACTGGATGCTGGTGTGGTTGATGCTGTTCTTCTTCACCAGCACGCGGGTCCCGCAGGCGCGGCACTCGTGCGGCCGCAGCCCGCCGGTCAGGAACTCGACGGTCTCCGGAGTGGTCACACCTCGGCCTCCGCCTTCTGCCTGGCCAGGTTTTCCGCCACCTCGGCCGCCCACGCCTCGTTCGCCTTCGACGTGTCCACTTCGAACTCGAAGCGCCGGGTCATGTCCTCGGTGACGTCGGCGGCGTCGACGTAGAACTGCTGGTACCAGCGGCGAAGCTGGTAGACCGGACCGTCCTCTTCGCACAGCAGCGGGTTCTCGATCTGCGTCTTGTGCTTCCAGATCTCGACGTCCTGCAGGAACCCGGCGCCGATGCCCTTCGCCAGCTTCGCCGCGATCTTGTCGGCGTGCTCGTCCGAAAGCCCGTCCTGCTTCTTGACCTTCATGCCGTACTGCAGCACGAACGACGTCGGCGACACGGGGTAGTGGCAGTTGATCAGCACACTCTGGATCTCGTACCCCTGGAAGGAGTTCACCAGGTCGTTGATCATGTAGGACGGCCCGAAGTACGACGCCTCCGACCGCAGCAGGTTGTCCTCGCCGCCGTAGTTGGACGCCATGCCCATGTCCGGGCGGCCCTTGGTGTTCAGGTACTGGGTCGCGATGTGACCTTCGAAGACGTTCTTGAAATAGGTCGGGTAGGCGTAGTGAATGTAGAAGAAGTGCGCCATGTCCACGACGTTGTCGATGATCTCCCGGCAGTTGGACCCGTCGATGAAGATCGAGTCCCACGTCCAGTTGCTCCACTCGGAGCTGTAGGCCGCCTCGATCCGCGGGATCGCCAGCTCGTCCGGCGGCGGATTGCCTTCCGGGTCGTGCCACACGAACAGCTGGCCGTTCTGCTCCAGCGTCTGCCACGAGCGCGTCCGCGCGCGCAGCGGAACCCGCTTGCCGTAGGGGATCGCGACGCACTTGCCCGTGCCGTTCCAGCGCCAGTCGTGGAACGGGCAGGCGATCTCGTCGCCCTTGACCGTGCCCTGGGTGAGGTCGCCGCCCATGTGCCGGCAGTAGCCGTCGAGCACGTGCAGCTCGTCGTGGGAGTCCGCGAACACCACCAGCTTGGTGCCGAACGCGGTGATGGCGTGCGGTTTCCCGTCGCGGAGGCGCGCGGCCAGCCCCAGGCAGTGCCAGCCCCGGGCGAACCGGGTCGGTGGCTCACCGGCGTAGATGGTGCGTACCGATTCCTGCGTCATCGCTGCCCTCCCGTGGTCCTCTGATCTTCGTTCGCCAGCCGCGTCGCCGCAAGGTAGCCGAACACCATGGCGGGGCCGATGGTCGCGCCCGGTCCGGCGTACGTGCGGCCCATCACGGCCGCGCTGACGTTGCCCGCGGCGAACAGACCCGGCACGACCGAGCCGTCCTCGCGCAGGACCTGGGCGTGTTCGTCGGTCCGCAGCCCGCCCTTGGTGCCGAGGTCGCCGGGCACGATCTTCACCGCGTAGTACGGCGCCTTGTCGAGCGGGCCGAGGCTGGGGTTGGGTTTGTTGCGCGGGTCGCCGTAGTAGTGGTCGTAGGTGCTGAGCCCGCGCTGGAAATCCTCGTCGACGCCGTTGCGCGCGAAGCCGTTGAACCGCTCGATGGTGGCTTCCAATGCCTCGGCCGGGACCTCGATCTTTTCGGCCAGCCCGGCCAGTGTCGACGACTTGACCGCGATCCCGGCCTTGAACCAGCGGCCGGGCAGCGGCTGGCGCGGCCCGACGCCGGTGAACATGTACCGGTCCTTGTAGCGCTGGTCGAACACCAGCCAGGTCGGGATGTGCTCGCCGGGGCCGTCGCCCTCGCCGTACATCGCGTGCACGGCCTCGACGTAGGGCGCCGACTCGTTGACGAACCGCTGCCCGCGCCCGTCGACCATGACGCACCGCGGCCGCGAGCGCTCGGCCAGCGCGAACCACGGGCCGCCGGTGAGCGGCAGCGTCGGGCCCCACCAGGCGTCGTCCATCAGGTCGAGGGCCGCGCCGAGCTTGAGGCCGGCGGTGATGCCGTCGCCGGTGTTGGCGGCCGCGCCGACGGTCCAGTCGGTGCCGATCGGGGCGCGCTGGTACTTCTCGCGCATCTCGAGGTTCTGCTCGAAGCCACCGCTGGCGAGGATCACGCCGCGGCGGGCCGCGATGACTCCTTGCGAGGTGACCACCCCGGTGACCCGGTCGCCCTCGACCTGCAGGTCGACCAGCGCCGTGTTGAGCCGGACCTCGACGTTCGCCCTGGTCAGGCCGATCCGCAGGCCGGCCGCAAGCGCTTGCCCCATGGCCAGCAGGTGCTGCCGCCGGAGCCGGCCGGCCAGCCACTGCGTGCCGAGCGACAGCAGCCGGACGACGCCGCGGGGGTGGCGGGCCAGCAGGCTGAGCCAGCGGTAGTCGGCCTGGGTGATGGGCACGCCGAGCGGGGGAGCGCTGTAGGGCGGTTCGAGGTGTGCCAGGTCGTCGCCGAGCAGGTGGCCGTCGAGCGCGACGGGCTCGACCGACCGGCCGCCGGGCCGCCCGCCGGGCGCCTCGGGGTGGTAGTCGCTGTAGTCGCGGACCCAGCGGAACTCCAGCGGGGTGTGGTCGCAGACGAACCGCAGCACCTCGGGGCCGTGGGCGAGGAACGTGTCGCGCCGGACGGCCGGGACGACGTCCCCGACGATCGAGGCGAGGTACTCGCGCGCCCGCTCGGGCGGCTCGTCGATCCCGGCGGCGCGCAACGCGTGGTTGCCCGGCAGCCAGACCCCGCCGCCGGAGCGTGCGGTCGAGCCGCCGAAACAGGCCGCTTTCTCCAGGAGTACGACGCTCAGGCCGCCGTGAGCCGCGGCCAGCGCGGCGGTCATCCCGGCAGCGCCGCTGCCGACCACGACGACGTCGAACTGCTCCGTCATGCCACCTCACCTATAACGTGTTCCACAAGACAAGTATCCAGTTGAGGGTCGCTTTCGGCCACCATAGACGAGAACGTGTTTCAGTTCTAGGGTAACGAACCATGGACGAACTCGTCGCGGACGTGGTCATCGTGGGGTTCGGGGCGGCCGGCGCGTGTGCTGCCCTCGAAGCCGCCGACGCCGGTGCGGACGTCGTCATCGTCGAGCGCTTCGCCGGCGGTGGCGCCAGCGCGGTGAGCGGTGGCGTGGTCTACGCGGGCGGCGGAACCGGCCAGCAGCAAGAGGCGGGCGTGGACGATTCCGTCGACGCGATGTACGACTACCTGCGCCTCGAAGCCGGGGACGTCGTCTCCGAAAAGACGTTGCGGCGCTTCTGCGAGGGCAGCCGCGAGATGATCACCTGGCTGGAGGGCAACGGCGTCCCGTTCGAAGGCAGCCTTTGCCCGTACAAGACGTCGTACCCGAGTGACGAGCACTACCTGTACTACTCCGGGAGCGAGGCCGCCGGCGGGTTCCGCGACGCGGCGAACCCGGCGCCGCGCGGACACCGCGTCAAAGGACCCGGCACGTCCGGGAAGATGCTGATGACCCGGCTCGCGGAAGCCGTGCGGCGACGCGGTATCCGGGTGCTGTCGCAGACGCGGGTGCGTTCGCTGATCACGGAGCAGGGTGTCGTCACCGGCTTGGTCGCGGACACCCTTCGCGACGCCCCGGCTTCGGTGAAGGCCCGGCACGGGCGGCTCGCGCGGTACTCCGCCAAGCCCGGCATCTACGTCCCGGCACTGCGGAAACCCCTGCACCGCCGGGTCGAACGGCTCGAACGCGCGCACGCCCGCGAGCTGCGGATCACCGCGCGACGCGGGGTCGTGCTCGCCGCCGGCGGGTTCATCGCCAACCGCGGGATGGTCCGCGAACACGCGCCCGCCTACCGCGGCGGGCTGCCGCTGGGCACGGCCGCCGACGACGGCTCGGGCATCCGGATGGGCGTCGAAGCCGGCGGCGCGACCGCGGAACTGGGCCGGATCTCGGCGTGGCGGTTCGTGACGCCGCCGAGCGCGTTCCTCGGCGGGATCATCGTCGACGCCGGCGGGCGGCGGATCATCGACGAGTCGCGCTACGGCGCGGCCGTCGGCGAGCGGCTGATCGAGCGGCACGACGGCCAGGGCTGGCTGCTCGTCGACGCGCCGATCGTCGCCGAGGCGCGGCGCGACGGCGCCAAGCAGAGCCAGTGGTTCCAGGGCCTGCAGCTGCGGTTCCTGCTGCGCCGCGGGCGGGTCACCGGCGCGACGGTCGAAGAAGCGGCACACAAGGCCGGGGTCGACCCCCAGGGCCTGCGCGCGAGCGTCGAGGCCTACCACGGCGCCGAGGACCCGATGGGCAAACCCGCCGAGTTCGCCCGGCGCCTCGACAACCCGCCGTTCTCGCTCATCGACGTCTCGGTGCGGCCCAACCTCGGGTACCCGACGCCGATGCTGACGCTCGGCGGCCTGGTCGTCGACGAGGACACCGGCGCGGTCCGGGACGCCGAGGGCGCGCCGATCAAGGGGCTGTACGCCGCCGGGCGCACCGCGGTGGGAATCTGTTCCAGGTCCTACGTCAGCGGTCTCTCGCTGGCCGACTGCGTGTTTTCCGGCCGCAGGGCGGGGATCAACTCGGCCTTGGCGCAGGGCGTTCTCGACAAAAACGAGAACGTGTTCTAGTCTTGGCGCAGCGAGAAAGAGAGGACTGCGCATGAGCGAGCTTGCGAGCGAATCATCAAACACTGCGCGCGCCGCTCAGGCCGGCCCGAGCGTCAGCGAGGGCCGCGCATGAGCGAGCAGGTGATCGCCGGGGTCCGGGACCTCCTGCCGGTCCTGCGGGAACGGGCCCAGGACACCGAGGACGCGCGACGCGTCCCCGAAGAGTCCGTCAAGGCCCTGCAGGAGACCGGGTTCTTCAAGATGCTGCAACCGAAGCCGTACGGCGGTTTCGAGTCGGACCCGGTGAGTTTCTACACCGCGGTGAAGCTGATCGCGAGCGCGTGCGGGTCCACCGGCTGGGTCGCCTCCATCCTCGGCGTCCACCCGTGGCACGTGGCGTTGTTCGACGCTCAGGCGCAGGAAGAGGTGTGGGGCGACGACGAGGACGTGCGCATTTCCTCGTCGTACGCCCCCATGGGCAAGGCGGAGGTCGTCGAAGGCGGCTACCGGCTGACCGGCCGGTGGAGCTTCTCCTCCGGCAGCGACCACTGCACGTGGGTGCTGCTCGGTGGGCCGGCGTTCAAGGACGGCAAGCCGGTCGACTTCTGCTCGTACCTGCTGCCCATCGCGGACTACTCCATTGTGGACGTCTGGGACACGATCGGGCTGCGCGGCACCGGCTCCAACGACATCGTCGTCGAGGACGTCTTCATCCCGCAGCACCGGGCGCTGAGCTTCATCGCGACGTCGAAGTGCAGGGTGCCGGGCCAGGCCGTCAACCCCGGGCCGCTGTACCGGCTGCCGTACGGGTCGGTGCACCCGTCCACGATCACCGCGCCGATCATCGGCATGGCGCAGGGCGCCTACGACGCGCACGTCGAGCACCAGCGCAAGCGGGTGCGCGCCGCGTACGCCGGTGAACAGTCCAAAGAGGACCCGTTCGCCAAGGTGCGGATCGCCGAGGCCGCCAGCGAGATCGACGCCGCGTGGCTGCAGCTGACCCGCAACATCGACGAGCTGTACGAAATGGCCAAGCGCGAGGAACGCCTGCCGAGCGACCTGCGGCTGCGCGTCCGGCGTGACCAGGTGCGCGGCACCGAACGCGCGATCAGCGCGATCGACCGGCTCTTCGAGAACTCCGGTGGCCGGGCCATCCAGCGCGGCACGCCGATCCAGCGCTTCTGGCGCGACGCGCACGCCGGCCGGGTCCACGCGGCCAACGACGCCGAGCGCGCCTACGTCATGTACGGCACCGGGGTCTTCGGGCTCCCCGTCGAGAACGCGATGTACTGATGGCTTCTCCCGAAGGAAAGTACGTCCAGGCAGGCGGCCTGAAGCTGCACTACCACGAGGCCGGCGCCGAGCACGCCGAGACGGTGATCCTGCTGCACGGCGGCGGCCCCGGCGCGTCGGCGTGGAGCAACTTCGGGCGCAACCTGCCGGAGTTCGCCAAGCACTACCGGACGATCGCCGTCGACCAGCCCGGCTTCGGCCGCTCGGACAAGCCGGCCGAGCACCCGCAGTACTTCCGCCACAGCGCGGACGCCGTCGTGGGTCTGATGGACACGCTAGGCATCGAGACCGCCCACTTCATCGGCAACTCGCTCGGCGGCGGGGCGGCCGTGCGCTTGGCGCTGAACCACGGCAAACGCGCCGGCCGGCTCGTGCTGATGGGGCCGGGCGGGCTGAGCGTCAACCTCTTCGCGCCCGACCCCACCGAAGGCGTCAAGAACCTCGGGAAGTTCGGCGCGAAACCCAGCCGGGAACGCATGGAAGCGTTCCTGCGCATCATGGTCCACGACCAGGCGCTCATCACCGACGAGCTGATCGACGACCGGTTCGCCGCTGCGAACACCCCCGAGTCGCTCGCCGCGATGCGGGCCATGGGGATGTCGTTCGCCCAGCCCGAAACCTACGAAGAAGGCATGCTCTGGCGCGAGGCCCACCGCCTGCGCCAGCGCGTGCTCCTGATCTGGGGCCGCGAAGACCGCGTCAACCCTCTCGACGGCGCCTTGGTCGCGTTGAAGACCATTCCCCGCGCGCAGCTGCACGTGTTCGGCGGCTGCGGACACTGGGCCCAGCTGGAGAAGTTCGACGAGTTCAACCGGCTGGCCCTCGACTTCCTCGGGAGTTCCTGATGGGCATCCGGTCACTGGGCTACCTCCGCGTCGAAGCCACCGACATGGCCGCGTGGCGCGAATACGGGCTCAAGGTGCTCGGCATGGTCGAAGGCAAGGGCGAAAACCCCGAAGCGCTCTACCTGCGCATGGACGACTTCCCGGCGCGGCTGGTGATCTCGCCCGGCGAAGCCGACCGGCTGACGACCACCGGCTGGGAGGCCGCGAACGCCGGCGAGCTGGCCGAGATCCGGTCCCGGTTGGACAGTGCCTCTGTGCCCTACAAGGAAGGCACCCCGGAGGAGCGGGCCGACCGCCGCGTCGACGAGCTGATCAGCTTCGACGACCCGTCCGGCAACACCCAGGAGGTGTTCCACGGCGTCGCGCTGCAGCACCGGCGGGTGGTCAGCCCGTACGGCCACAAGTTCGTCACCGGCGAGCAGGGCCTCGGCCATGTCGTTTTGTCTACAAAGGACGACGAGGCGTCACTGCGGTTCTACCGTGACGTCCTGGGTTTCCGGCTCCGCGACTCGATGCGGCTGCCGCCGCAGATGGTCGGCCGCCCCGCCGACGGGCCACCCGCGTGGCTGCGGTTCTTCGGCTGCAACCCGCGCCACCACAGCCTGGCGTTCCTGCCGATGCCGACGCCGAGCGGGATCGTGCACCTGATGATCGAGGTCGAGCAGACCGACGACGTCGGCCTCTGCCTCGACCGCGCGATCCGGCGCAAGGTACCGATGTCCGCGACGCTCGGCCGGCACGTCAACGACCTGATGCTGTCGTTCTACATGAAGACCCCCGGCGGCTTCGACGTCGAGTTCGGCTGTGAGGGCCGGCAGGTCGACGACGAGAACTGGATCGCCCGCGAGAGCACGGCGGTTTCCCTGTGGGGCCACGACTTCTCGGTCGGCGCCCGGCCGCCCGGCGCGCCGTGACGGCGATGGCGGTCGATCAGACCGAGTTCCGCAGTGTCCTCGGGCACTTCTGCACGGGCGTCACGGTGGTCACCGGCCGCGACGGCGACACCCTGGCCGGCTTCGCCTGCCAGTCGTTCGCCGCACTGTCGCTCGACCCGCCGCTGGTGCTGTTCTGCCCGGCGAAGTCGTCGCGCACCTGGCAGGTGCTCGCCGCGGCCGGCCGGTTCGCGATCAACGTCCTCGCCGAGGACCAGCAGGAGGTCAGCGCGGTCTTCGGAGCTCGCGGCGAAGACAAGTTCGCCCGCTTCGGCTGGACGCCCGCGCCGTCCGGCGCGCCGCTGCTCGAAGGGGCGCTGACCTGGATCGACTGCGAGCTGGAAGCGGTGCACGAAGCCGGCGATCACTACGTGGTGATCGGGCGGGTCACGGCGTTGGGCGCACCGTCGGAAGCGCGGCCGTTGCTGTTCCACCGCGGCCGGTACTCGGTCACCGAGCCGGCGCGCGACGTGCTGGCCGCGCTGATGCCGTGGCCCCGCCCGGACGACTGGCTCTGATCACCGCGGGCGGAGACCGTCGACGATCACCGCCACGATCTTGGGCACCCGCGCGTCCCACTCCGCTTCGGGTACTCGTGACAACGCGCCCAGGAGCAGGATGACGTCCGCGGCGTCGACCTCTTCGCGTACCTGGCCGGCGGTTTTTCCCCGCTGGAGCATCATCTCGAGCGCTTCGTCGAGCCGGTGGTGCTGGTCCGCGTAGAGGTCCTGCCACGCCGACGCCTCGATCGCCGCCATGACACCGCGTTTGACGCGTGCGTACCCGACGAGCCGCTCCAGCCAGCAGGTCAGGGCCTCGAGCGGCGGGTGCTCGGCCAGCAACGGGGCCACGGCGTCGACGAGCTGGGTCAGCTCGAACCGGTACACCTCCGCCAGCAGGTGCTCGCGCGTCGGGAAATGCCGGTAGAGCGTGCCCTGCCCGACATCCGCGGCCTTGGCGACCCGGTGCAGCTTCAGGTCGTCGGCCGCGCCGTTGGACTCGCTCAGTTCGGCCCGCGCGGCCTCGACGATCCGGTCGCGGTTGGCGACCGCGTCCGACCGGCGCTCACGACCCGGCACGGCAGCACCGCCCTTCCTGGCGAAGTGGACAACTGTCCGACAAGGTTGCGGAGTAACCGGACAGTTGTCATTTTAGCCCGGGAGAGCTGTGCCGAGCAGTCCGGGCGGCAAGGTCGTCGCGATCACCGGAGCCGGCAGCGGCATCGGCGCGGCATCGGAGCGGACACGGCGTCGGAACCGGCGGCCCGGGGCGCGGCGGTCGTGCTGGGGGCCCGGCGCACCGGCCGGCTCGGGATCAGCCCGGACGCCGTGGCGCGCGCCGTCGCGTTCGCGATCGAGCAGCCCGGCGACGTCGAAATCGGCGACATCACCATTCGGCCCGTCCGGCAAGGCCGAGCGGTAACGACAGCCGTCGCGAAGGCGACTTCACAGGGTCCCCGCCGCTCGAGGAGGAGCCCGTGCAGCTGTCCGGTTTCCCGGCCGCGGAGGTCGGGTTCGACCGCGCGGGCCGGCTCACCGGGGACCGGGGCGCGGCCGTGCGTGAGCTCGCCGCCGACAGCGCGACCACCGATCTCGTCGTGCTGAGCCACGGCTGGGACGACGACCACGCCACCGCCCGGCAGCTCTACGCGGCGCTCGCGGCCTCGCTGCGCGCGGTGTCCGAAACGCGGCTCGCCTTCGCCTGCGTGCTGTGGCCGTCGCGGAGGTTCGCCGAGTCCCCCGGTCTGGCGGAGCGGCTCGCCCTGCTGCGGGAACTGCGGCCCGAGCACGGGCCGACCATCGACGCGGCGGCCGAGCTCGTCCCGGCGCTCGCGGCCCGCTCGACCGCGCGGACCGCGTTCGCCGCCGCGCTGCTGTCGGTGGTGCCCCCGGCCGCGCAGGACCGCGAAGACGCGTCGACGGAGTTGCTGACCCTGCCCGGCGGCACCGTGCTGGACCGGCTCGCGAAACCGGCGTCCGGGTTCGTCGAAGCCGCGCGGGAGCTGCTCGACTACCTGACGTACTACGAGATGAAGGCGCGGGCGGGTGTGGTGGGGGAGCGGGGCCTGGCGCCGTTGCTCGCCGCGGTCGCCCGGCCCGGCCTGCGTGTGCACCTGGTCGGGCACGGCTTCGGCGGCCGGCTGGTCACCTCGGCCGCCGCTTCGCGGCCGGCCGGGACGGTGAGCACGCTCACCCTGCTGCAGGCGACGCTGTCGCACCACGCCTTCGCCGAGCACGGCGGGTACCGCGGGGTGCTCGACGAGCACCTCGTGACCGGCCCGATCCTCGTCACGCACACGACGTACGACCTGGTCGCCGGGGTCGCCTTCGAGATCGCGTCGCGCGTCACGGGGCTGGGTTACGGCGCCATCGGCCGGGACGGCGCCCAGGCGACGGCCGAAGCCGTGCCGGGTGAGCTGCTGCCGGTCGGCGGGCGTTACGCGTGGCGCCCGGGCGTGCCGCACAACCTGCGGGCCGACCGGTTCGTGCGCGGGCACACCGACGTCCACGGGCCGGAAGTCGCTCACGCGTTGTCGTCGGCGATCGTGGCCGGTTACCCATCCGGCCAGAGGTAGGCCGACCCCCACGCGGCACGTAACCGTCGACGTGACGCCATCGGCCGTGGCTGTGGTCGGATGGGTAATAGTCGGCGCAGTAGCGCCACCGGGTGGTTGTGCACGGGTTCACAGGTGGGCCGCGTCCCATTCACGAGAGAAAGCCGGCCCCTCGCGCGCACACTGGTAGCGCAGAGTCGTGTTCCCGGGGAGGAGTGTGCCGCGCATGCGAGGTCGGATCGCCCGGTTCCGGCGCCGGTTGTTCCCCGGCCGCAACCCGCTCGCCCGCTTCGGTGACCGCGTCGAAGCCGCGTTGCTGGTGCTGATGGTCGCGGGGGCGCTGCTGACGCTCCCGTTCGCGGCCGCGGTCGGCTCCGACACCTACGCCGCGCAGACCGCCCGCGCCGAGCAGGAGCGCACCACCCGCCACCCCGCGACGGCGACCTCGCTGGCCGCGGCCCCCACCCGGACCTACAGCACCGACGGCGCCGGCGCCCCGGCCGACCAGACCACCGTCCCGGCGGCCTGGTTCGACGCCCGCGGCACGCGCCACACGGGCGACGTCCTCGCCGATTCCGGCAGCCCGAAGGGCACCCACCTGCCGGTGTGGCTGGACCAGCGCGGCGAGCTGACGACCGAACCGCTCTCGCCGTCGACCTCGGTCGCCGACGGCGTGTTCGCGGCGATCCTGCTCTGGCTCGCCGTCACCGGAGTGCTGGCCGCACTGTACGGCCTCGGCCGCTTCGTCCTGGACCGCCTCCGCGCGGCGGCGTGGGACCGCGCTTGGGCGGAAGCCCGCCACGACAGCCGGTTCTGAGCGTCACTTCCAGCGGAAGTGCACGAACACCCGGCCGAAGTTGTCCTTGTCCTTCTCGATCCGGTGGTAGAGCGCCTTGATGTCCTTGCGCTCGAGGAACCGCAGGACGTGCTTCTTCAGCTGCCCCGAGCCCTTCCCCGGGATGATCTCGACGAGCGGCGCTTTCTTGGCGACGGCTTCGTCGATGATCCCCTGCAGCGCGCGCTCGATCTCGCCGCCGCGGTTGTAGATGTCGTGGAGGTCCAGCTTCAGCTTCACAGGGCCTGCCACCAGCCGTCGACCGCCGGCGGCTCGCCGACGTCCACGCGCTCACCCGGGCGGGGGATCGCCAGCGGGATGTCCGCCGCCTTCGCCTCGGTCCAGACGCGGTCCGCCGGCTCACCCCACGGGTGCATCGCCAGCGAGAACGTCGCCCAGTGGACCGGGACCAGCAGCTTCGCGCGGACGTCGAGACCCGCCGCGACGCCTTCCTCCGGCGTCATGTGGATGTCCGGCCACTGCGGGGCGTACGCGCCGATCTGGACCAGCGCGACGTCGAACGGCCCGTGCTCCGCGCCGATCCGCGCGAAGCCGTCGAAGTAGCCCGTGTCGCCGGTGTAGAAGACCCGGTGCCGCGGGCCGATCAGGGCCCACGACGTCCACAGCGTGTCGTCGTTGGTGATGCCGCGGCCGGAGAAGTGCTGGGCCGGCGTCGAGATGAACCGGACGCCGGCGACCGTCGCCTCTTCGTGCCAGTCCAGCTCGATGATCCGCTCGGCCGGGACGTGCCAGCGTTCCAGGTGCGCGCCGACGCCGAGCGGCACGAAGAACGGCGCTTCGGTCGACGTCACGAGCGAGCGGATGGTCGGCAGGTCCAGGTGGTCGTAGTGGTCGTGCGAGATGACGACGGCGTCGATCCGGCCGACGCCGGACAGGGGCACCGGCGGCTCGTGCAGCCGCCGCGGGCCGGCGAACGTCGCCGGCGAGACGCGGTCGCTCCACACCGGGTCGAGCAGCACGCGGGCGCCGTCCAGCTCCACCAGCGTCGAGGCGTGGCCGTACCAGGTCAGGTGCAGGCCCTCGGCCGTCTCGACCGGCGCGGCCTGGACCAACGGGATCGCGCCGCCGGGTTTGCGCAGCTCACGGTCGGTGCCGAAGAACATCTCGCGGAAGATGGTGCGCATCGACGCCGCGGTCATCGGATGCCGCGGCGCCACGTTGCGGAACACCTTGCCGTCGAACTGCGGCGACCGGCGGACCCGCTCGGCGCGGGCACCGGCGGCCTTCGCGCCGAACGCCGCCGGCAGGTCACGCAGAGCAGCGATCGTCTTCCTCATGCCTTGAGTCTACGAACGGTTCCTGAGAGGCGCCCCAGCTTCATGCAGGTGGGTGAGCGCCTGCCGGTAGGACTCGACCAGGCTCGTCTGCAGGTACGGGATGCCCAGCTCGGCGCAGTAGCCCTCGACGATCGGCTGCGCCTGCCGCAGGTGCCGCGACGGCATGCTCGGGAACAGGTGGTGCTCGATCTGGTAGTTGAGGCCGCCGAGGGCGACGTCGACGACCGCGCCGCCGCGGACGTTGCGGGAGGTCAGCACCTGCTTGCGCAGGAAGTCGAGCTCCGGGCGGCCGGTGAGCGTCGGCATGCCCTTGTGGTTGGGCGCGAAGATCGATCCCATGTAGACACCCCAGAGTCCTTGGTGGACGGCGAAGAACAGCAACGCCATGCCCGGCGAGAGCACCGTGAGCAACGCGCTGAAGTAGACGGCGAAGTGCGTGGCGAGCAGTGCCGCTTCGACGCCGCGGCGGCGCAGGCCCGGCTTGCGCACCGCGCGGATGCCGGACCAGTGCAGGTTCAGCCCTTCGAGGGTGAGCAGCGGGAAGAACAGGAACGCCTGGTGGCGCCCGATGAACGCGGGCACACCACGGGCCGCGCGGGCCTGGTCCTTCGACCACACCAGGATGTCCGGGTCGACGTCCGGGTCGAGCTCCTCGTGGTTCGGGTTGGCGTGGTGGCGGGTGTGCTTGTCCATCCACCAGCCGTAGCTCATGCCGACGCCGAGGTTGCCCGCGATCATCCCGGCGACCTCGGTCGGCCGCCGGCGCCGGAACACCTGCTTGTGCGCGAGATCGTGCGACAGCAAAGCGATCTGGCCGAACATCACCGCCTGGAACGCGGCGACGGCCAGCTGCCACCACGAGTTCCCGAGGAAGGCGAAGGCGACCCAGCCGGCGGCGAACAGCGTGGTCACGACGGCGATCCGGGCGGTGTAGTACCCGGGACGGCGCCGCATCAGGCCGGCGGCGGAGATGCGGTGGCTCAGCCGGGCGAAGTCGCTGCCGGTGTGCACGAGGTTGTCTGTGGTCACGTCCCCGAGTCTTCGCGCGGACGCCACCGGGCGGAATCCTGTGCGCCGGTGCGAACTTCGGGGGGCCAGCCCTACCGGACGGCCTGGTATGCGCGGATCCCGCGTGACTCGCGGGGCATCACGGTGACCGCCGGGGCATCTCGCGTGATTGGAAGGTCGACTCGCATACCTGGGGGCGTGTCTGGAAGGGGCGGGCGCGCCGGGGGCGGCGTAGCCGATGTCGGCTACGCCGCCCGAAGGGGCGTCACAGGCTGCTGGCGGTGATGTCGCCTGCGGCGGTCGTGGCCTGGATGATCAGGTCGGGCTCGCCGGTGTTCTTGAGCGAGTTGTGGATCCGGCCGTAGGTGGTGCCGGCGTCCAGGGACGCGGAGACGCCGGCGGCGGCGCCGACCGTGACGTCGCCGGCCTGGGTGGTCAGCACGACCTTGCCGCGCACGGCTTCGGCGATCCGGATGTCGCCCTTGCCGGTGCTGATCCCGGCGTCGCCGGTGAGGCGGCCGACCGTGACGTTCCCGGCGTGCGTGGTGAGGTGGACGCTCGCGGCCTCGTCGAGCTTGACGACACCCTCCGCGCCGTCGAAGGTGACGGCGCCGAGGCGCCCGACGCCCCGCAGTTCGGCGCTGGCCGCCTTCGTCTCGACGCGGGACCCGGCGGGCAGCTGGACCGTCACCTCGACGGAACCGGAGCTGCCGAGGATCTGGTGCTTCGCCGTGGCCTGGATCCGCAGGACGCCGTCGTGGTACTCGACCGTGGTCTGCTCCGCCACCTTCACGTCGCGGCTCTTCGACGCGTCGGCGGGCAGTACCTCGACTGTCGTGTCGGCCCGGTCGGCGGCGATGAACCGGACGAGGCCGGCGGGGATGTCGAGGACGGTGGTGATCGGGGCGGTGGTGGTGAACTTCCGCATCGTGCTCAGCTCCTGTGGCTTGTTGTTTCTGATGGTGGAAACGCTACGTTGCGTTCACGGATCGGGCAACAATGTTGTTGCGAAAGATGTGCATAAGCCCAGTTCAAAGGCGTGTAATTGTTGCAACGAGCGAGAATCTAATGCAACAGGGGCCACCAGTTCGTTGCAATGATATGAACGTGAACGCTATGCTGGCGGCGAAGACGGACGAAGGAGATCGCGATGCCCGGAGGCAGGCTCACCCAGCAGGAACGGCAGCGGATCGCGCTGGGCCTGGCCGACGACCTCGCGTACGCGGAGATCGCCCGGCGCCTCGACCGCCCCACCTCGACGATCACGCGGGAGGTGCTGCGCAACGGCGGCCCGGCCGGCTACCGCGCCGACCTGGCCCACCACGCCACCGAACGTCGCGCCCACCGGCGCAAGCAGGCGGGCGCCCCCCGGGGGCCGCAGGCGCGCCCGCAGGCCGACGGGCGTGACGCCGACGCCGTGCGCGAGTACGAGGACACACTCACGACGTACCTCATGCAGTCGGGCCTGCCCAAGATGACGGCCAGGACGCTGACCTGCCTCTACACCACGGACGCGGGGAGCCTCACGGCCGCCGAGATCGTCCGGCACCTGCAGGTCAGCCCGGCGTCCGTCTCGAAAGCGGTCGCGTTCCTCGAAAGCCAGGGCCTCATCCGCCGGGAACGCGACGAAGGCCGCCGCGAGCGCTACATCGTCGACGACGACGTCTGGTACCAGTCGATGCTCGCCACCGCCCGGTCCAACGCGCTGTTCGCCGCGACCGCGCGGCAGGGTGTCACCGTTCTCGGCGCCGGCAGCCCGGCCGCCGTGCGCCTCGAGAACATCGCCCGCTTCGTGGACTTCGTCGGCGAGAACATCACCCGCGCCGCCGAACAGGCCCGCGAAATCCTCTACACGAAGCCTTAGTTCGGGCGCACGCGCGGCAAGTGGTGGTGCGGCGCGCCGAACAGCAGGGACGACGAGTGCGCGCGCTTGAAGTAGCGGTGCGCCGGGTGCTCCCAGGTGATCGCGATGCCGCCGTGCAGCTGGATCATCTCCGCCGCGACCTCGGACAGCACCTCGGAACAGTGCACCTTGGCGACCGCGGGCAGGTCCGCGTAGGCCGCCGAGCGAGCCGTCTCGACCAGGACGTGCAGGTCCGCCATGCGGTGCTTGAGCGCCTGGAAACTCCCGATCGGGCGGCCGAACTGGTGGCGCTGCTTCGTGTATTCGACGGTCAGCTCGAGGGCTCGCGCCGCCGCACCGGTCTGCTCGGCGGCGAGGAGCAGGCACGCGAAGTCCCGGACCGGGCCCGGGTCCAGGGGGCCGAGCCGGCGCGCGGGCGCGTGGTCGAACGTGACGGTGGCGAACCGCCGGGTCTCGTCGAGTGCCGGGACGTGCTCGCGGACCGCGTCGGCGGGGTCCACTTCGTACAGTCCGTCTTCCGTGGCGGCCAGGAGGATCGACGCGGTGTCGCCGTCCAGGACGTAGTGCGCGCGACCGTCCACAGTCGACAAATCACCCCGGCAGACGGCGGTGTCCCAACGGCCGTCCTCGCCGGTCCAGGCCAGCGCGGCGACAGCGCCCTCGGCGAGCCGGGGGAGCAGGTGGTCGTCACCCGTGGCGAGCACGGCCTGCGTCGCGACGGCCGAGCCGAGGAACGGGACGTCGGACAGCACCCGCCCGAGTTCTTCGGCGACGATCCGGAGTTCGGTGAGGCCCGCGCCGAGCCCGCCGTGCTCCTCGGGGATGGCCAGCGCGGGGACGCCGATCTCGACGAGCGCCGGCCACGGCGTGGCTTCCCGCTCCAGGAGTTTCCGGACGGTGACGCGGAGTTCGTCCTGTTCGGGCGTCATCCGACGGCCGCCAGGATGCGCCGCCGGTGCACCGCGCCGGTGCCCCAGGCCGTGGTCAGGGCCCGGACCCGCAGCAGCCGCCGGCCGAGCGGGTGCTCGGCGGTGTAGCCGATCGCGCCGTGCACCTGCAGTCCGGTGCGGGCCGCGAGCAGCGCCGCGTCGCCGCACGCCACCTTCGCGGCCGAGACGTCGGCGGGGGACAGGGTCACGGCCGCGCCGTACAGCAGCGGCCGCGCCAGCTCCAGTGCCGTGATGACGTCGGCGAGGAGGTGCTTGACCGCCTGGTACTTCCCGATCTCGCGCCCGTACTGCCGGCGCTGCCCGGCGTAGTCGACCGACGTCGAGAGCAGCCAGTTCCCGGCGCCGAGCAGCTGGGCCGCGGTCGCGAGGACGCCGAGGTCGAACGCGCGCGCCGGGTCCAGCGCGGGGCCGAGGTCGTCGCCGGGGACGGCCTCGAACAACCGCCGGGACGGGTCCACCGAGGACAGTTCACGCCCCGGGGTGAAGGTCTTGAGCCGATCGCCGTCCACCAGGACACGCAGGTCCGCGGTGTCGGCGTCGAGCGCGTAGGGGACGTGCGGTGCGAAGACCACCGAGGCCCGGGTCTCGCCGGAGGCCACCGACGTGAGCACCGGGTCGTCGAGGAGCGCGGGCAGCACGGCGACCGTGTCGGTCCACGGTCCCGGGACGCCGTGGTGGCCCAGCGCCTCGAACGCGACCACGAGATCGACCGGCGACGCGTCGAGGCCGTCGTGCTTCTCAGCGATGCCGAGCGCGGTGACGCCTAGCTCGGCGAGCTTCGGCCAGTCGACCGAAGTGGACAACAGGTCGTGCAGGGAGCCGGCGAACGCCGTCTGCTCGGCGGTCAATCCGAACCTCATCGGTCCTCCCGGGGCAGGCCGAGCAGGCGTTCGGCGACGATCGTGCGCTGGATCTGGTCGGTGCCGCCGTAGATCGGCCCGGCCAGCGAGAACAGCCAGCCGTCGCTCCAGCGGCCGCGCAGCTCGGCGTCCGGGCCCAGCAGGTCGAGCGCCGTCTCGTGCAGCTCGACGTCCAGGTGCGACCAGAAGAGCTTGTTGACGCTCGACTCCGGCCCGAGCTGCCCGCCTTCGGCGAGCTTCGTGACCGTGCCGAACGTGTAGAGCTGGTACGCGCGGGCGCCGATCCACGCGTCGGCGACCCGGTCCGCGGTGGCTTCGGGCCGGCCCGCGTCGGACCACAACGCCGTCAGCCGGCCGGCGGCCGCGAGGAACCGGCCGGGGCTGCGCAGCGACAGCCCGCGCTCGTTGTTGGCCGTGGTCATCGCGACCTTCCAGCCGGCGCCGGGCTCGCCGATGACGTCGGCGTCCGGCACGAAGACGTCGTCGAAGAAGATCTCGGCGAACCCCGGCTCGCCGTCGAGCTGCGGGATCGGCCGCACGGTGACGCCGTCGGCGCGCAGGTCCGCCATCAGGTAGGTCAGGCCGCGGTGCCGTTCGGCTTCGGGATCGCTGCGGAACAGGCCGAACGCGCGATCGGCGTAGGCCGCTCGCGAACTCCACGTCTTCTGTCCGTTGAGGACCCAGCCACCGTCCACCCGCGACGCCGTGCTGCGCAGCGCGGCGATGTCGCTGCCCGCCTCCGGCTCGGACCAGGCCTGCGCCCACACCTCTTCGGAGCGGGCCATCTTCGGCAGGATCCGGGCCAGCTGCTCGTCGGTTCCGTGCGAAAAGAGCGTCGGCGCCAGCATGAAGATGCCGTTCTGGTTGACCCGCAACGGCGCGCCGGCCGCGTAGTACTCCTCCTCGAACAGCACCCATTCCAGGAGGCTCGCGTCGCGGCCGCCGTACTCGGCCGGCCAGGAGACGACCGACCAGCGCGCGTCGGCCAGCCCGGCCTCCCACTCGCGGTGGGCGGCGAACCCGTCCGGCGTGTCGAACGACGGGAGGGGCTCGGCGGGGACGTGCGACGCCAGCCATGCGCGGGCTTCGTCGCGGAACGCTTCGGCTTCGGGGGAGAGGTCGAGGTCCATCAGCGATCCCGCATGGACCGGGCGTCCAACCCCGCCAGGGAGTCGCCGGCGGTCTCGGCGTTGTGCGCGTGCGCGAAGTGGTGCAGGCCGAACACACTGTCCATTCCGGACCGCAGGCCCATCTGGTCCTCGGCCTGGTTCACGGCCTTCTTGGCCAGCGCGAGCCCGAACCGGGGCATCTCGGCGATCTTCGTGGCCAGCGCCATCGTCTCGGTTTCGAGGTCCGAGCGCGGGACGACCCGGTTCAGCATGCCCCAGTCGAGGGCCTGCTGGGCCGTGAAGCGCTCGCCGGTGAACAGGACTTCCTTGGCCCGGCGCGGCCCGAGCACCCACGGGTGCGCGAAGTACTCGACGCCGGGGATCCCCATGCGCACCACGGGATCGGCGAAGAAGGCGTCGTCGGAGGCGACGATCAGGTCGCACACCCAGGCCAGCATGAGCGCCCCGGCGATGCACGCGCCCTGGACGGACGCGATCGTCGGCTTCGGGATCTCCCGCCAGCGGCGGCACATCCCCAAGTACACTTCGGACTCCCGCGCGAACCGCTGGTCGCCGCCCGCCGCGTCGACGTGGTCCCACCACATCACGGCCTTGCGCTCGAACGAGACGTCGGCGTCGCGGCCCGGCGAGCCGATGTCGTGCCCGGCCGAGAAGTGCTTGCCCGCGCCCGCCAGCACGATCACCTTCACCTCGGCGTCGTCGACGGCCAGGGTGAACGCGGCGTCGAGCGCGTAGGTCATCGCCGAGTTCTGCGCGTTGCGGTACTCGGGCCGGTTCAGGGTGACGACCGCGACCGGCCCGCGCACCTCGTACGTGACCTCCTCGCCGATGTCGCTCATGCTTCCTCCCGCAGAACTCGTTTCAGCACCTTGCCCGACGGCGTGCGCGGCAGCTCGTCCCGGAACTCGACGTGCCGGGGCCGCTTGTAGTTCGCCAGGTTGGCCTTGCAGTGGTTCAGGACGTCCTCAGTGGACAGAGTGACACCCGGCCGCAGCTGGACGTAGGCCTTGCCGACCTCGCCGTAGACCGGGTCCGGCACGCCGACGACGACGGCCTCGGCCACGCCGTCCAGCCAGCCGAGTGCCTGCTCGACCTCGGCCGGGTAGACGTTGAAGCCGCCGCAGATGTACATGTCCTTGATCCGGTCGACAATCCGCAGGTGCCCGGATTCGGTGAGCACGCCGACGTCGCCGGTGTGCAGCCAGCCGCCGGTGTCGATCGCCTCGGCGGTGGCGGCCGGGTCGTCGAGGTACCCGAGCATCACGTTCGGGCCGCGCAGCAGCACCTCGTCGCGGTCGCCGAGGCGGACCTCGAACCCGGCGGCAGGCCGGCCGACGGTCCGCGCGATGAGCTCGGGCGGGTCGGTGCGCAGCGACATCGTGGCCACGACGGCCTCGGTCAGCCCGTACGCGGTGAGCACCAGATCGAAGCCCAGCTCCGCCTGCATCCGCTCCACGAGCGCCACCGGGACGGTCGCCGCGCCGGTGACGGCCAGCCGGAGCGTCGACAGGTCGTACGCGGGCCGGTCGGGGGCGTCGAGGAGGACCTGGAAGATCGTCGGGGCGCCCGGCAGCACGGAGATCCGCTCGTCCCGGATCAGCCGGAGGGTCTCGGCGACGGCGAAGGTGCGCTGCGGCACGAGCGTCGTGCCGTGCAGGGTGGCGGCCAGGATCCCGGCCTTGTAGCCGAAACTGTGGAAGAACGGGTTGATCACCAGGTAGCGGTCGTGCTCGGCCAGCTCGCCGCAGTCCGCCCAGGCGGCGGCGACGCCGAGAGCTTGCCGGTGCGACGACATCGCGCCCTTGCTGCGGCCGGTCGTCCCCGAGGTGAAGAGGATGTCGCTGACGTCGTCCGGCTGCGCGGGGCTCGTGAACGTGTCGTCGAAGCCGTCGAGCGCGTCCCATTCGGTGACGCCGTCGACCGGGTCTTCCGGGCCCTCGACGGGGATCCGCAGGACCGTGGGCGGCCGTTCGGTCAGGGCCGCGAGCCGGTCCGTGCCGAGGAACGTCCCGGTGATGGCGAGGGCGGAGACCGTCGCGCGGGTCAGGATGTCGGTGGTTTCCCGGGCGGTGAACCGGGTGCTGATCGGCACCAGCGTCGCGCCCGCGTAGTGCGCTCCGAGCGCCGCGACCGGCCAGTGCCACGTGTTGGGCGCGCAGACCGCGACGCGGTCACCCGGCCCGATCCCCGCGGCGGCGTAGAAGTTCGCGCACCGCCGCACCCGGGAAGCCAGCTCCGGCCAGGTCAGCCGGACGTCGCCGTCCACGAGTGCTTCACGGGCGGGGAACCGCTCCGCCGCGGCGTCGAGCGCCGCCGGGACGGTCTCCGTCATCACGGCCTCCCTAGCAAGTGCTTGGTAGGGTAGCCTACGCAGGAGCCCCGCTTTTGGCCAGAGGAGGTGCCGGTGCCCGACCAGGACTTCCGTGACGAAGTAAGGACCTGGCTGGCCGAACACCTGCGTGGTGACTTCGCGAAGCTGCGCCGCCGCGGCGGTCCCGGCCGCGAACACGAGGCGTTCGAGGAGCGGCTGGCGTGGGAACGCGAACTCGCCACGGGGGGCTGGAACTGCGTCGGCTGGCCCGTCGAGCACGGCGGCCGCGGCGCCACCCTCGAACAGCAGGTCGTCTTCCACGAGGAGTACGCCCTCTCCGACGCCCCGGCCAAGGTCGGGCACTTCGGCCAGGAACTCCTGGGCCCGACGCTCATCGCGTTCGGCACGCCGGAGCAGCAGCGCCGGTTCCTGCCGCCGATCGTCGCCGCGGAAGAACTGTGGTGCCAGGGGTACTCCGAACCCGGCGCCGGCTCGGACCTCGCCGCCGTCTCGACGTCGGCACGGCTCGACGGCGACGAGTGGGTGATCACCGGGCAGAAGGTCTGGACGTCGCTCGCACAGCACGCGGACTGGTGTTTTGTCGTCGCCCGCACCGAACCCGGCTCGAAACGCCATAAGGGACTGTCCTACCTTCTCGTCCCGATGCGACAGTCCGGAGTGGACGTTCGCCCGATCGTCCAGCTGACCGGCACGGCGGAGTTCAACGAGGTCTTCTTCGACGGCGCCCGCACGCACCGCGACCTGGCCGTGGGGGAGCCGGGTGACGGCTGGCGCGTCGCGATGGGCACCCTGGCCTTCGAGCGCGGCGTCGCCACCCTCGGCCAGCAGGTCGGCTTCCGGCGCGAGCTGGCGGCGTTGACCGAGCTCGCGAAAAACAGCGGCGCCCTCGACGACCCGGTGCTCGCCGAGCGCGTCGACCGGGCCTGGCTCGGCCTGGAAGTCATGCGGGCGCACGCGATCCGCACGCTCGGCGACACCGGCCCCGGCACGGCGTCGGTCGCGAAGCTCGTCTGGGCGAACTGGCACCGCACCCTCGGCGAGCTGGCCATGGCGATCCGCGGCGCGGCCGGGATGCTCACCCCGGGCGGCCTCGACGACTGGCAGCGGCTGTACCTGTTCACCCGCGCCGACACGATCTACGGCGGCTCCGACGAGATCCAGCGCAACATCATCGCCGAGCGCGTGCTCGGCCTGCCCCGGGAGGCCCGTCCGTGATCACCGTGCCGAAGTACCCCGAGGGCGCGAACCTGCTGCGGGACAAGGTGGTCGTCGTGACCGCCGCGGCCGGCACCGGGATCGGCTCCGCCACGGCGAAACGCGCGCTCGAGGAGGGCGCGAAGGTCGTCGTCAGCGACTGGCACGAACGCCGGCTCGGCGAGAAGGCCGCGGAGCTGGCGGACCTCGGCGACGTCCACGCGATCCCCTGTGACGTCACGAAGGAAGACCACGTGCAGGCCCTCATCGACGGCAGCGTCGAGCACTTCGGCCGGATCGACGTCGTGGTCAACAACGCCGGGCTCGGCGGCACGAAGTCCCTGGTGGACATGACCGACGAGGAGTGGACGCGGGTCCTCGACGTCACCCTCAACGGCACCTTCCGCGCCACCCGCGCGGCCCTGCGCCGGTTCGCGGAGCAGGGTGACGGCGGCGCGATCGTCAACAACGCGTCCGTGCTCGGCTGGCGGGCCCAGGGCGGCCAGGCGCACTACGCCGCGGCCAAGGCGGGCGTGATGGCCCTGACGCGGTGCGCGGCCGTCGACGCCGCGCCGCTCGGCGTCCGGATCAACGCCGTCGCGCCCAGCCTGGCGATGCACGCGTTCCTGGCCAAGGTGACCAGCGACGAACTGCTCGAAGAACTGACCGCCCGCGAGGTTTCGGGGAGGGCGGCGCAGCCGTGGGAAGTGGCGAATGTGATCGTGTTCCTCGCCAGTGAGTACGCGTCGTACCTCACCGGCGAGGTCGTGTCCGTGAGTTCGCAACATGCGTGAGGTGCCCCGATGAGCCCCCAAAAGAGCTCTCAGAAGAACAGCCGGCGTGCGGAGCTGCTGGACCTGGCCGCGCGGCTGTTCGCCGAGCGCGGGTACGTGTCCACCACCGTGCGGGACATCGCCGACGCCGCCGGCATCCTGTCCGGCAGTCTGTACCACCACTTCGACTCCAAGGAGTCGATGGCCGACGAGATCCTCACCGGCTTCCTCGACGAGCTGTTCGGCTCCTACGCGGAGATCGTCGCCCGGGGCCTGGGGCCGCGTGAGACCCTCGAAGCGGTCGTCGTGGCGTCGTTCGACTCGATCCACCGGCGCCCGGCGCAGGTCGCGATCTACCAGAACGAGGCCAAGCACCTCATGCAGCTGCCGCGCTTCGCCTACCTCAACGACCGCAACGCCGAGTTCCGCAAGCTGTGGAACGGCATCCTCACCGACGGCGTCGCGGACGGTGTGTTCCGCGCGGACCTCGACGTCGAGCTGACCTACCGGTTCATCCGCGACACGGTGTGGGTGGCCGTGCGCTGGTACAACCCCGACGGCGCGCTCACCGCGCAGGACGTCGCGGAGCAGTACCTCGGGATCCTGCTGGACGGCATCGCAAAGGGGAGACGACGTGGCTGAGGCGTATGTCCTGGACGCGGTCCGGACGCCGGTGGGCAAGCGCGGGGGAGCGCTGAGCACGGTCCACCCGGCCGACCTGGGCGCGCACGTGATCCGCGCGGTCGTCGAGCGCACGGGCGTCGACCCGGAGCTGGTGGAGGACGTCATCTTCGGCTGCGTCGACACGCTGGGCCCGCAGGCGGGCAACGTCGCGCGGACGTCGTGGCTCGCGGCCGGCTACCCGCAGCACGTGCCCGGGGTGACCGTCGACCGGCAGTGCGGTTCGAGCCAGCAGGCCGTGCACTTCGCCGCGCAGGCGGTGCTGAGCGGCACGGCGGACCTCGTGCTGGCGGGCGGCGTGCAGAACATGAGCGCGGTCCCGATCGGCGCCGCGATGCTCGCCGGGCGCGAATACGGGTTCGAGGATCCGTTTTCCGGTTCGAAGGGCTGGCAGGAACGCTTCGGCGCGAGTGAGGTGTCGCAGTTCCGCAGCGCGGACATGATCGCCGGGCACTGGGACATTTCCCGCGTCGCGATGGAGGAATTCGCGCTGCGGAGTCACCAGCTCGCGGCGGCGGCGTCCGACGGCGGATTGTTCGACGACGAAATAGCGCCCTACGGAGAATTCGGCAAGGACGAAGGACCGCGCCGCGACACTTCCCTGGAACGGATGGCGGGCTTGAAGCCGCTGTCCCCGGAATCGCGCATCACGGCGGCGGTGGCGAGCCAGATCTCGGACGGCGCGAGCGCGACGCTGATCGCGTCGGAGTCATTCGTGCGAGAGCACGGGTTGACGCCGATGGCCCGCATCCACCACCTCTCGGTCCGCGCGGCGGACCCGGTCTGGATGCTCACCGGCCCGATCCCGGCGACCGCGCACGCGTTGCGTCGCACCGGGTTGACGATCGGTGACATCGATCTTTTCGAAGTGAACGAGGCGTTCGCCAGCGTGGTCCTGGCGTGGCTCGACGAGACGGGCGCCGACCCGTCCCGGGTGAACGTCAACGGCGGCGCGATCGCCTTGGGGCACCCGATCGGCGCGTCGGGCACGAAGCTGTTCGCGACGCTGCTCCACGAACTGAAGCGCCGCGGCGGCCGCTACGGGCTGCAGACGATGTGCGAAGGCGGCGGCACGGCCAACGTGACCATCGTCGAAAACCTGACCTGACGCGGCACAGCGAAGGCCGGTTCGAGGGTTCCCGTTCCCTCGAACCGGCCCTGGCCGGTGCAACCCCGATTGTGCACTCAGTCCCCGTGAAGGCCTTCCCGTCGGCATACCCTTCCGGCGGGAAGACCTTCACGAGGCACACGCCCCGGCAGCGGACCGCCGTGGCGCACGACCCCGGACCCCCGTCCGGCGAGCCGGAAGAAGGCCATCTCGAGGGGTGTCGGGTTCCCTCGGGATGGCCCTCTTCTGGCCCGCCGGACGCTCGGCCCGAGTCCGGGCGCGAGGCGGGCAGGGGGACGTTGTGGGGGCCGGTCACCACCACCACCCAGCCGCGGAGGGTGTGTGGTGACCGGCCGAGGGGCGAGGGCCGCCGCGCGCAGCCTCGCCCCCGTCTTGGTTACCTCCCCATCGGGATGGCCATCGTCGGCAGCGACTGCGCGGGGAACGCCGTGGTGACTCCCGCCGGGACGACCGGCAGGGACTGCGCGGCGAACGCGGTGGTCGGGATGTTGTTCGCGAACTCGCTCTCGAACTCGCGTTCGAAGGCCTGGGCGTCGAAGCCGCTCTCGAACTCCGGCGGCACCTCGGCTGCCAGCGCCGCGATCGACGGCTCGACGACCGGGACTTCGGCCACCGCGGGAGCGGGCTCCGGCTCCGGGATGTAGTCCGGGGCAGGCAGCCGGCGGTCCAGCTCGGCCATCCAGTCCAGCATCGCCCGCGGCTTGTCCCAGGACGAGACGCCGACCAGCCGGCCGTCGCGGATGAAGCCGGTGATCCCGTCCGCCAGGGTCACGGTGTCTTCGGCCAGCGAAGGCATGCCGCACATCTGCAGCCGCGTGTCGTACAGCGTCGACCAGGCCCGGGGGAGCGGGGTGAACGGCTTGGCGCTCGACTGGCCCAGCAGCAGGTTGTCCGCCGCGTGCCGGGCCGACTCGACGGCGTTGATCCAGTGCTCGACCCGCCGCGGGGTCTCGTCGAAGCGCAGGTTCGGCCAGCGCGCGATGTCGCCGGCGATGACGACGTCGGAGGCGCCCTCGGCGAACAGCTTCGCGTCGCACAGCACGCCGTCGCTGATGTCGAGGCCGGAGCCGCGCATCCAGTCGACCGACGGGACACTGCCGATGGCGAGCACGACGACGCTGGCGACCAGCAGCTGGTTGTTCGTCAGGTGCAGCCCGACGGTGTCCTTCGTGCTGATCCAGTGCCGCACTTCGCTCTTCATCGCCAGGTTCGCGCGGTGCTCGTGGTGCGCCTCGACGATGCCGCTGGAGACGCGGTCGCCGAAGCGGTGCAGCGGCGCCTTCGCGTGGCCGACCAGGGTGACGTCCCGGCCGATGTGCCGCATGCTCGCGGCGAACTCGTTGCCGATCAGGCCGGCGCCGATCACGACGGCCGGCTTCTTGCTGGCGTTGAGGCAGCGCCGCACCGCCATCGAGTCCTCGACCGTGCGCAGGATCCGCACGCGCGGGTCGTGCCGCGGCGCTCCGGGCAGGTGCCGCGGGTAGACGCCGGTCGCGGCGATCAGGCCGTCGTACCAGAGGGATTCGCCGCCGGGCAGGTGCACGACCCGCTCGGTGGTGTCGAGGTGCGTGACCCGCGCGCCGAGGCGCCAGTGCACGTCCAGGTCCGGCAGGTAGTGCGAAAGGCCCACGTCGCTGGGCCGTTCGGTCCCCATCACGAGTGCCTTGGAGACCATCGGCCGGTGGTAGGGGCGCCGGGCCTCGTCGCCGATGAGCACGATCTCGCCGTCGAAGTTCTGTTCCCGCAGTCGTTCCGCGGCGCGCAACCCTGCGACACCCGCGCCGACGATGACGATCCGGTCGCCGTCAGCCATCGAGGTCCCCTCTCATCACGACCGCCTGCATCGGGCAGCAGCGAGCGGCCATCTTCGCCTGTTCCATGGTGGTTTCGTCCAGCAGCCGCGTGCGGAAGCGCAGGCGGCCGTCCTGGCCGAGGTCGAACACGTCCGGCGCCTCCATGGCGCAGATGCCGTAGAGCTCGCACCGGTCGTTGTCGACGCTGATCCGGGGCCCGCTACCGGGCAAACGGAGCGGCATGTCAAGCCACCTGCTCTTCCACGAGTCCGATGCGTTCGAGGGTGCGGGCCGGCAGGAACCGCAGCAGCGACACCGTCGCGGCCGGGATGAGCAGCGTGATGCCGCCCAGCCAGACCACCGCGAGGTGACCGTTGGCGATCGAGCCGAACCAGGCGTGCAACGCGGTCAGCGCGACGGCCGGGTAGGCGCAGCGGTGCAACCACAGCCAGCGGCGGTAGGCGGTGAACCGCTGCAGGCCCGCGGTGAGCGCGATGGCCACCATGACCTCGAAGCCGACGATGCCGATGCTGTGACGCACCTCTTGGCCGGACAGGAACGGGAGGAACAGGTACTGCAGGCTGTACGGCTGGATCGTCAGGTAGAAGAAGCCCAGCGCGTGGATGCCGCCGAAGATGATCGTGCCGGTCGCGAGCACCATGTGCGAGCTGCGCAGCGCCTTGCGGCCGGTGACCGAGCGCACCCAGCCCGTGGCGGTGAGCACCCCCCAGGTGAGGGTCAGCATCATCGCCGCGTAGGACGCCCGCGCCGCGAACGCCGCGAGGCCGCGCGCCGCCGGGTCGGTCTTCGGCTGGAACTGCTGGGTGATCAGGAGCGTCGCGTCGTGCCAGGTCTCAACCATGACTGCCCCCGGCACGGACCGCTGCGGTGGGGCGGGACGAGGTCCGGGCGCGGCTGCGGTTGCCCTTGATCTGGCGCAGCACGTAGAACAGGCCACCCCCGACCAGCAGGAACAGCGCCACCACGACGGCGATCTGGGACGGGTCGAGGCCGAGCGGGGCCCCGGCGGGCGCCGCGGTGGTGGAGACCGCGGGCTCGGGGAGCGCCGTGTAGTCGACCATCCCGGTGCTCTCGAGCATCGTCATGTGCCGCATCACGGCCTGATTGCCGACGGTCGCGAACGCCCGCACGTCGTCGTTGCGGGTACCGGCCCGCAGCTGCGCGAGGATGGCGAAGACCTGGCCGTGCGCCGCGCGCAGCCGGTTGGCGAAGACGCGGTCGAACGCCGGCCCGGGGGCCGCGTTCATCTCTTCGAGGAGCCAGCCGCGCTGTTCGTCGGAGGGCTGGTCGGGCACCGGCGAGTTCAGTTTCGCCGAGAGCGCGCGGGTCGCGACGTCGAGCCGGCCGTGATCCATCATGATCGCGAAGCCGACTTCCTTGACCAGCGGGCTGCCCTTCTGCATGGCCATCATGCCCGACGGCATCTCCCACAGACCGGCCTGGCGGACCTTGGTCAGCAGCACCGCGTCGGTGGCCGAGACCGCGGTGGTCTGGGCGGTCGAAGCCGTGCCCGGCGTGAGCAGCGTCAGCACCGCGACGACCACGAACAGGATCCGGACCAGCGGCCGGGAGCGTTCGACGGCGGACGGCGGGTCGAGCTCCAGCACGGTCAGCTCAGACGCCGAACGCATTTTGTCTCCACTCGTCCTGGGTCATCGTGATCTTCTTGCCGTCCGGCGCGATCGGGTACCACGCCTGGTCGGCGCCCTGGCCCGCGGTGTCGGCCGGCTCCGTGTCACCGGTGAAGTGGTAGAGCGGCCAGCCGCCGAGAGTGGCCTGCTGGGTGCCGTCGTCGCGGGTGAGCTGCCCGATCAGCGACGGGTCGACGCCGATCGGCGCCAGATTGCCGCCGGCGCTGACCGGGATCCACTTGGTGGCGCACGCGCCGACGCAGTTCGACCGGGACGGGTCGCTCGTGTCCCGGTCGTAGCGGTAGATGGTGAAGCCGGTCCCGTCGACGAGCATCGGCCCGAGGTCGAACGCCTTCGCCGCGCGGAGCTGGCTCTTCGCGGGGTCGTTCGGGTCGGCCGTGATCGGCTGGGGCATGGCGAGGGTCATCTGGCCCGGTTGCTGGGCGGGCATCTGCATGCCGCCACCTGCGGCGTAACCACCTGAGGTGGTCGCGGCGCCGGCGGTGCAGGCGGTGAGCAGAGCGAGTGCGGTGAGGCACACGGCGGCGGGGACCACCGGTCGGGGAATGCGGATCACTGCTCCTCCGTGGGGCATGACTACGCGCTGTTGCCGGGGGTGCAACGGAAAAGCGCGCGAAAGATCCACTGTGGACGACTGGTCCGGGGTGGAGGTGGAGCGTTGCGGGGGACAACGCCTTGTCGGGGGTCTTCGGTAGGGGATACGGACACGGTCCGGAAACGGTTCAAAAAACTTTCGGGCTCAGTTGGGACTGGACTCCGGGCCTCCGGGGCACCAGGATGTCCCGCGTGGGACGGCACACTCGAGCGCTGAGACCCGTCGAAGATCCGGAAGACGTCGTTGTCGAGTCGAACGACGCCTCCGATGATCTGGCGAAGGCGCTCTACCAGGAGTTCGGTGGGTCCCTCATGGCGTTCGCACTCCGGCTGACCGGCCACGACCGGCAGTGGGCCGAAGACGTCGTGCAGGAGACCCTGATCAAGGCGTGGCGGAACGCGGACAAACTCGACCGCCGGCCGGAGATGCTGCGCGCGTGGTTGTTCACGGTCGCCCGGCGGATCGTCATCGACGGCTGGCGCAGCCGCAGTGTCCGTCCCCAGGAGCTCGAAGAGATCGAATCCGACGCGATCACGGTGTCCGACGAGTCGGACCGCACGCTCGCCGCGATGATCGTCTACGAAGCGCTGCAGGGCCTTTCGCCCGAGCAGCGGGAGGCCATCCAGCAGACCTACCTGCGCGATCGCACCGTGAACGAGGTCGCGGCCACCCTCGGCGTGCCCCCGGGCACCATCAAGTCCCGCATCCACCACGCCGTCCGCGCCCTGCGCCGAGCCCTGCGCGAGCGGGGGTGAGCTGAGGTTGGCCGGGTCCGCACACACCGACGTCGCCGCGTACGTGCTCGGCGTGCTCAGTGAGGCCGAGAGCAATCAGTTCGAAGCCCACCTGATGAACTGCCCGAACTGCCAGCTCGACCTGATCGAGCTGTACCAGCTGCCGGACGTGCTCGACCTCGTCAAGCGCAGCTGGCCCGAGCCCCCGATGCCCGCGCCCGGCCCGCGGACCCTCGCCCCCGGGCCCCGCGTGCTGCGCGGCCTGATGGAAGAGGCGTCCGTCAAACGCCGGCGGCGCAAGCGGCTCGGCATCATCGCCGGGACCGCGGCCGCCGCGCTCGTCGTCGCCGGCCCGCTCGTGACGCTCGCCGTCCGGCCCGCCGACGCCGTCCCGCCCGCCTCCCTGTCCGCGCCGAGCAGCAAGCAGGCGTCCGCGGTGACGAGCGTCCCCGCGACGTCCACCGCGCCGCCGTCCGCGTCGACGAGCCGGCCGCCCGGTGGCGGCCAGACCTACGGCCGCGGCAGCGGCGGGTCCGCCGTCACCGCGCTCGTCACCGTCCTGCCCGTCGAGTGGGGCAGCCGGGTCGAGCTCGAGCTGCGCGGGATCGTCGGGCCGCTCAACTGCCAGCTGGTCGCCATCTCCGCCTCGGGCGAGGAACGCGTCGTCACCGGCTGGTCCGTGCCGCCGAAGGGCTTCGGCATCCCCGGCTCACCCGAACCTCTACGGCTGCAGGGGTCCACGTTCATGGCGATGGACCAGATCGGCCGGTTCGAGGTCCGTGGCGAGGACGGCACCGTTCTCGTCATGGTGCAACGTTAAATCATTTTTCCCGCCGATCCCCGGTGACCTGGGTGAACGCTGTCCGGTTGCACGATGTTAGATAACGAACAGATAACGGACCGGTCGCTTTTGAACCTCTCCCGTCCAGCGTCCGTATCCCCCAATGCATCCCCCGATGCACTCGGAAGACCCCCGAACCGGAACCAAGTGGCACCGGGCAGCGACGCCGGAACGCACGGCGGCAGGCCCCGGTAAGCACTTCCCCCGGGTTCCGCACCAATAACGACGCAATTATCGGTAGTTCTTGCCCGGGCTGCCGCGCTGTTCGGCGCGCCCGGAAAAACGAACGAGGTGAACTAGTCCATGCCCCGGAATTCTCGGTCCCCCGTGACGGGCAAGCATCGTGTTGCCCGCCGAACCAAGATCGCGATGGGCGCGCTCGGCCTGGCGATCGCCGTCGGCGCACTCGCCGTCGCGGTCTCGACGGGCCGCACGGGCGAGGCCAGTGCGGACCCCGCCGACCCGTCGTTCTTCATCGACATCAACAAGGTCCCCGCCGGCAACAACGTCAACGCGGCCTTGCAGAAGAAGGGTGCCAAGGGTTCCTTCACCGTCGACTGCGGAACGAACGCCGACGGCGCCCACCACAACCCGGACAACTTCATCGCCCAGCCCGGGATCAAGAACGGTGCCCAGCACCTGCACGACTACGTCGGCAACGTGACCACCGACGCCGACTCGAGCCTCAAGAGTCTCCTCGCCGGCGACACCACCTGCAAGAACGGTGACCAGTCCGCCTACTTCTGGCCGGTCATCCGCATCGACCGCGAGGACGACGCGGCGAACGCGAGCGAGAACCAGCAGGCCCAGCAGTCGCAGCAGGGCAAGACCGGCGACGTCCAGCAGGACCAGAGCGCGGCGGACGCCCAGGCCGCGGACGCGGCCGGACAGGGCCAGGACGCGCAGGACCAGGCGGCTCAGGATCAGAACGCCCAGGACCAGAATGCGCAGGACGGCCAGGCCACTGAGGACTCCGGCGCCCCGGACACGGCGACGCAGGACCAGAACGGCCAGCAGAAGAAAAAGAACACCGGTGGCGGCGCGACGCGCGGCGACCAGAACGCCCAGCAGCAGGACGGTCAGAACCAGCAGGACCAGCAGCAGGCCCAGGACCGCCGTCGTGGCGGCCAGAACCAGGGCGGCGGCAAGAACGGCGGCCAGAACAACGGCGGTCAGAACGGTGGCCAGAACGGCGGCCAGAACCAGAGCAGCAGTGCCGCGGCACCGCCGTCCGAGGTACTGGGCGGCCCCGAAGGCGCGAACGAAGAGGTCGGCGACAACGACGGCGAGATCGTCGAGCCCGAGTCCGCGACCCTGAAGTTCATCGGCGGTGGCGCGCAGAACGTCGTCGCGATGCCGCTCGGCCTGCGGGTCCTCTACGGTGACGCCAAGCAGAGCACCAACGGCCCGGCCAACGCCCGGCCGAGCTGGACCTGCACCGGGTTCGAGGACCGGCTGACCGACCTCTACCCGATCTGCCCGGCGGGCAGCAAGGTGGAGCGGATCCACGCCTTCCCGAACTGCTGGGACGGCAAGAACACCGACAGTGCGAACCACCGCACCCACATCGTGTTCTCCGACCAGGCCGGCAAGTGCCCGCAGGGCTTCAAGAACGTGCCCCAGCTGCAGGTGACGCTGGTCTACAACGTCCCGCAGGACGTCCAGCAGAAGGGCCAGTACAAAGTGGACGCGTTCGCCCAGGAGAAGCACAACCCGCGCTCCGACCACGACGACTTCGCCAACGTGATGAGCAAGAAGATCATGAGCCGCGTCGTCAGCTGCGTCAACTTCGGCAAGACCTGCAAGGAATAACGGCTCCACCTTCGCAACCGGCCACCTTCCAGGAAGGGTGAACGTCATGAACCGTGCTCGCCCGGTCGCTGCCGCTCTGCTCGCCGTCACCGGCCTCGCGCTGGTCACGGCCTGCGGGTCCAACCCGTACGCCACGTCCGGCGCGGTCCAGCCCGTCGCCCTCGGCGTACAGCAGCAGCAACCGGCGAGCACGGTTCCGGCCGGTGCCGGGCGGACCCAGCTCGTCTCGTCCACAGTGGAGGGTCTCGGCACGGTCCTGGCCGACGCCGAAGGCCACACCCTCTACCGGTACGCGAAAGACAGTGCCAAGCCCCCGAAGGCCACGTGCGCCGGCGCGTGCGCGGAAACGTGGCCCCCGCTGGTCTCCGACGCCCCGGTGCTCGCCGCCGGGGTGGACGCGCAGCTCATCGGCGAGGTCACGAGGCCGGACGGGCAGCGGCAGGTGACCGTCGGCGGCCGGCCGGTCTACCGGTACGCCAAGGACACCGGCCGGGGCATCGCGCTCGGCCAGAACGTCAGCGCGGACTGGGCGGCGATCACGCCGGCGGGGGAGAAGGCGGTGGCCGGCCGGGACAGTGGCGGTGCCTCGGCCACCGAGCCCTCCGAGCCCGTCGGACCCGCCGAGCCGAAGACGATCGGCACCACCGACGTCGGCGGTCTCGGCCCGGTGCTCACCGACCAGGCCGGTGACACGCTCTACCTCTTCACCAAGGACGGCAAGGACTCCGGAACGTCCACTTGCGACGGCGCGTGCGCGAAGACGTGGCCGCCGGTGCGGGTGGACGGCCGGATCACCGTCGCCGAGAGCGTCGACACAGGCCTCATCGGCCGGATCCGGCGCTCGGACGGCACCATGCAGGTGACCGTCGGCGGCTGGCCGGTCTACAGCTACAGCAAGGACGACGCGCCCGGCGAAGCCAACGGGCACGGCGTCGGGAACACCTGGTACGCCGTGGAACCCAGCGGCTGCAAGGTCGACCCGGCCCGCAGACCCGAAGCCCGGCAGGCAGTCGCGACGTCCTCCTCATCCGGCGGGTACTGACCCGCCCCACGATCCCCGGCCCGGCGAACACTTCCCTCCACCTCACCCCCCCCCGTTCGCCGGGCCGGTTGCAGTACCCGGGACCACGGTCCCGGTCGTGAATTCCGGCCCGGTGGGCGTTTTCCCTCCACCTCACCCCTTTGCCCACCAGGCCGGTGCGTGAATGCGAGACCCGGTCCGGCGGACGCTTCCCCTCCACCTCACCCCCCCCAGTCCGCCGGGCCGGTCAGCACCACCCCGAAGTACGCGGGACCACGGTCCCGCCCCCGAGCCCCGGCCGGGTGGACGACTTCCCTCCACCTCACCCCCTCGTCCACCGGGCCGGGATTCCGTTCCCCACAACGATCCCCCGCGGATCAGACGAAGGAGGACAAGGCGGGCGCAGACCCCCGCCCCTCGAGTTCCGGCCCGGCGAGCACTTCCCTCCACCTCACCCCCCTCGCCCGCCGGCCCGGAACTCCTTCACCCACCCCCCAATCACGCGAGTCGACCCCTCAATCACGCGAGTTGACCTTCCAGTCACGCGAGATGCCTCTCCAGACACACGAGATTCCCCTCTGGACACGCGACTTACGTCCTCCATCACGTGAGTCACGTCCCCAGTGACGCGAGATCCGCTTCCGGTCCCGCGAGTCCGGGTCCGAGCTTCCACGCTCCGCCCGGATCCCGGCCCGGCGACCGCCCCCTCGGTCGCGGGCCCCGAAGTCCCCGGTCCGGTGGATGCTTCCCTCCACCTCACCCCCCTCATCCTCCGGACCGGCTCAGCTGCGGTCCCCGTGCTCCGGTACGGGGACCGCGGCCCAGAAGTCCAGCGGGACCCGGCCGACGCCCCGGCCGGTGGAGTCCAGCAGCCGGCCCATCAGCTTGACGCTCCGCAGTGTGACGGCCCGGCCGGCGATCTCCAGCCACGGCAGCTTCGCGGCCATCAGCCCCTCCAGCGCCACCGTGTCGTGCTGCGTCGGCAGCCACACCACCAGCATCAGGTTCGTCTCGCCGGACAGCGCCGCGCACATCCGGACCTCCGGCAGCATGGCGAGCGACCGCGCCGTCGTCTCCAGCTTGTCCGGCGGTACCCGCAGCCACAGCGTCACGGTGACCGGCGCGGGCGACGCCGACCGCGCGATCTCGCACCGCACGCGGATCGCGCCGCGGGCCAGCAGCGCGTCGAGCCGGCGCCGCACGGTCGTCGCGCCGACGCCGAGTTCGGCCGCCAGTGCCGCCGCCGACACCCGCGCGTCGACGCCGAGCGCCAGGATCAGGGCCCGGTCGGCGTCGTCGAACCGCAGCGGGGCGCGGTGCCGCACCGGTTTCGGCGTCAGCGCTTCCCGTTGCCCGGGCGAGATCGCCCGCACCCGCCAGCGGCTGCCCTCGGTGAACATCCGCGGCGACAGCACCGTCCGCACACGCGCCACCCCGGGCACCGCCGCCACCCGGTCCAGCACGTGCGCGCCCAGCTCCCGCAGCGTCGGCGCGACGACGTGGACGAGCAGATCGCAGGGCCCGGCCAGGCACTCGACCGTGACGACGTGGACGTCCGAGGCCAGTTCCGCGGCGACGCGCACAGCCGCGCCGGGCGCGCAGTCGATCGCGACGAACGCCAACGCGAGCTGCGCGGTGAGCTCGCCGCCCGCGTACGCCGTGAGCCACGCGTCGCCGCGCCCGACGAGACCGTCCCACCGCCGGGCGGCGGTCACCGCGCCCAGCCCGAGCGCCTTTCCGAGCGTCGACCAGGACGCCCGCGGTGCCGCCTGCAGCGCGTCGACCAGTTTGAGGTCCTGCTCGTCCAACATGGCGGATTCTTCGCTCATCAGCCCTCGAAACGGTGGTTCCGTCGGTTTTTCCCAGCCATTGTGCTCGACTCTCGCATGATCGGCGGATGACCCTGCGCTCCGACGCCGCCGTCCTGCTCGACGATCTGGTCGCCCTGCGCCGTGACCTGCACCGCATCCCCGAGATCGGCCTGCACCTACCGCGCACGCAGGACCGCGTCCTCGCCGCGCTCGACGGCCTCGGCCTCGAACTCACCCTCGGCGAGAAGCTCTCGTCGATCACCGGAGTCCTGCGCGGCGGCAAGCCCGGTGGCACCGTCCTCCTGCGCGGCGACATGGACGCGCTCCCGGTCACCGAAGCCACCGGCGAGGAGTTCACCTCGACCCTCGACGGCGCCATGCACGCCTGCGGCCACGACCTCCACACGGCCGGCCTGGTCGGCGCGGCCCGGCTCCTTGCCGCCCGCAAAGCCGACCTGCCCGGCGACGTCGTGTTCATGTTCCAGCCCGGCGAAGAAGGCTGGGACGGCGCCGGCCACATGATCGACGAAGGTGTCCTGACGGCGTCCGGCAAGCACGTCGACGCCGCGTACGGCCTGCACGTCTCGGCCGCGAGCTACGCGAAGGGCCAGTTCACCGCCCGCCCCGGCACGCTCATGGCGGCCTCCGGCGCGCTCGCCGTCCGGGTCCGCGGCGAGGGCGGCCACGGCTCGTCACCGCACGACGCGCGCGACCCGATCCCGGCCGCCTGCGAGATGGTGACCGCGTTGCAGACGATGGTGACGCGCGGCTTCGACGTCTTCGACCCGGTCGTCGTCACCGTCGGGATGTTCCACGCCGGCACCCGGCGCAACATCATCCCGGACGACGCGGTGTTCGAGGCGACGCTGCGGTCCTTCTCGCCGGAGACGGCGGCGCGCGTCGGCGACCGCGCCGTCCAGGTCTGCCAGGGCATCGCCGCCGCGCACGGCCTCGACATCGATGTCACCTTCGAACCCGAGTACCCGGCGACGGTCAACGACGCCGGCGCGTACGACTTCGTCGCGAACACGATCCGCGACGTCTTCGGCGAGGAGCGGTTCACCGAGATGGCCGAACCGATCACCGGGTCGGAGGACTTCTCCCGCGTCCTCGAGCGCGTGCCCGGCGCCTACCTGTTCCTCGGCGCGTGCCCGACGGACCCGGCGACCGCGCCGGACAACCACTCGCCCCGCGCGAGGTTCGACGACAGCGTGCTCGGCGACGGCGCCGCGCTGCTGGCCGAGCTCGCGATCCGCCGGCTCGCGCTCCTGGCCGGGTGACGCCGTGCGCAGCTACCACTGGCCGCCGCTGCTCCCGGTGCTGGCGCTCGTCCTGATGCCGTTCCTGCCGTTCGTCAACACGACCGGGCTGTGGCTCGGGCTGCCGCGGATGGTGGTGTGGGGCGCGTTCTGGTGCCTGATGTTCACCCCGGCGCTGCTGCTGTCCGAACGCCTGCTGCGCGCGGCGGGGGAGGAGGACGACGCGTGATCCTCACCTTCACCCTGGTGGGCATCGTCCTGATCGGCGTGCTCGGCTTCGTCGGCCGCCGCAGACCCGTCGCCGACCTGGCGGAGTGGACCGTCGGCGGCCGCCGGTTCGGCGCCATGACCATGTGGTTCCTGCAGGAGGGGGAGGTGTTCACCACCTTCACCTTCCTCGGCATGGCCGGGCTCGCGTTCTCCGGCGGTGTCGCCGCGATGTACGCGCTGCCGTACGTGCCGATCGCCTACGTCGTGCTGTTCTTCCTGGCCGAACGCCTGTGGACGATGGGGAAGGACCGCGGTTACCTCACCCAGGGCGACTTCCTCGAGGACCGGTTCTCCAGCCGGACGCTCGGCACGCTGTCCGCCGTGCTGGGCGTGCTCTTCGTGCTGCCCTACCTGCAGTTGCAGATCACCGGGCTCGGCCTGATCGTCCGGCTGGTCACCGGCGACAGCGCGTCGGGCACGCTCAGCATGGTGACCGGCAGCGTGCTGATCGTCGCGTTCGTGCTGTGGGCCGGGCTGCGCGGCGTCGCGGCGACGTCCTACTTCAAGGACGGCATCATGCTCGTCGCGCTGGTGGTGCTGATCATCGCCGTGCCGACGCACTTCGCGGGCGGGGTCGGGGGCGTGTTCCGCAAGATCGAGCAGCTGCACCCCGAGAAGCTGATCGTCCACAGTGGAGCGAACGATCACGTCTGGTTCGTCACGAGCATGCTGGTCAGCGCCATCGGCGTCGGTCTGATGACGCTGCCGCATTCGTGGCCGGCGCTGATGTCGGCGCGCGACCCGAAGGTGCTGCGGCGCAACTACGCCTGGATGCCGGTGTACGAGCTGTGCCTGCTGCTGCCGATGATCATCGGGTTCGCCGCGATCCTCGTGGTGCCCAAGGACAGCGCCTCTCACAAAGCAGACCCGAACGGCGTATTGCTGACGCTGTCGAAGGATGCCTTGCCGGGCTGGGTGACCGGCGTTGTCGTGGTCGCCGCGACGGCCACCGCGATGGTCCCGGCGGCCGGGATCCTGATCGGCATCTCGTCGCTGGTGGCGCGCAACGTAGTCCGCGTGCGCAGCGGCCGCAAGCAGTTCTGGATCAATCACGGGGCGGTTGTGCTCGCGAGTACTCTTGCGCTCGTGCTCGGCATCTTCCGGCCGGATCTGCTGGCCAACCTGCTGCTGCTCACCTATTCGGGGTCGGTCCAGCTGGCCCCGGCCAATCTGCTGGGCTTCCTCCGGCGCGTGCCGGTCGGCAAGGGACCGGTGCTCGCCGGGCTGGTCGCCGGCGAGCTCGTCGTCATCTGGCTGACCTTTGTGGACACTCACCTGGTCGGCACCGTCAACGTGGGCCTGGTCGGGCTCGGCGCGAACGTCGTCGTCCTCGCCTCGGCCGCACTGGTCCAACGACAGGTTTCTCCCCAGGAGGCGGCGTGACTCGCACGGTGTTCACCGGCGGTTCGGTGTTCGACGGCACCGGCTCGGACCCGGCGGCGGCCGACGTCGTCGTCGAGCACGGCCGGATCGTCGAGGTCGGGACGGACTTGGACGGCGACGAGAGCGTCGACTGCGCCGGCGCGGTGCTGCTGCCAGGGCTGTTCGACTGCCACGTGCACGTCACGGTGTCGGACATCGGGTTGCTGGCGCGGGTGCAGAAGCCGTTTTCCTACCAGTTCTACGAGGCCGCGCGGAACCTGTGGGCGACCCTCGGGCTGGGCATCACGACGGTCCGCGACGCGTCCGGCGCGGACCTCGGCATCAAGCAGGCGGTGGACGACGGCCTGATCCCGGGCCCGCGGCTGCAGATCTCGATCGGGCTGATCAGCCAGACCGGCGGCCACGGCGACGCGTGGAGCCCGTCGGGCATGTGTGTCCCGCTGCTGGTGCCGCACCCGGGCCGCCCGGACGCGAGGGCCGACGGCCCCGACGAGATGCGCCGCGTCGCCCGGACGCTGCTGCGCGCGGGCGCGGACGTGCTGAAGGTGTGCACGACCGGGGGTGTGCTGTCGCCGCGTGACGATCCGCGGCATTCGCAGTTCACGCCGGAAGAGCTGGAGGTCCTGGTCGCCGAGGCGGCGATGCAGGGCCGTCCGGTGATGGCGCACGCCCAGGGCGCGGCGGGCATCAAGAACGCCGTCCGCGCGGGCGTCCGCTCGATCGAGCACGGCATCTACCTCGACGACGAGGCGATCGAGCTGATGCTCGGCCACGGCACGTGGCTGGTCCCGACGCTGATCGCCCCGGTGAACGTGGTCCGCGCGGCCGACGCGGGGGTCGACCTGCCCTCGGCGGTCGTCGCGAAAGCCCGCGAGGTGGTGGAAGCCCACCGCGACTCGGTCCGGCGCGCGTACGCCGCCGGCGTCCGCATCGCGATGGGCACGGACAGCGGCGTCGGCCCGCACGGCACGAACCTCGAGGAACTGGCCCTGATGGCGGCGTGCGGCATGACCCCGGGCGATGTCCTGGAGGCGACGACGTCGTCGGCGGCCCGGCTGATGGGGCTGGACGGCGAGCTGGGCCGCATCGAGCCGGGGCTGCGGGCGGACCTCGTGGTGGTGGCGGGCGACCCGTACGACTTCCCGGGGCTGGCTTCCGCCATCCGCGAGGTCTGGAAGGACGGCACCCGGGTGGTCTAGGAGCTGACCGCGACCAGGACGACGAAGCCGGTGACGGTGACGCCGAGCAGCGGCCAGCCGACGATCGGCTTGACGCCGACCCCGGCGACCAGCAGGCCGAACGCCAGGATCAGGGTGCCGAGGCCCAGCTCGCCGTGCACGTACTGGGCCGCGGTGACGGCGTTCTGCCCACCGCCGAGATCGGCGACGAAGACGTCCCTGATCGTGGCCGGTGTGCGGTCGTAGCGGAATTCCCAGATGAACTGCGCGATCGGCCAGAGCATCGCGACGGCGCTGACGGAATAGCCCGCTACTTTCGCGATCAGGGTCGCGTTGTCGATGTTCCAGTTCAGGCCGACGATTCCGATCAAGGTCAGCGCGATGAGCGAATACAACGTCGGGTGGAAATTCACCGGTCCGGCGAAACCGTTGAAAACGGCGAAGTTCCCGCCCCCGACCCCGCCGCCGAAGTCCTTCAGGCCGGTCAGGACGACGTGCGCCAGCGGGGAACCGGGCGGTGGCTCGTAAGTCGCGCCGTACAAGGACGGCAGGACGAACCCGAGGAAACCGATGACGCTGCCGGCGATGACAAAACCACCGCGGGTCTTGCTTTCCATGTCCGCCCCTTCGCCACCGAAACCGGCCGCACCGGTCCATGGGTCGCGGCGATGGCGGATCGCGTTACGGCGGCGAGGTTTTTTCGCTGCCGAAAAGGGGCGAAAGCCCGATTACGGGAGTTCCGGGGAGATCAGGTCCCGCAGGGCCGCGGCGAACTTCGCCGGGTTTCGCTGCGGGGCCAGGTGCGCTCCGGGGGTCTCCGTGAACGGCAAGCCCAGTTCCAGCGCCAGGATCTTCGCCGGCTGGTAGTGGTACCGGCCTCGGCTGCCCTCGCCCGCCACCGGCAGGATCTCCGTGCTCGCCCGCCGCAGCGCTCGCAGGTCCGGCAGGTAGTCGAAGAACGGCGTCAGCTCGCGGTCGAACAGCCGGATCCAGTCGGCCTCGTGGGGCAGCCGGATGTTGGGCAGGTTGGGCAGCGCCGCCCCCGCGATCGCGTCCGCGAACCGCGTCACCGCCCCGATCAGGTCACCCGAACGGGCCAACCGCACCTGTTCGGCCGCCGCTTCGAGCCAGCCGCTCGCGTCCGGCATCAGGTGGACCGCCGGGGGCTCGTGCGCGACCAGCGTCGTGACGCTGCCCGGGTGGCGGGCCACCAGGTCGAGGCCGATCAGGGCGCCCGCGCTCGAGCCGAACACCCGGGCCGGCGCGTCGGTCACGTGGTTCAGCACCGCCAGCACGTCGTCGGCCTGCAGCGACACCGGGACCGGGCCGGTCGTGGTGTCCGTGCTGCCGAAGTGGCCGCGCCGGTCGTAGGTGACGACCGTGAAGTGCTCGTACAGGTGCTTCGCCAGCGCCCGATAGGCGTCACCCGATCCGGTACCGCCCGCGATCAGCAGCAGCACCGGCCCCGCGCCGCCGCGGCGGACCTGGAGCTCACCGTCCTCCACCGGGCAACGGCTTTCCGAGATCATGCCGGAAAGTCAAGCACACAGCCCGCGCAGGATTCCTTCGGCGTCGCTCACGATCCGTTCGATCAGGTCACCCACCCGGGGGAGATCCGCGAGCAGCCCGACGACCTGCCCGGACGCCAGCACGCCGGCCCCGAGGTCGCCGTCGACGAGCCCCGCGCGCAGCAGCATCGGCGTGTTGGCGGCCATCAGCACCTGCGCCCACGTCCGCTGCCCGCTGCGCTTCATCCGGACGCCCTCGCGCACCAGCGACGTCCAGGAGAGCCCGGTCAGCCGCCGGAACCGGACGGCGTTCGCCGTGGCCCGGCCGAGCCCGCCGAGCGTCCCGGACGTCTCCAGTCCGTCGACCAGACCCGTCCGCAACACACGGTGAGGTAAGCCATCGACCTTACGGGTGACGACGGTGCCGTTCAGGTCCCGCGCCAGGTAGGCCTGCTTGACGGCGTCCGGCACGGTGCTCTCCTGCGTCAGCAGGAACCGCGTGCCCATGCCGATCCCGGCCGCGCCGTACGCCAGTGCCGCGGCCAGCCCGCGGCCGTCGAAGAACCCGCCCGCCGCGACCACCGGGATGTCGACGGCGTCCAGCACCGACGGCAGCAGCAGCGTCGTGGCCACCCCGCCGGTGTGCCCGCCGCCTTCGCCGCCCTGGACGACAACCGCGTCCGCGCCCCACGACGCCACCTTCTCGGCGTGCCGGGCCGCGCCCACCGACGGCACGACGACCACGCCGTGGTCCTTCAGCTTCGCGATCATGTCCTTCTTGGGGGCCAGCGCGAACGACGCGACCCGCACGTTCTCGCGGATCAGCAGGTCGACGCGGCGGCCGGCGTCGTCGGCGTCCGCGCGGAGGTTGACGCCGAACGGCGCGGACGTCCGGCTCTTCACCTCCTTGACGGCGGCTTCGAGCTCGTCGAACGTCATCGTCGCCGAGCCGAGGATGCCGAGCCCGCCGCCCTCCGCGGTCGCCGACACCAGCCGTGGCCCCGCCACCCAGCCCATCCCGGTCTGGACGACCGGGTGCCGGACGCCGGTCAGCTCGGTCAGCCGCGTCCTCATTCCGGGACTTCCTTCTCCCGCAGCGACTTCGGATCCAGCTGGGCGATCAGGTCCAGTTCCTCGGCGGTCGGTTCCCTGCTGACGGCGACGCCGTCGGTGACCAGCGGGAACCCCGTCGCCGCGACGACCTCGTCGACCGTGACACCGGGGTGCGTCGACACCAGCCGCGCCGCGTGGTCCGGCCCGCCGAAGTCCAGCACGCCGAGGTTGGTCACCACGCGGTGGACGTCGTGGTAGTGCAGCCCCGCCTCGCGTGCGCGGGCGAAACCGACGCCGGAGACGACGTCGACCTGGTCGACGAACACCCGGGTGCTGTGCCGCGGTACCCAGTAGCTGGTGCGGTGGTTGGCCGTGTTGCCCGGCCCGCCGCGCACCCCGAGCAGCTGCTTCTTCGGCTTCTGGTGGTCGCCGATGGCGGAGATGTTCTGGTTGCCGTGCCGGTCGACCTGGTTGGCGCCCATCACGACGTGCCGCTTCCCGTGCGGCACCACGGTGTCCAGGACCTTCCGGAACGGCTGCCAGCCCTCGATCACCGGCTTGCCGACCGGGCTTTCGAGCAGGTACGCCTCGCCGTCCGACAGCAGCAGGTCCGGCTCGAACGTCAGCCGCGCGAGCCGCGCGCCGAGCGCCGGGACGTAGCCCATCGGGCTGATCAGGATCTCGCCGTCGCCGCGGAACAGCTCCGCGCACGCGACGACCGCGACGTCCGCGCGCGTCATGCCGCCTCCTCCGCGAACCGCGTGACGGCCCGCTGGTAGTCCGTCTCGTCGCCGGCCAGGAACCGGTCCGCGAACGCCGGCCAGGCGTCCGGGTCCTTCGCCGCCGCGGCGTAGTGCCGTTGGAACCGTTCGTCCCGGCCGTAGTCCGGTGCGGCGGACGTGAAGTGCGCGCCGCGCGGGGTTTGGACGACGCCGTGCACGCTCGCGCGGTTGAGCAGCAGGCTCTGCACCGGCGCGGTCGCCGTCAGCTCGTCGGTGGGGATCACTTTTTCCGTTGACACGTAACACTTGTCGGCGGCGAGGGCGAACAGCTCGTCGAAGTACGGGTCCGGGCCGAGGTACTGCGCGTTGCCGCGGGCGTCCGCGCGGTTGAGGTGCACGAGCGCCGCGTCGAGCCGCAGCGCGGGCACGGCCAGCAGCTCCTCGCCGTCCTCGTAAGGCGATCGGACGGTCTTCAGTGACGGCGAGAACGTCATGACGTCGGAGCCGAGCCCGGCGCGCGTCGGCAGGAACGGAAGCCGTTGTGCCGCCGCGGAAAGCCCGGTACCGAGGATGCCCTCGTCGTATTCGGTGACCTCGATCGACCCGGCTTCGCGGACCCGGTTGAACCACGGGTCGAACGGCACCGAATCGAGCGTCACGAACCCGAAGACCAAACGCCGGATCTTGCCCGCCGACGCCAGGAGCCCGACGTCCGGGCCGCCGTACGAGACGACCGTGAGGTCCTTCACCGGCGACCGCAGGATGGCCCGGATCAGCGCCATCGGCTTGCGCCGCGAACCCCAGCCGCCGATGCCGAGCGTCATGCCGTCGCGCAGTTCGCCGACGACGTCGTCGACGCTCATCCGCTTGTCGCTCAAGGCTTTCCCTTCTCCAAGAACTCCTGGCGCGCCCCGTCCGAGACGCCGGCGAGGTTGAGCTGGAAGGTGAACCCCTGCTCGAACCGGTAGCTGCGGTGCACGGGCTGGACGTCGATGCCGTTGATGGCCTGCTTCGCCGCGCGGATCACGCGCGTGTCCTTCGCGGCGATCTGCCGGGCGACGCCGAGCGCGGTTTCGTCGAGTTCTTCGCGCTTGACGACCGCGTACACCGAGCCGTGGTGGTGCAGCTGCTGCGCGCTGATCTTCGACGCCGTGTAGTACAGGGCGCGCATGAGGTGCTGCGGCACGAGCCGCGCCAGATGTGTCGCCGCGCCGAGCGCGCCACGGTCCACTTCGGGCAGTCCGAATTCGGCGTCTTCGCTGGCTACCACGATGTCGGCGTTGCCGACCAGTCCGACGCCGCCGCCGAGGCAGAACCCCTGCACCGCAACGATCACCGGCACGAGGCAGTCGTACACCGCCGAGAACGCCGCCGCGCAGCCTTCGTTGGCGCCGATCAGCGCGTCGTACCCGGGGTCGCGCTGGATCTCCTTGATGTCGACGCCGGCGTTGAACCCGCGGCCTTCCGCGCGTAGGACGACCACGTGCACGGCTGGGTCACGGCCGGCTTTTCCGATCGCCTCGGCGAGGTCGAACCAGCCGCGCACGGTCAGCGCGTTCACCGGGGGAGCGGCCACGGTGATCACGGCGATCCCGGGCTCCGGGGTGTGCGTCGAAACCGTCATCGGCACCCTCTCGCGGTTAACAACCTAGCACTTGCTTGGTACGTTAGCATCGGGACGACAAAAGCGGGAGGTCACCGGTGGCCCTGGAACTCGGCTTGGACGGCGCGGTCGTGTTGGTGACCGGCGGCGTCCGTGGTGTCGGCCTGGGCATCTCGCAGGCCTTCGAAGAGGCGGGCGCGCGGGTCGTGACCTGCGCGCGGCGGACGCCGGAGTCGTCGCCGGGGGAGGCGTTCTTCCCTTGCGACATCCGGGATCCGGACGCCGTTGCCGCGCTGGTCGAGGCGATCACCGCACGCTTCGGCCGGCTCGACGTCCTGGTGAACAACGCGGGCGGCGCGCCCTTCGCGGACACGTCCACGGCCTCGCCGCGCTTCCACGAGAAGGTGATCGGGCTGAACCTCCTGGCGCCGCTGATCGTCTCGCGCGCCGCGAACGCCGTCATGCAGGGCCAGGAGCGTGGTGGCTCGATCGTCAACATCAGCAGCGTGAGCGCGCTGCGGCCGTCGCCGGGGACCGCGTCCTACGGCGCCGCGAAGGCGGGGCTCGACAACCTGACCAGCACGCTCGCCGTCGAATGGGCGCCGAAGGTGCGGGTCAACGCGCTCGACGTCGGCATGGTGCGCACGGACAACGGGTACGGCGACCCCGCGGCGCTCGGCGCGACCGTGCCGCTCGGCCGGCTCGCCGAACCGGCGGAAGTCGGCGCGTGCGCGGTGTTCCTGGCCTCACCGCTGGCGTCCTACGTCAGCGGCGCGCGGCTCGTGGTGCACGGCGGCGGCGAGCGTCCGGCGTTTCTTGACGCGATGGAGGAGAACAAATGAACGGGCTGGTCGAAGGGCGCGTCGTGATCGTCACCGGAGCCGGACGCGGGATCGGCCGGGCGCACGCGCTCGCGTTCGCCGCCGAGGGCGCGCGGGTGGTCGTCAACGACCTCGGCGCGGCCCTGGACGGCCGCGGCGGTGAAGCGGGCCCGGCGCAGCAGGTCGTCGACGAGATCCACGCGGCGGGCGGGGAAGCGGTGGCCAACACCGACGACGTCGCGTCCTGGGACGGCGCGGCTTCGCTGGTCCGCACGGCTCTGGACGCCTTCGGCGGCCTCGACGTCCTGGTCAACAACGCGGGCTTCCTGCGCGACCGGATGCTGGTCAACCTGGCCGAGGAGGAGTGGGACGCGGTCGTCCGGGTGCACCTGAAGGGCCATTTCGCGCCCCTGCGGCACGCGGCGGAGTACTGGCGCGCGGAGGCGAAAGCGGGGCGCACGCGGACCGCGCGGGTGATCAACACGAGTTCCGGCGCGGGCCTGCTCGGCAGCGTCGGCCAGGGCAACTACTCGGCGGCGAAGGCGGGCATCCTCGGCCTGACCACGGTCGCGGCCGCGGAGTTCGGCCGCTACGGCGTCACGGTCAACGCGATCGCCCCGGCCGCGCGCACCCGGATGACGGAGAAGACGTTCGACATGGCGGCCCCCGACGACGGCTTCGACGCGATGGCCCCGGAGAACGTGTCCCCGCTGGTGGTCTGGCTGGGCAGCGTGGAGTCGTCGGGAGTGACCGGCCGGGTCTTCGAGGTCGACGGAGGCCGAGTGGGCCTGGCAGACGGCTGGCGCCACGGCCCGCAACGCGACAAGGGCGCTCGCTGGGCGCCGGCCGAGCTGGGCCCGGTGGTGGCGGAACTGCTGTCGGAGGCGACCGACCCGGAGCCGGTCTACGGCGCCTGAGGCACTCGGCAAGGTGCTCCTGACGTCGACCGACTCCGGGCACGGTGAACGACTATCCGGTCCGGGCTCGGTGATCTTGTAACAGCCCGAGGACGGCTTGCGACGTACGTTGCGTTACTCCATCGGCCGGAGGGATGTATGCCGCATCGAGGTGGACATCGTGGCGTCGTCCGTCACCTGCGCTCATCTCTGCTGCCCTTCGCCGACGTCGTCGATGAAGTACGGCTCCGCCTTCAGCAGCTTGCGGTGATCGCGGAAAACCTGCTTCGGCACCTTCATCGACTTGTATCCCGTCTCGATGAGCCCGTCGGCCTTGAACCTCTCCAGTTCCGTACTGACGGACGCGACGGAGCCGCCGATCGCAGCGGCGACGTCAACCAGCCTGAAACCGATGTCGATGGTGACCGCGTGGGAGTCGTCCTCGGTGCCGTGCCGCTGTGCCTGCCGGTAGAGGAAGGCCAGGAGGCGATCGTGGACCTTGTGCGCGGCGAAGGCGAGCGTCGCGTCGCGGACGCGACCACGCTCGGCGATCGCCGCCATGAGGAGGAGGGCTGCCTTGGGGTGGCGCTCCAGGAACTGGAGAAAGGCGACCCGGGGCACCTCGAGCGCGGTCACGTCCTTCGTGGCCGTGAGGGACACGTGACTTTGCTTGTTCCGCAGGCACGCTTCCGCGCCCAAGATGTCGCCGGCGCCGCTCACGTCGACGATCATTTCCGGGCTCCCCGGAAGTGCCGTGCGACTGACCTTCACGATCCCGGTGCGGAGGAAGTACACGGGGGCGTCCAGTTCGCCCTGGTTGCAGATCTTCGTGCCCCCTCTGCACTCGATCATCCGTCCCGCGCGCCGCAGGGTCTTGTAGTCCTGAACGGGAAGCTGCTGGATGACGTCCCACGACTGAGCGTCACTACTGTGCGAGCTGGGCATGGTCAGGCCACCGCCGCCGAGAGCGCGGACAAGATCACCGGCAGTGTCGCGACGAGCGATGTCACGGCCGCGAGGAAAAGCACCGGGTGCCGGGTCGGTCGTGCGAGCAGTAGCCGCGCGAGATACGCGATCAACATCAAGTAAAAGATCACGACGACCGAGAAGACAATCATGGTCAAATGATCACGACTGGTCTGTACCATAACGGTTGTACCCCTTTGCTGGGTTGTTTCCTCGTCGAGTCCGTGCAGAGATGGCGGGAGTGCTCGCGTGGTCAGTGCGCCCGTCACCGTTTTGAGTTAACAGGACTTTAGATGGTGGTCAGCGGGGGACCTAGGCGTTACGCCGCGTTACAGCCGTGTGAACCCGTCCGTGGTCAAGTAAGGCAGACCTCTCTTGATCATGGCGACCTCGAGTCTGATTGTTTACCCTGGGTGACTACCTATGTCGATGGAGATCGCTCCGTGGGAATCCGGACGAGTGAATGCCGACTTGACAAATAATTGGCTCGAAAATGCTGATTCTGAAACATTCGACCTTGGCTGTTGGTAGCATAAGTGCTGCGCAGGGTCTGTTCTCTTCGTCGAGTCCGGCTTACTGCGGTCAAGACGTGAGCCGCAGTCCGGGGGTGGTTCCCCGGCTCGGCTCACGTTTGTTGCGCAACGTAGTCGGGCATGGTTTTGCGTCTTGCATTGCGCAAGGGCAATGTGAAACTTTCGCTTGGCAAAGCTACGGAACCGTAGGTTTGCACACATAATGTGACCTATGTCACAGGGTGATCTTAGGGTTGAATTTTCACTCATGTTCGGATCTCGAGCCGATGTTCGCCGGTGCTACTCAGCTCCGCCAGACTCGGCGACGTCGTCCCGGGTGATCGCGCGGTCGGTCTACGACGCCGGATAAACCGGTTGGCGCGAGCCGCTAGCGTGCGCGTATGGCGCGTCAAACCATTCTCAGCGGCTCCACCTTCGAGGAGCAGATCGGCTACGCCCGCGCGGTCGTCGACGGTGGTCGCGTGTACGTCTCCGGCACCACCGGCTTCGACTACTCGACCATGACGATCTCCGACGACGTCGTCGAGCAGGCGGCCCAGTGCCTCCGTAACATCGAGGCGGCGCTGACCGAGGCCGGCTGCACCCTCGCCGACGTCGTCCGGGTGCGCTACCTGCTGCCGTCGCGGGCGGACTTCGAGCCGTGCTGGCCGGTGCTGCGCAAGGCGTTCGCCGAGGTCCGCCCGGCCGCGACGATGCTGGTGTGCGGCCTGGCCGACCCGCGCATGAAGATCGAGATCGAGGTCGACGCGCACCGGCCCGGTTAGCGGGTCAGCCAGAGGTCCAGGTTGAGCGCGAAGTCGATGCCCGCGCGCGTCGCCCGGTCGGTCTCCGGGCGCGCCAGGCGCTCGCTCAGCCGCGCCGGGTCGAGGTACGTCCAGACCGGCGCGTTCGGCGTGGCCAGCAGATCCGCCGCCTGCGAACGGATCGCGACGTCGTAACCGGGATCGTGCGTCGCCGGGTAGGGCGCCTTGACCCGCTCGGTGACGCTGCGCGGCAGCAGGTCGGACACCGCGGCCCGCAGCAGGGACTTCTCCCGGCCGTCGAACGTCTGGAACGACCACGGCGCGTTGAAGGCGTACTCGACGAGCCGGTGGTCGCAGAACGGCACCCGGACCTCCAGCCCGACGGCCATGCTGAGCCGGTCCTTCCGGTCGAGCAGGTCGGGCAGCCAGCGGGTCAGGTGCAGGTGGAACACCTCGCGCATCCGGTGCCGCTCGGCCGGTTCCCCTGGCAGCACCGGCACTTCCGCGAGCGACTGCCGGTAGTGCGCCTCGCGATGGGCGCCGATCGCGAGCTCGGCGGCGACGTCGTCGCGCAGCAGCGCGAGGTACGTCCCGCTGCGGCCGGTGAAGTAACGCCACGGATAGCCCTCGGCGAGCGGCTGGTGGAACCACGGGTAGCCGCCGAAGACCTCGTCGGCGCTCTCCCCGGACAGCGCCACCGTCGAATGCTCGCGCACCGCCTTGAACAGCAGGAAGAGCGACGTGTCCATGTCGCCGGTCGCGGGCGCGTCCCGCGCGTCCACGACGGCCCGGCGCACCGCCGGATCGGCCGGCGCCGCCGACCCGAGCACCAGGTCGCGGTGGTCGAGCCCGCAGTGCGCGACGACGTCCCGGACGTACGGCGCGTCCGGCGTGGCGCGCAGGGTGTCGGGCACGAACTCGCCGGCGAAACCCACGGAGAACGTGCGGAGCGGCCCGGCGGTGAACCGTTGGCCGAGCGCGACGAGCGCACTCGAGTCGAGCCCGCCCGACAGCAGCGCGCCGAGCGGGACGTCGGCCCGCACGTGCCGTTCGGTGATGTCTTCCAGCAGCTCGCGGATCCGGTCGACGGTCGTGGCGAGGTCGTCCTCGTGCGGCTGCGCGTCCAGTGACCAGTAGCGGCGCTCGCGGACGCCGTCGGCGTCGACCAGCAGCATCGTGCCCGGCCGGACCTCGTGGACGCCGCGGTGGAGCGTCATGCCGGGGGTGCGGACCGAAGCCAGGAAGTCGCGCAGGCCGTTGTCGTCGACGGCCGGGGCGACCAAGCCGGACGCGAACAGCGCCTTGGGTTCGGAGGCGAACAGGACGCCGTCGCCGCGGCGCGCGTAGCAGAGCGGCTTGACGCCGAGCCGGTCGCGAACCAGCAGCAACCGGCGGCGCGGCGCGTCCCAGACGGCGAAGGCGAACATGCCGTTGAGCCGGCGCGGGGCGTCGGTGCCCCACTCCAGGCAGGCGTGCAGCACGACTTCCGTGTCGGTGTCCGTGCGGAACTTGTGCCCCAGCAGCTCCAGCTCGACACGCAGTTCGCGGTGGTTGAACACCTCGCCGCTGTAGGACAGGACGGTCGTGGCCTCGTCCCGGTCGTCGTAGGCCACCATCGGCTGCCGGCCGTTCGCGGGGTCGAGCACGGCGAGCCGGCGGTGCCCGAACGCGACGTGCGCCGCGGCCCAGACGCCGGCGTCGTCGGGCCCGCGGGCGGCGAGGGTCTCGGTCATCCGGTGCACGGTCATGCCGCCGTCCGGGAGCGGGCAGCTGGGGTCGGCCCAGCCCGCGATGCCACACATAACGGGGATTCCTCCGGGGAAGGGGAGATCGCCGAGGCGATCACCCGGGCGGCCTGAATGATCACATAGGGTGTGCGCGGCCGCGGGAACCCGCGCTGCCACGGACGGGTGAATCTGCCGTCCACAGTGGACATCCCGACAGGAGAACGATGAACGAGCCGATCGCGATCGTCGGCATGGGCTGCCGGTTCCCCGGCGCGGCCGGCCCGGACGCGCTCTGGGAGCTGCTCGACACGCGCGGGGACGCGGTCGTCGGCGCCGCACCGGCTGCCCGGTTCGACGCGGCGGAGCTGTACGACCCGGTGCCCCGCCGCCGCGGCCGGCTCGTCAGCCTGGCGGGCGGCTTCCTCGGCTCCGAAGAGTTCGACCCGGGGTTCTTCGGTGTGAGCGAACGGGAAGCGGCGGTGCTCGACCCGCAGCACCGCGTCCTCCTGACGACCACGCGCGACGCGCTGGCCGACGCCGGGCTCGACGGCGTCGAGGGCCGCGAGATCGGCGTCTTCATGGGGCAGAGCACCGGCGAGCACTGGGACGGCCGGCAGGGGACGGCCGACATGTACGCGATCGCGGGCGCGGCGGCGCGGAGCATGGCGTCCGGGCGGATCAGCTACGCGTGGGACCTGCGCGGCCCGTGCGCCACGGTCGACGCGGCGTGTTCGTCGGGCACCCTGGCCGTGCACCTCGCGTGCCAGAGCCTGCGCACGGGGGAGTGCGACACGGCGGTGGCGGGCGGCGTCAGCCTGGTCCTGGGCACCGACCACACGCTCGGCTACTCGGCGGCGGGGATGCTGTCGCCCACCGGGCGTTGCCGTTTCGGCGACGAGGACGCGGACGGTTTCGTCCGCAGCGACGGCGCGGGCGTCGTCGTCCTCAAGCGGCTGGGGCATGCCCTGGCCGACGGCGACCGCGTCCACGCGTTGATCCTCGGCAGCGCGCAGGCGAGCAAGGGCCGGACGGCCAAGGCGATCATCGCGCCGTCGGTCGAGGGCTACCTGCAGGTGATCGCCCGGGCGTGCGCGCAGGCCGGGATCGCGCCCGCGGAGATCGGTTACGTGGAGGCGCACGGCAACGCGGCCCCGGCGGGGGACGTCGTCGAGCTGCAGGCGATCAGCGCGGCGATCGGCTCCGGGCGGCCGGCGGGTCAGCCGTGCCTGGTGGGTTCGGTGAAGTCGAACATCGGCCACCCGGAGGCCGCGGGCGGCCTGGCGGGCTTGCTCAAGACGGCGCTGGTGGTCCGCGAACGGCGGATTCCGGCCACCCTGCACTGCCCGCGTCCGACCTCGGCGGTCGACTGGGCCGGTCTCGCGCTCGCGTCTTCACCGGTCGAATGGCCTTACCCGGGGCGGGCGCTGGCGGGAGTCAGCACCTACGGGCTGTCCGGGACGTTCGTTCACCTGGTCGTGGGCGGGCTCTGAAAACTGTCGGTGGTGGGTGGGACGCTGCCGGGCATGACGAGTTGGCAGGAGTTCTCGGCGCAGTCACCCTCGCTGGCTTCGCGCGTGCACGCGCGGTTCACGGCGGGGGAGTCGCACGTATTGGCGACGTTGCGGCGCGACGGTTCGCCCCGGGTGAGCGGCTCCGAGGTGGACTTCCGTGGCGAGGAGGCGTACATCGGGTCGATGCTGGACGCGCTGAAGGCCCGCGACCTGCGGCGCGACAACCGGTTCGCGATCCACGCCTACCCAGGCATCGAGGAGGGCGGCGACGCGAAGCTGGCGGGTGTGGTGGCGGAGCTGACGGACACGGCGGAAATCGCGGCGCTGCAAGGAAACGACGAACCGTGTCACCTGTTCCGGCTCGACCTCAAGGAGGTCGTGCTGACGTGGGTGGCCGAGGACACGCTCTTCGTGGAGAGCTGGAAGGAGGGAAGGGGAACGGTGAAGTTCGCCAGGCCGGGCAACGGCCCGGCGGAGGTGGTGAAGTAGCGGGCGGCGGGTCTTCGAGGAGGAATGCCTTTGGTGGCAGAAGAAGCACCGCGAGCCCGAGGTGTCGACCGCGCCTGCCGGCTCCGGCACAGGCGTGGCCGAGCCGGCGACGGCGTGCGGCTGGCTCGGCGCTACGCCCGCCGGGTGTTGGCTGTTCCGGTTGGTGTGTTGGCCGTTCCCGCTGGTGTGTTGGCGACTCCGGTCGGTGTGTTGGCCGTTCCGGTCGGGTGCTGCGAGCGGAGTCGGTGACAACATCGGCCCGGCCGTCGTCGGCTGAGCAGCCGGGCGGTCACGTCCGCCGCGCGGGCATCGCCAACGCAGGTAGCCGGAGCGGCCAACTTCGCGACTGAGCGGCCAAGGCGCTGACCGGAGCGGCCAACACGGTGACCGCAATGGCCAACGGCGACCGCAATGGCCAACACGCCGGCCGGAGTGGTCAACACGGTGGACCGCAGCGGTCAACACGCCGGCCGGAGTGGTCAACACGGTGGACCGCAGCGGCCAACACGGTGACCGGAGTGGCTAACACAGCGACCGGAACGGCCAACACAGCGACGGCAATGGCTGACACGATGACCGGAGTGGTCGACACGGTGACCGCAGCGGCCACCATGCCGGCTGGAGTGGCCGACACGGTGACCGCAGCGGCCAACTTGGTGACCGGAGCGGCCGGAGCGGCCGGAGTGGCTAACAAGCCGGCGGAGTGGCCGACACGGTGGCCGGGCGGCCGGGGGCGGCGGGTCAGAGGCGTTCGATGATCGTCGCCGTCGACAGGGCTCCGCCGGCGCACATCGTCACCAGCGCCGTCGCTGCGTCGCGGCGTTCCAGCTCGTGCAACGCCGTCGTCAGCAGGCGCGCTCCTGTGCTGCCCACCGGGTGGCCCAGGGCGATCGCGCCGCCGTTGACGTTGACTCGCGACTCGTCGGGCTCCAGAACCCGCTGCCACGACAGCGCTACCGAGGCGAACGCTTCGTTGACCTCGAACAGGTCCGGGTCGGTGATCGTCATGCCCGCTCGCGACAGCACTCGCTCGGTCGCGCGGATCGGGCCGTCCAGGTGGTAGTACGGCTCCGCGCCGACCAGTGCCTGCGCGATGATCCGTGCGCGCGGCCGCAGTCCGAGGGAAGAGGCGCGGGCGGAGTCCATCAGCAGCAGGGCTGCCGCGCCGTCGGAGATCTGGGAGGACGTGCCCGCCGTGTGGATGCCGTCCTCGACCACCGGCTTGAGGCGGGCGAGGCCTTCGACCGTCGTCTCGCGCAGGCCTTGGTCTCGGCCGACCAGCCGGGTTTCGCCGGTCGGCGCGCCCGACGCGTCGAGCACCGGGGCCTTCACCGGCGCCACCTCGCGGTCGAAGTGGCCGGCTTCCCATGCGGCCGCGGCTTTCTGCTGGGACGCGGCGCCGAAAGTGTCGACGTCAAGACGCGTCAAGCCTCGGCGCGCGGCGATGCGCTCCGCCGCGCCGTACTGGTTCGGGAGGTCGATCGACCACGACGCCGGCCGCGGGGAGCCGCCCGCGCGGTTCGTTCCCAGCGGGACGCGGCTCATCGCCTCGACGCCGCAGGCGACGCCGACGTCGATGGCGTCCGCCGCGATCAGCCCGGCGATCAGGTGCGTCGCCTGCTGCGCCGAGCCGCACTGGGCGTCGATCGTCGTCGCGCCCGCCGTCTCCGGCAGGCCCGCGTGCAGCCACGCGGTGCGCGTGACGTTGTTCGACTGCTCGCCGGCCTGTGTGACGCAACCGCCGATCAGCTGCTCGACCAGCGCCGGGTCGATCCCGGCCCGGTCCAGCAGGGCCAGCTGCGCGGCCCCCAGCAGCTCGGCCGCGTGCAGGCCGGCCAGCAGGCCGCCCCGCTTGCCGATCGGAGTCCGCACGGCTTCGACGATGACCGGCACGCCCATCTCGTCCCCTTCGTCGGGAGGTTCCTCGGGAAGACTGTCGAGTAACCCGAAAACTAGAACAAGTTATCGTTCTGCGCAAGGCGCCGCAGTGTTGGCGTGATCTCGATCTTGACCGAGTGAGCGCTCGTTCACCTGGCCTCATCGGTAAAGTTAACGGGTTTCACTGAACGGCCTTCCGTTAGTTAACACCGTATGCTTCAATCCGGTTAGAACGTGTTTCAAAAGCCGAACCGTGGGAGGCAACGTGGCCGCTCCGCTCATCCCCGCAGGTTTCGACTTCACGGACCCGGACCTCTACGCCCACCGGCTGCCCTTGGCGGAGTTCGCCGAGCTCCGGCGGACCGCCCCCGTGTGGTGGAACCCTCAGAAGACCAACACCGCAGGCTTCGGCGACGACGGCTATTGGGTCGTCTCGCGGCACGAAGACGTCAAGGAGGTCTCGCGCGACAGCACGCTCTACTCGTCGAGCGAGAAGACCGCCATCATCCGCTTCGACGAGAGCATGACCGAGGACCGCCTCAACGCGAACCGCCTGGTCCTGCTCAACATGGACGCCCCGCAGCACACGAAGCTGCGGCGCATCGTGTCGAAGGGCTTCACCCCGCGCTCGATCGCCAAGCTCGAGGACACGCTGCGGGACCGTGCCGAGAAGATCGTCTTCGAGGCGAAGAAGAAGGGCACGGGCGACTTCGTCACCGACGTCGCGTGCGAGCTGCCGCTGCAGGCCATCGCCGAGCTGATCGGCGTCCCGCAGGAGGACCGGCTCAAGATCTTCGACTGGTCCAACCAGATGGTCGCCTACGACGACCCCGAGTACCAGGTCGAGCCCCTCGAGGCGTCGACCCAGCTCATCGGCTACGCCTGGAACATGGCCGAGGACCGCCGCAAGTGCCCGATGGACGACATCGTGACCAAGCTGATCCAGGCGGACGTCGACGGCGAGGCGCTGGGCTCCGACGAGTTCGGGTTCTTCGTCATCCTGCTCGCGGTGGCCGGCAACGAAACCACGCGCAACGCGATCACCCACGGCATGAAGGCGTTCCTGGACCACCCGGCCCAGTGGGACCTGTTCAAGGAGCAGCGTCCGAAGACCGCGCCCGACGAGATCGTCCGCTGGGCCACCCCGGTGGTCGCCTTCCAGCGCACCGCCACGCGCGACACCGAGCTGGGCGGCGCGCACATCAAGCGCGGCGACCGCGTCGGGATGTTCTACAGCTCCGCGAACTTCGACCCCGATGTGTTCGACGACGCGGAGAAGTTCGACATCCTGCGGGAGGACAACCCGCACGTCGGCTTCGGCGGCACCGGTTCGCACTACTGCATCGGCGCCAACCTCGCCCGGCTGGAGATCGACCTGATCTTCAACGCCATCGCCGACGTGATGCCGGACATCACCGAAGCGGCGCCACCGGTCCGGCTGCGGTCCAGCTGGCTCAACGGCATCAAGCACTACCCGGTCCGCTACGCCTGAGCGGGGGTTCCGGCTGCTAAGTGGCTGTCTCGCCTCGGCAGGGCAGCCACTGGTAGCCGGGCGCGAACGGCTCGAACCCTTCGCAGCGGGCAGCTTCCGGTGGACGTCGTCGGATACGCTCCTCGGCCGTGAGGTCCAGGCGCCGGGTGCGCTCGGCGAACTCCGCCGGCACTCCGTAGCCGACCCCTCGTGGCACGGCGTTGACGCGCGATCCGGTGCCGACCATCATCCGCAGTGCGCCGGCCCGCAGGCGCGGACCGGCCCGGATCAGCCGGCGCGCGGCCTCGGCCGAGTCGGTCCCGAAGTCGAAGTCGATGTCGAGCAGGAAGCAGATCGCCACCGGGAAACCTAGTCCGCCTGAGGCAGCGTCCGGAGGAAGCCGAGTGCGCGCCGCCAGGTGAGGGCGGCCGCGACCTCGTCGTACCCGGGATCCTCGGCGTCGGTGTAGAAGTGACCGGCGCCGGGGTAGGTGAACACCTCGGCCCCGGGAGCGGCCTCACGCCAAGCCGCGACCTCGGCCGGCGGCGCGATCGGGTCCGGGTCGGCGACGTGCACCTGCACCGGCAGACCGTCGCGCGCCGACGCGGGAATGACCGCCAACGCGTGCAGCAGCAGGACACCGGCCGCGGCGGGACGGTCCGGGAGGACGCTCTGGACCACGCCGCAGCCCATCGACACTCCCAGCAGCACGGTGGAGGGCGGCAGGCCGCGCACCGCCTCCGCGGCGCGTCGGCTGATGGCCGCCCAGCCGACGCGGTCCATCAGCGCGAAGCCGTCGTCGAGCGTGGCCGCGGTCAAGCCGGCGTAGAGGTCCGGCGTGACGACGTCGTGCCCGGCCGCGCGCAGGCGTTCGGCGGCACCGAGTTCGACCGGCCGCAGTCCCAGCACCGAATGGAAGACCACGATGTTCACCATGGGGTGATGGTCGCACGCGGCCCGGCTGTCATCATGGCGCGATGGCCCCGCGAGCGAGTGTCGACGTCGAGTTCACCATCCGCGTCACCGAACCCGGCCGGGCGGCGATCTCGGTCTCCGCGGCCGACGCCGACACCGAGGACCTGACCGTCTCCTGGGGCGGCGGGAGCGACGCCGTCCTGTTCGAGCACGGCACCCGCGCCGACGTCTTCGACCTGCCGCTGGGGGAACACCGCGTCACCTACCACGCCGAGCGCGACCTGGCCGAGGCCGAACCCGAGCCGGTCACCCTCGCCGACGTCGCCGTGTTCACCCGGCCGAGCCGGTACTGCCCGTCCGACCGGATCGGCGGGCTGGCGCCGCCGGAGCTGTACGGCCACCCGGACGCGCGGTCCACTGTGGACGCCATCGTCCGGAACGTCCACGACCGGCTCCTCTACACCGTCGGCGCCACCCGGCCGACCGACGACGCGATCGACACCCTCCTCGCCGGCGAAGGCGTCTGCCGCGACTTCGCGCACGTGTGCGTCACCTTCTGCCGGTACTTCGACATCCCGGCCCGGTACGTCGGCGTCTACGCGCCCGGCCTGTCGCCGATGGACTTCCACGCCGTCTTCGAGGCCGCGATCGACGGCCACTGGTACGTCTTCGACGCCACGCACCTCGCCCCGCGCCAGACCATGCTCCGGATCTCCACCGGCCGCGACGCCGCGGACACGTCGTTCCTGGCCACCCTCGGCTGCAGCCTGGACTTCCTGGGCAGCTCGGTGTTCGCGACGACGGACGCCGAGCTGCCCCAGGACGACTGGTCCGACCTGGTCGTCCTCGGCTGACGCCGCTGGCCGGCCTCCCGATCGGGCCCCCGGACGTCCGGCGAGCGGGTGATGGGGTGCCCGGAGTGCGTGTTGGGTGCGCGAGGAGGCTCCCGGCTGGGTAGACAGTGTGCGTGAAGAGTTCCCCCAAGGCCCCCAGCCCCTGGGCGCGGGCCCGCGCCCGGTACCGGTGGCTGGACCACATCGCCCGCGCGACCAACCGCTACGTCGACAGCGGCGGCTACCACTACGTCGCGTCGATCACCTACTTCAGCCTGCTGTCGCTCGTGCCGCTGCTGATGGTGGCGTCGTCGGTGGCCGGGTTCGTGCTGGCCAGCCAGCCGCACCTGCTCGACACGATGGTGCGCGCGATCGTCAGCACGCTGCCCGGCGGGCTGGGGGACAAGGCCACCGACCTGCTCACCGGCTTCGTCGACCAGCGGACGAGCGTCGGCGCGTTCGGCCTGGTGATCGGCCTCTACTCGGGCTGGAACTGGATGAACGCGCTGCGGGACTCGCTCACCGCGCTGTGGGGGCAGAACCGGTCGGACCAGTCGCTGCTGCGGCTGATCGCCGTCGACCTGCTCGCGCTGCTCGGCCTGACGGCGGCGCTGCTGGTGTCGTTCACGATCACCATCTCCGGCACGGCGCTCGGCGGTTACCTGCTCCGGCTGGCCGGCCTCGACGACACGAGCTGGGGGCACCAGCTCGTCTCCGTGTCCTCGGTGCCGCTCTCGCTGGCCGCCGACTGGCTGGTGTTCCTCTGGGTGCTGACCCGGCTGCCGCGTCAGCCGGTGGGCGTGCGCAGCGCGGTGCGCGGCGCGATCGCCCTGGCCCTCGGGTTCGAGGCGCTCAAGCTGGCCGGTGGCTTCTACCTGCGGTTGATCGGCAGCTCGCCGACGGGGATCGCGTTCGGCTCGGTGATCGGCCTGATCTTCTTCATCTCGCTGATCGCGCGGATGCTCGTCTACGTCACGGCGTGGACGGCCACCGGTTCGGACGCGCCGCCCAAGCCGGTGCAGCCGCCCGCGCCGGTGGAACTGAAGCCGGTGATCGTGGTGGACCCGCCGGTCGCGGTGCCGGCCACGATCGGTGTGGTGACCGGGGTGGTCGGGACGCTGCTCGCGCTCAGGTGGCGACGTTCGAGAGACTGAAGAGCCTGCCGAGCTGGTGGTCGATCAGCGCGAACACCGCCTCGGGCGTGCGCTGGCCCAGGATGATGCTGGTCTGCAGGCCGTCGACGCTCGAGAGGAGCAGCTCGGCCTCCGGCATCAGGTCGAGGTCCGGCGGCACCTCGCCACGCTGCTGACCCCAGGCCAGCAGGTCCGCGGTCAGCCGTTCCAGCTCGGGCGGCGCCGCGCTGAACGCCGCGGCGAGATCGGGATCGGTCAGCGACCGGACGAAGTACGCCAGGTACACGAGGTAGCGCGTGCGACGCTCGTCGTCGAGCGGCAGCATCCGCACCAGCATCGTGCGCAGGACCTGGCGCGGCGTCGCGTCCGCCGCCGGCCCGACCTCGGCGCGGGTGCGTTCTTCGGCGTCCTTGTTGAGGATTTCGAGGGCGCCCAGCAGCAGGTCGTCGCGCGTGCCGAAGTAGTACTGGACCAGCCGCAGCGAGACGCCGGCCTCGGCCGCGACCTTGCGCAGCGACACGTCTTCCAGTCCGCGCGCGCTGGCGATCCGCCAGACGGCCTCGGCGATCTGGCGGCGGCGTTGCTCGTGGTCGGCGAGTCTCGGCATGGTGGGTCGAGCGTATCAACGCGGCTTGTCGGCGCCGACCACCCACATCGAGAAGTACTGCGACCCACCGCCGTAGGCGTGCCCGAGCGCGACGCGCGCGCCCTCGACCTGGTAGTCCCCAGCGCGGCCCATGACCTGCTTCGCGGCTTCGGAGAAGCGAAGCATGCCGGACGCGCCGATCGGGTTGGACGAGAGCACCCCGCCCGACGGGTTGACCGGCAGGCGCCCGCCGATCGCCGTCTCACCGGCTTCGGTGACCTTCCAGCCTTCGCCTTCGGCGGCGAAGCCGAGGTTTTCCAGCCACATCGGCTCGAACCAGGAGAACGGCACGTAGATCTCGGCGACGTCCACTTCGGACATCGGGTCCTTGATCCCGGCCTCGGCCCACAGCGCGGCCGCGGCGTCGCGCCCGGCCTGCGGGTTGACCTGGTCGCGGCCGGCGAACGTGGTCGGCTCGGTGCGCATCGCCGTCGCGTGGATCCAGGCGGCGCCGCCTTCGACGGCGTCCCCGGCGGCCTCGTCGCCGAGCACCATCGCGCACGCGCCGTCGGACGACGGGCACGTCTCGTCGTAGCGGATCGGATCCCACAGCATCTGCGACGCCTGCACCGACTCGACGGTGATGTCGGCCTGGCGCAGGTGCGCGTACGGGTTGAGCGAGCCGTTGCGGCGGTCCTTCGCCGCGACGATCGCGCCGATGTGCTCGGGCGCGCCGGAGCGGCGGATGTAGGACCGGACGTGCGGCGCGAAGTAACCGCCCGCGCCGGCGCCGACCGGCATCTGGAACGGCGGCAGGATCGACAGGCCCCACATCGCGTTCGACTCGGACTGCTTCTCGAACGCCACCGTGAGCACGCGGCGGTGCACGCCGGACTGCACGAGCGACGCCGCGACCAGCGCCGTCGACCCGCCGACCGAACCGGCGGTGTGCACGCGCAGCAACGGTTTCCCGTTCGCGCCCAGCGCGTCGGCGAGGAACAGCTCGGGCATCATGACGCCCTCGAACAGGTCCGGCGCCTTGCCGAGCACGACGGCGTCGATGTCGGCCCACCCGACCTGGGCGTCGAGCATCGCGCGGTCGATCGCCTCGCGCAGCAGGCCCGGCATCGAGACGTCGGTGCGCTTGGCGCGGTGGTGCGTCTGGCCGGTGCCGAGCACGGCCGTGAGCTGCTTGGTCATCGTGCCTCCAGCACGGCCAGGAGGTTCTGCTGCAGGGCCGGTCCGCTCGTCGCGTGCGCCACGGCCTTGCGGGACTCTCCACTGTGGATCCGCCGGGCCGCCTCGCCGATGCGGGCGAGGCCGGCGGAGAACATCGGGTTCGCGGCGAGCGCGCCGCCCGACGGGTTGATGTTCACGCCGTCCTTGAGCCCGAGCGCGGTGCGCAGGATGATCTCCTGGTGCGTGAACGGCGCGTGCAGCTCGGCGAGGTCGAGGCCGTCGAGGTCGAGGGCCTTCGCCGCGATCTCGGTCGACGGCGACCGCGTCAGGTCGCGGGCGCCGAGCACGGGGGAGTCGACGCGGTGCTCGATCCCGGCGATCACCGCCGGGTGCTCGACGATGTCCTTCGCCCGTTCCACTGTGGACAGGATGACCACGGCGGCGCCGTCGGTGATCGGGGCGATGTCGTGCGCGCGCAACGGGTCCGCGACGTACGGCGTGTCCAGCAGCTCGGCGGCATCGAGGTCGCGGTTGCGGGCGGCGACCTCGGCGAGGTCCTTTTCGGACCACAGCCCGGCGTCGAGGCCCATCCGTGCCTGAATGCCGGCGATCGAGATCGAGTCCGGCCACAGCGGCGTGACGACGTACGGGTCCAGCTGCAGCGCGAGCACCCGGCGCAGCTGGCCGGCGCTGGACTTGCCGAAGCCGTAGACGAGCGCCGTCTCGACCTCGCCCATCCGGATCTTGAGCCACGCCTCGTAGAGCGCCCAGGCGGCGTCCATCTCGACGTGCGACTCGTGGATCGGCGGGAACGCGCCGATCGCGTCGACCGCGGCGATGAAGGAGAACGCGCGCCCGGCCAGGTAGTCCGAGGAGCCGGAGCACCAGAACCCGATGTCCTGCTTGGACAGCCCGGTCTGCGCGAAGACCTCGGCGAAGATCGGGACGAGCATCTCCACGCCGTTGGTGGTGCCCGGGGTCTCCCGGACGTTCGGGGCGTGCGCGAAGCCCGCGATCGCGACGTCTGGCATCAGGACCTCACAGGTGGTGGGCGAAGGTTTCGTAGGCCGCGTCCGGCTCGCCGGTCGGCTCGAAGTGGTCGATGTTCTCCAGCGACGTCCACCACTCGTCGCGCGGTTTCCACGCGGCGCGCACGCGCAGGCCCATCCGGACGTCCTTCGCGTCGCAGCCGAGCACGAGGTGCAGGAACGCGATGTCGGCGCCGTCGAGCAGGATGTACGCGGCGACGTACGGCGGCTTGATCCGCTGGCCCAGGAACGGGACGTTGACGATGCAGAACGTCGTCACGATGCCGGTGTCCGGGAGTTCGACCTCGTCGGTGGTCGGCACGCCGTCGGTCGGGCAGGAGCCGCGCGGCGGGATGTAGACCTTCCGGCAGGCGGGGCAGCGCTGGCCGATCAGCTTGCCTTCGGCCAGTCCGCGCAGGTAGCGGCTCTCCTCGGGGGAGGCGGAGTGCTGGTAGCGCAGGTGCACCGGCGTGATGACGATGCTGACCGGGGCGCCCTCTTCGCGCTCGGCGACCGGAGGAGCGGGCTCGGTCGGTGTCGTGTCCGCGGCGTCGGCGGGGAGGAAGTAGGCGATGTCGCGGATGTGCCCGACGGTGTCGTCGGCCCAGCGGACGCGGACGCGCTGTCCACTGTGGATCTTGTCGGGCGAGCCGGCGTCCACGGCGTGCAGCATCGCGGTGTCGGCGCCGTCGAGCTTGACCAGGGCCCAGGCGAACGGGCGGCTCAGCGGCTGGCCGTCGAGGGGGTGCGGGCACCACGACCAGGAGACGACGGTGCCCTCCTCGGCGACCGGGACGAACTCGCTGAGCGGGTCGGCCGTCACCGGGTCGTATTCCACCGGCGGGACGTGCACCCGGCCGTCGCTGCCGCGGATGCCTTCGATGCGGCGCTCGCGCAGCGCGTTGACGAACCGGCCGAGCACCGGCCCGGTCGAGCGGGTGTAGTCGAAGCCGACGTTCAGGGGTGCGGCGAGCGGTGTCTCGGTCACGTGCTTGAGTGAAACACGTTCTCGATTCGTCGGCAAGATTCACTGCCGGACGGTTGCCTGTAGGTGGAACGCGTTCTAGATTTGCGGTATGACGACGACTGCCGCGAAGACGCTGGGCCTGTGGAACATCGCCGCGGAAGAGCCCGGGAAGACGGCTCTGGTCGACCCGGACGGCCGCTGCGTGTCCTACGGCGAGCTGGCCGCGAAGGCCAACCGGTACTCCCGGGGCCTGCAGGAGCTGGGCCTCGACGTCGGCGACGTCGTCGTGCTGCTCCAGCCGAACGGCGACGAGCTGGTGGCGGCCTACTTCGCCGCGATCCAGGCCGGGCTGTACGTCGTGGTCGTCAACTGGCACCTGATCGGCCCGGAGGTCGCATACATCATCGGCGACAGCGGCGCAAAGGCGTTCCTCGCGCACGAGCGCTTCGCCGACGTCGCGGTCGCCGCGGCCGACGAAGCCGGGTTGCCCGCTTCGGCGCGCTTCGCGGTCGGGAAGGTCCCCGGCTTCCGCCGGATCGAAGAGCTGGGGGCCGGCGAAGGCGACGGACGTCCCGCACGGCGTACGGCAGGCTCGCCGATGCTGTACACGTCCGGCACGACGGGCCGGCCCAAGGGCGTCCGGCGTCCCCTGACGGGCACCGACCCGGACGAGGTGCCGGCGGCGTCGACGTGGTTCTTCGGCGTGTTCGGCCTCGGCCCGCACGACGACCACGTCCACCTGTGCGGCTCGCCGCTCTACCACACGGCGGTGCTGAACTTCGTGGCGATTTCGCTGCAGCTGGGGCATTCGGCGGTGCTGATGGACCGCTGGGACGCCGAGGACATGCTGCGCCTGATCGAGGCGCACCACGTCACGCACAGCCACATGGTGCCGACCCAGTTCCGCCGGCTGCTGGGTCTCTCTTCTGACGTCCGCGCTCGTTATGACCTGTCATCGCTGCGGGTGATGATCCACGGCGCGGCGCCGTGCCCGCTGGAAGTCAAACGCCAGATGCTGGCGTGGTGGGGCCCGGTGGTGACGGAGTACTACGCCGCGACCGAGGGCGGCGGCACGGTGATCAACGGCGAGGACTGGCTGCGCAAGCCGGGCTCGGTCGGCCTCCCGTGGCCGGGCTCGACGATCAAGGTCCTGGACGATGCCGGGCTCGAGCTTCCGGCCGGCGAGACCGGCACGGTGTACATGCAGATGGGGTCGTCGGAGTTCTCGTACCACAACGACCCGGAGAAAACGGCCGCCGCCCGCGTCGGCAAGCTGTTCACCCTGGGCGACATGGGCCACCTGGACTCCGACGGGTACTTGTTCCTCCACGACCGCAAGGCGGACCTGATCATCTCGGGCGGGGTGAACATCTACCCGGCGGAGATCGAGGGCGAGCTGGTGATGCACCCATCGGTCGCGGACGTCGCGGTCTTCGGCCTCCCCCACGAGGACTGGGGCGAGGAGATCAAGGCGGTGGTCCAGCCCGTCGCCGGAGTCTCACCTTCGCCTGAGTTGACTTCGGAACTCCTGACGTACGCGGCAACGCGGCTGGCGAAGTTCAAGCTGCCGAAGTCGATCGACTACCTGGAAGAGCTGCCGCGGGACCCGAACGGCAAGCTGTACAAGCGCCACCTACGAGCGAAATACGTGTCGTAACCCGAGTTGCGGCAGGATGCGTTCGCATGGACGCAGACCTGCCCACTGTCACCGTGCGTTTGTGGCGTGCCGATGCCGTCGTGCTGTTCGACTGGCTGATGAGCACCGACCTCGACGCGGTGCCGATCACGCACCCGGCGCAGAAGCAGGCGCTGGCCGACCTGCTGTCCCGGCTGGAACAAGACGCCGGCGTCACCGGGGTGACAACCGAGGAAATCGCGGCAGCGCAGGAGGAAGTCGCCAAGGACATGGGCTGGTAGGTGGCGTCCCTTCGGCCTGTCGTCCTTCGGCGATGCCCCTCGGATCACGGTGTCAGTGGCCGCGGAACTCGGGCTTCCGCTTCTCCGCGAACGCCCGCGGCCCTTCCTTCGCGTCTTCCGAGGCGAAAACCTCGATCCCGTACTGCGAATCCAGCTTGAAGGCCTCCTCCTCGTGGAGTCCTTCGGTGTCGCGGATCGTCCGGAGGATCGCCCGCACCGCGACCGGGCCGTTCGCGTTCACCAGCGCCGCCAGCTCGAGGGCGCGGGACAACGCAGTTCCATCAGGCACCACGTGACCGATCAAGCCGATGGCGAGAGCCTCCGCAGCGGACAGGTGACGGCCGGCCAGCAGGATGTCCGCCGCCACCGTGTACGGGATCTGGCGCGGCAGCCGCACCGCCGAACCGCCCATCGGGAACAGGCCCCAGCGCGCCTCCGACACGCCGAACCGAGCCGACGTGCCCGCCACCCGGATGTCCGTGCCCTGCAGGATTTCCGTGCCGCCCGCGATCGCCGGGCCCTCGACCGCCGCGATCAGCGGCTTCGTCAGGCGCCGGCCCTTCAAGAGGCCCGGGATGTGCGCAGGGTCGAACTTGCCCGCGGCGAAAGACTCCGAAGGCGAGTTCCGCGACATCGACTTCAGATCGGCGCCGGCGCAGAACGCGCCGCCCGCGCCCGTCAGGACGCAGCTGCGGATCGAGTCGTCCGAATCCACCCGGTCCCAGGCGTCGACCATGATCGACATCATCTCGCCCGTGATCGCGTTGCGGGCCTCCGGGCGGTTCATCGTGACGATCAGCGTCGGCCCGTCCTGCGAAACCAGCGCGTGCGGTTCACCCATCGAAACCTCCTCGAACAACGCCTTGCCATTGCCCAGAACGATAACATGTTCTACTTTGAGGGCGTGGCACTCAACATCGCGGATCTTCTGGAGCACGCCGTCGACGCCGTGCCGGAGCGCGTCGCGGTCGTGTGCGGCGACCGGCAAGTCACCTTCGCCGAACTGGAGGCGCGGGCCAACCGGCTCGCCCACCACCTCGCCGCGCACGGCGTGGGACGCGGATCCCACATCGGGGTCTACTCCCGCAACTCGATCGAGGCCCTCGAGGCGATGATCGCCGCGTACAAGCTGCGCGCGATCGCCGTCAACGTCAACTACCGCTACGTGCACGGCGAACTCGCGTACCTCTTCACGGACGCCGATCTCGTCGCGCTCGTGCACGAGAGAAGCTACGCCGACAAGGTGAAGGCCGTCCTGCCCGAAGCGCCGAAACTGAAACACGTTGTCGTCATCGAAGACGGCAGCGACGGTGACTTCGCGAGCTATGGCGGCGTCGAATACGAAGCAGCTCTGAACGAACAGTCGCCCGAGCGCGACTTCGACGAGCGCAGCAACGACGACCTCTACATCCTCTACACCGGCGGCACCACCGGCTACCCGAAGGGTGTCCTCTGGCGCCACGAGGACATCTGGCGCGCCCTCGGCGGCGGCATCAACTTCGTCACCGGCGAGTACGTCCCCGACGAGTGGACGCTCGCCGAGCAGGGCAAGGCCGGCAGCCTGACGCGGCTGCCCGCCGCGCCGCTGATCCACGGCGCCGCGCAGTGGGCCGCGTTCGGCGCGCTGTTCACCGGCAGCCCGGTGGTGTTCGTGCCGCGCTTCGACGCGCACGAGGTGTGGAAAGCCTTGCAGCAGAACAAGGTCCAGGTGCTCACCATCGTCGGCGACGCCATGGCGCGCCCGCTCATCGAGGCCTTCCGCGAAGGTGACTACGACGCGTCGTCGCTCGTCGCTGTCTCGAGTCACGCCGCGCTGTTCTCGCAGTCGGTCAAGCAGGAGTTCGTCGCGCTCGTGCCGAACGCCGTGATCACCGACGCGATCGGCTCGTCCGAAAGCGGTTTCACCGGGATCGGCATGGTGGGCAAGGATTCCGACCACAGCGCCGGCCCGCGCGTCAGCTTCGGCAAGGACGCCATCCTGCTCGACGACGACGGCCACCTGGTCGAGCCGAAGGCCGGTGCGATCGGGCTGATCGGCCGCCGCGGGCACGTCCCGCTCGGCTACTACGGCGATCCCGAGAAGAGCAAGACGATCTTCGTCGACCTCGACGGCGTTCGCTACGTCGTCCCCGGCGACTACGCGCGCTACGAAGAGGACGGCACGGTCACCCTGCTCGGCCGCGGCTCCCAGTGCGTCAACACCGGCGGCGAGAAGGTCTACCCCGAAGAGGTCGAAGGGGCGCTGAAGTCGCACCCCGACGTCTTCGACGCGCTCGTCATCGGCATCCCGGACGAGCGGACCGGCCAGCGCGTCGCCGCCGTCGTCCAGCTCCGGGAAGGCGCCGAGCCGGATCTGGCCGGGATCGACGAGCACGTCCGCCACGAGGTCGCCGGCTACAAGGTGCCGCGCACCGTGTGGCTGGCCGCGGAGATCGGCCGCTCGCCCAGCGGCAAACCGGACTACCCGTGGGCCCAGCGTTACGCCGCCGAGCACGAACCGGCGACGGCCCAGCCCGTCTGAGGAGGACACCAGAGTGCGGACATCGCTGTGCGACCGGCTCGGCATCGATCTGCCGATCGTCGGGTTCACGCCGTCGGAGCACGTCGCCGCGGCGCTGAGCCGGGCCGGCGGGCTCGGGGTGCTCGGCTGCGTCCGGTTCAACGACGCGGCCGAGCTCGACCGGGTGCTGACCTGGATGGACGAGAACACCGGCGGCAAGCCCTACGGAGTCGACATCGTGATGCCGGCGAAGATCCCCGCCGAGGGCACCCAGGTCGACCTCGCGAAGATGATCCCGGACGGTCACCGCGAATTCGTCGACCGCGTGCTGCGCGACCTCGCGGTGCCGCCGCTGCCGGACGACACCGACGAACGCGCGGGTGTGCTCGGCTGGCTGCACTCGGTCGCCCGCTCGCACGTCGAGGTCGCGCTCAACCACCCGATCAAGCTGATCGCGAACGCGCTCGGCTCACCGCCGGCGGACGTCATCGCCCAGTGCCACGACCGCGGCATCCCGGTCGCCGCGCTCGCCGGGAAGGCCCAGCACGCGGTCCGGCACGTCGAGAACGGCGTCGACTTCGTGGTGGCGCAGGGCTACGAGGCCGGCGGGCACACCGGCGAGATCGCGTCGATGGTGCTGGTGCCGGAGATCGTCGACGCCGTCGACGTGCCGGTGCTCGCCGCCGGCGGGATCGGCTCCGGGCGCCAGGTCGCCGCGGCGCTCGCGCTCGGCGCGTCCGGCGTCTGGATGGGCTCGTACTGGCTCGCCACCGAGGAGTACCTGCAGACGATGGGCGAGTCGGCGGCGATGCAGCAGGCGCTGGTCGCGGCGACGTCGTCCGACACCGTCCGCACGCGGATCTACACCGGCAAGCCGGCGCGGCTGCTGAAGACGCGCTGGACCGAGGCGTGGGCCGCGGCGGACGCGCCCGAGCCGTTGCCGATGCCGTTGCAGAACCTGCTGGTTTCCCACGCGCACAACCGGATCCACGCGGCGGGCGACCCGAGTGTGGTGTCGATGCCGGTCGGGCAGATCGTCGGCCGGATGAACGGCGTCCGCCCGGTCGCCGACGTCGTCGCGGACCTGGTGACCGGCTACGAAGCCGCACTGTCCCGCTTGGACAAGACCCGCTGAAAGCCGTGAAGGCCTCCTTACCGGCCATAAGAGCCGGTAAGGAGGCCTTCACGGCTTTGGGGCTACAGCGAAGCGGCGGCCGCGGCGATCTTCGACGCGAACGTGCTCACCTCGGTGTAGACGCCGGGGGCGTGCGGCCGGGCGCAGCCGTCACCCCAGGACACGATGCCGACCTGGATCCAGGCGTTGGCGCTGTCCCGGCGGAACATCGGGCCACCGGAGTCGCCCTGGCAGGTGTCGACGCCGCCCGCGGTCAGGTTGCCGGCGCAGATCTCCGCGCTCGGGATCAGGTCGGGGTAGCTGCCGCCCTGGGCGGCGCAGGTGCTGTCGGCCACGAACGGGACGGTCGCCTTCAGCAGGTAACGCTGCTGCGCGCCGCCTTCGGTCGCCGCACCCCAGCCGGCCACGGTGAACGTGCCGGTGTTGTACGTCGAGGTCTTCGCGATCGGCAAGGTCGAAAGGCCGGTGACCGGGCTCGCGAGCTTGATCAGCGCCCAGTCGCCGCCGGTCGAGGTGCCGTAGGTGGGGGACTGGTAGACGTAGGTCGACTTGATCTTCTTGGCGCTCGTGCTGTTGAGGTCGACGACGCCGACGGTCGCCGTGATCGACGTGTTCGAGCCGGTCCGGCTGACGCAGTGCGCGGCCGTCAGCACGATCTGATTCGTGTAGAGCGCGCCGCCGCAGCCCATGGAAAGCCGCACCATGAACGGGAATTCGCCCTGGGCGGCCCGGGTCCCGCCGACGACGTCGGTGGACGGCGGCTGGGCGGCGGTGGCGATCGCCGGGGTGGCGAACGACGCGGCCGCGGCGACGGCCGCTACGGCGGTGGTGACGTTTCTGAGCAGGGTGAACCAGCGCTTGGGAGCCAAGGGGATCAGTCCTTCCAGTGTCCACAAAGGAAGCGGTTGCCGACGGCGGCCCCACGACTACACCAGGTGCCCGCACACCCGGACAACCGACTTTCTTCGGATGTTTCGGGCGGTTGGGTGATTTCTCACCGACGGGTCCGGCGAACGCCGTAGCCCGCGCCGGCCGGCACCACGCATCTCGCCATGCCGAGAACGGCGACCCAGCGTGACGAACGCAGGGTCCGCGCCGCCGCGTAATAGCCCGCGAAGGCGAGCAGCCCGGCCGCTTCGAGGATCCCACCGGTACCGGGTAGGCGACGAGCGGCCCGGCGCCCATCGTCGCCGCCGCGAGCAGGCTCCGCCACGGCTGCCCGAGGCCCGGCGCGGCGTACGCGACGGCGGTCAGCGCCATCACCGCGCGGCTCGCCGTCTTGTCCGTGACGAATCCCCGGCCCGCGAGTAACCCAGAATTCACCGAGCCTTTCCCGGCCGTGAACTTGGGTTCCGCCGGATTCCGGGTGAATCGCCGCGAGGCGCGCGGAAGATGTCGCATTGCAGTAAGCGACGAGCAGCGCGGGCAAGAGCCCGGCGCCCGCGGCGTGCGTCGCCGGCCCCGGATCATCGAGTCCAGGCCCGGGAAAACGGCGTCGGCGAGGCCGAGTCCGCGGGTCGAAGGGGCCGGTCGCATCCGGGTGATCCTCCGTGTGCCGGCCGTGTTACGCGCCACAGCCAACCACGGCGTCGGCGTAAGCGAATAGGGTCGATTCCGTGCCTGCCCCTTCGCGTTATTCCCGCCTGTCCGCCGACGGTCCCGTGCTCGACGGGATTCCCGAACACGGCCGTGTCCCGCGGTACTACGCGGTCAAGGTCGAGCTGCTGGCGGTGATCGCGGAACTCGGCGAAGGCTCGGTTCTGCCCACCGAACGGGAGCTGTGCGAGCGGTTCGAGGTGTCGCGCGCGACGGTGCGGCAGGCGGTCGGCGAGCTGGTGCTCGAAGGCAAGCTCAGCCGGCGGCAGGGGAGCGGCACGTACGTCGCGGGCCCGAAGCTCATCCAGCCACTGGCCCTGGTCAGCTACACCGAGGGCCTGCGGCGTCAGGGCATCCGCCCCGGCCGGAACGTGGTGACGCTGGAGCGGCGCGTCGCCGGCAGCGCGCTGGCGGCCGACCTGCAGGTCACGTCGGACGCCGAAGTGATCCACATCGAGCGCGTCCTGCTGGCCGACGAGGAACGCGTCGGCTTGGAGTCGACATATCTCCTCGCGTCCCGTTTCCCGACGCTGATGGAGGTGTTCGACCCCGAGCAGTCGCTGTACGCGTGCTTGAGCGAGCGGCTCGGCGTGGTCTTCGACGGCGCCGAGGAGCGTGTCGAGACGGTGCTCGCGACGCCGCGCGAGGCGCTGCTGATCGGCACGAACCCGGCCCTGCCGATGCTGCTGATGCACCGCGTGTCATGGGGCCCGGACGGCGCGCCGTTCGAGCGGGTGCGCTCGTTGTACCGCGGCGACCGGCTGAGCTTCATGACCCGCCTGGGCCGCGTCGACTGACCTGCCGCGTGGACTGACCTGTCACGTCGGGCGGGGGCTGTCCCGCGCGGAGGTTCGCGGTTCGAAGTCGGCCGCACTCACGCGAGTTCGCGGCCGCCGCGCCCCCTAGAGCGTCCCCCACCCTCTCCGGGGGGCGTCCCCCGTCCATCGTATCGGGGGCATCCGACGAGAAGCCGGAAATGTGCGCTGCTGGGCCTCGCTGTCCACATCACGGCCTGGCTGTGGACAACCGGCTCGCGTGTTGTTCCCTCCGGTGAGCCTGACGCGGCTGCTCGGCATCTCCCGGCGCTCGCTGGTGCGTGGCCCTCCGGGCTAGCGTGATAACGGAACGGTAACTCATCCGGTCCAATATTCGATGGCGCTTCACGCTCCGTTCGCCGTCGGGTCAGGCGCCGTTGGCGCGTGGCCGCGAGCGTGTGCGGCGTGCGAATCCTCATCGTGGGCGGTGGCGTGCTCGGCACGCTGCACGCCTGGCAGGCCGTCGAGCGCGGCCACGACGTCGTTCAGCTCGAACGGGAACCCGAGGCCCGGGGCGCGTCCGTGCGCAACTTCGGTCTCGTCTGGGTCGGGGGCCGGGCCACCGGCGCCGAACTGGACACCGCGCTGCGGGCTCGGCGGCTGTGGGAACGGATCGGCGAGCGTGTTCCGGCCCTCGGCTTCCGTGCGAACGGCTCGCTGACCGTCGTCCGGACCGAAGCCGAACTCGCCGTGGCGCAGGAGAGCGCCGCGAGCGCCGAGGCCGCCGACCGCGGGTACAAGCTGCTCGACGCCACCGAGACGAAAAACCTGAATCCGGCCCTGCGCGGGGACTTCCTCGGCGCGCTCCGGTGCGAGCGCGACGCCGCCGTCGAACCCCGCGTCGCCCAGCCCGCCCTGCGTGCCGAACTCGAGCGCAGTGGCCGCTACACCTGGCGGCCCGGCCGGGAGGTCCGGCACCTGAGCGCCACCGGCGTCGTCGACGACCGGGGTGAGCGGCACGACGGTGACGTCGTCGTCTTCTGCACCGGCGCGTGGACCGGCGGGCTCGTGCGCGAGCTGGCCGGCCGCCCGCCCGTGCGCAAGGTCCGGCTGCAGATGGCGCAGACCGAGCCGCTCGGCGAGGAGCTGACCACGAGCGTCGCCGACGGTGACAGCTTCCGCTACTACCCCGCCTACCGCGGTCCGGCCCTCGGCACGCTGGCGGCAACGCAGCCACAGGGGGACGTCGCCGCACACCACCGCATGCAGTTGCTGCTCGTCCAGCGGCTCGACGGCTCCCTGACGATCGGCGACACCCACGAGTACGACGAGCCCTTCACCTTCGACGTCACCGAAGACCCCTACGAGCACCTCACCGACGTCGCGTCCGCGCTGCTCGGAAGGCCGCTGCCGCGCATCCGGCGCCGCTGGGCCGGCGTCTACGCGCAGACCACCGACACCGGCCGGATCGTGCACCGGGAACGCGTCGCGGACAACGCTTTCCTCGTCACCGGGCCGGGCGGCCGCGGCATGACCTGCGCCCCCGCCATCGCCGAAGACACCGCCGCGGAGCTGGGCCTGTGACCACCGAACTCGTCGTCCTCGACATGGCCGGCACGACCGTCGCCGACGACGGCCTCGTGGTGCGGGCCTTCACCGAAGCCATCCGCGCCGTCGGCGTACCCGACGAGCGCTACCCGGACATGCTCCAGTACGTCCTCGACACCATGGGGCAGTCGAAGATCACCGTCTTCCGCGCCCTGCTCGACGACGAAACCCGCGCGCAGCAAGCCAATGCCGCGTTCGAAAGCGCGTACGGCGACCTCGTGCGCGGCGGCGCGTGCACCCCGATCGACGGCGCCGAAGACGTCGTCCGCGACCTGCGCGAGAAGGGCGTCAAGGTCGCCTTCACCACCGGTTTCGCCCCGGCGACCCAGCAGGCCATCCTCGACGCGCTCGGCTGGCGCGACCTCGCCGACCTCGCGCTCGCTCCGGGCGACGGCGTCCGCGGCCGCCCGTTCCCCGATCTCGTCCTCACCGCCGCCATGCGGCTCGAAGTCACCGACGTACGCCACGTCGCCGTCGTCGGCGACACCGCGTCCGACGTCCTGTGTGGACTCCGCGCGGGCGCGTCGGTCGTCGCGGGTGTCCTCACCGGCGCGGGCCGCCGCGAAGACCTCCTCGGCGCCACCCATGTCCTCGACTCCGTCCGTGACCTTCCCGCTGTACTAGGAGAAACCCGATGAGAAAGACCATCGCCGTGCTCGCCGTGGCGCTGACCGGACTGCTCGCCGCCTGCGGTGGCACCGGCGCCGCGTCCGCCGGCGGCAAGACCGTCACCGTGTACACAGTGGACGGACTGGAAGACTGGTACACCGCCCGGTTCGCCGAGTTCGAGCAGCAGACCGGCATCACCGTCGAAGCCGTGACAGCCGGCTCCGGCGAGGTCGCCTCGCGTGTCGAGAAGGAGAAGGCCAACACGAAGGCCGACGTCCTCGTCACGCTGCCGCCGTTCGTCCAGCGCGTCGCCGGGCTCCTCCAGCCGTACACCCCGCCGGGCGCGGACCAAGTGACGGACAAGGACCCGCAGGGCCGCTATTTCGCGATGATGAACAACTACCTCAGCTTCATCCACAACCCGGGTGCCACCCCGAAGACCTGGGACGACCTGCTCGACCCGAAGCTCAAGGGCAAGGTCCAGTACTCGACGCCCGGCGAGGCCGGTGACGGCACCGCGGTCCTGCTGCAGCTGCAGCACGTACTGGGCGAGCAGGGCGCGCTCGACTACCTCGGCAGGCTCGAGGCGAACAACGCCGGGCCGTCGTCGTCCACCGGCAAGCTGCAGCCGAAGGTGGCCAAGGGCGAGCTGCTGGTGGCCAACGGCGACCTCCAGATGAACCTCGCCGAGATCGCCGAGAGCGGCGGCTTCGACGTCTTCTTCCCGGCCGACGCCCAGGGCCGGCGCTCGACGTTCGCGCTGCCCTACTACGCCGGTCTCGTCACCAACGCGCCGCACGCGGACGAGGCGAGGAAGCTCCTCGACTTCCTGTTCTCGCCGCAGGTCCAGGCCAAGACCGCCGACGCGTTCGGCATCCCGGCCCGCGCCGACGTCACCGCCACCGGCCCGAACGCGGACAAGATCAAGGCCGCGCTGCAGGGTGTCGAGATCTGGCACCCGGACTGGGCCGCGGTGCTCGGCAAGCTGGACGCCGACCTGGCCGCGTACAAGAAGGCCGTCGAGCGATGACCCCGGCGGTCGAGTTCCGCGACGTCTCTGTCCACTTCGGACGGATGACGGCGCTGGACTCGTTGAGCCTTGCCGTGGCCCGCGGCGAGACCCTGGCCCTGCTCGGGCCGTCCGGCTCGGGCAAGTCGACGGCGCTCAAGGCCCTCGCGGGGTTCGTGCGGCCCAGCTCCGGGCGGGTGTTCCTGGCCGGGCAGGACGTCACCGACCTGCCGCCGCACCGGCGCGGGCTCGGCGTCGTCGTGCAGAGTTACGCGCTGTTCCCGCACCTGCGCGTCGCCGCGAACGTTGCTTTCGGACTGAACGCGAGGCGGGCTCCGCGTGCCGAGGTCGCGTCGCGGGTCGCCGAAGTCCTCGACCTCGTCGGCATGGGCGCCTACGCCCGGCGGTACCCGCGCGAGCTGTCCGGCGGGCAGCAGCAGCGCGTCGCGCTCGCCCGGGCGCTGGCCATCCGGCCGGACGTCCTGCTGCTCGACGAGCCGCTGTCCGCGTTGGACGCCGCGCTGCGCGAGGACATGATCGCGGAGCTGCTGCGGCTGCGCGCCGAACTGCCGGACACGACGCTCGTCTACGTCACCCACGACCAGGGTGAGGCCCTCGCGCTGGCCGACCGGATCGCCGTCATGCGCGACTCCCGGCTGGTCGAGACCGGCCCGTGCGAGCAGCTCTACCGCCGCCCGGCCGACGGGTTCACCGCGAGCTTCCTCGGCGCGGCCAACCTGATCCCGGTCGAGGTGGTCCACGCCGGGACGCCGTCGACCGTCCGGCTCGGCGCGCGCGTGCTGACCGCCGAGCCGACCGGCGCGCTGAGCCCCGGGCAGCCGGTGGCGCTGGGTGTGCGCCCGCACCGCGTCGGCGTCGGCGAACCCGGCGCGGACACGCTCCCGGCGCTGGTCCGGGCGGTTCAGTGGCGCGGCACCGGCTACCGCCTCGACCTGGAACTCGAGGCGACCGGCGGCACGATCCGCGCCGAGGTCCCGGACGTCGCCGGCCTGGCGGTGGGCACCCCGGTGGGAGTGTCCATTCCGGACGGTTGCCCGCTGGTCGGGGTCGGCGCATGACCGGCCTCGCGCTCGAAGTCACGGTGGCCCCGGCGCCGCGGCGGGCTTCCGCACGGCGCGGCCGTGGGCTCTGGCTGCTGCCGCCGCTGGTGGTCGTGGCCGTCTTCTTCGGTTACCCGCTGGTCCTGGTGGCCGGGCAGTCCCTGTCCACGGACGACGGCGTCGGCCTGGCGAAGTGGGCTGAAGTGCTCGGCTCGGCGGAGTTCCGGGACGCGGCGTGGCAGACGGTGCTGCTCGCCCTGGGCGCGACCGCCGGCTGCGTGCTGCTCGGCACGTTCTTCGCCCTCGTCGTCGCGTTCGTCCCGTTCCCCGGGGCGCGGACGCTGTCGCGGCTGGTCGACACCGTGCTCGCGTTCCCGTCGTTCCTCATCGCGCTGGCGTTCACGTTCCTCTACGGCAACGCGGGTGTGTTCGGCGCCGGCGGGTTCCTGTACTCGCCGTGGGGTGTGCTGCTGGCCGAGATCACCTTCTACACGCCGTTCGTGATGCGTCCGGCGCTCGCGGCGTTCAGCCAGGTCCCGGGCGTGCAGCTGGACGTCGCGGCGGCGCTGGGTGCGCGACCCGGCCGGGTGCTGTGGCGGGTGGTGCTGCCCGCGGCACTGCCGTCGCTGGCCTCGGGCGCGTGCCTGACGTTGCTGCTCGCGCTGAACGAGTTCGGCATTGTGCTGTTCCTCGGCGCGAAGGGCGTCACGACGCTGCCGATGCTGGTGTACGGCAAGGGGATCGTCACGTTCGACTTCCCGGCGGCGAATGTCGTCGCGCTGGTCGACGTCGCGATTTCCCTGCTGCTGTACGGGAGTTACCGGGTCTTGGGCGGAAGGAGCCGCGGTGCTGCTGTGGACGCGGCGTAGCAAAGCGCTGCTGTGGCTGGTGTTCGGCGTGCTGTTCGCGGTGGTCGTCGCGGCGCCGCTGGTGATGATCGTGCTCGCGTCGTTCGCCGGGCAGTGGACCGGCGTGCTGCCGGGCGGGTTCACCCTCGGCCACTACACCGAGGCGTTGTCGGGGGAGACGTTCGCGAGCCTGTCGGTGAGCATCCAGACAGGGGTGATCGCGGGGGCGGCGGCCGTACTGCTCGGCACGTGGGCCGCGCTGGCGGCGGAAACCGCGCCGAGGCGGCTGCGGCGGCTCACCGACACGGTGTTCTACCTGCCGATCGCGGTGCCGTCGGTGGTGCTCGGCCTCGCGCTGCTGATCGCGTTCAGCCGGCCGCCGCTGGCGTTCAACGGCACCCGCTGGATCGTGCTGCTCGGGCACCTGCTGATCCTGCTGCCGTTCGCCTACAGCACGGTCTCGGCGGCGCTGTCCCGCGTCGACCCGCAGCTCGCGCAGGCCGCGGCGTCGCTCGGCGCGTCGCCGGTGCGGGTGCTGCTGCGGGTGCGCGTCCCGGTGCTGCTGCCGGCGATGACGGCGTCGGCGAGCCTCGCGCTGGCGATGTCGATGGGCGAGCTGGGCGCGACGATGATGCTGTACCCGCCGGACTGGCGCACGCTCCCGGCGAGCATCTTCGCGCTGACCGACCGCGGCCAGGTGTTCCTGGCTTCGGCGGCGACGGTCCTGTTGCTGGTGGTGACGCTGGTGGGGGTCAGCCTGCTGGGCCTGGTCCGGGGACGAGCCGCCCATCGGTGACGTTCCGGGCGCGGTGCAACCGGAAGGGCCCGCGTTCCGTCCTGGAGGTATGCGCAACGCGGTGAAACTGCTGGGGACGGGCCTGCTGCTGGTCACGCTGACGGCGTGCGGGTCTTCTTCGACCGGTGCCGGGGCCCCGTCGGCCTCCTCGGCTTCTTCGGCTCCGCCGGCGAGCAGCACCGGGCCGGAGACGCCCACGACGGCACCGACGGTGCCGGGCACGGTGACGCCGACGTTCGACCCGCCGCCCCCGGGCACGGTCGGCCGCCCGACGCAGGGCATCGCCCCGGGTGACGACGTCATCGCCGAGACCCAGGTCGACGCGCGCGGCCTGCCGGAGGGTTACCCCCGCACGCTGACCCGCAGCCTGGACGGCAAGACGGTGGTCCTGGGCGCCGAGGAGGGCGGCTGCCGCCGCGTCTCGGCCCGGGTCGGCGACCAGAACGCGGCGCAGGTGGTCGTGCTGATCACGGTGACGTCCGGGACGAAGGGCCAGATGTGCCCGGACTACATCAAGGAGATCAGCATCCCGCTGACGCTGGCCGCACCCCTCGGCACGCGCACGGTCGTCCTCCGCCAAGGCTGAGCTCCGACATCACCCGAAAGCACCACACCCCCACGAACGTGTCCCCTCACCCCGCGCAAACTCGCATCTTTCCTAGCGAAAGTGGCGGCTTTGGGTCACGCGGGGTGAGGGGCCGCGGCCATGAGCGGGTGCCAGCGGGTGGCGTCGAAGATCAGCGTGATGGCCTCGATCCGGCCGTCACGCAGGCGGAAGTGCTCCGCCGTGCGCTGGGTGCCCACCGGCGTCGCGGTGTGCACGTCGTAGACGAGCGTGGCTTCCGACTCGCCGTACAGCTCGCTGATCATCTCCACGCCCGAGACCACCCGGAGGAAGCCGGCGAGCCCGGCCAGGTGACCGTCGGCGTCGGCGCTGAGCAGGGGGCTCTCGAAGGTGAACGTGCCGGTGAGGCGGGCGGCCGCGGCGGGCACGTCGCCGGCGAATCTCGCCCGGTGGTAGGCCTGAACGGTCTCACGGGTCGTCATGGTCGGTCCTCCAGGTAGCGGGCCAAGTGGTGCTGGTTTTCCACGACACGCAGGCACAAGTGCCGCAACAGCGCGGTTTCGCCGGGGGTGAACCCGCGGAAGACGGCCGCCATGGCCGCCTGGGACGGCCGCCGGAACTCCTCGAGCCACGTCCGCCCGGCCGGGGTGATCCGGGCGAGCACGGACCGCCGGTCCGCCGGGGCGGGGACGCGCTCCGCGAGTCCGCCCCGCTCGAGCGTGTCGACCAGGCCGGTCACGTTCCGCGAGCTCACCCCGGCGGCGCCGGCCAGGTCCTTGATGCTGACCCCGGCTTCACTTCCGCTGATCCGGATCAGGATGTCCAGCGCGCCCGGGCTCAGCCCGCGGCTGTCCGTCCCGTGCGAGCGCAGCCAATCCAGGCCGCGCGCGGCCGTCCGGACGGCCGCGGCCGCTTCCAGCGGGCCGAGGTCGTCGTCGACGGCGAACTCGGCGAGCGCCGTCCGGACCTTCGGGTCGAACAACCGGTCGGCCGGATCCCGGGAGAAATCTACGTCCTTCATGATGAAGCACTACATTAGTACGTACTTCCGTATTTGTCATCGATCTTCGTGCAACCCCGCGCCGCCCGCGTTCCGTCCTGGACGCATGAGGTACTTAGCGAAGGTGGTCGGGACAGGCGCGATCCTCCTCATGGCGACGGCCTGCGCCGGCCAGGACATGCCCATCAGCCAGCCCGCTTCCGGGGGCGACTCCGCAGCACCCTCCGGCAGCGTTTCGACGTCGCCGAGCGAGTCGGTGCTGCCGACGTCGCCCTCGGCGAACCCGCCCGGCAAACCCCGGCTCACCGTGCCCGAAGGCAGTACCCCGGTGCCGCCGAACAAGGTCGACGCGGCGGCGCTGCCCGCCGACTACCCGCACGAGGTGTGGACGGCCAACGGCGGCACGATCCTCAACATCCGCGCCCAGGAGGGCGGCTGCGGCCACGCCCTCGGCGAGGCGACCGAGCAGGCCGGCGACCGCGTCGTGGTCAACCTGAGCGAGACGAAGGCGCAGACCGGCCAGATGTGCACGATGGACATCCGGTTCCCGGTGATCTCCGTGGCGCTGGCCGCGCCGCTCGACCAGCGCACGGTCGTCCTGAAGACGACCAAATGATCTAGGCTCGGGTGATGGGAAGCCGTCAGGTCTCACGCACCACGATCGTCGCCACGACCCCGGAGAAGATCTTCGGGCTCCTGGCCGATCCGGCCCAGCACCCGCTCATCGACGGATCCGGGACGGTCCGGGCCCCCCAGCCGGGAGGCCCGGACCGGCTCGTGCTCGGCACGAAGTTCGGCATGGACATGAAGATGGGCGCGTCCTACAAGGTCCTCAACACCGTGGTCGAGTACGAAGAAGGCCGCCTGATCGCCTGGCGCCACTTCAACGGCCACCGCTGGCGCTGGCGCCTCGAACCCCTCGACGGCGGCCGCACCGAGGTCACCGAGACGTTCGACTGGTCGACGGCGAAGTTCCCGCTCGCCATCAGCCTCAGCCCGTTCCCGCGCAAGAACACCCAGGGCATCGAGAAGACGCTGGCCCGGCTCACGGAGCTGTTCCCGGGCTGACGGCGTGGTTCGGGTCACCCGGCCCCGCGAAAAATTAGTTGTACAGTGCTAAGTATTGTCGCTGACAACTGAGCGGGGTGCGGCGTGCCACAGCCGGTCCGGCGGCGGGTGGTCCTCGCCGTCTGCTGCATGAGCCTGTTCATCGTCGGGCTCGACAACACGATCGTGAACCTCGCGCTGCCGTCGATCCGGCGGGAACTGGGCGCCTCGGTGTCCAGTCTGCAGTGGACGATCGACGCGTACACCCTCGTGCTGGCCAGCCTGCTCATGCTGTCGGGCTCGACGGCCGACCGCATCGGCCGCCGCCGGACGTTCCAGACCGGCCTGGCCCTGTTCAGCCTCGGCTCGCTGCTCTGCGGGATCGCGCCGAACATCGGCTCGCTCGTCGCGTTCCGCGCGCTGCAGGCGATCGGCGGCTCGATGCTCAACCCGGTCGCGCTGTCCATCGTCACCAACATCTTCACCGAGCCCCGCGAACGCGCCCGCGCGATCGGCGTCTGGGCCGGGGTCGTCGGGCTGAGCATGGCCGTCGGGCCGGTGCTCGGCGGCGCGCTCGTCGGCTGGGCGGGCTGGCGCTCGATCTTCTGGATCAACGTCCCGGTCGGGATCGCCGCGATCGTGCTGACGGCGTTGTTCGTGCCGGAGTCGCGGTCCCCGCACCCGCGCCGGCTCGACCCGGTGGGTCAGCTGCTGGTCATCGTCCTGCTGGCGTCGCTCATCTACGGGATCATCGAAGGGCGCGGCGCCGGCTGGGGCTCCCCGGAGATCGTCGGCTGCTTCGTCATCGCCGCGGTGGCGCTGGCCGTGCTGCTGCCCTACGAACGGCGTCGCCGGGATCCGTTGCTGGACCTGAAGTTCTTCCGCAGCGTGCCGTTCTCCGGCGCCACGCTGACCGCCGTCACCGGGCTCGCGGCGCTGTCAGGGTTCCTGTTCCTCAACTCGCTCTACCTGCAGGACGCCCGCGGACTGTCCGCGCTGGACGCCGGTCTGCTGACCCTGCCGATGGCGGTGGTGACGGCGGTGTTCGCGCCGCTGTCCGGCCGTCTCGTCGGCGCCCGCGGGCCACGGCTGCCGCTGCTCGTCGCCGGGGCGGGGATCGCGGCCTCCGGGATCGTGCTTTCCGGGATCAGCCCGACCACCCCGATCTCCGTGCTGATACTGGGTTACGTGTGCTTCGGCGCCGGGTTCGGCATGCTCAACGCGCCGATCACGAACGCCGCGGTGTCGGGCATGCCGCGGGACCGCGCCGGGCTCGCCGCGGCCGTCGCCTCGACCAGCCGCCAGGTCGGGATCTCCCTGGGGGTGGCGGTGATCGGCGTGGTCGTCGCCGCGAGCGAGGGACTGCCGCCCGGGACGGGCCGCACCGGCTGGGTGATCATCGCCGGCTGCGGGGTGCTGGTGTTCGTGCTGGGGCTCGTCACCACCGGCCGGTGGGCCCTGGCGACCGCCGCGCGCGTCAGTGGTCCGGACCACCTCGGCGAGCCCGTGACCTCGGCTTCGGGCAACTAGGCCGAAAAAGTCCCGCATCCCGGTGAACCACCTTCGTTACCGGGCCGTATTCCCGGATGAGGTGGTGATCAGAGAGGAACGGAACATGCCCCGGTTGACTAGTGGTCGGCACCGCAAGCGAGCGACCATCGGCTTGGCCGCGTTGCTGGGCGTTTCCGGCGTAACCGCGGCCGCGATCGCGCTGAGCAGCCCCGCGAGCAACGCGGCCGAAGCGCCCAAGGAGAACTGCGCGGGACTCGACACCGCGCTGCAGAACAACCTGGACTTCATCGCCGGGCAGCAGGCGAACCCGGACGCGCAGTCGGCCGCGAGGATCGCCAACCGCCAGGCGGTGGTGGACCTCATCCAGCAACGACGGGTCGTCGCGGAATGCACCGCGAACGTCGTCGCGAACAACGGCCAGGCGGCGCCGGTCCAGCAGGCTCCGGCCCAGGCGCCCGCGCAGCAGGCGCCCGCCCAGCAGGCCCCGGCGCAGCAGCAGAACCAGAACGGTGCCGCGACGGGTGACGTGGTGTGCCCCGGCTCGACCGTGACGCTCTCGGGCGAGGCCGGCGCGCCGGCGGCGTCGAGCAACCAGTTCCCCGCGGGGACCAAGCTGAAGGTGACGAACCTCGACAACTCGAAGTCCACCACCGTGACGGTGACGTCGGTGTCGGGCAGCTGCGCGCTGCTCAACAACGCGGCCTTCGAACAGGTTCGGGAACCCGGAAAGTTCCTCATCCGGCGTGCGCGGATCGAGCGCGTCGGCTGAGGGAGCAGGGAAGGAGGGGAGCACTGGCGGCGGGCTGGTGCTCCCTTCCCCGCCCTGATCACCCGACAGCGCCCCCATCGGCCACTGTGGACGGCCGAAGGGGGCGCTGTGTGGTATTTCAGCGGAAGCTGATCTGCAGCACCGGATCGCCGGTGCTGGCGAAGAAGTCGTTGCCCTTGTCGTCGATGACGATGAACGCGGGGAAGTCCTCGACCTCGATCTTCCAGACGGCTTCCATGCCGAGCTCGGCGTACTCGAGGACGTCGACCTTCTTGATGCAGTCCTGCGCCAGCCGCGCGGCCGGGCCACCGATCGACCCGAGGTAGAAACCGCCGTGCTCCTCGCACGCCGACGTCACCTGCTTCGAGCGATTTCCCTTGGCCAGCATGACAAGCGAGCCGCCGGCGGCTTGGAACTGCGCGACGTAGGAGTCCATCCGCCCGGCCGTGGTGGGCCCGAACGAGCCGGACGCGTAGCCCTCCGGCGTCTTCGCCGGGCCCGCGTAGTAGACCGGGTGGTTCTTCAGGTACTCCGGCATCTCCTCGCCGGCGTCGAGACGCTCGGCGATCTTCGCGTGCGCGATGTCGCGGGCGACGACCAGCGGCCCGGACAGCGAAAGCCGGGTCTTCACCGGCAGCTGCGAGAGCTGGGCGCGGATCTCGGCCATCGGCCGGTTGAGGTCGACGGACACGACGTCGTCGGAGAGGTCCTCCTCGGTGACCTCGGGCAGGAAGCGGGCCGGGTCGCGCTCGAGCTGCTCGATGAACACGCCGTCGGCGGTGATCTTGGCCTTCGCCTGCCGGTCGGCGGAGCAGCTCACGGCGATGCCGACGGGGCACGACGCGCCGTGGCGGGGGAGCCGGATGACGCGGACGTCGTGGCAGAAGTACTTCCCGCCGAACTGCGCGCCGATGCCGAACTGGCGCGTCATCTCCAGGACCTGCTGCTCGAGGCTCGGATCGCGGAAGGCGTGGCCGAGCTCGGAGCCCTCCTGCGGGAGGTTGTCGAGGTAGCGCGCGGAGGCGAGCTTCGCGACCTTCAGGTTGAACTCGGCGGACATACCGCCGACGACGATCGCGAGGTGGTACGGCGGGCAGGCCGCGGTGCCGAGGCTGCGCAGCTTCTCGTCGAGGAACCGGGCGAGCCGCTTCGGGTTCAGGACGGCTTTCGTTTCCTGGTACAGGAACGTCTTGTTGGCGCTGCCGCCGCCCTTGGCCATGAACAGGAACTCGTAGGCCGGGTCGCCCTGGCCGTCCTTGTGGTAGAGCTCGACCTGCGCCGGCAGGTTCGTGCCGGTGTTGCGCTCGTCCCAGAAGTTGACCGGCGCCATCTGCGAGTACCGCAGGTTGAGCTGCTGGTAGGCGTCGTAGATGCCCTGCGAGAGGGCACGCTCGTCGTCACCGCCGGTGAGGACGCCTTCGCCGCGCTTGCCGATGACGATCGCGGTGCCGGTGTCCTGGCACATGGGCAGCACCCCGCCGGCCGAGATGGCGGCGTTGCGGAGCAGGTCCATGGCGACGAACCGGTCGTTGCCGCTCGCCTCGGGATCGTCGACGATGGCGCGCAGCTGCGTCAGGTGTGACGTGCGCAACAGGTGCTGGATGTCGGTGATGGCCGTGCGCGCGAGGGTGGTCAGCGCCGCGGGGTCGATCTTCAGGAACTTCCGCCCGGCGGCTTCGAAGGTCTCGACGCCTTCGTCGGTGACCAGCCGGTACTCCGTGGTGGTGTCCTTGCCCAGCGGGAGGACTTCGGTGTGCTGAAAAGTGGTGGACGGCACTGCCAGGCTCCTTTGCCAGCTCCGGGATCGGTCCACCCTACGCACCCGCGGCACCCACGCCCCAGAGGCGTCCGGCCACTGTGAAGCACCCCACCCGCCCCGGCCGCGCCCCCACCCTCCCTGGGGGGCGTGCCCTTGTCCAGTTTATCGGGGGTGCCCGACGAAAGCCGGGGAAAGCGGCGGCCGGGGCCTGGTTGTCCACATCACGGCGGACCTGTGGAAAGCCGGATCCGGCAGGGCGAGCCGACCGGCTGGGTAAGGGCCGTCGGCGTGGGGTGTGAGGCGACCGTCTGGGTACGCGAGGAGACCGGGGCTGGGTGCGTGAGCCGGCGGGCTGGGCGACTGGCCGGGTAAGCGACAGGCTGGGTGCGTGAGCCAGCGGGCTGGGGTGCGCGAAGCGACTGGCCGGGGTGCGTGGCCGGCGGGCTGGGTAAGCGAGGCGACAGGCTGGGTGCGTGAGCCAGCGGGCTGGGGTGCGCGAAGCGACCGGCTGGGCGTGGCCGGCGGGGCTGGGTAAGCGAGATGACCGTCTGGCTACACGAGCCGACTGGCTGAGTGTGCGAAGTGACTGGCCGGCTGAGCGCGCGACGCGACTGGCCGGCTGGGTGAGCCGGCCGGCTGGGTGCGCGGTGCCGGAGGTTTGGTCGGGAGGCCGGGTCCACCCCGACGGACCCGACCTCCCGGGGAACGCTCCCGGATGCGTGCACACCCGGTCGCGAGGCTTGACGCCGTGACCCCACCGGCCTTCACCCGACAGTGGCGTGACGTAGGTCATAAGTCAATCCGGCCGAACGGGTGTCGCCGAGGGTTGCTACCCACGTCATGTTGGGCCGAAACCCCGGGTTCGTGGCTTATTTTCCGTTCGCGGTCCTGAACTGCGGTAACGCACACAAAAACGGGGCGGGCACGCACAGTGTGCGCGCCCGCCCCGTCGGAGAGCGGATCAGCTGGCGTAGGCGCGGAGCCGGTCCGCGCGCTCGCCCTGGCGGAGCTTGGACATGACCTCGCGCTCGATCTGGCGGACGCGCTCGCGGGACAGCCCGAAGTGCTTGCCGATCTGGTCGAGGGTGCGGGGCTGGCCGTCGTCCAGGCCGTAGCGCAGCCGGATGACGAACTGCTCGCGGTCGTCCAGCGTCGCGAGCACGCGGCGCAGGTCGTCCTGCAGCAGGCCGGAGATCACGGCGCTCTCGGCGTCGGTCGCCTCGGAGTCCTCGATGAAGTCACCGAGCGGGGCGTCCTCCTCCGCGCCCACCGGCATGTCCAGGCTTACCGGGTCACGCGAGTGGTCGAGCAGGTCGGAGATCTTGTGGGCCGGGATGCCCGACTCCGCGGCCAGCTCTTCGTGCGTCGCGTCGCGCCCGAGCTGCTGGTGCAGGTCGCGCTTGATGCGGGCGAGCTTGTTGACCTGTTCCACCAGGTGGACCGGGAGCCGGATGGTGCGGCCCTGGTCGGCCATGCCCCGGGTGATGGCCTGCCGGATCCACCAGGTGGCGTAGGTCGAGAACTTGAACCCCTTGGAGTAGTCGAACTTCTCCACCGCGCGGATCAGGCCCAGGTTCCCCTCCTGGATCAGGTCCAGCAGCGGCATCCCCCGGCCGGTGTAGCGCTTGGCCAGCGAGACGACCAGGCGCAGGTTCGCCTCGAGCAGGTGGTTCTTCGCCACGTGCCCGTCACGGACCAGAGCGGACAGCTCGGTGCGCCGCTTGGAGGTGAGATTCTCCCCGGTGTCCAGCATGTGCTGGGCGAAAACGCCGGCTTCGATGCGCTTGGCGAGCTCCACCTCGTCGGCGGCGGACAGCAGCGCCGTCTTGCCGATGCCGTTGAGGTAGACACGCACCAGGTCGGCGGCGGGGCTCGGGGCGTCGAGGTCGCCTTCGGCGAACGCCCCCGCGCTCACCGGCTCCTCGGACGTCTGAGCCGGAATACGTTCGCGAATCCCGCGCGACTCGCGTTCGAGAGTCTGGACTGACATTCTGCCTCCCCGGTCACGGGCTGAACGTGCTGCGGTGGGTCACGCCGGGTGCGTACCCGCGGACCGAGGCCTGTGGAACCCGGTACGCCGGTCCGGCCGGCTTGGCTGGACATCTGGTGCAACGCTCCGGGTTCCCGAAACGTTCCCGGCTCGCTGAAAAGGAGACGGCTGCCGAAGCCTTCCGGTTGCTCCACCAATGCTGAGCTTTTCCTGAGAGTGGGCAGGGGTCGCGAAACCTGAGAAGACCTTGAGAATTCGGTCAGGAAGTGAACCGCTCCGGAGTGGTCTAGACCTCTACGAGAACGGTGAACGGACCGTCGTTGACGCTCGATACCGCCATCATCGCCCCGAAACGCCCGGTCGCGACGGTGGCGCCGCGGTCGCGCAGCGCGGCCACCACGGCCTCCACCAACGGTTCGGCGACCTCCGGCCGCGCGGCCCGCGTCCACGACGGCCGGCGCCCTTTCTTCGTGTCGCCGTAGAGCGTGAACTGGCTCACCACGAGCAACGGCGCATTCACCGTCGCGCATGATTCCTCGTCACGCAGGATGCGCAACTCGTGCAATTTGCGCGCCATCGTCGCGGCCTTCGCGGCGTCGTCGTCCGCGTGGATTCCCAGCAGCACAAGCAGACCGGGTTCGGTGATCGCGCCGACCACCTCGTCGTCCACCGTCACGTCCGCCCGGGTGACGCGGGCCGCGACCGCCCTCACCGCTGCGCCGGGACGAGCATGCCGTGCCGGACGAGCTCGCGGACGACGGGCAGCGCGGCGGCGGCCAGTTCGTCCGCTTCGAGGCCCTGGGCGGCCGCGAGCAGCTCGATGAGGTCCTCCAGGGGCAGGGCGCCGCGACAGCCCGCGAGCAGCCGCGCGGCCAGGTCGTCGACCTCGTGCTGCCAGCCCGGCCCGTCGGTGCGGTGCAACCGCCGGATCGACGTCGTCCAGCCTTCGTCACCCGGTTCTTCGACGCTTTCCAGCAAAACGGTGTCGGGCACGACAAATCGGACATCGAGCAACGAACCGGAATTGCGCAGCCATTCGACGCGGTCCAGCCAGCCTGCCGCTTCCGGTCCCAGCGGGTCGTCGTAGGCCTGCCGCAGGTCTTCGCAGACGACGGTCGGGGTGCGCCCGGCCGCGCGGCGCAGCGTCACGAAACCGAAGCCGATGCCCCGGACGTCGTTGGCGGCGAACCAGTCGAGCCACGCCGCCGCCTTCGCCCGGCCTTCGGGGGAGCGCGGGTCGATGCCCGCGTCCCGCAGCCACGTGCCGACGTAGAGCGCCGGGTCGGCGACGTCGCGCTGGACGAACCAGGCGTCCGTCTCCGCGGGCAGCCAGCGGCTCACCCGGTCGGCCCAGTCCTCTTTTCCGGTGTGCAGCCAGGAAGCCAGCAGCTGGCCGATGCCGTCGTCGTTCAGGAACCCCGGCAGCTGCCGGATGACGAGCGCGCTCGCGTCGTCGCCGGCCAGCCCGGAGTCGCGGTAGGTGTAGTCGACGCGCGCCGGGCCGACCACGAACGGCGGATTGCAGACGACCTGGTCGAACTTCCGCCGCGCGACCGGCGCGAACCACTCGCCGCGGACCAGCTCGACGTCCAGCTCGTTGAGCCGGAACGTCGCCGCGGCCAGTGCGAGCGCCCGCGCGGAGACGTCGGTGGCGGTGACGCGCCGCGCGTGCCGGGTCGCGTGCAGTGCCTGGACGCCGTTGCCGGTGCCCAGGTCGAGCAGGGTGCCGACCGGGCGGCGGGTGGTGGCGCGGATCAGCGACAGCGACGCGTGGCCGACGCCGAGCACGTGGTCCTCGGGGACGGTGGCGCCCAGCACGTCGGCGTCGAGGTCGGAGACGACCCACCAGGAGCCCTCCTCGTCGCCGTGCGGGCGGACGTCGAGGGCGGCGCGGTAGCCGCCGGCGACGGCGTCCAGCAGACCGGCCGCGGCGGCGTCTTCCGGTGTCAGCGGCGCGAACGCGGCCTTGACCGCGGTCTCCGGTTCGGTGCCGCCGAGCAGGAACAGCCGGATCAGCGTGCCGAGGTCGCCCGCGTCCCGGCTGGCCCGGTCCGCCGGTTCCGGCTCGCCGCGGCCGAGCGCCGCGTGGGCGGCGCCGCCGAGGGTGCCCACCACGCCGTCGGCGTCGTAGGAGGTGCGCCGGAAGGCCTCGCGCAGCCGCGCGCAGACGTCGTCGGACAGGTCGGGCAGTACGCTTCGCGTGCTCACGGTGGGTAATGCTGCCACGATGGCTCCTGTGACCCTCGAAGACGTCCTCACCCCGCTCGGCGCGGCGCTGCCCGAGCTCGAAGCGCTCTACATCGACCTCCACCGCCACCCCGAGCTCTCCTTCGCCGAGACCCGGACGGCGGCCGAGCTGGCCCGGCGGCTGGAGCGCGACGGCTACGAGGTGCACACCGGCATCGCCGGCACCGGGGTGCTGGGCGTGCTGCGCAACGGCGAGGGCCCGACGGTGCAGCTGCGCGCCGACATCGACGCGCTGCCGGTCGAGGAGAAGACCGGGCTGTCGTACGCGAGCACCGCGCGCGGCACCGACGAGCACGGCACCGACGTCCCGGTGATGCACGCCTGCGGGCACGACATGCACGCCACGTGGCTGTCCGGGGCCGCGACGCTGCTCGCGCGCGGCCGCGACGCCTGGTCCGGCACGCTGCTGGTGGTGTTCCAGCCGGGGGAGGAGAGCGCGGGTGGCGCGTCGGCGATGGTCCGCGACGGCCTGTTCGACATCGCCGGGAAACCCGACGTCGTGTTCGGCCAGCACCTGGTGCCGGGCCCGGCGGGCTGGGTGCTCACCCGCCCCGGCGTGATCATGGCCGCGACCGACACGCTGCGGATCACCCTGCACGGCCGCGGCGGCCACGGCTCGCGCCCGGAGACCACCGTCGACCCGGCCGTGCTGGCCGCGTCCGTCGTGCTCAAGCTGCAGACGATCGTCTCGCGCGAGATCGCCGCGACCGACTCGGCCGTCGTCACCGTCGGTTCGCTGCACGTGGGCACGGCGAGCAACGTGATCGCCGACGACGCCGTGCTGGAGGTCAACGTCCGGTCGTTCGACCAGGCGGTCCGCGAGCGCGTGCTGAGCGCGGTGGAGCGGATCGTCAACGGCGAAGCGGCTACGGCCGGCGCGCCGGAACCGCCCGAGATCACGCGGTACGGGTCCTACCCGATCACGGAGAACGACGAAGCGGCCAACAACGCGCTCGCCGAGGTCTTCCTCGCCCACTTCGGGCCCGAGGTGACCATGCCGGCCCCGCTGATCACCGGCAGTGAGGACTTCAGCGAGTTCGGCCGCGCCGCCGGCGCGCCGTCGGTGTTCTGGCTGGTCGGCGGGTTCGACCCGGCGACGGTGATCACCGCGATGACCGAGGGCCGGTTCGAGCGCGACATCCCGTCCAACCACTCGCCGCGGTTCGCCCCGGTGCTGCACCCGACCCTGCGCACGGGCATCGAAACGCTCGTCGCCGCGGCGTTGAGCCGCTTGGCCCACCCCGGTGTCGCATGAGCCGCCGGGGTGCGACGATGGACAGCGGAGGTGGTGCAGTGACCATGCCCGCCAACGACTCGGACCCGGTGCTGATCACCGGGGCGGCCCCGTCGTACGAAGAACAGTTCAAAGCGCGCAAGCGCAAGTACGTGATCATGATGGCGTGCCGCATCCCGTGCCTGATCCTCGCCGGGCTGACCTACCACACGTGGTGGCTGGCGCTCGGCTTCCTCGCGATCTCGGTGCCGCTGCCGTGGATCGCGGTGCTGATCGCCAACGACAGCCCGCCGCGCAAGACCGAGAAGGTCAACCGCTTCCAGGCCGAGCCGACGGCGATCGAGCACACCACCCACCGCGTCATCGACGGCTGACCAAGCCGCTATTCATCCGACGAAACCCGCGCTCGGGGCCGCCGAAGCCGCATCTTTCCTAGAGAAAGATGCGGCTTCAGGCCGGTTGGGGTCCGACCTTCCCGACGGCCAGCGCGCCCAGCCGCGTCCCGTGACGCAGGACGTCCACCGTGGACTCGCCGGCCAGCCAGCCGGTGAGCACGCCCGCGTCGAACGCGTCGCCCGCGCCCGTCGAGTCGACGCAGTCTGCCTCGATCGCGGGCACGCTCGTGACGCCGCCGCCGTCGACCCAGCTCGCGCCGTTCAGGCCCGCCGTGACCACCACCGCGCCCACCGCGGCGAGCAGCTCCTTCGCCGAGGCCGGGTCCGCCGAACCGGTCAGCGCGACCAGTTCCTCGGTGTTCGGCATCAGCAGGTCGACGCCGCGGACGTCGTCGAGGAACGCCGCCGGGTCGGTGATGTGCGCCGCCGCCTGCGGGTCCACCGACGTCGTCAGGCCCAGCTCACGGGCCAGCGCCAGCGCGGCGAGGCCCGCGGCCCGCGACGGCGGGTCGAGCAGCACGTACCCGGACAGGTGCAGGTGCCCCGCTCCGGCCAGCGACTCTCGAGTGACGTCTTCGGGCGCAAACCGCTGGTTCGCGCCGCGGTCGGCGAGCATGCTCCGCTGCCCCGTCGCGTCGACCATCACCACGACGCAGCACGTCGGCGCCTCGGGGTCGACCGCGAACGCGCACCGCACGCCCGCGGCTTCCAGCTCGGCCTTGATCAGCCGGCCGCCCGGGTCGTCGCCGATCCGCGCGAGCAACGTCGTGTCCGCGCCGAGCGAACGCAGCCACAGCGCGGTGTTGGCGCCCGAACCGCCGCCGGTGAAGCGGATCTTCGCGCGGGCGTCACCGCCGTGCGGCAACGGCTTGTCGTGCCGCGCGATCACGTCCAGGGCCGCGTCGCCGACCACCACGATGCCGGTCATGCGAGCGCCACCGCGACGTCGGTCGCCAGCTTCGCGTTGTTGAGCACCAGCGCCTCGTTCGCGTCGATGCTCACGCCGCCGCTCGCGGTGTGGAAGTGCTCCAGCAGCACCGGCGTGACCTCGGCGCCGTGCACGCCCCGCTCGGCGACCAGCGCCAGGCCTTCGGCGAGCAGCCGGTCGTGCAGCTCTTTGTCCATTTCGGACGCTTCGGGGATCGGGTTCGCCAGCAGGACACCGGAATCCGCGTACGCGCGGTGCGCGGCGACCACGGCGGCGGCCTGCTGTGCGTCGTCCACCCGCCAGCCCACGGCGTGTCCGGACGACCGCAGGTAGAACGCCGGGAAGTCGTCGGTGCGATAACCCAGCACCGGCACCGAGTTCGTCTCCAGCACCTCCAGCGTCGCCGGGATGTCGAGCACCGACTTCACGCCGGAGCAGACGACGACGGTCGGCACCTTCGCGAGCACGCCGAGGTCCGCCGAGACGTCCCAGGACTGCGCGGCGCCGACGTGCACGCCGCCGAGGCCGCCGGTGGCGAACATCCCGATGCCGGCCGCGGCGGCCAGCGCCGACGTGCTCGCCACGGTCGTCGCGCCCGAGCGGCCCAGGCCGACGGCCGGACCCAGGTCGCGCAGCGACAGCTTGTCCAGACCGGCGTCCGGCGCGCAGACGCGCTCGAGCTCGGCGGGGGAGAGGCCGACGACGACGCGGCCGTCGAGCACCGCGATGGTGGCCGGGACGGCGCCGCCGTCACGCACCACGCGCTCGAGGCGCCGGGCGACGTCGAGGTTGCGGCCCGGCGGCAGGCCGTGGGACAGGATGGTGCTCTCCAGCGCGACGACGGGGTGCCCGTCACGCAGCGCCGAAGCGACCTCTTCGTGCAGGTTGAGTGGGGTGGTCACGAGGAACCATCATCGGTGATCGGGTTGCCCGCGGCGCCAGCGGGTCAGCTCGGCCGTCAGGTTCGCCGTGGCAGTGCTCGCCCAGCGTGCCCGCGCGGCTTCGCTGCGGTAGAGCGTCCGCGACAGCATGCCCTCGAGGACGGCGATGCGTCCTTCGCGCCAGACGTCGTCGGGGTACTTCGCGTACTCCTGGCGCACGGCGTCGGCGTACGCCGCGTACTGCGCTTCGGGTGCGCCGAGGATCGCGAGGTCGGCGTCGAGCAGCGCGGTGGCGAGGTGGTCGCCGGGCGGAGCGTCGTGCTTGATCGTGGCCAGGATCAGGCCTTCGACGCGCTCGATGTGCTCTTCCCGGACGCCTTCCAGTGCTTCCCTGGCCCACGCGGCACTGGCGCGTTCGTCTTCGCCGGGCTTCGCGTCGTAGACGACGTCGTGCGTCCAGGCCGCGACGGCGACGACGGCTCGATCGGTTTCGCCGAGACCGCCGGCCAGCCAAGCGGAGTCACGCGCGACGGCGGCCGCGTGGGTGAGCGTGTGGTAGCGGCGATGCGGCTCGCCGTAGCGGGCTTCGAGCCGCGGCCAGGCGTCGGGCGTGCCACCCAGCGCGGCGACCGCTTCGGCCCACTTCACGGGAACGTCCAGCGGGTCGGGGTGTTCGTGAAGTCCTTCTCCCGCAACCCGATCACCTTCTCCGGCCGCAGCCGCATCGAGGCGTTGGCGGCCGGGTCGAGGAAGTCCTCCCCGTACGACGTCGCGTACTTGGCGTTCATCGCGTCCAGGAACCCCCGCAGCGCCGCCGGATCGGTGACGACCTCGGCGGTCCCCTCGGCGACGACCGGTTCGTACGGATCGTCCGTCGCGATCGACACCGCCGAGCCGGCGGCGACGTTGCGGGCCTTCGCCGACCGCAGCGACGACGAGAACCACAGCACCTCACCGGTCCACACCGCCCACACCGGCATCAGATGCGGGCGGCCCGCCGGGGTCACCGTGGCGAGCCAGAAGTCGTGCGACGCGCGCAACCGCTCGTCGGCCCACGACCACGGCAGCAGGCCTTCGCCGGCGGCCGCGATGCCGTAACCGGGCATGTGCGGACGGTCCGTCCCCATGGCTAGTCGAAGATCCCGCGCGGGCGCGCCACCTGGTCGAACCAGTCTTCGAGCTGCTTCTCCCAGTTGACGTCCGGCTTCATCGTGAACAGGCCCAGGAACTCCTGGCCGCGGCCGCCGAAGCCGCCGGTCTTGCTCACCCGGACGCGCTTGGTGACCTCCAGGACGACGTCGGTGCGCTCCGATGACGTCAGGAACGTGACGGCGACCTGCGAAAAGACGCTCGCGAAGCGCGGCGAAGGCGCGAAGCGGATCTCCTGGAAGAAGGCGAGCTGCTGGTTCGCGCCGTTGATGCGGCCTTGTTCCAGGATCGCTTCGTGGTAGCCGAAGCCGATCCGGCCCAGCGCGTCGAGGACCCGCTTCTGCGCCGGGAGCGGCTCGATCGCGACGGCGTCGGCGTCGAACGGGTCGGACACCGCCGCGGCCAAGTCCAGCTCGGCCCGCACGCCGACCGCCGTCCCCACCAGGGGCTTGCCGAAGACGCTCGTGACCGGCGTCTCCCAGGGCAGCGGGATCTCGAACGGCACCCGCACCTGCTGGCCGGCGCGGATGGTCTCGCGGCCGACGAGCTGCTGCGCGCCGAACGGGAGGTCTTCGGTCTTGTCCTCGCCGGGGACCCGGACGCGGGCCAGCAGCGTCACGCCCAGCGCGTTGATCTCCTGGTCGACCTCGCCGCCGAGCAGCAGGACCTCGCCGTGCAACGGGCGGCCGGGGGCGGCCGTGCGGTCGAGCAGGCGGGCGTCGATCTTCGCGCCGCCCGAGCCGAACGTCGCGAGCACCTTCTGGAACATGCGGCCGATCCTGCCAGGTCGGGGGGCTTTCGTACGAGCTTCGGCGGGACTGGGGCACAATGGCCGGGTGAGCACCGAGACGCTGACGAAGCCGGAAACCACGCCCGAGGGCACGGAAACCACCGACGACGACACACCGAAGATGTTCCACTACGTGAAGAAGAACAAGATCGCCGAGAGCGCGGTCATGGGAAATCACGTGGTGGCGCTGTGCGGTGAGGTCTTCCCAGTGACGAAATCGCCGAAGCCCGGTTCGCCGGTCTGCCCGGCGTGCAAGGAGATCTTCGACGGGCTGCGCCCGGGGGAGTGACCCCCGGCCCCGGACCCCGGCTGACGTCGTCCGCCGGGGTTCAGCCGCGTCCGCGTACTTGTCCGAAAGAGGACAGAACTCCGGGACAAACGTGAAAACCCTTCATTAGGCGGGTGCGCGACGCCCGGGAGTGCTGGTAGATCCGGTTCGCCAGGTTTTCCACTCCCACCGGAGGGCGTCATGCGCAGAACCGGGATCGTCGTCGCCGTAGCCGCCTTGCTCACCGTGTTCGCGCCCGCGCTGGCGCAGGCCGTCACGGGCTGGACCGAGGTCGGCAAGGACCAGGCCCGCGCCCTCGACGAGAGCCAGGGGCTCGCGACGATCGTGCGGCCTTCGGGCACCACCATCCGCTACACCGGGCTCAGCACCATCCCGGCCGACCTGAACGCGCAGGGCTGGAACCACGTCGGCGACCCCGGCTCCGCACAGGGCTGGTACGTCGAGCCCTACCAGCGGGACGACCGGGGCGGGAAGCTCTACCGCGTCCAGGCGCCGAACGGCTCGTGGGCCAACTACAAGCACAGCCTCGAGTCCTGGGAGGCGAACAACAACTCGTTCGCCGCGGTCTCGCCCGACGCGCGCTGGCTGGTCGAAGGCGAGTACGGCACCATGGACCGGCTCCTGGTGCACCCGATGCCCGGCGCCGTCTTCACCGACCCCGCGCAGAACCTGCCGATGGCGGGGACGATCCGGCTCGACCACCCGGTCCGCGACGTCCAGGGCTGCGACTTCCAGACCGCGACCCGGCTGCTGTGCTCGTCCGACGACCCGGACGGCAGCCTCTTCGGCACGACCAAGCCGCTGCTGCAGGTCGACCTCGCCGGCCCGCTTTCCGGCTCGGACGTCGCCGGGCACGTCACCTCGCTCGGCCAGCTGCCGCTGCGCAGCGGTTGCAGCGGGAGCTTCGAGGTCGAAGGCATCGACTTCGACGAGCGGGACAACACCCTGCGCGTGATCGTGATGTCGCCGAGCATCTGCATCGTCTTCGACAGCATGACCTACCGCTTCAAGCAGTAGCCGCGAGCCGGCGCTCTGATCACGTACCTGAACGGCGAACTCACGTACCTGGATGGCGAACTCGCGTACCTGAATGGACGACACGCCGTACCCGCGAGCCGGGTACGGCGTGTCGTCCATCTGCGTACGCGTGTCGTCCGCGCAGGTACGCGTGTCGTCCGGTCAGGCGGTGGGGGCGGGGTCCAGGGACTCCGACTTCGGCGCCTCGGCCGGGTGCCGCTTCGCTTCGCGGCGGGCCTTCCGGCGCTCCTTGCGGGTCTCGACCATCGTGTAGAGGGTCGGGACCAGCACCAGCGTCAGCAGGGTCGAGCTGACCAGGCCGCCGATCACCACGATCGCCAGGGGCTGGCCGATGAAGCCGCCCTGGCCGGTGATGCCCAGCGCCATCGGGATCAGCGCGAAGATCGTCGCCGCCGCGGTCATCAGGATCGGCCGCAGCCGGCGCCGGCCGCCTTCGGTGACGGCGTCGGCGACGCTCATCCCCTCGGCGCGGTACTGGTTGATCAGGTCGATCAGCACGATCGCGTTGGTCACGACGATGCCGACCAGCATCAGCATGCCGATCAGCGACGGCAGGCCCAGCGCGGTGCCGGTGGCCAGCAGCAGCCCGATCGCGCCGGTCGCCGCGAACGGGATCGACACCAGCAGGATCAGCGGCTGGATCAGGCTGCGGAACGTCGCCACCATGATCAGGAACACGATCGCGATGGCCGCGAGCAGCGCCAGGAAGAGGTTCGAGAACGCCTCCTGCTGGTCCTGGCTCACGCCGCCGAGCGAGTACGACGCGCCGCCGGCGAACGTGATGCCGTCCAGCTTGGACTGGATGTCCGCGGTCGTCTTGCTCAGGTTGTCACCGGTGTTCTTCGCCGTGACGGTGGTGCTGAGGTCGCCGCCGGTGCGGTGCACCGACGCCGGGCCGTCCACAGTGGACACCTTCGCGACCTCGTCCAGCCGGACGACGCCGGCCGGGCCGGGGATCGGCAGGCTCTTCACCTGGTCCACGCTCACCGGCGCGGTGCCGGCGCGGAGCACGACATCGGTGCGCTGCCCGTCGACCGGGAGCTGCGTCACCGTGCGCCCGGCGATCGCCTGGTTGGCGACCTGGCCGATGCTGCTCGCCGACAGCCCGCGCGCGGCCGCCGCGGCGTCGTCCACCTCGACCTGCACCCGCGGCGAGCCGACGGACAGGTCGCTGGTCACCTCGGTCAGCCCGGACACCCCTTGCAGCGCCTGCTGCACCTGGTCGGACGCGGGCTTCAGGGCGGCTTCCGACGGCGCGGTCACGGTGACCGAGACCTGGTCGGAGTTGAACCCGGAGGCGTCGGCACCGATCTTGATCTCACCCAGCTCGGGCCGCGACGTCAGCTTGTCGCGCAGCCGGCTCGACAGCGCGTCGAGGTCGGTGTCCTTCGCGACGGTGACCGAGATGCTGGTCGCCGTGCCGCCGCCCCCGAAGCCGCCGAACCCGCCACCCCCGCCGACGCTGACCTGGTAGGTCTGCACGGCCTTCTCGGCCGCCAGAGCCTGCTCGACCGCCGTGGCGGCCTTCTCCTTGGCCTCGACGCTGGTGCCCGCGGGCAGCTTCTGCGTCATGTTCAGCGTGGTGCCACCGGACTGGTCGAGGAAGTTGGTGTTCAGCCGCGTCGCGAGGCCGACCGTGCCGGCGAAGATCAGCAGCGCCAGCAGCACGACGGTGAGCCGCCGCTTGGTGGCGAAATGGATCACCGGCAGGTAGGCGCGCTGCAGCAGGCCGCGGCGCTCCTTCTCGACGGCGGCTTCGCGCGCTCGCTCGGCCTCGATGGCGTCCGCCGGGATCGCGGGCTGCTTGAGGAACCAGTACGCGAGCACCGGGACCACGGTCAGCGACACGAGCAGCGACGCCAGCAGCGCCACCGTCACGGTGATCGCGAACGGCGAGAACAGCTCCCCGACGAACCCGCCGACGAAGGCGATCGGCAGGAACACCGCGACGGTCGTCAGCGTGGACGACGTCACCGCGCCGGCCACCTCGCGGACGCCGTCGAGCACCGCCCGCTGCTTCTCCTCGCCGTACGCCAGATGGCGTTTGATGTTCTCCAGCACGACGATCGAGTCGTCGACCACTCGGCCGATCGCGATGGTCAATGCGCCGAGGGTGAGCAGGTTGAGCGACAGGTCGCCGGTCCACAGCGCGAGCAGCGCGACCACGACCGACAGCGGGATCGACACCGCGGTCACCAGCGTCGAGCGCACCGACAGCAGGAACAGCAGGATCACGATGACGGCGAACGCCAGGCCCAGCAGGCCTTCGGTGGTCAGGCCGCTGATCGCGTCCTTCACCGGGGTGCCCTGGTCGAACACGACGCTCATCTCGGCGCCGGTCTTCTTCGCCAGGTCGGGCAGCTTGTCGCGGACGGCGTCGGAGATCGCGACCGCGTTCCCGTTGTCCACCATGGTGATCGACAGGCCGAGGCTCGGTTTGCCGTTGGTGCGCGTGATCGACGTGGGCGGCGCGAACCCGGTCCGGACGTCGGCGACGTCACCGAGCTTCACCGGGCCGCGTGCCGGTCCGCGGGCCGCTCCGGAAGCCGCGCTCGGCGTGAGGTAGAGGTTGCGGATCGTGTCCACAGTGGTCTGCGCGCCGCCGACCTGGACGGACAGCGTCTTGCCGCCTTCGGTGAGCGTTCCGGCCGGCACGGCCGCGCCCGCCGTCTGCAGCGTCGTGGCGATCGACGCCGGATCGACGCCCGCGGCGGCCAGCTTCGCGTAGTCGAGGGTGATCGTGACCCGCGGCTGCTGCACGCCGGTGACGGTGACGGTGCGGACGCCGTCGATCTTGCGCAGCTCCGGCGCGACCTGGTCGGTCAGCGCGGGCGCGAGCTGCTGCGGGTCCCCGGCGGTGCCGGCGGCGACCAGGACGACCGGCAGGTCGTCGGTGCTGCCCGCGGACACGGTCGGCTCGGAGTTCTGCGGCAGCCGCGTCCGGAGCTGGTTCACCGCCTGCTGGATCTGCGAGACGGAGGCGTCGATGTCGGTCCCGAACTCGAACTGCGCGACGATCCGCGACACCCCGTCGGACGACGTCGAGTTGAGCTGCTCCAGGCCCTTCAGGCCCTGGAGGCCGCCTTCGAGGGGCTCGGTGACCTGCTTGTCGACCGCGTCCGGGGACGCGCCCGCGTACGCGGTGACGATCTGCGCCTGCGGGAACTGCAGCGACGGGAACAACTGCTGCTTGATCTGCGGCAGCGCGAAGGCACCGAAGCCGACGACGACGAGCGCGAGCAGGCCGATCAGGCTTCGGTTGCGCAGGCTCAATCTGGCCAGCACGGACATGACTTGGGAACCCCCTCGGGAATGACGCGGCGACCGACGCCGGCGTCAGTGACCCGGTGAGCCTCCCATGTCCGAACTGAGGAGCGACTCAGTCTGGGGGTGGATTCCGGGTGGTCCCTTCGGATGAGGCTCCACCCTGAGCTGCGCTGGGTGCCGGTTCCGGCGCGCTGGGTGACGATCCGTCCTCATCGGACGGTCCGTCTTCGTCGCCGGTCTTCGTGGTGCCGTTCACGTCCTCGGCTCGCGGGCGCCGCAGCGGCATCGTCGAACGCTCCCACAGCTTGCGCCCTTCTTCCGTGCGCAGCCGCTCGGAAGCGCGTTCCATCTCCAGCCGGCGCCACTTGCGGCGCTGCCGCCGGGTCGCCTTCGCCGGCCACAGCTCCTGGAGCGCGCTGTTGAAGTAGGCGCCGCCGACCACGGCCAGCCCGATGAAGAACATCAGCAGCAGGAACGCGATCGGCGCGGCCAGCGCGCCGTAGGTGTAGCCGGTCTTGGTGATCCAGTTCAGGTAGACGCGCAGGCCGACCGAGGAGAGCAGGAACACGACCATGGCCAGCACCGCGCCCGGCAGCCCGCGGTGCCACGGCAGCTTCCGCGGCAGCGCGAGCTTGTACAGCGTCGTCAGCGCGAGGGTGATCATCGCGCCGAGCGCCGGGAAGTACAGCGCGCTCACCCACGACGTCACGGTCGGGCGCCACTGCGTGGGGAAGAACTCCGGCAGCAGGTCCGGGCCGATCGCCAGCAGCGGCAGCCCGACCACCAGGATCACCAGGCCGCACAGGTAGAGCAGCAGGGCGAAGATCCGCTGCCAGACGTCGTTGCGGACGCCGTACTGGTCGTGCGCGACGGTGATCGCGTCCACGAACGACGACATCGCCGACGAGCCGGCCCACAGCGAGATGAGGAAGCCGATCGAGACGATCTCGCCCTTGCCGACGGTGAGGATGCTGTTCACCGTCGGTTCGATGATGTCCTGGACGGCGTTGGCGCTGAAGACCGTCCGGCAGAAGCCGATGATCCGGTCGTGCACCTGCGCGACGACGTCCTGGCCGAACCACTCGCCGACGAAGCCGAGGCTGCCGAGCAGGCCCAGGAGCAGCGGCGGCAGCGAGAGCGTCTGCCAGAAGGCCGCCTCCGCGGCCTCCGAGAAGATGTTGCCCTCCCACGCCTTGCCGAGCGTGCGCGTGACGAGGCGCCACGGCCCCTTGCGGGCCACCTTCGCCGTTTCAGGCGGCTGAACCTCACCCATGTCGGTGTCCAGCATGGTCCATCCGTGGAGATTTGGCTCGTCACCACCCCTGCACCCGGGCGTGTCGGGTGACATCACCCGTGCCGGTGCCCGGAACCGTCGGACCCGGCCGGTAGACTCGCCGGAGTGCCCTCACCGCTGCAGCCAGACCGGTCGTTACTGCCGAAGTCGGTACCACAGTGAGGGTTTTCGCACGTCAAAGCACTTGAGCGGCAGTTGAGCGAGGGGGGACCGGCATGACGGGGACGCAGCTCGGAGCGCCTCCCGCGGAGAAGGACTCGACCGCGCGCCCGCTGCGGGCGTGGCAGCGGCGGGCACTGACCAAGTACCTGACGACGGGCCCCAAGGACTTCCTCGCGGTGGCGACACCAGGCGCCGGCAAGACCGTGTTCGGCCTGCGGATCGCGGCGGAACTGCTGTCGGACCGCACGATCGAGGCCGTCAGCATCGTCACCCCGACCGAGCACCTGAAGCACCAGTGGGCCTCGGCGGCGGCCGCGGCCGGGATCCAGATCGACTCGAACTTCCGCAACACCACCGGCGTCACGTCGTCGGACTACAACGGCGTCGCGCTGACGTACGCGCAGGTCGCGGCCCACCCGACGCTGCACCGGGTGCGCACCGAAAACCGCAAGACGCTGGTCATCCTCGACGAGATCCACCACGGCGGTGACGCGAAGTCCTGGGGTGACGCCATCCGTGAGGCCTTCACCCCGGCCGTGCGGCGCCTGTGCCTGACCGGGACGCCCTTCCGGTCCGACGACTCGGCCATCCCGTTCGTCACCTACGAGCCGGACGCCGGCGGCTTCCAGCGCAGCAAGTCCGACCACTCGTACGGCTACGCCGACGCGCTGGCCGACGGCGTGGTCCGGCCGGTCGTCTTCCTCGCCTACTCGGGTGAGGCCTCCTGGCGCACCAGCGCCGGGGAGGAGTTCACGGCGCGGCTCGGCGAGCCGCTGACGGCCGAGCAGAACGCCCGTGCGTGGCGCACGGCCCTCGACCCGGCGGGCGAGTGGATCCCGGCGGTGCTGCACGCGGCCGACACCCGGTTGTCGCAGGTCCGCCAGAGCGTGCCGGACGCGGGCGGCCTGGTCATCGCCACCGACCAGGAGTCGGCGCGCGCGTACGCGAAGATCCTGGAGCGGCTCTCGGGGGAGATGCCGACGCTGGTGCTGTCGGACGATCCGAAGGCCTCGGGCCGGATCAAGGAGTTCTCCGAGACCAACGAGCGCTGGATCGTGGCCGTCCGGATGGTCTCCGAAGGCGTCGACGTCCCGCGGCTGGCCGTCGGGGTGTACGCCACGAGCGCGTCGACCCCGCTGTTCTTCGCCCAGGCGATCGGCCGCTACGTGCGAGCGCGGAAGAAAGGGGAGACGGCGAGCGTCTTCCTGCCGTCGGTGCCGGTGCTGCTGGAGCTGGCGAGCGAGCTGGAGGCGCAGCGCGACCACGTGCTGGGCAAGCCCCACCGCGAGCAGGAGGGCTGGGAGGACGAGCTCCTCGCCCAGGCCAACCGCACCGAGGACGAGCCGGGCGAGGAGGAGAAGGCGTTCACCTCGCTGGGCGCCTCGGCCGAGCTGGACCAGGTCATCTACGACGGCAACTCCTTCGGCACGGCGGTCTTCTCAGGCTCCGACGAGGAGCAGGAGTACCTCGGCCTGCCGGGCCTGCTGGAGCCGGACCAGGTCCGCGCGCTGCTGCGCAAGCGGCAGGAAGAGCAGATCTCGGACGAGAAGCGCCGCAAGCCCAAGGCCGAGGAGGCGGCCCCGCCGCCCGCCCGGTCCCAGTCGGTGAGCGAGCGCCTCGGGGCGTTGCGCAAGGAGCTGAACGCGCTGGTCGGCATGTACCACCACCGCACGAAGAAGCCGCACGGCGCGATCCACAACGAGCTGCGCCGGGTCTGCGGCGGCCCGCCGACCGCGATGGCGACGATGGAGCAGCTGGAAGAGCGGATCGTGACGCTCCGATCCTGGTGACCTCCGGCGCGACCCGGTGCCGCGGCGGGTCGTGAGCGTGCGGTTCCAACCCGACCGCACACTCACGACCCCGGCCGGGGTGGCTTCCGCGTGACCGGCCCGGTCGCCGGCTTTGCCGTCCGCCGGGGGCACCCCCAGGCCCGCGGCGCTGCCGGCGAGCTCCTGGGTGACCTTGTGCGGGCTGGTGAACGTGCCGCGGCCGCGCTGGCGGACCGAGGCGCATCCGGCCCGACCGGTCGCGTCGAGAGCCGCCGCGCCCGCCCCCACCCGTCAGCCGCTGTCCTGGCCGCCGGCCCGGCAGCTCCGTCAGGGCCGTTCCCGACCCCTTCGCAGGTCAGCCGACCGGTCCCGGCCGCGTCGGACCCCGATCGCCGCGTTCACCCCGTGGTGCGCCTCTCGAACCCCGCCGATGTCGCCCGAGAGGCTGAAGTTCGCCGTCACCGTCCGTTCCCGGTTTCGCCCCGGTCACCCCTGTGACGCTGTGTACAAGCCTGTCACCGGCGCCCTGCCCGTCCGTCCCCGGCCGGAAGGGCGGTTCGGGCAGTCCGCCCGAAAGGTTTCGCAAGTCGGCGACCAGGCGCGGGCGTGGTCGGTGGGATCACCACCACTTCGCGGCCGCCCACGCTCGGTGGCCGGAGGATCCGGCGGCCGGTCTACTTCACGCCGTCAAGAAACCTGGATGTAACACACGGTGAGTACTGGCGATCACATCGTCAGCGGATCTACTCTTTCCGGGCGACGGTCAGCCTGTGTTGCCGAACCGTGTCCAATTGGTGTCATTTAATCGATCCAGCTATCTTCCCCGCAGCCGCTCAGCGGCATATGTTGTCGCCCACAACATATGCGCGACGGTGCGCCGGGACTCTCCGGATCACCGCCTCGCAAGGCCCGAGTCAGGGAGTCCGCCGGAGTCCGGTGGAGTTCCTCGAGGGCCGTTCACCACAACGCTTGGATCCGGAAGGAACGAGGATGCGCAGCAGAACCCTTACCCTCCTCGCCGCCACGGTGAGCACCGGCCTGGTGCTCTCCGCTTGCGGTGCAAACAGTTCGGACAGCGGGGGCACGGGGAGCAGCTCCGCCTCCTCGTCCGCCCCGGCCGCCGCCGGCGGTGCCTCCGGCAAGGTCGGAGTCATCCTGCCGGAGACCGCCAGCTCGGCGCGCTGGGAAGCCTTCGACAAGCCGATGCTGCAGGCCGCTCTCACGGCGCAGGGCTTCGAGGCCGACATCCAGAACGCCCAGGGTGACGCCCAGAAGTTCACCACCCTGGCCGACGGCTTCATCAGCTCCGGCGTCAAGGCCCTGATCATCGCCCCGTCCGACCCGGCCGTCGGTGCCGCCGTCGAGGCGAAGGCGAAGGGCGCCGGCATCCCGGTCATCGACTACGACCGGCCGAGCCTCGGCGGGTCCGCCGACTACTACGTCTCGTTCGACAACGAGAAGGTCGGCCAGCTGCAGGGCCAGGGCCTCGCGGACAAGCTGAAGGCGACCCCGGGCGCGCAGGTCATCCAGATCGAGGGTGCCCCGACCGACAACAACGCGACGCTGTTCACCAAGGGCCAGGACTCCGTCCTCGCGCCCCTGTTCGCGAACAACACGCTGAAGCTGGTCCAGAAGCAGCCGATCAACGACTGGGACAACCAGCTCGGCGGCACGACCTTCGAGCAGATCCTGCAGGGCAACGGCGGCAAGGTCGACGGCGTCGTCGCGGCGAACGACGGCCTGGCCGGCGCGGTCATCACGATCCTCAAGAAGAACGGCCTCAACGGCAAGGTCCCGGTCACGGGCCAGGACGCCACCGCGGACGGCCTCATGGCCATCATGCGCGGCGACCAGTACCTGACCATCTTCAAGCCGATCAAGGAAGAGGCCGAGGCCACCGCCAAGCTGGCCGCCGCCCTGGTCAAGGGTGACACCGCCGGTGCGGACGCGATCGCGACGGGCAAGCTCCACGACCCGAAGAACAACCGCGACATCAAGTCCGTGCTGCTCACGCCGACCCTGATCCTGGAGAAGGACATCAAGACCGTCGTGACCCAGGGCTACGTCAAGGCGACCGAGATCTGCGGTGGCGACCTCGCCGCCAAGTGCAGCTCGCTCGGCATCTCCTGAGCCGTAGGCAGTAGTACCCATGAACAGCCGGGCCGGGACGCGCACCCCGACGGCGCGCCCCGGCCCGGTCCCCACTCCTCGCTTGCCGATCGGCGGAGCGGCGGCACAGGGCATAAGAAATTCGGAGACATGCCATCCATGAGTGAGCCCATCCTCGAGATCAAGGGCCTGAACAAGAGCTTCGGCCCCGTCCACGTCCTCCACGACGTGGACTTCGACGTGCGCGCGGGCGAAGTGACCGCCCTGGTCGGCGACAACGGCGCCGGCAAGTCGACCCTCGTCAAGTGCATCGCCGGCATCCACCCGTACGACTCGGGGGCCGTGCGGTTCAACGGCGAGGACGCCCACATCCGCGGCCCGCGCGACGCGGCGGACCTCGGCATCGAGATCGTCTACCAGGACCTCGCGCTGGCCGACAACCTCGACATCGTCCAGAACATGTTCCTCGGCCGTGAGCGCGGGAGCAGCTGGAAGCTGGACGAAGCCAGCATGGAGAAGGCCGCTCGCGAGACGCTGGCCTCCCTGTCGGTGCGCACCGTGAAGTCGGTCCGGACGCCGGTTTCCTCGCTGTCCGGTGGTCAGCGCCAGACCGTGGCCATCGCCAAGTCGGTGCTGTGGAACAGCAAGGTCGTCGTGCTGGACGAGCCGACCGCCGCCCTCGGCGTCGCGCAGACCCGGCAGGTGCTGGACCTGGTCCGCCGGCTGGCCGAGCAGGGCCTCGGCGTCGTGCTGATCAGCCACAACATGGCCGACGTGTTCGAGGTCGCCGACCGCATCTCGGTGCTGTACCTCGGCCGCCTTGTCGCCGAGGTGCACACGAAGGACGTCAGCCACGGCCAGGTCGTGGAACTGATCACCGCGGGTCGCTCCGGCGACCTCGGCCTGGCCCGGCCCGAAGCCGTGGTCCTGTGAGCGGGAAGAAAGAACCGGAAATGACTGAAACCCCTGCCAAGCACGAAGTCGGCACCCCCGCCGACGCGCTCGCGCAGACCCAGAACCCCACCGCGGCGATCACCGACTTCGGCATCGACACGACATCGATGTCAACAGGCGAAGCGCTTCGTGACTACTTCGCCCGCATCCGGGCCGGTGAACTCGGCTCGCTGCCGTCGCTGTTCGGCCTGCTCGTGCTGGTGATCCTGTTCAGCGCGCTGTCGGACAACTTCTTCACGCTGGCCAACATCGCCAACGTGTTCCCGCAGGGCGCGGGCGTGATCATCATCGCGATGGGCATCGTCTTCGTGCTGCTGCTCGGCGAGATCGACCTCGCCGCCGGTGTGGCTTCGGGCACCGCCGCGTCGGTGATGGCCCTGCACTACGTGCACGCCGGAAACCTGCTGGGCACCTTGGGCTCCGGCGTGTTCATCACGTTCATCGCGGTCCTCGCCGTGGCCATGCTGCTGTCGGCCTACCAGCGGATCTGGGCCGGCGCCGCGCTGTCACTGGTCGGCCTGCTGCTCGTCGCGGTCGGCGTCCCGGCCAACGCCTGGCTCGAGATCCTGCTGGCCATCTGCGTCGGCACCGCGATCGGCTGCATCACCGGCTTCCTCGTCTCGAAGATCGGCATGCCGTCCTTCGTCGTGACGCTGGCGCTGTTCATCGTGTGGCAGGGCGTCCTGCTGCAGTTCATCGGTGAAGGCGGCACGATCGGCATCACCAACTCGGACATCCTGTACAAGATCTCCAACGGCAACCTGAACATCCTCGGCAGCTGGATCTTCTTCCTCGTCGCCGCGGGCGGGTTCGCCGTGATCACGCTGATCAGCCACTTCAAGCGGCTCCAGCGCGGCCTGGTCGTGCAGCCGACGGCGCTGGTGCTGGTCAAGGTCGGCGCGCTCGTCGTGCTGTCGGCGCTGGGCACCTGGCTGCTGACGATCAACCGCTCGCCGAACAAGGCCGTCGTCACGATCGAGGGCGTCCCGTACGTCATCCCGATCATGCTGGTGCTGCTGGTGGCCGGGACCTACGTGCTCAACCGGACCAAGTACGGCCGGTACGTCTACGCGGTCGGCGGCAACAAGGAAGCCGCCCGCCGCGCCGGTATCGACGTGCCGAAGATCCGGGCGAGCGTGTTCATCATCGGCTCGGCGGTCGCGGCCATCGGCGGCATCGTCGCCGCGTCGAAGGTCGGTTCGGTCAGCCCGCAGTCCGGTGGCCTCAACACGCTGCTGTACTCGGTCGGCGCGGCCGTCATCGGCGGCACGTCGCTGTTCGGCGGCAAGGGCCGGGTGGCCGACGCGGTCGTCGGTGGCCTGGTCATCGCGGTGGTCATCAACGGCCTGGGCCTGCTCAAGCAGCCGGCCGCGGTGGTCAACATCATCACCGGCCTGGTCCTCCTGCTCGCCGCCACGGTCGACGCGCTGTCGCGGCGCCGCGCGGCTGCGTCGACGCGCTGAACCAGCATGGGATGATCAAGCCCGTGTCCAGCTCACCCGTCGCACGACCGGACGAGGTGCGTCGGCACAACCGCACGACCCTGCTCCGCCTGCTGCACGTCGGCGGGCCGAGCACCCGGGCGACCCTGGCCGCGGAGCTGGGGCTCAACCGGAGCACGATCAAGACCCTCGTCGACGGGCTGGCGGAAGCCGGTGTCGTCGAGGAGAAGGTGCCGAGGCCGGGACGAGGGGCGGGCCGCCCCTCGCTCCTGGTCCTGCCCCAGCCGCACGCGGCGGTCGTGCTCGCGGTCGACCTGCAGGTCGAGCACGTCGCGATCGCCCTCGTGGGGCTGGGCGGCCAGATCCTGGGCCGCAACAGCTGGAACCTGCGGGGCCGGATGAACCGGCCGGAAGAGGTCATCACCCACGTCATCGAGTCGACGGCCGTGCTGGCCGGCGACCTCGACGTGACCCCGGTGGCGGTCGGGGTGTCGGTGCCGGGCGTCGTCCGGCGCGCGGACGGCTACGTGCACGAAGCCCCGAACCTGCGCTGGACCGACGTCGCGCTCGGCGAACGGCTGGGCGGGGTCCTGCAGATCCCGATCCTGGTCGGCAACGACGCCGAGCTCGGAGCGGTCGCCGAACACCTGCGCGGCGCGGCCCGCGGGTCGTCCGACATGGTCTACATCTCGGCGGACGTCGGCGTCGGCGGCGGCGTGATCGCCGAAGGCGCGGCCCTGCGGGGCGGCGCGGGCTACGTCGGCGAGATCGGGCACATGGTGATCCGGCCGGGCGGGCGGGCCTGCTACTGCGGCAGCAGCGGCTGCTGGGAGACCGAGGTCGGCGAGGCCGCGCTGTGCCGGGCGCTCGGGCTGGCCGAGGACACCCCGCGCGGCGCGATCCTGTTCGAGCTGCGCGAGCTCGGCCGGGACCCCGAAGCGGCGCTGACGCGGCTCGCGGAGTTCGCCGAGTGGCTGACCCTCGGGCTGATCAACGTCGTCAACCTGCTCGGGCCGCAGCTGGTGATCCTCGGCGACCTGCTGACGGTGCTGCCGGAGGCGGTCCTGCGCCACGTCGGCTCGGAGGTGCGCCGGCGCAGCCTGGTGAGCCGGGCGGTCGGCGGCACGCGGATCGTCAGCTCGGCGCTGGGCGCCGACGTGAAGCTGCTGGGCGCCGCCGAAGTCGCGTTCGAAGTCGTTCTGGATTCTGTCTGATTTCTTGTCCGGTTCCGTGTCCGGAATCACGGCATTCCGAGGCCTGTTCGTGATTTCGGTGCGGCAATCGGCAACTTGCAGTTGTGCCGGTCGAAGAATACGAAGGCGGCCAGTGCCTGTGCGCACTGGCCGCCTTCGTGTGTCTAGGTCGTTACCGCTGGATGTCGGCGGACAGTTCCTTGAGCTTGGCCTCGTGCTCGCGGGCGTGGTGCCCGCAGAAGAGAAGCTCGCCGCCCTTGAGGACAGCGCGTACCTGAGCTGCGGCCCCGCACCGGTCACAGCGGTCGAGGGCGGTCAGTTCGGGGCGGGTGAGCGTCGGCGTTGTCATGGGGGTCTCCCTCCGTCCCGGCACCGGTCGCCCGGTGCCATCGATCCAGCTACGCCCACTTCGGACTGATGTCGGCTACGGCGATCGTCTCCGGCTCCGCGGTGTTCGTGCTTCCACTCTTCCAGACGTTTCGCGGCCCGCAAGTGTTCCCGCGCCGGTGGGACCCGAGTCACGTCGATTTACCCCGGATGCCGTAGCGGGATCCCGCAATGCAGGAGTCGATTACCCGGAGAGTCACATTTTCCGTGGTCAGGCACCATGGAGTCGTGAGTGCACCGACGTCGGCCCGGAAGGTTTCCGCGGTACCCGCCCCGCTGTTGTTCGTTCTCAGCGGAATTTCCATGTACGCCGGAGCGGCCATCGCGGTCGGTCTTTTCGGCCACGCGACGCCGGCCGGGGTGGCCTGGCTGCGGTGCCTGGGCGCGGCGGTGGTGCTGCTGGCCTGGCGACGGCCGCCGCGCGTGGCCTGGCGCGGCCGCCGGCTGCTGCTGGCGTGCGCCTTCGGGATCGTGACGGCGGGCATGAACGTGCTCTTCTACGAGGCGATCGCCCGCCTGCCGCTGGGCACGGTCGTGGCGCTGGAGTTCGCCGGGCCCGTCGTGGTGGCGGCCGCCGGCTCCCGCACCCGGCGGGACGTCGCGGCCCTGCTGCTGGTGGCCGCCGGGGTGGTGGCGATCGCCGACGTCCAGCTGTCCGGGAGCGCCCTGGGTGTGCTGTTCGCCCTGGGCGCGGCGGCCGCGTGGGCGGGCTACATCCTGCTCGGCAAGCGCGTCGCGAGCGACGGCGACGGCATCGACAGCCTGGCGATCGGCTTCGCCGTGGCGACGGTCGTGCTCTCGCCCCTGGCGTTCGGCACGGGAGAAGTGTGGTCTTCGCCACGCATGCTCCTGCTCGGCATCGGGGTGGGTGTGCTGTCGACGGTGGTGCCGTACGCGCTCGACCAGGTCGTGCTGCGCAGGCTGGGCCAGGCCCGGTTCGCGGTCCTCCTGGCCCTGCTCCCGGTGACGGCGGGCGTGATGGGCTTCCTGCTGCTGCGCCAGGTGCCGAGCCTGCCGGAGGCGCTGGGGACGCTGGCGGTGGTCGCCGGCGTGGCGCTACGGCGACGTGAGGCGCCTTCGCGGCCGTCTCCCGAGCCGCCGGGCTAGGTTGCCGGCATGCGCATCAAGCACCAGGTCGTCACGTTCGACGCGGCGGACCTCGCGGCCGAGAGCCGGTTCTGGGCGGGCGTCCTCGGCGGCGAGGTCGAGGAGGACGGCGACTGGCACATGGTGCTGGTGGACGGCGCCCCGCGGATCGGCGTCCAGCTGGCCCCGGACCACACGCCGCCGCAGTGGCCGGACGGCCCGGTGAAGCAGCAGGTGCACCTCGACCTGTGGGTCGAGGACTTCCCGGAGGCGCACGAGCAGGTCATGGCCCTGGGCGCCACGGTACTGAAAGAGGCGGCGGGCAGCACGACCGGCGACGACTTCCAGGTGTACGCCGACCCGGCGGGCCACCCGTTCTGCCTCTGCTGGCCGGCGACCGCGCAGCCCGGCTTGGCCGAGTTGAGCTGAGCGGCTCGGCTTGGGTGAGTTGGGCGGCTTGGCTTGGCTTGGCTGAGCGGCTCGGCTTGGGTGAGTTGGGCGGCTTGGCTTGGCTTGGCTGAGCGGCTCGGCTTGGGTGAGTTGGGCGGCCTGGCTTGGCTGAGTTGCGCGGCTCCGCCTGGGTGAGTTGTGGGGCTCGGCTTGGCTGGGCAGCGCGGCCTGGCTTGGCTGTGCGGCCTGCGTGGCTGCGCGGCCTGGCTGAGCACTCGCCCCGGCTGAACCGCTCGGCCGGGGTTGTCCACAGGCGGCCCGACATGTGGGTAACCGGCCCTCGTTCGCCGGGTTTCCGGCTTCTCGTCGGACACCCCCGATACGCTGGAAGCGGGGCCGACCCCCCGGAGAGGGTGGGGGCCGCCCTGGTGGGGGTGTGCCGGCGGGCCGCTCGGAAAGAGGCCTGCTCGGCGGTGCTGGTGGACGGCTCGCTCCGGTGGGGCTGCTCTGCCGGGGAGCCGGATCGTGCTGGCCGTGGCCCTGGCGGGCCGGGATACTGGGGACGGCCCGGCCGGACGGGGTGTCGAAGAGGTCGTCGCCGCACGCCGGTGGCGCTACTGACGGGACTTTTGAGGGATCGATGTCTTCGGGGATCGACGGCGGGCAGCTCGATCTGTCCGGGGTGCGGTGGCTGCCGGGCGGGGCCCGGCTGGCCGCGGTGGCCCAGGCGGAGCTGCCGCAGAAGGACGGGCTGGCCGCGGCGTTCTGCGGCCTCGCGGCGCTGCGCGCGGCCGGGGTCGACGTGCCCGACCAGGACGCCGTCGCGGCGGCCGCGGGCACCGTGCGCGGGCCGGCGGTGCGCCCGCCGGGCGAGCCGGGGCGGGCCGATTTCCGGTTGCCGCCGAGAGTCGTGCGCGATCCGGTCACGGCGGGCACCCGGGCTTCGGCGCTGGCGACGGCCGTGGGGGCGTTGTCCGGCGGCGCCCTGACCGCGGTGCCGGCGACGGGGGAGTGGACCACCGGCTCGCTGTTCGACCTGCTGGCCGGGTTGTGGGACCTGCCGCGCGTCGCGGTGATCGCCCGGATCGACGGCGCGGAACTCGGCGCCGACGACACCCCGGAACGGGCGCTGCTCGACTACCTCGACACCGGCGTCCCGCCACTGTGGACGTCGCGCTGGCGCCCGCCCGGTGGCCACTTCGTGCTCCTGGCGGGCATCCGGATCGGCGCCGAGGGGACGCTGGTGTCCGTTGTGGACACTTACCCGTCCTTGGGGGACAACGGGATCCACGACCAGCCGGTGGAATGGCTCGCCGCGGCGCTGGCCGGGCTGGGGGTCCTGCTGGTCGTCGACGCGGACCGCGCCGCGGTGGCCCGAGAGGCGGTCCGCGTGGCGAACCTCACTCCGTCGTTCTGGGACTGACCTCGGGATCGCGGCCGGCGTTCTCCGGCGCGAAGCGGGAGTGACGGCGGCCGTAGGTGAAGTAGATGACCAGGCCGAGCGCCAGCCAGACCGCGAACCGGATCCACGTCAGCACGTTCAGGTTGAGCATCAGGTAGAAGCACGCCAGCGCCGCGACGATCGGGATCACCGGCGAGAACGGCACGGTGAACGGCCGGTCGAGGTCGGGCCGCCGGCGGCGCAGCACCGGGACGGCCACCGCGACGATGATCATCGCCGACAGCGCGCCGATGCTCACCATGTCGGCCAGCTCGGCGATCGGGATGAACGCGGCCAGCACGGCGATCAGCACCGCGCCGCCGATGGTCATCCGGTGCGGGGTGCCCCACTTCGGGTGCGCGGTGCCGAGCTTCTTGGGCAGCAGGCCGTCGCGGCCCATCGCGAAGCCGATCCGGCCGATCGTGACCAGCTCGACCATCATCACCGACGTGAGACCGGTCACCGCGCCGAGCGAGATCAGCGCGCCGACCCAGTGCTGGCCGACCTTGTCGAACGCGTCGGCCAGCGGCGCGCCGGTGTCGATGTCGGTGAACGGGATCATCCCGGTCAGGACGATCGAGACGCCGATGTAGAGCACCGCGCAGACGACCAGCGCGCCGAGGATGCCGACCCGCAGGTCCTTCTTCGGGTTCAGCGTCTCCTCGCCGAGGTTCGCGAGCGCTTCGAAGCCGGTGTAGGCGAAGAAGACCACGGCGGCGGCGGTGATCATGCCGGCGATGCCGTACACGGACTGCTCCAGCCCGAGCGCCGCCTGCACGATCGGCTGCTCCAGCACGCTCGACCCACCCTCGGGCGGCTTGGCCGCCGGGATGAACGGCGTCAGGTTCGAGCCCTTGACGAAGAACAGGCCCACGCCGAGGACCAGGACGCAGACCGCGACCTTCACGCACACCAGCAGGTTCGTCAGCCAGGCCGACTCCTTGATCCCCATCACGGCGACCACGGTGAGCACCGCGATGATGAGGACGGCGCCGACGTTGACCTTCGCGTCCTCGCCGAACCACTCCGGCGACAGGCCGAGCAGGTTCGCCAGGTAGCCGGACCAGCCGCGGGCGACCACGGCGGCGCCGAGCGCGAACTCGAGCAGCAGGTCCCAGCCGATGATCCAGGCGAAGATCTCGCCGAGGGTGGCGAAGGCGTAGGTGTAGGCGCTGCCCGCCGTCGGGACGCTCGACGCGAGCTCGGCGTAACAGAGCGCCGCCAGCCCGGCGACGACGGCGCCGAGCACGAACGACAGCGTCACCGCCGGCCCGGCGTGCGTCTTCGCCTCGACGCCCGCGAGCGTGAAGATGCCGGTCCCGATGATGATCCCGATGCCGAACCCGATCAGGTCGCGCCCGCGCAACCGCCGCTTGAGCTCACCCGAGTCCTGGCGTTTCAGGACCTCGTCCACGTTCAACGTCCTCCGCACACCCATGAGGAGAAGTTAGAAGGTCACGAGCCGTTTCGCAGATCGGCCGGAATTCACCGTCGACGGCGTCGAGTGATGTCGGCTGGCGCAGATGGCGCGAACGGCCGGGCACCGGAATGCTGTGCCAGTGCCCCACGAGACGCCCGGCCCCGAGCTGCCCGACGAAGCCCGCAGTCCCCTGCACGAGCTCGCCGACGCCCACGGCGTCGCCACCCGGTACGAGAACTCGGACCAGGTGTGGGTGGCGGTGGACGACGACGTCGTCGTCGCTGTCCTGCGGCAGTTCGGCGTGGACGCGACCAGCGACGACGCGATCGGCGCGGCCCTGACCGCCGTGCGCGAAGCCCGGCCGGCGGGCGCGTTGCCGCCGACCATCGTCGTCCAGGAGGGCACTACCAGGGCGCTCGGCGCGGACGCCGAGGTCGTGCTCGAGGACGGCACCCGCCGGCACGTCCGGGGCGAGCTGCCGGCGGACCTGCCGCTGGGCTGGCACCGGGTGGTCACCGCCGAGCAGGACGTCGTGCTGGCCGTGGTCCCGGCGAAGCTGCCCGCCGTCCACCCCGCCTGGGGCTGGATGCTGCAGCTCTACTCGCTGCACTCGGCGGGCTCCTGGGGCATCGGCGACTACGCCGACCTGGCGACGTTCGCGGCCCGCTCCGCCGCCGAACTCGACGCCGGCGTGCTGCTGGTCAACCCGGTCCAGGCCTTCAGCCCCGCGCACCCCGTCGAGCGCTCGCCCTACTCGCCGGCGAGCCGTCGCTTCGCCAACCCGATCTACCTGCGCGTCACCGCCACCGAGACCTTCACCGCGGCCGACGCGGCGACGCAGGAGGCCGTCCGCTCGCTGGCCCCGGACCGCGACGGCGAACTGATCGACTACGACGCCGTCTGGACGGCCAAGCGCGCCGCGCTCGAGCTGCTCTGGCCGCACCGCGTCGAAGAGCTGCCCGCGGACGACGACCTGCGGGGCTTCGCCGTCTTCTGCGCCCTCGCCGAGCGGCACGGCGCCGACTGGCGGGACTGGCCCGAGCCGCTGCGCGACCCGGCCGGCCCCGAAGTCGCCGAAGCGCGCGAAGAGCTGAAGGACCGCGTCGGCTTCTACGTCTGGCTCCAGCACCTCTGCCGGGAGCAGTTGGCCGAGGCCCGCCGGGCCGCGCGCGAAGCCGGGATGACCGTCGGGATCGTGCACGACCTGCCGGTCGGCGTGCACCCCGGCGGGGCCGACACCTGGGCGGTGCGCGACGTCTTCGCCGCCGACGTCCGGGTCGGCGCGCCGCCGGACGCGTTCAACCAGCAGGGCCAGGACTGGAACCTCCCGCCGTGGCGGCCGGACAAGCTGGCCGAAGCCGGTTACGCGCCGTTTCGGGACGTCATCCGGGGCGTGCTGCGCTACGCGGACGGCATCCGCGTCGACCACATCGCCGGACTCTGGCGGCTGTGGTGGATCCCGCCGGGCGAGCCCGCGCACCGCGGCACGTACGTCCACTACGACGCCGAGGCGATGGTCGGCGTGCTGGCGCTCGAAGCGCACCGCGCCGGCGCGGTGGTCGTGGGGGAGGACCTCGGGACCGTCGAGGACGTCGTCACCGAGACCATGCACGAGCGCGGCATGTTGAGCTCGGCCGTCCTGTGGTTCGAACGCGACTGGGACACCCCCGGCCACCCGTTCACCGACCCGGCCGACTGGGACCCGGACGCGATGGCCAGCATCTCCACGCACGACCTGCCCACGGTCGCCGGCTGGCTGGCCGCCGAGCACGTCCGGGTCCGCGCCGAGCTGGGGCTGCTGGACCGCGGTGCCGAAGCCGAAAGCCGGGCCGCGGCGGACGAACGTGAAGCTTTGTTCGAACTCGTTGCGCGCGAAGGGATCCCGGACGGCGACCCGGTCGTGGCGTTGCACACCCTGCTCGCGAAAGCCGCGTCACGGCTGGTGCTGACCTCGCCGGCCGACGTCGCGGGCCAGGTGCGGCAGCCGAATCTGCCGGGAACCGTCGACCAGTACCCTAACTGGCGGATTCCCCTTCCCGTCAGCGTCGACGGCTTCTTCACCGCGAGGGGAGTGCGCGCCGCGGTGGCGCCGCTGGCCGCGGCGCGTCCGTTGCCCGGGTAACGGGTATACGGCAGCGCACGACCCCCTGTGATGCGCGTCCGCGAGTGCGGACGCCCCGGCACCACCCGAAGCTCGAGGAGACACCAGTGCGGCCCTGGCCCGGAACGCCCTATCCGCTCGGCGCCACCTACGACGGAGTCGGGACGAACTTCGCCCTGTTCTCCGAAGTGGCCGAGCAGGTCGAACTGTGCCTGTTCGACGGCGACGGCAACGAGACCCGGCACGCGCTCGAAGAGGTCGACGGCTTCGTCCACCACGGTTACCTGCTCAACGTCGGCCCCGGCCAGCGTTACGGTTTCCGCGTGCACGGACCGTACGACCCGAGCCGCGGTCTGCGCTGCAACCCGAACAAGCTGCTGATCGACCCGTACGCCAAGGCCGTCTCGCACGGCGTGAAGTGGGACGAATCGCTGTTCGGCTACCAGTTCGACAACCCGGAGGAGCGCAACGACGCCGACTCGGCGGGGCGCGTGCCGTACTCGCTGGTGGCGAACCCGTTCTTCGACTGGGGCAACGACCGCCAGCCGCGGCGCCCCTACAACGAGACGGTCATCTACGAGGCGCACGTCAAGGGCATGACGGTGAATCACCCGTTCGTGCCGGAAGCGCTGCGTGGCACGTACGCCGGCATGGCCCACCCCGCCGTGGTCGAGCACCTGCAGAAGATCGGCGTCACCGCCGTGGAACTGCTGCCGGTGCACCAGTTCGTCTCCGACCACGGCCTGGAGGAGAAGGGCCTCACGAACTACTGGGGCTATAACACGATCGGGTTCTTCGCGCCGCACGACGCGTACGCCGCGATGCCCGGCGAGGGCGGCCAGGTCCAGGAGTTCAAGGGCATGGTCAAGGCCTTCCACGAGGCCGGCATCGAAGTGATCCTCGACGTGGTCTACAACCACACCGCGGAGGGCAACCACCTCGGGCCGACCCTGTCGATGCGCGGCATCGACAACGAGGCGTACTACCGGCTGGTCGAAGGCGAGCCGGAGTACTACATGGACTACACCGGCACCGGGAACTCGCTGAACGTCCGCAACCCGCACACGCTGCAGCTGATCATGGACTCGCTGCGGTACTGGGTGACGGAGATGCACGTCGACGGCTTCCGCTTCGACCTCGCTTCGGCGCTGGCGCGGGAGTTCTACGACGTCGACCGGCTGTCCACGTTCTTCGACCTGGTGCAGCAGGACCCGATCGTGAGCCAGGTCAAGCTGATCGCCGAGCCGTGGGACGTCGGCCCCGGTGGGTACCAGGTCGGCAACTTCCCTCCCCTGTGGACGGAGTGGAACGGGCAGTACCGCGACACCGTCCGCGACTTCTGGCGGGGTGAGCCCTCGACGCTCGGGGAGTTCGCGTCGCGGATCACCGGCTCGTCGGACCTCTACCAGGACGACGGCCGCCGCCCGTTCGCGTCGATCAACTTCGTCACCGCCCACGACGGCTTCACGCTGCGGGACCTGGTGTCCTACAACGAGAAGCACAACGAGGCCAACGGCGAGGACGGCCGCGACGGCGCCGACGACAACCGCTCGTGGAACTGCGGTGTCGAGGGCGAGACCGACGACCCCGAGGTGAACGAGCTGCGCATCCGCCAGCAGCGCAACATGCTCGCCACGATCCTCCTGTCGCAGGGCGTGCCGATGATCCTGCACGGCGACGAGATCGGCCGTACCCAGCAGGGCAACAACAACGTCTACTGCCAGGACTCCGAGATCGCCTGGATGGACTGGGAGCTGGCCAAGGAGAACGCCGGCCTGGTCCAGTTCGTCGGCGGCCTGACGGCGTTCCGGCACCGGCACCCGGTGTTCCGCCGCCGCCGCTTCTTCCAGGGCGGCCCGGTCGGCAAGGGCGACAAGCTCGGCGACATCGCCTGGTTCACCCCGGCCGGCGAGGAGATGACCGAGCAGAACTGGGACGACGGCTTCGGCAAGGCGGTCGTGGTCTTCCTCAACGGCAAGGCGATCCCCGACCTCGACCCGCGCGGCATGTCGGTCGAGGACGACTCGTTCCTGCTCGCCTTCAACGCGCACTACGAGGACATCGACGCGACGCTGCCGGGCAACGGCTACGGCCAGGCCTGGACGGTCGTCATCGACTCCGCGACCGGCGAGGTGGAGCCCACGGACGCGGAGCCCATCGAGGGCGGCGGCAAGCTCACGCTGCCCGCCCGGTCCCTGATCGTGCTGCAGCGGACGGAGACGGAATGACGGTGCCGGAGTCGACCTACCGGGTGCAGCTGCGCCCGGAGTTCACCTTCGCCGACGCCGCCGGGCTGACCGGCTACCTGCGTGACCTGGGCATCGGCGCGCTCTACGCGTCGCCGGTGCTCGACGCGACGCCGGGCTCGACCCACGGCTACGACGTCGTCGACCCGACCCGGGCGCGGCCCGAGCTGGGCGGCGAGGAGGCCCGCCGGGAGCTGGCCAAGCGGCTCAAGGAGGCCGGGCTCGGCCTGGTCGTCGACATCGTGCCCAACCACATGTCGGTCGAGACGCCGAAGGTGAACCGCTCGTGGTGGGACGTGCTCACGCACGGCCGCGACGCCGAGCACGCCGCCTTCTACGACGTCGACTGGGACCGCGGCCCGATCCTGCTGCCGGTCCTGGGTGACGACGACGCCGTGTCGGAGCTGACCGTGGAAGGCGACGAGCTCGTCTACTACGACCACCGGTTCCCGATCGCGCCCGGCACCGGCGGCGGCACGCCGCAGGAGGTGCACGAGCGCCAGCACTACCGGCTGGTCGGCTGGCGGCGCGGCAACGCGGAGCTGACCTACCGGCGGTTCTTCGACATCACCAACCTGGCCGCGGTCCGCGTCGAGGACCCGGTGGTGTTCGCCGAGACGCACGGCGAAGTGCTGCGCTGGGTCGCCGACGGGGACGTCACCGGCCTGCGCGTCGACCACCCGGACGGCCTCGCCGACCCGGGTGGCTACTTCCGGCGGCTGCGGGAGAACGCGCCCGGCGCGTGGATCGTCGCTGAGAAGATCCTGCACCCTGGCGAGCCGCTGCCGCAGAGCTGGCCGGTCGACGGCACCACCGGCTACGACGCCCTGCGCGAGATCGCCGGGGTCTTCGTCGACCCGGCCGCCGAGCCCGCGTACACCGCGCTGGCGGACGAGCTCGGCGTCCGGACCGGCTACCACGACGTCGAGGCCGAGGCCCGCCGCCTGGTCACCGACCGGATCCTGGTCGCCGAGGTCCGGCGGATCGCGGCGCTGCTGCGCCACGGGAACACCGAGGCCGCCCGGGAAGCCGTCGCCGAGACCATGGTGGCGTTCCCGGTCTACCGCTCCTACCTGCCCGAAGGCGAGCAGCACTGGGCGACGGCGATCGCCGCGGCCCGGGAAGCCCGGCCCGACCTGGGTGAAGCGCTGGACGCCCTCGACGCGCAGGTGCGCGCCGAACCTGATGGCGAGCTGGCCACGCGGATCCAGCAGACGTCGGGCATGGTCGTCGCGAAGGGCACCGAGGACACCACCTTCTACCGCTACACCCGCTTCGCCGCGCTCAACGAGGTCGGCGGCAACCCGGACCGGTTCGGCACCGGCGTCGAGGAGTTCCACCGCCTCGCCGCCGCCCGCGACGCCGGCTACCCGGCCGCGATGACGACGCTGACCACCCACGACACCAAGCGGTCCGAGGACACCCGGGCCCGCGCGTCGGTGCTGGCGGAGGTGCCCGGCGAGTTCGCCGACGCCGTCCGCCGCTGGACCGCGCGCCGGGGGATCGACGAGCCGTCGCTGAACCTGCTGGCCTGGCAGACGCTGGTGTCGACCTGGCCGATCGAGCCGCCCCGGCTGCGGGACTACCTCGACAAGGCGGCCAAGGAGGCCAAGCTCCGGACCAGCTGGACCGACCACGACGAGGAGTTCGAAAACGACGTCGCGGCCTGGCCGGACGACGTCATGGGCGACGCCGAGCTGGCCGCGGACATCGCGGCGTTCGTCGGCCGGATCGAGGGCCCGGGCTGGAGCAACTCGCTCGGCCAGAAGCTCGTGCAGCTGACCGCGCCCGGCGTCCCGGACGTCTACCAGGGCACCGAGCTGTGGGACTTCTCGCTGGTCGACCCGGACAACCGCCGTCCGGTCGACTACCCGGCCCGCCGCGAGATCCTGGCCCGCGTCATCGACGGCGAACAGCCGGAGATCGACGCCTCGGGCGCGGCGAAGCTGCTCGTGACGCACAAGGCGCTGAAGCTGCGTCAGGAGCACCCCGCGCTGTTCCGCGGCTACCGGCCGCTGCGCGCCGAGGGCGTCGCCGCGGACCACGTGCTCGCCTACACCCGGGCCCCCGGTCTCGTGGTAGTGGTGACCCGGCTGCCGATCGGCCTCGCCGAGGCCGGCGGCTGGCGCGACACCGTGCTGCCGCTGCCCGACGGCGTCTGGACCGACGTCCTGACCGGCCGCGACGCGAGCCCGGACCTGGCCACCCTGTTCGGCCGCTACCCGGTGGCCCTGCTCGTGCGAGGAGACGCATGACGTTCACCGTGTGGGCCCCGTCGGCCGAGCGCGTCCGCGTCCGGGTCGACGCCGACGTGCACGAGATGACCCGCGGCGAAGGCGGCTGGTGGTCGGCCGAGGCCGAGGGCATCAACTACGCCTTCCTGATCGGCGACTCCGACGAGCCGCTGCCGGACCCGCGCTCGCGGTGGCAGCCGCACGGCGTGCACCAGGAGTCGCGCGTCTACGACCACGCCGAGTTCGACTGGACCGACGACGCCTGGCACGGGCGGCAGCTCGCGGGCGGCGTCGTCTACGAGCTGCACATCGGCACGTTCACCCCCGGCGGCACCTTCGACGCCGCGATCGACCGGCTCGATCACCTGGTGGAGCTGGGCATCACGCACGTCGAGCTGCTGCCGGTGAACTCCTTCGACGGCACCGCCGGCTGGGGTTACGACGGCGTCCTCTGGGGCGCGGTCCACGAGCCCTACGGCGGCCCGGACGGCCTGAAGCGGTTCGTCGACGCCGCCCACGCGCGCGGCCTGGCCGTCGTGCTCGACGTCGTCTACAACCACCTCGGGCCGTCGGGGGCCTACCTCGACCGGTTCGGGCCGTACTTCGCCGGCCAGAACGACTGGGGACCCGGGCTCAACCTGGACGGTCCGGGCTCGGACGAGGTCCGCCGCTACGTCGTCGACAACGCGCTCGCGTGGCTGCGCGACTTCCACCTCGACGCGCTGCGCCTGGACGCCGTCCACGCGCTGCTCGACCGGCGGGCCGTCCACCTGCTCGAACAGCTCGCCGTCGAGGTCGAGGCTCTGTCGACGGCGCTGAACCGGCCGCTGACGCTGATCGCCGAGTCCGACCTCAACGACCCGAAGCTGGTCACGCCCCGCGAGCGCGGCGGTTACGGCCTGCAGGCGCAGTGGTCGGACGACTTCCACCACGCGATGCACGTCCGGCTGACCGGTGAGGACGAGGGCTACTACGCGGACTTCGCCGCGCCGGACGCGCTCCAGCGGGTGCTGCGCGACGTCTTCTTCCACGCCGGCACCTGGTCGTCGTTCCGCGAGCGGACCCACGGCCGGCCGGTGGACACCCGCAGCGTGCCCGGGCACCGCTTCCTCGCCTACCTGCAGGACCACGACCAGATCGGCAACCGCGCGGCCGGCGACCGGCTGTCCGCGACGGTGCCCGCGGGCCGGCTGGCCTGCGGCGCGGCCATCCTGTTCTGCTCGCCGTTCACGCCGATGGTGTTCATGGGGGAGGAGTGGGCGGCGAGCACGCCGTGGCAGTTCTTCGCCTCCTTCCCGGACCCGGAGCTGGCCGAGGCGGTCCGCACCGGACGCCGTCGCGAGTTCGCCCGGCACGGCTGGGGCGAGACCGACGTCCCCGACCCGATGGACCCGGCCACCGTCGAGCGCTCGAAGCTCGACTGGGCCGAGGCCGACCAGCCGGAGCACCGGGAGATGCTGGAGCTCTACCGCACGCTGATCCGGCTGCGCCGCGAACGGCCCGAGCTGGCCGACCCGTGGACGCCGGACCTGCGGATCGACGCGGCGCCGGACGGGTCGTGGCTCGTGCTGCGCCGCGGCGACCTGCGGCTGGCGTGCAACTTCGGCCCGGGCGACGTCACGCTGCCGCTGGGGGCCACGAAGGAGCTGCTCGCATGGGCACCGGCCACCCTGGACGGCGGCGCCGCGCACCTGCCGCCGGAGTCCTTCGTGCTGGCGTCCACAGCACCCTGAGAAGGTCCGTGAAGGCCTCCTTGAGGGACTCAGAGTCCCTCAAGGAGGCCTTCACGGACTTCGGCGGCAGGTGCCCCGAGCGCGGAATACCGCTGAATCCCGCCCTCGGTGCGGCGGACCGGGGGCGGCGTCTGGGACGATTCAGGAATGGCTACCCGACCCTCCGCCGATCACGTCCTCGCCGGACGCCCGTTCCCGCTCGGCGCCCACCCCGAGGCGGGCGGGGTCCGGTTCGCCATCACCTCCGCCGTCGCGGACGCCGTCGAGCTGTGCCTCATCGACGCCGACGGGTCGCAGCGGCGGATCGCGCTCACCGAGCGCACGTTCGGCGTCTGGCACGGCCTGGTGCCCGGGGTGACGCCGGGGCAGCGCTACGGCTACCGCGTCCACGGGCCCTACGACCCGGCCCGCGGCCTGCGCTGCAACCCGAACAAGCTGCTGCTGGACCCGTACGCCCGGCAGATCACCGGCCAGCTCACCGACCTGACCGCCGCCCAGGGCTTCACCGGCGACCCGGACCGCGGCCCGATGTCCACAGTGGACTCGCTGGGCAGCGTGCCCCTCTCGGTCGTCACCTCGCCCGGCGGCCCGGACACCGGGGCGCACCCGGAGGTGCCGTTCGAGGAGGCGGTGATCTACGAGCTGCACGTCAAGGGGTTCACCCAGCAGCACCCGTTCATCCCCGAGGCGCTGCGCGGCACCTACCTCGGCCTGGCCCACCCGGTGGCCATCGAGTACCTGACCCGGCTCGGCGTCACGTCGGTGGAGCTGCTGCCGGTGCACTCGTTCCTCGACGAGCCGTCGCTGGTCCGCGGCGGCCGGCACAACTACTGGGGGTACTCGCCGCTCGGCTTCTTCGCGCCGCACGCGGCCTACGCCAGCGAGCCGGGGCACGAGGTCGAGGAGTTCCGGCTGATGGTGGCGGCGCTGCACGCGGCCGGCATCGAGGTGATCGTCGACGTCGTGTTCAACCACACCTGCGAGGGCGGGCCGGACGGGCCGACGCTGAGCTTCCGCGGGCTCAACGCGCCGGTGTACTACCTGCACACCGACCGCGGCCACATGGCCGACATCACCGGCTGCGGCAACACCCTGGAGGCCGGTTCGCCGACGGTGGTCCGGCTGGTGACCGACTCGCTGCGGTACTGGACGCAGGAGCTCGGCGTCGACGGTTTCCGGTTCGACCTGGCCAGCACGCTGGGCCGGCCGCGCGGAGGCGCGTTCGACGCCGCCTCGACGCTGCTCACCGCGATCACCACCGACCCGGTGCTCTCGCGCTGCAAGCTGATCGCCGAGCCGTGGGACGCGACCGGCGAGGGTTACCGCGTCGGCGGCTTCGGCGCCCAGTGGGCGGAGTGGAACGGCCGCTACCGCGACACCATCCGGGACTTCTGGCGCGGCGCGACCGGCGTCCGCGACCTCGCCTACCGGCTGGCCGGCTCGTCCGACCTCTACGACCACAACCTGCGCCGGCCGTGGCAGTCGATCAACTTCATCACCGCCCACGACGGCTTCACGCTGCGGGACCTGGTGTCCTACAACGACAAGCACAACGAGGCCAACGGCGAGGACAACCGCGACGGCACCAACGACAACCGCTCGTGGAACCACGGCGCGGAGGGCGAGACCGGCGACGCCGGGGTCCGCGAGCTGCGGACCCGGCAGGCGCGCAACCTGTTCGCGACGCTGCTGCTGTCCACCGGCACCCCGATGCTCACCGCGGGTGACGAGTTCTGGCGCACCCAGCACGGCAACAACAACGCCTACTGCCTCGACGACGAGACGTCCTGGTTCGACTGGACCCCCGGTGATCCCGAGGCCGAGACGATGCTCGCGTTCGCCCGCCGCGTCGTGCGGCTGCGCGCGAACAGCCCGGCGCTGCGGCAGCCGGAGTTCTTCGAAGGCCGGACCACTCCGACCGGCAAGCCGGACCTGGTCTGGTTCCGCCCGGACGGCGAGGAGTTCGGCGAGAGCGACTGGTTCGCCGACCGCCGCACGCTGGGCATGTGGATCGACGGCTCGAACAGCCAGGCCCGCAACCGCGAGGGCGCGCTGGTCCCGGACCACTCGTGGCTGCTGTGGCTGCACGCGGGCGACGAGCCCACGGAGGTCGTCCTGCCGGGCCGCGAGTACGGCGAGACGTTCAAGCCGACCCTGGACACCAGCACCGGCGACGGCAGCCCGGGCAACCCCGGCCCGCTGGAACCGAAGAGCCGGGTGACACTCCAGTCGCGCTCGCTGCTCCTCCTGCGCGCGCCGCGCCTGGCGGCGGAGCAGCCGGCCGAAAGCTACTGACGCGTACCCAGAGGGTCGGCTCGCGTACCTGGAGGGTCGGCTCGCGTACCTGGAGAGTCGGCTCGCGTACCTGGAAGGTCGGACGGTGAGCCGACTGTCTGGGTACGTGAGCCGACTGCCTGGGTACGTGAGCCGACCCTTCGGGTACACCGCCGTCCGGTCGTAACCCGCCGGACATCCGCCGGGAACCTTTGCGCGGGAAGCGTTTCACTCGAACGAGTCTGGGTACAGAACAAGAGAGCCCTGCCTCGATCGTGCGTGATCGAGTCGGGCAGACTGACGACGCCTGAGTCCACACCCATAGATCGAGGGGCGTTGCCCATGACCGGCCGGCTCGGTATCGACGATGTCTCCCCCAGCGTGAGCTGCGGCCGGTATCCGGCCAAAGCCGTTGCGGGGGAACATATTCCCGTCACCGCGACGGTGTGGCGCGAAGGTCACGACGCCGTCGCGGCCACCGTCGCGTGGCGCGGCCCCGGCGACCGCCTGACGCGCCAGGCGCGGATGGTGCCGCGAGGCCCCGATCACCCCGACGAGTTCGCCGCGGTGATCGTCCCCGACGTCACCGGGCTCTGGACCTACCGCATCGACGCCTGGAGCGATCCCTGGGCGACGTGGGAACACGCCGTCGAGGTGAAGATCGCCGCCGGGCAGGGGCCCGAGGACCTGGCGAACGACCTCGAGAACGGCGCCCGGCTGCTGGAGCGCGTCTCCCGCCGCCCGGACCGCCGGGCCGAGAAAGCGCTGCTCACGGGCGCGGTCGTCGCGCTGCGCAACGACGAGCTGACCCTCGCCGAGCGCGTCGGGCCCGCGCTGTCGCCGGAGGTCCGCCAGCTCATGCACGAGTTCCCGGTGCGCGAGCTGATCACCAAGGGCAAGCCGTTCAAGCTCTGGGTCGACCGCAAGCGCGCCGCCTACGGCTCCTGGTACGAGCTGTTCCCGCGCTCCACCGGCGGCCTCGACGCCGAGGGCAACGCCGTGCACGGCACGTTCACCACCGCCGCGGCCGCGCTCGACCGGGTCGCGAAGATGGGCTTCGACGTCGTCTACCTGCCGCCGGTCCACCCGATCGGCCGGGTGAACCGCAAGGGCCCCAACAACACCCTCGACGCGACCCCGGACGACGTCGGCTCGCCGTGGGCGATCGGCGCCGACGAGGGCGGGCACGACGCCATCCACCCGGACCTCGGCACCTTTGACGACTTCGACGCCTTCGTGGCCCGCTCGGAAGAGCTCGGCATGGAGGTGGCGCTCGACTTCGCGCTGCAGGCCGCACCCGATCACCCGTGGGTGCTCAAGCACCCGGAGTTCTTCACCACCCGGCCGGACGGGTCGATCGCCTACGCCGAGAACCCGCCCAAGAAGTACCAGGACATCTACCCGATCAACTTCGACAACGACCCCAAGGGCGTCTACGAAGAGATGCTGCGGGTCATGCTCGTGTGGGCCGAGCACGGGGTGAAGATCTTCCGGGTCGACAACCCGCACACCAAGCCGCCGGACTTCTGGGCCTGGCTGATCCAGTCGGTGAAGGACGCCCACCCGGACGTCCTGTTCCTGGCCGAGGCGTTCACCCGCCCGGCGCGGCTGTGGGGCCTGGCCCGGCTCGGTTTCACCCAGAGCTACACGTACTTCACCTGGCGGACCGGCAAGCAGGAGCTGATCGACTTCGCCGTGGACCTGCGGGACCACTGGAACGAAGGCCGGCCGAACCTGTTCGTCAACACCCCGGACATCCTCCACGAGTCGCTGCAGCGCGGCGGCCCGGGCATGTTCGCCCTGCGGGCCGCGCTGGCCGCGACGATCTCGCCGACGTGGGGCGTCTACTCGGGGTACGAGCTGTTCGAGCACGTCCCGGTCCGCGACGGCAGCGAGGAGTACCTGGACTCCGAGAAGTACCAGCTGCGCCCGCGCGACTTCGACCGCGCGCTCGCCGAAGGCCGGTCGCTGGAGCCGTGGATCGCGAAGCTCAACGCCGTCCGCCGCGCGCACCCGGCGCTGCAGCAGATGCGCACCCTGCACTTCCACCACGTCGACAACGACGCGCTGCTGGCCTACTCCAAACAGGACCCGGCCACCGGCGACACCGTGGTGACGGTCGTGACGCTCGACCCGTACGCGCCGCAGGAAGGCACGCTGTGGCTCGACACCGGGGCCCTCGGCTTCGAGGCGCACGAACGCCTGATCGCCCACGACGAGGTCACCGGTGACACCTGGGACTGGGGGCAGGCCAACTTCGTCCGGCTCGAACCGTGGCGGGCCGTGGCCCACGTGGTGTCGGTCCGGCGCCGGCTGGCCGGGTAGACGGGAAAACGCGGGACAGTGCGGGACTTGAGGGACGAGGTGGAACACATGGCGGAGGAGACTCGCCCCGACGCGGCGCTCGGGCTCGAGGGCGTGCCGCACACCGGTGAGGCCATGACGGCCGACGGGATGCTGGTCGAACCCCAGGCCGAGGATTTCCGCTCGGCGCAGCAGGCGCCGAGCAACCCGGCGTGGTTCAAGGGCGCGGTGTTCTACGAGGTGCTGGTGCGCGCCTTCGCCGATTCGAACGGCGACGGCACCGGCGACCTGCGCGGCCTGGCCGGCCGGCTGGACTACCTGGCGTGGCTGGGCATCGACTGCCTGTGGCTGCCGCCGTTCTACGCGTCGCCGTTGCGCGACGGCGGGTACGACATCAGCGACTTCCGGGCCGTGCTGCCGGAGTTCGGCAGCGTCGAGGACTTCGTCTTCCTGCTGAACGAGGCGCACCGGCGCGGCATCCGCGTGATCACCGACCTGGTGCTCAACCACACGTCGGACGCGCACCCGTGGTTCCAGCAGTCGCGCCAGGATCCCGACGGCCCGTACGGCGACTACTACGTGTGGAGCGACGACGACTCCCGCTACGCCGACGCGCGGATCATCTTCGTCGACACCGAGTCGTCCAACTGGACCTACGACCCGGTGCGCGGCCAGTTCTACTGGCACCGGTTCTTCTCCCACCAGCCCGACCTGAACTTCGAGAACCCCGACGTCCAGAACGCCATGATCGACACCCTGCGGTTCTGGCTGGACCTGGGCATCGACGGCTTCCGCCTCGACGCCGTGCCGTACCTGTTCGAGCAGGAAGGCACCAACTGCGAGAACCTGCCGCGCACGCACGAGTTCCTCAAGCGCTGCCGCAAGGTCGTCGACGACGAGTACCCCGGCCGGATCCTGCTGGCCGAGGCGAACCAGTGGCCTTCGGACGTCGTCGAGTACTTCGGCGACCCGGCGGTCGGCGGCGACGAGTGCCACATGGCGTTCCACTTCCCGCTGATGCCGCGGATCTTCATGGCCGTGCGCCGCGAGTCGCGGTTCCCGATCTCGGAGATCCTGACCCAGACCCCGGAGATCCCGGCCGGCACCCAGTGGGGCATCTTCCTGCGCAACCACGACGAGCTGACCCTCGAGATGGTCACCGACGAAGAGCGCGACTACATGTACACGGAGTACGCCAAGGACCCGCGGATGAAGGCCAACATCGGCATCCGCCGCCGGCTGGCCCCGCTGCTGGACAACGACCGGAACCAGCAGGAGCTGTTCACGGCGATGCTGCTGTCCCTCCCGGGCTCGCCCGTTCTGTACTACGGTGACGAGATCGGCATGGGAGACAACATCTGGCTCGGCGACCGCGACGCGGTGCGCACACCCATGCAGTGGACCCCGGACCGCAACGCCGGGTTCTCCTCGTGCGACCCGGGCCGGATCTACCTCCCGGTGATCATGGACCCGGTCTACGGCTACCAGGGCCTGAACGTCGAAGCGCAGTCCAACAACGATTCCTCCCTGCTCAACTGGACCCGGCGGATGATCGAGGTGCGCAAGCAGCACCACGCCTTCGCCGAAGGGGAGTTCGTCGACCTCGGCGGCTCCAACCCGAGCGTGCTGGCCTACAAGCGCCAGTGGCGGCGCCCGGACGGCGGTGAGGACACGGTGCTCTGCGTGAACAACCTCTCCCGCTTCCCGCAGCCGGTGGAGCTGGACCTGTCCGCGCACCGCGGGTGCGTCCCGGTCGAACTGACCGGCGGCGTGCGCTTCCCGGGTATCGGGGAGCTGTCCTACCTGCTGACGCTGCCGGGGCACGGCTTCTACTGGTTCCAGCTGACGACCCCGGGAGACGAAGGCGAAGCGAGGTGAGTTCCGTGTCCGAGACCAGTGAGCTGGTCGACGCACTGACCGGCGATCTGGCCCGGTGGCTGCCGGCCCAGCGCTGGTTCGCCGGCAAGGACCGGCCGGTGACCGGTGTCCGGCCGCTCGGCGTGACCGAGCTGGTCGAAGGCGACCCGCAGCTGCTGCACCTGGTCATCGAGGTGATCCAGGGCGACCGCCGCGAGCCCTACCAGCTGCTCGTCGGCCGCCGGACGCACCCACCGGAGATCGCGTCGGGCAGCTGGATCGTCGCCGGCGGCGACCTGAACGCCTACGAGGCGTCCGCGGACGCGGACCTGACCGGCGTGCTGCTGGACCTGATGGCGAGCGAGGGGCGCGTCGGCGCGCTCGGGTTCGGGCACGAGCCCGGCGTGGAGCTGGAGACCGGGCTGCGCGCCCGGCCGATCTCGTCCGAGCAGAGCAACACCTCGCTGGTCTACGGCGGCCAGTACATCCTCAAGCTGTTCCGCAAGCTGACCCCGGGCCAGAACAAGGACCTGCTGCTGCACCGCGCGCTGCAGAAGGTGGGCAGCAAGCACATCGCCGCGCCGCTCGGCTCGATCACCGGCGACCTGGACGGCGAGCCGACCACGGTCGGCATGCTCCAGCAGTTCATCCCGGACGCGGTCGACGGCTGGGCGATGGCCACCACCAGCGTCCGCGACCTGATGGCCGGCCCGGAGCGGCACGCCGAGGAGGTCGGCGGCGACTTCGCCGGCGAGGCCGAGCGGCTGGGCCGCGCGGTCGCCGAGGTGCACGCGGACCTGGCCGCGGCGCTCGACACCGAAGGCGTCGACGCCGACGAGCTGGACCGCACGATGAAGGCCATGATCGCGCGGCTGGACACCGTCGCCGGGCAGGTCCCGGAGCTGGCCGTGCACGCGCCGGCGTTGCGCGCGTCGTTCGAGACGCTCCGGACGCTGCCCGCCGACTCCGTGACGATGCAGTTCATCCACGGCGACCTGCACCTGGGCCAGGTGCTGCGGACGGTCACCGGCTGGCTGCTCATCGACTTCGAGGGCGAGCCCGCGGCCCCGGTCGAGGAGCGGCACGCGCTCAGGTCGCCGTTGCGCGACGTGGCGGGCATGCTGAGGTCGTTCGACTACGCGGCCCAGCAGATGCTGGTCGGGCAGCCGGACGACCCGGAGCTGGCCGAGCGGGCGCAGGAGTGGTCGGCCCGCAACCGCACGGCGTTCTGCGAGGGGTACGCCGCGATCGCGGCCGACCCGCGCGACCAGGGTGAGCTGCTGCGCGCGTTCGAACTGGACAAGGCGATCTACGAAGTGAGCTACGAGTACGCGAACCGGCCCGATTGGCTGGGCGTCCCGCTCGCCTCGATCGCCCGGATCATGCGGGGAGATGGGTGAGGAACGTGAACGCGGTACCGGAGAACCTGCCGGACGCGGCCCCGCCGGCCGCCGACATCGACCGGCTGCTGGCCGGGTCCCACCACGACCCGCACTCGGTGCTGGGCGTGCACGCCGTGGGCAAGGGGTTCGCGGCGCGGGCGCTGCTGCCCGGCGCCAAGGCCGTCGCGCTGAGCGTCGGCGAGCACCGCTACCCGATGGAGCCGGTGATCGATGCGCTGTTCGCCGTCGCCGTCCCGGAACACCCCGGTGATTACCGCCTGGAAATCGAGTACGACGGCCACAGCGTCACCGCGGACGACCCGTACCGCTGGCTGCCCACGGTCGGCGAGCTGGACCTGCACCTGATCGGCGAAGGCCGGCACGAGCGGCTCTGGGAGGCGCTCGGCGCGCACCTGCGCTCCTACGACACGCCCGGCGGCGTCGTCGAGGGCACGTCGTTCGCGGTCTGGGCGCCGAACGCCCGCGGCATCCGCGTGATCGGCGACTTCAACGGCTGGGACGGGCGCGGGCACGCGATGCGCTCGCTCGGCTCGTCCGGGATCTGGGAGCTGTTCGTGCCCGGCGTCGGGGCCGGCAGCTGCTACAAGTTCCGGATCCTCGGCGCCGACGGGAACTGGCAGGAGAAGGCCGACCCGATGGCGTTCGGCACCGAGCTGCCGCCCGCGACCGCGTCGGTCGTCACGCGCTCGTCCTACAGCTGGGAAGACGACGAGTGGGTCGCGCAGCGCGAGGCGACCCAGTGGGCCGCGGCGCCGATGAGCGTCTACGAGGTCCACCTCGGCTCGTGGCGCCCCGGGCTGAACTACCGCGAGCTGGCCGACCAGCTCGGCGACTACGTCATCGAGACGGGCTTCACGCACGTCGAGCTGCTGCCGGTGTCGGAGCACCCGTTCGGTGGTTCGTGGGGCTACCAGGTGACGTCGTACTACGCGCCGACGTCCCGCTTCGGCTCGCCCGACGACTTCCGCTACTTCGTCGACCGCCTGCACCAGCGGGGGATCGGCGTGCTCGTCGACTGGGTGCCCGCGCACTTCCCGAAGGACATCTGGGCGCTGGCGAAGTTCGACGGCACCGCGTTGTACGAGCACGCGGACCCGCGCCGCGGCGAGCAGCCCGACTGGGGCACGCTCGTGTTCGACTTCGGCCGCAACGAGGTCCGCAACTTCCTGGTCGCCAACGCGCTGTTCTGGATCGAGGAGTTCCACCTCGACGGCCTGCGCGTCGACGCGGTGGCGTCGATGCTCTACCTCGACTACTCCCGCAAGGAAGGGGAGTGGCTGCCGAACCAGTACGGCGGCCGGGAAAACCTGGACGCGGTGCGGTTCCTGCAGGAGCTGAACGCGACCGTCTACAAGCGACACCCGGGTGTGGTGATGGTGGCCGAGGAGTCGACCGCCTGGCCGGGCGTCACGCGCCCGACCCACCTGGGCGGCCTCGGCTTCGGGTTCAAGTGGAACATGGGGTGGATGCACGACACGCTCCGCTACCTGTCCCACGAGCCGATCCACCGCGCCTACCACCACAACGAGATGACGTTCTCGCTCGTGTACGCGTGGAGCGAGAACTTCGTCCTGCCGCTGTCGCACGACGAAGTGGTGCACGGCAAGGGATCCCTGTGGGGCCGGATGCCGGGCGACGCCTGGAACAAGGCGGCCGGGCTGCGCTCGCTGCTGGCGTTCATGTGGGCGCACCCGGGCAAGCAGCTGCTGTTCATGGGCGGCGAGTTCGGCCAGCCGTCCGAGTGGTCGGAGGAGCGGTCGCTCGACTGGCACCTCCTGGAGGAGCCGCTGCACCGCGGCGTCCAGGACCTGCTGCGGGCGCTGAACTCGGTGTACCGCTCGACCCCGGCGCTGTTCAGCCAGGACACCGCGCCGGAGGGCTTCGCCTGGATCGACGCCAACGACTCCGGCGGCAACGTGCTGAGCTTCCTGCGCATCGGCGCCGACGGTTCGCGGCTGGCGTGCGTCGCCAACTTCGCCGGCGTCCCGCACCACGACTACCGCGTCGGCCTGCCGTCCGCGGGTCGCTGGCGCGAGGTGGTCAACACCGACGCCGAAGCCTACGGCGGCTCGGGCGTCGGCAACCTGGGCCTCGTGGAGGCGACGGACTCACCGTGGCACGGCCAGCCGGCCTCGGCGATCCTCCAGCTGCCCCCGGCCGGAGTCCTCTGGCTCACCGAAGAGACACCCCCGGTGGTCCTCGACCTCCCGTAACGACCCGTCAACCGTGCTCGAAGGGTCGCCACGCGTGATCCGGAAGCCGACACACGTGATGGGAGGGTCGACACGGCCGCAGCGGCCGTGTCGACCCTTCAATCACGCGAGTTGACCTCCCCATCACGCGAGTCGGCGTTCCGATCACGCGAGGTGACCCGAAATGGGGCCGCCGACCAGCGCGTTGCGGGCTTACGATGAGGGCATGACCGGCGCCGGAGGCGTCCTCGCGAATCTGATCCTGTTCGCCGTGGTCTGCATCGCTCCCACGGTGCTCTTCTGGTGCGCGCTGCGCCTCCCCGCCGTGGTGCGGCGGGTGCGGGAAAAGCGGCAGCCGGCGCCGCAGGGGCCGCCCATCGAACGGGTCGCCGCGGACCTGCGGCGGGTGCACCGGCTGCTTGTCGACTACCCGTCCGGGACTTCGGCCGCGCGGCGGTACGGGACCCGGCAGGCTTACGACGAGCTGCTCACCCAGGCTTGCCGGCAGATCGGCGTCCCGCACCGGCTCGCCGAGCTGCCCGAGGGCATGGACCGCGAGATCGAACGCCTGCGCGTCGAGCAGTCGCTGCGGGAGTGCGGCCTGGCCGTCCCCTGAGTTCGTACGGGACGTGTACCCTCGCGCGGGACGCTCACCGCCGGCGACACCTTCGTCACCTACGGCGCCCGGATCGCCGCGCTGGACAAGAAGCCGGCGCCGCAAGCGCTTCCCTCTCTCCTCGACAACACCGCCGCAAGGCCCGCCCGCTCTGCCAGGCCACTTACCTCGCGACGGCCCTGAAGCCCGCGGGCTTCTGCTGGGAAGACGCCGACGACGACAAGACCGACGACTGGATCCCGCAGGGCCTCACCGGCTCCGGTGACGCCGACCCGGCCACCGGGGCCGTGGGCGGCCAGCGCGTCGTCGCGACGTCGTGGCACACACCCGGCGACACGATGATCCGGCTGTCCTTTGTGGACGCCGGTGGTCTCGGCTACCGGCACGTCCTGCTCTTGGAAACGACTTCGGACTACGAGCACTCACCGGCCGACCCTGAAACGGTGTCACAGCACGATCCCGGCGAGCCGCTCGACGTCGTCGATCTCGTCGGTGGCCGGGTTGAAGATCAGTTCGTCCGCGCCGAGGTCGGCGAACTCCTGCACCGCGGCCCGCACGGCTTCCGGCGTCGTGCGGACGTTGTCGACGACGACCTTGGCCAGCTCACCCATGTTGCTGTAGTAGTCGCCGACCTTCTCGCGGCCGGTGTCCGGCTCGCCGAGCGCGTAGTAGACGATCGCGACGAGTCGCGGGTCGCCCTCGCGGCCGCCCGCACGCCAGGCCGCGCGGGCCTTGTCGAAGGCGTCGGCGACCATCGCGGGCGGCATCGAGCCGCCGACGTAACCCTGGCCCCACTTCGCCATGCGGGCCAGGGCGTTCGGCGCGAACCCGCCGAACAGCAACGGCACTTCGCGCGTGCCGGGCGGCACCGCGGGGTTGTCGCCGCCGCCGACCGGCTTGCCGGTCCACACGTTCCGGTAGACCTCGAGGTCGGCGTCGATCCGCTTGCCGAGCCCCTTCGGGCCGAGGCCGTCGGCGACGAAGTCGTCCGGCCGGCCGCCGATCCCGATGCCGAGGGTGAGGCGGCCGCCGGAGACGCCGTCGATCCCGGCGATCTCCTTCGCCAGCAACACGGGCGGCCACACGGTGCCGAGCAGGACGTTGCTGACCAAGCCGATCCGCGACGTGGCGCCGGCCGCGGCGGCCAGGGCGACGGTGTCCATCACGCCGGGGTAGGCGATCCGGCCGACCGTGCCGAGCGTCGAGAACCCGGCGGCCTCGGCGCGCGCGGCCCAGCCGGGAAGGAGGGCCGGGCGCATGTCCCGGACCTGGTTCGGCAATCCGATGCCGATCTGCAATGGAGGCTCCTCGAGAAGGGAAATGATCTCCACTCCACCATCCCGGAAACGAAAGAACCCCGCCACGATCGTGGCGGGGTTCTTTCGTTGGTACCGAAGGAAAATCAGTCCAGGTAGTCGCGCAGCACCTGGGACCGCGACGGGTGGCGCAGCTTCGACATCGTCTTCGACTCGATCTGCCGGATGCGCTCCCGGGTCACCCCGTACACCTGGCCGATCTCGTCGAGCGTGCGTGGCTGGCCGTCCGTGAGGCCGAAGCGCAGCCGGACGACGCCCGCCTCGCGCTCGGACAGCGTCTGCAGCACCGACTGGAGCTGGTCCTGCAGCAGCGTGAACGACACCGCGTCGACCGCGACGACCGCTTCGGAGTCTTCGATGAAGTCACCGAGCTGGGAGTCGCCCTCGTCGCCGATGGTCTGGTCGAGCGAGATCGGCTCACGCGCGTACTGCTGGATCTCCAGGACCTTCTCCGGGGAGATGTCCATTTCCTTGGCCAGCTCTTCCGGGGTCGGCTCGCGGCCGAGGTCCTGGAGCAGTTCACGCTGTATGCGGCCGAGCTTGTTGATGACCTCGACCATGTGCACCGGGATGCGGATGGTGCGGGCCTGGTCGGCCATCGCGCGGGTGATCGCCTGGCGGATCCACCACGTGGCGTACGTCGAGAACTTGTAGCCCTTGGTGTAGTCGAACTTCTCCACCGCGCGGATCAGGCCGAGGTTGCCCTCCTGGATGAGGTCCAGGAACGCCATGCCGCGGCCGGTGTAGCGCTTGGCCAGCGACACCACGAGCCGGAGGTTCGCCTCCAGGAGGTGGTTCTTGGCCCGCTCGCCGTCACGCACGATCCACTTGAGGTCGCGGCGCATCTGCGTGACGAGCTTTTCGCCCTCTTCTTCGGCGGTGCGCACCCGCTCGGCGGCGTAGAGCCCGGCCTCGATCCGCTTGGCGAGCTCCACCTCCTCCTCCGCGTTCAGGAGCGCGACCTTGCCGATCTGCTTGAGGTAGGCACGCACGGAGTCGGCCGACGCGGTGAGCTCGGCGTCCTTGCGCGCCTGGCGCAGGGCCTCCGACTCTTCCTCGTCCCAGACGAAGTCCGGGTTGTCGGAGCTCTTGGCCGCGGCCGCCTTGTCGGCGGCCGCGCCGCGACGACGCTGCGCCGGGGTCTCCTCGTCGGATTCCTCGTCGTCGTCGTCATCGGCGTCCGGCGTGTCGTTGACCGTCTCGTCGACGACGTCGACCTCGACTTCAACCTCTTCCAGGTCCGCCAAGTCGGGCGAGTCGAGCTCGCCTTCGATGCCCTCGGGACCGTCGGGCTCGCCGTCCTCGCCCTTGGTTCCGGGCTTCTTCGCCGGTGCCTTCTTGGCCGGAGCCTTTTTGGCAGTGGTGGTCTTGCGCGCCGCTGGCTTCGCCGTCCCGGTGGCTGCCTCTTCGGCCGGCTCGCCGGCTGCGGTCGCTGTCTTCGTCCCGCCTCGGGTTGCGGTTCTTGCGGCTGCCACTTACGCCCTTTCGCAGCGGTCGATCATGACGAGCAGCGGACTAGGAGCCACTGCTGCCTCACATTCGGGGAACACGCCTCGGCCTGCGGTTTTGGCCTCCGCAGCCGTGGGCCGTGTTCCATTGTAACGACGGTACGCGCATGCGTCGCGAAGCGATCACCCTCCGGCCCGCCGGAGGCGCCGGATCGGACCCGGTTCGCGGCCCCGATCCGGGCCTGCCTAGTGCTGGATGCCCTCGGCCGCGGCGGCCGCCGCGCCGACGATCCCGGCGTTGTTCTGCAGCGACGCCACCAGGACCGGCGTGCGGATGTCCAGCAGCGGCACCCATTTCTCGGCCTTCTTGCTGACCCCGCCGCCGACGATGAACAGATCCGGCCAGATCAGGTTCTCCAGCACGGTCAGATAACGGTGCACGCGCTTGGACCATTCGGGGTAGGTCAGGCCCTCGTTGTCCTTCACCGAGGCGGCGGCGCGCTTCTCCGCGTCGTGGCCGTCGATCTCCAGGTGCCCGAACTCGGTGTTCGGGACGAGCTTGCCGTCCTGGAACACCGCGCTGCCGATGCCGGTGCCGAAGGTGAGCAGCGCCGTGACGCCGGTGCGCGCGACGGGATCGCCGAAGCGGATCTCGGCCATGCCGGCCGCGTCGGCGTCGTTGAGCATCGCGACCTGGTCGACGCCCACCCCGAGCCGCTTGGCGAACAGCGCGTCGGCGTCGGTGCCGATCCACTGCTTGTCGATGTTGGCCGCGGTGTGCGCGACACCCTTCTTCACCACCGCCGGCAGCGTCACGCCGACCGGGCCGTCCCAGCCGGCCTGGGTGACGATCTCCGCGACGACGTCCGCCACCGCCGACGGGGTGGACGGCTTGGGCGTCTCGATCCGGATCCGGTCGCCGATGAGCTGCCCCCGGTCCAGGTCGACCAACGCGCCCTTGATCCCGCTGCCGCCGATGTCGATGCCGAAACCTCGGCGGGTCGCCTCCACCACGGACGTGGTCCCTTCTCGCACGATTCAGAAGCCTGCCTCGGAGACTTTAACCGGATGTGGTGACATGACGGACGTGGGAGTTGACGAGTCGTTGCTGAAAAGCGTCGCGGTGCAGGTCGCGACGGAGGCCGCCGAGCTGGTCCGCGAGGCCTGGGCCGGGATGGCGGCGGGCCGGTCGGTCGCCGTGGACACCAAGTCCGCGGACACCGACGTGGTCACCGCCGTCGACCACGAGTCGGAGCGGCTCGTCCGCGCCCGGCTCGCCGAACTGCGGCCCGGCGAGCCGGTGCTGGGCGAGGAGGGCGGCGGGACCGCGGGCGACGACGGCGTCACGTGGGTCGTCGACCCGATCGACGGCACCGTCAACTTCCTCTACGGCCTGCCGTGGTTCGGGGTGTCCGTCGCCGCGCAGATCGGCGGGGTGTCGGTGGCCGGCGCCGTCGTCGAGCCGGCGAGCGGCCGCGTGTGGTCGGCCGCGCGCGGCCGGGGTGCGTGGCTCGACGGCCGCCGGCTGGGCGTCTCGGCGCCGTCGCGGCTGGAGCTGACGCTCGTCGGGACCGGGTTCGCGTACTCGGCGGAGCGGCGCTCGCGGCAGGCGCGGTTCGCGGCGGAACTGCTCGGGCGGGTGCGCGACATCCGCCGCAACGGGGCGGCGTCGCTCGACCTGTGCGCGGTCGCGGCGGGCTGGCTGGACGCCTACGTCGAGCACGGCCTGCACCGCTGGGACTGGGCCGCGGGCGCGCTGATCGCGGCGGAGGCGGGCGCGCGGGTCGTGCTGCCGGGCGCGGCGCCGGACCTCGGCGCGGACGCGACGTACGCGGCGGCGCCGTCGGTCGCGGAGGCGCTCCGGACGGCGCTGGGGGAGTGCGGGGCCGCGGACGTCTGAGACGGCCTCACGGCCTTCGTCCTGGTCCGGCTCAAGCGCCCCAAGGCGGCCTTGGGGCGCTCGGGGTGGGTCAGAGGGTCAGGGGCAGCGGGTCAGCACTGGACGTCGCGGGCCGAGGCCAGCAGCGTCTGGTCGATCACCGGGGCCTGGGCGCCCGCCGACTGCTCGTTGCCGCCGCCGCCCTGGTGGGTCTTGGACCAATCCGCGAGCTGGGTGAGGACCTGGCGGGCCTCGGCGCGCGGGCGGATGTCGCCGAAGTTGCTGCCGGTGACGAGGTCGACGCTCGTGTCCTTGCGGTTGTCCTGGACCAGCTCGGCGCACGGCACGACGAGGGCGAGCGTGCGGGCCGCGGTGCGGCCGTTCTCGCCGAAGCGGATCTGGCCGCGGCACTTCGCCACGCGGTTCTCGTAGGCGGGGTCGTTGGCCGGCTCGCCGGTGTTGGTGAACCCGAGCTCGCGCAGCGCGGTCGTCGTGATGCTGCCCTGCCCGCGGGTGCTCGACGCGTTGAGGACCGTCACCGGGACCTTGTCCGGCGGGACCGGCGCGCGGTCGTCGAGGGCGTTGTGGGGGAGTGTGCTGAACGTGACACCCGGCGGCGGGCTGGCCGTGGGGTCGCACCGGACGGCCTCGTCGACGTCGCCCTTGCCGACCGCGGCGTTGATCCACACGATGATCGCGCCGAGCGCCAGCACGCCGATGACGATCAGCGCCGGCAGCGGCTTGTGCCTGCGGTACGGCCGCGCCGCACGGTCCCCGATGCCGTTCCCCGACGCCACCTGCCCGTCCCTTCCCGAACCCAGAACCCGACGGCTGCTCGTCGGCACCGTCGTGGCGGATCAGCCTAGGCGTTGCGACCCGCGTGCGCGGGTCCGGGTCACCCCGCCGGTTTCCCGGGCCCCGCAGGCTGTCCCGGGCCGCGCCCGGGCCTCGTCCCCGTGCGGCGATCGCACCACGCGGGGGTCGGCCGGGGCAAGCGGACACGGGCCCCTCGTGAAGTTCTCCACCCGGGGGCAACCCGAATGGACGACAACGCGTCTTACCTGCGGGTTCCCCCTGTCGGGTGACGGAATACCGGCAATGTCTGACTCGTTGCAGAACCCGCGAGGGCGTGAGCTACCCTTCCCGGGCTCCGGCCGCAGGACGAGGCCCAAAACGAGAGAGACCTCGGTCACTCCGGCCGCCGGGCACAAACAGCGGCCCTGGAACGTTGACCAGCGGCACGGCGGACTCGCGGGCGCACCCGGGGGTCCGGGAAAACGACTACACAAGCTGATCGCAGGGGTGAGGGACACATGGCTACCGACTACGACGCTCCGCGCCGCAGCGAAGCCGACGAGCTGGCCGAAGACTCGTTGGAGGAGCTCAAGGCCCGGCGGAACGAGAACCAGTCCGGCGTCGTCGACGTCGACGAGGACGCGACCGCCGAGAACTTCGAGCTGCCGGGTGCCGACCTCTCCGGGCTTTCCGGTGAGGACATGACCGTGAAGGTGGTGCCGAAGCAGGCGGACGAGTTCACCTGCTCCGTCTGCTTCCTGGTGCACCACCGCAGCAGGCTGGCCGAGGAGAGTGGTGGACGCCTGATCTGCCGCGACTGCGCCTGAGGCGCGGGAGCTCGGACCAGGGGTTCAGGGGACGAACAGACGCGACGGAGGGCCCTGAGGGATCAGGGGAGGGCTCGAAGCGCGCTGGGGACAAGGGGGCCGGCCGGCAGGCCGGCCCCCTTCCACGTCCGCGTGTCCCGGGCGCTCAGGCGCCCTTGAGCAGCTCGGCGACCTTGCCCGGGTGCCGGGTGCTGAACAGCCAGTACGGCGTCGGGTCCGCGGGGTCGGTGAGCCGGATCCGCACGGCCGGGCCGACCCAGCCGCGGTGCAGCACGTACGCCGCGGGGTCGCCGTCGCGCCCGAGCGCCTTGCGCTTGGCGTCCTTGTCGAAGATCTCCACCTCGCCGACGTAGCGCAGCGGCAGGTGGGCGTCGCCCACCCACAGCTCGGGCTCGTCGCCGCCGGTGACGCGGATCCGGGACTTGCCGAGCGACAGCAGCAGTGCCACCACGACCGGCAGCGCGATCACGTACGGCAGCCAGGCCCGGATCCCGGGGTAGCCGAGGTCGATCTCGGCCGCGAGCAGGATCGCGCCCAGGACCGGCAGCGGCCAGCCCCACCACGGGACGTAGAGCCGCTCGGAGTGCCGGACTGCGGCGCTCGAGGCCGTCTTCGCTGATTCACCCACGGGTAGAGAGTAATCTCGCCGCCCGTGTCCAGCGTTCAGGTACTCCTCTCCCGGCTCGACCCGGATGTCCCGCTGCCCGCCTACGCCCGACCGGGCGACGCGGGCGCCGATCTCGTCACGACCTCGGATATCGTGCTCGAACCCGGGGAACGCGGGGTGGTCGGCACCGGCGTCGCGATCGCGCTCCCGCGGGGGTACGCGGGGTTCGTCCACCCCCGGTCGGGCTTGGCCGCCCGGGTCGGCCTCTCGGTGGTCAACACCCCGGGCACGATCGACGCCGGCTACCGGGGTGAGATCAAGGTCTGCCTGATCAACCACGACCCGGTGCACCCGGTGAAGCTCACGCGCGGCGACCGCATCGCCCAGCTGATCGTGCAGCGGGTCGAGCACGCGGAGTTCGTCGAGGTCGCCGAGCTCGACGCGACCGAACGGGGCGCCGGCGGCTACGGCTCCACCGGCGGACACGCCACACTGGGAGCAGACGCGCTCGCCGCGAGCGCCGGGGCTGGGGAAGGAACGGAGAAGTAGTGGGGATTTTCGGACGCAAGCGGCGGACCGAGGGCGGGTCCGCGGGACGGCACGCCGCGCCCGATGCCGACGACACGATCGAGGACGAGTCGTTCTCGGAGGACTCCGAGCTGTCGGACGTCTCCGACGGCCCGTTCGACGTCGCGGACTTCGAGGACGACAGCGTCCCGCGGATCGACCTCGGCTCGGTGAAGGTGCCGGTGCCCGACGGGTCGCAGGTCCAGGTCGAGATGGACCCGGAGACCGGCGGTGTGCGGGCCGTGCACGTCGTCACCGAGCAGGGCCAGATCACGGTCAGCGCGTACGCCGCGCCGCGCACCGGCGGGCTGTGGCGGGAGGTCAGCGCCGAGCTGGCCGACCAGCTGCGGGCCGACGGCGCCAAGGTCAACATCGGCCGCGGCGTGTGGGGCCTGGAGATCTCGGCCATCGTCGGCGACGTCTCGCTGCGCTTCGTCGGCATCGACCGGCCGCGCTGGATGCTGCGCGGCGTCATCGCCGGGCCGCAGTCGGAGGCCGCGGCGGCGGTGGAGGTGCTGCGGGACATCGTCCGGCGCACGATCGTCGACCGCGGTGACGCGCCGATGCCGGTCCGGACGCCGCTGACCATCACGCTCCCGGACGCGGTCGCCGAGCACATCGCCGCCCAGCAGCAGGGCTAGCCGCCCACTCGAAAGTCCGTGAAGGCCTCCTTGAGGGACTCAGAGTCCCGCAAGGAGGCCTTCACGGACTTTGGCACGCCCTCAGGAAGGCGAGCACGGTCGCGCGGCCCAGGGACTCGCGGTCGGCGCCCAGCGCGGCCAGCGTCGTCTCGCCGAGGGACGCGCGGGGCAGCGCCGCGGCCCACTCGGATGCGACTTTCGTCGGGTGTATCGGGTCGTCGGTGCACGTGCCGACGCCCGCCGGGACGTCCAGCCCCGCCAGCTCGGCCGGCGACGGTGACGGGCGGGCCGAAGCGACGCGCAGGCCCGCCGCCAGGCCGTCGCCGTGGCGGCGCCACGCGCGGTCGAGTTCCGCCCGCAGCCAGTCCGGGCTGCCGGCGGTGTGCGCCAGCGCGGCGTCGACCCCGGAACGGGCCACCAGATCCGCCGACAGCGTCGCGGCCTGTGATGCGGGTGCCAGGCCCGGATCGCCGTTCCAGGCCGGGAGCGCGGCCAGCAGGCCCCCGCAACGGCCCGGATTGCGCACGGCCCACTCGGCGGCCAGGTGGGCGCCGAACGAAATGCCGCCGACGAGCAGTTCGCCGTGTTCGTCCGCCAGCGCGTCGAGGATCGCCAGGTATCCGTCGGCCAGCTCCGCCCCTGGTGGCGGGGGTGGGGTGAGCAGCGGGACGCCGAGGGCGCGCAGCGGGCCGGCGAAGACCGCGCGGACGAACACCTCGTCGGAGCCGGTGCCGGGGAGCAGCACGGCGGCGGGAACCGGGATTACGGACGTCACGTTGCGATCTTTGCGCAAAGGCGTTTCCCTGACGGGGACCGCAGTACGCTGGAAACGTTCGGGCCGCAAAGACCAAGTCGGGGGCCCCGGAGCACAGGAGCACCTATGTCCGCCAAAGACGGCGGCTACTTCAGCCGGTTGGTTCGCAAGCTGACCAGCGACGTCGAGGATCTCGACGCCGACGAGATGTCGATGAGGTCGGACGCCGAAGGCGCGCAGCGCGCCTGCGACTGCCGCTCCGGCGAAGAGGTCACCGTGATGGGGAGACTCCGCAGCGTCGAGCTCTGCCCGACCAACGAAGCCGCCACCCTGGAGGCGGAGCTGTTCGACGGGACACAGGGCGTGACGCTAATCTGGCTCGGCCGCCGCCGGATCGCGGGCATCGAACCGGGCCGGACGATCAAGGTGCGGGGCCGGATGGCGACGCGTGACGGCCAGAAGGTGCTGTACAACCCCTATTACGAACTCCAGAGCCCAGTGAGTTGATCACCTATCGTGACTGATCCCGCCCCGAGCGAGAAGAAGACCGGCGACTCCGGCGACTCCGATGAACCGCAGCCGACCCTGCTCGAGCAGATGGGCGGCGTGTCCGGCCTGATCTACTCGTCGCTGCCGGTGATCGTGTTCGTCCTGGCGAACTCCTTCTTCGGCCTGACCGCGGCCATCTGGACCTCGATCGGCAGCGCGGTGGCGATCACCGTGCTGCGGCTGGTGCGCAAGGAGCCGCTGCAGCCGGCGATCTCCGGCTTCTTCGGCGTCGCCATCGCGGCGTTCATCGCCTACCGCACCGGGTCCGCGAAGGGGTTCTTCCTCTTCGGGATCTACGCGAGCCTCGTCTACTGCGGCATCTTCGTGCTGTCGGTGGTGGTGCGTTACCCGATCGCGGGCGTCGTCTGGAACATGCTCAACGGCACCGGTCAGGCGTGGCGCAAGGACAAGCCGTCCCGCTACGGCTACGACGTCGCCACGCTGGCCATGGCGGCGATCTTCGCCGCCCGGTTCGTCGTGCAGCGGTGGCTCTACCAGGAGGACTACACCGGCTGGCTGGCCTTCGCGAAGATCGCCATGGGCTACCCGCTCTACGCGCTGGGCCTGCTGGTGGTCGTCTGGGCGGTCCGGCGGTCCGACAAGCGCCTCAAGGCGATGGCCGAGGACGAGCCGGCACCGGAGACCGACGCCGAGGTCGAAGCCCGGCTCCGCGAAAAGTACGCGGCCCCCGAGGCCTGATTCTCCCCAAAGCCGTGAAGGCCTCCTTGCCGGTCGTAAGAGCCGGTAAGGAGGCCTTCACGGCTTTGTCAGTAGCCCAGGGCCGTGCGGATCTCCGGCTCGACGTCGGACGTCGCCACGAACAGCAGCTCGTCGCCCGGCTCCAGGGGATCCTCCGGCTGCGGCACGATCACGCGGTCGCCGCGCAGGATGGTCACCAGCGCCGCGTCGCGGGGGAGCGCCAGCTCGCTCACCGGCTTCCCGGCCAGCGGCGTCTCCTCCGGGAGGGTGAGCTCGACGAGGTTCGCGTTGCTCTGCCGGAACGTCATCAACCGGACGAGGTCGCCGACGCTGACCGCCTCTTCGACCATCGCCGCGAGCATCCGCGGGGTCGAGACCGCGACGTCGACGCCCCAGGCGTCGGTGAACAGCCACTCGTTGGCCGGGTTGTTCACCCGGGCCACGACGCGCTTCACCGCGAACTCGGTCTTCGCCAGCAGCGACACCACGAGGTTGGCCTTGTCGTCGCCGGTCGCGGCGATCACGACGTCGCACTGCTCGATGCCGGACTCCTCGAGGATCGACACCTCGCAGGCGTCACCGAGCACCCAGTCGGCCTGCTCGACGGTGTGCGGCTCGAACTGGTCGGCCTCCCGCTCGATGAGCATCACCTGGTGCCGGCCGTCGATCAGCTCGGCGGCGATCGAGCGGCCCACGGCGCCCGCGCCGGCAATCGCGACCCTCATGCCTCGTCCTCCGGTTCGCGGTTGGCCACACTGCCCACGTCGCTGACGGTGCCGGAGCGCGCGGCCACCCACACGTCGTCGTCGGCCTGCAGCACGGTCCTGGGTTCCGGCAGCACGGCGGTGCCGAAGCGCATGATGAACGCCACCCGCGCGCCGCTCGCCTCCTGCAGGGACTTCACGGAGTGCCCGACCCAGCCCTCGTGCAGCGGCAGCTGCAGGATCGCGACGTTGCCCGACGGGTCCCGCCACGCCGACGCGACCCCGTCCGGCAGCAGGGTGCGCAGGAACCGGTCGGTCGTCCACGGCACGGTCGCCACCGTCGGGATGCCCAGCCGCTCGTAGACGGCCGCGCGCTTGTGGTCGTAGATCCGCGCCACGACGTGCTCGATGCCGAAGTTCTCGCGCGCGACCCGCGCCGAGATGATGTTGGAGTTGTCGCCGCTGGACACCGCGGCGAACGCGCCGGCCCGCTCGATCCCGGCTTCGATCAGCACCTTGCGGTCGAACCCGACCCCGACGACCTGCTGGCCGTGGAAGTCGCTGCCCAGCCTGCGGAACGCCTGCTGGTTCTTGTCGATGACGGCCACCTCGTGGCCGAGCCGCTCCAGCGCAGCGGCCAGGGACGCGCCTACCCGGCCGCATCCCATGATCACCACGTGCACGCCCTGCCTCCTCGTTCGGCGGTTACCCGTCCGTTGCTACCCCGACATGCCAGCGCCGAACCTACCGTGCACCCCGGCAGCTAGTCTTTCGTGGTGTCGAAGTTCCCGACCGTGCTGAAACGCCTGGTCCTCGGACGTCCGTTCCGCAGTGACAGGCTCGCTCACACGCTCCTCCCGAAGCGCATCGCGCTGCCCATCTTCGCGTCCGACGCGCTCTCGAGCGTGGCGTACGCGCCGGAAGAGATCTTCCTGACGCTGAGCGTCGCGGGTCTCTCCGCGTACGCGCTGGCGCCGTGGATCGGCATCATGGTCGCGCTGGTGATGCTCGTCGTCGTCGCGTCCTACCGGCAGAACGTGCACGCCTACCCGAGCGGCGGCGGTGACTACGAGGTCGCCAACACGAACCTGGGCGGCAAGTTCGGGCTGACCGTCGCGAGCGCGCTGCTCGTCGACTACGTGCTCACGGTCGCGGTGTCCACTTCGTCCGGTGTGGCCAACATCGGGTCCGCCGTCCCCTGGGTCGCCGAGCACAAGGTGCTGGCGTCCATCGTGATCGTCTCGGTGCTCACCGCGTTGAACCTGCGCGGCATCCGCGAATCCGGGAAAGCCTTCGCAATCCCGACGTACGGGTTCATCCTGGGCATTCTGGTCATGGTCGTCTGGGGGTTGTTCCAGGCGGCGACCGGCACCGAGATGAAGGCGGAGAGCGCCGGCTTCACGCTGACGGCCGAGGGGACCTTCGCCGGCGTCGCGTACGCGTTCCTCGTGCTGCGGGCGTTCTCCTCCGGCGCCGCGGCGCTGACCGGGGTCGAGGCGATCAGCAACGGCGTCCCGGCGTTCCAGAAACCCAAGTCGAAGAACGCGGCGACCACGCTGCTGATGATGGGCCTGCTCGCGGTCACCATGCTCGTCGGCATCATCACCCTGGCCACGATCACCGACGTCAAGTTCGCCGAGGACCCGGCCGAGCAGCTCGTCGGCGCGCCCGCGGGCTACCAGCAGAAGACGATCGTCGCGCAGATCGCGCACGCGGTGTTCGCCGACTTCCCGCCGGCGTTCTACTACATCTCCTTCTCCACCGGCATCATCCTGCTGCTGGCCGCGAACACCGCGTTCAACGGTTTCCCGGTGCTGGGCTCGATCCTGGCGCAGGACCGCTACCTGCCGCGGCAGCTGCACACCCGCGGCGACCGGCTCGCGTTCTCCAACGGGATCCTGTTCCTGTCGGCGTTCGCGCTGGTGCTGATCATCGCGTTCGACGCCGAGGTGACCCGGCTGATCCAGCTCTACATCGTCGGTGTGTTCGTGTCGTTCACGGTGAGCCAGGCCGGCATGATCCGGCACTGGAACCGGTTGCTGGCCAAGGAAACCGACCCCGGCGTGCGGCGGCGGATGCGGCGCTCGCAGACGGTCAACGCGGTCGGCCTCACCTGCACCGGCGTCGTGCTGGTGATCGTGCTGATCACGAAGTTCCTGCTGGGCGCGTGGATCGCGATCGCCGCGATGATCGCGATCTTCGTGCTGATGACGGCGATCCGGAAGCACTACGACCGCGTCGCCGACGAGCTGAAGGACCTGGGCGACACCCCGACCGTGTTGCCCTCGCGCAACCACGCGATCGTGCTGGTGTCCAAACTGCACCGTCCGACGCTGCGCGCGCTGGCCTACGCCAAGGCGATGCGCCCGGACGTCCTCGAAGCCGTCACGGTCAACGTGGACGACGCCGACACCCGGCGGCTGACCGCCGAGTGGGACGCGCACAACTTCAAGGTGCCGCTGAAGGTCGTCGAATCGCCCTACCGCGAGATCACGAAACCGGTGCTCGACTACGTGAAGCGCGTGCGCGGCGACAACCCGCGCAACGTCGTGACCGTGTTCATCCCGGAGTACGTGGTCGGCCACTGGTGGGAGCAGGTCCTGCACAACCAGAGCGCGTTGCGGCTCAAGGGCCGGCTGCTGTTCCAGTCCGGGGTGATCGTGGCGAGCGTGCCGTGGCAGCTGGAGTCCTCCGCCAAAGCGGCCGCGCGCGTCCGGAACGAACGGCCGGCCGCCGGCGACGTCCGGCGCGGATTCTCCCCCGGCGGCACCCCGCCCGTTCCCAAACCTGTCTCCCAACCCGTCTCCAAGCCCGTCGCGAAACCCAAGGAGCCCGCTGAATGACGTCCTGGCAAGGCCGAGTCCTCGAGGTGGAGGTCGGTGCGGTCGCGCACGGCGGCCACTGTGTGGCCCGCGCCGACGGACGGGTGGTGTTCGTCCGGCACGCGCTGCCCGGGGAGCACGTGCGCGTCGAGGTCACCGAGGACAACGGCGGCTCGTTCTGCCGCGGCGACGCGGTCGAGGTGCTCAAGCCGTCGCCGGACCGGGTCACGCCACCGTGCCCGCTCGCCGCGCCCGGCGCGTGCGGCGGCTGCGACTGGCAGCACGCGTCGCCCGCGTACCAGCGTGAGCTGAAGGCCGCGGTGGTTTCCGAACAGCTGCAGCGGCTGGCCGGCATCGAGCGCGAGGTCGTCGTCGAAGCCCTCGAAGGCGGGCCGCTGGACTGGCGCAGCCGCGTCCGGCTGGTCGCCGGGCACGACGGGCGCGCGGGCCTGAGGGCCCACCACAGCCACCGCGTGCTGGCCCTGGAGGACTGCCCGATCGCGGTGCCGGGCGAGCTCGAAGACGTCCTCGCGCGGCGCTGGCGACCGGGTAGCGAGCTCGAAGTGACCAGCGACGGCGACGGTCGCACCCACGTCCGCGAGCTGTCGACGGTGCGGGGCAAGGTCCGCGCCCGGCAGCTCTCGGGCGGCGTGGCGGTGCAGCACGCCGCGGGCCGCGACTGGCGCCTCGACGCGCACGGCTTCTGGCAGGTCCACCCGGCGGCGGCGTCCACGCTCGCCGCGGTGGTGGCGGAGTGGGCGGAAGCGCCGGTCGGCGGGTCGGCCTGGGACCTCTACGCGGGGGTCGGGCTGTTCGCGTCGGTGCTGGCTTCGCAGGTCGGCGAATCCGGGCGGGTGCTGGCGATCGAGTCGGGCCGCCGCGCGGTCTCCGACGGCGAGCACAACCTCGCGGACCTGCCGCAGGTTTCGTGGCAGGCCGGGCGGGTGGAGGACGTGCTGTCCGCGGCGGAAAAGCCGGTCGACGTCGTCGTCCTGGACCCGCCCCGCAAGGGCGCCGGGAAGGCCGTGGTGGAGTCGATCGTGGCCGGCCAGCCGGACCGCATCGTGTACGTCGCCTGCGACCCGGCGGCCCTGGCCCGCGACCTCGCGACGTTCGTTTCGCACGGCTACGCGCTGACGGCGCTGCGGGCGTTCGACGCGTTCCCGATGACGCACCACGTGGAGTGCGTGGCGCTGCTGTCCTGAGTTTTGCCGGTGGTGGCCGTCACCCTGTCCCGGTGACCGATCTCGCTCTTCCGACCGGGCCGCGTCGAGGGTGACCGGCCTGGTCACGGCGGTGGGTCAGTTGACCGGGGCACCGCGAACGCCGCGGGCAAGCCGTCGCCGTCATCGCCACTCTCGAGGCCCGCGGCGTCCACGCTCCGGCTCCCGCGGCTGGGCCGATCGGTGGATCCCGATCGGGCGACAGCGGACGGGCTCAGCCGGCGAACCAGTGCTGCGGCGCCGGGCGCAGGTTCTGGTAGATGTGCTTGGTCTCGGTGTACTCGCCCAAGCCCGTCGGGCCCAGCTCGCGGCCGAACCCGGACTGCTTGTAGCCGCCCCACTCGGCCTGCGGCAGGTACGGGTGGAAGTCGTTGATCCACACCGTGCCGTGGCGCAGCCGGCCGGCCACGCGCTGCGCCCGCCCCGCGTCCTGCGTGAACACCGCGCCGGCCAGGCCGTAGTGGGTGTCGTTGGCGATGCGGACGGCGTCGTCCTCGTCGGTGAACGTCTCGACGGTCAGGACTGGCCCGAACGACTCGTCGACGACCGCCGACGAGCCCTGTTTCACCTGGTCCAGGATGGTCGGGAGGTAGTAGAAGCCGTCGGCCAGCGCCGGGTCGTCCGGCCGGCGGCCGCCCGTGCGCAGCACCGCGCCCTCGGCCAGCGCCGCCGCGACGTACCGCTCGATCTTGTCGCGGTGCGCCGCCGAGATCAGCGGCCCGGTCTCCGCACGGGAGTCGAACGGGCCGCCGAGGCGGATCCGCTCGGCCCGGCGCACCAGTTCGGCGACGAATTCGTCGTGCCATTCGCGCTGCACGATCAGCCGCGCGCCCGCCGAGCAGACCTGGCCGGAGTGCAGGAACACCGCGGTCAGGGCGTAGTCGACGGCCGTGTCGAAATCCGCGTCGGCGAAGACCACGTTCGGGTTCTTGCCGCCCAGCTCCAGGGCCACTTTCTTGACCGTCCCCGCGGCCGCCGCGGCGATCACCCTGCCGGTCGCCAGCCCGCCGGTGAACGACACCAGGTCGACGTCGGGGTGCTCGGCCAGCGGCGCGCCGACCTCGGCACCGGCGCCGAGCACCAGGTTCGCGACGCCGGGCGGCAGGCCCGCCTCGGTGAGCAGCTTCAGGAACAGGATCGACGTGTGCGGCGTCAGCTCGCTGGGCTTGAGCACGAACGTGTTGCCCGCGGCCAGCGCCGGCGCGATCTTCCACACGGTCTGCAACAGCGGGTAGTTCCACGGTGTGATCAGCCCGCAGACGCCGACCGGTTCGTGCACGATCCGGCTGAAGGCGTCCGGGTTGCCGGTGTCGACGACGCGGCCCGCGTCCTGGGCCGCGAGCTTGCCGAAGTACCGCAGGCAGGCGGCGATGTCGGCCATGTCGTAGCGGCTCTCGACCAGGCGCTTGCCGGTGTCGAGCGACTCGGCCCTGGCGAACGCCTCGGCGTCGCGGTCCAGCAGGTCGGCGGTGCGCAACAGCAGGTCACCGCGCAGGTGCGCGGGTGTGCCGGGCCACGGGCCGGTGTCGAACGCGCGCCGCGCCGCGGCGATGGCGGCCTCGGTGTCCTTGGCGGTGCCCTCGGCGACCGTCGCGACCAGGGTGCCGTCGGCCGGGCAGCGGATCTCGCGACGTCCGCCGCCTGCCGCGTCCACCCAGTCGCCACCGATGAAGAAGTCCGCCATGTCACCCATTCTCGTGGCCACGCCGCGTGACCGCCACAGCAGCGCGGGGAGACGAGGTTCACCCCGCGTGATGACTCGTGATCGCGCTCCGCCTGTGACGCCGGACGCGGCGGGCGGTGGCGTGGTGGCGGGTCTCCGTAGACTGGCCGGAACGCGGGGTTTGTCGATCAGGTGAGGTGGAGACGAGTGACGATGCTGGAGTCCGTCAGCGGACCGGCGGACCTGAAGCGCATGAGTGTCGAGGACCTCGGCGAACTGGCGGCCGAGATCCGGGACTTCCTCGTCGACAAGGTCCGCAGGGCCGGCGGGCACCTGGGGCCGAACCTCGGCGTCGTCGAGCTGACGCTGGCCCTGCACCGCGCGTTCGATTCGCCACGCGACGCGATCGTCTGGGACGTCGGGCACCAGGCCTACGTGCACAAGATCGTCACCGGCCGGGCGGACGGCTTCGACAAGCTGCGCCAGACCGGCGGCGTCACCGGCTACCCGTCGCGCGCGGAGAGCGAGCACGACTGGGTGGAGAGCAGTCACGCCTCCTCGGCTCTGTCCTATGTAGACGGACTGGCGAAGGCGTTCGCGCTGGGCGACGACGAGCGGCACGCGGTCGCCGTCGTCGGCGACGGCGCGCTCACCGGCGGCATGTGCTGGGAGGCGCTCAACAACATCGCCGCGCACCGGGATCGCCCGGTCGTGATCGTCATCAACGACAACGGCCGGTCCTACTCGCCGACCATCGGCGGGCTCGCCGACCATCTCGCCGCGCTGCGCCTGCAACCCGGGTACGAGCGGCTCCTCGACGGCGGCCGCGAGCTGCTCAAGCACACCCCCGTCGTCGGCAAGCCGATCTACGCCGCCCTGCACGCGGCGAAGGCCGGCCTGAAGGACGCGCTGAGCCCGCAGGCGATGTTCTCCGACCTCGGCCTGAAGTACCTCGGCCCGGTCGACGGCCACGACTTCGCCGCGCTGGAGAAGGCGTTCCAGAGCGCGAAGGCGTTCGGCGGCGCGGTGATCGTGCACGTGGTCACCGAGAAGGGCCACGGGTACGCGCCCGCGGTGAACAACGAGCACGACCAGATGCACCAGACCGACCCGATCGACCCGGAGACCGGCCTGCCGCCGGTGAAGGGCCCCAGCTGGACCGGCGTGTTCGGCAACGAGCTGGCGAAGATCGGTGCCGACCGCGAGGACGTCGTCGCGATCACCGCGGCGATGCTGCGCTCGACCGGGCTGGACAAGTTCGCCGAGGCGTTCCCGGACCGCTGGTACGACGTCGGCATCGCCGAGCAGCACGCCGTCACCTCGGCCGCCGGCCTCGCGATGGGCGGGCTGCACCCGGTCGTCGCGATCTACTCGACGTTCCTCAACCGCGCGTTCGACCAGGTCCTGATGGACGTCGCGCTGCACCGCCTGCCGGTGACGCTGGTGCTGGACCGTGCCGGGATCACCGGGCCGGACGGGCCGAGCCACCACGGCATGTGGGACCTGTCGCTGCTGGGCATGGTGCCGGGCATGCGCGTCGCCGCCCCGCGCGACCCGGCCACGCTGCGCGAGGAGCTGCGCGAAGCCGTCGCGATCAACGACGGCCCGACCGCGCTGCGCTTCTCCAAGGGCAAGGTCGGCACCGACGTCACGGCGGTCGAGCGGCTCGGCACGGTCGACGTGCTGCGCCGCCCGAAGGAAGGCGCCGACGTCCTACTGGTCACGGTCGGCGCGTTCGCCACGTTGGGCTTGGCCGCCGCGGCGCGCTTGGCCGACCAAGGCATCGGCGTCACGGTGGTGGACCCGCGCTGGGTGCTGCCGGTGCCGGCGGAGCTGGTCGCGCTGGCCGAGCAGCACAAGCTGGTGGTGACGGTCGAGGACAGCGGCCGCCACGGCGGCTTCGGCTCGGCCCTGGCGGCGGTCTTCCGCGACGCGGAGTGCGACGTCCCGCTGCGCGACCTGGCGGTCCCGCAGACCTTCCACGACCTCGGCAGCCGCGACGAAGTGCTGACCCGGATCGGCCTCACCGCCCAGGACGTCGCCCGCCGGGTGACCGAATGGGCCTCCGGCCGGATCGGCGCTCCCGCGGAGCGGTCCGCGAAGAGCGCCGACCGCAGCTGAATCAGGCTTCGGCGGGCACCGCGTCGCGCACCGGCGCGGTCGCCCGACCGAAGACCTCCGCTGGCTCCGGGAACAGCTTCACCAGCAGCGGGTACGCGATCGCCGCCGTGCCCAGGGTCACCAGCAGGCTGATGTCGACGCCGCCGGCGATGTCGCGCAGCGGGCCCGCGATCATCGGCGTGTTCGCGCACAGCAGGCCCAGCGCCGTCGCCGGGATCCAGGCCGCCATCGCGCGCCAGTTCACGCCGCGGGTGAACCAGTACCGGCCTCCGCGACGGCCTTCGTTGAACACCTGCAGGTCGGCGACGTCGTAGAAGCCGCGCCGCTGGACGAAGCCGATCATCATGATCACCATCCACGGTGACGTGCACAGCACGATCAGGGTGGCGAACGCGTTGATGCTCGACACCATGTCGAGCGCGAAGTTGCCGACGAAGATGAACACCACGCTGAGCGTGCCGATCAGCAGCGTCGCCTGGACTCGTGACAGCCGCGGGAAGATCGAGCTGAAGTCCAGGCCGGTGCCGTAGAGCGACGTCGTGCCGGTCGACAGGCCGCCGATCAGTGCCACCACGATCAGTGGGATCGCGTACCAGAGCGGGGAAATCACCGTCAGGCCGGTGATGTAGTCGGCCGGGTCGGCGACCAGGGTCGCGGTCGCGATGCCGAAGCCGAACGGCAGCAGCGTCGCCACCTGCGCGAGGAACGGCGCCGCCAGCAGGGAGCGTTTGCTGTGGTGGGAAGGTATGTAGCGGGACCAGTCGCCGAGGAACGCGCCGAACGAGATCGGGTTGGCCAGCGCCGTGACCACCGCGAGGATGAACGTCGGCCCGAACGTGCCCAGCGCGTACGTGCCCGTGCCGCCGTAGCCCGGGTCGAACGTGCCGCCGTAGGCGAGGACGCCGAGCAGCATGATCGCCGTGCCCAGTACCACCGCGACCCGGTTGACCAGCAGCATGAACCGGTAGCCGTAGATGCAGACGACGAGCGTCGCGAGCGCGATGACGCCGTACGCGGCCGCCGGCAGCGCGGCGCCGCCGTCGAAGCCGAAGAGCCGTTGCGCTGCCCCGGCGACGGCGTCGCCGCTGACCCAGACGGAGATCGCGAAGAACGTGATCGCGGTCAGCAGCGACAGGAACGACCCGACACACCGCCCGACGACGCCGAAGTGCGCGCCGGACGACACCGCGTTGTTCGTGCGGGTGCGCGGGCCGAACAACGCCATCGGGGCCAGCACGAGCCCGCCGAGTACCACGCCGATCGCCGTCGCCGCCAGCGCGGCCCGGAAGCTCAGGCCGTACGCGATCGGCAGCGTGCCCAGGATGATCGTGGCGAACGTGTTCGCGCCGCCGAACGCCATCCGGAACAGGTCACGCGGGCGGGACGTCTGTTCGGCGGGTGGGATCGGCGCGATCCCGTGCTGCTCGACCTCGGTGATCCCGCCGCTCACGCGAACCGCGTCATGACGTGCTTGACGCGGGTGTATTCGGCGAAGGCGTAGGAGGAGAGGTCCTTGCCGTGCCCGGAGTGGCCGAACCCGCCGTGCGGCATTTCGGCGACCAGCGGGCCGTGCGTGTTGACCCACACACAGCCGAAGTCCAGGTCGGCCGAGACGCGCGCGGCGACCGCGAGGTCCCGCGTCCAGACCGACGACGCCAGCCCGTACGGCACGCCGTTGGCCAGCGCGACCCCCTCGTCTTCGTCCGAAAAGGACTGGACCGTGATGACCGGCCCGAAGATCTCCTCCTGGACGATCTCGTCGTCCTGGCGCAGCCCCGAAATCACCGTGGGGGAGAAGTAGAACCCACGGTCGCCGTGCCGGACCCCGCCGGTCTCGATCCGCGCGTGCGACGGGAGCCGCTCGATCAGGCCCTGGACGCGGTCGAACTGCGCGCGGCTGTTGAGCGGCCCGAAGTCGACGCCCGGGGTCTGCGCGACGGCGGTCTTGGTCAGCTCCGCGACGAAGTCGTCGTGGATCGAGGCGTGCACCAGCACCCGGCTGCCCGCGGTGCAGTCCTGCCCGGCGTTGTAGAACGCGGCGCCCACGATGCCTTCGGCCGTCGAGGCGAGGTCGACGTCGGGGAAGACCAGCAGCGGCGCGTTGCCGCCCAGCTCGAGGTGGGTGCGCTTGAGGTCGGCGGCCGCCACGGTGGCGACGTCGATGCCCGCCCGCGTCGACCCGGTGATCGAGACCAGAGCCGTGATCGGGTTCCTGACCAGGGCGCGGCCGGTGTCGCGATCGCCGGTCAGAACGGTGAAAGCGCCTTCGGGCAGGAACTCGGCGGCGACCTCGGCCAGCAGCACGGCGGTCGACGGGGTCGTCTCGGCCGGCTTGAGCACTACGGTGTTGCCGGCGGCCAGGGCCGGCGCGATCTTCCAGATCGCCATCATCAACGGGTAGTTCCACGGCGCGATCTGCGCGCAGACGCCGACCGGCTCGCGGCGGATCACCGACGTGTGACCCGGCGCGTACTCCCCGGCCGCGGTGCCCTCCAGGTGCCGCGCCGCCCCGGCGAAGAACCGCAGGGCGCTGACGCACTCCGGGATCTCCTCGTCCAGCACGACGGACCGGATCTTGCCGGTCTCCCGCACTTCCCGGTCGGCGAACTCCGCCGCGCGGGCCTCCAGGGCGTCGGCGATCTTCAGCAGCGCGAGCTGCCGCTGCGCCGGGGTGCTGCGCCGCCACACCGTGAACGCCCGCGCGGCCGATTCGAGCGCGCTGTCCACATCGGACTGGCCGGCGATCGGGCTGGCGCCGAACACTTCGCCGGTCGCCGGGTCGGTCAGGTCGAGCGTCATGACTTCTCCAGGTGGGTCGGCTCGAACATCTTCAGCAGGGCGGGCAGGACCACGACGGACGGTCCTGGCGTGCGCAACGCCTCGGCGAGATCGGCGCCGACCGTGTCCAAAGTGGACAGCGTCGCGGCGACACCGAACGACCGCGCCAGCGCCACGAAGTCCGGCCGGGCCAGCTCGGTGGCCGTCGACTGGCCGAAGGCGCCGGTGAGGTACTCGCGGAGGATGCCGTACCCGCCGTCGTCGACGATCAGCCACGTGACGTCCAGGCCTTGCTGGACGGCGGTGGCCAGCTCGGCGACGCCGTACATCGCGCCGCCGTCGCCGGACACGGCCAGCGTGGGCCCGCCGGTCGCCGCGGCGCCGCCGAGCGCGCCCGGCAGGCCGTAGCCCAGCCCGCCCGCACCCTGGGAGGTGTGGATCGGCGCGCCCTCGGGGTTCCACACCGACCAGGCCCAGTACGCGGCGATCGTCATGTCCCAGAACGTCTGCGTGCCGTCGGGGACGGCCGCACGGACATCGTCGACGAGCTTGCGTTCGACAGCCAGATCCTGACCGTCCAACCGCGACTCGACGCGCTCCAGAAGCCCGGAGACCGCCGCCTCGGCCCGGCCGTCCGAACGCCGCATCGGCACCCACTCCAGAAGGGCCTGCAGCGTGAGCCGGACATCGGCGTGGATGCCCAGGCCCGGGTAGTTCGACTCGAGCTTGCCCAGGTCGGCCTCGACCTGGATGACGCGCCCGCGCGGCGCGAACTCGCGGTAGTTGCTGGACAGCTCGCCGAGCCCGGAGCCCAGCACCAGCAGGACGTCGGCGTCCGCCAGGAACTCCGTGCTGTGCCAGTCTTCCAGCCACGACTGCCCGGACAGCTCGTGGTCCCAGCCGAAGACCCCCTTGCCGCCGAAGGTGGACAGCACGGGCGCGCGCAACGCTTCGGCGAGTGCCGTCAGCTCGGCGTGGGCGCCGGACCGCAGCGCGCCGCCGCCGGCGAGGATGACCGGGTTCGCCGCCGCGGCCAGCAGGTCCGCCGCCGCGGTGACCAGCTCCGGCAGCGGCGCCAGGGGAGCGGGCGCGGCCGAGACCGACGTGATCGGCGGGACGCCGGCCGGGCCGAGCAGCACGTCCTGGGGGATCTCGACCCACACCGGGCCGTAGGGCGCGGTGGACGCCGACGTCCAGGCCTCGCGCAGCGCGGTCGGGATCTGGCTCGCGCGGCGCACGACGTGCACCGACTTCACGACGCCTGCGAAGCTGGCCTGCTGGTCGGGAAGCTCGTGCAGGTACCCGTGACGGCCACCGCCGAGCCCGGCGACCGGGATCTGGCTGGAGATCCCGAGCACCGGCACCGACGCGGCGCGGGATTCCTGCAGGGAAGCCAACGTCAGCAACGCCCCGGGGCCGGTGGAGACCACGAGGGGCGTGACCGGGACCGGGCCGTCCGGGTTCGCCGTGAGCCGCGCGCGGGCGTGCCCGTCGGCGGCGAAGGCGAGGTTGTTCTCGACGCGCGCGCTGATCAGACGCAGGTCGTCGGCGCGCCGCAGGGCTTCGAACAGGCCGAGGGCGTGCTGGCCCGGCAGGCCGAAGACGGTGTCGGCGCCCAAGGCGCGCAGCGTTTCGACGACGACGTCGCCGCCGATGCGTTCGGTGTCCGTCATGCGCTCTTCCCCAAGGTCAGCAGGCTCACCAGGTCGTAGGCGACGTGGGAGGCCGCGATGGCGGTGATCTCGGCGTGGTCGTAAGCGGGGGCCAGCTCGACGACGTCGGCCCCGATCAGGTTGAGGTCACGCAGGCCGCGCAGGATTTCCAGCAGCTCGCGGCTGGTCATCCCGCCGGCTTCCGGGGTGCCCGTGCCGGGCGCGTGGGCCGGGTCGAGGACGTCGATGTCGACGGAGACGTACAGCGGCCGGTCGCCGATCCGCTGCCGCAGAGCGTCCACGGTCTCGCCGACACCGCGGCGCATCACGTCGCCCGAGGTCACGATGCCGAAGCCGAGCCGGCGGTCCTCTTCGAGGTCCCGCTTGCCGTACAGCGGCCCGCGCGTGCCGACGTGCGACAGCGCGCTCGTGTCGAGGATGCCCTCCTCCGACGCCCGCCGGAACGGGGTGCCGTGGGTGTACGGCTCGCCGAAGTAGGTGTCCCAGGTGTCGAGGTGCGCGTCGAAGTGCAGCAACGCCACGGGTCCGTGCTTCTTCGCCGCCGCCCGCAGCAACGGGAGGGCGATCGTGTGGTCGCCGCCGACGGTCACCAGCCGCGTCCCGTTCGCCTGCAGCGCCTCGGCTTCCTGCTGCAGTGTCTCGATCGCTTCGCCGATGTTGAACGGGTTGACGGCGATGTCGCCCGCGTCCACCACCTGCATCTCGGCGAACGGCGAGACGTCCAGCTCGGGGTGGTAGGGCCGCAGCAGCCGGCTCGCCTCGCGGACGGCGGCCGGGCCGAACCGCGCGCCGGGCCGGTAGGACACCCCGGAGTCGAAGGGCACCCCGACGACGGCGACGTCGGCGTGCGGGACCTGGTCGATCCGCGGCAGCCGCGCGAAGGTGGCGAAGCCGGCGAACCGGGGGATCCGCGACGAGTCGAGGGGTCCGATGTTAGGCACTGCTGGGCTCCTGTTCCGGGATCGGCGTGGGGGTGTCTCCGCCGTTCAGGCGGGAGGTCCACACGGCGAGGATCGAGTCGGACGTGCGGGGTGTGGCGAAGCTGACGGCCAGGTAGACCAGCAGGCTCGCGCCCAGACCCCAGTAGATCGGGGTGTTGGCCTCGACGCCGTCGATGATCATGAACGTCACCACGGACACCGTGCCTGCGATCATCGAGGCGTACGCGCCCTGGCGGGTGCCGCGCTTCCAGAACAGGGCGCCGACGATCGCCACCAGCAGGCCGCCGACCAGGATGTCGTAGGCGATGGTGAGCGCGTTGACGACATCGTCGACGATCATCGCGATGCCGATCGCGACCAGGCCGAGCACGAGCGTGGTGATCCGGTTGCGGCGCACTTCGCCGGTTTCGCTGTTCTTCAGGCCCAGCTTGGTGAGCAGGTCGGACGTCGTGGTGGTGGCGCAGGCGATCAGCGCGCCGCTGGCGGTCGACATCATCGCCGAGAGCGCGGCGGCCAGCACCAGCCCGCGGACGCCGGTCGGCAGCAAGCGCTCGACGATCGTCGCGAAGGCGTCCTGCGCGCTGCCGAGGTCCGGGTAGAGCGCGTGGGCGGCCATCCCGATCAGCGCGCCGGCGACGCCGTAGACCAGGCAGTAGACGCCGGAGGTGATGCCGCCGGACGTCGCGATCGCGGGGGTGCGGGCGGTGAACACGCGCTGCCAGATGTCCTGGCCGATCAGCAGGCCGAAGGTGTAGATCACGAAGTACGTGACGATCGTGTCCGTGCCGATCGAGGTGAAGCTGAAGAAGCTCGGGTCGAGCTTCTCGCTCATGCCGCTGAAGCCGCCGGCGGAACTGATCGCGACCGGCAGCAGGATCGCCAGGATGCCGATGGTCTTGATGACGAACTGGGCGATGTCGGTGAGCGTGATCGACCACATGCCGCCGAGCACCGAGTAGAGCACCACGATCGCGCCGCCGATGGCGATGCCGGCCCAGTTCGGCAGGTCGAACAGCACCTTGAAGATGGTGGCGAACGCCAGCGTCGAGGTCACCGTGAGCATCAGGGTGTAGCCCCACATCACGATGCCGGACACGGCGCTGGTGTTGCCGCCGTAGCGCAGGTCGAGCATCTCGCCGACGGTGTAGACCTTGAGCCGCACCAGCCGGCGCGCGAACACCGCGTGCAGCACCAGGATGCCGACGCCGATGGTGAGTACCAGCCAGGCGCCGGAGATGCCGTAGGTGTAGCCGAGCTTCACGCCGCCGACGGTGGACGCGCCGCCGAGCACGACGGCCGACATCGTGCCGGAGTACATGAACCAGCCCAGCCGCCGCCCGGCGACGAGGTAGTCGGACTTCGTCTTCGCGAGCCGGAGGCCGTACCAGCCGACCCCGAGCATCCCCGCGATGTAGAGCGCGATCACCACGTAGTCCCCGGTCACGGTGGTCCTCCTTACCTCTTCGGTGGTGTTCGGGTCACCGTAGGTTCGCGGGCCACCCCTCCGGCATGGGACGATCCATCCTTCGCTTGCTCTACTTGAGGACGTAATGACCCAGAACGCGGATCCCTGGTCCACCGAAGTGAATGTCCCGTTACGGGACGTCGTCGGCAACCGGGAGCTCGCGCTCGACGTCGTCCCCGAGACGCTGCGGCCGGGCGCGCTCGACGCCCCGGTGCGCTGGGCGCACGTCAGCGAGCTGCGCGACCCCGCGCCGTACCTGATCGGCGAGGAGCTGATCCTCACCGCCGGGGTGAACCTGCCCGAGGACGTCGACCGGTACGTGCGCGGTCTGCGCGAAGCCGGCGTGACGGCCCTCGGCTTCGGGCTCACCCCGACGGTCTCGGAGACACTGCCCGAACCGCTGCGGCGAGCCTGTGCGCGGCACGGGCTGCCGCTGCTGGTGGTGCCGCCGCGGACGCCGTTCCTGGCGATCAACCGGGCCGTCTCGGTCGCGCTGACCGAGGCGGGCCAGCGGGAGCAACGGCGGATCACCGCGGCCCGGGAGGCGTTGACGCGGGCCGCCGGCGGCGGGCTCGGCGAGCTGACGGAAGCGCTTGCGGACCGGCTGCGCTCCTGGGTCGCGCTGGTCGGCGCCGGGGACGTGCTGGCCTCGGCCCACGACGCGCCCACGCCATTGCCACCCGAGGTGCGCGAGCTGGTCGCCACCGTGCGGTCCGGCAGCGGGATCCGCAGCGCGACGACCGAGCTGGCCGGCGGCGAGGTCGTCGTGGTCCAGCCGGTGTACCCGCAGGCGACGGCGTCGCACCTGGTGGTCACCGGCCGCACCCGCCGGTTCGACAGCGCCGACCGCGCGATCCTCGCCGTCGGCGCGGCCCTGCTCGGCCTGGTCGGGCGCGCCGGTTCCGACGCGGCCGAGCTGGGTGCGGCGGCCACCGGGCTGCTGCTCGGACAAGCGTCGGCCGACGGCGTCGCGCGGGCGGTGCTGGGGTCCGGCACCTGCCGGCTGGTCGCCGGGGCGCCGTACCGCCGCGGACCCGGCGAGGTGGCCCTGCGTCCGGACTGGTTGCGCGCGCGGCTGGACACACCACTGGTCGAGGTCCGGCCCGGCCCGCGGTTCGTCGCGATCACCGGCCCTTCGCCGGGTGACCTGGAGGACCTGCGCGCGCACGGCTGGCTCGCGGCGGCCGGCTCCCCGGTCCCGGCCGAGCGCCTGGCCGACGCCGTCGCCGAGGTGGAGCTGCTGCTGGAGCGGGCGGTGGCCCTCGGCCGCCCGGTGCTCGCCGGCAGCGGCCCGCTCGACTTCGACGCGCTGGTGGCGCCGGACGCGTCCCGCGAGTTCGCGGCCCGGGCCCTGCGGCCGCTGCTGGCCCTGGACCGGGCGGGGGACCGGGAACTGGTGCCGACGTTGCGCACGTGGCTGGCCCACCACGGCGGCTGGGAGGCGACCGCGACGGCCCTGGGCGTGCACCGCAACAGCGTCCGGCACCGGATCGCGCAGGCGGAGCGCGCGCTGGACGTGGACCTGGCGGACCCGGAGACCCGGATGCGGCTGTGGTTCGCGCTGCGCTGGGCCACACCGGACACACATAGTCCTTAAAGGGCACTCTCAGGAAAATATGGGATTGTGGTCCGGTGCGAGTTTTGGTAGTCGAGGACGAAGAACCCCTGGCCGACGCGATCGCCCGTGGCCTGCGCCGCGAAGGCATGGCGGTGGACGTCGCGCTCACGGGCGACGACGGTCATGAGAAGGCCGCCGTCACGCGGTACGACGTCGTGTTGCTGGACCGGGACCTGCCCGGGATGTCCGGTGACGAGCTGTGCCGCGAGATCGTCGCGTCCGGCGAGCTGACGCGGGTGCTGATGCTGACCGCGAGCAGTTCGGTGTCGGACCGGGTCGAGGGGCTGTCGCTCGGCGCCGACGACTACCTCGCGAAACCGTTCGCCTTCCCCGAGCTGGTCGCCCGGGTCCGGGCCCTGGGCCGCCGGGCCACGCCGGCCGCGCCGCCGCTGCTGACCGCGGGTGACGTCGAGCTGGACCCGGCGAAGCGCACCGTGCGCCGCGCCAGCGGGCCGGTCGAGCTGACCCGCAAGGAATTCGGCGTCCTCGAGGTGCTGCTCTCGGCCGCCGGTTCGGTCGTCAGCAGCGAAGAGCTGCTCGAACGGGTCTGGGACGAGAACGCCGACCCGTTCACCACGACCGTCCGGGTCACCGTCATGACGCTGCGCAAGAAGCTCGGCGAGCCGGGGATCATCGAGACCGTCGTCGGGTCCGGGTACCGGGTGCCGGAGCCCGGCACGCCGCGCGCGTGAACCTGCCGGGCACCCGCAGCCTCCGCGCCCGGATCACCCTGCTGGCGACCGTGCTGGTCGCCGCCGTCAGCCTGCTGCTGCTCTGGCTGGCCTGGACGCTGGTGCGGGACTCGCTCGACGCGGTCCCGCAGATGCCGCCGGGCAGCACCGTGGTCGTCGACGGCGTCCAGGTGGACGCCTCGACGCTCGCGGAGCACCTGCGCGTGCACGCCCGCAACCGGATGCTGCTGTTCGGCTCGATCTCGTTCCTGCTGGTGGTGGCGGCCGCGGCGATCCTCGCCTGGACGTTCACCTCCCGCGTGCTGCTCCCGCTGCGCGAGATCACCGGCACGGCGCGTCGGCTGTCGATCGAGTCGATGGGGGAGCGGATCGGCGAGGTCCGCCCGCGCGACGAGCTGGCCGAGCTGGCCGGCACGTTCGACGACATGCTCGACCGGCTGCAGGCCGCGTTCGACGCGCAGCGGCACTTCGTCGCGAACGCGAGCCACGAGCTCCGGACGCCGTTGTCGGTGATCCGCACGGAACTGGACGTCACGCTCGCCGACGAAGACGCCGACGTGGCCGAGCTGCGCCGGATGGGCGGGGTGGTCCGCGACGCGACCGAACGCGCCGGCCTGCTCGTGAACTCGTTGCTGCTGCTGGCCCGCACGGACGGCGCGGGCCTCGGGGTCCGCGAGCCGGTGGACCTGGCGGTGGTCGTCGACCGGGCCTGGCGCTCGGCCCGCGTCGAGGCCGAGCAGCGCGGGATCCGGGCCGCGTTCACGGTGGCGCCGGCGCCCACGTTCGGCGATCCCGCGCTGCTGGAACGGATCGCGGGCAACCTGCTGGAGAACGCCGTCCGCCACAACGTCGACAACGGCTGGCTGGACGTTGTGACCCAGCCGGGCCCGCAGTGGTCGGTGCTGCGCGTCCGCTCGTCGGGCGGTCTCGTGGACCCGGCCGTCGTGCCGGAACTGTTCGAGCCGTTCCGCCGCGCGGGCGTGGCCCGCACGGCCCGCTTCGGCGCGGGCCTGGGGTTGTCGATCGTCCGCGCGGCGGTCCACGCCCACGGCGGCAGCGTGACGGCGGAGCCGATCGTCGGTGGCGGGCTCGCGGTGACGGTGCACCTGCCGGTCGGCTAGCGGTCAGCCCGTCGCCGCCGGATCCTTGTCGTCGCAGGCAGTTCGCTGCACGTGACCCCCGCACCTCGGCAGCCGCCCTTCGCGCTGCGCCGTGCCGGTGAACGGACCGTGTCCGGCGGCCGAAGACGGCCGGGGTGTGCTGTGATCCTCGGTGTGGTGGAGAAACCGAGGTCGCTGGTCCGGATCGTGGTCCCGGTCGTCGCGGCGGCCCTGGGCGCCGGAGTGGGGCTCGCGTTCTTCGTCGCGGCGCTGCTGCGGCCGCCCGATCTGCCGGTGGATACGAACCCCGTTCCGCTGGCCGGGCACAACCTGTGCGCGTCGGTCGCGGTGTACTTCCGGACCGACACGGAGATGCGCACGGCCGCGGACACCTTCCACGACGACCCGAAGGCGCGGCGGGTGTTCGTCCAGACCAAAGCGGAGGCGTTCGCCCGGTTCAAGGACGTCTTCAAGGACCAGCCCGAGTTGCTGCAGGCGACCCAGCCCGACGCGTTGCCCGCGTCGGTGTCGCTGCTCGCGGTTCCGGGCACGGACCTGGACGCCTGGGCGCGGGAGCTGCACGCCCGCATCACGAACGCCGATCAGGTGCAGGTCAACGACCTGAACGCGGCGGCGGCGCAGCTGAAAGTCACCGCGCCGCCGCCGAAGTGCCCTCGCGAGGGCGAATACTGATCCGTCAGGAAGCCGGGACCGACGCGACGCCCGGGGCGAGGAACGGCTTGCCGTTCACGCGCTCGGACACACCGGAGCGGTCCAGGTACGGCGTGATGCCGCCGTTCCAGAACGGCCAGCCGGCGCCGAGGATCAGGCACAGGTCGATGTCCTGCGCCTCGGCGACCACGCCCTCGTCGAGCATGATCCGGATCTCCTCGGCGATGGCCGAGAGCGCGCGCTCACGCACCTGCTCCGAGGTGGACGGCTTGTCGCCCTGCGTCCACAGCTCGACGACCTCGGGGTCGGGCGACTGGTTGCCCTTGTCGTCCCAGACCCAGACGCCCTTCTTGCCCGCCTTGACGAACTTGGCGAGGTTGTCGCTGACCGTGACCCGGTCCGGGAACGCCTCGTGCAGCGTCTCGCCGACGTGCAGCGCGATGGCCGGGCCGACGAGCTGCATCAGCGTCAGCGGCGACATCGGCAGGCCGAGTGGTTCGAGCGCGCCGTCGGCGACCTCGAACGGCGTGCCCTCGTCGACCGCCACCAGCACCTCGCCGAGGAAGCGCAGCAGGAGCCGGTTGACGACGAACGCGCTAGCGTCCTTCACCAGCACGCTGGACTTCTTCAGCTGCTTGCCGACCGAGAACGCCGTCGCGAGCGACGCGTCGTCGGTCTGCTCGCCGCGGACGATCTCCAGCAGCGGCAGCACGGCCACCGGGTTGAAGAAGTGGAAGCCGACCACGCGCTCGGGGTGCTGCAGCTTCGACGCCATCGCGGTGATCGACAGCGACGACGTGTTGGTCGCCAGGATCGCCTCGGGGGAGACGTGCTGCTCCAGCTCGGCGAACACCTGCTGCTTGACGCCCAGCTCCTCGAACACCGCCTCGATGACGAAGTCGGCGTCGGAGAACGCGGCCTTGTCGAGCGAGCCGGAGACGAGCGCCTTGAGCCGGTTGGCGCCGTCCGGGGAGACGCGCTTCTTGGCCAGGAGCTTGTCGATCTCGTCGTGGACGTACCCGACGCCCTTGTCGACGCGCGCCTGGTCGACGTCGGTCAGCACGACCGGCACCTTCAGCCGTCGCACGAACAGCAGCGCGAGCTGGCTGGCCATCAGGCCGGCGCCGACGATGCCGACCTTGTTCACCTTGCGCGCCAGGTTCCTGTCCGGCGCGCCGGCCGGGCGCTTGGCGCGCTTGTTGACCAGGTTGAACGAGTACAGCCCGGCGCGCAGGACGTCGGACATGAGCAGCTCGGCCAGGCCGTCCGTCTCGGCCGCGTAGCCACGGTCCAAGTCGTTCTCGCGGGCCAGCTCCAGCAGCTCGACGGCCTTGGTCGCGCCCGGGGAGGCGCCGTGCGTCCGGCCGTCCACAAGGGACTTCGCGCGGGCGATGGCGGTGTCCCACTCGGCGCCGCGGTCGATCTCGCGACGGGCCGGGGTGATCTCGCCGTTGACGACCTTCGCCAGCCACAGCAGCGACTGCTCGAGGTAGTCCGCCGAGCCGAAGACGGCGTCGACGATGCCCAGCTCGGCCGTCTTCTTGACGTTGAGCATCTTGTTCTGCGCCAGCGCGTTCTCGATGATCACGGTGACGGCGGCGTCCGGGCCGATGAGGTTCGGCAGCAGCTGCGTGCCGCCCCAGCCCGGGAACAGGCCGAGGAAGACCTCGGGGAACGCGATCGCGGCGGTGTTCTCCGAGAGCGTCCGGTAGTGACACGACAGCGCGAGCTCGAGCCCGCCGCCCATGACCGCGCCGTTGATGAACCCGAACGTCGGGATCTTCGTCTCGGTGAGGCGGCGGAACACGTCGTGCCCGGTCTGGGCGATCTCGCGCGCCAGCTTCGGGTCGCTCACGGATTCGACACCGGAGAGGTCCGCGCCGACGGCGAAGATGAACGGCTTGCCGGTGACGGCGATCGCGGCCGGCTCGGCCTCGAACGCCTTGTCCAGCGCGGTGTTGAGCGACACGAGCCCTTGCGGGCCGAAGGTGTTCGGCCGGGTGTGGTCGTGGCCGTTGTCGAGCGTGATCAGGGCGACCGGCTTGTCGAGTCCGGGCACCTTGACCAGCCGCGTCACGGCGTTCGTGACGACCTCGTCGGGGAACGCGGCCTTCGCTTCTTCAGCGGTGAAAGTCATTACTTCGCCCCCTCGAAGGCCGGGTTCTCCCAGATCACGGTGCCGCCCATGCCGATGCCGATGCACATCGTGGTGATGCCGTACTGCACGTCGGGCCGCTCGGCGAACTGGCGCGCGAGCTGCGTCATCAGCCGGACGCCGGACGAGGCCAGCGGGTGGCCGCACGCGATCGCGCCGCCCCACTGGTTCACGCGCGGGTCGTCGTCGGCGATGCCGAAGTGGTCGAGGAAGGCCAGCACCTGCACGGCGAAGGCCTCGTTGATCTCGAACAGGCCGATGTCGTCGATGCTCAGGCCGGTGCGCTTGAACAGCTTCTCGGTGGCCGGCACCGGGCCGATGCCCATGACCTCGGGTTCGACACCCGCGAAGGAGTAACCGACCAGCCGCATCGCGACCGGCAGGCCCAGCTCGCGGGCGGTGTCCTCGTCGGCCAGCAGCGACGCGGTCGCGCCGTCGTTGAGGCCCGCGGCGTTGCCGGCGGTGATCCGGCCGTGCGGGCGGAACGGCGTCTTCAGCCCGGCGAGCGTCTCCAGCGTGGTGCCGGGCCGCGGCGGCTCGTCCTCGGTGGCCAGGCCCCAGCCCAGTTCCTTCGAACGGGTGGCGACGGGGACCAGCTCGGGGCCGATCTTGCCGGTCTTGACCGCTTCGGCGTAACGCTCCTGGCTGCGCGCGGCGTAGGTGTCGGTGCGCAGCTTGGTGATGTCCGGGAACCGGTCGTGCAGGTTCTCGGCGGTCTGGCCCATGACGAGCGCGGTCGGGTCGACCAGCTTGTCGGCGATGATCCGCGGGTTCGGGTCGACGCCCTCGCCCATCGGGTGCCGGCCCATGTGCTCGACGCCGCCGGCGATCGCGATGTCGTAGGCGCCGAAGCCGATGCCGGACGCGGTGGTCGTGACGGCCGTCATGGCGCCGGCGCACATCCGGTCGAGGGCGAAGCCGGGCACCGACTTCGGTAGCCCGGCGAGCAGCGCGGCCGTGCGGCCGATGGTCAGGCCCTGGTCGCCGATCTGCGTGGTGGCGGCGATGGCCACCTCGTCGACGCGCTCGGGCGGCAGCTCCGGATGCCGCCGCAGCAGCTCCCGGATGGCGTTGACGACCAGGTCGTCGGCCCGGGTCCCGGCGTAGATGCCCTTGTCGCCGGCCTTGCCGAAGGGGGTCCGTACCCCCTCGACGAAGGCGACGTTGCGTACCCCTCGCGCGTTCGGCGCAAGCGGCGTTGCTGGTGCGGCCACGAATGCTCCAGAAAGTAGACGGTGTTGACCGCACGATAGCCCTTGTTACCCACGGGTAACCAGTGGTGTGGCCCGGTCGAGTGGGCTAAGGCACACTCACGGGTTCATCGTCTGCCCCTTCATCAGCCAGGCGACCCCGAACGCCCACACCGCGACGCTCTCCAGCCACAGCGCCGGGTGCACCGCCGGCACGAGCCCGAGGTAGCTCGTGAGGGCGATGAGCACCAGGCAGGCCAGGATCACGCCGCCGCAGGTGCGGTAGACCACGCTCGTGCCGGGTGCCTGCTCGCCGTCGTGCGGGAACAGGCGCAGGCAGAAGTAGGCCAAGCTCAGGAAGAACACCACCGCGAACGACAGGTGCAGGACGCCGGAGGTCCGGTCCCAGGTCGTCGCGGCCGCGCCGGGCGTGGTGGGGAAGAGCGCCAGCCCGATCGCGCCGAGCCCGGCCACGGTGCTCGCGATGTTGTCGACGTAGTCGTGGCCGTAGTAGGCGAGCAGGAACACCCCGACGGCGCACATCGCGCCGACGAAGACGTCCCGCAGGTCGCTGTAGTAGTAGCCGCTGAGCGAGCCGATGAGGTCGCCGCCCTGGACGAGCTGTTTGCCGAGGATCAGCACGAACGGCAACGCGAGCCCGATCAGGCCGATCGCGCGCCGCAGGAAGAGGTAGGAGTGGACGAGCGTGGTCTGCGGGGATGTGGTCGCCGTCGTCATGGCCGCCTCCGGAGGGTCGCTACGTGATTCATCGGCGTGCCGGCGGCGGGGTTTGAGGGTCGTTACCAGGTGGATGCCGGGATTCGCCGTTGACCGTTATGGGTTGTGGCGTGACGGGGAATGTAGGGCCGTTGGGCTTCGCGATCCTTTCGGGTCCTGCCGGTGCTCCGGCGACGCGCTCGGGTCTTGTCGCGCGTGATCAGGGTGGCGGTGGGTCTTCGGGTGGTCTCCTGGGTTCGTGGAAGGGTTCCGGCTCGCTGGTGTAGATGCGTCCGGCGGGGGTCTTGATGATGGATGTGCCGCCGGGGCCTGCGAGGTACGTCCAGCCGGGTTCGTCTTTGAGTTTGTGATGGTGTCGGCATTTGCCTCGTAGGTCCACTTCGCTGGTTTCGCCGCGGTGCTGCCAGTCGGTGGTGTGGTCGATGTCGCCGAACTGGGCGGGGTTGTTGCAGCCGGGAGTTTGGCAGGTGCGGGCGCGGACGCGGATGTAGTCGTCGAGGTCGGCGGGTGGCTTGTACTTGGTGCGGCCGACGCTGAGGAGCTGGCCGGTGTCGGGGTCGGTGATCAGGCGGGACCACGTCGAGTTGGGTGCCGTGGCGAGGTCGCGGGCGAGCCACGCGGGGATGGGGCCGTGGCCGGGCAGGTAGGCGGCGTCGTTGTTGAGGCCGGTGAGGGTGAGCAGGTCGACGTACACATAGACGTGGGTCTTGATGCTGCTGTCACCGTTGGCGGCGTTGAGGAGCCGGTCGGTGAGGATGTCGGCGCGTAGCTGGTCGAGCGTGCGGGTCTTGTCGAGCCGCCGAAGCCCCTTCGCCGCGGCGGTGAGGGACGCGTAGATCGCGGACGCGGCTTCGCAAGGGAGGTCGGCGGTCAGGGTGCTCATGGTGTGGTCCTGGTGGAGCAGCGACACGGTGCGGGCGCGCCGGCGCTGCCGGGATCTTCGTTCGTAGCCTTCGGGATCGAGGTTGTGGATGACGCGGTTGACGGCCTGGCGCAGGTTGGCGGGCTTCTTGAGCAGCCGCCCGTCGAGGACCAGATCGGCCTCGCGGGCCAGGTCATCGGAGAGGGTCCGGGTGAGTTCGGCGACGGTGTGGGCCTTGTACCCGTCGATGTCTCCGCGATCGAGAGCGGCCAAGGTACGAGGGAGCCGGGTGGTGAGAGCGCGAGCATCGGCGACTTTGGTGGCGACGTAACGCTCGTCGGCATGAACCGCGAGCGCGACCTCGGCGGCAACGGAAACGGTGCTGCCATAGCGGGAAAGCTCGGCGAGCACACGGGTTTGCTGAGCTTGAAGGTGAGAGATGGCGCGTTCCAGCTCGCAGTAACGATCGAGCGCGGCGGAGGCCAGCTGCTGATCGGCGGGATGAAGGATCGCGGTACTCACACAACCGACAGTACCGAACACCTGAGCGAAGATCATCACCGAAAAGAGTGAATCGGAAGTGGATGCGAGAAGTGCAACTTCTGTTGCAGGGTAAGGAAAGTGGTGACGATCGGACGTGAGAAGCCCCCGATGTCAAGAGTACTGGTGACCACCGACAAAACGGGAGCGGAGAGGTCGGTGCGTGGGGAATCGCCGCCTGCCGAGCATCTCAGGACGGCACCACGGGAGGCGGCGATTTCCTACGCGGGCGGCGAAGCCGCATCTTGAAACCTGGGCACGGTAGTCATGGGTAGGGCGAGGGATTCGGCCCTTCCAAGGTCGACCTGTCTTTGCGATCGTCGGTGCGGTCCGCCACGGTGAGCCGCAACGCGAGTTGGGTAGAGGAGCGGGCGGGGTTCAGGGTTGAGCCGGGTGAGAGTTCGACAGAGGCTGGGCGGGAGTTTCGGGCTGAGCTGCGCGGGATTCGGTGCAGTGGCGGACGGGCTGGGCATGATTCGGGCGAGACTTCAACTGAGGAGTTGGGCGCCGGTCAGTAGAGAGTTGGGCGAGAGATTGGTAGAGAGTCGGCGGGAATCTGGTGCAGGCGGGCGAGAGTTCAGCGCGGAGTCGAACGGGAATCCAGTGCGGGACGGGATGTCGGTATGCGGCGGGCGAGAGTTCGATTGTGGAGTTGAGCGGCGGTCCGGTAGGGAGTTGGGTGAGGGCTCGGTAGGGGTCGGACAAGAGCCCAGCGCGGAGTTGAATGGAAGTCCGGCAAGTGCCAGGGCGAGGGCTCAGTAAGGGGGCGGACGAGAGTCAACTTGGAGTCGAACGGAGTGCGGCACGGTGCCGGGCGACGGCTCGGCGGGTGCTGGACGAGGGGTCGGCGTGGAGTCGAGCGGGGTTCTGGCACATGGTTGGGCGAGGGCTCGGTAAGGGCTGGACAAGAGGTCGGCGCGGAGTCGAACGGGGTTCTGGCACAGGGCAGGGCGAGGGCTCCGTCAGGGCTGGACGAGAGGTCGGCGCGGAGTCGAACTGGAGTCCGGCACCGGGCTGGACGAGGGCCCGGTAAGAGTCGGACGAGGGTTCGGGACAGGGGTGAACTGGCAGCCCAGCACGGAGATGGATGAGGCTCGGCAGAAGGCTGAGTGGGACCTCGGTTGAGGACTGGGTGGGAGTCGGGTGCGGAGTCGGATGGCGGCTCGGTTGAGCGTCGGGCGGGGAGTTCGTGGCAGAGTTGAACGACGGCTCGGTTGAGCGCCGGGCGGGAGTCTGGTGCAGAGTCGGACGACGGTTCGGTTGAGGGTCGGGCGGGGAGTTCGCCGCAGAGTCGGACGAGAGATCGGCATGGAGCCGATCAAGTCTGGCACGCAGTCGAAAAGAGCCCGGCACGCAGCCCACCTCGAATCCGGCGATGGGCTCAGCTCTGCAGGTAGCCGAGCCAGCCGCCGGTGTGTGAGATGTCTTTTGCGCTCTCCGTTGCCGATGGTTCGCACAAGAAGCCGGGCACCTCGCGGCCGTCCGCCAGCTCGACCTTGCCGATGGTCAACGGGGATGGGATTCGCGAGACGAACTCGCCGAAGCCCCGCAAGGGAAGGGTCCACACCTCCGCGGCCACCGAAACGCCCTCGGACGCGACCCGCACTAGACCGGGCTTGGGTGGAACGGTGTCCAACGCGTACAACCGGTAAGCAGGAGAGGTGGAGACCTCGGAGACGAAACGGCCGCCACGGGAGGTCAGTTCGTGGTTCAAAGGCTGACCTCGAAGATGAGCGCCGACGACGACCAGGGGCACTCGGGGGCCCGGTAGGGACGCCAGTGCGGCCAGCTTCAGGTCGTTGTGGGCAGCGCCGACCAGCATGACGCCGAACGGGCGTCCGGACACCGTCCCGGCTGGGACCGCCAACGCCGACAGCCCGAACAGGTTGGTGGAGTTGGTGAATCGGCCGAGGCGCGCGTTGACCGCGACCGGGTCCGCGGCGACTTCGGCGATAGTGGGGTGCTCGGTGGTCGTCGGGAGGAGGATCGCGTCGACGCCGGCTACCACGGCCAGGGCCTCGGATCGCAGGCCGGCCAAGGTTTCCTGGTCGGCGAACAGGTGGTGCGCGCGGATGTCGCGGGCTCCGGTGATGATGCCGTGGACCACCGGGTCGCAGTCGTCCGGGTGCGCGTCCAGGAATTCGCCTACCGCCGCGTAGCGTTCGGCCACGAACGCGCCGCCGTAGAGGAGTCCGGCTGCTGAAAGAAACGCCGAGATGTCCACAGTGGTCACCTCGGCGCCTGCCGCCGCGTAGTCCTCGACTGCCGCGGCGAACGCCTCCGCCCAGCCGGGCGCGAGCGGGCCTAGGTCCGCGGGGACGCCGATGCGGAAGCGTCCGGTGTGGACTTCGGCGGGTTCCGCCAGGCAGGTCAGTGCGAACGCCGCCTCCTCGACCGTCCGGGCGAAGATCGAGACGCAGTCGATGCTGCGGCACGCCGGCACGACACCTTCCGTGGACAGCAGGCCCGGCGTCGGCTTGAGCCCGACGATTCCGTTGAACGCCGCCGGCACCCGTCCCGAACCGGCCGTGTCGGTGCCCAAGGCCAGGTCGACGATCCCCAGGGCGACCGCGACCGCGGAGCCGGAACTGGATCCGCCCGAGACGTACGCCGGGTCGACGGCGTTGCGGACCGCGCCGTACGGGCTGCGCGTGCCGACCAGCCCCGTGGCGAACTGGTCCAGGTTCGTCGTGCCGAGCACCAGTGCCCCGGCCGCTCGTAGCCGGGCGACGACGGGGGCGTCCGCGTCCGGCTGGTACGCGTACGCCGGGCAGCCCGCCGTCGTCGGCAGGCCGGCGACGTCGATGTTGCCCTTTACCGCCACCAACTTCCCGTAGAGCGGCAGTCCGCGTTCCTCCAGACCGGCCGCCTCGGCCAGGACGTCGGCTTCCGGTCGCAGGTCGATCCAGATCTCCGGCCGGTCGACCTGCTCGATGCGCCGGTATGCCGCGCGCACGCGTTCCAGCACGCTCATCCGAGCACCACCAGCGGCGTGCCGGGCGCCACCTGGTCACCGGGGGACACGAGCACCTCGACCACCTTCCCACCGGACGGCGCCGGGATCCGCGCCTCCGTCTTCATCGCCTCCAGGGCCACCAGCGACTGGGCGTCCTCGACGCGCTGGCCCACTGTGACGTCCACCCGCCACACGGTCGCCGCGAACGGTGCCTCGACGACGTGGCCGCCCGGAGGGGCCTCGACGCGCGCTGGTGGGCGTGTCACCGGTTCCGGTTTCGGGTCGAACTCGCCCGCCGCCGCCCACGCCTGCCGCTCGGCCTCGAACGCCGCCGCCTGCGTCGCCCGGAAATCGGCGATGCCGGAAGCGTTGTCGGAAAGGAACTTCTGGTAGTCCGCCAGGACGAACGAGCCGTCGGTGACGTCGAGCTCCAGCTGGCCGGCCGACGAGCGCGCCCGCAGGTCCAGCAGCTCGTCGGCGGACACGGGGTACCAGGAGATCCGGTCGAAGAACCGCAGCAGCCACGGCTGTTCCGCACCACGCCAGCTGTTCCACACCGGCACGGTCCGCCCGACGAACTGGTACCCGCCCGGTCCCTCCATCCCGTAGATGCAGAGGTACGCGCCGCCGATGCCGACCGAGTTCTCCGCCGTCCACGTCCGCGCCGGGTTGTACTTGGTCGTGACCAGGCGGTGGCGCGGGTCGAGCGGCGTCGCGACCGGCGCGCCCAGGTAGACGTCGCCGAGCCCGAGCACCAGGTACTCCGCGTCGAACACCGTGCGGTAGACGTCGTCCACACTGGACAGTCCGTTGACGCGCCGGATGAACTCGATGTTCCACGGGCACCACGGCGCGTCGTCGCGCACGCCCGTCATGTACCGCTCGATCGCCTCGCGCGTCGCCGGGTCGTCCCACGACAGCGGGAGCCGGACGCTGCGGCTCGGTACCACGAGATCCGCCGTCGGCGGCAGGTCGCGTTCCAGCTCCCGCACCAGCCCGAGCGCCTTGCCGACCGGCAGCGCGTCCGGGTCGACGTGCACCTGCAGCGACCGGATGCCCGGCGTCAGGTCGACGATCCCCGGGACGCCCTCGGCCGCGAGCCGTTCGGCGAGCGCGTGGACCCGCATCCGCAGCGCCAGGTCGAGGTGCATCTCGCCGTACTCGATCAGCAGGTTGTCGTCGCCGCTGCGCCGGTAGGTCACGGACGGCTCGTCGTCCGAAGAGGACAGTCGCGTGAGGACGCCGCCGTCGTCCCGGGCCGCGCGGCTGGGCGTCACCGCCGACGCGGGCCGTGTGCGCAGGACCGCCGCGTGGTCGGCGTCGACCGGGATGAACCGCACGGTGTCGCCGGGACGCAGCTGCCCGAGCTTCCAGCGTTCGCCGGTGGCGACCGTCGCCGGGCAGACGAACCCGCCGAGGCTGGGGCCGTCCGGGCCGAGCAGGATCGGCAGGTCACCGGTGTAGTCGACGGCCCCGATCGCGTACGGCGTGTCGTGGATGTTCGACGGGTGCAGGCCCGCCTCGCCGCCGTCCGCGCGCGCCCACTTCGGCCGCGGTCCGACGAGCCGGACGCCGGTGCGCGCCGAGTTGAAGTGGACCTGCCAATCGGTGGCGTAGAACGTGTCGACGTCTTCGGGGGTGAAGAACTCCGGGGCCGCGTGCGGTCCTTCGAGCGCGCCGATCGTCCAGTGCGACGCGAACTCCGGGCGGTCGGTCACCGGGCCGACGACCGGGTCCGCGGGTACCGGCCCGGGTGCCAGGACGTCGCCCGCGGCCAGCGCGCGGCCGCCGTGCCCGCCGAAGCGGCCCAGGGTGAACGTCGCCGCGCTGCCGAGGAACTCCGGCACGTCGATGCCGCCGCGTATCAGCACGTAGCTGCGCAGCCCCGCCGTGCACGCCCGGACGTCGAGGGTCGCGCCCGCGGGCACCTCGACGGGTGTCCACAGGGGAACTTCGGCACCGTCGACGAAGACCGAAGCCGGCGCGCCGGTGACGCACACGTCGGTGGTGTGGGAGAAGCGCAGAGTGACGCCGTCCACCGTGCACTCCAGGCCGGGCGCGCCTTCGGGGTTGCCCAGCGCGAGGTTGCCCAGCCGCAGCGAACGGTCGTCCATCGGCCCGCTCGGCGGCACCCCGACGTGCCAGTATCCGGTGCGGCCCGGCCAGTCCTGGACGGTCGTCATGGTCCCACCGCGCACGACGTCGATCCTCGGCTCAGTGTCCTCGACGAAGTCCAAAGTGGACGTGTCATGGGCCGCGGCACCGAACGCCGGGTCGGCGGCCGCGGCCCGCAGCTGCCCGAGGTTGGTCCGGACGCCGTCGACGCGCGTCGCGGAAAGGGCCGTCCGCAGGTTCGCCAGGGCGTCCGCGCGGTCGGTGCCGGTGCAGATCACCTTGGCCAGCAACGGGTCGTAGTGCGTGGTGACGGTTGTGCCCGGTTCGACCCAGGTGTCCACCCGGGCGCCGGCGGGCCGCGTGAACCGCGTGACGAGGCCCGCGCTCGGGCGGTGGCCGGCGCTCGGGTCCTCGGCGTACACCCGCGCCTCGACGGCGTGCCCGCGCGCGATCGGCACGGCCCGGAACATCGCGCGGTCGCCCTGGGCGAGCCGCAGCATCCAGGCGACCAGGTCGACGCCGTACACCGCCTCGGTGACCGGGTGCTCGACCTGCAAGCGCGTGTTGACCTCGAGGAACGCCGCCTCGCCGCGCTCGGGGTCGTAGACGTACTCGACCGTGCCCGCCGAGCGGTACCGCACCGACGAGCACAGCGCGATCGCCGAGTCGACGAGGTGCCGGCGGACGGCGTCGGGCAGGTCCGGCGCCGGGCATTCCTCGACGACCTTCTGGTTGCGGCGCTGCAGGGAGCAGTCACGCGTGCCGAGCGCGAGGACCTCGCCGAAGCCGTCGCCGAACACCTGGACCTCGACGTGCCGCGCGTGGCGCACCAGCCGTTCCAGGAACACCCCGGAACTGGCGAAACTCTTGGCCGCGATGCCGCGCACGCCGTCCCAGGCGGACCGCAGCTCCTCGGGCGTGGCGCACGCGCGCATCCCGATCCCGCCGCCGCCCCCGGTGGCCTTGAGCATCACCGGGTACCCGATTTCCGCCGCGCGGGCCACCGCTTCGTCCACATCGGACAGCAGCCCGGTGCCGGGCAGCAGCGGGACACCCGCCGCGATCGCCGCCGCACGCGCGGTGTGCTTGCTGCCGAACACCTCCAGGTGCTCGGGGGACGGGCCGGCGAACGCGAGCTCGGCGTCTTCGCAGGCCCGCGCGAACGCCGCGTCCTCGGACAGGAAGCCGTAGCCCGGGTGGACGGTGTCACAGCTGGTTTCGATCGCGGCCGCGATGATCGCGTCGGCCCGCAGGTAGCTCTCCGCCGCGGGTGCCGGGCCGAGCCGGACGGCCCGGTCGGCGAGCCGGACGTGCGGGGCCAGGCGGTCGGCGTCGGAGTACACCGCCACGGTCTCGAGGCCCAGTTCCTTGGCGCTGCGCAGGATCCGGACGGCGATCTCGCCGCGGTTGGCGACGAGCAGTCTCACGCTTCGCCTCCGGGAGCCGTCACGACCAGCCGGACCGGTGTCGGGTCGAACCCGTTGCACGGGTTGTTGATCTGCGGGCAGTTCGACACCAGGACCAGGACGTCGGTCTCGGCGCGCAGCCGGACCTCCAGGCCCGGCGCGGAGATCCCGTCGACGATGCCGAGGGTGCCGTCCGCCTCGACCGGCACGTTCATGTACCAGTTGACGTTGCTGACGAGGTCGCGCTTGCCGAGACCCCACTTCGCGCCCTCGTAGAGGAAGTTTTCGACGCACGCGTGCTGGAATCGCGTGTGCTGGCCGTAACGCAGGCTGTTGGACTCCTTGCTGCACGCGCCGCCGAGCGTGTCGTGCCGCCCGCAGGTGTCGGCGACGACGGTCAGCAGCGGCGCGCCTTCCTGGGTGCGCAGCACACTGCCCGTGGTCAGGAAGATGTTGCGCTGCGCGGCGATCGTCGCCGCCGCGCTGTAGCGTTTCGCTGTGTCGTTCGCGTCGTAGCAGAGGAAGTCGACGGCCTGGTTGCCACCGAGGTCGATGATCGACAGCTCCTGGCCCGGGCGCAGCACGAGGGAGAACGGCGCCCGCGCGGGGACGTCGAAGGTGAGCTCCAGCTGGGACTCGTACGCGGTGCTCACGCGATCCCCCTCGCGGTCAGGTAGTCGGCGGTGTTCTCGAAGGCGCGCCGCGCCTCGGGTGTGTGCGTCCATTCGGGTCTGTCCGGAGTGGACGGATGGTTCCGCCAGGCGAGAACTTCGAGCCTGGTCGCCGTGTAGCCCGGCCGCGGGTCGACCGGGTGCGGCACGTTCGCGAGCAGCACGATCGACGGGATCTCGATCCGCAGGTCCACGGACTTCCCGGCGCCCGCGGAGCCGGTGAACTCCAGCTCTCCCGCGGCACCCACGCGCACGCCCTGGAAGAACGACAGGCTCGGCGGCAGGTCGCGCGGGCCGAGCCCGTTCTTCGCCGCGGCCAAGGTGAACAGCGGGATCCCGGCGGGGGAGAGGCCCTGCGGGGCGCCGTCGCCGTAGTGCTCGGTGTTGCCGTCCACAGTGGACGTCCCGCACAGCGCGTCGTGGCGGCCGCTGGAGTCTTCGACGATCGTCGCGAGCACCCGGGCCTGGTCCGACAGTAGCGCCACGGACCCGCCGAGGTAGGCGTTCCACTGCACCTTCACCGTGTCGGCGACGTTCAGCCGCTCCCAGGGCTGATCGGCGTTGAACAGCAGCAGGTGCGCGCACGCGTCACCCTCGACGTCGGTGAGCCGCAGCCGGGTGCCGCGGGCCAGCACCTTGTGCGTGTATCCGCCACCGGCGATCGTCTCGGCCCAGGTCAGCGCCTCGGGCGCGACCCCCGGTGGCGGGGAGGACCACGTGCTCGCCGGGATCGACGGCATCGTGTCGACGACAGTGCCCGCTTGGGCGCGGGCGTGGTCACGCGCGCCGTAGGTGGTCGCGGTCGTGCTCATCGGACGTCCTCTCAGGTGGCCGGTTCGAGGGCGGGGGCGGGGCGTAGCCGCAGCCAGCAGAGCGCGCCGATCACCAGCGCGCCGCCGACGAACTCTAGCGGGAACAAGAGCATCCAGGATGCGCCCGAACCGGCGACGTCGTAGATCTCCGCACGTGGCCAGGCGATGTTCACGACCATCGTCGTGCCGTAGGCGACGGCCGCCCCGTTCACCAGGACACCCCAGCGGCCGAGGGAGAACCGGCCGGGCTCGGCGGGGAAGCGCCCGCGCAGCCGGTGGACCAGCAGCGGCCCGGTGACCAGCAGGTACGCCAGGTAGACGACCACGACCGACGTCCCGGTGATCGTGCTGAACAGCGCCGGGTTGCCGACGTTGAGCAGCAGCAGCCCGATCGCGAGCGCGCCGGACAGCAGCGCGGGCGCGACCGGCGCCCCGGTCCGGGCGCTCACCCCGGCCAGCCGCGCCGAGCCGGGGAGCGCGCCGTCGCGGGCCATCGCGTAGATCAGCCGGACCGTACCGGTCTGGATGGTCAGGGTGCAGACGACGACGGCGATCGCGACGTCGGCCAGGAAGATCCGGCCGAGGGTGTCGCCGAAGACGGCGGTGATCACGTACGGCAGGCCGTGGCCGGCGAGCTGCCCGTCGGTGAGGCTCGGCGCGGCCATCAGCGCGGTGAGCACCACGGCCAGCCCGCCGACGCCGGAGACGAGCACGGCGCGCAGGACCGCCCGCGGAGCCGCTCTTCGCGCGTCCTTCGTCTCCTCGGCGACGGACGCCGCGGTGTCGAAGCCGTAGAGGACGTACGCCGCCATGAGCGCCGACGCGAGCACGCCGCTGATCCCGGGCGCGCTGCCGGCGGCGTCGTGCAGCACGACCTGCGGGCCGCGGACGGCGAACAGGCCGAGCCCGGTCACCAGCACCACGACGCCGAGCAGTTCGGCCGCCACGCCGACGTCGTTGATCCGGGCCATCAGCCGTACGCCGCCGACGTTGACGGCGGTGGTGAACAGGAGCAGCAGGGTGCCGAGCAGGACGGCGTTGGCCGCGCCGGTCGGCGACGTCACCGCGGGATCGCCGCCGACGACCTGGAAGCCGTCCCAGACCGAGGGCAGTACCACCTGCAGCGCGATCGCGGCGGCCGCGAGGGCGACGACGCAGCCGAGCAGCATCATCCGGCCGGCGAGCCAGCCGAGGAAGCCGCGCGTCAGCTGTTTCGCCCACTGGTACACGGATCCGGCCAGTGGGAAGCGGGCGGCGAGTTCGGCGAACACCAGCGCGACGAGCAGCTGGCCGGCGAGCACGACCGGCCACGTCCAAAAGAACCGCGGGCCGCCGAAGGTGAAGCCGAAACCGAAGAGCTGGAAGACGGTCGTCAGGATCGAGACGAACGAGAAGCCCGCCGCGAAGGCGGAGAAGCCGCCGAGGGAGCGCCGGAGCTCCTGGCGGTAGCCGAAGCCGGCCAGATCGTCGGTCATGGACGCTCCCAGGGTCGTGGTTCGAACCGCCGCGGTTTCGATCGCATGACAGAAATTAAGGCGGCGGCACGACGTGATGATCTCCGCGGTGTTGCCGCTCGGTTAACCGATCCGGCGACCACCCGTCAACGGCGACACCCGGAGGTAACGCCACCTCGGTGCGCGGGAGCGGGAGGGGGACCTGGCAGGATCGGCACCGTGGTCAAAGGGGCGGGGGTCGGCAGACCCAGGGCGAACGGTGCCGCGGCGAGCCGCCCGGACGCGCGGCAGGCCGTGCTCGACGCGGCGGGGGAACTGTTCACCGGAGCCGGCTACGCGGCGACGACGACCCGCGCGATCGCCGAACGCGCCGGGCTGCGCCAAGCGTCGCTCTACTACCACTTCCCGGCGAAGGAAGACATTCTCGCCGCGCTGCTGGCCGGCACCGTCCGGCCGTCGCTGGTCCTGGCCGCGCGGCTGGTCGCGGGGGACGCGCCGGTGGCCGTCCGGTTGTGGGCCCTGGCCTACGCGGACATCGGCCTGCTCGGCGGCGCCCGGCACAACCTGGGCGCGCTGTACCTGCTGCCCGAGGTCGGTTCGGCCAACCTGGCCCGGTTCCGCGCCGAGCGCGCGGAACTGAAGGCGGCCTACGGCGACCTGCTCGCGGCGGCGGGGGTGGTCCCGGCGGCCGTCCGCACGGACCTCGTTTTCGGCCTGGTGGAGAGCATCGCGGTGATCCGCCGCGACGACCCGGAACTGGACGTCGAGGCCCACACCCGCGAAGGCGCCGACGGCGTCGTCCGGCTGGCCGGGCTGCCGGAGCCGACCGAAGAACTGCGGGCGCGGGGTCACGCCCTCCTGGCGACATCGACCGACTAGTGGACGTCCAGCGGCTTCGCGGTGAAATCACGTGGCTGACCGCGAAACTGGACCGCAAGCGCAAGCGTGACAGCATCGAGGCGCTGGAGTTGCGGCAGGACATCGGGGAACGGCTGCTCGACCTCCGCGATCCGGCCACCGAGGTGTGGCTGCGCGAACTGGTCGCGGACCAGGGCCGGGTGTTCGGCGCGCGGCACCGGAGCACGCTGGCGTCCTGGTACGGCATCGCCTTGCGCTGCGCGGAGTCCGGTCGGGTCGATGAAGCGCTGGCGTTGTTCTCCTGGCTGGAGGGGACGTACGTCTACGTCCTGGGCCAGGAACACGAAGTGGTCCGCGAGTGCCGCCTCGCGGTGGCGGCCACGCTGCACCGCGCGGGCCGGTACGCGGCGGCGATCGACGCCTGCCGGGCCCTGCTCGACCGGCACCCGGAATCCCGGGTGTGGATCGCCGGTGCGCAGGCGGATCTGGGCCGGTTCGACGAGGCCGAACAGACACTGCGCGAAACCGGGCCCGCGCTGCACGAGCAGGTGCAGGCCGTCCGCCGCGAGATCCAGGCCGAGCTGGGCGCGCCGGGTCCGTGGATCGAGGCCCTGCGCGAGCAGCCCGAAGATCCCGGCGACCCGGTGAAGGTGCGTACCGAACTGGCCTACGCCTTGTTCCTGAACGGCGAGTTCGCCGAAGCCGCGTTGCTGGCGGAATCCGTGCTGCGGACGCGCCTGGTCTTCCCCGGCCCCGAGGACTGGTCCACGTGGGAGTCCCGGCTGCTGCTGAGCCGGGTGCTGGCCGAGACGGATCGCCTCGCCGACGCCGACCACTACGCGCGGGCGGTCCTGGCGGCGGCGCCGTTCCCGCCAGGCCATCCGGCGTTGCTGCGGGCCCAAAGCGTCGTGGCCCGGGTGCACTTCCGCCGCGGCGAGTGGGCCGACGCCGTGACCGCGTACGAGTACGCGGTCGAAGGCTTCGAGCTGGTGCTGGGCCCCGGCCACCTGGAGACGCTGAAGATGGCCGACGCCCTCGCCACGGCCCGCGAAGCGATGGGCTGAACCGGCGTCAGGTCGCCGCGGCGGCGTGCAGGGCCTTGCTCAGCGCCGACGCCGTCAGCTCGACCTGCCAGGGGCGTGCTCCGCCCGCGCGCAGGACGTCGGCCACCGTGTCCTCGTCCAGCTGGGCCGGGGGACGCCAGCACGTGCGGCGGACCAGGTCCGGCAGCAGCAGGTTCTCCACCGGCAGCCGGCGGTCCTCCGCGATCGCCGACAGGGCCGCGCGGGCCGCCGCCAGCCTTGCCGCCGCGTCCGGGTCCTTGTCCGCCCAGCGGTTCACCGGGGGCGGGCCGTCCGTGGGCTGCGACGGCGAAGGCAGTTCGCTCGCCGGCAGCGCCTTGGCCGCCTGCAGGTGCCGCAGCCAGCTCGCGGTGTACTTGCGCTGCACGCGGCCACTGAACACCGGCAGCGCCTGCAGCTCTTCGACGGTCTTCGGGTCGGCCGTGACGGCGTTGATGATCGCGCTGTCCGGGAGGATCCGGCTCGGCGCGCGGTCGCGCTTGCGGGCCAGCTCGTCGCGCGCCTGCCACAGCTCGCGCACCACGGCGAGACCCCGCGGGTTGCGGATCTTGTGCACCCCGGACGTCCGGCGCCACGGCTCGGCCCGCGGGGCGGGCGGCGGCGCGGTGCGGACGGCTTCGAACTCCTGCTGCGCCCACTCCAGCTTGCCCTGGGCGCCCAGCTCCGCTTCCAGCTTTTCGCGCAGCTGGATGAGCAGCTCGACGTCGAGGGCGGCGTAGTTCAGCCAGTCGACCGGCAGGGGCCGCTTCGACCAGTCGGCCGCGCTGTGCCCCTTTTCGAGGGTGTAGCCGAGCAGCAGCTCGACGAGCGTCCCGAGCGCGACGCGCTCGTAGCCCGCCAGCCGGCCGGCCAGTTCGGTGTCGAACAGCGCCGCCGGGTGCAGGTCCAGCTCGGCGAGACAGGGGAGGTCCTGGGAGGCGGCGTGCAGCACCCACTCCAGGGAGTTGAGGACGTTCTTCAGCGGCGTGAGGTCGTCGAGCTCGGTCGGGTCGATCAGGACCGTGCCGGAACCCTCGCGTCGCAGCTGGACGAGGTAGGCCTTGGGCCAGTACCGATAGCCGGACGCGCGTTCGGTGTCGACGGCGACCGCGCCGGTGCCCGCGGCGAGCCGCTCACAGGCTTCGAGCAGTGCGGCCCGGTCGGTGACCACCGGGGGCGTGCCCTCGGCGGGTTCGCGTAGCAGCACGGGTCCGCCTGCGGACTCGATCTCCATCCCGGCGTCCTCGGCTTCTGCGCTTTCCATGGTTGACGACCCTACGGGACGGGCGTACCGCGCCTGGTGCGCCCGCCCCGTGGGGAGGTTCGTCTATCCGTCAGCGGATGACGCCGGCTCGCATGGCCAGCGCAACCATCTGAGCCCGGTCGCCCGTGCCGAGCTTGCGCCCGATCCGAGACAGGTGGGACTTGACGGTGAGAGCGGAGAGGGAAAGTTCCTCGCCGATCTCCTTGTTGGACTGCCCGTCGGCGACCAGCTGGAGCACCTCCACCTCACGAGCGGAAAGCTCGCGCGGGGTGTTGTCGGTGCCGGCGACGCGGGTCCCGGTGGCGAGCACCGGAGCCACGCTCGGGTCGGCGTAAACGCCGCCTTCGAGTACACGCCGCACGCCATCGGTCACTACGACCGGCGACGCGGACTTCAGCAGGTACGCCTGGGCCCCGGCCTGGAAGGCCGAGCGGACCGCGTACGGGTCGTCCGAGGATGCGAGGACCACCACGCGCGGCCACCCGTGGCTACGGAGTTCCGTAACCAGTTCGATGCCGCTGCCGTCCGGCAGTCCGAGATCGAGGATCGCCAGGTCACAAGGCCCAGTGGCCTGTGCTCGCGCCCTCGCTTCGGCCACCGTGGCGGCTTCGTGAACGGTACCCGCACCCATCTGTGCGAGTCTTGCTGCGATTGCCTCCCTCAACAGCGGGTGGTCATCGACCACCAACACGGAAAAAAGCTCTTCCCGCGGGTGCGGAACCATGCTCGCCGGCAATGCACCGGCTGGCGTGGATCGGACGGCCTGAGAAATGCCGACGGTAGCCACGTCACTACCTCCCTGGAGTCGGTCGTGCCCCCCGACCGGCACCGGGACCTTCGGCCGTTCAGCCGCGCCAGCTTTAGACCGAAAGTGGTGTCGTCGAAGGCACTGTAGCCGCCCTGAGGCCGCTGCGGGGGGATCGAATGGGTATCTATCTCAAACGAACAGTCACTCAGGGGGTTCGTGGTAACACGATCGGGCTAGTACACGGCCGGTTGCTAACGGATAGCCCAGCGAACACGATGCAAAGAAGTTACCGGCGCCCAAATGGCCGTGCAGATGGGCCGTGCACCTTCCGGTGCGTCCGCCGACCGGGGGCTCCGCAGGGGGCCGAGTGCCCCGGAAACCGGTCTCGGCCGGGGCATGATCAACTTCGTGAAACGGCTTCAGGAGTGCTTCGGAAGCCGGCCGTGGTCACTGTGTGTATCGCGCGCGGCGTGCTCCCGGCGCCGGACGGCGACTGCGAGCCCCAGTTGATCTTGTAGCGCTGCGTGACGGCGTCGGCTCACTAACGGGGGCACCCGCGCGAGACGTGAAATGGCCTCGGGAACAGCCCGGGCGGTCCGCCGGGGTCCGGTGTTGTCCGGACCATTCACGGCGCGCGACGGCCCGCTCGGCGGTCGTCCGTGGGCCGTCCATGGGCCGTCCGTGGGACGGCCCCGGGTTGGACACGGTTCGGCGGATGCGAATTTTGCTCACATTCGGACAAGGCGCGGGCCGCGGGACCCCGGTACGAGGCCGGCCGTCGCCGCCCTGCCGGTGACTATCGCCCGGACGGCCGTGTCCGGCGGGGCTCAGGAGTTCTGCCGCTGCCCGAAGAGCGTCACGCCGACCGGCGGCAGGCCGACCACGCTCGCCATCACCTGGCAGAACGCCTGCCCGTGCGGCAGCAGCGCGCCGTCGGTGGGCGTCCAGGACGCCCGGACCTCGAGGTCGTCGGTGCGGGCCGACCCGGAGATGGCGCCGAAGCGGGCCGACGACGTCTCGGTGACCGTGCCGCCCAGCGCCTTCCAGCTCGCGCCGGAGACTTCGAGCGCGTCGGTCAGCCACGACCAGCCGACCTCCGGCAGGAACGGGTCGATCGCCAGCTCGCGGTCCAGCTCCGCGCGCACGTACATGACGAGGCGCAGGACCCCGTCCCAGCCTTCCTGCCCGTCCGGGTCGTGCAGCAGGACCAGCCGGCCCGAAGCCAGCACGTCGGCGGGACCGGCGACCTCACAGCTCACCGCGTAGGAGAAAGGTGCGAGCCGCTGCGGCGCCCGCATCGGCTCCAGCTGCACCTCTCGGCGGGGCCGGACGGACTGCAGCGCCGCGACGGCTTCGCGGAAGAGCTCGGGCACTGGAGTCGTCGCGGTCACGCATCGACTTTAGGGCGGGCACGCCCTGTTGCGGGCGGAGGCGCGCCGAGAGAAGAGCCCCACCGGGCTCGTGGCACGATTGAAGACGATGTCTCCCACCACGCCTCTGCCGCAGCGGACCCCCGCGTCCGCCCGCCGCGAGCTGCCCGAAGCCCCGTTCCTGGCCGCCGCGCGCGGCGAACGCCCGGCGCACCCGCCCGTCTGGTTCATGCGCCAGGCCGGGCGATCGCTGCCCGAGTACCGCGCCCTGCGCGAGGGCGTGGCGATGCTCGACTCCTGCTTCGACCCCGAGATGCTCGCCGAGATCACGCTGCAGCCGGTCCGGCGGCACGGCGTCGACGCGGCCGTCCTGTACAGCGACATCGTGGTGCCGCTCAAGGCCGCCGGGGTCGACCTCGACATCGTCCCGGGCACCGGCCCGGTGGTCGGGACGCCGGTGCGCGACCTCGCCGCCGTGAAGGCCCTGCCGGAACTGACGCCGGACCAGGTCGAGCGGGTCGCCGACGGCATCCGGCTGCTGGTCGGCCGGCTCGGCGAGACGCCGCTGATCGGCTTCGCCGGCGCGCCGTTCACCCTCGCCAGCTACCTCATCGAGGGCGGCCCGAGCCGCAACCACGAGCACACCAAGGCGCTCATGCACTCCGAGCCGGCGGTGTGGCACGAGCTGGCCGGGCGGCTGGCCGACATCGCGCTGACCTTCCTGCGCGCGCAGCTCGACGCCGGCGTCGACGCGATCCAGCTGTTCGACTCCTGGGCGGGCGCCCTGTCCGAGCGGGACTACCGCGAGTTCGTGCTGCCGCACTCGGCGAAGGTCCTCGACGGCGTCGCCGGCTACGGCGTCCCCCGGATCCACTTCGGCGTCGGCACCGGCGAGCTGCTGCCCGCGATGCGCGACGCGGGCGCGGACGTCGTCGGCGTCGACTGGCGGATCCCGCTCGACGAGGCGGTCCGCCGGCTCGGCGGGCACGCGGTGGTGCAGGGCAACCTGGACCCGGCGCTGCTGTACGCGTCCTGGCCGGTGCTCGAGGCCGAAGTGCGCCGCATCGTCGAAGAAGGGCGAGCCGCCGACGGCCACATCTTCAACCTGGGCCACGGCGTGCTCCCGGGCGTCGACCCGGACGTCCTGACCCGCGTGGTCGGGCTGGTGCACGAGCTGTGAAGCGGGTCGCCGTCGTCGGGGCCGGCGTCTCCGGGCTGACCGCGGCGTACCGCCTGCGGCGGCTGCTCGGCGCCGATGTCGAGATCGTCGTGTTCGAGAAGACCCGGACCCCGGGCGGCAAGCTGCGCACGGCGGAGCTCGCCGGGGTGCCCTACGACGTCGGCGCCGAGGCGTTCCTCGCCCGCCGGCCCGAGATGCTCGGGCTGGTCCGCGAGCTGGGCCTCGACGTCGTCCACCCGACCGGCGCCCGCGCGAAGATCCACGCCGGCGGGGCCGTGACCGGGCTCCCGCCGGGCACCGTGATGGGCGTCCCGGCGTCGGCGGAGTCGGTGGCCGGCGTGCTGTCGGACGCGGGGCGCCGCGCGGTCGAAGCCGAGACGTCGCTGCCGGAGCTGCGGCTCCCGGGCGGGGACGTGCCGCTGGGGCCGCTGCTGCGCGAACGGTTCGGCGACGAGCTGGTGGACCGCCTGGTCGACCCGCTGCTCGGCGGCGTCTACGCGGGCGGGGCCGACGGTCTCGGCCTGCGCGCGACCATGCCGGGCCTGGCCGCGGCGGTGGCCGCCGGGGCGGGTTCGCTGACCGCGGCGGCCGCGTCCCAGCTGCCGGCGTCACCCAGCTCGGCGCCGGTGTTCGGGACGGTCCCCGGCGGTCTGGGCACGGTGATCGACCGGCTGACCGAGTTGTCCGGCGCCGACCTGCGCGCCGGGCTCCCGGTCTGCGACATCGAACGCCACGGCGCCGGCCGCTGGCGGCTGCGGATCGGCGCGGCGCCGACCGCGCACGCGCCCGCGGAGAACACGGTCGACGCCGACGCGGTGGTGCTCGCGGTGCCCGCGCCGTCGGCCCGCCGCCTGCTCGCGGACCTGGTGCCCGCGGCGTCGGCGGCGTTCGGCGAGGTCGAGCTGGCGTCGATGGCGGTGGTCGCGCTGGCGCTGCCGCCCGGCACGGAGCTGCCCCCGGCGTCGGGGATCCTGATCGGCCAGGGCGAGCGTGACGCGGCGGGCGTGCCGTACGCGGCGAAGGCCTTCACCTTCTCTTCGCGCAAGTGGGCACACTTCGGCGCGGGCCCGGTCCTGGTCCGCGGCTCGGTCGGCCGCTTCGGCGACTTGGGCGCGCTGAAGGCGGACGACGTCGAGCTGGTCCGCGTGGTCCGCGACGACCTCGCGCGGCTGACGGGTATCACGGCCGAGCCGGTCGAAACACTGGTGACGCGCTGGGGCGGCGGCCTGCCGCAGTACGGCACCGGGCACCTGGAGCGGGTCGAGCGCATCGAGAAGGCGATCGCCGAGGTGCCGGGGCTGGCCGTCGCGGGCGCGACGCTGCACGGCGTCGGCTTGCCGGCCTGCGTGGCGACCGCCGAAGCGGCTGCACACCGGGTGGCGGCGCACCTTTCCGCGTGAGTGCTCTCACCCCGACCCGTGAGGGCGGTCGGTGAGCCTCGGTGACAGGATGGACGTATGGCGCGGGTCAACTTCAACGAGCTCAACGACACCATCCGGTACACCACCTGGTCGGTCTTCCGGATCGAGCCCGGCAGGCTGGGTGAGGACCGCGGGACCGCCGGTCGCGAGACCACGGAGTACCTCGACGGGCTCGAGGCCAAGGGCGTCGTCGTCCGCGGGGTGTACGACCTCTCCGCCCTGCGGGCCGACGCCGACTACATGATCTGGTGGCACGCCGAGGAGATCGAGCAGGTCCAGGCCGCCTACGCCGGGTTCCGCCGGACGCCGCTCGGGCGCGCGTCGACGCCGGTCTGGAGCCAGACCGCGCTGCACCGGCCCGCCGAGTTCAACAAGAGCCACATCCCGGCGTTCCTGGCCGGGGAAGAGGCCCGCAAGTTCATCTGCGTCTACCCGTTCGTCCGCTCCTACGAGTGGTACCTGCTGCCGGAGAACGAGCGCCGCAAGATGCTCGCCGACCACGGCAAGGAAGCCCGCGACTACCCGGACGTGCGCGCCAACACCGTCGCGTCGTTCGCGCTGGGCGACTACGAGTGGATCCTCGCCTTCGAGGCCGACGAGCTGCACCGGATCGTCGACCTCATGCGCCACCTGCGCGGCACCGAGGCGCGGCTGCACGTGCGCGAAGAGATCCCGTTCTACACCGGCACCCGCGTGCCGCCCGCCGAGCTCGTCGCGGCGCTGCCCTAGTGACCGAGATCCTGGACGGCGTCTGGCACACCCTCACCGGGGAGACGCCGGGACCGGTCGAGCTGACCGGCGCCGAAGACGTGCTGCCCGGCCCGTACCGGGTGGCGGCGGCCGCGACGGCGTCCGTCGCCGCCGCGACCCTGGCCGCCGGCGAACTGCTGAAGCTGCGCGAGATCGACCCCGGCGTCGTCACGGCGGACACCCGCCACGCGGCGGCGGCGTTCGCAAGCGAAGCGTTCTCGCGCGTCGAAGGCGCCGAGCCGGAGTCCGTGTGGGCGCCGCTGTCGGGCAACTACCGCACGACCGACGGCTGGGTGCGCCTGCACTGCAACTACCCGCGCCACGAAGCCGCGGTGTGCTGGGGACTCGGCGTCCCCGGCAGCCGGGACGTCGTGACGAAGACGGTCGCCGGCCGCATCGCGCGCGAGGTCGAACACGCCGTCGTCAGCGCCGGGGGAGCGGCCGCGGAGCTGCGCTCGCCCGAAGACTGGGCCGCGCACCCGCAGGGCGAAGCGGTGGCTTCGCTGCCGCTGGTGGACCTGGCGCCGATCGGCGAAGCGCCGAAGCGGACGTTGTTCTACTCGGACCGTCCGCTGGGCGGCGTCCGGGTGCTGGAGCTGACGCACGTGCTGGCCGGCCCGGTGGCCGGGCGGGTGCTCGCCGCGCACGGCGCGGACGTCCTGCACGTCGGGGCCGCGCACCTGCCGCGCGTCGAGACGCTCGTGCGGGACACCGGGCAGGGCAAGAAATCCGCGTTCGTCGCCCTGGACACCGAGGGCGGCCGCGCGCGGCTCAAGAAGCTGATCAGCCGGGCCGATGTGCTCGTGCAGTCGTTCCGCCCGGGCGCCCTCGAGCGCATCGGGTTCGGCGCGGCGGAGCTGGCCGAGCTGCGGCCGGGCTTGGTGATCGCCGACCTGAGCGCGTACGGCTGGGAAGGCCCGTGGGCCCGCCGGCGCGGCTTCGACAGCCTGGTCCAGATGTCGAACGGCATCGCGTGGGGTGCGGAAGAGCCGTCGCCGCTCCCGGTCCAGGCGCTGGATCACGGAACGGGCTGGCTGGCCGCGGCGGCGATCATGACGGCGGTGCGCCGCCAGGTCACCGACGGTGGCACCTGGCGCGTCCGGTTGTCGCTGGCGGGCACCGGCCGCTGGCTGGATTCCCTGGGACGCAAGGACCCTGCCGCGGCGGACACCGACTTCACCGACCTGCTGGAGGAAACGGACAGCGGTTACGGCCGGCTGACCCGGGTCCGCATGGCGGGCGGCCTGCCGGGCGCGGAACCCCACTGGGACTTCGGAACCCGCCTGCCGGGTGTCGACAAACCGACCTGGACCCCTTGACCTGACGGCAGAGCCCGCCCTCCCCGGGGGATGCCCCCGCAACCAGTTTACCGGCGTGGTCCGACAAAAAGCCTGGTCCGGGCCGGGTTGTCCACATCACGGCCGAGCTGTGGACAACCGGGTTCGGACCCCAGCGCCCCAAAGTGGCGTTGGGTGCGGTGGACGCACCGAACGCCACATTGGGTGCGTCAGACGCACCGAACGCCATTGGGTGCGTCAGACGCACCGAACGCCACATTGGGTGCGTGGGACGCACCGAACGCCATTGGGTGCGTGGGATGCACCCAACGCCGCATCGAGACGCTCGGGCTCAGCGGCGCCGGAGGCGGGAAACCAAGCCCCGCTTGGGTTTCGGCAGGTGGCCCGCCTCGATCAGCCACGTGACGAACTCGTCCGCGTAAGCGTGCGAATGCTCCGTGGCCTTCTTCGGACGGCCCGCCGCGAACTCCGCGAACAACGGCCCGTACCGCTCACCCAGCGCCTCCGCCAGCTCCGGGCGCTGGTACGCCAGCACCTTGCCGTGCTTGCGGCGCAACACGTTCGCCTCCACCTTCAACCGTGAAGGGTCGAAACCCGGCGGGGGCTCGCCGCCGGCCAAGAGGGCGTGCAGCAGTTCGGCCTGCCGCCGCGCCAGCTCCTCGCGGCTCACACCGTCACCGCCGCCCGCAGCGCGGCCAGCTCCGCCGCCAGCTCGGCGTCGCTCGGGTAGTCGTCGTCGCGTTCCAGCAGGACGCCCGGCGGGTCCGTCCGGCGGCGGAGTTCCGACAACAGTGCCAGGACCTCCGGCAGCACCGGGTGCGCGTGCGTGTCGTGGTAGACGCCGTCGCGCTCGATACCGCCCGCCATGTGCACGTACGCCAAGCGCTCCCACGGGATGCCGTCGAGGAACGCCGCCGGGTCGGTACCGATGTTGCGGGCGTTGGCGTACAGGTTGGCGACGTCGATGATCAGCCGGCAGTCCGTCCGCTCGGTCAGCTCGGTGAGGAACTGCTGTTCGGTCAGCTCACCGCCGGGCCACTCCAGCACCGCCGCGATGTTCTCCAGCGCGAACGGGACGTCCACAATGGACTGCGCGAGCCGGACGTTCGCGACCAGCACGTCCAATGCCTCGCGGGTGCGGGGCAGCGGCATCAGGTGCCCGGAGTCGAGGCCGCCCGCGCGCACGAAGCAGACGTGGTCGCTGACCAGCGGCGCGTCCAGCGCCCGCGCGACCTCCGCGAGGTGCTGGACGCGCCCGGTGTCGAGCGGCTCGGCCCCGCCGAGCGAGAGCGAGACGGCGTGCGGCAGCACCGGCAGACCACGTTTCCGCAGCGCGACGAGCGTCTCCGGGAGGTTGTCGTGGTGCAGGTTCTCGGCCACGACCTCGACCCAGTCCACACCCGGGAGCCGGGCGATGGACAGGTCGAGCTCGTGCCGCCAGCCGATCCCGATGCCGAGCTCACCCACCACAGCCCCCGCCGCCACAGCCACCGCCGCCACCGCACGAAGAACCGCTGCTGCACGACGACGAACTCGAACACGACGACCCACCCGACGACCCGCCGCCGCCGAACGAGCCCGGGGGCGGCATCAGGGCCGCGCTCAGTTCCTCGTCCGGGTACATCGCCAGGCCGCCGAGGGCGACCGCGGCGACCGCGCCGCCGAGCAGCACACCACCCGCGAGGGCCCCGGCCGGCACCGGCCCGGACGCCGCCGCGCGCGCCTGGCCCAGCAGGCGGTTCCCCGCGGCCGACGGCTGCCGCATCCCGGCCTTGGTGCGCCGGACCGCGGCCACGATCGTCAGCACGGCCGCGATCAGCACCAGGAACACCAGGACACCGACCGGCCGGCCCAGTGAGATGCCGTTGACCAGCCGGATCACGCCGAGCGCGAGCACGGCCAGCTGCAGGACCAGACCGAACGTGCGGGCCTGGCGCCGTGCCGCGGCGGACGTCAGCAGCCCTCGCTGGTCGAGGCCGTCCTCCAGGGCCTTCATCGCCGCGGAGCCGCGGACCTTCGCCCGGATCGTCGCGGTCGTCTTCAGCTGCGCGACGTCGGCGACCGCCCGCTCCAGCGGCTCGACCGGCCGGGCGCCGGCCTGGCTGATCTGCCGGTAGCTGTTGACGCGCAGCTGACCGCGTTCGACCAGCGCCGCGATCGCCGCGTCGGTCGCGCGGTCCGGGCCGCCGGCCAGGAACGCGAGCTGGTAGACGCTCGGTGTCGGGCCGGGCCGGGCGTTGTCGGCGCGCATCGCCCGGCTGGCCATGACGCCGGACACGACGAGCCGGATCAGCAGGACCGCGCCGAGCAGCGCGATGTACAGGACCACGAAATCGGGTCCGGAGATGCCCCACGGGTCGTCCATCGCCCGTCTCCCCTCAGTTGATGCCGGTTACCGTAGCTGTGAGACGCAGCAGGTCGCGTCGGCGTTTCAACCGCCGCAGCCCCCGCCGCCACCGCCGCCGCAGGAGCTGCCACCCCCACCGCCGCCGCACGAACTGCCGCCCCCGCCGCAGGAGCTGCCGCCGTAGTAGCCGACGGCCGCGCCGCCCCCGGCGCTCGTCCAGCGTGAGCGGGCCGCCCGGCGGTCGTACGTCTTGGCGGCGGCGTGCGCGGCCTGGGTGACGGCCGCGCGGACGTCCTGGTCCGGGTGGGCGGCGAGGCCGCCGCTCGCGACGGCGCCGGTCGCGCCGGAGAGCAGCGTCCCGGCCCGGCGGGCCTCTTCGACGGCCGTCCGCCCGGCGACGGTGGCCTTCGCCTCCGGCGCGTTCGCGGCCCGCACGGTGACCGCGACCACCGCGACCACGTTCAGCACGAGCAGACCGAGCAGGTAGCCGACGGCGTGGCCGGTGCTCGCCCCGGCGACCAGCCGCGCGATGCCGAGCGCGATCAGCACCCAATACGCAATCGACGTGGTGGTCCAGGTCAGCCGCAGTTTCCGCGTGTCGGCGAGCAGGCCGCGGCCGACCAGCCCGGCCGCCAGCAAGGTCACCGACCGGTGCTGGGAGACGGCTGTGCGCACCCGGTCGACCGAGCTGCCGGTCTTCCCGACGCGGTCGACCGCGATGCGGCCCAGTTCGTCCGCCGGCCGGCCCTTGACGCGGTGCAGCCGGCCGGTGCCGTCCATCCGGACGAGCTGCTGGTCCAGCAGCCCCGCGACGACGACTTCGCCGACGCGGTCGGGCCCGCCCGCCAGCAGGGCCAGCTCTTCGACGCTCTGCGGTGCCCCGCCCGCGTGGCCGCGCGCCAGCACACTGGTGCGCACCACGGCGTAGAGCAGGGGAATGAGAAGCAGGCCCAGGTAGAGGCCCGTGAACAGCGGTCCGGGAATGCCCCACGTGTCGGTCATGACTCCGCCCTCCCTCGTCCGTGTGCGGAGACTACGTTCGAGGAAGGGCGGAGGGTTGCCGGCTTAAGGAGGATTTAGGACGGCGATTTCAGGATCGCGATTTCAGGACTGCGGCACCAGCTTGAGCGAGATCGAGTTGATGCAGTAGCGCTGGTCGGTCGGGGTCGCGTACCCCTCGCCTTCGAAGACGTGCCCGAGGTGGCTGTGGCAGGAGCCGCAGAGCACCTCGATCCGCTTCATGCCCATGGCCCGGTCTTCCCGGAGCAGGACGGCGTCGGAGTCCGCCGGGTCGTAGAACGACGGCCAGCCGCAGTGGCTCTCGAACTTCGTGTCACTGCGGAACAACTCGGCACCACAGGCGCGGCATGCGTAGACGCCGGTCGTCTTGGTGTCGGTGTACTCGCCGGTGAACGGCCGTTCGGTGCCGGCCTGGCGGAGTACGGCGTACTCCTCCGGGCCCAGCTCCGCCCGCCATTCCTGCTCGGACTTCACGACGCGAGGGGTGGCGCCGACAACGGGTTTCATACCTTTCACCCGATCCACGTTACGCCGCGAGCCACGCGAGGGCGTGCACCACGATGTCCCATGCGGCGACTATCACGCCGAGCACGATGAGGACCACGATCAAGGCCGACACCCAGTAGCGCAGCCCGCCGAGGCGGTTGCTGGAATCGGCGAAGTCGGCGACGCCGTCGAGAGCGGCTTCGATGGTGTAGTTCGGACCGGATCGCTCGATCCGGTCGAGGTGCTCGGCGAACGCGCGCGCCTCCGGGTCAAACGGGTCCAGCCCGACCAGGTCCTCGTGGAAGCGAGGGTTCCCGCCCGGCGGCGAAGCTCCGCTCTCGGCCATACCACCACGGTAGGCCATCGGACCCGCTCAGCCCACCAGCGGCGCGTTAAGTCTCACTGGCGGGAGGCCGAGCCGGGGAGCCTGGTGTCGGCGTCGATGAGCATCTGACCGCCGACCGTGACGATCCGGTAACCGCCGCGGACCCCGTTGACCGTCAGGTTCATCGTGATCGAGCCGTCGGAGTTGGCGCCGCCGCTGTCGGCGCGGGCCGTGCTGTAGCTGGGGGCCTTGTTGCTCGCCCAGTAGTCGGTGAAGGCCTGCTCGCTGCCGTACACCTGCTGCGCGGCCGGGGTGAGCTTCGACCAGCCGCTCGACGGGCTGTCGTAGAACGCGGTGAGCGCGCGGCCGGCGGCGCCGTAGTCGCTGATCTTGCCTTCCGGCGCGGTCTTGCCCAGATCCGCGGGGACGTTCGTGGCACTCTGCGCGCCGCTGCTGCTGCTCTTCGGCGCGGTACCGGGGGCGCTGGTCGCCGCGCCCGGGGACTGGGCGGTCTGGTCGCCGCCCGTGCCGCCGCCGCTGGAGTTCGCCATCAGGAAGACGATCACGGCGACCACGACGACCGCGGCACCCGCGCCGGCGAAGATCGCGTACTTGCGCTTGTTGTCCGGCTTGGCCGTGCCCGTCGAGTACTGCGGCGCCCTCGCCGACGGGGCCGAAGCCGCGGGCACCGGTCTGGGCGGGGTGTTCGGCGGCGCGGCCGGGGACCGCATCGGCATGAACGCGGCGGTCGGGCGCGGCGGGTTCGACGGCGCCTTGCCCGCGCCCACCGGCGTGCCGGCCGGCGGCGACGAGGGCGCCTGCTGCTCGGAGCGCTGCCACGGCGGGCGGTCGCCGCTGTCCGCGGGGGGCGCGGCGGGCTTGCGGCCCCCGCCACCCGAGAGCAGCGGCGGTGACGCCGACATGCCGCCCGGTTCGGTCCGGGCCAGCGCGGCCAGCCGCTCGCGGGCCTCGGCCATGGACGGCCGCTCGCCCGGCTCGCTGCGCAGGAGGCTCATCAGCAGCGCGGTGGCCCCGCCCGCCTGCACCGGCGGGTTGATCTGGCCGTTCGCCGCCGCGTAGAGCAGCGCGAGCTGGTTGGTCGTGTTGCCGTAGGGCGTGGTGCCCTCGATGGCCTGGTAGAGGGTCGCGCCGAGGGCGAAGACGTCGGAGCTGGGCACCGGGTCGGCGCCGCGCGCCAGCTCGGGCGCCAGGTACGCGGGCGTGCCGCCGATCAGGCCGGTCGCCGTCAGCGTCATGTCGCCGGCCGCGCGCGAGATGCCGAAGTCGGTGATCTTCGCGGTGCCGGTCTCGTCGATGAGGATGTTGCCGGGCTTGACGTCGCGGTGGACGATCCCGGCGCGGTGCGCGGCGACCAGCGCCGACGCCACCTGCTCGCCGATCCGCGCGATCCGGCCGAGGGGCAGCGTGCCCTCCTCGGAGAGGATGGTGGACAGGCTCGGCCCGTTGAGGTACTCCATCACCAGGCACGGGTCGCCGTTGTGCTCGGCGATGTCGAACACCACGATGGCGTTCGGGTGCTGGAACCGGGCGGCGTTCTTCGCCTCGCGCATCGCGCGCTGGCGCATGTTGTCGCGCTCGGTCTCGGAGACGCCCGGCTGGGGCAGGATCTGCTTGATCGCCACGGTGCGCTCGAGGCGCACGTCGGTCGCGCGCCACACGACTCCCATGGCACCGCTTCCGATGTGCTCGACGAGGCGGTAGTGCCCCGCGATCAGCTGACCGGTGTCGATGGCGACTGCTCCTGACGAAATTCCCGGTGGTGGTGACCCTGCTCAGCGCGTATCCGCTTCGCGCACCCGATCGAGTGTAGCGGGCGGCCGGGTGCTGTTCGCGTCAGCCAGCCGGACCGGCGGGCTCCGGTTCGGGTACCGGTGCCACCGGCGCCCGTTTCCGGAACACCCTGACCAGCCCGATCGCCCCGGCCAGCGCGAAGACGCCGTAACAGGCGAGCAGCGCGGGCGGCGTGTCGCCGGTCAGGACGTCCCCGAGCACGACCACCGCGACGGTGCCGGGCACGCTTCCCAGCAGCGTACCCGCCAGATACGGGGTCAGCCGTACGGACGACACCCCGCAGAGGTAACTGAAGGGCGCGAACGGCACTACGGGTATGAGCCGCAGCGACGTGATGGCCAGGACGCCACCGTCGGAGAGCCGGTCGTTGACCGCCCGCACCGACGTGCGGTGCAGGTGCCGGGTGACGAGGTCCCGGCCGAGCAGGCGGGCCAGCCCGAACGACAGGCCGGCCGCGATGGTCGTGGCGACCAGGCCGATCGCGATCCCGGCCGCGGTGCCGACCAGCAGGCCGGCGGCGAGGTTGAACACCGTCCGCGGGATCGGGATCACCGTGAGCAGCGAGTACGCGACGAACAGGACGAGCGGCGTGGCCGGGCCGGTGGCCGCCGCCCAGGCCCGCAGGTCGGCCGGACCCGGGATCGGCAGCAGCACCGCGGCCGCCGCGAACAGGGCGAGCGCGACGATCATCTTGGTGCGGCCGGACACCCGCTCAACGCTACAGCGTCGGTTTCCCGGTCGGCTTTCTCCCGAGGGTGACGGCATTCTCGCGGGAGCCGGGCGGCGCGATCACCGCTAGCGTGGCCGCATGCCCAAGCACGGTGACCCGGTGACCTACGACGTCGGCGGGCGCAGCGTCCGCGTCTCGAGCCCGGACAAGGTGTACTTCCCGCAGCGCGGCATCACCAAGCGGCAGGTCGTCGAGTACTACCTGGCGGTCGGCGAACCACTGCTGCGCGCGATCGGCGAGCGGCCGACGACACTGAAGCGCTACGTCGACGGCGTCGAAGGCGACTGGTTCTACGCCAAACGCCTGCCGAAGGGCGCGCCGGACTGGGTCGAGACCGCCGAGATCACCTTCCCGTCGGGCCGCAAGGCCGCGGAGGTGTGCCCGACCGAGCCGGCCGTGTTCGCGTGGGCGGCCAACCTCGGCACGTTCGACTTCCACCCGTGGCCGGTGCGGCGTCCCGACGTCGATCACCCGGACGAGCTGCGGATCGACGTCGACCCGCCGGACCGCGCCGGGTTCGCCGACGCGGTCGCGGTCGCCCAGGTCGTCCGCGAGGTGCTGGAGGCCGCCGGGCTGACCGGCTACCCGAAGACGTCGGGTGGCCGCGGCGTGCACGTGCTGGTCCGGATCCGCCCGGAGTGGGACTTCGTCCAGGTGCGCCACGCGGTGATCGCGCTGGGCCGCGAGGTCGAGCGCCGGATCCCGGACCGGGCGACGATCTCGTGGTGGAAGGAGGAACGCGGCGGCCGCGTCTTCCTCGACTACAACCAGGCGGCCCGCGACCGCACGGTGGCCTCGAGCTGGTCGGTCCGCGGCACCCCGCGCGCGACGGTCTCCACCCCGCTGACGTGGGACCTGCTGCCCGAGGTCGACGCGGACGACTTCGACGTCCTGACGGTCCCGGCCTTCCTCACCGAACACGGCGACCTGCACGCCCGCATGGACGACAAGGCGTTCGGCCTGGAGACGGCGCTGGAGTGGTACGAGCGTGATCTGCGCGACCACGGGCTCGGGGACCTGCCGTACCCGCCGGACTACCCGAAGATGCCGGGGGAACCGAAGCGGGTCCAGCCGAGCAAGGCCCGCCCGGAGCCGGAAGCCTGACTCACGGTTTCCGGCAGCTGACGGCGGTCACGGCCGCCTTCGGCACGACCTTGGTGCTCTTGGTGGACATGACCGTGCGGTCGACGCGGTAGGAAGAGCCGCCCTCGGAGTACGCGGTCTCGATCAGTTCGCCGGAGTCGTCCCCCGGGATGTCGTAGGTGATGTCGCAGTCCCGGAGCAGGGTGCTCGCGCCGAGCATGCTGAGCTTCGGTTCGACGACGACGTTGCAGCCGGCCGAGCCGAAGCACTGCTTGGACACGACGCTGAGCGCGACGGAGTAGTCCTTCGCGGTCGGCTCGGGCGGCAGTGGTCCGGTGGTGGTCGGTGCGACCGATTCGGGGATCGACGGGCTGGTGGTGGCGGGCGCGGCGGCGTCACGCGGGCGCACCTGCCCGTCGGCCGACACCCACGTCCCGCCGGGGCCGGCACACGGCACCTGCTGGGACTTGTCCAGGCACGGACCGGACGCGGCCTTGCCGACCACGACCACGACCACCACGACGATGCCGGCCACCAGCGGCGGCAGGGCGACCAGCGCGGCGACGCCCCGTCTTGCGCGGCGGCTTCGGCACTCGCGGCGTCTCGCGCGGGGTTGTAACCATCGCCACAGGCGTGCCGGGCGCCACTCGCGCTCGGCGAAAGTGGTCAAAACCTTTATCGGTTTCCCGCCCGAAAAGAACGCGGAGTGATCACCCAAGCGCGCGGTGTCGCCTATAGGGTCACAAATGTTGCACGGCCGAGTTCAGCGTCACGATCATGGACTCGAACGGCGTAACGTGCGGTCCCGAATCGACGACTCCCCGGGACAATGCCGGGGGCGGGCTCGACCAGAGGGAGGCCCTTCGTGGACGACCTGATCGCATTCCTCGCCGCGCGCGTGGGCGCGCGGCAGGCGTTGATCATGCAGGCCGTCAACAAGGCCAAGGCCGGCGAGACGATGAACCGCGGGGAGACGAAGGTCGCCGTGGAGCAGCGGGTGCGCGGGCTGGTCGACCTCGAGCTCGACGTGGTCAACCAGATGATCAACGAGATCGAGGCGACGCGCCGGATCCTGCTCGCCCACCGCACGACGGTGTCCGAGAAGGTCCCCGGGTTTCCGCTCTACGGCAGCGAATACTGGTGTGAGACCTGCCACGTGCCCGCCGACGAGGCCGGCTCGAACTGGTGCCTCACCCTGCGCCTGCTGGCGCTGCCCTACGCCGACCACTCGGACTACAGCGAGCGCTGGCGCCCCTGACGGGAATCCCGTCGCGCGCCGGGCGTTGCACCCGGTGTGAAGCTTTCCGTGCTCGACCGTTCGCCCGTGCGGCGCGGCAGCACCCCGGCGCGGGCGCTGCGGGACACCGTCGCCTTCGCCGCCGGCGTCGAACGGCTGGGCTACCACCGGTTCTGGGTGTCCGAGCACCACAGCGTACCCGGGGTCGCCGGGTCCGCGCCGACCGTGCTGGCCGCGGCCGTCGCCGGGGCGACGTCGAAGATCCGCGTCGGCACCGGCGGGGTGATGCTGCCGAACCACCGGCCGCTGGTCGTCGCCGAGCAGTTCGGGGTCCTCGAAGCGCTCCACCCCGGCCGGATCGACCTGGGGCTGGGCCGCTCCGTCGGGTTCACCGGCGGGGTCCGGGAGGCGCTGGGCCACGGCAAGGAAGCCGCCGACGACTTCGGCGCGCAGGTGCGGGAGCTGCTTGGGTTCTTCACCGGCGACCACGCTTACCCGGGCGTCCACGCGTATCCGGCCGAGGGTCTGCGCGTGCCGCCGTTCCTGCTGGCCACCGGCTCCGGCGCGGACCTCGCCGCCGAGCTCGGGCTGCCGCTGGTGATCGCGCCCGTACGCGGGGAACAGGCGCTGAAGGAAGCCGTGACGCGCTATCGCGACGGGTTCCGGCCGTCGGAGTGGGCGGGGGAGCCGTACGTCGTGGTCTCGACGGCCATCGCCGTCGCGGAGCCGGCGGAGGCGGCGCGGCGCCTGCTCGTCCCGGAGGCCTGGGCGACGGTGTATTCGCGCTCCCACGGCGTCTTCCCGCCCCTGTCGCCGCCCGCGGAGGTCCTGGCCCTGCCGATGACCGGCCGCGAGCGCCGGCGGCTCGAGGAGACCCTGGACGGCCAGATCTCCGGGACGCCGGCCGAGGTCGGCGATCGGCTGGGGGCACTGGTCGAGACCACCGGAGCCGACGAAGTCCTCGCGACGACGGCGGCCTACGACCAGTCCGCGCGGCTGGATTCGTTCGCGGCTCTCGCCGAGTTGGCCGATCTTCGCGTTCCGGCCTGAATTTCCGTGATCCGCCGACCAATTCTCCGGTCTTCACGTCGGTAAATCAATATCCGGGTGCCGATATAACGCGTCGAATTATTTCCGGTGTGTGCCGCGACGATTCGGCGGTACCGTTCTCGCATGACTGCCGGGTCGGCCATGAGCCGTGAGCAGACGGGTTCCCCGGCCACGTCCTGACCTCCGGGCGGGCGCGTGGCCCGCCTCCCGCACGTCTTCCGTCCATCGGAACGTGCGCGGGAAGGAGGTGAAATCGCATGTCCCGTGACGAAGAGAGCCTGTCCGGCCTCGCCGAGGGCGACGTGCTCGACGGCGTGGTCGTGAAGGTGCTGCCGTTCGGTGCGTTCGTCGAGGTCGGGCCCGGGCTCCACGGCCTGCTGGTGACCACCGGCGCGCCGGAAGCCGGCACCCGGCTTCCGGTCCGTGTCGAGCGGATCGACGTCGGACACCGCCGGTTCAGCCTGGTGAGGGTCTAGCCGGAAGCGGACCGGGCCGGGCGCCCGGCCCGGTCTGCGCGGCGATCACCCGAGGACCAGGGGCAACCGGGCCGCGAGGTCGCCCAGTGCCGCCGTTTCCGCGTCGCTCGGGGCGCGGCGGCCGGTGCCGATCAGCAGGGCGTCGGTGTCGGAGAACGACGCCGGGAACGGCGTCCCGGCGATCTTCTCCAGCATCTCGCGCGTGCGGGCGAGGCCGGGCGGCCGGGCCCCGGCGACCAGGTCCAGGTGGTGCAACGTCCACTCCAGGACGTAGGCCGAGAGGTAGTCGCCCGCGGTGAGGACCATGTCCTGGGTCGCGACGCGGACCCCGGGATCGGCGAGGCCGGCGGCACGGCCCGCCGCCGAGCCCACGTCGTCGAGGTGGAACTTCAGCAGCGCCGGGTCTTCGTACGCGGCGGCCAGCCGGACGATCAACGCGTCCAGGGGATCGTCACCGGCCGGCGGGGTTTCGGCGACCTTCCAGTAGGTGATCGCGTCGGCCGTGGGCTCGGCTTCGGCCGGTGTGACGAGGGTGATCAGCACGTCCTGCGCGTCGATCACCAAGTGGCACACCAGGTCCCGGACCAGCCAGCCCCGGCAGCCCGACGGTTTCGCGAAGTCTTCGCCAGGCAGGGTCGCGACCGCCGTGAGCAACGCCGTCCACGAACGCGAGAAGAGGTCCACGACGGCCAACGTAGTGATTCAGAGCCTCAGCTGCAGCTGGGTGAGGATGCGCTGCGCGGGATCGCCGAAGTCCACACCGGACACTTCGCCGGCGCGCCGGACGCGGTACCGCACGGTGTTGGGGTGGATGTTCAACGCCGACGCGGCGGCGCGGACGTCGCCGAACGCGTCGAGCCACGCCAGCACGGCGGGCACCAGGATGCCGCCGTGCTCGGCGTCGTGCTCCACCAGCGCCGTCAGCCGCGGGTCGCGGATCCGCGGCTGGTCGCCGAGGTAGGCCAGCACCTCCGACAGCAGCACCTCGGCGCGGACGTCGGCCAGCGACGCGACGTCGGACGGCCAGTGCCCGCGCGCCATCGTGGCCAGGACGCGGTCGGCGTCACCGCGGGAGGCGACGGCGTCGGACAGCCGCGGCACGACGCCGCCGAGCGCGGCCCGCACCGGGACTTCGAGGTGCCGCCGCGCCGCGCCGACGATCTCGCGGGCCAGCGCCAGGACGGCGGCGTCCGAGTGCTCTGGCAGGTCCGGCAGCAGGGCGTAGACGCGGCCGCCGATCACGCTGACCAGCGCACTGCGGCGGTAGGCGGCGGTGTGCACGGCGATCAGGTGGACGAGCTCGGCGCGGCGCAGCTGACGGTTCTCCGCCCGGCTCAACGCGAACGCCAGCACCTGGGCCGGCCGCGACGGGTCGGCGCCGATGTCGTCGGCGACCGACTCGGCGTCCAGCTTGCCTTCCAGCAGGCTCGCCAGGAGGTCCTCCCGCAGCCGCAGCTCGGGGCTGGGCAGAGTGCGGGCGCGGATCAGCTGCGGGGCGAGCGCGCGGCTCGCGCCGAGCAGCGCCAGCTCGGCCTGCTCGGTGAGCGGCTGGGCGCCCTCCTGGACCCAGATCGTGCCGAGCGGCTGCGTGCCGGCGTGGATGCCCGCCGCGATGCGCCGCCGGATGCCGAGCTCCGGGCGCTCGTCGACCCGCACGATCCCCTCACCGGCGCGAAGCCGCTGGTAGACACCCCATTCGCGGAGCAGGGCGAGGTAGCGTTCCGGGCCTTCGCGGCCGAGGATCGACAGCCGCCGCAGTTCGTCGACCTCGTCGCCGGCGCGGGAGTAGGCGAGCACGCGGCTCGCCGTGTCCTCGATGCTGACGAGCCCGCCGGTGAGGGTCGCAATCGTCTGCGCCAGGGCGAACAGGTCACCGAGCACCTCGCCGCTCGCCGCCTCGCCGCCCGCGCGGGCGGCCTCGACGACACCACGGGCGAGTGACTCCACTTGCTCCCAGCGGGCTTCGGCGCCGACGGTGAGCAGGGCGACGCCGGCGTCGGCGGCGACCTCGGCGCTTCCCGCGCCGGTGCCCTTGACCGCCACGGCCGCCGCCCCGCCGCGGCCGGCCGCGCGGATCGCGGGCGCCGCGGCCCGCCCGCGCGCGCCGATGACCAGCACGAGGTCGCCGGGGCTCGCTTCGAGCGGGTCCTCGGGGTCGAGGATGACGACGTCCGAGACCGGCACGCCGAGGCCGTGCGGGGCCACGACGACCTCGACCAGCGGTTCGCCGAGGGTCGCGAGCACGTGCCGCAGCGACGTCCCGGCCGTCACCTGCGGGTAAGCCGATCGGACAAGCTCATGTCGGTGATTTTAGCCGTTCGGACAAACCCAGAACACGTGTCCGGGGTTACCGTTCGGGGCATCAGGACTTAGAGCAGCGCTGCAGAGGAGCCGCCGTGGACGCCGTGACCCAGACCCCCGCCCCGAAGAACGAGACGGTGCTGACGTACGCGCCGGGCAGCGCCGAGCGCGCGGAACTCGAGGGTGCGCTCAAGCGGCTGGGCCAGGCGGAACCCGTCGACCTCACGGTCACCGTCGGAGGTGAGCAGCGTCCCGGCAGCGGCGAGAAGATCGACGTCGTCCAGCCGCACAACCGCCGCCACGTGCTGGGCACCATCCACAGCGCCACCCAGCAGGACGCGACCGACGCCGTCACCGCGGCCGCGAAGGTCGCGCCGGAGTGGCGCGGGCTGTCCTACGACGACCGCGCCGCGATCCTGCTGCGCGCCGCCGACCTGCTGACCGGCCCGTGGCGCGCGACGATCAACGCCGCGACCATGCTCGGCCAGTCCAAGACCGCGACCCAGGCCGAGATCGACTCCGCCTGCGAGCTCGCCGACTTCTGGCGCTTCAACGTCGAGTTCGGCCGCCGCGTGCTGACCGAGCAGCCGATCAGCTCGCCGGGCGTGTGGAACCGCCTGGAGCACCGGCCGCTGGAAGGCTTCGTCTACGCGATCACGCCGTTCAACTTCACCGCGATCGCCGGCAACCTGCCGACCGCGCCCGCGCTGATGGGCAACACCGTGCTGTGGAAGCCGTCGCCGACGCAGTCGTTCGCCGCGCACCTGACCATGCGGCTGCTCGAAGAGGCCGGCCTGCCCGCGGGCGTCATCAACCTGCTGCCGGGTGACGGCCAGGCCGTCTCCGAGGTCGCCCTGACCCACCGCGACCTGGCCGGCGTCCACTTCACCGGCTCGACCGCGACGTTCCAGCACCTCTGGGGCACGATCGGCGCGAACATCGCCGGGTACCGCTCCTACCCGCGGCTGGTCGGCGAGACCGGCGGCAAGGACTTCATCGTCGCGCACCCGTCGGCCGACGTCGACGTCCTGCGCACCGCGATGGTCCGCGGCGCGTTCGAGTACCAGGGCCAGAAGTGCTCCGCGGCTTCGCGGGCCTACATCCCGCGCAGCGTCTGGAACCGGGTGAAGGACGGTCTTGTCGCGGAGACCGAGGCCCTGTCCTACGGCGACGTCACCGACCTGTCGCACTTCGGCGGCGCGGTGATCGACCGGCGCGCGTTCGACAAGCACGCTTCGCTGTTCGACCGCGTCAAGGGGGACGCCTCGGTGGAGATCCTCACCGGCGGCACGGCCGACGACACCGACGGCTTCTTCGTCCAGCCGACGATCCTCGTCTCGGACAACCCGAAGCACGAGATCTTCTCGACCGAGTACTTCGGCCCGATCCTGTCGGTGCACGTCTACGAGGACGGCGATTTCGACGCCGTGCTGAAGCTCGTCGACGAGACGGCGTCCTACGCGCTGACCGGCGCGATCATCGCGAACGACCGCACGGCCGTCGCGAAGGCGTCCGAGGCGCTGCGGTTCGCCGCCGGCAACTTCTACGTCAACGACAAGCCGACCGGCGCGGTCGTCGGCCAGCAGCCGTTCGGCGGCGCGCGGGCCTCGGGCACCAACGACAAGGCCGGCTCGATCTTCAACCTGCAGCGCTGGACGAGCCCGCGGTCGATCAAGGAGACCTTCGTCCCGCCGACCAGCGTCCGCTACCCGCACCAGGGCTGAGAGGGAGACCGTCATGCTGCGTGCCCCGTTGCTCGCCGCCGCCCGCTCGAAGGGCATCCGGCGGCTCGTCGAAGCGGTGCCCGCCACGCGATCCGTGGTGCGCCGCTTCGTCGCCGGGTCCGAGACCGCCGACGCCGTCCGCGTCGCCGGGGAACTGGCCGTTGACGGCCGGCGGATCACCCTCGACCACCTGGGTGAGGACACCACCGACGCCGCCCAGGCGGCGGCGACGGTCGCGGCCTACGAAGCCGTGCTGTCGGCCCTGGCGTCCGAGGGGCTCGCCTCGGGAGCGGACGTGTCGGTGAAGCTGTCGGCCGTCGGGCAGTTCCTGCCTTCGAACGGCGAGGACGTCGCGCTGGAGAACGCCCGGAAGATCTGCGCCGCGGCGGACGCGGTCGGCGCGACGGTGACGCTCGACATGGAGGACCACACCACCACGGACTCGACGCTCGGCATCCTGCGCGAGCTGCGCGGCGAGTACCCGTGGGTGGGCGCGGTGCTGCAGGCGTACCTGCGGCGCACCGAGCAGGACTGCCGCGACCTGTCCGGCCCGGGTTCGCGGGTGCGGCTGTGCAAGGGCGCCTACGCCGAGCCGGAGTCGGCCGCCTTCCAGGACAAGGGCGACGTCGACAAGTCGTACGTGCGGTGCCTGCGCGTCCTGATGGCCGGGCAGGGTTACCCGATGGTGGCGTCGCACGACCCGCGGATGATCGAGATCGCCGCCGCGCTGGCGATCGAGAACACCCGGTCGTCGGACGACCACGAGTTCCAGATGCTCTACGGCATCCGGCCGGAGGAGCAGGCCCGGATCGCGGCGTCGGGCTCGCGGATGCGCGTCTACGTGCCCTACGGCGACGAGTGGTACGGCTACTTCATGCGCCGTCTCGCGGAACGCCCGGCCAACCTCGGGTTCTTCCTGCGCGGCCTGGCCACCCGGTCCTGAAAAGCCGTGAAGGCCTCCTTACCGGCTCTTACGGCCGGTAAGGAGGCCTTCACGGCTTTCGGCGTTACGCCTGCTCGGAAGCCTCGGCTTCGGCGGCCTTGCGCTTGACCTCGGCCATGTCGATGTCACGCGCCTGCTTGATCAGGTCCTCCAGGGCGGGCTCCGGGAGCGCGCCGGGCTGGGAGTAGATCAGCGTCTTGTCGCGGATGATCGCCAGCGTCGGGATCGAGCGGACGTCGAAGGCGGCCGCGAGCTGCTGCTGCGCCTCCGTGTCGACGCTCGCGAACACGATGTCCTCGTGCTTCTCCGACGCCTTCTCGTACACCGGCGCGAACTGACGGCACGGGCCGCACCAGCTCGCCCAGAAGTCGATGAGGACGAACTCGTGGTCATTGAGGGTCTGGTCGAAGTTCTCGGCGGTCAGCTCAACGGTGCTCATGACCAGGTCAACGACTCGGGCCCGGCGGGAATTCCCGGGCGCGCGGTAGCGTCTGCACGAGCGAAACCCCGCGTGACCCGAGGAGGACACATGGCCGACAGGGAGATCCTGGGCCGGATCGACGAGCTGATCGCGGAGGAGCACGAGCTCCGCTCGCGTTCGGTGGGCGTGGGCCTGGCCGGCGCCGACAAGGACCGGCTCACCTCGGTCGAGCAACAGCTGGACCAGTGCTGGGACCTGCTCCGGCAGCGCCGGGCGAAAACCGAGTTCCACGAGAACCCGGAAGACGCCCAGGCCCGCCCGGTCTCCGAGGTCGAGTCCTACCGCCAGTAACGACGTACCCAGAGGGTCGGCTCGCGTACCTGGAGGGTCGGCTCGCGTACCTGGAGGGTCGGCTCGTGAGTCGACTGTCTGGGTACGTGAGCCGACTGTCTGGGTACGCGGGCCGACTCTCCGGGTACGGGGGTCAGGCGGGGCAGAGGGTGCCGTCGGCGGGGATCTTGCCGTCGATGAGGAAGCCGCGGGCCGCGTCCGTGACGCAGGGGGACGCGCCCAGGGCGCCGTGGCCCGCGCCCTGCCAGGTCAGCGTGACCGCGGACGGCATCTGGTCGGCCGCGCGGGTGGTGCCGACCTGCGGGGTGACCGGGTCGGCCGCGGTGGCCGTGACCAGGATCGGCGGCGCGCCCGGGGCACCCGCCGGGGGCAGCGGCTCGGTCCGCACCGGCCACGGGCCGCACCACGCCAGCTGCTGGGCGACGACCGCGCCGAACTGCGGGTACTTGGCGCGCATCCCGGCGACGATCTGGTCGAGCTGGTCGGCCGAGAGGCGCGTCTGGCTGTCGTTGCAGTGCGTCGCGATGGCGGAGTCGAGCCGTGACGGCTGGGCCCGCGAGTCGTGCAACGCCGGCGTGGCGAACGCGGCGAGCGGCGCGATGGTCCCGCCCTTGGCCGCCGTGATCGCGTCGGCCAGCTCGGGCCAGCGCGAGCGTTGCGCGAGTCCCGAGTAGACGGCGAACATCGCGACGCCCGGGCCGAACGCGGTCCCGTCGTCGGTCGACGGCGGCGCGGCGCGCAGCTGGTCGGTCAGGGTGGCGAGGGCGGCCTTCGGGTCGCCGAGCGAGCACCCGCGCGCCGTGCAATCGGCCGCGAAAGCGTCCAAAGTGGACTGTGCGCCGGCCGCGACGGCGTCGAGCACCGCGGCGGTGTCCGGGCCCGGGTCGGGCACGCCGTCGAGCACCATCCGGCCGACCTGGCCGGGGAAGCGCACCGCGTACTCCGACAGCACCTTCGAGCCGTCGCCGCGGCCGAGCGCGTCGAGCCGCTCCATGCCCAGCTGCTTGCGCAGCTCGTCGAGGTCGCCCGCGGCGCGCCAGCTGTCCAGCGCCGTCTGGGTGTCGTCCAGCTCGATGGCGCACTGCTGACCGGCCTTGCGCGCGGCGTCCAGGACGTCGGCGAGGCCGCCCTGCGCCGGGTCGGCGTCGATCAGGTCGTGCCGGATCTCGGCCGGCACGCACTGCACCGCGCCCGACATCCCGGTGCCGCGCCGGTCCAGGCCGATCAGCGAGAACTTCTCCAGGAACGCCGGGGGCAGCGTGGCGGCGAGGCGGGCGGCGTAGATCGTGCCCGGTTCGCCGTCGACGTCGTTGACCACGACCAGCGGCACCGGCCCGGCGCCGACCTTGAGCGCCAGCAGGCGCATGACCGAGCGGCGCGGCTCGTCCGGCGCGTCGACCGGGGTCGGCACGCGGGCGCAGGTGAAGTGCAGGGTGTCCGGGACGGGCGGGGTGCCGATCCGCTGGCGGGTGTCGTCGTCGCAGTCGGACCACTTCAGCGACGACGACTGCGGCTCGCCCAGCGGCGGTAGCGGCACCGACGGCGTGGCGCCGGGCGCGGTCGACTTCGCCGGGCCGTCGTTCTCGACCAGGGCCGGGCGCACCGACGGCCCCGCGGCGCAGCCCGCGGCGGAGGCCAGGGCGAGCAGCGCGACCAGGAGACGGGAACGGCGGCGCACGGGCGAAGTCCTCACGTAGATCAAGGCCGGAACACCGTGAGCTTTCCACGTCCGGTGTGGGACGCGGGTTAGCGGGTGCGCACCACCTGGCCGCGGAACACCGCGTCGAGGTCGTAGCGGGCCGGCTCGTCGAGCTGGCTGTAGTCGCACGACGCGGGCTCGCGGTCCGGGCGCCACCGCACGAACCGCGCGTTGTGCCGGAACCGCGACGGCATACCGCCCTCGGTGTTCTCGTAGGCCACCTCGACGACGCGCTCGGGCCGCAACGGCACCCATTCGTGCTCGGTGGCGCGCCAGCGGGTGATCCCGCCGGGGATCCGCTGCGCCTCGCCGGTGGCCTTGCCGCCCCACGGGTGGTCTTCGCCGTCGGTGATCAGCGGCGACAGCTCCTCGGCCAGCTCGCGACGGCGTTCCTTCGGGAACGACCCGATGGTGCCGACGTGGTGCAGCACGCCTGCTTCGTCGTGCAGGCCGAGCAGGAACGAGCCGACGAGGTCGCCCCGGCCGCCGTCGACGTGCCAGCGCAGCCCGGCCAGCACGCAGTCGGCCGTGCGCAGGTGCTTGTACTTGAGCAGCACCCGCTTGCCGGGGGAGTAGGGCTCCTCCAGCGGCTTGCCGATGACGCCGTCGAGGCCGGCGCCCTCGAACAGCTCGAACCAGTGCCGCGCGGTGTCGGCGTCGGTGGTGGCCGGGGTGAGCGAGATCCGCCCGTCGGCCAGCTTCTCGAGCCGTTCGCGGCGGGCCGACGTCGGTTCGTCCAGGAAGGACTCGTCGCCGAGGGCGAGCAGGTCGAACGCGACGAACTCGGCCGGCTGCTCGGCCGACAGCAGCGTGACGCGGCTTTCGGCGGGGTGGATCCGCTCGGTGAGCGCGTCGAAGTCGAGCCGCCCGTCCCGCGCGACGACGAGCTCGCCGTCGAGCACGACCTTCGGCGGCAGGATCTCGAGCAGCCGCGCGACCGCCTCCGGGAAGTACCGGTTCAGCGGCTTCTCCGCGCGGGACTGCAGGTACAGCTCGTCGCCGTCGCGGAAGACGATGCAGCGGAAGCCGTCCCACTTGGGCTCGAACAGCAGCCCGCCGGAGTCCGGGATGGCCTTGGCGGGCTTGGCGAGCATCGGCTTCAGCGGCGGCTGCAGCGGTAGGGGCATGACGGCATTCTGCGGAACGACGCCGCTCAGCGCACGCGTTTGGCCTGGCTCGTGTCGAGTTCGAGGCGCACGGCGGTGGGCAGGACGTCGAGGCCGAGCGACTCGCGCGCCCTGGTCAGCACGCGCAGGTCGAGGTCTTCCCAGACACGCTTGAGGTCGGTGCCCTCGTGCAGGTACAGGGTGATGCGCAACGCGGGAGAAGTCCGGGAGCCGACCGCGCGGACCCGGGCGCGGCTGACGCCGTCGAGTTGCTCCGCGTCGGCCTGGACGGCGCCCGAGATCGCGCCCGCCGTGACGACGAGTTCGGCACCCACCGCGTCGTCGAGGGCCAGGTCGGGCCGCGGTTCCGGGCGCAACGACCGCAGCGCCCAGCGCAGGCCCAGCACGAGCAGGAGCACGCCGAGCACGATCGCGGCGATGCGGGCGGTGGTGGCGTGCTCGCCCAGCCAGCCGACGGCGATCGGGTCGAGCAGCGGCCGGCGGCCGCGGAACTCGCCGAGCCAGCCGGCGCCGACGACCAGCGCCAGCGCGCCGCCGAGCAGGGCCAGCAGCCCGACGAGGAACGTCAGCGCGCGTTCGCCCGCGTACGACCGGGAAAGCGCCTTCGTGGCAGTGGAGTTGCCGGACTTGCTCATCGGCGGTCCTTCGGCGAGTCGACGACGACGCTGACCTTCGGCCGCCGGGCCAGGGGGACGTCGTCGAGCAGCGTGGCCACGGTCTCCAGCAGGCGCGGCCGCAGCTCACCCTCGGTCTCGAGCCGGCTGGTCGCGCGGACCCGGACCCGGCGGGCGCTGGCGGTGACCGTCGCGCCGGCGACGTTCTCCTGCGCCCGCACGACGAGCCCGACGAGCCGGGCCAGCGACCGCGGGGACGTCGAGACGCTGACGTCGTCGGCCGGGTCGGTCAACCGGACCGCGCGGTTGCCGGCGGCCAGCGCGCACAGCAGCAGCACCAGGCCCGCGACGGCGAGCACGACGGCGCCGACGCGCACGGTGTAGGCGTCCCAGCCCAGGGCCGTGAGTTCGGCCTGCCAGCGCGGCCACGGCACCAGCAGCGGCCCGGACCCCGGGCGCCACCAGTGCCAGCCGACCTCGAGCGCGAGCAGCGCCCCGGCGGCGGCGAAGGCCAGGCCGAGCATGGTGGACAGGAGGCGGACGATCGGGCGCACGGCTACCGCACCCTCGGCGCGACGTCGGGCAGCAGCGCCGACACCGTCACGGCCAGGGCCCGCACTTGGTACGAGGTGATCCGCTCGACCTCTTCGACGACCCGCTCGCGGACGGCGCCGACGACCGCGCGCACCGCCACCGGGTAGTTCAGGGCGAGCTCCAGCGCCAGATCCACCTCGTCGTCGTGGCCGCCGACCCGCGCGTTCGCGCCCTTCTTGCCGGCCCGCGCGGTACCGGGCACCTGATCGGCCGCGTGCTGCGCGACCTTGCGCACCACCGAGTGGCCGATGGTGAGGGTGCCGCGCTCGGCCGGTTCGGCGAGCTCGCGCGGCACGTCGAGGAGCCGGCTCACTTGTCGCGGCCCTTCCCGAACAGCTCGCCGAGGTCGAGCTCGCCGTCGAGCACCCGGCCGGCGACCAGCCCGATGATCCCGACGGCCAGGGTCACCAGGAACGCGGTGAACCCCTGGGTCGCGGCCAGGCCGAGGATGAGCCCGGCCAGGAGCCCGGTCTGCGTTGCGTTCACTTCGTCCTCCTAGGACAGGCGGGGGAGAAACCCCTTCTTACGGGGTCCGGGTGGCGGAGCCTCCGGCCCGGGGCCAGGCCCCGGATGGCACTGCGGGAGTCATTGCACGCGGGGCGGGCGGCGGCGCTTGCGCAACTTCGCGAGCACGGCGGCCACCCCGCGGCGGTTCACCACGAAGCGGATCGGCGCGTCGAACCGGGTGTCGTCCACTGCGGACTTTCCGGCGCGGAACCGGGCCAGCCCCGCGGCGAACTCGGCCGGATCGCCGCCGACGTCGGGGTGGTGGGTGCGCACGAACTCCCGGAAGGCCGCGCGGGCCTCCGGGTCCTCCCGCGCACCCCGCGCGGTCACTCCACCCGCGACGGGAGTTCGGGCTCGTCCTCGCCCGGCAGGTGGATGTCGTTGACGGCGATGTTGACCTCGATCACCTCGAGGCCGGTGATCTGCTCGACGGCGGTGATCACGTTGCGCCGCACCGCGCGGGCGACGTCGGCGATGCGCGCGCCGTACTCGACGACGACGTCGAGGTCGATCGCGGTCTGCTTCTCGCCGACCTCCACCGACACGCCGGACGTGGTGACCGTGCCGGAGCCGGGGATGCGCTCGCGCAGGGCGCTGAACGCCCGTGACATGCCGCCGCCCAGCGCGTACACCCCGGTGACCTCGCGGGTGGCCATCCCGGCCACCTTCTGCACCACGAGCGACGAGATCGTGGTGCGGCCGGCGGCGCCCTCCTCGTTGAGCGGGGTCACCGTGCCGGGGCTTTCGGTCCGTTCCGGATGCATGCCTGCAAGCTCCTCTCGAGCGGTCTTGTCGTCCCTACGATGCCCGCGACCACGGGGCTCTCACGCAAGGTCACCCATTCGGGGGAATGGTTCAGTCGTCGTGGACGTCGACGACGTGCACGTTCACCGCCGTCGCCACGCCCAGCTGCCGCGACAGCTCCGCGGTGATCTCCCGCCGGAGCGTCTCGGCGGCTTCGTCGGCGGTGATGCCGAAGCGGACCGACACCAGCACCTGGACCACCTCGTCCTCGACCGCGACGGCCGAGATCCGCACGCCCGCCGGCGCCCGCGCCTCGGCGATCGCCGAGGCCAGGCGGCCGACGACCCGCTCGGTGACACGCAGGCTGCCTTCCTCGCCGGGCACGTCCACCGCCGTCCGGCGGCCGCGGGCCACCGTGCGCAGCACGCGTTCGACCAGGCCGGGCGGCGTCGGCACCCGGCGGCGGGCGGCCGCGCGCACGGCGTCCCAGCGGGGGTCCTGTTCCGGGTCCATCACCGCTCCCTCAGCTCGGCGAGCAGCGCCACCCTGGCCCGGTGCAGGCGGGAGCGCAAGGCGCCGACGTTCACGTCGAGCACTTCGGCGACCTCTTCGTAACTCAGCCCTTCGAGTTCGCGCAGCACCAGCGGCACCCGCTGGGACAGCTCCAGCCGGCCGATCGCGCGCAGCACCGCGTCGACCTCCTCGGCGCGCACGACGCGGCCCTCCGGCCCGGGTTCGGCCGCCGCCAGCAGCGCACTGTCCAGAGTGGACTTCCCCTCGGGTTCGGGGGAGTCCAGGGAGATCGTCGGCTTCCGGCGGCGCAGGATCGCGAGCGCGCCGTTGGTGACGACGCGGTAGAGCCAGGTCGAGACGGCCGACTCGTGCCGGAACCCGCCCAGCGAGCGCCACGCGGCGAGCCACGCCTCCTGCACGACGTCCTCGGCCTCGGCGGCGCTCCCGGTGATCCGCAGCGCCACCCGGTACATCCGGGGCGTGTGCCGCCGGACCAGGGCGCCGAACGCGGCTTCGTCGCCGCCCGCGGCCCGTTCGACCAGCGTGACGTCGTCGCTCATCCGGCACCCCGGCGGTAACGCAGGAGCGTGAAGCCGTCCTCGACGAGCACGGAGGCCAGCGCCAGCGCCCGCGGTGCGACCGGCGACGGGCCCGCGGCGATGCGCCCGGCGCCGCCCGCCACGAGCAGCGGCGCGACGGTCAGGCAGAGCTGGTCGACGAGGTCGGCGGCGATCAGCCCGGCGAACAGGCGCGGCCCGCCTTCGCAGTCGACGCGGCGCAGGCCGCGTTCGGCCAGCAGGCGCAGCGCGAGCGCGAGGTCGACGTCGTCGTCGCCGGCGCGCACGACCTCGACGCCGTCGAGGTGCGCGGTGTCGGCGCCGGTCGTGGTGACCACGATCGGGGCCACGACCGTGTCGGTGAACAACGGAGAGTGCGGGTCGAGGTCCGCGGTGCGGGTCACGACGGCGATCGGCGGGACGTCCGCCAGCCCCAGGCGGCGACGCCGCTCCAGCCGTTTCGCGCTCGCCCGGACCCCGCGGTAGTTCTCGGCGCGGGCGGTGCCGGCGCCGACCAGGACGACGTCGCAGAGGTCGCGCCCGAGCAGGAAGACCTCGCGGTCGGCGGCGTGCGAGAGGCCCGCGGACGTCGTGTCGACCTCGACCGCGCCGTCGGCGGAGGCGACGAAGTTGACCTGCACCCAGGCACGCTCGAGGGTCGCCGGGTAGGCGTAGATCGCCTCCAGGTCGGCCCCGGTCAGCTCGCCCGGTGATGGTGGCCACACACTTCGCACCCGACCATCCCAGCACGCCCCGGAACCCGTTCTCCACCGGGGGATATGGCTACTCACCGGTGATCCTGGGCCACCGGGGCGGCGGATAGGCTCTGCGACCATGCCCGCGCACCTGACCGACCGCCGTCCCGTGCTCGGCGCCGACGAGCTGATCACGGCGCTGGTGCCGCCGCCGCGTTTCGGCGCGGTGCGGTTCGACACGTACCTCCCGAACCCGGACGAGCCCAGCCAGGCCGCCGCGGTCGAGGCCTGCTCGGCGTTCGCGGAGCGCATCGGCGCGCGACCGGAGAAGAAGAAGTTCCGGCTCTTCGGCGGCTCGCCCGGGCCGTCCGGGCCGATGGGGCTCTACCTCGACGGCGGCTTCGGCGTCGGCAAGACCCACCTGCTGGCCTCGGCGTGGCACGCGGCGCCGTCCCCGAAGGCGTACGGCACGTTCGTCGAGCTGACCCACCTGGTCGGCGCGCTCGGCTTCCCCGAGGCCGTCCGGCGGCTCTCGGAGCACCGGATCCTGGCCATCGACGAGTTCGAGCTGGACGACCCGGGCGACACCACCCTGGTCACCCGGCTGCTGCAGGAGCTGATGGACGCCGGGGTGCACATCGCGGCGACGTCGAACACCCTGCCGGAGAAGCTCGGCGAAGGCCGCTTCGCCGCCGAGGACTTCCTGCGCGAGATCCAGTCGCTGTCGGCCCGGTTCGGCGTGGTACGCGTCGACGGCCCGGACTACCGCCACCGCGGCCTGCCGGACGCGCCGCCGCCCGTCTCGCCCGAAGAACTCGAGGAGTCCGTCGCGGCCCACGAAGGGTCCACTGTGGACGACTTCGACGCGCTGTGCGAGCACCTGGGCGAGCTGCACCCGTCGCGCTACGGGCGGCTGCTGGACGGCGTGACGCGGGTGCACCTGCGCGGTATCCACCCGGCGCCGGACCAGAACGTCGCGCTGCGGCTGGTGGCCCTGGCCGACCGCCTCTACGACCGCGCGATCCCGGTCGTCGTCTCGGGCGACCCGCTGCCGTCCCTGTTCACCGAAGAGATGATCGAGGGCGGCTACCGCAAGAAGTACCTGCGCGCGATCAGCCGCTTGACGGCACTGGCACGCGACGCGGCACAGACCACGTGACGAGCACGACGGCGACCGCGAAGAGCGTGCCGCCGACGACGTCGGTGAGGTAGTGGTAGCCCATGCCGATCAGGCCGGCCGTGGCCGCCAGCAACGCGAGGGCGCTCAGCACGACGACGTAGGTCTTGCGCGTGAGAAGCACCAGCACGGTCAGCACCGAGACCAGGCCGACGGTGTGGCCGCTCGGGTAGACCAGCGTGTCGTTCTTCCACCGGTCGTACAGCGGCTTGAGCAGCCAGGTGTTGAGCAGGATGGCCAGCACCGGCCCGCCCAGCGCCAGCGCGGCGTCCAGCCGCCGCCCGGCGCGCAGGCAATAGAAGACGGCGACGGCGGCCAGCGCGAACACCACGTACGGCTCGGTCGGCAGCACCAGTACCGCGGCCGCGCCCGGCCCCAGGTGCGCGACGGCGGCCGCGGCGGCCGAGTCGAGCGCGCCGGGCGTGTCCCCACCGGCGAACGGGAGCCCCAGTAGCAGGGCCAGCAGGCCGCAGACCGCGGCGAGCACCCACATCGTCCTCACCCGTGCGAGGGTAGCCGTGACCGGCGGGTTCGATGACTTCGGTGATGCCGCGTCGCCGTCGGCAGCGTCATCCGGATGTGGTCGAACCCGAGAACGCCGCGTGGTCGGCCTCGGTGCGGTCGGCATAACGCACGGCGTACGCGCCGATCGCCTCGTCCAGCTCGGAGTCGTCGGCGAAGTAGCCGGACAGCAGTTGCGGGTGCAGCGACCGCGTGTGGGCGCGGGCGAGCAGCGCGCCGGCGAGCCGGCCGTAGTCGTCGAGGTGGTCCTTCTCCAGCTCCGCCGGGTCGATGTCGCCCTTGAGGTTGCGGAACTGGCGGACGATGTACGGGACGCCGTCGATCGTGGTCCAGCCGAGCAGGATGTCGGTCTCGGCCTGCACCAGCCGGGCGCCGTCGACGATCCGGCGGCCTTCGTGCTCGGCGGCGGGCAGGCCGAGGTACGGCCCGAGCGCGGGTGACGCCGCCTGTTTCACCTGCAGGACCAGGTCCTCGTCGTCGTTGCCGTGCAACAGTGCGACGTAGCTGCGGAGCCCGACGCTGCCGGTGCCGACCACGCGGAAGGCGACGTCGGCGATGCGGTAGCGCGAGATCAGCGTCCGCCGCGACTCGCGCAGGGTGTCCACATAGGACGTCAGGCCGGCGGCGACGGCTTCCGCGGTCGCCTCGCCGACGTGCGTCAGCACCGGCGGGTCTTCGACGAACCGGTGCCGTGCCAAGCCGGTCCGGTGGTCGTCGACGCGTTCGGTCCACTTCGCGACGACCTTCGCGCTGTCGTTCTTGCGGGCCTTCTCGGCGGCGTCGGCGAAGTCGTCGATCAGCTCGTCCGCGCGGGCCTTCGACAGCACCGACGAGTCCGGCAGCGCGTTCCAGCTCCGCAGGAACGGCAGTTCGGCGAGCGCGCGGATGGTCCGCCGGTACGACTTCGCCGCGTCCTCGGCGGCTTCCCGGCAGCCGGACTCGCCGATGCCGCCCTCGCGCCCGGCGAGCACCAGGCTCGCGGCGAGCCGCTTGAGGTCCCACTCCCACGGGCCGGGCACGGTCTCGTCGAAGTCGTTGATGTCCATCACGATCTTGCCCTCGGGCGTGCCGTAGAGCCCGAAGTTCGCGGCGTGCGCGTCGCCGCAGAGCTGCGCGGTGAGCCCGGAGTCCGGCGTGCCGGCGAGGTCGGCGCCCATCAGCCCGGCGGCGCCGCGGAAGAAGGTGAACGGCGAGGCGAGCATGCGTTCCCGGCGCAGCTCGGCCAGCTCGGGCAGCCGCCCGGCGTTGCTGGCCTCGAAGTACCGCGCGGGCGTCGGCCGGTCGTCCGCGGCGACGTCGTGATCGTGCGCGGTGACCGGCGTCTTCTCCCGGAGCCGCTTCCCCCGCTCGTACAGCTCGGCCGGCGTCACGCTGTCCGCGCCGGCCAGCGGCCGCTCCACCCATTCCCCTGATCCCATACCCACCCAACGCCCCATCCCGGGCAAACGCTCCCGAACGCCGTGAAGGCCCCCTTCACGGACATAGAGTCCCTCAAGGAGGCCTTCACGGACAGTCGAGCGGGTCAGGCGGGGCGGATCACCTCGGCGATCGCGTCGACGCCGCGGTCCAGCTCTTCGCGGGTGATCACCAGCGGCGGGGCGACGCGCAGCGTGTGGTCGTGCGTTTCCTTGCACAGCACACCGCGAGCGGCCAGGGCCTCCGACGCCTCGCGTCCCGACGGGCCGCCGGGGGCGATGTCGATGCCCGCCCACAGGCCGCGGCCGCGGACCTCGGACAGCCCGCTCCCGACCAGCTCGGTCAGCCGTGCGTGCAGGTGGGCGCCCAGTTCCGCCGAGCGCTGCTGGAACTCGCCGGTCCGCAGGAGCTTGACCACCGCGCGCCCGATCGCGCAGGCCAGGGGGTTGCCGCCGAACGTCGAGCCGTGCTCGCCGGGCTTCAGCACACCCAGGACGTCCCGGCTGCCGACGACCGCGGACACCGGCAGGATGCCGCCGCCGAGGGCCTTGCCCAGGGTGTAGACGTCCGCGCGGACGCCCTCGTGGTCCAGCGCCAGCACGGTGCCGGTGCGGGCCAGGCCGGACTGGATCTCGTCGGCGATCAGCAGGACGTTGTGCTCGTCGCACGCCGCGCGGACGTCGGCGAAGTAGCCCTCCGGCGGCACGATGACGCCGGCCTCGCCCTGCACCGGCTCGAGCAGCACAGCGGCCGTGCGCGGGGTGATCGCGTCGCGCAACGCGGCGGCGTCGCCGTACTTCACCGTGACGAAGCCCGGGGTGAACGGGCCGAAGTCGGCACGCGCGGTCTCGTCGGTCGAGAAAGACACGATCGTGGTGGTCCGGCCGTGGAAGTTGGAGCCGGCCACGATGATCTCGGCCGTGCCGTCCGGCACGCCCTTGACCTTGTGCGCCCACTTGCGGGCGAGCTTGACGGCGGACTCGACGGCCTCGGCGCCCGAGTTCATCGGCAGCACCATCTCGGTGCCGGTCAGCTCGGCCAGCTCGCGGCAGAACAGGCCCAGCTGGTCGTGGTGGAACGCCCGCGACGTGAGCGTGACGCGGCCGAGCTGCGCGACGGCGGCGTCGATCAGGTCCGGGTGGCGGTGGCCGAAGTTCAAGGCCGAGTAGCCGGACAGGAAGTCCAGGTAGGACCGGCCTTCGACGTCGGTGACCGTCGCGCCGGAGGCTTCGGCGATCACGACGGGCAGCGGGTGGTAGTTGTGCGTGCTCCATTGCTCGTCGAGCTCGATGAAGGTCGCGGCGGAGGGGGCGGCGGTTTCCCGGCCGGCGAACGTCGTCATGCGTTCAGGTTAGAGACCGAGGACGCGGAGTTCAGCCGGGAATCGTTGCTTTCACCCGTTGTTCGTTGCGCAATCCGCGGCTCGGACCCCCGAATCGCTGCGACGCGGTGGACGTCCACTTTGGTAAGTGATAACTTACGGTTCGTGGCGACTTACGGAAGCGACCAGCTGGCCGCGCTGGCCGACCCGTCGCGGCGCGCGATCGTCGAAGCGCTCCGGGCCGGGCCGCGCGCGGTCGGCGACTTGGCCGCGGACCTGCCGATCAGCCGCCCGGCCGTCTCCCAGCACCTCAAGGTGCTCAAGGAGGCCGGCCTGGTCGCCGACCGGGCGGCGGGTACGAAGCGGCTCTACCGCCTCGAACCCGACGGCATCGCCGCGGTGCGCGCCTACCTCGACCGCATGTGGTCCGACGCGCTGAAGTCCTTCGCCGACCTGGCGGAGGCCACCGAGTCCCGGCACGAGGAGCAGCCATGACGCTGGAGCCCATCCGCAAGACGATCACCGTCGCGTGCTCGCGCGAACACGCGTTCAGGACCTACACCGAGGCCTTCGACAGCTGGTGGCCGCGCGAGCACCACCTCGGCGCCGCCGGCCTCGCCGAAGCCGTGCTCGAACCGAAGCCGGGCGGACGCTGGTACGAGCGGCTGACCGACGGCTCCGAGTGCGACTGGGGCGAGGTCCTCGTCTGGGAGCCACCCGCCCGAGTGGTTCTGTCGTGGCGGATCGACGGCGACTGGAAGATCGACCCGGACCCGGCGCACGCCAGCGAGATCGACGTCCGCTTCGTCGAGGAAGGGCCGCGCAGCACGCGCGTCGAGCTGGAGCACCGCGGGTTCGAACGGCACGGCGAGACCGCGGCGAAGGTCCGTGACGGCGTCTCGTCCGACGGCGGACACGGCGGCCTGCTGAAGCGCTTCGCCGAGAAAGCCGCCGCCTGAGTCGTTAACCTCGCGGGATGGCCAAGAAGAAGGACGAGGGAAGCCGGGTCCGGGACGCGCTGCGGATCACCGGGGAGCTGCCGGAGCCGGGCTCGGCGCCGGTCGGGCCCGGCAAGAAGCCCAAGGCCCTCGCCAAGCTCGACACCGCGGGCGAGCGGCTGTCCGCGCTGCAGGAGGCGCTCTACGCCGAGGGTGTCGGCGGCGGGAACCGCAGTGTGCTGCTGGTGCTGCAGGGCATGGACACCTCGGGCAAGGGCGGCACGGTCTCGCACGTGCTGGGCCTGGTCAACCCGATGGGCGTCCACTACGCGGGGTTCAAGGCGCCGACCGCGGCCGAGCGCCGCCACCACTACCTCTGGCGGATCCGCAAGCAGCTGCCGGTGGCCGGCCAGATCGGCGTGTTCGACCGCTCGCACTACGAGGACATCCTCGTGCCGCGGGTGTCCGGGCTGCTCAGCGCCGAGGAGCGGCGCCGCCGCTACAGCGAGATCAACGCGTTCGAGCAGGAGCTGGCCGACGCCGGCACGACCGTGGTCAAGGTGTTCCTGCACATCTCGCCCGAGGAGCAGCTCAAGCGGCTGAAGGCCCGGCTGGAGACGCCCGAGAAGCACTGGAAGTACAACCCGGGCGACCTCGAGGCGCGCTCGCACTGGCCCGCCTACCAGAAGGCCTACGCCGACATCTTCAAGAAGACGTCGACGGACCACGCGCCGTGGCACGTCGTGCCGGCCGACCACAAGTGGTACCGGAACTGGGCGGTCGCCGAGCTGCTCATCGAGACGCTCGCCGAGCTGGACCCGAAGTTCCCGCAGCCGGACTATGACGTCGACGCCGAGCTGGCGAAGCTGAAGGGTGTTGGCGTACCGGCCTGAGCGTCTGGAAGAGTGCGGGCGTGACCGAAGTCGACGATCTCCCGTTCCTCCGCAAACAGGCCCGTACCCAGCGCTTCACCCTCGGCGCGCCGAAGGCGTTCCGGGTCGCCCCGGACGGTTCGCGCGTGCTGTTCCTGCGCGCGGAGTCGGGCACCGACCCGCGGCACAGCCTCTGGTCGGCCGACCTCGCGAGCGGCGTCGAGACGAAGGTCGTCGACGCTGCCGAGCTGCTGCCCGGCGAGGAGGAGCTGCCCGCCGAGGAGCGGGCGCGGCGTGAACGGGCCCGCGAGACCGGCGGCGGGGTCGTCCACTACGGCGTCGACGCGGGCTTCACGGTCGCGGCCTTCACACTCTCGGGCAAGCTGTACACCCTGGACCTCGCGTCCGGCGAGGTGACGCTGCGGGTCGACGGTGCGGTCATCGACCCGCGGCCGAGCCCGGCCGGCACGCACGTCGCGTACGTGCAGGACCGGCGGCTGCACGTCATCGAGCTGGCCACCGGCGACGACCGGGTGCTGGCCGGGGAGGACAGCGAAGACGTCACGTGGGGTCTCGCGGAGTTCATCGCCGCCGAGGAGATGGACCGCAACCGGGGTTACTGGTGGGCCCCGGACGGCACGGCCCTGCTGGCCGAGCGCGCCGACCGCGGCCCGGTGCCGCGCTGGACCATCGCCGACCCGGCCAACCCGCAGAACCCGGCCAACGTCGTCGCCTACCCGGCCGCGGGCACCACGAACGCCCTCGTCACGCTGGCGATCCTCGGCCTGGACGGCTCCCGCGTCGACGTCGCGCCGGGGGAGTGGGAGTACCTCGCCTCGGTGCACTGGTCGGCGGGCGGCGCGCCGCTGCTGGCCGTCGAGCCGCGCGACCAGACGCGGTTGGACGTGCTCGCCCTCGACGTCACCGACGGCTCGACGTCGGTCGTGCACACCACCGCCGACCAGCACTGGATCGACATCGTCGGCGGCGTCCCCGCGTGGACACCCGACGGGCGCCTGGTCACCGAGCGGATGGTCGACGGCGACCACCGGCTCTACGTCGGCGACGAGGCGATCACCCCGGCCGGGCTGCAGCTGCGCGCGGTCCTCGACGTCGGTGACGAGCTGCTGTTCAGCGCGTCGGATGAGGACTCGACGCAGATCCACGTCTACCGCACCGGAGACGGGTCGATCCACCGGCTGTCCACTGTGGACGGCGTGCACCACGGTGCCGGAAACGCCGGCGTCACGGTGTTGTCGTCGTGGAGCCTGGAGCACAGCGGCCCGCGCGTCTCGGTGCTGCGCGACGGCGCGGAAGTGGCGTCGATCGAGTCGTCCACTGTGGACCCGGACATCGTGCCGAACCTGACCTGGCTGACGCTGGGGGAGCGCGGCCTGCGCGGCGCCCTGCTGCTGCCGCGCGGGTACGAGCCGAGCGAGGGCAGGCTGCCGGTGCTGCTCGACCCGTACGGCGGTCCGCACGCCCAGCGTGTGCTGCAGAGCCGCAACGCGTTCCTGACGTCGCAGTGGCTGGCCGACCAGGGCTTCGCGGTGCTCGTCGCCGACGGCCGCGGCACGCCCGGGCGCGGCGCGGTGTGGGAGCGCGAGATCCACGGGCGCCTCGCCGACGTCACCCTGCAGGACCAGGTCGACGCGCTGCAGGCCGCGGCCGCGCGGTTCCCGGAGCTGGACGTCGAGCGCGTCGCGATCCGCGGCTGGTCCTACGGCGGTTACCTGTCCGCGCTGGCCGTGCTGCGCCGCCCGGACGTCTTCCACGCGGCGGTCGCGGGCGCGCCCGTCACGGACTGGTCGTTGTACGACACGCACTACACCGAGCGCTACCTCGGGAAACCGCAGGACGATCCGGAAAGCTACGCGCACAACTCGCTGATCGAGAGCGCCGGCGAGCTGAGCCGCGCGCTGCTGATCGTGCACGGGCTCGCCGACGACAACGTGTTCGTCGCCCACTCGCTGCGGCTGTCGTCGGCGCTGCTGGCGAAGGGCCGCTCGCACGTGTTCCTGCCGCTGGCCGGGGCCACCCACATGACGCCGCAGGCCGAAGAGGTCGCGGAGAACCTGATGCGCACCCAGGTCGACTGGATCCTGCGTGAGCTTTCCGTCGTGGACAAGGAGAACGCATGAGCCGCTGGGGCCTCACGATCCCGCTGACCGGGGTGCCGTTGACGGCGCACCGCGAGCTGGTCGAGCAGCTGCCGGACCTGGGCTACACCGACGCGTGGACGGCGGAGACCGCGGGCACGGACGCGTTCACGCCGCTCGTGCTCGCGTCGCAGTGGGCACCGCAGCTGCGGCTCGGCACCGCGATCGTGCCGGTCTACACGCGCGGCCCGGGCCTGCTGGCGATGCAGGCGGCGACCGTCGCCGAGCTGGCGCCGGGCCGGTTCGTGCTCGGCATCGGCGCGTCGTCCCCGGTGATCGTGGAGAACTGGAACGCGGCTCCGTTCGAAGAGCCGTTCGCGCGGTCGCGGGACACGCTGCGGTTCCTGCGCTCGGCGCTGACGGGGGAGAAGGTCAGCGAGAAGTACGACACGTTCGCCGTCAGCAAGTTCCGCCTGGAGCGCCCGGCCGACCCGCCGCCGTCGATCATGCTGGCCGCCTTGCGCCCCGGCATGCTGAAGCTGGCGGCCCGCGAGGCGGACGGCGCCATCACGAACTGGCTGGCGCCCACGGACGTGCCCAAGGTGCGTTCGGTCATCGGCCCGGACGTCGAGCTGGCGGCCCGGATCTTCGTCTGCCCCACCGAGGACGCCGCGGCGGCGCGGGGTCTCGGCCGGATGCTGATCTCGAGCTACCTGACGGTCCCGGTGTACGCGGCGTTCCACGAGTGGCTCGGCCGCGGCGAGGCGCTCGCCCCGATGCACGAGGCCTGGGCGGCGGGCGACCGGCAGAAGGCCAACCAGGTCATCCCGGACGCGGTGGTGGACGACCTGATCGTCCACGGCAGCCTCGACTCGTGCCGCGAACAGGTCCAGTCCTATGTGGACAACGGCCTGACCACGCCGATCATCGCCCTGCTCCCGACCGGCGGCGACCCGTTCGAGCAGGTCCGGGCGCTGGCGCCGCGCTGACCCGCTGACGACCCGGGGAAACCCGGTTGCCGTACGGCGGTGACCGGGTGTTCCCTGGGCGGGTGAGACGGAAGACGCCGCAGGAGAAGAAGCGGCTCAGCTACCTGAAGGACCGGCGCGACGACTACGGCGAGAACGCCAAGTCGTCGCGCAAGAACCTGCCGCGCAGCAAGGCTTTCGCGAGGCGGGCCAACCGCGCGCACGAAAGCCTCACCCTGCGCGCGGCGACCGGCAACCCCGACGACGTCCGCGCGGAGGCGGCGGAACAACGGCTGCTTTCCCGGCGTCGCCGGGTGAAGCGCAAGTGGGGTGACAGCGCGCTCGCCGACTACCTCGACTGGAAGCTCGACCGCCGCGCCGGCCGCGAAGACGGCCGGGCGACCCGCCTGATCGAGGCCCGCGACCGCGTCCGCCGGCGCCTCGGCCGCCCGGACTCGGACTAGCCCGGCCTTTCCGGTCGCCGTGTTGGCCACTCCGGTCACTGTGTCGGCCGTTGCCGGGCGGCCCGGCCGTTCCCGAACGGCCAACACGATGCCCGGAGTGGCCCACACGGGCGGGCGATCCGTACTCGCAGCCCGTCGTCACAGTCGATCACCTTCGTGGCCGAACCTACTCCCGATGGCCGACGCGTTCCCGCCGGTCGGTCGCGCATGCTGGAACGGGGCCGGGTGACACGCAGCCTTCGGTCGCCGTACTGTTGCCCAGCGTAGGCAAGGCAACCCTAAGGAAGGCGGGGTACATGCGGGGAGACGGGCTGGCCGGGGGCGAAGGCGGCGCGGACCGGCTCGGGGAGCTGATCCCGGCGGCACTGCGCGGCATGGCGGCCGGCGTCGCCGAGCGCGGCGGGCCGGTGCCGGCCGGTGGACCCGCGGCGGTGGCCGCGGCGCTCGCCGCCGAAGGGGGCGCTCTGCCACGCCGGGGTGTCGGCGCCGAGGTTGCGCTCGAGGAGCTCAGCCGGCTGCTCGCGGCGGGCTCGGCCGATCCCGCCGATCCGGCCTGCGCGGCGCACCTGCACTGCCCGCCGCTCGCGGTGTCCGTCGCCGCCGACGTCGTGGCGAGCGCGCTCAACCCGTCGATGGACTCCTGGGACCAGGCGCCGGTGGCCAGCGAGCTGGAACGCGAGTTCACCACCGGCATCGCCCGCCTCTGCTACCCGGACGCCGCCGCGCCGGACGCCGTCGTGACCACCGGCGGCACCGAATCGAACCTGCTCGGCCTGCTGCTGGCCCGCGAGCGGGACCCGCACGTCCGGCCCGTCTGCGGCGTCAACGCCCACCACAGCGTGGCCCGCGCGGCCTGGCTGCTCGGCCTGCCCGCGCCGGTCGTCGTCGCCTGTGAGGGCGACCGCCTGCTGCCCGGGGAGCTCGCCGGCGCCCTCCGCGAGCTGGGCGCGTCCGCCGTCGTCGTCGCGACCGCCGGGACGACCAACACCGGCACGATCGACCCGATGCCGGAGATCGCCGAAGTCTGCCGGCGGGCGGGGGCCCGTCTGCACGTCGACGCCGCGTACGGCGGGATGGTGCTGTGCAGCGCCGGCCTGCGGGAGCGGCTCGCCGGGCTGGAGCTGGCCGACTCCGTCGCGCTCGACCTGCACAAGTTCGGCTGGCAGCCGGTCGCGGCGGGGCTCTTCGCCGCCCGTGAGGCCGCCGACCTCGGCGCGCTGACCGTGCGGGCCGAGTACCTCAACGCCGACGACGACACCGAGGCCGGCCTGCCGGACCTGCTCGGCCGCTCGATCCGGACGTCGCGGCGCCCGGACGCGTTCCGGATGGCCGTCACCGTGCGAGCGCTGGGCACCGACGGCCTCGGCGCGCTCGTCGAGCACTGCTGCGACACCGCCCAGGGCGTCGCGGCGGTCGTCGACGCCCACCCCGGCCTGCGGCTCTGGGGCGCGCCGGAGCTGTCCACCGTGGTCCTGCGCCCGGTCGTCGCCGACGACCTCGCGGACCCCGAAGCCGACGAGCTCGTCGCCCGGGTGCGCCGCGCGCTGTTGGAGGCGGGCACCGCGGTGATCGGGCGGGCCGCGCTGCCGACCGGCCCCGGCGGCGCGCCGCAGCTGTGGCTCAAGCTGACGCTGCTGCACCCCGGCACCACCGTCGAGGACTACCGCCCGCTGCTGGACCGGATCGCCGCCACCGCGGGTGCCGAGCTCGTCGCGAACCGGGAAAGCCCGGTCGCTTCGTGAGGCGCCACCACCTGGCGGGCATCGGGATCGGGCCGTTCAACCTCTCGCTCGCGGCGCTCGCCGCCCCGGTCGACGGGCTGGACGCGGTGTTCTTCGACGCCCGCCCGGAGTTCCGGTGGCACCCGGGCCTGCTGGTCGAGGGCGCGAGCCTGCAGGTGCCGTTCCTCGCCGACCTGGTGACGCTGGTCGACCCGACGAACCCGTTGTCGTTCCTCAACTACCTGCGCGACCGCGGCCGGCTGCTGCCGTTCTACTTCGCCGAGCGGTTCCACCTGCCGCGCGCCGAATACGACGACTACGGCCGCTGGGCCGCCGCGCGGCTGCCGTCGTGCTGGTTCGGCCATGAGGTCACCGACGTCCGCTGGAACGCGGCCGAAGCGGCGTTCGAGCTGACGGTCGCCGGCGCCGAACCGGTGCTCGCCGACGCCGTCGTGCTCGGCGTCGGCTCGGTGCCGTCGGTGCCGGAACCGTTGCGGGACCTGGTCTCGGACCCGGACACCCTCGCGCTGCACGCCGCGGACTACCTCACCCACCGCGACGCGCTGGTGGCCGCCGAGAGCGTCACAGTGGTCGGGTCCGGGCAGTCGGGCGCCGAGGTCGTCCTCGACCTGCTGCGCGCGCGATCCACTGTGGACGGCTTGCGCTGGCTCGCGCGCACCCCGGCGTTCGCGCCGATGGAGTACTCGAAGCTGGGGCTGGAGCAGTTCACCCCGGACTACACCGCCTACTTCCACGGCCTGCCGGGCGCGGTCCGCGACCGGCTGCTGCCCACACAGTGGCAGCTGTACAAGGGGATCGACGCCGAGACGATCGCCGCGATCCACGACGAGCTCTACCGCCGCAGCATCGGCGGCGGCTGGCCCGGCGCGGTGCTGAGCCCGGGCGTCGAGGTCGTCTCGGCGTCCACTGTGGATGGCTATGTCGACTTGGGACTGCGGCACGCGCAGCAGGGCCGCGACGGGACCGTGCGCACCGCCGCCGTCGTCGCCGCCACCGGCTATCGCGAAACGCCGACCGGGCCGTTGCTCGCCGGCCTCGGTGACGCCGTCCGCCGCGACGACCGGGGCCGGCTCGTGGTCGGCCCCGACCACCGGGTCGCCCTCGACGTGCCGGGGCCGCTGTTCGTGCAGAACGCGGAACGGCACACGCACGGGCCGGGCGCGCCCGACCTCGGCCTGGGGGCCTGGCGGGCGGCCGTGATCCTCAACGCCGTGTGCGGCAAGACCGTGCACGAGCTGCCCGACCGCACCGCTTTCACCACGTTCGGCCTGGAGGAGAAGTGAGCATCGACGAGGCGGCCGCCTGGCGCGCGGCCGGTGCCCTGATCACGCACAAGATGCTCGGCGAGCTGTCGTACGAGCACATGCTGGAGCCGGTGGCCGACGGCGACAGCTACCGGCTCGAGCTGCCGGACGACGTCACCTACACCTTCCGCGCCCGGCGCGGCGCGTTCGACGCCTGGACGGTCGTGCCGGGCAGCGCGCACCGGTCCGGCGAGCCGGTCACCGACCCGCGCGCGCTCGTCGTGGACGCGCGGAAGACGTTGGGGCTCAGCGGGTTGCGCCTGGCCGACGTGCTGGCCGAGCTGACCGCGACGGTCGCCAACGAGGCCGCCCGCCTGCGCCGCGCGCCGACCGCCGCCGAGCTGTCCACACTGGACTACAACGTCGCCGACGGGCACCTCACGGGGCACCCGCGGCTGGTGCTCAACAAGGGCCGCGTCGGCTTCTCGGCGGCCGACCGCGCCCGCTACGCGCCGGAGGCCGGGGCCGACGTCCGGCTGCGCTGGTTCGCCGTCCACCCCGACCACGCCGAGTTCCGCAGTGTCGGCGAACTGAGCCGGGACGCGTTGCTGGACGCCGAACTCGGCGACCTGCGAGCGGAGTTCGCCGGGCGCGCGCCCGACAACTACGTGTGGGTGCCGGTGCACCCGTGGCAGGCCGACGAAATCCTCGGCACGCTCTACGCCGCCGAGCTCGCCACCGGTGTCATGATCGACCTCGGCGAGAGCGCCGACGGCTACCGCGCGCACCAGACGGTCCGGACGCTCGCGAACGTGAGCGCGCCCGGGCGGCACGACGTCAAGACCGCGGTGTCGGTGCGGAACACACTCGTCTACCGGGGGCTCAACTCCGCGGCCACGCTCGCCGGGCCGTCCGTGACGTCGTGGCTGCGCCGGGTCAGCGCCGGCGATCCGCTCCTGGCCGAGAAGTACCGGTTCGGGCTGCTCGGCGAGGTCGCGAGCGTGTCGGTCAAGCATCCGTTGTTCGGGCACCTGGAGGAGCTGCCGTACCGGTTCCACGAGACCCTGGGTGCCTTGTGGCGGGAGCCCCTCACCGCACACCTCGGCGACGGCGAGCGCGCGATTTCGTTCGCCGCCCTGCCTTATCGCGGCCCCGACGGCGTCTCCGTGCTCGCCCACCTGATCGGCGGCGGTGACCCGGAGGCGTGGCTGACGCGGTTGTTCGACCTGACGCTCACGCCGTTGCTGCAGTGGCTGCTGCGCCACGGTGTCGGCTTCTGCCCGCACGGCCAGAACCTGATCCTCGTCGTCGACGCCGCCGGCGTGCCGCAGCGGGCGCTGATCAAGGACTTCGCCCAGGGCGTCGACCTGCTCGACGAGCAGCTCGAGAGCTACGAAAGCCTCCCGCCCGAGGCGGCCGCCGACATGCTGCGCTGGCCCGCGCACCTGCTCGCGCAGTCGCTGTTCAGCTCGGTGTTCTCCGGGCAGTTCCGGTTCTGGGCCGAGGTGCTGCTCGACGAGCTGGGCCTGCCGCGGGCGAAGTTCTGGGCGCCGGTGCGGGAGATCGTCGGCCGCTACCGCGACGAGAACCCGGACGTCGCCGCGCGGTTCGACGCGTGCCGGCTGTTCGCGCCGGACGTCGAGCGCGTCACGCTCAACCGCGAGCACTTCGCCGGGCAGGGCTTCGACAAGGTGGAGCGCGACGACGAGTTCGACGTCCGCTTCGGCCGGGTGCCGAACCCGCTGCACGCCGCGGATCCCGGCGGCGCGTGGTGACGCCGTTCGCGCGCCCGGTCGGCCCGCGGTCGCTGGCCGACCGGCGCGCGGCGGCCGTGACCGGGGAAGCCGTGCTGCGCGGGGTGCTCGCCGAGGACGGCGCGCGCCTGCTCCTGCTGGTGCCCGATCCGCACGCCCGCTTCGCCGCCGTCGAGCTGGCCGCGCCGTTCGCCGCCGACGTCCTCACCGACGGGTACGGCGTCTGCAGCTACGTCTTCGCGTGGACGCCCGAGCGCGCGGCGCTGCCCGGGTCCGGCGCGCTCGGTGGCTACCTGAATGGCTACCTGGAGGGGTACGGCGACCTGCGGATGCGGCCGGACGCGGCGAGCGCGATCCCGCTCGGCGACCGGACGTGGGCGGTGGTGTGCGACGCCGGGTGGCCGTCCGGGCCGGTCGCGGAACTGGCCCCGCGCGAAGTGCTGCGCGGGCAGCTCGAAGCGCTCGAAGGGCTCGGGCTGGTGCCGTCGGTCGGCATCGAGCACGAGGTGGTGTTCCGCGACGCGGCCGGCGAGCCGCTCACCGCGCACGGCGTCGACTACGCGGTCGGCGGCACCGAACGCCTGGCGCCGCTGCTGCGCGACCTGCGGGTGGCGCTCGACGAGGCCGGGCTGGGCGTCGAGTCGGCGCGCGCGGAGTGCCACCCGGGCCAGTACGAGATCGTGCTGCGCCACCGCGACGCGCTCGCCGCCTGCGACGACGTCCTGCTGCAGCAGCTGATCGTCCGCCGGGTCGCGGCGCGCCACGGCGTCACCGCGGATTACCTGGCCGCGCCCGCGCCGGGACAGGGGAACTCGGGGCACGTGCACCTGTCGCTGTCCACAGTGGACGGCTCGCCGCCGGACCTGCTGGGCGGGTTCCTGGCCGGCGTCCTGCGCGACGCGCGGGCGCTGACGGCGGTGTGGTCGCCGACGTGGAACGGCTTCGTCCGGCTGCGGACGGCGCCGTTCTCGCCGCGTGAGGTCCGCTGGGGCCACGACGACCGGACGGCGTCGGTCCGGGTGGCGGGGCCCGCGGAGAACCGCCGCCTGGAGTTCCGGTTCCCGGGCGCGGACGCCCAGCCCCACCTGGTCCTCGCGGCGCTGCTGGCGGCCGGGCGGTTCGGGCTGGAGGAGGGCCTGACACCGCCGGCCCCGGGGGTCTCGGCCGGCTCGCTGGCGACTTCACCGTGGGAGGCGCTGGCGCTGCTCTCGGACGGCCGGGTCGGCAAGCTGCTCGGCGTGGACGTCGCGGCGCAGCTGACGGCGCTGCTCACGGAGGAGATCGAGTCCGGTCTGGACGCCGTGACCGGCTGGCAGCGGCGCCGGGGCGCCCTCCGGGCCTGAGCGTGCGCCCCTCTTCACCCGCTGGGGGTTGCGCGGCGGGCTCCGGGTGCGCAGGCTCGACACCGTGAGCGAGCACGAGTACGACCTCATCGTCATCGGTTCCGGCCCGGGCGGGCAGAAGGCCGCCATCGCGGCGGCGAAACTGGGCAAGAAGGTGGCGGTCGTCGACCGGCACGACATGGTCGGCGGGGTGTGCGTCAACACCGGCACGATCCCGTCCAAGACCCTGCGCGAAGCGGTGCTCTACCTGACCGGCATGAACCAGCGCGAGCTGTACGGCGCCAGCTACCGGGTCAAGCAGGACATCACCATCGCCGACCTGCTGGCGCGCACCCAGCACGTGGTCGGGCGCGAGGTCCAGGTGGTGCGCGCCCAGCTGATGCGCAACCACGTCGACCTGATCGCCGGCATGGGCTCGTTCGCCGACCCGCACACCGTCGTCGTCGACGGCAAGCACGCCGGCGACCGCCGGACGTTGACCGGCGACTACGTCGTGATCGCCACCGGCACCCGGCCCGCGCGGCCCGGGCACGTCGACTTCGACGCCGCCCGCGTGCTCGACTCCGACGAGATCCTGCGGCTCGAGTCGATTCCGTCGTCGCTCGTCGTGGTCGGCGCGGGCGTGATCGGCATCGAGTACGCGTCGATGTTCGCCGCGCTCGGCTCGCGGGTCACCGTGGTCGAGCAGCGCGACCAGATGCTGGACTTCTGCGACCCCGAGATCGTCGAGTCGCTGAAGTTCCAGCTGCGCGACCTCGGCGTCACGTTCCGGTTCGGCGAGAAGGTCGCCGACGTCGCGGTGTCCGACGACGCGACGATCACGACCCTGGTCAGCGGCAAGCGCATCCCGGCCGACGGCGTGATGTACTCCGCCGGCCGCCAGGGCATGACCGGCTCGCTCGCGCTGGACCAAGCCGGGCTGGCCGCGGACGAGCGCGGCCGGCTCGTCGTCGACGAGCACTACCGCACCGAGGTCCCGCACATCTACGCGGTCGGCGACGTGATCGGCTTCCCGGCGCTGGCGGCGACATCGATGGACCAGGGGCGGCTCGCGGCGTACCACGCCTTCGGCGAGCCGGCGAACGGCCTCGGCGCGCTGCAGCCGATCGGGATCTACACGATCCCGGAGATCTCGTACGTCGGCGCCACCGAGGCGCAGCTGACGTCGTCGTCGGTGCCGTACGAGGTCGGCATCGCCCGCTACCGCGAGCTCGCGCGCGGCCAGATCACCGGCGACAGCTACGGCATGCTGAAGCTGCTGGTGTCCACGAAGGACCGGAAGCTGCTGGGCGTGCACGTGTTCGGCACGGGCGCGACCGACCTGGTCCACATCGGACAGGCGGTGATGGGCTGCGGCGGCACGGTCGACTACCTCGTCGACGCGGTCTTCAACTACCCGACGCTCTCGGAGGCCTACAAGGTGGCCGCGCTGGACGCCACCAACAAGATCCGCGCCTTGGACCGGTTCACCTCCTGACGCCCCATCCGCACCACCCGTCCCACCCGCCGCGAACGCGTTTGACACCCCAATAGAACATGTGTTCGACTGCCGGAGTGCGATGGGATCGGCAGCGAGCAGGGGAGGGTGAGCCGGCACTGCCCGGGCTGGAAGGCCTGGTGCGTTCCGTGCGGTCACCGGAATTCGACGGCGTCACCTTTCACGAGGTGAACGCCCGCTCGGTGCTGAACAAGGTGCCCGCGGGCTCCGGGGTGCCGTTCGGCTGGACGGTCAACCCGTACCGCGGCTGCTCCCACGCCTGCACGTACTGCTTGGAGGGCGGTACCCGGATCCTGCTCGCCGACGGCCGGACGCGGGCGCTGTCGGAGCTGAAGGCCGGCGACGCGATCTACGGCACCCGCGGCCACGGCGCGGCCCGGCGGCTGGTGCCGACCAAGGTGCTCGCGCACTGGACGACGCTGCGCGACGCCTACCGCGTCACCCTCGACGACGGCACCCGGCTCGTCGCGAGCGGCGATCACCGGTTCCTCACCTCGAAGGGCTGGAAGCACGTCACCGGCAGCAGACTCGGCGTCGCCCAGCGGCCGCACCTGACCCCCGGCGCGGAGCTGATCGGCGTCGGCCGGTTCGAGCCGACGCCGGACGAGACGCTCGGGTACCGCGCCGGCTACCTGTGCGGGATGCTGCGCTCCGGCGGGTTCGCCGCGGAGCCGGACGCGGCCGCGCGGGCGCTGGAGTACCTGCCGGACTTCGGGGCGTCGGTCGGCTTCCTCAAGGTGCCCGCCGACCCGGACGCGCACTGGCGGCGCGGGTTCCTGGCCGGTGTCTTCGACCTCGCCGGCAGCCACGGCCGCGGCCTGCTGTCCGTCGCGCACGACGAGCCGGAGATCACCGACGCCTTCGCGGCCGCGCTCACCGCCTTCGACTTCGCGCACCAGCTCGACGAAGTGCCGAAGTTCCCGACGCGCCAGGAGGTCCGGCTGCTCGGCGGCGCCGGCGAAGTCCTCCGGTTCCTGCACCTGAGCAACCCGGCGGTCGGCTGGAAACGCTCGCTCGACGGTTCGGTGATCGGCGCCAGCAGGCGGCGCGTCGAGGCGATCGAGGCGCTGGGCCTGCAGCTCCCGCTGTTCGACATCACCACCGGCACCGGCGACTTCATCGCCGACGGCATGGTGTCGCACAACTGCTTCGCCCGGAACACCCACACCTACCTCGACTTCGACGCCGGCCACGACTTCGACACCCAGGTGGTCGTCAAGATCAACGCCCCGCAGGTGCTGGCCGCGCAGCTGAAACGGCCGTCCTGGCAGCGCGAGCCGGTCGCGATGGGCACCAACACCGACCCGTACCAGCGCGCGGAGGGCCGCTACGGGCTGATGCCGGGCATCATCACGGTGCTCGCGCGCTCCGGCACGCCGTTGTCGGTGCTCACGAAGGGCACGGTGCTGGCCAGGGACCTGCCGCTGCTGCAGAGCGTCGCGGCGGACGTCCCGGTCGGCCTCGCCGTGTCGATCGCGCTGTTCGACCGCGAGCTGCAGCACCGCCTAGAGCCGGGGACGCCGAGCCCGCAGGCGCGGCTGGAGCTCGTCCGCAAGGCCCGCGAGGCCGGGCTGCCGTGCTCGGTCCTGGTGGCGCCGGTGCTGCCGTGGCTGACCGACTCCGCCGAGGCCCTCGACGCGCTGTTCGCGCGCCTGGCCGAGGTGGGCGCGTCGAGCGTGACGGTCATCCCGCTGCACCTGCGCCCCGGCGCCCGCGAGTGGTTCGGCCGCTGGCTGGCGGGGACGTACCCGGCGCTGGTCCCGCGCTACCGGGAGCTGTACGCGAAGGGGAGTTATGTCCGGAAGGCCTACCGCGAGCGGCTCGGGGAGCGCGTGGCGCCGCTGCTGCGACGGCACGGGCTGGCCCCGAAGACCGGGTACGAGCCGCGGCTTCCGGAACCGCCGGTGCCCGCGCCGCGGGGCGACGTCGCGCCCGCCGAGCAGCTGCGGCTGTTGTGACGGTGCCCGCGCGGGGCGGCCGGGACCCACCGGGCCGGGAGCCGCCGGTGCCCACCCAGCGGGACGACCACCCGGGCGGGGGGCGACTCCGGCTAGGCTGACGCCCGTGGCGCAGATCCGCCACGGTTGGTTTGATTGTCCTTTATGGGCCACCATTTCAGTACGTGATCCCCTCACCGGGCGGCCGTGTGAGTGAGGCCGTCACCCCGGACACCACGCCGCTGCACCGTTCGCCGTAACCCGGCGGCACTTGCGCGCGCGGAGTCGGGTGCTTGCGGGAAAATGTCCGATCGTGTCGTTGTCGGCCCCCCTCGTCGGCGCCTAACGTCGAAGGGATCGATCCGAAAGGAGCCGGACGTTGACGACCTCGCAGACCGACCGTGTCGCGGCGGCCCGGCTCGCCTGGGCCGCGCTCAAGCTGACCCGGGCCGGCCGCCACCCGGTGGGCGTCGACCGCCTCGCCGGGACCGTCGGTGTCACCCCCGCCGAAGCGCGGCGGCTCGTCGAGCTGATCGGGTTCACCCTGCACCGCGACCTCGTCTCGACCGGCCCCGCGCCGCGCGGCGCCCACCACCGGCTCGAACCGGCCGAAGGCACCCTCGGCGCCGGCCCGGACGGCTCGGTCGACATGTTCCTGCTGGCCCTCGCGACCAACGAGCCGGTGCACGCCGTCGCGACCTGCCCGGTCACCGGCACCCGCATCCGCATCGAGCTCACGTCGCGGGGCATCGTGCAGGCCGACCCGCCCTCCGCCGTCGTCGCCGCGATCGACCTCGGCTTCGGCCTCGACCACGTCGAAGCCGTCGCGTGCGCCGGGCAGCCGTTCTTCGCGTCCGCGTCGGCGGCCGCGAACTGGCTGGTCGCGCACCCCGGCGGCCGCATCTACCAGGTCGCCGCCTACCTGGCCCAGGCCCACCGGTTGGTGGCCGCGCTGGAGGCCCGGCCCAAGTTCGTTCTTTGACGCGGGGACCGAGGAGCAAGCCAAGCCTGCCGACGTCGTAGGCTGTGACCTGCGGGGCTTCGCCCCGAGCCGGGGGCTCTGCCACCCGGACCCCCGAAAGAACTGGGCGGTTCGTTAGCCTTTCCGGGCAGCGAGAACCGCCCATGTCGAAGGAGAGCAGTCGCAGTGCTCCGCACTCACAACGCCGGCACCTTGCGTGCCGAGCAGGCCGGACAGACCGTCACCCTCACCGGATGGGTGGCCCGGCGGCGAGATCACGGCGGCGTCATCTTCATCGACCTCCGCGACGCGAGCGGGGTCGCCCAGGTCGTCTTCCGCGAAGGCGAGATGGCCGAGCGCGCCCACGCGCTGCGCTCGGAGTTCTGCGTCAAGATCGTCGGTGAGGTCGCGAAGCGCCCCGAGGGCAACGCGAACGCCGAGATCCCCACCGGCGAGATCGAGGTCCTCGCGACCGGGCTCGAGGTGCTGTCCGAGGCCGCGCCGCTGCCGTTCCCGATCGACGACCGGGTCGACGTCGGCGAGGAGATCCGCCTCAAGCACCGCTACCTGGACCTGCGCCGCAGCGGCCCGGCCGCGGCCATGCGGCTGCGCAGCGAGGTCAGCCGCGCCGCCCGCGAGGTGCTGCACAACCAGGACTTCGTCGAGATCGAGACCCCGACGATGACCCGCTCCACCCCCGAAGGCGCCCGCGACTTCGTGATCCCGGCCCGGCTCAAGCCCGGCTCCTGGTACGCCCTGCCGCAGTCGCCGCAGCTGTTCAAGCAGCTGCTCATGGTCGGCGGCATGGAGCGGTACTACCAGATCGCGCGCTGCTACCGGGACGAGGACTTCCGCGCCGACCGCCAGCCGGAGTTCACCCAGCTCGACATCGAGATGAGCTTCGTCGAGCAGGACGACGTCATCAAGGTCGGCGAGGACATCGTCACCGCGCTGTGGAAGCTGATCGGGCACGAGATCCCGCGGCCGATCCCGCGCATCACCTACCACGAGGCGATGGCCAAGTACGGCTCGGACAAGCCGGACCTGCGCTTCGACCTCGAGATCACCGACATGACGGAGTTCTTCGCCGACACGCCGTTCCGCGTGTTCCAGGCGCCCTACGTCGGCGCGGTCGTGATGGCCGGCGGCGCGAGCCAGCCGCGGCGCCAGCTCGACGCGTGGCAGGAGTGGGCGAAGCAGCGCGGCGCGCGCGGCCTCGCGTACATCCTCGTCAACGAGGACGGCACGCTCGGCGGCCCGGTCGCCAAGAACCTCTCCGAGGCCGAGCGCGAGAACGTCGCCGCCGCGGCGGGCGCCAAGGTCGGCGACTGCGTCTTCTTCGCCGCCGGCAAGGCCGCGAGCACGCAGCCGCTGCTCGGCGCCGCGCGCGACGAGATCGGCAAGCGCCTCGGCCTGATCGACGAGGACGCCTGGTCGTTCGTGTGGGTCGTCGACGCCCCCCTGTTCGCGCCGGTCGAGGACATCGGCGACGACGTCGCCGTCGGCTCCGGCAAGTGGACCGCGGTGCACCACGCGTTCACCTCGCCGACCCCGGAGTGGATCGACAAGTTCGAGCAGGACCCGGGCAACGCCCTGGCCTACGCCTACGACATCGTCTGCAACGGCAACGAGATCGGCGGTGGCTCGATCCGTATCCACCGCGGTGACGTGCAGAAGCGCGTCTTCGCGCTGATGGGCCTCGGCGAGGAGGAAGCGCAGGAGAAGTTCGGCTTCCTGCTCGACGCCTTCGCCTTCGGCCCGCCGCCGCACGGCGGCATCGCGTTCGGCTGGGACCGCATCGTCATGCTGCTGGCCAAGGCCGACTCGCTGCGTGACGTGATCGCGTTCCCGAAGACCGGCGGCGGCTACGACCCGCTGACCGCGGCGCCCGCGCCGATCACCGCGCAGCAGCGCAAGGAGGCCGGCATCGACGCGAAGCCGGCCGCCCCCGCCCCGCAGAACTAGTGCTGCACCTCAGGGCCGTGTGCCCGCCGGACAAGACCGCCCAGGCGCTCGAAATCCTGCGGGTCCACGCCGGCACCGCGCACCTGATCGTGCACCGCGGTGCCGCCGTGTCACCCGAAGGTGACCTGCTCGAGGCCGACATCGCGCGCGAAGCGGCGGACGAGATCGTGGACGCGCTGTGCGTGCTCGAACTCGACCGCACCGGCGGGATCACCCTGGAAGCGCTCGACACGGCCCTGTCCGACGCCGCCGACGAGGCGGAGGAAGCCGCGCCGGGGGAGGGCGCCGACGCCGTCGTGTGGCAGGAGCTGCTGTCCCGCACCGGCGAGGAGTCGCGGCTCAACGTGACGTTCCTGGCGTTCCTCATCATCGCGTGCCTGCTCGCGGCGGTCGGCGTGCTGACCGACTCGGCGGTGACGATCGTCGGCGCGATGGTCGTCGGCCCCGAGTTCGGGCCGCTCGCCGCGTTCGCGGTCGGCCTCGTGCTGCGGCGCTGGGACCTGGTCCGGCAGGCGGGCGCGGCGCTCGCGATCGGCTTCCCGCTGGCCATGGTCGTCACGCTCGGCGGCGCCCTGCTGGTGCGGGTGACGGACGTCTTCGGCGCGCAGGCGTTCGAGCTGAAGCGGCACAGCGAGGTCGACTTCGTGTTCTCGGTGGGCGTACCGTCGCTGGTCGTGGCGATGCTCGCCGGCGCGGCCGGGATGCTCGCCATGACGTCGGCGAAGTCGGCCGCGCTCGTGGGGGTCTTCATCTCGGTGACCACGGTGCCGGCCGCGGGATACGCGGTCGTCGCGGCCGTGGCGGGGGAGTGGAGCAGGTGTCTCCAGTCGATCGGGCAGCTGCTCGTGAACCTTCTCGGAATCGTTGCAGCCGCGGCCGTTGTGTTGATCGTGCGCCGGAATGGGCACCGTTCCCCGGAGGAGCTTCGTCCGCTTTCACGCGGGTGACCCGGATCCGGCGGGGATGCCCCTTGTTGTCCGGATGTCAGTAGTCATGGTTGCTCAGTCACGAGTAGGGTCGGTGACAATGACAGTCGACACCTCCTCCACCGGCGACGCTGGGGTCGGGGCAGGAGCCGAGCAGGACATCGCTGCAGCCGTCGCGGCGGGCGAGTCCGTTCTCTCGCGCCGGTTCGGCAGTCCGATCACGCTGGTTTCGCCGGAAGACCTCGCGGGCAGCGGACCGGCCACGGTCGTCCGGGCGAGAGTGGTGTCGTCGTCCTTCGCGCTGCCGCGCACGCTGGTCATCAAGCACTACCCGGAGGTGCCGGCGCCGGGTGAGCCGGATTCGTTCGCCCAGGAGGCCGTCAGCTACCAGCTGTTCACGGCCCTGTCGCCGGACGAGCGGATGTGCCCGGAGCTGCTGGCCCACGACGGCCGCGACCGCGTGCTCGTGCTGGAGGACCTCGGCCGCACGGCGACCCTGGAGGACAAGCTCTCCGCCCGCGACTCCCGCGCCGCCGAACGCGCGCTGCTGTCGTGGGCCCGGTCGCTGGGCCGGCTGCACGCGAACACCGCCGGGCGCGAGGCCGATTTCAACGCCCTGCTGCGCCGCCTCGGCGGCCCGGCGAAGAGCGATCACGGCGACGTCGACGAGCTCTGCGCGCGGGTGCCGTCGCTGATCCAGGACCGGCTGGGCATCCCGGTGCCGGACCCGGTGCTCGACGCGGTCACCTACGCCGTCGAGCAGTCCCGGTCGTCGGCCTTCCGCGCGTTCAGCCCGGTGGAGCTCAGCCCCGACAACAACCTGGTCACGGGCGAGGGCGTGCGGTTCCTCGACTTCGAGTACGGTTGCGTCCGCTCGGCCCTGGTCGACGCCGCGAACCTGCGCCTGCCGTTCGCGAACTGGCCCGACGCGCTCGCCCTGCCCGCCGGCATGAGCGAGGCGATGATCGCGGCGTGGCGCGCGGAGGTGGCGGGCGTGTGGCCCGCGTTCGCCGACGACGAAGCCCTGGCCGGGCACCTGACGACGAGCGAGCTGCTGCGGGTCTGGCTGATCTCGGGCGAAGAGCTGGGCGCGCTGGACCTGTCCCGCCACGCGGCCCCGGTGAGCCGAGAGGCGGCTTTGGTGACGTGGTGGCGCGACCTGGCCAAGCACGCGGGCTACGTCCGGATGACGGCGGTCTCGGAGTTCTCGTCGAAGGTGGCGGCGGCGCTGGCGGCGAGGTTGGGGCCACACGCGGACCTGGCGTTCTACCCGGCCTTCCGCTGACCCGCCAGTTCCACAACCCGCCCGCCAGCCTGTCCGCGGCCCGGCCGTCCGCAGTCCCGCTGCCTGCCCGCCCGGCTGCCCGCAGTCCGCATGCGGCTGCTCGCGGCCCGGCGGTCACCAAAAGCAGGTCCGCTCCAACCCGGCCAAACACTCGCGACCAGCCGCGGCAGACCGGTTGTCCACAGCTCGGCCGTGATGTGGACAAGCCGGCCCGGCCCCGGCTTCTCCCGGCTTTTCGTCGGGGCTTGTCGATACGCTGGATGCGGGGCCGGCCCCCCGGGGAGGGTGGGGGCTGCTTCGGGGCGATGAGCGCGGACATTTCGGACAATCGTGAGCGGAGTGCCAAGAATTAGGCGCGGTGTCGCGGCCGCGTTACCTCGTCCTCACCGCAGGTGGGTTTGCGTGTCCGATCGTCTGAGGCGTGACCGTGACCAGCCTCGAAGTCACTCCCTTTCCCGAACCCTCCCGGCCGGCGCTCGCGGCGGTGCCGGTGGTGCAGGCCGTGCCGGTGGTGCAGGCCGTCCCCGCGCTCCGTCGGGCGCGGCGGCTCGTGGTGCTCGGCGACTCGACCGCCGTCGGGCTCGGTGATCCCTTGCCTCGGCGGGGTGGCTAGCGTGGTGTCGGCCCGCTGGTCGCGGCGGCGCTCGGCGTCGGGACCGACGGCTACCTCAACCCGTCCTTCGCCGGCGCCCGGATGCACTGCGTGCTCAGCGAGCAGGTGCCCGCCGCGGTGGCCCACCGGCCCGATGTGGCACTGGTCGTCGCCGGGATGAACGACACTCTCCGGCCCGACTTCGACGCGGCCCGCATCGCCGCCGATCTCACCGAGGTCGTCCGCCGGCTCGGCGAGGTCGGCACCACCGTCATCCCGGTCCGGTTCCACGACCACAGCAAGGTGTTCCGCCTCCCGCCGGCCCTCAAGCGCGCGCTCAGCGCCCGGGTCGCCGAGCTGAACGCCGCCATCGACGAGGTCGTCGCCCGCGAAGGCGTGCCCTGCCTGGACCTCGACCGGCTGCCCGGCGCGTACGACCTGCCGTCGTGGAGCGTCGACCGGCTGCACCCGTCCGAACTCGGCCACCGGATGCTCGCCCACGGCTTCACCGGGCTGCTCGCCGGCGCCGGGTTCGCCGTGCCGGAGCCGGTGAGCCTCACCTGCGGCGGCGGGGTCGAGCCGAGCACCACGGGACACGTGGGATGGCTGGTGCTGAAGGGGATTCCGTGGCTGTGGCGCCGCGGCCGCGAGTTCCTGCCCTACGCCGCGGTCATCATGTGGCACTCGTTCCGCGAGCGGACGCGCTGAACACGCGCAACGCCTCGGCGTCCGAAGCCGGGTTGCGGACGAAGAAGTCCGCCCACTCCTCGACATCCGGGTAGGCACTGTGTGCCGTGAGGTACCGGCAAGCCGCTTCGACGTCGTACCGCGTGCGCCGCAGCTCGACGCCGTCGCCGAGCAACGCCCAGTGCGCACCGCCGGTGCCGTAAGGCATGCCGACGCTGCCGGGGTTCACGATCAGCCGCCGGTCCGCCAGCCGCGTGAACGGCATGTGGGTGTGCCCGAGCACCACCGTCGGAGCGACGACGCCCTCCAGGACTTCCGCCCAGCGTTCGAGGGGGCTGTCGACGAGGACGATCTCGGTGTCGTCGCGCGGAGTCGCGTGGCAGAACAGCACGCCGTCGAGCGTCACCGTCAGCGGGAGCGCGTCCAGGACCGGCAGATCGGCCGGCCGCAGCTGCCGCGCCGCCCACGGGAAGATCGGGTCCGGCACGAACTTCCCGTCGCCGCGCGCGGACGCCGCCAGCTCGCGGTCGGCGTTGCCGCGCACCCACACCGCACGGTCGCCCAGGGAAACCAGCCGCTCGAGGGTCTCGACGGGCATCGGCCCGGCCAGCATGTCGCCCAGGAGCACGATCCGATCGGCCGCGACGACGTCCGGCTCGGCCAGCACGGCTTCCAGCGCCGGCAGCACGCCGTGGATGTCCGCCAGCACCGCGATCCGCATCCGCCCACCTTCGCCGCACGGACGCGCCCCGGGCGAGGGATTTCGCCCAGAGCGCAACCGGTTCAGCCCGTGGTGAGCGGCAGCTCCCGCACGCCGGTCATGTTCGGGTTCACCTGGAACTTCGGCGGCTCGCCCGGGATCGTGCGCAGCGCCGGGTAGCGGTCGAACAGGATGTCCAGCGCCACCCGCCCTTCGAGCCGCGCGAGCGGCGCGCCGATGCAGAAGTGGATGCCGCGCCCGAACGCCAGGTGCGGGTTCGGATCGCGCAGCGGGTTGAACGTGTCCGGCTCGGCGAACACCCGCTCGTCCCGGTTGGCCGCCGCCACCCACACCATCAGCATCTGCTCGGCCGGGATCGTCGCGCCGCCGAGTTCGACCTCGCGGTTCGTGGTGCGGGCGACCGCCGCGAACGGCGAGAGGTAGCGCAGCGACTCCTCGATCAGCGGCGGCACCAGGGACCGGTCGGCGCGCACCCGCTCGTCCCATTCCGGGTGCGTGTCCAGGCACAGCACGGCGTTGCCGAGCAGCATCGTGGTGGTGATGTGCCCGGCCAGCAGCAGCACGTTCGCGAAGTTGACGACCTCGTTGCGCGTCAGCTTCTCACCGTCGAGTTCCGCCTCGACGAGCTTGGTCAGCAGGTCTTCGCGCGGCTGCGTGCGACGTTCGTCGACGTGCCCGCCCAGGTACTCGATGAGCTGCTTCTGACCTTCCAGGGAGTTCTTGACCGACTCCTGGTTGGCTTTGCTCTGCTCCTTCAGCGAGAACTGCTCGGACGAGCTGAACAGCTTGTCCACCCAGCCCTTGAACAGGTGCCGGTCGCTCGCGGGGACCCCCAGCAGCTCCGCGATCACGATCACCGGCAACGGGTAGGCCAGGTCTTCGACGAGCTCGAGCCGGCCGGAGCCGCCGGCCTCGTCGAGCATCTCGTTCGTCACCGCGGCGATGCGCGGCTCGAGGTCGGCGACGACCTTCGGCGTGAACGCGCGGCTGACGAGCTTGCGCATCTTGTTGTGCAGCGGCGGATCCAGCTGCAGCAGGTTGCCCGCCGACATCGCCTCCAGGTCGGCGTCCTGCATCATCTCCTTCGGCACCAGCCGGGTGGTGTCCGAGGAGTAGGTCGCCGGGTCGCGGAGGATCTCTTCGGCTTCCGGGTGCCCGTAGACGTTCCAGAACCCGAGGTCGGCCGCGTGCCGCACGCGCTCGGCCGGTTGCTTTCCGCGCAGCCAGAACTGGGATTCGTGCAGTCCCCAGGTGTCGGCGAGTGTGGTGGTCATGTCCGCCCCTTTTCCCTGTGTGAACCCGGGATCAGCCGGGATCCTTGGTGGGATCGTGTGCGTAGATCCCCTTCCGGTAGCCCGAGACGAGCTCCTCGAGCGCCGCCGTGAGTTCCGCGGCCACCTTCGCGACCGCCGCGGGGTCGGGTTCCCCGGGCGGCTCGAACGAGGCGCGGATCGTGTACGCGAGGGCGTCGGCCCTCTCTTCGAGCGGGATGGCGTCGAACTTCCCGGACACCACGTCGGTGAAGTAGAAGCCGATCGCCGTGGCGTTGAGCGCGTAGTCCAGGTTCGGGACGTCGGTGCGGACCAGCCCGTGCCGGCGCATCGCGTCCTCGAAGTGCCCGCTCAGCTCCTGCTGCTGCTTGCGCAGCGCGAGGTCGCCGAGCGAGCCGAACATCTCGGCGTTGCCGCGGAACATCGCCATCACCAGCGGCCGCCGGTGGGTGGCGAGGAACGAGGACGAGATCATCCGGTGCGGCAGGATCATCGCCGGGTCGGCCTTGATGCCGTCCAGGATGACCTCGGTCAGATCGGCCGATTCGCGCATCATCAGCGCCTGGAACAGCAGTTCCTTGTTGCGCCAGTGCAGGTAGACGGTGCCCTTGCCGATGCCGACCGCGCGCGCGATGTCGTCGACGGCCACCTTGCGGTAGCCCATGCGCAGCAGCAGTTCGCCGGCCGCGTCCAGGATGCGGTCGCCGCGCTCGCGGTTGGGATGGCTCATACCCGCTCTTTCGTCGAGAGTGACCTGTTGACCGGATTCGCACTTTCGGTCAATCAGTCAAGACGACGGTAGCGCGCCCTCGAACACCGGGGCAAGGGTTCTGTCGGTGGCGTCGGTTAACGTCATCCGGGTGGCACAAGACGAGCTCTTCACCGTGAACGCCGACGTGGCGCCCCCACCCGAACGCACCGTGTCGAATGCGGACGAGCGGCAGGCGGATCCGGCGAGCTCGCCCCTGGCCGTGCGGATGCGGCCGCGGTCGCTCGACGAGGTCGTCGGCCAGCAGCACCTGCTGCGCGAAGGCGCCCCGCTGCGCCGGCTGGTCGAGGGCGCGGCACCGGCGTCCGTGCTGCTCTACGGCCCGCCCGGCACCGGGAAGACGACGCTGGCCAACCTGGTCTCGATCGCCACCGGACGCCGGTTCGTCGCGATGTCGGCGCTCTCGGCGGGCGTCAAGGAGGTGCGCGGGGTCATCGAAGAGGCCCGGCGGCGCCGGCAGTACAACACCGAGAACACCGTGCTGTTCATCGACGAGGTGCACCGGTTCTCCAAGACCCAGCAGGACGCCCTGCTCGGCGCGGTCGAGGACCGCACGGTGCTGCTGGTCGCGGCGACCACCGAGAACCCGTCGTTCTCCGTCGTCTCGCCGCTGCTGTCGCGCTCGCTGGTGCTGCAGCTGCGCCCCCTGACCGACGAGGACATCACGCGGCTGATCGAGCGCGCGCTGACCGACGAACGCGGCCTCGGCGGCGAGCTGACGCTGACCGAGGACGCCCGCGCCCACCTCGTCCGGCTCGCCGGCGGGGACGCGCGCCGCGCGCTGACCGCGCTGGAAGCCGCGGCGGACGCGGCGTCGGCCACCGAGGCGAAGACCATCGACCTGCCCATCGTCGAGTCCACTGTGGACAAGGCCGCGGTGCGCTACGACCGCGACGGCGACCAGCACTACGACATCATCAGTGCGTTCATCAAGTCGATCCGCGGCTCCGACGTCGACGCCGCGCTGCACTACCTGGCCCGGATGATCGAGGCGGGGGAGGACCCGCGGTTCCTGGCCCGGCGCCTGGTCGTGCACGCCAGCGAGGACATCGGCATGGCCGACCCGACGGCCCTGCAGGCGGCGGTCGCGGCCTCGCACGCCGTCGGTTTCATCGGCATGCCCGAGGGCCGGCTGGCGCTCGCGCAGGCGACGATCCACCTGGCCACGGCACCGAAGTCGAACGCGGTCGTCACCGGCATCGACGCCGCGCTCGCCGACGTCCGCGCCGGGCTGGCCGGCAGCGTCCCGCCGCACCTGCGCGACGGGCACTACGCGGGCGCCAAGAAGCTCGGCAACGCGCAGGGCTACCGCTACCCGCACAACGTGCCGGAAGGCGTGCTGGCGCAGCAGTACCCGCCGGACGAGCTGGTCGGCAAGGACTACTACGAGCCGACCCAGCGCGGCGCGGAACGCCCGCTCGCCGAGCGCGTCCCGAAGCTGCGCCGGACCATCCGCGGCGAGCGGTAAAGGCGGTTTGGGAAACCCTTGGGGCATCCCGGGGGAAGTGGACGGCTGGTGTTCGCCCGCGCGACGCGACCCGGGCACATGCGTCGGCGAGCATCCGGCCCATGGAAATCCCGAGAGTCGGTGTTCCCGACGCATTGGCTGCCCGCCTGAGCATGGCCGAGCAGCACGAGTACCTCTCCCGCCGTTGCCTGCTCAAGGGCGCCGCCGCCACCGGCGCCCTGCTCGCCGCCGGCCCGATGCTGCTGCCCGGCACCGCCTACGCCGACGGCGCGAAGGTCGCCCCGGCCGGGCGTCACCTCGCCTTCGGCCGCAACCCGCGCACGGACATCCGCGTCGCCTGGCAGGTCCCGACGCGCGTCAAGAACCCGTTCCTGCGCGTCGCAGAGTTCGAGCCACGCTTTCCCGGCGAGAACCCATCGGCACAGCACCACGACCGCCACGGATACCAGTGGGGGCACCGGATCCCGGCCGAGACGCGCGCGCTGCACTCCGAGGTCGCCGGGGTCATCGCGCCCTACGACCAGTACTACCTGCACGCCGAAGCGAGCCGTCTGACGCCGGGGCGCACCTACACCTACGCGGTCGGCCACGACGGCTACGACTCGGCGAACGGCGACGGCGGGGCCGCCGCGCTCTCGACGTTCACCACCGCGCCCGCGCGCGGCTTCCCGACGGGGAAGTTCACCTTCACCGCCTTCGGCGACCAGGGCGTCTCCACGACGGCGCTGGCCCAGGACGGCGCGGTCGCCCAGCAGCACCCGCGCTTCCACCTCCTCGCCGGTGACATCGCCTACGCCGACCCGAGCGGCGCGGGCCTGCCGCCCGGCCCGGTCGCCGACGGCAGCCACGACCTGTACGACCCGAAGGTCTGGGACGCCTACTACAACCAGATCGAGGGCGTCGCGGCGTCGGTGCCGTGGATGGTCACCACCGGCAACCACGACATGGAAGCGCTGTACTCGCCCGACGGTTACGGCGGCCAGACCAAGCGCTGGGACTTCCCCGGCAGCGGCCCGGCCGACTGCCCGAGCGTGTACTCGTTCATCTACGGCAACGTCGGCGTGATCTCCTTGGACGCCAACGACGTCTCGTACGAGATCCCGGCCAACCGCGGCTACTCGCACGGCTCCCAGACGGCGTGGCTCAAGCGGCGCCTGCGGTACCTGCGCCTGCAACCGGACGTCGACTTCATCGTGGTGTTCTTCCACCACTGCGCCTACTCGACGACCAACCAGCACGCCTCCGAAGGCGGCGTGCGGGAGGAGTGGGTGCCGCTGTTCGACCAGTACCACGTCGACCTGGTCGTCAACGGGCACAACCACATCTACGAGCGGACCGACGCGCTGCGCGGCGGCCGCGTCACCAAGAAGGTCGCGATCGGCGACACCGTCGACCCGGACCGCGACGGCACGGTCTACGCCACCTGCGGCGGTGGCGGCCGCAGCGTCTACAGCTTTCCGGTGCCCGACACCTTCGACGGCGAGTTCACCAGCTACCACTGGGTGAAGGGCGGCGGACAGGAGACGGAGACCGTCGGCTGGTCGCGCGTGCGCTACACCGGCTACTCCTTCCTCGCGATCGACGTCGAACCGGCGTGGTTCGGCCGCAGGACCACGCTCACCGTGCGGACCCTGCGCAACGACGGCGCCGAGATCGACCGGTTCACCCTGCGGCGCACCGCGGGCCTGCACACCGCGACCGGCGGCTTCGGCGGTTCCGGTGGCCACGGTGGAAAGTCGCAGGCGGGAGTGGGTGCGGACCCGGGCGACGCCTGAGCACCGCGGGCGGGCCCCCGCACGGACAGTGCCGGGGCCCGCACCGATCGTGGGCCGGAGAGTCCAAGATCATCGGGTTTCGTAAGCTTCGCGGCTTGGGGCGGCCTGAACAAAGGGGGGCGGCCCAAGCGAAGGCAGGAGGCATCCCGTGCCCGCGACGCTGCAATGCATCGTCCTGGACTGTCCGGAACCGGCTGAGCTCGCCTACTTCTACCAAGCGATCATGGGGGGCGAGGTCGACCGTCCGGATCCCCGCTGGCGGGTGGACGCGGACTGGTCGACGTTGCACGCGAACGGGGTGGTCCTCGGGTTCCAGCGGTCCTTCGACTACCGGCCGCCGCGCTGGCCGGACCCGGCGTACCCGCAGCAGTACCACCTCGACTTCGAGGTCGACAACCTCGCCGAGACACACCACCAGGTCCTCTCCTACGGCGGCCGGCTGCTCGACCCCGACCTGGGCGGCCGCGGCTGGCGCGTCTACGCCGACCCGGCCGGCCACCCGTTCTGCCTGCTCGGTGATTACTGACCACTGACTGACCACTGACTCCTGACCGCAGGCGTGCGGCTTTCCCCGTCGTTCCGGCGTTTTCCGGCGTTCGTCCCGGAGAACCGTTCGGTGGCGCGGAACCCGGCACTCGGCCGTCCGTGGTGTCCTGCGGGCTGCGGGAAGGGCGGGGGTTCGGCACGATGGCGGGATGAGCATCGGATTCCTCGGTACCGGGATCATGGGCGCCGCGATGGCGGCCAACATCGCGAAGGCGGGCCTCGACGTCCGGGTCTGGAACCGGACCCGCGAAAAGGCCGAACCCCTCGCCGACGTAGCGACGGTGGCCGATTCGGCGGCCGCGGCGGCGGCCGGCGCCGACATCCTCGTGACGATGCTGGCCGACGGTCCCGCCGTCGCGTCGGCGTTCGAAGCCGCTTCGCCCGCGTCGGGCACGTTGTGGCTGCAGATGAGCACGGTCGGCCTCGACTGGACCGACCGCCTCGCCGAGCTGGCCGGGAAGGCGGGCGTGGTGTTCGTCGACGCGCCGGTCCTCGGCACCCGCCGGCCGGCGGAGCAGGCCCAGCTGCAGGTGCTGGCGTCCGGCCCGGAGGAGGCCCGCCCGGCCGCGACGCCGGTGTTCGACGCGGTCGGCATCCGCACGCTCTGGCTCGGCCCGGCCGGCCAGGGCAGCCGGCTGAAGCTGGTGATGAACGCGTGGGTGCTGACCCTGACCAACGGCACGGCCGAAAGCCTCGGCCTGGCCCGCGCGCTGGGCCTGGACCCGGCGCTGTTCCTGGAGACGATCAAGGGCGGCGGACTCGACGTCGGCTACGCGCACGTGAAGGGCGCCGCGATGCTGTCGGGCGACTACGACCCGTCGTTCCCGGCGGCCCTGGCGGCGAAGGACGCCCGCCTGGTGGTCGAAGCCGCGGGCGACGACGTCGACGTGGCCGGCGCCCGAGCCACCCTCGCGCACCTGGAGGCCGCGGTGGAGGCGGGCCACGGCGACGAGGACATGGCGGCGCTCTACCGCGCGGTGCTGAAGGACACCTGACCCGGCTTGCCTGGTCACCACCGAGCGGCGCGAGCGTCACCGCCTCGAAACGGGCCGTCGCGGCCAGGTCGGGTCGGCGCCGGGCAGCCCGGCCGGTACGTCGGCCGCCCGTCCCGCCCGGCCCGGCCCGGACAGGACCCGGCGCCCGGGCCCGTCGGCGTGTCCCGTCGGCCAGGTGCACCGCGTGGCCCGTCGCGGGAGCGAGGCGTTTTCCGGCCCGCGCGGGGTGACACGGTCGGGGACCCGGCCAGGCGGTAACCTCACCAGCACTCAATACCCGTGAACCGAGGAGGGCCCGTGTCGGCAGGGCAGATCGCCGCGTTGATCGCCGCAGGAGCATTCGTGGTGCTGGTCGTCCTGCTGGCGATCCCGCTGATCAAGCTCGGCAAGACGCTGGACGCGGCCACCGAGGCGATCGAGCGCACCAACAGCAACACCGACCCGCTGCTGATCGGCGCGAACCAGACGATCACGCACGTCAACACCCAGCTCGAGCGGGTGGACGGGATCACGTCGAACGCGCAGGCCGTCACCGGGAACGTCTCCGCGCTGACGTCGGTGTTCACCGCGACGCTGGGCGGCCCGCTGGTCAAGACCGCGGCGCTGTCCTACGGGCTCAGCAAGGCGATCCGGGCGCGCAAGAAGAAGAACGCCGCCAAGGCCGCGAAGAAGGCCGCGAAGTGAAGCGGCTGTTCTGGCTCGGCGTCGGCGTGGTCGCCGGGGTCGCGCTGTCCCGCAAGGCCGCCGAAACCGCTCGTCAGGCCACTCCCGCGGGGTTAGCATCGAACCTGGGTGACGCCGTGCGCGAGCTGGCGGGCGCCGTGGGTTCGTTCGGCGCCGAGGTGCGCGCGGGCATGAGCGAGCGGGAGCAGGAGTTGCACGAGATGGTCGAGCAGCGGACGGGCGTGGTGACGCCGCAGGCCTCGGGCCGGCACGCCGCCGAAGCCCGGCGGCCCGCCCGGCGAGCTCGCCGGGCGGAGGGCTGACCGGCCGCGCCCGCGCGACCGCCGAAGCCGCTCCGCCGCCGCCGTCGTCGTCCCGTACTCCGGCACCACTCACAAGGACCTTGACCCGTGGACACACACGAAATCACCGACCGTTTCCTGCGCCATTACGAGAGCAAAGGGCACACGCGCGTGCCCAGCGCGCCGTTGATCCTCGACGACCCGAACCTGCTGTTCGTCAACGCCGGCATGGTGCAGTTCAAGCCGTACTTCCTCGGTGAGGCGCCGCCGCCGTACCCGCGCGCGACCTCCGTGCAGAAGTGCGTGCGCACCCCGGACATCGACGAGGTCGGCAAGACCACCCGGCACAACACGTTCTTCCAGATGGCCGGCAACTTCTCCTTCGGCGACTACTTCAAGGAAGGCGCCATCGAGTACGCCTGGGAGCTGATCACCAAGCCCCAGAGCGAAGGCGGTTACGGCCTCGACCCGGACCGCCTGTGGGCGACGGTCTACGAGGACGACGCCGAGGCGGCCGGCCTGTGGCGCAAGCTCACCGGCCTGCCCGGCGAGCGCATCCAGGTGCGCGACGGCAAGGACAACTACTGGGACATGGGCGTGCCCGGTCCCGGCGGCCCGTGCTCGGAGATCTACTACGACCGCGGCCCGGCGTACGGCCGCGAGGGCGGTCCGGTCGCGGACGAGGACCGGTACATCGAGATCTGGAACCTCGTCTTCATGCAGGACATCCGCGGCGAGCTGAGCCCCAAGCTCGGGCACAAGCCGATCGGTGAGCTGCCGAAGAAGAACATCGACACCGGCATGGGCGTCGAGCGGGTCGCGACGATCCTGCAGGGTGTCGAGAACGTCTACGAGACGGACCTGGTGCGCCCGGTGATCGGCCGCGCGGAGGAGTTCTCCGGCCGCCGCTACGGCGGCAACCACGCCGACGACGTCCGCTTCCGCGTGATCGCCGACCACGCCCGCACCGGCGTGCTGCTGATCGGCGACGGCGTCACCCCGGGCAACGACGGCCGCGGCTATGTGCTGCGCCGCCTGCTGCGCCGCATCGTCCGCTCCTCGCGCCTGCTGGGCGTGCACGAGCCGGTGCTGCAGTCGTTCGCGGCGGTCGTGCGCGACACGATGGGCCCGACCTACCCCGAGCTCGTCAGCGGCTTCGACCGGATCAACGAGGTCGTCCGGATCGAGGAGGAGGCGTTCCTCGCGACGCTGACCAGCGGTTCGCGCATCTTCGACATGGCGGCCGAGGAGACCAAGCGCGGCGGCGGTGACGTGCTGGCCGGCGACAAGGCGTTCCAGCTGCACGACACGTACGGCTTCCCGATCGACCTGACCCTGGAGATGGCGTCCGAGCAGGGCCTGAGCGTCGACGAGGACGGCTTCCGCACGCTCATGAACGAGCAGCGGACCCGCGCGAAGGCGGACGCGGCGTCGCGCAAGACCGGCCACGGCGACCTCTCGGAGTACCGGAAGGTCCTGGAGCAGCACGGTGAGACTGAGTTCCTCGGTTACACCGACCTGCAGGCCGAGGCGAAGGTCGTCGCGCTGCTGGAGGACGGGCAGCCGGTCCGCAGCGTCTCGGCGGGCAAGAAGGCCGAGCTGGTGCTCGACCGCACGCCGTTCTACGCCGAGAGCGGCGGCCAGGTCGCCGACACCGGCGTGCTGCTCGGCGACGGCGTCGAGCTGAAGGTCCTGGACGTCCAGAAGATCGTCCCGGGGCTGTTCGTGCACCGCGTCGAGGTGCTCGACGGCGAGGTCGGCCTCGACTCCAAGGTCACCGGTTCGGTCGACGCGCACCGCCGGCTCTCCATCGAGCGCTCGCACTCCGCGACGCACCTGGTGCACGCGGCGGTCCGCGGCGCCTACGGCAAGCGCGCGGCGCAGGCGGGCTCGCTGAACTCGCCGGGCCGCATGCGGTTCGACTTCACCACGCCCGGCTCGGTCTCGGCGGACGTGCTGACCGAGGTCGAGCAGGAGGTCAACGACTACCTGCAGACCGACGTCGAGGTGCGGAGCTTCACCACGACCAAGGACAAGGCCCTCGAGCTGGGCGCGGTCGCGCTGTTCGGCGAGAAGTACGGCAACGACGTCCGCGTGGTCGACATGGGCGAGTACTCCCGCGAGCTCTGCGGTGGCACGCACGTCGACCGGATCGGTCAGCTCGGCCTGGTCAAGCTGGTCTCCGACGCGTCCATCGGCTCGGGCGTGCACCGCGTCGAGGCGCTGGTCGGCACGGACGCGCTGAAGTACGTCCGCAAGGAGCAGCTGCTGGTCTCCCAGCTGGCGAACACCTTCAAGGTGCCCTCGGACCAGCTGCCCGGCCGCATCGAGGACGTCCTGACCCGGTTGAAGAACGCCGAGAAGGAGATCGCCCAGCTCAAGACCCAGCAGGTGCTGGGGTCGACGGGGGCGCTCGCCGACAAGGCGGTCGACGTCAACGGCGTCTCGGTGGTCGCCGAGGTCGTCCCGGACGTCGACGGCAACGGCCTGCGCGCGCTCGCCTCGGACATCCGCGGCCGGCTCGGCTCGCGGCCCGGTGTGGTGGCACTGTTCTCGCCGGCCGGCGACAAGCTGAGCTTCGTCGTCGCGACGACGAAGGCGGCGCAGGACAAGGGCATCGCGGCGGGCAAGCTGGTGCCGTCCTTCGCGGAGAAGATCGGCGGCCGCGGCGGCGGCAAGCCGGACATGGCCCAGGGCGGTGGCACGAACCCGGCCGGCGCGGCCGACGCGGTCTCGGCCCTGCGCTCGGCGATTGCCGGCATTGGTTAACCGCGGAAACCGCGGAAACCGCGGCCCGGATCGGCCTGGTCCCGGCGATCCGGGGCGCGGCAGGCGGCTCGGGGTGGATGTCGGATCCGTCCGGGTCGGCGTCGCCCTGAGCGATCCGGCCCCCGTGCTCGCGTCGCCATTGGTTACCCTCTCCCGCGATGCGACCGACGACAGTGATCTGGACCAGCTGGCCGCCCTCGTCACCGAGCACGAGGTGGTCGAGGTGATCGTGGGCTTGCCGCGAACGCTCGCCAACCGGCAGGGTCCGGCGGCCGAGCTGGCGATCGCGTATTCTGAACGTCTGGCCGGGCGCGTCGCGCCCGTGCCGGTCCGGCTGGGCGACGAGCGGCTGACCACGGTCACCGCATCCCGCATCCTCTCCCAGCGCGGGGTCAAAGGCCGCAAGCAGCGAGCGGTGGTCGACCAGGCCGCCGCCGTCGAGATCCTGCAGGCCTGGATCGACGCCGCTGCTGCGCACCGCGCCCGGGAGGGAGACCGATGAACGACGAGCAGCCACCTGAGCGCGGCCGCCGGAGGCTGCGGGAGCCGGACGAGGCGACCCCGCCCCTGGCCCGCCCCGCGCCCCGCCACGGCGACCCGCGTGATCCTCGTGATCCGCGTGATCCCCGGGCGGCCGAAGCCCGCCGTGCCCAGGCGCCGAGCGGCTACCACGAGCTGCCCCAGCCGACCCGCCGTCCGCAGCAGCCGAGCGACCGGCACGAGGTGCCGCCCCCGCCGGCCCGGCGCGCGCAGCCGGCCAGCGGCTACCACGAGCTGCCGCAGCCGTCCCAGCCTTCCCGGCGGGGCCGGCCCGCCGAACCCCCGGCCGCCGACCCGCGCCGGGACGCCCCGCAGACCGGGCGCCGTCGCCGGCTCGAACCGCCGGACACGCTGCCCCCGGTCGACGACGAGCTCGACCCGCAGGCCCGCCGGGCCGCGCCGGCCCGGGCGGCGCACGCCCGCCACGGCCTCGACGAGGGATCCGAGGTCCAGGCCCCCCGCCGGCGCCGCGCGGCCCCCGAGCCCGACGAAGCCCCGGTGGCCCCCGAGGCCCCCCGCCGGCGTCGCCCCGCGCCGGAGCCCGAAGAAGTCGCCGAGGCCCCACGCCGGCGTCGTCCGGCTCCGGAGCCCGAAGAAGTCGCCGAGGCGCCACGCCGGCGTCGTCCGGCTCCGGAGCCCGAAGAGCCGGCCGAGGCCCCGAGACGGCGTCGCGCCGCCCCGGAACCGGTCGAAGGCGAAGCTCCCCAGCGTCGCCGTGCGGCCGGCGAGCCGCCGGCCGCCGCCCAGCCTCCCGCGCGGCGGTCCGTCCAGCCGGGTGACCGCTCTGTCGGCGTGCCCGCGCCCGGCGCCGAGCCGCCGCGCCGGCGCCGCCCGCCGCCCCCGCCGGTGCGCGAGGAGCCGGTGACGGACATCATCCCCGCGCAGGCCCCGCCACCCCCGCCGCCGGCCGCGCCCGAACCTGTCCGCGCCCTCCACGAGGAGCAGCCGGCCGAGGACGCCCTCTTCGCCGAGGACGAGTACGACGAGTACGCGGACTACGACGAGTACGACGGCGAGTACGCCGAAGACGGCTACGACGAGCCGGAGTACGAAGAGGACTACGACGACTACGAGGAAGAGCCGAAGAAGCCGCGGAAGAAGAAGGGCAAGCGCGCCCTCGGCTGGATCGCCGCGGTCGCGGTGATCGTCCTGCTCGCCGGCGGCGCCTACTACGGCTTCAACAGGTTCTTCGGCTACGAGGACTACGACGGCGCCGGTGACGGCGACGTCCTGTTCCAGGTCGACGACGGCGACTCGACGTCGGCGATCGGCGCCAAGCTGACCACGGCCGGGGTCGTCGCCAGCAGCAAGGCCTTCGTGAAGGCCGGCGCGGACAACCCGAAGCTGTCGAAGATCCAGCACGGCTTCTACGTGATGAAGTCGCACATGTCCGGGGCCAGCGCGGTCGACCGGATCGTCGCGCCGACCTCGCGGGTCGGGCAGCTGGAGGTCCGTCCCTACACGCAGTTCGACGACATCACCCAGCCCGACGGCAAGGTCACGCCCGGCGTGTACAGCCTGATGGCGAAGGCGTCGTGCGCGCAGCTCAACGGCAAGAGCACCTGCGTCACCTCCGACGACCTGCGCAAGGTCGTCGACGCCGCGGACCTCAAGACGCTCGGCGTGCCCGAATGGGCGGTCGAAGACGCGAACAAGGCCGACCGCAAGGACCGCAGGCTGGAAGGCCTGATCGCGCCCGGGCTCTACGACGTCCGGCCCGGCGCGAGCCCGCAGGAGATCATCGGCCAGCTGGTCCGCAGCTCGACCGAGGCGATCCAGAACGCCGGCCTGAGCCCGCAGTCGACCGGTCCGGGCAAGACGCCGTACCAGACGCTGATCATCGCCTCGATCATCGAACGCGAAGCGGTGAAGGCCGACTTCGGGAAGCTCTCCCGGGTCATCTACAACCGGCTGGCGATCGACATGCGCCTGCAGATGGACTCCACGGTCAACTACGTGCTCGACCGGCCCACCCTGGCGACCAACGACGCCGACCGGCTCCGGGCCGGGCCGTACAACACGTACAAGAACGCGGGCCTGACCCCGACGCCGATCTCGGTGCCCAGCCCCGAGGCCATCCAGGCCGCGGTGCACCCCGTCGCGGGGGACTGGGTGTACTTCGTCAAGTGCGAGAAGAACGGCCTGTCGTGCTTCGCGGTCACGTTCGACGATCACAAGAAGAACGTCGAGAAGGCCAAGGCGAACGGTGCCTTCTGAGCCCCGCCGGGCGGCGGTCCTGGGTAAGCCGGTGGCCCACTCGCTGTCCCCGGTGCTGCACGGCGCCGCGTTCGAAGCGCTCGGCCTGACCGGCTGGACCTACGAGCGGATCGAGACGGCCACCGAGGATCTCCCGGCGTTCGTCGACGGCGCCGGCCCGGAGTGGGCCGGCTTCTCGGTCACCATGCCGGGCAAGCGCGCGGCGCTGGACCACGCGGACGAGGTGACGTCGCGCGCGGCCGCGGTCGGCGCGGCCAACACGCTGGTCCGCACCGCGAAGGGCTGGCTCGCGGACTGCACCGACGTCGACGGCGTCACCGGGGCCCTGCGCGCGGCGGGCGGGTACACGCCGACGTCCGGGGACAACACCGACACGGCGATCGTGCTCGGCGCGGGCGGTACCGCGGCCGCGGCGGTCGTCGGCCTGGCGGCGCTGGGCGTGCGTCGGGTGCGGCTGGTCGTGCGGGAACCCGCGCGGGCCGGCGAAACGCTCGACGCGGCGAAGCGGGCTTCGCTCGACATCGACGTGCTTCGGTGGTCTGAAACGGACTTCGCGGCGCTGGCCGCCGAAGCCGCGGTGCTGGTGAACACCGTCCCGCCGGACGCCGTGCTGCCGCACGTGGCCGGCCTCGCAGCCGTCGCGCACGTCCTCGACGTCATCTACCACCCGTGGCCGACGCCGCTCGCCGAAGCCGTCGCGGCCCGCGGCGGCAAGCTCGCGACCGGGCTGGACATGCTGCTGCACCAGGCGTTCGGCCAGGCCGAGCACTTCACCGGCCGGCCGGCCCCGCGCGCGGCGATGCGGGACGCGTTGCGCGAGGCCACCGGGAACCTGCTGCCGCTGCCGATCGGGTAAAACCGCTTGCCCGGGTTGATAGTCTGGTCGACTGCCTTGAATGAGGGGGTCTACCGAGATGACCAGTCAAGAAGCGCTGAGCGACGACCAACTGGAGAGTGCCTGGGTCGGCGGTGAGCCGCCCAAGCTCGACTCGACCGTGACGCTCGTCGACTACGACCCGGAGTGGCCGAAAGCTTTCGAGCGCGAGGTCGAGCGGATCCGCGGTGTCCTGGGGGAGCAGGTGCTCGCCCTGGAGCACGTCGGGTCGACGTCGGTGCCGGGCCTGTGCGCGAAGCCGTGCGTCGACATCTACCTCGAGGTGCCGGACTCCGACGACGAGAGCTTCTACGTCCCGGCGCTGGAGGGCGCGGGCTACCGGCTCGTCATCCGCGAGCCGGGCTGGGAGAAGCACCGCTGCTTCAAGGGCCCGGACACGAACATCAACCTGCACACCTACTCGCCGGGCAACGGCCAGGCGTCGCGCTACCGGCTCTTCCGCGACCGCTTGCGGTCGCACCCGGAGGAGCTGGAGCGGTACGCGGCGAAGAAGCGCGAGCTGGCCGCGCGGGCGTGGAAGTACATCCAGAACTACGCCGACGCCAAGACCGAGGTGGTCGAGGAGATCCTCGGCCGGGCCCGCGCCGAGCAGTACGACGACTACAGCGAGGCCTACGCCGAGCACGCCGGGAAGTCCGTCACCAACGCCCTCTACGACCGGCCCGCGATCGTGGACCTCGCCGGGGACGTCGAAGGCAAGCGCGTGCTGGACGTCGGCTGCGCGGCCGGGCACCTGAGCGCGCTGCTGGCCGAGCGGGGCGCCGACGTGCTGGGCGTCGACGCCAGCGCGGGCATGGTCGCCGTCGCGCGGAAGAAGTTCGGCGACGTCGCGCGCTTCGAGCACGCCGACGTCTCGCGGCCGCTCGACCTGGCGGACGGCTCGATCGACGTGATCACCGCGTCGCTCGTGCTGCACTACCTGAAGGACTGGGACGCCACCCTGGCCGAGTTCCGCCGGGTCCTGCGGCCCGGGGGCGCCCTGGTGTTCTCGGTGCACCACCCCGGCGAGGACTGGCACTGGTTCGACAAGGAGAACTACTTCGAGGTCGAGCTGCTCGAAGACGACTTCGGGCTCGGCGGGCGCCCGCACCCGGTCCGGTTCTACCGGCGCCCGCTGAGCTGGATGTTCGGCGCGGTCCGCGACGCCGGCTTCGCGGTCGACCGGCTGGTCGAGCCGATGCCGGTGCCCGAAGCCGACGAGGCCGACCCGAAGTGGGCGAAGAACCTGCGGACCAAGCCGCGGTTCCTGTACTTCCGGGCGGTCAATCCCGCTTAGCGAGGTCCTGGATCAGGTCGACGATCTCCCGGCTGACGGGGCGGAACACCCGCAGCCGGGAGAGCGCGGCCAGCCGGGCGAGCAGCGGGACACTGCGCTCGACCAGCATCTTGCTGCGCTTCTCACCGGCCGAGCGGTCGTGCACCCAGAAGAGCACCACGCCCATCTGGAACAGCCACAGCAGCTCGGGCAGCTGCGCCCGCAGCTCCGGGTCGAGCTTGACGTCGGAGCCGTCGACGACCTCGCGCATCAGCTCGATCGAGGCGGTGCGGGCGGCCGAGGACTCCTCGCTGAACGGGCTCAGCGGGGACTCCGGGTCGGCCGCGTTGACGAAGAACTGCGTCCCGAAGCGGTGGTAGGGCTCGGCGAGCTCGAGCCAGCACAGCAAAACCGTCTTCAGGCGGTCGGCGAAGCGGGTTTCGTGCACGAGCTGAGCGCGGGCGGCGTCGAGGTGCAGCCGCGCGATCTCGTCGTAGAACCCCTGGATCAGCTGTTCCTTCGAGGAGAAGTAGTAGTACGCGTTCCCGACCGAGACCCCGGCCTCGGTGGCGATCGCGCGCATCGTCGTGCGGTCGTACCCGTTCTCGGTGAACAACCGCATGGCGGTGGTGACGATCAGGGACCGCGTTTCCTCGCTCTTGGGCACCCGCAGCACGTTAGCGCCGGGCACGTCAGGGCGCGGGGAAGGGCGGGACCTGCGGGCCTGGCGCGCCGGGGTAGGGGACGGGCCGGCCGGCGAACACGGGCTGCGGCGCGGGTGCGGGCTTCGGGGCCAGGTGCCGGCGGCGGATGCCGTTGAAGACCAGGACGTTGAACAGGTGCATGACGCCGAGCACGAGCGCGACGACGCCGACCTTCACCGAGACCACCTCGAACACCTGGCGGGCGTTGTCCACGTCGGCCCGGCTGGTCAGGAAGAGCGTCACGAAGCCGAGGCTGATCAGGTAGAAGCCGACGACCAGCAGCTGGTTGACGGCGTTGGCCAGGCCGGGGCTGTCCTCGAAGACCTGGGTGAGGAAGGTGCGGCCGTGCTTGCTGAGCGTCCGGGCGACGAGCACCGTCAACGGAATGCTGATCAGCAGGTAGAGCGCGTAGGCGACAACAACGGGTTCCATGGTCCCTCCAAGTTTTGAACGTGTTCAAGACGGACTGTAAGCCTAGTTTTGAACGTGTTCAAGAGAGCGGGGTCACGTCGGCAGTTCACCTGGTGCTCACCCGGCAGGGCGCTTTCCCGCATAAGGTGTCCGCCGACCGGGAGGTAAGACCGTGAAACGCATCGCCGCAGGGCTTACGGTGGCTGCGCTCGTCGCGCTGGCCGTGCCCGCTTCCGCTTCCGCGAGTTTCGGGCAGAGTGTCCGCTTCGCCACCTTCAACGCTTCGCTGAACCGCGCCGCCGCCGGGCAGCTGCTGAGCGACCTGTCGACGCCGGGCAACGTCCAGGCGCAGAAGGTCGCCGAGGTCGTCCAGCGCAACCGCGCCGACGTCCAGCTGATCAACGAGTTCGACTACGTGCCCGGCAACGCCGCGGCCGACGCGTTCCGGAAGAACTACCTGGCCGTCGGCCAGCACGGCGCCAAGCCGATCGACTACCCGTACGCCTACACCGCGCCGGTCAACACCGGCGTGCCCACCGGCTTCGACCTCGACCGCGACGGCACCGTCGGCGGCGGCAACGACGCCCAGGGCTTCGGCACCTTCGAGGGCCAGTACGGACTGCTCGTGCTCTCGAAGTACCCGATCGACGTCGCGCACGTCCGCACGTTCCAGAAGTTCCTCTGGAAGGACATGCCGGGCGCGCTCCTGCCGGACGACCCGGCGACACCGGCGCCGCACGACTGGTACAGCCCGGCCGAGCTGAACGTGCTGCGGCTGTCGTCGAAGTCGCACTGGGACCTGCCGCTGAAGATCGGCCGCTCGAGGGTGCACTTCCTGGTGTCGCACCCGACCCCGCCGAGCTTCGACGGCCCGGACGACCACAACGGCACCCGCAACCACGACGAGATCCGCTTCTGGGCCGACTACACGACGCCCGGCAAGGGCGGTTACCTCTACGACGACCGCGGGCACCGCGGCGGGCTGGGCGCGGGGGAGCGGTTCGTCGTCGCGGGCGACAACAACTCCGATCCGCTCGACGGCGACAGCGTGCCCGGCGCCATCCAGCAGCTGCTCGACGCGCCGCGCGTCGTCCGGACGCACCCGGGCAGCCGCGGCGCGGTGCTGGCCGCCCAGGCCCAGGGCGGTGCCAACGTCGGACAGAAGAGCGACCCGTTCTACGACACCGGCGACTTCAACGACGTCACGCCGGGCAACCTGCGCACGGACTACGTGCTGCCGTCGAAGGGCCTGCTGCCCTGGCACGCCGAGGTGTTCTGGCCGGTGCCGTCGGACCCGCTGTCCCGGCTGAACGACACCTCCGACCACCACCTGGTCCGCGTGGACGTCCTCGTCGGGCTACGGTGAGATCATGCGGATCGCCATTCTCGACGACTACCAGAACGTCGCCCTCACCTTCGGGGACTGGGACTCGCTGGAGGCCGACATCACGGTCTTCACCGAGCCGCTGGAAGACGTCGTCAAACAGCTGCAGGGCTTCGAAACCGTCGTCGCGATGCGCGAGCGGACCCGGTTCACCGCCGAGGTGCTCGACCGGTTGCCCGACCTGAAGCTGCTCGTCAGCACCGGCAAGCGCAATGCGGCCATCGACGTCCCGGCCGCGCGCCGCAACGGCGTCGTCGTGTCCGCCACCGGCTACATCGGCGAGCCGACCGCGGAGCACACGTGGGCGCTGATCCTCGCGGCGTCGCGCAACCTGCCGCAGGAGTTCCGCTCCATGCGTGAGGGCGGCTGGCAGACGAGCGTCGGCACCATGCTGCACGGTAAGACGCTCGGCCTGCTCGGCCTGGGCCGGCTCGGCGCGGGCGCGGCGAAGATCGGGCAGGTCTTCGGGATGGAAACCATCGCCTGGAGCCAGAACCTGACGCCGGAGAAGGCGGAGCCGCACGGCGTCACCGCGGTGTCCAAAGAGGAGCTGTTCGCCCGCTCGGACGTGCTGTCGATCCACCTCGTGCTCAGCGACCGCAGCCGCGGCCTGGTCGGGGCGGACGAAATCGCGGCGATGAAGCCGGGCGCGCTGCTGGTGAACACCTCGCGCGGCCCGATCGTCGACGAAGCCGCGTTGCTGGACGCGTTACGGCGCAAGGCGATCCGCGCGGCGATCGACGTCTACGACACCGAGCCGTTCCCGGCGGACCATCCACTGCGGACACTCGGGAACGCGACGCTGACGCCGCACATCGGGTTCGTCACGCGGGAGGTCTACGAGATCTTCTACGGTGACGCGGTCGAGGACATCGCGGCTTACCAGGCGGGAGCGCCGATCCGCGTCATGGAGTAGTGGTGTGCGGCCCGCCGGGGCCCGAGGTCCCCGCACCGGCCCGGGCGGGCCCGCACCCCTAGATGACATCACCCGGCGCGGCCATCCGGCTGAACACGCGGCCGTGGCTGGTGGTGAGTGCGAAACCGGAGCGGAAAACGGTTTCTCACCCACGAGCGCGGAGTCAGGGGAACGGCACCGTGTCCGGGGCGCAGCTCGCTCCCTCCGCCGGCACGGCCAGGTCCGCCAGGTACCGGACCACCGCCGCCGTGGCGCAGGCGCTGTGGACGTCGAGGGACGTGTGGCCGTACCCGTCGACGACCAGCACCCGGCCGTCGCCGAGTTCCGCCGCCGTCGCCTGGGCGTTGTGCAGCGGGGTCGCCGGGTCGAAGCGGTTGTTCAGCACCAGGACCGGGTTCTTGCGCGCCCGGTTCCACGGGCCGGTGTAGCGGTCGGCGTCGTGGGCCGGCCAGCCGACGCACTGGGCCATCGAGAACACCGCACCGAGCCCGAAGTACGGCTGCCGCTTGCTTTCGCTCGCCGCGAGCGCCGCGTAGTCGGCCGGGCTCGAGGGGTTGTCGCTGTCGACGCACTGGACGGCCAGGAAGTTCGGGGAGTGCGTCGGCACGTACGGATCGAGCACCGGCGACGCGGCTCCAGGACCCGCCGTCAGGGCTGCGAAGGTCTCGGCCAGGCGTTTCCAGCGGCCGGACTGGTACAGCGCGCTGTCGATCGTCCGCATCAGGGAGGACACGCCCGGCCCGCGCGACGCGTGGGCGAAGACGCCGGCGAACTTCGCCTTGAGGTCGCCGCCGGCGAACGCGCACTTCGGCCCGGCCGCGGCGCACACCGTGAAGAACTGGTCCAGCTCCTGCTGCTGCGCGGTGGCGACGTCGGCACGGACGTCGACCGGCTGCTTCTCCTGGCCCGGTTTCCCGGTGGCGTTCGCGACCAGGTCGAGCGTGCCGTCGAGGGTCATCGCGCGGACCTTGTCCGGGAACAGGTTCGCGTAGGTGCCGCCCAGGTACGTCCCGTAGGAGTAGCCGTAGAAGTTCAGCGCCGGATCCCCGACGGCCTGGCGCAGCAGGTCCATGTCCCGCGCGACGTTCGCCGTCGAGAGGTGGGCGAGCAGGTCGCCGGAACCGGCCGCGCACGCCTTCCCGGGCGCGGCACTCGCCGCGAAGAAGGCGTCCGGCTGCCGCAACGGTGACGGGATCGCTGGCGGGTGGTCCGCGCCCGGGCAGCTGATCGGCGCCGATCCGCCGATCCCGCGCGGGTCGAAGCCCACCAGGTCGAACCGGGCGCGCAGCTCGTCGGGGTAGCGCGCGGCGAACCGCGTCAGCTCGCCGACGCCGTCGGTGCCCGGGCCGCCGAAGTTGAAGAACAGCGAGCCGATCCGGCGGCTGGGGTCACTCGCCGGGAGCCGGATGACCGAAAGCGTGATCGCTTTGCCCTTCGGCTCGCGGTAGCTCAGCGGCACGGACGCGGGCGTGCACTGGAAACCGCCGTGACACGGCGCCCAGTGCAGCGCGGGCACCGCGGCGCCGTTGGTGCCGAGCGCCGGGGGAGGGTCGGCCGTCGGCTGCGGCGTCACGGGAGGGGCGGGTGCGGCGGCGGGTGCGCTGCAGGCGGCGAGCAGGAGCAGGAGTGCGAGGAGAAGCCGTTTCACGCGCCGAGGTCCGCCAGCACGGCGTCGGTGTAGCGCGGCCAGACCTCGGCGGCCCACGGGCCGAAGGCGCGGTCGGTCAGGGCGACGCAGGCCGCGCCCGCGTCCGGGTCGACCCAGAGGAACGTGCCCGACTGCCCGAAGTGCCCGAAGGTCCGCGGTGAGCTCGCCGAGCCGGTCCAGTGCGGGCTCTTGTGGTCACGGATCTCGAACCCGAGGCCCCAGTCGTTCGGCTTCTGGTGGCCGAACCCGGGCAGCACCCCGGAAAGCCCGGGGAAGACGACGTTCGTGGCTTCGGCGACGGTCGCCGGTGCGAGCAGTTTCGGCGCCTGCAGCTCGGCGGCGAAGGCGGCCAGGTCGTCCACAGTGGACACCGCGCCGGCCGCGGGCGAGCCGTCCAGGGAGGTGCCGGTCATGCCGAGCGGCCCGAACAGGGCCTCGGCCTGGTACTGCGCGAACGGGATGCCGGAGTGCTCGGCCAGCGCGTCGGCCAGCTCCTCGAAGCCGGCGTTGGAGTAGAGGCGGCGGGTGCCCGGCGCGGCCATCGCCTTGTGCGCGTCGAAGGCGAGGCCGGAGGTGTGGGCGAGCAGGTGCCGCACGGTCGAGCCCTCGGGCCCGGCCGGGGTGTCGAGCTCGACGACGCCCTCTTCGATCGCGATCAGCGCCGCGTAGGCGGTCAGCGGCTTGCTGACCGAGGCCAGCCGGAACTTCCGCGTGGTGTCGCCGTGGCGGCCCACGACGGTCCCGTCCGCTTTCACCACGGCCGTCGCGGCGTTGTCCACCGGCCACTCGTCGATCAGGCGCACGCTCTCCATGCGTCCACCCTACGAAACGCCGCGAAGGCCCCCGCACCGGTGTCGGGGACCGGTGCGAGGGCCTTCATGGAGTGTTACAGCGGGGGTGTTTCTCAGGCGTCGAGGTCGGTGGCGACCAGCTGGGCGACCGCTTCCACGGCCTCCTCGGCGCCCTCGCCCTCGGCGCTGATGACGACCTCGTCGCCGTACCCGGCGGCGAGGGTCATCAGGTTGAGCACGCTGCCGGCGGCCACCGGGGTTCCCCCGGCCTTGGCGATCTGCACCGCGACGGGCTGCGCCGCGGCCGCCTTCGCCACCAGCGCGGCCGGCCTGGCGTGCAGGCCCACCTTGCTCGCGACGGCGACGCGTTTCTCCGGCATGTTCGTCCTCTCGCTACTGGAATCTACGTCGGTACGGAGTTTACTTCGCGGCGGTCGACTCGAGGTCCGACTCGATCGAGTCGTCCTCGCGGCCCGGCGTCTTCAGGTTCCACTTGGTGATCGCGAAGCGGAACACCACGTAGTAGATCACCGCGTACACCAGGCCCATCACGATGAGGATCCAGGTGTTGTGGGCCGCCTTCGAACTCGAGTTGAGCGCGAAGTCGATCGCGCCGGCGGAGAACGAGAAGCTCAAGTGCACGTTCAGCAGGTTGGCGATCGCCAGCGAAAGGCCGGTCATCACCGCGTGGAAGATGTAGAGCGGCCACGCGACGAACATGAACGAGAACTCGATCGGCTCGGTGACACCGGTGATGAACGAGGTCAGCGCGGCCGCGATCATCACACCGCCGACGACCTTCTTCTGCGCCGGGCGGGCGGTCTGCCAGATCGCCAGCGCCGCCGCGGGCAGCGCGAACATGAAGATCGGGAAGAAGCCTGTGGTGAAGGCACCGGCGTTCGGGTCGCCGTTGAAGAAGTTGGTGATGTCACCGCCCTTGAAGATGAACCAGACCGGCACGTTGATCAGCTGGTGCAGGCCGACCGGGATCAGCAGGCGGTTGAGCAGGCCGTAGATGCCGCCACCGACGACCGGGGCGCCGGTGACCGCGTCGCCGACGTTCTCGATGCCGGTGTTCACGTACTTGAAGAGCAGGCCGAAGATCACGCCGAGGATCAGCAGCGCGAAGGCGGTGATGATCGGGACGAACCGGCGGCCGCCGAAGAACGCCAGGTAGGCGGGCAGCTTGATGCGGTGGTAGCGCTGCCACAGCACGGCCGCGACCAGGCCGACGACGACGCCGGCGAGCACGCTGTAGGGCCACTTGATGGGCGCCAGCTCGAAGCCGCCGTTCGGCTTGTAGCCGGGCAGGTCCTTCAGCGGGGCGAACACCTGGATGACGCTGGTGAAGACGAAGAAGCCGACGACCGCGGCGACACCGGTGGAGCCGTCGCCCTTGCGGGCGAAGCCGACCGCGATGCCCACCGCGAAGAGCAGCGGCAGCCAGTTGAAGAGCGAACCGCCGGCGGCGCCGAGGACGGCCGCGACCTTGTCCCAGCCGAGGCCGTCCTTGCCCAGCAGGTCGTCCTGGCCGAGACGCAGCAGCAGGCCGGCGGCCGGGAGCGTGGCGATGGGAAGCATGAGGCTACGGCCGAAGCGCTGAAGACCGGCGAGGCCTCCGCCGCTCTTCTTCGTCGCCCCCTCCGCGGTGGTGGAGCTCATCTGGATCCTCCATAGTGGGGTTGTTGACCGGGTTCCGGGGTGTTCCGGTCCAACTGCATGGTCACCTGGTAGTGATCTCCCCGGTACCAGGACGTGATGTCTTCGATCGGGTCGCCGTTCGCGCTGGAGACCCGGCGGAACACGAGCAGGGGACTGCCGGCGCGCATGCCGAGCAGCCGGGCCGTCTCGCGGTCCGCTCCTTCGGCCCAGACCGTCTGCCACGCCTGGTCGGGACGTACGTCGTACGTCTCGGCCAGCTGCGCGTAGAGCGACTGGGTCAGGTCGAGCTCGAGCAGGCCGGGAGCCCGGCCCGCGTGGTACCAGCCGCGTTCGACGGCCAGGGGTACGCCGTCGGCGTGGCGCAACCGCACGAGGTGGTGTGCGGGGGAGCCCTCGGCCAGGCCGAGGGCGTGCGCGGAGGCGGTGGGTGGGACCTCGGTGGCCGCGGAGACCACCTCGGTCGTCGGGGTCAGCCCCCGCCGCCGCATGTCGTCGGTGAACGACATCAGGTAGAGCTGCAGCTCCATCCGCCGGGCCGCGGTGAACGTGCCCTTGCCGCGCACCCGGGCGAGCAGACCCTCCTCGACCAGCTTGCCGATCGCCGACCGGACCGTGAGCCGCGACACGCCGTAGCGCTGGGCGAGTTCACGTTCCGACGGGATCGGCGCACCCGGCGGGAGCTCGCGCTCCACCGTGCGGCGGAGGATCTCCCGCAGCTGGGCGTGCTTGGGCGTGGGCCCGTTGACGACCCGGTCGGGTGGCGGGACGTGCGCTGCCGCGCTCATCGGCGTCACCCTCCTCGTTCTCGCGTCACCGGGGACCGGTGCTCGCGTCCGGCCCGGAACATTGGTACGTTCCGGTCTAGACCAATGATCTGATGGGGCAGGATGCTCCGCCGCGCGGACGGGTGTCAACCCACCGTTATCCGTTCGTGGCCCGCGGCGGCGTGCATGCCGACGAACGGCGTAGTACAGGTGGACACGCGGTGCGCGTCAGGTTGGGAACAAACAGTGATCAAGGAGACCGCGATGGCGGATGACAGGCCCGAAAAGATCCTCGCCGCTCTCGGCGGCACGGAGAACCTCACCGAGATCGAGGGCTGCATCACGCGGCTGCGGTGCGAGGTCGAGGACATGAGCCTCGTCGACGAGGCGGCGCTGAAGAAGGCCGGCGCGATGGGCGTGGTCAAGATGGGGAGCAGCGCGCTGCAGGTGATCGTCGGGCCGGAGGCGGACACGATCGCCAGCGACATCGAGGACCTGCTGTGAGCTTGGAGATCCTCAGCCCGGTCGCCGGGCGCGTGGTGCCGATCACCGAGGTCCCGGACCCGGTGTTCGCACAGGCCATGGTGGGGCCGGGCATCGCCGTCCAGCCGACGGGCGGCCGGTCGGACGCGGTCGCGCCGGTCGACGGCACGATCAAGACGTTGCACCCGCACGCCTTCGTCGTCCAGACCGACGACGGCCAGGCCGTGCTCGTGCACCTGGGGATCGACACGGTGAAGGAGAAGGGCGAAGGCTTCACGCTGCACGTCGTCAAGGACGAGCAGGTGCGGGCCGGGCAGCCGATCGTCAGCTGGGACCCGGAAGCGGTGACCGCGGCCGGCTACTCGGCGATCGTGCCGGTCGTCGCGCTGGACGCCGGCGCGGAGGTGCTGTCCGGGTTGGACGCCGAGCGCGACGTGACCGCGGGCGAGCCGCTGTTCGCGTGGGACGCCTGAGTCGGATTTGTCACGCGAAGGGCCCTTGTGGACGGTGATCGTCCACAAGGGCCCTTCGGTGTCTCCCGGCCCGTCAGCCGGTGACGACCTTCCCGTTCTCGACCTTCACCGGCACGGACGGCAGCGGCTTGTTCGCCGGTCCCTGCTTGACCTCGCCGGTGAGGGCGTTGAACACGGAGCCGTGGCACGGGCAGACCAGGTCGGCGCCCTTCGGCGCGACGGTGCAGCCCTGGTGCGTGCAGATCGCGCTGAACGCGGCGACGGCCGCGTCCGAGGTACGGGCCACGATCACGTCGGAGCCGTCCGGCGCCTTGGCCGCCTTCGCCTGCCCGACCGGGACGTCGGCGAGCGCGACGAGCGGGGTGCCCGCGGCGATGGGCGCCTGGGCGGTGCCCGACTTCGAGTCGTCCGAGGATCCGCAGGCGGCGAGCGCCACGGTGCCCACGGCGACGCCGGCGACAGTGGCACCGGTGGTGAGGACGGTGCGGCGGGAATGAAGTTCGGCAGTCATGCCTACTAAACGAGATCGACATCGCTTCGGTTCAATTCCCACCGGGCCGGGTGAACCGGAACGGCCCCTGATCCGTGTATCTACCCGAGTGGGTGTGGAGCGGAGGAACGATCATGGTGGGTTGGGTTCTGCGGATCGTCACGGCGGTGGCGCTGCTGGGTTCGGCGGGTGTGCACTACGTGCTGTGGACGGAGGACTACCCGGGCATCGTCGGCCCGTTGTTCCTGCTGGACGCGATCGCCGGGCTGGTCCTCGCGATCGCCGTGCTGGCCTGGCGGCACTGGCTGCCCGCGCTGGGCGCGTTCGGCTTCGGGGCGCTGACGCTCGGCGCGTACGTGCTGGCCGCGACGGTCGGGTTCGCCGGCAACCACGACCAGTTCAACAGCCAGCCGGAGTACTGGGGCGTGATCACCGAGGTGATCTGCATCATCGGCGGGCTCGCGCTGATGGTCGTGAAGGACCGGCGCAAAGTCGCGGTCTGACCCCGTGGGCGAAGTCGCGGAAGACGCGCTGATGCGCGCGCTGCACGAGGAGCACGCGGCCGCTTTGTGGTCCTACGCGCTCCACCTGACCTCCGGTGACCGGATCCGCGCCGAGGACGTCGTCCAGGAGACGCTGCTGCGGGCCTGGCGCTCGACGACGGTGCTGGACCAGTCCCAGGGGTCGGCGCGGGCGTGGCTGTTCACGGTCGCGCGGCGGATCGCGATCGACGGCTGGCGCTCGGCGTCGGCGCGCTCCGAGGTGATGACCGACCAGCCGCCGGAGCGGGCCGTCGCGGACGGCACCGACCGCGCCGTGCAGGGCTGGCTGGTCGCCGAGGCGCTCGCGGAGCTCTCGGAACGGCACCGCGAGGTGCTGGTGCTGTGCTACTTCCAGGGGTATTCGGTCGCGGACGCGGCGGTGCGGCTGGGGGTGGCCGAGGGAACGGTCAAGTCGCGCACGCACTACGCGTTGCGCGCGCTGCGCCTGGTGCTCGAGGAGAGGGGGGTGACCCAGTGAGCGAGGACCCGTTCGCGACGTTCGACGCCGCGTACGTGCTCGGGGCGCTGTCCCCCGAGGACCGGCAGCGCTTCGAACAGCACCTGCGTGGCTGCGAGCGGTGCGCGGCCGCGGTGCGTGACCTGGCGGGACTGCCCGGGCTGCTCGCCCAGGCCGGTCCGCCGCAGGTCACCGGGATCGTGGACGCCGGACCGCCGCCGCCGGAGCTGCTGCCGTCGGTGCTCAAGCGGGTACGGCGCGGGCGCCGGATCCGCAACGCGGTGACGTCCCTGTCGGCCGCGGTCGCGGTGGCGGCGTGCGTGGCGCTCGGCGTGGTGGCGGCGCTGCCGGCGCCCGCCGCACCCGCCGGCGGCCCGCAGCCGCTGGCGTTGACGGCCCTGGGCCAGTTCCCGGTCCGTGCGGACGCGCGTCTCGGTGACCACGAGTGGGGCACCGAAGTCGACATGTCATGCAGCTACACGGGTGGCCGCAGCGGCGGTGACTACGTCCTGGTGGCGATCGGCCGCGACGGCAAGGAAACCCAGCTGGCGACGTGGAAGGCGCTGCCGGACAACACGGCCCGCATCGTGGTGGGCACGGCGTTGAAGACGCCGGAGATGGCGGCCCTGGAGGTGCGCGGCGGCAGTGGGCGTGCGCTGCTGCGGCTGAGTTTGTGAAGCCGTGGCTCATCCGGGACGCAGGGGGTCCCGGATGAGCCACCCTCCTCACGGTGTTCGCCTCGCCGTGCTGCGCCCGTCGTGAGTGGTGATTCGGGCTCCGCTCACGGCGGGCGCGCTGTGCCGCCGTGCCGCCGTGATCCGGGTGGCTTGTCGCCCACCGGAGTGAAACCGGCGCCGGAGCGTCGCGAACGGACCGTTCGTGACGCCGGGCAGTTGCCCTGGTCATCCCGGTCGCCGCAGGCTGGTGCGGTGATCTTCATCCTCATCGCTCTTACGGCCGCCACCGCTCCGGCGGCAGCTTGGGCACTGCGACGCGCGGCCGCCCCGATCCCGGCCGGCACCGCAGCGGGGCTGGCCGCACTCGGCGCCACGGCCGTCGCCGCCCGCTGGCTGAGCGGCGCCTGGCCCGGCTGGTGGCTGCCGGTACCCGCGTTGCTCACGGTCGTGGCGGTACCGCTGGCCCTGGCCGACCTGCGCCACCTCCGCCTGCCCGACGTGCTGACCCTGCCGGCGTACCCGCTCTTCGGCGCCGCGATCGGCGCGGCCGCCCTGGGCGGCGGCGGACCGTCCCTGGCCCTCCGAGCGGCGGCCGGCGGGCTGCTCTTCGGCGGCGCACACGCGGCGGTGCACCACTTCGCCCCGGCCGGCCTCGGCGCAGGGGACGTGAAGCTGTCCGGCAGCCTGGGTGCGGTCCTGGGCGCGGCGGGCTGGCCCGCCCTGGCCCTGGCGGCTCTCACAGCGGCCCTGCTCACCCTGGCCGTGGCGGCCGTCCGCCGCCGGGAGCGGGTCCCGCACGGACCGGCCCTCCTCGCGGCGGCTTGGCTGTGCGTGCTCTTCCCGCTGGCGTTGTGAGGGGGTCGTGCGGCCCGGTCTGGCTTCACCCGGGTCGTCGAGGCGTCCGTGGCGGTTGTTTCACGGGAAGGACCGCGTTCTGCGCGGGTTGGCGTTCCTCGTCGCGGCTTGGTCGCGCGTGGTCTTCCGCTGGCGTTGCGATGGGTCGCGTGGCCTGGTCCACGTGGTGGTCCGCTTTGCGCTGTTCGGTACCCGGCCTGAGTTCACCCGTGTCGTCGAGGTGTCCGTTGGGGGAGGTGCCGGCCTTCGCCGTGGCGGCTGTCCGCCGGAAGGGCCGCGTTCTGCGCGGGTTGGCGTTCCTCGTCGCGGCTTGGTCGCGCGTGGTCTTCCGCTGGCGTTGCGATGGGTCGCGTGGCCCGGTCCTCGTGGTGGTCCACCCTGCACTGTCCGCCCTCCGACCTGGCTTCACCGGCGTCGTCGAGGCGTCGCACGACCAAAGGCGCCCACCGCGGCGGCTATCCGCAGGAAGGAGCGCGTTTCCGCACTCAACGCCGTGGCTTGGTTGTGCGCGGCCTTCCCGCTCGCGTCTTGAGGGGGCGTGCCGCCCGGTCCCACGCGATGGTCCGCCCCGCGCTGCTCGGCACCCGGCTTTCACCCGTGTCGTCGAGGCGTCCTACGGCCGGGAGGCGCCCGCCGTGGCGACCCTTCGGCGCAGCGGCCATCCGCCGTCCGGTTGTGCGCGCTTGTCCCTTCCTGCGGTCTCCGCGAGCGGGCCGGGGCGCTTCTCCGGCCCCCTCGGCGCCCGTGACAGGATTGAGGACATGTTGCGTTGGATCACCGCAGGTGAATCGCACGGACCCGCGCTGGCCGCCGTGCTCGAAGGCATGCCCGCCGGGGTGGAGGTCACCACCGCCGACGTCACCGGGCAGCTGGCCCGCCGCCGGCTCGGGTTCGGGCGCAGCCCGCGGATGGGCTTCGAGACCGACCACATCGCCTTCCTCGGCGGCGTCCGCCACGGGCTCACCCAGGGCGGCCCGATCGCCGTGCAGATCGAAAACGCCGAGTGGCCCAAGTGGGAACAGGTGATGGCGGCCGACCCGGTCGACCCGGAGATCCTCGAAGGCCTCGCCCGCAACGAGCCGCTCACCCGCCCCCGGCCGGGCCACGCGGACCTGCCGGGCATGCAGAAGTACGGCTTCGACGAGGCGCGCCCGGTCCTCGAGCGGGCGAGCGCGCGCGAGACCGCGTCGCGGACCGCGCTGGGCACCGTCGCGCGGAACTACCTGCGGCAGCTGCTGGGCGTCGAGATCCTCAGCCACGTCGTGTCCATCGGCGCCGCGGACGCGCCCGAGGGGCCGCTGCCGGTCGCTGCGGACCTGCCCGCCATCGACGAGAGCCCGGTGCGCGCCTTCAGCAAGGAAGGCACCGACGCGATGGTCGCCGAGGTCGACGCCGTGCGGAAGGCGGGCGACACCGTCGGCGGCGTGATCGAGGTCATCGCCTACGGGTTGCCGCCGGGCCTCGGCTCGCACGTCCACTGGGACCGCCGGCTCGACGCGCGGCTGGCCGGCGCGCTGATGGGCGTCCAGGCGATGAAGGGCGTCGAGGTCGGCGACGGCTTCACCACCGCCCGCCGCTGGGGCAGCCAGGCGCACGACGAGATCGACCGCGGCTCCGGCCCGGTCGGCGTCACCCGCCGGTCCAACCGCGCGGGCGGTCTGGAAGGCGGCATCACCAACGGCGAACCGCTGCGCGTGCGCGTCGCGATGAAGCCGATCTCGACCGTCCCCAAGGCACTGTCCACAGTGGACGTCCGGACGGGCGAGGCCGCCGTCGCCATCCACCAGCGGTCCGACGTCTGCGCGGTGCCGCGCGCCGGGGTCGTGCTGGAGTCCGTGGTGGCGCTGATCCTCGCCGACGCCGCGCTGGAGAAGTTCGGCGGCGACTCCCTGATCGAGAGCAAGCGCAACGCCGAGGCGTACCTGAAGGCCCTCGAGGAGCGCTGGTGAGTCCGCGCGCGATCATCGTCGGCCCGCCGGGCTCGGGCAAGAGCACCGTCGGGCCGCTGCTGGCGGAGGCGCTCGGCCTCGTCTTCCGGGACAGCGACGCCGACATCGTCGCCCGCACCGGGCGCAGCATCTCCGACATCTTCGCCGAAGACGGCGAGCCCGCTTTCCGTGCGCTGGAAGAGGAAGCGGTCGCCACCGCGCTCGCGGAGCACGACGGAGTGCTCTCGCTCGGCGGCGGCGCGCCGCTCACCCCGGCCACCCGCGCCCGGCTGGCCGCGCACACCGTCGTGTTCCTCAACGTCGGCCTCGCCGCCGGGGTGCAGCGCACCGGGCTGTCGAGCGCGCGGCCGCTGCTGGCCGGGGTGAACCCCCGCGCCACGTTCAAGAAACTGCTCGACGAGCGCGTGCCGGTCTACCGCGAGGTCGCCACCGTCGAGGTCGTCACCGACGACCGCACCCCCGCCGAGATCGTCGCGGACCTCAGCGCGGGGCTCGTCGTCCCCGCCGAAGCCAAGGAGTGAGTCACCCGTGTCCGAACCGGTGCGCATCACCGTCGCCACCGCCCGCCCCTACGACGTCGTCATCGGGCGCGGCCTGCTCGGCGAGCTCACCGCGCAGCTGGCCGACGCGTCCAAGATCGCGCTCATCCACCCCCCGACGCTGACCACCACCGCCGAGGCCATCCGCGAGGAGCTGGTGGCGGCCGGCCTCGACGCGCACCGCGTCGAGATCCCGGACGCCGAGGACGGCAAGGCGCTGACCGTCGCGAGCTTCTGCTGGGAGGTGCTCGGCCGGATGGGGCTGGACCGGCGCGGCGTCGTCGTCGGTCTCGGCGGCGGCGCGGTCACCGACCTCGCCGGGTTCGTCGCGGGCACCTGGATGCGCGGCGTCCGGCTGGTCAACGTGCCGACCACGCTGCTGGGCATGGTCGACGCCGCCGTCGGCGGCAAGACCGGCATCAACACTGAGGCGGGCAAGAACCTCGTCGGGGTGTTCCACGAGCCGAGCGCGGTGTTCGTCGACCTGGCGACGCTGGAGACGCTGCCGCCGAACGAGCTGGTCGCCGGGATGGCCGAGGTCGTCAAGACCGGCTTCATTGCCGACCCGCGGATCCTCGAGCTGATCGAGGCCGACCCGGCGGCGGCCCTCGACGCGGCCGGGGACGTACTGGCCGAGCTGGTCCGCCGGTCCATCCAGGTCAAGGCCGACGTCGTGGCCGCCGACCTGCGCGAGTCCGACCTGCGCGAGATCCTCAACTACGGCCACACCCTCGGTCACGCGATCGAGCGCCGCGAGCGGTACCGGTGGCGCCACGGCGCCGCGGTGAGCGTCGGCCTGGTGTTCGCCGCCGAGCTGGCGCGGCTGGCCGGGCGCCTCGACGACGCGACGGCGGAGCGGCACGCGGCCGTCCTGAAGCTGCTCGGCCTGCCGACGACCTACGACGCCGACGCCTTGTCGCAGTTGCTGGAAACCATGAAGGGCGACAAGAAAACCCGCTCCGGCGTGCTGCGGTTCGTCGTCCTCGACGGCCTCGGCAAACCCGGCCGGCTCGAAGGCCCGGACCCGTCGCTGCTGGCGGCGGCCTACTCGGCGATCGCCGCGGATGCCCCGAAGAGCGGCGGGAGTGTCTTGCTGTGAAGGCGTTCGTGTTCAACGGCCCCAACCTCGGGCGGCTCGGCAAGCGCGAGCCGTCGGTCTACGGCTCGACCACCCACGACGACCTCGCCGCGCTGTGCGTGAAAGCCGGTGAGGAGCTCGGGATCGAGGTCGAGGTCCGGCAGACCGACCACGAAGGCGAGTTGGTCGGCTGGCTGCACGAAGCCGCCGACGGCGGCAATCCGGTGGTCCTCAACGCCGGCGCCTGGACGCACTACTCGATCGCGGTCCGCGACGCCGCGGCGCAGCTGTCCGCGCCGCTGATCGAGCTGCACATCTCGAACGTCCACAAGCGCGAGGAGTTCCGGCACCACAGCGTCCTGTCGGACATCGCGACAGCGGTGATCGCGGGCCTCGGCGTCGACGGTTACCCGCTGGCGTTGCGCTGGCTCGCCGCGCACCCGGCATGAGCCTGCCGACGCTGACCACGCCGCGGCTGACGCTGCGGCCGCTGGTCGAGGAAGACCGCGAGAGCGTCGTGAAGGTGTTCTCCGACCCGGAGATGAGCCGCTACTTCGCCGCGGACTTCTCCGACCCGGCCGCGGCGAGCGGGATGGTGGACCGCAGGCTGGCCTACGACGGCCCGGCCGGCCAGGGCCACTGGGTCATCGAGCGCGACGGCGAGGTGATCGGCGTCGCGCACCTGCGCCCGTCGTCCGAACTGCCGGGCGGGGTGCCGGAACTGGGCTACTACGTCACCGGCGCACACGCCGGGCAGGGCCTCGCGTCCGAGGCCGCCCGCGCGGTGCTGGACCACGGCCTCGACGGCCTCGGCCTGCCGGCGGTCTGGGCGCTGGTGCACGAGAACAACGCGGCGAGCCGGAAAGTGGCCGGGCGCCTGGGTTTCCTGGACGTCGGCAGCGGCGTCCACTACGGCGACCTCCACCGCGTACTGGTGGCGTTGCCCGCCACGCACGGGCGGCCGCACCACATCGAACTGTGGGTGCCGGACCTCGCCGCGGCCGAGCGGAGCTGGGGCTGGCTGCTGGGCGAACTCGGCTGGCGCGAGTTCCAGCGCTGGCCCGCCGGGGTCAGCTGGCGGCTCGGCGCCACGTACCTGGTGGTCGAGGCCTCGCCGGCGATGAGCGCGCCGGAGCACGAGCGCACCCGCCCCGGCCTGAACCACCTGGCCCTGCACGTGGACACCCGCCGGCAAGTCGACGACCTGGCCACCCGCTCGGCCGAGTACGGCTGGCGCCCGCTGTTCGCGGACCGCTACCCGCACGCCGGCGGCGACACCCACTACGCGGCGTACCTGGAGAACGACGCCGGTTTCGAGGTCGAGCTGGTCGCGATCGAAGGCCCGCCGGCCAAGGGGAAATGACCCCGGCCCGGCACCGGTGAGGGTCGCGCGACAGGGGACAACTCGCTGCCGATGCGTCGGCTCGGGCAGCTCAGGTCACGTTCGAGGGCCGCTGGCCGAGCGTCGTGACTCGGCGGGGGTCAGGTGTTCCGGCCGGGAACGTGACTGCCGATGATCACCTGCTGGGGCCACCGGCCGGCCGTCGTGAGTCGGCCGCGCGAGGTGTTCTTGCTGGGAACGTGACTGGCGATGGTCGCTGGCCGGGTCCGCTGGCCAGGCGTCGTGAGTCGGTCGAGGGAGGTCTCCTTGCGGCGAACATGACAGTCGACGATCGCAGGCTGAGGCCGTTGACCGAGCGTCGTGATTGGCCGCGCGAGGTGTTCCTGCGGGACGTGACGGTCGCCAGTCGAGGGCCGGGTCGGCTGAGCCAGGTCTGCTTGCCGGGACGTGCCAGTCGACGATCGTCCGCCGAGCGTCGCCGCCCGAGTGTCGTGAGTCGGCCCGGCCGGGTGTCGGCGGTCGACGGTCAGTGGCCGGGACCGCCGTTCAGGCGTCGTGACCGGGGCGGTTCAGGGGACCGGCCGCGAACCGGTGATCGAAAACCGCTGGCCAAAGCCTTGTGACAGGCGCGGGTCAAGCGTCAACCGATCGCGATCGGGGGACCCTCGAAGGGGAGCGTCCTCACCCGTGTGGGGTGGGTCTCGCTACACTTCGGCGTCGTGAGCCCGTTTCGTCGTGGGGGTCGGCGACCCGCTCGTGCCCTCCTCGCCGGCGTGCTGGCCGGGCTCCTGCTCGCGGGCTGTACCGAGGGTTACGCCCAGCCTCAAGCCGCCGGGGACAAACCCGCCATCGCTGGGGGCCAGACCACCGCGCCGTCCCGGCCCACCGATGTCAAGCTCGCTTCGGGTGACCCACGACAGAGTGGCGGTGTGATCGCCGCCGGGGGCGCGGACGCCGTCTACAACTACGGGCCGACCGTGATGCTCGACCGCGGGCAGACCCGGATGTGGTGGTGCAGCCAGTACGGCGGCGCCGGCCCGCCCGGGGACGACATCCTCTACGCCCAGGCGCAGTCCATGGACGGCCCGTTCACCGGGCCCGGCGGCGGGATCCCGGCCGCCGTCTTCTCCGGCGCTCCCGGGAACTTCGACGGCACGCACACCTGCGACCCGTCGGTGCTGCGCGTCGGCTCGACGTACTACCTGTACTACACCGGCGCGGCGGGCGACCACGCGCTCGGCAACGCCGTCGGGCTCGCGACCAGCCCCGACGGCGTCCACTGGACCCGCGCGGCCGGCGGGAAACCGATCCTCGGGCCGTCGCACGACGTGCACCGCGCCAACGTCTACGGCGCCGGCCAGCCCTCGGCCGTCTACCTCGACGGCTGGTTCTACCTGATGTTCACCGACACCACCGGCCGCGCGGCGGGCTGGAACGGCGCCGGGCAGTTCGTGCTCCGCTCGCACGACCCGGCGTTCGCGACCGGGGTGCAGGCGCTCGACGTCGGGGGGTTCGTGCCGGTGGCGTCGACCGCCACGCCGCGCACACGCTCGGTGGTCGACGGTTTCAGCGCGGACCTGATGTGGGTCGGCGCGCTCGACGCGTGGGTCATCGCGCACGAGACCGACGACGGGACCACGCTCACCTACTGGACGGCCGACTTCGCCGAGCACCCGTTCCGGCCGGCCGTGATCGCCGGGCCGTGGAAGGAAGGGCCGGGCCTGGTGCGCCGCGCCGACGGCCACGCACCGCTGTCGACGGCCGACCCGTGCGACCGGGTGCCGTTCGACGTCGTGCGCGCCACCGCGATCGGCGGCGCGGCCGCGCCGACCGGCCTGCGGCACTTCGGGCTCGACCTGCTCGGCAGCCAGGCCTGCGGCAACCCCGGCCGGGTGGCGGCCACCTTCGACGGCGTCACGATGCCCTCCCCGGAACGGACGATGGACCTGGTCCGGGCCGGGAAACGGGTGCGGGTCGACCGGCGGGTGGTGGCGCTGTCCCTGGCCGGCGAGCTGCTGGACAAGGCGCCGCCCGCGGTGGCGGTCCTGCCGGTCTCGGCGCGGCTGAAGCCGGGCGTGGACGCGGTGCAGACGCCGGGCCGCGGGTTCGCGCTGGTGCTCGACGACCACCGCCTGTGGCGAATCCCGGACGGCGGCGTGGCCTTGAACAACGGCTCACCACCGCACACGGTCACGACCGGCCAGTGGGACGGCTACGCGCCGGGCCCCTCACTCGGCGGCTGAACACGCCCGGCCCGAGCGCCGGCTCACGACCGCATACGGTCACGACCGGCCAGTGGGACGGCTACGCGCCGGGCCCCTCACTCGGCGGCTGAACACGCCCGGCCTGAGCGCCGGCTCACGACCGCATACGGTCACGACCGTCCACCGGAATAGCTATTCGCCTGGCTCTCGCCCGGTGGGTGAACGCGCCGCTCATCACCGCTCAGAGTCATGGCCGTGCGGTGGGACGGCTACGTGCGGACCGTCGCTCGGTGACTGAACACGCCCGGCCAGCGCCTCAATGCCACGTTGGGTGCACTGGACGCACCCAACGCCACATTGGGGCGTTTGGGCGCTGCTTGAGGAAGTACGGGCTCGTGACTGCCCAGCGGCACGACAGCCGAAGGGCGGCTACGCGCCGGGCCCCTCACTAGGCGGCTGAACACGCCCGCCCGGAGCACTGCCGGACTGCGGACGGCCGAGCCGAGCCCGGCCGGGCCGAGGCCGCCCGGCCTGAGGACCGGCGGATTCGGCAGCGCCGGCCCGAACGGCGCCGGCCTGGGCGCTCGCGGACTTTGCCGCGCCGGACGGAGCGCCGGCGGACTCTGCCGCGCCGGACGGAGCGTCGGCGGGCTCGGCGGAACCGGGCCGAGGACGACCCGGCCGGGGCCGAGGGGTCGGGGTTTCGGCGGGTTCGGCGGATTCGGGCTGCGCACGGCCGGGCCGCGGGCGGCGGCCGGATCGAGCGCCGACGGGGTCCGTCCGGACACGGCGGGAGCCCGCGGCGCCGGACTCGACCGAGTCGGCGTCGGCGTCACCGGGCTGCTCGCGACCGCCGATGCGGCCGCCCACGAACAACCCCAGGCCCGCCGGGATCAGCACCAGCAGCGCCGAGAACGCCGCGCCGCCCGTGAGCGCGCCGCCCAGTTCCGAGACGCCCGTCTGGTCGACGAACACCGCGCGTCCGATGACGTACAGGATCCCGGCGACCGGGCCGGCGATCAGGGCCGCGATGAACCAGACCTTGCCGCGCTCGGGCAGGCCGCGCCAGGCGTCCAGCGCGCTCCACAGCGCGGCGGCTCCGACCAGTACGGCGAGCGCCACCGAGATGACCAGCGTCTGGTCGGTGGGGTGGTAGACCGCGTACTTGGCGAGGAGGGTGATGGCCGCGCCGTGCAGCACCGCCATCTCGAGTCCGCGCAACACCCAGGCACTCATCCTGCGGATTCTAGGCCGCCTACTGGCGAGTCGCTTAGCGGCCGGCGCCGGAACCGACGAAGGTCCCACCCCGCCCCCACTAGGGTGGGGAAGTGCCTGAAACCCATGGACGCCGCCGCGCGGCGCTGCGGGACTCGCTCACCGACGCGGGCCTCGACGCGCTGCTGGTCACCGACCTGCTGAACATCCGCTACCTGACCGGCTTCACCGGCTCGAACGCCGCCGTGCTGCTGCACGCGGACGGGGACGGGAAGACCCTGTTCTGCACCGACGGCCGCTACACCACGCAGGCCGCCGCCGAGGTGCCCGACCTGGAGACGGTCGTCGACCGGGCGAGCGCCGCCGCGCTCGTCAAGGGCGTCGCGAAGGACTGGAAGGTCGGTTTCGAGAGCCAGCACGTGAGCGTCGAGGAGTACGAAGCCTTCCGGAAGCAGGCGGAACTCGTCCGGGCCCCCGGGCTGGTCGAGAAGCTGCGGCTGGTGAAGGACGACGCCGAGGTCGAGGCGCTGCGGCAGGCGTGCGCCGCGGCCGACCGGGCGCTCGACGACCTGGTGGCCACCGGCGGCCTGCGGCCCGGGCGGACCGAGCTGGAAGTGGCCCGTGACCTGGAGAACCGGATGCTGGAGCACGGCTCGGCCGGGCCGAGCTTCGCCTCGATCGTGGCCACCGGCGCGCACTCGGCCATCCCGCACCACCGGCCCACGCACGCCGAGCTGAAGCGCGGCGACTTCCTCAAGCTGGACTTCGGCGCCACCGTCGACGGCTACCACTCGGACATGACGCGCACCTTCGTCCTCGGCGAGCCCGCGGACTGGCAGCGGGAGGTGTACGACCTCGTGCGCACCGCGCAGGCGGCGGGCACCCGGGCCGTCGCGCCGGGCGCCGAGGTGTCCGAAGTGGACGCCGCGGCGCGGAAGGTGATCGCGGGGGCGGGCCACGGCGAGCACTTCGCGCACGGCCTCGGCCACGGCGTCGGCCTGCAGATCCACGAGGCGCCCAGCCTCGCCGCGACGGGCGTCGGTACACTGTCCGCCGGTATGGCGGTCACCGTCGAGCCCGGCGTCTACCTCGCGGGGCGCGGTGGCGTGCGCATCGAGGACACGCTCGTCGTGCGGGCTGGGGAACCCGAACTCCTCACCCTGAGCACCAAGAACCTCGTGGTCGTCTGACGGCGGCCCCGAACCGAAGATCGACCCGAAGATCGACACAGGAGACTGCAAGCTCGTGGCCACGACCAACGACCTGAAGAACGGGCTCGTCCTCAACCTCGAGGGCCAGCTGTGGACCGTCACCGCGTTCCAGCACGTGAAGCCGGGCAAGGGCGGTGCCTTCGTGCGCACGACGCTCAAGCACGTGCTCACCGGCAAGGTGGTCGACAAGACGTTCAACGCGGGCACGAAGGTCGAGACGGCCACGGTGGACCGCCGGAACATGACCTACCTGTACAAGGACGCCCAGGACTTCGTGTTCATGGACGCCGACACCTACGACCAGATCACCGTGCTGGCCGAGACCGTCGGCGACAACGCGAACTACCTGCTGGAGAACACCGAGGTGCAGGTCGCGGTGCACGAGGGCGTGCCGCTCTACATCGAGCTCCCGACCTCGGTGGAGCTGCTCGTGCAGCACACCGACCCGGGCCTGCAGGGCGACCGCTCCACCGGCGGCACCAAGCCGGCGACACTGGAGACCGGCGCGGAGATCCAGGTCCCGCTGTTCCTGTCCACCGGCGAGAAGATCAAGGTCGACACCCGCGACGGCCGTTACCTGGGCCGCGTCTCCAGCTGATGCCGACGTCGAAGCCCCACCCGAACCGCGGCGGCGCGATCAGCCGCAGGCAAGCGCGCCGCCGTGCCGTGGAGATGTTGTACGAGGCCGCGCAGCGCGACACCGATCCGGTGACGCTGCTGGCCGACCGCGTCGGCGCGACCGAGGTCGACCCGATCGGGGACTACACGATCAGCCTGGTCGAGGGCGTCACCACGCGCCGCGGGCAGATCGACGAGCTGCTGGCCGAGCACGCGCAGGGCTGGACCCTGGAGCGGATGCCGAAGGTCGACCTCGCGGTGCTGCGGGTCGGGGTCTACGAGCTGCTGTGGGCGCAGGACGTGCCGGACCCGGTCGCGATCGACGAGGCCGTCGGCCTGGCGAAGGAACTGTCCACGGACGACTCGCCGCGGTTCGTCAACGGCGTGCTGGGCCGGATCGGCACGATCGCCGACCGCCTGCGCGCCGTGCTGTAGCGATCATCCCGGCGGCGCGTCCGCCTCTGTGCTGCGAGCCCCCCGACGACTTGTCAGTGAGCGTCTCCGGTGCCCCACCGGGAACGCTCACTGCGTCGGCGCAGCACACCTGTGATCAGTCCTCCTTGGCCGGACGGGCCTCCGGCGGGAGCACGCCCCAGTCGATGAGCTGCTCGGTCAGTTCGCCCGGCGTCATGTCGTAGATGATCGCCAGCGACCGCAGGTCCTCGGTCCGGATCGAGAGCACCTTGCCGTTGTAGTCGCCGCGCTGGCTCTGGATGGTCGCGGCGTAGCGGGCCAGCGGCCCCACCTTCTCCGCCGGCAGCTGCTGCAGGCGCTCCAGGTTGATCACGATCTTGGTGGCGGGCTCGGCACCGGAGGGGACTCGGCCCTCGGGCAGCAGCTCGACCACCGGCACGCCGTAGAAGTCGGCCAGCTCGGCCAGCTTCTGCACGGTGACGGCACGGTCGCCACGCTCGTACGAGCCGACCACGACGGCCTTCCAGCGCCCACCGGACTTCTGCTCGACCCCGTGCAGGGACAGGCCCTGCTGCTGGCGGATCCCGCGGAGCTTGGCCCCGAGCGCCTTGGCGTAATCGCCCATCTGGTCGTTCTCCGTTCTTCACCCCCTCCCGGTCGGGGTGACCGGTCCAGGGGACTCTGAGAGTCGAATACTCAGAGTAATGGTTACGCATTGTTGTCACCAGGTCAAGCAGCAGCTTGTCGCGAATCACGCCACACCACCCGTAAGACTGACCAAAGTGCCTGCTACTGTCGGTGCGAAAGCCCCGACCAGCAGGGGAACAGACGTCCTTTAAGGACCCGTCCGGTGAGGCGGGGAAGGAGTCCGCAGTGTCGTCACGTCCTCGTGACGCGGCTGGTTCGGCCGGGGAGCGCGAGCTCCTGACGGCCGGCGACGTCGCGCGCACGATCGCCCGAATGGCCCATCAGGTCATCGAAAAGACCGCGAACGGTGCGGAGAGCACTACCCCGCCCGTGTTGCTGGGGATCCCCACCCGCGGCACGCCCCTCGCGGCCCGCCTCGCCGGCAAGATCGGCGAGTTCTCCGGCGTCCGCCCGCCGACCGGCGCTCTCGACGTCACCCTCTACCGGGACGATCTGCGCCGCCGCCCGCCCCGCGCGCTCGAACAGACGCAGCTGCCGCCGGACGGGATCGACGACCGGGTGGTGATCCTGGTCGACGACGTCCTGTTCTCCGGGCGCACGATCCGGGCCGCGCTCGATGCCCTCCGTGATCATGGCCGCCCCCGCTCGGTGCAGCTGGCGGTGCTCGTCGACCGAGGTCACCGTGAGCTGCCGATCCGCGCCGACTACGTGGGCAAGAACGTGCCGACCGCTCGCACCGAAGGCGTATCCGTGCTGCTGGCGGAGATCGACGGCCGCGATTCCGTGCTGCTCCGCGCGACCGAAGACGTCCCTGGAGAAGATTCGTGAAGCACCTGCTCGCCACCGACGGGCTCGACCCGGCAGTGGCCACCGCCGTGCTGGACACCGCCGACGAGCTCAAGCACACCCTGCTCGGCCGCGAGGTCAAGAAGCTGCCGACGCTGCGCGGCCGCACGGTGATCACCCTGTTCTACGAGAACTCGACGCGCACCCGGGTGTCGTTCGAGATCGCCGGGAAGTGGATGAGCGCCGACGTGATCAACGTCTCGGCGTCCAGCTCCTCGGTCAACAAGGGGGAATCCCTGCGGGACACCGCGCTGACGCTGGCCGCCGCGGGCGCCGACTGCGTGATCGTCCGGCACCCCGCCAGCGGCGCCGCCCAGCGGCTCGCGGGCTGGCTCGCCGAGCCGGGCACGTCGGTGGTCAACGCCGGCGACGGCACCCACGAGCACCCGACCCAGGCGTTGCTCGACGCGGCGACGCTGCGGGAGCGGCTCGGGTCCTTGAAGGACCGTCGCATCGCGATCGTCGGTGACGTCCTGCACAGCCGCGTCGCCCGCTCGAACCTGCACCTGCTTTCGGCCCTGGGCGCGGAAGTGGTGCTCGTCGCGCCGCCGACGTTGCTGCCTTACGGAGTGGAAAGCCTGCCGGTGACCGTTTCCCACGACCTGGACGCCGAGCTGCCCGCGGTCGACGCGGTGATGATGCTGCGGGTCCAGGCGGAACGCATGCACGGCGGGTTTTTCCCTTCCGCGCGCGAGTATTCGATCGCCTACGGCCTCTCGGAACGGCGCCAGAAGCTGCTGCCCGACCACGCGGTCGTGCTGCACCCCGGCCCGATGCTGCGCGGGATGGAGATCGCGAGCGCGGTCGCCGACTCCCCGGCCTCGGCCATCACCGAACAGGTCCGCAACGGCGTGCACGTCCGGATGGCGGTCCTCTACCACCTCTTGGCCAGTGAAGGAGCCGCCGCGTGAGCGAGCCTGCGAGCGAACCATTCGGCACAGCGCTTTGTGCTCAGCAGGCGCCGAGCGTCAGCGAGGTGCGCGCGTGAGCACCCTGATCAAGGGCGCCCGCCCTTACGGCGAGGGTGATCCCGTCGACGTCCTGGTGGAGGACGGCGTGATCACCGCCATCGGCGCGGTGGACGTCCCCGAAGACGCCGAAATCATCGAAGCGGCGGGCCAGGTTCTGCTGCCGGGCTTCGTCGACCTCCACACCCACCTGCGCGAGCCCGGCCGCGAAGACACCGAGACGATCGACTCCGGCTCGGCCGCGGCGGCGCTCGGCGGCTACACCGCCGTGTTCGCCATGGCCAACACCGATCCGGTCGCCGACAACGCCGTCATCGTCGAGCACGTGTGGCGGCGCGGGCAGGAGGTCGGCCTGGTCGATGTCCACCCGGTCGGCGCCGTTACCGTCGGGCTCAAGGGCGGACGCCTCGCCGAACTCGGCACGATGGCCGCGTCGCAGGCGCGGGTCAAGGTGTTCTCCGACGACGGCCTCTGCGTCGCCGACCCGCTGCTGATGCGCCGCGCGCTGGAGTACTCGACCGCGCTGGACGTCGTCATCGCGCAGCACGCCGAGGAACCGCGGCTGACCGTCGGCGCCCAGGCGCACGAGGGCGAACAGGCGGCCCGGCTCGGCTACACCGGCTGGCCCGCCGCGGCGGAGGAGTCCATCGTGGCGCGCGACTGCCTGCTCGCGCTGCACGCGAACGCCCGGCTGCACGTCTGCCACGTGTCCACTTCGGGCACCGCGGACGTGCTGCGCTGGGCCAAGGACCGCGGCACCAAGGTGTCGGCCGAGGTCACGCCGCACCACCTGCTGCTCACCGACGAGCGCCTGGCGACCTACGACCCGGTCAACAAGGTGAACCCGCCGCTGCGGACCCCATCCGACACCGAGAAGCTGCGGGCCGCACTGGCGGAGGGCGTCATCGACTGCGTCGCCACCGACCACGCCCCGCACGCGGTGCAGGACAAGGACACCGAGTGGGCGGCCGCGCGGCCGGGCATGCTCGGGCTGCAGACGGCCCTGTCCATCGTGGCCGAGACGATGGTCCGCACCGGGCTGCTCGACTGGCGCGGCGTCGCCCGCGTGCTGAGCGAGCGCCCGGCCGAGATCGGGAACCTGGCCGACCACGGCCGGCCGATCGCGGTGGGCGAGCCGGCGAACCTGGCCCTGGTCGACCCGGACGCCGAGTGGACGGTCCGGGGTGCCGAGCTGGCCAGCATCGCGGCGAACACCCCGTACGAGGGAATGCGGCTGCCCGGCGTGGTGACCGCGACGCTGCTGCGCGGGCGGATCACCGCCCGGGACGGGAAGATCTGCTGATGGAACGCCTGTGGCTGGTGCTGGCGATCGTCGCCTTCTTCCTGCTCTGCCTGTGGGGCATGTACCTCGGCTGGCGCCGCAAGGCGCGCTCGCAGAGCGTGCGGGTGCCGCCGTTCGAGCGGATCCCCGGTGACCCGGGCGAGGTCCTGCTCGAGTCCACCGGCGTCTACATCGCGACGACGATCGCGGGGGAGTGGCAGAACCGGGTCGTCACCCGCGGCGCCGGCCTGCGCTCCGGCGCGGTCTGGCGCCTGTACGAAAGCGGCGTCGCGGTCGAACGCGGCGGCGCCCCCGATTTCTGGATCCCGCGCGACGCCGTCACCGGGGTCCGGCAGGACTCGAAGATCGCCGGGAAGGTGATGGGCACCGACGCCCTGCTGGTGCTCACCTGGCGCGCCGGCGAGACCGAGCTCGACACCGGCTTCCGCGGCGACGAGCTCGACGACTATCCACACTGGATCGAACAGCTGAAGATCAAGGGAGGTGCCCAGTGAACGCGCGCGCTCAAGCCGCACTGGTGCTCGAAGACGGCCGGGTGTTCCGCGGCGCGGCGTACGGCGCGCGGGGGCGGAGCCTCGGCGAGGCGGTCTTCTGCACCGGCATGACCGGCTACCAGGAGACGCTGACCGACCCGTCCTACCACGGGCAGATCGTGGTGCAGACCGCGCCGCAGATCGGCAACACCGGCTGGAACGACGAGGACGACGAGTCGTCGAGGATCTGGGTCAACGGCTACGTGGTGCGCGACCCCGCGCGCACGCCGTCCAACTGGCGCTCGAAGCGCACCCTGGACGACGAGCTGGTGAACCAGGGGATCGTCGGCATCGCCGAGGTCGACACCCGCTCGCTGACGCGGCACCTGCGCGAGCTCGGCGCGATGCGCGCCGGCGTCTTCTCCGGTGACGCGCTGGGCACGGTCGACGAGATGGTCGCCGAGGTCCTCGCCAGCCCGCAGATGGCGGGCGCCGACCTGGCCGGCCAGGTCTCGACGCCGAAGCCGTACGTCGTCTCGCCTGCCGGTGAGGCGCGCTTCCGCGTGGTCGCGCTGGACCTGGGCATCAAGTCCAACACCCCGCGGCAGATGGTCAAGCGGGGCATCGAGGTGCACGTGCTGCCCTCTTCCGCGTCGCTGGAGGAGGTCCTGGCGATCGAGCCGGACGGTGTGTTCCTCTCCAACGGCCCGGGCGACCCGGCCACCACGGTGCACGCCACCGAGCTGACCAAGCAGGTCCTCGGCCGCGAGATCCCGCTGTTCGGCATCTGCTTCGGCAACCAGGTCCTGGGCCGCGCTCTCGGCCTGAGCACGTACAAGATGCGCTACGGCCACCGCGGCATCAACATCCCGGTGATCGACGTCGTGACCAAGCGCGTCGCGATCACCGCGCAGAACCACGGCTTCGCCCTCGAAGGCGAGCCCGGGCAGCGCTTCGAGTCGCCCTTCGGCGCGGCTCAGGTCAGCCACTACTGCGCGAACGACGGCGCGGTCGAGGGCCTGCGGGCGTTCGACGTGCCGGCGTTTTCGGTGCAGTACCACCCCGAGGCGGCGGCCGGCCCGCACGACGCCGCGCCCCTGTTCGACGATTTCGTGACGCTCATGGAGAAGCGGTCGTGACGCTGACGACCGGCATCGAGCGGCTCCGGATCCGGAACTACCGGGTGCTCCGGGACATCGAGCTGGACGGCCTGACGCCGGTGACGGCGCTGCTGGGGCCGAACGGCAGCGGCAAATCCACGGTCTTCGACGCGCTGGACTTTCTCGCCGACTCACTTCGCGGTGGGCTCCGCACAGTGTGGGAGGAGCGCGGGGGTGCGGCCGATATTGTCACTCATGGCGCGGCCGGTCCCGTCGAGATCGAACTGACCTGCCGCATCGAGGACGCGGTGGGCAGGTACCGGCTCGTCATCGAGCACGACGATGACGTGCCGGTGGTGGCCGAAGAGAAGCTGACTTGGCAGCCAGAGGGTGCCGAGGCTCCTTACGACCTCCTGCACTTCCGGCGCGGAGCGGGCGGAGTCGCCCGTGCCAGCGCGTGGGAACTAATTGAGCTGTCCGGCTCCGACCTACTCGGCGTGGGTGTGGTCAGCCAGCTCGCCACAGACGCTGAAATCCGTAGGTTCCACCGATTCATGACCGGAATTGACCTCTCGGATCTGAGTCTCGACTCGATGCGCAAAGGCGCGAAAGACGACAAAACATCCAGGCTGAAGCCGGATGGCCAGAACCTCGGCGCCGTCGTCCGGCACCTCCGCGACGGGTCCCCCCGCGAGTGGGAGGGCATCCAGGCTTCGCTGCGGAGGTATGTGCCGGGCTTCGATGACATCGCGCCCCTGCGGCAGGGCGACGGAGCTTGGACCGTCCTCCTGCGCGAGCAGGGTTCGGACGAGCTCATCGCCCCGGAGAACATCTCCGACGGAACGCTGCAACTGCTCGGCTATCTGGTCGCGCTCCAGAGCGATGCCTCAGTGCTGCTGGTCGAGGAGCCGGAGAAGCAGGTTCATCCGAGACTGCACTATCGGCTCGCCGAGGATATGCGAGGTATGGAAGCCGCCGGCCAGGTCATGGTTGCCACTCACGCTCCCGAGTTCGTCGACGCTCTGCGGCCCGATGAGGTCTGGATGCTTTTCCGTGACGAATCCGGCTTCGCCCGGGCCCGGCGAGCGGCGGACATCCCTCAGTTGATGGCCATGGTCGACAGCGGGGGCCTGCTGGGGAGTCTCTGGACCGAGGGGTTCTTCGGCCTCGGTGATCCCCTCGACCGGCCCGGGCGGCCCCGGTGATCCACGTCGAGATCCTGGTGGAGGAGCCTTCGGCGGAAGCAGCGTTGAAGACGCTGGTTCCGAAGATCGTCGGTGAGGACGTGTCCTTCGCCGTCCGGCGCTTCCAGGGCAAGCAGGATCTGCTGAAGCGGCTGCCGGGAATTCTGCGAGGTTTCGCGGCCCGGATCTCGTGGGAAGCGCTTCGGGTCGTCGTGGTCATCGACCGGGACGCCCAGGACTGCCGGGAACTCAAGCGCCACCTGGTCGGGGTGAGTGAGGAAGCGGGACTTCCGTCCGAGTTCGTCCTGCACCGCGTGGTGATCGACGAGCTGGAGTCCTGGTTTCTCGGGGATGTCCCGGCCTTGTGCGCGGCATATGACAAGGTTCCGAAGGATCTGGACAAACGAGCGCGCTATCGCGATCCCGACGGCACCGGCAAGGCGTCGCGCGCGCTGGAGGACCTCCTGCGGTCCAAGGGATATCTCCGGGACCGCTTGCCGAAAGTGGCGGCGGCTGAGGCCATCGCGCCCCACATGGACATCGAGAACAACCGATCCAAGAGCTTTCAGGTCTTCCGCGACGGTCTGCGGCGCCTGGTGAAAGAAGGAAACTGATGCCGAAGAGGACGGACATCCAGCACGTGCTGGTGATCGGCTCCGGGCCGATCGTGATCGGGCAGGCCGCGGAGTTCGACTACTCCGGTACCCAGGCCTGCCGGGTGCTGCGCAGCGAAGGCCTGCGCGTGTCCCTGGTGAACTCGAACCCGGCCACCATCATGACCGACCCCGAGTTCGCCGACGCGACCTACATCGAGCCGGTGACGCCGGACTTCGTCGAGAAGGTCATCGCCGTCGAACGGCCGGACGCGATCCTCGCGACCCTCGGTGGGCAGACGGCGCTCAACTGCGCCGTCGCGCTGCACGAGCGCGGGGTGCTGGCCAAGTACGGCGTCGAGCTGATCGGGGCCGACATCGACGCGATCCAGCGCGGTGAAGACCGGCAGAAGTTCAAGAACATCGTCGCCGAGGTCGGTGCCGAGACTCCGCGAAGCCGCGTCTGCAACACCATGGACGAGGTCCGGGACACGGTAAAAGAGCTCGGCCTGCCGGTCGTCATCCGGCCGTCGTTTACCATGGGCGGGCTCGGGTCCGGCATGGCGCACACGCCCGAGGACCTGGAACGGCTCGCCTCCACCGGCCTCGACGAGTCGCCGGTCACCGAGGTGCTCATCGAGGAGAGCGTGCTCGGCTGGAAGGAGTACGAGCTCGAGCTGATGCGCGACCGCAGCGACAACGTCGTGGTCGTCTGCTCGATCGAAAACGTCGACGCGATGGGCGTGCACACCGGCGACTCGGTCACCGTCGCGCCGACCATGACCCTCACCGACCGCGAGTACCAGGTGATGCGCGACGTCGGCATCGACGTGCTGCGCGCGGTCGGCGTCGACACCGGCGGCTGCAACATCCAGTTCGCGATCAACCCGGAGGACGGCCGGATGGTCGTCATCGAGATGAACCCGCGGGTGTCGCGCAGTTCCGCGCTGGCGTCGAAGGCGACCGGCTTCCCGATCGCCAAGATCGCCGCGAAGCTCGCCATCGGCTACACGCTCGACGAGATCACCAACGACATCACCAAGGCGACCCCGGCGGCGTTCGAGCCCACGCTGGACTACGTCGTCGTCAAGATCCCGCGGTTCGCCTTCGAGAAGTTCCCGGGCGCCGACCCGACGCTGACCACGACGATGAAGAGCGTCGGCGAGGCGATGTCGTTCGGCCGCAGCTTCCCCGAGGCGCTCGGCAAGGCGATGCGGTCGATCGAGACCAAGGCCACCGGGTTCTGGACGCTGCCCGACCCCGAGGGCGTCACGCTGGAGTCCACTTTGGACGCTCTGCGCACGCCGCACGAAGGCCGGCTCTACGAAGTGGAACGCGCGCTGCGCCTGGGCGGCACCGTCGCGCAGGTGCACGAGGCCTCCGGCATCGACCCGTGGTTCATCGACCAGATCGCACTCATCGGCGAAGTGGGCGCCGAAGTCCGCGACGCGCCCGTGCTGGACGGCGACCTGCTGCGCCGCGCCAAGCGCACCGGCCTGGCCGACCGCCAGATCGCCGCGCTGCGCCCGGAACTGGCCGGCGAGGACGGCGTCCGCGCGCTGCGCCACCGGCTCGGCGTGCGGCCGGTGTTCAAGACCGTCGACACCTGCGCGGCCGAGTTCGCGGCGAACACGCCGTACCACTACTCGGCCTACGAGTCCGACCCCGACGCGCAGACCGAAGTCGCGCCGCAGAACGAAAAGCCGAAGGTGCTCATCCTCGGCTCCGGCCCGAACCGGATCGGCCAGGGCATCGAGTTCGACTACTCCTGCGTCCACGCGGCGATCGCGTTGCGGGAGGCCGGGTTCGAGGCCGTCATGGTCAACTGCAACCCGGAAACCGTGTCCACCGACTACGACACCTCGGACCGGCTGTACTTCGAGCCGCTGTCGTTCGAGGACGTCCTCGAGGTGGTGCACGCCGAGCAGGCGTCCGGCACCGTCGCGGGCGTCATCGTCCAGCTCGGCGGCCAGACCCCGCTCGGCCTGGCCAAGCGGCTCGCGGACGCCGGGGTGCCGGTGGTCGGGACGCCGCCGGAGGCGATCCACCTGGCCGAGGACCGCGGCGCGTTCGGCGAGGTGCTCAGCGAGGCCGGGCTGCCCGCGCCGCGTTACGGCACCGCGACGTCCTTCGAAGGCGCGAAGCGGATCGCCGACGAGATCGGCTACCCGGTGCTGGTGCGGCCGTCGTACGTGCTCGGCGGGCGCGGCATGGAGATCGTCTACGACGAGCAGACCCTCTCCGGCTACATCAGCCGCGCCACCGAGATCAACCCCGAGCACCCGGTGCTCGTGGACCGGTTCCTCGACGACGCCATCGAGATCGACGTCGACGCGCTGTTCGACGGCGAGGAGCTCTACCTCGGCGGCGTCATGGAGCACATCGAGGAGGCCGGGATCCACTCCGGCGACTCCTCCTGCGCGCTGCCGCCGATCACGCTCGGCCACACCGACCTCGAGGCCGTCCGCCGCTCCACCGAGGCGATCGCGCGCGGTGTCGGCGTCCGCGGGCTGCTGAACGTCCAGTACGCGCTCAAGGACGACGTCCTCTACGTCCTGGAGGCCAACCCGCGCGCGTCGCGGACGGTGCCGTTCGTGTCGAAGGCCACGGCGGTGCCGCTGGCCAAGGCCGCCGCGCTGATCATGACCGGCTCGACGATCAAGGACCTGCGCGGCAGCGGCGTGCTCCCGGCCGAGGGTGACGGCGGGCGGATGCCGGCCGACTCGCCGGTCGCGGTGAAGGAGGCCGTGCTGCCCTTCCACCGCTTCCGCACGCCCGAAGGCCACGGCGTCGACTCGCTGCTGGGCCCGGAGATGAAGTCCACCGGCGAGGTGATGGGCGTCGACGTCTCCTTCGGCAAGGCGTTCGCCAAGTCGCAGAGCGCGGCCTACGGTTCGCTGCCGACGTCCGGGCGCGTGTTCGTCTCGGTCGCCAACCGCGACAAGCGCTCGCTGGTGTTCCCGGTGAAGCGCCTGGCGGACCTCGGGTTCGAGATCCTCGCGACGTCCGGGACCGCGGAAGTGCTGCGGCGCAACGGAGTCGGCTGCACCGTGGTGCGCAAGCACTACGAGGGCTCCAGCGAGACCGAGCCGAACATCGTCGACCTCATCCTCGCGGGCGGCGTCGAGATGGTGATCAACACGCCCTACGGCAACAGTGGCCCGCGGATCGACGGCTACGAGATCCGCACCGCCGCGGTGTCACGCGACATCCCGTGCGTGACGACCGTGCAGGGCGCCGCGGCGGCCGTGCACGGCATCGAGGCGCTGATCCGGGGCGACATCGGCGTCAAGTCCCTGCAGGAGCTGCAGGCGGCGCTGAAGGCGAAGTCGTGAGCGCGCCCGAGCGGTTCGGGGCGCGGCTGGCGAAGGCCGTCGCCGCCCGGGGCCCGTTGTGCGCCGGGATCGACCCGCACCCGAGCCTCATCGAGGCCTGGGGGCTCCCGGTGGACGCCTCGGGCCTGGAACGGTTCGCGCTGTCGGCCACGGAGGTCCTGGCGGCGCACACGGCGATCGTGAAGCCGCAGTCGGCGTTCTTCGAAAGTTTCGGCGCCGCGGGTGTCCGGGTGCTGGAACGGGTGGTGGAAACCGCGCGCGAAGCCGGCGCGCTGGTGCTGCTGGACGTCAAGCGCGGCGACATCGGCTCCACGATGGCCGCCTACACGGCCGCGTACGTGGCCGACGGCGCGGCCATCGCGGCGGACGCGATCACCGTTTCGCCGTACCTCGGGTTCGGCTCTTTGGCCCAATGCGCGGAGACGGCGGTGTCCGCGGGACGCGGCGTCTTCGTGCTTGCGCGGACCTCGAACCCCGAAGCGGCGGCCGTGCAGAACGCGCTGCTGCCCGACGGACGCACCGTGGCGCAGGGAATCGTCGATTCCGCGGCGGCGTTCAACGACGGAGTGGGGCCGTTCGGCGATGTGGGTGTCGTCGTCGGCGCGACCGTTTCGCCGGGGGAACTCGATCTTTCGCGGCTGAACGGACCCGTGCTGGCGCCCGGTTTCGGGGCCCAGGGCGCCACTGTGGCCGATTTGCGTGCTCTTTTCGGTCCGGGACTGCACGGAGTGCTGCCCGCGTCGTCTCGCGATCTCTTACGGCACGGACCGGAGCAAGCCGCTTTGCGCCAAGCGGTCGAACGTGTCGCCGAAGTGCTCGCCGACCCGCAGGAAAACGGCCAATAGCAGGCCCCGGAAGCGAGTCCCACCAGCCACCCCCGCATTGTGGCCGGTGCTCACGGGTGGGTACCGTCGCGTCACCCACCCAGATTTGAGAACTACCGGAGGAAAACGTGGCACTTCCCCAGCTGACAGAGGAACAGCGTGCTGCGGCGCTGGAGAAGGCCGCCGCTGCTCGCAAGATCCGTGCTGAGCTGAAGGAGCGGCTGAAGCGGGGCGGTACCACTCTGGTCGACGTGCTGAAGCAGGCCGAGGAGAACGAAGTCCTCGGCAAGATGAAGGTTTCGGCTCTGCTCGAGGCCCTTCCGGGCGTCGGCAAGGTCCGCGCTCAGCAGACCATGGAACGACTGGAGATCGCCCCCAGCCGTCGTCTCCGCGGCCTCGGCGACCGGCAGCGCAAGGCGCTGCTGGCCGAGTTCAGCGGCGAGTGAGCGGCGTCGGTCAGGACAACCCGGCGAGCCGGGGCGCCGACCGCGGCAGTGAGCCGGTGACGGGGGATCTCTCCCGGCACCGGCTCACGGTCGTATCGGGGCCGTCCGGTGTCGGGAAGTCGAGCGTGGTGGGCGAACTGCGGAAGCTGGAGCCCGACATCTACTTCAGCGTCTCGGTCACCACGCGCAAGCCTCGCCCCGGCGAGATCGACGGGGCGCACTACCACTTCGTCGATCGCGTCGAATTCGACGCGATGGTCGCCGACGGCCGGCTGCTGGAATGGGCCGAGTTCGCGGGCAACTGCTACGGCACTCCCCGCGAGCCCGTCGAGAAGGCCCTCGCCGACGGCCGGCCGGCGATCCTGGAGATCGAACTCCAGGGCGCCCGTCAGGTCCGCGTGGCGATGCCGGAGGCCCGGCTCGTGATGCTGATGCCGCCGTCGTGGGAGGAACTGGTCGGCCGGCTCACCGGGCGCGGCACCGAGAGCGAAGCTTCGGTGCAGGCCCGGCTGGCGGAAGCGGAGCGTGAGCTCGCCGCCGCCGGGGAGTTCGACGAGCGCCTCGTCAACGCCGACGTGCGTGAGGCCGCTGAGCACTTGCTAAGCTTGATTACCGGCGAGCAGTTTGCCGCCGGTAGCCCAACGGATTCGGAGCACCACGAGTGACGACTCAGGCGACCCTGCACGAAGAGCTCGAGGGCATCACCAACCCGCCGATCGACGACCTCCTCGAGAAGGTCAGCTCGAAGTACGCGCTGGTGATCTACTCGGCCAAGCGTGCCCGCCAGATCAACGACTACTACGCCCAGCTGGGCGAGGGCCTGCTCGAGTACGTCGGCCCGCTCGTCGAGCCGGGCCCGCGCGAGAAGCCGCTCTCGATCGCGCTGCGCGAGATCCACGGTGGCCTGCTCGAGCACACCGAGGGTGAGTAAACCCCGCGTCGTCCTGGGCGTAGGCGGCGGCATCGCCGCCTACAAGGCCTGTGAGGTCCTGCGAGGGCTGACCGAATCCGGTCACGACGTCCGCGTGGTGCCCACCGAAGCCGCGCTGAACTTCGTCGGCGCGGCCACCTTCGAAGCCCTCTCCGGGCACCCGGTGCACACCGGCGTGTTCACCGAGGTGCCCGAGGTGCAGCACGTCCGCGTCGGCAAGGAGGCCGACCTCGTTATCGTCGTCCCGGCCACCGCGAACCTGCTCGCGAAGGCCGCCCACGGCATCGCGGACGACCTGCTGACGAACACCCTGCTCACCGCCCGGTGCCCGATCGCCTTCTTCCCGGCGATGCACACGGAGATGTGGGAGCACCCCGCCACCCGCGACAACGTCGCGCTGCTGCGGTCCCGCGGCCTGGTGGTCGCCGAGCCGGACTCGGGCCGGTTGACCGGCGCCGACACCGGCAAGGGCCGGCTGGCGAACCCCGCCGAGATCGTCGACCTCGCCCGGTTGCTGCTGGCCAAGCCCGGCGCCCTGCCCCGCGACCTCGAAGGCGTCCGCGTCGTCGTCTCAGCGGGTGGGACGCGTGAGCCACTCGACCCGGTCCGCTACCTGGGCAACCGCTCGTCCGGCAAGCAGGGCTACGCGCTGGCCCGCGTCGCCGCCCAGCGCGGCGCCGAGGTCACCCTGGTCGCGGCCCACACGGTCGCCCTGCCGGACCCGGCGGGCAGCACCGTGAAGCACGTGTCGACCGCCGAGGAGATGCGGGTCGCGGTGCACGAGGCGGCCGCTTCGGCCGACGTCGTCGTGATGGCCGCCGCCGTGGCCGATTTCCGGCCGGCGAACCGCGCCGAGGTCAAGATCAAGAAGTCCGACGACCAGCCGGATCCGGTCGTCACCCTCGACCGCAACGCCGACATCCTCGCCGAGCTGGTGCGGCACCGGCGGGCCGGTCAGGTCGTCGTCGGGTTCGCCGCCGAGACCGGCGACGAGCACGGCAGCGTCCTCGACCACGCCCGCGTGAAGCTCAAGCGCAAGGGCGCCGACCTGCTGATGGTCAACGCCGTCGGCGACGGCAAGGCGTTCGGCACCGAGGACAATTCGGGCTGGCTACTGGCCGCCGACGGCACGGAAATCCCTATACCTCTGGCGCGGAAAGCCGAGCTGGCGTCCACCCTGTGGGACGCTGTGGTGAGCTTCATGAAGCATTGACTGTCCCCCGAGCGATAGTCAGTACGCTTGCACAGGTAAGGGGTGCCTAAGTTTCGGGGCATCCGACGACAAGGTGAGGAAGTGACGGCCACCGTGACCGCGTCTAGCAGCAGATTGTTCACCTCGGAGTCGGTGACCGAAGGGCACCCCGACAAGATTTGCGACGCCATCAGCGACTCGATCCTCGACGGTCTGCTGTCGAAGGACCCGCGCAGCCGCGTCGCGGTCGAGACCCTGATCACCACCGGCCAGGTCCACGTCGCCGGTGAGGTGACCACCGAGGCCTACGCCGACATCCCGACGATCGTGCGGGACGTGATCCTGCGGATCGGGTACGACTCGTCGGCGAAGGGGTTCGACGGCAACTCGTGCGGTGTCAACGTCGCGATCGGGTCGCAGTCGGCCGACATCGCCCAGGGCGTCGACACCGCGTACGAGTCCCGCGTCGAGTCCGATGAGGACGAGATCAACCGCCAGGGTGCGGGTGACCAGGGCCTGATGTTCGGCTACGCGTGCTCCGACACCCCGGAGCTGATGCCGCTGCCGATCGCGCTGGCGCACCGGCTGTCGAAGCGGCTGACCGCGGTCCGCAAGGACGGTGTGCTGCCGTACCTGCGCCCGGACGGCAAGACCCAGGTGACCATCGAGTACGCCGGTGACCAGCCGGTGCGCCTCGACACGGTCGTCGTCTCGTCGCAGCACGCGGACGGGATCGACCTGGACAAGATGCTCAGCGTCGATGTCAAGGAGCACGTCGTCGGCCCGGAGCTGGAAGACCTGGGCATCGACACCTCGAGCGCGCGGCTGCTGGTCAACCCGACCGGTCGCTTCGTGATCGGTGGTCCGATGGGTGACGCCGGGCTGACCGGCCGGAAGATCATCGTCGACACCTACGGCGGCATGGCCCGTCACGGTGGTGGCGCGTTCTCGGGCAAGGACCCGTCGAAGGTCGACCGTTCCGCGGCGTACGCGATGCGCTGGGTCGCGAAGAACGTCGTTGCCGCCGGGTTGGCGACGCGGACTGAGGTGCAGGTCGCGTACGCGATCGGCAAGGCGGCGCCGGTGGGTCTGTTCGTGGAGACGTTCGGGACGGAGACGGTGGATCCGTCGAAGATCCAGCAGGCCATCACCGAGGTGTTCGACCTGCGTCCGGCGGCGATCATCCGCGACCTGGACCTGCTGCGCCCGATCTACGCCCCGACCGCCGCGTACGGCCACTTCGGCCGCCCGGAACTGGACCTGCCGTGGGAGAGCACCGCTCGCGCCGCTGACCTGAAGTCGGCCGCGGGAGCCTGATCCGTCCGGTCCGTGAAGGCCACCTTGAGGGACTCTATGTCCCTGAAGGTGGCCTTCACGGCGTTCTGGCGTCGGGGCTGTCGGGTCCTGTCGGAGGGTTCTGGTAGAGATCTCGGGGTGAGCAGTTCCGAGCCCGCCGCCCTCTGGGAGCTTCCCGAGGAGCCGCCGCCCGCCGCCGCGAAAGCCGTGGTGCCGTCGCGTGCCCGGAAGAAGCCGTCCAAGGCACCGAAGCCGGGGGAGAAGGCGAAGGGCGCCCAGCAGCCCGCGCCCGAGCGGTCCGTGGCGCGGATCGTCGTCGACATCCCGCTGGCGCACCTCGACCGCACCTTCGACTACCGCGTGCCCGAGAAGCTGCACGAAACCGCGGTGCCGGGCTGCCGGGTCCGCGTCCGGTTCGCCGGGCAACTGGTCGACGGTTACCTCGTCGAACGCGCCGAGACGACCGACTACGGCAGCAAACTGGCCTTCCTCGACCGCGTCACCTCCGCCGAACCGGTGCTGACGCCGTCGTTGCACGCCCTCTGCCGCGCGGTGGCCGACCGCTACGGCGGCACCCTCTCGGACGTCCTGCGGCTCGCGATCCCACCGCGGCACGCGAAGGTCGAGAGCGAGCCGCCCGCCGTCACGGCGGAGTTCCCGGAGGCGCCCGACAGCACGGCCTGGGCGCGCTACCAGCGCGGCCCGGCGTTCCTGGAGGCGCTGGCCGAGGGGAAGCCCGCGAACGCCGTCTGGCAGGCCCTGCCGGGCGAGGACTGGCCGCGCCGGCTGGCCGAGGCCGCGGCGACCGCCGCCGCGGCCGGGCACGGCGCCGTGCTGGTCGTACCGGACCACCGAGACCTGACGCGGGTGCACGAAGCGTGCGCCGCGCTCGTGGGGGAGAACGGCGTCGTCGCCCTGATCGCCGGGCTCGGTCCCGCCGAGCGGTACCGGCGCTGGCTCGCGGTGCTGCGCGGCGCGGTCCGGGTGGTGGTCGGCACCCGGGCGGCGATGTTCGCGCCGGTCGCCGAGCCGGGCCTGTTCGTGGTCTGGGACGACGGCGACGACCTGCACCTCGACCAGCACGCGCCGTACCCGCACGTCCGCGACGTGCTGATGGACCGCGCGCACACGGCGAAGGCGTCCCTGCTGGTCGGCGGCTTCGCCCGGACGGCCGAGGCCCAGCTGCTCGTCGAGTCGGGCTGGGCAGCCCCGGTCCTGGCGGACCGCGCGGAACTGCGCGCGGCGGCCCCCCGCGTCACCCCGGTCGGCGAGGACTTCGACGTCGCCCGAGACGAAGCCGCCCGCGTCGCCCGCCTCCCGGCGGTTGCGTTCGAAGCGGCGCGCCAGGCGTTCGCGGCGGGCGTCCCGACCCTGATCCAGGTCCCGCGACGCGGCTACGTGCCGGGGTTGGCGTGCGGAAACTGCCGCACCCCGGCGCATTGCCGCCGCTGCGCCGGTCCGCTGGCGCTGCCCGGCGGCTCGATCGACGGCCGGCCGAAACCGCCGGGGTGCCGCTGGTGCGGCGTCCCGGAAACAGCGTTCCGCTGCCCGGCGTGCGGCTCGGTCCGCCTGCGAGCGGTGATCGTCGGCGCGAAGCGGACGGCGGAGGAGCTGGGCCGCGCGTTCCCGGGCATCCCGGTCCGCACGTCCGGCGCGTCGGAGGTCCTCGCATCGGTACCGGGCAAACCCGCACTGGTGGTCTGCACGCCAGGAGCGGAACCGGTGGCCGAAGGCGGCTACGGCGCGGCATTGCTGCTGGACGGCTGGGCCTTGCTGGGCCGCCAGGACCTGCGGGCGGGCGAGGAGACACTGCGCCGCTGGATGGCCGCGGCGGCCCTGGTCCGCCCCGGCTCGTCGGGTGGCCGGGTGATCGTCGGAGCCGAGGCGGGAATGGCGGTGGTCCAGGCCCTGGTCCGCTGGGACCCGGCGTGGCACGCGTCGCAGGAACTGGCCGAGCGCCGAGAGCTGGGCTTCCCCCCGGCGATGCGGATGGCGAGCGTCGAGGGCACGCCGGACGCGGTAGCGGGCGTTCTGGACGATCTGCCGTTGCCGCCATCCGGAGAGGTCCTGGGCCCGGTCCCGCTGGGCGAGCTGGACGAGGAGGGCAACGCGGAGAGAGAACGCGCCCTGGTCCGGGTTTCCCGAAGCGAAGGAAAAGCGCTGGCAGCAGCAATCCACGCAGCGGCGGCCCGGCGTGACGCCCGGAAGGCCACGGAACCGATCCGCATCCAACTGGACCCGATGGAACTCATTTAGGGCGTGAGCGAACGGATCGATGGGCCGGAAGTTACCGCAGCACGTCAATCAGGTGGCAGGTCGTTCCGCCGGGCGAGTTCGGCGGTGATCTCGGGCAGCCACTCCCGTAGCACCTTGACCAGCCGCTTCTTCGTTTCCGACGCCAACTGCTCCTTCAGCGGGTCGAGGCAGTACTCCACGACCGCTTTGTGTCGCTCGGGAGCCTTGCAGATTAATACAGCAAGGATGCGAATCACTGGAAGAAACTTGCGAACCTGGATGATCCAGCCAAAAAGGGAGAGTCCTTGTACGTACTTCCAAATGCTATTGACGGCGGTTTTGATGACGAAGTCTGTGAGCGGAGCGCGTTCGGATGCCTTACGTGACTTGATGATAAGGGCGGTGACCTTGTCCGGCACTTTGTCGAACGCCTTGGCGCCTTCGGCCAGGACGTGTGCCAGATGCGCGAACAAGTCACACCAGAAATGATCCGCGAGCGCGACCTTGACTTCCTTCGGTACCGGGCCGCCCCACGCTCGCTCGATGTCACTGAGGACGTGCGCGGCCAGAATGTCGCCCAGTTCTTCTACTCTGGTGACAACCGGTCCGCCGGTCGACAAGCCGCCTTTCGGCGGAGTGGTGTCCGGTGCTGCTTGCGTGCCAGGTATTCCGTCGATGGATGATCGGGCGGAAGGTGCTATGTCGTCAGTCGGATTGTCGGGCAGCGTCTGGTGCGGCCGCGGCGCCTCGGACTGTGAAAGATGTTCGCTGCCGATCGCTGGTGGTCTCTCGGCCGGAGCGGTCTCCGAGGCGGCCAGGTCTTGTGTCAGCCACTCCACGAGGTCGGCGATCGCCGAGTCGATTCCCGCGATCTTCTTCGGATAGCTGATCCTCTGCGAGGGGCGCTGATTCGCGTTCCTTTTTCCCACAACGGCGGCCTGCCAGGCCTCGTCCACGTTCGTTCGAAACTCGTGGCGAACGGTGGGATCGGGATTCTTGGCGAGGCTGACGGCGCCTTTCCAGCCGTGTTGTGTGCCCCAGCACATCGTGCACTGGCACCTTCGGCTCTGTGCGCGCTCGCAGTTCGGGTAATGCCGCATACATCCCCCTTGCAGGCAGAAATCGACTATGCCGCGATCAGGTGCTCGGGCCCTACCGCTGACCAAGTGAAATTCCCTGGTTGCTCTGCGTAGTGCCCGTGCGTGAGGGCATCGACAACGCGGAAGTCATCGGTGGTCTCCGCTTGGCGAGCCTGAGCGATGTGCTCTGGTACAGGACGAAACTGCGGTGCCCAAGGACCGCACGGCATTGCGAGAACACGGGCGCATCTGCGCAAGTTGCCACTGGTCGGCGCGCGGCCACAGTGGGTCGGCCTGGGATGATCATGGTGGCGGCGGCCGTACTCCTAGCGTCCGGGCGCTGCTTGTTGTGTCGTCCCGTCAATCACTCGTGATTGACGGGACGACACGGTGGGTCAGAGGACTGTGGCTGGGAGGGATTCGAGGGCGGCGCGCGGGGATTCCGTTGCCGGGGACGGGGTTGCCGAGGTGGAAGGCGTCGCGGCGGCCGTCGCCAAGGTGATCACCTGGGCCGCGATCGCCTGGCGGCGGGACTCGAAGTCCGGGTCCGTCAGCGCCGCCGGGTCGGTCGGCTGGCCCAGCACCGGCGTGTGCAGGTGGCCGCCGGCCACGGCCGTCAGGTTCAGGCCCAAGCGGATCCGGTTCGCGCGGAACATCGACTCGTTCGACAGGTAGTTCCCGCCGCCGCCCGACGCCGCGATTTCGCCGGGCGCCGGGGCGTCCGAACGGCACACCGGCGTGCCCGCGCCCGGGTGCGCCGAGTCCGGCCAGACGCAGAACGCCTGGTTGAAGTTCACCGGATAGGCGCCGGCCGGCGCGTCGAGCATCCGTTGGTACGGCAGGGTCGTCTCGATGAACTGGACATCCGGCTGCGGCCAGCCCGTCGCGGGCGGGACGCCGCCGGTCACCGATGCGTTGTTGTTGTCGGGAAAGCCGCCGCGCCAGGCGCCGGCCCAGCGTTCGATGTCGAACCGGCCCGGCCGGCCCTGGCTGATGGTGATCAGCACGTCGGGCCGACGCGCGCGGTCGCGCAGCGCCGAGCCGTACGCCGCTTCGACGACGCCTTCGTCGAAGTAGCCCCAAACCACCGGGAAGCTCACCGCCTGCACCACGGCGGGGCCGGACGGCGTGTCCAGCACGCGCCCGTCCAGCTGCAGCGCCGACGCCCCGGCCGGGTTCGAGATCCGGACGCCCGCACCGTCCAGCTGGAACGGGTCGAACCCGCTCACCATGACCCGCCGCGTCTTCCCGGGCGGGAACCGGACGTCGTCGAGGCCGCGTGAGCCGCGGTCGAACGCCGTGAGCAGAGAAGCGCGGCCGGGCAACGGAAACGCCGGTGTCCACTGCCGCACCGCGCTGCTGAGCTGCAGCCGTGCCCAGTACAACGGCCGGTCGTCGAAGCGGTCGAGTGTGCCGAGATCCGGACGACGGCCTTGGGCGCGGTCGACGGCCGTCCGCCACAGCCGGTCGCCGGCCTCGGTGACGACGCGTTCGGCCCGGCGCGGTGTACGCGCCACGCAGAGGTCGTGCTTCACCCCGGCCACCAACGGATCCAACCCGGCCAGCCGGACGAGCTCGGGGCCGACCGCGGGACCACCCGCCGGCATGGGGGCGGTGAGCCGTTGTTCCTCCACCGTCAGCGGGACGGTGGTGTCGAAGCAGCCGGGCGCGGCTGTGGCGACGGCGGGGAACGCGAAGAGCGGGACGGCGGCGAGCAGGGGGAGCAGAGCGGTCAGGCGCACGGGTTTCCCTCCACGGCGTGGGTGACGCGGCCGAGTCTTCCGTCGACCGCGCCACCCGCGGAACCCGCGGAAGTCGGGATCAGCCGGTCCGATCGTCAGAGAGCTGCGCCCGCGGATGCCTCGGCCGGCAGCCGCAGCCACCAGTTCGCGCGAGTGCGGACGGCGGGAGCGTAGGTCCGCAGGAGCCGCAGACCGTCGCGGTCGCCCTTCATCCCGACCGCGTAGAGCGCGGCTCGCTGGGTGCTCTCACCGGTCGGGCGCTGGGTGAGCACGTGGTGCCAGAGACGCAGGTCCGTCCGGCCGGGGAGGTGCGCCAGCGCCACGGCCGCGGTGTCCCGCGCCGCGCCCCGCCGCACCAGGTCCTCGACGACCGGGCGGTGCCGGGCTTCGCCCAGGCTGCCCAGCAGATCCACCAGCACAGTGTGGACCGCCGAGCTGCTCTTCGTGCGCCCGCTGGTCAGCAGCGACGCGAGAGTGTCGGCGAGGACGCCGCGAAACGGCGACGCGTGCAGGACATTGACCGTGAGGATGCGCAGATCGCTGTCGGTGCTGAGCAGTGCCTGCCGGATGATCCGTTTGCCGAGGAGATCGTGTTCGTGGCGGCGGTTCTGGGTGCTGTCCAGGGCATGGATCAGTTCGTCGAAGGCTGCGTCGCCCGCTTTGCCGAGATCTGCCGTGCGCGCATCGGGACGATGCGGGCGGTACCGGGTGAGTGTCGCGAGCACGTCCGAAGCGGCTTCGCGGACCGGAGGCGAGGTCGATGCGCCGGCGCACAGCTCGCGGGTGACGGCTTCGAGCCGGTGGGCCGTGCTGTGGTCACCAGGCGGCCGGGCCGCCCACGCGAAGAGCGCGCCGAGCTGCTCGGATTCGTTCCGCGGCTCGCAAAGGAGGTGAAGGAGCCGGCGGGACGCCGGCAGCGTCCGGTTCGCCGCGAGCAAGGCGATCGGATCGATGATCAGCTGACAGGAAGGCTCGGCGACGAATTCTTCGGTCGCCGCGACGAGCGCGACACCTCCTTCCGTGTGCTCGTGCACCCGCTGCAACGCGGAAAGCCGGAGCAGGTATCGCCAGCCCACGGAAAGGCACATTTCGGTGAGCAGCCGGTGGGCCAGGGTGTCCCACACGGGCCGGGCGATCTTGCGTCGCTGTCGGGTCAGGGAAATCGTCAGGTCCGCCCATTCCGCCGCGGAAACGGGAGCACGGTCGAGGCATTTTTCGAGCAGCTCCTCGCAGGGCCGCGCGGTCCGGCGCCCTGTGGGGCGCTCCCGGCCGAGCGCGGTCACCACGGCTGCCAGCTCGCCCGGCGGCAGGTCGAAGAGCAGCTCGTACTGCTGCAGGGCCCACGTCGGGACCGTGACCAGGGAGTTCTCCCAGCGGGAAATCGTGGCGTCATGGACCGGTGGCGTTCGTATCGCGGCGGCCAGCCGGCGGATGGTCAGAGCGACGTCGTCCCCGTAGAGGCGCCACATCTTGAGCAGCCAGGCCGCGAGCTGACCCCGTTCCACCCGTGCCCACGGATCGGCCGTCTCGTCGTCGCCGAGCGAAGTTTGACGTCCACGCCGAGCCGTTGGCATCACCCGATTCTGACGCGCCGCGTCGCCGGGGTACGCCGCCGAACGGGTGCACCGGTTTCGCAGCAAACGGCTTGTGGGACGAGCGCGCGCTTTACGGTCGGTTTCCCGTCCACCCGAAAGGAAATCCGATCATGGCACCGAAGCGTGGGTATGTGTACTTATGTCCGTTCCTGAACAATGATTTCACTTCCCGCAGAAACAAGGAGCGGGTGGTCGTGTTGATTCCGGAGTACGGCAAAGGCGGCAAGGAGTGCTTGGTTGTCGGCGTCGCAGGAAATGGAGACAACTGGGTAGCGGACCTCGACCACGTGTACACCGTCTTATCCGACAAGCTGGAGGAGTACCAGCCGTACCTCCCCGACAGTGACGTCAAGGCCGCCAAAGACGATCTGGCGAAGCGGATCAGGAAACCATTCTGATCAGTGAGCGGGAGCACGCCAGGCGCGTGGCGTGCTCCCGACCCGGGTGTCAGCCGGTCGCCAGGACCTTCAGGCGTGAGATGTCCGCGCTGAACTGATCCTGATCGATGGGCGAAGAGCTGTACTGCCAGAACGTGTAGAAGTCCCACTTGTACGGCAGCGTCCCCACCGTTGACGCGTACCGCGCCACCCACAGCGGGTTCGTCGAGCTGAAGTCGCCCGTGTTTCCGGTGCACTGGCTCCACCAGCTCGTCGCCGTGTAGATCACCGGCCAGCGGGTGGTCTTCTTGTGGTACTCGTCGCTGAACGCCTTGATCCACGCGACCATCTGCGCCGCGGTCTTGCCGTAGCACGCGTTGTTCGGGCCCCACTCGATGTCGAGCGTGCCCGGGAGCGTCTTGCCGTCTTTCGACCAGCCGCCGCCGTGGGCGACGAAGTAGTCGGCCTGGGCCGCGCCGCCCGCGAGGTCCGGGCGGCCGTAGTGGTAGGCGCCGTGGATCATGCCGACGTTGTACGAACCCGTGTACTGCTGGCTGAAGTAGGCGTTGACGTAGCCCGTGCCCTCGGTCGCCTTGACGTAGGCGAACTTCTTGCCCGCGCTCCAGTACGACGCCCAGTTGACGTTGCCCTGGTAGGAGCTGACGTCGATGCCGGGGACGCTCGCGTCCACCGACGCCGGGGCCAGGCCGGCGGGTGCGACGCCGACGCCGTCGTGGGCGCGGATCGCCGCACCCATCTCGTGGTTGCCGGTGGCGTCCTGGTCCGGGAGCCCCGGCGCCGCGTTCGCGCCGGTGGCGGTCACGACCAGCAGGGAGGTCGAGACCGCGAGCGCGGCGCCGAACAGGCGCCGCCACCCCCGTCGTTGTGCTGTCATCGTGCGTTCCTTTCGGGTTGCCCTCGCGGTGCGCGGCTGTGCAGGGCCGCGCGGAATGAGTCTGTTACATCTGCGCATGTCATGTCACTGCTCCATGTGATTCAATTTCTTGCTACGTCCGAGCTCGTGAATCGCCAACGGATCGGACGAAAGGGATTCCCGGCGCCCTTTGGCGCTTGATGCGCCCTCACGCAAGGGGCAGACTCGCCCGCATGCCCGCGCTCCGGAGTCGCCGAACCCTCGTCATCGCCGCCACGGCCGCGCTCCTCACGACCGTCGCGACCGGACCCGCCACCGCCGCCACGCCCACCCCGAAGAGCCCGGTCGCCACCGGCTTCGGCGGCGCCGTGGCCAGCATCGACGCCGACGCCACCGCGATCGGCACCCAGGTCCTGCGCGACGGCGGGAACGCCGTCGACGCGGCCGTCGCGGTCGCAGCCGCGCTCGGCGTCACCGACCCGTTCTCCGCCGGGGTCGGCGGTGGCGGGTTCTTCGTCTACTACGACGCGAAGACCGGTCGCGTCCACACGCTGGACGGTCGCGAGACCGCGCCGAAGTCCGCCGACGCGAACCTCTTCGTCGAGAACGGCCAGCCGCTGCCGTTCAACGACGCCGTCACGAGCGGGCTGAGCGTCGGCGTTCCCGGCACCCCCGCGACGTGGTCCGAGGCCCTCCGCAAGTGGGGGACGCGCTCACTGGCGAAGTCCCTGAAGCCCGCGGAGAACCTGGCGCGCAAGGGATTCGTCGTCGATCCGACCTTCCAGACGCAGATCGCGAACAACGCTGCGCGGTTCGCCGCGTTCCCGTCGACGCGCTCGCTGTACCTGCCGAACGGCGCGCCGCCCGCGCCCGGCACCGTCTTCCGGAACCCGGATCTCGCCGCGACGTACGCGCAGCTGGAACGCGGCGGCGTCGACGCGCTCTACAGGGGGCCGATCGGCGCGGACATCGCGAAGACCGTGCAGAATCCGCCGAAAGATCCCGCCTCGACGCTCAATGTGCGTCCCGGCAAGCTGACCGCCCGGGACATCGCCGACTACCGGGTGATCGAGCGCACGCCGACCCACGCCGAGTACCGCGGCCTGGACGTCTACGGCATGCCGGCGCCGTCCTCGGGCGGGCTCACCGTCGGCGAGGCGCTCAACATCCTCGAGAACTACGACCTCAAGCACGCGAGCAAGGCCGACTACCTGCAGTACTTCCTGGAGTCGACGCGGTTCGCCTTCGCCGACCGCAACCGCTGGATCGGCGACCCGGCCGTGATCGACGTCCCGGCCAAGGAACTGCTGAGCCAGCGCTTCGCCGACAGCCGCGCCTGCCTGATCTCGAAGGACAAGGCCGCGACCAGCCCGGTCGCCCCGGCCGACCCGAAGCACCCCACGCCGTGTGCCGCGGGCACGACGGGCGCGCCGACGCCGTACGAGGGTGAGAACACCACGCACCTGACGGTCGCCGACAAGTGGGGCAACGTCGTCGCCTACACGCTGACCATCGAGCAGGAGGGCGGCAGCGGCATCGTCGTGCCGGGTCGCGGGTTCCTGCTCAACAACGAGCTGACCGACTTCTCGTTCACCCCGGTGACGCCGGGAGTGCCCGACCCGAACCTGCCCGGCCCCGGCAAGCGGCCGCGCTCGTCGATGGCGCCGACGATCGTGCTCAAGGACGGCCGCCCGTTCTTCGCCACCGGCTCGCCGGGCGGCGCGTCGATCATCACGACGGTGCTGCAGGTGCTGACCGGCCGGATCGACCGTGGCCTGTCGCTGGAGGACGCCATCGCGGCGCCGCGCGCGTCCCAGCGGAACTCGGCGCAGGCGCAGGTCGAGCAGGAGTTCCTGAACCTGCCCGAGACGGCCGTGCTCAAGGCCCGCGGCCAGGCCTTCTCGACGGCGCCCGCGGAGATCGGCGCGGCCACCGGAGTCGAGCGTCTGCGCGACGGCCGCTGGCAGGCGGCGGCCGAACCGGTCCGCCGCGGCATCGGCTCGGCCCAGGTGGTGTGGCCCACGCACTGGTGATGCGGTCCGGCTCGCGGCGCGGCCCAGCCTCGACGCGGGCCGGCTCGCGAGCCGGGTCGGTCCCGACGCGGTCCGGCCGGTGACGACGTCCCGACGTCCGGCCCGCCGCGACTCAGCCCCCAAAGCAGCCCCCGCCCCCCAAAGCAGCCCCCGCCCTCACCGGGGGTCCGGCCCCGCTCCCAGTTTACCGGGGGTGCCCGACGAGAAGCCGGGAAACGGTCACCGGCCGTCCGGTTGTCCACATCACGGCCCTGCTGTGGACAACCGCGGCCCAAGGTGGGCACTGGCGCGCCCGGCCGAACGGGGCCTTCTAGACTCAGGCCCGATGTTGCAGCCACGTGAATCCTCCCTGCTCCCGCCGGGGGTGGGCCGATGAAGCTCGTCTTCGCCGGCACCCCCGACCCGGCGGTCCCCGCCCTGCGCGCTCTGCTCGACTCCGGGCGCCACGAGGTCGTCGCCGTCGTGACCCGGCCCGATGCCCAGGCCGGGCGCGGTCGCCACGTCGTCCGGTCGCCCGTCGGCGCGCTCGCCGACGAGCACGGCATCGAGGTGCTGACGCCCGCCCGCGCCGGCGACCCGGCCTTCCTCGCGCGCCTGTCCGAGCTCGCGCCGGACGCCTGCCCGGTCGTCGCCTACGGGGCGCTGCTGCCGCAGTCCGCCCTCGACATCCCGTCGCTCGGCTGGGTGAACCTGCACTTCTCACTGCTGCCCGCGTGGCGCGGTGCCGCGCCGGTGCAGGCCGCGATCCGCGCCGGCGACGAGATCACCGGCGCGTCGACCTTCCGGATCGTCAAGGAGCTGGACGCGGGCCCGGTCTTCGGGGTGGTCACCGAGACCATCGCCGCGACCGACACCGCGGGCGAGCTGCTCGGCCGGCTGTCGGAGTCGGGGGCGAAGCTGCTGCTGTCCACCATGGACGGTCTCGCCGACGGCTCCCTGCGCGCGCAGGAGCAGCCCGCCGAGGGCCTCAGCTACGCGCCGAAGGTGACGGTCGACGACGCGCGGGTGTCGTTCGCCGACCCGGCCGCGGCGGTCGACCGCCAGATCCGGTCGGTCACCCCGGACCCGGGCGCGTGGGCGGAGTTCCGCGGGGAACGGCTGAAGCTCGGCCCGGTCACGGTGCTCGACGAACCCGGCCCGCCGCCGGGCGAGCTCGTGCTGGAGCGCAAACGGGTGCTGGTCGGGACGGCGACGAAGCCGTTGCGGCTCGGCGAAGTCCAGGCACCCGGCAAGAAACGGATGGCGGCCACCGACTGGGCTCGCGGAACACGGATCGAGCAGGGAGAACGCCTCCGGTGAACGACAACAGGGAACGCCGGCCGTCACGGCCGCAGCGGAGCCACCCGGCCCCGCGCAAGGAAAGCCCGCGCCGCCCGCCGGAGGTGGACGCCGCCCGCCAGGCCGCGTTCGACGTCCTGCGCGCCGTGCGCGAGAAGGACGCCTACGCCAACCTCGTCCTGCCGGACCTGCTGCGCGAGCGGCGGATCAGCGGCCGGGACGCGGCACTGGCCACCGAGCTGGCGTACGGCACGTCGCGGGCGCAGGGCCTGCTCGACGCCGTCATCGAGGCCAACGCCGAGCGGCCGCTGGCCAAGACCGACCCCACGGTGCTGGACGCGCTGCGCCTCGGCGTCTACCAGCTGCTGCGCACGCGCATCCCGGAGCACGCCGCGGTGACGTCCACTGTGGACCTCGTGCGCGCCGAAGCCGGTTCGTGGGCCACGGGTTTCGCGAACGCCATCATGCGCAAGGTGTCCGAAAAGGACGAAAACGCCTGGCTCGACGAGCTGGCGCCGGACGACTCGACCGACCCGATCGGCGCGTACGCGCTGCGCACCGCGCACCCGCGGTGGATCGCCCGGTCGTTCGCCGAAGCACTGGGCGACAAGGGTGCCGGCCTCAAGGCCGCGCTCGAAGCCGACGACGCGCGGCCCGAGGTGCACCTGGTCGCCCGCCCCGGCGAGATCACCGCCGACGAGCTGGCCGCGATCACCGGCGGCGACCCGGCGCCGTACTCGCCCTACGGCGTGCGCCTGCCCGCGGGCGCCGGCGACCCGGCCGACGCCGAGCCGATCCGCGAGCGGCTGGCCGCGGTGCAGGACGAGGGCAGCCAGCTCTGCGCGATCGCCGCGACGAAGGTGCCGGTCGAGGGCTCGGACGAGCGCTGGCTCGACCTGTGCGCCGGCCCCGGCGGCAAGGCGGTCATGCTCGGCTCCCTCGCGGCGCTGAGCGGCGCGAGGGTGGACGCCGTCGAGAAGGCGCCGCACCGCGCGAAGCTGGTCGAGAAGGCCACGATCGGCCTGCCGGTGAAGGTGCACGTCGCCGACGGGCGCGAAAGCGGCTTGGAACCGGGCTACGACCGGATCCTGGTCGACGCGCCCTGCAGCGGCCTCGGTGCGCTGCGACGGCGGCCGGAGGCGCGCTGGCGGCGTCAGCCCTCCGACGTCGCGGACCTGACGAAGCTGCAGGGTGAGCTGATCACCGCGGCCTACGCCCTGCTGCGGCCCGGCGGCGCGCTCACCTACGTCGTCTGCTCGCCGCACCTGGCGGAGACCGAGGGCGTGGTGGGCGAGACGGCGCGGCGCCTCAAGGCCGAAGTGCTGGACTCGCGGGAGTTCTTCCCCGGCGTGCCCGAGCTCGGTGACGGGCCGTACGTGCAGCTGTGGCCGCACCGCCACGGCACCGACGCGATGTTCTGCGCCGTGCTGCGCAAACCGTGAGGGACCTCGGGCTGGTCGCCGGCTCGTGCGGCGGGCTGGACGTCCGGTTCGCCGCCGAGCTGGCCCGGCCCGCCGCCGCCCGCGGCTGGCGGACGGCGATCACCTTGACGCCGACGGCGATGCGCTGGCTCGAGTCGACCGGCACCCTCGCCGACGTCGAGTCGGCGACGGATCTGCCGGTGCGCAGCGCGTCCCGGCTGCCGGGGGAGCCCCGGCCGCACCCGGACCCGTCGGTGTTCCTGTTCGCGCCCGCGTCGGCCAACTCGGTGGCGAAGCTGGCGCTCGGGATCGCGGACAACCAGGCGCTGACCGTGCTCGGTGACGTCCTCGGCGCGCCCGGGATCACGATCGTCGTGGCCTACCAGATCCAGGACACCCGGGTGCACCACCCGGCGTGGCAGCGCCACCTCGGCACCCTCGCGGAGGCCGGGGTGACGCTGCACCGCCTGGACGTCGGGCGGCCGTGGACCGAGGTGCTGGACCTGCTGCCCTGAACAGGCCGTCTCCCTGAGCAGGCCGTTTCCCTGAACAGCTTGTGGGGCGCCGCCCCCGATTTCCACGCTACCGGGTGGCACCGACAGTTCCGGCTACCGCCGGGCCAGGGCGACCTCGAACGCCGTCTCGGTGTTCTGCTGCACGCCGTCGGGGGCGGGGAGCTCGTTGACCGACACGGCGGCGGCCCGGCCGCCGTCGAGGGCGCCGGCCAGGGTGGCGAAGCCGAAGATTCCGCCGTCGTGGCCCCAGTACGGCGTGCCGTCCGGCAGCGTGCGGCGGATCAGGCCGAGGCCGTAGTCGGCGCCGGGCTCGCTCGGTGCCGGGACCGTGTGCCGCATCTGCGCGAGCTGCGCGGCGGGCAGCAGCCGGCCGGCCAGCAACGCGCTGAAGAACGTGTCCAGGTCCCGGCCGGTCGACACGAGCCCGCCCGCGGCGCCGGCGACCGACGGGTCGAAGTCGGTGAAGTCGGTCGGGGGCCCGCCGAGCGTCAGGTACCCGCGCGGGTGTGGCGCCGGCAGGTGTTCGTCGCCGCGGCCGGGCAGCGACGTGTCGCGCAAGCCGAGCGGCCGGGCGATCCGGCGGTCGATCTCGGTGGCGAGACTGCGGCCGGTCACCTTTTCGACAAGCATCCCGGCGACGATGTAGTCGGTGTTCGAATAGGACCAGGAACTGCCGGGTGCGAACAACGGCGGGTGCTGCAGCGCGATCGCGACCAGTTCGCCGGGCTCGGCACCGCGGTGGCGCAGGGACTCGGGGTCCGCCGTCAGCACGTCGTCGGTGTAGTTGTAGAGCCCGCTGGTGTGCTGCAACAGGTTCCGCACGGTGATCTGCCGGCCGTCGTTCCCGTTGCCGGCGACGAGACCGGGCAGGTAACGCTCGATCGGCTCGTCGAGCCGCACTTTCCCGTCGGCGACGAGCTGGAGCACCACCGTCGCGACGAACGTCTTGGTGACGCTGCCGACGCGGAACACGGCGTCGTGCGGGTACGGCTTCCCCGTGGTCAGATCGCCGATCCCGCGGCGCGTCTCGGTGACGCGCCCGTGGTCGGTGACGACGGCTTCGGCGCCGGGCGCGCCACCCTGGGCGGTGACGCGGTCGAGCGCCCGCTGCAGCGGATTCGTGGTGCCGGCGAGCGCCGGCGCCGCGGTGGTCGCCGCGAGGAGCGCGACGAGCGTGCCGCAGGCGACGATCTGCCTGCCGCGTAGGGACTTCCGCATGAAACAACCCCCTGGGGTCTCGGTGTTCCTGGACCTATCGGCCTGAGCAGAGCGCCGCGTCCGTCGCCGCGAGCAGGTGCGCCTCCGCGGCTTCCGGTGCCGGGTTCTGGTTGAGGACGACCGTCGCGCGCCGGCCGCCCGGGCCGACGCCGGCGAGGTTCGTGAAGCCGAGGACCCCGCCTTCGTGGCCCCAGAACTCCCCGCACGACAGCGGGATGCTGCCCAGCCCCAGGCCGTAGCGGGCGCCCGGGACGCCGAGGTCGGCCGGGACCGTGCGCCGCATCTCGGCCAGCTCGGCGGGACGCAGCAGCTTCCCGCCGAGGAGGGCGCCGTAGAACCGGTCGAGGTCGGCCGGGGTGGACACGAGCCCGCCCGCCGCCCCCGCGATCGTGGCGTCGTAGTCGCTGAAGTCGACCAGGTTTCCGTCGATCGGCACGTAACCGACGGCGTGCGGCGCGGGCAGCTTCTCGTCACCGCGGCGTGGGAGGTAGGTGTCGCGCAGGCCCAGCGGGCGGGTGATCCGGTGGGCGATCTCGTCGCCCAGCGCGTGCCCGGTCACGCGTTCGGCGAGCATCCCCGCGACGATGTAGTTGGTGTTCGAGTACGACCAGCTCGTGCCGGGCGGGAACAACGCGGGGTGCTTCACCGTCATCGCCACCAGCTCGGCCGGGTCCGCGCCGCGGTGGCGCAGTGCCTCCGGATCGGACAGGTCCAGGTCGTCGGTGTAGTTGTACAGCCCGCTGGTGTGCTGCAGCAGCTGCCGCACGGTGATCCGCCGGTCCGGCAGCAGGCCCGGCAGGTACCGCTCGACCGGCGCGTCCAGCTTCACCCGGCCCTCGCCGGCGAGCTGGAGCACGACGGTCGCGACGAACGACTTCGTGACGCTGCCCACGCGGAAGGAACCGTTGCGCGGGAACGGTTTCCCGGTGGCGACGTCCCCGGTGCCGCTGCGCGTGACCCGCGTCCGGGAGCCGTCCTGGACGACGGCTTCGGCGCCCGGGACGCCGTCCTGGGCGGTCAGGGTGTCGAGCGCGCCCTGGAGCGGGCTCGTAACGGCGAGCGCCGGCGCCGCGGTGGTCGCCGCGAGGAGCGCGACGAGCGTGCCGCAGGCGACGATCTGCCTGCCGCGTAAGGACTTCCGCATGAAACAACCCCCTGGTGTCGTGGTGCTCCCCAACCTAGGGAGCCCGGCACCACGGGGCATTGGGGCTGACCGCCCGAACGATCCGGGGGCCTGCCCCACCACCGGAGCCCGAAAGCCGTGAAGGCCACCTTGAGGGACATAGCGTCCCTCAAGGTGGCCTTCACGGCTTTACGCAGGTCAGCGCAGGCGCAGGGCCCGCTTCAGCGTGCCGAACAGGTCGGTCTGGTTGGTCAGGCCGACGATGTTGGCCGCCTGCGGGCCGAGGCCCGCGATGCGCACCTGGGTGCCCGTGTGCGACTGCGAGCCGCCCGTTTCCGCGGTGCCGTAGGCGAGGGTCATGTTCGCGCCCTCGTTGGTGACGAGCGTCGCGGTCAGGCCCGGGGTGGCCGTCGGCTCGACGATCTGGCTGCTGTGGCCGTGGTCGGCGGTCACCAGTACCAGGGTGTCGGGGTGGCTGCGGGCGTACGCCGTGCCCGCCGCGATCGCCGCGTCGAAGTCGACCGTCTCGCCGATCTGGCCGCACGGGTCGGCCGCGTGGTCCTGCTTGTCGATGCTGGCGCCCTCGACCTGCAGGAAGAAGCCCTTGTCGCTGCGGCGGTCCTCGAGCAGCTCGATCGCCTTGCGGGTCTGCTCGGCCAGCTTCGGCTGGGTCTTCGGCAGCGCCGCGTTCGGGGTGCAGCGGGCCGGCGCGGTGCCGCCGTGCACGGCCGCCGGGCCGGTCCAGTTCACCGGCATGTTGTTCTTGGCGAACAGGCCGAGGACCGGCTTGCCCTTCTTCGCCGCCGCCAGGTCCGCCGCGGTGTTGACGACGTTGTAGCCGGCCGCCTTGGCCTGCTCCAGCACGGTCTTGCCCTTGAACTTCCCGGCGGTCACCTTCTGGTCGAAGTACGTCGCACCGCCGCCCAGCAGGACGTCGGGGCGGGTCTGCACCAGCTGCTCGGAGATCGAGCCGAGGCCGCCGTTCTCCTTGGCGTTCTTCGCGCACTTCGCGGTCGTCTCGACCGGGCCCTTGCAGTCGCGGCTGACGACGTGCGAGCCGAGCACGGCCGGGGTGGCGTCCTGGACCTCGGCGGTCGTGACGTCGCCGGTGCGCAGGCCGTTGCGCTTGGCGATCTCGAGGATCGTCGGCACGTCGTTGCCGTACGCGTCGACCGAGATCGCGCCGTTGTAGGACTTGGTGCCGGTGGCCCAGCCGGTGCCGGACGCGGCCGAGTCGGTCACGTAGTTCGGCTTGCCGGGGTTGTTCTGCTCGACGGCGTAGGTCGTGTAGTCGCCGGTCAGGGGCAGCTCGTCCATCGCGAGCCGGCCCGCGGCGCCGCGCTCGTAGTTGCGGGCGGCGGTGATCTCCGACTGGCCCATGCCGTCACCGATGAACAGGATGACGTTGCGGGCGCTGCCGCCCTGGATCGCGGAGCGGACGTCGTTGGTGCGGTCGCCGGTGCCGGCCGAACGTGCGTCGGCGGGGCCGGAGCCGGTGGCGGCCAGGGCGACCGGGGCGGCGGCGACCAGTGCGGCGCCGAGCGCGCCGGCGACCAGCCACCGGCGGCGGCCGGTGAGCAGCGAAGCCATGTTTCTCCTCTTCGGGGACTTCGGGAAGTAAAGGTCCGGATTCCGGACACGGGTTATTAGTCCGGTTGCACGTGTGCCGTGCACGGACGCGAGGTGAGCGTCAGGTGGCGGCTGGCCGAACACCTGGCTTCCCGTGGGTGACCGGGAGCACGTCGGTTATTGACCGGCGAGGTGTCCCGGCCGGACGACGCCCGCTTCGTAGGCGATGACCACGGCCTGGCTGCGGTTGCCCGCGCCGAGCTTCCCGAAGATGTTGCCCACGTGGGTCTTGACGGTCTCGAGGCTGATCACGAGCGCGGCGGCGATGTCCTGGTTGGACAGTCCGGTGGCGATCAGCCGCAGCACCTCGGCTTCGCGCCGGGTCAGCTTCTTCGCCGCCCGCGCGTGCTCCCCGCCCGGCGTCCGCGCGCTCACCAGCCGCCGGATCGCCTCGGGGAACAGCAGCGACTCGCCGGCGGCGACGGTCCGCACGGCGTGCGCGATCTCCTCCTTGCGTGCCCGCTTCAGCAGGAACCCGCTGGCCCCGGCCAGCAGCGCTTCGTGCACGTAGTCGTCGTTGTCGAACGTCGTGACGACGAGGACTTTCGGCGGTTCGGCGAGCGCCCCGAGGAGCTGCCGGGTCGCCTCGATGCCGTCGGTGCCGGGCATCCGGACGTCCATCAGCACGACGTCCGGCCCGGTCCGGCGCACCGCGGGCAGCACTTCGGCGCCGTCGGCCGCCTCGCCGACGACCGTCAGGCCCTGCTGCTCCAGCAGGGCCCGCAGGCCGGCGCGGACCAGGGGTTCGTCGTCGGCCAGCAGGACGGTCGGGCTCACGCGCCCGTCCGCAGCGGGATGGTCGCGCTCAGCCGCCACCGCTCGCCGTCCGGGCCGGCGTCGAGCTCGCCGCGCAGTGCTTCGACGCGCTCCGCGAGCCCCTCCAGCCCGTGACGTCCCGAGCGTGCGCGTTCCCCGTCCAGGGGGTTGACGATCGCGATCTCCAGCCGGTCCGGCCCGGCCTCGACGCGGACGTCCACCCGGCCCGGCCCGGCGTGCCGCAGGGCGTTGGTCAGGCCTTCCTGGACGATCCGGTAGCCCTCGCGAGACACGGCGGCGGGCAGCGCGGCGACCGGGCCGCGCACGGTCAGCCGGACGTCGAGCCCGGCGTCGCGGGCGCGAACGGCGAGGACGTCCACCTCGGTCAACGTGCGTGTCGGCTCCTTCGCGGCCGGCTCTTCGCGCAGCAGGCCGAGGACGTGGTCGAGGTCTTCCAGGGCGCTGCGCGAGGATTCTTCGATCGTGGCGAGGGCGCGCCGCGCCTGGGCCGGGTCCGCCTCGACCAGGTCGGCGGCGGCCGCCGCGTGCAGGGTCGACGTCGTCAGCGTGTGCCCGATCGAGTCGTGCAGCTCGCGGGCCAGCCGGTTGCGCTGGGCGAGCACGGCGGCGCGGCGTTCGGCGAGCACCGCGCGCTCGGCCGCGGACGGCCCCAGCAGGGCGGCCGCGCCGACGCGGAGACCGAGGGTGGCGGCCGCGGTCAGCACCAGCGCCGCGACGACCGCCACCACCCCGAACAGGATCGTCCACGCCCCGAGCGGGACGTCCGACCAGAACAGCGAGATCCGGTCCTGGCCACCCGCCAGCCACACCGCGGGCACGAGCATCCCGAGGCCCAGGAAGGCCAGCACGGTGACCAGGACGCCGCTGGCCGCGGTGTGCAGCGCGAGCCACAGGCCCGAGCGCAGCCGTGCCCCGGCACCCGGGTGCCGCTCGGGCGCCGGGACGCCGGTGCCGAGCAGGGTGTTGGCCAGGCCGACGCCGAGGCGCCGCACCGGTCCCAGCAGGCCCAGCAGCCCCATCAGCACGGCCAGGGCGAGCAGGGCGATGAGCGCGCGGAGCCGGGAGTCGACGTCGACGGACACCGCCACGGCGAGGGCGAACGGGGCCACCGGCACCGCGATGGCGGCGCCCGCGGCGGCGTGGAGCAGGCTGCGGTAGCTGCCGATCCGCGTCAGGGACAGGAGGAATCCGGACATGCGGCGAGCGTAGGGCGGCCGGGGGCGGGGTGACCTCCCTCTCGGGAGCCAGATTCTGGTCACAACCGGTTAGCGACCGTTAGCGCGGGCCTCCTACACTCGGGACGTGGCAGACCGACCCCTGATCGCTCCCAGCATCCTTTCCGCGGACTTCGCCCGGCTCGGCGAGGAGATCGCCGCCGTGGCCGGCACCGGGGACAACCGCGCCGACTGGGTGCACGTGGACGTCATGGACGCGCACTTCGTGCCCAACCTGACCCTGGGCCTGCCCGTGGTCAAGGCGCTGCTCAAGAGCACCGACGTGCCGATCGACTGCCACCTGATGATCGACGACCCCGACCGCTGGGCGATCGGGTACGCCGAGGCCGGCGCCTACAACGTCACCGTGCACGCCGAGGCCGCGAAGGACCCCGTCGCGCTGGCGAAGAACCTGCGCGCCGCGGGCGCCAAGGCCGGCCTGTCGGTCAAGCCGGGCACCGCGCTCGAGCCGTGGCTCGACGTGCTCAAGCACTACGACACGCTGCTGGTGATGTCGGTCGAGCCGGGCTTCGGCGGGCAGTCGTTCATCGCGGACGTCCTCGGGAAGGTCCGCACCGCGCGGCGGCTGGTCGACACCGGGCACCTGAAGCTGGTCGTCGAGATCGACGGCGGGATCAACGCCGAGACCATCGAGCAGGCCGCCGAAGCGGGCGTCGACTGCTTCGTCGCCGGGTCCGCCGTCTACGGCGCCGGCGACCCCGGGAAGGCCGTCGCCGCCCTGCGCGAGCAGGCCGCGCGCGTCCGAGCGGGCTGAATCTCCGGTTCGAGGCGCGGGCGGAGAAGCCGCGCGGGTGCCTCGGGTGTTGGATGGAGAGGGACCCGGCTACAAGGAGGCAGCGGACGTGTTCACCGGCATAGTCGAGGAGATCGGCGAGGTCGTCGCGGTCGAGCAGGTGACGAACGCGGCGCGCCTGCGGGTCCGCGGGCCGCTGGTGACGAGTGACGCCGGGCACGGCGACTCGATCGCGGTCAGCGGCGTCTGCCTGACGGTCGTCGACGTCGCCGGCGGCGAGTTCACCGTCGACGTCGTCAACGAGACCCTGCAGCGTTCCAGCCTGGCCAAGGTCGCGGTCGGCGACCGCGTCAACCTGGAGCGCGCCACCCCGGCCGGCGGCCGGCTCGGCGGGCACATCATGCAGGGCCACGTCGACGGGACCGGCGTGTTCCTCTCGCGCGACGAGAACGGCGTCACGACTTTCGCGCTGCCGGAGCACCTGGCGCGCTACGTCGTCGAGAAGGGCTCGATCGCGGTGGACGGCATTTCGCTGACCGTCGCCGCGATCACCGGCGACCAGTTCGCGGTCGCGCTGATCCCGACCACGCTCGAGGTGACCACGCTCGGCGGCCGCGAGGCCGGCGACCTGGTCAACCTGGAGGTCGACGTGGTCGCGAAGTACGTCGAAAAGCTGGCCGAGGCGCACATCCGCGACCAGGTGCAGAATCGGGACGGCGGCACGGAGGAGCAGCGGTCATGAGCGAGACGAGTGCGGCAGAGCCCGAAGCGGGCTGGACCCCGTGCGGCACCGGGGCGGTGTTCGACGCCGACGCCATCGAACGGGCGGTCGCGGACGTCGCGGCGGGCCGTCCGGTCGTCGTGGTCGACGACGAAGACCGCGAGAACGAGGGCGACCTCATCTTCGCGGCGGAAAAGGCGACCCCGGAGCTGCTGGCCTTCATGGTCCGCTACACCTCCGGCTACGTCTGCGTCGCGCTGACCGAAGCCGAGGCGGACCGGCTGGACCTGCCGCCGATGTACCACACGAACCAGGACGCGCGCGGCACCGCGTACAGCGTCACGGTGGACGCGGCCGACGGCATCAGCACCGGCATCTCCGCCGCCGACCGCGCGCACACCATCCGGCTGCTCGCCGACCCGGCGTCGTCCGCGAAGGACTTCCGGCGCCCCGGCCACGTCGTCCCGCTGCGCGCGAAGGAGGGCGGCGTGCTCCGCCGTCCCGGGCACACCGAGGCGTCGGTCGACCTGGCCCGGATGGCCGGGCTGAACCCGGCCGGCGTGCTCTGCGAGATCGTGTCGCAGAAGGACGAGGGAGACATGGCCCGCCGCGACGAGCTCGAGGTCTTCGCGGCCGACCACGACCTGGCGATCATCACCATCGCCGACCTGATCGCCTACCGCCGTCGCACCGAGAAGCAGGTCGAACGGGTCGCCGAGGCGCGTATCCCGCTGGCCGCGGGCACGTTCCGCGCGGTCGGCTACGACTCGCTGCTCGACGGCATCGAGCACGTCGCGTTCGTCTACGGCGAGATCGGGGACGGCCAGGACATCCTGGTCCGCGTCCACTCCGAGTGCCTGACCGGCGACGTCTTCGGCTCGCTGCGCTGCGACTGCGGCCCCCAGCTCGACGCCGCGCTCGCCGCGGTCGCCGCCGAGGGGCGCGGCGTGGTGCTCTACATCCGCGGCCACGAGGGCCGCGGCATCGGCCTGCTGCACAAGCTGCAGGCCTACCAGCTGCAGGACGACGGCGCCGACACCGTCGACGCCAACCTCGCGCTGGGCGTGCCCGCCGACGCCCGCGACTACGGCACCGGCGCGCAGATCCTCTGCGACCTCGGCGTCCGGACCATGCGGCTGCTGTCGAACAACCCGGCCAAGCGGATCGGTCTCGAGGGGTACGGCCTGCGCGTCACCGGGCGGGTGCCGCTGCCGATCTCGCCGAACCCGGAGAACCTGCGCTACCTGCGGACCAAGCGCGACCGGATGGGCCACGACCTGGCCCAGCTGGAGCACTACGACCAGGTCGGCGCCGGTCCCGAACACCCCGACGGAGGAGCACAGTGAGCGGCGAGGGCCGTCCCGACCTCAAGCTGGACCTCTCCGACTGCAAGTCGCTGAAGCTGGGCATCGTCACCACCAAGTGGAACGCGCCCATCGCCGACCTCCTGCTGGAGCGGGCCCTGGTCGCGGCCAAGGAGGCCGAGCTCGAAGACGAGCCGACGGTCGTCCGCGTCGCGGGCGCGATCGAGCTCCCGGTGGTCGCGCAGGCCCTGGCCCGCAACCACGACGCGGTCGTCGCGCTGGGCGTCGTCATCCGCGGCGGCACCCCGCACTTCGAGTACGTGTGCGACGCGGTGACGGCGGGCCTGACCCGGGTGGCCCTCGACGAGAGCACCCCGGTCGGCAACGGCGTCCTGACGTGCGACACCGAAGAGCAGGCCCTCGACCGGTCGGGCCGGCCCGGCTCGAAAGAGGACAAGGGCTACGAGGCGACGGTCGCGGCGCTGGACACCGCGCACGTGCTGCGGACCCTGCGCCAGCCGTGGACCGAGCGGGGTTTCGTGTGAGCGTGGCTACTTCATCGGCGACCTTGGTCATCCGGCCGCGCCGGGCGCTGATCATGTGCAGCGTGCTGGCGGTGGCGCTGCTGGCGGTGTTCATCGTGGTGGCGGTGCTGCTGCGCAACGGCAACACCGGCGTCCACTTCCAGCGCTCCGACCAGGCGGCGATGGTCGGCATCGGCATCCTGCTCTCGGCGGGCGTGATGCTGTTCGCGATCGCCCGGGTGCGGGCCGACGCCGAGGGCATCGAGGTCCGCAACGTGCTGATGACCCGCCGGTTCGCGTGGAGCGAAGTGCTGTCGGTGAGCTTCCCGGACGGCGCGTCGTGGGCCCGCCTGGAACTGCCGGAGGACGAGTACCACGCGGTGATGGCGGTCCAGTCGGTGGACCGGGCCCGCGCGGTGGAAGCGGTGCGGGCGCTGCGCAAACTGCACCGCGCGGCCACCGGCGGCTGACGACCGGAGAGCCGGCCGGCCTGCTGTTCGGTGAATGTGCCGGTGATCTGGGTGCTGCCGTCGAGGATCGCGACTTGGACGACCGGCGCCGGGATTACCTGGCTGTCCACGACGAACGTGGCTTGCCGGTTGACGTTCTTGCTCGTGAAATCGGCCCAGATCTTCGTGCCCTCGGACTTGAAGCCGTGTGTCCGGCCAGCGGATCGGCGCGGCCTGGAGTGCCGTCGATCGCCCGCACGGCCGCCGTCTGCTCCGCCGCATCGGTGTTCTGCCGCGCGGCCGGCGAAGGAGGCGCGCCGCCGACCCGCGAAGCGTCGGCCACGATCATCACCAGGGCACAGCCGAGAGCGTCAGTGCGAAGCGCATGAGCCCGAGTCGGCAGGACGGACCCCGGTTGTTACGCGGGCGTCAGAGACTCAGGTCCACCACGATCGGCGCGTGGTCCGACGGGCCCTTGCCCTTCCGCATGTTCCGGTCCACGTACGAGTCCGTGACCGCGTCCGTGAAGGGCGTGTTCCCGTACACCAGGTCGATGCGCATGCCCTTGTTGTTCGGGAAGTTGCCCGCCCGGTAGTCCCAGTACGTGAACGGGTGGTCGTACTTCAGCGGCCTCGGGAAGACGTCCGTCAGGCCCAGCTTCCGCAGCCGTGCCAGGGCCTCGCGCTCCGGGGGCGTCACGTGCGTCGACTCCGTGAACACCGCGATGTCCCAGACGTCCGCGTCCGCCGGGGCCACGTTGAAGTCGCCCAGGATCGCGAACGGCCCGGCCGAAAGCTCCGCGGCCGCCATGGAGCGCAGGGTCTTCAGCCACTCCAGCTTGTACGCGTAGTGCGGGTTGTCCGGCTCGCGCCCGTTGGGCACGTACACCGACCACACCCGCACGCCACCACACGTCGCGCCGATCGCACGCGCCTCGGCGGCGCCCTCGAAGGAAGGCTCGTCCGGCAGCCCGCGCACCACGTCGGACAACCCGACCCGCGAGACGATCCCGACGCCGTTCCAGCGCCCGAGCCCGTACGCGGCCACCTCGTAGCCGAGCGCCTCGACCTCGGCGGCCGGGAACTTCTCCGTCGTGTTCTTCAGCTCCTGCAGGCACAGCACGTCCGGCGCGGACTGCTCGAGGAACTCCAGCACCCGGGGCAGGCGGGGGATGATGGAGTTCACGTTCCAGGTGGCGATCCGCATGCCGCGAGTTTCCCACATCCCACCGACAGGAAAGGGGCGGCACGAAAAGCGCCGCCCCTTCCGGGAAGAACCCTCAGACGCCGGCGGTCGTCCGGATCCAGGACCGGCTGGACGCCACGCTCGCGTAGTTGTTCGTGCCGCGCGTGTTGGTCCCGCTCTGGTTCTGCACCGTCGAGGCGACGCCGACCTGGACGCCGTTCGACACCTCGGGGCCGCCCGAGTCGCCCTTCCAGGCCGAGCCGTTGACGCCGACGCTCTGGATCGCGCGGCCGCCGTAGGCGTCCGACGAGCGGCCGGTCACCTGGACGTTCGCCACCTTCAGCGCCGACGCCGGCGGGCCGGTCGGCGTGGTGCGGCCCCAGCCGTAGAGCTGGTTGCTGCTGCCGGTCGACGGGTCCGCGCTGCCCAGCGAGATCGGGCCGGTACTGGTCGCCGAGGCCAGGTGCAGCAGGGCGATGTCGCCGTTGGGGGACTCGTACTTGCCGTCGACGGCGATCTGCGTGCCGGAGAACAGCGTGTTGCTGCCGACCTTGACGTGCATGCCCGAGCCGTCCTGGTCGAGGCAGTGCACCGCGGTCATCACCCAGCGCGACGCGATGACCGTGCCGGAGCAGTTGAAGCCCTGGAAGTCGCGACCGGGCGTGTTGACGTACACCTGGGCGCCCCAGGAGACCGCCGGGGCGGTGGAGCCGCCGACGATGTTCGGCTGGACGCCGGCCGACGCGACGGCGCCACCGGCGAGGGTCAGCGCGACGGCGGCCGCCGAAGCGGCACCTAGGACACGGAGAGAGCTCACGGTGGTGATCCTTTCGGATGGGACCCGATCCTGCTGGGTCGGAAAGTAACCACCGCGTCACACAGGGGGACACCGACGAAGGTCGGAAGACGGCGATCACCCTACTTCCGGCGGGCGAGGCGGGGGGCCGCGAGAACTGTCGGTGCCGCGCCATAGTCTTGGGGGCGTGGCTGACCCGACCACCTACCGTCCCTCGCCGGGGAGCATCCCGGATGCCCCCGGCGTGTACAAGTTCCGCGACGACGCCCGGCGGGTCATCTACGTCGGCAAGGCGAAAAGCCTGCGCAGCAGACTGAACTCGTACTTCGCCGACCTCTCCGGCCTGCACCCCCGCACCCGGCAGATGGTCACCACCGCCGCGAGCGTCGAGTGGACCGTCGTCACCACCGAGGTCGAGGCGCTCCAGCTCGAGTACAACTGGATCAAGGAGTTCGACCCGCGGTTCAACGTCCGCTACCGCGACGACAAGAGCTACCCCGTCCTCGCGGTGACGCTGAACGAGGAGTTCCCGCGGCTGTTCGTCTACCGCGGGGCGCGCAAGAAGGGCGTCCGGTACTTCGGGCCGTACTCGCACGCGTGGGCCATCCGCGAGACGCTCGACCTGCTGCTGCGGGTGTTCCCGGCGCGCACCTGCTCGGCCGGGGTGTTCCGGCGCCACGGCCAGATCGGCCGGCCCTGCCTGCTCGGCTACATCGAGAAGTGCTCGGCGCCGTGCGTCGGGCGGGTCTCGGCCGACGAGCACCGCGACATCGTCGAGGACTTCTGCGACTTCCTGGCGGGCAAGACCGACGGCATGATCAAGCGCCTCGAAGCCGAGATGGCCGCCGCGTCCGGGGAGCTCGAGTTCGAGCGCGCGGCCCGGTTGCGCGACGACCTCGGCGCGCTGCGGCGCGCGATGGAGAAGCAGGCCGTGGTGTTCGGCGACGGCACGGACGCCGACGTCGTGGCGTTCGCCCACGACGACCTCGAAGCCGCCGTCCAGGTCTTCCACGTGCGTGGCGGCCGGGTCCGCGGCCAGCGCGGCTGGGTCATCGACAAGGCCGAGGAGATGGACGTCCCGGCGCTGGTCGACCACTTCATCACGCAGTTCTACGGCGAGCAGGCCGAGCTCGACGCCGGCGACAACGTCGACGCCGGGCCCGCGGTCCCGCGCGAGGTCCTGGTCCCGGAACTGCCCGCGGACGCCGACGCGCTCGCGGAGTGGCTCACCGGGCTGCGCGGCTCGCGGGTGCAGGTGCGGGTGCCGCAGCGCGGCGACAAGAGGGCCCTGGCGGAGACCGTGGAGCGCAACGCGGGGGAGGCGTTCACCCAGCACAAGCTGCGCCGGGCGGGCGACCTCACCGCGCGGTCGGCGGCGCTCACCGAACTGCAGGACTTCCTGGCCCTCGACACCGCGCCGCTGCGCATCGAGTGCATCGACATCAGCCACATCCAGGGCAGTGACGTCGTGGCGTCGCTCGTCGTCTTCGAGGACGGCCTGGCGCGCAAATCCGAGTACCGGCGCTTCGCGCTGCGCGAGGCGGCCGAAGAGGGTGACGTGGCGTCGATCGCCGAGGTCGTCCGGCGGCGGTTCAACCGCTACCTCAAGGAAACGGCCGAAGGCGCCGACGTGCCGATCGACTCGTCGAAACCGGGCCTCGACCCGGAGACCGGCCGGCCGCGCAAGTTCGCCTACCCGCCGAACCTGCTGGTCGTCGACGGCGCGGGCCCGCAGGCCACGGCGGCCGCGGACGTCCTGGCCGAACTGGGCATCACCGACATTTCCGTGGTGGGGCTGGCGAAGCGGCTCGAAGAGGTGTGGCTGCCCGCCGACCCCGATCCGGTGATCCTGCCGCGGACGTCGGAGGGGCTGTACCTGCTGCAGCGGCTCCGTGACGAGGCCCATCGCTTCGCCATCACCTACCACCGCGAGAAGCGCTCCAAGCGGCTGCAGGCGTCCGAATTGGACAGTGTGCCCGGGCTGGGGCAGGCTCGCCGCACCGCGCTGATCAAGCACTTCGGTTCGGTGAAGAAGCTCAAGCAGGCCCGGATCGAAGAGATCGAGGCGGTGCCCGGCTTCGGCAGGCGCACCGCGGAGGCCGTGGTCGCCGCGCTGGCCGGGGAGTCCGGCGCGGGCCAGGGCACGAAGACAGGGGAGTAGGAAAGACAGTGAGTGCGCAAGAAGATGTCCGCGGCTCCGGCATGGAGGTCGCGGTGGTGTCCGGGCTGTCGGGGGCGGGCCGCAGCACCGCGGCCAAGTGCCTGGAGGACCTGGGCTGGTTCGTCGTGGACAACCTGCCCCCGGAGCTGATCGCCACGATGGTCGAGCTGGGCGCGCAGGCGCGCGGCGCGATCACCAAGGTTGCCGTCGTCATGGACGTGCGCTCGCGCGCGTTCACCGACGACCTGGCTTCGGTGATCAAGGACCTGGACGCGCGGGGGTACAAGCCGCGCGTGCTGTTCCTGGAGGCGACCGACGCCGTGCTGGTGCGGCGCTTCGAGGCCGTCCGGCGCGGTCACCCGATGCAGGGTGACGGCCGGCTCGCCGACGGCATCACGGCGGAGCGGACGCTGCTGGAACCGCTGCGCGAAGAGGCCGACCTGGTGCTCGACACGTCGTCGCTGTCGGTGCACGACCTGCGCGCCAAGATCGAGGACGCGTTCGGGTCCGAGGCGAGCACGCAGACCCGCGTCACCGTGCTGTCGTTCGGGTACAAGTACGGGCTGCCGATGGACGCGGACCTGGTGATGGACGTCCGGTTCCTGCCGAACCCGTTCTGGATCCCGGAGCTGCGCGAACACACGGGCCTCGACGGCGAGGTCCGCAACTACGTGCTCTCGCAGGAAGGCGCCGAGGAGTTCCTCGACCGCTACCACCAGCTGCTGCGGCTCATCGGCGCCGGCTACAAGCGCGAGGGCAAGCGGTACCTGACCCTCGCCGTCGGCTGCACCGGTGGCAAGCACCGCAGCGTGGCGCTGTCGGTGGAGCTCGCCCAGCGTCTGTCCAAAGAGGACGGAATGGCCGTGAAGGTGGTGCACCGCGACCTTGGTCGTGAATAACGTGCGGGCGGTCGCCCTCGGGGGCGGCCACGGACTGCACGCCACGTTGTCCGCGGTGCGGCGGGTGACCCCCGACGTCACCGCGATCGTCACCGTGGCCGACGACGGCGGCTCGTCCGGCCGGCTGCGGCGCGAACTCGGGCTGCTGCCGCCGGGCGACCTCCGGCAGGCGTTCGCCGCCTTCGCCGCGGAAGACGGCGGCACGCTCTGGGCCGAGGTGTTCCAGCACCGCTTCGGCGGGGACGGCGCGCTGGCCGGGCACGCGGTGGGGAACCTGCTGCTGGCCGGGCTGTTCGAGGTGCTCGGCGACCCGGTGGCGGCGCTCGACGAGGCGTGCCGGCTGATCGGCGTCTCCGGCCGGGTACTGCCGATGTCGCCGGAGCCGCTGGAGATCGTGGGGGAGGTCAGCGGCCTCGACAGCGAGGACCCGGCGGCGCTGCGCACGATCCGCGGCCAGGTCGCGGTGGCGTCGACGCCGGGGCAGGTGCAGCGCGTCAGCCTGCACGCGCCGGGCCGGCCGGGGCGGCCCCCGCAGGCGTGCGCCGAAGCGGTGGACGCGGTGCTGGCGGCCGACGTCGTGTTCCTCGGTCCCGGCTCCTGGTTCACGAGCGTGCTGCCGCATCTGCTCGTGCCGGGGCTGCACGACGCGCTCGTCAAGACCACCGCGACGAAGGTGCTCGTGCTCAACCTTGTCCCCCAGCCGGGGGAAACCGCGGGGTTCTCCCCGGAGCGGCACCTGGACGTCCTGTCCGAGCACGCGCCGGATCTGCGGGTCGACGCGGTGATCGCGGACCGCGATTCGGTCCCCGACCCGGCGAATCTCCGCCGCGCGGCGGAGCGGCTCGGCGGCCGGGCACACCTGGGGGCGGTGGCCGACCCGGAAGTGGCGGGACGGCATGATCCTGATGCGCTCGCGAGGTGTATGCGGGAGGCTCTCGGTCTCGGCAGGGGCGGGGAGCACGGGGGAGGAGCGAAAGGCAGGGAGGGGCAGTAATGGCGATGACCGCCGCGGTGAAGGACGAACTGAGCCGGCTGGAGATCACGAAGATCGGGCCGCGCCGGGCGGAGGTCGCGTCGCTGCTTCGCTTCGCCGGCGGGCTGCACATCGTGGCCGGCCGGGTGGTCGTCGAAGCGGAGCTGGACACGGGCTCGGTCGCGCGACGGCTGCGCAAGGAGATCCACGAGCTCTACGGCCACCATTCCGACGTCCACGTCATCACCGCCAGCGGCGGGCTGCGCAAGGGCACCCGGTACGTGGTGCGCGTGGTCAAGGACGGCGAGGGGCTGGCCCGGCAGACCGGGCTGATCGACCAGCGCGGCCGCCCGGTGCGCGGCCTGCCCGCGGCCGTCGTGTCCGGCGGCGTGGCCGACGCGGAAGCGGCGTGGCGGGGCGCGTTCCTCGCCCACGGCTCCCTGACGGAACCGGGCCGGTCGTCGTCCCTGGAAGTGACGTGCCCCGGCCCGGAGGCGGCGCTGGCTTTGGTGGGCGCCGCGCGCCGGATGGGCATCCAGGCGAAGTCGCGCGAGGTCCGCGGCGCCGACCGCGTGGTGGTCCGCGACGGTGACGCCATCGGCGCGCTGCTGACGCGCTTGGGCGCGCACACGAGCGTCCTGCAGTGGGAGGAACGCCGGATGCGCCGCGAGGTGCGCGCGACGGCGAACCGCCTGGCCAACTTCGACGACGCGAACCTCCGCCGCTCGGCCCGCGCGGCCGTCGCGGCGGCGGCCCGGGTCGAGCGCGCCCTGGAGATCCTCGGCGACACGGCCCCGGACCACCTCCTGGCGGCGGGCAAGCTCCGGCTGTCCAACCGGCAGGCGTCCCTGGAGGAGCTGGGCCAGCTGTCGGACCCGCAGATGACGAAGGACGCCGTGGCCGGGCGCATCCGCCGCCTGCTGGCGATGGCGGACAAGCGCGCGAAGGACCTGAGCATCCCGGACACCGAGTCCGCGGTCACCCCGGAGATGCTCGAGGAAGAGGAAGACGCCTGACGAGGTCCCGCAGCCAGGGTCCGGCGATCGCGGGTTCGCGGGTCAGCACGCGAGCCAGCTGATCCCGCACGGCCGGTGAGCGGCCGGCTTCGACGAGGGCGACCGCTTCGGCGAGGGCTCGCCGGGTGCGGTGGTCGCGGGCGGGGGAGCGCACGTCCCCGGCCGCCCACGAGAAGCGCCCGAACGACCGTGCGAGCTTCTGCTGGTGGTCCGCGAGGTAGCCGAACAAGGCGGTCTCGACGGACACGTTCCGGATCGTCACCTCGCGTGCCCATGCGGTGTGCTGCTGCCACCGCCAGGTGTTCGGGCTGGTGTGCGTGCGCCGGGTCAGGCCGACGATCCGGAGCCGGCGGCGGATCGCGGGCCAGTCCGCCCGCTCGTCGGCGGCCCAGTCGCGCAGGATGTCCAGCAGCTGCCCGAACGTCCGGCCGGACGACACCACGTCGACGAAGACGACCGGCTTCGCTCCGCGGGCCAGCAGCTCCGGCGTGAGACCGTGCGCGGCGAGGTTCGCCCGCAGCTGCGCGACCTCGGTCGCGGCGAGGCCGCCCCACAGACCGCCCACCAGCCCGGTGGAGAGCGGCAGCAGGTGCAGCCGGGCCGGGTCGGGCAGCGCACCGCCGAGCAGGTCGAACACGGAGTCGCCGGACCGGCCGACGAAGTACAGCTCCCCGTTCTCCGACCGGGCGAGCACCTTCGCGGCGCACTCGACGAGGTCGTCGAGGAACCACAGATCGGGCTCGGGCACACCGTCCAGAAGGGAGCCGAGGTGGTCGGGGCGCACCAGGTCCCAGCGGAACGGGCGGTTCGGCTCGATCACGCCGGCCTCGCGCGGCCGTACTCGGCCACCAGCTCCGCCAAGCGGTCCGGTCCGGCCGCGCCACCGCCGCGGCGGGCCAGGACGGCCGCCGTCGCCACGAACCCTTCGAGTGGCGCCCGGTCGATCGGGTGCGAGGTCGCGCGGTACCCGGCGACCCAGGTGTCGGCGAACCCCGGGCCGTCGATCGTGCGGTACCGGCTCATGGACGGCGAGCCTAGGGGAGCGGGGCCGCGCTGGTCAGCCGGTTTTCCGTCGGTGCGGTTAACGGGATCGGTGTCGTCCGGGCGAACTCGTAACACCGCGGTAGCACGGGGGAGTGGTCGCCGAAACGCGGCGCGTCGAACCTCGGTCGGGAGGGAGTACGCCGAACGAGGGAAGGGGAACGCATGCGCACGAGCCGGAACAGCAATGACCGCGCGCAGCTGCAGGTGTCGCCGGAGGTCGGCACCTGGCTCGCCCGGCGCAGCAGCAGGGCCGACGACTGGACGGCAGAGCAGCTGGTCGACGCCAAACGCGGCACGACCGTCTCGGTGGTCATCCCCGCGCGCGACGAGGAGGCGACGGTCGGCGCGATCGTCACCGCGATCCGCGAAGAACTCCACGAACACCACCGGCTCGTCGACGAGATCCTCGTCGTCGACAGCCACTCGACCGACGCCACCGCCGAGGTCGCCGCCGCGGCGGGCGCGCGGGTCGTCGCGCAGGACGCCGTGTTCCCGGCCCTCGACGGGCTGGCGGGCAAGGGCGAGGCCCTGTGGAAGGGCGTCGCGGCGACGACCGGCGACCTCGTGGTCTTCGTCGACGGCGACCTCTACGACTTCACCACCGACTACGTCACCGGGCTGCTCGGCCCGCTGCTCACCGACCCGTCGGTGGCCTACGTCAAGGGCTTCTACCACCGCCCGCTCAACGGCGCGGCGGGCAGCGAGCCGGAAGGCGGCGGCCGGGTCACCGAGCTCGTCGCGCGGCCGCTGATCAACATGTTCTGGCCCGAGCTGTCCGGCTTCGTCCAGCCCCTCGCGGGCGAGTACGCGGGCCGCCGCGAGGTGCTGGAGAGTATCCCGTTCGTCGTGAACTACGGCGTCGAGATCGGCCACCTGATCGACCTGCTCGAACTGCGCGGGCTCGATTCCCTGGCCCAGGTCGACCTCGGTCACCGGGTGCACCGCCACCAGAGCACCCAGGCGCTGGGCCGCATGTCGGGCCAGATCATGCAGACGCTGTTCGACCGCCTGGAGCGCTACGGCCGCTTGGTGACAGCCATCCCGCCGGCCACGATGCTGGCGCAGTTCCAGCGCGGCGCGTCTTCCGGCGGCGTCGAGCGGGAGCTGGTGCTGACGGACCTGACGTCCCCGCAGCGCCCGCCCCTGGCGAGCCTGCCGGTGACGCTGCGCCCGGAGAACGAGCTGGACCTGCAGGACACCGCGTAACCGTTTCGGTCCGAAGTGGACACCGACGGTGTCCACTTCGGACCTTTGCGGTACGGGCCCGCTCGCTGTCGTTACCGCGCGGGCGGCCGGTCGCCGCGCAGGAACAGGGCGCTGGTGAGGAGACCGAGGACCACGATGGCGGCGTTCACCGCGATCGCGGCCTTCAGGCCACCGAGGACGGCCGTGGCTCCGGTGCCGGCCACGGCGGTGGTGACGACGACGCTCATGATCGGCGTGCCCATCGTGATGCCGACCTGCTGGGTCATGGTGGCGAGGCCGGTGGCCAGGCCCTGTTCGTGGTCGGCGAGCCCGGAGGTGGCGGTGACCATGAAGCCCACGATGACGAGCATGTTGCCGACACCGCCGGCGAAGCCGGCGATCAGCATCAGCGCCAGCCACGACCGGTCCTCGCCGAGGCCGAGCAGGGCCGCGGTGAACACGGCCTGCAGGAGGCCGCCGGCGATCAGCGTCTGCTTGCTGCCGATCTTGCCGATGACCTTGGGGGCGCAGACGCCGCCCGTGACCGTGCCCAGCCCGAGCACGCCGAAGGACAGGCCGGCGGCGAGCGGGGAGAAGCCGAGCACCTCCTGCAGGTAGAGGGTCAGCGGGAAGATCAGGGAGCACTCGGTGAGGAACGCGATCAGGCCGGCGACGTTGCCCCAGGCCACCGACCGCCTGCGGAGCACGCCGAGCGGCACCAGCGGCGCGGGCACCCTGCGCTCGACGGCGCAGAACACCACCAGCAGCACCACCCCGCCCACCAGCGAGCCCAGGACGCTCGCCGAGGCCCAGCCCCGCTCGCTCGCCTGGGTGAGGCCGAAGATGACGGCCAGCAGGCCGAGCGTCACGGTGACGGCGCCGGGCACGTCCAGCCCGGGACGCTCGTCGGGCCGGGACTCCTTGACGACCGCCGGGGTGATGACCAGCACGGCGAGGGCGACGGGCACGTTGACGAAGAACGCCCAGCGCCACGACAGCAGGTCGGTCAGCACGCCGCCGAGGACGGCGCCGGCGGTGAAGCCGCTGGACATCAGCGCGCCGTTGAGGCCGAGTGCCTTCCGCCGCAGCGGGCCTTCGGGGAACGAGACCGTCATCAGCGACAGCGCGGCCGGGGTGACGGCGGCGGTGGCCAGGCCCTGGAAGACGCGGGCGATGATCAGCATCTCCGGGTTGCGCGCCAGCCCGCCCAGCACCGAAGCCGCGGCCAGCACGACGAGACCGCCGAGGAACAGCCGGCGGCGGCCGAACAGGTCCGCGACCCGGCCGAAGAACAGCGTGAAACCCGCCGCGCACAGCGCGAACGCGGTGGCGATCCACTGCAGGTGCCCCAAGGGGAAGCCGAGGCTCCCGCCGATCACCGGCAGCGCCACGTTCAGGATGGCGAAGTCCGCCGCGAGCATGAACTGCGTCGCGAGCAGCAGGACCAGCACCAGCCGCAGCCGCAGCCGCGGGGTGAGCCCGGCGGGCGCCGCGCCGGCCGCGTCCGTATCAGTGACAGACATGACGTCGAGTCCTTTTCCCTCAGGGGTTCCGTGGCACACGTGGTCCCGGGAAAGGCTCGTCGGCACGCGGGCTCCCAGCCAGAACCGCGCCGTGCCCCGTCAGGGCGAGGGTGGTCATTCCACGACCACCCTCGGCGCTTCCGGCGTCCGGCCCCCGCGGGCATCATGGAGGAGAACGTGACCACCGCCCAGCCGAGGTCGACCTGGAGGCATGTTGTGGACGGCTCGTCCGAACTGGGGGACTTCCTCAAGTCGCGCCGCGCCGCGCTGCGCCCCGAGGATGTCGGCATCGCGCCGCACCCGACCCGCCGCCGCGTCACCGGGCTGCGCCGCGAGGAGCTGGCGACGCTCTCCCACGTGAGCATCACCCACTACACCCGCCTCGAGCAGGGCCGCTCCACCGGCGCCTCCGACAGCACCCTGGAGGCCATCGCGCGCACCCTGCGTCTCACCGACGACGAGACGGCCCACCTCAAGGCCCTCGCCCGCCCCGCCGGGCGGTCCCGGCCCGCGCCACCGCGGGTGGCGCACGTCAGCGCGTCGGCCCGTCAGCTGCTGGGGGCGATGACGCACGTGCCGGCCGTCGTCATGGACCGGCGCAACGACGTGCTCGCCTGGAACCAGCTGGGCCACGCGCTGCTCGCCGCGCACCTGCCGGCGGAGAGCCCGGACAGTCCCGCGACCCGCCCCAACCTGACCCGGATGCTGTTCCTGGACGAGCGGTACCGGGACCTGTACCCGAACTGGGACGAACAGGCCCAGCTCGCCGTGGCCGCGCTGCGCCTGACCGCCGGCCGCCACCCCGACGACCGCGCGCTCGCCGAGCTCGTCGGCCGGCTCTCCATGAACTCCGACGAGTTCGCGGCCCGCTGGGCCCGGCACCCGGTGCGCACCTGCACCTCCGGGGTGAAGGTCCTGCGCCATCCCCTGGTGGGGACGGTCGAGCTCAGCTTCGAGAACCTCGTCATCCCGGGGACGTCGGGCCAGCGCCTGATCGCCTACACCGCCGAGCCCGGCTCGCCGTCCGAGACGGCGTTGCGGCTCCTGGGCAGCGCGACGGCGCCGGCGGCCCCGGGACACGTCGTCCCGATGCTTCAGTGACGCAGGCCGACCGGCGCTGACCGAAGAGCGGCTTCGGCGGGCTGCCAACCGGGCGGGCCGAACACGAAACCCGCGCGCTCACGCCAGGTCCGGGCGCCGCGCAGGTCGCGCAGGATCGAGCCGTACTCGTGGAAGCCGACCTTCAGCAGGTTGTACGTGCCGATGTTCTTCGTCAGCCCGTACGTGGGGCGCTTGCCCTCCGGGACGAAGCTGCGGAACATCCGGTCCCAGATGATGAAGATCCCGCCGTAGTTGGCGTCCAGGTATTCGGCGTCGCTGCCGTGGTGGACGCGGTGGTGCGACGGCGTGTTGAAGACGTACTCGAACCAGCGCGGCAGTTTGCCGATCTTCTCGGTGTGCACGAAGAACTGGTAGACGAGGTCGATCGACAGGCCGGTCAGGATCAGCCACGGCGGGATGCCGCACAGCGCCAGCACCGACCAGAACGGCAGCTGGAAGTACGGCGTCCACTTCTGGCGCAGCGCCGTCGAGAAGTTGTAGTGCTCGCTCGAGTGGTGCACCTGGTGCCCGGCCCACAGCAGCCGGACGCGGTGGCTCGCCCGGTGGTAGGCGTAGAACACCAGCTCCTGGCCGAGCAGCATGAGCACCCACGTCCACCAGTCGCGCGGGTCGAACTTGACCGGCGCCAGCTCGAACAGCACCGCGAAGACGACCAGCATCACCAGCCGGAACAGCGCGTTGACGCCGACCGAGACGGTGCCCATCAGCATGCTCGTGCGGGTGTCGGCGGGGCTGTAGCCGAGCACGTTGTCGTCGTGGCCGAGCACGTGCACGGCGACGATCTCGATCGTCACGAACAGCAGGAACACCGGGATCGCGAACAGCACGGGGTCGCGCAGGTGCGCCAGGAACTCGGCCACGTCGCCTCCTAGAACGGACTCTCTGATCTGACCCGACGGTAACTTACCCTCGGGTCACTTTACGCACGGTAGGGTCTCGGACGTGACGGAGTCAAGACCGGTCGGGACCAAGGGGATGCCCCGCGAGGAGCGCGAAGCGCAGCTCGTCGTCGCCGGGACCGAGGAGTTCGGCCGGGCGGGGTACGCGGGCGCGTCGATGGTCGAGATCGCGCGCCGGGTCGGCGTCACGAAACCGTTGCTGTACCAGTACTTCGGCTCGAAAGATGGTCTGTACCTCGCCTGCCTGCACCGCGCGGGCGACCGGCTGACCGAGGGGGTCGCGACGACCATGGCGTCGGGTGGTGAACCCGACCGGATGCCGCTGAAGGTGCTTTCGGCGATCTTCACGACCTTCGACCACGACCGCTACGCGTGGCGCCTCCTGCGTGACGCGACGGTGCCGAACAGCGGCGACATCGCCACGGCGGCCGCCGACTACCGGCACCGCCTGGACGCCTTCGCCCTCCTCGGCGCGACCCAGCTGATGACGTCGCGCGGGCTGCCCGACCCCGTCGACATCGAGGCTGTCGCCCAGGTCTGGACCGGGGTGGTCGACTCGCTGATCAGCTGGTGGATCGACCGCCCGGACGAGGACGCGGCCGCGATGACCGGCCGCTGCGCCCGGATCATGGACCGCCTGTTCGGCTGGTGAGCTCGGCGAGGGCCGCTCGCGCCCAGGCGAACAGCGCCGCGCTGTCGCTGCCGTGGGTCACCGAGGCCGCCGACAGCGCCTCACCCAACGCTTCGAGCGGGTCCGGTTTCGCCGCGCCGAAGATCGCCGGGAACGCCATGGCCTGCCGAAGCGCGTTGTCGTGCCGCCCGTCGGGGGTGCGGACCAGGGTGCGCGGCACCTCGGGATCCGACAGCAGGCGATCCCACGCCGCCCTCCGCTCGTCGAACGGCGGCGGCAGCGCGCGGCCTTCGTCGAGCGCGCGCAACCCTTCGGCGATCCAGACGACGCCGTCCAAGCCGGCCAGCGCGAACGCGTGACGGGCCAGCCGGCGCGCCAGCGCGTGCTGGACGTCCGGCGCGGCGCCGGTCGCGTCCGCGATGAACCCGCGGTCCTGTTTGGCCAGTTCACGCAGCGTGTGTGGCAGGTTCAGGATGTGTTCGGACGGCAGTGCACCGCCCCACTCCCGCAGCAGCCGCTCGTGCTGGGCCTCGGCGAGGGCCTCCGCCGCCTCCCGCTCACGTGCCTCCCGCACGCGTGCCACTGCCGCCGTGTACTCCTCGGTCGTGGGCAGCTCCCGGGCGAAACCGTGCCAGTACGCGGCGATCGCGCTGCGTTGCCGGACGACGATGTCAGGCGCCGGCGCGGCGGGCCAGAACTGGAGCAGGTAGCGGTCCAGCGGGGGTTCGCCGTCGAGCCGGGTGTCGCGGTCGTGCCCCGCGTCCATCCGGGATCCGCTGTAGCGCACGCGGTAATTGCCCGGTGACAGTTCGAGGTCCCAGGAGTTTTCGCCGCCCCAGGTGACGAGGCGGGTCACGCCGTCCGGGCGGAACGGCGCTTCGACGACGTCCTCCCAGCCCGCGTCGGGTGGCTCGGTCTCGTGGACTCGGGCGGTGAACCCGACGTTTCCGGTGTGCAGGCCGGTGATCAGGAACAACGTGCCGGGGAACGCGGCGCCGCACAACCCGTTGCGCTGCCCGGTGAAACACGCCGTCAGGTCGCCTTCGAACGGGTCGCCTCCCTCACTCTGCACGTAGATCTGTCCATAGTGGACGTGAACCTCGGCGTCGACCACGGTGCGCATGGGGTCACCTTTGCAGAAGGGACCGACAGTTTTCGCCGTCGCGACGTAGCGAAACGGGGCTCTCGCGCGACTGAAGAAGATAGTGTCCCGTCGAGAGGTGTGGTATGTCCGACTTGCCCGAAACCGTTCCCGTCGCCGACCGGCGGCTGGCCCGGCGGTTCACGGATGACCTGCTCGACGGCTGCCGGGTTCTCGCCACCGACTACGGCTATCGGCCGCTCCAATTCGAACGGATGGTCCGCGAGCACGGCGGTGTCGAGGCCGCCCGCCGGCTGCTGCGCGGTGCCGGGACCGCGGGCGGGTTCGCCTTGCTCTGGGAGAAGAACCAGCTCGCCCGCAGCTCCGAGGCGACGATGCTCCGTCCGGAGTACGAAGCGCTGTTCACCGCCGACGAACGCCTGCTCGCCCGGCGCCGGCTGGAGGAACACGGCTTCGACGTGGACGCCCACCTCGAGCGGGTCACCGCCGAGCCGGTGTGAAGCGCGGCTGGGGTGACCGGCGCCGCTCCGGTCACCCCAGCCGCGGTCAGTGGGCGGCGGGGAACTTCAGCCGGACGATCACGTTGTCCAGGACGCTCGGCGTGCCGCCGTTCTTGTCGTTGTTCGTGGACGTCAGCCAGAGCCCGCCGTCCGGTGTCTTCGTCACCGAGCGCAGCCGGCCCCAGCGGCCGGAGAACAGCGTCGACACCGTGCCGACGCCGGTGCCCGCCGCGTTGATCTGCGTCGCGAACAGCTGCTCACCGGTGACGCCGGCGATGTAGATCCAGTCGTTGACGATCTCCACACCGGACGGCCCGGCCTGCGACGTCGGCCAGGTCTTCTTCGGCGCGATGAAGCCGCTGCAGCTGCCCTGCGTGCCCTCGCAGCTGGGCCAGCCGAAGTTGCCGCCCTTCTGGATCAGGTTGAGCTCGTCCAGGCTGCTCTCGCCGAACTCCGCCGCCCACAGCTGGCCGCGCGAGTCCCAGGCCAGGCCCTGCGGGTTGCGGTGGCCGTAACTGTAGACGTAGCGCGCGTTGCCCCCGGTGGCGTAGAACGGGTTGTCGCTCGGCGCCGACCCGTCGGCGTTCAGCCGCAGGATCTTCCCGTTGAGCGAGCTCTTGTTCTGCGCGTTGTCGCTGTTCTTCGCGTCGCCCACGGTGGCGTAGAGCTTGCCGTCCGGGCCGAACTTGATCCGGCCGCCGTTGTGGTAGCGGTTCTTCGCGATCCCGGTCAGCACCGGCGTCGACGTCGAGGACAGCTTGGTGCCGTCGTAGGTCATCTTCACGATCCGGTTGTCGCCGGAAGCCGTGTGGTAGACGTAGATCGCGTGGTCGCTCGCCCAGTTCGGCGAGATCGCCAGGCCCAGCACGCCGCCTTCGCCGGTGGTGGTCACCGCGCCCGGCACCGTGCCCAGCGTGGTCTTCTGGCCGGCCGGCGTCACGAGCAGGATTTCGAACCGGTCCCGCTCGGTCACCAGCGCGTTGCCGTTCGGCAGGAAGTCCACCGCCCAGCCGAGGTCGACCTTCGTGATGTCCTTGTCGTACTCCGGGATGCCCCCGGCACCACCCGGCGCGCTCGTCTTCACGGTCACCGCGTTGCTTGCGGCGGAGCTGTTCCCGTTCGGGTCCCGCGCCTTGACCGTGAAGGTGTAGGACGTGTTCGGGCTCAGGTTCGTCACCGTCGAGGTGAGCGACGTCGTGGACGCGACCTTCGTGGCGCCCTGGAAGACGTCGTAGGCGGTGATCGTGCCACCGTTGTCCGTGGAAGCGTTCCACGCCAAGGAAACGCTGTTCGCCGTGACGCCGGTCGAGCGCAGGCTGCCGGGCACGCTCGGCGGTGTCGTGTCGTCGCTCGGCGGGGTGGTGAAGGCGACGACGTTGCTCTGCTGCGACGGGTTGCCCGCGGCGTCGTACGCGCCGACCGAGATGTCGTAGGCGGTGTTGGGCGTCAGGTTGTCCACGGTCGCCGAAGTCGTGGTGCCGCCGACGGTCTTGAGGATGTTGCCGCCGCGGTTGATCTCGTAGCGCACGATGCCGACGTTGTCGGTCGCGGCCGTCCAGGAGAACGTCGCGGCGGTCGGCAGGATGTTCGTGGCGGCCAGGTTCGACGGCGGCGACGGCGGTTCGCTGTCGCTCGGCGCGGTGAACGTGTCGGTGAGCTTGTCCGCGTTCGGCCCGCCGTTCGCGGTGGTCGCGGTGGTGCGGACCTTGGTGACCCCGGCGGTCAGCTGCACGGTCGCGGTGACGGTCTGCCACGTCGTCCAGGCGCCGGTCGCGGGGAAGTCGACGGTGCCCTTGTCGCCGCCGTCGACGATCAGCTTCACCGGCCGGTTGTCGGCGGTTCCGTTGGCGTAGCGGAAGGTCAGCGTGTGCGTGCCCGCCTGCGCGGCGTTCACCGAGTACTCGACGTAGCTGCCGGCGACGTTGTCGAAGTTGACGAACCCGGTGCCGGAGTAGCCGGCGTGGTTCGACTCGACGACGCCCTGGGAGATCACGGCGTTCTCGGACTCGTAGTCCGTCGCCGCGGTGGTGGCCGCTGAAGCAAGGGGGGTGAACGCGCTGAAGCCGAGCGCCGCGACGGCGGTACCGGCCACAGCCACGCGCCAAGGGAGGCGGGGTGCCACGGGGACCTCCAGAAATAGTTAGGAAAGTTTCCTATCTATGGAGGGATCACACACCGTCCGAGCGGGTCGTGTCAATACCGGACACCCGCGCTCACCCACGGTGAAACCCGGCTTCCCGCTCAGCGGGGCGGATGCGCCCGGACGGCCCAGTACCGAGGGGTTGCGCGGGCCTCGCCGGACGCACCCGACGCCACATCGGGCGCGTCGCCCTTCGGCACGGCAACCTCGGGACCCCGCGGTCACACCGATCTCGTGCCGTCGCCGGGTGTCAGCCCGCGATCCGGGTCTCCGGGACCGCCTCTTCGCCCGCCCAGTCCCGCGGCACCAGGAACTCCGTGAGCGCCGCCTCGGGGCTGCCCGGCTCCGGCGTCAGCTCGAACTCCCAGCGCGCCAGCGGCGGCAGCGCCATCAGGATCGCCTCGACGTAGCCGCCGGTCTGCAGCCCGAACCGGGTGCCGCGGTCGTGCGCCAGGGTGAACTCCACGTACCGGCCGCGGCGGTAGAGCTGCCACTGCCGCTCGCGGTCGCCGTGGGGGAGGTCCTTGCGGCGCCGCACGATCGGCAGGTACGCGGGCGCGATCGTGGCGATGCCCGCCGCGGCGAAGGCGGCCGCGCGGTGCCAGCCGTGCGGGCCCTCGGGGTGCAGGTGGTCGAAGAAGATGCCGCCGACGCCGCGCGTCTCGTCGCGGTGCGGCAGCGTGAAGTACTCGTCGCAGGCGCGCTTGGCCTGCGCGTGGAACGCCGGGTCGAAGGTGTCGCAGTACGTCTTGAGCGTGCGGTGGAAGTGCGCCGCGTCGTCCGCGAAGCCGTAGCACGGCGTCAGGTCCGCGCCGCCGTCGAACCACCACGTGCCGCCGGACTCGAAGTACCGGAAATCGGCGTGAAACGCCGGCACGTACGGGTTGCGCGGATGGATCACCACCGACAGCCCGGTCGCGAAGAAGCCGCTGTCCGGGTCCAGCCCGTGCTGGTGGGCGACCGCTTCGGGCAGCCGCTCGCCGTACACCGCGGAGCAGTCGACGCCGGCCCGCTCGAAGACGTCACCGTTCTCCAGCAGCCGCGCCTGCCCGCCGCCCCCGCCGGGCCGCTCCCAGCCGGACCGGCCGAAGCGGGCCCCGCCGTCCAGCCGCTCGAGCTCGGCGACCAGTTCCCGCTGCCCGGCGTTCACCATCGCCGTCACGGCTTCGCGCCTGCTGTCCCCACCTGAAAGCATGAACCCCCACCCCCACCGCGAGATTAGCAGCGATCCGCAGGTGGGCGGCGGGTTCAGCCGGCGATGTCCGCCCGGGCGATCACCTTCGTGATTTTCGCCCGGACGAGTGACTCCTCGGGGACGGCGTTGCGCTTGCCGTACGCCTCGCCCTGCTCGGCGCCCATGTACCGGCTGCCCAGCCGCGTCGCCCAGGCCAGCATGTCGTCGTCCTGGGTCAGCCGCGCCTCGGCGGTGAACTGCACGTAGGAGAACGGCGGCCGCTGGTCGTCGACGGCCAGCGAGATCCGCCCGTCGCGCGCGATGGCCTTGCCCTTCAGCGTCCCGGTGCCGGTGGTGAAGATCAGCTCGTCACCGTCCGGGCCCTCGTTCAGCAGGAACCAGATCGGCGTCACGATCGGTGAGCCGTCCTTCCTGACCAGGCCGAGCATGCCCGTCCGGGTGCCCTCGGACGCGAACTGCCACCACTCGTCACGGCTCATCTCACGCATGAGAGCGACGTTAGCCCGTCACCCGCGCGTGTGCAGAGGGTGGCCGACTAGCCTGGCCTGCTGTGCGAGACGACGAGACCGGGGGCCAGGGCCTGGCCGACGAAGGGCTGACGCGCCGCCTCAAGGCGCTCGCCTGCACCGCGCCGTTGCACGACCTCGACGCGCGGAAGGCGAAGCTCGACTGGGCCGACGCCACGATCTACCAGATGGCCGAGATCGCGCTGCACACGATCGACCAGGTCACCATCGCGATGGACTTCGACACCGGCGCCGGCCACGACGAGGTCATCGACCGGCTGCTGCCGTTCATCGCCGCGCAGGCGCCGTCGCGGATGCCGGAGGAACACGTCCGCGTCGCGAAGTGGGTCCTGGACAACCTGATCAACGTCGGCACCACCGACCGCGGCTTCCGGCGCGTCTACGGCTCGATGGGACCGGGTGGCTACCAGCGCCGCCAGTTTGACTTCAAGCTGCTGGTCGAGCTGGCCGCCCGGGACGGCGAGGTCTACCTGCGCGCCACCGACGAGGCGATCAACGTGCTCGTCGGCGCCCTCGACACCGACGTCGAGTCGGCGCAGATCGCGGCCGAGGTCAAGCTCGAGAACCTGATCGCGCGGGGCCGGCTGGCCGACGCGAAACTGGCCGCCGAGCAGGCCCGCTACCGGACCGTCCAGTACGGCGAGGTGCTGCGCGCGAAGCTCGACGCGACCCGCCGCGACGTCCGGTCGGTCGACTGGGAGCGCGAGGTCCCGGAGCTGCTCGACAGCGCGCTGAGCCACATCGAAGCCCGCTTCCGCGCCGAGAACGCGATCCTCAAGAACATCACCACCGCCCGCGACGAGACCGAGGACCTCGACCGCAAGCGCCGTGCCGCCGAGCTCGTCGACATCGTCGGCGACTGCATCCGCCGGCACACCCGCCTGCAGTCCCGGCTGGCCGACGCGGGCGCGGTGTTCCGCGCCGAGCAGGACCGCCAGCAGTTCTCCGGCCCGCCGCAGCGCGCGACGCTCGACCTGTTCGGCCAGCTCCTGGTGCCCACCCTCGGGCTGCCGCTGGCCGACGCCGTCACCCCGGCCGAGCGCTTCTTCCACGCCGTCGCCGGCATCGCCGCGCCGGTCGTCCCGTCGCTGTCGGCGCTGGTCTCGCTGCTCCTGCGCCCTGCGCCCGAGCGTGACCAGCTGGTCGGCGAGATCCCGGAGCCCGAGCTGATGCCCGCCGACGTCACCGACAAGTTCGGCGACGACGTCTGGCGCCGCGCCGACGAACTGCTCGACCTGCCCGAGGTGCCACGACGGCTCTCCGGCCTGCTCGACGAGGCCCGCCGCAGCCGCCAGCCCGGGCTCGCGGCCCTGGTCGCGCTGCGCGCGGTGCACGCCTACAGTCCCGGGGTCGGCGCCGCGCGGCGCCAGGGGGACCGCTCGGTGCTGCTCGCCGTCGACGACGGCACGCTGCTCGACGACCCGGATTTCGGCGGCGCCGACCTGCTCCTGTCCACCGCCGCCGTAGAGCGTGCCGACGAAGAAGAGGAAGTCGCGTAATGGCGCTGTCCCACAGCAGCGTGGACGCCGAAGCCGCGGCCCGCCTGGTCGCGTTCGGCATGCGGCCCAAGCAGCTGCCCGCCCGCGACGTCGTCTACGGCGACCTCGTGCGCCGCTACGGCGAGGACAACGCGTTCAAGGCGCTCACCCACGCCGTCGCCTCCGGGCTCGGGCTGATGGTCCTGGAGGTCAACCAGCAGGCCGGCGCGGTCCTCGCGGCCACCGACGAGTCCGTGTTCGAGATCAAGATGGACTCCTACGCCCGCCAGGCCAAGATCCGCGAGCGCCGCGACACCGAGAAGGTGCTGCACGGCCTGATCCACCTCGCCGCCGCCGCGCTCGGCTACCCCCGCCCGGACGACCTCGCCAACGACACCTACATCGGCCGCGTCAGCGTCGAACAGGTCGACGCGATGGTCCGCGAAGCCGCCCGCATGCTCGACGAACGCGCCGCCCAGGCCGAGGCCAACAACGACCCGCTGGCCGACGCGCCCGAGCTGGAGCAGGCTTGGCGGGCGTACACGAGGCGTCCGGCCGCGGCGGCCACCAAGGACGGCCGCCTCGCCGCCGACACCACCCGCGGCATGGTCTCGCGCGCCCTGCGCTTCCTCGCCGACCAGGGTTTCCTGGTCCCGGTGAGCGACGAACAGGGCGGCACCTACCGCACCACACCGCGCTACCAGATCCAGGTCCGCGAACTCGCCGCCGACGCCGCCTTCGACGACCTGCTCGCGCTGGACGTCGTGGCCGTCGCGAACGACGGCGGCACGCTGCGCGCGACGTCGTCGGACACGCTCTAAGGGGAGTAGATGTACGAGCTTTCGCGGGTCCGCCTGCATTCCGTGGGTCCGGCGGGTGCCCGCTACCAGGACGTCGTGCTCGACTTCAGCGGCGTCGGCGCCAAGATCACCGCGCCCCAGCAGGACGCGCTGTTCAGCGCCGGCATCCACGCCACCGGGCCGGCCGAGCTGCGCCGTCCGTCCCCGGCGAGCGTGCTGTTCCTGGAGAACGGCGGCGGCAAGTCCGTCCTCATCAAGCTGATCTTCTCGGTGATGCTGCCCGGCCGCCGCCAGGTCGTCGGCACCACGAGCACGAAGGTGCTCGAGAAGTTCGTCGCCGCCAAGGACGTCTCGCACGTCGTGCTGGAGTGGCTGCACGTCGAGACCGGCCACCGGATCATCACCGGCAAGGTCTCCGAATGGCGCGGGCACGTCGTCTCCTCGGACTCGGAGAACCTGGCCGACTCCTGGTACTGCTTCCGCCCGACCTCGGCGCTGGCGCTCGACTCCCTGCCGATGACGCAGGACGGCCGGCTGCTCACCATGTCCGGTTTCCACGACAAGCTCGCCGCGGCCCAGCTGGCCGAGCCCGAGCTGGAGCTGTCGTGGACCCGGCGCCACCACGAGTGGACCGGCCGGCTCGACACCCTCGGCCTCGACACCGAGCTGTTCCGCTACCAGCGCGCGATGAACGCGGGCGAAGGTGAAGCGGCGGACGCGTTCGCGTTCGGCACCGACGAGGCGTTCGTCGAGTTCCTGCTGCGCGCCGTCGTCTCCGAGGACGAGCCGAAGGACCTCGCGGAGGTCGTCTCGACCTACTCGCACAACCTCGCTCAGCGCGGGGACCTGTTGTCGGAACGCGATTTTGTCGCCGGCGCCCTCGATCTGCTCGGGCCGCTGGCCGCCGAGGAAGGCGTCGCGGCCGCGTCCCGGAAGATCGCCGAAGCCGCGCGGGCCGACATGGCCGAGCTGGCCGGCCGGGTCGTCGCGCGCAACGAGCTGGAGAACGCGCGGCTGTCCGGGCTCGAGGACCACGTCGCCGAGGTCAAGACCGCGGAGAAGCTGGCCGAAGGCGACCACCGGCGACTCGCGGCCGGCGTCACGGAGCTGCGGCGGCTGGTCGCGGTGCTGCGCCTGGACGAGGCCCAGGAGGCCCGCAAGCGCGTCGACGCCGAGATGGCCGAAGCGAAGACAGCGGCCGAAGCCTGGCGTGAGACGGCGACCGTGCTCAACCAGCTCAATGCCGCCCGCAAGGCGAAGGACCTGCGCGAGCTCGTCGGCAACCGCGAGGAGAAGGCCCGCCCGGCCCTGCAGGCGCGCAACACCGCCGCGGCCGCGCTGGCCCGGGGCCTGCAGTCCCTGGCGCAGGACGCCCAGCGCCAGGCCGACAAGGCCGAGGCCCACGCGGGCGCGTTGCGCGCGGAGGCGGAGAAGGCACAGACCGAACGCGACGAGGCCGCGAACCTCGCGGCCGGGCGGCGGGCCGAGGCCCGCGGCCTGACCACGCGGATCACCGAGCTGCGCGAAGAGGTCCAGAACGCCGTCCGCGGCGGGCTGCTGCCCTCGGACGCCGACGTCGCCGACGCGTCCCGGGCGGCACGGTCCGCGGCCGAGGCGGCGACCGCCGAACTGGCCCGGCGCGAGCAGGAGCTCGACCGCGTCGCGGCGGATCTCCAAGCGGCGCAACGGACCGTGAACGAAGCGCACCAGCTCGCCGGCACCACCCTGGACCGCTTCGAGCGCGCCACCGAGGACCTCGACCGGGCCCACCGCCGCACCGACGCGCTCGCCGCCGAGGGCCGGCTGGTCGAGCTGCTCGGCGCGGACGACGTCGCCCTCGAAAGCGATCTTCCGGTGCTGCTGGAGCGGTTGCGCGAAGCGAGCGCGGCCGTCGAGAAGGAGCAGACAGCGCTGCGGATGGAGGAGTCCGCCGACGAGCGGGCCCTGACCGCGCTCGGCTCCGGCGGGCTGCTGCCGCCCCCGCAGGACGTCCAAGCCGCGCTGGACGCCCTGGAGGAAGCCGGGATCACCGCGTGGTCCGGCTGGCGCTATCTGTCCAAACTGGACGCCGGGCGGCGCGCCGAAGTGCTGGAAAGCCTGCCGCAGCTGGTTTCCGGCGTCCTGCTCAACGACGTCGCCCACGCGGACCGGGCCCGCGAGGTACTGACGTCGCGGCGGCTGCTGCCGAGCGCGATCATCGCCGTCGGCACCACCGAGGCGCTGCTGGCCGAGGCACCCGCCGCGCCCGGCGTCGAGTTCCTCGTCCCGCCGAACCCCGCGATGTACGACGAAGAGGCCGCGGACGCCGAGCGCGAAGCCGTGGCGCGGCGCAACACCGAGCGGCAGCGGCGGCTGGAAGCCTTGTCCGCCAAGCTGGCCGCCGACGGCGCCCTCACCTGGAAGCTCACCACCTGGCGCGAGGACTACCCGCCCGGCGCCGTCGCGACGCTCGCCGAACAGGCCCAGGCGGCCCGGACCGCGCGCGAGTCCGCGCGCACGGCCCTGGCGCAGGCCGACGCGGAATTCGCGCGGTTGAGCGAAAAGACGGCGTCGCTGCGCGAGCGTGTCCCGGAGCTGCGGGCCGCGGCGGCCGAGACCGAGGAGCGGGCGCGGAAGCTCGGCGAGCTGGGCACGAGGAGTGCCCGGATCGCGGAGTGGACCGAGGACGTCGAGCGCGCCACCGAGGTCGCCGAGCGCGCCGACCTGCAGGCCTCCGACGCCGCGGGCAAGGCCGCGCGGCTGCGGGAGCAGGCGGGAGAGGAGCAGCGCACGGCCGACGGCCACCGCCGGACCGCGACCACCGCCCGCGCCGAACTCGCCGAGGTCCCGGGCGCGGCCGACGTCGACGGCACTGCGGACGGGCCGCCCGCCGAGCCGGTCGACGCCCTGCGCCGGACCTACCTGTCGGCGTCCGAGTCGTACGCGAAGGTCGAGGTCGGCAGTGACCTGCGGGCCGAGCTTGAGCAGGCCGAGTCGGCCGAAGCGGCCGCGGGCTCGGCCGTGGAGTCCCTGGACGAGGCCGTCCGCGCGACCGCCGCCGAGCTGCTGGAGACGCCCGACGGCTCCGACGCGTCCGCCCGCGCGGCGGCCCTCGCGCGCGCCCGCCGCGTCGTCGACGGCCTGGAAGACGAGCGGACCGAGGCCATCGGGCTCGTCTCGACGCGGCGTGCCGAGCTGGACGTGCTGCCGCTGCAGAACGGCGTCACCGGCGACAAGCCGCGCGACATCGAGCACGGCCTGGAGCTGATCGACGCCGCCGGCCTGGAGATGTCCGTGGCCGCGCGGAAGTGGGAGGAGCTGCAGGAACGCCGGGCGGCGGCCGAGGAGACCCTGGACTCCGCGCGCAACTCCGCGTCCGGGTTCTCGCTGCTCGCCGACTCCCTCGCCCACCTGGTCACCGACAAGGACGCGGCCGCCTACGACGGCGACGTCGACACCGCGCGGGCCCAGCACACGCGGCTGAACGCGACGTTGGGTGAAGCCCAGGACGCCGCCGACGCGGGTGACCGGCGGGTGCGCGAGGCCGCGGACCAGCTGGCCCAGTACGCGACGGAGAAGCGCTTCGAGAAGCTGAGCACGCCGGTGCGGCAGCAGGTCATCTCGGTCAAGCGCGACCAGCTCCCGGCGCACGCCGCCGAGTGGGCGGAGGCGCTGCGGCCGCGGCTGCGCTCGCTCACCGACGACCTCGCCCAGATCGACCGGCACCGCGGCGGCATCATCACCCGCCTGCAGGGCATGGTCGACGGCGCGCTCCGGCAGCTGCGCTCGGCCCAGCGCGTCTCGCGGCTGCCCGACGGCCTCGGCGACTGGTCCGGGCAGGAGTTCCTGCGCATCCGGTTCACCGAGCTGGAGGACAACGCGCTCACCGAGAAGCTCGGCGAGGTCGTCGACGAGGCCGCGGTGGGCAAGACCGCGGACGGCCGCGACGTCAAGCGCGACGGGCTTTCCCTGGTGCTGCGCGGCGTCCGGGCCGCGGCGCCCAAGGGCTTCCGCGTCGACATGCTCAAGCCGGACTCGGTGCTGCGGACCGAACGCCAGCGCGTCTCGGAGATCCGCGACGTGTTCTCGGGCGGCCAGCAGCTGACCGCGGCGATCATCCTCTACTGCACCCTCGCGGCGTTGCGCGCCAACAACCGCGGCAAGGTCCGCAACCGCCACTCCGGCGTGCTGTTCCTGGACAACCCGATCGGCCGCGCGTCCGCCGGGTACCTGCTGGAACTGCAGCGGGCGGTCGCCGAGGCGCTGGGCGTCCAGCTGATCTACACGACGGGCCTGTTCGACGCGGGCGCGCTCGCGGAGTTCCCGCTGATCGTCCGGCTGCGCAACGACGCCGACCTGCGCGCGGGCCGGAAGTACCTGTCGGTCGACTCGACGATCCGCAACTCCCTCGACGACCTCGGCGACCCGGACGGCGTCGCGCGGCTCTCGGCGACGCGGATGTTCACCCGCGTCGAAAACACGGTGGATTCCGCTGAGGACGAACAGACGGCGTGACGGGAACATCGGGCGGCGGCCGGAGGTTCACCCGCGCATGACGAAGCTGGGGGCGCTGGGCGCCGCGCTGAACACCGCCGAGCCGGAGGCCGCCGTCGCGACCGCCGTCGAACTGGAAGAGCTGGGCTACGACACGCTGTGGCTGCCCGGCGGGCAGGGGAACTCGCTGCCGCTGATCGCCGAGGTCGTCCACGGGACCCGGCGGATCCCGGTGGCCAGCGGGATCCTCTCGATCGACCGGGTGCCGGCCGCCGAGGTGGCCCGGGCCTACCTGGACCTGCCCGCCGGCCGGTTCGTCGCCGGGCTGGGCGGGGCGCACGGCCCGCGTCCGCTGGCCGCGCTGAACGACTACCTCGACGAGATCGACGACGTCGTGCCCGCGTCGGCGCGCATGCTGTCGGCGCTGGGGCCGAAGATGCTGGAGCTGTCGCGGGCCCGCGCGGCGGGCGCGTACCCGTTCCTGGTGACCACCGACTACGTCGCGTCGGCGCGGGAGATCCTCGGCGCGGACGCGCAGCTGGCGGTGCTGCTCACCGTCGTCGCCGAGACCGACGCCGCCGCGGCGCGGGAGGTCGTCCGGGGCGGTTCGCTGCGGTTCCTGTCCGGCGTTCCCGGCTACGCGAACAACTTCCGCCGGATGGGCTTCACCGACGCCGACGTCGCGGACCTGTCGGACCGGCTGGTCGACGGCGTCACCGTGTGGGGTGACTTCGACGCCGTCGTGGCGCGGCTGAGGGAGTACCGGGACGCGGGCGCGGACCAGGTCGTCGTCCAGCTGGACGGGCTGCCTGACGAGTGGCGCGCCGGCCTGGCCGAGGCCCTGCGGTGACCGCGCGGGCTCGCGGCCTGACCCACGTGCTCCCCGGCGACGTCGCGCTGCAGGACGCCCTCTCCGCCGTCGCCGACCCGGTGCGCCGCAGCATCCTGCGCGAGCTCGCGGCCGTACCGGAGTGGACTAAGGCGTGCGGCACGTTCGACCTCCCGGTGGCGAAGGCGACGCTCAGCCACCACTTCGGCGTGCTGCGCGCGACGGGCCTGATCGAACAACGCGACGAAGGCCCACGACGCCTGAACCGCTTGCGCCGCCCCGAATTCGACGCCGCGTTCCCCGGTCTCCTGGACCTGGTGCTGCGCGACCCGGCGGCAAAGCCGTGAAGGCCTCCTTCAGGGACTCTGAGTCCCTGAAGGAGGCCTTCACGGACTTGCGGGTCAGTCGCTGCGGCCGGTGAACGCCAGCGTCGTGCCGAGGCCGATCATCACCAGGCCACCGGTGCCGCCGAGGGCTTCCAGCCGGCGCGGCGAGCGGGCGAACCACGCCCGCGCCGTGCCCGCGACCAGCGCCCACGCGCTGTCGGTGGCCAGCGCGATGGCGGGCAGGCACAGGCCCAGCACCAGCATCTGGGCCGGCACCGACCCGGCGGCCGGGTCGACGAACTGGGGGAGCAGCGCCGCCAGGAAGACGATCGACTTCGGGTTCGCGAAGCCGACGACGAAGCCGTCGCGCAGCACGGTGACCACCCGGCCCGGCGTCGCGCCGACCCGCGCGGCCATCGCGTCGGTGAGCCGCCGGCGGTGGCGCACCGCCTGGATCCCCAGGTACACCAGGTAGACCGCGCCGGCGACCTTGATCGTGGTGAACGCCGCGGCCGACGTCGTCACGAGCGCGCCGAGGCCGAACGCGACCGCGACGACCTGCGTGTACACCCCGACCGAATTGCCGGCGACGGTGAGGAGCGCGTCGCGCCGCCCGACGGTCAGCGCGCGGCTGATCGTGAACAGCACACTCGGCCCGGGGACCACGACCATCAGGAACGTCAGCGCGGCGAAGGCCGCGAGGTGCGCGCTGGAGACCATGCCCGCGAGGCTAGCGCCCGAGGTCACGGGGTGACCACGCGTTTTCGTCGGTGCCGGATGGTAGGACTTCGGGGTGCCTCCGAAGATTTCCACCGCCCAGCGCCGGGCCCGCCTCGGCGTCCGCCACCACCTGGCCGCGCCCGCGGCGACGGTCGAAGACGCCGTCGCGGGCGTAGTCGCCCTGCACGCCACCGACCCGGCGACCGTCCACCTCTCGGCGGCCGCCCGGCTCGACGGGCCCGCGATCGCCGAGGTCGAGCGCGCGCTGTACGACGACCGCACGGTGCTGCGGCTGCTCGGCATGCGCCGCACGGTGTTCGTCACCGGCCTGGAGACCGCGGCTCTCGTGCAGGCCGGCTGCTCGGCGGACATCGCGGCGAAACAGCGGAAGCTGCTGGAGCAGCACCTCGGGCAGCAGGGGTACCCGGAAAACGTGCCGGAGCCGGGAAAGTGGCTCGTCGACGTCGAAACGGCGGTCGAAGCCGCGTTGCGGGGCCTCGGCTCGGCGACCGCGCAGCAGCTGAGCGAGGCCGAACCCCGGCTGCGGCAGCGGCTGCAGATGTCGAAGGGCAAGCCGTACGAGGCGATCGGCAACGTCACCAGCCGGGTGCTGTTCCAGCTGGCGGTGGACGGCCGGATCGTCCGCGGCCGCCCGCGCGGCACCTGGCTCAGCACCCAGTACGTCTGGCACCCGCTGGAGGACTGGGTGGGTGCCGCCCTCACGGTCTGGGAGGCGGAGGCGGCCCGCGTCGAGCTGGCGCGGCGCTGGCTGCGCGCGTACGGCCCGGCCCCGCTGACGGACCTGCGCTGGTGGGCCGGCTGGACGCTCGGGCAGACGAGGAAGGCCCTGGCCGGGCTGGACACGGTGGAGGTCGACCTGGACGGCGCGGCGGGGGTGGCGCTGGCCGACGACCTCGAGCCGGTGCCCGAGCCGCCGGTGTGGGCGGCGTTCCTCCCGTGCCTCGACCCGACCCCGATGGGCTGGCAGGAGCGCGGCTGGTTCCTCGGCGAGCACAAGGCGGCACTGTTCGACCGGTTCGGCAACGTGGGCCCGACGGTCTGGGCGAACGGCCGCATCGTCGGCGGCTGGGCCCAGCGCGAGTCGGGCGAAGTGGTGTTCCGGCTGCTGGAGGACATCGGCGCGGAGGAGAAAGCGGCGGTCGAGGCGGCGGCGGACCGCTGCGCGAAGTGGTTCGGCGTGGTCCGGGTGATCCCCCGGTTCCGCACGCCGCTGGAGCGGGAGCTGGCGGAGTGAACGCGCGTCGCGGCTCTGAATCGAGCCCGTCACCCGGGAGTGCGCCGGCCTGTCGGAGCCGCCGCCGATCGCGGTGGTGGCTTGAACGATCCAGTCGTCCGCGCCGGCTACCGGCCAGTACCAGCCGGGCCGCGGCCCGCACCGCGTGCGGCCTGCCCGAACCGCCGGACCACGCGCCGTCCCGGTCCACCGTGGTCCAGGTGAAGATCAGGTGAACCGATCACCCGGATTCCCCTAGGCTTCTTAATCGATTCTTGACCCGTTCGCCAAGTGGTGGAAGTCTCGTCAGGGCAGTCAGGGACGCGCATGCCCGCACGCTAGGGTGGCCGCGAGCCCGCAAGTCACGGCCGGGACTCCGGCCGATCCTCAGAGGAGTGGCAGCAGTGACCGTTCGCGTAGGTGTCAACGGCTTCGGCCGCATCGGCCGCAACTTCTTCCGCGCCGTGCAGGCCAGCGGCCACGACATCGAGGTCGTCGCCTTCAACGACCTCGGCGACGTCGCCACCATGGCCCACTTGCTGAAGTACGACTCGATCCTGGGGCGCTACCCGGGTGAGGTCAGCGTCAGCGACGAAGGCATCGTTGTGGACGGCAAGACCATCAAGGCCCTCGCCGAGCGCGACCCGGCCAACCTGCCCTGGGGCGACCTGGGCGTGGACGTCGTGGTCGAGTCCACCGGCTTCTTCACCAACGCCGACGCCGCCAAGGCGCACATCGCCGGCGGGGCCAAGAAGGTCATCATCTCCGCGCCCGCCAAGGGCGAGGACCTGACCGTGGTGCTCGGCGTCAACGACGACAAGTACGACGGCTCGCAGAACATCATCTCCAACGCCTCGTGCACCACCAACTGCCTCGGCCCGCTGGCGAAGGTCCTCAACGACTCGTTCGGCATCGAGCAGGGCCTGATGACCACGATCCACGCGTACACGCAGGACCAGAACCTGCAGGACGGCCCGCACAAGGACCTCCGCCGCGCCCGCGCCGCCGCGCTGAACGTGGTGCCCGCCTCGACCGGTGCCGCGAAGGCGATCGGCCTGGTGCTGCCGGAGCTGCTGGGCAAGCTGGACGGCTTCGCGCTGCGCGTCCCGGTGCCGACCGGCTCGGCCACCGACCTCACGGTGACCCTGAAGAAGACCGCCACGGTCGAGGAGATCAACGCCGCCTACAAGGCCGCCGCCGAGGGCCCCCTCGCCGGCATCCTGCGCTACTCGGTCGACCCGATCGTGTCCTCGGACATCGTCACCGACCCGGCGTCCTGCATCTACGACTCGCCGCTGACCAAGGTCATCGGCAACCAGGTCAAGGTCGTCGGCTGGTACGACAACGAGTGGGGCTACTCCAACCGCCTCGCGGACCTGATCAAGCTCGTCGGCTCGAAGCTCTGAGCCGGATGACCGTCAAGAACCTCGACGACCTGCTGGGCGAGGGCGTTCAGGGCCGGTACGTACTCGTGCGTTCCGACCTGAACGTCCCGCTCGACGGGGATCGCATCACCGACGACGGCCGCGTCCGCGCGGCGCTGCCGACGATCAAGAAGCTCGCCGACGCGGGCGCGAAAGTCGTCGTCACCGCGCACCTCGGCCGCCCCAAGGGCGAACCGGACCCCAAGTACACGCTGGCCCCGGTGGCGAAGCGGCTCTCCGAGCTGCTCGGCGCCGAGGCCACGCTGGCCGGTGACCTGGTCGGCGAGTCCGCCAAGGCGCTCACCGCCGGCCTCGCCGACGGCGGCGTCGTGCTGCTGGAGAACGTGCGCTTCGACGCGCGCGAGACCAGCAAGGACGCCGTGGACCGCTCCGAGCTGGCCGCCGAGCTGGGCGCGCTCGTCCCGGGCGGCGCGTTCGTCTCCGACGGTTTCGGCGTCGTGCACCGCAAGCAGGCCTCGGTCTACGAGGTCGCCTCGGTGCTCCCGGCGTACGCGGGCGGCCTCGTGCTGGCCGAGCTGGACGTGCTGGAGAAGCTCACCGACGACGTCCAGCGGCCGTACGTGGTCGTGCTCGGCGGCGCGAAGGTGTCCGACAAGCTCGGCGTCATCGCGAACCTGCTGACCAAGGTCGACCGGCTGCTCGTCGGCGGCGGCATGGCGTACACCTTCCTCAAGGCCCAGGGCTACGAGGTCGGCAAGTCGCTGCTGCAGGCCGACCAGCTCGACCAGGTGAAGGGCTTCCTCGCCGAGGCCGAGAAGCGCGGCGTCGAACTGGTCCTGCCGGTCGACGTCCTCGCCGCGACCGGGTTCTCGGCCGACGCCGAGCACGAGGTCGTCGCGGCCACGGCCATCCCGGCCGACCGCGAAGGCCTGGACATCGGCCCGAAGACGCGCGAGCTGTTCGCGAGCAAGCTGGCCGACGCCAAGACCGTGTTCTGGAACGGCCCGATGGGCGTGTTCGAGTTCGAGGCGTTCGCCGGCGGCACCCGCGCCGTCGCCGAAGCCCTGGTCAAGAGCGACGCCTTCACCGTCGTCGGCGGCGGCGACTCCGCGGCCGCGGTGCGCCAGCTCGGCCTGCCCGAAGACGGCTTCTCGCACATCTCCACCGGTGGCGGGGCCTCGCTCGAGTACCTCGAAGGCAAGGAACTGCCGGGCGTGACCGCCCTGGAGGAGAAGAACTAGTGGCACGCAAGCCGTTCATCGCCGGCAACTGGAAGATGAACCAGAACCACCTCGAGGCGATCGCGCTGGTGCAGAAGATCGCCTTCGCGCTGCCGGAGAAGTACTACGCGAAGGTCGACGTGGCGGTGCTGCCGCCGTTCACCGACATCCGCAGCGTGCAGACCCTGGTCGACGGCGACAAGCTGTCGATGACGTACGGCGCGCAGGACATCTCCGCGCACGACTCCGGCGCCTACACCGGTGAGGTGTCGGGCGTGATGCTGGCCAAGCTGGGCTGCAAGTTCGTCACCGTCGGGCACTCGGAGCGGCGCGAGTACCACGCCGAGACCGACGAGCTGGTCAACAAGAAGGTCAAGGCCGCGCTCAAGCACGGCATCACGCCGATCCTCTGCATCGGGGAGAAGCTCGAGGTCCGCGAGGCCGGCGAGCACATCCACCACACCACGACGCAGCTGGTCGAGGGCCTGAAGGGCCTCAAGGCCGAGCAGGTCGGCGCCGTGGTCGTCGCGTACGAGCCGGTCTGGGCCATCGGCACCGGCAAGGTCGCCACCCCCGCGGACGCCGAAGAAGTCTGCAAGGCCATCCGCGCGACCCTCCAGGAGAAGTACGGCGACGAGGTCGCTTCGTCCGTCCGGGTGCTTTACGGGGGCTCGGCGAAGGCGAACAACATCAGTGACCTGGTGGCCTGCGAGAACGTCGACGGTGCCCTGGTCGGCGGAGCGAGCCTCGACGGCGACGAGTTCACGAAACTCTGCGCACTCGCCGCGGGCGGGCCGCTGCCCTGATCGAGGCCACGACCGGGTAACCTGTGTATCCGGTCCGTCACACAGCAGTGGACGAGTCCAGGGGTACGGTGGTGGTCGAAAAGACCATGCCGTGCCCCTGCATTCTCCTAGAGCCCAGAGGATGACATGAAGCTGTTCCTGCAAATCCTGTTGATCGTCTCCAGCGTGTTCCTCGTGGTGGCGGTTCTTCTGCACCGCGGGCGCGGCGGTGGCCTTTCGTCGCTGTTCGGTGGCGGGATGCAGTCGAGTCTGGCCGGGTCGAGCGTGGCCGAGAAGAACCTCGACCGGATCACCCTGTTGCTGGGCGCGGTGTGGCTGATCAGCATCATCGGGCTGGGCCTGCTGCTCAAGGTGTGACGTCCGGCGCTCCCGCCGGCGATCGAGACCGGGTCCCACCAGCGGGGTGCGCAGCGATTCGGCGTGCCTATTGGGGGGCGCGCCGCCGATTCCATAGGTGTGAGGATTCATGGTTGGCGGTAACGCGATTCGGGGCACCCGAGTGGGTGCCGGACCTACGGGCGAATCGGAACGAGGTGAGTCGGCGCCGCGGCGCCGAGTCGGCTACTGGTGCGCCAACGGGCACGAAGCCCGTCCGTCGTTCGCGATGGAGGCGGAGATCCCCGACGAGTGGGACTGCCCCCGCTGCGGGCTTCCCGGCGGGCAGGACGAGAAGAACCCGCCGGCCGCACCCCGGACCGAGCCCTACAAGACCCACCTGGCGTACGTGAAGGAGCGGCGCAGCGACGCCGACGGCGAGGCCATCCTCGCCGAGGCCCTCGAGCGTCTGCGCCAGCGCCGGGAGATCATCTAAGCGTCACCGCCGGAAGCCACCCCGAGGGAGCAAACCCCTCGAGGTGGCTTCTCGCGCGCCCACCCACACCACCGCCCGCCCGCGCCCGCAGTCCGCACGCTCGACGCCCTACCGCCGTGTCGACCCTCCAGGCACGCGAGCCGACTCTCCAGGCACGCGAGCCGACTCTCCAGGCACGCGAGCCGTCCGTCTGGGTTGACGAACCGGTCATGCAGGTACGTGAGCCGGCCACGCAGGTACGGGAACTGACTGTGCAGGTGCGCGAGTCGTCCATCTGGATACGCGAGTCGTCCGTCCAGGTACGCGAGCCGGCCATCCAGGTACGTGAGCCGACGCCCCAGGTACGGGAACCGACTGTGCAGGTGCGCGAGTCGTCCGTCCAGGTACGCAAGCCGCTCGTCCAAGTACGCGAAACCGGCCGTCCGGGTACACATGTCGACCCGCCGCGCACCTGAGCAGCCCCCGATTCAACGCTACGGGCGGGCACCGACAACTCCGGAGCGCAAGAGCCGCGAGCGGCGAATCCGGGACTTCAACGTCCTGAATCCGCCGCTCGCGGCGTTCGCGAAGCCGGAATCGTCGGTGCCCGCCCGTAGGCTGGAAACCGGGGGCGGCGCCCCAATGCACAAAACCTCAGTGGCTCAGCGGATACCGCGCCCGGACCCGGAAGCCACCGTCCTCCGTGCCCGACGTCTCGAAGCTGCCGCCCAGCAGACGAGCCCGCTCGGCCAGCCCCGTCAGACCGTGGCCGCCCGAGGGTAGACCTTCGCCGGCCCGGCGGGCGCGCTCGTTGCGGACCTCGATCTTGAGCGCTCCGTGCTCACCCTGGATGCGGATGGTCGCGGTCGCGCCCGGCGCGTGCTTGTGGACGTTGGTCAGGCACTCCTGCACCGTCCGGTACGCCGCCGCGGAAACCTGGTTGGGCAGCGCGTCCGGCAGGTGCTCCACCGTCAGGTGCACCGGGACGTCGGACGTGCGGATCAGCCGGTCCAGCTCGTTGATGCCCGGGCGGGGGCCGTCGTCCTCCGAACCCGCGCGCAGCACGCTGACCAGCGACCGCAGTTCCTCCAGCGTCCGCTTGCTCAGGCCGCGGATGACCTGCGCGGTTTCCAGCGACCGCTCGTCGGTGGTCTGGGCCTGCAGCGCGCCGGCCTGCATCGCGATCAGCGTGATCTGGTGCGAGACGACGTCGTGCATCTCCCGCGCCAGCCGGGCGCGCTCCTCGGCGCGGACGGCGTCGGCGTGGAAGCGGCGCTCGCGGTCCCGGCTCGTGGCCAGTTCGGCGAGCTTGTTCGCGACCTCGGTGCGGGCGCCGATGAGCATGCCGATCGCGATCGGCATGCCGGCGACGAGGACGCCGTAGATGCCGTCGAGGATGTGCTCGCGCCAGCTCAGCTGGACGAAGTCGTCCAGCGGCCACTGCACGAACCGGCAGGTCCACACCAGCGCGGCGCCGACCCAGGTCTGCCAGTGCAGCTGACGTCGGGTGGCGAGCATGCCGAGCGTGATCATGCTCGCCAGCTGCGCCCAGCCGGCCAGGAAGCCGGGGACGGCGACGAGCACGGCGAGGAACGGGAACTTGCGGCGGAACACCACGGCGAGGCAGGCCGCGCCGGACAGGTAGATCGAGTAGGGCTGGGCCTTCTCGGGGATCACCAGCCAGACGTCGAGCACGGCCAGGATGACCGCGGCCGCCTCGATGGCGAACATGACCACAGCGGGGCGGGGGACCGAGCCGAACGCGCTCAGACCACGCCTTCGCACCCGCTCGGCGGCCGATGGCCCCGAGCCGGCGATCGAGATGCCTGGAATCGAGAGTCCCTCTGTACTCATCGCTGGCGACCCCATTCGTCTTGTGGACTTGATGGTGAGAGGTGCTCAGGGCCCGATCGGGACGCGCAGCAGAGAACAAATGTGCGGATGCTAACGAGGTTGCGTGGGAAGACGGTAAGTTTCACGCGCCGTTGGCGGATTGACGTCCGGATTCCGCATTTGATTGCGCCGTTCGGGCGATGGCGTCGCCGATACACTACTGACAGTGGATCTGTCACTGCCTAGCGTGCACCGGGATGACCACATCGTGGGAATCACGTTACCTCTCCGTGGGCGCCCGGCATAGGTCGTCAGGCCGCCTGCTCCCACGGATCGTCACTCAACAGGTCGATGAGACCTTGCTGGCACGCGGCCGCGGTCTCGATCGACCGCGGCAGCATGCGCGCCTCGTAGATCCGGACGGCTTCACCGACGGTCGGCGCCGTCGCCAGCGCGGTCGCGAGGTCGGTGCCGTCCAGCATCGCTAGGTTCGCGCCGACGCCGAGCGGCGGCATCAGGTGCGCGGCGTCGCCGAGCAGCGTGACGCCGGGGATGGACGTCCAGGCGTGCGGCACCGGCAGGACGTACAGCGGCCGGTGCGTGAACGCGCCGTCGTTGTCGCGCAGGAACCCGAGCAGCTCCGGGTGCCAGCCGACGTAGCGCTCCAGCAGTGCCTCGCGCACGGCGCCGGTGTCGGCGAAGTCGAGGCCGGCGTGCCAGTCCTCCGGCGCGTGGAACACGGCGTAGCCACGGATGTGACCGTTGCTGTTGCGCTGGGCGAAGATCGCGTTCCCGTCGATCTTGGCCACCATCGTGCCCTGGCCGGTCAACGCGGCGTGCCGGCGGTCGGCGTCGTCGAGCCCGAACTCGACGAACGCGACGCCGCTGTACTCCGGCCGGACCCCGGTCAGGGCGCGGCGGACGCGGGACCACGCCCCATCGGCGCCGACGACCAGGTCGAAGTTCTCGGTGGTGCCGTCGGTGAAGCGCAGCCGGGCGGTGCCGTCCGGCAGCGGGGTGACGTCGTCGGTGGTGCGGTCCCACTGGACGGTGCCGGGGGAGAGGGAGTCGAGCAGGAGGCCGCGGAGCTGGCCGCGGTCGATCTCGGGCTTGGACTCGTCGTCCTCGGCGGGGACCTCGTCCATGAGGACGTCGGTGGTGTGCGGGTCGACCGCGCGCATCTGCTGGCCTTCGGGCCGGGCGAGCGCGCGCCACGTTTCGTGCAGGCCGGCCGTGCGCAGGGCGACCTGGCCGGTGTCGCCGTGCATGTCGAGGGTGCCGCCCTGTGGTCGTGCGTCGGCCGAGGCCTCCTGTTCGAAGACGGTGACGGCGTGCCCGTGGAGCTGAAGGACGCGGGCGCAGGCGAGTCCGCCGAGGCCGGCGCCGACGATCGCGATCTTGGTGGTGGCAGTGGTGTTCATGGCTTCCCCCTGGAAGTTCGGGCCGCCGGTCTCTTCGGCGGCGATGAACCCAGGAAACCAGATTCACTACAAAAGTGCAATCACTACACTTTTGAAGTGAGTTCACCATCACGTAGACTGAGGGCATGACGGAAGTGATCGGGCGCCGTGAGCGCAAGAAGGCGCAGACCCGCAAGGCGCTGGCCGACGCCGCGCTCGAACTGTTCCTCGAGCGCGGCTTCGACCAGGTCGGGGTGAAGGAGGTCGCGGACGCCGCCGACGTCTCCGTGACGACGCTCTTCAAGCACTTCCCCAGCAAGGAAGCCTTGGTGTTCGACCAGGAGGCCGACATCGAGGCGGCGCTGGTCGACGCGGTCCGCGGCCGGCCGCCGCGGCACACGATCGTGGACGCGCTGCGCAAGCACATCCTGGTCGACGTCGCAGCCTCCCCGGGTGACGCGTTCATCAGGCTCACGGAGAGCACCCCGGCCCTGCGCGAGTACGGCAGGCGAATGTGGATGCGCCACGAGACGGCACTGGCCCGCGCGATCGCGGAGGAGTCGGGCGCCCCGGAGAACGACGTGGCGTGCGCGGCGCTGGCCCGCTTCGCGCTGGCGTCGCGGGAACTGATCGCGGGCCACGAGAACCCCCAACGGGCGGCGGAGGAGATCTTCGCCCGCCTGGAGCGCGGCTGGCGCACGGAGTGAGGGCCAGCCCCGTCGTGGCGAACTGGGGCCGGTCAAGTATCCGCGCAACATCGCGCGGGCAGGACGTGAACACCATGTAATTGCGTCGTCGTGAACAGGACGACCGCTGGCGACAGAATCGGGCAGGAAAGCCAGTCTGACCAGCCGGAGCCACTAGGACGAGCTTTATGCTGTGACCACCTGAAGCCGGGCGTGGCCGGACGTGCCACGAGCCGGCGCAGAGGCGGCGTCAAGCCGGGGCGCGTCGTGCGCTGCCCAGCGCACCGATCTTCACGAGGTGCAGCACGAACCTGGCCGAGTTGGCCGCCGCCGTCTCGTGGAACTCGTCCGACTTGCTTTCGGCCCAGTCACAGATCGACTTGATCACGATGCCTTCGATACCGGCCCACCGCACGGCGGCGTGGAACGCCGACCCCTCCATGTCGCCGCCGATGGCATCCGGGTAGCGCTCGCGCAGAGCCTCCACCACGAGCCCGGAGTTGATCACCTTGTTCCACGACAGCATCTCGCCGAACCGGACCCGGATCCCCGACTCGAGCTGCCACCCCCGCTGCGCGGCGAGACTTGCCAGGTGCAGTGCGGGCGAGGGAGCCACTCGTTCGCCACGGTCTCGAAGCCGCAGGTTTCCCGCCACCTCTTCGAACTTGCCGTAGTCGAGATCGCGGATGACCGAAGAGACCAGGACGTCGCCGAGCTTCTGTTCAGCCGGCTTGAGCCCATAGCAGATCCCGGCGATGATCGCGCAGTGCGGCTTCAGGTCCCGGATGGCGTCGGCGACGACCGAGGAGACGGTCGCGGCACCGATCGCGCCGGCGATCGCGGCCTGGATCAGGAAGATTTCCGTGCCGGCGATCTCCCCCAGCCGAATCTTCGGAACCTTGTGGGTGAAGCTAGGGGTGGCGTCGGCGCGGACGTAGTCTTCGAAAGCGGTGATCACGGCGTCGCGTTCGGTCTCGGTGACGGTGACGATCAGCAGGCGAGTGTGCACGTGGGTGCCTCCCTTGTCCGGGCGAATGGCGTCGAGGTACCGCCAGTGGCGAAGCGCGGCGGTCAAAGAAACGAGGACGGTCAGCGGCAGCAGGGGCGTGAGCACCCAGCCGAGCACGACCGCCCAGCCGGTCACTGGGTCGGTGTGCGGAGGCTGTCGCCAGACGACCTCGTACCCGATCCAAGTCAGGGCGTCCCAGTAGCTGCTTGCCGCGCGGGTGCAGGTGACCTGTGCACACGCGCCGCGTTCCTCGGACGAAAGTGTCTGTGCGAGCATCAGCAAGACGGCTGTGAGGCCGAAGAAGTACAGCCGCACGAAAGCGATGGGCCTGCCCGGGGTGCGTTCGGCGTCGTCCGGGTGTGCCTCGAACGGGGAAATCGAGAAGCCATCGTGACCGGCCGGGCCTCCGTGCCGGGCGGCAATGCGTTCTCGTGCCGTGGACGTTGTGATGCCGTCGTGCCGGCAGACCAGAGACTTCGAGACCCGTGCCTCTGTCACCTCGGTTCCCGTCAGCCTGCCGAACGTTGCGGTCTCGGCGATCAAGAGCTCGCGCAACCGCTCCCGCACCCGGTCGAACAGCTCGTCGATCCGCGCTGGATTCACCTGGTGGAACAGGGTCATCGTCCAGTGTTCCCCGGACAGCAACTGCAACTGGACCGGGGCCGGGCCCCGCGGACGCCGGGAGAACAGCGGTCTCAGCAAGGCGACCGTCAGGAAGGCCGCCACGTAGATGACCACTATGAACAGCAGGATGATCGCCGTCCACCAGAGCGCCCGGAACGGGAGCAACGCCAGCACGCACAGAAAGGCCAGCAACGGTGGTGCGGAAAGTACGACTGTGCTCCAGTTCCGGTCCGCCCGGTCGGCCAGCGCGTGTCGCAGACCCCACCAGCGTGGTGCGCGCGGGCGGACGAGGGGCGGTTCGAGCAGGGCGAACCCGTCCGTTCCTTGCCAGATGAGCCGGTTGTCGCGTGCCGCTGCATACAGCATCAGAGTGAGCGGCGCGCGGTCGCGTGCCCAGCCGCCGACCGTACGCGGCCGCAAGGCCTGGCATGCGCGGCGGCCGTCTGGTGTCTTGCGCAGCTCTCGTGCGGCACGCCGGCACTCCTGCAACGTCAGCTGGGGCGTGCCGGACTCCGTGTTCCGGCACGCCCGTCCCGGGTTCTGTCTCAAGGATCAACCCTTCAAACGCAGGTGAACGAGATGACCACGCGGCGGTTCAGCGGGTCGAACTCCGGGCTGCCCCCGGCGGTCTTGCTGGGGAACGGTCCCCAGCCCTCGCCGGCGGCAGACAGCTGATCCGGCCGGGCGCCGAGCCCGACCAGGACGGAACGCACCCGGTCCGCCCGGCGCTTGGAGAGGCCATCGTCGGAGCCGTAGTGCGCGATGGATCCGGTTATTTTCCCCTTGGCCGACGAATGGCCCTTCAACCAGTCGGAGATGGTCTGCAAGGTGGCAGTCGCCTGCTTCTCGTGACGGAATTCCGTGTGCCCGGGGACGAAGCCCACCGCGCCGTCATCGGGGAGGACGGCATCCTGGTTGCAGTCCGGAACAGGGTTGCCCGGTGGCTGGATCGGGATTTCGCCCACATCAGGCAGTCCTGCGTCCGGCGGTGTGGTGTCCGGCTTCGCCACGATGACGACCTCGCGGGCCCCGGCCGCACGTGCGATCTTCTGCCACAGCTCGATCAGGTGAGCACGGTCGCCCACCGACAGCTCGGCCTGCGGCGGTGCGGTGTAGCCGATCCCGCTCAGGATGACCTTCCGGCCGCTGAGATCGGGCAGCGCGTGTTTCTGAACCAAGGCGGAGACAAGCCAGTCGGTGTTCTTGTCGAGCAGGTGGTCGGCTCGGAAGTCGAGGGGCGCCACCGTTTGCAGGCCGGAGTCGATCAGGGCCACCGTCCCGCCCGGACCGGCCGCCGCGGCGGCGTGGCTGATTGCCTCGAGCGGGTTCGCCTCGGGCGCCGCGGCGGCCAGGTTGACGGCTTCGTCCTGAACGGATTCGAGGAACACGTTCTTGGCGTGCGCCGTCGCCTCGGGGTTTTCCTCATCACCGCCATAGGAGAGGACACAGCCGATCGCCGGCCGGCCATCGGCCCGGACCAGGGTTACCCCACGGTCCTGGACCCCCGGTCCGGCGGTCTGGGTCAGGGTCTGAAGTTCCGCGTCGAGTTCGGCAGGCCAGGCCGGCTTGGGCGAGTTCGCCCGATCGCCGACCGCCACGGCCAGCCCACCCGGTACCGGGGAAGTCGGGCAGGGCTGGAGGTCGGGCCCGCAGGCTGCCATCAGCGCGCAGGCCGGCAAGGTCAGCAGGACGGCCAGCGGACGTGTGATCCACTTGAGTTTCACGGGCACGGTTACCTCGTTTCGATTTCGTCATCGGGTTCGGAGCCGCCTGCGGCGGGCGGCCTGGGGAAGGGAATGCGGTCCGGCAGGGTCATGCCGTCGGTCGCCGACGGGTTCTGCAGATGTGCGGCGATTGCGACCGCCGCATAGCGTTTGAGGTCGTCGGCGAAGGCGTGACGCTCGGCTTTCGCCGCTAGATAGTTCATCTCCTCGCGTACACGGCTGTCTTTGTGGAGCTTCAGCACGCCCAAGGCGCGCTGGTAAGGCGGCTGCGAGCGGGTGAGCTTTCGGTTCGCGTGGCGGAATCCGGCCGATGCTTTGCGATAGTGCGTGCGAAGTGGGTTGTGCGTGAAGTAGGCACCGACCGCGGCCACCAGCCCCGAGGCCACGTAAAAGGCGGCGAACAAGAGAGCACCGGAGGTCTGCTCGGCCCATGCGGTTGCCGCGGCCGTCTTGCTCTTCGCGGCGGTGTCCGCCTCGGCGACCAGGATGCGCACGAAGAAGGCCGCAACCCCGAGTACCAGCCAACCGAGGCTCAAGCCCAGTACGTAGCGGGTCGGCACGGGCCGGTACTGCGCGGCCTTGTCGCGCAGCAACCGGCCGACGACGTGCGCGAGCATGAGCGAGCACACGGTGACGCCGATCGTCGCGGCCAGGACGACCTCGGCAGGTTGCTTCGACATGATGATTGACAGCACCTGCCGGAACACCGCGAAGTCGGCGCCGGCGATGAGCAGGAGCAGCAGGAAGTGGGCAAGCTCCGTCAGCGGAATGCCTGCCACCTCCGCCGGGTGTCCGTATTCCGCGGGTAGGCGGTCCTGGGGGGAGGCTTTCACTGGGGCTCCTCACGGTAGGCGGGCTTCCCGGGGTCGTGGTCGCCATTGCGCGTTTGCGGGGGCTTGATCAACGGTGGTGGGGGAATGGTGTAAGGCCGGAACTCCGGAGGATCGGCCTCATCGGTGCGGTCGTCCTCGTCGCTCACGGCACTGCTGCCGTCCCGGTCGCCTTCGTCGTCCACAGTTGACGGCGGAACGGTGCTAGCAGGCCCGAGCGGACCCAGGGTCGGCTCGAGGTGTCCGTGATCGAGGCGCTGTGGCCAGGCATCTCTGAGCTCGCCGGTCTTTTGCGTTGCCAGTTCGGAAAAGGTGATGTCCAAAGCGTTGCGCATGTGCAGTGCTTTCGCGAGGTCGGCGTCGTAGCGTGGCTTGCGCCGGGTCACCTCTTCTTCGGCCAACCCGACGAGGATGTCTCCCACGGCCTGCCGTTCGTCCCGGTCGGCCTTCAGCCGGGCTAGCGACTGATCGGTCCAAGCGTTGATCAGGTTGTTGAGGACCTCGCGCGATCCCGCGTCCAGCGCGTCCGGCTTGAGCCGCTCGATCATCTCGTCCACTCGCCCGTGAGCGCCGTCCATTTCAGACTCGGAGAGCACGTACGGCGGAGCCATGACGATGTCCAGCTCGCCGGTGGTCGCCCGGGTGAACGTTGTGGTGTCCGGCTGCTTCCGCCGTCTCCACCAGCCGATCAGGGGGAATGCCATCACGCACCTCCGGCGGGGTCGGCGAGCTCGGGTGGACTGTCCCAGGTGGACCAGCGGGGGCGGTCGTGCCAGCCTGAGCGGACGAGAGCACCGACCTGCTTGCCTTCGGGGTGTTTCCGGACGAGCCGGGTGAGATAGGCGGCGCACCGGCGCTGGACGTACGCGCCGATGAGGTCGGCGCCGGTACGCGCACGTTCGAACCTGACCCTGATCCGTTCACGCAGTTCGGCGATCTCGATGTCACATTCGGTCAGCGTGCCGCGGATCCGGGCGACCTCCTGTTCGAGACGCACCCGGCGGTCGGTGTGGTCGCGCCGCCGACGCGCGACCAGCACCGACCCGTCCGTACGTTCCTCGCCGCTCGTCCGGGTGCGAAGCTCCTCTTCGGTCGGCTCGGCAAGGTCCGCGAGCCGTTGTTCCGCGGCAGCGAGGTCCCGGGCTGCCGTCCCGCGGTTGGCACGCACACGAGTCAGCCGGACCTGGCTTTCGGCCACGTCCTTTTGGTACAGGAGCCATTCCGCTTCTGCGCGGCCCCGGCCGAGCTGGCCGAGGAACACCGTTCGCGGCGTCGTCCACGGCGCGGCGTTCTCGCCACCCGCCTCGGGTGACGGGGGGATCGCGGGCTGGACGACCTCGGGCAGACCGGCCCGGCCGTCGCGGCCGGCGCACAGCCAATCCGACGTTCGTGCCATCGGCCCGTATCGGAGCGGACGGTCGCTCCGGTCGGATCGTGATCCCGGATTGCGCTTCTTGCCCAGCTTCATAGTGGTTCCCCTCGCTCGCTCAATTATCCTTTTCGGACAGTGTCTGGCCGGTCAAAGAGCTGATGATGTCGCCGAAGACCACGTCGAGTGGCTTGGCGTCGGCGACGATCGACGCGATCCGTCCGGACAGGCCGGAGCCGGTGAAGTGGTACACGGAAACGGAAGCCAGTTCGCTCCCGGAGAGCTGGTCCGGTCGGCCCCATCCCGTTTCCGTCGGAATCACCGCGAACACCCGGGTGTACCCGCTCTCCCGGAGGTGCCGGCCGAGCGCGACGGCCTCGTCGCCGAGCACACCGTCGGTGATGACCACCAGCGCCCGGGCCGCGCACTGCTGCCCGTTGCGTGCCGCGTCGAGCTTGTCGACCGCGGGCAGGAGATTCGTCCCGTTGTAGTCGATCCCGGCCGGAATCCCGGCGGGAGCGGACAGGGTGGACAGGGCTGCCGGTCGGAGCGCCATCTCCCCGGAGCCGGCGAAGAAAGCTTCGGCGAGCTGATCGTCCGGCCGGAGTTCCCGCCGGGCGAAAGTGAACAGTTCGCGTTCTGCGACCTCCCGAGGGGCGGTGAAAGGCTCCATGGAACTGGAGACGTCCACCGCTTCTTCGATACAGATCCGCCCGGTGACCAGCCGCGGCCCTTGCAGGGTGGAAGCCGCCAGGCTGGCCGGCTTCCGGGACTCGTTGCACGAGACCAATACCGCCGCGAACATTGCCGCGGCGGCGATGCCGAGCAGGAGCCGGCGTACCCATCGAGGGAGATGTCGTCGCGGCTCAGGCCGGAAACCGCGGCGGAACAACGGGATGCGCTCGATCGTTGATCGACGGATACTGACGTCCGAGTCGGTCACGGGAGCCTCCTTCCTGCTCGGGCTGGTTCGGGGCGGCGGCGGAGCCGAGTGGCCCCGCCGCCGCGTCAGGACGCAACGGTGGTCGCCGCATTCAGGATTCAGCGGCTTCCTTCCGGATTCCTACCGACTTCTACCGGCAGGCCTGGATGCTGTTGTCCCAGTTCGTCCCGGCCGTGCAGAAGTGGTCCTCGGCGGCCGCGATCCCCGCCGAGCAGGTGAAGAAGGTGGTCAGGGCGGTGGCAGCGGCCACCACCGCGGCGGTCACCTTGTAGCGCAGGCTGACGGACATGATCTTTCCTTTCCGGACAGTTCCAAGTGAACGGGAAACGGATGCCGCGGTCCTGCCGCTGTCCGGCCGGCGGCAGCAGGTGGGGCGGCCGGCCCCGGCGGTACCCGGACCAGTTGGTCACGACAGGGCCGTCGGCCGGCGCCGGCCGACGGAGTGCGACGCCTGGTTGTCCGCCGGTCGTAAGCCAGGCGGGAGAGGCGTTCCTGTCATGTTGACAATAAGTCGACCCTCGGGTTTATGTCAAGGCGACAGTAAGCTAGATTTCAGGGATGCCGGAACGTGTACACGAGACTCTGCGGCTCGCCGTCGACCTGGTCATCCTGACCGTGCGCGAACGAAGCCTCCAGATGCTGGTGATCGAACGCGCCAACAAACCCTTCCAGGGGCGCCCGGCGCTGCCTGGTGGCTTCCTGAGAAGCGGCGAAGATCTCCGCGCCGCCGCGGAGCGCGAGCTCGCCGAAGAGACCGGCCTTGACGGGGGAGCGTTGCACCTGGAGCAGCTCGCCACCTATGGTGCGCCCGAGCGGGACCCGCGCGGGCGCGTGGTCAGCGTCGCCTACCTGGCGATCGCGCCGGACCTGCCGATCCCCACTGCCGGCTCGGACGCGGCGGCGGCCGCGTGGGCACCAGTCGACCAGGTGATCGGCGACCTGGCGTTCGACCACCCGCGGATCACCCAGGATGCGGTCGATCAGGCCCGGACCCGGCTGGAGCTCACGACACTCGCGACAGTGTTCTGCGGAACCACGTTCACGATGGCGGAGTTGCGCACTGTGTACGAAGTGGTGTGGGGATCGTCCTTGGATCAGCGCAACTTCAGCCGGAAGGTCCTGCACACGGCCGGATTCGTCGAGCCGACCGGCGAACAGCGGGTGGCCGATATCGGGCGGCCGGCGGCGCTTTACCGGCGCGGAAAGGCGAAGATCCTCACCCCGCCGATTCTTCGCGGCGATTCGGCGCGCTGAAACCTGCTGTGGCTCCTCTCTCCGCAGCAGGCGTTGCACGCAAAAGAGTTCAGGACCGGAAGATCTGGTCTTCGAAGGGCACGTCGAGGGCGGCGTACAGCTCGGCGATCCGGGAGCGGATACGTTTGGCGGCGCCGGGGTCGTAGGGGGTCAGTGCGTTGCCGAGTGCGTGCAAGGCGGCGGCTTGCAGGTGAACGGCGCCGCACTCGGCGAACCGGGTGATGGCGTTGCGCAGTTCGGTCATTTGCTGTTCGCGCTGCCCCCGGCTGCCGAGGAACTCCGCGGCCGACATCCGGGTACGGCCGTCCAGCAGTGCGTCGGCGCAGGTCGCCGCCACCGCCATCGCCTCATCGAGGTACCGTCGGGCCTCTTCGGCGGAACCCGCCCGGACGGCCGTTTGAGCGAGCCCCTGCAAGGCGTACCCCCGCCCGATTCCGCTCGCATCACAATACTCCCGCAGGATCGCCAGGAACGCCGTCCGTGCGCCGTCTAGGTCGCCGGCGGCCACGAGGCTTTGGCCGATCCAGTACTCGGTCTGGGCGAGTGGTCGTGGCGTGCCGAGTTCGCAGGCCAGGGATTTCGCCTCGTTCAGGACCTCGAGCGCCTTCGCCGGCTGACCCATGTCGAGCCGGGTCTGGCCGATGAACCGCAGTGCTTGCCATCGCCCGATCGCGTCGCCGCTCGCCTCGTAGTGGCCCAAAGCCTCGTCGAACAGGGCGAGGGGCCGGGTCAACTGGCCGCCTCGGCGCAAGGCGTTCGCGAGGGTCCGCAACGCGATGGCCTGGCCGTGCCGGTCACCGGCGGCGGCCAGCAACGTCACCGAGTGGTGCAGTTCGGCTACAGTAGGTGTGCCGGAGGCTCGCCGGCTCGCCACCAGAGCCGGTTGACCGAGGCAGGCCAGCACGATTCCTTCGCCTCGTGAGTCGCCTGCTTGCCGACAAACGTGAAGCGCGGTCGTGTGCGTGGCGTGCCAGTCGTCGAAGTGTGCCCCGATCGTGTAAAACTCATGTGCGGAAACGGCAAGGTCCCAGCACAGCTCGGTGAGGCCCAGAGCGGCGCAGTGGTCGACGGCGGCGCGAATGTTCAGCCGCTCCTTGTCGAACCACGCCAATGGGTCGTCGTCGACCTCCGCTTCGGCGTCCGCCGGTGCCGTCCACGGTGGTTCGGTGCTGTGTACCACCTCGAAATCGCCGCCGTACAGTGTGGCGTGTGCCCGGCGGGTCAAGCTGAGGAGTGCGCGATAAACCCGAGTGCACGTCGCGACCTGCTCGGCGGCACCGGGGTACTCGGTGAGCGCGCGTCGATGTGCGTAGTCCCGCGTCAACTCGTGGAACTGGTAGCGCACATCGGCTTCGACCACGTCGATCATGGTGCTCGCGGCCAGTTCGGACAACGCCGTGCCCGGATCGCCTTCGTCGTCGAGCACCGCGGCAGCGGTCCACAGGCCAGCCCGAGGCAGGGGGACGAGGCCCAAACCCAGGAAGAGCCGTTGCGCGGCAGTGCCCAGCCGGTCGAGCCCCGCGCCGATAGTGCGCGCGACGTTGAGATCTCCGTACCGCAGCGCGGCCGTGCCCTGGGCGGCCAGGCGACGAGCGAGTTCCGCCGTCGGGCGTGGGTGTTCGTGGACCCGCAGGGACGCCGCGATCCGCAGGGCCAGGGGGAGCCCGCCGCACAGCGCGACGACGGCCTCGACGGCCTTGGTTTCTCGGGTCAGGTCGATGCCGGCTCGGGCCACGGTCTTGAGGAACAGCTCTCGAGCGGTGTCCTGCCGCAATGGTGCCAGCGGTGGCACGTGGTGCACACCGGAGATCCCGGGCAGGCGCCGCCGCGAAGTGACCAGTACTCCGCACGCCGGGTTCGCCGGGACGAGGTCGCGGATCTGGGCTTCGTTCGCTGCGTCATCGAGGACCACCAGCACCCGGCGGTCCGACAGCATCGTCCGATAGGCTGCGATCCGCTCCTCACGGGTATCAGGCACCACCGGGACGTGGAACGCCCGGAGTAGCTGAGCCAGTACCTCCGCCGTGTCGATCTTCCGATCGGCTGCGGCACCGAGCTGGGCGTACAGCTGACCGTCGGGGTAGTGATCGCTCGACAGGTGTGCGATCCGCCGCGCCAGTGCGGTCTTGCCGATGCCGCCAGGACCCGAAATCACCAGCACCGGCGCCGCCCGCTGCGGGGCTCGGCCCAGTAACCAGGTCGCCTCGGCGATCAGGTCTTCCCGGCCTACGAGGTCCGGGAGATCGGGTGGCAGCTGCCGGGGCACGGGCGCGGGGTCCGGCCGTGCCCCCACGACGGCGGCCGTGCCGAACCACCCCGTGATCCTGGTTTCGGCCGCCGCTACCCATTCGTCGTCGCCACGGGCGATGGCGTAGTTCAGGTCTCGCAGTTCCGCGGCTGGTTCGGCGCCGGTCTGCTCCGCCAGGGCCTTGGCATGTCGTTCGTAGGCTTCGTAGGCTTCGGTGGCTTGACCATGCCGGTGAAGGGTGATCATCAGCAATTCGTGCATCCGAGAGTCGGTGCGGAACTCACTGGCCGCGGAGGACAGCACGTCGAGCATCCGGGCGTAGTCACGACGACCGAGGTCCAGCTCCGCCGCGCGGATCAGAGCGCGTTTGCGGCGTTGCTGGAGAGCGTTTATCCGCTCCTGAAAAGTAGTGGTGGAAACGTTGGCCAACGGCCGTGTCCCCCGCCAGAGCCCGAGTGCCTCCCGGAGGGATTTCAGTTCGTCTTCGGCTCGCCGATCGGTTTGAGCAGCGTCGGCTTCCTTGATCAGCCGCTCGAAGACGAGGAGATCGGATTCCGATTCTGGCATCCGCATCTCGTACCCGAAACCGCGATGTGTCACGAGGTCGTCGCGCCGGTCGATCCGGTTGAGCAACGTGCGCAACGTGGCGATCTGCTTGTGCAGCTGAGTGATTCCGACTGCTGTGCTTCCCCAGGCTGCCTTGAGGAGATCGGCATGGGACATCTGGCGGTTCGCGTTCAGCAAGAGTGCACCCAGCAACGTCAGGGCATATCCGGTCGGCAGGTCCAGTCCTCTGCCTTCGTGGCGTACGTCGAGTTCGCCGAGCAGTTTGTAGATCACCCCCAGCACCTCATTTCGTCGTTGGTTCTTCCGATGTTGCAGGCGGCTCAGAAGAAAAACGGAAGATCATCGGTAGCCGCCGGTTCGATACTCGGATCGCCCTGCCCGGCGACCGAGTGCAGCACTGGAGACAACGATGCTCAAAAATCCGGAACACAGGCATGTAGTCGGCGCGACCACCATTCGGGTTACTGCCTGGATGGTCACTGTTTGGCTCGTGGTCCGAATCCTGCCCGAACACGGCTCACAATGGTGGCGAACGGCAGCCTTTGTGATCTTGATAGGCGCGCCGCCGTTAGTATTTTGGCTGGTCTGGCAGTTCGGCCGGCGGCGGCGGGCCAGAATGGCGGTGCCGCCGACGCTCTTCCGCCGTGCCTGCCACGGGACGCTGGCCGGGATCAGCGACAGTCAACGACGACCCCTGCGTCCGATTGGCGGCAGCGCCCGAGGTGCAGCCGAGCGGACCAGTGCGCTCCTGAGCGGCATCGAGGCGCCCGGCGTGCGGATCTTTCTGGCCACTCGCCCGCCCGGCACGTCCCTTCCGCCGGTGCCGCACACGATCAGTCGCGGGCATTCCCTGGTGCTCGTCGAGTCGGTCTGCTGGCCGGACGGCCGTTACCGCACCACGTCCGACGGCCGGGTCCACTGCGACGGGGTGTACATCGGGCAGTCGACATCCGCGTTGACGGAGACCGTCCGGAGTTGGCGAGCGGCCCTGCCCTCGCACCACAAGGTGACCGCGGTCGTGGTGGTGCACTCCACGACAGGCACCGTCGAACTTCCCGACACCTATCCGCCTGCTCCGCTGTGGGTATCGGCGGAGGAGTGCCTGGGACGGCTGTGGCAGCTGTTGGAAGGTGCCAGGGGCCACACGGATCACAGCACGGTCGCAACCCTGTTGGCGGGAGTGGCTGACGCTGCATAGGTCGGGCCCGGAAAGCCGTGAAGGCTTCTCCGCCAGCACCAAGAGCTGGCAGAGAAGCCTTCACAGACCCTCCGATGATCAAGCCGTCGGCGGTTGGTGCACCTTCGTGAGTTTGCTCGCCGCCGTGCGGTCGAGGAGCCACAGCGTGCGGCGGTGTCCTCTGGCCCCCGCTACCGGGAGCTGGACTTCGCCCGCTCCCGACAGCGCCAGCGCCACCGCGTCGGCCTTGGCCTCGCCCGCCGTCATCAGCCAGACGTCCTGGGCTCGGCGGATGGCCGGCAGTGTCAGCGAAACGCGCGTCGGGGGTGGTTTGGGGCAGTTGCGCACCGCCACCACCGAACGCTCCTTCTCGTACACCGCCGGGGATTCCGGGAACACCGACGCTGTGTGGCCTTCGCCGCCCAGGCCGAGCAGCATGATGTCGAACGACGGGACGTCGCCGTGGTCGTCCGGGCCCGCGTTCGCGGCCAGGACCTCGGCGTACGCCAGAGCCGCGGCGTCCGGGTCGTCGCCGAACTCGCCGTCCGAGGCCGCTACCGCGTGGACTCGCTTCGGGTCGAGCGGGACGTGGTCCAGCAGGGCCTCGCGGGCCTGCTTCTCGTTCCGCTCGTCCGAATCGGCCGGGACGAACCGCTCGTCACCCCAGTAGACGTCCAGGCGCGACCAGTCGATCGCGTCCCGGGCCGACGACGCGCGCAGCTCGGACAGCACCGCGATGCCGGTGCCGCCGCCGGTGAGCACGAGCGACGCCGAACCCTTGGCCGCCTGGACGTCCACCAGCCGCGTGATCAGCCGGGCCGCCGCCGCGGCGGCCAGCAGGTCCTGGTTCGCGAAGACGACGACCTCGGTCTTGCTCATGAAGTGCTCTTCTTGCCGTTGGCACCCGCCTTGGCCTTCGCCGGCTTACCGGAAGCCGCAGCAGGAGCGGCGTCCGGAGAAGCAGGAGCGGCGGCAGCGCCTGCGGCGGCCGGGGACGTGACGTCCGGCTTGGCCGGCGCGCCCGTCTTGCCGTTCGTGCCGGACGTGATCTTGCCCAGGCCGTGCAATGCCGCCTCGTAGACCTCGTCCGGGTCGAGCCGTCGCAGCTCCTCGACCAGGCAGTCCTGCGTGCTGCGCCGCTGCAGGGCGATCCGCCGGGTCGGCTGGCCCGGCTGGGTCAGCGTGCCGACGCGCCCGTCGGGCCGGTGCAGCTCCACCGCGCCCGAACGCCGCTCCAGGGTCACCGAGATGATCCCGGCCGCGCCCGAGCTCTTGACGCGCTTGACCGGCACCTTCAGGTACTCGGCCAGCCACGCGGCCAGCAGCTCGGTCGAGGGCGACTCGGCCTCGCCGGTCACCGTCGCGGCGGTGATCTTCTCGTACGGCGGCAGGTCCAGCGCCGAGACGAGCTGGGCGCGCCAGTGCGTCAGCCGCGTCCAGGCCAGGTCGGTGTCGCCGGCGGCGTACGCCTTCGCCCGCGTGGTGAGCGCCTTGACGGGGCTCTTCTCCGCGGCCGAGTCGGTGATCCGGCGCTGGGCCAGCTCGCCGAGCGGGTCCTTGTCCGGGTCCTTCGGGCCGGCGCCGGGCCACCAGCAGACGATCGGCGCGTCCGGCAGCAGCAGCGGGACGACCGCGCTCTGGCCTTGGGAGGCCAGCGGGCCGTAGAGCCGCAGCACGATGACCTCGCTCGCGCCGGCGTCGCCGCCGACGCGGATCTGGCCGTCGATGCGTGGCGACGCGGTGCGCGCGCCCTTGGCGACCACGATCACCCGCGACGGGTGCTCGCGGCTCGCGCCGTTGGCCGCTTCGATCGCCGCTTCGAGGTGGCTGTCGTCGTCGGCCACGATGACCAGCGTCAGCACCCGGCCGAGCGCGACTTGCCCGCCCTGTTCGCGGATCTCCACCAGCTTCTTGTTGAGCGCCGAAGTCGTGGTGGACGGCAGGTCGATGATCACGGGCGCCTCCATTTGCGGCCGGTGCGCTCCAGCATTTCGTCGGCGGACGGCGGGCCCCAGGTGCCCGGCGGGTACTGCTCCGGCGAACCCTCCTTGGCCCAGTGCTCGATGACCGGGTCGAGGATCTTCCAGGACAGCTCGACCTCTTCGTTGACCGGGAACAGCGACGGCTCGCCGAGCAGGACGTCGAGGATCAGGCGCTCGTAGGCCTCGGGGGAGGACTCGGTGAACGCGTGCCCGTAGCCGAAGTCCATCGTGACGTCGCGGACCTCCATCGTGGTCCCCGGCACCTTCGAGCCGAACCGCAGCGTGATGCCCTCGTCCGGCTGCACCCGGATGACCAGGGCGTTCTGCCCCAGCTCCTCGGTCGAGGTCGAGTCGAACGGCAGGTGCGGCGCCCGCTTGAACACCACGGCGATCTCGGTGACGCGGCGGCCGAGCCGCTTGCCGGTGCGCAGGTAGAACGGCACCCCGGCCCACCGGCGGCTCTGCACTTCGAGCGTCACCGCGGCGTAGGTCTCGGTCTTCGAGTCCTTCGCGAAGCCCTCTTCCTGCAGCAGACCGGGCACCTTCGTGCCGCCCTGCCAGCCGCCCGCGTACTGGCCGCGCGCGGTGGTCTTGCTCAGCGGCCCGATCGCGCTGGTGCCCGAGAGCACCTTGATCTTCTCCGCGCGCAGGGCCCGCGGCTCGAACGACAGCGGCTCCTCCATCGCGGTGAAGGCGAGCAGCTGCAGCAGGTGGTTCTGGATGACGTCGCGCGCGGCGCCGATGCCGTCGTAGTACCCCGCGCGGCCGCCGAGGCCGATGTCCTCGGCCATGGTGATCTGCACGTGGTCGACGTAGTTGGCGTTCCAGATCGGCTCGAACAGCTGGTTCGCGAAGCGCAGCGCCAGGATGTTCTGCACCGTCTCCTTGCCGAGGTAGTGGTCGATGCGGAACACCGACTCCTCGGGGAAGACGTCGTTGACGATCGCGTTGAGCTCTTCGGCGCTCTTCAGGTCGTGGCCGAACGGCTTCTCGATGACGACGCGGCGCCAGGTGTTCTCGTCCGCGTTGGCCAGCCCGGAACGGGCCAGCTGCTTGGTCACCACCGGGAACGCGCCGGGCGGGATCGACAGGTAGAACGCCGTGTTGCCGCCGGTGCCGCGTTCCTTGTCGAGGTCCTGGACCGTCTGCGCGAGCCGGTCGAAGGCGTCGTCGTCGTCGAACGTGCCCTGCACGAACCGGATGCCTTCGGCGAGCCGGTTCCAGACCGACTCCTTGAACGGCGTGCGCGCGTGCGCCTTGACCGAGTCGTGCACGAGCTCGCCGAAGTCCTGGTGCTCCCAGTCGCGGCGGGCGAACCCGACGAGCGAGAAGCCGGCGGGCAGCAGCCCGCGGTTGGCCAGGTCGTAGATGGCGGGCATCAGCTTCTTGCGCGCCAGGTCGCCGGTGACCCCGAAGATCACCAGGCTGGACGGCCCGGCGATGCGCGGCAGCCGCTTGTCCCGCTCGTCGCGCAGCGGGTTGCTCCAGGTCATGCTTCACCCTCCTGCACAACGACCTCCTGAACCGCGCGGACGACGGCCGCGAGACCCGCGGCCCGGTCGGTCAGGTGCAGGCGCAGCACCGGGCGGCCGTGCTCGGCGAGCACCTGGCCGTCACCCAGCGCCTGGGCGTGCTGCAGCTGCCCCAGCGTGTACGGCCGGTCCGGCACGTCGAGATCCCGCTCCACCGCGCCGGTGAGCTGCAGGAACACGCCGTTCTGGTGGCCGCCCTTGTGGTACTGCCCGGTGGAGTGCAGGAACCGCGGGCCCCAGCCGAACGTCGTCTGCAGCCCGGTGCTCTTCGCGATCTCGCCGCGCAGCAGCTGCGTCGACGCGTCGTCGAGGCGGTCCAGGTAGGCCTGCACGGCGATGTAGCCGGCTTCCGGCGCGGAGCCGAAGAACGCGCGGAGCACGTCCACGAGCTTCCCGTCCGTCGAAACGCCTTCGCTGCCGAAGATCTCGACCGGTCCGTCCACAGTGGACGCCGTCTCGCCGCCCTTGAGCTTCTCCGGGTCGTCCAGCAGCGCGCGGGTCGCCTTCTTGGCCGCTTCCACGTCGGGCTGGTCGAACGGGTTGATCCCGAGCAGCCGCCCGGCCAGTGCCGTGGCGAACTCCCAGAGCAGCAGCTGCGCGCCGAGCGAGCCGGTGACGGCGATCTTCGCCGCGCCCTTCGGGGCGCCGATGGCGACGGCGGTGGCGTCGGCCTTCGCGTCGGCGAAGCCGGGCGCTTCGGTGCCTTCGACCGCGACCGGCAGCAACCCGGTGCCCTGCTTGCCGGTGGACTCCGCGATCAGCTGCTCGGCCCAGTCCGGGAAACCCTTGATGCCGGAACCGGAGTCGGCCAGCACGACCTTCTCGGCGCCGGCGTCGTGCGCGGCGGCCCACGCGGCGGCCAGCTTGACCCCCGGGTTGTCCACCGAGTCCGAGGCGAGCTCTTCGGCGACCGAAGCGGCCTGGTCGAGCAGGCGGGCGACGTCCGCGCCGGCGAGGCCGGCCGGGACGAGCCCGAACGCCGTCAGCGCGGAGTAGCGGCCGCCGACGTGCGGGTCGGCGAGGAAGGTCTTGCGGTAACCCTCCTTTTCGGACAGTGCCTGGAACGGCGAGCCCGGGTCGGTGACGACCACGATCCGCCGGCCTGCGTCGATGCCCGCGTCGGTGAACGCCTTCGCGAAGATCCGCCGGTGGCTGTCGGTCTCGACGGTGCCGCCCGACTTCGACGACACGACGATCACCGTGCGCTCGAGGTCGCCGGCGAGCGCGTCGGCGACCTGACCCGGGTCGGTGGTGTCGAGCACGGTCAGCGCGACGTCGTCGGTGCCGGTGATGACCTCCGGCGCCAGCGACGAGCCGCCCATGCCGGCGAGCACCACCCGGTCGACGCCCTCGGACCGCAGTTCGGTCCGCAGGGCCTCGATCTCGCCGATCAGCGGCCGGGACGACTTGTGCAGCGTCGTCCAGGACAGCCGGATCGACGCCTCGGATTCGGCGTCCGGCCCCCAGAGCGTGGCGTCCTTCGCGGCCAGCTTCGACGCGGCCTGGTCGGCGACCAGCCGGTCGGCCAGCGGCGCGGCGCGCTCCGCCAGTTCGGCGTCCACGATCTCGACGCCGGTCTTTTCCCCTGTCGTCATGTCGTGCTTCAGCCCTTCGCCTTTTCCAGCTGGCCGTTGACGGTCTCGAGCAGTTCGGTCCAGGACTTCTCGAACTTCTCGACGCCTTCGTTCTCCAGCACCAGGAACACGTCGGTGATGTCGATGCCGACGGCTTCGAGCTTGTCGAAGACCTCCTGCGCCTCGGCGCCGCGGCCGGACACCTGGTCACCCTTGAGCTCGGAGTGCTCGGCGACGGCGTCCATCGTCTTCTCCGGCATGGTGTTGACGGTGTCCTTCACCACCAGGTCGTCGACGTAGAGGGTGGGGGAGTAGTCCGGGTTCTTGACGCCGGTCGAGGCCCACAGCGGGCGCTGCGCGTGCGCGCCGTCGGCCGCGAGGGCCTTCCAGCGGTCCGTGGCCGAGAGCTCCTCGAAGGCCGCGTAGGCGAGCCGGGCGTTGGCGACGGCGGCCTTGCCGCGCAGGGCCTTGGCCTCGTCGGTGCCGATGGCGTCGAGCCGCTTGTCGATCTCGGTGTCCACGCGGGACACGAAGAACGACGCGACCGAGTGGATGCCGCGCAGGTCGTGGCCGTTGGCCTTCGCCTGCTCCAGCCCGGCGAAGTAGGCCTCGATGACCTTCTTGTAGCGCTCGACGGAGAAGATCAGCGTGACGTTGACGCTGATGCCCTCGGCGAGCGTGGCCGTGATCGCCGGCAGGCCCTCTTCGGTAGCCGGGATCTTGATCAGCGTGTTCGGCCGGTCGACGGTCTTCCACAGGTCCTGGGCCTCGGCCACCGTCTTGTCGGTGTCCTTGGCCAGGCGCGGGTCGACCTCGATCGAGACGCGGCCGTCGACGCCGTTCGTGGCGGTGTAGACGTCGCGGAAGAGGTCCGCGGCGTTGCGCACGTCGGTCGTGGTCAGGTCGCGGATGGTCGCCTCGACGTCGGCGCCCTGGGCGGCGAGTTCCTTCGTCCGCTCGTCGTAGGCGTCCCCCTTCGACATCGCGTTGGCGAAGATCGTCGGGTTGGTCGTCACGCCGACGACGTGCTTGTCGCGGATCAGCGCGGCGAGGTTGCCGGTGTTCAGGCGTTCGCGCGAGAGGTCGTCCAGCCAGATCGAAACACCGGCCTCGGACAGCTGCGCGAGCTTGTCGTTGCTCATCTATGTCCCCTTCAGTTCTTGGTGTTGGCGATCGAGCGGCGGGCGGCGTCGACGACTGCTTCCGTGGTGAAACCGAACTCACGGAACAGTGTGGCGGCATCGGCGGAGGCGCCGAAGTGCTCGATCGAAACGTTCACCCCGGCGTCACCGGTGAAGCGGTGCCACGACTGGGCGATGCCCGCCTCGACGGACACGCGGGCCTTCACGCCGGCCGGGATGACGGATTCGCGGTAGGCCGCGTCCTGCGCGTCGAACCACTCGACGCACGGCATCGAGACGACGCGCGCCTTGACGCCGTCGGCATCGAGGACCTTCTTCGCCTCGACGGCGAGCTGGACCTCGGAACCGGTGCCGATCAGCACAACGTCCGGGGTGCCGTCGGAGTCCGCCAGGACGTACCCGCCCTTGGCGACGCCTTCCGCGCTGGTGCCCTCGAGCACCGGCACGTTCTGGCGGGTGAGCGCCAGGCCGGACGGGTGGTGGATGTCCTCCAGCACGGCCTTCCACGCGTAGGCGGTCTCGTTGGCGTCCGCCGGGCGGACGACGTTGAGGCCCGGGATCGCGCGCAGCGCGGAGAGCTGCTCGATCGGCTGGTGCGTCGGCCCGTCCTCGCCGAGGCCGATCGAGTCGTGCGTCCACACGTAGGTGACCGGCGCCTTCATCAGCGCGGCCAGCCGGACCGGCGGGCGCATGTAGTCGGAGAAGATGAGGAACGTCGCGCCGTACGGGCGGGTGCCGCCGTGCAGCGCGATCCCGTTGAGGATCGAGCCCATGGCGTGCTCGCGGATGCCGAAGTGCAGCGTCCGGCCGTACGGGCTGGTCTTCCACATGTCCGTGGAAGCCTTCTCCGGGCCGAACGAGTCGGCGCCCTTCATCGTGGTGTTGTTGCTCTCGGCGAGGTCCGCGGACCCGCCCCACAGCTCCGGCAGCGGCTCGGCGAGCGCGTTGAGCACCTCACCGGAGGCCTTGCGGGTGGCGACGCCCTTGGCGTCCGGCTCCCACTTCGGCAGGTTGTCGGCGAAGCCCTCGGGCAGCGTGCGGGTGGACATCCGGTCCGCGATCTTCTTGCGCTCCGGGTTGGCCTCGCCCCACGCGGCGAACTTCTCGGCCCACTCGGCGTGCGCGGTCTTGCCGCGCTCGAGCGCCTGGCGGGTGTGCTTGATGACGTCGTCCTCGACCTGGAACGACTGCTCCGGGTCGAAGCCCAGGATCTTCTTGACCTCGGCGACCTCTTCGGCGCCCAGCGCGGCGCCGTGCGCCTTGCCGGTGCCCATCTTCTTCGGCGCGGGGTAGCCGATGACGGTCCGCACCGCGATGAACGACGGGCGGCTGGTCTCGGCCTTGGCGTTCTTGATCGCCTCTTCGAGGGCGACGACGTCCTCGCCGCCTTCGACGAACTGGGTGTGCCAGCCGTAGGCCTCGTACCGCGCGACCGTGTCCTCCGAAAGGGCGATGTTCGTGTCGTCCTCGATGGAGATCTTGTTGTCGTCCCAGAAGACGATCAGGTTGCCCAGCTCCTGGCGGCCCGCGATGGACGACGCCTCGGCGGTGACGCCCTCTTCGATGTCGCCGTCGGAGGCGATGGAGTAGATGAAGTGGTCGAAGATGCTCTCGCCGGGAGCGGCGTCCGGGTCCAGCAGGCCGCGCTCGCGGCGGGCGGCCATCGCCATGCCCACGGCGTTCGCCAGGCCCTGCCCGAGCGGGCCGGTGGTGGTCTCGACGCCGTCGGTGTGGCGGTACTCCGGGTGACCCGGGGTCTTCGAGCCCCACTTGCGCAGCTGCTTGAGGTCCTCGAGCTCGAGGCCGTAGCCGGCGAGGTACAGCTGGATGTAGAGGGTCAGGCTGCTGTGCCCGGCCGACAGCACGAACCGGTCGCGGCCCGGCCAGTTCTGGTCGTTCGGGTCGTGACGCAGCGTGCGCTGGAAGAGCGTGTAGGCCAGCGGCGCCAGGCTCATCGCGGTACCGGGGTGGCCGCTGCCACAGTTCTCGACCGCGTCCGCGGCGAGTACCCGGACGGTGTCCACGGCGCGGGTGTCGGTGTCGGTCCAGTCGGCGGGCACGTTACGCCGCAGGAGTGGGTTGTTCTCGCTGGTAGGGGCGGTATCGGACACTGAACTCCAACTCCCGGTCATGATGGTTGCGGCTGGTCTTCCTCGTTCCGGTTACCCGTGCGCGGGGTCATCTATCTCAATCGATCCCGAAGGGACGATATTCCTGCTCGCGACCCTGCGCAGGGGCAATCGCGGCCCGACCCGGCCAGCCTAGTGCTTGAGCCCGTCGAGGACCCGCGATCACCCACGGGATTCACCACGTCTAACATCGTTCGAGGGTTCAGACCGGCGGTTTTCAGCGGCACCACACGCCTCCGGCATCGGGCCCGCCCCGACCTGACACAGGGAGTGAAATGTCGTTGGTGAACGCTGCGCACGGACGCAGTGAGGACACCAGCGCCGTGCACCCGACCGGTGAACGACCGCACGGTGGCCGGCGAAGCATCCGCCAGGTCGTCGGCGCCTACGCCGCGCTGGCGAAGCCGCGGGTGATCGAGCTCCTCCTGGTGACCACCATCCCGGCGATGTTCCTGGCCGGCCGTCAGATCCCCTCGCCGTGGCTGGTCCTCGCCACGCTGGTCGGCGGGACGATGGCCGCGGGCAGCGCGAACGCGCTCAACTGCGTGATCGACGCGGACATCGACAAGGTGATGAACCGCACGAAGCGGCGTCCCCTGGTGAAGGACTCGGTGCCGCGGCGCGGCGCGCTGATCTTCGGCTTGGTGATGGGCGTCGCCTCGGCCGTGGTGCTCTACTTCACGGTGAACCTGCTGTCGGCGATCCTCGCGATCGCGACGATCCTCTTCTACATCTTCGTCTACACGCTCGGCCTGAAGCGGCGCACGTCGCAGAACGTCGTCTGGGGCGGTGCGGCCGGCTGCATGCCGGTCGTCATCGGCTGGGCGGCCGTCACCGGCACCGTGCAGTGGCCGGCGTTCGTGATGTTCGGCGTCATCTTCTTCTGGACCCCGCCGCACACCTGGGCGCTGGGCATGAAGTACCGCGACGACTACGAGCGCGCGGGCGTCCCGATGCTCCCGGTGGTGGCCACCGCCCAGCACGTCGCCAAGCAGATCGTCATCTACTCGTGGGTGATGGTGGCCTGGACGCTGCTGCTGCTCCCGGTGACGTCGTGGCTCTACGGCACGTTCGCGATCCTCGCGGGCGGCTGGTTCCTCTTCTACGCGCACAGCCTCCAGGCCGCGGTCCGCCGCGGCGAGGAGACCAAGCCGATGGCGCTGTTCCACCGCTCGAACACGTACCTGATGATCGTGTTCGTGGCGCTGGCGGTCGACTCGGCCATCGGCCTGCCGACGCTCGGCCTCCCCTTCTGATCCTGTTGAGGCGCGCAGGCGTCGCGCTGGTCGTGATCGTCCTGTTCGCGGCGTTGCTCTACATCGGCGGCCGCAAGGTGTCGCTGGACCAGAACACGCTGCTGGGCACCGGCTGCGCGATTCCTTCGCACGTCACGGCGGTCTCTTCGGCGCCCGACGCGGCCCCGGGTGGTGGCGGGATCCACGTCGCCGAGACGTCGTCGTCCGGCACTGTGCTGGAGAACACGAGCACCCAGGTCGCGTACCGGATCCCGGTCGGGCCCGTCGTGGTGCCGCTGCTCACGCCGGGAGCCCGCATCGGTGTCGCCGCGGTCGGCGCTGTCGGCTCGGTCACCTGGCTGTCGCCGGAGTCCCTGGGCGGCTTCACCCCGGTGACCGCCACGGTCGTCCCAGGCGGCGTCCGCTACCACTCGGCGAACTGCCGCGCGCTGACCAGCCGGGGCGCCGCGGTCCTGCACCGCGACGCAGCCGGCCGGATCGTGGGCGCCGAGCAACTGCCGGCTGATCGAGTGTCGTGTGCGCCGGGGGACCGGGAGTTCCCGTTCACCTCGGGGGCGGGTACCGAGGTCTACCCCTACTGTGACCTCGTCAGCGGCTGACCCCGGACCGTCCTTTCCGAAACTCTCAGTGTCTCGCCGCATACTGTGAGAAACTTCCCCGGTTGGGCGCTTAACTCGGGGAGGGTGAATGCCTGATCACGGTGTCGACCTCGCGGTCGACCTCTATCGGATGCTTGTCGTCGCCAAGGACGATCTGCCATCGGTATCCGCCGTCTACGGTGATGTCATCGCGAAATACGGCCAAGCGCGGTCCGGTCTGGACAGCGTGATGACGCGGCCGGACCATTTCGGCGGTGACGCTCTGGGGCCGGTGCACGCGGCCTGGGTCGAGTTGCACGGCGCCGCGGCGAAGTTCATGACGGACACCCAGTCCAGTCTGAACGACACCGCGGCAGCGCTGGCCAAAGCCGTCGAGATGTACTCGTCGAACGACCGGGCCGCCGCGGACCAGCTGCACAAGCTGATCGCGGAACGTGGCGAGCCCACACCGGGGCGGTGACGCGTGAGCTTCGAGGAACTGATGGCCCACGCGAGCGAGATCAAGTTCTTGGCGATCAAACGGGCTCTCGACGAGCACGAGACCGAGCCGGAATACGCCCGGCAGGGTGTCGACGGCTACTACCAGCAGGTGATCGAACCCCTGTTCAAGCCGTTCTCGCGCATTCCCGACCCGCCCGTTACCAGCCGACGATCGACGGCTTGTCCGCCGCGATGCACGACTTGTCCGGCGGCCACATCGACCAGGACCCGATCGACAAGAATCCCTACCTGGCCAATCCGACCCTGGAAAAGATGCACACGGCAAGCGACTACCTCCAGGACTGGTCGGGGCAGGCCGCGATGCTCTTCAAGCAGAAGTTCCTAGACCCGTTCCCGGCGATCTCGGCCAACCAGTTCATCCTCACCGCGATCCTCAAAGCCGCGCTGGAGGCCCACCAGGCGATGTGGGCTAAGACCCGGGACGACATCGACAAGATCGCGCACGCCACGATGGACGTGTTCGACAACAAGTGCTGTGACAAGAACACGTGGAACGTGACCTTCACCGTGTTGTCTTCGATCGGCGCCACTGCCGCCGCCATCCTCACCGTGGCGACGGACGGTGTTGCCGCCCCGCTGACGTTGCAAGTGATCGGTGCGGCAGCACAAGTCGGGGCGGTGTTGCCGCCGGACAACGTCCCGGATCCGCCCAAGGGAGGCGGGGAGACGGCTTTGCAGATCACCCGATCGATGAAGACCGCGATCGACCAGCTGACGCAGGCGGTCCAGAAGACAGAAGCGACGATTGCCGAAAAGGTCGCCGACGTCACGGAACTGCTCGGCAGCCACGGCTCGTATTTCGTCTCCGCTCGTCCGGCTCTCGTCTCGGTTCCGGACGGCGAGATCACCGGCAACGCCGGCCTCGGCGATTCGAACTGAGGAATGTGATCATGGGAAGACTCGCCGACCGGCTCGACGGCATCCGGGTACGGGTCCGGGCGCCCGGCGCCGACATCGAGGCCGAGCTGCGCAATCGGACGGACATCACGATCACATTCGGCGAAAGCGTCTACGAGTTCGCCGACGAACGTGGGCTGGAGCGCTCACTGGGTGCGCTGGCACGCCTAGTTTACGCGGGCTGGCTGCGGCAGTACCGAGCGGCGATCGACGAGTCCGCCCTCGATATCACGCCGAGCGACGAACGGGACCACGAGTTCCTCGGCGAACGGTCGAAGATCGAGGCCGGCGGGAAGTCGAGCGACGGCAGGATCGCCCTGACCTGCGTGGGCATGCAGGAGATATCGGTGGAGATCGTGCCCGGCACGGTCCGGGAGCTGGCCGAAGAACAGTTCGCGGCGCGCGCCAAGGAGGCTGTGACCATCCTGATCCAGGACTACCTGGCGAAGGTCAGCGCCCTGAGGAAGCGGTTCTACGGATGAGCAGGAAAGGTCTCCTGGCGCTACTCGGTGTTGTCGTTGTCCTCGCCGCCATCGTCGTCTCGGCGGATGGCAAGCTGCCCTGGACCGGCGGATCCGCCTCGGACGACAGCTGTGACATCCCCGCCCGGGCCCCCGCGAGCACACCGGCGTCAACGCCGGGCGGGATCAAGGTCGTCGAGCAGGGATTCAGCCAAGGCCCGTCCGGTCTGGTCAGTCTCGGGGCCGTCGTGGAGAACACCAGCACCGAGGTCGCCCGCCGGATTCCGGTGCGGTTCCGGCTGTTCGACGCCGCGCGCCACGAGCTTCCCGAACTGACGACCGGCGAGCTGAGCGTCGAGATTCCCCTGCTCCTGCCCGGTCAGCGGATCGGCGCCGGAACGGGTGCCTACCGGCGGGAAATCCCCGTGGCCGGAGCCGAGGCCGTCGTGGGCCCGAACGCCTGGCTGCCGCACGCCGCCGTGGGCAGCCTCGGGACGGTCGGCGCCACCTACCTCCGGACTCTGCGCTTCTATCCGGACAACCCCGTCAGCGTCGATGTCCATTACCGCGAGACGTCCACGAACTGCCGGGCACTGACCAGCCGCGACACCGCCGTGGTCTTCCGTGATCGCACCGGCCGGATCGTGGGGGGCGACCAGGGCACGGCCGATCTGCCGATCGTCTTCCGCGACGTCCACGGCAACGACCTCGGCGGCGAGCGGCAGTTCCCGCCGAGCCCCTCCTGCTCGCCAGGAGAACGGGAGACGTGGGTCGTCCCGCCCGTCGGGGCCCCCGCCACCGCCGATGACTCCCGTACGGAGGTCTACCCCTACTGCGACCTCAGGCCGGAATGATCCCGCCGTGGTCGCCGTTAAACTTGGCTGGCCCTTTTCCTTGAGGCGAAAGCAGGATGCTCTTGTCCGTCTCGCCGGACGACACACACGCCGCCGAGCTCGCTCGTGAGCAGGCGTACGTCACCACCCTCTACACCAAGCTCGACGCCGAACGCGTCGACGCCCAGCGGCGCCTCGACGAGACGCTGCGGCTGACCGGCGGCACCCCGCAGGCCCGCACCGAACGCGACGTCGCGACCACCCTCTACACCGACCGGCTCGCCCAGCTCGGTTCCGTCGAGCAGGGCCTCGCCTTCGGGCGGCTCGACTTCGTGCCCGGCAGCACCGAGGAGACCACCTACATCGGCCGCCTCGGGCTGTTCGACGAGGACGACGACTACCAGCCGCTGCTCGTCGACTGGCGCGCGCCCGTCGCGCGGCCCTTCTACCTCGCCACCGCCGCGTCACCCGACGGGGTACGCCGGCGGCGGCACCTGCGGTCGCTGACCCGCAAGGTCACCGGCTTCGACGACGAGATCCTCGACCTCGCCGCCGCCGATCAGGGGCAGGATCTCGGGCTCGCCGGCGAAGCCGCGCTGCTCGCCGCGCTGGAGCAGCGTCGCACGGGTGAGATGAGCGACATCGTCGCGACCATCCAGGCCGAGCAGGACCGGATCATCCGCGCCCCGCTCGGCGGGGTCATGGTCGTGCAGGGCGGCCCGGGCACCGGCAAGACCGCCGTGGCGCTGCACCGCGCCGCGTACCTGCTCTACACCCACCGCCAGCAGCTCACGACCCGCGGCGTGCTCGTCGTCGGGCCGAACAGCACGTTCCTGCGCTACATCGGCCAGGTGCTGCCGTCGCTGGGCGAGACGGGTGTGCTGCTCGCCACCGTCGGGCAGCTCTACCCGGGCCTGGACGCCGACGGCGCCGAGCGGCGCGAGACCGCCGAGATCAAGGGCCGGCTGGTCATGGCCGACGTCCTCGCGAACGCCGTGCGCGACCGCCAGCGCGTCCCCGACCCGGTGCTGGAGATCGAGTACGAGCACGACGTCCTCAAGCTCGACCGCAAGACCTGCACCGAGGCCCGCACCCGCGCCCGGCGCTCGCGGCGCCCGCACAACCCGGCGCGGCGCCTGTTCGTCTCCGACGTCCTCGACGCCCTGACCCGCCAGGCTTCGCGGAAGCTGGGGGAGGACCTCCTGGACGGTCAGGACCTGCAGGACATCCGCGCGGAGCTGGCCGCGGACGAGCACATCGTCGCCGCGCTGAACGAGCTGTGGCCGGTCCTGACGCCGGAAGGGGTGCTCGACGACCTGTTCGCCGACCGCGAACGCCTCGACAGCGCCGCCCGGAAGCACCTGCCCGACACCGACCGCGCGCTGCTGGAGAGCAGCCGCGACGCGAAGTGGACGCCCGCCGACGTCCCGCTGCTCGACGAGCTGGCCGAGCTGATCGGCGTCGACGACACCGAGGCCCGCGTCGAGCGGAAACGCCGTGAGCGCGAGGACCGCGCGTACGCCGAGGGCGTGCTCGACATCCTCGAGCAGGACGAGGAGATCATCGACGAGGAGCTGCTGCGCGTCTCGGACGTCCTGGACGCCGAGCTGTTCGCCGAGCGCCAGGTGGAGCGCAGCGAGCTGACCGCCGCCCAGCGCGCGGCGCAGGACCGGACCTGGACGTTCGGGCACGTGATCGTCGACGAGGCCCAGGAACTGTCCGCGATGGACTGGCGACTGCTCATGCGGCGCTCGCCGAACCGCTCGATGACGCTCGTCGGAGACGTCGCGCAGACCGGTGCCGCGGGTGGTGCGCGGTCGTGGGGCGAGGTGCTTTCGCCGTACGTCGAGGACCGGTGGCGGCTCGAGCAGCTGACCGTCAACTACCGCACGCCCGTCGAGATCATGGCGGTCGCGGCGCGGGTGCTGGCCGAGGTCGATCCGGCCCTGGCCGCGCCGTCGTCGGTGCGGGAGAGCGGCGTCCCGCCGTGGTCGGCGCACCCGGCCGACCTCGCGGCGGAACTACCCGGCCTGGTGGCCGCGGAACTGTCCGCAGTGGACGGTGGCACCGTCGCGGTGCTGGTGCCCGCGAGCCGGTTCGACGAGGTCTCGGCCGTGCTCGGCGCCTTCGACGAGCGGCTGAGCGTGCTGACGGTCGAGCGGTCCAAGGGCCTGGAGTTCGACGCGGTGGTGCTGATCGCGCCGGACGAGGTCGTCGCGGGCTCGCCGCGCGGGCTCAACGACCTGTATGTGGCCCTGACGCGGGCGACCCGGCGACTCGGTGTGGTCCGGACCGGTGACGAAGTACCGGCACTCTCCGTGCTTGGCTAGTCTCCCCGGCATGCAGAAAATCGGGAAGATCGTGGTCGTTGCCGCGGCGGCGCTGTCGCTGGCCGCGTGCGGCCAGGACACCAAGACCCAGACGGCCGCCCCGGCGGGGCCGACCGTCCCGTCGTCGTCGTCGGCCGCGCAGGCGCCCCAGAGCAAGGGCCGCGAGTGCACCGCGGACGACATCAAGACGACGGGCAAGTTCGGCGAAGCGCCGACGATCACCATCCCGGACGACTGCGACCCGCCGAAGAAGCTGATCACGAAGGACCTGTCCGAGGGCACCGGCAACGGCGCGAAGGCCGGGCAGGCCCTGAAGATGAACTACACGCTGGTGACGTGGTCGAACAAGCAGAAGCTGGACAGCTCGTTCGACCGCGGCGAGCCGTTCGACCTGAACCTGGGCGCCGGCGACGTCATCCCGGGCTGGGACCAGGGCCTGGTCGGCATCAAGCAGGGCGCCCGCCGCCTGCTGATCATCCCGCCGGACCTCGGCTACGGCCAGGGCGGCCGGGGCATTCAGCCGAACGAGACCCTGGTCTTCGTCACGGACGCGGTCTCGGTCCCGGCCTCCTAGGCTCGGTTCCGGCCGTCCGGGCTGAGTCCACAGCGCCCCGGTGTGGCGTTGGGTGCGTCAGACGCACCCAACGCCACATCGGGCCGCTTGGGGTCACGGGATGAGCAGCAGTTTGCCCGTCGTCCGGCGGCCCTGAAGGTCTTCGTGGGCGCGGCGTGCGTCGGCCAGCGGGTACGTGCCGCCGATGCGGATGTCCAGGTCGCCCGCCAGGACCGCGTCGAACAGCTCCTTCGCGCGCCAGTCCAGCTCCTCGCGCGTGCGGGCGTAGTGGACCGAGGTCGGGCGGGTCAGGTAGAGCGAGCCGCCCGCGTTGAGGCGCTGGGGGTCGAACGCCGGCACCGGGCCGCTCGCCGCGCCGAACAGCGCCAGCAGGCCGCGGATCTTCAGGCTCGCCAGGCTCGCGTCGAAGGTGTCCTTGCCGACACCGTCGTACACGACGTCGACGCCTTCGCCGTCGGTCAGCTCTCGGACCCGCTTCGCGAAGTCCTCGCGGTCGTAGCGGATCACCTCGTCGGCGCCCGCGCCGCGCGCCAGCTCCGCCTTCTCGTCGGTCGAGACGGTGCCGAAGACCCGGGCGCCGCGCGCCTTCGCCAGCTGCACCAGCAACAGGCCGACCCCGCCGGCGGCCGCGTGCACCAGCACGTCGTGGCCCGGCTTCACCTCGAACGTCGACGCGACCAGGTAGTGCGCCGTGACGCCCTGCAGCATGGTCGCCGCGGCCGTCTCGAGCGAAACGCCTTCGGGCACCTTCACCGCGATCGACGCCGGGAGGACCTTGCGCGCCGCGTAGCTGCCGAGCGAGCCCTGCCAGGCCACCCGGTCGCCGACCGCGAACCCGGCGACGTCCGGGCCGACCTCGGCGACCGTGCCCGCGCCCTCCAGACCCGGCACGAACGGCAGCTCCATCTTGTAGACGCCCTGGCGCTGGTAGGTGTCGATGTAGTTCACCCCGGCCGCCGCGACGTCCACCAGCAGCTCGCCGGCCTGCGGGGCCGCGACGTCCACTTCGGCCGGTTCGAGCACTTCCGGGCCGCCGGTCTTCGTCACCTGCACTGCGGTGGGCATGCGTCCTCCTCGGGAGTCGGGCTTCTACCGGGCACAACTATGGCCGACGCCACGCTGTTCCGCGTTCCGGTCCCCGGTTGGTTATGGTTCGGGACGTGGCTGATTCGGATTCGGAAGAAACGGTCGCGCCCACGTCGGCCCAGCTGACCGCGGCGCGCAAGTTCGTGAAGGCGCACGGCAAGCCGTCCCGCGCGGTCGTGGAGAACATCGGCGGCGCCGGTGCCCGGGTCGTGCTGGTCGGAGCCGACGGCGCGCTCGGCGACGTCATCGTGCCGGCCGTCGCGACGGGCGAGGCCCTGGTCGAGGCCGTCGAGGACCTCGAGGCCGCTTCCTGGGACGCGGAGACGGTGAAGGCCACCAAGATCGGCGCCGCGCACCGCCGCAAGATGGCCGGCCGGTGAGCCGCACCGCGATCCTCGTCGGCTGCGCGGAACTGCCCGAAGGCGACGGCGACGAGCACGCCGTCCCGGCGGCGCTGACCGAACTGGGCTTCGACGTGTCCTGGGCGGCCTGGGACGACTCCCGCGTCGACTTCGCCGCGGCCGACGCCGTGATCCTGCGCGCCACCTGGGACTACCCGGAGCGCCGCAGCGAGTTCCTCGACTGGTGCGAGTCGGTGCCCGCGCTGTACAACCCGGCGGCCGTGGTGCGCTGGAACACGGACAAGTCGTACCTGGCGGAGCTGCTGGACGCGGGTGTGGCGGTGGTCCCGACCACCCTGGTGGAGCCGGGTTCGTCGGCCAAGTTCCCCAAGTCGGCGTACGTGGTCAAGCCGTCGGTCGGCGCGGGTTCCCGCGGCGCGGCCCGCTTCGACGCGGGCGCCGACGCTTCGTCTCACGTGGCTTCCTTGCACGCAGACGGGCACACGGCGCTGATCCAGCCGTACCAGTCCAGTGTGGACACCGAGGGCGAGCTGGCCCTGTCGTACTTCGGCGGCATCTACTCGCACGCCTTCGCCAAGAGCGCGATGCTCGGGTCCACAATGGACGAATCCGGGCTGTACCTGACGGAGCAGCTGGCGAAAGCCGAGCCACCCGCCGACGCGGTCGCCCTGGCGGAGGACGTCCTGGACGCGGCGTCGGCGCTGCTGGGCATCCTGCGAGCGGAGCTGCTGTACGCCCGGGTGGACCTGGTCCGCGGCGCGGACGGCAAGCCGTTGCTGCTGGAGCTGGAACTGACGGAGCCTTCGCTGGGCTTCCGCCAGACGGACCCGGGCGCAGCGATGAGGTTCGCTTCGGCGGTGCGGCAGCAGCTGGCGTAGCCGGCGAAGGGGCGGTCACCGGACGCCTCGGTGCGCCACGGCCAAGGCAACCGCGACGACCGCCCCGATCGTGGTCACCGCGATCGACCCGGTGATCACATAGAGCCCGCCGATTCCGGCGAGGCCGGTTTTGATCATTTTTCGCGCGCCCCGGGAATCGCGCCGGTGAGGTGAAGATCCCCCTTCGATCTCTTTGCCCACTGTGCTACCCCTGTCTATGGTGTACTAGTACGCCTGTTTTCAGGGTGCCCTGAGGCGGTCGGGAGCGGAAATGATCTTTTGTGGCGGGGAGGTATTTCTTCTCATTTGATCACCGTTTTCCCGGTTTCGCCGTTGTCGTGGCTTTTCGCGGGTTGTCGATCTTTGTCGGACTTTTCCGAGGTGGAGGGCTGTGGTGAGGAGCCGGTCGGATCGCGAACGCGTCGAGGAGGTGCCCGCGAAGGTCGCGCTGCGCTTGCTGGCGAAACGCCGAGACGGGGAGCTGATCCAGTTTCTCCGGCGGACGATCGAATCCCCGTCGGGTGGGTACGGCTCGGTGCTCGGCTGCCTGATCGGCCCGACCGCGTCACTGCCTGCCGGTACGCCGGAACTGCGTGCGCGGGCGATCTGGGGACTGATCGTCGACGAGGTCGGCCGGCTGGGCTCGGCGTTGGAACCGCGTGATCATTTTGTCCTGCTGGCCGCGTTCCGGCTGCCGCCGGTGCCCGGTGGCGGGGAGTGGAAATCGACGCTTCGCGACCGTTTCCGGCAGTTGGCCCGGATTCCCGGCGTTTTCGGGGATCCGCCACCCACCACGGAAACGCCGATGCACCAGGCGTGGAGCCGCGCGCTCGGAATGCTGTGCGATTGCGTAGGGCGAAAGCTCGAGCACGTCGAGGGCGAAGCGTGGCTGCGCTATGTGGAGGTCGGGCGCACGGCCGACGGCGGGGATTCCTCCGGCTGCCGCCCGCCGTCCGAGGGGGCGCAGCCGGTCTTCCTGGAGCGCGCGATCGTCACGGTGATCATGCACCGGCGGACCGCACTGCGCCGGATCACGGAGCGCCACGTCATCGCCCGCCGGGACGGTGTCGACGGCTACGACGTGCACGCGATGATCGGGAGAACGGAGAGCTCGCCGACATCCCGGTGAAAGCGTTGTGGGCGTGCCGGCTCGTGGCGTCCTCCGGTGCGCACCCGGACGATCCGATGGTGGCCAGGCTGCGCTTCCGGCGGAAGCTACGGCTGAACGAGCCGTACAGCTTCGCCTCCGAGGCCGTCGACGGGCGGCTCGACGAGGAACGGCGGTGGATCAACGTCGACATCGATCACCACGGGGTGAACCAAGGCCGGATCGAGGACGGCGAACCGGTTGCCGGTCTCACCATCCGTCTGAACTTCGACCAGGACTGCCTGCCGGAAGCCTGCTGGTGGTACGCGGAACAGACCGAACTCGAACGACTGCGCCAGCCGCCCACCGGGGATTCGCGCCTGCTCGACGTCGGTGACGGGTTCGTGGAGCACACCTTCAACGGGTACTGCCACCCGCGGGAGAGCTACGGGATCGCCTTCAGGTGGCCGAGGAAGTGAATCCGGGACGAGTCCGCGCCGAAGCGCGGGCTCGCCTCTTCGAGGACGGAGCGGCTCAGTTGCCGGTGTTCCCGCCGCCGCTGCCGTTGCCCTCGCCACCGTGGTGCTTCACGCGGAACTCCCTTTTACTCTTCACTTGCGGTGAAGGAAAACTACCGTGCGTCAATAGGCCTTTCGGCGTAACCCCTGTGCCTTTTCGCGCGGCGGCACTGCTATCTTCTTCAGGTTTCAGACGCGCTTCGCGGCCAGCCGGTCCACCCGCGGCCACCGCACGTCGGTCGCCCAGCCGAGCTTCTCGAATCCCCAGATCACCCGAGCCGACACGTCCACCTGACCCCGCAGCACCCCGTGCCGCGCGCACGTCGGATCCGCGTGGTGGGAGTTGTGCCACGACTCGCCCATCGACAGGAGCGCCAGCGGCCAGAAGTTCGCGGCCTTGTCGCGGCTGGCGAACGGGCGCTCGCCGATCAGGTGGCAGATCGAGTTCACCGACCACGAAACGTGGTGCAGGAAGGCGATGCGGACCAGGCCGGCCCAGAAGAACGCCGTCACCGCGCCCCACCACGACCACGTCAGCAGGCCACCGAGGGCCGCGGGGAGGGCCAGGCTGAGCGTGATCCACAGCCAGAAGAAGCGGTTGACCACGCGCAGGTCCGCGTCCGCCACCAGGTCCGGGGCGAAGCGGTCGGCGTTGGTCACCTCGCGGCCGAACATCCAGCCCATGTGCGCGTGCCAGAAACCGCGCAGCAGCGCCGACGGCGACGTGCCGAACAGCCACGGCGAGTGCGGGTCGCCTTCGCGGTCGGCGAAGGCGTGGTGACGCCGGTGGCTCGCGACCCAGAAGATCACCGAGCCCTGCACCGCCATGCTGCCCGCGACGGCCAGCATGATCCGCAGCGGCCGGTTCGCCTTGAACGCGCCGTGCGTGAAGTAGCGGTGGAAGCCGACGGTCACGCCCAGCGTCGCGAAGACGTAGAACACCGCGGCGAGGATCAGATCGATCCAGGTCATGCCCCAGCCCCACACCAGCGGGACGGCCACGAGCAGCGCCGCGAACGGCACCAGCAGGAAAGTCTTGAGCACGATCATCTCGCCGGTGCCGCGGCTGTGGGAGATGAGTGGCTTGGGCGCGGAGCGCGTCGTCATGGCGCGAACCGTAGCCTGCCCGAGTTACAGCGGCGTGGCCGACTGTTGCTCAGGCGGTGGCGAGTTCCGGTTCCTTCGGCGCGGCCGTCAGCGAGACGACCGGACCGCGGTCACGGCTGCCCGTCCACAGGGACGCCGTCGCGACGATCACCGTCATCGCGCCGAGCACGTGGAACGACACCATCGCCTCCGGCACGCCCAGCGCGTACTGCAGCGACCCGAGCCCGCCCTGCGCGAGCGCGATCACCCAGACCCACGTGTAGCGCTGCCACAGGCTCTTCGGCGCGCCGGTGCGCATCAGCTGCAGCCCGAACACCGCCAGCAGCAGCAGGTAGGCGATGAGCAGTCCGCCGTGGACCTGGGCGAGCGTCTCGACCGAGACGGCCAGGCGGTGGGTGTTGATGTCGCCGCTGTGCGGGCCGGCGCCGGTGACCGTGGTGCCGGCCGCGAGCACGAGCCACATCACGACGGCGAGCACGACCAGGAGCTTGCGGCCCGACGCGGGGACGAGCGACCGCGCGGGCTCGTCGCCCTCGCGGAACGCGCGCAGCAGCAGCACGGCCAGCCAGACCAGGGGAGTGGTGGCGAGGAAGTGGATCGCGACGGTCCACCACTCGAGCTTCGCCAGCACGGTCATCCCGCCGACGACGGCCTGCAGCACGACGCCGCCGGGCATCGTCCAGGCGAGCTTCACCAGGCGCTTGCGCGACGGGTGGTCGATCTGGACGCGCCATGCGGTGAGGACGGCGATCGCGGCGACGGCGATGACGACGCCGGTCAGCATCCGGTTGCCGAACTCGATCCACTGGTTGAGCGCGTCGATGCCGGAGTCGTGCTTCGGCACGAGGCTGCCGGCGACGCACTGCGGCCAGGTCGGGCAGCCGAGGCCGGACCCGGTGACGCGCACGATCGAGCCGGTGACGCCGATCAGCGCCTGCGCCAGGACCGCGGCGATCCCGACGGCCCGCTGGATCGCGGCGGAGGGGTACGGCAGGCGGGCGACAAGGCTGGTGAACGGCACGGCATCGATGGTAGAGCGCCCGGAAATCCGGCTTTCGGCAGGTCCCGGTGCCCAGAACCGGGCGGCGACCGCAAGGGACCAAGGTCACGTCCGGCCCGGGACGCGGCCCCCACCCTTCCCGGGGGGACGAGCCCAGGCTCAGTCTATCGCCGGTCACCGACATTTCCGGCTCGTGGAGCCCGGCTGCCCGAAGTTGTCCACATCGCCCAAGTCGTGTGGACAAGTGGGCGTCAGGTGAGCTTCGTGGTCCGCGAAGCCAGCGCGCCCGCGGCCACCGCCCAGACCACCAGGACCGCCATCGGCCCCGGCGCGAACGAACCGTCCACCAGAGCCGCGCGCATGCCCTCGGCCAAAGCTCCCGACGGCAGCAGTTCGACGACCACCGCGAGGCCCGAAGGCAGCGCAGACGGCGCCAGCAGGATGCCGCCCGCCAGCAGCAGCACGAACCAGACGATGTTGGCCAGCGCCAGCACGGCTTCCGCGCGCAACGCCCCACCCAGGAGCACGCCCAGCGCGCCGAACGCCAGCGTCCCGAGCACCAGCAGCAGGACCGCCGAAGCAAGCCCGGAAACCGAAGGCGACCAGCCGAGGAACGCCGCCACGACGCCGATCACCACGGACTGCAGCGCGACCACCACCAGCGCGGCGATGAGCCGTCCCGCGACCAGCAGCCAGCGCGGCAACGCCGTCGCCGAAAGCCGCTTCAGGACGCCGTAACGCCGGTCGAAGCCCAGCGCGATCGCCTGGCCGGTGAACGCCGACGACATCACCGCCAGCGCCAGGATCCGGGGCGTGATCCAGTCCACTTTGGACGTCGAGCCGAGCTGGGACGCGGGCAGGATGTCCAGCAGCGACAAGCCGATCAGCAGGGCCAGCGGGATGAGCAGGGTCAGCAGCACCTGCTCGCCGTGGCGCAGCGTCAGGCTCGCCTCGACGCGCGCGTGCGTCCGCAGCATCCGCCCGAGCGACCCGCGCCCGGGGGCGGGGGTGAAGGTGCCGGCCTCGAAGTTCACGCCCGCAGCTCCCGTCCGGTCAGCTCCAGGAAGACCTCTTCGAGCGTCCGCCGGCCGACCTGCAGCTCCTCCGGCAGCACGCCCTGCTGGGCGCACCACGCGGTGACCGTCGACACGACCTGCGGGTCGACCGAGCCGACCACGACGTAGGTCCCCGGCGCCGACTCGCGCACGTCGTAGCCCTCCGGCAGCGCGGCGGCCAGCAGCTTGGTGTCGAGCCGGGTGCGGGCCTTGAACCGCAGGCCCGCGGTGCCGCTCTCGTCGATCGTCAGGGTGTGCGGCGCGCCGGAGACGACGACCTTGCCGTGGTCCACGATCACCACGGTGTCGGCCAGCGCTTCGGCCTCTTCCATCAGGTGGGTCGTCAGCAGCACTGAGACGCCGTCGGCGCGCAACGCGCCCAGCAGGTCCCAGACCAGGCGCCGGGCCTGCGGGTCCATGCCCGCGGTCGGCTCGTCGAGGAACAACAGCTCGGGCCGCCCGACCAGGGCGCAGGCCAGCGACAGCCGCTGCTGCTGCCCGCCCGAAAGGCGCTTGAACGGCGTCCGGCGCACCGGAGCCAGGCCGAGGATGTCCAGCAGCCAGGCGGGATCCAGCGGCGACGCGGCGCACGAGGCCACGAGCTTGAGCATCTCGTCGGCGCGCACGCCCGGGTAGGCGCCGCCACCCTGGGGCATGATCCCGAGCCGGGGGCGCAGGGCGGCGGACTCGCGGTGCGGGTCGAGGCCGAGCACGCGCACCGAGCCGGCGTCAGGCCGCAGGAAGCCTTCGCAGATTTCGACGGTGGTGGTCTTGCCGGCCCCGTTCGGGCCGAGCAGGGCGAGCAGGCCGCCGCGCTCCATGTGCAGGTCGAGACCGTCGACCGCGCAGGTGGAGCCGTAGCTTTTCACCAGCCCGGTGATCTCGACGGCGGGGGCACTCACATCGCGTCACGATACGGCGTCGGCCTGCGCGGGCAGCCGCGGGGACGGCCTGGAGAGCAGGACGGGCGCGAGACGCCGCACGACGAGCATCCCCGCGCCGCACACGACGATCGCCGCGACGTAGGCGAACGGCAGCACGTACGGGCGGCCGTCGAAGGTGCTGCCGGTGGGCGGGAGCAGGAAGGGCAGGGCGGCGGACAGCACCGTCGCGGCCACCCGGAACCGGGACGTCCCGGCGGCCGCGGCGAGCGGGATCACCGCCCACAGCACGTACCAGGGCTGCAGGTTGATCTGCAGGATCATCACCGCGCCCAGCGAGACGCCGAGGCCGATGATCGGCCGGTAGCGCCACTTGAAGCTGTCCCAGAGGAACTTGACGGTGATGGCGACGGCGACGAGGTAGCCGAGCGCGCCGAGGATCGGCACCAGCGCGTTGGTGTGGTTGCCCAGCCCGAGCGCGATGCCGAGGACGCCGGAGAGGTTCGCGAGCTCGGCGGTGGGGGAGATCCAGGCGCGGACGAGGCCCGGTGTGTTGAACGTCGCGCCGACCCAGCCGAAACCGAGCCCGGAGCCGAAGCAGACGACGGCCAGCACGACGCCGAACCACGCCGCCATCGGCGCGCCGGCCAGGAACAGGTCTTTCAGCCGGCCGTGCCAGCGGCGCGCGACCATCACGGCGAAGAACGGCAGGGCGAACACCGCGGGCACCTTCACCGCCACGCCGAGCGTGATGATCGCGACCCCGAGCCCGATGTAGAGCAGTTCGCCGCGCGCCAGCGGCGGGGGAGTGTCGCCCTTGACCCGGATCGGCAGCCGCCGGATGCCCACCTCCAGCCCGGCGAGCATCAGGCCGATGGCGAGCGCGTCGTTGTGGGCGCCGGCGACGAAGTGGAAGATCAGCAGCGGGTTGAGCGCGCCCAGCCACAGCGCGGTCGCGGGCTGGACGCCGAAGCGGCGGGCCAGCCGCGGCAGGGCCCAGACGATGAGGACCACGCCGGCCAGGGCCAGCACGCGCTGCAGGAGCACGCCCATCGCGATGCTCTGGCCGGAGATCGGCGCGAGCCAGCCGCCGAGGCGCAGCACCAGCGGCCCGTACGGCGCCGGCGTCTCGCGCCACATGTTCGACACACCCGCGGTGAACGGGTCGGCGACGCCGAGGGCCTGCGCCGGGCCGAGGGTGTAGGGGTCCATCCCGCGGTGCACGATCTCGCTCTGCGCGAGGTAGCTGTAGACGTCGCGGGAGAACAGCGGCGGGATCACCAGCAGCGGCAGCACCCACAGCGCGATGGTGCGGGCGAGCTGGCCCTGCGACGCGAGCCGCGCGCGGTCGGGGCGGGCGAACTTGCCGAGCATCAGCCAGCTGAGCACCAGGATGCCCATGCCGGAGATGGCGATGGCCAGGGACACGGTGGGGATGCGCGTGAACAGCCGCAGCACCGGGATCTCCTGCACCGGGTTGATCACCGGCGCGGCGCCGGCGCCGAGGGAGCCCAGCGCGAGGAAGAGCGACCCGACCGTGCCGAACCGGCGGACGACGTTCAGCGCGCGCCGCTCGTCGCCCTCCAGGGGGAGCGGCACCCGGGGCTCGACGGGCGACAGGGTCACCGGATGTGCACTCCCGGTGACGATGTCCGCCACTCGCCGGTCCTCCCGTGCAGGATGTTCACCCAGTTCGCCCACAGCCACGGGAGTCAGGGTATCGCCGCCGGTGCGGCGTGAGTCGGGTCACTGCCGAAGACCCCGCCTTTGCCGTCCGCAGGGAAATAAGACACACTTGTGTTGTGAAAAAGACGGCGGCAGCGGACCAGGTGGGTGGCGACACGCCCCGCACCGTGGTGAACGCCGTCCCGTCGCAGGTCAGCGCCGAGGGCAAGACCCGCAGTGAGGTCGCCCGGCTGCTCCTGGAACAGGGTCCCATGACCGCCGTGGTCGTCGCCGAGCAGCTCGGGATCAGCCCGGCGGCCGTCCGCCGGCACCTGGACGCGCTTCTCGCGGACGGCGAAGCCGAGTCGCGGGACGCGCCGCGCCGCGGCCCCCGGGGCCGGGGTCGTCCCGCGAAGCTCTTCCTGCTGACCGAGTCCGGCCGCGCCCGCTTCGGGCACGCCTACGACGACCTGGCCGTCTCGGCCATCCGCTTCCTCGCCGAGCACGCGGGCGAAGACGCCGTACGCGCCTTCGCCGAGCGTCGCGTCGCTTCGCTGGTCGAGCCCCACCGCTCCGCGATCACCGGATCGAGTGATCCGGCGGCGCGCGCGGAGGCCTTGGCGACCGCGCTGACCAGGGAGGGCTACGCTGCGTCGACCCGTCAGGTCGGCACACTGAGTTCTTCGCAAGAAGGGCCTGGCCTCCGACAGAACGTCGGCGCGCAGCTTTGCCAGCACCATTGTCCGGTCGCCCACGTCGCCGCGGAGTTCCCGCAGCTGTGCGAGGCCGAAACCGAGGCGTTCGCGAAGCTGCTGGGCACCCACGTCCAGCGGCTGGCGACCATCGCACGCGGTGATTCCGTGTGCACCACCCACGTACCCGCTTCGGCGGGTCAGCCGGCCCATCCCGAGCCGGTCAGCACGGTGCCCTCTGGGCGCACAGCACGGATCCCGAATGGAGGGAAACCCGCATGACTGCCGCTGCCGAGCAGCGCACTCCCACCACCGCGCCCTTGAGCCAGGAAGAGACCATCGAGTCCCTGGGCAAGTACGCGTTCGGCTGGGCCGACTCCGACGTAGCGGGCGCCAGCGCCCGTCGCGGGCTGAACGAGGATGTCGTCACCGACATCTCCGGGAAGAAGTCCGAACCGGAGTGGATGCGCGAAGCACGACTCAAGGCGCTCAAGCTCTTCGAGAAGAAGCCGATGCCCAACTGGGGCGCGGACCTCTCCGGGATCGACTTCGAGAACATCAAGTACTTCGTGCGCTCCAGCGAGAAGCAGGCCACGAGCTGGGAAGAGCTGCCCGAGGACATCAAGAACACGTACGACAGGCTGGGCATCCCCGAGGCGGAGAAGCAGCGCCTCGTCGCCGGTGTCGCGGCCCAGTACGAGTCCGAGGTCGTCTACCACTCGATCCGCGAGGACCTCGAGAAGCAGGGTGTCCTGTTCCTGGACACGGACACCGCGCTCAAGACGCACCCGGAGCTGTTCGAGGAGTACTTCGGCTCGGTCATCCCGGCCGGCGACAACAAGTTCTCCGCGCTGAACACGGCGGTGTGGTCCGGCGGTTCGTTCATCTACGTGCCCAAGGGCGTCAAGGTGGACATCCCGCTGCAGGCCTACTTCCGGATCAACACCGAGAACATGGGCCAGTTCGAGCGCACCCTGATCATCGTCGACGAAGACGCCTACGTGCACTACGTCGAGGGCTGCACGGCGCCGATCTACCAGTCCGACTCGCTGCACTCGGCGGTCGTGGAGATCATCGTCAAGAAGGGCGCCCGCTGCCGTTACACGACCATCCAGAACTGGTCGAACAACGTCTACAACCTGGTCACCAAGCGCGCCAAGTGCGAAGAGGGCGCGACCATGGAATGGATCGACGGCAACATCGGTTCCAAGGTGACCATGAAGTACCCGTCGGTCTTCCTCATGGGCGAGCACGCCAAGGGTGAGGTCCTCTCGGTCGCGTTCGCGGGCGAAGGCCAGCACCAGGACGCGGGCGCCAAGATGGAGCACCTCGCGCCGTACACCTCCTCGACGATCGTGTCGAAGTCGGTGGCGCGCGGCGGCGGCCGCACGTCGTACCGCGGCCTGGTCCGCGTCGCGAAGCGGGCGCACCACTCGCGCTCCAGCGTGGTCTGTGACGCCCTGCTGGTCGACACGATCTCGCGCTCGGACACCTACCCGTACGTGGACATCCGCAACGACGAGGTGTCCATGGGCCACGAGGCCACGGTGTCCAAGGTCAGCGAAGAGCAGCTGTTCTACCTGATGTCGCGCGGCCTCGACGAGGCCGAGGCGATGGCGATGATCGTGCGCGGGTTCGTCGAGCCCATCGCGCGTGAGCTGCCGATGGAGTACGCGCTCGAGCTGAACCGCCTGATCGAGCTCCAGATGGAAGGGTCCGTCGGCTAGTCATGTCGGTTACCGAGAACAACGTTTCCGAAGCTCTTCGCGAGGGGGCCGTCATTCCGGCGGCCTCCCGCGCGGAGCGCTTCACCTCCTACGACGTCGAGGCCTTCGAGGTCCCGGGCGGCCGTGAGGAGAACTGGCGCTTCACGCCGATGAAGCGGCTGCGCGGCCTGCACGACGGCAGCGCGCCCGCCACCGGCGAGATCACCCTCGACCTCGACGCCGCCCCCGAGCTGACCATCGAGACCGTCGGCCGCGACGACGCGCGCCTCGGCCAGGCCGGCGTGCCGAGCGACCGCATCGCCGCGCAGGCCTACTCCTCGTTCACCAAGGCCACCGTCGTGACGGTGCCCAAGGAGACCAAGGCGTCCAAGCCGTCGGTGCTGCGCATCCACGGCCCGGGCGAGGGCAAGGTCGCCTACGGGCACCTGCAGGTCCGCGCCGAGGCGTTCGCCGAAGCCGTCGTCGTGCTCGACCACGTCGGCTCCGGCACCTACGCCGACAACGTCGAGTTCGTCATCGGCGACGGCGCCAAGGTCACCGTGGTCAGCGTCCAGGACTGGGCCGACGACGCGGTGCACGTCTCCGAGCAGCACCTGAAGCTGGGCCGCGACGCCGCGCTGCGGCACACCGTGATCACCCTCGGCGGTGACCTGGTCCGCGTCTCGCCGACGGCGACCTTCGCCGACAAGGGCGGCGACGTCGACATGCTCGGCGTCTACTTCGCCGACGGCGGCCAGCACCAGGAGCACCGCCTCTTCGTCGACCACGCGGTGCCCAACTGCAAGTCGCGGGTGGGCTACAAGGGCGCGCTGCAGGGCGAGGGCGCGCACACGGTCTGGATCGGCGACGTGCTGATCCGCGCCGCGGCCGAGGCCACCGACACCTACGAGTTCAACCGCAACCTGGTGCTCACACCGGGTGCGCGCGCGGACTCCGTGCCGAACCTGGAGATCGAGACCGGCGAGATCGAAGGCGCCGGCCACGCGAGCGCGACGGGAAGGTTCGACGACGAGCAGTTGTTCTACCTGCAGTCGCGCGGGATCGCCGAAGAAGCCGCCCGCCGGCTGGTCGTGCGCGGGTTCTTCCACGAGATCCTGGTGAAGATCGACGTCCCCGAGGTGCGCGAGCGCCTCGAAGCCGCGATCGAGGCCGAGCTCGAAGCCGTTGGCGCCTGACGCCGTCCACCGCAGACTTTTAGGAAACGAAGAATGGCTACCCTGGAAATCAAGGACCTGCACGCCTCGGTCAACACCGACGAAGGCGCCAAGGAGATCCTCAAGGGTGTGAACCTGACGATCAAGTCGGGCGAGACCCACGCGATCATGGGCCCCAACGGCTCCGGCAAGTCCACCCTGTCCTACGCGATCGCCGGTCACCCGAAGTACCAGGTGACCTCCGGCGAGGTGCTGCTCGACGGCGAGAACGTCCTCGAGATGAGCGTCGACGAGCGCGCCCGCGCCGGCCTGTTCCTGGCCATGCAGTACCCGGTCGAGGTGCCCGGCGTCTCGATGTCCAACTTCCTCCGCACCGCGGCCACCGCGGTCCGCGGCGAGGCTCCCAAGCTTCGCCTGTGGGTCAAGGAGGTCAAGGAGGAGATGGGCAAGCTCGAGATCTCGCAGGAGTTCGCCGAGCGCTCGGTCAACGAGGGCTTCTCCGGCGGCGAGAAGAAGCGCCACGAGATCCTGCAGCTGGCGCTGCTCAAGCCGAAGTTCGCCATCCTCGACGAGACCGACTCCGGTCTCGACGTCGACGCCCTGCGCGTCGTCTCCGAGGGCGTCAACGCCTACAAGGCTTCGAGCGAGGTCGGCGTCATGCTGATCACGCACTACACCCGGATCCTGCGGCACATCACGCCGGACTTCGTGCACGTCTTCGCCGGCGGCCAGATCGTCGAGTCGGGCGGCAAGGAGCTGGCCGACGAGCTGGAGGAGCACGGCTACGTCAAGTACGCCGGCAAGCCCGAGCCGGCCGCGCTCTGACGTTCCCCACCCCAGGACTACACCGAGAAAGAAAGAGAGGAGCCGGCCCGATGACCACCACCTCGGCTAGCTCTGTTCCCTTGGACGTCGCCGCGTTGCGGGCCGACTTCCCGATCCTGTCGCGTACTGTCCGCGACGGGAAACCCTTGGTGTACCTGGACTCCGGGGCGACCTCGCAACGCCCGACGCCGGTCTTCGACGCGGAACGCGACTACATCTTCACGTCGAACTCCGCCGTCCACCGCGGTGCGCACCAGCTGTCCGAAGAGGCCACCGACGCCTACGAGTCCGCCCGCGCGAAGGTCGCGGAGTTCGTCGGCGCCGACCCCGAGGAGCTGGTGTTCACCAAGAACGCGACCGAGGGCATCAACCTCGTCGCGTACTCGATGAGCAACGCCGCCACGGCCGGCCCCGAAGCTTCGCGCTTCGTGGTCGGCCCGGGCGACGAGATCGTCATCACCGAGATGGAGCACCACGCGAACCTCGTGCCCTGGCAGCAGTTGTGCCAGCGCACCGGGGCCACGCTGAAGTGGTTCAAGGTGACTGCGGCCGGCCGGCTCGACCTGTCCGATGTGGACGAACTGATCACGCCTCGCACGAAGGTGGTCGCGTTCGCGCACCAGTCGAACGTGCTCGGCACGGTCAACCCGGTCTCGCTGCTCGTCGAGAAGGCCAAGGCCGTCGGCGCGCTCACGGTGCTCGACGCTTGCCAGTCGGTGCCGCACTTCGGGGTGGACTTCCACGCGCTGGGTGTCGACTTCGCGGTGTTCTCCGGCCACAAGATGCTCGGCCCGTCCGGCATCGGTGTCCTTTACGGACGCACCGAGCTGCTCTCGGCGATGCCGCCGTTCCTCACCGGCGGATCGATGATCGAGATGGTCCGCATGGAGGGCTCCACCTTCGCGCCGCCGCCGCAGCGGTTCGAGGCGGGCGTGCCGATGACGTCGCAGGCCATCGGCCTCGGCGCGGCCGTCGACTACCTCTCGGCCATCGGCATGGACCGGATCGCGGCGCACGAGCACGAGCTCGCCGCGGCCGCGCTCGACGGCATCGGCGCCATCCCCGGCGTCCGGATCGTCGGGCCCACCGACCTGAAGGACCGCGGCGCCACCGTGTCGTTCGTGATCGACGGCGTGCACCCGCACGACGCCGGCCAGGTGCTCGACAGCCTCGGCATCGCCGTGCGCGTCGGCCACCACTGCGCGTGGCCGCTGCACCGGGCATGCGGCGCGCAGGCGACCGTGCGGGCGTCGTTCTACCTGTACAACACGCTGTCCGAAGTGGACGCCCTGGTAGCGGGTGTTCGCGAGGCCCAGAAGTTCTTCGGGGTGGCCCAAGAGGTGACACAGTGAACCTGGAAAGCATGTACCAGGAGATCATCCTGGACCACTACAAGCGCCCGCACGGCCGCGGCCTGCGGGACCCGTTCGACGCCGAGTCGTTCCAGGTCAACCCGACCTGCGGCGACGAGGTGACGCTGCGGGTCAAGCTCGACGACGGGAAGGTCGCCGACGTCTCCTACGACGGCCAGGGCTGCTCGATCAGCCAGGCCTCGACGTCGGTCATGACGGACCTGGTCGTGGGGCACACCCTCGAGGAAGCGTTCACCACCATGGACGCCTTCGTCGAACTGATGCAGGGCAAGGGAAAGGTCGAACCGGACGAGGAAGTGCTGGAGGACGGCATCGCCTTCGCGGGCGTCGCCAAGTACCCGGCCAGGGTCAAGTGCGCCCTCCTCGGCTGGATGGCCTTCAAGGACGCCGTCGCCCGGACCACCAGTGGAGCTGAGAAAGCATGACCGAAGAGACCGCCACCCGTGAGGGACGCACCGCCGCCGACCTCGACGCCGAGACCACCGCGACGCAGGACATCGAGCTCGCGAAGCTCGAGGACGTCGAGGAGGCCATGCGCGACGTCGTCGACCCGGAGCTCGGCATCAACGTCGTCGACCTCGGTCTCGTCTACGACATCCGCGTCGAGCCGGACAACACCGCGACGATCGACATGACGCTCACGTCGGCGGCCTGCCCGCTGACCGACGTCATCGAGGACCAGACGTCGGCCGCGCTGACGTCCGGCGGCCTCGTCAAGGACTTCCGGATCAACTGGGTCTGGATGCCGCCGTGGGGCCCGGAGAAGATCACCGAGGACGGCCGCGAGCAGCTGCGCGCCCTCGGCTTCACCGTCTGACCCGTTTTTGTCCGTGAAGGCCACCTTGAGGGACTCCATGTCCCTCAAGGTGGCCTTCACGGCTTTCGGCTGTGTATAACGACCTATACCGCGCGTGCCAGGCCAGCGCGTAGAGGACGAGCGCGGCGAGGAACCCGCTGCCGGCGCCGGTGACCAGCAGGTACGTCGCGTTGCCGACGACGCCCGCGCGGGTCATCGGGTCGTGGTGGGCCAGGAACGGCAGCACTTCCGCGAGCACGCCGGTGAGCGTTCCGGCGGCCAGGAAGGCGGTGACCGCTGTGCGGCGCCGGATGGCCGGCGGGGCGGGTTCGGCAGGGGCGCCGCGGTACCAGCGGACCAGCCACCACGCGAGGATCGCGGCCCCGGCGATCGTGCTGACCAGCTGGATCAGCCGGCCGACGTCGACGCCGGTGACGAGCGGGGTCCGCAGGAAGGCGAACCCGTCGTTCTCGTGGGTGAAGGCGTCCCAGCCGACGTGCGTCGCGGCGCCGAGAACCAGCGACAGGGCGATCCGGCCCGGCCGCTTCCAGCTGAAGGGGTGGCGGGGGAGCCGTTCGGCCAGGGACTTCGGGGCCAAGGCCAGCAGCGGTCGTCTCAGGACGACCTGGAAGAGCGCGAGGATCACCAGCGCGAGGAGCGGGTCGAGCCAGAGGACCGAGGTCAGCTCGTGGGTCTTGGTGAGGCCGACGCCGGGAAGCCGCGGCACGAACCAGAAGACGTCCGGCGCGACGGAACCGGCGACGAGCGCGGACTGCACCAGCGGGCCGCGCACCAGCGGTAGCACGGCGGCCGGGTGACTCAGCGTGAACGGCACGGGAGTTAGTATCCCGGTGTGGTCTTCCGGTCGATCCTGCTGTTCCTCGCGGCGGCCGTCTTCGAAATCGGCGGCGCCTGGCTGATCTGGCAGGGCGTCCGCGAGCAACGAGGCCTGATCTGGATCGGCGGCGGCATCGTCGCGCTGGGCGTGTACGGCTTCGTGGCGACGCTCCAGCCGGACGCCCAGTTCGGCCGCATCCTCGCCGCGTACGGCGGGGTGTTCGTGGCGGGCTCACTGGCCTGGGGCATGGTGGCGGACGGCTATCGCCCGGACCGCTACGACGTCATCGGCGCACTGCTGTGCCTCGCGGGGGTCGCGGTGATCATGTACGCGCCGCGGGCGGGGTAACACTGTCCACTGTGTCCCGATAGATCTTGGTGACCGAACCCGCGTTCCCCGCTGCGCCGCCCGCCCCGCCGAAGCGTCGCCGCGTTTCTCCCGTCCTGCTGGTGATGATCGCCGTGGCCGTGCTCGGCGTGGGCGCCGGCGCGTACGGCGTGGGCCGGATGGTGTCCGACTACCGCCAGTTCACGATTCCGAGCGGCGGGGCGATGAGCCCGGCGCTGAACCCGGGCGATCGCATCGTCGCCCGCGCGCTGGACGGTGAAGAGGTCCACCGCGGCGACGTGGTCGTCTTCGACAGCGGTGCGTTCGCCCAGGCCGACCAGCCCGGTGTCACCGTCTTCCGGGTGGCCGGGATCGCCGGGGACACCGTCGCCTGCTGCGCCGACGGACACTTGACGGTCAACGGGAAGCCGGTCACGGAGTCGTACCTCAGCAAGGGCGAGTACGCCTCGGACGGCACCGCGACCTTCGCCTTCACGACCCGGGTGCCCGAAGGCACGGTCTTCGTCGCCGGGGACAACCGCGGCAACGCCTTCGACTCACGCTTCCGCGGTGTCGTCCGGGTGTCCGGGATCGGCGGGTTCGTGGTCGCCACCGGCACGGTGGTCACCCCGGCATCGCTGACTCCGACGACCGCGTTCACGGACGCCGGCCTGCCGGGGGCGCCGTTCGGCGACTCCACGTTGGCCGGGTTGCGGTGGTGGATCGCCGGAGGCATCGCGGCGTTCCTCGCCGGGCTCATCGGCGTGATCGTGAGCGCTGCCCGGAGCGCCGGAAGACGACGAAAAGCAGTCGTAGCCCCACCAACGCACTGATCACCAGCAGGTTGTAACCGAAGGCCTGGTTCAGCGTCAGCTCCGGCAGGAGCCGCGGGCCGGTCGAGCCGGTCAGCAGGAACACCGCCATCAACCCCGTTGCCGCGCCGACGAAGGCCAGCAGGACCTCGTGGACCAGGCCGGTGACGACGTCGCGGTCGCGCTCGTCGGAGAACAGGCGGACGTTCACCGACAGCCGGCCCTCTTCCAGCGCGGCGCCGATCCGGTCGACGCGGCGGGGGATGCGGCGCAGGACCGGGAGCAGCGCCGTCAACTCGGTGACCGCGGTGCGGCCCAGCGAGCCCGGGCGGAGTCCGGCGCCGACCTGCTCGACGGCGAACGCGCGGGACTCGGCCACGACGTCGAAGCCGGGCGACAGCGCCGACAGCGTGCCCTCGACCGTGGCCAGCGCCCGGAACACCGCGGCCACCGGCGGCGGGACGCTCAGCCGGAAGTCCGCGACCACCCGGAACAGACCGGTGAACAGGTCGAGGTCCGGCGTGCGGCCGGGCCCGAAGTGCCGGGCGACCAGGGCGCCGAGGGCGCGTTCGAGGCGCTGCTCGTCGATGTCGCCGGTGCGGTCGACGATCTCGAGGAGCGCGTCACGCAGGGCCGCCGGGTCGCCGCGATCCAGGGCCAGCACGAGGTTCTGCAGGCCGCCGCGCAGCCCGGCGTCGAGGCGGCCGACCGAGCCGAAGTCGAGCAGGCCGAGGCGGCCGTCGGCCAGCAGCATGAGGTTGCCCGGGTGCGGGTCGGCGTGGAAGACCCCGCCGATCATCACCTGGTCGAGCAGGCAGCGCAGGAGGGATCGCGCGAGCCGTTCGCGGTCACCCGCCGGCGCCGTTTCCAGGGGCTTGCCGCTCAGCCGGGACATGACGAGCACGCGCTCCGTGGACAGTGCTTTGTGGACGGTCGGCAGGGCGACGTCCGGGCCGGAAGTGGCGGCCACCGCGGCGATGTTGCGGGCCTCGATGGTGAAGTCCAGCTCTTCGGCCAGGGCCGCGGCGAACCCGTCGGCGAGTTCGGCGACCCCCAGCGAGCGTGCCCAGTCCGCCCGCTCCTCCAGGGCGGCCGCGACGCGGCGGACGATGTCGACGTCGCGTTCGGCCTGTTCCCGCACGCCGGGCCGCTGGACCTTCACGACGACGTCCTCGCCGCCGCGCAACCGTGCTTTGTAGACCTGCGCGACCGACGCCGCCGCAAGCGGTTCCGGGTCGAACTCGGCGAAGACGTCGTCGGGCGAGCCGCCGAGTTCGGCCTCCAGCACCGCCCAAACGGCGTCGGCGCGGGCGGGCGCGACCTGGTCCTGGAGCTTGCCGAGCTCCTCGACGAAGACCGGGGGCAGCAGGTCCGAACGGGTCGACAGGAGCTGGCCGAGCTTCACGAACGTCACGCCGCCTTCCTCGAGCGCGCGGCGCAGGGAGCGGGCGAGCTTGGCCTGCCGTCCCGGCGCGAGGCCGGGTTCACGGCGGCCCGCGAGGTAGCGGCCGAGGCCGTGCTTGATCGCGATCCGGCTGATCTGCGAATACCGCCGGGCGCGCGAAACCCTGGTGTACGCGGCGCGGAGGCGACCCAGCCCGAGGCCGCCGGGGAACGCCATCTCGGCGAGGAAGAGGAAGACGAGCGTCGCGAGGAAAGCGCTGCCCGCCAACGGGATCAGCAGCCCGAGGAACGCGGCGCCGTGGCTCGGCAACGACTTCGGGAACGCCTGGGCGACGCCGCCGGCGACGAGCCAGCCGAACCCCGCGCCGCACAGTGCGCGGACCGCGCCGATGCGCACGCCGAGCACCCGGCGCGACGCGGCGACGAGCGGCCACAGCACCAGGACGTACACGGGGAGGGTCAGCAGGCCCAGCAAGATGGTCATCGGTTCCCTTTCGCCGTGGCCGAGCAGACCACGGCGGCCCGGCCGGCGGGCTCACGCGGCGGCGGGAACCGGCTCCCTCCCGCGAGGGAGCTACTTTCGGCCGTGGTCCGGAGTTGCGGTGGACTTCTAACCTGACCGCGCGAACTACGGTGAAGTGTTCTCTAATCGGACAAAGGGAGACACGATGAACGGACGTCTGCTCGGCCGGGTCCTGGTGCTGGCCGCCGCGGTCGCGGTGCCCCTGGGCGCCGGGCTCACCACCGCCACCGCCGCGCCCGCCGCGGTCACGACGGTGTACTACACCTCGTCCGGCGCGCCCGACTACCTCGCCCAGATCGACCAGGGCGCGGCCAACTGGAACGCCGTGGTCACCGACGTCAAGCTGGTCAAGCGCAGCAGCGGCGCGACGGTCGTGTTCCACGAGATCCACAGCGGCGGCTCGTACACCAACACGAACGGCCACGGCCGCGGCGACATCTACCTCGACACCAGCCAGGTCGCCGAGGGTTTCGACCCGACGCGCATCGCGGCGCACGAGCTGGGCCACAACCTCGGCCTGCCGGACCACTACACCGGCCCGTGCACCGAGCTGATGTCCGGCCACGGCCCCGGCACGGCGTGCAAGAACGCGAAGCCGTCGGCGGCGGAGGCGGCGAAGGTCCAGTCCCTCTGGACGAACGGCTTCGCGGCTCGTGCTGCGGAGACCCGCCAGGTCGCCTACTAACCGGGATCCCGCAATTCCGTGAAGGCCACCATGAGGGACTCAGAGTCCCTCAGGGTGGCCTTCACGGAATTGCCTCCATCTCGAGAGGGAAGCATCCGAGCCCGCGAACTGCGAAGATCGGCTCGTGCGTGTACTCCGGCCGCTGGTGAGCAGGGCTACCTACCGCCGCTGGGTGTACCTCGTCCTCGGCGGGGCCATCAGCGTGCCCTACCTGCTGTTCGCCTCCGTCGCCGTGCCGTCGCTGCTGCCCTTCGCGGCGACGCTGGAACGGGCCAGTCTGATCGGCGGGCTGGTCACGCTGCTCGTCGTGGCCGGGACGGCGTTCCTGCCCGCCGTGCACGTCCTCGAGTCCACCGCCGTCCGCGAACTGCTCGACAACCCGGCGCCCGGCGCGCCCGCGAAACCGCGCACTCGGCAGGGGCGCGTCCGGGCTGCCGTGATGTTCGCGCTGCACGTGCTCGTCGGGTGCGGGGTCAGCCTGGTCAGCCTCGCCGCGCCCGTCGCCTTCGGGCTGTCCGTCAGCGCCGTGTTCACCGGCAAGCTGATCCAAGGCGAGGCCGAGGTCACCGTCCCGAAGGGGTGGGCCTCTGTGTGGATCCCGGTCGCTTTCGCGATCGCCGTGGTGGTGCTGATCTACGCCGTGTGGGTGATCGGCGGGCTCCTGCGGCGGGTCGCGGGACGGCTGCTCGGGATGACCGCCGCCGATCGGATCGCGCAGCTGGAACGGCGGACCGGGCAGCTCGCCGAGCGCAACCGGCTGGCGCGGGAGCTGCACGACTCGGTGGGGCACGCGCTGAGCGTCGTCTCGATCCAGGCCGGCGCCGCCCGGCGGACGCTGCGCGCCGATCCGGAGTTCACCGAACGCGCGCTGACCGCCATCGAGGACTCCGCCCGCACCGCGCTCGACGACCTCGACCACGTGCTCGGCCTGCTGCGTGAGGAAGCCGCGGGCCGCACGCCCCAACCCTCGCTGGCCGACCTGCCGGACCTTCTCGAGGCGACGCGGCTGGCCGGTACCGAGGTCACCGCGGACGTCCGTGGCGACCTGGCCGCCGTGCCGCCGGTGGTGTCGCGCGAGGTCTACCGGATCCTGCAGGAATGCCTGACCAACGCCGTCCGGCACGCCGGTAAGGTCCCGGTCACGATGGACGTCGACGTCGCGGCGAACGGCCTTGTCGCCCGGGTCGGCAACCCGCTCGGCAGCGGGACGCCGCGGGCGGGCCGCCGGGGGCTGCGCGGGATGGCCGAACGGGCGGCGGTGCTCGGCGGTGAACTGACGGCAGGGCGGGCCGGTGAGCGGTGGGAGGTCGTGGTGCGGGTGCCGTGGGGGAGCGGGCGATGAACGTCGGGGTGCTGCTGGTCGACGACGAACCGCTGATCCGTGCCGGGCTGAAGGCCATCATCGACAGCGAGGACGGCCTCGCCGTGCTGGGCGAGGCCGCCGACGGTGCCGAGGTGCCCGGGCTGGTGTCGCGGCTGCGCCCCGACGTCGTCCTGATGGACGTGCGGATGCCCGCGGTGGACGGGATCCGCGCCACCGCGCACCTGATGTCCACTGTGGATAATCCACCGAAGGTGATCGTGGTGACCACCTTCGAGAACGACGACTACGTCTACGACGCGCTTGTCGCCGGCGCCAGCGGGTTCCTGCTCAAGCGGGCCCGCCCGGAGGAGATCGTCGCGGCGATCCGGACCGTGGTGACGGGCGAGTCGCTGCTGTTCCCGGCGGCGATCCGGCGGCTGGCCGCCCAGCACTCGCCGTCGCCGGCGGGCGACGGGCTGGCGAGTGCCGGGCTGACCGAACGGGAGCGCGAAGTGCTGCGCCTGATGGCCGCCGGACTGTCCAATGTGGAGATCGCGACCGAGCTGTACCTGGGTGTCCAGACGGTGAAGACCCACGTGGGCAACGTGCTGGCCAAGCTGGGGGCGCGGGACCGGACCCAGGCGGTGGTCCGGGCGTACGACTCCGGGTTCGTCACGCCCGCCGGCTAGCCCGTGCCGCCGGAAGTGATGCCCGGACGGGCAGCGGTCAGCCGACGTCGTCGAGCAACGCCTGGATCGCCGCCGCCATCGTGGCCGGGTCGCCGTCGCCGGGACGCAGCACCAGGTCAGGGGACACCGGACGCTCGTACGGTGCGTCGATGCCGGTGAACCCCGTGATCTCCCCGGCGCGCGCCTTCGCGTACATCCCCTTCGGGTCGCGCGCCTCGCACATCTCCAGCGGCGTGTCGACGAAGACCTCGACGAACGGCAGGTCGCCGTGCGCCTCCCGGGCCAGCCGCCGGTCGGCTTCGTACGGGCTGATCAGCGACGCGATCGCGACGACACCCGCGTCCGCGAACAGCTTGGCGACCTCCGCGACGCGCCGGACGTTCTCCGCGCGGTCCGCCGGGCTGAACCCGAGACCCGCGTTGAGCCCGTGGCGCAGGTTGTCGCCGTCCAGCAGGTAAGCCGGACGGCCCGCCGCGACCAGCCGGCGTTCCAGCTCCACCGCCACCGACGACTTGCCCGACGCCGACAGCCCGGTCAGCCACACCGTGGCGCCGTGGGTCGGCCGGTCCTCGCGGCGCACCGCCGTGGTGTGCCAGACGACCGGGGACGCCGCCGCACCGGTGATCATCCCGGCCGCGACCGTGTCGCCGGTGTGCTCGTCGACCAGCAGGAACCCGCCGGTGGCCCGGTTGCGGCGGTAGGGGTCGAACAGCAGTGGCGCGCGGGTGCGCAGCCGGATCCGGCCGATGTCGTTGAGCCCCAACGACTCCGCCGTCTCGTCGCGGTGCAGCGTGGTGACGTCGAGGCGGTAGTCCAGCCGCTCCACGGACCCGCGCGTCTCGGTGGTCGTGTGCCGGACGACGTAGGTCGCGCCCGGCGTCAGCTCGGCCCGCTCGGAGAACCAGCAGACCAGCGCGTCGACCTCGCGGGCCGACTCCGCGCGGTTGCCCGGGCGGCACAGCATCGCGCCGCGGCCGAGGTCGAGGTCGTCGGCCAGCTCGACCGTCACGGCCTGCCCGGTGAACGCCTCGTCGAGGGGCGTTCCGCCCGGGCCCCACACCGCGCGCACCTCGGTGGTGAACCCGGACGGCAGCGCCACGACTTCGTCACCCGGCTTGAACACGCCACCGGCGACGGTGCCCGCGTAACCGCGGAAGTCCGAGCGCCGGATCACGTACTGCACCGGGAACCGCGCGTCGATCAGGTTGCGGTCGGAGGCGACGTGCACCTCTTCCAGCTGGTGCAGCAGCGAAGTCCCTTCGTACCAAGGCATGCTCGCGCTACGGTGGACGACGTTGTCGCCGTGCAGCGCCGAGACCGGCACGAACGTCAGGTCGGCGACGTCGAGCTTCATCGCGAACCGCCGGAAGTCCTCGCGGATCTCGTCGAACCGCTCCTGTGACCAGCCGACGAGGTCCATCTTGTTGACGCACACCACGAGGTGCCCGATCCCGAGCAGCGACGCGAGGAACGCGTGCCGCCGGGACTGCTCGAGGACGCCCTTGCGCGCGTCGACGAGCACCAGTGCCAGGTCGGCGGTGGACGCGCCGGTCACCATGTTGCGGGTGTACTGCAGGTGCCCCGGCGTGTCCGCGATGATGAACTTCCGCTTGGGCGTGGCGAAGTAGCGGTGCGCGACGTCGATGGTGATGCCCTGCTCGCGCTCGGCGCGCAGGCCGTCGGTGAGCAGCGCGAGGTCCGGGTAGTCCTCGCCGCGCTCGCGGCTCGTGCGTTCGAGGGCGGCGAGCTGGTCGGTGAAGATCGCCTTCGAGTCGAACAGCAGCCGGCCGATCAGCGTGGACTTGCCGTCGTCGACACTGCCCGCCGTGGCGATCCGCAGCAGCTGCATCAGAAATAGCCTTCCCGCTTGCGGTCTTCCATGCCGGCCTCGGAAATCCGGTCGTCCGCGCGGGTGGCGCCGCGCTCGGTGATCCGCGTCGCGGCCACCTCGGCGACCACTTCGGACGGGGTCGCCGCCGACGATTCGACGCAGCCGGTGCACGTCGCGTCGCCGACGGTCCGGAAGCGCACGGTCGCCTCGTACGGTGCCTCACCGTCCACAAGCGACAGGAAACGCGTCGCCGCGAGCAACATGCCGTCGCGCTGGACGACCTCGCGGCGATGCGCGTAGTACAACGGCGGCAGCGCGATCCGCTCGTCGCGGATGTACTGCCAGATGTCCAGCTCGGTCCAGTTCGACAGCGGGAAGACGCGGATGTGCTCGCCGCGCCGGTGCCGCCCGTTGTAGAGGTTCCACAGCTCGGGCCGCTGCGCCCGCGGGTCCCACTGGCCGTGCTCGTCGCGGAAGCTGAACACCCGCTCCTTGGCCCGGGCCTTCTCCTCGTCCCGGCGGGCGCCGCCGAACACGGCGTCGAAGCCGCCTTCGCGGATCGCGCGCAGCAGCGTGGCCGTCTGCAGGCGGTTGCGGCTGGCCCGCGGGCCGGTCTCCTCGACGACGCGCCCGGCGTCGAGGTCGTCCTGGACACTCGCGACGTGCAGCCGCACGCCGAGGGAGGCGACGGTCTCGTCGCGGAACCGCAGCACCTCGTCGAAGTTGTGGCCGGTGTCGACGTGCAGCACCGGGAACGGCAGCGGCGCCGGCCAGAACGCCTTCGCGGCGGCGTGCAGCATCACCACCGAGTCCTTGCCGCCGGAAAAGAGCAGGACGGGGTGCTCGAAGGTCGCCGCGACTTCGCGGAAGACGTGCACGGCCTCCGCTTCGAGCGCGGCCAGGTGCGACAGCTCGTACGAGGTCACGGACACCCGAAAAAAGTAGAACATGTTCTTGTCATCGGTCAAGCGGTGCGGGACCCTGTGACGATGGACCTGGTCGTACTCGAAGAGATCCGCCGGCTGAAGTACCGCTACCTGCGCGGCGTCGACCTGAAGCTGTGGGACGAGGTGGCCGACACCTTCACCGTCGACGCCACGGCCGACTACGGGACCCGCGCCACGGGCCGGGAAGGGCATCGGCTCGCCGGCCGCGACGCGATCCTCGAGTTCCTCACCAAGAGCCTCGGCAACGGCATCATCACCGTGCACCACGCAGGTCAGCCCGAGATCGACGTCGACGGCGACACCGCGACCGGGTGGTGGTCCTTCACCGACAAGGTGATCGTGCCCGACCACAAGGTGATCATCGACGGCGCCGCGTTCTACGAGGACACCTACCGCCGCGACACCGACGGCGCCTGGCGGATGACGCACATCGGCTACACGCGGACGTACGAGTCGATGACCTCCTGGGAGGGCGACGCGGGCTTCCGGCTGCTCGCCAATCGCTGGGCCGTGCCCGCATGATCGAGAACGAGTTCTCGCTGACGCGGCCGTTCGCCGAGGCGATCGTCGAGGCCGAAAACCTGCTCGCCGGTGCGCCGCATGTGAAGACCGAGCAGGACCTCCTGGAGGGCTACGACTACCTCGCGGGGAGCATCCGCGCGTCACTGCAGATGGCCTGGGCCTACCAGCGCGACTTCCCGTACTTCACCGCGTCCACCGGCCCGTACACGAAGATGGGGCTGGACAACCCGGACACGCTCTACTTCAACGCGAACATCCGCGACGACCGCGAGTACCTGGTCACCGGGGTCCGGGGGACCACCGCCGACCTGAGCTTCCAGATCCTCAACGGCGACTACTCGCCGGTCGTGGTGCCCGACAGCCTCGCCGCGTTCGACGACCGGGCCATCAAAATCGGCGAAGACGGCCGGTTCGAGCTGCGGTTCGGCCCGGCGCGCGAGAACCCCGGGCCGAACTACTTCACCCTGGGCAAAGGCTCGTCGATGCTCGTCGTGCGCGAGGTCCACAGCGACTGGGCGACCGAACGCCGTGGCGAGATCCGCATCCAGTGCGTCGACACCGCCGGGCAGGCGCCGCCGGTGCCGGACCGGCCGGCGCTGGCCAAACGCTACGGCGTCACCGGCAAGATCCTGCTGAGCCGGCTCAAGACGTTCCTGGCCTTCCCGAAGTGGTTCTACGACGACCTGCCGGTGAACACCATGACCGAGCCGCGTTCGACGCCGGGCGGGCTGACCACGCAGTTCTCCTCGGCCGGGCACTACGAGCTGGGCGACGAAGAGGCGATGATCGTCACCGTGCCCCGCTGCGCCGACGCGCCGTACCAGGGCATCCAGCTCGGCAGCCTCTGGTACGTCTCGCTCGACTACATCAACCACCAGACGAGCCTCACCGCCGACCAGGCGCGGGTCGACCCGGACGGCAAGATCCGGTTCGTCATCAGCGAACGCGACCCCGGCCTGGCGAACTGGCTGGAGCGCACCGGGCACGACCGCGGGTACGTCCAGATCCGCTGGCAGCGGATCGCGCGGGACCTCGGCCCGGACGACGGCCCGGTCGTCGAGGTCGTCAAGGTGGACGACCTGCCGGACCGGCTGCCGTATCACGCGGAAGCGCGGGTGACGCCCGAAGAGTGGGCGGCGAGGATCGCGGCCCGGCAGGACGCCGTCGCCGCCCGGATGCTGGGGTGAGCATGGAAAACCTGTTGCGGGACAAAGTGGTCGTCGTTTCGGGTATCGGCCCGGGCCTCGGCCGGTCGATCGCCGTGCGCAGCGCGATGGCGGGCGCGGACGTCGTGCTCGCCGCGCGCACCGAGTCGCGGCTCACCGAAGTCGCGAAGGAGGTCACCGACCTCGGCCGCCGGGCCGTCGCGGTCCGCACCGACATCGACGACGCCGACTCCGCCGCGAACCTGGTGAGCGAGGCCGTCGAGGCGTTCGGCCGGGTGGACGCGGTGGTGCACAACGCCTTCGCCGTCCCGCCGCTGACCGATCTGGCCACTGTGGACTTCGACGCCGTCCGCGCGGGTTTCGAGACCGCGGCGATCTCGGTGCTCCGGCTGACGCGGCTGTTCCTGCCCGCGCTCAAGGAGAGCAAGGGCTCGCTGGTGATGATCAACTCGGCGGTGCTGCGGCATTCGCGGCGCACGTTCGGCGCGTACAAGATGGCGAAGTCGTCGCTGCTGTCGCTGTCCCAGAGCCTGGCGAGCGAACTCGGGCCGGACGGCATCCGTGTCAACACGGTCGCGCCCGGGTACATCTGGGCGCCGAACCTCAAGTGGTACTTCACCTACCTGGCCAAGGAACGCGGGATCACGTCGGAGGAGGTCTACGCCGAGACGGCGTCGACCATCGACCTGCGCAAGCTGCCGGAACCCGACGAGATCGCCGACGCCGTGGTGTTCCTCGCGTCGCCGATGGCGCGCGCGATCACCGGGCAGTGCCTCGACGTCAACGGCGGCGAGTACCACCACTAGGAGGATCCATGCTCCCCGGCCGGGCCGACCTGGGCACGTTCGACGACCTGCACGCCTCGGCGTCGAAGCTCACCGGGCTCGACGACTACGGCGGCGACGAGTACGTCGAGGGCCTGCGTGTGCTGCTGGAGTCGTTCGAGGCCGACGAGGACCTGACGCCGTTCGGGAACAAGGTGCACCGCGCGATGCTGCGCGGCGCGCTCGTCGCGCGCCTGCTCAGCGAAACGGGCTGGAAGCAGCACCCGGCGTCGGCTTCCGTGGCGATCGAGCGGCCGATCTTCGTGACCGGCCTGCCCCGCACCGGCACGACGGCGCTGCACCGGCTGCTCGTCGAGGACCCCGCGCACCAGGGTCTCGAGGTGTGGCTCGCCGAGGTCCCGCAGCCGCGGCCGCCGCGCGCGACGTGGGCGGAAAACCCGATTTTCCAGGGGATCCAGGCCGGCTACGAACGCCACCACGTCGAGCACCCGGAGTTCATGGGCGTGCACCACATGTCCGCCGACCAGGTGGAGGAGTGCTGGCAGCTGCTGCGGCAGTCGATGCGGTCAGTGTCGTTCGAGTGCCTCGCGCACCTGCCGCGCTACTCGCGCTGGCTGGCGAAGCAGGACTGGACGGACGCCTACGCCCGGCACCGGCGCAACCTGCAGCTGATCGGGCTGCCGGACGCGGGGAAGCGCTGGGTGCTGAAGAACCCGAGTCACCTCTTCGCGCTGGACGCCCTGATGGCGGCGTACCCGGACGCGCTGGTGATCCAGACCCACCGCGCGCCGCGCACGATCATGGGCTCGATGTGCAGCCTGGCGGAGAAAGCGGCGGACGGCTGGTCCTCGAAGTTTCGTGGCGAGGTGATCGGGCGCTCGCAGCTCGACCTGTGGGCCCGCGGCGCGGACGAGTTCCACGCGGCGCGTTCCCGGTATGACTCGGCGCAGTTCTACGATGTGGCGTACGAGGATTTCGTGGCGGATCCGATCGGGACGGTGTCCACTGTGTACGACCACTTCGGACTGTCGCTGAGTCCTGAGGCGCGGTCCGCGATGACGTCGGTGCACGAGGCGAGCCGGACGGGGTCGGCGAAGCCGGTGCACAAGTACAGCCTGGCGGACTTCGGGCTGACGGCCGAAGAGGTCGACGAGCGTTTCGCGGATTACTCGCGTACGTACGGCTCGTGAGTGGGAGACTACGTCGTGTGTCTTCGATCTGGACGGCCATCGTCGCCGTGGCCGGAACTCTCCTCGGTTCCGGCCTGACCTACCTGTTCCAGCGGCTGACGTTGCGGCGGACCGCCGCGGAAGCCCGGAGCGAGAAGCGCCGCGAGGAGTTCACGAACGCCGTCGCCGCGTACGCGTCCGTGGCCGCCACGCTCAGGCGGGCGGAGTTCGATCGGGCCAAGAAGCGGCTCGAGGGTGTGAAGGGCGAACAACGCGAAGCGGTGCGGCAGGAGACGCACCACCTGCGCGCCGAGGCGCAGAGCGCCTACTACCTCGTCCGGCTCCTCGCCGACCCGGACATCGACGGGGAACTGGTCCGCGACGCGGACGACGTCATCAGCAGGTCACGGGCGATCACCGCGGACTCGAACATGATGAGCGAGGCGATCGAGCGGAGCGATGAAGCGGCCGAAGCGCTGCGCAAGTTCATCGACAAGGCGAACCGGCGCCTGTCGACGTTCTGACGTCAGCCGGCCGCGGCCTGCAGTCCGCGGGTCCCGATGCCGCGCAACACTTCCACGCGCTCCGCGCCCGGGCGGCTGAGCACCCAGCTCGACCCGGGCACCGACTTCGCGCGCTTCTTCAACGGCGCCAGCAGCCGGGAAGCCTCCTGGTATGACCGGATCGACCCGCTGCCGCACACCAGCGTCGCCAGCGAGACCGTCACCGGGAGGCCGTCCGCCGACCAGGGGCGGTCGAGGAGCGCGCCCGCCACCGTCGCGATCTCGTCGACGTCGCAGACCACCAGGAAGTCGTCGCCGCCGACGTGGCTGACCCGCATCCGGCGCAGCCCGCCCGCCAGGGACGTGAGCGCCGCGCCCAGTTCGCGGATCAGGTCGTCGCCCGCGGCGAACCCGGCCGTGTCGTTGACCGTCTTGAACGAGTCGATGTCCAGCCACGCGGCCACGAACGCCTCGCCGATGGTGATCCGGCGGGCGACGTCGCGGGCGACCGTGTCGCTGCCCGGCAGCCGGGTCAGCGGGTTCAGCGCCGCCGCGGCCTCGACCTTCGCCTCGGCCACGCCGCGGACCACCTCGGTCACCAGGACCACGCCGAGGCAGCGGCCGACGTCGTCGACCACGACGACGTCGTCGCCGGTGCGGCCCCAGTCGGCGTCGGTGACCAGTTCGAGGAACTCCATCGCCCCGGCGCGGGCTTCGATCGTGTGCGGGCTGTCGGCCAGCCGCGCGGCCGGGCGCTTCGCGTGCAGCGCGTGGCCGTACGGCCCGGTGACGGCGACCAGGAACCGTGTCCGGTCGACCGACCAGCGGGGCCGGTTCAGCTCGTCGACGCCGATGACGCCCGACGGCGCGTCCGCGGCCGCGAGCACCTCGCGGACCTCGTCGCACGTCGCGGTTTCCGGCAGCGTCGTGGCCGGCCGCAGGAAGTCGCCGACGCACTGGGCCGGGCCCGGGGCGGCGACGGCGGGCGCACGGGAGAGCAGCGCCGGCGCCGGGCCGGCGGCGGTCGGCGGGGCCAGCAGGTTGCCCTGGGCGATCCGGATGCCGAGCCCGCGGACCGCGTCGAGCTGGGCGTCGGTCTCCAGGCCGGTCGCGACCAGGCGGGTGCCGGTGCGGGTGGTGTAGTGCAGCACCGCCTCGGCGACGGCGACCGACGCCGGGTCGTCCGGCAGCCCGCGCAGCACCGTGCGGTCCAGCTTGACCAGGTCGACCGGCGCGTCGATCAGCAGGCTCAGCGGCAGGTCGCCGCGGCCGAGGCCGTCGAGCGCGAGCCGGAAGCCGAGGTCGGTGAGCGCCCGCATGCCGCTCAGCGCGCGCTCGGCCGGCAGCGGCGAGAACGGCGGGCCGATCTCGAGGACGACGTCACGGGTGCGACGCCCGGCGTCGCCGAGCTCGGCCAGGAGGTCGTCGAACATCGCCGGTGGCGCGCCGAGGGTGCGGGCGGAGAGGTTGAGGTGCAGCGGGAGCGACGTCTCGTCCTGCCGGACGGCGGCGATCGCGAGGCCGAGGTCCACCTCGGCGAGCCGGCCCTCGCGACGGGCCTGCGTCAGCAGCTCCGCGACGGTCCCGTGGCCCGGCCTGGCCAGCGCTTCGTGAGCCACGACGCCTCCCGTGAGGAGGCTGTACAGCGGCTGGAAAGCGAAGCGGACCGCGCGTGGCGACTTCACGTCCTCGATGCTCGCCGGTCACGCGCCGAAACGAAACCCATGTCGACTGATGTTCATCGCAGCGGCACCCGGGTTACTCACATCGGGTTACTGGATCACGCTTGACTTATATAAGTGGCCACTTGTAGTTTGGCCGGGGTGCACGCGTTCGACGTCCTCGGCGACCCGGTCCGCCGCCGCATCCTCGAGCTGCTGGCCGACGGCGAACGGGCCGCCGGCGCGGTGACCGAGGTGATCCGGGCCGAGTTCGGCATCTCGCAGCCCGCGGTGTCCCAGCACCTGAAAGTGCTGCGGGACAACGGCTTCGCGCTCGTGCGCCAGGAAGGGACGCGCCGGCTGTACGCGGTCGGGCACGAACCCCTGCGCGACGTCGACGTCTGGCTCGACCGGTTCCGCCGGTACTGGACCCCGCACCTCGACGCGCTGGCCACCGAAATCGCCCGCGGCAAGCGCGCCCGGCGCCTCGCCGAACCAGAAGGAGACTCTCCGTGATCGACTCCAGCCACCAGATCAGCGCCGTCCGCCGGACGCTCGGCGACCGGGTGATCGACGCGAAGGACGCCCGCGTCCTGACCATCAGCCAGGTCTACGACACCGACGTCGAGGACCTGTGGGACGCCTGCACGAACGCCGAGCGCATCCCGCGCTGGTTCCTGCCGGTCACCGGCGAGCTGAAGCTCGGCGGCCACTACCAGCTGGAGGGCAACGCGGGCGGTACGGTCGAGCGCTGCGAGCCGCCGCACAGCTTCGCCGCGACGTGGGAGTTCGGCGACACCGTCAGCTGGATCGAGGTGCGGCTGACGCCGGAGGGCACGGGCACCCGGTTCGAGCTGGAGCACGTCGCGCACGTCGACGACCGCTGGGACGAGTTCGGCCCGGGCGCGGTCGGCATCGGCTGGGACGGGATGCTGGTCGGCCTGGTCCTGCACCTGGCCGAGCCGGGTCAGGCCGTCGACCCGGAAGCGGCGATGGCCTGGATGATGTCGCCGTCGGGCGTCGAGTTCATGACGGCGTCGAGCGAAGCCTGGTACCAGGCCGACGTCGCGGCGGGCGCGGACCCGGTCAACGCGCGTGCGGCGGCCGACCGCACCCTGGCGGCGTACACGACCCCGCCGGAGGCCTGACCGACGCCGTGTCGTCCGTCCAGGTACGCGTGTCGTCCGCCTGGGTACGCGTGTTCGCCGTTCCGGTACGTGCCCGATGGACGACACGCGTACTCAGCCGGACGACACGCGTACGCGGATGGACGACACGGTCAGCGTTCGCTGGTCTTGACCGCGGTCAGGGTGATCACCGCGTCGGGCTGGACTTCGGTGCCCGGCGCCGGGTCCTGGCCGGTCTGGACCCAGTTGCGGTCGACCAGCAGCGCGCGGCCCTGGCCGGTGCCGTCGACCTCGCGCAGGTTGTAGAGGCCGGCCTTCTGCATCGCGTTCTGGGCGTCCTGGTGGTTCATGCCGGAGACGTCCGGGACCTTGATCGACGCGGCGCGGGTGGTGGCGGGCGCGGCGGCAGTGGACGTGGTGCTCGCCCCGGGGCCACTCGTGGGGCCGGCGCCGCAGGCGGCGAGCCCGGCGCCCAGCACCACGGCGACAGCGGCGGCGGTGACGCGAATCGGACTGATCATGGCAGCTCCTCGGTGGGTGGATACCCCGTCAGTCGGTCCGTGAACACGCGGTGTTGCCCATCGATCGGGTGATTCCGGGGGCGCCGGATAAGGTCGGGCGCATGGATCACGGCACCGAAACGGACCCCCGCGCGGCTCGACGGGACCCGGTGGCCAACGCCGGCGGGTTCACCGACCTGGCGAGCAGCCCGTTCCGGATCGACCGCGACCGGATCGCCGCGTCGCCGTTCTTCGCGCGGCTCGGCGGCGTGACGCAGGTGGTCAGCGCCGGCGGGGCCGGGCTGCTGCACAACCGGCTCACCCACAGCCTGAAGGTCGCGCAGGTCGCGCGCGCCATCGCCGAGCGGATCACCACCGGGCCCGAAGCCGATCTGGCCGCGAAGCTGGGCGGCTGCGACCCGGACGTCGCCGAGGCCGCCGCACTCGCGCACGACCTCGGGCACCCGCCGTTCGGGCACCTCGGCGAGCAGACGCTCGACCGCATCGCGCGGCACCGCTTCGGCCTCGCCGACGGCTTCGAAGGCAACGCGCAGTCGTTCCGCATCATCACCACGACCGACGTCCGCGGGCCGTCGGCGATCGGGCTGGACCTCACCACCGCCGTGCGCGCCGCGGTCCTCAAGTACCCGTGGCTGCGGCTGCACCACCCCGCGCCGCACCCGTCGGAGATGGCCGTCCCGCCGCGCGGCGCCGCCGAGCCGGACGACCACCCGGGCACCGGCGCGGCCAAGTTCTCCGCCTACGCCACCGAGCTCGACGACTTCGAGCAGGCGCGCGCGGCCTTCGCCGGGCGGGTCGAGAGCTGGCAGCAGACCGTCGAGGCGTCCGTGATGGACACCGCCGACGACATCGCCTACGCCATCCACGACCTGCAGGACTTCCACCGCATCGGCGTCCTGCAGCACGCGCCGGTCGCCGCGGAGCTGGGGGAGTGGCTCCTGCACGCCGAGGAACTGGCCGGGCTCGACGACGAGACGCTGTACGCGGAACTGCGCCGCCCGGGCCGGTCCCTGGAACGCCTGCGCCGCCGCATGCACGCCAAGGACGCGTGGATCGTCGACGACGACGCCTTCGCCGCGGCGGTCGCGCGGGTGCGCGCGGAACTCGTCGACGGGCTCCTGGCCGGCGCCTTCGATGGCTCGATCGAGGCCGAACAGGCGACGGCGGCGTTTTCGGCCAATTGGACCGCCCGCCTGGTCGACGGCGTGTTCGTGGTCGCGTCGCCGTCCACCCGCGCCGGCCATGTGACGCTCGCGACGGCCCAATGGCACGAGGTCCAGGTGCTGAAGTTCGTGCACCGCCGGTTCGTGCTGCTGCGCCCGGACCTCGCGCTGCACCAGCGCGGCCAGGCCGGCGTGGTCGCGAGCCTGGTCGACGCGCTCGACGCGTGGCTGCTGGACCGCGACGAGGTCTCCCGCCTCCCGCGCCGCCTGCACGACCTGGTCGAGCTGGCCCGCGCCGAGTACTCGGACCTGGCCCGCACGGCGCCGGAATTGCTGGTCGGCGCGACGGGGGAGCCGGTGTCCGGCACGGACGCGGTGCGCAACCTGGCGCGGGGCCGGGCGGTGGTGGATTTCGTGGCGTCGTTGACGGACAAGCAGGCGGTGACCCTTTTGGACGCTTTGTCCGGGCGGTCGGCGCAGCCGTGGTCGGATTCGTTCGTCCTGTGACGGGCGGCCGCTGCTGTAGGTAGGTCGCGATCCGGTCGTCCCGGAGGGCCCTGTCCGATTCTTGTCCGATCGCGACGATCCCGTGCAGTGGTATCGCTTGACGCGGCTGGTCCGTTTCGTTCGTCCTGTAACAGTTGAGCGGTTCCGCTGAACGGCCTACGACTTACGGTCCATTCAGGAAAATACCCATCCGATGTCACTCGAACGGCTGATGCTTACAGAGAACTCACAGTACTTAGCTGGGTCCTGCCGGTGATCACCGGCGTCGGTCAGCGTGAGTCGGGGCACGCGCCTGGAGACAATCGGAGGGCGCACGTGCGTCGTACCCGTTCCACGAGATCGAGATCCACAGTGCTCACGGCCGGGGCGGCGGCGTTGCTCGCCGCGCTCGGCCTGGTGTCGCCGCCCGCCGCGGGCGCCGCCACCGCGTCCACTCCGGACACGTTCAGCGCCACCGCGCAGCAGCAGATCGCCGCCCTGCAGGCCGTCAAGGCCGGGAAGACCGCGGCTGAGTCCAAAGTAGACAGCAAGCTGCTCGTCGCCGAGAAGGGCGTGGGCAAGCAGCTGAACGCACTGCAGTCCGAGGCCGCCGTCTCGAAGACCGGGACGGTGCTGGTCGACATCCGCGCGACCAAGGTCTCGCCGGACCTGATTTCCGGGCTCACCAAGGCCGGGGCGGGCATCCGCGCGGTGTCCGACCGCTACGGGAGCGTCCGGGCCGAGGTGCCGCTGGCCGCCGTCAGCGCGATCGCCGCCCGCGGCGACGTCAAGCGCGTCGAGCAGGCCGACGGCGCGATGACCGCCCGCGAACTGGCCACCCCCGCGACGACGCCGGGCAAGGCCGCCGAGACCAAGCAGCAGAAGGCCGCCCGCATCTCGGGCGAGCTGCAGAAGGCCCTCACGAGCAAGACCCAGCAGCGCAGCGCCGCCGCGGCCGCCACGCTGACCAGCCAGGGCGACCGCGCGCACAACGCCGACATCGCCCGCCAGCAGTTCGGCGTCACCGGCGTCGGCGTCAAGGCGTGCGCCCTGTCGGACGGCATCGACTCCCTGGCCACTTCGCAGGCCAAGGGTGAGCTGCCGCCGAACGTCGACGTCATCGCTGGGCAGGAGGGCGACGGCGACGAGGGCACCGCGATGCTCGAGATCATCCACGACCTCGCGCCCAACGCCGCGCTCGGCTTCGCGTCGGCGTTCAACTCCGACGCCAGCTTCGCGGACAACATCCGCAAGCTCCGCTTCGAGTCGCACTGCGACGTCATCGTCGACGACGTCATCTACTTCAAGGAATCCCCGTTCCAGGACTGGATCATCGCCCAGGCCGTGAACGACGTGACCGCTGACGGCGCGCTGTACTTCTCCTCGGCGGGCAACGAGGGCAACGTCCTCGACGGCACCGCCGGGCACTGGGAAGGCGACTTCGTCGACTCCGGCAAGTCGGTCGGCAAGTTCGCCGGTGTCGCGCACAACTTCGCCGGCGCCGCGGGCAACCAGATCTACGAGCCCGTCTCGGACGCGTCCTCGGCCGGCGTGCCGGTGACGCTGCACTGGTCGGACCCGCTCGGCGCGTCGTCGAACGACTACGACCTCTACCTGCTGAACTCGGCGGGCGCGGTCGTGGACTTCAGCCAGGACGTCCAGGACGGCACCCAGGACCCGTTCGAGATCCTGCAGACGCCGGCGTTCGGCGGCACGGGCCTGCGTCTGGCCGTCGTCAAGTTCTCCGGTGCGGGCCGCTACCTGTCGCTGTCCGCGCTGCGCGGGCGGTTCAAGGACTCCGCGGACGGCCTCAAGGCCTACAACACCCCGGGCGTGACGGTCGGCCACTCGGCCGCGCGCGACGCCTTCAGCGTGGCCGCCACCCCGGCGGCCGCGGCGTTCGGCCGGCCCCTCGAGCCGGGTGACCCGGCCAACCCGGCCGGTCCGTTCCCGGGCTCGTTCAGCAGCACCTCCAAGGCCGAGCGGTTCAGCTCCGACGGCCCGCGGCGCGTGTTCTACGAGGCCGACGGCACCCCGATCACCCCGGGCAACGTCTCCTCGACCGGTGGTGAGGTCCGGAACAAGCCGGAGATCACCGCGGCCGACGGCGTGCAGACCAGCGTGACCGGCTTCAGCCCGTTCTTCGGCACGTCGGCCGCCGCGCCGCACGCCGGGGCCATCGCGGCGCTGGTGCTCTCGGGCAACCCCGGCCTGCCGCCGTCGGAGGTCCGCGAGGCGCTGATCAACACCGCCGTCGACATCGAGACCCCGGGCCGCGACAACGTGACCGGCTCGGGCGTCATCCTCGCCGACAAGGTGCTCGCCTACACCGGGGCCAGCCCGCAGCCGCTCGCCGTGGCCAAGCAGCCGACGGTCACCCCGGCCGACGGCGGCTCCTCGCTCGACCCGGGCGACACCGCCAAGGTGACGCTGCCGGTGACCAACGACGGTGACGGCGCCGCCGTCTCCACCAGCGTCGTGCTCACCAGCCCGACCCCGGGCGTGACCGTCGCGCCGCGCTCGAAGTCCTACGGCACCATCAGCCCGGGACAGACCGGCGTCAACGACTTCACCATCACCGTCCCGGCGAGCCAGCAGCTCGGCGTGCCCGTGGTGCTGAACGCCAAGGTCACCTTCGCCGGTGCGCACTCGCCGACGACGTCGACGTTCTCGCTCCCGGTCGGCACCCCGTCGCCGGTCGCGCAGGACTTCGCCTACACCGGCGCGCCGGTGGCGATCCCGGACAACAGCCCGGTCGGCGCTTCGGTGACCATCCCGGTCACCGGGGTCGGCCGCGCGGCGAAGGTGTCGTTCTCGGTGGACGGCACCACCTGCAGCACCGACCCGCTCTCGACGGCGGTCGGCCTGAACCACTCCTACGTCGGTGACCTGGTCGGCTCGCTGACCTCGCCGTCCGGGGCCAAGGCCACGGTGTTCCAGCGCAACGGCGGTTCGGGCAAGAACCTGTGCAAGGTCGTGTTCGCCGACGACGCGGCGGTCGCGTTCAGCACGGTGACCTCGGCCAACGCGCCGTTCACCGGCTCGTACAAGCCGACCAACGCCCTCGGCGGCCTGGCCGGGGCCGTCGTCGACGGCACCTGGACGTTCGGGGTGGTCGACGCGGCCGGCGGCGACGTCGGCTCGATCCGCTCGGTCGCCCTGCACATCAACGGGTTCGTGCAGCCCGCGGCGGCCGGCCGGCCGTCGAACGTGCACAGCGTGACGAACAACGGGCCGGTGCACCCGCAGTAAGTTCGCACTAAAGCCGTGAAGGCCTCCTTACCGGCCATAAGAGCCGGTAAGGAGGCCTTCACGGCTTTTGCCGTAGCGTGCGGTGTTGTGGCGAAGGCACGGGAAGTCGCAGGCGGGGGCCGCGCGGTGACGGTCCCGCCGGACCGGCTGGCCGGCTGGTTCGCCCGGTTCACGCAGCGGCACGACGGCGTCGTGACGACCGAAGCCACGCCCGCCGAGGTCCGGGTGGTCGCGGGCGACGGCACCACGGCGATCGCGACCGTCCCTTTCGGACTCCTCGACGCGCCGTCGGTCGAAGGCCTCGTCGCGCACGCGCTGGTGCCGCGGCGGATCGCGCTCCTGCTGGTGCGGCTCGGCAGTCACAGCGTCGGCATCGCCTTCGACGGCCGGATCGAGGTCTCCCGCACCGGCCGCCACCTCGTCCGCGGCCGGTCCGCGGCCGGCGGCTGGTCGCAGCAGCGCTTCGCCCGGCGTCGCGAAGGCCAGGCCCGCCACGCACTGCAGGCGGCCGCGCAGGACGCGGTCGAGGTGCTCCTCCCGCGACTGTCCGAAGTGGACGCCGTCGTGCTCGGCGGCGACCGGCGGGCCCTCGACGAGCTGCGCGAGGACCGCCGGCTGGCGCCGCTGTTCGCCCGCGCGGAACCGCGCGTGCTGGAACTCGGCGAACCGCGGCGCAGCGTTCTGGAAGAAGCCGCCGCGCGGGCCCTCGAAGTGGAGATCACGCTGCGCGACGGGTGAGTCCGCACACGTCGGGAGAAACCCGTGGACGCCGCCCCGTACACTGGTTGCGTGGAGATCCTTCTGGAGTGAGCCGTCGCACCGGTCAGACCTGACCGGTCCGCTTGACGCTGCCCTCCAATCACCCCCTTTTACCGGGAGTTTCCCTTGATCACGGCCACCGGCCTTGAGCTGCGCGCGGGTTCGCGCATCCTGCTCGACGGCGTCACCGTCCGCATCCAGCCCGGCGACCGGATCGGCCTCGTCGGCCGCAACGGCGCGGGCAAGACCACCTCGCTGAAGGTCCTCGCAGGTGAAGGCGAGGCGCACGCGGGCGAGGTCCGCCGCACCGGCGAGCTCGGCTACCTGCCGCAGGACCCGCGCGAAGGCGACCTGTCGATCACCGCGAAGGACCGCGTGCTGTCCGCGCGCGGCCTCGACAAGCTGATGCGCGACATGGAGAAGGCCCAGACCGCGATGGCGGAGCTGGTCGACGACGCGCAGCGCGACAAGGCGATCAACCGCTACGCCCGGCTCGAGGAGCGCTTCTCCTCGCAGGGCGGGTACGCCGCCGAGAGCGAAGCCGCCCGCATCTGCTCGAACCTCGGCCTGGCCGACCGCGTGCTCTCCCAGACGCTGGGGACGCTCTCGGGTGGCCAGCGCCGCCGCGTCGAGCTGGCGCGGATCCTGTTCGCCGCGGCCGAGGCGGGCGCCGGCGGCAAGTCCGAGACGATCCTGCTGCTCGACGAGCCGACCAACCACCTCGACGCCGACTCGATCACCTGGCTGCGTTCGTTCCTCAAGCAGCACGACGGCGGCCTGGTCGTGATCAGCCACGACGTCGAGCTGCTCGCCGACGTCGTCAACAAGGTGTGGTTCCTCGACGCCACCCGCAGCGAGCTCGACCTGTACAACATGGGCTGGCAGCGGTACCTGGACGCGCGCGCCACCGACGAGAAGCGCCGTCGCCGCGAGCGCGCCAACGCCGAGAAGAAGGCGTCGGCGCTGCAGCAGCAGGCCGCGAAGCTCGGCGCTAAGGCGACGAAGGCCGTGGCGGCCAAGAACATGGCGCGCCGCGCGGAGCAGATGCTGTCCGCGCTCGACGAGACCCGGCACGCCGACAAGGTCGCCCGGATCAAGTTCCCGGACCCCGCGCCCTGCGGCCGCACGCCGCTCACCGCGGAGGGGCTGTCGAAGTCCTACGGCTCGCTCGAAATCTTCACCGGCGTCGACCTCGCCGTCGACCGCGGGTCCAAGGTGGTCGTGCTCGGGCTGAACGGTGCCGGAAAGACCACTTTGCTCCGGCTCCTCGGCGGAATGGAAACTTCGGATACCGGCGGGGTCGTCCCGGGTCACGGAATGCGTTTGGGCTATTACGCACAGGAACACGAAACTCTTGATCATGATGCGTCGGTGTGGGAAAACATCCGACATCTCGCTCCGGACACCGGCGCGCAGGAGTTGCGGAACCTGCTCGGTTCGTTCCTCTTCACCGGCGAACAACTCGACCAGCCCGCCGGCACGCTTTCCGGCGGTGAGAAGACCCGGCTCGCCCTGGCCGGCCTGGTCTCCAGCGCTGCCAACGTGTTGCTGCTCGACGAGCCGACGAACAACCTCGACCCGGCCAGCCGCGCCCAGGTCCTGGACGCTTTGCGGAGCTTCTCCGGCGCCGTGATCCTGGTGACGCACGACCCGGGCGCCGTCGAGGCCCTGGAGCCGGAGCGGGTCATCCTGCTGCCCGACGGCACCGAGGACCATTGGTCGGCCGACTATCTGGAACTTGTCCAGCTTGCGTGAGCCGTGCGTCCATTCGGGTGCAAGATCACTGCCGGTGAGGCACTGGAATGGCCCAATGTGATCGCAGTTTCGGTCGTTTTACGGCTGTCGTCTGGCATTCCGGCGCTCAGTGTTCGATCATTGCCCCGGCAGGGGCCGATATGTGGCCCAGAACACTCTCGGCGGGAAGGCGATCGACGTGGCTGATCTCAAGAAAGGCGCGCGGATCACCGGCAACACGCGCGACAAGCTGGCCGCTGACCTCAAGAAGAAATACGAGAAGGGCTCGAGCATCCGGGCGCTCGCGGAGTCGACGGGGCGGTCCTACGGGTTCGTCCACCGGGTGCTCTCGGAGTCCGGGGTCCAGCTGCGGGGGCGCGGTGGGGCCACCAGGGTCAAGAAGAAGTAGGCGAGGACTGCTGCGCGGGGGGCGCAGTGGGAACTGCCGCAGCACCTTCGGCCACGCGGAACGTCAGGTACGCCCCGAGCAGGACCAGGGGATACACCAGATAGCCGTAGCGGGTGGCCGGGGTCAGCAGGATCAACGCGCCGAGTCCGACGGCGATGCGCAGCAGTGCGCCGGAGCCGTTCGCGGGGGGCCGGCGCACCAGCCAGACCAGCATCGCCACGGCCGCGGCGCCGACCAGCGTGAACGCCGCTATCTGGCCGATCGTCCCGAGTCCGGCGATCAGGTGGCCCGGCAGCGGGCTCGCCGCGGGTGAGCGCACCACCCCCATCCCGAGCGGGAACCGGAAGACGTGCTCCACGAACGCCGCCGGGTCCACCAGGTACACGGGCAGGTGCAGCACGGCCGTCGTCGCCACCAGCGCGGTGGCGAACCGCGCGAGCGCGGGCCAATCGAGTCGTTTTCTCCCGCGTACCAGCACGAACACGGCCAGGACCGCGGCCGCGGGTGCGACGATCAGCTTGGCGCTGACGACCAGCGCGAGCACGAGTCCCGCCCAGGCGCCCCGCCCGGTGGCAGCGAGTGCGCACGCGAGCACCAGGAGTCCGACGATCGCGAGATCCGGGCCGGCGACGGCCCAGGTGAGCGCGGTCAGCGGGCAGGCCAGCGCGATCTGCGCGGCGCCGACCGGGACTTCCGGCCACTTCAGCAGTTTCAGCGTGCCCAGCACACACGCGCAGGCCGCGAGTGCGAACATCCAGCGGGCGTCGGTGAGGGCGTCGGTCAGCGGCGTGCCGCCGAACAGTGCCCGTGGCAGGCCGAAGACCGTCATCACCGGGCCGTAGGGCGTGTAGTCGTTCACCACCGGCGCGCGACCGAGCGCGGTGACGTCGACGTACGGGGTTCCGTGGTGCAGCAGCAGATCCGCGGACCGCTCGATCACCCAGACCTCGGGCTGGGCGGCCCACGAGATCGGCGTGATCAGCCAGTCCACTCCGGTCAGTCGGCGAATCACGAGGACTGCCAACGGAAGGATCATGGCCAACAGCGCGACGGCGGCGATCCCGCACCAGCGGGAACCGGGTAGGCCACGCGGCGTACGGCCCTTGCGTGCGGACAGCAGCAGCCAGCCGCTGTGCAGGGCGCCGAAGCCGTACGCGGCCGTCGCGAAGTTGCCCCAGACGCGGTAGCCGTAGAACTCGGAGACGAGCGCGGTCGGCAGCGCGAAGGCCAGGCAGGCCAGGTAGAAGCCCAGATCCCACTTCAGCGGGCCGGTGCCGGGGGACTGGGCCGGTGCCGTGAAGAACCGCACCACTCGCCCCTGCCGGGGCGCCCGGCCCACCTCCGTTTCCACCTGGTCAGGCTACCGAGGGGCACGCGGCCCGCTTCAGTCGAGGTCTCGCAGGCGGGGGAGCAGTTTCGCGGCCGCTTCGGACGCGCGCACGACGTCGTCGTGCCCGGCCGGCATCAGGACGAGTTCGGTGAACCCGGCCGAGAGGTAGCTCTGCGCGAGCCGCAGCGCACTGTCCGCATCGGACGGCAGCCGGAACTGCACGGCCCGCCGGATGGCCGCCGGATCACGGCCGACATCGTCGCAATGGCGGTCGAGAACCGACGAAAGCCGTTGCAGTTCGACGATGTGCGTGCCGGGAAGCGCCGCGTTGAGCCAGACGTCGGCGTGTTCGGCGACCACCCGGAGGCCGCGCTTTTCGCCGCTGCTGCCGAGCCACAGCGGCGGCTTTTGCTGCACGGGCTTCGGATCGCTGAGCGCGCCGGTGAGGGTGTAGTGCTTCCCGGCGAAGCCGGTCACCGGCCGGGTCCACAACAGACGGAGGATTTCGCAGGCTTCGGCGAGGCGTTCGACGCGTTCGACCGCCGGCGGTGTCGGGGTGCCCATCATCGTGTCGGTCAGGACGTCGCCGCCCGCGCCGAGGCCGACGTCGAGCCGGCCGCCGGAGAGGTGGTCGACGGTCGTGGCCAGCTTCGCGAACGTGCCCGGGTGCCGGTTGGTGTTGCCGGAGACCAGGCAGCCGATGCGCACGCGGCTCGTCGCCTCGGCCATCGCGGCCAGCAGGGTCCAGCCGTCGAAGATGTCGCCGGTGCGGTCCGGGCCCATCGGGGCGAGGTGGTCGAACACCCAGCAGCCGTCGAACCCGGCGTCGTCGGCGATCGCCCAGATCTCGCGCAGCCCGGCGACGTCGATGTGCTGCTGGGGTGGCTTGAGACCCACGGTGGTCATGATGTACTCCTGATTATCAGTTAAACAAATCATCAGCAAAACTGACGATCAGCGTAGGGGTAAGGTTCTCGCATGTCCAGCGACCTCGAGACCGGGCCGCCGGCCGCCGTCGGCCGTCGGCTCGGCTACCTGCTGAAACACGCCCAGCAGCAGCTGGCCGAACTGGCCGAGCCGTTGTACGGGCCGCTCGGCGTCACCGGGCGGCAGCTGGCGCTGCTCGCGCTGTTCGGTGACGGGCCGGCGCAGTCGCAGCAGGACGGCGCGGCCCGGCTCGGCATCGACCGGACGACGATGGTCGCGCTCGTCGACGAACTGGAGGCGAAAGACCTGGTCCGGCGCGAGGTCGCGCCCGGTGACCGGCGCAAGCGCCTCGTCCGGTTGACTGACGAGGGGGAGCGGGTGCGGCAGGCCGGCGAAGAAGCGACGCGCGAGGCCGAGGCGCTCCTGCTGGCCCCGCTGGGCGACGGCGCGGAGCAGCTGCGGACGGCGCTGCACCGGGTCGTTCGCGGCGAGTGAACGCGATCGGGAAGCAAACGGACGGCGGCCGCGTTGTCCAGGTCATATCCGAAGAAAACCTCAGCTAATATAGAGGTTTTGGAACTGGGGGTCTCCCGTGGACAACACCTGGGCGCTGCTCAGCTTGGCGATGCGCGCCAACGACGTGCCGAAGGCGCTGACCCGCGGCACGTTCAAGCGCGTCGCCCGCTTCGCCCGGCCGCACTGGCGGGCGCTGCTGATCTTCCTCGTGCTCACCGTCATCTCGGCGGTCCTGGCCGTGTCGACGCCGGTCCTGGCGGGCAAGGTGGTCGACGCGATCGTCGGCGGCCACGACCTGTCCGTCGTGATCTGGCTGGCGATCGTGATCGCCGGGCTCGCGGTCGCCGACGCCGGCCTCGGCCTCGTCGAGCGGTGGCAGTCCGCGCGCATCGGTGAAGGCATCATCTACGACCTGCGCCGCGCGGTGTTCGAGCACGTGCAGCGGATGCCGATCGCGTTCTTCACCCGCACCCGCACGGGCGCGCTGGTCTCGCGGCTCAACAACGACGTCATCGGCGCGCAGCGGACGTTCACCGCGACGCTGTCCGGCCTGGTCACCAACACGATCCAGCTGGCGCTCTCGCTGGCCGTCATGCTCACGCTGTCCTGGCAGGTCACGCTGCTCGCGCTGGTGCTGCTGCCGATCTTCGTGCTGCCGGCGCGCCGGCTCGGCCGCCGGATGGCCGGGCTGCAGCGGGAAGCCGCGAACCTGAACGCCGGCATGACGACGCAGATGACCGAACGGTTCTCCGCGCCGGGCGCCACGCTCGTCAAGCTCTTCGGTCACCCGGTGCAGGAGGCCGACGACTTCGGCGTGCGCGCCGGGCGGGTGCGCGACATCGGCATCCGGACCGCGATGCTGACCCGCTGGTTCATGACCAGCCTGACGCTCGTCTCGGCGCTCGCGCAGGCGCTGGTCTACGGCCTCGGCGGGTACCTCGCGCTGACCGGCCAGCTCGCGCCGGGCACCGTCGTCGCACTGGCGCTGCTGCTGACCCGGCTCTACGCGCCGCTGACCGCGCTGGCCAACGTCCGCGTCGACGTGATGACCGCGCTGGTCTCGTTCGAGCGTGTCTTCGAGGTGCTCGACCTCGACCCGATGATCAAGGAGAAGCCGGACGCCGTCGCGTTGCCGCCGTCGGAAGGCGTCTCGGTCGAGTTCTCCGACGTCCGCTTCGGCTACCCGGCCGCGGACCGGTACTCGCTGGCGTCGCTGGAAGACGTCGCGACGCTCGACCACCGCGGCGGCGAAGAGGTGCTGCACGGGATCTCGTTCCGCGCCGAGGCGGGCCAGATGGTCGCGCTGGTCGGGTCTTCCGGCGCGGGGAAGTCGACGATCGCGTCGCTGCTGCCGCGGCTCTACGACGTCGACTCGGGCACCGTGCGGGTGTCCGATGTGGACGTCCGGGACCTGAGTTTCGCTTCGCTGCGGCAAACTGTCGGCGTCGTGACGCAGGACGGGCACCTGTTCCACGAGACGATCCGCGCGAACCTGGCCTACGCACACCCGGACGTCACCGACGACGAGATCTGGGAAGCCCTCGACCGCGCCCGGCTCGGCGAGCTGGTCCACTCCCTACCGGACGGTCTCGAGACCACGGTGGGGGAGCGCGGGTACCGGCTTTCCGGCGGTGAGCGTCAGCGGCTGACCATCGCGCGGCTGCTGCTGGCGCAGCCCAAGGTCGTCGTGCTGGACGAAGCGACCGCGCACCTGGACTCCGAGTCCGAGGCCGCGGTCGGCGAAGCCCTGGCGCACGCCCTGGCGGGCCGCACGTCCCTGGTCATCGCGCACCGCCTCTCGACGGTCCGCGCCGCCGACCAGATCCTGGTCCTCGAGCACGGCGAGATCGTCGAGCGCGGCACGCACGACGAGCTCCTGGCCGCGAACGGCCGCTACGCGACCCTCCACGCCACCCAGTTCACCGACCAGGAACCCGCCGTGGCCTGACCTGGAGAGTCGGTTCGCGTACCCAGGGAGTCGGTTCGCGTACCCAGGGAGTCGGCTCGCGTACCTGGAGGGTCGGCTCACGAACCGACCGTCTGGGTACGCGAGCCGACGGTCCAGGTACGCGAACCGACTGTCCGGGTACGCGAGCCGACCCTCCGGGTACGTTGCGGGCTAGCGGAGCTGGGGGACCAGCTCGCTGTACTTGGCCAGCAGGGACTTGTTGGCCTCGTCGCCGCCTTCGACGTTGGAGCTGCGCCACAGCGGGACGTCGAGGCCCTCGGCGGTGCCGCGGTCGTAGACCTGGGCCAGCACGAGGTTCCACAGGAACGCGTTGACCACAGTGGACAGCGGCGCGGTGCGCGGCGCGTCCGGCGGGTAGCTCGCGTCGCCCGGGATCACCAGCGAGTCCAGCACGACGGTGCCCTGCTCGACCAGCGTGCTCGACGACCGCCGCGGCGCCGCGGCCACGCAGGCCCGCGACGTGATGGCGATGACGGCCGCGCCGCGCTCGCGCGCGCCGATGCACAGCTCGACCGGGTACGGGTTCGAGCCGGACGTCGAGAACACGACCAGCACGTCGGCCGGGCCCGGCCCGCGCTCGGCGAGGACCTCCTCGGCGAGGCCGGTGCGGCGCTCGGTCGACGTGCTGTGCACCGCGCCGTGCAGCGGGAGCAGCTCCGGGTGGTACAGCGGGTACACGCACGCCAGCCCGCCGGCCCGGTAGAACGTCTCGGCGACGGCCGCGAGCGAGTGCCCGGCGCCGGCGGTATAGACCAGTGCGTCGGCCCTGATCACCCCCAGCACCAGGTCGGCCGCCGCCGACACCGCCTCGGCGTTGGCCTGCTCGACGTCCGCCAGCTGCTTGGCGACACTGCCCGAGATGTCCGTGGCGCTCACCACACCCACCCTTCCGTCGGTGATCGGGCGCCGAATCTACCGCGAAGATGGTGGTGCGCGGTGGAATAGCCGGGTGGCCGTTCCAGGTTCGTCCGGGTGCGGGGTGGTGGTCCCGAACAGTGGGAGGCGTGGGTTGAGCGAGGCAGAACCGGCGGTGGCCGTGTGGCCGGCGCACGGGCGGACCGAAGCGGTCGTGCTCGTGCTGCACGGGGGCGCGGAGCACAGCACGGGCGGCGTCCCGCCCTGGAAGCTCGCCTACCTGCGGATGGTGCCCATCGCGCGCGCCCTGCGCCGGGCCGGCCGCGAGCACGGCGTCGAGGTGCGGCTGCTGCGCAACCGCCGCTACGGCTGGAACGCGCCCGCCATGGACCCGATCCAGGACGCCCGCTGGGCCCTCGACCGCATCCACGCCGACCACCCCGGCCTGCCGGTGGTGCTGGTCGGGCACTCGATGGGCGGCCGGGTGGCGCTGCGGGTGGCCGACGACCCGGCCGTGCGCGGGGTCTGCGCCCTGGCCCCCTGGACGCCGCGGGGTGAGCCGGTCGAGGCCGTCGCCGGGCGCTCGGTGCTCGTCGTGCACGGCACCCGCGACCGGATGACCAGCCCGGCCGAGTCGCACGCCTTCGCCGAACGCGCCGAGGGCGTCGCTGCCCGAGTTGCCCGGTTCGAGATCGCCAACGAGGGCCACGCGATGCTTCGCCGCTCTTCCGTCTGGACCCGGCTGGCCAGTGCTTTCACAATGGAATTAATCGCCGGGAGCCCCGACGACACACTCACGGGGGCGTGGGCCGCGCCGGGGCACCGACGGCTCCGAATACCCGTGTGACACCACCCCGGACAGGGCATTCGACGAAGGGCGCCGTGGGGGTGCGGCAATTAGGATCGAGCACCGGCGCACCAGGCCGGCCGGAGGGAGAACCCGTGACCACCTCGAGTGTCGACCGCGCGTCGACTCAGGACGTCCCCGACGAAAACCGGTGGCCGGGGCTGGCCGCCCCGCCGCATTCCGCACTGCGCGCGCGGATCGCCGCGAGCCTGTTCCGCCGCGCGGTCCGCCCGCTCGACGTCCGGGTGACGTTCCCGGACGGGACGGTCCTGGGCAACGGCGGCCCGGAAGCACCCGAGATGCGGATCCTGCGCCCGGAGGCCTTCTTCCACCGCCTCGGCGTCGACGCCAAGATCGGCTTCGGCGAGTCCTACATGGCGGGTGACTGGGTCGCGTCCGACCTGGCCGAGGTGCTGACGCCGTTCGCGGCGCGGATGGCCACGCTCGTGCCGCCGGTGCTGCAGAAGTTCCGGAAGATCGCCGAACGCACCCAGCCGCCGTCCGAGGAGAACAGCCTCGAGGGCGCGCGGGCCAACATCCACCGGCACTACGACCTGTCGAACGACCTGTTCGGCGCGTTCCTCGACGAGTCGATGATGTACTCCTCGGCTCTGTTCGGCCCGGCCGACGACCTCACGGCCGCCCAGCACCGCAAGATCGACAGCGTGCTGGACTACGCCGGCGTCCGCGCGGGCAGCGAAGTCCTCGAGATCGGTACCGGATGGGGTGAACTCGCGATCCGCGCCGCCGCGCGCGGCGCCACCGTCACCTCGCTCACCATTTCGGAGGAACAGCGCGCGCTGGCCACCGAGCGCATCGTCGCGGCCGGCTTCGGCGACCGCGTCGAGGTGAAGCTGTGCGACTACCGCGAGTCGAGCGGGCAGTTCGACGCCGTGGTGAGCGTCGAGATGATCGAGGCCGTGGGCGCCTCCTACTGGCCGGCGTTCTACTCGACCATCGGCGAGCGGCTGCGCCCCGGCGGCAGGTTCGGGCTGCAGGCCATCACGATGGACCACGACCGGATGATGGCGTCGTCGCGCGCCTACACCTGGATCCACAAGTACATCTTCCCCGGCGGCATCATCCCGTCCGTTCGCTCGATCGAGGACGGCCTGGTCGCGAACACCCGGCTCAAGCTGGCCGGGATGCGCGAGTTCGGCCAGGACTACGCGCACACGCTACGGTTGTGGCGCGAACGGTTCCTGCACCGCTGGACCGACATCGCCGGGTTCGGGTTCGACGACGTCTTCCGCCGGATGTGGGAGTTCTACCTGGCCTATTCCGAGGCCGGGTTCCGCTCCGGCTACCTCAAGGTCCACCAGTTCGGCTACGAGGTGACCGACAAGTAACCCGCGGCAGCAACCCCGACCCGGTACCGCACGTCCTCCTTTCGAGGACGTGCGGTTCACTGACGAAGACAGTTTGTCCGAATCGGGATTGGGTGATGGGCGATGACGTACCGTGGCGATGACGGCGGACGCCGGATGCCCCCGCCCCGGCCGCCCGCCGGCCGGCCCCGGGACCACCAGCGCGCGCAGATGATGCCGCTGCCCGGGCGGGGTCAGAGCCCGTACGACGAGCGCACCCGCCCGATGGGCCACCGCGAGCAGGACTACGTGCCGCCGCAGCCCCCGCCGCGCCAGCCACCGCCGGCCCGGGGTGACGACTACCCGCCGTCCCGGCCGCCGCGCCGGCGTCGCCGCTGGGGCCTCGGCCGGATCCTGATGACGTTGCTGCTGGTGTTCGTCGTGTTCCTCGCCGGCATCTGGGTCTACCTCGAGTTCTCCATCAAGCGCGTCGACGCCCTCGCCGACTACGAGGGCCGCCCGGTCGCCGCGGCCGGCACCAACTGGCTGATCGTCGGCTCGGACAGCCGCGAAGGCCTCACCGCGGCCGACGAGGAGAACCTCGCCACCGGCGACGTCGCGGCCGCGGGCGGGCAGCGCACCGACACGATCATGGTCGCGCACCTGCCGGACAACTCCACCAAGCCGACGCTGCTGTCGCTGCCGCGCGACTCCCAGGTGAAGATCCCGGGCCACGGCACCAACAAGATCAACGCGGCGTTCTCGCTCGGCGGGCCGAAGCTGCTCGCGCAGACCGTCGAAGGCGCCACCGGCCTGCACATCGACCACTACGCGGAGATCGGCTTCGGCGGCTTCGCGAAGATCGTCGAAGCGATCGGCGGCGTCGAGATGTGCATCGACAAGGACATGAACGACACGGTGACCGGCATCAGCATCAAGGCCGGCTGTCCCCAGACCCTCGACGGCCGCGAGGCGCTGGGCTTCGTCCGGATGCGGCACAGCGACGCGACCCCGCGCTCGGACCTCGACCGCGTCGCCAACCAGCGCAAGTTCATCGGCGCGCTGGTCAGCCAGATCGCCAGCCCGGGCACGCTGCTCAACCCGTTCGACTTCTTCCCGCTGCTGTCCGCGGCGCCGGACGCGCTGACCATGGACTCCGGCGACCACGTGCACAACCTCGCCGGCCTGGCCATCGCGATGCGCGGCATCGCCTCCGGCGGCGTGGTGACCACGACGGTCCCGGTGACGAGCGGCTCGGCGGAGAACTGGGACAAGAACAAGTCGAAGCAGCTGTTCGACGCGCTGAAGAACGACACCGAGGTACCCGACAGCGTCATCGTCAATTAATTGCCGCGCGCGGCAAGGCTTCGCCGGGGCACCATGGATCGATGGAGACCCCGGCCGAGGTACTGACCCGCGAGGAGTTCGCGCTGGCGCGCTGGCGCTTCGCGGACGGCGCGGCGCTGGCTGCCGCCGTCTCGGGTCCGGTGCGCACCTCGCCGACTGGCTGCCCTGGGCGGCCGGCGGGTACACGGCCGACGACGCGGCGGCGTACCTCCGTCTCACCCACGGCAACTGGGAAACCGGCCGGGCGTACGAGTACGCGGTGCGGGTCGGTGCCGAGCTGGCGGGCGGGATCGGCGTGCTGACCCGCGACGGCGGGGTCGAGCTCGGTTACTGGCTCGTCCACGGCCGGACCGGCCGCGGCCTGATCACCCGCGCGGCCGCGTCGCTCATCGCCGACGCGTTCCGCCGCGGCGCGGGGTACGTGGAGATCAAGCACGACGAGCTGAACGTCCGCAGCGGCGCGGGTCCCGGCCCGGCTGGGTTTTTCGCCCGCCCGCAAGGAAACCGCAGACCCGGACCGGGCGCCGGCGTGCACCGGCACCGCCCTGGTGTGGCGGCTCGACCGACCCGAGGAAGGAGACTTCGCGCATGGAGACCCCGGCCGAGACCTACCGCGACGGTGACCTGACACTGACCCGCTGGCACCCCGGCGACCGCGACCTCCTGACGACACTCGTCACCGGCTCCGTCGAGCACCTCCGGCCGTTCCTGATCTGGGTGGCGGCCGGGTACACGTCGGACGACTCCTCGGAGTTCCTCCGGCTGACGGCGAAGCGCTGGGAGAACGGCGAAGCGTACGAGTACGCGGTCGGCGTCGACGGCGAAGTGGCGGGCGGCGTCGGCGTGATGACCCGCGACGGCGGCGTCGAGATCGGCTACTGGCTGGCCCGGGAGTGGACCGGCCGCGGCCTGATGACCCGGTCCGTCGCGCTGCTGACGGCGGAGGCGTTCCGCCTCGGCGCCGGCTACGTCGAGATCATGCACGACGAGCGGAACGCCCGCAGCGGCGCGGTGCCGGCCCGGCTCGGGTTCACGAAGGTGCGCGAGGAGCCGGCGGAGAAGCCGCTGGCGCCGTCGTGCACCGGCACGAACCACGTGTGGCGGCTGAGCGCCCCGGCCTAGATCCTCGCGATCATCGTGCCGGCGGCGCGGCCGGTGAAGCCGGTTCGGCGGATGCCGAGAAGCCGGCGCTGCTCGGCTCGTCCGCGCGCACGCCGTCCTGGGAGACCTTGCGCGGTGCTGTAGCGAGGCCGCGTTTTCACTCCCTGTGGCACGGACGGCATGACCCCGCGTGGAACTCCGGTCCCATCCGATCACCCACAGGTGAGCGGCTCGAGTTCGGTGGCACCGATGGCCTGACTCCGGTGGTGTACCACGCTGAAGCCGGTTCGGCGGACGCCGAGAAGCCGGTGCTGCTCGGCTCGTCCGCGCGCACGCCGTCCTAGGCGACCTTGTTGCGCTCCCGCAGCACCTTCAGCGCCTGGTCGGCGTGGACGGTGAAGTTCAGCTCGCTCTTGATCTTCTCGAGGATCCGGCGGTCCTCGCCGATCACGAAGGTCGCGCGCTTCGCGTGCAGGGGCAGGAGCTTGCGCCACACGCCGAACTGCTTGGCGACCTCGCCCTCCACATCGGACAGCAGCGGGTAGTCGAAGTCGTTGGCCGCGGAGAACTGGCGCTGCTTGGTGACCCCGTCCGGGCTGATCCCGACGCGGTGCGCGCCGACCTCGGCGAACTCCGCGGCGAGGTCGCGGAAGTGGCAGCTTTCCGCGGTGCAGCCGCCGGTCATCGCGGCCGGGTAGAAGAACAGCACCACCGGGCCGGTGGCCAGGAAGTCCGAGAGCGTGCGCTCCTGGCCCTGGTCGTCGGGGAGCGTGAAATCGGGGGCGAGGTCTCCGGCGTCCATGGAGGTCCCTTCTCGTCGGCGGCAGAACCCATCCTGCCCGTCCTTCGGAGCCGACGTGCGACCGGCTTGGTCCCGCGCGTCACCTGCCGCCCAAGGTCGTGCCGGCTCCGCCGCGATCAAGCGTCGGTGGATCCGGGTCAGCCGGCCGGGTGCCGCGCGATCAGCTCGTCGACCTCGTCGCCGGTGGCCGAGTCGTTGGCGAACGGGCCGCGGGCCGCCAGCACGCCGAGCTGGCGCAGCCGCGCCGCCTGGTCGTGCGTGCGGACGCCCTCGGCGCCCACCTTCAACCGCAGCTCGCGGGCGCGGGTGACCAGCTGGGTCAGGTGCCGGATGTCGGACTCCGCCGGCTCCTCGGCGTCCAGGGCGTCGATCACCGGGCCGGACAGGATCACGTGCTCCACCGGCAGGCCGTGCTGGGGGATCAGCTCCAGGTCCGCCGACCCCGAGATGGTCAGCACCAGCTGCGTGCCCAGGTCGGCCAGCACGGCGAACGAGTCCAGCACTTCCCCGCGCGGGTCGAGGACCGAGTCGCGATCGGTGCACAGGCGCAACGCCGTCGCCGGCAGCTCGTGCTTGTCGAGCTGCTCGCGGACCAGCAGCACCAGGTCCGGGTCGATGGCCAGCCGCGTGGGCAGCCGGACGCAGACGTCCGGGGCGGCGTCGCCGAGGCGGGTCCGCCAGCGGGCCGTCGCGGCCAGGGACTCGGCGAGCAGCCAGCGGCCGAGCGGGATCGTCATCCCGGTGGTCTGGGCGAGCGGGTAGAACTCCTCGGAGCCGAGCTCGCCCTTCTCCGGGTGGTTCCAGCGCAGGCCGGCGTTGACCGCGGCGATCCGGTCGGGGGCGGCGAGCTTCACCGTCGGCTGGTAGACCAGCGAGAACTCGCCGTTTTCCAGCGCCCCGGCGATCACCGCGCCCAGCTGGTAGCGGCCGCGGTCGCGGGCGTCCAGCTCCGGGTCGAACAGCATCCACTGCGCCTTGCCGGCCTCCTTGGCCCGGTGCAGCGCGATCTCCGCGGCCCGCAGCAGCTCCGCGGCGCCGTCTTCGACGGCCGCGCGCACCACGATGCCGGCGCTGGCGCTCACGCCGATGCCGTGGCCGCCGAGGTAGATCGGCTCGTTGAGGTCCTCCAGCGCGCGTTCGACCAGCTGCACGACCCCGGCGGGGGAGAGCTTGCCGCGCAGCAGCACCGCGAAGCCGTCGCCGGACAGCCGCGCGACGAAGCCGTCGTGGTGGCCGGTGAACACGGCGGACAGCTTGCCCGCGACCCCGCGCAGCACCTGGTCGCCGACTCCGGCGCCGAGCCCGTCGTTGACGACCTTGAAGCCGTCGACGTCGAGGTAGATCAGCGCGATGTCGTCGCGGGCGCCGGCGCCGAGCGCCGCTTCGAGCTTGGTGGTGAACGACGACGCGTTCGGCAGCCCGGTCAGCGGGTCGTGGATGTTCTGGTGCACCAGCCGTTCCTGCAGCAGGTGCAGCTCGTTCGCGTCGGACACCATCAGCACCGGGTACACCGAGTCGGGCCGGTCGCCGGGCAGCCGGGCGAGCGTGACGTCCGTCCAGAGCCGGCCGTCTTCGACGTGGTCGAGCAGCATCCGCTCGCGGAAGCGCTCGAGCCCCGAGTTCACGTGCTCCAGCCCGGCCTTGAGCCGGGAGACGTCGTGGTCGGTCGAGCCGAGCTCGGTGATGTGCCGGCCGCGCAACCGGTCCGGCGGGCAGCCGAGCAACTGTCCCAGCGCGAGGTTCGCCTCGACGATCCCGCCGTCCGGACCGGCCAGCGCGATCCCCATCGGCGACGCGGCGTAGAGCGCGCTGAACCGCAGCAGCGCCCCGTCGTGTCCCGAGCTGACGTGGTCGACCGCGTCCGTCGCGACCCCGAGCAAGAGCTGTTCGAGCTCTTCCGGGGGAAGCGTTACTCCTTTGGTGTCAGCGAGCGTCGCCGCCCACCTGCGGGCCACGTCCACCAACCCTGGCGCGGCACCGGGCTCAGACACACTCCACCTTCTTCACGCACAGGTCTGGCCAGTTCAGGCACGGTGCCGATGTCCAGGAACCCGCACGGGGTCCCTGTCGGCCGCGGCCGATGCCACGCCATCACGTGTGTAACGGGGTGTCTACCGGCTGAACGAGTGAACAGACCTCCACGATTGGTGACATCGTGTCACCATGTGTATCGAGCCACGGACGGGTGGCGAATCAGCGAGGGGCCAACCGCACCGGGAGACCGTCCGCCGGCACCGGCAGGGACACGTAGTCCCAGCGCGCGGTGTAACTCTCCGGAACCGACCAGCGGTACGCGCGCAGCATTTCGTGCATCAGCAACTTGACCTCGAGACTGCCGAAGTGGAGCCCGATGCACTTGTGCGCGCCGCCGCCGAAGGGCATCCACGCCATCCGGTGCGACTTGTCCTCGCGCCGCGGCTCGGCGAAGCGCTCGGGGTCGAAGCGGAACGGGTCGGTCCAGCACTCCGGTGCGAAGTGGTTGACCGTCGGCGAGACGCCGACGAGGGTGCCTTCCGGGATGTAGTGCCCGAGGACTTCGGTGTCCTTGACGGTCTGGCGGGTCAGCGACGGCACCGGCGCGACCAGCCGCAGCGCCTCCTTCATCACGAGGTCCAGCGTCTCGAGCCTGTCGATGGCGTCGATGTCGAGGACGTCGTCGCCGAGGGCCAGGGACTCCTCGCGTGCCCGCTCCTGCCACTCCGGGTGTTTGGCGAGGTAGTAGGCCATGGCGCTGCTGGTGATGGTCGTCGTGTCGTGCGCGGCCATCATCAGGAAGATCATGTGGTTGACGATGTCGGTGTCGGTGAACCGGTCGCCGTCCTCGGTGGTGGCGTGGCAGAGCGCGGCGAACAGGTCGTCGCCGTCGGCGGCCCGCTTGGCGGGCAGGGTTTCGCCGAAGTAGCGCTCCAGGACCTTCCGTCCGTGCAGTCCGGCCGCCCAGCGGCCGCCGGGTACCGGGACGCGCACGAGCGCGGTGCCGGCCCGCACGGAGCTGACGAACGCGCGGTTGATGCGGTGCGCGTCGGCGCCGCTGCGCATGCCCATGAACACGCGCGTCGCGACGTCGAGGGTCAGCTGCTTGAGGGACCAGTACAGCCGCGGCCGCTCGCTCGCTCCCCAGCCCGCGACGCCTTCGCGCAGAGCCGGGCCCATCTCGTTGACGTAGCCGGTGAGCCGCGCCCGGGTGAAGGCCTCCTGCATGATCCGGCGGTGCAGGTGGTGCTCGCCGAAGTCCATCAGCATCAGGCCGCGCTCGAAGAACTTCTCGATGAAGAACTTCCAGCCCTCCTGCGAGAACGCCTTGTCCTTGTTGACGAGCGCGATCTGCGTCGCCTCCGGCCCGGACAGCGCGACGATCCGGCGGCCGAACCCGCCGGTCCACGACACCGGGCCGTAGAGCTCGTGGCGGCGGAGGCCGAAGGCGGGCCCGAAGCGCATCATCTCGAGCATGTGCCCGACCACGGGCGGGCCTTCGTCGCCGAGCACGGGCTTGAGGCCGCTGCCGGCGGGCGGCGTCGCGAGCTCCTGGACGGGCCAGCGCGACCGCAGCCACCGCTGGTCGACGGCGCGGGGGAGGGGCAGCGAGGTCAGTGGTGGCACGCGTTCGCGCAAGGTTTCGGCGGCCCGGCCCACAGTGCTCGTCAAGGTGACCATCTCCCCGTCGAGATCGGTTACCCCCACGATGCACCCTTGTTGACCACCTGACAACAGGTCGGGGTGTCCTCTTTTCGGGTGGTCCGTGAAGGCCACCTTGAGGGACTCAGAGTCCCTCAAGGTGGCCTTCACGGATTTGGAGCTGTGGTCAGTCCCAGTCGAGGGCGCCGCCCGACTGGTACTCGATGACGCGGGTCTCGAAGAAGTTCTTCTCCTTCTTCAGGTCCATCGCCTCGGACATCCACGGGAACGGGTTCTCGGTCTCGCCGAAGATCGGCTGGAGGCCGATCTGCTGCGCGCGCCGGTCGGTGATGAAGTGCATGTACTGCTCGCACAGCTGCGCCGACAGGCCGAGCATGCCGCGCGGCATGGTGTCACGCGCGTACGCGACCTCCAGCTCGCACGCGTCCTTCAGCATCCCGCGCACCTCTTCCTGGAACTCTTCGGTCCACAGGTGCGGGTTCTCGATCTTGATCTGGTTGATGCAGTCGATGCCGAAGTTCAGGTGGATCGACTCGTCGCGCAGGATGTACTGGTACTGCTCGGCGATGCCGACCATCTTGTTCCGGCGGCCGAGCGAGAGGATCTGCGCGAAGCCGGTGTAGAACCACATGCCCTCGAAGATCACGTAGAACGCGACGAGGTCACGCAGGAACGCCGTGTCGGCCTCCGGCGTCCCGGTCTCGAAGTCCGGGTCCTCGAGGTGCTGCGTGTACTTCAGCGCCCACGCGTCCTTGTCCGAAATGGACGGAACCTCGCGGTACATGTTGAACAGCTCGCCCTCGACCAGGCCGAGGCTCTCGCAGATGTACTGGAAGGTGTGCGTGTGCACGGCTTCCTCGAACGCCTGGCGCAGCAGGTACTGGCGGCACTCGGGGTTGGTGATCTGCCGGTACACCGCGAGCACGATGTTGTTGGCCACCAAGGACTCCGCGGTCGCGAAGAAGCCGAGGTTGCGCTTGAGCATCTGCCGCTCGTCCTCGGTGAGGCCGTCGGCCGACTTCCACAGCGCGATGTCGGCCTGCATGGCGACCTCGGTCGGCATCCAGTGGTTGTTGCAGCCGGCCAGGTACTTGTCCCACGCCCACCGGTACTTCATCGGCAGCAGCTGGTTGACGTCGGCGCGCGCGTTGATCATGCGCTTGTCGTCGACGTTGATCCGGGCCGCCCCGACCTCGATCTCACCGAGGCCGGTGACGCCGGTCGTCTCCACGTTGGTCATATCGCTCACTTAGGCAGGTGGGCTCGTGAGTGTTCAGGGCGGTTAGAACCGCCCTGAACACTCACGAGCCGGGGCGGGCTTACTGGCAGGCTTCGCAGTCGGGGTCGTCGATGCGGCAGGCGGCGCCTTCGGTGGCGACGAAGTCGACGTCCTCCACCTTCGGCATCTCCTTCGGCTCCGGCTTGGCGGCCGGTGCGGTCACCGGCACCGCCGGGACGGCCGCCGCCGGCGACGGCGAGGGAGCCGGGGCCGGGGTGGACGCCGGAGCTGCCGGGGCCGCCGCGGGAGCCGCGGTTGCCGTGGCGGTGGCCGTGCCGGAAGAGACGGCGTTCAGCTTGCCGTCGGTGCCGCGCAGGGTGCTCTTCTCCACGTGCGTCGCGGACTGCGCCCGCAGGTAGTACGTGGTCTTGAGGCCCTTGTGCCACGCGTAGCGGTACAGCTCGTCGAGCTTGCGGCCGCTCGGCGCCGCGATGTACAGGTTCAGCGACTGCGCCTGGTCGATCCACTTCTGGCGCACCGAACCGGCGTCGACGATCCACTTCGACTCGATCTCGAACGCGGTCGCGTACAGCGCCTTCAGGTCGTCCGGCACCCGGTCGATCCGGCCGAGGCTGCCGTCGAAGTACTTGAGGTCGCTGACCATGACCTCGTCCCACAGGCCGCGGGCCTTGAGGCTCTTGACCAGGTGCGGGTTGACGACGGTGAAGTCGCCGGACATGTTCGACTTGACGAACAGGTTCTGGAACAGCGGCTCGATCGACTGGCCGACACCGGAGATGTTGGAGATCGTCGCGGTCGGCGCGATCGCCATCACGTTGGAGTTGCGCATGCCGACGGTCTTGACGCGCTCGCGCAGCGGCGCCCAGTCCAGCGTCGTGGAGGTGTCGACGTCGAGGCCGTCACCGCGGCGGGCGTCGATGAGCAGCTGCAGCGAGTCGATCGGCAGGATGCCCTTGCTCCACAGCGATCCCTCGAACGACTGGTACTGGCCGCGCTCCTCGGCGAGGTCGGTCGACGCCGAGATCGCGTAGTAGGAGAGGTGCTCCATGGAGACGTCGGCGAAGGTCACCGCCTCGTCGGAGGCGAACGGGACGCCGATCTCGAACAGCGCGTCCTGGAAGCCCATGATGCCCAGGCCCACCGGGCGGTGACGCAGGTTGGAGCGGCGCGCCTCCGGGATCGTGTAGAAGTTGATGTCGATCACGTTGTCCAGCATGCGGACGGCGGTGCGCACGGTCTTCTCGAGGCGCTTCGTGTCCAGGCCCTCGGGGGTGACGTGCTTGAGCAGGTTGACCGAACCGAGGTTGCAGACCGCGACCTCTTCGACGTTCGTGTTCAGCGTGATCTCGGTGCACAGGTTGGACGAGTGCACGACGCCGACGTGCTGCTGCGGCGAGCGCAGGTTGCACGGGTCCTTGAACGTGATCCACGGGTGGCCGGTCTCGAACAGCATGGTCAGCATGCGGCGCCACAGCTCCACCGCGCGGATCTTGCGGAACACCTTGATCTCGCCGCGCTCGGCCATCGCCTCGTACTCGGCGTAGCGCTGCGAGAACGCGTTGCCGTAGAGGTCGTGCAGGTCCGGGGTCTCGTTCGGCGAGAACAGGGTCCACTGCGCGTCGGCCTCGACGCGGCGCAGGAACTCGTCCGGCACCCAGTTGGCGGTGTTCATGTCGTGCGTGCGGCGACGGTCGTCACCGGTGTTCTTGCGCAGGTCGAGGAACTCCTCGATGTCCACGTGCCAGGTCTCGAGGTAGGCGCAGGCCGCGCCCTTGCGCTTGCCGCCCTGGTTCACCGCGACGGCGGTGTCGTTGGCGATCTTGAGGAACGGCACGACACCCTGCGACTGGCCGTTGGTGCCCTTGATGTGCGCGCCGAGGCCGCGGACCGGGGTCCAGTCGTTGCCGAGGCCGCCCGAGTACTTGGCCAGCAGCGCGTTGTTCTTGTACGCCTGGAAGATCGAGTCCAGGTCGTCGTCCACCGTGGTCAGGAAGCAGGACGACAGCTGCGCGCGGGTGGTGCCCGAGTTGAACAGCGTCGGCGTCGAGGCCATGAAGTGGAACGTCGAGAGCAGCTCGTAAAACTCGATCGCGCGGGCTTCGCGGTCGTCCTCGCGGATCGCCAGGCCCATCGCGACGCGCATGAAGAACGCCTGCGGCAGCTCGAAACGGGTGCCGTTGTGGTGCTGGAAGTACCGGTCGTACAGGGTCTGCAGGCCGAGGAAGCCGAAGTCGAGGTCGCGCTTGGCCTCGATCGCCGCGGTGATCTTGTCCAGGTCGAAGGACAGCAGCTCGCCGTCGACCAGTTCCAGCTCGACCGCGCGGCGCAGGTAGTTGCGGAAGTACGCGGGGTACTCGCCGGCCATCTCGTCCTGGCTGGCCAGGCGCGGGCGGCCGGCCAGGTAGCTCAGGGCCTCGCCGCGCAGCTTGTCCAGCAGCAGCCGGGCGCTGACGTAGGAGTAGTTCGGCTCCTGCTCGACCAGCACGCGGGCGGCCATGATCTGGGCCAGGGCGAGCTCGTCGGCGCTGATGCCGTCGTAGAGGTTGCGCTTGGCCTCGGCCAGCACCGGCTCCGCGGTGACGTCGTCGAGCCCGGAGACGGCTTCGCCCACGACGTGGGACACGCGGGCCCAGTCGAGCGGACGCAGCACGCCGTCGACGCCCTTGACGCTCAGCGTGGCCTCGGCGGGCGTCGTGGGCTCGGTCGCCTTGCGGGCCTTGCTGTGCTCCTCGCGGTAGAGGACGTAGGCGCGGGCGACCTTGTGGTGCTCGCCGCGCATCAGCGCGAGCTCGACGATGTCCTGGATCTGCTCGATGTGCAGCGCGGTCTCGGGACCGGCGTGGCGCAGCAGGGTCGTCTCCACCTGCTGGGTCAGCTCCGCGACGACGTGGTGCACGCGGGAGGACGCGGCGGCGTCGCCGCCCTCGACCGCGAGGAACGCCTTCGTCAGCGCGACCGAGATCTTCCCGGCGTCGAACGGCGACACGCTGCCGTCCCGCCGGATGACCCGGATCGCGGTGAGTGTGTCGGCGGCGGCGGGCGGCCGCTGCCCGGTTTCGACTGACATGCGTGTCTCCAGAATTGGGCGCGTTGGATCGCCACACGGCCGCACAAGGCCGTGCGCTGCAGGTTCTTCAAAGCTGCCCGGCAGATCTCTGCAGCGGTCTCCCCGTCGCTGGGCCCTGCCGGTCATCAGAGACTACATGTAGGGGTTGGAGCCTGCACGTGCCCCAATGGGTGGCGTGTCGCGGTCTCACCCTCGCGGGTTACGCGATCACCGAGAGGTGCTGCTCAGGCCGCGAAACAGGGGATTCGGCGCCGCTCGGCCGCAGAGTCGGGCACTCCGGAAGAAGGCTTCAGGCGCCGAAGCGGAGGTCGGACGCGGGGAGTTCGAGGCTCGTCACCGGGCGTCGTGAAGCCAGGTAGCCCAGCGGGCCGCTCGGGTTGAAACTCCAGTCCGCCGACGCCGGGCGCGGGCTGATCTTCGCGCCGACCGGGGTGCGCAGCAGGCCGTCGCGTTCCTGGACCACGTCGAACGTCGTCGGCAGGCGCAGCGGCAATCCGGTGCGGCGTTTGAAGGCCGCCGTCGCGATCCAGTCGTCCGCCGTGGCCGCGGTCGCCGTGAAGGTGCGGCCGCCCGTGAAGTCCAGGGTCGCCAGGTCCTTCGGGATCGCCCACAGTTCGCGGCCGCCGGCCAGGGACACCTCGCTGTCGACCCAGATCCCGGTGATCGAGCACGATACCCGGCGTCCCTTGACCGCCACCGCGGCCAGCAGCTCGTGGTAGGCGAGCTGCCCGGGCGGGGTGTAGTCGATCCACGCCGTGAACACCGACACGTGCCCGGCGATCACCACGGGTTCCGCGGCGAGCGCCGGCAGGTCCGCGGCCGGCACGCGCCAGACCGACACCCGCGCGTCGGCGACCAGGTTCCAGGGCTGCGGTGGGTAGGTGGTCATGCGTCCAGCCAGGGGAGGTAGTCGGGCAGGTCCTTGTCGACGCGCAGGCCCCACGACGGTGGCCGCTTCTGCAGGAACGACATGACCCCTTCGACGGCGTCCGCGTTCGTGCCCAGGCCGCCGATCAGGCGCGAGTCGAGTTCGTGCACCGGGAACGGCGAGTCGGCGCTCGCCATCCGGTAAAGCAGCTGGCGGGTGACCGCGACGGACACCGGTGCGGTGTTCGCGATCAGCTCGCGCGCCAGCTTGTAGGCCTCGTCGAGCACCGTCCCGGTCGGGAAAACCTGGTGCACCAGTCCCTTTGCGAGAGCTTCGGCCGCGGGGAAGACGCGGCCGCTGATCATCCAGTCGAGCGCGGTGCCCATGCCGACGAGCCGGGGGAGGAACCACGCCGACGCGCCTTCGGGGTAGATGCCGCGGCGGGTGAAGACGAAGCCGAACCGCGAGTCCTCGGAGGCGAGGCGGTAGTCGCAGGGGAGCGTGATCGTGCTGCCGGCGCCGACGGCCGCGCCCTGCAGGGCCGCGATCACCGGCTTGTTCATCGTGAAGATCCGCTTCGAGCAGCGGCCGGCGGGTTCCTGCCAGGCCGCGTCCGGGCCGGTCGCCGGGTCGAAGTCGAACCCGCCCTGCGACAGGTCGGCGCCGACGCAGAAGTCCTGGCCCGCGCCGGTCAGCACCACCACGCGGACGTCCTCGTCGCGGTCGGCGCGGTCCATCGCCGCGCCGAGCTCGTCGGCCATCCGGATCGTGTAGCCGTTGCGCGCCTCGGGGCGGTTCAACGTCACCGTGGCGATCCGGTCCGCGACGGCGTAGGTGGTCTCGGCCATGGCGATGAAACTAAGGCAGACCGGCACTACTGGCAAGATGTCAATAGTGTTTCCGCAGCGTCCGGTCCGAAACAATCAGGCGTGCTTGATTTTTCTGGACACCGGTGCCAGGCTGGGCCCCAGTACGCAAGGAGGCGGCGATGGCGGACCTCGGCGTGATCCTCGGGGATCTCGACGCTGAATCACAGGCACTCGACGACGTGGTGGCGGACCTGCCCGCGTCCGACTGGGCGCGGGAAACACCGGCTGCGGGGTGGACCATCGCGCACCAGATCGCGCACCTCGCCTGGACCGACGAGAAGGCCCTGATCGCCGCGGCCCACCCGGAGGACTGGCAGGCCGAGGTCGAAAGCCTGCTCACCGCCGGCGAACACTACGTCGACGAAGCCGCGGCCGAAGGCGCCGAGCTGCCCCCCGGCGAACTGCTCGAACGCTGGCGCGCCGGGCGGGCGCGGCTGGCCGAGGCGCTCGCCGCGGTGCCGGACGGGCAGAAACTGCCCTGGTACGGCCCGCCGATGAGCGCGGCCTCCATGGTCACGGCCCGGCTGATGGAGACCTGGGCGCACGGCCAGGACGTCTACGACGCACTGGGCCTGCGCCGCGAGCCCACCGCGCGGCTCTGGCACATCGCGCGTTTCGGCACGCGGACCCGCGACTTCGCCTACCTGCTCAACTCGCTCGCGCCGCCGGCCGAGGAGTTCCGCGTCGAGCTGGCCGCGCCGGACGGCACCACCTGGACGTTCGGGCCCGAGGACGCCGCGCAGAAGCTCACCGGCGGCGCCGTGGACTTCTGCTTGGTCATCACCCAGCGGCGGCACCCGGCCGATACCGACCTCGTGGCGCAGGGGCCCGACGTCGAGGAGTGGCTGACCGTCGCGCAAGCCTTTGCGGGACCTCCGGGGTCCGGCCGGGAAGCGGGGCAGTTCGCCCCGCCGACGGACTCTTTCCCCCGGAGGCGGCAATGACAGAGACCGCCTTGCGGATCGGCAACGCGTCCGGGTTCTACGGCGACCGTTTCTCCGCCGTGCGCGAGATGCTCACCGGCGGCCCGCTCGACGTCCTCACCGGCGACTACCTGGCCGAGCTGACCATGCTCATCCTCGGCCGCGACCGGATGAAGGACACGAACCGCGGGTACGCCAAGACATTCCTCCGCCAGATGGAGGAGAACCTCGAACTGGCGAAGGAAAACGGCGTCAAGATCGTCGCCAACGCGGGGGGCCTCAACCCGTCCGGGCTGGCCGACGCGCTGCGCGAGCTGGTCGACAAACTCGGCATCGACGTCAAGATCGCGCACGTCGAAGGCGACGACCTGGTCGCCCGCGCGTACGAGCTGGGTCTCGGGAAACCCTTGACCGCCAACGCTTATCTCGGCGCGTGGGGCATCGCGGAATGCCTGAACGCGGGGGCCGACGTCGTCGTCACCGGCCGGGTCACCGACGCCTCGGTGATCGTCGGCCCGGCCGCGGCGCACTTCGGCTGGGCCCGCGACGACTACGACGCGCTCGCCGGCGCCGTCGTGGCCGGGCACGTCATCGAGTGCGGCGCCCAGGCCACCGGCGGCAACTACGCCTTCTTCACCGAGCATTCCCTGGGGTTGCCGGGCTTCCCGATCGCCGAGATCGAAGCCGACGGTTCCAGCGTGATCACCAAGCACCCGGGCACCGGGGGCGTGGTGACCACCGGCACGGTCACCGCCCAGCTGCTCTACGAGATCACCGGCGCCCGCTACGCCGGGCCGGACGTCACCACCCGCTTCGACACGCTGTCGGTGAGCCAGGACGGACCCGACCGCGTGCGGATCTCCGGCGTCCGCGGTGAAGCGCCGCCGCCGACGCTGAAGGTCGCGCTCAACACCCTCGGCGGGTTCCGCAACGAGACGACGTTCGTCCTCACCGGACTCGACATCGACGCGAAAGCCGCGCTGGTGAAGGAACAACTCGAAGGCGCCCTGAAGGACCGGCCGCCCGCCGAGGTCAAGTGGACACTGGCCCGCACCGACCACGCCGACGCCGACACCGAGCAGACCGCGAGCGCGCTGCTGCACGTCGCGGTCAAGGACGCCGACCCGAAGGTCGCCGGCCGCGCTTTCACCGGCGCGGCGGTCGAACTCGCGCTGGCCAGCTACCCCGGCTTCCACGTCACGGCCCCGCCGTCGGACGCCTCGCCGTACGGCGTCTACACCGCGGCCTATGTGGACGCCGGGACGGTGCCGCACGTCGCGGTGCTGCCGGACGGGATGCGTGTCGACATAGCGCCATCCGCGTCCACTGTGGAGCTGTCCGATGTGGATGAGCCCGCGCTGCCCGAACCGCTGGACCACGGGCCGGTGCTGCGGGCGCCGCTGGGCAGTGTCATCGGCGCGCGCAGCGGCGACAAGGGCGGCAACGCCAACCTCGGCGTGTGGGTGCGGTCCGACGAGGCCTGGCGGTGGCTCGCGCACCGGCTGACCGTCGCGGAGTTCAAGTTGCTGCTGCCCGAGACCGCCGACCTGCCGGTGACGCGCTACCTGCTGCCGAACCTGCGCGCGATGAACTTCGTCGTCGAGGGCATCCTCGGGGAAGGCGTCGCCTCGCAGGCGCGGTTCGACCCGCAGGCCAAAGCTTTCGGCGAGTGGCTGCGGTCTCGTGAAATCGACATCCCCGAGGTGCTCCTGTGACCGATCCCTTCCGGACGCCCGAGCGGGCCGAACTCCGAAAGACCGTGCGCCGGTTCGTCGAGCAGGAGGTCCTGCCGCACCTCGACGACTGGGAGCGCGCCGGCGAACTGCCGCGCGACCTGCACCGCAAGGCCGGCGACCTGGGCCTGCTGGGCGTCGCGTTCCCCGAGGAGATCGGCGGCGGTGACGGCAACTACCTCGACGCGCTCGTCGTCGCCGAGGAGATGCACTACGCGGGTGGCTCCGGCGGCCTCTTCGCGTCGCTGTTCACCTGCGGCATCGCCGTGCCGCACATCGCCGAGGCCGCCGATCCCGTGCAGATCGAGCGGTGGGTCCGGCCGACCCTGGCCGGCGACAAGATCGGCTCGCTGGCCGTCACCGAACCGGACGGCGGCTCCGACGTCGCCGGGATCCGGACGACGGCGGTGCGCGAAGGCGACGAGTACGTCATCAACGGCGCCAAGACCTACATCACCTCCGGCTGCCGCGCCGACTTCGTGACGACGGTCGTGCGCACTGGCGGCGAAGGCGCCCACGGGCTGTCGCTGATCGTCGTCGAGCGCGGCACGCCCGGGTTCACCGTCTCCCGCAAGCTCGAGAAGATGGGCTGGCTCTGCTCCGACACCGCCGAACTGTCCTACGTGGACGTCCGGGTGCCGGTGGAGAACCTCGTCGGCGCCGAGAACAGCGGATTCGCCCAGGTCGCCACCCAGTTCGTCACCGAACGGTTGTCGCTCGCCGTGCAAGCTTATTCCCACGCCCAGCGCGCGCTCGACCTGACGCTCGACTGGTGCCGGCTGCGCGAGACGTTCGGCCGGCCGTTGATCTCGCGGCAGCTCGTACAGCACAAGCTGACCGAGATGGCGCGCAAGACCGACGTAGCGCGCACCTACGCCCGGCAGGCCGCGATCCGGCACGTGTCGGGCGAGGAGGTCATCGCCGAGGCCTGTTTCGCCAAGAACACCGCCGTCGAGGCCGCCGAATGGGTGGTCAACGAGGCCGTCCAGCTGCACGGCGGGCTCGGCTACATGCGCGAGGCCGAGGTGGAGCGGCACTACCGCGACGTCCGGATCCTCGGCATCGGCGGCGGCACCAACGAGATCCTCACCGGCCTGGCCGCGAAGCGATTGGGATACACCTCATGACGACCCTGAGGTCCACAGTGGACGTGCGGGCCGCCGAGTTCGGCGCGAACCGCGAGGCGATGCTCGAAAAGCTCGCCGAGATCGACACCGAGCAGGCCAAGGCCGTCGCCGGCGGCGGCGAGAAGTACGTCGAACGGCACCGCAAGCGTGGCAAGCTGCTCGCCCGCGAGCGGATCGAGCTGCTGCTCGACGAGGACTCGCCGTTCCTGGAGCTTTCGCCGTTGGCGGCCTGGGGCACCGACTACCGCGTCGGCGCGAGCCTGGTGACCGGCATCGGCGTCGTCGAAGGCGTCGAGTGCCTGGTCTCGGCCAGCGACCCGACGGTCAAGGGCGGCGCGAGCAACCCGTGGACGACCAAGAAGAGCTTCCGGGCCTCCGACATCGCCGCGCAGAACCGGCTGCCGTCGATCAACCTCGTCGAGTCCGGCGGCGCGGACCTGCCGACGCAGAAGGAGATCTTCATCCCCGGCGGCCGGATCTTCCGGGACATCACGCGGGCTTCCGCCGCGGGCTGCCCGACGGTCGCGCTGGTGTTCGGCAACTCGACCGCCGGCGGCGCGTACCTGCCCGGCATGTCGGACTACGTCGTGATGGTCAAGGAACGCGCGAAGGTGTTCCTCGGCGGCCCGCCGCTGGTCAAGATGGCCACCGGCGAGGAGTCCGACGACGAGTCGCTCGGCGGCGCCGAGATGCACGCGCGGACGTCGGGCTTGGCCGACTACCTCGCTGTCGACGAGCAGGACGCGATCCGCCTGGGCCGTAGCATCATCAAACGGCTCAACTGGACGAAGCAGGGGCCGACGCCGAAGCCGGACTACGCCGAGCCGGTGTACGACACCGAGGACCTGCTCGGCATCGTGCCGACCGACCTCAAGGTGCCGTTCGACCCGCGCGAGGTCATCGCCCGCGTCGTCGACGGCTCCGACTTCGACGAGTTCAAGCCGCTGTACGGCTCTTCTCTCGTGACAGGCTGGGCGAGCATCCACGGTTACCCGGTCGGCGTGCTGGCCAACGCGCAGGGCGTGCTGTTCGGCGAGGAGTCGCAGAAGGCCGCGCAGTTCATCCAGCTGGCCAACCAGATCCACACACCGCTCGTCTTCCTGCACAACACGACCGGTTACATGGTCGGCAAGGAGTACGAGCAGAGCGGCATCATCAAGCACGGCGCGATGATGATCAACGCCGTGTCGAACTCGAAAGTGCCGCACCTGTCCGTCCTCATGGGAGCGTCCTACGGCGCCGGGCACTACGGGATGTGCGGCCGCGCCTACGATCCCCGCTTCCTGTTCGCCTGGCCGAGCGCGAAGTCCGCGGTGATGGGCCCGGCGCAGCTGGCCGGCGTGCTGTCCATCGTGGCCCGCGCGGCCACCGAGGCGCGTGGCCAGGAGTACAGCGAGGAAAACGACAAGGCCATGCGAGCCATGGTGGAAGGCCAGATCGAAGCCGAGTCGATGCCGATGTTCCTCTCCGGCATGCTCTACGACGACGGCATCATCGACCCGCGCGACACCCGCACCGTGCTGGGGCTGAGCCTGTCCGCGATCCACAATGGACCAGTGAAGGGCGCCGAAGGATTCGGCGTCTTCCGGATGTGAGTGAGCGATGATCCAGAACCTGCTGGTCGCCAACCGCGGCGAGATCGCCCGCCGCGTCTTCTCGAGCTGCCGCGACGCCGGGATCGGCACGGTCGCCGTGTTCTCCGACGCCGATGCCGCCGCGCCCCATGCGCTGGAAGCCGACGCGGCCGTCCGGCTGCCCGGCAACGCGCCGTCCGAGACGTACCTGCGGGCCGAACTGCTGGTCAAGGCCGCCGCGGACACCGGCGCCGACGCCGTCCACCCCGGTTACGGCTTCCTGTCCGAGAACGCCGCGTTCGCGCGTGCCGTCCTCGAGGCCGGGCTGACCTGGGTCGGCCCGCCGCCGGAGGCCATCGAGACGATGGGCTCCAAAGTGGAGTCGAAGCGGCTGATGGCCGCCGCCGGCGTGCCGGTGCTGTCCGAACTGGACCCGGCTTCGGTGACTGAGGCTGATCTTCCGTTGCTGGTCAAGGCGTCCGCCGGGGGTGGTGGCCGCGGCATGCGCGTGGTCCGGTCCCTCGACGAGCTGGCCGAGGCGGTGGAAGGTGCGAGCGCGGAGGCCGCGTCCGCGTTCGGCGACCCGACGGTGTTCTGCGAGCGGTACCTGGAGACCGGGCGGCACATCGAGGTACAGGTCATGGCCGACCGGCACGGCACGGTGTGGGCGGTGGGGGAGCGGGAGTGCTCGATCCAGCGCCGGCACCAGAAGGTCGTCGAGGAAGCGCCGTCGCCGTTCGTCGACGAGGCCATGCGCGCGGAGCTGTTCGACGCCGCGCGCAAGGCGGCCCAGGCGATCGACTACGTCGGCGCGGGCACGGTCGAGTTCCTCGCCGGGCCGGACGGGCGGTTCTACTTCCTCGAGATGAACACCCGGCTGCAGGTGGAGCACCCGGTCACCGAGAACGTCACCGGTCTCGACCTGGTGGCGCTGCAGCTGCGCGTCGCCGACGGGGAACGGCTGCCCGCCGACCCGCCGCCGACCGTCGGGCACTCCATCGAGGTCCGGCTCTACGCCGAAGACCCGGGCGCGAACTGGCAGCCGCAGAGCGGCACGCTGCACACGTTCGAAGTGCCCGATGTGGACCGCTCGTTCACCCACGGTCCTGGGCTGCGGCTGGACTCCGGGTTCCTCAGCGGCTCGGTGGTCGGCGTGCATTACGACCCGATGCTGGCCAAGGTGATCACCTGGGCGCCGACCCGCGCCGAGGCCGCCCGGCGGCTCGCCAAGGCCCTGGCGGCGACCAAGATCCACGGCGTGGTCACCAACCGCGACCTGCTGGTCACCATCCTGCGTCACGACGCCTTCCTGGCCGGGGAGACCGACACGGCCTTCTTCGACCGCCACGGTCTCGACACCCTGGCCGCGCCGCTGGCCACTGTGGACACCGAACGGCTGTCGGCTCTGGCCGCGGCACTGGCCGAGGCCGCGACGAACCGGGCCGGGGCGCGGACGCAGGGACGTCTGCCGAGCGGCTGGCGCAACGTCCGATCTTCGGGACAGCGCAAGGTCTTCTCGATCGGCGATCGCGAGTACGATGTCGTCTACTCATTGACCCGGGACGGCCTGAACGCCGACGGGTACGAAGCGGAGCTTGTCACTGCCGAGTCCGGCCGGGTCGTCCTGGACGTCGCCGGCGTGCGGCGCACCTTCGACGTCGCGCGCCATGATGGCGTGTCCTATGTGGACTCCGCGCTCGGTTCGGTCGCGCTGACGGCGGCACCGCGATTTTCCGACCCGGACGCCGCGCTGGCCGCGGGGTCGCTGGTCGCGCCGATGCCGGGCACCGTCGTCCGGCTCGCCGTGCAGGCCGGGGACCCGGTGAAGGCGGGCGATCCGCTGCTGTGGCTCGAGGCGATGAAGATGGAACACCGGATCGCGGCGCCCGCGGACGGCGTGGTGACCGAGCTGCCGGTGACCGTCGGGCAGCAGGTCGAAGTCGGCACAATTCTGGCTGTGGTCGGAGAAGCTGTGGTGGGAGAAGAAGCATGAACGCGATGAACTTCATCGAGCCCGAAGAGCGGATCGCGCTCCGCAAGGCCGTCGCCGAGCTCGGCACCAAGTACGGCCACGAGTACTACGCCAAGAAGGCCCGCGCCGGCGAGAAGACCCACGAGCTGTGGGACGAGGCCGGCCGGCTGGGTTACCTCGGCGTCAACATTCCCGAGGAGTACGGCGGCGGAGGCGCGGGCATCGCCGACCTCGCCGCGGTGCTCGAAGAACTGGCCGCCGCGGGTTCGCCGTTGCTGCTCATGGTCGTCTCGCCGGCGATCTGCGGCACCGTGATCTCCCGCTTCGGCACCGAAGAGCAGAAGAAGCAGTGGCTGCCGGGCATCGCCGACGGCACCAAGCGGATGGTCTTCGCCATCACCGAGCCGGACGCCGGGTCGAACTCGCACAAGATCACCACCACCGCCAAGCGCGACGGCGACGGCTGGGTCCTCAGTGGACGCAAGGTCTACATCTCCGGCGTCGACGAGGCGGACGCGGTGCTCGTCGTCGGCCGCATGGAGGACTCGAAGACCGGCCGGCTCAAGCCTGCCCTGTTCATCCTGCCGACGGGCACCGCCGGGTTCGAGTACACCAAGATCCCGATGGACATCGTCGCGCCGGAGGACCAGTTCTCGCTGTTCCTCGACGACGTCAAGCTCCCGGCCGAGGCGCTCGTCGGCGAGGAGGACGCGGCGATCGCGCAGCTGTTCGCCGGCCTCAACCCGGAACGCATCATGGGCGCGTCGTTCTCGCTCGGCATCGCCCGGTACGCGCTGGCCAAGGCCGTCTCCTACGCCAACCAGCGGCAGGTCTGGGGTACCCCGATCGGTGCCCACCAGGGCCTCGCGCACCCGCTGTCGGAGATCAAGATCGAGCTGGAACTGGCCAAGCTGATGACGCAGAAGGCCGCGTCGCTCTACGACTCCGGCGACGACTTCGGCGCGGGGGAGTCGGCCAACATGGCCAAGTACGCCGCCGCCGAGGTCGCCATCCGCGCGACCGACCAGGCCGTGCAGACCCATGGCGGCAACGGCCTGGCCACCGAGTACGGCCTCGGCACGCTGGTCACCGCCGTCCGGCTGGGCCGGATCGCCCCGGTCAGCCGCGAGATGGTGCTCAACTTCGTCGGCCAGCACAGCCTCGGCCTGCCCAAGTCCTACTGACTACCGATCTCGAAGCCTCACTTTCGCTAGGAAAGATGCGTCGCCTCACGGAGGTTTTACATGGCTGGACTGGACGGCAAGACCATCATCATGTCCGGTGGGAGCCGGGGCATCGGTGAGGCGATAGCGCTGCGAGCCGCGAAGGACGGCGCCAACGTCGCGCTGCTCGCCAAGACCGCCGAGCCGCACCCGAAGCTGCCCGGCACGATCTACACCGCCGCGGAAGCCATCGAGAAGGCCGGCGGCCACGCGCTGCCGATCCTCGGCGACGTCCGCGACGACGACGGGGTCGCGGCGGCGGTGGCGAAGACGGTGGAGCAGTTCGGCGGCATCGACATCGTCGTGAACAACGCCAGCGCGATCGACCTGACGCCGACCGAGCAGGTCAGCATGAAGCGCTACGACCTGATGCAGGACATCAACGCGCGCGGCACGTTCCTGCTGTCGAAGCTGGCCATCCCGCACCTGCGGGCCGCGGCCAACGCGCACATCCTGACGCTGTCGCCGCCGATCAGCCTCGACGAGAGGTGGTTCACCGCCGGGCACCTCGCCTACAGCATCGCGAAGTACTCGATGAGCCTGGTGACGGTCGGCCTCGCCGCGGAACTGCGCGCGGACGGTGTCGCCGTCAACTCGCTCTGGCCGCGCACGACGATCGACACGGCGGCGATCCGCAACGTCGTCGGCGCCGAGCTGGCCGACCGCAGCCGGACGCCGGAGATCATGGCCGACGCCGCGTACGCGATCCTCACCAAGCCGAGCCGTGAGGCGACCGGGAACTTCTTCCTCGACGACGACGTCCTGCGTGCCGAGGGCGTGACCGACTTCGCGAAGTACCGGATCGGGGGCTCCGAGGACGACCTCCAGCTCGACTTCTGGGTCGACCCGGCCTGACCATGCTCCGCGAACCCCAGCAGGAACGCAGCCGCACCACCCGGCGGCGGCTCATCGAGGCCGCGCTCGACAGCTTCGGCGAGCGCGGCTGGCACGGGGTCACGGTCGCCGTGATCGCCGAACGCGCCGGCGTCTCCCGGGGCGCCGCGCAACACCACTTCCCGACCCGCGAGGACCTCGTCGCGGCGGCGGTCGACCTCCTGGGCGAGGCGCAGATCGATGAACTGCGCGCGCAGGCCGCGGATCTGCCGAGCGGGTCGTCGCGCATCGAGCGGGTCGTCGAGATGGTGCTGAACCTCTACACCGGGCCGCTGTTCCGGGCCGCCCTGCAGCTGTGGGCGGTCGCGGCCACGGACGAGGCCTTGCGGGACGTCCTGGTGCCGCTGGAGGCCCGGGTCGGGCGGGAGGCGCACCGGGTGACCGTCGAGCTGCTGGGCGTCGACGAGTCCCGGGCGGGGGTGCGCGAGCTGGTCCAGGCCACTCTCGATCTCGCCCGCGGTCTCGGCCTGGCGAACCTGCTGACCGACGACACCCGGCGGCGGCGTCAGATCGTGCGGGAGTGGGCCCGGACCCTGGAACTCCGCATGGCTGAAGCCGCCGGCTGACCCGTAGCGGCCGACGCACTGGTCCAGGCCACTTTCCGCACCGTCGACCGCGCTTGAGCCCCGCTTCGCCGAATGGCCGGAACCTCGAAGGTCTAGTAAACGTCCTAGTGCCGTAGCTAACACAATTGGCCCAATGGACGATGACTCGTAGTAGTAGGTTCACGGAGCAGAAAGGCAGTCCGGTGTCCGGTTCAGGAGTCGAGCTCACCCACCGCGCGATGGCGATGCTGAGGGCGGTGGCAGCCGGACGCGCTGAGATGTCGTGCAGCTGCGAACCGGACCTCTTCGTGGACGGATTCGCCTGTTGCGATCAGATGACCGCGCACGCGCTGGCCCACGGCGGCTACGTGCGTCCCGCCGCCGACGGCGCCGTCGGCCGCGTCCCGGCCGAGCTGACCGACGCCGGGCGCGCCGCGCTGGAGATCACGCTCGCGGCCTGAGCCCGCGCGGGCGATCACGGAGCGTCGCGGGTTCGCTCGCACGTTCGGTGACCACCGCCGTACCCGGCCAGGGCCCTGACCTGGCAGTGTGGTGCCATGGCGGATCAGGACCCCCCGGCCACGAAGCCGGGGGACGAGGAAGCGACCGTCTTCCTCCCCAGTGACTTTCGCGGCCCCCACTGGCCGAGCCGCGACCCCGACGTCTCCCGGCGGCCGTACGACGAGTTCGCCACGCAGATCGTCGCGAGGCCACCGGCCTCGCCCGTGTCGGCCGGCCGCGGTGAAGGCGCCGGCTCCTCGCTGGCCCGCTCGAGCGGGCGGATGGCGATCGCCTCGACCGTCAGCCGGATCACCGGCTTCGTCGCCAAGCTGCTGCTCGCGGCCGTGGTCGGGACCGGGATCGTCAACGACTCCTTCACCGTCGCCAACACCCTGCCGAACATCGTGTTCGAGCTGCTCTTCGGCGGCGTGCTGGCCAGTGTCGTGGTGCCGCTGCTGGTCCGCTCCCAGGACGACGCCGACGGCGGCCGGGCCTACACCCAGCGGCTGCTCACGATGGCGCTGGTGCTGCTCACCGTCGGGACGGCCGTCGCGGTGGCCATCGCGCCGCTGTTCACCGCGCTCTACGTCGACAAATCGTCAGCGGATGCCAACCCGGGACTCACCACCGCGCTGGCCTACCTCCTGCTGCCGCAGATCCTGTTCTACGGTCTCTTCGCGCTGATGTCGGCCATCCTCAACGCCCAGAACGTGTTCGGGCCGCCCGCCTGGGCGCCGGTGCTGAACAACGTCGTCGTCACCGTCACGCTGGTCGTGTTCGCGCTGATGCCGGGGGAGCTGACGCTCGACCCGGTCCGGATGGGCGACCCGAAACTGCTCGTGCTCGGCCTCGGCACCACGCTCGGCATCGTCGTGCAAGCGATGGTGCTCATCCCGGCCTTGCTGCGCACCGGCTTCCGGTTCCGCTGGCGCTGGGGCTTCGACCCGCGGATGAAGGAGTTCGGCGGGCTCGCCGCGTGGATCCTCGGGTACGTCGTGGTGAGCCACGTCGGTTTTGTCGTCACGACCCGGGTGCTGACCGGCGGCACCGGCGGCGGCGTCACCGCCTACAGCTACGCGTCGCTGCTCTTCCAGCTGCCGTACGGCATCCTCGGTGTCTCGCTGCTGACCGCTCTCATGCCGCGGATGAGCCGGGCTGCCGCGGACGGCGACCTGGCGCGGCTCGTCGGCGACCTCTCGCTCGCCTCCCGCATCTCCACGGTGCTCTTCGTGCCGATCTCCGCCGCGCTGGCCGTCGTCGGCACGCCGATCGGCGTCGCGATCTTCACCTGGGGCCGCGGCACCCTCGACGACGCCGAGCGGCTCGGCCAGACCCTCGCCGTCTCCGCGGTCGGGCTGCTGCCGTACGCGCTGGTGATGCTGCAGCTGCGGGTGTTCTACGCGATGAAGGACGCCCGCACGCCGACGCTCATCATGCTCGTGATGACCGCGGTCAAGATCCCGCTGCTGTTCCTCTGCCGCGGCCTGCTCGACGGCGAACACGTCGTCTACGGCGTCATGCTGGTCAACGGCGCGGGGTTCGTGGTCGGCGCCGTGCTCGGCCAGGTCTGGCTGTGGGTGCGGCTCGGGCACCTGCGCAGCCGCCGGTCGCTGCGGGTCGGCCTGATCACCCTGGGCGTGAGCGGGCTGGGGGTGCTGGCCGCGGTGCTCGCCGGGTACGCCGTGCCCGGTTCGCTCGGCGTGATCCCCGCGGCGTGGGTGAAGCTGCCGATCCAGGGCCTGCTCGGGATCGCCGTGCCGTTCGGCCTCCTGGCGTTGGTGAAGCTGCCCGAGTTCATGCCCGTGACCCGCCGGGTGGCGGGGCTGCTGCGTCGCTGAACCCTTGGTGACGACTACGGCCGGAGCCGCGTTCCGGATGTCTCGAAACGATAACGAGACCGCGGCGATCAGCACGTTTACAATTCCGGCCCCGCTTCCTAATATCCCCGGAATCAGCGAAGGGGTGGGAGGTCGTTCATGACGCGCAGTGCGCGCAGACGGCGGGACCGGGTCTCGGTCGACGAACTGCTGCGGCAGGCGGGGGTCCGGCCGCGGAAACCGGGCTCGCGCTCGGCCGAGGTGGCGGCCCGCCGCGGGCCCGACGCCGAGCCGCGCGGCGCGGCGGGCCGGATCGCGCTGGCGTCGGCGGTGGCCGTGGTGCTGGGCGGGCTGGCGCTCGCGCTGGTGACCCAGGCCGACCCCGTCCCGGGGTCCACACCGTTCCCGCAGCTGCAGCCGGCCACGGGCGGCCCGTCGTCGAGCGCGCTCGCGGTGCCCACGCGGACGACGACGCCGTCCCCGGTGGTCATGCAGGCGCGCCAGACGCCGCCGCCGACGCCGTCACCTTCGGTTTCGACGGTGGAGATCCCGCCGCCGACCACGACCGTGCCGCCACCGACCACAGTGGACTTGAGCACGGTGTACCCGGGATACGCGAACTACGGCGGCGGTGACCACCGCGGCGGTCACACGCGCTGAGGCCGGAGCGGCGGGTGGCGGATGGTGCGGCGGTGTGCCGGAATCCGGTTCCCGCTCACCGGAAACCGGATGTGGCGCCCTTCCCGCTGATCGGGAAACCGCGAAGGCCCTCTCACCGACCCCGATGCCGGTGAGAGGGCCTTCGACTGCCCCACTACGGGCGCTGTGTCAGCCGGCGTACCCGGCGACGATCTTGGTGAACGCGTACTTGTCCTGCGTGATCCCGCTGCACTCGCCGCCGCCGCTGCAGTCGCGGTTGGTGGCCCAGAACGTGAAGCGGCCCAGGTGGTGGCTCGTCGCGTAACCGCGGATGGAGTTGAAGTTCGCGATCGTGACGGTCTCGCCCGCGTTGTCGGTCTTGCCGTTCATCGAGGAAAGGCCGCTGTGCCGGTACGCGGTGTCGTCCGAGTAGCCGAACGTCGTCTTGAGCTGGTTCTTCAGCCCGTCGACCGCGGACTTCGTCATGGCGGCCATGTCGCCGCCGCTGGAGAAGTCGAACGGCATGACCGACCAGACGTCGACCGGGGCGCCGATCGCCTTGGCCTGGTTGATCAGGCGCTTGCCGTAGCTGTCGGGGCCGGTCGTCGTGGTGCCGATGGTGATGACGACCTTCAGGTTCGGGTTGGCCTGCTTGGTCAGCTTGACCGCGTTGAGGATGCGGTCCTGCACCGTGTTGTTCTGGAACTCGTCGGTGTTCTCGATGTCCAGGTCGATCGCCTTGAGCCCGTAGGCGTCGATGACCTTCTGGTACGCCCCCGCCAGTGCCGAAGCCGACGTGCACTTCGAGCCGAGCTTGGTGCCGGACCAGCCGCCGAAGGAGGGGATGACGTCCCCGCCCGCGTTGCGGATGTTCTGGATCAGCGTCTTGTCCGAGCCGGTCAGCGAACGGCTGCCGTCCCACTTCGGGTTGCACGTCCCGTCGGACAGGACGAAGGCGAGGGTAAACGCTTTCACCCCGGTCGCGGACATCGCCGCGGTGGGGCTGGTCTGGCCGCCCCACTGGTACAGGTACGGGGAAGCGAGCACCGGGTCGACCGCGGCCATCGCCTGCGGGGCGAGGCCGACCGCCGTCGCCATCGCGGCTCCGGCGGCGACCGCGAGGGTCACCAGACGGCGCACTGATTTCATGGGGTCCTCCAAACTGACAGGATGGAGCACCTCCGGTTTGAGGCGGCGGGATCATCCCGGGAGGAGCGCTGTGTGCCACCACACAGTGGACTAGACCAATGTGGCGTGTCAACCCTTCTTCGGTCGGAAACATGACGCACGGTGCGCGCACGGCTCCTGAGCGTCCCAGGATTCGCGACGAGGTGAGATTCCCCTGAAGGCGGAGTGACAGGGCGCGGCATTCCGGCTAGTTTGCCGAAATGGTGGGGGATTCCACGGTCGCAGCCGGCGGGGGACGCCGCCCCGGCCGGTCCCTGCTCGCCGTGCCCCTGCAACGCTGGGCGTTGTGGCGCCTGCCCCGCCGCGGCCAGGTCTGTTTTGTCGTCGTGGTGGACGTGCTCGCCGTCGCCGCCGTGGCCCTCGCCGCCGTCCGGTTCCCGCCGCTCGCCTCGATGCTGACGCCGTTCGCGCTGCTCGCGGGCGGGCTGCTGGTCACCGCCGAGCTGTCCCGGCCGGTGGAACGCCACCGCGAAGACACGCTGCTCGGGCCCGGCGTCGACACGCCGTGGGTCTTCGCCGGAGTCGTCGTGCTCCGGCCGGGGCTCGCCGTCGCGCTGGTCGTGCTCTCCGCGCTGCACCAGTGGTTCCGGGTCCGCAGAAGACCCGTGTACCGCCAAGTTTTCGGCGCCGCGTCGACCGCGCTCGCGGGACTCGTCGCCGGGGCGTTCCTCACCGCGACCGGGGTCAAGCCGCTCGCCGCGGTCCTCGACGCCCGCACCGTCGCCCTGCTCCTGCTCGCCGGGCTGGCGTTCCTCGCGGTGAACGCCGCGCTCGTGACCGCCGCCGACGGCCCCCGCCCGCCCCGCGAAGCCGCCCCGGGCCACGCCTTCGACGCCGCGATGACGGCGTTCGGCGTCATGTTCGGCTGGGCCGCCCTCGCCGCGCCCTGGTTCGTGCCGTTGCTGGCCGGCGCCACCGTCGTGCTGCACCGCGGGGGACTGGGCCGCGGCCGCCGCGAACACGTCACCCTCGATCCCGGCACCGGTGTGCTGACCGCCGCGTCGTGGCGCGGCGCGGCCGACGCCGAGGTGACGCGCCTCGGCCGGCACGGCCCCGGCCAGGCCCTGCTGCTGCTCGACCTGGACCACTTCCGCCAGCTCAACGACCGCTACGGCGCCCGGATCGGCGACGCCGTGCTGCGCGCGGTCGCCGACACCCTGCGCGACGAGGTCCGCGCCGCGGACCTCGTGGGCCGCTCCGGCGGCGAGGAGTTCGCGGTCCTGCTGCCCGGCACCGGCCGCTTCGACGCGATGGCGATCGCCGAGCGCATCCGGCTGCGGATCGCCTCGACGCTGGTGGCGCTGAAGGCGTCGGGCGACGGGCCGCAGTTCGTCGGCGTGACGGTGTCGATCGGCGTCGCGGACTGTGCGGCCGACGGGGTGCTGGCGGACGCGCTCCGGGCCGCGGAGGCGGCGCTGCTGCGCGCGAAGGCCGCGGGGCGCAACCGGACGATCTGCGCGGATCCCGCTTAGCGGGGACCCCACCCGGCCGGTTCTGCCTACCGTCCCGCACGAGAACACGCGCGAGGAGGCACCTGATGCGGAAGCTGATCTTGGGGTTCTACTGTTCGGTCGACGGCAAGAGCGCCGACGCGGACAACGGGATCCGGGACGTCATGACGGGCGTCGACGATCCCGAGCAGGAGAAGTACTTCGTCGACGGGCTGTGGGAGGCCGGGCCTTCCTGATGGGCCGCGTCACCTACGAGGCCATGGCCGGGTTCTGGCCCACCTCGGACCACCCGTCCGCCAAGGCCATGAACGAGATCCCCAAGGTGGTGTTCTCCCGCACCCTGGAGTCCGCCGACGACTGGCCCGAGACCCGGATCGCGAGCGGTGACACGGCGGCGGAGATCGCCAAGCTCAAGGCCGAGCCGGGCAAGGACCTGGTCGCCGCCGGCGGCACCGCGTTCCTGCACTCGCTGATCAAGCTCGGCGTGGTCGACGAGTACCGCCTGTGGGTGCTCCCCGCCGCCACGGGCCGGGGCGCGCCCCTGTTCCCGGAGCTGGCCGAGCCCCTGAACCTGCGCCTGGTGAAGAGCACGGCCTTCCCGTCGGGGGTCCTCGAACTGATCTACGCGCCGGCCGGTTAGCCCATGGTGATCGCGTCGAGCTTCTCCTTCAGGTAGTCCGCCGCGATGACCTCCGGGTAGATCCGCTTGCCCAGCGGGGGCGCGAGCGAAGTGATCCGCGCGTCGTGGTCGGTCTCGTAGAAGAAGACCAGGGACACCAGGTCCTCCTCCGGTGCCGTCGGCGCCGGGGGCAGGACGCGGTGGCGGGTCGAGCGCCAGCGGTCGCCCGTCCAGCGGGCCATCAGGTCGCCGATGTTCACCGTGAACGCGTCCGGGTGATACGGCGCGTCCTCCCACTCGCCGCCGTCGCTGAAGACCTGCAGTCCGCCCACGCCCGCCTGGCGGTCGAGCACCGTCACCGTGCCGAAGTCGGTGTGCGGGCCGATCCGGAACTGGTCGGGCTCGGGCTCGCCGACGTGGGTCATCGGCGGGTACCAGTTGATGTTGAACGTGTACGTCGGGTGCGCGGTGTGCCGCGTGAAGTGGCTCTCCGCCAGGCCGAGCGCCGCGGCGAAGATCTCCAGCAGGTGATCCGACAGCGCCCGCATGCGGCGCATGTACTCGGTGGCCGTCTCGGCCAGCCCCGGCACCTCGGCCGGCCAGACGTTGGGCTGGAACCAGAACCCGTCGACCTCGGCGACGCCGACGCCGAGATCGGCGCCCGCCGAGTAGGACTCCTTGAGGTCGGGCGGGGTTTCGGTGCCCTCGGCGTAACCGTTGGCCTCGACGCCCGGCGGCAGCCAGCCGCGGCCGCCGACGGTGACGGCGTAGCGCTGCTTGACGTCCTCGGGCAGCGCGAAGAACCGGCGTGCCTGCTCGCGGGCCCGGTCGCGCAGGTCGTCCGGGACGCCGTGCCCGGTGACCAGCAGGAAGCCGGACTGCCGCAGCGCCCGGTCGACCTGTTCGGCCACGTCGGCCCGGCCCTCGGACGTGCCCGTGAACCACGGCGAAAGGTCCACGAGCGGAACGGATGACGGCATACGAGCTCCTCGCAAGAACTGTCCTATGTGGACTTCTCGACCCCGATGTCCTCGAACCACAGGTCCGGGCGCGCGGCGATGAACTCCGTCATCAGCGCGGTGCAAGCGGGGTCGTCGAGCAGGGTGATCTCCACGCCGAGGCCGGCCAGCCAGTCGTGCCCGCCGTGGAAGGTTTCGGTTTCGCCGATGATTACGCGCCCGATACCGAACTGACGGACGAGCCCGGAGCAGTACCAGCACGGCGAGAGCGTGGTGACCATGATCGTGTCGCGGTAGTGGGGGCGGCGGCCGGCGTTGCGGAACGCCGCGGTCTCGGCGTGCATCGACGGGTCGCCGTCCTGCACGCGCCGGTTGTGCCCGCGGCCCAGCAGGGTGCCGGTGGAGTCGAACAGCGCGGCCCCGATCGGCACGCCGCCCTCGTCGCGGCCCAGTACGGCTTCCTCACGGGCGACGGCGAGCAGGGCGGCAGGGTCAATCGGCATGCGCCACTCTCACCGCCCGGAGCCGTGCCTGGCAAGTGTTTGACCACCCGACTGCACCATCCGGCCGATCGAGGACCGGAACTGTCCTCGATGTCTGGCACACTGCGTGTCATGTACGGCACTTCGGAGCGACTGCTCAGGCTGCTTTCGCTGCTGCAGGCCCGGCGGGACTGGCCCGGCTCGGACCTCGCGTCGCGCCTGGACGTCGACGTCCGCACGATCCGCCGCGACGTCGAACGGCTCCGCTCGATCGGCTACCCGGTGCACGCGACCCCGGGCGTCGCCGGGGGCTACCGGCTCGGCGCCGGGGCCGCGCTGCCGCCGTTGCTGCTGGACGACGACGAGGCCGTCGCGGTCGCGGTGGGCCTGCGCACGGCCGCGAGCGGCACGGTCAGCGGCATCGAGGAGACGTCCGTGCGGGCGCTGGCGAAGCTGGAGCAGGTGCTGCCCGCCCGGCTGCGGCCGCGGGTCAGCGCCCTGCAGGCGGCCACGGTCTCGCTGGCGGGCAGCGGCCCGACCGTCGACGCCGGGGTGCTCACCGTGATCGCCTCGGCCTGCCGGGACCACGAGCGCCTGCGCTTCGGCTACGGCGACCGCACCGGGGCGGCGACCGAGCGGTCGGTCGAGCCGCTGCGCCTGGTCCACACGGGACGCCGCTGGTACCTGGTCGCGTTCGACCTCGGCAAGCAGGACTGGCGCACCTTCCGCGTCGACCGGATCACCGGCGAGCCGGCGGCGAGCTTCCGCTTCACCCCGCGCGAGCCACCGCCCGACGACCTCGCGGCGTACGTGTCGCGCTCGATCTCGACCACGCCGTACCCGCACCAGCTGGTGGTGCGGGTGGCCGCCCCGGCGTCGGTGGTGTCGACCCGCATCTCGCCCACGAGCGGCGTGGTGGAGCCGATCGACGACCACAGCTGCCGGGTCCGCACGGGGGCGAACAACCTGGACGTGGTGCCGTATCACCTGGCGCAGTGGGGGTACGACTTCGTCGTGGAGGAGGCACCGGAGGGGTTGGTGGAGCGGCTTCGGATGGTCGCCGATCGCTTCGCGCGCGCCGTCGGCTGAGGACCGCCGTCCCGGGTAGGCTCGCTTCGAGTGGTCTTCACGAACCGGAGGGTGACTGTGAGTTCGGTGCCTGGAATCGATCCGTCGGTCGCCCCCAGTGGTGCGGGCTGCCTCGAGTGCGACGCCGCCGGTGGGTGGTGGGTGCATCTGCGCCGGTGTGCGCAGTGCGGGCACGTCGGCTGCTGCGACACCTCGCCGGCCCAGCACGCGACCGCGCACTTCAAGGTGTCCGGGCACCCCTACATCCAGAGCTTCGAGCCGGGGGAGTCCTGGTTCTGGAACTTCGAGACCGAAACGGTCAGCGACGGACCGGAGCTGACCGGTCCCGACTCGCACCCGGCGGAGCAGCCCGTTCCCGGGCCCACCGACCGGCTGCCCGCCGACTGGCAGCAGCACCTCAACGCCTAGGCCGCCGGCACTCCGAGCATCCGCAGCACCAGGCCGCCGTACTCCTTGCCGAGCGCGGCCGGGGTCTGTCGCGCCCGCTCGCTGTACCAGCGGGCGACGTCGACCCCGAGCGACAGCACCGCCCGGGCCGCGACGTGCGGGTCCGACACGGTGAACGCGCCGACGCGGGCGCCTTCGGTGATCACCTCGCGCACGATCCGCTCGATGCCGCGCCGCAGCTCGGCGACCACCTTGAACTCCTCTTCGGGCAGCGCCTGCAGCTCGTACTGCACGACCCGGGCCACGGTGTGGCGCCGCGCGTGCCAGGCGACGAAGTCCTCGACGATCAGCCGGATCCGCTCGACGGGGTCGGACACCTTCGCGACGACGTTCTCGACCAGCGCGAGCGTCTGCTCGTGGCCGTAACGGCTGATCGCGAACAGCAGCGCGGCCTTCGACGGGAAGTGCACGTAGAGCGCGGCGGGGCTCATCCCGGCCGCACCGGCGATGTCCCGCGTCGTCGTGGCGTGGTACCCGCGCTCGGCGAACGCCTCGACCCCGGCCAGCATCAGCCGTCTCGCGGTCTCGGGCTGCACGTCGGGCCACAGTTCGGCCGACAGGGACATCGTCATCGGGTGATCCTCTCAGACGCCGCACCCACGGGTGACGGACTCGGCGGGTGCACCCCGGGCAGCTCAATGATAAGCGGGCGCTTTGTCGAGAGAATCAGTGATGCGTCCCCAAAATGGGGACGTCATGCCGGTCAGGCCAGCGCCCTGACGGTCGCCCACGACGCCTGGGGCCGGCCTCGAACCCCGGCCTGGGTCGAACGTGTGTTCGAGACTCTGGTAGGGTCGATACCGCGGTGGTGCGGCCGCAGGGGAAGTGCGCCCCGCACCACCGCGTCCCGTCCGAGGCCTACTACGTCGGTGCGGAGTTTTCGGCCGACGTGATCACCAGCCAGCCCCGGAGGTAACCGGACGACGCTGGCGTGGTTGCGCCATGCCGCGCTTCATCGGTGGATATCCGCAGTTCAGGACAGGCGCGGGCCGGTGTGAACGGTGTCCGATCCTGGCCTGGAGGGCTTGCATGAGGCCGCCGATCGACGACGGACGTCGTCGACGACGAAGCTGCGTTGCCGGCCATGAACGCCATCTACGCCGACGGCCGGTCACCTACGGTCCGAGCCGTCGGCGGGCCCGTGTGCCGTCAGGTCGCGAGCGGATGTGGCTCTCCGGTCAGCGTGGCGACCACGACCGCCAGCTCGTCGACGGTGGCCGCGACGTAGGTCATCGTGCTGCTCGTCTGGTAGCCCGTCGAGGTATGTCCCGTGAACGACGCTGCCTCGCGGACCCCTGCTCCCGGACGCGCCCGGGCATGCGCGAGCAGACCGGCGGCAAGAGTCGGCGAGACGGGCTGTTCGCTGTCCAACGCGGGATCCGTACCGGTCGACACTGCCGTCGTGTTGATCTCCAGGAGCTGGCGGTGAGTGAGGGCGCGCCGCAAACTCTTGTGACGTCGAGGCTTTCTGAGTTTCGAGGTGGGATTCCTCTGTGCCGTGACGTACCTGTCAGCTTCCGCAACCACGTAGATGTGCCTCGAGGCATCGATGAAGTTCGCCTTCGCCGACTGCCCGTCACGTGAGCCACGGCGGCGGACGGTGTGCGCTTGAACCTCGTTGGCGAGCAACATGAACTCGGAAGCCGATGGCGTGTCGATATCTCCCCATTTCTTCTCCGGGAAACGCCAGTACACCGACCGGGGTGATGCCAAGGCGCTCGAGGAGAATCTTCGCCGTCAGCAAGTCGGACGGTGGCGCTGCGGGTTTGCCGGCGCGCGGGACGCTGGGGTCGTCGAGGCTCATCGCGACGGGTTGTCTCGCGAGTGGAGGGCGGCCAGTGCCTCGTCGAGCGTCGCCAGCACACCGGCCTGGCGGGGCCGGGATACCGCGGGTGCCTCGGTGTCCGTGATCTACCGGGTTACGTCGGCACCGTTGCCCTGATCGGGTGATCGGTACAGCGCGGCTCAACCGACGCTCCCAGTCAGGTGTGTCGATGTCGCATGGGACGAGCACGAGGCGAGGGAGTGCGGATGAAGAAGATGTTGACGATCTCGGCGGTCGTCGGGTTGGCCATCTCGGGTGTGGTTGTGGGAGCGGGGCCTGCGTCCGCTGAACCGTGGCCGTCGGGCTGCAGCTGGGGGATTTCGGGTCTGTACACGACCTACGCGAAGTGCACGAAAGGGCCTGGCAGCTATCGGGCGGTGGCCAAGTGCACGAGTACCCGATACGCCTACGGCAGCTGGCAGCCCGCGGGAAGCTACCCCGGTCAGTCGACAGCGTCGTGCTCGAATGTGCGCCCCATTTCGGCGTCCATCGGCCTCAG